>CAVUFC010000042.1:0-11173 GCA_963740605.1 uncultured Solirubrobacteraceae bacterium | reverse complement strand
GGCGCGCTGGCCCGGGCTCCGGCAGCGCCTCGCCGCACCGCGGCGCATCGTCGAACGCCTCGGCATCCTCGCGACAGTAGAACTGGCGGCTCTTCTGCAGGCCGTCCTCGCGCCAGCGCACGACGCGTGGAGTACGTTGGGAACTGGGGAACGCGACCTGTTCCCCAGTTGTCAGAGGCGTTGCCACGGACAACTGACCGCGTCTGAGCGCACAGCCCCAAAACGACAAAAGCCCCGACATGCGGGGCCTTCGCTCGATGCGCCGAAGAGGACTCGAACATCCACCCGGTTATCCCGGACCAGGCCTTCAAGCCGATCGTGGGCGTGTGCGCTGTGTCCATTTGGCTCTGCGGCGTCGTTTGCGTCCGTGAGAATGGACGCCGCGGACGTTCCGGACGCCACGAATGTTGTCACGGGTGTTGTCACGGCACGTGGTCGCGATGGCTCAGATCCTCCAGGTACCGCCGCGCAGACCCAGCACGGTCTTACGACGAACGAGCCGTGGGGGCCGACTTGCCGCTTTTGCCGGGAGGCCTGGTTCTCGTCCAGGACGATCGCGGCGTCGTCACTGGCGCGCGATACATGAGCGCGCTTCGCAGCGGTCGTCAGCGCTGGTTCGATCGATCGTTGGGGTATTGGCGCGGGGTAACGCGTTGCCGTGCGGGATGGCCGCGCGCCGGGTGCGCGGTGATGGGGCGCCCGCCTCGTTGAGGCGGGCGCCCGGTTGAGGTCATGTCGTGGCGCGCGCGACGAGGCGGCGGAGCCGCAGCCGGCGGCGATGGATCGCGGCGATCGACGCGGCGGCAAGCGCGACGGCGGCGGCGAGCGTGATCGTCGGCCACGGGGTGTGGTGGGTTGGGGCCGGCGCGAGCGTGGCGGTGATCGGTTGGGGCTCGCCGTAGGAGGAGTAGTAGCGCTCTTGCGCCTGGGCGGCAGTCAGCTGCGGGCTGTCGTCGGACGAAGTGAGGGTGGACTCGTGCTGGGGGCCGGGGTCGTGGGGGCACGGGACGAATGGGAGGCCAGCTCCGAGCTGTACGCGACAGTGCATGTGGTCGTTGGTCTGGGCGGCGGCGACCGCTGTGGTTGTCGCCGCCAGCAGCGCGCAGGCGAGTGCGCTGAGGATGGCTGAGCGGCGGAAGCGACTGGCGTCGAACATGGTGGGCTCCTGCTCGTCGTGGCCCGGGTCGGCTGGTGTGCGGGCCGTTGTCGTGGACAGGTCACACGCTGCGGCCGGCCGCTCTACAGCGGATCTGATCCGGGTCTCAGCAGATGCCGGGCCTTCCGTTAGATCAGTCTTAGATCGGCCCGTTGCATCGTGCGTCGCGCCGCAGCATTGCTCGGGTCCTCAGGAGGTGATTGGGTTGCCCGGACGCGTCATGCAGATTCGTGTGCTCGGACATCTCGACGCGATCGTGGATGATCGCGCGCTCGCGCTCGCCGGCGCTAAGCAGCGCGCGGTGTTGGCGATGCTCGCTCTGGATGCGAACCGGACCGTTTCGGCGGAGCGGCTGATCGAGGGGCTGTGGGGCGAGGAGGTGCCGGTGAGCGCGCCGAGGATGCTGCAGACATACGTGTGGCGGTTGCGCGGCGTGCTGGCGGCCGACGGCGCGGCGCAGATCGTCACGCATGGGCGCGGCTATGAGTTGCGCATCGATCCCGAGCTCGTCGACGTGCACCGTCTTGAACGGCTGATCGCCGAGGCGGGTCGCAACGGGGGCGGCGCGGCGCATGAGGCCCTGGCGCTGTTCCGCGGCGACCCGCTGGCAGACCTGGCCGATGAGCCGTTCGCGGCGACGGAGATCCGGCGCTTGCAGGCGCTGCGGCTGACGGCGGCGGAGCTGGCATTGAACGCCGACCTCGCCGCCGGCCACCACCAGGAGGTGATCGGCGAGATCGACGCGCTGCTGGCCGAGAACCCACTAGGCGAGGGGTTGCACGGGCTGCGGATGCTGGCGCTCTACCGCTGTGGACGCCAGGCTGAGGCGCTGGACGCCTTTCGGCATGCGCGGCGCACGCTCGTCGAGGAGATCGGCGTTGAGCCCGGACCGGAGCTGCGGCGGTTGCACGACGCGATCTTGCGCCAGGACGCGTCGCTTGACGTCGACCCGGTCGTCGTGGAGTTACCGCGCGAGCTCGATGCCACGAGTGTGCCGCCGTTGGTCGGCCGCGACGGCGAGCTGCGCCGGCTGCAGGTCCGCTGGCAGCGGGCAGCCAAGGGCGCCGGCGCGCTGATGACTCTGATCGGGGGTTACGGGATGGGCAAGACGCGGCTCGCCGCGGCGCTTGCGAGCGACGCCCATCGCGAGGACGCCGCGGTGGTTTATGCGACCGGAGCGGGAGCGCCCGAGGTCGCGCTCGCGGCGATCGCGCAGGTTCGCGATGCGCGGCGGCCGACGCTGCTCGTGCTCGACGACGTCGACCGCGCGCCCGTCGAGGTGCACGCCGCCGTGCGCGAGCTCGCCCGCGCGCTCGCGGCGCTGCCGGTGCTCGTCTTGGCGACCGGCCAGGAGGGAGCTGCCCTGGAGCGTCTGCAGCCGAGCGACTCGGTGACGCTTGCGCCGCTCGACACCGAGGCCGTGCGGCTGATCGCGGGCCTGTACGCGCCCGCCGGCAGCGGCGACGCGGTGCCTGTGGAGACGCTGCTGGCCGCCAGCCGAGGCGTCGCGCGGCGCGTGCACGAGGCGGCGAGCGACTGGGCGCGGCGCGAGGCGACGCGGCGCGTCGACGCGACGGCGGGCCGCACGGCGGTGGGCCGTAGCCAGGTCCGAGCGCTCGAGGATGAGCTGACCGGAAACGTCATCGAGTTGCGGTCGGCGCACGAGCGTGCCGGCCTCCTGGCGGCCGACGGTGACGGTGCCGAGGCGATGGTGGTTTGTCCGTACAAGGGCCTGGCGACGTTCAACACCGAGGACGCCGACTACTTCTTTGGTCGCGAGCAGCTCGTCGCCGAGCTGCTCGCGCGCGTTGTCGGCTTGCCGCTGCTCGGAGTGGTCGGTCCATCGGGCAGCGGTAAGTCGTCCGTCGTCAGGGCGGGGCTGGTGCACGCGCTCAAGGGCGGCGTTCTTCCCGGCAGCGACACGTGGTCGCATCTATTGATCCGTCCCGGTGAGCACCCGATGCGCGAGCTCCGCGTCGTGGGCGGTGAGCTCGGTGGCGCTCGGCGCGTGGTGCTGGCCGTCGACCAGTTCGAAGAGGTCTTCACCGCCTGCCAAGAGGAACGGGAACGCAGCGAGTTCGTCGCGGAACTGGTGCGCGCGGCTCGCGATCCGGAGGGGTCATGCATCGTGGTGGTCGCCGTGCGCGCCGATTACTACGGGCGTTGTGCGGTCTACCCCGAGCTCGCGCGGCTGCTGGGCGCCAATAACGTGCTCGTCGGGCCGATGTTGCGCGACGAGCTGCGGCGCGCGATCGAGCGACCGGCGCAGCGGGTCGGCCTGCAGGTCGAGCCGGAGCTCGTCGATGCGCTGCTGTCTGATGTGGAAGGCGAGCCGGGCGCGCTGCCGCTGCTGTCGACGGCGCTGCTCGAGCTTTGGAGGCAGCGCGACGGGCGGCACCTGCGGCTCGCGGCGTACACGCGCAGCGGCGGCGTCCACGGCGCAGTTGCGCGGCTGGCCGAGGAGGCCTTTGTGCAGCTCGATTCAGCCCAGCAGGTGGTGGCGCGCAACGTGCTGCTGCGGCTCGCGGGCGAGGGCGAGGGCCGCACGATCGTGCGCCGCCGGATCGCGCTCTCGCAGCTCGAGGCCGAGCGCCGCGCGGACGTCGCCGAGGTCGTCTCCTACCTGACCGACCGCCGCCTGCTGACGACCAGCGACGGCGCGGTCGAGGTCGCACACGAGGCGCTTCTGCGCGAATGGCCGCGGCTGCGCACCTGGCTGGAGGACGACGCGCAGGGCCGCCGCCTGCATCGCCAGATCAGCGACGCGGCCCAGGCCTGGGACGCCGACGCCCGCGACCAGGGCGGCCTGTACCGCGGAGCGCGGCTGGCCAGCGCGGTCGAGTGGCGCTCCAAGAACGACGAGCAGCTCAACGCCACCGAACGAGCGTTCCTCGACGGCAGCCAGGCCGCCGCCGAGCGCGCACAGCGCCGGCTGCGCCTGGTTCTCGGCGGGGTCTCGCTCCTGCTGCTCGCGGCGGTGATCGCCGGGCTCGTGGCGCTCGATCAGCGCGGCAACGCTCGCACCCAGGCGCGGACGGCCGAGGCGCAGCGCCTCGGCGCGCAGGCGCTCTCCGAGCGCGCGCTGGATCGCTCGCTGTTACTCGCGCGAGAGGCCATCGCGTTCGACGACTCGCTCGCCACGCGCAGCACGCTGCTGTCCGCGCTGCTGCGTAGCCCCGCCGCGATCCGCGTGCTGCGCGGCGATGGCGGTCGCATGCTTTCGGTCGCGGTGGCACCCGATGGCCGCACGGTCGTGACCGGCGACAACAACGGAGGCGTCTCGGCGTACGACACGAAGACGTGGCGACGCCGGTCCTCATACCGAACCGGCCTTCCGGTTCGCACGCTTCGGTTCAGTCCCGACGGCACGCGGCTCGCGATCGCCAGCGGGCTTGAAGGCGGCGACGGCGCGCTCGACCTCGTCGATGCGACGAGCCTGCGCCGTGTCACGCGGCGCCAGCTCGGCCCCGGACCGCACCCGTTCCAGGCGATCGCGTTCTCACCCAACTCGCGTGTGCTGGCGACCGGCTACGCGCAATTCAACGAGAAGCTGAACCGCGACGGACGCGGGCTGCTCGCGCGCTGGGACGCGCACAGCGGCCGCCCACTGGGCCAACCACGGCCCGTCGCGGGCGTCGGCGAAGAGTTCCTCGTGGCGTTCGCCGGCAGCGAGCGACGGCTGGTCACGATCAGCGAGGGTGCGCGCGCGACCGTCGTCCGCGACGCCGACACGCTCCTCCCGATCCGTCACCTGCGGGCCGCGGGTCTCCCCTCGGCTTCGGCGGTAAGTCGCGACGGGCGCGTCGCGGCGCTCGCGCGTGAGGACGGTTCGCTGCGCCTCGTAGACCTGCGTACCGGCCGATCGCAGACGCTCTCGGGGCGCCAGCGCGCGTCCGTCCAGAGCGCCGCCTTCAGCGCGGACGGCAACACGCTGGTCACCGGCGATGACGACGCCCGGGTGATCGTCTGGGACGTTGGCGGCGCCCGGCCGCGAGCGACGTTCGAGGGCCACGCCGGCCGCATCAACGGCATCGCGCTGTCGCCCGACGGCGAGACCGCTTACTCCGCCAGTCTCGACGGCACGACGATCGCCTGGGACGCGGCGGGCGCGCGGCGCATGGGCCGCGCATTCCGCGCCGTTCCCGGCCACGATGTGCCGACCGTCACCGAGTCGGGCGTCATGAAGGCGACGCCGGCTTCCTACAACATCAGCGTATCGCCCGACGGCGGCACGCTGAGCGTGGGCCGGAGCGACGGTGACCTGAGCCTGATCGACACCCGCACGCTGCACCAAGTTGCCCGCCTACACGTGACCGACAGCGTCTGGGGGCTCGGAGGCGCCGCGTTCTCACCGGACGGCCGGACGATCGCCACCGCCGACGGGGACGGCGTCCTGACGTTCTGGGACCTGCCCTCGCGCGCGCGGCTGGGCCGTCCGATCAAACTCAGCAAATGGGCGCTCTGGCCAGCGCGGTACAGCGCCGACGGCCGCTGGCTCGCGGTCGACGGCGCGGAGTCCATCGTCTGGCTCCTCGACGCACGGCGCCGGATCGTGGTCCGGAAGGTCCGTAAACACAACCTGCCACGGGACATGGCGATGCGACCGGACGGCAAGGTGCTCGCGGTGCCCGAGTCGGAGGGGCCGGGCTCAGGCACGGCGGTGGAGATCCTCGCGGTACCGTCGCTGCGGCGCGTCGCCAAGATCCCCATGCCGTCCGCCCGCTGGAGCGCGTTCTCCGACGACGGCCGGCTACTGCTCCTCGGCGACAACGAGGGTCGCGCCCAGATCTACGACGGCCACACGTTCAAGCCGCGCGGACGACCGCTGCTCGGCCACACCGGCTTCATCCTCACCGCCGACTTCAGCCCCGACGGCCGCACCGTCGCGACGAGCTCGAGCGACGGCACGATCCGTCTCTGGGACGTGGCCTCCAGCCGCCCGATCGGCAACCCTCTCCCCGGGATCCCGAACGCGCAGGTCGGCGCCGTGTTCACACAGGGCAATACCCACGTCGCCGCCGTCTACGAAAGCGGCCAAGGCATCTCTTGGGACGTACGGCCAACCTCGTGGGCGCAACGTGCATGCGCAGTCGCGGGGCGCCCGCTCACGCGCGCTGAGTGGAACGACGCGCTGCCGGGGCACAGCTACGAGCCGGCGTGTGCCGCGGGCGAGGGCTGATCCTGCTGCGGCGGCCATGACCGAGCTGTCGCTCGATCGCCGTGATGGAACCTGAGAACCGACGGCCGCGGCACCTCGTTCAGGGAGCCAGCTGCTCGTCAAGGTGTCGGACCATGGGCCACGCTCCAGTTGTCGTGTTCGACAACACCGTGTAGGTGAGTTGCGCAGCTGGGTCGTGGAGGGTCCGGAAGGAAACGCCTGCATCGGATCCCTCGAGCACGACAGCGTCGCTGGTGCCGTGAATCCAGAACCCCAGGCCGTAGCGCATCGACTCCGACGCCGCCTTGCTACGCGGTTGGACCATCTCCGCGACGCGGTTCGCGGAGACGATTCTGCCCGAGAACAACGCCACCCAGAATGCGCGGACATCAGCCGCCGTTGAGTAGATTCCGCCGTCTCCGCTGCCAAGGACCGGCAGGTGCAGCACGTTAGTCCTCAGTCCACGGACATCGAGATAGCCAAGGGCGGTACGGGCAGTCGTTTCGTCCGACCGTAGGAATCCTGTGTCATCCATGCCGGCGGGCTGGCATACGCGCTCGTGCACAAGTCGCTGAAAGGGGATCCCGCTGACGCGCTCGGCGATCAGGGCCAGCACGACGAATCCACTGTCGTTGTACGAGAAGCGCTCGCCTGGTGGGGACACCTGCCGATGTCCGGCCAGCACACCCAAGTACGCCTCCGTGCTGGCCAGCACGTGGACGGGCACCGGCATCACGAAGTCAGTCGGGGCCGCGCGCTCCCCTCACCGAGGTAGTCGCCAATCCCGGATCGGTGCGCCAGCAGATGCTCAACGGTCACCGCGTCGTCGATCAGGGGCAGATCCCCTCGCAATACCGATCGCGCGGTAGTAGCCAGCTCAAGTTCGTCACTCTCGACGAGTGTCATCACGGTCACGGCCGTTAGGCCCTTCGTCCCGCTCGCGAGACCGAAGCGCGTGTCGACGCCGTTAGCGATGCAATGCCCGCGGTGCGCGAAGCCGTACGCACCGGCGAACGAGGAATCGTCATGACGGTCAATGCGGACGACACCCGAGAAGCCGGTCGACGCGGCGATCTGGTCGATCGATTCCGCGAGACCGTCCATGAGCGGAGTCTAGGTACGGCCGTCACTGCTCCCATTGCAGAGACCGCTCCCAGGACGATCTCCTCGAGACCGAAGAGCGGGCACGCACTTGCATCAGGCTGCGTTTACAGGCACGCTACATGTATGGCACGCCGCCGCAAGCGTCGCCCGGCGAAGTCGCGACAACGGATTGATGGCGTTAGTCCGCCGCCGGAGACCGCGGCGTGGACGGCGCCCGGCGCTCGCGTCGCGCGCGTAGCGGTCGACGACCAAACCTGGGCCGAGTTCCGCGCACTCTGTGGACCGACTCCGGCAAGCATTCGGCTCGGTGACCTCGTGCGCACGGAGGTCGCCCGAGCTGGCCGTCGTCGCGAGCCCACCATCGAAGCACTCCAGGCTCTTCGCGTCATCACGGACCAAGCGCACGCGCTCGAGTCGTACGTCCGGCGCCTCCCGCGCAGCGCATGAGCTCAGATCCCATGGACCAACGACCGCGTTGGGCGGCTTGGAAGCCATGGACGAGACGTACCGGACAGACGTCGCGCTGTTGAGGCCGTGTGACGTCGTGAAGATGCTCGGCGTCTCGCGGTCGTGGCTCTACGACGCCGCGAAGTCCGGACGCATCCCGTGTGTTCGACTCGGCGGCGATGACGGGCCGGTTCGGTTCCGCCCGGACGAGGTCGAGGCCTGGCTCGACGCGAGCCGTCTCGTGCCAGCGGTCGCAGCGACGCGGCCCTCCGTGTCCGCCGACGGGCAACACGCACCGCAGCGGCGGCGATCGGCGCATCCCGGGCGGGCGGTGTCGGCCGCCGGCGAGCAGCTCGGTCTACTCCCCGCGGCTGACGCCTGAGTCGGGTCAGCCAATCGGACCCGCGGCGATACGCGCTTCGGTCTCCGCGACGGCCTCTCGCATGAACGACAGCTCGAGGTGGCCATAGTGCTCCTCGGTTGTCGTGATCGAGCGGTGGCCGAGCTGGCGCTGCACGAAGATCAACGGGTGGCCGGTAGCCAGCCAGGCGGCCGCGGCGGTGTGGCGTAGTGCGTGGAGTGGCATGTCGCGCAGGCCGGCGTCGACGAGCGCCGCCTCGTGCCAGTCGTGAACAGTCTTCCGGCTCGGCGGTCCCGCGACCACTCGTCCTGAGTACCGGCCGCGGACCGGGATGGGGCAGAGGAACCCCCAGTCGTCGGCCCGCGGCGCCTCGACGGTCGCGCCCGTCGCGTAGTGCTGCAGCGAGCGCCGGCCCGATCTGGACGGCTCTGAACCGCTTGCCCTTCGTTGGCTTGAGCGCGTCGCCGTCGCGATCGCGCTGCCGATGGATCCGCACGACGCACTGCTCGAGCTCGACGTCGTCGAATCGCAGGCCCAGCGCCTCCGAGATCCGCGCGCCCGTGCCGATCAGGAAACGGGCCAGCAGGACGTAGTACGGCGCGCAGGCTTCGAGGTACTGCGGGATCTCGTCGAGCCGGAGGTAGTCGAGCTCCGTCCGCTCGACCGGCAGCGCGGGGACGTGCGCGCACGCATTCCGCGGCACGAGGCCGCGGCGGCAGGCCTCATTGAGAGCGACCGACAGGCACGTCCGCGCGTTGTTGATCGTCTTCGGCGAGACGTCACCCGCCTAGACGGACTTGACCATCTCGGCCATCCACCGCCGTACCGCCGGCTCGTCGACTCGGGCGATCGGCGTCCCGCCGAAGGCTGGGAGCAAGCGCTTCCGGCCGTGCGACTCCAGGTCGGCGATCGACCCCTTCGTCAGATAGGCGCGCCGCTCGTCCAGGAACCGCGTCCAGAACGTCCCGAAGGTCTCACGCGCGACCTTGACCTCGCCGCGCTCGATCGACTCGATGAGTCGGCGTCGAGCGCTCGCTGCCGCCCGTCGGCTGGTGAAGCCGCGGCGGTTCGACTGCGAGCCGTCCGACTGCCAGAACACGAAGCGGTAGCGCGTCCCGGCCTTTGTCTCGTACGCGTAGATCCCGTCGCCGCTCGGCCGTCCCCGAGAACGCGCCCTCGTCGGCTCGGGCGGCGGGGCACTTTCGGCCCGGCGAGCCTCATCAAACGCCTCGGCTTCCTCGCGACTCGCGAACCGCCGGCTCTTCTGCCGACCGTCCTCGCGCCACCGCACACGCCAGCGCTGCTTGGTCTCGTCGAAGTCGATGCTCACGACAGCCTCCTCACCGAAGGGCCACCGAACGGGGGCCACAGTTGTCAGAGGTGTTGTCACGCGCAATTCGCCCCTGACCGGCGATCGGCCCCCAAGAACGACAAAAGCCCCGACATGCGGGGCCTTCGCTCGATGCGCCGAAGAGGACTCGAACCTCCACCCGGTTATCCCGGACCAGGCCCTCAACCTGGCGCGTCTACCAATTCCGCCATCGGCGCGGGTGCGGGCGGAGTATAGCCCTGCACGTCTCTGCCGTTTGCGTCCGTCCTGACCCCCCGCTACTGTGTCGAACAGATGTTCGCTTCCCAGCCACGACACGAGGAGCCAGAGCCCGTAATGGACATCGGGAAGGACCTGACGAAGCGCCAGCAAGAGATCTTCGACTTCATCAAGAAGTACTCGGCGAAATACGGCTATCCGCCGACGGTGCGGGACATCGGCAAGGCGGTGGGCCTCGGCTCCCCGTCCACGGTGCACGCGCATCTCGCCAACCTGGAGAAGATCGGGCTGCTGCGGCGCGATCCCACGAAGCCGCGCGCGATCGAGCTGCTCGACCGGGCCGCCGATGCCGTGAAGTCGGTGGTCGGTGGAACCGGTGGGTTGCCGCTCGTCGGCAACGTCGCCGCCGGTCAGCCGATCCTGGCCGAGGAGAACATCGAGGACACCGTGCAGGTCGATCCACGCGTCGGCGGCGACGAGGGCGAGTACGTCCTGGCCGTCCGCGGTGACTCGATGGTCAATGCAGGCATCCTCGCCGGCGACCTGGTGGTCGTACATCCGCAGGACACCGCCACCGACGGCGACATCGTGGTGGCGCTGCTCGGCGAGGACGCCACGGTCAAGCGCTTCTTCAAGGAGCCCGACCACGTGCGACTGCAGCCGGAGAACGACTCGATGGAGCCGATCCGCTCGCGCGAGGTGCAGATCCTCGGGCGTGTGGTCGGGGTACTACGGAAGGTGGCGTAATCATGAGTACGTTGCTCACGCGAAGTCCCGTCATCCGACACAGCGAAGAGGCGTGGCGCCTGCGGCGGCCCGACTCCGGGCCGACGCTGGAGGATGTCGTCTGCCGCGCCTGGGAGGTCCTGGGCGCCGAGCTACCCGCCGGCTGCCCGGTCTGCGGCGGCGAGCTCCTGCCGCGCGAGTCAGCCGCCGGCGGTCACTGCGGGTCCTGCGGCTCGTCGCTGACCTGAGGTCGCGGCGCTCCGCCGTGGGCCGATAGCCTGCCCCGGCACATGAGCGTCGAGGACGACCGCAAGCGCATCGCCGAGCTCCAGCACGACTGGATGGCCGGCGTCCAGCACCGCGACATGGAGCGGCTCGAGGAGCTCGTGGCGGATGGCTTCCGCTTCACCGCGATCCACCTGAACCCCGAGCCGATGACGCGCGAGCAGTGGATGGGCGCGGCCCGCGAGGGCTACACGATCGTGTCCTTCGCGTACGAGTCGATGGACATCGACGTGTTCGGCGACACCGCCATCTGCCACTCGCGCTACTCGCAGGTCGCGAGCTACCACCACACGAGCCTGTCGAACGCGTTCCGGCTCACCGACGTGTGGAGCCGCATCGACGGCGAGTGGCGGGTCGTTGCGCGGCACTCGTCGATCTTGAGCTAGT
>CAVUFC010000041.1:0-50302 GCA_963740605.1 uncultured Solirubrobacteraceae bacterium | reverse complement strand
CCGCCCGCGCTCACGGTGCGGCCATCCCGCCCGCATCGATGTAGCCGCTCAGTCATGCCGGTCGAGGTTCCGATCACGAGGCGGTGGTTCGCCGCTCCACCGAGTCGTACAACTCAGTGTCGTCCGCGGCGCCTGCGTTCGGTGCCGGAGAGGCGCTCGACCCTGGGCGGTCCTGTCGTTCGCGTCGACGTCTGCGCGGTCGGTGCCCGGGCCGCCGTCGATGCTGGCGGGAGCCGTTATGGGCGTTGATGAGGTCGTCGCCCTTGCCGGCGTCGATGTCGACCTTGATCAGCGAGGCGAGTCCCTTGTTGACGTCGACGCTGTCCTTGCCGCCGCGCATGTTGAGGTCGAGCGTTTCGGTGGTGCCGATGTCGACGAAGAACGGCGCCCCGGTGTCTCGCGTGGTGGTGACGCGTTGGCCGTTGGCGGAGACGATGAAGTGGTTGCCTTTGTCGCCGTCGTTGATTTGCGCGATGTCTCGGCCGCGGCCGCCCTCGATCCGGTCGGAGCCGTAGCCGGGGTTCCAGATCATGAGGTCGTCGTCCTTGCCGCCATCGATCGTGTCGTTGCCCTCTCCCCCGGCGAGCGTGTCGTCGCCGGCGTTGCCCTCGAGTACGTCGGCTCCATCGGTGCCGGTTAGGTCGTCGTCGCCGCGGCCGCCGTTGAGCCTGATGGCGATGCCGCTTACGACGTTGAGTGCGCGGAAGAAGTAGTCACCCCCAGCATGTTGTTGACGTACCTCTCGGTGCCGATCACGAGCAGGTCGAAGGCCCCGGCCGAGGTGCGCGAGAAGCGGACGCCCCCAGCGACCGTCTTGGCCGTGTAAATCTCGTCGGCGGTCGCCCCGCGGCCGGAGCCGTTGTTCTCAACCGTGTCGGTGCCGGCGCCTCCGTCCATTTCATCTGAGCCCGCGCCGTTGTTCGAGACGAGGGTGTCGTCGCCGTCGTCACCGTTGATCACGTCGGAGAGCTCGGATCCCGTCACGGTGTCGACGCCGTCGCCGCCGCTGATCGTGACAGGCGGCGCGCCAGCGTCGCCGAGGTTCGTGAACGCGGCCTGGGTCACGCCCGTGAGGTCAATCGTGTTCGCGCCGGGACCGCCGCTGACGGCGATCTTGTGTGGGCCAAGACAACCGGTGGTCGTACCCGGGGACGGGACGCGGACCGGGTCGCGGCCGTTCACCTTGACCAGGTTGTCGGCGTTGCAGACAGTTGATCGAGATCGCATCGTCGCCAGTGGACGTGACCGTGAGTGTCGCGTCGGGATTGGTCGAGAAGCTCGAGGTGACGTTCGCGCTCGCCGGCGCCACGACGGCGAGCGCGGCGACCCTGCGAGCAGGGCGATGCACGCCTTATCGGTCAGCGGTCGCACGGGCGAGGCTCCTTCGCGCAGAGAGGGACGTAGAAGCCAGGACGCCCTGTCCTCCCGGTTATTCCGCCGCCGGCCCGTCGCGCCGACGAGCCCGGGCGTCGCGGACGGGCATCGCCAACGGCACCGAGCGGCGAGGCCCGGCTCAGCTCGCCCATGTGCCACTTGACCTGCGAGAGCCCTTTCAGTTCAGTGCACGCACTGGCGGTCTCGGTCGCTGCACCCGGACTCGAACCGGGGACCGCTTCATCACGAGGCCGCTCCGGCGGTTCGCCACAGTACGGTCATGTCGCACGAAGTCGCTGCAAACGCCGCACTTATACCGATCCGACATGACCGCAGTGTCCCACTGGCGAACCTGGTAGCGGGCAGCTTCGCGTGATCCCGGGCTACGCCGCGACGTCGACGTACGAGGCCGTAACGCGCGACGGTTCTGGCACGGGCTGACCGCTTTCACGGAGGCCTTCGATGTGGACGGCAATCGCCTCGCGCATCTCGCGCTCGCACTCCTCCAGCGTTGCGCCGGTCGCGACACAACCGGGGAGATCGGGCGCGTACGCCGAGTAGTTGGCGTCATCACCGCCCTCGATCACGATCAGATAGCGCCGCTCGGTCATCCGTCCTGCTCCCGTAGCCCAGCCTGCTGCACGATGCTCGCCCAAGTCTTCGGATGCAGCGTATCGGACGGTTTGCCGGCGATCGTGACCAGCCCGGGTCGCTCCGGGTGCGTGTACTGCCGGTGGCTGCCACGCGTGCGAGCCAGCTCCCAGCCGGCGCCCTCGACACGCCGGATCGCCTCCTTGACCTTGACGGGCACGCCTGGACGGTAGGAAGCGGTGCGGATGGCCTGGAGTCCCCGGCGCGACCGTCACGACTCGCCCCACGAGGATCTCGTCGCTGACGATCTCGAGACTCCCGACGAGACCGGAGACAACCGGGTGGCGCACTTTTCACTTCCTAGAAGCTGCGCACTCTCGGGCTCCCGGCGTCAACTGCCAACCGCACAAGTTAGTCAACGTGTCCGGTCTCTGGCGTCCCGTCACCGGGAGGAGTGGGCGCTCGGGGATTCGGCTTGTCGCTTGGCGGTCACGCCGAGCAGCAAACGAATCGACGCAGCTCCTGCCCGAGCTGTTTGTCCCCGACTGCCTCTCCAGCGACGGTACGCTCGTGCAGGTGTGCTCACGACGGAGGCCGCGGCAGCCCTGACAGCTGCACGAGCGACAGCACGAGCAGGGCGACGCCCACGCCGATCAGGCCGTAGCGGACGCCCCGGTACGGGAAGTGGGTCGAGATGCCGACCAGGAAGAGGATGCTGGCCAGGATGACCGTGAGCCGGATGTACTTGTCGGCCGTCGAGCCGTCCTTCTCGCCGTCGAGGAACGCTGCTTTGGCTCGATGATCGCGGATCCGAGCCTCGACCTCACCGGGCCGTTTGTACTGCGGCATGTACGTGGGTCCCAGCGGCGCTCCGGGGTTCGTCTCCGGCTTCGTCGCCCGCCAGGCGTCGAAGGCAACCTTGAACTCGGGCCGGAACCGGTGCTCCGCCAGACGCATGGCGGTCTTGTTGCCCACCGCGTAGGCCGCGAACCAGGACTCGAAGGTGGACGAGTCGAAGTCGCGCAGCTCGCCCGCGTCGGAATCTGCCCGGCTCGCCTCGATCCGCAGGCTCGACGCCGTGGCCAGTTCCACACGCGACTCGGTCGACCACTTGGCGGCCGCATACCCCGACCATGCCGCTAGCAGCGCCACGACCGAGAGCAGTACGGCCTCGGTGATGGAGATGATCTGGTCGCGCCGCTCGTGCGGGTCGACGTGCTTCGCGTGCTCGCTGATCTCTTTCCCGACATCGCTCGCTGACAGCCCCTCCGACACGGAGGGAGCCTACCGCCGGGATCCACTCGCAACGGGTGCACGGCGACCTCGGAGTGACACTGGCATTGGGGTCGGTTGGACACGTC
Source organism: uncultured Solirubrobacteraceae bacterium (assembly GCA_963740605.1). GTDB lineage: Bacteria > Actinomycetota > Thermoleophilia > Solirubrobacterales > Solirubrobacteraceae > DASSUW01. The sequence goes on along the minus strand of CAVUFC010000041.1, from coordinate 46,976 downwards.
CGAGCACGCCGAGTACCAGCCTCTGAGATCCGACTGGTGCGTGGGCAGGAACGCCCGAGCGCACACACTCAGCCCGCGCCAGCGCCGCAAGGCGCAGCCCGGACGGCACCGGTAGTTGCCACCGCCCATCCGATGACCAGGCTTGTCAGCAAGCCTGCGTGCCCAGGGCGATCTCCGATTGGCCGGGATCCACCACTCTCGCTGTCGTCCGCCGCGGGAATGCGAGCGATCAGTGCCCCTAGCGCACCGACCACATCTCCGCCACGGACCCGTCGGCGCAGCGGTGCTCGCGTACCTCGATGGTCGGCTCGCGTCGCCTACTGGCCATCCCCGTACATCCAGGTCTCGAGGTCGGCGGGGCGGATGCGATAACCGCCGCGCCTGCCGTCGACGGCATGGATCCGGGCCGCCCGCAGCGCGCCGCTCTCGATCGCGCGGCGGATCGTGCGCTCGCAGCAGCGGACCCGCTGCGCGGCCTCCGCGATCGTTAGGAATTCGGGCGCCGGCGAGGCATCGCCGGGCACGTCGAACGAGAGCTGCTCTTCCATGGTGTCCTCCGCTGCTGAGGAGCACCGCGACGCCGGAATGGCCCCCTATACGACCCGCGAGGACCCCGCTGGACCGGGTTCCGGACCCAGTAGCAGACCCAGTGCCCGCCGCGATCGATCGACACCCAACAGCAGAAAGCGCTGCAGTGCAGGGCTTTCACACGAAGCCGACGCCCGGACTCGAACCGGGGACCCCTTCATTACGAGTGAAGTGCTCTACCAGCTGAGCTACGTCGGCCAGGGGCGTCCGGAAGGGTAGCGCCGGAGGCTCGCCAGGGCCTTCGCCACGCGGGTTGGCACAGATGGATTCAGGACCCCTGGCCGGACGGCCAGTCTTGGTCGTACATCCGCTGAAACGGCCAGGAAACGGCCTCGCCGCGACGTAGGCTCGATGGGTAATCGGGCGGCACCGGAGGCTGCCCTGCAAGCAAACGCAGAAGGGACGAGGACGGACCATATGACGCGGCGGCCACGGACGGTCTCCGGAACGGCGGGGCCGGGACTCCTCGGAGTTCGCCTCCTGCCCACGGTGCTGCTGGCCGAGGCCGATGCGGGTTCGTGCGCGATGGTCCGGGATGCGCTGCTGGAAGGTGTCGGGCCGACCGACCTGCGCACGGTCGAGTCCGCCGACGAGCTCGACGACTACCTGAACCAGCGGGGCGAGCACACCGACGTGCGGACGAGCCCGCCGCCAACGCTGATCCTCGTCGACATCGGCCTCCCCGGCAACGAGGACCTCGATGCCGTCCGGGCCATCAAGTCAAATGCCGACCTTCGCCGCATTCCCGTGGTCGTGCTGGCGCGTACCCCCGAGCCCGCGCAGGTCACGGCGGCGTACGAAGCCGGAGCCAACACCGTCATCCCCAAGCCGGTCACCTTCCTCGCCCTCGTGAAGATGATGAAGACGTTCACCGCTTACTGGCTGGACTCCGCGGCACTGCCGCCGGAGGCGCTGTGAGCACGCTGCCGGACCAGGTCACCGTGCTCGTCGTACAGCGTGACGAGGAACGCCACCTGCCCGTGCAGCAGGCGCTGAAGGCGATCGAGCGCCCCCGCTACGCGATCCACTGGGTCACGAGCGAGGACGCTGCCCACGCGGCCCTCGACGAGCACCCGCACGACGCCTTCCTGGTCGACGCCGACACCGGCGGGCTGCAGCTCGCGAAGCAGATCCTCGTCCACACGCCGCACGCCCCCGTCCTGCTGCTCGACGACGCGCCGGACCGCGACACCGACGTCGCAGCCGCCGAGGCCGGCGTCGCCGAGTGCGTGACCGACCCGGCCGCGCTCGAGCGCGCGCTCCGATACGCGATCACGCACCAGCACGCGCTCGCACGCCTGGCCGAGTCCGAGCAGCGTCACGCGCTCGCGATGCAGGGCGCCAACGACGGCCTGTGGGACTGGGACGTCCGCAAGGACCGCCTGTACTTCTCCCCGCGCTGGAAGCAGATGCTCGGCTACTCGGAGCCCGAGCTCGGCGACGCCCGCGGCGAGTGGCTCGGCCGCGTCCACCCCGACGACCGCGCCGCGCTGACGCAGGCGCTCGAGGCCCATCTGTCCGGCGCCAGCCAGCACTTCGAGCACGAGCACCGGATCCAGCACCGCGACGGCTCGTACCGCTGGGTCCTCGCGCGCGGGATGGCGGTGCGCGACGTGCACGGCCGCGCCACCCGGGTCGTCGGCAGCCAGACCGACGTCACGGATCGCAAGCAGGCCGAGCAGCGCCTGCAGCACGACGCCCTGCACGACGCGCTGACCGGGCTGCCGAACCGCGTGCTGTTCCTCGACCGCCTAGACCAGGCGATCCGCCGCGCGCAGCGCGCGCATCCCACCGCCGCCGCGGCCGTCCTGTTCCTCGACCTCGACCGCTTCAAGCTCGTCAACGACTCGCTCGGCCACCAGGTCGGCGACCAGCTGCTGATCGCTGTCGCACGCCGGCTCGAGTCGGCGGTGCGGCCCCCGGACACCGTCGCCCGCCTCGGCGGCGACGAGTTCACCGTGCTTCTCGACGGCGTCACCGACGTGCACGAGGCGTCAGTGGTCGCCGAGCGCGTCCACGCGACGCTGCGCACCCCGTTCGACATCGACGAGCGTGAGCTGTTCATCGACGCGTCGATCGGCATCGCGCTCGCCGACGCCGACGCGGCGCCCGACACCGTGCTGCGCGACGCCGATGTCGCGATGTACCGCGCCAAGGCCGACGGCAAGGGCCGGCACGCCGTGTTCGACGCGCACATGCACGAGCAGGTGATGCGCCGGCTCGACATGGAGACCGGCCTGCGCCAGGCGATCGACGAGCAGCGGCTGGAGGTCGTCTACCAGCCGATCGTGCAAGCGGCGACCGGTCGCATCGCCGGCTTCGAGGCGCTCACGCGCTGGCCCGACAGCAACGGCAGCTTCGTCGAGCCGTCGGAGTTCGTCCCGATCGCCGAGGAGACCGGCCTGATCGTGCCGCTCGGCCGCTGGATCCTCGAGGCCGCCTGCGCGCAGCTCGCGGAGTGGCGCGAGCTCCCGCAGGGCGCAGGGCTGATCGCCAGCGTCAACGTCAGCCACCGTCAGCTCGCCGACCCCGAGTTCGGCCTGATCCTGGCCGACGTGCTCGCCACCACCGGGCTCGACCCGCAGGCGCTCCGCCTCGAGGTCAAGGAGAACGCGCTCAGCCGCGAGCCCGACGCCGTGCACCGCGCGCTCGAGCTCGCCCACGCCGAGCACGGTGTGCGCTCGCACATCGACGATTTCGGTACCGGCGCGTCGTCACTGCGCCTGCTCCACGGCTTCCCGGGCGACGCGGTGAAGATCCACCGCGCGCTGGTGATCGGGATGGGCGTCGAGCCGGGCGCGTTCGAGATCGTCAAGGCGCTCGTCGGCCTCGCCCACAACCTCGGCCTCGAAGTCATCGCCGAGGGTGTCGAGACGGCAGCCCAGCTCGACCATCTCAAGCTCCTGGGCTGCGAGTTTGCCCAGGGCTTCCACGTCAGCGCGCCGCTGCGTCCCGAGGACGCAACGGCGCTGCTTCATACGGTCCCGGCGACGCGCTAGGCGTCGCGGCGCGGCGTGGTGGTCGTCGGCTCGTCGGTGCGAGCCGTCTCGTCGGTGCGCGCGAAGCGGCTGTCGCGAGCGGCCGCCTCGTCCTCGCGGCCCTGCTCGTACTCGGGCTCGTGCATCGGCCGCCCGTCACGCATGGCGCCGGACTCGTCGCGCATCGGCACCGGTTCGTCGCGTACCGCGGACGTGCCGGCGAACTGATCGCGCTCGCTCTCGTCGACCAGCTCGTGGTCGGCCATGCCCTGCTCGTGCATCTGCGCGCGCTGCTCGCGCACGTCCGCTTCTGCGCGCTCGCGCTTGGCCTCAGCTTCGGCCATCTGCGCCTTCTGCTCGGCCATCTCCGCCTGCCGATTGCGGTCGGCGGCCTCGGTGCGATGCCGGTCGGCGGCACGCTCGCGGCGGCGCTCAAGCTCACGCTGGGCCTGCTGGCGGCCGCGCGATCGCATGAACGCGAACGCGGCGATCGCGATTAGAACGACGACAACAATGGCGATGATTACGCCTGTCATGGGTTCCCCTTCCCTGATGGTCCTCGGGAAGGGTTCCCGGCAGACTCCTTTCCCATGCGGCCGACTTTCGACCTGCAGTCCCACTCGATCCACTCAGATGGCGCGCTACCGGCGTCTGACGTGGTTGCGCACGCCGCCCAATCGGGCGTGCGGTTACTCGCGCTGACCGACCACGACACCGTCGACGGCGTGCCGGAGGCGGAGGCGGCGGCGGGGGCGCACGGCATCGCGATCAGCCCGGCCGCCGAGCTTTCCGCCGTCCACGGCGAGTACGAGGACCTGCACATCCTCGGTTACGAGCTCGACATCGCCGACGCCGACCTGATCGCCTCGCTGCATGATTTCCGCGGCGATCGTGCCCGCCGGATCGAGGAGATGGCCGACCGGCTGCGCGAGCTCGGGTTCGAGCTCGACGACGCACCACTACGTGCGCGGCGCGACGCCGGCAAGCCGATCGGCCGCCCGCATCTCGCCGACGCCGTGCTCGCGCACCCGGCGAACCGCCAGCGCCTCGCGGACGAGGGGATCGACGGCCGCAACGCACTGTTCCCTCCGTACCTGATCCCGGGCGCCGCCGCGTACGTCGCCCGCAGCCGCCCGACCGTCCCGCAGGCGATCGAGGTCATCCACGCGGCCGGCGGCGTCGCGGTGTGGGCGCACCCGTTCTGGGACCTCGACAATGAGCCGGAGGCGCTCGCCACGCTGCAGGCGTTCGTCGCCGCCGGGCTCGACGGCGTCGAGTGCTTCTACGCGACCCATTCGCAGGAGCAGACCGAGGCGCTCTACCGGGCAGCGGACGGGCTGCTCACCACGGGCTCGGCCGACTTCCACGGCCCCGAGCATGAGCGCTTCGACACATTCCGCGCCTTCGAGCTGTACGGCCTGGAGCCGAACCTCGGCCCTATCGGTCAACGAGCGTGACGGTGACCGTGTCGCCGGGCTCGATGTGCGCCAGGTGGCGGATGCCGCGTCGCAGCGGCAGGTAGAAGCGGCCGCTGTAGCCGGCGACCGTCGACTCCCAGGTCTGCCCGTTGATCGTGACTATCACCGGCGCGCGGGAGCGTGCGAACTCGGAGTCCGGCGGGAGCTCGACGAACACGCCCTCGTCCTCGGTCTGCACGACGGCCTCGAACGTCATCGCACCCGCTCCGCTCCCGTGTAGACGTTGACGCGCCCGCCGCGCGCGAACCCGCACAGAGTGATCCCGCGGTCATCGGCGAGCCGGACCGCGAGCGAGGTCGGTGCGCCCACGCCCACCAGCATCGGCGCGCCCGCCACCGCCGCCTTCTGGACGAGCTCGAACGACAGCCGCCCGCTCACGCACAGCACGTGGGGATGGAGCGGCACGAGGCCCTCACGCAGCGCCCAGCCGACGACCTTGTCCATCGCGTTGTGACGCCCGACGTCCTCGCGCACCGCCAGCAGCTCGCCGTCCGGCGTGAACAGCCCGGTTGCATGCAGGCCGCCGGTGCGGGCGAACGTCGGCTGGCGCAGGCGCTCGGGCAGGTCGGCGACCAGGTCGCGGGCGAGCGCCGGGCCCGTGCTCGCCTGCTCGCTGTGGACCGCCACCTCCTCGAGCGCGCCCTTCCCGCACACCCCGCACGAGGAGCTCGTGTAGAACGACCGCGCGCCGACCCGGCGCAGCAGCGGGCCGGTGACCTCGATGGTGTTGCCGGCAAGATCCTCGGGCGGCCCGACGTCGCGCGGGCCGTCGATCAGCCCTTCGCCGAACAGGAACCCGAGCGCGAGCTCGTCATCGTTGCCGGGCGTGCGCATCGTGACGGCGAGCGGCGCGCCGTCGACGCGGATCTCCAGCGGCTCCTCGACCGCGACCTCGTCCTCGAACCCGGGCGCGCGGACCGTCGCGTGCGGACCATGGACGTGGACCTCGGTCATGTCTCGAGCCGGTAGGCGAGCGCCTCGAGCGCCAGCTCCTCGCTGACGTTCAGCGCGAGCCGCGCGCGGGTGTCGTCGACGAGCGCGACCTTCGCCAGCAGCGCGCCGTGCTCGCGGCCGTCGGCGTCCTCGCGCAGGGCGTCGAGGCGGTCGCTGTGGTGGACGAGGTCGTCCGCGCCGGCGACGATGCAGGCCGCGTCGCGATACCAGAGCCCGACGAGCTGGAGCGCGTGGTCGAGCGCGCCGGTCGTGGCCCGCCGCTCGGCCCGCCGGGCGCGCTCGGTGAACTCGGTCTCGCGCCGCTTGTGCTCCTTCTTGGGCAGGTACTCGAGCTCCTCGGCGAGCGCGATCTCGACCTGCTCCTTGGCCGCGCCGCCCGCCGCGCGGGCGGAGTCGAGCAGCGGCCGCCACGCCCGTTCGGCGTGCGCCCGGCCGCCCAGCGGCGCGCGTGCGAACGCCTCGGCACGTGCGCGCAGCGCCGGACCTTCGCCGAGCGCCAGCGCGAGTGCGCGCTCGCCGTCGCCGAGCGACAGCCGCGCGCAGGCGTCGGCCGCTTCGGGAGCGACGCCGCGTGACTGCAGGCGCTGTGCGAGCGCGGCCACCGGCAGCGGGTCGAAGCGCACCGGCTGGCAGCGGGAGCTGATCGTCGGCAGCACCTGCGTCGGGCGATCGGTGAGCAGGAGCAGAACCACGTACGGCGGCGGCTCCTCGAGCGTCTTGAGCAGCGAGTTGGCCGCCTCGTCGTTCATCGTGTCGGCGCGCTCGAGGACGAACACGCGGTGCGTCGCCTCGAACGGCGTGCGCGACGCGGCCGACACCACCGCCTCGTCGACGTCGCGCCGCAGCATCTCGTGCGCGCCGCTCGGCGCGACCCACGTCAGGTCGGGGTGCGTGCCGTGCTGGACCCGGATCCGCGCCGACTCGGGATCGGCCGCTTCGCGCGCCAGCAGCGAGGCGGCGAAGTCGCGCGCCGCGTCGCGCTTGCCGCTCCCGGCCGGGCCGTGCAGCAGGTACGCGTGCGCGGGCGAGCCATCGAGCGCGGCGCCGAGGACGGCGGCGGCGTGCGGGTGTTGGTCGAGCACGCGGCTGATGCTAGTCCGGCGTGCCGATGCAAGACTGCCGCGCGTGCTGATCACGGTCGAGGGACTCGACGGGGCGGGCAAGTCCACGCTGGTCGCGGGGCTGGCGAAGGCGCTCGCGGAGCGCGGCGCGCGCGTCGTCGTGCTGCGCGAGCCGGGCGGCGTCGAGGTCTCCGAGCGCATCCGCGAGCTGCTCAAGGACCCGGCGCTGGAGATCGACCCGCGCGCGGAGGCCCTGCTCTACGCCGCCGCGCGGGCGCAACTCGTCGCGGAGCAGCTGCGGCCGCTGCTCGACGCGGGCGAGACCGTGCTGCTGGACCGCTTCGTCGACTCCTCGCTCGCCTACCAGGGCGCCGGGCGCGGGCTCGGCGTCGAGGCGATCCGCGCGCTCAACGCGTTCGGGACCGGCGGGCTGGCACCGGACCGCACGCTGCTGCTGCGGATCGACCCGTCCGCCGGCCTTGGCCGGATCGCCGACCGGCCGGCCGACCGGCTCGAGCAGGAGGACGTCGCCTTCTTCGAGGCGATCGCCGCGGCCTACGACGCGCTGGCCGCCGAGGAGCCCGAGCGCATCGCGGTGATCGACGCCAGCCAGTCGGCCGAGGACGTGCTCTCGGACGCGCTCGCCGCGCTCTGAACGTCGTCCCAGAATCCCGACGACGAGGCCGGCGAGCGGCCGGTGGCCTTCGTCCTCGCGCGCGGCGAGCTCGACCGCGACGAGCTGATGGCGTTCGTGGCCACGCAGGTGGCGCCGTACAAGCAGCTCCGCGAGGTCGAGCTGGTCGACGCGCTGCCGCGCTCCCCCACCGGGAAGCTGCTGCGGCGGATGCTGGTGCTTCAGCCCTCGTAGCCGGCCGGGTGGGCCTGATGCCAGACCCACGCGTCGGCGACCATGTCCTCGAGGCCCTTCTCGGGCTGCCAGCCGAGCTCGTCGCGGATGCGGTCGCTGGCGGCCACGAGCGCGGCGGGATCGCCGGGCCGGCGCGGCTCCTCGTGCGCGGGGATCGCCTGCCCGGTGACGCGGCGGGCGGTGTCGACGACCTCCTTGACCGTGTAGCCGTCGCCGGTGCCGAGGTTGTAGATGCTGTGCCGGCCCGGCCGGGTGGCGTTCAGCGCGAGCATGTGCGCGCGGGCGAGGTCGTCGACGTGGATGTAGTCGCGCACCGCGGTGCCGTCGCGCGTCGGGTAGTCGGTGCCGAACACCTTGACGTGGTCGCTGACGCCGGCGGCGGCGCGCAGCACGAGCGGGATCAGGTGCGTCTCCGGGTCGTGGTCCTCGCCCAACATCCCGCTCGCGCCGGCGACGTTGAAGTAGCGCAGCGACGCCGCTCCCAGCCCGTGCGCGCGTGACTCGTCGGTGATGATGCGGTCGATCGCCAGCTTCGAGGCGCCGTACGCATTGACGGGGTCGGTCGGGATGTCCTCCCGCATCGGGACCGTCTCCGGCTCGCCGTAGACCGCGCAGGTGGAGGAGAAGACGAGGCGCCACACGCCGGCCTCGCGCATCGCGTCGAGCAGGTTGAGCGCACTGACGATGTTGCTGCGGTGGTAGCGCTCCGGGTGCGCGACGGACTCGGCGACCAGCGCGAGCGCGGCGAAGTGCATGACGCCGTCGAAGCCCTCGGACAGCGCCTCGCGCGTGCGACTTTCGTCGAGCAGGCTCGTTTCTATGAGACGTGCGCCCTCCGGAACCGCTTCGCGATGCCCTCGGCTGAGGTCGTCGAGCACGACGACTTCGTGGCCGGCCGCGAGCAGTTGCTGCGCGACGATCGAGCCGATGTAGCCCGCGCCGCCCGTCACGAGGAGCTTCATGGGCGCGGCATGATGGCAGCTACCCTCTTCCCGATGCGCGTGCTCGGGGTCCTCCTCGCCGCAGCGGCGATGGTCGCCGCCCTGGCGACGGCTGCCTTTGCGCAGACCCCTACGCCGTCTCCCACGGCGACCGCGACGCAGGGGACGCCGACCCCGACGCCGACCCCCACGCCCACCGTCACCCCGACGCCGACCCCGACGGTCACGCCGACCCCGACGCCGTCCCCGGCCGACGAGAAGAAGGCCAAGCTGCGCAAGCGCAAGGTCGTCAAGCGCGTGTACCGGGACTACCGGCAGGACGGGAAGATCGACAACTGCAAGCATTCGCGTAAGGCGCTCAAGCGGACGTTGCAGTCGATCAGCGACGAGTTCGACGCCGACTTCCCCGACTTCCGCGAGGCGGTCAAGGCCGCGATCAAGGACTGGGACAAGAAGCGGTGCGAGGAGCAGAAGGCCCAGCCGACGCCGACGCCCACGCCGGTCCCGACGTCGACGCCCGCCCCGCCGGTCGCGACCGCCGCGCCACCCCCGCCGCCGCCCTCCAACAACGGCACGCTCGGCGGCGGCCCCAGCAAGACTCCGTCGCCGCCGAAGGCCACCGCCACGCCGCCGTCGGAGAACGACGTCACGCCGGTGCAGCCGACCGCGACGCCGACGCCCGTCGCGACCGCCCCGCCGCCCGCCGCGCCGCAGCTCGCCGTCACCCGTCCCGGCCAGAATCCGAACCTGCTCGTTCCCGCGGTCCTGCTCGCCGCCGCCCTCCTTGGCCTCGCGGCCGCCGGCGGCGCCGCGATCTACGCCCGCCGCAGCGGTCGCTTCGCCGGCTTCAACCACGCGTGGCGCGAGGCCGGGTACCGCGCGTCCGGCGCGTGGGGCGACTTCAGCGACTGGCTGCATCTCGGTCGCTAAAGCGCCCTTAACAACTCGTTTCGCGGCGCGTTCTCGACGCTACAATTGGACGCGCTGAAGGGAAGTATCCCGACGGCCGGTTTCGTCAGAACGGCGCGCTGAGCGCCCGGAGCCGGCGGCCTCTGTGAGGCGGAGAAACCTTCGACTGATCGCTTCGACCAGCCGGAGGTTCGTTTGCCCGACACCATCTCTGCAGGACCCCTCGCGTGGGGCGGCCTGCTCGCCTTTCTCGCCGTGATGATCGCCGTCGACCTGCGGGTTGGCTCGGCGCAGCGGCACATGACGATCCGGACCGCCGCGGTGTGGAGCGGCATCTGGATCGCCTTGGCGATCGCGTTCGGCGCCGGGCTTCTGCTGTTCGAGGGCGGCGGCGCCGGCGAGGCCTACTTCGCCGGCTACGCGATGGAGAAGGCGCTGTCGCTCGACAACGTCTTCGTCTTCACGCTGATCTTCTCCGCGCTCGCCGTCCCGCGCGACGAGCAGCCGCGCGTGCTGCTGTGGGGCATCCTGATCGCGCTCGCGGCGCGCGGCATCCTGATCGTCCTCGGCGCCGAGGCGCTCGAGCAGTACTCGTGGATCGCCTGGCCGTTCGCCGCGCTGCTGGCGTGGACCGGTTGGCGGATCCTGCGCTCGGGCGGCAGCCATGACGAGGGCGAGAAGATCGTCGCACGGGTGCGTAAGCGCTTCCCGCGCGTCGAGCCCGCCGTCGCCGCGCTGCTCGCCGTCGCCGCGGCCGACGTCATCTTCGCCGTCGACTCGGTGCCGGCGATCCTCGCCATCACCACCGACACGTTCATCGTCTTCGCCGCCAACGCGTTCGCCCTGCTGGGGCTGCGCGCGCTGTTCTTCCTCGTCGCGGGCGCCGTCCAGCGCTTCGCCTATCTGCAGCTGGGCCTCGGTGTCCTGCTGATCGGCATCGCCGGAAAGCTCGTCTACGGCGAGCTGAGCGGCTCCAAGCTCGCGACCTCGGTGACGCTCGGCTCGATCGTCGCCGTCATTTCCGCCGCCATCGGCGCCTCGGTGCTCAAGGAGCGCCGAGCGCCTCAACTCCCCCAAGAGGTGTCCTAACCATGGGTCTGTTCCTCGCCACCGCCATCGTCCCGCTGCTGTTCGGGCTGTGGGCGCAGATGAAGGTCAAGCGGACCTTCGCCAAGTACTCGCAGGTCGCGCCGCGCAACGGCATGTCGGGCGCCGACGCGGCCGCCGCCGTGCTCCGCTCGTCGGGCCTGCCGAACCTGCAGATCCGGCCGGTCGCCGGCCACCTGACCGACCACTACGACCCGCGCAACCGGACGCTCAACCTGAGCCAGGATGTCGGCGGCGCGTCGTCGCTCGCCGCATTGGGCGTCGCCGCCCACGAGGCCGGCCACGCGATCCAGGACGCCAAGCGCTACGCGCCGATGCGGATCCGCCAGGCGCTGGTGCCGGCGGCCACGATCGGCCAGTCGTTCTGGTTCATCCCGGTCGTGCTCGGCCTGATCATGGGCCTGACCGGCCTAGTGACGATCGGCCTGATCCTGTTCGCCGTGATCGTGCTCTTCCAGCTGATCACGCTCCCAGTGGAGTTCGATGCGTCCAAGCGCGCGCTGGTCGCGCTCGAGGGCCAGGGAGTGCTGGCGGCGGATGAGGTCCCGGGCGCCAAGGCCGTGCTCAACGCGGCCGCACTGACGTACATCGCGGGCTTCGTCGCCGCCCTCGGCCAGCTCATCTACTTCTTCGCTCTGAGCAGGAACTGAGAGGGGAATCCGGAGGTTCCGCGCGGTAAAATGGACGGACGTTCCGCGACCGCCGCAGGCGTTCCATCCGACCCGCGCGGAACCATCTCCGCCCCACGAATTTGCGAAATGCCGCCGGGGCGGCGGAAGGAGTTTCACGATGGAGCAGACGCCGCAGACCACACTCACGAAGGACCCGCGCTCCGGCGAGGCCCTTACTGTGCGGCGTCTGTTCACCGAGGCGGGTGTGCACCCGTTCGACGTCGTCGAGTGGGAGACGCGCACGGCCGCAGTCGGCAGCTTCCGGCAGGACAACGTCGAGTTCCCCGCGAGCTGGTCCCAGAACGCGACGAACATCGTCGCCCAGAAGTACTTCCGCGGCCAGCTGAGCTCGCCGACGCGCGAGCGCTCGGTCAAGCAGATGGTCAGCCGCGTCGCCGGCACGATCGCCGACTGGGGTCGCGAGCGCGGCTACTTCGCTTCAGTCGAGGACGGCGACAGCTTCGAGGCCGAGCTCACATACATCCTTCTGCACCAGCTGGCCGCCTTCAACTCGCCGGTCTGGTTCAACGTCGGCTTCGAAGAGAGCCCGCAGTGCAGCGCCTGCTTCATCCTCTCGGTGCAGGACAACATGGAGTCGATCCTCCAGTGGAACACCTACGAGGGGATGATCTTCCGCGGCGGGTCCGGGTCCGGCATCAACCTCTCCAACATCCGCGGCTCGGTGGAGCCGCTCGGCAAGGGCGGCACCGCGTCCGGCCCGGTCTCGTTCATGCGCGGGGCGGACTCCTGGGCCGGCACGATCAAGTCCGGCGGCAAGACGCGCCGCGCGGCGAAGATGGTCGTGCTCGACGTCGACCATCCCGACATCCGCGAGTTCATCTGGTGCAAGGCCAAGGAGGAGGACAAGGCCGCCGCGCTGCGTGACGCCGGGTTCGACATGTCGATCGACGGCGACGGCTTCCACTCGATCCAGTACCAGAACGCCAACAACTCGGTCCGGCTGACCGACGAGTTCATGCACGCGGTCGAGAACGACGAGGAGTGGCACCTGACCGCGCGCGTCACCGGCGAGCCGGTCGAGACGCTCCCCGCGCGCGAGCTGATGCGCGAGATCGCCGAGGCGGCCTGGCGCTGCGCCGACCCGGGCGTCCAGTACGACACGACGATCAACCAGTGGCACACCTCGCCGAACTCGGGCCGCATCAACGCGTCCAACCCGTGCTCGGAGTACATGCACGTCGACGACTCGGCCTGCAACCTCGCCTCGCTGAACCTCATGAAGTTCCGCCGCGCCGACGGATCGTTCGACGTCGATCGCTTCAACCACGCGGTCGACATCGTGTTCCTCGCGCAGGAGATCATCGTCGGCCCGTCGAGCTACCCGACCGAGAAGATCGGCAAGAACGCGCGGGCGTTCCGCCAGCTCGGCCTCGGCTACGCGAACCTGGGCGCGTTCCTGATGGCGAACGGCTGCGCCTACGACTCCGACGAGGGTCGCGGCGCCGCGGCGGCGATCACCGCGCTGATGACCGGCCGCGCCTACCTGCAGTCGGCCAAGATCGCCGCGGCGATCGGCCCGTACGACCGCTACGCCGAGAACCGCGAGGCGCACAACAACGTGATGCGGATGCACCGCGACGCGTCGTACGCCGTGCCCGACGGCGCGGTCCTGGACAAGTCGCTGCTCGCCGCCTCGCGCGAGACGTGGAACGAGGCCGTCGCGCTCGGCGAGCGCACCGGCTACCGCAACGCGCAGGCGACCGTGCTCGCCCCCACCGGGACGATCTCGTTCCTGATGGACTGCGACACGACCGGCGTCGAGCCCGACTTCTCGCTCGTCAAGTACAAGGAGCTCGTCGGCGGCGGGACGATGACGATCGTCAACCGCACGGTGCCGATGGCGCTGCGGACGCTCGGCTACTCGGACCCGCAGGTCGAGCAGATCGAGGCGTACGTCAACGAGCACGGCACGATCGTCGACGCGCCCGAGCTCAAGGGCGAGCACCTGTCGGTGTTCGACGTCGCAGTCGGCTCGCGGGCGATCTCGCACGCCGGCCACATCAAGATGATGGGCGCGGTCCAGCCGTTCCTGTCGGGCGCGATCTCGAAGACGGTCAACCTGCCGCAGACCGCGACGGTCGACGACATCGCCGAGGCCTACATCCAGGCCTGGAAGCTCGGCGTCAAGGCGCTGGCGATCTACCGCGACGGCTCGAAGACCGCGCAGGCGCTGCGGACCGACGCCCAGGAGGTCAAGGAGGTCAAGGCGAAGGCCGAGGCCGCCATCTCCGCCGGCGAGGAGGTCTTCACCGCCGCCGAGGTCGAGGCGAAGGTCGAGGAGGCGGTGGCACGCGCGATCGCCGACGAGGTCGCCCGCGCGGAGAACGCTCCGGTCCGCGAGGACATCTCGGCCGCCGCCCGCGGCGAGACCGCCCCGGCCCGCAAGCGGATGCCGCGCGAGCGTCAGTCGCTCACGCACAAGTTCTCGCTCGGCGGCCACGAGGGCTACATCACCGCCGGCCTCTACGACGACGGGACGGTCGGGGAGATCTTCCTGACCGACATCGGCAAGGAGGGCTCGACCCTCCGCGGCATGATGAACTCGTTCGCGACCGCGATCTCGATCGCGCTCCAGTACGGGGTGCCGCTCGAGACGCTCGTGCGCAAGTTCGCCTACATGCGCTTCGAGCCGGAAGGGATCACCACCAACCCGGAGATCCCGTTCGCCAAGTCGATGCCCGACTACATCATGCGCTGGCTCGCCTCGCGCTTCCTCGACGCGGACACCCAGGAGGAGCTGGGCATCCTCACCAAGGAGGTCCGGGCCCGCAAGAGCGCCGAGGACGTCTCGACGGGGGCCTCCGGCGGCTCGGCCGGCCCGACCAACGGCGGCTCGACCGCCACCCCGGTTGCGCCGACCGCGGCGCTCACCGACACGCCCCCGGTCGTCCCAGCCCGCATGGTCGGCCTCGACCTCGGCCCGGCGTGCGACCAGTGCGGAGGCATGATGCAGCGCACGGGCTCGTGCTACACGTGCTCGAGCTGCGGCAACAACACCGGCTGCGGCTGATCTCCAGCCGCCACCCCGACCGAGTCTGCGAGGCCCGCCATCCGGCGGGCCTCGGTCGTCGAGGGGGAGGCTACGGCGCGGTGGCCGGCTCCGGCCGGTGCACGAGCCCGCGGCCGAGGACCTCGACCGACTCGCCGGGCGCGCAGGCCGCGATGTCGTGCGCCTCGGTCTGAAGTCGGCGGCGCAGGACGGCCAGGGCGGGTAGCCCGAGCAGCGCGGGGATCGCGAGCAGGAGGCCGCGGTAGGCGATCACCGCGACGGCCGCATCGGTGGCGTCGACGCCGTAGATCACGAGCGTGCCGATCAGGCCGGCGTCGATGCCGCCGATCCCACCGGGGATCGGAATCAGGCCGCCGAGCTGACCGATGATGTACGCCACCAGCAGGACCCCGACGGGCGGGACGTCGTTCCCGAACGCCGGGAAGCACACGGCCAGCATCGCGACGTCGAACAGCAGATAGCCGGCGGCGCCGATCACGAGCGCGAGGTCCTTGCTCCGCAGCAGGCTCAGCGCCTCGTCGACGCCCTCGCCGACCGCCTCCGCCGCCGCGGTGATCCGCGCGCGGACGGAGCGTTCGGCCAGCGCGGCCGCCAGCCGGCGCCCGGCCAGCGCGAGTGCGATCACCAGCGCGCCGGCGATCGCCGGGACGACGGCGAGCACGAAACCCGGCGAGCCGTTCAGCAGCCCCGACGCAAGCGCCAGCGAGCCGAGGATGAGGAACCCGACGTTGGCGAGGCTCGTCAGCAGGAAGAACGCGACCGTGCGGCGGGCGATGAAGGCCGTCGCCAGCCCACCTCGCCGCAGGATCCATGCCCCGAGGGCGAGCCCGCCGGCGCCGCCGATCGAGAAGACGGAGTTCGCCGCCAGCTCGGACAGCCCGATCTCGGTGCTCGTGCGCCAGCTCATCCGCCGGCAGAACACCGCCCGGAACACCAGCACGTAGGACGCGCACGACCCGAGCTGGAGGATCGCCGCGAGCACGAGCCAGCCGGGCTGGGCGCCGGCGAAGCGGTCGCGCAGCGAGCCGAGGCCGGGCACGAGCACGATCGCGGCCACGACCGCCAGGACGATGCCGCCCAGCACGAGCAGCGAGCGCCTGAGCCGCGACGACGAGAACTCCTCCGGGAGCGGCTCCGCCGGCGCCATCGGGAGCTCGATGTACTCGACTTCGAAGGGCGTCGACTCGCTCATTCGGGTCGTGAGGTCTAGCAGCCGGCTTCGCCGGCGATCAGTGGTGGAACGATCCGCCGAGGAGGATCTCGGCACCGATGATGGCGGCGGCCGTGAAGTCGACGACGAGGCAGAACGGCGGCCACCATCGCGTGTTGGCCACGAACTGAGTGCGGTGCTGCCAGAGGTCCTTGAGCCCGTGGCCGACGAGACCGGCGACCAGCAGCCAGGCCGATCCCGTCACGGCGGCCGCCGCAACGACCACGAACACGCTCGTGACGCCGCTCTCGACCGCGATCACTTTCGGGCGTCCGTCGGCGACCGCGAAGCCGATGTAGACGGCCGCGATCAACACGAGACCGAGCGCGTACACGGTCGCAGTGTCGAGCCACCAGAACGCGAGCGGCGACGCCGCCTGCAGCACCCCGAACGCCAGCCCGCAGACCGCGACCGCCCCGACGCGGACCGTCGCCTGTCCGCCGCCGCCGACGATCACCTCAGGCCGGTCCGTCATGAGAACCGACCCTACAGCGGGTGACGCCCCGCGTCCGTACAGGACGCGGCGAGGTATCGTCCGCCGCCTCGCATGCGGTGGCGGCTCTCCATCGGATGAACGGCGCGTGGGAGCCACTCCGGCATGGAGCGTTCCGGTCACTCTGGTCGGCGCAGCTGGCCAGCAACATCGGCTCGTGGATGCAGACCGTCGGCGCGCAGTGGCTGATGCTGTCGATGACGAGCTCCGCCACGCTGCTGTCGCTGATCCAATCGGCGGCGTCGCTGCCGGTGCTCCTGTTCGCGATCCCTGCGCGCGCGATCGGCGATCTCGTCGACCGGCGCCGGTTGCTGCTGATCGCGCAGACTTGGATGCTCGCCGCCGCGCTGTCGCTGGCGGTGCTGGCGCAGGCGGGCGTCGTAACGCCGTGGACGCTGCTCGCGCTGTTGTTCGCCGTCGGTGCGGGCCAGGCGTGGACGGCGCCCCGCCAGTGCGCTATGGGCGCTGATGCCGGCCGTGGCGCGCGATCGGCTCGGACTCGGGTCGGGCGGGTACGGAGTGTTGCTCGGTGCGGTCGGCGTCGGCGCCGTGTTCGGTTCGGTCGTGCTCGCACGGATACGGGCGCGGCGCGGCGCCGGACACGATCCTGGTCGGCGCGTCGGCCGCGGTCGCCCTCGGCGCACTGGCGCTGGCCGACGGTCACGTCGTCGCGCTCGTGATCGTCGCGCCGGCGGTCACCGGGGTCGGCTGGATCCTCGCGCTGGCGACGCTGAACTCGACCTACCAGGCCATGTTGCCCGGCTGGGTGAAGGCGCGGGCGCTGGCGTACTACCTCATCGTCTTCCAGGGCGGGTTGGCGATCGGGAGCGCGGCCCTGGGTGGCCTCGCCGGTGCCGTCGGCGTCGAGACGGTGCTGCTGATCGCCGCTGGAGCCCTGGTCGTAGGCCCGCTGCTGACCCGGCGACGGCCGATCCCGCGGATCGACCCGTCGGAGCTGGTGCCGGCCGCCGACTGGCCGCCCGCGCCAGCGCTCGTGGAGCCCGTCGGCGGCCCGGTCATGGTCACGGTCGAGCAGCGCGCGCGGCCGGGTCGGAGGACGCGATGGCCCAGGCCGTGCTCGGGCTGCGGCGCGTGCGCCGGCGCACAGGAGCGACGGCGTGGAGCGCATGGCGCGATACCAGCTACCCCAATCGCGTGCTGGAGCAGTTCGTCGTGGCGACGTGGGAGGAGCACGAGCGCCAGCACGCGCGGATGACCGAGCGCGACCGCGTCCGGATCAACGCCGTGCGGTCGCTGGCCGAGCCGGGCAGCCACGAGCGGGTCGTGCACTGGGCGCACGTCGCGCCACAGCGACCGGCACCGCCGCGCTGACGGCGCGGCACATCCGTGTACGGGTCGGCGTGCGCCGCCGCGCGGCGAGGAGCACGCGCTGGAGGACGTGGACGATGCACGCCAACGCGGCGCAGTCATACGGACAGCACTGCGCGCAGATCTTCCGCGTCCGCGCGGGCTAGCATCTCCCCAATGGCCCGGTTCGCGATCCGACCGATGACGGTCGAGGACGCGACCGAGATCGCCGCGTGGCGATATCCCGAGCCGTACGACTTCTACGACTGGGATCGCGACCCCGACGACCTGAGTGACCTCCTCGATCCGGCCGGGTGGGGCGTGAAGTACTTCGCCGCCGACGACGAGAACGGCCGGCTCGCCGGGTCCTTCGCGTTCACCGTGAGCGACGACGTCGTCGAGATCGGGCTGGGACTACGGCCCGACCTCACCGGCCGCGGCCTCGGCGGCGCCTACCTCGAGACCGGGCTCCAGTTCGCGTCCGAGACCTTCGGTGGCCGCGATCACGCGTTGGCGGTGGCCGCGTTCAACCAGCGTGCCATCACCGTGTACGAGCGCGCCGGCTTCCGCGCGACGAGGCGCTACGAGCACTTCACCAACGGCGCGCTGCACGAGTTCGTGTGGATGACCTGCGGCTAGGTGTGTAGGCACCATTGGCCGCGCCGGGTCGCCCCGAGATAATCCGGGCAGAACGGCGAAAGGAGCACGCAGTGGCACTGCTGCGCAGACATCAGGACGTCGGTGGAACCCGCTATCAGATGCGCGAGAAGCTGTTCTCGATCGGAGACGATGGTCATCGAGAGCCCCTCCGGCCAGGAGCTGCTGAAGGTCCAGGAGAAGAAGCTGAGCGTCCGCGACAAAGATGAAGATCGAGCACGACGGGAAGAAGGTCGCCGAGATCTCGAAGCGGTGGTTCCGCGTGCGCGACACCTACGGGATCGAGGTCGCGCCAGGAGAGAACGACGCCCTCATCCTGGCCGCGACCGTGTGCATCGACGAGATGAGCCGCGGTTAGGCCATCCCGAGGCCGCGCCGCCCGGTGCCGTTGAGCTGCGACGGCTGAAAGCGGTCGGGCCAGCTGCGCTCGTAGTGCTCCTCCGGGAAGTCGCTCGGGCTGTCGCCGGCCAGGAACGCCTCCCGGACACTCGCGGCGTAGTCCTCGTTGCGGGGGCACCAGGGCGCGGCCGGGATGTACATGACGTTGCCCCAGCCCTGCTGGTCCTCGACCGGCGCAACGCCGTGGATCACGTCGGCGTGCCACCACACGGTGTCGCCGGCCTGGACGTCCGGGATGCCGGCGAACGCGCGCACGAGCAGCGGATGCCATTGCTCGTTGACCGGGAAGACCTGGCCGACGGTGACGCCGCACATCTCGTCCTCGGGGATGTCCGACAGCATCGGGCGCAACAGCATGTAGCCCATCGCCTCCGGGATCGGGACGGTGAAGAGGACGCCCTGGTCGTGGGCCATGTCGGACAGGGCGGTCCAGCCCTGGAACGTGCGGAACACCGACGTCATCGTCGAACTCGGGTACTGCGGGCCGGAGGTCCGGTGCGCGGCGTCCCAGGGGTCGTACTGCTCGACCGTGCCGTCGAACAGGTGCCGGAACGCCTGCTGGTAGGCCTCCGTCATCCACAGGTCGAGCGTGCCGACGTCCACGTGCGAGCCGAGGCCACCGGAGCTCGCGCCCGGCGGGCGCCGGCGGATGCGGTCGGGATAGAGCGAGTCCTGATCGGGATCGAACCACTGCACGCCGTCGGACTCGAACGTCCACTGGTGGTTGAGGAACGACTGCACGCGAGCCATACGGTCGCTCTGGCGAGCCTCCATCTGCGGGGGCGACCAGTACACGGGGTAGATCTCGGGGCGCGAGCCGACGCTGCCGAAGAAGTCGTCGCCCGGCCCGCGGTAGTTCTCGAAGAACTGGTTGCCCTCGACGTAGTCGACGATGCCCTGGTCCCACGCGAGCGCCTGCTCACGCTCGAAGTTACCGCGGACGACAGCGCAGCCACGCCGGTGCAGAAGCTCGACGGTCGCGGCCGGGACCCTGCCGGCCTCGATGTCGGCGTAGTCGATGACCGGCCACACCGACTCACCGCGCCCCTTGGCGTCCTCGATCTCGGCGACGCGCTCGGCGATCCGCGCCTCGATCGCGGCGAAGACCTCCTCGACCGAGCGTCCTGAGGCCTCGATGCGGGCGCGGATCGCGGCCTTGGTTTCGCGGATCGCGGCCTTGCCGTCGGCCGGCGTGGTCTCCCAGTGCGGCAGCGCCTGGATGGTCGTCATCGCCTCTCTCCCATAAGAAGGACTCCTTACTGAATGCGAAAAGGTAGCACGGTTCGCACTTCTAGACAAGAGTCCTGACTAGACTTCCTGCGGTGGGCCCCAGCAAGCCGTCCCTCGAGCTGCTCCGGTCGCTGTCCGACGAGCACGTGCTGAGAGCTTTGATGGTGCACCGGCGGGCCACGCGCGCCGAGCTCGCCCTCGCCACCGGCTTGTCGAAGCCGACCGTCTCGGAGAGCGTCCGGCGGCTGAGCGAGGCCGGCGTCGTCGTCGACACCGGCGAGCGCACGACGGGTCGCGGCCGGATCGGCACCTACTACGCGCTGCCCGCCGCGACCGGCTGCGCGCTGGTCACGAGCATCGCGCCGGAGGGGATCGTGGCCGAGGCGATCGACGTGTACGGCGACGTCGCCGCACGGGCGGAGGCCGAGGTCAGCCGCGCCCCGGGAACCTCG
Organism: uncultured Solirubrobacteraceae bacterium; assembly: GCA_963740605.1. Lineage (GTDB taxonomy): Bacteria > Actinomycetota > Thermoleophilia > Solirubrobacterales > Solirubrobacteraceae > DASSUW01. The sequence goes on along the minus strand of CAVUFC010000041.1, from coordinate 26,641 downwards.
CAGGTCGCGCGCACGCTGAAAGGCGTTGCGGCACAGGTGGGCGATGGCCCCTTCCGGCTCGCGGTCGTGAGCGCCGCCGACCCGGTCGATCGCAAGACGGGGCGGCTCGTCGAGCTGCCCGACGCCCCGTTCCTGGTCGGCGCGCTCGACCCGCCCACCGCGCTGGCGGGCGTCGTGTCCGGCCCGGTGACCGTCGACAACGACGTCAACTGGGCGGCCCGCGCCGAGCTCGCCCGCGAGCCCCGCGACTTCGTGTATCTGTACCTCGGCGAGGGCCTCGGCGCCGCGGTGGTCAGCGACGGGGAGGTCCGGCGCGGCCACGGCGGGCTGGCCGGCGAGATCGCGCATGTGCCCACGGTCGGTCCGGGAGGAGCGGCGATGCCGCTGACCGAGGTGTTCGCTGCGCTCGGTCTCCGCCGCCCGGGCTCGACCGCGATCGACGTTCCGAAGCTGCTGCGTACCGAGGAGCACGACGCCCTTAGCAGGGCGGTCGCAGGGGTGCTCTCGGCGGCGGTCGCGCTCGCCGACCCGGCGGTCGTGCTGATCGGCGGGCCCTGGGGCCGCGACCCGCGCGTGCTCGCGGCGATCCAGAGCGCGTTCGGCCAGGCAGCGCGGCACGTCCCGGTCGACGCCGCCGCCATCGAGGACGAGCCGGCGCTCAGCGGTGCCCGCGAGACCGCGCTGCAGCAGCTCCGCGACGCGATCGTCGCCGCCGCCCGCTGAGGCGGCGTGCGCACACCACGAGCGCCCGCGCGTGCCCACGATTGCCACGCGTGCGCGCCGCCAAGACGATGCGCACATGTCGACTCCCGAGCCGGAGCCCAGGAAGCCGCGCAACTGGTGGATCTGGATCAGCGGCGCGCTCGCGCTTGTCACCGCGCTCCTGCTGATCTGGGCGCTCTCGCTGAAGTCCGACCGCGACAGTGCGCAGACGGAGCTCGACAAGACCAAGCAGCAGCTCGCCGGCACCCAGAAGGAGCTCGACAGCGCGAAGGCGCAGCCGACGCCGGAGGCGGACGACGGCAACGCGGTGGCGGTGGCGGGAGCGCTGGCCGGCTTCAAGGGGCTGATCGACGAGCTGGGCGCGACGCAGGAGAGCCTCGCGGCCACCCAGAAGGACGTCGAGGCGGCCAACAAGAAGGCAGAGCAGGCGGAGCAGGACGCCGCCGCCGCCAAGAAGAAGGCCGAGCAGGCCAACACCGAGACCGAGAAGGCCCAGGCCGAGGCCGAGCAGGCAAAGGCCGAGCAGCAGGCGAGCGAATCCAAGGCGGCCGTCGCCCGCGACTGCGCGAAGGCGTACCTCTCCGCGTTCGGCACCCTGGTCGAAAGCGACGATCCCGAGGCCGACGCCGACGCCGTGCGCGAGCAGCTCTCGAGCATCACCGACGAGTGCCAGCAGGCGCTCGCCGGCACCTGACCCAAGGTCTCGCCAAGGAATCCCCAAAGTCGCGGGGGCAGCCTGCAGGAGCGGCGGGCAGGCGTGTGACTCACGTGCCGTGAGAGAGGAGGCACGCGCACGTCTGCCCGTCGTTGACGTAAACCATCGACGAAAGGGCAGGGGATGCTCTCGAACGTCATCAATGGCAATCGCGTGCGGCTGCTCGCAGCAGGAGTGCTGCTCGGCACCGCGATCCTCGTGATCGCCGCGCTCACCAGCTCGGCACCCGCGACCGCCGCGTCCGGCAACTGTGCGGGCAAGCTGATCGAAAGCCGCAACATGAAGGTCGGCGGCAAGAAGGTCGGCGAGCTCGACGTCTACTACAACAAGGCGAGCGGCAAGAACTGCGCCCGCATGAACCACGCCGGCAGCACGTGGGGCAAGAAGCTCACGACCCGCGTCTGGATCGGCATCTGCTCGGAGAAGAAGCCGGGCGGGAAGGTCTGCCACTACGACCCATCGACCGACGGCGTCCAGAAGGGCAAGTTCCGCTACTTCGCCGGCCCGGTGTCGACGAAGGTCTCGGCCGCGGGCCACTGCATCGCGTCGAGCGGCTACCTGTGGATCAACGGCCGGCGGCACGTCGTCTCGACACAGCCCTGGGTCGGCCACTGCGGCTGACCTGAGGGCGGGAGCTCGGGTGGCGGAAGGGAGGCCGCCGCCCGGCTCCCGCGGAGGTCAGACGACGAAGAGCCCCGCCATGCGGGGCTCTTCGTTGGGGAGAGGTGGGGCCTAGTGCTTGGCGAGCTTGATCTTCGCCACGGCGTCGGTGCCTCCCGGGACCTCCTTGGTGGAGAGCACGCGCCCTGTGGCGCCGAGGAAGCGCCCGGCGCCGTCGACGAGCTGGTTGCCGTGGAACACGAGCAGCGAGCGGCCGAGCGCGACGGTCGACGTGCAGTCCGGCTCACCGGTCGCGAACACGCAACGCAGGTGCTCGCTCCCGGCAAAGCGCTCGGAGTGCTTCTTGTGGGTGCCGTAGAAGTCGAGCGCGTAGACGTCCAGGACGTCGCCCGGCGCAGCCTCGGGGAACGGCGGGTGGTCGACGACGGTGCCGTCGGCCTGGGTGAGCGTCAGGGACACCGTCTTGGAGAAGACCCTGATGGTCTTCGTCCGGCCGGCGGCCTGGCCCGCGGCGGGCCACAGGAGGGCCGCGCACAGCAGCGTGACGGCGGCGACGAGAAGGGGTGAAGTGCGCTTGGTGGTCATGCCGGCGACGCTACGTTCGGACCGGCCGCAGCACATCGAGGCCAGCCCGGAACTTCTTCGGCCGATCTCTGCGGGCTAGCCCTTAATGGCACGCAGATACGCGAGAACGGCGAGCACGCGGCGGTGGTCGTCGTCACTGACCGTCAGGCCGAGCTTCATCAGGATCGCGCGCACGTGCGTCTCGACCGTCTTCTCGGTCAGCCACAGCCGCTTGGCGATGCCGGAGTTGGTGCGGCCCTCGGCCATCAGCGTGAGCACCTCGTGCTCACGCGGGGTCAGCTCCCCGAGTGCGCGCACCGGCCCGGGCGCGCCGATCAGCGTCGCGACCACCTGCGGATCGAGCGCGGAGCCGCCGTCGGCGACGCGGCGCGCCGCGTCGAGGAAGTCGTCGACGTCGAGCACCCGGTCCTTCAGCAGGTAGCCGAAGCCGCCGCCGTCGGTGACGAGCTCGACGATGTGACGGGTCTCGATGTGCTGGGAGAGCACCAGCACGCCGGTCGACGGGTGGGTCCGCCGGATCTCCGCCGCGGCCCGCGTGCCCTCATCGTCGTAGTCGGGCGGCATCCGCACGTCCACAACCGCGAGATCGGGCTCGTGCTCGCCGATCAGCGTCAGCAGCGCGTCGGCGTCCCCAGCACGGCCGACGACCTCGTGGCCCGCGTCCTCGAGCAGGCCCGCGAGACCCTCGCGCAGGAGGACGGTGTCCTCGGCGATCACGACGCGCATGGCAGCTGCACCGCGATCCGCGTCCCCGCACCCCGCGGGCTGTCGATGGCGAGCGTCCCGCCCTGGGCGGCGACGCGGTCGGCCATGCCGGGCAGCCCCATCCCGCCGCTCGCCTCGGCGCCGCCGACCCCGTCGTCGGCGACGAGCAGGCGCAGCACGCCGTTCTCGCGGGCGGTCTCGACGACCACGCGCGTCGGCGACGCGTGCTTGAGCGCGTTGGTGAGCGCCTCGCAGGCGACGAAGTAGGCGGCGGCCTCGACCTCCGGGGGCGCGCGGTCGGCGGTCGCGGTGACCTCGACCGGCACGGTCGCGCCGCGGGCCAGGTCGGCGAGCGCGGCGCCGAGCCCTTCATCGAGCCGTGGTGGCCGCACGCCGGCGGCGATCGTGCGCAGGTCGGCGATCGCTGCGGTGACCTCGTCGACCGCGGCATCGAGCGCCGGGTCGATCGCGATCGCGTCGCGCGGCAGCGAGCGCTGGATCCGGCGCAGCACGATCCCGAGCGTGACGAGCCGCTGCTGCGCGCCGTCGTGCAGGTCGCGCTCGATCCGGCGCCGCTCGGCGTACCCCGCCTGGGCGATCCGCGCGCGCGAGGACTCGACCTCGGCGAGCTGCAGCCGCAGCTCCACCCGCAGGCGTGCGAGCTCGACCGTGACCGCCGCCGCGTCGACGACCGCGCGGACGAGGTCCGGCGGGAGCCCGGGCGTGTGCAGCAGCACGCCGAGCTCACGATCGTCGCGACCGATCACCACACGCTCGCGCCCGTCAGCGGGGAGCTCGATCAGGTGCCCATGGCGGTTCGCGTAGGCACCGGTCTCGGGCAGCCGGAACACGACCTCGGCGCCCGGGTCCGCGAGCGCGAGCGCCACCGCGGCGCCGACGTCCTCCGGCTCGGCGTTGCCGTCGCGCACCTGGTCGAGGAAATCGCGCAGGAGGCGCACGGCATCGAACCGTGCGCGCGCGAACCGATGGTCGACGAGCGCCTGAATGCGCGCGAGCAGCGGCCGGAACGCGAGCGCCGCGACGATCGTCGCGACCGACGCAGACAGCGCCGAGCCGCCGACGACGAGGCCGACCAGCAGCGCGACGAGGGCGTACGTCCCGACCAGCAGCGCCGTCAGCACGACGTAGACGAGCGTGCGGTTGAGCAGCCGGTCGATCGCGTACAGGCCGTGGCGCGTGACGGCGACCGCGACGGCGACCGCCGGCCACACCTGCAGGATCGTCAGGCCGAAGAAGTCAACCGCGTCGAACGACCCGAAGATGACCGAGAACAGTGACCCGCCGCCGAGCCAGATCGGCAGCAGCGCCGCCCCGTACACGAGCCACAGGACCTGGCGGCGGAGCTGGCGGTCGCCGGCGCGATAGCGGGCGTGCAGCGCCACGGCGCCGCCGATCAGCGACGCCAGCAGGCCGCCCCAGAAGACCCAGAACACCGGCTCGAGGCTGCGCGGCCACGTGAACGGCATCGGGCTCGCGATGTCGCCGTAGCGGGTCTCGGAGTCCGGGACGCCCAGCAGCATCAGCGCCAGCCCACCGCAGGCGACGCACACCAGCGCCGCGACCGGCCGCCAGCGCGGCGACGGCAGGTGACCGTCCGGGAACACGTAGGCGAGCGCGAGCGGCCACAGGAACAACACGGGCCATTGCTGCGCGACGAGTGCCGCCCAAGCGCCGATCGCCGAATCGCGATCGTGGTGCAGCGCCAGGGTCGCGACGGCGTCGGCGGCCATCACCACGGCGACCGATAGCGGCCCGATCAGCAGGATCCACGCCACGCGATTGCTTGGCTGCCGCAGCGCCACGAAGAGCCCGACCGACGCGGGCGCTGCCACTGCGAGCACAAAGAGCACGCCCCCGACGAGGCCGCCCGGGACGTCCACTCCGCGCGAGCGCGCCACGATGCTCGCGACGAACGCGGCAATGGCGATCGCGACCGCGGTGGCGGCGATCACACACGCGACGGGCCGGAGCACCCTCGACATCCCTGCGATCGTCCCGCATCAGGTGTGCGCCGGTCCAGAGTGCTAGCACTGAACCCCCGATGAGAACTGGTCTCGCAGCAATCGCGCTGGCGCTGGCACTGCCCGCGCCGGCGCACGCGTGGACGGTCTCGTCGCCCGACGGGAGCGTTGAGGCGACGCTGTCCCGTGCCGGCACGCTGACCGCGGCCCGCCACGGACGGACCGTGCTGCGCGCCGCTCTCGGAGAGCTGGAAGACAGGAAAGCGCGCCGCTCGCGGGTGACGCAGACGTTCACGACGCCGGCCGGCAAGCGCCGGCGCCACACCCTGCACGCGCGCGTCCTGCGGCTCGGCCACCTCGAGCTGCTGGCGGCCGACGACGGGATCGCGGTGCGCGGCGCAACGACCTGGATCGCGCGCGGGACGGCGTGGTTGCAGCGGTACAGCAGCGTCTACGAGAACCCGTACCGCCGGACCGTCCTGCGGCGGGCGGAAGGACAGCGGTACGGATTCCCGGCCCTGTTGTCGGCCGGGCGCGACTGGGCGCTGCTGACCGAGTCGGGAATCCCCTACGGCGCGCGTGCCGGACACCTGCGCGCAAGCAACGGTCGTCTGAGCGTGCGCGGCAGCCGCCGCAGCTGGCACGTCGCCGTGATCGGAAACCTGAGGACGATCGTCGGCTCCGACCTGCCGCTCGCACTCGGCCGGCCTTCGCAGGTCAAGGACCCCAGCTGGATCCACCCCGGCCGCGCCGCGTGGTCGTGGTGGTCGGACTCGGCGAGCACGCGCAACCTCGCGCGCCAGGAGCAATTCGTGGACTTCGCGGCGGCCGAGCACTTCGAGTACGCAACCGTGGACGCGGGCTGGAACGCCGCCTGGGTGCCCGACCTCGCCGCCTATGCAGCGGCGCGCAACGTGCGACTGATCCTGTGGACCGATTGGCACGCGCTCGCCGACCCCGCCCGGCGCGCCGCCACGCTCGACCGATGGGCAGGTTGGGGGATCGCCGGCATCAAGGTCGACTACCTGCAGTCGGACGCCGGGGTGCGGATGGCCGCGATGGAGGACATCGCGCGCGCCGCCGCCCGCCGCCACCTGGTGGTCGACTTCCACGGCTGCACCGTGCCGCGTGGGCTCCAGCGCACGTGGCCGAACGTACTGGCGCTCGAGGCGGTCCGCGGGGCCGAGTACGACCGTGACGGCACGCCTTCGGATCCCGCCAACAACGTCGACCTCGCGTTCACGCGCAACGCGATCGGCTCGATGGACTACACGCCGGTCACCTTCTCGGCGCGCAACCGCATCACCACCGATGGGCACGAGCTGGCGATGAGCGTCGTCTACGAGTCCGGCCTGCAGCACTACGCCGACACGCCCGAGAGCTACCAGCGCCACCCCGTCGCTGCCTCGGTCCTGCAGGACGTGCCGGCCGCATGGGACGACACGCGGCTCGTCGCCGGCACCCCCGGCCGCTTCGTCGCGATCGCGCGCCGCTCAGGACACCGCTGGTTCGTCGGCGCGCTCGGTGCCGGGCCGGCGCGAACCGTCATCGTCCCGCTGCGCTTCCTCGGCGCCGGGAGCTACGACGCCCGCATCGTCGACGACGAGCTCGCCGAGACGCACCGACCCGTCACCGCCAAGTCGACGCTGCGCCTCCGCCTGGCGAAGAACGGCGGCGCGGTCATCGAGTTGGCGCGCTGACACACCGGCGGACACCCGTACCGGGAGTTCGCGAGCAGCCCGTATCGACCCAAGTGGCAAGTGTTGCGAACGTACTCGCATGCACTACACGTGGACGACGATGGAGGCCGAGCGGGCGTTCAGCCAGGCCTCTGCGGCCCGGCGCCGGGCACGGCTCGCGCTGCGGTTGCGGCGCCGCCCGGCGACGTGCGCCGAGCTCCCCGTGCACGACGGGCTCGCGACCGGCATGCGTACCGTCGCGCGCGGCATCCAGTCGATCCCTCTGACTGCCATCGAGGGCACGCTCGAGCCCTCCCGAGCGCACGACTTCGACCGCGAGTTCCGGCCCGCCCCGCGGACCCGTAACCGCTGGCTGCGCGTCTGGATCGCCGAGCACCTCGGCGTGACGCTCCCGCCGATCGCCGTCGTGCGCGTCGGCGAGACGTACGCCATCCGCGACGGGCACCACCGCGTCTCGGTGGCCCGCGCGCGCGGCGCCGTCGCGATCGACGCGATCGTCGTCGGGTAGCCTGGCCTCCATGGCGGAGGCGAGGCTGCAGAACGGCGTCCCGCAGACGGCGGGGTGGTTCGTGGTCAACGCACGCGACGCGCCGTGGAGACACAACGAGATGCGCTCGGCGGCGAAGTTCGGCGGCGAGGGCGAAGCCCACTTCGACGACGTCGGGATCGGCCTGTACTGGCTCGCCCCCGGGCAGCCGATGGCGATGTACCACTACGAGGCCGGGCAGGAGGACTTTCTCGTCCTGCGCGGCCGCGCGCTCGCCATCGTCGAGGGGCAGGAGCGTCCGCTCGAGGCCTGGGACCTGTTCCACTGCCCGCCGCGGACGCCGCACACGATCGTCGCCGCCGGCGACGAGCCGGCGCTCGTGCTGGCTGTCGGCGCGCGCAAAGGGAAGGGCACCGCGCGCTACCCCGTGGAGCCGGCGGCGGTCCGCCACGGCGCCGGTGTCGAGGACGATGACGAGACGCCGTATGCGCGATACAGCGAACCGGAATCCGGCCCGCCGCCGGACATCTTCTGACGCCATCATCATCGAGAGATATCCAGTAGCGCCGTCATACTGGTTGCGAGGACAACCATGCCCACGCTGCCCGACACCCTGCGCCTCGGCGAGGTCCACCTCACGGTCCGCGACCTCGATCGCGCGGTCGCCTGGTACCAGGGCTCGCTCGGCCTGCGCGTGCACCGGCATGAGGCCGGCCTCGCCGAGCTGGGCGACGGCAACGAGACGACCGTCGTCCTGCACGAGGACCCGCAGGCGCTCCCCGCCGGCCGCCACGCGGGGCTCTACCACTACGCGCTGCTGTACCCGAGTCGCGAGGAGCTGGCCCGCGCGGTGCTGCGCATCGCCGCCACCCGGACGCCGATCGACGGCGCCTCAGACCACGAGACCCACGAGGCGATCTACCTCCCCGACGCCGACGGCAACGGGATCGAGCTCGCCGCCGACCGCCCGCGCGAGCAGTGGCCCGATCACCTCGGCTATGCCGGTGGTCCGAAGCCGCTCGACGTCGACAACCTGATGGCGACCGTGGCCGGCGAGGACGTCACGCCGCAGGTCGGCCCCGGGCTGCGGATGGGCCACGTGCACCTGCACGTCGGCGACATCGACGAGGGCCTGCGGTTCTACCGCGACGCGATCGGTTTCGAGGAGAAGGCGCAGATCGCCGACTCGGCCGCGTTCGTGAGCGCCGGCGGCTACCACCATCACCTCGGTTTCAACACCTGGCGCGGCACGGGCGTACCGGGGGCGCCGCCGCACCGGGCCGGCCTCGAGCGCTGGACCGTCCAGCTGCCGACGGCGGCCGATGTGGAGGCCGTGCGCGAGCGGCTCGGCGACACCGAGTCGCTCGACGGCGGCTTCCTGGCCCGCGACCCATGGGGGACGGCCGTCGCGTTCGTGGCCCCGGCCTGACCCCGCGCCGTCGGCGGGGCACCGCGGCGCCGGCCTGGCAGGATCTCGCGTCATGGAGACGCGACTGCTGATCGGCGGAGAGCTGGTGGAGGGCGACGGGGCGCGACTGCATGTCGAGGACCCCGCGCGCGAAGAGCTTCTGGCGACGGTCGGCACGCCGGACGCCGGCCAGCTCGACGCCGCAGTGGAGGCTGCCCGGACCGCCCAGCGCCAGTGGGCGGGCACGCCGGCCGCCGAGCGCGCCGAGGCGCTGCACGAGGTGGCGGCGCGGATGCGCGCGCGGACCGACGAGCTCGCCGAGCTGATGACCCGCGAGGGCGGCAAGCCGCTGATCGAGAACCGCGACGAGGTCGGCTGGACCGCGAGCGCGTTCGACTTCTACGCCGAGCTCGCGCGCACGTCGGCGGGCCGCGTCATCCCGCCGGTCGAGTCCTCCCAGCTGGCGCTCGTGCTCAAGGAGCCGCTCGGCGTGGTCGCCTGCATCGTGCCGTGGAACTACCCGCTGCTCCTGCTCGCCTGGAAGCTCGCGCCGGTGCTCGCGGCAGGCAATGCGGCGCTCTGCAAGCCGTCCGAGCTGACGCCGCTGTCGACGCTGGCCCTCGCGCCCTGCATCGACCACCTGCCGGCCGGACTCGTCGCGCTGCTCGCGGGCGGCGGCGACGTCGGCGCCGCGATGGTCGAGGACGAGCGCGTCGACTGCATCGCCTTCACGGGCAGCGTCGCCACCGGCACGCGGATCGCCGAGCGGGCGGCCACGCGGACGGCGCGCGTGAACCTCGAGATGGGCGGCAAGGACCCGTTCATCGTGTGCGCCGACGTCGCGGCCGAGATCGACATCGCGGCGCGCGGCGGCGCCTGGGCCGCGTTCCTGAACGCCGGCCAGGTGTGCACGAGCGCCGAGCGCTTCTACGTGCAGCGCGAGGTGTACGACGACTTCCTGAACGCGTTCGTCGACCACACGAAGACGCTGCGGATCGGCGACCCGTTCGACCCTACGACCGACGTCGGCCCGATGGCCTCGGCCACCCAGCGCGACAAGGTGCGCGCGCAGGTCGACGCGGCAGTGGCGGCCGGCGCGCAGCTGCTCGTCGGCGGCGACGGCGCAGGCCAGGAACGCGGCTACTTCTACTCCCCCGCCGTCGTCACCGGCGCGCCGGCCGACACCGACCTGCTGCGCGAGGAGACGTTCGGCCCGGTCGCGCCGATCGTGCCGGTGAAGGACCTCGACGAGGCGATCGCGCTCGCCAACGGCACGCCGTACGGGCTCGGCGCCAACGTCTACACGCGCGACCTGCAGACCGCGATCCGCTGCGCCCGCGAGCTGCGCGCCGGGACCGTCTGGATCAACGACCCGCTGACCGACAACGACGCCGGCCCGTTCGGCGGCTACAAGCGCTCCGGCCTCGGCCGCGAGCTCGGCCAGGAAGGGCTCGACGCGTTCCAGGAGACCAAGCACGTCCACATCGAGACGAAGCTCGGGGTCAAGGACTGGTGGTACCCCTACGGCTGATCACATCCGGCCCGTGCGCGACGTTGTAGGAGACATGTACACGACGATCCATCCCAGCCCGGTCGGCGGCATCCTGCTGCGCGCGGACGACGAGGGGCGGCTGACCGAGCTCTACCTGCGCCACGACGGGGCGACCGATACCGGCGGACCGTTCGACGCGGCGCGTGAGCAGCTCGACGCCTACTTCGCCGGCGAGCGCGAGGACTTCGACCTGCCGCTCGCGCTGCACGGCACCGACTTCCAGATGCGCGTCTGGGAAGAGCTGACGCGCATCCCCTACGGCGAGACCATCTCCTACTCCCAGCTCGCACTGCGGCTCGGTGACCCGAAGCTCGTCCGCGCGGTCGGGCTGGCGAACGGTCGCAACCCGGTCTCCATCATCGTCCCGTGCCACCGGGTCATTGGGGCCGACGGCTCACTCACCGGCTACGGCGGGGGGCTCGAGCGCAAGCAGTGGCTGCTCGAGCACGAGGCCGTGACCTCGGGCCGGCGGTTGCCTGTCGGCTACCAGGTGGGGTCGAATGTGCCGGGCCGCTGGACCGGCGGGATCTCGCGGACGATCGGCGTCGAATAGGCGTGCGCCGCGGCGATCGGGGGGCGGGGGGTCACGACGATGGTCATGGCACGAATACTCCATCCATGTGACATCTCCAACTATCGCGGTGGCCTGCGTCTCTGCGTTCGGAAATCCCCGTTTACGGTACGGACAGCCTCACCCTGAGTTTTGTCCCGCTACCCCGTGTTTCTGAGGCCCGCGGCGATGCCGGCGATCGTCGCCATCAGCGCGTCGCCGACGGTCTGGTCGCCACTGCGGGCGCGGGTCAGCAGCGCGACCTGCAGATGTGACAGCGGGTCGACCCAGCGGTTGCGGTGCGAGAGGCGGTCGCGCAGCGACGGCGTGACGTCGAGCAGCGCGCCGCCCTCGCGGATCGCCAGCAGCTGGGCGACGACACGCGCGTGCTCGGCCTCGATCGCGGGCCAGAAGCGCTCGGCCAGATCTCCTTCGACGAGCGCGAGGTAGCGGCGCCCGACCGACAGGTCGACCTTGAACAGCGCCATCTCGAGCGTGGAGCACGCCATCCGGAAGAACGGCCAGCGCTCCCACATCGCGCGCTGGCGGTCGAGGTCGCCCTCCTCGAGCGCGATCCCGGCCCCGAACCACGACGGCAGCAGGATCCGGTTCTGCGTCCACGCGAACACCCACGGGATCGCGCGCAGGTCCTCGAGCCGGCCACCGGCCCGTCGCGAAGCCGGCCGCGAGCCGATCGTCAGCTCGGACAGCTCGTCGATCGGCGAGACCTGGTGGAAGAAGCGCACGAACTCCTCGTCGTCGACGAGGTCGCGGTACACGCCGCGCGAGCGGTCGGCCGCGCGGTCCATCTCGGCGCGGAACTCGGCCGGCACCGCGATGCGCGGCGCGGCGCGGGCGAGCAGGAGCGCGGAGAGCTGCTGCTCGAGCGAGCGGCCGGCGAGCCCGGGATCCGCGTACTTGGCCGAGATCACCTCGCCCTGCTCGGTGATGCGGACGCCGCCGTCAACCGTGCCCGGCGGCTGGGCGAGGATCGCCTTGTGGGCGGGCGCGCCGCCGCGCGACGGCGAGCCGCCGCGGCCGTGGAAGAACGCGACCTCGACGCCGTACTCGGGCGCCTGCGCGACGAGCTGCTCCTGGGCGCAGTAGATCGCCCACTGGCTGGTGAGGAAGCCGGCGTCCTTGGCCGAGTCCGAGTAGCCGAGCATGATCTCCTGGCGATCGCCATGGCGACTCAGGTGCTCGCGGTAGACCGGGTCGGCGTACAGCGCGGCCATCGTGGCGGGCGCCTGCTCGAGCGCGGCGAGGGTCTCGAACAGCGGCGTGATGTGCAGCGGGGGCTCGCCGGGACCGCCGATGCCGGCGCGGCGGGCGAGCCACAGCGCGCCGAGCACGTCGGAGACCTCGTGGACCATCGAGATCACGAGCGTGTCGCTGCCGCCGGCGTAGCGGCGGGCGGCGGCGCTGAGCGCGTGCAGCGCCTCGGTCGGCGGACAGATCGGGCCGAACTGGTCGGCATGGGCGGCCTCGACGTGGGCGGCGAGGATCTTCCGGCGCTGCGCCTCGTCGGCCCCCGCGAGCTCGGGCAGGTCGCGCGCGACCGAGCCCGCGATCGCGTCGGCGGCGAGACGGACGTCGAGCCGCGCGAGGTGCAGCCCGAAGGCCGCGACCTGGAGCAGCAGGTCCTTGACCGCGCCATCGGCGACCGCGGTCCCGCCCGCGGCGTCGCGCACCAGCTCGAGGTCGCGCCGCAGCGGCTCGACGCCGGAGTAGGCGAGCGGGCTCTCCGGGTTCTCGCCAGTGACCAGCAGCCGCTCGGAGATGTAGTTGAGCTTGGCGCGCACGGGTTCGTGGCGGCGGCGATCGCCGAGCCGGCGCGTGACGTCCGGCATCAGCGCGCCGTCGCGGCGCAGGCTCGCCTCGAGCGCGGCGCGCCCGGCGCCCATCTCGGTCTCGCTCTGCGAGTAGCGCGAGGCGAGGCGCTCGACGCGGTCGCGCAGCAGGCGCATCGCCAGTCGCCGGTGGACTTCGATCGTCGCGGTGAAGGTCGCCGCCGTCACGCCGGGGTGGCCGTCCATGTCGCCGCCGGCCCAGCTCGAGAAGCGCAGCGGCGCGAAGTCGAGCGGCCGCGGGCCGAAGCAGCGCTCGAGCTCGCGCACGAGCTCGGGCACCTGGTCGAACAGGACGCGGTCGAAGTAGTGCAGGTTGCGCCGCACCTCGTCCTCGACGCCGGGGCGCGCGCGCCGGACCTCGGCGGTCTGCCACCAGATCGCGAGCGACTCGCGGATGTGGTCGACGAGCCGGGCGCGGTCGGTCGGTCCGAGGCGGGGGTCGTCGAGCTCGGCGAGCCGCTCGCTGACGTCGCCGGCGTGCTGCATGACCGACCAGCGCGTCGCCTCGGTCGGGTGTGCGGTGAACGTGAGGTCGAGCCGCAGGTCGTCGAGCGCGCGGGCGGCCGCCTTGGTCGACCGGTCGGACAGGCGGGCGGCGGCCTCGGCGATCGACTCGCGCTGCGGCGGCCCGTCGGCGCGCAGATAGGTGCGGCGACGACGGACGCGCTCGCGCGTCTCGGCGAGGTTCGCCAGGTGCAGCTCCATCGAGCAGGCGCGGATGACGTCGAGCGGGTCGGCGTCGAGGATCTCGGCCGCCAGCGTGGCGGCTTCCTCCTCGGCGCCAGGCTCCTCGGCACGCGCGCGGACGCCCGCCCGGTGCAGGCGCACGACCGCGCTGCGGAGCGCCTCGCCGCCCTGATCGGCGATCGTCTCCTCGAGCAGCTCGGAGAGCAGCTGGAGGTCGTGCTCGAGCGCGGTCGCGCCATCGGCGAGACGCGTGCGGATATCGGTGACCGTCACGACTGCTGCACAGCTTGGCAAGATCGGCGCGCAGCAGGGGGCCAAGCCGGTTTCGACACACTGTCAGGGTGCGTAGTGCGATCGCCTGGCCGCTGGCCATCCTGTGTGCCGCGTGGGCCGCGGTCCGCCTGCTCGGGCTCGAACGCGGCTTTCCGCTGGTGCCGCTGATCGCGTTCACTCCGTTCGTCATCGCACTCGCTGCGGCGGCGTTCGTCATCGCCGCGCTGCTGCGCCGGCGCTCGGCGGCGGTGGTGGCCGCGGTGGCGGGGCTGGTGCTGGTGCTGCTGGTCGCCCCGCGGGCGCTCGGCGGTCCGACCGAGCCCGACGGAACGCCGGGCCCGACGCTGCGGGTGCTGACGGTCAACGCGCGCTACGGCCGCGCCTCGCCGGAAGCGATCGTGGCGCTGGTGAAGCGGACGCGCGCCGACGTGCTGAGCGTGCAGGAGCTCACGCCCGGCCTGATCGTCGGGCTCGATCGCGCCGGGCTCGGCGACGAGATGCCGTTCTACACGCTCCAGCCGGCGATCGGCGCCGACGGCACCGGCCTGTACGCGCGGATGCGGCTGCAGCCGGCGCCGCGACCGGTCGGGACGCAGTCCGAGATGGCCGCGGCCGCGACACAGGTTGCCGGCGGGCCGAAGGTCCAGCTGCTCGCCGTGCACCCCGCCGCGCCGGACCCCGGCTCGGTCGACGAGTGGGACAAGGACCTGAACGCCCTGCCGGACGCCGAGCCGCACGGTCGCATCCGCGTTCTCGCCGGCGACTTCAACGCCACGCTCGACCACGCCGAACTGCGGCGGCTGATCGGCACCGGCTACGAGGACGCCGCTTCGGTGGTTGGCGCCGGGCTGCACGGAACCTGGCCCGAGAGCCGCAAGGTGCCGCCCGCGGTCGTCATCGACCACGTGCTGGCGGACGAGCGTGTCGGTGTCCGCGCGGTGTCGGTGCACACAATTCCCGGCACCGACCATCGCGCAGTGTTCGCCGATCTCGTGCTCCCCCGCCGCTAGCGTGTATCTCACGCGACCAGGGAGCAATCGTATGACCGGCAGGCGGAAGGCGACGCTCGCCGCGACGATCACGGGCGCGGCGGCGCTCGTGATGGTGCCGACGTGGACCGGCGCCGCGCCGGGGACGACCCACACTGCCGCCACGAAGAAGGCAGTCGCGCGCAACGTCATCGTCCTCCAGGGCGACGGCATGGGAACGGCGCAGCGCAACCTCATCCGCCTGGTCACGAAGGGCAACCGCGCCGGCCGCGACCTCGTGATGGACAAGCTCGACCACACGGGCCTCGTCCACACCGACCCGAAGGACCCGAACGCGGCGGTGACCGACTCCGCCGCGGCCGCGACCGCGTTCGCGACCGGCTTCAAGACGTACAACGGCGCGATCGGCGTCGACGCGAACGGCCGCACCGTCCGCACCCTGCTCGAGGACGCCCGCAGTGCCGGCAAGGCGACCGGCCTCGTGACCACCGCGCAGGTCACCGACGCCACGCCCGCGGCGTATGCGGCGCACGTCAAGGACCGCGGCGAGCAGAGCGAGATCGCCCGCCAGTACCTCGCGAGCTCGAAGCCGAACGTGATCTTCGGCGGCGGCGAGGATTACTGGTATCCGGCGGGCACGCCGGGCGCGTATCCCGACAAGCCGCCCACGGACCCGGGCGAGCAGAGCAAGGGCAATCGCGGGAACCTCGTCGACCGGGCCAAGGCGCTCGGCTACAAGTACGTGACCACGCGCGCCCAGCTGCGGGCGACGAAGGGTCCAAAGGTGCTCGGCCTGTTCGCCAACGAGGAGATGTTCGAGCAGCGCCCGGAGGGCCATGGCGACCTCTACGACCCGGTCGTCCCGCTCCCGGACATGGCGTCGAAGGCGCTCAAGCTCCTCTCGCGCGACCGTGACGGCTTCTTCGTGCTGATCGAGGAAGAGGCGATCGACGAGATGGCGCACTCGAACAACGCCCGCATGGTGATCAAGTCCGGCGCCGTACTCGACCGCACGGTCAAGGTCGCGGTCGACTTCGCCCGCAAGCACCCCGGCACGCTGATCGTGGTGCAGGGCGACCACGAGACCGGCGGCCTGACGATCGAGAACCCCGACACCGGCGACGAGTCCGGCCCCGCGCCTTCGAGCGAGGACGGCCCGTTCCCGGTCAAGGGAAGCAAGCTTCAGGTGTTCGCGGACTGGACGACCGGTGGGCACACCGGGGCCGACACGCCGATCACGGCGAGCGGCCCCGGGTCCGCTGGGTTCGACGGTGTCATCGACAACACCGACGTCCACGACGTCATCGCCAGCGCGATGAAGAAGCGCTAGGTACTACGCCTCGGTGGGCGGCTCGGCCTCCGGCTGGTCCTCGGCGAGGATGCCGTAGAGCGAGCGGCGCGCGTTGTTGAGCACCTCGCGCGCGGCGGCGATCTGCTCGGGCGTGCCGGCCTGGGCGAGCTGGACGATCGCCATCCCGACCTGCTTCGCGACGCCGAAGAGCTCCCAGACGTCGGTGTCGACGGACTCGCTGACCGCGTCCCACGGCGCGGCCTCCGCGCCGGTGGCCTCGGCAGCCGCGTGGCCGTCGTCGGTCAGGTGGAAGAGCTTGCGGCCGTCGGTCTGCTCGACGCGGACGAGTCCTTCGTCCTCGAGCTGCTGGAGCGCCGGGTAGACCGAGCCGGGACTCGGGCGCCAGACGCCCTCGCTCCGTCGCTCGATCTCCTGCATGAGCTGGTAGCCGTTGCGCGGCTCCTCGGCGAGCAGGGCGAGAATCGCGGCACGGACGTCACCGCGCCGCGCGCGGCCCCCGCCGCGGCCCATGGGGCCACCGGGTCCGAAGCCCCACGGGCCGCCGAACGGGAAGCCGCGCCCGCCGCCGTGGCGGTGGCGGCCGTGGTGGTGGCGTTGACCGGCCATTGCGAGCCAGCCAAGCCACCGGGGGTCAAAGCGACCCTGTGCTTGTGCTGCGTACGTCATTGAGAACTCCTGGGGAGATAAAAGTTGTATCTACGACGCATCACGATATATCGAGAGTGTTCGTCTGTCAAGACCTTTTCTCGCGACGGTGTCGGTGGCGCCATCGAACTGCGGCCGGGTAGGGAGCGAGGGAGCATTTCGTCGCAATCGTCCGCCGGCGGCTCGCGCGTGTGACGAAACGTGCCCTATAGGGAGCATTTCGTCGCACGGACCGGGCGTCACGCGGAGATTGCTACGAAATGCTCCCTCCTCCCTCAGTGCCGCAGTTGACACGATTGGCGCCGTGATCCTCGTCGATCCCCAGCCGCGCACGCTCGCGATGATCTGCGACGCCCCGACCCGCGCGCGGCTCGAGGCGCTCGGACCGCTCGTCATCCACGAGGACGGCCGGATGCCGGACGCGATGGTCGATGAGCACGTCCCCGAGGTGACCGCCATCCTCGGCCAGACCGCGATGCCGGCGGCGCGGCTGGCACGGGCGGAGAAGCTGCGGGCGATCGTGAACGTCGAGGGCAACTTCCTGCCGAACGTCGACTACGCCGCGGCGCTCGACCGTGGGATCCACGTGCTCAACGCCAGCCCGGCGTTTGCCCTGCCGGTCGCGGAGATGGCGCTCGGGATGGCGATCGACCTCGCTCGCGGGATCAGCGCGGCGGACCGCGCGATGCGGAACGGCCGCGAGGTCTACGGACTCGAGAGCAACGACGCCGCGTTCCTGCTCAGCGGGCAGCCGGTCGGGATCATCGGATTCGGCGACCTCGGTCGCGAGACAGCACGGCTGCTCGGCCCGTTCGGCTGCGACGTGAGCGTCTACGACCCGTGGCTGCCCGACCTCGTCATCGAGCAGGCCGGCGCGCGGCCCGCCACGCTCGACGACGTGCTCGCAGGCGCGCGCGTGATCTTCGTGTTCGCCGCCGCGACGAGCGAGAACGAGGGCTTTCTCGGGCGCGCGCAGCTCGAGCGCATCCGCGGCGACGCGGTGCTCTTGCTGATGAGCCGCGCGGGCGTCGTGGACTTCGACGCGCTGGTGGCGTGCGTGAGCGAGGGGCGCTTCGCGGCGGCGACGGACGTCTTCCCGGACGAGCCGCTGGCCGCCGACCACCCGGCCCGCGGGCTCGACGGCCTGCTGCTCTCACCCCACCGCGCGGGCGGGATGCGCGAGGCGTTCCTGGCGATCGGGCGGCTCGCGGTCGCCGACCTCGAGCTGATCGCGCAGGGCCTGCCGCCGGTGGCGTGCAAGCGCGCCGAGCGCGAAACGGCCGGCCGCTTGCGCAGCCGACCCGTTGAACGTTCTTAGCGCTCTGGACGAACATCCAGCTGAATCTCGCTGCGCACTCAGTACTGTTGATCTTGCGAACACGGAAGCGAGATTGACATTGGCCCAGGATGGCTAAGTACCTGTTACGAGCACTGCCGGTCGTCGGCTGCATGAGCTTGCTTTCTGCGAGCTCTGCCAGCGCGCAGCAACCTGTCGCCGAGTGGCAGTTCAACGAGGGCTCGGGCAGCGTTATTGCCGACAGCGGCCCACACGGCCTCGACGGCACGCTCGTCGCGGGCGCCGCTCCGACGTGGATCGCCGGTCTGGAAGGCAGTGCGCTTCGCTTCGACGGGAGTGACGCCGTGGCGCTGCCCGACAGCCCGGCGCTCGAGCCCGCTCAGCTCACGGTCGCGGCCTGGGTCCGGCGCGCGGGGACTCCAGGCACGTTCCGCTACATGTTCTCCAAGGGCGCGAGCAGCTGCTTGCGCAGCTCCTACGGACTGTACACCGGCGCCGACGGGGGCGGCGCGTTCTACGTCGCGGGCGACGGCTTCTTCACGCTGTCGCCGGCCGTTCCGCCTGGCGCGATCTGGGACGGCCGCTGGCATCGGCTGGCAGGCGGCTACGACGGAGCGCGGGTTCGCCTCTACCTGGACGGTGTCCAGGTCGGCTCCGGCACGCCCGCGCCAACGCACATCGAGTACGGCGTCGCGAGCCGCGCGCCGTTCATCGGCACTTACCGCGGCGAGTGCGAGCTTGCGTTCAACGGCGACCTCGACGACGTCGCGGTGTGGGGCACCGGCCTGAGCTCTGCGCAGGCGAAGGACGACGCGGCGGCGCCGACCGAGACGCCATCGACAGGCTCGATCGGCAAGGCCCCCGGCACTCCGCCAGTGGTCCCGATCGCGAACGGCAACAGGACCACGCCCGCGGGTTGCACCTCGGTAAATCTGAGCCGCCGCAGCGTCCGCGCCAGCCACCGCGCAAAGATCGTCGTCACGGTACGCAAGGGTCTCGCGCGACTCGCGCGGACGCGCGTCGTTCTGCGCGCTCGCAACCTCCGGAAGGTCATGCGCACCAACGCGCACGGACGCACGAGCTTCGTCGTCCGCGCGTCGCCGCGGCACAAGCGGCTCCGGATCGCCGTGGCCGCACACCGGAGCGCCAAGTGCGGCACTCCGGTGGCGTACGTGCGGGTGCGCAGCGCTAGCTGACGCCGGCGGTCTCGCGCTCGGGCGCGGGAGCCGCTGCGGCGGGCACCGGGGCGGGCGCGCCGATCAGCTTCGCGGCCTGGCGCTCGGGCGCGATCTCGATCACGTTCCAGGCCAGCCCGACCTTCTTCATCCCGCGGATCAGTATCGCCGAGATGTCGATCTCCCAGCGGCCGAGGCCGTGCGCGGCCGAGCGCGGGAACGCGTGGTGGTTGTGGTGCCACGCCTCGCCGAACGAGGGCAGCGCGAGCCAGAACACGTTCGTCGAGTGGTCCTCGATGTCGAACCGCCGGCGCCCGAAGTAGTGGCAGACCGAGTTGATCGACCACGTCACGTGGTGCAGGAAGAACGCGCGCACGAGGCCGCCCCAGACCAGGCCGCGCAGGGCGCCTTCGAGGGTGAAGCCGTGGAGCACGAAACCGAGCGCCGTCGGGATCGCGATGCTCAGGTACGCGATCCACGGGAACGCCTTGTTGATGCGGCGCATTCCCGGGTCCTCGTAGAGCTCGGCGGCGTACTTCTTCCAGTCAGCCTGGCCGTGCGTCTCGAACAGCCAGCCGGTGTGCGCGTGCCAGAGGCCCTTCACACCATGGCCGTGGCCGACGTGCGGGGAGTGCGGATCGCCCTCCTGGTCGGTATGCGCATGGTGCTTGCGGTGGTCGGCCACCCAGTCGAGGACGGAGCCCTGCAGGCCCATCCCGCCGAGTACCGCCCACATGTACTGCAAGCCGTGGTAGCGTCTGGAAGCCTCGGTGCGTGAGCAGCCGGTGATAACCGACGGTCACCCCGAAGCCGAAGAGTGTGTAGGTGATGACCATGATCGCCAGGTCCGTGGCATCGACCCACTGGTTCCAGAGCAGCACGATGGCCGCCAGCAGACCGAGGAACGGGACGACCACGCCGATCATGTTCGCGGTGCGTTCAGCTCTCGACATGGCTATGCAGGCTGGCGTACAACCCACGCAATTTCTTGAGGTTTCCTGGGGTCCTCAAGAATCCATTCTTGTAGCTTCCCTACAACGCCTAAGCTCTCTAGCGGTGCTCGCCGTCCGCTACATCCTGCCGTTGGTCCTGTTTCTCGGCGGTTTTGTGCTCCTGGCGGTCGAACCCAACTCGATCGGCCTGGAGGGCGTCGCGATGGCGACCGGAGCGGCGCTCTCGGTCCTGTTCCTCAACTGGCTGTTCCGCGCTGGTGTACGGGGGGATCGGGAGCGGGATGATGAGGAAGCGGCGCGCGACTACTACGGCCGGCACGGTCGCTGGCCGGACGAGTAGCGACCACCGGCCCGGCCGCCGCCCAGCTCCATACCAGCGACACCCACAGCACCGCGGGTAGCGAGGCGTGCACCCACACCAGGCCCGCCGGAAGCGCGTTGTGGTACTGGATCAGCCCGACGATGCCCTGCGCCGCGATCAGCAGGCAGACGGCGGTCAGCATCAGCATCAGCGTCCCGCGCACTCCGCGGGCGCGTGCGAACGCCCACAGCCCGACCGCGGCGACGCCCATCGCGGTCGCCATGTGACCGTGCAGGTGGATCAGCGTCTTCAGCGTGCCGGCGCCGAACGCGTCGAGCCGCCGGACGACGTCGCCGGTGCCCGCGCCGCCCGCGTGCGGCCCGGCCGCCGTCGCGAATGTGCCGGCGATGATCACCAGAGCGCCGTACATCACCAGCCCGCGCGTCGCGAGCGTCACCCAGCGATCACCGCCGCGGCCGACGCCGCCGCGCACCCGCCACACGAGGATCGCGGCCGCGAGCAGCAGCGTCATCGACAGCAGGTAGTGCGCGATGACGACCGGCCAAGAGAGATCGAGCGCGACCGTGAGCCCGCCGAGCAGGCCCTGCGCCACGACGCCGCCGGCCAGCACGAGCGCCGGCCGCAGCAGGTCGGGCCGCCGCGGGCGCACGCGGAAGGCGAGCACGCCGGCGGTGATGCAGGCGATGCCGACGACGCTCGAGAACAGGCGATTGCCGTACTCGATCCACACGTGCGAGGAGAGCTCCGGCAGGAAGGTCCCGCGGCAGTCCGGCCAGCTCGGGCAGCCGAGGCCGGAGCCGGTCAGCCGCACGCCTGCGCCGCTCAGCACGATCAGCACCAGGGTGACCAGGGCCGCGTAGGCCACCCACGTGTAGGCACGCAGCGAAAGCGTGAAGCGGTCCCCCATTACCGGCAAATGCTAGGGGGCCGCCACGGTGGCGGGCGACGACGTCGCGGCGGGGATACGGCCCTCCGGGCACGGCTGCGCGAGCCGGATCGCCCCCGGCTCGTCGGTGACCGGGCGGTCAGCCGCGCGCGGGTTGACGATCCCCAGCAACGAGATCACCCCACCACAGATGACGAACACCCCGGCGACCAGCAGGCCGGTATGGAACGCGGCGACCGACGCCGCCACGACGTCCGGCGGCCCGCCGGACAACGGCGCCACGGCGCTCGGCCCGAGCACGGTCTCGAACCGTGCCGCGATGATCGCGCCGACGACGGCGATCGCCAGCAGCGTGGCGACGCGCGACACCTGATTGTTGACGCCGCTCGCCACGCCGGCGTGGTGCTGCGGCACCGAGCTGAGCACGGTGTTCGTCAGCGGCGCGACGGTGGCGGACAGCCCGAGCCCGAACACGATCACGCCCGGCAGGACGTCGGCGAGGTAGTTGACGCCGGCGTCGATCCGGCCGATCCAGATCAACCCGACCCCGGCGACAAGCGGGCCGCAGCCCATCAGCAGCCTCGGCCCGATCCGGACCGACAGCGCGCCCCAGCGCCGCGACAGCAGCCACATGATCACCGTGATCGGCAGCAGCGACAGACCGGCGGCGATCGGGCTGTAGCCGCCGACCTGCTGCAGGAAGATCGTGACGTAGAACGTCGACGCGCCGAGGCCGCCGTAGATCAGCAGCGTCGCGAGGTTGCCGATCGCGAAGTTGCGCCTGCGGAACAGCTGCAGCGGCAGCATCGGGGCCGGCGTGTGCGCCTCGTGCCAGAGGAATAGGCCGAGCAGCGCGAGCCCGCCGATCATCGGGATGAAGACCAGCGGGTCGCCCCAGCCGTAGGTCGACTGCTCGATCAGGGCGAACACCGGCCCGGCGAGGCCGACCGAGCAGAGCACCGCGCCGAGGTAGTCGATCCGGCCGGTCATCTCCTCGTCGCGGCTCTCGGGCAGCTCGCGCGCCGTGTACAGCGTGACGAGCACGAGCGGGACATTGATCGCGAAGATCCAGCGCCACGACGCGAACTCGATCAGCACGCCGCCCAAGAGCGGGCCGGCGACGAACGCCACGCCGGTCCACGCCGTCCACGTGCCGATCGCCGCGCCCCGCTCGTCGCCGCTGAAGATCGCCGTGATCAATGCGAGGCTCGAGGGGACGAGCAGCGCGCCAGCCGCGCCCTGCAGGGCCCGCGCGCCGATCAGCGCCTCCGGGTTCGGCGCCAGCGCGCACAGCGCCGACAGTGCGCCGAACCCGATCAGCCCCGCGATGAACACGCGCCGCCGCCCCAGCCGGTCGCCGAGCGAGCCGCCGACGAGGACGAGCGAGCCGAGCGTGAGCAGGTACGCCTCGACGATCCACTGCTGCGCGGCGAGGCCGGAGCCGAGGTCGTCGCGAATCGCGGGAAGCGCCACGTTGACGACGGTCCCGTCGATGAACACGACGGCTGAGCCGAGGACCGCCGAGACCAGCGCGCAACGCCTGGTACGAGCCGAATGCACTGATCAACGATGTCAGACGCGGCTAGGCTGCCCGAGCGTTATGGCCTTCAGGGACTTCCTGCGCCGCCGCGACACCCGGCTGCCACGCTCGGTCTCTCCGGAGCTCGAGGCGGAGCTGCAGTCGCCGCTGCCGTGGATGTACCCGTGGCAGCTGACACCGGACGTCGGCATCGCGCTCGAGGGCTCCGAACTGCCGAGCGTGCACCACACGCGCCGGGAGATGATCGAGCCGGTCGTCAAGGCGACGCTGCAGGCGGCCGGCCCGGCCGCAACCGTGCTCGACCTCGGCTGCAACGAGGGCTGGTTCGCGCACCGCGCGCTGGAGTGGGGCGCGGACCGTGTCGTCGGCATCGACGTGCGCGAGGCGAACATCCATCGCGCCCGGCTGATCGCTGAGCACTACGGCCTCGACGGCGTCGAGTTCCACGCGATGGACGTGTTCGACGCCGCGCAGCTCGGGACGTTCGACGTCGTGCTCGTGCTCGGCCTGATCTACCACCTCGAGAACCCGATCGGCGCGCTGCGCGTCGCCCGCGCATGCACGCGGGGAACGGCCGTCGTCGAGTCGCAGCTGACCGCGCACAACGAGCCGATCCGGCTCGGCTGGGGCGAGACCGACGCGTTCCGCGAGGCGCCCGGGCATTGGGCGGCGGTGGTCGAGCCGCCCGAGGAGCAGGTCGACGACGGCAACCCGCTCGCTTCGTTCGGCGGCGTCGTCAGCCTCGTCCCGAACCGCGCCGCGCTGCTCGACGCGATGGCCGTCGCCGGTTTCGCCGGCGTCGAGGTGCTCGAGGCGGCGCCGCACCTGAACCCGCAGTACGTCCAGGGCCACCGCGGCATCGCCGCCGGCCGCGCGGGATGACGAACCCGCCGTCCGTCACCGCGGACGTGACCGGCGCGCTGCGCGAGTACTGGCTCGCCCGCGTCGCCCAGCACACGCAGGACTCCTACGCGGGCGCTCCCGCTCTCCAAGTTCCCGGAGGATCTGCGCACCTACGAGCACCTGCTGTGGGAGGACGCGCCCGACACGGTGATCGAGATCGGCACGCAGGCCGGCGGCAGCGCGCTGTGGTTCCGCGACCGCCTGCTCGACCTGCAGCGCTACGGCCGCATCAGCGCCGCGCCGCGCGTCATCTCCGTCGACGTCGACCACGGCAGCGCCCGCGCGCACCTGGCCCAGCACGCACGCCGACGGGATCGAGCTCGTCACCGGCGACGTGCGCGGCCGCGGAGACGGTCGCGAGACGGTCGCGCAGCTGGTCGGGCACGCGCTGCCTGGTGATCGAGGACTCCGCGCACGAGTACGACACCACGTACGCCGCGCTCGAGCGCTTCGCGCGCTTCGTCCCGGCCGGCGGCTTCTTCATCGTCGAGGACGGCTGCGTCGACGTCGACGCCCTGCGGCTCGACGACGCGTGGCCGCGCGGCGTCCTCCCCGCCCTGCACGACTGGCTCGCCACCGAGCCGGGGCGCGCGTTCCGCGTCCGGCGCGACCTCGAGCTGTACGGCGTGTCCTGCCATCCCGAAGGGTTCCTCCAGCGCACGTGAGCACCGCCGCCATCACCGTGGCGGGCGTCAGCAAGACCTTCCGCCTGCCGCATCAGCGGTACTCGACGCTCAAGGAGCGGGCGCTGCACCCGCTCCGCTCGCGCTCGGTCGACGAGCTGCGCGCGCTGCAGGACGTGTCGGTGACCGTCGCCCAGGGCGAGTTCTTCGGCATCGTCGGCCGCAACGGCAGCGGCAAGAGCACGCTGCTCAAGTGCCTGGCCGGGATCTACGAGACCGACGGAGGCACGCTCGCGGTCGAGGGCAGTCCTCTCGCCGTTCATCGAGCTCGGCGTCGGCTTCAACGGGGATCTGACGGCGCGCGACAACGTCCTCATCAACGCGATCATGCTCGGCCTCTCGCGCCGGCAGGCGCGGGAGCGGTTCGACGAGATCGTCGCGTTCGCCGAGCTCGAGGAGTATCTCGACCTCAAGCTCAAGAACTACTCGTCGGGCATGCAGGTGCGGCTCGCGTTCGCGGTCGCGACACAGGTCGATGCCGACGTGGTGCTGATCGACGAGGTGCTCGCGGTGGGCGACGCCGCGTTCCAGCAGAAGTGCTTCGAGCGCTTCCTCAAGCTCAAGGCCGAGGGTCGGACGATCGTGTTCGTCACCCACGACATGCACGCGGTCGAGCGCTTCTGCGACCGCGCGATGCTGCTCGAGCGCGGCCGCATCGTCGGGCTCGGCGACCCGCACGAGATCGCTCAGGCCTACAACGAGATCAACTTCGGCCGGTTCGTCCACGAGACCACCGACGGGACCCGATACGGCGACCAGTCGGAGGCGGAGATCACCGCCGCCTGGTTCGAGGACGCGAGCGGCGAGCGGGTATCGGCGCTCGCGCAGGGCGCGCCCGCCCGCGTGGTGATGGAGGTGCGGTTCCGCGCGCCGCTCGACGAGCCGGTGTTCGGCTTCACGCTCCGCCACGAGGCCGGCCATGTCGTGTTCGCCACCCGCACCGACATGCAGAAGGTGCCGACCGGCCGCTTCCGAGCGGGCGAAACCGTGACGGTGGCGCGTGACGTTCGACAACTGGCTCGCCCCCGCCAGCTACCGGCTCACGCCCGCGCTGGCGCGCGCCGGCGCCGGCACGCGAGCCGCTCGACGCGCGCCAGGACCTCGTCGTGCTCACGGTGCACGGCACGCGCAACGCGGGCGGCATCGTCGACCTCCCGCACGAGATCACGGTCGATCGCCTGTGACCAGCCGCCGCTTCTGGGAGCTCACATGGACGCTCGCGGTCACCGACTGGCGGCTGCGCTTCTACGGCTCCGCGCTCGGCTACCTGTGGACGCTGGCACGCCCGTTCGCCTTCTTCGGCGTCATCTACATCGTGTTCACCGAGGTCGCCGACTTCGGCAACCAGGTCAAGGACTACGGCATCTGCATCCTGTTCTCGATGGTGCTGTTCCAGTTCTTCGCCGAAGCCACGAACGGATCGGTCACCGCGGTCGTGCGGCGCGAGAACCTGCTGCGCAAGATGCGTTTCCCGCGGCTCGCGATCCCGCTCAGCACGGTGCTCACCGCGCTCATGAACCTGGCCGCGACGCTGGTCGCCGTGTGCGTGTTCGCGATCGCCAGCGGCGTCTATCCGCGCTGGAGCTGGCTGGAGCTGCCGCTGCTGATCGTGGTGCTGGCGGCGATCGCGACCGGGACCGGGCTGCTGCTGTCGGTGCTGTACGTGCGCTACCGCGACGTACAGCCGATCTGGGAGGTCGCGACCCAGATCCTGTTCTACGCCGCGCCGATCCTGTACGTGGCGACGATGGTGCCCGAGGACTGGCAGCGCGCGTACCTGCTCAACCCGATCGCCACGGTACTAACGCAGGTGCGCCACGCGGTGGTCGACCCGACTGCGCCGACCGCGTCGGCGCTGATCGGCGGCGCCGGCTGGCTGCTCGTCCCACTCGCGATCGCCGCGCTCGTGCTCGCGCTCGGGATCTGGGTGTTCAGCCGCGAGGCCCCGCGGATCGCCGAGAACCTCTAGCGAACAGTCGGCCCGTCAGCGCGCGCAGCCGGCGGCCGAGGATCGAGTCCTCGCCGATCACCCCGCGGACGCGCTCGAGCGCGCGCCAGCTGACCGACTCGGTCACCCGCCGCGCCTCGTCCTCCGCTG
>CAVUFC010000040.1:0-13917 GCA_963740605.1 uncultured Solirubrobacteraceae bacterium | reverse complement strand
AACTGCCTGACGCCGCGCCAGGCCGTGAGGTTTGGCTCTGTACGGGAGGACACTACCGCCCGGGAGCCGCTATGGACCGCTGGGATCGGGGGTCCAACTGTCGCGCGAGTGTCGCGCGACAGGTCCCCGGACTACCGGACCATGCGGTAGTAGATCTCGTCTTCAACCCGAAGCTTCGGGTCTGGAATGACGTGGTAGCCGCGACGTTCCCAGAACGCCAAGCCGCGGTCGTTGTCCACGTGGCACGCAAGCGTGAAGGGCATCGCCGGACTCGAATCGGGATGCTCCAGGGCGTCCTGCTCGACGGTTGCGTACAGGAGGCCGGCGAGACTGCGACCGTCGTCGTCCTTTTGGCCTTGGTAGCGGGTATCGACGCCGAACCACGCGATCTCGATGTGACGCTCGATGGGGTGCGTGCCGAACGCCTCAACGTGCGTCCACGTTCCGTAGCCGACCACGTTCTCATTGTCGGCGTCGAACCCCAGCAGAGTCCTCGCCCGCGCATCCGGCGGATCGGGCGGGTCATCCCAAATCCACCGCTTGATGAACCTTCCCACGTCGCCCTGGTAGCGCTCCGACCCGAAGTCGAGATCCTGAACGAGACTTCGGTCGTCCTCCCGCAGACGTCGAACCCGCAGTCGGATCGCGTTGGATGGACTAGTCGTCGATGGGCAGGTGCGGTTCGAGAAGCGGCGTGCGGGCGCGCACTGTCCACTCAATGAACCCAGCCTGTTCAGCGGTGTAGGCACGTGGCCCGAAGCGCATCGCATACTGCGACGCGTAGGTGGTCGTCTCGTCGAGCACGACCCAGTCCTGGTCATCGACAACAGCGCGGTCAAGGACAGCGGTATTGCTCATTCGGGTCCTCCTTCTGCGCGGTCATCGTCATCGATACTAAGCCTCTGATGCAAGTCTCCAACTAGACTATCGGCTTGAGTTCTAGACGCTTCCCAGAACTCCCGAGCCCTAGTCGCGAAGTCGTTTCCATGTTGATCGGCAGGCCGTCGGAATGTTGAATCAGAAAACAGCGCGACCTTGGGAATTTTTAGGCCTTGCATAACGGTTGGCGAGATCGGCGGGTAGGGATCGCCGCTTGTTGTACGGCCCGCTCGTCGCGTCAGGCGCGCCTCGATCTCGTGCGTGCGGACGATTCCGAACTCGATCAGACCATTGGCCGAGATCGAGTCTAAGTACACGTCGGCCAGCAAGGCCCAGTCGTCGAACCGCGCTCCGCCGGCATCAAGAGAGCCGAACAGGCCACTGTAGCCACGTGCGACCGCTTCGTCGAATGACTGGTCGAGTGCGGCCACGTGGGCGTACGTCGTGGCCATTTCGCGGGGGCGACTAGGCCGGATCAGATCGAGCGCGGGAGCGAGGACGTTCCACGCTTCGTCGGGTTCCGCGTCAGGCGCGAGGAGATGCATTGTCAGGCCAGATTCGCGCACTGAAAGCTGGTACCGGGGGTTCTGCAGACGCGCATCCACGTGGTTATCTCCAACCCGAAACGCCTGCAGCAAGCCTCGATCCTGAAGCTCTCGAAGGATGCCGATGCGCTCCTCATAGAAGCGCAGCTCCGGCCGCCAGCTCAGCTTGATCGTTTGGGTCCAGGGAGCTGGTAGCACCACTCGGCACTGTACTTTGAGCTGCCCTGGGCGCGTAAGCGGCTCCTTAGCACTCACGGGTCGCTCCAGGATCGAAGTAGGCGTCGAGCTTCGCCGTGGCCTGTTCTTCCCAGCCCGGCACGGCTTTCGCGTAGATGTTCAGGGTCGTCCGAATGTCCGCGTGGCCGAGCGCCGTCTGGACCTCCTTTGGCGTGAGACCGGCTGCCGAGAAGTAGCTCGGGCAGCAGTGGCGAGCCTCGTGCGGCGTGAGCGGCTCCAGCTCGGCCGCCTTCCACGCCTTGAGGGCGCGCGCTCGCAACGTCGAGCGGACGAACGCGTCTGAGCGAGACCGGCCGAATACGAGGTCGTCGCCGCTGCGGCCCGTGGCGAGCTTGTGACGAGCGAGTTCGGCGCGCACGCGACCGACGAGCGGGACGGTGCGCTCGCCCGCCTGCGTCTTGGTCTGCTGTTCGCCCGCCTGGTCGTCCCAGCCGGCTTGCACGCGGATGACGCCAGCCTCGAAGTCGATGTGCGACCAGCGAAGCGCCCGAAGCTCGCCGACGCGCAAGCCGGCGTAGAAGGCTGTTGCCCATGCGGCGCGCTCGCTCATCGGCAGCGCGTCCAGCAGGCCGCCGACGCGCTCGAGGCTGCCGACGCTGTGCGGCTTGGTGTCCATCGCAGGCAGCCGCAGCCTCTCGGTCGGGTTGCGGCTGACCTCGTCGTCCTGCAGGGCACGCCGGTAGACGACGCGGAGCGGGTCGAGCTTGTTACGGATCGTTGAGCCGCTCATGCCGTTGGCGTGCAGCTTGTCGACTAGCCGCTGGACGTCGCCCCGGACCAACTCAGCGAGCCGCAGGCGCCCTAGGGAAGGCTTGAGGTAGGTCTCGGCCGCCTGTCGGTACGAACGGACGGTGGCGGGCCTGTAGCGCCGCCCGGAGCGGTCGAACACGGTGCCGTCCTGCATGCCGGCCACGAGAGCGTCG
Organism: uncultured Solirubrobacteraceae bacterium; assembly: GCA_963740605.1. Lineage (GTDB taxonomy): Bacteria > Actinomycetota > Thermoleophilia > Solirubrobacterales > Solirubrobacteraceae > DASSUW01. The sequence goes on along the minus strand of CAVUFC010000040.1, from coordinate 11,333 downwards.
AGCGCCTGCCCAACCGTCGTGTCACTCGGCATCACCGCGGCAAAGTCGCCCTGCTTGAGCGCGTGGATCGCGTCCGAGCGCCAAAGCTTCGCTGCACTGATTGTCGGGAAGGTCTTGCGGATGCGCCGACCGCTGCGCCTGTCGAACACATGCGCCTGATAGGTCGGCTCGCAGTCCGGCCGCTTGCATCGGCCGCCCGTTCGGCTCGAGCACTTCTTGCTGTGCCGCACGTCGATGCCCTGCGTAGGCTCGGGCGCGCTCATCAGGTTGCCTCCTGGTGGGCCACGGCCCCCGGACGTTCGCGCGTCGCGGGGGCCAACGTCTGCTTGTCGAGGGCGACGCTACTCGGAAATTTGTAGCGCGTCAAAGCGTCCGCTCGGCGTTCTCTTCGGTCCACCGTTCAAGCTCACTCACCGGCACCAGCCGAAGCCGGCCACGCCGGATCATGCGGACGTGCGGCTGGACGTACCGCTCGAAGCTGTCGACGCTGCCCATGCCGAGCGACTGCGCGGCCTCCTCGCGCGTGAGCGCGATGCGCGGGATCGGACCGAGGGGGCTCACGTGTCCCCGTCCTCGTGGAGCGTGAAGCCGCACCGATCAGCCAGCGCCCGCTGCGCGAGGTCATAGAGGCTGGTGTCCTTACGGCCTTCGGAGCGTGTCAGGCGGCGGGCCAGCTCGTGTGTGAGGTCCTTGGCGGCCTCGTGGAGCTGCATGTCCGACGCCTCCTCGAGCCGCCCCGTCGCCAGCTCGACAGGCAGGTGGAGCGGCACACGCCGCTCGGCGAGCTGCACAGACGCCTCGTAGCCGGCCTTCAGATCGCTCATGCGGCCGCGCCCTTGAACTGCGAGGCGAACGGGTCGTAACCGCCGCACTTCGCGGCGACCTCAGCCTGCCGCAGCACAGCATTACTGCGTCGCTGTATCTCGGCGAGCAGCTCGCTCAGGTGGTGATGTATCTGCTGATCCGTGAGCCGCTCGAGCCGACCGACAGCGAACGCCAGCGGGACCAGCAACGGCTTGCGATACGAGTAGCGCCTGCCGTTGCGCTTGCCGACGATCACGATGTCGTAACTCACGAGGGCACCACCTTCGAGGCACGACGCCGGCCGCAGTGGTGGTCGAGTAGCGCTTCGGCGCTGCGCTTCTTAGCGACAAGCTCGCCGCGCCACTCCGCGGCCAGCACTGCCTGCTCGTCGGGCGTGTACTTGGCGTCCAAATCGTCGACGCACGCCGCATGAGCCCACGTCCGGCCGTGGAGTCGCTGGGTCATGTAGTCCTGGCGCACCAGCCACTTGCCGCGCTCCGCGTACCAGCGGCAGTGCTCCGGGTTGAGCGGTGTCGCGGCGATCGGAGCGATGCGGCTACGGCTCTTGGCTATACCGCGACAGCACAGCGGGCAGACGCCGGCATGGCCGGCGACGATTTCGAAGGCGGGCATGATCACGACCCCCCGCCCAGCGGCAGCAGGAACGCGACCGTGTCCTGCCCGATGGCAGGGCAACCAGCCTCGTGGGCCATCCGGTACTGCGTCACTAGGTCCGAGTGCCACTGCACCAACTCGACGTCGGGCCGGCGACACGTGCAGCCGCCGTCCTGCGCTGCGGCGATGATCGACGCGCGAGCGCGCCGGCTCGGACGAACTGGGCGGGCCATGGCGCTCATCCGATGGACGGCTGAGCCGCGACAAGCAGCTTCACGCGCTTGTCCTCCGCCGACGTCTGCATCTCGAGGCGGCCGGCTTCGGTCGCCGCCTTGACGGCTGCGCGGATCGCAGCGTCCGCGCCGTCGACAGCCGCGTACAGGTCCATCATCTTGAGGCGACGACCAGGTGCGTCCTCGACCGCGCCGACTACGGCGGCGAGCATCTTCTCCGCCGCGGTCTGCCGCGGTCCCGCGTCGCGGCAGGTCAGGCGGCCGGCGTCATCCAGCGCCACCAGGCCCGGGGCGAGCCCAACGCCGGACCGTCCCTCGGCGCTGAGATAGCGCTCGCCGTCGTCGTCGCGTTCGTACGTCCAGATGGCGTCGGCCCACGACGGCAGCGCGGACGCGCCGCGCGCGTGCTTGCTGGTGTGTCCGGCGTGGTGGACGATCTGGACCTCGAGGACGCCGGCCGCATGAGCGATCTCGTCGATGCGCTGCGTGAGTTCGCTGACCTCGTGATTCTCGTTCTCGTTGACGCCGTTCCAAGCGCAGACGCGAATCCACGGATCGATCAGCCAGTACTTGACGTTGTTCGACCGCAGCCAGTCGACAGCTTGATCACGGCCGACGTCCGAGAGGATCGGGACGCTGAAGCCACGCAGGTTCCAAACCACCACCCGGGTGTCGTTGACCACGCCCGCGCCGTCGAGATAGTCCTCGTAGTCCTCGTCGTCCATCTCCGCGTTCCAGACGCCGACTCGCTCGCCTTCCGGCAGCGCAGCGACACTGAATCGCTGTAGGAAGTCCCCGCCGTCCACGAGCGCGCGCACGAGGTCCGCACCCAAGGTCGTCTTGCCCACCTTGTACTGCGCGACGAGCAGGACGTTGTGCCGTGCGCCCTGCAATGCGTCGACACGCATCACGCGCGGCGGGCGAGGCTCGGCGCGGTAGCTGGCAAGCGTGTAGGACTCGCGTGCCGGCGGCAGGTTCAGTGTCGCTGCGGCTTCCTCGAGGTCGAGTGTACGGCGGGCGGTGCGGCGGGCGCGTTCCCTTGCCAGCTCGTCGGCGGGGAGGCCGTCGCGATGGTCCTTGATGAGCTTGATCTCGTCGGCCGGCCGGCCTAGGCGGTACAGGTCGCCCAGTGGGGGCGGCCCGGCGCCGGGTTGCTCCTGAGCCGCGGTCGCGGCCTGAGCCTCAGCGAACTTCTGGGACAGGGCGGATTCCATCGTGGTCACCGCCTTGCGGCAGTAATGCAGTGAGGCGGGGGAAGGTGAAGCTGGGCATGGGGCCTCCTGGTGTCGGGGTTGGGTTCTGTGCGTGCTCCTTGTCGATGACTGAGCTGGCGTTGCCTAGCTTGCTGCGCCTGCCGGGGTGTCAGTTCCCGGCAGTCTTGTGGTGCTCGTGGTCAGTCGATGGCGTCTGGCTCGAAGACCAGGTAGCCCCCGTGGCTCGCCGCCGCCTTGATCTCGGCGAACGTGTCGGCGGGCGCGATGTTGAAGTCGCGAAGCTGCTTGGCGGCATAGGCCTCGATGAACGCTGTCGCGGGCCAAGGATGGCCGAGGTTCAGCGCGTGACAGAGCCCGCCGATCAGCGCACGCGACGGTGCGCGATGGCCGCCTTCAACAGCCGCGATAGCGGAGCGAGTCGTGCCGACGCGCGCGGCTAGGTCATCCTGAGTGAGGCCGGCCTCATGGCGCGTATGCCGGACGTGTGTGGCGAACTTGTTCATTGCAGCAGCGTTGCAATTCTGTGCTGCCGTGTCGCGAAGTCACCAGTGCGATTCTGCAACGCGGCGACGGACACCAGTCCACGTAACCGGTGGGCCGATCACGAGGAGGTTGTCCGGATCGTCGTGGAACTTCGAGACGGCGATCGTGTGAGTGAATTATCTCAGACGGCGGTAGCGGCGACCTCGGGCGCCGTGGTCGGAGTGGTCGTGTGAGTGGTGTTGTCGGTGGTCCGTGTGGCGTGGCGTTCGACGGCGATGACGAGCTTGGCGAGGTCGCGGTAGCCGATGATCCTGCGGAACTGCTGCTCGGCGACGAGCATGCCGGCGGCCGTCCAGCGCTTGCGCATGGTCCCGTCGCGCCAGCGCTTCACGTTGCGCTGCGTGTAGCGGACGATCTCGATCATGGACTCGCACGGGTTCGTCGAGCACAGCGTCTGGGCGAGCATGCCGGTGATCCCGAGCCGCATCAGCGTGAGCGTGTCGTGCATGCCTTCGCGCAGCGAGGCGGCCGCGTCGGGCCAGGTGCGGTCAAGCTCGGACGCGAGCAGCCGCAGCCGCTGCTCGGCGAGGTCGGCGTCGGTCAGCGACCACGCCGCTCGCATCCGCGCGCGGACCTGATCACGGTCGCGCTCGGGCAGCAGGTCGCAGACATTGCGCTCCTTATGCCTTTGGCAGCGATGGACGAGTGCGTGCGTGCCGAAGACGTCCTTGATCGCCTTGCGGAGCGCTTTGCCGCCGTCGATGACGAACAGGATCGCCTGCTCGGGGTCGAGGCCGCGGTCGACGAGGTCGGCAAGCAAGGTGCGGGTGAGCGTGGCGTTCTCGGTCGAGCCCTCCCACAGGCCGAGCGGGATCTTGACGCCCTCGGTGCTGATGCCGAGCGCGACGACGTGCGTGCGGTCGGCGATCTCCAGGCCGTCGAGCATCATCACCGCCAGCCGCACATCCTCCAGCCGACGGCTCATCAGCTCGGTCAGCGCGGTCGCGGTGCGCTCGACGAACATCTCCGACACCGACGTCTTGCTCGTCGCGCTGCTCGAGCTCTCAACGCCCAGGCCGACGGGCTCGCCGACGGCGGCGAACTTCCTGGTCGAGACGCCGGCGAGCATGCGGTCCATCACCGCGCGCGTGAGCGGGTCGCGGTCGGCGAAGTACTCGTACGTCTGGACCGGGATCTCGTGCTCGTCGTCGGCGCTGCGCATGCGCGGCCGACGGACCCCGACGCGCCGGCCGCCGAGGGTCATCGACCCGTCCTCGTGGCCGTGACGCTTCGCCGTCCGGTCGAGGTTGTGCTTGCCCTTGGGTCCGACAACCTCGGTCACCTCGACGTCCATCAACTCGTGCACGACGCCGAGCCCGACACCGACGCTCAGCGCGAGCAGGCCCTCCCTCGCCGCGCCGACGAGCTCGCCGAGCGCCTCCTGGATCTGCGGTGGGAGCGGACTCTCAGCTGCCTCGACGGCCGTGACGACCTTGGCGGCGGGTACCTTCCTCATGGCGGTTCCTCCTGTCCTCATCGGACTTGGCTTGGTCGCCCCGAACGCTCCCAACCGGAGCGGACGAGGCGGGAGGACCGCCGTTCAAAGTTCTACGAGCTTTCGGACAACCTCATCACGAGCGGCCGGGCGGGCTGCTTTGTGCGCACTGCTGTAGCAGCCGGTAGCAATCACTCACCAGCAGGTTCGGCCGGACAAACAACAACGCCCCCCGGCTTCGAGTCCGAGCGGCGTTGCGTACTTCGAGGAGGTCTAGCTTCACCCAAAAGCCCGACAAGAGGATGATGCCCTAAAGGTCGGCTCGGGTCGCGAACCTATGCTCGAGCGCATTTTCGCCGGGGTTCCAGGACACGACGCGAGGGAGCGGCAATCAGGTCACGGCGTCGCTCAGGGCCAGCAGCCGCGGGAAGCCGTTCTGGACGGCGAGAGCCTCATCTGCCAGCACCGCGGCGATGCTACAACCCCGGGTAGCAGGCTCGCCGATGTGCAGGTTGCCGTGGGCCTCGAGGAAGCGGACCAGCGCGGCCTTGGGCAGGTCGGCCAACGTCAACCGGCGATCCTGCAGTTCTGTGATGCGGTCGTCGTGGTCGGGGGTCATCAGCCGCGACCCTTGAGTTCCTGGGAGCGGATGATCCGGTCGCCCTCGAGCCGCGCACGCGCGGCCTTACGCAGGTCATTCTCGGGCTTGACTTCGGAGGTCATCCAATCGTCAATGGCGTCACGGACGTCGTTGCCGGAACGCGGCGCGGCGGTCGTGTCGGCCTCCTTGGCGGCCTCCTTCTCGGCGTCCCAAGCCGCGAACGCGTGATCCCAGGTCTTATAGGTCTGCTCGCCGCCCGTCCTGCCGCGCTCCTCCGCAATTACCTCATTGCCGCGCTTCCACAACGCGTACGCCTTGTCCAGGTCGCCGGTCTTCTGGAAGAAGGCACGGAACCGCGGGTCGCCCACCGCGCCGGGGTGGTCTTCGGCCCACTCGGTTAGGAACTGCTCGCCAGCCTCGGTGCCAGGCTCGTACTTGTCGGCCGGGGCGTGCTGGGCGGCCTCCGTGGCCTCGAGGGCCTCGATGTACGCGTCCAGCTCCTGGGCTGCCGCAGCGGCGTCACCGCCATTCCGTTCGAGGAAGGTGCGAATCAGATGCTGTCCCGCCTCCGACAACTCCTCCTCGGCGGGCTCGTCGTGAGTCCCGGTCGCGGCGACGTCGTCGAGCATCGACAGGTCGTAAGCGGCCAGGGCGGGGTCAAGCTCGTAGAGGCCGCCGTCGCCGTCCGCGGAGTAGTACGCGCCGTCGTCATCGCGGTAGACCAGGTGTCCGGACTGGAGATCATCGGTCGTGATCCCGTCGGCCTCAGTCAGCACGCCGCCGTCGTCATCAATGTGAAAGAAGCTCATGACGTCACCTCGGCCTTGGCGTCGTCATCCTCGGTCGCGGCAGGCGCGGGCGGGGCAGGCGTATCGAGGGGCCAGTCGGTACCGACGAATGACTCGGGGCGGTCTGGGGTGGCGGCGTTGGCGTCGTCCTCAGTTGCGGCCGGCGCGGAGGCGTGGGTTGGCCGCACTTCCTTGATACCGCGGCCAAGATACGGATTCGACACGAGCAGGCTGGTCAACAGGGTCGCGACCTGATCCGCGTTCGGTTGCTCGGCCGCCGGCTTGATCGAATCGGAGGCCTCGAGCGTCGCCACGGCTGCCTGCGCAACGGGGCGTGAAATGGACTGCTGTTCCACGGCGCGCACGAGGTCGGCCGGCTCGATCCAGAAGGGGTACTGCGCTGCAGCGATGATCGCCGCCACGGCCTCCGATGCTGCCTTGAAAGCCGTTTTTGTCGGCGGGATGCCGTCGCCTGCATGCTCAAACGTGATGCGCGCTGAGAGCTGCTTTCGGTGCGTCCCGAGAGCGGCGAGGTACGCGACTGCCTCGGGGTGTGCGCGGATGATTACTTCACTGACGTTTGCCATTCGGATGCTCCTTCATTGGTCGTCGGGAGTGACCTAAGGATCATCCGCTGGTTCAGGGTTCGTGTCGCGGAATGGGCTGCAGCAGTGCAGAGGCAGCAGGCCGGCGGATCAGGCGGGCTGCGCGGCGTGGGTCGGGTGGTCGATGAGATCCGGGTAGGGCTGCGCTGCTGTGGTGCGCGCTCCGCCTTTGGCGGCCTCGGCTTCTAGGGCCTCCCAGACCAGAAGTAGTAGAGAAACAATTAGTAGTGCTCCTAAAGTCGCACTACTACTAATTGTTTCCGGCAGCATTGTCCGGGCCTGAGCAGGCGGTAGGTCCAGGTTCCCGCCGCGGCCCTCGAGGTCCGGTGGTAAGTGCAGCTCCCGCCCGTTCGGGCCGACGCCTCTCTACCGATCATGTTGCGCGCGATACGCTCGCGAGCGATTACCTGTTTCAGTCGAGCGTCGGACAGCATCGCGGCAAACGCTTGCCATCGCCGCAGCGGTTACGGAAACCGGCGCACCACAGCGCTGCAGCACCGCAGAATTCCCGTACTAGTTGACGCGTCCGTAAGTACTGGTTGGAATCGGTGAAGGAGTCGGGACGGGCGCGTTGAACGTTGCTGGTGATGGCGCGCCCGGCCCGTCACCGGAGTTTGCTTAGTGAGCAAGAGCGTGCGGAGTTGGTCGCGATCGCGCGGGCTGAGAAGCGTCCATGGCAGGAGGTCCAGCGCGCGCGGATCGTGCTCTACGCGGCCGAGGGTCTGCGCGATACCGAGATCGCGGCGAGGTTGGACACGACGGCGGGAATCGTGGGGAAGTGGCGAAGGCGCTTTTTCCACGATCGGTTGGATGGTCTTAAGGACAAGCCGCGCGCGGGTCGCCCGCGCCGTTTTTCCCCCGCAGCAGGTCGCCGAGGTCAAGGCGATCGCGTGCGAGCTGCCCGTGACGTGCGGCCTGCCGCTCGGCCGTTTCTCGCGCGCTGAGCTGCACCGGCTGGTGATCGAGCGCGGCGTGACCGACGCGTCGGCGACAACGATCTGGCGCTGGCTGCACGACGACGCGATCAAGCCGTGGCAGACGCGCTCGTGGATCTTCCCGCGCGACCCCGACTTCGCGGCCAAGGCCGGCCGCGCGCTCGACCTCTACGCCCGTGTCTTTGAGGGCAAGCGCCTGCGCCCCGACGAGTACGTCATCTGCGCCGATGAGAAGTCCCAGCTGCAGGCGCTCGGGCGCCGGCATGAGACGCTGCCCGTCGGGCCGGGCCGTCCGGCGCTGGTCGAGTTCGAGTACCGCCGCGGTGGCACGCTGGCCTACCTCGCCGCCTGGGACGTCCACCACGCCAACCTCTTTGATCGCGTCGAGCCCAAGACCGGGATCGAGCCGTTCGGGCGACTCGTCGAGCAGGTCATGACCACCGAGCCCTACAAGTCGGCGCGGCGCGTGTTCTGGATCGTCGACAACGGCAGCTCGCACGCCGGCAAGACATCGATCCGACGCATGCAAGTCGCGCACTCCAATGCCCACCTGATCCACCTGCCGATCCACGCCTCCTGGCTCAACCAGGCCGAGCTGTTGTTCTCGATCGTCCAGCGCAAGGTCACGCAAGGCGCTGACGCCCAACGATTTCGCATCGCTCGACCACCTCGCCGAGCGCCTGCTGCGCTTCGGCGAGCACCACCGCCAGATCGCGCGCCCCTTCAAGTGGACCTTCACCCGAGCCGACCTTGACCGCGTCCTCGCCAAGATCGCCGACCGCGAGCCCCACCTCCAACTCGCGGCCTAACGATCAGAACTTACGGACGCGTCTACTAGAGCCAAATCCCCATCGCGCCAGCGCTTCGTGTCGCAGTCCCGTAGCAGTCGGCGACCTCGACGCCGCGGTCACGGCCCGCCTCAATCTGCGTGACCGTCACGCTTCACGTCACGTCACGCCCGGCGTGCATCATGTTCAGCTCCGAGGCCTCGCGGGCCACGTGGCTGCGCACGGTAGGACACCCGCGCGGACGAGCTACGGGCTAGCTGACCCCGTAGCGGATGGTGGGCGCTTGGCTCTAGGCCGCCGCATTCCTTTTGCTGCTGCCATCCGGTGCGACAGTTGGCGCGACACTCGACACGCTCGGCCGCACCCCAGCAACGCAGAAGCGCCCGCCTTACTGCGGGCGCTTCAAAGGTCCAGCCGGCATGCGCTACAGGCTGAGCTGTCCAGCCATCGCGGCCGGCGCAGGTTCGAACGGCCGCACGGCCTGCCCTTGCGGCGCGTGCGAGCACTGCGTGCAGTCGAGCCTGCCGTCACTCCTCTCACCGAACGCCGGCCGGCGACGCAGCGGTGCAAGGCGGGGCGCGCATGTTGAGCAGCACCACTTGGACCTTGCGCTGCTGCGTCGGCAGCGCTCGAAGTCGCCCGCCAGGATCGAGGGGGTGGGCGCCCCCCTTGCGCGCGTACCGATCAAGAGATTCAGGTCCTCAACACATACGAAGCCAGATTTCCAATAAGTGTCCCCACGAGCGTCCGACGAGGACGTCGTCCTACACGGCGCTCAGTTTCCTGCTCGTGGCCCCGCGCTCAGCCTGACCCGACCGCGGCGCGGACGAGCGCCTGGAAGATCCCGCCGTCGCTGTCGATCAAGTGGTCGTTCCAGGCGACGGCGACGGTGACGCGCTCCTTCGGCATGTACCACAGCTCGGTGTGGGTGCCGAGGCCGTCGCCGGTGTGGCCCCGCATGTCGTGGTCGTCGACGCCCCACTTGGCGAGACCGAGGCCGTAGCCCGACCAGAACCCGCCCTGATGGACGTCCTGCATCTCCTGCAGCGAGGACGGCTCCAGCACGCGGCCGCCGAGCAGCTCGCTACCCCAGCGAGCGAGCGACGGGACGTCGCCGGCCAGCCCGATGGCGCCCGAGGACATCGTGACCCACCAGCGCCGGGGCAGCACCCCGCTGCGGTCGTTGAGGTCGGCCGGGTGGCCGACGCCGTTCGGGTACCAGTACGAGTGCGCGTGCGGGCGCGCCGGGCGCTCGCCGGGCTGGAACGCGAGGCCGTCGCCGCCGGGCGCGCTGAGCACGTCGCGGCGGGCGAGCGCCGCGATCGGCGCGCCGCCCGCACGCTCGACGATCAGCCCCGCGAGCACGAACCCGGCGTCCGAGTACTCGACGCCCTCGGTGAGCGGGCCGGGCTTCCCGGCGGCGGCCACGAACTGCTGCCGGGTCGGCGTCACCCGCGGGTGGTCAAGCACCCGGAAAAAGAACGCGTCGGGCGGGGTCCCCATCCCTGAGGTGTGGCCAAGCAGGTCGCGCACCGTGGCCTCAGGGTCACCGCGCCACGCCGGCCACCAGCGGCGGATCGGATCGTCGAGACGCAGGCGGCCCTGCTCGACCAGCCACATCGCGGTCGACGCCGTGACGATCTTGGTGACGCTGTCAAACGGGATCGCCGTGGCCGTGGTCATCGGCCGGCGCGGGTGCAGCACCGCGTCGCCGGCCGCACCCGACCACTCACGCCCGTCCGCGAACACGACAGCCGCCGTCGCGCCCGGCACGCCGGTGTCCTCGACCTTCTCCTTGAGCGCCGCGTCGAGACGGTGGGCGGCCGCGGGCGAGTACTTCACGCCGGGCTGCCGCACCGCCGCGCCCTTGTCCGATCCCCCGCAGCCGGCGAGCAGGAAGAGCACCGCCCAGGCGATGGCGAGGCGCGCCATGTGCAGACGCTACAGGACTTTGACCGGTCGAACCAGTGGCGCGCCGACCGCCTCGTTCCGGCGCGCGATCGCGCCCATCGAGAGCAGCACGGAGGCTGCAGCACCACAGCAGCTCAGCCCTACCGCTCGCGCCGCCCGCCTTGACGCCACGATGGCCCGAACGCGCCCGACGCGTCAGGTTCGGAGCCAGACGCCCGCAGGCACGCTTGCTGTGTGGGGACACGACCAGAGCCGACACAAGGCCGGCGCTCAGCACTACTGTGCTGCTGCGTGCGGCTGCCTCTGCCTCGGTCGCACTTCGATGGGCCGGCCCTGCAGGTTGGACGGTCGTGGGCGCGCTCTTGGCGCTCGCCGGTGTAGTCCAAGTCGCGCTCGCGGTCGCTTGGCGCGTTCTGGGCGAGTTGAAGCACGCCGCGACGCAGGCAACATGTCCGTAGTCCGGTGCGCGATGCTTCACGGGTGCTCACCAGCGTGTTGCCGGGTCTCCGCGAGTTGCGTGCCCCGCTGGTCGGAGGTTACGCGTGGCTCCTCGCGTTCTGGACTATCTGGGGCGACATCATTCCTCCGGTCGGCGGCGCGGATGGGCCGATCGCGCGCATCTACGCGATAGCGCCGGTGGTCTCGGCATTCGGTGTTGCTGCAGTCGCCAGCGTGGCTGCATACGTCGTCGGGTCGATCGCGATCGACCTTCAGACCGCCTTCGGCCGCTATTTCGGCTGGGGCACCGCGTTTGCCGTGGGACAGGAGGGCCGAAAGGTTCTCAAGGAAATCACCGGCAATCCCATGAAGATCGTTGACGGCGAGGTACCTGGCTACAGTGCGGCGGTTTCGGACGTGTAT
>CAVUFC010000039.1:0-12183 GCA_963740605.1 uncultured Solirubrobacteraceae bacterium | reverse complement strand
ACGATGAGCAGGCGTCCGCCGCGCACGATCTGATCGTGCTTTGCGGCTGTGTCTGTTCAGCTGCAGCAGCCGCCGCGATCGCGTCAAGACCCGCATCACGATTGGTGTGCCTTATTGACGCAGATAGTCCGGCTGTACGAGGCGCTCGGCGACCGGCCGCCGGTGGAGCTCGAGCGAACGGAACTCGCTGGGCGCGGTGGCGGGACTCGCCGGCTTCGCCGGCTCGACACCTACATGAAGATTGGGAAACCACCTAACCCGGTCTCCGCGGAACCCAGCCGTGCTCACCGCCGAAGCGGGGCACTTCAAGCGCGGGGTTTCGGCTAGGTTGGTCCACGATGGAATGGGAGCTCGAAACCGGACGGAGCATGGATATTTCTGTCCCATTCACACAAGGACATCGACCGAGTCAGGGAGGTCCGTAACGCGCTCGAGGCACAAGGACACAACCCCCTGATGTTCTTTCTGAAGTGCATGAACGACGATGCCGAGCTTGATGACCTGATCAAGCGCGAAATCGAGTCCCGAACCTGGTTCATCCTGTGCCAGAGTCGGAACTCGAGGGTGTCCCGGTGGGTGCAGGCAGAGGTCGACATGATCGAAGGGCTCGACGACAAGGTGTACGAGGTGATCGAGCTCGACCGCGACCTCGAGTCGCAGATCGACCGGGCGACCGCACTGTCGAAGCGCGCGACGGTGTTCATCTCTTACGCCGGCGCCGACGCTGACATCGCGACTGCGCTCCGGAGCGCGCTGCTGGACCGCGATTACCGTGTCTTCTTCGATCAGGCGGACCTCGTGTCAGGGGCTCCCTGGGCCGGTCAGATCTCGGCGGCAATAGACAGCGCCGTCGAGCGAGGCTTCTTCCTCCTGCTGTTGAGCCCTGCGGCACTCGAGTCGGATTTCGTGCGGGACGAATGCGAGCACATGCTGCAACGGCACGCCGACGCCGTTCGAACGGCGAACATCGTCCCCGTCGTCGTGCGCGAGCCGGAGGCCGTCCGTGACGTTCTCCCACCGGGACCGCTCACCGAGCTTCATGCCTTCGACCTGACCGCTGGCGAGCTCTCTCGGCGCATCAAGAGCTGATCAAGACGCTGATGGCACGCCCAATGGACTAGGTCCAAACGCCCAACGATCTCGCGCGGCGAGTTCCCGCTCAAAGAGGCAGATGCGTCGCGACGCATTGAGGATCCTCACGCCGATGAACTCGCCCGCATCACCGCGGTGGCTGGCCGACGGATGAGCCACCGGCCTGACCGAAGCGGGAAGGTCGTCACCGCGCGGCAGCGAGGCGGTCAGCACCGCGAGCCGCCCGCTCGCCCGCTGACACCAATCGCGGCGATCGTCGCGGTAGTCAGCACGGTCATGCTGCAAGCCGACGAGGTGCTGCCGGAGTTCCCGCCCGAGGCCGAGGTCATGAACGAGACGACGCCGCCCGCGCTGCTGACGGCGTCCGTCCCAGCAGAGCAGCGGCTCACGCCCGCCATACGATCCCGACGCGGGACCTGAGCTCGGCTACGCCGGCGGTTGCGCGCGCGGCGAAATCGCTTCGTGCGCGTCTGCTGCCGTCCAGGGCACGTGTGCGAGCAGGACGACTGGGTCGTGCCCGCGGCTGCGATCGGCTCCCGTGCTTGACGCCGGCACCACCCGGATGTATCACGAGAGCCGCAACCGTTGAGGATGCTTCAGTGAGCATCTCGTCGCGCACCCGGGCCAAGCGCGGGGAGGCGCCAGAGCCGCCGAGACGACGTGCGCCGTCGCCCGAGTGCCGCGACCGCCGGACGGGCACGAGCACCGGGTAAGGCATCGCGGGTTGCCCACCAGGCGAGCCCCGGCCCACGCTCGGCAGCGCGAGCGCACGGTCGGCGCCTGACTCGGTGTGCCTTACGACGGCAGATAGTCGTGCACCAATAGGCGGGAGCCGCAGGCCGCTTCTCGCCTGGAGTCGACGGTGGACTGGATGCCGACGGCAGCAGCAGGGTGGCGTGGATCCGTAGTCTGGCGTGCTGGTGTCGGTGGGCACGTCGAAAGGGATGGATGGCCGATCTGGTTGACGAGATGGTGCAGGGGATTCGTGCGCGGCTGAAGGAGCTCGCTGCGGCAGTGGTCGAATACGAGCGCTTGCGAGCGGCCGACGCTGCGCTTGACCGGTCCGGCGGTCAGTCGAGCGAGCGGTCTCCGGCTCGCGCTGCCGCACAGCCTCGTCGGCGCAGGGGCGCTCGCGGAGGCCGGGCCGCCGGTGCGTCCGGTCCGCCGGCTGCGCGCGCCAGGCGCGGCCAGAACAAGGCGGCCGTGTTCGGTGTGATTGCCGAGCGGCCCGGTGTGACGGTGTCCGAGATCGCCGAGGTCACGCGGATCGCCAAGCCGCTGGTCTACAACACCACCCGCGCCGGTGTTCAGCGCGGCGAGCTCGAGAGGGTCGCGCTGCCGGGCGGGCTCAGCGGTTTCCGACCAGCGCAGGCGTCAACGCAGCCGCCGATATCGCCCGAGTAAGGCAACGCCTTCGATGCTGTCGGACGCTTGGCGATTGGCGTCCGCGACGACGAAGCCACGCGTCCCGCTTCTGCCGGTGGCGGGCACGGAGTTCGGCGCGCTGGCCCTGGACCGCGACGAGCCGCGGGCCGTTTGCAGGGTCGCCGAACCTGACTACCTGCGCATGCAAGGCACCCGAGGGCGGCGCCGAGCGGCACCGCGACGTCGCCGCGACGTCTCCGGAGGGGCCTCTCGGCGACGCCAGCGATGGCTGGCGTGGCGCCGGCAGCGGCGGCAGGCCGTCGTCGAGATGGCGAGCTCGCTGCGCAACCTCGTCGCGGCGACGTGCGCGGGGCCGGAACGAACGAGGCCCGCCGTTGGCGGGCCTCGTTGGACCTCTTGCCGGCTCTTCTAGGGGCCGAGCTCGCGGTAGCCGGCGCCCACGCGCCGGCCGATGTGCGTCCGCGCCTTCCGGATCGCTGTCTTGGACAGCTTCGCCTTAGTCGCTCGGTGCGTCTTATGGCGCGCCGTGCTTGGCGTAGCCGTGCGAGTTGTCGCCGCAGCATGTTGCTTGGGAGGGCGATCAGCGCGCTGGTCGCGGCGGGCGTCGTATCCCCCGACTGGCAGCGCAACACCCGCTGGATCCTTCTCAGCGCCCTGTCGCGCACGGACACCGACGTCACGCTGATCGTGCTCTGGGGTGGCAAAGGCGGCGACGGCCCCGGCGGCACGGCGGACATGGTCGAGCTCGCGACCCGGCGCGGGGTAAAGGTCGCGCCCCTCGAGGCAACGCGGCTAGTGAGCCCGGAGCCGTAGCTGCGACCGCGTTGCCGGCACCCGCGTTCCGGATGCTTCGAGAGCGCGAGATCTGCGGAACGGCGCCTTGCGGGGGGATGCCGCCACGCGGTATCGTGAGCGCCCGGGACGAGCGCCACACCGGTGTAATTCCGAGGGAGCGGAAGTTCAGGTGACCGATGCAGACCTAGCGACGACGGACGCGCCGGCGCTGCCTCAACGCCCGCTTCTGTTCATCAGCCACCGTACCGCCGACAAGCCGATCGCCGACGTGGTGCGCGACTTTGTCACCACGCGCAGCGGGGGCAACGTCGACGTTTTTCAGACCTCCTCGTGGGAGGCACACGGGCCCCGGATCGGCGGCAACGTCAACCGCGAACTGCGTCACGCGCTCTGGCGGGCCGACGCGTTAATCCTCATATACACGCGGCAGGAGGGCGATTGGTCGTATTGCATGTGGGAGTGTGGAGTGGCCACCGAGCCGCAAAGTGATGACACGAACGTCATTGTCTTCCAATGCGGTCGCGATCTCCCACGAGTATTCGCGGATCAGGTCGCAGTCGATGTACGAAACGAAGGCAAGGTGCGCACGTTTGTCAGCCACTTTCTGACCAGCGCTGACTTCTTCCCGACGCAAGAGCGAGCACTCACCGGCTTCCAGCCCAACGACGCCAACGTGGAGCGCGCCGCGAGCGAATTGTTCGAGGCGCTCAACCGCGTGATCCCGGGCGAAGGTGATGTCGAAGAGTGGCCGGCGCTTCCGTATCTCCAGCTCGAAGTCGGTGCCGACGACGCGCTTCGCATTCGCGACGAACCGCAGCCTGAGCGACGCCTACAGCTCGCCCGCGACGCGCTGCTCGGCGCTCCTATCGCGGGTGGCGACAGCGCGGCGGCACGACTGTTCGGCATGCCAACCGTGCCGGCGAGCGAGCCGTTGAAGGTGCTCGTGCAGGCGTGGACCGACACCTACTCGCAGCTGAATCCCGACTGGCTCGAATGCCTGGCAGAACAGGTCACGCGCGCCGTGCAGTGGCAGTTCCCAGCCGTACGCTGGAGCCTGATGCGATCCATCGACACTGGCGACAACACGTGGTACGGACCGTTCGTCGCCCATGTCCGCCGCTTCCCGAACCGGGCGATGCAGTTCGACGTGTACTTCCAGAAGTTCACGGGCGGCGCCGATGCCACATCGATCGCGATCGCGACGGGACCCACAGGCCCATAGCAGCCGCGTCTCGGCGGGATCCCGACGCCATCGACGATGCGGGAGGCGCTCGGTCGTCGAGGCCTGGCGGGCACACAGTGCGACGGTGTCACTCGGAGCGTGGGATGTCCGCTGGCGCGATCTCGTCCGCGGGTCCGAGCTTGGGCGCTTATGGCGATCTCCCGGAGGGTATCGGGGAGCGTTGCGCTGCCCACATCGCCTCGCGCGTGGATGACGCGGGCCTCGGCCCGGGACCGACGCTCGAGGAAAGCGCTGTCGTGCGCCTGCTTATCGGCGTCGTGGCGAATATGTGTACGTCCCGCGCGATCGCGACCTGAGCCGTCCCGAGTTCCACGCGGACCGCATTCCGTGGACCGGCAGCCGAGGCCATCCGTCCGGCCGGGCGTTGCTGAACCTAACCATCTATCGCTTCTTCGGCACACCTTTCTCGTTGACGCCCGCCGCTGAGGCGCCACCCTGCGGAGTCCGGACTCGCGGTGCAGCGCTTCGCTGATTGCGCTGTGGCCGCGTCCGACTGCAGTGTGCTTTGCTACCTCGTTTCGGTGCTTCCAGTGGCTGTCCCGACTGCGCTGATCACCAGTCGTTCGCTGAATCCGGCGGCGAACGCGAGCGCCAAGCCTGTGAGGTGCGCCTCCTCGCCTTCGAGCGAGATGTTGAGCAGGCCTGACACAGTTATGGCGTACACGCCAAGAGCCGCCGCAGCGCCGAGCGCGGGGCGGGTGATTGTTACGAGCGACGACGCTACGTATTCGGGGATGCGCCCCCCATGTGCCCCGACTCGGCCGAGAGACTGAATTGCGCTCAGACACGCGCCGAGTGCACCGAAGACGGCGACAAGCGCGACGAAGCCGATAGGCGGGTCACCGAGGTCACCATCCCAGTCTACGACCGCGGCCAGAGTCAGCACGAGCGCGATGCAGACCACGAGAATGCCCAGCAACAAGCTGCGCTGACCGCGCACCAGCGCGACCTTGTAATGCCTGTTGTGCCCATCTTCGTCGCGGTGGCGCGCGGCCTCTGTCACACGCCAGCGAACGTTCTCGACGTCGCTCGGGAGTTGGTCTTCGATCTGCTCGCTCGACAGGAGCTCACCGATCAGATCCGCCCGCCACGCCGAGGCCAGCTTCGTCCTCGTCGCCTCGCGCCGCAAGGCCTTCGCCTGCGCTAGCAACTCGACATCGCTCGCAACGTCGAGCTCCCATCGAGTCGCAAGGTTGAAGCAGCGCCAAGCCGTGTCGACCGCGTGTCCGTGAGTCAGCGTCGTCGAGGTCGTGTCGCCCCGGCAGCGCCGAGCGTCGCGCAGGCTCGGCGAGGATCCGGCTAATGCACGACCACGGCGAAGGTGGCGGCATCGGGACTGGCGCGCGCCGGCGTCGTGCTAGTGCACCCATAGGGCAGCGAGCTCGAGCATCGTCGCTGTCGCGATGAGGCGAGGCTGTCGCGTAAGTCGGCGTGTCGTCCGGTGGGTTTAAAGTTAAGACCATTTCGGGATGGGCAACGCTTCATCGCGTGTGATCGCGAGCAGTCGTTCTTGATGCCGCCCGAAGTCCGTGAGTGGCTGCCCGAGCGGCACCTCGCGTGGTTTGTGATCGACGCCGTCAGCGAGATGGACCTCGACGGGTTCTATGCCGCGCTACCGCGTCGATGGGCGCTGCCGGCCGCCCTATGACCCGGCGATGATGGTCGCGGTGTTGCTCTACGCGTACGCGCGCGGGATCCGGTCCTCGCGGATGATCGAGCGCGCGTGCGAGGAGGACGTCGCGTTTCGGGTGCTGGCGGCGCAGCAGCGACCGGATCACGCGACGATCGCGCGCTTTGTCGAGCGTCACGAGGACGCGATCGCTGGCTTGTTCGGTGAGGTGCTGACGTTGTGCGCGCGCAGCGGTCTGGTCCAGGTCGGGGTGATCGCGGTCGATGGCACGAAGCTGCAGGCGAACGCGTCGCGCAACGAGAACCTCGACTATGAGCAGCTCGCGCGCGAGATCCTCGAGGAGGCCAAGGCCACCGACGCGGCCGAGGATGAGCTCTACGGGCAGGCACGCGGCGATGAGCTGCCGGAGGAGTTCGCGACCGCGCAAGGGCGGCGCGGGTGGTTGCGCGAGGCCAAGCAGCGCCTGGAGGCCGAGCGCGCGGCGATACCCGCAGCCGGTGCCGCGCAGCCGCCGCAAGCGCCTGAAGGAGGCCAAGCGCCGCCTGGAGGAGGAGCTCTTTAGCGAGGTGCGCGCCAACCGCGCCTACGAGGCCTACCGGGCGCGCGGGCGGATGAAGGACGGTCGGCGCTTTGGCCGGCCACCGGACCCCTACCAGCCGCCGGGCTACCCCGGTCGGGTCGTCGTCAACGTCACCGACCCGGACTCACGCGTCGTGAAGGGGCTCACGAAGGGTTCATCCAGGGCTACAACGCGCAGGCCGTCACCAACGAGCATCAGGTCGTGATCGCGGCCGAGGTGATGACCGCCGCCCCGGACTTCGGGCATCTGGAGCCGATGCTCGACGCCGCCCGAGATGCGATAGCACGGGCAATCCCGCGCCGGCTATCGCAATCGCGCGTCGCGATGGCAGTCGGGCACCGGGTCGCGACTGCTGGTCGTCGTCCCAGGCGAGCGTCTGCAGGAGGTTGTCCGAGACGCCCGCTCGTCGCGCAAATTGCGGCTGCGCTGGAGTATGGAAGGTCTGGTCCCGCGTTCGTCAGACGAGGCCGCGGGAGCCGATGCGTTCCGGGCGCGGCGAGGGAGGCGCGTCAGCTTTGGCTTGTGGATGTCGCCTCGTTCGTGCCGCTGAAGCGTGCGAGCAGCTCACGGCGGCTGCGAACTCCGGTCTTTGTGAACACCGACTTGAGGTGGTCCTGCACCGTGTAGCGGGAGATGAACAGTCGCTGCGTGATCGCGCGGGTGTCAAGCCCGGCGACGAGCGCGGCGACGAGCTGACGCTCGCGTTCGGAGAGCGCGTAGGCGCGGCAGAGCAGCTTGAACGTCTCGGCTGCTGTCGCCGCGCGTAGGGTGACGGCGATGTGGCCGTCGTCGTGGCCTTCGAGCTTGGCCGCCTCGATCATCACCCAGCGCCGGTCGACCGCTTGGACGATTGCGTGGCTTCCGGCCTCCGACGTACCCGTGCGCGCCGTCGCGGCCGCCGGGTAGATCACGGCCGGCAGCATGTTGAGCGCGGCGAGCATGTGGGCGTCGGGGAACGTTTCGAGCCAGGAGCGGGCCGCGGCGGTCGAGCTCACGGGTTTGAGGGTGCGATCGAGCACGATGACGCCCGGTCCGTGCGCCTCCGCCGTTCCGGAGGGGCTGTCGTCGTACATGGTGCGTCGCAGCGCCGAGCCGAGCGCGGGCGCGACGGTCGCGAGCAGCTCGAGATCCTCGTCGGCGAAACTGCGGTCGGAGCGATCGCGGTAGGCCTCGATCCAGCCCCAGCAGCCAAGAGCGTCACGGCAGGCGACCGTCGCGACGTCGCCGATGCCGACGGGGCGCATCGCCTCGTCCCAGCGCGAGGACCGCGCGAGGTCGCCGCTGGTCTCGGCACTCATGCTGGCGGCGGCGCTGGCGCGGCGGGCGAGCGCGTGCTTGGCCGCGAACCCGTCGGTGGAATACTCCAGCTCCAGTGACCGCGGGACCGCGGGAACGTAGTCGTGCAGTGCGAGCCCGCTGGCGGGCAGCAGCGTCTCGGGATCGGCCAGCGGCCAGCACCAGCGATCAAAGCCGATGACCCGCTGCAGATCGGCGACCGCCTCACGACGCAGCGAGTCGCAGTCCAGACCCGACTCGCTCAGCTGCTCGAGACGCTCGCGGCACCGACTTCGCTCACGCGCACTGGCCACGCCGCGACCCTACCTGGACTCTGATGCCGTGGAAATCCCAACTCTGTGGGATTGCGCGCATAGGCGCCGCCCCGGTCAACTCCCCTGAGTCCACGATGGCGAAGGAGTGACGAACCATGGCACGCAGACCCTCAAGGCAACCGGTGACCGCGCGGCACGCGCTGGCCGCGGTTGCGGTGGCGCTCGTGGTGGCAGCCGGGGTCGTGACGGCATCATCCGCGTCACCGGCACGCTCGTCGCGGGCCGACCGCCTGCGTGCGATCGAGACCACCCGGTTGCAGGCGCTGGTCGACGCGGACACGACGACCGCGCGCAAACTGACCGCTCCCGAGTTCCAGCTCATCAACCCCGCTGGCGTCCCGCTCTCGCGCGACGACTTCCTCAGCGCCGTCGATGCCGGCGTCGTCGACTTCCTCGTCGACGAGCCCAGTTCGCCGATCGCGGTGCGGCTGTCCGGCAACTCCGCCACCCTGCGCTACAAGACGGCGTTCGACGTCGTCGCCGGCGGCACCCGTGTCACGCACCAGGGATGGACCACAGCGCTCTATGAGCGACGGCACCGACGGTGGCAGATCGTCTGGGCACAGTCCACCGCCATCCCGAACAAACCGGCGCTGTTCATCGAGTCGCTCAAGCCCGTCAGCTGACGGCCACCGACGCCCGGAGAACACCCACGAGCCATGCCGAAGGCCGGACCGGTGACGATCAAGACCCAGAAACCGTTCGGGCCCGGCGCAGGGACCTTCGCATCGAACGGCGCGATCCCGGAGTCGGGAACCTTCCTGAACTCAAGCGTGATCGTCGAGCGCGTGGACGCCCCCGAGGTGATCAAGGTCCGCATCACGCAGCGGTTCAACGGAGCGCTGGGAACCTTCACGTTGCGCGCCGCCATCACCGAGACCCTGACCGAGGATCCGAACGTCCTCGCCGACGACGGGACCTGGGCGATCATCGGCGGAACAGGGGCCTACGAAACGCTGCAAGGACGAGGGCGAGTCAGAGGCATCGCCAACGACAACCTCGATCTCATCAGCCGCACCTACAGCGGAACCGTGCATCGCGGATGACCGATCCCGCCCTGATTCCGCAACCACGTCCTGGACAACCAAGGAGCCGACCATGACCCGCCGCTCGATCGTCTTGCCGCTCGCCGCCCTCGCCGCCACCGGCGCCCTGCTGCCCATCGCGGCCGGCCACGCGCAGTCGGGACCGCGCACGATCACCGTCACGAACGGCAAGGGGAAGATCGTGTTCGACGACCTCCAGCCGCGCGGGATGAAGCACGGCAAGCTCAGCCTCGGCGATCGCATCGTGCAGACCCAGCAGGTGCGCATCGACGACAAGCCGGCCGGGACGGTCAATTTCGAGGGCACGATTGTCAACCGAAAGCCCACCACGTTCTCCCACTTCAAGGCGACCGAGCGGATCGTCGGGCACCTGTCCGACGGCGAGATCTTCGCGGTCGGGTATGTCGACGCGGCGAGCGGCGGCGATCGGTCCACCATTATCGGCGGTACAGGCGCCTACGCCGGCGCCCACGGCACCATCGTCGGCACCGACAACGGCGCCGTCATCACATTGGACGGCTAGCCCGCTGCCGCCTCTCTGCCCGAAGAATCCGCGGGCTCATTCGCTGACGGTCAGAAGCGAGAACCCCCCGCTCAGTCGGATGAAAACCGCGTCCTGACACCCGGCGCGCGACCGGTTCACGAGAGATCCGGGTTACTCAGCAAGGTCAACGACAGGTGAAGGGAAGGCGTATGCACAAGTTGATCAGACGGCTTTACCGGCGACCGCGGATCGGCGGCGCGAGCCTGACCAGTGCCACGCCGGGATCAAGCGAACCAGCGAAGATCGTCGGAGGGCGGCGGAGCGCGGGGGTCGTGCGTGCGTCGGAGATTGCGCTCGGCGCCTGCGCGATTGCAGTGGTGCTGGCAACGACCAGCTTGACCGCGAGTGCGGCCCCGACCTACCCATCATCGATCGACGCCCTGGGTAGTTCGTTTACACGTGGCTTCAACACCGACTGCCCCGATGCCTGGATCGACTGCCCGGATAACTCGTGGGCCACGGGCGCCAACCCTGCGGTCGACTCGATCTACCTGCGACTTCTGGCGCTCAATCCAGGGCTGAGGGACAACAACGCCAACGACGCCGAGAGTGGATCCACCATGGCGGACCTCGACGCACAGGCCCAGAGCGCTGTCAGGCGCGGCGCGGAGCTGGTCACGATCGCGACCGGCACCAACGATGCGTGTGGCGGCCGCACCGGGACGATGACGGAAGTCTCCGTGTACCGGGACGAGTTCACCCAGGCGATGAACACGCTCACCGCGGGGCTTCCCCAGGCACGGGTTCACGTGCTGTCGATCCCGGACATCTACCAGAGGTGGCAGATCTTTCACACCATCCCTAGCGCGGTGAAGGCGTGGCGGTCCATCCCGTTCTGCCCAACCCTCCTCACCCACCCGACCTCGAACGCACCAGCCAACGTGCAGCAACGAGCCGCCGTCCGCGCTCGCGTTCTCGACTACAACGCGGTACTGGCCCAAGTGTGCGCACAGTACCCGCGGTGCACGACGGACGCCGGAGCCACCTTCGCCGCCCCGGTCACCGCAGCGGAGTTCTCCACCCACGACTACTGGCACCCGAACATCACCGGGCAGGCCGCCTTGGCAAGGCGCATCTGGGACACGCTCGGCTACTGACCGCAAATCGTCACAAGGCCCCCGGCCTCGAGTCGTGCAGGACGCGCCCTTCCCAGCGACCGGCCAGACGACCGGTCGGATCGTCCCTATCCCGCGAATCCCCTCTCGCCGATCCGAAGCGCTCGTGTCGAGCTGCCTCGCTGGGTCATGGCTCGCGCGTCAGAGTCGGGCGGTGGCACGTCGTGTGCTCGCGGTCTTGGTCTCGCTGGCTTGCGTGCTCGCGGTGGGCTGCGGCGGGCAGGAGCCGAAGTCGCACCGCCGCCCGGCGGTGAAGAGCTCCGCGCCTTGCCCCCGTCGCCGAGGGTCCGGGCAGGTTCGTCGCGATCGGGAACGGGCGCACCCTCTACATGGAGTGCGTGGGCTCGGGAAGCCCGGCCGTCGTGCTGGAGGCCGGCTTCGGCGCGGACACGCACTCCTGGCAGGACGTGCAGCCGGAAGTCGGCCGCGGCACACGGACGTGTGCCTACGACCGCGCGGGCACGGGGAACAGCGTCGCGCCGCCCGGCGTGCGTGACGCACGCGACGAGATCGCCGACCTTCGGCGGTTGCTCGCCCGCGCCGGCGTCGAGCCGCCGTACGTGCTGGTTGGTCACTCCTACGGCGGGGTGCTGGCGCGCGTGTTCGCGCATCTGTACCCGTCTGAGACGGCGGGGCTCGTCCTCATCGACACCGTGGGTCGCGACGGACGACGACGGCAGCTCGCCATTTGGCCGCGGTCGCAGGCGCGGGAGATCCGTCGTGGGGTGGCAACCGCGGTGATGGCGGGCGTCGACCTCGCCGCCGGCGAGGCGATCGCCAGCCGGGTCACAAGCCTTGGCGGCTTGCCGCTGGCCATCATCACGGCGGGACGACAGGACAACTTCCCGCGCACGCCGGCACAGTTGTACCGCGCCCTGAAGCGGCTGTGGGACGGGATGCAGGACGAGCTGGCCGCGCTGTCCGAGAACAGCGTGCACGTCGTTGCGCTTGCCAGCAATCACGACGTCCCCTCCTCACGCAGCGGCCAGCCGTCCGTCATCGTCCGCGCGGTGCAGGCCGTCGTCGGCGCCGCCCGCAGCCACGCCCGTCTTCCACCGTGCCGACGTCTGTTTAGCTTAGCTAAGCGTTTCTGCGCTGCGCGCGCCACGGTTGCGGGCTGGACGCGCCGGGCACTCGGTCAG
>CAVUFC010000038.1:0-26156 GCA_963740605.1 uncultured Solirubrobacteraceae bacterium | reverse complement strand
CGCCCGACGACGCGGGTTCGGATCACGAGCCCGACACGAGCAGCCTCACGCCGATGGAGCGGGCGATCTACGACACGTTCCGTGAAGCCGCTCCCGATGGTGCCACTGCCGTCGACCAATCCCCGGCTACATGGAGCGCATGGAGTCGACGCACGCCGATCCGGCCGCGAACGACACGGCCGCGCTCGACGGCCTGGCCGACTGGCTGGCCGAGCGTGGTGAGTCGATCACGAATGACGAACTGCTGGCGATGATCACCGCGGCCGACGACGCGGGCCACGACGATCCGGTCGAGACGGGCTACGCCTGGTACCAGCACGGCCGCGAGGCAGTCACGCAGGCGAAGTCTGAGCTGGGCATCGAGCACCAGTACACCGACATCTCGCAGGCCCTCAACGCGGCGTACGCAGACGGGCAACTGGGCCGCCAGAAGGAAACCCCGGATGACGACCCGCTCGACGTCGCCAACGCCGAGGCGGCCGACCTCGCCGCCCGCAAGGCTCAGGCGCTCAAGGTGAAGCCCGAAGACCGCACACGCGAACACCGCGCACTGCTCAACGCGCCCGCGCCCGACCTCATGAGCGCGGCGATGGACAGCTTCGCCGGCGAGCTGGCGGCTAAGGCCTCGCTGAAAGAGGCTGCGAGGCAGAGAGCTGTCGTCGAAGTGCAGGAACAGCGACGTGCGGTCGACTGAGTTCGCGACTTAGGGCTGCCCGGATGGGACACTGAGTGAGTCATCGGTTGGGTGCCGACGGCGACCTCCTCGAAGTACGTAAGTCAGACGCCCCGCCGGCTGCATGACTGGCGGGGCGTCGGTTCTTTCTATGCCATCTGAATGACAAAACGCACCAGTCCTAGGACTTGTGTGCTCTGGTGTCACATTCGGCTGTGCGCCGCGCTCGGTTGTCAGGACACTTTTACCTGTAGCAATTCTGTGTAACAGGAGTAAAAGTGTCCGTCTGGTAAACGGCTCAGTTGTAGTCACACTGTGCTCATGCACCAGACATTCGGAGACACCATCCGCGAGGCACGCCTCGCCCAGGGTCGGACCCAGCGAGATGTTTCGCTCGCCACCGGCCTCACCATCACGCACATCTCGAACATTGAGCTAGGCGCAGAGTGTGGCCGCGAAGCCGCACGCCTGATCTGCAACACCCTCGGCCTCGGTCGACCCTGGCCGGCGGTCGCCGCGCTCGAGAACCTCGCGACCAAGGTGGCACGCGAGCAAGGCATCACCCGCGAGCAGGCCTACACGGACTTGGTCACGGACCTCAAGCGCGCGGTCGACGAGTACGAGGCAGAGGCCGCCTGATGACCACCTGGCGCTGCGGGCATCCCAGGACGCCTGAGAACACGCATGGAGGCACCGAGCGGACGCACGCGCAGTGCCGCACGTGTCGACGGGCGACGCAGCGCAAGGCCGACGAGCGTTACCGCGACGCGCACCGCTCGAGCATCCAGGCCCGGAACCGCGCGTCATATGCCGCTGGCGGTGCTGCGTACCTGGCGACGATGCGGAAGGACGCGCGCCGGACGATCAGTCGGCACGGCCTCGACCTCGATGACGACCCGAGGTTCAAGCTCCTGAAAGACCAGCGCGCAGCGCAGCAGTAACCCCAGCAACGCCGCCCGACTTGGCACCGGGCGGACGAAGCAGTACCGAGGCTACGCCCGGAAGCCAGCGACCAAGACCAGCCGAGGAGGCAACCCCGCCACAGCACCCATCCGACACCAGGAGGCCCTCATGCCCGCTCTAACTCCCCGCCGTTTCACCGCACTCCCGCCCGAAGGCGGTGAGCACGATGGCCGACCTGCTACCGAAGCTCGCTGAGGCTCAGGCCGCCGCCGCAGCGCAGCCGCACTCGACGCCACCGAGCCGCCCACTGATCGACCTGTACCGCCCAGGACTCCCGGCCGACGAGATCAAGCTCCTCAAGGACCATCGCGACGGCCTCCCGGTCGACGAGCTGGCAAGGGAACGCGCACGCCGCACCGCCCGCCGCACGCTCGACCTCGAGGAAGCGACAGCGACGCTAAACCTGCCGCCGGCCCGCGAGTCCTACACGCTTGCGAGCTACCGCGCCGAGCCTCGGCCGCCGCGCGTGATGCGTGTCGACGCATTGCAGGGTGCCCGCCACAACGTCGTGCTCGTCGCGCGTACAAGGTGGGCAAGACCACGCTCGACGCCGACCTGGTGCGCCGCTCGTTGACGGAGGCGAGTTCCTTCAGCGCTTCAACGTCGCTGCGATGGCTGATGGCGAGCGAGTCGCGATCTGGAATGCGGAGATGGACGCCGAGGACTATGAGGACTACCTCGGGGAGGCCGGTGTCATCAACGGCGAACAGGTCGCGATCTGGAACCTGCGCGGCTTTAGCGTCCCGATCCTTTCGGACGCCGGCTGTGACGAGGCGATCGATGGCTGAGTTCAGTCAACGCCAAGTACTGGCTTCTTGACCCGTGGGTTCGCGTATGCGCGTGGAACGGCGTCAACGAGAACGAAAACAACGAAGTCCAGCGCTCACGCAGCGCATCGACGAGATCGCCGCAGCGGCCGGCGTCATCGAAGTCCAGATCGTCCACCACGCCGGCCACGCCAGCAAGCACGCCCGTGGGGCGTCCGCGCTGCCCTCGTGGGCTGACGCCATCTGGACGTACGAGCGCGACGAGGACGGCGACCGCTATATCAGCGCCGAAGGGCGGTACGGCGTTGGACTCGCTCCTGGGCTGGTGACAGTGGACGACGACGGTCGGCTGACCTACAGCGACGCAGGGCCGCGACAGACCGCGGCGGAGAAGCCTCGCCGCCGTCGTCGGCGCAGTGGAGGACGCGCCTGACCGCAGCCTCAAGATGATGGACCTGTACGCGGCTCTCGACGGCACGAAGCTGCGATTCGTGCCGCGGTCAAGGCAGCGACCGAGGCCGGCCGCATCGAGATGCAGACGTTGAAGGAGGACAAGCGCGTGAAGCTGCTTGTCGCGGCTCAGCCGTTCATCGGATGAGCGCCATGGCACGCCCAGTTCGCCCGAGCCGCCGTGCACGAGCGTCGATCATCGCTGCAGCGCAGGACTACGGCTGCACGTGCAGCCGGCCTGACGTCGAGCTGGTGCACTGGCACTCGGACCGCTGACTGCGCTACTCGATGCGTCACGCCGACGGCTGCCTGCCGTCGGCTTGGACACCGTTGCGCTGCTCCGCTGGACGGGGTGTCGTGACATGCCCGCCATTATGGTGCCTCGCATCCTCTATGCGCGTGTGGCAGTGCATCGCGAAGACGCTCGCCATTGCCGATAGCCGCGAGCCGCTCAACCCTGCGCATACGCGGTCGCCGAACGCGGTCGCTGGCTCGGGGAGGACTACATGACCGGCGCTTCAGTCGAGCGTGGGCGCACGCCACTGGCTCGCAAGCTTGACGCCCGGTACACGCCAGTTACGAGGAACGCTGCTGCCGAGGACTCGCGCGAGGCTGACCAAGGCCAAGCAGCGCCTCACGCCGAAGCACTGCTCGACCACCACTACGGCCGGCGTCGCGCCCTTCGAAGGTTGTCGCGGCATGAAGTGGCGCGCGTGGCTGCGCCGCTGCCTGCAACGCCGCGCGGCGGTGTCGTGATGGGCATGAAGGCTTCTACTCGCGCCGAGTACGAGGCCTACGTGGTGTTCGCCGTCGTCCGTGGTGGCCGGCAGGTTGTGGTCCGCCAGCCGGTACACGTGCCCGTTGCGCTTCGCCGAGGGAGACCTGACCAACCTCAGCGCGCTCGAGTTGCGCGAGGCGATCAAGGACCTCACCCATGAGATGTGCCGGCGTGCGACCCGCGACGACGGCCGCAGAGACACGTCGCTCTACGACCTCGCCCAGCGCGAGCTTTGTAAGCGGTACGGCTACACGCTGACACGAGGACGACGACGAGTGACCGAAGCGCTCGCACTCGCGTTCGTGGAGTCGCTCGACGACGTTGCGCTCGAACGCCTCGCCGTGCGGCTCGGGCCGACGCTGGTCGACGCCATCGTGTCACGACTGGGCGAGCGCGAGGCCGACCGATGGATGGACGCCCGTGACGCAGCCGGCTATCTCGGCCTGACCGTCAACGCGCTTCACAAGCTCACGGCCGCGCGACTGGTCCCGTTCTCGCAGGACGTACCTGGCGGCAAGTGCTGGTTCCTGCGGTCCGAGTTGGACGACTGGCGACGCCATGGCCGCTAGCAGCTTGCGCGTTCATGATGGGGTCACTAAGGTCGCTCCCCTCAACCAAGCGACCCCGGCAGGCGTTGGCGCGCCGTACCGGGGTCTGACCATCGAGGAGTTGACCCTCAATGGCTGATTCGCAGCCTACGTCGCCCAGGCGCGTCCGCGTCGAGCGCAACATCTACCGTCGTCCAGACGGCAAGCTCGAGATCGGGTACCGCGACTGCGCGGGCAAGCAACGCTGGAAGGTCGTGGCCGGCGGCATCACAGCAGCGCGGACGGAGCGTGACACCGTGGTCAGTGCCCGCGGTCGTGGCGAGCGTGTGCAGCCGAACCCGCGATTGAAGTTCGGTGACGCAGCAGATCGGTGGCTCAGCGATCAGGTGTCTGCTCTGCGGCCTGCGACTCGCGCGAGCTACACGAACGGCGTCGAGACCCACCTACGGCCGCGCTGGGGCAAGCGGCGCATGGATGTCATCGACGTCACGGACGCCGCGCGGCTGGTGCGAGAGCTACGCGCCGAGGGCAAGGCCGAGACCACGATCGCCACGATCCTTACGGTGGCCTCGCGGGTGTTCAAGTACGCGCGACGCCACTGCAAGTGGCACGGCGAGAACCCGATCAGCCTGCTTGAGAACGGCGAGCGCGCGAGGCTGAGCGACACGCCCGAGCGGCGCATCTACGAGCCCGCCGAGTTGACGCAAGTCCTGGCCGCAACGCACGAGCCTTGGCGGACGCTGTTCCGGCTCGCGAGTGTCGTCGGGCCGCGCGAGTCCGAGCTGCTTGGGCTCTGGTGGGAGGACCTCGAGCTGATCGACCTGAACGGCGCGACGATTACCTTCACGCATCAGGTCGACCGGAGCGGCGAGCGCGTGCCGCTCAAGACCGACGAGAGCAAGGCCACGCTGCCGCTCCCGCGGTCGACGGCAGTCATGCTGCTCGAGCACAAGGCGCGTTCGCTCCACACCGGGCCGCGCGCGTTCGTGTTCGCTTCAAGGTCAGGCCGGCCACTCGGGCAGCGCAACGTCGTACGGGCACTGCACCGGGCGCAGGAGCTGGCCCGCACGCCCGAGGGCCTCCCGACCTTCCCTGAGCTGTTCGAACACGACGAGCACGGACACCTGGTCGTGGTCAACGGCCAGTACGTGCCGCGTGATGCGCAGCGCAAGGAGCTGCCGGCGCTGCCGAACTTCCATGCGCTGCGCCACACAGCAGCGATGGACTGCGACGACGCCGAAGAGGCGCGCGACCTGTTGCGGCACAAGAACAGCAACGTGACGCGGACCGTCTACCGCGCGCATTTCAGCGACAAGCGGCGCGAGTCACTGCGTGCCCGTATGGAAGCGCGCATGGAAGCATCAGACCGCAACGGGACGCAGCAGGCGACCTCACCGCACGGAGCCGAAGTGGTGCAGCTACGCCAAATCAGCAGCGGACGGCAGTAGGAGGCAACAGGATGCGCGCTGCTCGTAATGAAGGGGTCCCCGGTTCGAGTCCGGGCGTCGGCTTCGCGGGTTTGCAGGGCTTTCTTGATTCGCGTTCCGCGCGCGCCCTGCTCGGAGGTACCTGTCGGGTACCGGTTTGCGTGTTGCGCGCGGGTGCGCGGACGGGGCGAGAGGGGGCCAGTGCGGGCGCTTTCCCCTCCTCAGGAGCAGAGAGCCCATGTCCGTTGAGCCCATCTTCCTGCGCCCGCGCGAGGCGGCCGCGCTGGCCGGTCTGTCCACCAGGGCGATCTACGGCGCCATCAATCGCGGCGAGCTACAAGCCGTGCGCCTGTGCTCGCGGCTGCGCATCCCGCGCGACGCGTTCGACGCGTGGATCGCGGCGTCGGCCGTTCGCCGTGAGCGCCCTTTCGTGCCCGAGCCGCCGCCCGCGCCGCCGCCGGTGCGCGGCAGCTTCCGCCGGCTGTTCGACGGCGGGTCGCCGTCATGAGCGTCGAGCGCGTCGTGCGCAAGGACGGCAGCATCGTCTGGCGCGTGCGGTGGCGCCAGGCCGGCCGCAACCGCTCCAAGGTCCTGGGCCGCAAGCGAGACGCCGATGCCTTCGACGCCGAGATCATCCGTCGGAAGCGCACCGGCGAGCTCGCGCGGCTGGACGCCGGCAAGGAGCCGCTTGCGGAGTTCGGCGAGGAATGGTGGCGGCTGCACGCGGAGCCGAACCTCGCCCGGTCGACGCTCAAGGGCTACGCCTCGATCTGGGATGCACATGTGCTCCCGCGGCTCGGCTCTGTACCGCTGCGCGAGCTGACGCCGGACGTGGTCAACCGGTTCCGGCTCGAGCTCGAGGCCGACGGCGTCGGCCCGACATCGATCCGCAAGGCGCTCGTACTGCTTCAGGGCGTCCTGCAGCGCGCTTGCGAGTGGGGCCGCCTCGCATCGAACCCGGCCGCGATCGTGCGCAAGCCAGTTCCGCCGCGGAAGCGGACGATCGTGCCGCTCACGCCCGAGCGCGTCGAGGCGATCCGGTTCGTGCTCCTTCGTTGTGGGCGCATCCGCGACGCAACGCTCGTCTCCGTGCTGGCCTACGCCGGACTGCGGCCCGGCGAGGCGCTGGCCCTGCGGTGGACGCACGTCCGCGAGCGCACGCTGCTCGTCGAGGGCGCCGTCTCGCTCGGCGCGATCGAGGGGACCAAGACCGGTCGGAGCCGCACGGTGCGTGTGCTCGGACCGCTGACGCAGGACCTCGCCGAGTGGCGGCTGCACGCCGGGCGGCCGCCGGCCGACGCGCTGCTCTTCCCGGCTCACGACCACGAGCCGTGGACCGCCACCGCCTACCGGAACTGGCGCCGGCGCATCTACGTACCGGCGGCTGAGGCGGCGGGCGTCGAGCGGCCACGTCCGTACGACCTGCGCCACTCGTTCGTGTCGCTCCTGATCGCCGAGGGCCGCAACGTGGTCGACGTCGCACGCCAGGCCGGCCACTCACCGACTGTCGCGCTCGACACCTACGCGCACGTCTTCGAGGAGTTCGAGCCCGGCGAGCGCGTCAACGCGGCCGACCGCATCCGCAAGGCGCGCGAGGAGCTGCGCTTCCGCTCGCAGCAGCCGACGCTCTTCGACGTCGCGTGACGGCCGCGCTCGACACCTACGCCGAACTGCGCCTCGCCGAGGGCAAGCTCCTGCGTTGGGGCGAGCGCGCAGCGAAGGCCGCGTGCGCGCTTCAGCCGCGCGACCTGGAGATCCTGGTCGCGCTCGCGCGGTACCGCTTCCTCACGACTGGACAGATCGCGGAGCTGTGGTGGGAGGGCCGTGGCCTGCGCGCCGTGCGTCGGCGAATGACGCGGCTCTTCGAGGCAGGCTTCGTCGAGCGCTTCCGACCGCAGACCCTGCGCGGCTCCTACCAGTGGACGTACTGCCTGGCGCGCGACGGGTTCCGCGCCGCGGAGCAGACGGGCGAGCTGTCGCCGAGTCTCAAGTTCGCGCCGCGCCGCGAGGCGATCTTCGACTACCGCTACGTCATCCACGACCTCCGCGTCAACGAGTGGGTGCTGCGCTACCGCGAGCTGCTCGGCGACCGCCTGCTCGACTGGGCCGGGCCGGACGAGTCGCTGATCGAGCCGCCGCGGCGGCGCGATGGCACCGACCTCGGCGACGCCGACCACAACGTCTACGGCGTCGACGACGACGCCGTCCGTCCCGTTCAACCGGATGCGCTGCTGCACCTGGCCGGCGCACAGGACGATCTGGCGCTGTTCGTGGAGTACGACCGCACGCGGAGGGTGGACAAGAACTACGACAAGTTCCGCCGCTACGAGGCGCTGCTGGCGGGCTGGTGGAAGCACGCGCTGCCTGCCGAGACGCAGCGGCCAGCGGTCGTCTTCATCTGCCAGGACCACGAGCACCGCGAGCGGTTCCTCGCCGCTGCGGACTGGCAGCTGACCG
Organism: uncultured Solirubrobacteraceae bacterium; assembly: GCA_963740605.1. Lineage (GTDB taxonomy): Bacteria > Actinomycetota > Thermoleophilia > Solirubrobacterales > Solirubrobacteraceae > DASSUW01. The sequence goes on along the minus strand of CAVUFC010000038.1, from coordinate 18,093 downwards.
CGCACCAGACCCGCTGGGCGGACCTGAACCCCGAGCGCGAGTACCCGGTCCGCGACCGCTTCATCTTCGCCCTCGAGAGCGACATCCGCGAGGGCCGCGCCGAAGGCGTTCGCCTGCCGCGCGAGCCGCCGGCAGTCGCAACCCGCGACAACCGCGTGCGCGGCCTGCGGCTCCCGGCAGGACCCAGCGAATGCTGAGATCAACACGCGTGCCGCCCGGCATGTTCCCTCCGAGGTGTTCCGCTGCGCCGTTCCGGCCCGAGCGGAACACGCGCCCCGACCCGCCGACGCCCGAAATCCTCGATCCCGCCTGTGCTGAGCGAGGAAGGGGGGTCCACCGCTTCGCGCTGGACCCCCCTTCCTCGACCTACCCAGGTAAAGAGGGCGGGGGCAGCACAGGCGGAAGGCGAACGGGCGTCGGCGGGTCAGGGCGAAGCGGGCGAGCGTCGGGCTAGAGGGGTCGGAGGGAGATCAGGAAGCGAAGGCGACGGAAGTACGGCGAACGGAGTGGAGCGGTTGGCGATGAGGAAGTTGGAGTCGCGAGTTCAGATGAGAACGGAATCCGGAGGCGAGCGGATGAGCGGCGAGGTCATCGAGTGAGCACGTCGATCGATGCCAGCGGCGCTCGCTCATCGTGGCGGTCTCTCTGCTCGTCACCGCACCAGTCCGATCCACGCCTACGGCTACCGGCCGCCGCCTGAATGGCCACGCGACGCACCCGCCGAACCCGCGTGACGCTGCGCTGCGTCCGCGAAGACTTGGAACTCGGCATCCCGCCAGTCGAGGTCGACCTTGGCGCGCTGGACCACCCGCTCATCGCCGAAGCCCGCCGCGTCGCGCCGACAGCGCCGCGCGGACAGAAGCGGATCCTCGCGATCGAGCACCCGCTCGTCTACCGGCTCCGTCACAGCCGCTGGCGCGGAGCGACGTGGCTCGAGATCGACGAGAGCCGCTTCTGGCTCTGCGCCGGCGCGCAACGAGCGGCAGGGTCCGCCGAGGACGCCTACGAGCACTTCATCGCGCTCCACGACGCCGGCCGGCTGCTGCCCGATGACGACGACCGCCTCCGCGACGCGCTCGAACGCAACGCTCGCATCATCGACGCCGCGGCGACCCTCGTCCCCGAGGCGCTCGTCGATGCGCTCGCGCGCCGCGGCCGCGACGTCGCTCTCCGGTTCGGCGAGCTCGTCGACGCTCGTCTGCACGCGACCGCCGCCGGCGACGAAATCTGGGCCGCGATCGCGACTCAGGCGGCCGACGACCGCTTCGTCGACGAGCGACTTCGCGACGTGCTCTTCCGCCTCGTCTTCGAAGCAGCCAAGGCCGAGCTCTGGGAACCACGCGCGGACTGGCCCTCTGGCGTGCTGGCCTGGTTCGAGGTCGCCCGCTTGGGCTTGCGCGAGCCGACCTGATCCGACGCAACGCCGCCGACGCGCGCGACGTCGTCTTCGCTTACGCCGGTCGCATACGCAAGAGTCGAGGCCTTCCCGCCGAGCAGCGCGTCCTGAGCCCGCTCCATGCGCCGCTGGAACTCCTCACGATGTCGCTCGACGTACTCGTCGACTGCGCGCTCGACAAGCTCGGCCTGCTTGAGCCCGGCCATCAACGCGGCGTAGCGGACCTTCTCCTTGGTGGACTCGTGGACCTTGATCGGGGACTGAGCACGTGCCATTCGGTACCTCGGTACCGGAACTTAGCACTGTGGGCGCTCGGCCATCACTTGCGTCTGACCAAGCAGCAAGACCGACGCGAGCGAGTCGCGGGGCTTGCTCCGCTAGCGTCGAGGGCGTCGGCGAGCCGGTCGATCATCCGAAGCGCTCGTCGAGCCAGACGCAGGCGAACGGGTCAGCGATGCGGCGTCGAACAGGTGGCAGTCGGCCGGCCCGATCAGTCCGATCCAGCCGACGCCGGCGGCCAGCGCAGCCTCGGCGATCACGGCCACCGGCTCGTGGGCCGCCGGGACGCAGCGCGTGTAGGGGGGCCGCGGCGCACGTCGATGTGCTCGCAGCGGACCCAGCGCCGCTGGCCGTCGATCAGCAGCGGCGCGGTAGCGCACGCGCCGCTTGGCCGGCACCGCGGCGACGGCTTCGCGTGGCGGAGCAGGCTGATCGTGTGCAGCGGTGCGCTGAGCAGCAGCACCTGGCCGTGCTACGCGACGAGCCGTGCATACGGCGTGCCGGGACCGAACGCATCGTCGGGGCCGTGACGGGCGGTCAGCGCGGCGGCGCGCGATCCGACCGCCGCCACGCTGGCGTCGGGGTTGGCGCTGCGGCGGGCAGCCGGCCACGTGCGGATGCGCTCGGCGAGCCGTCCTTCGAAGTGCGCGGGCTCGGACCGCTCGGGATCGAATGCCGGCAGGTGCGCCTCGTAGGCGCGGCGCCGGCGCGACGGTCAGTCCTCGAGCCCGAAGGGATTGTCCTCCCAGCTCGTCTGGGCGCAGATTCGTGCCGGGCTGCTCGACCGCGTCGAGCAGCGCGAGCACCACCGCCTCGCTGCCGCCGATCACCCAGCCGAGCCCGCTGAGCGACGCGTGCACCATCACGGCGGCGCTCGGCCGGACCCCGAGCGCCGCCAGCCCGTCGCGCAGCTCCGCTCGCGACAGGGGCGTCGACTGAGCGAGCACATCGGGGTCCGGCATGCGCAGTAGTTGCCGGGAGCGTTCGGCCCGGGACATCGTCCGTGCGGCTGACTGCCGGGGTGATCGCCATCATCCGCCCGCCGAGGTGAGGGTCACCGCGATCCCCGGACGAGCGCCCGCTGGCCAGGCCGCGGCCGAACGGCCGGGAGCGTGCGCACGCGGCGCGGCGCGGCGCGGTCCTCGTACCACACCGCTCGTGACGGCGCCGGCGGCATGCGTTGCGGGCAGACGCGAGTCGCGGTCCGCGCAGTGACATTGATCATTCAGGGTCACAGGAGTATGTTCAACGGGCGTCACCGAGCACACGCTGGGAGGTAGTGGATGGACGGTGTTGGGGAGGCATCCGCGTGGTGTGTGGGTTGGAGTTCCCCCGCTTTCGTGGACATCTGATGGCTGTGCCGACTGGCCGGCCGGAGAGGATGTCTGTCGATGCCAACTACGCCTCCGTATTCGTTGGAGTTCCGTCGCGAGGCGGTCCGGCTGCTGAGGACCAGCGGTCGGCCGATCCCGCAGCTGGCTGGGGTGCTCGCCGCAGTCGCTGCGCAACTGGTCGAAGCAGCTCGACGTCGATGAGGGCCGCGCCGAGGGCCTGACCAGCGATGAGCGTGAGGAGCTGCGCCGCTTGCGGCGCGAGAACCGGATTCTCGCCGAGGAGCGCGACATCTTGAAAAAAGCCGCGGCCTTCTTCGCCAACGACGGCAGGACTCGGTGACGGTGTTCGAGTTCATCGCCGCGAAGAGGGCCGAGCACTCCGTCAAGACGATGTGCCGGGTCCTGGGCGTCTCGCGTTCGGGCTTTCACGCCTGGCAGGCCCGGCCGCCGTCGGCGCGCTCGCGCGAGGACACCCGCCTGACCGCGCGGATCTGCGAGCTGTTCAAGCTGCGCCGCAAGGTCTATGGGTCACCGCGGATCTGGTCTGACCTGGTCCTCGACGACGGCGAGCGGATCGGCCGCAAGCGCGTGGAGCGCCTCATGCGCCAAGCCGGCCTGAGCGCGCTGATGCACAAGCGCTGGAAGGCCACCACGGTCCGCGTTCCCGGAGTTCGGGTCGCGGACGATCTGCTCGATCGTGACTTTGCCGCCGCGGCGCCCAACCGCTGCTGGGTCGCCGACATCACCTACCTCAGGACCTGGGAGGGCTGGCTGTACCTGGTCGCCGTCCAGGACCTCTACAGCCGTCGGGTCGTGGGCTGGAGCATGGCCGATCACATGCGCGCCGAGCTTGTCGTCGATGCGCTGCAGATGGCGCTCGCGCATCGCCGGCCGGCGCCGGGGTTGATCTGGCACTCCGATCAGGGCGGTTTGGGCGGATTCACGCGGTTGTCGCAACACCTCGACGTGAGGAGTTGCGATGGGCAGGCCGGCTGGGTGGATGACGGCGTTGACGGGCCGCTCGGCGATGAAGTCGCCGGGCAAGCCGTCGCATCGACTGGAGGTCGAGCGGTGGTTCTGGCGTGAGATCGCTAAGGGCCTCAGCACCGAGGAGGCCGCTGCCGCGGTCGGCGTGTCCTCGGCGGCTGGTGTCCGGTGGTTCCGCGAGCGTGGCGGGATGGCGACACTCCTGCGCGACCCGGCCTCCTGCCGGTACTTGTGCTTTGCCGAGCGCGAGGAGATCGCCCTGCTGCGCGCCGAGGGCAAGGGCGTGCGGGAGATCGCGCGCGAGATCGATCGGTCGCCGTCGACGATCTCGCGCGAGCTGCGCCGCAACGCGGCCACGCGTGGCGGCAAGCTCGAGTACCGAGCCTCGGTGGCCCAATGGAAGGCCGAGCTGGTGGCGCGCCGGCCCAAGAAGGCCAAGCTCGCCGCCGACGAGCGCTTGCGCGACTACGTCCAAGACCGCCTCGCCGGCAAGGTCCGGCGGCCCGACGGGACCGAGATGGCGGGTCCGGCGATCAAGGCGTGGAAGGGCCGCAACAAGCCGCATCGTCAGGACCGACGGTGGGCGACGGCGTGGAGCCCGGAGCAGATCTCGGCCCGGTTGCGCATCGAGTTCCCCGATGATCCGTCGATGCGGATCTCCCACGAGGCGATCTACCAGTCGCTGTTCGTGCAGGGCCGCGGCGCGCTGGCCCGCGAGCTGACCGCGTGCCTGCGCACCGGCCGGGCGCTGCGCGTCCCCCGGGCCCGCGTCGGCGCGCGCAGCAAGGGCTTCATCAGCGAGGAGGTGATGATCAGCCAGCGGCCCGCCGAGGCCACCGATCGCGCCGTCCCCGGGCACTGGGAGGGCGACCTGATCATCGGGACCGGCCGGTCGGCGATCGGCACCCTGGTCGAGCGCTCCAGCCGCTTCACCATGCTGCTGCACCTGCCACCGCTACCCGGCCGCGACGGCCCGCGCGTCAAGAACGGGCCGGCCGTCACCGGCGCCGGCGCCGAGGCCGTGCGCGACGCGATCGCCGCCCAGCTCGGCGGACTGCCCGAGCACCTGCGCCGCTCGCTGACCTGGGACCAAGGCGCCGAACTGGCCCAGCACGCCCGGCTGAAGATCGACCTCGGCCTGCAGGTCTACTTCTGCGACCCGCAGAGCCCCTGGCAGCGCGGCACCAACGAGAACACCAACGGACTGCTGCGCCAGTACTTCCCCAAGGGCACCGACCTCGCGCGTCACCGCCCCGACGACCTGGCCGCCGTCGCCGACGCGCTCAACAGCCGCCCACGCAAGACGCTCGGATGGCGCACCCCCGCGGAAGTGCTCGACGAGTCCCTGGCCGCGGCGGCCTGACGCACTCCAACAACACGAAGCTTCAACAGCACCGCTGGTCCCCGCAGCGACGCGCGCGCGACTATCGCCGCTGCGGCCTCGCCCTACGGGCTCGACCTCCGCGACGACAGCCGCGCGACGAACCACACCACTTCCTCGGCGCGGGGTTTCACTCGCTACCGTCCGCTCACCGATAACCCGGTGTTGCGACGACCCCTTGAGTCCGGGCAGTTCGTCAGCCTGGCCTTCGGTCAGCAGGCGCGCGCCGCAGGGATCGCCCAATCGATGGGCAGCCGCGGCGATTGCTGGGACAACGCCGTCGCCGAGAGCTTCTTCGCCACGCTCAAGAAGGAGCTCATCCACCGCCGCACATGGCCGACCAAGGCCGAGCTACGGACCGAAGTCTTTGACTACATCGAGGTCTTCTACAACCGCCAGCGCCGCCACAAGACGCTCGGACAGCGCTCACCCGCCGACTACGAGAACCGCACTCTCGGCCCCGACGGAACCGGTCTCGCCGCTCCGCGGCTCGCATCCACCCACAAGACCAAGTTCACTGCACCAACCCCGAGTGCGACCGCCTAATCAACCCCTGTCCACCGAAACGGGGGAACTCCAGGTATTGTGCTGCTCAGCGCCGGCCTGATCAAGCTAACGCGGCCAGCACGATTCATCGAGGAGCTCGCCGACTACGAGATCCTCCCGCGCTGGCTCATCCGTCCGGCGGGTGCGGTGATCATCGCCCTCGAGCTTACGGTCGGATGTGCCGCGATTGCGCCGGCGACGAGAGCGGCCGGCTGCGCCGCCGCGATCGTTCTGCTGGCCGCGTTCACATCGGCGGTCGTGGTGAATCTCATCCGCGGCCGGGCTACGATCGCGTGCGCCTGCTTCGGCCGGTCCAGTCAGCGGCTCTCATGGCTGCTGCCCGCGCGCAACGGCGTGCTCGCGGCGCTTGCCGCGGCAGGGATCAGCGGAGCGGACTCGCTCCTGCCGACAGTAGCCGGTGTCCTGGTCGTGGGCCTCGCGATGCTGTGCGTCTGGTTGACCGTCGAATACATCGATCTGCTATCGCTGAAGGAGGCACCAAAGTGAGCACGACGTGGTACGCGGCGTTCGGCCTTCTCGCGGTGCTCGCCGTCCTGAACAGCCTCTTCCTGATCGCTGCGATCCGGCAGATCGGCGTGCTGCACCAGCGCGTCCGCCCGACCGGCCACGGGCGGGTCGGGGGACCGGCGGTCGGCGCGAGACTGCCTGCGGTCGCGCTGACGCCGGTGCGCGGCAGTGCGGGCGTGGCGTTCGCGGCCCCGCTCGCGGTGCTCGCGTACGTCTCGCCGGGGTGTGATGTCTGCGATGACCTGCTGCCCGTGCTCCGTGCGTACCAACGGTCGGCGCCGCGTGAGGAGATCGAGCTCGCGCTTCTCACGCAGGCCGACGCGATCGACGCGGAGAGGTACTTCGCGGAGCATCAGCCGGGGCTCCCCCTCGTCCGCCACGACAACCTCGCTCGCCTCTTCGACATTCCGGGGAGTCCGTTCGTGCTCGCGGTCCAGGCCGAGGCGCCCGGGTCGTTCACCGTCGTGGCAAGCGGGGTCGTGAACACCATGGAGCAACTCGAGGATCTGGTGCAGACGGCCCACGACAACGTCGATGCACTGGCGGCGCAGGCGCAGGTGACCGGCTCCGGTCGGGCGCCGGCAGACGCAGCGCTTGCCGTCACCATGTCCCCCTAACCGAGCGGAGAATCATGCGCGACCACGACATCTCGGCTTTCGACGCCCTCGGCGAGCAGCTCTCGCGGCGGATGGCGTCCAGCTTCTCCCGCCGGTCGTTCTTCGGCAGCCTCGGCAAGGCCAGCGTCACGCTCGCCGGCGCCGGCGCGGTTGGTCTCATCGACGCCGACCGGGTTCAGGCAGCGTACTGCGGCCACACGGTCTCGACGTCCTGCAGCAACCTCACCGGGACCAACGACTGCCCGTCGAACACCTGTGGTTGCGGCTACTGGAGGGTGTGTGACACGGCGTGCACACACGCGAAGGTGTGGTCGGACTGCTGCGCGCAATACAGCTGCAGCTGCCACTGCACGGACGAGGGGTGGCCGACGTGCTGCTTTACCAAGGAGTGGAGCCAGGGGTGCGGCACGGTCAACAGCAGCAAGGTCATCTGCCGCCGCTGGTACTGCAGCACGGGATGCTAGGTGCGGCCACTGTTCCGCTGTCGGTCACGGCCGGCTTCCTCGCCGGATGGGTGTCGACGTGGTCGCCGTGAGGTGCCTCGATGGCGTGGACCATCGGTCCTGTCGGCGGCAGGGCACGGCGACGACGAATGGTGTTCGCCCACAGCACCAGCCTGGCGCTCGGTGCCCTGACCGCTGCCGCAGGTTTCACGCTCGTGGGAGCACTGGTTCGCATCGGCCTGCCCGCAGGTCCCTGGCTGGCGTGGCTCGGTGCCGCGCTCCTCGGCAGCTGGGCGATGCGCACGATCGGTCTGCCGGGCATGCCGTACCCACGCTCGCATTGGCAGGTTCCCGAGCATTGGCGCACGGGCATGCCGGCGCCGTTCACGATGTCCGCCTACGGCTACCTTCTCGGGCTCGGCTTTCTCACCGACGTCATCGTTCCTGCGTACTGGCTGCTCGTTCTGATCACGGCTGCCGACGGTGGGATCGTGGCGATTGGGCTCGGGTGGCTCACCTACATGGTTGCCCGAATTGCCGTGACCGTGCGCGCGACGAGAAGCGTCACGGCATGTCCGTTGGACCCGACGTCGGCGCGGCTTGCCTACGCGTGGGAGCGTCCGCTCAGCCGCGGTCTGACGGCCGGAATGCTCACGATCAGCGCAGCGGCGCTACTCGCTGCCGCCGGATGAGAAGGAGGTTGCTATGACCAGAGTCACGCTGACGAACCAGGACGCCAACGTCGCATGCGAAGCCGACTTGCCCTCCGGGTTTGCGGTGAGCGAGCGACTCCGGACGAACCTCGCGTACCCGTTCGATCTCGGTGGGTTCTGCAACGTACCGATCTCGATGGTGCCCGACCCCGACGAGAGCGGATTTCCCCGTGTGGATCTGCTGCCCGCGCGCGGACTCTTGTTCTGGGTCGTGTCCTATGACAGCCGCGTCGAAGTCGATCCCGAGGCCCGGCCGCCGCTCGAGGGGGTCAAGATCCAAGGTGTGGGACGGTTCAGCGATGCCGATGAAGCCCCACCTAGATGGGACAACGTTCGCATGTGGGCCAAGGTCGTTCCGCTCGGTCCCAACAAGGCGTGTGAGGTGTTCGCGTTCGCGGGCACGTCGCCGCTCACTCCAGTCGACATCCTCGGGCCGCTCTTGGACGGCATTGCCTTGAACGGGTGAGGATGATTCGGCGGCGCGCTTCGGCTCTGGTCGGTACGGCACTCGTGGTGGTCATCGGGGCCGGGTGCGGCCACACTTCGCGACGCGGCGCCGATCGCGCTCAGTCTCGGGTGACCCCGTCGGTCGCGTCGTCCTCCGCGCTCGGCCTCACCCGCAAGCATCCTCGCCGGTATCGCAAGGTCTGCGGCAAGCAGGCCGACCAGGCGCCGGCAGGCGCCGGGACGTGTCCGCCGCTGATCCCGAAGGGTCACCTGGCGATCCTCTACAGCGGCCGGCTCGGCGGTCGCGAGGCCGACCCAGGTGGCTTCTCCGCCGACCTCGCGAGTCCCTCGATCAGCCATCTGGACGGTGCGCACGTGGAGACCAACGGCGGCCACTGGCACTACGACGTGGCGTGGACGGCTGCCGCGAGACAGATGGCGATCGCCCGCGGAGTGATCCATCCGCCCAACGCGGCACACCGATCAAAGTGCCGGCGCCGCGACGTCGAGGGCCAGCGGATGCGCGTGTGCCGCGTCGTCCCCTACCAGCAGGGCGGTGGCATCAACGGCGGGCACATCGCCTACGTGTGGCGCGACGGGGACACGGCCTACGTCGTATCGCTGCATGGCTACCGCAACAGTCCTCGGGCGCGCGCGATGATCGGCGCGCTCGTCGATGCTGTCGGAGATCCGTAGGCGGCCACGCCGACCAGTCGCCGAGGCTGGCCGGGGTTGGGGCGCGACGCGGCGTGGCGGCCGGTCGGAGCCCGTGTCGTCGCGAGGCCATCTCGGTGCGATCACACCGCGACCATGACAGGAGACGAACGCGTGGGGAGGCCATCGCCGCGCCTCGCGTCAAGATCCGCTGGGCTGAGCGCCGTCAGCCCGGCGAACGGGATGTCGTGCGGCGTCAGTTGGCCTTTGGCACCGAGACTGTCGGAAGCACCTTCGGATCGGGCTTGCGTATGCGCATCGGCTCTCCTCCTTCGGCGATCGCAGTGAGCGAGTGACTATATGTCTTGGTGTGCCGGCCGCAAGACCGAAATCGTCCGCACTACAGCCTCCATGGCGCGGTCGAGCCGGGTACCCCACCTGATCGGGCGGCCCGGCTCGCGACGTAGAGGCTCGTACTCGCGGACGATGGCGTGGATGCGGTCGTCTCCGCCGCCGGCTCCGGAACGATCACGACCGTGACGCCGTGAGCCGCTCGTCGCAAGGACTCGGGTTGACCGAGAGCGCCGGCGGCGTCGGCCACGAGGTACGTGACGCGTACACCGGTCCGATCAAGTGGGAGCGGACGCCGTGCGCTCCGGTCGCCCACAAGTCGGCGCTTAGCAGGTACTTTACGTCCATCCATGCCCGCGACGAACCCCACGTCTCGGGCCCTGCACACGCTCGTAATGAAGGGGTCCCCGGTTCGAGTCCGGGCGTCGGCTTGGAGTGAAAGGGCCCTGCTCTGCGGCGCTTTCTGCCTGTCAGCGTGGAAAGCGTGCGCGCGCGTAGGGCAGGTGGGTCTCGCCGCGCGCGAGGATGTGCCGGTCGTTGGCCATCGTGTCGCCGTCGAGCGGCTCGTCGTCCCAGGGGACGTACGAGCGCGCGTTGCAGTAGTGCGCGACGAAGGAGCGGCGCGAGCGTGTGGCGCTGCGGTTGGCGTGCGAGCGGTGCAGGACGCGGCCGCCGAAGAACACGACGTCGCCGGGCTCCAATACGGCGGCCACTTCGCGCCCGGCGTATGTGGCCGCCACGCGCGTCAGGCCGTTGCGGCGCTCGTCGGGATCGTCGGCGCCCGCGATTGCAGGGATGTCGGCGAGCAGGCGGTCGCCGCCATGGCCGGCGTGCTCGTCGACGTCGGGGTAGACGGGCTCGTGCTGCGAGCCGACGCTGATCTGCAGGCAGCCGTTCTCCTCGTCGGCGTGATCGAGCGCGAGCCAGGCGCCGATCAGCGTGTCGGGCTGGGTGAGGATGTGGAACGAGTCTTGGTGGTAGCCCTGCCCGCCCGAGCGCGGGCGCTTGACGAACAGCATCGTCTGCAGGGCGAGCACGTCGGGCCCGACCAGCGCCTGGACGACGTCGAGCACGCGCGGGTGCAGCATGAAGCGCTCGTGGATCTCCAGCCGGCGGTGCAGCATGTGGATGCGCAGCAGGTGATCAAGCCGCGTTTCGGTCGTCTTGTTGTCGGTGCCGAAGGCGGGCGCGCCAGGGATCTCGACGCGGCCGGCCAGCAGATCGTCGACGTGATCGAGGAGCTCCTGCACCTCGCCAGGGGCCACGAGGCCGCGGACGATCAGGTGGCCCTCGGCGCGGAAACGCACGTATTCCTCGACCGTCACGGGCCGCGTTGCGTGGTCGGTCGGGGCGCTGGTTGATGTCATGTCGGCACGCTAAGGCCGCGGTGGCGCGGCGCGCAACGGCTAGGGTGCGCATAATCTTGTCCCTGGTTGATGTGGCAATGGAGCTGCGGCCGACGCGCGTGAGCGTCGGCACGGTCGCGTATCCGCCCGGCGGGACACTCGGGCCGCGTACGCAGAGCGACCTCCAGCTGGTGCTCATCCACGCGGGCTCGGCGCAGGTCTGGGTCGACGACACCCCGCGCCGGCTTAATCCCGGACAGGTCGGGCTGCTGCTGCCCGGACACTGCGAGCGCTTCGAGTTCGACACGCACGTCGCGACGCGCCACTCGTGGGCGCAGGCCGAGGTGGCTGAGCTGCCGCGCACGGTCCGCGAGCGGCTCGCCGCGCTGCCGGCCACGCTCCCGCTCTCGCCCCCACTCGAGGCGCTCGCGCGCGAGGCGGTGAGCACCGCCGCCACCGCGCTGCCGACGTCGCCGTCCGTGCTCGCACACCTCACCGCCGCCATGCTGTGGCGTTACGTCGGCGAGGCAGAGCGCCAAGCGCCCGAGCGCACGCGTCCCGTCGACGACGCCGAGCGCTGCATCCACGCGAACCTTCACGACCCCGCGCTCACACTCGACCGCATCGCACGCTCGGCGCACGTCAGCCCCGCCCACCTGGTCCGCAGCTTCCGCGCGGCGCACGGCACCACTCCGATGGCGTACGTGTGGCAGCGGCGGGTCGCGCTCGGCGTGGACCTGCTCGCCAACACTGGCCTGCCGCTCGCGACCGTCGCGGAGCGCTGCGGCTTCAAGACCGTCCATCACTTCTCGCGCCGCGTCAAGGCGGCCAGCGCGTCGCCACCCGGCGCGCTGCGCCGGGCGCGCTGGGACGCCGCCGGAGCACCGACGCGCTCGGGCGCCGACCGCCGCTCCCGTCGAGCTTGACCACCGCACCGCCCGAGCCCCGTCCCCACCCGCGACAACTCGATCGGACCGCTGCTGCTACGAGTTCTCTGAGCGCTGTCGCGCTCCCTCCGGGGTCTTGAAAAGGGGCGGATGATTCGGGCGTCGCCCGTAACGCCGATCTTCTTGCCTTGGCGCCTGTGAGCCTGTTTTGAGTCTGGCGTGCGGGGTCTCCCCGGAGCTCCGGAGTGTGCTGCGAGCACGACTGTCAGATTCGTTTGTCCTTGAGGCCCCTGGGCGGCGGTCATGCAGTGGTCGACCGAAGGAGGCGAGTTGTGCAGACCATCGTCGAGCGCCCGGCGGCGCTGGACGTCCACAAGGCGCAGGTGACCGCCTGCGCCCGGGTGCCGGGCGGGCGTGGCCGGCGCGAGCAACACGTGGCGGAGTTTGCGACCACCGTCCGCGGGCTTCTCGCGCTGCGTGACTGGCTCGCCGGTCACGCTGTGACGCAGGTCGTCATGGAAGCCACCGGCGTCTATTGGAAGGCGCCGTGGGCGATCCTGGAGGACGAGTTCGAGTGCATGTTGGTCAACGCCCGGCACGTCAAGCAGGTCCCGGGCCGCAAGACCGACGTCTCCGACGCGGCGTGGCTGTGTCAGCTCGCCGAAGCCGGGTTGTTGAAGGCGAACTTCGTGCCGCCCAAGCCGATCCGCGAGCTGCGCAACCTCACCCGGTATCGCAAGACGCAGATCCAAGAGCGCGCCCGCGAGGTCAACCGGCTGCACAAGGCACTGGAAGACGCCGGCATCAAACTCGACACCGTTGCCGCGGACATCATGGGCAAGTCCGGGCGCGACATGCTCGACGCGCTGGTCGCCGGCGAGACCGACCCGGTCGTGCTCGCCGAACTGGCGCGGCGGCAGATGCGCAAGAAGATCCCCGCCCTGCGCGAGGCGCTCGCCGGACACTTCGACGCCCATCACCGGCTCTGGGTCGGCGCGATCCTGCGCCACATCGATTTCCTGGACGAGCAGATCGAACAGCTCACCGGCATGATCGAGGAGCAGATCCGCCCTTTCGCGCCCGCGGTTGAGCTGCTGTGCACGATGACCGGCATCCAGCACCGCGGCGCCCAATGCATCATCGGCGAGATCGGCGCCGACATGACCCGGTTCGCGACCGCGCGGCACCTCGCGTCGTGGGCCGGCCGGTGCCCGGGCAACGACAAATCGGCCGGCAAGCGCCGCTCGGGCAAGACCCGCAACGGGTCCAAATGGCTGGACTTCGCGCTCGAGGAAGCCGCGATGGCCGCGATCCGCGTCAAGGGCCACTACCTCGAAGCCCAATACCGGCGGCTCAAGCCGCGCCGCGGGCACAAACGCGCCCTCGGCGCCGTCAAGCACACGATGATCTGCGCGATCTGGCACATGCTCTCCACCGGCGAGACCTACCGCGACCTCGGCGGTGACTACTTCACCAACCGAGACCCCGAACGCCAGACCCAACGCCTCGTCAAACAGCTCGAACGGCTCGGACACCACGTCACGCTCACGGAGGGGGCCGCGGCAGCCTGAACGAACTTTTCCTGTCAGGCAATTGGGACAGCGCGCATGTCGGTGACAGCCGAACCGCGGGCGCCAGACGAATGGGCGAGCATCGTCAAACAGGCTCGACTGCCCGGAGCAGGACCGATGACCGAGCGGCGCTATCTGATCGTGATCGAGGGCGGTGACGACGCCAACTACTCGGCGTACGCGCCCGACCTTCCCGGTTGGGTCGCGACGGGCGCGACGCTGGAGGAGTGCGAGCCCGAGATGCGCGACGCGATCGCGTTCCACATCGAAGGCCTCCGTGAGAGCGGCGAGCCCGTCCCAGAACCGTCGCGCGTCACGGCGTCGTACGTCGACGTCGCGGCGTAGCCCGGGCACACGATCTCAGACGCAGCCCGCCCCGACTGGGTCCGCCGCCCGGATGCTGTTCTGACCGCTACACGCCGCCGACGCCAGAAGGTTCACGCGCGGCGAAGCCGACGATGAGCGACGCCAGGGCGGCACGCCAGATGCGCTCGGCGTCGAAGGGGATACGCACGCCGCGCAGTTCGAGCGTGGCGAGGCCTTGGCAGAGCGCATGAAACTGGAGCGTGGCCTCGATGACGGTGGATTCGCCCAGTAGGCCGGCATCGCCGAGCCGGGCGACGCGCTGCACGAGGGCGGCGAAGGCCGCGTCGGCGGCGTCGCAGACGGGTTGCCATGGGGGAAGGTCGCGGACGTCACGCTGAACGCCGATCGAGTACAGCGCAGGTCGATCGGTGGCCAGGCGGCGGAACACCAGTCCGACCGACGAGCTGCAGGCATGGATGGAGGAGATCGCAGACAGGATCGACGTACCGTGCCTCGCCGTGTTCGGCCAGGAGCTCTCACCAGGCGAGCGGGAACACCTCCGCCGGCTGGTGCCGCGCGTGCAGGTCGAGGAGTGGCCGGGCGAGGCCACTTCGTCCATCTCGCCGATGCCGACCGCTTCACGGCGCGCCTGCGCGCCTTCGTCGACTTCTGCGGCGGTGGTCGGCCATGAGCGCACTCGTCCGGGATCCTCGGGCGCCGCATCACCGAGCCGCCTACGGGGCCTTGAAGGCGCCGTCACGCGATGCGACCGCCGCCTGACCCGCGTGTCCGTACGAACTCTCCTCCGCCGACCCCTTGTATTCGCAACGGCACCAGCGTTCCGCGACGGGGCACCGGCGTAGGCTGCGCCCGGTGGCCGATGTTGATTCATCCTCCGCTGGCCTGTTGCGGCTCATCTATGGCTACCAGGTGACGCAGGCGATTCATGTTGCCGCGGTGCTGGGGATCGCCGACGAGCTGGCGGACGGCCCACGCGCGGTCGGCGACTTGGCGTCAGCCACCACCACGCACGCGGGCGCGCTGCACCGGCTGCTGCGCGCGCTGGCCGCCGTCGAGGTCCTGCACGAAGAGCCGGACGGCAGGTTCGGGCTGACCGCCCTCGGCGAGGCGCTGCGCGGCCCGGCGGGGTCGTTGGCGGCGTTCTTCGGTCGGCCCAACCACTGGACGGCGTGGGGGCAGCTGCTGCACAGCGTGCGCACCGGCGAGAACGCGTTCCGCGCGGTCCACGGCGTGGACGTATGGGAGTACCGCGCACAGCACCCCGAGGAGCGGGCGATCTTCGACGCCGCGATGACCGGGTTCTCACGCCGCGTCAATGCCGCGGTGGCTGCGGCGCACGACTTCGGCCGGTACGGCGTGATCGTCGATGTCGGAGGCGGGCGCGGGGCGCTGCTGGCCGGGATCCTCGCTCACCATCCGGGCGTCCGCGGCGTGCTGTTCGACCAGCCGGCCGTGGTCGCCGGCGCCGACGGCGACGGGTTCGAGATCGTCGGCGGCAGCTTCTTCGAGTCCGTGCCCGAGGGCGGTGACGCGTACCTGCTCAAGTCCGTGCTGCACGACTGGGAGGACGGACCGGCGATCGAGATCCTGCGGATATGCCGCCGCGCGGCCCGCGCCGGGACGGCGCTGCTCGTGATCGAGCGCCAGTTCGCCCTCCCCGCCACGAAGCTCTCGGACCTCAACATGCTCGTCGGCCCCGGCGGACGCGAGCGGAGCCTCGAGGAGTACGCCGCGTTGCTGGCAGCGGCGGATTATGAGCTCGTCGGCGAGACGCCGACCGCGGCCGGCGTCAGCGTGATCGAGGGGCGAGCAATCTGACGTTGAGTCGCGGAGAGCGTCCGTCGTCGTGACATGCGACTCACGACCGACACGGAAGCGCGACTTCGTCCGTTGACTGGCAAGACAGCGCCTCCGCTCCCATCACGCACGGTGACCAGAGCAGAGCCGCTTGACTCGCGCTTGGGGTGTGCGGGAGGGTCGGGGGATGGTCACGGCCGAGGAGATCGCACAAATCGCTCTCTTCGCGAGCCTGGATCCCGCGCAGTGCGAGCGGCTGTCGCGAATTGCGGCAGACATCAGCCTCGCTCCCGGCGAGTACGCCGCCGACCAGGGCAGCGAACGCGCGCTGTTCGCGGTGCTCTCGGGCAAGATCGAGCCGGTCCAACATGTCGACGGAATTGCGCGTGCCGTCGGTATCCGGCATCCGGGCGACATCTTCGGCGAGGTCCCGATCGTCCTCGGCACCGTCTTCCCCGTTGGCTTCCGCGCCGCCGAGGCGTCGCGGGTCATGCGCATCGAGCCGCACGACTACCACGCCGTTGCGGCGGCCGCACCGGACCTCGCGCGCGATGTCGGGCGACTCGCCGCACACCGGATGACCGGGCTGCATGGCCTTCAGGGCCTCGCCGCGGAGCCGCCTCCGCCTCGCGCGATTGTCTTCGGCCATCGGTGGGACGCGCGCTGCACCGATCTCAGGCTCTTCCTCGACCGCAACCAGGTCACGTTCCGCTGGATCACGCCGGACGACCCAAACGCGGGCGACACCTGGGACGGGCCGCTCCCGCAGGCCGCCGACCTGCCGACCATCCGCGTCATCGGCGGCAAGACGGTCATCCGGCCACACTTGCGTCGTGTCGCCGAGCTCCTCGGGCTCGGAACAGAAGCTGAGACGGCGGAGTACGACACGGTCGTCGTCGGCGCCGGACCCGCTGGTTTGGCTGCAGCGGTCTACGGCGCGTCCGAAGGGCTGAAGACCGTCGTCGTGGAACGTCAGGCTCCCGGCGGTCAGGCCGGCACCTCATCCCAGATCGAGAACTATCTCGGCTTCCCTTCCGGCGTGTCCGGCTACGAGCTCGCCAGTCGCGCGCTGCAGCAGGCGCGCCGTCTCGGTGCGGAGATCCTCGTCACCCGCGCGATCGAGCGCATCGACGCACCGAGGCGGCAGGTCCACCTCGACGGCGGCGATGTCATCCGCGCGCGCACGATCATCCTCGCCTGCGGCGTCTCCTGGCGGAAGCTCGAGGTGGAGGGGTTCGAACGCCTCGCGGGGAAGGGGATCTCGTACGGCGCGGCACGCAGCGAGGCGCGCAACACGCACGGCCAGGACGTCCACATCATCGGCGCGGGCAACTCCGCCGGCCAGGCCGCGCTGTTCTTCTCGACCTACGCCAGGACCGTCACCATCGTATGCCGCAGTGCGGCGCTCGCGAAGAGCATGTCCCGGTACCTGATCGACCAGCTCGACGCGCGGCCCAATATCCGCACGCTCCTCAACACCGAGGTGACCGCCGCGTCCGGCGAGGTGTCGCTCGAGGCCATCGAGGTGCACAATCGGGTCAGCGGCGAAACCGAACGATTGAGCTGCGGCGGGCTTTACATCTTCATCGGTGCCGATGCGCAGACCAGCTGGCTGCCGCCCGAAATCGCGCTCGACGACCAGGGCTACGTCCTCACCGGGTCCGAGATGCGAGCGACGGGCCGGTGGAACCTGGACCGCGACCCCTACCTCCTCGAGACCAGCGTCCCGGGCATCTTCGCCTGCGGCGATGTCAAGTTCGGTCCGATCAAACGCGTCGCGGCGGCCGTCGGCGAGGGCAGCATGTCCATCGCCTTCGTTCACCAATATCTCAAGGACGCCGCGGTCGCCGACCCGGCGCCGGCGTGAGCATTCGTACCCAACCCGCTTCGGGCTGCTAGCCGCGCAGGCCCAGGGCCCACGGCGGCACGCTGCCGTCTGATTTCCTCGGGGCGCGAGGCAGCGGCGCAAGCTCCGGCGAGTCCTCCAGCGACAGCCGGTGATCCCAGGGCAGCACTCCGAGATCATCGGCGACGACCGCGGGCGCGGCGGGCGCGCCGGCTGGACCAGACGGGCGGGTGACGGCGTGCGCGTGATCGCGCGCGGGCGTACCGCTCCGGGCGCGGCGTGCGTGCCGACGGCGGCGGCGTGGGCTCTCGCACCGGGAGCATCGCGCGGGCGTCACGCCGGTGTCAACGTCCACGGCGCGAGAACGGACCTCGGCCAACACCCGGTCGCGGTCCGGCGACGCGGGCAGCCGCTCGAGCTGGTCAACCAGATCCTTCAGTCGCTTCAGGCGTTCCATGGCCGTACGCCCCTCCTCGGCCCGACCGTGTCAGCGGGCGTCGCGGAGTGCACTTCCCAGGGCGATCAAGGTAGCGCTCGCCCGGCTCGGCGGAACGCAACGTTTGTCCACCGTGGACGGGAGATCGTCAGAGCCACGGAGCGGGATGCTCGCTGCGTTCAGCACGCGTGCCGTCGCGGCCCGATG
>CAVUFC010000037.1:0-22620 GCA_963740605.1 uncultured Solirubrobacteraceae bacterium | reverse complement strand
CTTGCCCATTACGTCGACATTACGCCCGGTGCGCGTGACTGGTTCCCGCCCGGGGCGACGCTACGTTGCGCGGCATGCTCCGGATTGTGGTCGTCGCGGCGATCGTCGCGGTCGCCCTGTTCGGCGTCCGCGCCTGGGTGCGCAGCCAGGACTACCTCGACCTCGGCAACTCGAGCCGCGTCCCCTCCCCGTCGCGCGAGCTGACGACCGACACCCCGGACGGGTCGCGGAAGGTCGCGGTCGTGCCGTACCGCGACGGCGCGCAGGCCGTCTATGGGCTGGCGATCCACAACGACGGGCCGGTGTCGGTCAAGGTGACCGAGGTGGCGAAGCCCGAGGCGCCGGACGCGACGGTGTTCATGTTCCGCCCGGTCGCCGTGCGGATGGCCGACCGCGAAGGGCCCGAGACGAGGGCGACCGCGCCGTTTCGCGCGTTCACCCTGAAGAAGGGCCACCAGCGCTACGTCGAGGTGGTCGGGCAGCTCGGTGACTGCGAGCACTACGACGCCGGCTCAGGCGAGTTCATCGATTCACAGCCTGTGAAGTTCAACGTGCTCGGCCAGACGCTGACCGACACGATCGCGCTGCCGACGCGGATCGAGATCCGCTACGCCCGCGCGACACGCTGCCCTCGCGCCAATAACGGACGAATCACCCGCTCAGGGTGATGCCGTGACACGTCGACGTTGACAGCATCGACATCGATGATCGGAGCGATCATCCTCGGTTTCGTTGCCGGGGTGATAGGGCGGCTCCTCGTGCCGGACATGTTCAGCGGGATGAGCGGCCCGCGGTCCTGGCTGCTCTCGCTGTTGCTCGGGCTCGGTGGCGCGATCATCGGCTATCTGATCTTCACGGTCGGACTCGGGATCGGCGACACCGACGTCTTCGATCTCGGCGGCCTCATCGGGGCGGTGATCGGGGTCGTGATCCTGATTCCCTTTGTCAGCTTGTTCTTGCGCGCAAAGGGGAGCCGGTCATGAGCCGCAGCGTGGCATGTGTCCTGACGTTCGTCGGCGTGCTGTGGGGTGCGCAGACGGCACAGGCCCAGAGCGTCAACGGCCAGGGCACCGACCTGCTGGTCACGGTCGCGGCGCGGAGCTGCCCGACGTACGAGGACATCACCGCCAACCTGGCTCGCAACGACATCCAGGAGAGCCTGCGCGACCTCGGGCCCAACACGCTGTACTCGTCCGGTGAGCCGATCAACCCGGCCAAGGAGGATCAGGGCCAGCCGGCGTGCACGCCGCTGCCGAACTGGCAGTTCACGTTCGGCCGCGGCATCGGCGGCACGATAAAGGGCACATGGGGGTCGCTGTCGTTCGTGTCGAGCCCGGAGTCCCCCACCGTGGTGACGCAGGCGAGCACGCCGACACTGGACACACAGGGGCGTCCGGTCGCGGGCAGCTCGATCGCGGGGGCGACCACTGTCGAGCTCAGCCAGGACCAGGCGAACGCCGCGGCCAGCCACAACCTGTGGATCCAGGGCGGCGCCGTCGACGACCCGGTGCTGAACAAGCTGTACCCGGGCACGTACGGGTTCGGCGCGCTCAGGTGCGCGGTCGACAACCTCAACGGCGACAACGTCGAGTTCGTGCAGATCCCGAGCGGCTCGCGGCACGTGTTCTGTTACGCCTACTACGTGGTGCCGCCGCCGTCGTCGGGCACGATCGTGATCCGCAAGACGATCAAGGGTGCCCCGGACGCCGACGAGTCGTTCGTGATGGCCGGCAACATCAGCTATGACCCGAGCGGCACGTTCACGCTGGCCGGCGGCCAGTCGCAGACGTTCTTCCGGGCCGAGACGCGGCCGGGCGAGGCGCCGTGGACGGTCACCGAGCGCGTGCCGGATGGCTGGGCGCTGGCGAGTCTGAAGTGCACGCACCCAGGGGCGAGCGTTGTCACGAGCAGTCGCACGACCGGTCGGGCGGACATCACCCTGGCCAACGGCGACACCGTCACGTGCACGTACACGAACGTCTTGCAGCCGACGGACGGCCTGCTGCTGCTGCGCAAGATCAGCCTCGGCGGCGTCGGGACGTTCCCGATCACCGCCTCGGGTGCCGGCGGCTTCAGCCGTACGCGCGAGATCAAGACCACGACCGCGGAGGTCGCCAAGGCGTCAAAGCCGATCAAGGCGGATCCGGGCAGCTACCGCATCAGCGAGGACCTGCCGCGCGGGTGGCGGCTGGACAAGGTCGTCTGCAACGGCCGTACGGGCACGACTGCGACGGTCACCAAGGCGCGCGGCGCGGTCTGCACGGTCACCAACCGCAAGCGGCAGATCGGCCGGCTCGCGGTGCGCGAGATCAGCCAGGGTGGCACCGGCACCGCCGGGTTCACGATCACCGAGGCGCAGGTGCGCCCGCTCGAACCGCCGCGCCGCTACGAGAAGCAGGCCAGGACGCGTCAGGAGAACCAGGCGCGCGAGGCGACCGGCGACGCGACGACGGGGATTCCGTTCGCCACGTACGTCATCACCCAGTCGCTGGTCGCGTCCGACCAGGAGGGGACGTGGTCGCTGGTCAGAGTCGTCTGCGACGGCAAGCTCGTGCCGTTCGCGGCGGGCCGCGCGCTGGTCCGGGTGACACGCGAGAACCCGCGGGTCACCTGCACGTTCACCAACCGCCTGACCAAGGGCGTCGTGCCGCCGCCCCCGGAGCCGCCGGTCGTGCCGGGCACCGAGCTGCCCAACCTGGTCGTGACCAAGCACGCGAGCCGGACCCGAGCTGACGTCGGCGACGTCGTCGGCTACGACCTGGTGGCCCGCAACGACGGTGCGTCCACGGTCGAGCAGGCGTTCCTGGCCGATCAGCCCGGCAGCGGCGGCCAGATCGTCTCCGCCGACCCCAGCCAGGGCTCCTGCCGCGTCCGCAACACCGGAGTGATCTGCCGACTCGGCCAGCTCGCGCCCGGCGCCCGCGCGACCGTGCACGTGCGCATGCGCATCACCGCGCCCGGCCGCGTGCGCAACTTCGCCGCGATCGGCTCGGCCTCCCAGGAGACGCGACTGCGCGACAACCTTGCCGTCGCCGCGGCCGTGCGCGTCCAGACGGGCCCCGGCGCGTGCTCGGCCTCGACGCGACCGCGAGCGCACGCCGCCTGTTGATTCCAAGCGAGAGAGCGATGACGCGTTCGTGACCGTGCGACGGCGCCGCCTGGTAGTTGGGATCCTGGCGGCGCTGTGCGCGGCCTCCGCCACGCCTGACCGCGCCGCGGCGGACCGCGACTTCACACCGCGTTATGCCGCGAACGCGCAGGGTGACATCGCGCTCGTCGGCAACACGCTCTTGAGCTGCGCGACGAACGACGCAGTCTGTGCGAGCGTACGCAACGGGACCGCCACGCCGGCGTCGCTGAACAACAACAACGCGCACTTCATGACGTACGTCGACGTGGATGCCGACGCTGCGACGTTCGATTCCAGCTCCGCGACACTGTCGTTGCCGGCGGGCGCCCGCGTGCTGTTCGCCGGCCTGTACTGGGGAGGAAAGTCCTCACGCGGCACCGGAGGAAGCGCGGCGCCGGCGGCGCGAGAGGCGGTCAAGCTGAAGCCGCCGACCGCAGCCGACTACGACGCGATCAGCGCAACGGTGGTCGACACCTCTGGGAGCTTCTATCAGTCGTTCGCTGATGTGACGGCGCTCGTCGACGCCGCCGGGAGCGGCGCGTACACGGTCGCCGACGCGGCGCTCGGCACCGGTCGTGACGACCTGCAATTGGGTGGTTGGGCACTCGTCGTTGCGTACGGCGACGGGTCGGCGCCGACCCGCAATCTCGTCGTCTTCGACGGCTTCCGGCAGGTGGCGAGCCGTGCCAGCGTCTTGATCCCGCTCAGTGGCTTCCGGACGCCGTTGACCGGCGACGTGCACTCGACGATCGGGGTCGTGGCGCAGGAAGGGGACTTCGCCGCCGCCGGCGACACCGCCAGCCTGAACGGCAATGCGGTGGCGAACGCCGCGAACCCCGCCAACAACGTGTTCAACAGCTCGATCTCGCGTGGCGGCGTGATCACCGCGGACCGCGATCCGGCCTACACCAACACCTTGGGGTGGGACGTCGACCAGTTCCCGTCGCTGAACGCGCTCGCCAACAACCAGACGAGCACGACGGTCGAGCTCGCGACCACCCTGGATACCTACGCCCCAGGGGTGCTCACGATGGCGACCGACCTGTTCGCGCCGCGGATCGATGCGACGAAGACCGTCGACCGCGCGTCGGCCGACCTCGGCGACGAGCTCACCTACACGTTCCGGCTCGCCAACAGCGGCGAGGACGCGGCTGACGCGGTGGCGCTCACCGACCACGTCCCGCCGGGCACGACCTTCGTACCCGGGAGTCTCCAGGTGAGTCCCGTCGGCGCGGGCGCGCTGTGCCCGCCGTTCGGCCTCGGTCCGGGACCTCCGAACCCGCCGGGCGACGACGTCGTCCTGTCACTCGGCACCGCCGGCCGCCTCGGCGTCGGGCAGACCCAGTGCGTGCGCTTTCGCGTGCGGGTCGCTGACGGCGGGCTCGTGAACGGGACCGTGGTCTCCAACCGCGCGCGCGTCGACTTCACCTCCCCCTCGACCGGCGACACCGGGCTGGCGACCGCGCCCGCTCAGACCGCTGCACGGGGTGGAGCTGCACGACCGCCGGCACGCCCGTGACGATCACGTGCGCGCGATCGGACCCGCTGGCACCCGGCGCGGCCTACCCGCCGACGGCGATCCCCGCAACGACTCCGCGACCGACGCGGGGGCGGTCTCCGAACCTCAGGTGGATCTCGTGGTCACCAAGACCGCCCCCGACCGAGCGATCGACGGCATGCAGGTGCCCTACCTGATCACGGTGAGCAACCAGGGCGTATCGCCCGCACCCGCGGTCACAGTCACCGACACACTCCCGCTGAGCTTCACGCTCATCGGCATCAGCCCTTCTCAGGGCTCGTGCACGGGCACGACGTGCGCGCTGGGCACACTCGCGCCCGACCACGAGGCGACGATCATCGTCCTGGCACAGCCGCCGTTCCCCGACTTCGCCGGCGACACCGACTTCACCAACACGGCCGAGGCGACCAGCGGCGGCCACGAGCTCGACCCGGCCGACAACCGCGCCACCGTAACGCGCCACAGCGTCGACGTGGTCGACGCCTACGCGGTCGCGACGATCAGTGCGCCAGTGCTCGCGGGCGGCCCGATCACGATCACGCTCCGAACCGGCAACCGCGGCCCGCAGGCGGCCGATGTGCATGGCACCGGCGACGTGTTCGACGTCGACACCGGCACGTTCGGTCCGCTCGACGCACAAGCCACCCTCACGCGCGGCCCGGGCGAATGCGTGCTCGACAGCCCCGGCAACAGCTTCTGCGGATTCCCGGCGATCGCGGCCGGCGACGAGCGCATCGTCACGCTCAACGGCACCGTGCCCACGACAATCGGTGGCCACGAGATCCGGGTCCGCCTGAGCGGTGAGCCGTCGCAGTACGAGTCGTCCTCGACGCACGGAGACAACAGCGTGGAGAAGACCGTCGTCGTCCAGGGCGTCAACGTGGCCGTCGACAAGGCCCGGATCGACGGCACGGGGTCGGTCGCGCCCGGCGGTGACGCGACGTTCCGGCTCACGGCGCGCAACCCGGGCGGGCTCACGAGCGCGCGCTTTGCGCCGGAGCTCCTCAACCTCCCCGCGACCGGCGTGACGGTGCGCGACGAGCTCCCCGCCGGGGTGACGCTTCTCGACGCGCCGGCCGAGTGCACGTCGTCGGGCCGGGTCGTCACCTGCGACGCAGGCACGCTCGCGGTGAATGAGGAACGCAGCTTCGACCTACGCGTCCGCGTCGGAACCGCGCTCGCCGGACACGCGGTCGGTAACGAAGCCACGGTGAGCGCCGGGGAGCCCGACTGGCGACCCGAGGACAACCACGACACCGCGGATCTGGACGTCGCCCCGCTCCCGGTTTCCGGGACGGCAGCGAGCGCCGATCTGGCCGTGCGCGTCGAGCCGCCCAGCGGACGGGTTCGCGAAGGCGACTCGACCGCCTGGCAGATCACGGTCGTCAATCACGGGCCGGCCACCGCGACGGGCGTCACGCTCACCGCGGTGCCCCACGGCGGCACCGCCAGTGGAGCGCGCGTCGCCCAACTCGGCTGCCGCGACCGACCACAGATCGGCTGCGACGTGGGGAGCCTCGCCGCCGGGGCGCAGCGCACGATCACGGTCCGGCTGCGGCGCGGACGACCTGGGCGGCTGGCGCTCTCCGCGACGATCCGCGCAACGGAGGCCGACACGCGCAACGACAACAACAGCGCCCGCGCCGAGCTCCGCGTGCGCGCGGGACGGGCGACCGTGGAGCTCACGATGAGCGCAGCACGGGACACCGTGCGTGCCGGCAGCGCGGTCCCGTTCACGATCACTGTCCGGGCCTCGGGCCACCGCGCGGGTCGCGCCCTGCGCGTCTGCGACCGCTCCCCGGCCGGACTGCGCCTCGTGCGTGCTCGCACCGCCGGCGTCCGCGGCAACATCGCGTGCTGGCACATCGGACGCCTCGGGC
This sequence comes from uncultured Solirubrobacteraceae bacterium, assembly GCA_963740605.1. GTDB lineage: Bacteria > Actinomycetota > Thermoleophilia > Solirubrobacterales > Solirubrobacteraceae > DASSUW01. Next base: position 16,091 of record CAVUFC010000037.1, on the reverse strand, counting down.
CCGGGCAGACCCGCCGCCTCACGCTGACCGCTCGCGCCGTCGGCGACCGCTCCAGCCTCACGCGGCTGGTGAACCGGGCCACGCTGCGCGGTGCGAACGTCGGCGCCCGACGGGCCGCGGCTGCCGTCTGGGTGGCCCCACGGCAGACCCGCGGATGCGCCTCGCGGGTCGTCGCCCACGCCGCCTGCTGAGACTCAGAACACGATCGTGCGATTGCCGTATGCGAGGACCCGGTCCTCGAGGTGCCAGCCCACCGCGCGCGTGAGCACGGTGCGCTCGATGTCGGCGCCGGCGCGCTCCAGCGACTCGATCGTCTCGCGGTGGGTGACGCGCGCGACGTCCTGCTCGATGATCGGGCCGGCGTCGAGCTCCTCCGTGACGTAGTGCGCGGTCGCGCCGATCAGCTTCACGCCGCGCTCGTACGCGCGCGCGTACGGGTTCGCGCCCGCGAACGCCGGCAGGAACGAGTGGTGGATGTTGATGATCGGGGTGCGCACCGCTTCGAGGAACATCGGCGAGAGGATCTGCATGTAGCGCGCCAGCACGATCAGGTCGAACGTGCCGCCGAGCAGCTCGAGGTGCGCACGCTCGGCCGCCGGCTTGGTGTCGGGCGTCACCGGCACATGCTCGAACCGGACGTCGAAGCGCGCCGCCTCGCGCTCCATCTCGGCGTGGTTGGAGATCACCAGCGGGATGTCGGCGTACAGCTCGCCGCGGCGCCAGCGCCACAGCAGCTCGGCGAGGCAGTGGTCGTAGCGGGAGACGAAGATGCAGACGCGCTTGCGCTGCGACGCGTAGCGCATGTCCCACTCCATTCCGAACGCCTCGGCGACCTCGGCGGCGAACGCCGCCTCGAAGGCCTCCGCCTGATCCTCCAGCCCCTCGAGCTTGAACTCGGTTCGCATGAAGAACGTGCCGCCCTCGGGGTCCGTCGTGTGCTGATCGGACTGCAGGATGTTCGCGCCGCGCTCGGCGAGGAAGCGCGTCAGCGCCGCCACGATCCCCGGCCGGTCCACGCACGAGACCAGCAGCCGCCCCACTCCTCCCCGGTTCAAAGGGGGATTCCCCCGCGATGTTCGCGCAGCGAACTCGCAATGGCGAGCTTGCTCGCCACGGCTTCGCGCCGCCAGCGCTCGGTGCGTTCGAGCTCGTTGAAGGTGAACACGTGCAGGCCCGCGATATTGGCAGCCGGGTCCTCCCACAGCGTTTCCAGCCGGCGCATCAGCGGCTCGGGCGTGAACGTGCGCGTCACCAGCCGCCGCAGCCACGCGCGGTGCGCGCGCAGGAAGCGTGCCGACTCGCCGAGCCCGATCTTCATCGAGATCCGCAGCAGCTTCGCGTTGTCGACGATGCCGGGGACGCCGATCCAGATCGGCAGGGTCGTGCCGCGCTCGCGCACCGCCCCGACCCACGACGCGATCGTCCCCGGGTCGAAGCAGATCTGGCTGACGATGTAGCTCGCCAGCGGCGCCTTCTCGTACATCGCCTTGATCGTCGCCTCGTCGTCGATGAAGTGGTGGCTCTCCGGATAGCCGGTGATGCCGAGCTCGCGCAGGTGCCGGCCGGCCAGCGCGCGCAGCAGCGACGCGGCGTCGGGGAACTCACCCGGCTCGACTGCGTCCCCGGCCGGCACGAACGCCTCGCGCACGCCGATCGCCTCGAGCCGCGCGACCAGGTCGTCGAGGTGCGCCGCGTCACGGACCAGCCGCGCCGACAGATGCGGCACCACCTGGTAGCCCTCGGCGACCAGGTGCTCCGTCACGCTCAGCGTGGCCTCGAGCCCGCGCGCCGGCGACGCCGTGACGGTCACGGTCACCTCGCGCGGCACGTGCACGGTGACCAGCTCCTCGATGCCGTCGACCGGCAGGACCTCGTAGCGGATCACGAGACCTTCTCCAGCCGGTAGAAGCCGGCCGTCGACGGCGCCGGCGGGGTGTTGCCGCGGATCAGGTCGGCGGCCTTCTCGGCCACCATCATCGTCGGCGCGTAGATGTTCGCGTTGGTGACGTACGGGAACACCGACGCGTCGACGACACGGAGGCCGTCGACGCCGCGCACGCGCATCGTCGCCGGATCGACGACCGGGCCCATCGCGCACGTGCACGATGGATGCAGTGCGGTCTCGGCGTCGTGCCGGACCCAGTCGAGGATCTGCTCGTCGGTCTCCACCTGCGGCCCGGGGGACAGCTCGCCGCCGTCGAGGTCGGCCCACGCCGGCTGGGCGAGGATCCTGCGGGTGACGCGGAGCGCCTCCACCCACTCGCGCCGGTCGTTCTCCGTCGACAGGTAGTTGAAGCGCAGCGCGGGCTTGCGGCGCGGATCCGTCGACGTGATCTTCACCGTCCCGCGCACGTCGGCGTACATCGGGCCGACGTGGAACTGGTAGCCGTGCTCGGCCCCGGGCTTGCTCCCGTCGTACCGGACGGCCAGCGGCAGGAAGTGGAACATCAGGTTCGGGTAGGCGACGTCGTCGTTGGAGCGCAGGAAGCCGCCGGCCTCGAAGTGATTGGTCGCGCCGGGCCCACGGCGCGCGAACAGCCACTGCGCGCCGACCCACGGCCGGTGGCTCCACTTCAACGCCGGCTGTGCCGACACGGGCTGCGTGCACGCGTGCTGGACGTAGACCTCGAGGTGGTCCTGCAGGTTCTCGCCGACGCCCGGCAGGTCCTCGACGACCTTCACGCCGAGCGCCGACAGGTCGGCGGCGTTCCCGACGCCGGAGAGCTGGAGCAGCTGCGGCGAGTTGATCGCGCCGCCGCAGAGGACCACCTCGTCGCCACGGATCACCCCGCCGCGCAGCTCGACGCCGACCGCACGCGTGCCCTCGAAGACGATGCGATTCACGAGGTGGCCGGTCATCACTTTGAGGTTCGGGCGGCCCATGACGGGGTGCAGGTAGGCGCGCGCCGCGCTCCAGCGGCGGCCGCGGCGGATGTTGCGATCGAACGCCGCGAAGCCCTCCTGCTTGTAGCCGTTGACGTCGTCGGTCAGCGGGTAGCCGGCCTGCTCCACCGCAGCGAACAGCGCGTCGAACAGCGGGGCCTTCGCCGGGCCGCGCTCGAGCCACAACGGCCCATCACCTCCGCGCCACTCGTCGGCGCCCGCGGTGCACGTCTCCATCCGCTTGAAGTAGGGCAGGCAGTGCGCGTAGTCCCACTCCCCCAGCCCCGGCTCGCCCGCCCACTTCTCGAAGTCCATCGGGTTGCCGCGCTGGAAGATCATCCCGTTGATCGAGCTCGACCCGCCGAGCACCTTGCCGCGCGCGTGGTAGACGCGGCGCCCGCCCATCTCCGGCTCGGGCTCGGACTCGTACTTCCAGTCGTAGAAGCGGCTCCCGATCGGGAACGGGAGCGCCGCGGGCATGTGGATGAAGACGTCCCACAGCGAGTCGTTGCGGCCCGCCTCGACCACGAGCACGCGCGTCGACGGATCCTCGGACAGCCGGTTCGCGAGCACGCAGCCGGCCGAGCCGCCGCCGACGATCACGTAGTCGTACCTCACAGCACGCCCCGGATCTCGCTCTCGAACCGCGCCACGTGGTCGGCGACCAGCGTGCGCGCGCCGGCCGCGTCACCGTCACGGATCGCCTGCAGCAGCTCCTCGTGCTCGTGCACGCGCTCGAACAGGTGCGGCAGCCGCGCGAGCACGAGGTACCAGATGCGCAGCGACAGGTTCAGGTAGCGCTCGAGCGTGTCGCGCAGGTACGGGTTGCCGGCACAGCGGTAGACGAACCGGTGCACGCGCGCGTCGAGCTCCATCAGCGTCTCGGGAGGGCCGCTCGCCGCGCCGACCTCGACCATCAGGGCGTCCAGCTCCTCGCGCTGCGGCGCGGTCAGCCGCTCGGCCGCGCGGTACGCCGCGTGCGCCTCCAGCTGCGCGCGCACGTCCGAGATGTGCGCGAGGTCGGTGATGTTGATCTCCGTGACGAACGTCCCGCGCCGCGGATAGACGGCGACGAGGTTCTCGAGCGCGAGGCGCTTGATCGCCTCGCGCAGCGGCGTCCGGCCGAGCCGCAGCTCGCGGCCCAGCGACTCCTCGTTGATCGGTGCCCCCGGCGGGATCGCCAGAGTCACGATCTGGTCCCTCAGCTCCACGTAGGCGCGGTCGGCGAGCAGTTCGCCCGCTCCCGACCGCGCCCCGGTGGCAGCACTCACCGCTACTCCGCGGGAATCTCCCCGTAGGCCATCGACAGGTCCATGCCCTGCCGCCGCCGGTAGACGCGCGAGCCCACGAAGATCGCGATCGCGAGGACGTACAAGGCGCCCATGAAGATCAGGGAGTCCTTGTTGTTGACGCCGTAGATGTCGTCGGTGAACCACTTGACCAGGCAGAACCCGAGGAACAGGATGAACAGCGACGACGAGAACGTGATCAGCGGAATACCGAGCACCCTGTACTTGGCGATCGGCGACGCGTTGTAGATCTCCGGCTTGCGCCACGGCAGGATCGCCGCGGCGATCGCCGAGCCCAGGAAGGTGACCGCGATAACCAGCGTGGCGTCGAGCGTGTACGTGGCGAAGTCCGTGCTGTAGGCGTACAGCGCGGCGACGCCGAGCGACGGCACGAGCATCAGCAGCAGCGCGATGTACGGGACGCCGTTGCGGTTGACCTTGGCGACGGACTCCGGCAGCACGCGGTCGAACGCGGCGGCGAAGATCACGCGCGTCGAGGACAGGAACACCGTCCCCACCCAGCCGAAGAACCACAGCGACAGCACGGCGATGAGGATGAACTGCAACACCGGACTGCCGAGCAACGAGGCCGCGAGGAGACCTGGGTACGGCCACACGCCGGTCGGGATCGTCTCCAGCCAGAACGCGTTGTTGGCCGCGTTGTACCAGTCCCAGCCGAACGTCTTCGAGAACAGCAGGAACAGCACGACGGCGGCGACCGAGGTCGCGACCAGCGCGCCGGCCATCGCGTAGATGTTCTGGCGGAAGTCGGCCGCGCCGCGGACCTCGCCGTACAGCGTGGCGCCCCAGTTCGACCACAGGTTGAAGAACGCCATCATCGGGATGAGCAGGAACGTCGCGCCGATCGCGAACCCGCCGACCGCGGGCGACGCGAAGCCGCCAGCCGTGCCCGCCTTCAGCGTGGCGGCGTACGCATCATCGACCCCGTACAGGTCCCTCGACTGGTCGTTGAAGTGCGTGATGAAGCTCGCCTTGGAGTTGAAGAGCAGCAGCAGGACCATCACGGCAAGGCCGATGAGGCCGCCGTAGAAGCAGAACTTCTGGACCTTCGCGTACGTCCGCATGCCGAGGCCGATGAAGGCCGACGCGAGAATCGCCGTGACGACCGACGCGAAGAAGATCCCGTCCGACTTGCCGAGGAAGTCGACCGCGCTGCCCCAGCCGATGATCGCCGCCATCGGCCCGAGCACCTCGACGTTGAGGATGTTCGCGTAGATCGGGACCCAGAGCCAGAGGATGAACCACCAGCCGGCCACCGCCAGCACGAACCCGACACCGCCGCCGAGTACGCGACTGATCCACACGTAATCTCCGCCCGCCCGCGGCATTGCAGCGATCAGCGATGCGTACGTGATCCCCTGCACGACCAGGTAGAACCCGGCCAGCAGCACCGCCCATACCAGGCTGCCGTCGGGGATGAACGGCGCGTACCCGAAGATGAAAAGGCCGAGCGTGATCAGGTTGATCGAGAACGTCGCGTAGATGAACGCGTCGCGCGTCGACCATCCGCGTACGAGGCCCGTCGCCTTGCGAACGAAGACCGCCCGCTCGACGGAGTCCCCAGAAGCCACCGTTGCCATGCCGCTCCTCTCCTACTAGCCGCTGGTCAGAACGAAGTTCTTGACCTTCTTCTTGCCGTCGAGATCGACGACGACCCCGAGCAGCTGCCCCTGCTCGTACGAACTTCCCGGGTTGATGCACAAAGTCCTGCCGAGGCGGTGTGTGCCGCGCGCCTCGTGGATGTGCCCGTGCAGGGCGAGCGCCGGCTGGTGGCGCTCGATCACGGTGCGCACCGCGGTCGAGCCGACCGGGACCGTCGCGCGCCCCGCGTCCTTGAGGCTCATGTCCGCGGTGAGCTGCGGCGCCTCGTCGAGCCCGGTGTTGTGCGGCGGGCAGTGGAGGCTGTAGATTGTGTGGTCGGGGTCGGCCGTGACGTTGGCGAGCATCCGCTCGATGCGCTCGAGCAGGACGTCCTCGTCCTCCTCGCGGTACGTGTCCCACGGCGTGCGGTTGGCCCAGCCGCTGGATGCGAGCTGGAACCCGTCGATGTCGATCACGCGGCCCTCGCCGAGCTCGACCGTCTTGGCGTTGGCGACGACCGCGTCGACCTCGAGCTGATCGTCGTTACCCGGGCACACGAACACGCGGATGCCGGTGCCGGCGAGCCGCTCGTCGGCCATCTCCATCCAGCGCTCGACCGTGTTCAGCATGTGCTCCTCGAACAGCGCGTGCCAGCGCGGCTCGTCGGCCGACAGCTCGCGCAGCTCGTCGGGGTCGGTGCGGAACGGGTAGTAGCCGCGCCGGATGACCGCCGCCTCGAACTCCTTCACCGCGTCCTCGCCGTCGAGCACCTCGCGGTTGTCGAGCAGCGTCGAGTGCCACTTTCCGCCGCCATCGTCGATGACCGGGACCAGCGCCTTGCCGGTCATGTCGCCGCCGAGCACGACGACGTCCGCCTTGTAGTGGGCCCCGCTGTTGAGGAACTTCTTCCAGCAGACCTCGGAGCCGTGGATATCCGTCGCGAAGAACATCCGCATCGCTACTCGACCTCCTCCGGAAGCTCGTACCAGCGCTTCTTGTCCCCGACCTTCGCGCGCCGCCGCCAGCCGCGGCTCTTGGGCTCCGCCTCGATCTTCTCCAGCAGCTGATCGAAGCGTTGCTCGATGCGCGCGCTGTCCTGGTCCGGGAGCTCGTAGTCGGTCACGTGGCCGCGGCAGCGCTCCAGGTTCGCGGTGATGGTGCGCCACAGTCCCCAGTCGTCGGCGCACAGCACCGCGATGTGCGCGCCGTTGACCGCGCCATTGTCGGTGTCCGCGATCTCGTGCCCGTGGAACAGCAGGACGGTGTCGCGGATGTCCTTCTCGTTGAGCTCGATGATCTGGAGCTTCGTGAGCATCAGCTCCGCCAGCGGCACCGTGTCGGTCTCGACGTCCAGTCGCTTGCCCAGCGGGATCTCGTGGCACATGCGGAAGGCGTCGATGAACAGGTCGACCTGGCGGCCGTTGACGTCGTCGTAGTAGAGCCCGCGCTCACGCGCGTGCATCGCATTGAAGGCGACGTGGGGCTCGTAGCCGGCTGCCTTGAGGAGCTTGTCGGCCGCGCCCCCGCCCTTCTTAGTCACCGCGAAGTCGATGTCCTTGTACGCCCGGTCGAGCGACGGCGGCACCGACGGCGCCTTCATGCGTACGGCAATGCCACCCAGGAGCCGCAGCGGCACACCGTCTCTGGACGCGATCCCGAGCAGGCGCTCACCCTCGGAGACGATGTCCTCGAGGATCTCGCTCATTGGCTCACGACCCTTGGATGCAACTGAGATTCGACTTATATATCGTCGCTTCCGGCACGGTCAAGCGCTTCAGAGAGGGCTGGAATGACGCTCACCCGCATGTTCGTCGGCGGCGACTGGCGCGCAGCGCTGGACGGGGCGGAGGATCGCGCGTTCAGCCCGGCGACGGGGGAGGACCTCGGTCCGGTCGCGCGCGGCGACCGCGCGGACGCACAGGAGGCGATCGCGGCCGCGCAGAAGGCGTATCCCGGGTGGGCGGCGGAGACCGCGTTCGGCCGCGCCGCCGCGCTGCACCGCGTCGCTGATGCTTGCGTGCGCCGGCGAGAGGAGCTTGCCCGCGCGTGCACGTTGGACCAGGGCAAGCCGCTGCACGCCGAGTCCTACGACGAGGTCGACGAACTGATCGCGATGTGGCGGGCCGCGGCCGAGGACGGGATCCGGCTCGAGGGCTTGATTCCCAACAGCTCGACGCCGGGCGCTCGCGTGCTGCTGATGCGACGTCCGCTCGGCGTGGTCGCCGTGGTGACACCGTGGAACTGGCCGTACACGATGCCGGCCGAGATCGTGGCTCCCGCGCTGGCCACCGGCAACACGGTCGTGTGGACGCCGGCCCCGAGCACGACGGTCTGCTCGGGACTGTTGGCGGAGTGCGTAGCGGAGGCCGACCTCCCCCCCGGCGTGTTCAACTTCGTCCCCGGGCCGGGGCCGGTGGTCGGCGACGAGCTCGTCTCCAACCCAGGCACCGCGGCGGTCGGCTTCATCGGCTCGACCGCGACCGGGCGCCGGATCGCCGGGCGTGCCGCCGGCAAGGCGCTGCTGCTGGAGATGGGCGGCAACGGGCCGCTGGTGGTGCTCGACGGCGCTGACGTCGACGCCGCCGCCGAGGCCGCGATCACCGCCTGCTTCCTGTGCGCCGGGCAGAGCTGCACGGCCGGCGAGCGGCTGCTCGTTGACGAGCGCGTGCGGGACGAGTTCGTGGAGAAGCTGGCCGGCAAGACCGCCGCCGGCGTGCGGCTCGGCGACCCGTTCGCGGCCGAGACGACGATGGGCCCGCTCAACAACGAGCCGGTGGCGGCGAAGATGGATGCCCATGTCGGCGACGCGGTCGAGCGCGGCGCCACGGTCGTCGCCGGAGGCGCACGCGAGGCCGGCTACCCGACTGGGCTGTACTGGCAGGCGACGATCCTCGACGGCGTCAGCGCCGAGGCCGACGTCGCCCTCGAGGAGACGTTCGGGCCGGTCGCCCCGATCGTCCCGGTCAGCTCGCTCGAGCAGGCGATCGAGCTCACCAACGCCTCGCCCTACGGCCTGCTCGCCGCGATCTTCACCGGCGACGTGATGGACGGCCTGCGCTTCGCCGACCAGGTCCACACCGGCCTCGTGAACATCAACGAGACCACCAACTACTGGGAGAACCACCTGCCGTTCGGCGGCCGGGCGGGCACCGACAGCGGCACCGGCCGCATCGGCGGCCGGCACGCGCTGGAGCGGCTGACGGAGATCCAGACGATCGTCATCGGGGCCGGGAGCTGAGCTCCCGGCCCTGAGACGGTCTAGTGTCTCCTTGCTGGGCCGGATCGGTCTGGTAGCGCAGCCGCAGCGAGACCGTCTTGCCGGCGAACGCCGACAGGTCGAACGTCGCCTGCGTCCAGTCCGGGTGGTAGCCGTCGATGCCGTTGCCCCCGGCGGCGTTGGCGATCGAGCCGGGGATGGCCTTGAAGCCGCTCCCGTCGTCGACCTCGACGTACGCGTAGTCGCACGCGTCGGCGCCGCAGTCCTCGATGTTCCAGCGCGCCCAGAAGCTCAGCGACGCACTGCCCGCGGGCAGCGTGACCGAACGCGTCAGCGTCGCCTCACGCTCGTCGCCCTGGCCGGACCACCACTGCTCGGTCCCGCCGTGCGGCGCGCCCATCTGGGTCGTGACGACCTTGTCGGGCAGCGGCATGACGACGCCCTGAGCCTTGGCGGTGTTGTACTCGCTCGGGCCGAGGTCGAGTGTCCGCGGCTGGCCGGCCGGGACGACCTCGTAGTCGAGCCAGCCGAGCTGGAGCTTGTCCCAGGCACCGAAGTCGGCGACGCGGGAGCCCACCGGCTCACCGGGACCCGACTGCCGGCTCTGGGCCATGATCGACCACCAGTTGACCGCGTTCTCCTGCGTGCCGGTCGCGGCCGCCGTGTCGTACTCGTCCGGCAGGCCGAGGTCGTGCGCGTACTCGTGCGCGAACACGGACACGCCGCCGTTCTCCGGCTGCATCGTGTAGTCGGCGACCCAGATGCCGGTGTTGCCGATCTGCACACCGCCGTCCTTGTTGAACGCCGGGCCGGCCGTCCCCTTCAGCTGCGGGTAGGCCTTCGAGCGGTGCGACCAGATGGCGTCCTCGCCCTGGTAGGGGTCGCCGTCGGCCTGGTCGCCGCCGGCATGGACGATCTGGAAGTGGTCGATGTAGCCGTCGGGCTCGTTGAAGTTGCCGTCGTGGTCGTAGTCGTTGCGGTCCCAGACGTCATACGACTTGAGGGTCGCCGCGATCTGCGCGTCGGTCTTGCCCTTCGCCTTCTGCGACTCGACCCACGCGTTCAGTCCCTCGCGGATCAGGTCGTACGAGTTGCCGCAGATCGAGCCGGCGCACGGGAAGCCGTTGCTGCGGCCGTAGCGCGCCTCGTTGAACGGGACTTTGACCCAGTCCGTGACCATGCCGTCGACGCTGTAGCGGCCCGACGACTGGCGTTCGTACCAGCGCTTGAGCGAGTCCGAGGCCTTGCTCGTGCCGAAGTACAGGTTCTGGTAGTGCGCGCGGCTGTAGTCCGCCTGGCCGCCTAGGCTAGCGTGGGGAACGGTCAGGCGGTGAACGCGGCGCGATGCTGCTGTGGGCTGACCCCGCGCACGCGCTTGAACGCGGTCGACAGCGCGAACGGGCTGCCGTAGCCGACCTCGTGGGCGACGGAGCCGACCGTGGTTCCCGGCTCGCGCAGGAGGTCGGCGGCGAGCGCGATCCGCCACCCGGTCAGGAACGCCATCGGCGGCTCGCCGACGAGCTCATGGAAGCGGCGGGCGAAGGTCGCGCGAGAAACCCCGACCTCGTCGGCCAGCCGCGCGACCGTCCACGGGTGCGCGGGGTTGTGGTGGAGCATGCGCAACGCGCGCCCGACGATCGGATCGCCGTGGGCGCGGTACCACGCGGGCCCCTCCGCGTCGGGGCGCGCGAACCAGGCGCGCAGGACCGCGATCAGCAGCAGGTCGAGCAGGCGATCCAACACCGCCTCTTGGCCCGGGTCGTCCTTGACGATCTCGGTCGCCAGCAGCGGGATCACGGGGCAGTCCCACTCGTGCTCGCGCAGGACGAGCACGTCCGGCAGCGCACGCAGCAGCCGCCGGCTGACCTCGCCGCCGAAGTCGTACGACCCGACGAGCATCACGGTCCCGCCGTCGGCGGCGGTGCCCCAGGTGCGCACGCCGAGGTCCATCTCCTGCACGAGCGGACGCCCGTCGCGCGTCTCGCAGCGCTGGCCCGGGTGGATCACGATGTCCGGCGTCGTCGCCGGATCGTCCGCGACGGTGTATGGGCTCGGCCCCCGCATCACCGCGACGTCGCCGGGGCCGAGCGCTTTCGCCTCACCGACGTCGGGCAGCACCCAGGCGGTCCCGCTGACCACCGCCATGACCGTCAGCGGCGCCTCGTCCTGGATGCGCATCGACCACGGCGGGTCCATCACCGCCCGCAACAGGAACGCGTTGTGTGCCCGAGGCCCATCGAGAAGTGCGGCGACGGCGTCCATTGCTTAGACGCTCGCATATGAGATCGTCACTTTCAACTATGGACCGTCTCAGAGTGCTCGAGTTCACTCCCGGACATGACGATCTCTCCCGGCCAGACGCTCGAGAACCCGGTCACCGGCGAGCGCTTCACTTTCACCCACACGGCGGCGACCACCGACGGGGAGCTGCTCGCGTTCGACTTCGCGCTCCGTCCCGGCGGCGCGGTGCCGATGCCGCACGTCCACCCGATCCAGAGCGAGCGCTTCGAGGTCGTCGCCGGCCGCATGCGCTTCCGCGTCGGCCTGCGTACGCGGATCGCCGAGCCCGGCGATGTGATCGAGGTCGCCCCCGGCGTCATGCACTCGTTCGCCAACGCCGGCGACAGGTCGCGCACGCGCCGCTGCTGAGCGTCGGCGTGCAGCGACTGCTGCTCGCCCCGTTCGCCGGGCCGGGGCGGGCATGAGCACCGCGCTGCTGGGCGGGACGGGCAAGACCGGTCGCCGCGATCGCCCCGCGACTCAGGATCACTCGGCTCGTGCGGCTGTCGGACCGAGTTCGCGGCCGAGCGGGCGTGGAGCGATAAGGCGGCGTAGCGCCGCGAGTGTTGCTGGCCCCCCTCGCGGGACTCGCACGCCGGGAGGAAAATGCCGACGATGAGCGTGACCGCCGACGACATCTTCAGCTACGGGCTCACCCTCCCGCGCTCGACCGAAGGCGTCGTGCGCGGCCACCGCAAGCTGTACATAGGCCGCATCGTCTACGTCGCGATCGACCGCGACGGGATCATGGGCTTCGGGCATCCGCGCGAGTGGCGCGAGGCGCTGGTCAACTCCGATCCCGAGAAGTTCCTGATGCCGACGGGCGGCGACCTGCGCTACCAGTGGGTCTGCGCGCGCATGGACAGGCTCGACGTGCGCGAGATGCAGGAGCTCGTGCTCGACGCGTGGGCGATGTGCGTGCCCAAGAAGGTGCTCGCCGAGTACGCCGCCCTCAACCCCCGCTGATCGCCGCGATCACGTCGACGCGCGAGCCGGCGCCGAGCGCGGTGTCGAGTGCCGCCCGCTCGCGGTCGACGAACACGTTGATGTGCGGACGCAGGACCGGACCCGGTTCGCACAGGCGGTCGCGCAGGCCGGGCCAGCGTTCGTTGAGCGCTTCGATCGCGTCGTCGACGCTGCGCGCCTCGACCTGCAGCTGACGTGGTAGGCCGGGGAACAGGGGCGGCAGCGTCGGCGGGAGATGCACGGCCGCCATCAGTCGACCACCGCCACCTCGATCGACGCGACGCCGGGCAGGTAGCCGGCGATCTCGGTCCAGCTGTCGCCCTCGTCGGCACTCGCGAACACCTGGCCGGTGCTCGTGCCGAAGTACATGCCGGGGACGTCGAGCCCGTCGGTCGCGAGGCCCTCGCGCAGCACGCCGATGTGGGCGTCGCGCTCCGGCAGGCCGCGGTCGAGCCTCTGCCAGCTCGCGCCGGCGTCGCGCGTGCGCCAGACCGCGGCGCGGCCCTCCGGCATCGTGCGGCCGTGCCCGGCGTCGAGCGGGATCACGTAGAAGCTGTCGCGGTCGTGCGGGTGGGCAACGGCGGCGAAGCCGAAGTCGCTCGGCAACCCTTCGGTGATCTCGCTCCAGGACTGCCCGGCGTCGTCGCTGCGATGCACGCCGCAGTGGTTCTGCTGGTAGAGGCGCGTCTTGTCGGGCGCCATCACGAGCTTGTGCACGCAGTAACCGACCTCGGGGTCGTCGAGCGGCCACTCGGCGCGCAGCCCGCGGTTGCGCGGCGCCCACGAGCCCCCGTTGTCGGTCGTCTCGAAGATGCCGTAGCCCTGCACGACGGCCCAGAAGCGGTCGGGGTCGTCGGGGTGCGCGAGCAGGCCCGGCAGGCCGAGATGGCCGGGCGGCTGCTTGTCCGGGTCGTTCCAGTCGCCGCGGCCGGGTTGGCCGTCGAGGGTGGTCATCAGCGCCCACGTGCGCGCGCCGTCACGGCTCTCGAACAGGCCGACGCCCTCGGCGCCGGCGAGCACGCGCCCGTGGGCGGCGTTCAGGCCCGAGATCTTGGAGAGCTTGAGGCCGTCAGCGCCGTAGGACAGCCCTTCGCTGGAGAGCTCCCACGTCTCGCCGCGGTCGGCGCTGCGCCAGACGCCGGCGCCGTGCCACTCGCTGGCGGCGGCTGCGTAGATCGTGTCCGTCTCGGCATCGTGGACCGCGTGGTAGACCGGCCAGCCCTCACAGAACGGGCCGCGCACGCTCCAGTGGAGACGCTCGGCGTCGCTCTCGAGCAGGAAACAGCCCTTGCGCGTCCCGGCCAACACGATGACTCGCGCCATGAAGACTCCTCGACTCGCTTTCGTATGGAGTCAAGACCGCCGGGCGGCCGCTAACTCATCGGTCAGGCGGCGTAACGCTCGGCGGCGCGGGCGCGGGCCTTGGCGGCCTCGACCTCGCGATCCTTCGGCGGCGCGTTGGTCTCCAAGTCGGCGAGGAGGTGCATCGACGCGTGCGCGATGTCGTGCACGGCGCGGTTGAACGCCTCCTCGTTGACCTTCGACGGCTTCGTGAAGCCGCTGATCTTGCGGACGTACTGGAGGGCGGCGGCCTGGACCTCTTCGGTGGTCGCGGCGGGCTCGAAGTTGTAGAGCGTGCGGATGTTGCGGCACATGCCTTCAGCGTAACGGCTACGCGTGGACCGTCTCGGGCGCCTCACTGTCGTGCAGCACGTGCCGCCCGCCCTTCGCGGTCGACGGCCACCAGACGCGGTCGCCGACCAGCTCGATCAGCGCCGGGACCATGATCGTCCGCACGATGAACGTGTCGAGCAGGATGCCGACCGCGACCATGAAGCCGAGGTCGAACACGAACGTCACCGGCAACGTCATCAGCACCGAGAAGGTGCCGGCGAGGATGATCCCGGCGCTCGTTATCACCGGGCCGGTCGCGGCGAGCGCGCGCAGCGTCCCCTCGCGCGTCCCGTAGTGGCGCGCCTCCTCGCGCACGCGGCTCATCAGGAAGATCGTGTAATCGATCCCGAGCGCGACCAGGAAGATGAACGCGTAGGTGGGGAGCGAGTTGTCGACGCCCGCGTCGCCGATCACGTTGCGGAAGAACAGCACTGACAGTCCGAGCGTCCCGACAAACGAGATCATCACCGAAGCGATCAGGAGCAGCGGCGCGATGATCGCCTCCAGCAGGATCGCGAGGATCACGAAGATCACCAGCAGCGCGAGCGGGACGATCAGGCGCAGGTCACGCGCGGCCGCGTCGTTGAAGTCCGCCTGCACAGCGCTGCCATCGCCGACGAGGACGCGGGTGCCCGGCGGCGCGGCGGTGTGCAGCCGGGTGCGCAGCGCCTTCACGCGGTCGAGCGCGCTCGACTCGAACGGGTCGTCGGAGAACACCACCGCCAGCCGGGCGGCCGAGCGGTCCTTCGCGCGGTCGGACCCATCGCTGACGTTCGCGACGCCCGGGAACGATGCCGCCGTCCTCCGGATGGCCGCAACGGCGCCGGCGGCGACCGGACCGCGATCGCTGACGACGAGCACGGTGGTCGGCACGAGCGCGCCGGCGGGGAGCGCGTGGCGGAGCACGTCGAACCCGTCCGCGCTCTCGGTCGGCTGCTTGAAGAAGCCATCGACGCTGTAGTCCTCCTTGTAGGCGAAAAGCCCGAGCGCGCCGACGCCGAACAGCGCCACGGTGACCGCCAGCGCCGGCCCCGGGCGCTGCAGGACGGTCTGGCCGACGCGCCGCCAGATCCCCTCGCGCTCGACGACCTCGCTGCCGTCCGGCTGGAAGGCGACCACCCCGCGACGCGGCCAGAAGCCCTTGCGGCCGGCGATCGTGAGCAACGCGGGAAGCAGCGTCAGGCCCGCGATGAACGCGACGGTCACACCGAGCGCGGAGACCGGGCCGAGCGAGTGCGTGCTGCCGACGTCGGCGAGCAGCAGCACGAGCATCGTCAGCGCGACCGTCATGCCGCTGGCGAGGATCGCCGGGCCTGCGCGTTGGAGGGCGCGGGCCATCGCCTCGTGCTTGTCCTCGTAGCGGTGCAGCTCCTCCCGGTACCGGGACACGAGCAGCAGGCAGTAGTCGGTCCCCACCCCGAACATCAGGACGACGAGGATCGTCGCGCCGTTGTCGCTCACGGTCCCGCCCGACTTGGCGTACAGGTAGACGAAGCCCTGCGCGATGGAGTACGCGACGCCCACGACCACGAGCGGGATCAGCGCGATCAGCGGCGACCGGTAGATGAGCCCGAGCAGGACGAGCACGAGCACGACCGTGACACCGAGGACCTTCACGTCCACATCGCCGAAGACCTCTTCGAAGTCGGCGTTGAAGCCGAGGCTGCCGGTGACGTAGACCGACAGGCCGTCCTGGGTGCCGCTGTGCACGGCCGAGCGCAGGTCCTTGCCCCACTGCGCGAGCTTGTCGTTGTCGTCGGGGAGCGCGACGGCGACGGAGGCGACGTCGCGACCGGGGGCGACGACCGGATCGCTCGAATCGCCGACCAGCGGGAGCTTGCCCGCGACGCGCTCCGCGTCGGCCTTGATGCGGTCGAGGTCGTCCGGCTGCAGCCCGCCCGCGCGGCGGTAGACGACGAGGCCGCTGACCGTCTCGCCGCCGGTGAAGCGCTCCTCCTGGACGCGCAGCGCCGCGGTCGACTCGGCGTTCGGCGGCAGGAAGCTCTCGGTCCGGTTGTCGGTCACGTCGCTGAGCTGCCGCCCGAGTCCCCCGAACGGGATCAGCAACCCGATCCACACGAGCAGGACCAGCCACTTGGACCGGCGCCCGGTGACGATCCGCGCGAGCGTGGCCATATCCCGGATGGCAACGGTACGGATCCTCCCGTGGCCTAGTCAAA
>CAVUFC010000036.1:0-279620 GCA_963740605.1 uncultured Solirubrobacteraceae bacterium | reverse complement strand
CACCGCCGCTCAGGACGATGGGCAGGAGCGCACGTGCAGACGGCCGCGTTTCGCGACGAAACCAGCGCTCCGCGGTGACCTGCTCGAGACCAAGCTCGCTGCTCCCTCGGACGAATACGAGCAGCGGTGGTAATGCGTGGGTGGAGCAAAGCACCGCTGCTTCTTTGATGTGGCGGGCGATCCGAGGCGGTGGCCGTCGCCCAAGTGGCGGGCGTGGGCGTAGGTCCCGAGCCGCGTCGCGGATGCCCAGCCCCTTAGCGTCGCGGACGGGGCGCAAGCCGTGCGGAGCGTGCGTCGCGCCGACACACTTCCGACACACTCTTGATGTCCAACCAGGTCTACGGCCGGGCAACGGCGCCCAGCGATGACCACGTGTCTTCGGCCGAAAGCCAAGGCTTCAGGCCGAGAAGCCCGTCATCGCACGGTGCATTCCATGGCGGGAATAAGCCTTACCATGGAAGTGCTCTACCAACTGAGCTAAGAGGGCGAAATGCCTGCAAATCAGCGGGTCGGACACCTGAGCATTGACCGCACAGGCCGCCCATACCGCGGGCAGCGCCGACCGACGCCGAGACTTGCTGCGTCTGTACGAGGCATGAGTGTAGGGCTTCACGACGCATCCGCGGCGCCCGGCGGAGTTCGCGTGCGCGGCGCTGAGGACGTCCCGAACCGGGAGGGCGTGCTGACCGGACGAAAGTGCTCGTGCCCGCGGCGCCGGTCGGCTCGGCCAAGTTCGATCTGGCTGAACTGCGCCGTCCCGGGTTCGATGGAGCGCTCGACGCCACCCGTCCATCACCGGCCTTCAGAAAGTGCCGAGCCGTGCCATCTATGAGGCGGCTGGGGCGAGCAGCTCCATGTCGATCCGGGCGAGCAGCGGGCCGGACGTCTCGGGGTCGGGCTCACCGTCCGCGAACGCCTGCTCGAGCGTGTCGATCATCTGGAGCGCTCGCGCGGGGTTCGACAGGATCATCAGCATCTTGACCGGCTCCTCGCCTGCGACCGACATCGTGTGCGCGACCCCTGCAGGAATGCCGATGAACGTGCCGGGGACGGCGATCCGGTGGTCGTCGCCAACCTGCAGGTCGAGGCGGCCCGAGAGCACGTAGAGCACCTCGGCCATCTCGCGGTGGAGATGCAGCGGAGGTGCGAACCCGCCTGGCTGCAGCGTGGTCTCGGCGACGACGAACGCGTCACCGGTCGTCGCGCCATCGGCCTTCGCGATCGTGATGCTGCCGGCGATGTCGATCGTGCGGATGCCCTCGCCGGGCTCATGGATCTGGGTGCTCATCGCGGTTGCTCCAATGTTCGTGATGGGCCGGCCGTCGGGCGCTCAGGCGTGTGCCGCCGGCTCGCGAGCGATCTGCCAGCCGGCCACGCTGCCGTCGCGCAGCGTCCAGACCATCGCCCACTCGTTGTGGTACGAGCGGCCCGTGTCCGGGACGCGCGCGGCTAGAGCCGAGGACGACGCGATCGGCCTCGGCGAGGAACGCGGTCGGCGCGAAGTCCTCGATGTCCAGCGTCTCTGCCAGGCGGGGTGACATCACCGGTCAATCGGTCGAGGATCGCGGGCGGTCCCCGCGCCCCATGGCGGTGTAGAGCTCCTGGACGAGCCGGACGCTCTCCTGCTCGGTCATCGGCTCCTCCGATCGACTAGGCCGCGGCCGGCGCCGGGATCGCGCCGAGCTGCTGCATCATCCCGAGCGCATCGAGCACGCCCCAGTGCTCGAGGGCGAGCCCGTCCTCGCCGAAGCGGATGATGTCGATCAGCTGCACGTCGACCCGTTTGCCGGTCGCGGGCATGCCCAGGAACTCGCCCTGGTGCGTTCCGGTCGCGCGGGCGCGCGCCACGACCTTGTCACCGCTCACAAGCACGTCCTCGGCCTCCAAGCGCAGATCGGGGAACGCCGCTCGGTACATGCGGAACATCTGCTTGACGCCCTCCTTGCTCCGCTCGAGGCCGGGGAGCTCCTCGTGCTCCATCGGGTGCTCCTTTCAGGTGTGCGCCGGCGCCATCAGCGGGCCGAGCTGCTGCGCGAGCTCGGGCGTCGTGATCGGATCGTCCTCGACGATCCTCCCGTCGTCGAGCCGGTAGTAGCTCAGGCCTCGAACGGAGATCGTCGTCCCGCCCGGGTCGCGCATCTCGAGCGTGAACCGAGCGACGACGGCGTCGGCTTCCGCGATCAACTCCTCGACGTCGAAACGGCGCTCGGGCAGCGCGGCCGCCAGCCCGGCCAGCATCTCCTTGAACGCCGGCAGATCGACGCCGAAGGCCCGGTTCACGTAGTCAGGCGCGAGCAACTCGTCGATCTGATCGAGCCGGCCGCCACTCAAGACTTCCGTGATGAACCTCCGAACGACGGCCTTGTTCTGATCGGCTGCCATCGTGCCACCTCCGCGAAAGAAGAAGACGAGTGCGAGATTGTTCTCGCGAGCGGCAGCGGAGACATCACTCGATCGCGTGATGTACCACGGCGGCGAGCGCGACCCGGTTCGCCACGCCCAGCTTCGCGAACACGTGCCGGAGATGGGTGTTCACCGTGTGCGGCGAGATGTACAGCCGCCTGGCCACGGCACCGTTCGTCAGGCCCTCGGCCACCAGCCGCGACACCTCCCGCTCGGTCGCGGTGAGGCTCTCCCAGCCGTCTGCCGGCCGGTGCCTCGAACCGCGCGCGCCCGGACGGACGCCGAGGGCCCGCAACTGCGCCCGGACCCGGCGTGCCCAGGAGTCTGCTCCGGCCTGCTCGTAGCGTTCCAGCGCCTCGGCCAGCAGCGCCGCCGACTCCTGCCGCCGCCCGCCTCTGGCCAGCGTCCTTGCTGCGTCCTCGCACGCGCCGGCGTGCTCGATCAACAGCGGCGCCCGGCGGGCGAGCGCGACCGCCTCGATCAGCGGCTCGACCTCATCGTCGACCAGTCCCCGGCAGCGCAGCGCCAGGCTCCGCACCGTCGGCACCTCCGGCGCCAAGGCAACTCCTGCCGCGACGGTGTCGGCCACCTCGACAGCGACGTCACGATGACCCAGCGTCAGCGCCAGGCGCACGAGATCGGGGGCGAGCCAGCGGTGATAGAAGTGGTTGCCCCTCGCGGCGTCGACGCGCCAGCACCGCAGCAACAGCTCATGGGCGCCCTGCCGGTCGCCCTCGGCCGCCTTCAGCCCCGCCACCGCGAACGCGAGGATTCCCGCGTTGTAACTCAGCTCGTCTCCCTCCGGCGAGAGGGGGATCGCAGCGGCCAGCTCGCCCGCGGCGCGGAGCTCTCCCTTCCCCGTCGCGATGATGCCCCGGTAGGCGAGCGATTGCGACACCAGAAGCAGGTTGCCCTTCTCCTGCGCGGCCTGGCCACTGGCCATCAGACCGGGAACCGCGTCCTCCCACTCCCCGATCACGAACGACGCCTGCGCGTCGGCCATCAGCGTCTCGGAGTACCACCATCCCGAGCCGAACTCGTCGTCGAGCGCCTCCCGGTACGCGGCCCGCGCCTCGTCGATGAGGTCGCAATCAGCCAGCGCAAGCCCGAGGAAGAACTTCGGCTGGAGCGGCAGTGACCTCGTGTCGGGCGAGTCGGCAGCCAGGGCGGCGGCCCGCTGGGCGTGCGCCAGCGCCTCGTCGAAGCGGCCTTGGCGCCCCACCGCGACCAACAACGCCGTCAGGGCCCACACCGTCATCGCCGCATCGCCCGCCTGCTCGGCGATCACCAGCCCGCGGCCGGCCGCCGATTCGCCCTCCCCGGGCTCGCCCGTGTACGTCAAAGCCCAGCTCTGCTGGGCCAGCATCAGCACCTTCTCGGAGGGCCGAAGCCCCGAGCCGGCGAGGCTGTCCTGCGCGAGCGCGATCAACTCGGCGGCGCGATTCTGCAGAGCCAGCGCGCCAAGGAGCGCAAGGCGCAAGGGGGTGTCCAGCTCGGCGGCGTGCTGTCTGGCGAGCATCGCTTCCGCACGGGCCGACGCCTCGGCGACCGTACCGGCCCGCAGTAGCGCCTGGATGACCTCCGACGCCACCAGGTCCGCGTCGCGGTGACCGTCCGGCAGCAGCGCCTCGGCGCGAAGAAGCAGCTCGACGGTGACCGCCGGCGCCTGCCCCAATGCCTCCCGAGCCGCGTCGCGCAACCAGGCGACCGCCTGCTCGTCACCCCGCTCCGCTCCGAGCATCAGATGATCCGCCACGTCCAGCTGGTCCGCGCCTGCGGCCATCAGCGCCACCGCGGCCTCACGGTGCAGGAGGCGGCGGACCGGCGGCGGCACATGCTGATAGATCGCGTCGTGCACGAGCTGGTGCCGGAAAACGACGCGATCGTCGGCCTCGTCGAGAAGCTGGGCGTCGAACGCGGCTTGGAGCTGCACGACCACCTCGGCCGGGGGCTGGCCGGAGACAGCGGCGACATCGCGAAGCGACACGGCATCGCCGAGCACCGCCGTGACCTGCAGCAGCTCCAGCGTCGTCGCGGGCAGGTAGCGCAGGCGGCGAACCACCAGGTCACTCAGCGACGACGGCAACTCGAAGGTCGTCGGCTCGACGCTGTCGCCGGCGCGGCGCAGCATGCCTCCATCGGCGAGCGCTCGCACGATGGCCACCGCCCACAACGGATTCCCGCCGGCCTTGTCCAGCATGGCGGTCAGCGCAGCACCAGGGACGGCCCCGAGCATCCCGCGCGCGAGCAGCGCGACGTCGTCAGGCTCCAGCGGCCGGAGTTGCAGCGTGCGCGCGCCTGCAGCCGATAGATCATCGAGCAGCCTCACCACGTCGGACGGCAGCGGCGACGGCCGCGCCGTCACCACGACAAGCAACGCCGCAAACGGCAGTTGCCGTACAACGGAGAGGATCGCCAACAGGCTTGCGCTGTCCGCCCAGTGGATGTCCTCCACCACGAGCAGCACCGGACGTTCGGCGCACGACGTCTCCACCATGTCCACGATCTCCTCGACGACCCGGTACTGGATGTCGCCGGCGCCCTCGCCGACGAGCAGCCCGCCGATCGCGGCTCTGCGCGGGTCCGGTGACCGCCGGGTCAGATCCAGCGCCGCGGCCGCCACGCCGAACGGACGTGCGCGCTCAAACGGATGAGCCTGGCCGTAGAACACGGCCCCGTCACGAGAACGCGCATCATCGATGATGCTCTGCACCAAGCGGGTCTTGCCGATGCCGGCTTCCCCCTCGATCACCAGCGCCGATGCCCGGCCACCGCTGAGCTCGCGGACCGCAGCCGCAGCCACCGCGAGCTCGGCCTCCCGCCCCACGAGCCCCTCCACCGACGACACGCCGACAGCCTTCGTCACGCCGAGAGCTTCTGCCACTCCGGCGCTCGAGTCCAGCCCAACGTCCGCCGAGAAGCCAGCGCGTCCGGCCCGTTGCCGTCCACCGGCGCCGCGGATCGAGACCATCCGGCCGCCCACTCGCCTCGACCCGCAGTCAACGAGTGAACGAGCTCATCGAGTGCGATCGGGCCTACGCGGTGCTGCGCATACTGCACGCAGTGGCGAACGACGGCGACATCCGGCGCCAGACGGGGTACCGTCGCGGTTGTTCGGAGCCCAAACCTCCCCGGCCCTCAGCGCAGCGCCAAGCGATTCGCTGAGTAGCCTCCCGGCATGGACGATGGCGTGCTCCTCTCCCGGCTGTGGGACGGCTTTGGCCGGCTGCAGGCGTTGCTGGGTGGGCATGCCGGGCCGGGGGCGGTGATCGAGCGGCCCGGGCTGATCGCTTCGGTGGTCCCGACTGCTCCCGAGTCCCCGACGCTCAACGCGGCGGTGGCGATCGTGCCGGATGAGGCGACGCAGCATCTGGAGGAGCTGAACCACCGGTACCGAGAGGCCAAGGTTCGGCGGTGGGGGGTGTGGCTGGACGGGCGCGCGAGCCTGGCCGCGCAACAACTTGCCAACGCGGGGATGGTCGTGACTGCCGCTAGCCCCGGGATGGGAGTGGAGATCGAGGCGCTGCCAGCAGGCGCGGAGAGACCCACAAGCGCCGACCTGACGACGGTGGGCCAGGTCAATGACCTCGCGTACGGGAACTACGACGGGCGCCTCGAGCGGACGCTGAAACCGCTGCCGAACGGTGTCCTGCATGGCTACCGGGTCGACCACAACGGCAGGCCGGCGGCGGTCGCTCTGGCGCTCCACCACAACGGCGATGCCGGGATCAGCTTCGTGGCGACGGTGCCGAAGGCGAGAAGAAAGGGCCTGGCGACGACGGTGATGCGGCAGGCGCTGCAAGAGGCCGCCAAGCAGGGCTGTACGACGACGACGCTGCAGGCCACGGACGTCGGGGAGAAGCTGTACACGAACCTCGGCTACCGCCATCTGTGTGTGATGCAGCTCTGGGAGCGGCGGGGCTGAACCGCCCGCCGCACTACCCTCCGGGGGGCGGCTCATGGCAGCAGCAGGCGCAGTACGGGAACGACGGCGAACTCCCCGGATCGGGCACCGGCGGATGCGCGCTGCCGTGAAGATGGCGCGGCACGTCGCCGCGGTCGTGCTCGTCGTAGCGGCGACGCTGTTCGGCGCCTTCATGGCGCTGAAGACGTACACGCAGACCCAGGAGCTGTCGGTCGGGCGCGTGCAGATCAGCGTCGAGCCCGGGCACAAGGGTGCGCTGGACCTCTACGTGCCGCTGGTGGACTGGGGCGTGCGGTTCGAGGATGCGATCCGGCTGCCCGTGCGGCTGCATGTGGACCTCAGGACCGTGGACCGGGGCGCGGTGGCGAAGATCGCCAATGGCGGCAACCTCGACCTGCAGGACGTGCGCGGAGAGGCGCGCGAGGCGATCAAGTCGTACCTGCTGAACCTGATCGCGATCACGCTGCTGAGCGCGCTCGCCCTCGGGACGCTCGTGGCGTTTGCGATCCGGCACCGCAGCGGCCCGCGGCTGCGGTACAAGGTCGGCGCGGCGGTGCTGACGACCGTGCTGATCGGCGCCGCGCTGGTAACGCTGCTCCCGCCGCGCGGCAAGATCAGCAACCCGCAGTACTACGCGTTCGGGCCGGACATCCCGCGCGCGCTGCAAGCGGTCGAGGCCGCGCAGGCGTCAACGAAGCAGCTCGACCAGGAGCTCGATGCGCAGCTCGTCGGCCTCGCAAGGTTGGTGACACGGCCGTCGGAGCGGACGCCGATCACCGACCAGCCGACGATCACGGTCGCGTCGGACCTCCACAACAACTTCATCGCGCTGCCGATCCTGGAACGGGCGACGAGCGGTGGCCCGCTGTTCTTCGCCGGCGACCTGACCGATCGGGGCAGTCCGCTGGAGGCGCGGCTGGTGAGCCGCGTGACGCACCTCGGCAAGCCGTTCGTGTTCGTCTCCGGCAACCACGACAGCGACAGCCTGGAGCGGAGCCTCGCGCGCCGGGGCGCGATCGTGCTCACGCAGTACGGGCGCCTGAACCCGGACGGAAGCTATGGCGCGGTGATCCAGAACGTCGCCGGCCTCAAGGTCGCCGGCTACAGCGACCCGTTCGAGCGCCGGGCGGGCGAGAACTTCAAGGACCGCTTCCAGGCCGAGCCGACGCCCACGCAGGAGGACGCGTTCACGGCGTGGCTGCGACCGCTGATCGGGAAGGTCGACGTCGTGATGGTCCACGAGCCCGCCCTGTTCGCGCAGGCGCTGGAAATCCTCAAGGACAAGCCGCCGTCGCGGCCGCTCGTGTTCATCACGGGTCACACGCACAAGGCGGAGATCGACCACTTCGCGGGCGTGACCGTGGTGAACGGCGGGAGCGTCGGCGCCGGCGGCACCGGCAACCTGACCGAGCCGACGAAGATGGGCATCGCCCGGCTGATCTTCACGAGCCGGCCGTCGTTCCAGCCGCTGGCTGCGGACCTGGTGGAGATCGATCCGGGCACGGGCTCGGCGACCGCTCGGCGCGAGCGGCTCGACGCCGGACCGCGATGAATGACGCCACCGCCAGCACGTACAAAGTCACGAAGACCGCCGACGCGAACGTGACGAACGGCAGCACCAGCCCCGGCCAGACGGCGGCGATGCACGTCGCGCCTGCGCCCGGGATGGTCAAAGCGAGGATCGCGCGGCGCGGCACGCCGCGCGGCGAGAGCGCCGCGAAGAACGAAGGCATCCGGCCGTCGCGCGCGGCGGAGAAGAGCAGGCGGGAGATACCCCAGACCCAGCTGCTCGCGCCGGCCTGAACCAGCAAGACGGCGAGGATCGAGATGACGAAGCCGCCCGGCGCGTAGTCGGCGAGCTGGGCGACGCCGGAGAGCTGGTCGACGGAGCCGCGCGGGATGGTCGCCGCGATGTTGGCGGTCAGCGCCATCGCCAGCACGCAGTAGCCGCCCAACGCAACGCCGACCGCGATTAGGTAGTCGCGCCGCGGGTTGCGGAGCTCGCCCGCGACGAACGTCATGTTCTCGAAGCCGGCGAAGCCCCAGAACGCCACGAGCACGCCCTGGGCGATCGCGCCGGCGCCGGAGAAGGTCGGAGTGATTGCGGAGTAGTCGTCCCCCCAAGTGAGCCCGATCAGAGCGACGGCCGCCGCGAGCGTGGTCCAGACGACGATGGTCTGCAGACGCGCGGCTCCGCGGGTGCCGCCCAAAGCGCCCGCGGTGGTGACGGCGATGATCGCCAGCGCGACGCCGAGACGGATCAGCGGCTCGGAGCTGACGTAGCCGCCCGCGACGAGCATCGCCGCCGCCATCGCCGGATAGAAGACGATCAGCAGCAGACCGGGGACGAGCGCGGCCACCCGCCGCCCGAGGCCGAGCGCCACGAACCCTTCGAGGCCTGACCCTCCCGGTACGCGCCGGACGAGCGAGGCGAACACCGCCAGCAACGGGATGCAGAGCGCGGCCGCCAGCAGCCAGACCACGAGCGAGTCCGAGCCCGCGATGACGTAGATCGTGGACGGCAGGAAGAGGATCCCCGAGCCGGCGATCGAGCCGATCGCCAGGACGATCCCTCCTCCGAGACCCAGTGTGCGCGGCAGCATGCCCGGCACGCTAGACGGCAATTAGGTCAGTTATCGTCCTGTATGTGTCGAAGCTGCTCGAGTTCCTCGAGATCCTCCAGAACCGTCCGTTCGTGACCGGCGCGGAGGTGGCGCGGGATCTCGGCGTGGACGTCCGCACCGTGCGGCGATACGTGGCGGCGGTGCAGGAGCTCGGCTTCCCCGTCGAGGGCGAGCGCGGGCCGGCCGGCGGCTACCGGCTGAGGCCGGGCTACAAGCTCCCGCCGCTGATGTTCACCGAGGACGAGGCGGCCGCCGTGGTGCTCGGGCTGATGTCGGCACGGCGGCTCGGCGTGCCGACCTCCGACGAGGCGCTGGCGAAGATCAACCGCGTCCTGCCCGCCAGCCTCAGGGCGCGGACGGAGAGCCTCGAGCAGGTGGCGTTCACGAGCCCCGCGGGGACGGCGCCGGCCGGCGAGACCGTGCTGGCGCTGGCCGACGCGGCGCGGAGACAACGCAGGGTGACGGCGAGCTACACGTCGCACAGCGGTGCGGAGACCGACCGGGAGATCACGCCCTACGGGGTCGTCGTGCATGGCGGCCGCTGGTACCTGGCGGCGTACGACCACGACCGTGGAGAGCTGCGCACGTTCCGCGTGGATCGGATGCGCGGGGTGGAGATCGGCGGCGCGGGGAGCCCCCCGGAGGCGGGCTTCGACGCGGCCGAGCACGTGCTGCGCAGCTTCGCCCAGGTGCCCTGGACCCACCAGGTCGAGGTGCAACTGGAGAGACGGGTAGACGTGCCGCTGGCGGAGGTCAGCGCAACCGGGCGGCTGACGATGCGCGTCGAGTCGCTCGACTACATGGCCCGCGTGCTGGCGAGCCTCGACTGCGACTTCACCGTCATCAAGCCGCCCGAGCTCAATACATCCGTGAATCGGCTTGCGGCGCGACTCTCACGTCCCGCAGGAGCATCGAGATGATCGTGTTGACGAACCAGATCACGATCGTCGCGCCGACCACGGTCCAGAACGAGCCGACGTCGAACTCGTCGACGACCGCGCCCGTCAGCACCAGCATCAGCATGTTGATAACGAAGTAGGCGATCCCGAACGTGATGATGATGAACGGGATCGACAGGATCGCCAGGATCGGCTTGATGAAGAAGTTGACGATGGTGAACACGACCGCCGCCAGCAGGAGCACGCCGAACGAGTCGCCGTAGGTCATGTCGTCGAAGATCGCGCACGCGACCCACAGCGCGGCGAAGTTGCCGACGAGCCGGAACGCGAGGTCGCGGATCATCGCTCGAACCGGCGCACGAGGCCCCAGGTGCCCGGCAGCACCACGGCACCGATCGCCGCCTTCACGAGCCCGCCGACGATGAAGATCGTGAAGCCGTTGTGGATCGTCCAGGCCCACGTCTCCCCGACCGCGATCTTCAGCCCGACCAACCCGAACGCGAAGATCAGCAGCTGACCGCCGACGAAGGCCAAAAACGCACGCAGCGGGCTGCGGTCGGCCCCGTGCTCGGCCATCCAGCCGATGAAGCCCGCGGCGAAGATGAAGCCGATGATGTAGCCGCCGCTGGCGCCCCAGATCACGTCCCAGCCCGAGTCGCCGTCGGCGTAGAACGGGAGGAACAGGCCCAGCACCGCATACAGACCGAGCGAGGCGGCGCCGCGGCGCATCCCCAAGCTCGCGCCGACCAGGCCGACGGCGAGCGTCTGCCCCGTGATCGGGACCGGCGAGCCGGGGACCTTGATCGAGATCTGCGCGAACAGGGCGGTGAGCAGCGCGCCGCTGACGACGAGCACGGCGTCGCGCACGCGCGCGCCCGGGAGGACGTCGGCGAGGACCGCGCGCCTCGGAAGCGCGCCGGCAGCGTGGATGGCGGACATGGGGCTGCAACCTACAACGCGCCGTCTGGCAACGTCGCTTCGCGGGTACGCGCCCCGAGGTGATCGCCGAGATGGCACTGGCGCTCGCGCTGTACGTGGCGCCCGGCCACGCGACACAGGAGGCGCGCGTCTATGAGAAGCAGGGCCGCACGCACGACGCGCAGCTGATGCGAAAGATGAGCAAGGTCCCGCAGTCGGTCTGGATCAGCGGGCCGGCGCCCCGCAAAGCGGTGGCGCACGTGATGAAACGGGCGGCCGGGAAGGTGCCGGTGCTCGTCGCGTACGACCTCCCCCGCCGCAAGTGCCGCGCGAAGGGCTACGGTCGCTGGATCGATGGCTTCGCCAACGGCATCGGCGCCCAGCGCGCGATCGTGATCGTCGAGCCGGACGCGCTGCCGAGCGGGTGCGGCGCCCGCGCGCTGGGACCCGCGGTCAAGCGGCTCAAGCGCGCGAAGCGGGCGAGCGTGTACGTCGACGCCGGCCACTCGAACTGGCACCCCGCGGCCACGATGGCGAAGCGCCTCAGCCGGATCCACGCGCCCGGGTTCTCGCTCAACGTCTCCAACTTCCGCGCCACCCACGAGGTCGCGCAGTACGGCGCGCAGATCTCCCAGCGACTCGGGATCCACTTCGTGATCGACACGAGCCGCAACGGCCGCGGTCCGAACCACGACCAGTGGTGCAACCCACCGGGGCGCGCGCTCGGAACCCGGCCCACGACGACGACGGGCAACCCGCTGATCGACGCGTACCTGTGGATCAAGGTCCCTGGCGAGTCCGACGGCACGTGCCGCCACGGACCGCCGGCCGGGCAGTGGTGGCCGCACTACGCCCTCGGTCTCGCACGTCTCAGTCAAGCGCTTGACTAGAGGCTTTGCGGGTCGTACAGTCGCCCCGGGTTGAAGCTTTTCTTCGTCTCGGACATCCACGGCTCGGAGACCTGTTTCCGCAAGCTCGTGAACGCCGGCAAGTTCTACGGCGTCGACGTCCTGATCATGGGCGGCGACCTCGCGGGCAAGGAGCTGGTGCCGATCGTCGGCGACACGGCGCGCTTCCGCGGGAGTGACTTCGCCTTCAAGAGCGACGGCGAGCTGCAGGACTTCGAGCGCCGCGTCGCCGCCGTCGGCGGCTACAGCCTCCGCACCGACGACGCGTTCATCCAAAGGCTCAAGACCGAGCCCGATCTCGCCGAGCAGACGCTGCGCGAGCTGATCGTGCAAAGAACGCAGCGGTGGGTCGAGCTCGCGCACCAGCGGCTCGAGGGCACCGGGATCAGCCTGCTGATCGGCCTCGGCAACGACGACTTCGAGGAGCTCATCCCCCACCTCGATCATGGCCCGGTCGCCTACGCCAAGGACGGCACCACCAACCTCGGCGACTTCGACCTCGTGTCGCTCGGCTGGAGCAACCCGACGCCGTGGAACACCAACCGCGAGTGCTCGGAGGAGGAGCTCGCGAACAAGCTCGACGCCGCGATCAACGGCGCGGACCCCGCCACCACGATCTTCAACATCCACGTCCCGCCGTACGACTGCGGTCTCGATCTCGTCCCCCGGTTGGACGAGTCGCTGCAGATCCAGCTCGTCGGCGGTCAGCCCGACATGGTCCCCGTCGGATCCACCGCGGTCGCCGAGGCGATCGCGCAACACCAGCCCGTGCTCAGCCTGCACGGGCACGTCCACCAGGGGCGCGGTTCGACGCGCATCGGGCGGACTGTCGTCGTCAACCCTGGCAGCGAGTACGACGACGCCTCGCTGCTCGGCGCCCTCATCGAGGTCAAGCCGAACAAGGTCAAGCGGTGTCAGCTCGTCGCGGGATAGGAGACAGCATGCACACGATGCCCAAGCCGCTCCAGGGCGGCCCCAAGACCGACCAGGACCAGGTGTTCTCCCGGAAATCGTCCGGGCTGGTGCGAGCGGCGTCGACCACCGACGCCTCGCTCGTGAACCTGTACGTCGCGACGTTCCCGATCATGGTCTCGTTCCTGATGGGGATCGTCCTGCCGTTCTACCTCGGGGCGAGCCTCTACGTCACCGTGCTGATCGGCTTCGCGCTCGCGCTGCCGATCCTGATCACATATGCAGTCGCCAGCTCGGTGATGCGCCGCAGCGGTGGTGACTACATCTTCATCGGCCGGCTGCTGCATCCGGCGCTCGGCTTCGGCGCGAACTTCGCCTTCGTCGTCTTCAACACGCTGTTCCTCACCTCGGCGGGCTACTTCTTCTGCCTCTGGTGCCTGTCGCCCCTGTCGCGGCTGCTCGGCGTCGCGTTCAACAGCGCCTCGCTGCTCACGTTCTCCGAGACGCTGCTCAAGCCGTTCTCGATCCTCATGGTGAGTGAGATCTTCGTGATCGGCTTCGGCCTGCTGTTCATGTTCAGCACCACGCGGTCGGTGCTGAAGGTCTTCCGCTACACGATCCCGGTGAGCCTGATCGGGCTGCTCGCGTTCGCCGTCGCGCTGCTGATCCACTCGAAGACCACGCTGCACGCGAACTTCGACAACTACATCGCGGATGCGACCGGCGTCCCCAACGCCACGGCCGCTGCGGAGAAGTCGTCGGGCTTCCAGCTCGCCCCGTTCGCCATGGGCGCGACGTTGCTGGCGGTCACCTGGCCGTCGTTCTCCCTCCCCTACTACCTCGGCTCGGCCTACTTCGCCGGCGAGGTGCGCAACGCGCGCCGCGCGCAACTGCTCGCCGGCCCGGTCACGGCGGTGGTCGCCGTCATCGGCTCGCTGATCCTGATCTGGCTCAGCCTCGGCAAGCTCGGCGGCGACTTCCTGGGCGCGCTGGCGTCCACCGACCCGGCGGCGCTCGGCCTCGGCGGCAATCCGACCTACATGGAGGTCGCGGCCGGCTCGTCGGGGAGCACGATCCTCGGCATCCTGATCCTCGTCGGCTTCGGCTCGTGGCTCGTCCCGACGGTCCCGATGTCGCTGCTGATCATGACTCGCTGCATGTTCGGCTGGTCGATGGACCGGATCGCGCCCGAGGCGCTGTCGCGCGTGTCGCCGCGCACCGGCTCGCCCTACGTCGCGGTCGGCGTGGTGACACTGATCTCGGCGGTGATCTCGTACTTCTGGGCGTACACCGACTTCTTCACCGTGGTCGTCGGCGCGTTCGCTCAGATCATCACGCTCGGGATCGGCTGCCTGGCGGCATCGCTGCTCCCGTTCAAGCGCAAGGACCTATACGAGACCGCGCCGATCCGCGGGCACTTCGGCCCGATCCCGAGGCTGACGGTGATCGGGGTGCTCGGCGCGATCGCCGCGACGCTGATCGTCGTCAACTTCGCGCGCGACCCGTCGTCGGGCGTGAACCCGAGCGCCGCGCCGACGATGTTCTGGGTCAGCCTGGCGATGTTCCCGGCAGGCGTCCTCCTCTACTACATCTCGGCCGCGGTCAGGAAGCGCGAGGGAGTGGACCTGGGGCTCGCGTTCAAGGAGATTCCGCCCGAGTGATCGACACGCGCGGAGTGATCGAGGGCATCTTCGCCGAGGCCGCCAAGGGCGACCTCGACGGTGTGATGCGCTGGTGGGCGCGCGACGGCATCCTCGAGGACGTCTCGCTCGCGCGTGCCTTCCATGGGCACGACGAGATCCGCGAGTACCTCGACTGGTACTACCGGGCGCTCCCCGACGTCCTCTACGAGCCCATCCGGTTGGTGATCGACGGCCCGACCGCGATGGTGGAGTGGGCGCAGCCCGCGCGCGTCGCCGCACCGTTCGACGGCGTCGGCGTCGGCCGCGAGCTGTACCTGCACGCGCTCGACGTGTTCCATGTCGCGGACGGGCTCATCCAGCACGAGTGCGGCTGGTACGGCGACATGTGGTTGCGTCACCGGCTCGAGGGGACCGGCGATCCGCCGCCTGAGCTGCGGGTGCCGGAGGGGAGGTTCTGATGTCGCGGATCGAGTGGGTGCGGAGCAACTGCCGGCTGCTCGCGGCGATCGCCACCGAGTTCCGGGAGACGGTGCCGTTCGCCGGATTGACGATCGGCACCGGCATCCACCTCGAGCCGAAGACCGTCGCGCTGCTGCTCGCGCTGCGCGACGGTGGCGCGCGCGTCGTCGCCACCGGCAATCTGAACAGCACCCAGGCCGACGCGGTCGCCTACCTGCGCACCCACGACATCGACGTCGTGGGCGCGACGACGACCGACGAGGCCGAGCACGACGAGCACCTGCGCGCGGTGATCACGGCGCGGCCTGACCTCCTGCTCGACAACGGCGGCGATCTGTTCGTCCGCTACCTCGAAGCGCCGTACGACGCGCTGCGCGGCGGCACCGAGGAGACGACGTCCGGCCGCGCCCGGCTGCAGCCGCTCGCGGGCGCGCTCGGCGTCCCGGTGCTGGTGATCAACGACAGCCCGATCAAGCAGTTCGCCGAGAACGAGCACGCGGTCGGCCAGAGCGTGCTCGAGTCGTACATGCGCATCACCAATCAGATGACGAACGGCCGCGCCGCGGTGGTGTTCGGCTACGGCGCCTGCGGGAAGGGCGTCGCCGCCAACTTCCGTGCCGCGCACGCAACGGTTGCGGTCGTCGAGACCGACCCGGTCGCGCGGCTGCAGGCGTCGCTCGACGGGTTCGCGGTCCCATCGCGTGCCGCCGCGCTCCGCGCCGCCGACATCGTCATCACCGTCACCGGCGCCGAGGGCGTGATCACGGAGGCCGACCTTGCGCTGCTCAAGGACGGCGCTGTGCTGGCCAACGCCGGCCACTTCCCGCGCGAGATCGCCGTGGCCGAGATCGCCCGTTCGCCGCGCGTCACCGAGACCGTGGCGGCCGGCGAGGGGATCACGACGTTCGAGCTCGATGACGGTCGCCGGTTCCACCTGCTGACGGACGGCCACATGGTCAACCTCGCCGGCCCGCGGCCGCTCGGCAACTCGATCGAGTCGATGGACCTCGGCTTCGCGCTCCAGGCGCGCTGCCTCGAGGCGGTGGCGAACCACACGGTCGGCGCCGACCACGCGGTCGTCCCCGTCCCGCGCGCCATCGACGAGGCGGTCGCGAACGCCTTCCTCGAGGTCTACCGCGGTGTCACGCCCGAGCTACGCGGCGAGCGCTCCGAGGTGCCACCGCAGTTGATTCGCGAATGACGAGCGAGGTCTCGAGCTGCCGGCTGCGCGGCGGCTTGCCGGTCCGCATGTAGCGCTGCAACAGACGCGCGGCCTCGGCGCCGAGCTTGGTGGCGAACAGGTTCACGCTGGTCAGCGGCGGCGCCGCGAGCTCCGAGTACGGCAGGTCGTTGAAGCCGACGAGCGAGAGGTCGCCGGGGATCGCGATCCCGAGCGCCCGGCACGCGCGCATGACACCGTAGGCGTACAGGTCGTCGCCGCACACGACCGCGGTCACGCCGCCGTCCGACCACTCCGGCCAGGCGTCGAGGAACCCGCGCTCGGCGTGCTCGATCGCCAGCTCCTCGACCTCGAGGTCGGCGACCAGCGCCGAGCCCTCGCGCTCCAGCCCGGCGCGCAGCTCGTCGCGCCGGTGCTGCAGCGACGCCTTGTCGCGCGAGACGCCGACGTAGGCGACCGAGCGGTGCCCCAGCGAGGCCAGGTACTCGGACAGCGTGCGCGCGGCCGAGCGCACATCGAGGTCGATGCTGGGCACCGCGCCTGCGGAACCGCCGGCGTCCAAGATCACCGTCGGCGACGTGGGGACGAAGCTCTCCAGCAGGCGCGTGCCGGGGCTCGCGAGGATGAGCCCCGCGAGGTTGCCCTCGAGCGCGCGCCGCACGGTCGCGAGGTCGTAGTCCTCGCCGCGGTCCGGCACCAGCACGGTCAAGGCGAGGTCGCTGTCGAGGCTGCGCGCCAGCCCTTCGAGCACCATCGAGAAGAACGGGTTCGTCGGGTCGGGGCTGACGAACCCGATCGAGTCACGCTGCCCCTTCGCCAACGCGCTCGCGGTCGCGTTGGGGCGGTAGCCGAGCTCGGCGGCCGCCGCGAGCACGCGTGCTCGGGTCTCCGGCCGCACCCGGCCCTCGTCCTTGCCGTTGATGACGAGCGAGACGGTGGAGAGCGAGCAGCCGACCCGCTCGGCGACGTCCCGTGCGGTGGCGCGCATGGACCTACCGTACTAGCGCAAAGCGAGACCCGTTTCCGGGTCGAACACGTGCAGCCGCGACGCGTCGACGCCGAGCCGCAGACGGTCCCCCACGCGTGCGACGACGTCGGGCGCCAGCCGCGCCGTGAGCCGCGTCTCCAGCAGCTCCTCGCCGTCGAACGCCTCTGTCACGGTCACGCTCGGCGCGTCGGTGTGCAGGTGCACGAGCACGTCGGAGCCGAGCGCCTCGACCAGCGCGACCTCGAGCTCCAGCGGCCCGACGGCGTCGAGGTACAGGCACTCCGGCCGGATCCCGACCACGACCTCGTCGTCGACCCAGCCGCCGAGGACCGGCCGAGCCGCCAGTACGTCGTCGGGGATGACGACACGCTGGCCGCCGAGCACGATCTGCACGCGACCCGCGACGAGCTCGAGGCGGCCGCGCAGGAGGTTCATCGACGGCGAGCCGATGAACGCGGCGACGAACAGGTTCGCGGGCCGGTCGTACAGGACCTGGGGAGCGTCGACCTGCTCCAGGCGCCCGTCGCGCATGACCGCCACGCGATCGCCCATCGTCATCGCCTCGGTCTGGTCGTGCGTGACGTACAGAGTCGTGGTGCCGAGCTCCTGGTGCAGCCGCGCGATGTACGCGCGCATCTCCACGCGCAGCTTGGCGTCGAGGTTCGACAGTGGCTCGTCCATCAGGAACGCGGCCGGCTCGCGCACGATCGCGCGGCCCAGCGCGACCCGCTGGCGCTGACCGCCGGAGAGCTGGCGCGGGCGGCGCGAGAGGTGGTCCTTGATGCCGAGCCGGCCGGCGACGGACATGACCCGCTCGGCACGCGACGGGCTGTGCTGCATCTTCAGCGCGAACCCGAGGTTGTCCTCGACGCTCATGTGCGGATACAGCGCGTAGGACTGGAACACCATCGCGATGTCGCGGTCCTTGGGCGCCATGTCGTTGACGACTCGGTCGGCGATCCGGATCTCTCCGGATGACGCCTCCTCCAGCCCCGCGACCATCCGCAGCGCGGTCGACTTTCCGGAGCCCGACGGCCCGACCAGCACGGTGAAGCCGCCGTCAGCGACCTCGAGATCGAGCCCGTCGACGGCCTTCGTCCCGTCCGGGAACACCTTCGAGACGCCGTCGAACGCGATGCTAGCCACGGGCGCTCGCGATGAAGTCGCGGTACCAGAGCGCGCTGCGCTTGGGCACGCGCCGCTGGGTGGCGTAGTCGACGTAGACGAGCCCGAAGCGCTTGGAGTAGCCGTGCTCCCACTCGAAGTTGTCGAGCATCGACCAGGCGAAGTAGCGCCGGACGTCGACCCCGTCGGCGACCGCCCGCGCCAGCGCCCCGAGGTGCGACTGCAGATAGTCGACGCGCCGCGGGTCCTCCAGCGTGCCGTTGACCACCGGGCCGTCCTCGAACGCGGCGCCGTTCTCGGTGATGTAGATCGGCACGTCGCCGTAGTCGCGCCGCACGCGAACGACCAGCTCGTGCAGCCCTTCGGGGTCGACCTCCCACCCCATCGCGGTGGTCGGCGGGTGCGGGAGCACGGACGCGAGCTCGAGCGGCTGGCGCGTCGGATCCGAACGCACGCGCTGCGGCATGTAGTAGTTGACGCCGAGAAAGTCGATCTTCTGCGAGATCGCGTCGAGGTCGCCTTCGCGGACGACGTCGAACGGCCCGTAGCGGCGCTCGTAGTGCTCGACCATGTCCTCCGGGTAGCGGCCGCGGAAGATCGGGTCCAGGAACCAGCGGTTGAGGTAGCCGTCCATCCGCAGCGCGGCCGGCGGATCGTCCGACCGCACCGGCGCGAGGTTCAGCGTGATCCCGGTCGGCTTGCCGCGCAGCGCCTCCAGCGCCCAGCCGTGCGAGAGCAGCAGGTGGTGGGAGACGCGCAGCGCGGTCGGCCAGTCGCGGATCCCGGGCGCCTTGGTCCCCTCGGCGTGGCCGAGGAAGGCGACGACCCACGGCTCGTTGTGAGTGATCCAGGCGTCGACGAGATCGCCGAGCTCTTCGGACATCAGCGCCGCGTACTCGGCGAACCGCTCGGCCGTGTCGCGCGCCGCCCAGCCGCCGACCGCCTGCCGCGCCTGCGGCAGATCCCAGTGGTAGAGCGTCGCCACCGGCTCGATGCCGCGCTCCCGCAGTCCGGAGCACAGGCGCTTGTAGAACTCGACGCCGGCGGGGTTCAGTGCACCGCGGCCGTCCGGCTGGACGCGCGGCCAGGAGATCGAGAAGCGATAGGACTCGACGCCGAGCGAGGCCATCAGGTCCAGGTCCTCGCGCCAGCGGTGGTAGTGGTCGCAGGCGACGTCGCCGGTGTCGCCGCCGGCCACCGCGCCCGGGCGCCGGCAGAACGTGTCCCAGATCGACTCGCCGCGCCCGTCCTCGTCCACCGCGCCCTCGATCTGGTACGACGCCATCGCGACGCCGAAGCGGAACGCCAGCGGGAACGAGCCCGGGAGTACCGCGCCCTCCAAGGCCGTGGTGCTCATCCCTTCACCGCCCCGGCGGTGAGCCCCTTGACCAGCCAGCGCTGCGTGGCGAAGAAGGCGACGAGGACGGGGAGCGTGGACACGACGCCTGCGGCCATGAGCTGAGCGGTCCTTTGGTTGTAGTTGCCGATGAAGGTGCGGATGCCGATCGGGATCGTCTCGGCGGTGTGCTGCGTGAGGTTGCTCACGAACAGCAGCTCATCCCAGGCGAACAGGAACGCGTAGACGAAGGTCGCCACCAGCCCCGGGGCGGCGACCGGCAGCACGATCTTCACGAAGGCCTTGAACGGCGTGCAGCCGTCGACCATCGCGGCCTCCTCGAGATCGCGCGGGATCGCGAGGAAGAACGACCGCATGAAGAAGATCGCCACCGGCGTGAAGAACGCCGTGTACACGATGATCATCCCGATGTGCGTGTCGTAGAGCGGGATGCCGGCGTTCTGCTTGAGCCAGATGAAGCCGATGAACAGCGGCAGCAGGAACATCGAGCCCGGGATCAGCTGGGTGCCGATCACGGTCAGCGACAGCGAGCGCGAGCCGCGGAAGCGAAAACGCGCGAGCGCGTAACCCGCGGAGCTTGCGAAGGCCGTTGCCAGCAGCGAGGCGGAAGTACAGATGATCAGGCTGTTGAGGAAGTAGCGCTCGAAGTCGATCGTCTTCCACATGTCCTTGAACGCGGTCAGCGTCGGATGCAGCAGGTCGTAGCGGCCGGTCGACAGCTCGAGGTCGTCCTGCACCGAGGTGACGACGAGCCAGATCACCGGGGAGAGCATCACCAGCAGGACGACGTACGTGAGCACGTCGAGGCCCGTGTTGACCATGCGCTTGCGCGCCCGCGGCGTGAGCGTCAGGGCGGTCATGCCACCTCCAGGTCGCGCTTGAACGCCCGGTACCAGATCAGGACCCAGACGAACATGGCGAGCATCAGCAGCGTCGAGACGGCGCTGCCGAAGCCGAACAGGTTGTTGGAGAACGACTGCCTGACGATCAGCGTCATCATCAGGTCCGCGTCCGGCCCCGGGTTGGACCCGAACATCACGTACGGGATCGAGAACTGGTAGGCGGAGTAGATGACGCCGAACAGCAACTGGACGGCGATCAGGGGGCGCAGCAGCGGCAGCGTGATGTAGCGGAAGCGCTTGAACGCGCCGGCGCCGTCGATCGCCGCGGCCTCGTGCAGCTCGCCCGGCATCGCCTGCAGGCCCGCGAGGAAGATCAGCATCGCGAACGGCAGCCCGCGCCAGATGCTCGGGATGATGATCGCCCACAGCGAGTTGTGCCCGATCAGCCACACCGGCCGGTGGCCGAGGATGTGCGTGTAGTCGACGAGGACCTTGTTGATGATCCCGATGTCGCTCTGCCACATGAACTGCCAGAGCACGGCGACGACGAAGCTCGGGACGATCCACGGCGTGAGCATCAGCGTGCGGATCACCTTGATCCCGCGCATCGGCCGGTTCATCAGCAGCGCCACCCCCATCCCACCGATGAGCGTGCCGCTGACGGTCCAGAACGTGTAGATGAACGTGTTCTTGACGGCGCCCGTGAACCCGCTGCGCAGCGGGTTGTCGGCATCGAAGAGGATCGCCCGGTAGTTGTCCAGCCCGGCCCAGGGAGCGTTGAACAGCCGGGAGAACGTGAAGACGTTGAGGTTCTTGAACGAGAGGTAGAAGCCGCCGACCATCGGCAGCAGGTGCACGAACAGCATCAACACCACGGCGGGCGCGAGGAGGCCGAGGATCAGCCTGCGCCGTGATCGCTGCAGTGAGCTGCCGCGCCGGCGCTCGGGCTCGGCGATGACTGTCACGTCAGCGGGCTCTGTGGGGGTGAGTGTGCTCATGGGAAAGAAAAAGGACGGGCGGGGCGGCGGCACGCCCCGCCCGTCCTGAGGAGGGTCCTGCTAGCCCGTGCTCTGGGCGAGCAGGCCGTCGGCCTCCTTGGCCGCGTCGTCGAGCTGCTTCTGGATCTCGGCGTTGCTGGCCTTGCCACTGGCCGCCT
Source organism: uncultured Solirubrobacteraceae bacterium (assembly GCA_963740605.1). Taxonomy (GTDB): domain Bacteria; phylum Actinomycetota; class Thermoleophilia; order Solirubrobacterales; family Solirubrobacteraceae; genus DASSUW01. Next base: position 258,281 of record CAVUFC010000036.1, on the reverse strand, counting down.
CGTCGAGGATGTTGCCGAAGCGGCCCTTGTAGGCGTTCTCGATCTCCGCCCACTGCGGGATCGGCGAGTACGTGCGACCCTGCTGGATCGCGTCGTACACCGCCGAGTAGTTCGCACCGCTCGACTCGCCGACGGCCTTCTGGGCCTCGACGCGCGCGGGGAACATGCCCATCAGCTTCGCGTAGTCGGTCTGGACCTGATCGCCCGACAGGTACTTGATGAGCGCCCAGGCCTCGTTCGGGTGCTTGGTGGCCTTGAACATCATCAGGTCGGAGCCGCCGACGAACGTGTAGTCGCCCTGCGGGCCGGCCGGCATCGGTGACAGCGCGACGTTGTCGCGCGCCGCGGGCACCCACGCCTTGTCGTCCGCGCGATCAGCGGTGGGGAGCACCCACGGGCCGCCGATCCAGACGGCGATCTTGCCGCCCTTGAACTGGTCGGCAACCTGATTGCCGTCACGCTCGAGCTGGCTCGGGTCGGCCAGGCCGTCCTTGAACAGGTTGGCGACGAACTCCACCCCGGTCAGGGCCTGCGGCGAGTTGATCGTCGACTTCGAGTTGTCGGAGCTCAGCTCGGCGCCGCCGGCGTCCCAGACGAACGGCATCACGTGATGGACGAGGTCGAACGCCTTCTTGCCGGGCGTGCCGAACGGCTGGATGCCCGGGACCTTGTCCTTGATCGCCTGCAGCGTGTTGCGGAAGTCGTCCCACGTCTTGAAGGCGGTCGCCGGGTCGACGCCGGCCTTCGCGAGGACGTCCTTGCGGTAGTAGATCGACCGCGCCTCGGTGAACCACGGCACGGCCCACGTGCCGTCCTGGCCGACGACCTGCGTCGTCTTCCACACACCGTCGGCGTACGCGCCGGAGCCACCAACGTCGTCAACGCGGTTCGCCATGTCCTCGAACCCGCCGAGCGCGGCGAAGAACGGCACCTGGGTCGTGCCCGCCTGCGTGACGTCCGGGCCCTCGCCCGACACGGCCGCGTTGCGGATCCGGTCCAGCTGCACGCCCCAGTCGACGACCTCGACGTCGACATTGACGCCGGTGTCCTTCGTGAACGCCGCGAGCGCCTTGTCCATGTCCTCCTTGGGCGCCGGGCTATTCGGCATGACCCAGAGCTTCAGCGTCGTGCCCGGCGTGACGTCGGACTTCGCCGCGTTGCTCTGTGTACCGCTGGTGTTGCTTGCCTCGTCGTCCCCGCCACAGCCCGAATACACCAGGGCCCCGACGAGAACCGCTGCGATCGACAGCAGGATCGCGTACCTACTGCGCACGATTCTCTCCTCCTTCTCCAAAAACGATTTCGGTATTACGCCTGGCACTGCGTCGGGAAACCTCTCGCTGCGGTCACCCCCTAAGTCGCTGCCCGGGGGCGAGTCGAGCCGCGCCGGACCAGTTCCACCGGCAGAACGGTGGACTGCGTGACGTCATCCGGCTTGCCATCGATCAGGCGCACGAGCGCCGTGCCCGCGGCGACACCGAGGCCAGCCTTGTCCTGGCGCACGGTCGTCAATGGCGGGTTCATGTGATCGGCCAGCTGGATGTCGTCGAACCCGATGACCGAGACGTCGGCGGGAACGTTCAGGCCGGCATCGCCGACCGCGCGAATCGCTCCCAGGGCCATCATGTCCGATGCGGCGAACACCGCCGTAGGCGGCTCGTCAAGGGACAGCAGATCCGCCATCGCACGGCGGCCGCTCTCCACGTAGAAGTCTCCGTAGGCGACGTACTCGTCGCGATAGGCGAGTCCGCAGGCCTGCAGCGCCTGGCGGTAGCCGCGCAGGCGGTCGGCGCCCGGGCGCTTGTCGAGGAGGCCCGTGATCGTCGCGATCCGGCGGTGTCCGATGCTGTGGAAGTACCGCACAGCGCGGGCTGCGCCGTCCTCGTTGTCCGAGATCACGTAGGTCGTCGCCGGGCCCTCGAGCTCGACGTCGACACCGACCGTCGCCAGTTCCGAGCGCACCAGCCGGCGCACCTCGGCGTCCTCGGGGTCGGTGCCCATGAGCACGACGCCCTCGACGTTGTGGTGGCGGGCGCGCTGGAGGTAGGCGTGCGTGCCCCAGCCGTTGCCGGGATGCTCGGACGCGAACAGCAGCAGGTCGTAGCCGCCGGCGCCGATCGTGTGCTTGAGCCCGACGAGCACCTCGTGGAAGAACGGGTGCTGCAGATCGGGGTGGCCTTCGCCGGTCTCGAGGAAGACGCCGATCACGTGGCTGCGCTGCGTCTTGAGGCTGCGGGCCGCGGCGTCCGGCGTGTAGTCGAGCTCGTGGGCCAGTCGCATGACGCGCTCACGCGTCTCCGGGCTGACGTCCGCGTAGCCGTTGAGGGCCCGCGAGACCGTGCCGATGGAGACGCCGCTGAGCCGCGCCAGCTGGCGGATGGTTACCCGTTCTTCGCTCATGTGATGTGTTCCGAAAACGGTTTCGGTACCGTTTCGCGGAATCTACTCATACGAGGGGTCGTTTTGTCAAGCGACCCGACGAACTCGGGCGTTTGTCTTGGCCGGACTTAGCCGGTTTACAGGGAGATTTCGCGCCCGTCCAATCTCACCCAACCGCGCGGTCCGAGGCGGTGCACCCGTTCCGTAACCGGTTCCGGTGCTTCTCCGAAGGAGTCGAGACCTCGCGCGGCGAACCCTGCGCATGTGCCTCAGCCCGAGCGCCCGTTCGTCATGCGCTTCCTCACCGACCTCACGCTCCGGCGCGCGATCGGCGGCATCATGGTCATCGCGACCGCGTTCACGCTGGCGGCGGCCGCGCTCATGCTCCTGGTCGAGCACAAGACGTACCAGAACTTCGGCGCGGCCTGCTGGTGGTCGGTGCAGACGGTCTCGACGGTCGGCTACGGCGACAACCCGCCGGTCACGCCGGCCGGGCGCGTGCTCGGCACCGTCGTGATGCTGTTCGGCGTCGCGCTGGTCCCGGCGATCACGTCGATGGTTGTCGCGGTGTTCATCAACCAGCAGATCGGCCGTGTGCAGCCCGCGCCCCACCGATCAGCCGACGACGTGTAACTCGTAGGCTGCACCGCGTGCGTCCGGTCATCGACGGTCACAACGACGTCCTCAGCCACCTCCACGAGCAGCACGCGCCCGACGACGCGATCCTCGAAGAAGAGGCCGCCGCCATCACGGTGCCGAGAGCGCGCTCGGGCGGCGTCGCCGCGGGCATGTTCGCCGCGCTCCCGCCCACCGGCGAGTGGGAGGAGGTGCAGCGCACCGCCGGCGGCTACGAGATCCCCTACAACGCGTCGGTCGGCTGGGAGGAGTCGGCGCGTACGATCGGCGCGCTCGGCGCCCGGCTGTTCCGGCTACTCGACGCGGCCGGCGGACAGGTCCGGCTGGTCCGCGACGCCGCCGATCTCGACGCCTGCCTGGCCGGCGACGCGCTCGGCGTCGTCTTCCACTTCGAGGGCGCCGAGCCGATCGACACCGATCTCGACGCGCTCGAGGTCTGGTACGCGGCCGGCCTGCGCTCGCTCGGCATCGTCTGGAGCCGCGCCAACGACTTCGCGAGCGGCGTGCCGTTCAAGTTCCCCTCGACGCCGGACACGGGTCCGGGGCTGACCGACGCCGGCGGCCGACTCGTGAAGCGCTGCGCCGAGCTCGGCATCGCCGTCGACCTCAGTCACCTGAACGCGGCCGGGTTCTGGGACGTCGCGAGGATCGACGCCGCACCGCTGATCGCCAGCCACTCCGGCGTGTACGAGCTGTGCACGTACAGCCGCAACCTGATGGACGACCAGCTCGACGCGATCGCGGCGAGCGGCGGCCTCGTCGGGATCAACTTCGACGTCGGCTCGCTGCGCGCCGACGGCGGCAACGACGCCGACACGCCGCTGTCGCGGATCGCCGAGCACGCCCGCTACGTCGCCGACCGCTGCGGCGTCGACCACATCGCGCTCGGCTCGGACTTCGACGGCGCGACGATGCCCGCCGACGTCCCGCACGCGGGCGCCTACCAGGGCGTCCTGGCCGCCCTCGAGGCCGCGGGGTTCGCGAACCACGAGGTCGACCAGATCGCCTGGCGGAACTGGCGGCGAGTGCTCGCCGCCGCGTGGGGCTAACCCTCAGCGCGCGCGAGGACGCGGTCGCGCGCGGGGTTGATGAACGCCGTCGCCGCGACCACCAGTCCGATGGCGCCGACGGCGATCGGAACCGCGATCGCGGACTGGAAGCTGTCCAGCGTCGGGGCCGCGCCGGAACTGCTGACGACCGCGGCCACCGCGGCGAGCCCGACGGCGCCGCCGACCTGGAACGAGGTGTTCAGTAGGCCGGAGGCCAAGCCCTGCTCATGGTCGGCCACGCCCGCCGTCGCCTGGATGTTCAGCGACGGGAACTTGAGCGCGAAGCCGGTTCCGAGCAGCAGCATCGTCGGCAACATCAGCCCGAGGTAGGACGGGTTGTCGCCGAGCCGCAGGAACAGCACATAGCCGGCCACCAGCGACGCGCCGCCGGCGGTGATCAGCCGCGCGGTGCCGAAGCGGTCGACCAGCGGCCCGAGCCGCGGCGCGCCGAACGCGACGAGCAGGCCGGCGGGCAGGAACGCCAAGGCGGTCTCGATCGCCGACCACCCGTTCATCGCCTGCAGGTACAGCGTCGCGACGAACTGGAAGCCGAAGTAGCTGCCGGCGAGCGCCGCCGCACCGACGTTGGCGCGCACGAGCGGGGCCGAGCGCAGGATGCCGAGCCGGACCAGCGGAGCGGCGCTGCGCATCTCGATCGCCACGAACGTCGCCAGCAGCGCGGCGACCAGCACGAACGAGCCGACGGTGGTCGCCGCGCCCCAGCCCTTGGCGGGAGCGTCGACGACCGTGCGCACCAGCAGCAGCATCGCCGCGGTGACGGTCACCGCACCCGCGAAGTCGTAGCGGCGACGGCCGGCGAGCGCCGGGCGGTCGCGCGGGATCACCCGCGGGGCAACGGCCAGGATCGCGAGCGCGAACGGCACGGGGAGCAGGAACGTCCAGCGCCAGCCGAGCTCGGTCAGCAGGCCGCCGAGCACGAGCCCGAGCGAGAACCCGCTCGCGCCGGTCGCCGTGTAGATCGCCAGCGCGCGGTTGCGGTTCGAGCCTTCGCTGAAGGTCGTGGTGATGATCGACAGGCCGGCGGGCGCCGTGAACGCGGCGCTCATGCCCTTGACGATGCGCGTGAGCACGAGCAGCGTGCCGTCGTTGACGAGCCCGCCGACGGCGGACGCGACCAGGAACACGCTGAGCCCAGCGAGCAGCACCTTGCGGCGCCCGAGCATGTCGGCGGCACGGCCGCCGAGCAGCAGCAGGCCGCCGTACCCGAGCACGTAGCCCGAGACGACCCACTGCAGCTGCGAGGTCGTCAGGCCGAGGTCGGCCCGGATCGACGGGAGCGCGACGCCGACCATCGAGACGTCGAGCCCGTCGAGGAAGAGGACACCGCACAGCACCACGAGGAGGGCCCAGGTCCGGGCCTCCCAGCGCGGCGTGGCGGCAACGGTTGGGGAGGAAGCCATACAAGTAGACTACATGCACTTGCAAACATTTCTATTGCATGGGATGTAATTGCAAATATTGCCGACGCCGGGTACAATGGGCTCGCGAATGTCCGTGGAGAACACCGAGATCGTGGACGTCTGGCACGAGCTGCTCGACCGCTACGCGCGATCGGTGTCTGCACTCGAGCGAGCGCTGGAGCATGAGCACGGGCTCGGCGTCAGTGAGTACGAGGTCCTCGAGCGGCTGGCTTCCAGCGAGCGATCGGACCTCCGCATGCAGGAGCTCGCCGAGGCCGTGCACCTGAGCCAGAGCGCGCTGTCGCGCGTGGTCGGGCGGCTCGAGGCCGAGGACCTGGTCGTTCGCAAGATGTGCGCGCAGGACCGGCGCGGCATCTACGCCTGCCTGACCGACGTGGGGCGCACACGCTTCGAGGCCGCGCGGCCGACGCACCGCGCGGTGCTCGCCGACACGCTCGGCTAGTACCGGTGTGCGCCGCCACGTGCGGTCGCCGGTGTGGCGGCGGACGCCGGTACTAACGTCCCGCGCATGCTCGACCACATCGGCATCAACGTCTCCGACTACGCATCGGCCAAGGCCTTCTACTCCGCCGCCCTGGCGCCGCTGGGGATGCAGCTCGCGATCGAGCCGGTCCCGAAGGTCGGCGGTTTCTCGGCAGGCGACCGCGGCCCGCAGGGCGCGTTCCCCGTGTGGATCGCGGAGGGTCGCGGCGCGCCGACGACCGGCCACATCGCGTTCACCGCACCCGACCGGGCGACCGTGGACGCGTTCTACGAGGCGGCGATCGCCGCCGGCGCGACCGACAACGGCGCTCCCGGCATCCGCGAGCTCTACCACCCGGACTACTACGGCGCCTACGTGCTGACCGCCGACGGCGTCAACCTCGAGGCGGTCTGTCACCTTCCCGGATGAACTCGGCGAGCGTGACCGGCGCGCGGCCGGTGAGCCGCTCGACCGTGTCGGTGACGACGTCGAGCTCGCCGCGCGCGACGGCGAGGTAGGTGGTGACCCAGGCCTCGACCTGCCAGTCCGGTGCGCCGTAGCCGGCCCGCGAGGCGTACGCCTCGTCGAGCGTCTCGTCCTTGTACGCGGCGCCGGCGATGCCGGCGATCTCCGCGAACGAGAGCGACTCGCGCCCGGTGACGTCGTACGTCTTGCCGTCGTGGCCCTCGCCGACCAGCAGCTCCGCGGCCACCGCGGCGACGTCGCGGCGGGCCACGATGCCCGCGCGCCCATCGCCCGCCGGGCCGGCGATTACGCCGTCCTCGGAGACCATGTTCGGGATGAAGTCCAGGTACAGGTTCATGCGCGGGAACGTGAACGCGAGGCCGCTCGCGCGGATGTGCTCCTCGGTCGCCCAGTGGTGGCGCACGAGCGTGAACGTCGCGTCGGCCGACGCGTTGATGAACGACAGGTAGACGATCCGGCGCACGCCGGCCGCCACCGCGGCGTCGACCACCGTGAAGTGCTGGTCGAGCCGGTCGGCCGACTCCTCGGCGGGCACGAAGAACACCGTGTCGGCGCCTGCGAACGCCGTGCGCATCTCGTCCGCGGCGCCGTAGCGCGAGGCGGCGCGGACCTCCGCGCCGAGCTTGGGCGCCCGCGACGGGTCGCGCACCACGAGGCGCTGCGGCACGCCGCGCTCGGCCAGCAACCGCGCCACCGTGCCGCCGACGAAACCGGTCGCGCCGGTGACCGCGATCACGCGCGGCCGCCGTCCGCGCGCAGGCGGTAGCCCGCACCGCGGACGGTCTCGATCGACGCAACCCCGAACGGGCGGTCGACTTTCTCGCGCAGGTAACGGATGTAGACGTCGATCACGTTCGAGCGGTTCTCGTAGTCGCCGTCCCAGACGTGGTCGAGCAGCTGCAGGCGATCGAGCACCTGGCCAGGATGCCGCATCAGCGTCTCCAGCAGCGCGAACTCGCGCGCCGACAAGCCGATCTCGGTGCGGCCGCGGCGAACCTGGCGCGTCGACGGGTCCAGCGTCAGGTCGCCGACTGCGAGCACCGGCGCGCGGTCGACCGGGCCGCGGCGGAGCAGCGCCCGCAACCGAGCCGACAGCTCGGCGAACGAGAACGGCTTGACGAGGTAGTCGTCGGCGCCGGTGTCAAGCCCGCGCACGCGGTCGTCGACCGCGTCGCGCGCGGTGAGCATCAGGACCGGCGACCGGATGCCGTCGGCACGCAGCCGCCGGCAGACGGCGAAGCCGTCGATGCCCGGGAGCATCACATCGAGCACGATCGCGTCGTATGCGGTGGCGGCGGCCATCCACACAGCGTCCTCCCCAGCCGCGGCGACGTCGGCGGCCACGCCGTCCTCCCGCAGGCCGCGCTGCAGCAGCGCGGCCATCTTCTTCTCGTCCTCGACGATCAGGACGCGCATGGCAGCGAGATCCAGACGTCAGCGCCGCCGGTGGGGCGGTTGCGCGCGCCCGCGGCGCCACCGTGCGCGCGCGCGATCACGTCGACGATCGCCAGCCCGAGGCCGGTGCCGCCGCGCCCGCGAGCCGGGTCGGCGCGCGTGAAGCGCTCGAACGCGGCGTCGAGGAAGTCGGGCGGGAAGCCCGGCCCGTCGTCGCGCACGTGCAGCTCGACCGACCCGTTGACGCGTTCGGCCGCCAGCTCGATCTGCCCGCCGCCGTAGCGACGCGCGTTGTCGACGAGGTTGCGCAGCGCCTGGTCGAGGCGCTCCGGGTCTGCGCTCACGGCAAGCCCCGGCGGCGCTTCGGCCGGCCCGAAGCGCCGCAGCAGCGTTGCGGCGTCGAGCGGCTCCGGCCGCACCGGCAGCCGCCCCTCCTCGACGCGCGCGAGCACGAGCAGGTCCTCGGCCAGCGCGACGAGACGGTCGGTCTCCTCGGCGGCCGAGCGCAGCGCCGCCTGCAGCTCCTCGACGCTACGGCCCTTGCGCAGTGCCAGCTCGAGCTCGGCCTTGAGGGTCGCCAGCGGTGTGCGGAGCTCGTGGCTGGCGTCGGCCACGAACGCGCGCTCGCGCTCGTACGCCTCCTCGATGCGGGCGAGCATCGCGTTCAGCGTCGTGCCGAGCCGGCCGATCTCGTCGTCGGCGGGCCCGACCGGCAGGCGCCCGCTCGGCGCCGCCATCCCAGCGGCCTGACGGCGCATGCGCTCGACCGGGCGCAGCGCCGCGGCGGCCGCCCCGTAGCCGGCCAGCGACGCGAGCACGAGCATGATCGGCAGGCCGATCACGAGCAGGACCACCAGCGTCTTCAGCGCGTCGTCGCGATCGTCGATCGTGGTGCCGACGACGAGCGCGCGCGATGCGTCGAGCCGGGTCCGGACCACGCGCACGGGTTCCCCGAGATCGGGCAGCCGATCTCCGGCGCGGGCCACGCGCGCGAAGTTCTTCTCGTCGTCGGGCGGCAGCGGCCGACCGCTCCGCGCCGCCGGCAGCAGGTCGGCGGCGCGCGAGTGCAGGCCCTGGTTGATCGTGCTGTCGAGCTCGGCCGCGAGGCGCGTGTAGAGCGCCACGCCGGCCACCGTGAGCAGGATCGCCATCACGCCCGCGAACGCGAGCGTCACGCGCAGGCGAACGGGCAGGGAAGCCATCGCACTGCCGACGCTAGCGCGCATCGGCCCAGGCAACCAGCCGCCCATGAGAGTGCGATGAGCCGCTCCGACATCGGGGGGCAGCCCCACCATCGCCCCTGGAGGTGGCGCATTTCCAGACGCCAGCTACCCGGGCCGTCTGCGGACCGCCGTGTCGAGACGATGCTCCTCGTTCCCCATGACCTCAAGGAGCCACCACATGCAACAGACCCCCGGCGGAATCGCCGCCCGGGCCGGACGCTGGAGTGCGCGGCACAAGAAGACCGCCATCATCGGATGGCTGGTATTCGTGCTCGTCGCCCTCATGGCCGGCAACCTCACCGGCACCAAGGAGCCCACGAGCGCCGATCAGTACGACGGCGAGTCCCGCGCCGCCGAGAAGATCATCGCCGACGCCGGCTTCAGCGACGCCGCCGGTGAGATGGTCCTCGTGCAGAGCTCCAAGCTGACGGTCAAGGATCCTGCCTTCCGCGCCGCCGTCAAGGACGTGCAGAGCGCCGTCGCCGCTCAACCGGTCGCGACGAACGTCGTCTCGCCGCTCGGCAAGGACGGCCAGGTCTCCAAGGACGGCCACTCCGCGCTCGTCCAGTTCGACATCAAGGGCGACCCCGACACGGCGACCGACCGCATCGATCCGGTCGTGGCCGCGGTCAACAAGGTCTCCGACGCCCACAGCGACGTCTCGATCGGCGAGTTCGGCTCGGCGAGCGTCGACAAGGAGCTCACCAAGTCGCAGTCGGCAGAGCAGAACCGCTCGACGATGCTCTCGCTCGGCGTGACGCTCCTGATCCTCCTGATCACCTTCGGCGCGCTCCTGGCCGCCGCGGTTCCGGTCGTGCTCGCCCTGACCGCCGTGATGGGCACGGTCGGCCTGGTCGGCATCGCCAGCCAGCTCGTTCCTGCTGACAGCGTCACCGTGCAGGTCGTCACGCTCGTCGGTCTGGCCGTCGGCGTCGACTACTCGCTGTTCTACATCCGACGGGAACGCGAAGAGCGAGCGGCCGGTCGCAGCAAGCTCGACGCGCTCGACATGGCAGCGGCCACGTCCGGTCGCGCCGTGCTCATCTCGGGCCTGACCGTGATGATCGCGATGGCCGGCATGTTCATCACCGGCAACTCGACATTCATGGGCATGGGCCTCGGCACCATCCTCGTCGTCGCCGTCGCCGTCCTCGGCTCGCTCACCGTGCTCCCCGCGATCCTCGCCGCGTTCGGCGACAAGATCAACAAGGGCCGGATCCCGCTGCTGCGTCGCCGCAGCGAGGCGCGTGACTCACGCGTCTGGGGCTGGACGGTCGACCGCGTCATGCGCCGTCCGCTCGTGGCGGTCGTGCTCGCCGGCGGCCTGCTCGTCGCGCTCACGATCCCCGCGCTCGGCATGCAGACGAAGCTCTCCGGCACCGAGGATCTCCCGCAGGACCTCTCGACGATCCAGACGTACCACAAGGTGCAGGCCGCGTTCCCGTCGGCCGCCGCTCCCGCGACCGTCGTGGTCAAGGCGAACGACGTCAACGCACCGCAGACCCAGAAGGCCATCGCCGGATTCGAGACGGCCGTCGCCCACGACGACCAGCTCCCGGGCGAGGTCACCACTGAGGTCAACGCGGCGCACAACGTCGCCATCCTCAGCGTCGGCCTGCCCGGCACCGGGTCGGGCGACGAGGGCACGGCGGCCGTCAAGCACATCCGCGAGGACGTGCTGCCGGCGACGCTCGACCGCGACAGCGGCATCACCGCCGAGGTGTCGGGCCAGGCTGCGGCCGAGGCCGACTTCAACAGCCTCATGAAGTCCAAGACGCCGCTGGTGTTCGGCTTCGTGCTCGGGCTCGCGTTCCTGCTGCTACTCGTGACGTTCCGGTCGATCGTGATCCCGATCAAGGCGATCGTGCTCAACCTGCTGTCGGTCGGTGCCGCCTACGGCCTGCTGACGCTGATCTTCCAGAACGGTCACGGCGAGAAGCTGCTGGGCTTCGAGTCCAACGGCGCGATCGCCTCGTGGCTGCCGCTGTTCCTCTTCGTGATCCTCTTCGGCCTCTCGATGGACTACCACGTGTTCATCCTGAGCCGGGTGCGCGAGGCGTGGCAGCGCGGCATGAGCACCGAGAAGGCGGTCGCGCACGGCATCAAGACCACGGCCGGCACGGTCACCGCCGCCGCCATGGTGATGGTGCTCGTGTTCGGCGTGTTCGCCACCGAGAGCGGGCTCGAGATGAAGCAACTCGGTGTCGGCCTCGCCGCCGCGATCCTGATCGACGCGACGATCATCCGCGGCGTCCTGCTCCCGGCGTCGATGAAGCTGCTCGGCAAGTGGAACTGGTACCTGCCGCGCTGGCTGCAGTGGCTGCCGGAGCTGGGCCACGAGGGCACCGGCCGCAGCGGCCGCATGCCCGTCCCGGCGCCCGCCGCCGCGTAGTCAGACGGGAACCCCTAGTGCTCGAGGCGGTCCGCAATCGCGGCCGCCTCGAGCCGGTTGGGGGCATCGAGCTTGCGCAGGATGTGCGAGACATGGACGCTCGCGGTCTTGACGCTGATCACGAGCTCGTCGGCGATCTCGCGGTTGGTGAAACCGCGTGCGACGAGTTGCAGCACCTCCGTCTCGCGCGGGGTCAGGTCGAGGATCGTGTCTTTGGGGGACGGTGGGGGCAGCGGTTCCGGGTCGAGGCGGGCACGCTCGGCGAGCCGGTCGATCTCACGCATCAGGGGGCGAGCCTGGAGGCGGGCCGCCGTTGCGTAGGCGTCTCTCAGCGGCCGTGACGCGTCGCCGCGAGACGCACCCGCCGCCGCAAGCGCCTCGGCCTCGCGCCAGCGGCAATAGGCGACGAGCGGCGGGCGCTCGAGCGTGTCCCAGGCCGCGGCCGCCCCGGCCCACAGAGCGGGTTGCGCGGCGCCGGCCGCTCGCTCGTACTCGGCCTCGGCGAGCGCGAGCCAGCCAGCCGTATTCGGGGTGATCGACGCCGCGTCGGCCGCGGCCTTGCGGGCCTCGGCGACCAGCGCGCCTCCGAGATCCTCGCGCGCGTCATGGCGAGCCCGGGCGAGCGCGGCCAGCTCAGCTTCCGCGCGCAGGCCCTTGGCGCACAGCCAGACGCGGATCTGCGCGGTCTCGCGCGAGCGCACTCGCGCGATACCGTCGTGCGCGACACGCTCGGCGTCAGCCCAGCGGCGCTCCCACAGGGCGAGCTCGCAGGCGTACGCGTCGCAGATGGCTGCCTCGGCGTCCTCGTGGACGGTCGCCACCGCCTCTTCCAGGTGCTCCCGCGCGGTGCGAAAGTCCCCGCGACCGGTCTCGAGGGTGGCGCAGAAGATCAGCATGTAGCGCGAATAGTTGCCGGTCATCGCGCGCAGCGCCGCGGCGCTGACCACCGCTGCTTCGTCCCACTCGCCGATAGCGACCAGTGCCTCGAGCCGGTTGGCGACGAGCGTTGTGCGGTCGATCCCGGAGCGCTGCAGCTTCTCGAGCGCGGTCGCCGCCATGCGTGCCGACGCGCGCGGCCGCCCCAGCATCGTGAGGACGTCGGTGAGCGTGCCGTACGCCAGCTCCTGCGTCGCAGGATCGTCGGCAAGCGCCAGCGCCTCCTGCACCTGCGCGAGGCCCTCCTCGCCACGGCCGAGGTAGGCGAGGGCCGCGCCGTGGCCTCTGAGCGCGAGGAACTCGGCGTACCGGGCGCCGACCGCGCGCGCGGCCGTCAGCGCCTGCGCGCAGATCCGGCGCGACTCGTCGAAGCGCCACGAGGAGATCAACCCGTTGCCGAGTGTCGCGAGGGCCTGCGCGAACTCCACCGAGGGCGGCTCCGGCGGCACGAGCGAGACCGCGCGCTCGAGCGCCGCGATGCCGGCATCGCTCTGGCCAGCGGCACGCAGGTAGCGGCCGAGGCCGTCGAGCAGCCGCACCGTGCGCGGTGGGTCGCCGTCGCCGACCAGCTCGATTGCCTGCTGCGCGAGCTCGGCCGCGCGCGGCGACACCCCGTGCGCCAGGCCAGCTCCGCGGCGCGATGACAGAGGTCGGCGAGGTCGGGGGCGTCCGGCACCTCGGGCCAGAGCGCGATCGCCCGCTCGAGGTGCGCGAGCGCCTCGGCCAGGCCGAAGACCGCCTCCGCGTCGCCGGCCGCGGTGACGGAGGCGGCGAACGCCTCTTCGCTGCGCCCCGCCGCTGCCCAGTGCGGGGCCAGCTCCGCGGCGGCCGCGCCGCTGCGCGCGAGGTCCTCGGCGAGCCGCCCGTGCAGCTCCTCGCGCTCCCCGGGGAGGATCGTCGCGTAGACGGCCTCGGCCAGCAGCGCGTGGCGGAACCGGAACGTTCCGGCAGCCTGGTCGGCGACGAGGACTCGCTGGTCGACGGCGTGGCGGAGCGACTCACGGTCTCCCGGACGCAGCAGCGACGGGCCGACGTCCCGCCCGGCGGCGGCGATCAGCCTCAGCAGATCCTGGTCGAGCCCGCTCACGCGCTGGAGCAGCACGTCGCGGAGGCCTCCCGGCAGCTCGCCGCCGGCCGCCAGCAGCTCCTCGGCGAAGAATGGATTGCCTCCGGAGCGGGTCGCGATCGTGCTCGCAGCGGGGGCGTCGGCGAGCAGCGCGATCAGATCCTCGTGCGCGAGCGGGCCGAGCTCGAGCGTGAGCGCCCCCTCAGAGCGCCGCACGCCCTCGGCGAACCGGCTCAGGGACTCTCGGTACGTGCCGAGCAGGACCACCCGCCGGTCCGCGACATTGTGCGCGAGAAAGGCGGTCAGGTCGACCGTCGACGTGTCGGCCCAGTGCAGGTCTTCGAGCACGAGCAGCACGGGCTCGGTGCGGTCCGCCAGCAGCGCCAGTGCGGTCTCGAACACGCGCAGCTGCGACCCGGCCTCGCGCGGGAGCTTCCCGAGCGCTTCCACGAACGGTTGGTACGGCAGCTCGGTGCCCATGAGCTCGATCGACCGGCCGACCAGGACGACGAAGCCGCGGTCGCGAGCGCGCGCCGCAAGCTCGGTGGCGAGCCGCGTCTTGCCGATGCCCGCCTCACCCGCGACGAGCACGGTCGCGCCGCGCCCCGCCTCCGCCGCGTCGAGCAAGCGCTCGAGTTCTCCCAGCTCGCGTGCGCGCCCGACGAACATGGGCCGAGTATCTCGCTCCTAGGTCGCCCTTGGGGCAGAGCTACGCATACGCGCGGAGCAAGATAAGGCGCGCTGCCCGATGCGCGGAGCGCTGTGCGCGAGCAGGATCGGTCTCCCATCGAGGAGGCCAGCCTGCTGTTGACGGCCGGCGGCATCGCCTTTCTGGGGCAACGCCGCCATCGCGTCGGCGCCATCAGCTGACCTGCCTATCCAAGGAGGCTGACATGTCCGCAGTGACCGATCAGGCGACCAAGATCCACACCGTCACCGGCGGGGGCGGCCTGCGCCTGCACGTGCGCGAGTGGGGCCGCGCGGGCGGGCCGCCGATCCTGTTCATCCACGGCTGGTCGCAGAACCATCTGTGCTGGGCCAAGCAGTACGAGAGCGCGCTGGCCGACGAGTTCCGGCTCGTCGCCTACGACCTTCGCGGTCACGGCATGTCCGACGCGCCGCTCCAGCCGGAGCACTACACCGACGCCGCGCTCTGGGCCGACGACGTCGCGGCGATCATGGACCAGCTCGGCCTCGAGCAGACCGTGCTCGTCGGATGGTCCTACGGAGCATTCGTGATCTGCGACTACATCCGCGCGTACGGCGCCGAGCGGATCGCCGCGATCGAGTTCGTCGAGGGCGCGGTCAAGCTCGGCGAAGCGGCGTTCGGGACGCTGATCGGCCCGGGCTTCCTCGACCACTTCGCGCACGCGACCGACGACGATCTCCCGACGAACATCTGGGCGATGCGGAGCTTCGTGCACACCTGTGTGGCCCAGCCGCTGACGCCCGGCGAGTTCGAGACCGCGGTGGCCTGGAACATCGCGGTGCCGGCGCGGGTCCGCGCCGCGCTCGCGGCCCGCGAGATCGACGAGGACGACGTGCTGCGGGATATCCGGGTGCCGCTGCTCGTGACGCACGGCCGCGCCGACACGGTCGTTCTCCCCGCGATGGCCGAGCACGTGCTCGTGACGTGCCCGACGTCCGAGGCCTCGTGGTACGACGGCGTCGGCCACATGCCCCACCTCGAGGCGCCGCTGCGGTTCAACGAGGAGCTCGCGCGGCTGTCGCAGCGCGCCTAAGGCGCGGCGGGCCAGTACTTGGCGGCGTCCGACAGCGTCGACAGACCGAGCGCCGCGGCGGTCTCGGTCTTGGTCACAAAGACATTGCGGTTCTGCCCGGGCGCGAATTTCGCGGCCCGGGCACCGCGCTTCTTGAGGGCACGCTGGAGTGCCGACGCGAGCTTGGGCTTCGTGCTCGGCCGCTTGCCGGTGATGAACGCGAGCAGCGAGCCCGCGTAGCCGGGGTACACGGAGGCCTTCCCGGAGCGAAGCGCCTTCAGCGCCTCGGGGCGGAGTCCGTGGATGGGCTTGACCTTGACGCGGAAACCAGCCGACCGCAGCACCTCGGCGTACATGAAGCCGAGCGTCTCGTTCTCGGTGAAGTCCTGGAACCCGACGACGATCCGCGGCCCGTGACGCTTCGCGCCGCTGCCGCCCAGCCCGTTGGCATCGATGAACTCGCCGCCGACGGCCTCGGGCAGCCGGCCGTCGCCGGTCTGCTGGTTGAGCTGGCGCAAGGCCCGCGTGGTCAGCACCGCCGAGGCGGCGCCCGGCACGGTGTTCGACCTTCCTGGCGCGTGGGAGCTCACCCGCGGCGCCGGTGTCGTCGTCGCGGTGATCGATTCGGGGACGCGCCTGGACCACCGCGATCTGGCGCGCAACATCTGGACGAACTTCGGCGAGGTGCCCGGCAACGGCAAGGACGACGACGGCAACGGCTACGTCGACGACGTCCACGGGGTCGACCTGACGACGCGCCGCAAGACCCAGAACCTCAGCGACGGGAACGGGCACGGCACGCACGTGGCCGGCACGATCGCGGCCGCGAGGAACGGGCGCGGCGTCGTCGGCGTCGCCCCCGAGGCGCGCATCATGACCGTCAAGGTGCTCGACGCCAGCGGCGCCGGCAGCATGGGCGCCGTCGCGGACGGGATCCGCTACGCCGCGGCGAACGGCGCGCGCATCATCAACCTCAGCCTCGGTGGCCCGACCCGCGAGTCGTTCCTCGTCGACGCGGTCAAGGCGGCGGAGGCCGCCAACGTGCTCGTGATCTGCGCGGCGGGCAACGAGAGCACCAACAACGATCGCCGCCCGGTCTACCCGGCGTCGCTCGCGGCCGCGAACGTGATCGCGGTGGCGGCGACGAACCCGTCGGCGGGCCGCAGCATCGGCGACTTCTCCAACTACGGCAAGCTCACGGTCCCGATCGCCGCCCCGGGCGCTTTGGTGCTATCGACCTCGAACGACGGCGGGTATGAGACGCGGTCGGGCACGTCGATGGCCGCTCCGCACGCCGCCGGTGTCGCGGCGCTGATGGCCGCCGTCCGCCCGGACGCGACGGCGGGTGAGCTGCGGGCGATGATGCTCCAGGCCGCCTCGCGATCGTCGCTGCCGGTCGGCGCCGGATATCTCGACGCGGCCCGTTCGGTGCTCCAGGCCATCAACGGCTCGAGCTACAAGAGCGGCCAGGCGCCACTCGTTCGCGTCCTGCTGGCGACGCGGGGCAAGCGCGGCACGCTCGTCCAGGTGGGAGTCGTCGGTGCCGCCGACGCGATCGCCCGCTACAAGATCCAGCTCGGCGGCCGGACGGTCGGGGTCAGCCGGCGCGGCACGCCGTTCACGGTCCGCATCGGCTCGGGCCGCGGCGCCCCCGTGAAGGTCCTGGCGCTCGATCGCAGCGGGAAGGTGCTCGCCCGCGCGAAGCGCCGGGTCGTCGGCGTGCGCCGTAACAAGGGCGACCTCAAGCGGGGCGGCAAGGTCGGCGGCGGCGAGGTTCATCTCTTGTGAGGACATGGATCGTCGGCCTCGGGATCGCCGCGGTGCTCATCCCCGCCGCGCCGGCCGCCGCGCGCACGATCACGTTCAGCGGCTCGACGCCGACCGGCGCGCTGACCGCCGACCTCGCGTACTTCTACCGCCACTCGGTCCAGCACCCTCCGCGCTTCTCGTTCGTCGGCGGCGGGACCGGGACCGGGATCGCCGACGTGAAGCGCCGGATCGTCGACGTCGGCCTCGCGAGCCGGAACCTGGCGCCGGACGACCCGACGGGCCTCGTGTTCTCCCCGATCGCCACGAGCGGCGTGTGCCTGGTCACGAACGTCGCCAACCCGATCCCGGACGTGGGTCGCGCACAGATCCAGGCGCTCGTCGCCGGGACGCTGGTGAGCTGGACACAAGTCCCCGGCTCCAGCCGCACCGACGCCATCGTGCCGGTCGCGCTCGACGAGCGAGCGGGCGCGCGGAGCGTCTTCCTGTCCGCGTTCGTCGACCTCGCGACGCCGGTTGCCTACCTCCCGCGCACGTTCGCGCTGGCCGCGCAGGTGCGCGACTTCGTACGGTCCACCCCGGCGGCGTTCGGCTACGTCGACCTCGCGTACGCGGGCGAGCTCCACGCGATCCCGTACAAGGGCGTGCCGTGTGCGCGCAAGACGATCAAGTCGGGGACGTACCCGGCGCACCGGCCGCTCGGGTTCGTCACGCGCGGGCGGCCACGCGGCGCGACCGCCCGGTTCCTGCGCTGGATCCGCCACAGCCGCAAGGCGAGGCGGGTGATCGCGACGCGCTACGTGCCGCTCACCACTCCTGGTTCGTAGGCCGGACCATCACCTCGTTGACCGCCACGCGGCGGGGGCGCGTGACCATGAACTCGATGATCTCGGCGATGTCCTGCGCCTCCAGGCGCTCGATGTGGCTGAAGCGATCGCGCGTGGCCGCGCGCACCTCCTCGCGCATGTGGTTCGTCAGCTCGGTGGCCACCGCTCCGGGCTCGACGAGCGACACGCGCAGGTGGCGGTCGGCGTACTCCTGGCGCATCGACTCGCTGACCGCGCCGACGCCGTGCTTGGTGAGGTTGTAGACGCCCGACCCGCGGCGGGCCACGCGCCCGGCGATCGAGCTGACGTTGACCATGTCGGACACGCCGCGCGGGCCGTCCTCCGCCGCCTTCAGCAGCGGCTGGATGGAGGCGTGGGCGACGTACAGCAGACCCTGCACGTTGATCGCCACCATCTGCTCCCACTCCTCGAGCGGGGCGTCCTCGGTCGGGCCGAGGAGCATCACGCCGGCGTTGTTGATCACGGTGTCGAGCCGGCCGAGCTCGTCGACCGTCTGCGTCACCGCGGCGGTCGCCTGGTCGCGGTCGGTGATGTCGGCCTCGATGACCAAGCCGTCGATCTCGCTGCCGAGCGCTTCCAGACGATCGCGCCGTCTCGCTGCGATCGCGACCCGCGCGCCCTGGCGGGCCAGCGCGCGGGCGGTCGCCTCTCCGATTCCACTGCTCGCGCCGGTGACCAGCGCGACCGTTCCGTCGAGTTCTCCCATGCGATGCATGGTGCCCAACGGGCCGTTCAGGAACCGACGACCTCCTCGAGCAGCGTGCAGGTGCGCTCGAGGTAGATCCCGTCGGGGTCCTTCTCGGGATTCACGCAGCCGAGGCTCAGCCCCGCCAGCGACGGCACCGCGCACAGCGGCGTCATGAGCGCCGTGAGCGCTTCCCACGTCAGGCCGCCCGGCATGAGGTAGTCGGTCGCCGGCATCTCGCGTTCGTCGAGCACGTCGACGTCGAGGTGGATCCAGAGCGGGCTGTCGGCGAAGCGCTCGGGCACGAAGGTGTGCAGCTCCTCGGGGCCGAGCACCGTCATCGCGGCGAGGCGCTCGGCGAGGAGGCCGGCAATGTCGTGTGCCTCCTCGGGGTCGCGCGCGCCGAGCACGATCGTGTCGGCGGGCGCCGTGGTGGCGCCGCCCGCAGCGGCGATCCAGCGATCCGGCCCGAGGCCGAACGCCACGCCCATCGGCATGTCGGCCGCCTCACCGGTCGGCGACGAGTGGCCGTCGTAGACGTCGACGTGCCCGTCCACGTACGCAACGCGGTGCGCGCCGACCACGTCACGCAGTCCGGCGAGGGCACCGGGCACGAGCGTGCAGCAGCCGCCGAGCAGCAGCGGGCGATCGCCGCCGGCCACCACGTCGCGCACGGCCTCGCGGACTGCGACCGTCGTCGCGACGACGTCGTCGATCCCGATGACACCGCTCTCTCTGTCCCGCTCGTCGCCGCGAATCCGCACATCGAGATCGCCGCGGTCGCCGGCGCCTATTCGCGCGACGAGGCCGTGCTCACGCAGCGCGGCAGGCGCCAGCTCGGTGCCGCCCGAGCGCCCTACGGAGTCGATCGGAACCCCGATGGCGATCCACGACACCGGCAGATCATCGCAATCGCCGCCGGATATGGCGCCACGCTCGACTTGCGTCGCCGCGGTCGCATTTGGGTAGGCCAGAGGCAACGGCTCTACTGCGAAAGAGGGGATTCGAGATGGCCGCAAACACCTCGCGTAGCAGCACCAAACGGTCGGGCACGAGCGCCAGGCGCAAGCCCTCGAGCGCGAAGAAGACGCCGGCGCGCAAGACCGCGGCGACGCGCAAGAACACTCGCTCGGCGAGCACCGGCTCCAAGCGCAGCCCCAGCGGTCGCCGCACGACGGCGAGCCGCAACAGCAGCGGCGTCGTCGGCACCGTCAAGCAGGCGGCGGGCAAGGCGGCAGCCCCGGCCATCGCGGTCGGCGTGGCCGCGGCCGGCATCGCCGGCGGCATCGCGCTCAAGAACCGCTCGAACGGCACGAAGCTCCTCGGCGTCCGCGTCCCGGACATTGATCCCAAGTCCGTCGCCCAGTCGGTCGGAAAGGCGAGCAAGCGCTTCGCGAGGACGTCGAAGAACGTGTCGAAGGACCTCGAGCGGGCCGGCGACCAGGCCGAGCGCATCGGCAAGATCCTCGACTGAATCGAGCCTGATGGTGGGGGCAGGATTCGAACCTGCGAAGGCAGAGCCAATGGGTTTACAGCCCATCCCCTTTGACCGCTCGGGAACCCCACCGGGCAGCGCGGGAGTCTAGCGACGGAGCGCAGCGTCTAGCGCGGTGCGACGGGCTCAACGGCCCGCCGCACCGGCACAAGACTCAGGCGGAATCGCGGAGGCGCTGGGCCTCGGGCAGCGATTCCAGCTTCTTGAGGGTGTGGTTCTCGATCTGCCGGATCCGCTCGCGCGTCACGTTGAACGCGCGGCCGACCTCCTCGAGCGTGTACGGGCGCGCGCCCGTAAGCCCGAACCGCATCTCGATCACCTCACGCTCACGCTGCGGCAGGGCGTCGAGCGCCCGCCGGACGTTCTCCTTGCGGAGGTTCTCCGAAGCCATCTCGAACGGGGAGATCGCGGTGTCGTCCTCGACGAAATCGCCGAGCTCTGACTCCTCCTCCTCGCCGATCGGCTTCTCCAGCGATACCGGTTGCTGCGCCATGCGCAGGATGTCCCGCACCTCGCGTGCCGAGCACTCGAGCTCGGCGGCGATCTCCTCCGGCAGCGGCTCACGGCCGAGCTGCTGGACGAGTTGGCGCTCTACGTGCACGACCTTGTTGAGCTTCTCCACCATGTGGACGGGGATGCGGATCGTGCGGCCTTTGTCCGCAATCGCCCGCGTTACCGCCTGGCGGATCCACCAGGTCGCATATGTCGAGAACTTGTAGCCACGGCGGTAGTCGAACTTCTCCACCGCCCGGATCAGGCCCAGCGAGCCCTCCTGGATGAGATCCAGGAACGACAGGCCCCGGCCGAGGTAGCCCTTGGCGATCGACACGACGAGGCGCAGGTTGGCCTCGACCATCTCCTGCTTGGCTACCAGGTCGCCGCGCTCTATCCGCTGGGCGAGCGCGACCTCGCGCTCGGCCGTCAGCAGCTGTACGCGGCCGATCGACCGGAGGTAGAGCCGCAGCGAATCCAGACTGGGCTCGACCGTCAGGTCGATTTCCGGCTTGCGCGGCGCGTCGGGCGTCTTGCCCTGCGCCGCGGCGGGCTCAAAGCGGCGGCCTTCTGCGATCGCGGGACGCCCGTCTTCGGCGTTCACGACATCGATGCCCTGGTCTTCCAGGTACGAGTGCAGCTCGGCGACCTGCTCCTTCGTGACCTCCACCTCTTCAAGACAAGAGGCGATCTGCTCAAAGGTCAGGAACCCCCGCTCCTGGCCTTCAAGAATCAGCGGGCGAAGCTCGTCGATCTCGACAATCGACACGTCACTCGCGAGCAGTGCTTCGGTCTTAGTGCCCAACCTTCTCGATCCTTCGGGACGACAACGCGAGCGAATTCCCCTCCCGAAGAACCGCTCCTTCCGTCTATGTCGGTGTGCAGCCTTGCTGCAAAGCCGCGACTTTGGTCGCGATTTGGGCCGGGGCTCAAGGGCTCTCCGTTGCCTCTCTGCCCGGCTTTGTAGCACGCGTCACGGATTCTGTCCTGTCCAAATGGGTGTTCTTTCGTGAACTACGGCCACTAACGAAGGGACGCCGAGTACTAGCCTTGGGGGTTCAGATGTCCGAAATCACACTGGAAGACGTCCAAGCGCAGGCCCCGAGCCTGCCCATCTCGCTGTCACGCGTGGGCGTGACGAACGTCGAGAAGGTCATCCGGATCCAGGCCAACGGATCCGAGCAGCTGTACTCCGCGCACCTGGACTGCTTCGTCGACCTCGGCCCCGACCAGAAGGGCGCGCACATGTCGCGCTTCGAGGAGGTCGTCAACGACGCGATCGGTGAGGTCGTGCTCGGCGAGTCGGCCCTGCGCGCCGAGACGCTGGCCCAGCACATCGCCGAGAAGATCCGCGACCGCCAGGGTGCCCGCCGCGCCGAGGTCCACATCGAGGCGCGTTATCCGGAGCACAAGCCGGCGCCGCAGTCCGGGATCCTCACGCAGGAGATCTACTCGCTGCTCGGCGTCGCCGTGGCGAGCGAGGTCGGCACGCGGCGGCTCGTCGGCGTGCGCGCCCAGGGCATGACCGCGTGCCCCTGCGCGCAGACACTCGTAACAGCGCGCGCGCGCGAGCGGCTCGTCGCCGAGCACTTCTCCGAGGCCGAGATCGAGAAGATCTTCGAGGCGGTCCCGGTCGCCACGCACAACCAGCGTGGCCTCGGCACGCTCCACATCGGCTGCCCGGAGGACTGCGACACCGACATCGACGCGGCCACGCTGCTCGCCGTCGTCGAGGACTCGATGTCGTCGGAGATCTACGAACTGATGAAGCGCTCCGACGAGGGCGCGGTGGTCGAGAAGGCGCACCGGCGCCCGCGGTTCGTCGAGGACTGTGTGCGCGAGATGGTGCGCGGCGTCGTGGAGAACTTTCCGATGCTCACCGACCGCCACTTCATCTCGGCCCGCCAGGAGAACCTGGAGACCATCCACCAGCACAACGTGACCGCCGAGAGGTTCGGGCTGCTGGGTGAGATGCGGGCCGAGCTTGCGTCAGGCGGCCAGTCCGTGCATCACGTCTCGATGCGCGAGTGGCTCGACGGGCGCGCCTGAAGGCCGGCGTCCTCCAGTACCGCCATCGCCGCGTTGCGGCCGTTGAGCGCGATCACGCTTCCCGCGGGGTGCGTGGCTGCCCCGCAGAAGTAGAACCCGTTGATCGGCGTGCGCGAGCTCAGCCGGTGCTCCCACATCTGGTCGGGCATCGTCTCGCCCTGGAAGATGTTGCCCTTGGTGAGGCCGATGCGCTCCTCGATGTCGGGCGGGCCGAGCACCTCGTAGTGCTCGAGCACGTCCGGGAAGTTGGGCGCGAACTTCGTGATCAGGTCGAAGAACTGCTGAGCGACCTCCTCCTTGCGGTTGGCCCAGTCGAAGTCGTACGGCGCGTACTGGCCGAACACGCTCATCAGGTGCTTGCCCTCGGGTGCCGGTGACGGGTCGTAGCCGGTCTGGATGTAGATCTCGCCGAAGTCGACGGCCGCCTCGCCGCGGGTGCAGCGCTCGAACGCGCGCTGGGCGTCGTCCATCGTGCCGGTGGCGTCGATCGTCGCGAACGCCGGGAACCGCTCGCCGGGTGCCGCGGTCCACTCGGGCAGCGCATTGAGCGCGGTGTTGAGCTTCACGACGGGGCTGCGGATCTTCCACTCCTCCAGGCGGGTGCGGAAGTCGGCGGGGACGTCGGAGAGCATCTGCAATGCGCGCTTGGGGTCGGCGTTGCAGACGACGGCGCGCGCGCGGATCAGTGTGCCGTCCTCGAGCCGGACGCCCTCCTCGGGCACGATCTCGCTCACACTCACCCCGGCCGCGAGCGTGGCGCCCGCTTCCTGGGCCGCGTCGGCGATCGCGAATGAGACCATCCCCATCCCGCCGCGCACGTAGCCCCACAGCGGGCCCTGACCCTCGAGGTCGCCCTGGAAGTGCATGAGCTTCACGGACGCCGTGCCAGGGTCTCGCGGCCCCGCCCACGCGCCGATGATCCCCTGGCCGAACAGCGCGGTCTTGATCCGCTCGTCGCCGATGTGGTCGTCGAGCACCTCGGCGATCGAGGCGTCGAAGACGACGTCGATCATCGTCTGCTCGCCCCGCAGGAGCTCCTCGATCTCGGCGCGGGTCGGCGACTCGCCCAGCCACGTGTCGCGCTCGCCCTTGCGCAGGCGCTTGCGGATCTCGTCGAACAGGTGCTCGTAGGCCCAGTAGCCGTCGATGTCCTTGGCGGAGACGCCGAGCCGGAGCAGGTCCCGCTGGGTGCGGTCGTCGTCGAGCCACTGGCCGAAGCTCGTGCCGTCCTCGAACGGGACCCACAGGTTCGGGTCGGCGACGTCGAAGTGCAGGCCGCGCTGCTTGAGCTGCAGCTCGTCGATCACGAGGTCGTCGAGCAGGCCGACGACGTACGCGCACGGGCTGATCGTGTAGCCGGGGAACGGCTCCTCGAGCGTCGCGGCGCCGCCGAGCCGCTCGCGCCGCTCGAGCACGAGGACGGATTGCCCGGCGCGGGCGAGATAGGCAGCAGCCGTGAGGCCGTTGTGGCCGCCGCCGACGACCACGACGTCCCAGTCCTTGGCGGCGAGCTCGGCGATGGGAGACGGGAGCCCGACCTGCCCGAGCCGGCTGGCGATGGCGTTCACTGAACGACCTCCTTGGCGATGGCGTCGACGACGACGGCGCCGTCGCTGTGGATGAGTACCGGATTGCACTCGAGGAGCGCCAGCCCCTCGGCGGCGTTCGCGATCTGAGCGGCGATCGGCGCGGCCTGCGGCGGCGCCCCGACTGTCTGCAGCGCCCGTTCGATCCGTGCGCGGTCGGCCGGCAGCGGGACGAGCGCGACCCTGTCGAGCGCCTCGACGTGGATGCCGCCGAGGCCGATCACGAGCACCGGTACGACGGCGTCTCGCCGCACGCTGATCATAAGCTCGACCCCGGGCGCGGCCATCTGCTCCACGAGCACTGAAGGGGTCAGACCCCTTGAGTCGGGGTGACTCAAGGGGTCTGACCCCCGCTTGAGCCGTTGGTACGCCGCGCGGATCGTGATCTCGTCGCGCAGATCGAGGGCGAGGGCGCCGTTCGCGGTCTTGTGGCGCATGTCGGGCGCGGAGACCTTGAGGGCCACCGGGCCGGCCAGGTCGTGCCAGGCGGAGACCGCGTCGTCCTCGTCGGCGGCGAGACGGCCGTCGGGGACCGGGACTCCGCGGGCGCGCAGCAGCGCCTTGGCCTCGTGCTCGGCGAGCCAGGGACCGTCGCCGCCCGAGACGATGTGAGCGGCGATCGCGCGCAGCCGAGCGGCGTCGGCGGGCGGGGCGGCCAGCGCGGCGGCGACGGCGATGCCGGTGCGCAGGCCGGCGACCGCCGGGACGCCCGCGTCGCAGAACTGCCAGGCAGCCTCGTCGTCGAGCAGCTCGGGCAAGGTCGCCGCGACCATCACCGGCACGGGCGAGACCGACGCCCCCGCGAGGATCCCCTCCTCGACTGCCGCCCAGCTCTCCAGCGACGCGCCGGAGATGCCCGGCGGGCGGTCGTAGAAGACGAGGACGTGGCCGATCGCGGGGTCCTCGCCGACCGTGCGGATGAGGTCGCGCAGCGTCTCGACCTCGCCCCAGATCATCGCCGTGTAGTCGAGCGGGTTGGCGACCGTGGCGGCGGCGGGCAGCTGTGCGCGGAGAGAAGTGATGGTGTCGGGCGCGAGCGGTGGCAGCGGGAGACCCACGCGGGCGGCCTCGTCGGCGCCGAGGCCGGAGTCGCCGCCCGAGCAGGTGAGGATCGCGGTGCCGCCGCCGCGAGGGCGCGCGCCGCGGACCGCCAAAGCCTTCGCGAGCTCGAGGAGATCGTGCACGTCGGCCGCCCACGCCGCGCCCGCCTCCTCCACCAGCGCGCGAAAGACGCGGTGGTCACCGGCCACCGCCCCGGTGTGCGCAGCCGCGGCCCGCGCGCCCGCCGCCGATGCGCCGACCTTGAGCACCGCCACTCCCACACCCTCGTCCGCGCACACTGCCAGCGCCTCGCACAGGCGTGCCCCGTCGCCGTCGGCCTCGATCAGCAGCGCGATCGACCGCACGCCCGCTTCGCGCGCGAGCACCTCGACCCAGTCCGGCGTCGTGACCACGGCCTCGTTCCCGGACGAGATCGCGGTGTGCAGCCGGAGGCCGCGTCGGGTCGCCAGCGCGTTCACGACCAGGTTGCCGCTCTGCGAGACGAGCGCGACGTGCCCCGGCTGCGGCGAGGCGAGCGCGTCGCCCCACAGCGCCGCGCGTGAATGTAACGAGATCAGCCCGTCGCAGTTCGGGCCGCAGACGGGCAGCGAGTGGCGTCGCGCGGCCTCGCGGAGCTCGAGCTCCAGCGACAGCCCGTCCGCCGTCTCGCCGAACCCGGCGCCATACACCACCGCGCCGCCGCAGCCCAGCGCACCCGCCTCGTCGATCACCTCGGGCACGCCGGCCGCCGGGATCGCCACCACGACCGCGTCGGGGACGCCCGGGAGGTCGGTCAGCGACGGAAAGCAGGGCAGGCCGTAGACCGTCGAGCGGCGCGGATTGACGCCCCACACTTCGCCGCTGAAGTCCAGGCGCTGCAGGTTCAGGAGGGTCTCGGACGAGTAGGTGTCGGGCCGCTCGGACGCGCCGACGACCGCCACCGATCGGGGGTGGAGCAGGCGATCCACTAGTGGAGAGTCCGCTCCACTCCGCGCCGCTCCAGGGCGCGCGCCACGATCAGGCGCTGGATCTCGCTCGTGCCCTCCCAGATGCGGTCGACACGCAGCTCGCGCAGGAACCGTTCGGCGACGTTGGTGCGCATGTAGCCGCGGCCGCCGAACACCTGTACCGCGCGATCGGCGCAGCGGTAGGCGGCCTCGGACACGAACAGCTTCGCCATCGATGCCTTGGCGTGCACGACCTTGGGATCCGCGCCGGAATCAGCCAGCCGCGCGACCTCGAGCGTCAGCGCGCGACCGGCCGCCGCGTCCGCCGCGGAGTCGGCCAGCGGGAACGAGACGCCCTGGTAGTCGTAGATCCGCGAGCCGCCCTGTTGGCGCTCGGTCGCCCACGCAACCGTCTCGTCGAGCAGCCGCCACATCGAGCCGACGCCGCGCGCCGCGATCCCGATCCGCTCCTCGGTGAACCACGCGCGCTGCAGCTCGTCGCCCTCGCCGACGCCGCCGACCACATCGGCGTCCCCCACGCGCACGTCGGTGAACCGGATCGTCGGATGCCCGTGCGGATACGTGTGCGTGAACGGCGGGTTGTCGACGACGTCGATGCCATCCAAGGACCGGTCGACGAGGAACAGCGTTGGGCCTGAGTCCGTCTGCGCGACGACGATGTAGACCGCCGCGACGTCGCCGTAGGTGACGAACCACTTCTCGCCGCTGATGACCCAGCCGCCGTCGCGCCGCTCGGCCCGCGCCGCGATGCCGGAGGGGTCTGACCCCGCGCCCTCCTCGGTCACCGCGTAGGCGTCGTGCAGCTCGCCGCGCAGCGCTGGCCGCAGCCAGCGGTCGATCTGCTCCGGCGAGCCGGAGGCCAGCACGTTGTACGCGCTCGGGATGTGCCAGGAGAGGGCGTTGGTCGAGCGCCCGAACTGCTCCTCGACCAGCACCCACTCGGACTTGCTCCAGCCCTGGCCGCCGTGCTCGGCCGCGTGCAGACCTCCGGCGAGACCGGCGGCCAGGGCTTCGGACTTGATGCGGGCGACGTCGCCGTCAGGCAGATGCCCTCCCGCCCGTTCGGCTTTCTCCTCCAGGGGGATGAGAACGTCGTCGACGAACGCGCGGGCTCGTTCCGCAGGCGTCAAACCGGCAGTGCCTCCCGCACCCGGCGGCGGGCGCGCTTGAACCGCTGGTCGTGCAGGATCCGGTTCGCCGCGTTGTGGCCGCCGAGGGCCATCACGCCGCCGCCCGGGTGCGTGCCCGCGCCGCACAGGTACAGACCGTCGACCGGGGTCGCGTACTGCGCCAGCGCCGGGATCGGCCGCATGAACGCCATCTGGTCCAGGCCCTGCTCGCCCTGGAAGATCGAGCCGCCGATGAGGCCGAAGATGCGCTCGAGGTCCGGCGGCGCGAGCACCTCGCGGTGGATCACCGCGTCCTTCACGTTCGGCGCGCGCTCGGCGAGGATCTCCAGGCAGCGGTCGGCGTACGCCTCGCGCGAGCCCTCCGGCCAGCCGGACTCCTCGTACGGGCCGTACTGGGTGAACATCGTGACGATCGTCGTGCCGTCGTCGGTGAGCGTCGAGTCGATCGTCGACGGCGTCTCGACCTCGAGGTACGGGACCTCGGCGGGCACGCCGCGGCAGGCGTCCTGCCACGCGCGCTCGAGCATGTCGATCGACGGGCAGAACGCCACGCCCGATCGCACGAGCCGGTTCTGATCCTCCGCGGACACGCCCTCATAGCGCGGCGGCTCCGAGAGCACCCAGTTGACCTTCACCGACCCACCGCGCGTGCGGTACTTGCGCATGTCGTCGGCCACGTCGGCGGGGAAGTGCTCGGCGCCGACCATGTCCAGGACGGTCGTCTTCGGGTGCGCGCCGGACACGACGACCGGCGCGAAGATCTCCTCACCGGTATCGAGCGTGACGCCGACGGTGCGGCCGCCGGACACGTCGATCGACTTGACGGATGCGCCGGTACGGATCGTCGCGCCCGAGGCCTCAGCGCTGCGCGCGATCGCCATCGAGATCGCGCCCATGCCGCCCTTCACATGGCCCCACAGGCCGGAGACGCCATCGATCTCGCCGAGCTCGTGGTGCAGCAGGTTGTAGGCGGTGCCGGGCGTACGCGGGCCGGCCCACACGCCGACCACGCCGCTCGACGCCATCGCGCCCTTGAACGCGTCGCACTCGAACCAGTCGTCGAGCAGGTCGCCCACCGACATGGTCATGATCCGGTAGAAGTCGATGATGTCGCGCTTGGACAGACCGGCGGCACGGCCGGCCTCGCGCAGCAGCGAGAACAGGTCGCCCGGACTGCGCGAGCCGAGCGCCGGCGGCGGGCGCAGCATCATCGGGCGCAGGAAGTTGGCCATCCGCTCCAGCAGCGCGTTGAACGCGGGATAGGCGTCGGCGTCCTTGCGCGAGTGCGGGCGGATCGAGTCCATCGCCTGCTGCTCGTCGTTGAAGAAGAACAGCGGCGGGCCGTCGGGCGGCAGCGTCGAGTAGGCCGGGTCGAGCGGGTGGACCTCGTAGCCGAACTTCTTCAGCTCGAGGTCGTCGACGACCTTCGGGTGAAGGAGCGAGACCACGTAGGAGGCGCGCGAGACGCGGTGGCCGGGCCACACCTCCTCGGTGACGCAGGCGCCGCCGAGGATGTCGCGACGCTCGAGCACGCAGACGCGCAACCCTGCCTGGGCGAGGTACGCGGCTGCGGCAAGGCCGTTGTGACCGCCTCCGACGACGATGGCGTCGTAAGTCGGGTGATGTCCGTTGGTGCTCATCGACGGCACCCTACACCCGTCCTGACCTTGTAGTCAATTGCACGAAGTTGGTGGTATCGTGCCGCGCCATGACCGTCGCCATCGATTCGCCGTTCTCCGCCGAGGAGCTCGAGCCGACGCTCCGCCCGTTGCTCGAAGCCTCGCTCCTTCCCTCCCGCGCGTACACCGACGACGACGTCGCCCAATGGGAGCGCCAGCACCTGTTCCTGGGCGGCTGGGTGTGCGTCGGCCACGTCAGCGCGCTGGCCGATCGCGGCGCGTACCTGACGTTCCAGCTCGGCGAGGAGAGCCTGCTGTTCATCGGCGACGGCGAGGGCAACGCGCGCGGGTTCTTCAACGTCTGCCGGCACCGCGCGTCGCGCCTGCTGACCGAGGCCGAGGGCACGACCCGGCGGCTGCAGTGCCCCTACCACGCGTGGAGCTACGGGTTCGACGGTTCGTTGAAGAACGCGCCCCACACCGACGAGCTGATCGACTTCGACCCGGCCTGCAACAGCCTGCGCGCGATCCGCACCGAGGTCGCCGGCGGCCTCGTGTTCGCCGACGTCTCCGGCGTCGCCCCTCCGCTGGCCGACCACGTCGGCTCGCTGGTCGAGCACCTCGACGCGTACCGCAACGGCGACCTGCGCCGCGGCAAGCGGATCGACTACGACGTCGCCGCCAACTGGAAGGCGATCGTCGAGAACTACTCCGAGTGCCTGCACTGCCCCGGCGTGCATCCCGAGCTCAACCGCCTCAGCCACTATCTTTCCGGCGACGACTTCGAGGGCCCGGGCGCCTGGTGCGGCGGCTCGATGACGCTCACCAAGGAGGACGCCGACACGATGGCGCTGAACGACGGCCACAGCGGCCGGCCGCCGATCGCAGGCGTCGACCCGCGCGCCGTCCTGTACTTCGCCATCTTCCCGAACTGCCTCGTCTCGCTGCACCCGGACTACGTGATGGTGCACACGCTGTGGCCGGAGGGCCCGGGCCGCACGAAGGTCGTGTGCGAGTGGTTCTTCGAGGCCGAGACGATGGGCAAGCCGGGATTCGACGGCTCCGACGCGGTCGACTTCTGGGATCTCGTGAACCGCCAGGACTGGGAGGTGTGCGAGCTGTCGCAGCTCGGCATCGGCTCGGCCGGCTACACGTCCGGGCGCTACACCGAGGTCGAGAGCACCGTCCACGACTTCGACAAGATGGTCGCGGAGGCGTACCTGCGGTGATCCTCGATGAGTAGGGAGCGGATCCTCGACGCGGCGATCGAGCGGATCGCGCGCGACGGGATCGACGGCGTCCGCATCGCTCGCATCGCGATGGATGCGGGCGTCTCGACTGCGCTCGTGCACTACCACTTCGAGACGCGCGAGGCCCTGCTGGCGGAGGCGCTCGAGCACTCGTTCGAGCGCGCCGGCGACACCCGCACCGCTGACACCGACGACCCGGAGAGCCTGCAGCGGCTGCGCGACATGGTCGAGCAGTGCCTGCCGCTGCCGGGCGAGCAGGAGAAGGACTGGGTGCTGTGGGTCGAGCTGTGGCTGCGCGCGGTGCGCCACCCCGAGCTGCGCCCCACCGCCGCCCGGCTCTACGCGCGCATGCACACGTGGTTCGTCGAGGCGATCGAGGCAGGCGACTTCGACTGCGACGCCGACCGCGTCGCGGTCCGCGTGGTGGCGCTGCTCGACGGGCTCGGGCTCCGCGCGCTGCTCGGCGATCCGGCGATGCCGGTGCAGCGGGCGCGCGAAGAGGTGTGGGACGCACTCGTGCGCGAGCTCGGTGTTGCGTCGCCAGTCGCCCACGAGTAGGTTTCCTGAATCGCCGTTCGGAGAACTCCATGAGCCCGCGGCCGTCCACCGCTCATCTGCGCAGGCCGGCCATTCTCACTGCCGCCGCGGAGGTCATCTCCGAGCGCGGTGTGCAGAACACGCGGATCAGCGACGTCGCCGAGCGCGCGGGCACCAGCGCTCCCGGCGTCCTGTACTGGTTCCCCACCAAGGACCAGTTGCTCGTCGAGGCGCTGCAGTTCTCCGACGACCGCTTTTACGCGAATCTGACGGACGAGCTGGCACAGTTGGCAACTGCCGCCGAGAAGCTGGGGCGGATGATCAAGCTGTGGCCCGCGGAGGGCGACGGAGAGACGGTGCTGTGGATGGAGCTGTGGGTGCGTGCACTGCGTGACCCGCGGTTGGCTGCGACGCGCGAGCGGCTGGATCGCCGCTGGCGCGACGCGATCGCGGACATCATCCGCGAGGGCCAGGCGACCGGAGAGTTCGGCCCCGCCGACGCCGACGATGTGGCGCTCCTGCTGGGAGCGGTGATGGATGGGTTCGCGATTCAGCTGGCGCTCGGCGATCCTGCCGTGACGCCCAACACGGTCAAGCGGCATTGCCTCGAGCTGGCGGAGGCGCGGCTGCGATGAGGAGGTGGGCGTAGCCCACCGATCGGAGAGGAGGAGGGGTCGAACGTGCATCCCAAGGAATCGGGCATGAACCGGCGTCAGCTGCTGCGCCG
Organism: uncultured Solirubrobacteraceae bacterium; assembly: GCA_963740605.1. Taxonomy (GTDB): domain Bacteria; phylum Actinomycetota; class Thermoleophilia; order Solirubrobacterales; family Solirubrobacteraceae; genus DASSUW01. Next base: position 226,899 of record CAVUFC010000036.1, on the reverse strand, counting down.
GTCCGCCGTCGCAGCGGGTGGCCTCACCGTCGCCGGAGCCTTCGCGGGCTGCGAGAACACGACGACGCCGATCGGCGCCGCCGATGCCGCGGGCGAGGTGTCCAAGGCCGCGACGGAGCTCGTCGTGGCCAAGCCGCTCGGCCCCGAGGGGCTCCCGCTCCCACGCCCCGACAACTCGGTGACGTGGGCGGTCACCGCCGACAACAAGGCGATCTCGGACGGCGTCAAGCCAGAGGCGGGCCCGCTGAAGATCTACAACTACGCCGACTACCTCGACCCGGTGACGGTCAAGAAGTTCCAGAAGCAGTTCAACGCGAAGGTCCAGATCGCGACCTACAACTCGGCGGACGAGGCGATCGCGAAGCTCGCGTCCGGGCAGGTGTCCTTCGACCTGATCATGGGCCTGACCGGGTCGAACATCGTCGACCTGATCGCCCGGCGGCTGCTCAAGCCGCTCAACCACTCCTACCTGCCCAACCTCCAGAAGAACATCTGGCCCGAGCTTGCCGACCCCTTCTACGACCGCGGCTCGCGGTACACGGTCCCGTACGTCGTCTGGATGGACGGGATCGGCTGGCGCAACGACAAGGTCAAGGAGGACGTCGCCGGCATGGACGTCCCCTGGGACATCTTCTGGCACGCGCAGGCCTATCGCGGCCAGGTGGGGATCCTCGACGACCGGCGCGACGCACTGAGCATGCCGATGCAGCGCGACGCGATGCGCAAGGACGTGCGGCCCGACCTCAACACCGAGGACGAGGCCGTGGTCAACAAGGCGCAGACCGACCTCTCACAGCTCAGCGGGATCTGCAACCCGAAGATCGCGATCACCGACTACCAGACGCTGCCCGAAGGCAAGACGGTGCTGCACCACTCGTGGTCGGGCGACCTGCTCGGCGGAGCCTTCTACTACATGCCCAAGGGCGTGCCGCCGTCTGTCCTCTCGTTCTGGGGGCCCGCCCAGAACGGCGTGGTGCAGAACGACTTCTTCTGCGTCGGCAAGACGGCACAGAGCCCGGCGCTGGCGCACGCGTTCGTCAACTTCCTCCTCGACGAGCAGAACGCGTACGACAACTTCGTCAACTTCAACGGCTACACCCCGCCGCAGAAGAGCCTCGACGCGGCAACGCTCCTGAAGCGGGGGTTGATCCCGAAGTCGCTCGAGCAGGCCGTCGTCCGGCCGGAGCAGTTCGCGGCCAGCCAGGAGTTGCTGCAGCTGAGCGTCCAGGGGCAGCGCTTCTGGGACAACGCCTGGTCGAAGTTCAAGGTCGGCTGATGAGCGGCTCGCGCTGGACGTGGCGACTGGTGGCGCTGCCCGGCGTCGCGTGGCTGTCGGTCTTCTTCCTCGTCGCCCTCTACGCGGTCGTCGCGGTCGCCTTCGGCAACCAGGACACCCTCTCCAACCCCGTCCCGTACTGGAATCCGCTGGACTGGAACGTCGGCTACGTGCTCGAGGTGTTGAAGAACATCTGGCACGGCGGGCAGTTCCTCACCGTCTCGCTGCGGACGATCGAGTTCGTGGTCATCGCCGTCGCGCTGTCGCTGCTCGTCGGCTATCCCGTGGCGTACTACACCGCGCGCCACGCCGGGCGCTGGCGGGGTCTGGTCCTGCTCGGCCTGATCCTCCCGCTGTGGATCAACTACCTGATGCGAATGCTCGCGTGGATCAACCTGCTCGCGCCCGACGGCCTCGGCACGCGCTTCCTGCACACCTTCGGGATCGAGCAGCTGTTCCTCACGCTCGGCCTGCTCGCCGAGCCCGGCGGCTGGCTCAACGGGCAGCCGACGACGGTCATTCTGGCGCTCGTCTACGGCTACCTGCCGTTCTTCATCCTGCCGCTGTTCGTGGCCATCGACCGCATCGACGGCCGCCAGATCGAGGCGGCGCGCGACCTCGGGGCGAGCCCGTTCGGCGCGTTCCGGCGCGTGACCCTGCCGCTCTCGGTCCCGGGCATCCTGGCCGGCGCGGTACTGATCTCCCTCCCGATGTTCGGCGACTACTACACCGCCGACCTCGTCTCCGCCTCGACCCAGACGAACATGATCGGCAACCAGATCGACGAGTTCATGCGCCAGGGATCCGAGAAGGTCGTCGGCGCGGTGTTGACGCTGCTGCTGTCGGTCTTCCTCCTCGTGCTGATGTTCTACTACCTGCGCACCACGCGCCAGGCGGGGACGACCGCCGAGAAGACATGACCTGGATCCGCAATCCCTGGGGCCGGCCGCGCTGGCTCGCGCTGATCACGGCGATGTACGTGCTCTGGTCGGTGGTGCCCGTCCTGCTGGCGATCGCCTTCGCCTTCAACGCCGGCCGCTCGCGGACGACGTGGCAGGGGTTCTCGCTGCGCTGGTTCACCGGCGCCAGCGGCAGCGTCCTGCACGATGCCGCGCTGCGCGACGCCCTCGTGCACACGCTGCTGCTCGCGGTGGCCTGCGTCGCCATCGCGACGCCGCTGGGCATCGCGCTCGCCCTCGGGCTGCAGCGCTGGCGCGGCCGCGGCTCGGGCACCGTCAACGGGCTCATGCTGCTCCCGCTCGTGACGCCGGAAATCGTGATGGGCGTCGCGCTGCTGCTGCTCTTCCTCCGCATCTTCCCGGGGATCGGGCTGGGCACCGAGGCTCAGATCATCGGGCAGGTCACCTTCACCGTGTCCTATGTGGTCGTGATCGTGCGCGGCCGGCTCGTCTCGATCGGGCCGGAGTTCGAGGAGGCGGCGGCCGACCTCGGCGCGCCGCCGCGCGACCAGCTGTTCCGCGTGGCGCTACCGCTGCTGGCGCCGGCGATCGTGGCCAGCGCCGCGGTTGCGTTCGCGATCTCGATGGACGACTTCGTCGTCACCCAGTACTTGTCGAGCGACGCAAGCACGACGACCGTGTCGATGTTGCTCTACTCCAACGCGCGCGGCGCGCCGACGCCCGCGCTGAACGCGATCGCCACCGTCGGGCTGGCGATCACGCTCCTGACCCTGCTCGCCGCGTTCCTCGTGTACCGGCGCTTCGCCGGGGGCGAGGAAGCTACGTCGCTCGCCACCATGGAGGTCTGAATGCCCGGTGAGATCCAGCTCGAAGAACTGACGAAGGCCTTCGGCGAGCACGTCGCGGTCGCCGGCATCGACGTTGACATGCCCGCGGGCGAGTTCTTCACCCTGCTCGGACCGTCCGGCTGCGGCAAGACGACGACGTTGCGGATGATCGCCGGCTTCGAGCAGCCGACGAGCGGGCGGATCATGCTCGACGGCAGCGACGTCGCGCGCGTCCCGCCGCATCGGCGCAACGTCAACACCGTGTTCCAGAGCTACGCGCTGTTCCCGCACCTCGACGTGGCCAAGAACGTCGCGTTCGGACTCAAGTACCAGAAGGTCGACAAGAGCGAGCGGGCCAAGCGCGTGGCAGCGGCGCTCGAGCTCGTCAACCTGACCGAGTTCGCGCACCGCAACGCCGACCAGCTCTCCGGCGGCCAGCAGCAGCGGGTGGCGCTGGCGCGCGCGCTCGTGCTCCAGCCGCGCGTGCTGCTGCTCGATGAGCCGCTCGGCGCGCTCGACGCGAAGCTCCGCAAGGGGCTCCAGGTCGAGCTCAAGGCGCTGCAGTCGGAGCTCGGCATCACGTTCGTGTTCGTCACCCACGATCAGGAGGAGGCGCTCACGATGAGCGACCGGATCGCGGTGATGAACAAGGGCCGGGTCGAGCAGGCGGCGCCGCCGCGGTCGATCTACGAGGAGCCGACGACCGTTTTCGTGGCCGAGTTCCTCGGCGTCTCGAACCTGCTCGCGGCGGAGGCCGTCGGGCGCGACGGCGCATCGTGCGCGGTCCGGATCGGCGACCGCGTCTTCCGCTGCGGCCAGGGCGAGCTCGACACCCGGGGCGACGTGAAGGTGATGATCCGGCCCGAGCGGATCGTGATCGAGCCGCATGCCGAGGCGGGCGACGAGCGGCTGCCCGGGATCGTCGAGCGCTCGGTCTTCCTCGGTGGCTCGCACGAGGTCCACGTCCGCGTGCTGGGCGGCGAGCTGATGCGAGCGACGGTGGCCAACGACGGGTCGCCGCCGTCGGTGTCGCTCGACCCCGGGGCCGCGGTCAGCCTTCGCCTGCCGCCCGCGGCGCTGCGTGTCCTCCGGCCTAGCGAGGCGGAGACGGACGAGGCCCCGGTCGAGGAGGAGACGCTGATCGTCCGCGACGGCGACGAGCAGCTGCCGGCGACCCTCCCGCCGGGCGCGACGACCTAGCGTGCGCTGGCATCCTGAGCACGCGCCGGCACCGCGGTAGCGCCGGCGCTGGCCACCACCACGAGAGCGATCGCCGCCCACTCGCGGGCGCCGAGGTGCTGGCCGAGCACGATCAGCCCCGCCAGCGCGGCGACCGCGGGCTCGAGTGACATCAGCACGCCGAACAGGCTCGCGGGTAACCGCCGCAGCGCCTCGAGATCGAGCGAGTACGGGATCACCGACGAGGCGAGCGCGACTGCGGCGCCCGCGGCCAGCAGCTCGGGCTTGAGCAGCTCGCTCCCCGCCTGGCCGATCCCGAACGGCGCGACCACGACGGCGCCCGCGACCATCGCGACCGCAAGCCCGGAGCCACCGGGGAAGATCCGGCCGGTCCGCTCGGCGAGCAGGATGTAGAACGCCCACATCGTCGCGGCGAGCAGCGCGAACATGACGCCGATCGAGTCCAGCGAGCCGCCGCCCGGATCGGTAAGCAGCACGATCCCGGTCGCCGCCAGCGCGACCCACAGCAGGTCGAGTGGGCGCCGCGACCCGATCACGGCGACCGCCATCGGCCCGGCGAACTCGATCGTGACCGCGACGCCGAGCGGGATGCGGTCCATCGCCGAGTAGATCGACAGGTTCATGACGCCGAGGACGACCCCGAACGTGACGGCCAGGCGCAGCTCGGCGAACGTGTGGCCGCGCAGGCGCGGACGCCACGCCGCGACCAGCACGAGCGCCGCGAAGCACAGGCGCAGGAACGCCGCGCCGGCGGGACCGAGCTCGTCGAACAGCGTCACCGCGTACCCCGCGCCGAACTGCGCCGTGATCACCCCGGCGACCACGAGCGCGACACCGCGTGCCCGCTCACCGGTGACGAGGACTCTCTGCGGCATGCCCGAACCCTAAGAACTTCGTGTGTCTCAGAGCACCTTTACGCCAATTTCAGACCGTGCTGGGAGAGTTCCGGCCGTGACGCGGGTCGCGATCGTCGATTCACAGCCTGCCGTCAGGGCGGGCCTCACGCTCCTGCTGCGAACCGAGCCGGGGCTCATCCCGGTCGGCGTCGCCACCGGTGCGGACGACGGCTTCGAGATCGTCGACCGTCTGCGCCCCGGGGTCGTGCTGCTCGAGCAGCATCTGGTCGACGGTGACGGCCTGACGCTGTGCCGGCGTCTGAAGGCGCTCCCCCACGCCCCGAAGGTGATCCTCTACACCGCCGACCCGGACAGCGACGTCGTGCTGCTCGCCCGGATCGCCTGCGCCGACGGCATCGTCGACAAGGCGGCCGAGCCGCAGGAGCTGTTCGAGGCGATCCGCATCGTCGCTCGCGGCGGCGCCGCGCTGCCCGCGCTCGGACCCGAGCACCTCGACGCCGCGGCCCACCGGATCGACCCCGAGGACCTCGCGCTGCTCGCGATGCTGATCGACGGCACGCCGGCGGACGCGGCGGCCGACACCCTGCGGCTCGACCGTCGCAAGGTCGGCCACCGCATCGAGCGGCTGCTGGGCCGGCTGCGGACCACCGTGGCCGCAGCCTGACGCGGTACCGGAAGTCCTCGTGTCCTAGTATCAGCGCTCATGCCTCTGGTCCCCATGGTCATCGAGCGCACGGCACGTGGCGAGCGCGAGTTCGACATCTACTCGCGCCTGCTCAACGAGCGCATCGTCTTTCTCGGCAGCCCGGTCGACGACCAGGTCGCCAACCTGATCGTTGCGCAGCTGCTGCATCTCGAGTCCCAGGATCCTGACAAGGACATCTCGATCTACATCAACTCGCCGGGCGGCTCGATCTACGCCGGGCTGGCGATCTACGACACGATGCAGTTCATCAAGCCCGACGTGGCGACGATGTGCGTCGGGATCGCGATGTCGATGGGGTCGCTGCTGCTCGCCGGCGGCGCGCCGGGCAAGCGGATGTCCCTGCCCAATTCGCGGATCCTCATCCACCAGCCGTCAGCCGGCTTCGAGGGCCAGTCGACCGACATCGAGATCCACGCGGCCGAGATCCTCAAGACGCGCAAGCGCGTCGACGAGATCTACGCCAAGCACACCGGTCAGCCGGAGGAGGTCGTGCACCGCGACATGGAGCGCGACCGCTTCTTCAAGGCGTCAGAGGCCGCCGAGTACGGCCTCATCGACCGGGTCATCCACGAGCACTGACCGCGTGCTCGATCGAGCCGAGGCGCTCGATCTCCACGCGCACGACATCGCCGTCGCTGAGATAGCGCGGCGGGTCGAAGCCCATACCGACACCTGACGGGGTGCCGGTGAGGATGAGGTCGCCGGGCTCGAGCGTGCACGTCTCGGAAAGGAAGTCGACGAGCTGCTGCGGCCCGAAGATCAGCTGGTCGGTGGTCGCGTCCTGGCGCTGCTCGCCGTTGACCCATGACTGGATCCGCAGGTCACCGGCGTCGGGGAGCTCGTCGACGGTCGTGACCCACGGCCCCCAGGGGCACGAGGTGTCGAAGCCCTTGGCGCGCGTCCACTGCTCCTCCGCCCGCTGGAGGTTGCGCGCGGAGACGTCGTCGGCGACGGCCCAGCCCGCGATCTTCCCGCCCGCGCCGATGACGACCGCGAGCTCGGCCTCGTAGTCGAGCTCGCTGACGACGGGCGGGCGGATGACCGGCCCGGACGGCGGCACGCTCGAGGTCGGCAGCTTCATGAAGACGATCGGTGCGTCGGGCAGGGCGTTGCCGAGCTCGGCGGCGTGCGCGGCGTAGTTGCGGCCGATGCCGAAGATCGCGCGCGGGCGGGGGACCGGCTCGAGCAGCGTGACGTCGGCGAGCGGGTGGGCGCGGCCGTCGGCGGGGGTCAGGTCGCCGGTGGCGAGGCGATCCCGGACGGTGCCGCTCGCGAACGCGATGACCTCGTCCCCGCGGACCTCTCCCGCTTCGGGCTGGTCGTTTCCGGGTGCGAGGAACGTGGCAAGGCGCATGGAATCGCGGAGCCTAGACGTATTGGCAATTGAAGGAGCGCTGCCAGCCTCGACAATGGTTTCGTGGACGCAAGCGCGATCAAGGCAGCCGCTGCCGCCACGGCGACGACCTACCGCTCGTTCGCCGACGCGACGCGCTCGGTGCTCGATCTGCTCGAGCGCCACATGCCCGACGCCGCGCTCTACCTCGCGCATCTCGATCGCGGCCAGTTCATCCACCGCATCGTCGACACCCGCAACGGTGGCGGGCTCGGCTTGCGCTCGAACCTCGCGATCCCGCTCGGTGACGCGTTCTGCTCGCACATGGCGGAGGACCGCGCCCCGCGCATCTGCAACGACGTCGCTCGCCACCCGATCTACCGCTCGTTGCCGATGCAGAAGGCGGTGGGGGCGCGCGCCTACCTCGGCGTGCCGCTCGAGCTGTCCGACGGCACGCGCGTCGGCTCGTTGGCTGCGCTGCGCCACTCGCTGCAGCCGTTCGACGACGCCGACGAGCAGCTCTTCACGATGCTCGCGCGCGTGCTCTCGTCCGAGCTCGAGCGCGAGAGCAACGAGCGTGACCTGCGCCGCTTCAACGACATGCTGCGCGACCAGGCGCGTGGAATGGGCGCGATCGCCCGCGTGGCGCGCGCGCTCGCCGGCGCCGACGACGCGCGCACCGCCGTCTGCGAGGCGGCCTGTGAGGTCGCCGGCGCGCCGGTGGCGTTCCTGCTCGAGCCGGCCGGCCGCGACTTCGTGTCGACCGCGATGGCCGGCGTCGAGATCGCGCCCGTGACGATCCAGCCACGCGCCGACGCCGCGCCCGCTCACGGGCGGGCGTTCACGTCCAAGGACACCTACTTCGTCGCCGACGCACGCAGCCACCCGGCACTGGCGGCGCCGCTGGTGGAGGCCACCAGCGCCCGCTCGGCCGTGTTCGAGCCGGTGCTGCGCGACGGCCAGGTCGCGGGCGTGCTGATCGTCATCTGGCAGGTGCCGTTGGAGGCGCTGCCGGACGCTCCCGCCGGCGTGCTGCGGCTGCTCGCCGCGCAGGCGGCGGTGGCGATCGAGCACGCCGGGCTGCGCACGCGCATGAACGCGCTCCAGCTCAGCGACACCCTGACCGGCCTGGCCACCCGCCGCGTGTGGGACGAGGAGCTCCCGCGCGAGCTCGCTCGCGCCCGCCGCAGCGACAGCCCGCTGGTGCTCGCCGTGGTCGACATCGATCACATGGGCGCGTTCAACATGGTGCGCGGCGAGCGCGAGGGCGACCGCCTGATCAAGGAGACCGCGTCACGCTGGCGTGGCGAGCTGCGCGAGGTCGACACGCTGGCGCGGCTGGAGGGCACCGAGTTCGGGATCCTGCTGCCGGGCTGCGCGCTCGGCGAGGCCGTCGACGTGCTCGACCGCGTCCGCGCCGCCACCCCGCGCGGCCAGACCGCGTCGGCCGGCGTCGCCCGCTGGGACGGCGAGGAGCCGGCCGAGCTACTGCTCGTCCGTGCCCAGGACGCGCTTGCGGCCGCGAAGGAGACCGGCCGCAACATCACCATCGCGGCCGACTAGCGGGCTCACTCAGGCGGCGAGCTGAACGGCGACGCCGTCGGCCCAGTCGATCGCCTCGCGGTATGCGCCGGCGAGCGCGGGCAGGCCGACGCCGAAGCGCGGCACGTCGTTGAAGTCGCCGCGCTCGTAGGCGAGCACGGCGGCGAGCAGGCGGCCCTCGGGGCCGTCGTGATCGAGCAGCGCGTGCGTGATCCGGCTGTCGAACGGCAGCTCGTCGAGCAGCGCCTGCATCGGCTTGCCGAGCAGCGCGTCGACAACCGAGAACAGCCCGACGGTGAACGCCCGGTCGGGGGCGGCCACGGGGTGCGCGTCCGCGAGCAGCTCGCACAGGCGGGCGCGCACCAGGCCGACCGTCAGCAGGTGCTGCGGGCGGTCGGTGAGACCCGAGAGCGCAAGCAGCATCGCCCAGCGGCGGACGGCCACGGTCCCGAGCAGGATCAGCGCCTGGCGGACGCTCGCGACCTGGGTGCGCGTGCCGACGAACGCCGAGCTCGCGAGCCGCACGAGCTTGTGAGCGAGGCCGGCGTCCTGCGAGATCACGCACTCGATCTCCTCGAAGCTCGCCTGGCGGTCGGGCGCGATCAGCTGCGTCAGCGCGCCGAGGCGGTGGGTCGGCGCCGTCGTGCCGGAGACCACGGCCGGCTCGGCGAAGAAGTACCCCTGGAAGCCGTCGAAGCCCATCGCGCGGCACGCCTCGTACTCCTCGCGCGTCTCGACCTTGAGCGCGATCAGCGTCAGCCCACGGCCCCGCAGCTCGTTGACCTGCTTGACGAGCGTGGCGCCGGACAGCGCACGGATGTCGAGCTTGACGACGTTGGCGAGCGCGAGCAGCGGCTCCAATCCCGGCGACAGGCGGAATCCGTCGAGCGCGATCTTGAAGCCGGCGTCGCGGGCGTCTTGCAGTGCGCCGAGCAGCGCGGGGTCGGCGCTGTGGGTGCCGACGAGCTCGAGCACGACCCGCTCGGGCGGCATCGGCAGCGGGCGCACCTTCAGCAGGAAGTCGGCGGTGACGTTGATGAACGCGCGCGAGTCGCCGACCAGGCGCTCGAGCCCGATGTCGGCGAGGCTCTGGACGATCACGGTCGAGGTGGCACCCTCGGCGTCGGTGAACGGCCCGGTCAGCGAGCGGTAGAGGATCTCGAAGCCGGTGATCGCTTCGGCGCGATTGAAGATCGGCTGCCGGGCCACCGCGACACTGGTCGTCTCCTCCGCGAGCGCAGACATGTCTGGGTCACATCGGCGCGTCGGCGCTCGCGGTTGAGCATCAGCGCAGCAGCGGCAGATCGCGTGTCAGACGCCCCGACCGCGCGTGGGCTCGGCCGCTCGATCAGGCGAGCTGAGCGAGCGCCGCTCGCACCTCTGCGTCGCGCCGCTCCGCGTCGGCATCGGTCCAGCGCCACTGCACGCCGGCGTCGATCACGAACGTCGGCTGCGCGTGGTCGTCGACGTGCTCGACGTCGAGCCGGATCGCCACGGTGCCGGCGGCCTCGCCGAGCTCCGTCGCGCGGCCACGCAGGGTGACCGCCACGCCCTCGGCGACCAGCACGAGCGCACAGCGCGGGTCCTCGCGCAAGCGCGCGAGCGAGCCGCGGCTCGGGCCGAGCGCGAGCAGCACCGTCTGCGGCCCGGTGCGCGTGGCCGTCGAGACCGGGATCGCGTGCGGGCCGGCCGTCGCCAGGACCGCGACGGTGCCTGGTTGCCAGTCAGGGATCACCCGCGTGACGCTAGCCGCTCGAGCAGCTGGTTCGCCCGCTCGAGCTGCTCGACCGTGCATACGGCGACCGACGCAACGCCGACCTCGCGGTTGACGCGCGCGTTGATCGCTGCGTGGGGCTCGCCGGTGCGGCGCGCGATCGCGGCGACGAGCGCACGGCGCTCCTCGCGCAGCCGCTCGCGCCGGTCGTGGGCGGTCTCCGGCTCGGTCGTCGTGAACGCCTGCAATGCCGCCGACGGCGCCGGCGCGGCTTCGGCGAACAGCTGCAGAGCGTCGCCGGGCTGGGTGGTCTGCAGCACGTCGTCGTCACGGCGCGCGCTCGACCACAGCGCGCGGAAGCCGTCCTCGGCCTCGGTCCGCTCGCCGCGCTCGACGGCCTCGCCGTCGGCGAGCTGGATGAGCGCGTGGTTGCGCTCCTCCTCGATCTGCGTCGCGAGCTGCTTGAGCGCCGGGTCCGAAGGCAGGAACAGGTGGCTCATCTGGATTTCATCCCGCCCACCCGCCGGCGTGCGGCGGATGAAGCGGCCGACGACCTGGCGGAAGAACAGCTCGGTCCGCGCGCTCGTGGCGTAGACGCCGACGCGCAGCCGCGGGATGTCGACGCCCTCGGAGACCATCAGCACCGACACCAGCCAGCTGCCCGAGCCCGCGGCGAAGCGCTGGATGCGCTGCGACGCGTCCGCCGCGTCGGAGGTGACGATCTCCGGCCGCTCACCGGCTACGCGGGCGAGCCGGACGGCGAGCTTGTCGGCGTGCTCCTTGTCGATCGCCACGACGAGGCCGCCGGCATCCGGATGCGGGCCGGCGCGCAGCGAGGACAGCTCCGCGTGGGCGTCGCGCAGCACGTGCTCGATCCAGTCGCCGTCGGGGTCGAGTGCGGTGCGCAGGCGCCGGGCGGCCTCGGCCGCCGGGAGCGCGACGCTGAAGTCGGCGTGGCGGCGGCGCCCGTCGCTCATCCACTCCATGTCGCCGTCATAGGTGTGAAAGGTGACGGGGCGGCAGACACCGTCGATCAGCGCGTCGGTGTAGCCGTACGAGTAGTCGGCGCACGACACGCCGTCATCGTCATAGTCGACCCACGGGATCGGTGTGTTGTCGGAGCGGAACGGGGTGCCGGAGAGCAGGAGCCGGAAGCGGGCGCGCTCGAAGGCGGACAGCGTGCTCCGGCCCCAGGCCGCGAGCTCGCCCATGTGGTGGGGCTCGTCGGCGAGCAGGAGCGTAGGCGCCTGCGCGGCGCGGCGGCGGTGGAGCGACGGCTCGGCGGCGAGCGTCGCGTACGTGACCGCGATGCCGTGACGATCACGCGGCTCCGGGCCGGCGGCGTTCGGCCGGTTGGGCTCGAGGTCGATGCCGTAGCGGGCGGCGTCGAGCGCCCACTGGCGGCAGATGTGCGTGGTCGGCGCGATGACCGCGACGCGGGCGACCCGGCCCTCGGAGAGCATCCGGTGGGCGATGTGGAGCCCGAACGTGGTCTTCCCAGCCGCGGGCGTGGCGGAGGCCAGGAAGGCGTCGCCGCCGTAATCGAACACGGCGTCGGCGGCGGCCTGCTGCCAGACGCGCAGCGGACGACCGGACGGCCATGCGGGCAGGGCCCGGCGGCGCCGGGCGGCGGGGTTGTCGACCGCGAACGACAAGGGCGCCGGAGGCTAGGGATCGGGGCTGACGGAACCGCAGCCCGGGAGATCTCCGGAGGGCCGCCCCCGTGTCGGGCCGCTCCGCGGAGATCTCCTTCAAAGTGCCATCATTGGTTGACCATGCAATTGACTCACTTCTCCGACCCGGGCTGCCCGTGGGCCTGGTCAGCCGGTCCGGCGTTGGCCACGCTCAGCTGGCGCTACGGCGACCAGCTGCGGTGGCAATTCGTGATGATCGGGCTGTCCGAGACGGCCGCCCAATACGAGCGCCGCGGCTACACCGCGGAGCGCCAGGCACGGGGGTACCGATCTTTCCGCTGGCGCGGGATGCCGTTCGCCACCGCCCCGCGCGAGCGTCCGCACGCCACGTGGCCGATGTGCCGCGCGATCGTCGCCACGCGGCGTCTGTTTCCCGACCGCGAGTGGGCGGTGTTCCGCGCACTGCAGCTCGCCCAGTTCACGAGCACGCTGACGCTCGACGAGCCGGCCGGCATCCAGGAGGCGCTCGAGTGGCTGCCGGGGATCGACGCGGCCAAGATCGTCGCCGCCTCGCTCGAGCCCGAGACCGAGGAGCTGTTCGCCGCCGACCGCAAGCTCGCCCGCTCCGCCGCCGGTGGCGCGACCGAGTTCCAGGGCCGGTCGGCGACCACGCCCGACGGCGAGATCCGCTTCACCGCGCCAAGCGTGATCTTCACCGCCGTCGACGGCTCGTCGCTCGAGGTCGGCGGCTTCCAGCCGGTCGAGGCCTACGACGTCGCGATCGCCAACCTCGACCGCAGTCTCACGCGGCGCGAGCCGACCGACGACGTCGCCGAGGTCCTCGCCGCGTTCCCCGACGGCCTGACGACCTACGAGGTCGCGGCCGTGATGGCGAAGCACCTGCAGCCGCCGGACCGCGACGCCGCCGAGGACGCCCTGATCTCGGTCGCTGCCGGCGGCGGGGCGGAGCGGCGGCCGTTCGGCAACGACGCGCTGTGGACACCGGCCACGCGGGAGGCGGCCGCGCTCGCGGCCTAGTCCTTCTCGATCGGGCGCCCGACCACCATCACCTCACGCAGGCCGGGGTCGAGCTCGGCGTACGCGCTGTCCGGGTGTGCGCCGAGCCCGTCCACGAGCTTGGTGAAGAAACAGCGCGCGGCGGCGGTCGCCACGACGTCGAAGATCTCGGGGTCGGACAGCCCGAGGCCGCGCAGGCGGTCGATGTCGGCCTGGGTGACCGAGCCGGCGTCGTCGGCGACCTTCTCCGAGAGGTCCATCACGGCCACGTCGACGTCGTCGAGCCCCGCGGCTCGATGGTCGGTCACTATCGCCTGGAACTCGTCGGCACCCATGAACTGGTCCATCAGCACGGACCCGTGGGCGAGCACGCAGTACGACGACCGCACGCGCTTGGCCGCCGCGACGGTCGCCAGCTCGTAGCGGCGGTCGTCCATGTCGGCGCGGATCGCGGCGAGCAGCCCGCGCCAGGCCGCGAAGACCTCGGGACGCTGAGAGAACAGCTGGACGAAGTTCGGCACGTAGCCGTAGACCTCGCGCGCGGGGTCGTCGAGCCGCGGTTCGGGGAAGGTCTCGATGAAGGTCATGCGGCAATCGTCTCACCGGTGCTCAAGCGCGCCTAAGCTGCGTCACGCGGTGGACGTGCTGCTCGACCGCCAGGTCCAGTGGGACATCAAGGTGGGGATCGTCGTCCGCGGCGGCGAGCTGCTCGTCACCCCGTACCTGGACGACCCTGACCCGTCGTTCGAGCGTCTCGACGGCCCGGCGCAGCGCGTCTGGAGGGCCCCGCTCGTGTTCGCCGGGGTGCTGCCCGAGGGTGTCGTCGACGTCGCGGCCCGCAGCGGGGACGTGCTCGTCCGCGCTCCGGTGTGGCTCGCAGAGGCGGCGATCGAGGACCTGGTCTTCGTGCGCACCGACGGGACCCGCGAGCCGGTTCCTCCGCCGCCGCCGGTGGACGAGCTGCCGGATGCGGAGCTCGGGCGCACCGACCGCGTGCTCGACCGGGCCGAGAAGACTTCGAGGGACGCCGCGAGCTTCGGCGTACCCGCCACCCACTCGATCGCGCGCGACTCGGGGTACGGCTGACCCCCGGGCAGACGCCAGCCAGCCGCATGTAGCAATGGTCACCTGGGTGGGATGTTGGTCAGGCGATGGATGCCACCTACATGAACTACGTCGAAGCAGACCTGGGCGAGAACGTCGAGCTCGTCGTCTGGGCCCGCGAGCGTCGCGCCCCGCGCCGCCGCCGCTTCGCCGCGCTCCGGCTCCGGTTCGCCTAGCGCAAGCCCGCGGCAAGCCCGCGCCAAGCGCTCCCGGCGACGCTGGCCGGGTGAACGTGATCCTCAACCTCGCCTCCAACGCGGACCGACGTCTGGCCGCGATTGCGACGACGAACGGCGCCGCGCTCTTCTACGGCTTCGGCAACTTCTGCGCGCTCGCCGCGATGCCCGACCTGGAGTCGATGCAGCGCGTCAACCGGCTCAAGGGCCGCCCCACCGGCCAGCCCGGCAGCGTGACCACGGATCCCTGGCGAGCACATCGCGTGTTCGACTGGGACCAGGTCGCTGACCGCGCAGCCATCGAACGCGTGATGGACGACTTCCTCGCCCTCGGACCGATCGGCTTCCGCGGCCCCGCGTCGCGGATCGTGCCCGAGCATCTGACCGTGGACGGCACCGCGCAGTGGATCTCACCCGGGCACGCGTGCCCGTCGAACCAGCTCGTCGGTGAGACCCTCAACCGCTCGCGCGAGGACCTGTTGTTCATCACCTCGGCGAACACCTCGAGCAACGTGACGCAGCAGGTCGAGCCTGCGCACTACGAGATGCGCGCGATCCGCGACGAGTTCGGCCATCACCCCGAGGCGGTGCTGATCGGGCACCCCGACGAGCAGGCCGCGCGGGCCCGCTACCGCTACCACCGGCCGTGCTCGACGTCGATCGTCGCCTTCTCCCACGGCGGCCTGGTGCTCGAGCGGCACGGCTCGCTCGGGAGCGAGCACGCGAAGGTGATCGCGGCCCGCCAGGGGTTCGACCTGACGGTCGCGCCCGGCGCGCACGAGCGTGTGCCGGTGCGCGGGTCCGAGGTGCGAACCTACGCCGCCTGAGATCGGCGCTGCTCAAGCTCCACCGCCGGATCGACGTCCACGGCCGCGTGCACGTCGAGCGCGGCGTGCGCGTGTCGGTCGCGCGTGGCGCGCGGGTGGTCCTGGAGGATGGGTGCCGGCTCGGCGAGCGCTGCCGGATCGAGGCGAACGGCGGAACGGTGCGCATCGGGCCGGGCGCGCGGATCGGCGAACGGGCGGTGCTCGTGGCTGACGCGGGCATCGACGTCGGCTCGGGCTGCGACGTCGGCGGTTGGGCGGTGATCGCCGATGCCGATCCAGCGTTTGCGGAACGTCCAGCGCCGGTGGTGATCGGCATCGGGGCACGGATCGGGATCCATGCCGCGGTGCTGGCCGGCGCGACGGTGGCGCCCGGCGATGTCGTCGCGCCCTACGAGACGCGCGCGCCGCGCAGGTCGGCGTAGACCTCCGCGGTCTGGCGCGCGACGTCGCTCCAGTCGAACCGCAGCACCCACTCTCCGGCCTCGGCCACCAGCCGGTCGCGCAGCGCGTCGTCGCTCAGCAGCTGCTCCGCCATGCGAGCGAGCGAGCGCGCGTCGCGGGCGCGGAAGCGCAGCCCGACGCGGCGGCCGCCGGGCACGACCTCACGCAGCCCACCGGTGTCGGCCACGATGCACGGACAGCCCGACGCCATCGCCTCCAACGCCACCAGCCCGAACGGCTCGTACAGGGACGGCACCAGGCACAGGTCGGCGATCCGGTACAGCGAATGCAGCACGTCGTCGCCGGTCCAGCCGACGAACGATCCGTGGTTCATCAGGTTCAGGCGCTCGGCCTGCTCCTTGAGCTCGGCCTCGGCGGTCCCCGAGCCGGCGACGAGGAAGCGCAAGCCGCCGAGCCGCTCGATCAGCCGCGGCATCGCGTCGAGCGCGAGGTGGAAGCCCTTCTCGTACACGAGCCGGCCGACGAGCAGCACGAGCTTCTCGTCGGGCGCGGCGAACTGCGCGCGCAGGCGCGGCAGGTCCTCGATCGGCTGCAGGTCGGTCGGGTCGATGCCGTTGGGGATCGCCGTCACCCGGTCGTGCGGGACGCCGAACACCTCGGTGACGTGCTCGCGCATGTAGTGCGAACACGTGATCACGCGGTCGGCGCCGCGCACCATGCGCTTCTCGACGGCGTGGATGTGCGATTGCGGGTGCTTGTCGACCCAGCCCTGGTGGCGACCGTACTCGGTCGCGTGCACTGTGACCAGCCACGGGACGCCGAAGCGGTGGCTGAGGCGGCGGGCCGCGTCGGCCACGAGCCAGTCGTGCGAGTGGACGACGTCGAACGACCCGTCGAGCTCGAGCGCGGTTCGCAGCATGTCGGCGTTCATGTGCTCGACCCACGCGATGAAGGCGTCAAGGTCGTCCTTCGGGAAGTCGGGCTCGCGCACGCGATGCACCGCCACGCCGTGCCGGTCCTCGGTCTCCGACAGCCGCCCGCCACCGCGCGTGACCACGTCGACGTCGACGCCGGCAGCGACCAGCGCCTCCGACAGCTTGCGCACATGCCGGGCGAGCCCGCCCTCGACGATCGGCGGGTACTCCCAAGACAGGATCAGTACGCGCACGGGGCGCCGGAGGCTACCGGTGGCGCCATCGAACGTGTCGAGTTTGCCGCGCATATCGCGGCAAACCCGCCAACGTGGCGGATAAACCACCTCTACGGTGGATTATCCGCCAAGGACCGCCACCGCGGCCGACTCTCTCGCCGCCCTACCCAGCCGCAGTTCGCTGGAGCAACGCAACGCCGTGCTCTCCGACCAGGTCGGCGAGTGCGATGCGGCCGCCGAGGCCACGGTCGCCGAGCACGTCGCGCCACGTGCCGGTCGGGAGGTCGACCGTCACGTCGGGCACGCCGGCGCGCAGCGCCACCGCCGCGAGGACCGACCCGCCGCGCACGAACCCGCAGGCGTCGGGGCCGACATCTACGGGCTCGTACGAGCCCGTGAACGCGTCCGGGCGCGACGCGCGCACGGCCAGCGCGCGGACGATCAGCTGCAGCTTGCGTGTCTCGTCCGTCGGCGCGGCGCCGTCGGCGACCTCCGCGAGCAGGGCGCGGCGGCGGATCCAGTCGACCGGGCGGCGGTTGTCGGGATCGACGAGCGCCAGCGCGAGCAGCTCGTCGCCCTGGTAGATGTCGGGCACGCCCGGGACGGTGAGCTTGAGCAGCAGCTGGCCGAGCGCGGCGCGCTCCCCGGCGCGCGCGACCTCGGCGGCGAACGGCTCGAAGTCGGACAGGAACGGGCGGTGCTCGTACAGCTTGCGGCAGAACGCCTTGACGCGCTCCTCGTAGGCGGTGTCGGGCTCGATCCAGTTCGTGTTGCGCTTGGCCTCGCGCAGCGCCTTCTCGAGATACGCCTCGAGGCGGTCGGCCTCGATCGGCCACGCGCCGATCAGCGTCTGGAAGATGAAGTAGCGCTCGATCGCATCCGGCCCGCGCAGCGGCGAGCACGCCTCGAACCAGCGGCGGACGTGGCCCGCCCAGTCCTCCGCCATCCCGGCCAGCGCGCCGAGCCGCGCGCGCACGTCGCCCGAGCGCTTGGTGTCGTGCGTCTGGGTGATGAGCAGGTTGCGCGCCGGGCGCGCGAGATTCGCCGCGTGGAACGCGTCAACGGACACGGAGAACCGGCTCGGGTCGCCGCCGACGTCGTTGAGCGCGAGCAGCCGCGCGTAGCGGTAGAACGCGGTGTCCTCGACGCCCTTGGCCATGATCGCGGGCGTCGTCTGCTGGAAGCGGGTGACGAACGCGTCCCAGCCGCGCTCCCGCAACGTGAGCACGCTCTGGAGCGACTCCGGCAGGCCGGCGGCGCCGATCGCCTCGCGGTCGGCGTCCTCGACGCGACCCGACCACGGCTCGACGTAGGTGCGGTAGACGGGAAGCGACGCGAGCGCCCGCTCGAGGCCGCCGACGTCGCGCGGCGCCTCGCCGCGCAGCCGG
This sequence comes from uncultured Solirubrobacteraceae bacterium, assembly GCA_963740605.1. Lineage (GTDB taxonomy): Bacteria > Actinomycetota > Thermoleophilia > Solirubrobacterales > Solirubrobacteraceae > DASSUW01. Next base: position 208,826 of record CAVUFC010000036.1, on the reverse strand, counting down.
TCGGCCTCGACGGCGAAGGGCCCGCGCACCTGCTCGAGCTTGGCCTCGAACGCCACCTCGCCGAACGGCCGGTCGTCGCCCGAGAGCTCGATCCACAGGTCGGTGAGCGAGGCTTCGCCGGCGGGATCGACGAACAATGCGGCGACGTCGTTGAGGAACTCGTAGCCGACCGTCCCCTGCACCGGCCAGTCACGCAGCGGCTCGGGTGGGTGGGAATTGGTAAGGATCTTCTCCACCCACACGTTCGCGACGCCGCCTTCCCGCAGCCGCGCGAGATAGCCGGCCGGGTCGGCGAGCCCGTCCGGATGGTCGACCCGCAGCCCGTCGACCACGCCGTCGCGCGCCAGCCGCAGGACCAGCTTGTGCGTCTCCGCGAACACCTCGGGGTCCTCCTGCCGCACCGCCGCGAGGTGGTCGACGTCGAAGAAGCGCCGGTGGCGCCCGGTGCGCTCGTCGATGTCGAAGTACTGCGCGCGCAGCTCCGGGTCGGCCCAGTAGCGATTGCCGTCGTCGGTCGCCATGTGGTTGGGGACGACATCGAGGATCAGCCCGAGGCCGAGCGCCTGCGCGGCAGCCGCCAGCGCATCGAACTCCTGCTCGCCGCCGAGCTCCTCCGAGAAGCGCGTCGGGTCGACGACGTCGTAGCCGTGCGTGGACCCCGCCCGCGCCTGGAACGACGGCGGCAGGTACAGGTGACTGACGCCGAGGTCGCGCAGGTACGGGAGCAGCTCGCGCGCCTTCGCGAAGCCCATGCCGCCGCCGAGCTGCAGCCGGTATGTGGCGCGCAGCGGCGCCAAGCTAGTTCTCGCGCCTCAACACGATCAGCGACAGCGCGGGGAGCGAGATGTGCTCACCGGCGCTGACCTGGACGCTCCCGCCCGTCGCGTCCGTGTCGTCGGTGCGGAGCTCGCAGACCCAGCGGCGTCCGAAGCGCCCGGACGGCAGCCTGAAGTCGATGTCGTCGTGGCTGCCGTTGAACAGCAGCAGGAACGAGTCGTCGATCACGCGCTCGCCGTGCTCGTCCGGCGCCGCGATCTCCTTGCCGTTGAGGAACATCCCGACGACGTGCGAGCTCTCCCAGTCGCGCTTGGTCATCCGCCGCCCGTCGGTCCGGAACCACCAGGCGTCGGGCAGCCCCGAGCCCTCCTCCTCGGTGCCGTGGAGGAACTGGCGGCGGCGGAACACCGGATGCTCGCGCCGCAGGGCGATCAGGCGGCGGGTGAACTCGTACAGATGCTGTCCCGCCTCGTCGACGTCCCAGTCGAACCAGGAGATCTCGTTGTCCTGGCACCAGGCGTTGTTGCTGCCGCTCTGTGTGCGGCCCATCTCGTCGCCGCCGAGGATCATCGGCGTGCCCTGAGAGAGGAACAGCGTGGCGAGGAAGTTGCGCTTCTGGCGCTCGCGCAGCGCGGTGATCTCCGGGTCGTCGGTCGGCCCCTCGACGCCCATGTTCCACGAGCGGTTGTCGTCGGTCCCGTCGCGGTTGTCCTCGAGGTTCGCCGCGTTGTGCTTCTCGTTGTAGGAGACGAGGTCGTTGAGCGTGAAGCCGTCGTGCGCGGTGATGAAGTTGACCGAAGCGAACGGCCGGCGGCCGTCGGACTCGTACAGGTCGCTCGAGCCGGTGAAGCGGGCCGCGAACGCGTTGACCCCGGCCGAGCCGCGCCAGAAATCGCGCATCACGTCGCGGTAGATGCCGTTCCACTCCGACCACAGGACCGGGAAGTTGCCGACCTGGTAGCCGCCCGGGCCGACGTCCCACGGCTCGGCGATCAACTTGACCTGGGACAGGATCGGGTCCTGGTGGATGACGTCGAAGAAGCTCGCCAGGCGGTCGACGTCGTAGAACTCGCGCGCGAGCGCGCTCGCGAGGTCGAAGCGGAAGCCGTCGACGTGGCACTCGTCGACCCAGTAGCGCAGCGAGTCCATGATCAGCCGCAGCACGCTCGGGTGGACCGGGTTGAGCGAGTTCCCGGTGCCCGTGAAGTCCATGTAGAAGTGCGGGTCGTCGGGGACCAGCCGGTAGTAGGACTGGTTGTCGACGCCCTTGAAGCCGAGCATCGGCCCGAGGTGGTTGCCCTCCGCCGTGTGGTTGTACACGACGTCGAGGATCACCTCGATCCCCGCGGCGTGGAGGGCCTTGACCATGCCCTTGAACTCGCGCACCTCCTGGCCGCGAATGCCGGTCGCGGCGTACAGCGAGTGCGGTGCGACGTAGCCGATCGTCGAGTAGCCCCAGTAGTTGGTGAGCCCGCGTTCGGCGAGGAACGACTCGTCGGCGATGTGGTGGATCGGGAGCAGCTCGACCGCGGTGACGCCGAGCCCCGTGAGGTACTCGATCGCCGCTTCCGACGCGAGCCCGGCGTACGTGCCGCGCAGGTCCTCGCGCACGCCGGGGTGGCGCATCGTGAAGCCCTTCACGTGCGTCTCGTAGATCACCGTGCGGTCGATCGGCGTGTTCGGCAGCCGGTCGCCCTGCCAGTCGAAGCGGTCGTCGATCACCACGCTCTTGGGGATCGCCACCGCCGAGTCCTCGTCGTCGCGCACGAGGTCGGCGTCGTCACCGGCCTCGACGTCGGGCACGTACGGGAGCACGTTGGCGCGGTTCCAGCGCACCTTGCCCTCAATCGACTTCGCGTACGGATCGATCAGCAGCTTGGCCGGGTTGAAGCGGTGGCCGGAACGCGGGTCGTAGGGGCCGTCGACGCGGTAACCGTAGCGCTGGCCGGGACCGACGCCCGGCAGGTACACGTGCCAGTTGAACGCGGTGCGCTCGGTCACCTCGACGCGTTCCTCGGTGTCGTCGTCGTCGAACAGACACAGCTCCACCCGCTCGGCGTTCTCCGAGAACAGCGAGAAATTGGTGCCGCTTCCGTCCCACGTCGGTCCCAGCGGGAACGGCCTCCCCGGCCAGAGGTCTCTCACGGCGCCCACCCTAGCCGTACCAATGCCCCCGACAGGGCGCCGAGGACCACGAAACCCGGTTCCAGCGTGATGTGCGCGGTCGCGACGACCGGCTCGACCGTCCCGTCGACCGGCACGTGCAGGTCGTCACGGGAGAAGTTGGCGACCAGCGCGTGCGAGCCGCGCTGCACGCGCAGCCACCCGGCGTGCTCGTCGAACTCGACCGCGTCGGCGTCGCCCGGCGGCAGGTCACGGCGCGCGTGCAGGAGGGTCTCGTACAGCTCGCGGATCCCCTCCGGGGATCCCGTGCGCGTGAGCTTGGACGCCTCGAAGGTGGCCGGATCCTGCGGGTCGGGCACCGCGCGCCCGCGGAACTCGGCGAACGCGGCGAACTCGCGCCGGCGGCCTTCGCGCGTGGCCGTCGCGATGTCCTCGTCGATGTGGTCGGAGAAGAACATGAACGGCGCGTCCTCGCCGTACTCCTCGCCCTGGAAGAGCATCGGCGTGAACGGCGAGAGCAGCGTGCACATGGCGGCGAGCGGGCGCAGCTCGCCCGGCAGGCGATCGCCGAACGCGCGGTTGCCGACCTGGTCGTGGTTGGAGGAGAAGACGACGAAGCGCTCGGGCGGCACGTCGTCGGCCTTGGCGCCGAAGCGGCGGTGGCGGAACGTCGAGTACTGACCGTCGTGCACGTGCGGGCGGTGGAACGCCTTCGCCAGGTCGGCGAGGCCGCCGAACTCGGCGTAGTAGCCCTCGCGGTCCCCGGTCAGCAGCACGCGCAGCGAGTGGTGGAAGTCGTCGGCCCAGGCCGCATCGCAGCCCCAGCCGCCGCGCATCACGTCACGCATGACCTTCGGGTCGTTGAGGCCGGACTCGGCGATCACGAACGCCGGCTCGGTGCGGCGGGCGATCGCGGCGACGAGGTGCTCCGGGCTGCCGTCCATGATCGCGTGCACGGCGTCGAGCCGCAGGCCGTCGCAGTGGAAGTCGCGGACCCACTGCTCGGCGCTCTGGATCGCCCATTCGCGGACGGCGTCGGAGTCGTCGGCGTCGTAGTTGATCGCGTCGCCCCACGGCGTCTCATAGTGCGACGTGAAGTAGGGGCCGAATGCCCGCAGCGCCTGCGTGCCGGAGGCGCCGACGTGGTTGTAGACGACGTCGAGCAGCACGGCCAGGCCCTCGCGGTGCGCGGCGTCGACGAGCTTCTGCAGGCCGAGCGGCCCGCCGTACGAGGACTGGGCGGCCGACCAGTAGACGCCGTCGTAGCCCCAGCCGTGGCGGCCCGGGAACTCGTTGACCGGCATCAGCTCGATCGCGGTGACGCCAAGCTCGCGGAGACCGCGCAGATACGGGATCGCCGCCTCGAACGTCCCCTCGGGCGTGAACGTGCCGACGTGCAGCTCGTACAGCACGAGCTCACCGACGGCGGGCGGTTGCCAGTCGCCGTCGCTCCATTCGAATGCGGCCGTGTCGAGCAGCCGCGACGGGCCGCGGATCCCCTCCGGCTGCCAGCGCGCGTACGGGTCCGGGAGCACCGAGCCGTCGAGGACGTACTCGTAGTCGGTCCCCGGCTCCGCCTCGATCGCCGCCTCGTAGACGCCGTAGCCGACCGGCTCGAGTGCGTGCTCGACCCCACCGGTGCGCAGCGCGATGCGCTCCGGGAGAGGCGCCCACACCCGGAACCCGGCGTGGCCTTCGCCGAGCGGGAAGGCACCGAGGCGGCGCTCAAACGGCAGGGGCTCGTCGGGCATCGAGGCGCGAGCATGCCCGATCGGGCGCCACGATGAAACGTCGGCGATCTCGAAGTCTCGGCGAACGGCGGCGTTGAGGGATGGGATCAGCCGCGCGGCCGGCACTCTCGCCGCCCTACCCAGCCGCAGTTCGTCGGTAGCTAGACCGCGCCACCGCATCACCGACCGGCGCTGAGTGTTCAATCGAGGCGATGCTTGCGCACCTCGCCACCATCGCCGCGCTGGCCGCTCCTGTGACCGCGCCGGCGACCAACGTCACGCCGACGACCGCCACGCTGAACGGCACCGACGACACGAACGCGACCACCACGTTCTCATACGGGACGAGCCCGGGCTACGGCCTCACCGCCGGTCCGGTGCCGGTGACGGGCGGCCAGGCGCACGCCGACGTCTCCAGCCTGTCGCCGAACACGACGTACCACTTCACGATCGCCGGCGGACAGGACCTGACGTTCAGGACGCTGCCGAACCCGACGCCGCCGCTGGTCAGCGACCAGCACGCGACCGCGGTGACAACCGGCAGCGCGCACTTCTCCGGCAAGATCAACCCGCACGGCGCGGCGACGACCTACTACTTCCAGTACGGGCGCAGCGGCAGCTACGGCAACCGGACCACCGAGCTCACTCTGCCGGCCGGCGACCCGGTGGCCGTCGCGGCCGACGTCAGCGGCCTGCGACCGTACACGCGCTACCACTGGCGGCTGTTCGCCCGCAACGCCGCGGGCAACACGCCGGGCCGCGATCACACGTTCCGCACGGGCCGGCTCGCGACCGCGCTGACCTTCTTCAGCGCCCGTTCCAAGGTCCAGTACGGTCGCGGCGTCACGCTCGGCGGCCGCGTCAGCGGCGCGGGCGTGAACCAGATGACGCTCGCGCTGCAGCAGGAGCGGTTCCCGTTCGGCACCGGCTTCACGGACGTGCGAACCACGCACGCGGGCGAGGACGGCGGCTACCTGTTCGACATCGACCACGTGTGGGGACTGACCCACTTCCGCGTCGTCACGCGCACGCAGACGCCGCTCACCAGCGCGGTCGCGGCGGTGCGCGTCACCCCTGCCGCCGCGATCGGGGTCCACATCCTCAGCCGCAAGCGCGCCCGCATCTCCGGCAGGATCCGCCCTGCGATCACCGGCGAGCTGTCGTTGCAGCGCCGGCTGGCGACCGGCAAGTGGGCGCAGATCAAGCATCGCGCGATCACCGGCGCGAAGACCTTCTCGTTCAGGGTCTTCCGCGCGCGCAAGGTCACCCGCGCCTACCGCGTCCTGGTGCTACCGGCGCGCGGCGCCTACGTGAAGGCGGCGACCCGAACGGTTTTCGTCAGCCGGCGTCCGGCACGAGCCAAAGGGCACCAAGCGGCGGCAGGTTGATCTCGGCCGAGAACGGCTGGCTCTGCCAGGCGATCGGCCCGGCCTCGACGCCGCCGAGGTTGCCGATGTCCGACCCGCCGTACAAGCCGGAGTCGGTGTTGACCAGCTCGCGCCAGCGACCCGACCGCGGCAAGCCGAGCCGGTAGCCCTCCCGCGGAACCGGTGACAGGTTCGCGACGAACACCACGACGCCCTCGGAGTTCTTCGTGCGGCGCGCGAACGCGAACACGTTGTTGTCGGCGTCGTTGGCCTCGATCCACCAGAACGCGGTGCCGTCGAAGTCGCACTCCCACAGCGCCGGCTCGCCCTTGTAGGCGTGGTTGAGGTCGCGCACCAGCGACTGGATGCCGCCATGCTGCGGGTCCTCGAGGAGGTGCCAGTCGAGCGAGCGCTCGGCGCTCCACTCCGCCTCCTGCGCGAACTCCTGGCCCATGAACAGCAGCTTCTTGCCGGGGTGCGCCCACATGAAGGCGTACAGCGTGCGCAGGTTGGCCAGCTTCTGCCACTTGTCGCCCGGCATCTTGTTGACCAGCGAGCCCTTGCCGTGCACGACCTCGTCGTGCGACAGCGGCAGGATGAAGTTCTCGGTGAACGCGTACACGAGGCTGAACGTCAGCTCGTGGTGGTGCCAGCGCCGGTACACGGGGTCCTGCTGGAAGTACGACAGCGTGTCGTGCATCCAGCCCATGTTCCACTTGAAGCCGAAGCCGAGCCCGCCGAGGTACGTGGGGCGCGAGACGCCCGGCCAGGCGGTCGACTCCTCGGCCGCGGAGATCGTGCCGGGCTCCCGTCCGTGAACGACCTCGTTGAACTCCTTCAGGAAGCCGACGGCGTCGAGATCCTCGTTGCCGCCGTACTCGTTCGGCACCCACTGGCCCTCTTCGCGCGAGTAGTCGAGGTAGAGCATCGAAGCGACGGCGTCGACGCGGATGCCGTCGGCGTGGTACTCGCGCAGCCAGTACAGGGCGTTGGCGACGAGGAAGTTGCGCACCTCGTGCCGGCCGTAGTTAAAGACCAGCGTGCCCCAGTCCGGGTGCGCGCCGCGGCGCGGGTCCTCGTGCTCGTACAGCGCCGTGCCGTCGAACCGCGCGAGCGCGAAGTCGTCGCGCGGGAAGTGAGCGGGCACCCAGTCGAGGATCACGCCGAGGCCCTTGCTGTGCAAGCGGTCGACGAACGCGCGGAAGTCGTCCGGCGAGCCGAACCGGGGCGTCGGGGCGAAGTAGCCGCTGACCTGATAGCCCCACGAGCCGGTGAACGGGTGCGCCATCACCGGCAGCAGCTCGATGTGCGTGAAGCCCATGTCGAGCGCGTAGGCGGACAGCTCATCGGCCAGCTCGAGGAACGTCAGCGACCGGTTGCCCTCCATCGGGTTCAGCCGCCACGAGCCGAGGTGGACTTCGTAGATCGACATCGGGCCATCGAGGGGCCTGGCGTTGCGGCGCTCCTCGAGCCACTTCTCGTCGGTCCACTCGTAGGTGGACTCGTGCACCACCGACGCGGTCTTGGGCGGCACCTCGGTGGCAAAGGCCAGCGGATCGGCCTTCAGGCGGATCTCACCGTCCGGCGCGAGGATCTCGTACTTGTAGCGAGCGCCGGACTCGATCCCTGGCAGGAACAGCTCCCACACGCCGGACGCGCCCATCGCGCGCATCGGGTGGATCCGGCCGTCCCAGAAGTTGAAGTCGCCGACGACGGAGACGGCGCGGCCAGCCGGCGCCCAGACGCTGAACGCCGTGCCGCGGACGCCGTCGACCTCGCGCACATGCGCGCCGAGCCGCGTCCACAGCTCCTCGTGGCGGCCCTCGCCGACGAGGTGCAGGTCGAGCTCACCGACGGTCGGCAGGAATCGGTAGGGATCCTCGATCGTGATGACGCCCGACTCGCCGTAGTCGGCCTCGAGCTTGTAGGCGAGCGGCAGCTGGGCGCCGTCGATGACGCCCTCGAACACGCCGCCGGGGTGGATCTGGGCGAGATCGACGGCATCACCGCTCGCCGGGATCGCGCGTACGGCCGCGGCTGAGGGGCGGAACGCGCGGATCACGACACCGCCGTCGGTCGCGTGCGCGCCGAGGATGTCGTGTGGGCTGGAGTGCTCGCGGCGGATGAGCCGTTCGAGATCGGTAGCGGCGGCTAAGGCCATGGCAGGGAGTCTGACTACCCATATAGGTTCCTGCGTTCACACCAAACCAAGGCGGCGCCTATGGACTACAAGCTCGAACTGATCGCTGTGCCGGTCTCCGACGTCGATCGCGCCAAGGCGTTCTACGTCGACCAGGCCGGCTTCAACGCTGACCACGACCACGTGGTCAGCGAGGAAATCCGCTTCGTGCAGCTCACACCGCTCGGGTCGGCGTGCTCGATCGCGATCGGGAAGGGCGTCAGCGAAGCCGAGCCCGGCTCGGTCCAAGGTCTCCAGCTCGTCGTCGACGACGCGAACGCGGCCCGCGCCGACCTCGCTTCGCGCGGCGTCGTGGTCAGCGACGTGCAGGACTTCCCCTGGGGCCGCTTCGTGTTCTTCCAGGACCCGGACGGCAACGGCTGGGCGGTGCAGCAGATCCCGGATCGCGGCTAGCCGACCGGCACCCACACGCGCATCGTGGCCAGGCCGCGGTTGCCCCACGTGTGGTATGGGATGAACGTCAGCCCCGCCGCAGTCAGCACCGGCGCGCCGCCCAGCGGACGCGAGACGCCATCCTCGGCGATGTTCGCCCGCGGGTCGGCGCGCACCTCGGACAGGTCGGCGTCGTGGTCGGTCGACTCGAGGCAGTAGACGAGCGGACCGCGCTCGACGGCGACGCAGCCGCGCACCGCGTCGACGTGCGGGTCCGGCTCGGTCCAGCGCGGCTGCAGCGGCAGCTCGAGCCGGACCTCGTCGCCGGCCGCCCACTCGGCGTCGACCGTCGCGTAGCCGGCCGGCACCGGGCGGCGGTGCCCGCGATCGACGAGCACCGCCTCGCCCGCCCACGCGGGCACGCGCAGGCTCAGCCGCCGGCGGGTGCCATCGGTCGCAGCGATCCGCACGGTCACTTCGCCCGCCCACGGGTACTCCGTTGCGATGTCGAGAGTCAGTGGACCGGCCTCGACCGTGCCCGACGCGTACTGGTGGATCTGCACGCCGTCGTCGTCGGTCGTCGCGACATATCCCCCGAGGCTGGCGAACGTGCGGGCGACGTTGGTCGGGCAGCAGGACACGTGGAACCACGGCGCGCGCAGGCTCGATGCGGCGCGCATGTTCTCGGCGTCGGGGTCCGGCGGTTCGCCCGGCACGCGCTGGTGCAGCGGGTTGGCGTAGAAGAAGCCGCTGCCGTCGAGCGCCGGTGAGGTCGCGACGACGTTGCACAGCGTCCGCTCGATCACGTCGGCGTAGCGGGCGTCGCCCGTCGCCAGCAGCAGGCGCCACGCCAGCTGCACCGACGCGACGCCCGCGCAGGTCTCCGAGTACGCGCGATCGGGCGGCAGCTCGTAGTCCTCGCCGAACGACTCGTCGCTGTGGCGCGAGCCCATCCCGCCGGTCAGATACGTGCGGCGCTCGATCGTGCGCTCCCACTGGCGCTCGATCGCCGCGAGCAGCTCGCGATCGCCCGTCTCCACCGCGAGGTCGACGGCGGCGCTTGCGAGGTACAGCGCGCGGACGGCGTGGCCGCGGAACGCCTCGGCCTCGCGGATCGGCACGTCGTCCTGAAAGTAGGCGCGGCCGCGAGGGATGTCGGCAAGCGCCGGCCCGCCGCGGCGCTCGACGAACAGCCGCGCCTGCTCCAGGTAGCGGTCGGAGCCGGTGGCGCGGTAGAGCTCGACGAGCGCCATCTCGATCTCGGGATGCCCGCACACGCCCTGGTTGCCGGTCGCGCCGAACGTGTCGCACACGTGGTCGGCAGCGCGGCGCGCGATCTCGGTCAGTCGGTCCTCGCCGCGTGTGCGCAGGCGCGCGACGGCGGCCTGGATGAGATGGCCGTAGCAGTACAGCTCGTGGCCCCACTCGAGGTCGGTGTAGCGGTGGTCGCGGCCGCGGTGGCCGAAGCGGGTGTTGAGGTAGCCGTCCTCCTCCTGCGCTCCGGCGGCGGCCTCGGCGATCTCGCCGATCAGCGTGTCGAGCCGCGTGCTCCCGCTACGGCCCACCTCCCACGCCATCCCTTCGACCATCTTGTAGACGTCGGAGTCGGCGAACTCGCGCCCGCGGTCGGTGTGCGGATCGCTGAAGTTCTCGATCCAGCCGAGCCGGCTCTCCCAGCGGTGGCAGTGCGGCAGCAGCGTGCTCGCGTTGAGCTGCTGGCGGTCACCCCAGAACCCGCCGCGCAGCCGCACGACGCCGATCCCGAGCGGGCGCAGCACGCCGCTACCAGGGGCGACGGGAAGGCCGGATAGGTCAGCCAATCGGCCGTTGATGTTAGCGCTCACGGGTCGCGTCTCAAAGCCCCCGTAATGGACTTGACCCAGATCCTGTGAGCGCTAGCATCAGCGGCGCTGCGCCGGGCTCGGTGCCGTCTCCGATGATGATGCGACGATGTCGCCCAACCGATGAGCTCACTCGCAAACAAGGGCCAACGCCCCCGAGCGGTGGTGATGGCTGACGTGGCGAAGCTCGCCGGTGTGTCGCTGCAGACGGTGTCGCGAGTGATCAACGACAGCCCGCACGTGCGGGCCGACACGCGCGAGCGCGTGCAGGACGCGATGCGCAAGCTCGAGTACCGGCCCAACCCGGTCGCGCGCGCGCTCGTGACCGGCCGCTCGCGCACGCTCGGCGTCGTCAGCTTCGACACCACGCTCCACGGCCCGGCGTCGACGCTGTTCGGGATCGAGCGCGCCGCCCACGAGGCGGACTACTTCGTGAGCATCGTGAGCCTGCGCTCGCTCGCCAGCTCGTCGGTCGTCAGCGCGGTCGAGCGCCTGCGCGACCAGGGCGTGGACGGCATCCTCGTGATCGCGCCGCAGGAGTCCGCGACGGCGGCGATGCTGCACCTGCCCGAGGACGTGCCGGTGGTGGCCGCCGAGGCCGGGCCCGACGACTCGGTGCCGCTCGTCGCGGTCGACCAGTTCGAGGGCGCGCAGCTGGCGACCTCGCACCTGCTCGAGCTCGGCCATCGCACGGTCTGGCACATCTCCGGCCCGGTCGACTGGCTCGAGGCGCAGGACCGCATGCGCGGGTGGCGGAGCACTTTGGAAGCGGCCGGTGCGCCGGCGCCGCCGGTGCTGCACGGCGACTGGAGCGCGCGCGCCGGGCACGAGCTCGGTCGCGACCTCGCCGCCAACCACGACGTCACCGCCGTATTCGTCGCCAACGACCAGATGGCGCTCGGGCTGCTGCGCGCGCTGCACGAGGCCGGCCGCCGGATCCCGGGCGACATCAGCGTCGTCGGTTTCGACGACATCCCCGAGGCGGAGTACTTCACGCCCCCGCTCACGACCGTGCGCCAGAACTTCAACGAGATGGGCCGGCGCAGCCTGCTGCTGCTGCTGGAGCAGATCGAGAGCGGCGTCCGTGAGCCGCGCCGCGAGACGGTGGCGCCCGAGCTGATCGTCCGCGCGAGCACGGCAGGGGTCTGAGCACGATGGGTCCCGCCTCCGCAGACCTCGTCCCGGGCGGTGGATGTGAGCGCTAACGCCTGCGTCGTCGGCGTCGACTACGGCACGTTGTCGGCCCGCGCCGTGGTCGTGCGGGCGTCCGACGGCGCCGAGCTCGGGTCTGCGGTGCACGAGTACGCGAACGGCGTGATCGAGCGGGTGCTACCGACCGGCGGGCCGTCGCTACCGTCCGACTGGGCCTTGCAGGATCCGTCGGACTACGTCGAGTCGCTGCGCCAGACGGTGCCCGCGGCACTGCGCGCGGCGGGCGTCGACGCAGGCGACGTGGTCGGCATCGCCACCGACTTCACGGCCTCCACCCCGCTCCCGGTGCGCAGCGACGGCACGCCGCTGTGCTGGGTGCCGGAGCTGGCCGAGCGCCCGCACGCGTGGCCGAAGCTGTGGAAGCACCACGCCGCGCAGGCGCAGGCCGACCGCGTGAACGCGGTCGCCGCCGAGCGTGGTGAGCCGTGGCTGGCCCGCTACGGCGGCCGCATCTCGTCCGAGTGGGAGTTCGCCAAAGCGCTGCAGGTGCTCGACGAGGACCCGGACATGTACGCGCGGACCGACCTGTGGGTCGAGGCTGCCGACTGGATCGTCTGGCAGCTGTCCGGCCGCTACGTGCGCAACGTCTGCGCGACCGGCTACAAGGCGATCTACCAGGACGGCCACTATCCGTCCGAGGACTACCTGCGCGCGCTCGACGACCGCTTCGGCGACTTCCTCGACAAGCTCGAAGGGCCGCTCGGTCAGCTCGGCGAGCGCGCAGGCTCGCTGACCGCGCAGGCGGCCGAGTGGACCGGCCTGCCGGAGGGGATCGCGGTGGCGGTCGGCAACGTCGACGCGCACGTCACCGCCCCCGCCGCCCGCGCGATCGAGCCGGGCCAGATGCTCGCCGTGATGGGCACCTCGACGTGCCACATCATGAACGGCGACGTGCTCGGCGAGGTGCCGGGGATGTGCGGCGTCGTCGACGGCGGCGTCGTGCCGGGGCTGTACGGCTACGAGGCCGGCCAGAGCGGCGTCGGCGATATCTTCGCCTGGTTCGTCGACAACGCGGTGCCGCCCGCTTACCACGACGCGGCGCGCGCGGCGGGCGTCGACCTCCACACCCACCTGTCCGAACTCGCGGGGCGCCAGCGCGTCGGCCAGCACGGCCTCGTCGTGCTCGACTGGCACAGCGGCAACCGCTCGATCCTGGTCGACCACGAGCTCAGCGGCCTGATCGTCGGGCTCACGCTGGCGACGCGTGCCGAGGACGTCTATCGCGCGCTGATGGAGTCGACGGCGTTCGGGACGCGCAAGATCATCGAGGCGTTCGAGTCCTCGGGTGTGCCGGTGCGCGAGCTGATCGCGGCCGGCGGCCTGATCAAGAACGCCGTGCTGATGCAGATGTACGCCGACATCACACGCCGGCGGATCCACCTGATCGAGTCCGAGCAGGGTCCGGCGCTCGGCTCGGCGATGCACGCCGCGGTCGCCGCCGGCGTACACCCGGACATCCGCGCGGCGGCGGCCGCGATGGGCAAGGTGCGGCGCGACGTCTACATCCCCGACGAGGAGCGCGCCGAGGCCTACGACGCGCTGTACGCGCACTACTCGAACCTGCACGACCGGTTCGCGAACGGCGAGACGATGCACAGCCTGCGGCGGCTGCGCGGGGAATCGCCTGGCGGCGATTCCCTTGCGAGTTCGCTTCGCGAACATCGCGAGGTGGCCGGATGAGCCTGGGAGCGCTGCGCGAGGAGGTGTGCGCGCTGCACGCCGAGCTCCCGCGCAACGGGCTCGTGGTGTGGACGAGCGGCAACCTGTCCGCGCGGGTGCCGGGCGAGAGCCTGATGGTGATCAAGCCGAGTGGGCTCGCATACGACGAGCTCACGCCGGACTCGATGGTGGTGTGCGACCTGCACGGCAAGCGCGTCGAGGGCGAGCTCGCGCCGTCGAGCGACGCAGCGACGCACGGCTTCATCTACCGGCACATGCCGCAGATCGGCGGCGTCGCGCACACCCACAGCACCTACGCGACGGCGTGGGCGGCGCGCGGTGAGTCGATCCCGTGCGTGCTGACCGCGATGGCCGACGAGTTCGGCGGCCCGATCCCGATCGGCCCGTTCGCGCTGATCGGCGACGAGGAGATCGGACACGGGGTCGTGGAGACCCTTGCGGGATCGCCGTCGTCGGCGGTGCTGATGCGCAGCCACGGCGTGTTCACGGTCGGGACGGGGCCGCGCGAGGCGATCAAGGCCGCCGTGATGTGCGAGGACGTCGCGCGCACGGTCCATATCGCGAGCCAGTTGGGCGAGGTGACGAGCATCGGTGAAGAGGAGGTGGAGGCGCTCCATGACCGCTACCAGAACGTCTACGGGCAGCGCTGAGGCCGGCGGCGGCCCTGGCGCCGCGCGGCCGCGCATCGGCCTGCTCGGGATCATGCAGAGCCTCTACGACGAGATGCTCCCTGGCATCACGGAGCGCCAGGGCGAGTACGCGCGGGCGATCGGCACGGCGTTGCAGGACGTGGCCGACGTCGTCGTCGCACCGCCGGTGAAGGAGCGCGAGGAAGCTGAACGGGCGATGCGCGCGCTCGAGGACTCCGACCTCGACGGGCTGCTCGTCGTGATGCTCACGTACGGGCCGGCACAGCGGGTCGCGCGGCTGCTGGCGAACACCCCGCTGCCGATCTGCCTGGCGAACATCCAGCCGGTCCCGGCCGTGACGGCGGAGTGGGACATGGCCGACCTGACGTACAACCAGGGCATCCACGGCGCGCAGGACACGGCCAACGCGATGGTCCGCGCCGGCCGCTCGTTCCATGTCGTCACCGACGACTGGCAGTCCGACGCGTTCCGCGCCGCGGTCGGCCGGTGGGCGCGCGCCGCGGCGGCGGTGACGCGCTGGCGATCGCTCAAAGTCGGCGTGTTCGGTTATTCGATGAACGGGATGGGCGACATCCAGGTCGACGTCCACACGCTGGTGCGCACACTCGGGCCGCAGGTGCTCGCGCTGGCGCCCGGAGACCTGGTGCGGGCCGCCGCGGCTGCGTCGCCCACCGATGTCTCCGCGGTCCTGGCCTTCGAAGATGACCGGTTCGAGGTGGATCCACGCCTGACCGCCCCCGAGCGCGAGGACCACGCGCGGATGCAGGTCGGGCTCACCGAATTGCTCCAGGAGCGGGGCTGCGACGCGTACTCGACCCACTTCGACGCGATCGCCGAGGACGGCCGCTTCGCGCGCCTGCCGCTCGCCGCCGCGTCGTCGCTGATGGCCGCCGGCTACGGCTACGGCGCCGAGGGCGACGCGCTGACCGCGGCACTGATGGTCGCCGCCCGTAACCAGTTCGGCGACACCCAGTTCACCGAGATGTACGCGATGGACTTCCCGAGCGACTCGATCCTCATGAGCCACATGGGCGAGGGCAACTGGGCGCTCGCGCGCGCCGATCGCCCGGTGCGGCTGATCAAGCGGCCGCTCGGGATCGGCGGCCTCGAGGACCCGCCGACGTTCCTGTTCCAGTATGCGGTCGGTCCCGCCACGCTCGCGACGCTGGTGTCCTTGGGCGGCGAGCGCTTCCGGCTCGTGGTGTCCGAGGGCGAGATCCTCGACACGGACGAGCTGCCGTCGCTGGAGATGCCGTACGGCAACTTCCGGCCGGTGCGGGGAGTCCGCGAGTGCATGAACGCCTGGCTGCGGCTCGGCGGCCCGCACCACCAGGTGCTCAACCCGGGCCACCGGGCGGCGGACTGGGAGGTCTTCTGCGAGCTCGCGGGGATCGAGCTCGCGATCGCCTAACCGAGGAACTCGATCACGCGGCGGGTGAGCAGCTGCGCGGCGGCTGCGTCGTAGTCGGGCAGGCTGTTGTCGGCGAACAGGTGCCGGTCGCCGGGGTAGAGGAACAGCTCGGCCCCCTCCATCGCCTGCGCTGCCTCTAAATCACCGTTCGGCGGCAGCACCTCGGCGTCGTCCTCCATCAAGTGGATCTGCAGCGGGACGCCGTCGGGCCACTCGCTCCCGAACTCGTGCGGCGGGACGAACGAGTACACGAAGACACCGCCGCGCGTTCCGGGCCGGGTCTGTGCGAGCAGCTGCGCCGGCATCACGCCGAGCGAGAACCCGACGTACACGACCTCGCTCGGCAGCGCTTCGGCCGCCGCACGGCCGCGCGCGATGATCGTCTCGAAGCCGAGCGCGCGGACGTTGGCCATCCCTTCGGGGAGCGTGACGAAGGTCTTGCCCTCGTACAGGTCGGGCGTGTGCACGGTGTGGCCCGCGGCGCGGAGGTCGTCGGCGAACGCCTTGACGCCTTCGGTCAGGCCCTGCGCGTGGTGGAACACGATCAGCTCGGTCATCGGCCCGCGAACCTATCGATCGCCGCGGCGACGCGCTCGGCGATCCGGCGGCCGCCGTGCCCCGCGTCGGGGATCAGCTCGAGCTCACCCCAGCTCTGGGCGATCGTCCAGGCGATGTCGGGCGGCGAGCTGAGGTCGCGCAGCCCGTGGATGAGCACGCCCGGGACGTCGCGCAGCCGATCGAGGTCACGCAGCAGCTGCCCGTCCTCGAGGAAGCAGCCGTGGCTCCAGTAGTGGGTGACGAGGCGGGCGAAGGTGAGGCGGAACGCCGGGTCGTCGTAGCGCGGATCGTGGTCGCCACCGACGTGGGCGTCCTCCCACGCGCACCAGTCGCGGGCGGCCGGCTCGTGGATCGCCGGGTCGGGATCGGTGAGTAGGCGGTAGTAGGCGTCCACCAGACGGCCGTCGTGCTCCCCGGCGCCGGCAGCGAAACGGGCCCACTCCGCGGGGTACAGCCGGCCAACGCCATGCGTGATCCAGTCGATCTCGCGCCGGGTATCGGTGCTCACCGCGAACAGGACGAGCTCGGAGACGCGGTCGGGGTGGGCCTGAGCGTACGCGAGGCCGAGCGTCGAGCCCCACGACCCGCCGAGCACCAGCCAGCGGTCGACGCCGGCGAGCTCGCGCAGGCGCTCGATGTCGGCGATCAGGTGCCCCGTGGTGTTGTGCTCGAGCGTGTGCGGCCGGCTGCGGCCGCAGCCGCGCTGGTCGAAGAGAACGACGCGGTAGCGACCGAGGTCGAAGTGGTCGGCCCACCACGGCGCGCAGCCGGACCCCGGGCCGCCGTGCAGCACGACCGCCGGCTTGCCAGCGGGATTACCAACGACCTCCCAGAAGATCTCGTGCCCGTCCGGCGTCGGCATCATGAGACCCATGACGCTACGCGGTGAGGCGGTGACCCTGCGTCCTTGGGGCGAGGACGACATCCCGGCGATCCTCGCCGTGATCGAGGACCCGGACATCCTGCACTGGATCCCTGTGATCCCGCGGCCGTACACACGCGAGCACGCGCGGGCGTTCGTCAACAACGAGATCGGCCTCGGCCCGCACCAGTTCGCGATCGTCATCGACGACCGCGTCGTCGGCTCGATCGGCATGCGCGTCAACGACAACGGGACCGGCCACGTCGGCTATTGGTGCGCGGCCGCCGAGCGGGGTCGCGGCATCGTCCCGGACGCGCTGCGCACGATCTCCCGCTACGGCTTCGACGCGCTCGGCCTCGGCCGGATGGAGCTGATCACCGACCCGGACAACCGCGCCTCGCAGCGCGTCGCCGAGAAGGTCGGCTTTCAGCGCGAGGGCGTGTTGCGCTCGCACCTGCTCCACCCCGACGGTCGCCGCCGCGACTCGGTGATGTTCTCGCTGCTGCCCGGCGAGCTGACCTAGCGGCGCCGGAGCGCCGGCTCGAGGACCTGCTCGCCGTAGCTCGTGTCGGCCGGGTTGAGATTCACGCCGGGCCGGACGATCGCGTCGATGCGGTCGAGGGTTGCCACGTCGAGCTCGACGTCGGCGGCGGGGAGCTGGCTCTCGAGCTGCTCCATCGTGCGCGGTCCGACGATCGCGGAGGTCACGCCCGGGTGGTTGACCACGAACGCGATCGCCAGCTCGATCATCGTCACCCCGGCTCCGTCGGCGACCTCGGCGAGCTGCTCGACGGCTTCGAACTTGCGCTGGTTCTCAGGCAGCGACATGTCGAAGCGGGCGACCAGCCGCTGCCGGGCCGGTGAGGTCGGCGCGCTGTCGGCGGTCCAGCTCCCCGACAGCCAGCCGCCGGCGAGCGGGCTGTAGGTGAGGATGCCCATGCCGTGACGCTGAGCGGTCGGGAGCACGTCGAGCTCGATGCCGCGGACGAGCAGCGAGTAGGGCGGCTGCTCGGTCCGGAAGCGCTGGAGGTTGCGGTCGCGAGCCGTCCACTGCGCCTCGACGATCTGCCCCGCGTTGAACGACGAGGAGCCGATGTAGCGGACCTTGCCCTGCTGGACGAGGTCGGTGAGCGCGCCGAGCGTCTCGTCGTAGTCGGTCTGCGGGTCGGGGCGGTGGATCTGGTAGAGGTCGATCCAGTCGACGAGGTCGGACAGCTGGCGGTCGTACGGATTACGACCCGCCTCGGAGCGCAGGTGAGCGACGAGCTCGGTCGCGACGCGATCCCAGTCGGGATAGAAGTCGGCGGCGGCGGGGTCGAGGAACGTGAACCGCGCGCTGTTGGCGGGCTGCTCGGGACTGTCGAACACCGGCGCGTACAGGGCGCGGCCGAGCGCGTTGGCGCCGATGTAGTCCAGGCGCGCGTTGCGCACCGTGGCCGCGCGGTGATCTGGTCGAGGATGCGCTGCACGACCGGGCGGATCTTGTGCTTGATCGGCTTCGCCCGCTTGGGCACGACCGGGTTGGTCGCACGCGCGAGGTCGAACAGGTGGGCGCGTTCGGCCTCGTCGAGCTGGAGCGCCCGGGCGAGTCCTTCGAGCACGAGCTCGGAGACGCCGCTGACGTTGCCGCGTTCCAGGCGCTTGTAGTACTCGACGCTGACACCGGCGAGCGAGGCGACCTCCTCGCGGCGCAGGCCCTTCACGCGCCGCCGGCCGTAGGTCGGCAGGCCGGCCTGGTCGGGCGTGATCTTCGCCCGCCTCGTGGTCAGGAACTCGGCGATGTCGCTGTTGTGATCCATCAGGCCGTGGTCAACGTTAGAGCGGCCTCGGCGTTGGTGGGGTGTCCTGCTGGTACCCCTTTCGCAGGGTCCCCCACGATCGTCGTAGACGCGCTTTCCTAGGGGCCATGCGCGCAGCCCTCTTCATCGAACCCCACCGCATCGAGGCCGGCGACCGCCGCGACCCGGTCATCGTCGAGCCGACCGACGCGATCGTGCGTGTCGTGCTCGCCTGCGTCTGCGGTTCAGACCTCTGGTACTACCGCGGCGACTCGCCGTTCGAGCCCGGCCCGATCGGGCACGAGTTCGTCGGCGTCGTCGAGGACGTCGGCGCGGACGTGCGCGACGTCCGCAAGGGCGACTTCGTGATCGCACCGTTCGCGTTCAGCGACGGCACGTGCCCGCACTGCCGCCACGGCATCACATCCGCGTGCGTCGCCGGGGGCTTCTACCCGTCCAACGGCGACGGCGGGCAGGGCGAGGCCGTCCGGGTGCCGCTCGCCGACGGCTCGCTGGTCACGGTGCCCGGCTCCGGGCACTCGGAGAAGATGCTCGCCTCGCTGCTGACGCTGTCCGACGTGATGGCGACCGGCCACCACGCGGCCGTGTGCGCCGACGTGCGGCCGGGCAGCACGGTCGCGGTGGTCGGCGACGGGGCGGTCGGCCTCTCCAGCGTCCTGGCCGCCAAGCGCCTGGGCGCCGACCGGATCATCGCGCTCAGTCGCAACCCCGCCCGTCAGGAGGTCGCGCGCGAGTTCGGCGCCACCGACGTGGTCGAGCAGCGCGGCGACGAGGCCACCGACGCGGTCATGGCGCTCGCCGCGGGCGTCGGCGTCGACGCCACGCTCGAGTGCGTCGGCACCGGCCAGTCAATGCAAACCGCGCTGTCGATCGCGCGACCGGGTTCGATGGTCGGCTACGTCGGCGTGCCGCACGGCGTCGAGCTGCCGATCGGCGAGATGTTCTTCCGCAACAAAGGCGTCCGCGGCGGCTCGGCACCGGCGCGCGCGTACATCCCCGAGCTGCTCCCCGACGTCCTCGAGGGCCGCATCAATCCCGGACGCCTGCTCGACTACGAGACCGACCTCGACGGCGTCGCCGACGCCTACGCCGCGATGGACGAGCGCCGCGCGATCAAGTCGCTGGTGCGTGTGGGGACACTGTGAGACATGCAGATCACACGTAGCAGCATCGACACCCAGAAAGGGCCCGCCGACTGGTTCACCGGCGACGTCTACATCGATGCACTCGCCGCCCCGGTGGGGACCTCGGTCTTCGCGGCGGCGCTCGTCCATTTCGCCCCCGGCGCCCGGACCGCGTGGCACACCCACCCGCACGGCCAGACGATCTTCGTCACCGAGGGCGTCGGACTCTGTCAGCGCGAGGGCGGCCCGGTCGAGGTCATCCGACCTGGAGATCGGATCTTCTTCGAGCCGGGCGAGAACCACTGGCACGGCGCCGCACCGAACCGCTTCATGGCCCATATCGCCATGCACCAGAACGACGAGAGCGGTAACCCGGTCACCTGGGGCCGTCACGTCGGCGACGACGAGTACAGCGCCGCCCCGCTGTAGTCAGCACGCCATCGGGCCACGGCGGCGCTGCAGGCGCCGGCCCGCACTCCGCGCACGTGCACGGTGGTCCCGTTGCGGACGCGCGCCGCGTTGGCCGCGCGGGCGTTCGCCGTGTTCCGGATCTTGCCGCTGGTGGCGTGATTGGCGCGCGCGGTCAGGTGGAACGTCTTCTCGCGCGGGAGGCGCCGGATCGTCCAGCACGCCCGGCCCTCGCTGATCTTCGCGCCCCTGGCCTTCACGATCCGTAGGCCCTGCGGCACCGGATCGCACACCGTCACGCGCCGCGCCGTCGGCAGGCCGACGTTGCGGATCCGCAGCCGGTACGCGGAGAACTGGCCGGAGAGCGTGCCGCCGTACGTCGTCGCGCCCCTGGGAGTTGCCGCGTTGCCGCCCGAGACGATGCGCTTGCCGACGAGCAGATCGATCCGCGACGCGTTCGCCCGTGAGGTTCTGGCCGGCACTCATCTGCTGGACCAGTGCGTCACCCCCGACCGCCATGCGCCCGTTGACCGAGTCGTTCGTGACGCGGTGATCGCCGAGGACGAACGTGTTGTAGTCGGTGACGAAGCCCGGGTCGGCGCACTTGCCCTGCTGCGCTGCGCGCCCGGGCGCCCGCGCATCACCCGGACCGGGTGATCAGTCCGTGTCGAGCAGGCGCAGGATCCCGGCGACCGGGATCGAGACCCAGTCGGGCCGGTTGTTGAGCTCGTAGCGCAGCTCGTAGACCGCCTTCTCGAGCTCGAAGACCGCGAGCAGCTGCCGCGTCGGCGCTTCGCCCGGCGGGAGCAGCGACGGCTCGACGCGGTCGAAGTAGCCCTCCAGGAACGTCGCGCGAGCGTCGGGCTCCCAGTCCTCGGGCACCTCGACCCCGCGCAGCAGGCGCGCGCCCGCGGCGGCGTACGAGAACGAGCGCAGCATCCCCGCGACGTCACGCAGCGGCGACCGCTTGAGCCGCCGCTCGGCCAGCGGTCGCGCCGGCTCGCCCTCGAAGTCGAGGATCACCCAGCCACGGTCGGACAGCATGGTCTGGCCGAGGTGGTAGTCGCCGTGCGTGCGGATGACGCGGCCGCCGGCGCCGATGTGCGACAGCGCCTGCAGCTTCTCGCGCACGTCCTGGCCGCGACCGGCGATCGGCGCGAGCGCCTCGGTCTCCGGCAGGTCGCGGAAGATCCTTTCGATCTGCTCGTCGACGTCGGCGGTCAGCAGCGACAGCGCCTCCTGCGACGGCTCGTCGGGCGCGAAGTCCGGATTGCTGTTGTCGGACCCGAGCGCCGTGTGCAGATCGCCGGTCACCTGGCCGAGCGAGCGCAGGCGCGTCAAGAGCCCGGACGGATCGGACGCGAGCTCCTCCAGCGCCAGTTCCCAGCCGTCGCGCGCGCCCGCCAGATACTCCTGCAGGATCCCCAGCGTCGCGTCGATGAAGCGGCCCTCGTACTCGTACCAGCCGGCCAGCGCGGCGATGTTCGGGAACCCGCGCTCGGACAGGAAGCGCAGCAGCTCGAGCTCCGGGTTCACGCCCGGCTCGACGCGCCGGAACGCCTTCAAAATAAGGTCAGTGCCGAACACGATCGATGAGTTCGATTGCTCGACGCCGACCGGCCGTACGTCGACCGTGCCGCCCTGCTCGGCGCCGGCCGAAGCCGCCCAGCGGAAGCGCAGCGTGCCCTCCTCGACGGTCTCGATTCCGCCCGAGCGCATGCGGTGCAGCAGCTCGCGCCCGGCCGCCGGATCGGCGAGCGCGTCGTAGATCGTCCAGCCGTCGGCCTCGCCGATCACCCGCTCGCTCCAGCCCTCGTCGACCGGCCGCAGCCCGAGCGGGACCTGGTACGTCTCGTGCGTCCCCTCCCCGAAGCGCGCCTCGACGAGCGCCAAGGCGAGTTGCGGCACCTCCTCGCGCAGCGGGATGCACTCGGCCACGTCGATGTGCGCGACCTCACGCGCCTTGGAGCCGAACCAGCGCTGGGCGACGATCCACTCCTGGAACGTCCCCTCGTCGAGGGCCGAGAGATCAATCATCGGGCGGATCCTCGGTGAGCTGGAACCAGTAGAAGCCGCGCGGCGCCAGCGTCAGCAGGTACGGGAGCTCGCCGATCTTCGGGAACCGCGAGCGGCCGAACACCTCGACCGGGCGCCGGCCCTCGTAGACCGACAGGTCGAGCTCGACGGCCTGCGCCGAGCGGGCGAGGTTGTGGACGCACAGCATCACGTCGTCCTCGTACGTGCGCAGGTGGGCGAAGATCTTGTTGTTGGACGGCTCGAGCGGCTCGTACGTGCCCAGACCGAACACGGGGTGCTCCTTGCGCAGCGAGATGAAGCGCCGCAGCCAGCGCAGCAGCGACGTCGGCGTGCGCAGCTGCGCCTCGACGTTGACCGCCTGGAAGCCGTACACCGGGTCCATCAGCGGAGGCGCGTAGAGCTGCGCGAAGTCGGCTCGCGAGAAGCCGCCGTTGCGGTCGCCCGTCCACTGCATCGGCGTCCGCACGCCGTCGCGGTCACCGAGGTAGACGTTGTCGCCCATCATGATCTCGTCGCCGTAGTACAGGACCGGCGAGCCGGGCAGGGAGAAGAGGATCGCGTGCATCAACTCGATCTCGTCGCGCCCGCCGTCGAGGAGCGGGGCGAGGCGGCGCCGGATGCCCACGTTGATCTTCATCCGCGGGTCCTTGGCGTACTCGCCGTACATGTAGTCCCGTTCCTCGTCGGTGACCATCTCGAGCGTCAGCTCGTCGTGGTTGCGCAGGAACAGGCCCCACTGGCAGTTGTCCGGGATCGCCGGCGTCTGGCGCAGGATCTCGTAGATCGGGTTGGCCTCCTCGCGGCGCAGCGCCATGAACATGCGCGGCATCACCGGGAAGTGGAAGGCCATCTGGCATTCATCACCTTCGCCGAAGTACTCGACTACGTCGGCCGGCCACTGGTTGGCCTCGGCCAGCAGCACGCGGTCCGGGTACTTGGCGTCGACCTCCGCGCGGACGCGCTTGAGGTAGTCGTGCGTCTCGGGCAGGTTCTCGCCGTTGGACCCTTCGCGCTCGTACAGGTACGGGACAGCGTCGAGCCGGAACCCGTCCATGCCGAGGTCGAGCCAGAAGCGCAGGACCTCGAGCATCGCCTCCTGGACCTCGGGGTTGTCGAAGTTGAGGTCCGGCTGGTGGGAGAAGAACCGGTGCCAGAAGTAGGCGCCGGCATCGTCGTCCCAGGTCCAGTTCGAGGTCTCGGTGTCGGTGAAGATGATCCGCGCGTCCTCGTACTTGTGCACGGTGTCCGACCACACATACCAGTCGCGCTTGGGCGAGTCCGGCGCCGACCGCGACTCCACGAACCACGGATGGTCGCTCGACGTGTGGTTCATCACCAGGTCGGCGATCACGCGGATGCCGCGCTGGTGCGCGGCTTCGATGAAGTCGCGCACGTCGTCGACCGTGCCGTAGTCGGGCTGGATCGTGAAGAAGTCGGCGATGTCGTAGCCGCCGTCGCGCAGCGGCGACTTGAAGAACGGCAGCAGCCAGATGCAGTCCACGCCCAGCCACTGCAAGTAGTCGAGCTTCTCGATCAGCCCGCGGAAATCACCGGACCCATCGCCGTTGGCGTCGAAGAACGCCCTCGTGTGGATCTCGTAGAAGACGGCGGTCTTGAACCAGAGGGGCTCGGCCTCGAACCAGTGCCCGGGGTCGTTGCGACTCACGTGACGACGCGGAAGATGTGGGTCTGCGAACCGGCCGGGTCGAGCCGGACGTAGTTGGAGCCGATGCGCCAGTCGTAGTGATCTCCGGTGAGGAGATCCTCGACGGCAAAGACGGGCGGCAGGCCGATCTGCGCCGGGATCGTCACGGCGCCCTCCTGCGGATTGTGAGGATCGATGTTGACCACCACGAGAATGCAGTTGCCCGGGACTTGCTTGACGTACGCGATCAATCCGTCGTTGTGGGTCTCGAGCCAGAACACGTTGGAGAGGATCTGCAGCGCCGGGTTCTCGTGTCGGATCTCGTTGATCCGGCGGATCATCGGCAGCAGCGGGCCTTCGAGCGTGCGCTCGCGCGTCTCGTACTTCTCGGAGTTCAGGTACTCCTCGCTGCCCTCGCGGACCGGCACGTTCTCGAAGTTCTCGTAGCCCGCGAGGATCCCGTAGCTCGGCGCCAGCGTCGCCGCCAGAACCAGCCGTGACACGAATGCAGGCGGGCCCCCGTGCTGGAGGTACGCGTGCAGGATGTCCGGCGTGACCGGGAAGAAGTTGGGCCGGAAGTACTCGCTCTCAGGCCCCCACGCGAGCTCGTTGACGTACTCGGTGAGCTCCCAGCGCGAGTTCTTCCAGGTGAAGTACGTGTAGGACTGCGTGAAGCCGAGCTTGGCCAGCTCCCGCATCACGGCGCGGCGCGTGAACGCCTCGGCGAGGAACACGACGTCGCGGTCGACCTTGTGGATCTCGGCGATCAGCCATTCCCAGAACGGGAACGGCTTCGTGTGCGGGTTGTCGATGCGGAAGAACTTCGCCCCGGCCTCGACCCACACGAGCATCACGCGCAGCCACTCTTCCCACAGCTCGCGCCACGCCGGCGTGTCCCAGTTGAAGTTGTAGATGTCCTGGTACTTCTTGGGCGGGTTCTCGGCGTACTTGATCGTGCCGTCGGGCCGCTGCAGGAACCACTCGGGGTGCTCGGTCAGCCACGGGTGGTCGGCCGACGCGTTCAGCGCGATGTCCAGGCACACGTCCATCCCGTGCTGGTGCGCGGTCGCGCACAGCGCCTTGAAGTCGTCCATCGTCCCGAGCTCGGGATGCACCGCGTCGTGCCCGCCCTCGGCCGCGCCGATCGCGTACGGCGAGCCGGGATCGTCAGGGCCGGCGACGAGCGTGTTGTTGCGGCCCTTGCGGTTCTTGCGACCGATCGGGTGGATCGGCGGGAAGTAGAGGACGTCGAAGCCGAGGTCGGCGATCGCCGGGATCTGCTCCTCGACCGCCTTCAGGCCACCCCACGAGCGCGGGAACAGCTCGTACCAGCTCGAGAAGCGGGCCCGCACCCGGTCGACCTCGATCGCCGCCTGCGGGAGCCGGGTCGCGCCGTGACGCTCCGCGGTCCGCTGGACCGCCTCGAACAGGTCGGGCGCCAACGCCGCCTCGGCCGTCGCGCCCGCCTTCAGCGCGTCGAGCGAGCGCTCGATCGTCGCCCGGTCTTCGCCGCTCTCCGCGCGGTTGGCGGCATCCTCGAGCATGACGACGCCCTCGGAGAGCTCGCCCGCGAGGTCGTCCTGCCCGGCCGCGACCTTGCGCTGCAGCTCGTCGCGCCAGGTGGCGAATTGATCGCTCCAGGCCTCGATCGTCCACTCCCAGCGGCCGGCGGTCTCGACCGTGAACTCGCCTTCCCAGAGCACGCCGTTGATGTGCGCGTCGACCGGATGCATCGGCGTCTCGAGCCAGCGCCGGGCACCCGGCGCCTTGTAGCGCACGACGGCGCGCAGGATCTCGTGGCCGTCACGGAAGACGTCCGCCGTGACGGTCACCGTGTCGCCGACGCAGCGCTTCGGCGGGTAGCGTCCGCCGTCGACCGTCGGCGCCGGGTAGTTGATCCGGATCCTGGCCGGAGGTTCAGCTCCCTTTGGCGCGGGCATTCCCCGCTGCAACTTATCCACGATCGCGATTACATGAACCTCGACCGTTCCAGCGGCGTCCAGCTGCACCCCACCTCGCTCCCATCCGGCCGGCTCGGCAAAGAGGCACACCGGTTCGTGGACTGGCTGGCAGATGCAGGGCAATCGTGGTGGCAGATGCTGCCGCTCGGGCCGCCCGACCGGCACGGCTCGCCGTACAAATCGGCGTCGGCGTTCGCGACCTGGCCAGGGTTGCTGGCGCAGCCGCGCGCACCCGTTCCGCGCGATGCCGAGCTCGACTTCCGCGAGCGCAACGCGTACTGGATCGGCGATTGGCACGGATCGGTGGCCGACCAGGTGCGCTTCGACCGCGAGTGGGCGGCGCTGCGCTCGCACGCCTCCGAGCGCGGCGTGAAGCTGATCGGGGACGTGCCGATCTACGTCGCGGCGGGCTCGGCCGACCACCGTGCGCACCCGGAGCTGTTCCGCGACGACGCGGTCGCCGGCACGCCGCCGGACGCCTACACCGACAAGGGCCAGCTGTGGGGCAACCCGCTGTACGACTGGCCCGCGCTGCGACGGCGCGGGTATCGCTGGTGGACCGAGCGCTTCCGCCGCACGTTCGAGCTCTACGACGTCGCGCGGATCGATCACTTCCGCGGCTTCGTCTCCTACTGGGAGGTGCCGCGCGGTGCGCGGCACGCGTTGAGCGGCCGCTGGCACCGCGGGCCCGGGCGCGCGCCGTTCGACGCCGCCCGCGAGACACTCGGCGGTTTGCCGCTGATCGCCGAGGACCTCGGCGTGATCACGCCCGCCGTCACGCGCTTGCGCCAGTCGCTCGGGCTCCCCGGCATGGCCGTCCTGCAGTTCGGGTTCGGCTCGGGCGACCCCCGGAACGTGCACCACCCGGTCAACCACGCCGGCGACGTCATCGTCTACACCGGCACCCACGACAACGACACCGTGCGCGGCTGGTACGACTCGCTGCCCGACGCGGTGCGCGCCGAGGTGGACTTCGAGATCGACCGTCACGGCGTCCGCGAGCGGGCGCCGCAGTGGTCGCTGATCCGGCTCGCGTTCGCCTCGCCCGCGCGGGTGGCGATGACGCAGATGCAGGACGTGCTCGGCCTCGGGTCGGAGGGCCGCATGAACACGCCCGGCAGCTCCGCCGGCGCGTGGAAGTGGCGCCTGGACCGCATGCCCGGCAGGGATCTCGGCCGCAGGCTGCGGGCCGCGACCGAGGCTTCTCGGCGGCTCTAGGGTCTCGCCAGGAAGATCTGGCCCGGTCGGTCCCGACCGCGCCAGGGTTCTTGGCGAGACCCTAGACTCAGGCGGCCCGATGGCCGCCCCCGCCGCCCCCGACCAGATCCTCGATGTCAATCGCCGCTACCACGACGTGGCGGCGGAGGACTACGACGCCAAGTGGGGGATCTCGTTCGGCGAGATCGGCCGCCATCAGGTGCTCGGCAAGGTCGCGAAGATGCTCGGCGACCGGCCCGGGCCGTTCGCGCGCTCGCTCGAGATCGGTTCCGGCACCGGCTACTTCACGCTCAATCTGATGCAGGACGGCGTGATCGAGACGGCGACCTGCACGGACATCTCCCCGGGCATGCTGGAAACGCTCGAGGGCAATGCGGCGCAGCTCGGCCTGCAGGTCGAGACCGCGGCGTGCGACGCCGCAGCGCTGCCGTTCGAGGACGAGAGCTTCGACCTCGTCCTCGGTCACGCCGTGCTGCACCACCTGCCCGACCTCGACCGGGCGTTCGCCGAGTTCTGGCGCGTGCTGGCGCCGGGCGGCACGCTGTTCTTCGCCGGCGAGCCGTCGCGGCACGGCGACCGGATCGCCGCCATGCCCAAGCGCGCGGCGGTGCGCCTGGCGCCGACTTGGCGGCGCGTGTTCGGCGTGAACCCGGCACCCGCCGGCGACACCGGCGACGAGGACGACCACGCGCTCGAAGGGATGGTCGACGTCCACGCGTTCGTGCCCGCCGATCTCGAGCGCTTCGCGGGCGACGCCGGCTTCGAGGATGTCCGCGTGCGCGGCGAGGAGCTGCTCGCGAACTGGTTCGGCTGGTTCAACCGCACGCTCGAGGCGACGGGTAACCCCAAGGACATCCCGTGGGGCTGGTTCCAGTACGCCTACCGCGGCTACATCCTGCTGCAGGCGGTCGACCGCCGCGCGCTCGAGCCGCGACTGCCGCCGCATCTCTTCTACAACCTGATGCTCGCGGCACAGAAGCCGCGCGACTGATGGCTGAACCCGAGCGGCCGACTCCTCCGAGCCCGCTCGACATGCTGCGCGACCCGCGGGCGGTGGTCGACACCGGCCTCGGCCCGGTCGCCTTCGTCACCGTGAACGCGCTCGCCGATCTCGACACCGCGGCGATCGTCGCGCTCGCGATCTCCGGCGTCGTCGCTCTGTACCGGGCCGTCCGCCGCCACCCGCTCACCAACGCGATCGGCGGCGTGCTCGGCACGGGCCTGTGCGTGTTCATCGCGCTGCGCACCGGCAGCGCGTCCGGCTACTTCGTGCCGCGGGCGCTGCAGAACGCCGGGCTCGCGCTCGCGTTCGTGATCTCGGTGCTCGTCAAGCGCCCACTTGTCGGCCTGATCGCCGCGCCGCTGTTTCACATCCCCGCCGGCTGGCACCAGGATCCGCGCGTGCGGCGTCCGTTCGCCGAGGCCTCATTCGCCTGGGTGCTGCTGTTCGGCGTGCGCGCGATCCTCTACACGGTGCTGATCCTGGCCGAGAAGGAGGGCGCCCTGGCGGCCACCGCGGTGGTGCTCGGTTGGCCGGCCTTCCTCGGCACCCTGTGGTTCACGTACCGCTACGTGCCCCACCGGTTCCGGCAACTCGGAGTCGATCCCAGGCCGCCCGCGTCGACACCTTCAGATGCCGATACGCGTACGTGAGATCGCCGCGTAGCCGGCCGTTCCGCGTGGTCTCGTAGTAGATCAGCGCCGACGGGCGCACCTTCACGGTCATCCCGTCGCGCCGCAGGACGTCGAGCGCGCGCTCGGCGATCGCGATCTGACCGAACGCGGTCGGGTGCACGTGGTCGGCCATCATGAGGTTGCGGGCGCCGAAGGCGCTCAGGTCGACGACGAGCGCGCCGTGCCGAGCCGCCGAGGCCGCGATCGCCGCGTTGGCGTCGTGCACCTTCGTCCCGGCGCGCGGGCGCCCGAGGTCGAGCGGCACCGTCATCGTCAGCAGCCGTTCGCAGCGCTCGCCCAGGAAGCCCAGGACAGCGTCGTGGTCGCGCTCGAACGTCGCGCGGTCCCAGTCGAGCGCACGCACGTCGTTGACGCCGATGTACAGGCAGCCGAGGTCGTAGCGAGCTTCGGGCGGGACGGCAGGGAGCTGCTGGGCGAGCACGTCGCTCACCCGCGCGCCGTCGACGGCGAAACCCGAGTACGGCATCCGCAGCCCGCGCGCGACCCACAGCGCCCACGACTGCAGCGCGACACCCCACTGCAGATCGCCGCCGCCGTTCGTGATCGAGTCGCCGAAGGCGAGAACCCCGAGTCGGGACACGCGCGAATGTCTATCGAACGCGGAAGTACCGGGCCTCGGCCTTGGTCGCGGCCGGCGCCGCTGGTGAGCACGACGAGCGCGCGATAGCGGCCGCGCTTGAGCCTCTTCGCGGTGACCGTCGCCCGGAGGCGGCTGGTCGTCGTGCTCTTGCGTGTGACGCGCACCCAGCGGCAGCGCTTGTGCTTGCAGACCCTGCGCTGGATCGTGACCCGCACGGACGCGGCGCGGCTCGTCCGCACCGAGATCGTCGCGCTGCGCCGGCCGTGGCGCTTCTTCGCGCGCGCCGACAGCGACGTGACCGACGGCAGCGGGCAGCCGTCGTGGGTCGTCGCGTACTCGTACGGGCATGCGTCGGAGGCATTCGAGATGACCGTCGCTGTCGCTGTCGACCGGAGCGGTCGGCGACGACCGCGCAGCCGGTCGCCGTCAGCGCGTAGACGTCGGGCAGCTCGTCGAGCGGGGCTTGCCGTCGCCGTCGCCGTCCGGGCCGCGCGGCGTCGCGTCGCATCACGTCACCGTCGAGTCGCTGATCGACGTCGGACTGGTGTCGCGTTGGCGCGCGTCGGGCAGTTGTCGAGCGAGGTCGCAGGACGCCGTCGCTGTCGGCGTCGAGGTCAGCCTGCGCGCCGTGCCGGTCGGCCGTCGGGCAGTCGTCGAACATCGTCGGGCTAGGCGTCCGTCGTCCGCGTTCGCCGCGTTGCCCGGGCAGCCCGTCGACGTTCGTGCGGGCCTGCTCGTAGGGGCAGCTGTCGTCGGCGTCCACTCTTACGCGTCGCCGTCAGAGTCGGCCCGGCGCGACGCACGCGTCGCCGATGCCGTCTCGATCGGTGTCCTCTTGGCCGGGTTCGGGACGCTCGGGCAGTTGTCCGGAGCGGTCGCGTCGTCGTCGAGGACGTCGTCGTCGTCGGTGTCGGCGTCCGCAGCGATCCTCGAGGTTCGCGGCGAAGGCGTCGGCGCCCGCCTTCCCGTCAGCGAGGTGCCGGGAACGCAGGCTTCGCGGCGCTGTTGTCGAGGATCGTGGCTCTTGACGTCCGGGACGTCGAGCCCGGGATCGCGCGCTGAGCACCAGCGCGGCCTCGGCGGCGACACTGCCGGCGCGGCCATCGAGGTGCCGCCCGTCACCGCGTACCCGCTCGTCGGGTACGTCGAGATAGATCCCGTCGCCGGGAGCGAACAGGTCGACCCGCTGGGCGCCGTAGTTCGAGAACGATGCGGGAGCGTCGTCGGCGTCGGACGCGCCGACGCAGATGATGTTCGGCGAGGTCGTATGGCGCACGGGTACGTGGGATCCGTGTCGACGTTGCGGCCGTCGTTGCCCGCCGCGACGACGAACAGCGTGTCCGGGTGGCTCTGAATCGCGTCGTGCTCCGCCGGCGACGGCGTCGTCCGCACCCGAGGCTCAGCGTTGACGATCCTGACGCCCTTCTCGCCAGCGAAGGCGTATGCCTCCGCCAGCATCGGACGTGTTGCCCGGTCCCGTTCGCGTCGAGCACGCGCAGCGGCATGATGAAGACGCCCGGGCGCGACGCCGTCGATGCCGATCCCGTTGTCCTGTCGCGGCGATGATCCCCGCCACGTGCGTGCCGTGGCCGTTCGGGTCCGCTCGGGGTCGGGATCGCTGTCCACGAAGTCGTAGCCGCGGCGACGCGGTCGCCCACGAGGTCGGGGTGGGTCGCTGTCGACGCCGGTGTCGACCACCGCGACCTCTGCCCTGCGCCGCGGCTGAACGCCCAGCGCGTCCGGCACGTCCATGTCGGCGTCGCTGGCGCCGGCGAGCTGAGCGTGCCGTCAGCAGTCGTGACCTCGCTGCCCGGTGTTGTTGAGAGCCCACTGACGTCGGAAAGTCGGGATCGTTCGGCGCCGTGCCGAACGCGCGACCTTGCGGTCGAGCTCGGCGTAGACCACGTCGGGGTCGCGCGTTGAGCTCGTGCAACGCCGCTTCAGCGTCGCCGCTGGGCGCGGCGACGACCTCGGTGCGCGGCAGCGGCAGCGTTTCGACCAGACGAACATCGGCGTCGGCGCGGATGTCGCGGCGCTCGGCGGAGCTCAGCCCTGGGTCGTGCTGGACGATGATGCGCGTCGTCGGGTTCCGCTGATGCACTCGCGGGCACCAGCAGCGCGAGCATGAGAAAAGCGAGCGAAAGTGGACGGATTCCCACCATGACGAGGTTTCGGCCCGCGCGCGCACGACTTGAGCGAGCCGTCAGGTCACGAACATCCTAGACTCGACAACGATGCGGTCGCCAGGAATTTCCGCCGTGGGAACATGGAGCGGCGGGCGTTTCATGCACTTCGGAGAGGCGGTCGACGAATCACGGCTGGAGGCGATCGTCCGGCCGGGTTCGGGCATCGACACCGTGATCACCGCCGACGCCTACGGCGCCGGTGAGGCGGACGCGCTGCTCGGTCGAGCGCTGGCCGGCGTCGCGCGGTCGGACTATTGCCTGGTCGGCGCGATCGGGCACGACTTCTACACCGGCGAGCGGGAAGGCGCGAAGGGCTTCCCGCGCTTCACCGATCCCCGGCTGCGGGGCCCGGACGGCTACGGCGACTACGTACGGATGGCCGCCGACGGCAGCCTCGGGCGGCTGGGCGCGGACGCCTTCGATCTGCTGCTCCTGCACAACCCCGACCGCACCGGCTATACGAGCGAGCGCGTCTGGGACGCGCTGGCGGCGCTGCGCGACGAGGGGCTGTGCGGCGCGCTGGGCGTCGCCCCCGGGCCGGCCAACGGCTTCACGCTCGACCTGATCGACTGCCTCGAGCGCTTCGGCGACCGGATCGACTGGGCGATGGTGATCCTCAATCCGCTCGAGCCGTGGCCGGGCGAGCTGGTGCTCGACGCCGCCCGGCGCCACGACGTCCGGCTCATCACCCGCGTCGTCGACTACGGCGGGCTGTTCCACGACGACGTCCTCCCCGGCCACGAGTTCCCGCGCTGGGACCACCGCTCGTTCCGGCCGGCCGGCTGGGTCGAGCGCGGCCGGGAGCGGATGGAGCAGATGCGCCCGATCGCCGAGCGCAACGGCCTGACGATGCTGCAGCTCGCCTGCGCCTGGAACCTCTCCCACGAGCCGGTCGCGTGTGTCGCGCCGACGCTGATCCAGGAGCTCGGCGAGAGCGCGCGGCCGATCGAGGGCAAGCGCGCCGAGCTCGCCGCCGTCTCCGGCCCGGTCTTGAGCGCCGACGAGGTCGCCCAGATCCGCACGATCGGCGACAACACCGGCTCGATGGTCCTGAAGGGCGCGGCGCCCGACTTCGAGGGCGATCCGCTGCCGGACCGCTGGCCGATCAGCGCTGAGCTGTCCGCGCTCGCAGGCCGCTGGGGCATCGACCCCGCCCGGGACCTGGTACGAGCCGCCTGAACTCCGGCTGGGTGGGGCGGCGAGAGACGCGCCGTTACCGTCGAGTGTGAAGTTGTTCAGCCTCAGGCCGAACAACTTCACGCTCGACGCATGGGACGGCCCAGCCAGCCTCCCTCAATGCCGCGGTTGAGGTTTCCGAGCGGCTGCCGACTACCGGGGCGTTATGCGCCTCGCCCTGCTGCTCGCTGCCGTCTTCGCGTTATTTGTCGCGACGCCCGCGGCTGCCCACGACGGCGCGGAGCCCGAAGGGGTCCTGACCCACCGTGACACGCGCGACGACCTGTCGGAGATCCACCTCGCCGCGACCGCCACGGCGGCGGCCGCTCCGGACGCGCTCCCGTACACCTGGTGCGGCGACGAGCGGACGACCGACGACACGGCGAACGCGGCCCAGGCGCCCAACGCCCCGCGCTTCAAGATCGTCTACGCCCACGCCGCCGACCGGCCCGACCGCTTCGCCGCCTGGGCTGACGCGCTGCAGTCCAACATCGCGTTGATCCAGCGCTATCTCGCCGCGCAGAGCGGCGGGAGCAAGGCGCTCCGGATCGACATGGGCACCCGCTGCGGCCCGCAGTACGTCGACCTCCAGGTCGTCCACCTGAGCCGCTCTCGCGCCAGCTACGTCGACAACTTCAGCGCGATCGTCGGCGAGGTCGAGTCGCGCATGGGCGCGGCCCTGGCGCCCCGCAACACCGTCGTCGTCGCCGACTCGCTCAACGGCGGCTCGTACGACTACGGCCTCGGCGAGAACGTCCTGGGCACGTACGGCGACACGCCCGGCTCCGGCAACGTGCATAACCGCGGCGGCTTCGCCTCGGTCGTCTTCTCGCGTGACGGCAAGACGGCGCCCGGCGCCGGCGCCCGCGGCTGGTGGCCCGAGGGCATGCTGCACGAGATCACGCACAACCTCGGCGGCGTGCAGTGGTCGGCGCCGCACTCGACGCAACCCGTCGGCCTGCAGGACCCGCGATACGGCCACTGCTGGCAGGGCTACGACGTGATGTGTTACACCGAGGACTCCGGGGCCGCGCACGCGATGCGCAACGACTGCCCGCGCATCGGCGGCGCGATCCCGCAGACGTACGACTGTGGGCACGACGACTACTTCAACCCGTCGCCGACCCCGGGCAGCTATCTCGCGACGCACTGGAACGTCTACGACAACGACTTCCTCGCTGCGTGCGCCGACATCATGCCCGCCTGCGGCGGCGGCATGGCCGGCCTCGTACCCGAGCCGCCGGTCGCCACCAGCGGCCCGACGGTGATCGGCACGCCCCGGCGTGGCGCGGTCGTCACCGCTGACGGCGGCAGCTGGCAGAACGGGCCGATCGCCTACTCGTTCCGCTGGCAGCGCCTGCACGGCCGCCACTGGGCGAACATCTCCGGTGCGACACGCGCCAAGTACCGGGCCAAGAAGGCCGACAACGGACGGCGCCTGCGCGTCCAGGTCGTCGCCAGCAACCCGGATGGCCGGGCGTCGGCGGCCTCACCGCCGACGGCCCGCGTGGCCGACCGGAAGGTCGGCCACGCGCAGTCGGTTACCAGCCGTCAGTGCCGTGTGGCTAAGGGCCGAGCTCGTACGCCTCTTGCCAAGTGCCGCGGTCGTAGAACTTGAGCGCCGGCTTGGGCGCCAGCCCGGTCGCCCCGACTTCGTACATCCGTCGCGGCTCGCGCCACGTCGCCGGATCGGCTGAGCCGAACCGGGCCGTGAGCGCCGCGGCGGCGACACCCGCGGCCTTGCGGAGGCGGGACGCGCTCAGGCGCGAGAACGCCACGCCGTCGGCGCCGCCGAAGTCGAACACGTGCGAGCGGCCCGGGCCGCCGAGCCAGTCACGCGACGCCTTCGGCAGCGTGCCGACCGCGGCGTCCTTGAGCGCCTCCCACGAGGCGACGCCCGGGTCGACCGTGTTGGCCCCGTCGACCTCGTCGTAGGAGCCGTTCCAGGCGACCACGGTGTCGAGCAGCGCCTTAGACGCGCCGCTCGCGCCGGTCGCCGCGGCCTTGATCTGCGCGGCGAGCAGCGCCCGCTGCTGCGCGTGCGTGCCGGACACGCGGTCGACGCCCTTCACGACGTCATAGCTCGGGCTCTTCGCTGCCTGACTCACCAGCCGCTTGAGGTACGCGGCACGGTGCAGCCGGCCCTCGTTGCGGTCGCTGTCCGGGCCGTCGCCGATCGTCCAGCCGACCGACGGCGCGTTGTTCCAGTTCGCCAGCCACCCCTGCTTCGGGTTGATGACGTGCGGCCGCTGGGAGACCTTCAGGATCCCGCGCCACTCGGCGTCGCCCGTGCCGGGGAACGGCAGCCGCTCGTCCCAGCGCTTGGGCTTGTTGGGCAGGCGGCCTGGGTGGAACCAGCCGATGTTGCCGTGGTCGTCGGCGACCATCGTGTTCTCGTTCCAGGTCACCTTGGCGATCGCCTTGGCGGCGCGCTTCACGCTCGTCGCGGTGTTGAGCTGCGACAGCCCGACGATCGTCTCCATCTCGTGGCCCCAGATCGCGTACTTGCGCGCCCACGCGGTCTTCGCGCCGGACCGCTCCTGGACCGGGCCGTGGAGCGTGCGGCAGATCCGCTGCTTGATGTCGGGCTTTCCGTTGACGTGGAACGTCTCGTTGCGGCACTTCATCTTGCGGACCTTGCCCTTGTAGCGGTAGCGCTCCTTGCCCTTGAGCTTCTCCGCGTACAGGTCGTCGTCGTCGCTCGAGCCGCTGGTCAGGCCCCACGCGATGTGCGCGTTGCGGCCGATGCCGACGATCGGCAGGCCGGGCGGCGTCACGCCGCGGGCGTCGAGCCCGGGCCGGTGGACCTCGAACTCGAACAGCTGCTCGGGGATCTCGAAGCCGAGCTGCGGGCCGTGAAACAGCCACGAGCGCTTGCCGCTGCCGCGGATCGCCCAGGCGTCCGAGCCGCCGCGGATCAGCGCCGCCGACGCGGTCGACGTCGCGGCCGGCGCCTTCAGACCCTTGAGGAACTTCTGCGAGCGCTTGTAGCCGATGCGCTCGTCCTTGCGCGTGCGTCCGGGAGTCGAGGGGAACTTGCCCGCTGACGCCGGGATCGTCGCGACCTGGCCCTTGCGCCGCAGCGGCAGCAGGTTGTTGAAGCGCTTCGGGCCCAGCTTGCGCAGGGCCTCCCAGTTCGCCAGCTCGTTGCCGTCACCGCTCGGGATCGTGCGCGCGAGCTGCACGCCGATCGAGGCCGAGTCGACCGCCCGCCACCGCGACATCTTGAGGCCCAGCAGCGTGAACTCGAGCGGCACCTTCGTCGGGTCGGCATTGACCTTGGCGATCCACGCATTGACGCCCTCGGCGTACGCACCGAAGCGTGCGCGCAGCGAGGCCGGCAGCTTCTTGATCATCCGCTGCAGCTCGGGGATCGTGTAGTAGTCGCGGCGGGCGATGATGTCGTCGCCGATGCGGCCCTCGAGCGTCGGGAGCTCGGCGAGGCGACCCTGGGTCGCGCGCCGGAACAGCTCGAGCTGGACGAGGCGGTCCTGCGCGACGGCGTAGCCGACGCCCTTCCACAGGTCGTGGTCGTTGCCGGCGTGGATGTTCGGGACGCCGTACGTATCGCGCGTGATCGTCACGCCGGTGAACGGCGTCTCGCTCGTCCCGGGCAGATCGAAGCCCGCAGGCTTGAACGTGAACGACTGGAACAGGGCCAGCTGGTCGTCCAGATGCGGGTTGGGAAGTCCGACGGTCGGCACGAAGCCCGAGTTGCCCGGGGGCAGCACGGTCTCGGCCTGCGTCACGCGCGCCTGGGCGGCAGCGGGCAACGTGAGTAGGGCCGCCACCGCGGCCAGCGCAATCCTCCTTGACATGGGGCGAGAACCTATCCGGAGTAAGACTCGCGTGCGTAACCCAACAGGCCGCGCGTCGCGAGCCGGTCGACGGGCGCTCGGAACGTCACCTGCACCACGCCCGGGTGGCGCCCGATCTCGATCGCACCAGTCACCGTCGCGCGGTTCATCACCTCCGGCACCGTCATGTCGAGCAGCGCGGCCGCGCGCGCGAGGCCGTTGTCGGTCGCCGAGTTGAGGTCGGGCCCGCTCCCGACCACGGAGACCGGCAGCGTGTCCTCGAGCTCCTCGACGCCGTGACGGCGCGCGACCTCGAGCGCGCGGGCGCGCTCGTCGTCGCTCAGCGGCTTGGCCAGGAACGGCAGGTCGTCCTCGACCGGGAACAGCACCGGGCCGTCGAGCTTGAGCCCCTTCACGACCTCGACCTCGAGCGTGACCGTGCCGGAGACGTCGCAGGTGTGCCCGGCAATTTCCCCGTCGCCCTGGAGGGCGTGCATGTCGCCGAGGTAGACCCCGCCGCCGTCGACCTTGACGGGGCAGACGAGGATCGCCCCGGGCCGGACCGCGTCGATGTCCATGTGGCCGTCGGTGCGGTGCTCGGTGAGCTCGGCGGCGGTGATCGCGAAGCGATGCGGCGCGCCGACGAGGAAGGAGCCGAAGTCGCCGGCGTTGTGCGAGTCGGGCATCGTGATCGAAGGCGAGGTGCCGAGCTGGCCCATGAACGGGCGCAGGCGCGACGCCATGCCGACGATGTCGTGCGGCGCGAACAGCAGGATCGGGTTCTGGCGCGAGTTGTCGGGCAGCGCGGCCATGCGCGCGGCGTCGTTGGCGAACGCCTCGGCCGCCTCGCTGCCGACGGTGACGCCGACCGTGTGCGTCGGATCGAACGCGATCGTGTAGCCGTTGGTGAACGTGAACGGCGTCGCGTCGGCGCCGCAGTTCGCGCAGCGGACCGCCATCTCGCCGATGCCCTCGGCGCGCGTCTCCGGCCACTCGGTCCCGCAGCCCGGACACACGGGCGCGCAGTACGGGTCGCCGTTGAAGCGCCCCTCCATCGCCTGGTCGTTGCCGGACGCCGTGGCGAGCGAAGTGACCTCGATGTCGCGGATACGGATCGCGATCGCGTCGCCGACGCGGGCGCCCTCGACCGCGACCGGCGCGCACACCTCGTGGCCGCCGCGGATCGACGGC
The DNA here is from genome assembly GCA_963740605.1 of uncultured Solirubrobacteraceae bacterium. GTDB lineage: Bacteria > Actinomycetota > Thermoleophilia > Solirubrobacterales > Solirubrobacteraceae > DASSUW01. The sequence continues at coordinate 171,225 of CAVUFC010000036.1, read as the reverse complement.
GTGATCATCGGCCCCCAGCAGCCGGGCGCTGTATTGACGACGATGTGGCCGCCGTCGGCAACCGGTCCGAGCATCGGCACGTCGGGGCCGAGGAGCCCGTCGGTGAACGTGTCCACGAAGACGGTCTGACGAGCCTGGCGGGTCTCGATGGTGGCCACGGTGCTCACACTCCTCCGGCGACTGGGATCAACAGTGCGACCTCGTCACCGGCGTACAGCCGCTGGTCGCGCTCGACGTGCGAGCCGGCCACGACCGGCAGCACGGATTGCAGAGCGGGCGCCAGCGCCGGCTGCTCGGCTCCGAGCGCGGCGAGGAGGTCATCGACGCTGGCGCCATCGGCGACGTCCAGCGCCAGCAGAGGCGCATCCGCGAAGCGGCTCAACCCGGCCCCAAGACGGACGCGGATGCGCATGTGGTCACAATAAGCCCATGGCCGAGTCGCTGCGAGGCAAGCTCCTTCTGGCCTCACCGACACTGCTCGACCCGAACTTCGTCCGCACCGTCGTGCTGATCGCCGAGCACACGGAGGAGGGCGCGATGGGCCTCGTGCTCAACCGCCCGGCCGTGTCGACGGTGGTCGAGGCGGTGCCCGATCTCGCGTGGCTGACGGGCGACGAGGAACAGGTCTACGTCGGCGGTCCCGTCGCGGAGACCGCGGTCATCGTGCTCGCCGAGTTCGACCGGCCGGACATGGCCGGCGCGCTGGTCGACGACGATCTCGGCTTCATCGGGACCGACGCCGATGATCCCGACGTGCTGGAAGGCGCGATCCGCCGCGCCCGGGTGTTCGCCGGCCACGCCGGCTGGGGACCCGGCCAGCTCGAGGGCGAGCTGGAGGAGGAGGCGTGGATCGTCGAGCCTCCGCTGCGCGAGGAGATCTTCAGCGGAGACGCGTCGGGGCTGTGGGCGGCGATCCTGCGGCGCAAGGGCCGCCGCTACGCACTGCTTTCCACGATGCCGCTCGACCCGTCGCTGAACTGAAAGCTGCGGCTGGGTACGGCGGCGAGGGAGCATTTCGTCGCAAACTCGCCGTCATCGGAGATTCGTGCGACGAAACGCACCCTATAGGCAGCATTTCGTCACACGGATAGCCGGACCGCGGACGAGTGTGACGAAATGCTCCCGCGGTGCCCCACGCAGCCGCAGTTGACGTTCCGTCTACGATCGCCGCCGATGCCACGTCGCCTCCTGATCCCACTCGCGCTGATCGCGGCCCTGCTCGCCGCCACCCCCGCCCAGGCCAAGAACCGCTGGCTCGGCGACGGCGTGATGAATATGGCCCACCAGGGCGGCGAGGACGAGTTCCCGTCGAACACGATGTTCGCGTTCCGCAAGGCGCTGGCGCTCGGCGCGGACACGCTCGAGCTCGACGTCAGCCCGACCAAGGACGGCCAGCTCGTCGTCATGCACGACTGGCAGGTCGACCGCACGACCAACGGCACCGGCTACCTCACGGATCTGACGCTTGCGCAGGTCCGCTCTCTGGATGCGGCCTACAACTTCGTCCGCGGCCGGAACGCGGTGTCGGGGCTCCCGGCGTCGAAGTACCCATACCGCGGGATCCGCACGGGGGATCGCAAGCCGCCGAAGGGCTTCACGCGCAACGACTTCCGCGTGCCCACGCTGGCCGAGGTGCTGAAGGCGTTCCCCCACACCCCGATCAACATCGAGATCAAGGGCCGCGACGACGACGAGGCGCAGTTCCTGCACAACGCGGACGTGCTCGCGACGCTGCTGAAGAACACGAAGCGGCGCGATCTGATCGTCGTCTCGTTCAACCAGGACGCGGTCGACCGCTTCCACGCGCAGGTGCCGCAGGTCGACGTCGCGCCCGGGATCGACGGGATCGCCGCGTTCCTCCTCGCGGGCGCGTCGCCGGGCGCGGGCGTGGTGGCGCTGCAGATCCCGATCACGTTCGAGAGCGGCGGCCAGACGCTGACCGTCACGACGCCCGACACCGTGCTGCAGAGCCATCAGGCGGGCTATGCGGTGCACGTCTGGCTCAGCAACGACGAGGAGAACGCGAAGGTCTACAGGCGGCTGCTGGGCATGTGCGTCGACGGGATCATGGCGGCGAAGCCGCGGCTGCTGGAGAAGACGCTGCGCGCGGGGCACGTCGTGCGGCCCGACGGTCGCGGCACCGATCCGTGCTCGGTGCGGGCGAGGAAGGCCGCGCTGAAGAAGAGCTCGGTCGCGGTGTCGCTGGTGCGGCGGGGCGTCGAGCCGAAGGCGTACAAGGGCACGGTGCGGGTCCGGGCGGGCGGGAAGCTGCTCGGGCACGAGTCCTTCTCTCTGCCGAAGGGGACCGACGCCGGCGGCGTGACCGTCCCGCTCTCGAAGGCCGGGAAGACGCTGCTAAAGGGCACAAAGGCCGTGCGCGGGCAGGTCGTCGTGACCACGCGCGGCGCCCGCGGCAAGCCCGTCGTGACGCGGGTTCGGCTGCACCGCTGATACCTGGCGCACCGCAACTGTCGGGGCGATCGTGCATTCTTATGTCCCGTCAGGCCGAACTCGCGCCCTTCCGGGGGCGTGAGCCGGGGGACCCACAGCGGCTCGGGATGACCGCAGGGGCGAATCGTCGCCGGATGGCGATGTAGCGCGACTTCTCCGCGCGAGCCCGTCAGCTCACCTCGGAGGCAGAAGAGAAGGAAGGGAGCACGAAGCGTGGACTCACGTCCATCCGAGCTGGATCCATACCCGAGATCCGAGCGTGATCTCGGTTCCGCCGTCCTGTGGGCCCGGTCGATCGACCGCTCGCACCGGCGGCGGGAGCGCGCCCGGCGCGCGCGTCGCAACGCGCCCCGCCAGAAGGGCGCGACGCTGGCGGCCGGCGCCGCCATCCTCGCCACCCCCGTGCTCGCGCCGCTGGCCTCGGCGGCGACGCAGCACCCGGGAGTGACGAAGGCGGAAGTTGCGCAGAAGGCCGCGACGCCGCGGACGACGCCGACGGACCTCCTGTCCTACGGCGACACCGGCGAGGCCGTGGCTGCCGTTCAGGCGCAGTTGCGGATCCCCGACGACGGGATCTACGGGCCGCAGACCGAGGGCGCAGTCAAGCAGTTCCAGCTCGCCCACGAGCTGGCCGCCACCGGCGTGGTCGACACCAAGACCTGGGCCGAGCTGTTCCGCACGCAGGTCCGCTACTTCGATTCCTCGCCGTCGTCGTCGTCGTCGGGTCACACCGTGATGGCCTCGGCGGGGACCGAGACGCCGTCGTCTTCGCCGTCTCCGTCGACCGGCGGCCCGGATCTCTCCGACCGCTCGGATCTGCGCGACAAGGTCGAGGCTCCGTCGCCGTCGACGGGCTCCGAGCCGGCGCCCGCACCCGCACCCGCACCGACCTCCGCCCCGGCCACCGGCAGCGGCGGCTGCACGTCGGACGGGCGGATCGTCACGCCGGTCAGCAGCGGCACGGTCACCAGCCCGTACGGCGACGACCGCGGCGACCACATCCACAGCGGCGAGGACATCGCGGCCCCGACCGGCACCACCGTGCGCGCCGCCAACTGCGGCACGGTCAGCATCTCGGGGACGGAGAGCGGCTACGGCGAGATGGTCTGCATCCGGCACGCCGGTGCGACCACCACGTGCTACGCCCACCTGTCGGAGCGCGACGTCGCGGTCAACGACTACGTCAAGGCCGGCCAGAAGATCGGCGAGGTCGGCTGCACCGGCAACTGCACCGGTCCGCACGTGCACTTCGAGGTCCGGCTCGACGGCAAGGCCACCGATCCGGCGCCGTACCTGACCGGCGCCAAGACGGTCCAGGGCCAGTCCGCGCCCGCCACCACCGCGGCCCTGCCGGCGGGCCAGGGCGGCACCGGCGGCCCGTCGAAGGCCGACGAGCAGGCGCTCTGGGGCAGCAGCGAGACCGGCGGGACCACCGCGCCGTCGTCGCAGAGCGCGATCCAGGCGCAGACCACCGCCGCGCAGATCGCGGCCGGGTCGTCGGCGCAGACCGCGCCGCAACCCGCGCCCGCGGCCGACCCGGCGGCGGCGCAGCCAGCGCCCACAACCGAGCCGGCCACCGCGCCCGCGGCGGATCCGGCTGACCAAGCCCCGGCGCCGACGGCCGAACCGTCGGTGCCGGCCGTTCAGACGCCGGCCCCGGCGCCTGCGCCCACCACAGAAGCCCCGGCCCCCGCGCCGGCCGCAGAGGCACCGGCCCCCGCGCCGACTCCGGCCGCAGCGGCACCAGCGCCTGCGCCCGCCGCCCCGGCGCCCGCGCCCGCCGCAGCGGCACCGGCCCCGGCGCCCGCGCCCGCCGCACCGGCACCAGCGCCCGCGGCGGCTCCGGCCGCTGAGGCCCCCGCGCCCGCGCCCACGGCAGAGCCACCGGCGCCAGCGCCAGCGCCAGCGCCGGCTCCCGCTCCGGCGGCGGCGGACGCGTCGGCGACCGCTGAGGCGGCGGCGCCGGCCGCTGAGGCTCCGGCGGCTACGCCCACCACTGACGTGTCGGCGAGCGCGTCGGGCGGCACCACGGCACCGGCCCAGTAGGGCCACATAGGGGCACACGGCGGGGCGTCGATCGGGGGATCGGCGCCCCGCCTCGCCGCTCCTAGCCCGGGCCGAGGCCGAGCGCGAGGAAGCCGACGCCGAACACCAGAGCGACCTGCACGCCGATGCAGGCGAACGCCCACAGGATCCCTTCGAGCACACCATCGCGAAGGCCTGCCCACGCGGCGAAGACCGCGGGCACCGCGAACGCGGCGATCAATGCGGCCGCGGCCTGCCAGACCTCCCACGTGTCGAGGCTGGCGCCCTCAACGAGCGCCACCACGACGACCGCGCCAACCGCGGGCAGGACGACCGGGCCGAGCAACCAGGGCAGCCAGCCCCGCCGCCGCGCCTCCCGCGCGCCCTCCACCGTCGTCATGCCATAGATCGTTGCAGGCGATGCGCCCGCCATGCCAGCACGAGCGCCGCCACGACCGCGGCGCCGAACAGCGCGTGGGTCAGCAGGTGGGCGGCGGACTGGAACGACTCATGGAAGGCGTAGCCGACGAGCGTGAAGGCGCTCGCCCACGCCAGCGTGCCGAGGAGGCTCCACGGCAGAAACGCGCGCAGGCGCAGGCCCGAAGCGCCGGCCAGGAACGGTGCGACCGCGCGCACGATGCCCACGAATCGACCGACGAGGATCGCCTTCGGCCCGTGCCGATCGAAGAACGAGTCGACCCGCACCAGACGATCCGGAGTGATCCCGAGCCGAGGCCCGCGCGCCACCAGGAAGGGCCGCCCCAAACGGCGACCGAGCACGAACGACGCGAGATCGCCCGCGGCGGCCGCGACCCACACGATCAGCAGCATCGGCACGAGCGAGACGCCGCCCTCGGCCGCGACCACGCCACCCAGGACCACCGCGGTCTCGCCCGGCGCCACGAGACCGACGAACGCGCCCGTCTCCAGGAACGCCAGCCCGCCGACGAGCGCGTAGGTCCAGGCGCCGAGCGTGTCCGACAGGTCGGTCAGCGCGCCCTCGAGGTCAGGAAGACGGACGACCCCGGCGAGGGTCAGCGCGAAGCCGACCGCCGCCAGCGCGGCAAGCGCCAGCAGTGCCACCGGGGGTCGCCGAGTCATGCGACCGCGGCTTCGCGCGGGCGCCAAGCGGGGCGATCGCACGGGACCGGCCGGGCCTCGGGCACCTCGCCCTGCTCCTCGCGACCCCACGCGGCGATCGTTTTGCGCAGCGCGCTCAGGGCGACCAGGCCGATCGGCGCCGGAACCCAGATCGCGATCGCGCGGTAGGCGAGCACGGACACGATCGCGAGATCGGCGTCGACGCCGAACGCGAGCAGCGCGCCGACCAGGCCGCCGCTCACGGCGCCCGGGATCGGAATCGTGTTGCCGACCTGGCCGAGGAAGTAGGCGAGGACGACGAGCTGGAACGGCGGCGGCGAGCCGAACGCGTTCAGCATCGCGTACAGCACGGCCATGTCGAAGCCCCACCAGGCGACGGCGCCGAGCAGCCGGGCGTCGAGCGAGCGGACATGCCCGACCGCGTGGCGCATGGCCTCGCCGAAGACGCCGGCGGCGCGCAGCACACGCCCGCCGCGGCCGGCCGGGATCAGCACGGTCGAGACCGCCAGGGCCATACCGAGCGTCGCGATCCCGGCGGGGAGCGCGGTCAGCGCCAGCGGCTGACCCTGCAGCGCGTCGACGGAGCCGGTCACGGCGATCGACAGCAGGAAGATCGAGTACATCAGGACGAGGAAGGTGAGGAGCGTGCGCGTCGCGCTGCGCGTGCCGAGCCCGGAACGCCGCAGCGCCCACAGGGTCAGGGCGGCGCCGCCGGCACCCGCGGTGGGGAGCAGACGGGTCGCGGCGGCGCCGCCCAACGTGATCTGGGTCGTCTCGCGCAGGCCTAGACGCGACGACGCCCGGTGGCCGACCAGCCACAGCAGCGCGATGTAGCCGCCGAAGGAGAGCAGCTCGAACACGGCGGCGCCGACCACCCAGCGGGGGTCGGCGTCAAGCGCGCGCTTGAGCGCATCGGCGAACGCCTGTAGCGGCCCGCCGAGGACCACAACCGCGATGACCAACGCGGCGGCAGCTGCGGCGGGCAGAGCGGCCCGGCGCGCCAGTGCACGGAAGTCAGGTGTTCCGAGCGCGAGGTCTTCGGCGGGCATTGACCGAGTATCGGGAACGAAGGCCCCTTCCGCATCGGGGATATCACCAGCGTGAGGGTGCGGTGAGCCGTACCGCTACTCGCGCGATTTCGGCCGCACGTGCTGGAAGCCGAAGCGCCCCTTGATGCACAGATTGCCGCGCGTGATGTCGTGATCGTCGGGCGACGAGACCTTGACGATCTCGTTGTCCTGCACGTGCAGCGTGAGGTTGCAGCCGACGCCGCAGTACGGGCAGACGGTATCCGCCGTCGTCTGGCGGGACTCGTCCCACTGCTCGGCCTCGCGCAGCTCGTGCTCGGAGGCGAACATCAGCGCGCCCGTCGGGCAGACGGCGATGCAGTTGCCGCAGTAGACGCACGCCGAGTCGGGCAGCGGGTTGGCGAACTCGGTCGAGATGCGGGCGTCGAACCCGCGCCCCGCCACCGTGATCGCGAACGTGTTCTGCCACTGGGAGCCGCACGCGTCGACGCACTTGTAACAGAGGATGCACTTCGAGTAGTCGCGCACGTAGAGGTCGTTGTCGACCTTGATCGGGGAGTGCACCGTCGCGGCCGTCTGGCCGTCCGGCTCCTCGTGGAAGCCGGTGCGGCGGCGGTCGCGGTCCGGGTCCGGCGGTGCCGGGGGCCCGTAGCGCTCCGGATCCGCGTCGTAGCGCTCGAGATAGCCCGAGGCGACCGGCGTCGTGGAGAGATCGGTCGACGACGCGAGGAACTCCATGATCATCTTGCGCGAATGCCGGACGCGCTCGGAGTCGGTCTTGACGACCATGTCGGGCTCCACCGGCCGCGCGCAGGCCGGCGCCAGGACGCGCGCGCCCTCGAGCTCGACCACGCAGACGCGGCACGCGTTGGCCGGCTCCAGCGTCTCGCCGTAACACAGCGTCGGCGTGTCGATGCCGATCTCCGCGCACGCCTGCAGGATCGTCGAGCCCTCGGGGACCTCCACCTGCTGGTCGTCGATCGTGAGGCGGACCATCCGCTCCGTCATGCGAACACTCCCAACTTGCCGATCGCCGACTCGATCGCCGACGAAGCCGTCTGTCCCAGGCCGCAGATCGAGGAGTCGCGCATCGCCTCGCCGATCTCGGCGATCAGCGCCAGTTCGTCCTCCACCGTGCCGCGCGTGTGCCCGGACAGCAGCCGCGCGAGCGACTCCTGCTGGCGCACCGTCCCGACGCGGCAGGGCACGCACTGGCCGCAGCTCTCGTTGCGGAAGAACGCCGCGATCACCATCAGCAGGCGGCCGAGGTCCATCTGGTCGTCGATCGCGAGCACGACACCGGAGCCGAGCGTGACGCCCGATCCGCGCGCATCCTCGAACGTCAGGCGCATGTCGAGCTCGTCCGGCGTGATGAACATGCCGGCCGCGCCGCCGAGCAGCACCGTGCGCAGGTTCGGCGGGACGCCGCCGGCGAGCTCGAACAGCTCGCGCAGCGTCGTGCCGAACGGGACCTCGTACGTCCCGGGCCGCTCGACCGCGCCGCTGACGCAGAACAGCTTCGGGCCGGTCGACTTCTCGGTGCCGATCTGCGCGAACGTCGGGCCGCCCTCGAGCACGATCGACATCACGTTGACGAGCGTCTCGACGTTGTTGACCACCGTCGGCTGCCGGAACAGGCCCTCGACGACCGGGAACGGCGGCTTGTTGCGCGGCTCGCCGCGGTAGCCCTCGATCGAGCCGAAGATCGCGGTCTCCTCGCCGCAGATGTACGCGCCGGCGCCCTTGCGCACCTCGATGTCGAAGGCGAACCCGTGGCCGAGCACGTCCCGACCGAGGTAGCGCCGCTCGCGCGCCTCCTCGATCGCGTGCTCGATCCGATGGTGGGCGAGCGGGTATTCGCCGCGCACGTACAGGTAGCCGTGCTCGCAGCCGGTCGCGTACGCGGCGATCGTCATCGCCTCGATCACGGCGAACGGGTCGCCCTCCATGATCACGCGGTCCTTGAACGTGCCGGGCTCGGACTCGTCGGCGTTGCAGATCAGGTAATGCGGGCGGCGCGGCTGGCGCGCCACGGCGTCCCACTTGCGGCCCATCGGGAACGCGGCGCCGCCGCGGCCGACGAGACCCGAGTCGATGACCTCGCGGATCACGCCCTCGGGGCCGAGATCGATCGCCCGCCGCAGGGCGTCGTAGCCGCCGTGGGCGCGGTAGTCGTCGAGGCTGTCGGGGTCGACGTTGCCGACTCGGCGGAGCAGCCGCAGCTCCGGGTCGCCGAGCTGCGGCGGCTCGGTCGAAGGCGGCGGCGGGGGCGTCGCGCCGCCGAGGATCGCCTTGATCCCGTCGGCATCCACAAACGTGAGCTCGCGCTCCAGCGGCTCCTGGCCCGCGTCCGCGATCATCGCCGCCGGCGCGCGATCGCACTGGCCCAGGCACGGAGCGCGCAGCCAGGTCGCACCGCCGACGTCCTCGCCCTCGGGGCCGAGTTGCGCGATCAGCTCCTCCGAGCCTGCGCAGCGGCACGCGACGTCGTCGCAGATGTGCACGACGCGCGGCGGGCGCTCCTGGACCGAGAACAGCGCATAGAACGTCGCCACGCCGTAGACGTCGGCGGGCGGGACGGTCAAGCGCCGCGCGACGTAGTTCAGGCCGCCGGGGCTGATCCAGCCGGCCCGTTCGTGCAGCGCATGCAGCGTCGGCAGCAGCAGATGGCGCTGCGAGCGGACCGAGTGGCCGCCATGCGCGGCGTGTCCGTTGTCGATCGCGTCGGTGCCGGTCCAGATCGCCAGCGACGGGCCCAGGAAGGCGTCGACAGCGTCGCGCTCCACCGCCGTCGGCTCGGCGTCGAGCAGCCGGACGTCCATCGCTACTTGCCGGCCTCGCTACTGGTCACACCGGCAGTTTGACGCTCGCGGACCTTCTCCACCCTGACGGCCGTGGCCTTGAACTCCGCGGTGCCCGACTTCGGGTCGGTCGCGTCGATCGTGAGGATGTTGACGTCGACGTCGTCGGGGAAGTGCATGGTCATGAACGCGAGCCCCGGCCGCAGGCCTGGATCGAGCCGCACGGGCGCCTGGATCGTGCCGCGGCGCGACGTGATCTGGACGACCTCTCCCGGCTCGACGCCGAGCGTCTCGGCGTCCTTCGGCGAGAGATCGAGCGTCTCGCCGCGGCGCAGCGGCGAGCTGTACAGCCCGGACTGCACGCCGGTGTTGTAGGAGTCCAGCCGCCGCCCGGTGGTCAGCCGGATCGGGAAGTCGTCGTCGAGCTCGTCGATCGGCGGCGCCCACGGCGTCACCGACAACGGCGCCGGCGGCCCCTCGACCGGCTCTGCCCACAGCCGCCCGTGCAGGAACGGCGAGCCCGGGTGGTCCTCGGTCGGGCACGGCCACTGGATCCCGCCCATCTCCTCCAGGCGCTTGTAGCTCATCCCGCCGTGCATCGGGCTCAGCGAGCGGAGCTCGTCCCACACCTGTTCGGGCGTCGGCTGGCCCCAGTCGTGGCCGAGGCGCTGCGCGAGCGCACAGAGGATCCACTGGTCGTCGCGCGCGTCGCCGGGCGGGTCGATCGCCTTGCGCATCAACTGGACCCGGCGCTCGGAGTTGGTCACGGTCCCGCCCTCGGACTCGCACCACGACGCCGACGACGGGAATACGACGTCGGCCATCTCGCACGTCTTCGTCATCAGGATGTCCTGGGCGATCATGAAGTCGAGGCCTTCGAGCAGCCCCAGTGCGCGCTTGGAGTCGGCCTCCGACTGCGCCGGGTTCTCGCCGAGCACGTAGAGCGTGTTGAACTCGCCGCGCTCCATGCCGTCGAACATCTGCGACAGGTGCCAGCCGCGCTCGGGCGGGAGCTCGACGCCCCACGCCGCCTCGAAGCGGGCGCGGGCCTCCATGTCGTCCTGCACGTCCTGGAAGCCGGGCAGCTTGTTGGGGATCGCGCCCATGTCGCCGCCGCCCTGGACGTTGTTCTGCCCGCGGAGCGGGTTCAGGCCCGACCCCCAGCGCCCGACGTGGCCCGTCAGCAGCGAGAGGTTGATCAGCGACAGGACGTTGTCGACGGCCGTGACGTGCTCGGTGATGCCGAGCGTCCAGCAGAGGATCGCGCGATCCGCGCGCGCGTAGGCGTGGGCGAGCTCACGGATGACCTGCGCCGGGACGCCGGTCACGCGCGCGCCCTCCTCGAGCGTCCACGGCTCGACCGAGGCGCGGTACTCCTCGAAGCCCGTTGTCGAGCGCTCGATGAAGCGCTCGTTGGTCAGCCCGGCGTGGATGATCTCGCGCGCGATCGTGTTCGAGAGGGCGATGTCGGTGCCGACGTCGAGCCCCAGCCAGGTGTCCGCCCACTGCGCCGACCCGGTGCGCCGCGGATCGATGACGTACAGCCGCGCGCCGTTGTGCACGGCTTTGAGAACGTGGTGGAAGAAGATCGGATGCGTCTCGCGGGCGTTCGAGCCCCAGAGGATCAGCAGATCCGTCTCCTCGACCTCCTTATAGGACGACGTGCCGCCGCCCGCACCGAATACCGTCGCCAGACCGACGACGCTGGGAGCGTGTCAAGTGCGGTTGCACGAGTCGATGTTGTTCGACCCCATCACCGAGCGGACGAACTTCTGGGCCAGGAAGTTCACCTCGTTCGATGCCTTGGAGCAGCTGAACATGCCGAACGAGCGCGTGGTGTCCTGCTCCCTCGCGCGGGCCAGGCCGGCGGCAGCGAAGTCGAGCGCCTCGTCCCAGCTTGCGGGCCGATGAACGCCGTTCTCGCGAACCAGCGGCTGAGTCAGCCGACCGCGGTACTTTCGCATTCCGATCACCTCCTCTCCTGATCTCGGAACCCTTCCCACAGTCTATGCATCTGCCTTCCGGTCCTACCCAGCCGCCGATCGTTCAGACCCTGCATTGGCTGCTGCGCCCGATCTCGTTCCTGGAGTCATGCCGCCGCCGGTTCGGCGACGCGTTCAGCGTCCGGTTCCTCGGATTCCAGACGCCGATGGTGATGCTCTCGGACCCGGAGGCGATCCGCGCGCTGTACGCAAACTCTGAGCACGGGCTGCCGCCGGGGCGGACGCTCGCGCTGCGGCCGATCCTCGGCGCGCGCTCGCTGCTCCTGCTCGAAGGGCGCGATCACCTCGCGCGCCGCCGGCTGATGCTGCCGCCGTTTCACGGCGAGCGCATGCGGGCGTACGAGGAGACTGTGCGCGACGTGGTGGCGCGGGACGTCGCGACGTGGCCGGAGGGCGAGCCGTTCGCGCTGCATCCGCGCATGCAGCGGGTGACGCTCGAGGTGATCCTGCGCGCCGTGTTCGGCGTGACCGACGAGGCGCGGCGCGAGCGGCTGGCGGGCCTGCTCGGCGGGCTGCTCGCCGACACCGCCTCCGCGGGGCTGCAGCTCGGCGTGCTGCTCTCGCGCCGCTTCGGAGGACCGGACCCGCTGGCCCCGCTGCAGGCGCGCCGGCGCGAGATCGACACGCTGCTGGACGTCGAGATCGCCGAGCGCCGTGCCGACCCGCGCGAAGACATCCTCTCGATGCTCGTGGAGGTGCGGTTCGAGGGCGGCGCGCCGCTCGAGGACGCCGAGATTCGCGACCAGCTGATGACGCTGCTTCTCGCGGGCCACGAGACGACGGCGACCGGCCTGGCGTGGACGTTCGACCTGCTGGTCCGCCATCCGGCCGTGCTCGAGCGCCTGGTCAGCGAGATCGACGCGGGCGAGCAGGCGTACGTACGCGCGGTCGTCGCCGAGTCGCTGCGGCTGCGGCCGGTCGTGCCGCTGGCCGGGCGGCGGCTGGCGGCGCCGCTCGCGGTCAACGGCTTCGAGCTCCCCGCCGGCGCCGACGTGACGCCGGCGATCTGGCTCGCCCACACGCGCGCCGACCGCTATCCGGAGCCGTTCGCGTTCCGCCCCGAGCGCTTCCTCGATCGGGCGCCGTCGACGTTCGCGTGGATCCCGTTCGGCGGCGGCGTGCGGCGGTGCATCGGTGCCGCGTTCGCGGAGATGGAGATGCGCGTCGCGCTCGCGGAGATCCTGCAGCGCAAGACCGTGAGCGCGGCATCTGGCGCCGCCGAGCGCATCGCGCGGCGTAACGTCACGTTCTCCCCGGCCGGCGGGACCCGGCTGATCGCCGCAACCCGTCGATGATCCTGTACCTCCTCCGCCACGCGAAGTCGAGCTGGGAGTTCTACGACCTCCCCGATCACGACCGCCCGCTCGCGCCACGTGGCAAGCGCGCGGCGAAGGCGATGGCGCAGCATCTGCGCGAGCGGGGCATCGTCCCCGAGCTGGTGCTGTGCTCGACGGCGACGCGGGCGCGCGAGACGCTCGAGCGCGTCGGGCTCGAGGGCGTGCTGGAGCCCGGCCTCTACGGCGCGAGCGCCGCGACGCTGCTGAAGCGTGTGCAGGAAGCCGAGGCGGGCTCGTTGATGCTGGTGGGCCACAACCCGGGCCTGCACGACCTCGCGCTGCGGCTGATCCGCCACCCGCCGCCGGAACTGGAGCGCAAGCTTCCGACCGCCGCGCTGGTGGCGATGGAGCTCGGCGCCGACGGCCGCGCCGAGCTGCTCGAGTTCACGCGGCCACGGGATCTGGAGCGCTGACGACCTCGAGTCGCGGATCTGGGCGGTACGCGACGGACTCGACGAGTCGCACCTCGTCACCGCACGCTTCGCAGACCACCACGTAGCGAAGCTCCGCGGTCGCGTGGGTGTACCGGCTCTGGCCCGAGTGGTATCCGGCGTGGTTGCAGGCGTCCATGCGGGCGCCAGTACCCGTCACGGCGCGGCCGAACCCCCTGGAAGCGCGCCACATTCAGCGCTCGCCGAAGCGCCCGCGGATTGCCGCCTCGTCGATCCCGCGCTCGTGCAGCCAGGCGGCGACCGCGCCGCCGCGGCCGGCGATGCGCAGCAAGAGCTCAGCGTCGGCCCTGTCTTCGGGGAGCTCGTGATCGCCCGCGGCCGGGGCGTCAGCCGGAGCGAGCCGCGCCAAGACCTCGTCGGGCGCGACGCCGCCGGCGCGGACGAGGGCCTGGACCGGGGTCTGCTCGAGCAGGGCGAGCAGCAGCTGCGTGGGGCCGATGTGGCGGTCGTGACGCGCGATCGCCACGCCGAGCGCATGCTCGATCGCCGACTTCGCCTCCGGGGTGAACGGGATCCACTCCTCGACCAGCTTCATCGAGCTGCCGAGCGCCGCGACCACGGCGGCGCGCAGCTTCGCCGGCTCGACGCCGAGCAGCTCCGGCTCGACGCGCGCGACGCCGAGCACGAGATGCTCGGAGCCGATCGACTGGTGCCCGAGCTCGCGCGCCTCCTCCTGCGCGCGCACCACGCATTGCCGCGCCGCCTCCGTGAAGCGCTCGAACACGGCCACAGACTAGGGGCTCCCCCGCCGGCTGCCAGGTCGAGCCACCGTGACCGGCGCGACGGCGGGCGGCGACTGGTGCTGGCCATGCATCGGCGTTAGTCTCGGCTGATGGGTCCCCGTCCCGCGTTGGACGAGCTCGTCGAAGTGCCCGCGGGGCGCTACGAGGTCGGCGAGCCGGGCGAGGAGCGGGCGTGCGAGCTGACGGCGTTGCTGATCGGCCGCTGGCCGATCGTCAACGCGCAGGTGGCGCGGTTCGCCGCTGCGACCGGCCACGCCGTGCCACCCACCGTGACCGCCGACGCGCTCGCCGACCACCCGGCAACCGGGCTGGCGCTCGCCGACGCCGAGGCGTTCTGCGCCTGGGCGTGCGGCGAGCTCGGGGCCGTCGTGCGGCTGCCGACCGGCAACGAGTGGGAAGCGGCCGCGCGCGGCACGGACCGCCGGCCGTACCCATGGGGCGAGACGTTCGACCCCGAGCGGTGCGCGTGCGCCGAGTCCGGCTGGGGCTGGACCGTCCCGGTCGATGCGCACCCCGCCGGCGCCGGCCCGTTCGGCGCCGAGCAGCAGGCCGGCAACGTGTGGGAGTGGGTCACCGACCGCACCGACGACGGCTGGGGCGTCGTGCGCGGCGGCAGCTACCTCGACACCGCGTGGGGCCTGCGCGCCTCGCGCGTCCAGCCGGCCGACCGCGGGCGGGCGACCAACACCACAGGGTTCCGGATCGTCATCGAGACCGACCGTCGTGGCCGGTCTCCCGAAGCCGTGACCGGAGGAGGCTGAATGACGAGAGATGTGCTGATCGACGCGCTGCGGGAGGTCTACGACCCCTGCTGCGCGGACCGTGGGATCTCGATCGTCGACATGGGCGTCGTGGAGGACGTCCGCGTCGACGGATCGCATGTCGACGTCGATCTCGTGCTCACCACCGGCTGGTGCCCGTTCGTGGTGTCGATGTCGACCGCGATCCCTGAGGCCCTGACCGCGATCGTCGGTGTCGAGACCGTCGACGTCAAGGTCGTCTGGGATCCCGTCTGGACGATGGATCGCCTGTCGGAGTCGGCACGCGCGAAGCTCGTGATGCCGCTCAAGGAGCTGGAGCCATATCGCGCGGGAAGGAGCGCTGCCTGATGGTCGACGCGTTCGTCTTCGATTGTGTGTGCCACATCTTCAACTTCGACAAGAAGAACGCGCTCGGCCCGCCCGGCGAGCTGTTCGACGAGCACCTGTACGCGTTCCATCAGTTGCTCACGCGCGAGGGTGAGACGGTCCTCTCGCGCGACGAGTTCTTCAAGGAGTGGAGCGTCGACGAGATCTACGACATGGTCATCGAGGGTTCCGACACGGACATGATCGTCGCGCAGCCGCTGCCGCTGACCGACCTCTTCCACGACGGGCTGTCGGCATGGGAGAAGTGCGCGGAGATGGCCGCCAAGCACCCCGACAAGGCGGTGTTCTGGGGCTCGGTGAACCCGCTCGAGGGCAAGAAGGCGCTCGATCTGATGACCCGCCAGGTCGAGGATCACGGGGCCAAGGCGTTCAAGTTCTACAACGTCCGCTACGACTACGGCCAGCCGTTCCCGTGGCGGATGGACGACCCCCGGATCGCGTTCCCGATCTTCGAACACGCCCAGAAGCTGGGCGTGAACCTGATCGGCGTCCACAAGGGCGTGCCGCTCGGGCCGCAGCCGATCGAGCACACGCGCACGTTCGACATGGACGGCGCGGCGGCCAACTTCCCGGACATCAACTTCGTGATCTTCCACGTCGGGCTGCCGTGGCTCGACGAGGTGCTGTGGCAGATCGTCCGGTACCCGAACCTCTACGCGTCGATCGCCGCGACGGTGAACTTCGTCGCGCGCCAGCCGCGGGTGTTCGCGGAGATGCTCGGGAAGATGATGTGGTGGTGCGGCGAGGACAAGATCATCTACGGCGGCGAGGCGCCGATCTGGCACCCGCAGTGGGCGCTCGAGGAGTTCTGGAACTTCGAGCTGCCCCGGGACATCGTCGAGGAGCGCGGCTACCCGCAGCTCACCGACCAGGCGAAGCGCAAGATCCTCGGCGGGAACCTCGCCCGCCTACACGGGATCGAGGTTCCGGCCTGAGCTAGTGGACGACGACGTCGTCGGCTTCGTGCATCAGGAAACCGGCGGCGTCGAGGACACGGCGTTCGCGGAGCCGGTCGAGCCGCTCCTTGCACGACGAGTCGATCGCCCACGCCGCGACGGCCGCCGTTTCCGGCAGCGGGCTCAGGCCGTTCTCCTCCGGCTCGTCGTACGCCTGCCGGAGCCACGCGAGATCGTCGGCGATGCGTCGTGGCCGTGCCTGCTTCTCGTCCTGACCCGGATGCCACGGGTCCTGGCCGGCGCGCCGTTCGGGCACCCCAGGGGGTCGCGTGAGCGCGACGCCGAGGGCGTTTAACCAGTCCGGTTGTGCGAGCACAAGCTCAAGCATTGAAATACCTCGTTTCCTGTCCAGGGGCCTGACAAACTCGCGGCCACGCCTATGACAACGCTCAACTACATCTCAACTGGCGCTGATCCTGCCCTTGATGACGCGTTCGAGCAAGCGCTGGCGCGCGCCCGGGAGGGCCGCACGACACCGCTCGCCCACCTGATCGGCGATGAATGGCGCGTCGTCGGACCGGTGTTCGAGCGCGCCGACCCGTGCGACGCGTCGCGCACAGTGTCGCGTGCCCACGCCGCCGACGCGGACACGGTCGCCGCCGCCGTGCGCGCCGCCCGCGCTGCGCAGCCCGCGTGGGCGGCGCTGCCGTACGCTGAGCGCACCGCCGCGCTGCGCCGGCTCGCCGCCTTGATCGGCGAGCGGCGGGTGGAGCTCGCGGGGGTCGTCGCGGCCGAGACCGGCAAGATCCGGCTCGAGGCGATACCCGAGGTGCAGGAGGGCGTCGATCTGATCGAGACGTACTGCTCCGAGCTCGAGCGCCACGACGGCTACCGGATCCCGCTCGGGCGGTTGTTGGAGGCCGAGGACAACTCGTCGGTGATGCGGCCGTACGGCGTGTTCGCGGTCATCTGCCCGTTCAACTTCCCGTTCGCTCTCGCCGTCGGCATGAGCAGCGGCGCGCTCGTGTGCGGCAACACGGTCGTGATGAAGCCGGCCGAGGAGACGCCGTGGTCGACGGGCCAGATCGCCGACCTGGCGGTCGAGGCCGGGCTGCCCGCGGGCGTGTTCAACCTCGTCCAGGGCGACGACACGACCGGCCGTGCGCTGGTCGCTGCCGGCATCGACGGCGTCGCGTTCACCGGCTCGGCGGACGCCGGTCACGCGATTGCGCGCGAGTTGCACGCGCGGCGGCCGTACCGGCCGCTCGTCGCCGAGATGGGCGGCAAGAACCCGGCGATCGTGACGACCCATGCGGACCTCGACCGCGCCGCCGAGGGCATCGTCCGCTCCGCCTACGGACTGTCCGGCCAGAAGTGCAGCTCGTGCTCGCGCGTCGTGGTCGACGCGTCGGTGCACGACGAGCTCGTGGAGAAGATCGCCGCAGGCGCGGCGCGGCTCGTGCTCGGCGATCCCGCCGATCCGGCGACCAACCTCGGGCCCGTCGTCGGCCCGGCCGCGACCGCCCGCTTCGACGCCGCGGTCGCGGACGCCCGGCGCGACGGCACGATCGTGGCCGGCGGCACGCGCGACGGCAACTTCGTCCAACCGACGCTCGTGACCGGGTTGCCGCACGGCCATCGCCTGACCCGCGACGAGCTGTTCCTCCCGTTCCTCACCGTCACCGCGGTCGACTCGTTCGCCGCGGCGATGGACGAGGCCAACGCCGTCGAGTACGGCCTGACCGCGGGGATCTTCAGCGAGGACCCCGCCGAGCGCGAGACGTTCCTCGACCGGATCGAGGCCGGCGTCGTCTACGTCAACCGGCGGGAGGGAGCGACCACCGGCGCCTGGCCGGGGATCCAGACCTTCCCGGGGTGGAAGTCGAGCGGGTTGTCGGGCAAGGGCGGCCTCGGGCCGCACTATCTGACGCAGTTCATGCGCGAGCAGAGCCGCACCGTTATGGTCTCCTGACCGGCGCGCGCGTCGCCATCATGGCCTGGTGGCAATGACCGACGTCGCCGAGTTCGACCCGCCCGATTACGGCCTGCGCATGACGGCCCGGCGGCTGGCCGGCGTCTGGCGCGAGCAGTGGCGCCTGACGACGATCGCGCTGCTGTATGCGCTGGCCTACAGCGGCCTCTCGCTGGCGATACCGCTGCTGGTCGCGCGCGCGATCGACGGCTCGATCGTCGGCGACGACCGCCCGCTGTGGCCGGTGCTGGTCGCGATCGTCGTGCTCGCCGCTCTGCGGTCGGGGGTCAACTTCCTGCGCCGCTACGCGACGGCGAGGGTCGGCGTCGGCGTCGAGGCGCGCATGCGCGAGCTGCTCTACGCCGCCTACCTGCGGTTCCCGCGCGCGTTCTACGACGTGCATCCGACCGGGCAGGTCGTCTCGCGCGCGACGAACGACCTCTACCCGATCCGCTACTTCATCGGTTGGGGCATGGTGGCGGGCGCCCAGGCCGTGATGATGGTGTTCGGCGCGGGTGTGGTGCTGGTCCTCACGAACCCAGCGCTCGCGCTCTGGAGCGCGCTCCCGCTGCCACTGATCGCTCTCGTGGCGTGGCGCTTCGCGCATCGCGTCACGCCGATCTCGCGCGCGGTCCAGCAACGCAAGGGCGACGTGACGGAGTCGGCCGACGAAGCGGTCGTCGGCATCGAGATGGTCCAGGCGTTCGGGCGCGAGGGCGACGTGCAGGAGCGCTTCGCCGGCCGTGCCCGCGGGCTGCGCGACGAGATCCTCCGCCAGGCGCGCGTCGAGTCACACCACCTGCCGGGTCTCTTCTACCTGCCGTCGGTGTCGGTGGCGATCGTGCTCTTCTTCGGTGGTCGCGCCGTGATCGACGGCACGCTCACCTACGGCCAGTTCGCGCTCTTCATCCAGCTGCTCCTGCAGCTCGTGTGGCCGCTCGAGTCGATGGGCTGGATCATCAACCTCGCGCAGCGCGCGCTGGCCTCCGCCGGTCGCTCGTTCGCGTGGCTCGATCAGGTGCCGACGCTTCCCGAGCCGGCTCGGCCGCAACCGCTGCCGGCCGGTCGAGCGGGTGTCTCGCTGTGCGGCGTCAGCTTCGCCTACCCGGGCGGCGAGCCCGTGCTGCGCGGCGTCGATCTCGAGGTGGTGCCCGGCGAGGTGGTCGCGGTCTGCGGCGGCACGGGCGCGGGCAAGTCGACGCTGCTCGGGCTCGTTCCACGCTTCTACGACCCCACGAACGGCAGCGTCGCGATCGCGGGCCGCGACCTGCGCTCGCTGGCGATCGCCGACGTCCACGCCGCGACCGCGCTGGTGACGCAGCGGCCCATCCTGTTCTCCGACACGCTGCGCGAGAACCTGCTCGGGGGTCGCGCGGACGCGCCGTGGGCCGAGGTCGAGCGCGCGTGCGAGATCGCGGGCGTGACGAGCTTCGTCGACGAGCTGCCGGACAGCTGGGACACCGTGATCGGCGAGCGCGGCGTGAACCTCTCGGGCGGCCAGCGCCAGCGCGTCGCGCTCGCGCGAGCGCTGATCGCCGACGCGCCGGTGCTCGTGCTCGACGACCCGCTGTCCGCGGTCGACACCCAGACGGAGCTCGCGATCGTGGCGCGGCTGCGGCCCGCGCTGGCCGACCGCGCGGTCCTGCTCGCGACGCAGCGGCTGTCGACCCTGATGCTCGCCGACCGCGTCGCCGTGCTCGAGGACGGCGTCGTCGTCGAGGCCGGGACGGTCGCGGAACTGCTCGCGCGCGGCGGCGCGTTCGCGGCCCTGTTCGGCGAGGACGCCGTTGCCGCGTAAGCCTCCGACCGGGCTCCGGCGCCTGCGCCGCCACGTCGCCCAGCGCCGGCTGTGGGTCTCGCTGCTGCTCGGCGCGGCGGTCGTGGAGGCGTGCGCGCAGAGTGGCTCGTGGCTGCTCGTGCGCTGGGCGATCAACGATGGGATCGTGCAGCGCTCGGAGCACGTGCTCGCGCTCGCGACCGCCGCCTATATCGGTGTCTCGCTCCTGGGATGGGGGCTGTTCGGCTTCGTCATCCGTGGGATGGCGCAGTTCGGCCAGGAGCTCGTTCTGGGTCTGCGCCGGGAGCTGTTCGACCACCTGACGTCGCTGTCGCAGCGTTACTTCTCCGAGCAGCGCGCGGGCTGGATCATCGCCCGGCTCACGAGCGACGTCGACGCGATCTCCGACGTGCTCTCGACCGGCCTGCCGACGCTGGTCTCGAATGCGGTGCTGCTTCCCGTCGCGGTCGCGGCGCTGTTCATCAACGACTGGCGGCTTGCGCTCGTCTCGTTGATCGTGCTGCCGCCGGCGATCGCGATTACCCGCTGGTTCCAGCGCCGGTCGTCCGCGGCCCAGCTCGAGGTCCGCAACCGCATCGCCGCGGTGACCGCGCACCTCGCCGAGTCGGTGGCGGGCATGGCCGTGGTGCAGTCGTTCCGACGCGAGCCGACGTTCCGCGCACGCTTCGACGAGCTCAACCTCGCCAACCGCGAGGCCAACGTCTTCGCGCAGCGGATCTCCTCGATGTTCTTCCCGTCGATCGAGTTCCTCGGAGTGATCGCGACGGTCGCGGTACTCGCGCTCGGCGCGGGACTGCTGCCGCCGGAGGAGATCGGGACGCTCGCGGCGGCGTACTTCCTCCTCGCGCTCGTCTTCCAGCCGCTGCAAGAGCTCTCCGATCTCTACAGCCAGCTCCAGTCGGCGACCGCGGCGATGGTGAAGGTCTCGACGGTGCTCGACACCGAGCCCGAGATCCGCTCGCCGGAGCACCCGCGCCAGACCGGGACGCTCGCCGGTCGCGTCGAGTTCGACGGCGTCGTCTTCGCCTACGGCAGCAACCGCGTGCTGCACGGGATCGACCTCGTGATCCCCGAAGGCGGCTGCACCGCGCTCGTCGGCGAGTCCGGCGGCGGCAAGTCGACGCTCGCCAAGCTCGCCGCCCGGTTCTACGACCCGCGCGAGGGCGCCGTCCTGGCCGACGGCATCGACCTGCGCGAGCTCGACCTGCGCGCCTACCGCCGCCAGCTCGGCGTCGTGTTGCAGGATCCGTTCCTGTTCTCGGGCACGATCGCCGACAACATCCGCTTCGCGCATCCGGACGCGAGCGACGACGAGGTCGCCGAGACGGCGGCGATGCTCGGTCTCGACCGGCTCGCCCGGCGGTTCCCCGAGGGCCTCGGCCACCCCGTGCGTGAGGGCGGCAGCGGCCTCTCCGCCGGTGAGCGCCAGCTGATCTCGATCGCGCGCGCGCTCCTCGCCGACCCGCGGATCCTGATCCTCGACGAGGCCACGTCGAACATCGACCGTCCGACCGAGCTGCTGATCGAGCGCGCGCTCGACCGGTTGCTGCGCGGCCGGACGTCGCTGATCATCGCCCACCGGCTCTCGACCGTCCGGCGCGCCGACGAGATCGTCGTGATCGATCACGGCCGGATCGTCGAGCGGGGCCGAGAGGACGAGCTGCTCGCGGCCGACGGGCCGTTCCGCCGCCTCGCCCGCTCGCTGGCGGCGAGCGCCTGATCCTCACGTCCGCAGCAGCAGACAGGCTGCGGCGTGACCGTCGTCGCCGGCAGCAAAAAGCGCCGGGTCCTCAGAGTCACAAGGTTCGAAGCGGTGCGGGCAGCGTGGGTGCAGGCGGCAGCCGGGCGGGATGTGCCCGGCGTCGGGCGGCTCGCCCGGGAGCAGCTTCACGCCCTCGCCGCGACCCGGCGAAGGCACCGCCGCCACCAGCGCCTGCGTGTAGGGATGGCGTGGGTGCTCGATCACCTGTGCCGCCGTCCCCTGCTCGACGATCCGGCCGAGGTACATGACCGCGATCCGGTCGCACAGCGCCCAGGCGAGGCCGAGGTCGTGGGTGATGAACAGCAGCGCCAGCGACCGTGACTCGCGCAGGTCCATGAGCACGCGCAGCACCTGCGCCTGCACGGACACGTCGAGCATCGAGACCGGCTCGTCGCAGATCAACCCGTCCGGGTCCAGGACCAGGGCGGTCGCGATCGCCACACGCTGGCGCTGGCCGCCGGACAGCTCGTGCGGGTAGCGGTCGAGGTACCGCTCCGACAGCCCGACGTCCTCCAGCGCCCGCGCCACGCGCGCCGCGTGCTCGCCCTTCGGCACGCTCTGCACGACCAGCGGCTCGGAGACGATCGTGCGCACGCGCATGCGCGGATTGAGCGTCTGGTACGGGTCCTGGAAGACCATCTGCACCCGCCGCCGCAACGCCCGCAGCTCGGCTCGCCCGCGGACCGCGGCGCCGTCGACCTCGATCGAGCCACCGGACTGCGGGACGAGGCCGAGCATCGCGCGCGCGAGCGTCGACTTCCCGCAGCCGGACTCCCCCACGACGCCCAGCACCTCGCCGGGCTGCCACTCGAACGACACGCCGTCGACGGCACGGGCGGTGCCGTAGTGGACGTGCAGGTCGCGGACGGAGAAGAGGCTCACCAGCTCTCCCACGGCGCGAAATGACAGGCGGACCGGCGGCCGGGCAGGACTTCCCGCAACGGCGGCTCGGTCAGACAGGCGTCCGCCGCGTACGGGCAGCGCGGGCGGAACGCGCAGCCCTCGGGAGGGTCGTGCGGGTCGGGCGGCGCGCCCGGGATCGGGTCGGCGACGCCGCGGCGGCCGCCGATCGACGGCAGCGAGTCGAGCAGGCGCTTGGTGTACGGGTGCTGTGGCGACGCGAACACCTCGGCCGCCGGGCCGCTCTCGACGATCCGGCCCGCGTACATCACCGCCAGGCGGTCGCAGGTCTCGGCCAGCACGGCGAGGTCGTGGCTGATGAGGATCAGCGCCAGGCCGAGCTCGCGCCGCAGCTGCGCGAGCAGGTCGAGCACCTGCGCCTGCATGATCACGTCGAGCGCGGTGGTGGGCTCGTCGGCGATCACCAGCGCGGGCCGGCACGCGAGCGCCAACGCGATCATCACCCGCTGGCGCTGCCCGCCGGAGAGCTGGTGCGGGTACGCGCGGCCGTGCGTCGCCGACAGCCCGACCGTGGTCAGCAGCTCGCCGATCCGCTCACGCACACCGCCGGCCTTCGGCTCGTGCAGCCGGATCGCCTCGTCGATCTGCGCGTCCACTCGCTGAACGGGATCGAGCGCGTTCATCGCCCCCTGGAAGACGAGCGACACGTGCCGCCAGCGCACGAGCTGCATGCCACGCTCGGTACGGCGGTCGATCTTGACCGGCTCCTCGACCCCCGGAACGTTCAACGTGATCGTCCCGCTCGGCGTCAAGGCCGGCGGCAGCAGCTTCATGATCGCCAGCGCGGTGGTCGTCTTGCCGCACCCCGACTCCCCCGCCAGCCCGAGCGACTCCCCCGACTCGATCGTCAGGTCCACCCCGGCGACGATCGGGTGCCCGCGGTGATGGACCTGCAGGCCCTCGATCTCGAGCAGACTCATTCGGCCTCTCTGAGCCGCGGATTGACGTGCTGCTCGTACACGTAGCCGATCAGCCCGACCACGAACACGAGCAGGGTGATGCAGAGCCCGGGCGGGACGAGGTACCACCACGCGCCGGCGCTCGGAGCGCCGGAGTCGAAGCCGTTCTCGAGCATCGTCCCCCACGAGATGTGCGTCGGGTCGCCGAGCCCGAGGAACGACAGGCCGGCCTCGGCCAGGATCGCTACCGCCACGATCAGCACGGTGTTGGCGAAGATCAGCGGCAGCGCGTTGGGGAGGATGTGGCGGCTGATGATGTGCCGATCCGTCGCCCCGAGCGCCCGCGCCCGCTCCACGAATGCCCGCTCCTTCAAGGTCAGCACCTGCGAGCGCACGATCCGCCCGGTGCCGGCCCAGCTCGTGAGCCCGATGACCATCACGAGGACGAACAGCGACGGGTTCAGCAGCCGCGCCAGCACCACCATAAGCGGGAGCTGCGGGATCACGAGGAACCAGTTCTCGAAGGCGTCGAAGAGCTTGTCGGTGGTGCCGCCGAAGTAGCCGCCGGTGAGCCCGACGAACGAACCGAGCACGGCGGAGATGAAGGCGGCCGAGAACCCGACGATGATCGAGACGCGGGCGCCGACGAGCACCTGCGAGAACACGTCCGAGCCGACCTCGGTGGTGCCGAGCCAGTGCTCGGTGCTCGGCGGGGCGAGCACGTCGGTGCTCGACGCGTTCGGGTCGTACGGCGCGAGCGCGGCGCCGAAGATCGCGACGAAGATGAACACGCCGAGCACGATCAGCGACACCCGGCCGCGCTTGGATCGCCACAGCGCGCTCATGGGACCACCTCGCGATGTTCGCGCAGCGAACTCGCCAGGCCAAGCTTGCTTTGCCCGCAATGCTTGCCTGGCCCGCTCATGCCGATTGCACTCGCGGATCGAGGAAGAAGTACAGGCAGTCGGCGATCAGGTTCGCCACGATCACCGCGATCGAGAAGACCAGGAACGCGCCCTGCAGCATCGGGAAGTCCTTCGAGTTGATCGCCTGGAACTCGAGCAGCCCGAGCCCGGGCCACGAGAAGATCGTCTCGATCGTTATGACGCCGCCCATCACGAACCCGAACTGGATCGCCGACAGCGTCACCAGCGGCAGCAGCGCGTTGCGGACCGCGTGCTTGCGTACGACGCGGTTCCAAGGCAGCCCGGTCGCGCGCTTGACGGTGATGAAGTCCTCGGTGAGGACGTCGACCATCGAGCTGCGCATGATCACGAAGTAGGACCCGAGCAGCACGAGCGTCATCGCGGTCGCCGGCAGCACGAGGTGGTCGGCGACGTCGAGCGCCTGCGCCCACCACGAGTCGAAGTCCTTGCCCGGCGTCATCTGCAGCCCGGCCGGGAAGATCGGGATCGCGACCGCGAACACGAGGATCAGGATCAGCCCGATCCAGTACTCGGGGGCCGAGTACGTGAACAGGCTGAAGCCGAGTAACCCGTCGTCGGTGCGACTTCCTCGTCGCGTCGCGGCGATGATCCCCAGCCAGGTGCCGAGGATCGTCGCCAGCAGCGTGCCGGTGCCGACGAGCAGCAGTGTCCACGGCAGCGCGTCGCCGATCTCCGACCACACCGACCGGCGCGTCTGCTGACTCGTCCCGAGGTCCAGCCGGGCGGTGTCGCCCACGTAGTCGATGAACTGCCCGACGAGCGGCTTGTCGAGCCCGTACGACGCCCGCAGCTTCGTGATCTCCTCCGGCGTCGCGCGCGGCAGGCGCGCGAGCTGCGTCGTCGGGTCGCCCATGACCCGGAACAGGAAGAAGTTGAAGACGAGGACGAAGATCAGCGTCAGGAAGGCCGCGCCCACCTTCCCGACGAGCCAGCGGAAGCTCAAATCAGACCTCGATCGCCTCCCGCGACGCGCGGCGGCGCCGGATGACGATGAACGCGATCACGCCGAGCACCACCAGCACGACCACGATCCCGATGATCAGCCCGGAGCTCGAGCCGCTGTCGGCGGCCGTCTTGGCGGCCGTGGCGGCGCCGGGCGGGCCAAGCGTGAGCCACGCCTGGTAGCCGACCTCATCGCAGATCAGGTCGCCGCCCGGCCGCGGGCACATCGGGTCGGCGCCGGAGACGCGGTCGGTCCGGTAGGCCTGGAGCGTCGGGTCGACCGTGAGCACCAGGTACGGCAGGTCGCGCTGGGTGAGCGCGACGAGTTGCTTGACGACGTCCTTGCGTGCGCCGAGGTCGAACTCGCCGGCCTGCTGCTGGTAGAGCTTGTCGTACTCGGGGTTCGAGTAGAACGAGTCCGACGAGCCGCCGATCTGCGCGGTCGTGACGAGGCCGAGCAGGATGCTCGGGTCGTACGGGTCGCCGCCCCAGCCCCAGATGAACGTGTCGAAGTCCGGGGCCATCTTGCCCTTGACCTTCTGCGTGGTGAGCTCGGTGAGCTTGTCCACGCTGACGATCTGGACCTTGAAGTCGATCCCGACCGCTTTCGCCATCTCCTTCACGAGCCGAGCAGCGGTGATGTTGGTCTGAGACTCCGAGCGGACGTACAAGTTGAAGCTCAGGCGCTGGCCGCCCTTCTCGCGGATGCCGTCGCTACCGGGCTTCCAGCCGGCCGCGTCGAGCATCTGCTTCGCCTTCTCCGGGTCGTACGGGTAGTCGAGATCGCCCTCGGGCTGCGTGTAGAAGTCCTTGTAGTAGTTGGGCAGGATCCCGTGGCCGGTGAACGAGGTGTCGCGCGTCGAGATCTCGTTCACCTTGTCGCGGTCGACGGCGAAGGCGAGCGCCTGGCGGACCGTCCGGTCCTGGATGGCCGGGTTGAACTTCGCGTCCGGGCAGTTCTGCTTCGAGCACAGGTTGAACGCGAGCTCGGTGAACGACGGCGACGGCGCCTTGATGGTCTTGATGCCCTTCGACTTGCCGAGACGATCGAACGTCGCCTCCTGCACCTCGGTGACCATGTCGATCTCGCCGAGCGAGAGCGCGCGCTCGACAGCGTCCTCGCTGCCGTACTTGATGTACTGGATCTCGTCGAACTTCGGCGCCGGGCCGCGGAAGTTCGGGTTGCGCGTGAGCCGGATGATCCGGTTGCGCTTGAACTCGGTCGTGATGTACGGGCCGCTGCCGACGATCGGCACCGACGGCTTATACGTGGTCGTGAGCTCCTTGACCGAGTGCTTGCCGTAGATGTGCTCCGGCAGCATGTAGATGAACAGGCCGCCGACGATCCGCGCGTCCGGCTTCTTGGTCTTGACGACGACCGTGTTGGCGTCGGGCGTGGTGACCGACGTGACGTTGTCGGTGTAGCCCGTGAACAGCGCGCCGTTGCCGCCGAGGGTGTCGAGGCTGTACTTGACGTCCTTGCTCGTGATCGGCACGCCGTCCGACCACTTGGCGCCCTTCACGAGATGGAACGTGACCGTCTTCTTGTCGGGCGAGACGTCCCAGCTCTCGGCGAGACCGCTCTTCGACGGGCCGAGGGTGTCGGGGTCGAATGCGACCAGCAGGTCGTACTGGACCGACCAGATCCGGAAGTCCTCCTCGTCGTAGTCGACGAAGGGGTTCAGCGTCTGCGGGTCCTGGGCCCACCCGATCTTGAACACCTTCTTCGAGGTGTCCTGCGCGTGCGCGGGCGTGGTCAAAAGAAACAGCGCGCCCAGCAGCGCGATCAGGAACTTAGCCCTCATGGTGGTCCTCCCCCGGCAGTCGACGGCGTGTTGCGATTTCGCCGATGTAGGCACGTATCTCATTGACCGCGGCGGAAAGCAACCGCTCGCCCTTGTCCGCGGTGGCCACAGTCGCATCGCCGACCACGCCGCTGCGGCTGAGGCCCGACCAGTGCGGCCACACCTGGAGCGGGCCGTCCGACCAGTCGAGCCAGACGTACTCGGAGTCCCAGTCGGGGATCTCCTTGACCGCCTTGTCCATCTGCACGAGATCCGGCTCCAGCGCGAGATAGATCGACGTCTCGAGCTCGCACGCGTGGGCCATCCCGCCGGGCGACTCGGAGTCGCGGGCCTCGGCGATGACGCGCTTGCCCTCGGCGCTCTGCAGGTAGAAGCACGAGCCGCAGACCGCGTCGCGGAACTCGACGCCGATCAGCCGCGCCGCGATGTCGACGAGCGGCTGGTTGGAGCCGTGCCCGTTGACGAACAGGATGCGGTCGAAGCCGTGGCGGCAGAGGCTGCGGCCCTGGTCGACGAGCGCCTCGACGAACACGTTCCAGCGCAGCGTGACGCTCCCAGGAAAGTCCATGTGATGCGGCGTATAGCCGTGCACCTGGGTCGGGAAGAGCAGGGCCTGGCCATCGGCAGCGGCCACCGCCCGCTCGGCGATTGCGGTCACCAAGCGTGCGTCGGTGTCGACCGGCAGGTGGTAGCCATGGTCCTCGAGTGTGGCCGTCGGCACCACGATCACGAGGTCTTCGCGCTCGGCGAGCGCCTTCAGCTCGGGCCAGGTGTGCTCCTCGTAGCGGAGCCTCATAGCAGCGCCAGCGCGTCGTACGCCACGTGCATCAATCGGCGAAGTCCCTGGATCTCGGCCCATTCGTCAGGTCCGTGCGCGCCGCCGGCGTGTCCCGGACCGCCGCTCGCGAACGGGATGTCGCCGAACACGTGGTACGGAGCCCACCACGGAGCCCGTGGCACCACCTGCGGCTCGGTCCCGTGGCGGCGCAGCGCCTCGGCGAGCGCCCGCACCGGCGGAGCGTCCGGGTCCGAGCGCGCGGGCGGGTAGGTGCCCTTGAGGCGGATTGCGATGCCGTTGGAGAGCGTGGGCAGCTCGAACGGCTCGTCGAAGCGGATGTCGACACCGGCCTTCGCCGTCCCCGGCACCACCGTGCGGCTGACGTCCTCGGGCGTGCCGGCGAGCATCCAGGCCACGTTCGCGACCGGCACCGCCTGCTTGAGCTCGAGGACCGCGCGGGCGAGTTCGATCGCCGGCTCGGGCACCTCGGCGACGCGCGAGGAATGGATATCGGGGCCGCCGCCCGCGCTCAGCTCGATGTCGTAGATGCCCTTGACGCCGGCGAAGATCGATCCGGGCTGCTCCTGCAGGTCGAAGTCGAGCGCGAAGTCGCCCTGCAGCTCGTCGCGGTGGGCGTCGCAGAAGGCCGCGAGCCGGACGCTGCCGAGCTCCTCCTCGCCCTCGCAGATGAACACCTGGCGGCACGGGCTCGGCGCGGACGCGAACGCGAGTATCGAAGCGGCGAGCGCGCCCTTGGAGTTGGCGACGCCGCGACAGACGATGTTGCCGCCACGGATCTCGGCCGCGAACGGGTCGATCGTCCACTGCGCGCCGGGCGGCTGGACGTCGTACATGCCGTAGCGCAGGACGGTCGGCCCGGGACCGTCGATCACGCCGATCACCGTCGGCCGCTTCTCGCCCGGCTCGCGGGGTGCGGCGCGGCCACCGGCGGCTGTGATCAGCTCGCAGACCGCGTCGGCGGTGCTGCGCAGGTCACCGTCATAGGCGGAGACGGACGGGATCCGCAGGAAGTCGCGGATGCGCTCGAGGTGGTCGTCGAAGTCGCGGTCGATCGCCTCGTGGGCGCGATGTTCGCGCAGCGAACTCGCAAGGGAAAGCTTGCTTTCCCCGGTCACTGAACGCCGGCCTCGAGGATGTCGAGCGTCTTGCCCGTGGCGTCGAGACGCGCCCGTGCCCCGAGCGGGATCGTGACCTTCGTCTTGCCGTGCCCGATCGGGATGTTGCCGACGGCGGGGATGCCGAGCGGGGCGATCAGCTCGTCGAGGACCTCCTCGATCGAGAGCGTCGACTCGTTGTACTCGGGGATCGTCTGGCCGCGCAGGTTGACGTCGGTCCCGAACACGAACCCGGCGGCGTTGGCGAACTTGCCCGCGTCGATCAGGTGGTTGAGGTGCGCGTCGATCATGTACGGGTCCTCGTTGAGGTCCTCGAGCATCACGATGCAGCCGTCGGTCTCGATCTCGTACGGGGTGCCCAGGCTGGCCGCGACCAGCGTCAGGCAGCCCCCGACGATCGGCGCCTCGGCCACGCCCTCCCCGACGGTGAGCATGTACGGATCGTCGGGATCCTCGGGCACGCGGCCGAGCGGCTCGGGCCTGAAGGCCTTGTGGAACGTCTGCTCGGTGATCTCGGTCAGCTCGTCCTTCTTGCGCGTGAAGCGCAGGAACGTGGGGCTGTAGAACGTGACCCAGTTGCCGTGCTTGGCGAGCGCCAGATGGAGCGCGGTGATGTCGCTGTAGCCGCAGAAGATGCGCGGGTCGCCGAGCGCGTCCCAGTCGATGTGCTTGTACAGCCGCCCGGCGCCGTAGCCGCCGTCGAGGCACAGGACCATGTCGATCCCTGGCTCGGTCAGCGCCCACTGCATGTCGGCGGCGCGCTCGGAGTCGGTGCCCGCGAGGTAGCCGTGGACGTTGCGGTGGTTGGGCCCGAACTTCAGCGAGTAGCCGCGGCTCTCGAAGTAGTGCGTGGCCTGCTCGATCCCGGACCGCTCCTGCGGCGGGCTCGACGGTGCGGCGACGGCGATGGTGCCGCCCTCGGGCAGCGCGCGTGGTTTGACCCTCATGACGGGGGAGGCGCCGACATGACCTCGACGCGGTGGCCCGCGGGGTCGTTGACGAACCAGCGCGGGGCGTTCCACGCGTTGCTGCCCTCGCGCGGCTCGAACCCGTGCTGACGCAGGCGCTCGATCGCGTCTCCGTCGGGCGCCACGATCGCGGCGTGCCCCTCGACCGGGATCGCCGGGTCGTCGCGCGGGATCAGGTGGATGTGCGTCCCGTCGCGCTCGACCCACGTGAAGCGGCGCAGGCTCGCCGGCGGCTCGATCTCGGTGAAGCCGAGCAACTCCCAGAACGCGACGCAGTCGCGTACCTGGTCCGGCCGCACTTCGAGCGACACGTGCTGGAGCACGTGCCGAAGCCTATGCGAACGAGACCAGGGCGATCCCGGCGAGTGCGGCGGCGACGCCGGTGCGCTGGGTGCCGCTCACGTGCTCGCGCAGGACCGCGCGGGCGAGGATGACCGTCGCGAGGGGGTAGAGCGAGCCGAGAACCGAAACGAGACCGGCCATCCCGACCGTGAGCGCGGTCGCGAACATCACGTTGGCACCGATGTCGAGCGCGCCGATCGCGGCGAGCGGGGCGATCGCCTTGCGGTCGAGCAGCGGGATGCGCAGCGCGAGGATGATCGTGACGAGCACCGCGACCGGGGCGAAGCGGGTGAAGGAGACGGCCCACAGGGCGCCGTCGTCGGCGGAGATGTCGATGCCGACGAAGAACACGCCGAACGCGAGGGCGGCGATGATCGCCAGCCCGACGCCGGCGCCGCTGCGACGGCCGGCCTCGCCCGACGCCAGGGCGGCGCCGCCGAGCGCCAGCGCCATGCCGAGCGCCTGCACGGTGGTCGGGACCTGGCCGTCGACGAGGCCGACGAAGAGCGGCACGAGCGCGGCGGTAGCGGAGATCGGTGAGACGACGGCCATCGCGCCGATCGCCAGCGCGCGGTAGAAGGCGGCGAAGCCGATGAGCTCGGCGAGGCCGGCCCCGCTCGCCCACAGGATCGAATGCAGGCTCGGCAGCGGGTCGCCGCCGATAAGCGCTGCGGTCGTGACGAGCGCCAGCCCGGTCGCCTGAGAGATGAGCAGCACCCAGACGACGGCCATCTCGCGGCTCTTGACGCCCGCGACGAAGTCGGACAGGCCCCATGCGAGGCTGGCACCCAGGGCGAGAGAGATGGCGACCATGGGCCGGACCCTTCTCGCCGTCGCTTACCGCCCGCTTATCAAAGGCTTACGGCGCGCTGTCGGCGCCTGGCATGATCTGTGGGCATGAGCGATCTCGAGCGGCGATCCGGCTCCCGACCCACACGACGCAAGCGTGAGCAGCGCGCCTACAACCTGGTGATGGTGGGCGGCTTCTTCAGCCTCGTGTTCGTCGTCACCGCACTGCTGGCGCTATTCACCAGCTTCGGCTGGGGCATCCCGATCCTCGCGGCGATCATCGCCGTAGTCTGCTCGATCCTGTTCCGGCGATCCGTCCGCTGACGTAAGCGCGCGTGCTGGTCGCCGAGGCGATCGGGAGGGCGCTGGTCGCCCACGGGATCGACACCGTCTTCGGCCTGCTGGGCAGCGGCAACCTGACCGTCACCAACGCGATGCGCGACGCCGGCGCGCGCTTCGTCGCCGCCCGCCACGAGTGCGGGGCGACCTGCATGGCCGACGGCTACGGGCGGGTGAGCGGTGAGATCGCCGCCGTCAGCGTCCATCAGGGTCCCGGCCTGACGAACACGATCACCGGGCTGACCGAGGCGGCCAAGAGCCGCACGCCACTGCTCGTGCTCGCCGCCGACACGCCCGCCGCGGCGTTGCGCTCGAACTTCCGCATCGACCAGTCGGGGCTGGTGGAGGCCGTCGGCGCGGTCGCCGAGCACGTGTACGGGCCGGAGAGCGCGATGGCGGACGTCGCCCGCGCCGTGCGGCGCGCGCGGGTGGAGCGCCGCGCGGTCGTGCTGATGCTCCCGCTCGACGTGCAGGCGGGCGAGACCGAGCTCGCCACCCCGGCGGCCGGCCCTGAGCTGGCGCCGGCCAGGCCTGCAGCGGAGAGCGTCGCCCGCGCCGCAGAGCTGCTGCGCGCCGCCGACCGCCCCGCGATCATCGCCGGCCGCGGCGCCGTGCTCGCCGGCGCCGGGCCTGCGCTGCGGCGCCTCGGCGAGATCACCGGCTCCGTGCTCGCTACCTCGGCGGTCGCCAACGGCCTGTTCGCCGGGGACGCATACGCGGTCGGCATCGCGGGCGGCTTCTCGTCACCGACCGCGGCGAGGCTGATCCAGGAGGCCGACACCGTGATCGCGTTCGGCGCGACGCTGAACCAGTGGACGAGCCGCCACGGCACCCTCATCACCGGCGCCGTCATCCAGGTCGACCGCGACGAGGAGGCGATCGGCGCGCACCGCCCCGTCAGCGTCGGGATCGTCGGGGACGCCGCGGCGACCGCCGACGCGCTGCTCGACGCACTCGATGGGCATGCAAGCGCGCGGCGGACCGATGAGCTGGCGGCGGTGATCGAGGCGGGCGCGTGGCGGCACGAGCCGTACGAGGAATCGGCGAAGCGCGACCCGCGCACGCTCAGCATCGCGCTCGACGAGCTCCTCCCGGAACAGCGGACCGTCGTCGTCGACTCCGGCCACTTCATGGGCTGGCCGTCGATGTACCTGCGCGTCCCCGACGCGCAGGGTTTCGTGTTCCCGCAGGCGTTCCAGTGCGTCGGCCTCGGCCTCGGTAATGCGATCGGCGCGGCGATCGCGCGGCCTGACCGCCTCACCGTCGCCGCCCTCGGCGACGGCGGCGCGCTCCTCTCCCTCCCCGAGTTCGAGACGCTCGGCCGCCTCCGGCTCCCACTGCTCGTCGTCATCTACGACGACGCGGCCTACGGTGCCGAGGTCCACCACTTCCGGCCGATGGGCCAGGCGGTCGACCTCGCGCAGTTCCCGGACACCGACTTCGTGGGGCTCGCGCGCGCTGCGGGCTGCCAGGCCACCACGGAGCTCGACGACGTCCGTGATTGGCTTCAGCGTCGCGACGGCCCGATGGTGCTCGACGCGAAGATTGACCCCGACATCGTGGCCGAATGGCTCGAGGAGGCATTCAGATGACCCTGCTCACCGACCTCGTGACCGCCCTCGCGTCAGGCGAGCACCGCGTCGTCGACCTCACGCAGCCGCTGAGCGAGCGCACCCCCGTGCTCCAGCTGCCGGAGCCGTTCGCGAACACGCCCGGCCTGAGCCGGACCGCGATCAGCCGCTACGACGACCGCGGCCCCGCGTGGGCATGGGACACGCTGCAGATCGGTGAGCACGTCGGCACCCACTTCGACGCGCCGATCCACTGGATCACGGGCCGCGACGGCGAGGACGTCGCGAGCGCCCCGGCCGCGCGGCTGGTCGGCCCGACGGTCGTGATCGACAAGTCCGCCGAGGCGGCCGAGGACCCCGACTACCTGCTCACCGTCGCCGACGTCCGCGCCTTCGAGGCCGAGCACGGCCCGCTCCCCGAGAACGGCTGGGTGCTGCTGCGCACCGGTTGGGACGCGCGCGCGGCAGACCAGGAAGCGTTCCTCAACGGCGGCAACACTCCCGGCCCGGACGTCGAGTGCGCCCGGCTGCTCGCGGATGCCGCGATCGCCGGCTTCGGCGTCGAGACCGTCGGCACCGACGCCGGCATCGCCCACAGCTTCGACCCGCCGTTCCCGGTCCACAACTTCCTGCTCGGCGCGGGCAAGTACGGGATCACCCAGCTCGCCAACCTGGCCGAGCTGCCGCCGGCGGGAGCGGTGATCGTCGTCGCGCCGCTCAAGCTCGTCGACGGCACCGGCAGCCCGTCGCGGATCTACGCGCTCGTCTAGCCAGCTAACTCAAGGTTCCGCCGAGCGCGGTCACGAGTCCCTGGGCGGTCTTCTTGGCCGCCTTCGGGATGTCGAACTCCCACGTGACGCCGTTGGTGAACACGATCGTCAGGTGCGAGAGCAGCTTGCCCTGGTCGAGGTCGGCCGAGGCGATCTCCGATCGCGGCACGCTGGCGAGCGGCTCGTCCGTGACTTTCATCTTGAAGGCGCCCGACTTGGTCTTCACGAGCGCGAGCGAGTCGGCGCTCGCGGCCACGTAGCCGACGCGGCCGAAGTTCGGCACCTCGGGCGCCCCGGCGTATGCCCCGCCGGTGGCCATGCCCGCCGCAAAGGTGCCGGCGGCGCCGCCGACGACCCCGCCGGCCACCGAGGCGGTGACCTTCTTCGTCATGCCCTTCGGGTTGACCATCGTGCCGGCGATCTCGGGCGCTCCGAGCGCTGCACTCGCGTCATCAGCCATTCGTGTCTCCTTGGGTCAGGCGGCCATCGCGTGGCGGGCGCCGCTGTGGACGATCTCGTACAGCGCCTCGACGAGGAAGTCGATATCGGCGGCGGTGGTGCCGAGGCCGAGGCTCGCGCGCACGGCGCCGGGCAGCTCGGGGCTGCCGCCGGCCTTGAGCTCCGCGTGCAGTCGCTCCGCCGTCGCGTCGGGCACGCCCAGCAGGCGCGTCATCAGCGGATGCGCGCAGAAGCAGCCGTGGCGGACACCGATCGCGTACTCGCCGCTCAGCCGGGTGGCGAGCTCCTCGTCGCGGTGGCCGTCGAGATTGAAAGCCGCGATGCCGACGCGGTCGGGCGCGCCCGGCCACAGCGTCAGGGTCTGCAGCCTCGGCACGGTCACGAGCCCCGACCACAGCCGCGTGGCGAGCCGCCGCTCGTGGTCGGCGACAGCGTCCATGCCGACCTCGCGCAGCCGCCGGCAGGCAGCGGCGAGCGCGACGACGCCGATCACGTTCGGCGAGCCCGCCTCGTAGCGATCGGGCGCGTCGGCCCAGGTGATGTCGTCGAACGTGACGAGCTTGATCGCGCCGCCGCCGTGCAGCAGCGGGTTGCCGGCGCCGAGCCGACCGACCAGCGCGCCCGCGCCGAACGGCGCGTACAGCTTGTGGCCGGAGAAGGCGAGCAGGTCGATGCCCGACGCCGCCATGTCGATCGCCCGGTGCGGGGCGAGTTGCGCGGCGTCGACGAACAGCTTCGTCCCGTAGCGGTGCGCGATCCGCGCGAGCTCGGCGACGGGCCACACCTCGCCGGTCACGTTCGACGCGCCGGTCACCGCGAGCAGGTCGTAGCGCCCGGAGCGCAGCCGCTGCTCGGCCACGTCGAGCAGCCCGCGGGGCGAGCGCGTGAACGGCAGCAGATCGACGTCGTGGCGCCGCCACGGAAGCATGTTCGCGTGGTGCTCGGCCAGGGTCGAGAGCACACGCGTGCCCTCGGGCAGCGAAGCGGACAGCACGTTGATCGCCTCCGTCGTGTTGCGCACGAACACGACGTCGTCACCCGAGCGTGCGCCGACGAACGCGGCGACGTCGCCGCGCGCCGACTCGTACGCCTCGGTCGCGACCTGCGACGTGAATCCCGTGCCGCGATGCACGCTGCTGTAGAAGGGCACGAAGGCTTCGACCGCCTCCCAGACGTCCGCCATCACCGGGGTGCTCGCCGCGTAGTCGAGGTTGACGTAGCGGCGCGAGCGGCCATCCACACAGGGGGCCTGCACGTCGTTGCCGAGCAGGCGCGGGAGGGCGTGTTCCATGGCCCGGGACGATCCCGTCACGCAATTGTCGAAAGCTTGCGCGCCGCTTGTGGTTCGATGCCCCCGTGGCTTACAGCCTGCGGCGCGACGATCTGGGCGACGGTGAGGAGACGACGGTCTACGTCGTCGGGCACCCGCTGGACGAGGTGCGGCCGCGCGTGGCCCTGTTCCGGCAGCCGCGACGCCTCGACTGGTTCTGCGCGAAGCACCAGATCGACGAGGCGATCGTCGGCGGCTTCTACCGGCGCGACCCGTTCCGCCCGCTCGGCGACCTGTGGCTCGACGGGCGCCGGGTCGAGAGCGAGCCGTTCCCGGACGCCAATCGCGACCTGCGCCCGGCGCTGCACGTGGCCGATGGCGAGGTCCGGATCGCGCCGCGCGGCGACCTCGAAGCCGAGCCCGCCGGCGACCTGCTGCAGGCCGGCCCGCTGCTCGTCCGCGACGGCGAGGTGGTGTTCGATCCGGTCGCCGACACCGAGGGCTTCAGCGCCGGCTGCGACCAGTTCGACTCCGACATCACCGAGGGACGGCATCCGCGCGCCGCGATCGGGATCGCCGCCGACACGCTGTGGATGCTCGTGTGCGACGGGCGTCGGAGCCGGGTCGACGCCGGCCTCACGCTCGGGGAGCTGGCGGACGCGATGCGCGACCTCGGCTGCCACAGCGCGATGAACCTCGACGGCGGCGGCTCGACCACGCTCGTCCACCGCCGTCACCTGCTCAACCGCCCCTACAGCGAGCAGGACCAGGCGGCGCCCGCGTCGCGGCCGATCGTCACCGCGCTGCTGCTGGAATCCCGACCCGCCGCGTGAACGGCGCGTCGAACCGGCCCTCCGGGTCAAAGCGCGCGCGCACCGCATCCCAGTCGCCGTAGCGTGGGTACAGCGCGCGGACCGTCTCGTCGGTGAGCCAGTTGACCTGCCCCCAGTGCGGGCGTCCGCCGACCGCGTACAGCGCTTGCTCGTGCGCCGCGAGCAGCTCGAAGCCACCTTCGGTCCCGGTCATCAGGATCAGCTCGATCGTCATCGTGTCGCCGCCGTGCATCATCGCCAGGTAGGCGCTCGAGCCGGCCACGAAGCGCAGCGAGATCAGGCCCGTGTGGTAGGCGCGGCCGAGGCGGCGATGGCGGTCGGCGGTGGCGATGACCGTGTCGACGGCCTCCCGGTGGCGCTCGAACGGCACGGCGATCTCGGACGAGTAGGCCGGCAGCAGGTTCGCCGAGCCGATGTTGAGCACCTTGTACGACGGGCCGCTGTACTCGTTGTCGGCGAGGATCGACAGCATCTGGTCGATGCGGCCGGGCGCGCCGTCGGGGTTCACGCGGTCGATCAGGCGTCCGATCAGCCCGATGATCTTGAGCCGGCTGAGGAACTCGATCCACCAGTGGCGGCGGAGCCGGTCGAGCGTCCGCGACCGGCGCGGATCGGCCGGATTGCGGCGGCAGACGATGCAGCGGTGCTCGCCGTCGTCGCCGGGATACGGGTTGATGTAGACCTCGTAGTGGCGGTTTGTTTGCAGCGCGACGGCGAGGCCGGCGCGGACCTGCGTCCACGTGCTCAGCTCGCGCACCTCGGTCAGCCAGTGGGCCTCGGTGACCGCGAGCGTGACCGCGTAGACGACGCCGGTGCAGCCCATGGAGACGGCGACCGCGTCGAACGTGTCGTCGTCCTGGTGGAGCACCCAGTCGGGGTGCTCACGGGCGAAGGCGTCGGGGTCGGTCGGCCCGGCGGCGCGCTCGATCCGGTGCACGCGCGCGTCGGCGGCGACGAGATCGATCGAGCGCGCGAAGTCCGGGAACGCGCCGAGCGCGATGCCGGATCCGTGGGTCGCGGTCGAGATCACGCCGGCGACGGTCTGGGCGTCGTACCCGCCCATCTGCGAGAGCGCGCGGCGCTTCTTGCCGAGCACCTGGTTGAGCACGCGGATGCTCATGCCGGCCTCGGCCCGCTCGAGCGGCTCGGCTCCCCAGTCGGGGCGCAGGCAGTCGACTGCGAGCGGCCGGCCGAGGTTGTGCGTCTCGACCAGGTAGCCCTCAGTGAGCGCGACGTCGGACCATGAGTGCCCGGAGCCGACCGCGCGCACCGTGACGCCGTCGCTCACCGCCGTCGCGACGATCTCCTGGAGCTCCGCGAGCGTGCTCGGCTTGTAGAGCCGGAGCGGCTCAACCGCCTGGTTGCCCGTGTGGTTCCGCCAGCGCTTGCGTTGCGAGTACGCGACGCTCACGCCGCAACACTACGCGCCGATCGCCTCCCGTAGGGCTCGGATCTGCTCCCGCAGGTCGGCGAGCTCGCGCTCGATGCGGTCCAGGCGGTCGTCGGCCGGCGAGCCGACGGGGGCCATCGCGACCTCCTCCGGGGGCGCGTCCCCGCCGAGCAGGTGCATGAAGCGATCCTCGCGCTGGCCGGGCCGGCGACCGAGCCCTGCGACGAGCTCGCGCTCGACCAGACGGTCGAGGACGGCGTGCAGGTCGGCGCTGCCGTCGAAGTGGTTCAGCCGCTCGGTCCGCTGGAGCAACTCGCCCGGCGTCTGCGGCCCGCGCAGCATCAGCACGGCGAGCAGCGCCTGCTCGGCGCGATCGACCTTCAGCTCCTCGTCGAGCAGGTGGCGGTACTTGGCGGCGCGGCTGCCGTGGCCGCTCGCCAGCCGCGTCCAGCGGCGGCGGCCGAGGCGAGCCAGGGCGTCCCGGATCGTCTCCTCGTCGTAGTCGACGACCGGGTCGCGGTTCGTGCTCTGGTTGCAGGCGGCGCGCAGCGCGTTGAGCGTCAGCGGATAGGTGTCGGGAGTCGTGCGCTGCTTCTCGAGCAGGCTGCCGAGAACGCGCAGCTCGGACGGCATGAGATCGTGCACGCGCGGCAGCCTACGTGGCTCGGCGAGAGAGGACCGCGCTGGTCACCAGCATCGCCGCCGCGACCGCCGCGATCACCACCGCGATCACGTTGCCCCAGTCGATCTGGTCCTGCGCGCGCACGAGCCCGAGCAGCAGGAACGCGAGGCCGATCACCTGCGCCTCCAGTGGGATCCGCGCGCCCGCCCACGTGTTGTGCACGCCGACGGCCAGCCACACCGTGGCGTACATCCCGATGACGGCGCCGGTGACCCGGGCGGTGAGCGGCGTGAGCAGCCACGGCCAGCTGTCGATGGCGACGTGCGGCGCGGCGAGGAACACGAGGCCGACCGCGAGCAGCACGCCGCCGGTGATCGCCAGCACACGGCCCAGCGCGCGTGGGAGCGGCGGGCCGCTGGGAGCGCCGAACAGGTTGTGGTTGCGGCCGACGAGCCACGGCACGAGGAACGGCGTGACGACGTAGAGCGCGGCCCACGCGACGAACGGCAGGCTGCCCTTGTCGAAGCGGTCGAGGTGGAACAGGCTGGCGATCGCCGCCATCCACACGAACATGATCACCGCCGGGAACCCGGCCGCCACGGCCCGCCACGGCGCGCCGAACGTGAGCCGGCCGAAGAAGTACGCGCCGCCCGCGTAGACCGAGCCGAGCGTCATCGCAGTGACCTCCGGCTTGAGGTCCCACGCCCACAGCGTGTTCGTCCGGCCGGGGTAGAAGATCAGCAGCTGCGCGGCGTCGATCAGCACGAGGCAGACGGCGCCCGCGATGATCCGTGTGACCGCGTCCGTGGCGGCCTGAGATGGTGCGGCTGGCACGCTGTTCACGACGGTGAGGGTGTTTTAGGGTCGCGCACAGGAGTGGCGACGGTACTGAAGGCAGATAAGCGGTTCATCGGTCGCCGGCAGGAGCTGGCCGCGCTCGACGCATCGCTGGAAACGCTACGCGCTCCGCGGCCGCGCTGGGTTGTCGTCAGCGGCGAGCCCGGGATCGGCAAGACGCGGCTGCTCGCCGAGCTCGCCGAGCGCGCCTCAGCCCGGCGGCATCCGGTGTTCGTCGGCCGCGGCGCCGAGCTCGAGTCCGAGCTCCCGTTCGCGATCTGGGTCGACGCGCTCGACGACCACGTCGCGTCGCTCGGCGAGCGCAAGCTCGAGGCCTTGATCGGAGACCGCGTCGGCGAGCTCGCCCGCGTGCTCCCGTCCGCCGCGCCGGTCGCCGCCGGCGGCCTGCAGGACGAGCGCTTCCACGCGTACCGCGCCGTCCGGGCGCTGCTCCAGCGGATGGCGATGGGATCGCCGGTCGTGCTGATCCTCGACGACGTCCACTGGGCCGACGACGCGTCGCTCGAGCTGATCGCCCACCTGCTGCGGCGCCCGCCGCCCGCGGCGCTGCTGATCGCTTTGGCGTTCCGCGCCGGCCAGGTGCCGAACAGCCTGCTGGCCGCCTTGGAGGCCGCGGGCCGCGACGGCCTCGTCACCGGCATCGAGCTCGGTCCGCTCACCCAGGCGGAGGCCGATGCGCTGCTCGGCACGTCCGCGCAGCCGTACCTCTACGAGCAGAGCGGCGGCAACCCGTTCTATCTCGAAGAGCTGTCGCGCGCGCCCTCGACTGCGGCGCCCGGCGAGCCGGACGCGATCGGAGTGCCATCCGGCGTCGCAGCGGCGCTCGGCCAGGAGATCCGCGGGCTCCCCGAGCGCGCCCGCGCGCTGGCATGGGGCGGAGCGGTCGCCGGCGAGCCGTTCGACCTCGACCTCGCCGCCGCCGCCGGCGACCTGAACGAGGACGAGGCGCTCGCCGCGATCGACGAGCTGCTCGGCTCGCGCGTGGCCGTCGGCACCGAGATCCCGCGCCGCTACCGCTTCCGCCACCCGCTCGTGCGCCGCGCCGTCTATGACGGGGCGGGCGAGGCGTGGCGGCTGCAGGCGCACGCCCGCGCCGCCGAAGCGCTCGCCTCCCGGCCCGGCGCGCTCGCCGCGCGCGCCCACCACGTCGAGCACTCCGCGCGCGTCGGCGACGACTCCGCCGCCGCCGTCCTCGAGCAGGCCGGCCACCAGGCCGCCGCCCGCGCTCCCGCGATCGCCGCGCGCTGGTTCGACGCCGCCCTGCGGCTGCTCGGCACGAGCGCCGCCGACGACCCGTTCCGCCGCCTCGGCCTGCTCGTGCCGCTGGCGGGCGCCCTCGCCGCCACCGGCCGGCTGGAGCGCGCGCTCGACACGCTGGTGGAGGCGCTCGACCTCGTCGAGCTGGCCGACCTCCGCGTGCGCCTGATCGCCGCCTGCGCCGCCTGCGAGAACCTGCTCGGCCGCCACGACGCCGCTCACGCTCGACTGCTCGCCGCGCTCGACGCGCTCGCCGACCAGCAGAGCGCTGCCGCCGCCGCCCTGCACGCCGAGCTGGCCGCCGACGCCCTGTACGACAGCGACTTCGACGCGATGCGCGACTGGGCGGTGCGCGCCGTCGACACCGCGCGGGCGCTGGAGGACCGCGGCCTGGAGACGCTCGCCACCGCGCTGCTCTGCTTCGCCGAGTACAACCTCGGCAACGCCGCGGCGGCCGCCGCCGCGCGCGAGGAGAGCGCCGCGCTGCTCGACGCGCTTCCCGACGATCAGCTCGCGATCCGGATCGACGCGCCGTACTACCTCGGCTTCGCGGAGTACTTCTGCGAGGGCTACGACGACTCGATCCGCCACCTGCGCCGCGGGATCAACCTGTCGCGCGCCAGCGGTCAGGGCCAGTTCGTGGTGCCGATGCAGGTCGGGCTCGCGCACGCGCTGGAAACGCGCGGGCGGCTGCTCGAGGCCACGGAGATGGCCGACGCCGCGCTGGAAGCCGCACGGCTGGCGGGCAACCGGCAGCTGGTCGGCTGGGCGCTCGTCGCCGACGCCTGGATGGCGGCCGCGATCGGCGACATCGACCACGCGCGCACCGCCGGCGACGAGGCGATCGCGCTGCTCGACGGCCTCGACGACAGCGTGCTCACCCGCGCCACGCACGCCCACCTCGGCGTGATGTGGATGGACGTCGGCGAGGTCGACCGCTGCCTGTCCTCGTTCCGCGCCGTCGGCATGCCGGACTTCCCGTCGATCGAGCCGGCCCGGCGCGGCTGGATGTACACGGTGCTCGCCCGCGTCGAGCTCGCCCGCGGCGACCAGGCGGCGGCGACCGCCTGGACCGACCGCGCGGACGCCGAGGTCGCCGGCCTCGACCTCCCCCTCACCGAGGCGTGGGCGCTGCACGTGCGCGCGGCGATCGCGCTGGCGGCCGGCGACCCCTCGGCCGCTGCCGACCTCGCGCTGCGCGCCGCCGAG
The DNA here is from genome assembly GCA_963740605.1 of uncultured Solirubrobacteraceae bacterium. Taxonomy (GTDB): domain Bacteria; phylum Actinomycetota; class Thermoleophilia; order Solirubrobacterales; family Solirubrobacteraceae; genus DASSUW01. The sequence goes on along the minus strand of CAVUFC010000036.1, from coordinate 129,603 downwards.
CGCGCCGAGTCGGTCGACGCCCCGCTCCCCGCCGCCCGCTGCCGCACGCTCGCCGGCGAGGCCCTGGCCGCGGCCGGCCGGCGCGACGACGGCGTCCGCGAGCTGTTGCACGCGGAGGAGGAGCTGTCCGCCCTCGGCGCCGCCCGCTACCGCGACGAGGCGGCGCGCGAGCTGCGCCGCCTCGGCGAGCGCGTGACCGCCCGCCAGCGGCGCGGCGGCGGCGATGGGCTCGACGCCCTCTCCGGCCGCGAGCGCGAGATCGCCGACCTCGTCGCGGCCGGCCGCACGAACCGCGACATCGGCGGCGAGCTGTTCCTCTCCGAGAAGACCATCGAGGGCCACCTCACCCGCATCTTCGCCAAGCTCAGCGTGACCTCCCGCGCCGAGGTGGCCGAAGTCATCGGCCGCGCCCGCGCCGCGCTGTAGCGCGACAAGGGTCTGACCCCCGCCAGCGCACGGCTGGCGTCAAACGCCGCGGTTTAGGGGGTCAGACCCCAAGGGTTCAGGGGGCGGTCGAGGGGGTCCCCCCGTAGTTCGAGGGGAATCGCGCTGGGAGCGTGGCGAGCCATGACGACGCTCGCCTTTTCCGCTCCCCTCGGCGCTACCGCCCAGCGCCGTGCGGGCACCGTCGCCGCGCCCCACGTCCTTGACGCGAACAGCCTCGGCGACCACCTCGACCGCCTCTACCGCGCCGCCCTCGGCCTGACCGGCAACGCCGCCGACGCCGAGGACCTCGTGCAGGACGTCTGCGTCCGCGTGCTGGCCAAGCCGCGCCTGGTAAGCGGCGTCGACGACCTCGGCTACCTGCTGCGCGTGCTGCGCAACACGTTCATCTCCAACCGCCGCACGGCGATCCGCCGGCCCGCGACGGCGACCGCGCCGGAGGACCTCGAGCGCTTCGAGGCCACCGCGATCGCCGACCCGGAGCGCGCGTTCGAGGCCCGCCAGCTGTACGCGCAGATCGCGGAGCTGCCCGACCACCAGCGCGACGTGCTGGTCGCCGTCGACCTGCTCGGGCTCTCCTACAAGGAGGCCGCCGAGAACCTGGGCGTCCCGACCGGGACGATCATGAGCCGGCTGTACCGCGCGCGCCAGTCGCTCGTCGCCTGACCCGGAGTCACCCCAACCTGGCGCCAAGGTCGCGCCAAGGACCGGTCTCCATGGTGGCGCCTCCTCGTCCCCTCCACCCACGGAGACCACATGCACCGCATCACCGCGTCCGCCCTGCTCGGGGCGGGCGCCCTCCTGTTGACCGGGCTGCCCGCACCCGCCCATGCGGCGGAGCTGACCGCCCCCGTGTACCACGTCACGCAGGAAGGCCTGAACGCCGATCAGGGCGCCAAGCTCGCCGACGCCTTCGGCATTCCGAACTCGCTCCGCGAAGACGGCGGGTTCTCGTACACGAGTGATGCCTTCGCGAAGGTCCCGCTGCGGGACGCCGGCAAGGGCAAGGACGAGTCCGGCCGCCCGACCCTCTCGCAGGCGATCGACACCCGGGCGCTGGCCGCGCTCAAGCCGCTGTCGGAGAACGACGCGCTCGACCGTGCCGGCAAGCTCGTCGACATCGCCGAGCTGAGCCGCGACCTGACCGCCCGGCCGACGGTGTCTCACACCACGCTCACGCTGTCCGACCGCGCGGGCACGCCGACCAGCGAGACGCAGCTCGACACGAGCGTGTCGTACCGGTTCGAGCTCGGAGGGCTCCCGGTCAGCGGCCAGGGAGCGAAGCTGCGCGTCGCGTTCGCCGGCGACGGCAGCGTGACCCAGCTCTCCGACACGCTGCGTAAGCTGGAGTTCACCGTCGACCAACCCATCTTCTCGGTCGAAGAGGCGCGCGCCCAGTGCGCCGACCTCTACGCGCCGGGAGTCCGCCAGGGCGCGCCGACGCTCGGCTACGTGCTCCCGCCGCTCGCCGCGGTGCAGGACATCTTCCCGACGTACACCTGCCACCCGACGACGGACACGGGCACCCAGGCCAACCTGCAGGTCCCGGCCGTCAAGGGCGCCGCGCCGGAGGCGACGGTCAAGGCAAGCCGCGACGGCGACAGCATCGCCGCGTCGGTCGACGCTCAGGGCGGCCTCGTGCCGTACACGTTCCGCTGGTCGTCCTCGTCGACGACGATCGACGACAACGCCGGCACCGAGATCGCGTACACGCGCAAGCAGCGCGGCAAGGACGCAGGCGAGACCGTGACGCTCGAGGTCACCGACGCGAACGGCATCTCATCAACCGCGTCGGCAGCGCTGGCGGGCGACGGCAGCGTCGCGGTCGCTTCGCACCCCGGCGGCGGCGGCTTCGGCAAGCTCGCCATCGGCCCCACCGACGTCGGCATCGAGCAGACCGTCGACGAGTGGCAGTGCGCGCAGGACAGCGCGATCGGCTTTAAGTCAGTGATGGCCGCGCACGGCGTGTCCACCGCGTTCGACTGGCGCGGGTGGGCGGCGTTCGAGAAGGACTTCAAGGACGTCGGCAAGAGCGGCTGGGACACCACCTACGTCGACAACGTCGACGCCCAGTGGTACACGGGCCACGGCTCACCGAGCAGCTTCACGTTCAAGAGCAGCACCGATGACAAGGACATCACGCCGGCCGACGCCCGCTGGGGCGACTACGACCTTGAGTGGCTCCAGCTCGAGTCGTGCCAGGTGCTCGCCGACACCAACGGCACGAACGACTACTTCAGCCGCTGGGGCGGGACCATGGACGGCCTGCACATCCTCAACGGCTTCCACACCAACGCCCACTGCATCGCGGGCGGGACCGGCGGGCGGTTCGCCGAGTACCTGTTCCCGACGTGGTACCGCGGCCCGCTGACGGTCCGTAATGCGTGGGCGCAGATGGCGATCGACAAGGAGCCGGCGGGCGACACCTACCGCTCGATGGGCAACATCGGCTCCGGCTGGGTCACCAACATCGGTGACTACTTCTGGGGCCAGGGCCCGACCGGCCCGGACATCCGGCTGTCCGGCCGGATCGGGATGTGGGCGATCAGCGGAACCGTCTAGGAGATCTCGACGCGCCACGAGCCGATCGGTAGGGTCGGCTCGTGGCCAACGTCGAGGGCAGGGCGACCGCGATCACCGTTCTCACCCCGGTCAAGCCGGGCGGGAGGTTCCTTCTTGCGATCGTGTTCTGGGTCGGTCGCAACGCGACCTGGACGCTGAAGAAGCTCCAGCAGCTCTCGTTCATCCACTTCGCGCGCTGGATCGTCATCCGCCGCTTTCCCGACGGCGGCCGCGGTGAGAAGCTCAACTACGCGTACCTGTTCTTCGAGAGCAACTTCAACGGGCTCTGGGACCAGTACATCGATGCGTTCTCGGAAGTCGTCCCGGACCGCATGAAGGGCATCTGGGGCACCTCGTACGGCTTCCCCGGCCCGATTCCGGTCGAGCCGTTCAAGGAGTACATCCGCAAGAACGAGTACGTCGCCAACCACTACTGGTCGTCGTATCCCGGGGCGACCACGACCGAGATCATCTCGGCCGACCACGTGGCGGCGGCGATCGAGGACCTGCGCCGGCGCGCCGACGGCCTGACGCCGGAGAAGTTCCGAGCGGAGTACGAGCGGATGCTCACCGACGTGCAGGAGCACCTGTGAGCCACAACGTCTCCGGCCAGGCGTACGCGCTCAGCATCCTCACACCGATCCTCAACGGCCACGCGCCGGAGCTGACCGCGCACCTGGAGTCGCTCACCGAGGGCGACGCGAGCCCGCTCGCGCGCGTGCCGGGCACGCACATCGCGCGCTGGGTGGTGATCGGCGACGTCGTCTTCCAGAGCTCCGGCCAGCGGCGCCGGGACACGCTCACCCCGCGGCTGCTGTTCTCGAGTAACCACGACGGCGAGGTCGGCGCCTACCTGGAGGGCCTGCGTACCGGCATGGGCGCCGACGCCGACGCGATCTGGGGCCACTGCCGCGGCTATCCCGGCCACGCCGATGGGCCGGGCTTCGCGGCCTACATGCGCGGCCACACGCTCGATGCGGCGCTGTTCTTCGCCGCCTACGGCGGGATGACCGTCGAGCAGGTCCACCACAACCTCGACCGCCGGCGCAAGCTGCTCGAGTTCGTGATCGAGGGCCAGAAGCTCGAGGCCACCGACCTCAAGACCCGCTTCATGGACACCTTCCCGCTGCGATGACCGAGATCGACCGCAAGAACATCCAGGGCTTCGTCGTCCGCGGCTACCGGCTCCCGTTCGCGGCGTACGTGTTCCTGCGCATCGACGACGACGCCGCCGCGGCGCGCGCCGCGCTCGGCGAGTTCATCCCGCAGGTGATCACCGCCGAGCACTGGACCGACAAGCCGGCCTCGGGCATCAACATCGCGTTCAGCTTCGAAGGTCTCAAGGCGCTCGGCCTCGCCGACCGCTCGCTCGACGCGTTCCCGGCCGAGTTCCGCGCCGGCATGGCGGCGCGCGCGGACGTGCTGGGCGACTTCGGCGACAGCGCACCCGACAAGTGGGAGGAGCCGTTCCGCGACGGCTCCGGACATGTGATGGTGATGGTCAGCGCCAAGGACCCGGCGGCGCTCGCGGAACGCCAGTCCGGCATCGTGGGCGCGATCGAGCGCCGCGGCGGCGCGACCGTGGTCGGGCTGCAGGACGGCGCCGCGCTCGAAGGCGGGCGGGAGCACTTCGGTTACGCCGACGGCTTCGCCCAGCCGTCGATCGAGGGCAGCGGCTTCGCGCCCGAGCCGGGCGCCGGCGCCGTCGACGGCTGGCGTCCGCTCAAGGCCGGCGAATTGCTGCTCGGCTACCCCGACGAGCAGGGCTCGGCCACCCCGGCACCGCCACCCGAAGACTTCGGCGTCAACGGCTCCTACCTCGTCTACCGCAAGCTCCACCAGGACGTCGCGGCGTTCCGGCGGATCCTCCGCGACGCCGCCGCTCACTACCCGGGCGGCGAGGAGCTGCTGGCCGCCAAGATCGTCGGCCGCTGGCGCGACGGCACGCCGCTCGCCGTCTCCCCCGATCGCCAGGACCCGGCGCTCGCCAAGGACTCGCTGCGCAACAACGCGTTCGACTACGCCGACGACCCGGCCGGCATGGCGTGCCCGATCGGCGCACATGTCCGGCGCATGAACCCGCGCCACAGCCTGCCGTTCGACGGCAAGCTCGTGAACCGCCACCGGATCATGCGCCGCGGCATCACCTACGGGGAGCTGCTGCCCGAGGGTGCGCAGGACGACGGCAAGGATCGCGGCGTGATCTTCATGTGCCTGCAGGCGAGCCTTGCGCGCGGATTCGAGTTCGTCCAGTCGCAGTGGGCGAACGGCGGCAACGCGTTCCGCCTCGCCGAGGACCAGGACGTGATCGTCGCCCCGCACGACACCGACGGTCCCGCGAAGATGACGATCCCGGGGTCGCCGCCGTTCTTCCTCGGGCCGCTCTCACGCGTCGTGCAGACCCGCGGCGGCGAGTACTACTTCACGCCCGGCATCAACGGCCTGAGGCACCTGGCCGCGGCGTAGCTACCAGTCCTGCGGGGTCTCGAAGGCGCCGCCGTCGATGATCTCGATTCGATAACCATCGGGATCCTGGACGAAGCAGATGGGACCGAGCTCGGGCCGATCGCCGGGATGGTACGGCGGCTTCTCGGGCTCGATGCCCTGCTCGGCAAGCTTGGAGACGGTGGCGTGGATGTTGTCGACCGTGATCGCGAAGTGGTTGTAGCCGTCGCCGAGGTCGTACGGCTCCGTGCGGCCCTCGTTGACGGTCAGCTCGAGCGTGTCGCCGTCGCCGGGCAGGCCCATGTAGATGTTGTAGGCCGTCTTGAACTGCAGCTTGCCGCGCTTCTCGAAGCCGAGCGCCTCGTAGAAGCGGATCGAGGCGTCGATGTCGACGACGCGGACGCAGGTGTGGATCAGCTTCATGCCGCGATCCTACGCCGCAGGGCCGCGACGGTCTCGGCGCCGCCGCCGCGCTCCGCCGTCGAGAGCTTGAGCGGGCCGCTGTCGGCGAGCACGGTGACAAGAAGCTCGAACCGGCGCTTGCGCGTGTGCACGTCGGAGATCTCCCCGCGCCGATGCCGGCGGACAGAGCGCTGCCGGCGATCGAGCCGATCCCCGCGCCGACGCCCGCTCCGATGGCCGCCGCGACCGTCGTCCCGGGATGCCGGACGGCGCACCCCTCCTCGATCGGATGGCCGAGATTCGGGGCGAGGCGATCGGCGAACGGGCTCACGGGACTAGGAGGTTCCCCGATGTGGCGCACGTCTACCCCGGAGACCATCGTCGGCATGTCCTCCCCCCTCCGCAATCTCCTCGTGGGCGGCGCGGCGCTCGTCGCGCTGGCTGTCGGTGCGCCGGCCGCGAGCGCCGACTCGATCGCCTACGTCAAGAACGGCGACATCTACCTGTCGACGTCGGACGGCGCGCGCCAATACCGCGTGACGAGCACCGGCGGCTACAGCGACGTCTCGCAGGCCGACGACGGCACGATGATCGGCCTCTACGGCGTGCGCCTGCACCGCCTGAACCGCGCCGGCCGCGTGCTCGCCGACTTCGACACGCCGGTCAGCGACACCCGTCCCGCGCCTGCCAAGACGTTCTACGGGCCGTACGACCCGGCCATCTCGCCCGACGGCAAGAAGGTCGCCTACACCTACTACTACATGACGCAGAGCCAGAGCCCGACGTGCTTCCCGCCGACGTGCGTGACCACGATCAACGAGGGCGGCACCGGCTACTCGTGGGCCGACCGGCAGACCGGCTGGGACGACCCGGCGCTCGGCAAGCACTCCGGGTGGCGCAACTCGTCGTGGGTCGACGACGACACCGTGATGATCAGCGACCCGACGCACATCCTCAACTACGACGTGATCCTCGACACGATCAGCGACGGCGACACGGGCAACCTCGTGCACGGCTGGTTCAGCGACACCGCCGAGGGCAACCCGCACACGAGCGGCGGCGACATCTCGCGCGACCGTTCCAAGCTCGCGTTCGTCACCGGGGAGAACGACAAGACACTGACGCTGTACGGCGTCCCGACGTTCCCGACGACGTTCAAGGACGGAGACGCCCCGGTCAGCACCCGGCCGCTCAGCTGCTATCGCTACAGCGGTCCGGCGGGCGGCAGCTACGGCACCCCGACGTTCTCCCCCGACGGCAACCGCGTCGCGTGGGCCGAGTCCGACGGCATCAAGGTCGTCAACGTCCCGAGCTTTGCCGGCGGCTGCACGCTCGACGGCGCGTCACCAAACCCGGCGATGCTGATCCCGGGCGCCGAGCAGCCCGACTGGGGACCCGCCGACGTCCCGTCCGGCCACGGCGCCTCCGGCGGCGGCCTCGCGGTCAAGTCGGCCGACGCGAAGCTGAGCAAGGCGCTCAAGAAGGGCTTCACGGTGCGCGTGCGCGTTCCGGGCGCCGGCCGCCTGAGCGCGACGGCGACGCGCAGCGGCCGCAAGGTCGCCTCCGGGTCCAAGGCCGTGCACGGCCACACCGGTGCCGTGAAGCTGCGCTTCAGCAAGAAGGCGAAGCGCTCGCTCAAGCGCGCCCAGAGCGTGACGTTGCGTCTGACCGTGAAGTACAAGCCGCGCAGCGGAGCGGCGAAACGCACCTCGGTGACGCTGACGCTCAACCGCTAGAGCCGGGGAGAGAGCACGACCCGCCGGGTGGGTGGTTGGAATATCGCCCACCCGGCGGCGTCGTCTCAATCAGAGGCTCACAGATGACCATCACCGAAAACCCGCGCCGGCTCGAACCGGTCACCGACGATCCGTTCATCGCGGGGCTCGAGCCGACACGAACTGCGCCAGTCCGGCCACTCGCCGATGGATCGCCGTCAGTCCGCGATCCTCGAGTGCCCGCGTCAGATCGCGGCGGCCAAAGATCCGCGTCCCGCTGAGCGGGCGCACGATCGCGTCGACGGTGCCGGCCGGCACCGGGCCACGGCTCACGCTCGCCAGCAGGGCCATCCGCCCGCCGGGCGCGAGCACGCGCACCATCTCGTCGATCGCCTGCAGCGGCTCGGCGATGAAGTACAGCGCCGCGAAGCAACAGACGGCGTCGAAGCTCGCGTCGGGGAACGGCAGCGCCCCCGCGTCGCCGCGCACGTAGCGCAGGTTCGGCGGGTTGTGCTCCCGCGCCGCCTGGTCGAGCATCGTGCGCGAGGCGTCGAGCCCGACCGCGAGCCCGTCGAAGCTCGCGCGCGCGAACGCCCGCGTGAAGTTGCCCGGCCCGCAGCCGACATCGAGCACGCTGTCTCCGGGCCGCAGTTCGAGCATCTGCAGCGCCATCGCCGGCTCGTCGAGGCGGCCCGCCATCAGCACCGGCGCGAACAGCGGCCGCCACAGGCGCTCGTAGATGCGCGGGACGATCGACGAGATCATCGCCTGGGGGCCGAGCCCCGAACGCGTGGGATCGTCCTCGCCGAGGACGTCGGCGTAGCTCACGGGGTGACTGTAGGCGTCGCGGTCGGCGTCGGCGTCGGCGTCGGGCTCGGCGTCGGGGTCGCCTCTTCCGCGACCGTGAGCAGGACGTTGACCGCCGAGCCGAGGCGGGCGTCGGTGCCCGCGGCCGGGTTCTGGAAGTCGACGAGCGCGTCGCGCGGGGCGTCGCCGGGATCGATCACGCCGAGTGCGAGCCCGGAACGGGTCAACAGCTGCTGCGCCTGGTCGAGCGTCACGCCGCGGATGTTCGGCACGGTCACGACCTGGTTCGCCACGCCGGCCTGGAGCAGGACGGCGCCGTCGGCGTCGACCTCGGTGCCGGCGCCCGGGTTCTGGGCGATCACGCGGCCGACCTGGCGCGGATCCCCGACCACCTGCTCCTGCAGCCGCGGTGCGGCCTTGAAGCCGGCGTTGACGAGCAGTTGCTGTGCTCCTTCGACCGTCTGGCCGCGGACCTCGGGGACGGGGATCGGCGGATCGCCGCGCAGGGCGAGCAGTGCGATCGCGAGCGCGACCAGCAGTGCGATGGCGGCCGGCACCCACCACGGGATCCATGCCAGCTGGCGAAAGGCCAGCGTCTGCGGGATCGGCGCGTCGACGTTCACACGGTGCTCGACCGGGCGACCCCACCACTGTGTCCGGCGCGCCGCCACGCGCACCTGCGCGGTCGCGCGTCGGCCCGGCTCGATCTGCAGCGTCGGCGGGTCGATCCGCACGTCGCAGGCGTCGTCGGTGTCGGCGCCGGAGAGCTGGACGGTGGCGGGCGCGTTGCCGAGGTTGGCAACCTCGAGCGCGTAGGTGCCGCGGCGGCGGCCGCGGCGGCGCTGGGGCTGCGTTCGGGCCGTGAGCTCCTCGTACGGCGCGACGATCAGCGTCGCCGCCACGCGGGCGACGACGGCGCCGGTGTTGCGCGACACCGCCTCGAGCGTGAACGGCCACGGCTGCGCGAGCGCCTCGGGCGCCCGCGGCGGCGTGAGCGCGAGCTCGAAGTCCTGTTCGCTCCCGTCACCGGCCCCGAACGGCACGAGGTAGGCAGTCGGCGGCGGGCCGGCCCAGTCGGCGGGCAGGCCGGCCACGCGGAACTCGTAGTTGTCGACGACGCCGCTCTGGTTGCGGATCGTCCCGCGCAGCGAGCCGAGGTCGCCGGCCGGCACGCGCGTCGTGTCGGCGTCGAGGTTCAGGAGCACCACGGCGGGCGAACGCGCCAGCGTCGGCAGCTCGACCGTCGGTGCGTCGCGCCCCCGGCGAGGGTGTTCCTCGGTCGCGTCCCAGCGCAGGTACTCCCCGCACCGGGGGCAGAAGTCGCGGCCCGAGGTGTCCGGCCGCCCGCAGGAGGGGCAGAGCGTGCTCATGCCTGGTCGGACGCCCGGTGTGACACAGGTATTCCGGGGGAAGTATTTTCGGGTGATGAACTACCGCGGCGGCATCGATCTCGGCGGGACGAAGATCCAGGCGGTCGTCATCGACGACGACCACAAGGTGGCCGGGCAGTCGCGCCGCCCGACCCCGACCAAGGGCAGTCCGGCCGATGTGGCGGCGGAGATCGCCGCCGCGCTGCAGGAGGCGGCCGAGGGCACAGGCGTCGAGACCGCGTCGCTGATCGGCATCGGCGTCGGATCGCCCGGCAAGGTCGACGACTCGGCCGGCACCGTGACCGGCGCCAAGAACCTGCCCGGGTGGGGCGGCAGCTTCAACCTGCGCAGCGCGTTGGAGGACGCCTGCGGCGCACCCGTCGCGCTCGGCAACGACGTGCAGGTCGCCACCGACGCCGAGTTCGAGCTCGGCGCCGGGCGTCCGTACCAGTCGGTGCTCGGCGTGTTCTGGGGCACCGGTGTCGGCGGCGGCATCGTGCTCGACGGCAAGCCGTGGCTCGGCCGCGACGCCGCCGGCGAGATCGGCCACGTGGTCGTGAAGATGGGCGGCGCCGAGTGCCCGTGCGGGCGCCAGGGCTGCATGGAGGCCTACGCCGGCCGCCTGGCGATGGAGCTTCGCGCGCGCAAGGACGTCGAGCGCGGCGAGAAGACCCAGCTGTTCAAGATCATGGAAGAGCGTGGCCGCACGCGGCTGACCAGCGGTGTCTGGTCGCGCGCGCTCGACCGCGGCGACGAACTCGCCGAGCGCCTGATTGAACGCGCGGTCCGCGCGCTCGGCGCCGGCGTCGGGTCGTGTGTGAACGTGCTCGACGTCCAGGCCGTGATCATCGGCGGCGGCCTCGGGCTCCGGCTCGGCCAGCCCTACGTGGACCGCATCCGCGAGGCGATGGAGCCGCACCTGTTCGCGAACGAGAACCCGCCGGCCGTCGAGCTGGCCGCGCTCGGCGACCTCGGCGGCGCGATCGGCGCGTCGCTGCTCGCGCGCAATCTCGTGCGTAGCTAGCTAGGGCGCGAGAACTGCAGCATTGAGGGGGCGGGATCGGCCGCCCGAGAGGTCGTTGGCGCTTTTTACTCCTATAGGAAGCAAAAGGCGCCAGGGGACCGGCCACCTCGGCCCACACCCTCGCAGCCCCACCCAGCCGCAGTTGACGTTCGCCGGCGCTAGCGTGGTCGCCGTGGCAGCTGAGCCCGAGCGGCGAGCAACGAAGGCGGAGCGGCGCGAGGCGCTGGTCCGGGCCGCGATCGACCTGATCGCCGAGAAGGGCCTCGACGGCACGCGCGTGGCCGACATCGGCGAGCGCTCGGGGATCAGCCCCGGCCACGTCCTCTACTACTTCGACGGCAAGTCGGACATCTTCATGCGCGCGCTGCGCACGATCGAGGACGACCTGCGCGCGGAGATTCAGGCGTCGTGGGAGTCGCGCCCGGCCGCCGCCGAGCGCTGGGAGCGGCTCGTCGAGCTCGGTGCACCGACCGGCTCCGGGGACCCGCGCATGCTGCTCTGGATCCAGGCGTTCGAGCGGGCGCCGCGCGACCCCGACGTCGCCGCGGTCGTGAGCCATCTCGACCGCCGCTGGATCGCGCTGCTCGTCGAGGTCATCGAGTTCGGCAGGTCCACGGGCGAATTCACGATCGCCGATCCGGAGGACTTCGCCACCCGGTTCGCGGCGATGATGGACGGGCTGATGCTGCAGGTCGTGGCCGCCTCGCCCACGGTCGACCGGCCGCGCATGCTCGAGATCTGCGCTCACGCGAGCGCCGAACTGCGCCGCTGAGTACAGAACCCGTCCGCAACGTTGGCTTGACCGGCGCACGCCGGCTTGCTACAAACTTGAACTCGATTCCGAACAACGTTTGGAATCGTATTTGAGAGGGACGGGAGAGGAGCCCCAATGGACCGTAGTGCCAGCCGCGGCGTCGAGACGCGCGGTGTCGAGATGGTGCCGGAAGCCGAGCGCAGCGCGCGCCCGCGCGACATCTTCTGGATCGGCATCGGGGGCAACCTCGCCTTCTCGATCGTGCTCTTCGGCTGGCTGCCGCTGACCTTCGGGTTGGGCTGGTGGGCGACCGTGTCCTCGATGGTCGTCGGGTATGCGGTCGGGGCGCTGCTCGTGACCCCGATGGGCCTGCTCGGTCCCCGCACCGGATCGAACAACTCGGTCGCGAGCGGCGCCCAGTTCGGCGTGCTCGGCCGGCTGGTGGGCTCCGTGATCGGGCTGCTGATCGCGCTCTGTTACGTCGCGCTCGCGATCTGGGCCGGCGGACAGGCGATCGTCGCGCCCGCGGCGCGGCTGCTCGGCACGCCGGACAGCGCGCTCGCCTACGGGCTCGGTTACGCCGCGGTCGCGATCATCGTCGCGATCATCGCCATCTTCGGCTTCCAGCTGCTCGAACGCGCGCAGAAGCTGCTCGTCCCGACCGTCGGCGTGCTCACGCTGACCGGCTTCATCGCCTTCGCGGGCGACTTCAACCCAGGCTACGGGGGCGGCGACTACGTGCTCGGCTCGTTCTGGGCGACGTGGACGCTGAGCGTCGTGCTCGCAGTGTCCGGCCCCGTCTCCTACTGCACCGCGATCGGCGATTGGACGCGCTACGTCAGCCGCCGTCATGGCGACCGCCGCACCGCCGGCGCCGTCTTCGGCGGCATGTTCCTCGGCGCCCTGCTCCCGGCATTGCTCGGCGCGTTCATCGGCGTGTCGATGGGTGTCCGCGCCGACGACGACTTCGTCGCTTCCGTGGTCGCCTCCGCTCCCGCCTGGTACGTGCTGCCGATCCTGCTCAACGGCCTCGTCGGCAGCTGCGGGCAGGCGTCGATCACGCTCTACAGCAGCGGCCTCGACCTCGACGCCGTGTTCCCGCGGCTCTCACGCGTCGGCTGCACGATCGTCATGACGCTCGTGTGCCTCGCGCTCGTCTATCTCGGCGCGTTCGTCTGGGATGCCGAGGAGTCGGTGATCGCCTTCGCGCTGCTGCTGACCGCCGTTGCGACCCCGTGGATGGGCGTCACGCTCGTCGGCTTCGTGCTCTCGCGCGGGCGCTACAACGCGGCCGACCTGCAGGTCTTCAACGAGCGCCGGCGCGGCGGCGTGTACTGGTTCACCGGCGGCTGGAACCTGCGCGCGGTCGTCGCGTGGGCACTCGGCTCGGCGATCGGGCTCGCGTGCTCGGCGACGACGATCTACACCGGCCCGCTGGCGAACATCGCCGGCGGCGTGGACCTGAGCTTCATCGCGGGCATGGTCACCGCGGCGGTCGCCTACCTGCTGATCCGCGCGCTGTTCCCGGAGACCAGGCGCGCGCCGGCCCTCGTGCCGGCTCCCGCCACCGCATAGGCGCGTCAGCGGCTCGACCTGCGTCTCGGCACCACCGTGGGGGTGGCGCCGAGACGCCAAGGGTTAGGCGCTGGTGGCCGTCGGGCGGCCGGACCGCGAGGCCTTCATGAACGCGTAGCCGGCGCCGAGCAGGCCGATCAGCACCACGCTCGGGATGATGTAGACGAACGGCGAAGGGCCGTCGTCGGTCGCCGGCGCGGACTGCTGCGCCGCCTTCGGCGGCGTGGGCTGCACGGCCGTGCGCGGGTAACCCTGGACGGGCGGGATCGCGACCGGCGCCGTGTGGCGCTGCCTGGCGTCCTCGGGGCGCGCGGCCCGGTTGTCCGAGTTGCGCAGGTCCTGGTGCTGGATCGGCTGCACCCACGGCGGCGGCGGGTAGGGGGAGACCGGCTTGGCCGACGCGATTGGCGCCGTCACGGCCAGCGCGAGCAGCGCGGTGGTGATGAGGCGGATGGTGGTAGTCATAGCCCGGCAGCCTCGACGTCATCGGTTGCCGCTCGCGTTCATTTCGGTAACACCGCCGGCTCGCGCGCCCCGATTCGTCCCCGGCACATCGTGCCCTCGTCGCGCTCGTTTGTGCCGTCTGGTGCGAGGGCAGACCGCCAAGCATGTCTTCACGCCTGCACGTCGTCCTGCTCGCCGTCGCCACGTTCGCGCTGTCCGCGCCCGCGGCCCTCGCCAAAGCTCCCGCGCCCGGCGCGCCGGGCGCCAAGCACACGTGGGCGCCGGCCGACAAGCATGGCTTCGGCACCGCGCGCGAGGCGCGCAGCCGCGTCTGGTTCACGTTGCGCAAGGCCGAGCTGACGGAGACCTACTTCCCGGACCTCGGGACGCCAAGCCTGCGCTCGCTCGAGTTCGTCGTCAGCGACGGGACGCATGTGGATCGCGAGACCGGGCCGGGCGTGCGCGCGCACGTCAAGCCGCTCGGCGGGCTCAGGTTCCAGCAGACCACGCGCACCTCGCGCTGGGTGCTCAAGAAGACGTGGATCGCCGACCCGCGGCGCTCGACCATCCTCACACGCGTGCAGTTCACATCGCTCACCGGCAAGGCGCAGCGCGTATTCGTGCTCGCCGACCCGGCGCCGGGCGACGACGGCAACGACGACCGCGGGCAGAGCCTCGGCTCAGAGCTCGTCGCCTACGACGACACCGTCGCGTCGGACATCGCGGCTCGCCCGCGGCTGCGCAAGACGACGAGCGGCTACGCGGGCGGCGCGAGCGACCCGTGGACGGACCTGCAGAGCGACGGCGATCTCGACGCGACGTACGACGCCTCGCAGCCGGGCAACGTCGTGCAAGCCGCGCGCACGCCGCTCACCGGCCGGGGCTCGCACCGCGCAATGACGCTCGCGATCGGGTTCGGCGGCACCCGGGCGACCGCGCGCAGGCGTGCCGCGGCTTCGCTGCAGCGGCCGTTCGTGCGCACGGCCGCGCGCTACGTGCAGCCGTGGGTCAAGTACCTCGCGGGACTCAAGAAGCCGCCGCAGTTCGTGCGCCGCGACCCGCAGCTCCGCAAGCTCTACGACCAGTCGCTGCTCGTGCTCGCCGCGTCCGAGGACAAGCTGCACCGCGGCGCCTCCGTCGCCTCGCCCACGATGCCATGGGTGTGGGGCACGCTGACGCTCGAGAACAGCGAGACGTCCGGCCCCTACCACCTCGTCTGGCCGCGCGACCTCTACCACGTCGCGACCGCCCAGAAGGTCGCCGGCGACGGCGCCGCCGCCAACCGGCTGCTCGATTTCCTGTGGAGCGTGCAGAAGCCGGACGGTTCGTTCTGGCAGAACACCGAAGTCGACGGCGCTGAGCACTGGACCGGACAGCAACTCGACGAGACCGCCCTGCCGATCGTGCTCTCGTGGTGGCTCCACCGCCGCGGCGCGACGGACTGGGCGCACGTGCGCACGGCCGCCGACTACCTCGTCGCGAACGGGCCCGAGAGCGACCAGGAGCGCTGGGAGAACCAGAGCGGCTGGTCCCCGAACACGATCGCCACCGAGATCGCCGGGCTGATCTGCGCCGCCGACATCGCGCGCCGCAACGGCGACGCCGCCCGCGCGACGACGTACCAGGACACGGCCGACGCGTTCCAGCGCAACGTGCAGGCGTGGACGGCGACGACCAACGGCCCGTACAGCGCACAGCCGTACTACCTGCGCCTGAGCAAGGACGGCAACCCGAACGACGGCAGCACCTACGACATCGGCGACAACCACGTCGACATGGTCGACGAGCGCGAGGTCGTGGACCAGAGCTTCCTCGGCCTCGTCCTGTTCGGCGCCAAGAAGTTCGACGACGCCGCGATCCGCAACTCGCTCACCGTGACCGACAAGGTGCTGCGCGTGCAGACACCGAACGGGCCGGTGTTCCACCGCTTCACGTTCGACGGCTACGGCGAGACCGCGACCGGCGCGGACTGGGACATCTTCCCGACCAAGGGCAACCAGACGTTCGGGCGCCTGTGGCCGCTCCTGACCGGCGAGCGCGGCGAGTACGAGCTGCTCGCGGGTGGGAACGCCAAGCCGAACCTGCGGACGATCGCGCGGACGGCGAACGACGGCCTGATGCTGCCCGAGCAGGTGTGGGACGGCCGCCCGCCGACCGGCGAGCCCGAGGGCGAGGGGACCCGCTCGGCAACCCCGCTCGCGTGGACGCACGGCCAGTTCATCCGGCTCGTGTGGTCGATCGCGAACGGCAAGCCGCTCGAGCGGCCCTGCATCGTGGCGAAGCGCTACACGGGCGGCTGCTGAGACGCAGACGGAGGCGGGCGCCAGGGCTCGCCGGGCCGCCGCTCCGGCGACGTCCAACCCGAAGCGGTCATGCGCAGGGCGAACATCGCCCGGCGCTTGACCGACCACGGGAGCCGCCGGTAGAGCGGCACGAACAGCCATCGCCACAGCAACCCTTCGCGCGCCCGGTACGGGCTGACCGTGCCCGGCGACCCCGACCCGAGGTCGCGGATCGCCGCCTGGAGCAGGTAGTGCTCGGAGCGGTCGCGCAGCCGCCGCTTGATGTCGTCGAGGGCGCTCATGCCAGCTGGGCAAGCCCGTTCTGGGCAGCGATCGCCATCGGCTCGAACAGCGCACCGATCGGCGGCGAGTAGATGTTCTCCATCCACGCGATGTCCTCCAGCGTGGCGCCGCGCTTGGCGGCGAACGCGAGGAAGTCCGCGCGCTCCTTGACCCCCTCGCCGCCGTGGATCTGGCCGCCGATCAGCTTGTGCGTGTCCGGCTCGGCGAGCAGCTTGACGTGGGTGCGCGTGGCGCCGGGGAAGTAGCGCGCCCGCGACACGCCGACGCCCTTGGCCACCACGTACGGGATGCCCATCGCCGTCGCCAGGGTTTCGCCGATCGAGAAGCCGCCGATCGTGTAGTCGCCGGCCACCATTCCCCACGGGATCCACACCGGGTCATAGACGTGGTCGCGGCCCGCGGCGTTGAACGCGGCGGTACGCCCCTGGGCGTACGCGTGCGAGCCGGTGAGCCCGCGGATCGGGAGCATCGACAGGCCGTGCGGGACTTCGACGACGTCGCCGGCTGCCCACACCACCGGCTGGTTCGTCGCCATCCGCTCGTCGACCACGATCCCGCCCGTCGTGCCGGTGCTCACCCCGGCCGCCTCGGCGAGCGCGCTGTTGGGCAGCTTGTGCAGGCACACGATCACGGCGTCGCAGTCGAGCTCGCCCTCCGAGGTCACGACAGCGGCCGCGCGGCCGCCGGACTCGGTGAACCCCTCGACCCTGGTGCCGAGCCGCAGCGTCACGCCCCGGTTGGTCAGCGACTCGTGCACCGGCTCGGCGACGTCGGGGTCGAGCACCTCCGAGAGGACCCACGGCCCTTCGTCGATGAAGTCAACCTCCAGCCCGCGGTGGCCGAGGGCGCCGGCCATCTCGACGCCGAGCGGCGTGGCGCCGATGACCGCCACGCGCTTCATCCCGTCGAGCTTCTCGTCGAACAGCATCGCGGCACGGATGTCCTTGACGTAGTGCAGCCCCTCGAGGTTCGAGCCCGGCACGTCGGGCTTCTCCCACGTGAAGCCGGTGCAGACGACGAGCTTGTCGAAGCCCTCGTGTCCGTTGCGCGCCGTGACGGTCGCGCGGTCGAGGTCGATGTCGGTGACCGTCGTCTCCATCCGCATGTCGAGGCCGTCCTCGACGTACCGCTCGACCGTCGACAGGAACAGGTTCTCGAACTTGTCGATCTCGCGACCGTGGACGAACGGGATCCCGCACGGCGAGTAGGCGATGTCGGGGAACTCGGTGAACAGCGTCACCTTCATGCTCGGGTTGACGCGTTTGGCGATCGTGGCGGCCGCGGTGCCCGCACCGCCGCCACCGATCACGATCAGTCGCTCGCTCATGGGACCTCCGTGGATCGATACTCGAGCGCCGGCGACTCCGCCAGCGTGTTCGACACCCAGCACACCCGTCGCGCACGCTCGACCAGAGTCTCGAGCGCGGCTCCGGCGACGGCCGCGCTGGTGGTGACGACGATGCGGCCGTAGCGCAGCTCGCGGCCCGCCCGCTCGGCGCGCGCGTGGACGCGCAGGTCGGTGACTTCGACGCCGTCGCGGCGCGCCACGTGCGCGACCGCTAGGCAGAAGCAGCTCGCGAGCGCGATGCACAGCGCCTCGGTCGGCATCGGCCCGTGGTCGGTGCCGCCCGCCTCGACCGGCTCGTCGATCGTCACCCAGTGATCGCGGGCCTGGACCGCAGCCTCATAGCCGCCTTTCCACGTCGCGACGACTTCCAGCGCTTCCATCAGCCCACGCTCGCCCGCGATTGCAAGAACGCCTCGTACGCGCGCTCGTGCGCCGCCGCCGCTGCGTCCCAGGTATGGGCGGCGACGACCGCCCGGCCGCCGGCCCGGAGGCGCTCTCGCAGCTCATGCTCCCGCGCCACGCGCTCGAGCGCGGCCGCCAGCGCCGCGCCGTCGCCGACCGGCGCGAGCAGCGCGCTCTCGCCGTCGGTGAGGAAGCCGCGCAACACGTCGAGGTCGGAGGCGACGACCGGCAGATCGGCCGCGAGCGCCTCGAGCGCGACGAGCCCGAAGCCCTCCTTCACCGACGGGAACGCGAACACGTCGGCGGCACGGAACAGCCCCTCGATCTCGCCGCCGGGGAGCGGGCCGGGGACGCGCACGTGGTCCCTCACCCCCAGCTCGGCGGCGCGCGCGTCGAAGCGCTCGCGTTCGTAGCGGTAGTCGAACAGCGTCATGCCGCCGGCGATCACCAGCACGGGGTCGAGCTCGGGCGCCGCCCGACGGAGCCCGGCGAAGGCGTTGAGCAACGTGAGCGAGCCCTTGCGCGGCTCGATGCCGCCGACCGTGAGCACCGTGAACAGGTCGCCGAGACCGGCGCGCGCCCGCTCGCGCCCGCGCTCGGCCGAGTCGTGCGGTGGCCGGAAGCGCGCGGCGTCGACCCCGTTGGCGACCAGACCGGCCGCGACGCCGTAGTCCTCGGCAAGCCGCTCGACCCACGGCGGCGACACGCACAGGACGCGGTCGGGCTCGGCGATCGAACGGTCCTGGCACTCGATCAGCGACGGCGACGTGAAGTCGTCGACGTGGTGCACCGTGCGGATCACGTGGTCGATCACGCCCCGGTCGCGGACGTCGAGCGCGGCGTTGGCCGACAAGCAGTCCTGCGAGTGGATGACGTCGTGGCCGCCGTCGCCGAGCAGGGGGCGCAGGCCCTCCGCGTACGCGTCGCGCATGCTCTCGATGCGCACGTCGAACGGCGCTTCGGGCGGGACGTGCCGGACGACGTGCAGCGGCACGGCCGCCGGGCGGAACAGGTCCTCGCCCGGACGGGCGAGCGCGAGCAGCTCCACGTCGTGGCCGCGGCGCGCGAGCGCCTCGGAGACCTCGAGCGCGTGCACGACACCACCGCGCGGCTTCACGGAGTACGTGAGCATCGCGATCCTCATGCCGTCACCCCCGCCGCCAGCCGCGCGGCCGCCGCGTTCGTCGGCGCGACGAGGACGCCGGCGTCGCGCAGCGTCTGCTCCTGGCGGCGCGCGTCCTGCGGATCGTCGGGCGTGCCGCACACGTGCGCGATCACTGGCCGGTCCTCGGCGAGCGCGGCCAGCGTGCCGGAGAGCGCCCCGGCGGGGTCGGCGTGGGCGCCGTGCCCGAGCACGACGTCGAGCAGGACGAGGCCGGCTCCGCGCGCCTCGTCGCGCAGCATCGCCAGGCGCAGCTCAGGGTCGACCATCGGGTGCGGCCGGCCCTGCGTGTACTCCTCCGTCCCGAGGTCGAGGATCCGGCGGCCCGGCCCGAGGATCGTCTCGGCCTCGTACGCCAGCGATCCGCCGGAGAACAGCCCGAGCAGATCGCCGTCGGCGCGCGGCGGCTCGAGCTCCGCGCCCGGCGGCTGGGTGCCCGCGGCGGCGAACGCGCCGGCCTCGAGCGTCGCGTGCACCTCGAACGGCGCGTCGCGACCGTTCCAGCCGACGAACGCGGCGACGACGCGCTTGCCGCCCACATCGACATCGCCGAGCGCGGCGACCGCCGCCGGGTCCGGCGGCTTGGACACCAGCAGCAGCGTGTCGGTGCCGTCGTCGGCGGCGAGCAGCTCCATGCCGCGGCGGAACATGATCCCGCCCACGTCGGCCGAGAGGTCGCGGCCACCGACGCCGACGATGTGGGAGACGCCGGCGCCCGCGCGGTCGAGCAGCACGCTCGCCTCCTGCGCACCCGTGCCCGCCGCGGCGACGATCCCCACGGAGCCGGCGCGGACGTTGTTGGCGAAGCCGAGGCCGACGCCGCCGAGCATCGCGGTGCCGCATTCGGGGCCCATGACGAGCAGTCCGCGCTCGGCACCGCGGCGCTTGAGCGCGATCTCGTCGGCGACCGACACGTGGTCGGAGAACAGGAAGACGTGCATCCCGGCGGTCAGCGCGCGGTGTGCCTCGAGTACGGCGTAGTCACCCGGCACCGAGATCACGGCCACATTGGCTTCGGCCAGTTGCCGGGCGGCGGCGGGCAGCGTGCGCGCCTGCGCCCTTTCGGCCGCGGTGGGTGCCGTGGCCGTGTCGGCGAGCGCGCGCTCCGCGGCGTCGAGCGCGTCGGCGGGGCCGTCGACGGCGATCACGACATCAGTCGGGGAGGCGTTGCAGTCGGCTCCGAGCGCGGCCAACGCCTCGAGGTTCGCCGGCGTGCCCATCAGCACCTCGCACGCGCTCACCCCCTCCTGCTTGCGCAGCCGCTGCGCGACCTGCATCAGCCGCACGCTGTCGACGTAGCGGTTGCCGACGACGCGCACGGTCCAGCTCATGCCGAGACCGCCGCGTCGCGGTCGGCGACGACCCACGTGCCGTCCTCGCGTGCGACTGCCGCGGCCAGTCGGCCCGCGCTGGTGATCACCGCGCGGCCGTGCCCACCCTCGACGAAGCGGCTCGCGGACTCGATCTTCGGGCCCATGCTGCCGGCCGGGAACTCACCGTCTTCGAGGCCGCGAACGGCTTCCGAGACCGTGATCCGCTCGAGCTCGCGCTCCCAGCGCGTGCCGAAGTCGACGGCCACGCGTGGGACGCCGGTAAGCAGCACCAGCACCTCGGCCCCGATCGCCAGTGCCAGCTCGGCGCTCGCACGGTCCTTGTCGATGACGCCCTGGAGGCCGCGGCCGTCGGGGGCGATCGGGATCCCACCGCCGCCGCCGGCGATGACCACCGATCCGGTGGCGAGCAGCGTGCTCGTGTGCTCGGCGCCGACCACGCGCAGCGGGCGCGGGCTCGGCACGACGCGGCGCCACCCGCGACCCGCGTCCTCGGCGACGTGCCAGCGGCGCTCGGAAGCGAGCCGCACGGCCTCGCTCGCGTCGTAGAACGGGCCGACCGGCTTCGTCGGCGTTCGGAACGCGGGGTCATCGGGGTCGACGACGACGCGCGTGAGCAACGCGACCGTGCTGACGTCCGGGTCGACGTCGGCGATTGCCGTGGCCAGCAGGTGGCCGATCTGCCCCTGCGTCATCGCGGTCAGGGCATCGAGAGGCAGCGCCGGCGTTTCGCCGCTCGCCGCTTCCTGTTGGAGCATCAGGGCGCCGACCTGCGGCCCGTTGCCGTGCGTGAGCACCAGTTCGTGGCCGGCCGCCCGCAGCGCGACGACGTCGCCGGCGATCGCGTGCGCGTTGGCGAGCTGGCGATCCCAGCTCCCGTCGTCCGACGCCTGGATCAGGGCGTTTCCCCCGATGGCGACGACGACCCGCATGGGGGTTACGAGGCTCGGACGACGAGCCAGATCGCCCGCGCCGGCTCGTCGGTCGGGTTGCGCCAGGAATGCGGGCGGACCGCCCGGAAGTGGATCGAGTCGCCCTCGCCGATCTCGTGCGTGACGCCGTCCACGTCGAACTCCATCCGGCCTTCGACCACGATCACGAGCTCCTCGCCGGGATGGTTCATCGGCATCGGCCCGCTGTCGGCGCGCGGCTCGACCACCGCGTCGGCGCCCGCCATCGCGAAGCCGCCGTAGCGGCCGGACAGGTTGTGCAGCTCGAGCCCCTTCTTGGACGTGTACACCCGCGCACGCTCGTCGCCGCGGATCACGTTGACGTCGGGCGTCGCCGGCTCGTCGACGAAGTAGGCGACGCTCTTGCCCAGTGCCGCCGCGACCTTCATCAGGCTGGCGATCGTCGGCGTCATGCCGCTCTTCTCGATCTTGTGCACGGCGGCCGCCGACAGGCCGGACCGCTGCGCGAGCTGCGCCAGCGACCAACCACGCTCGGCCCGCGCGCGGGCGACCTTGGCGCCGATCTCAGAGACCGTGCGCTCGATCTGCGGGAGAGCAGCAGGGGCTGTCATATTTCCTATGGTATACGCCTTTATCGCGCTTTAGTTGACGAATTCGGCATCCAAGCCTAGAGTCGCGTTTACGATCCGATACGCCATTTGACCCGTGAGGGGGGCAGCTGTGGCGAAGTCCGAGACCATCCAACGTCCGGAGAAGGGCACCGAGCTCTTCGACACATCCGAGAAGGTTTTCCCGGATGTTCAGGCCGAGCCTGGAGAGTCCGCATATACGTTCATGCACACCGTGCCCTACGAGGGCTCGGTGGGGCTGGTGAACCTCTTGACGACCACGCGCGTGCTGCGCAAGGGCTTCAAGACCCACCTTGTGCTGTACGGGCCTGGGGTGCTGATGGCCTCCGGCTCGCGCGGCTTCCCGAACGTCGGTGACGAGGCGTTCCCGGGCCACATGGCCATCAACAAACAGCTGGAGACCTTCATCAGCGAGGGGGGCACCGTGTTCGCCTGCCGGTTTGCCTCGGGCGCCCTGTACGGCTTCCCGGAGAATCTGCTGATGGAGGGCGTCAAGCCGTTCCACCCGCTCGACGTGCTCGACTCGGCGCTCACCGCTTGGCGCGAGAAGGCGTTCCAGCTGAACACCTGGACCGTCTGAGCGCATGCAAGTGCTGGACCGCGAGGCTGCGATCGCGGCGTGGCGGCGCGCGGAATCGCGGATCTACCCGTCCGTGATGCTCAATGCCGAGCTGTACCAGCAGTACATCGGGCTCGTGCGCGCGATCGCCGCGCTGCTCGAGGACGTGCATACCGAGGACGAGCTCGTCGTGGTGTGGACCGAGCGCCGCGAGCTCGTCCGCGAGGCCGTCTCGCAGTCGGCCCCGCCGATGCTCGGGCTGATGGACCACGAGGCCGTACGCGACGCCGCGTTCTGCCACCGCCACCGCGAGATCACGCGCGAGCACGGCAAGGTGCTCGCGCGTGAGCGACTCGAGCGCGCCCGCCGCGAGCAGGCCGCGTGGGTCGTGCTGTTCGAGGACGTCACGCCGCTCGGCTCGCACCGCCTCGAGATGCACGTGGCGAGCGGCCGCGCGCTGCACGCCTCCTCGGAGCTACCGCTCGACGCCTCGAGCCCGACGTTCACGCTCGAGGCCGTCCAGCTCGATCCGCGCGACGGCGCGTGGCTGCTCGACAAGCCGCCGCTGATGCCGGCCCGTACGTTCGACACCCGCGAGGAATGGGAGGCGCGCATCGACCAGGCGCGCGCCACGCTCGGAAGGGACTGACATGGCCACGCACCCGAAGAAGATCATCGACGCGCACTGCCACATCGGCGAGATCCCGCCGTGGAAGTTCTACGACCTCGAGCACCCGGTGAAGCCGACGGTCTACGACTACCGGGACACGAAGGAGTTCGTCAAGAACCACATGGACACGTTCAAGATCGAGCGCGCCATGACCATGTCGAACTACGGCGTCCCCGTGCACGAGATCTCGTTCGACCTCAACGACGTGGTGCTCGAAGCGGCGACATCGAGCGACCGCATCCTCGCCGCCATCTGGGTGTCGTTCCTGCCGCGCAACGCAGAGATGACGCGCAAGGCGCTCGAGCTCGCCGGCGAGACGCGCGTGGTGGGACTCAAGACGACGTTCCTGCTCGGCGGCAACCCGGACCCGGGGACGTGGGACGAGGAGACGCAGGCGCTCGCCGACGAGATCTTCGACGTCTGCGAGAAGCACGACCTGATGTTCCACTTCCACACCAGTCCGGGCGGCAACTCGGACATCAACAACTTCATCCCGCTCGTCGAGAAGTACGGCAAGCGTTGCAAGATCTACCTCGTCCACTTCGGCGGCGGCGTCTCCGGCCACATCAAGCTCGTCCCGAAGTTCCTGCAGTGGGTGCGCGACGGCTACAAGGTCTACACCGACACCTCGTGGGCGGTCGGCTTCGGCGCTCGTTGGCTGCTGACCGAGATCGAGAAGCAGGGCGTCGGCGGCGACCGGGTGTTCTTCGGCTCCGACGAGCCGTGGTCGGACTTCGACAGTGAATACTGGAAGCTGAACGGCATCCGCAACATCTCCCAGGAGTTGAAGGACCGGGTCTTCTGGGGCAACTACGAGGAGGCGTTCGGCACACATGCTTGACCTCGACGACAGACGGCTGCTCGTCGAGCTGCAGTCCCTCGGCGTCCGCGTCGTGGAGGACGACGCGGGCGCCCTCCCCGGCCGGCGCGGCGGCGCCGGGCCGTCGGACGCGCTGTTCCTGTGGGTCCGCGGGCTCCCGCTCACGGTGCCCGCACACGCCGACTTCGTCGACGCCTCGCCGTACACGCTACGCACGGACGGACGCAAGAGCTCGCTCTACCGCGACGACGAGTACGTCGGCCCGGTGACGGTCCCGCGGCGGCCGAAGATCTACGACATGGAGACCGCTGACGGGGTCCCGTACTGGAAGATCGCGCTCCTGCACCTAGACTCGATCGCGTCCACGGTCGTCCAGAAGTGCATCTACTGGGGCACCCACGAGCAGTGCGGGTTCTGCGGCATCGAGCTCACGCGCGGTGAGCAGACGATCCCGGTCAAGACACCGGCGCAGCTCGCCGAGGTGTGCACCGCCGCGCGCGACTTCGACCACGCCGTCGACGTCACGCTCACCACCGGCTCGCTGAACCGGCGCGACCGCGGAGCGATCTACATCAGCCGCTGCGCGCACGCGATCAAGGAGGCGTGCGGGCTCCCGATCCAGGTGCAGTTCGAGCCGCCCGACGACCTGCGCGTGCTCGACGAGGTGCAGCGCGCGGGCGTTGACGCCGTCGGCATCCACGCCGAGACGTTCGACCCGGACGTGCTCGCCCGCGTCGCGCCGGGCAAGGCGCAGTGCGGGATCGAGGGCTACTTCGCATGCTGGGAGCACGCCGTCGACGTGTTCGGCCGCGGCAGCGTGACGACGTACGTCCTGCTCGGCATGGGCGAGCAACCGGAGCTGATCATCGCGGGCTGCCGGCGCGCGGTCGCGATGGGCGTCTACCCCTTCGTGGTACCGCTGCGGCCGGTGCCCGGCACGCTGATGGCCGACAGCCCGGCTCCCGAGCCGGACTACGTCGCCCGCATCTACGGCGAGGTGTCGGCGATGATCGCCGACGCGGGCCTCGACCACCTCGACGCCAAGGCGGGCTGCGCCCGCTGCCAGGCCTGCTCGGGCCTGTCGGCCTGGGAGCGCCTCGCGAAGCGGGAGCAGGGCGATGGAGACGGTCTCCTCGTCGCCACTCGCAACTAGCGCGACCTGCCGGCTCGCCTGCGGCCCGGACGAGCTCGCCGCGCATTACGCCGTGCGGCAGCGCGTGTTCGTGGACGACCAGGCGCTGTTCGCGGGCAGTGACGAGGACGAGCGCGACCGGGCGCCGGGCACGCTACACGTCGTCGGCCTGAGCGACGGCGAGGTCGCCGGCGCGGTGCGGCTGTATCCGGTCGGTGACGGCGGGCTGTGGAAGGGCGACCGCCTGGCGGTCCTGCCCGAGGCGCGCGTGCGGCGGCTCGGCGCGCTGCTGGTGCACTTCGCCGTCGCGACCGCGGGCGAGCGCGGCGGGCACACGATGGTCGCGCAGATCCAGCTGCCGAACGTGCGCTTCTTCGAGCACCTCGGGTGGAGCACGGACGGGCCGCCCGCGTCGTACCACGGGGTCATGCACCAGCCGATGGCGATCACGCTCGTCCCAACCCCGTGAGGGGCGTGCCGGCCAGGTCCCAGACCGGCGCCTCCCAGTCTCGTGTCACGAGTCGCAGGACGCACGTGTCGTCGAACGTGCCGCATGGCGCGCACGCCAGTCTGCGGCGCGTGAACGCCGCGCACGCTGCGTCGACGTGCGCCTCCGGCGCGGCGAGCAGGAAGCCGAAGCTCGGGAACGTCAGCAGCCAGCGCTCGACGTCGGCGCCGGCAGGCCGCGGGAGCGCATCGACGTCGAGCCGCGCGCCGCAGCCGGCGCCCTCGATCATCTGGAGCAACGAGCCGGCCACACCGGGCATCGACACATCGCGTGCGGCATGGCAGAAGCCCGCCTCGGCGACCTCGACGAGCGCCTCACCGTCATCGCGAAGCTGCTCCGGCGTGCGGTCGCCGAGTGCGCTGAAGAACGGCCGGCGGTCGCTCATGTACCGGCCGTCGAGCGCGAACGCCGCGAGCAGCACGTCGCCGGGGCGCGCGGCGGTCGCGCGCAACGGGACGCGTGCAACGCCGGTGCACGAGGCCGACAACGCGGGCTCCTCGCCGAGTGTCACGTGCCCGCCGACCACGGGGACGCCGAGCAGCTCGCTCGCGTGCGCGATCCCGTCGAGCACGCGCTCGGCATGCTCGCGATCGGGGCTGACGAGCATGTCCACCAGCGCCAGCGGGCGGCCGCCCATCGCCCGCACATCGGACACGTTGGTGACGACCGCGGCCGTGCCCGCGCCAAACGGGTCGGCGCGCAGGAACGGCGGCGAGATCGCCTCGCCGCACACGACGAGGTACTCGCCGCGGTACTCCACCAGCGCGGCGTCGTCGCCGTCGATCGTCCCGCCGAGTCGTTCGATCACGCTGATGTCGCGCTTGCCGAGCAGTCCTGGCGCGGAGCGAACGGCCGCGACCAGTGCCTGCAGATCGGGCATCGGAGGCATTGAACCATGACGCTCCCGCGCTCCGTGCACGCGGTCTCGCTGGGCCTGTCGATCTTCGCCGACGCGCTGCGCGACCAGGGCGTCGAGGTCGCCGAGGTCGACTGGCGGCCCCCCGCCGGCGGCGATCCCGAGCTGCTGGCGCCGCTGACGCGGCTCTGGGGCGAGCACGGCGACCGCGTCGCGGCCGCGAACGACGAGGCGGTGTCGCGAATGGAGCGCTGCGTGCCGCAGGCGGTGACGGTCGCACCCGCGCGCGCGGTCGTACCCGGGCTGCGCGAAGGCCTGCTGCTGCACTCCGGGCCGCCGATCGAGTTCGCGCGCGTGTGCGACCCGCAGCGCCGCGCGCTGACCGCGGCGGCGGTGTTCGAGGGCTGGGCGCCAGACCGCGAGTCCGCGGAGCGACTGCTCGCCGGTGGCGAGATCGCGCTCGAGCCGGGCAACGCGCACGACCACGTGGGTCCGATGACCGGCGTCTGCTCGCCGTCGATGCCGGTGTGGGTCGTCGAGGCCGACGGTGTTCGCGCGTACTCGACACTGAACGAAGGCCCCGGCCGGACACTGTGGTTCGGCGTCGGCGACGACGAGGCGGTTGACCGGCTGCGCTTCTTCCGCGACGTGCTCGGGCCGGCGCTTGCCCGTCTGCTCGACCACCGCGGGCCAGTCGACGTGTTCGGCCTCGCCTCCCAGGGCCTGAACATGGGCGACGAGCTGCACATGCGCAGCCAGGCGACGGGCAACCTGCTGATGCGCGACCTGCTGAGCGCGTTCGCAGTGCTCGGCGGCGAGGCGGCGGCCCAGTTCATCGCCGGCAACCACCACTTCTTCCTCAACCTCACGATGGCCGGGTGCAAGTGCGCGTCGCTCGCCGCGTCGGGTGTGGAGGGATCGAGCGTC
Source organism: uncultured Solirubrobacteraceae bacterium (assembly GCA_963740605.1). GTDB lineage: Bacteria > Actinomycetota > Thermoleophilia > Solirubrobacterales > Solirubrobacteraceae > DASSUW01. The sequence continues at coordinate 102,221 of CAVUFC010000036.1, read as the reverse complement.
GTCACGCTGATGTCACGCAACGGCACCGACATGGCCCTGCAGCTGTCCGGGCTCCCCGGCCGCTGGTTCACGGCGCCCGCGGCACCGGTGCAGGACACGCTGCTGCGCGAGGGCTTCACGCCTGCCGACGCAGCGCTCGACATCGGCGACTCGGCGGTGATCGAGTGCTGCGGGCTCGGTGGGATGGCGCTCGCCGCCGCGCCGGCGGTCGCCGCGTTCTTCGGCGGCGACGCGGCCGCGGCGACCGCGCGTACCGAGCTGATGGCCGAGATCTGCGTCGTGCGCTCACGCCGTTTCACGATCGGGGCGCGCGGGACGCCGATGGGCATCGACGCGCGGCTGGTGGCCGAGCTCGAGATCACGCCGCAGATCACGACCGGCGTGCTGCACTCCAGCTCGGGCGCCGGCCAGATCGGCGCAGGCGTGGCGCACCAGCCGCTGGAGCCGTTCCAGGCCGCGGTGCTGGCACTCGACGCAGCACTGTCGGCACAATCGCCCTGATGATCGAGGTCGGGCCGAACTTCATCGCACGGCCGTATCGCGGCGTCAGCGTGCAGGACGCCGGCGCGCTCGACGAGGCGGCGCTGCGCGCATGGCTGATCGGCCGGCCCGTGTACCGGCGGACCGAGTTCGTCGTCGCGGTGCGCGACTGCGAGCGCGCCGTCGTCCAGGTGACGCACGACGTCGGCGACGCCATCGTCGCCCCGGTCCGGGACATCCGGGTGCTCGCGGGGCCGGACGAGGTCGCGTTCGTCGCCGACCCCGACGTCGATACGGGCAACGCCAGTCAGATGGCGCGTGCCGCCTCGCGCGGGGGCGCGCGCGTGACGGTGGTGCAGGGACGCTACGAGCACGTGAACTTCATCGTCGAGCCGGATCCCGTGCGCGTGCGGGTCGTCGAGGTCGTCCCGCCCGAGCCGCCGAAGCTGCTGGAGATGGCGCGCGCGGTCGTCGACTACGACGAGGATCTCCCGCCGGTGGCACTCGACTTCGAGGCGATCGACCTGCGCGGGATGGCCGACGGGCCGGTCATGTACCCGTGCCGGTGCTCCGGGCTCGAGGGTGAGTTCCTCGACGCCGGCCCGCCCGAGCTCGGGGACTGGACGCTGGTCGGCTGCGAGCGTTCGCGGCAGATCCATGTGGCGTTGTACGGCGCCGAGCCGCGCGCACGGGTCGACTTCTGCCCGGTCGCGCTCACCGCTCCGGACGGCGCCACCCTCGTCAAGTGCTGCCTGCACGAGCGTGGCATCGAGCGCGCGGGCGAGACGATGGTCGTGCCGTGGGGTGCGGCGCTGGAGGAGGTCCGCGCGGCGTTGCGCGAGTTGCTCGGGGTCGCGGCATGACCGTCTACGGGCACCTCTGGGGCACCGACGAGACGCGCGCGCTGTTCGAGGACGCGGGCCGGACGCAGATCTGGCTCGAGATCCTCGGCGCGCTCGCCGCGGCGCAGGGCGAGCTCGGCCTGATCCCCGCCGACGCCGCGCGCGCGATCTCCGGACGGATGCGAGAGCCCGTTGACCTCGAGGCGGTCGCCGGCGAGACGCGCCGCAGCGGCCACTCGACGCTCGGGTTGACCCGCGTGCTGCAGGCCGGCCTCGGCGAGGACGCGCGCGAGTGGATCTACTACGGCGCGACGGTGCAGGACGTGACCGACACCTGGACCGGGCTCGTGATGCAGCGCATGCTGGCGATCGCCGACCGCGACCTGGCCGCGATCGAGACCGCGCTCGCCGCGCTGGCCGAACGGCATCGCGGTACGGTGATGCTCGGCCGCACGCACGGCCAGCCCGCCCTGCCGATCACGTTCGGCTACAAGGCCGCGGTGTGGCTGGCGGAGGTGCGCCGCCACCGCGAGCGGGTCGCGCAAGCGGCGCCGCGGCTCGCCGTCGGCCAGCTCGCCGGCGCGGTCGGGACGCTGTCGGCGTGGGGCGAGCACGGACCGGAGCTGCAGCGGCGCGTGCTCGGCCGGCTCGAGCTCGCCGTGCCCGAGATCCCGTGGTTGTCGGCGCGTGACCGCATCGCCGAGTTCGGCACCCTGCTGGCGCTCGTCACCGGCACGCTGGCGAAGATCGGCAACGAGATCTACAACCTCCAGCGCGCGGAGATCGGCGAGGTCGCGGAAGCGCCGACGCCGGGCGTCGTCGGCAGCATCACGATGCCGCAGAAGCACAACCCGGAGCGCTCCGAGCACCTGTGGACGCTCGCCCGGGTGGTCCGCTCGTCGGCCGACCTCGCGCTCGAGGGCCTGGTGTCCGAGCACGAGCGCGACGGGGCGGCGTGGAAGACCGAGTGGGAGCTGCTCCCGCGCGCGTCCGGCGCCGCCGCGGTCGCGCTCTCTCTCGCCGTCGAGCTGGTCGACGGCCTCGAGGTGGACGCGGATCGGATGCGCGCAAACCTCGACGCGCAGGACGGCTACGTGCTCGCCGAACCGGTGATGCTCGCGCTCGGCGCTCGCGTCGGCCCGCGGCGCGCGCACGAGCTCGTCCACGCGGCCGCCGAGCGCGGCCTGGCCGCCGGTCTCTCGTTCCGCGAGGCGCTCGCCGCCGACCCGGAGCTGCGCCACCTCGATCTCGACGCGCTGCTGCGCCCCGAGGCCGCGCTCGGGGCGATCGACCGGCTGATCGACGGGGTCGTATGACCGAGCCGCCCGCCGGCTACCTCGGCGCGAACGCGCGGATCCGTAGCGGGCCCGCGCCGGAGCTCGTCGAGGCCGGCTACGAGCTGGAGCTCGCGGACGCACCGCTTCTGCAACGCGGGCTCGGTCTCGCCGACCTCACGCACGTGCTCGCGCTGGACGCGATCCCCGACGCCGACCGGCGCGCGCTGGTGAGGGCGCTACTCGAGCTGCTCGACGGCGATCTCGGCCAGGCCGACTCCCGCTACGGCGACCTCGTCAACGTCCGCGAGCGGGAGCTCGAGCAGCAGATCGGCACCGCCGCCGGCTGGCTGAACGCCGGCCGCCCACGGCGCGAGGCCGGGCGGATCGCGTTCCGGATCGCGCTGCGCGCGCGGGTGCTCGACCTCGCGGAAGCGGTCGTGCGCTTCGCGGCCGGTCTGGTCGCGGTCGCCGAGCGCGAGCGCGCGACGCTGATGCCCGACTACACCTACCTGCAGGCCGCGCAGCCGACGACCGTCGGGCACTGGCTGCTGTCGTTCGCCTACCCGGCGCTGCGCGACGCCGAGCGGCTACGCGGCGACCTCGCGTGGGTCAACCGCAGCCCGGGCGGCGTGGGCGGCATTAACGGATCGCGCTTTCGCCTCGATCGCGAGCGGATCGCCGCGCTGCTCGGCTTCGACGGTCCGGTGACGCACACGCGCGACGCGATGTGGCAGACCGACGGGCTTGCCGAGCTCGTCGCGCACGCGGCGATCGCCGCCACCGGAGCCAGTCGCTTCGCCGAGGACGTCGAGGTATACGCGGCCGACGAGTTTGGCCTGATGGCGATCGGCGACGCGCTGTGCCGCGCGAGCGCGCTGATGCCGCAAAAACGCAACCCGTACGCGCTCGCGGTGCTGCGCGGCGGTGCCGGCACACTGATCGGCCGGGCAACCGGCGTGCTCGCCACGCAGAAGACGCCGTCGGGCCGCACCGACAACCTGCTGTACGCGTACGGCGAGGTCGCCGGGTCGGTCGCGCTGGCAGCGCGGCTGCTGCGGCTCGCGGCCGCCGTCGCTGAGACGCTGACGATCGACGCCGAGCGGGCGGCCGCCGCCGTCCGCGAGAGCTTCGCGATGGCGACCGACGCCGCGGAGGCGGTCAGCGATGCGCGCGCGATCGACTACCGCTCGGCGTACCGGATCGTCGGTGAGGCGGTCGCCGGTGGGACGCTCGACGCGGCCGCGCTCGGCATCGACCCCGAGGTGCTCGACCCGGTCGCGGCGCTCGCGACGCGCACGGTCACGGGCGGCGCGGCGGCCCCGCCGCTCGACACGATGCTCGCGGAATGCCGCGCGGCGGTCGCCGACGCCGAGCGGTGGATCGGCGAGCGGCGGGCAGCGATCGCGGCCGCGGAGGCCGAGTTGGTCGCGCTGGCTAGCGGTTGACCGTGCGCGGCAGCAGGTCGAGCGTCTCGTAGCGCAGCCCGCGCCGCAGCGTCTCGAGCGGGATCACGTCCTCGGGCGCGATGTTGCCGAGGTTGACGCTCGGGCTCACGTGCTCGAGCAGCCACGTCTGCTGGGCGCGCTGGGGCGCCTCGAAGATCACGGTCTCGGCGCCGATCGCGTGCACGATCCCGTCGACCAGCTCGGCCCGTACCGCGCCGGAGCGTTCGAACAGCCCGGCGGTGCCGCTCTCCCGGCCTTCGGCGATCACCCACGACGCGCCGGCCGCGAGGTCGCCGAGCATCTCCTCGCACCATTCGTCGGCGTCGGCGTCCGGCGCGCCCTTGCTGCCGACCTCGGCGATCACGGTGAACGCGCCGGCGAGTCGTTGGATCAGCGCGCGCTTGTCCGCGGCGGCCATCGGCAGCGAGCCGTTGGACACCTCGATGTGGTCGATGCCGAGCTCGCGCGTCCAGTCGAGGTACTGCTCGAGCTTGCCCTGCTCGACGGCGATCTCCAGCAGCGTGCCGCCGAGTGAGATCCGGATGCCGGCCTCGCGGCAGATCGCGACCTTGTCCGCCACGCCGCGCGTGACGTAGGCCGTGCCCCAACCGAGCTTGATCAGGTCGATGTGGTCGCCCGCCGTCTGCAGCAATGACTCGAGTTCGAGCGGCGACATCCCCCGATCGAGGACGTGCGTGATGCCGGCCCGGCGCGGCTTGACAGTGCGATCGGGCAGATCGAGGAAGTCTGGTGGCCGGTGGCGGGCGGGCGGCAGGCCATCGAGCCTGAGCGTGAGCCGGTCGGCGTCGTAGTCGGCCATCTGAAGCAATGGTAGTTGGGCGTTCAGCGCAGCGCGTGGCCCATCCACCTCTCGGTTTGCCTCGCAAACTGGTTGACAGCGAACACGAACCCTGCTTAGGTTTGCGGCGCCAACTAGTCTGAAAATACTACAACGACAACTACGGGCGGCTGAACCCGACTCCCCGGCAGCAGGTGCGCGGGGCGATCGCGGTCGCGATCGGGATCACGGCGATGGTCGGTGGCGCCTTCCTGCTGCGCGACCTGCCGGTCAACGGCATCGCGGTCTCGTTCGCCTCCCCGGTCTCGTTCGCCTCCCTGATGCTCATCACGTACGCGATCACCGTCGGCCTCAGCCCCCACCACGTGATCATCTGGGGCGCGCTGCTGCTCGCCGGCGGCCTGCCGATCTGGAACGGCGACGACCCGAGCAACACCGGGCTGGTGATGGCGGGCGTCGCGGCGATCGCCTGCGGCGTGCTCGACCACCGGCTGTTCGTGCGCGCGTTCGGCCCGTCGATCGTCGCCGCCGATGCTCAGGCCTGACGAAGCGGCACCGGTCCTCGACCGGTTGATCCACGAGCCCGGGCGGCTCGCGATCCTGACCGTGCTCTCCTCGGTCAAGGACGCCGACTTCCTGTTCCTGCAGCGCGCGACCGGACTCACCAAGGGCAACCTCTCCAGCCACCTGACCAAGCTCGAAGACGCTGGGCTCGTGACGATCGAGAAGCGCTTCATCCGCAAGAAGCCGAACACCAATGTCGCGCTCACCGCGGTCGGCAAGCAGCGGATCGCCGAGCACTGGGCGCAGCTCGAGCGGCTCCGGCAGCTCTCCGAGCCGGGCTAGCGATTCAGGCGCGGCGCGCCTCTCACGCGTACGATTCGGCGCCATGAAGCTCCTACTCGCCAGCGTGGCCGTCCTCGCGGCCGCCGCTGCGCTGACGGCGACGTCGGCGACCGCCTCCCGCAAGCCGCGGGCGACCGAGAAGGCCGCGATCGCGCAGGCCATGAAGACGCCGCGGCGATGCCTGAAGATCCGCGTCGCGACCGTGCGCAAGGGCTGGGCGTCCGCCACCCTGCGCGTGCCGCTGAAGCAGTCGTGCATGCCGTACGCCGCCGACGGCATCGCCGTCCTGCACCGGCGCGACGACGTGTGGCGGATGCGGTTCGCCGGCTCGTCGTGGTCGTGCCCGATCAAGAGCGTCCCCGAGGCCGTCCGCAAGGACCTCAAGCTCGGCTGTCCGGAGGGCGGCCCGTAGCCCGGCGCCCGAGTCGGGCCTAGAGCTCAGCGCCCTTTGCCTGGTTGCAGGGGGCGCACAGGATCTGCAGGTTCGCGACGGTGTCGGCGCCGCCGAGCGCAACCGGGATCACGTGGTCGTACTGGAGCTCGAAGCCGGAGCCGCACTCGACGCAGCGGCCGCCGTCGCGCTCGAACACCGCCAGCCTCACCGCGCGCGGGATCGGCCGGCGCCGCGGCTCGGCCGCCGCCCCGGCGAGAGCCGCGTGCGCGCGCTCGAGCGTGCGCGCCGACCGCCGCTCGCGGTCGCGCACCAGGGCCAGGACGTCGGCGGCGTCGAGGTCGTCGTCCTCCCACCAGATCCGGTCCTCAAACGCCCAGTACGTGCGCCCGTCGCGCTCGGCCAGCGCGACCGGCCGCGTCGCCTGCTCGCGCGGCCGCACGGTCGCGACCGGCTCACCGGCCAGCACGAAGACCGAGCGCAGCAGACGCCGCTCGATCCAGCCGTTCTTGACCTCCCGCAGCATGCGTCCGGACGCTAGAGGCGCGCCTGGACACATCGCAAGACCGCTTGCACGATCATCACTGCGGTGAGCGAGCAACCGACAGAGATCGCGACGCCGCGCGACGCGGTGGCCGCGATGCGCATCCACGCACCGAGCGAGCGCAACCCGCGGCTCGCCGGCGTGCTGGCCGCCGCGAACGCCAACACGCAGCTGAAGGCCCGCTGGCACGCCGCCCAGGTGACCGCCGAGCGCCTCGGGATGAGCGATCACTCGTGGGTCCACCTGCAGATCGTGCTCAACAGCGCGCTGCGCCTGTTCCGGCTCCTGCGGCGGCGCAACGTGAAGTCGTCGATCGAGACCGACTACGCGATGACCGCCGACGACGCCGAGGTCGTGATCGCGCTCGCCTGCCTGCTGCACGACATCGGCATGTCGATCCACCGGGTCGATCACGAGGCGTTCTCACTGTTCCTCGCCGCCGACCATCTCGACACGCTCCTAGGCGGTGTCTACGAGGAGCCGGAGCGGACGATCGTCGCCTCCGAGGCCATGCACGCGATCATCGGCCACCGCAGCGGCGGGCGCCCGATCACGCTCGAGGCCGGCGTCGTGCGCGTGGCCGACGCGCTCGACATGGAGCACGGCCGCTCGCGCGTGGCGATGGAGACCCAGTTGCCGAACATCCACTCGCTGTCGGCGGCGGCGATCGACGAGGTCCGGATCGTCCAGGGCGAGGAGCGCACGATCCGCGTCGAGGTCGACATGAACAACTCGGCCGGCGTCTTTCAGGTCGACGAGCTGCTCGCCACCAAGCTGCGCGGCTCCGGACTCGAGAAGCACGTCGAGGTGATCGCGCGGATCGACGCCGAGCACGAGAAGCGCTTGCTCGAGGTGTACAGGATCTAGTCTCACGTCATGCCGCTCCAACCGTCAGCGTCCTACAGCTTCACGATGCGGCTGCACCTGCCGCAGCAGGGCGATGCGTTCGCCCGCGTGGCGGACGCGATCGCCAACGCGAACGCGATGCTCGGGGCGATCGACCTGGTGCGCGTCGAGCGCGAGATGGTCGTGCGCGACGTCACGGTCGCGTGCGGGGACTCCGAGCATGCCGAGGCGGTCGTGCGCACCGTCCGCGCGCTCGACGGCGTGAAGGTCGACAGCGTCTCGGACCGCACGTTCCTGATGCACAAGGGCGGCAAGATCGAGGTCCGCCCAAAGCTGCCGCTGAAGACGCGCGACGACCTCTCGATGGCCTACACGCCCGGCGTCGGCCGCGTGTCGATGGCGATCCACGAGGACCCCGGCAAGGGCTGGGCGCTGACCATCCGCGGCAACACGGTCGCGGTGGTGTCCGACGGGACGGCGGTCCTGGGCCTCGGCGACATCGGGCCGGTCGCAGCGATGCCGGTGATGGAGGGCAAAGCGCTGCTGTTCAAGGAATTCGCCGGCGTCGATGCCTTCCCGCTGTGCATCGACACCAAGGACGTCGACGAGATCGTCGCGTTCGTCAAGGCCGCGGCGCCGACGTTCGGCGGCATCAACCTCGAGGACATCTCGGCACCGCGCTGCTTCGAGATCGAGCGCCGCCTGCGCGCCGAGCTCGACATCCCGGTATTCCACGACGATCAGCACGGCACCGCGATCGTCGTCCTCGCGGCGCTGCTGAACGCGCTGAAGATCGTCGGCAAGCGCGCCGAGGACGTGCGCGTCGTGGTGGTCGGCGCGGGCGCCGCCGGCGTGGCGTGCACGGACATCCTGCTCGCCCAGGGCGTCGGCGACGTGATCGTCTGCAATCCCGGGGGCGCGCTGTGCGTGGGCGACGCGACGCTCGACGCCTCACAGGCATCGCTCGCCGAGCGCACCAATCGCGAGCACGTGCGCGGAAGCGCGAACGCGATACTTGTGGGCGCCGATGTGATGATCGGCGTGTCCGCCCCCGGCGCCGTCACCGCGGACGCGGTGCGCACGATGGCCCCCGACGCGATCGTCTTCGCGATGGCGAATCCGGTCCCCGAGGTGCAGCCGGAGGAGGTCCGCGGCGACGTCGCGATCATGGCGACCGGCCGCTCGGACTACCCGAACCAGATCAACAACGTGCTCGCGTTCCCGGGCGTGTTCAAGGGGGCGCTCGAGGTCCGCGCCAAGACGATCAACGAGGAGATGAAGCTCGCGGCCGCGGACGCGATCGCGCGCGTGATCACCGCCGAGGAGCTGCACGCCGACTACATCATCCCGAGCGTCTTCAACCGCCGGGTCGCGGAGTCGGTGGCCGAGGCCGTCGCGAACGCCGCGGTGACGAGTGGGGTCGCGCGGCGCAAGCGAGGCGCGACGGGAGAGCCGACGACGCCGCTGGAGGCACTGCGATGACCGACCGCCTGCACTTCACCGAGTCCGACGAGGCGAACCAGCTGCTGGTCAGCGACCCGATGGCGTTGCTGATCGGCTTCGCGCTCGACCAGCAGGTGACCGTGCAGAAGGCGTTCTCCGGGCCGCTCGTGCTTCGCGAGCGCCTCGGCACGCTCGACGCGGCGACGATCGCCGGCGCCGATCTGGACCCGATCTTCCGCGAGCGGCCCGCGATCCACCGCTTCCCGGGAGCGATGGCCCAGCGCGTCCACGACCTCGCCGTGCACATCGTCGAGACCTACGACGGCGACGCCGGCCGCGTCTGGGGCGAGGACATCCCGCCGGAGGAGCTGCAGCGTCGCCTGTTCGCGCTGCCCGGCTACGGCGAGATGAAGGTCGGGTCACTGATCGCGGTCCTGGCCCGGCGCTTCGGCGTCGCGGCGGCCTTGCCGCTGGTGCCTTCGCACCCGACGCTCGGCGACGTCGACTCACCCGCGGCGCTCGCCTCCTACCAGGCGGGCAAGCGCGCACACAAGGCCGCGCTGCGCGCCGCGCAGGCCTAGTCGAACAAAGAAATACCCGCGGGGGTCCCGGCCGCTGCACCGGTGGCCGCGCCGCCGCGACGGAAGCCGCTCGTGCGCTCGGCGACGTTCCCGGCCCAGTCCCACGCGTACACCGACAGGGAAGCGGCGCCGGCCGGGACGCCGGAGAGCCGGTAGTTCCACTTGGGGACGCAGACCCTGAAGCGCCAGAAGCAGGCCCAGCCGCCGGCGATCGCGCCAACGTGCGTCGGCGGCGTCGCGCCCGGCCCGTAGACCCACGACTTCGCGCTCGTGGGGTAGTGGTGGGATCCCCGGTAGGCGAACTCCAATGGCGTCAGCGCGCCGCCGCGCGCGTCGCGCGCACGCCAGGCGATCGCGGCCGGCGCCAGCACCGGAGTGCGGTACTTGATCGTCTCCCGCAGCGACTGCGGGTCGAAGGCCTCGACGAACACCTCGCCGCCGCTGCGCCGTGGCGCGCCGATCACCGGCTCCTCGGTGTCCCGGTAGGGCGCCAGCACGCGGCCGCCGGGCCGCAGCGGGTTGACGTAGTCGCCGTGCAGCTCGGACAGGTGCAGGTGGCCGGCACCGCGGATGACGTGGCCGATCACCGTCCGGTGGGCGAGCACGTACTCGCCCGCGCGGACGCTCGGCTGCACGTGCCAGTACTCGTAGCTGCCGACGTGCACGCGGATGTCGACGGTGCCGACGCCGGCGATGCTCGCCGGCCCGCTCTGGATCGCGTAGACCGGCGTGCCGTCGAGCGCCTGGATGTCGATGCCGATGTGCATGTTCGCCGGCCGCCATTCGTTGAGGCCGGCACGCAGCGGATGGGCCTCGTGGAATGGCTTGACCGGCCACCCGGTCAGCGCCCCGGCGGGCCGGCAGCCGGTGGCGCACGCGCTGCCGTCGGCCCAGAACGGCGGCACGGCGCTGCGCGGGAGCGGCCGCTGCTCGGGTGACTTCGCGAACGGCCACGTATCCATCCGTGCCAGGCCCGCGTGGTCGATCAGCACCGTGTCGCCTTCGATCGTGGGCAGTGCCGCGCGCGGGTCGGCGGATGTGGTCACGCGCCCGCGGCCGTGCCGGAACGCGATCCGCCGACCGAGGGCGTCGACGTCGATCCGGCCCGGGCCGGCGAGCGTCGCGAGGGCGTCGATCAGCAGCACGCGCGCCCGTCCGCGGCCGTGCTCGACCGTACGCAGGCTCCCGCGCAGCAGCTTGACCGCGCGGCACTCCACGACGATGGCCCCGCCGGCCGAGCGGTAGCGCGCGCGGCCGCGTCGGATCCGGGCGCCGGCGCCATTCGGGACCTCGACGCGCGCGCCCGGCTCGATCAGCGCCCCGCGCCGGAGCGGACCGTCCGCGGCGCGCACGAGCTGCGACGCGGTCTCGCGGGTGAGCGTCGCGGGCCCCTGGCAGCCCGCCTCGACGTGGCCGACCAGGCTGACCGCGACCGCGAGGGGCGCCGCCGCCGCGCCGGCGACCGCGGCGGTCGCCGAGACGAGTCCCGGCTGCGTCGGCCGGAACGACGTGTGGAAGGTCCCGGCGCCGGCCGGGTCGAGCGCCTCGACCGAAGCCGTCAGTTGCAGCGCGGGTCGGCCGTCCAGCGCCACCGAGACGGTGACCGGCTCGCCCACCGCGGCCGGGGCGATCGTCCCGGTCAGCACGAGCGTTTCGCCGGCATGGAGGGCGCCGACCGGCTCGCCGCCGTCGTTGCTCGCGGCGAGGGTGAGCACGGCCGGAGCCCCGGTCTGGGCGAGCGCCGGAACCGGGTGCAGCCCGGCGCACAGGACACACAGTGCGAGGATCGACCTCCTCATCGAGTGGCGCCAGCCTCGCCCGCCCGACGGCGGGGCACCATGGACTTGTGGCTAGTCGAACACGTCGATCCACTCGAGCACGCGCGCCGTCTCGCCCAGGTGCACGGGCACGCTGCGCGTGCGACGGCGCAGGCTCGGACGCGTGATCAGCGCGCTGCGGACGACCTCCTCGATCGCGTCCAAGGTCGCCCGATCCGGGCGCTCGGAGACACGGATCGCGAGGCCGGTCGAGACGAGGTGGACGGCGGTGTCGAACATCGCCGTCGGCCCTGGCACGCGGACCTCGACCTCCAGCCCCTGACCGCGCAGAGCGGCTGCGACGTCGTCGGCGAAACGGGCGTCCCCGCCCGCGGAGTTGTCGACGATCACTTGCATCCACGTGTGAGGATGACGCGCATGTGGCGGTGCCCCGTCTGCGGCCAGACGTTCGTTACGCGCAACATGCCGCACTCGTGCCTCGTCGTGCCGCTCGACGAGCACTTCGACGGCCGGCCGCCGGAGCTGCGCGCGGCGTTCGACGCCCTGGTCGCGGCGGCCGAGGCGAATGGGCGGTCGAGCACCTCGAACCCGACTACTACCTCCACCGCTTCAAGCTCACCAGGCCCGCCGACGTCGACGACGAGCTGACCGCCTGGGTGGCCGAGGCCTACCGCGTCGGCGCGCAGCTCACGGCAGCGCAGCGGCCAGCAGCTCCACCTGCGCCGGATCCGCCGACGCCGGGAAGCAGATGACCTCGTCGCAGCCTGCCGCCTCGTAGCCCGCGACGTACTCGCGCACCCGTTCCGCACTCGTGGCGGCGCTCGACACGATCATCTCGGCGTACTCGCCCGCGAACGCGTAGTAGGCGCCGAGCGTCTCCTGCGCCTGCTCCTGCGCGCGACCGCCGAGCGAGAAGTAGAACAGCGCCATCGTGCGCGGCTCACCCTCGCGACCGGCGGCCTGCCACGCTTCGCGCACGCGTTCCAACGCGCCTCCGAAGCGCTCGTAGCCGCCGCCACCGGCCGTCCAGCCGTCGCCGTGCTGACCCACGCGTCGGAACGCGGCGTCCGACGTGCCACCGATCAGCAGCCCGGGCCGCACAGGCGCCGGGCCGACGTCGGTCTCGCCGCCCCAATGGCGGGCGAGCTCCTCGAGCTGGCTGTCGAAAAGCCGCCCGCGGCGGTGGAAGTCGACGCCGCTGAGCTCGTAGTCGTCCTCCCGCCCCCCGGGCGCGAGGCCGAGCACGAGCCGCCCGCCCGAGAGGTGGTCGATCGTCGCCGTCTGCTTCGCCAACAGCGCGGTGTTGCTGCGCAGCGGCGCGATCAGGATGTCGGTCACGAGCCGGATCCGCTCGGTCACGGCGGCCGCCGCGGCGAGCGCGATCAGCGACTCGTAGTTGCCGTACGCGACCCGGTCGATCGTCCCGAGCGACGAGAACCCGGCAGCCTCGGCCGCGCGCGCCCAGTCGACGATCCCGGCGCGGTCGACGGTTGTCACGGTGTTGGGAAGTCCGATGCCTACGTCCATGTTGAGGACTTGATACTCGCTTGCCATAGCCGGTGTCGTCCCCATAGGGTTGGCGGCCAGTACCAATCGTCGGGGAGGGAATTGAATGAGCACGGACGTTGCTGCACGGAGACGCGGCGGGCGCTTCCACACGCGATTGATGGCTGTACTGGCCGCCACGCTGGTTACCGCAGCGGTCGTGCCACTCGTCGGAGCGCAGGCGACCGGCCGACATCACCACGGCTGGAGTCACCACCACTCCAGCGGCGACAGCAAGCTCCTGTTCTTCACGTCCGACGGCATGCGGCAGGACCAGGTCGCCAAGTACGCCGACCAAGGCCTCCTGCCCGGCTTCCGCGACATGCTCCGCCATGGCGCCTTCGCCTCGCACAACGGCCTGCTGACCCAGGCGCCGCCGAACACCGGCGCCGGTTGGTTCACGCTCGCCACCGGCGCGTGGCCGGGCGTGCACGGGTCGACGAACAACACTTTCCATATCAACGGCGCGCCGTTCGGCAATTCGACCGCGGCGTTCAGCAACCCGCCGATCCTCGAGGCCGAGACGCTCGCGCAGGCGGCCGAGCGCGGCGGCAAGAAGGTCGCTCAGATCGAGTGGGCCGGCGGGCGCAGCGGGGCGATCCAGGGCCCAACGCTCGACTTCCGCAGCTTCTTCTCCGGTCGCGGCGTGGTGACCAACTACACATCGCCGACCGACATCCCGGCGAACATCAGCGCCTTCGGTGTCCAGTACGACAAGGCCGACCCGGCGCCCGCGACCGGCTGGACCGGCGTGCCGACCTCCTTCAGCCCTGCGAAGGAGATGCACCTGGCGGTCCTCGACTTCGGGACCGACAAGTACGGCCTCAACGCCTACATCTACGACAGCAAGAACGACCACCGGGTGCGCTACGACCGGGTGCTGTTCTCGCGCACCAAGAGCGCCGGCGACAAGGTCGCCGACCTCAAGGAAGGCGAGCTGGCCGACGTCAAGGTGAAGATCGTCGGCGGCGCGCTCGAAGGCCACACCGCGGCGATGCTCGTCAAGGTCGAGCGGCTGGCCGGCGACCTCTCGCAGGTCCGGCTCTTCCACACGTCGGTCACCCGCGCGATCGCGACGTGGCCGACCTGGCCGGGCTCGCCTGGCTTCACAGGCAGCTTCGAAGACTTCGTGGCCGAGAAGTTCCCGTCCTCGCAGGCCGGCGACTTCGCGGTGCTGGAGTCGGGCATCGTCAGCGAGGAGACGTACATCGACCAGCAGCAGTACTGGGAGAAGCTCTACCAGCCGCTGATCAAGTACATCCTCGACAGCTACAAGCCGGACTTGGCCATGGTCGGCTACCCCGGCACCGACGAGATCCAGCACCAATTCCTCGGGCTCGTGACGAAGAAGCTGCCAAACGGAGCCAAGAACCCGGCGTACGACGACATCGAGGTCAACGGGACGCCGGACCACCGCGTCAAGCAGCGTGAGGCATTCATCCGCGACGCCTACGAGGGCTCCGACGCGACGATGCGCCTTGCGCAGCAGCACATGCACACGAGCAACCTGAACACGTTCGTGTCGTCCGACCACGGCTTCGCGCCGCAGTTCGCGGCGATCGATGCGAGCAAGCCACTGGTCGACCTCGGGCTGCTCTCCAAGCCGCAGACGTCCAACTGCCGCCCGGCGACCGGCGAGACGATCGGCATGGCCAAGGCGTGCTGGGCCGGCGGCACCGCGCAGATCTACCTCAACCTCGCGGGCCGCGATCCGGCGAGCGGCTTCCAGCAGGTGGCTGCGGGCGACGAGGCCGCAACGGTCGCCAAGATCCGCGAGGCGTTCAAGGCCGTCTCGGACGGGAACGACTGGACCGGCGACGGTCAGCCCGAGGGCTGGGACGTCATCGACCGCACGTTCACCAAGGCCGAGGCGCGCCACATCCCGAACGGGGCCAACTCCACGGCCGACATGGCGCACCCCACGCGCACCGGAGACCTGGTCGTGTTCTCGTACCCGCCGTACGAGTTCGACGCCGCCACGCCCGGTACGCTGATCGCGCGCTCGCAGTTCTTCGGCCAGCACGGCTACGTGCCGGACGTGCAGGAGCTCAAGAGCAACACGAACATGCGGGCGACGTTCCTGGCCGGCGGCCCGGCGATCAAGGACGGCAAGGTCCGCGGCGTGCGCAGCATCGACCTCGCTCCGACCGCCGCGTACCTGCTCGGCGTCCCGGCGCCGCAGCAGAGCCAGGGCGTCGTGCGCCGCGATGCGCTCAAGCACAAGCCCAAGGCGCTGTCGATCATCGGGCTGAACGACTTCCACGGTCAACTCGAGTCGACTGCTCGCACATATGACAACGCGCTCGCGACTCCGGTCGGCGGCGGCGCGCAGCTCGCCACGATGTTCGACGAGGAGGCGGACCGCCTGCCCGGCCGCACGCTGCTGCTGTCCGGCGGCGACAACGTCGGTGCGTCGCCGCCGAACTCGGCACTGCTGCAGGACACACCGGCGATCGACGTCGAGAACGCATGGGGTCTCGACGCCACGGCGTTCGGCAACCACGAGTTCGACTACGGGATCGACCGTATCCGCATGCACGAAGCGCGGGCCCATTTCCCGTTCCTCTCGTCCAACATTGTCGACACGAACACGGGTGACTACCCGGACTTCGTCAAGCCGTCGAAGGTGTTCCATGTCGGCGGCGAGCGCGTCGGAGTGATCGGCGCGACCGTGCAGAACACGCCTGAGCTCGTGGCTGCCGGCAACACCGCCGGCCTGTCGTTCCTCGACGAGGCCGCGCGGATCAAACACGAGTCAGAGCGCCTGCGGGCGCGCGGCGTGCGGATTCAGATCGTCGTGATCCACAACGGCCCCAACCCCGGCTCCAACACGATCGGCACGACGCCGGGCGTGCCGTGGGAGGGCCCGATCAACCCCATCGTCGACGCGTTGCAGGACACGACGATCGATCTCGTGATCGCCGGTCACACGCACAACATCGCCAACTACGTCCGCGGCCACATCCCGATCGTCGAGGGCGTGAACGCGGGCGGCAGCTACACGGTCGGGCAGCTCCTGCTCCGGCACGGCGACGTCCGCTGGACGGGCGCGGCGACGCGCATCGCCAAGGACCTCGGCGTGGCCGCGCGGCCCGACGTGCAGGCGATCGTCGACGACGCCAACGCGCAGACGGCGGTACTGCGCAACCAGGTGATCGGCACCCAGTCGGTCGACCTCCTGCGCGACCCGGACCGCCTGACCGAGTCGAACGTGGGCAACCTGGTCGCCGACGCGATGCGCGAGAAGTACCCGGGCGTCGAGGCCGCGATCACGAACTCCGGCGGCCTGCGCCAGGACATCCGGATCAGCCCGCCCTCGGCCGGTGAGCAGCCAGGCGAGATCACGTGGGGCGAGGTGTTTGCGGTGCTGCCGTTCGGCAACCGGACGGTGATCGAGACCCTCACCGGGGCCAAGTTCGTCGAGGCGCTGCAGAACGGGTTCAAGCCGCCCTGCGGCGACACGGCGGGCGGCACCGGCCGCACGCCGCAGATCTCCGGCCTGCGGATCCGATTCCACTGCAACGGCCTGGTGCCGGTGATCGACTCGCTCGACAAGGTCGGCACCGGCGGTTCGCTGACACCGGTCGGCCCGACCGACACCATCCGCTTCGTCACCAACGACTTCATGTTCACGGGTGGCGACGGCTACACGGTGTTCGGGGAGGGCACGGACGTCCTGCAGCCTGGCGATGCGCTCCTCGACGTGACGATCGACTACATCACGGCACACTCGCCGGTCGCGCCCGCCGTCGAGGGACGCTGGCTGAAGGCGCCGTAGCGCATCACCGCGTGGTCGGCACGCCGTTGAGCGTGTCGACCACGCGGAACACATCACCGCGGGCGTAGAAATCGACGGCGATGAGGTTCGGGAAATGCCTGCGGAGCCGCTGACACCCGCGCGCCCGCGCGAGCAGCGGCTCGTAGGCGTTGACGAGCTCGGCCTGTGAGGGCAGCGGGAGCGGGTCGGTCGTGACCCAGTGGTTGATCAGGAACAGCGGCGCGTCGGCCGGGCCGCGGTTGGCCGCACAGCTCGCGGGCCGCAGCGCGGGTTCCGTCAGCTGGTTCGCCCGCGAGAACGAGAAGCGCGTCTCCTGCGTGACGCTGTCGTAGACCGGGTGGTACCAGGGGGCGGCGCCGGCGTGGTTCTCCGCCATCACGAGCACGCGCTGATTGGAGTCGATCATCTCCTGGAGCGTCGGCCACGAGCCGTCCACCGGCCCGCGATAGACGAAGCGGTCGAGCTTCGCTTCCTTCATCGCCGCGACGAAGTCGGCGGGCGTCACGTAGTCCTGGTTGATGATCACGAGGACCTCGCCGGGGTTGGCGACCAGGAACGTGTGGATGTCGTCGAGCACCGGTTCCAGCGGCGTGCCCCCGAGCTCGCAGAACGAGTGACAGAGGTACATCCCGCGCTCGCCCTGGCCGGCGAAGCCGAGCCGATCGCGGATCCGCAGCGCCGCCTCGACCTGCGTCGGGCTGACGCCGTCCTGGCGCGGCGACTGCGGGTCGAGCACCGTGCGCAGGCGGCCGTTGGGCAGCCGGTCGGCGTAGTGCGTGTCGATCAGCAGCCCGCGGATGCCGTCGCGCAGCTGCTGCGGGATCGGGTGATCCTGCTGCGTCGAGAACCAGTCCGGCAGCGGCGCCGACATCGAGTTGTGCGTCGCCGCGAGGGCGACCTCGTCGAACGGGCGGTCGCACAGCTCGTTGTGGCCGTTGCAGCCGCCCGCGGCCGGGGCGGCGCTCGAGACACCCCCCGTTCCGATGAACGCGCCGACCCCGATCACGATCAACGCCACGGGGATCGCGATGGCGAGCAGGCGCCGCGGGAGCCGCGGGCGAGGCCGGACCTCCCCCTCCTCGGGCGGCCGGTAGATCACGCGCAGGATCGCGGTCAGCCCCGCGTAGACGAGGTAGACGCCGCCGGCCGTGACCACGAGCTGCACGACGGCGTCGCGCGCGACGATGACCACGACGCCGGCCGCGACGATGACGGCGCCGCGCAGGACGCGCATCGCCGGCCGGACCGGCTCGCCGGTGACCCAGGAGGCCGCGCGGCGCAGCGGCACGCTGATGTCCACCGGCCGGATCAGCGACGCCGCGGCAGCCGCCACGACGGCGCCGCAGCCGGCGAGTATCCACCCCGCCGTGCGCAGGTCGCCCAGGTACGCATCCCAGATGGCGCCGGCCGCCGCCTGCTCGTCGGCGCCGTTGACGCGCCCGAGCACCGCGGTCCGCGCGAGGTTGAGCAGGACAACGAGCAGCACGCCGGCCACCGCGGCGCCGACGCCCAGCTCGACGACCGCGCGGCGCCGGTCGGGCGCGACCCACAGCGCGGCGGCGATGAGCGCGAGGGCGAGCGCCGGCAGCACCAGCGCGAGCGTCCGCAGCGTGCGTACGAGGCCGGCGATCGTGCCGTCGAGCTGGTCGAGGTCGCGATGCAGGAGCACGGCCCGATTGGCTTCCTCGAGCTGGCGGGCGAGCCCCGGCCGCACCTGTTCGAGCGCGGCCGCGAGCACGGTGCCGACATCGGCGACCGTCAACGTCACGGTGTCCTGGTCGTGCGCGATCACCGCACGGTGGACGTCCCGCACCGCCGACCGGAACAGGCCCCCGAAGGCGCCTCCGCCCACGACGTCGGCAGCGGTCGACTGGATGAGCGGACGCGCTGCCTGCAGGTTGGCCTGACGCGCGAGGATCACCTGGTCGGTGATGCGCTCGGCGACCAGCGTGCGCACGTTGTCGTCGCTCAGCGCAGCGCCGGCGCGATTGGCGAACTGGTCCGAGTTGATCAGCGCATGCCGCGCGTAGACGGCGACGAGCGCGAGCAGCATGACCACGGAGGCCACGATGACCAGCACGCGCGACCCGAGCTGCCGGCTCACGCGATCAACCTACATGGCGGTGTAGACCGCCGGTCTGCCCGACTTCGGACGTCCGGTCCATGGCCGTGGCCGGTGCGATCTGATCCGCTCACCCCATGGACGACGAGCTGCACGTGTACCCGAGCCGCGACGGCGCGCGCTGGCTCGTCGAGGGTGCCTCCGCGTCACACCTCACCGCGACCGAGGCGGAGCGAGCGGCGCGCCGCCGTGCCGCCGCCTGCGGAGCGCAGCGCATCTGCGTGCACGACCGCTATCACCGCGTTCACGCGGTCAGCGTCACCGCGCAGGCGAGCCAGGGCGCGGCAGCGAGCGCGGCGCGCATCGTCTCCTCGTCGGCGTAGGGCCCGGCGAGCCGGCGCCCGTCATAGCGCAGCGTGACCGCCGGCGTGGCGAACGGCCACGGATCGAGCGAGGCGCCGGTCACCTCGACGTCGGTCTCGCCGTCCGCCGTCGGCACCGCGGCGAGCGTGAACGGCGCCCAGCCGAGCAGCAGCCCGAGCGACAGCGAGTCCCAGGTCCAGATGAGCCGCTGATTGCGGCGCACCTGCGCGGGGCCGGCGTCGAGCCGTTCCCGGAGCTGCTCCTGCAGCGCGCGCTGGCCGGCGAGGAACGCCCGCACCCGCTCGGCGTCGGTAGCCGTCAGGCGGTCGAGGTCGCGCCGCTCGTACAGCGCGGTGCCGTGCATCGAGACCAGCAGCGCGGCGTATGGGCTCTGTGGCAGCACGAGCGGCGCCGCGCTCCACCAGATCTCCAGGTGCTCGTCGAGCGTGAGCTCCATGAACGAGCGCGGCAGCCCCGTCTTCGGGTTGAGCGTCGGCCGGACCTCCCACGCCGCCATCCCGGCGTCGTGCTGCTCGGCGGCCAGGCACACCTCTTCGCGCGGCGCGAGCGTGCCGAAACGGGCGTTCCCCCAGGCGCGGGCAAGCTGTCCGGAGACCCACGCGTGGGCCGGCTGTCCGACTGCGATCAGGTCGTCGCCGTCACCGCACAGGAGCATCGCCGGAGTCTCGCACCCGCGCGGCGAGAGCCTTCGCGCGCGACTCCGAGGACTCCTCGCGCTCGGCTACCACGCCATGGCGGGCGATGCGGCGATACCGCGCGAACAGCTGCCGGATCTCCTCCAGCGCCTGTGCGTCGTCCGCGTGGACGCGGGTGCCGGGCTTGTGTTCGTCACCCATGTCCAACACGGTACGCCTCAACCGCGCCCAGGTCGAGCCAGATGTCCGGTGACCGACGCGAGACCGAGCTGCTCGGTCAGCATCCGGTGCGGATACAGCTCGGGCGGCGACGCCGGGCCTTCGAGCCGGGCGCGCTCGTCGGCGGTGAGCTCGATCGCGTCGGCGCCGAGGATGCCGTCCAGATGCGCGAGCGTGCGCGGGCCGATGATCGGCGCGGTCACCCCGTCGACGCCCAGCAGCCACGCGATCGCGACCTGCGGCACCGTCACGCCACGGTCGGCCGCGATCGCCTCCGCCGTCTCAACGACGTCGAAGTTGCGATCGATCGCGCGGCGGTGCTCGGCCTCCTCGAGGTCGTCGCCCGCGTCGGCCATCCGCGACCCCGGCGGCAGCGGCTCGCCGCGGCGATAGCGACCACTGAGGAAGCCGGCGCCGAGCGGTCCCCACGGTAGGACGCCGAGGCCGGCGGCGCGGCAGAACGGCAGCAGATCGAGCTCGACCGAGCGCTCCACGAGCGAGTACTGCGGCTGCAGCGAGACGAACGGCGCCCAGCCCTCGCGGTCCTGCGTCGCGACCGCCCAGGCGAGCAGCCAGGCCGGGTAGTTGGAGGCGCCGATCGCGCGGACCTTGCCGGCCTGGACGAGGCCGTCGAGCGCTTCCAGCGTCGCCTCGAGCGGGGTGTCCCGGTCGGGCGCATGGACCTGGTAGAGGTCGATCACGTCGATGCCGAGGCGCTTGAGGCTGGCGTCGCACGCGGCCCGGATGCGGTCCGGGTCCAGGCCCGAGCCGGGCGGATCGGACACCTTCATGCGTACCTTGGTGCCGATCACGACCTCGTCGCGGTGCTGCGCCAGCCACGGCGCCAGCGTCCGCTCGGACGCCCCGTCCCCGTACACGTCGGCGGTGTCGATGAACGTGCCGCCGGCGTCGAGGAAGCGGTCGAGGATCCGGTGCGATTCGTCGACCGGCGTGGCGCCGCCCATCAGCATCGCGCCGAGGCAGAGCCGGCTGACCGTCACCGGCCCGAGCGTCGTCGTCTGCATGGCTCCGAGCAAGCTATCGGACAGCCCCGTTACGGTGCCGCAATGCGTCGCTGCGTCGTCGCCGCGTTCCTCGCCGCAATCTGCGCTGCCGCGCTCGCCGCGCCCGCGTCCGCACAGCTGCAGGGGCACGCCGGTAGTCGGGAGCGAGGGTGGGTCGCGCTGCGGCTGTGGGGCGGCAAGCCGCACGCGATCGTCAGCGTGTACGAGAACAACGCGCCGATCGCGCGCGTCCAGCTCGGCGGTCGGGGACGTGCGTTCGTCCGCCGGCTCGCGCAGTGGCAGTGCGGCGCGCGCGACCGCGCGTTCTACGTCCGGGCACTCACGGTGACCGTCCGGACGCCGGGCTGCAGCACGCGGCTCGGCGTCGGCGATCTCCGCCGCCCGCGCGCCGGGCACCGCTTCGCGGTCCGGCTGCGCGACCGCTGGCATCTCGGCGGCCCGGCGATGAAGGTGTGCCTGGTCGGGGCGGTGGCGGTGTTCGCGTGCCGCACGGGGCGCCTGCACCCGCTGGCGACCACCGCCGTCCAGTTCGACGCGCCGCACCCCGGGCCGTGGTCGGTGCAGGTGACCGGGAGCGACATGTCGGCGACGCGGCGGCTGACCGTCCTCCCCGCGACCGGCACGAAGCTGCGCGTACTCGCGACCGGCGACTCGCTGATGATCCGCGTCGCGCGCCACCTGAGGAAACAGCTCAAGGGCAAGCCCGCGATCGTGCAGCGGGACATCCACTTCGGCGCCGGGATCTCGCACAACTTCGTGTACGACTGGCGCACGGCGTCGCGCCGGGCCACCGCGTCCGCACACCCGCCGGACATCGTCGTCCTGTTCCTCGGTGGCACCGAGGGGCCCGCGTTCGGCGCGGTGCCGTGCTGCGGCCCGGACTGGATCGCGATCTATCGCCGGCGGGCGCGCCAGATCATGAAGACCTACCTGCGCGCCGGCGCCGCGCAGGTGTACTGGCTGAACCTGCCCGCACCCGAGGACCCTGAGCGCGTCCCGGCGTTGCGCGCCGCCAACCAGGGACTGGCGCTCGCCGTGACGGGGTTCGAGCCGTGGGTGCGGGTGC
The DNA here is from genome assembly GCA_963740605.1 of uncultured Solirubrobacteraceae bacterium. Lineage (GTDB taxonomy): Bacteria > Actinomycetota > Thermoleophilia > Solirubrobacterales > Solirubrobacteraceae > DASSUW01. The sequence goes on along the minus strand of CAVUFC010000036.1, from coordinate 80,235 downwards.
TCGACGAAGCCGAACTGCTGACCCCGGGTTTCGTGTACCGCTACTCGGCGGTCGTCGACGGCCAGACCGTGGTCCTGCGCCAGACCGACGGGCTGCATTTGAGCCGTGTGGGCGCGATCATGTCGGCACGGATGATCAAACAGGCGATGCTCAGCGATGGTGCGCTCCCATGACCGAGTACGTCCTCGGCAGCGACCCCGAGGAGATCGCCAGGCTCGACGGCCAGGCGAACGCGATCGCGGGTGCCAGCGCTGCGCTGCTGCGCGCCGCCGGGATCGGGCCGGGCATGCACGTGCTCGACCTCGGTACCGGCCTCGGCCACGTGGCGCGGCAGGCGCTCGAGCTCGTCGGGCCGACCGGCACGGTCGTCGGCGTCGATCGCGAAGCGCCGCTGCTCGCGGCGGCCGAGCAGCGCCGTACGGCCGACAACCTGCGGTTCATGCAGGCCGACGTGCGGACGGTGACGTTCGACCAGCCGCTCGATGCGATCGTCTGCCGGCTGCTGCTGTTCCATCTGCCCGACGCGGACGCCGTGCTGCGCCACCACCGGAAGAACCTTCGACCGGGCGGGACGCTGCTGGCGATGGACTTCGACATGGGCGCCGCGCGGTCGGAGCCCGAGGTGCCGCTCGTGCGGACGGCGCTCGATTGGGTCGAGGCGGCGTTCCGGGCCGCCGGCGCGAGTCCGCGGATCGGCGCACGGCTCGTCCCGATGCTGCACGTGGCGGGCTTCGCGGACGTGCAGTCGTTCGGCGTCCAGGCCTACTTCGCGGCCGGCGACCCGGCCGGGCCGGCGCTGTTGTCGGGCATCGTGCGATCGCTGTCGCGGCCGATCCTGGCTGCCGGGATCGCGACGGAGGCCGAGCTCGGGCTAGGGACGCTGCCACAGCGTGTGCGCGACGCGATGGACGCCGCCGATGCGGTACTGCTCGCGCCCACGGTGGCCGGCGCGTGGGGACGCACATGATCCCGACGAGCCTCGTCGGCTCGTACGCGCAACCGAACTGGCTGATCGATCGCGAGCGGCTGCGTGATCGCTTCCCGCCGCGCGTGCGGGCGCTCGAGCTGTGGCGGGTCGACCCGGCCTATCTGGAGGAGGCGCAGGATGACGCGACGCGGCTCGCTATCGCCGACCAGGAGCGCGCGGGGCTCGACATCATCACCGACGGCGAGATGCGGCGGGAGAGCTACTCGAACCGCCTCGCCACCGCGCTCGAGGGCGTCGACATCGACAACCCGGGCACGGCGCTGGACCGCAGCGGGCATCCGAACCCGGTGCCGCGCGTCGTCGGTCCGGTCGCGCGCCGCCACGCCGTGCAGGTGCGCGACCTGGAGTTCCTGAAGGCGCACACGAGCCGCACCGTGAAGATCACGGTCCCCGGCCCGTTCACGATGTCCCAGCAGGCGCAGGACGACTTCTACGGCGCGCCGGACAAGCTCGGCTTCGCGTACGCGGAGGCGCTCCGCGGCGAGATCATCGACCTGTTCGCCGCCGGCGCCGACATCGTCCAGGTCGACGAGCCGTACATGCAGGCGCGCCCCGAGCCGGCGCGCCAGTACGGGCTCGACGTGCTCAAGCACGCAACCGACGGGATCGACGGCACCCTCGCCGTGCACGTCTGCTTCGGCTACGCAGCGATCATTCACGAGCGCCCGAGCGGGTACTCGTTCCTGCCCGAGCTCGCCGCCACGGAGGCCGACCAGATCAGCATCGAGACCGGCCAGTCCGGCCTCGACCTCGAGGTGATCGACTCGCTGCCCGACAAGACGATCATCCTCGGCGTGCTCGACCTCTCCACCGACGAGGTCGAGACGCCCGAGACGGTCGCCGAGCGGATATGCCGCGCGTTCCCGCACGGCGGGCCGGATCGCCTGATCGCGGCGCCGGACTGCGGCATGAAGTACCTCCCGCGCGCGGCCGCCTACGGCAAGCTCGAGTCGCTCGTGGCGGGCGCGCGGATGGCCGCTCAGGCCTGACGCAGGCGCCAGCTGCGCACGGCGAACGGCGGCAGCTCGGGGTCGGGCGGACCGAGCTCGCGTTCGAGCAGGTCGAGCTGGGCGTCGGCGCTCCAGCCGTCGGGGAGCCCGATGGCCACCCGGCCGCGCGCGCCCTGCGGCTCGTAGACGCGCAGGACGAGCCCGCCGCCGTCCTCGAGCGGCTTGAGCGCGGCGAGCGCGGGCGACGGCCCGCCGACGCATAGCGGGCGCAGCGACGCCCCCGCCCCGCGCTCGACCGCGCGGGCGGGCAGCGGGCAGTTGAGGTCCTGCGCCTCCGCGAGCACGCCGCCCTCCAGCCACGTGCCGGGATGCGGGAGCAGCCCGTAGACGAGCTCCTGCTCGCCCTCGTCGGCGAGCGGGTCCGGCCACACCGGCGACCGCAGCAGGCTCAGGCCGAGCTCGGCGCCAAGCGCATGGTGGCCGTAGCGGCCGTCGTTGAGCAGCGCGACGCCGCCGCCGGGCTCCGACAGGTCGGCGAAGCGGTGGCCGGCGACCTCGAAGCGCGCCCGGTCCCAGCTCGTGTTGCGGTGTGTGGGGCGCTCCACGACGCCGAACGCGGTCTCGAACGTCGCGGTCGGCGCGCGGACCGCGAGCGGGAAGCGGGCCTTGAGCAGCCACCGGCGGTCGTGCCAGTCGAGGCGGGTCGCGAAGTCGATGCGCGCCGAGCCCGCCCACAGGCGGATGTGCTGCACGATCCGTGAGTCGCGGAACGTGCGCTCGACGCGTAGGGCGGCGCGGTGCGGGCCGGTTTCGACGACCTCGATCGTCTGGGCGGCGATCTCCTCGCCCTCGTCGGCGTAGTCGGGATCGAGCTCCCACGCGTCCCAGTCGCGCGGCTTGTCGACGTACGCCCACAGCTGGTTGCCGCGTCCCTCGAGCATCTCGCGCCCGAGCCGCTTGTCGAACACGGTCGCCAGCGTCCCGTCGTCCGCGATCTCCACGCGCACGAGATCGTTCTCCAGCGCGCGGCCGCTCGCGGTCACCGGCGCCTCCGGCTCGCCCGGGACGATCACGCGCGCCTCGAGGCCTTCGATCGTCCCGGCCGTGAGCACCGGGTCGTGCAGGCGGAGCGGGCGCGGGCCGAGATCTGGGTTGACGACGAGGATGCCGTCGCCGTCGCCGTCGATGCGGGCGGCGAGCCGGTCCAGCGCGGCGCCGATCTCCCGCATCGCGGTCGCCGACACCGAGGCGAGCTCGGCCTCGGCGTCCGCGTAGACCTCGCGGATGCTGCTGCCGGGCAGGATGTCGTGGAACTCGTTGCGCAGCAGCACGCGCCATGCAGGCTCGAGCGACTCCGGGAGCGGACCGCCGGCCAGCGCGTCGAGCGCCGCGAGCGCCTCGGCGGCCACGAGCGCGCGCTCCGCGTGGCGATGCGCGCGCTTGGTGCGGCCCTGGGTGGTCAGCGTGCCGCGATGGAGCTCGAGGTAGAGCTCGCCCGCCCAGGTCGGCAGCTCATGAGCGGTCTCGGCGCGATCGAAGAACGCGTCGACGCGCCCGAAACGCTGCGCCGGGAGTACCGGGAACCCGTCCAGCGCCGCGACGCGCGCGACCATCTCCTCGGTGATGCCACCCCCACCGTCGCCGTAGCCGACGGTCAGCAGGCTCTCCGGGTGGGCGCCACGGAACCGGCGCCAGGTCTCGTATGCGGCACGCGGCCCGGCGTCGCCGTTGTAGCCGCCATCGGGGTTGTCGAACATGTGCGCGAGGACGCGGCTGCCGTCCAGCCCCTCCCACCAGAACAGGTCGTGCGGGAAGCGGTTGGTCTCCGACCAGGAGAGCTTGATCGTGAAGAAGCGCTCGATGCCCGCGCCGCGCAGCAGCTGCGGCAGGGTCGGGGAGAAGCCGAAGCAGTCGGGCAGCCAGCAGACCGTGTGCGGGGCGCCGAAGCGGCGGGCAAAGTAGCGCTGGCCGTAGAGCAGCTGGCGGACCAGCGACTCGCCGGCCGGCATCACACAATCCGGCTCCACCCACATCCCGCCGATCGGCTCGAAGCGGCCTTCGGCCGCCAGCGCCTCGATCCGCGCGAGCAGCGCCGGATCGTCCTCTTCGAGCCACGCGTAGACCTGCGCGCTCGACTGGTTGAAGTGCAGGTCGGGATGACGCACGAGCAGCCCGACCGCGGTCCACAGCGTGCGGCGCGCCTTGCGGCGGGTCTCGGCCAGCGGCCAGCGCCACGCGAGGTCGAGGTGGGCGTGCGCGGACAGCGCGAGAGCGCCGGCCGGCGGGTACCTCTCCGCGACGCGAGCGAGCTCGCGGTCGAGGCGGTCGGCGGCCGCCGCGACCGAGGCGCGCGCGGCGTCGTCGAGCCCGGGCGGGCGTGGATCGAGCCCGGCCGGCAGCTCCCAGACGTTCTGCAGGTCCTCGGTGCCGGCGACGCGCGCGACGTACGGCAGCGTCGCGCTCGGCCAGTCGAGCTCGCGCAGGGCGCGCGCGGCGGCGTCGGTGAGCGATGCGACCGCATCGTGGTCGGGCCCGAGGGCACGGCCGGCCTCGAGCACGAGCGCGAGCCGGCGGACGAGGGCCTCGAGCGCGGCGTCGACGCGCACCACGCGCGCGGCCGCCAGCCGCGCGTCGCGGTTGGGCATGCCGAACGGCAGCCGCGCGACCGCCTCGGCGCGCACCGCGAACGCTCCCTGGCGCAGCACGAGCTCCCGATGCTCGGGATCGGACCCGAACGCCATCTCGGTGCCGTCGGCGTACGCGAGCGTGACGAGCGCCTCGCCGCCGAGGTCGAGACGGAGCCGGGCGTGCTCCCACGGCACCGCGGCCTCCGGGTGGACGAAGGCGTGGACGCCTTCGCGATCGGGCCACGGGGCGCCGAGCGGGTGCGGCTCTCCGTCGAGGGCCCACCGGTCGAGGTCGAACCACTCGCGGTCGAGCCACGAGCGCAGCTCGGCGATGCGGACCGCGAGCCAGTCCAGGCGCTGGGCGACGTCGGTCACTGTGGCGGCAGCCCGAGTTGCAGCGTCCGCAGGAGCTCGGCGAGCCGCCGCTGATCGGCCTCGCTGAGCGCGCCGAGGATCGCGCTCTCGTTGTCGAGGTGCGCGTCCGTGAGCGCGTCGATCAGCTCACGGCCGGCGTCGGTGAGGGTGATGATCGTCCCGCGGCGGTCGGCGGGGTCCGGGCTGCGCGCGATCAGGCCCGCCTGCTCAAGCTTGTCCAGGCGCTTGGTCGTGCCGCTCGACGTGAGCATCGACGCGTTCGTCAGGTCGGTCGGCCGGAGCTGGAACGGCGGGCCGTGGCGGCGCAACGTCGCGAGGATGTCGTGCCAGCCGGGCTCCAGCCCGTGCTCGCGATAGACGGGCTCGAGCCGCGCCTCGAGCTCGCGCGCGAGCCGCGAGATGCGGCCGACGATGCCGATCGGCGAGTGGTCGAGCTCGGGCCGCTCGCGCCGCCACTGCTCGATGATCAGGTCGACGCCGTCGCGCTCGGACACCTCAGCGCAGCGTATCTACATTTCTCGTCCCGAGAACTTGCTTCCTAGGAAGATATGTACTAGGATACAACTCATGTTCAAGCACTTCTTCATCCAGCGCCGCCAGATCGTCGACAAGCGTCCGCCGCAGCCGCAGCCGCGGATGCGTTGGTACTAGCTGCTGACCTTGTCGAGCAGCTGCAGGAGGTCATGCGCGGCCAGCTCGACCTCCTTGTGGCGCCATTCGGCCGCCCGGTACACGCAGGCGATCAGCCCGGTGCGATGGACGCGCCGGAAGTCGCCACACACGAACGCGTAGCGGGCCTTGGTCTCGTCAGCGGCGCCCTCGGTCAGCCCGAGGTGCCAGGACGCGTACTCCTTCCAGGAGTGGTTCGCGAGGAACGTGTTCTCCGCGGCCGCCTTGGGCTGGCTGTCGCCCCAGTCGCTCTCCAGCACGTACTGACGCGCCTCGATCCGCTTGCGGACCGCCTCGACGGCGGCCGGGTTGACGGCGTACTTCGCGATGCCTGGATGCTACGGGCGCGCGGCGGCGAGCAGCTCGTCGCGCGAGGCCAGCTTGACTCGCGGCCGCTTGGCGTCGCGACCGCGGTCGCGCTCGGCCGCGTCGATCGCATGCCAGCCGGCGGCGGTCACGACGTCCGGCTTGCGCTCGGCGAGGAGCTCGTCGATCGGCCCGCCCGCCGGCTCCGGGAGCGCGTGCAGGTCGTCCGCGAGACAGCCGATCGTCTCCTCGGCGTCGCGCTTGTTGGTGCCGAGGATGCCGGTCGGCCCGCGCTTGATCCAGCCGACGGTGTAGACGCCGGGGAGCACCTCGCCGTCGGGTCCAAGAACGCGGCCCTCGACGTTCGGCAGGACGTAGGCGCGCTCATCGAACGGGACGTCGGGCAGCGGAACGGCGCGGTAGCCGACCGAGCGCAGCACGAGGCCGGCCGCGATCGTCTCGGGCGGCTCGTCGATCGGCCGGGCGCGGAGCGTGCCGCGGTCGTCGCGTACGATCTCGTTGCGGCCGATCTCGATCGCCTCGACCCGGTCGGTCCCGCGGATCGCGACCGGCGAGCGCAGGAAGCGCAGATCGATCCGGCGCGGCGCATCACCGGGCTCGCGTGCGGCGAACTCGCCCAGCAGCTGCACGTTCTTGCGCGCGGTGAACGTGCCCTCGTCGTCGAGCCACTCCTGGCTGACGGGGTCGAGCTCGAACGCGTCGACTCGGACGTCGACGCCGTCCATGTGCCCGAGCTCGCGCAGCTCGGCGCTGGTGAACGCGGCCTGGGCAGGCCCGCGCCGGCCCAGCACGACGACCTCGTCGATCTGGCTTTCGCGCAGCGCCTCGAGCGCGTGGTCGGCGACATCGGTGCGCGCGAGCTCATCGACGCTGCGCGTGAGCAGGCGCGTGACGTCGGCCGCGACGTTCCCGTTCCCGATCACCACGACACGCTTGATCGAGAGGTCGAACTCGCGGTCGCGGAAGTCGGGGTGGCCGTTGTACCAGGCGACGAACTCGGTGGCGGCCCAGCTGCCGGGCAGGTCCTCGCCGGGGATCCCGAGCGACTTGTCGGTCTGCGCTCCGGTCGCGTAGACGACCGCGGTGTAGTGCTCCATCAGCTCGGTGTGCGTGACGTCGGTTCCGACCTCGACGTTCCCGAGGAAGCGGACGCCACGCTTGAGCGTCTCGCGCTCGAAGCGGTCGTCGAGGCGCTTGATCTCCTGGTGGTCGGGCGCCACGCCGGCGCGCAGCAGACCCCACGCGGTTGGGAGACGCTCGAACAGGTCGATCTCCACGTCTCCGCGAAAGCGGCGCAGGGAGGCGGCGGCGAATGCCCCTGCCGGCCCGGCTCCCACGATCGCGACGCGAGCGGCCATCACGCGGCGGTGCGGTCGGCGGTCCCGAGCTCGGCGAAGAACTCGGCGTTGACGTCGAGCGCGTACGAGTGCTTCTCGGGCACCTCGAAGTCGGGGAAGATCGCGTCGACCGGGCACGCCTCGACGCAGGCGTCGCAGTCGATGCAGACCTCGGGGTCGATGTACAGCTGCTCGGCCGTCTCGAAGTCGGAGGCGCCAGGTTTCGGGTGGATGCAGTCCACCGGGCAGACCTCGATGCAGGAGTCGTCCTTGATGCAGCTGCCCGTAATCACGTAGGTCATCGCTCCCAAAGGCTACAAACTCTCGAATCCCGAGTGGAATTCAGGAGATATCGTCAGGTGCCACACTCCGGCGCATGAGGGGGCGACGGACGAAGATCGTCGCGACGATCGGTCCTGCGAGCGACGCACCGGACGTGCTCGACCGGCTGCTCGCCGCCGGCCTGGACTGTGCGCGGCTGAACTGCTCGCACGGCACGCATGACGACCTGCGGCGCCGCGCCGCGGCGGTACGGGAGGCGGGGGATCGAGCCGGTCGCCCGCTCGGGTTGCTGTTCGATCTGCAGGGCCCGAAGCTGCGGCTGTCGGCGCAGACGCAGGAGCGCGTGCTGGAGATCGACGACACGGTGATCTTCTGCGGCAGCGAGAGCACCGCGGACGCCGGGCGCGAGCGGGTCGACCTCGACGGCTTCGCCTCCCTTGTCACCGAGCGCTCCCAGATCGTCGTCGGCGACGGCGTACCGCGGCTCGCGGTGGAGCTCGTCGACTCCGGCGACGTCGTGACGCGGGTGATCTCGCCGGGCCCGCTCGGCCCGCGCAAGGGCGTCAACGTCACCTTCGCGCGGCCGGAGCTTCCGGCGATCACCGAGAAGGACATCGCCGATCTTGCGCTGGCCGCCGAGCTCGGGGCCGACTTCGTCGCCCTGTCGTTCGTGCGCTCGGCCGCCGACCTGCAGGAGCTGCGCGACCGCATGCTCAGCCTCGGCTGCGACGCGCGGGTGATCGCCAAGATCGAGAAGGTCGAGGCGTACGAGCACCTCGACGAGATCATCCGCGTCACCGACGGCGTGATGGTCGCGCGCGGCGACTACGGTGTCGAGGCCGGCGTCGCGCGCGTGCCGCTGATGCAGAAGGACACGATCGCGCGCGCGACCCAGGCGGGCAAGCTCGTCATCACCGCGACGCAGATGCTCGAGTCGATGATCAACGCGTCCGAGCCGACACGCGCCGAGGCCGCCGACGTCGCCAACGCGGTGATCGACGGCAGCTCGGCGGTGATGCTCTCGGCCGAGACGGGCGTCGGCCGCTTCCCCGTCGAGGCGGTGCGCGCGATGGCCGAGATCGCCGAGCACGCCGAGCAGGTGCCCGAGATCCACGGCCGCGCGCGCGACGTCAAGCCCGACACGGCGGGCGCGGCCGTCATGCACGCGGCGATCGAGCTCGCGCACGAGCTCGGGGCGGACGCCCTGATCGTGCCGACCGCCACCGGCGGCGCGCCCCGCGCGTGCGCGAAGTACCGCGTCCCACGCCCGATCGTCGCCGTCGCCCACGACCGCCGCATCGCCGACCAGCTCACGCTCGAGTGGGGCGTCTTCCCGACGCTCGCGCCCGTCGCCACCAACGTCGACGAGATGATCGAGGCCGCCCTGACGACCGCCCGCGACGTGGCCGGGATCCCGACCGGGGCCACCGTGGTACTGACGGCCGGACGCCGCACCGGCACGCCGGGCGCCACGAACCTGATCATGGTCCGCGAGATCCCATGACGGCACCCATCGAACGCTGAGCGCAGCGCAACCGCAGCGAAACCGGAGAGCAACCACGCGCCGAGAGCGTGCGGGCAGGAAATTCGCCGCGCCCGACGGCGTCTTCCCCATCAGACCCGCTCAAGGGAGCTCTCCATGTCCAACCTCGCCGTTGTCCCACTCGCGCCGTCCACCGCCAGGCCACTCCGGATCCTGTTCCTGGTGTCGGCGCACAACAGCCTCAGCCAGCGCACGCAGCTCGCGCTCACCGAGCTCGGCCACCACGTCAGCGTGGCGGTCGTGGCGGCCCCCGAGGAGATGGAGATCGCGGTCGCTCGGCACCGGCCCGAGCTGATCGTCTGCCCGATGCTCAAGACGTTCATCCCGGGGTCGGTGTGGCGACACCACCGCTGCCTCGTCGTGCACCCCGGCCCGAGGGGCGATCGCGGGCCGTCGTCGCTCGACTGGGCGATCGAGCTCGGCATGGCCGAGTGGGGCGTGACCGTGCTCGAGGCCGACGCGGAAGCCGACGCCGGCGACATCTGGGCCACGCGGACGTTCCCCACCCGCGACGCCGGCAAGAGCAGCCTGTACCGCCACGAGGTGCGCAGCGCCGCGGTCGGCGCCGTCGTCGAGGCGGTCACCGCCGTCGCCGGCGGGCGGCGGGCGGCCGAGCCGCTCGACTACGCCGACCCGCGGGTGACCGGCCGGCTGCGACCGCTGATGCGGCAAGGCGATCGCAGGATCGACTGGGCCGCCGACTCGACCGCCACCGTGGTCCGCCGCATCCGTGCCGCCGAGGGCCACCCGGGCGTCCTTGACACGATCGCCGGCCGCGAGCTCCACCTGTTCGGCGCGCATCGTGAGGGCGTCCTGCGCGGAGAGCCGGGCGAGATCATCGCCCAGCGCACCGGCGCGATCTGCCGCGCCACCGTCGACGGCGCCGTCTGGATCACGCAGGTCAAGGCCCCCGGCCACTTCAAGCTGCCCGCCGCGCAGGTGCTCGCACCCGACGTGCCCGAGCTGCCGGCCCCGATCCACGGTCCGCCGTTCGCGCCGCCCACGCTGCGCGAGATCTCCTACGTCGAGCGACGCGGCGTCGGCTACCTGCACTTCGACTTCTACAACGGCGCGATGAGCACCGGCCAGTGCCGCCGGCTGCTCGACGCGTACCGCTACGCACGCAGCCGCAAGACGAAGGTGATCGTGCTGATGGGCGGGCTCGACTTCTTCTCCAACGGCATCCACCTGAACGTGATCGAGGCCGCGGACGATCCCGGGCAGGAATCCTGGGAAAACCTGACGGCCATCAACGACGTCGTGCGGGAGATCGTCGAGACCGACTCCCACCTGGTCATCTCCGCGTTGACCGGCGACGCGGCGGCCGGCGGCGTGCCGTTCGCCATCGCCGCGGACCACGTACTCGCGCGCGAGGACGTCGTGCTGAACCCGTACTACCGGCACATGGGCGGCCTGTACGGCTCGGAGTACTGGACCTACCTGATGCCGCGCCGCGTCGGCGCCGAGACCGCCGCGGCGCTCACGTCCGCGCCGTTCGCGCCGCTCGGGACGCGCGACGCGGTCGACGTCGGGCTGCTCGACGCCGCGTTCGGCTCCACGGCTGAGGACTTCCGCGCCGGCGTGCGCGGCTACGCCGAGCGGCTCGCGCGAGACCTGCCCGCCCGGCTCGCCGAGAAGCGCCGCCTGCGCGCGCGAGACGAGCAGCGCCGGCCACTCGCGAGCTACCGAGCGGAGGAGCTCCTGCACTCGCACGCCTGCTTCTTCGGCCCCGACCGCAGCTACCACGAGGCGCGCCAACGCTTCGTGTTCAAGCTCGGCGCACTGTGTGCCGTTTGAGCTGCCGGGTAGGCGGTGCGCATGAGCATCGCGGCGACCAGCGACGTGTGGTGGAAGAACGCCGTCGTCTACTGCCTCGACGTGGAGACATACTCGGGCGACATCGACGGGAGGTGTTCGCGGCGTTCGCCCCCGACGAGGACATGCGCATCTACGGGCACGGGATCCGGCGCCGGGCGGCATCCATGCTCGGCGGCGACGACGCGCGCCTGCGGATGGCCTGGTCGCTCACCCTCTCGCTGCCCGGCACGCCGGTGATCCTCTACGGCGACGAGATCGGCATGGCCGAGGACCTCGCGATCGCGGGCCGGATGGCGGTGCGCACGCCGATGGAGTGGGACGTCGTCGCCGACCAGCGCCGCGACGCGGATTCGCTGCTGCACTTCATGACGCGCCTCATGCACCGGCGCCACGACACGCCCGAGTTCGGATGGGGCGAGAGCCGGCTGATCGAGAACGACCCGCCGGCGCTGTTCGCCCACCGCAGTGACTGGGAGGGCTCGACCGTCTTCGCCATCCACAACCTGTCCGGCGAGACGGTCGAATGCGACCTTGACCTCGGCGAGGGCGTCGACGGTGTCGACGATCTGCTCGAGCTGCGCGAGCACGAGGTCGACGACGGGCGGCTCCGCCTGCGGCTCGACGCGTTCGGCTACCTGTGGCTGCGCGCGATCAGATCCGGCGCAGGGTGAGCGCCGGCCAGCGTGGCCGCGGCAGCTGAACGTGGGCGACCCGGACGCCTCGAGACCCAGGGAAAGGGCTTGCCCGCGCGGCTTTGGCGATAACCCTGGGGTCGGGGCGCCTTAATTCTACGGTTGCGCCGAGGATCGGACTCCGGCAGATTCGGTGCTGCGACGAGACCACCCGACCGTCGCCGCCCCGGCCGATCGCCCGGCCACCGTCACCTCCCCAAGGAGTTCCGCATGTCCCAGGTCGTCGCGATCACCCGCAATGGCGTCAACACCGAACAGCTGTACGGCACCCTCGACGCCATCAAAGACGACCCGTCGCTCGGGATCTTCCAGTTCCGGGCTCACAACCACTGGATCGACGGCTCGCACAACCGCTCCACGATCAAGTCCTTCTACGGCGCCGGGCAGGAGGACAGCACCCGCGTCGAGGAGTTCACCATCGACGCGGGCGAGCCCGCAATCCTGCTCGGTGCCGACACCGGCCCGAACCCGGCGGAGCATCTGCTGCACGCGCTCGCCGCCTGCCTCACGACCACGATCGTGTACGTCGCCGCGGCGCGCAAGGTGAAGCTGACCGAGGTCGAGTCGACGCTCGAGGGCGACATGGACGTCCGCGGCTGCCTCGGCCTCACCGACGACGTCCGCAACGGGTTCTCGCGCGTCCGCGTGAACTTCAAGATCAAGGGCGACGCGACGCCGGACAAGCTGCAGGAGGTCGTCGAGCGCGCGAAGGGCCGCTCGGTCGTGTTCGACATGGTCTCCAACGGCGTCCCGGTCGAAGTGGGAGTTGTCACCGCCTGATGTGCGAGCTCACCGCCAAGACGCGGGCCGGCAAGCGTCTCGTGCTCCTTGCCGAGACGCTCGCCGACGAGCTGGCGACGCGCGCCTCGCGGCATGACCGCGAGGCGTCGTTCCCGTTTGCCAGCGTCGACGCGCTCAAGCGCGCCGGCTACTTCGCGGCTCCAATCCCGCGGCAGTTTGGCGGGATCGGAGCGACGTCGGTGCACGACGTCCTCGTCGCCTCCAGTCGCCTCGCCCGCGGCGACGCGTCGGTCGCGATCGGCGTGAACATGCATCTCGTCGTCCTGCTCAACATCGTGCGCCGGTGGGAGGCGGCGGTCGCGGCCGGCGACGATCGCCGCGCGACCGCGTTCGCCGCCTCGATGGCGGAGATCGCCCGCGACGGCGTCGTCATGGCGACCGCGATCAGCGAGTACGGGCAGGACCTCACGCGCCCGAGCACGACGGCCACCCGCACCGACGCCGGCTGGCGGATCGACGGCCGCAAGGCGTTCTGCACGATGTCCCCGGCCGCGACCGTGCTGCACACCGCGGTCACGTTCGTCGACCGCGACGGCGTCGAGCGCTACGGCTACGCGCAGGTCCCGCCGGACGCGCCCGGCGTCGAGATCCACGGCGACTGGGACGCGCTCGGCATGCGCGCCTCGGGCAGCCACTCCGTGACGTTCACGGCCGTCGAGCTGCCGGCCGCCGCCCTGCGCGGCGGCTTCCTGGCCGGCGACGCCGCGGCGTACATGGACCGCAACGTGGTGGCCGGGCTGTTCCACGCGTCGGCGTCGCTCGGCATCGCCGAGGGCGCGGCGAAGACGGCGACGGCCACGCTCGCCAAGCGGGATTCGCACGACTCCCGCACCCGCACGCTGATCGCCGAGAACGTGATCGAGCTCACCGCCTGTCAGGCGACGCTGTCACGCGCCGCCTCGTTGGTCGACGACGACGACCGCGATCCCGTCGTGCTGTTCGCCGAGTCGCAGGCCGCGAAGACGTTCATCAATGAGACGGCGGCGCGGATCGTCGACCGCGCGCTGTCGCTCTCCGGCGGCGCCGGCTACCTCAGCGGTCACCCGCTCGCGCGCGCCTACCGCGACGTCCGCGCCGGGAGCTTCATGCAGCCGCTCGGGACCAATCGCGCCTACGACCTGCTCGGCGACGTCGCCCTCGGCCGCGAGCTCGCCCTGCACTGATGGCCGCGGCGTTCGTCATGCCCGCGCCCACCCTCGAAGACCGCAGGGTGCGCGACGCGTTCGGCAGCTTCCCCACCGGCGTCGCGTTCGTCACGGCGTCGGTGGGCGGCACGCCGCTCGGCCTGATCGTGAGCACGTTCACGGCCGTGTCGCTCGACCCGCCGCTGGTGTCGTTCTGCCCCGCGCGCGACTCGATCACCTGGCGGCGAATGCGGCAGGCGGACGCGGTGACGATCCACGTCCTCGGCGAGCACCATGCGGACTTCGCGCGCCGGGCGGCGGAGCCCCGCGCCGACCGCTTCGCCGAGCCGCTGCACGACCCGCTCGCGGTGATCGAGTGCGCGCTCGACGCCGAGTACCCCGCCGGCGACCACTGGATCGTGGTCGGCCGCGTCCGGTCTCTCCACGTGTCCTCCCCCAGCCGTCCGCTCGTGTACTTCGCCGGCGGGTTCGGCGCCTTCGACTCCAAGGAGCTCCCATGTCCACAGACGTAGAACCGATCGTCGACACCGCCGAGCTGCGCGAGCGCATCCGCGACATGTACCGCGAGGTCGCCGAGCGTCCCGGCGGCGACTTCCACTTCGAGCTCGGCCGTCCCGTGGCCGAGCGGCTCGGCTACCCGGCCGCGTGGCTCGACGCGATCCCGGCCGACGCGCTGGCGTCGTTCGCCGGTGTCGGCCACATGCTCGATCTTGCGCGGATCCAGCCGGGCGAGCGCGTGCTCGACCTCGGGTCCGGCTCCGGCACCGACTCGTTCATCGCCGCGTACCTGACCGGCACGAGCGGGCGCGTGATGGGCGTCGACATGACCGACGCGCAGCTCTCCAAGGCGCGCCGGCTGCGCGACGAGGCCGGCGTCGCCCAGCTCGTGTTCGTCAAGGGCCTGATCGAGCAGCCGCCGGCCGAGCCGGAGTCGATCGACGTCGTGATCTCCAACGGCGTGATCAACCTCGCGCCGGACAAGGACGCGGTGTTCCGCGCCGCCGCGGCGGCGCTGCGACCGGGCGGCCGGATCGCGCTCGCCGACATCGTGAGCGAACGCGAGCTGATCGAGCGCACCCGCCGCAACGTGTCGCTGTGGGCGGCGTGCATCGCCGGCGCCGTGCCGGAGCACGACTACATCACGGCGATCGAGGCGGCCGGTCTGCAGATCGAGCTCGTGCGCCCGAACGCCTACGAGTTCATCTCGCCGCGCGCGCAGGCGGCGGCCGACAAGTACGGCGTGACCAGCGTCACGGTGCTGGCGACGAAGCCGATGACCTAGCGACGACCCGTTCGGCACGATCCCCGCAAAGCGCTTCTTCGCGCTCGACAACGTTGCGCGGTTACTCGTGCCGCTCGACGCCGCCGCCTGACAGTCGACGCGCGTCGCTCGTTCCCGTAGGCTCGCCCCGGAGCCCACGGGAATGTCGAGGCGATCAACATTGCTTGTGGCGGGGGAGGCGGCGGTCCTCGTCGTTTCGTGCGTCATCGCCGCGCTCGATTCGACGGCCGCCGATTGGCAGCCACCCGAGCTGTTCCTCGTGCTGCTGGCGCTCGCGATCGGGAGCGATTTCCTCGCGCTCCAGCACCGCACGCAGCGCGTCTCCGGCTCGTTCATGGCGATCGTGCTCGCGATGGCGCTGCTGGGACCGGCGCCGGCGGTGGCGATCGGCGTGCTGTCGGTGCTCGTCGACCAGCTGCGTGCGCACAACCCGCTGCCGCGGCTGATCACCAACCTCGCCACTTACGCGATGTTCCCCCTGATCGGCGGCCTGCTGATCGAGGCCGCCGCGAGCGCGTTCGACCTGCAGGAGGACGACCTCGCGTTCTCCGCTCTGATCTTCGGCGGCTTCCTCGTCGCGATCGTCCTCAACTTCCTCGGGATCGCCGGCGACTACGTCTTCCACAACCGCGGCTCGCTCAAGCACGAGATCCGCACGATCCTGATCCCGGTCCTGCCGTCGGAGCTCGTCAGCGCGCTGCTGTGCGTGCTCGTCGCGTTCGTGTACGAGCGCAGCGGGTTCGGCGCGCTCGCCCTGCTCGTCGTCGTGCTGTTCACCTTCCAGTACCTGCTGCGCGAGCTGCTCCGCTCGCAGGACCGCGCGGAACGGCTCGCCGCGCTGCAGATCGGCGTCCTCACGTCGATGATCGAGACGCTCGCGCTGCGCGACCGCATGACCGCGCGCCACTCCGCCGCCGTCGCGCGCTACGCACGCGAGATCGCGCTCGCGATGCGCCGCCCGCCCCAGGAGATCGACCTCGTGCACACGTCCGGGCTGCTGCACGACATCGGCAAGTTCGCGTTCCCGGACACGATCCTGCTCGCGCGTGAACAGCTGACCGACGAGCAGCGGGCCGTCGTCGAGCGGCATCCCGAGGACGGTGCGCGCCTGGTCCGCGGCGTCGACGGCTACGGCCCGGTCGCCGCGGTCATCCTCAGCCATCACGAGCGCTGGGACGGCTCTGGCTACCCGCGCAATCTCGCGGGCGAGGACATCCCGCTCCCCGCGCGGCTGATCGCCGTGGCCGACGCCTACGACGTGCTCACCGCGCGCGACTCGTACCGCAAGCCGATCTCCTCCGAAGCGGCGATCGTCGAGCTCCAGCGCTGCGCCGGACGCCAGTTCGACCCTGGCGTGGTCGACGCGTTCGTCGAGCTGCTGGGGACGAAGGCTCTGTCGTTCCGCCACGGCGACGACGCGGACTTCGACGCCGAGCTCGAGCTCGAGCATCGCGTGCGCGCGTACGCGCGCGGCCGCATCCCCGCCTAAAGATCCCCTCAGGTCCGGACTCCGGGCGCCGATAACGGTGACCAATCGGCGCCGACGTGGCGCGTTCCTACTCGCAGAAGGGACTCTGGATCATGGGCTTCAAGTATTAGTCACGGCGCAGGGTCGATGACCTCAGAGCCGCTTGCGCGGACACGGAACCCCTTCCCGGCGCCCGGCCCCGCCTTCACCGTGCACGTCACAGCGGCCCCTTCGTCGGTACACACGTACCCACCGAAGTCCGAGCTCTGGCCTCCCTGCAGATGCGGGGCATACGGATCCGAGTTCTCCGCACACCCCGCCGGCTGTCCAAGGCCACAGAGCACCACGTTGCCGTCGGCGAACAGCGCGGCGCCGTACTGCGTCGACGCGCACGAGCGCGAGCCGGCGTCGATCCCGCACCAGATCGTCTCGTCGTGCGAGAGGAAACTCGCGAGGTGGACCGGCGGGTTCGGCGAGTGGTCGGGCTTGACCCGCCGCAGGCTGCGCGCGACCCGCACGAACTGGTGGAACGAGATGTTGCTGGACTCGAGGTCGATCCCGGTGAGCCGGTGCTTCTTGCCCGTGCGCACGCGCATCGCGATGTAGAACCCGTGCGTGCGACCCTTGAGCAGCTTGCACTCGGGCTCGGCCGTTTCGCAGTACGCGTGCACCGGGACCTTGCGATGGAGGATCCGCACGGACCGGTACCGCCGCGACTCCCCAGGGTTCCCGCAGTACAACGGCCTCGCCTGATACAGGCCCAGCTGCGGGCCGTGACCTGACGGCTTCCCGAAGCGGGCGACGATCTCCCGCGGGTTGGTGCCCTTCACGCACCCGTTGAGCAACGAGGTCACGTGCACCTTGAGGCCGAGCGTGCGGGTCGGCTTGAACAGCGGATAGTCGACCTGCGCGGCCGCACGGCCGAACGTCGTCGTCTGCGCGTCCTGCGCGAGCGCCGACGCGGGCACGGCGAGACAGGCCACCACGACAACCGACACACGTCCGAGCATCGACGCCCTCCTGGGCTCAGGGTGCCCGCCGCAGTGGTCGCGAGCCTACAGGCGATACGGGCACTCGTGGAAGCGCGGGTCGTCCCGCCGTCCACAGCGAGGACAGATCCACGTGATGCGCGCGCGGGCCATTTACCGACCATCGACGCGCTGCGGCGACACGATGAGCGAGCCGTCAGCGATCAGGCCGTAGCAGCCCCGCTCCGGTAGATAAGGACCGCGTCAGGCCTCCCCCAGGAAGGTCCCAGCCAACTCTTCGACCCGTCATACGCCGGACTCCGATGCTCAGGGTCGTTCGCCAAACGATCCAAGGAGTCCCTATGGCAAGTGTCCGTTCCAAGCTCGTGACCTTCGCTGCTGTCGCGGCCGCCGGTGTGAGCGGTGCAGCGATCGCCAACGCCGCGACGGGCGGTAGCGGTCCGTCATCCGGTTCGTCGACCGCGGCGCCCCCTGCTCAGCACGATCCGTCCAAGGGCGGCCACACGGCCAACCGCAAGACCGAGAAGCTGCTGACCGGCGACGTCGAGTCGAAGGTCCGCGCCGCCGCCCTCGCCAAGGTGCCGGGGACCGTGGAGCGCGTCGAGACCAACGTCGACTCCAGCGCTCCGTACGAGGCGCACATCCGCAAGGCCGACGGCACCGAGGTCGAGGTCCAGGTCAGCAAGGACTACAGCGTCGCCGCCGTCAACGAGATGGGCGGGCGCCACCCGTAGTAGCCAGACGCCTCGAGCGGCCGGCAGCGGGTATCGGCCTACCATCGAACGCTCCGACCTCTTGCGAACCAGGAGCTGAGATGACCAAAGGGACGATGACGGCGGACGGACGCGCACGCGTCCTCGCCGACGGCAACGAGATCCCGCTGCTCGGCCTCGGGGTGTGGCAGATCCCCGATGGCCCCGAGTGCGAGAACGCGGTCCGCTGGGCACTCGAGCTCGGCTATCGCCACGTCGACACGGCGCAGGCGTACGGCAACGAGGCGAGCACCGGCCGCGGCCTGCGCGACAGCGGCGTGCCGCGCGAGGACGTGTTCGTGACCACGAAGTTCTATCCCGGGAGCAAGGACCCGGAGACCGAAGCGGAGCGCAGCCTCGAGCGGCTCGGCGTCGACTATCTCGACCTCTACATCATCCACTGGCCCCAGGGCGGTCCGACGTGGGCGTGGGAGGGCATGCAGCGCGCCAAGGACAGCGGCTACGCGCGCTCGATCGGGATCTCCAACTTCAGCCTCGCGCAGGTCGACGCGGTGCTCGGCGTCGCCGACACTCCGCCGGCGGTCAACCAGATTCAGCTCAACCCGTTCGCGTATCGCCGGGCGCTCCTGGAGGGCTGCGCGGAACGCGGCATCGCGGTCGAGGCGTACAGCCCGCTCGGCACCGGTCGCCACCTCGGCGACAAGCGCGTCGCGGAGATCGCCGAGCGCGTCGCCCGTACGCCGGCCCAGGTGCTGATCCGCTGGTGCGTGCAGCGCGACCTCGTCGTGCTCCCGAAGTCGACCCACCGCGAGCGCCTCGAGGAGAACGCCCAGGTCTTCGACTTCACGCTGTCCGACGAGGACATGGCCGCGCTCGACGCACTCGATGCCACCAGTGGCACCGACGCGTCAAACGAGAGCCCCTGGTGGTGACGCTCAGCGCGAGAGCAGGCCGCCCTCGACGTTGAGCGCTTCGCCGGTGACGAAGGACGCCGCGTCCGAGCACAGCCACGCAATCGCGCCGGCGACCTCGGGCGCGCCGCCCATCCGGCCCATCGGGACGAATCCGGTGAGCGCGTCACGGAAGCCCGGGAAGCGCGCGAACGTCTCGTCCATCATCGGGGTGTCGATCGCCCCCGGGCACACCGCGTTGACGCGGATGCCCAGCTGGGCGTACTCGATCGCCGCCGTCCGCGTGAGCCCGAGCACACCGTGCTTGCTCGCGCTGTACGGTGAAGCGAACGGCGAGCCGCGGAGCGCCAGCGTCGAGGCGACATTGACGATCGTGCCGCCCCCGCCGGCGAGCATCGCCTCGATCTCGGCGCGCATCGCGAGCCAGGTGCCACGCAGGTTCACGGACACGATCCGGTCCCAGTCGTCGACCGGGTACTCGTGCGTCGACGCGTGGCCGCCGCCGACGCCGGCGCAGTTCGCCGCGCAGTCGATCCGGCCCCAGGCCTCGACGGCATCGCGCACGACGGCGCCGACCGCGCCTTCCTGAGCGACGTCGGCCGCCACGAACCGCACGCCCAGGTCCGCCACCAGCCCATCTCCGGCGTCGGCGTCGATGTCTGACGCGACGACCCGCGCGCCCATCGCCGCGAACGCCTCGGCGGTCGCGCGCCCGATGCCCGAAGCCGCGCCGGTGACGAGCGCGACGCGCCCTTCGAGGCCGTAATCCACTAGCCGCGGTACCGCAGCCCGTCGAGCGCGATGCGCAGCATGTGCGCGTTCTGCTCGGGATCGCCCGCCGGGATCTTGGCGATCCCCATGACCATCGGGATGACGTCGCCGATGGTCACGTCCGGACGGACGACGCCGGCCTCCTGCGCACGCACGAGCAGCGGCTCACCCGCCGCCCACAGCGACGTGCGGCAGACCTTGAAGAGCTCGTTGTCGCGATCGAGGTAGTTGAGCAGCTCGGCGGCGAGCGCCTGCTTGGTGGCCATGTAGCCGATGAAGCGCTCGAACCACTCCTCCAGCGCCTCCCAGGGGTCTGCCTCGTCCAGCTCCGCGGCCGATCGGCAGATCTCCTCGACCTCACCGACGTAGACCGCCTCGAGCAGCGCCTGGCGGTTCGGGAAGTGGCGGTAGAGCGTGCCGATCCCGACGCCCGCGCGGCGCGCGATCTCCTCGAGCGCGGTCGACTCGCCGCCCTCGGCGAATGCCTCCCGCGCGGCGGTCAGCACCTTCTCGTAGTTGCGCCGGGCGTCGGCGCGCTTGGGGCGCTCGAGAAGTGTCTGGGTGGTGATTTCGGTCGCGCTCATGGCAAATTCGGTTGACAAGCGGAGGGACCCTCCGTATAGTTCTGGAGGTGTCCTCCGGTTATTTCGGAGGTGGCCTCCATTTTAGCCGGGACACAGCCGCCACACAAGGAGTCAAGTTTTGCAAGTTGTCTCTCCCTCTCTCCCCGTGGATTCCCGTCGCTGGACCACTCTGATCGTCGTCTGCTTCGCGCAGCTGATGATCGTGCTCGACGTCACGATCGTGAACGTCGCGCTTCCGTCGATCCAGCAGGATCTCCACTTCAGCCAGGCGAACCTGACCTGGGTCGTCAACGCGTTCCTGGTCACGTTCGGCAGCCTGCTGCTGTTGGCCGGCCGGCTCGGTGACCTCATGGGGCGCCGGCGCGTCTTCCTCGCCGGCCTCGTGACGTTCACGGTCGCGTCGCTTCTCTGCGGCATCGCCGAGACGCAGGCCGAGCTGATCGGTGCCCGGCTGCTGCAGGGCGTCGGCGCCGCCGCCCAGGCGTCGGTGATCCTCGCGATCATCATCACCGAGTTCCCGCAGGCCGTCGAGCGCGCCCGCGCGATGAGCGCGTACGTGTTCGTCTCGGTGGCCGGCGGCTCGCTCGGCCTTCTCGCCGGCGGGCTGCTCACCCAGGCCCTCAGCTGGCACTGGGTCTTCTTCGTCAACCTCCCCATCGGCGTCATCACGTTCGTGGTGGGCCGCGCGATCATCCGCTCCGACCCGGGCCGCGGGCTCGGGCACGGCGTGGACTGGCTGGGCTCGCTGCTCGTCACCGCGTCGCTGATGAGCGCGATCTACGCGATCGTCGAGGTCACCAGCCGCGGCTGGACGTCGACCGTCGTGCTCGGCATGGGCGCGCTCGCCGCCGTCCTGATGGCGGCGTTCCTCACGCTCGAGGCGCGTATCGAGAACCCGATCATGCCGCTGCGCATCCTGCGCGTGCGCGGCCTGATCGACGCGAGCCTCGTCCGCGGCTTCCTCGTCACGGGCATGTACTCGACGTTCTTCCTCGGGACGCTCTACCTCGAGCAGGTCCGCCACTACAGCGCGCTCGAGACCGGTGCCGCGTTCCTCCCCTGGACGCTCACCGTCGCGGCGCTCTCGCAGGGGATCACGGCGCGGCTCGTCGGCCGCTTCGGGCCGCTCCCTGTGCTGACGGCAGGCATGGCGACCGCGATCGGCGGCCTGCTGCTGTTCGCCACCGTCGGCCCGGACACCGCGTACTTCCCGACGATCTTCGTCGCCTGCTTCCTGATCGGCTTCGGCATCGGCAACGCGTTCATGCCGCTGCTGACGCTCGCGATGGCCGACGTGCCGGCGGCCGACGCCGGGCTCGCGTCCGGCATCACCAATGTCTCGCAGCAGATCAGCGGCGCGCTCGGACTCGCCGTGCTCGCCACGATCGCCGCCAACCACACCAGGGGACTGGTGTCCGACGGCGACGGGCTCACCAGCTCGCTGATCAGCGGTTACCACGTCGCCTTCGCCGCCGGTGCCGTCGTCATCGGCGCCGGGATCGTCCTCGCGTTCCTGCTCCTGCGTCCGCGCGGCCCGGAGCTCCAGATCGCCGAGGCCCCGGCCGAACGCACTCCCGCTCCCGCCCGCCTTGCCATGGAGGAACAAGCCGCATGACGCAGCTCACCAATCCCGATATCCGGCGCGCCCGGCTGGCCGCCGACGCGGTCGTCGCGAACTACATCCACGACATCTCGGCGCGCACCGCAACTCCGCCGGTGGCACGCCGGAACGGAGACCGGCCGGCGCGGCTCGCTCACACGCGGGCCGCGCTGCGCGGCCTCAGCCCGGCTGGCTCCCGGCGGCGTTGATCAGCCAGCTGGTGCCGAACCGGTCGATGAACATGCCGAAGGTGTCGCCCCAGGGCGCCTTCTCGAACGGCATCACGACCGTCCCTCCCTCGCTCAGACCTTCCCAGTAGCCGCGCAGGGCGCTCTCGTCGTCGCCGCTGAGCGAGACCGAGACGCCGGACTGCCCCGAGTACTCCATGGCGTTCGGCGTGTCCGCCGCCATGAGGGTGAGGCCGTTCGGCGTCTCGAGCTGGGCATGCATGACCTTGTCCTGCTCGGCGGGATCCTCGCTCGCGTGGAAGTCGCCGAACGTCGACACGGCGAGCTCGCCGCCGAGCACCGAGTGGTAGAAGGTCATCGCCTCGCGCGCGCTGTCGCGGAAGTTCAGGTACGGGTTCAGCCGAACGGTCATGTCCGCTCCCCTACTTGTCGACGTTCGTGATCGGGCGAGCCTCCGCGAGCCACTGCGCGAGGCCTTCCGGCCGGTAGGACTGAACGTCGGCCGCCCGCGTCTGCGCGCTCGAGGCGACCGAGCCGCGGACCGTCTCGCCCTTCCACGCCTTCAGGCGCCGGTGATAGCGCCCGAGCGGCCGGTACATCCAGCTCATCGAGTCGTGCAGCGTCCCGTCGGGGTTCGCCGCCATCTGCTTGCCGGGCTTGAGCGCCAGTCCGCAGCCGGAGGCCTTCAGGGCCATCCAGCGCAGCGGGATCTCCGAGAGCGCGGTGTCGCTGTAGCCGCCGCCGACATCGGCGTGCACGCCGGCGAACCACACCTGCTCGACAGTCTGGTTGGGAGCGAGCTCGGGCTCACCGTCCTTGCGGACCCACAGCGTCGGCTTGAACGGGTTGCGCTGCTCGTCGATCGAGACCGCGTGATACGCGTTACGGACGTAGCTGCTGAGCGTCGTGTCGTGGAACTCCCAGAGCCGGCTGAGCAACGGGATCCGGCCGGTGCCGACCGGGATCCCGAGCGCCCCGACCGTGTCCCATACGCCGATGAACGTGATCTCGGTCTCCTCGGCCCAGGCGTACTGGCGCCGAAATTGCCGCGCTGCGTTCGAACCCGGTGCGCTCGTCTTGCGCGGGTTCCGGTACAGGCGATACGCCCGCTTGCTGCGGCCCTTGTTCTCCGGCCGCAGGATGCCGCTGTTGCGCACGAGTCCGGCAAGGCTGCGAGCCGTGAACGCGCCGCGGCTGAAGCCGAAGAAGAACAGCTCGTCGCCGCCCTCGTAGTGGTCGATCAGCCACTCGTAGCTCTTGAGCACGTGGCCCGAGAGCCCCACGCCAAGCCCGCCACCGGTCACGTGGTCCCATCGTCCGGTTCCGACGCCCCGCTCGTAGTGGGTGCGCTGCTCGACGCCTGTCGCATCCTTTCCCGCGACCGCGAGGTGGAGCTTGACGACGTTCGTCGGCGCGGCGACCCCGTGATCGACGTGGTCGGCGCGATTCCACGTGCCGTCGCAGAACACAGCGAGGCGCTTCACGACGCGACCCTATCGCGCGCCGTGCAGCGCTACGCGGCTAGGAGCTGCGCTGCGGTTCGGGCTGCTCGACCAGCGGTGCCTCGTTCTCCACCGCCGGCGAGTCCGCCGCGAGCTTCCTGGCGGCCTTGCGGGCCGCCTTCTCCTGGCGACGCTCGATCAGTGCGCGTTCGCGGTTGAGCTTCGCCATCGTGGTCCTCTTCTTAGAGCTTGACGCCATGCGTGAACCTCTCTCGTCGCAGAGTTGTGAGCGCGTCGTGGACGCGCAAGCCGGTGATGTGGTGCGGCGCGGCGCCGCTGCGACGAGGAACTAGATCGTCTGAACGTTCGTCGCGTTCGGGCCCTTGGGCCCGTTCTCGGCGTCGTAGCTCACCTTCGCGCCCTCAGGGAGCGACTTGAAGCCGCTGCCGGCAATGCCGCTGTGGTGCACGAACAGGTCCTTGCCCTGATCGTCGGGCGTGATGAAGCCGAAGCCCTTGTCGTCGCTGAACCACTTCACGGTTCCAGTAGCCATCTGTTCCCTCCCGGGAGATCGTGTGCTGCGAAACGCGGGAGGTGCGGGTGGCAACTACTACGAACGCTGGGCACTCAGTCGCCGGGCGGATGCCCGGCACGATGCACACCAGTCTACCCACCGCGGCGGCGACGACCGGAGTCGAACCGTCGTGACGGTTGCCAAGTTGCTGCTCGGCGGCTGTCCCCGACCACAGGATCAACGGGGTGAAGCGCGGAGAGCTACGAGTCAATCGTTCCGAGAAGGCCCACTAGACCGCAACCACCCGGCCCTCGCGCCGGGACGCCTCAGCAGCGAAGGCCAGCCTGTGCGAAGCGAGCGCGTCCCGCGGGCTCGTCGGGACCATCGACGGGTCGCCGGCCGCCGCCGCGGCAAGGAACGCCGCCATCAGCCCGTCGTCGCCGCCGCCGTGGCCGGTGCTGACCCCACCGTCAGACGCAACGCCTGCGTCGCGGCGGACCACCTCGCCGCTCACGAAGTCGTTGATCGAGACGCTGCGGCCGTCGCCGTACACCTCGCCGCGCGTCCCGAACACGCGGGTTTCGCGGTCGCGCATGTGCGAGAAGGCGGTCACGGTCAGGGTCGCCGAGGCACCTCCTTCGTAGCGCAGGATCACCACCTGGTGATCGACCACGTCGTTGCCGCCCGCGTACACGCAGCGCCCGTACGGGCCGGTGCGCAACGCGTCGCGCACCGCCTGCGGCGTGACGGGGACGGCGAGCACGTCGGCCGGCCAGCCCGTCTCGCCCCGCTCGGCCATGCCGAGGTAGAGCCGCACCGCCGAGTACGGGCAGTCGGGCTCGACGGGGCAGTCCAGGCAGCGGTCCGCGGCGCGCTCCGGGCGCGCCTCGGGCCGGAAGTGCGTCAGCGCGCCGAATGAGGACACGGCCTCGCAGCGCGCGCCGATCAGATGGCCGAGCCAGTCGAGGTCGTGACACGCCTTGGCCAGCAGCAGGGGCGACGCGTCGCGCTCGCTCCGCCAGTTGCCGCGGACGTAGGAGTGCGCGAAGTGCCAATGGCCGACCGGCTCGAGGTGCTCGACGCCTGTCACCGCGCCGATCGCGCCGGAGCGCACCACCTCTGTGAGCAGCTCCGTATACGCCGTGTAGCGCATCACGTGGGCGACCGCGCAGACCGTCCCGGCGCGCTCGACCGCTTCGACGATCTCCAGGCAGCCGTCGAGGGTCGGCGCCAGCGGCTTCTCCACCAGCAGCGCGCAGCCGCGCTCGGCTACCGCGACGACCGGCTCGACATGCGCCGCGTCGGGTGTGGCGATCACCGCCGCGTCGACGTCGGGGGACCCGTCGAGCGCGTCCCGCCAATCGGAGTAGCGGCGCGAGGCCGGGACATCGTGGAGGTCCGCGAGCCGCGCCCGGCGGACCGGGCGCGGCTCGGCGACGGCGACGACGCGGCCCTCGGACGGATGCCGCCGCACGTAGTCGGCGTAGGCCGAGCCGCGGGAGCCGGCGCCGACGACGAGGAGGCGGACGCTGGAGCCGGCCACGGGGGCGCTAGAACGACGCGAGTGCCTTGTTGATCTCGCCGTCGGCCTTCTCCAGCGCTGCCTGCGGCGTCATCTGACCCGACAGCGCGGCGTTGACGTTGTCGTAGATCGCCTGCGAGACCTGCGGGTAGACCGCCGTCACCGGTCGCGGGCTCGCCTGAGCGATCGCGTCGCGCAGCTCGTCGGAGAACGGCAGCGCCTTCTTGACGTCAGGGTCGTCGTAGGTCGCCTTGAGCGCCGGCGGGAGCGCGAACTCGACCGTGTCCTGCTTGAGGATGGCCGGGGACGTCATCCAGTCCGTCAGCAACAGCGCGCCCTTCGGGTTCTTCGAGAACGCCGAGATCACCGGATTGTTGCCGCCTAGGATGCCGCCCTTGCCGCCGCCCTCGAAGGTCGGCAGCGGCATCACGGCGAACTTGCCCTTGATCTTCGGGGCCTTCTGCCCGAGTGCGTATGCGTACGCCCAGTTGCGCATGAAGGTCGGGCGTCCCGATTCGAACGCGGCGCGAGCCTGTTCCTCCATGTAGGTGACGTCCGCGGGCACCGCGGCCTTGTCTTTGATCCCCTGGACCATCAACTCGAGCGCCTTCAGGTTCTCGGGGCTGTTGATCGCCGACTTCGTACCGTCCTCGTTGAGCACCTGGCCGCCGGCGGCGTAGGCGATCTCAAGGAAGTCGCAGGTCAGGCCCTCATAGGCAGCGCCTTGGTAGACGATCCCGCTCCTGTTGCCCTTGGCGCTCTGCGCCTTCGCGTCGGCGTACACCTCCTGCCACGTCGCCGGCGCCGTGGGGACGCGGTCGGTGCGGTAGTAGAGCAGTCCGGCACCGGTCGTCTTGGGGACGCCCCAGTACTTGCCGTCGAACTTCAGGGCCTCGAGCGAGGATGGGATGAACTCGTCCTTGCGGCCCTCCACGTACTTGGTCATGTCCATCAGCCAGTGCTGGGCGGCGAACTCGGCCGTCCAGATCACGTCGCTGTAGAACACGTCGCAGTCGCTCGACTTCGCTTGCTGGCGCTGGATGAATTGGGTGCGTTGTTCGTCGGCGCCCGCCGGGAACTCGGTCAGCTTCGCCTTGAGCCCCTGATCGGCGTAGTGCTGGTTGAACTGGTTGATCGCCTTGTGCAGCGCGCCGGAGAGGTCCTTGCCGGTGCAGAACGTGACCGTCCCCGTCGCATCCTTGGCCTCGGCCAGCGTCGGCGCCTGCGGCGCGCCGTCGGTGACGCCCGCCGGCTCGCTCCCCGCGGCGCCGGAGCCGCCATCGTCATCACCTCCGCAGGCGGCGATCCCGGTCGCCGCGACGAGTGCGAGGGCGATCGCCAGGCACGACCGACGTAGCCGCCGGCCGGCCGTGACGTGGTGATGCGATGGAGAAGTGGACAGGGTCGGCATGCCTCTCGTCCTTTCGGGCAGATTGGTCCGGCCTGGTTGGAGATCGGCGTGTACCGGGGAGCTCCGCGTACACGGCCTGCAGGACGTCCGGCCGGTCTGCCCCCGTACGTCCCCTTTCCGCCGCAGCGTTGGTACGAGTTTGTCTGCACACAGACCATGCGCCAACTTGCGGGGCCGGTGCCGCTGGTCGCCACCGCTTCGAGCGCCCTGCCGTTGAGCCTTCATCGCTTTCGGCCCGTGTTCGATCACCGGCACGACGCTGAGCGCCACCGGCGGCGGCATGTGCACGACCACGCTGCCGGCGATCGTCGGCGTGCTCCTGACCGGTGGCACGCCATCGGGCCGCGACGGCACGCGTGCTGAACGCAGCGAGCGTCCCCGCTCCGTGGCTCTGACGATCTCCCGTCCACGGTGGACGAACGTTGCGTTTCGCCGAGCCGGGCGAGCGCTACCTTGATCGCCCTGGGCAGTGCACTCCGCGACGCCCGCTGACACGGTCGGGCCGAGGAGGTGCGTATGGCAGTGGAACGCCTGAAGCGACTGAAGGATCTGGTTGACCAGCTCGAGCGGCTGCCCGCGTCGCCGGACCGCGACCGGGTGTTGGCCGAGGTCCGTTCTCGCGCCGTGGACGTTGACACCGGCGTGACGCCGCGCGCGATGCTGCCGGTGCGAGAGCCCACGCCGCCGCCGTCGGCACGCACGCCGCGCCCGGAGCGGTATCGCCCGCGCGCGATCACGCGCACGCCGTCACCCGCCCGTCTGGTCCAGCCGGCGCGCCCCGCCGCGCCCGCGGTCGTCGCCGATGATCTCGGAGTGCTGCTCTGGGATGACCGGCTGTCGCTGGAGGACTCGCCCGAGCTTGCGCCGCTGCCTCGCGCCCCGAGGAATTCAGACGGCAGCGTGCCGCCGTGGGCCCTGGGCCTGCGCGGCTAGCAGCCCGAAGCGGGTTGGGTACGAATGCTCACGCCGGCGCCGGGTCGGCGACCGCGGCGTCCTTGAGATATTGGTGAACGAAGGCGATGGACATGCTGCCCTCGCCGACGGCCGCCGCGACGCGTTTGATCGGACCGAACTTGACATCGCCGCAGGCGAAGATGCCCGGGACGCTGGTCTCGAGGAGGTAGGGGTCGCGGTCCAGGTTCCACCGGCCCGTCGCTCGCATCTCGGACCCGGTGAGGACGTAGCCCTGGTCGTCGAGCGCGATTTCGGGCGGCAGCCAGCTGGTCTGCGCATCGGCACCGATGAAGATGTAAAGCCCGCCGCAGCTCAATCGTTCGGTTTCGCCGCTGACCCGATTGTGCACCTCGATGGCCTCGAGCGACACCTCGCCGGACGCGGCGGTCACCTCGGTGTTGAGGAGCGTACGGATATTGGGCCGCGCGTCGAGCTGGTCGATCAGGTACCGGGACATGCTCTTCGCGAGCGCCGCACTGCGGCATACGATGGTGACGGTCCTGGCGTAGGTCGAGAAGAACAGCGCGGCCTGGCCGGCGGAGTTGCCCGCGCCGATGATGTGGACGTCCTGGCCGTGCGTGTTGCGCGCCTCGCTGCGTGCCGCGCCGTACGAGATCCCCTTCCCCGCGAGGCGTTCGAACCCCTCCACCTCGAGCTTCCGCCAGGAGACGCCGCAGGCGAGGATGATCGTGCGCGCGCGGATGACATCGCCGCCGTCGAGGTGGACCTGCCGCCTCGGTGCGTCGATGCGCTCGATCGCGCGGGTGACGAGGATCTCCGCACCGAGACGGCGCGCCTGCTGCAGCGCGCGACTGGCGAGCTCGTAGCCGGACACGCCGGAAGGGAAGCCGAGATAGTTCTCGATCTGGGATGAGGTGCCGGCCTGACCGCCGGGAGCCTGACGTTCCACGACGACGGTCTTCAGCCCTTCGGACGCGCCGTAGACCGCTGCAGCCAAACCAGCGGGTCCGGCGCCGACGACGACCGTGTCGTACTCCGCCGTCTCAGCTTCTGTTCCGAGCCCGAGGAGCTCGGCGACACGACGCAAGTGTGGCCGGATGACCGTCTTGCCGCCGATGACGCGGATGGTCGGCAGGTCGGCGGCCTGCGGGAGCGGCCCGTCCCAGGTGTCGCCCGCGTTTGGGTCGTCCGGCGTGATCCAGCGGAACGTGACCTGGTTGCGGTCGAGGAAGAGCCTGAGATCGGTGCAGCGCGCGTCCCACCGATGGCCGAAGACAATCGCGCGAGGCGGAGGCGGCTCCGCGGCGAGGCCCTGAAGGCCATGCAGCCCGGTCATCCGGTGTGCGGCGAGTCGCCCGACATCGCGCGCGAGGTCCGGTGCGGCCGCCGCAACGGCGTGGTAGTCGTGCGGCTCGATGCGCATGACCCGCGACGCCTCGGCGGCGCGGAAGCCAACGGGGAAGACGGTGCCGAGGACGATCGGGACCTCGCCGAAGATGTCGCCCGGATGCCGGATACCGACGGCACGCGCAATTCCGTCGACATGTTGGACCGGCTCGATCTTGCCCGAGAGCACCGCGAACAGCGCGCGTTCGCTGCCCTGGTCGGCGGCGTACTCGCCGGGAGCGAGGCTGATGTCTGCCGCAATTCGCGACAGCCGCTCGCACTGCGCGGGATCCAGGCTCGCGAAGAGAGCGATTTGTGCGATCTCCTCGGCCGTGACCATCCCCCGACCCTCCCGCACACCCCAAGCGCGAGTCAAGCGGCTCTGCTCTGGTCACCGTGCGTGATGGGAGCGGAGGCGCTGTGTTGCCAGTCAACGGACGAAGTCGCGCTTCCGTGTCGGTCGTGAGTCGCATGTCACGACGACGGACGCTCTCCGCGACTCAACGTCAGATTGCTCGCCCCTCGATCACGCTGACGCCGGCCGCGGTCGGCGTCTCGCCGACGAGCTCATAATCCGCCGCTGCTAGCAACGCGGCGTACTCCTCGAGGCTCCGCTCGCGTCCGCCGGGGCCGACGAGCATGTTGAGGTCCGAGAGCTTCGTGGCGGGGAGGGCGAACTGGCGCTCGATCACGAGCAGCGCCGTCCCGGCGCGGGCCGCGCGGCGGCATGTCCGCAGGATCTCGATCGCCGGTCCGTCCTCCCAGTCGTGCAGCACGGACTTGAGCAGGTACGCGTCACCGCCCTCGGGCACGGACTCGAAGAAGCTGCCGCCGACGATCTCGAACCCGTCGCCGTCGGCGCCGGCGACCACGGCCGGCTGGTCGAACAGCACGCCGCGGACGCCCGGATGGTGAGCGAGGATCCCGGCCAGCAGCGCCCCGCGCCCGCCTCCGACATCGACGATCACGCCGTACCGGCCGAAGTCGTGCGCCGCAGCCACCGCGGCATTGACGCGGCGTGAGAACCCGGTCATCGCGGCGTCGAAGATCGCCCGCTCCTCGGGGTGCTGTGCGCGGTACTCCCATACGTCCACGCCGTGGACCGCGCGGAACGCGTTCTCGCCGGTGCGCACGCTGTGCAGCAGCTGCCCCCACGCCGTCCAGTGGTTGGGCCGACCGAAGAACGCCGCCAACGACCCCGCCGGGCCGCGCAGCGCCTCGCCGAGGGCGGTCAGCCCGAACCTGCCGTCCGGCTCTTCGTGCAGGACCTCGACGGCGGCCAGCGCGCGCAGCAGCCGGTGCAGCGCGCCCGCGTGCGTGGTGGTGGCTGACGCCAAGTCGCCGACCGCGCGTGGGCCGTCCGCCAGCTCGTCGGCGATCCCCAGCACCGCGGCAACATGAATCGCCTGCGTCACCTGGTAGCCATAGATGAGCCGCAACAGGCCAGCGGAGGATGAATCAACATCGGCCACCGGGCGCAGCCTACGCCGGTGCCCCGTCGCGGAACGCTGGTGCCGTTGCGAATACAAGGGGTCGGCGGAGGAGAGTTCGTACGGACACGCGGGTCAGGCGGCGGTCGCATCGCGTGACGGCGCCTTCAAGGCCCCGTAGGCGGCTCGGTGATGCGGCGCCCGAGGATCCCGGACGAGTGCGCTCATGGCCGACCACCGCCGCAGAAGTCGACGAAGGCGCGCAGGCGCGCCGTGAAGCGGTCGGCATCGGCGAGATGGACGAAGTGGCCTCGCCCGGCCACTCCTCGACCTGCACGCGCGGCACCAGCCGGCGGAGGTGTTCCCGCTCGCCTGGTGAGAGCTCCTGGCCGAACACGGCGAGGCACGGTACGTCGATCCTGTCTGCGATCTCCTCCATCCATGCCTGCAGCTCGTCGGTCGGACTGGTGTTCCGCCGCCTGGCCACCGATCGACCTGCGCTGTACTCGATCGGCGTTCAGCGTGACGTCCGCGACCTTCCCCCATGGCAACCCGTCTGCGACGCCGCCGACGCGGCCTTCGCCGCCCTCGTGCAGCGCGTCGCCCGGCTCGGCGATGCCGGCCTACTGGGCGAATCCACCGTCATCGAGGCCACGCTCCAGTTTCATGCGCTCTGCCAAGGCCTCGCCACGCTCGAACTGCGCGGCGTGCGTATCCCCTTCGACGCCGAGCGCATCTGGCGTGCCGCCCTGGCGTCGCTCATCGTCGGCTTCGCCGCGCGTGAACCTTCTGGCGTCGGCGGCGTGTAGCGGTCAGAACAGCATCCGGGCGGCGGACCCAGTCGGGGCGGGCTGCGTCTGAGATCGTGTGCCCGGGCTACGCCGCGACGTCGACGTACGACGCCGTGACGCGCGACGGTTCTGGGACGGGCTCGCCGCTCTCACGGAGGCCTTCGATGTGGAACGCGATCGCGTCGCGCATCTCGGGCTCGCACTCCTCCAGCGTCGCGCCCGTCGCGACCCAACCGGGAAGGTCGGGCGCGTACGCCGAGTAGTTGGCGTCGTCACCGCCCTCGATCACGATCAGATAGCGCCGCTCGGTCATCGGTCCTGCTCCGGGCAGTCGAGCCTGTTTGACGATGCTCGCCCATTCGTCTGGCGCCCGCGGTTCGGCTGTCACCGACATGCGCGCTGTCCCAATTGCCTGACAGGAAAAGTTCGTTCAGGCTGCCGCGGCCCCCTCCGTGAGCGTGACGTGGTGTCCGAGCCGTTCGAGCTGTTTGACGAGGCGTTGGGTCTGGCGTTCGGGGTCTCGGTTGGTGAAGTAGTCACCGCCGAGGTCGCGGTAGGTCTCGCCGGTGGAGAGCATGTGCCAGATCGCGCAGATCATCGTGTGCTTGACGGCGCCGAGGGCGCGTTTGTGCCCGCGGCGCGGCTTGAGCCGCCGGTATTGGGCTTCGAGGTAGTGGCCCTTGACGCGGATCGCGGCCATCGCGGCTTCCTCGAGCGCGAAGTCCAGCCATTTGGACCCGTTGCGGGTCTTGCCCGAGCGGCGCTTGCCGGCCGATTTGTCGTTGCCCGGGCACCGGCCGGCCCACGACGCGAGGTGCCGCGCGGTCGCGAACCGGGTCATGTCGGCGCCGATCTCGCCGATGATGCATTGGGCGCCGCGGTGCTGGATGCCGGTCATCGTGCACAGCAGCTCAACCGCGGGCGCGAAAGGGCGGATCTGCTCCTCGATCATGCCGGTGAGCTGTTCGATCTGCTCGTCCAGGAAATCGATGTGGCGCAGGATCGCGCCGACCCAGAGCCGGTGATGGGCGTCGAAGTGTCCGGCGAGCGCCTCGCGCAGGGCGGGGATCTTCTTGCGCATCTGCCGCCGCGCCAGTTCGGCGAGCACGACCGGGTCGGTCTCGCCGGCGACCAGCGCGTCGAGCATGTCGCGCCCGGACTTGCCCATGATGTCCGCGGCAACGGTGTCGAGTTTGATGCCGGCGTCTTCCAGTGCCTTGTGCAGCCGGTTGACCTCGCGGGCGCGCTCTTGGATCTGCGTCTTGCGATACCGGGTGAGGTTGCGCAGCTCGCGGATCGGCTTGGGCGGCACGAAGTTCGCCTTCAACAACCCGGCTTCGGCGAGCTGACACAGCCACGCCGCGTCGGAGACGTCGGTCTTGCGGCCCGGGACCTGCTTGACGTGCCGGGCGTTGACCAACATGCACTCGAACTCGTCCTCCAGGATCGCCCACGGCGCCTTCCAATAGACGCCGGTGGCTTCCATGACGACCTGCGTCACAGCGTGACCGGCGAGCCAGTCACGCAGCGCGAGAAGCCCGCGGACGGTGGTCGCAAACTCCGCCACGTGTTGCTCGCGCCGGCCACGCCCGCCCGGCACCCGGGCGCAGGCGGTCACCTGCGCCTTGTGGACGTCCAGCGCCGCCGGGCGCTCGACGATGGTCTGCACAACTCGCCTCCTTCGGTCGACCACTGCATGACCGCCGCCCAGGGGCCTCAAGGACAAACGAATCTGACAGTCGTGCTCGCAGCACACTCCGGAGCTCCGGGGAGACCCCGCACGCCAGACTCAAAACAGGCTCACAGGCGCCAAGGCAAGAAGATCGGCGTTACGGGCGACGCCCGAATCATCCGCCCCTTTTCAAGACCCCGGAGGGAGCGCGACAGCGCTCAGAGAACTCGTAGCAGCAGCGGTCCGATCGAGTTGTCGCGGGTGGGGACGGGGCTCGGGCGGTGCGGTGGTCAAGCTCGACGGGAGCGGCGGTCGGCGCCCGAGCGCGTCGGTGCTCCGGCGGCGTCCCAGCGCGCCCGGCGCAGCGCGCCGGGTGGCGACGCGCTGGCCGCCTTGACGCGGCGCGAGAAGTGATGGACGGTCTTGAAGCCGCAGCGCTCCGCGACGGTCGCGAGCGGCAGGCCAGTGTTGGCGAGCAGGTCCACGCCGAGCGCGACCCGCCGCTGCCACACGTACGCCATCGGAGTGGTGCCGTGCGCCGCGCGGAAGCTGCGGACCAGGTGGGCGGGGCTGACGTGCGCCGAGCGTGCGATGCGGTCGAGTGTGAGCGCGGGGTCGTGAAGGTTCGCGTGGATGCAGCGCTCGGCGTCGTCGACGGGACGCGTGCGCTCGGGCGCTTGGCGCTCTGCCTCGCCGACGTAACGCCACAGCATGGCGGCGGTGAGGTGTGCGAGCACGGACGGCGACGTCGGCAGCGCGGTGGCGGCGGTGCTCACCGCCTCGCGCGCGAGCGCCTCGAGTGGGGGCGAGAGCGGGAGCGTGGCCGGCAGCGCGGCGAGCCGCTCGCGGACCGTGCGCGGCAGCTCAGCCACCTCGGCCTGCGCCCACGAGTGGCGCGTCGCGACGTGCGTGTCGAACTCGAAGCGCTCGCAGTGTCCGGGCAGCAGCAGCCCGACCTGTCCGGGATTAAGCCGGCGCGGGGTGTCGTCGACCCAGACCTGCGCCGAGCCCGCGTGGATGAGCACCAGCTGGAGGTCGCTCTGCGTACGCGGCCCGAGTGTCCCGCCGGGCGGATACGCGACCGTGCCGACGCTCACGCGCGTCGGCCGCAGCTCCATTGCCACATCAACTAGGGACAAGATGATGCGCACCCTAGCCGTTGCGCGCCGCGCCACCGCGGCCTTAGCGTGCCGACATGACATCAACCAGCGCCCCGACCGACCACGCAACGCGGCCCGTGACGGTCGAGGAATACGTGCGTTTCCGCGCCGAGGGCCACCTGATCGTCCGCGGCCTCGTGGCCCCTGGCGAGGTGCAGGAGCTCCTCGATCACGTCGACGATCTGCTGGCCGGCCGCGTCGAGATCCCTGGCGCGCCCGCCTTCGGCACCGACAACAAGACGACCGAAACGCGGCTTGATCACCTGCTGCGCATCCACATGCTGCACCGCCGGCTGGAGATCCACGAGCGCTTCATGCTGCACCCGCGCGTGCTCGACGTCGTCCAGGCGCTGGTCGGGCCCGACGTGCTCGCCCTGCAGACGATGCTGTTCGTCAAGCGCCCGCGCTCGGGCGGGCAGGGCTACCACCAAGACTCGTTCCACATCCTCACCCAGCCCGACACGCTGATCGGCGCCTGGCTCGCGCTCGATCACGCCGACGAGGAGAACGGCTGCCTGCAGATCAGCGTCGGCTCGCAGCACGAGCCCGTCTACCCCGACGTCGACGAGCACGCCGGCCATGGCGGCGACCGCCTGCTCGCCGACATCCCTGCAATCGCGGGCGCCGACGATCCCGACGAGCGCCGCAACGGCCTGACGCGCGTGGCGGCCACATACGCCGGGCGCGAAGTGGCCGCCGTATTGGAGCCCGGCGACGTCGTGTTCTTCGGCGGCCGCGTCCTGCACCGCTCGCACGCCAACCGCAGCGCCACACGCTCGCGCCGCTCCTTCGTCGCGCACTACTGCAACGCGCGCTCGTACGTCCCCTGGGACGACGAGCCGCTAGACGGCGACACGATGGCCAACGACCGGCACATCCTCGCGCGCGGCGAGACCCACCTGCCCTACGCGCGCGCACGCTTTCCACGCTGACAGGCAGAAAGCGCCGCAGAGCAGGGCCCTTTCACTCCAAGCCGACGCCCGGACTCGAACCGGGGACCCCTTCATTACGAGCATGTGCAGGGCCCGAGACGTGGGGGCCGTCGCGGGCATGGACAGACACAAAGTACCTGGTAAGCGGGGATTTGTGGGCGACCGGGGCGAGCGGCGCCCGCATCCACGTGGTCGGGTCGGTGTACCGGTCACGTACGTGCCGGCGAGGATGTGGTCGCCGCCGGCGCTCGTCCCGCGTCAAGCACGTTTGAGCCGCGAACCATTCTTGACGAGCCTGAGAACGGCGATCATGTGTCTCTCTTGGCCGGAGCACAGAGCCATGGGACGTACGACGCCGGCCGCGGACCCAGGCCGCGCAGGCCAGCCCGGTAGCGCGACACGCAAACGGCCGAGCAGTTCCACATCTGCTTTACGTGTCATTTGACCGTGGGTCCGGTGATGAAGAGGCGTTCGGCGATCTGTGCGCTGGTCAGGCCTTCAGCCACGAGTTGCAGGATCTCGGGTTGTCGCGGCGTGAGCTGATGTCCTGCGCGATCCCGACCACACGAATCGGCTCTCCCAGGTCGTTGACGTGCAGACGCTCGGGTTGCCACTCCTCGCGCGACGAACACCGGACACCATCGAAGGCGGCTCACGTCGGCACGGGCGAGCCGACGTGCCTCCGTTGTCGGGCCACCTTGACGCAACGCGCGTCGGCGCGACGGCTTGCAGTGGCCCCAGCGCGACGGTGGGCAAGCCAGCCAACGTCGCAACAGATGACCGCTGGGATCCTAGTGCGATCGGGTTCGCCACCGAGTAGGGAGAGAGCGTGATGCGGTCAGGCGAAGGCCCGGAGGGCCGAGCCTGTCCGCATCACGGTGCGCGCCTCTGCCGGGGCCTTGCCGCTCACGCGGTCGCCGTCGCGATCGCGGCGCTCAACAGGCTGGCGGGCCGCTGCCAGCCGAGCGTCTTGCGTGGCCGGTCGTTGACCTCCGCAGCGATCCGGGCGATGTCCTCCACGGTGTGGATGCTGAGGTCGGTGCCTTTCGGGAAGTAGTCGCGCAGCAGCCCGTTCATGTTCTCGTTGCTGCCGCGCTGCCACGGGGAGTGGGCGTCGCAGAAGAACACCCCCGTGCCGATCGTCGTGGTGATCTGCTGGTGCATCGCGAGTTCCTTGCCCTGATCCCAGGTCAGCGTCCGTCTCAGAGGCTCCGGCAGATTTTCCAGCGCGCTCGTGATCGCCTGGCGCACACCGCACGCCTCGCTGTTGTTCACGCCCTGCGCGATCAGCCGCAGATACCGCTGCTGCTTCTCTGCCTGAACCCCGCCCGCCGGTGTCCGCCTCCCGTCCCGCATCCTGACCTCCATCGCTGCGTTGGCGTTGCAACGTCAGCTGGAATCCGCTCCGTCGCAGTGGGGCCAGTTCAGCCCGTCGTTCCTACGCGCGAGCACCGTTCAATCGCTGCACGGAGGAGCGTTAATGGCCGAAGCGCCAGATCGGTAAGAGCGCTTGTGGGCGCCTCAGGGTGCGAGTAGCCTGGTCGAAATCGACAGCTAGACCGGCGCTGCTCGACAGCCGCTTCCGGTGACTCGCCGTCCTATCGCCTCGGTCTAGATCGGCCCCAAGGGAGAGAACGTGATAGGCCAAGAAGCGGTCAGTTCTCCCCATGAGGGAGACGGACGGATCGGAGTCGAACGGTGAGCCAGAGCCCGAAGACGCCGCCGACCGCCGTGATGGCCAAGGTCTTCATCACCTACCGGCGCGAGGAGACCGCTGCCCACGCCGGGCGCCTCTACGACGCCATGGTGGGCCAGTACGGAGAGCGCAACGTGTTCATGGACGTGGAGCTCGCGCCGGGCGTCGACTTCATCGAGCAGATCACGGGGGCGGTGGCCGCGTGCCACGTGCTGATCGTCGTCATGGGGCCTAGGTGGGCGACGGTCGAGAACGAGGACGGCACGCCACGTATCGCCGACCCGGACGACTTCGTCCGGCTCGAGGTCGAAACCGCGTTGCAGCGTCCCGGGGTGACTCCGATCCCCGTGCTCGTCGCCGGAGCCCGGATGCCGAATCGGGATGACCTGCCGGTGGGGCTGCGGGCAATCACGCGACGCAACGCGCTGGAGCTCAGCGACCAGCGCTGGCACTACGACGTCGGTCGCCTGATCAGCACCCTCGATGAGCTCCTCGCCGAGACCACCCTCGAGTCCCTCCCCGCCATCTCCGGGCACGAAGCGGCGCCACCTGCCTCCGCAGCCCCGAGCTCCGGGGAGGCCAAGCCCGCGGGCGGCCTGCGGCGGCCGCGGTGGGCGGCGCTCGGCGCGATCGCGATCGCCGCCATTGTGGCCGTGGTCGCCCTTGCGACTCGCCCCGGCGACTCGTCCCCACCAGTGGAGCCGTCGTCCAGCGCGGCGCGGTCCGCGTCCACGCCGGCGTCGTTCTCAACCGCCGACCTGCAGAACCTCGTTCTCCCCATGACGGCGCCGCCTGGAGACCTCCAGCCCAACCTGGAGGGCGATCCCTACGACAAGTCCGGTCCCGCCGAGGGCCCGTCCGGTGTCGCGCAGCAGCTGGGTGCGGATCCGGACGAGATGCCACGCGGTGAACAGGCCTCCTACCAGAACGTGTTCACCGCACGGAGCGAGCACTCCAAGCCGTACTGGTACTCCAAGTCGACCGCCGTCGTCTTCGACGATGCGAAGGCTGCCCAGCGTGTGCTCGTGATCGCCGAGGCGAACAACCCAGGTGAGTCCATAGCGGCAAAGGGCCTGGGCGACGATCAGTGGGCGATCACGCTCCCGGAGACGGCCCCGGCGAACTTCAACGGCTCCTGGGAGGGGAAGAGTTACCTATACATCTGGCGAACCGGCAACCTCTTGCAGGTCTTCGACCTCGTCTTGAGCGGCCGCGACGTGAGCGAGGCCGCGGCTCGCAGCTACGCGGACAAGATGGATGCGCGCACCGAAGCCGCGACACCGACGGGTCGCTAGAACGGCAGACACCCGCCCGCAGCGGGACTTCCGTGAAGAGCCGACGCCCGGACTCGAACCGGGGACCCCTTCATTACGAGGTCGTCGCGCGGCTTGCGGCCCTTCACTGCTGATCGCGTTCTCGCTGCTATCGCATGCTTTCGGCCGGTCTTGCCGACTCGCTGATATGCGGTGGTTTCTGGGTGTCGTGTTGCCCCGCGTTGCCCCTCACGCAGTCGCGAACGGGCGGCCGCCCACGCGCTCAAGTGCGAGCCGCTCGCGGGCCGTCTCGGCGAGCGTCGCCACGGCGGGCGCAGCGCGCCCGGCCGCCCGGACGGAGCGCCCTACTCGCCACGCGCGCGCCTCTCGGCCAGCTCGCCCGGCTTGAAGCCGAGCTCGAGGTCGAGCTGCCGCGGCAGGCGCGACCCGGCGTAGGCGCTCGCGACGTCGACGAAGGCCCGCCTTGCGCGGTCGAATTCCTCCACGCCCTCCCGCACCTCCGCGGCGTGACTGGCGAGGTCGGCCTCGTCGGCCATGAACGCGATGTTGCCGGCGGCGCCCACGACCCTGCCGATGGCGTTGGAAGCCTCCAGGGCGGCCCGTCTGACCGGGTGATCGTTGCCCAGCCGGATCGCGAGGCGACCGATCGTGCGCCCGAGCACCAGGTTCGCGTCGCCGACCGCGACGATCGCGTCCGTCCCCTGCTGCTCCTGACCGATCTTGCGGCCGTGCATCACTAGCCGGCCCTGGACGGTACGAGCTGCCGCACCACAGTCGTCGAGCCGCGCAACGATCTCGTCCAGCACCGCGCGCAGCTCTCCCTCGTCGCGCGTCGTTCGCTCGTGTTCGAGCGCGCGGGCCTGCTGCTTGCCCGCCAGGCTTGCGGCGATCCACGGCGAGGCGATGCCGACGACCACGGTGCCGCCGATGCCGGCCAAGCCGAGGATGAGCGCGGTGTCGGCCACGGAGTCGAATTCTGAGGCGCCCGCCGGACGCGCTTGGCCGAGCGCATCCGGCCCGACCTCGGCCGTTCGCACGGCCTCGCAGCACACGACAACGGCGGCAGCCCTTGAACGACCGGGGGGCGACGCCGAGCCCATGGAAACGAGCGGTCGACGCCGGGCGACGCCGACCGGCGCGGCGTCAGGTGCCGCTCCCAGCGATACGCTGCGGCGCGTGGTCGACTGACCGTTGCGAGGCCGTCCCGGTGGCGCCCGGGGCGGCCTCACGTCTTGCTATCGGGCACAGCCCGTACGGTGTTGCGTGACAACGGCATCTCCGACCCGGAGGGAATCGTGCGCCAACGAACCCGCCCACCCGATCTATG
Source organism: uncultured Solirubrobacteraceae bacterium (assembly GCA_963740605.1). GTDB lineage: Bacteria > Actinomycetota > Thermoleophilia > Solirubrobacterales > Solirubrobacteraceae > DASSUW01. The sequence goes on along the minus strand of CAVUFC010000036.1, from coordinate 40,703 downwards.
CGAGCTCCACGCCGAGGCGATCCTCATCGATGGCCTCCGCATGGAGTTCCTGAGGCTCGGCATGAGCCCAGTTGGAGCCACTATCGCGGCTGTGGGCCGCGAGCCTGCCGATGCCGCGTCGCAGGCCGCGTTCGACGCGGCATGGAACGGCGCTGAATCGGCCTCCGCCGAGGAAGTCGGTCGCGTGGAGGCAGAGCCCGCGAGCAGCGGCATTCGAGTCGCCGACGCTCCGCGCCGCATGACGCGGCGGATGCCGTTCGCGACGATGCTGCGGCAGCCGCGGTCGCGTCTGCGGCTGGGGGCTGGCCGCTCGCGAGTGCGGCGCCGCCGGCGTGCGCATCGGCCTTGCGTTCGGCGGCGTGCTGGTGCCAGCTCATCGACCAGCGGTACCGACCCCGGCAACGACGGCCCAGGGTCAGACGATGACCCGCCGGCGCCGCCGCGCATAGCGCTCGCGCGCCGCCAGCGCCTCACCCGCTCCCGGCTCGCCCGCCGCAAGACAGGGACGAGCCGATGACAGGTTCCTCGTATACGCCCGGCCGCCCGCGCCGCAAGCGGCCCCGGACGCAGGTCGAACGTCTGGTCGAATACCTGCGGCAAGCGGGCTCGCGCGGGCTTACGCAGGCTGAACTCGATCACCCGCCGGACGGCCGCCCGATCCGCCGCGCCGCCTCCCGAGTGCATGACGCGAGACGGCTCGGTCACCGCATCGAGACGCGCGGACGCCGCGCTGGGATGGTCGTCTACGTCCTGGTGCGCGACCCGCAGCCACCGCGCCCCTCACCAGCGCCGCAGCGCTCGCGCCCGGAGCCCGGGCCGACGTCGACGACGCACCCTGGCCTGTTCGAGCCGCCGCCGGCGGCCGTCGACGCGCCGGTCGACCGCCTCCCGCTCGACCCGTGGAGCCCGGAGGACGACCTATGAGCGCCGTGGTCGAGCGCGCGTTCGCTGTTGCCGCCGAGCACGGCTACGGCGGCCCCGAGTCGCGGGCGCTGTTTCAGATGGCGCTCGACGCCGACCACGAGACCGGCGAGAACTGTGTCACGTCGCGGGCGCGGCTCCAGAAGGCTGCGGGCTACCGCGACGACGGCGGGACGTACCGCAGTGCGACCAGGGCTCTCAGGCGCTTCATCGCAGACGGTGTTGTTCGTGTCGACGTCGAGGTGTCCGGCATCGGGCGGCTGTTCACGGTCTGCCCGATCGCTCCGTGGAGCGGCGACATCTCGACGAGCACGACCGTGGGACGCAAGCTCGCCACGCGGCTGCGACGCCAGCGCACCCCCGACACCCAGGCGTCGAGGGGCGACACCCAGGCGTCGAGGGGCGACGACGCAACCCCCGACACGACCCCCGACACCCAGGCGTCGACCGACCAAAAGACCAACTACAGAACTGCTGATGATGATGATCGCGGGCACGCGCACAATCGCGAGCAGGGGGAGCCTGACACCCCGGCGCTGCGGCTGCTCGCAGCGCTCGCCGAGCGTCACGACCGCCCGTTCGAGGTCGACGCTGCCCGAGAACTGCTGGACGCTCACCCGCCCGTCCGAGGCGAGCAGGTCGCCCGCCATCTGAGCGCGGTCTACGCAGACCAGCCAGTGACCGACGTCGTCGGTGTTCTGCGATCGACGATCGAGCGTTGGCGGGACGGGGGCCGGCGCAACGGCGCCGCCGCTCGTCGCGGGCAGCAGGCCCCAGCCGCCGCCGTGACTGGCACCGTGCCCGCCGCTGAGGCGGAAGCCGCCGCCAAGGCGATCGAACCGGCGACCGACGACGCCGTCGCCGCGTGGGAGCGCGTCCGCGCCGAGATGCGCCGTGCGGTCAGCGAGGCCATGTGGCAGCTCTGGTTGGAACCGCTGGCGCTGCTCGGCACGGCCGCCGGCGGCGTACTCGTCATCGGTGTGTCGGCCGAGAGTCGCGGGTGGATCACGAGCAGCTTCGCTCGGCTCATCGCCAAGTGCTTCGAGTCGGTGGGCGCAACAGGCCGGCTGGCGACCGTCGCTGAGATGCAGGGCGTTCAGGGCGTCGAGGCCGCGGACGCGGTGGTGGCGTCATGAGCAATCGTCAGCTCACGCTCGGCATCGACGTCCCGGACATGCCGGCGCCCGAGCGGCGCAGGCGCCGGTCGACGCGCGAGGACCGGGCCAGGCGGCAGCTCGCGCAGCTCGTCAAGGAAGAGGGCGCGAAATGGGAAACCCTCACTCGTGAGCGGCTGCTCGTCGAGCAATTCGACGGCCAGGGCGTCGTCGTCGACTTCTGCCGCTGGCGTGCCGTCCGGAGGGTGGCATGAGCGCCGATCGCAACGGGCTCGCGCTCGCCGTGCCGGCCGATCTGATCGAAGCGATCGCCGAGCGCGCCGCCGAGCTGCTCGCCGAACGAATGGCGCCGGCAGCTGAGGACGGCTGGCTGCGCGGCGCCGACCGTATCGCCGCGTACATCGACGCGCCGCGATCACGGGTCTACTCGCTCGCCACGTGCGACCCGCCGCGCATCCCGGTGCACCGTGACGGCTCGGCGCTGGTCGCTCGCAAGTCGGAGCTGGACGCGTGGGTGCGGTCCGGGGGAGGGAAGCGGCCGTGAGCGCACGCCCCGGAGTTGCCCCGAGCCTCGCGATGCCGCGCCGCATGCGGGCTCCCGAGGCGACGACTGAATACGAAATGAAGGGGTCGCCCGGCGAGCGGGCGCGCTGCGCGGCGATCGCCGCCAGCACCGGGAAGCGCTGCCAGCAACGAGCGCTGCAAGGCCGTGACCGCTGCCGAGGCCATCTCGACCCGGCCGAGCTCCTCGCGCAGCTCGACGTCGACGCGCCCGACCCGTTCGCGCTGGCCGCCGAGCTGCTCGACCCGCATAAGGAACGCGGCTCGTGACGCTGTGCGGAGCGAAGACGCGCGCTGGCACCCCGTGCGCGAAGCCGGCCGGCTGGGGCACTGACCACCCGTCGCAGGGCCGATGCCGGCTGCACGGCGGGAACACCCCGAACGGCCGGCTCGCCGCGCAGCGCGAGCAGGCGCGTCGGGCCGTCGCGGCTCTCGGTCTACCGGTCGACATCGACCCACACACCGCCCTGCTCGACGAGCTGCACCGGACCGCTGGGCACGTGGGGTGGCTCGGGGACGTCGTCGCCCAGCTCGACCGCGAGCAGCTCGTCCACGGGGCCGTGAAGATCGTTCACCTACCGGACGGCTCGCGCATCATGGAGGCTCGCGCCGGCGCCAACGTGTGGGTCAGGCTCTACCAGCAGGAGCGGGCCCACCTCGCCCGTGTCGCGAAGGCGGCGATCGACACGGGCGTCGCCGAGCGCCAGATCAGGATCGCCGAGCAGCAGGCGGCGATCCTCGCGCAGGCCATCGCGGCCGTGCTCGTCGACCTCGGGCTTGACCCGGCTGACGAGCAGGTTCGGTTCATCGTGCGCCACCGGCTCGCGCAGGCATCCTCCGGGCGCGTCGTGCAGGCCGGCCGAAAGGGCGAACACTGATGCCCCGCGAGAACGCCGCCGCGAAGGGCCGCCGGCTACTCGCCGAGGGCCGGCTGACCGTCGACCTCGTGGACGGCCGGAAGGTGATCGCCTCCTGCCGCGGTGACAGCGGCGACGTCTACCGGCTCGGGTTCGACCCACGAGCCGGCTCATGGCGCTGCACGTGCGCCGTCCGCACCGACGCGTGCTCGCATCTGCACGCGCTGCGGCTCGTCACGCTTCGGCCCGATGGAGGCGCGCGGTGAGCGAGCGTCGTCGGGTCATGGCCGCCGCCGCGCTCAGCCCGGCGCGTCGTCACGGGTTCGACGATCACCGGCCGACATTGACGCGATCGCTTGACGTTGACGTCGCCGGGTCGCGGCGTGACGAGAGCCGGGCCGTTGCGCTGTGGGAGGCGATCGCCGACACCGCCGGATGGGCTGCGGGCATGGCCGCCGGGCTCGAGGACCGCCGCGCCGTCGTGTTGCGGATGCGCCGGCTCGTCGACGCGATCGACCTGCTGCTCGACGAGCTGCTACTCGCCACCGCCGAAGAGCGGAGCGAACGATGAGGCTGCCCTTCGGCGGGCGCGAGCTCCACGCGGCCGCCGGTCCACTCGGCGCGCTATCGGCCGCTCTCCTGGCCCCGGCGCCGCTCTCCGAACGTTCCATGCCGGACGATGCGGCGCCGGCCGGTAGGCGCCGTTCGCACGCAGCCAGGAGCGCGCCGATCGGCCGGCTATACGACCCGCTCGACCACGTCGCGGGGCAGCGGCGGTGAGCGCCCGGCCACCGTACGTCGAGCGCGCCGCGATCGTCGCCGGCTGGCCCGCGTACGTGATCGCGCAACTGCTGCCGCGCGACCGTGTCGCCGCTCGCCTGCTCGCCAAGGGGATGGGTGATTATCAACGCGAGCAGGTGCTCGTCGCGATCGACGCGATCGAGCAGGCAGGCGCCGCCTGGCATGCGGATGCCGCGGTGCGAGCGGCCACGCCGACTACCGACGTCGGAAGCCCGGAACTACCGGAGGCGCTCGAGGACTCAGCATCCGCGCCGATGACCGCGACCGTGTCCACTAGCGAGGCCGCGCGAGCGCTCCGGGTGAGCGATCGGCGAGTGCGTCAACTGATTGACGCTCGCGAGCTGCCAGCGCGCCGTGAGGGCCGCCAGTGGCGCGTCGACGCGGCCGCGCTCGCCGAGCTTGCCGCAACCCGACGCCAGGAGGCCGAATGACCACGCCCGCAGAGATCGCCGAACAGCACGCCGCGCAACTACCCGACGAACAGCGACGGACGTTCGAGGCGTTCAAGCGTCTCGGGATGAGCGCGCCGGCCGCCCTCGAGGCGACTCGCGGCCGTGACGAGCCGCTGCTGCCGTCGATCGCGGGCGAGATCGGCTCTCGTCCCGTGGCGCGGCACGATCTGGCCCGCGAAGCCATCGCCGGCGATCTGACGGGCAGGTCGCAGGCGATCGCCGCGCGAGCTGCTGCCCGCGAAGTCGCCGAGCGTGCAGGGCACCGCGCAGTCAGCGACGCGTGGCAGCACGACCGGGCCGAGCGCGCCGCTTGGCATGTCGGCGAGGTCGTGGAGGCGCAGCAGGCGCAAGAGGCCAGGCTCGGCCTTCGCCCGGCGGCGGCTGGCAGCACGACCGGCCAGCTTCGCGAGGCGGCGGCCGACAAGCGGGAGCAGGTCGTCGCGGTCAGCGAGCAGCGGTACTTGCGTGAAGGCTGCACGCCCGAGCAGGCGCGCAGCAAGGCAGAACGGCTCTGGCCGGACACGACCGTGCTGCTGGAAGAGGCGCAGGCCCGGCTCTCGGAGGCGGCGACGCGCCGGCTGCGGGAGCTGCTCGCAGACGGCCGGCGCATTCGCGACGCAATCGACCAGCTCGAACAGGAGGGGTTGGCATGAGCCGCAAGCTCGATCGCGCGAACCGCAAGATGTCGGACGCGGCCGAACGCGTCGCCGAGTGGGAGCAGACGGCCGCTCGATTGGCCGGCGAGCTGGCCGCCGCTGAACGATCGGTCGGCGCGAGCGCACTGGAGTCAGGGGACGTCGCGGCAGTGGCACGCGGCGTGGCTGATCTGCGCGGTCAGGTCGACGCTGCCCGCCAGGCCGTCGAGGCAGCCCGAGCGGCGCAGCGGGAGGCTGAGCGCGAGGCGCTGCAAGTCGAGGCCGCCGATCTGCGCGGCGAGGCGAACCGGCTCGACCGCGAGGCCGACAAGCACGGCAAACACACGCGCGAGCTGCTCGATCAGCTCCGCGAGCGCGAGGGCTGCGACTACCGGCCGATCGGCCGCGTCGTCGCGACCGGCGCGATTGTCGACCTCGGCCACGGCGCCCGGACCGGCGAGCTGCGCCGGCAGGCGGCCGCCGCACGCGCGAAGGCCGCCGCGCTGGAGAAGCGGGCCGTCGCGCTCGCGCCCCACCCCGAGCCCGCCTCGAACGCCGAACCGAAGGCCGAGCAGCCGCCCTCGGTGTTGCGCGCCGAAGCGAACCGGCTGCGCCGCACAGCAGACGGCCACGAACGCGGCGCTCGCTCCGGGCCGAAGGGTGATCGGCTGCGCGCGCAAGCCGCGGACTACCGGCGTCGCGCGGACCAGCTCGACGAGCAGGCGGCGCGAGCCGAGGCGTCCGAGCGGCAGCCCTCGGCGGTGGCCGCGTAGGCCGATGCACACGTTCGCGAACATCACTTGCGGCAGGGCGTTTCGGTTCCTCCTTGGTCGGCGCACTGCCGCATGCAGGCCGTGGCGGAGCGACGCGGCCTGGCCTCGACAGCGAGGGCGGGCCTTTCTCTGGCTCGCTCTCGCTGCCTGGCCGCTGACATCTTCTGTTCAACTTCAGCGATCGCCTCGGGAACGCTCGTGTGGCGCGGCATCCCGCAGCCCGGGGCGCACATGGGGCAACGTGCGTCTCGTCCGGACTCGACACGTGATCGCGGCGAGCGCAAGTGAGGTTCACTGATGGCTCAGGACGTCACGATCGCGCCGATGATCGGCCAGGCGCTGCTGTGCACAGCAGCGGCGACCTGCTGCTCTACCCGGGACCGGCTCCGGCCGGAACTGCCGACGCTGTAGATGCCTCTGCGGGAGCTGCGGCTGAGAGTGTCTGCGGACGCCGCGACCAGCCCTGACCCAGCCGTGACCACCCGCTGGCCCGAGGGCGGATCAAGCGGTCGCGCGGAGCCGCTCGCCGATCAGTTCCTGAACCTGCTCGTAGGCTGGTACCGCCGCGTCAAACGCGGCCTTCGCTCGAGCGTACGCCTCGCGATCGTCTTCGCCATATGCCGCGCCACGGTTCGCATCGTGCGCCAGCGACGCGACCCGTGCGACAGCGATGCGGACGTCCTCGGAGTCAACGCGGACGCGGTACCGGTTGACGTTGACCGTCGCCTCGTGGGACGCCGTGTTCAGCTCTTCACCGAGCGGATCTCGACCCCACCGGCCCGACTCGTGGAAGCGCATGTAGTCGTGGTGGTGCATGGCACCCGACGCGCGCACGAGCTTGGCGAGCCAGTCCTGGAGCTCGATCAGCGTCTCGCGCTGGAACGCGGCGCGCTCGCGCTGCTGCGCCCGCTCGGCCGCCGCCACTTCGCGCGCCGCGGCCCGGCTATCCCGGAGTGCGTCGGCCAGGTACCCGCCGACGAGACCGACGACGAGCGAGACAACTGGAACCCACCACGGCGCCACTGTCGACGGACTCTACGGTCCAGCTCGGCGGCGCCGTGCGGGGTGGGTCAGGTGGCGGGCCGGCCGGCGCTGAGCCGTCCTGACCGCCAGGGCAAGGGCAGACGTCGAGCGAATCCGCGGGAGGCCGGCAGCGCCCGTTCGCACGCGCTCATGGCGCGCCCCTCGCAGCCCGCGGCACGCGGATGTCGCCTCGGGCGACTGCCGGTGACGTCACGGCCGCCTGGCGCCGGGCGCGTGACCCCGCCCGCCAGCCGTCACCGGGCTTTGTGCCGTCCGCGATCGCGAGCACACTCCCCGCCGATGTTCGACCCTGCGTCGCTGCCGCTCGATGCGCGAGCCGCGTGTTACCACAGGGCGCGCACCCGGGCCAGCCGCCTGCGGGGCTCGTCGCCGGGCGAGCGCATGCTGGAGCTGCTCGCGGAGGATCGCGCTGCGGGGGTGCCGTTCGACGTCGCCTGGGATCGCGCCCTTCCGCTCTGCTCCTTCCGTATGCGGCTCACGGCGGACGATCGCCGCGCCTGGCATCAGGCACTCGCCGACACGCGCGAGAGCTGGCGGCACGCATACGAGGGTGTGCCGGCTGCGCGCGGCGAGGACTTCGCCGAACGGATCGCAGCCTGAGCGGCTCGCGGCCTACGCGCACGCCTGATCACTTCTCAGTCTGTTCAGTGATCGCCTCGGGAACTCGCTGGTGCCGCGCTATCGCGCGATCAGGGGCACGCCCGGGGCAACGCGCCGCATCGCGTCCCGGCACGTCTAAGAGCGACGTTCGCAGCACCGCCCGTAGCGGATGCGGGCTCTGTTTCGCGTTGCGTCGGAGCGACGCCGCCCATAGCATTCGTCGCGTTCGACAAGCGAGCCCGGCGGGCGCTAGCGACGCCACACCGGGCTCTGACCACAGGAGGTATGGCTCCTATGGCTGAGCATCAGCCTATCCGCGGTGCCGCGCCCAGCGAGGTTGCGGCCGACGCGCTGGCGGAGCACGTAATCGGCCTCGGCGCGATCATCCACCGCCTACCCGCCGGCTCGACGTGGCGCCTGCACCTCATCGACGACATGCGGCTTGTGCGCGTCGCCGCGTGCTGCCTCGGCCACGGCCAGCGGCGCTGGCTGGAGGCGACCCGCCACGTCGTCGACGCCGTCCATGACGATCCCGCGTGGGACGAGTACGAGCCCGACGACGACGATCGGGCGCAGGAGTTGGCGGCGCTCGACGAGCTGGCGGCGCTGCTCGCACACACGATCCGGGCGCTCCCCGAGTACCACGAGTGGCGCCCGAGCCTGATGCGCGAGCTGCGCGCGGTCAACGAGTGGACCGGCATCCCGACCGCGTGGGCCTCTGATCACGACGACGTGAGCACCCCGAACAACCGAGAGGAGAGCTGAGCGGTGCCCGCGAAGCAGCAACGCTGCAAGGCGAACATCGGCACCCGGAGCGAACGCCGCCAGTGCGGCGAACCCGTCGCGGAAGGCATGATCGCCTGCTGCGGGAAGCACAGCGCGACGATGATCCGCACCGCCACCCCGGGCATCTACGCTCGCGGCGGCCGGTACGTCGTCGTGTGGCGGCACAAGGGCCGCGCTCACAAGTCGTTCCACCGCACGCTCGCGGAGGCGCGCGAGGCGAAGGGCCGCCGCCAGGCCGGGGATCGGAAGCCCGCCATCCGCGACCTGCTGGAGGACTACGCGCCGGCGTGGATCGACACGTACGCGGGCCGCACCGGCCGCGGCTTCAGCGACCAGTCCAGGGACGACTACCGGCGCGCGCTCGCGTACGCGATCGACTTCTTCGCCGGCTGGCGACTCGCCGACGTCGACCCACCGGACATTCGCCGTTTCGTCACGTATCTCGAAGGCAAGGGGCTCGCGCCGGCGAGCGTCCTGAAGAACCTGTCGCCGCTCAAGGCGATGTTCGCCACGCTCGTGGAGGACGGCCAGCTCCGGTCGAACCCGTGCACCGGCGTGCGCGTCAACCGGCGCCGCGACGACGAGCAGGAAGACGAGCAGGCGAAGGCGATGACCCGCCAGGAGCTGGCGCGCGTCATGGCCGCGCTCCCCGATGAGTGGCGGCTGTTCTTCGAGCTGCTCGCGAAGATGGGGCTACGGATCAGCGAGGCGCTCGGGCTCGACTGGACGGACGTCGAGCAAGGGACTCGCCCGGTGCTGCACGTCCGCCGCCAGTGCTACCGCGGCCGAGTGAAGCGACTCAAGACGAGCAACGGCCGCCGCGACCTGCCGTTGCCGGCCGGGCTCGCGCGAGCGCTCTGGGTGGCGCGGCCAGCGAACGCGTCCGGGCCCGTGTTCGCGACGTCGACCGGAACACGCTACGCGGACCGGAACGTCCGCCGCGTGCTTGACCGAGCGACTGGCCGCGCCGCCGAGCACGACGCGGCGCGCGACGCTCGCCGCGTGGTCCCGCTGTCGACCCGCCGGCCGCGCCGGCCCCGGCGAGAGCACGCCGGCGTGCCGTGGGTGCACTTCCACACGTTCCGACACACGTGCGCGTCGCTGCTATTCGCCGGCGGCAAGAACATCCGGCAGGTGTCCGAGTGGCTCGGGCACGCCGACCCGGCGTTCACGCTCCGCACCTACGTGCACCTGATGGACGAGGGGCTCGGCGACGCCGATTTCCTCGACACCGCCGTCGCGCTCGCCCCGGCGATCGAGCACGACCCCGAGCGCGACGACGACGACGTCGTCGCCGACGCACAGGTCGCCGGCTGACCCTCGTCACGCTGACGGCTGGCCGCGCCCGTTCCTCCGCGCGGCCACCGTCAAGGGGGGTGCTCACGGTGCGTGCGAACGCTCTCTCCCGCGCTCCCCGGCCTCCCGATACTCGGACGTCCGGATCGCGCCGACCGAGCTGGCCGGCCGTGAAGGCGGCTCAGAACGGCCAGCGCGAGCACCCACGCAGGCTGACGTCGGTCGGGACGTAGGCGATTGACCTTGGTTCGCTGTCCTTGAACCCGAAGAACGGCTCCTGTGCCTGCCGCTGCGAGTTCGTGACGCCACCGTTGGCGAGTGCGACCGCAGCGCGCGCGTCAACGCACCCTCGGTAATGCTGCTCGGCCGCCGCCCATAGCAGCGCGCCCGCGATCACCCCGAGCAGCACGAGGCCCACCACCGTCGCCACCATGCCGCGCGTATTCGCCCACTGGCACGCGGCTCCTGCCGACGAAGCGCACGTGCCGCGACTGCTGGACAACGGCATCGTGGCGTGGGTTGCCGAAGGCACGAAGATTTCCTCCGATGCGCCGGAGGGCGGCAAGACAGCGGATAGGCTCGCGCCATGAAGCGGCGCGTCCGGCCGCCACGCCGCGTCGCGCCCCAACCCCGGCCAGCCTCGGCGACTAGTCGGCGTGGCCGCCTACGGATCTCCGACAGCATCGACGAGCGCGCCGATCATCGCGCGCGCCCGAGGACTGTTGCGGTAGCCATGCAGCGATACGACGTAGGCCGTGTCCCCGTCGCGCCACACGTAGGCGATGTGCCCGCCGTTGATGCCACCGCCCTGCTGGTAGGGGACGACGCGGCACACGCGCATCCGCTGGCCCTCGACGTCGCGGCGCCGGCACTTTGATCGGTGTGCCGCGTTGGGCGGATGGATCACTCCGCGGGCGATCGCCATCTGTCTCGCGGCAGCCGTCCACGCCACGTCGTAGTGCCAGTGGCCGCCGTTGGTCTCCACGTGCGCACCGTCCAGATGGCTGATCGAGGGACTCGCGAGGTCGGCGGAGAAGCCACCTGGGTCGGCCTCGCGACCGCCGAGCCGGCCGCTGTAGAGGATCGCCAGGTGACCCTTCGGGATCAGCGGCGGACACGTCCCGGCGCCTGCCGGCGCCTGGTCGGCCTGCTTGCCGCAGACCTTGCGATACCGGCGAGGATGCTTGCGGGTGAGGCCGAGCGCGGAGGACGACGCGACCGACGGGGTCACCCGAGACTGAGCGCGATCGGCGCCGCGTCGCGAAGTGTGGCCGCACCCGGCCCCGATGACCACCACGAGTGCCGTACCGACCAGAGCCGAAGCGCGCCGCCGAATCATCCTCACCCGTTCAAGGCAATGCCGTCCAAGAGCGGCCCGAGGATGTCGACTGGAGTGAGCGGCGACGTGCCCGCGAACGCGAACACCTCACACGCCTTGTTGGGACCGAGCGGAACGACCTTGGCCCACATGCGAACGTTGTCCCATCTAGGTGGGGCTTCATCGGCATCGCTGAACCGTCCCACACCTTGGATCTTGACCCCCTCGAGCGGCGGCCGGGCCTCGGGATCGACTTCGACGCGGCTGTCATAGGACACGACCCAGAACAAGAGTCCGCGCGCGGGCAGCAGATCCACACGGGGAAATCCGCTCTCGTCGGGGTCGGGCACCATCGAGATCGGTACGTTGCAGAACCCACCGAGATCGAACGGGTACGCGAGGTTCGTCCGGAGTCGCTCGCTCACCGCAAACCCGGAGGGCAAGTCGGCTTCGCATGCGACGTTGGCGTCCTGGTTCGTCAGCGTGACTCTGGTCATAGCAACCTCCTTCTCATCCGGCGGCAGCGAGTAGCGCCGCTGCGCTGATCGTGAGCATTCCGGCCGTCAGACCGCGGCTGAGCGGACGCTCCCACGCGTAGGCAAGCCGCGCCGACGTCGGGTCCAACGGACATGCCGTGACGCTTCTCGTCGCGCGCACGGTCACGGCAATTCGGGCAACCATGTAGGTGAGCCACCCGAGCCCAATCGCCACGATCCCACCGTCGGCAGCCGTGATCAGAACGAGCAGCCAGTACGCAGGAACGATGACGTCGGTGAGAAAGCCGAACCCGAGAAGGTAGCCGTAGGCGGACATCGTGAACGGCGCCGGCATGCCCGTGCGCCAATGCTCGGGAACCTGCCAATGCGAGCGTGGGTACGGCATGCCCGGCAGACCGATCGTGCGCATCGCCCAGCTGCCGAGGAGCGCGGCACCGAGCCACGCCAGCCAGGGACCTGCGGGCAGGCCGATGCGAACCAGTGCTCCCACGAGCGTGAAACCTGCGGCAGCGGTCAGGGCACCGAGCGCCAGGCTGGTGCTGTGGGCGAACACCATTCGTCGTCGCCGTGCCCTGCCGCCGACAGGACCGATGGTTAACCCCGTCCGTCTCCGTACCGCGACGGCTCTCGACTGCGAGCGACCTCATACGCGGGTCGTCGAGGACGCCTTCCCATCGTCCGCGCGTGAACAGTCCGAAGCCGAGCTCGTGCCACAGATCCTCGGATTCCGTCTGGAAGTGGGCGAACCGATTGACACCGAAGGCCTGGATTGGAGTGTGGAAGAGGAGCGCGAAGACGCCCGAAGCGACATCGTGGAGCGCCTTGTACGAGGCTACCTCGTCGTTCGCATGGAACTCACAACGCTCGGGCCGAACGAGCACTTTGAGCCAGGCCTGTGCCCACGACGTGATCTCGCGCGACACGACCTGCATCTCGATCGACTCTTCGTCGTCCGGGATAAGCCCGTACCTCATGAGCCAAGCGGGTTGGAAGATCACCGGGTTGAAGGCACCGGTGAAAACCAGTGAGGCACCCGCGGCCCGATCAGGCCGTTGCGCAACGTGGGCAGACACGGCCGCGACCCTACCCGAGCCCAAACCGGGGCGCGACTGTTCTTGCTGAAGGGCATCGAGCCACTGTCTTCCCGACCTGGCGTAGCTCGCGCTCCGCCCGCGGAATTGGCGGGGCCGGCATGAAAGCGGCCGCCGGTTCCTTTCGCCACTCGCGGCTGAGTTGGGCCTGCGTCCGATAGTCCAGCGTCCACGTCCGCATCTCGCCGACGAGCCGCAGGCGCGTCAGAAACACCTCGCCGCAGGCCGTGCAAAAGACGAAACGTGACGCGCAGCGCGAGGTCGAGCACGACGGCGAGCTGCGGTCGCCACCGGCCAGCAATCGGCGCGCCCGCCTCCCGTCCTTGGACGGTTCGCTCGCTTCGCGCCGACAAGCGCCGCGAGCCGCGGCTGCGTGAGCCCACGGCGCTTTCTGCGCTCACTGGATCAATCTGCCGGTGTTGCCGCGGTTGCGCGTGCCGGCGGTAGTCACTGCCGCGCCGGCGGATCGGCGATGCCGTGCCGGTCGGCCATCGGCCGGGGAGCATGTCACCCGCGCCGGATGACGGGCTCTCCTGGGGTGGGTGTTGCCCCATCCGTTGCCCCTGGGGCTGTTTCGGCGCTTCGCGACTTGGTCGAGGGCAATAGAAAACCCGCTGTTTGCAGCGGGTTCTCTGAGAGCCGACGCCCGGACTCGAACCGGGGACCCCTTCATTACGAGCGTTTGCAGGGCCCGAGACGTGGGAGTCGTCACGGGCATGGACAGAGACAAAGTACCTGCTCACGTCCCAGTTGTGGAGACCCGAGCGCGCCCCCGTGTCGTTCACATGTGCCTGGCCCGGCGTACCCGGCCGGTACCTTCCGATCGAGATTCGCCACCGACGACTGCGCGAGATCGTTGGATCCCTGATCGACACCCGGTCTGTCGGCGCCGCGGGTGCGGGCATGGCTGAGCCACCCAGCGTGCGTACGTCTCGTGACCGCGCACAAACGTCATCGCCGGCCCGTGTGGCCGCGCAACAGACGCCGATCTTGACGATCGAGGGCGAAGACGTGACGGCCCTCCGCGAGGCGGTACTTAGGTGCTTGGGCCGGACCCAGCGTCGAGCGACGTCGTCTAATGGAGCGCTTCGCGGCTATTGCGGAGAGGAGGTCCTCGGCGTCCCCCTCGACCACAACGCACGTCTTATGGCGTAGCGCGAGGTTCGCGTAACGCGAGATGGTCTCGTCCGACAGTTCCCTGGCTGTATATGCAGGCACGTAGTAGAGGCCGGCCTGGTCGCAGCCGGCCTGCATCGTGGGTGCCTCGCGATCGACGCCGGGGCGTGCATCCACGATGAGTTCGATGCCTTCGTCAGCCAAGCCGCTGACCAACGCATCTGGAGACGCGTTGAGACTTGCATGGACGCTGAAGAACTCGTCGTTGAAGCGCTTCCAATCTGCACCGCCGGCGTCGGGCGTCATGTTCGAGTCCGAGGTCATGGTGTGATCGTGCTCCCGTCGATCTGGACAACGGTGGTGACTCTGGCTTTCCCGCGTGCGTCCTGTTCATCCCCAAGGCGTTCGGCACGGCAGCGCTCGGTCGCATCGCCCCATAGTCTGATCGTGGCAGAATCCTGGTTGAGCGGGACGTCGGCCATGTACGCCCTGTGGTTCCGACGCGCCCTCCGCGGCGGCTTGGCGCGGATCGCGAGCTCCGTGAACGGTGCGCGACGCGTGTGGGCCAAGGGCGCCCCGAGGCCGAACCCGAGGATCTCGGACCAGTGCCCGAGGTCGATGCCGACGCTCAACCCGAGAAGCGCGAGATCGCCGTCTCGAGGATCCGCGTTCTCGACGAGCTTCCAACCCCCGCGCCCGCCCAGCGACCGCACGACGTCGCCGAGCGCCCGCGGCGTCTCGACGTGCGGCAGCACGAAGCTGAGCACATCCACCTCGACCGGTTCAAGACGCTGCTGCGCCGTCGCGGCGATGGCGTTGGCGGTTGCGGCGGGACTGCCGCGGTCCGCCATCACCCACGTCTCCCAGCCGAACTGCTCGCGATGCTCGGAGAGGTGCATCGCGAAGTGGCACCCGTTGTTACCCGCCGCGTGCCAGTGCGCCTGGACGACCGCGACCAGCTCCGGGTGGTCCACAAGGGCCGCTCCATCGGGAAGGAAGCCGCTCGCGTGTAGCACGGCTTCGTAGTCGGAGCGAGTCGCCACATCGAAGTCGTGCGGGACGTCCTTGAGGACGGCCCGGTACGAGCCGCTCGGCCGGAGGCTTTCAAAGACGGTCCCGAAAGGCGCTATTTCGCCACTCCAGCGATAGTCCCGCGCAGTCGGGGTCACTCGGGCGAAATTACCCCATCACCCGGCCGACAGAGGCTTTGACGAGCCGACGAGGCCGCAATCCGCGATCACTCACTGCGCACAGGAAGGTACTCAGAGGTGAGATCATGTGCGGGTGTGCGCGAAATCATTGATCGTTTGGACACTTGGTCACGGCATGAGCGAGTTCGACGACTACACCGAGATCCTCGCCGACTATGACATCGCGATGGTGATTGACATCCGGTCGAAGCCGCTGATGCGTTTCGCGCCGCGTTTCAATCGGCGCAACCTCGAGCCTGCACTGGTCGACGCTGGCTTTCAGTACGTGTATCTTGGCGACCGTCTTGGCGGGCGTCCTACCGGCGATCGGTACTACGACGACGAGGGGCACACACTGTATGCGCCGCTCAGCGCCGAGCCATGGTTTGCGGATGGCATCGAGCGCGTCGAGCAGCTTGCCGCCGAGCACAACGTCGCGTTGACGTGTGTTGAGGAGGAGCCCGAGCGCTGCCATCGCCACCTTCTGGTCGGCCACGCACTCGAGGCCCGCGGCACAGATGTCCAGCACATCCGACGCGCTGGCTACCTTGAGTCCCAGGCGGAACTCGATCAGCGGATGGGCGTCACTGCGGCTTCGTTCATCGGCGGGGCCTGGCGCTCACCGATGCCCATGAAGGGCGGCCACAACCGGGCCTGAGAGGCGCCCTAGGTGCGCGTAATGTACACGTCGCGGGCGTCCCATAGACGGGCGGGGTCACGCAGGGCGCCAGAGTCGTCCATCGACACGCCCTCTGCGACCAGCAGCGGCGCCTGGGCGACCATGTGGCCCGTCACTGTAAAGGAGCTCGTTAGCACACGATGGGCCGGTAGACCCGCTTCGGTTGCGCGCCGCAGGTACTTCGGCAGGACCCGGAAATAGGGCCGAGCCGCGCCAATTAGCTGGATCAACGTGGCGTATGTCACGACCTCGCCGTGCGGGATCCGCGCTAATAGCCAGGCGAGCCGTTCGTAGATACGCTCGGGAACGTTTGGGTATGCGGTCGGTTGCACGGAGACGGCGTCGCCCAAGGAGATCTCACCGCCGGTGAGAAAGACGCCAAGCGAACCGCGCTGGCCGGGCAACTCCCTAAACGTCTCGGCCGGCACGTATTGCCGCAAGACCTTGCAGACCTCGCACTCGTGGGTCACTCGAACTTGCGCCTGAGCGCCGATCTCAAGGACCTTTCCTGATGCGAGAGCCTCAATGCTCAGACCCTTTACTGCGATGTTCGCCCGAACCTGCCAAATGCCGAGTCCGTGACGATCCAGGTCCTCCTGTCGCACGACGAGGACCTGACGCGGGCCGACGGGATGCGCGTGGCAGTCGCCAACTAGGCCGTGATGGGCTTGAACGGCAACCGAGTCATGGGCTTGCATCGGCTCGTGACGAGCCGGCTTCGTCAGCAAAGCGGTGACGAGCGGTCCATGTTGGGCTTGCGCCGACACGTCGATGAGACATTCTGCACCTCAGAGCGACTTCCTGCCGCCCTCTTGCGCGTCGAGGGCGCGTGCTCGTGACAAGTAACGTCGGTGTCACTGCAGACGCAATCCACGGCGACCCGTCTCACGTGTCGTCATCGATCGCGCGGGATCAAGGTCGATGGGGTGATCTGGTTCGTCTTCAGGACGCCGGCGGATGCCATTCGCGTAGTACTCAGTAGATCGCTCCAGATCCCGGCCTCCCGATCGTGACCGGCTGAGCCGCGTGGGTTCTCCGCCGAGGTCAGCCATAAGCTGGCCATGGTGAGGACCTATCACGTCCTGCCGATCGGCTGTCCTATTTGATGGCCGACGAGCAGGAGCTGATCAAGCAGATCCGAGCGAGGCGCGCGGCTGGCATTCCAGACTTGGGCGCCGAGATCCGGCGCCGCATCGCGGACTTTGGGCCCGTCAAGCTCGACAGCGATCTTCGCCGGGAGGCCTTCTCGGAGCTGACGGCTCCCTTCGAAGTCGCGCCCTACAGACTCATTGTCGGCGCCAACTCGTACGTCGACCCAAACGATCAGGTCGTGGCCTTGGATATGGGTCTCGTCGAGCAGACCGAGCAGGGTCGCATCAACTTCGTCGGAGCCATCGAGCGGACTTACCTCCTCGGCGAAGGGCGTGTCCTGCATCAGAGGATGGAGATCGACGACCCGTTCCGCGGACGAGCGATCGCCCCTCGCATCATGCTGGCATCGTTCGAGCGCTATGACCGTCTCGGGATCGAGACGGTCATCGTCCACGCGGCCCTCGAGACCGGGCGGTACTACTGGTCGGGGAAGGTCGGTTTCGACTTCCTGCGGGAAGCCGATCAACGATACGTCGAGCGTTGGGCAACCTTCGTGCTTGGCGCACTGAACCTGCCCATCGACCTCGACGGTATCTCCCAGCCACAACAGTGGGCGCTGCTCGGGACCACAGTTGATCCCCCTCCGACCGCCCGGTTCAGCGACTTGGCGGGGAACGTGTCCAAGGTCTCTACGAGCTTGCTCGATCCCGGCGGCGGCGGAATCGTGGGATCAGTCGAGCGCGCGGAAGTCGAGGCAGAGGAGGGCATGGTTGATGTCGCAAAGCATCTACGCAACGTGGCTGACGCCAACCACATCGGCTGGGATGACCCGATCCCTCTCGGCAAGTTGATTATGCTGAGCGGTCCGGATTGGTGGGGACGCTTTGACCTCACGGATCCGGTGAGCCGCGGGGCATATCAAGCCAATGCGGAGCGTGCGATCGCCAAGGCACGCAGGTCGTCCTCGCTCTAGAGTGTTGCTTCTATACAACAATGTGCTACACTTGCAACAGATGAGGCGAGATATCGACACCACTGCGCTGTACAGCGCACTCCTCGCCAAGAAGGAGGAAGAGGGACTCTCGTGGCGTGCGGTTGCTCTTGAATTGGGCATTGCGAGTTCCACCTTCACGCGGTTGTACAAGGGGTCGCGTCCCGACATGGATACCGTGCTCACGCTGACTGGGTGGCTGGGGGTCCCGGTCGAACGCTTCCTCAGCGGACAAGCAGCCGAGCGCGACGAGCGCCGCGAGACGATGGTTGCGATCGGCGCCCACCTCCGCGCAGATCGACGCTTGTCGCCGGAAGGCGCTGACGCCATCGCGGCGGTCGTAAAGGCTGCGTATGACCAACTCGCCGAGCCTGCCCCAAGCGAGGCGGAGAAGCGCACCGCATAGCCGATGGCGAACAGGCCGCTTCCGTTCTCGTTTCGTAGACGTGCGGAGATGCTTGCCACTGCTGAACGCGACAAGCTTGGCCTGACACCGACCTGTCGACTAGATCCGCGCAAGCTCGCCGACCGGCACGGCATCGGCGTCATTGACTTGTCGGCTCTGCCCGGGGTTACCGACGAGCAGCGGGCATTCCTGATGAGGGGCAAGAGCAAGGATCTCTCCGCCCTGATGGTCGTGGAGGGCGGCCAGGCGATCATTGTCGTTAACGACTCCCACACCCCCGAGCGCCAGGCCAACTCGATCTGCCACGAACTCGCCCACTTGCTGCTGGGTCACACGGCTGGGCCGGTCGTCGACGAGGCCGGCGTGCGCGTCTACCCCCAGCGTCAGGAAGACGAAGCCAACTGGCTCGCCAGTGCCCTGCTCGTACCCGTCAAGGGCCTGCGCATGCTCTACCGGACGCACACGCGGCCCCAGATCGAAGAGAACTTCGGCGTGAGCGAGGAGCTATTGCGCTGGCGCTGCAACATGCACGGCATGGCCACGAAGGCTGCCTAGCGGTCGAAGAGCGTGCGAGCAACCGCAGCGCACCTGCAGAAGCGCTTTGCTCTGCGAGACGTGCAAGTGCCGCTTATCGATGACGTCGACACTTCGGAGCCAGCCAAGCGTTCCCTGGCACCCGCATATCCGCCGAAGCGCCAGCGGAGTGCGAAAACTCCTGGTCGCCAGTGCCTCTGCCGTAGATGGCAGGCTCCCGGACCAATAGAGGAAAGCCCGCTGTCCCGCCGCGTCGCCGGCGAAATATGAGTCCACGCCACGACGAGCGTCCTGAGTTCGTGAGGCTGGATGCTTGGCAAGAGGTCGACGAGAAGCATCCTGCCGGTGCCGGCACACCCGCTTATCGCGCCGTCTACAAGACGCTGCGCGTCGTCGTCGCTGGCGCCGAACTCACTTGGCCGAACCTTGTCATCCGCTTCGGACATGGCACAGTCAAGCGCGGCGGCGCTGAGATCCGAAACGCCGCACCTTCCCGGACCCCGCGCGAGTGGGTGATGCTGGAGCAGCATGGGCTCGTGCGCCACGGCGCCGGGATGGAGTTCCGATCCCTGCCGAACGTGTATTTCGAGATGGGCGGCTGGCAGGACGAGGTTGCGGACGCGTGGCATGTCGAGTTCATCCTTCACAGCAACGAGACCGAGCCTGTCGCACGGCTCGCGGAGGGACGCCGGCGGCTCGCGCCGGTCAAGACGATGCTCGACTTGCACTTCGGCCGACGACTCCTAGGCGTTCGGCTGACGGAGGAACTCGGCGAGTTCCACGTTGACGGCCATTGGTCACGCGCGCTGATGTCCGACAGCGTCGCAAGCGAGACGTACCTGCCCGTGGGCGCGATCACGCAGGAAGAGCTGCTCGCGTTCGCACGCGGACCGCTCGAGGCGCACCAGCAGCGCGCTGACCACGACCGTAACCGGATTCGACTTGCGTGCGACTGGTACTGGACTGCGCCAGCGAGCGGCGACCCGATCACGGAGTACCTGCATCTCTGGTTCGTCGTTGAGGCCCTGTGCATGCCTGACACGACGAATATCCGGCCGGTCAACGAGCGGCTCGCCTCGATCCTCGGAGGGCCCGTCGCGGCATGGAGCCCTGTGGTCGGGCGTCATTTCGGTAGGCGCAGCAAGCTCGTGCATGGCGACGAGCAACGTGTGGTCGCTAAGGAACACGTTGACGAGCTACGCATGATCGTCGAGGTCCTACTGGCGGCTGAGCTCGGAATCGACGCGCCGCCGCACGCACCCGCGCTACGCGCTTTGGTCGGGCTGTAATGCGCTCAGTCGTGCCGCGCGCGACGGAGCCCGGTGCCATGCATCTCGCGCTGACCCCGGCGCCTTGACGACCGCCAGCCTACTACCAGAGCCCGGGTTGGCTCCGACGCGACTGGCGGCGCTGCTGGTATGCACCGAATGACAGCAGCCGGACTTCCCCAAAACTCAGCACTAGACTTCGACGAGCTAGGCGCTGCGGCAGGCTTGCGTCGTCCTTCGCTGCTGTGGTTCAGGGCCGAACGCTCCAACCTCGATACCGAGGCACCGCATGGCACGCGCCCAGTCTCCCATCAAGGTCCACGAGTCCACCAAGGCGAAGGTGCGTTACGCCGCGTTGATGGCCGGGCTCAAGCAGTCCGAGCTCGTCGAGGGTGCGATCGACGAGTACGTCGAGCGCCATCGCGAGGAGTTCCAGCGGCGCATGGAGCGAGCGCACGAGGCGCTGCTCGGTGGGACGGCCTCGACCTTTGCGTATGCGTCCGGCGTGAGCGAGGACGACGTTGCGCGTGTCGGCGGCGTCACGTCAGATCAGGTCGGCTCGCGCAAGCCCAAGCGGGCGACCTCGAACCAGGGCAGCGCGCCAGAGGGCCAGTCCGCGCGTGGTTCCCAGAGCTCGGCATCGGCCGCGTCGAAGACGAGGCGGAAGAGCACGTCGCGGTCGACGAAGCGGCCGTCGACTGCCTGAGTAGCGACCGCGACCGAGACGTCGTCGCCGGCGGCGGTCGCTTACAGGCGGGCGTGAGGAGTCGGCCGAAACCGAGGTGGACGCGGCGGCCGAGGCGCGCGCATCGGCGAGCCCTCCGGGATGACGGCCGACGCGGGCGTCGATGATGCGCGCTTGCGCTCGAGCGCGCCGCGGGCAGTCGTCATCATCGGGCAGAGTCGGCCGGCGTCGTGGAGGCGATGAAGTGCTCGTAGGCGTCCTCGCCGGACCCTGCCGCCCGTTGCGCACCGGCGCAGAGCCAGAAGCGGCCCTCGTCGGTCTCGAGCCAGGTCGCGCCGCGCCAGCGGCCGTGACGGAGCCGGTAGACGAGCGGGTGCTCGATCGCGAGGATCCGCTTCTGTCCACGGGACGCCGCCGGCGCGACGCGGCGTGCTTCGGCGACGAGCGGGTGGTCGAGCGCGGCAATGTCCACCTCGACCGCAGGGATGCCGAGTTCGAGGTCTTCGCGGACGCAGCGCGCGTCACGCGGGTTCGGCGGGTACGTCCGTGGCCGTTTACGCGGCGGCCGGCAGCCGCAGGCGTGGACCGGACTGGTGCGGTGACGAGCAGAGAGACGACCACGATGAGCGAGCGCCGCTGGCATCGATCGACGCACTCACTCGATGACGCCCGCCGCTCATCCGCTCGTCTCCGGATTCCGCCTCCCATCCGAACTCGCGACTCCAACTCCCTCATGCCACCGCTCCACCTCCGTCCGCCGCCCTTCCGCCGCCTTCGCTCCCTGATCTCCCTCCGACTCCTCTAGCCCGACGCTCGCCCGCTTCGCCCCGACCCGCTGACGCCCGTCCGCCTTCCGCCTGTGCTGCCCTGGCCCTCTTTACCTGGGCAGGTCGAGGAAGGGGGGTCCAGCGCGAAGCGGTGGACCCCCCTTCCTCGCTCAGCACAGGCGGGATCGAGGATTTCGGGCGTCGGCGGGTCGGGGCGCGTGTTCCGCTCGGGGCGGAACGGCACAGCGGAACGCGTCGGAGGGAACATGCCGGGCGGCACGCGTGTTGATCTCAGCACTCGCTGGGTCCAGCCGGTAGCCGGAGGCCGCGCACGCGGTTGTCGCGGTTCGCGACTGCCGGCGGCTGGCGCGGCAGGCGGACGGCTTCGGCGCGTCCGTC
Source organism: uncultured Solirubrobacteraceae bacterium (assembly GCA_963740605.1). Lineage (GTDB taxonomy): Bacteria > Actinomycetota > Thermoleophilia > Solirubrobacterales > Solirubrobacteraceae > DASSUW01. The sequence goes on along the minus strand of CAVUFC010000036.1, from coordinate 18,829 downwards.
GCGGATGTCGCGCTCGAGGGCGAAGACGAAGCGGTCGCGGACCGGGTACTCGCGCTCGGGGTTCAGGTCCGCCCAGCGGGTCTGGTGCGCGGTCAGCTGCCAGTCCGCGGCGGCGAGGAACCGCTCGCGGTGCTCGTTGTCCTGGCAGATGAAGACGACCGCTGGACGCTGCGTCTCGGCAGGCAGCGCGTGCTTCCACCAGCCGGCCAGCAGCGCCTCGTAGCGGCGGAACTTGTCGTAGTTCTTGTCCACCCTCCGCGTGCGGTCGTACTCCACGAACAGCGCCAGGTCGTCCTGTGCGCCGGCCACGTGCAGCAGCGCATCCGGTTGGACGGGACGGACGGCGTCGTCGTCGACGCCGTAGACGTTGTGGTCGGCGTCGCCGAGGTCGCCACCGTCGCGTCGCCGCGGCGGCGCGATCAGCGATTCGTCGGGGCCGGCCCAGTCGAGCAGGCGATCGCCGAGCAGCTCGCGGTAGCGCAGCACCCACTCGTTGACGCGCAGGTCGTGGATGACGTAGCGGTAGTCGAAGATCGCTTCGCGGCGCGGCGCGAACTTCAGATCCGGCGCGAGCTCGCCGGTCTGCTGCGCGGCGCGGAAGCCGTCGCGCGCGAGGCAGTACGTCCACTGGTAGGAGCCGCGCAGGGTCTGCGGGCGGAAGCGCTCGACGAAGCCGGCCTCGAACAGGCGCGTCATTCGCCGGCGCACGGCCCGCAGGCCGCGGCCCTCCCACCACAGCTCGGCGATCTGTCCCGTGGTCAGGAACCGGTACCGCGCGAGCGCGACCAGGATCTCGAGGTCGCGCGGCTGGAGCGCGCACGCGGCCTTCACCGCGCGCTCGCCCCAGCGCAGGAGCTTGCCCTCGGCGAGGCGCAGCTCGGCGTAGGTGTCGAGCGCGGCGGTCACGCGACGTCGAAGAGCGTCGGCTGCTGCGTCCGGAAGCGCAGCTCCTCGCGCGCCTTGCGGATGCGGTCGGCCGCGTTGACGCGCTCGCCCGGGTCGAACTCCTCGAACACGTGCGCGTAGGTGTCGAGCGCGACCGTCGGCGAGTGGCCGGCCTGGCGCGCGACCTCGACGATGTTGCGGCCCTCGGCGATCAGCAGCGACACGAACGAGTGGCGCAGGTCGTAGGGACGCGGCCGCTCGACGCCCGCCGCCTCGGCAGCCGGCGTGTAGATCCGCCGGCGCCAGTTCCGGTAGGCGGTGGCGGTCCACGGCTCGCCGTCGTGACCCGGGAAGAGCAGCGCGTCGGCCGGCGGCCGTCCGGCGTGCAGCCGCCACTCGGCGAGGTCCTGCGCCAGCGGTCCGAGGACGCGCACGGTGCGCGTGCGGCCGGTCTTGGTCCCCTCGATGGCGCCGAGCGAGACGGCGCCCTCGACGAGCAGCGTGCGCTCGCGCACGTGCGCCCACCGCAGGGCCAGCGCCTCGCCCTGGCCGCAGCCCGGCGTACGCGAGAACGGAGACGAGCGTCGCATCCCGGATGCGCCCGCAGCCGAGCAGCACGAACCGGATCGCCTCGACGCGCTCGGGCGCCAGCGGCACGATCGTCCGCTTCCGCGGCGGAACCGGCTTGCGCACGATCGCGGCCGGGTTCGACGCCAGGCGGCCCCACTCGCACGCGCGCTGCAGGACGCCCTGAAGCAGCACGAGCGACTTGCGGATCGATGCCGGGCCCACGCCGTCGGCCTCGAGCTCGAGCCGGAACCGGTTGACCACATCCGGCGTCAGCTCGCGCAGCGGGATCGAGCCCAGCCGCGGGAGCACGTGTGCGTCCCAGATCGACGCGTAGCCCTTGAGCGTCGACCGGGCGAGGTTCGGCTCCGCATGCAGCCGCCACCACTCCTCGCCGAACTCGGCCAGCGGCTCCTTGCCGGCGTCCAGCCGCGCGAGCTCGCCGGTGCGCTTGCGCCGCACGATCTCGGCGTCGAAGGCGTCGGCGTCGCGCTTGCGGCCCAGGACCTTGGAGCGGTTGCGGCCGGCCTGGCGCCAGCGCACGCGCCAGACGACGCTGCCGTCCTTGCGCACGACGCGCTCGACGCTCATGACGGCGACCCGCCGTCGAACAGCCTGCGGAAGCTGCCGCGCACCGGCGGCGGGGGCGCGGGCGGCAGCACGAGCACATCGGGGCGCTCAACCCGGACGGCGCACGACGCGACCCACGCGTCGAACGCCTCGCGCGGGATCCGCAGCCGCGAGCACAGGCGCACCGCTCGCAGCTCCCCGCGATTGATCGCGCCGTAGATCGCCCTGGTGGACAGACCGGCCAGCGCGGCCGCCTCGCGCGGACGCAGGAAGATGGGCTCAACGGGCATGGGCTCTCTGCTCCTGAGGAGGGGAAAGCGCCCGAACTGGCCCCTCTCGTCCCGTCCGCGAACCCGCACGCAAAGCCGGAACCGGTACCCGTCAGGTACCTCCGAGCAGGGCGCGCGCCGAACGCGAATCAGGAAAGCCCTGCAAACCGAGGAAGCCGACGCCCGGACTCGAACCGGGGACCCCTTCATTACGAGTTACGAACGGGCCTTCGGCTCGCCTCGGCGGATCTGAGGAATCCCCCGCAAACCGTGAACTTCTGAGAGCAGCCGACGAGTTGCGGTTTCGGCCAGTTTCGGCGTGTTGCGTGAGCCGAGAGTGAGCCAAGATCACTCCTGGCCCATCCCGTAAGCGTCGCTGATCGCGCCCATATCGCCGTACTCGACGGCGTGCAGGTACGTGCGCTTGGTGAAGTTCGGATCTCGGTGGCCGAGCATCGCCGCCACCTGCACGTCGGTCCAGCCGCGCTCGTAGAGCAGCGAGCCGAGCGTGTGGCGGAACATGTGCGGTGTGACGCCGGGGTGTCCGGCGTCCTCGGCCGCCTTGCGCAGCGCGCGACGGACGTTGTGCGTGCTGTACGGCGTGCCGTTGCGCGTGGCGAAGATCGGCTCCATCGGTCCGCCGCCGACCTTTGCGCGGCGCTTGACAAGCATCCGCGCCACGGGCGCGGCGAGCGGGATCGTCCGGTAGCCCGCCGCCGTCTTCGGGTGGTGCTTGTAGCGGTCAGGCCGCGTCCGCGAAGGCACGCGCACCTGGCGCTCGACGGTGAGCACCGGACGGCCGTTCTCGTCGTGGCCGAGATCACGCCACTGCAACCCGCACGCCTCGGCGATCCGCAAGCCGGTGAAGGCGATCAGCACGAACAACTCGCGCATCGCCTCGGACAGTTCGGCCAAGATCGCCGGTACGGCGGGGGCGATCATCTTCGGCTTGCGCGGCTTGCTCGACGCCTTGCCGACGATCCGCACCTGCGTCGGATCGACCGGCAGCAGGCCGTCGTCCACGAGTTCGCGGAACATCACCTTGACGGCTGCCACGTACTTCTGGATCGAGGCGGTCGAGAGTCCCTTGTCGTCGCGCAAGTGCGCGATGTAGCGCTTGACCATCGGCCTGTCGATCCGTGCCAGCGGCTTGCGCTTGAAGTACGGGACCGCGAGCCGCACGATCGCGTCGCGGTAGGCGTCGCGGGTGCTCTCGTCCAGCCCTTGCTGATTGCGCCCCTCGTAGCGCTCGATCCAGCGCGGCGCGTAGTCGGCGAACGGCTCGCTGCTGGCGCTCGCTGCGCCGCCACGACGCAGGCCCTGCTCGGCGAGCGCGGCCTTCAGTGTCGAGAACGTGGACGGCCGCCCCTTGCGATGAGGCGAGCGCACGACGTACTGGCCGTCGCGCTTGAAGATGCCGGGATGGCCGGGCACTGGCGCATGGCGCGTGGCGCTCATGACTGCCCCTCCATCCCGGCGAGACGCCGGGCGACGAGCCGGACGTGCTTCTCGCTTGACGGGTCGCCGACCACGAGGACCGCGAAATACTGGAGCGCGAGCGGGTCGGGGAAGGCGATGCCGCCGTCCTCGCCGATCGTGGCTCCGGCGAGCCTGGCGAGATTCATCAGTTGCCGCTGATCGCTGTCGGTCACGGCCGCTCACCGGCCTCACGCTCGGCCACCTTGCGCGACTCGCCTCGTAGCGCGTGCCGCGTGATCGCGCTGTCGATGATGCTCGGGCGGGGGTACAGCGATCTTCTATAGGCGTCTCGCGTGAACCCCCAGCCCGGCTTGTCGTCCGTGGCGCTGAAGTACCAGCGCGGCGCGTGGCCGATGTCTCGCGGGGTTTCGGCGAGCGCCATCGTTGCCCACTCGGCGCGCACCTCCCGCCAGACAAGCCGCTCGACCCTGGCGAACGCCCGCCAGCCCAGGTAGCGCCGCCGCTCCATGAAGTGCGCCGCAGACGTGATGGCACCCTCGCGAGCGCTGCGCTCCGTCCGATAGATCGAGCGCTCGGGCGTCCATTCGTTCTGAACGTCGCCCGCCCCATCGACCTGTCCGAGCACCACGCGAAACACGGTTTGGCCGGGCTTCAATAGCCCGAGCGTCACAAGGACGCTCGGCCCCTTGGCGTCCCATGTTCGGATCCAGCGCTTCGCGCCTTCGAGGGCGCGCCAGCCGTCTTCGCCTTCGACGACAAGGTTGCGACGTTCGAGCGCGCGGATCTGATTGAGCGGGAACCGGCGCGAACCTGAGACGACAGGCTCGTGACCGGCGATGTCCTTCAACAGGGCGGCCTGCGTGTGCGACAACAGGCCGAGATCCAGCCGAGTAGGCTCGGGCGTACTCATGGAGCTTGTACCTCCGTGGGTCATGGGCCAGGACGTTCCCGCGTCGCTGGCCCGCTTTGTGAAGGGGTCAAGGATAGCGGTCACCGCTCAAGCCACCTGTCCAGTTCGGAGAGGCGAAACAGCAGCCGCGATCCCTCGTGCCGGTGCGGGATCCCGTCGCGGGAGACGAGATCGTAGATCCGCTGCGGCTTGCAGCGCAGGTGCTCGGCGGCCTCCGTGACCCCCACCCACGGCTCGGGCCTGCCGTGGCCGTTGGCCCGCCCGGCGACCAGTTCCGCGAGCCGGTCGAGCGCGTCGTCGTCCAGACGAAGCTCGATCCCGCTCACGACAGCACCCCCGCGTCGCGTGCGCGGCTCTGTGCGGTTCGGCGGCAGCCGGGGCACCATTTCGCGTCAGCCCGCCTTCCGGCTCCCAGCGGCCTCCCGCAGCCGCAGCACCTGCGTTCGGATCTGAGCGTGAGGATCTGAGCCATGAGCGCGTCGGTACCGAGGCGGCGGGCGCGGCTGGCGGCGGCGCGGCAGCTTCCCGAGCAGTAGACGCCCCGGCCGTCGAACTCGCGCGTGCAGATCGGACACTCGCGCGTCATCGCTCCGGCCCCTTCCGCGCCCTGAGGCTGCGCTGACTGACAATCGACGTCGAGCCGTCGGGCTTCGTGATCTTCACCGGCGCGATCGGACGTCGCGGCCTGCGCGGACCGGACGTCGAGCGCTTGCGCTTGCGCTTCGGCCTGCCGACGCCCAGCGCCTCGGCGTGCTTCAGCCGCTCGGGGTGAAGCGAGCACGGCCGACCGCGCGCGTCGCGGCAGCCGAGCGAGATCGGCGACGAACAGACCGGGCACGCGATCGAGAGCGCCACTTGCGACGCGCTCACGACGCCCACCGCCGACAGCCACGGCCTCGCCGCCTACCTGCGGGTTTCTCGCCCTCCTTGCCGTCCGGGCTGGCGCGCTCCCGCCGACGGGACGGGCCGCTGGTCCGCTCGCGCGCGCGGGCGTGACCGTCCGTGCTGGCCTCGGGCGCGTGCGTGCGCGTCGCGTGCCGCGCGGCGCTCGCGATCTGACGGCGGGCGCGGTCCACGAACTCCTGCATCGGCGTGCGGCGCGGCGCGACCTTGCTGAGCTTGCGCAGCTTCGGCCAGACCTTGCGCAACTGCCGCTCGGCTTCGAGGACGAACGCGGCGCGCTCGTCGCTGGGCAGCAGGTCGATCGCCGCGTCGGTCGCATCGCGACGGAACCGCGCGACGACGGCGCGCTGCTCGGCTTCGCTGCTGAGCCGTCCGGCCCTGGCCTCGCGCGTCACGCGCGCGAGCGCGTCGCCGTACGCGATCTCTAGCTGATCCACGAGGGGCGGCACCATGTCCTTGATCTTCTCAGTCCTGGTCGTGGTGCTCATGCAGCCACGTCCTCGACCACGATCGCGCCGAACCTCCGGCCGCAGTCGCCCGCGCGCCGTGCGCGTCCGACCGCCTCGATCCGCTCGTCGCCGAACGCGACCCAGCCCGCCGTGAGCAAGCGCCGTGCGCTCGCCTGCTGATGCTCGCCGACGCTGACGACGCTCGCCGGGATCGTCACCGCCTCGAACCGCTCCCGCTCAGATTTCGTGCTGCTCGTCACCGCGCCGTCTCCTGTGGTCGAACGAACGGTGCGCGGACTATTGCGCCGCCCTCCGCTGGAACCGACGAGGACGGTGCAGAATGTCCGGCAATTCGACCGCGAGAAAGCGACGCCCCCGGCTTCGCGTTCGACCACTAGCCGGGGGCGTCTGGAGGGAGCCGCACGAGCAAGAACGGCCCTCCCGTGCACGGTGCCACGCCGCTCTGCCGCGAACAAGAGCGTGACCAGGATGTCGCGGTAGTCGGGGACGAAGAAGTCGATGTCGAAGTCGGGCATCGACTGGTACCGGATCGGGCGGTAGTCGGCCCCGAACGGATCGACGTTCATGTACGCGATGCCGATGCCCGCTATCGCGCGTCCGCTCGCCTCGCGCTCACGATTCGCACCGATCGAGGACCGGCTGACCCTCGGATTTCGGGGACGGCTCGAAGGTGCACGGCCTCGGCTGGTAGCGGTCGCGCCGGATCGTGCGGCACGACCTCGCAGCGGTACCGCTCGGCCAGCGCCTCGGCCATCGCCTCACTCGCCGCCTCGATGTCCTCGACGGTGTACTCGATCACCATCCTCATCGGCCGTCGCCCCTGCGTGCCCATCGGTTCAAATCCTTCCTCGTTGTCCCCGCGCGCGGCTCACGCGCGGAGGATCAGCAGCGGCGGCGGGCGCTGTCAACACCTGGCGCTGATCCTGCTGCCGCCAACGCCCGCCCTTGCCGCCAGTGCTCCCGATCGGGGCCTGGACGGCAGGATCTGCCGTCAGACCGTCTCGGCGATGCAGGCGCTGAGGAACTGGTCGATCAACTCGTGCGCGTCGGCGATCACCGGGATCCGCGCGCGCGTCGGGATCTGCGCGGCCGCATCGGCCACGAGCGCGAGCGTGACCGCCTCGATGCCGCGCTGACATTCCGGGCCAAGCTGGTCCCGATCGGCCGCCTGCGCGATGGCCCGCAGCACCGCCCTGACGATCGTCTCGACGGCGGCCTGCTGATCCTCGACCTCTACGGCCACGACCACGACTCAGATCTTCTCACGCAACGCGCAGGTTGCGAAACGGCCGGGCCGCCCGGAGCGATTACGGGCGGCCCGGCTACCGGATCGTCAGGCCGGAGTCTCCCACGCCCCGCTCGACCTGGCGACCGGACCGCTCGCCCCTGGCCTTGAGCACGCGCGTGTCGGGCGGCGGCACCATCGCGATCTTGTTCTGGATGACGAACAGCGCCCGTCCTTGGCCGTCGGCGATCGTCTCGGCGATCTGGTCCTCCATCGTTTCGCCGGGACCGCCGAGCGCCAGTGTGACCTGCTCGCCAGCGGTGAAGCCGTCGAACTGCACGGCGGGCACTGAAGGAGAGGCAGCCGGGTGGTACTGGCTGGCCTCGATCGCATCCAAGCGGGCCTCGACCGCCGCCAGCCGATCCTCGATGCTCGTCACGTCTTCCAGTGTGCCCGCGCGACCTTCGGTAGCGGCGTCAGCGGCGGCGCTCCATCAGGATCTCGATCGTCATCGCCGACTGCGCCACCTCGCTGCGGATCCTCGCCACGACCCCGGTCAACTTCCCGCCCGGTTCGGGAAGCTCGCCCGCCTCGATCAGGCGCAGGCCGTTGTTCGCGCGTTGCAGGCGCGTCAACGTCTCGGCCAGAAGCTCGTCCTCGGACATGAGGCTCCTGTTCATGGTTGCCACGATCCCCTCCGATCTCGGCCTCGATCGCCCGCTCGATGAAGCGCGAGCGGCTGACGTCACCGCGCGCCCCGTCGATCGCCGCGATCAGATCCGGCGTCACCCGTAGCTCAAGGCGCAATGTACGGCGTTGTCCGTACATGTACGGCAATGTACGGCGTTGTCCGTACACGATCCAGGCCCGCCGCAGGCGGAAACGAGAGCTTCAAGCCCAGCCGTGGCAGTAGCCCCAGCCCGCTGCGGAGCCATCAGAGGCTCTGCGAAGGGAACTCGCAATACCACCCACAGAGCCGCCGTCACAGGCGGGCGGGGGGTGGCCGGGGGGTCACTGGATGTTCCGATCCAACGTCCTGCGACAGTCGGAGTGACTGGTCAAGTTTGGCTCTACAGCAACGTTTGCGACGTGTCTGCGTGCCGCGATGCGTGCCCACGAGTGGGATCTGACGTGAGACTCGCGGCGGATCTGAGCCGGGATCTGAAGCGCAACCGCGAGGTTGCTCAGCGGCTTCGGGAGGCGGTTGCCCGCGTGCGCGCGCCATGGGTGGTATTGCGCAATACCACCCACAGAGCCGCCGTCACAGGCGGGCGGGGGGTGGCCGGGGGGTCACTGGATGTTCCGATCCAACGTCCTGCGACAGTCGGAGTGACTGGTCAAGTTTGGCTCTACAGCAACGTTTGCGACGTGTCTGCGTGCCGCGATGCGTGCCCACGAGTGGGATCTGACGTGAGACTCGCGGCGGATCTGAGCCGGGATCTGAAGCGCAACCGCGAGGTTGCTCAGCGGCTTCGGGAGGCGGTTGCCGCTTCGTCTTCGTTCGCGTTCTCGTGCTCGTTCGCGCTCGATCGTTCCGATCTCGCGCTCGGCTGCGCTGTCTCTCCGCTCCTCTCGTCTTCCTTCAGTGCCGACAACGGCTTGAAGCTTCTCGTCTTTCTTGCCCACCTTGAGCGCTGGTTGGGGTCCAGTTCGGATCTGAAGGATCTGGGCGTAGGCGGCACGTCTGGGAAACCACGCCCTAGAGCCAAATACGAGGGTTCAGATCGTCCGCTACGCTCGGCCGATGGATTGGGCTGCCGCTGGAGTGATCGCCGTGCTCGTCGTGGCGCTCGTGGGCGCGCAGACGTTCTGGATCGCGCGTGCGCTCGACGGCCTCGGCGGGAGGCTCGACGGCCTCAGCGAGAGCCTGGGTCAGCGGATCACCGATCAGGGCGTGGCACTCGGTCAGCGGATCTCAGATCTCGACGCGCATCTGAGCGCACGGCTGGATCGGATCGCCGATCGCGTCGGCGCGCTGGAACACGAGCGCTCGCCCGATGGCTGATGAGGCGAGCAGGGCCGACTTCATCGAGCAAGCGCGCGCCGAGATCGCGTTCGCCAAGTCAATGGGCTGGGACGACTGGACGCACGACGAGGAATCTGAGGCGGGCATGGTGCGCGGCTATCGCGTGCAGTGGAGTCCCGACGTCGAGCACGGCCTGATCGTCGTCCGCGACGATGACGACGACGACCTGCGGATCGTGCTCGTCACCGGGCGCGCGCCGACCTACGAGATCCACGGCTGGACGACCGTGGCCGACGCCAAGCGCAACGGCTTCAGGATCGGCAGGGGCTGACGGGTGACCGACCGCTACTACCTGATCGTCTTCGACGGCGGGCTGATCGAGGCTCGCGACGTCGGGACGGACGCCGAGGCGGCGGCGATCGTCTACGCCGAGGCCGAGCGCGCGGCCTGCGGGAGCGACGTCGAGATCGTGCTGCTCGGGGCCGACTCGCTCGACACGCTGAGGGTCACGCACGCGCACTACTTCGACGCCGGGCTGGAGGCGACGCCGGATCTCGCCGATACCTTCAGCGACAAGGTGCCCCCGCGCCGCTCCACACGGCCGGGGGCGTGACACCGATCAACTGGAGTGACCGATGCCTGAGGCACGCTACCCCGATGACCACATGCGGCAGATGGTGGCCGACCACGCGCGCGTGATGGACGACAAGCGCCAGCGCGCGATGCGCGAGCAAGCGTTCGAGACTCGTGCCCGTCAGTGGGTTGACGAGCACCAAGCGGCGGCGGAACGCGCGGGCCACGAGCACCTTTGCTACCAGTACGACCAGTTCGGCCAGATCTCCGAGATCTTCGTTGAGGACTGCGCCGCATGCTGGCGCGACCACGAGCGTGAGCAGGAACGCCGCGCTGACCTGGCCGAGCGCAACCGCAAGGAAGAACGGACCGTGAACAGGGCCGTCGCCTGCCTGGCGCTGCTCGTGATCGGCTTCATCGCCTTCCACGGGTCGCTCCCGATCTGAGCGCGGTTGCGCGCACGCGCAGCGACGCGCAAGATCTGAGCCATGGCGTACCGGCTCGCGATCGAAGGCACCAGCCGTTTCCCGATCCTGCGCGCGGTCCCGCTCGACCCGCCCGAGCAGCGCAGCGGTCATCGCGGCCCGTTCACCGATCGCGGCCTGATGGCCGAACTGACCGCGTTCGCGCGGGCGCGCTGCGTGGCGGCGGGATGCTCGTATCCGAGCCTGCGCGGCGGCTCGAAGAACACCTGGCACTTCGTGACTCCGGTCCCGCGCCGCGACGCGCAGCCGCTGGTGCAGGCGTTGACCGCGTACCTGGCCGACGGCGACGATCAGCCGCTGCGCCGCTACATGCACTCGCCGCCCGATCTGCGGGCGCGGCCGGGTATCGGCGAGCGCTGGTAGGGACAGTCGGATTACCAGTAGGGAGCAGGCTTCCGACGTTCGTCCTGCTGGTAATTGCTAGGCGGTGACGAGCGCGAGCGTGTCGGCGAGCAGGCCGACCGCCTCGTGGAAGTCCTCGTCGTCTTCGATCAGCGCGCCGAGCACGCCAGCCGCCACGGTGAGCGCCGCCGCCTGCTCGGCGTCAGATCCGAGCGCGCCGATCTCGGCGGCCTGCACGAGCGCGCACTGCACGGCTCCGATCAGTTCGTCGTCGCTGTCCTCGACGTGCGCGCAGCACTGGCGGATCGCCGATCTGAGCGTCGGGCTGCGGTGACGGCGGGCGTGGTGCATCAGCGCCTCGGCGGCGGCAGCCGTAGGCGCGTGGACCCGGCCGCGCTTCGGGGCGACGGCGGCAGACGGCGGCCGGTCGATGTCGTCGGCTCGGCCGTCTGAGGTTCGCGGACCGCTTCGATCCGGTCGTCTATGCGCTTGATCCGGCCGAGCAGGTGTGTGTAGGGGGGCGTCGAGTGGTCGGCGTTCACGCCGCCCTGGCGCATGATCGCGGCGCGGCGCTCCAGCGGCTGCTTGGCGCGATAGAGCTTGTTGATCTCGGCGCGCTGCGGGTCGAAGCGCTTGGTCCGCACGCCGAGCGCCGACGCGATCTCAGATCCGGAGATCAGCGGCTCGCCGCGCTCGCGGTACGTGGCGCGCGCCGCCGTGCCGGGCAGGCCGGGCACCGCGCCCCGGAACACCTGATCCAGCCGCCCGTCCCAGCCCCACGTCTTCGCGCCCGTCTTGGGATCTTGGTAGGGCGTGATCCCGAGTTGCGTGCGTAAGCCGGGGGAGCGGTCGGCGAGCGCCGCCACGGGCGCGGGCACGGGCCGGTGCGGGCGGTCGGGATCTGAGATCTGCTGGCGGTACTGCGTCGAGTAGTTGAACGCCAACTCGAAGGGCAGCTTCCACGGCCCGGCGAGTTGCGCGATCCGCGTCGTCGGCAGCATCGCCGCCGTCGTGGCCCACGACTTCGGCTCGCCGGGCTTGGCGGCCACGAGATCGTTCAGATCGGTGAACGGCAGCCCGGCCGAAACGAAGTAGGTGTGACCGCCGAAGCGGATCGGGATCCCGGCCTGGCGCGCCTCGTACTCGTCCTGCCCGGCCACGTAGTCGTCGGGCAGATCGTCGCCGACCGCCCTGACCGCCTCGTCGCGGGCGTGCGCGTAGGCGGCAAGCTTGCCGGGCCGGGTGGCAAGCAACTGCGCCTGCCGGGGGAGGTTGCGCAGCGTGAACGTCTGGAACGGGAACGCCGCCCGCGAGCCGCGCTCGGCCTTGCTCAGTTCGCCGTAGTCGAAGTGCGCCGTGGCGACCAGCGCCGCCGCCTCGTCGGGCGACATGCCGCGCTCACGCGCCCCGGCGTACGTGGCGATGCGAGCTTGGTCCTCGACGCGCTCGACCGTCCGACGCCAGACGCCCTGGCCCTTCGGCTTGACCAGCCGCTCGCCCTTGCCGACACGGCGCTGCTCGGTGATCTCGGCCATCCGTCCGGCGCGGATCGCGCCCGCCGCCTCGGCCTCGGCCGCCAGCACCCGGTAGGGCATGAACTCGCCGTTGACGTGGATGCCCTTGCCCTTGCCCGCCTGCGCCATCTCGTCCTCGAACCAGCGGTAGGCGCGCTCTGAGCGGCGCTGGGCCTTGAGGGTGCGGTGGCCGCGCACGTAGTTGCGGGCGAGCCGCGCCGCGCCCTGCTCGGTGTAGGCGGCGAACAGATCCGACATCGCGTTGCGGACGACGTAGCCGGGCGTGCCGAGCGCGATCCCGCGCCACGTACCCATCGCCCGGTTCCAACTCGCGAGCGCGCGCCGGACCTCGCCGCTCTGCGGCTGGGGGCGCTCGCGCAGCCGATCGACCTGGCCCTTCGGCAGCACGACATGCTCGCCGCTGGCGCGGCCCTCGGCGGCGGCCGTGATCTCGTCGGCGTCCTTGGCCGCGTCCAGTTCGTGCAGGTCGCCGCTCTCATAGCGGTACACCCGCTCGCCCTCGCCGATCCCCGCCGTCGGCGGCTTGCCTTCCTCGAACAGCGTGCGGGCGGCGCGCGCCCGCGCGATCTGCCGCCCCATCGCGCCGGTGTACGCCTGCTGGATCAGCGGCAGCGATCCCTCAAGGCGCTCGACGTACTCGGGCTGCGTGTGCTCCAGCGCCGCCAGCGGCTCGGTGACCTTGCGCCGCTGTGTCGGACTCTTGCCCGTGGCGACGTAGCGCGTCGGGCCGCTCTCCAGCAGATCCTCGACCTCGGCCACCCGGCCGCGCCCGCGCACGGCCTCGCGTGAGAACCGGGGCACGTAGCCCTTGGCCTCACGCGCCTGCACTTCGGCGCGCGTCTGCGCGACGCGCTGCGCCTTGCGCTGGCGTGCCGCCTGCGTCTTGACCGAGCGCAGCCGCTGGATCGCCGCCGCTTCCTGCGCCTGGTGGCGGCCCGCCTCGCCAGCGGCGGTGCGCGAGCCGGGCCTGCGGGCGATCTGAACCCAATGCCTCAGATCCGCCTGCGCCGCGTTCATCTGCCGCCGCGCCGCGCGAGCGTCGGCCTCGTGCTCCACGACCCGCTCGGCCAGCGCGCGCCGCTGCGGCTCCCAACTCTTGACCGTGAACTGCGGATCCTCGGTGCGCCGGTTGTACTCCTGACGCGTGTTCGCGGCCTGCTGCTTGGAGTGCGCGTGCTCGTCGCGCGACTGGCGGTAGCGGTCGCGCGCCTGCTGCGCCTTGGTGCGGGCGTGCGCGCGCTGCGTGGGCGTGACCGGATCTGGCCCCTGCGCTGGCATCCGCTCGACCTGCTCGATCTCCGCGCGCTGCCGAGCGCCACGCACCTGCTGTAGCTCGCGGCGGGCAGCGCCGACGTCGGCTGTGACTTCCGGAACCTGCACGGGCGGCTTGCGGCCGACGTAGCCGACCGGCACGCCGAGATCCACGAGTTGCTGCCGCAACCCCGACCAGTCCTCGGTCAGATTCTGGGCGAAGCGGTACAGCCGGTCGGGGTCGCGCGCCAGCGCCCGCGCCCGCTTGTTGACCGCCATCCGCTTCGGCACCCTGATCGGCTCGGCGATCCCCTTCAACGACTCGATGTCACCGTGCTCGATCGCGTCGCGGATCTGACGCCACTCGCTCGGCCGGGTGAGCTTCTGGATCACGACGGCGCGTTGCGCGCCGCGCCGCCCGATCGACTCGCCCTCGCCGCGTTCAGCGCGGGCGATCTGACGGGTGCGGGCGAACTGCTCACTGGTCATCGTCGGCGGGCGCACGGTCGGGTTGACCGCCGCTGCCACGTCACGAGCCGCGAGCGCACGGCGCTGCGCGGCCCGACGCACCGGCGCGGGCGTGACCGTCCGAACCGCGCGCTTGCCGCCCCGGCCAACGGCAGCGGTGGCGCGCGTGACACCCGGCACCCTGGCCCCGGCGACGCGGACCTCGATGCCCCGGCCCTTGTGCGCGCCCGTGGACAGTTCGCGGTGCAGCACCTGCTTCCCCGCGTCGCGGCCCGCCGCCTTGATCTGCTGACGGGCGCGCCGGGCCGACAGTTCGCCGGACTCCACGAGCGGCTTCAGATCCAGCGCCGCCCGCGCGGCGGCTTCCTTCGCGACCTTCTCGACAGCGACCGCCGTCGCCTTCGTCGCGACCTTCGTCGCACCAAGCGTGAGGTACGTGGACGGATCGAGCGCGACGTCGAGTCCAAACCCGGCGATGCTGCGGACGAGCTTGTTGTGCACGCCCGCCGCCGCCAACACGTCCGAGTACAGGTAGCGGTCCTTGAGCAGCGCGCCCCTGGCCGCGCCGCGCAGCACGTTCTGGCCTTTGACCGCCGCGCGTGCCGCCCCGGCCGAGGCGTACGCCGGGCGCTGGATCTGCTCCAGCACGTTCACGACGGGCGCGATGTTCGCCGCCTTGCGCTGCGCCTGATGCGCGCGCGCCGCCTCGACGCCTTCAGATCCGATGATCCTCGCGAGATCCTGCCGGACGTGCAGCGCCGCCAACGGCGTCGCCATGACGGTCGCGGCCTCCAGCGGTGACAGCACCCGGCTGGCGCTCGATCCCTTCAGGCCGACGTCACGGCCGCGCACGGCGACATCACGGCCGGGCACGAGCGTTGACCGCGCGGCGGCCGGATCGCGCCGGTAGTAGTCGGCCGCGCTACCGAAGCCGCGCCGCTGCGACTCGCGCTCGTACGCGCGCTGCGCAATCGCGGCGGGCACCTGAAGGTCGCGAGCGCCGCCGAATCCTGCGCGGCGGATCTGGCGGGTGTAGGCGGCCGTCTGTCGCTGCTCGGACGCCGCGCGCTGGAGTTGTGCCGCTTGCGATAGGTAGGCGCGCTCGGCCGCCAGTGACGATCTGACCGTCGCCTGGCGATCCGCCTTGCGTCCAGCGATCCGGCGCTGCTGCGCCTCGGCGCGCGTCTCGCCCCGGTGCGCTCGCTCGTAGGTGAGCAAGGAGTTGGACGTCCGGCCGCCTGCCGCCCGGATCGGGGCGCGCACGATCTGACCGACGATCGGGATCGTGGCGGCCGGGATCTGAGCGCGCCGCCGCGCCTGCTGTGTCGGCTTGCGGCGGTTGCGCTGCGGCTTGACGCTCGCGGGCCGCGTGCCGTAGCCCGAGCCGAGCGCGGGCATTACAGCCCGACCGCTCCGAGCACGGGGCCGAGGATCGGCACGTCACTCGGCTTGTTCTGCCTGGCCCACTGCTTGTAGGACTTCGCGCTCGGCAGATCGGTGACGCGGATCCCGGCGCTGTGCAGCGCCTTGGCGTTCTTGCGCGAGACGTGCCCGTTGTACGCCATGTCGAGCGCCGCGCTGATCGCAAGCTGATCGCCGATCGACGGGATCGCATCGCTGGTCTTCGACTTCGCGACGCCCGGTCGTCAGGTCATCGCCTGCCGTTGCGCCGACCGTCGCCCGCCCGCCGCGTAGTCCTTGCCGTACCGCAGCGCCTTGGCGAAGTTGCTCTTGAACGAGCGAAGCTCCGAGCGTGTCGCGGGCTTGTTCCCCGCTACGCCGCCTCCCCCGCCGCCCGCGTAGATCTCAGCGATCTCCTTCTGCGTCTTCCCGGACGCCGCCTCGTTCGCGCCGTACTGCTTGGCGACCGCGAGTTGCGAGCCGGAGCTTGCGCGCTTGTCGGCCAGATCGGCGATCCGGCTGACAACGAACGCGCCCTGCTCATCGCCGAGATCGCGCATCCGATCCGACAACTGCTTGAGCGTCGAGTTGTAGCGGTCCTTGGCCGCGCCGACCGCGAAGATCCTGCCAAGCCTGCGCGTCATGGACCTGGCGCACCGTCTCGCGCCTGGCCGCCGCCGACTCGGCGGTCATCTGCTGACGGTACGCGGTGCCCTCGGTCTCGGACGCGAGGCGGAAGGCGTTGTCCGGGGTTACGCCCGCCTGGTTGAAGGCGTGCGTCGATGTCCTCCTGCGCCGCCTTGACGCCGCTGGACGCCTGCGCGTAGATCTTGTGCAGCAGCGGCCGTGACGCTCGCGCGCCGTGCGCCGTCGTGCGCGCCAGCGCGTTGGCGGATCGGACGTCGGTCTTCAGATCCTCGTGCGCCTGGCCCATCAGCGCCTGAAGCGATGACGCCTCCGGCTGGAAGCGCAGCGTGGCCTCGGCCTGCGCCGTCGTCAGATCTCGCGGGTTGACGCCTCGACGCTTCTTCTTCGCCACGGCCTTGATCCCCTCACGGTTCGCGTCTCGCCGCCCACTATGACGCGCACCCGCGCGCTTGTCGAACGCTGGTCAACAAGACCTCGGCGCGTCATCATCGCCTCAACGATCTGAAGGGAGATCTCACGATAGAGAGCTACGGCGACCTGCTGGACGACGGCACGAGCAGGACGTCTTCAGCGAACTGACCACGTTGGCCTTCGAGGCTGGCCGTGGTGCCGCGACCCTGGAAGCGCAGCAGGCGAACAGCAGCGACTACTGGGGCGACCGGATCCTTGACGCCGCCGACGGCATGGCGAGCCAGGATCTGTGGGATCCGCTGGAGGATGACGAGCGGTGAGCGCGCCCGGGCATCAGCAGGCGTAGGGCAGCCGGGAACAACGCGACGGATGCCCGATCGCGCCTTACGACGGCGACGGGCGCTGGGACGCGCACGGCCATGACCTGCCCGCGCGCGCGCCCGAGCGCGACGAGCGACCCGGACCTGTCTCGGATCTACTCGCGCATGGACCAACTCGCCAGCAGAACCGGCGATTGTCGATGCGTTCCAACAAGCCGCTGCTGGCGGCTACGACGACGGAGACGGGTACGTCGATCTGAGCGACGAGGAAGCCGCGCAACTGGAAGCGCTCGCGGGCCTGTCGGCCGACGAACTCGCCGAGCTTGGCCTGTCGCCGGAGGACTTCGCCGACTACGAAGCCGAGGCTGGCGGCGAGCTTGACGGGATCGACGCCCGCACGACGGCGACGGCCGCAGCGGCGACGACGTCGAACGCCTGGCCGAGCAGATCCACAACCGCTGGCAGAGCGCCGAGGACTCGCGCCGCGCGTTCGAGCAGCGCGAGCAAGCGTTCGAGGATCTGCGCGACTCGATGCCGATCCTCCAAAACGAGCAGACCGCGCGCCGCGTCGTCGCCCGCGCGCGCGATCTGGCCGACGCCTGGCAGCCGGGCCTGATCGATCGGCCCGAGTTCGTGGACCTCGTGCGCCTGGTCGCGCTCGGCGCGATCGGCCAGCGCGCCACCACCGAGCAGAACGCGCAGCAGGCCCAGCAGCGCGAGATCGCCCTGGAGTCGGCGGCCGGAGGCGGCGGCACGTCAACCGCGCCGGGACCGAGCGAACCCGATTGGGGCGCGCGCGTGGTTGAGGCCGCCGAGCGCCTACGCGCAGATCTGAACGGAGCTTCCGATGTCGATCACCTTCAGCGGCTTCATCCCCGGCGAGAGCGTCAGCCTGCGCCGCCCGAGCGCCACACCCGGCCTCGCGACGGTCACGATCGAGACGGTCGCCGCCGCCACCGACGGCACGGTCACGTTTGCCGCTGCGCCGGTTGTCGGCGCGCAGTATCAGGCCGTCGCCGCCAGCAAGCGCTGCTGGCGGCAGATCGACGCCGATCCCGTCATCACGCCTGGCTATCAGCCGTACGACCTCGGCTACTCGACGTGCCCGCCGTCCCCGCCAGTCGCCGACGGCCTCCAGCCGCCGATCTGGGCGAGCGTGGCCTAGCGCCCGCGCCCGTACGCGCGAGCGAAGCGCCGAGCCTGCTGGTTGCGGAACTGCGCCGGATTCGGCAGCCCCTTCGGCGCGCCCTTGAGCATCGCCGCCAACGTCGGACCCTGAACGCGCGGCGTGCGCTTGCGGTACGGCTGGACCCGGCCGCGCATCTTCATCGCCCTCGATGATCTCACCGATCTGAGTCGCGATCGAGCCGATCGACCACCGCCCTAGCGGTTCCGGCCAGACGGTCTGTGTACTTCTCCGGCCGTGAGAGGGCGAACCCCCCGCCTCGCCGAACCTGTCCGGGTGACCGCGAGGCGGGGAGCACCTATCGGCACCGTACCGCGAGCGGCCGACGATCTGATCTGACGTCGATCTGAGCGGTGGTCCAGATCTGGAAAACGGCAGCCCGAGATTTAGGGACGAAACCGCTACGTACTACGTTCGCGCTGAAGGTAAAGAGCGGTCTGTAGCTAAGGGACCGACGTAGCGGTTCGTCCTCGCCCACTTGACGCCTGTGCGACTTCGGTCTGAGGCTGTGGACGTTGACCACGGGAAAGGCGGCGACACCCTGGGTGGGGGCTGTGCCGGGGACTCCGGTGGCGGAACCCTGGCCGACGATATGAGGGGCTTGGTGTCGCCGCGTACCCTGTTCGGCTGTCGCGTTCGTCTCCGACACGAGACGGCTGGCACGCCCGGCGATCTCCGTTCCGCGAAGGCTCGCCGTCGGCGTCGCGCTCCACCCGGCTCGATCGCTACTCGACCGGCCGGGCATCCGGTCCCCGATCACCAGCGGGTCGGGGACTGGAGCGCGTGACGGTTGTCGAGTCAGGGCGTAGCCTTGGCGACGTCCTTTCGATCGGAGGACGGCGTGGTGAACGGCCGCGTGTGAGCGCGGCCGTTCGTGTGCCTGCGGCCCGTCGGATTCGAGCCGTCCGGCTCACTCGCGGAACACTGGAGTGAGCCAATCGTGAGCCAAGGCGCGTTGCCGCTCTCTTTACGAAGCGCCGCAAACGGCGCTGTAGGGCCAAAGC
>CAVUFC010000035.1:0-26064 GCA_963740605.1 uncultured Solirubrobacteraceae bacterium | reverse complement strand
ACGTCCCGCGGACCTCACATGGCCCGCCGGGCCAGAGCGAGGGCGTTCCGCGCCGCCCCCGCGTCGCCCGGCTCGCGCCCCGCCCCGCCACATATCGCACCGTACGGTTTTCGCCCGGATTCCAGTTGAGTGGCTACGCGCCAGGACTGTGTCGATGGCCGAGCTGTTCGTTTTCTGACCGAACGACGGGACGTCGTTCACCAACAGGAAACGCCAGCGGCCGCCTGACCCGACGCGCGTATCATCGCCGGCGTGGCGGGGCGGTTCGACGCGGTGGAGCATCTATATGCGGGGCGCCGCGAGGCGCGGTCGTTACGGAGCCTGGTATCGCTCGCACGGCGTGCCGTGCGGTTGACCCGCGCGGCGAGCCCCCGGCTTTACAGGGTGGGCACGACGCTGCAGCTGATCGCGGCACTGCTGCTCGGGTTGCAGGTCGTGCTCGGCAAGCTCGCGATCGAGGGCGTGCTGGCAGCGTCGAACGACGGATCGATCGCGCAGGCCGTGGCCCCGCTCGTCGGCCTCGTCGCCGCAACTGCGCTCGCGAGCCTCGCCACCACCACCCAGGGCCAACTCCAGCGCCTGCTCGGCGAGGCGGTCCAGCGGCGGACGTGGCGATCGATCCTCGACGTCACGAGCACTGTGTCGCTCGTGAGCTTCGAGACGCCCGCGTTCTTCGACGACCTGCAGCGGGTCCGCGCGAACGCGCTGCTGAGGCCGCTGACGCTGACCCAGGGCCTCGTGCAGATGGGCAGCGGGCTGTTCGGGGCCGCGGCGGTCGCCGTCGCGCTGGTCGTGATCGAGCCACTGCTGCTGCCCCTGTTGCTGCTCGCCGGGGCGCCGCTGTGGTTCCTGTCGCGGCGTAGCGGGCGGATCGAGTTCGAGTTCATGGTCCGCCAGACGCCGTCGCTGCGCCTGCGGGCGTACCTCACCGAGCTGCTGTGCGGGCGCGACGAGGCGAAGGAGATCCGCGCGTTCGGCCTCGGCCCGGTGCTGCTGCGGCGCTGGGACCGCAACTACAGCCGCTACGTGACCGATTACCGGGCGCACGTCCGCCGTCGCATCGCGCTTGCGCTCGCCAGCGCGATCGTGACGATCGTCGTCACCAGCCTCGCACTGGCGGTGCTGGTGTGGATGATCGTCCGGGGCCGGATCGCGCTCGCCGATGCCGGCGCCGCCGTGATCGCGATCCGGCTGCTGGGTGGCCGGATCGAGCAGCTGTTCAAGGGAGTCGGCGGGCTGTTCGAGTCTGCGCTGTTCCTGCGCGATCTCGACGCCTTCCTGGCGCGCACGCCGGAGCCTCGCCGCGAGCTGCACGCAGCCCCGGTCGCCCCGTTCCGCGAGCTGCAGGTGCTGGACGTGAGCTTCCGCTATCCCGGCAGCGACCGTGACGCGCTGCGCGGCGTCTCACTAGAGGTGCGCGCCGGCGAGGTGGTTGCGCTCGTCGGCGAGAACGGCTCGGGCAAGACGACCCTCGCCAAGCTGCTGGCGCAGCTGTTCGAGCCGAGCGCGGGGCGGATCCTGTGGGACGGCACGGACAGCGGTACGCTCGCAGCCGAGGAGCTCCGGCGCCACGTCGCCGTGATCTTCCAGGACTTCGCGCGCTACCGACTCACGGCCCGCGAGAACGTCGGCTTCGGCCGCGCCGACGCGGTCGACGACCTCGAGGCGATCGTGGAGGCGGCGCGTCGCGGCGGCGCGCACGGCTACCTCAGCGCCCTCCCCGAGGGCTACGAGACCGTGCTCGGAAAGGAGTTCACCGGTGGTGTCGACCTCTCGCTCGGCCAGTGGCAGCGCGTGGCCGTCGCGCGCGCCTTCTTCCGCGACGCCGCGTTCCTCGTGCTCGACGAGCCGTCCGCGGCGCTCGACGCCCAGGCCGAGCATGCGCTGTTCGAACAGCTGCGCGAGCTCGCCGACGGCCGCGCGCTGCTGCTGATCTCGCATCGCTTCTCGACGGTCCGGTCTGCCGACCGCATCTACGTGCTGGCGGACGGAGAGATTGCCGAGCACGGCAGCCACGACGAGCTGGTTGCCCGCGGCGGGCGCTACGCGGAGCTGTTCAGCCTGCAGGCGAGCGCCTACACGTGAGCGGCGCGGCCCCGGCTCAGCTCGTGGCGCGCGCTCTCGCCGTGGAGGCCCAGGCGGCCGCGATCATGCGGGCGCTCGGTGCCGCCCGGATCGACGCGCTCCTGCTCAAGGGGCCGTCGATCGAGCGCTGGCTTTACGGGCCGGGCGAGTGGCGCGTGGCCGCCGACGTCGACCTGCTCGTCGCGCCCGCCGACTTCGCGGCCGCCGAGCAGCGCCTGCAGGCCGTGGGCTTCGCCAACCGCTACGACGGCGCCGCGCCGGCCTGGGTGCAGGAGCACGCCGACGTGTGGCGCTCGGATCTCCTTCCGGTGCCGCTCGACCTGCACCGTCGCCTGTGGGGCGTCGGCGCCGACCCGGCGCAAGCCTGGGAGCGACTGTGGGCCGGCCACGTGACGCTCGCCCTGGCCGGCGCCGACGTGCCCGTGCTCGGCGAGGGAGCGCGCGCGCTGACGCTCGCTCTGCACGCCGGCCACCACGATCGCGCGGCTGGCCGCCCGCTGCGCGACCTGGAGCGCGCGCTGTCGCGGCTGGAGCCGAAGACGTGGGACGAGGCAGCGGCGCTCGCGGCCGATCTCGACGCCGAGGGGGCCTTCGCCGACGGGCTGTCGCTGGCGCCGCACGGCCGCGACCTGCTCGCCCGGCTCGGCGTCAACGCTCGGGCCGCCCGGCCGGCCCCGCCGGAGGACCTCTGGGCGCTGCCGCAGACCGGCGAGGCGATGGTGCGGATCGGCCGCGCGCGAGGCTGGCGCGAGAAGTCGGCGCTGCTGCGGGCCGAATTGCTCCCGTCAAGCGGCTTCATGCGCACACGGGCCGCCTACGGGCCGCTGGCGCGGCGCGGGGCGGTCGGACTGGCGTGCGCCCATGTGCTGCGCTGGGCGCACCTGGCGCGCGATGTGCCCGCGGGAATGCGGGCGGCGCGCCACGTGCGCCGGAGGTAGGGGGAGGCCGCATGCCGGCACGCGGCGATGCGACCTCCCGAGTCTCACAGGCTCCCGAACTCGCCGGTGTCCTTGAACTTCAGGCCATCCGGGTAGATCGCGTCGGTCGGCGAGCCGTATTCCTTGATCGGAAGCTGCTGGAGCGTGAGCTCGTGCAGACTGCCGAGACGGGTCACCGTCGGAGCTTCGTAGTCGTTCCCCATTTCACCTCCCCGCCGAAGTGGTGGTCGGTACGGGGGCGAGTGTAATCACGGCCAACACGGTTGGGAACCCACGCGGGGCCTACGGGATCGCCTTCACCGGCCTCGGAGCCGCCGCCGCGCTGCTCGCGGATCCGCCGCCGGCGTGGCCCGTCTGGTCGATCGAGCGCGCCGCCGGCGACGCCCCGCCGGAGCCCGGTGTCGACGTGGGCGACGGCCGCGCCCGCATCGGCCTCGCCGGCGGCGGCCACGTCCGACTCGACCGCGAGCGGCGCTCGATCACGTTCGCCACGCCTGCCCCGCTCGCCGACGCCGCGATCGTCCATCCTGGCCTCAGCGCGCCGTCCGCCGTGGTCTCGTGGTGGCTCGGCCGCACGCCGCTGCACGCGTCGGCGGTAGTCGTCGGCGGTCGCGCCTGGGCGCTCGTCGGCGCTCGCGGCAGCGGCAAGAGCACGATGGCGGCGTTGCTCGCCGACGCGGGCTGCGGCTTTCTCGCGGACGACCTTGTGGTGGTCGACGGCGGCCGCGCGTACGCCGGGCCGGCCGCCGTCGATTTGCGCGCGGACGCCGGCGGCCGACTTGGCGCGCAGGCGCTCGGTCGCGTCGGCTCGCGCGAGCGCTGGCGGCGCCCGGTCGCCGCTGCCGCGCCGGACGCCCCGCTCGGCGGCCTGGTGTTGCTCGAGTGGAGCGACGGCGTGCCGCAGGTCGGGCCGGCGGCGGTTCCCGAGCGGATGGCCGCGATCGCCGCCCACCAGATGCTCCCGCTGCGCCCCGACGCGGTGCTCGATCTCGTGGCGCTGCCCGCGGTCGCGCTCCGGCGCCCGCGCGGACTCGACCACG
Source organism: uncultured Solirubrobacteraceae bacterium (assembly GCA_963740605.1). Classification (GTDB taxonomy): domain Bacteria; phylum Actinomycetota; class Thermoleophilia; order Solirubrobacterales; family Solirubrobacteraceae; genus DASSUW01. The sequence goes on along the minus strand of CAVUFC010000035.1, from coordinate 22,001 downwards.
CCGACGCCTCAGCGGCCGTCCTGCTCGCCGCGCTCGCCGGCCTCTGACGCGCGCAGCCAGGCCGCTTGGAGCAGGCTGTAGGTCGCTGGGTTGGGGTCGGGCGACGCCCACGCGAGAGCGAGCGCCATCGGCTCGACGTGGCGCGCGGCTTCGGCCGGGATCCAGGCAGCGGCCGACGGCGCGAAGCGCCGGGTCGCCGGGCCCCAGAAGGCCGCGTTGAACGACGCCTTGGTGCGGCGCGCGAGCAGCTCGGCGGGCAGCAGATCACCAGCCAACGCGGCCATGCCCCGGCTGCGGCCGGGCGGCCCGGACCGGCCGTAGCGCCACGCCGCGGCGTTGAGGACGGCCGGGTCGAGAAACGGATGGGCGACCTGTACTCCCGTCATGTCGGAGATCGCGTCGCTTGACCGCAGCATCACCTGCACGTAGCGCGACGGCCATAGCGTCCGTCGCACCACCCGATCCCACCCGACGGGCTGCCCGCCGGCGTGCGCGGCCCAGCGACGCGAGAACTGCCGGTTGCCCGCGCGGGTCAGCCACGGCGCACGGACGGGATGCACGGCACGGTTGACGGTCGTCCGCAGGGGTGCCGGCGCGAGTGGCCCGAGCAGCGCCGGGACGTCCCGCAGCCGGGGCCGGTGCCGGCGCTCGAGCACGGCGATCAGCCGGCCCCATGGCGCCGTGATGAACAGCTCGTCGCCGCCTGCCCCGGTCAGCAGCGACCCGCCGCGGCCGGCGCTGCGGGCGAGCGGCACCAGGAAGTGCAGGTTCCACGGCCAGAAGACGCCGGCGGTCGCGAGCAGGCCCGCGCAGACCTCGCCGACGAGGTCGAGCTCGTCGGCGAGCTCAATGCGGTCCCAGCGGTCGTGGAGCTCGAGGTGGCCGATGACGAGCTCCTGCCACTCATCCTCGCGCGCCGTCGCCACGGCCGCGAAGCGGTTCGTGACCGCGATCGGGGGCTCGAGCCCGCGCTCGCGCGCGACCGCGGCCGCGAGCGCCAGCAGCACGGACGAGTCAATCCCGCCGGAGAACGCGATCCGGCAGGGCGGCGCGGCGAGCGCGCGGGCCAGACCTGCCTCGACCGCGACGCGCGGATCCCCGGTCGCCACGTCGGACAGCGGCGCCGTCGCCAGGTCCGGCCCGATCGCGGTGCCTGCCGCCAGCTCGAGCGGATCGAGCAGCGTCATGCCGGCAGGCGGTGCAGCTCGACATAGCCGTCGCCGTCCTCGAGGCCGTCGACCCAGGCGTGTGCGAGCAGTGACTCGGCACAGCGGACGCCGATCACCACGTCGCGCGGCTCGCCGCAGGCGACCAGCCACGCCTGCAGGACGAGCGAGCGCTCGAGGCACGTCGCCCCGCGCACGCGCAGCACCGCGAGCACCACGCGCGCCGCGCCCGCCGGCAGGCGCCGCGGCGGCGGGGCGACCGGCGCCTCCGTCCAGCCCTTTGGCAGCCTGCGGCGCAGGTGCCGGTGCTCGCTCAGCGCCCACTGCGCCGCAGCCGCGCCGGCCCGGAGGCGACGAACGAGCCGGCCGCCGTTCATGGCCCGAGCAGCGCCTGGCGCCGCAACTCGGCGATGAAGCACACCACGTCGGCGCGTGCCCGCTCGAGGTCGATCTCCTCCTCCTCGGCGAGCGCGGCGCACAGCTCGTCGAACGTCGCGCCCTCCTGCAGCTGCGGCCACAGTCGCGTGCCGGTCCGATTGACCGCGAAGTAGCTGCTCGACTCAAGATCGAGTACCACGACCGACCCGTCGACCTCGCGCCACGGGAGCCCGTCACGCAGTCGCAGGCGCTCGGGCCGCTTCCCGCCCTGACCCATGGGGCGACATGGTGGCATGCCGGATCGATCAGGCCACAGCGCGCGCGAGCGCGTCGGCCACCGTCGGCATCCCCGCGGGCCAATGCGGCGGGGCGATCGGCGCCCACGATGCGGCGACCTGGGCCGCGGTGATCGGTCCGTGGAGCGGCACGGCGAGTCCGAGCGCGCCGAGCTTGCCGGTGATCTGCTCCTGGTGGTCGTCGACGTGCTCGTCGTGGCGCGCGAGCCGCGGGAGCACAAGCGGGCGCCGGTGGGCGCGCAGCGCCGTGGCGATGATCCCGGCGCCGGCGTGGCAGACCACCGTGTCGGACCCCTCCAGCCGCTCACGCATCTCCTCGGGCGGCAGCGTTGCGGCGCCGGGCAGGTCGGCGAGCGGCGTCGTGCCCGCCTGCACGAACACGGGCCGCGGGAGCACGCCCGCGTCCAAGGCCTGGCGCACGGTGTCGAGCAGTCGGCCGAAGCGCTGGTGATGCGTACCGAGTGCGACGAACGTGCCCTCGCCGCGCGCGATCGGTCCGCCGGGCAGGTCCTCGAGCAGCGCGGGGCGACACGTGACCGCGCGCGGATGGACCGACACCATCTCCTCCCACTGAACCAGCGTGCGCGACGCCAGCCGGGCGAGGACGCGGCCCGAGACGCTGCTGTTCCTCACCCGGGCCATCGTCTCGGCGAAGACCACGCGCGCACCGCGGGCCCGGGCCACGCCGGTGAACGCGACCGCGATGCCGGCGCCTGAGGTCACGACCAGCTCAGGGCGCTCGCGCGTCGCGAGGGCGACCGAGACGCGCAGGTTCGCGGTCCCGCGGTTGCGGCGGTCGAACGGCGGTACCTCGAGCACGCGCTCGCCCGAGGAGCGGAGCGCCCCGGCCGCGCGGCCGGGCACCGTGATCCACGTACGGTCGTGGTCGGCGAACACGCCCGCGACGTCGCGCAGCAGATCGAGATGTCCACCCCCGGAGGCAACGAGATGGACCCGAAGTCCATGTTGTCGATCACGATCTGCTTGCATGGTGTGTGACACGATCTGCTTGCATTGTTCGGGTCAGAAACATCGGCGGGACAGGGGAAGCTCACGCGTGGACGCGCTCATCGTGACGCACAACAGCGGGGAGGACCTTCGCAGCCAGCTGGCATGTCGGCCGCTGCGGAACGCTTTCGAACGCATCGTCGTGGTCGACAACGACTCGGTCGACGACTCGGTGGCGATCGCCCGCGCCGCGGGCGCCGAGGTCGTCAGTCGCGGCCGCAACGACAGCCTGTCGGCAGCGGTCAACGAGGGCGCCGCCCGCATGGTGGGCGACCTGTTCGCGCTGCTCAATCCCGATGTCGAGCTCGACTCGGCGTCCGCGGTCTTGGCGCTCGAGCGCCACTTCGACGACCCCGCGGTCGGCGCGGTCGCACCCGCGCTACGTCTCCCGGACGGCCGGCTCCAGGACTCGGCGCGCGGCGTCCCGACGCCGCGCCAGCTCGCGCTCCGGCGCATCCTGCAGCAGGACCTGGGCGCGGTACGCAGCGACGAGCCGGTCGATGTCGACTGGGTCGTCGCGGCGTGCCTGATCGTGCGGCGCAACGCGTTCCAGGACATCGGCGGCTTCGACGAGGGCTACCGCCTGTACTTCGAGGACGTTGACTTCTGCGTGCGGCTGTGGTCGGCCGGCTGGGCTGTGCGGCTGGATCCGACGATCGTCGTGCGCCACGAGCACCGGGCCAGCAGCCGGTCGGCGCTGGGGCGGCCGTTCGTCGAGCACGTCCGCAGCGCGGGCCGCTTCTTCTCCCGTCATCCCGACCTACTGCTCGAAACCGGCCGCCGCCGGCTGGCCCGGCCCACGCGCTAGCGGCCCTGCCTCGGCGAGACCATCCGCCGGAGCGCGCGGGTCTGCTCCCGGCGTTTGGCGCGCCGGATGTCCTCGGGCAGCCGCGGCGCGTGGCGCAGCCGGGCGTCGACGAAGCCCCACAGGTAGGCGAGCGAGCCGAGCACCTGCGGCCGGTCGCGCAGCCGGGCCGCGGCGCCGGCGGCAACGGCGAGTGGATGCGCGCCGACCGCATACGCGCACAGGCCCCAGCGGCGGTAGGCGCGCAGCCGCCCGTCATGCGAGCCCGTCGGTCGCAAGTGGACGCTAGGGCGACCGCCGACGTCGACGCTGCGAGTGTGCCAGCCGCGGTCGCGCGCTCGCACCTCGTCGCCGCCGTCCCAGCCGAGCATCACCGGCAGCGGCGAGATGTCGACGAGGCAGTGCTGCCGGTAAAAGCGCGTCGGGCCGCGCACGTGATATGCGGGATGGCGCTCGCGGCGCAGCCGCCCGCTGCCGTCGTCCGAGTACAGGTATGTGCCCGCCATCCCGAGGCCGCGATCGTCCTCGAAGGCGGCCAGCACGCAGTCGACGTGGTCGTTCGCCAAGCGCAGGTCGGCGTCCATCTTCGCCACGACGTCATAGTCCGCGCCGAGCCGCTCGTGTGCCCACAGAAACGCGCTCAGCTCAGGTGCGCCGACCAGCCGGTCGCCCCGCTGCTCGCGCGGCGGCCGGCGCTCGTAGCGCACCCAGTCGCGCTCACCGGCGAACGCGAGCGCCAGCTCGCCGCTGGCGTCGGTGGAGCCGTCGTCGACGAGCACGAGAAGCTGCGGCCGGCGCCGCTGCGCGTCCATCGACTCCAGAAACGTTGGCAGGTAGCGCTCCTCGTCGAGGAACGGCACGATCACGGCACAGGTCAGGCGGCCCGCCAAGCCGGAAAGGGTACGCCGTAGACTTGGCGGCCGTGCGCGCAGGGGTGCCGGCCATCCGCAGGGCGCTGGCCTCCGTCCTTGACCCGAGGCCGTGGCTGCACCTGCTCCGGCTCGTCCACTTCTACAACTACTCGCATGTCAGTCAGGTGCGCCGGGCGCGCATCGGACCGGGCGTGAAGATGGCGCCGAACGTGTCACTGCGGTCGGGCGAGCGGATCGAGATCGGTGCGCGCGCCCACGTCGGCGCCTACTGCTCGCTGTGGGCCGGCGACCGGAGCCGGATCGTGCTCGGCGAGGACGCGCTGCTCGGCCCCGAGGTGTACATCACAACCTCCAACTACGGAACGGTGCCCGGGGTCCCGATCATGACCCAGCCGAGGACCGAGTCGGACGTCGTCGTCGGTCGCGACGTCTGGCTCGGGGCGCGCGTGATCGTGCTACCGGGCGTGACGATCGGTGACGGCTGCGTGGTCGGCGCCGGCTCAGTCGTGACGCGTTCGCTGCCGCCGAACTCGGTCGCCGTCGGCGCGCCGGCGCGCATCGTTGGCGAGCGCGCGTGATCGACCTCTCGATCCTCGTCGTCGCCTACCGCAACCCCGACCTGACACGGGAATGCCTGGCGTCGGTGATGAGCGAGACTCGCGAGCCGTCGTTCGAGGTCATCGTCGTCGACAACGCTTCGGGCGACGGGACGCCCGAGATGATCGAGCGCGAGTTCCCGCAGGTACGGCTGATCCGGGCGGACCGCAACCTCGGCTTCGCCCGAGCCAACAACGTCGCGGCGCGCGCGGCGAGCGGCGAGATGCTCCTGCTCCTCAACCCCGACACCGTCGTGCTTGACCGCGCCCTCGAGCGCTTGCTGGCGTTCGGCCGGGCGCAGGGAGCGGGCGTCTACGGCGGCCGGACGCTCACTCCGGGACGAGCGCTCGACCCGCGGTCGTGTTGGGGCGCCCAGACGCTCTGGAGCGCGTTCTGCTTCGCAACCGGGCTGTCGACGGCGTTCCGAGGACACCCAGTGCTCGACCCCGAGTCACTCGGGGGCTGGCAGCGCGACACGGTGCGCGACGTCGGCGTCGTCACGGGCTGCCTGCTCCTGACCCCGAGAACGCTGTGGGAGCGTCTCGGCGGCTTCGACGAGCGCTTCTGGATGTATGGCGAGGACAGCGATCTCTCGGTGCGTGCGCGTCGCGGCGGCCACCCGGTGCGGATCACGCCCGACGCCACGATCGTGCACGTCGTGGGTGCGTCGTCGGCCAGCGGCCAGAAGATGGCGATGATCATGAAGGCGAGGACCACGCTGATGCACAAGCACTGGCGCGCTCCCGCCCGTCGGCTGGGGATCGGCCTGCTCGCCGTCGGTGTGCTGCTGCGCAGCCTCGGTGGCGGCGAGATGTGGCCGGCCGTCTGGCGTGCGCGCGGCGACTGGATGGTCGGCTACGCGCCGGCCGTCAGAGGCTGATCTCCTCCTGGCGGGCGATGCCCGCCAGGGCCACCACCAGCAGGAACGCGTATGGCGCCTGTGGGAACGCGATCGTGTCGAAGAACGCATTCGCGGCCAGGTATGCCAGGCAGGAGCCGAAGGCGGCGAGCCCGATCCAGTGTGCTGGTCCGGCCCGTCGTAACGCGAGTCGCAGCCCGCGCGCGGCGCCGCTGAGGATCACGAGCAGATAGAGGACCGTCCCCACGATGCCTGTCTCGATGAGCATGGTGATGTACTGGTTGTCGAGGAACCGGTAGCGCCGCGCCTCGTAGCTCCCGAAACCGCGACCCAGCAGCGCGGTCGCGCGCACGTCGGGCACCACGGCGGGGTAGTCGGCCGTTCGGCCCTGGATCGACTCGCGCGCCGTGTCGCTGGTCGTCGTCGAGAACTGCGCCGTGATCTCGCTGACAGCGCCGGGCGCCAGCACCGGCACCGCCGTGAGCAGCACGACGAACACGCCGACCACGGGCAACATACGGCGGCCGCCGCCGAACGTCACCGCCGAACAGGCGATGAACGGGAGCACGATCCCGGAGCGCCGGAACGTGGTGATGCAGGCGCCGAAGAGCAGCAGCGCGGCGGCGCCGTAGAGGATCCGGTCGCGCCGCGCGCGGGCGAACGCGGCGCCCACGACCGCCAGCGGAAGGATCATGGCCAGCATCGCGCTGACCGCGAGCCCGTGCCGGGCCGGACCGGTGACGTCGGGCCGGCCGCCGGGCGCCACGAGGTCGCTCGGCGTGACCCGCGTGCCCGGCGGCGAGAGCGTCGAGGCAAGCGAGAAGAACAGGTTGTGACCGGTGGCGTACTCGAGGATCGTCCCGATCGCCGCAATCGTCGCCAGCGCGACGACGAGCCGCACGAATGCCTGCACCTCGCTGGCACGTACGGTTCCGACGATCAGCAGGTAGAACCCGAGGTAGGAGCCCAGCAGCACGAGCTTGCCGACAGCCAGCGACGCCTCGCCGAGTATCTCCAGGTCGTTGAGGCTGCGGGCGACGCTGAGCACGGCGACGCCCGCGAGCGCCACGAGCAGCACCTCGACCGCGCCGTAGCGATAGCCCGTGCCGCGCGACCCGGCGGGCAGGCGCACGAGCGCCACGAGTGCCCAGATGGAGAAGCAGGCGACCAGCAGCAGGCGGTCCGGGCGCGCGTCGAACGGCAGCGGGATCGGCAGCGTCATCGAATCGATCGGCACCAGCAACACGGTCCCGATCGCGAGCGCCGCGAGCCATGGCAGGACGCGCGTGGTGCGCGGCCAGTCGCGATCGTCCGCTATGGCGGGATCGATCGTCGCCCAGTGTGTGACGGAGGCCATGTGTGCAGCCCTCAGCGGCGGCGTACGGTCCGTGCGAGCGACGAGAGGACGAGGATCGCCACGCACCAGAGGAGGACGACCGTTACGAACACGATCAGCGCCACGCTGCTGCCGGTTTCGTCGATGACCGCCCCACCGACCGGCCCGCCGAGCGGCTTGATCACCGACTGGCTCTTGACCAGGTCGCGCTTCGCCTGCCGCCGCTCGGCTGCGGAGACGTTGCGGTCCTCGCGTTGCTCGACCACGCGCAGTGCGTCGCGCACGCCGGCCATGAGCCCGCTGCGGGAGTTGCTCTGCACCTTGCGGACGTGCTCGGCGAGGGCGGTGGTGACGGCGCTGGCGAGCTTGATCGCCTGCTCGCCTGTCGCCGCCTGCGTGAAGAGCGTGATCGTCGGCGCGGCCGCCTCGGTGTCGACGAACACGCTCAGCGGGCTCCCGCGGCTCAGGAGCTGGTTGGCACGGGCCTGCGCCGGCGGCTGCAGGTTCTGCGACCCGGGAGTGTCCGGGTTGGGGCCTGAGACGGCGATCGCCTGCGGCGGCACCGCGAGGCGGCGCGCGGCGGCGGACCGGACCTCTCCCGACGAGATGAAGCGCGCGAAGATCTGTGCACGGGCCGTCAGGCCGGCCGTGTCGTTCTGCGAGGTCTCGATCGAGTTCGTCGTCGTGTCGACGTAGAGCATCTCGTGGGCCGCGCCGAACTCGGTGTGCTTACGGTGGACCGCGAGCGGCGAGACCGACACGTCGGCGACCGTCAGCGCGGCGAGCACGGCCGCGACGACGATCCCCAGCGCGACGAGCACGCGATGGCGCCAGAGGCGCTTCCAGATGAGAGCGAATTCCATCGGTGACAGGGGCGGGTCCCTGCCGAGGGCCCGCCTGAGAGAGCGCACTACGATAGCCCGATGCCGGTCACGGACCAGCGGCCAGGCCTGCGCGGCGGCCGGGCGGGGACGTTGATCGCCGGTGTTCTGAGTCTCGGTGCGGTTGCGGTGCTCGCGTGGGCGCTGGGCAGCGGCGGGGGTACCAAGCTTCCGGCGGTCGCGCAGCCGCGCGCGGCGTTGCACGTCGCCCAGTCCGGCTGTGACGACGGCCGGCCGCCGGAGGCGGTCCACGACGCGGCGACGCCGTGGTGCACACTCCGGCGCGCGCTCCAGGCCGCGCCGTCGGGATCCGAAGTTGTGGTCGGCCCCGGGCGTTACGAAGCGCTCGAGCTCGACGGCAGGCCCGACGCCTACCATCCGGTCGCCTTCGTGGCGCAGGAGGGTGAGCGGCCAGTGCTGGCCGGGGTCAAGCTCAACAGCGTGCGTGGTGTCAGCTTCACCGGGTTCGGCTTCGTGGGCGGAGCTGAGATCGCGCACTCGTCAGATATCCGGATCGAGAGCAATCGGTTCAGGGGCGGTGGCATCACGATCAAGTCCAGCCGCGGCGTCCGCGTCGTCGGAAACAGCGTCCGGCACCTGCGCGGGACCGTGCGCGGGCTCATCGCTCAGGGCTCGGCCAAGCCCGGCGAGCCCGGCAACGTCGATCTCGTGATCAGCCACAACCGGTTCGAGGACATCGAGCACGATGCGATCGCCGTCTACAACAGCCACAGCCGCGTCCGGATCAGCGACAACCGGATCACGCACGTTCGCGAGCCCCAGAACTTCCCGCTGCACACCGACGCGATGCAGCTCATGGGCGGCGACGACGTCACGCTGCGCGGCAACGTGATTAGCGACGTCACGCATGGGATCCTGATCAAGGACGGGGTCGCGTCCACCGGGCTGACGGTCGAGCGCAACCTGATCACCGACAGCCCCGGCGCGGGGCTGCAGGTCTTCAACGCTCCGGGCGCCCGCATCGTGCGTAACACGGTCTGGGACACGCGCTTCGGGACGATCCTCGACGACGTCCCCGGGGTGCAGGCGGACAGCGTGACCCTGATCGGCAACGTTTTTGATCAGTTGCTCGTCCAGTCCCCGGACGCGGTGGCCGACGCGCGCGACAACGTCTTCGGTTACGGCGAGACGGTCGGCAGCGGCGCGCGCGTCGGCGCGCCGCGGTTCGTCGACCCCGAGAGCGGAGACTTCCGCCTGCGCGGCAGTGGCTCTGCGACAGGCGCCCAGAAGCGGGTGCAGTAGCTCAAGCCTCAGCAAGATCCGCCGACCTCAATGGGAGAGATGGTCTCCCGTCTGGTCCCGGTTCTCCTCGCCCTCTGCCTGCTGGCCCTCGCGTCGGCGGCGCCTGCCACGGCCGCGTCCGAGCGCGCCCGCGTGGCCAGGGTGACGCAGGCGAAGAAGCAGCTGTCCAAGCTGCGCAAGCGCCGCGCGGCCGCGTGCCGCCACCGCCACGGGCGCCGGCAGGTCCGCCGCTGCCGCGCGCTGCGCGCCAAGGTTCGGCGCCAGGCACGCCATGTCCGGCGCCTGAGGGCCACGGTCGAGGCTTCGACGCCGGCCGCCCGGGGCGGCACCGGAGGGGCGGCGGCGCCGCGCTCCGGAGCGAGCACGGGATCCGCAGCCACAGGCCCGACCCTGTACGTCTCGCCGCGCGGCAGCGACACGGCCGCCGGTACCGCAGCGGCGCCGCTCGCCACGCTCACCGCCGCGCTCGCTCGCGCGGGCGGCGGGGAGCGCATCGTCGTGGCGCCAGGGAGCTACCCGCGCGCCACCGACGATCGCGTGCGGACGAAGACCGTCACCGTGACGGGTCCTGGCGGCGGGGGTGCGACGGTCGCCGGCATGAGGGTCCAGGGCGGCCAGGAGCTGACCATCAGTGGCTTGAGCTTCACCAGCGGCGTCTCGGTCCGCTACCACCCGACACGCATGAAGGGCCAGCCGGCGCGGAACATCGCCTTCACGAACGATGACTTCACGGCCCCGAGCGGCAGCGGCTGCCTCGAGGCCCGCAACGCGGTGCAGAACCTCTCGGTGACGGCGAGCCGCATCCACGATTGCGTCACCGGTTTCGGCGCCGGAGCCGGCGGGCCGATCCCGCAGTCGCGCGGCCTGCGCCTGGTCGGCAACCGCTTCGAGCACTTCAGTGGCGATGCGATCCAGTTCGGGCAGTGGGACGACGTGCGAATCACGAACAACGTGATCACCGGCATGCGCGATCCGGCCGAGGTGGTGCACAACGACGGCATCCAACTCACCGGCAACGACCGCGGCGTGACGATCGCCCGCAACCGGATCACCGACTCGCGCAGCCAGCTGATCTTCATCCAGGACGCCGTCGGCCCGATCGACGACGTCACGGTCGAGAATAATCTCGTCGCCATCGCCGGTGCGGTGGCGATCCAGAGCCAGGGCGCGACGCATGCCCGGTTCGTGAACAACACGGTCTGGCGCGGCAAGGACGGCGGCCTGTGGCTGCGGCAGGGCTTCGCGCGGGCCGGCGAGCCGGTGAGCGTCCCGACCGACACTGTCGTGGTCGACAACGTGCTGTCGAGCTACCGGCGTATGGAAGGCGCGGCGACCACCACCGCCGCAGGCAACGTCGGTTCGTGCATGTCATGGGAGAAGCCGCATACGGACGCGGCGGCCGGCTGGAGCTGCCTGCCCGACGTCGGCTTTGTCGCGGCGAGCAGCGGCGACTACCGGCTCCGCGCGGATGCGCCCGCGCGGCCCTTCGGGTCGGGTCTCGGCGGCCAAGCGACCGACATCGACGGCGCCGCGCGGACCAGCCACGCTCCGGGCGCGTTTCGCTAGACCAGCGCCGCGTAGCGCTCGGCGAGCCGCGCGGCAAGGCGCTGCGCGTCGAACTCCTTCTCGACCCACCGGCGGCCCGCTTCGGCGCGGCCGGGCCAGGCGCCACGGTCGTCGATGACCGCCTCCAGCCGCGCCGCCAGCGCGACCGGGTCGTCCTCGGGCACGATCTCGTCGCGCTGGCCCGGGGGGAGCACCTCGACGGTGCCGCCGTTGTCGCTCGCCACGACGGCGAGGCCGGCCGCGAGCGCCTCCTTGACGACGGTCGGCGAGCCCTCCGCCTCGCCGTCCGGCGTCGTGCGGCTCGGCATCGCCAGCAGGTCGGACTCCATGAGCGCCTGCCGGACCTCCGCGTGCGGAAGGGCTCCGCGCATCTCGACGCGGTCGCCGATACCGAGGCTTCGGGCGAGTGCCTCCGACGGCTCCCGCAACGGGCCGTCGCCGACCACGGTGAGCCGGAGCGTGTGCCGGGCGTCGATCCGCGCCAGCGCCTGCAGCAGCACATCGAGCCCCTTGCGTGGGACGAGCCGGCCGATGAACAGGATCCGCACGGGGTCACCGCTCGCCCTCGGGCCGCGATAGGGCAGGTCGGCGAGCGAGATGCCCGCGGGTTCGATCGCCACCGGGCCTTCGTAGCCGGCGGCGCGCAGCGCGGCCTCGGTGAAGCGCGAGACTGCCATCGCGAGGCCGATGTGCCCGAACAGGCGAGCGTATGCACGCCGATTGCCGGCGGCCTCATGCGGCCACACCGTGACGTCGGTGGCGTGGAAGGTCACGGCGAGCGGGACGCCGAGGCGGCGCGCGGCCGGAGCGGCCAGCGGCCCGGCCCATCCGAAGTGCGCGTGCACAACGTCGGGCGCCGTGGCCACGATCGCCGGCGTGTACCACGCGGCGCTGCGTTCGACCGTCGGCCGCCGCAGCGCGCGGCCCGCCATGCGCGTCACCCGCCGAGGCCTGCGCGCAATGAGCAGCCGGTCGTCCGGCGGGTGCGGGAACCAGTCGCGGCGCCCGACGGCGCCGGCCACCACTCGCCCCTCCCAGCCCAGCGCGTCGAGGTTGCGGACCGTGTCGGCGACGAACGTCTCCGATGGGCGACCGTACTCGCGTGCCACGTGGGTGACCTTGCCGCCCATGCCCGCGGAGGGTAGAGATGGCCCGCCTGTCCATGGATGGCGCAGGTGGCACGGGCTAACATCGCCGGGGCGGAAGATGGCGGTACCTTCGTCCGACCCGACGGTCCGCAGAGCGGGCGGCGCCTGGGTGTTCCACGGCGGCGTCCCCTGGGACACCCCCTGGCTCAATGACCAGCAGCTTGCGCATGCCCTGGCGGCTGAGGCGCCCGTGCTGTACGTCGAGCCGCCCCGCTCGCCGCTGTCCGAGCTGCGCCGCGGCCGCCGCTCCGGCTCGCGGGCGCGGTTGGTCCGCCCCGGCCTGCGGCGGGCCGAGGGCGGCGTGCACGTGCTCACGGTTGTGGGCCTACCGCCGATTGGGTCCGAGCCCATGCAGCGCGCCTCGGCGCCACTGCTGCGCGCCCAGGTGCGGTGGGCCGTGCAGCGGCTGCGGCTGGGACGGGTCGCGGCGGCGGTCGCCATGGGCCCGGGCGCGCGGCGTCTGAAGGGCGCGGCGGGCGAGCAGCGCTTCGTGGCGTTCGTGAGCGACTGGCTGGAGGCGGGGTCGGACCTGCTCGGCCTCGACGCGTCTGCCGTCGCACGCGCCTCCGCCGAGCTGTGGCGCGCGGCCGACGTGCTGTGCGTGACCTCCGCGCCGCTGCAGGAGGTGCTGCAGTCGCGCGGCTTCGAACCGCAGCTGCTCCCCCACGGATTCGACGCGACCGTGGCGCCGGCGTTCGACGCTGCGGCCGCGCCCGACGCCTTCGGCGCCGCCGGCGACCCCGTGATGGTCGTGGCCGGCCGCCTCAACGGCCGGCTCGACCTCGGGGTGCTGGGCACGCTCGCCGATCGCTTCCGCCGCGGGACCCTGTTCCTGGTCGGGCCGATCGCGGGCCGCGACCTCGGCCCTGAGCTCGGTCGTCTGCTCGAGCGCGACAACGTGGTCCATGTGGCAGCCCAGAGCCGCGAAAAGCTGCCGGCCTACCTCCGGCACGCCGACGTGCTGCTCGTGCCCTACCGGGCGGACGAGTGGAGCCGCTACAGCTCGCCGATGAAGGTGTGGGACTACCTGTACGCGGGCCCTCCGATCGTCGGGCAGGGCTGCCCGCCGCTGGCCGAGATCGGCGAACCGCTGGCCTACCACGGCGAGGGCGGCGAGCAGTTCTGCGAGGCGGTCGTGCGCGCGCTCGCTGACGCCGACGCCGACGCCGATGACGTGGCGGCGCGGCGCCGCGCGCTCGCCCGGAGCAACACGTGGAGCGATCGCGCGGCACAGCTGCGGCGACTCGTCGCATGACCCGGGTGCTCCCGCAGGTCAGCGTGATCGTGCCGGTGCACGGCGATCGCGGCGGGCTCGCTGCGACCCTCGACGCGCTGGCCGCACAGGACTACGACGGCGACGTACAGGTGATCGTCGTCGACAACGGCGACAACCCGATGCTGCCGGCCTCCCGCCCGGGCCTTGACGTGCTCACCGAGCCGGTCCGCGGCTCGTATGCGGCGCGCAACACCGGCGTCGCCGCGGCCCGGGGCGAGATCCTGGCGTTCACCGACGCCGACTGCCGGCCGGCTCCCACATGGCTGTCGCGCGGCGTCGCCGCGCTGCTCGCTGCGCCGGACACCGCGCTGGGTGGGCGCATCGACGTGCAGCTCGACGGCGGGCACGCGACCGGCGCAGCGCTGTGGGATCGGCGACACGGCCTGCGGCAGGACATCTACGTCCTCAGGGACGGTTACGCCGCCACCGCCAACCTGCTTGTGACGCGGACCGTGTTCGCCCGCGTCGGCCCCTTCGACGGGTCGCTACGCAGCGGGGGGGACCGTGACTGGGGCGAGCGCGCCACGCGCGCCGGGACGCCCGTCGTGTATGGGCCGGACGTGCTCGTCGCCCATCCGGCGCGCAGCTCTCTCGGCGAGTTGCAGCGCAAGACCCTGCGGCTCCACCGGGGCTGGGCGGCGGTGCAGGTGCGGCGGGGCCAGCCGCCGGCGTCGGCGCGCGAGCTCGTGCGCCGGATGATGCCGCACAGCCGCTCGATCCTCCGCCATGCGCGGGCGCTCGGCGCGGAGGGCTTCGGGCCGGCGGCATGCGCGCGCTACGCCGCGGTCGGCCACTGGATCCAGTACGTGAGCCTCATAGCGTGGCTACGCGCCGCGCGCGAGCAGTAGACCAAAAACATGTGTGAGGGGTTCGCTATGCGGGCAGTCGATGTTCATGATGTCAACATCGACCCGCATCGTCGCCGCTCTCATCGCCTCCGCGCTCATGTGCGCGGGCCTGGCTTCTGCGCCCTCGGCCGCGACGGCTGCGAAGACGCTCTACGTGTCGCCTGGAGGAGACGACACGGCGAGCGCAACGGCTGCGGCGCCGCTGAAAACGCTCGGCGCCGCTCTGAAAAAGGCGCACCCGGGGGACCGCGTCCAGCTCGCGGCGGGCGCGTACCCGAGCACGCGCGACGAGATCGCGCGCAGCGACGGGGTCATCACCGTGGTCGGCTCCGGGCCGGACGAGACGCAGGTGCAAGGGCTCGAGATCTGGGGCGGCCAACGCCTCACCTTCATCGGAATCCGCTTTACGGCGCCGGTGCAGGTGCAGGGCCACGTGGCGCGGCACGCCGCCCAGCCGGCGACCGCGATCGAGTTCGACAACGACGAGTTCGTCAACACCGGCACGTGCCTGATGATCCGCGAGGGCGCGCGCGACATCACCGTGACCGACAGCCGCTTCCGCACCTGCTACGCCGGCATCGTCGGCCCGGGAAACCCTTATCCGTCGATCGGCATCCGGATCGAGCGAGACACGATCGAGCAGAGCCGCTCGGATGGCATCCAGTTCGGGAACTGGTCGCAGGTGCATATCCGCGACAACCTGATTGCCGACGTCAAGGACCCGAAGGGCGTCATCCACAACGACGGGATCCAGTTGACCGGCAACTCCACGGATGTCGAGATCTCCGGCAACCGCATCATGCGGTCGAACACCCAGCTCGTCTTCATCCAGGACGCCCTCGGCCCGATCGACGGGGTGCGCGTCGTCAACAACCTGCTGGTCGGGTCCGCCGGGGTCGCGGTGCAGTCTCAGGGCGCGACGAACGCCGAGTTCGTCAACAACACGATCTGGGGCGCCAAGGATGGCGGGATCTGGCTGCGCAAGGGCTACGACCGCGGCGAACCGGTGGTAGTGCCGACCGACACGGTGCTGTCGAACAACATCGCGCCGACGATCCGCTACATGGAGGGCGCGGCGCCCCGCGCCGCCGACGGCAACGTCGTCAGCTGCCCGGGCGCCTACTCGGGGATCACGGTCCCTGCTGGTGCACGCTGCGTGAACGATCCGCGGTTTGCGAACGCGGCCGACGGCGACTACCGACTGCTCGACGAGTCGCCGGCACGCGCCCTCGGGAGCGACCTCAAGCTGCCGGAGACCGACCTTGAGGGCGAGCCCCGGAGCGCGCCCGTACCCGGCGCGTACAACTGAGATCCGGTCCAGTGCGCGCTCCCGGCCCGTCGATATCGTGGACGGTCTGGGAGCGCCGAGGATCATCTACCTCTGCCTCGACCCGGGGGTGTCGCTGGAGCCGGGACAGGGCTCGTCCGTCCACGCCGTGAGCATGGTCGAGGCCATGCGCGCCCTCGGCGCCGAGGTCGTCCCGATCGGCCATGCCGACCTGCTTGCCCGCGCGCCGGGCGGCGCGGCGACCGTTTCGGCCGAGCGGGCGCTCGCCGCCGTCCCGAAGGGCCGCGGCTACGCGCGCGTGCTGGCGCGCGAAGCGCTCGAGCGGCCGCGGCTGGCCGCGGCTGTGCGGCTGGCCCTCGCGGCGTACCCGGCCGACCTGGTCTACGAGCGGGCATCGCTCGCGTCCGATCTCTCGGGCCGCGCCGCAGTCGCGGCCGGCCTGCCGCTGGTGCTCGAGGTCAATGCCCCGCTCGCGCGCGAGGGCGCCAGGTTCCGGCACGAGCGCCTGCCCGCGCTCGCCGCGCGCCACGAGTACCGCGCCTGGCGGCTCGCGCGGCGCGTCTGCGCGGTCTCGCGCGACCTCGTGCACCAGGTCGGCGCCGCCGGCCAGTCCGACGTCGTCCATGTCCCGAACGCGGTCGACCACGCCCGCTTCCACCCGGGCGTCGCGCCCGACGCCGCGCTGCGCGCGCGGACCGCCGGGACGTTCGCGGTGGCGTTCGCAGGGACGCTCAAGCCGTGGCACGACCTCGACACCGTGGTCCGCGCGATCGCCGATCTGCGCCGCGAGCGGCCCGTCACGCTGGTGCTCGTCGGCGACGGGCCCGGCCGCGTGGGCGTCGAGCGCCTGGCCGAGGAGCTCGCGGTGCCGGTGGTGGCGACCGGTGCGGTGGCGCACGAGCGCGTGCCGGCCCTGGTCGCGGCCGCCGACGCGTGCGTGGCGCCGCTACACGCGGACCCCGGGCTGCAGTACTTCTCGCCGCTTAAGGCGATGGAGTACCTCGCGCTCGGCCGGCCCGCGGTGGTCGCCGACGCCGGTGACCTTGGCGCGCTGGTGCGCTCGGGCGCGGCGCTCGGCTACGCCCCGGGATCGGCGCCGGCGCTGGCCGCCGCGCTCGCCCGCATCGCGGCGGCGCCCGCGGTCGCGGCCGACCTCGTCGCCCGCGGCGCCGAGCTGGCGCGGGAGCAGTCGTGGGAGCGAGTGGCCCGGCGGTCGCTGGCAGGCCTGGTCGCGCTGCGCGAGGAGGCGGCGGTGTGAGCGTGGTCGTGCTCAGCAACGTCCTCGAGCTCGACGGCAATCCGTACGTGCGGCTCTGGAACGGCGCCGTCGAGCGCACGGGCGGGCGGCTGCGCCCCCTGACCGTCGCGACCGTGCGCAGCGGTGGGAGCGAGCGGCCGGTGTGGGTGCACCTACAGTGGCCCGAGCGCGTGCTCCGTCATCCCAGCGCGTTGGCCGGCGCGCGTAATGTGGCCCGGCTCACGTTCCTGCTGGCCGTCGCCCGGCTGCGTGGCGCGCGCGTGATGGTCACGGCGCACAACGTCTGGTCGCACGACGGCCGCCATCGCCGGATCGAGCGCGTCATGTGGGCGGTCCTGGGACTGCTGGCCACCGACCTGCACCTGCTGAGTGCGGCCGGCGGGCGCGAGTTCGTCACGAGTCACCCGACGTTCCGGCGCACGCGCCGGCGGGTGATCCCGCACGGCACGTTCGCGCCGGTCCAGCCGCCGGAGCGCGACGCCGCCCGCGCCGCGCTCGGGCTGCCGGCCAACGCCCGCGTGGTCGCCCTATTCGGCCTGCTGCGCGCCTACAAGGGCGTCGAGGAGCTGCTCGCCGCGTTCGCCGGACTCGACGACCCTGGCGCGCGGCTCGTCGTCGCCGGGCGCGTGGCCGACCCGGCGCTCGAGTGGACGCTCGACGCCGCGCGGCGGCGCGACCCGCGCGTGCTGACGCTGCCGCGGTTTCTGCCCGACGACGAGCTGGCAGCGGTCGTCAGCGCCGCCGACCGGGTCGTGCTGCCGTACCGGCGCGTGCTCAACTCCGGCGCGGCGCTGTTCGCGCTCGGCATCGGGCGGCCGGTCCTGCTCCCGCGGTCCCCGTCGTTCGAAGCGCTGCAGCAGCGCGTCGGCGGCGCCTGGGTGGCGCTCTACGACGGCCCGCTGAGCGCCGCCGATCTCGCCGCCGTGGCGCCCCCCGACGGGGCGCCCGACCTGTCATGGTGCGGCTGGGACGTCATCGACGCCGAGCTCGGCGCGCTGTGGAGGGAGGGCACATGAGCGATGGCGGCTCGCTGCGCGAGCGCGCGATCTCCAGCGCCCGCTGGGTCACCGCCGGACGGGTCATCTGCGAGGTCGCATCGTTCGCGGCGCTGATCGCGCTCGCGCGGCTCCTGACGCCCGCCGAAGTCGGCAACGCCGCGGTCGCGATGGTCGTCTTCGCGCTGGCCACCGGCTTCCTGGCGGGCAGCTTCGGCACGCCGCTCGTCAAGGCCGACGAGCTGCGCGATCAGCAAGTCGAGGTGGCGGGGCTGCTCAGCCTCGCCTCTGGCGTCGTCCTCGTGCTCCTGTGCCTGCTCGCCGCGCTCGCGCTCGTGCCGTTGCTCGGCCGCGGGCCAGCGGAGATGGTGGCGCTCGCCAGCCCGTGTTTCCTGTTCTCGGCGATTTCCGCGGTGCCGCTGGCGCTGCGCTCGCGGGGCCTTGACTTCCGCCGGATCATGAGGATCGAGGTTGCGGCCTCGCTGGTGGGCTCGGGCGCTGCGGTCACCCTCGCGGTCCTCGACTTCGGCTCGGCCGCGATGGTGCTCGGTAGCGTTGCCACGACGGCGGTGGCCGCCGTCGCCGCCCCGTTCGGTAGCGGCGCGCGGCGCCCGCGCTGGCATGCGGGTGAGGCGCGCGCGCTGCTGCGGTTCGGGCTGCCGGCGAGCGCGTCATCGCTGTTCTTCACCGCGGTCCGCAACGTCGACTATGCGCTGATCAGCGCGCGCCTGTCGGCGGCGCAGGTCGGCTTTTACTACCGCGCATACACGCTCAGCATCGACTACCAGCTCAAGATCAGCAACATCGTCGTCCGCGTGCTGTTCCCCGTGCTCTCGCGTACCGACAGCCCGGCGGCGTTCCGCGCGGCACGCAGCCGGGTCGTCCGGCTGCACACAGTCGTCCTGTTTCCGCTGCTCGCCGTGCTGCTGGTGACGGCGCCTGTGCTGATCCCGTGGCTCTACGGGAGCGCGTGGGAGCCGGCGGTGATCCCGGCGCAGATCCTTGTCGGCGCTGGCGTCGCGACGACGATCGGCACCGGCATCGGGCCGGTGATGCTCGCTGCCGGGCGCCCGAACGCGCTGCTGATCAACAATGTCGTCTCGTTCGCCTGTTTCGCCGTCGTGGTGTATATCTGCGCCGGGCACGGGCTTATCGCGACGTGCATCGGCGTCGTCGTCTATCGCCTCGTCGCGATGTGCCTCAGCCAATACTTCCTCGCCACGCGGTTGCTCGGCATCCCGCTGCGCCACACGCTGATCGTCGACCCTGGCCCGGCGGCGGTGTCGGCCGTGGCGCTGCTCGCCGTCGCGTTCCCGGTCTCGGCGCTTCTGGACGGCGCGCCCGCGGCCGTGTCGGTCTGTGGGACCGCGGCGGTCGGGCTGTCGGTCTACCTCGCCGTCCTGCGCGCCGTGTTCCGCGCCGCGTGGTCCGACATGGCGTCGGTGATCGGCGGGGCGGTCCCGCGGCGCCTGCGACGGCCCGCAGCGGTTCCGGGCTGACGGTGGAGCGCGCGAGGGAGCTGCGCCAGGCCGCCCGCTACCGCGGGCTGTTGCGCCCCGGAGCCGCGTTCGGGTACCTCGGGTGGGCGGGCGAGGGCAACCTCGGCGACGACCTCATGTACCTCGCCCATCGCCGCGTGCTCGCGCCGCTCGGGCTCGCGCGTCTCCCCGCGCGCCGCACCGGCCCGCGACTGGCGATCCTCGCGCGCGCGCCCGGGGGCGTGCGCGCGCGCGGGATGCTGCTCGGCGGCGGCACTCTTTTCGGACGCCGTGACTGGCTCCAGCGGCTCGAGGAGGTCCGGGCCGCCGTCGGTACTCGGCCATGGATGGCGCTCGGCGTCGGCGTCGAGGATCCCGCGTTTGGCGACTTCGCGGACGAGGAGTCGCTGCGGCGCTGGGCGGCCGTCGCGCGGTCGTGGCCTGTGCTTGGAGTGCGCGGGCCGCGATCGCAGGAGATCCTGGCCGTCTATGGGCTCGACGCCGCCATCACCGGCGACCCGGCTCTGCTCCTCGCCGAGATCGCCCCGGTGGTGCCCGTCTCCGCGCGGCTGCTCGGAGTGAGCGTCGCGGTGCCGGAGGCGCGGCACGGGGATCCGGAGCATGTCGACGCGACCGTGCGGGCGGCGCTGGCGCGACTGCGCGCAGGCGGCTGGCGGTTCCGGCTGTTCGTGTTCTCCCGCTGGGACACCGAGCGCACCGCCGCGGTGTGTGCCGAGCTCGGCCCGAGCGCGGAGATCGTGCACCCCGCCGGGGCAGCGGACCTGCTGCGGGCGCTCGGCGAATGCGAGGTCGTCGTCGGCGAACGGCTACACGCGACGGTGATGGCGGCGGCGGCCGGCACGCCGGCGCTGGCACTCGAGTACCGGCCGAAGCTGCGCGACTTCATGTCCTCGATCGATCGCGAGGCGCTCGCGTTGCGCGTGGACCGGCTGACGGCGGCCGACCTCGCGTCCGCGGTCGAGGAACTGGCGGCGCGCCGCGCCGCGGAGTCCGCGCACCTGCGCCGGGCCGTGGCGGCGCTGAACGCCCGCCTGCACACTGCGGCCGCCGCGATCAGGGACAGCGCTCGCGCGTGAGCACCCAGTGGCCGGTGCGCTCGACGACGCGCCCGGGGCCGCGCTGGTCGAGGATCGGCGCAGTGTCCGACCCGCGCACCGCCTTGGCCGTGTCGGAGTCGGCGGGAGCGATGAAGCTGCCCTCCGCGGCGTCGCGGTCGAACGTCGGAACGGCGCCGGGCGTCAGCCCGAGGACGTGCGCGACGGTCGGTTTCATGATCCCGCGCGGATACGCCACGTGGACCGGTCGGCAGGACCCGGCCCTCACGCTCAGGGCGCGAAGCCCGTCGATCAGCGCCACGCGGTGCGCATCCTGCTCGGGGATGGTTCGAATGTCGTGCAGCCGGTTCGGGATCGTCGCGAGCAGCCCGACGATCGCGATCACCGCGGCGCCGGCCCAGACGGGTCGCCGGTCCCGGGCCTGGTCGTGGATCCAGCCGACGGCGACGTAGCTGGCCAGCAGCGTCAGCGCGATCGCGCTCGGCAGCAGGTAGCGGTCGATTAGGCTCAGGTCGGCAGCCCCTATCACCAGGTATGTGAACGCGCCCGCGGCGATTACCCCGACGAGCGCGATGCCGCTCTCCCGCCGCCATGCGAGCGCGAGCGCCGCGCCGATCACGCCGAGCACTAGCACGACGCGGGAGGTCAGTGCCCGAAGCTGGTCCACGAAGGCGCCTGGGGCCTCGCGCAGGCCGGTCCGGCGGCCGATCTCAGCGGCGAGGTCCTGCGTGTGGGTCAGCGACCATAGGGGTTCGCCGGTGATCACCGCGTCGCTGGCGAGCCACAGCACAGGCGAGGCCGCGCACACTGCGGGCACCAGGAGCCGCTCGCGGCCGCGGCCGCGCGCAAGCGCGTACAGCCCGAGCAGCCCCGCGTACAGCCAATAGTCCGGCCGGATCAGCCCGGCGAGCGCAAGCAGCAGCGCTGGCAGCACAAGCCCGCGGCGCTGCACGAGCGCGGCCAGCGCGCCGGCCCCGAGCGCCAGGGCGGGGATGTCGTAGAACCCGGCCATCGCCCGCCACATCGTCCCGTAGTCGGTGGCCAGCAGGATCGCGGCGAGGATCCCCACCGGCAGCGAGAACAGCGTGCGGCCGAGCAGTGCCACCGTGGTCACGAGGGCACCGACGAAGAGCAGAGCCAGCATCTCGGAGGCGTGGTAGGCGCCGCTCGGCCCGAGCGCGGAGAGGACAGCGGCGATCAGGTTGGTGAGGGGATGCGGCGTCGGCCCCTCCGCGTAGGCGGGGAGTCGCCCGGCACCGATGTCGCGGCCCCAGATCAGGGCGTGGATGACGTCGCCGTTGAGCGACGGGCGGCCGTAGACGGCGAAGGCGAGCAGCGCGACCCCCGCCGCGGTGGCCCCCCAGACCACTGGCGCCCGCCTGAGCAAGGCTCGAGGGTACCGCGCGCCGAGCCGTCAGCGGAGCGCGGCGAAGTTCGTCTCGGTGTCGGCGCCGTAGTCGCGACGCTCCGCGGTGTCGCATATCGCCACGAACGCCGCGCGGTCGTGCGGCCCGCTGCCGTCGAGGCTGAACACGGCGAGCCCGTACCCCGCGAGGAGGTCCCAGACGTCGTACGGCGTCGTTCCGAAATGCCGGGCGTGCAGGGGA
>CAVUFC010000034.1:0-24309 GCA_963740605.1 uncultured Solirubrobacteraceae bacterium | reverse complement strand
GGCCAGCCACCGCGCCGTCGCCTCGATCCCCTGGCGCGGGCCGATCTGCGCGCGCCAGCCGAGCAACCGCTCGGCCTTCTCGACCGACGGCCAGCGCCGCTGCACGTCGACGGTGAAGCTCGGCACGTGCTCGAATTCGAGCTCGGCCGGGTCGTTGCCGCACGCCTCCCAGCACAGCCGCGCGATCTCCGCGACGGTCAGCTCCTCGGACGCCGACAGTTGAAGTCCTCGTTCTCAGCGGCCGGCGAGGCGGTCGCCGCGACGATCCCGGCGGCGATGTCGTCGATGTGCGTGAGCGTGCGGGTCTGCTCGCCGGAGCCGAAGATCGGGAGCGGCCGGAGCCGCTGCAGCGACTTGCGCAACAGGTCCGGCACCGCGTGGGCGATCCCCGGCTCGTCCTCCGGCATCTCGCCAGGCCCGTACGCGTTGAAGGGCCGGCAGATCGTGAACGGCAGCCCGTGCTCGGCGTGCGCGGCGCGGCAGTAGACCTCGCCGGCCAGCTTCGACCACCCGTACGCCGACTGTGGCGGCGGGCAGTCCGGGAGGTACTCCTCGGTCGTCGGGAACTGGTCGGCGCGCTCGAACACCATGCTCGAGGACACGTACGTGAGGCGCTCGACGCCGGCATCCAGCGCCGCGCGGAAGACCGCGTTGTAGAGCGCGTGGTTGACCTCGGTCAGCGTGAACGGGAGCTTGTGGAAATTGGCGATGCCGCCGACGATCGCGGCCAGGTGGATGACGTACGTGCAGTCGTGGATCGCTTCGCGCGCCTGGTCGATGTCGCGCAGGTCGCCGGTGTGGATCGAGGCGCCCTCGCGCATCCAGCCCGGCGCGGGCCGCTGGTCGGAGACGCGGACCTCCCAATCGGGATCGCCGAGCAACCGCCGGACGACCGCGCTGCCGATGGTCCCGGCACCGCCTGTGACGAGGACGCGGCTCACGCCCGCAGCGCGGCGATCTCGTTCGCGTAGGCGAAGACCTGGGCGGCGCCGAACGCGTTCCAGGGATCCACGACGAGGCAGTCGGCATTGGCGCGGTCGGCGATCAGCGCCAGCGCCTCCGGCCGCTCGAACGCGCTGTGGTTGGTGGCGACGATCACGGCGTCGGCTTCGTCGACCGCCTGCTCGAAGGTTGCGCTCGGGGTCGCCACCACGGGGTCGTGGACCGCGACGTCGGCCAGCTCGCGCTCGAGCAGCCGTACCAGCTTGTGCGAGAGCGAGTCGCGCTCGTCGTCGGTGTCGCGCTTGAAGGCGAGGCCGAGGACCGCCACCTTGCGCTCGCGCAGCGACCCGCCGAGCCGGCGCTTGACGCCATCGACGAGGAACAGCGGCACGCTCTCGTGCACGCGCGAGACGCCGAGCAGCATGCCCGGGGCGTTCGACTTCTCCTCCGAGAACGTGAAGTCCTTGCGCAGGCAGGTGCCTCCCGTGAGTCCGGGCATCGCCATCCCGCCGCGTGGATAGTCGCGGTTGATCAGCTCGATGACGTCGAACACGTTCGCGCCGTACCGCTCGCAGTCCATCATCAGCAGGTTCGGGAGCGCGAACGTCGTGTAGCGGAGGATGTTGGTCCAGATCTTCGCGAGCTCGGCCTCCACCGGCGTGGTCGTCACGATCGGCGCGCCGAGGGATTCGAACAGGCGCGCGGCACGCTCGGACGACCCGTCGCCGACGCCGCCGACAATGCACGGCAGCGTCCCGATCTCGGCCATGAAGCGATCGGCGGCGATCCGCTCCGGCACGTGCGCGACGAACACGTCCTCGCCCGCCGTGAAGCCGCGCTGCTTCTCCAGATAGCCGGCCACGAACTCGGTGGTGCCGGGAGCGACGGTCGATCGCAGCACGAGCAACTGGCCGGTCGTGAGCACCGGCAACAGGTCGTCGAGCACCGCGCGGATGTCGCCGAGGTCGATCTCGATGTGGGACCGCGCGGGCGTCCCGAGCGTGAGCACGATCGCCTTGGAGCGCCCTGCGTCTGTGGCGCGTGCGCTTACATCAAGCTCGACGCGGGCCAGCAGCTCGTCGGTCCCCGGCTCCTTGAACGGCATTCGCCGCGACCGCACGGCCTCGAGCAGGTCGGGGTCCTTGTCGACGCCGAGCACGCGCAGGCCGGCGTCGGCAAACGCGAGCGCGAGCGGCAGACCAACGCGGCCCAGGCCGATGACCGAGACGTCGTACACGGCCCTGGAATCTAGCGGCGCCGGAGGCGCTGCCGCGCCCACTGGAGGGCGAAGCCGGCGACGAAGCGCGGGTTGTAGCGCAGGTAACGGCGCCACAGCCGGCGCGGCTCGTGGGCGAGGCGGAACACCCACTCGAGGCCGTGCCGCTGCATCCAGGCGGGCGCCTGCGGGATCAGGCCGCCGTGGAAGTCGAACGCGGCGCCGACGCCGACGAGCACGCAGCGTGGCAGCCGTGCGCTCATCGCGGCCATCCACAGCTCCTGCTTCGGGACGCCGATCCCGACCCACACGACCTCGGCGCCGGATCGCTTGATGTCGGCGATGACGTCGGCCGTCTCGGCCTCGGTGAGCGCACGGAACGGCGGCGCGTGGCCGCCGACGATCTTCAGGCCTGGGTAGCGGAGCCGCAGGTTGCGGGTGAGCTGCACGAGCGCGCCGTGGTTGCGGCCGCCGTACAGGTACATGCGCCGGCCGGTGCGCGCCGCGCGCTCGCAGGCGCGGTCCATCAGGTCAGGACCGTACACGCGGTCGTCGATCTCGTGGCCGAGTGCCTTGAGCGCCCACACCAGTGGCTGGCCGTCGGGGACGACGAGGTCGGAGCCGAGAACGGCCTCACGCAGCTTGGGATCGTCCTGCGCCGCCATCACGAGGTGCGTGGCGGATGCGCAGACGTAGCCGCCCGCGCCGCGGACGACGGTCTCGTCGATCCAGTCCAGCGTTCCCTCGTAGTCGGTCAGCGCGAGCGGAACGCCGAGGACCTCGGCGGTCTCAGGCGCCTGGGGAGCGAGCTCGACGGCCGGGGCCGGGGAGGTGTGGGTGCGGTCCATTCGTTCCTACCAACGCGCAAGCGCGCGCATTGGAGCGGTTTTGCCCGCAGCGACAGTGTATGAATCCCTGATGTCTCGCCGCCCCACGGGGGTCGTCCGGGGCTGTGCCGTGCTGCTGGCCGGGTGCTCGTGGACGGAGCCCGACAAGCCGAGCTGGGCGAGCGCCGACTGCAGCTCGTTCGCGGTGCCGCGCGAGCTCTGGGACGGCACGAAGGCGTACGCCGAGGGGACGAAGGTGACGAACCGCCAGCTCATCGCCGACCGACTCGTCGAGTGCGGCGTACTGGATCGGGGACGAGCGCAGCCTGTTCGCCGTGGGACTCGGGAGAACCTCTACATCACCTTCGACAGGTGGCGCCGGGGACGGAGCGCCGAGATCGGCCATGGGTGGGCGCAGTAGACTGGCGCGGCGATGCCGACCGAACGCCCACTGCGGGTCGCCGTCGCCGGGCTGGGGTACTGGGGACCGAACATCGCGCGCAACTTCGCCGGGATGTCGGGCGCCGAGCTCGCGTGGTGCTGCGACGCCGATGACGCCAATCGCGCCCGCGTCGCCGCCGCCTTCCCGAGCGCGCGCTTCACCGCGGACTTCAACGACGTCCTTTCCGACGACAGTGTCGACGCGGTCGCACTGGCCACTCCCGTCCCGACTCACGCCGCGTTAGCGATCCGAGCGCTCGACGCCGGCAAGCACTGCTTCGTCGAGAAGCCGATGGCTCAGTCGTCGGCCGATGCCGAGGCCGTCGTGGCCGCCGCGCGCGCCGCGGGCCGTACGCTGATGGTCGGCCACCTGCTCGAGTACCACCCGGGCGTCATGAAGCTCAAGGAGCTGATCGACGGCGGCGAGCTCGGGCGTGTGCTCTACATCTACGGCAACCGCCTGAACCTCGGCAAGCTGCGTGCGGACGAGAACGCGCTGTGGTCGCTCGGCGCCCACGACGTCTCCGTGCTGCTGCGCCTGGCCGGCGAGGAGCCGTACGAGGTCGAGGCGCGCGGCGAGAGCTACATGCGCGAGGGGATCGAGGACGTCGTCTTCTGCTTCCTGCGCTTCCCGTCCGGCCTCGCCGCCCACCTGCACCTCTCCTGGCTGGATCCGCACAAGGAGCGCCGGTTCACGGTGGTCGGCGAGGGGCGCATGGCGACGTTCGACGACATGGCGCTCGAGGGCAAGATCACCATCTACGATAAGGGCTTCGACGAGCAGGCGGGGCGCGGCTCGTACGGCGAGTACATCACCCGCTCGGGTGACATCTGGAGCCCGCGGCTGCCGAACGTCGAGCCGCTGCGGACCGAGATCGAGCACTTCGTCCAGTCGATCGCGTCGGGGACGACGCCAATCTCCGACGGCGAGGCGGGCCTGCGGGTCGTGCGCGTTCTCGAGGGGCTTCAGCAGTCGCTGGACGCCACGCGGCGCGAAGGCGTCGCCCGCTCGGTCGCGCTGTCCGGCACGTGATCGACGCCCGCACGCTGAAGGTGCGGGCGTTCAAGGCGCTGCAGGTGGGCGCCGGCCGCGTCGGCCTGCAGGTCGTGCCGAAGACCTACTACAGCCCGATCCCGGACCTGGCGACCCTCCCGCTCGACGTGTTCGACCGCCGCAGCGCGCTCCGCGGCATCGCGTTCGACCTCGACGCGCAGCTCGCCTGGATCGAACAGCACCTTGCGGCGGCGATGCAGGAGTTCGCGCCGGCGGCGGAGGCGGTCGACAACGCGTCGTACGGCCGCGTCGGAGCCGACCTGCTGCACGGCGTCGTCCGCGGCCTCAAGCCGCGTCGCATCGTCGAGCTGGGCTCCGGGCATTCGACGCTGTTCATGGCCGCCGCGGCCGAGCGCAACCGCGCCGAGGGCGCCGACACGGAGCTGCGGACGTTCGACCCCTATCCCACTGTCGCCCGTGCGGGCTTGCCCGGGCTCTCCGCGCTCGAGGCCGTGCCTGCGCAGGACGTCCCGCTCGAGGTCTTCACCGCGCTGGACGCCGGCGACGTGCTGTTCGTCGACACGACGCACACGGTCAAGCTCGGCTCCGACGTGAACCGGATCGTGCTCGACGTGCTGCCGGCGCTCGCACCGGGCGTGCTGGTGCACGTGCACGACATCTTCCTGCCGTACGAGTACCCGCGCCGGTGGTTCGAGGAGTCGGGGTTCTACTGGGCCGAGCAGTACCTGCTGCAGGCGTACCTGGCCGGGAACCCGGACGTCGAGGTGCTCGCGGCGACATTCGCGCTCTGTCGCGACCGGCCCGACGCGATGGCTCGGCTGGCGCCGACCTGGCGGCCGGGCGCCGAGGCCAGTGCGTTCTGGTTTAGGACGCGCCCGCCAGGCGATCCAGCAGCGCCGCAAGGCGCTCCGCCACAGTCGCGCGGTTGAACGGGGCGAGCGCGGCCGCGTCGACGGGCTGACGCGGTCCGTCGAGCAGCCGCGCGACGGCGCGCGCCACCGCCTCCTCGTCGCCCGGCGGAGCACAGCCGGCGTCGTGGCCGAGCCGCTGCAGGAGCCGCTCGGTCTCGGTGCCCGGGTTGCTCAGCGCGAGCACCGGCGTGCCGATCGCGAGCGCCTCGTAGAGCTTGCTCGGGGCCGCCATGTCGCCGCCGGTTCCCGGGCTGTTGATCACGACCGCTATGTCGGCGTCGCGCACCCGCTCGACAGCGGCACGCCACGGCACCGGCGGCTCGACGACAACCTCGCAGCGAGCGTGCGGCAGCGCCGCCCGGCTGAGCGGGTCGACCGCGCCGACGAGCACGAGCCGTGTGCGCGCCGCGAGCTCGGGCCGCGACAGCGCGCGTATCAGCGTCACCGCGGAACGGTCGCCGTAGAGCGTGCCGGCGTGCACGAGCGTCGCGCGCGCGCCGGCGGTGCGGGCCGGCGCACGCATCTCCAGCAGCACTGGGTCGAACCCGTTCGGCAGGATCTCCAGCCGCGGGGCGATCTCGGGGTGCAGCTCGAGCATGCGGTCCGCGCAGCTCTGGGTCACGGTCACGATCGCGCGGGCGCGGGCGAACGCGCGCTTCTCGATCCGCGCCAGCAGCGTGCCGCCGGCGTCGAAGTAGGGGTTGCCGGCCCAGAGGTCGCGCATCTCGGCCACCAGCGGCAGGGCATCGCCCGCGGCGGTCGCCGCGAACAGCGCCGACGGCGGCGGGCAGGTGGCCCAGACGACATCCGGTCCAACGCGTTCGCGCGCCCGCCGCACGGCGCCCCGCCCGGTCACGGACCACAGTGCGTTCGGCGGGAACGCCTCCGGCTGGATGCCCAGGCGCCGGTACGCCGGGCGCGTCGCGGCGCCCACGGCTCCCATGACCTTCGCTCGCCCCTCGGCCAGCCGGACGGCGCGGGCGTCGGTGCTGGCCGCATTGGCCGTCGGGTTCGGCCGCGCGCTGACCTCCTCGACCGCCCAGCCGTGGCGCGGCAGCTCGCGCTGCAGATACTGCCAGCGCACGCTCCCGCCGCCGCCGTACTCGAGCGGGCGCTGGGTGACGAGCAGCAGCCGCCGCATCACGCCACCTCGCGGTAGACGGCCTCGAGGAGCTCGGCGCTGCGAGCCCAGGTGTAGCGATCGACCACGTGCGCTCGAGCCTGCTCACCCATCCGTCGGCGCCCGTCGGCGCCGGCGTCGACCAGCACGCGCAGCCCGCGCTCGAGGTCGTCGACGTCGCCGGGCGTGACGTGGACACCGTGCTCGCCGTCGCGGCTCACGCCGCGCGCACCGGGCAGGTCGGCGATCACCACGGGCAGGCCGCAGGCCATCGCCTCCAGCTGGACGATCCCGAACGACTCGAGCGACGACGGCATCATCAGGAAGTCGGCGGCGCGGAGGTAGCGCGCCACGTCCTCGTGCGACTGGTCGCCGGCGAAGATCACGCGGCCACCGGCGCGCGCCGCCTCGGCCTCGTAGCGCTCCTGCAGCGTGCCGCCGCCGATCATCAGCAGCGTCAGCCCGTCCACGCGCGCCGCCGCCGCGATCGCCAGGTCCGGCCGCTTGGTCAGATGCGCGGCGTCGAGCTTGGCGACGAACGCGGCCACAGTGGCGTCGGCGGGGATGCCCAGCGCCGCACGCACGCCCGGCTCGGTCCCGGGCCGGAACGTCTCCACGTCGACGCCGTTCGGTACCGGGGCGAACGCCCCCGGGCGCCGTCGCAGCTCGGCGGCCAGCAGCGGCGCCTCGCGGGCATGCTCCATCGACAGCACGGTCAGCCGCGCCGAACGGCGCAGCGCCTGCCGCGTGACGACCTTGTCGTAGCCCGCGAACAGCAGCCCCTTCACGCCCGGCGCCTGCAGCTCGTTGTGGTAGCTGCTCACCAGCGGCGTCCCGGTCCGCAGGCTTGCCACCAGCGCGGCCTCGGCCCCGAAGATGAACGGCTGGTGCAGGTGGATGACGTCGAAGCCCCGCAGCACCGCCAGCTGCGGGATGAACGGCGCGTTGCCGAGCCGCAGGCGCGCGCGGTAGCGGTGTACGCGCACGCCAGCCGGATCGCGCGGCACGCCCGGGTACGAAGCGGTGAACACCTCGACGGCATGACCGCGTGCCGCCAGCGCCTCGGCCTGGTAGAAGCACGCGTTCCCCGATCCCGCGTAGTACGGCGGGAACGTCGCGACGAGCTGAGCGATGCGCATCGTCAGACGGCCAGTCCTCGGACGAGGCCGAGCAGCTTCTCCCGCTCGTGCTCCCAGGTGAAGTCCTGTGCGGCGGCCCGGGCGTTGCGGCGCAGATCCGGATCGCCGGCGACGCGGTCGATCGCCTCGGCGACCGACCGTGGACTGGCGGGGTCGCAGACCGCGCCGACGCCGTAGCGATCGATCAGCGCCCGCATGTCCGGGAAGTCGCTGGCGACAATGGGCAGACCGGCGTGCAGGTAGTCGAACAGCTTGTTGGGGAGCGCATAGCGGTAGCTGAGGAACGTGGCCTGGATGGTGGCGATGCCGACGTCGGCGCCCACGGCGTGGCGGCGGATCTCGCCCGGCGCGACCGGCGGTAGGAAGCGCACCCGTTCGGCGACGCCGTGCGCGACCGACAGCCGCTCCAGGACGCCGCGGTACGCGTCACCGCTCGGCCCCAGCATGACCACGGCGAGGTCCGGCCGCTCCGCTGCGGCCTCGATCAGCTGCTCGAGGCCGCGGTGTTGAACGATCCCGCCGAGGTAGAGCGCGATCCGGGCGTCCGCGGGCAGGTCGAGCTCGCGGCGCAGGTCCACTGGGTCCTCGTCCTCCGGCCCGGGATTGTCCGGCGCGTTGAGGATCACGGAGGGGACGGCGATCCCGTACCGGCGGGCCAGCTCCGCGGCGATCGAGTCGCTGACCGTGACCACCACATCCGCCTGGCCGATCGTGCGGCTCTCGATGCGCGTCCAGCGGCGACCCTCCCAGCGCGCGAGTGAGCTCTCGACGAACAGCTCGTGGCTGTCGTACAGCACGCGGCCGCCGTGTCGCTGCCGCGCGCGCAGCGCCAGCGGCAGGGTCTCGAGGTCATGGGCGATCCAGACGGTGGCGGGCTGTTCGCGCACCGTGCGCAGCGCCTCCCGCATGTACCGCCGCCAGACCATCCGCAGATGCACCCGCAGCGCGGCGCGCACGATCCGGGCGCGCAGGTCCGTCCGCTCGGCCGACTCGCGCGTCAGGACCGTCCCGGGCGCGCCGCCGCCGCTGCGGCGCCGGAGCAGCCGGCGCACGACACGGGCCGGCCACGGGTCGTCGTCGACGCGGACGACGGTCACGCCGCCGCGATCCTCCCGCGTCGGGAGACCCGGGAATGCGGTCGCGACGATGCGCACCTCGTAGCCGGCGTCGGCCAGTGCCGCCGCCTCCTTCTCCACCCGGGTGTCGTGACGCAGCGGGTGCGCCAGGAACATGCAGACGCGCGCGCTCACCGGCGCCGGAGCCTGGAGGCGAGCGAAGCCAGCTCGGCGCGCAACGCCACGACACCCCAGGCCACGCCGTCCGTGACGCGTGCCCACGCGGCCGCGACGCGTGCGGCGCGCGGCGCCGCGCCCCGCGGCGGCCCGCCGAGCGTCGTCTCCTCGAGCCGCTCGACGAAGCGCGGGTACGACCACGCGCCGGAGGCGACGATGTCGCGGTACGCGGTCTCGACGATCCGCTGGCGCTCGTCGTCGCGCCGCATCGTCTCCAGCACCGTGTCGAGGTTGGAGAAGTCACGGCGCAGCGGGATGTAGTGGCGGTCGGGCTCGAGCACGCCGTCGTACTCGCCCTCGATCAGGACCTGGCAGGTGCGCGTGGCGACGGCCTCGAGGTGGCGCGGCGACAGCGCGACCAGCCCGAACTCGCCGTCGCGCCCGGGAAAGCACACTTGCTCGAGCTCCTCGAACGTCGCGGCCGGGCGCTCGGCGAGCACGCGTTCGCAGCACTGGCGCAGGGAGCCGTCGCGGTCGAGGACGCTGGCGCCGCCCTCGACACCGACCGTGTAACGGCAGGACAGCAGGAAGCGGACCCAGTCCGGGCCGACGATCGCATCCTCGGCCCGCGTGGAGATGTCGCAGGTCAACCCGTGCGCGGGGGCCGCCGCCGCGAAGGCGTCGCCGATCTCGGCCTTCAGGCGCGCATGGCGCCCGAGCCAGGCCGGCAGGTCCTTCGCGCGGTAGCCGACGTCGATCGTGCGCTCCACGTCGGCCGCGGCACGCTCGATCCGGCCCACCGTCCCCGGGTCCAGATAGCCGGTTAGCGCATGGGAGAGCCGCGTTCGCGAACGGTCGATCGTCGGGTAGATCGCCGGCCACTGCGACTCGGGAGCGACCGAGAACACGTGGTCGACGGCGAACTCGTCGATGAAGTCGCACAGGCGGCCGGGCGGCAGGTACTCGTCCTGCGGCAATGCGGCGCGCACGGCGTGCAGGGCTTTGAGCGGCCGCGCGCGCTCCACCAGCTTCTCCCAGTACGCGGGCGTCCCGCGCTTGGACAGGAACGTCGTGTGGAACACGACCAGGTCCAGCGGCACGCGCGACAGCCACCGCGGCGGTCGCTGGACCGCCAGGTTGAGGTAGATCGTCGGGCGCCGCGAGTAGCGGCGTAGCGCGTACAGGTGGTCGGCCACCGACTCGCGCAGTCGCCGGTCGAGGGCCGCGTAGACGACGAGGGTGGCGCTCACGAAGGGCTGAGCGGCAGCGAGTCGGCGGGACGTACGGCGTTCCAGCGCGAGTGCGGCCGCATGAATCCGCGGACGCCCGCCCACGGGTAGTGATCGTTGCCCTCCTCGGCGGCGTTGAGTGCCGTGAAGCGCAAGCAGTCGGTCACGTAGTCGACGGTGGTGCCGTTGCTGCGGTGGATCCCCACGTCGATCGTGAACTCACCAGGGAGCATCGTCAGATCGACGTCGGCGGAGATCTCCTGCCGCCCGGGGCTGAACCGCAGCAGCGGCCCCTCGCGATCGCTGCTCTGGACGGTCGCGATCCGGTCGCCGCCGAACCCGGAGATGCCGAACTCGACGACCGCGTCGTCGACCTCCTCGCGCACGTCGAACACCGCACTGACCCGGAACGGCTGCTCGAGGTACAGGGCCTCCAGCGGGTCGCCGCTGTCGCCGGTCAGGCCGACCTCGAACAGCTTGGCCTCACCGGTGCCCAGCCGCGGGGCGTCGGGTGAGACCTGCGAGCGGCCTGAAGACTGCTCGGGCATGGCCCGGCCCATGTACTCGGAGATGACCTCTGCGGGCGTGCCCTGCGTCACGAGCCGCCCGCCCTCGAGCAGCACGGCGCTCTTGCACAGCCGCCGCACCGCGCTCACGTTGTGGCTGACGAACACGACCGTGCGCCCCTGGTTGGCGACGTCGCGCATCTTGCCCAGGCACTTCTGCTGGAACTCCGCGTCGCCGACCGCCAGCACCTCGTCGACGAGCAGGATCTCGGGGTCCAGGTGCGCGGCGACGGCGAACGCCAGGCGCACGTACATGCCGCTGGAGTAGCGCTTGACTGGCGTGTCGAGGAACCGCTCGACGCCGGCGAAGTCGACGATGGCGTCGTAGTTGGCGGCGATCTCGCGCCGCTTCATTCCGAGGATGGCGCCGTTGAGAAAGATGTTCTCGCGACCGCTGAGCTCGGGGTGGAAGCCGGTACCGACCTCCAGCAGCGTGCCGACCCGGCCGTGCACCTGCGCCTCGCCCTCGGTGGGCGGCGTGATCCGCGAGATGACCTTCAGCAGCGTGCTCTTGCCCGATCCGTTGCGGCCCACGAGGCCAAGGACGTCCCCTCGGTGGATGTCGAGGTCGATGTCGCGCAGCGCCCAGAACTCGTCGCTCGCGGCCGCGCGCGGAGCGCGTGTCCGCCGCATCGCCTGGCCGAGCCGCTCCGCGAGCATGGCCGATGGCAGCTCGCCTAGCCGGTAGCGCTTGCCGATGCCACGTAGCGCGATGGCGACGTCGGAGCCGGTCACGTCAGATCACGTCGGCGAAGCGGCGCTCCGCGCGACTGAAGTAGAGGGCGCCGGTCACGAGCAGCACGAAGCCCATGATTGTCGGCACGAGCAGCAACAGGCCGGGGCTTGCCGCGCCGGGCAGGATCGTCCAGCGGAACGTCTCCAGCAGGCCGACGAACGGGTTGATCGCGTAGATGTCGCGCGAGCTCTCCGGGATCAGCGACAGCGGGTACAGGATCGGCGACGTCCACAGGATCACCATCAGCGCGAACGGCACCATCACGCTGACGTCGCGGAAGCGGACGACGATCGCCGAGAGCCATAGGCCGACGCCCAGCGTCAGCATCGCCGCGACGGCGACGACCACGGGCACGAGGAGGATCTGCAGCTGCAGTCCTTCGCCAGAGATGAGCAGGGCCGCGAGGAGGACCACGAAGGCAACGGCGAAGTCGACGAGCGGCGGGATCAGCGCCGCGATCGGTACGACCAGCCGCGGGAAGTAGACCTTCGAGATCAGCGCCGCGCTCGCGACGGTGCTCTCCGAGCACTTGCTGATGGCGCCGGACAGGAACAGCCACATCGTCATCCCCGTGAGCGCGAACAGCGCGTATGGCACGCCGTCGGACGGGACCTTGGCGAGCCGCCCGAGGAAGATCGCGAAGATGGCGGTGAGGATCAGCGGCTGCAACACCGCCCACAGGACGCCGACCGCGGTCTGGCGGTAGCGGATCGTGACGTCGCGCTTCGCCAGGAAGTAGATGAGGTCGGCGCTGTGCCAGAGCTCGCGCAGGTTCGGGGGCGCCCAGCCGCTGGGCGGACGGATGACGGTGACGTGCTCTTCGGGCGGGTGCACGACGCTCACGTGCTCGGCTCCGGTCCAGGGATGCCCAGCAGCCGGCGCACGCGCCGGGTCACCGGGTGCACGAACTGGATCACGGCCTGCGTGCGCCGATGGTGCAGGAACGAGCGGACGGCGAGGTGGGCGAGGCGCCGTCGCTTCAGCCCGCCGTGGCCGGCAGCGAGCCGCCGGTCCACCTCTCGGCCGACGACGGTCGCCGGCGAGGGGATCACGGGGTCGAGCGTCTCGTCGATGCCGGCCACCCAGCGCTTGTAGCTCCAGTCCCGGGATGCGATCAAGTCACGGTAGGCGTTCTCGGCGATCTCGCGCACGAGGTCGTCGTCACGGATCATCGCCATGACGTCGTCGAAGTTGGAGAAGTCCTTGCGCAGCGGGATGTAGTGCACCATCGGCTGCATGACGCCCGAGTAGTGGCCCTCGTAGAGCACCTGGCAGACGCGCAGCGATGCGGCCTCGAAATGTCGCGGGCTCACCGTCCGGTAGTGCACGACGTCCTCCCAGCGCGGCAGCGACTCGAGGTCGTCCAACTCGACACCGAGGCCCAGCTTCTGCCGTTCGTTGTACTCGTCGAGCACCTCGTCCTCGAGGTCGAACGCCGAGACGCCGGACTCGACGCCGAGCACGCAGCGGCAGTTCGCCATGAACTGGTACCAGGCGTCGCCGTACAGGCGGTCGCCCTCACCCGTGGCGATGTCGAGGCGCAGGCCGCTCGCGCGTGCGTGCGTGGAGAAGCGCACGCCGATCTCGTGCTTCTCCATGGCGCCGCGCCCCAGGTACGCGGGCAGCGGACGGCCGCGATAGCCGACGTCGACGGTGCGCCGGTCGAGCGGCACCGTGAACTCGCGCCCGGCTTCGACGATCTTGTCGGAGACGTAGCCGGGGATGTTGGAGACCAGCGTGCGGGACGTTCGTGTACCGGCCGTAGACCTTTCCGAACTCGGAGGGCTCCAGACACGTGTAGACGCAGTCGATGCCGTGGTCGTCGAGGAACTTGAAGCGCCGCTGGCAGCGCGTGCACTCGTCTTGGAAGAAGGCGACCTTGTAGGCGCTCGAGCCGTCCAGGTAGTCGAGCCACTGGTCATTGAGGTGGTACAGGCCCATCCCGAAGATCGAGTAGTGCATGAGGATCGCGCGGAACTCGAGGCCGGCCAGCCCGGGCGGGAAGCCGGTGTCGACGTTGACCTCCCAGACGCGGTGGCGGCTGTGGTGCGAGAACGAGTGCAGGTGCTCGCGGACCGTCGACGCGTCCTTGATCCACGGCGCCGCGGGCCGGTGGTAGACGACGAGTACGCCGTCGGCGGTGAGCTTGTCCTGATCGGTCACGGGCGGTGCAGCCGGTAGGTACCGCCGATGCCGGCGTGGCGGCCCTGTACATGGGGTATCCGTTGAAGTCGAACGTCAGGGCGCGCAGGAACGTCGCGGTGCTCCGGCACCGAGCCGCGCGTCGGCGATCGCTCGCGCCCACGACGTGTCGAGCGCCTGGAGCTCGCGGCGCGAGAGGTAGCCGCCGGCGGTCTCGCCCTCCAAGCCCGGCGGCGCCGCACATGGCGAGGAAGTCCTCGGCGCGATAGCAGCGCGAGATCGGGCAGTCGGGCCCGTCGGTGTTGCGGGCGAAGGCTGCGTCGACGTCCAGTCCGGGGAACGCGCCCTCGACGATCATCCGCTCGTACGCGGTGTACAGGTGCACCCAGACGCTGTCGCGGTTGTAGACCATGATCGTCGCCGTGCCGCCCGGACGCAGCACGCGGGCGAACTCGGCGAGGATCGCCTCCGGGTGGCTGGTGTGGTGCAGCACGCCCTGGCAGTTCACGTGATCGACGCTGTCATCCGCCAGCGGGATGGCGGGTCGAGGCGTCGGCGCCGTGGAGGAACTCGACGCGGTCGGCGACGCCGTGCAGCTCGAGGCGGCGGGCGGCGAGGTCGAGCGCCGTCTGCGAGACGTCGAAGCCGATCAGTCGCGCGGCGCTCGTGTTGATCGCGAAGCCGGTCAGGTCGTTGCCGGGGCCACAGCCGTAGTCGAGCATCACCTCGCCGTCGTGTTCGCCCCACAGGCCGCTGAACTCACGGAACAGCGGGTACTGGTCGAACCGCCACTCGAGGTTGCGCTCGGACGCCCGCGCGCGTCCGGAAGCGCTGCGCCCGGACCGTGTGGCCGGTCCAGTACTGGTCGACCGCGGTCGTCATCAGCGCCGCGCGGTGATGTAGAGGTCGAGGCCGAGCAGGCGGTCGACGGTCCCCAGCAGGCGCGCGCGCCGCACGTACTTGAGGTTGTCGAAGTTGCGGCGGTCGATGTCCACGGAGCTGAAGCCGGCGAACAACTCGCGTACCTGGCGCGCGCTGACGTAGTCGGTGTGCGGCGCGGCATCGCCCGCCTCGTTGGTGTCGTACATCGCCGCGACCTGGTCGCGCGATCGGCGGCGGCTGCGCAGCTCCGGGATGCGGACCTTCACGAGCTGCCGGTAGGAGTGCAGGTTGTAGAGCATCACCACCGCCGTGCCACCCGGCCGCAGCACCCTGCGGACCTCGCTGACCGCCCGCGGCAGGTCGCCGGTGTGGTGCAGGCAGCCGATCGTGAACACGTAGTCGAACCGCGCATCGGGCCACGGCAGCTCGAGCACCGAGCCCTGGATGACCCGCGTCTCCGCACCCTCGCCGCCCGTGCGGCGCCA
This sequence comes from uncultured Solirubrobacteraceae bacterium, assembly GCA_963740605.1. Taxonomy (GTDB): domain Bacteria; phylum Actinomycetota; class Thermoleophilia; order Solirubrobacterales; family Solirubrobacteraceae; genus DASSUW01. The sequence goes on along the minus strand of CAVUFC010000034.1, from coordinate 9,426 downwards.
GCGATCGCGCACCATCTGCACCGGGCCGGCGGCGATGTCGAGGCCGTGGTAGCGTGCGCCGCGCTCCATCAGCTGGCCGCTGAGCGTGCCGTAGCCGAGTCCGATCTCGAGCACCTCGGCGTCGCGCAGCGGGTGGTCGAGGTACTGCGGCAGGTACGGGTAGTGGCCGAGGTAGGCCTCGTCGAAGCGGCGCAGGCTCTCCGGCGACGCGTCCGTGATCCCGAGCGAGCGCGCCATCTGGCTACCGCACAACTCGTCCCAGAAGGCGGCGTTGCGCTGGTCGAGCGCCGGCTGCTTGGTGGTCTGGCTCTGCTCAGTCATGGGTGGGCTTGCGGGCGAGCACCGTGATCACGACGGGCTGCATCAGGAGGCGCCCGACGCGCGGGTGGATGCGGTTCGTGCCTGGATCGGGGCCGTATCGGCGCTTGAGAAGCCTATTAACCCGGTGACGGGCCTGGGCCGACCTGCCCAGCCACGGCTGCCAGCGGCCGGGGTAGAACCCCGAGTAGCTGGTGTGCTCGGGGTGCAGGCCGGCGTCGCGCAGCGCCTTGTGCAGCAGCGCGCGGTCGAACGTGCGCAGGTGCACCATCTCGTACGGGCAGCCGGCCGACCGCCGGTACTGGGAGATGTCCTCGCGGTACGGCACCTTCACGAGCACGCGACCACCAGGCGCGAGCGCGTCGAAGATGCTCTCGAGGAAGTCGGCGGGGTTGAGCACGTGCTCGAGTACGTCCGACGCCACGATCGCGTCGAGCTCTTCGCGGAACGGCAGGCTCTCGGCGTTCGCGCGCACCAGTCGCACGTCGCTGCGGTCCGTCGCCAGCCGCTTGAGATAGGCGGGCGCGAGATCGACGCCGATGAGCAGCCGCGGGCGCTCGCGCAGCAACAGCTCGAAGAAGCGCCCGCGCCCGACTCCGACGTCGCACACCGCCGCGCCCTCGATCGGGCCGAGCGCCTCTAGTAGCCGGGTCGCCTCCAAATCGAGGAGCTCGTCGCCCTGGATCGGGGTCGCGATGTCGTCCTCGGCGATCCGCTCGTACAGCTCGGTGTACGCACGGAACAGCGTCGACTCGCGGTCACGGCGTGCGAGCAGATCGACCACGCCGCCGTCGAGCATGTCGCCGGCCCAGCCGCAGCTGGCGCAGTGGGGAGCGCTGAACTCGACGCTCCCGCGCCGGCATTCCGGGCACAGCGGCATGGGCGGACTCAGCTCCGGGCGGCGAGCTCAGGCTGGGGCATGCGCTCGGCGTGCTTGGCGATGCAGCGGTCGATGAACTCGCGGTGCTCCCGCGTCCACGCGATCGTCTGCTCGAGACCTTCGCGCAGCGGCATCGTCGCCTCGAAGCCGATCTCGTGGCGCGACTTGTTCGGATCGCCGTAACGCTGGCCCGAGTGGTCCCAGTCGCGCGCGGGCGTCAGCGCGATCGGCGTCGGGTTGTCGGTCAGCTCGTTGATCAGCTCGGCCAGCTCGCGGATCGAGGTCTCGACCCCGCTCGCGAGGTTGTAGACCCCGCCGGGCTCACCGCCCAATGCGCAGGCGATCAGGCCCTTCGCCATGTCGCCGACGTAGATGAAGTCGCGGCTCGCGATCCCGCCGTTCTCGACCGGCAGCGCCTCGTGGTTGAGCGCCTTGTAGATGAAGGTCGGCGTGACGTTGCGCCAGACCGTGTTGACGGTCCCGCGCCAGCGGCCGGCGCCGAGCACCTCGCCCGGCCCGTAGACGTTCTGGAACCGCGCCTTGACGGTCGGGACCCCGTGGCGGGCGAAGTAGTAGTTGGAGTAGTACTCACCGACGATCTTGCTGATCTGGTACGGGCTGTCCAGCCACAGTGAGACCGGCGCGTCCTCCTGTGTGGCCTCGGCGCCGTCGAACGTCTTCTCCGCCACGGTGCAGCCGGCCGACGCGTACACGACTCGCTTGAGACCGTCGAAGTCCTTGAGCGTCTCGTAGAGCTTGAGCGTGGTAAGCGTGTTGTGCTCGTGGTCGGCCAGCGGATCGGCCATCGAGCTCTGGTTGCCGTGGTAGGTCGACAGGTGGAACGCGTAGTCGAGGTCGCGCGGCAGCGCGGCCAGGACGTCGTCGTCGTTGATCGATGCCTCGACCAGCCGCACCCGATCGTCGTCCGGCAGGTTCTCGCGCTCGGACGAGAGCAGGTTATCGACGACCAGGACCTCGCGCGGCGCGCTCTGCAGCAGCGCCCGCACGAGGTTGGAGCCGACGAAGCCGGCCCCGCCGACGACGAGGATCCGGCGGTCCTCGAAGCTCACTCGCCGACCTTCAGGTGGGTGTAGGTCTGCGAGACGCCGTACTCGCGGTAGTAGTCGATCGCTCGGCGGACGCCCTCCTCGAGCGGCACCTTGGGCGACCAGCCGAAGTCCTGCTGGATCCGGCTGGGGTCGAGCAGGATCGTGAACGCGTCGTCCTCGCCCTTGGGCCGGACCTCGACGTCCTCGTCCAGCTCCACCTCGGGCAGCGCCGCGATCGTCGCGTCGAACAGCTCGTTGATCGCGAAGTCGGTGCCGGAGGACACGTGGTAGTGCCCGTGGCCGGTGCCGTCCACGACCGCCTGCGTCACGACGTCGACGAGGTCGTCGATGAAGATGAAGTCGCGCCGCGTGTCCATCACGAACACGCCCTTGCCCTCGGTCAGCCGGTGGTAGAAGGTCGGCAGCGGGCCCGAGATGTTGCGCGGGCCGTACGCGTTGGCGAGCCGGAACGACACGAAGTCGAGCCCGGACAGCTCGATGTACAGCTCGCCGGCGGTCTTGGAGATCGCGTAGCTCGAGTCCGGCCGGATCGGGTGGTCGAGCGTGACCGGCTGCTCGGTCGGGGTGGTCCCGTAACAGAGCGCGGTCTGGAAGTAGAGGAGCCGCTGCACGCCGGTGGCCTGCGCGGCGCGCACCACGTTGACCGTGCCGAGCGCGTTCGTCAGCACGTCCTGACCCCAGGCGTCGGGGTCCTTGTACGACGCGGCCGCATGGACCACGAACTCGGGCTTGAAGCTCTCGAACGCCTCGAGTACGACGTCCGGGTCGTCGATGGTGTCCTCGACGATCGTCAGACCGTTGCGCTCGGTCAGGTTGTCGCGGCGCCCCGTCGAGTAGTTGTCGATGACGAGGACCTCGTGGTCCTCATCCAACAGCCGATCGGCGAGGTGAGAGCCGATGAAACCGGCTCCGCCCGTGATCAGGACCTTCACTGGCCGTGCCTTTCGTCGTTAGCAGGTTCTTGAACTCGTGCTCGCGGTCGTGGAAGAGCCGCTGCCACAGTTCGAGGGATAGCAGGCCCCAGGTCTGGCGCCCGAACCGGTTCTCCGTCTCGAGTCCCGCCAGCACCTTGCGGTTGTCGAAGTGCTCGCGCCCGAGGGCCGCATCCGACGAGAAGACGTCAGTGATGAAATCGTGCGCCGGTCCGGCGAACCATTCGTGGAGCGGGACCGGGAAGCCCATCTTGTCCTTGCGGTCGGCGATCACGTCCGGCACGAGCGACCGCGTGGCGCGCTTGAAGACGTGCTTCATCGTGCCGTCCTTGAACTTGACGTCGGCCGGCATCGTGGCGGCGAGCTCGACCAGTTCGTGGTCGAGCAGCGGGACGCGCGACTCCAGGCCGTGGGCCATGCTGACGCGGTCCTCCACCTGCAGCAGGGCCGGCAGGAGCGTCTTGAAGTCGAAGTGGGTCATCTTGTCGAAGTACGACTGGTGGCCCACGTTGTCGCCGTTGAAGATCCCTTGGAACGTCGCGAACGGCGAGTAGTCGCCGAGCGCGTCGAAGTCGACCTCGCCGGACAGGTGCGGCGCGCGGTTGACCAGCCGGAAGTAGCGGGCGTCGAGGTCCTCGAACAGCCCGTCGCTCCAGAACTCCTTGAGGAGCGGCTTGTAGTTCCGCAGCGCCACGAGGTTCGGGATGATCGACTCGTACGTGACGACGAAGTTGCCGCTGTGCATGGTGCCGTCGATCGCGGCCTTCACGCACTGTTCGAAGTAGGCGATCAGGTAGCGCGTGTAGCCGCCGAAGATCTCGTCGCCGCCCTGGCCGCCGAGGATCACCTTGGCGTCGCGCGCCGCGGCCTGCGAGACCATGTACTGCGGGAACGAGCCCGGGCCCGCGACCGGGTGGTCGAGGTGGTAGATGACGCGGTCGATCGAGCCCAGGAAGTCGTCGGCGCCGATGTCGACGAGCCGCAGGTCGAGCCCACGGTCGTCGGCCAGCGCTCGCGCGTACTCGCTCTCGTCGTAGCGCGCGTCCTCGGGAAAGCGGCCCGTGAAGGCCTTCATCCCGGGACCGCCGGCGAGCGACGCGACGCTGGAGGAGTCCAGCCCGCCGGACAGGTAGGCGGCGACCGGGACGTCGCTGCGCAGGTGCAGCTTCACCGACTCGGCGAGCAGCTCCTCTGTGCGCTCCTCGAAGTACTGCGCGGTGTGATCGAAGTCGAGGTCGTAGTAGACCTCCCAGTAGCGCTCGGGCGCGACCGTTCCGTTGCGCACGCGCAGCCGGTGGCCGGGCTGCAGCTCGCGGACGCCCTCGAACAGCGTCTTACCGGCCAGGCAGAACTGGAAGGCCAGGTAGTCCTTCAGGCCCTCGAGATCGGTCTCGATCCGCGGCAGGAACGGCAGCAGCGCCTTGGCCTCGGACGCGAAGTACAGGACGTCGCCCACTTGCGCGTAGTAGAAGGGCTTGATGCCGAAGCGGTCACGCGCGCACAGCAGCTCCTGCTCGACCTCGTCCCACAGCGCGTAGGCGAACATGCCGCGCAGGTGGTCGAGCGAGTCGACCCCCCAGCGGTCGTGGGCGCGCATGACGACCTCGGTGTCGCAGCCCGTGCGGAAGTTGCCGCCCAGCTCGAGCCGCAGCTCCGGGTAGTTGTAGACCTCGCCGTTGTAGGTGATCCAGCGGCCGGCGGCATCGCGCATCGGCTGGTGCCCGGCGGGCGTCGGGTCGATGATCGCGAGGCGGCGGTGGCCGAAGCCGACATGGCCGCGCTCGTGCATCCAGAGCCCTTCGTCGTCGGGCCCGCGATGCTCGATCAGGTCGTTCATCACCCCGAGCCGGCGCTCGAGGTCGGGGATCGACTCACCCCGGAGGTTGATGGCTCCGCAGATTCCGCACATTGCGTCAGCGGTCGGAGCGCAGCAACGGCTCGAGGTCGCGCGGGTCCTCGTCCACGGCGAGGGCGCGTCCCTGCTCCACCTCGCTCAGGCGCTGCTCGAGGATTGCCTGCCGCTGGGCGAGCACCTTGGACTGGTCGGTGAGTCGGGACATCGCCGCGGAGAAGTGCAGGAGCAGCAGCAGGATGAATCCCAGCGCGACGAAGAACAGCGCGTTCGGCGCGGACACGATCCCGAGCTGGCGGGCGAGCACGTTCAGCGCGTCCTGCCAGACCGCGAGCCCGAGGATCAGGATCGAGGCCGCCATCCACAGCAGCGCGTAGCGCTCCATCAGCGAGCGCCGGCGCACCAGCTCGAGCACGAGGATCAGCAGCGCCACTGCGCCGACGATCGCCACGATCTGGAGGCGTACCTCCATCAAATCCCGTGATCCGCGGCGACCGCCGCGGCCTCGCCTGGCTCGGGGACCGCGCGCCGCCGGCCGAGGCCGACGAACAGGGCAAGCAGCACCTTGACCATGTAGTAGAAGGACTTGCCGGAGCCGCCGATCGAGGACACGCCGCCGCCCCGCGGGTACATCCGCACCGGGACCTCGCGCATCGTGAGGCGATGATGGTGGAGCATCAGCACGGCTTCCACCTCCGGGTAATCGTGCGGGTAGTCGCGCGAGAACACGGCGATCGCCCGGCGGTTGTAGAGCCGGAAGCCCGACGTCGGGTCGGTGACCGGCTGGCCGAGCAGCCGCGACAGCAGGAACGCGAACAGGTGGATCCCGGTGCGCCGGCTGATCGGCGCCATGTAGCCGGTCGGGGTCTTGAAGCGCGTGCCGCAGATCATGTCGGCCTCGCCCGCGTCGTCCAGCGCGGAGAACAGCTTCGCGATCTCGCCGGGGTCGTGCTGCCCGTCGGCGTCCACCTGGACCATGTAGTCGTAGCCCTGCTCGTCGGCGTACTTGAAGCCGGCCTGCACGGCGCCGCCGATGCCGAGGTTGAACGGAAGCTGGAGCACGCGCGCGCCGGCGGCACCTGCCAGCGAGGCCGTTTCGTCGGTGGACCCGTCGTCGACCACGATGACGTCGAGTTGCGGCGTCTTGACGCGCAGCGCCTGGACCACGTCGGCGACTGTGCCGGCCTCGTTGTAGGCGGGCACCACGGCAAGGCACGAGCTGCGTTCGATCAGCGGAGTCTGCATCGATTGGTCGACGGGTGTCGCTCTCGGCCTGAAACGTCGGCGACCGGTCGAGGTTGCGGTCATCCGCTCCCAGCTTGTCGGGTCGTCCGCGCCTGAAGACATGGTGGAGCGCCAAGTGTTCAACCGTCCCCCTGGCGGGGCCGAGGCTAGCATGCGCGCCCCGTCTCCCCGGGCGGTGGCGCCCATGCTGTCGATCGTCGTCGTTACCCACAACAGCCGTGCCGCGGCGTCGGTCGCGCTCCCTCAGCTGTGCGCGCAGCTCACGCCGGAGGACGAGCTGCTGATCGTCGACAACGCTTCGTCCGACGACACGCTGGCCACGGTCCGCGAGATCGCGCCCCAGGCCGTGATCGTCGAGACCGGTCGCAACGCCGGGTTCGCCGCCGGCGCCAACGCCGGCGCCCGTGCCGCGCGGGGCGACCTCCTGCTGTTCTTGAACCCGGACGCGACACCCGCCCCCGGGTTCCTCGACGCGATCCGCGCCCCTCGCGGTGACTGGAGCGCGTGGCAGGGCCTCGTCACCGCGGACGCCGGGCGCGCGGTGAACACGAGCGGCGGCATCGTGCACTTCACCGGCATCGCGTGGGCCGGTCGGTCACCCGAACGTAGCGCGCGCGAGGTCGCGTTCGTCTCCGGCGCCTGCCTCGCCGTCCCGCGTGCGCTGTGGGACCGGGCCGGCGGCTTCTCCGAGCCGTTCTTCATGTACCAGGAGGACGTCGACCTTTCGCTGCGCCTGCGGCTCGCCGGTGGTCGGCTCGGCGTCGAGCCGGCGGCGATCGTCGATCACGACTACGAGTTCGCGAAGGGCGCGGCGAAGTGGCGGCTGCTCGAGCGCAACCGCTGGGCCACGATCATCCGCACCTATCCTGGCGCGCTGCTGCTCGCCGTGGCGCCTGCGCTGGCTGCCACCGAGCTGGCGCTGCTCGTGGTTGCGGCCACCGGCGGCTGGCTGCCGCAGAAGCTCGCGGCGACCGGCGAGACCGTGCGCGCGCTGCCGCGGCTGCTCCGCGAGCGGGGGGCGATCCAGGCGACGCGGACCGTCTCGCCCGCCGAGTTCGCGGCCTGGCTGACGGCCGACCTGGACTCGCCCTACCTCGGCCGCGCGGGCCGTTCGGCGCTGTTGCGCGGCCTGCTGCGCGGCTACTGGCGGGTCGTGCTGTCGGCGCTGCGCTGATCGTCCGCCGCCGCGCGCGCGATGCCGCGGGCGAGCAGCAGCGGCGCTCCGATCAGGATCGCCAGCGCCAGCGCCCAGTAGACGCCGGGCGTCACCCACCCGGCGCGGAACTTCGAGGCGCGCTGGGCGATGGCGGGCAGCCAGGCGAGGAGGGACCGGTCGCCGGTGCGCAGGTTGAACGTGAGGTCGCTCGTGAGCGGCTTGCCGTTCAGCGTCGCCGTGCTGGTCGGCGAGGCGACGCCGCCCTGCCCGATCACGAGCGTCGAGCCGTCGCCGTCGCCGACGAGGCACAGCTCGAGCGGCGCGTCCGTCTGCACGCGGCCGACGTCGACGACCTGCTCCCGGGGCTTGCCGTTCGTGAAGGCCGGATAGCCACCGGCCAGCCGCCCCGACGCCAGCACGCGGTGGCTGCCGGCGTCGCGCACCTCGACGCGCAGGGGCTGCTTGGAGTCCTCCACCGGCGTGACGACGAAGCTGACGCGATCGAACGCCTCGCCGCGCGGCGGCCTGACCGGCCCCTGGCACGCGCGGCTGCCGTCGAACAGCTGCGCGGCCCGCAGCGACGGGTTCACGCCGAGCGAGTACACGAGGTCCGACTTCTGGGTCAGTGCCAGCGCGACGAGGCCGGCGAGCCCGACCGCGAGGACGACCAGGAAGCTACGCATAGAACCGCTCCAGCACGAGGCCGAGCGAGACGAGGTGGAACACGAACAGGGCGGCGATCGCCGCGCCCGTCGCGCCCGCCCAGCGGCGGGCCGGGAGCAACGAGACGGCGCCGGCGAGCGCGAGCGCGATCACGCTGATCGCCGGGAACACGTAGCGCCCCTGCATGAAGCCGCGCGAGCCCGCCTCGATCTGGTGGTAGTCGGTCCAGTGCAGGCCGCCGAGCAGCGCTGCGCAGGCCAGCACCAGGAACACCGCCACGCGCAGGTCGAGCCCGCGGCGGGCGCGGATCAGTGCCGCCAGGCCGCCGGCGAAGATCGCCATCGTCAGCACGCCGAGGACCCGGTAGACCCAGTCGGGGAACTTGACCTCCAGCCAGCCGAACGACGCCCAGCCCTGCTTGATCCAGATCTGCAGCAGCGGATAACCGCGGAACGGTGTCTGGAAGTCGGTCTGGAACGGCAGCCGCGGCAGGTAGTACTGCCACAGATACGACGCGAACTCGCGCATGCTCGTCGCGTTGGCGCTCGTGCCGCCGGCCGTACCGGTGCCGGACGACGCGCCGCCGACCTGCCCGGCCGAGAGCTGCGCCGCGGCGGCGTGATCGGTCGTGCGTGCCACGATCACCCAGACGCCGAGCGTGAGCGCGATCGGCGCGACGACCGCGACGGCGAGCTTCAGGACGCCGCCGAGGCGCCACGGCCGGCGCGCGGCCAGGCCGACCACGGCGACGAATGCGGCGGGTACGAGCAGCGCGTAGCTCGTCGCCTTGACCGTGCACGCGAGACCGACGACGGCGAAGAACGCCGCCCCGTCGGCGAGCGGCACGCCGCGCTTGACCGCCCGCACCCCGAGCCACAGGGCGAGCGACCACAGCGCGTACATCATCCCGTCAGGGCTCACCGACGCCGAGATGAACGTGAACATCGGCGCCAGCGCGGGGACGGCGGCGGCCCCCGTTTGCAGGACACGCCGCCGGTTGAAGAGCTCACCGGCGAGCAGCCACGTTGCGAGCACCGTGACCGGCACCCACAGGCCCGACATCAGCCGCGCCCCGAACAGCTCGTCGAAGAACGTGCCACCCGACGCGGCGAGGTATCCGAGCGCCTGCCAGAGGTAGGCGGTCGGCGGATAGTTGTACGCCGGGCTGCGGCCGCCGCCGTCGTCGCTCGGAGCGCCCGCGGAGGTGTCCTTCCAGCGCTGCTCGAGCGCGTCGCTCCATTCAGGCTTCACGGGCAGCTGTGACGCCACCTGGTCGGAGTTGACCCCCGCGATCGCGTCGCGCATCTGCG
>CAVUFC010000033.1:0-33384 GCA_963740605.1 uncultured Solirubrobacteraceae bacterium | reverse complement strand
TCTGCGCTCGTCGGCGTCGTGAACTGCACGTCGTAGGCGATCACCGCCGCGCCGGTCTTCGTGAGCTGCCGGATCACGCGCGCGTGGTGCTTGCGGTTGAACGGGTACCTGTAGCCGCTCTTGTTCTCGTTGACGGTCGGGTCGTCGATGGCGACGATCACCACGTTGTCAGGCGTCGGCTGCGCGCCGCGCACGTCGAAGCGCATGTCGACGCTGGCCAGGTCGAGACGCCGCAGCCCATCGATGGCCATCAGGCCGAGCCCGAGTGCGACACACAGCGCCGCCGTGCTCAGCAGCAGCAGCCGGCGGATGCGGCGCGAGCGGCGGTTCATGCGTTCCCGATGAGCAGCGCGACGAGGAACAGCGACAGCACGTGGAACGACTGATCGACCGACGAGGCGACGCTGGTGTTGAATCCCTCCACGCGCTTCACGTGAGCAAGGTAGCCCGCGACGATGCGCCCGTCGTCGATGACGAAGTGCGGTAGGAAGATCAGCGCCGCGCCCAGGATGGCCCAACCGGCGTCGAGCTCGTCCGCGACCCAGATCAGCGCGGGCACGAAGGCCAGCGTGTACGTCGTCACGTGCGCGATCAGCGCTCGGAAGGCGATGCCGCCACTCAGACCGCCGCGTTTGTTACGCGCCTGCCAGTCCGTCTGGAACAGGTAGTCGCCGACCATGTGAGCAACAAGGAACGCCGCGAAGAGGGAGACCCAGCTCACGGGCCTAGCCCTTGGCGAAGTACTTGTGCCGCGCCCTCACGGTGACCGTCTTGCGCTTGTTGAAGTCGCGTACCTTCACGACGCCGCGCTTGACCACCGTCAGCGTGCCGTTGCAGCGGTCCTCGACGTACCACTTGGTTCCGACCACAGTCGCCGCACTGTGCTTGCCCTTGGTCTTGAAGCGACCCTTGCCGTCGCCCCACAGGCGGCGCTTCTTGACCTTCTTCTTGGCGATGCTCGCCTTGCCACTGCCCTTGCAGCCCGCGAGCTTCTCGGTCAGCGTCAGCGTCGTCAGGGGCTTCTTGCCCTTCTTCTGGCTGAACTTGAAGAGCCCCTCGTAGAGCCACATCTTCTGCTTGCCGGCCGCCTGGAAGGTGACCTTGCCGTGGCGGGTGTCGAGCGTGGAGCCGACCGGGATCTGCTGGATGTCCTTGAGGTCGAAGAACTCGTCGCTGCCCGGGATCTTGACCCGGACCTTGCCGCTCTTCGTGAAGACGTTGACGGTCTTACCCGCGACCGGGGGCGGCACGGTCGGCTCCGGCGGCTTGCCGCCGAACTCGAAGGCGCCGATGTCGCAGACGCCGACCGCGGCCGCGTAGCGCTGGTCGGTCCCGCTGCCGGTGGGGCACAGGTCCGGGTCACCGGCGTTGATGGCGGGGCTTCCCGAGCGCAGCGCCATCGTGTCGGTCGGACCGCCGTTGTTCGCGAGCGCGGCGAGCTTCGGGTCCCCGACCGTGCCCTCGTCGGCCGAGGCGAACAGGCAGGTGTTGTCGGCGGCCAGGTTGTGGCTCGTGACGTTGCGCGGGACGCCGTTGATCGAGCCACCGCACGTGCCGCCGCCGTTCTGCCCGAGCAGCGTGTTCGTCAGCAGAGTGCTCGCGCTGGACGTGCTCTCCTGGTAGAGGCCGCCGCCGGCCGCCGCTGAGTTCCCGGCGATCGTGCTCGACTGGATCGACAGCGACGAGGCCGCGTCGATACCGCCGCCGTTGCCCGATGCGGTGTTGCCCGATATCGTCGAGCTGTAGATGGCGTTGTTGCTGTTCGCCTCGGCGGCGATGCCGGCGCCGGAAGCGGCCCGGTTGCCGACGACGGTCGTGTGGAAGAGCGAGAGGTTGCCGAGGTTCTGGATCGCGCCGCCGCGCGACGACGCGGCGTTGTCCCTGATGATCGCGTCGTAGAACGCGAGCTGGCCGCCCGCCGGGACGAGCGCGGCCGCGCCGCCGCCGACCCCGCCGCCGCCCGTGACCGTCACGCCGGCGACAACCGCCGAGTCGCCCGACGCCACCGTCAGCACGCGGTTGGCGCCGCGGCCGTCGATGATCGTGGTTCGGGCGCCCGCGCTCTGGCTGCCGCCGAAGCCGACGCCGAACACGATGTCATTGCCCAGAACCAGCGGGCCGAGCGTGAGCTTGTAGACGCCGGGCGGAAGCTCCACCCAGCGGCCGGAGTTGCTGTCGGCCACCGCGATCGCCTCGCGCAGCGTGCAGTCCTTCGCGCACTCGCCATCGTTGCCGTCCTTCGTCGTGGTGACGACGACGTTGCCGAATTGCGTCTGGGGTGCAGCCGTCCCGGGCACGACGACGAGCGCCAGCGACGCGCTGACGACCGCCACCACCCCGAGCCGAATTCCACGTCGAGCGCGCAAGTCAGGGCCGATGGTCTTTGTCGGCACCGGTCATGTCAAGTGCGCCTGGACCGATGGACAGGCGCGCGCGATCACTTCGCACGCGCGATGTACCGGTGGCCCTTCTTGACGCGCACCGTCTTGTGCTTGACGAAGTCGCGCACCTTGACCTTGCCTCGCGCCACCTTCGTCAGCGTCGACGCGCACCGGTCCTCCACCAGCCACTTCGTGCCCACGACCGTCGCCGCGCTGTGCTTGCCCTTCGTCTGGAACCGTCCCTTCCCGTTGCCCCAGAGTCGGCGCTTCTTGACCTTCTTCTTCTTCTTGGCGATCGACGCCTTGCCCTTGGCCTTGCAGCCGGTGAGCTTCTCGACCAGCGTCAGGACCGTGATCGGCCTCTTGCCCTTGGTCTGCGTCAGCTTGAACAGCCCGTCGTAGAAGTCGGCCGCCTTCTCGTGGCCTTTGCTGTCGGCGGCCGCGATCAGGCCGATGCGCCCCTTGCGCGTGTCGACGATGCTGCCGCGAGGCAGCTGCTCGCCCGCCTTGAGCAGGTGGAAGTGCTTCTTGCCGCGCGGCTTGACCTTCACCGTCCCGCGCTCCGGCTGGACGTTGAACTTCTTGCCCGGCGGCTTGTCGTTGTTCGTGATCGTGCAGGTCGCCGCTTGGCCTTCGCCCAGCGTGATCGCGCCCGTGGCCGAGCAGCTGCCCGAAAACGACACCGCGTACGTCTTGTCTCTGTCCTCAGAGACCGTGTAAGTGCCCGGAACCAGCGTGTAGGTCCGGCCCCCCTCCGTGCCCGGTTGCGGGCTGCCCGCGATGTCGGAAGCTCCGGCACGGACGTGAACGGTGAAATCGCCCGCTGCCTGCTCGCCGCGGTCGTTGTTGACCACGTGCTTGATGACCGTCAGCTGCGGGCGGAAGTACTCGAACGCCCCGATGTCGCACGCGCCCTGTCGCGGGATGCCGCGCTGGTCGGCTGGGGTGCAGGCGCCGCCGGCATCGATCGCGGGGCTGGTGATGGCGAGCGCGTGCGTGTCCGTCGGCCCACCGTTGTTTGTCAGCGGTCCGAGCTGCGGATTCTGCGGCGAGCCGGCGAAGTTGCAGGTGGCGTCGTCGGCGATGCTGAGGGCGGAGGTGACCAGTCCCGAGTCGAGGTCGCAGTCGGGCCCAGGCGCTCCCGTGAGCAGCAGGTTGCCGGCGATGATGGTGCGCGTGAGCGAGCCGGTGTCGCTGTTCGAGGCCATGAACAGGCCGGAGGCGCGCGGCGACTTGTTCCCCGCGATCGTCACGCCGTCGGTCACGAGTCGCGCCGTCCCGTTCCCACCTTCGAGGTAGATGCCGCCACCAGGGGCCGGCGCGTCTGCGCTCGCCATGTTGCTGCTGACGGTCGTGTTGCGCAGCGTCGTCGTTCCGGCTCCCTCGGCGGCGATCCCGCCGCCGAAAGCTTGCCCGCTCGAGATGGCCGAGTTGCCCGACACCGTCGAGTCGATCAGCGTCAGCGTCGAGCTCAGGCTGGCGATCCCGCCGCCGTCGCCGTCCGCGTGGCTTCCGGTCACGGCGACGTTCGTCATCGTGAGACCCGTGGGAGCGAAGCTGCTCTGAACCAGCACAGCCCCGCCCGAGGCAGTCACCGAGGTGTTCGGGACGACACCGCCGCCGTTGCGCAGCGTCACGCCGGAGACCTGGTTCGTGGCGCCGCTCACGTACAGCACCTTGTTCGTGCCGCCGGCGTCGATGATCGTGCTCCGCGCCCCGGCACCGATGATCGTACGCCCGACCAGCTGGAGCGGACCCTGCGTCAGGTTGTAGGTTCCGCCCGGAACGATCACGGGGTCGGTCGGACCGGTTGAGTCGACGACGGCTTCTCGCAGCGTGCACTCGGAGGCGGTGCAGCCACCGGTGCCGGCATCACCGGCTGCGTTTACGACCTTGTCCGCGTATGCCGGCGAGGCGAGCAGACCGAATGTAACGAGGGTCAACGCGAGGACTCGTCTCATCGCGCCCTCGCGACGTACTTGTGGCCCTTCTTCACGAACACGGTCCTGTGCTTCACGAAATCCGTCACCTTGACCTTCCCTCGCGCGACCTTCGTCAACGTCGTGGTGCAGGTGTCCTGCACGAGCCACTTCGTACCAACGACGGTCGCCGCGCTGTGCTTCCCCTTGGTCTGGAAGCGGCCCTTGCCGTCGCCCCACAGGCGCCGCTTCTTGACCTTCTTCTTGGCGATGGTTGCCTTGCCCTTCGCGCCGCAGCTGAGCTTCTCGACAAGCGTCAGCACCGTGATCGGCTTCTTGCCCTTCGTCTGGCCGATCTTGAAGATGCCGTCATAGAAGTCGGCTGAGGCCGTGTGGCCGTTCTTGTCCGCCGCGGCGACCAGCCTGATGCGCCCGTTCTTGACGTTCACGGTTGTGCCGAGCGGGACCTGCTCGTCTTCCTTGAGACTCCGGAACCTCTTCTTGCCGGGCAACTTGATGGTCACCGTTCCGCGGGGCCGTGTGAGGTTCGCGGTCTTGCCGCTCACGGGCGGTGGCAGCTGGAAGCCTTGGATCGCGTTGTCATCAGCGACCACGGTGCAGTGCTTCGCCTGGCTCTCGACCGCAGTGACAGCGCCAGCCGGGGAGCAGTCGCCGCCGATCGTGATCGTGTAGCCGCTCAGGGCGCTGCTTGAGACCACGTAGCCCCCGGGGTCGACCGTGTACGTCGTTCCGGAGGCGCTGCCGGGCTGCGGGCTCCCGCTGACGTCCCCGCCGCCGGACCGGACGACGTGCACGGTCAGCGCGCTCGGCGCTGCCGTCCCGCCGTTGTGGTTGATCACGGTGGTCGCGACGGTCAGCTTCGGCGCCACATACTCGAACGCGCCGATATCGCAGGCGGCGGCCGGCCGGGTCACGCCGCGCTGGTCCGCCGCGGCGCAGGCGCTTCCCTTGTCGATCGCGAGGCTCCCCGGCGCGAGAGCACGCGTATCGCTCAGGCCACCGTTGTTCGCGAGTCCGAGCAGCTTCGCGTTCGCGACTCCCTGGAAGTCGCCAGTTCCCGTCAACAGGCACGAGTTGTCCTGGATCAGGTTGTTGTGTGTCGTCAGCGTCGTCGCTGATCCGAACGCACACGCCCCGCCGGTATTGAGCGAGACGAGCGTGTTGGTGATGGTCCGGCTTGAGCCCGGACCCAGGTACATGCCGCCGCCTTCAGCCGCCTGGTTCCCCGCGATCGTCACGTTCGCGAGCGTCATGAGCGGACCAAACGGCATGTAGAGGCCGCCACCCCGAGATGCGACGCCTCCGGGCACGTCGTGGGCGATGTTGTCGCTGAGCGTCACGTTGCCAAGGAGGACGCGGCCGCCATCGCTGGTGTTGGCGATGCCGCCACCCAACGACTGGCGGCCGCCCTCCGCGTCGTTGCCGGCCACCGTGGAGCCGATCATCACCAGCGTGCCGGAGCCGCCGACGCCGATGCCGCCGCCGACCGTCGCAGTGTTATCGATGATCTGGCTGTTCAAGATCTCGAGCGTCCCGGACGGCACCGCGATCCCGCCGCCCTGGCTGGTCGTGCCTACGGGATGGCCGTGCGTCAGCGTGGCATTACTGATCTGCGACGTAAGGGGCGCCGCGGCGCCCACGGCGACCGAGAGCACACGGCTCGCGTTGCCGGCGTCGATGACGGTGCCCCGCCCGGCGCCGATGATGTTGTCGCCGCTCAGCGTCAGTTCGCCCTGCGCGAGGTTGTACTGGCCCGCCGGCACGTTGATGTCGTCCACGCCGCCGACCGCAGCAGCCGCGGCCAGGGCCTCTCGGAGCGTGCAGTCTGCGGGCGTGCAGCCCGTCTGGTCCGCGACGTGGTCGCTTGTGGTCGTGACGTTGAACGCCGCGGCCGCAGCGAGACCGGGTACGACAAGCGCGATGAGGCCCGCGGCGAGCGCCGCCGTTGCGAGCCGGATTCCACCGTTGCGGCGCAAGGTGCGCGGCATCGTCACGGAGCGGAGCCGACCGTGTCAAACGACGCTGAACGCGTGGACGCCTGCACTAGCGCTTCGCTCTCGCGACGTACTTGTGGCCCTTCGTCACGAAGACGGTCTTGTGCTTCACGAAGTCACGCACCTTGACCCTCCCGCGCGCCACCTTCGTCAGCGTCGTCGTGCACGTGTCCTGGACGAGCCACTTGGTGCCGACGACGGTCGCGGCGCTGTGCTTGCCCTTGGTCTGGAAGTGGCCCTTGCCGTCGCCCCACAGGCGCCGCTTCTTGACCTTCTTCTTGGCGATTGTCGCCTTGCCCTTGGCCGTGCATCCCGTGAGCTTCTCCACGAGGCTCAACACGGTGGTAGGGGTATTCGATTTGGTCTGCCCGAGCTGGAAGATGCCGCCGTAGAACACCGCCTTCGCCGTGCCCCCGTGGCCGTCGGCCGCGGCGATCAGGGTGACGCGGCCCTTGCGCACGTCGACGATGGTGCCGACCGGGACCTGCTCGCCCTCGTCGATCGCCTCGAACTTCTTGCTCCCGGGGAGCTTGATCAGCACCTTGCCCTGGGAGGGCAGGAGGTTCACGGACTTGTAGATGACCGGCGGCGGCAACGGCCCGCCGGAGACCGCCGCGTCGTTGGCCGCGACCGTGCACGTCTTGGCGTCACCGGCGGCGAGCGACACCGATCCGCCGGCCGCACAGGCGCCGGCGATCGCGGCCACATAGCCGGGAACGGCGTCCGACGACACCGCATAACTCCCGGCCGTGAGCGTGTACGTCGTCCCGCTCGCGCTGCCCGCCTGCGGGCTGCCGCTGACGTCGGCGCCCCCGCTCCGCACGTGGACCGTGAAGCCGGACGGCGCGCGCGTGCCGTCGCTGTCGTTGCTCACGGTCGTGATCACCGTCAACGTCGGGGCGACGTCGTTGGCGACGATCGTGCACGACTTCGGCTGACCGACGACGAGGGTCACCGAGCCGTTGGCCGCGCAGTCGCCCGCGACGGACATGGTGTAGCCGGGTACGGCGTCCGCGGCCACCGTATATGGCCCGGCCACGAGGGAGTAGAGCGTCCCGGCGGCTGTGCCCGCCTGGGGGCTCCCCGTCACGTCGCCAAGAGCCGTACGCACGTGCGCGATGAAGTCGCTCGGAGCCTTGGTCCCGCCGTTGTCGTTGACGACCTGGATCACGACACCGAGTGTCGGAGCTCCGTCGTCGGCGGTGATCGTGCAGGTCTTGCTGTCGCCGGGAGCGAGCGTGATGGCGCCATTGGACGCGCAGTCGCCGGAGACGCCCGCCGAGTAGCCGGGCACGCCATCGGCAGAGACGGAGTAAGCGAGACCTGCCGTGAGGGTGTACGTCGTCCCGGTCCCGCTGCCCGGCTGCGGGCTCCCGCTCACGTCGCGCCCGCTTTGCCGCACATGCGCGCTGAAGTCCGCCGCGCTGGCCGTCCCGCCGTTGTCGTTCTGCACGGTCGTGATGACCTTGAGCTTCGGGGCAACGTCGTCGGCCGTGATCGTGCAGGCCTTGGCGTCGCCCACGGACAGCGTGACGTTCCCATTGCCCGCGCAATCGCCCGACACCGACAACGCGTAGCCGGTCACGGCGTTCGCCGCCACGTTGAACGCGCCGGCACCCAATGTGTACGTCGTGCCCGAGGCACTCCCCGCTTGAGGGCTCCCAATGACGTCAGCACCGTTGAGCCGCACGTGCGCGAGCACGCCCGCGGGCGTGAGCGTGCCGCCGTTGTCGTTCGTGACCGACGTGATCACCTTCAGGGTCGGCGCGATGTCGTCGACGGTCACCGTGCACGTCGTGCCCCCGCCTTCTGCGATCGCGCCCGAGCAGCCGGTCGAGTACGAGAGCCCATAGCCCGTGACCGCGTTCGCCTCGACCACGTACGCATCGCCGGTCAGGATCGAGTAGGCGCGACCGCCGGGAAGGCCCGCCGCGGGGCTTCCCTTGACGTCGGCGCCGTCGATCCGGACGTGCACCTGCAGCCCGGCGGCGGTGAGCGTACCGCCGTTGTTGTTGACGACGCTCGTGATGACGGTGAGGGCGTGCGGGCGGTACTCGAAGGCACCTACGTCGCACGCCGCGCCTTGTGGGCGCACGACGCCGCGCTGGTCGATCGGCCCGGCCGCCGGGACGCAGCCGCTGCCCTTGTCGATCGCGGGAGAGGTGGAGAGCAGGGCGTGGGTATCCGTGCCGCCGCCGTAGTTGTCGAGCGGGCGGAGCTGTGGGTTGACGCCCTGCTGGTCCGTGGCGTCGGCGAAGGCGCACGTCGTGTCGTCCGCGAGGCTGTTGTGCGTGGTGTCGGTGTCGAGGCCGGTGCCCGCGCACTCCGGGCCGTTGTTGCCGCCGATGATCGTGTTGAGGATCGTGCGATTCGGTGCAGCGCCCGCGGGAACCGACTCGAGCAGCCCGGCGACCGCGGTCGCGGTGTTGTTGGAGATCGTCACGCCGTTGAGGCCGAGGACGCCGTCCGACGCGATGCCGCCGCCTTGCGAGGTCGCGCCGGATGCCGTATTGCCGCTGATCGTCGAGTTGAGGATCCCGGTGGTGCCGAGGGTCGTGATGCCGCCACCAAGCGCGAGCCGTCCCTCCACACTGTTGCCCGAGACAGTGGACGTGTCCATCAGCAGCGCGCCGGCGACGTTCAGGCCGCCGCCGGAGGTCGCTGTGTTCGCCTCGATGGCGCTCCCGCTGACGTTGAGCAAGGCGCCGCTCTGGACGAGGATGCCGCCACCGGAGCCGCTGGAGGTCGTGCTCGCGCCATTGCCGCCGGTGACGGCGACGCCCTTGATCGTCGACGTGCCCTCGACGACGCGTAGGACCCGGCTCGCTTTGTTGCCGTCGATGATCGCCGCACGCGCGCCGGCGCCGTCGATCTCATCGTTCGCCAGCGCCAGCTCCCCGAGCGTCAGCGTGTAGTGGCCCTTCGGCAGGTTGATCGTGTTCGCGCCGAGCTCGACCGCCTCACGCAGCGTGCAGTCTGCGGCGTTACAGACCTTGTCGTTGTGGTCCGCGACCGTGTTGACCGTGACGGTCTCGGCCGCCGCGACCGCGGGCAGCATCAGCAGCGCCGTGACCGCTGCGATTCCGACCCGAATGGCAGCGCATGCGTGCAAGGCGGACTGATCGTCATGTAAGGGGCATGACGAGTCAACCAAGACTGGACGCTTGGACGGCTGCAACTATCGCTTGGCGCGTGCCACGTACTGGTGGCCCTTGCGGACGATCACCGTCTTCTTCTTCACGAAGTCGCGCACCGAGACCTTGCCGCGGGCGACCTTCGTGAGCGTCGTCCTGCAGGTGTCCTGGACGAGCCACTTGGTGCCGACGACCGTCGCCGCACTGTGCTTGCCCTTGGTCTGGAAGCGGCCCTTGCCGTCGCCCCACAGCCGCCGCTTCCTGACCTTCTTCTTCGCGATCGTCGCCTTGCCCTTCGCCTTGCAGCCGGTTAGCTTCTCGACCAGCGCCAGGACCGTGATCGGCTTCGCGCCCTTGGTCTGACCGACCTTGAACAGACCGTCGAAGAAGTCGGCCGTCGCCGTCCCGCCGGACCTGTTCGCCGCCGCGACCAGCGTCACGCGCCCCTTGCGCGTGTCGACCGTCGTGCCGACCGGGATCTGCGCTCCCTCGCCGAGCACGACGAACGCCTTCTTGCCGGGCAGCTTGATCTTCACCGTGCCGCTCTTGGGGAGCGCGTTGACCGACTTGCCGACCTTGGGCGGTGGCAGCTCTTCGACTTGAGCCGGCGGCGACGACGCCTGCGGCGGATCGCCCTCGTAGGCGCCGATGTCGCAGCGCGTGCCCCGCGGACGCGCGACGCCGCGCTGGTCGGTCGCGGGGCAGGACCCGCCACCGGCGTCGATGCCCGGGCTGTCGGTGGGCAGCGCCATCGTGTCCGTCGGGCCGCCGTTGTTCGCGAGCGAACCGACTCGCGTGTCCGCTACCAGGAGGTTCGTCGCAACCGGGGAGTTGCAGCTCGGTCGGGCCAGCTCGTCGCTGAGGCCGTTCGTGGCCTCAATCTGGTCGAACTGAGTGCCTGCACAGTTGAAGCCGAAGTTGCGGGCGACCAGCGTGTTCGTCGAGACCGTCCGGCGGGCGTCGCCACCGAAGTTCTGGAACAGACCCCCTCCGTCGCCGAACGCGCCGGTCCCGGCACGGTTCTCGGCGATCGTGACGTTGTGTAGGCCCAGGTTCCCGGACGTGTAGATCCCTCCGCCGCGGCCAGTGACCGCCTCCTCGAAATCGGTCAGCGCGGTGTTCCCGCTGATCGTCGAGTTCTCGATCTCGCCCGTGCCGCCGGCGTCGATCTCGATCCCGCCCCCGAACGCGTTCTCGTCTTCCTCGCCGACCGCATGGTTACGGGCGACTGTGGTGCGGACGAGGTGCAGTGTGCCCGCGCTCCAGATGCCGCCGCCGCGACTGGCCGTGTTGTCCTCCACCGCGCTGTCGGTGAGCAAGAGCGTCGCGCTCGCGTCGACGGAGATCCCCCCGCCGCTCAAGAACACGTCGTTGCCGCCCGTGATGCGCACGCCCGACATGTCCAGCGTCGAGGGCTGGACACGACCAGCACCTGCCGGATCCCGGGGGCATTGGCGTACCGGATCGTCGTGGTGCGGGCGCCCGCGCCGCGCACCGTGGTGTTGTGGCTCACGACCAGCGTGTCGTCGAGCCGGTAGTCGCCCGCCGGCACGGTGATCACCTCGTTGCCTTCCGAGAGGATCACCGCCTCGCGCATTGTGCAGTTCGTGGCATCGCACGACCCGTCGTTCCCGTCCGTCTGCACGTTGACTGTGAGGTCCGCGCGCGCGATATCCGGCAGCGCGAACAGCAGAACGGCAGCGAGAGCACCGGCGAGCCTGACCATCTACGCCTCCTTGCGACGGATCCGAGGCGCGATCCTCTGCGGTTCGCTAGGGCCGCGTCAAGCGTCAGTGCCTGGCGCGGGCCACGTACTTGTGCCCGGCCTTGACCTTGATGGTCTTCTTCTTGCCGAAATCGCGGACCGAGACAACCCCGCGCGCGACGCGCGTCAGCGTCGTCGTGCAGGTGTCCTGCACCAGCCACTTGGTGCCGACGACCGTCGCCGCGCTGTGCTTGCCCTTGGTCTTGAAGCGGCCCTTGCCGTCACCCCACAGCCGGCGCGACTTCTTCTTCTTCTTCTTGGCGACGTTGGCCTTGCCGGCGCCGCAGCTCAGCTTCTCGACCAGCGTCAGCGTCGTGCGCTTGGACTTCTTGGACTGGCCGATCTTGAAGATGCCGTCGTAGAAGTCGGCCTGGTCGTTCGCGCCGTTCTTGCCTGCGGTCACGAGCGTCACGCGACCCTTCCTCGTGTCGACCGTCGTGCCGACCGGGATCTGCTGGCCGGCCTTGAGCGTCTTGAAGCCCTTCTTGCCCTTGAGCTTGACCTTGACCGTGCCGCTGACGGCGAAGACGTTCACCTTCTTGCCCGCGACGGGCGGTGGGGGCGGCTTGCTGAAGCCCTTG
Source organism: uncultured Solirubrobacteraceae bacterium (assembly GCA_963740605.1). Lineage (GTDB taxonomy): Bacteria > Actinomycetota > Thermoleophilia > Solirubrobacterales > Solirubrobacteraceae > DASSUW01. The sequence continues at coordinate 21,589 of CAVUFC010000033.1, read as the reverse complement.
ACGACGATGACCCGGTTCGTGCTGCCGAAGGTCGAGAACAGGTAGTCGCCCGTGACCGGGTCGATGAACGCGCCTTCCGCGCCGTCGAGCCCGGTGATCATCGTGCGGCGCGTCGAGACGATTGGGTCGCCGTCGGAATCGACGGTGTAGGTGGCGACCTGGTCGGCGCCGTACTCGGAGACGATCAGGCTCGGCTTGGGGAACTGGGCCGAGCCGCGCGCGACGTAGACGAAGCCCTCCGGCCCGCCCGACAGCCGCGACGTCGTGACCTCCTTCGGGCCGACGAGGTCGTAGGTGCCGCTCCCGTCGGGCTTGACCGTCGCGTCGTACCAGGCACCGCCGCCGTAGCTGGCGAGCTTGAGCCGCCCCGCTCCCGGCAGGCCGGGCGGGACGAACAGCAGCGACGCCAGCGAGCTCTCGATTCCGAGCGGCGCCAACGGAATGGTCTTGTCGGTGACCGCGCTGCCCGGCTTGGTCTGACCGAGCTCGTTGTTCGGCCAGCGCGCGAGGAACAGCACGTTGCCCGGGCCGTACGTGACACCGCCGTCGTTGTACGCGGCGTCGGCCGCCCGCGTCGCCGTGCCGACGAAGCCGTTGATGTGGCCCTGCGCATCGCGGGCGAGCGTGACCTCGTAGAGCGCGCCGTCGCTGCCGTTCGCGGCGCCCCCGAGCAGCAGCTTGTTCGTCGCGCCGGCCTTGATCGTGAGGCCGCCGAAACGGGTCGGGACGCCGGCCGGCGCACCGAGGTCGCTGATCGAGTACGAGCCGTCGAACGGCGGCGACAGCACCGGGACCTGCGCGGTCGCGGGCGCGCAGAAGAGCAGCGTGAGCACAGCGGTGATTAGTCCGACCCGACGCAACGGAAGACCGACCCTCCCGGAGCGGCGCCCTTGCGTCAAGCGGACCCTAGTCCGTCGGTTAGGGGCAACCACTCGGGCCTGGCGTCCTAGCATCAGCGCCGTGACTGACGGCTTCGGCCTGGACAATCTCCCGTACGGCGCGGTGGCCCGCCCCGGCGAGCCGGGACAACTCGCGGCACGGATCGGCGACGAGGCGCTGCTGCTGGCGCCGCTCAAGACGGACCTTCCGCTCGACGGCGAGACGCTCAACCCGCTGCTCGCGCTCGGGCGGCCCGCCTGGGACGAGTTGCGCGAGACGGTGCGCGAGGCCGCGACCAAGGGCGCCGAGACGATCCCGCTCGCCGAGCTCGAGCCACGCCTGCCGGTCGCGATCGGCGACTACGTCGACTTCTACTCGTCGCTCGAGCACGCCACGAACCTCGGACGCCTGTTCCGCCCCACGACCGACCCGCTGCTGCCCAACTGGCGCCACCTGCCGGTCGGCTACCACGGCCGCGCGAGCTCGGTCGTGATCTCCGGCACGCCGATCCGCCGCCCGCACGGCCAGCTCCCCACGGAAGGAGCGCCCACCTTCGGGCCGACCCAGCGCCTCGACATCGAGCTCGAGCTCGGCTTCATCACCGGCCCTGGCAACCCCCTCGGCACCAGCATCCCGACCGCCGAGGCGCCCGGCCACGTGTTCGGCTTCGTGCTCGTCAACGACTGGAGCGCGCGCGACATCCAGCGCTGGGAGTACCAGCCGCTCGGCCCATTCCTGGGGAAGTCGTTCGCGACCTCGATCTCACCCTGGGTCGTCCCCCTCGCCGCGCTCGAGCCGTTCCGCGTGCCGGCCCCGCCGCAGGACCCACCGCCGCTCGACTACCTCAAGACGACCGGCGACTGGGCACTCGACATCGCGCTCGAGGTCGAGCTCAACGGCGAGGTGATCTCCCGCACGAACGCCCGCGGGCTGTATTGGACGTTCCCGCAACAGCTCGCCCACGCGACCGTCAACGGCACCAACGTCCGGCCCGGGGATCTGTACGCCTCGGGCACGATCTCCGGCCCCGAGCCGGGGAGCGAGGGCAGCCTCATCGAGCAAGGGCGCCCCTTCCTCCAGGACGGCGACACCGTCGTGCTCCGCGGCAAGGCCGGAGACCGCGTCGCGTTCGGGGAAGTCGCCGGCACGATCGCGCGTTAAGCGCTTTCTCCCCCCAGGTGGGGGGCCGCTGGGTGTGACGGGGGTCACACGAGCGAATCCTTCTCCAAATCGGGTGTTGAACTTTGGAGCCTTCGGGCACTGACTGAACTCCCGGCGCCGCTCTCCTTTCCGCGCCGGGACCGCAGGACCAGTTCTGAAAACCGACCCAGACCAGGGAGGTCTGAGTGCGTCTCGACATCGTGATGCCAGCGCACAACGAAGAGGACCGGATCGATCGCACCCTGCGTGCGTATCGCGCCGCCTGCCCGGATGACGGCGTCCGCTTCCTCGTCGCGCTCGATTCGTGCACTGACCGCACGCCGGAGATCGTCAACGCCCACGAGCTCGTCGACGACCGTGTCCAGTCGTTCGACTATCCGAAGCTCGGCAAGGGCGGGGTGATCGCCGAGACGTTCTCGCGTTCCGACGCCGAGCTCGTCGCCTTCGTCGACGCCGACGGCGCCACGCCGCCGCGCGAGCTCTTGCGCCTCGCCGACGCCGCCCGCCACGTCGACGGCGCGATCGCCTCGCGCCGCCACCCCGCGTCGATGCTCCCCGCGCGGCGTCCGCTCACCCGCGAGATCACAAGCGCCGGCTTCGCCAGCGGCGTCCGCATGCTGATGGGCCTGCCGTACCGCGACACGCAGTGCGGCGCCAAGGTCCTGCGCCGGCACGTCGTCCGCGACGTCCTCCCCCGGCTCGCCTCGCGCGACCTGCTGTTCGACGTCGACCTGCTCGCCGCCGCCCGCGACGGCGGCTGGCGCGTGGTCGAGGTCCCGACGGTGTGGATCGACCAGGAGGGCTCGCGCGTGAACACCGTCGCCGACTCGCGCCGGATGGGCGCGTCGCTCCTGCGCCTGTGGCTGCGCCGCCGGATGCGCCGCTCGCACGGAAGGAGGCCGCATGTCAGCGCCTGATGTCGCCCTCATCAGCCCGTTCCCGGCGCTGGGCGAGCGCCACGGCGGCTGGACGGGCGTCGCCTCCTACAGCGCGAACCTCGCGGCCGCGCTCGACGACGCGGGCGCGCGCGTGACCGTGCTCTCCTCGCGGGAGGACGGCCTGCCCGACGTCGCCCGCTCGGGTGGCCTCGAGGTCCGTCGCGTGTGGAATCGCGGCGCCGCGGCGCTGCCCAGCGCGGCCGCCGCCGCGCTCGCCACCGGCGCCCCGACCGTGCATCTGCAGCACGAGCTGTTCATGTACGGCGGGCCGGCCGCGGTGCCGGGTGTGCTCCCCGCGCTCGCCGCGCTCCGCCGTCGCAACGCCGTGGTGACCATGCACCACGTCGTCGACCCGCGCGCGATCGACGCGTCGTTCACCGCCACGCACCACGTCCGCGCGCCGGCGCCGCTCGCGCGCGCCGGGGTCGCGGCCGTGCAACGCACGATCGCCGCACTGGCCGACACCGTCGTCGTGCACGAGCCTTCGTTCACGTCGGTCGTCCGCGGCGCCGAGGTGGTGCCGCACGGGATCGAGACGCCCGGCCCGACCGACGACCGCGCCGCCGCGCGTGCCGCGCTCGGCGTTGCGCCCGACCGCCTGTGCGTGCTGTGCTTCGGCTTCCTCGCCCCGTACAAGGGGCTCGAGGCCGCGCTCGGCGCCGCTCGCCTCGCCGGTGACGGCATCGAGCTCGTGATCGCGGGCGGCGCGCACCCGCGGATGGCCGAGTACGGCCACGCGCTGCGCGCCTGGGCCCCGGAGAACGCGCGCTTCACCGGCTACGTGGCCGACGCGGACGTCGCCCGCTGGTTCGCCGCCGCCGATGTGGCGCTGCTGCCGTACCCGCAGCCGTTCGCGTCGAGCGGCCCACTCGCCCTCGCTCTCGCTCACGGCACCCCGGTGCTGCTGTCGGAGGCGCTCGCACGCACCGTCGGCGCGCCCGAGGAGCTGTCCGTGAGCACCGACCCCGCAGCGATCGCCGCGCGCCTGGATGGGCTCGCGCGCGACGCCGGCGAGCGCGGACGGCTCCACGCCGCCGCCTCGACCCTCGCGGCCGGCCGCAGCTGGCCCGAGGTCGCCCGCCTCCATCTCGACATCTACGGGAGTCCCAGATGACCGCCGTTGCACCGCAACCGACCTTGACCCGCGCCCCATCCCGTACCGGGCGCGTCTTCCTGGCCGGCGCCTTCGGCCAGGGCAACCCCGGCGACGAGGCGCTGCTCGCCGCGTTCGCGCGCGGGATCGGCACCCATGACGCCGTCGCCGCGTCCGCCGATGCGGCGGCCACCGCCGCCGAGCACGGGATCGCCGCCATCGGCCGTGACGACATGAGCGCCGTCGCACGCGAGATCCGCCGCGCCGACGCCGTCGTCATCGCCGGTGGCACGATCTTCAAGGCGCTGCACCCCGCGGCCGCGCGGCCGCCGCTCTCGCTGCTGCGCCGGACGGCCGCGCTCGCCGCGGTGACGCGCGCGCTGCGCAAGCCCCTCGCGCTCGTCGGCGTCGGCGCCGCGCCGATCCACGGCGCCGGCGCCCGCGGGCTCGTGCGCGCGATCGTGCGCGCCGCCGACCTGCTGATCCTGCGCGACGACGAGTCGGCCGGCCACCTGGCCGACATCGGCGCCCCGACGCCGTTCCGCGTCGGCGCCGACCCCGCCTGGACCCTGCTGCCCGATCCCGAGCCGCAGCACGCGGAGAACGGCCCGGTCGTGGTGGCGTTGAGCCACCTCGCCGGCGACCGCTACCTCGCCGAACACCTCGCCGACGGCCTCGAGCCGATCGCCGACGCCGGCATCCCGCTGCGGCTCGATCCGTGGCAGCCCGACGGCGACACCGAGCTCGCGACCGAGGTGGCCGCGCGGCTCGGCGGGCGCGCCGAGATCGCGACGGCCCCGGCCGATCTGGCCGGCGCGCGGGACGACATGACCGCCGCGCGGCTCGTGATCGCCCAGCGCTTCCACGCGCTGGTGGCGGCCGCGTCCGCAGGCACCCCGGTGCTGGCGGTCGCGCACGAGCCGAAGCTGAGCGGCCTCGCCGGCCGCCTCGACCTGCCGGTCGTCGCGCCCGACGCGCCGCCGCACTCGTTCGCCGATTCCGTGCTGAGCGCGCTCGCCGCGCGGCCCGCCGACGCCGAGCTGGTGCGCCTCGAGCGCAGCGCCGCCGACGAGGGCTTCCGCCTCCTGCGCGTGCTGCTCGCACGTGGGCGCTCCGAGGAGGCAGCTGACGTCGATGGACTGCCCTTGCGACCGGAGGAGTGGCTTGGATGAGCACGACGACGACCACCCGCCGGCCGCTGCGCCGCGCGCTGCCGCCACGCCGACCCTCACACCCCGCACGCACCCGTCGTGAGTCCGCCGTCCAGGTCGGCCGCCTCGCCGGTGAGCAGCTCGCCGTCGCCAGCGGTCAGCTCGGGGCCGGCGTCGGGAACCTCGTGTTCTCGCTCGTCGCGGCGCGGCTGCTCGCGCCCGGCGCGTTCGCCGAACTGACGGCGTTCCTGGCGCTGTACCTGCTGATCCACGTTCCGGCCGGCAGCCTCAGCGCCGGCAGCGCGCTGGCGCCCGAGCTCGCCGCCCGGGCGCGCCGGCGTGCGCTCATCGCCGGCGCGAGCGTCGGCGGCGTGCTCGCCGTGCTGTCGATCCCGCTCGCGAGCGTGCTCGACCTCTCACCCGTGCTGCTGCTGGCCGCCGCCGCGGCGGCGCCTACCGCCGGGCTGCTCGCGCTCGATCGCGGGCGCCTGTACGCCCTCGGGCGGCGCACGCGCGTCGTCGGGAGCCTGCTCGCCGAGCCGGCCGTGCGGCTCACGCTCGGGATCGCGCTGGCCGCGGCCGTCGGGGCGGTCGGCGGCGCGATCGCCGTCGTCGTCGCCGGCTGGGCGGCGCTCGCCGTCGCGCACCTCCCAGGCCGTGCGACGTCCGATCCCGTAAGCGATGACGGCGCCAAGAAGGCACGGCCCGGCCTCGCGGTGGCGGCGTTCCTGCTGCTCGCGGTGATCCAGAACCAGGACGTGCTGTTCGCCAACGCGCTGCTCGACGCCGGCGAGGCGGGCCGCTTCGCCGTGCTGTCGACGCTCGGAGGCGTCGCCGCGTTCGCGACCACGACCGTGCCGCTGATGCTGCTCCCGCGCGCCGGGCGCGACGCGCTGCGTGCGGCGCTGATCGTCGCGGCCGCACTCGGCCTCGGCGCCGTCGCGGTCGTCGCGATCTCGCCCGGCGCGCTCGTCGGCACCATCTTCGGCGGCCGGTACGCGCCGATCGGGTCGCTGGCCGTGCCGTACGTGCTCGCGATGGCGCTGCTCGGTGTCGCGCGCGTGCTCGTGGCGCATGCCTGCGCAGGGAGCCGCGCTCGCTATGCCGTGGCCGTGCTCGCGCCCGTCGCGGTGCTGCACGCGGGCCTGTTGCTCACCATCGGCGACGACGCCGCCGGTGTCGCGACCGCCACGCTCGTCTCCACCGCCACGCTCACGGCGGGCGCCGCCGCACTGAGCATTCCGCGCGTCACCGTCAGCCGCGAACTGGTCGCCGTCGCCGCGATCGCGCTCGGCGGGCTCGCGCTGCGCCTGATCGCCACGCGCGGCATCTGGCTCGACGAGGCGATCTCGATCCACCAGGCGCAGATGCCGCTCGGCGACATGCTCACCAACCTGCGCACGACGGACGTGCACCCGCCGCTCCACCACATCCTGTTGTGGGGCACCGTCCGCGTGCTCGGCGACGGCGAGCTCGCCGTCCGCATCCCGTCACTGATCGCCGCCACCGCGATGATCCCGGTGCTGTACTCCGCCGCGCGCGACATCTACGACAAGCGCGCAGGCTTCGCGGCCGCGACGCTCGCCGCGGTCGCCCCGTTCGCCGTCTGGTACGCGGACGAGGCGCGCATGTACGCGCTGTTCATGCTGTTCGCGCTGCTGTCGCTGTGGATGCAGATCCGCGTGATCCGCGGTGCCGGCACCGCGTCGTGGCTCGGGTTCGTGGCGTCCGCTGCGGCCCTCGTCTACACGCAGTACTTCGGGCTCCTGTTCGTGGCGACGCAGATGCTGGGGTTCGCTGTCGCGGTCGCCCGCGGCGTGCTGCCGCTGCGCCGCGTGCTCGCCTGGACCGCGCTGCTCGCGCTGGTGCTGGCGCCGCTCGCCCCGTTCGCGCACGACCAGTTCGCCGCCAACGAGGCGTCCGGCAAGGGCTTCCAGCAGCCGACGCAGACCGGCGGCGGGACGATCGACCCGCAGGCCCGGCCCGGCGCCTACGCCGCCCTGACGAACTTCGCCTGGGCAGTGCTCGGCTACCACTCGGACGGCACGATGACCGCGCTGGCCGCGCTGTGGCCGCTCGGCGTGCTGCTCGCGCTGGCGCTGCTCGGCCGTGGCCGTTCGTGGACGACGCTGCTCGTGGTGGCCTGCGGCCTGCTGCCGGCCATCGGGCTTTTCGTGCTCGGGCAGTTCAAGCCGTTCGTGTTCGAGGTGCGCTACTTCATCGGCGTCGTCCCGCTGGCGCTGCTGCTGATCGCCCGCGCGCTGACGAGCTGGCCGCGCCGGCCGGTCGTGATCGGCCTGGCGACCGCGGTCGCGGCGGTCGCGCTCGGGCTCGGCCTCGCCGACCAGCAGCTCAATGGCTCCAACCCGCGCGTGTACGACTTCAAGACGGCCGTGCACGACATCGAGGCACGGGCCAAGCCGGGTGACGTGATCGTGTTCACGCCGTCCTATCTCGACCACGTGGTCGGCTACTACGAGCACGAGGGCCTGAAGCTGAAGCCGATGGGCCAGGACCTGCCCGAGCCGCGCCGCGGCCACAAGGTCTTCGTCCTCGCCAGCTTCCAGGACAAGCCGCAGTTCCGCGCGGCGGCCAACGATGCCGTCAAGCGCCTCTCGCGCCGGCACCACCTGGTGCACCGCGAGTCGGTCCCGCAGATCAAGACCTGGGAGTTCAGCCGATGACGACGATCACCGACACCCGCATGCGGCGGCCGGACTGGTCCGCCGCCGGCCCCGCCGGCGCCCGCCGCCGCTGGATCCGCTTCCTGCTGGTCGCGACGGTGCCGCTGGCGCTGTTCTACTTCGCGTGGCTGCTGCAGCCGCAGCGCATCGGTCAGCCGGTGCTGTACGGGCTGCTGCTCGCCGCCGAGGTGTTCAACGCCGCGCAGGCACTCGGCTTCTGGTGGACGTGCGCGCGTGAGCGCCCGTGGCGCCGCACCCTGTGGGACGCGCCGCCGCCGGCGGTCGACGTCTTCGTGCCGGTCTACGACGAGCCGGTGTCCGTGGTCGAGCCGACCGTGCGCGCCGCCGCGCGGATGAGCGGCGCGGACGTGCGCGTGCACGTGCTCGACGACGGCGACAGCGACGAGATGGCCGCGATGGCCGCTCACCTGGATGCCGGCTACCTGCGCCGCGACGATCACCACGGCGCCAAGGCCGGGAACATCAACCACGCGCTCGCGCACACCGACGCGCCGTTCGTGGTCGTGCTCGACTGCGATCACGTCCCGGAGCGCGCGTTCCTCGAGGCGACGCTCGGCTGCTTCACCGACCGTCGTGTCGCGTTCGCGCAGGCGCCGCAGTACTACGCGAACTGGGATCGCGGTGAGATCCCGGCCGCGGCGTGGGGCCAGCAGGCACTGTTCTTCGGCCCGATCGCGCGCGGCAAGGACGGTCACGACGCGATGTTCTGCTGCGGCACCAACGTCGTGTTCCGGCGGCGGGCTCTGGAGGACGTCGGCGGCTTCCCGACCGACTCGGTGACCGAGGACTTCGAGCTCTCGATCCATCTGCACGAGCGCGGCTGGAAGTCGCGCTACGTGCCGGAGGTGCTCGCGCACGGGCTCGGGCCCGAGGACATGGCGTCCTACGTCTCCCAGCAGCAGCGCTGGTCGCGCGGCTGCCTCGCGGCGATCCCGGCCGTGCTGCGCTCGACGCTCCCGCTGCGCCAGAAGGTGCAGTACCTGCTGTCGGCGTCGTTCTTCCTGTCCGGCTGGACCGTGCTCGTCTATATGAGCTTCCCGGTCGTGCGGTTGCTGACCGGCACCCAGCCGCTGGCGGCGACGTCAGCCGACCAGTTCCTCGGCCACTTCGCGCCCTACTTCGGGCTGTCGCTGCTCGCGGTCACCGTGCTGGGCGGCGGCGCGTATACGTTCAAGGCGTTCGCGCTGCAGGCGGCGAGCTTCTGGATCCACGTGCAGTCGACCGTGTTCACGCTGCTGGGCCGGCGCGGCGGCTTCGTGGTGACGCCGAAGGAGGGCGCGGTGGGGCGGCAGCCGCGCGCGGTCGCCCCCGCGCTCGTCGCCGTCGCCGTGCTGGGCGCGGTCGCCGCGTACGGACTGCTGCGCGATCGCGATCCCGCGACGCTCAACAACGTCGCGTTCGCCGGTCTGCACATCGTCGTCCTGCTCGCGGGCGTCATGCCCGCGCTGCGGCGGCGACCGCTGCCGGTGCTCGCGGCGCCACGCGCGATCCCCGCACCGACGTGAAGCGGCTCGCGCTCATCCTGATCGCGCTCGCCCTCCTTTCCGGGTGTGGCGAGCAGACGTCCTCGCGTGGCTTTCTCGACCGCTACGTCGACGGTGACGGGCGCGTCGTGCGACACGACCAGGGCGGTGACACGGTCTCCGAGGGCCAGGCGTACGCGATGCTGCTGTCCGTCGCCGCCGACGACCGCTCGCGGTTCGACCGCGTGTGGGGCTGGACGCGCGCGCACCTGCAGCGTTCGGACCGCCTGTTGGCGTGGCGGTGGGCCGATGGTCACGTCGTGCAGGATGAGCCGGCGGCCGACGCCGACCTCGACGCGGCGCGCGCATTGGCGCTCGCCGCCGATCGCTTCGGCGATCCTGCCTACCGCCACGCGAGCCGCTCGCTGACCCGTGCGATCGTGCGCGACGAGACGACGTTCGCGGCCGACCGGCCCGTGTTGGTGGCGGGGCGCTGGGCGCGCAGCGGGGCGGTCGTGAATCCGTCGTACTGGTCGCCGCGCGCGTACCAGGAACTCGGGTTCCCCAAGGTGGCCGAGTCGTCGCGCGCGCTCACCGACCGGCTGACGTCGTCGGGCCTCCCGCCCGACTGGGCGCGCGTGCAGCCGTACGGCGTCGTGCCGTCGGGGCCGCCGTCCGGCGGTGACGCCGCCTACTCGTACGACGCGGTGCGCCTGCCGATCCGGCTCGCCGAGTCCTGCGACCCGACCGACCGCGAGATCGCCGCGCGCATGTGGCCGCGCCTGCAGCACGACCCGGGCGCGCCGCGGCGCGCGTTGGACGGCACGCCGTTGAGCGCGGACGAGCACCCGGCCGCGCTGGCGGGCGCCGCCGCGGCCGCGCAGGCGGCCGGCGATCACCGCAGCGCGGGCGACCTGCTCGACCGTGCCGCGAAGCTCGACGCCGCGCATCCGAGCTACTACGGCTCCGCGTGGGTCGACCTGACGCGCGCGATGCTCGTCGATCACTCGCTGGGCGCCTGTTAGATCGGCGCCCGGCGTCCCAGCTGGCGGAGGCGTGCGACCGCGGTGGCGAGGACGAGCAGCGCGGCGAGCGCCAGCACCGCCGCCGAGCCCCCGGCGACGATGAGGAGCGGAATGGCGCCGGCGATCGGAGCGCGGATCGGCGGCGAGCGTCGCGACGCGCGTAGATGACCACGGGCAGCACCTCGAGCGTGACGAGCGCAAGGAGCAGCGGCGACCGGTCGTACTGCGGCGGCCCGAACGTCGCGACGAGCGCCGCGGGGACCACGAGCCAGGCGAGGCGGCGTAGGTCGGGGGCGCGGCGGCGCGGCGCGGCGACGAGTACGGCGAAGCACGCGACCGAGGGGAGCGTGAAAGCGACGACGAGCGCAGCCATCCCCGGGTGATGGTCGAGCAGCAACGGGAAGCGCGCAGCCGTCCATATCAGTGCCGCGACCCCGGCGTGGGTCGTGCCCGACGGGGCGAGCGCGAGTTCTTCGCCCTGACCGACGCGCACTCGGGGAGGGTCCGCGAAGCCGCGCGCCCCCTCGAGACACGTTCTGAGGTCGAGCGTCATCAGCCACACGGCGGCCAGGCAGACGCCATCGGCCAGGACGCGGCGGGTCCCGATCGCGGCCGTTCGCTGACCGCGCGCGTTGAATCCCGCGCGGGTGAGGGCGGCGAGCTCGCGGGCAAAGCGCTGCGCGACCCCGCGCTCGCGTCGATCACTGGCTGTCATCTCGTGGCCGACGCGCGCGCGCACGTCCGGCGGGGGGCTAGCAGCGCGGCGCGGGTCGCGCGCTCGCGGCTCATGTGCTCACCGCCGTGGCGCGTAGCCGGCGCGACACCGTTCGCGCCGCGCGCTCGAGCCGGTGCGTTTCGGCCTCCAGCTCGCGTCGACCTTCTGGCGTGAGCGCGTAATCGCGCCGTTCGCGCCCGTTCTCGACGTACGCTCGCCGACGGCGACGTGTCTGGCGATCACGCGTCGAACAGCGCGTACAGCGTGCCGGTCGAGGGCCGGATCTGGCCGTCGGACAGCTCGGCGGCGCGGCGCACGATCGCGTACCCGTGCAGCGGGCCGTCGAGCAGCGTCGCGAGTGCGATGTAGCTCGGCATCCGGAATTCCATGCCGTTCACGATACATCGATCATCGACATGTCGATACTCGTCTTATGGCTAGATCGGCCACGCGGCAGGCACCGCCTGGAGTCGATCTCTTTGGCGCCCTGCCAGGTCGCGAGGCGCTCGAGCTCGCGGCGGATCGCCTTCGCGATCGCCTTGCCCTTCGGTGCGTCGTCCTCGCGGTGGATCGCGGGCGCGACGAGCCGGCCCGTCTTGCGGTCGATCCGCAGGTCGGCGCGGCCGATCAGCCGGTCTCCATGCAGGATCGGCAGCACGAAGTAGCCCCAGCGGCGCTTCGGCTTGGGGGTGTAGATCTCGAGCCGATGCGAGAACCCCCACAGCTCCTCGGTCCGGCCGCGGTCGCAGAGCAGGTTGTCGAACGGGGAGAGCAGGGCCGTGCGGCCGCGCCAGTCGCCGTTGCTCGACTGGAGCGCCCCGACGTCGGCGGCGCGCACCCACCAGTCGCCCTTGAGCCCTTCGACGTCGACCGGCTCGATCTCGCCGCTCGCGTGGAGGTCGGCGAGCGTCTCGCGCAGTGTCGGGTACCCGCCGCGCGTGAAGTGCGCGCGGATGTGCGGCATGCGCGCGACGCCGAGCGCCTTGAGCGCGAGCAGGGTCGCGCGGCGCGTGACCTCGGCATCGGAGAGCGGCTCGTCGGGCGGGTCGGGCGGCAGGCAGCGCTCCATCAGGTCCCACAGCCGCTGGCCGCCCTCGCGGCCGCCGATCCCGACGTAGCCGCGCACCCACATCATGTCGAGCATCCGGGAGACGTTCCGCTGGTCGGTCCAGCCACTCGACAGCCACGGCGCCACCGAGTGGTCGTCGAGCGCGCGCAGCGGCAGCGGTCCGTCGGCGCTCAGGCGGTCGAGGAGGTGCTGCCGGAACTCGGCGTTGAGCTCCCACCACTTGTGCGCCCGCTGGTGCCACACGCCGTTGCCGCCGCCCCAGTTGCGCATCGTCCAGCGATGCACCGGCAGGTCCTCGGTCAGCACCAGCGACGCCTCGTGCGCCCAGTACTCGAACAGCGCCCGGTCCTCGTAGACGAGCTTCTCGAGCTCGAGCCGGTCGAACGCGCCGAGCCGGCTGAAGACGACGAGCAGGTGCGAGCGGGCGACGGCGCTGGTCGGGTCGAGCTGCAGGCAGCGCAGGGCGCGGGCCACCTCGAGGATCTCGTCGCGGCTCGGGCGGCGCCGCGGCATGGGGCCGTCGAGGCGCTGGGCGGTGACCGCGAGGCGGCGTGCGGCGTAGCGGATACGCGAAGCATCGGCGCGCAACCATAATCAGGGTCATGGCGCCACAGTCGCTGCGCGACGTCGGCGAGGATCCCGACCCGCGCTTCACGTTCGCGAACGAGCGCACGTTCCTGGCCTGGAACCGCACCGCGCTGGCGCTGATCGGCGGCGGGCTCGCGGCCGGCCAGCTGCTCACGTTCAACTCCGACGCCGTGCGCCTGCTGGTCTCCCTGCCCCCCATCCTGCTCGGCGGGATCCTCGCGCTGACCTCGTATCGCCGCTGGGAGGCCAACGAACGCGCGATGCGCCTGAACGAGCCGCTCCCGACGATCGGCCCGCCGCGCTTCGTCCCACCCGCGATCGCGCTGCTCGCCGTCGTGATCGCCGTCCTCGTGCTGGTCGGTGCCATCCGCGCCTGAGACCCAGTGGGTCGAGCGCACGGCGCTCGCGCGCCAGCGCTCGGTGCTGGCGTTCCTGGTCATCGCCGCGCTGCTGGCGACCCACGCCCACGAGTGGCTGGGCATCTCGGCCGCGCTGCTCGTGGCCGCCGGGGGCCTGCGCGCCCGGTCCCCGCACGAGCTCGCGCTCACGACCGGTGCCGCGGCCGCGTTCGCCGCGCTGATCGGGGAGGAGGTGGGGGGGGGGGGGGGGGGGCGGCGGCGGGGGGTTGGGGGGGGGGGGGGAGGTTGGTGGGGGGGGGGGGGCGGGCGTGCGCTTGAGTAGAGTGTGAGCGGGACACGCTCGCATGAGCGCTCGCGGTGTCGAGGGAGTCGCGGGGGGAGGTCGGTCGGGGGGGGGGGGGGGAAGGGCGCGACGGTGATCGTCGTCGACGGAAGGAGAGCGGCGTGCGAGGGTCAGAGGGCGCGGTCAAGGGCGCGGGTTGACGCTGCGCAAGTAGTCTCGCCGCATGTCAGACGGATCTGTCGTGGTGGTGGGGTCGGTCAATGTCGACCTCGTGGTCGCGGTGCACGCTGCCGGGGCCGGGCGAGACGGTCAACGGCGGGACGTTCGCGCGCCACGGCGGCGGCAAGGGCGCCAACCAGGCGGTCGCGGCGGCGCGGCTGGGACGCCGGTCGGGATCGTCGGCGCGGTCGGCGACCGACGACCTCGGCGATGACGCGCTCACGAGCCTCGCGGACGAGGGCATCGACGCCACCGCCGTGGCGCGGCTGGACGACGTCCCGACCGGCGTCGCGGTGATCGTCGTCGACGAGGCGGGGCGAGAACCAGATCGCCGTCGCCTCCGGCGCCAACAGCGAGCTCACCGGCGAGCACGTCGCGACGCGCTCGACGCTCGCCGGGAACGGCGTCGTGCTGCTCGGCCACGAGGTGCCGCAGGCAGCGGTTGCAGGCCGGCGCGGAGGCGGCCGCGCGGGGCTGGACGCCGATCCTCAACCCCGCGCCGGCGCGGGAGCTGATCGACGACCTCGAGGGCGTCATCCTCACCCCGAACGCCGACGAGGCGTGCCGGCTCGCGAACGCGAACGAGCCCGTGGCCGCGGCCACGCAGCTGCTCCGCCGCAGACCAACGCCCCCGTGCTGGTCACGCTCGGCGCGCGCGGCGGGCTGCTGCTCGACGCCGACGGGATGGAGCTGCTGTCCGCGCCGACCGTGAAGGTCGTCGACACGACGGGCGCCGGCGACACCGTCAACGGCGCGCTCGCCGCCGAGCTCGCCAACGGCAGCGAGCTGCACGACGCGGTGCGGTTCGCGCTCGCCGCCGCGACGCTCTCGACCCGGGCGGCCGGCGCCCGCGAGGGCATGCCGCGCCGCGACGAGGTGTCGTGACGGAGAGTCGTCGCCGCGGCAGCGGCCGCCGTCGGCGTCTACGCGACCCTGATCGAGCCGCGCCGGCTCGTCACGACCCGCATCGCGCTCGACGTCCCGAGCTGGCCGCGCGACCTGGACGGCTACCGCGTCGGCTTCCTCTCCGACCTCCATGCCGGCGCACCGTTCGCGGGCCTGAAGGCGATCGCGCCGCGCCGTCGAGCGCCTCAATGCGGAAGAGCCCGACGTGGCCGTGCTCTGGCGGCGACTACATCGACGCGCACCCGATCTGGGGCGGCCGCCTGGCCCCCGAGCTGATCGCCGCGCGAGCTCGCCCGGCTCACCGCGCCGACGTTCGCCGTCCTCGGCAACCACGACTGGAAGCAGGCCGGCGACCGCATGTGGAACGCCCTGCAGAACGCCGGCATCGAGGTGCTCGAGAACCACGCGGCCGAAGCGGACGGCGTCTACATCGCCGGCCTCGCCGACCTGCGCACCCGCCGGCCGGACCTCCCGGGCACGCTGGCCGAGGTCCCGGCCGGCGCGCCCGTGATCCTGCTCGCCCACGACCCCGACGTGTTCCCGCTGGTGCCCGACCGCGTCGCCGTGACGCTGGCCGGGCACACCCACGGCGGGCAGGTGGCGATCCCGTTCGTGCGCCGCCCGTTCATCCCGTCACGCTACGGCGAGCGCTACGTGCGCGGGCACGTCGTCGAGGAGGATCGCCACCTCTACGTGACCTCCGGGCTGGGGACGAGCGGGCTGCCGCTGCGGCTGCTCGCGCCACCGGAGATCGTGGTGCTCGAGCTGGCCTCGGCGACGACGTAGTCGCGCGGCCGGATCAGCGTCAGGGCGCCGATCGCCGACACGAACGCCACCGCCGAGCCGACGAGCAGGATCGAGTTGAGCCCGTCGATGAACGCCTGCGGGTCGCGCCCGTCGCCGATCGCGTGCGAGAAGATCGCGCCGAGCGCGGCGATGCCGGTGGCGATCCCGACCTGGCGGAACGTCGAGTTGACGCCCGACGCCATGCCCGCCCGCGCCGGCTCGACGACCGCCGACCGCGGTCGACGCCAGCGGCACGTTGACGAGCCCGGCGCCGATGCCGGCGACGATCATGCCCGGCCAGCAGCGTGCGTCCACTCGGAGCTCGGCGTCGAGGCCGTGCATGAGCAGCAGGCCGACGCCGATCAGCAGGAAGCCCGGGCCCGATCAGCAGCCGCGTCGGCACCTTCGCCGACAGCCGGCCCGCGATGCCGGCGGTGAGGAAGATCGCGCCCGTGAGCGGCAGGAACCGCACGCCGGCCTCGATCGCCGAGTAGCCGAGCATGTTCTGCATGTAGAGCACGAGGTAGGTGAGCAGCGCGAACAGCGACGCCGAGATCGCCGAACGCCGACGACGAGCCCGCCGACGAACGTCGGCACGCGGACCAGCGAGAGGTCGAACATCGGCTCGCGCTGGACGTGCTCGGCCGCCACGAACGCGACCAGCAGCACGGCGGCGGCGACGAGCGAGCCGACGCACCGTCGTCGAGCCCCAGCCGTCCTCGTTGCTGCGGATCAGCCCGTAGACGAGCGCCGCGAGCCCGGGGCTGAACGTGACGAAGCCGAGCCAGTCGAGCCGGCGCGCGCTGGGGTCGTGCGACTCGGGCACGCGCGCGCAGCGTCGCGGCCAGCGCGACGATGCCGACGGGGATGTTCACGAAGAAGATCCAGCGCCACGACAGGCCGCTGGTGATCGCGCCGCCGAGCACGGGCCCGACGGCGACGGCCACGCCGGTGACCGCGCCGAACACGCCGAACGCGATGCCGCGCTCGCGGCCGCTGGAACGCGCTGGTCGAGAGCAGCGCGAGCGAGGTCGCGAACATGATCGCGCCGCCGATGCCCTGGAAGGCGCGCGACAGCGCGAGGAAGGTCGGGTCGCCGGCCACGCCGCACAGCAGCGAGCCGGCGGTGAAGACGACGATGCCGACGGCGAACACGACGCGCCGGCCGAGCCGGTCGGCGATCGAGCCGGCGGTCAGCAGCAGCGCGGCCAGCGAGAGCGCGTAGGCGTCGACGACCCACTGCAGGTCGCGACAGCGTCGGCGCCGAGCGACTTCTCGATGTCGGGGAGCGCGACGTTCACGATCGTGACGTCGAGCAGGAGCATGAAGACGCCGGTGCATACCGCGACGAGCGTCCACCACTTGCGGTCCATGGTGAGGGAGCCTCCTGGGGAGTGGGGAGGAGTTGACGACAAGCTACCCTTCCATTCATTGATCGTCAAGTGGTTGATGATCTGAATGTTGACGATCAAACAGGCGAATACTCTGGCGCCGGCATGACGCATCCGCCTGACCGAGCAGACCGGCTACCTGCTGCGACTGGCGCACGACCACGCCCACGCGGCGGCGGTCGACGCGATTCCCGGCGGACCGCACCCGCGGCTGTTCGGCCTGCTGACCGCGCTGCTCGAGGCCGGGCCGTTCTCGCAGCAGCAGCTCGCCGAGAAGATGCGCGTCAACCGCTCGCTGGTGGTCGGCATCGTCGACGACCTCGAGCGCCGCGGCTGGGTCGAGCGCCGCCGCGACCCCGCGGACCGCCGCTCGTACCAGCTGTACGTCACCGAGGCCGGCCGCCGCGCGCGGGAGGAGATGGCACCGCACGTGCTCCGCGCCAACGAGCGCATGGCCGCGTTCCTCGACCCCGAGGAGCGCGCGCGCCTCCACGCGCTGCTGCGCGCGTTCATCAGCACCGATCCGGGCCGGATGATCCCCGCCAAGCTGGCCGAGACGACCGGCTTCCTGCTCACGCAGGCGCACTGGCTGGCCCGTGATCGCGCCAACGAGGCGTTCCGCGACCTCCCGATCGAGATCCGCCACTTCGGGCTGCTCGTCACGCTCGACGACCTCGGCCCGGTCTCCCAGCAGGCACTCACCAACGCCCTGCGCGTCAGCGCGACCATGGTCACCCAGGTGGTCGACGACCTCGAACGGCTACGTCTCGTCGAGCGCGCCCGCAACGCCGCCGACCGCCGCTCCTACACGGTGACGATGACGGCCGAGGGCAAGCGCGTCCTCGCCGAGGCGCGCGTGCGAGGCCGCAGGGATCGAGATCGAAGGCGGTGACGAGCTCCGCCCGCTGCTGCGCAAGCTCGTCGGGATCTAGATGATGTCTTCGAGCGAGAAGATCCGGCGCAGGATCGCGAGCGAGCGACGCGTACGTCGAGTCCATGCCGTAGTAGGACAGCCCGCGGGCGCCGAGCGTGCGCGCCTGCGTGTAGGGCGTGTCAGAGGCGTAGTGGATGATCCCGAAGTCGATCGGGAGCTTGGAGAAGTTGACCGCCTCGCCGACCGGGTAGCGATCGGCGTCGGCGATCTCGTAGACCGCGTTGCAGAACGGCCCGGCCTCCATCTCCACCACCGTGTAGGCCTCGCGGTAGTAGAAGTCGAGGTACTCGCGGTTCTGCAGGAACGTGCTCTTGACCGTCACCGCGCGCTGGTTGTCGAGCCCGGAGCCGAAGACGCAGGAACGGCGCGATGTCGTCGAAGGAGAACGCGTTGTCGAGCCAGTAGGTCGAGCCCGAGTGCTCGTCGTGGATGACGCCGGAGATCAGCACGTCGCCGACGTCGGCGTTCAGCGTCGCCGCCTTGCCGAGCACGTAGACGCCGCGCAGCATGTCGGTCGACGACGGTGATCTCGCGCAGGATGTTGTAGGCGGCGAGCCCGAGCGGATACTCGATGTTGACGACCACCGCCGTCGCGAGTCGCGCGAGCTTGCTCGGCGTCGACCTCGCCCAGGCGCGGGTCGAGCCCCGCCGGGTCGAGCTTGTCGAGCGCGATCACCTGCGCGGACACGCGCAGCGCGGCGCGCGAGGAGATGTGCGTGACGCCGACCGCGCGCTCGGCTGCGCGCGCGGCGCTCCCACTCCGGCCCGTCCTCGGGCTGGACTCGCAGTACAGGCGCGCGGCGAAGTAGAGGAAGTTCTCCCACGAGCCCTCGGCGCGGCCCTCGCGGAAGCGCTCGAGCTCCTCGCGCAGGTAGTGCGGGCCCGTGCTCCTCGATGAAGCGCACGATGTCGGCCTCGCCCGCGCGCGCGCGTCCGCGTGACGCAGGTTGACCATCGAGTGCGGGTTGGAGGAGACGAAGTAGATCGGCCGGTCGCCGAGGCCCTGCTCCGTCCATCGTCGCCGCGCACCGGCGCGCCACCAGCGCCGGGTCATGCGCGCGTAGCCGGCCTGGGAGCCGCCGAGCATGCGGATGCGCAGGTTCAGCCGCCGGCTCGCGCACCTCGTCGAGGAACGCGCCCAGGCCGCCCCAGGCCTCGCGGATGCGCGATCCAGTCCTCCTCCGCGCCGCCGAACGCCGTCCGCGCACGCCGCCGGGTCGGGCTCTTCGCCGGCGGGCCGCTCGGCCGCGCGCGCGGCGGCGTGCAGCTTGTTCCACTCCACCTGGTAGGCGACGAGCGTCGGGATCAGGTCGTCGAGGTCCGACGTGGAGGCGAGCAGCACGGCCATCGTGCCCTCGCCGGCGTCGAACCAGCGGCGGCGCCGCGCGGGCGCCTCGACCGGCTCCCACTCCTCGATGCGGCCGATCCCCGCGCGCTGGAAGACCTCGCGCCTCCTGGCCCATCACGATCACGCGCGCGCCTGCCAGATGCCGGCCGGCAGCCGCCGCATCGCGTACAGGAACGCGCCGAGGTCGAGCTCGGCGTCGCGGCGAGCGCGTGCAGGCTCGAGTTCATCGCCGCGTGCGACGGCTCGAGCACCCGCAGCCGCGTCTCGCCCGAGGAGCGCAGCAGCGTCGTGTACGTGCGGTGGTAGAGCTCGACCTCGTCGGAGGCGAGCCCGGCGGCCTGGCGCAGCGACCCGCCGGGAACGGGGGGGACGCGCAGGCGGGGGACGGCCATGTGCGCGCGCAGGCTATCAGGGGGGGTTGACCCGGATCAGCCGCTTCGGCGTACTTAGCGCCATGAGCCTCTACGAACTGCTGCTGCTGGCGGGCTTCGGGCTCGTCAGCGAGGGCGACTGGTCCCTCGGCAGCCTGTGGCTGGTGCTCGGCCTGCTCGGCTACGCGGCGACGTTCGCCACCGGTATCGCGGTCATCAAGCCGCGCAGCGAGCACATCGCGAGGCTCATCGGGCGCGACGGCGGGATGGGCCCGGAGGCCGCGTACGAGAGCCGCCGGCTGCTCGCCCTCGCGCGCGTCGACTACGTGACGCTGGTGCTGGTGCTCTTCGACATGGCGGTCAAGCCGACGGGCGACGACGTCATCGTGCTGGTCCTCATGGCGGCCGTGCTCGTGGCCGGCGTGGTCTTCACGCTGACGAAGGCGAACTCGGTCCGGCCGGCGACGACGCCCGCCACCTGACGGAAGGAACAGTCTTTGCCCGGCCGTCCGGGTCGGGTTGCGGACAATGCGGTCAAGCGGGCTGAGCGGCCGGTCGATGCTGTGGCATGGACCGACGCCTGCTCGCACTCACCGTGCTGCTCGTCGGCCTTGCCGGGTGCGGGGCCGAGCCGGAGCCGCCGCCGCCCAAGCCGGCCCCGCCGCCCGAGGTCCGCGCGACCGAGAACCAGGGTGAGCTGAAGGCGGCGACGTGGCGGGCGGCCGCCGCGGCCGAGGCCCGCCGGCTCGCGCGCCTGCACGCAGCGATCCGCCGCGCGCGCAAGTCCCCCACCGTCACCGGCGCCCTCAAGTACGCACTGCTCACCGGGAGCATCTCCCCGGCGACGCACGCGCGCCTCACGCACGACTACAACGACGCCCGCCGCGCGCTGGACCACCTGACCGGCGCGCGCGCCGCCGAGCTCGGCACGGTCCTGACGACCGTCAACGATCTCGCCGCCCAGCACCTGCTCTCCCCCGGCCGGCTGCGCCCGGCGTTCCTGATCCTCCACCGCAACACCGAGTTCTGGACGCACGCCCCGTTCCCGGCCGCGTCCCAGCGCACGACGTTCGGCCGCGACCCCGCCGTGTTCCAGTACTACCCCGGCCGCGGGCTGCAGCTCCAGCCGCTCGCGAGCTGGGGGAAGGTCAACTGGCTCGCCCGCCAGTGCCTCACCCACCGCACGAAGGCGCGCCGCCGCGCCGCCTGCCCGGTGCGCGAGCTGCGCCGTACCATCGACCGGCTGCTCGGGCTCGCCGCCCCGCGCGGCGACTTCCTGGCCTGGGAGCACTACTTCAGCTGGGGCGGCGGCACGCCCCCGTGGATCAGCGGGATGACGCAGGCGACGGCCGTCTCCGCGCTCGCCCGCGCCTCGCGCGCCCTCGACGAGCCGCGCTGGCGCGCCGCGGCCCACCGCGCGCTCGGCGCGTTCACGACGCCGCCGCCGGTCGGCGTCGACGGCGGCGACCACTTCCTCATGTACTCGTTCTCGTCCGGCCTGCGGGTGTTCAACGGCGAGCTGCAGGCGGTCAGCGGGATCGGCCAGTACGCGGCGCTGTTCCCGCGCGACGTGCTCGCCGGGCGGCTGTTCCGGATCGGCGAGCGCACCGCGCGGGGCCTGTCCCCGCCTCCGACACCGGCGCCTGGTCGCTGTACTCGTACGGCGGGCGCGAGTCGACGCTCGGCTACCACCAGCTGATCGAGGGCTTCTTCGAGAACATGTGCAAGCAGACGCTGCGACGCGTCTACTGCGCGGCGCACGACCGCTTCGCCCGCTACGAGCGCGAGCCGACGCGGATCGCGATCGCCCCGCTGCGCAAGCTGCGCGCCCGTCGCACGACGACCGTCCGCTTCTCGATCTCGAAGGTCTCGTCGGTCACCGTGCAGGTGTTCGACAAGCACGGGCTGCGGCTCACCCGCGCTCTCGAGCTGCCGCACGGCGCCCACGCGATCGCCTGGACGCCGCCGTCGCGCGGTCGCTACCGGCTGCGGATCGCGGCCCAGGGCCCGGCGGACCGCTCGGCGTCCAGACGCGCAAGATCCACGTCGTCCTGCCCAAGCCGAAGCCGAAGAAGCACTGCGGCAAGCACAAGCGACATGGCGCGAAGTGCAAGTTGACGCCGCGTCCGAAAGGCGACAAGCTGGATACGTGACCGCTGATCCGTTCAGCGTTCAGGAACGGGACGAGGCGGGCGTTCACGTCAT
>CAVUFC010000032.1:0-17107 GCA_963740605.1 uncultured Solirubrobacteraceae bacterium | reverse complement strand
AGGAAGCGCGCGTCGCCGTCGACGTCACGCGGGCGGAACCCGGTCGGCGCGCCGCCGTCGAGGTCGGCCTGCAGCGCGAGGCGGATCTCCGCCGCGGCCTTCTTCGGCGTGCGCGTCTGAGCCAGCCACGGCTCGAGCGAACGCTCGGCGTCGCGGAACTCGACGTCGGTGCCGCCGACGAGGTCGGCCAGCTCGTCGAGCGCCAGCATCCGCGTGTGCGACGGGTCGCGCAGGCGCTCCAGCCGGTTCTGCGCGGCGGCGATCGTCGGGTCGGGATCGCAGACCAGGTCGGCGATCGCGAGCCGCCCTCCGGGCCGCAGCACGCGCCGCATCTCGGCCACCTGCACCGCCGGCTCCTCGAAGTGGTGGAGCGCGAAGCGCGAGACCACAACGTCGAACGAGCCGTCCATGAACGGCAGGGCGGCGGCGTCGGCCTCCATGAAGACGATGTTGCGCAGCGCGGCGCGCTTGGCCTCGATCCAGCCGGCGTCGAGCATCGCGCGCGTGGTGTCGACCGCGATCACCGTGCGGACCTGCGGAGCGAAGCCGCGGGCGACGTGGCCGGTCCCGGCGGCGACGTCGAGCACGACATCCTCTGGCCGGAGATCGAGGCGCTCGAACAGCCACTCGGAGTCGACCGTGAAGAGCTGGTTGAACTCCGGGTCCTCGAACGCGCGCGCCTGTTTGGTGAAGGCGCGCTGGATCGCCTGCGAATGCTCCGCCACGGCATTGAGCGTAGCCACAAGAACCGGGGTCAGACCCCTTGAGTCTCGGCGACTCAAGGGGTCTGACCCCGGTCTTCACGCCGGTATCTCGACGACCATCCGGCATCCGTGCGGCTCGCGCGGCTCGGCCCGGATCACGCCACCGTGGGCGTCGACGATCCAGCGCGCGATCGCCAGGCCGAGGCCGGTGCCGCCGTCGCGCGTCGCACGGGCGGCGTCGGTGCGATGAAAGCGCTCGAACACGCGCTCTATCTCCTCGGGCGGGATGCCCGGCCCCTCGTCGGCGACCACGATCGTCGTCCGACCGGCGGTCGCGGCGTGCGCGCTCAGCCACACACGACCCTCCGGCGGCGAGTGGCGGACCGCGTTGTCGAGCAGGTTGGCGACGACCTGGTGAAGCCGTTCGGGATCGCCGTTCGTGACGAGGTCGCCGGGCTCGACCCTCACCTTCAGCCGCACCGGCCGGTCTCCGAGCGCGGACTCGCGCGCCGCCTGCTCGAGCAGCGTCCGGACGCCGAACGGAACGTGCTCGACCTCGAGCGCCCCGCTCTCCAGTCGTGACAGATCGAGCAGCTGGGCGACGAGGCGACCCAGCCGCTCGGTCTGCGCCAGCGCGGTTCGGAGAGCGGCCGGATCCGGTGGCTCCACGCCGTCGGCAAGGTTCTCGAGCAGCGCCTGCAGCGCGCCGAGCGGCGTGCGCAGCTCGTGGGAGACGTTGGCGACGAGCTCGCGGCGCATGCGGTCGGCGTCGCCCAGCTCGCCGGCCATCGCGTTGAACGCGCGCGCCAGGTCGCCGACCTCGTCGTTGGACGTCGCGCGCACACGCCGCCCGTAGTCCCCGCGCGCCATCGCGGACGCGGCGGCGGCCATCTCACGCAGCGGCGACGTCATCCCGCGCGCGAGCACCTGCACGATGATCAGCCCGAGCAGCGCGGCGAGCGTCGCGCGCAGCGGGAGACTGAGGCCGAGCCGGTGGCCGGCTGCAAGCACCAGCGCGGTCCCCCAGACCGTGGCGACGATGACGACGCCGAGCTTGACCTTGATCGAGCCGAGACGGTCGAGCGGTCTCATGCCTTCAGCGCGTAGCCGACGCCATGGACGGTGCGGACCAGCTCCGCCCCCAGCTTTCGGCGCAGGCCGCGGATGTGCGAGTCGACGGTCCGGTGTCCCGACCCGTCGCGCCAGCCCCACACCTCGGCCAGCAGCTGCTCGCGTGTATACACGGCGCCCGGGCGGGCGGCGAGCGTGTGCAGGAGGTCGAACTCGGTCGGCGTCAAGTGCTTCTCGTCGTCATCGACCGACACCGTGCGCGCCGCCGGATCGAGCTTGAGCACCCCGATCTCCACGGCTTCGCCGGGTGGTTCCGGGCGCCGCTCGACACGCCGCAGAACGGCGTTGATGCGGGCGACGAGCTCGCGCGGCGAGAACGGCTTGGTCATGTAGTCGTCGGCCCCGATCCCGAGGCCGACGAGCACGTCCGCCTCGTCGTCGCGCGCCGTGAGCATCACCACCGGCACCGGCCGGTCGCGCTGGATCCGCCGGCACACCTCGAGCCCGTCGAGCCCCGGCAGCATCAGGTCCAGGACCACGAGATCCGGCCGCGTTTTCGCCACCAGCGCGACGCCCGCCGGTCCATCCCCGGCGCTCTCGACGACGAACCCCTCGGCCCGCAACCGCGCCGCGATAGCGCGCGCGATCACGTCCTCGTCCTCGATCACGCAGATCAGCGGAGCGCCCACGAGTTCGAGTGTGCCACTGCCGTGTGCAAGCAGAGGGCGGTTCCCGTGCAGGTTCCGTGCAGGCTAGGTTTCGTCGGACTGACCGCGCACGCCGCGATACACTGCCGACCTCGCGCGGATGTAGCTCAGTTGGCTAGAGCGTCTGCTTGCCATGCAGAAGGTCGAGGGTTCGAGTCCCTTCATCCGCTCCTCACAGAAGCCCGCCTGAACAGCGGGTTTCGTCGTTGTTGGGGCCGGAGCTCGCACCGGTTTCTAGCTCCCAGCGGACCAACCGAGCGGACCAATCTGCAGTTAGTCTTGTCGCTGACTTCAGCGGCGCCGGGCCTGCTCGCGCTCGAGGATCGCCGACTCGACGTGCGCTCGGATGAAGTGAACGCGTCGCCCGAGCTTGACCCGCGGGAGCGTGCCGTTTCGGCCCCATTCGAGTTGTGTCGAGAGATCGGACCTGCAGCAACCGGGCGCTCGCGCGACGCGGCGTCTCGGCAACCAGCTTCGCAACGACCGAGCCACGGCAGTAGTGGAGGCGGGCCGGCCAGCCGATGAAGGCCCGTCTGCGCGGGCAATGCTCGTCGCAGGCGTCGGATCCGGAAGTTCGGGGGCGGCGCCGGGGACGCCGACCCGCTCGAGCTGCTCCGAACCGTCCGCGGCGCCCGAGATCAACACGGGATAAAACCGGGTGAATCTGGTGATCAGTCGGCCGATTACTGCGACCAATCCGCTGGGTTGCCGTCCAGCAAGACCGGCATCTCGCACGGGACGGCTTAGCGCTGTCATGCCTCCGCTCGAACCTCGAACGAACGATTCCTCGCTCCGATGCTCAACATCTCTCGTCACTTCCGTCTCGACCGCGCCTGGCGATGGCGAATTCCGTTCGCCGTGTTCCACGGCCTCGATGAGATTGGGGTTCGTGACGGAACCTGTCAGTTGAGCGACAGTCGCAGCGACCAGTGGACGAATGTCCGTTGGCTCGGTCGCGTTCCAGCGAATTAGGGTCCGTACGCCGCCAAAGTTTGGGACGCTGAATGATTCTTTGTACTGACTGTCTGCATGCCGACGAGCGCAAGATTGCGCATTGCCCATCCTGCGGCGGGACGTCGTTCGCGAAGGTGACCAAGACCGGTGACCTCACGTCGGTGCCAGCCGAGGCGGGAATGCCGTGCCAAGGCTGCTTTGAGCGGGATCGGCATCTCCAGCTGCGCTACTACCGGCGAGTCCTGGCGATGATCGTGGTTGATCGCATCTGGGGTGAGGCGGGTTATTTCTGCTCGTCGTGCCGGTGGAAGCACTTCGGCAAGAACTTGGCGTTCACGCTCGTGTTGGGCTGGTGGGGCTTTGCGGCGGCGTTTGTACGCAACCCGTATGCCATCGCGGTCAACGTCTGGGCGCTCTTTGCTCCTCCCTTCGGCGCGAGTGAACTCGGTGCGATCAACGTGGCGGATATTCGGCGGGCTGGGGAGACCGACGATGACGCCGACGAGCGTCTCTCGGACGTCTACATGCGGATGCCGGGCTGGATGGAAAGCCTTTCGGAGGGTGACATCGACCGGATTCTGTCCGGGGCCGATTACTACGAGGTGCTGAAAGTGGCCCAGGACGCGTCCCACGCGGAGATCAAGTCGTCGTGGCGCGAGCTGGTCAAGACCCATCATCCAGATCGTGCGGGAGCAGAAGGACACGTGGCGATGGTCTCGATCAACGCTGCGTGGGAGGTGCTCGGAGACGAGCGGCTCCGTTATGCGTACGACCACCGCGACGAGCTCCTCGAGTTCCTCCAGCAGGTGGAGGCCGCTCACGCCACCGACTACGAGGAGGACGAAGACGAGATGGTCATCGGCTGCATCGATTGCCGCCTCGGCTTTGCATCGTTCGACGACGCCGCCGACCATGTGGACGAGGTCCATCCGGGTACCGACTACCTCGACATCCTCGTGTCGCTTGTGGACGACGAGTCGGACGAAGCAGAGAGCGAGGCCGAAGCCGCTCGATGGCGCTGCAAGACGTGCGCTGCGACGTTCGCCGAGTACACCGACGCTTTGGAGCATGCGGATCGGGCACACCCGGATCGATTGAGCGTCGATCCGCGGACGTCCGTGGAGGCGGCGTGAGCCCGTTCTGTTCGTCCTGCGGGCAGTCGAGCCGCGATGCGGATCGCTTCTGCATCCGCTGCGGCGCGGAGGTCAAACCGAGCTCTGCACCCAGCACGCCCTCGTCCGTGCATGGTGCTGCGCGGTTCTCCAGGCGCGCCGCCGGCTTCCGGCTGCGCCGAGGTTGGCTCCTGGTCGCCTTGGTCGCGATCGCGGCTGTCGTCGCCGTAGCGGTGCTGGCGAATACCGGCAGCACCCCCTCGACGAAGCAGACGGCTGACGCGGCTTCTCCAACGGCACCGGTGGAGGCGAGAGCGACCGTAACTCCAACTGCGACCGCGACGCCGACGGCCACACCGAAGCCGAAGCGCACGCCGACGCCGACCCCGACGCCGGTGCCGGTCAGGGGCCGCGACGGGAAGATGTACAGCTGCGACTACGCGGTGGTCCGCGAGCTCGACGTCGCGCATGAGCCGGTGGAGCGCGGCCGGCGGGCGCTGCGACCCCTGCGCCGTGAGATCAATCGGATCGAACGCAACTCCCCGGGCAACACGGTCCCGTCAGACGTGTACGACCACTACAGCGCGCTGATCGACGACTTCAATGCGCAGGTCAACGAGATCAACGCCGCGGTGGACGTATACAACCGCAAGCTCGAACGGCTCTGCGACGCAGCCTAGTGCGCACCTCGACGATCTATGGAGCGGTTCTAGCGTTGACCGTGGTTGCGGCCGTGATGCTCGCGGGCGTCGCTGTGCACGAGTTGAGATACGCGACCGATCATCCATACGCGTACGGGCCGGCGAAGGTCATCGCATGGGCTGCCGCAGGCGGTCTGCTCCTCGCGATCGCCGTCGCACTGCTCGCTTGGGCCGCCGTCCGGGCTCGCGCGGACGAACCCTGACACTCGCTCAACGACACCATGTTGTGTCCCCATTCGTGCCCCCAAGCTCCCGCCTACGGATGTGGGGCGCGAGACGCTCGCGCGGGCGCAGAAGTGCTGACGAAGCGTCGCTCAAGGCCATTACCCGGCGGGTTGAAGGCCGCCGAGGTCGCGCGTGCCGCGCGCGCGTGGGCCGTTCTAAGCCGCGCCTCGATGGCCATTCTGGCCCAACACAGAAGCCCGGCGAGATCATTGACGTCCAGGTCGCCCTCGTCGAGATCGCCGGCCTCGTGCCGGCGCACGAACGCCTCGACGGAGAGGCCGTACCGCGCTCGACCTCACGGGCTAGGACTGCGCGGTACTCATCCCTCGTCGAGCTCGACGATTGGCGTTCCGGGTCCTGCGCGGTCTTCCTTATGGCCTGGCCTTGTATTGAGCGTGATGTGGGCGCCGGACGGAACGAAATCCAGCTCCGCCGCCAACCGCGGCCATCACCGACTTGGCGCTACGCCGCGGGGCGGTCCGCTGCGCGCAGCAACTCGGCCACGACGTCGCCGGGCTTCTTCCCACGTGCCTGGGCAATCCGCTCGAGCCGCAGCACGTCCTCGCCTTCGACGCTGATGAGGATCCGCAGCTTCGCGCCCGGATGCCCCTCGTGGTACTCGAACGCGCTCTCGTCGAGCCTCGCGAGTTCGGCGTCAAAATCGCCGGGCTGCGGATCGGGGTCTGTCCACGGGTCTTTGCTCATCGCCTTCTGCTCAAGATCGTACGCTCGGGCCAGCCACGCCCAGGTTACGGGCGCCGAGGCTGTTCTCTGTCCAGAATCGCTGCCTCGACGTGCGCGCGGATGAAGCGCACGTGCCGGCCGAGCTTCACGCGCGGGAGCGTGCCGTTGCGACCCCATTCGAGGACGGTCGAGATCGGCACCTCGAGTAGCGCGGCGACCTCGCGCGCTGTCATGAGCTCAGCGCGCGTGAGTCCGCGCGGAGTGCCGAGAGCGTCGAGCGAGAGCTGCGTCATCGCTCGATCCCGCGATCGTTCGCGAGGGCACGCGGCCGCTCCGGCCAGCGGGTGAAGTGCTCCAGCGGGTCGATCGCACGTCCTCCAAGGCCTTCGCTCGCTAGGCGTTCAGCGCGACTCGCGAGGAGCATCCTGGCTACCGCGGTGCCAGGCTGCAGCGGCTCCGGTGCCTGGTTGAGGAACTCGCGGCTCGCGCTGACGTAGAAGCGCGCCTCGATCCGGTGGCGAGAGAGTGCGGTGTAGCCCCACTCGCGATACAGCTCGTCCGAGCCGAGTACGAAGGCGCGGTCGACGGTCGAGCCCTGCGCCAGGTGCGCCGTGAGCGCGTACCCATGGTCGAGGTGCCCGGCCCGCACATACGCCATCGGCAGGGTTATCCGACGACCTGCGTCGAGCTCGACGGCGACCCGACCTTCTCGGATCTCCGTCACGTATCCGGCGTCGCCATTGATCACGTCGAGCGCCCGGGCGTTCCGTCGCGCCAGTACGCGATCGCCGACCGCGAACGCCCGAGCGTCGGTGACCAGCTCGTCGCGCCCCAGCCGACCGCCCGCCCGCAGGCGCTCCCGAGCGCGCTGGTTGAGGTCGGCGACGTCGCAACGCCGGTTAGCGATCATGGCCGCCCGCTCGCCGGCCGAGTGCGCCCCGAGCCAGTCGTCGACCAGGCGATCGCGCACTGCCGCCGCCGTCGGCGCGGTCACGATCCGCCCGTGCTCCTCGTACTCGCGAACGAACAGGTCAAGATCGCCGTCGCGGAGCGCCGAAAGGGCCTCGCGATCCCACGGCTCGCGCTGCCGGCGGACCTCGCGCAGCTCGAGCGCCCCGAGGTTGTCGGCAAGGGCTGCGAAGAGACCGCCAGCCTCGATCTCGGGCAGCTGCCGGTCATCACCGACCAGCACGAGCTTGCCGTCCGCCGCCACCACGGCGTCGGACAGGCGGGCGAGCGCGCGGGTGCCGACCATCGCAGCCTCGTCGACGAGCAGCACGGTCCCCGGCGCGAGCTCGAGGCCGAGATCCAGCGCGCGAGCGAGGTGGGCGATCGTCGTTGCCTCGACAGCCGCCTGGTCGCGCAGTTCGCTCGCCGCCCGCGCCGAGAGCGCGCAGCCGAGGACCGGGACACCGCCGTGGTGCCACGCCTCGCGGGCCGCATCGAGCGCGAAGGTCTTGCCGGCACCCGCAGGCGCACGCACGACCTCCACCCCACGACCACTCTGCGTGAGCGCCGCGACGAGCTCACGCTGCTCGCCGCTCAGAGACGGACGCGCGTTGGTCGCCGCCTGCAACGCCGTCGAGTCGGCGATCGCGACACCGGCGTACACGCGGCGAGCTGCGGTAGCGACGGCCCTTCGTTCGACGGCGACCAACTCGCATGTGCTGAACCGCTGCTCGCCGGCAACGGGCGCCAAGGCGACGACCGACTGACGCCGAAGAAACGCATCGGCGAGCGCCTCGACGTTCGCGAGGGAGGCCCCATCGGCGGCCGCTTCAGCGAACGCTTGAAGCACATCGCGGCGGCTGAAAGTCGACCGCTCTCGCGTCAACCCATCCGGACCCTCGAGCGTGGCCGCGATCCGTTCGTACCTCACCGGCCGCGGCTGTCGCGGTCGCGCCCGCTGGAGCGCCCACTCGACATGCCGCCGGGTGAGTCCATGCTCGGCGGCACGCGAGCACCACTCCTGCCGAAGCCGACCGATCGGCACGTTCCGCTTGGCTCGCCGAGTCTCCAGCGTCGCGATCTGCGCAGCGCGCGCCGACCGCTCGCCACGCCGATCCATGTGCTCAAGGATCTCGCCGCGCCGTTGCGAGAAGTGCTCGATCACGCCACGCGGCACCACCTTGAGATCGGCGACTCCGTTGAACACCGGCCCCCACTCAAGCCCCAGCCGTTCCGTGATCTCAGCGCGAAGAGCCGCCTGGTACAGGTAGCCGGCCGCCTTCGCATGGCGGTACAGCAACCGCCCGTCGAGCGCACTCCACCGCCCGTCCGGACCCCGAGCCGCATTCGCGACCACGACATGCGTATGCAACAACGGGTCGCCCGCACGCGACGACCGATGCTCGAACGCCGCCGCGACGAACCCTTCCCCGCGATACGAGACTTCGCCGCCAGCGCCACGCCGGACCCGGCACGCATCACGTTCGAGATATCGCAGCGCCTGCTCGACGGCGGCACCATGTGCTGCCCGAAGTTCGGTGACGACCGCCCCATCCGCGATGCCGAACAACACGCTGACGGACTTCGGGGCGCGGAACGTCAGATCGAATCCCGCAACGGTCTTGGACGTCACTGGCTGGCGCAGCTGCTCCCCGGTCGCCGGATCCTGGCCGTCAAGCAGCCGGACGATCTGGACCTCCTGGACGTGGCCGTTCAGGCCGAGCGCCTCGGCGCCGTGGCCGTTCCAGTGGCCCGGCGCCTCGCCTTCACCGGCGTAGTAGTCCTCCGCGCCACGCGCGACTTGGTCGACGTAGTAACGCCCGGCTCCTGGGCCGGCGGCCAGCTTTCCGATGGAGAGCACCGCCAGTCAAGCCGATAAGCGGCGCCGGTGGTCCAGGGAGCGCACTCAGCGAGTGCAAGTCTGTGCCGCGATGGGTCGAGACCGCCGAACGATCCGTCATGCTCGTACCGTGGTTTCTAGCGACCAGAGCGGTCCTGAAGCGGCCGGAGAAGACACCTCTCGTCTTCCTGAGCCGTCGCATGAGCACACGGCCGTTGGCCCGGCCCTGACGGCAGACGTCCGAGTCGTTCAGATCAAGATCGAGAATTTCCGGGGTATCGAGAACCTCGCGCTCGACCTCACGCGTACAGCGACATACCTCGTTGGCGAGAACAACTCAGGGAAGACCTCAATCCTGCAGGCGCTCGCGGTCGCGTTCGGCGCGCGGCAGCCGATGCAGGACGACCTACACCGCGCCGGGTCGACCACCGTAGACACTGCCACGATCGACGTCTTCCTCTCACCCGCGAGTGGATCTACGTTCGCCGAGGAGACCCGCCAGCGCCTCCAGGCGATTCAACGCCGGCCCACTGGATCGCGTGAGGAGATCGTCGCGTTCCGAACAACGCTGTCTCGAAGTAACGAAGGCTCTCAACTGGCTGATACCAGAGCGCTTCTGCAGCCGGTTGGCGAGGAATGGGTGGTGAGCCAGACGCGCTTCCGGCCTGAGATCTTACGACTCGTCGACGTCCACCTCCTCGAAGCATCGCGTGATCTGATTGCTGAACTCGGCAACCAGACGAGTACATGGGGACGGGTGCTCGCGGACCTTCAGATCCCGGATCTCCCCGAGCTCGCCGACGGACGAAAAGACCCCCAGGGACGCGCGGGACTCGAGGAGGACCTGGGGGCGTTCGCCGGTCGGTTACGAAAGGCAAGTCCGGTGCTCGGCCAGCTTGAGACGGATCTCCGGCGCCTGGGCCAGACGCAGAACACGGTTGGAGGCGTCGAGCTCGTCGCATTGCCGCCCCGGATTGAAGAGCTCGCACGCACCATTGAGGTCGTGATCAAACAGCGAGACGACACCACACTTCCGCTCCGTTTCCACGGGCTCGGCAGCCGGAGTCTGGCTGCGCTCCTCGTATTTCAAACCATGTGCTCGTTGCGTGTTGGGCAGGACCAGGGCGTCAAGCCTCATCTCATCACGCTGCTCGAGGAGCCAGAGTCCCATCTACATCCTCAGGCCATCGTCGCACTTCGAGACGTCATAGGGCACCTCGAGGGCCAGGCGCTGGTGACGACGCACTCGCCACAGTTGGTAGCCGAGCTTCCGCCGAGCGATATTCGGGTCGTGAGACGCACTCCCGGTGGCACTCGCGCCCTCGGCTTGTCTCCCGATACAGCCAAGAAGATCGCCCAATTCAGGCGTTTCGTCGAGCGTCCTCATGGCGAGATTTTCTTCGCTCGGGTCGTAGTGTTTGGCGACGGAACCTCCGAGCGAAATGCACTTCCAGTGCTATTGGGAGCGGTGTTGGGATCCGACCCGGGCGCCTTGGGCATCACCGTCGTCGACTGCGAAAGCATGGGCGATCCCAAGGTACGTAAAGCGATCGAGGCGCTGCACCAGCTTGAGACGCCATGGCTGTTGTTCGCCGACAACGACGCCGCAGGACTCGACGCGCTTGCCGCGGTCCGGGACCCGGCGACCGGCGCCCCTCTCACGTTCGACCATGAGTCGGTGATTCGCAGCGGCGAGAAACAGATCGAACAGATGCTTATCGACGCTGGGTATATGGAAGAAATCTCGAGCGTCGCCAAGGAAGCCGGGTACGACAATGTCGAGACAGAAGTGCGCGCACTGTCGTTTCTGAGGAGCCAGAAGGCCTGGGCTTCGGAGGCGGTCGCGCGGGCGGCAGTGAAAGCCGGCCGACCGGTACCGCAAGCGATTCATGAGTTGGCGGCAACGATTCGCACCAAGCTTGCCGCCGTTGAAACGGAGCCGCCCCGCACATGACCGCGACTCCCAGGATCACGGGGCCTCAGTCGCTCACCCCTGAGCAGCGTCGCGCTGTCGACGACGGCTCGCGACGCATTTTGGTCGTCGCGTCAGCTGGCAGCGGAAAGACCGAGGTCCTCACACAGCGCTTGGCGCGCCTCTTGGCACAGTCCGCAGGTGGCTCGTTCCGCTGTCTCGCAGTCACGTACACCGTGAAGGCCGCACAAGAGCTCCGTCGGCGCATCGAACACTCGGTTTCCGACGAAAGCTGGCGAGTCGATGCCGACACGCTCCACGGCTTCGCGCTCGAGTGGCTGAGACAGTACGGACAATGCGTCGATGTCCCGCCAGACGTCGTCGTCTACTCGGACGATGCGGATCGAGCACGACTCATCTTCGAGTATCTGTCCTCACTGGGACTGCAGGATGCTGTCGGAACAGACGAGTTACCCGCACTTCGACCGATCCTCGCGGCAATCGATCGGCATCGCACCCTTTACCCGGATCACACGTCGCTCGACGACGACGTCGAGTTCTTCGGCGTGCCGATCTCCGAGCTTTACACCGGATATCTGGATGCACTCGACCAAGCCGGGGGAATCGACTTTCCGGGAATGCTCACGAAGTTGCTCTCTGCGCTCGAAGTTGACGCGTGGATCGGCGAGAACTTCCGATCGCTGTTCCAGCACGTGCTAGTCGATGAGGCTCAGGATCTCACGCCGGCTCAGACGCAGCTGCTGATGCGACTTGTGTCCGACGACGTCGACGTATTCGCCGTCGCTGACGAGCGTCAATCGATCAACGGCTTCGCAGGCGGCAGCTTCGCAAACGCTCGCCGACTCGTCGGCCCGGACGCAACTACGCACACCCTCTCTCACAACTTCCGCTCATCCGCGCTTGTCCTGCGGGCCGCGGAGGCGCTTGCGAGCCACTTCCGGTCGAGATCGCCTGAGCCCAGAATCGTCGATACAGCGCCGCTCGGCGCATTCACAGTCGTTCGCTGCGACGACGTTCATGACGAGGCGACGCGCGTCGCCTCCTGGGTGGAGGGTCTACTAACCGAGGGGTTGGCGACCGAGGCGATCGCCGAAGGGGAGGATCCAGCCGTGCAACCCGAAGACGTTGCCGTGATCGGCCGAACACGCTGGACGCTCGATCCTGTTCTCAAAGAGCTCGAGACGCGCGGAATCACATGCGCGGTTCAAGTCGAAGCGAGCGGCTTCCTAGGGACACCCGAGGGACGTATCGCGCTCGACGCGCTCGCGCTCG
The DNA here is from genome assembly GCA_963740605.1 of uncultured Solirubrobacteraceae bacterium. Classification (GTDB taxonomy): domain Bacteria; phylum Actinomycetota; class Thermoleophilia; order Solirubrobacterales; family Solirubrobacteraceae; genus DASSUW01. The sequence continues at coordinate 4,956 of CAVUFC010000032.1, read as the reverse complement.
AGGCAAACCCGAACGACAGTCCAGCACGGAGGCGCATTGCCGAGGAGCTGGACGGGGTGGGGGTTGACTCGGGAGCAGATCTGCTCGACACCCTCAAGGGCCCAACTACGCGATCGCTGCACCCAATCGCTTGGATGATCGAGCGTTTTCGAGCCAACCAGAGTCTCGATGAGGTCATCGGCCGGCTCGATGGTGTGGACACGGAGGCCTGGGCGAAGGACGCCGGCGAAATCCGAACGCTTTGGGCGAACTACCGCGCGGCGACGGACGCGAAGAATCGCACCCTCATTGGTCTGCTACGGCACGTCAGCTATGCACAGCGGGTGCGGCCCACAGATCCGGGCGTGCGCGTCATGACTATTCACCGGGTCAAGGGTCTTGAGTTTCGTGCCGTTGCCGTTGTTGGGGTCCGGGAGGGCACCGTGCCCGACTATCGCGCGCAGACATCGGCGGAGCTCGATGCTGAGCGACGTGCGTTCTATGTCGCCATGACTCGCGCCGCGCGCCACCTTCTCGTCACGTGGCCTGCTGTGACCCAAGATCGTTATGGGCGTTTCCACCAGCAACGCCGTTCCCGCTTTCTGGACGAAGCGGGCGTTTAGGGCCATTTCGGTGGCGCGTACTCGATCGAGTCGAGTGCGGCGGCGTTCCGGGCGCGCTCACTTGCCGCCATCCTTCCTGCGACGTCTACCTTGGCGACCGCGGGCGTTCCGGCTGTGAGCTTGCGAGCGGCCCTGTGGCCCTTTCGCTCCGCGCGGCTCGCCCGTTGTGAGCGGCTTTCGTGCGCCGTGCTTCGGAGTGGCGTCCTCGGCCGGCGCCGGTCGCGGGGCATCATGCTGGGGCGACGCAACGCTTTTCCAGACTCGCAGCGACCTGGCTTCATAGCGGTCCCAGGGAAATGGCTTGCGCCGCTGGACCTCGCGCGCTAAGAAGTTGATCAAAGAGAAGAACCACAGCCCGAGGACACCGCGCTCTTCGCCGGGCTGTGCGACACGCCCCGCGGCTGGCAAGAGCATGCCGCGGTCGAGCACGACGACGCGGTCTACATATTCAACAGGGCATCCGTACTGTCTTGCGCGACTGCGAAACCGTGTGACCTCGCGTTGGGCCCAAGGCTCCGCGGTGAGGCTCGACCGGTACGCAAATACGCTCGTGAAGACCCGCGGCCGCCGGTCATCCGCGGGCTCTCCTTGACGAGGTGGAAGCCACGGCTCTCCCCACGCGCGCAGCGCGTGGACCTTGTCGATGCCCTTGAGCGCCTTGTCCACCTCCGGTTCGGTGAGCGTTGACTTCACCTCGACAGTCGCGAGCAGCGCTTCCGCCGGCAGGAGCACCGTGCCATCGGCGAACGTCTGCAGCGGGCGAGTCACCGAGCCGTCGAAGATGAACAGGTCTGTTTGGCCCGTACGGTTGCCATGCGCATCAATGATCTCCCCATCGGCTACGTCGAATCTCTTGGGAAGCTGTCGGCCGAGAAACGCGCCCAACGCGCCTTCTCGCGCGCTACCGATGTCTCCACTCTGCTGCAGCTCTCGAGCCCGCTCAAAATCAGTCCAGAGATCGTCCTCGGCGTGCCGAAGCAGGTTTCGAAAGCTCTCCCGGCCAGCCCCCGTCACGTCACCATTCTCCCACGAATGGCACATGAGCCTCGGCCAAGCCCCGTCGTGCGACGAGGCTCGCAGTCCGCATCGCCCTCAGCCGGCAGGATCGCTCTCGCTCCATGAGACGAGGCCTCGCTAGGGACGTCAGCGAGCGCGACGGACACACTCACCAACAGAAGGGGATCGTGGACTCAAAGGCAGCGAAGCACGTTGATGGCGTCTGCAAGGCCGCTCCGGAGGTCATAGGAAACCGAACGCACGAGCGGGATCGGATAGGCGCGATAGGCGTCCGCATGCGCGGCCGCGGTAATCAGCTGTGCGCTCGCCGTCAGTGTAAGCAGGAGATTGCGGACAAATCGGGCGCCCTCATGCGGGTCGCGGTTCGCGGGCCGCGACAGCACGGCCACGAGCGTCTCGTGCCACGGCTGATCGAGCTCGTCCGGCACGCCGAGCGCGCGCTGGAGCGCCTTCACCGAGGCTAGGAGGCCGTCGGGCTTCTCGCTCTGCACAAGAAACCAGAGTCGAGCCAGGATGGTCTGACGATCGCGAATACTCGGACGATAGGCCGTGGGATTCCGCACGTCGTGTCGGGCCCTTTTCGCCTGTTCGAAGAGGTCGGTGAGCGATTCGCCATCACGATGGATGCGGTCGAACAGACTCTGCAGCGCGCGACGATCATTCTGACGGGCGGTCAGCACGTCGACCAGCGCGCCATCGAGCTCGAAGAGCAGCCGACACAGGCTCTCGATGCGCGCGAGTTCCGCGCTTAGCGGCGTCTCCGCTGACCACGACAGATCTTCAATGCGGCCCGTGACGGTCGTTCCCCCGGCTACGGGGAACCATTCCGGGAGTGGCACCGGTGAAGACGCTTGGCTTACGCGTAGCTCCGACCGCCCGACGAGCACGATGGCGCATGCATCGTTGTGCTCGGTCCCCCGCAACTCCTGTTCGAGCACCTTGCGTTCGTCCCGTACGAGGGCGGCAAAATCGTCGAAGACGGAGTTTGGGTTTTCGAACCGCGCGCCATGTACCACGATCGCCGCGGCAGGCACGTCACGGAAATACGCGTTGACCTCGTCAGCGAACGCGGTACGACTGCCAGACACCGCGATCCAGTAGATCGACACAGGATCGGTGCTCCCCAGGCTTCGCCGTTTGACGGCCGTAGCGAGTTCCGCGGGACTTACCGACTCGCTGATCATCGACTACGCCGCGATCGCTGCCGGCGTAACGGCCGAGATCCTGCCGAGAATCCGAATACGCGGCCAGACACGCTGATGATTGAAGAGCAGGAAATTTGCCTCACGCCCAGTGGTAAGCAAGGTCTCGGCCGTGAAGCCGAGTTCGCCTAACCTGCGGTCGCGCACCAGCTGAGAAAACTCGCGGCGCGAGCAGCCGAGCGCCCCGCGGCCCGAGCACATGCCCTGCAGCGAAGAGTAGATCGCATGCAGCCACGGAGTCTGCGCCCGCCCCTCGTCGCTAAGCGCTTCTGCCACGGCTTGTCGGAAAAACTGATACTCCTGCGTCAGGCTGATCCGTTTCGGGACCAACCGAGAATTGCCAAACGCGCGAAAGTCGCCGGTACCGACTACGAGGTCGCCGAGTTTGCGATCGGTATCAATCAGCCACTCGACGAATTCCGTGAGCACATTGGCCGTGAGATAGGGGTGCCCACCGGTCTCGTCGTAGACAGCGTCCACGAACCCCTCGCGCGTCACAACGCGCTCTGTGAGGATCCTCTGCACCAATTCGGTGAACTCCGTGTTGTACATCCCACCCTCGTGCCGAAAGAGCGGAAACGGGTCCTGCTCTATGTAGGGACTCAGCTGGTTCTGATCCATGAGGATGTAATGCGCGTTCGGCTGCTGTCCGAGGAACACAAGGAGATGATCTCGCGCGAAGACGACCATCTGATTCAGCAACGGCTGAACCACCGGGTAGCGAATGTCTGGATCGCGTCGAACCGCTGACCGCAATCGGCCGAAGAGCGTTTCGTACTCGTCGAGTACGAATACATAACGTTCCGAGCTTGAGCCGCTATCGGGAGCGACACTCCGAACCACTCCCCCGGTTCAAGCGTCTCGACTACGACGTCCAGGTCGACGGCAGTTAGGAACGCCAAAGCATGCGCCCATGACCGAACGTACCGGCTTAGTGCCTCCGACCCCGTTACGTCACCGAACCGCACCGCCCCGAACCCCTCCAACACACCAGCGATAATGGCCGACGACACACACCTCACGACGCGGCCGTCCTGGGCGCTCATCCCGCGTGAGAGTCTCGTCGAGTAAAGCTCGATCGGGATATCAAGGAAGCGCTGCAGACCAGCGACCGACTTTGACATGGGGTACGGTCTTCCCGCTAAGCGCGACGTCGTGTAGGCATAGCCCTTGGTAAAGATGTCGGTGGTGTGAGCGCTTACCTCCGCTCGTGCCATGACCGCCGCGTCATCCACCGAGCCTCGGACAGCCAACCCGAAAAGCTCCTCGAACACCTCGCGAAACTTGTCGCGGTAGGACGTCGCCCACTGGAAGATGTGGTTCGCGCTCAGATCCTCCAGCTGGCTTCTAATCCTGAGCCGGAGATCCTCAACGAGGTCGTCTTCACCAGCTGAGGGCCCAGCCGGCGGCGCGACCGGCGTTGCAGCCCTGTGGAGTTCGTGCTCGAGCGCAGCCTCCAATACCCTGCGACGCCTCGGATGGAACGCCTCGATGACCTGCCGTAGGTCAGCCTCCCACGTGCGCAGCTGCTCGTGGCCCATTGTCACGAAGAGCGCTCGCAGTCGCCGCTCTGCATCCGCAACGCGCACGATACGTACAAGGCGTTCGATCTCGGCTAGCTCGCTATCCAGCGCTCCCACGTTATGGAGGCTAACGCCATGTCGTGCGCTGCCGTCGTTGACACTCAGTCTCTGCGTCATCGCCTGACAGGACGATCAGTCTCCGTAGTGTCGATGTCGACGTATCCGCAAGCCCGCAGCGAGGTAATGCGGCCATCGGGCAGGGCGTTCTCGGTCGGTCAAGCGGCGAAGAAAGCCCAGTATTTGCGGCCGCGCCCGCTACGGCTGTCGAACCAGCACAAGCGTGCGTGTCTGGAGTCACCTGCCGCGTTCGGCTCCTTCGCATCGAGATTGGCAGGCGCGGGCCCTGCTGCTCGATGCTCATCGATGCGAACCACTCGTCGTCGAACGTCTCGCCGAGATCCTTGGCGGCGCTAGTGAGCGCGAGCGGGACGCCGTCGCCGACGAGCCCCCCAGACCTCCTCGCAGCTCTCGCCTGCCATCGACCCGCCGTCGGATGTCGGACGACTCGGCCCACCATCCCTCGCGTTAGAGGTGGTCGAGAACTCGGATTGC
>CAVUFC010000031.1:0-18861 GCA_963740605.1 uncultured Solirubrobacteraceae bacterium | reverse complement strand
CGATGACCGACGCCATCGTGTGCAGGAAGCGCGCGTCGCCGTCGACGTCACGCGGGCGGAACCCGGTCGGCGCGCCGCCGTCGAGGTCGGCCTGCAGCGCGAGGCGGATCTCCGCCGCGGCCTTCTTCGGCGTGCGCGTCTGAGCCAGCCACGGCTCGAGCGAACGCTCGGCGTCGCGGAACTCGACGTCGGTGCCGCCGACGAGGTCGGCCAGCTCGTCGAGCGCCAGCATCCGCGTGTGCGACGGGTCGCGCAGGCGCTCCAGCCGGTTCTGCGCGGCGGCGATCGTCGGGTCGGGATCGCAGACCAGGTCGGCGATCGCGAGCCGCCCTCCGGGCCGCAGCACGCGCCGCATCTCGGCCACCTGCACCGCCGGCTCCTCGAAGTGGTGGAGCGCGAAGCGCGAGACCACAACGTCGAACGAGCCGTCCATGAACGGCAGGGCGGCGGCGTCGGCCTCCATGAAGACGATGTTGCGCAGCGCGGCGCGCTTGGCCTCGATCCAGCCGGCGTCGAGCATCGCGCGCGTGGTGTCGACCGCGATCACCGTGCGGACCTGCGGAGCGAAGCCGCGGGCGACGTGGCCGGTCCCGGCGGCGACGTCGAGCACGACATCCTCTGGCCGGAGATCGAGGCGCTCGAACAGCCACTCGGAGTCGACCGTGAAGAGCTGGTTGAACTCCGGGTCCTCGAACGCGCGCGCCTGTTTGGTGAAGGCGCGCTGGATCGCCTGCGAATGCTCCGCCACGGCATTGAGCGTAGCCACAAGAACCGGGGTCAGACCCCTTGAGTCTCGGCGACTCAAGGGGTCTGACCCCGGTCTTCACGCCGGTATCTCGACGACCATCCGGCATCCGTGCGGCTCGCGCGGCTCGGCCCGGATCACGCCACCGTGGGCGTCGACGATCCAGCGCGCGATCGCCAGGCCGAGGCCGGTGCCGCCGTCGCGCGTCGCACGGGCGGCGTCGGTGCGATGAAAGCGCTCGAACACGCGCTCTATCTCCTCGGGCGGGATGCCCGGCCCCTCGTCGGCGACCACGATCGTCGTCCGACCGGCGGTCGCGGCGTGCGCGCTCAGCCACACACGACCCTCCGGCGGCGAGTGGCGGACCGCGTTGTCGAGCAGGTTGGCGACGACCTGGTGAAGCCGTTCGGGATCGCCGTTCGTGACGAGGTCGCCGGGCTCGACCCTCACCTTCAGCCGCACCGGCCGGTCTCCGAGCGCGGACTCGCGCGCCGCCTGCTCGAGCAGCGTCCGGACGCCGAACGGAACGTGCTCGACCTCGAGCGCCCCGCTCTCCAGTCGTGACAGATCGAGCAGCTGGGCGACGAGGCGACCCAGCCGCTCGGTCTGCGCCAGCGCGGTTCGGAGAGCGGCCGGATCCGGTGGCTCCACGCCGTCGGCAAGGTTCTCGAGCAGCGCCTGCAGCGCGCCGAGCGGCGTGCGCAGCTCGTGGGAGACGTTGGCGACGAGCTCGCGGCGCATGCGGTCGGCGTCGCCCAGCTCGCCGGCCATCGCGTTGAACGCGCGCGCCAGGTCGCCGACCTCGTCGTTGGACGTCGCGCGCACACGCCGCCCGTAGTCCCCGCGCGCCATCGCGGACGCGGCGGCGGCCATCTCACGCAGCGGCGACGTCATCCCGCGCGCGAGCACCTGCACGATGATCAGCCCGAGCAGCGCGGCGAGCGTCGCGCGCAGCGGGAGACTGAGGCCGAGCCGGTGGCCGGCTGCAAGCACCAGCGCGGTCCCCCAGACCGTGGCGACGATGACGACGCCGAGCTTGACCTTGATCGAGCCGAGACGGTCGAGCGGTCTCATGCCTTCAGCGCGTAGCCGACGCCATGGACGGTGCGGACCAGCTCCGCCCCCAGCTTTCGGCGCAGGCCGCGGATGTGCGAGTCGACGGTCCGGTGTCCCGACCCGTCGCGCCAGCCCCACACCTCGGCCAGCAGCTGCTCGCGTGTATACACGGCGCCCGGGCGGGCGGCGAGCGTGTGCAGGAGGTCGAACTCGGTCGGCGTCAAGTGCTTCTCGTCGTCATCGACCGACACCGTGCGCGCCGCCGGATCGAGCTTGAGCACCCCGATCTCCACGGCTTCGCCGGGTGGTTCCGGGCGCCGCTCGACACGCCGCAGAACGGCGTTGATGCGGGCGACGAGCTCGCGCGGCGAGAACGGCTTGGTCATGTAGTCGTCGGCCCCGATCCCGAGGCCGACGAGCACGTCCGCCTCGTCGTCGCGCGCCGTGAGCATCACCACCGGCACCGGCCGGTCGCGCTGGATCCGCCGGCACACCTCGAGCCCGTCGAGCCCCGGCAGCATCAGGTCCAGGACCACGAGATCCGGCCGCGTTTTCGCCACCAGCGCGACGCCCGCCGGTCCATCCCCGGCGCTCTCGACGACGAACCCCTCGGCCCGCAACCGCGCCGCGATAGCGCGCGCGATCACGTCCTCGTCCTCGATCACGCAGATCAGCGGAGCGCCCACGAGTTCGAGTGTGCCACTGCCGTGTGCAAGCAGAGGGCGGTTCCCGTGCAGGTTCCGTGCAGGCTAGGTTTCGTCGGACTGACCGCGCACGCCGCGATACACTGCCGACCTCGCGCGGATGTAGCTCAGTTGGCTAGAGCGTCTGCTTGCCATGCAGAAGGTCGAGGGTTCGAGTCCCTTCATCCGCTCCTCACAGAAGCCCGCCTGAACGGCGGGTTTCGTCGTTGTTGGGGCGGGTGCTCGCACCGGTTTCTAGCTCCCAGCGGACCAACCGAGCGGACCAATCTGCAGTTAGTCTTGTCGCTGACTTCAGCGGCGCCGGGCCTGCTCGCGCTCGAGGATCGCCGACTCGACGTGCGCTCGGATGAAGTGAACGCGTCGCCCGAGCTTGACCCGCGGGAGCGTGCCGTTTCGGCCCCATTCGAGTTGTGTCGAGAGATCGGACCTGCAGCAACCGGGCGCTCGCGCGACGCGGCGTCTCGGCAACCAGCTTCGCAACGACCGAGCCACGGCAGTAGTGGAGGCGGGCCGGCCAGCCGATGAAGGCCCGTCTGCGCGGGCAATGCTCGTCGCAGGCGTCGGATCCGGAAGTTCGGGGGCGGCGCCGGGGACGCCGACCCGCTCGAGCTGCTCCGAACCGTCCGCGGCGCCCGAGATCAACACGGGATAAAACCGGGTGAATCTGGTGATCAGTCGGCCGATTACTGCGACCAATCCGCTGGGTTGCCGTCCAGCAAGACCGGCATCTCGCACGGGACGGCTTAGCGCTGTCATGCCTCCGCTCGAACCTCGAACGAACGATTCCTCGCTCCGATGCTCAACATCTCTCGTCACTTCCGTCTCGACCGCGCCTGGCGATGGCGAATTCCGTTCGCCGTGTTCCACGGCCTCGATGAGATTGGGGTTCGTGACGGAACCTGTCAGTTGAGCGACAGTCGCAGCGACCAGTGGACGAATGTCCGTTGGCTCGGTCGCGTTCCACCGAATTAGGGTCCGTACGCCGCCAAAGTTTGGGACGCTGAATGATTCTTTGTACTGACTGTCTGCATGCCGACGAGCGCAAGATTGCGCATTGCCCATCCTGCGGCGGGACGTCGTTCGCGAAGGTGACCAAGACCGGTGACCTCACGTCGGTGCCAGCCGAGGCGGGAATGCCGTGCCAAGGCTGCTTTGAGCGGGATCGGCATCTCCAGCTGCGCTACTACCGGCGAGTCCTGGCGATGATCGTGGTTGATCGCATCTGGGGTGAGGCGGGTTATTTCTGCTCGTCGTGCCGGTGGAAGCACTTCGGCAAGAACTTGGCGTTCACGCTCGTGTTGGGCTGGTGGGGCTTTGCGGCGGCGTTTGTACGCAACCCGTATGCCATCGCGGTCAACGTCTGGGCGCTCTTTGCTCCTCCCTTCGGCGCGAGTGAACTCGGTGCGATCAACGTGGCGGATATTCGGCGGGCTGGGGAGACCGACGATGACGCCGACGAGCGTCTCTCGGACGTCTACATGCGGATGCCGGGCTGGATGGAAAGCCTTTCGGAGGGTGACATCGACCGGATTCTGTCCGGGGCCGATTACTACGAGGTGCTGAAAGTGGCCCAGGACGCGTCCCACGCGGAGATCAAGTCGTCGTGGCGCGAGCTGGTCAAGACCCATCATCCAGATCGTGCGGGAGCAGAAGGACACGTGGCGATGGTCTCGATCAACGCTGCGTGGGAGGTGCTCGGAGACGAGCGGCTCCGTTATGCGTACGACCACCGCGACGAGCTCCTCGAGTTCCTCCAGCAGGTGGAGGCCGCTCACGCCACCGACTACGAGGAGGACGAAGACGAGATGGTCATCGGCTGCATCGATTGCCGCCTCGGCTTTGCATCGTTCGACGACGCCGCCGACCATGTGGACGAGGTCCATCCGGGTACCGACTACCTCGACATCCTCGTGTCGCTTGTGGACGACGAGTCGGACGAAGCAGAGAGCGAGGCCGAAGCCGCTCGATGGCGCTGCAAGACGTGCGCTGCGACGTTCGCCGAGTACACCGACGCTTTGGAGCATGCGGATCGGGCACACCCGGATCGATTGAGCGTCGATCCGCGGACGTCCGTGGAGGCGGCGTGAGCCCGTTCTGTTCGTCCTGCGGGCAGTCGAGCCGCGATGCGGATCGCTTCTGCATCCGCTGCGGCGCGGAGGTCAAACCGAGCTCTGCACCCAGCACGCCCTCGTCCGTGCATGGTGCTGCGCGGTTCTCCAGGCGCGCCGCCGGCTTCCGGCTGCGCCGAGGTTGGCTCCTGGTCGCCTTGGTCGCGATCGCGGCTGTCGTCGCCGTAGCGGTGCTGGCGAATACCGGCAGCACCCCCTCGACGAAGCAGACGGCTGACGCGGCTTCTCCAACGGCACCGGTGGAGGCGAGAGCGACCGTAACTCCAACTGCGACCGCGACGCCGACGGCCACACCGAAGCCGAAGCGCACGCCGACGCCGACCCCGACGCCGGTGCCGGTCAGGGGCCGCGACGGGAAGATGTACAGCTGCGACTACGCGGTGGTCCGCGAGCTCGACGTCGCGCATGAGCCGGTGGAGCGCGGCCGGCGGGCGCTGCGACCCCTGCGCCGTGAGATCAATCAGGATCGAACGCAACTCCCCGGGCAACACGGTCCCGTCAGACGTGTACGACCACTACAGCGCGCTGATCGACGACTTCAATGCGCAGGTCAACGAGATCAACGCCGCGGTGGACGTATACAACCGCAAGCTCGAACGGCTCTGCGACCCAGCCTAGTGCGCACCTCGACGATCTATGGAGCGGTTCTCGCGTTGACCGTGGTTGCGGCCGTGATGCTCGCGGGCGTCGCTGTGCACGAGTTGAGATACGCGACCGATCATCCATACGCGTACGGGCCAGCGAAGGTCATCGCATGGGCTGCCGCAGGCGGTCTGCTCCTCGCGATCGCCGTCGCACTGCTCGCTTGGGCCGCCGTCCGGGCTCGCGCGGACGAAACCTGACACTCGCTCAACGACACCATGTTGTGTCCCCATTCGTGCCCCCAAGCTCCCGCCTACGGATGCGGGGCGCGAGACGCTCGCGCGGGCGCAGAAGTGCTGACGAAGCGTCGCTCAAGGCCATGACCCGGCGGGTTGAAGGCCGCCGCGGTCGCGCGCGCCGCGCGCGTGGGTCGTGGGCGGCTCTAAGCGGCGCCTCGATGGCCATTCTGGCCCAACACAGAAGGCCGGCGAGATCATTGACGTCCAGGTCGCCCTCGTCGAGATCGCCGGCCTCGTGCCGGCGCACGAACGCCTCGACGGAGAGGCCGGTACCGCGCTCGACCTCACGGGCTAGGACTGCGCGGTACTCATCCCTCGTCGAGCTCGACGATTGGCGTTCCGGGTCCTGTGCGGTCTTCCTTATGGCCTAGCCTTGTATCGAGCGTGATGTGGGCGCCGGACGGAACGAAATCTAGCTCCGCCGCCAACCTCGGCCATCACCGACTTGGCGCTACGCCGCGGGGCGGTCCGCTGCGCGCAGCAACTCGGCCACGACGTCGCCGGGCTTCTTCCCACGTGCCTGGGCAATCCGCTCGAGCCGCAGCACGTCCTCGCCTTCGACGCTGATGAGGATCCGCAGCTTCGCGCCCGGATGCCCCTCGTGGCACTCGAACGCGCTCTCGTCGAGCCTCGCGAGTTCGGCGTCGAAATCGCCGGGCTGCGGATCGGGGTCTGTCCACGGGTCCTTGCTCATCGCCTTCTGCTCAAGATCGTACGCTCGGGCCGGCCACGCCCGGGTTACGGGCGCCGAGGCTGTTCTCTGTCCAGGATCGCTGCCTCGACGTGCGCGCGGATGAAGCGCACGTGCCGACCGAGCTTCACGCGCGGGAGCGTGCCGTTGCGACCCCATTCGAGGACGGTCGAGATCGGCACCTCGAGGAGCGCGGCAACCTCGCGCGCTGTCATGAGCTCGGCGCGCGTGAGTCCGCGCGGAGTGCCGAGAGCGTCGAGCGAGAGCTGCGTCATCGCTCGATCCCGCGATCGTTCGCGAGGGCACGCGGCCGCTCCGGCCAGCGGGCGAAGTGCTCCAGCGGATCGATCGCACGTCCTTGAAGGCCTTCGCTCGCCAGCTGTTCAGCCCGGCTTGTCAGCAACATCCGGGCCACCGCGCTGCCGGGCTGCAGCGGCGCCGGTGCTTGGTTGAGGAACCCGCGGCTCGCGCTCACGTAGAAGCGCGCTTCGATCCGGTGGCGCGAGAGCGCGGTGTAGCCCCACTCGCGGTAGAGCTCGTCCGAGCCGAGCACGAAGGCGCGGTCGACCGTAGAGCCCTGCGCTAGGTGCGCCGTGAGCGCGTACCCATGGTCGACGTGCCCGGCCCGCACGTACGCGCCCGGCAACGTCACGCGCCGACCGCCGTCGAGCTCGACGGCGACCCGACCTTCTTGGATCTCGGTCACGTGGCCGGCGTCGCCATTGATCACGTCCAGCGCGCGGGCATTACGTCGTGCGAGCACGCGGTCGCCGATCGCGAAGGCCCGACCGTCCGTGACCAGCTCGTCCCGCCCCAGACGACCGGCCGCCCTCAGGCGAACCCGCGCACGCTGGTTGAGGTCGGCGACGTCGCGACGGCGGTTGGCGATCATGACCGCCCGCTCGCCGGCCGAGTGCGCGCCGAGCCAGTCGTCGACCAGGCGATCGCGCACTGCGGCTGCCGTCGGCGCAGTCACGATCCGGCCGTGCTGCTCGTACTCGCGGGCGAACAGATCGAGATCGCCATGGCGGAGTGCCGAAAGGGCCTCGCGATCCCACGGCTCGCGCTGCCGGCGGACCTCGCGCAGCTCGAGTGCCCCGAGCTTGTCGGCAAGCGCTCTGAACAGGCCGCCCGCCTCGATCTCTGGCAGCTGCCGGTCATCACCGACCAGCACGAGCTTGCCGTCGGCCGCCACCAGAGCGTCGGACAGGCGGGTCAGCGCGCGGGTCCCGACCATCGCGGCCTCGTCAACGAGCAGCGCTGTCCCGGGCGCGAGCTCGAGGCCGAGATCCAGCGCGCGAGCGAGGTGGGCGATCGTCGTCGCCTCGACAGCCGCCTGGTCGCGCAGTTCACTCGCTGCCCTCGCCGAGAGCGCACAGCCGAGCACCGGGACACCGCTGCGGTGCCACGCCTCGCGGGCCGCATCGAGCGCGAACGTCTTGCCGGCACCTGCGGGCGCGCGCACGACATCCACTCCACGGCCGCTCTTTGTGAGCGCCGCGACAAGCTCACGCTGCTCGCCGCTCAGAGACGGACGCGCCTCGATCGCCATCTGCAACGCCCACGAGTCGGCGATTGCGACCCCTGCGTCCGCGCGGCGAGCTGCGACAGCAATGGTCCTCCGTTCGACGGCGACCAACTCGCATGTGCTGAACCGCTGCTCGCCGGCAACTGGCGCCAGGGCGACGATCGGCTGACGTTGGAGAAACGCATCGGCGAGCGCCTCGAGGTTCGCGACGGAGGCTCCATCGGCGGCCGCTTCAGCGAACGCTTGAAGCACGTCGCGGCGGCTGAAGCTCGACCGCTCTCGCGTCAGCCCATCCGGGCTCTCGAGCGCGGCGGCGATCCGCTCGTAGTTCAGCCGTCGCGACTGTCGAGGTCGCGCCCGCCGGAGCGCCCACTCGACATGCCGCCGGGTGAGTCCATGCTCGACGGCACGCGAGCGCCACTCCTGCCGAAGGCGACCGATCGAGACGTTGCGCTTGGCTCGCCTTGTCTCCAGCGTCGCGATGTGCGCAGCGCGCGCCGACCGCTCTCCACGCCGAGCCATGTACTCAAGGATCTCGCCGCGCCGTTGCGAGAAGTGCTCGATCACGCCACGCGGTACCACCTTGAGATCGGCAACTCCGTTGGCGACCTGCCCCCACTCGAGCCCCAGCCGCTCCGTGATCTCAGCCCGCAGTGCCGCCTGGTACAGGTAGCCGGCCGCCTTCGCATGGCGGTACAGCAACCGCCCGTCGAGCGCGCTCCATCGCCCGTCGCGGCCTCGAGCCGCATTCGCGACAACCACATGCGTGTGCAACAACGGATCGCCCGCCCGCGACGACCGATGCTCGAACGCCGCCGCGACGAACCCTTCTCCGCGATCCGAGACTTCGCCGCCAGCGCCGCGCCGGACCCGGCATGCGTCGCGCTCGAGATATCGCAATGCCTGCTCCACCGCAGCGCCGTGGGCCGCGCGAAGCTCACGCACGACCGCTCCGTCCGCGATGCCGAACAGCACGCTGGCAGACTTCGGGGCGCGGAACGTAAGGTCGAATCCGGCAACGGCCTTGGACGTCATCGGCCGGCGCAGTTGCTCCCCGGTGGCCGGATCGCGGCCTTCGAGCAGCCAAACGATCTGGACCTCCTGGACGTGGCCATTCAGACCGAGCGCCTCGGCGCCGTGGCCGTTCCACTGACCCGGCGCCTCGCCTTCACCGGCGTAGTAGTCCTCGGCGCCACGCGCGACTTGGTCGACGTAGTACCGTCCGGCTCCTGGGCCGGCGGCCAGCTTTCCGATGGAGAGCACCGCCCTTCAAGCCGCTGAGCGAGGTCGGTGGTCCAGGTGGCGCACCTAACGGGTGCAAGTCTGTGTCGGCTTGTCGATCGTTGTCGGGACTACAACTGAGTCGACAGTGTTCTGCTGATCGTCGGAGGCGCGCGGCATTGAGCGGGACGTCAGCCGAACTTCGCTCGGCAGTGTCGACATGGCGAAATGTCTGCGCACGGCTGATCCGGAGTGTTGACGGAGCAGACGCGTCTCGCACGTGGAAGGGTTTCGGCTCGGATGACCGATCGCGAGGACCCTCTCGCCGCACGTCCGTTGCGGATCAGACCGCCGGACCACGCGCACCGATACACGCTATTTCTCTCCTCAAGCGACGAAGTCGCGGAACTTCGAGATCGAGTCGAGAGCCTGGTTGCGCGCGCGTTCAATCCTCTGTTAGAGGAGCACTCCGACGCACACATCCGGCTCCGACGGTGGGAGCAAGAGATGCCTCAGAAGGCCGCTTCGCGTGCGCGCGTCAACGAGATCTTCGTCGAATGGGTACGGAAGAGCCATCTCACGCTTGTCCTCCTCCGCTCGCACCTTGGCAGCGGTACGAAGGAGGAACTCGAAGCGGCGCTGGAGGAGGCTCTCGTCCAACTCTCGGTCATACGTTTCGCCGCAGATCCGCGGGCGCCACGGCCGAACCCAGACGCAATCGCCGAATTCCTGAAGCCGCATCGGGATGCGCTGCTTTTCGCGGAGTCGGGCCTACCAGACTCGGACGAGGCGTGGCAAGCCCTCGTAAAGACGCTCTTCGGCTTCGCGTTGGCCGTTGTTGACGAGAGTCGCCGTACTAGGGACGAGTATGGCGAGCTCCGCTGACGCAACGCAGGCGAGCGTCGTCGCCGCGCTTCTGTGGGATGTCCCTAGCCTGCAGGCTAGTCAGCTAAGCGGTGCGAAGGCGTTCGTAGAAGCGCTCAGTCCCGAGCGTCAGGAGAATCCGCCAGAAGGGGATCCAGCGGACCCGCTGATCCTCGCCGCTCGCTTTCTCCACTTTCAGGACGCTGACGAACCACAACTAGCGTTCGCTGTACTTGACGAACTCGCAGCATTGGGTCCGTGGTGCTCGCTGTTGGCGCTCAACCTGGCCGCATTCTCAACTCTCCCTTTCGAGGAAGCGTCAATACGGCGAGGCCTCGACTTGCTCGAGACGATTACACCGTCTCAGCTCCGTGCGCACCTCTATCTCAAGCTTGCGACCTTTGCCTATGATCGCGGCCTCGCTGAAATTTTCTTTGCGGCGCTCGAGCGTGCTGAGGAGGCCGCTGACCCCGAGACCCGCTTGGGAATCAACATCCGGCTTGAGCACGCGGGCATGTCGGGGTCGCTGCCGGCAGTTGACGTTCCTAACCCTCTTCCTCCGGATCTCCTCGTCGACCTCCCGTGGGTCACGAGAACCGCACTGGCCGGCGCGCAGGAACATCTAGACAAGGAGGTCCAAGCTCGGGCTCGTCGGGCCTGGACGTGGACATTCTCTGCCGGGCGCACGCCCCTCGACCAGGCGATAGCCGCGGAGCGTCAACTTACCTGGGCCGGAATGCTGTGGGACCGGCGTGCGGTTCGACGCCAAGTCGGATCGCAGATCCTGGTCACGGGCGCACCGGACAGCGGGGCAGCCGCGTACGGGCTCCTCATGTGGCTGCTCGGTGGTGGCGCATGGAATGAGATGTCCAGCGTTGCCGCCCGGGTCGAGCCACTACTTACGAGCGACGGTGTTGACGAGGTCCTGCGGCACCTATTCAACGTTCCGGGACCAGCTGGATGGCGGGACCATGCTGTCGCGCGTGTTGCTGTCAAGGGCCAACAAGATTCCCCACTGGTGGCCAGTTAGTTCCCCGGGGCGCTGGCGCTCGAGGATGTCCCGGCCGCCGTGGAACTTCGGTGGCGGTCTCCTGAGTGAATTGTCTCAGACGGCCGAACCGGCGACATCGGGCGCCGGCGTGTCGATGACGGTGTGAATGGTGGTCTGGTGCTCGACGGCGAGGGCGAGCTTGGCGAGGTCGCGGTAGCCGATGATCTTGCGGAACTGCTGCTCGGCTTCGAGCATCCCGGCGGCGGTCCAGCGCAGCGCCATGTCGCCGGACTGCCAGCGCTTGACGTTGCGGCTGGTGCGCCGGACGCACTCGATCATCGACTCGCACGGGTTCGTCGACTGCAGCGTCTTGCGCAGCGCCCCGCGCACGCCGAGACGGGTGACGGTGAGCGTTTCCTCCATTCCCTCGCGCAGCGATCCGGCGGCGCCGGGGTGCGTGCGGTCGAGCTCGCCAGCGAGCACGCGCAGGCGCTCTCGCGCCGCGACGTGGTCGTCGAGCTTCCACGCCGCTCGCAGCCGGCGTCGGACGGTGGGGCGATCGCGCTCGGGCAGGTGCTCGAGCACGTTGCGTTCCTTGTGGCGCACACAGCGTTGAACCGGGGCCGCGACGCCGAAGACGTCGCGGATCGCCTTGCGCAGTGCCTTGGCGCCGTCGATGACGAACAGCACGCCCTGCTCGGCGTCCAGGCCACGCTCGACGAGATCAGACAACAGCGCGGTGGCGACGGTGGCGTTCTCGGTCGAGCCCTCCCACAGCCCGAGCGGGATCTTCACCCCGTCCGTCGTGATGCCCAGCGCGACGACGTTCGTGCGGCCCTTCAGATCGATGCCGTCGATCATCATCGCCGCCAAGCGCACGTCATCCAGACGCCTGGCCATGAGCGCGGCGAGCTGCTCGCGCGTGCGGCCGACGAACGCGCGCGACGCCGCCGACTTGCTCGCCGAGCGTTCGGCGTCGACGACGTCCTGGCCGACCGGCTCACGCGTGCGCGAGAACCGGCGCGTCGAGACGCCCGCGAGCATCTGCTCGAGCACCACCCTGGTCAGCGGGTCGCGGTCGGCGAAGTGCGCATACGTCTCAAGCGCGACCTCCTCGCGCCCGTCGGCGCTGCGCGCCCGCGGCCGGCGCACCGAGACGCGCCGCGCGCCGAGCGTCACCTCGCCGTCCTCGTGGCCGTGACGGACCGCGGTGCGGTCGGGGTCGTGCTTGCCCTTGGGCCCGACGACGTCGTCGACCTCCTCTTCCAGCAGCTCGCTGAGCACGCCGAGCCCGACACCGACGCTGAGCGCCAGCAACCCATCCTTCGCTACCCCGACAAGCTCGCCCAGCGCCTCCTGCACGCGCGCCGGCAACACCTCCTCGACGGCCTGATCAGCGACCCGCCCGTCGGCGTCGTGGTCTACGGTCCCCATGCGGTCCTCCTGTCCTCGCGGACTTGGTTGGCGCCTGTCACGCTCGCAACGCGAGCGGACGAGGCGGGAGGACCGCCGCCTCAACTTCTACGGACTACGGGACAACCTCCTGGTCGCTCTCGACGTAAGATGACTCGCGGGCAGGCGGTGAAAGCGGGGCTCGCCACAGCAATGCTAGTTGTGGATCTGAGCAACCTGCCGATCGGCGAGGAGTGGAACTACGACTACTACGCAGACATGTTTCACG
The DNA here is from genome assembly GCA_963740605.1 of uncultured Solirubrobacteraceae bacterium. Classification (GTDB taxonomy): domain Bacteria; phylum Actinomycetota; class Thermoleophilia; order Solirubrobacterales; family Solirubrobacteraceae; genus DASSUW01. The sequence continues at coordinate 6,370 of CAVUFC010000031.1, read as the reverse complement.
CTGCGATCGACACCTACATCTCACCCGACCTCAAGGGCCACGATATTGTCGCGTTCTGCGACACGTCCGGAGCCAATCACAGCCTCCGGCTCCGTCGATACGTCTCGGCCGACACGGCGCCGCGCGACTTAGTCGAGACCGTCGAGGCGATCGGCGGGTACGTCGCCGTCTGAGCCCGGATAGCCCTACGGGGTTCGACGACGCCTGAACCGCAAGCGGGCCGACTCACGGCTTCGGGCGGTGACCGTCGCACACTCGAAGCGGCCCGTGACCACTGCTACGCGGAAGCGTGTCCGACGATGGGAGAGCCCGGAGAGCTTCGTTTTCGTCGCATCGCTCCCGTGCCCACCCCGCCGGTGAGCGGACGCATTCAACCTCACGTCGTTCTCCTCGACCGAGATCAATCGCGGCGAACCGGCCGGCCCCATCCGGATCAGTGACCGTTACCGTTATCCACGTGTTTCGAGACCGCGCTCGCGAGCGAGGAGTCGGGTGCGGTAGTTCTGTGCCGTTGCGTCAGAGCGGGGTCGCCGTGTTAGGCGCGGAAGTGAGCTTCCAAACCGTGGCACTATGCACCGTCCGTCGCACCCGATAGTAGTTGGCGCATGCAGTGGCGAGACAATGACTTGATCGCGTGGCTGTGTCCTATCTTGGCCGACCTTGGTGGGTACCGGCACGTGCGCTTGATCGAAGACGTCGCTGGCCGTCCGCCAGGGCTCGAAGCACTGGCGCGGCTCGTCGAGCGCGCACACGAGGACGCGAAAACGTATCTTGAGGACTTGCTGGCGATTCCGCTCGATCCGCTTGGCGAAGACGATGTGGCGGACGCGTATCCCGACGCGCTCAACACGTTGACGTTGCAGGGCTACCTCGGGGAGATTCTGGCCGGCGTCGTCGCGGAGAACTACGGGCCGCACGATGTCGAGTGGGAAGTGCCCGCATTTCTCTTTCGCTTTAGTAACGCCGCCCTGGAAGGGCTGGACCGTCGCCTGCAGGTTGGTGGAGAGGCTACGAGGACTCCTGGACGCACCGGCGACGATTGTTTTGCATTCCTCCGAGACCCGAATGGCCGGATCGTCGCTTGGCTGAATTGCGAAGCCAAGTGCTCCAGCGATCACAACGCTGGACTTATTCGCGAGGGGCATGCCCAACTCAGCCGGGCGCAAGTGCGCCCAGTCAGCGCCTACCAGCTCATCGACGTCTTACGAGATTCCGAGCTCCCAGATGCCGATGCGTGGATCGCCGCACTCCGCCTATTTCGGCGAGACGCCATGCGCGCGGAGCCGCCCGAACGCGCGGACATGCTGGTTTACGTCTGCGGCCGTGCCCCGGTGCAGAGAGAAAGCTGGATCCCGTGCGAGGCCCCCCACGATGCGTACCGCGGTGGGCGGCCCCTTGAGGCGGTTGAGGTGCACTTCTCCGCGTTCGACGACGTCCTGACGACCGTGTATCCGACGCATCAGGTCAATCGTGCCTGAGCTCGAAGATCTCGCCGCCTTGAGCCTCGCACAAACGCGCGAGCGCCTGGCAAGCCACGTTCTGCCCGTTGGGTTCGCGCGGGTCTACAGCCAACACGTCCGCCTTCGAGCCGGCCAGGAGGAGCTGCCGACGTGGAGTGTCTCTGAATTCGAGCAGCGACTCGCGGACGTCGTTTCGCTCATAGACGCGGCGGACGTTGCGAAGGATTCTGGTGAGGATCCTCAACCGTCGTATCGTCGCGCGGCAGAGTTGCTCGAATGGCTCGACCATCCGCGAATCAAGCAGGGGGATGCTCCGTTCAGTGTCTTAGGCGCGGCTTGCTACCACCTAGCCGGGTTTCCGGCACGCGCGTCCACGCTCGTCGCGCGACGCTCCACGTCAGCTGGTGACGCGTTGCTCCAGCACCTGCTCCGGGGGGATTTCCCGCGCCTCTTCCGCGAAGCGCCCGACGCGGCATCGTCGCAGCGCGAATGGCTGAGGACTCGCGAGAGCTGGCTGCATTCGGATTGGTACACGGCCGTCATGCGTGAGGTGGCGAGTGGAGGATGTCCCGGCCGCCGTGGAACTTCGGTGGCGGTCTCCTGAGTGAATTGTCTCAGACGGCCGAACCGGCGACATCGGGCGCCGGCGTGTCGATGACGGTGTGAATGGTGGTCTGGTGCTCGACGGCGAGGGCGAGCTTGGCGAGGTCGCGGTAGCCGATGATCTTGCGGAACTGCTGCTCGGCTTCGAGCATCCCGGCGGCGGTCCAGCGCAGCGCCATGTCGCCGGACTGCCAGCGCTTGACGTTGCGGCTGGTGCGCCGGACGCACTCGATCATCGACTCGCACGGGTTCGTCGACTGCAGCGTCTTGCGCAGCGCCCCGCGCACGCCGAGACGGGTGACGGTGAGCGTTTCCTCCAGTCCCTCGCGCAGCGATCCGGCGGCGCCGGGGTGCGTGCGGTCGAGCTCGCCAGCGAGCACGCGCAGGCGCTCTCGCGCCGCGACGTGGTCGTCGAGCTTCCACGCCGCTCGCAGCCGGCGTCGGACGGTGGGGCGATCGCGCTCGGGCAGGTGCTCGAGCACGTTGCGTTCCTTGTGGCGCACACAGCGTTGAACCGGGGCCGCGACGCCGAAGACGTCGCGGATCGCCTTGCGCAGTGCCTTGGCGCCGTCGATGACGAACAGCACGCCCTGCTCGGCGTCCAGGCCACGCTCGACGAGATCAGACAACAGCGCGGTGGCGACGGTGGCGTTCTCGGTCGAGCCCTCCCACAGCCCGAGCGGGATCTTCACCCCGTCCGTCGTGATGCCCAGCGCGACGACGTTCGTGCGGCCCTTCAGATCGATGCCGTCGATCATCATCGCCGCCAAGCGCACGTCATCCAGACGCCTGGCCATGAGCGCGGCGAGCTGCTCGCGCGTGCGGCCGACGAACGCGCGCGACGCCGCCGACTTGCTCGCCGAGCGTTCGGCGTCGACGACGTCCTGGCCGACCGGCTCACGCGTGCGCGAGAACCGGCGCGTCGAGACGCCCGCGAGCATCTGCTCGAGCACCACCCTGGTCAGCGGGTCGCGGTCGGCGAAGTGCGCATACGTCTCAAGCGCGACCTCCTCGCGCCCGTCGGCGCTGCGCGCCCGCGGCCGGCGCACCGAGACGCGCCGCGCGCCGAGCGTCACCTCGCCGTCCTCGTGGCCGTGACGGACCGCGGTGCGGTCGGGGTCGTGCTTGCCCTTGGGCCCGACGACGTCGTCGACCTCCTCTTCCAGCAGCTCGCTGAGCACGCCGAGCCCGACACCGACGCTGAGCGCCAGCAACCCATCCTTCGCTACCCCGACAAGCTCGCCCAGCGCCTCCTGCACGCGCGCCGGCAACACCTCCTCGACGGCCTGATCAGCGACCCGCCCGTCGGCGTCGTGGTCTACGGTCCCCATGCGGTCCTCCTGTCCTCGCGGACTTGGTTGGCGCCTGTCACGCTCGCAACGCGAGCGGACGAGGCGGGAGGACCGCCACCTCAACTTCTACGGACTACGGGACAACCTCGCTCGGGGAAGACGACGGTTGCAGAGATTGCGCTCCTCGACGGCCTCTTTAGAGCCGACGCCGACGACGACACCGCTCCGTTGTGCCTGTACATCGTGCCGACACGCGCTCTTGCGGCCGAGGTCGAGTCAAAACTGAGTCGCGCACTGCGACGTTCCGGCCCTGCACGACCCGTCACAGTCACCGGGCTGTACGGAGGAACAGACTGGGGCCCCACGGATGCTTGGCTGGCCGCGGACGAGCCCACAGTGCTGATCTGCACTCAGGAGAAGGCAGACGCCCGCTCTGATTCGGTTCATCGGACGGTCAGTCGTTGGCCGACTGACCCTCGTCATCATTGACGAGGCACATGAGGTGGCGGCATCGACGTCCGCGGCTGCTCTGATCGCCGGTGAGGATCGCGCCCTCAGGCTGGAAACTCTTGTCGCTCGGCTTCGCGCATTTGCGCCCGCGGGCCGAACTCGTTTCATAGCGATGTCCGCCGTGGCAGCCGACATCGAAACCCCACTCGCGAGTTGGATGACAGGCGAGGAGCAATCATCGCCGGTGAAGAGCGACTACCGAAGCACTCGCCAAGTCATCGGGCGGCTCGTCTGTGCGAGGGGATACACGCGCATCGTGTACGACGTTCTGGAAGGGTCGCGTTTGACGGTCGGCCGCGCCGAGACCGAAGCTTTCGTTCCACGTCCCTTCCCGCGCGTTCCGCCCACAGAGGACATGTCGGGCCCCCAGAAGGCGCTTGCGCCGTATGCCCTTTGGGCAGCAGCATCCCTGGCCTCGCAGAGCGAAGACACCGCCGGCCAGAGCGTGTTGGTGTCGATCGCCTCAGGCGTACGGAATTGGGCGGCATGGACCTTGAAGCTGCTGGATCAGTGGATAGGCGTCGCACCGACATTCTTCACCGAACCCGAAAATGAAGACGACCTTTCGATCTGGCGCGCCGCCCAGGACGCCTGCGACGACTATTTCGGTGTACACAGCGCGGAGGGCCAGCTCCTGGCGCGTGGCGTCGCCGTGCACTACGGCCGGATGCCAGGTCGCCTCCCACGACTCATAGTGCAGCTCATCGAGCGCCGCGTGGTCCGCGTCGTACTCGCGACGTCCGGTCTGTCCCAAGGCGTGAATTTGCCTTTCGAGACGGTGATCGTTCCTTTGTTGAGGCGCCAGAACACCCGGATGGACAGAAGTGAATTTTGGAATCTCGTCGGGCGTGCAGGTCGGCCTGGCGTATCTACCGAGGGGCAGACGTTGGTGGTTGTAAACGACGACGATCGTACGGCGTGGCGCAAACGGCAGATCTTCGATGACTACGGCTACTTGATCCGCGGCGCCGAGGATGCTGGCAGGCCCCCTGCTCATCCACTTGCCGATTTACTTCGACGGCTCCGTTCCTACTGGCCGGCCGGGGCCGACGACGAGTTCTTCGCATGGCTTGAAACCACCGCGCCCCTCGAACTGCCAGACGCGAACGAGGAACAGGTCAAGGCCCTAGACGCGGTCGACGCGACCCTCCTCGCGGTGCTCGAGGAAGCCGACGCTGAAGACTCGGCTGCTTCGCGCGAGGAAACCGCACGCCAGTTTTGGCGCGCAACGTTCTCTCGGTACGCGGCGGCTGAGGAGCAACAATTGGAGAGCATCCTCCTTCGTCGAGCCAAGGCGCTCGGTGACCTTTACACCGACCGAAGCCAGCGGCGCCGTCTCTACGTGACTTCGCTCCCCCCACGCGACGCGGTGCGCTTACACGACATCGCTCAAGGCCTTCGGGATCACCTTGCGGCTGGTGGGGACTACTCCAAGAGGCCGTGGGAGGACCGGCTCAGCTTTGTGCTCGACTCAGTCAGGTTCCTTGCCGATCATCCGAAGTTCGCTCCGCGCGCGACGGTCGGCAACAGCAAGAGCACGTGGCGAGACGTCCTGCGATGGTGGCTCACCGGCTGGCGGACAGACGTGTCGCCCACGCCTACGCAAGCGGGACCGTGGCACGACTTCATCAACGCGAACTTCTCGTACCGCTTTAACTGGGCGCTCGGTAGCACGCTGTCCCTGCTCTCTAGCGACCTGGACCCCGACGAGTCACGAACGTTTGATCTGTCGAACTGGGAAGCGACCGGCCTGCCATGGATCGCGGTCTGGCTCAAAGACCTAATCGAATGGGGCACGCTCGACCCCGTTGCGGCTTACCTCCTTGCGCGCGGCGGTGCTCTCACTCGTCCGAATGCCGAGTCGCTGGCTAGCGATTACTACACGAGCGATGATGCGTTGGCGCTCCACGACCCCCTCGACCCGAACGCCGTCCGAAGATGGGCAGCAGGTGCCGCCACGATTGGCAGGGGACGCGAGGGACACAGCTATCCGGTGCCGCTCGAAGCGACGCCAATCCCCGAACTCATGGACGGTGATGCAGCTAGGCGGTCATGGCCAGTCATTCCGGCAGTGCATGGAGCCGATGGCGGCCTGAGATGGCTCGACGCTTCAGGTCGCATCCTGGCGGCGAGCGATCCGCCGCAGGTGTGGAACGAGCGTTGGGCCGAGGTCTTCGATTTCACGCTTGATCCAAAGGATCAGCTCGTCACCGCCAAGAACTACGCCTAGCGTCGGCCAGTCGGGTCTCCGGCGACCCCACCCGTAGTCACGCGGAGCCACCGTCGACCCTCCGGGCGCCGACACTAGAGCGACGCGACGCACGAGAGCGCAGGTCTACAGCGGGACCGGGACAGGTTCAGGCTGGGCGACGCGTTAGGCTGGCGCGGGCACATCGTGCCCGATGCTCATCGACGCGGACTGCCCCTCGCCGAACGCTTCGTCACACGATCCTCGGCGGCGGTCGCCAGCGCGAACATGACGCCGTCCTCAACGAGCCGGCGGAC
>CAVUFC010000030.1:0-29762 GCA_963740605.1 uncultured Solirubrobacteraceae bacterium | reverse complement strand
TCGAGGGAACGCCGGACCGGTCACGGACGACCATCCCGGCGTAGGCGCGACGGAGGGGACAGGGATGGCAGGAGCGCTCGCCGGTAACCCCCGGCGGGCGCTCCACTCAGTCTGCCCGGTTCCCGAAGGCCTCCGAGAGTGCGGCGGTCGCGAGCTCGAGCTCTTCCAGCCACGGTGGCGTCGCGGACTCGGCATCCGGCTCATCGCCGTCGCGTAGGCGTCGACCCAGCAGCAGCGTGGCCGCGCGCCCCAACGGCGGCAGGCTGCGGCCGCGCATACCGGCGGTGGCGTGCCAACCGACGGCTGCCAGCCGCCGCCCGCACGCCTCGTTCGCATGCGCGAGCCGTCGCGGCACGGCGTCGCCCCCGAACGCGACGCCCGCAGCCGTCGCGTCGCCGCGGTAACGGCGCGCCAGTTCGCGGAACTCGCGTCCGCGGCGGCGCAGCGCCGGCTCGTCGTCGGGGCGCGTGACGATCGCCGCGGTCGGCTGGCTTGTGACGAGCGGCTCGTTGGTGCGGGCCCAGCGCAGCCAGAGGTCCCATGCCTCGAACGTCTGGAGCCACTCGTCGAAGCCGCCAAACCGGTCCCACAGCACGCGCCGGGCGATCACCGCGCCGGGCGGTCCGAGGTGGTTGTCCGAGAGCAGCGCGTCGAAGTCGCCGTCGTCGCGGCTCGGCCCGTGCAGCGAGCGAATGCTGTAGTCGTGCCGCACCACCCAGGCCGCCGAGCAGCCGAACCATGCGCCAGCGTCCTCGAGCCGCGTCGTCAACCCGCGCAGGTGCTCCGGCGCCCACACGTCCCCGGCGTCCAAGAACGCCAGCCAGCGCCCGCTGCCGGCGGCGACGCCGAGGTTGCGCGCGCGCGACCGTCCGACTGAGGCGTCGACCTCGAGCAGCCGAAGCCGACGGTCCGCGACGAGTTTCCGAGTCAGGGCACTAGGTGGCGCGGCGCCGAACCGGCCGACGAGCACGAGCTCCGATCGAACGTCGTTTTGAGCGATCGCCGCGGCGATGCTCGCGTCGGCGCATTCGCCCTCGGCCTGACAGATAACGATCGTGGCTTCTGCCTGCACGTCCCTATTCCAGGCGGCGTCCGTGCGCCCCCAGGCAGGAGGGTTCTATCAGAGACGGGGGGGTCTCGCGCCAGGTTGTCGGCGACCGGCTGCACGGACGCGCGATCGGAAGCCGTGCTAACGCCCCCGCCGGCCGACCACGCACGCCACCGTGCGCAGCAGGATCTTGACGTCGTCCCACAGCGACCAATTGGCCACGTACAGGTAGTCGATCGTGACCATCTCGCGCATCGGGATGCGCGAGGACCCTAGGATCTGCCACGGGCCGGTCATGCCTGGGGTGAGGTGTAGCCGCCGGCGATGCCAGCCCTGGATCTGGGCGTCCTCGTCTGGGACCAGCGGCCGCGGGCCGACCAGGCTCATGTCGCCGACCAGCACGTTGAGCAACTGCGGGAGCTCGTCGAGCGACGTGCGACGCAGGAACCGTCCCACGCGGGTGATCCGGGGGTCATCGGCGATCTTGAACAGCCCGTCCTGCTCGTTGCGGTCGCGCAGCGAGTCCTTGAGGCGCTCTGCGTCCCGGCGCATCGAGCGGAACTTGAGCATCGAGAACGGCCGCCCATTGCGCCCGATGCGCGTCTGGCGGAAGAACACCGGGCCGCGGCTCGTGAACCCCACGGCGAGCGCGATCGCGCTCATCAGCGGCGCGGCGAGGATCAGCATCAGGATTGAGCCCGCCAGGTCGAAGCAGCGTTTGGTGTAGCCCGCCGTGCGCGTGAGACCGAAGCGGGGGACGCCGAGCAGTGTGAGGCCATCGACGTAGTCGTAGCTGGCCGACGATCCGATCACCTCGAGCACGCGCGGCAGCACGCTGACCTTCACGCCGAGCGCCTTCGCGGTCTGAATCGCCTCGAGCTCGTCGTGCGCCGCGCCGGTCCCCGCGGCGATCACGACGCGATCGACGCTGAGTGCCTCCACGGTCCGCGCCAGGCGCGCCGTCCCGCTGCCGTCGCCGATTGCGCCGTAGGAGAGCGGCACGACACCGGCGAGCTCGCTCTTGATGCCGGTCGAGGCGCCCTCAAGCTTCTGCGCGAGATGCCGGCCGTGCGCGTGGTCGCCGAGGACAAGGCAGCGCTCGGGCGGCAGCCAGTCGCGGACCGCGGCGCGGGCAGTGACCCGACACGCGAGGACGCAGATCGTCAGCGAGATCCAGATGAAGGCCACGACCTTCGCCCCGATCGGCGGCGCCAGCAGCGCACTCTGGAAGAGGTACGACACGACAGTCGTCGCGGTTGCTGCACGGAATATCATCGGTGCCTCGTCGAGCGTGTTCTTGTTCAGGACGCGCCCGTCGCGCTGGTAGAGACCGTGCGCCGCGTGCACCACCGGTACCAGGATCGGCAGCAGCACAGCGGTCCATGACAGCTCGCGCGTCGGCACCCACGTCATCGCCAGCGCGACCACGAGAAGGCTCGCGACCACGTCGGCCATGATGACGGCGGAGCGATACGCGCGGTCACGACGCCGGACCTCGCGCGGCCGCGTGGCGTCGGTCAGTACGGTCGGCGGATCGGCCGTTGCCGTGCCGACGAAGCGGCGCCGCCGACGAGACACGGTAGTGCGCGGCTGACGGTCGAGCCGCGGTTCATGTTGTTCGGTTGAAGACAAGTCGTTGGGGAGAAATCGACCTCAGGGGAGAATGAGAAGCCGTGGACACAAGCTAGGCGGGCGTCCGCGGTTCACACAGGGACGACCGGGCCGAGCAGCAGCTCGGACGACAGGCCCGGCGGGCGGAATCAGCGGCGCCGGTGGCATCGGGCCACTATCCCCGAACACCGGACGCCTCGCGAGGTAGCGGTGCCGACCCGTCGCGCTGTGTGGGCATCCACGTCGACGTCGCACCGCCCGTGCTGATACGTGCGAACAAGGGCAGTTTGGCGAGGATGAGCCGCGGCGTGTGCGCAAGCGCGCGGTATACGGTGACCGGTGCGCGCGCGACGCGCAGCCCGAGCAGCACGTACGCCACCTGGCCGCAGAGCACCGCGCCGCCGAAGGCGACCGCGCGCCGCTGACGCAGGGCCGCGGCGGCGGCGAGCATCACGGCGTTGGCGCCGACCAACGCCGTCTGCGGCGGCACGAGCTGCTCGAGCGCGGCGTGCAGCCGGTCGGCGTCGCGCTCGCGCACTCCGGCGGCGAGCAGCCGTGGGAAGGTGCGGCGCAGCAGCGTCGCGTTACCGCTCTCCCAGCGCATCTGCTGCTCGGTCGCCTGCGCGTGGGTTGTTGGCATCGGCGACTCGACGCGCGCCGTCGGGGCGAACGCGACGCGCTCGCCCGCCTCGACGAGCCGCAGGTGGTACTCGGCGTCCTCGGTGACCGAGAAGCTCGTCCACGGAATCTCCCGCAGTAGCTCGGTCCGAAATGCCATCCCGGTCCCGAACAGGTCGCTCGAGAGTCCGAGGCGGCGGCGGCCGCGAGGCCGCACGCGGTGCATCAGCGCGAACCCAGCCCAACGCAGCGCCGCGGCGGGCGAAGCCTCGGGGTTGGCGACGTCGTAGACCGCCTGGACGGCGCGGGCGCCGTTGCGCAACTGGGCGTCGAACGCGGACAGGAGGTTGGCCGACGCGAGGCAGTCCGCGTCCACGACCGCGACCGCGTCGCCCGAGGAGTCCGCGGCCTGCAGCCGCGCGATCGCCCAGGCGAGCGCTTGGCCCTTGCCACGGTCGTCCGGAGCGTGGCGTTCCCAGACTGTGACGCCGATGGCGCGGCTGCGGTCGGCCGTAGCATCCGTGCAGTTGTCGGCGATAACGACGACTTCGAAGCGGTCCGTCGGATACGACTGGGCGCGCAGGCGCTCGAGGGCCGGTCCGATTCCGGACTCCTCGTCGTGGGCGGGTACAAGCACCGTGAAATGGAGCGGAGTCCCGGGCGGGGGATCGTCGTTGTCGTCGCCGTCGCCGGCAGCGAGGGCGGCCAGCCCCAGGAGGTACGCGGTGCCGGCGGCCAGCGTCGCCTGGCCGCCGTAAAGCGCCAGCAGCAGCGCCCTGCGTGTGGCGTCACGGGCCATTCAGCCCACCAAGGCCTTGACCGCATCGAAGAGCCCGGGCGCCGTCGCCGTCGCGCGCGACGGGCCGGCGGTCAGCTGCACGGTTCGCGCGCCGAAGCGCCGGCCGGCCTCGACGTCCGAGTCGGTGTCGCCAATCACGACGGTCGCCCCCGGTGCCGCGCCGAACCGCTGGGCGGCCTGCTCGAGCAGGCCCGGCTCGGGCTTGCGGCAGTGACATGTGCCGTGCTCATGCGGGCAGTGGTAGATGGCGTCGACGTACGCACCCGCGGCGGCGTGCAGGGCGGCGCGCAGCGCGTCGTGGATCGCGTCCAGGTCCGGCTCGGTCAGCATGCCGCGGGCGACGCAACGCTGGTTGGTGACGATTGCCGTAGGGACCCGCGCGTCGTTGAGCCGCCGGATCGCGGCGGCGACGCCGGGCAGCAGCTCGAGGTCCTCCGGCCGAAGCACGTACTCGCCCTCGGGCGGCTTGCGGTTCAGCGTGCCATCGCGATCCAGCAGCACGAGCGCCGGCGTCGTGGCGAGCCGCCGCTCCACTATCTCGCAGATCGCGTGCCCGAGAACCATGTAGCCCTCCTGGATGCGGGCCGTGTCCTCGCTGGGGATCCGCACGCAGAGATCGGCGGCGTCCGTCGCGCCGGCGGGGTTGGCTCCCGTGAAGAGCACGCTACGCAGGCCCTGAGCGGATGCGGCCCGCAGCCCTGCGAGCACGTTCGCGGACGTGCCGCTGGTGGACAGGCCGATCGCCACGTCGCCGGGCTGGCCGAACGCCTCGATGGCGCGGGCGAAGATGCGCTCGTACGCGTAGTCGTTGGCGATGCCGGTGACCGTTGAGGCGTTGTCGGTCAGTGACAGCGCCGGCAGGGCGCCGCGGTCGAGCTTGAAGCGGCCCACGAGCTCGGCGGCCAGATGCGTCGCGTCGGCGGCGCTGCCGCCGTTACCGAACAGCAGCGTTTTGCCCCCGGCGCGCAGCGACGTGACGAGCAGCTCGGCGACCGCGGCGGCGCCGTCGACGGCCGGCGCGACGAGAAGCTGCTGCTTGACCGCGATGCTGTCGCGGATCCGCGCCTTGATGAGGCGCGACTCAGGCATCGATACTCCAGGTCGTCAGGCCCGCGGGCGTGAACTCGAACTCCGTGACCGTGCCGCCGAGCTTGATGAGCGCCTCGGCCACGCGGTGCTTGCGCTGAAACGGGCAGAAGAAGAGCATGTAACCGCCGCCGCCGGCCCCTGTCACCTTGCCGCCAAGCGCGCCCTCGCGGCAGGCGGCCTCGTACGCCTCGTCGATGAACGCCGTGCTGATGCGCGGCGACATTCGCTTCTTGTACTCCCAGGCCTTGCCCAGCAGGTCGCCGAACTCGTTCAGGCGGCGCCGGAGCAGCGCGTTCTTCATTGCGACGGCGAGCTCCTTCTGCATTCGCAGGCCCTCAAGCGCGGCGTTCTCGCCCGATACGAACCGCTGTGTCTGGTCGTCGATGATGTGGTCGGATTGGCGGGTCCGGCCCGTGTAGCAGAGCAGCATGTTGTGCTCGAGCTCGTGGATCACGTCGTGCGAGATACGCAGCGGGTTGACGATCACGCGTGTGCCGTCGAGCTCGATGAAGTTGAAGCCGCCGAACGTCGCTGCGTACTGGTCCTGCAGCCCGCCCTTGATGCCGAGGTCCTCCCGTTCGACGGTGTAGGCAAGCTCGGCGATCTCGTAGTCGGTCAGCGGGAGCCGGTGGTACTCCTTGAGCAGGCCGATCAGCGTGACCATGACCGTCGACGACGACCCGAGCCCTGAGCCGGGTGGCGCGTTGGAGTGCAGGAACATGTCGAAGCCGCCGCGGCCGAGCTTCAGGATCGCGGCCTTGACAAGATCCAGCTTGCCGTCGAAGACGAGATCCTCGCCCTGGTCGTAGTCGACCGACAGGCCGAAGTCGACGCTCTCGACGCTGATGTTCGCGTCGTCGCGCGGCACCAGCGAGCCGTAGGCGTAGCGGTTGATCGTCGCGCTCATGATCACGCCGCCCTCCTGCGCGGGGAACGGCGGGACGTCGGTGCCGCCGCCGGCGAACGACACGCGCAGCGGCGCCTTGGCGCGGATCTCGCGGGTCATGGCGACGCCGATCGCAGCGCCCTCCGCCGCGCCGAGTTGGCGAGCACCTGGACGAAGAACGGAATGCCGTCGACGAGGTAGCGGCGCGCCAGTCGGCGCGGTTCCTGCACGAGGCGATGCACCCACTCCATGCCGATTCGCTGCACCCACGCGGGTGCGCGGCGCACGTCGCCGGCCACGAACGAGAAGCTGATCCCGCTCGACACCCACCATGAGGCGGGCAGCAGAGGGCGCACCTGGAGGATCAGTCTCTCTTGCTTGGGGAAGCCGAGACCGACGAAGACGATGTCCGGGCAGGCGGCGGCCAGGGCGTCCTCGATCGCGCGCATCGCCTCGGGCGAGCGCTCGAACCCCATCGGCGGGCAGTGGGTGCCCGCGATCACGAGCCCCGGGTTCGCCGTCTCCAGGCGGCGCGCGGCGGACTCGGCCACACCGGGGTCGCCGCCGAGCAGGAACACCGAGGCGCCGCGGCGCGCCGCTTCGGCGGTGAGCGTATGGATCAGCGACGAGCCGGCCACGCGATGCACGAGCGGCGTGCCCTGCACGCGGCTCGCCCAAAGCAGCGGCATGCCGTCGGGCACTGCCAGTTCGGCCTGGCGCACCAGCGAGCCCGTGTCGGGATCCCGGACGGCCTGGCGCAGCACGTCGAGGTTCACCGGGCAGATCCAGCCGCCGCGCCGCTCGTGCGCGCCCCGCAATGCGGTGTCGATGGCCTCGGCCTCGCTGACGCGGTCCAGGCTCTGGCCCATGATGTCGATGCGTTGCGGCGTCGGGTCGACGCGCCGCTCCCCTACCGTGGCGGACATGTCGCCGAGACTAGCGGGGTGGGTTTCTCACCATGTGACGATTTCTGTGGGTGAGCTTCGTAACCCCCCATGTGGGGTATTTCTCACCCCCCGGCGGCGGGCCGGGCAGGCTCGCTCGGTACCCTCACGGCTCGTCGCGTTTCGGATGCACCCAATGCGGGGGTTCTCCCAGCACAAGCGCGGCCAGCTGTTCTCGACGCTCTCGTCGCCCGGATCTGTTGGCGTAAGCGCACGCATCCGTCCCCGAGACCAATGGCACCTATGACCACGAAACAATCGACTCCGTCTCCCGAGATACCGTTGCACGACTGGGCACCGGAGTCCGGAACCCCTTCATCGAGCCGATATCCGGATGACCAGCATCCGCTCGGCCCGCTGCGGCCGATCGCGCGTCGATGGCCGCTTGTGCTGATCGTCACGGTCCTCGCCGCCGCCGGCGGCGCCGCGATCGGGCTCAAGCGTGCGCCGACGTGGTCGGCGTCCTCGGAGATCAACGTCGGCCGTGTCGACGTGCGCGTCCAGGCCCTGCCGGGCTATGTGGCCGGTGCGCAGAGCCTTGCGTCCGCCTACAGCCGCATCGCCGAGAGCGAGACGATCCTGCGTCCGGTAGGACGCCAACTCGACCTCAGCCCACTGCAGGTGGCGGGCCGCGTGGAGGCCTCCCCGGTTCCCGGCAGCCCGATTTTCCGAATCACCGGTCATGGCGGCGACCAGCAGTCGGCGATCCAGCTCACGAACGCGATGACCGACGAGGTCAAGCGCTACGTGACCGCGAGCGATACCGGCCAGAAGGCCGTCGGCGATCTGCTCGAGCGCTATCGCGATCAGGTGAGCTCGGCCGACAAGCTCCGCCGCAAGCTCCAGCGGCTGCAGCGTCGGCGCGACGACGCCGAGAGTTCGCCCACGACGGTTGAAGCGCCCTCGGCGACGCAGATTCGCAACGTCCGCGTGGACTTCGAGACCGCGCAGCTGCGCTCCCAGGCGCTCGCGTCGCAGTACCAGAACCGGGCCGACGAGCTGGCGAGCACTGCCGGCGTGCAAGTGATCTCGACGCCGCTCGCGGCGGCGAGTGACCGCAACAGCACGCTGCAGCGGCTCGTGACAGTCGGCCTCGTCGGCGGCCTGATCGCGGGGTCATTGCTTGCGCTGCTCGTCGACGCCCTTGCGCGACGCCGCCGTCTCGGGTGACCGCGACCCGCAACTGGACGCTGTGGGCCGCGGCCGCGGGCACCGCCATGCTGGCCGCGGTCGCGGCGACGGGCGTCGGCCTGAGCCGCGGGACCGCCGACGGCTATCTCGCGGCCACCGGGGTCCTCGTCGCGTGCGGCGGGGTCGTCGCCGCCGTGCTAGTCAGCCCCGCGGTAACGATCTCAGCGGGCATCGCGCTCGAGGTGTTCTCCGGCCAGTTCAGCCAGCTTGGCAGTCCAGTCGGGATCGATCGCGTCGTCGTGGTGGCGGGCATCGTGGCCGCCGTAGCGCGCGACGTGCGCCGCCGCGATGGCCGCCTGCGCGTCAGCGGCGTCCACGTCCTGCTACTCGCGATCGGCGCGTACGGCCTGATCTCGGCGCTGTTCGCCGAGCAACTAGTCAGCAACGCGGTGTTCGGGCTCGTCGACTACCTCGGCCTGCTGCCGTTCGCGCTGTTCTTCATCGCGCCGGCCGCGTTCCCAACCGAGCGCGAGCGCAACATCCTGCTCAGCACGCTAGTCGGCGTCGGGCTCTACCTCGGCATCACGGCCGTGCTGGAGACCACCGGTCCCGCGTCGCTGATCGTGCCGGGGTACATCGCCGACCCCTCGGTCGGCATCCACTTCGGCCGCGCGCGCGGCCCGTTCGTGGAGGCGGCCGGGGACGGGCTCGCCATGTTTGGCTGTGGCGTGGCGGCGGCGATCGCGCTCGCCCGCTGGCGGCGCGGGCGCTGGCTCGCCTGGGCCGCGCTTCTAGCGTGCGTGTTCGGCGTGGTCTACTGCCTCACGCGGCAGGTGTGGGTAGCGGCCGCGCTCGGCACCGTCGCCGGCATGGTGGCGCGTCGCGAGCTGCGCGTGTGGCTGATCCCCGCGGCGCTCGTGGGCGTCGTGGCGGTGGGCGGGGCGATCGCCCTCGTGCCCGGTCTCAGCGAGCGCGCGTCGACGCGGGTCAATGACCGGCGCCCGGTCTGGGACCGCCTGAACTCCGACAACGCCGCCCTACGTATGATCGCCGACCGGCCGCTGCTCGGACACGGGTGGTACACGTTCGGCACCGAGAGCCTGCGCTACTACCGCCAGGCGCCCGACCGGCCGGTCACGACGGTCGGCCGCGTCCACAACGTCTTCCTCTCGTACGCCGCCGAGCTCGGCGTGCTGCTCTGCGTGGCCTGGGTGATCGCACTCGGGCTGGCGCTGATGGGTGGCCTGCGGCGGCGCGGACCGCCCGATCTCGACGACTGGCGCTCCGGACTGGTCGCGTTCGCGGTCGCGTGGGCGGTTGTGGCCAACTTCACGCCGATGGGGTACGCGTTCGCGCACTCGCTGCTGTGGCTCTGGGCGGGCCTGACCTGGAGCCGGACATGACGCCGCCGCGACTGGCCTACGTGAGCGCGGAGTACCCGAAGGTCTCGCACACGTTCATTGCCCGCGAGGTCGACGCGCTGCGGCGGCGGGGCGCCGCGGTCGACACCGTGACGGTGCGCCGCACGCCCGAGGCGGGCCTGCTCAGCGACGCCGACCGCGCGGCGGCGCGCGAGACGTTCGCGATCCTGCCCACGAGCCCGCGCCACGTGCTGGGCGCGCACGCTGAGGCCCTCGCGCGCACTCCCGCCCGCTACGCGTGGACGCTCGTGTGCGCGCTACGCGCGGGCGCCCCGGGCGTGCGCAACCGGCTCTGGCAGCTCTTCTACTTCGCCGAGGCGGCGCTGCTGGCTCAGGAGCTGCGACGCCGCGGGACCGGGCACGTCCACGCCCACTTCGTCAATGTTGCCGCTTCCGTCTCACAACTCGCCGCCGCGCTCCTGGGCCGCGAGGTGACCTGGAGCTTCACGATGCACGGGCCGCTGGAGTTCGACGACGTCGGCGGCCACGGGATCGCGGACAAGGTCCGCGACGCTGCGTTCGTGGTCTGCATCAGCGACTTCGCGCGGTCGCAGCTGATGCGGCTGGTCGAGCCAGAGCACTGGGACAAGCTGCACGTCGTGCACTGCGGCGTGCAGGCGGCGGATTACGCCGACGGCCTGCCGGACGGATCTCACACAGCAGCCGGATTCACGGTCGTGACGGTGGGAAGACTTGCGCCGATGAAGGGTTTTGCCGTCCTGCTGGACGCCGTCGCCCGGCTCGCGCGCGACGGTTACGACGTACGCCTGCGGGTCGTCGGCGACGGTCCCGACGCCGACGGGCTGGCCGAGCGCGCCCGCGCGCTCGAGGTCGATGGCCGCGTGACGTTCCGCGGCGCACTCAACAGCGCCGAGGTCGCCGGCGAGCTTCGCGACGCGGACGCCTTCTGCCTGCCCTCCTTCGCCGAGGGTGTGCCCGTCGTGCTGATGGAGGCCATGGCCGCCGGGCTGCCGGTGGTAGCCACGCGCGTGATGGGCATCCCCGAGCTCGTGACCGACGGTGAGTCGGGGCTGTTGGTGGCCCCCGGGCGGGACGAGCCGCTGGCCGCCGCGCTGGCCGCGCTCGCCAACGATCCGCAGCGACGGCAGGCGATGGGCCAGGCGGGCCGCCGCACCGTCATCGAGGGCTTCGACGCAGATCGCTCGGCCGAGCAGCTGCTCCAACTGTTCGAGACCCGGGGCGCGCCGGCATGAGCCCGACCGCCCGGCGCCGGCGCCTCTCCAAAGCCGGCGTGTGGTCGCTTGCGGTGTCGGCGGTGGTGGTCGCCGCCGTCGTCACGATCGGGGCCACGGTGCTCCGCGATCCGCCCGGCAGTGGCAACGGTGGCGCCGAGCCGGCCGCCAGCGGCGACGTTGCGTCCGAGCACGCGCGAAACCCCGGCCCGGTGGCCAGCCGCCGAGTGCGGGTGGCCGCGACGAGCCAGTTCGACCTCGCGCGCTCGGCCCCGCTGCGCCTGCGTCTGCGCCCACCGCAGGCGGACAACCTGACGGTCGTCGCGACGTTGAACCGTCGCGGCAAGGGCACGCGGCTCGCGGCGCCGCTCGACGTCGGCCGGCACCGAGAGCACCTGACGATCCGGCCGCGCGCGCACGCCCGCCGGCTGCTGCGCCGCTGCAAGAGCTACCGACTCGACGTCGAGATCCGTTCAGGCGGCCGGGTGCGTGCGCGCCGCCAGAAGCGTCTGCCGGCGCAACCCCCGGCGTGCGGGCGCTACTTCGCGGCGGACTCGGTGTGGAACGCGCCTATCCGGCGCCGCGCTCCGGTCGACGCGAAGTCGCCGGCGCTGGTCGACGAGCTCGCGCGGCAGGTGCGCTCGAACTTCGACCACCACTTCTATCCGACGATCAACACGACGAAGTACAGCGCCCCGATCTACACCGTGCCGGCCCGCCAACGGCGCACGCGGGTCACCCTCGTGGGCGGCCGCGCGAGGTACGGCGGACGCGTACAAGCGGTGCTCGAAGACGTGCCGATCCCACGCGACGCGGAGCCGGCCGCCGGCAACGACGGCCACATCGTGATCTGGCAACCCGCGACCGACACCATGTGGGAGCTGTGGAAGGCATCCAAGACCGACCGCGGCTGGGTGTGCTCGTGGGGCGGCCGGATCGAGGACGCGTCGAAGTCGCGCGGCTACTTCTACGACTCCAGCGGCATAAACCAGGGCGCGACGGCCACGAGCTTGCCGCTGGCCGGAGGGCTGATCACGCTCCGCGACCTGCACCGCGGCCGGATCGACCACGCGCTGGCGATGGCGATTCCGGCGTCGCGCGGGGGCGCGTGGGCGTTCCCGGCACAGCGCTCGGACGGCAACGTACGCTCGACCGACGCGATCCCGGCCGGCGCCCGCTTCCGGCTCGATCCCGACGTCGACATCGCGGCGCTCGACCTGCCGCAGTTCACGGCGATGCTCGCCCGCGCTGCGCAGCGCTATGGGATCTATGTGCGCGACACGTCACCGGTCGTCACGCTGTACGCGGAGGACCCGACGCCGACCGGTTCCAACCCGTGGTCGGCGGCGATCACGCCGTCGTCACGCGAGGTGCTGCGGCGGTTCCCGTGGGACAAGCTGCAGGTGATGCGCATGGATCTGCGCGGCTACGGCGGCAAGCACATCCAGGAGTGATCAGCGCCCGCGGGCGCCGGTGCCGAGCAGCTCCGCGTCGATCGCATCGAGGACCGCGGCGTCGATCGCGACGTCGAACTTGCGCGCGAACAGCTTGCAGCGGGCGCCGCCGCCGACGTCACTCGGGCCCGCCGCCGCCGTGCGCAGCCGCGGCAGTTCGTCGGCGCCCAGCACCGCCGGATGGCGCCCGCCTTTGTCCGGCCAGCGGATGTACGTGAGGCCCTCGTTCGCGACCGACCCGGCGCTGGACGAGTTCATCAGCAGCGTCGGCACGAACATCTCGTCGGGGATCCACGTGCGGCGGTAGAACCGCTCCAGCTCGGGCCGCGCGTCCATCAGCGCGAGCACGTTGCGGGCCGCGTCGGCGGTCAGCGCCCAGTACATCGAGCCGCCGTAGAACTCGACGCCGGCCGGGCGCCGCATCCAGACCGGCAACCGTACGCGCCGGCCGCGCACCGGGACCTGCCACGGGCGCAGCCGGTCGAGGCCACCGCGCCGGCCCCACAGGCGGCTGGGGAGTTTCCAGCGGGCGGCGAACGTCGTCGCGTGGTGCTCGAGGAAGAACGCCTGCAGCGCCGCCGCAGGGCGCAGCGGGTAGTCCTGTCCGCTGAGCAGCATCACGTGCGTGCAGGTCGGGTCGGCGACGGCGGCTCGGATTCCCTCAAGCGCCGCGGCGACGAGCCCCCACGACGCCCACCCCGAGCGGTGCGAGGGCAGCATCCGGGCGTTGGCGCTGCTCGCCAGCGTGGCGGCGAACGCGTGGCGCGCCGGCGCCGGCAGGCCGGCGTCGACGTGCACCAGCGCGCGCAGCGGCGCGAGGCGTGCGGCGAGGCGGGCGACCTGCTCGGGCTGCTTGTGCGCGAGTATCACGAACGCGGGGCCGCCGGCCGGATCTGGCGCGGCGGCGCTCATTCGCGCGCGAGCTCCAGCACGCGCGCGAACGCGGCCGGCTGGTCGTCGGCCCAGTGCACGAGCGCCGACTCCTTCGTCCAGGTGCCGTAGAACGTGCGGAGCTTGCCGGTTGTGTTGTCGAGCAGCACGTGCGGCACGCCGCACAGCAGGGCGAGAATGTGGGCGTGGAGCCGGTCGGTCACCACGGCGCGGGCGCCGCCGATCAGGCGCAGGCCCGTGGCCACCCGCTCGCCGGCCAGGCGCGGGTAGGCGGCGGTGGCCAGCGGCCGCAGGACTGTCCCGGTCCAGGGCTCGGCTGACGTCGCGAACGAGAGCAGGCGGCTGGCCAGCCGTCGGCGGCGCCACGGCCCGACCTCGCCCGGCCAGTCGCGCTTGACAATCCGGGCGGGCGCTTCGGCGCCCGGTGAAGCCGACTCGTCGTCGCGCCGGGCGAGCCACAGCACGTCGCCGTCGCGCGCCGCGGGCTGATTACCAAGGCAGAGTGCCGAGTCCGGGCACAGCTCGGCCCCGACCTGCATGCGTGACGCGAACCAGTCGCGGGTCAGCTCGTCGCGCGCCAGGATCCGCAGGCGCTCGTGCGCGGTCATAAGCGAGCGGAGGCGCGCCTCGGTCTCGGGGCCGGCCTGGGCGATCGTCTGCGGGAGCTGGACCGTGAGCCGGTCCGGGAAGTCGCTCAGGACCCGCTCGCGGAGGCGCTGGTGGCGCGGATAGAGGTCGCCGAAGTTCCCACCGCCGTGCAGCAGGATCGCGCCCTCGCTGCCGATCGCGCGCCGCAGGTGCGCCGTCACGTAGCTGCGCTGGTCGCAGGCGTAGACGACGCGAACGCCGAGCGTGCGCAGCGCGCACAGCTCCCCCAACCAGATCGCCGCGTCGCCGATGTTCATGTGGTTCGGGAAGTCGACGAGCGCGACCTCGCGCGCGCCGTCGAGGGCCGTCGCCAGTGTCGTGACGACCCGATCGGCGAGCGTGGTCACGACATCGGTGGCTCGCTCGCTCGGCGGGTCGATCACGCGATGAACGCCTCGCCGTCCTGCAGCTGGGCCCGGACCTGATCGCGCTCGGCGTCGGAGATTCCGCCGCTGGTCGTGTAGCGCCGCGACCATGCCGGACGGCGCGCCAGCGCCTCGCGGTGGCGCGCCACGTACTCCTCGGTCGTCGCGACCACTTGCGCCGGGTTGCCGGCCACGACCGTGCCCGCCGCGACGTCGCCCCGGACCAGGCTGCCGGCGCCGACGATCGCACCGTCGCCGATCGTCACGCCGGGCAGCACGACCGCACGCGCGCCGATGAACACCCGCGAGCCGATCACCACCGGAGCGACGCGCGAGTAGCCGATGTGGCGCCGCGTGCTCGCGTCATGGGCGAGCACGATCACGCCGAGCGAGATCACCGTGTCGTCGCCGATCGAGATCAGGAACGCGAAGTCGGGATCGAGGATCGTGCCCCCGCCGACGAACACGTTGCGGCCCATCTGCAGGCCCGATCGCTCGAGCCCCTCGAGGTTCGGCCAACCGCGCAGGCGTCTAACTACGCGCCTGCGGAGCCGTCCGGCGTCACGCCAGAACTCGCGAGCCGGACCGAGGATGTCGATCGAGCGAAGCCTCACCGCGCGAACCCACTCTAGCCGCGGGCGCGCGTACGCACAGTCGGCCCCGCCGCGCGCCGCTTGAGCACGGGTGTCGGAGTCCTGACCGGCGCTGGACGCATGGTCGGACAACCGACGTCGGTCCTGCCGATTCGACGCTTCGAGGCCGACCTCATGGGGGACGCCTTACAGAACGCTCTGGGTCCACCCAGCTCCTCATGCTCTCCAGCCTTTCTCTCCGCACTGCGGCTCTCGCCGCCTGCCTTGCCCTCGCGCTCGCCGGTCTCGGCGCGCGCGCCGCCAAGGCCCACGCCTACTCGTTCGCACACGACAGCGCGTGGGATGCGCCGCTGTCGCCGACCGCCGCGACGACCCCCGACTCCGCCGCGCTGGTCGCTGAGCTCAACCGCCAGGTGGCGAGCTCCGGGACGTGGATTAACACCACGACCTACAGCACGCCGGTCTACACCGTGCCCGCCGGTCAGCCGACCGTCGCGTTCAAGCTCGACACGAGCTACTCCCCGCTGCAGAACGAGCTGCTCGCAGTCCCGATCCCGCCGGGGGCGGCGCCCGCCCGCGGCAGCGACGCGCATCTCGTGGTGCGCCAGCCGGCCACCGACACGATCTGGGAGTTCTGGCACGCCCAGCTGCAGCCGGACGGCTGGCACGCTCGCTGGGGCGGCAAGATGTCCTCGGCCTCGACCAACCCCGGCTACTTCGTCGCGCCGTACGGCGCGACGGCGACCAGCCTCCCGCTGCTGGGCGGCCTGATGACGCCGGACGAGCTGGCGGCCGGGCGGATCGACCATGCGCTCGCGCTGGCGATCCCGGCGGCCGGCTCCGGGCAACCGGTCTGGCCGGCGCAGCGGACAGACGGCGTCGCGACGACCAGCCCTGCGATCCCCGAAGGCACGCGCTTCCGGGTCGATCCGAGCTTGAACGTCGACGCGATGAAGGCAAGCGCGGCCGTCAAGGCAATGGTGCGCGCCGCCCAGCGCTACGGGATCATCGTCCGCGACCAAGCCGGGACGGTCGCATTCTTCGCGGAGGACCCGACGCCGTGGGGCACAAACCCGTATCCGGCGATCTTCGGTACGCGCTGGCTCGACCAGTACAACGCGCTCAAGCCGTTCCCCTGGGACCGCCTGCAGGTCGTCGCGCCGGACCGCACCGCGTTCGCCGCGAAGGTGACGACCGCGCCGGCGAAACCTGGTCCCGCCGTGACCGTGACTGTGGGCCGTCCGGCGTCCGGAGGCCGGTCACCGGCGCCGACCGCGACGCTGACGCACTCGCCCGCGGCGCCCGAGCCGGCGGCCGCGAAGACCATCAAGAAGCCGTCCAAGCGCGCCTGCTCGTCGCGACGCGCCCGTGGTCGCTCGCACGCCGCTCGCTGCGCGCGGGCGGCGCGCGCGAAGGCGCGCGCTCGCCGCTTGTGCCGCGACGGAAAGCACACGAAGACCGCCCGCAAGCGCTGTGCCCGGGCCACCGCCCGCGCCCGGGCTGCCCGCAAGCGCGCCAGCCGCGGCTAGCTCTCGTGCGCGGTTG
Organism: uncultured Solirubrobacteraceae bacterium; assembly: GCA_963740605.1. GTDB lineage: Bacteria > Actinomycetota > Thermoleophilia > Solirubrobacterales > Solirubrobacteraceae > DASSUW01. The sequence goes on along the minus strand of CAVUFC010000030.1, from coordinate 13,526 downwards.
CGGCGGGGTCAGCGCGGCGGGCGTTCTACGCTGCGTTGCCTGTTTCGCTTGATCGATGTGGTAAAGCGGTGGCCTGGTGCCCCGGCTCCGGTGCTCGACGGCGTGTCGCTCCACGTGGAGGCGGGGACCTCGGTGCACATCGACGGCGCCAATGGCGCCGGGAAGACGACCCTGCTCCGGATCGCGGCAGGGATCGTGCTGCCCGACCGTGGCGCCGTCGAGCTCGAGGGCCTGTCGCCGACGCGGCGCGGCACGGACTACAACCGGCGCGTCGGCTACTTGTCGGCGTCCGGCGCCGGCGTCTACCCGCGGCTGACCGTCGCGCAGCAACTCGAGCTGTGGGGCGGGCTCGCTTTGATGTCGCGCGCAGAGGTCGCGCGCGCGGTCGTCGACGCGCTTGACATCTACGCGCTGGGCGAGCTCGCCGCACGCCGGCTGGACCGCCTCTCGATGGGCCAGCGCCAGCGCGTCCGCTTGGCAGGCGCGTTCCTGCACCGCCCGAGCCTGGCGCTGCTCGATGAGCCGCTCAATTCGCTCGACGAGGACGGGGCGCAGCTGGTCGTGAGCGCGGTCGAAACGCGGTGCGCCGACGGCGGTACCGTGCTGTGGTGCGCCCCGGAGGGCGAGCACGTCCCGTACGCGCCCGATCGGCGGCTGAGCGTCCGTGCCGGCCGGCTCGAGGAGCCCGTCGCCAATGCGTGACTCGCTGCACGGCGCGCGCGCGATCCTCGTGCGCGATCTGCGGATCTTCACGTCCTACCGGCTGCGGCCGCTGACGTTCCTGATCGCGCCGCTGACGACGGTGGCGCTGTTCTACTACGTCTCGAGGCTCGTGACGCTGCCCTCGCTCGGCTCGTCCGACGGTTACTTCGCGTACGTCGTCGTCGGGATCGTCGGGCTCGACATGCTTACGTCGGCCCTCGGCACGACGCCCACGAGCCTGCGCCAAGAGCTCGTCGCGGGCACGTTCGAGCGGCTCGTGCTGTCCGCGCTCGGGCCGGTCCGGGCGATCGTGGCGATGATGGTGTTCCCGGTGCTGCAGGCGTCGGTGATCGCGTTCGCGACGATCGTCGTCGCGGCTCTCCTGTTCGGCATGGAGCTGCGCTGGCCCGAGGCGCTGCTTGCGCTGCCGGCCGGCGCCCTGGGTGCGGCCGCGTTCGCGCCCTTCGGGCTGCTCGTCATCGCGGCCACGCTCGTCGTCAAGCAGTCGATCGCGGGCGCCTCGATCATCGTCACCGGGCTGGCACTGTTCGCGGGCGTCTACTTTCCGGTCGCGCTCCTCCCGGGCTGGACGGCGTGGCTGACGGAGATCCAGCCGTTCACGCCGGCGCTTGACCTCCTGCGGTGGCTGCTCGTGGGCGACGACACGGGGATGCCGCCGGGCGAGGCGGTCGCCCGCCTGGTCGGCTTCACGGTCGTTGTGTTCCCGCTCGCCGTCGTCGCGCTCACCACCGCGCTCCGCTTCAGCCAGCGCCGCGGTACGGTCACCGAGTACTGATGCCGGCCGCCGCCGATCCACTCGATGTGCGGTACGCGCTCGCCGAGAACATCGTCCTGCAGCAGTTCCCCGGGGAGGTCGTGGCGCTCAACGTCCGGAGCGGGCGCTTCCACGGGCTCAACCCGACGGCGGCGCGTGTGCTCGAGGCGCTCGGCGCGGGGCGCACGGCGCGCGTGGAGGTCGAGGACATCGCCGGCGCCGCCGGCGTGCCGGTCGAGCGCGTCGAGCAGGACGTCCGCGGCCTCCTCGAGGGCTTGGCCGAGCGCGGCCTGATCGTCCCGGATGCCTGACGAGCGCCACCGGGGCGAGGCGTTCGGCCTGAGCATCCGCTCGGCCATCGACGTGCCGGGGCTGCTGCCGCCCGGCGAGGCGCGGCTGCCGACGCTCGACCTCGAGATCGGCGACCAGCGCGACCTCGAGTGCGCCTGGGACCCGGCCGGGGCGACGCGCTTGAGCGAGGAGCGCTTCGGCGGGCCGGAGGCCGACCGCGCCATCGACGCCTCGCCCCGCTCGGGCTACCGTCTGTTCGCGCGCTACTTCGGCGAGGCGGTGGTCAGCCCCGCCGGCGACCGCATGCTCGCCGTGCCGCCGCCGATCGCCTCCTGGCGCTGGCAGCGCTTCCTGGTCGGGCGCTGCCTCCCGCTGGCGGCGATGCTGTGCGGCTACGAGGTGTTGCACGCGGGGGCCATCGGCGACGGCGGGGGCGTGATCGCGATCATCGGGCCGAGCGGCGCGGGCAAGACATCGCTGACCTGGCACCTCGTGCGCACCGGCGCGCGGTTCGTGACCGACGACGTGCTGGCCGTGCAGGAGCGCGACGGGGCGATCGTCGCGCACGCCGGGATCGCCGTCGCCAACCTCCGCGGCCCCGAGCACGAGCTCGCCACGAGCGAGGCCGCGGCGCCGTCGCTGCGGCGGCTGCTCGGGCACAGCGGCAGCGACAAGTTTCACTACGAGGTCTCCGCGCCCGCCGCGCCCGCGGCGCCGCTGCGGGCGGTGTACTTCCTGCTGCCCCGGGCTCCGGGCGCGACGCGCATCACGCCGCTGGCGTCACCCGAGCCGCTGCGGCTGCTCGGCAGCACGTTCATCCACGAGATCAAGCCGCCCGACCGGCTCGTCCGGCTGCTGTCGGTGTCGCGGCGCTTGGCCGCCGACGTGCCGATGTACGAGCTGGCGCCGTCGGAGGGGGAGGACGTCGCCACGCTGGCGGAGCGGCTCGCCGACCACGTTGATCGCACGCGGGAGCCCGCGTGAGGTCGCGGCGGCTCCGCGCCGGCCAGCGCGCGCAGCTCGCGCTCGAGATCCTCGCCGGATACGTGCGCGCCCGGCGGCTCGCGCGGCGCTATCCGCTGCCCGAGGCGGTCGCGCGCCTGCGCGCCGACCCGGACGGCCGGCGGCTGGACGCCGACCCGGCGCTGGCCGAGCACCTCGCGTGGGCGACCGTGCGCACGCTCGGCGCGCTCCCGCTCGCCGACGATCGCTGCCTGATGCAGTCGCTCGTCCTCGCCGGGCTGCTCCACCGGCGCGGCCTCGAGGGCACGGTGCACCTGAGCGTGGCCGCGGGCGAGCCGTTCGAGTCCCACGCCTGGGTCGAGCACGCCGGGGTGCCGCTGCTCGAGCCCGGCGGCCGCGGGCACCGCGAGCTGCTGCGCCTGTGACCGGACCCGGCCGGGTCGCGGGCTGGTTCGACCCGCGCGGGGCGATCGGCGAGTCGCCGGCCCGCGCGCGCCTGCGCGCCGCGCTCGGGGCGGAGGCGCGGACGGCGTCGCTAGGCCCGCTGCACGTCGGAGCGGCTGGAGCGGGGGAGCTCGTGTCGGGACCGGGCGCGCTGGCGGTCGCCGACGGGCCGACGGCGATGCCGCCGCCGTCGGCCGGCGCGGCGCAGGCCTGGCTGCGGGCTCGCCGCGACCCGTTCGCCGTCGCCGCCTGGGACGAGGGCGCCGGCCGAGGGCTGATCGCCCGCGACCAGCTCGGGCTGCGCCCGCTGTTCTACTGCGAGCACGCGGGAGCGATCGCGTTCGCATCGGAGATCGCCGTGCTCGTGGACCTGCTCCCGAGACGGCCGGCGCCTGACCTCGCCGCCCTGGCCGCCTGGATCGCCGGGACCGGCGCGGCGGGCCCGGAGCTGCACCGCGGCCTCGAGCGGCTGCCGTGCGCGCACGCGCTGTGGCTCGACCGCGGCGGCTGGCGCCGCACATGCTGGTGGCGCCCCGAGCCCGCCCCGGCGCTCGTCGGCGATCGCGAGCAGGCGCAGGAGCGGGTGCGCGCGGGCGTGCTGGGCGCCGTGCGGCGCCGGATTGAGCCCGGCACCGCCGTCGCGGTGCTGGCCAGCGGCGGGCTCGACTCGAGCGCGGTTCTGTGGGCGGTCGCGCAGGCCACGCCCGGCGCCGTCCCGCCCGCCTACGGGGGCGTCTTCCCCGCGCACCCGCAGATTGACGAGCGCCCGTGGATGGAGGCGCTCGGGTCAGCCGTGGGGAGCCCCGTGCAGCCGGTCGCCCTCACCGCTCGGCCCGTGCTCGCGGCCGCGAGCGAGTTCGCCGCACGCTTCCAGCTGCCGCTACCGCATCCCAACCACGTGTTCTTCGCGCCGGTGCTGGCCGCCGCCCGCGCCGCCGGCGCGCACGCGCTGTTCGACGGCGAGGGCGGCGACGAGCTGTTCGGCTGCGAGCCGATGCTGCTCGCCGACCTGCTGGTGCGCGCGCCGTGGCGCGTGCCCGCGCTCGCCCGCCGCCTGCCCGGCACGCGCGGCGAGCTACGCCCGCGCACCGCCGCCGTGATCGCGCGCGAGTGGCTCCTGCCGGCGCTCGCGCCGCGCCTGCACGGCGCGGTCGCGGCCCGGCGGCGGGCGGCGCATCGGCCGGGATGGCTGCGGACCGCGCCGGCACCGCCAGGGCCGGCGTCGCCGTGGTGGCGGCGCCCCGGCCCTCGTTGGCACCGGCACCTGGCGTGGCTGCTCACCGACGCGCGCGACGAGCTCGGCGCCACCGACCACCTGCGCCGCGTCGCCGAGCTGGCGGGCATCCGCGCCGTGCACCCGCTGCTCGACGTCGAGCTCGTCGAGCTGGTGCTGGCGACCGCGCCGGAGCTGTCGTTCGACCCGGTCCACGACCGGCCGCTGCTGCGCGGCGCGCTGCGCGGACGGCTCCCCGACCGGCTGCGGCTGCGCGAGAGCAAGCCGGCCTTCAACGACCTCATGGTCGAGCAGCTCAGCGGCCCGGAGGCGGCGGCGGCCGCGGCCTGGCTCGGCGGCGGTGGCAGCGCGCTCGGTGCGATCGCCGACGTCGCGGCGCTGCGGCGCATGGTCCAAGCCGGCCCGCGCGCGCATCCCGGCGGCCCACGGCGCTGGGCACACGAGGTGTGGCGGGCGGTCGCCGCTCAGAGCTGGCTCGAGGGCCGCGTCTGATCGCAGACACCGCCGCTGGTCATCGTGACCGATCGGCTATTCTGCGCGACTTCCCAATCAGGGAGGACACCCATGGCGGACGTGAACACGACATATGAGCCTCCGCGGATCACGGACTACGGCGATCTGACCGAGATCACCGCCGGGACCCAGGACGGCAACTTCCTCGACCGGAGCTTCCCGGTCAACACGCCGAAGGGCAAGCTGACGTTCTCGTAGCCCGACGGGGCGGCGCTTGAGCCGCAGCCTGTCTGCTGCCGAGCGGACCCTGCAAGGGCTGGTGAGCGTGCGCGCGGTGCGGGTGGCGCACCGCGACCAGCTCCGTTCTCTGCTCGCGACCGCCGGCGCCGAGGCGGTGCGCGCCGCCGCGCGCAGGCATCGCCTGGAGGCGCTCGCGCGCGAGCGGCTGTCCGCGCTCGGCGACCCGTCGGCCGGCGCGCCCGACCGGGCCGCTGAGCTCCGGGCGATGGCGTTCGAGGGCGCTCTGCGGCGGGTCGAGACCGCGCTCGCTGGCGCCGGAGTGCGCGTGCTCGCGCTCAAGGGCCCGCGGCTGTCGCTGCGCCTGTACGGGCGGGGCGGCCTGCGCGAGTTCGACGACCTCGACGTGCTCGTCGCCCCCGAGCAGCTCGACGCCGCCGTCGCGGTGGCCGGCGATCTCGGGTGGCGCGCAGTAGACCGCGGCCGCGACGACGGATCGCCGCTATGGCTTCACCGCGCGCTCGTCGACCCGGGAGGGAGCTTGCCCGAACTCGAGATCCACTGGCGCCTGCACTGGTACGAGCGGGACGGCGCGTTCGCGCGCGCGATGCTCGAGGCAGCCGGCGCAGGCGACGTGCCGGGCGCGCTGGTCCCGCGCCCCGAGCACGAGCTCGCCGCGCTGCTGCTGTTCTACGCGCGCGACGGCCTCGCCGGCCTGCGCTGGCCCGCGGACATCGCCGCCGCGTTCGACCGCGACGGCGACGGCGACGGCGGGCTGGAGGCGCTGACGGGGCTGGCGCGCGCGCACCCCGAGCTCGCGCCCGCTTGGGCCGCTGCGCTGGCCCGCGCCGCGGACCTCGTTGGCACGCCGGCGGCGCCCGGCGACTCGCCGCTGGCCGCCGCCAGCCGGCGCGCGCGCGCGGCCCGGCGCGTCTCGCACGCCTCGCTCGAGGCGGCCAACGCCCAGATCGGCGCCGAGGTCGCGCTCGTCGACGTGCTGCTGAGCCCCCGGCCGCTGGTGCCCGGGGTCGTGCGGCGCGAGCTCACGCCGCCCGGGCCCGAGGTCGGCTCGGCCCCGGTACATGCCGTCAAGATGCTCGCCCGCGCTGTCTGGGCGCTCGTGTGCGCGGCGCGCCCGCGCCGCCTTCGTACGATCGAAGCATGACCCCGCGGCCCCACGACGACCGCGAGACCGTCAGCGTCTCGGTGATCATCCCCGCCTTCAACCGCGCGGAGCTGCTCCCGCGCGCGCTCGCCAGCGTGCACGGGCAGACCGGTCTGCGCCCGCTGGAGGTGATCGTCGTCGACGACGCGTCGAGCGACGACTCGGCGGCCGTCGCCGAGCGGCTGGGCGCCACGGTCGTGCGGCGCGCGCATAACGGCGGCGCCGCCGCCGCCCGCAACGACGGGATCGCGGCGGCGACGGGCGACTGGGTGACGATGCTCGACTCCGACGACGAGTGGCTGCCGGGCTTCCTGCGGACGCTGTGGTCGGCGCGCGGCGACTGGAGCTTCGTCGGCGGCGCGATGGTCCAGTGCGCCGCGCTAGACGGCCCGGTGCGCTACCACGGCCCCGGCGGTCGCGAACCGCTCGTGCTCGACACGCCGGCGCGCCTGTACCCGGAGAACCTCGTCGCGGCGAGCGGCGTGCTCGCCGACCGGCGGCTCGTGCGCGAGCTCGGCGGCTACCGCACGGACCTGCGCTACGCCGAGGACCTCGACCTGTGGATCCGCCTGATCGACCGCCGGCCGGCGCTGCTGCTCCCCGACGTCGTGGCGCGCTGGTGGAAGCACCCGGAGCAGAAGTCCTCGCACCCCGAGGGCCCGCGCGCCGCGCAGCTGCGGATCATCAGCGACTACCGCGGCGCGCCGTGGTGGTCGCCGCGGCTCGTGGAGAGCAACCGCGCGGTCCGCGGCTGGGACGCCCTGCGCGCCGCGCTGGCCGAGGGCCGGCGCGAGGACGCCGTCGGCGAGGCCCGCAGCCTGCTGCGTCCCGCGCGGCTGCGCGCCGCCGCCGCGATGCTGCTGCTGCGCGAGAGCAACCGGCGCCGCAGCTCGCAGCTCGACGCCCACGGCGCGCCGACGGTCGCGCGCGACCTCTCGGCCACGAGCCTGCCCGAGCTGGCCGTCACGCTGCTGCGCCGCCCGCCGGCGCAGGCCGCCGGCGGCAGCCCGCTGCGCCGCCGGTTCGCGCGCGCGGCCGGGGTCGAGCTGCTCGACGGGCGCTGAACGCGCCGCCTACGCTTCAGCGATGCCGATCCCCGAGCTCGAGCTGCTCCGCGCGGACCTCAGCCGCTACGGCGCGCACGCGTGGGTGCGCGAGCAGTCGATCTGGGCGCTCGCCGTCCATCGCTTCGGCCGCTGGGCCGACCGCCAGTCGGGCCCCGCCGGGTGGCTCGCCGGCCGGGCGTACTGGCCCGCGTACCGGATCGTCGAGACACTCACCGGGATCAGCATGCCCAAGAGCGTTCCGCTCGGCGGCGGCTGCCGGATCCATCACTTCGGCGGGATCGTGATCCACGACGAGGCGCAGATCGGCGAGCGCTGCACGCTGCGCCACGGGGTGACGATCGGCAACCGCCGCGACGACGGACCCGTGCCGGTGATCGAGGACGACGTCGAGATCGGCGCCTACGCGCAGATCCTCGGCGGGATCCGGATCGGCCGCGGCGCGAAGGTCGGCGCCATGAGCGTCGTGCTGCGCGACGTGCCGGCCGGCGCCAGCGCCGTCGGCATCCCGGCCCGCATCATCGACGGACGCTAAGGCGCGCTCGGCGCGCGCTGGGCGCGGATCCCCTCGAGGCGGCGCAGCGCTGCCCGCAGCATCGGCGCGTCGGTCCGCCACAGGATCAGCGCGTAGACGCCAACGCCGACGGCGACCTGGACGATCAGCACCTGCCACGGCGCGGCGTCGCCCGGCGCCAGCCAGCGGATGGCGAGCGTCGCCGCGGCGAGACCGGCAGTCGGCCACCCGACCGCGAGCACGGGCCCGATCACTTCGCGCCAGTGCAGCTCGACGATCCGGGCCATCGGCACTAGCACGACGGGCAGCGCAAGCCACGACTTGACGAGCAGCGCGGCGGCGACGCCCTGCGTGCCCCACGGGAGCCCCGCCACGATCGCGATGACGCTCATCGACGACGACACGAGGCCGAGCTTGAACATCAGCCCGGTGCGGTCGGCGGCGCGGAACAGGCTCCCGGTCCCGCTCGCCACGATCTGTGGCATCGCGGCGAGCGCCAGCAACTCGAGCACTGGGACCATCCCGGTCCAGCGGCTGCCGTATAGCACTGGGACGAGCGCCGGAGCGGTCGTCGCGAGCCCAATCGTCACCGGCAGCGTGATCGAGCTGGCGGCGCTCATCCCCTTGGTCCACGCCCGGCCCATCCGCGGGCGGTCGTCCTGCAGCCGCGACAGCGAGGGGAACAGCACGCGTCCCACGACCATACTCATCTGCTGCACGGGCATCGTCGTGAGGCTGAACGCGCGCGTGTACTCGCCGAGTTGGCCGGTCGTGGCGACGCGGCCCAGCAGCAGCGTGTCGAGGTTGCGCGACCAGTAGTTGAGCGCGTTGAAGCCGACCAACCCGCGCGAGAAGCGCCAAAGCCGCAGCGCGGACGCGCGGTCCGGTCGCCGGTGCGGCCGCCACGGGACCGAGACCCATAGGACAAGGCTCAGCGACGCGGTCGACAGCAGCGGGCCGATCACGAGGCTGGCCGTGCCGGCGCCGAGGACAGCTGCCACCGGGACCGCCGCGATGCCGAGGATGTTGGTCGCGCTCTCGAGCAGCGAGAGCCGCTTGAAGTGGAACGTGCGCTCTAGCAGCGCGGTCTGGACGACAGCGCACGACAGCGCGAAATTAAGGCTCGCGAGCACCAGCAGCGGCTCGATGTTCGGCACGTCGTAGACGATCGCCAGCGGCACGCTGAGCGCGGAGATCGCGAGGGTCAGCGCCAAGCCGGTCGCGAGGTTCACCCAGAACGTTGTCGACAGCAGCTCCTCGGTGACGCGCCTCGCCTGGACGACCGCCGCGGTCAGCCCGAGGTCCGTGAACAACTGCGCGAACGCGCAGATCGCGAGCACGAGCGCAGCCTCGCCGAACTGACTTGGCAGCAGCAGGCGGGCCGTGATCAGCGACATGGCGAACTGGAAGCCCTGCCAGGAGAAGCGCGACGCCGTCACCCACGCCGCGCCCTGGCGCGCGCCCTGGCCGATGGTGACGTCGCGCGTCAGCCGCTCGAAGACGGGGTGCTCGGCGTTGTCGGGGGTCGTCGGATCGCTCATCGGGACGACTCGGCCGTCATCGGCGGCGTCGCTGCAGCGCTCCGCCGACGCGGAGGCGGACGTGTACGGCGAGCCGGTAGTACTGCAGCCAATGCGCCACCGCCACGTACTCGAGCTGGCGCACCCGGGAGAGGCCGCGCTCGCGCAGCCGGCGCGAGGTGCGCACGGTCGACCGCGTGTGCGGTATCGCATTCCGCAGCAGCGTCCGCGTCGGGAACGCCTGCGCGAGCCGCCCCTCGTGCGAGTCCGCCCAGCCAGTGCTGACGCGGACGATCTTGCGCTGGAGCTCGCCGAGCGACGCGCGTGCCGGATGCACGACCACGGCCCCCGAGGCGTAGACGCCCTGCACTCCGTTGCGCGTCGCGCGCTGGCCCCACTCGCGATCGCCGCCGCTGCGCAGCCGGGCGTCGAACGGCCCGACGCGGTCGAGCGTCGCGCGCCGGACGAACATGTTGGCCGTCGCCGCCCAGCCCTCGCGCCGGACGTAATGCTCCTGTCGCAGGCCGTGCATAACGTCCCACAGCTCTGCCGGAGACGGGTGGGCGAGCTCGGCGGGCTCGACATGGATCGCACCGCCGACGAAGCACTCGCCGGCGTCCTGCAGCGCGGCCTCGCCCGCGCGGAGCCACCCCGGCGACGGCCGGCAGTCGGCATCGGTGAATGCGAGCACCTCACCGCGTGCGTCGCGCAGGGCCGCGTTGCGCGCGGCGTACGAGCCGGGCGTCGGCTCGGTGACCACGCGCACGGCGACGCCGACCGCGGACGCGGCCTCCGCCAGGTCGACGTTGTCACCGTTGTCGACGAGCAAGATCTCGGTCTCGCCGAGGCCGTCGAGGTCCTGGTCGCGCAGCGCCCGCAGGGTGTCGCGGACACCGCCGCGGTCGCCCTGCACCGGAACGATCACGCTCATGCGCGGCGTCATAGCCCACCCTCCGCCGCGCCGGCGAACAGGTCTGCGAGCGCCTGCGCTTGGGCCGGGATCGTCCATCGCGCGAGCACGCGCGCCCGGGCGGCCGCGCCGCGGCGGCGTCGCTCGTTTTCGTCTCCGAGCGCGTACTCGAGTGCGCGCGCGAGCTCGACGGGGGAGCCCGGCGCCGCGATCCAGCCGACCTCGTCGTCGACGCTTTCGGGGATCCCCGTCAGCCGGGTCGCGACGACGGGCACGGCGCGCGCCATCGCCTCGCGCAGCACAACCGGCATCGCATCGATGTCGCCGTCGGGGGCCGGGCGCGCCGCGAGACAGAACACCCGGGCGCTCCCGATCCACGCGAGCGTCTCGTCGTGCGGCAGGGCGCCCACGAAGCGCACCCGGTCCTGCAGCCCTGCGTCCGCCGCGCGCCGCGCGAGCCGCTCACGCTCGGGGCCGTCGCCGATGATCATGAGGCGCAGCCGGGGCTGCGTATCACTGATCGCCGCGACGGCGTCAATCAGCACATCGAAGCCCTTCTTCTCCACCAGTCGCCCGACGCTCACGACGTCGGCCTCCGGCGGTCGTCCGTCGAGCGCAGGCACGTCGACGCCGCACGGCACCACCGACACTCGTGCATCGGTCGCGTCGATCGCGCCGCGGCCGAGCAGGAAGCCGACGTTGTAGTTGCAGACCGTGACGAGCCGGTCGAAGCCGCTGAGGCGCGCCCGCAGCCGTGGTCCGTTCTCGGTGTAGAGGTCCTTCGCGTGCATCGTGATCGACGCGGGGACGCCGAGTAGCGCAGCGAGGGCGCTGACGGCGCCCGCCGTCGTCCACGCGAAGTGCGTATGCAGCCGCTCGGGAGGCCCGCTGGCGAGCAGCGCCCGGGCCTCCGTCGGCAGCCGCAGCAGCGATAGCCGGCGCTGACCGGTCGCCGCGAGCACGGCGCGCAGGAAGCGGCGGTAGCGGCGCGGTCGCCGCGTCAACCACCACAGGTGGTCGCCGAGCGCGCGTGCCACGGCCGGCCGGGCCAGGTCGCGGTACGTCCCGGCCCACATCGCGCCCACGCTCGCGCGATCGCCGGGCTCGAGGCTGATCACGTCCACCTCGATACCCAGATCGCGCAAACCGACGATCTCGTTGCGCACGAACGTCTGTGAGAGCTGCGGATAGCGGAACAGCACATACGTCACGCGCGCTGGCCGGGCGGAGGTGGGCACAGGCGAGCGTCGCGGCGCGGCCGCGGCGACGTAGGGAGCGGGGGTCAGCGGTGAGATGTCGCGCGGAGTGTTTCTGGGCATGGGGAGCTGGGGATCCGCGGGCGTGGCAGGGTACCGAAGGCCTCGTCGCGGCCTGCAGGGTCTGCGGAACAGAGAGACTAGGCTCGGCGGCCGTGGATCCGACGAATCCGGCACAGCGACTGGCCCGCGTCGTGTTCCAGGACTGGGCGGCGAACAGCCATGCGCTCAAACCCCGGCTCGTCCTGGTCTCCTTTCGGGCCGCGGCATCGCTGCCCGCGCCGCTCCGCGCCCCCGCTCGCGCCTTCCACCGGCTCGTCGTCGAATGGGTGCTCGGCGTCGAGCTGCCATGGACGGTCACGGTCGGCCGCCGGCTGGTCATCTACCACGGCCAGGGCCTCGTCGTGAACCCGGGCACGGTGATCGGCGACGACTGCGTGCTCCGCCACGGCGTGACGATCGGCAGGCGGACACGTGACCGCGACGCGCCGCGGATCGGCGACCGCGTCGTGTTCGGCGCGCACGCGATCGTCATCGGCGCGGTCACCGTCGGTGACGACGCGGTGATCGGCGCCGGCGCCGTGGTGACGCGCGATGTCCCGGCGGGGGCGGTGATGGTCGGCAACCCGGCGCGCGAGCTGCCACGCGATGGCTGACGCCGCTACCCGCGGCCGCCCGCAAGCCGAGGTCTACCATCCGCCCCGCGATGCGGATCTCGATTGTCTCCACCGTTAGCCTCAACGTTGGCGACGCCGCGATCCTGTACGGGCTCGTCGCGCAACTCGAGCGAGCGTTCGGATCGAACGCGGAGATCGTGATCCACGATCGCGAGCCTGACGTCGCGTCGCGCTACTACGACGGCTTGCGGTTCGTGCCGAACATCTCGCGGCACCTCGAGGCGATCCGTCGGGGCGGCCGTTCCGGGCGCCTTCTGCGTCTGGCGCTGCAGGGTCGGATGCTGGCTGCCGCGATCGCTCACCGGAGACCGCGCACGAGACCGCTCGCGCGCCTGCTGCTGACGCGTGCCGAGCTCGCGGACCTCGAGGTGCTCGCCCGATCTGACCTCGTCGTCGCGGCTGGCGGAACCTACCTCGTCGAGCGCTACTCGCTGGATGCGCGGAACTTCGAGTACCGCGTCATCCGTGCGGTCGGACGACCGCTGATGTTCTGGACCCAGTCGCTCGGGCCTTTCGAGCAACCGTCCAATCGCCGCCGGATGGGCGCCACGTTCAAGAGCGCGCGACTCTTGCTCGTTCGGGACGATCGCTCGCGCCGCGCCCTGCTCGACCTCGGCGTCGATCAGTCTGCGATCCGAGTCACGGCGGATGCCGCGTTCGCGCTCACGCCTAAGACCGCCGCCGTTACGCGGAGCAGGCCTGGTCACCTGAATGCCGCGATCTCCGTTCGCGACTGGCAGTTCATGTCCGACGGGGACGCGGGGCGGCGCCGCTACGAGCATGCGATTGCCGCGCTGACGGCGACCATCGTTCGCCGCCACGGTGGGCACGTGACGTTCCTCTCCACGTGTCAGGGCATCCCCGAGTACTGGACTGATGACAGCCGCCTCGCGACCGACATCGTGAGCGAGTTGCCGCCTGACGTGGCCGCGCACGTGACGGTCGACGGGGCGTTCCATAGCCCTGCCGAGCTGCAACGTCGGTTCGCAGAACAGGACTTCGTGGTGGCGACGCGCATGCACGCCGCGATTCTGGCGCTCACAGCTGGCGTGCCGGTACTTCCGATCGCGTACGAGTTCAAGACACAGGAACTGTTCGGGCGACTTGGGATGAGCCGTTGGGTGCTCGACGTTGAGAGCGTCGACGCGGACTCGGCGGCGGCACGCGTCTCCGAGTTCGTGGCCGAGCTGCCGGTGATCGGGGAAGCACTCACGGACGCTGTCGCCGCCGAGCGACTTCGAACCGATGAGGACGTCGAGGTCGTGCGGGCCGCATTCGATGCGTTGGCGCTGACTCGCTAAAGGGCTACACTCTCCGGCAC
>CAVUFC010000029.1:0-128216 GCA_963740605.1 uncultured Solirubrobacteraceae bacterium | reverse complement strand
TGAGCTCGCTGGTCGGCTGATCTCCGCGGGCCGCAGGGGCGGCCCGGCGAACTGCGGCTGAGTGGGGCGGCGAGAGGTGGGCGGTTTCGGCGATCCCTGGCGCCTTTTACTTCCTATGGGAGTAAAAAGCGCCAGCGTGCCCGCGCGGCGGCCGATCCCGCTTCCCTAAATGCCGAAGTTGGCCCGGCCGGGGGCGAACTCTCGCGCCGGCGCCCTCCACACCCCATGCGCGCCGAGACCGGGCAAGGGACGACCGAGTACGTCGGCCTCCTCGCCCTGGTCGCCGCCACACTGCTCGGCGCCGGAATGCTCGTCGGCCTCGACCACGTGGGCGCGGCGGTCGCGCGCGAGATCAAGACCGGGATCTGCATCGTCGGCGGCGACATCTGCCGCCGCTCGGACGCGCAGGCGGCCGGCCTGGAGCCGTGCACCGTGAGCGACCGCTCGCGCGGCAGTGGCGCGACCGTCTCGGTGGCGTGGGTGCGGATCGGCGGCAAGGACGGCTGGTCGGTGGCGACGCAGTCCGACGGGTCGGTGGTCGTCACTCGCACTGAGGGGCGCTCGGGCGGCGCGGGCGTGGGTCTCGGAGTCGAGGCGAGCCCGTTCGGTCTCGAGCTGGGCGTCGAGGGCAAGGCCGACTTCACGGTCATGAAGGGCGCGGCGTGGGAGTTCCCGGACGCGGCGACCGCCGCCGACTTCCTCGCCGGCAAGGCGCACCACGAGCCGACGTGGCGGTTCGGCGAGGCCGGTGACGTGCTGACGGCCGAGGCGGGGGCGAAGATCGGTGGGGCGACCCTGACCGGCGTGGGGGCGTCGATGCAGGCGGCGGGCGGCGCCCGCGTGGGGAAGGGCCGGACGACGCTGTACATCCGCTCGCGGCTCGACACCGGTGCGACCGTGTGGCTGCCTCGGCACCGCTCACAGCTCGCCGGACCGTCGACGGGCGACGTGATGGTCGAGCTCACGCTCGAGCAGGGCGACTTCCGCGAGATCGCGTTCCGCACCGGCGCGAGAGGGTCAGCGCCAGGGCAGGCGGTCGACACGGTCGCGCGGCTCGACCTGCGCGACCCGGCGAATCGCGCGGAGGCGGCGCACCTGCTGACACAGGGGCTCCCGTGGACGAAGAACGTCGCCGCGGACCTGCACCGGCTGATGCTCTACACGGTGCAGCGCGGCACGGTCGAGCGCTCCGTGTACGACGTGAGCGACGAGTCCGACACGTTCTCGCTGGCCGCGCGTCTCGGCCTCGAGCTTGGGGTCGACCTCGACAAGGTCAAGGTGCAGCGGCGCCTTGTGTCCGCCAGCGCATGGACCCCCGGATCGCAAGAACGCGTGCGCGAGGACTGCGTGATGTAACAACCGGCGCTCCCGAACGTACATCGTGACGTCTCACACAATCCGTCGCTCGATAGGAGGTAGCGATGGACATCATCAAGCGCATGGAGCCCGTGTGGCTCGCGCTCGTCGTGGTCGGTTCACTCAACTGGCTGCTCGTGGGCCTGTTCGAGTGGAACCTCGTCACGGAGATCTTCGGGACCGGGACGGTCACCGATGTGATCTACGTCATCGTCGGCTTGGCCGGCGTGATGATGCTCCCGCGGCTGTTCGAGGACTTCCGCCTCGGGACGGGCCGGACGCACGCGACCGGCATGTAGCAGCGCCAGCGCGACGGACCGGGGGTGCACACCCGGTCCGGAACGCCTCCGCCGCGACCCCTGAGTTCCTTCCGCGCACCGCGCTAGGGTGGCCGTCCCGTGCGCTACCCGTCCGACGATCTGACCCCCGCCGAGCGCGAGCGGCTTGCCCCGCACGTGACTGACCTGGACGGCCCGGTGTTCGCGCTCGTCAACCTGCCGGAGACCGTCAAGGGCGCGCTGTTCGCCCGCTACTCGCGCTATCCCGGCACGCTGCGGCGACTGTTCCTGGAGGAGTTCGCCGACTCGCTGCCGCCCGTCACCTCGGACATCACGGGCGAGGGCGAGCGGGCCGCGCAGCTGTACGAGCGGATCTTCGTCGGCTACGGGGACGACTCGGTGGCGCAGCTCGGCGGCGCGCACGTCGCCTGCGAGTGGGTGTCGAACATCCTCACCAAGAAGCTGCAGCGGCCGCGGCTGGCCGCCTACCTCGAGCAGTCGACGCGGTACATCGCCTACGACGCGCCGATGCCCGGTGGCGGCTACCGCTTCTATCGCGACCCGGCGCTCGGCCCCGAGTACGAGGCGGCGATGGACGCGCTGTTCTCCGCATACGCGGAGGCCCTCCCGCGCGTGACGGCGTGGGTCGACGAGACGTTCGAGCGCACACCCGGCGAGTCCGATGCCGCGCGCCGCCGCGCGGTGAAGGCGAAGGCGCTGGACCTGCTGCGCGGCCTGTTGCCCGCCGCGTCGCTCTCGCACATGGGCATCTACGGCACGGGCCAGGTGTACGAGCAGCTCATCCTGCACCTGCTCGGCGACCCGCTGCCCGAGGCGCGCGCACACGGCAGCATGATCCTCGACGCGATCAAGGCGACGATGCCGAGCTTCGTCTCGCGCGTCGAGCGGCCCGACCGCGGCGGTGAGTCGGTCGCGTACCTGGAGCGCCGCCGCGACGCGACCGAGCGCTGGGTCGCCCGGCTCGGGCTCGATCGCCGCGAGGTCGCCGAGGACCGGCCGTCGGTCCGGCTGCTGCACGTCGACGGCGACGAGGACCGGCTGCTCGCCGCGCTGCTGTTCGAGGAAGCGACCGTCGGCGAGGACGACACGCTGGAGGCGGTGCGCGGGATGTCCGACGAGGAGCGCGCCCGCGCGCTGGCCGATCTCGTGGGCGAGCGGCGCAACCGCCGGCACCGTCCGGGCCGCGGCTTCGAGGCGCTGCGCTATCGCTTCGAGATCGTCTCCGACTATGGCGCGTTCCGCGACCTTCAGCGCCACCGGATGCTCACCGTGCAGTGGCAGGCGCTGACGCCCGACCTCGGGGCCGCGGTCCCGGAAGAGGTCGCCGCCGCCGGCTGCGGAGAGCTGTACGAGCGGGCGCTCGACCGCTCGCGCGCGGAATACGAGCGGCTCGTCGCCGCCGGGCTGGCGGACGCGGCGCCGTACGCGCTCTGCCTCGGCTACCGGATCCGCTACGTGCTCGACATGAACGCGCGCGAGGCGATGCACCTGATCGAGCTCCGCTCGGGCCGCGAGGGGCATCCGAGCTACCGCGCTGTCGCCCACGAGCTCCACGCACAGATCGCCGACCGCCACTCGGCGGTCGCCGCCGCGATGGACTACGTCGACCGCTCGTCAGAGCCGCGCCTCGAGCGGATCCTCGCCGAGATGCGGCTGCACGACCGCCGCGCGGCGCTGAGCGGCTAGCGGCGCGGAGACGCGCCGCGGGTGCGGCGAGCGCGCGCGTCTCGCGGTTTCAGCGGCGCGGCGGCAGCGCCCAGAATGCGCGCACGCGTCCGGCCCAGCCGAGACCCTGCGCGAGTGCGCGGCGCAGCGATCGGCGCTCGGCCGCCGTCGGGAGCCGCGGCGTCGGCCCGTAGCGGGAGGCGCTGAGCGCGCGCAGGTACGCGCTCGCCTCGTCCGAGGCGCCGAGGCGCTGCTCGAGCTGGCGCAGGGTCGTGCCGGTCGCCACCGGTCGCCCGGCGCGCCGTAGGGCGAGCTCGAGCTCCCACACCGCCCGGTCGAGCGGCGACATCGGCCCGCGGGCGCGCACGCGGAGCACGTAGAGGACCAGAGCGGCCAGCGCGCCGACCATCGCGAGGGCGAGCAGCGCGTAGACCCACCAGGCCGGCCCTGCGCCGGGTGCGGCGGCGACCGCGCCGCTCGGGTTGTTGCGCTGCGGGTCGAACAGCAGGTCGGGGCGGACGCCGTTGAGGCGGCGCGAGGCCTGGCCACCGAGGCCGGGCACCGCGCCGGAGGCATCGCCCGGCGTCGCCGCCGGCGGTGGAGCCGCCTGCAACGCGGCGATCTGCGACCGCGCGGGCGTGGCGTCGGGCGTCGGGTCGAACGTCACCCAGCCGAGATCGTCGAACCACGCCTCGACCCACGCGTGGGCGTCGGTGTCACGCACGATCCAGGCGTCGCGGCGCTTCGAGAACCCGCCGGGGCTGAAGCCGGTCGCCACGCGCGCCGGCACGCCGCCCATCCGCAGCAGCAGCGCCATCGCGCCGGCGAAGTGCTGGCAGTAGCCCTCCTTGGTGTCGAACAGGAAGGCGTCGAGCGGCGCGCTACCGGCGGCGGGCGGGGTCGGGCGCTCGGAGTACGTGAAGTCGCTGCTCGCGAGGTACGCGTTGACCGCGCGGACGTAGTCGTACGGGGTCTTGGTCTTCTTGAGCAGCCGCTTCGAGAGCGCCCACGTGCGGCGGTACGGCGAGGCGCGGTACGTCGCCTCGGCCGCGTCGAATTGGGTGCGACGCGCGGCGGGGTAGGTGACGAACGCCTGGCCGTCGTCGCCGTACGGCCGCAGGTGCACGACGGCGGTGTCGATGCGTCCGCGCTCGACGCCGCCGACCGACCGGATCGACGGCCGGTGACCGGGCAGGAACGGCACGGTCAGCTCGAGATCCTCCTCGCGCGGCACCCGCAGACCGGTCGTGTCGGCGGCCTGCAGCTCGCCCGCAGTGGGCGTTGGCACGTACACCTGGGCCTTGTACGAGTCGCCCCGGCGCAGCTCACCGGACGCGTTCCAGCGTCCCGGTTCGCCCGACGGGTGCACGAGCCGCGTTGCGTCCTCGACCTTCATGATCGTGCCGGGGGCGATGACGTCGGTGGAGCGCATTCGCCGGATCGACACCTCGATGTCGTCGAACTGGCCCGGCCGGTCGCGGTAGTCCTCGCGCAGATCCGTCGTCGGGTCGCTGCCGCTGCGCTCGAGCGGGCCGGCATCGGCGAACGCCGAGCCGTCGAACAGCTCGAGGTTCGCCGTCTTCCAGTAGTGCGGCTTGTCGGACTTGACGCGCAGGACCTCGTTGCCGTCGCGCGGCCAGTCGATCGGCCCGTACTGCTGCGCCCACGAGAACCGAACCGGGTCGTCCGGCCCGAGGTTCTCGGCGAACTCCTTGTAGTCGAACCACGGCTCACCGCGATCGGCGACCGCGGCCAGCGGAAGGGCACCTGCCAGTGCCACGCCGAGCAGCAGCGCCACGCCGAGACCCGGCCGCAGCGGCAGCCGCTCGAGCCACAGGAAGCACACCGTCAGCGCGGCGATCGCGGTGCCGAGCAGCAGCGGCTGTGTGCCGCCGAGCGACACGACCGGCGAGACGACCGCCACGAGCAGCGCCATCAGAGCCAGGAACGGGTAGCCCCGGTTACGGGCGCGTGGCCAGCAGGCGATCAGCGCCGCCACCGTCAGCAGCAGTGCGCCACCGACTTGGAGCGCCCACTGCGGCCAGACGTCCGCCCCGTCGTACGGGAGCCGTACCGTGCCGAGCGACTGCGTCCCGCTCCTGAGCCCGTCGACAAGCTCGTTCCAGTTCCGCGGCCGCAACATGTCGAGCGAAATCCCCGAGACGACCAGCGCGGCGAACAGCGCCAGCACTGCGACGGCGAGGACCCCGGCGCCGCGGCGGCGCCGCGGCAGCCGGTCACACGCGATCAGGGCGCCGCCCGCCGCCACCGCGACGGCCACCCACAGCAGCGCCCGCCCTGAGCTGAGGCCCGCGATCATCCGCTGCCACTGCAGCGCGCCGAGCGACGCCAGCGCGGCGAACCCGACCAGCCGCGCCGCCCAGACCGGGACGAGCGCGTTCGGGCCCTTCTCCTGGACCGGCGCCGTGCTCAACTGGCTGATTCCATCTCCTGCTGGCGGAGCTCGATCCGGCGGATCTTGCCGGTGAGCGTCTTCGGCAGCTCTTCGACGAACTCGATCTTGCGCGGGTACGCGTAGGCGGACAGCCGCTCGCGCACGAACTTCTGGATGTCGGCGACGAGCTCGTCCGAGCCTTCGTGGCCCGACGCGAGCACGATGAACGCCTTGACGACGTTGCCGCGCCGCTCGTCCGGCGACGCGACGGCGGCCGCCTCGGCGACCGCGTCGTGCTCGAGGCAGACGGACTCGACCTCGAACGGGCCGATCCGGTAGCCGGCGGCGATGATCACGTCGTCGGCGCGGCCCTCGTACCAGACGTATCCGTCCTCATCCATCCGGGCGGCGTCCTTGGAGTGGAACCAGTCGCCGCCGAACGTCTCCTCCGAGGCCTCGTCGTTGCGCCAGTAGCCGAGCGGATAGTGCGGGTTGGACCGCGCGCGCAGGCAGATCTCGCCGCGCTCGCCCTGCGCGACCGGCCGCTCGTCCTCGTCGAGGATCTGGACGTCCCAGCCGGGCATCGGCCGCCCCATCGACCCCTCGCGAACGTCCATGAACGGGTAGTTGGCGACCAGCGGATAGGACTCGGTGAGCCCGTAGTAGTCGAGCACGGTGAGGCCGTACTGCTCCCGGAACCAGCGGATCGCCTCCGGGTTCAGCGGCTCGCCGGCCGAGCACACGCGGCGGAATTTCTGCGGGTGGCGCGTGCCGGCGTCCGAGATCGCCATCATCGACCGCATCGCGGTCGGCGTCGTGAACACGTTCGTGACGCCGTGGCGCGACAGGAAGTCGAGCTGCTTGTGCGGGTCAAAGCCGCCCTGGCGCTGGTAGACGACCTGCACGGCGCCGAGCCGCCACGGGCCGAACAGCGGCGCGATGCCGGCGGCCCACGCCCACTCCCCCATCCCGTGGAAGAGCTCGCCGTCCTGCACCTCGTGGCAGTAGGTGAACTCCTCGTGCGCGAGCAGGTAGCGATGCGCGTGGACGATGCCCTTCGCCAACCCGGTCGTGCCGGACGAGTAGTAGAGCTGCGCCGGGTCGTCGGCCGCGGTGTCGACCGCGTCGAACGCCGGATCGCCGCTCGCGAGCAGCTCGTCGTCGAGGATCAGGATCTGGTCGTGCTGCACGCGTGACGCGTTCGCGGCGTTGGTGACGACGACCGTCGGGTCCGAGTCGTTGACGCGGTGGCGAATGCCGTCGTCGCCGTACAGGACCGACATCGACAACAGGATCGCGCCGGCCTTGAACGTGCCGAAGAAGGCGGCGGCGGTCTCGGGTGTCGGAGGGAGCAGCATCGCGACGCGGTCTCCCTGCTGTACGCCGTGAGCGCACAAAACGTTCGCGAAGCGGTTCGACCACTCCTGCAACTCACCCCAGCCGATCTCGCGGACCGTGCCCTGGAAGTCCTCGTGGATCATCGCGAGCTTGTCGGCCGGGTGCTTGTCGCAGCAGTCGCCGGCGATGTTGTATCGCTCGGGCACACGCCACTCGTGCGCCGCCACTGCATCCTCGTAGGACCCGATCTCCAGTGTCATCGCTCCTCCTCGACCGACCTCACGGGGTGACGATACTGAGGGGGTGACCGAGCTACGTGCATCCGACGCCGACCGGGAGCGGACCGTCGCCGCCCTGCGTCACCACGCCTCGGTCGGGCGGCTGTCGCTCGAGGAGCTCGACGCGCGCAGCGAGCAGGCGTACGCCGCGGGCACGCTGAGCGACCTCGCCGCCCTGCAATCGGATCTTCCGGCACTCGCGTCATACCCGCAGCGGCGCCACCACGGGTCCCCTGGCCCCGGCTGGCGCAGCTTCACGGCCCGCTGGCACTCTCCGGTCAGCGCGGAGCTGACGATGGCCGAGCTGATCGCCCATTTGGCACCCCAGATCCAGGCGCGCGGGTTCGACCTGATCCAGCGCGCCGACGACCGGCTGCGGTTCGAACGCCGCCGCCGGCCCGGCTGGACATGGGCGATCGTGGTGCTCGTCCCGATCTTCGGCTGGTTCGCGCTGTTACACAAGGAGATGGTCCGGATCACGATCGACGTGGCGGAGACCGGCCGTGGGACGCAGTTGGTGGCGAGCGGCGTCGCGCCGCGGGCGCTCCGCCGGACGTTCGGCGAACTGGAAGACTGAGGGAGGTGCGTGCCGCGTTGGTCACCGGAGCGGCGAGCGGCATCGGCCGCGCGATCGCCGCGCGGCTGGAGCGCGACGGCGCGCAGGTGCTCGCCGTCGACCTCGAGCCGGACCCCGAAGGGCCGGGCGAGCCGTTCGCCGCCGACCTGACCACGCGCGAGGGCAACCGCGACGCGGTGGCCGCCGCGGTCGAGCGCTTCGGGCGGCTCGACACGGTGGTGCCGAACGCCGGCTTCCAGCACGTGGCGCCGGTCGAGGAGTTCCCGGAGGACCGCTGGGACGCGATGATCGCGCTGCTGCTCACCAGCCCGTTCCTGCTCGCTCGCGCGGCCTGGCCGGCGCTGCGCGAGAGCGGCGACGGGCGCTACATCGCCATCGCCTCGGTGCACGGCCTCGTGGCGTCTCCGTACAAGGCCGCGTACGTGTCGGCCAAGCACGGGGTGCTCGGGTTGGTGAAGACGCTCGCGCTCGAGGGCGCCGACGAGGGCGTCGTCGCCGTGGCGGTCTGCCCCGGCTACGTGCGCACGCCGCTGGTCGAGAACCAGGTCTCCGCGCAGGCCGAGGCGCACGGGATGCCCGAGGAGCGCGTGCTCGAGGAGGTGATCCTTGCGCCGCACGCGGTCAAGCAGCTGATCGAGCCCGACGAGGTCGCCGAGGTCGTGGCCTTCCTGCTCGGCCCCGCGGGCCGCACGTTCACCGGCTCCGCCGTGACGATGGACCAGGGCTGGTCGGCACGTTGACGCCGGTCGGCGCGGTCTACACGCCGGACTGGCTCGCCGACCACGTGCTCGACGTGATCGGCTGGCAGCCGGATGACGACCTGCTCGACCCGACCTGTGGCGATGGCGCGTTCCTGCGCGCCGCGGTGCGCCGCCGTCTGGAGACGGGCGCACGCGACCTCGTACGCGGCCTGCGTGGGATCGACATCGATCCGGTCGCTGTGCAAGCGGCCCGGTCGGCGATCCGGGAGATGGCGGGCGCCGAGCCGGACGTCGAGGTGGGCGACGCCCTCGACGCGACGGCACAGGCGCGGTTCGTGGTCGGCAATCCGCCGTGGGTGCGCTGGAGTGCGCTGCCGCCGGCATATGCGGCGCGCGTGAAGGCGCTCGGCGCCGTCGGGCGCGACCGCTGGGTCGGCGGGATCGAGCCCGACGTCGCGACCGTGATCACCCAGCACGCCGTGCGTTCGCTGCTCGCGCCGGGCGGGACGCTCGCGTTCGTGATCACCGGCACCGTGTTCGCCAACGAGTCGAGCGAGCGCTTCCGCCGCTTCGCGGGCGCAAAGGTGCGGCTCGTCGAGGACTACACGGCGGTCAAGCCGTTCGCCGAGGCGACGCACCCGACCTTGCTCGTGTTGCGCAAGGGCGAGCCGACGACGTATCCCGTGCCGTACCGCGTCCACCGCCCGGACGGCGTCGAGGAGCTGCTCGCCGCGCCGGTGCCCGGCACCGACGCCGGGCCGTGGCTGAAGGGCACGGCCGCGCAGCACGCGACGTGGCGGCGGATGTTCGGCCGCGGCGCGTACCGCGCGCGCAAGGGCGTGACGACCGACCTCAACGGCGCGTTCTTCGTCAGAGCCGAGCTGCGCGGGGAGACGGCGACGATCTGCAACGACCCGACGCTGGGCCGCAAGCCGCTGCCGCAGGTGACCGCGGAGGTCGAGGCCGAGCACGTCTTCCCGCTGCTCCGTGGTCGAGATCTCGGCGGGCCGCCGCAGATGCACGTCCTCGTCCCCCAGCGCGGCATGCACGGCGACCCGGATCTCGCAAGGACCGCGCCGCTCGCGCACGCCTACCTCGAGCGTTTCAGGCCGTCGCTCGAGCGCCGGTCGAGCCTGCGCCGCTACCAGCCCGGCAAGCCGTACTGGTCGCTCTGGAACGTCGGCCCGTACACGTTCAGCCCGCACAAGGTCGTCTGGCGCGAGATCTCCGGACGGTTCGAGGCGGCGTACGTCGGCCCCGAGGTCATCGTCTGCGATCACAAGCTCTACTTCGTGCCGTGCGACAGCGAGGCCGAGGGGCACTACCTCGCCAACATCCTGAGCGCGCCGACGGTCACAGATGCCATCAGCGCCTACGCCGCACAGCTGAGCCTGGGTACCAGCGTCGTCGAGTACCTCGCGATCCCCCGCTTCGACGCCGCGAACCCGCGGCACCGTGAGATCACCGAAGCGCCCGACGACGCCCGCGTACTCAGTCTTCTTGCTCCTGGCGCTCCTTGACCTTGCCCTCGAGCTGCGCCATCACGTCCGGGTCGCGGAGCGTAGTGACATCGCCGAGCTCGCGGCCTTCGGCGATGTCGCGCAGCAGCCGGCGCATGATCTTGCCCGAGCGCGTCTTCGGCAGGTCGTCGGCCCAGATGATGCGCTTCGGCCGCGCGAGCTTGCCGATCCGCTTGGCGACGTGCTGGCGGATGTCGCCGATCATCTCGTCGTCGCCCTCGAGGCTGCCCGTGAGCGTCACGAACGCGGCGATCGACTGGCCCGTGTCCTCGTCCTGCTGGCCGATCACCGCGGCCTCCGCGACCTTCTCATGCGAGACGATCGCGGACTCGACCTCGGCGGTCGAGAGCCGGTGGCCGGAGACGTTGACGACGTCGTCGACGCGGCCGACGACCCAGAAGTAGCCGTCCTCGTCGCGGCGGCCGGCATCGCCGACGAAGTACGTGTCCTTGCCGTACTTGGACCAGTACGTCTCGACGAACCGGTCCTCCTCCTTGTACAGCGTCCGCAGCATCGAGGGCCACGGGCGATCGAGCGTCAGGAAGCCCTGCTCGGTGCCGGCGTCGTTGCCCTTGTCGTCGACGACGCCTCCCTCGAGCCCCGGCAGTGGCGTGCCCGCGCTGCCGGGCTTCATGTCCTGGATCCCCGGCAGCGTCGTGATCATGATCGCGCCGGTCTCGGTCTGCCACCAGGTGTCGACGATCGGGCACTTCTCGTTCCCGATCACCTTGTAGTACCAGAGCCAGGCCTTCGGATTGATCGGCTCGCCGACCGTGCCCAGCAGCCGCAGCGAGCTGAGGTCGTGCTTGCCCGGGTACTCCGCGCCCCACTTGATGCAGGCCCGGATCGCCGTCGGCGCCGTGTAGAAGAGCGTCACCTTGTAGCGCTCGCACAGCTCCCACCAGATGTCCTTGTCCGGATAGTCGGGCGCGCCCTCGTACATCACCGACGTGCAGCCGTTCGCCAGCGGCCCGTACACGATGTAGGAGTGGCCGGTGACCCAGCCGACATCGGCCGAGCACCACCACACGTCCTCGTCGGGCTTGAGGTCGAACACGTGGCGGTGCGTCCACGCGACCTGCGTCAGATAGCCGCCGGTGGTGTGCAGGATGCCCTTCGGCTTTGCGGTCGAGCCGCTCGTGTAGAGGATGTAGAGCGGGTGCTCGGCGTCCAACGGCTCGGCCGGGCACTCGTCGCCGGCGGCCTCCACGACGGTGTGCCACCAGAAGTCGCGGCCCTCCTGCATCGAGCAGTCGGCGCCGGTGTGCTGGACGACGATGATCGTTTCGAGGTGCTCGAGGTCGCCCATCTCCTCGTCGACCTGCTGCTTGATCGGCGCCGTCTTGCCCTTGCGCCGGGCGCCGTCGACGGTGACCAGGGCCTTGGCCTGGGAGAACTCCATGCGCTCCTTGACCGAGGTCGGCGAGAAGCCGCCGAAGACGACGTTGTGCGGGGCGCCGATGCGCGCGCACGCGAGCATCGCCACGACGACCTCGGGGATCATCGGCAGGAAGATCCCGACCACGTCGCCCGCACCGATCCCGCGGTCCTTCAACGCGTTGGCGAACTTCTGGACGTCGCGGTGCAGGTCCGCGTACGTGATGTCGCGCTCCTCGCCCTCCTCGCCGCGCCAGTGGAACGCCACGCGGTCACCGTTGCCGGCTTCCACGTGGCGATCGACGCAGTTGTATGAGACGTTGAGCTTGCCGCCGACGAACCACTTGGCGAACGGCGGGTCGGACCAGTCGAGCACCTGGTCCCACTTCTCTTCCCAGTGCAGCGCCTCGGCCTGCTCGGCCCAGAACGCCTCAGGGTCCGCTGCCGCCTTCTCGTGGATCGACGCGTCCGTGATGACGGCCGACTTGGCGAACTCCTTCGGAGGCGAGAACGTCTCCTGATCGAGCAATTCCTCCAGCTCGTGCTCGAGCGTCTTGCCCTCGGTCGCCATGCCTCTCCTTTCTCAGCGCTTCAGTGGCCGTACGGGGAACACGGTACGCCCGAACGTAGCGTTCGTGACTTCTGCGAAGGAGGCGTACCACGCCGCGATCGCCGTCGCGAGCCCGATCCAGCCGCCCAGCTTGGTGATGCTCGAGTTCCCGGACGAGTCGCCGATGCCGAGGACGATGAACGTCACGGCCAGCAGGATGAAGACCAGCGCGATCGCCGCCGTCGTGCGCAGCGACGCGACGAACATGTAGCTCGTGAAGATGCCCCAGGCGATCAGGTACAGCCCGATCGCGTGGCCGGCCTCGGCCTCGGGGATCTTGTCGGCGAAGAACGTCACGAACGCCCAGAACGACAGCCAGAACGCGGCGTAGGACGTGAACGCGGTCGCGCCGAAGGTGTTGCCGGTCCTGAACTCCCACATGCCCGCGAGGAGCTGGGCGATCCCGCCGTACGCCAGCGCGAGCCCGAACACGATCGGCTCGCCCGAGGAGTCGAGCAGCCCGGCGTTGAACATGCTCAGCACGAACGTGGTGAGCGCGAACGCGGCCAGGCCGAGCGGGCCGGGGTTCGCGATGGTGAATGCCGCGGGGGGTTCGGCCGCGCGCTCGGAGGCAGTACGCCCACCGGTCGCTTCGGTCCCGCGGAAAGTCGCGGCTTCCATGGAGCTGTCCTCCTTCAACGGGGCACGCGTGCGCGTGCCCGACGGCTGTGCTGCGACCCATGTACCCCGATGCTGAATCCGCCGGACGGATGGTTGTCAGTTCAAACACTCATGTGGCCCTATCGGCCGGCGACCGCCTTCTCCGCCCCCAGGCCGGTCTCGGACCGCACGAACAGCTCCTGGTACGTGCGCTCGGCCCCGTGTTCGCGGCTGAGGACGGTCCCCAGCCAGCAGCCGAGGAATCCGAGCGGAATCGAGACGATGCCCGGGTTGGCCCGCTCCCAGCCGACCGGCGAGCCCGTGACCGTGTCGGCCCCCGGCCAGACCTTCGGCGACACGATCACCAGCGCGATCGAGCTGACGACGCCGAACAGCACGCCCGTCACCGCGCCGGCCGTGTTGAACCGCCGCCACGTGAGCGCGAGCAACAGTGCCGGGAAGTTCGCCGACGCGGCGACCGCGAACGCCACGCCGGCGATCACGGCCAGGAACAGGTCACCGCCGAACGTGCCCTCGCCACCGCCGAGGAACGCGGCCAGGTTCGGCGCGGCGAGGTTGCCGGCGGTCCCGGCGGCCTCGACGCCCTCCTCGCGAGGAACGCCCGTGCGCCGAAGCCGATGAACGTCGTCAGCAGGTAGAAGAACCCGATGATGAACATCGCCCACACGACCGAGCTGCGCGCCGCCTTGGCGTTCGGCACGGTGAAGAACCGCATCAAGATGTGCGGCAGGCCGGCGGTGCCGAGCACGAGCGCGAGGCCGAGCGACACGGTGTCGATCGGCTTCGGCAGGAACGTGCCCGGGCCGAGCGAGAACGTCGACTCCGGCGCCTTGTTGGCGTCGGCCTTGTTGAACAGCTCGATCGCGGTTGAAGCCGACCTTGCCGAGCACGAAGATCGACACGACGACGATGCCGGCCATCAGCAGGCACGCCTTGATGATCTGCACCCACGTGGTGGCGACCATGCCGCCGAAGACCACGTAGCAGAGCATGAAGGCGCCGGTGAGCACGACCGCGAGCGAGAAGTTGATGCCGACCAGCTTCTCGATCAACACGCCCGCGCCGACCATCTGCGCGATCAGGTAGAAGGCGACGACGGCCAGGGTGCCGAGCGCCGCGGCGGTGCGCGCGGGCCGCTCCCGCAGCCGGAACGCGAGCACGTCGGCGATCGTGAACTTGCCCGCGTTGCGCATGCGCTCGGCGAGCAGGAACATCACCGTCAGGAACGCGACGAGGAACCCGATCGAGTACAGGAACCCGTCGAAGCCGAACAGGAAGATCAGGCCCGCGATGCCGAGGAACGACGCGGCCGACAGGTAGTCGCCGGAGATCGCGAGGCCGTTCTGCGCGCCCGTGATCTGGCGCCCGGCGGCGTAGAAGCCGACGGTTCCCTGCGCGCGCTTGGACGCCCAGTACGTGATGCCGAGCGTGATGGCCAGGACGATGCCGAAGATGAGCAGCGCTTCGCCGTTGACGTCTGCGACGAGGATCATCGCGGCACCTCCGTCCCCGTGGCGGTTTCCGCACGCTCGAACCGCGTCCCCGAGGCCGTCTCCGACTCGGCCAGCTCGACGACCTTCGCGGCGAGCGGGTCGTAGTCGCGGTCGGACTTGCGCAGGTACACGATCCCCAGCACGAACACCATGACGAACTGCGTCAGGGCCAGGCAGTAGCCGACCGTCAGCGCCTCGTACACCGAGGACGCCATGAAGTCCTTCGCGTAGCCGGCCAGCAGGATGAAGGCCATGTAGTAGGCCAGGAAGAACACCGTCGCCGGCACGACGAACGACCGGCGTTTGTGCACCAGCTCCTGGAACTCCGGGGAATGCTCGATGCGCTCCCAGTCGTACCGCGGCTCCTCCATGCGATCTCCCCGTGTAGAGAACGGTCCCGCTACGACGTGCGTAGTACGCGGATTTCGGACTCCTTGCGCGCATAAGATGCCGTCGGCATGACGCCCCTGGTCGAGCGCGAACGGGAAGTCGCCGCGCTCGCGGCGCTGCTGGACGCGCTGCCCTCGGGCGAAGGCCGCGTGGCGTGGATCGAAGGGCCGGCGGGGATCGGCAAGAGCACGCTGCTCGCCGAGGAGCGCCGGCATGCCGCCGAAGGCGACACGCAGGTCCTGTTCGCGCGCGGCTCCGAGCTCGAGCGGGAGTTCCCGTTCGGCGTCGTCCGCCAGCTGTTCGAGAGCGTCGTGACCGACCCCGAGCGGCGCGAGCGCGTGCTGGCCGGCGCGGCGGCGCCCGCGGCCGCAGTGTTCGGCGAGGCGGCGATGGCCGAGGGCGACGCGTCGTTCGCCGCGCTGCACGGACTGTTCTGGGTCGCGCTCAACCTCGCCGCCGATGGCCCGCTGGTGCTGGCAATCGACGACCTGCACTGGTGCGACCGCCCGTCGCTGCGCTTCGTCGCCTACCTGGCGCGCCGGCTCGAGGGCCAGCCGATCCTCGTCGCCGCGACGATCCGCACCGGTGAGCCCGGCACCGACGTCGCGCTGCTCGGCGAGATCGCGCACGACCCGTCGACGGTCGCCGTCCGCCCGGTCCCGCTCAGCGCCGACGCTGTGCGCGCGCTCGTGCGCGAGCGCCTCGGCGCCGAGGCCGACGAGCCGTTCTGCGCCGCCTGCCACGCGGCGACCGGCGGCAACCCGCTGTTCCTGCGCCAGCTGCTGACCGCGCTCGAGGCCGACCACGTCAAACCCGATGCCGCGCACGCCGGCGTCGTGCTCGAGATCGGCCCGCGCGCCGTGTCGCGGACGGTGATCATGCGGCTCGCGCGGCTGTCCGAGGACGCGATCGCCGTGGCCCGCGCCGTCGCGGTGCTCACCGAGAGCGCGACGCTCCCGGCCGTCGCCGCGCTGACCGGGCTCAGCGAGGCGCGCGTGGCCGACGCGACCGGCACGCTCGCCCGCGCCGAGATCCTGCGGCGCGAGGCGCCGATCGCGTTCGTGCACGCGCTGGTCCGCGACGCTGTCTACCTCGAGCTGCCGCTTGGGGAGCGCGAGCTCCAGCACGAGCGTGCGGCGCGCGTGCTGCTCGACGCCGGGGCACCGCCCGAGCAGGTCGCCGCCCACCTCCTCACCGCACCCCGCCGCGGGCAGGTGTGGGTGGCCGAGCAGTTGCGCGAGGCGGGCCGTGCCGCGGTGACCCGCGGCGCGCCGGAGAGCGGCGTCGCGCACCTGCGGCGCGCGCTCGAGGAGCCGGCACCGGGCCAGTGGCGGCCGGAGCTGATGCGCGAGCTCGGGCTGGCCGAGGTCCTGATGGACGGGCGCGCCGCGATCGCGCACCTGACCGAGGCCTACGACTCGCTCGAGGATCCGGCCGACCGCATGGAGGTCGCGCACGCGCTCTGCCGCGCCCTCGTGTTCACCGGGGCGCTCGAGGAGGCGTCGGAGTTCGCCCAGCGCGTCGCGGCCGAGCTGCCGGACCTCGAGGACGACGTGCGGGCGCTCGCCGCGTTCGACTTCATGCTGGGCTTCTTCGGCCTCGAAGCGCCGCAGCGGCTGCGCGGGCTCGAGGCCCACCAGGATCTCCCGGCCGACAGCCTCGGCGCCAAGATGCTGGCGTCCGTCGCGTCGCTGTGGTGGGCCCACACCGGTGGCCACGTCGACGAGTGCGCCGAGCTCGCCCTCGCCTCCCTCGCCGGCGGCGAGCTCACCGTCGCGGACAACGGGCTGCTGATGATGGCCGCGATGATGACGCTCGTCTACGGCGACCGGCGCGAGGTCGACGCGCAGTGGGTGTTCGCGCAGTCCGAGGCGCACAAGCACGGGTCACTGCTCGGAGTCTCCGCGATCCACCTCTGGCACGGCTTCACGTTGCTCCAGTACGGCGAGCTGGCCGAGGCGGCGGACTCGCTGCGCCGCGGCCAGGAGGAGTTCGACGCCTGGGGGTTCGGCGAGATCGCGAGCCGCTACACGAGCTCGTTCCTCTGCCGCGCGGCCATCGAGCGCGGTCGCATCGACGAGGCGCGCACGTGGCTGGACCGCAGCCCACCGCTGCGCGACGAGAACTCGGACGGCAGCCGCTACTGGCGCGCCACGCGGCTGATGCTGCTCCTCGCCGAAGGGCGCTTCGCGGAGGTGCTCGACGCGTACGCCGAGTACCAGCGCCACCACTCGCACGTACGGGCGCCGACGTCCACGTGGGTCCGCTCCAACGCCGCGCTGGCGCTCGACCGGCTCGGCCGCCACGACGAGGCGATCGCGCTGGCCGAGGAGGAGCTGGCCGACGCGCGGCGCTGGGGCGCGCCGGGGACGGTCGGCCCGTCGCTGCGCGTAGTTGGCGTGCTGCGGGGCGACGTGGAGCTCTTGGAGGAGGCGGCCGACGTGCTCGAGCGCTCACATGCGCGGCTCGAGCTCGCCAAGGCGCTCGCCGAGCTCGGCTCCGCGCTGCGGCGCGAGAGGCGGCCGACCGACGCCCGCGAGCCGCTCCGGCGCGCCCTCGAGCTGGCCGACGCGTGCTCGGCCGAAGGGCTCGTCGAGCACGTGCGCTCGGAGCTGTACGCGGCAGGCGCGCGGCCGCGCACGTCGGCGCTGGGCGGGGTCGACGCGCTGACCGCGAGCGAGCGGCGCGTGGCCGCGTTTGCCGCCATTGGGCAGAGCAACCGCGACATCGCCCAGGCGCTGTTCGTGACGCCCAAGACCGTCGAAGTCCATCTCTCGAACGCCTACCGCAAGTTGGGCATCCGATCGCGGCGCGAGCTGGCGGGCGCCCTCCCAAAGTCTGGGGACGACGTTTAGGGGACCCCCCGATGGCAGATCTCCGGGTTGTGTCCATCCTGTACGCATGACCTCACGAGCGGTCACCATCACCCTCGACCTGCGCCTGGCGGGCGAAGAGCTGGACGGGCGCGCGAGCGACGGAACCGGGAGCGACCGATCGTTCTCCGGGTGGCTCGGCCTGCTCGTCACGATCGACGCGCTGCTCAACGCCGCGCCCGAAGCTGAAGCTGAAGCCGCCTGAGGTCGTTTCGAGACGCCGCACGTCTCGAAGCGGCGTCTCAGCCCCGGCGCTTGCGCTTGCGCTTCTTCGACGCCGGGTGCGGACGCGTGGCCGTCGGCGCGGCCTCGGGCTCGCGCTCCGGCTCCGGTTCGCGCGCGGGCTTGCGCGAACCGCGGGCCTCGACGGCCTCCCGCCGGCTCGGCCACGGCTCCGCGCCGCCCGTCCGCCAGGCCGGCGGCGCGCCGCCCGGCGTCATGTTGAGGAACAGCAGGCCGAGCGAGATCAGCCAGAATGTCAGCACGAACGAGAACAGGAACTGCGACAGGATCGCGAGCGCGGCCGAGAGCATCCCGAGGACGCCGAGGAAGCGCGTGAGCAGGCCGACGCGCATCGAGTTCAGCGACACCAGCAGCAGGCCCGCCGCGACCAGCAGCGGCGCCAGCACCGCGATCAGGTTGGCCGTGTAGAGCAGCGAGTCGGTCGCTACGTCGGAGGCAGCATCGACGGTCCGAGGCCCGTCGAGGAAGTGCCCGACCGCCAGCACCGTCCCGACACCGCCGAACACTGACGCAACCGCGCTCAGCACGGCGCCGACCAGCGTGATGTAGACGATGAAGCGCGGCAGCTCGGGCCGCCGCGAGCGCGTCGCCACGATCAGGAACGTCACCGCGTAGGCAAGCGCGAAGTACGCGATCGCCCTGACGACCGACGAGCCGACGAACGTGAACGCCTTGCCGTCGTAGAACTCGAACTCGGGCGTCCGCAGGCTCGGCTGGTTCCCGATCGGGCCTGGCTTGAATGCCTGGCCGAGCGACGTCAGGAAGCCGGAGCGCGGTACATCGCGGAACGCGGCGGCCGACCAGATGAAGCCGCCGAGCGTGAAAACGCCGGCGAGAATCGCCGCCACGCCGGCGCGTGGACGCTGTCGCGCCTCCCACGCGAGCTGCTTCTCAGGGTCGGCAACGGCGGCCACGAAGGTGAAGATCCTAGATAGCGCGGCCGTCGGGTGGGCCCGCGAGCGACGTGCGGACGTCGCGATCGCCGAGCCGGCGCGGCGGATCCGGGTCGATCTCGTTGCGCCCGGCCACGCGCGAGACCCGCTCGCCGGCGAACAGGACGACGTCCAGGACGGGGGCAGCGACACGGATCAGCGCTTCGATCCGACGCTGCAGGGCGAGTTGACCAGCGGTGCGATACGCCACGGCGCGCGATTGTAGACTCGCCCGCGTGCTGATCCGGGAGGTCATGACGGAGTCCGTCGTCACAGCGGCCCCCGAGCGCACCGTCCGCGAGGTCGCCGAGCTGATGCGCGAGCGCAATGTCGGCTCGGTCGTACTCGTCGACGACGTCGGCCCGGTCGGGTTCGTCACGGACCGTGACCTTGCGCTGTCGGTGATCGCCGACGGCCGCGATTTCGGCGACCACGTGGCCGACCACGCGTCCTCACCGGTGATCACCGCCGAGGCGTCGATGGACGTCGAGGAGGCGGGCGAGCTGATGGTCCGGCATGCGATCCGGCGCCTCGTCGTGGTCGACGGCGGCCGTCTCACCGGCATCGTCACGCTCGACGACCTCGCCTCACGGACCGGCGACGCCGAGCTGGCGAGCCAGCTCTCGAGCCGCGTCACGCGCGCCGTGATGCCCGACTTCTTCTTCCACGAGCGCGGCGACCGTTAGTCTCATTGACATGGAAGGCTTCGGAGGCTTTTTCAACGACCCTGACTTTCAGAAGCGACTGCAGGAGATGGCCGAACAGATGCAGTCGACCCAAAACCTCGCCTGGGCCGACAACGCGATCAAGCTCGCCGTCGACATGACCGTGGCTGCGATCAACCGCGTGAACCTGCAGGGCAACGCCGAGGAGCAGGCCAAGCAGGTCCGCTCGGTGATGGCGACGGTCTTCCCCGAGGCCGTGACGCTGGTGCGCGAGGCCCGGCAGGGCCTCTCCTAGCCTGCAGGCTCGGCCGCTTCTTCGGCGCGCTCCGCGCGTCCCTGCGCGATGACCTCCTTGAAGGAGCGGATCTTGAACACCCACACGAGCGCGGCGAAGCCGACGCCGAACGTGAATGCGGCGATCGCGATCTGCTGTCCCACCGAGTAGGCGGCGACCGTCGCCCCGCTCGCCGTGCCGGCGAACACCTTCACGAGCAGCGCCTGCTGGACGCCCGCGCCACCCGGCGTGAACGGCACCAGGGCGGCGACCGCGTTGACGCCGAGCACGAGCAGCACGTTGCGCACCGAGCCGCCGACGTTGAAGGCGCTGAGCAGGAAGAAGAACGCGGTGAAGCGGAACAGCCAGCCGACGAACTGGACCGCGAACACCTCGCGGACGTAGCGCCGGCGGTCGAACAGGATCGTCAGCCCCTGGCGCACGCGCGCCCAGAACGCCTTCACGCGCGCCGACAGCAGCGCGAACGCGACGAGTGTCGCGATCCCGGCCACGGTCAACAGGAAGAGCGCGAACTTGGGGTGCGAGGCGAAGAACGCGAGGTCGAACGCCGGCAGCTTCGAGAAGTCCGGCGGCTTCGGGAACGCGCCCTGCGAGAACGCGAAGGCCATGATCGGGATCGCCATGCAGAGGTCGAAGATCAGCTCGACCGCGAAGCTCGACGCCACCGCCGGATAGCTCGAGTTCGGGATCCGCGTCTTGGTCAGGAACAGGCGGATGACGTCGCCGCCGCGCGCGGGCACGACCGCGTTGAAGCCGTACCCGGCGATGTACGCACCCCAGATGTAGCGGAACTGGATCCGCTCGTCGGGATAGGCGGCGCGGAGGATGTTGAACGAGGCGCGCGCCCGGATCGTCAAATAGATGCCGAACGCGGCCAGGGCGAAGAACAGCGACAGCCACCGGATGGCCGCCAGGCTGTCGAAGAAGTCCCCGACGGCGTTGAAGAACGCCGTGAACGAGTCGCCGATGGACGCGAAGGGCACGTACGACAGGCTAGATGGCCACACCGCGACCGGGCACGGGCGAGGACTGGATGATCGAGGTCGTCGTCTGGCCGTAGACGACGAAGCGGTCGATCAGCTCCTCGAGGTGCTCGACGTCGCGGACCGTGGCCTTCATGAAGAAGCAGTCCTCGCCGGTGATGCGGTGGCACTCGACGATCTCCGGGGTCGCGCGGGCCAGCTCGGCGACCTTGGGGATCTGGCGCGGCGCCGGGCGGATGCGGATCACGGTCGTGAGCGCGTAGCCGAGCGCGCGCGGGTTGACGGTGGCGTGGTAGCCGGTGATCACGCCGTCGCGCTCGAGCCGCTGCACGCGCTCGGCGACCGCCGGCGGTGAGAGGCCGACGCGGCGCCCGAGCTCGGCGAGGCTGATCCGGCCGTCGCCCTGGAGCTCTTCGAGGATTCGACGGTTCGTGACGTCGTTGTCCCGTTGATCGTTAGCCATCGCATCCAAGATAGCTGCGAACGGCCCTTCGATCCAGTCGTTCTTGCCTCGATCCTGTCGGTGTGCGTCCTCCTCCCCAGGTCTACTTCATCGGGAGCGCGATCTTCCACTACCTCGGCCCGGCGTTCGCGGTGCTGCTGTTCGCGCGCGTCGACGTGCTCGGCGTCGCGTGGTTGCGGATCGCGGCCGCGGCGGTCGTGTTCGCGGCGTGGCGGCGACCGTGGCGCCGGGTCGACCTGCGCGACCGCACGTTGATCGCGTGGGGCGCAGTGCTGGCGGTGATGAACTGCTGCTTCTACCTGGCGATCGACCGGCTGCCGCTCGGCACCGTCGCCGCGATCGAGTTCCTGCCGGTGATCGTGCTGGCGGCGCTGGGCGCGCGGACTCCTCGGAACGTGCTCGCCCTGGGGCTCGCGGTTCCGGGCGTCTACCTGCTCACCAACGTGCAGCTCGACGGCGAGCCGCTCGGCGTCGTGTTCGCGTTCGCCAACGCGGTGCTGTTCGCGCTCTACATCGTGCTCGGCCACCGGGTCGCCCAGCGCGGCGCGGGCGGCGGCATCGACGGGCTCGGCGCTTCGATGCTGATCGCGCTGGTCGTCGTCACGCCACTCGCCGGCTGGGCCGCCGCGCCGGCGATCGGGGATCCGGTCGCGCTGCTGGCCGGCGTCGGCGTCGGCATCTCGTCCTCGGTGATCCCCTACGTCTGCGACCAGCTCGCGATGGCGCAGCTGACACGTGCGGCCTACGCGCTGATGGTCGCGCTGCTGCCGGCCACCGCCACGGTGATCGGGATCGTCGTGCTCGGGCAGGTGCCGTCGTGGGTCGAGGTCACGGGAGTGGCACTGGTCGTCGCGGGCGTGGGACTGCATCGGGAGCCCGCCACACCAGCGGAGCCGACTTCCCGAGCAGCGTCTGTATCCCCGCAACGCGCAGCCGCCACGGGGTGAGTCGTAGGACCCCCGCGCCCGGGTCGTCCGGGCCGTCGGGCCAGATCTTGTAGGGGTCGTGGCCGAGCGGCTCGGGCGCGGCGCGGAACAGGTTCCAGGCGTGCTGCTTGTCCTCGACCCATTCGGCGTGGCATTCGGCGACCGCGACGTCGTGCGTCGCGTGGCTGGGTGGGGTCAAATACTTGCACGACACGAAGGGCTGTGCTCGAGATGAGCGGGCTTGAGCGGCGTCGGCCGCGTCGTGATCCAGCCGGTGAGCGCGTCGCTCGTCACTTCGCAGAAGGGAATGCGACCGGTGACGATCGGCCTGCTGACCGCGCGCGGGCAGGGAGCGATCGAGGCGGCCCTCGTGCACCGCGCCGCGATCTCCGCGGAGCTGGCCGAGCGGATCGGGCCGCGGCGCGTCGAGGGCGCGCGGCGCCTGCTACCCGACGTCATCGCCGACCTCGGCGCCGACACCGCGGTCCGCAACCGCCACGTGAGGCCGCCGAGCTCAGCCGGCGCGAGGCGTTGCGTAACGTGAAGCCATGAGCGGGTGGCAGGCGGTGCGGATCGACGACCTCGAGGCGATCCCGTGGCCGGGCGCGGAGACGACCTGGCGGCCGTTGCGGGCCGCGATCGGCACGCGGATCGTGGGCATGGGCGCGTACACGGCCGAGCGGGCGGGGCAGGACGTGGTCGAGCCGCACCGGGACGCCGACGGCATGGGTCACGAGGAGGTCTACGTGGTGCTGCACGGGCGGGCGACGTTCACGCTCGACGGCTCGGAGCTCGATGCCCCGGCGGGCACGGTCGTGCGCGTGGACCCGGACGTGCACCGGCACGCGGTCGCCGCCGAGGACGGCACCGCGGTGCTCGCGCTCGGCGGCCACCCGACCTTCGAGCCGTCGTCGTCGGAGTGGATCGAGCGCGCCCGGCCGCACATACGCAGCGACCCTGAGCGGGCGCGCGCGATCGTCGAAGAGCTACCTAAGCGGCGGCGCCTAGCCCTTCCAGCGCGGCGAGGACGTCGGCGGCGTGCGTCTTCGGCGACGCCTTCTCGATGACGTGCGCGACGTTCCCGTCGCCGTCCACGATGAACGTCGACCGCTGGGCGCCCCAGTAGGTCTTGCCGTACATCGACTTCTCGACCCAGGTGCCGTACAAGTCGCACACGACGTGGCCCTCGTCGGCGAGCAGCGTGAAGTTCAGGCCCTGGCCCTCGTGGAACTTCTTGACCCGCTTGACGGGGTCGGGCGAGATGCCGAGCACGACGGCGCCGACGTCGTTGAACTCGGAGATCGTGTCGCGCAGCCCGCATGCCTGCGTCGTGCAGCCCGGCGTGTCGGCCTTGGGATAGAAGTAGAGGACGACGGTCTGCCCCCGGTAGTCGTCGAGCGACACGGGGTTGCCGTCCTGGTCGGGGAGTGTGAACTCCGGCGCCTGCTCGCCGGCTCCGATCATGTGGGTCTCCTATTTCAGTAGTCGTGAGAGCCGGCGGTCCTTGAGGACGCGACCCTCGGTCTGGCAGTGGGGGCAGTAGCTCATGACGTAGTCCTCGTAGAACACGGCCTCGAGGACGGTCTCGCAGCGCGGGCACGGCTCGCCCTGGTGCGCGTGCACCCGGGTGGGCTTCGGGAACTTCTCCGGCAGCGGGAGCTGGACCTGTTCCTCGTACACGTCGATCACGCGACCGAGCTCGGAGACCATCGCTTCGCCGAGCGCCTCGACCTCCGCGTCGGAGAGATCGTCGCCGCGCTTGAACGGCGAGAGCTGGGCCGCATGGAGGATCTCGTCGACCCACGTGCGGCCGATGCCGGCGACCACGCGCTGGTCACGGAGGAGCGAATGCAGCGGCCGCGGTGCCTTCAGGCGGTCGGCGAGATCGTCGGGCGAGTCGGGCCACGCCTCGGGGGCGAGGTGCTCGAGCGACTCATCGGCGTCGACGGCGTCCGGTGTCAGCAGCTTCACCCACGCGCGCTGCTTGGTGCCGAACTCACGCACCCTCAGCTCGCGGTCGTTCGACAGACGGAACAGCACGCGCGAGGTCTTGTCGCGCAACGACGCTCGCTTGTCGAACAGCTGCGCGCGGCCTGCGCTCATCAAGTGCAAGAGCAGGACGAGGTCGCCGCGGGTCGGCGTGTCGACGTCGAGCAGCAGCAGCTTGCCGCGCCGGCGGGCGCCGGTGAACGTCGCGCCGTCGATCGCCGAGAACGGCGGGTCGAACGTCTTCAGCGCGTTGATGCCCGGCGTGAGCGCGGACTCGATCCGCTCGCCCGGCAGCGCTTCGTCGAGCCGCCGAGCCACGATCTCCATCTCCGGCAGCTCAGGCACGAGGAAGACGTTACCGTGGCGCCCCATGGACTCCTGGGTGCAAACGGCGGCGGCGGAGATCGGGCGCCGCGCGGCGCGCGAGCTCGAGGCGCTGGTCGGCGTCTCGTCGCCGTCCGGCGACGTCCACGGCGCCGAGGAATGCGCCGCCGTCTGCGCGGCGCTGCTGCCCGACGCGGCCGCGATCTCGCGCATTCCGTGCTCCTCCCCCGACCATGCCCAGGACCTCGTCGCCGTCCTGCGCGGGACCGGATCGCGGCGGGTGCTGCTGCTCGGCCATCTCGACACGGTGATCGCGCACGGCGACCACCGGCCGCTGCACCGCGACGGCGACAAGCTCGTCGGTTCCGGCAGCGTCGACATGAAGGGCGGCGTGGTCCTCTCGATCGGCGCGATGAACGCGTTCGCGGCGCGGCCGGACGCGTACGCGGAGATGGCGCTCCTGCTCGTGTGCGACGAGGAGTGGCGGACCGGCTCGATCGCCCACGTCGACCGCTTCGCCGGCTGGGACGCATGCCTGTGCTTCGAGGGCGGCGACTCCGCCTCCGATGGTTCGGACGGCGTCGTCGTGCGGCGCAAGGCGGCGGGGACGATCCTCGTCGAGGCGCGCGGCCGGGCCGCGCACTCGGGGTCGGCGCCGGACCGCGGTCGCAACGCGCTGCTGGCGCTGGCGCAGGCCGCGCAGGCGGTTGCCGCCTGCCACGATCCCGGGGGGCCGTCGCGCCTGACCGCGGTCCCGACGGTGCTGCGTTCCGGCGACGCCTTCAACGTGGTCCCGGGGAACGGCGAGCTGTTCTGCGACTGCCGCGCCGACGAGCTGGACGCGATCGAGTCGGTCCTCGAGTCGGTGCCCGGTGACGTCGACGGCGTCACGGTCAGCGCCGAGCTGATCCGCCGCTGGCCGGGCATGCACTCCGAGGCCGCCGTCGCGCCGGTGCTCGAGCGCGCGACCGAGCTGGTGGGCCGCCCGGTCCGCGGCGTCTCCCGCGGCGGCGCCTCCGACGCGAGCCACTTCGCCGCCACGATCCCGATCACGGTCGACGGCCTCGGCCCGCGCGGCGGCAAGGCCCACAACCCCGGCGAGTACGTCTACGAGACGTCTTTGGGCCCACGCGCCGAGGTCGCGCTCGCGGTCATCTCGGCCGTGTTGTGACGCCGGCGCACGGCGGCATTGGGGGAGGCGATATCGACCGGCTCGCGAGTCGGTGTCGAGTTACCCGCGCATACCGAGGGTTTCCCGACACCAAGGCGCGCAGACGCTCGGAGCGACCCCGCGGCCGACCACTCGCCGCCCTACCCAGCCGCAGTTCGTTGGCGCTTTCAGCCGCGGGCGAGCGACTCGAGCTCACGCGGGCGCAAGAGCAGGAGCAGCTCGCCGATCGTGCGCTCGACCCGCACCGCCGCCACGCCACCCTTCTTGAAATCCACCCGGCCTCCGGTGAAGTCGTAGACGACCTGCGAGAACGACGGGTCGTGCCCGACAACCAGGACGCGCTCGTCGTCGCCGTGGGCGTGCAGCAACGCCAGCGCGTCGTCGCGGCCGAAGCCGTTGGCCAGCGAGTCGTCGTCCACCGGCTCGATGCTCAGGGATCGGCAGGCCAGCCGAGCCGTGTCGCGGGCGCGGACCTTCGGGCTCGTGTAGCAGGCGGCGAACTCGACGCCGAGCCGGGCGAGGCCCTCGCCCGCCGCGATCGCCTGGCGCTCCCCGCGAGCGGTCAGCTCGCGGTCGGCGTCGGGCTTGGAGTCGTGAGGGACGGCCTCTCCGTGACGGAGAAGCCAGAGCTGCGGCGCCATCGCGCGGTCACGATATCGACCCCGCCCGGCTCCTCCCAGCGCCAGTACGCCAGCGCCCGATACGGGTCGTCGGCGCGGTGTACGCCCTCTCCGGAGACCGGCGCATCCTCGATCTGCATCTTGGTGTGGACCGAGTAGAGCGTCTGGCCCCAGGTGGTGAGGCTCTCGATCGGCAGCATCCGCCGCTCGCCGAAGCGCGAGAGGCGGACGACCACCATCTCGAGCTCCCAGCCGCCGTCGTTGGGCCATGTATCGACGACTCGCCCGACCTCCTCGCCGTGGCAGTCGTGGACCTGCAGTCCGAGGAGAGTCACGCGTCGCATACCGCACTTATCGCCCGGGGCCGCGCCCCGGCTCACCGGGTCCCGACCCCATATGTGGACGAACGTCGGGTTTAGTACGACTTGATCGGCGGACCCGTGTGGCGGTGGCCGTCCGTCGACGTCCACTGCACGCGGAACTGCTGGCCGTTGCGGTGTCTCGCCGTGAGGCCGTATACCCCTCGGACGGTGGTGGTCAGCGACCGCAGCTTCGACCAGCTCTTCTTGCCCTTCTTGCGGACCTGGATCGTCACCTTGGTCTTGCCGGCCTGGGGTCGGATCAGCCCCCACAGCACGTCCTGCTTGCCGTATCGCTCAGCCGCGAGCGGGTTGGCGAACGCCTTGTAGGACGGCTTCTTCGCGCCGTTGCTGCGGCGCAGCCCGCTCTCGAACCCGCGGTAGCGGTAGCCCGACGTGCGCGGCGCATCGTCGCGCATCAGGTACTGCGAGATCATCGCCACGCGCGAGTTCACGTAGGCGATGTGCTCGGCGATCGCGTAGTACGCCGGCTGGCGCTCGAGCGGGACGCCGGAGATCTTGTCCGGGAACGACTGGATGCCGAACTCGGTCAGGTAGATCTTCAGTCTCTTCGGGATCGCGCCATGCGCGCCCGCCTTGTCGAGTGCCCGCACGAGCCGCGAGATCACGCCGATCGTGACGTCGTTGGAGCTCGGCGGCACGAACCGCGGGCCGGAGCGCGTCGTGTACGCGTGATGGGCGTAGCCGTCGGCCTTCAGCTTCGAGCACTTGCCGACCTTCTTGTAGCGGTCGTTCACGCAGGCGATCCCGCGCAGGAAGCGCAGCGGGTGCACGATGTGCACGTTGCCGCGCGGCGACGTCTCGCCGATCAGGATCTTGTCCTTGCGGTTCGCCGGCACGCGGCGGATCGCGTTGTAGGCCGCCCGGTAGAGCCCGCGATAGAGCCCCGGGGAGTACGGCTTGCCCTTGCGGTACTGCGGAAGCAGGAACTGCGGCTGGTTCGGCTCGTTCCAGATCGACCACATATCGACCTGGCTGCCGTACCGGGTCGCGAGCGCCTTGACGAACTGGCCGAACAGCTTCGCGTTCGGCCGCGTCAGGTTGTCCTTCTTCTTCGCGGTCGCCCACTTGGGCACCGGGCCGGTCGGCGTGAGCATCACCTTGATGCCCTTCGCCCGCGCTGAAGCCATCAGCGTGTCCAGCGGCCCCCAGCTCGTGTACGAGTTGGGGTCGGACAGATTCACGTGCGGCTTCTTCTTCGACCGCGGGCGCGGCGCGAACGTCTGCCAGTAGACGAGCTGGCGGATCTGTGTCACACCGAACGCCTTGATCTCGTCCAGCGTCACGTCCACGCGCGAGTAGTCGAGGAGCTCTGATGGTGCTTCGAAGCTCATCACCTGGCGCGGCGAGG
Source organism: uncultured Solirubrobacteraceae bacterium (assembly GCA_963740605.1). Taxonomy (GTDB): domain Bacteria; phylum Actinomycetota; class Thermoleophilia; order Solirubrobacterales; family Solirubrobacteraceae; genus DASSUW01. The sequence goes on along the minus strand of CAVUFC010000029.1, from coordinate 100,381 downwards.
CCTGCGAGGCCGCCGGAAACGCGAGCAGGCAGAGCAATGAGATGACGATCAGTCGGATTCGCATTCAGAGTCCCCCAACCGGGCACAGGCGCCCAGGTTGCGGTACCAGGGTACGGTGCGCTGCGATGACGGCGATCGTGGACACCGCCGAGGAGGCCGCCGAACTCGAGCTCCCGCCGCTGCTCGTACGCCGCCCGTTGGAGGCGTTCCTCGACGCCCAGGGGCTCGGCGAAGGACCCGTGGAAGCCGAGCCCATCGGGGAGGGCCACTCGAACGTCACGTACCTGATCACGCGCCACGGCGGGAGCTGGGTGCTGCGCCGCCCACCCCGCCCGCCGCTGCCGCCGTCCGCGCACGACGTGCTGCGGGAGGCGCAGCTGCTGACCGCCGTTCAGGCCGCGCAGGTCCGCACTCCCGACGTCCTCGCGACGTGCGACGACGAGGCCGTGATCGGCGCGCCGTTCTACGTGATGGAGCGAATCGCGGGCGACGTCATGACCGCGGAGGTACCGCGGGCCCTCCACGGCGAGGAAGGCCGCATCGGCGAGGAGCTGATCGATGCGCTGGTCGAGGTCCACGCCGTCGACTGGCGCGCCTGCGGGCTGGAGGGCTACGGCAAGCCGACCGGGTACCTCGACCGCCAGCTGCGCCGCTTCGGCGGCCTGTGGGAGCACAACCGCACGCGCAAGCTGCCGGTGCTCGACCGGCTCACCGCCTGGCTCGCCGAGCACAGGCCCGAGTCCGGCGAGGCGACGATCGTGCACGGCGATTACCGGCTCGGCAACACGATGTTCGCGCCGGGCCCGCCCGCGCGGCTCGCCGCGATCTTCGACTGGGAGCTGGCGACGATCGGCGACCCGCTGGCCGACGTCGGGTACCTCGTCGCCACGTGGTCGCAAGCCGACGACCCCGAGGACGCGCTGCGCGGCCTCAGCGCGGCCACGCGCCGCCCGGGCTTCCCGACCCGCGAGCAGCTGATCGCCCGCTACGAGGAACGCTCCGGCCGCTCGATGTCGGACGTCCGCTGGTACATGACGCTCGCGCTGTGGAAGTCGGCGGTGTTCCTGGAAGGCTCGTACAAGCGCCGGCTGGCGGGCACGACCGAGGACGCGTTCTTCGACCGGCTCGAGACCGGGGTGCCGGCGATCGCGGAGCGGGCGTGGGCGATCGCCTCGGGCTGATCCTCGACTACGGCGGCGTCCTGACCTCCAGCCCGTTCGCGTCATTCGAGGCGTTCTGCGGCGTCGAGGGCCTGGCGCCGGACGCCGTGCGCGAGCGCTTCCGCGACGATCCCGAAGCGCGCGCGCTGCTCGCCGGCCTCGAGACCGGCAAGCTGCCCGCACCCGACTTCGAGCGCGCATTCGCCGCGTCGCTGGGCGTCGCGCCCGAGGGCCTGCTGCGGCGGATGTTCGGCGGCATGCAGGCGGACGCGGAGATGATCGACGGCATCCGGGCGCTGCGCCACAAGGACCTGAGGATCGGGCTCCTGTCCAACTCGGTCGGCGACGCGTCGGTCTACGACCGCGCCGTGATGGACGAGCTGTTCGACGGCTGGGTGATCTCCAGCGAAGTCGGGCTGCACAAGCCCGACCCGGCGATTTACGAGCTCGCCGCGGAGCGCATCGGCCGGCCCGCCGCGGCGTGCGTGTACGTCGACGACCTGCCCGGCAACCTCAAGCCCGCGCAGGCGTTGGGGATGGCCACCGTGCTGCATCGTGGCGACGCCCTCGCCACGCTTGCCGAGGTCCGTGCGCTTCTGAGATAGTCGTCAGCAAGATGACCGACTACTTCCTGCAGATCACCGGCATCCCCGGCGAGAGCCTGGACAGCAAGCACAAGGACTGGATCGACGTCCTGTCGTGGTCGTGGGGAGAATCGAATGCCGGCACCGTTCACGCTGGCGGCGGGGCGGCCGCCGGGAAGGTCGCGTTCCAGGACTTGGCCTTCATGATGCGCGTCAGCAAGGCGAGCCCCGCGCTGTTCCTGGCGTGCGCGACCGGTCAGCACATCAAGGAGGCGAAGCTCGTCGGCCGCAAGGCCGGGAAGGCCCAGCAGGAGTACCTGACGTGGACGTTCTCCGACATCCTCGTGAGCTCGTACCAGACGAGCGGCAGCGAGGGGGATGACGCGGTCGCGGACTCGGTGTCGGTGAACTTCTCCAAGGCCGTCGTCTCCTACAAGGCCCAGAAGGCCGACGGCTCGCTCGACGCGCCGATCACGGTCGGTTGGGACTCGAAGAAGAACACGAAGGTCTGAGCACCTACGACCGGGTGCCCTATCCGGGGCACCCCTTTGCGCAGACCCATCCTGACCGTCTCGCCACGGTTGCAGCGATGTTCGGACTCCGGTCGGCCGACCCGGCCTCGTGCCGGCTGCTCGAGCTCGGCTGCGGCGACGGAGGCAACCTCGTCCCGATGGCCTACGCCCTCCCCGGCGCGACGTTCACCGGGATCGACCTCGCCGGCACGGCGATCGCCCACGCGGAGGAGCTGGCGCGCGCACTCGGCCTCGAGAACCTGACGCTGCGGCAGTCCGACATGACCGCGATCGACGAGCTCGGCACGTTTGACTACATCGTCTGCCACGGCGTCTACTCGTGGGTCGAGCCGCATGTGCGCGACGCGTTGCTTGCCGGCTGCCGAGCGCACCTCGCGGCGGGCGGTGTCGCGTACGTCTCCTACGACGTCTTTCCCGGCGGCCACATGCGCGAGGTCACGCGCCAGATGCTGCGCTGGCACCTGCGCGACATCGACGACCCCGCCGAGCGGATCGCCCAGGCGCGGGCGCTCCTGACCGCGGTGAGCGAGGCGGGCCAGCCGCAGGCGGAGTGGGCGCTGGGCCAGAGCGATCCGGCGCTGTTCCACGACGAGCTGGCCGAGCACCACGAGGCCGTGCTCTTCACCGACTTCGTCGACCACGCCGCGCGCCACGGGCTGGATTTCCTCGCCGAGGCGGACGTGTTCGAGATGCAGGCGGGTGGGCTCCCGCCCGGCCTCGGCGACGACCCGATCATCCGCGAGCAGTACCTGGACTTCTTCAAGGGCCGGATGTTCCGCCAGACCCTCCTCTGCCACGCCGGCAGCGAGCGCCGCGAGCCCGCGCCGGACGTCGTGCGCGGCTTGCTGGTCGCCACCCCCGCACGGCCGGTCGGCGAGATCGGCCCGGGGCGGGTGGAGTTCCGCGGCCCCGGCGGGTCCACGCTCACCACCGATCACGACGGCGTCAAGGCAGCGCTCGCGGCGCTCGGCAAGGCGTGGCCGCGCGCCCTGCCCGTCGCGGAGCTCGCAGACGACGAGGCCGTGCGGGACGCGCTCCTGCGGGCGTACACGGCCAACCTCGTACAGCTCCACGTGTGGGCCCCCACGCTCCCGGCCGCGGCGGGAGACCGGCCGATCGCCAGTGCGCTCGCCCGCGTGCAGGCGGCTCGCGGCACCCGCGTCACGAACCTGTGGCACGCCACCGTCGAGGTCCCCGACGACCTCGGGCGGCGGCTGATCACGCTGCTCGACGGCACGCGCGACCGCGCCGCGCTCCTGGACGAGCTGCAGCGACCTGCCGACGAGCTCGAGCGCAGCCTCGAGGGCCTACGGCGGATCGCGCTGCTCGAGTCCCCGAAGTAGCGCGTCCCAGCGCGCGCCGATGGCCGCCGGGTCGTACGCTGCGCCGGTGGCGAGCGCGGCCGTGGCATAGGCGCGGCGGCGCGCGTCGTCCGCCAGCAGATCGCCGAGCGCGGCGGCCAGCGCGTCGATGTCCTCGGGCGGCACGAGCACTCCGTCGCGACCCGGCGTGATGATGTCCGACGGGCCGCGCGGGCAGTCGAAGCTCACGACCGGCAGGCCGCACCGCATCGCCTCCACGATCACCATCCCGAAACCCTCGAAGCGTGAGCTGAGCACGAACACGGACGCCTCCCGGAACGCCTCGTCGAGGTGCCGCGTCGGGCCGAGCAGCTCGACCGTCCCCTGCAGCCGGTGCTCGGCGATCAGCCCCTCCAGTGCGGGCCGCTCAGGGCCGCCGCCGTAGATCTGCAGCGTCCAGGTCGGGTGACGCGGCGCGACCCGCGCGAACGCGCGGATCAGCAGGTCGAACCCCTTCTGGCGCGTCAGCCGGCCGGCCGCGATCACCACCGGGGTGTCGAGCGGAGACGGGCCGCCGGGCGCCGCCGCGACCGGATCAGGGATCTGGACGACGCGCTCTCCGAGCAGCGCGGCGTAGTCGGCCGCGTCGGCGGCGGTCAGCACCGCGAGCGCGTCGAGGCGCCCGTAGTGGGTCCGGATGTCCGCCGTCAGCGCCGGGCGGTGCGCGTGGAAGTGCATGTGCTCCTGCGCGATCTTGGTCGCATCCCGAGGCGCGGCCGCCGCGACCAGCAGCGCCCACGCCGGGCGCGTGCAGATCACGATGTCGCCGCCGGCGGCACGCAGCCGCCGCAGCAGGCGCAGGTCCGTCCACAGGCTGGCGGACGGATACGCGTAGTCCTCGGGATGGACGAGCAGGCTCGGGAGGGCTGCCAGCGCCCGCTCGACCGGACCACGGCGGGGCTTGCGCCGGTCGTCGAGCGTCGTGACGGTGACGCCGGGCGGGAACGGGAAGAACGGCCCCCGCCGCCCGCCGCGCTTGATCGCGATGATCTCGACGTCGCGCGTGCAGGCGAGATGGCCGGCGAGCGTGAGGACGGCGCGCACGGTGCCGCCCATCGCATAGGCATTCGTGAGCACGATCCGCACGGCCGGCTGCTCGCCACGCCGCCGGCGGCGCCGCGCGGGGAGCGCGCGAACCAGCGCGATCGCCAGCCGGTGCGCGGCGACGGCGGGGGCGCCGAGCGCCCTCCTGCGCATCGAGATCGTCGGATACACAACTCCAACATCGTTCAGCACGCGGCGGACCACCATGCGCGGGGATGGCACGAATCAGCGTGATCGTCCCTGCCTACAACGTCGAGGAATACCTCGCCGACTGCCTGGATTCGGTGCTCGACGCGACTGGGTCGGACTTCGCGACCGGCAACATCCATCGCTTCAACAGCACCCGGACGTGGCCGGCCGCGTTCGTGCGCAAGACGTTCTGGCGCGGCCGCCATGGCACGCACGTCACCCGCTTCCGCTGGCTGCTGCACGACCGGATGGCGCAGAACGAGCTGTGACGCCGGTCGTTCTGGGACGAGCACGCGCTGCGCTTTCCCGAGGGCATCCTGCACGAGGACATCCCGCTCGTGATCCCGGCGCACTTCATGGCCCGGTCGGTCGACGTCGTGTCAGCGCCGGTCTACCTTCACCGCGAGCGCGAGTACGGCTGGTCGATCGCGCAGCACCGTGCCGCACTGCGCACGCTCGACCACCGGGTCGCCAGTACGACGAGACGCTCGTGTCCGACGACCTGCGCTACCACCTCGACGTGCTCGGACAGGCCGACGCCGAGTACCGCGCGGCGTTCATGACGCACGCGGGCGCGTTCCTGGCGAGCGCCGGCCCGGGCGTGGAGGACCGCCTGCCGGCGATCCAGCGGCGCAAGTGGCAGGCTCGTGCGCGAGAAACGACTCGACGACCTGCTCGCGCTGCCGGAGCAGCCCACGCCGCGTGTCAGCGGGCTGGACCTCGTGGCCCGCCGGCCCCGGCCGAGCTCGTACAGCAGCGTCGTGACGTGAGTCTCGGCTAGTCCCGCTTCCCGCGCCCGTACAGCAGCTTGACGATGCGGTCGAGCAGCCTTGTGGTCCGGGCCCGGTAGGGGAAATAGTGTAGGTCGCGCTTGAGCGCCAGCCGCGTGACGAGAATCGCCTGTTGGCGCGTGTACTTGCGGATCCCGGCGGCGCCGTGGCGGACGCCGAGCCCGGAGTCCTTCCAGCCGCCCATCGGGAGCTCGTAGGCGAAGTAGTTGACGTTGGCGTCGTTGACGCAGGCGTAGCCGCTCTCGAGCCGGCGGGCGATCTGCTCGCCGCGCGCCCCGTCCTTGGTCCACACTGACGCGCCGAGCCCGTACGGCGAGTCGTTGGCCAGCCGGATCGCCTCCTCAGCGTCAGCGACCTTCATGATCGGGATCGTCGGCCCGAACGTCTCCTCGGTCATCGCCGCCATCGAGTGGTCGACGTCCGCGAGCACGGTCGGCTCGAAGAAGCGGCCGCTGCCCTCGCGGACGTGGCCGCCAGCGGTGATGCGGGCGCCTGCCGCGCGCGCCTGCTCGACGTGGTCGCGCACGATGTCGAGCTGGGGCGCGAACGTGATCGCGCCGACCTCGACGCTGGCCGGGCCGGCCGGCGGGCCCTGCCGCAGCGCCTTCACGCGTTCGGTCACGGCGTCGACGAACTGATCGTAGATCGGCGCCTCGACATAGACGCGCTCGACGGAGACGCAGGTCTGGCCCCCGTTCTGGAGCGCGTAGTACGTGGCCGCGTTGGCGGCCCGCTCGAGGTCGGCGTCGGCGAGCACGATCATCGGGTCCTTGCCGCCGAGCTCGAGACCGACCGGGGTCAGCGTCTCCGCCGCGCGCGCCATCACCTTCTTGCCGGTCGCCGTCGAGCCCGTGAACATCACGAAGTCGACCTCGTCGATCAGCACCTGCGCCGCGTCGGCGCCGCCGAGGACCACCTGGATGGCGTCGGCGGGGAGGCCGCACTCGCGGATCGCGTCGGCCAGCAGCAGCGAGGTGAGCGGTGTGACCTGCGACGGCTTGAGGACCACGGCGTTGCCCGCCGCCAGGGCGGGCACCGCATCGCCGAAGTTGTTGGTCAGTGGGTAGTTCCACGGGCCGATCACGCCGACCACGCCGACGGGGCCGTAGCGGACGCGCAGCTTGCGGCCCAGGACGATCGGGTTTGACGTGCGGATCTTCTCGTCGGCCAGGTAGCCCGGCGCGTGCTTGGCCCAGAACCCGAGCGCCCCGGCGCCGTACGACAGCTCGACGACGCTCGCGTCCTCGTACGTCTTCCCGCTCTCGTCGATGATCGTCTGGATGACGCGATCGGCGTGGTCGACCATCCACTTCTGCATCCGCCGAAGGACGCGCGCGCGCCCCTCGAAGCCGAGCGCCTCCCAGGCCGGCTGAGCGGCCCGAGCGCGCTCGACCATCCCTGCTACCGCGTCCGGCGGCGTGGCGGGGAGGCTCTGGATGACCTGCCCCGTGGCGGGATTCTCGACGTCGATGGTGTCGGGCTTCGCGATCGTGGCCATGTCGGGAGGCTAGAGCCTCAGCCGCTGATGGCGAGCCGCTCGATCCGCGCTTCCTGCTGCGGGCGGTCGCGCCCGTCGCGGGGAAGCTCGGAGATCGTGTCGACGATGTCCATCCCTTCGGTGACCTCGCCGAACACCGTGTGCTTGCCGTCCAGCCACGGCGCGGACTGCACGGTGACGATGAAGAACTGCGAGCCGTTGGTGTTCGGGCCGGCGTTCGCCATCGCGAGCGCGCCGCGCGCGACCTTGTGGTCGTTGAACTCGTCCTCGAACGTGTAGCCGGGGCCGCCGGTGCCCGTGCCCTCCGGGCAGCCGCCCTGGATCATGAAGTCCGGGATCACGCGGTGGAAGATCAGCCCGTCGTAGTAGCCGTCCTCGGCGAGCTTGCGGAAGTTGTCGACCGTCTTCGGCGCGTCGTCGTCGAACAGCTCGAGGACGATGTCGCCGTGATTGGTGGTCAGTGTCGCAGTTGACATATCGCCAACCGTAGCGATCAGGCGCGAGCCGGCTCGACCCGCAGCGTATGCCCGCGGACCTCGGTGCCACTCACGGCACCGGACACGCGCTCGGCCTCGCCGGCCGGCACCTCGAGCAGCGCGAAGCGCTCGAGCAGGCGCACGTTGCGCACGGCCTCGCCGTCGAGCCCGGCCTGCGCGGTGACGGCGTGGATCAGGTCGGCCTCGGCGAGTCCCGCGGCGCGGCCGCCCGACGCGATCAGCTTCACGAACTCGCCGGCGCCGTTGGTGTCGTGCGGCTTGCGGTGGCGGCGCGGCGGCTCCGACGTCGGCACCGGGGCGACGTGCGCGCCCTCGGCCCACGGCGCGATCGTGGTGCCGGCGTGGCGCTCGATCGCCTCGAGGTCGCGCTTCTGGCGCGGCTCGATGAACGTGATCGCCCGGCCCGAGCGACCGACGCGGCCGGTGCGGCCGATGCGGTGCACGTACACATCCGGCGAGGTCGGGATGTCGAAGTTGACGATGTGGGTGACGTCGGCGATGTCGAGCCCGCGGGCGGCGACGTCGGTCGCCACGAGGATCGGCAGCCGACCGCCCTTGAACGAGATCATCACGCCGTCGCGGGCGCCCTGGGACATGTCGCCGTGGAGCGCCTTGACGTTCATGCCCTTGTCGCGCAGGGTGCGGTAGAGCTGCTCGGTGCGGATCTTGGTGCGGGCGAAGACGATCGCCTGCTGCGGGCGCTCGGCCTCCAGCACGCGCACGAGCGAGTCGACCTTCTCCTGCGGCTTGGTCTGCAGGAAGAACTGCTCGACCGTGTCGATCGTCAGCGTCGCCGCCTTGACCTTGATCGTCTCCGGGTCGTACAGGTGCCGCTCCGCGAGCGCGCGGATCGGCCCCGGCATCGTGGCGCTGAACAGCGCCGTCTGGCGGCCGTTCGGCGTGTAGGAGAGGATCTTCTCGACGTCCTCGAGGAAGCCGAGGTCGAGCATCTCGTCGGCCTCGTCGAGCACGACGTTCCGGCACGAGTGCAGCATCAGCGAATGCCGCGAGATCAGGTCGAGCACACGGCCGACGGTGCCGACCACGATCGGCGCGCCCGCCTTCAGGTACGCCTGCTGGTCGCGGATCGGGGCGCCGCCGAACACCGCCACGGGGTCGATGCCCTTGTGGGCGCCGTAGGTGCGCAGCGCCTGCGTGACCTGGATGCACAGCTCGCGCGTCGGCGTGAGCACGAGCGCCTGGACGTCCGGGTCCTCGACATCGATCGCCTGGATCATCGGCAGTCCGAACGCGGCGGTCTTGCCGGTGCCGGTCTGCGCCTGGCCGATCACGTCACGGCCGTCGAGGAGCACCGGAATCGCCTGCTCCTGAATCGGGCTGGGCGATTCGTACCCCACGTCCTTGAGTGCGGCGAGGAGATCCTCGGACAGCCCGAGGTCGGCGAAGGTCGTCATGTCCGCGATGGAGCTTAGAGCCAGGCCCGCGAGAGCCGCCCCGACCGGGACGGCCGGGCCGTGGATGCCAGGCGACGCACGCGGGTGAAGCCGATAGCGGGCTATCGGCGATCCCGCGGGTGGGGACTGGCGCCGCGGACCGCCCGTATCCGGGCGTGGCGGGGTCGCGGGCCTGGCTCTATGACGCGGGGTCCAGAACCAGCTTGCCCACGGTCTTCCGGGCGCGTAGATCCTCGTGCGCGCGACGCGCCTCGGACAGTGGATAGACGGGCCCTTCGACCACACGCAGCGCGCCGGACGCCACGCGGGCGAACAGGTCCTGCAGCGGCGCGGCGATCAGCGGGCCGGGGTCGCGGAAGCAGTCGACGAGCCAGAAGCCGACCACCGCGCGCGAGCGGTGCATCAGCGCACCGGTGGGGACCGAGTTCGGCTCGCGTGACGCATTGCCGTAGGTGACGAGCCGCCCGAACGGGGCGAGCGCCTTCAGCGACGCGTCGAACACGGCGCCGCCGACCATCTCCAGCACGATGTCGACGCGCGCGCCCCCGTTGGCCTCGCGCAGCGCATCGACGAGGTCTTCGCGCGTGGAGTCGACGGCGGCGTCGGCGCCGAGCTCGAGCACCAGCGCGCGCTTCTCCTCGCTCGACGCGGTGCCGATCACGCGGCCGGCCCCGAACGCCTTGCCGAGCTGCACGGCGAGCGAGCCGACCCCGCCGGCCGCCGCGTGCACGACCACGCTCTCCCCCTCGGCCAACCGCGCTGAGGTCTTGTACAGATGCCAGGCGGTCAGGCCCTGGATGAGCAGCGCCAGCGCCTGGCCGTCCGACACGTCGTCGGGGATCGGGATCGCCGAGGCCCTCGGTACCGCGATGTACTCCGCGTAGCCGCCGGTGGCGGTGATCGCGACCACGCGGCGGCCGTCCTCGGTGACGCCCGCAACCTCGCCGCCCGGCGTGAGCGGCGTCTCGATACGGCGCGAGGTAGGAGTTCTCGGCCGCGTGCGTGTCGGCGTAGTTGACGCCGGCACGGTTGACGTGCACGAGCACCTCGCCCTCACCGGCCTCGGGCATCGGGGCGTCCTCGACGAGCTCGAGCACCTCCGGGCCGCCGAACTCGTTGACGCGGATCGCGCGCATGGCGCCTGGAGGCTACTCGCTACTCTGCTGCGGCCTGATGACGCTCACCGTCGTGGGATCAATCGCGTTCGACGCCGTCGAGACGCCGATGGGGAAGCGCGACAAGCTGCTCGGGGGAGCGGCCGTGCACTTCTCGCTGGCCTCGTCGTTCCTCGCCGAGACCCGGGTCGTCGGCCCGGTCGGCGATGACTTCGGCGACGCCGAGTACGTGGTGCTGCACGACCGCGGCGTCGTCACGGACGACATCGAGCACGTGCCCGGCGGCAAGACGTTCTTCTGGGCCGGCCGTTACGAGCGCGACCCGAACATCCGCCACACGCTGCGGACCGACCTCAACGTGTTCGAGCACTTCGAGCCCAAGCTATCGGAGGCCTCGCGCGCGGCGGACACGCTGTTCCTGGCGAACATCCACCCCGGCCTCCAGCTCGCGGTCCACACGCAGTGCAGCCAGGCCCGCTTCACGGCCATGGACACGATGAACATGTGGATCGAGGTCACGCGGCCGCAGCTCGAGGAGACGATCCGGGGCGTCGACTGCCTGATCGTCAACGACGAGGAGCTCAAGCAGCTCACCGACGAGCCGAACCTCGTCCGCGCGGCCCGCGCCGTGCACGCGATGGGCCCGCGCGTGGTGATCGCCAAACAGGGTGAGCACGGCGCCGGCATGTACACGCCGGACGGCTTCTTCGGCCTCCCCGCGTACCCGACGCCCGACGTCGTCGACCCGACGGGCGCCGGCGACACGTTCGCCGGCGGCTTCATGGGCTACGTCGCCGCGCACGCGGGCGACGAGCTGAGCGACGAGCTGCTGCGCCGCGCGATGGCGTACGGCACGGCGATGGCGTCGTTCAACGTCGAGGCGTTCGGCACCGAGCGCATGCAGACCCTGACCGGTGACGAGATCGCCGAGCGCGTGAGCGAGCTGCAGAGCCTCACGCGCTTCGACGCGCACCCGGTCCCGCTGCGCGCTTAGCGCAGCTCTTGGATGCGGATCAGGTTGCCCGCGGGATCGCGGACGGCGCAGTCGCGCACGCCGTACGGCTGGTCGGTCGGCTCCTGGACCACCTCGGTGTCGCCGGCCTGGACGCGCTCGAAGGCGCCGTCGAGGTCGGCGGTCGCCAGGTTGATGCTCGCGTAGGTGCCCTTGGCCATCATCTCGGTGATGGTGTGGCGCTCGTCGTCGGTGATACCGGGGGTGGCGGTCGGCGGGTAGAGGACGATCGACGTGCTGGGCTGGTCGGCGGGGCCGACCGTGATCCAGTGCAGCCCGTTGTACTCGACCTCGTTGCGGACCTCGAAGCCGAGCGTGTCGCGATAGAAGGCCACCGCGGCCTGCGGGTCGTCGTGCGGGAGGAAGCTCGCGTGAATCGTGAAGGCCATGCCCGGTGATGCTAGGTCCGGCTCGCCGCCTGCGCTTCTCGATTCCTGATCGGTCTGGTCACCTGCTTTGCCACGCACGGCAGCATCCCCGCGGTCGCGCTCGCCTCTTCGCGCCGGTAGGCGCTGGGCGGCACGCCGACCAGCTCGGTGAAGCGGGTGCTGAAGGTGCCCAGCGACGAGCAGCCGACCTCGAAGCAGACCTCGGTGACGCTGAGGTCGCCACGGCGCAGCAGCGCCATCGCGCGCTCGATGCGGCGCGTCATCAGGTACGCGTACGGCGACTCGCCGTAGGCGAGCCGAAACTGGCGGCTGAGGTGGCCGGGCGACATGTGCGCGTCGCGGGCGAGCGCCTCGACGTTCAGCGGCTGCGCGTACTCGCGGTCGATCCGGTCACGGACGCGGCGCAGCAGCGCGAGGTCGCGCAGGTGCTGCACCGTAGCGGGACTCGTGGTCACCCCAGAATGGTGCCACGCGCGTCAGGCGGCGACGTACTCCGCGAGGTGCTCGCCGGTCAGGGTGGACTGCGCGGCGACGAGGTCCGTGGGCGTGCCCTCGAACACGATCGTGCCGCCGTCCTGGCCGGCGCCGGGCCCGAGGTCGATGAGCCAGTCGGCGTGCGCCATGACCGCCTGGTGGTGCTCGATGACGATCACCGACTTGCCGGAGTCGACGAGCCGGTCGAGCAGCCCGAGCAGTTGCTCGACGTCGGCGAGGTGGAGCCCGGTGGTCGGCTCGTCGAGGACGTAGATCCCGCCTCTCTCACCCATGTGGGTGGCGAGCTTGAGGCGTTGGCGCTCGCCGCCGGACAGCGTGGTGAGCGGCTGGCCGATCGTGAGGTAGCCGAGCCCGACGTCGGCGAGCCGGTCGAGGACCTTGTGCGCGGCCGGCAGCTTCGCGTCGCCCTCGCCGAAGAACTCCTCGGCCTCGGCCACCGCCATCGCGAGCACCTCGCTGATGTCCTTGCCGCCGAACGTGTACTCGAGCACCGAAGCGTCGAACCGCTTCCCCTCGCACTCCTCGCAGGTGGTGGCGACGCCGGCCATCATGCCCAGGTCGGTGTAGATGACGCCGTTGCCGCTGCAGTTCGGGCAGGCGCCCTCGGAGTTGGCGCTGAACAGGCCCGGCTTGACGCCGTTGGCCTTGGCGAACGCCTTGCGGATCGGGTCGAGCAGGCCCGTGTACGTCGCCGGGGAGCTCCGGCGCGAGCCGTGGATCGCGCCCTGGTCGATCGTGACGACTCCGTCCCGGCCGGCGACCGAGCCGTTGATCAGCGAGCTCTTGCCCGACCCGGCCACGCCGGTCACGACGACGAGCATGCCGAGCGGGATGTCGACGTCCAGGCCGCGCAGGTTGTTGGTGTCGGCGCCACGCACCTCCAGCGCGCCCGACGGCTCGCGCACCGACGGCTTCAGCGAGGCGCGGTCGTCCAGGTGGCGGCCGGTGATCGTGTCGCTGGAACGCAGCTGCGCGACCGTGCCCTCGAACACGACCTCGCCGCCGGCGGCGCCCGCGCCGGGGCCGAGGTCGACGACGTGGTCGCCGATCGCGATCGTCTCGGGCTTGTGCTCGACGACGAGCACCGTATTGCCCTTGTCGCGCAGCTGCCGCAGTAGGGCGTTCATCCGCTCGATGTCGTGCGGGTGCATGCCGATCGTGGGCTCGTCGAAGACGTACGTGACATCGGTGAGCGAGGAGCCGAGGTGGCGGATCATCTTGGTGCGCTGCGCCTCGCCGCCCGACAGCGTGCCCGACGGCCGGTTGAGCGAGAGGTAGCCCAGCCCGATCTCCACGAACGAGTCGAGGGTGTCCCCCAGGGCCACGAGCAGCGGAGCGACCGACTGCTCGTCGAGGCCGCGGACCCACTCGGCGAGATCGGAGATCTGCATCGCGGAGGCGTCGGCGATGCTGACACCGTCGATCTTCGACGAGCGCGCCGCCTCGCTGAGCCGGGTGCCGTCGCAGTCGGGGCAGGTCGTGAACACGACCGCGCGCTGCACGAAGGCGCGGATGTGCGGCTGCATCGCGTCGACGTCCTTGGACAGCATCGACTTCTGGATCGACGGGATCAGCCCCGCGTAGGTCAGGTTGATGCCCTCGACCTTGATCTTGGTCGGCTCCTTGTAGAGCAGATCGTGGCGCTCGCGCTTGTTGAACTTCTTGATCGGCTTGTCCGGGTCGAAGTAGCCGCAGCCGCGGAAGATCCGGCCGTACCAGCCCTCCATGCTGTAGCCGGGGATCGTGAGCGCGCCCTCGTTGAGCGACTTGCTGTCGTCGTAGAGCGCGGCCAGGTCGAAGTCGCTGATCGCGCCGCGACCCTCGCAGCGCGGGCACATGCCGCCGGTGCGGCTGAAGCTCGCGCTCTTGGTGATCGTCTTGTCGCCGCGCTCGACCGTGAGCCCGCCGCTTCCGTGGACGGAGGCGACGTTGAATGAGTACGCGCCGGGCGAGCCGATGTGGGGCTCCGCGATCCGGCTGAAGAGGATGCGCAGCATCGCGTCGGCATCGGTCGCCGTGCCGACGGTCGACCGGGGGTTGGAGCCCATCCGCTCCTGATCGACGCTGATCGCCGTCGTGATCCCGTCGAGCACGTCGACGTCAGGGCGCGCCAGCGTCGGCATGAAGCCCTGCACGAACGCGCTGTAGGTCTCGTTGATCAGCCGCTGCGACTCCGCCGCGATCGTGCCGAACACCAGTGAGCTCTTGCCCGAGCCCGACACGCCGGTGAATACCGTCAGCCGGCGCTTCGGGATCTCGACGCTGATGTCCTTGAGGTTGTTGACGCGTGCGCCGTGCACGCGGATGCGATCGTGGCTGTCGGCAGCCGGCGCGGACTTCGTCATCACCGTCACGCTAGTGGGGCTCCGCGACGCGCGCTTCTCGATTCCTGACCGGCCGGGTTGCGTCCCCGCGTCGACGAGGTAGCCTTGCCGCGTGGGCTGGACGATGCTGTATCTGTTCGTCGCGCTCAAGCTGCCGATCCTGGCCGCCTGTTACGTGATCTGGTGGGCGGTTCATCAGGAGCCGGACTACGACGACGAGCCCGAGGGCGGTGGCGGAAAACCGCGCCCGCACCCGGCGCCAACGCTGCCGCACGCCCCGCGCCGCGGTCCGCACCGCGAGCCCGCTCCACCGTCCCCGCCGCGCGTCCGCAACACGCGGGTTCAGTCGCGCGAACCGCGGCACTGACTGGCAGACTCCACGCCCGTGGTCACCTCCGTCCTCTCTGACGGCACGATTCGCCGCCTCGTGGCCGAGGGCCGGATCGTCATCGACCCGTGGGACGAAAGCCTCGTGCAGCCCGCATCGGTCGACCTGCGGCTCGGCGACTCGTTCCGCGTCTTCCACAATCACCGCGTGACCGCCATCGACCTGCGCGAGCCGCCGCGCAATCTCACCGAGGAGGTCGTGATCGGCGAGGGCGACCCGTTCGCGATCCATCCGGGCGAGTTCGCGCTCGGGCGCACGCTCGAGACCGTCGCGATCCCCGACGATGTCGTCGCGCGGATCGAGGGCAAGTCGAGCCTCGGCCGCCTCGGCCTGATCGTGCACGCCACGGCCGGCTTCGTCGACCCCGGCTTCCGGGGCAGCTTGACGCTCGAGATCACCAACCTCACGCGCGTCCCGATCAAGCTCTACGCCGGCCTGGCGATCGCACAGCTCTCGTTCATGGCCCTCGATGCGCCCGCCGAGCACCCGTACGGGTCGGCCGAGCTCGGCTCGCACTACCAGGACCAGGTCGCTGCCACCGAGTCCCGCTACATGCGGTAGCGTCCGCGCCCGTGCTTGCGACGCTGATCACGTTCGCCGCCGAAGAGGGCTCGAAGACGCCGTACTACATCTGCGGCGGCGTCCTGGCGGCGTTCGCGGTGATCGTCTCGGCGATCGGGATCCGCGGCCACGACTCGTTCCCCTCCAGCCAGGGCGCCTACCGCGGCGTCATGGCGCTCGCGATCCTCCTCGTGGCCGCCACGATGGCCAGCGCCGTCCTCACGGGGTAGCGGCGCCTTTTTATCCCCATGCCCCACAATGGGGGTATGGGCACCGAGGAAAAGACCACTCCGAGCGGTAACGGCGTAGCGACCGCGTCCGAGACGCTCACCATCACGGACAACCGGACGGGGAGCACCTACGAGGTGCCGATCGAGGACGGGACGATCCGAGCGCTTTCCCTGCGCGACATCAAGGTCGGCGACGACGACTTCGGCCTGATGACGTACGACCCGGCCTACATGAACACGGCCTCCTGTCGTTCGGCGATCACGTACATCGACGGCGACAAGGGCGTCCTCGAATACCGCGGGTATCCGATCGAGCAGCTGGCCGAGCAGTCGACCTATCTCGAGGTCGCGTACCTGCTCGTGCACGGCGAGCTGCCCAACCAGGCGCAGCTCGACGAGTGGACGCACGAGATCACGATCCACACGTTCGTGCACGAGAACGTCAAGAGCTTCATGCAGGGCTACCGCTACGACGCGCACCCGATGGGGATGCTGCTGGCTTCGGTCGGCGCACTGTCGACGTTCTATCCGGACGCCGCGCAGATCAAGGACGAGGAGATCCGCTACCTGCAGATCATCCGCCTGATCGCCAAGATGCCGACGCTCGCGGCCTTCGCCTATCGCCACAACATGGGCCAGCCGTACGTCTATCCGGACAACGACCTGCGGTACCCGGGCAACTTCCTCGGGATGCTCTACAAGATGACCGAGCTCAAGTACCAGCCGGACCCGCGGCTGGAGCGCGCGCTCGACATCCTCTTCATCCTGCACGCCGACCACGAGCAGAACTGCTCGACGTCGGCGGTCCGCTCGGTCGGCTCCTCGCAGGTCGATCCGTACTCCGCCGTCGCGGCCGGCGTGGCCGCGTTGTACGGCCCGCTCCACGGCGGCGCCAACGAGGCGGTCCTGCGGATGCTGCGCCGGATCGAGACCAAGGAGAACATCCTCGACTTCATGCAGGGCGTGAAGGACGGCAAGGAGCGCCTGATGGGCTTCGGCCACCGGGTCTACAAGAACTACGACCCGCGGGCCAAGATCATCAAGAAGGCGACCGACGAGGTGTTCGAGGTCACGGGCACCAACCCGCTGCTCGAGATCGCGCTCGAGCTCGAGAAGATCGCGCTCGAGGACGACTACTTCGTCAAGCGCAAGCTGTACCCGAACGTCGACTTCTACTCGGGCCTGATCTACGAGGCGCTCGGGATGCCGGTCGGCATGTTCCCGGTGCTGTTCGCGATCCCGCGCACGAGCGGCTGGATCGCCCAGTGGCTGGAGATGATCGACGACTCCGAGCAGAAGATCGCGCGTCCGCGGCAGATCTACACCGGCGAGCGCGAGCGGGACTACGTGCCGATCGGCGAACGCTGAAATTTCTGTTGCGGCCCTGGGGGGTCGGTAGTAAATTGAAACCATGTGGTTCGAGCTCCCCAGTGGCACCCGCGTCAGGATTCGACCCATCGCGCCCGGTGACAAGGACAAGCTGGTCACCGGGCTGCGTCGCCTCAGCGACGAGAGCATCCGCAAGCGCTTCCTCGCGGCCAAGCCGCGCTTCTCGAGTACCGAGCTGCGGTACCTGACCGAGGTCGACGGCGTCAAGCACATCGCGCTCGTCGCGGTGCTCGAAGACGATCCGGACACGCTCGTAGCCGTCGCTCGCTGCGTCCGGCTGCCCGACCGGCCGGGCACCGCCGAGATGGCGATCGTGGTCGGCGACCCGTGGCAGAGCCAGGGTCTCGGCCGCGCGCTCGCGACGGCCCTGGCCGACGCGGCACGTGCCGCGGGCATCCGCCGCTTCGCTGCGACGATGCTCGGCGACAACGAGGCCGCACGGCGTCTGATGCGCACGTTCGCCCTCCGCCTCGAGGAAGCGCACATCTACGGCGGCGTCCGCGAGGTTTTGGTGGAGCTTGCTGCGTAGGTAGGCTCCGCAGGGGGTGCCGGCCAAGCGCGTTTCCGTGTCATCGCCTGCGACGCTTCGGCACATGCCGGAGGGCGCAGACGTGCTCGACGCACTCCCGATCGCCGTCGGCTTCGTGGATGACGAGGCCCTTGTGTACGTCAACGCGGCGTTCGAGCAGATGACCGGATGGACCGCCGGCGAGGTGCTCGGCCGGCCGCTCGAGGCCGCGCTGACCCGCCGTGACGGCACGCCGCTGCCGTGCGAGGTGACACGCAGCGCGCGGGCCGACGGGTCAGAGGCGATCGTGCTGACGGACCGGCGCCGAGCGAGCGGCGATCGCGAGATGATCGAGACCGTGCTGCGCGTCGAGCGCGATCGCGCGCAGTCGTATGTCGACGTCGCGGCCGCCCTGCTGGTGATCCTGTACGCCGACGGCACGATCAGCCTGCTCAACCGCCACGGCCGCGACGTGCTCGACGACCCGCGCGGCGAGCTGATCGGCGCGAACTGGATCGACACGGTGATTCCCGCCGAGGACCGGCTCCAGGCGCGGCAGGCGCTCGAGCAACTGGTCGGCGGCGGCGAGGAGGCGGTCGAGCGCTACGAGTCCGAGGTCGTCACGCGTCACGGGCGGCGCCGCAGCGTCGCGTGGCAGGCGACCGCGCTGGCCGACGCCAAGGGCCGCATGGTGGTGGTGCTGTCCGGCCAGGACATCACCGAGCACGTGCGGGCCGAGCAGGAGCTGCGCCGGCTCGCCTTCTTCGACGCGCTGACCGGGCTCCCCAACCGCTCGCAGTTCGAGTCGCGCGTGCGTGCCGCGGTCACGCGCGCGCGGCGGCGCCAGCGGGCGGTCGCGCTGCTGCTCGTCGACCTCGACAACTTCAAGCTCGTCAACGACTCGCTGGGGCACGGCGCGGGCGACCGCCTGCTGCGCCGCGTGGCCGGGCGGCTGCGCGGCACCGAGGGCGACCGTGGCCTGCTCGCGCGCCACGGCGGCGACGAGTTCGTGCTCCTGCTCGCCGACCTCCCGCGCGACACCGCCGAGGAGGCTGCACGCGAGGCGGGCGACCAGCTCGTGCAGCGGCTCTCCAAGCCGTTCACGGTCGCCGGCGCGGAGTTCCACGTCGAGGCCAGCATCGGCATCTCGCTCTACCCCGAGGACGCCGACAGCGCGGAGGCGCTGCTCCAGCACGCCGACGTCGCGATGTACCAGAGCAAGGGCCGCGGGCGCGCGGCCGCGACGGTCTACGCGGGCGTCACCCACGACCCGCTCGAGCGGCTGTCGCTCTCGCGGCGGCTGCGGCGCGCGATCGCCCGCGACGAGCTCGCGCTGCACTACCAGCCGATCGTGTGGACGGCGAGCGGCAGGTTGCACTCGATGGAGGCGTTGCTGCGTTGGGAGGACCCCGATCGCGGGCTCGTGCATCCGGATCGCTTCATCCCGGCCGCCGAGGAGATGGGCCTGCTCGACCCGATCGGCGCGTGGGTGATCGATGCGCTCGCGGCGCAGATCGGCACCTGGCGCGACCAAGGGCTGGAGCCCAAGGTGTCGTTCAACGTCTCTCCGCGCGAGCTCCTGCGGCCCGACTTCGCCGCGGATCTCGGCGAGCGCCTGCGCAGCGCCGGCGTGGACCCGGCGATGCTGACGATGGAGCTGACCGAGTCGGCCACGCTGCGCGAGCCGGAGCGCATCGGGCCGCTGCTGCGCGACCTGCGCGCGCTCGGCCTCCAGCTCGCGATCGACGACTTCGGCGCCGGCTGGTCGTCCCTCTCGCGGCTGCGGCTGCTGCCCGTGCAGATGCTCAAGATCGACCGCTCGTTCCTGCGCGCGATCCCTGAGGACCCGGAGGCGGGCGCGATCGTGCGCGCGGTGATCGCACTGTCCGACGCGCTCGGCATGACGACCGTCGCCGAGGGCGTCGAGCAGCCGGTCCAGCAGCACTTCCTCGCCGCGCAGGGCTGCCCGCTCTCGCAGGGCCACCTGTTCGGCGACGCGCTCACGCCGGACGTGATGACTGAGCGTCTGTTGCACGAGCGCGGGTAGCGCACTCAAGCGCGAGGACGCGCGCGACGATGCACCTCTGATGAGGCCGTACCGGTCCCTCCGTGCCCTGCTCGTCGACGTGCCGCCCGCTCACGGGCGGCTGATCGTGCGCGCGATGGAGGAGGCCGGATGGCGGCTACGGACCGAGCACGCCGACGGCGCCGAGCAGCTCGAGGCCGCGCTGCGCGGCCGCGGCTGGGGCGCGGTGCTCTACAGCGGCGACGGGCCGCAGGCAGTGCCCGCCCGCAAGGCGCTCGAGCTCGTCCGGCTCGCCGACCCGCACCTGCCGTTCCTCGCCGTCTCGCCGTTCGTCCACGCGGGCGACCTCGCCGCGATGGTGCGCGGGCTCGACGGCGCCGCCGCGGTCGTGCCCGACCCCGCCCAGCTCCCGCGCGCGCTCCAGCGGGCACTCGACGCCACGCGCTTGCGCCGGCGCGTCGGCGGCGCCCATCGCTTCCTGCTCGCCCAGCAGGAGATCACCGATCACGTGGCCGCGGGCCTGGAGCCGCGCGAGGTGGTCGAGCGCGTGCTCGCGACGCTGGGCGAGACGCTCGGCTTCAGCTGCGGCGCGGTCTGGTGGCCGTCGGCCGACGGAAACGAGCTGCACTGCGCCGCGACCTGGCATCGCGCGAGCGCGCCGGCCGACGTGGTCGCGCTCGCCGAGGCGACCGGCGAGGCCGTGCTCGCCGCGGGGCAGGGGCTGCCCGGACGCGTGTGGGCGTTCCGGCGGCCTTCGTGGGTCACCAATGCCCAGATCGGCGCGACCGACCCGCGCGCAACGATGGCTCGCCGCGCCGGGTTGCTGACCGCGGCGGCGTTCCCGATCGCGATCGCCGACCGCTGCGCCGGTGTGTTCGAGTTCTACTCGGCCGGCGTCAACGAGCCCAACCCCGAGGTGTCGGCGATGTTCGCCACCGTCGGCGGCCAGCTCGCCCAGTACCTCGAGCGCCGTTCGCCGCGGCGCTGGCTGGACGCCGCCGAGGCGCCGCTGCTGGCGCTCGATCCCAACGGCCGCGTGCTGCTCGCCAACCACAACGCGTGCGCGCTCGCCGCCCGCACGGAGGACGAGCTGGTCGGCACCGACTGGGTCGACGGCGCGATCGTCGAGGCTGCGCTGGCCGGCGGCGCGTCCGCCGAGCACGCCGTCGACGGCGATCGCCTCGTGCGCTGGCAGCTCACGCCGCTGGTGGAGGGCAACCGCGTGATCGGCACGTGGGCGACCGGCAACGTCCGCGAGGCGCCGGCGGCCGACTCGGTGGAGGCGCGCCTGCGCCGCGCGCTGGAGTCCGACGAGCTGCACCTTCACTATCAGCCGATCTACGCGCTGAGCACCGGCGCGCTGGTCGCCCTCGAGGCGCTGCTGCGCTGGGAGGACCCGCAGCGCGGCATGATCTCGCCCGCCGAGTTCATCCCGATCGCCGAGCAGAGCGGGCTGATCGACGCCCTCGGCGACTGGGTGCTCGAGGCCGTCTGCGCGCAGCAGGTCGCCTGGACCGCGCAGGGCCTGACACCGCACATCTCGTTCAACGTCTCCCCCAGCCAGCTGCGCCGCGGCGACTTCCTCGCCCGCGTGCGCGACCGCATCTCGGCGCCGGGCGTCGAGCCGCCGCGGCTGACCGTCGAGCTCACGGAGTCCTCGACGCTCGAGGACCCGGCGCTTGCCGAGTCGGTCGTCCGCGAGCTCGACGCGCTCGGGCTGGGGATCGCGCTCGACGACTTCGGCACCGGCTACTCGTCGCTCTCGCGCCTGCGCGAGCTGCCGGTGTCGACGCTCAAGATCGACCGCTCGTTCCTGCGCGACGTGCCGGAACGGCCCGAGGCGGCCGCGGTGGTGACCGCGATCCTGCAGCTCGCCCGCGCGCTCGGGCGGACCGCGGTCGCCGAAGGCGTCGAGACGGAGGCGCAGCGCGCGTTCCTCGCCGCCGAGCAGTGCCCGCTCGCGCAGGGCTTCTTCCTGGGCGTGCCCGTGCCGCCTGAGGAGATCGCGCGCCCTATCTTGAAGGTATGAGGATCGTGGTCATCCTCGCAATGCTCGCGTTCCTCGCCGGGTGCGGGGGCGACGACGAGCAGTCCGCGAGCCCGCCCGCGCTCGCCGACCTGACCGTGTCCGTCGACCCTGACGGCAAGGGCGCGAAGGAAGCGAAGACCGCCACCGTGCAGTGCGCGTCCGCTGATGACTCGGACGTGTGCAAGGCGGTCGACGGCATGAAACCCGAGCTGTTCGAGCCGGTGTCCGGCGACACCGCCTGCACCCAGCAGTACGGCGGGCCGGAGACCGCGACGGTCAAGGGCACGCTGCACGGCGAGACGATCGATGCGAAGTTCTCGCGCGTGAACGGCTGCGAGATCTCACGCTGGCAGGAGGCCGCCCCGCTGCTCGAGGCAGCCGGGTGAGCTGGCGGGTCACGGTTCGCATCGGCCCCGACGTGGAGAAGCTGCGAGCCGAGACGCCTGATGAGGCGCTCGACGCCGTCGAGCTGCACGCCCGCGCGGCATCGAACACCGAGCGGCGCGAGGCCGTCGACGTGCGCGTGCGGCGCTACGAGGCCGGCGACCAGGTGGCCGGGCGGGTCGAGCTCAACGGACCCGGCGTCGCGGTCGGCGTCGACGTGCGCGGGGACGGCGGCATCCAGGCGTGGACCGGGCGCTGGCGGCGGCGCCCGCTCGCGCTCGCGGACGGCGAGACGCCGTTCGAGGCGCTACGGCGCGTCGTCGTTCAGAGCACCAGCGTCGAGCCGTAGCGGCGCAGCCACTTCGCGTGCTCGCGCCAGTCGGGTACACGTGATTCGAGCAGCTGCCAGAAGCGCGGCGAGTGGTCCATGACCTCGAGGTGGCAGACCTCGTGCTCGATCACGTAGTCGAGCACGGCGACGGGTGCCAGCAGGAGCCGCCAGTTGAACGACATCGCGCCGTTCGAGGAGCACGACGCCCAGCGCGTGCGCTGCGAGCGGATCGTCAGGCCGTCGTACGACGTGCCGGCGCGGGCGACCGCGGCGTCGAGCCGCGGCGCGATCTCGGTGCGGGCGGCGCGCCGGTACCAGCGCTCGAGCGCGGCCTCGCGGTCCCGATCGGGCACGAGCAGCGCGTCGCCGCGCCGGTGCACCCGCGTGCGCCCGGGCTGCGGCACCAGCACCAGCTCGCCGCCGAGGTACGGCACGGTGCCCGGCGTCCGCTCGATCTCGGCCGCCGCGCGGGCCAGCGCGCGGCGGCGGCGCTCGATCCACGGCGCGAGCTCGCGCACGGCGTCATCGGCCGCATTCGCGGGCGCGCGCCGGGGGATCGTCACGAGCACGGCGCCGTCGCTCTCCACGCTCACGCGCACGCGACGGGCACGCGGTGAGCGGCGCAACTTGTATTCCGTCACCACTGCCATGATGACCGCCATGGCGGACTGGACCGTGCGGCTGCCCCCCGCTGTCCGCGAGCCCTACGAGGTCTACATCAACGGCGTCCGCCAGCGGCCGGACGTCGACTACAGGGTGCGCGGCCGCGTCCTGATCTTCGACCGGCCGCTCGCGAAGGAGGGCCGGCTCGGGTTCTGGCGCTGGTTCTGGGGCGCCTGGGGGATCGGGACCTACCGCAAGAACGATCAGGTCGACGTCGCCTGGCAGGTCGACGGCCGTCCGCGGATCGCCCAGGGGCTGGAGATCGAGCCGCCTTCAGCCGCCACGCCCAGCGCGACATGAACGCGGTGCGTGGCTCGCAGGGTCATGTGGCCGGCGAGAGTGCTAGGCAGGCACGGCGTCACGCCACGGCGCCATCGTGCGCAGCGCACTGAGGATGGCCCGTGTCGCTGTGGAGCGGTTGAGCGTGTAGAAGTGAATTCCCGGCGCTCCCTTGGCCAGCAGATCGGCGCACTGGAGCGTCGCGTAGGCGACGCCGAGGTCGGCCACCGCATCCGGCTGGTCGGCGCGCAGGCCGAGCTCGGTCATCAGCCCGTTGGGGATCGTGGCGCCGCACAGGCTCGTGAAGCGCTTGATCTGCTCGAAGTTGGTGATCGGCATGATCCCCGGGATGATCGGAACGTCGATTCCGATGTCGCGCGCCTTGGCGACGAACTCCCAGTACAGCGCGTTGTCGAAGAACAGCTGCGTGATCAGGAAGCGCGCGCCGGCGTCGACCTTCTCCTTGCAGTAGCGCAGGTCGCTCTCCGCCGACTGCGCGTGGATGTGGACCTCCGGGAAGCAGGCCGCGCCGATCGCGAACTCGTAGTCCTCGCGGATCAGCTCGATCAGCTGTCGCGAGTACTCGAGGCCGCCCTCGGTCGCCGTCCAGTCGGTTTGGCCGGGTGGCGGGTCGCCGCGCAGGGCGAGCACGTTCTTGATACCGGCGTCGCGCATAAGGTCGAGCGTCTCGCGCAGCTGGTCGACCGTGGCGCCGACGCAGGTGAAGTGCGCCATCGCCTCGAGGCCGTGCTCGGCCTTGATCGAGGACACGATGTCGACGGTCTTGCGTTTCTGGACGTCGTTGCCGCCGGCGCCGTAGGTGACCGAGACGAACGTCGGCTTCAGGCGCGAGAGCTCCGCCAGCGCGCGGCCGAGGTTGCGCTCGCCCTCGTCGGTCCGCGGCGGGAAGAACTCGAACGAGAACGACGGCTCCGAGCCGCTCGCGAGGCGCTCATCGATCCGCATTGCCCGGGAAGTCTAGGACCAGTGCTCGGGCGTCTGCGCATCCCGCGACGACTCGCCCAGCGCCTCCAGGTGCGTCAGCCAGCTGCGCGTCTGCGCAAGCAGCCACGAGGCGGTGCCCTCGTTGAACTCCTCGCCGTAGACCGCCTGGGCGAGCTCGAACGCC
The DNA here is from genome assembly GCA_963740605.1 of uncultured Solirubrobacteraceae bacterium. Lineage (GTDB taxonomy): Bacteria > Actinomycetota > Thermoleophilia > Solirubrobacterales > Solirubrobacteraceae > DASSUW01. The sequence goes on along the minus strand of CAVUFC010000029.1, from coordinate 76,057 downwards.
GTCCTGGGACCGTCCGCGAGCGTGCTCTTGACCTTCTCGAGGTGCTCGGCGACGAAGCTGCGGTTGGCCGTTATATGGCCCGCGACGTCAGTGAACGGACGCCCGTGGCCGGACAGCGCGAGCCGCGCGTCGAGCGGCTCGATCTTGTCGAGCGAGCTGAGGAACTCGCCGACCGGGTCGGGCGTGTAGCCGAGGTCGAAGTACTGCGACACGCGCCCGAGCAGGTGGTCGCCGGAGATCAGCAACCGGCGCTCCGGCTGGTGCAGGCAGATGTGCGACGGCGCGTGGCCGGGCGTCTCGATCACGTTCCACGCGCCGAGGTCGGTCTCGACGGCGGCGCCATCGGTGAGCTCGCGGTCGATGTGGAGCGTGCCCGCCTGGCCGCTCCCCGCGGCACGGCGCTGCTCGACCCAACGCTGCAGCGGGGCCTCGGGCACGCCGCTCTGCCGGGCGACCTCGACGCGGCGCCGGAGCGCGTGCTCGGGGTCCTCAGCCGGCGCAGTGGCGTGCGCGATGTTCGGGTGCATCCACAGCTCGCTACCGGCGCGTTCCGCGATCGGCGGCGCCTGTCCGCAGTGGTCGATGTGGGCGTGCGTGCAGACGATCAACCGCACGTGCTCGAACTTGAGGCCCGCCTGGTCGAGTGCGCGCTCGAGGTGCTGCATCGAGCCCGGCTCGTGCATGCCCGTGTCGACGAGCACGATCCCCGACCCGGCAGCGAGCGCCCACGCGTTGCAGTGCGGTACGCCCGGCCACGGCAATGGCAGCCGCAGCCGCCACACGCCCGGCACGACCTTCTCCCCACGGCCGACCTCGCGGCTGCGTGTGGGCTTGCGCACGATGCGCACGGTAATTGAATGCGGCTTACTCGCACTCGCAAGCTCGTGCGAGCGCCTTAGTATCCCCCGCTATGGCTGCGGTAGACGTTGTTACCGACTACTTCGCGGCGCTCTCTCGACGGGATGTCGAGGCAATGGCGGGGTACTGGGCGCCAGACGGGCAGGAGCACATCGCGAGCCAAGTCGACGCCGTCGGCCCGCAGGGTGTCCGCGAGTACTTCACGGAGCTCTTCACCGCGTTCCCGGACTTGGCGCTGACCGTGCAGACGACGGTCGCCGAGGGCGACAAGGTCGCGGTGCACTGGAAGGCGAGCGCGACGATGACCGGGCCGCTGTGGACCCTGGAGCCAACCGGCGCACACATCGAGCTCGAGGGGATCGACCTGCTGACCGTCGCCGACGGGCTGATCGTCCGCAACGACGCGGTGCCGGACGGGATGGCGCTGGCGCGCCAGCTCGGCCTGGTGCCCGAGGCGGGCTCGGCGCTCGAGCAGCGGATGTTCGCGGCCTTCAACGTCGGCACGAAGGCGACGCGGCGCATGGCGGCCAAGAGCGAGCTGGAGCGCGTCGCCGACGGCGTCTGGCTCCTGCGCGGCGGTGTGCCCCGCGCGATGAACGTCTACTTCCTCCAGGACGAGGGCGGCGGTGTGACGTTGTTCGACGCCGGCATCGCGCAGATGACCGGAGCGGTGGCCACGGCCGCCGCGCCGCTGGGCGGGATCAACCGCGTCGTGCTCGGCCACGCCGATGTCGACCACCGCGGCGCGGCGGCGGGCCTCGGCGTGCCGGTGTTCTGCCACCCGGCCGACCGGGCGGCCGCCGAAGAAGGCGAGCCGCAGCGTGACTACCACCGCATCGAGCTCCTGAGGGCCCATTCGCGGTGGGTCTACCCGCGGCTGCTCGAGTTCTGGAACAGCGGGCCGATCGAGATCGCCGGTACCGTCGACGAGGGCGACGACGTGTCGGGCTTCCGCGTCGTGCATCTCCCCGGCCATGCGCCCGGCCTGATCGCGCTGTTCCGCGAGCGCGACCGGCTCGCCCTGACGACCGACTGCTTCTACATGGTCGACGTCGACACGTCGCGACCGCAGGCGCCCGCCCCAGCCGTGGACGCGTTCAACCAGGACACCGCGCAGGCGCGCGAGTCGATCCGCAAGCTCGCGGCGCTCGACCCCGCCTCCTGCTGGCCCGGCCACCTCGGCCCGCTGACCGGCGACGTACGCGCGCAGCTCGAGCGCGCGGCCGGGGCGTGATGGCGAAGCGCAAGATCAAGGCGCCGACCAGCGAGTACACGTCGCCCGAGGGTGACGTGCTCGAGCTGCGCGGCTCGATGACGCCGGGCACCCGGCGCGAGTACGCCGACACGCTCGGCGGCTCACCGCTGTCGCAGGAGGACGCGTGGCACCGCGCGGTGGAGTTCCTGTTCGAGCGGCTCGCGGTGTCCTGGGCGGTCGCCGGCACCGATCCGTTGACGCGCCAGAAGGACCTGCTGGTGCGGTTCCGGATGGCTTCGCAGTCGGAACGGGCCTGGATCCGTGAGGTGCTCCGCGAGCACCTCGCCGAGAACTTCCCCGAGCTGGCACCGCCGTGAGCCTCGATCCGCGCGCGTTCGCCGCGCTGCTGTGCGACTACTGCCTGCAGGTGCGGGCGGGCCAGCAGGTGCTGGTGCAGTCGACGACGCTTGCCGCCCCGCTGCTGCTCGCGCTTCAGCGCGCGGTGATGGAGCGTGAGGCGTGGCCGCTGCTGCGCGCTTCGCTGCCCGAGCAGGACGTCGAGTTCTGGAAGGCCGCGCGCGACGTGCACCTGGACACCGTGGCGTCCGCCGATCGCGCCGAGGCGGAGGAGATCGACGCGCTGCTGCGGATCGACGCGCCGTACAACACCCGGGCGCTCGCGGGGGTGGACCCGGCGCTGATGACGCGGGCCGCGCTGGCGCGTGCCGACCTGCGCGAGCGGCTGCTGGCGCGGCGGTGGTGCGGGACGTTGTGGCCGACGGCGGCGGGCGCCCAGCAGGCGGGGATGTCTTCGAGCGATTTCGAGGCGTTCGTGGAGCGGGCGCTCTTCCTCGACCGCGATGATCCGATCGGCGCGTGGGGTGAGCTGAGCGCGCTCCAGGACGCCATGATCGGGCAACTGTCCGCGGCGTCCGAGATCCGGATCCAGGCGTCGGGGACCGACCTGACCTTGTCGGTGGCGGGCCGTTCGTGGGTCAACTCCGACGGGAAGCGGAACATGCCGTCGGGCGAGGTCTTCACCGGCCCGGTCGAGACGTCGGCCGAGGGCCACATCCGCTTCGACATCCCGTCATCACCGCGCGGGGTCGAGGTCGCCGGGATCGAGCTCGAGTTCCGCGAGGGCCGCGTGGTGAACGCTCACGCCGAGCGCGGCGACGAGGTGCTGCAGGCGATGCTCGACACCGACGACGGCGCGCGTGTGCTCGGAGAGCTCGGGATCGGCACCAACCCGGGGGTCGACCGGCCGATCGGCTCGATCATGGTCGACGAGAAGATCGGCGGGACCGTCCACCTCGCGATCGGACGGTCGTATCCCGAGACCGGCGGCACGAACGTGTCCGCCATCCACTGGGACATGATCTGCGACCTCCGCCAGGGAGGATCCTTGACCGCGGACGGTGTTGCTGTGGTGGTCGACGGCGCCGTCGTTCAGAGCGATTGAGGGAAGCGGAAGACGTGGTCGGGGTCGTACGCGGCCTTGACTCGTCGCAGGCGCGGGAGGTTGCCGCCGTGATACGCGCTGAGCGCGTCGTCGAGCCCTGGGTCGGGGAAGTTCGGGTAGACGCCGCCGGAGCCGTGCTCGTGCGCGATCTCGTACGCGCGGTGCAGCCACTCGTCCGGCCCGGTCAGCTTCAGCAGGAAGCGCTCGTCTCGGTGGACGAAGGCCGTCTCGTCTGATCGTTTGCGGTTGTACGCGCCGCCCCATGGGCTGAAGTCGAGCTCTCCGCGTGGCTGCGCTGTCAGCGCTTCAACTGCGCTTGTAGGGAGGGGTTGGCGGAAGAACTCGGACTTGCTGTCGTTCTCGTCGGGGGCGCCGGCGGGACCGTTGTCCGCGAGCCATTGCTTCGCTTGCCGGTACGGGAGCTCGACGCGCGTGACCTCCGGCGCATCTCGGTGCGGCAACGGGCCGGCGCCGAAGAGGTGGACCTGGTCCGGGTGGACGATCAGCGAGGCGGCGAGATCCTCGGGCGCGTCGGGTGCCCACTCCTGCCAGTCGCTGATCAGCTGGGCGGCGCGGTCTCGCGACCAGCTGAGACGGAAGCACTCGATCGACGGCGGCGCCGCGACCGTCTCGAGCTTCAGGCGCGTCACGACGCCGAACTGCCCACCGCCCGATCCGCGCAGCGCCCAGAACAGGTCCGGGTCGTTGTGCTCGTCCGTGTCGACCATGCGGCCGTCCGCGAGCACCACCTGCGCGCCGACGATCTGATCGCACGTCAGCCCGTACCTGCGGCCGAGGATCCCGAGCCCGCCCCCGAGCGCCAGACCCGCGATCCCGACCGTCGGCCCGCACCCACCCGCGATCGTCCGCCCGTGCGCCGCCAGCGCGTCATAGACCGGGCCGAGCCGCGCCCCTGCCCCGATGGTCGCCAGCCGGCCGTCGAGCTCGACCTCGTCGATGGGCTCGACATCGATCAGCAGTCCCGTCGTCGACGAGCGGCCGGCAAAGCAGTGCCCACCGCTCCGCACCGCGATCTCCAGGCCACGTTCGCGCGCCTCCGCGATCGCCCCGGCAACCTCGTCTGCGCTCGCGCAGCGGCGCGTCACCTCCGGCGTGATGTGCCTGAACCGCGGCAGCGCCTCCATCGTCTACACCGTAACTGCGGCAATGAGGGGGCGAGATTCGATCGCTGGCGCCTTTTACTTCCTATGGGAGCAAAAAGCGCCAGCGACCTCATGGTCGCTCGGTTCGCGGACCAGCAGTTCGGCGTCGTGTCGCGTGCGCAGCTCCTTAGTGCGGGGTTGACGCGCAACGAGATCGGTCAGCGGCTCGAGGTGCAGAGGCTGCGGAGACTGCACCAGGGGGTGTATGCGGTCGGGCACCGCGTGTTGCGGGTGGAGGGGCACTGGATGGCGGCCGTGCTGGCGTGCGGTGAGGGCTCGGCACTCAGTCATCAGACCGCTCCGGCGGTCTGGGACCTGCGCCGGGTGGGGAGCGGAGTGATTCACGTGACGGTGCCGGGAGACAGCGGGCGGAAGCGTCGCCCGGGGATCAAGCTGCACCGCAGCGCCACGCTGACCGCACGCGACGTGACCACGGTGCGAGGCCTCCCGGTCACGACGGTGGCACGGACGATCATCGACCTCTCGCGAACACTGAGCCGCGACGATCTCGAAGAGCTGGTCCACCGCGCCGACGACCGCGGCCTGGTGGACTTCACAGACCTCCGGGCCGCGCGATCCGCCTCCCTACGAGCGGTGTTGCGCGCGTTCGACCCGGCCCCGACCCGCAGCGCACTGGAACGTCGATTCCTCAAGCTCTGCCGAGAGCACGGGATCAGAAGGCCGGAGGTGAACGCCTTCATCGAGGGCTACCTCGTCGACTTCGTCTGGCGAGACCGGAGGCTGATCGTCGAGGTCGACGGCTACGAGCACCACCGCTCCCGCCGCAAGTTCGAATCCGACCGCGAGCGCGACGTCGTGCTTGCGATGAAGGGCTGGGGCGTGCGGCGATTCACGTGGCGGCAGGTCACCGACAGAGACGCGTGGGTCGCGGCCGCGCTGCGAACCGGCGCGCGAGCGCTCGCGGAGTAGTACAAACCCGCGCCGGGAGACAACCCGGCTCGGCCGGGAGCCAACGATGGCTGGGCCGGGAGACAACCCGGCTCGGCCGGGGAACGCCGACTTGCAGGGAGTCGAGAAGATGCAACGGGTGCTCGGGCCGCTGGCCGCCGCGATCGCGGTGGTGGCTGTGTGGCCGGCCGCCGCACAGGCGAACGGGTGGGTCTGCGAGGCGAGTGCGCTGCGTGCGCAGGTCCTCACCGCGCCGGCGATCGAGCCGGCGACTGCGAACCGCGGCGCGGGCGACTGCAAGCAGGCGTCGGGCGGCGGCGGTGTCACTCCCGCGCTCCCGATCGGCCTGAGAGCGACCGCGCTGGCAGCGACGACGGCGCTCGACGGGCCGGTCGCGCCGACCTCGGACCAGATCGCCCGCTCGAGCGGCATCGTGAGCGGCGTCGCGATCTCGGCGCTGCCCGGACTCCCGATCGACCTCCCGCAGCCCGACTTCAGCGACGTCGACGCGATCAACGTTCCCGGCGTGGGCACCATCGACCTCAAGCCCGCGCTCCAGGCGCTGATTCAGCCGCGCGCGCTGCCGAACGTCGACCTCCTCAGCGTCGGCGCGGCGGAGTCGGAGGCCAGCGCGCAGTGCGTCAGCGGCGTCCCGCGCTTCCGCGGCAGCTCCTCGCTCACCACGGTCGCGGTCGACGGCGTCGAGATCGGCCTCGACAGCGCCACGACCGAGGCCGTGAAGCTGATCGACTCGCAGAGCATCGACCCGTCGGACGTCGACGTCTCGAAGATCGTCCGGCCGCCCGGCGTCAGCCTCGCGGCGCTACAGGCGGCGCTGCAGCCGATCCTCGACCAGCTGCCCGACATCGGGGTTCCGGCCACGATCGCGCGCATCCGCCTCACACCGAACGAGCGCGTCGAGAGCGGGACGCGGCTGAGCCGGCGTGCACTGCACGCGGTGATCACGATCGCCGGCCAGTCGCTCGCCGACGCGGTGATCGGCGAGTCGACGGTCGGGACCGACGGCGTGAGCTGCGGCGGCGTCGCCGACCTCGCGCTGCAGTGCCAGACGCGACGCCTGGTGCTCATCGACGTCTTCCAGCAAGGCAATCGCGTCCGGCTGCTCGGCGCCGCCGACCGCAAGTACGTCGGCAAGCGCATTCGCATCCGCCTGATGGCCACACGCAAGACGGTCGCCCGCCCGCGCGTGCGGCGCGACGGCACGTTCCGCGCCACCGCCCCGCTTCCCGACGCGAAGATCCGCGACACCAGCAAGGCGCGCTACGAGGCGAGCCGCGGCAAGGAACGCTCGATGCGCCTGAAGCTCCACCGCCGGATGCTGGTCAACAGCATGCGCAGCCGCCACGGGAAGATTACGATCGCCGGACAGGTGGTGCAGCCGCTGACCGCGCCGGTCAAGACGGTCGTGGTCAAGCGCCGCGTGAGCTGCCGCGACTGGAAGGTCGTCAAGCGCTTCAAGCCGCGCTCGGACGGCGCGTTCACCGTGAAGCTCCCGGCCCCGCGCAGCGGCTTCGCCGCCGCGTACCGGATGTCGACGCGCGTCAAGCGCTTCTCGTACCGCACCAAGACCTACCCGACCTTCACCCTGCCGAGATACGTCGACCTCGGCTGAGCGCCGAGTGGGGTCAGCCCCACTGGCCGCGCGGGGGGAAACCGGGTTGGCTGTACACGTCTACAGGGACGACACTGACGGTATGGTCGCGACAGCCGCTGCGAGGACGCCTGCGCCGGGGACCACCTCGCGGCTGCACCGGATCGGTGCCGACGCGCTGTACGTGCTCACCGGCATGGTCGCGTCGATCGTCGCGTTCACCGTCTGGGTCACGGCTGTGTCCGTGACGGTCTCGCTGCTCATCCTGATCATCGGGCTGCCGCTCGTGATGATCACGTTCCGCCTCTTCCGGGCGATGTGCGACGTCGAGCGCCACCGCGCCGCGCTCGTGTTGGGCGAGCCGATCGGCTCGAGCTATCGCCCGGTCCCGCCCCTCTCCAAGTTCGGCCAGCGCCTGCGGATCGTCTCCACCGACCCGCAGACGTGGAAGGACACCGGGTACCTGCTCGTGCTGAGCATCATCGGGATGGCGTGGGGGACGATCTGGCTCGTGTTGTGGGGTGTCGCGCTCGGCAGCATCGTCCTGCCTGCGTGGTGGTGGGCGATGCCCAGCGACGCGCAGTACCTCGGCATCAACGTCGACACCGGGGTGGAGTACGTGCTCGCCGTCGTGATCGGCATCGCGCTGATCCCGATCTCGCTCTACGCCCAGCGGGGCATGGCGCTGAGCCAGGCGCACATTGCCCGCTGGATGCTCGCGCCGAGCCTCGCCGAACGCGTCGAGCGTCTCACCGAGACGCGGTCCGGAGCCGTCGATGTGGCCGCCGCCGAGCTGCAGCGGATCGAGCGCGACCTGCACGACGGAGCACAGGCGCGCCTCGTCGCGCTGGCGATGGACCTCGGCATGGCCGAGGAGCGCTTCGACCGCGATCCCGACGGTGCGCGCGAGCTCGTCGGCGAGGCACGGGAGGAGGCCAAGCGCGCGCTCGCCGAGCTGCGCGACCTCGCCCGCGGCATCCGCCCCGGACTGCTCGAGGAGCGCGGGCTCGAGGCCGCCATCGCTGCGCTCGCGGCGCGCAGCCCTGTGCCTGCGCGCGCCGCCATCGACGTTTCGCGCCGGCCGCCCGCGAAGGTCGAGTCCGCCGCCTGGTTCGTGGTCTCCGAGGCGCTCGCCAACACGGCCAAGCACAGCGGCGCCCAGCGCGCGACCGTGTGGGTCACGCTGCGCGACGGCAGCCTGCACGTCGAGGTCGTCGACGACGGCCGCGGCGGCGCCGACGCGAATGGTGCCGGTCTCAGAGGCCTCGCCCAGCGCGTCGCGGCGCTCGACGGATCGCTCGAGGTCAACAGCCCGCCCGGCGGGCCGACGCTGGTGCGAGCGGTCCTCCCGTGCGAGTAGTCATCGCCGAAGACCTGGCGCTGCTGCGCGACGGCCTCGAGCGGCTGCTGCGCGACAGCGGCTTCGACGTCGTGGCCGCGGTCGCCGACGGCGAGGCCCTGCTGGCCGCCGTCGAGGAGACCGTCCCGGACGTCGCGATCGTCGACGTCCGCCTGCCGCCCGCGTTCCGCGACGAGGGCGTGCGCGCGGCGCTCGAGCTGCGGCGCCGCCGGCGCGGCTTCCCGGTGCTGATCCTGTCCCAGTACGTCGAGCAGACGTACGCGTCCGAGCTGCTCGCCGACGGAACCGGCGGCGTCGGCTACCTGCTCAAGGACCGCGTGTCCGACGTGCGCGACTTCGTCGAGGCCGTCTGCCGCGTCGCCGGTGGCGGCATGGCACTCGACCCCGAGGCCGTCTCCCAGCTCGTCGCCGGGCACGACGAAGCCGGCCCGCTGTCGCAGCTGAGCACGCGCGAGCGCGCGGTGCTCGCGCTGATGGCCGAGGGCCGGACCAACCACGGCATCGCCGACGAGCTCGAGATCACACCGAGCGGTGTGGAGAAGCACGTGGCGAGCATCTTCGGCAAGCTCGGCCTGCCGCCGGCCGAGAGCGCGCACCGGCGCGTGCTGGCGGTCGTGACCTGGCTAGGCGGTTAGGACGAGCGGGCGGCCGTCGGTGACGACGATCGTGTGCTCGATGTGGGCGGCGAGCGCGCCGTCGGCCGTCCTGATCGTCCAGCCGTCGCCGCCTTCGACGATCTCCGCGCCGCCCGCGCCGAGAATCGGCTCGATGGTGATGACCAGGCCGGCGCGGAGCAGGGTGTCGTCGGCGAGGTCGGGGGTGTTGGGTACCGAGGGCTCCTCGTGGATCGTGCGGCCGATGCCATGGCCGCCGAGCCCTTCGAGCACCGAGACGCCGCGCGCAGACGCGGCGTTCGCGACGGCTTCGCTGATCGCCCGCACGGGCGCGCCGGCGACCGCGGCGGACAGACCGTCGGCGAGCGCGGCCTGAGCGGCGGAGACGAGGCGCCGGGCGGCGGGCGACGCCGGCCCGCAGACGACGGTGACGCAGGCGTCGGCGAAGAAGCCGTCGAGCTCGGCGGTGACGTCGAGCTTGACAACGTCGCCGCGACGCAGCCGGCGCGGGCCGGGGACGCCGTGGACCGCGGCGTCGTTGACGCTGATGAACACCTCCGACGGCGCGCCGTAGACGAGCTTCGGCGCCGACCGCGCACCATGGCGCGCAAACACCCGCCCGGCCACCCGATCGAGCTCCGCCGTCGTCACGCCCGGCTGCACCCGGCGGCGCAGCTCGCGCAGCACGTCGGCCACCACGTGCCCTGCGCGGCGCAGGCCCTCCAGCTCGGCTTCGGTCTCGATCGACATCGTGGACATATTGTCCACGGTCGCGGGTGTGTACCGTGCGTCGCGATGATGCGCCGGACGAAGATCGTCGCCACGATCGGCCCTGCCTCGCGCGACCCGGAGGTGCTCGTCCGCATGGTCGACGCCGGCATGGACGTCGCGCGGCTGAACTTCTCCCACGGCAGCGCCGAAGAGCACGCCGACACCGCGCGGCTCGTACGCGAGGCGGCCGGGCGCGCGGGGCGCCAGGTGGCGATCCTGCAGGACCTCCCGGGCCCGAAGCTGCGGATCGGCCCGCTCGTCGACGGCATCGCCGAGCTCAAGCCCGGCGACAGCCTCACGTTCGTCTGCGGCAGCAACGGCTTCGACGGCGACGCGAAGCGGATGGCGATCACCTGGGCCGGTCTCGCAGAGACCGTCGACGCCGGCGAGATCGTCTACCTCGCCGACGGCGCGGTCCGCCTGCGGGTGACCGGCACGCGGCCGGGCGACGGCGAGATCGACGCCGAGGTCGAGATCGGCGGCGCGGTCGCCTCGCGTCAGGGCCTGAACATCCCCGGCGAGACCGCGGCGCTGCCCTCGGTCCCCGAAGAGGACCTCCTGCACGTGCAGACCGGCGAGAAGATCGGCGTCGACCTCGTCGCGCTCTCGTTCGTGCGCCGTGCCGAGGACATCACGTTCCTGCGCAAGCACACGCGGCTGCCGCTGATCGCCAAAATCGAGAAGCCCCAGGCCGTGCAGCGCGCCGAAGAGATCGTGCGCGCCGCCGACTGCGTGATGGTCGCGCGCGGGGACCTCGGGATCGAGATGCAGATCTGGGAGGTCCCGATCGTCCAGAAGCAGGTGATCGCGCTCGCCGGCGCGCTCGCCCGCCCGGCGATCACCGCGACGCAGATGCTCGACTCGATGGTCCGCTCGCCACGCCCGACCCGCGCTGAGGTGACCGACGTCGCGAACGCGATCCTCGACGGCACCGACGCCGTGATGCTCTCGCAGGAGAGCGCGGTCGGCCAGTACCCGGTCGAGTCGGTGGCGATGCTGGCTTCGATCGCCGAGCGCACCGAGCTGACGGCCCCGTACGCGGAGTGGAACGAGCGCCGCGTGCGGCGCGACCGCCGCGACCCCGCGTACACGCTCGCCTACACCGCGACGCGGGCGGCGCACGAGCTCGGCCTCGCCGCACTGGTCTGCCCGACCCTCAGCGGCCGCTCCGCGCGGCTGATCTCCGCGCACCGCCCGACCGTCCCGATCTACGCGCTCTCGCCCGGCCGCGAGACTGTCCGCCGCTGCGGGCTGATGTGGGGCGTGCAGGCGGCGTCGATGCGCCGCTACGAGGTCACCGAGGAGCTGATCGCCGCGGCCGTCGCGCGTGTCGTCGAGCTCGGCTGGGTGAAGAAGGGCGAGCGCGTCGGCGTCACGGCAGGGCTGCCGTCCGGCAAGCCGGGCACAACATCGCTTCTGCAGATTCAGGACGCGTAGAACCGCGCCTCTTCGCGGCCCAGCTCGGTCACGGGCGGGTCGCCGTACATCCACTCACGCGCGATCCGGTGCCAGTTCGCGCCCGCTTCGAGCTGTGACAGCACCGCGAGCGTGAGCAGCTCGACGCGGCGGCCGAACAGGTGGTCGGCGGGCAGCGTCTCGTGGCGCATCTGCCCGAAATGCGAGGAGCGCGGGTCCGACATCTCGATCATCACCTCAGTGGCGACCTCCGGCCGGAGCTGGACCTCTTCGTCGAGCACGTACCACCACGTCGCGTCGAGGAACTGGGCGAGCAGCTTGTCGGGCCGGAAGCGGTCGGGCTCGCGCAGGAAGCCGGTCTTGCTGAAGATCTCGTGCAGCCGCTCGCCGTCGCCCTCGTGGCCCGCTCGCTGGCAGGCCAGCTCGATCTCGATCAGCTCGGCCGGCATCACCTTGAACAGCCCGAAGTCGAGGAACGCGACGCTGCCGTCGGGTTGCAGCAGGAAGTTGCCGGGATGCGGGTCGCCGGAGAACTGGCGGTGCCGGTACATGCATCCGAAGAAGAAGCGGAAGACGATCTCGCCGACGCGGTTGCGCGTGTCCTGATCGAGCTGCTTGATCGCGTCGAACCCGAGGCCGGTCACGTACTCGGTCACGAGCACCTTCTCGCGCGACAGGGACGAGACGACCTCGGGGACGCGGATGAACGGGTGCCCGCGGAAGATCCGCGCCAGCGTCCGCTGGTTCTGGGCCTCGAGCTCGTAGTCGAGCTCGTCGCCAATCCGCGTGCGGATCTCCTCGGCGGTGCTCTTGACGTCGAGCCCCGGCGCGATCCGCTTCATCAGCCGCAGGATGATCCCGAGGTTCTGCATGTCGGCACGGACCGCCTGCGCGACCCCTGGGTACTGCACCTTGACCGCCACGTCGCGCCCATCGTGCAGGCGGGCGCGGTAGACCTGGCCGATCGAGGCAGCGGCGACCGGCTCGGTCTCGAACGCGTCGAAGACGTCCTCGATCGACTCGCCGAGCTCGGACTCCATCACCTTGCGCATGTCGGTGAAGCGGACCTTTGGCGCGGCGTCGCGCAGCTTGCCGAGCTTGCGCTGGAACTCCTCGCGGTGCTCCTCGGGGACGAGCCCGACGTCGAGGAAGCTCATCACCTGCCCGAGCTTCATCGCCGCGCCCTTCATCGTGCCGAGCGCGGCCACGATCTGCTCCGCCGCCTCGAGGTTGCGGCGCTCGAGCGCGGCCTGCTTGCCCTCGTCGCCGCGACCGAGGTTGGCCGCGCGCGTGCCCAGCTGCCGGGCCGCCTGCCCCGCGGCGAGACCGGACACCCGTGCCGTGCGCGCGATGCGCGACGTCGGGATCCGGTCCTTGGCCATTACGGCGTCGGCGTCGCGGTCGGCGCGGCCGTCGCCGGGGACGGCGTCTCGGTCGGCGCGGGAGTGGCGGTCGCGGTCGGAGTGGCGGTCGCTGACGGCGTGGCCGTCGGCGTCGCCTCGTCGCTCGGCGTGGCGGTCGGCGTTGCGGTGGGGGTGGAGCGCGAGCCGAAGAAGGTCGTCCGCCCATTGTCCTTGGTCGCTGCGCCGCCGAACACGAGCTCGGTGCCGGTCAGCGCGACCACGGCGACGACGAACGCGACGGCTCCGGTGGCCAGTGCGATCTTCCAGTGATGGCGCATGCGGGGCGAGGCGCGCAGGCCATACGGATCGTCGGCGCGCGTCGCGGGCTCGAGGTCGCGCTCAGTTGGTGGGAGCGGCTCGAGCCGCTCCGTCGGCGGCTCGTCCGCATCGGGCGAACGCACGGCAGCGCCGGTCGCGCTCCGGCGCGGCAGCTTCGACGGCACGGTGCTGATCGCCTGCGCGGGTTTGCGCAGCGCCTCGGACACCAGGGCGACGATCACCGGCGTCATGGCGGTCGCGAGCAGCGTCCCGCGCTCCCAGATCATCGGCACGATCACCGCTGCCGCCACGGCGGCGCACGCGGAGATCAGCAGCGTCTGGATGGAGATTCCGCTTTTTTTCTCCATCCGTCTTGTTCTAGCGGCTCACCCTCGAGCCGGGCACGATGTCGTCGCGTCCGTCGGGCCAGCGCACCCACGCCTTGTGCCCGCCGTCGTAGTCGTCGCCGAGCAGGATCAGAGTCGCCGGCTCGCCGAGCGCGGTGCACTCGTCGGCGCCCTCGGGGTCGAGTCCGCGCCAGATCCGCACGAAGCGGTTGGACTCGAGCTCCTCGGCCACCGTCGTGGGATCGGTGTGGCCCGGCCGGATCGTCGTGTCGGGCGGGAGCTCGAGCAGGACGTCCATGATCGAGCGCTTGAGATCGGCGTAGCTGGTGCTGCCGGGCGCGCGGACGCCGCCGACCGATCCCTTGAACAGCGTGTCGCCGGTGAACACGTTGCCGTCGACGAGCAGCGACAGCATCCCCGCGGTGTGCCCGGGCGTGTGCAGCGGGCGTACCGTCAGCCCGCCGATCGCGATCTCCTCGTCGGGCCTCATCTCGCCGGTCGTGCCGGGCACGCGCTCCTCGGCGTGGGCGAGCACGGCGGCGTCGGGCCAGCGCTCGAGGATCTCGCCGAGCTCGGCGACGTGATCGTGGTGGTGATGCGTCAGCAGCACGTGCGTGACGGTCAGGCCGAGCTCGTCCGCCGTCACCAGCAGCGGCGCGACCGGGCCACCGGCATCGACGATGAACGCGTCGCCGCCCGGCTCAGCCGCGACGAGATACGTGTTGGAAAGCCAGTCCTGGCTCATCGTGCGTTCGACGATCATGGGGCGGAGGGTACGCTCCGAGCCGTGGAACTCATCCATACCTGCTACCGCATCGGCGACATCGATCGCAGCGTCGCCTTCTACGAGGCGCTCGGCTTTGAGGAGCGCCGCCGGATGCCGATCCGCGAAGAGGCGATCAACGTCTTCATGGGCCTTCCCGGGGACGGCGACCGGCTCGAGCTGACCTACAACCACGGCGTCGACTCGTACGAGCTCGGCACCGGCTACAACCACATCGCGCTGACCGTCGACGACCTCGACGGCACGCTCGACAACCTCGGCGGCAAGGGCATCGAGCCCGAGAAACCGCCGTACCGGGTGCGCGAGGGCGGCTCGCGGATCTGCTTCGTGCGCGATCCGGACGGCTACCGGATCGAGTTGATCGAGAAGCGTTAAGGCGCCGTCACGAGGTACGCGGCGCTCGCACCCGGTGAGCCGAACAGCAGGCTGTGACCGATCACCGCGATCGAGCGCGGTGCCGCACGGGCGTGCTCGCCGCGGCGGCCGGCGGGGCGGCCGCCGCAAGCGTCACGAGCAGTGCGACGGAGAGAGTTCGCCACACGCTCTCACGGTCGCACACGCTCCGCCCGCCGGCATCCGCCTTCTCCCGCAGCTTGACTACGTAATTCACCGGGTACGCTTCGCCCGTCCCCGCCGAGCCTTCCCACCGCGCCGATCGCCACTCCGAGCCAGAGCAACGGCTCGCCGTCGTCGATCTCGGGTCCAACTCGTTCCGGCTCGTCGTCTTCACCTGGGTCGACGACTCGTGGTTCCGCTTGTCGGACGAGATCCACGAGACCGTCCGTATCGGCGAGGGCCTCGAGGAGACGGGCCAGCTCGCCAAGGAGCCGATGGAGCGCGCGCTGGAAACCGTCGACCTGTACGCGCACTACTGCCGCGCCACCGGGATCGACGACGTCGTGGCGGTCGCGACCTCGGCGATCCGCGACGCCAGCAACCGCGACGAGTTCCTCGAGCGCGCTGCGCTCGACGTCCGCGTGCTGAGTACCGAGGAGGAGGCGTTCTACGGCTACCTGGCGGCCGTGAACTCGACGATGCTGAACAACGGCGTCGCGCTCGACATCGGCGGCGGATCGATGCAGCTGACGCTGGTCAGGGACCGCGAGGGGCGCGACATGCGCTCGTGGCCGTTCGGCGCCGTGCGCATGACCGAGCGCTTCCTCGCGCGCGAGTCCGTCAAGTCCAAGCACGTGAAAACGCTGCGCGAGCACGTCGGCGCCGCGCTCGACGAGGTGCCGTGGCTGAAGAAGGCCCACCCACCCGGCGACCTGACCGGCGTCGGCGGCACGGTCCGCAACCTCGGCACCGCCGCGATGCTGCGCGAGGAGCTGCCCGCGTTCGGCGTCCAGGGCTACCCGCTGCGCAAGAAGCTGCTCGACGAGATGATCGACGACTTCGCCGAGATGTCGCCGACCGAGCGCGGCAAGGTCCCCGGCATCAAGCCCGAGCGCGGCGACCTGATCCTGGCCGGCGCGCTGGTCGTCCAGACGGTGATGGAGGCCGGCGGGTTCGACGTGCTCGAGGTCACCGAGGCCGGCCTGCGCGAAGGCGTGTTCCTCGGCCGCCTCCTCAGCCACCGCGACCCACCGCTGTTCAACAACGTGCGCCGTGCTTCGGTGCGCAACCTCGCCGCCGAGTACCACCAGGACAACGCGCACACCAACCACGTCGCGGAGCTCGCGCTGACGATGTGGGATGCGCTCGGGAGCAACGACCCGATCGAGCGCGAGCTGCTGTGGGCCGCGGCGGTGCTGCACGACATCGGCATGTCGATCGACTACGACGATCACCACAAGCACTCGCGCTACCTGATCCTCAATGCCGGCCTCCCGGGCTTCTCCCCGCGCGAGACCGCGCTGATCGGCCAGATGGCGCGGTTCCACCGCAAGGGCAACCCACGCCTGGGGCCGTTCTCAGCGCTGGGCGAGGACGGCGACGAGGAGCTGCTGACGCGCTGCTCCGCCGTGCTGCGCGTGGCCGAGCAGCTCGAGCGCTCGCGCGATCAGGCCGTCGACCGCGTCGGCGTGAAGGTCGACAACGGCCGCGTCGAGCTGCAGCTGCAGGCGCACGAGGACGTCGCGGTCGCGCGCTGGGCCGCGATGAACGAGGCCGACGTCTTCAAGCAGGCGTTCGGGCGCGAGCTCGAGATCAGCGTGGGCCCGAAGGCTCGGACGACGGCGCGATAGTCACGAGCTCGCGTTCGGACACCGCCTCGACGACCTCCTCCTCGGCCTCTTCGGAGTCCTTGCCGGGCTCCGCGTCGCAGGTGACGCGCATCATCCCGGTCGCGACCTGGGAGTCGCCCACGACGACCAGGCCGCAGATCACGTCGCCCTCCTCCCAGCCGATCCGCTCGAGATCGAACCAGGAAAGGTGGACCTGATTGGCCTTGCCGCCCCACGGGCAACTCTTGTCGTGGGCCTCCTTGGCCTTGCAGACGGCCTCCATGTTCTTGGCGGACGCGTCGACGTTGGTCACGGGTTCAAGAGTACCCCGGGGTTGAGGCGCCAATCGGGATCGAGGGCGGTCTTGGCCGCGCGGAGGGCGGTGGCGAACGGCTCCGGGCGCTGCGCGTCGTACCACGGGCGATGGTCGCGACCGACCGCGCGGAACGATTCCACGAGTTCGTCGATGTGGGTCGGGCCGCTCGCGAAGTGGCCGGCGGCGCGGGTCGCGATCCATCCGCCGAGCGTCCAGCGCTCGAAGGACTGTGGATAGAACCGCATCGCCCTCCCCAGGGTGGGCGGGCCGAATCCCGGCGCGTCATTACCCTCCTCGCTGTTGACCTTCCCGACCGGAATCCTGGCGCGTGGCCCCTGGGAACGGGGTCAGGTCGCCGTGCAATGGCGCGACGACTCGTTCGAGCCCGCCCCGGAGCAGACCGCGGACGCCGACCGGGCGATCGCCGCGCTCGAGGATCGCGGATCGCCAGCGCACGACGGCCTGGCCGCTCGGCTGGCCGCCTTCGAGACCGCCGACGGTGAGCTGCGGATGACGCTGCAGCCGATGCGCTGGGCGATCCGGCTCGGGCGGGACGCGGCGGCTTCGCTGTCGGTGCTGTGCGTGGCGCGCGACGCCGGCGGGCGCTGGCTCGCCGGCCGGCGCGCGCCGTGGGTGGCGACGTGGGCCGGGCGCTGGGCGCTCGGGGCCGGCGGGTCGGTCGAGCTCGGCGAGGATCCGGTCGAGGCACTGACCCGTGAGCTCGACGAGGAGTGGTCGGTCACGCCCGAGCGGTTCGCGGTCGAGGCGCTCATCTCACTGCCGACCGGGATGGTGATGCTGATCGGCCAGGCCTGGCTGGCCGAAGGGACCGAGGTCACCCGCGACGCCGAGCACGACGCCCACGCCTGGTGGCCGCCCGAGCCCGCATCATGGCCCGACGACGCCGACCCTGTGCTGCGGCGGATGGCGAGCCTGCTGGCGTGATCACGTTCAACCGCCTCAAGTACCTGTCGTTCTTCCTGTCGGGCGTCTACCTGGCGCTGCTGATCATGTGGCTGGGCAACGGGCCCGAGGACGTCAAGTACGTCCTCGGTTGGTGCCACGGCATCGGCTGGATCGTCTCCTCGACGCTCTGCATCATCGCCGTGCGCCTGCGCGTGATCCCGCTCTGGCTGGCCGTGCTGGTCGCCATCGTCGGCGGCATCGGCCCGTTTGCCGGAAGCATCGGCTTCATCGTCTATGAGAGACGCGCTGCACCGGCAAACGGTCAGGTTGAACGCGGTATGGTCTAAAGCCAGCGATGGCGGTCAACACCACGGTCGAAGTGACCATGCCTCAGATGGGTGACTCGGTTTCCGAGGGCACCGTTCTGGAGTGGCACAAGAAGGAAGGCGACACCGTCGCCGAAGACGAGCTACTCGTCGAAATCTCGACCGACAAGGTTGACGCCGAGGTCCAAGCCCCGGCCGCCGGTACCGTCGTCAAGATCCACGCCGCCGAGGGCGACACGGTGAGCGTCGGCTCGGTGCTCGCCGAGATCTCGCAGAACGGCGCGGCCCCCGCCGCTGCGACGCCCGAGGAGGCGCCCGCCGCCGATGAGGCGGCCGCCGGCGAGACGCTCGACATCGTGATGCCGGCGATGGGCGAGTCGGTGACCGAGGGCACGATCCTCGAGTGGGCGAAGGAGCCCGGCGAACCGGTCGCCGAGGACGAGACGATCGTCGAGATCTCGACCGACAAGGTCGACGCCGAGGTGCCCGCTCCCGCGGCGGGCACGATCGACGAGATCCTCGCCCAGGCGGGTGACACGGTCCACGTCGGCCAGGTCATCGCGCGCATGACCACCAGCAACGGGGCCGCGCCGGCCAAGGCAGCCGAGCCCAAGGTCGCCGCCGCGCCCGCCACCGCCACGGCGCCACCGCCGATCCCCGACGCCGTCAAGGTCACCCCGGTCGCCGCCCGCGTGGCCGCCGCCCACGGCGTCGACCTCGCGACGGTGCACGGCTCCGGGCCTGCGGGACGCATCTCCAAGGCCGACGTGCTGGCCGCCGGGAGCAACGGCGCCGGCGCCCCCGCGGTCTCCGCCGAGGCCACGCTGATCAAGGGCGCCAGCGCGATGCTCGCGCGCTATATGGACGAGTCGCGCTCGGTGCCGACCGCGACCTCGTTCCGGACCCTCACCGTCACGACGCTGGACGGCCGCCGCAAGCTGCTCAAGGAGGCCGGCCAGCGGGTCTCCTTCACGCACCTGATCGCCTACGCGATCGCCCGCGCCGCCACCGAGCAGATGCCGGTGATGGCGCGCGCGTTCGAGGAGATCGGGGGCAAGCCGCACTTCCTCGACGCCGGGCAGGTCAACCTCGGCATCGCCGTCGACGTCGAGCGCAAGGACGGCGGGCGCACGCTGATGGTGCCGGTCATCCGCGACGCCGGGCGCCTCTCGTTCGCCGACTTCCTCGCCGCCTTCAACGATCTGATCGCCCGCGCGCGTGACAACCAGCTCACCGCCGACGACCTGCAGGGCGCGAACATCTCGCTCACCAACCCGGGCGGCATCGGCACGATCGCCTCGGTCCCGCGCCTGATGAAGGGCCAGGGCACGATCGTCGCCACCGGCGCGATCGGCTACCCGCCCGGCCTCGGTGCCGTGGGGGCGCAGGTCGGCGCTGAGAAGGTGATGACGATGACGTCGACGTACGACCATCGCATCATCCAGGGCGCCGAGTCCGGCCAGTTCCTGCAGGTGGTCGAGCAGTACCTGCAGGGCGAGCACGAGTTCTACGAGCTCCTCTTCGCCGACCTCGGCGCAACGCTGACCGAGGCTCCCGCCGCCGCGCCGGTCGAGCAGCCGACCGCGGCGCACGCCGTGGTGCCCGAAGCGGCTCCCAGCGAGCAGCTGCTCCAGGCCGTGCAGGCCGCGACGTCGCTGATCAAGGCCCACCGCACGCACGGCCACCTCGCCGCGCGGCTGGATCCGCTCGGCTCGGAGCCCGAGGGCGATCCGGCGCTCGATCCCGAGCCGCTCGGCTTGACCGACGAGATCATGGGGCAGATCCCGGCCAAGATCCTGCGCACGTACGTGCCGGGCGCCACGCTGGCCGACGCGCTGCCGCATCTGCGCGACGTCTACTGCGGCACGATCGCCTACGAGATCGAGCACATCGCCTCGCACCGCCAGCGCATGTGGCTGCGCGAGAAGATCGAGTCCGGAGCGTTCCGCGCGCCGCTGTCGGAGGAGGAGAAGCGCAAGCTGCTGCGGCGCCTGACGCAGGTCGACTCGCTCGAGCGCTTCATGCACAAGGCGTACCTGGGCCAGAAGCAGTTCTCGATCGAGGGCCTGGACATGACCGTCCCGATGCTCGACGAGATGATCCAGCTGTCGGCCGCCCAGGGCGCGCGCGAGGTCGTGCTCGGCATGGCGCACCGCGGCCGGCTCAACGTGCTCGCCCACAACCTCGGGCGCGCGTACGAGACCGTGTTCCGCGAGTTCGAGGGCGCCTCCTCGATCGAGGCCGTCACCACGATCCCGCAGGGCGGCACCGGCGACGTGAAGTACCACCACGGCGCCCAGGGCACCTACCGGCTCGACGACGGCAGCTCGATCATCGTGCGGCTGGAGTCGAACCCGAGCCACCTCGAGTACGTCGGCCCGGTCGTCGAGGGGGCGACCCGCGCGGTCCAGACCTCACGACAGGGGCCACACGCGCACCTGGACACCAACGCCGCGATCCCGGTGATCCTGCACGGCGACGCCGCGCTCCCGGGCCAGGGCGTGGTCTCCGAGACCCTGAACCTGCAGGCGCTCGACGGCTACACAGTCGGCGGCACGCTGCACATCATCCAGAACAACCAGGTCGGCTTCACCACCGACCCGGACGACTCCCGCTCCACCCGGTGGGCGTCGGATATCGCAAAGGGCTTCGACGTCCCGATCATCCACGTGAACGCCGACGACGTCGAGGCGTGCGTGTCCGCCGTCCGGCTCGCGTTCGCGTTCCGCCAGGAGTTCGGCCACGACGTGATGATCGATCTGATCGGCTATCGCCGCTTCGGTCACAACGAGACCGATGAGCCGGCGTACACGCAGCCCGAGATGGCGGCGCTGATCAAGAGGAAGGAGCCCGTCCGCGAGGTCTTCGCCGCCCAGCTCGTCGAGCAGGGCGTGATGAGCAAGGACGAGACCGACGGGCTCGCCCAGGAGATCTGGGACATGCTCTCGCGCCGCCACAAGGAGCTCAAGGAGGACCTGTCGGGGACCGACGAGGAGCAGCCGACCGGCGGCTACGAGCTCGACCGCTCGCCGTCACCGGAGGTCAAGACCGCGGTCGCCGCGGACACGATCAAGCGTCTCAACGACGAGCTGCTCGCGACGCCGGACGGCTTCACCGTTCACCCGAAGCTGATCAAGCAGCTCGAGAAGCGCCGCGACGCCATCGGCCCGGACGGCGGGATCGACTGGGCGCACGCCGAGGCGCTCGCCTACGCGTCGCTGCTCTCCGAGGGGACGCCGATCCGCCTGACCGGCCAGGATTCCGAGCGCGGCACCTTCTCTCAGCGGCACCTCGTCCTGCACGACGCCAACACCGGCCAGCGGATCTCGCCGATCCAGTCGCTGTCGGACGCGAAGGCGCCGATGGAGCTGCACAACTCGCCGCTGTCGGAGATCGCCTGCCTCGGCTTCGAGTACGGCTATTCGATGGAGGCGCCGGAGACGCTCGTGCTGTGGGAGGCCCAGTTCGGCGACTTCGTCAACTCGGCCCAGGTGATCGTCGACCAGTTCATCGTGAGCGCGCTGTCGAAGTGGGGCCAGACGACGCGCCTGACACTTCTGCTCCCGCACGGCTACGAAGGCTCCGGCCCCGAGCACTCCTCGGCGCGGCTCGAGCGCTTCCTGATCCTCGCCGCCGAGGGCAACATCCGCGTCGCGAACCTCACCACGCCGGCCCAGTACTTCCACCTGCTGCGTCGCCAGGCGCGCGTCGCCAAGCAGCGCCCGCTGGTGATCGCCACGCCGAAGTCGCTGCTGCGGCTGCCGCAGGCGACGTCGCGAATCGAGCATCTGTCGGAGTCGCGCTTCTTCCCGGTGCTGAGCGAGCCGCGGATCGACGAGGAGAAGGTCACCCGCCTCGTGCTCTGCACCGGCAAGATCTACTACGACCTCAAGGGCCACGCGACGCGCGAGAACAACGAGGGCGTCGCGATCTCGCGCGTCGAGCTGCTGTATCCGTTCCCGCAGCAGCAGATCCTCGACGAGGTCGCGAGATATCCAAACCTGCGCGAAGTGGTCTGGGCTCAAGAAGAACCCCGCAACATGGGCGCCCGCGCCCACATGTCGCCGCGGCTGCTGCACATCCTTCCCTCCCCGCTCGAGTTCGGCTACGTCGGCCGGCCCGAGCGGGCGTCGCCGGGCGAGGGCTACCCGGCCGCGCACACCGTCGAGCAGAACCGGATCATCCGGACCGCGCTCGATCTCGAGCAGCCGGTGTCAGTGAACCCGGCGAAACTCCCCGGCGAGCGCTGACCAGGCGTCCGGGAAGCGCAGCTCTTCCCACAACCGGGTCGGCTCGCCGACCAAGTGCTCGTGACCGAGGACCCCGCGGCGCCTGCGGTCGCGTTTCACGTGCAGGTGATCTGCTAGCCCGATCGGGAAAGCGCCCGCCGGACCTCTTCGCCGGCGGGCGCGAACTCAGGCGACAGGCGTCCCAGCAACGTCGCCCACCCTTGGTGGACCGCAATCGCTCGGCGCACAGCGTCGACCCCTGCCTCCAAGTCCCCGGAGTGAGCGAGCGCGAGGCCGGACCAGAACAGCAGTTCATCGGATTCGGGAGCCAGCTCCGCGGCGCGGCGGTAGAGAGCCCCGGCCTCGACAGGCTGGTCGCCCGCCATCAGCTCGTCCCCGCGGCCGGCGAGCTCGTACGCGCGCTGCAGGTTGAGCACGCGCTTGAGCTCGGCGATCGGGTCCTCATGGTCCTCGACGCGCAGGCTGATCCGCGCCTGCCATGCCTCGCCCTCGGGCGGGACGACGAGCAGCGCCGCCGACTGGCGCCCACGCACGTCGCCGCCCTCGCCCTCGGCGGCCTCGAGTGCGGCCATCAGGCGATCCGCGAGGTCGCCGTCCGCGTGCTCGAACGCGGCCGACATCGCGGCCGGGACCGTGTCGCGGGCCATCATGTTCGCCTGGCAGGACCAGTGGGCGCCGATCGCATCGCTCGCGCACGGAATGCAGTCCGGCCCGGTGTGCACGGCCACGTTGCCGTCCTTGTCGACGACACCGACCTGGCGCACGGCGCCCAGCGGGTCAGCCTCGATCAGGGCCTTCAGCGCGTCGTGCGCGTCCTCGCCGCCGGCGATCCGGTCGAGCGCATGGGGGCCGTGGGCGGCCTCGACGACCGACTGCGTCGCGACGGCGCCCACCCCGGGTCGTGCCCACGTACACAGCGAGCCGACCGAGAACCAGTGCGACTGCACGGCCGCGCCGAGCTCACCCGTCGCGGGGTCGAGGGCGACGATCGAGTAGGTCCCGTGGCGCATCGCGCGAGGATATCCCCGTGAGCTCCCGCGCCGAGCATGTCCTGGCCCGCGTCCGCGACACCCCGCCCGGGTTCGTCCGCGCGTACGGCGACGTCTCTCCGGGCGCCCCGCGCTTCGCGGGCACCGTGCTGTTCGGCTGCGACGACCCGACGGTGCCGTGGTGGCGTATCGTGCGCGCCGACGGCTCGCTGGCGAAGGGTGCCCGGCAGCGCGCGCTACTCGAAGATGAGGGCGTCCCGTTCCGCGGCGAGCGCGTCGACATGCGCGTGGCCCGCCTTCCCCTATGAGAGCAACTTCCCCCTCGGCACGTGTTTTAGATCGCACGAACCTTATGCGGTTGTCCGTCGCGATTTTCATCGCAGGACTCGTGCTCGTCGGCGCGCTGATGCGATCTGCCGCGTCGGCGGCCGGGCCCGTGAGCGCGTTCCCGCTCCCCGGCGCGTCCAGCGCCCTGCGCGACACCGAGATCAGCCTGCGCGGCGTGACCGAGTCTGACGTCGGCGCCGTGTCCGTCACCGGATCGCGGAGCGGCGCGCACGCGGGCACGTTCGAGCCGCATCCCGACGGCCGCGGCGTGTCGTTCCTGCCGAGCGCCGCGTTCGAGGCGGGCGAGCGGGTGACCGTCAGGACCGGCCTGACGGTCCATGGCGCGACTGATGGGGATTTCTCGTTCACGATCGCCCGTGGCGACTATCTCGTGCGCACTCATACGAGCGAGCGCCGGGTGCCCCGGCCGCGCAAGGGCTCGTACCACAGCTACCAATCGGACAGCGTCAAGACGCCGCGCCTGGTCGTTACGCGCCGGCGCTCCGGGCGCGCGCCCGGCTTGCTCGTGCTCAACACCGGGTGGAGCGACGATCGACCGCGTCCCGACGGCGTCCTGATCGCCGACGACCTCGGCCAGCCGGTCTGGTTCCAGCCGCGCGAGCCTGGCACCAAGGTGTTCGACGTCAACGTCCAGAGCTACCGCGGCCGGCCGGTGCTCACCTACTGGCAGGGGAGCTTCGCCGCGGGCTGGGGCTACGGCGAATACGTGCTGCTCGACGAGTCGTACCGCGAGGTCGCCCGCGTCGGAGCCGTCGGCGGCGACCGGGCCGACATCCATGACATGACGATCACGCCGGAGGACACCGCATTGGTGCCCTCCTACAGCGTGATCCGCCGCGATCTACGGTCCGTCGGGGGACCGCGGAGCGGCAAGGTGCTCGACAACGTGATCCAGGAGATCGACATCGGGACCGGGCGACTGGTGTTCGAATGGCACAGCCTCGACGCGATCTCGCTCAAGGAGAGCTACGACCGCCCCGAGCACGGGAAGCCGTTCGATTACTTCCACCTGAACTCGATCGATGTGGGGGCTGACGGCAACCTGCTGATTTCGGCGCGCAACACGTGCGCCGTCTACGAGCTCGACCGTCAGACCGGCGCGCTGGAGTGGCGGCTCGGCGGTAAGCGGAGTGACTTCCAGATGAAGCGCGGGACACGGTTCTGCCGCCAGCACGATGCGCGCTGGGCCGGAGGCGGCGCGATGACCGTGTTCGACAACCACGTCGACCGCGTCCGCGACGGCGGCCGGTCGCGCGCAATCCGACTGTCCGTCAACCAGCGACAGAAGTCCGTCCGGCTCCTGCATGCCTATCCGCACCCGAAGCATCTGGCCGTGCCGAACAAGGGCAGCGTGCGCCAGCAGGCGAACGGCAACATCCTCGTCGGCTGGGGTGCGGCCCCATACATCACCGAGTTCACGCGGCACGCACGGATCGTGTTCGACGCACACTTCGCGCGGGCCGACGACGGCACGTACCGCGCGATCCGGGCCCGGTGGCACGGTCGGCCCGCGACCGCCCCACACGTCGCGGCCGATCAGCGGGGCAGTCGCATCGTCGCCTGGGCGAGCTGGAACGGCGCGACCGACGTGGCCCGCTGGCAGGTGCTCGCGGGCGACAGCGAGTCCGCGCTCCAGCCCGTGATCAGCCGCGCACGCCACGGGTTCGAGACAGCCATGACGGTCGCCGGGCGCCACCGCTTCATCGCAGTCCGTGCGCTGGCAGCGGACGGAAGGGTGCTTGGCACGTCGCGGACCGTGCGCGCGCGGTGAGCGCATACGCTGTGGCCGGCATGTGGCTCCAGCGGGAGATCACGCTGCGCCCGCGCCCGCGCGGCTTCCACCTCGTCACCGACGAGGTCGAGTCGGCGATGCCCGAGCTGCGTGAGGTGCAGGTCGGGCTCGCGCACCTGTTCATCCGCCACACGTCGGCTTCGCTGACGCTGAACGAGAACGCCTCGCCGGACGTGCGGCGCGACTTCGAGTCCTGGTTCAACGCCGTCGTGCCCGAGAACGCCCCGTTCTGGACGCACACGACCGAAGGCCCGGACGACATGCCCGCACACATCAAGGCCTCGGTTCTCGGGCCGGCCCTGACGCTGCCGGTGAGCCGTGGGCGGTTCGCTCTGGGCACGTGGCAGGGCGTGTACCTGTGCGAGCACCGCAGCCATGGCGGCGCCCGATCGCTGGTCGTGACCGTGTTCGGCGAGGGTTAGCGGCCGCGCCAGACCGGCCGGCGCTTCTCGGCGAACGCCCGCGCCCCCTCGCGCGCGTCCTCGGACGCGAACACGGGCTCGGTGATCTCGGCCTGGCGCTCCCAGGCACCGGCCTCGTCGGCGGCGAGGATGCGCTTGGTGGCGGCAACCGCGAGCGGCCCGTTGGCGGCGATCGTGGCCGCGAGCTCGCGCGCGGCGGTGACCGCGCCGCCCGGCTCGGCCAAGCGCGCGACAAGGCCGATCGCGTGTGCGCGCTCCGCGTCGATCGGGTCGCCGGTGAGGGCGAGCTCGACGGCGAGGTGGTAGGGGATCCGGTGCGGCAGCCGGATCAGCGCGCCGCCGGCGGCGACCAGGCCGCGCTTGACCTCGGGGATGCCGAAGCGGGCGTCGCGGGCAGCGACGATCAGGTCGCAGGCGAGCGCGATCTCGAACCCGCCGGCCACGGCCCAGCCCTCGACCGCCGCGATCAGCGGCTTCACCGGCGGGCGCCGCACGATCCCGGCGAATCCCCGCTCGCCCACGAACGGACGCTCCCCGGCCACGAACGCCTTGAGGTCCATGCCGGCGCAGAACGTGCCGCCGGCGCCGGTGAACACGCCGACGCGCAAGCCGTCGTCGCCGTCGAGGCGGTCGACCGCCGCGGCGAGCCCCTCGGCCACCGCGGTGTTGACCGCGTTGCGGGCCTCCGGCCGGTCGATCGTCACGACGAGCACGTCGCCGTCGGGCTCGACCCGGACCGCCGTCATCCGAACAGCGTCAGCGCCGGCTCGCGCTCGCCGCGCAGCTCCGCGAGGTCGACCTCGACCCAAGCAAGCCCGCGCGCCTCGGCCAGCACGCGCGCCTGCGGCTTGACCACCTGAGCCGCGAGCACGCCACGGCAGTCCGCCATCGCGGGATCGAGCCGGATCCGCTCGAGGTAGCGCGTCAGCTGCTCGACGGCGTCGATCGTACCGATGCGCTTGATCTCCACCGCCACCCAGCCGTCCTCGCTGTCGCGGCACATGAGGTCGACCGGGCCGATGTCAGTCGGCCACTCGCGGCGGACGAGCCGGAAGCCCTCGCCACACCAGCCCGGCGCGTCGGCCAGCAGCTCCTGCAGGTGCGCCTCCACGCCGTCCTTCTCGAGGTTGTCGGCATCGAAGTCCATCGCGTGCGTGACGTCGCCCAGCACCTCGTGCAGCACGATCTCGAGCCGATCGTCGCCCTTGAGCTTGCGCACGACGATGCGGCCGTCCTCCTCCTCGACGACCGTCGGCGGCGTCATCCAGTTCAGAGGCTTGAAGCCGCCGGCATCGGCGTGCACGAGCACGGAGCCGTCGGCCTTCAGCATCACCAGCCGCAACGCCTCGGGCAGCCGCGCCGACAGGCGGCCGGAGTACTCGACGGAGCAGCGGGCGACGATCAGGCGCATCGGGGGCGCCAAAGTATCAACGACTCAGGCGGCTTCGGTGAGCTCACGCGGCGCCCGGGCGAGCACGGACTCGCGCAGGTTGCGGACCTCGGGATCGTCGGCCAGCTCGAGCGCCTTCTCGCACGCGGCGAGGCAGTCGCTCACGCGGTCGGTGCGAGCGAGCGCGTGCGCGTAGCGCGACCACGCGCCCGGTGACTCGGGCGCGATCTTCGTCGCCTGCTCGCAGGCCGTGACCTCGGCGCCGACGTCGCCCATCAGGTTGGCGACCAGGGCCAGGTCGAGCAGGCCCTGCTCGGTCGGAAGGATCTCGCGCGCACGCTCGAGCGCCTCGCGCGCGCCTGCGCGATCGAATGTGCGCAGACGCAGGCGCCCGAGCCGTTCCCAGGCCGACGCGTCCGACGGCGCGCGGTCGACCTCGCGCTCGGCCGCTTCCACAGCCTGCGACATCGAGCCCATGTCCTCGTAGATGCGCGCGGCGTACCGGAACGGGGCGGGACGGTCGTGCTCCTCGCGCATCCAGTCGCGCGCGGCGCGAGCCGCGGCCGAGAGGTTCCCGGCCTCCCAGAAGGCGAGCGTCATCAGCCGCAGGACGGCGGTGTTGCGCGGGTCGGCGTCGCGCGCGAAGACGAGCCGGCGCGCGGCGAGCTTGAAGTTGCCCTCCGCGAGCGCGTGCTTGGCCGCCGTCATGAAGCGCTCGACGCGCTCGGCGCCCGGGTCTGGCTTCGTGAAGTCGACGAACTGCAGCGAGCCGGCCGGCACGGTGCGCACGCCGAGGTGGAAGCTCACGCGCGCCCACTGCTTGATGTCGTCCTCGCTGCCGGTGAAGTAGATGCCGTTGACGCTGCCAACGCCCCACTCGGGGTACGACAGGCAGCGCGCGTAGCGGTGCACGACCGAGTGATCGGGCACGCGCGAGCCGAACGGGTCGTGCTTCGCGCGATCGGCATCGGCGTTGCGCCGGCGCTGCTCCTCCTCGTACGCGCGCTGACCTTCCTCGGCACGACGCTTGCGCGCCGCGGCCGCGCTGACCTTCACGGCGTTGCGTGTGACCTTGCCGCCGCGCGAGTCCTCCGCCAGCTCCTCGAGCTGGTCGGCGGCCTCGTTGATCGCCTTCAGGTGGCGCTCGTGCTCGAGCTGCCGCCCGGGCGGGGCGATGTCCGGGTGCCACACCTTGGCGAGCCGGCGCCGCGCGAGCTGGACGTCGCGCTTATTGAACGGCGGCTCGATCTCAAGGAGCAGGATCGCCTGCTCAATGTCCAGCACTTGTGCCACAGCAGGCCTACGGTAGCGCGGGGGCCGAAGCCCGGCGGTGCCTCCCAGCCCCGCCGGGTCGCAGTTCTGGCGTCGTCCTGTCGCTCAGATGCATGTTCTCTCCCAACTTCCGTAGGGCTCCACGTACTAGTCAAGGGTCAGACCTTCCAGCCCATGTCTGCCTCCTCTCGTTCCCGGGGTCACGGGTAAATGTCGAAAACTGCAGGGGCAATCGAGGTATCGCTGGGGCGGCGATCCCTCTAGGAGCGATCAGTCGATGGCGCAGCTCCTTTCGCGTCGATCCCCTGGGGCCGCCCGGTCCATGCCGGGGCGATCGACGTCCCAGTGCCTCCCTGCGCTTCTGTTTTGTTCCCTATGGAGGACGGCGCCTCCACAAAGCATTGTGATGGGGTCCGGACCTGAAACCAAGGATTTGAGCCCGAAACCTCCCCGGTTCGTAGTAACCACGCGGGTTACCGGTTGCCGAGGGTGACTAACAGGCACTACCTTCCCCGTTGTGATCGTTTGGCTTGCGGTGGTCCTATGGCTGGTGATCGTCGCCTGGTCGCTGGCGCTGATGCGCGCTGCAGGCTCCGCCGAGCGCAAGAGCAGGCCTCGTCCCGAACGCGCTGTCGTGCGCGGTCCAGCGCCCCTGCGCCCAAGTCGCAAGCGCACGCTGGTCGTCGGTGTCGAGGGCACGCTGCTCACCGCGAGCATCGCCGGGGCCGTGCTGCTCTCGACGGCAGACCAGTGGGATCCGCCTGAGCTCGTCGGCCTGCTGGCCGTCCTCGCGTGGGGCTCTGACTTCCTGACTCTGGAAACCAAACGAGCCCGGATCTCCGGCTCGTTCCTCGGCCTCGTTCTCGCCATGGCGCTGCTCGGCCCCTCCCCTGCCGTCGCCATCGGTCTTGGCTGCGCGCTCGTCGACGCACTCCATGCACGGACCCGCGGCGTCTCCCTCCTCGCCAACGCCGCAACCTACACCTTCTTCCCACTTCTTGGTGGGATCGTGCTAGGCCAGATCCAAGACACGGCTTTTGCACTGGAGGGCGGGTTCGCCTTCAGCGTCTTCCTCGTCTTCTGCGTGGCGAACGTCCTGAACTTCACGATGGTCGCCGGGCACATCGTGCTGATGCGCGGCGGCTCGCTGCGGGAGATGTTCGGGCGCGTCTTCCTCCCGGTGGTCCCGTGGGAGCTCGCGACCGGCTCGATGACCGCGATGGCGGTGTACGGGTTCGAGAAGTACGGCACCGGTGTCGTCGGGTTGTTCGTGCTTGCGCTCGGCGTCTGCCAGCTGCTGCTGCGCTCGCTCCTGCGCGGCCACGAGCACGGTGAGGAGGTCCTGCGCCGCAAGGACCAGCTCGACGTTCGCCACGAGGGGATGGTCGGCCTGCTGCTCGAGACGCTCGCTTTGCGCGACCCGAGCGCCGCCCGGCACGCCGCAGCCGTCGCTCATCACTCGCGCCAGCTCGCGCGCTCGGCGGGGCTCAGCGAGCACGAGCAGGCGGTCGCGCACACGGCGGGGTTGCTGCACGACATCGGGAAGGAGGCCCTGCCCGACCACATCCTGCTCGGCCGGAGCGAGCTGCACGCGGCCGAGCGGCGTCTGGTCGAGCGACATCCGGCTGACGGTGCACGCCTGCTGCTCCGTGTCGAGGGTCTCGGCGAGGTCGCGCACGCGGTGCTTGCGCACCACGAGCGGATCGACGGCCACGGGTACCCGGACGGCCTGTCGGGCGAGGACATCCCGATCACCGCGCGCATCCTCGCGATCGCCGAGGTCTACGACGTCCTCACCGCTCCGGACTCGTACAAGATCCCGCTCACGTCGGCCGAGGCCGAGGACGAGCTGCGCCGCGTCGCCGGCAGCCAGCTCGACGGCCGGCTCGTGTGGCTGTTCGTGACGCAGGTCCTGCGCGGCACCGTGGTCGACCATCCGGGGCGAATGGCCGACCTCGAGACCGAGCTGCACGTCCAGCGCCGCATGCGCGGCATGCTCGACCAGCCGCTCGTGCTAGGCCCGCCCGCCTCTTAGCGCAGCTCCGACGGCTCGATGTTGTGGTTGAGCCGGAACACGTTCTGCGGGTCCCAGCGGTCCTTGGCCTCGACCAGCCGCGCGTGGCGCTCGGCGCCGTAGGCGGCGCGGACCGCCTCGGCGTCGCCGGCGTCGGCGATGAAGTTCGGAAAGCCGGCCGGCCGGGCCCACGGTGACAGCGCATCGGTGAACGCCCGCACCCAGTTGCGGTTGGCGGTGTCCTTCTCCGGCTCGAGCCACTGCGCGAGGACCTGGATGCCCCAGTCCGCGTCGCGGTGCCCGAGCGCGGTCTCCATCGCGCCGACGCGGCCGAATGCGCCGCCGAGCGGCTGCAGCAGAACGCCCGAGAGGAGCGAGGGCGCGCTGTTCGCGCTCGCCAGGATCGTGTCCAGGCAGCCATCGGTCATCGTGTCGATGAAGCTGAAGCGGTAGTAGCCGCGCAGCGGGATCTTGTCCTCGGGACCGTCGATCATCGACTGCAGGGCCGTGTAGGGCATCGGCTGGACGGCGTCGACGGTGGGGTTCAGCGCCCGCAGCGGCGAGATGTGCGCGGCGCCACGGTCGGGCGCACCGGCGTAGAGCACCAGCACGCCGACCGCGGGCCTCCCCTGCAACTCGGGCGGGACCATGGGAAGCGGCGGCGCACTCATGAGCACGATGCCGCCGCACAGCGAGTCGGGCGCGTCGACCATCAGGTCGCGGTAGGCCTGCATGACCGCGCGGGCGCGGTCGCGCGGCCACAGCAGCATGCCGCCGAGGACGATCGGGCCGACCGGGCGCAGCGCGAACTCGAACTCCACGACGATGCCGAAGTTGCCCCCGCCGCCGCGCAGCGCCCAGAAGAGGTCGGCGTTCTCGGTCTCCGACGCCTTGACGATCGCGCCGTCGGCGGTGAGCACGCGGGCGGCGCGCAGATTGTCGGCGGCGAGGCCCATCTTGCGCTCCAGCCAGCCGCTGCCCGAGCCGATCGTGAAGCCGGCGACGCCCGTCGATGAGACGCGGCCGCCGGTGACCGCCAGCCCGTGCTCCTGCGTGGCGGCGTCGAGCTCGCCCCACAGGACTCCGGGCTGGACCCAGGCGATGCGACGCGCGGGGTCGACGTGGATCGCCTTCAGCGGCGTGAGGTCGATGACGATGCCGCCGTCGGTCGTGGAGAAGCCGGGCGAGGAGTGCGACCCGGCCCGCACCGCGACCTCGAGGTCCTGGCCGCGCGCATACGCGAGCGCGGCAGCGACGTCCTGGACCGACTCGCAGCGCGCGATCAGCGCCGGCCGCTTGTCGATCATCTTGTTGACGACCTGACGCGCGGCCTCGTAGCCGTCGTCGTCGGGGCCGATGAGCGTGCCGTTGAAGCGCGGGATCGAGGGTGCGGCGCTGGGGAGGAGGAGCGACATGGCTCGCAGGATCGCCCGCGGGCCCCGTTCCTCGCATCGGGGGACTCCCTAATCCGGTACCAGGGTCAGACCAACGGCGGCCTCGGGGGGCGGGATCGGCCGCCGCGCGAGTCTCGTGGCGGAAAAGCCACCTCCACGGTGGTTTATCCGCCACGGCTTCTCCCCTCGCCGCCCCACCCAGCCGCAGTTGGGGGTCAGGCCGCGCGCAGCGAGGGCGCGGCGCCCGCGGCGGCGGCGACCAGCGCCTCGAACAGCACGCGGTGGCGCGGCTGGCCCACCAGCCCCTCGGCGTGCCACTGCACGCCGAGCACGAAACGCGGCCCCGGGGCCTCGACCGCCTCGATCGTCCCGTCGGCGGCGCGGGCGACGGCGCGGAGGCCGCTCCCCAACCGGTCGACGGCCTGGTGATGGAAGGAATTGACGCGCAACGGCCGCGCGCCCACCAGAGCGGCGAGCTGCGAGCCGTCTTCCACGTGCACCGTGTGCGTCGTGGCAGTCGCCGGCTCGGTCTGGCGGTGCGCCGGCACGTGCTGGTGCAGCGTCCCGCCGCGCGCGACGTTCAACGCCTGCACGCCGCGGCAGATGCCGAGGATCGGCACCCCACGCTCGTCGACGGCGCGCGCCAGCGCGAGCTCGAACGCGTCGAGGTCGGGCTCGGTCGGGCCGAGCTCGAGGTGCCGCTCAGCCGCTCCGTAGGCGTCCGGGTCAAGGTCCGGACCGCCGGACAGCACAACGCCGTCCAGCCGCTCGAGGAAGGCCGCGGCGTCGCCGAGCGGCGGCAGCACCACCGGGATCCCGCCCGCGGCCTCGACCGCCCGCAGGTAGGTCATCCCCAGGGCCATCTCGGCGTGCGGGGGCTCGCCGTGACGGCGCAGCGTGCCGGCGCTGCTGGCCCGCAGCTCCGAGGTGGTCACGCCGATTAACGGACGCATGCCCTCTTTATCGCCCAAAGCAGGCGATTAACGGAATGGACACTTGGACAGGATTCGGCCCTAAGTGCCCGGACACTCGGGCGATCTATCCTGATCCGCCGATGTCGAGCCAATACATCTTCACGATGTACAAGCTGTCCCGGACGCACCCGCCTGACAAGCAGGTGCTCAAGGACATCTCCCTGAGCTTCCTGCCGAGCGCCAAGATCGGCGTCCTGGGCCTCAACGGCTCCGGCAAGTCGACCCTGCTGCGGATCATGGCCGGGCAGGACAAGGAGTACCGCGGCGAGGCGCAGCTCGCGCCCGGCGCGTCCGTCGGGCTGCTCGAGCAGGAGCCCCACCTGGACGAGAGCAAGGACGTGCGCGGCAACGTCGAGGACGGCGTCGCCGAGCTGCGCGGACTGCTCGACCGCTTCAACGAGCTCGCCGCCAACTACACGGACGAGACCGCCGACGAGTTCGGGCGCCTGCAGGAGAAGATCGACGCGGCCGACGCCTGGAACCTCGACGTCCAGCTCGACCAGGCCATGGACGCGCTGCGCCTCCCACCCAGCGACGCGGACGTCACGAAGCTCTCCGGTGGCGAGCGGCGCCGCGTCGCGCTCTGCCGGCTGCTGCTGTCCGCGCCCGACCTGCTGCTGCTCGACGAGCCGACCAACCACCTCGACGCCGAGTCGGTCGCGTGGCTGGAGAAGCACCTCGAGGACTACAAGGGCACCGTCGTGGCCGTGACCCACGATCGCTATTTCCTCGACAACGTCGCCGGCTGGATCCTCGAGCTCGATCGCGGCCACGGCCTGCCGTTCCGCGGCAACTACTCGAGCTGGCTCGAGCAGAAGCAGGAGCGGCTGGCGCAGGAAGAGCGCCAGGAGTCCTCGCGCCAGCGCACGATCGCGGCCGAGCTGGAGTGGGTGCGCACCAACCCCAAGGGCCGCCGCACGAAGTCCAAGGCGCGCCTGGCCAACTACGAGCGCCTGCTCGCCGAGGAGCGCAACGTCAAGCTCGACCAGGTCCAGATCCACATCCCGCCCGGGCAGCGCCTCGGTGGCAAGGTGATCGAGGCCGCGGACGTGCGCAAGGGCTTCGGCGACCGGCTGCTGATCGAGGACCTGTCGTTCTCCCTACCGCCGGCGGGGATCGTCGGCGTGATCGGCGCCAACGGCGCCGGCAAGACCACGCTGTTCCGGATGATCGTCGGCGACGAGGAGCCCGACGGCGGCGCGATCAGGCTCGGCGACACCGTCGACCTCGCCTACGTCGACCAGTCGCGTGACTCGCTCGCCCCGGACAAGACGGTCTGGGAGGAGATCTCCGAGGGCTACGACAACATCAAGGTCGGCGACCGCGAGATGAACTCCCGCGCGTACGTCGCGGGCTTCAACTTCAAGGGCTCGGACCAGCAGAAGAAGGTCGGGAAGCTGTCCGGCGGCGAGCGCAACCGCGTGCACCTGGCGAAGCTGCTGCGTCGCGGCGGCAACGTGCTGCTGCTCGACGAGCCGACCAACGACCTCGACGTCGACACGCTGCGCGCGCTCGAGGAGGCGCTGCTGGCGTTCCCGGGCTGCGCGGTGATCATCTCCCACGATCGCTGGTTCCTGGACCGCGTCGCGACGCACGTGCTCGCCTTCGAGGGCGACTCGCAGGTCACCTGGTTCGAGGGCAACTTCGAGGCCTATGAGGAGTGGCGCCACGAGCAGCTCGGCGCCGAGGCCGACCGCCCGCACCGCATCACGTACAAGAAGCTCACGCGCGCCGGATGAGCGCGGCCGTCGCCCGGCTCTACACAGACCCCGCGTGTCCGCCCGACCCCGAGTGGCTGCGGCTGCTCTGGCAGCACGGCGACCGCGTGGCGACCGAGCTGCGCATGGTCGTCCTGCGCGAGCGCCGGACCGACGACTGGGGCGTGCCCGGGAGCGACGCGACGATCCACGCCTGCCGCGCGGTCGTCGCCGCCGGCCTGCGCTGGCCCGATCGTCAGATGGAGCTCCTGCGCCACCTGCGCGTGTTGAGCGCCGCGGGCGAGATGCTCGACGACAGCGACACGCTCGAGATCGCGGCCGAGCGGGCCGGCCTGCCGGTCACCGAGATCGCCGCATACTGCGCCGAGCCGGAGGTCGAGGCCGCGCTGCTGGCGCAGCGCGGCGGTGAGTGCGGCGTGGTCGAAGTCGACGGCGTGCTCGACGCGCCCCGGCCGCCCGCCGCGACCCCGACCGACGTCCTCGACTGGTCAGGGGTGCCGCTCACCACCGACGAGATCGCCGCCGTCTGCGACCGCGCGGTCGACGAGTTCGAGCTCGCCGACGTGGCCCACGGTGCCCACGGGTATTGGATGCCCTCCCACCCGCCGACGAGAAAAACCTAGGGTCGCCCGGCGCAAAGACCAGCGTTGACCGTCCGCGGGGTCGCTGGCACCGTCATGGCATGACGAGGCGATTGCTAGTCATGATCGCCTTGGCTCTCACGGCCGTCACCCTCCCGGCCGCGCCCGCCGCTGCGCAATGGCGCCCGGTCGTGAGCTCGTGCTCGACGTCCATCCCCGTTGCGGGCTGCACCACGCTCACGCAGTTCCAGAATGCCTGGGACGTCGCGGTCAGCCCCGACGGCAAGACGGCGTACGCGTCGGCCTGGGGCTCGAGCGCGATCCGCGTGTTCACCCGCGATCCCTCCACCGGCGCGCTGACGGTGAAGGCCGGCGAGGACGGCTGCGTCAAGGAAGGCCCGACGGTCCCGGGCATCTGCGCCGGCGGGCGCGGCATCACGAACCCGGACGACATCCTCATCAGCAACGACGGCAACAGCGTCTACGTCACGAGCTGGGCCGGCACGAACGTCGCGCCGGCGATCGCGATCTTCACCCGCAGCACGACCACAGGCGTCTTGACGCAGAAGGCCGGCCAGGCCGGGTGCATCAACGACAACGGCACCGACGGGTGCTTCGACGGCCGCGCCGTCGGCGGCCAGGGTGCGGTCCTCAGCCCCGACCAGAACAGCATCTATGTGGTCGGCCAGAAGACGCTCGCCGTCTTCAAGCGCACGCTCGCCGACGGTACGCTGCACCAGCTCGACGCCCTGGACGGCTGCTTCGGCGAGTCGCCCGGGGACGGCTGCACCCCGACGGTGTTCAACCCGTGCTGCCGCCAGCTCGCGATCTCCAGCGACGGGGCGAACGTCTACGTGCCGCAGGCGTTCGGCGGCGTGCTGATCTTCAACCGCAACCAGACGACAGGGGCAATCGCGCTCAAGCCCGGCGACCAGGGCTGCGTCGGGCACACGGGCAACGCCATGTGCAAGCAGGTCACGCAGATCGGGCTCGACAGCGAAGCGCTGACGCTCAGTCCCGACGGCAACTTCCTCTACCTCTCGCACGAGGGCGGCATCGTGACGTTCGGGCGCAACGGCGACGGCACGCTCACGTTCCAGAGCTGCCTCAACGACGGCGGGACACTCGGCTGCGGCGAAAGCTCGAACATCACCGACCTCTCGTACATGGCCATCAGCCCTGACGGCGAGGATCTCGTGGTGGCCAACTCGGGCGCGCCGAAAGGCCTGACCGCATTCGCACGCAACGTGTCGAGCGGCGGGATCGTCCGGCGCCCCGGCCCAGACGGCTGCATCAGCCCGGACGGCGCCGGCGCCGACAACGGCGCGACCGTCCCGGGAGCCTGTCGCGCCGACGCGCGCGTGGGCCGGCACGGGCATGTCCGCTTCTTCGGCAACAGCCAGATCTACGCGGGCTTCTTCGACGAAGGCCGCATCACCGTGCTCAAGCGCGACTTCTACCCCACCTGCCAGAACGGCTCGGTGACCGTGCGCCGCGGCGCGGCGACGGCGATCCCGCTCACCTGCCGCGACCGCAACGGCGACGCGGTCACACGCGTGATCGCTCAGGCGCCGACGGCGGGCACGCTCGGCGCGGTCAACCAGGCCACCGGGTCCGTCTTCTACAACCCGTTCCGCACGTTCTCCGGCGTCGACCGCTTCACGTACCGCGGCGTCGCCGCCGGGCTCGCCGGACCGTCGGCGACGGTCTCGGTCACGGTTCCCGCCGGGCCGAAGCCGAAGCCGAAGCGGATCCGCGGCGTGACGCTCGCCTTCGGCTTCGCGGCGTTCACCGACCACACGGTGCTGACCAAGCTCGCGGTCAAGGGCGTGCCGCGCCGCAGCACCGTGCGCGTCGTCTGCAAGTGCGGCGGCAAGGCGCGCACGTTCAAGAAGAAGCGAGCGCGCGGCACCGTCAACCTGAAGCGGTTCGTCAACGTCCGCCTACCGGTCGGCAGCCGCCTCACCGTCACCGTCACGAAGGCACACACCGTCGGCACTGCGAAGCTGCTGCGGATCCGCAGCCGCGCGGCACCGAAGGTCACGACCCGATGCTTGAAGCCCGGGTCGAGCAAGCTCCGTAAGCGCTGCTAGCTGATCGATCTCGCGGGCCGCGAGATCGGTCAGCTAACCCTTCTTGTACGGATCGACGTAGACGTCGTCGATCAGCCACTCGCTGCCCGCACCGATGGCGGTGAAGCGGAACTGCACGTCCATCTCGGTCGTGTTGGCGACGATCGCGAGTGGAGCCACCGGCGTCCACTCCTCCGCCTCGTCGGCTCCGACCGTGCCGATGCGCAGCTCCTGCGGCGCGCCGTCGGCGTCGGTGTAGAGGACGTCTACGGCGAGCTGGCCGGAGGGCCCGCCGGCGCTGCGCGCGAAGAAGCGCATCGTCGGGTCGTCGAGGCTGACGCAGATCGCTGGAGAGGTCGCCGACGCGCCGCTGTCGACCCAGACCGAGGCCGCGGTGTCGCCGCCGTGGACCCAGTACGGCTCGTTCTCGGCCACCACCGCGGCGCCGTCGAGCGCCCAGCCGGCACCGCCGGCGCTGAGGTCGCCGTCGGGGGCGAGGAAGTAGTCGGCGAGGTCGCCGAACTGCGCGAACGGCTGCTCGATCACCCGGCCCGTGCAGCGCGAGACCACCTCGTCGGCCCGGGCGGTCGCGGCGCCCGCGAACGGCAGTAGAAGGGCCACGGATGCGATCAGCAGGCGACGGAACATGCGGCCGTATCGGCACACCCGCTCAGGACCCCTGAGAAGCGGAGTAATGAATCGGACCTCCGTCGACTCAAGTTCCCGGACGACCTGCCGATACACCCCCCGTGTCGGAGAGCTCCGCTGAGCGGCTGCTCCAACGGTGGCGGCCGTACGACTCCCGGCGTCTGACGCCGCGCGAGCTGCGCATCGAGGCCCTAGTGGCCGGTGCGTTCGTCGCCGTCGCCGCGCTGCTGCCGGTGCTGGTCGCGCCGGGTCGTGACTTGGACCCGGGCGTCGCAGCCGCCCTGATCATCAGCCTCGCGCTGGCCTCGAAGGTGCGCCTCTACGTCGGCGCGGGCTCTGCGGTGCCGACGCAGCTCGTGTTCGTGCCGATGCTGTTCCTGCTCCCGCCGGCGGTCGTGCCGGCGTGCGTGGCGGCGGCTTCGCTCCTCGCCCAGGCCGTCAACGTGCTGCGCCGCTCCGACCACCCCGACCGGTTCGTCGCCGAGCTCGCCGACTGCTGGTACACGGTCGCCGCGAGCCTCGTCTTCGTGGCGGCGGGCACGCCGAGCGCCGGGCTCGAGGACTGGTGGGTGCTGGCGCTCGCGCTCACCGCGCAGTGCGGGACCGACCTGGCCAACGCCACGGTGCGCGAGTGGCTCGGGCGGGGCATCGCGCCGGCGGTCCAGCTACGCGTGATCGGCGACGTCTACCTCGTCGACCTCTGCCTGACCCCTGTCGGGCTCGCGATCGCGATGGCGGCTGACGGCCGCCCGTACGCGGCCCTGCTCGCCTTGCCGCTCGTGGCGCTGCTCGCCGTCCTCGCGGGCGACCGCCGGCGGCGGATCCGCGACGCCGTCCACCGGCTCTCCGAGCTCGAGCAGGAGCGCGAGCGGCTCGAACGCGCGATCCATCGCATCGGCGAGGCATTCGGGTCCAAGCTCGACCGCGGTGCGCTCGCCGACATCGTCGTGCGCACCGCCGTGGAGGCGCTGGACGCCCGCTACGGGCGCGCCGCGCTCGCGTCGGGGTCGGTCGAGCACGGCCACGACCCCGGGCCGGCAGTCACCGCGGCCGAGCAGGCCGCGCGCCGCACCGGCGGGCGCCGGATCGTGGCCCGCGACGGCGACGTCGCGATGGCGCAGCCGCTGACCGGCGGCGCCTGGGCCGCCTCCACCGAGGTGCTCTCGATCGCGCGCGCCGGCGATGAGTTCACCGCCGAGGAAGAGGCGCTGTTCAGCTACCTCGCGCAGCAGACCGCTGTCGCGCTCGAGAACGTGGCGCTCCACGACCAGCTGCGCCGCGAGGCGACCGTCGACGAGGTGACCGGCCTCTCCAACCACCGACGCTTCCAGGAAGCGCTCGCCCACGAGGTGACGCGCATGCACCGCTCGCGGCGCCCGACGGCCCTGGCGCTGATCGACATCGACGACTTCAAGCAGATCAACGACGCGCACGGCCACCAGCACGGTGACGCGGTGCTGCAGCTCGTGGCCGACACGCTCACCAACATCTCCCGCGCCACCGACGAGGCCGCTCGCTACGGCGGCGACGAGCTGGCCGTGATCCTCGCCGAGACCGACCTCGCGGGCGCGACGCGCGTGGCCGAGAACATCCGCCGCGCGGTCGCGAACAGCGCGTTCCGCGTGACCGTCAGCATCGGCGTGTCGGCGCTCGAGCCCGGCCACGGCGATGCCGAGGCGCTGATCGAGGCCGCCGACGTCGGCCTCTACGCCGCCAAACGCACGGGCAAGAACCGGGTCCGCACCGGCGGCTGGGCGACGGCGCGGCCCGAGGGCGGCGGCGGGAGCCGCTTTGCCCGCACGAAGGCGCCAGAGCGCACGTAATCGGCGAGGCCGCGCGCCGCTGCTGCTACCTTCGGCGACTTCATGCTGTCGGTCGCCGTCTGCCTGGTACTGGGTTTGGTGCTGGTCGTGTCCGCGGTCCTCAAGCTCGCCGACCGGCGGGGCACCGAGGCGGCGCTGATGACCTACGGCGTCCGCGCGGGCGCGCGCGTCGTGTGGGGAGCGCTGGTCGTTGTCGAGTCGGGCCTCGGCGTCGCGGTCGCCGCCGGGGTCGATGCCGCCGCGTACGCCGCCGCGGTGCTGATGGCCGGCTTCGCAGCCGCCCAGGGCGCGGCGCTCGCCTCCGGACGCGGTGGAAGGCCGTGCGCCTGCTTCGGCGCCCGCGGCCGGGTGTCCAGCGGCGCGCTCAACCGCACGCTGCTCCTTGCGGCCGCACTGGCGATCGCGCCGCTGCTGCCGCGCACCGAGCCGACCACCGAGGGCTGGCTCGCGATCGGCC
This sequence comes from uncultured Solirubrobacteraceae bacterium, assembly GCA_963740605.1. GTDB lineage: Bacteria > Actinomycetota > Thermoleophilia > Solirubrobacterales > Solirubrobacteraceae > DASSUW01. The sequence goes on along the minus strand of CAVUFC010000029.1, from coordinate 36,048 downwards.
TCGGCGCCGCGCTGATCGGGCTCGTCGCGCTCGGCGTCGCCGTGCTCGCGCTCGCGCGCGAGGTCGGGATGCTCAGGCTCTCGCTCGACCCGCGCGGGGCGCTGGAGATCGCCCACGAAGGGCCGGAGATCGGCGCGCGTTCGGCACTCGCCGAGCACTTCGAGCTGCAGACCGGACGCATAGCGCTCGCCGTGTTCAGCTCCGAGGGTTGCCAGATGTGCCGCGCGCTCGCGCCCGCCGTCGCCTCGTTCGGCCGTGACCCGCGCGTCGAGCTGCGCGAGTTCGACGAGGTCCACGACGCCGGGGCATGGACGGCCGCCGACATCCCCGGCAGCCCGTTCGCCGTCGCGCTCGACGCCGACGGCACGGTGCTCGCGAAGGGCACGTTTAACACGGCAGGCCAGCTCGAGTCCGTGCTCGGGGCCGCCGAGCGGCGGCGGGGCGCGGTGAATGCCTGAGCACGTCTCCGACCGGGTCGCGGCCGCGTCCTCACGCCGCGGCTTCCTCGCTCGCGTGTCCGGCGCGGTGATGGGCCTCGCCGGCGCCGGGACGGTCACGAGCATGATCGAGCCCGGCGACGCCGACGCGTTCCACTTCTGCGGCCACACGTACACGACCGACTCCTGCCCGCACCCGACCGGCATGCCGCGGATCGACCGCAAAGGCCTTCCGCTGCGCGCCAAGGACGGCCACGCGATCGACGATCTCGGGCGGCTGATCGATGCGAGCGGCCGCGCCGTCGACGAGGACGGCCGCCTGCTCACCGACATCGACGGGCGCCCGCTGCCGATAGCGAGCCGCACCCGCATCTGCGACGCCGTCGGAGAGCTGATCGGCTTCGACACCCAGATCGACGGCGCCTGGTTCCGCTGCTGCGGCGGCCAGGTCCGCAAGCTCGTCGACTGCTGCTCCTACAGCCAGAAGCGCATCAACGGGGACGCGTCGCTGACCGGCTACTGCTACAAGGGCCGGCGCGTGTACTGCGTCATGTACTTCGACACGAAGGTCAAGTGCTAGAGACCGTTCTCATCCTCGCCGCGGCGGCGGCCGGCGTCACCGGCGCCTGGTCCCCGTGCGGCTTCTCGATGGTCGACACCCTCGCGCCGCACGGCTATGCCGGGCGGCTGCGCACCACGATCGCCGCGTGCGTGACGTTCTCGCTCGGCGCGCTCGCCGGCGGCGTCGCGACGTTCGGCGGGCTGGCGCTGCTCGGAGAGGCGCTGGGGGCGGGCGGATCGGCGGCGCTGGCCGTGGCGGCGGCGATCGCGCTGGCCGCGGCGGTCGCGGAAGCGCGTGGCGCGCGGATCCTGCCGCAGGTGCGCCGCCAGGTGCCGGAGTCGTGGCGGCGGCGGATGCCCGTCCCGCTCGCGGCCGGGCTGTACGGCGTGCTGCTCGGACTCGGCTTCACGACGTTCATCCTGACGTTCGCGGTGTGGGCGCTCGCGGGCGTGAGCGTCGCGGTCGGCGACCCGTCGCTGGGCGTGGCGATCGGGCTCGCGTTCGGCGCCGGCCGGCTGCTGCCGGTGATCGTCCTCGCGCCCGCCGGCGACACCGAGTGGGGCGCCGCGGCTCATGCCGCGATGGCCGAGCGTCCGCGCATCCTGCGCTCGCTGCGCGCGATCGACGCGGTAGCGATGGCGGCGTGCGCGATCGTCCTGGTCGCCGCCTGATGGCCGCCGAGACCGTTGCGACGGGGGTCAGCGACCCGAGCGTCGACGGGACGCTCGTCGCCTGGCACGTGCCCGGGCAGCCCGGCGTGCTGGCCAACGGCGACCAGCAGATCCGCGTCGGCGGCACGCATCCGGCGCTCGGCGGCGGCCGCCTCGCCGTCCTTGACAACGGCGTCATCAACGTCCAGCAAACCTCAGGCCAGCCGTTTGTGGCCAGCGTGCCCGCGCCCGGGGCCGACGCGCTCGCGGTCAGCGCCGAGTTCGTTGCCTGGCGGGCGCACAGCGACGGCGGCGACGTCATCTACGCCGCCCCGCTCGGCGGCGGGGCGCCGCGCCGGATCGCCAAGGCGAAGGAGCTCGGCCGCCCGGCGGTCGAGGGCGCGAAGCTCGCCTACCACGTGAACGGTCGCACCGGCAGCCGGATCGTGATCGCCGACGCGGCGACCGGCAAGCGCACGACCGTGCGGCGCGAGCGGCGCGCGCTGCTGCTCAACCCGTCGCTCCAGGGCGGACGCCTGCTGTACGTGCGCAACTACCACAAGCGCCAGGAGCTGCGGATCGGACCGCAGAGCAAGCGAGGGGTGACGAAGGACCGCCGGATGTGGTCGATCGTGCCCACCGGGCGCCGCGACGCAGGCCACGACCCCGGCAAGGAGCATCACCGCCACGGCTGGCCACGGCGCCTCTGGCCGCGCCCCAAGCAGGGCCTGTCGGCCACCATGTGGACGACCGCGCTCGGCGCCGAGACCGCCTACGTGACGCTCCTGCGCCAACTCGCGGGCCAGCCGCTGCAGGTCACGATCCTGCGCGTGGCGCGCTAGCGCCGCGGGTAGGCATTCCCTCAGACACTTCCTCGGGAGGGAACTGAATGATGCGCAGGCAAGGGAGGCTGCTGGTTGCCGCCACGGCGGCGGCGGCCCTGATCGTCGCGCCGGCCGCGCAGGCCGGCGGACAGTTCACGAAGGAGCCGACGGCGACCGGCAGCGGCGGTGCCGCAGCGAGCGTCGACGCGCTGGCGACGCAGACCGCGATCAAGACGCTCCGGCACGGCGGCAACGCCGTCGACGCAGCGGTGGCTGCGGCCGGCGTGCTCGGGGTCACCGAGCCGTTCTCATCGGGCATCGGCGGCGGCGGCTTCATGGTCATACGCACGCCGCGCGGCAAGGTCGTCACGATCGACGGCCGCGAGACCGCGCCGACCGCGATGAAGCCGAACTCGTTCATGGAGAACGGCGAACCGCTGGCGTTCATAGACGCTCGCTACAGCGGGCTGTCAGTGGGCGTCCCCGGCACGCCGGCGACATGGGACGCGGCGCTACGGCGCTACGGCACGATCTCGCTGCGCCGGGCGCTGCGGCCCGGGATCCGCGTCGCCCGCCGCGGCTTCGAGATCGACCAGACGTTCTACGACCAGGTCGGGGGCAACGACGGCTACTTCGACGACGTGCCGTCGACGGCCGCGCTCTACCTCGACCCCGACGGCACGCCGCACGATGTCGGCACGCTGCAGCGCAATCCCGACATGGCGCGTGCGTACCGCTACCTCGGCCGGCACGGCGTGCGCGGTTTCTACACGGGCGCCATCGCCCGCGCGATCGCGCAGGCCGCCGAGCACCCGCCGGTCGCCGCCGACGCCGACCACGTCTGGCGACCCGGCCTCATGACGACCAAGGACCTGGCGCGCTACCGCGCACCCGAGCGGCCGCCGACCCACGTCGGCTATCGCGGCCTGGACGTGTGGGGCATGGGGCCGCCGTCGAGCGGCGGCAGCACGGTGGGCGAGGCACTGAACATCCTCGAGGGCTTCCGTCCGCTCGGTGCTGACCGCGCGGAGGCGCTGCACCGCTACCTGGAGGCGTCTCGCTACGCGTTTGCCGACCGCAACGAGTACGTCGGCGATCCCGCGTTCGTCGACGTGCCACTGGGGCGCATGCTGTCGGACCGCTACGCCGCCGAGCGGCGCGCGGAGATCGGCGACACGGCGGCCAACGCGGTCGTCGAGCCCGGCGACCCCGACGACCACGAAGGCGTCTCCACGACGCACCTGACGGTCGCCGACGCACGTGGCATGGTCGTGTCGTACACGTTCACGATCGAGCAGATCGGCGGCAGCGGGATCGTCGTGCCGCGGTGGGGGTTCCTGCTCAACAACGAGCTGACGGACTTCAACTACGACTCGACGACGGCGGCCAACCGCGCCGACGGCGGGAAGCGTCCTCGCTCGTCGATGGCGCCGACGATCGTCACGCGGCACGGCCGGCCCGTGCTCGCGGTCGGCTCGCCCGGCGGCTCGACGATCATCACCACGGTGCTGCAAATCCTCGTCGACCGGTTCGACCTCGGCGACAGCCTGCCGCAGGCGATCGCCGAGCCGCGGGCGTCGCAGCGCAACAGCGTGACGAGCGACGCCGAGCCCGCGTTCATCGCCTCCCCGGAGGGCCAGGCGCTCGTCGGGATGTTCGGGCACAACCCGTTCAACGAGGTCGCGGAGATCGGCGCGGCGACGGGAGTCGAGTACCTGCGCCACGGCCTGATGCAGGCGGCGGCCGAGCCGGTGCGGCGCGGCGCCGGTAGCGCAGCGGTGGTCAGCGAGAAATAGCCAGGTCCTCGAGGACCGGCAGGAGGGCGCGGGCGTCGTCGACCACGGCGTCCGCGTCCGCCAGCGCCTCGACGGCGAACGGGCCGGTCGCGACCGCGACCACACGTACCTCGTCGGCGCGCGCGCAGGCGATGTCGCGCGGGGTGTCGCCGATCACGACCGTCCGCTCTCGCGGCCAGTCGCCGGCGCGGGCGCGGGCGATCGCGGGCAGCGCCGGGCGTGACTCGCTGTCGGAGCCGAAGCCGCCCTGGCCGCGCTCGAAGTAGTGGCCGATCCCGGCGCGCCCGAGCTTGAGATGGGCGATCGGCTCGAGGTTGCCGGTGACCAGCGCCAGCCGGAACTCGCCGGGCCGCGCGGCCAGCGCCTCCAGCAGCTCCGGCACGCCGGGCGCGACGCGGTCCGACAGGTCAGGCGGGGCCAGCTCCTCGTAGGCCGCCACCGCCGCCTCGCGAACCTCCGGCCAGTGGGCGTCGAAGTCCTCCCCGCCCGCCGCGGTCACGAGGTCGCGCATGATTGCCGCGTCGGTCCGCCCGGCGACCTCGACGTGCCCGTTGAGCGGTGGCAGCCCGTGCAGGCGCGCCGCCGCCTCGCGCAGCGCCTGCCCGTGCTCGACCCCGGCACCCTGCAGGAGGGTGCCGTCGATGTCGAACAGGAGCAGAAGGGCGCCCGGAACCACCTAGCGCTTGAGGTCCAGGCCGGGCTCGAGCCGTCGGGCGAATGCGGCGATCAGCTTGGCGGCGTTCTCCACGTCGTCGAGCTGCACCATCTCGACCGGCGAGTGCATGTAGCGCAGCGGCACCGACACCACCGCCGACGGGATACCGCCGCGCGTGATGTGGAAGGCGTCCGCGTCGGTCCCGGTCGCACGCGCGGACGCGGCGACCGTGAACGGGATGCCCTCGGCCTCGCCCGCCGCCACCAGCAGCTCGAAGATCGCCGGGTGCAGGGTCGACCCGCGCGTGATCACCGGGCCGCTGCCGAACTTGTGGCGCCCGATCTCCTTCTCCTCGGTGCCCGGGGCGTCGGTGGCGAACGTGACGTCGACGACGATCGCGATGTCGGGCTCGAGCGAGTAGGCGGTCGTGCGCGCGCCGCCGAACGTGATCTCCTCCTGCGTGACGGCAGCCGCCGCGACGTCACCGGGCGCGCCGCCCGCCTCGGCTACCAGCCGCGCCGCCTCGAGCGCGACGAAGCAACCGAGCCGGTTGTCCATCGAGCGCGAGATCACGCGGTCGTTGGGCAGCTCGACCGGCTCGCCGGCGATCACGGCGACGTCGCCGATGCGCACGCGCGAGCGAGCGTCGTCGCCGTCCTTCGCGCCGATGTCGACGTGCAGGTTCTTCAGCTCCGGCGCCTGCTTGCGCTCGTCCTCCTTGAGCAGGTGGATCGGCTTCTTGCCGACCACGCCGGGGATCCGCCCGTCGCGGGTGGAGATCTCGACGCGCTGGCCGACGAGGATCACCGGATCCCAGCCGCCGACGCCGGTGAACCAGAGGTACCCGTCGTCGTCGATGTGGTGGACGATCAGGCCGATCTCGTCGATGTGGCCGACGACGACGGTGAAGAGGCCGTCACCGGTGCCTTTGACGCGCGCGACCGAGGAGCCGACGGTGTCGTACGTGATCTCGGCGAAGGCTCCGGCGGCCTCGCGGAAGACGGCGGCAGCCGGCTGCTCATAGCCGGACGGGCCGGGCGCCGTGAGCAGCCGGCGCAGTGTTTCGGGGAGCGACATTCGGCCGCGCAGGTTACTGCGCCTGCAACAACCCGCGCAGTACGAACTGCAGGATGCCGCCGTGCTTGAAGTACTCGACCTCCTTCGGAGTGTCGATCCGCACGCGCGCCGTGAACTCCTTGTCGCCCGCGCGCACGGTGACCTCCTTGGCGTCACCGCCGTCGATCCCGGTGATCGAGAACTCCTCCTCGCCGGTCAGCCCGAGCGACTCAACGGAGTCGCCGTCGTTGAACTGCAGCGGCAGCACGCCCATGCCGACGAGGTTGGAGCGGTGGATGCGCTCGAACGACTCGGCGATCACGGCGCGGACTCCGAGCAGCTTGGTGCCCTTGGCCGCCCAGTCGCGCGACGAGCCCGAGCCGTACTCCGCGCCCGCGAGCACGACCAGCGGCGTGTCCTGCTCGGCGTACTTCATCGCGGCGTCGTAGATCGGCAGCTCGTCCCCGTCGTAGAGCGTGGTCCCGCCGACGAGCTCCTGACCGCCGATGTAGTTGCGCAGGCGGATGTTCGCGAACGTGCCGCGCATCATCACCTCGTGATTGCCGCGCCGTGAGCCATACGAGTTGAAGTCCTTGTTGTCGACCCCGTGCTCGTTGAGGTACTCGGCGGCCGGCGAGCCCTTCTTGATCGCGCCCGCGGGCGAGATGTGGTCGGTGGTCACCGAGTCCCCGAGCACGGCCAGGACGCGTGCGCCCTCGATGTCGCCGACCGGCTCCGGCTCGGGCGGTAGGTCCTCGAAGAACGGCGGCTTACGGACGTAGGTCGAGTCGTCGGCCCACGCGAACCGGTCGCCCTCCGGCACGTCGAGCGAGTTCCACCGCTCGTCGCCGGCGAACACCTCGCCGTAGGAGCTCGTGAACATGTCCGACTGCACGGCCTCCTCGACCGTGCGCGCCACGTCCTCGGCGGTCGGCCAGATGTCCTTGAGGTAGACGTCCGCGCCGTCGGAGTCCTGCCCGAGCGGCTCGTCGAGTAAGTCGATGTCCATCGTCCCCGCCAGCGCGTAGGCCACGCACAGCGGCGGTGACGCGAGGTAGTTCATCTTCACATCGGGGTTGATGCGACCCTCGAAGTTGCGGTTGCCGGAGAGCACCGACACGACGGCGAGGTCCTCGGCGTTCACCACGTCGGAGATCTCCTCCGGCAGCGGGCCGGAGTTGCCGATGCAGGTCGTGCAGCCGTAGCCGACGAGGTGGAAGCCGAGCTGCTCGAGGTACTCGGTCAGGCCGGCGCGCTCGTAGTACTCGGTGACGACCTTCGAGCCCGGGGCAAGCGAGGTCTTCACCCACGGCTTGACCTGCAGGCCGCGCTCGACGGCGTTCTTGGCGAGCAGGCCGGCGCCGAGCATGACCGACGGGTTCGACGTGTTCGTGCAGCTCGTGATCGCGGCGATCACGACATCGCCGTGATCGAGCTCGGCCTCGGTGCCGTCGGCGAGCGTGACCTGCGCCTGCACCGACGCGCGGTCGGCGACCTGCACTCCGCTGGTGCCGGAGAACGCCGGCTCTTGGTCGTGCTTCTCGCGCGAATCGTGCTCGTGCGGCGCGGGCGGATCGGACGCCGGGAAGGACTCCTCGCCGGCCTCGTCGCACGAGTCGCTCTCCGGAAGGAAGCCGTCGAGCGCCATCCGGAACGAGGCCTTGGACTCGGTCAGCGCGACGCGGTCCTGCGGCCGCTTCGGGCCGGCCAGCGACGGAACGACGTCGCCGAGATCGAGCTCGAGCGTCTCGGAGTAGGTCGGCTCGTCGGAGTCCTCGTCGTGCCACAGGCCCTGCTCGCGCGCGTACGCCTCGACGAGCGCGATGTGGTCCTTGTCGCGACCGGAGAACTCGAGGTAGCGCAGCGTCTCCTTGTCGATCGGGAACATCGCGCACGTGGACCCGAACTCCGGGCTCATGTTGCCGATCGTCGCGCGGTCGGCGAGGGGGAGGTTCGGCACGCCCGGGCCGTAGAACTCGACGAACTTGCCGACCACGCCGTGCTCGCGCAGCATCTGCGTGACCGTGAGCACGAGGTCGGTCGCGGTCGAGCCTTCGGGCAGCTCGCCGGAGAGCTTGAAGCCCACCACGCGCGGCACGAGCATCGACATCGGCTGGCCGAGCATCGCCGCCTCGGCCTCGATCCCGCCGACGCCCCAGCCGAGCACGCCGAGGCCGTTGATCATCGTCGTATGCGAGTCGGTCCCGACCAGCGTGTCGGGATACAGCGCGCCGTCGTTGTCGAACACGACGCGCGCCAGATACTCGAGGTTGACCTGGTGGACGATGCCGGTGTCCGGCGGCACGACCTTAAAGCCCTCGAACGCGCCCTGGCCCCAGCGCAGGAACGCGTAGCGCTCCTCGTTGCGCTCGAACTCGCGCTCGGCATTGATGCGGAAGGCGTCACGCGTGCCGAACACGTCCACCTGCACCGAGTGGTCGATCACCAGCTCGGCGGGGACGAGCGGGTTGATCTTGTTCGCGTCGCCGCCGAGGTCGCCCATCGCGTCGCGCATCGCGGCGAGGTCGACGACGGCCGGCACCCCGGTGAAGTCCTGCATCACCACCCGCGCCGGCGTGAAGGCGATCTCCTTCGACGGGTCGGCGGTGTGGTCCCAGGTGGCGATCGCCTCGACGTCGTCCTTGCGTACGCCGACCCCGTCCTCGTTGCGGAGGACGTTCTCGAGCAGCACCTTCAGTGAGAACGGAAGCCGGGCGACGTCGTAGGAGGACTGGAGGGCATCAAGGCGGTAGATCTCATAACTGCTCTCGCCGATTTTCAGCTCGGCGCGAGCGTCGAAGGAGTTCTCGGGCATGTTCAGTCTCCAAAGTCAGATCAATCTGACCTTGAGACTACCCCGGGAGGGGTCGCGGACTACCCCGGAAGCGACAGCGACCCCTCGCCGTAGTCGACGCGCTTCGGCTTGCCGTCCTTGTCGTGCCAGGCGACCGTGAGCGGCACTTCCTCCCCCGGCGACAGCAGGGCGATCCGGCCCGTCCGCTGCAGCTCGGTGTCGGCCACCGTCTGCGGGCCGCGGCCGGCCGACCACAGCGTCTTGCCGAACGTCTTCAGGAACACCGGCGCCGACGGGACGGTCGTGCCGTCGCCGGCGAGCAGGCGCACCTTGCCGATGTCGACGCGGATCGTATGCGTGCCGTCGTTGCGCAGCGTGCCGGTGAGCACCCGGTCGTCCTTGATCGTCGGGTGGTTGAAGACATCCGCCTTGCCGGTCCAGCCGAGCGGGCCGATGCGGCCCTCCGAGCCGAGGCCGGCGAACGCGATCACCGCTACCGCGGCGAGCGTCACGATGCCGATCATCGCCACCGCGCGGCGGCCGAGAGCTTCGGCGCGCGTCTGCGGTGGCGTCGTGGTGATGAAGGTGCTCATTGCTTCGGCTCCTCCGGTCGGGTGAACCAGTCGCAGCCCGGCGGGTCCGGATTCGTGAACGGATCCCAGGTCGAGCACATGGCCTGACTGGCGGTCTTGCCCCGTTCGGGGTGCGCGAACGCCGCCAGAGCGGCGAGCGCCAGCACGGCGAGCGCGATCAGGACGCTTCTCATGACATCTGCAACGAAGCGAGGTGTAAAAACCTGCGGTATGAGCTGGGAATGGGCTGACCCGATTCGCGAGACGATCTTCGGCGCGCCGCTCCCGGGCGGCTACACGCTCGAGCGCGTCGACGAGGACACCTACTGGGATCTGCACGAGGCGGAGCTGCGCGAGCACTTCTCCCCTGACGTGCTGTTCTGGGCCGACGGCCTCACGGCACCGACCCGTCGCGCCGCCCGTGAGCGCGTCATCGCCTCAGAGGACGCCGACCGCCTCGCCGACTACTGGCTGGTGCGCGCTGACGACGGCGCGCTGGCGGGCGTGTTGTCGGCGCGCCAGCGCCTCGCGGAGACGTTCGAGCTCTACCACGTGACGATGCACCCGAACCATCGCGGCGGCGGGCTGTACGCCGAGCTGCTGGACCGTGTGATCGCGTTCGCCCAGGAGCTCGGCTTCGCGACGACCGTGTCCGAGCACGCCCCGTGCAACAACGCGGTGCTGATCCGGCACCTGAAGGCGGGCTTCCGGATCGTCACGATGGAGATCGACCCGCTGCACGGCGCCTCCGTGCGGCTCGCCTACTTCCACGACCCGGCGATGCTGAAGGCGTACGAGTTCCGCTGCGGCCTGGCGACGATGGACGACACGCTGTACGCGGCCGGCTTCGGCCACTTCGACGTCCTCGACGAGCAGTTCGCCAAGAGCCGCGCCGCGGCGGCCGGGCCGGAGCCCGACCGCCGCGGCGAAACCTCCTAGAAGATGCGCACCGCCACTTCGGCGGGCGCGTCGAACAGCGCGTTGAGCTCGTCGTCGAGCTTGACGAGCGTCAGCGACGCGCCGGCCATGTCGAGCGACGTGCAGTACTCCCCGACGTAGCTGCGCGTGACGTTGATGCCCTGGTCGGCGAGCTGCTGGGCCGCGCGGCCGTAGCAGATGTACAGCTCGGAGATCGGCGTGCCGCCGAGCCCGTTGATCATCAGCGCGACCTCGTCGCCCGACTGGTACGGGAGGTCCGTGACGACGGCCTCGAGCAGCTCGTCGACGATCACGTCCGCGCTCGCGAGCTTCTCGCGGCGGCGGCCCGGCTCGCCGTGGATGCCGACGCCCATCTCCATCTCGTCGTCGCCGAGATCGAACAGCGGCGAGCCCTTCGCGGGCGGCGTGCACGACGTCAGGGCCATGCCCATCGTGCGCGTGACTGCGTTGACCCGGTTGCCGAGCTCGACGAGCTCCTCCAGCGAGGCGCCGTTCTCCGACGCGGCGCCGACCGCCTTGATGACGAAGAAGTTGCCGGCCACGCCGCGGCGGCCGACGGTCCAGGTCGAGTCCTTCACCGCGACGTCGTCGTCGACGATGATCGTCGCGATCTTGATGTCCTCGGCCTCGGCCAGCTCGCGGCCCATGTCGAACGCCATGCGGTCGCCGGTGTAGTTGTTGATGATGTGCAGGACGCCCTTAGGGCTGGCCATCAGCTTCGTCGTCTCGTACACGTAGTCCGACGGCGGCGCCGCGAAGACGTCGCCCGGACAGGCGGCGTCGAGCATGCCCTTGCCGACGGCCATCACGTGCGCGGGCTCATGTCCCGAGCCCGAGCCCTGGACGATCGACACCTTGTCGTCGCGCGGGGCGTCGGTGCGCATGATCAGGTTGTACTCGGGGACGTACTTGAGCTTGCCCGGGTTCGCGAGCTCGATGCCCTTGAGCATCTCGGGCACGAACTGCTGGGGGTCGTTCACGAACTTCTTCACTTCGCTCCTCCTGTTCGTTCCACTTCCGACTGGAGCCATGCCTTGCTCACGGCCTCGAACATGACGGCGATGCCGACCGCGCCCGCATCCACCGAGCCGCGGCTTCGTTCGCCCGTGTACGAGGCGCGCCCGCGCATCGCGAGCATGCCCTTCGTGGCCTCGGCGCTCTCGCGTGCCTTCACTGCGGCACGATCGATCGCCGTCGGCGCCCCCTCACCCAAGGACGCCTCGAGCTCGTCGACGGCCGGCACCAGCGCGTCGAGGAGTGTCTTGTCGCCAAGGTCGGTGTTGCCCCGCTGCTTGATGCCCTCGATCGCGGCGCGGAACGCCGCGACGACCTCCTCGCCGGTCGGGTCGGGATTCGACAGCGAGCCGCCGGCGCGCAGGAACGCGGTTCCCCAGATCGGCCCCGACGTGCCGCCGATCCGCTTCGTCAGCACGATCGCGGTCTTCTTGAGCAGACTGCCCGGGTCGGTGTAGCCGAGCTCGCCCCAGTCGCTGAGGACGATCTCGAACCCGCGGGCCAGCGAGTAGCCGAAGTCGCCGTCGCCGACGACCGCGTCGAGCTCGCAGAAGTACGTCTCGTTGTCGACCGCGGTCTGCGCGATGGTCCGCACGACCAGTTCCGCCTGGCGCAGCGCCTCCTCGCTCATACAGCCTCCTTCTGGGACAGGGGTTGGGTGCGGCATGCCTCAAGGTCGTCCAACGTCACCACGGCGCCGGGCCGGGCGCCGCCGCGGTTGGCGAGCACGCGGGAGGGCTCGCCGGGGTCGCCGAGGCTGGTCACGACGAGCACCGCTTCGCTCATGTCCTCGTTCGCCGTGTAGCCACTGACCGTGACCACGCAGCGCAGGCCCGCGCCGACGGCCGCGAGCAGCCCGTTGCGCGAGTCCTCGATGACGATCGCGTCGCCGGGCTCGAGGCCGAGCTCACGGCAGGCGAGCAGGTAGATCGCGGGGTCGGGCTTCTTGGCGGGCACGATGTCGCCGGCGAAGACGGCGAAGTGCGCGGCGTTCGCCTCGCCGACCGCGTGCTCGAGCACCGCGCGCACCGACTCCTCGGCCGAGGTGGAGGCGACGGCGAGCGTCCAGCCGGCGGCGAGCGCCTCGTCGACGATCCGGGCGATCCCGGGCCGCGCCGGAAGCTTGCCCGCGCGGACCATCTCCTTGTAGAGCGCGGTCTTGCGCTTATGCAGGGCGAGGATCTCGTCGGCGCGATCGTCGGCGTCGGCGAACAGCGAGGCGATCCGCTCCTTGCCGCCGCCGATCTGGAGCCGGCGGGCGTACTCGGCCTCGTCCCAGACGACGTCGAGGCCGGCCTCGGCGAACGCCTGGTTGAACGCCGGGCGGTGCCCGTCGCGCTCGGTGTCCGCCAGCACCCCGTCGCAGTCGAAGATCAGCGCGGGCACTAGACGGCCGCGGACGTCGGCGCCGACGCGCGGCCGGCCGAGCCGAAGATGCGGATGTGGTTCTCCGCCATCGTCTTGACCGCCTCGCGGACGTGGCGCTGCATCGACGGCGGGTCCTTCTTGGTCGGGTTGGCGTCGAGGTACTCGCGGTGCGCGTCGACGTAGGCGATCTTCAGCGCGGTCGAGATGTTGACCTTCGCGCAGCCGCGCGCGATCAGGTCGGTGAACTGCGCCTCGGCCAGGCCCGTGCCGCCGTGCAGCACCTGCGGGATCGGATGCTGCGCGACGATCTCGGTCACGCGCTCGGGCATCAGGTGCGGCTCGGCCTTGTAGAGGCCGTGGGCGGTACCGATCGCCGGGGCGAACGAGTAGATCCCGGTCGCCTGGATGAACTCGGACGAGACCTCGACTGGATGTACCTCTCCGGCCTCGTCCGAGCCCACACCGTCCTCGACCCCCAGCACGCTTTCGATCTCACCCTCGACCTGGGCGCCGTAGCGCTCGGCCTCGGCGACGACCTCGATCGTCTGGCGCGTGTTCTCGGCGACGTCGAGCTCGGACCCGTCGAACAGCACCGAGTTCCAGCCGGTGCGCAGGCAGATCGAGATCCACTCACGGTCCGGGCAGTGGTCGAGGTGCAGCGCCACCGGCACCGGCACCTCGTCGGCCCGCGCGCGCCAGAACGCGTAGAACGGCTTGACGCCGATCGCCTTGACCGTCTTCAGCGATGTCTGGACGATCAGCGGCGCCTGGAGCTCGGTCGCGGCGGCGAGCACCGCCTCGAGGGTCAGGTCGTCGACGACGTTGATGGCGGCTACGCCGTAACGCTCTGTGAAGGCGCGATCCAGAATCTCACGCATCGGCACGACTGGCATCGGACCGGCGCTCCTTTTTTGACTATCGGCTTGAGACGTCGCGGCGCGGTGGTTGCGCCACGCACTAACCGACCGTAACTGCAAGCACCAGAGCGCGTCAACATTTCGCCGCCGAGCGGCGCAATTCGTCAACGGGGCGCGGTAGTCAATCGTGGACCTCTGACGGCGGCGCGCCATCGAAGCAGACACACGGGCCGCCCTGAACTATTGTGCGTAGGAGCCACCTGACGACGAACGCTCTCCGTGCCCGACAGGTGTTCTACCGCGACATAGGGAGGGTAGGCGCCCCCCATGGCAGCCAACACGATCACCCGCGACCAGCTGCGTCGGCTCGCCGATGTACGCCCGGAGCGCGGCCGCGTCCTGTCCGTGTTCCTGAATCTCGACCCGGCCCAGTTCGCCACGCCGGCCGCGCGATCGACGGCGATCACGTCGATCCTCACCGAGGCCGCGCACCGTGCCGAGCAGGCCGAAGGGCTCGACCACGCCGAGCGCGAGGCGCTCAAGGGCGACGTCGAGCGCGTGCGCGAGACGCTCCAGGCCGGTGACATCGCGCAGAACGGCACGCGCGCCGTCGCGGTGTACGCCTGCGCGCCCGCCGACCTGCTCGAGGTCGTCCGACTGCGCCGTCCGGTCGACTCCGCCGTCGTGCTCGACCGCGCGCCGCACGTCGAGCCGCTGGTCGCCGATGCGGACGCCGACCGCTGGTGCGTGCTGCTCGCCAACCGCCGCAACGCGCGCTTCTTCGTCGGCGACGGTCGCGGGCTCGAGGAGACCGACCGCGTCGAGGACGACGTGCACAGCCAGCACGACCAGGGCGGCTGGTCGCAGTCGCGGTACCAGCGTGGCGTCGAGAAGGAGAAGGACGACCACCTCGTCCACGTCGCCGACGTCGCGTTCGCCGCCTTCCAGCGGCAGGGGTTCGACCGGCTGCTGATCGGCGCGCCCGACGAGCTCGTCGGCGAGCTCGAACACAAGCTGCATTCCTACCTGCGCGAGCGGATCGCCGGCCGGCTCCATCTGGACGTCGAGAACTCCGGCATCGAGGATGTCCGCGCGGCGACCGAGACGGCGATCGAGGACTGGACGCGGCGGCGCGAGCGCGAAGCGCTCGACCGGCTGACCGAGGGCGTCGGCCGCGGCGGCCGCGGCGCCGCCGGCCTGGCCGCCGTGCTCGAGGCGCTCAACGAGCAGCGCGTCGAGATCCTGCTGGTGGCGGAGGGCTTCCGCTCGCCGGGCGGCCGCGACGCCGAGACCGGCATGCTTCACGCCGGTGACCACGGCCCGCAGGACCAGGAGCTGCAGCGCTGCGAGAACGTCGTCGAAACCGCGATCGAGAAGGCGATCGAGCAGTCGGCGAAGGTGATCAAGGTCTCCCACCACGACGATCTCGGCCCGCTCGGCGGGATCGGGGCCGTGCTGCGGTACTGATGCGCGTCGCCCTGCTCGGGACAGGGCTCATGGGTGCGCCGATGGGCCGCAACCTGGTCGCGGCCGGCCATGAGGTCCACGCCTGGAACCGCACTCGCGAGCGTGCCGACAGCGTGGACGGCGCGACCGTCCACGACACGCCCGCGCAGGCCTGCTCCGGCGCCGAGATCGTCGTGACCATGCTCTCCGACGGGGACGCCGTCGCGCAGGCGATTGACGGCGTGGAGCTCGACGGCGCCGTGTGGGCGCAGATGAGCACGATCGGCATCGAGGCGACCGAGCGGCTGGCGCGGGGCGAGTTCGTCGATGCGCCGGTGCTCGGCTCGACGCCGGCGGCCGAGCAGGGCGCGCTGACCGTGCTCGCGTCAGGGCCGTTCGACCGCTGCCGGCCGGTGTTCGACGCGGTCGGGAAGACGATCGATCTCGGTCCGGAGGCGGGCACCGGCCAGCGCATGAAGCTCGTCCTCAACCACTGGGTGCTGGCGCTCACGGAGGGCGTCGCCGAGACCGTCCTGCTGGCCGAGCGACTGGGCATCGAGCCGGGAAGGTTCCTCGAGATCATCGAGGGTGGAGCGATGTTCGCGCCCTATGCGAAGCTCAAGGGGACGAACATGATCGCGCGCTCCTACGAGCCGAACTTCTCGCTGAAGCTCGCGCGCAAGGATGCGGAGTTGATCGCCGCCACCGCCGCGGACCTGCCGCTCGCGCGGCTGATCTCGGAGCGCATGGCCGCGGCGATCGAAGCCGGGCACGGCGACGACGACTTCTCCGCCGTCGTGGAGGCGGGCCGGAAGTGACGCAGGCGCTCGTCATCGTGGACTTCCAAAACGACTTCTGTCCCGGTGGCGCGCTCGCGGTTCCCGACGGCGATGCGATCGGCGGCCGCGTCAACGAGCTGGCCGGGTCAGGAGCGTTCGACGTGGTCGTCGCCACGCGCGACTGGCACCCGCCCGACCACGGCTCGTTCACCGACCGGGGCGGCCGCTGGCCGGTCCACTGCGTCGCCGGCACGCCCGGCGCCGAGCTCCACCATGCGCTCGACCCGACACCGATCGACATCGTCGTCGACAAGGGCCAGGACCCGGCCACCGAGGGCTACTCGGGCTTCGAGGGCACGCCGCTGGCCGAGCTCCTGCACGAGCGCGACGTCGACCACGTCACGGTGGTCGGCCTCGCCACCGACTACTGCGTCAAGAACACCGCGCTCGACGCGCTGCGCGAGGGCTTCGCGGTCACGGTCGACAGCACGGCGACGCGCGGCGTCGACGTCGAGCCCGGCGACTCCGATCGGGCGCTGGCCGCGCTGCGCGCGGCGGGAGCGAGCGTGGCCTGATGTCCACCGCCGCCTCCGAGCGGCTGGTTCGCACGCTGCGGCGGCACATCTTCGATGAGCGGGTGCTTGCGGCGGTTGCGGCGGTGCCGCGCGATCGGTTCGTGCCGCGCGATCTGTTGCCGGAGGCGTGGGACAACGTCCCGCTGCCGATCGGGTCGGGCCAGACGATCTCCCAGCCGCTGGTCGTCGCGCGCATGTGCGAGCTGCTCGAGCTGACGGGCTCGGAATCCGTGCTCGACGTCGGTACCGGCTCGGGCTACCACGCCGCGCTGCTTGCGCGGCTGGCGCGCCACGTGTACTCGATCGAGCTCCACGCGTCGCTGTCGCGCTGGGCGGCGGCCAACCTGCGCGCGGCGGGCGTGAAGAACGTGACGCTCACGATCGGCGACGGTTCGCGCGGGCTGCCCGCGCACGCGCCGTATGACGCGATCAATGTCGCCGCCGCGGCGGGCGGCGGCATCCCGCCCGCGCTGCCGGCGCAGCTGCGGCCGGGCGGCCGGCTGGTCGCGCCCGTCGACAACGGCGAGCAGCGACTGGTCGTGGCACGGCTGACGGACACAGGGGTGACGCTGACCGAGCTCGAGCGTGTGCGCTTCGTCCCGCTGGTCAGCCGCTGAGGTCGACGCGCACTCCGGCCAGCCAGCCGCCCCAGCCGTTCTCCGGCTGCGTGTCCCCGACCCGCACGTACAACGTGTGCCCGGTGAAGGCGAACGAACGCTCCTGCAGGTTGGAGAGGTCGCGGACGTCGCCCGTCTCCTTCAGCGCCTCGTGGAACGTCGTGCCGTCGGCCGACGCCTCGACGAGGAACTGGTTGCCGATGTCGAGCGTCACGGTGCCGCCGGTGACGTCTTCGGGGAGGTCGAAGCGGTAGGTGAACGTGCCGGTGCCGTCGGCGAAGCGCCCGATGCGGCCATCCGCCTCGGTGAGCTGCGAGCCGCCGGCGTCGGCCAGCCACGCCGCCTCGTCGTCCGTGCCTGAGGTGAACGTGATCGTGTCGCCGATCACGCGCACCGTGCCGGCGGCACGCGCGACCTCATCGCCGGCGGTCGCCGTCACACGGACCGGGTAGCTCCCCGGCGTCGCGCCCGCGGGCACTGTCGCCGTGAGCGTCACGGTGGTGGACCCACCCGGCGCGAGCGGCCCGAACGCCGCCCGCGCGGGGGTCACCCTCCAGTCTTGCGGCGCGGTCGCCGCGACGGTCCCGCTGACCGTGCGCGGGCCTGTGTTCGTGACGGTCACGCGGACCGGCACGTCGGACCCGGCGCGGCCGGTCCCCGCGTCGACGCTCGCGCGGACCGCCGCCGTCGGCGTGGCCGCGCGAGTCAGCAGCTCGACCTCGGCGAGCCGTGCCGGAGCGGCGAGCGCGATCCGGTAGTGGCGGTACGCGCCGGGGCGCGACACCGCGAACGGCCGCGTCTGCGTGCGCCACTTGAACGTCTCGCCGTGGCGAACGTCGAGCGTGGTCCAGCGCTTCCCGTCGGACGACCCCTGCAGCGCCCAGGAGCGCGGATCCTTGCCGCTCGCGGCGTTGGTCAGCGTGTAGAACGTCACGCGGCGCGGCTGCGCGAAGCCGTACTGCACCTGCGTCGCGGTCGCCTCGGTGGCCGAGGTGTCGTCGAACAGCTCGTCGGAGGACACGGTGCCCGAGTGCGGGTCGGTCGCATCGTGCAACGGCTGGGGCGGCTCGTCGCCGTGGGTGATCGACGGCGGCGCGGCGGAGCGTGCCGTGCCCCAACGCGACGGCCGCGGGCCCATGCGGAACTCGAGCGTCCCGCCCCGCACGAGGTCGGCGTGGCGGAGGTACGTCTTGTCGTACGGACGGCCGTTGAGCCGCACGCTCTGCACGTACACGTTGCGCGAGCTGTTGCCGGGCGCGCTGACGACGAGCTTGCGACCGCCTCCGAAGTGCACGGTCGCGCGATCGAACAGCGGCGATCCGACCGCGTAATACGGGCTGCCGACCTGCAGCGGATAGAACCCGAGCGAGGCGAACAGGTACCACGTCGACGTCTCGCCGTTGTCCTCGTCGCCGGCGTAGCCCGCGCCGATGCGGCTGCCGGAGTACAGGCGCCGGAGCGCCTCGCGCACCTTCGCCTGGGTCTGGTACGGCTGCCCGGCGTAGTCGTACATCCAGGGGATGTGGTGCGACACCTGGTTGGAGAAGCCCCACTGCCCCATCCGGACGTCGCGGGCCTCGATCATCTCGTGGATCGTGCCGCCGTAGGAGCCGGGGAACCTGGCGGTCTCGGGCGTCGCGAAGAACGCGTCGAGCTTGGCGGCGAGCGCCTCGCGGCCGCCGTAGAGGTTCGCGAGGCCCTGCCCGTCCTGCGGCGCGTGGAAGGCGAAGTTCCAGCCGTCGGTCTCCGTGTAGTCGTGGTCGTGGCCCCACACCAGCGGGTCGTAGTCGGCGGGATCGGACTTGAAGGCGCCGCTCTCGTCGCGGCCCTGGAAGAAGCCGATCCGCGGGTCGAACATGTGCACGTAGTCGGTCGCGCGGCTGCGGAAGTACTCGGCCTCCTCGCGGTAGCGCTCGCGATCGCTGCCGCGCGTGCTGCGGGCGAGCGCCGCGGCCATGTTGGAGATGCCGAAGTCGTTGATGTTGCCCTCGAGCGCCCACGAGACACCCTCGCTGACGCGGTCGGGCGTGTAGCCGAGGAACAGCGACTCGACGAGGCCCTTGCGCCCGACGCTCGGATCCCACGGGTCGCCGGGCGGCGCCACTGTCGCGTTCTTCAGCGCGGCGTCATAGGTGTCCTGCGCGTCGAGCCCCTTGACGCCCTTCACGTAGGCGTCGGTGAACGAGACGTCCGAGCTCGTTCCGGTCATCAGGTTCGCGTAGCCGGGTGACGACCAGCGCGCGATCCAGCCGCCGTCGCGGTACTGCTGGACGAAGCCGTCGACCAGCTCGCCGGCGTCCTGGGGCTCGAAGAACGAGTAGCCGGGCCAGACGGTCCGGTAGGTGTCCCAGAAGCCGTTGTTGACGTACAGCTTCCCCGGCCGCACCGGCACCGGGACGACCGGGTCGGACGCGGCCGTCGACTGCAGCGCGTGCGCCCAGCCCGAGGGCGTCTTCTCGGAGGCCGAGTTGGGATACAGGTTGAGCCGGTAGAGATTCGAGTAGAGCGTGGTCAGCTGGTCCTCGGTCGCGCCCCGCACGCTGACGATCTTCAGCTTGCGATCCCACGCGCGGCGCGCGCGGTCGGCGAGGTCGCGGAACGAGTCCGTCGGTGCGATCTCGAGCGCGAGGTTGCGCTGGGCCTGCTCCAACGAGATGAACGATGTCGCGATCCGCAACGTTACGGTCCTGCCGGCTCCGCCGAAGCGCACCCAGCCGGTGCGGTCGCGCGTCGTCTGCGAGTCGGCGATGGGCTGGTCGAGCGTGCCGTAGACGTACATCCGCGCGGCGCCGTTCGAGAGGCCGCTGCGCGTCTCCGACCAGCCGGAGATCGTCTGGCCGTCGATCGACAGCGACGCGTCGTCGTCATCGACGTTGTCGAAGACCAAGCTCCGGTCGGCGCCCGGGAAGCGGAAGCGCAGCATCGCGGCGTGGTCGGTCGGCGCGATCTTGGCCTTCAGGCCGTTCTCGAACGTGACCGCGTACTTGTACGGACGGGCGACCTCGTGCTCGTGCCGGAACGCCAGCGCGCGTTCGGAGCGGCCGGTCGGCGGCGTGCCGGCGGCCGCCGACGGCATCACCTGGAACGTCTGGCGGTCGCCCATCCACGGGCTCGGCTCGTGGCTGATCGAGAGCGCCTGCAGCTCGGGCAGGTTGTCGGCGTTGTTGTCGGCCTGATAGCGGTAGAGCCAGTCGAGCGAGCCGGCGTCGGTGACCGGCGTGAAGAAGTTGAAGCCGTGCGGCATCGCGGTCGCCGGGATGTTGTTGCCGCGCGAGAACGAGCCGCTCGAGTTGGTCCCGCGCGTGGTCAGGACCCAGTCGGACGGGTGCGCGTGGTGGGCGGGCCGGCGGTCGGCGATCTTCATGTCGTCGAGCCAGCCCCCAAAGCGGGTCTTGGCGCTGCCGTCCGGGTTGTCATAGCCGACGAGGATGCGGTCGATCGTCTTGCCGCGCGCGACGGCGCCCAGCCGCACGACCTGCTGGTTCCACTGGTCGGCGTAGAGCACCTTCGACCCACCCACACCACGCGGGCTGAGGCGCGCCAAGTCGGACAGATACGTGCCGTCGGTGAACGCGAGGTCGACTGCCGTGTACGTGCTCGGGTACTGCAGGTCGCCGCCCGTGAGCTCCGGGAACAGCATGTATGAGAGCTCGGTCTGCCGGTGGACCTTCACGTCGACGTCGAAGACCTTGTCGTAGGCGAACGCGGGCCCATCGGCGATGTGGCCGCCCGCGTACTGGAGCGCGTGCAGGCCGGTCCACCCGGCCGACGGCTTGATGTTCGGGCCGCTCACGGGGCCGGCGCCGACGACCGCGCGCATATCGGACGGCGGTGGCGGCGTCGTGTCGCCGTCGGAGAGGTCGAGATCGGCGAGCTGAACGATGTCGCCGCTGTGGTTGGCGGTGACATCGAGCCGGTAGTAGCTGTACGCGGTGCTGTTGGCGGCGTCGTACTCGGTCGTCTGGAAGCGGTCGCCCAGGTCCTCCCCCGTGCGGGTGTCGAGCGTCGTCCAGTTCGTGCCGTCATTCGAGCCCTGGAGATGCCAGTCGCGCGGATCGCGCTCGGGGGCGTCGTTGGCCGCGGTGAGGGCGTAGCGCACGACGACGGCGGGGTGCGCGAGCCGGACCTGCAGCCAGCCGGTCGACGCGAACGTCAGCCACTTGCTGCTCGCGCTGCCGTCGACGCCGCGCTCCTTGGTCTCCGACGGGGGGTTCTCCCCGCTCGCCTGCACCTCGGTCACGTCCTCCATCACGCTGCCGGGCATCCGCGAGCTGACGCTGCCCGTGACGTTTTGCGTGCGCTCGGCCGTGGACGTCCACTGCGGCTGCGGGTCGCCCGCCTCGAACGATGAGAAGAACCGCGTCGACTCCGCGTGAGCCGTCGCGGTTCCGGCAAGGGCGATGACGAGCGCCAGTAGCGCTCCGCGCCGGATCGAATGCAGCATGGGGCCTCCCAAAGTCTCCTCCCGCTGACAACGTTGTCAGCGATCCCACGCGAGCAGCGGTCGCCTGCCCGGTTAGCGCGTGTCTACCCCGCCTCGGTTGGCCGTCAAACCGGCCGGAGCCGGGGGTTCGGTCGCAGCTCGCGGCCGACCTTGGCGGCGGGCCGGCCGTCGGCCATCACGACGTCGGCGGTGAAGTCGTTCGACCCGCGGATCAGCGACGAGCCGACGCCGTACGCGTCGACGGGAACGCCGGCGGCCTCGAACTCGTGGATCCGGTCGGCGGTGAAGCCGCCCGACGCGACGATGTGGACATCGCGGAAGCCCTGCGCGTCGATCTCGGAGCGGACCAGCCGCACGAGCTCGGCGTTGACGCCGGTCTCCTCGATCCCCTTCCGTCTGAGCCCCTCGTCGACCAGCTTGTCGGACGTGTCGAGCCGCACGCCCCAGAGGTCCGGCCCGAGCGCGGACGCGACGTCGAGCGCGGTCTGCACCGAGTCGTTGGCGAAGTCGACCAGCACGGTCACGTTCATGTCGTGCGCGAAGCGGTCGGCGAACTTGCGGGCGGCCAGGGCGGTGTCGCCGCCGTAGGCCGCGATCAGCGCATGCGGGACGGTGCCGACGCCGCGGCCTCCCCACCACGACGCCTGCGCGTCGGTCGACACGCCGATCGCTCCCGCCACGTGCGCCGCCCAGCCGTCGCCGGTCTGCACGTGCCAGTGGTCGTGGCGGGCGGGGAAGTACAGGATCGGCTTGCCGCCGGCCGCCTCGACCACCTCACGGACGTTGCGCATGATCAGCGTGCGGCGGGCCAGGCAGCCGAGATAGACCGTCTCCAGGTGGGCGAACATCGCGTAGTCGCCCTCGATCGTCATCACGGTCTCCCACGGCTCGATCAGGTCGCCCTCGTGCAGGGCATGGACCTCGAGATCCTTGAAGCCGTTGACCCACTTGCCGTCCTCGCCGCGGTGCCCGGAGCACTGCCTGAGCACCGCGAGCGCCTCGTCGATGCCGCCGAGGATCGACTCCTTGCGCTGGAACACCTGCATCACCACGTGCGGGTGGTGGTCGTCGGCGTCGAGGAGCTCCTTGGTGTAGTTGAAGTACGCGTCGGAGTAGTAGCCGTCGCGGATCTTCTCCACCGGGAGGCGGAAGACCGCCGGCGACAGGCGCTCCTGCTGACCGGTGCTCACCGGGGGAAGTATGGGGGGCGCTAGCCTCTCGCGCTCCGCGTGGACCTCTTCCAGTCGATCATCCTGGGGATCGTCCAGGGCCTCACCGAGTTCCTGCCGATCTCGTCGTCCGCGCACCTGCGCATCGTTCCGGCGATCCTCGGCTGGGAGGACCCCGGCGCCGCGTTCACGGCGGTCTGCCAGCTCGGGACCGAGGCGGCCGTGCTCATCTACTTCCGCCACGAGCTGTGGGCGATCGTCACGAAGTGGCTGCGGGGACCGCGACGGTTCGAGGACCCCGACGTGCGGCTCGGCTGGTTCCTGATCGTCGCGACGATCCCGATCGGGATCCTCGGCTTCATCTTCCGCGACAACATCGAGACCGGCGCGCGCAACCTGTGGCTGATCGGGACCGTGCTGATCGTGTTCGCGCTCGTGCTCGGCTATGCGGACCGGGTGGGCCGGCATGAGCGCGACATCGAGCAGCTGTCGCCGCGCGACGGCGTGCTGATCGGCCTCGCCCAGTCGTTTTCGCTCGTGCCGGGCGTCTCACGCTCGGGCGCGACGATGAGCGCCGGCCTCCTGCTCGGTCTGGAGCGCCAGGCGGCGGCGCGCTTCTCGTTCCTGCTCGCGATCCCCGCCGTGGTGGCGAGCGGGCTGTTCGAGCTCAAGGACGTCGTGACCGGCGACAAGCACGTGAACACGTCGACGTTCAACGTCGGCGTGGCGACCGTGGTCGCCTTCTTCGTCGGCTACGCGGCGATCGCGTGGCTGCTCCGCTACCTCGCCACGCACTCGGTGAATATCTTCGTCATCTACCGCGTCGTGCTTGGCAGTACCGTTTTGATCCTGGTGGCGACCGGAGCGATCAGCTGATGGCGAAGCTCTTCGAACAGATCGACGACAAGCTGCAGGCCTTCATCGAGGCCCAGCCGATGTTCTTCGTCGCCACCGCGCCGAGCGGCGACGACGGCCACGTGAACCTCTCGCCCAAGGGCGGATCGAACCTGTTCCGCGTTACCGGCCCGCACGGGTTCGCCTACGTGGATCTGATGGGCAGCGGGATCGAGACGGTCGCCCACCTGCGCGAGAACGGCCGCATCGTCGTCATGTTCTGCGCGTTCTCCGGGCCGCCGAGGATCATCCGGCTGCACGGCCGCGGCGTTCCGGTGCAGCAGGGCGACGAGGGCTTCGCAGCGACGCTCGCCGGGTTCGACATCACCGACGAGCAGCGCCGGGCGGTGCGGTCCGTGATCTCGGTCGAGGTCACGCGCGTGGCCGACTCGTGCGGCTTCGTGGTGCCGACGATGGCGTACGAGGGCGAGCGCGACCAGCTCTACCGCTACGCCGACAACCGGCTGCGCAAGGAGGGCCCGGACGCCGTCCGCGCCTACGTCTCCGCGAACAACGCGGAGAGCATCGACGGGCTCACCGGCCTCGATTCGCTGGTCGACGGCGCCGAGCCGGTCACCGCCGGCCGCAAGCTCTAGCGGTTTCAGCGTCCACCGCTGCGTTGAGGGAGGGGTGGACGACGTTTGTCACCCAGGAGGTGACATTCGTTAGCCACCCCCTCCCAGGCACCCCTCAGTGCCGCAATTCGACGTTCGCCCCTAACCGACCAGGCCCGCGCAGACCCAGTTGTGCGCGCCGGCGCCGCCGGCCCACAGCGTCGCGGCGAGGCGATCCTGCTCGGCCTTGGAGGCCTGGTACGCGGCCGGCGTCGAGCCGCCGAGGCCCTTCCAGGTGGACGGCAGCATCTGGTAGTACCCAGAGGCCCCCGCGCCGTTGGGCGGGAGGTTCTGGCCACCCGATTCACACTGCACGATCGGCCACGGGATCGCCCACGGGCCGCCGGGGCCGGCCGAGGTGGCACGCGCGGCCGCCTCGCGCGCGGCGATCAGCTTGTTGAGCTCGCTCTCGGCGGCCGCGCGGCCGGCGCGCGTGCCGGCGAGTGCCTCGGCGCGTGCGGCGCGCACGCGGGTGACAGTCGCCTCGCGTGAGGCCAACCCCTGGCGCATGCTGGCGAGCGCGTTGCGACGCTGCTCGACGGCGTTCTCGGTGTCCTGCTGCTCTGCCTTGAGGTCGGCGAGCCGGCCGGTCTCGCGGTGCGTCTCGTCCCGGGAGGCGTGGATGCGATCGACGATCTCGCCGTTGCGCTCCTGCAGCCGCCTGGCGAGCTCCACCCGCTCGATCAGGTCGGCGAAGTCACTCGAGCCGATCACCAGGCCGATCAGATCGGGGTTGTCGCCCTTGTAGCTGGCGACGAGCTGCGCGGAGAGCTCGGCCTGGTCATGGGCCAGCCGCTGCTTGAGTCGCGCGAGCTTCGCCTGCTGGGTGTTGAGCTTCTCGGTGGTCGCCGCGAGCTTGGCTCGCGCGGTCGCCAGGTCGGCCTCCACCTCGGTGAGGCGCCCCTGCACGATGCCGATCTCGCGCTGGGTCCGCGCGAGCAGATCACTCAGCCCGGCAACCGCTCCGGACAGCTGCTGCTCGCGCGCGCGACTGCGATCGATCTTGTTCCGCAGCGATCCCTCGTCCTGTGAAACGGCAGGCAAGGGGAGCACCGCCCAGAGGGCGATGACCGCGAGAAATAGGCCTGCGGGGACCCAGCGCCGCAAAGGCATAGGGCGGCGACCCTAGCTCATTGGATCCCGAAAACTGGCTCTAGCGCGTCTTGCAAGATCCCTTTCACGGCCCGATCCATCGCCCCAGTGCGGGCGATGGATCGGTGTACGGAATCCGACACCTCGATCACGCCGCCGAAGCGACTGCACCCTCCGGATAGCCGTTCGCGCGGCGGGGCTGGAGCCGGATCGCCACCGCGCCGGCGACCAGGAACGCCGCCGCCACGAGCGCCGCGGTGAAGATGCCGTGCGCGAGCGCGTCGCCTGCGTGCGCGACCGCGATCGCGTCCCCACGGTCGCGCATCTGCGCGACCGTCTGCACCGGCCGATCGGCCAACGGGCCGGCCAAGGCCGTGGTGAAGACCGCGCCGAGGAGGCCGACGCCGAGCGTCGAGCCGAGCTGGCGCACCGCCGACGAGATGCCCGACGCGAGGCCGTTGCGCGAGGCGGGCACCTCGGCCAGGACCAGCGCCGACAACTGCGCGGTCGCGGCGCCGACACCGAGGCCGTAGATCGCCAGACCCGGCATGACCCACAGAGGGCCGCCACCGATCGTCAGCGCGACGCCGATCATCCCGGCCGCCTCCAGCAGGAGCCCGACCACCACGGTCGTCCGCTCGTAGGTGCGATGCGCGAACGCCTGCATCAGCGGGAACGCGATCACGGCGAACACCGGCACAGGCAGCCCGACGAGGCCCGCCTCGATCGGCGACAGCCCCTGGCCTGCCTGCTGGACGAGCGGCAGCAGAAACATCAGGCCGAACTCGCCGACGCCGACGATCAGCAGCGCGACGTTGCCGAACGAGAACGAGCGGACGCGGGTCAGCACGGGGTCGAGGATGGCCGGCGCACCGCGGCGCACCTGCACCCGCTGGGTGATCGCGAACGTGGCGAACAGGGTGGCGGCGATGGCCCACGCGACCTCGACGCCCTGGACGATCGCGAACGTCACAGCGGTCAGGGCTCCGCTGACGAGCACGGTCCCGACCACGTCGGGGCGGCGGGCGTCCGCGCGCGGCGCGACATCCGGCACGAGCCGGGCGACGCCGACGAACGCCAGCGGCCCGACGATCAGGTTCACGCCGAATGCCCAGCGCCAGTCGGCGAGGTCGGCGATCACGGCACCGAGGAGCGGGCCGGCGGCGCAGGCCGCGGCGAACGTCGCGCCGTACAGCGCGAAGGCGGTGCCGCGAGCGTGGGAGTAGGCGGTGTTGATGGTGCCGAGGGCCGCGGTCATCGCCGCGCCGCCGCCGAGCCCCTGGACCACTCGCGCGCCGTACAGGACGAGGTCACTCGGCGCGAGCGCCGCCAGCGCGCTGCCGGCCAGGAACACGGCGAGGCCGCCGAGGTACGCCCGCCGCGGGCCGATCCGGTCGGCCACGTCGCCGGCCGCGATCACGACCGCGGCGGCCGCCAGCGAGAACAGCGCGCTCACGTACTGCAGGCCGGAGAAGCCGAGCGACAGGTCGTGCGCGATCTGCGGCAGCACGAGGTTGACGATCGACATGTCGACGACGATCAGCGCGACGCCGAGCGACAGCAGCAACAGCCCCAGCATCTCGGGCCGGTCCAGCTTTGCGGAGGTTGTGGTCACGCGAGGACTCCTATCGGATCGGAACATTCGGTTCCGTTATGTTCTCGCGCCGCGACCGCCAGCACATCAGGCAGATGCCTACGTTTGCCACCAGGCATGCCTTACACCGCTAAGGGGGTCAGACCCCCTTAGGGCCTGGGCCGTCTAAGGCGGACGGTCTCCCTCAGTTGTGCGGAACGGATCCGTCCGATCCGGTAGGGTGCCAAGGCATGAGCGGACGCCAGGCTGAGGCCTCACGCAACAACGAGCGCGTCCTCGCCGCCGCCCGGGCGGTCCTGACCGCGACGCCGGATGCGTCGATGGCCGACATCGCGCGCCGGGCCGGGGTCGGGATCGGGACGCTGTACCGCCGCTATCCCAGCAAGGAGGCGCTGGTGCTCCAGCTCTGCCTCGACGGCATGCGGCGGCTGGAGGACGTGACGCGCACGGCGTTGGCGCAGCTCGACGGCGACCCGTGGGAGGCGTTCGCCGGCTACATGAACGCCGCACTGGACGCCGGGGCCGGGGCGCTCGGGGCGGCGCTGGCGGGCACCTTCACGCCGACGCCGGAGCTGCTCGGCGCGGCGCGCGACCTGTACGCCGCCGGAGGCGAGCTGATCGCTCGGGCGCAGGAGGCCGGCGCGCTGCGCGCCGACGTCACGCAGGAGGACGTCAATCTGATCTTCGAGCAGCTGCGGGCCGTGCGACTCGGCGACGACGCGCGGACGGCGACCCTCCAGCGCCGCTACCTCGCGCTCATCCTCCAGGCACTGAAGCCACCCGGGGCCGCCCCGCTCCCCGGAGAGCCGCCCGGCTGGACCGAGATCCGCGACCGCTGGAGCTCGTGAGCCGGCTCTCGCAGCGCGCGCTCAACCGCGCCCTGCTCGCCCGCCAGCGCCTGCTCGATCGGAGCGGGGCGCCACTCGCGGACGCGCTCGCGCAGATCGCAGGGATCCAGGCGCAGTACGCGCCCGCGATGTACGTCGGGCTCTGGAGCCGGCTCGCAGGCTTCGACCGCGCTGCCCTCACGAGCGCGCTCGAGCAGCGCGCCGCGATCCAGGGGACGCTGATGCGCTCGACGATCCACCTCGTCGCGCCCGGCGACTACTGGCCGTTCGCCGTCGCCGTGCGCGAAGCAAGACGCGCCTCGTGGCTGCGCGCCGTCCGCGGCTCCTCCCCCGCGCAGATGGCCGGCGCGGCGCGGACGCTGCGCGGCAAGCTCGCCGACGGCCCGCTCGCCCGCGCGCAGATCGAGGCGCTCGTCGGCAAGGAGCGCGCACGCGGCGTCGGCCTCTGGCTCGACATGGTCCGCGTCCCGCCTTCGGGCACCTGGGAGCGTCGCCGCGCCGATCTCTACGGCCTCGCCGCGGACTGGCTCCCGGACGAGCCGCCGACCCCCGCCGCCGCGGTCGACCACCTCGTCACCGGCTACCTGCGCGGCTTCGGGCCGGCCACCCGCCACGACGTCGCGAGCTTCACCGGCTTGAAGGTCGGCGAGCTCAAGCCCGTGCTCGCGCGCCTCAACATCGAGCGCCACGACAGCGACACCGGCGACGAGCTGCTCGACGTCCCGGGCGCCCCGCTGCCCGACCCGGACACGCCCGCGCCCGTCCGCTTCCTCCCGGTCTGGGACGCGACGCTGCTCGTGCACGCCCGTCGCACCGGCGTCTTGCCCGAGGGTCTGCGCCCGCGCGTGTTCAGCACGAAGAAGCCGCACGGGACGCCGACGTTCCTCGTCGACGGCTCGGTCGCGGGCGCCTGGCGCCATGAGAACGGGAAGATCGAGCTCGAGCCGTGGACGCGGCTCGACCGTCCGGTCCGCAGGGCGCTCGACGACGAGGCCGAGCGCCTCGCCGCCTTCCACGCCTAGTCGACGCGGAAGTTCTGCGCGTCCGCCGGGTCGTAGACGACGTCGACCTCGGCGCCCGGCTCGAGCCCGGAGAGCGGCGGGACGTTGAGCCTCCGTGTGACCGTCCGGCCGTCGATCCGCACCGTCAAGGTCACGTTGACGAGGCCGCCGACTCGCACATGCGGGTGCAGTTGCACGGTCACCACCGTCGCCGGCCCGCGCACGGTCTGCGCCGTCGCGTCCGCCCGCGCCCGCGCGCGCGCCGGGAGCGCGACCACTCCGACGACGATGCCGCCGACGAGGAACCCGGGGCCGAGATAGCGGAAGGCTTCAGGCCCACCGGCGAAGCCGATGACGAGATAGACGGTCCCGAGCAGCGTGAACACGAGCGCGCAGATCGCCAGGGCAACCACGCGAGGAGAGGCGTTGGTCATGGCCGGCGACCGTACGCCTGCCGCGGCCGCGGAGAAATAACGGAAACCCCACGGATTTGGGGGACGGCCAGCGACGGGAGCGACGGGACTCGAACCCGCGACCTCCGGCGTGACAGGCCGGCGCTCTAACCAACTGAGCTACGCCCCCTGGCGTCGGGGCACCAGTATGGCACGCAAATCGCGGGTCGAGCGGGGGCCCCACGCGCCCGGCCGGATCCGGAGCCCTCGGTGCGCCGCAACTCGGCGGCTCGCCAAGGGTTTCCGGGGCGTCAACCGACCAGCCAGGAGGTGGGGCCCCGTGCTCCATTGTCTCAAGCGCCTGTCATTTGCGCCCATGATCGCCATCGCGATCATGGCGCTGGGCGCCGGTACCGCCCTCGCTTTGACCATTACGGGCACCGACGGCCACGACCGGATCATCGGTAGCCGTCAGGCCGACACGATCGACGCCAAGGCCGGCGCCGACGTCGTCAAGGCCTTCGCGGGCAACGACGTGATCGATCTCGGTGATGGGGCCGACCGTGCCTGGGCGGGCGCCGGCGACGACGCCGTGACCGGCGGCCTCGGCGACGACCGGATCGAAGCCGGACCGGGGAACGACAACGTCGATGCCGGCCCAGGGTTCGACCGCGTGCGTGGTCGTCGCGGCGACGACACGATCAACGGCGGCGAGGGATTCGACCGCCTGTTTGCCGGCCGCGGCGCGGACACGGTCAACGGCGGCGACGGCAACGACCGTCTGTTCGCGCGTGCTCGCGACGGCGCCGCCGACACCGTCAACGGCGACGCCGGCGACGACCGCATCTACGTCCGCGACGGAACGCGCGACGTCGTGACGTGCGGACCCGGCTTCGACCGCGTTCGTGCCGACTTCCAGGACGATGTCTCGGCCGATTGCGAGCGCGTCAAGCGCCACGTGCCCGGCCACGCCCCCGTGTCAGAGTGACGACCGATGATGCTGGGTAAGCAGACCCCATGTACATCGGACTGGGCACGCTACTCATCATCATCATCCTGCTGATCATCTTCGTCTTCTAGACGAGA
Organism: uncultured Solirubrobacteraceae bacterium; assembly: GCA_963740605.1. Lineage (GTDB taxonomy): Bacteria > Actinomycetota > Thermoleophilia > Solirubrobacterales > Solirubrobacteraceae > DASSUW01. The sequence goes on along the minus strand of CAVUFC010000029.1, from coordinate 5,973 downwards.
TCAGCCGAACGCCGAGCGGACGCCTCACCTACTCAGGTGAGGTTGTCCGCACCGGCGCACACCGGGTCGCTCCAATGCCCCGCACGCGGCCTGAACCGAAGCTCTCGGTATCGCTTTCTCTCAGCTTTCCCGGAGGGTTTCCCCAGTGCAATCCCAGAACCTCGCCTCCCGCGCCGCGCGTTGGAGTGCCGGGCATCGCAAGACCGCGATCTTCGGCTGGCTGGCGTTCGTCATCGCCGCGACTGTGCTCGCGGGAATGATCGGCGGTCAGAAGACGATCGCCGACGAGGACTACGGCAACGGGTCCTCGAAGGTCGCCGACCAGGCGATCGCCGACGCCAACTTCCGCGATTCCGCCGAGGAGCAGGTGCTCGTCCAGGGCAAGGGCTCGGTCAAGGTCGGTGACGCCGCCTTCACGGCGGCGGTCAAGGACACCGTCTCGCGCCTCGAGACCACGCAGGGCGTCGACAAGGTCAAGTCCCCGCTCGCCAAGGGCAACGAGGGCCAGCTCTCGAAGGACGGCAAGTCCGCCCTCGTGACGTTCGAGATCCTGGGCGACGACGACGTGACGAAGGACCGCGTCGACTCCACGCTCGCCGCCACCGCGGCCGCGCAGAAGGCCAATCCCCTCGTCTTCGTCGGCCAGTTCGGCGACGCCAGCGCGGACAAGGCGATCTCGAAGGCCTTCGAGGACGACTTCAAGAAGGCCGAGTTCCTCTCCCTCCCGATCACGCTCCTGATCCTCGTCGCCGCGTTCGGTTCGCTGGTCGCCGCCGGCGTCCCGCTGCTGCTCGGCCTCACGGCCGTGATGGCGACGATCGGCCTGCTCGCGCCGATCAGCCAGCTGTATCCGATGGACGAGTCCGTGAACTCGGTGGTCCTGCTCGTCGGTCTAGCCGTCGGCGTCGACTACTCGATGTTCTATCTGCGGCGCAAGATGGAGGAGCGCGACGCCGGGCGCTCGTCGGAGGACGCGCTCGCGTTCGCCGCGGCGACGTCCGGCCAGGCGGTCCTCATCTCCGGCCTGACCGTGATGATCGCGATGGCGGGCATGTTCTTCGCCGGCAGCATCGTGTTCCAGTCGTTCGCGGTCGGCACGATCCTCGTCGTCGGCGTCGCCGTCCTCGGCTCGCTCACCGTCCTCCCCGCAGTGCTGTCCAAGCTCGGCGACAAGGTTGAGAAGGGCCGCGTGCCGATCCTCGGCCGCATGCGCCACCGCAACCACGGCGAGTCGCGCATCTGGAACTGGATTCTCGACCGCGTGCTGCGCCGCCCGGTGGTCTCGCTGGTCGTCGCCGGCAGCATCCTCGTGGTGCTCGCGCTCCCGGCGCTGAACATGCACACCGCCAACCCCGGCACGTCGGGCCTGCCGCGCAGCCTCGCGGTGATGAAGGTCTACGACCGGATCCAGGCCGCATTCCCCGGTGGCCCGATCCCGGCGATCGTCGCGGTCCAGGCGGATGACGTCACCAAGCCCGAGGTCCAGGCCGGGATCAAGGCGATGAGCGACCGCGCGCTGGCGTCGGGCCAGATGTCCGAGCCGGTCACGACGGACATCAGCCCCGACAAGACCATCGAGGTCGTCTCGATCCCGCTGCACGGCAACGGCACCGACGACACCTCGAACCGTCGCGCTGGCGAAGCTGCGCGACGACGTGCTGCCGAGGACGATCGAGCGCGTCAACGGCGTCGAGGCGAACGTGACCGGGATGACCGCCGGCTCGAAGGACTTCAACGACTCGATGACGGCGCACCTGCCGATCGTGTTCGCGTTCGTTCTCGGCCTGGCGTTCCTGCTGCTGCTGGTCACGTTCCGCTCGATCGTGATTCCGATCAAGGCGATCGTGCTGAACCTGCTGTCGGTCGGCGCCGCCTACGGGATCCTCACGTACGTGTTCCAGGAAGGGCACGGCGAGAGCCTGCTCGGCTTCCAGTCGTTCGGCGGGATCACCTCATGGCTGCCGCTGTTCCTGTTCGTGATCCTGTTCGGCCTGTCGATGGACTACCACGTGTTCATCCTCAGCCGGATCCGCGAGGCGGTCGACCGCGGCATGAAGACCGACGACGCCGTCGCGTTCGGGATCAAGCAGACGGCCGGCGTCGTCACCAGCGCGGCGGTCGTGATGGTCGCGGTGTTCTCGATCTTCGGCACCCTGAGCATGGTCGAGTTCAAGATGATGGGCGTCGGTCTTGCGGCCGCCGTCCTGCTCGACGCGACGCTCGTCCGCGGCGTCCTGCTCCCGGCGGCGATGAAGCTGCTCGGCGACTGGAACTGGTACCTGCCCAAGCGGCTCGACTGGCTTCCGCGCATTTCGCACGAGCATCAGCTGCCTGAGCCCGCGAACGCGTAGCCACACGCCGGATCTCCGCCGATCGCCCCGATCGGCGGAGATCGGCGGGCGACGTTACGCTGCCGCCCATGCGCATAGGCGTCCTTACCGGCGGGGGAGACTGCCCCGGCCTCAATGCCGTCATCCGTGGCATCGTCCGCAAGGGCAGCCAGAGCGGACACGAGTTCGTGGGCTTCCGCTACGGCTGGGCGGGCGTGCTCAAGAACGAAGCGATCGAGCTGAGCAACGCGACCACGCGGGGCATCCTGCATCGCGGCGGCACGATCCTCGGCTCGTCGCGCACGAACCCATTCAAGGTCGACGGCGGCATCGACGCCCTGCGCGAGTCGATGCGCCAGCGCAACCTCGACGCGCTGATCCCGATCGGCGGCGAGGACACGCTCGGCGTCGCGCGCAAGCTCGTCGACGAAGGCATCCCGGTCGTGGGCGTGCCGAAGACGATCGACAACGACCTGGCGGGGACCGACTTCACGTTCGGCTTCCAGACCGCGGTGCAGATCGCCACCGACGCGATTGACCGCCTGCACACGACCGCCGAGTCGCACAACCGCGTGATCATCGTCGAGGTGATGGGTCGCCACGCCGGCTGGATCGCCGCGTACTCGGGAATCGCCGGCGGCGCCGACGTGATCCTCGTCCCCGAGCGGCCGTTCGACGTCGACGACGTCTGCAAGAGCATCAAGCACCGCCACGACGGCGGCGCGACGTTCTCGATCGTGGTCGTCGCCGAGGGCGCCACGCCCAAGGACGGGGACATCGTGAGCGAGTTCGGCGGCGCGACCGACGCGTTCGGGCACGTGCGGCTCGGCGGTATCGCGGTCGCGCTCGAGAAGGCGATCGAGGAGCGCACCGGCTACGAGTCGCGCATGACGATCCTCGGCCATGTCCAGCGCGGCGGCACCCCCGTGGCGTACGACCGCGTGCTCGGCACCCGGTTCGGCGTCGCCGCGATCGACGCCGTGAACGACGGCGACTTCGGGAAGATGGTCGCGCTGAGGGGGACCGAGATCGTCCGTGTGCCGCTCGACGTCGCGCTCGCTGAGCCGAAGCTGCTCGACGCCTCGCTGTACGAGACCGCCGAGGTCTTCTTCGGTTAGCTCGGCCGGATCCCCTGTGCAGGGCGGAACCGGTCCGCGGGGTCGACGGCGGTCTTGATCGCGCGCAGCCGCGCGAGGTTCGCGCCGTAGTAGGCGCGGCGTGCGCTGCTCAGATCGAGGTCGGAGTAGTTCTGGTACGCCTGTCCGTTGCCGTGCGGCGCGATCAGCCGGCGGGCACGGCGGACGCGGTTGCGCGCAGCGGCGATCGGCGCGTACGAAAGGATCTGGACGCTGAAGCGGACGTGGCGGTGGACGAAGGCGGTGTCGCGCGGGGCGGTCCGGTTGATCGCGCCGCCGTAGGCGTCGAGGATCAGTGACGCGCCGGTCACCGTCGCAGCGACGATGTCCCGCCGGGCGGAGGCCGACAGCTTGTGGGAGACGTACACCGATGACGCGTCGAACACCGTCCGGTTGTAGTCGTGGCAGGCGGCGAGCCCGCCGTCGGCGCAGCCGGCCCAGCGCCGCTGCAGAGCGAGGTAGCCGGAAGTCCCGGTGGTGAGCGAGGATGCGCCGGCGACGCGCGTGAGCGGGCGCACGAGCGTGCGCAGGCGGCTCTCGGAGCCGAAGAACTGGCCGAAGGCGGAGGCGCCGGTCGCGGTGAGCGTGAGGATCGCGGTCAGGGCGTCGGGCGCGGTCGGCGCGAGGTCGTCCCAGGCGGCGAGCGCCTCTTCGCGCGAGCCGGCGGGGAACGTGATGCGAAAGAATGCGGCGCGACTGACGTGACGGACCTTCACCCGCGCCGCGGTGACGATCCCGAAGCTTCCGCCGCCGCCGCGGAGCGCCCAGTAAAGGTCATCGTCGCCTTGGACGCGGTGCTTGTGGCCGTCCGCGGTGACGACGTCGTAGCTGCGCACGCGATCGATCGTCAGGCCGAGCTCGCGTGCGGCGAGGCCCATGCCGCCGCCGGTGGAGAGCCCGCCGAAGCCGACGGTCGGGCACGAGCCCGAGGGGATCGTGACGCCGTGAGCGGCAAGCTTCGCGTACACGTCGATGTTGCGCGCGCCGGGCCCGATCGTGGCGAGGCTGCCGCTGAGCCTGACGTGATTGAGGGACCGCACGTCGACGACCACGGCGCTCCGACTGGTCGACGCGCCGTTGTAGGCGTGGCCGCCCGAGCGGACGACGAGCGGGACGTCGAAGCGATCGGCCCAGCGCACGGCGGCCTGGACGTCGGCGGCGTCCTTGACGCGCACGACGGCCGGCGGCTTGATGCCGTCGAAGCGCGTGTTGAAGAGCAGCCGCGACGCGTTGTAGCCGTGCTCGCCGGGCAGGTGGACCGGGCCACGCACCGCGGCCCGCAGCGCGCGCACCTGCGTCTTCGGCAGGCGGCCCGACGTCTCGACGGTCGGCAGCGCGAGGCCCACGCCGGCGAGCCCGGCCACCTGGAGCAGCTCCCGCCGTGAGAGGGTCACGCCGCGAGCGCGGTCAGCGCGCGGATCGCGCGGCGGCGCCCTTCGGGCGCTGCGCGGTCGAGCGCGAGGATGCCGTCGAGGTGGTCGATCTCGTGCTGCAGCAGGCTCGCACCGAACCCGTCGACCTCGAGCACTTTCTGGCGGCCGCCGAGATCGTAGCCCTCGACCCGCACCGCACGCGGCCGCTCGACCGCGACGATCTCCAGCCCGGAAGCGAGCCGGAGCGTGGGATCACCCCATCGGCGGATCCACTCGTCGAGCATGGGACTGAGGCTACAGGCGCATGCTCATCGACTTGCGGCCGGCGCTGAGCGCCTGGTGCGTGCGGCGCTCCGGGTCGACGCGACCGTCCGGCGAGCGCCAGCTCAGCACCTCGAGCTGGTAGCGCTCGATGGCCTCCGTGACCGTGCCGATGTCGGTCGTGCGCCGGGCGAGGAACCCGAGGCCGTGCAGGCGGTCAGCGATGCGCGCGACGTCGGCCGGCTGGTTGTCGCCCTTGGCGCCGACGCTGCCGCTCAGCGCGAAACGGCCGGCGACCGAGTCCGGCGGCGGGCGGTGCATCGCCTCGTCCGCCGCCTCGACGGGCGTGAGCTCCTTCGGCTTGCTCCTCGCCTCCTCGGCCTCGCCGGCCTGCTTCTCGCGCCGCCACGTGGAGAAGCGCCCCTCGATCGTGGACGCCGCCTGCTCGTGGCGGATGTTGTGATACGCGGCGTCGCTGTCGAAGTCGCCCTCGATGAAGCCCTTCCCGAACTCGGTTGCGTAGCTGCCCAGAAATCCGACCACCCCGAGCTGGCCGTACTGGGCGACGTGGATGAGCTGACGCCAACCGGGAAGTACTTGGCCTGCCCTCGGTTCGTGGCGACGTACGTCTCCCAGACGCCGTTCGTGAACGCCAGCTCGAGGCCTGGCGCCACGAGATCCGACACGCTGAAGCGCTGCAGCACCTGCGCGGTCGCCTGATTGCCGGCGGTGCGCTGGAGGCGCAGCGCCAACGCGGCGGGCGCGGGGTCGGGGCGCGGCGGTGTTCCGTCGTGGTGCTGTTCGTCCTGCTCGCCGTGCCGCACGTGCTCGCGCACGAGCCAACGCTACCGCGCGCGTGGCACGGCGTCAGTG
>CAVUFC010000028.1:0-160538 GCA_963740605.1 uncultured Solirubrobacteraceae bacterium | reverse complement strand
CTGCAGATTGGTCCGCTCGGTTGGTCCGCTGGGAGCTAGAAACCGGTGCGTGCACCGGCCCCAACAACGACGAAACCCGCCTGGCAGGCGGGCTTCTGTGAGGAGCGGATGAAGGGACTCGAACCCTCGACCTTCTGCATGGCAAGCAGACGCTCTAGCCAACTGAGCTACATCCGCGCGAGGTCGGCAGTGTATCGCGGCGTGCGCGGTCAGTCCGACGAAACCTAGCCTGCACGGAACCTGCACGGGAACCGCCCTCTGCTTGCACACGGCAGTGGCACACTCGAACTCGTGGGCGCTCCGCTGATCTGCGTGATCGAGGACGAGGACGTGATCGCGCGCGCTATCGCGGCGCGGTTGCGGGCCGAGGGGTTCGTCGTCGAGAGCGCCGGGGATGGACCGGCGGGCGTCGCGCTGGTGGCGAAAACGCGGCCGGATCTCGTGGTCCTGGACCTGATGCTGCCGGGGCTCGACGGGCTCGAGGTGTGCCGGCGGATCCAGCGCGACCGGCCGGTGCCGGTGGTGATGCTCACGGCGCGCGACGACGAGGCGGACGTGCTCGTCGGCCTCGGGATCGGGGCCGACGACTACATGACCAAGCCGTTCTCGCCGCGCGAGCTCGTCGCCCGCATCAACGCCGTTCTGCGGCGTGTCGAGCGGCGCCCGGAACCACCCGGCGAAGCCGTGGAGATCGGGGTGCTCAAGCTCGATCCGGCGGCGCGCACGGTGTCGGTCGATGACGACGAGAAGCACTTGACGCCGACCGAGTTCGACCTCCTGCACACGCTCGCCGCCCGCCCGGGCGCCGTGTATACACGCGAGCAGCTGCTGGCCGAGGTGTGGGGCTGGCGCGACGGGTCGGGACACCGGACCGTCGACTCGCACATCCGCGGCCTGCGCCGAAAGCTGGGGGCGGAGCTGGTCCGCACCGTCCATGGCGTCGGCTACGCGCTGAAGGCATGAGACCGCTCGACCGTCTCGGCTCGATCAAGGTCAAGCTCGGCGTCGTCATCGTCGCCACGGTCTGGGGGACCGCGCTGGTGCTTGCAGCCGGCCACCGGCTCGGCCTCAGTCTCCCGCTGCGCGCGACGCTCGCCGCGCTGCTCGGGCTGATCATCGTGCAGGTGCTCGCGCGCGGGATGACGTCGCCGCTGCGTGAGATGGCCGCCGCCGCGTCCGCGATGGCGCGCGGGGACTACGGGCGGCGTGTGCGCGCGACGTCCAACGACGAGGTCGGCGACCTGGCGCGCGCGTTCAACGCGATGGCCGGCGAGCTGGGCGACGCCGACCGCATGCGCCGCGAGCTCGTCGCCAACGTCTCCCACGAGCTGCGCACGCCGCTCGGCGCGCTGCAGGCGCTGCTCGAGAACCTTGCCGACGGCGTGGAGCCACCGGATCCGGCCGCTCTCCGAACCGCGCTGGCGCAGACCGAGCGGCTGGGTCGCCTCGTCGCCCAGCTGCTCGATCTGTCACGACTGGAGAGCGGGGCGCTCGAGGTCGAGCACGTTCCGTTCGGCGTCCGGACGCTGCTCGAGCAGGCGGCGCGCGAGTCCGCGCTCGGAGACCGGCCGGTGCGGCTGAAGGTGAGGGTCGAGCCCGGCGACCTCGTCACGAACGGCGATCCCGAACGGCTTCACCAGGTCGTCGCCAACCTGCTCGACAACGCGGTCCGCCACTCGCCGCCGGAGGGTCGTGTGTGGCTGAGCGCGCACGCCGCGACCGCCGGTCGGACGACGATCGTGGTCGCCGACGAGGGGCCGGGCATCCCGCCCGAGGAGATAGAGCGCGTGTTCGAGCGCTTTCATCGCACCGACGCCGCCCGTGCGACGCGCGACGGCGGCACCGGCCTCGGCCTGGCGATCGCGCGCTGGATCGTCGACGCCCACGGTGGCGTGATCCGGGCCGAGCCGCGCGAGCCGCACGGATGCCGGATGGTCGTCGAGATACCGGCGTGAAGACCGGGGTCAGACCCCTTGAGTCGCCGAGACTCAAGGGGTCTGACCCCGGTTCTTGTGGCTACGCTCAATGCCGTGGCGGAGCATTCGCAGGCGATCCAGCGCGCCTTCACCAAACAGGCGCGCGCGTTCGAGGACCCGGAGTTCAACCAGCTCTTCACGGTCGACTCCGAGTGGCTGTTCGAGCGCCTCGATCTCCGGCCAGAGGATGTCGTGCTCGACGTCGCCGCCGGGACCGGCCACGTCGCCCGCGGCTTCGCTCCGCAGGTCCGCACGGTGATCGCGGTCGACACCACGCGCGCGATGCTCGACGCCGGCTGGATCGAGGCCAAGCGCGCCGCGCTGCGCAACATCGTCTTCATGGAGGCCGACGCCGCCGCCCTGCCGTTCATGGACGGCTCGTTCGACGTTGTGGTCTCGCGCTTCGCGCTCCACCACTTCGAGGAGCCGGCGGTGCAGGTGGCCGAGATGCGGCGCGTGCTGCGGCCCGGAGGGCGGCTCGCGATCGCCGACCTGGTCTGCGATCCCGACCCGACGATCGCCGCCGCGCAGAACCGGCTGGAGCGCCTGCGCGACCCGTCGCACACGCGGATGCTGGCGCTCGACGAGCTGGCCGACCTCGTCGGCGGCACCGACGTCGAGTTCCGCGACGCCGAGCGTTCGCTCGAGCCGTGGCTGGCTCAGACGCGCACGCCGAAGAAGGCCGCGGCGGAGATCCGCCTCGCGCTGCAGGCCGACCTCGACGGCGGCGCGCCGACCGGGTTCCGCCCGCGTGACGTCGACGGCGACGCGCGCTTCCTGCACACGATGGCGTCGGTCATCGCTGCAGGAACGCTCGCACCCGGGCCCTGAACTCCTCGCTCGCGTAGGCCTCGCGCACGAGGTCGTCGCCGTCCGGGAGCGGCCGGAGCCGTCGCAGCGCCTCCTTGGTGACGCGCATCGTCACCGCGGCGTGTGAAGCCAGGACCGCGCACAGCTCCTCCACGCGCGCCTCGGCATCGTCGACGATCTCGGTCGCCAGACCCTCCTCGGGCCCCATCGCTCGCGCGGTGAAGATGAGGTCCTTGACCCGAGCCTCGCCGATCAGCGCGGCCAGCCGGGAGTAGTTCGCCATCGACAGGCAGTTGCCGACCGTCCGCGCGATCGGCACGCCGAAGCGGGCCGCGGGCGTGCAGATGCGCAGGTCGCAGGTGGCCGCCAGCACCAGACCGCTGCCCATCGCGACCCCGTCGACCAGGGCGATCGTGGGCACGCGCACGGCGTCGAGTCGCCCGACCACGCGGTCGATGTCCGCCTCGTAGCAGGTCGTCCTCGCCGGTCGAGAAGTCGAGGAACTGTGAGATGTCAGTGCCCGCGACGAAGGCGCGATCGCCCGCCCCGCGCAGGACCACCACGCGCACGTCGTCATCGGCGTCCACCCGCTCACAGCACTCGTGGAGCGACTCGTACATCGCGAACGTCATCGCGTTGTGCGCCTCAGGCCGGTTGAACGTGATCCAGGCCGCGGGCCCGCGCACCTCGTACACGACGCTCACAGGGCGCCGATCTCTTCCTCAGTGAACCCGGCCTCGCGCAGCACCTCGGCGGTGTGCTCGCCGAGCAGCGGCGCCGGCCGCCGGATCGCGCCGGGCGTGTCGCTCATCTTCACCGGGATGCCCAGGGCGGAGATCTCGCCCTCGACCGGGTGCTGCAGCCGCACCTGCATCCCGCGCGCCTGCGTGTGCTCGTCCTCGAACGCCTGCCGGTAGTCGTGGATCGGGCCGCACGGCACGCCGGCGTCGATCAGGGCGGCGACCCACTCGTCGGTCGAGCGGGCGGCCAGCGCCTCCTCAAGCTCCGCGGCGAGCTCGTCGCGACGGGCGAGACGGGCGGCATTGGTCGCGAAGCGGGGGTCGCCGGGCATTTCCGGCCGCCCGATCACCTCGCACAACCGCTCCCACAACCGATCGTTGTTGGCGCCGACCGTGAGGTGTCCGTCGGCGGTGCGCAGCGCCTGGTACGGGGCGAGCAAGCGATGAGCGGATCCGAGCGGCTGCGGCACCTGGCCGGTGCCCCACAGCTCCGCGGTCTCCCAGATCGACAGGGCGAGCGCGCCCTCGAACAGCGACGTGTCGATCGGCTGGCCGCGTCCGGTCCGCTCGCGTGCGACGACCGCCGAGAGGATCGCGACCGCGCAGAACAGGCCGGCCGACAGGTCGCCGATCGGGATGCCGCACTTGACCGGGTCGCCGCCCCGCTCGCCGGTCACGCTCATCACTCCCGCGAGACCCTGGGCGATCAGGTCGTAGCCCGGCCGCTGCGCGTACGGGCCGGTCTGCCCGAAGCCCGACACACTCGCGTAGATCAGCCGAGGATTCAGTTCCGACAGCGTTTCCCAGCCGGCGCCGAGCCGCGCGGCGACGCCCGGGCGGTAGTTCTCGAGCACCACGTCCGCATCGCGAGCGAGGCGGTGCAGGACCGCCTGGTGCTCCGGCGACTTGAGGTCGAGCGTGACCGACCGCTTGTTGCGGTTGACGGCGAGGAACGCGGCGGTGCCGAGCGACTCGCGCGTGGAGTCTCCGGACAGCGGCTCGATCTTGATCACGTCGGCGCCCATGTCGGCGAGCACCTGGCCGCAGAAGGGCCCGGCCATGACCTGGGTGAGCTCCAGGACGCGTAGCCCGGCGAGCGCGCTCAAACCGCGATCGGCTCGAGCGCGAGCCGTTCCAGCGCCGCCTCGACGCCGTTCGGCACCGGCACGCCGGCGATCCGCAGGCCCATCTCGACGCCGCGCAGCGTCCCGGCCAGCATCAGGTCGTTGAAGTCACCGAGGTGGCCGATCCGGAACGCCCGGCCGGCGACGTTGCCGAGCCCGGCGCCGAGCGACATGTCGAAGCGCTCGAGGATCACGCGCCGCACCTCGTCGGCGTCGACGCGCCTTCCGGCACGACGACCGCCGTCAACGCCGGCGAGTACTCGCGCTCGTCGAGGCACAGCACGTCGAGGCCCCAGGTGCGCACGGCCAGACGCGTCGCCTCGGCGTGCCGGCGATGGCGGGCGAACACGTTCTCGAGCCCTTCCTCGCGCAGCATCGCCAGCGACTCGCGCAGCCCGTACACCTCGAGCCCGAGTCGCTCGGCCATCGTGCCACAACGTCGCGAAGTGGCCGGTCTCGAAAGCCCGGTCGCCGGGGGAGAGCGTGTTGACCAGCGCGGCCTCCCACGCCCCGGTGCCCGATGACGGAAAAATGACTACCGGCCCGTCGGTGCGAAAGACCTCGCGGCAGCCCGCGAGCACCTCTTGGCCGAGCGCAGCGAACGCCGGCCCGCGATGGTCGATCGTCGGGTTGTCGATCGCTCGCAGCACCCGGTCGGGCACGTTCGTCGGCCCCGGGATCTGCAGGAAGTGCCGTCCCACCGGTCCAAGAGGGTAGACATTGGGAGGGTGGAGGAACTGCTTGCGGGGCTCCGGCGGGAACTCGACGGCGACGTGCGCGCCGACGGGTACACACGTCACCTCTACGCGTCCGACGCGAGCATGTACGCGCGCGAGCCGGTCGCGGTCGCGTTCCCACGCAGCGCCGATGACGTCGCCGCCGCGATCACGATCGCCGGTCGCTGCGACGTCCCGGTCGTCAGCCGCGGCGCCGGCACGAGCCTGACGGGACAGACGATCGGCGCCGGCGCGCTGGTGCTCGATACGTCGCGGCACCTCGACACGATCGGCGAGATCGACACTGCCGCGAAGCGGGTGCGGGTCGGCCCCGGCGTGGTGCAGGACGACCTCAATGCCGCCGCCAAGCGGTACGGGCTCGGGTTCGGGCCCGACACCTCGACGTCGAACCGGGCCACGCTCGGCGGGATGATCGGCAACAACTCCTCCGGGAGCCACTCGATCGTCTACGGCACGACCGTCGATCACGTGATCGAGCTCGATGTCGTGCTCGCCGACGGCTCGCGCACCACGCTCGGGCCCGAGAAGGGCCCGGCGCGGCTCCGCGAGGGGATGCGGGAGATCCTGCGCGACCACGCCGAGGCGATCGCCACCGACTACCCGAAGCACTGGCGCCGGTCCGGCGGGTATGGGCTCGATCGGCTCGCAGCGGACTTCAACCTGGCGAAGCTCGTCACGGGCTCCGAGGGGACGCTGGTCGCGATCACCGAGGCAACGGTCCGGCTCGTCGAGCTGCCGCCGTCGCGCGTGTTCGCGGTCGGTCACTTCGACTCGGTCGCCGACGCGATCGGCGCCGCCGACGCGGCGCTCGCTTTGGAGCCGGCCGCCGTGGAGATGATCGACCGCGCCATCCTGGGCCTTGCGCGCATGAAGCTCGAGTACCGGCACATGACCGAGCGCCTCGAGGGCGATCCCGGGGCGCTGCTGTACGTGACGTTCTTCGGCGACGAGGGTCCGGCCAGGCTCGACGAGCTCGCAGGCGCGTGGGACGCGTACCACACGTTGCGCGCTGAGACGGCGGCCGACCAGGCCGCGCTGACCAACGTCCGCAAGGCGGGGCTGGGGTTGCTGATGGCCGCGAGCGAGGGCTCGCGCCGGCCACTCGCGTTCGTCGAGGACACCGCGGTGGCGCCCGAGCGGCTGGGGGAGTACGTCGCGCGCTTGAAGGCGATCCTCGATGCCCACGACCTCACGGCCGGCTGGTACGGGCACGCGTCGGTCGGCTGCCTGCATGTCCGCCCGTTCGTCGACCTCACCGCTCCCGGCGGGGTCGCGACGATGGAGGCGGTCGCGGAGCAGGTGATGGAGCTGGTCGCCGAGTTCGAAGGTGTGAACTCGTCCGAGCACGGCGACGGCCGCGTGCGCAGCGCCTTCAACCGCCGCATCTTCGGCGACGAGCTGTACGGCGCGATGCAGAGGACGAAGGCGCTGTTCGACCCGCACAACCGGCTCAACCCGGGCGTGATGGTCGACGCGGCGCCGATCACCGTCGACCTGCGCGACCCGGCGCTCCCGACTCCCCGCCCGCTCACCACGCGCCTGGCGTTCGACGGCGGCATGCACGCGGCGGCCGACCGCTGCCAGCGCATCGGCGCCTGCCGCAAGACCGGGGTCGGCGTCATGTGCCCGTCGTACATGGCCACCCGCGAGGAGGAGCACGCCACCCGCGGGCGCGCGAACGCGCTGGTCAAGGCGCTCAGCCAGCCCGACCCGCGCGCGGCGCTCGGCGACGAGCGCCTGCACGAGATCCTCGACCTCTGCCTCGAGTGCAAGGCGTGCAAGAGCGAGTGCCCGCTGAGCGTCGACATGGCCTCGCTGAAGTCCGAGTTCCTCTCGCACCACCAGGACATCCACGGGGTGCCGCTGCGCAGCCGGCTGTTCGGCTCGATCCGCCGCCTGAACCGCCTCGGCGCCGCCACCGCGCCGGTGTCCAACCTCGGCGCGCGCTTCGCGCCGCTGGTCGGCATCGCACGCCAACGGCCGCTTCCGCGCTTCACGCGCAAGACGCTCGTCCGCACGCACCGGCAGAAGCCCGGGACGCGCGAGGTCGTCTTCCTGGCCGACAGCTTCACCACGTTCACCGAGCCGGCCGCCGGCCGCGCCGCGATCGAGCTGCTCGAGGCCGCCGGCTACAGCGTGCGGCTGGAGAGCGGAGGCTGCTGTGGCCGTGCGAGCATCTCCAAGGGACTGCTCGACCAGGCGAAGACGATGGCCGCCGACATGACCGCGCGGCTCCACGAGTTCGCGGAAAAGGGCGTGCCGATCGTCGGCTGCGAGCCGTCGTGCCTGCTCACGCTGCGCGAGGAGCACCTTGCGCTGCAGCCTGGTGACGGGCGCGCGGAGACGGTGGCAAGCGCCACGCGGCTGGTCGAGGAGCTGCTCGTCGAGGCGATCGACGAGGGCGCACTCAAGCTGCGGCCCGGGCCGCCGCGGCGGATCGTCTTCCACGGCCACTGCCATCAAAAAGCGCTGGCGGGTACCGCCGCAACCATGGCTCTCCTGAAGCGCATCCCGGGGGCAGAGGTGGTCGAGCTCGACGCCGGCTGCTGCGGGATGGCCGGATCGTTCGGCTTCGAGGCGGAGCACTACGAGCTGTCGATGCAGATCGGCGAGTCACGGCTGTTCCCGGCGCTGCGCGCCGAGGGCGGCGAAACGCTGGTGGCGGCGACTGGGGTGTCGTGTCGCCAGCAGATCTCGCACGGGGTGGGGCGGGAGGCGCGCCACCCGGTGCAGATCGTCAGGGAGGCGTTGTAACCGACCGCAGGGGTCACACGCGGCGCTGACGGCGTCCCGGGGGAGATGCCGAGCCTCGATCGCGACAAGGTGCTGACCCTGATCGGCATCGTGACGCTGATCGTGGTCGCGCTGGCGTTCGACGTCGACGTCGGGTTCGTGGCGCTGACGATCGCCGCCGTGCCGTCGCTGATCATGCCGAAGGCGGCCGGCAAGGACGCGATCGACAAGATCGCCTGGCCGACCGTTCTGCTGATCTGCGGCGTCGTGACGTATGTGAGCCTGCTCGAGACGCTCGGGTCGATCGACTGGCTCGGCGAGCAGGTCGCCAACATCGGCTCGGCGATGCTCGCCGCGCTGCTGATCTGTTGTCGGCGGGGCGGTGTCGGCGTTTGCGTCGACGACGGGCATCCGCGGCGCGCTGGTGGTGGCGAATTCGCCCGCCGAGAAGCGCGACCTCGTGTTCAAGCGGCTGACGCAGTGGGGGATGAGCATGGTCGTGATCGCGCCGCCGATCGCGTGGCTCGCTGTGAGCTGATGGCACAATCACTGGATGGCCGACGAGGCTCCTCACGAACGCAGACCGCGCACTCCGCTACCGCGCGACGAGAACCAGGGCAAGCCGAAGAGCTTCTGGCGGTCGGTCGGCGGGCGCTTCTGGGCGCTCGTCCTGATCCTGCTCGTCCTCAACTACCTGAGCGTCGCGATCTTCGCCCCCGGGCGCGAGAAGTCGGCGACGATCCCGTACAACCCGACGTTCCTCGACCAGGTCGAGGCCAACAACGTCACGAAGATCTCGACGCAGGGTGAGGCGGTCAGCGGCGAGTTCAAGAAGGACGTGAAGTACCCCTCGGACGCCAAGGCGGCGGTGCCGAACTTCACGACACAGGTCCCGACGTTCGCCAACACCGACGAGCTGTCGAAGACGCTGCAGGACCACAACGTCACGATCGAGGCCAAGCCGATCAACGAGGGCCGCGGGTTCCTGCTCAACCTGATCCTCGGGTTCGGCCCGGTGATCCTGCTCGTCGCGCTGTTCGTGTGGATCTCGCGCCGCGCCGCCGGAGGGCAGATGAACGCGCTCGGTGCGTTCGGGCGCTCGCGCGCCCGCCGGATCGAGGGCTCCCAGACCCAGGTCACGTTCAGCGACGTCGCGGGCATCGACGAGGCCAAGTCCGAGCTCACCGAGGTCGTTGACTTCCTCAAGAACCCGGATCGCTACCGCAAGCTCGGCGGCCGGATCCCCCGCGGCGTGCTGCTCGCCGGTCGTCCGGGCACCGGCAAGACGCTGCTCGCGCGCGCGGTGGCGGGGGAGGCGAGCGCGCCGTTCTTCTCCGTGTCCGCCTCGGAGTTCGTGGAGGCGATCGTCGGCATCGGCGCCTCGCGCGTGCGTGACCTGTTCACGCAGGCCAAGGCCTCGCAGCCCGCGATCATCTTCATTGACGAGCTCGACGCCATCGGCCGCTCGCGTGCCGGTGGCGGCGCCGGCTTCGGTGGCAACGACGAGCGCGAGCAGACGCTCAACCAGATCCTCACGGAGATGGACGGCTTCGAGTCCAGCGCGGCGGTGATCGTGCTCGCCGCGACGAACCGCCCGGAGGTGCTCGATGCCGCGCTGCTGCGCCCGGGCCGCTTCGACCGCCGTGTGACCGTCCCGCCGCCCGACAAGGACGGTCGCCGCAAGATCCTCGAGGTCCACACGCGGTCGCTGCCGCTCGGCGCCGACGTCGACCTCGGCCGCCTCGCGGCCTCCACTCCCGGTATGGTCGGCGCCGACCTGGCGAACCTCGCCAACGAGGCGGCGCTGCTGGCCGCGCGGCGCGGGCACGAGACGGTCGTCGAGGCCGACTTCACGGACTCGCTGGAGAAGATCGTGCTCGGCGCGCCGCGCGGGCTCGTGCTCAGCGACGACGACAAGCGCCGGACCGCCTACCACGAGTCCGGCCACGCGCTCGTCGGGATGCTCACCCCGGGCGCGGACCCCGTGCGCAAGGTGTCGATCATCCCGCGCACGATGTCCCTCGGCGTGACGATCTCGGCGCCCGACGTCGAGCGCTCGAACTACGACGAGGAGCACCTGCTCACGCGGATCAGGGTCGCGCTCGGCGGCCGTGTCGCCGAGGAGATCGTCTACGACTCGATCAGCGCCGGCGCCGAATCCGACATCCAGCAGCTCACGATGATCGCGCGCCAGATGGTCGGCCGCTGGGGGATGAGCCGCCAGATCGGCCCGATCGCCGTGATCCCGAGCGAGGCGCAGAACCCGCTGCTCCCCGGCGCCTCAGAGGTGTCCGAGAGCACGCGGCGGCTCGTCGACGAGGAGGTGCGGCGGATCGTCGAGGAGGCGCACACGGCGGTCACGCAACTGCTGACCGAGCACCGCGACCGGCTCGACTCTCTGACGGAGGCACTGCTGGCGGCCGAGACGCTCGACGAGGATGACGCGTACGCGGCGGCTCGGGTCGAGCGCGAGCACACGCCCGCACCGGCATAACCTGAGCTTATCGGTCTGTAGAAACGATCATTTGAATTGATGGGGATCATGGCCCAGCATGAAGGCCATGTTCATTCCCGTCGACATCCTCAGGGTCATGCGTCGCTCCCTCGACGGAGCGGTCACCCGACCGAGCGACCGCGCTGCACGCCCGTCTCCCCGCGGGCCAGGCGCTCGCTCGGTGCGGGCCTCAGCTCACCGTCCTCGGTGAGGTAGTCCCGCCACGACCGCGAGGGCGCGTAGCCGAGCAGGCGGCGCGCCTTCGCGATCGAGGTGCCCGAGGCGTCCTCGCGATCGAGCTCGCGCACCTCGACGCCGTCGCCGTAGTGGCGGCGGATCATCTCCTTCAGCGGCCGGTTCGCGCAGTTGTCCGGTGACGCGATGTACATGACCTCGTGGCCCGGCAGGTCGCTCTCGGCGGCGAGCCGCAGAGAGTCGGCGAGGTCGTACGCGTCGATGTAGCTCCACCAGCTCGCGCTGCCTACGTCCGGGTCGCGGAGGTTCGGGCCGAGGTTGAGCGCGTAGTTGCCCTCCCACTGCACCCATGACGGCCGGATCGAGATCGCCCGGATGTCCGAGCGGCGGGTCGCCGCGTCCATTAGCTGCTCGCCGAAGTGCTTGGAGAGCGCGTACGGATCCTGCGGGCGGATCGGGTGCTCCTCGTCGATCGGCGCGTACTCGGGGTTCCAGTCGCGCTCGGGGAAGAAGAAGCCCGGCACCGTCTCGCTCGACACGTTCACGAACCGCGGCACGCCGAACCGCACGGCCGCTTCGAGCGCGTTGAACGTGGCCAGCAGGTTGTTGGAGAAGACCGTGTGCGCCGGGTGATGCTGCGGATCCGGGATCGCCGCCGCGTGGATGACGGCGTCGTGGCCGCGGACGACGGCGAACGCGTCGCCGGCGTTGGTCAGGTCGGCGCTCTTGTACGCCACGTGGGGCGTGCCCCGCTCGAAGACGGGGGCGCCGAGGTCGGTGGCCGTGACGTCGTGGCCGGCGTCGAGCAGCGCGGACACCGTCGCGGCGCCGACCTTGCCGCGCGAGCCCGTGACGAGGATCTTCACCGAGGTGCCTTCCGCCGCACGGCCCGCATGATGGCAACTGCGACCAGGGCGACGGAGAGAAGTGGCACGTCGATCATCGCCGCGGTGTGGCCGGCGGTAGCGACGGACGGGCTCCCGAGGTCGTCCATCATCAGCGCGACGAACTCAGCGACGAGCAGCGCTATCGCGGTCCGGTAGAGGGTCACGGGCAGCGTCGTCAGCTGCAGAATGAGGAACGTGCCGAACAGGAGCCAGATGGTGGCGGAGGCGATGACGACCACGGGGAGATGTTGCCGTGAAACTGCACCTCTGGCCAGTGGTCGTGGCGGTCGATTTGCCGCATTGTTGACGGATCATGCCCAGTTGCTCCCATGACGGCTTTCACTGCGGCGAGGGACGCTACGAGCCGAAGACCGCGACCCTGCGGTACGTCATCGTCTGCGAGGCGTGCCGTACGGAGATGCGCGAGGTGCTCGTCGAGCGCTACACGCCCAACTACAACGCCGACGGCAACACGCCGTTCGTCACCAGTTAGAGGGGAAGAGGAGGGTCAGGTGCGCGCCGCTCCGGCGGCGCGCGCCGCCAGCACGTCGAAGAGGACGCGCGGGCGGTTGGTCATGATCGCGTCGACGCCGAGATCGAGTAGCCGCCGCATCGTGTTCGGGTCGTCGACGGTCCAGACCTGAACCGGCAGCCGCGCGGCGTGGGCGGCGTTGACGAAGCGCTCGGTGACGATGCGGACGCCGTACTGGCACTCGGGGACCTGCAGGCAGCGGGCGCCGAGGCGCGGCATGTGACCCGTGGTGGCGGCCGCGATCACGGCCGCGGCGGTGGCCGCCGGCCCCATCGACGTGCACGCGCGCCCGCCGCTGAGCCGGCGCACCCGCTTGACCCGGCGATCGCTGAACGCTCCCAGGCAGACGCGGTCCCAGGCGTCGAGCTTGTGCAGCAGCGCGCACACGGGGTCGGTGGCGCTGTCGGTCTTCGGGTCGATGATCAACCGCGCGTCCGGCCAGCTCGTGAGGACCTCCTCGAGCCGCGGGACCTTCACGCCTTGGCCGCGGAACGCCGGCACGTGGTAGCCGGCGTCGGCCTGCTCGACCTCGGCGATCGTGAGCGCTTCGATCGTGCCGCGGCGATCGGTCGCCCGGTCCAGCCGGTGGTCGTGGAACGCGACGACCACGCCGTCCTTCGTGACGTGGGCGTCGGTCTCGAGGTACGTGCACCCCTGCTCGACGGCGATCGCGAACGCTTCGAGCGTGTTCTCCGGCGCCTCTCCGGAGGCCCCGCGGTGGGCGACGACGATCGGCGTCGGGAATTCGAGGAATGGATGCAAGGCGCGGACGGTACCTTGGTGTGTATGGGAGAGAGGCAACGCATCAGCTACATACCGTTCGAGGCGATGACGACCGAGATGCGAGGCGAGATGGAGCGCTGCGCCCGCGAAGGCACGCCGCGCCCTGAGAGCTCGGCGATCCGCGCACACGTCCCTGCCGCGTTCTGGTTCTTCGCCAACGCGTGGGACGACCTGTTCCGCCACGGCGTGCTCGACCACGACGTCAAGGAGCTGTGCCGCGTGTACGTCTCGCGCAGCGTCAAGTGCGAGTACTGCGGCAACCAGCGGTCGGTCAAGGGAGCGTCGCTCGGTCTGGTGGAAGGCCAGTACGACCAACTGCTCAATTTCGAGAGCGCCTCGACGTTCGATGACCGCCAGAAGGCGGCGCTGGCCTACACCGAGGCGATCGTCTGGCACCTCGACACCGACGACGCGTTCTGGGAGCGCATGCACGCGCACTTCTCCGAGCCTGAGCTCGTAGAGCTCGGATGCATGGTCGGGCTGACGCTCGGCCAGCAGAGCTGGCTGCGCATGCTCAATATCGACCACCACGAGGTGATGGCCGGCACTGACGCATCGATGGCGCCCGGCTTCGAGAGCCGTGAAGCCCTCGAAGCCAGCAAGACGGCCGACGACTATTGGGCGCATCAGACGGTGGGCGGAGGTCCGACCGGCTCGCTCCCGTAGTGGAGCATCCGGCATCCGCGGCACCAGCCTCGTGGCGCCCGGCGACCACCCGCTGGCTTCACGCTCTGCGGCGGGCTTCGCCGACGTCGCGGGCGAGGACTGGCTGCGTCAGCGGTGGAGCGTGGTGAGCTTCGGCCATCCGCCGAAGTACTGCATGGCGATCTCGGCGGCCACCCCGGGATCGAACGGCTTGCACGAGAAGACGTCGATGTAGCAGCGGCCGCCGAACTCGTCGGCGTGGATCGTCAGCGAGCTCGTCTCGATGAACTGCATCGCCGACCAGCCCTCGGATTCGCCCTCGCCGAAGCGCTCGAGCAGCGTCGGACCGTGGGTGACCATCCCGATCGCGGCGACCACGTCGGCCACGAAGGCGCGGATGTTGTCCGGGTCGGCGAGCCGCTCGCGGTCGGCGTCGTGGAGGTCGACCACGGCCATCATGCCCCAGGGGGCGAGCGCGGCCGACGAACGTGCGGGAGCGGAGGCGAGAGCGGTCATGACCCCACTGTTCCGCGCTGGACTTGGCGTGGCGTTGCTGTGGGCTTGGCGCCGGCGATCCGGTGGCCGATCGCAGCAGGGGAGCGTTCAGCGGCCCGGTGCATCACCATCGACTCGCGCACTTCGTGTCATCCATCCCGGAAAGGAAGCAGCGCATGGCCTCACTGGTCCTGAAGATGTCCGTGTCGCTCGACGGCTTCGTCGCACCCATCGACGGGAGCACCGACTGGGTCGCTGCGGGACGGTCCGATGACGGTGCCAGTTGGATTGTCGAGACCTTGAGCAACGCCGGCGTGCACCTCGTGGGCGCCACCACCTTTGCGGCGTGGGCCGGCTACTGGCCCGGCGCCTCCGGGCCGTTCGCCAAGCCGATGAACGAGATCCCAAAGGTGGTGTTCTCGAACTCGCTCGCGGACGCCGACTGGGGCGAGACGGAGATCGCCACCGGAGACCTGGTCGCAGCCATCACCCGGCTCAAGCAGGAGCGCTCCGACGGATACCTGCTTGCTCACGGCGGGACGCGGTTCGCGCGATCGCTGGTCGTGACCGGCTTGATCGACGAGTACCGCCTTGTCGTGCACCCGGTCGTCCTCGGCGCCGGCGAGCGGCTCTTCACGGCACCGCTCGCCATCGAGCCGAAGAGCACCACCGCCTTCAGCGGCGGAGCCGTCGCGCACGTCTTCGCGGCGCACCCGTGATCGAGCCCGATCCGAGAAGTGCGGAATGTGCAGGGGCGTTTGAGAGGCGCCGACCGGAATCGAACCGGTGTACACGGCTTTGCAGGCCGCTGCGTAGCCACTCCGCCACGGCGCCGGAGCGGCTACATCGTAGACGGGTCTGATAGAGCACTCTCATGACCCGCGTGACCGAGACCGCATCCTTCGACCCCGAGCTGTTCGCGTTCCTGCGCGAGCTCGCGAAGCACAACGACCGCGAGTGGTTCGCCGCCAACAAGGACCGCTACGAGGCGCACGTGCTGGAGCCGGCGCTCGCGTTCATCGAGGACTTCGGGTACCGGCTGCAGTCGATCAGCCCGCACTTCCGCGCCGACACTCGGAAGACCGGAGGGTCGCTGTTCCGGATCTATCGCGACACGCGCTTCTCGAAGGACAAGACGCCGTACAAGACCAACACGGGCATGCACTTCCGGCACAAGGCGGCGAAGGACGCCCACGCTCCCGGCTTCTATCTGCACCTCGCGCCCGACCACGTGTTCGGGGGCGGTGGGATGTGGCATCCGGACACGAAGACGGCGACGAAGCTGCGGCAGGCGATCGTCGACAACCCCTATCGCTGGCGGGAGGCGACCCGCACGCCGCCGTTCAGCGACGTGCTGGAGATCGGCGGCGACGACAACATGCTCAAGCGCGTGCCGTCGGGCTTCGACGCCTCGTTCGAGTTCGCCGACGACCTGCGCCGGCGCGACTATTTCGGCTGGGCCGAGCTGAGCGAGAAGGAGGCGACGAAGACGGGCTTCCTCGACCGTTACACGCAGGTGTGCGAGTCGGCCGCGCCGCTCGTGAAGTTCATCTGCGACGCGCTGAAGCTCGACTTCTAAAGGGCGGCGATCACGGCGGCGGTCACCTCGTGGGTGCCCGCGCTGCCTCCGAGGTCGGGCGTGCGCGGGCCTTGCGCGATCGCCGCGCCGATCGCGTGTTCGACGGCGTGTGCGGCGTCCGTCTCGCCGAGGTGCTCGAGCATCATCGCCGCCGACCAGATCGCGCCGACCGGGTTGGCGACGCCCTGACCGGCGATATCCGGCGCCGACCCGTGGACGGGCTCGAACATCGACGGCGTGTCGCGCTCCGGGTTGAGATTGCCGGACGGCGCGATGCCGATCGACCCAGCGACCGCGGCCGCGAGGTCGGACAGGATGTCGCCGAACAGGTTGGAGGCGACGATCACGTCGAACCGCGCCGGCTGCAGCACGACGGCCGCCGCGAGCGCGTCGATCAGCACCTGCTCCGCCTGCAGCTGTGGGTGGTGCGACGTCGCGTGCGCGAACCGCTCGTCCCAGAACGGCATCGTGTGAATGATCCCGTTCGACTTCGTGGCCGAGCAGATGCGGCCGGAGCGACGGGCGGCGAGCTCACACGCGTAGGCGATCACGCGGTCGGTCCCGCGGCGCGTGAAGACCGCCTCCTGGATGGCGAGCTCGTCGTCGGTGTTCTGGTACATCCGCCCGCCGATCTCCGAGTACTCGCCCTCGACGTTCTCGCGCACGATCACCATGTCGACGGTCTCGGGCGTCGCGTCGCGCAGCGGCGACTCGATCCCCGGCCACAGCTTGACCGGCCGCAGGTTCACGTACTGGCGGAACGTGCGCCGGATCGGGATCAGCAGGCCCCAGAGCGAGATGTGGTCGGGCACATCCGGCCGCCCGACCGCGCCGAGCAGGATCGCGTCACTGTCCCGCAACCGCTCCAGCCCGTCCGGAGCCATCATTCGGCCGTGCTCGACGAAGTAGTCGCAGCCCCATGGGTATGCGGTCGGCTCGAGGCGGAATCCGTACCGCTCGCCGGCCGCCTCCAGCACGTCGAGAGCGGCCGGCGTGACCTCACGACCGATCCCGTCCCCGGGCACGACGGCAATGCAATATGACCGCATGGAGCGAGTCGTATCCCATTGCTACGCTTGGCAATCTCCCGGGCGATTAGCTCAGCTGGGAGAGCGCCGCCTCGACAAGGCGGAGGTCACTGGTTCGAGCCCAGTATCGCCCACTTAAAGGCCTGCATTTGCAGGCCTTTGTCGTTCAGTCGGACGAGCTGATGGCGGACGTGGCGGCCTCGGCGAGGGCCGTCAGCAGGGCGGCGGTGGCGGGCGGGTCGGGAGGCTCGCCGTAGGTTGCGGCGTAGATGTGACGCTTCGAGCCGGGCAGCTCGGTCGGCACGACACCGTCGATGTGATGGGCGCGCAGGGACAGGCCGGTCTGGGTCGCCACCCCGAGCCCGGCGGCCACCAACGCCTGCATCACGACCATGTCATCGGAGCTGTAGCCGATCCGTGGATCGAACCCGGCGTCGGCGCACACGGTCAGCAGGTGGCTGCGGCATCGCTCGCATCCGGCGATCCACGTCGCATCGCGCAGGGCGGCCAGCCCGCGCTCGGGACGCGTCGACAGCAGGTAGACCGGATCGTCGAGCAGATGATGAAGGCGGACGCCCGGCGGCTCGGGCTCGGTCTCGTCGTAACGGAAGATGATCGCGACCTCGACCTTGCCGGTGCGCAGCAGCTCGATCGCTTCGGGCGGATGGGTGTCGGTCAGGCTGATCTCGAGGCCCGGATGCCGGCCCGCCAGCACCGCCACCGCCGCAGGCACGAGCGACCCGATCGCCGAGGCGAAGCCGGCCAGGCGCACGCGCCCGGCGGTCAGCCCCACGTGGGCGGACAGCTCCGCGCCGGCGGCGTCGATTCGCCCGATGATCTCGGCGGCGCGGTCGGCCAGCAGCTGCCCGGCCGCGGTCAGCCGGATGCCGCGGCCGACTCGCTGCACCAGTTGCGCGCCGGTCTCTGACTCGAGCCGGCCGAGGTGGTGGGTGACCGACGGCTGGGAGTAATGCAGCTCCTTGGCTGCCGCGGTGACGGATCCGTGGCGCGCGACGGCATCGATCACGCGCAACCGGTTGACGTCCAGCATCCATCAACTCTATCGATGGGTTTGTACGAAAGTTGGCATTGGACGTATGCCGCGATCGCACGCAAGCTGAAGGCATGTCACTCGCCTACGTCCAGTTCTTCTCCATCTCACTCGACGGCTTCGGCACCGGTGAAGGTCAGACCCGCGACCTACATTTCGGTCACGCTGGGGAGAGACTGCACACGTGGATGTTCGGCACCCGCTCGTGGCAGGCCGGCGGGAGCGGCGGCGTCGACGACCTTTTCGTCGGGCGGCACGATCACGGGATCGGGGCCGAGATCATGGGGGCCGGGAAGTTCGGCCACCCCGGATGGGAGGAGGATCCGGACTGGAAGGGCGCGTGGGGTCCCAACCCGCCGTTCCACACACCGGTCTTCGTCCTCACCCATCACACGCGCCCGCCGATCGAGATGGAGGGCGGCACGACGTTCCACTTCCTCGATGCGTCGCCTGCCGAGGCGCTCGAGACCGCCCGCGAGGCCGCCGGAGGACAGGACGTACGCATCGGCGGGGGCCCCACCGTGATCCGCGAGTTCCTTGCCGCCGGGCTCGTCGACCACATGCACGTCGTGGTGGTGCCGATCCTGCTCGGCCGGGGCGTGCGGCTCTGGGACGGACTGGAGGGCCTCGAAAAGGACTACAAGGTCGAGGCGACCTCCTCGCCCAGCGGAGTCACGCATGTGACGTTCACCCGTGCGGGCATCTGAGCCGTACCCACTCGTCGCGGTTGGCTGCTGAGGTATGGCCATGCTTCGTTTCGATCATGTGGGTGTCGTCGTGGATGACCTCGAAGCCGTGGCCGCGTTCTTCGTCTCCCTCGGATTCGAGCGCGAGGGCGGGACGCTGGTCGAGGGCGAGACCGTGGACAAGATCAATGGGCTGGACGGCGTCCGGGCAGATGTGGTGATGGTGCGCACCCCGGACGGCAGCGGCAAGCTGGAACTCGTCAAGTACCACACGCCGGCCGACACCAACGGCGTGCACCCCTGGCCGGCGAACCGGCTGGGCCTCCGGCACATCTGTATCGAGGTCGAGGACCTGAACGGGATCGTCGACGGATTCCGAGCCAAGGGCTTTGACACGGTCGGCGAGGTCCAGGACTACGGGAACGTCTATCGGCTCGTCTACGTCCGCGGTCCTGAAGGGCTGATCATCGAGCTCGCCGAGAAGATCACCTCCGCTGCAGCCGTGACGTAGACGCCGATTGATCAGGGCGGAGGCCCGAGATGCCCGCGGACGTACCGCAGGGCCCCGGGCACCTCGTCCTCGCTCAGACCGTGCAGGACGAGCGGACCGGTGTAGCCGGCGTCGCGCAGCAGTTCCACGTAGAGCGTGTAGTCGAGGCCGCCGCGGCCCGCGGCGACGATCGTGCCGTCGTCGCGGACGTCCTTGGCGTGGGCGAGGACGAGCGCGTCGCCCAGCAGCGCGAACGCCTCGCGCAGCGTCTCGTGCTGTCGCGCGAGCTCCCCCGGCCGGATCAGGTTGGCGGCGTCGAGGACGACTTTGAGGTGCTCGGATCGCAGCTCGTCGAGCAGCCGTCGGCCGGCGGCGGCGTCGGCGACGACGTTGTGGTGCTCGGGCTCGAAGGCGAGGACGACGTCGTGCCGCTCGGCCACGAAGAGCGCTGTGGCGATCTGCTCGAGGCTGTCACGCCAGGCCTCCGGGCTGGAGTTCTCCGGGTGTGCGCGCCACATGTGCTCGGGGTCGCGCGAGCCGGTGCAGAGCGTGACGACACGCGTGCCCAGATGCGGCGCCGTGGCGATCAGCGTCGCGAGGCGCTCCGCCCCGGTGTCCCGGACCTGGCGATCGGGATGGGCCATGTTGTACGTCCCCGACACGGCCGCCATGGTCAGGCCGCGGGCGGCGACCGTCGCGCGGATCTCCCCGGCCGTCTCCGGTGTGATCGCCGGCGGCAGCGCCGGGCCGCCGACGAGCGCCATGTTGAACTGGATCGCCGCGATCCCGTGTGCGGCGACGGCGTCGAGCGTCGCGCCGAGCGAGCCGCGGCGGAACGTCTTGGCGAAGATCCCCGCCTCGATCACACCGCCACGCTCGCACCGGTCTCGACGGAGCGCTCGATCGCATCGATCACGCGCATCGCCGCAAGCCCGTCGTCGACGTCGGCGCCGATCTGCGGCGCGCCGTTCAGGATGCTGTCGGCGAACCCCTCGATCTGCCGCCGCCAGAAGTGCGCGTCCTCGCCGAGCGGCCGGTGGTACTGGCGATCGCGGGCCGAGAAGCACTCGACCTCGCTCGCGCGGTGGTGCCAGGGAAGAAAGCTCTTGGCCACGACGCTGCCGTGCGCGCCGTAGATCTGGAAGCCCTCGTGCCAGTCCATCTGGACCGACATCGTGAGATCGAGGTGCCCGATCGAGCCGCCGGCGAACTCGATGCCGACAAACCAGCAATGCGCGCCGCCGCGCTCGACCAGATCGGCCTTGACCGTGACGATCTCCTGACCGGCGAGAAAGCGCGCCGTGTCGATCAGATGGCTGCCGTGGCCGATCATGTAGTACCGGCGCCGGTCGCCCTTGGGATCGCCGGGCGGCTTACGCGCGTGCCCGCTGGACCGGGCAAGCGGCTGCAGCGTGTCGGTCATCCGGTAGCGATACGCCGAGTCGCAGTACCACGCCTTCAACGCGATCAGCTCGCCGATCTCCGCGCGCACGAAGTCCCGCGCGAACGCGATCCCCGGATCGAACCGCCGCATCGTCCCGACCTGCAACACCAGCCCGCTCGCCCGCACCTCCTCCCGCAGCGGCACGCACTCCGCGGTGACAGCCCCGAGCGGCTTCTCGACGAGTACGTGCTTGCCCGCCGCGATCGCCGCGCGCGCGGCAGGCACGTGGAACTGATCGGCGATCGCGATCACGACCGCGTCGAGATCGGGATCGGCGAGCATCGCCGCGAAGTCGCTGAACGTGTGCCGCGGCCGATGCACCGCGGCCATCTCGGCGAGCAGATCCCCGGCAACGTCGCAGATCGCGTACAGCTCCGCGTTGCCCGCCTTGTTGAGCGCCTCGAAATGCGCGAACTGGGCGATCGGCCCGGCGCCCAGGACGCCGACCCGTAGCGGAGCCCTCATCGGTCGAGCAGGCCGTCTCGAAGCGCCCCCGCGAGACTCGGCGTCACCGGGAGGCGCGGGAGCAGCGTTGCCTGGAGCGCGTGGTAGACGTCCGGCTTTCCCGCCCATGTGCGGTCGCTCGGCCGGAGGCGCTCGTCGAGCTCGTGTCTCCAACTGCCGTGCTCGCGATCGCGGAACCACGCCTCCGCGAAGTCCCAGAAGGTCTGGTACCAGCGGTCGTACTTCTCGGCGCCGGTGACGGCATGCAGCGCCGCGGCGGCGCCGATGCCTTCAGCCAGTACCCAGTGCAACCGGTCCGTGACGACCGGTTGCCCGTCGAAGTCGGTCGTGTACACGAACCCGCGGTCGTCGTCCCAGCCGTCCGCGACCGCGCGCGCGAACAGACCTTCCGCGGCCCCGAGGAGCCAGCTGGGCCTGGGTATCTGAAGCAGGAGGCGCGACCACTCGAGCCCGTGACCGGGCGTGACGCCGAACGGCCGGAACGGGTTGCGGACCTCCGTGCGGTTGTAGTCCGGTAGCGGTGTCCAGGCGCCGTCGAAATGCTCCACGACACGCCAGTCGTTCGTGGCCGCGACGTCCTGCACGAGCCGCTCGGCGATGCGCAGCGCGCGTTGCGACCAGGTCGCATCGCCGGTCGCGTCGCCCGCGGCGAGGAAGGCCTCGACCATGTGCATGTTCGCGTTCGCGCCCCGGTAGGCCTCGGGCTCGAGCCACGCCCGATCCCACGACTCGACGCAGGCGCCTTCGTCTTCGGACCAGAAGCGGCCCTCCACGATCTCGATCGCCCGGGCGAGGAGCGGACGACCTTCCGGGCGTCCGGCCATCGTCGCGCTGGCCGCGGCGAGCAGGACGAACGAGTGCGAGTAGGCCTCCTTGCCGGTCGCGCCGACCTCGGAGAACCATCCGCCGTGCTCGCGATCCTCGAATGTCTCCCGGATGGCGCGCAGCCCGTGGTCGGCGAGCGGGCCGCAGCCCGGGACGCCGAGCAGGTGCCCGAGAGCGAACACGTGCGTCATGCGGGTCGTGATCCACAGCTGCAGTGGCTTCTCCGGATCGGGCACGCC
Source organism: uncultured Solirubrobacteraceae bacterium (assembly GCA_963740605.1). GTDB lineage: Bacteria > Actinomycetota > Thermoleophilia > Solirubrobacterales > Solirubrobacteraceae > DASSUW01. The sequence goes on along the minus strand of CAVUFC010000028.1, from coordinate 138,580 downwards.
GGTGGCGTCCAGCCAGCCGAACCCGGCGTCGACCCGCGCTCCGCGCCCGAAGTCGATGAGCCGACCCGTCTCGGCGGCGAGCCACTGCCGATGTGACGCAAGCGCGCGCCAGCTCGTGTGAGCCGGCGCGCGGATGGGGGAGGGTTCAACGGACGACATGCGGGCAACGGGGCGCCGGCCGCGGCCGGCGCCCCGCCGTCGTTTCAGCAGGTGGACTTGTAGACCGCGTCCTGGTTCTGGGCGAGGTTGTCCTTGGTGATGATCACCGAGCCGGTGGCGATCGTCGGCTTGGTCGACTCGCCCTTGAGGGCGGCGACGGCCTGCTGCACTCCCTGGGCGCCGATGTCGGCCGGCTTCTGCGCGACCAGCGCCTGGATCGTGCCGGCCTTGAGGTCCTCGACCTGCTTCGGGCCGGCGTCGAAGCTGACGATCTTGACGTCCTTGTTGCCGGACTCGCGCAGACCGGCCGCGGAGCCCTCAGCGGCGAACAGGTTGGTCGCGAAGATGCCCTTCAGGTCGGGCGTCTTGGCCAGCTGCGCCTTGACGATCGCGGCCGCCTTGTCGGGCTGGTCCTGGTTGTACTCCATGCCGACGAACTCGAGGCCGAGCTTCTTGGCCTCCTCCTGGAAGCCCTTGGCCCGCAGGTCGGTGGTGGAGATGCCCGGCTTGACGTTGACGACGAACACCTTGCCGGAGCCGCCGATCTGGTCGGACAGCGCCTGGGCTGCGGCGCGGCCGCCGCCCTCGTTGTCGGACGCGATCTGCGAGACCGCCATGTCGGCGTTCTCGAGCGTGGTGTCGACGAGCACGATCTTGGCGCCGCCGTCGGCGACCTGCTTGATCGGCGCGAACATCGCCTTGGTGTCGGTCGGGGCGATCAGCATCGCGTCGGGGTTCTTGGCCGCGACGGCATTCACGATCGGCGTCTGCAGCGAGGCGTCGAACTGGTCGGGGCCTTGGAAGTCCACCGTTGCGCCGAGCTTCTTGGCCTCGGCCTGGGCTCCACAGTTCATCGTGATGTAGAACTGGTCGCCTTTGACGCCGGCGACCAGCGTCAGGTTGTAGTTCTTGCCGCCGCCGGAGCTGCTGCTGCCGCTACTGCTGTCGTCTCCGCCGCAGGCGACGAGGACGAGGCTGGTGGCCATCAGGCATGCGGCGAGCACCCAGGCGGTGCGCCGGCCTGAACGGGTTGAACGTTGCATCGATCTCCTCCAGGAGTGGTTGTTCGTAGCTAGCGCGCGTACTTCGCGCGCCGCAGTTGGTCGAGGTAGACGGCGATGATCAGCACGGCGCCGACGGCAACCTGCTGCCAGAACGGCTGCACGCCGACGATCACGAAGCCGTTGCGGAGCACGGCGGGGATGAAGACGCCGACGACGGTGCCGACGATCGTGCCGACGCCGCCGAACAGGCTCGTGCCGCCGATCACGATGGCGGCGATCGCGTCGAGGTTGAGCGTCGTGTTTCCGGCGATCGACGTGGTCCCGAAGCGCGCCAGCGACAGCGCGCCGGCGAACCCGGCCAGCGCCCCGCACAGCGCGTACACCTTGATCAGGTGCCGGTCGACGTTGACGCCCGTGCGCCGGACGCCCTCCTCGTTGGAACCGATCGCGTACGTGTACCGGCCGAAACGGGTCTGGGCCAGGATGATCCCGAAGACGAGCGCAACGACCGCGGCGATTACGACGAGCCACGGAATCTGCCCGAACAGGCGGCCGGTGCCGATCGTCTCGACGAGCTTGAACGGCACGTCGCGCTCGTCGACGCCGCCGGTGATGAGCAATGCGGCGCCCAGGGCCATGCCCAGCGTGCCGAGCGTGACGATGAACGACGGGATCTTGGCCTTGGTCACCAGGAAGCCGTTGAGAATCCCCCAGGCGACACCGGCCAGCAGGCCGACGATGACGCCGACGACGATGACCCCCCAGTTGTCTCCGCCGACGGCGTTCATGGCCCGCGCCGAGACGACGCTGGCGAACACGAGCACCGATCCGACCGACAGGTCGATCCCGGCGGTGATGATCACGTAGGTCAGGCCGGTGGCGACGACCAACAGCACCGCCGCGTCAGTGGCGATGTTGCGGAGGTTCGACACCGTGAAGAACTCGTTGAACTGCAGCAGCGAGAAGACGGCGATCAACGCGACGAGCACCAGGAAGATCGACGTGGTCGAACCGGTGAGCAGCCGCCTCCAGGCTGGCTGGGCGGGCTCGGCCGGCGCGTCGAGGACTTCCTCGTCGGGCGCGGGGGCCGTGGGCGTGCTCATGTCGTCTCCTCCTCATGGAACGTCAGCGCGCCGGTCATGGCCGCGACGACGTCCTCCATCGAGACCTCGCTGGGCCTCAGACGCGCCACGCGCGTGCCGAGCCGCATGACCTCGATGCGGTCGGCGACCTCGAAGACCTCGGGCATATTGTGGCTGATGAGCACCACCGACAGGCCCTGCTCACGCACGCGTGCGACTTGCTCGAGCACGTTGCGCGTCTGCACGACGCCGAGCGCAGCGGTGGGCTCGTCCATGAAGACGACGCGCTTGGCCCAGGTGACCGCTCGGCAGATCGCGATGCCCTGGCGCTGACCGCCGGACATGTTGGCGACCCGGGCGCCGGTGTCCTGAATCTTCACGCCGAGGCTCTTGAACGCCTCGTCGCTGCGGCGGCGCATCTCGCCCTTGTCGAGGAAGCCGAGCTTGCCGAGGAAGCCGGACCGCAGCAGCTCGCGGCCCAGGAACATGTTGGCCGCCGGGTCGATCTCGGCGGCAAGTGCGAGGTCCTGGAACACCGTCTCGATGCCGAGGTCGCGAGCATCGTGCGGCGTGTTGATCGCGACCGGCTTTCCCTCGAAGAGGATCTCGCCCTGGTCGGGTGGGTGCACGCCGACGAGCGTCTTCACGAGCGTGCTCTTGCCTGCGCCGTTGTCGCCGACGAGGGCCACGACCTCCTGGGGGTAAACGGTGAAGTTCGCGCCGCGCAACGCCTGCACGCGCCCGAACGTCTTCACCACGCCCCGGGCCTCCAGAACCGGTTCAGGAGCCATGACCCGCGGCTCCTATCGGTCGTGCGTTTGTGCGCTCGCGAGCAGCGCTCGCAGCGCGACGGACTGACCTCCGCATTGCACCTCTCCCTTGTCCCTCTCTCTGCTCAGCACGGAACACGCCGAGTTGGCGCGATGTTATCGCCGCTTGTTACTCGAGTCAAGCCGAATCGAAAGATATCGGAACTAATCGACGATGGCTCGAATTCAACCGATCGCGGCGGGTACGGCGTCGCGCGAACGGGCTCAGGCGTCAGCCGCGAGCAGCTCGATGTCGTAGCGGGCGCAGAGCGCCTCGACCGCCGGCGTCGTCGTGTCCGTCACGACGACGTCCACCACGTCGAGCCCCGAGATCCGCGCGAAGTCCGTCGTGCCGACCTTCGTGTGATCCAGTGCGAGCACCACGCGGCGCGCGCGCTCGATCGCCTCGGCCTTGACGGCCGCCTCGGCGAGGCTGCCGACGCTGATGCCGACGTCCGAGAAGCCGCTGACGCCGATGAACGCCAGGCTGAACGTGAACCGCTGCAGGTTCTCGAGTGCGAGCGCGCCCACGAGAGCGCCGTCCATGCGGCGGAGCTGGCCGCCGAGCAAAACGCAGTCGATACCGGGCACATCGGACAGCCGGTCGGCAACGCCGAGGCTCGTCGTCAGCGTCGAGAGCCGCAGGCCGGCGCTCTTGGCGGCGATCGCGCCGGCGACGGCGCTCACCGTGGTGCCGCTGTCGAGGAACACCGAGTCGCCGTCCTGCAAGAGCCGGACGCAGGCGTTCGCGATCGCCTCCTTGGCGGCGGGGTTGGCGGCCTGGCGGCCGGCGAGCTCACGCTCGACGGTCGGCTGCAGCGCGAGCGCGCCGCCGTGCGTCCGCTTCAGCAGCCCGCGGGACTGGAGCACACGGAGGTCCTTGCGGATCGTCGGCTCCGTGACGCCGAACTCCTTGGCGAGCTCGCCGATCCGCGCGCGCCCGCGAACGGACACCAGCTCGGCGATCTTCGCCTGCCGCTCGTCAGCGAACACGGGGCTCTCGCCGTCGCTGTTCAGGTCCATTTGCCGCCACCTTATCAGTGACAATCGTCACTTTCCGACTCGTCTGCTTTCGATTTGCGCGGATAGAGAGATGGGTCAGTCGACGGCCGACAGCGCCGGGAGCCCCGCCGCGGCCGTCGCGGCCCGCGTCCCGGCTCCGACCAGGCCGGCCGCGTTGCCGAGGCCGGCGACCCGCAGCGGCGCGACCTGCCGGACCGCGCGGATGCTCAGGGCGGACGCATAGGCGACGCGGGTCGGCTCGACGATCAGATCGCCGGCGGCGTCGACGAGCCCGCCGCCGACCACGATCACGCTCGGGTCGAGCACCGCCGTGATCTGGGCGAGGCCGGTACCCAGCCACTCGCCGAGCTCGGCGATCACGCGCCGGGAGAGCGGATCGCCCTCGAGCGCGAGGGCCGTGATGGAGGGGCCCTCGATGCGCTCCGGATCGCCACCGGCCAGATCGAGCAGGCGCTGTGCGCCCAGAGGGTCGGCGGCCGCCGCCGCCCGGGCGGATCGCGCGAGCGCGGTCCCGCTCGCGTACGCCTCCAGGCACCCGCGCGCACCACAGCCGCAGGCGCGCCCGCCGGGGACGACCTGGAGGTGCCCGAACTCGCCCGCGAGACCGAAGGCGCCGGAGATCAGGTTGCCGTCGATGACGACGCCGCCACCGATCCCGGTGCCGACCGTCGCCATCGCGACGCAGCGTTCGCCGGTTGCCGCGCCGTGCGTGCACTCGCCCCAGACGGCCGCGTCCGCATCGTTCTCGACGACGACGGGCAGGCCGACGCGCGCGCCGAGATCCGCGCGGAAGGGCCGGTCGCGCCAGCCCGCGAGGTTGGTCGCGGCGCGGACGCGATCGCGATCCGCGGTCAAGAAGGCGGCGATCGCCACGCCGACCGCGACGACCGTGTCGCCCCGCTGCCCGGCCTCCCGGCGCAGCTGCGTCACGAGATCGGCGATCGCCGTCAGGCCCTGGTCGTAGCCGCGCACCCGGCCGGGCCAGCGCTGGAGTGAGGACACGCGCCCTTCGCCGTCCACGATCCCGGCCATGAGCTTCGTGCCGCCGAGATCGACCCCGATCGTGACGTTCTTTCGGACCATCGCGGCGAACCGTACCAATCTCGAGTTCCGAATGCACGCGACTATTTCTTGACGCGCTCGAATCGGCACGATATAACCATGTGAACGAAAGTGAATGACGGTGTGAACCTCGGTATACTCACCAGCGGCGGCGACGCTCCCGGCATGAACGCCGTCGTCGCCGGTGCCTGCGAGCAGGTCGAACGACTCGGCGGCCGCGCCCTGGGGATCCATGCGGGTTTCGCCGGCCTCGTCCGCCGCGACGCCGAGCCGATCACGTCGCTGCAGGCGCGCGACCACATGCACGAGCCGGGAACGTGGCTCGGCACCAGTCGCTGGTCCCGGCTCCGTGAGCCAGGTGGCCGCCTCGAGTGCCGCGAGGCCATCGAGGCGCTGGCTCTCAGCGGCCTGCTCGTCATCGGAGGGGATGGGTCGACGAAGGGGGCTCGCGCGCTCGCCGACGCGGTTCCCGTGGCCGTCGTTCCGGCCACCATCGACCGTGATCTCGACGGTACCGACCTCACGATCGGGACGGACTCCGCGATCGGCTACGCAATGGACGCGATCGATCGCCTGCGTATCACTGGGCGTTCACTGCCCGGCCGCGCATTCGTGCTGCAGACGCTGGGCGCGCCCAACGGCTTCCTGGCCGACGCCGTCGCCACGGCCGCCGGAATCGACGACGTGCTCGTGCCGGAGCGTCCCTTCGACCTGGACGGCATCGGGCGGCGCCTCGTCGAGCTATCCGTCAGCGGCTCGGCGATCGTCGTGATGTCCGAGGCCGTCGGCGATGCGGTCCGCATCGCCGAAGACCTCGCGAGCCGCACCGGGCTGCGGGTGCACCCGGCGATCCTCGGGCACGCCCAGCGAGCCGCGACGCCGTCGGCGCTGGATCGGACCCTGGGCCAGGCCGCCGGCCGCGCCGCCGTCAGCGCGCTCGCCCATCGCGAGTCGTCCTTCATCGGCCTCACAACCGACGGAGCCGTCGCACCCGTGCCGCTCATCCCGGCCGCGACGCCTTCGCTCTGACCACCTCATCCGACAACCAAGGAGCCGTCCCGTGACCCCTGGCTACGACCAGCCGCTCTACATCCTCGCCTTCGACCACCGCACGTCGTTCACGACCAAGCTGTTCGGCATTCAGGGCACCCCCACGCCGGCTGAGCGTGAGCGCGTGCAGGAGGCCAAGCAGATCATCCTCGAAGGCCTGGTCGCCGCGGCGGACAGCGCACCCGCCGGGACCGTCGGCGGACTCGTCGACGAGGAGCACGGCGCCGCCGTCGCCCGCGATGCGAAGCAGCGCGGGATCCCGTTCGCAATGTCGGCGGAGAAGAGCTCGGTGCCCGAGTTCGACTTCGAGTACGGCGAGGACTTCGCGCGCCACATCGAGGAGTTCGAGCCCGACTTCGTGAAGATCCTGGCGCGCTACAACCCGGAGGGCGACCGCGAGCTCAACCGCCGGCAGGCCGAGCGCCTGGCACGGCTGTCGGACTACCTCGCCCCGCGTGAGACGAAGTACCTGTTCGAGCTCCTCGTGCCGCCGGAGGCTCACCACCTCGCCGCGCTCGAGTCCGACTCGGAGCGCTACGCGCTCGAGCTGCGCCCGCAGCTGGCCGCCACGGCGATCGCCGAGCTTCAGGCGGCCGGCGTCGAGCCCGACATCTGGAAGGTCGAGGGCCTCGACACGGCCGAGGACTGCAAGCTCGTCGCCGACGCCGCTCGGGCCGGCGGCCGCGACGACGTCGCCTGCGTCGTGCTGGGCGCCGGCGCCGACGACGCCACCGTCGCGCACTGGCTCCGCCAGGCCGCCACGGTGGACGGCTTCATCGGCTTCGCCATCGGGCGCACGATCTTCTGGGAGGCGCTCAAGGGCTGGCTGGCCGGAGACACCGACCGCGAGACGGCGGTCGAGATGATCGCCGACAACTACCGCAGCACGATCGAGCTGTACGAGAACGCCGCGGCCACCGCGGCCTGACCGTACGAGCCGGCGAGCCCCACGTGGGGGCTCGCCGGCCGCAACTCAGGCGACGTCCAGCCGCGGGCGACCGCAGCCGCGGTCATAGCAGGCGCTGGGCTCGCCCTGCAGCCCATCGCTGTGGAAGTGCACCTCGTCGGAGGCGGTCGGCGCGGGCAGCAGACCGCGGACCGCGTCGATGATGCGTCGGGTCATGGGGGTTCCTTGGGGAGGAGGGGAGGTACCCGATGCAATCGGCATCGGACCCCGAGATTGTAACTACTTTGTGACACTCGGCTGTGCGTTAGGACACGTAGAGTCGGCCGATGATCCTCGCTGTCGGAGAGGCGCTGATGGAGTTCCGTCGCGAGACGGCGGACGGCCGCCTGACCACCCCGGGCACCTGGGCGGGACCGTTTCCGAGCGGGGCGCCGGCGATCTTCGCGTCGGTCGCGGCCCGGCTCGGCGCCCCGACCGCGCTCGCCGCCTCTGTCGGCGACGACGCGATGGGCCACGCGCTGATCGAGCGCATGCGGCGCGACGGCGTGCGCGACGACGCGATCGCGATGGTCCCGGCGCGGGCGACCCCGATCGCGCTCGTCGCGTACGGCGACGACGGCACGCGCGACTTCTGGTTCTCGGTCCATGACTCCGCGGCGATGGCGCTCGCGCCGGCGGCGGCCGAGCGGATGGCCGAGCACGCCGACTGGCTCCATGTCTCGGGCTCGACGCTCGGATTCGGCGGCCGGCTCGCCGAGGCCGTCGAGGCGGCTGCGGCGCGCGTGCTCGCGCGTGGCGGCAGGCTGTCGCTCGATCCGAACGTGCGCGCCGACGCCGACGCGGTCCTGCGCGACCGCACGGCGCGTCTCGCGCGGAGGGCCCATGTGCTGTTTCCCTCGGAGGGCGAGCTTGCCGCGCTGGACCTGGATGCCGAGGATCTCGCCTCCCACGGCACCGTGATCTGTGAGACCCGCGGCCGGCAGGGGGCGCTCCTGCTGGGCGGAGATCCCGTACGCGTCCGGTCGGCGGAGGTGGCCGAGGTCGATGCCACCGGCGCGGGAGACACGTTCGCGGCGGCATTCGTGACCGCGCTCAGGGACGGGAGCGACGCTCGTGCGGCGGCGGCCTTCGGCTGCGAGACCGCGGCCCGGTCGGTCTCCGTGCTGGGCGCCATGGAGGCGCCGATCGCGCCTCGCCGCGCTTGACAGATCGCCCGCCGCGGTCGTAGCGTCGCACGCCCGACATCGTTGTCACCACCATCCGGAACGAGATCACGCCGACCACGCGCCCCACCATCCGCGACGTCGCGGCGCTTGCGGGAGTGAGCCTGAAGACCGTCTCGCGTGTGATCAACTCGGAGGCGGGAGTGTCGGTCGGGACCGCCGCGCGCGTGGCCGCCGCGATCGAAGAGCTCGGCTTCCAGCGCAACGACCTCGCCCGATCGCTGCGCCAGGGCCAGACGACCTTGACGGTCGGCCTCGTGATCGAGGATGCGGGGAACCCGTTCTACTCGGCGATCGTGCAGGCCGTCGAGCGGGCCGCGTCGCAGCGCGGCTACATGCTGATCACCGCTTCGTGCGAGGAGGACCCGGACCGGGAGCACGAGCTCGTGCATTCACTGTTCCGCCGCCGCGTCGACGCGCTCCTGCTTGTCCCCGCCTCGCGCGACCACGCCTACCTCGCGCGCGACACGGCGGGCACGCCCGTCGTCTTCCTCGACCGGCCGCCGGCGGGGATCGAGGCGGATCAGGTCCTGATCGACAACGTCGGAGGCGGCCGCGACGGCACCGCACACCTGCTCGCGCAGGGCCACGAGCGCATCGCGTTCATCGCGGACCGCGCGACGCTGTACACGACCGGCGAGCGCCTGAGGGGATATCGCGAGGCGCTCGAACGCGCCGGGCTGCCGGTCGTCGACGAGCTCGTGCGCACCGGTTCGCACGACGCCGTCGAGGCGGAGGCCGTCGTCGCCGAGCTGCTCAGCCTGCCCGCGGTCCGCCGGCCGACGGCCGTCTTCGCCGGCAACAACCGCAACACCGTCGGCGCGCTCCGCGCCATCGCGCAATCCGGCCTGCCGGTTGCGCTCGTCGGGTTCGACGACTTCGAGCTCGCCGACCTCGTCGTGCCCGCCGTGACCGTCGTCAGGCACGACAGCTACCGGATGGGTGCGCGCGCCGCCGAGCTCGCGTTCGAGCGACTCGACAGCCCGGAGCTGCCGGCCCGCCGCATCCTCGTGCCAACCGAGCTCGTCGTCCGTGGATCGGGAGAGGTGCCGCCGTCGTGAAGCCTGAAGTCCTTCCCCCCAACGTGCTCCGGCATTTCTACGCGGGCGGCGCCCGGATCGCCGCGCTGCGCGGCGTCGAGCTCGAATCGGACCACATGCCCGAGGAGTGGCTCGGCGCGGTCAGCACGACGTTCGGCTCCGACACGCGCGGCCTCAGCCGCCTGCAGGACGGGACGCTCGTCCGCGACGCGATCGCGGCCGACCCCGAGCGCTGGCTCGGCCCCGAGCATGTCGAGCGGTTCGGCCCCGATCCGGCCCTTCTCGTCAAGCTGCTCGACGCCGGCCAGCGCCTGCCCGTGCACTTCCATCCCGGCCGCGCGTTCGCGCGCGACGAGCTCGGTCTGCCCTACGGCAAGACCGAGGCGTGGATCATCGTGGAGGCCGAGCCGAGGGCCGCGGTCCACGTGGGGTTCTCCCGGCCCGTGGAGCTCGCCGAAGTGCGCGCGTGGATGCGCACTCAGGACTCCGCAGCCATCCTCGGCGCGATGCATGAAATCCCCATCGGCGCCGGCGACGCCATCCTCGTTCCGGCCGGCACGCCGCACGCGATCGGCGCCGGGATCCTGCTCGTCGAGCTCCAGGAGCCGACCGACCTGTCCGTGCTCCTCGAATGGGACGGGTTCGAACTCAGCGAGAACGACGGGCATCTGAACCTGGGCTGGGATCGCGCGCTCGCGGCCCTGGACCGCTCGGCCTGGGACGGTGCGCGCCTCGCCGGGCTGCGCGCCGCCCCGCGGTTGCTGCCGGAGGCGGCCGATCCGTACTTCCGCGCCGACCGCCTCGCGGGCGGGAGCTCGCTCGACCCGGGGTTCTCCGTGCTCGTCGGCATCGCCGGAAGCGGCACGCTCGCCGCGGGCGCCGGCGAGCTGCCGTTCGCCCGCGGCTCGGTCGTGCTCGTCCCGTACGCGAGCGGCATGGGCGAGCTCCAGGGCGACGTGGAGGCTCTCCGTTGCCGGCCGCCCGATCCCGCCGCCGGGGAAGGGGAGTGGTGAGCGACCTCGTCCTCGGCCTCGACGTCGGCACGACGGCGATCAAGGCCGCCGCGTTCGACACCGAAGGCCGGGAGGTGGCGACCGGCAGCGCGCCCACGCCGTGGCGCCGGGTCGATACCGGAGAGGAGGTCGATGCCGACGATCTCATCGTCGCCGCCATCGCGGCGGCGCGTGACGCGCTCCGGCGGACCGAATCGGGGCGCGTCGTCGCGATCGGTGTCGCGAGCATCGCCGAAACCGGAGTGCTCCTCGATGCGGACGCGCGACCGGTGGTCCCTGGGATCGCGTGGCACGACACGCGCGGGGCCGCCGAGGCGGAGCGCCTCGGGAATGAACTGAGCGGTTTCGCTGCCCGCGTCGGGCTCCCGGCGACGCCGGTGTGCACGCTCGCCAAGTACCGCTGGATGCGCGATCACTGGCCCGCCGCCCGCGGCGGCGTCCGCTGGCTCAACGTCGCCGAGTGGATCGTGCTCGGCTTCGGCGGCGACCCGGCCGCTGAGCTCTCGCTCGCGTCGCGGACGGGGTTCTACGACCTCGCCACGGGGCGGGCCTGGCCGGATGCGCTCGCCTGGGCCGACGCTCCGGCCGGCCTCATGCCCGACGCGGTCGTTGCCGGCACGCCGATGGGCCGGGCGGGATCGGCGCTCGAGGCGGCTCGTGGCGCGGTGCTGACCGTCGGCGGCCACGACCACCTCGCCGCGGCGGTAGGCGCGGGCGCGGCCGCCGACGGCGACGTGCTCGACTCGTGTGGCACCGCGGAGGCGTTCGTCCAGACCACGGCGCCCGTGGGCCAGGAGGCCGTGGGCCGCGCGGTCGACAGTGGTCTCAGCGTCGGCTGGCACGCCGTGGAAGGGCACCACGCCATCCTCGGCGCCGTGTGGTCGGGCGCATCCTTCCAGCACGTCCTCGACCTCCTCGGCGTGCCACCGACCGAGCGCGCGCCGCTCGAGGCGGCCGCGCTCGAGATCGAGCGTCATGGCCCGGCTCCGACGGTCTCCGTGACCGGGATCGGCGAGCCGCACCTGGTCCTGCACGGCGTCGACCGCGACGCATCTCCGGCGGCGGCCTACCACGCCACGCTCGACGCGGCGGGTGCGGTGGGCGCGGACATCCTCGCGCGAATGGCCGCGGTCGCGGGCCCGGCTCGGCGCATCATGGTCGCCGGCGGGTGGGCCGCCGGTGAGGCCGCCCGCGCCGTCAAGGAGCGGTACCTCGGCGAAGTCCGCTACCTCCCGGCGACGTTCACGGGCGCGCGCGGTGCGGCGCTCGCTGCGCGGCGGGCGGCCGGGGTCTGATCACACCAGCTCGAGCGCGGCCCGCGCCGCCGCATCGTCCGTGACCAGGACGTCGATCAGTCCCGCGCGTGCGGCGCCGAGGATCGACGGTCCCTTGGCCGCTCCCGCCGCCACCCCGATCACCGTGCCGGCGTTCCGGAGCTGGTCGCGCGACAGACCCAGGAGGAGCTTCTCGTCCGCGAACGGGACGGGGTGCCCGTCGCTGTCGAAGTAGCGCGACACCACATCGCCGGCCGCGTGCGCGAGATCCCCGCGCGCGGCCAGCACGTAAGCGGGCGCTGTCGCGACGTCGGCCGTCGGCGGCCCGATGCCGACGAGCGCGGCGGCGAGCCGGTTCCACAGCGCGAGCCGGCGGCTCACATCCTCGTCGGCCAGCAGCGTCCGGCGGAGCCGCGGCGAGGGCATGGCCGGCCCGTGCAGGAAGTGCAGGTCCGCGCCGCTCAGCTCGGCGATCCGGCGAGCGATCTCGTTGGTCTGGAAGCGGCCGTCCGGCTCGTCGAACGCGGCGATCGCCGGGATGACGTGGACGCCCGGCAGCGGTGGCGACCGCCGCGACTGCGCGATCGCGGCGACCGTGCTGCCCCACGAGACGGCCAGCACGTCGCCGGACGCGAGATCGAGCCGCGCGAGCTCCTCGAGGGCGGGGGCGGCGATGACGTGCAGCCCGCTGCGCGCGGACGCGGGCACGACGACCACGCGCCTGAGGCCGAGCTCCGCCCGGAGCGACTCCGACAGGCTCTGCGGCGACGAGGGACGCCGGATCTCGATGTGGACGATGCCCTCGTCACGGGCGAGCTGCAGCATCCGCGACACCGTGGAACGCGACACCCCGAGCCGCTGCGCGATCTCCTGCTGCGAGAGCTGGTCGCGGTAGTAGAGCTCCGCTGCTGCGATCAGCGCCGCTTCGTGCACGTTTGTGCTGGACATATGTTCAGTCACGGGATAGGGTTTGTACCACAGCCACGAAACGAGGAAGTCCAGTGCTTACCACCACCGCGCTGACCACGGCCGAGCGCCGAGCGTTGCAGCAGATCAAGACGGCGGGCGACCGCTTCGCCGTCATCGCCGCCGATCACGGTCAGCCGCTCGTCGACATACTCGACGCGCTGGGGGTGTCGAGCGCCCCGGACGAGCAGCGAGCGTTCAAGGCCGACGTCGTCGAGACGGTCGGGCGTGACGCGAGCGCGATGCTGCTCGACCCCGACGTCTCACTGCCCTCCATCGTCGACCGCGACGTGCTCCCGCGCGACGTCGGACTGCTCGTGCGGATCGAGGCCGACGGCCACGATGTCGAGGACGGGCTGCGGCGGTCGGGGCTGATCCCGGGCCTCGGCGCCGAGGGCGCACGATCGCTCGGCGCCACGGCGGCCAAGGTGATGGTGTTCCTGCGCGCCGACCAGGAAGACCTCGACGGCTACACCGCCGGCATGGTCCGATCCGCGCTCGAGGACTGCCGTCGCGCGGACCTCCTGTGCGTCATGGAGCTCATGACCTACCGGTTCGACGACGAGAGCCCGGAGGCGTTCGCCGCCCGCAAGGAGGACCTTGTCGTCGACGGTGCGGTGTTCCTCCAGGAGTGCGGCTCGAAGGTCCTCAAGCTCGAGTACCCGGGAAGCGCGAGCGGGTGCCGGCGCATCACCGACGCGATCGACGTGCCCTGGGCGGTGCTCTCGGCCGGCGTCGACCACGAGGCGTTCTGCGGCCAGCTCCGCGACGCGATGGCCGGCGGCGCCGACGGCTTCATCGCCGGTCGGTCGCTGTGGAAGGAGGCTGTCGGCCTGCCGGTCGCCGAGCGGCGGCGCTTCCTCGACGGCGTCGCTCGCCGCCGCCTGGACGATCTCCTGGCGATCGTCGACACAGCGGCGTAGCCGTGCGGCAGCTACTGGTCGGCATCGACGTCGGCACGACGTACTGCAAGGCGCTCGTGCTCGATGCCGAAGGCGAACAGCTCGGCGAGGCGCGCGAGCGGACGCCGTGGACGCCCGTTGCGACCGGCGCCGAGCTCGACCCGCGCGCGATCGCGAGCACCGCGCTCGCGGTTGCGTCGCGTGCGCTCGGCACGTCGCCGGCGGGCGAGGTCGCCGCGGTCGGGATCGCGGGCATGGCCGAGGCGGGCGTGCTGCTCGACCGGCGCGGGGAGCCGACCGGTCCGGTCATCGCCTGGCACGACGTCCGCGGGACGGACGAGGCGCGCGCCGTCGGGCGCGAGATCGGCCGCGTCCGGTTCTCCGCCACGACAGGCTTGCCGGCCTCGCCGCTGTGCTCGCTGGCCAAGCTCGGGTGGCAGCGTGCGCGCGACCCGGACGCCGCCGCGGCCGTGCGCTGGCTCGGCGTGCCCGAATGGGTCGCCCGCACGCTGGGCGCTGCCGAGGTGGCCGAGCTGTCGCTCGCCTCGCGGACCGGCATGCTCTCCCTGCGCGCCGGCGAGTGGTGGGGCGAAGCGCTGGCGTGGCTCGAAGTGCCGGAGGATTTCCTCGCCGAGCTCGCGCCTGCGGGCACGCCGCTCGGGCGTGTCGGCGACGCTCTGCCCGTCGCGCGCGACGCGGTCATCGCCGTGGCCGGCCACGACCATGTGGCCGCGATGGTCGGCGCCGGGGCGACCGAGGAAGGCGACGTCCTGCATTCCTCGGGCACCGCCGACGTGTTCGTGCGGAGCATCCGGGAGCCGCTCTCGCCCGAGCGGATGGTCGCCGCGGTCGCTGACGGCGTGACCGTCGGACGGCACGTGATCGGAGACCGCTGGGCGCTGCTCAGCGGCGACGAGCGCTGTGTCGGGCTGGCCTCGGTGCTCACGCTGCTCGGCGTCGACGGTCAGGCCGACCGTGACGAGCTCAACGCCGCCGCCGCGGCGGTCGAGCCGAACGTGCTGCGGATGGAAGGCCTCGGCGGAGCCGGTCCCCTGAGGGTGGTCGGCATCGAGCCGGGCATGGGTCGCGCGCACGTCTGGCGCGCCGCGCTCGAGGCGGCCGCCGACCTCAGCGCCGACATGCTCGCGCGCAGCGATGCGGCGGGCGGGCCGCGGACGCGGATCGTCGCGACCGGCGGCGGTGTACGGGGTGCGGTCGTGCGCAGCGTCAAGGAGGCGCGCCTCGGCCCGATCGCGTGGTCGCCGGTCCAGGAAGCCACGGCACGGGGCTCCGCGCTGCTCGGCGGCAGCGCCGTCGTGGACGTCGTGGGGAGCGGGCTGCGATGACCGAGCTGGTCGTCGTCGGCAGCCTCAATCTCGACCTCGTGGCCGAGGTCGAGCGGCTCCCGCGCCGCGGCGAGACGCTGCTGGCCGACGGCCACAGCCGGGCACTGGGCGGCAAGGGCGCCAACCAGGCCGTGTCCGCGGTGCGGCACGGAGTCGGCGTCGCGATGATCGGCTGCGTCGGCGCCGACCCCGAGGGTCGGCGGCTCACCGATGCCCTCGCCGACGAGGGGATCGACGTCAGCGGTGTCCGCGTGCGCGACGACGTGCCGACGGGCACCGCCCACATCACGGTCGACCCCGACGGCGCGAACACCATCGTCGTGATCCCAGGTGCCAACGGCGCGCTCACCGCCGCCGACGTACGACACGAGATCGGCCGGCGGCCGGCTCCGGACGTGATCCTGGTACAGCTCGAGATCCCGCTCGACGCCGTGCTCGCCGCCGTCGTCGGGCCGACAGCGCGCGTCGTCCTGAACCCGGCGCCGGCGCGACGGCTGCCGAGCGAGCTGCTCCGGCACGTCGACGTGCTGGTCCCGAACGTCCCCGAGCTCTGCGCTCTGACCGGCGGCGACGAACCGCGAACCGTCGAGGACATCACCGCCCGCGCCCGTACGCTCGCAGACGGCCTCGCCGTCGTCGTCACGATGGGGGAGTCAGGGGCGCTCGTCGTCGACGGCGATCACGCGACCCACGTACCGGCGCCGCGCGTCGACGCCGTCGACACGACCGGCGCCGGCGACGCGTTCTGCGGCAGTCTCGCCGCCGGACTTGCCCGCGGGGCCTCGCTCGTCGATGCGGCGAGGGACGCGGTGCGGGTGGGCTCGCGGTCGACGCTGCGCCGCGGCGCGCTCGAGGCGTTCCCGACCGCCGACGAGATCGGCGACCTGCTCACCGCTCCCGTGCTCGTGGGAGGCCGGCGGCGCGCGCCTTGAGAACGGCCTGGGTCCGGTCGAGCGCCTCGATCTTGGTGAACGTGCTGGAGAGGTGGTTGCGCACGGTCTTGGGGGAGAGGCCGAGCCGGTCGGCGATCTGGGTGGTGGTGGCTCCGGCGGCCAGTAGGTCGAGGATCTCGCGTTGCGTGGCGCCTTTGACCAGGCCGGCCACCTGCGCCCGGCCCGAGGTGGCTTCGACGGCGATGGCGACCGTGGCGACCAGCGCCGCGAGCGCGAGGGCCACGAACCTTGGATGGAGCGAGCGGATGAACGGCATCACGGCCTCCTGATCGATGCCGGCGCCCGATGCGACCGGCTCGATCGAGCCTCCATGCGCGGCGTCCCGGGCATCCGGGACAACCGTCACTCGACGGCCGGGAACTTCAGCCGCCGGGCGCATTTCCCGGGGGGTAGGGACGGATATCCCGGACGACCGGGTCGCGGCTCGCGCATGCTCGGCCGACGTCGAGCGAGTCAGGAGAGAACGCCGTGCTTGCCACGAGGTCGCCCATCGTCGTGGTCGCGCTGCTCGCCTGGCTCGCTGTTCCCGGCAGCGCCGGGGCACACGGCACGACCCCCTGCGTGGGATCGGGCCACGCCTGTTTCAAGACTCTTCACGCCGCGGTGGACGCGGCGCACCACGGAAGCACGATCAGGATCGCGCCCGGCACCTACCGGGGCGGCGTGGTCGTCGCCCGCAGCGTGCGGCTGGCCGCGTCCGGCGCCGGCCGGACGGTCATCCGCGGCGGTGGCCCCGTCTTGACGCTCGGAGGCGCGATCACCGTCTCCGACGTCACGATCACCGGTGGGGTCACGAGCACCAACCCGCACAGCCCGGGCTGTGGGCCCGACGTGCCGGTCTGCGGGCCGGGATACGCCGAGGCGACCGTGCAGGGCGCGGGAATCACCAACGCCGGGGCGCTCGCGCTCGACGATTCCACGATCCACGACAACCACGGCACGGCGAGCGGCCTGAGCGGTGTTGCGCAGGGCGGAGGGATCTGGAACGGCGAGATCTTCGGCATCCCGACGGCGCCTCCGACCCACCGCCACGCGCACGTGACCGGCAACGTCCTGCGGGCCGCACCGGGACTGGACGTCCAGGGCGGCGGGCTCTACACGGTCGGCTTCCCGCCCGTGCTGACTGACAGCCAGATCGCCGACAACCTCCCCGACCAGTGCGTGGGGTGCTAGGCCGTCCAGGCCACGGGGCGCACGGTCACGTCGTGGATCTCGGCCATGAGGCTGCCCGCGATCGCCTCGTGCAGGTCCCGCCGGCGGAGGTCGCTGAGCTCGGTCGTCGTGCCGTCGGGGCCGGTCGTGACAACGCGAAACCGGGACTCCGGGAAGAGCATGCTCATCGAACCGACGGGGTTCTCGCGCATGTCGGCGACGCTGTCGTGTGTGAGCGGCGGCGGCAGCTCGTCGCCCGCATGCCAGATGCCGACGTGACGCAGCCCGGTGAGCCGCTCCGCGAGATCCCATTCGAGATCGAGCGGCGTCGGCGACGTGTGCGGGCGTCCGCGCGCGAACTCGACCAGGTCGTCGGTGACGAGCAGCACGATGTGGGTGCAGCCCGGCAACAACAGCAGCACGTCGGTCGCGGTGAGCTGCTTGTCGAGGTGGCGGGGGTCGCGATCGAACACGATGTCGTAGCCGAGGTCCCACAGGCGGCTCGCGTAGTAGTCGATGGCGGTGTTGACCTCGATCGCCTGGCTCCAGCGGTAGGACAGAAACAGGCGGGGGCTGTCGCGAATGCCGAGCGGCTCACCGGCCGCCATCTCGGCCTCGAGCACCTCGGGGTTCCAGGTGAGGAAGCCGGCGCGCCGGTTCGCGAGCTGAGGGAAGCGCAGGGCGTACTCGACGCCGCGCGGCCGGTGCGGGCCGGTGGCGGAGCGGTCGACTACCTGGTGGGTGAGCGCCGGGAGGTCGTCGCGCGTCCATCGGTGGCCGGTGCGCGCGCTCAGGTCGGCCAGCCCGCGGTCGATCTCGTCGTCGATCGCGCCGACCGGGTCATCCTCGGGCGGCCCGATCCAGCCGCTCCCCGGCGGGCCGAAACCGGCGCTCAGGGCGAGATCTGCGAGCGGCTTGGCGTCCTCGGGCCATGAGTGCAGCGCCAGCGAGATGGCCTGCTGCGCCGCGACTCTGACGGCCTCGCTGTCGTCCTGCATCAGCGAGAGCAACAGCCACACCAGCCGCCGCGCAGGCGCGGCCGACGCGGGCGCGGGCGCGGCGGGCAGCAGGGTGAAGTAGCCCACCGGCGGGTCCATCGCCGGGTCGTAGGCGATCGCGTGCGCGGCATAGATGCGGGCGCGCTCGCCTTGCGCCGCCAGCGACTCGATGACGCGGATCCCGAGCCGCCGGTCGCGCAGTATCCCCGCCATGCGGGCGATCAGGGCGAGGGTGACGTCGTCGGCCTCGTCCTCGACGGCGTCGAGCCGGGCGGTCAACTCGACGAGCGCGTCCACGTCGACCTGGTCCGAGTCGTGTTCGGCCACCTTCGACCACCCGGCAACGCCGGCCTTGCGGGCCGACGGGTGGTCGCTCGCGAGCCACGCGTTGACCGTCGCCGGCTCGACGCGGGACCGCAACACGCCGAACGCGAGCGCGTGCCCCGTCATCACGATCGTCTCGTAGAAGCCCGTCGGCGGGATGCGTTCGAACATCGAGCCGATCGCCTCGTACGCCTCGGCTCCCGCGCCCTCGTCGAGCGTGTCGCTCAGCGTGGCGAGGAACGCGTCGGTGGCCGGCGTCGCCTGCGCGCCACCGTTCTCGACCGCCGCGACGGCGAGGTTGAACCGTCCGAGCAGCGCGGAGCGCTCCACCGCGCCATCGTACGCGAGGCGGGAGCTACTCAAAGTGGCCCGGCCGGTTGACGTGCCCTTCGTCGGCCGGCGGGGGAAGCGTGTCCCGGACTGCAGCGATCGAGGCTGTCCGCCGGTGAACGATTTCGCCCTAGTCCGCCAGCGCGGCGGCGGGCGCGGGAGCGGGAGCGGGAGCGCGGAGCTTTCCGAGCACGGCCACGGCGGCCAGCAGCCCGACCGCGGCGAAGATGATCGCCGTGGCGAAGGCGGCCTGGAAGCCGTTGGTGAGCGCGGCGAGCGGGCTGCTGCCGTCGGCCTGGGACACGGCGACGGTCGACACGATCGCCACGCCGATCGCTCCGCCGATCTGGAACGACGAGTTGTTCAGGCCCGAAGCGAGCCCCGCGTCCGCCTCGGCGACCCCGGCCAGCGAGCCGATCGAGCCCGCCACGTAGGTCGCGCCGAGCCCGGGGCCGAACAGCAGCAGCCCGAGGAAGATGTCCCCGAAGTAGCTGCCGTCGACGGACACCTGCGTCAGGAACAGGCACCCGAGGGCCGTCAGCGCGAGCCCGGCGGTGGCGACCGGACGCAGCCCGCCCTTGGTGGCGACCGCTTGCCCGATGATCGATCCGAGCGCCGCCGTCACGGGCATGACGACCGAGACGAGCCCGAACTCGAGCGCCGAGTAGTGCAGGACGTCCTGCGCGTACTGGGTGAGGATGAACGGCATCCCGAACGCGAGCATCCCGAGCGCGAGGAGCACGAGGTTGCCGCCCACGAGCGCGCGCGAGCGGAACACGCGCAGCGGTGCGAGCGGGGCGGCGGAGCGCGCCTCGATCGCCACGAACAGCGCGATCAGCACAGCCGACGCAGCGAGCAGGCCGAGCGTCTGGCCGGATGCCCAGCCCGTCTTGGGCGCTTCGACCACGGCGTAGACGAGCGCCACGAGGGCGGCGGTGATCGTCACCGCCCCGGCGAAGTCGAACTGGCGCCCGTGCGCGCTGTCACGGCTCTCGCGCAGCAACACCGGGCTCAGCGCCACGACCGCGAGCGCGACCGGCACGTTGATGAAGAAGATCCACTCCCAGCCGAGGCCGTCGGTGATCGGGCCGCCGACCAGCCACGCGGCGGTTGCGCCGACGCCGCCGATCGCGGCCCAGATGCCGAGCGCCTTGTTGCGCTCCGCGCCTTCCGCGAACGTGGTGGTCACGATCGACAGCGCGGTCGGCGTCATGATCGCCGCGGCCATGCCCTGCACGACGCGGGCCGCGATCAGCGCGTCGACCGAGCCGGCCAGCCCGCACGCGAGCGAGGCGAGCGCGAACAGCGCCGTCCCCGTCATGAACACGCGCCGGCGCCCGAGCAGGTCGGCCGCGCGTCCACCGAGCAGCAGCAGGCCGCCGAAGCTCAGCAGGTAGGCGCTCAGCACCCACTGGAGGTCGCTCGCGGCGAAGCTCAGGTCCGCGCCGATCGACGGCAGCGCCACGACGACGATGGCCGAGTCGAGGATGACCATGAAGAACGCCGTACACAGCAGGGCGAGCGCCTTCCAGCGGTGAGGGTCGGGCGCGGATGGAGTGGGGAGGGGAGGATTCATTGCGCAACCGTACTAGTTAGTCCTAGAAAACAAGTACGGCTACCTACACCAGGACCACCCTATTCTAGACTTGTCGCTCATGGCGACGATGCGCACATACGGGGACGGCTGCGGGATCGCGCACGCGCTCGACCTCATCGGCGAGCGCTGGGCCCTGCTCGTCGTGCGCGAGCTGCTGCTCGGGCCCAAGCGCTTCACCGACCTCCGCGACGGGCTCCCCAACGCCAGCCCCAACGTGCTCGCCCAGCGTCTGCGCGACCTCGAGCAGGGTGCGATCGTCAGGCGCCGCAAGCTCCCACCGCCCGCAAGCTCCTGGATCTACGAGCTGACCGACTGGGGGCACGAGCTCAAGCCGGTCGTCATCTCGCTCGGGAAGTGGGCCCTCCACTCGCCGTCATTCCCGCACGAGGCCCCCGTCGGCACCGACTCGGTCATCCTCGCCCTCGGCACGTTCTTCGACGCCGAGGCTGCCGGCGACCTGCGTGCGCGGTACGAGCTGCGCCTCGGCGAGCACACGTTCGACGTCCGCATCGCCGACGGTGCGATCGAGCTCGATCGCGGCGCGGTCCCCGACCCGGACGCCGTCATCGAGACCGACTCCACGACGTTGAGCGCGGTGATCTGGAACGGCCGCGCGCTGGCCGACGCGCTGCGCGACGGCGATCTGAAGATCGATGGCGATCAGCGCGCCGTGACGCGCTTCCCGGAGCTCTTCGCCCGTCCACTCGCCGCGGTGCGCGAGTAGGTTTTCGGACACTCGTTAACGGTCGGATTAACCGGGTGGCGGCTGGCGTCCGCAGCGGGATAGTCTTCGGCCTGAGAGGAGATATGAGCCGGACCGCAAAGCGCACGAGAGACGCTGAGCGGTACCAGGCGGTGACCACGGCTCGTGAACGATTTTTGGGCGGCGACGACCGCGTGCGCGGCGTCCGGCCTGAAGTGGCCACCTCGTGGTATCGCTGTCGCGAGCAGTATCACGTCAACCCTGGCCTGACCCGGGCACCGCTCGCATCAGCGCAGGAGGAGTCCTCGAGCGAGCACACGCTCGAGCATGAGATCGTGTTCGCGCAGCTCGGCGGGGCCGCGGCTTCGATCGCCGTCGACGCGGCGAGCGTCGGTGGCGTCGTCACCGTCGCCGACGCCGCGGGGCGCATCCTGACCGTCCAGGGCGACAGCGAGACGCTGGCGCGTGCGCGGGAGAGCAACATGGCGCCATGGGCGTGCTGGTCGGAGTGGGCGACCGGGACGAATGGCATGGGCACCGCGCTCGAGGCACCCGGAGCGGTCCTGATCAGCGGGCCCGAGCACTGGTGCACGGGCTTTGACGAGTGGGTGTGCGCGGGCGTGGCGGTACGCGACCCCGTGACGAGCGAGGCCGTCGCCGTGCTCGACGTCTCGACGTGGCGCAGCCATCTCCCGGCCGAGGCCGCGACGTGGCTGTCCAGGGGCGTGCGCAACGCCAGCGCGGGATTGCGCCAGCGCGCCCGCGACACCGGTGCCGAGCTCGCTGCGGTCTTCGCGCAGACCCGGACGCTCGCCGGACAGTCGCTCGCCGCGCTGGACGCCCGGGGCAGGATCGTCATCGCCGACGAGGGGGCCAGCCTCGTGCTCGGCGTGCCGGCACGGGTGCCCGCGTACGACCCGGCGGGGCGCTGGCAAACGGGCCTCGACCTCGGCCCGTTCGCGCGCCACGCGATCAAGCAGGCGCGCCTCGACCACGACTGGGTCGGCTCGACGCACATCGTGACGGAGCTCAACAGCGAGCCCTGCCGGATGACCCTGCGGCCGGTCTTCCTCGGCGACCAGCCGATCGGGACGCTCGCGGTGTTCGGATTCGCGGACGGCGACCCGGTCGAGCCCGAGGTGCCCGAGGCCGTACCGATGCCCGCGCCGCGTCTCGTGGGAGTGAGTGGCAGCCGGATGGTGCTGCTCCGCCGGTCCGAGGTCCACTACGCGGAGGCGGACGGCAACGACGTCTGGCTCGTCACCGAGGAAGGGCGCCTCCAGGCGGCGATGCACGGCATCGACAAGCTCGAGGAGGAGCTCGTCGGCAGCGAGTTCCTGCGTGTCCACCGGCGCTTCCTCGTCAACCTCACTCGCGTCCGCGAGGTCGAGCGCGGGCCGAAGGGCGACCTGACGCTGATCATGGACGACGCGGCGCGTGAGCCCGTGCCGGTGTCGCGGCGCAACGTCCCGGCCGTGCGGCGCGCGCTCGGGCTCTAGTGTCCTAGACCCGCGCGGCCCGCTTCATCGTGCGGTACACGAACTCCTCGGTGTCCGCGGGCGTGCGCGCGGCGACGATGCGGTCGTGATGCGGCGAGAACTGGCAGACCGGATCGGTGGCGCGCGCATCGCCGGTAAGACGGAGCGCCTGGCAGCGGCAGCCGCCGAAGTCCTGCTCCTGCCGGCCGAGCGGACAGGACCGGCACGGCTCCTGCATCCAGTCGGTCCCGCGGAAGCGCATGAACGCGTCCGACTCGTTCCAGATCCACTCCAGCGAGTGATCGCGGACGTTGGCGAACTCGAGCTCGGGGATCGTGGCCGCGGCCTGACAGGGCAGGACGTCGCCGTTCGGCGCCATCACGATCGCCGTTTGGCCCCAACCGCCCATGCACGGCTTCGGCAGGTCCTCGAAGTAGTCGGGCAGCACCCACAGGACGTCGACCTTGGGGCCGACGCGCGCGCGGAATCGCTGGACCGCCTCCTCGCCGCGCTGGAGCTGGTCACGCGTGGGCATCAGCGCACCCTGGTTCGGGACCGCCCAGCCGTAGTACTGCGTGTTCGCCAGCTCCAGCCGTTGCGCGCCGAGCTCGAGTGCGAGCTCGAGCAGCTGCTCGATGCGATCGAGGTTCGCCCGGTGCAGCACGGTGTTGATCGTCAGCGGGAAGTCGAGCTCCTTCGCCGCCCGTGCGGCCGCGATCTTCTTGTCGAAGGATCGGTTGCCGGCGATGCGGTCGTTGTCCTCGGGGTCCGGGCTCTGGATCGAGATCTGGACGTGGTCGAGCCCGGCCTGTTTGAGCGCCTCGGCCCGCGCGCGCGTGAACAGCGTCCCGGCCGTGATGAGCGACGAGTACAAGCCGGCGGCGCGGGCGCCGGCGCACAGCTCGTCGAGGTCGCGGCGCAGCATCGGCTCACCGCCGGTGAGCGCGAGCTGCAGGACCCCGAGCCGGCGCGCCTCCCCGAATGCGCGGAGCCAGCGCTCGGTCTCCAGCTCGCGGCGGTACTTCTCGCCGCCGATGTCGACCGGGTTCGAGCAGTACGGGCAGTGCAGCGGGCACTGGTAGGAGAGCTCGGCGATCAGCGTCGACGGTCTAGCCGGCATCGACCACGAGCCCTTTCTGCGCCATCGCGTCGACCAGCTCCACGACGTCGTCGTGCAGGTCCGCTCCGTCGTAGCGCGCCGCGAGGGCGTCGACGATGTCGTCGATCGAGCGCTCGCCATCGCACAGCCCGAGCACCTCGGCAGCGGTCGGGTTGAGCCGTACGGCGCCCTCGGGGATCAGCAGCAGGTGCTCCTCGCGCACCTCGTCGTAGCGGAGCCGCGCCCCGGTGGCCAGGCGGGGGCGCGTCACGGCTGCGTGTCCCCGCGGTCGATGGCGTCGAGCTGCGCCCACAGCACCTCGGTCTTGAAGCGCAGGGCCGCGACAGCGGCGTCCTGCTGCTCGGGCGTCGTGCAACGCTCGACGGTGAGGTCGAGCGCGTACTGCGCGTCGCGCGGCGCCTGGACCAGACGCGTGCGGAAGTACTCGAGACCGGCGGGGTCGATCCACGGGTAGTGACGCTCGAACGCCTCCAGCCGCACCTTCATCGCGCCCGGGCCGAACAGCTCGGTCAGCGACGATGCGACCGCCTCGATCCACGGCCGCCGGCGCGCGAAGTTCACGTACGCGTCGACGGCGTAGCGGACGCCGGGCAGCACGCCCTGCTCGGCGAGCAGCTCATCGCGCGTGACGCCGAGCGCCTCCCCGAGCTGCAGCCACGACTCGGTTCCGCCGGTGCCCTCGGCCGTGCCGTCGTGGTCGACGATGCGCTGGATCCACTGGCGCCGGACCTCGACCTCGGGGCAGTTCGCCAGGATCGCGGCGTCCTTCAGCGGGATGCACTTCTGGTAGTAGAAGCGGTTCGTGACCCAGCGCTGCAGCTCCTCGCGCCCGAGCGCGCCGGCGTCCATGCGCCCGTGGAACGGGTGCAGGTTGTGGTAGCGCCCGCCCTGCGAGCGCAGCCGTCCGATGAACTCTTCGCTCACAGCTCGACCTCGAGGCCATCGTAGGCGACTTCGACGCCGGCCTGGACGACCTGCTCGCGCTCCGGGGAGTCCTCGAGCAGGATCGGGTTGGTGTTGTTGATGTGGACGAGCACCTTGCGGGGGCGGGCGAGCCCGGCCAGCATCTCGAGGGTGCCACCGGGTCCTGCCAGCGGCACGTGGCCCATGTCGCGCGCGCTGCGGTCCGAAGCGATGCCCTGCCGCGCGAGGTCGTCGTCGTGCCAGAACGTGCCGTCGACGAGCACGAGGTCGCTGCCGGCGAGCCGGGCGAGCACGTCGTAGTCGAGTCTGGCGAGCCCGGGGAGGTAGGTGATCGTGTGCTCCCCGTCGCCGAAGACGAGCCCGCTGGCCTCCAGATCCCCGTCGAGATAGCGCGGAGCGTCGCCGCCCGCGGCGAACGGCTCGACCACGAGGCTCGAGCCGGCGAGCGGCTGCGCCCGTCCCGGCTCGAGCGTGACCCACTCGGTCCCCGAGTAGCGCTCCAGCACCGCGAGCACGGGATACCCGTCGCTCAGCGCGCGCCTGATCCCCGCCTCGCCGTAGATGCGCAGCGGGGTGCCCGACTCGCGCATCAGTAGGAGGCCGGCCGTGTGGTCGATCTCGGCGTCGGTCAGCAGGACGCCGGCGATCGGCGAGGCGCGAACGCCCTCCGGCGCGTCGAGCGACTCGAGCTGCTCGCGCAGGTCGGGGGAGGCGTTGACGAGAAACCACGGCCCGTCGGCCCCGCGGATCGCGATCGACGACTGGGTGCGCGGCACGGCGCGGACGCCCGCGCGGGCGGCTTCGCAGACTTCGCAGTGGCAGTTCCATTGCGGGAAGCCGCCACCGGCGGCCGAGCCGAGAACACGAACGCGCACGTGGCCCCTAGCGCGTGCCGGAGGCCACGGCGCGCTTCAAGCGCCTACCGATGGAACACGTAGGACGTGATCTCGGAGCACAGCTCGACGATCTCAAACTTCGGCTTAACCCACGTCATATTTGCCTCCAATCAGGTGAATGAGAGTTTACCGATAACGTTCGTTGGACGACGATGCGAGTAGAAGTAACTGGGGGCGATCCATACGCGGTCCGGGCTGACCTGATCGCGGTCGCGGCAGGGGAGCGGGCTGCGGAGCTGGGCGCTCCGGACCGCGCCCTGGCGGATGCCGATCCCGTCGCGATGGTGTACGCGGCCGAGGGGCCGCTGGCCGTCGTGGCGCTTGCGCCCGACGCCGAAGGATTGATGACCGCAGCCGCGCACGCCGTGCGCGCGTGCCGCGCCGGCGGGACGGTCGCTTGGGCGCTCGACGCGTCGCTGCCCGTCCCCGTCGAGGAGCAGGTGCGTGCGCTGGCGCAAGGCGCCGTCATCGGCGGCTACGACCGGCGCCGGTGGCGCAGCGGAGACGTTCCCCGCGGCGTTGAGCGGTTCGTGATCTGCGGTGCCGGCGACTCGGCTCTCGTTGCGGACCGCGCGGCGCTCATCGGCCGCTGGACGAACGCCGCCCGCGAGCTGGTCGACGCGCCCGCGAACGTCGTCTCCCCGACGGGCCTGGCGGAACGCGCCGCGGCGCTGCCCGGGCTCCGCACGGAGGTCATCGACGCCCGCGAGGCCGGCCTCGGTGCGCTGGCCGCCGTTGGCGGCAGCAGCCCGATCGACCCGGTGCTGATCGTCATCCGGCACGAGCCGCCGGGCGCGCCGGACGCTCCGCGCCTCGCGCTCGTCGGCAAGTCGGTCACGTTCGACACCGGCGGCTACTTCCTCAAGCCGCAGTCGGACATCGTCCGCCAGAAGGCCGACATGGGCGGTGGCGCAGCGGTCGTCGGAGCGATGGGCGCGATCGCCGAGCTCGGGCTCCCGCTGCCGGTCACCGGTGTCCTGCCGGCCTGCGAGAACATGCTCAGCGGCACCGCGATCCGGCCGACGGACGTCATCACGACCGCGTCCGGAGTGACCGTCGAGGTGATGAACCCCGACGCCGAAGGCCGGCTGATCCTGGCCGACGCGCTGTGGTGGGCGCGTCGCGACGGGGCCACGCACCTCGTCGACCTCGCGACGCTGACCGGCGCGATGCGCGGGGGAATGGGAGACATGTACGCCGGCGTGTTCGCCAACGACGACGCGTGGCGCGACGCCGTGGTGGACGCCGGGAACGCGAGCGGCGACCTCGCCTGGCCATGGCCGCTGCACCCGCGCTACCGATCGCTGATCGAGTCGACCGTGGCCGACCTGCGCAACAACGCCGGAAGGTCGTTCGGCCTCCCGATCGTCGCGGCGACGTTCCTTCAGCAGTTTGTGGGTGAGGGTCCGTGGGCTCATGTGGACATGCTTGGCACTGCGTTGCTCGATGACGACCGCGGCGATGCGTTCGGCCCCGGCGCCACCGGCTACGGCGTCCGCATGCTCGTCGAGCTCGCCGCCCGCATGAGCGGGACGGCGAGCCCTACGGCATAGATTCCGATCAGCCGACGAAGAACAGCGCTCCGGCGGCGACCAACAGCCCTGCTCCGGCGACCTGGGTGGCGGCATGGGTCCGCGCGGCCGGAAGCACGCGCGGTAGCCAGGCCGCGATCGCGAGGCCGACGAAGGCGAGCAGCGCGCTCGACAGCGCCTGCACGGTCGCCTGTCCGACGACCGAACCGCTCGTCTCACCGCCGAGGCCGTAGGTGAGATTGTCGGCGATCAGCGCGAACGGCACGACCCAGACGGCCCAGGTCGCCGTCACTCGCTTCGCCCCGGCAGCGACGATCAGCAGGTAGAGCCCGAGGGCAACGAGCGCCCCGACCTCCACCACCTCGGATACGCCCTCCGAGAACAGCGCCAAGCCGAGGCCGGCGCCGATCAGGAACGCGACCCCGTCGGCGACGCCGAACAGCGCGGCCAGCCACGGGCGCGATCGCCTGTCGACGAGCGCACCGATCGCGATGCCGGCGATCAGGCTGTCAATGCCTAGTAGCAGAAAGCTCATCTCTCACCTCACACCTGAGTTGGGAAAAGTGTCATTAACTCAGCCGTGACTTTCAGTCCGGCAGCGCGAAGGCGAACAGGGCGCTGCCCTGGCCGGCTCCGAGCATCCCGGGCAGGAAGCCCTCCGTCCACGCGCCCCAGCCGGTCGGCACGCCGAGGTACTGCTTGCCGTCGACCGTGAATGAGCACGGGCTGCTGTGATGGCCGCTGCCGCACTGGAACTGCCACAGCAGCTCACCGGTGTCGGCATCGAGCGCGTTGAACTCGCCGGTCGGCTCGCCGCCGAACACGATGCCGCCGCCCGTGCTCAGGAGAGACGAGCACATCGGGATGTCGTTGCGCCAGCGCCAGCGCTCCTCGCCCGTGCGCGGGTCGAAGGCGCTGATCGAGCCGGCCATGTCCTCCAGGTCCACCGCGACGCCGGCGCCCCAGTAGGGGATGCTCTCCTTGAACTCCCGGCGGCGCCGGGTGGCCGTCGCGCCGACGTCCTGCACCGGACAGTAGAGGAGCTCCGTGTTCGGGTTGTAACACGCGTGCGTCCACTCCTTGGCGCCGGCCGGGCCGGGCCAGAAGTGCACCGGGTCGCCCTCCTTGTCGGGGAAGACCTTCGGCGTCACGTTGCCCTTCTCGTCGACCTCGCCCCAGTCGATGCGATCGACGAACGGCGCCACGCGGACCGGGTCCATGGTGGTGCGGTCGAGGATGTAGAGGAACCCGTTCTTGTCGAAGTGGGCGGCGAGCTTCTGCCCGTCGAGGTCGAACAGGATGTGCTCCATCGTGGAGTCGTAGTCCCACACGTCGTGCGGCGTGTACTGGAAGTGCGACTTGATCTCGCCGGTGTCGGCGTCGATGGCCACACCGGAGTCGGTGTGGAGGTTGTCGCCCTCGCGGACGGCGCCGTCGAAGTCGGGACACGGGTTGCCCGTGCCCTGGTAGATCAGGTTCAGGTCCGGGTCGTAGGTCGGGGTGACCCAGCAGTTGCCGCCGCCGCGCTGCCACGCCTCGCCGTCGTCGGGCCACGTCTCGGACCCGGGCTCGCCCGGCTTCGGGACCATGTACGTCCGCCAGACGCGCTCGCCGGTCTCGCGGTTGAACGCCTCGATATGGCCGCGGTTCCCGAACTCACCGCCGGAGCTGCCGACGATGATGTTGTCCTTGACGACCAGCGGCGCCATGGTGGCGCTCTCGCCGGCGCGCACGTCGCCGTAGGTCGTGTCCCAGACCTTCTTCCCGGTCGCGGCGTCGAGCGCGATGACGTGGGCGGCCAGAGTGGTGACGAAGACCTTGCCGTCGGCGACGGCGACGCCCCGGTTCACGTTGCCGCAGCACAGCGACACGTCGAACGCCGACGCGGTCCGGTACTGCCACAGGATGTTGCCGGTCTTGGCGTCGAGCGCCCAGACCCAGCCGTCCCAGCCCGAGACGAACATGATGCCGTCGACGACGAGCGGCGACGCCTCGAAGGAGTACGTCGACTTGCCCGAGTGCAGGCCCACCGAGCCGCACTGGAAGACCCACTGGGGCGTGAGCCGCTTGACGTTCTCCTTGTTGATCTGATCCAGCGGGCTGTAGCGCTGCCCGTCGTACGCGCCGTAGTAGGTGAGCCAGTTCTCCGGCTCAGATCGCGCGTTGAGGATGCGCTCGTACGTGACGCCGTCGGTAACGGGCGGCGCCTCGCCGACGATGCCGCTCAGCGACGAGTTCGCGACGGCCGTGCCCGCATCTACATACTCGGTTGCCATCTAAGAGTTCCTTTCCTCGCTCATCCCGTCGGCCTACGGACGGGGTTGCGGCGGACGGTCGATGCGAGCCTCCGGAGGGGCGTCGCCTCCCACGACGATCGCGGCGGTGAGGCCGCGTCCCTCGTCGTTGCCCGAGCGGGAGCCGTACCAGTAGTAGCCGGGGCCGTCGAGCTCGAGTATCGCCTTGCCCTTCGAGTGGTTGACCAGCCAGATGAACTGGTAGTCGCCGTTGCACGGCAGGACCGCGCAGTGGGTGTTCTTGTCGTCGTTGATGAGCTCGAGCTCGAGCGTGCCGGCGTGCGGCATGACCAGCACTCCGGGCTCGTAGACCAGCTGATCCTCCGGGATGCGCACCGTGGCGCGCATGACGCCGTCGGCGCCCTCCTCGGCGGTCCCGACGGTTCCGCGGCCGAGGATCCGACCCAGCGTCACCCCGTTCTGCTTGTCCAAGCCTTCGACGGCAGTCATACGCCGCTCTCCTCCGTCCGATTTTGGGGACTCGCACTGATGAGTCCCTCGAACTCATCTCGCAGAGAGTCGGGGAGGCGGTTGGGCTCCCCCCGGACCCACACTGATCGTAAGTGTGTAAGGGGGGGTTCGCACCGAATTTCCGCCGAGGCACCGTTCAGGTACTGAGACGTGCCGTTCGTCCGCGATCGGGCGCCGCTCGATGCGGCGGCAACTCTCCCCCCGGGGGGCGATTTGCCGACGGCCAAATCGCCATGGGGGCGATTTAGCCGGCCGCTAGGCGGCCGCGGGCGTCCGGATCAGGCCCGCTGCGTGGAGCCGGTGCGCGACTTTGCGGGCGCTCTTCTCGCGCGTGGCGGCGGGGACGGCGTCGCCCCAGACGGCCGCCGCCTGTTCCGCGCGCTCGAGCAGGCCGCCGAGGAGCTCGGCCGAGGGCTGGGTCTCGACGAGGCAGCGCAGACCGAAGCCGACGTGCCAGCGCTCGTCGCTCTCGACGCGCTCGACGCCGGCGCGGATGCCGGGCAGCACGCCGTCCTCGAGGTCGTCGAGCAGCGCGTGCTGCCCGGCGTCGAAGACGACTCCTTCGAGCAGCATGTGGTAGAGGCTGACGCCCTCGTCGAGCCCGGCGCGCCCTTCAGCGAGCTCCGCTGCCATCGCGGGCAGCCGCTCCTCGAACAGCTCGAGCATCGCGGGCGTGACGTGCTCACGCGCGGCGGCGCGGCGGTCGGCCGGCGTGTCCCCGGCCAGACCGAGCACTTCGGCGCCGATGCGGTCGAACAGCCTCGCGTGCCGCTGTTCGTCGCGGCGCTGGAGGAAGAAGACCCACGCCATCAGGCTCTCCTGGGACACGAGCTTCCCGTTGCGCGCGACGTCGGCGAACGGGGTGAGTTGCTGCGCCACCGCGTCCTCGGCCACGCAGAAGCCGGCCAGGAGCGCGGTCAACCGCTCGCGCCGCTCCGTGGGGAGCTCGGGCCACGCGCTCGCGTCGCCGCTGAGGTCGATGGCCTCCGGACTCCATTGCAGCCGCGCCACGATCCGCGAGAAGAAATTCGGCCAGAAGCTGCGCTTCGCGAGGACGAAGTGGCCGGCGACCACGCGCTCCCATAGTGGCTGGTCAGCCATCCTTTTTTCACCGTAGCATCGGGTGCCCGGCGACCCTTAAGCACGTCGGCGGGCGATCGCTTCGCCGGCCGGCCGTCCCGCGACGAGCTTGCGGAGCCCGCGGACGAGTGCGGCGGCCTCGCGTTCGCTGAGCGCGGCGCCGAGCCAGTCGTGGAGCTGCCGCTCCGCCGCGGCGACCTCGCGGGCCGCGCGCCGGCCGGCGGCGGTCAGCGAGAGCGCGACCGCGCGACGATCGTCGGGATGCTCGGTGCGCTCGATCAGGCCGGCGGCGACGACCGTGCTCACGAGCCGGCTCGGGCTTCCGCCCTCGCAGACGATCCGGTCACCGACCTCGCGGACGGTGAGCGGCCCGCCGGCATCGCGTAGGACGGCGATCACCTCCGCCTGCGCGGCGGTCAGCCCCGCCGGTTGCAGTAGCCCGGCGAGGGTGCGCGCCCCTTCGCGCTGCGCACCGAGCACGAGGTAGCGGAGCTCCTCGATCGTCTCCATGCTTCGGGAGATTACATGACACGTCATTGACTTTAAGGCCTGGAGCGCTCAGAATCGTGACATGTCATCTATTTCGTTCACGACGAGCATCACGATCGCTCGACCGGTCGACGACGTCTTCGCGCGCCTCGGGGACCCGGCCGGCTTCCCGGCCTGGAACTCGGCGGTCGAGCGCGTCGAGGCGCGCGCGGACGGGAGTTACGTCATGCACCGCCGACTCCCGAGCGGCCCGGCCGTCAACGAGCTCGAGGTGATCGAGCGCCACCCACCGACCGCGTTCGCGGTGCGCACGACCAGTGGACCGACACCGTTCGGCTACCGCTACGCGCTCGAGCCGACCGACGGCGGCACGCTCGTGACGTTGCGGGCCGAGGCGGATGTTCCCGGGCCTGCCGTGCTCGTAAAGCACGCCGTCAGGCACGGCGTCGACGCGAACCTCGCCACGCTCAAGGCGATCCTGGAGGAGCGCTAGGCCGGGAGCGGAGTGCTGTCGATCGCCACGCGCTGGGAATTTCCTGGCCGCCCAGAGCGTCTGAGGGGCGTGTTCCCAGTCCCCTCGCAAGGAGTAGCGATGAACGCACGACCCAAGAGCCGGCGTCGTACGACGCGCCGGCTGCTCGCCGGCAGCGTGCTTGCCGCCGGCGCACTGGCGGTCACCAGCGTGCCCGCCAACGCGGCCACCACCGCCAGCTTCTCAGGCGGCGTGCTGACCGTCACCGGCGACTCGCTCGCCAACAACATCACCGTCAGCCGTGACGCCGCCGGCAGGATTCTCGTCAACGGCGGCGCGATCGCCGTCGTCGGCGGTACGCCGACCGTCGCCAACACGTCGCTGATCCGCGCCCTCGGTCAGGGCGGTAACGACGTGATCACCCTCAGCGAAGTCAACGGCGCGCTGCCCGCGTCGAACCTGTTCGGCGGCGCCGGCAACGACGTCCTCACCGGCGGCTCCGGCAACGACGAGCTGTTCGGCCAGGCCGGCAACGACACGCTGCTCGGCAAGGGCGGCACCGATCTGCTGTTCGGTGGTAGCGAGAACGACACGATCACCGGCGGCGACGCCGACGATCAGGCGTTCGGCCAGGGCGGCAACGACCGCATGATCTGGAACCCCGGTGACGACACCGACCTCAACGAGGGCGGCGCCGACACCGACACGGTCGAGGTCAACGGCGGCAACGGCGCCGAGCAGTTCACCGCGACCGCCAACGGCACGCGGGTGCGGTTCGACCGCGTCACCCCGGCGCCGTTCTCGATCGACATCGGCACGTCCGAGAGCCTCGTCCTCAACGCCAACGGCGGGGACGATCGGTTCTCGGCGACCGGCAACCTCGCGGCGCTGATCAAGATCACCGTCGACGGCGGCATCGGCAACGACACGCTGCTCGGCAGCAACGGCGTCGACGTCCTGCTCGGCGGCGAGGGCAACGACTTCGTCGACGGCCAGCAGGGCAACGACACCGCACTGCTCGGTGCGGGCGACGACACGTTCCAGTGGGATCCCGGCGACGGCAGCGATGTCGTCGAGGGCCAGGACGGCCGCGACGCGATGACGTTCAACGGCGCGAACATCAACGAGCGCATGAACGTCTCGGCCAACGGCGGGCGTGTCCGCTTCACGCGTGATGTCGCCAACATCGTCATGGACCTCAATGACGTCGAGACGGTCGACGTGAAGTCGCTCGGGGGCGCCGACCTCCTGACGGTCAACGACCTGTCGGGCACCGACGTCACCACCGTCGCCGACAACGTCGGCGGCGACGACGGGGCGGCCGACAACGTGATCGTGAACGGCACCAACGGCGATGACGCCGTGTTCGTCAGCGGCGACGCCGCGGGCGTGCAGGTCGCCGGCCTGAGCTCGCTCGTGTCGGTGACCGGCGCGATCGCGGGCAGCGACCGCGTCACGGTCAACGCGCTCGCCGGCGACGACGTCGTCGACGCGTCCGGGCTGGCCGCCACCGCGGCGCTCCTGACCGAGAACGGCGGCGACGGCGACGACGTCCTGATCGGCGGCGACGGCGACGACACGCTGCTCGGCGGTGCCGGCGACGACGTGCTGCTCGGCGGGCCGGGCAACGACATCCTCGACGGCGCCCCCGGCGACGACGTCGTGATCCAGAGCGTCGCCTCCGGGCAGGCGTTCCTGGCCAGCCATGCGCGCGTCGTGAAGGGCAAGACCGCCCTGTTGGTGGACGGCAAGACGCGGGTACTGCCCCGCATCTGATCACACGGTTCGAGAGGCCCGCTCCGGCGGGCCTCTCCTCGTTTACAGGGGCTTCTCGTAGATGAGCAGATCGCACGGGCAGGCGAGCAGCACCGCAAGGTGCGGATACAGGTCGTCCATCGACCCGGTGCGGACGACCTCGTAGCCCCGCCGGCCGTACCAGCCCTTGAGGAACTCCTTGCTCGGGTGTCTCCAGCCGACCGGCACGAGCAGCTCGAGCTGCATCGTCCGCCGGCCCCGCTGGGCGCTGTCCTGCTCGGCGTAGTCGACGAGCGCGCGGCCGACGCCCTCGCCGCGGTGCGCGAACGCGGCGGCGAGCATCCCGAAGATCGTGGTGCCGTCCTCGATGTCCTCGATGTGGATGGCGCCGGCGATCTCACCGTTTCTGGTCGCGACCGCGATCTGCTCCGCGGCGATCAGCGAGGCGAGCTCAGCTGCCGTCGTGCGCTTGAAGCCGTCGCCCCAGAGCCCTTTCTCGGCGACCGCGTAGACGCCGTTGATCAGGTCGGCCAGCCGCTCGACGAGACCGGCGTCGTCACCAGCCGCGGCCTCCAGGCGGTGCACGGGCGTCTCCATGGATCCGGAGGATGATTCATCCCAGCCGGGTGATGCGACCTGCCGCGCGGGGCTCGACGCTCCGCGGATGACCGATTCCACCGCCGGCGCCGGACCGCCGCCCGAACCCCATCGCTCATGGGGGCTGATCATCCTCTGCATCGTGCTCGTGCTGGTGGCCGCTGGGCTGGCCATCTGGGCGCTGAGCCTGAACTCGGACCTCAACGACCAGCAGGAAAAGACCGCGGCGGCACAGCAGCAGGCCGACACCGCGAACAGCCAGATCGACTCGCTTTCCCAGCAGGTCGACGACATCAGCCAGTCGCTTCAGAACGCCGGCGGCAACGCGCAGCAGGCGCTCGACGATCTCAAGTCGAAGTTCGACGCCGCGAAGCAGCAGATCCAGGACGCGATCGAGAACGCGGGGGACGGCGGCGACTCGGGCTGAGCATAAGCTGCCCGCCGTGCTCGTGCTCCTGCCGCCCTCGGAGGGCAAGACCGCGCCCGTCACCGGAGCGCCGGTCGACCTCGCCGAGCTCTCACACCCTTCCCTTACAAAGCCGCGTGAGCGGATCCTCAGCGCACTGATCCGCGTGAGCGGAGGGCGGGAGGCGACCGCGCTGAGGGCGCTCGAGCTGTCCAAGGGCCAGGCGGGCGAGCTCGCGCTCAACCAGGCGCTGCGCAGCGCGCCGGCGGCACCCGCCGCCGAGGTCTACACCGGCGTGTTGTTCGAACGGCTGCGCCTGCCCGAGATCGGTGCCGAGGCCCGGCAGCGCGTCCTGATCGCCAGCGCGCTGTGGGGCGTCGTGCGGCCCGACGACCGCATCCCCGCGTACCGGCTGTCGATCGGCGCGCGGCTCCCGCGGACGCCGAACCTCGCCGCGTTCTGGCGCCCGTTCCTGCGTAAGGCGCTGGCCGACGAGGGCCTGATCGTCGACCTCCGCTCGGGCGGATACGTGGCCGCATGGGCGCCGAAGGCCGCCGAGCGGGTGACCGTCCGCGCGTTCACGCCCGACGGCAAGGTGATCAGCCACATGGTCAAGGCGACCCGCGGCGACGTCGCGCGGGTGCTGCTCGAGCGCTCCGCGGAGACGCCGAAAGAGGTTGCGGAGATCGTCGCCGCCGCCGGCTACGCCGTGGAGCTCAACAACGGCTCGCTCGATGTCCTGAATCAGCGCCCGGCGGCATAGCGCATCATCCCGCGCGGGTCTGCGGCCGCGACCAGGCTCGACCCGTCGCGCCCCGCGGCCACAAGGCGGCCGATGCTCCAGTCGCCGACCACCGACACGTCGTGGCCGCGCTCCCGCAACCCGGCGATCACGGCGTCGCCGAACCGCGCCTCGAGGTCCACGCTGCCCGGTCGCGCCGCGCGCGGGTGGAACGACGACGCGACATGGTGGCTGGTGAACTTCGGCGCCTCGATCGCCGCCTGCAGGTCGAGCCCGTCGAGGTGCGACAGCAGGAACTGCAGCGTCCACTGGTCCTGCCCGTCGCCGCCCGGCGTCCCGAACGCGAGGTAGGGCTCGCCGTTCCGCTGCGTCAACGTTGGGCTGAGCGTCGTCCGCGGCCGCTTGCCGGGCGCGAGCGCGCCGGGGACGTCCGGGTCGAGCCAGAACATCTGCGCCCGAGTGCCGAGGCAGAAGCCGAGCTCGGGGATCGCCGGTGAGCTCTTCAGCCATCCGCCGCTCGGGATCGCGGACACGACGTTGCCGAAGCGGTCCGCGGTCATCACCGCGCAGGTGTCGCTTCCGACCGGGGCGCTCGACGCCCCGCCCGGCTCCCCACCGGTTGCCAGCACCGGCTCGCGGCCGTCGGGCGAGCCGGGCCGCACGGCGAACGAAGCCTCCGCGCCGACCAGCGCGCGGCGCTCGGCGTTGTAGGGCGCCGACAGCAGCGCGTCGAGCGGCACGTCGACGAACGCCGGGTCGGCGTACCACGCCTCGCGATCGGCGAACGCGAGCTTCGCGCACTCGATCACGGTGTGCAGCCGCTCAGCCGGCGTCATCGCGGGAAGGTCGAAGCCGGACAGCAGCGCGAGCTGCTGCAGGAACACGGGCCCCTGGCTCCAGGGGCCTGGCTTGCACACCGTCAGGCCGCCGTAGTCGAGCACGACCGGGTCCTCGTAGGACGCGCTCCACCGCGCCAGATCGTCGCCTCGCACCAGCGAGCCGAAGCCGTCGATCGCGTCCGCGACGAACCCGCGGTAGAAGGCGTCGCGCGCCGCGTCGAACTCGGCCTCGCGGTCGCGGCCTGACGCCTCGCCGACGATCCGCCGGTAGGTCGCGGCGACGCCCGGCAGCGTGTAGATCTCGCGCGGCCCGCCGTCGCGCAGCCACACCTCGGCCGACGAGGGCCACTCGGCGCGGAACCGCTCCGCGTGGGCCGCGACCTCGGCAGCCAGTTCGCGCACCACCGGGAAGCCGTCGGCCGCGTAGCTGATCGCGGGCTCGAGGATCTCCGCCAGGCGCAGCGTCCCGAAGTCGCGCACGAGCTGCATCCAGCCGTCGAACGCTCCCGGCACGACCGCGGCCAGCACCCCGTCGCCCGGCACGAGGTCCAGGCCGGCGTAGCGCTCCATCGTGGCCGCCGCCGGGGCCGGGCCCTGGGCACACAGCACCCGCGGTGCGCCGACCTCGGCGCTCCAGAACACCACCGGCAGGTCGCCGCCCGGGCCGTTCTGGTGCGGCTCGACGATCTGCAGCACGAACCCGGCCGCTGCGGCCGCGTCGAACGCGTTGCCTCCGCGCTCGAGCATCCGCATGCCCGAGGCCGCCGCCAGCCAGTGGGTGGCGGACACCATTCCGAACGTGCCGCGAAGGACAGGACGCGTTGCGGGACGCATTCGGGTACTCATACCCGAAAGCTGTCTCGGCTCTGGCAGGGGCCAAACGAGAAGGGGAGACGATGACTGGATCGGTACAGCGGGTGCTGCCGGCGCTACTCGCGGCGGTTGCCTTGGGCCTCGTGGCCTGCGGCAGCAACGACGACGCGGGCACGGCGGGGGCCGAGAAGGGCAGCACGGAGGGCGCCAAGGTGGCCCCGACGCTGGCCGAGGCTAAGGACGCGACGGGCACCGTCACGTTCTGCGCCGGGAAGGACAACAGCGGTGGCTACCACAGCGCGGTCGAGCGGTTCAACGCCCGCTACAAGGATCAGGGCCTGCAGGCCAAGCTGATCGAGTTCCCGAACGGGTCCGACGAGCAGCGCCAGCAGGCGATCCAGCGGCTGCAGGCCAAGTCGTCCGACTGCGACGTCTACCAGTCCGACGTGATCTGGGTCGCCGAGTTCGCCCAGCAGCACTGGATCATGGATCTGTCGGACTACGTCAAGAGCCGGCAGGACGAGTTCATCCCTTCGACGCTGGCGCCGAACAAGTACGACGGCCGCTACTGGGCCGTCCCGCAGGTGACCGGCGCCGGTCTGCTGTACCGCCGGACCGACCAGGTCGCCGACGCGCCGTCCACGTGGCAGCAGCTCTACAAGGACGCGGCGGCCAACGACGGGTTCGCCTATCAGGGCGCGCCGTATGAGGGCTTGACGTGCAACTTCATCGAGGTCTCCTCCGCGCTCGGCGGGACGATCCTCTCGCCGGACGGCAAGACCGCGACGTTCGACTCGCCCGCGAACCTGAAGGCCCTGCAGTTCATGGTCGACGGCGTCAAGGACGGGGCGGCCAGCAAGGCGGTCACGACCTACATGGAGGAGCCGGCGCGGCTGGCGTTCGAGGCCGGCAAGGCCACGTTCATGCGCAACTGGAGCTATGCCTACGCGCTCGATCTCAAGGCGAAGGAGCTCAAGGGCAAGCTCGCGGTGACCCCGCTCCCGTCGTTCGAGGGCGGCGGCAAGGGCGGCGTGCTCGGCGGCAACGGCCCGGTGCTGTCCGCCTACTCGAAGAACCCGAAGGGCGCGCTGCTGTTCATCGACCACATCACCTCACCGGAGACGCTCGAGCTGAACATGTCCAAGTTCTCGCTGCCGTCGGTGCTGAACGCGACGTACGAAGCGCCCGCGGTGAAGAAGGCGGTGCCGTACGCGGCACAGCTCAAGGCGGCGATCGAAGCGGCCAAGGCGCGTCCCGTGTCGCCGGTCTATCCGCAGATCTCGCAGGCGATCTACAACAACGTCAACGCCGCGCTCTCGGGCCAGACGAGCCCCGAGGACGCGCTCAAGCAGGGGCAGGCCGAGATCGAGAAGGCGCTGACCGCGTTCTGATGGTCACGCTGCTGATCGTTGGCGCCGGCTCGCGCGGATCGACGTTCGCGGACTGGGCACGCCGCCACCCGAGTGAGGCTCGGGTGGTGGCGGTCGCCGAGCCGCGCGCCGTCTACCGCGACCGGCTCGGGGACGCGCACGAGGTCCCGTCCACGGGCCGCTTCGCCGACTGGCGCGAGGCGGTGGCGCACGGCCGCGTGGCGGATGCCGTCGTGGTCGCCACGCTCGATCGCGACCACACCGAGCCCGCGCTGGCGTTCGCCGAGCAGGGCTACGCGATGCTGATCGAGAAGCCGCTGGCGCCGACCGAGGAGGAGTGCCGGGAGATCGCCGGCGCGGTCGAGCGCGCCGGGATCGTGGCTGCCGTCGCCCATGTCATGCGCTACACGCCGTACACGCGCGCG
This sequence comes from uncultured Solirubrobacteraceae bacterium, assembly GCA_963740605.1. Taxonomy (GTDB): domain Bacteria; phylum Actinomycetota; class Thermoleophilia; order Solirubrobacterales; family Solirubrobacteraceae; genus DASSUW01. The sequence goes on along the minus strand of CAVUFC010000028.1, from coordinate 99,960 downwards.
CTCAAGCGCCTGCTCGACGACGGCGCGGTGGGCGAGATCGTGAGCATCGAGCACCTCGAGCCGGTCGGCTTCCTGCACCAGGCCCACTCGTACGTGCGCGGCAACTGGCGCCGCGAGGACGAGACCGGCCCGATGCTGCTCGCCAAGTGCTGCCACGACCTCGACTGGCTGTCGTATCTGGTGCAGGAGCCGTGCCGCGCCGTCTCCTCGTTCGGGAGCCTCGCGCACTTCCGGCGTGACCGCCGCCCGGCTGGTGCCGGCGATCGCTGCGTCGACTGCGGGATCGAGGCGGACTGCCCGTTCTCGGCGCGGCGCCTGTACCTCGGGATGGCCGAGCGAGGCGAGACCGTCTGGCCGGTCGACGTGGTGGCGTGGCCGCCGACGCCGGGCAACGTCGAGCAGGCCCTGCGCGACGGCCCCTACGGGCGCTGCGTGTGGGGGTGCGACAACGACGTGGTCGACCATCAGGTCGTGAACCTCGAATACGCGAGTGGCGTCACCGCGAGCCTCACCATGACCGCGTTCACGCGCATGCGGCCTCGTGAGACGCGCATCTTCGGCACGCGCGGCGAGCTGTACGGCGACGGCGACACGGTCGAGGTCCACGACTTCCTCACGCGCGAGACGACGGTGCACGCCACGACCAACGGCGACGATCTCGGCCGCCACGGTGGCGGCGACGACGGCGTGATGGCGGAGTTCGTCGCGGCCGCGGCGGCGGGCGATCCCGCACTTGTCCCAACGTCGCCGGCGGAGACGCTCGAGTCGCACCGGATCGCGTTCGCGGCCGAGGCGTCGCGGCGCGAACGGCGGGTGGTCGATGTCTAAGGCTTCGGGATGACCGATGCGGCGTCGCGCAGGAGCGGCGCCTCGTCCGCGACCAGCAGCACGACCGCGCACTGCCCGGTCGAGGCCATCGCGATGTAGCCGCCGTCGGCCGTGGGGACCATGCGGCCCTGGCGGCCGCCGATCACGATCTTCTCGGCCGTGACGCCCCGTTGCTCGGCGCCCTTCTCGAGGCCGCGGGCGAGGTCCTCGCCGCGAGAGACGGTCCGGTCGTCGCTGTTGATCACGATCACGGCGGCGCCCCGCTACACCCCAGCCCGCACACCGACACTGTCGCCACAGCGACCATCGCGCGCCTCATCACGGCCCGTGGTACGGGATCAGAACAGGCCGAAGCGCGTGCGCTTCACGGGGCTCGGCCGGCACCGTAATCGGCCGCGCTCTCATTCCGCAGGTGACGAGCATGCGGAACGGGCGACCGTCGTGCGCGGCGACCTGAAGCACGCAGAGCGTGGACGTGATCTCGGAGTCGACGCTCTCGATCGGCCCGAGGCGCTCGTTGACGCGCGCCTCGATCGCTCCCAGTCGCGCGAAGTGGCGCGTCAGCCGAGCGGCTTGATCACCGCGGCCAGCCGCACGGCGTGGAACGGCCGGCGCTCTGTCAGCTGGACGGCCAAGCTCGGCTGCGGCTTCGGGTTCGTCCGTTCGGACGACGCTGGAACCGCGAACAGCATCGCGCCCGGTGGACCGCTCAGCCGCGCGATCCGGTACCCCCCGAGCCGGACGTGGTCGACCGCGGCTAGCGGCACGCGCGCGCGCGGCGCGTCGATCCCGAGCCGGACGCGATGGCCGTTGCGCAGGACGGCCACGATCGTCTCGCTCCAGGTGGGGAAGAAGGCCCGCACGCGGTCGGCCGGGCACAGGCGCCGGCAGCCGACCGTCCAGCGGTTGGCGATCGTCGCGCGCCGGAACGTGTGCCGCGACTCGACGCGCACGCGTGCCCGCCGCACGCTCCCGACGGCCTCGACGACCGAGAACGGCCCGGCGTACGGCTGCCGCGGATACGCGCGCGGGTGCGTGATGTTCCCGGCCGGGGAGCGCACGATCCGCAGCCCGAGCCCCGTGCGCGGGCGCTGCGACGACAGCACCGCGCGACCAAGCCGGTCGTAGACGACGATCCCGAACGCCTCCGGCGGCCGCCCGCCCGTGCCCGACGCGACCCGCTGCCCCGGCCCGAACAGCCGCGCCGGCTCGAGGCCGCCATAGCCGAGTGGGCCGCGGTCGTCGGGGACGATCGCGGTCGAGTACCGCGGCGTGGTGATCGCGAGCCGGCCGGTGTCGTAGTCGTACGCCCACAGCGGCGGTGGCGTCGCCGACGGCAGCGAGCCCATGCCGAGCCCGATCGCGCGCACGGCGCTCGCGAGGATCCGGACGCGGAACAACGCGTCGCGCTTCATGCGCGAGTCGACGCCGAACATCAGCTGCGGCGCGAACACGCTGTGGTTCTCGTCCGCAAGGCGCCGGTACAGGACCAGCCCCTGGTCGAACATCGCCTTCGCCCAGCGGCCCTCGTTCGGGTCGCGCCAGAACCGCGGCGTGGTCGCGATCGTCTGCAGCCCCTGCTGCGCGAACGCCCAGTACTGCCCGGAGTGCCAGCGCTTCAGCCCACGGGCGGTGTCCCAGTTCAGGTAGCCGGCGTGCGTCCACGAGCCGGCGAGCAGCCGCAGCATCCAGGACCGCAGCTGCCGCACCTCGTCGGCCGGGAGCGGCGGCATCCCGAGCGCCAGCGCCCGGACGTAGTACGACAGCGCTTGGATGACGATGTTCGCGTACTCGGGCGTGTCGAGGTTGCTGCTGGCGCGGTCGCGATGGTCGGGCCGGTAGTGGAACTGGTAGCCGGCGCCGAGGTTGGGGCTCTTCTCGCCCGCCATCGGTCGCGTGATGCCCGCGGCGAAGTCGCCGAGCTGGCGTCCGTAGTCATTGACCAGCAGCTCCGGCAGTCCGGACACCGTCGCCGCGCTCGCGTACATCTCGGCGTTCCAGTTGATCTGGTTGGCGAGCCGGCGCGGGTACCGCCATGCGGCGCTGTAGGCACACGCGGTCACCGTGTCCGCTATCCGCTGCACCTCGCCGGCGCTCAGCCGCAGCGCGGTCCGGGCCTTCCACGCCCACGTGAGCGCCTCGGCCACCTTCGGCTCGAGCGACATGTGCTCGCGTGCGGAGGTCTCGAGGTCGACGGACCAGCACGTCGACTGCGTGGGCGCCGGTGCCGGCGCGGTGCCGAGGAACGCCGGCGGCGACGTCAGCTTCTCGATCAGGAAGTGCGCGCGCTCGTCCTGCCGCGTCGGGCCGGCGTGCCCGGTGTAGGCGGCGATCGAGTGCGTCATCAGCATCGCCGCGTTCTCGCGGATCTCCGCTTCGCCGGATTCGCCGACGTATTCGTGCCGCCGCGCGCTCCAGCGCTCGTCGAGCCCGCCCATCTGGCGATCGGCGAACGCCCAGTAGTCCGCATCGGTGAACGCCGCGCGCGCGGGCGCAGGGCTCGCGAGCCCCGCGAGGACGACGAACAGCAGGGCAGCGAGCCGGCGCATCCGGCGCAAGTCTCGCGGTTCGGCCGCGGGCGATGCAGCGCTGAGTTCTGCTAGATCCGTCAGAAGGTCGTCGGGCCCATGTGAAAAGCGGGCAAAGTGCCGTCGGGAGCGGCACTGGGGTCCGGGAGCGGAGGAGACATCCACATCTGGGAGGGAGGCTCCACTACGACTTCGCCACCAAGACGTCGGGCCCGAAGTTCGATTGCGCGGCGACGGTCAACGACTCGCCGAACAACACCGGCCTGCGTGACCTGCCGCCGGGGCGGCATCCGGACGTCTGGTACTCGTACAACGAGTCGACCGGGTTCCCGGAGCTCGGCACCGGCGGCGTCGGCCCGATGGCGGGCCCGGCGTACAACTACAAGCCGAAGTCCACGTCGCGGATCAAGTGGCCGCAGTACTACGACAACGTGCCGCTGTTCTACGAGTGGACGCGGGACTACATCAAGGAGATGCGGCTCGACGAGTCGGGCAGCCTCCTGAAGATCAACCCGGTCCTGCCGTCGTTCACGTTCGACAACCCGATGGACATCGAGTTCGGCGAGGACGGCGCGCTGTACACGCTCGAGTACGGCACCGGTTACTTCGTCACGCTGCCGGAGGCCCAGCTCGCTCGCGTCGATTACGTGCGCGGGAACCGGACGCCGATCGTCAAGGCGGCGGCCGACCCGCCCGACAGCCCGACCGCTCCGCTCGAGGTCCACTTCTCGAGCGCGGGCACGAGCGATCCGGGCGGCGACCGTCTCACCTACCAGTGCGACTTCGACGCCAACGGGACGTTCGACTCGACCGAGCCGAACCCGACGCACACGTTCGATAAAGCCGGCGTCTACAACTCGACGCTGAAGGTGACCGACCGCACCGGCCGCTCCGCTGCGGCCGAGGCGCAGGTCATCGTCGGCAACGCTCGTCCGTCATCGAGTTCGTCAAGCCCGTCGAGGGCCAGGCGTTCCACTTCGGTGACACGGTCCAGGTCGAGGTGAAGGTGACGGACGACCAGCCCGTCGACCGCACCAAGGTGAGCCTGAACTACATCGTGGGCCACCAGACGCACGGGCACCCGATCAGCAGCACGAGCGGCTGCACGGGGCAGTTCGTGACGACCTACCCGTCGGGCCACGATCCGTCGGAGATCCGCGCGGTGTTCGCGGCCTCCTACACGGATCCGGGCACCGGCGCGGACGGTGAAGGCGCGCTCACCGGCAACGCCGAGATCGCGCTGACCCAGACGCCGTAGGCGTCAGGTCTGATCAAGCTCCAGCCACTTGCCGACGCGCGGCGGCCGAAAGGTCGCCAGCGCGTCGAGCAAGTCGGCGGGGTCCTCGGCGACCGTGAGGACCGCGCGGTGCGGCGCGCGCAGGAAGCCCTCCTGCACGGCGTGGTCGAGGAAGGCGGCGAGGCCGTCGTAATAGCCGCGGGTGTTGAGCACGCCGCAGCCCTTGTCGTGGATGCCGAGCTGGCTCCAGGTGTAGACCTCGATCAGCTCTTCCAGCGTCCCGATCCCGCCGGGCACGGCCACGAAGCCGTCGGCGAGCTCGGCCATTTGCGCCTTGCGCTCGTGCATCGAGCCGACGACCTTCAGCTCGGTCAGATTCGGGTGCCCGATCTCACGGTCGATCAGGCCCTTCGGTATCACCCCGATCGCCTCGCCGCCGGCGGCGAGGATCGTGTCCGCGAGCACCCCCATCAGGCCAACCTTGCCGCCGCCGAACACGAGCCCGATCTGGCGCTCGGCCATCACCGTGGCGAGAGCGCGGGCGGCGTCTGCATAGGCGGGATCGCTCCCTGGATTGGACCCGGCGTAGACGCAGACGCGGCGCACGAGCGCGACCTTAACCGGCGAGGGCGCCGAGCAGCTGCTCGAGGTCCGACTCGTCGTTCCACGCGCCGACCGAAGCGCGCAGGTACGGCGTGCGCGGCAGGTTGCGGATGACGATCCCGGCTTCGGTCAGGCGGTCGCGCGTGCCCTCGGGGTCTGGGTCCTCCCAGGCGACGAGCGTCGTGTCGTCGCGGGGCGCGACCGTCCTGCCGCTTGCGGCGAGCGCCTCGGCAAACGTCTCCGCGAGCTGTGCGGCCTGCTTCTGCACGGCGTCGAGCCCGTACGACTCCAGCAGCTCGATCGCAGCCACGGTGAACGCGACGCCCTCGCGCGAGACCGACGCGGTGTCGTAGCGGCGCGCGTCGGTGTGCAGGGGGGAGTCCACGCCCTGGCTCGTGTCCGCGAACGCGAGGTACGCGGGCGCGACCGGCCGGATCCGCTCCTGGTACTCCGGGGCGACGTAGAGCATCCCGGTCGCGTCGGCCCCGCACAGCCACTTCTGGCCGGCGGCGGCGTAGGCGGCGCAACCGATCTGCACCATGTCGAGCGGGATGGCGCCGGCGCCTTGCGCACCGTCGAGGATCACGGGGATGTCGAGCTCTTTGAGCTCGGCCGGCGCGATCTCGCCGTTCACCCACGACACGTGCGAGCAGGCGACGAGCGTCGTGGTCGCGGTCACCGCGTCGGCGACGTCCTTCAGCGGGACCGCTCGCACCTTCACACCGCGCATGCGCGCGACCACGAGCGGCCCGAGGAGTCCCGGGTGCTCGGTGTCGCTGGTGACGATCTCGTGCCCGGGCCCGAGGTCGAGCCCGGCGAGCACCGACCCCAGCCCTTCGCTCGTCGAGGTCTTCAGCGCGACGTGCTCGACCGCACAGCCGAGCACCCGCGCATACGCCTCGCGCAGCTTCGTGTGGCCGGCCTGGCGCGCCGCGAAATGCGTCACGAACCGCCCGTCGGCCTCCTGCGACCCGAGCGCCTCCTTCGCCGCCCGCACCGCCGCGCTCGGCACCGGCCCGTCGGTCCCGGCGTTCAGGTATGCCTTGTGGGCGAGGACGGGAAACTCGGCGCGGAGGGCAGCGGCATCCATGAGGCGCCGGAGGCTAGCGACCGAACGTCAACTGCGGCTGGGTAGGGAGGGGGTGCGGTCGGTGGCGGATAATCCACCCATACGGTGGTCTATCCGCCACCAACCTCAGCACGCCCGTCGATGCAAGGTGTTCAGCGCCCGCAGACCGGCCACGGAGAGGGGCCGGCCTGGGCGTAGAGCGAGGCGGCGCGGCGGTCCTGCTCGGCCTCGGAGGCCTGGGCGGGGTTGCCGGAGCCGCCGACCGTCTGCCACGTCTGAAGCGTGAACTGGTACTTGCCGTAGAAGCCGTTGCCGGTGTCGGTCGCGGGGTTGCCGCCGGATTCGCACTGGGCGATCGCCTGCATCGTCGGCGAGGCGGTCGGGGCGTTGAGCCGGTGCTCGAGGCTGCGGATGCGGGCGCGGAGCTGCGCGGGCGATTTACCGCGCGCTCGTCGGCGCTCGGCGGCGGGAGAAATATCGAGCTTGCGGGCGAGCCGCACCGCGCGAGGGGTGAGGTCGGCGCGCAGGTTGGCGACCTTGGCGGTCCTCATCTGGCCGGCCAGGGTCCGATGGCCCGCGAGGAGCGGGTGCAGGGTCGGGGCGGCCGGGGGAGCGGCCGCCAGGGCCATGGGCGTGGCAAGCAGCGAGCCCGCCAGCGCAAGCGCTGTCGTCGTCTTTCTCATCGTTCACGTCCTTAAATGCCTGCACACGCGCAGGCCGGGGAGCTTTCAAGATCCTCGGACGGCGTCCACCCGGCGGGCCAATTCCGCTCGTCGCGCTCGATATGCGCGGCGCATGGCCCGCGGCGGCAACCCCACCGTCGCGGCCGGGCAGGGTAGCAACTGGTTGCGTAAGCAACGGGTAAAACCTCTCCGATGCACGACAGCGACCGCCTGTGCGCGCTGGTGCGCGAGTCGCCGCTCCTGATGGCCGCGCTGCGCGCCGTACGGCCTCGACGACCTCTTCGGCCTCGTCTGCCGCCACAACCCGAAGCGCGTAATCACCGAGCTTCTACGCGCAGCGCGTGAGCGAGAAGCGCTGGCGCGAGCGCTGGCCCAAGCTCAGCGTCGAAGCCGCATGAGCAGCGACCCGCCGAGCTCGTTCTCGAACCCCCAGCGGCGGTAGAACGGGATCATGTCCGGCTGGCAGCTGAGCTCGATCGACTCGACGCCCTCGAGCCGCCCGAGCGCTGCATCGACCAGCACGCGGCCGAGCCCGCGGCCGCGGCAGTCGGGAGCGACGATCACGTCGTAGAGGTACGCGCGGTAGCGCCAGTCCGTGAGCGCGCGCGTGAAGCCGACGAGCCGGTTGGTGCCGCGGTCGATCAGCGCGAGCACGAGGTTGGTGCCCGCGAGCATCTGCTCGACGCCTGCGGCCTCGCGCTGATCGGTCCACCAGGCGGTGCCGTAGAGCTCGACCAGCTGGCCGATCCGCGCCGGCTCGAGATGGTCCTGGAGTTCGATCGAGTCGATCGGGGCGACGATAGCCTGCGCCGGCCGTGCCTCGCCTCCCGGACAGCCTCGCCGTACTGGGGCAGCGGGACTTCCGGCTGCTGTTCGGCGCGTACGCCGTGTCCGTCCTCGGCGACCGGATGGTCAACATCGCGCTCGCCTTCGCGGTCATCCACCTCGGCGGCAGCGCATCCGACATCGGCATCGTGCTCGCGGCGCGCACGCTGCCGCTCGTCGCCTCGCTGCTGATCGGCGGCGTCGTGGCGGACCGGCTGCCACGCCGGTCGGTGATGGTTGCGGCCGACCTCTCGCGGCTCGCGACCCAGGGCATCCTCGCCCTGCTGCTGATCACCGGCGAGCCGGCGATCTGGGCGATCGCCGTGCTGTCCGGCCTGACCGGCGCCGCCACCGGCTTCTTCGAGCCCGCCTCGATCGGCATGATGCCCGCCGTTGTCAGCTCCGACCGCCTGCAGCAGGCCAACGGGCTCAGAGCCACCGCGATCGCGGGCGGGGAGATCGCCGGGCCCGTGCTCGCGGGCGGGCTGGTGGCCGCGGCCGGCGCCGGCTACGCGCTGGCGATCGACGCCGCTTCGTTCGGCGTCAGCGCCGCCCTCCTGACCGGGCTGCAGCTCCCGCCACACGTCCGGCGCGAGGCGAGCTCGTTCATCCAGGACCTCAGGGACGGCTGGGGCGCGTTCCGCTCGCTCAAGTGGGTGTGGAGCATCGTGCTCTCCGCCTCGATCGGGAACGTGCTGTGGGGCGCGTGGAGCTCGCTCGGGCCGGTGGTGGCCGAGGCCGATCTCGGCGGCGCCGCGGTCTGGGGCGTGATCCTCGGCGCGATGGGCGTCGGCGCGTTCGCGGGCGCGGTCGCCGGCATCCGGGTGCGGCCGCGCCGGCCGCTCGTGCTCGCCACCGTCGCGTTCTCGATGTTCGCCGCGCCGCTGGCGATGCTCGCCGCAGGAGCGCCGGCGCCGCTCGTCGCGTTCGGCGCGCTGCTGGCCGGCGCGGGGATGATGCTCGGCGGCTCGATCTGGGAGTCGACCCTGCAGCGCCGCGTGCCGCCCGAGTCGCTGTCGCGCGTGAGCGCCTACGACTGGTTCGGCGCGCTCGCGTTCCGGCCCCTGGGCCTGATCATCTGGGGCCCGATCGCGGTGGCGATCGGCATCCACGAGGCGCTGTGGATCGCCGCGATCGTCCTGTTCGCCTCGATCCTCGCCCCGCTCAGCATCAGAGAGGTTCGAACCATGCCCGGCGACTGAGATGGCCGATTCCGCAACCTACGCACGCAGGTCACGAAATCGACCATCTAGCATGCTCCGCCGATGCACGTGACCCTGCCCGACGGCTCCAGCAAGGAGCTCGAAGACGGCGCCAGCGGCGCCGACCTCGCCGCCGCGATCGGCCCCGGGCTCGCGCGTGCCGCGCTCGCCATCCGCGTCGTCGACGGCGACGGCCCGGACTCCCGCGACGGCAGCGCCTACGAGGCCGGCCGCGTGCACGACCTCTCGGCGCCGCTGCACGACGGCGATCGCGTCGAGATCGTCACCGCGAAGGCCGACGACGTCGACTCGGTCCAGCTGATCCGCCACGACACGGCCCACGTGCTCGCCGCCGCCGTGCTCGAGCTCTATCCCGGTACCAAGATCTCGATCGGCCCGCCGATCGCGGACGGCTTCTACTACGACTTCGAGTTCCCCGACGGCGTCTCGATCTCCGACAGCGACTTCGAAGCGCTCGAGGCCAAGATGCGCGAGCACGTCCAGGCCGACGAGCCGTTCGTGCGTGAGGACATCCCCGTTGGCGACGCGCTCGAGCGCTTCGTCCGCGAGCAGCAGGACTACAAGGTCGAGCTGATCGAGGACCTGGTCTCCAGCCAGGGTGTAGAGACGGTCAGCCTCTACACCAACAACGGCTTCACCGATCTCTGCCGCGGCCCCCATACGCCCTCGACCAAGCGCGTGAAGGCGTTCAAGCTGCTGTCGGTCGCCGGCGCGTACTGGCGCGGCGACGCGGACCGCCAGATGCTGACCCGCATCTACGGCACCGCCTTCCACTCCAAGGAGGACCTCGAGCAGTACCTGCAGCGGCTCGAGGAGGCGCGCGCGCGCGACCACCGCAAGCTCGGCCGCGAGCTCGGGCTGTTCACGTTCTCCGAGGTCTCGCCCGGCTCCGTGTTCTGGCTGCCGCGCGGCACGGCGATCTTCAACGCGCTCGTCGACGTCAATCGCCGGATGCAGGTCGAGCGCGGCTACGTCGAGGTGCAGACGCCGCTGCTCTACGAGTCCTCGCTGTGGGAGACCTCCGGCCACTGGGGCAAGTACAAGGACAACATCTTCGTCGCGCCGTACGAGGACCGTGAGTTCGGGCTCAAGCCGATGAACTGCCCGGGCCATGCCCATCTGTTCTCGCTCCAGCACTGGTCCTACCGCGACCTGCCGTACCGCTGCGCCGAGCCCGGCCACCTGCACCGCCGCGAGCCGAGCGGCACGCTGCACGGCCTGCTGCGCGTCCGGCACTTCGTGCAGGACGACGCGCACATCTTCTGCACCGAGGACCAGATCGAGGACGAGGTCGCCCGCTGCCTGAACTTTGGCTACGACATCTACGGGATGTTCGGCTTCCCCGTGCATGCCGAGCTCTCGACGCGCCCGGACAACCGCCTCGGCAGCGATGAGTTCTGGGATCGCGCCGAGGGCATGCTGACGAGGGCGCTGGAGACCGAGGGGATCGACTACAAGATCGCCGAGGGCGAGGGCGCGTTCTACGCGCCGAAGATCGACCTGCACATGACCGACTCGCTCGGACGCTCGTGGCAGCTCGGCACGGTGCAGCTTGACTACAACATGCCCGAGCGCTTCGGCCTCACCTATACGGGCGCCGACAACGCCGAGCACACGCCGGTGATGATCCACCGCGCGCTGTTCGGGTCGTTCGAGCGCTTCATCGGCATCCTCATCGAGCACTACGCCGGCGAGTTCCCGCTCTGGCTCGCGCCCGTCCAGGCCGCCGTGCTCCCGCTCGCCGACCGCCACATCGACTACGCGCGTGAGGTCGAGTCCGCACTCGCCGCGGCCGGGCTGCGAGCCGAGGTCGACGGCCGCACCGAGTCGGTCGGCCGCAAGATCCGCGAGGCCGAGCTGCAGAAGGTCCCGTACATGCTGGTGGTCGGCGACCGCGAGGCCGAGCAAGGGGCGGTCGCGCTGCGCCGCCACCGCGAGGGCGACCAGGGTACCGTCGCCCTCGCCGACGCCGTCGAGCGGCTCGTCGCGGAGGCCGCGAAGCGCGATTAGTTGTACCGTTGACCTTTCTACGCGCCGCAGGGGTGTGCGCGCGGAGGAAGGGAGGGAGAACATGGGTGACAAGCCCACGTTGAGTCGCCGCGGCTTGATCGGCGCGGCGGCGGGAACGGCCGCAGCAAGCGCACTGACGCCGTGGTCGGCGTCCGCTCACGGGCGGCACCGCCATCATCACGAGCGGAGCCGGCTGCTGCCGAAGAGCCGGATCGGCATCCAGCTCTACACGGTCGGCGACCAGGTGAACACGCTCGGGTTCGCAGAGGTGTTCAAGCGGCTCGCGGGGATCGGCTACAAAGAGGTCGAGTTCGCGGGCTACAACGCCCAGGGCCGGCGCTGGAGCAACCAGGAGCTGGCGGGCTGCTGCGCAAGTACCGCCTCTCAGCCGCGGGCAGCCACGTCGGCTACGGGACGTTCCGCACGGATCTCGAGCAGGTGCTCGACGACGCCGAGGAGATCGGCATGAAGTACGTCGGCACGGCGTCGAGCCCGGCCGGGGGCAACAGCCAGACCGTCGACGGCTACAAGCAGGCCGCCGAGGACTTCAACATGTTCGCCACCGCGGCGCGCAAGCGCGGGCTGCGCTTCTACCAGCACAACCACGACAGCGAGTTCGAGGTCGTGGGCGGCACGCGGCTGACGACGTGCTGTTCCAGGAGACGGACCCGCGGCTCGTGTTCCTGGAGATGGACATCTTCTGGGCGTACGTCGGTCAGAGCCGGTTCCCGGGCTTCCGGCCCAACGACTATGTCTGGGACCACCCGGAGCGCTACCCGCTCTTCCACGTCAAGGACGGGCTCTTCAACGGCGGCCCGCACTCGGGCTGGACGATGACCGACGTCGGCGCGGGCGACCTGCCGTACGAGCCGTTCTTCTGCGGCATCGACACGAGCAAGCACCACTTCGTCATGGAGAACGACGACGCGGCGCAGGCCGCGGGCGGCTCGTTCGGCGACGCCGAGCGCAGCTACGACTACCTGGCCTCGTTGCGCGAGCGCGGTTGAGCGATCAGCGCGCGAATCGCGCGCAGCAGGGTGAGCTGGTGGAACGGCTTCTCGAGGAAGGCACTGTCCTCGGGGAGCCGGCCCCGGCCGCGCACGGTCTCGGCGGTGTAGCCGGAGACGAACAGCGTCCGCACGCCCGGGCGCAGGCTCTCCATCCGCCGCGCCAGCTCGGGGCCTGACAGGTCGGGCATGATCACGTCGGAGACGAGCACGTCGATCGGGCGCTCGGCTGCGATCTCCAGCGCCTGCAGCGGCCCGGACGCCGCCAGGACGCGGTACCCGTGGCTGGTCAGCACGGCCTCGATCAGGTGCCGCACGCCTTCCTCGTCCTCGCACAGGAGGACGGTCTCGTCGCCGCGCAACTCGTCCTCGTCCGGCGTGGCGGGCGCGGGCGGCTCGGGCACCGCTCCCGACACCGGCAGGTAGACCTTGAAGCTCGTGCCGAGCCCCGGCTCGGAGTACACGAGGACCTCGCCGCCCGACTGGTTGACGATCCCGTGCACGGTCGCCAGGCCGAGCCCGGTGCCCTTGCCGACGGTCTTGGTCGTGAAGAACGGCTCGAAGATGTGCTCGAGCGTCTCGGACGTCATGCCGACGCCGGTGTCGGTGACGATCAGCGCCACGCGGTCCTCGACCAGCCGCGTCTCGATCGTGAGCGTGCCGCCGGTCGGCATCGCGTCGCGGCCGTTGACCGAGAGGTTGAGCACCACCTGCTCGATCTGTGAGCGGTCGGCGAGCACCGCGGGAAGGCCGGGCGCCGCGAGCATCGCGATCTCGATGTCCTCACCGATCAGCCGCCGCAGCATCGGCAGCAGCGAGGCGGCGACCTCGCCGAGGTCGAGCGGATGCGGGTCGAGCACCTGCTGGCGGGAGAACGCGAGCAGCTGGCGGGTGAGCTGGGTGGCGCGCTCGGCGGCGCGCTCGACCTCGAGCAGCTCGTTGCCGCCCGGGCCGGCGCCGATCCGCCGCCGCGCGAGCTCGCTGTACCCGCCGATCACGGTCAGCAGGTTGTTGAAGTCGTGCGCGACACCGCCGGCGAGCTGGCCGACGGCCTCCATCTTCTGCGCCTGCCGGAGCTGGTCCTCGAGCCGGCGGCGCTCGGTGATGTCACGCAGCACGAACAGGTGGCGGCCGGGGATGAACTCCGGCTGCGAGCGGACCTCGAGCACGCGCCGGTCGCCGTCCTGCTCGCCGTCCCAGACGTGCTCGAGCATGCCCTGGGCGATGCGCTCGGGCTCAAGAAAGCTTGCCCAGTCGGCCTCGGCGCGCTCCGTGCCGATCAGATCGTCGAGCCGCGAACGCAGCAGCTGCTCGCGCGTGCGGCCGTAGAACCGGCAGGCCGCATCGTTGACGAACTGGAAGCGGCGCTCGGAATCGAACACGGCGACAACGTCCATCGTCGCGTCGAGGATCGCCTGCAACTCATCATGAATGCCCGCCACTCGCTTGAACCGTAGCTATACTGCGCCACGTTGAATACGCGTTCTAACTCAGCGTCGCGCTCTTCTTGAGGCGCCGCCAACAGCACTAGTGCCGGTCCCAAGACGTTTCGACCGGCAGCCGCCTGAGCGCGACCCCACCCGGATCAATGAGCGCATCCGCGTTCCCGAGGTCCGGCTCATCGACGAGAACGGACAGCAGGTGGGGATCATGCGCACCCAAGAGGCCCTGCGCCAGGCGCAGGACCGCGACCTCGACCTCGTCGAGGTGGCTCCCGATGCCAAGCCGCCCGTGTGCCGCATCCTGGACTACTCGAAGTACAAGTACGAGCAGAACCAGAAGCAGAAGGCCGCGCGCAAGCATCAGCAGCAGATCAACGTCCGCGAGATCAAGTTCCGGCCGAAGATCGCCCAGCACGACTACGACACCAAGAAGGGCCATGTCGAGCGCTTCCTCAAGGGGCGCGACAAGGTCAAGGTGACGATCATGTTCCGCGGCCGCGAGATGGCCCACCCCGAGCGCGGTGAGATGATTCTCAACCGGCTCGCGGAGGACCTCGGCGACCTCGCGGTGATCGAGCAGCGGCCACAGCAGGACGGCCGCAACATGACGATGATGCTGGCGCCGCAGAAGACCGGTACCGGCGACAAGCCGGCCGCAGCGGCCTCTTAAAGCCAAGTCCCCCGCTCCGCAGCCATCGCGCTGCGGGGCGGCGTGGACGTCCGCTACAGGCGCACGCGGAAGATCTGGACGAGGCCGAGCCGGAGCAGCGGGGCGACGTAGCCGAAGAAGACCCCCCGTCCGCGTGGGAGCCGCAACCGTTCGGCGCCGAGCCGGCGCCGCTTGTCGTAGTCCATGCCCCAGTGCCAGGCCGGCGGCTGGTAGTGATCCGGGTCGCCGAGCTTGCCCCGCTGGCTCGCCTTGCTGAGCCAGCCCGGCATCGCGTCGAACACGAGCGTGGCGCCCGGGAACCGCTGCCGGCAGTCGGCGACGAGTCGCTCGACGTCGTCGAAGTTGAAGTACATGAGCAGGCCCTGGGCGGTGATGAGCAGGCCGCGTGAGGCGTCGACCTCGTCCATCCAGTCCTCGTCGAGTGCGGAGCCGGCGATCAGGGTCTGGCGTTCGCCTGGTTCGAGCAGCCGCTCGCGGACCTCGATCGCCTCCGGCACATCGACGGTGATCCAGGACACGCGGCCGTTGTCGACCCGCCAGAACTGGGTCTCGAGCCCTTCGCCGAGCGCGACGACGGCGCCGTCGGGATGCTGGGAGAGGAAGCGCCGCACCTCGCCGTCGAACCGCCGGACGCGCAGTGCCTGCCCCTGCGAGAGCGCGCCCTCGCCGCCGCCGAAGCGCGCCGCGAACGCATAGTCGATCTCGTCGACGAGCGCGACGGCCCGAGGATCCGTGAGGATCGCATCGGGCCGCCGCGCTTCGATCGAACGGTGGTACAGCGTCCACAGCAGGGTTTCCGGCACGCCTCCCAGCTCGACCTTCACCCTGCTGACGCTAGCGATCGCTGTCTGTCAGGCAGCCGACCGGCGGACGGGCCGCGAGGTGGTCTTGATGAACGCGAATCCCGCGCCGAGCAGTGCGATCAGCACGACGCTCGGGATGATGTAGACGAACGGGGACGGTCCGTCATCGGCGACGGGGGCCGCCTGCGGGGTCGAGATCGGCTTGAGCTGCGCCGGCGAGTAAGGCGACTGCTGGACCGGGACGCGGCTCGTGTCGGTCGGGGCCGGGGCGGCCTCGACGCCGGGGGCGCGGTTGTCCGGGTTGCGGAGGTCCTGCGTCGGCTCGGCCGGCTGCGGGGCACGCTCGTCGGCGTTGCGCAGGTCCTGCACCGGCGCCGACGTGGTGCCGGCGAGGCTGGACGTGCGGATGTCGGCGCTGCTCCGGCCGGTGGCGGTGGTGTCGCCGTGCTCGTACATGGGCATCGCGCTCGCCGCGGGGACGGCGATCGCGAGCATCGCGAGGGCGGTGGTGATGATGCGGGTGGTGGAGGTCATGGACGGCAGCCTCCGAGACGGCGGTAACCGCACGCTTTCAGTGCGGTAACAGCGCCGGTCGCAGCGCGTAACCCACCGCATCCGCGACCGTCATCGCGCGGCCCTCGGCCTGCGCTGCCGCCCACGCCGGCTCGCCGAGCCGCCCGCGAGCGGGGGCGATGAAACGCTGCTCGACGCGCTCGTACACGGGTGCCTCTGAGGGGTAGATCGGGCGGTCGTTCAGCTCCCAGGCGGCGCCGTGCAGAACTGCGGCGAAATGGTCGTTCCCGTCCGCCGCGGCGAGCGCGGCGAGCCCGAGCAGCCCTTCCATGTAGAACATCGCGAGCGCGTGTTCGTGCGCCATCACGAGCTCGTCCCGGAATGCCGGACGCGCCGCTTCGAGGCGCCCGCCGAGCAAGGCCGCGAGCCCGAGGTTTCCCTGCACGAGCGCGATGACGTTGGGATCGCCGGTCTCGAGCGCGAATTCGAGCGCGTCGCGCTGCAACTGCTCGGATCGCTCGTACGCGTCCTCGCGCAGCGCGGCCATCCCGGCGGTCGACAGCAGCCCCGCGGCTCGTGCCACAGCTCCGACGCTGCGGCACCGGTCTGCGGCCTCGACGATGAGCGGCAACGCCTCTTCGACCCCGTCGATCGAGAGCGCGACCTGACCGACCGCCTCGGCGATCAGCCCGGGGTCTTCGAGCCGACGCGCGATCGCGAACGCCTCCTCGGCGGCGCGCCGTCCCTCGTCGTAGTCGCCGCGGACGCTGCGGGCGTTGCTCAGTGCCAGCAGGCTCCGCACGATCCAGCGCTCGTCGCCGAGCTCGCGGAAGAGGGCGAGCGCGGCGGAGACGAACTCCGGATCGGTCATGTATGCCGCGTTGTTGTTGCCGGCGGCGAGCAGTGCGCGGGCGCGGAGCTCCGCCGGGGCGTCCTCGCCGGCGGCGTTCAGGGCGCGCTCGCACCGGCGACCGACCTGCTCGGCGGCGTGCGCGTTCCAGCCGTACGGCGAGAGCTCGCCCGCCAGCGCGAGGGCGTCGATCGGCCGCGCGATGATCGCGCGTTCGAACGCGACGTCGAGGTTGTCTCGCTCGCGATGAAGGACCGGGAGGAGTGGGGAGGACCGGCCGCGCGTGAAGATGTCGGGCTCGGCGCGCCTCGCGAGCGCCAGGTAGTGGCCGAGATGGCGGGCGTGGATCGCGTCGAGATCCGGGCTCGCGGCCAGCCGTTCGGCGGCGTACTGGCGGACGGGCTCGAGCATTCCCAGCCGGCCCGCGCGGGCCGTCACGAGGCTCTTCGCGACGAGGCTCTCGAGGACGTCGAGACCGGCGCCCGTCACCGCCTCGGCCGCATCGAGCTCGCAACCGCCGGCGAAGACCCCGAGCGCGATGAACGCCCGCTGCTCTTCGTCGTCGAGCAGGTCGTAGCTCCAGTCGAGCGTCGCGCGCAGCGTCCGTTGCCGCGGCGGCGCGTCGTGCGGGCCGCGGTCGAGGACGCCCAGGGCCGCGGACAGCCGGTCGGCGAGGTCGGCGGGTGAGAGCACGCCGAGCCGTGCGGCGGCGAGCTCGATCGCCAGTGGCATCCCCGCGAGCCGCTCGCAGATCGTCGTGACCGCGGCGGCGTTGTCGTCGTCGATGGCGAAGGCGGGGTCGTGCGCGCGGGCGCGGTCCGCAAACAACGCGGCGTCCGCGCCGGGTACGAGCGGCGGCACGGGGGACAGCCGCTCGGCGCGGATGCCGATCGGCTGGCGGCTCGTCGCGAGGAGTCGGAGATTCGGGTGGGTGTCGAGCAGCTCGGCCAGCAGCGGCGGGGCGTCCGCGAGGTGCTCGAGGTTGTCGAGTACGAGCAGCAGCGATCCGCGGCCGAGCGCGCGGTCGAGCGCCTCACGGTCGGTCTCGCCCGGGACGCGGGCGACCGCGAGAGCGTCGCAGATCAGCGACGGGATCCGTTCGGCATCGGAGGTCGAGGCCAGCGAGACGAAGCGGCCGTCGGCCGCGCGCGCGACCTCGATCGCGAGCCGGGTCTTGCCGACGCCACCGGGCCCGGTGAGCGTGAGCAGCCGTGTGCCGTCGAGCCCTGCGAGGACGTCGCGCAGGTCATCGTCGCGGCCGAACGTGGGCGTGGGAGGGGCCGGCGGGATCCCAGGCGCGGTGACCGCCGGCGCCGCCAGCGACGGGTCATGCGTGAGGATCGCCTGCTCGAGCGCGCGCAGGTCCGGGCCGGGCTCGAGGCCCAGCTCGCCGAACGCGGCGCGGGCGTCACGGTAGGCGGCGAGCGCGTCGGCATGGCGGCCGGAGCGGTACAGCGCGAGCATCTGCTGCGCGCGCAGGCGCTCGCGGTGCGGATGCTCGGCCACCAGCGCCTCCAGCTCACCGACAAGACGTGCGGACTCGCCGAGCGCGAGGTCGGCCTTCACGCGCTCCTCGATGGCGAGCCCTCGCAGTTCTTCGAGCCGGCGGATCTCCGGCTGCGCCCACGCCTCGTAGCGCTGGTCGGCGAGCGCGGGCCCGCGCCACAGCGCGAGCGCCTCCCGTAACACGACCGCGGCCTCGCGTGGCGGCAGCTCGATGCCCTGTCGGCAGGCCTGCTCGAACCGGTCGGCGTCGAGCTCTCCGGGCTCGATGCCGAGGCGGTAGCCGTCGCCCGTCGTCTCGAGCCGGTCCGCCGCGGGCCCGAGCGCCCGGCGCAGCCGCGACACGGTCACCTGCAGCGCCTTTGGTGCGGTCGGCGGCGCATCGTCGCCCCACAGCGCCTCGATCAGCTCGTCGGCGCTCATCCTGCCGCGCACGACCAGCACGCCGAGCAGCGTCCGCCCCCGTGGCCCGCCGAGATCCAGGGCACGACCCTCGTGCCGGACCTCCAACGGTCCCAGGATCCCGATGTCGAGCACGCTCACGCGGAGCGTACCCCCGGGCGACCCCGGCGCGGCGGAGACCGCGCCGGGATTCGCCGGAGCGTCAGATCTGCGCGGGCTGGCGCGAGCCGCGGACGTACACGGCCGCGGCACCGAACATCGCGATGAGCGCGAGGCTCGGCAAGATGTAGACGAGCGGCGAGGGGTCGCTGTCGCCGGAGACGGACGGCTTCGCGTGGTGCGTCGCCACCGTGGTCGCCGGCTGCTGCTTGAACGCCGACGCCGGGATCACGTAGACGTGCGCCGAGCGGTCGCCGGTGCCGGAGACGGACGGCTTCGCCTGGTGCGCCGCCGCCGTGGTCGCCGGCTGCTGCTTGAACGCCGACGCCGGGATGACGTAGACGTGCGCGCGCTGATTGGGACGCGTGATGGGCGGGCTGCCGTCGCGGATCGGGGCCGCGCCGGCCACGGGGGCCGCGAAGGCAAGGATCGCGAGGGCGATGGTGATGATGCGGGGAGTGAAGGAGGTCATGGCCGCAGACTCGGCCACGCCGCCTGCACGCCGCCTTCAATCCGGTTACGGCAACCCGGCGTGCGGGACGTCGACCGTCGTCGTGAGCAGGACGGCGTCGGTGGCGCCGATGCGGTTGTGCTCGAGGAAGTCCGGCGCGGCGCACATCAGCAGCGTGCGGCCGTCGTCGCCGCCGAGCATGCAAGCGAACACGTCGAGCCCTTCGGGCATGCGGATCTCCTCGACGATCTCGCCGCCGGGCGCGAGGCGCACGCAGCGGGCGCCGACCTCGTCGGCCGACCAGATGTGCTCCTCGGCGTCGAGCCCGCAGCCGTCCGGGCCGAACTTGAGCTTTCCGAGCGTCTCCTGGAGCGTCGTGATCGGCGGCGTCTCGGCGACCTGGGCCCAGATCCGCCGCTCGGTCAGCGACCCGTCGTCGGCGATCGTGAACGCCGTGTAGCGAGCGCCGGCGGTCTCGCCGACGATCAGCGTCCGGCCGTCCGGCGTGACCACCGAGCCGTTCGGGAACAGCATCTCCTCGGCCACGACCGTGGCGCTCCCGTCCGGGTCGACGCGGACGAGGTTCGCCGGGACCGGGTCACCGCCGTTCATCAGGTCGAAGCCGAAGTTGCCCACGTACGCGCGGCCGCGCGAGTCGACGACCATGTCGTTGAGCACCCCGCCGCAGTGCTCGCTGACGTCGGCGTGCTCGCTCACCGCGCCGTCCGGCGACCGCCGCAGGATCTTGTGGTCGCGCATCGAGACCACGAGCATCGACCCGTCCGGCATCCAGCCAAGGCCCGACGGCCGCTCGGGGATGATCATGACGTCTTCGGCGCGCCCGTCCGTGTCCACGGCGAGCACGCGCTCGTTGTAGAAGTCCGACACCCACCAGCGTCCCTCGTGCCAGCGCGGGCTCTCGAAGAAGGACCCGCCGTCCAGCAGTGTCTGCAGCGCTCGCTCTCCCATGCGCGCGGACGCTACATGCGCAGATGCGCCGGTGACAGCTCGGGGGGGCTGCCCGCGCCCACGGCCCAGACTGCGATGCGCAGCTGGCGGACCAGAGTCGCCGCGGTCTCGGACGTGCGGTCGGCCCGCGCGGCGAGCAGGAACGGGCGCGCGAGCCCGGCGGCGCGCGCTCCCAGCGCGAGCGCCTTGGCGGCGTCGACACCGTCACGCAGGCCGCCGGAGGCGATCAGCGGCAGGTCGGGCGCGGCGGCGTGGGCTTCGGCCAGCGCGGTGGCGGTGGGTACGCCCCAGTCGGAGAACGCCGCCGCGACGTCGCCGGCGCGCTCGTCACGGTGACCCTCGACGAGCGCCCAGTTGGTGCCGCCGGCACCGGCGACGTCGATCGCCGCGACGCCGGCGTCGCGCAGCAGCATCACGTCGGCCGCGTCCATCCCGAAGCCGACCTCCTTGACCAGCACCGGCAGCGGTGCCAGGTGCGCGGCGACGGCGGCGATCCCGGCCGCGACGCCCACAAAGCGCGGCTCGCCCTCGGGCTGCACGGCTTCCTGGATCGGGTTCAGGTGGATCGTCAGCCCGTCGGCGTCGAGCAGCTCGATCAGCCGCTCCGCCCGCGTCGGCGCGTCCGCCAGGCGCACCTGCGCCGCGCCGAGGTTGCCGAGCAGCAGTGGAGGGCGGTCGCCGCTGCGATAGGTCGGGAGCAGCTCCGGGTCGTCGAGCAGCGCGCGACCGGATCCGAGCACCAGCGCGAGCCCTTGCTCGCAGGCCGCGCGTGCCAGCCGGGCGTTGATCTCCGCCGCCTCGTCGGTGCCGCCGGTCATCGCCGACACGACCAGCGGGGCGGCCAGCTCCTTGCCGAGCAGCGTCGTCTCCAGCGACACCTCGTCGAGGTCGCGCTCGGGCAGCGCGCGGTGCCGCAGACGCAGCGCCGCGAAGCCGGTGCTGCCCGTGTGCTCGACATCGGGCCGCGCGGCGATCCGCAGGTGGTCGGCCTTGCGGCCGAGCGTCGTCACCGGGCGGCCACCTCCCGCACCGGCACGCCGTGGTGGCGGAGGATCACGTCGTGCACGTCGGTGGCGGCGACCTCGCCGTCGCCCAGCAGGTCGGGATGGCGCGTCATCAGCAGCGGGCCCTTGGCCGGATCGTCGGGGATGCGGCCGTGCGAGCCCTTCACCAGCGATGCGTCGAGCGGGATCACGTCGAGCAGTGTGCGAAATCCGAGTTTCTTGCGCACCAGCCGCGAGCCGATCGCCAGCGGGGGCACCTTGATCGCGGGGTCCCCTCGAGGAGTCTAGGCCACACCTGCCATTTAGGCGAGCGGTAGGCAGAACTCTGCTGTCGGTGATCGAAAGTCACGGCACGGTTCAGGCGGGCCGTGGACACCGGCTCTCTATACTCGGCGCCCGATATGCCGAAGATGAAGTCGCACTCGGGCGCGAAGAAGCGCTTCAAGAAGACCGGGACGGGCAAGCTCAAGGCCCGCCACGCCTTCTCGAGCCACTTCCTCGAGAAGAAGTCGCCGAAGCGCAAGCGCTCGTTCGGGCTGGACCGCGACATCTCCAAGGCCGATCGCAAGGTGGTCACCAAGCTGCTCGGAGGGAACGGGCGATGACCCGCGTCAAGCGCTCCGTCCACGCGCGCAAGAAGCGCCGCGCCGTCCTCGAGCGGGCCAAGGGCTTCCGCGGCGAGGCGAACTCGTCGTACAAGCGGGCCAAGGAAGCGGTCATGAAGGCCGATGCCTACGCCTACCGCGACCGCCGCAATCGCAAGCGCGATTTCCGCCGGCTGTGGATCACCCGCATCAACGCGGCAGCGCGCCAGAACGGGATGAGCTACTCCACGTTCATGCACGGTATGAAGCTCGCCGGCATCGAGATCGACCGCAAGGTGCTGGCCGACATCGCCGTGCGCGACCCCGAGACGTTCCGCCGATTCGCCGAAAGCGCCCGCGAGGCGTCAGCGGCCTGAGTCCGCCGACACCCCCGCTTCCGGGCGCCCCTCCCATCGGAGCGGCGCCCTTTCTCGTTAATGACCTATCGAAAACGCAGTTTTGACAATTTCCAGCCCCCATAACGACCAACTCAAGGAGATCCGCAAGCTCGCGGGTCGCAAGTGGCGCGACAAGCTGCGCGAGTTCGTCGCCGAGGGGGAGGACCTGCTCGCGGCCGCCGACGCGGCCGGCTGGGCGCCGCTGGCACGGCTGGTTGCTGAGGGCTCCGGGCTCGACGGCGAGGAGGTCAAGCCGCACCTGCTCGCCGACGTGTCCCAGCTCGGCTCGGGCACCCGCGCGCTCGCCGTCTACGGGCAGCGCTGGGCGCCCGCGCCGGTCGGGCCGCTGTGCCTGGCGCTGTGGGGCGTCAACGACCCGGGCAACGTCGGCACCGTGCTGCGCAGCGCGCTGGCGTTCCGGGCCGGGAGCGTGGCGCTTGGGCCCGGCACGGCCGACCCGTACGGGCCGAAGGCCGTGCGAGCGTCGATGGGCGCGCTGTTCGAGGTGCCGGTGGCGCGCGTCCGCGACCCAGCCGACCTGCCGTCCCCGCGCATCGGCCTGGTCGCGCGGTCGGGCCGCCCGCTCAGCGAGATCTCCGAGGTCCCGGGGACGATCGTGGTCGGCGCCGAGCGTGAAGGTCTGCCCGCAAAGGTGCTCTCGGCGTGCGACGAGGTCGCGCACATACCGATCGCCAACGAGTCCCTGAACGCCGCGATGGCGGCAACCGTCGCCCTGTACGAGTGCAACCGTAGGATGGCCGCTCCATGAACGAGAGGATCAGCGAGCTGCGCGCCGCCGGAGAGGCGGCGATCGCCGACGCCCCGGGCACCGCCGAGCTCGAGGACGTGCGGGTCCGCTTCCTGGGTCGCAAGGCCGAGCTGCCGAACCTCCTGCGCGGCGTCGGCCAGCTCCCGCCCGAGGAGCGCGGCTTGGTCGGCCGCGCCGCGAACGAGGCGCGCAAGGCGCTCGAGGCCGCGATCGCCGCGCGCGAGACCGAGCTCGCGACCGCGGAGCTCGACTCCAAGCTCGCCGGCGACGTCGTCGACGTCACGCTGCCCGGCTCCCCGGCCGTCGCCCCCGGCCGCATCCACCTGCTCACCCAGACCCGGCGCGAGATCGAGGACATCTTCCTCGGCCTCGGGTTCCGCGTGATGGAGGGCCCGGAGACCGAGCTCACCTACTACAACTTCGACGCCCTCAACTTCGACGAGACGCATCCGTCGCGGCAGGCGACGGACACGTTCTACATCTCCGACGAGGTGCTGCTGCGGGTGCACACGTCACCGATGCAGACGCGCGCGATGGAGATGTTCCCGCCGCCGCTGTACGTCGTGGTCCCGGGCCGCACCTACCGGCGCGACAACGACGCGACGCACACGCCGCAGTTCAACCAGGTCGAGGGCCTCGCGGTCGACGAGGACGTCACGCTCGGCGACCTCCAGGGCACGCTGCTCGCGTTCGCGCGCGCGTACTTCGGCGAGGACCGGCGCGTACGGCTGCGCCCGCACTTCTTCCCCTTCACCGAGCCGAGCGTCGAATGCGACGTCTCCTGCTTCAACTGCACCGACGGCTTCATGAAGGACGGCTCGCGCTGCCCGCTGTGCAAGGGCGAGGCGTGGATCGAGATCCTCGGCGCCGGCGAGGTCGACCCGAACGTGTTCGAGTACGTGCGCGAGGGCGGCTACGACCCCGAGAAGCATCAGGGCTTCGCCTTCGGCCTCGGGATCGAGCGCGTCGCGATGCTCAAGCACGGCGTCACCGACCTGCGTCTCTTCTACGACAACGACCTGCGCTTCCTGGAGCAGTTCGGATGAGAGTCCCGCTGTTCTGGCTGCACGACTACTGCGATCCCGGGATCGGCGTCAGCGAGCTCGAGCACGTGCTGACGATGACCGGCACGAAGGTCGAGGCGCTGCACACCCACGGCGTCGCCGCCCTCGAGCACTTCCTCGTCGGCCGCGTGCTGACCGCCGAGCGCCACCCGGACGCCGACCGGCTGACCGTCTGCACGGTCGACGTCGGCGACGGCGACGCGCGCACGATCGTCTGCGGCGCGCCGAACGTCGCCGCCGGGCAGATCGTCGCGGTCGCCGAGCCCGGCGCGGTGATGCCGGACGGCACGAAGCTCAAGGCGGCCAAGCTGCGCGGCGTCGCGTCGGCGGGGATGATCCTGGCCGAGGACGAGGTCGCGATCGGCCCCGATCACGACGGGATCATGGTGCTCGATCCCGAGCTGCGTCCGGGCACGCCGCTGATCGAGGTGCTCCCGATCGCGACCGACGTGCTCGAGCTCGAGATCACGCCGAACCGGCCCGACTGCCTGAGCATCTACGGCGTCGCGCGCGAGGTCCACGCCGCCACCGGCGCGCCGATCACGCCGCCGCCGTGGACGACCGATCTCGGCGGGCCGGGCGACGTGCCGGGCGTGACGATCGAGGTCCAGGATCCCGACCTGTGCCCGCGCTTCACCGCGCGGCTGTTCGAAAACATCAAGCTCGGCCCGTCGCCGGAGTGGCTGAAGGCGCGGCTGACCGCCGCGGGCATGCGGCCGATCAACAACGTCGTCGACATCACCAACTTCGTGATGCTCGCCACCGGGCAGCCGATGCACGCGTTCGACCACGACCTCGTCAGCGGCGGCCGGTTGATCGTCCGGCGGGCGCTCGACGGCGAGACGATGACCACGCTCGACGACGTCGAGCGCAGGTTCGATGCCGACATGGTGATCATCTGCGACGACGACGGCCCGACGTCGATCGGCGGGATCATGGGCGGCGAGCGCTCCGAGGTGCGCGACACGACCACGCGCGTGCTGATGGAGGCGGCGACCTGGAACGGCCCCAACGTCCAGCGCACGTCGACGCGGCTCGCCCTGCGCACCGAGGCCTCGGGCCGGTTCGAGAAGCAGCTGCAGCCCGAGCAGGCGATGGACGGCCAGATCCTCGCGACGATCCTGATGACCGAGCTGGCCGGCGCGAAACTCGTCGGCGGCACGATCGACGTCGGCGGGCCCGGTCCCGACCCCGTGACGATCCGGCTGCGCGACGAGCGCACGGAGCGCGTGCTCGGCACCGCGATCCCGCGTGACGAGGCGGCCGACATCCTGCGCCGGCTCGAGTTCGGCGTCGCCGACGCGCCCGACGCCCTCGAGGTCACCGTGCCGGCGTTCCGGCGCGGCGACGTGACCCGCGAAGCGGACCTGATCGAGGAGGTCGCGCGGCTGTGGGGGCTGGAGAAACTCCCGGCCACGCTGCCGTCGCGGCGCGGCGCCACCGGCGTGCTCACGCCCGAGCAGCGGCTCCGCCGCCGGCTCGAGGACACGCTGGCCGGCGCCGGGCTGTCGGAGGTCAACGGCTGGGTGTTCACCGCGCCCGATTTCGTCGAACGCCTGCGGCTCCCGGCCGACGACTGGCGCCGCAAGGTGGTCGCGCTGCGCAACCCGATGTCCGAGGACATGTCGGTCCTCCGCACGACGCTGCTCGGCTCGCTGCTGGATGTCGCGAACCGAAACCGCGCGCGGGGGATGGGTGATATTCGGCTGTTCGAGATCGGCGCCATCTTCGTCGACCAGCCGCGCTCGGGCGCGCGGACGCCGGCCGAGGAGCGCGGGGAGCCGCTCCCCGACGAGGGCCATCACGTCGGGGCGCTGCTGACGGGCGCGATGCGGCCGGCTACGTGGCGCGAGAGTGACCCGCCGCGGGCCGACTTCTACAGTGCCAAGGCGGTGCTCGAGGCGGTGCTCGACGCGCTGCGGGTGCCGTGGGCCGTGGAACCGGGAAGTGAGCCGTTCCTGCACCCGGGGCGCAGCGCGCAGGTGCTGATCGGCGGGCGGCCCGCCGGCTGGATCGGAGAGCTGCACCCGCAGGTCACGCGCGCGTGGGACCTTGAGGCCGCGACCGCGTTCGAGCTCGACCTCGGCATGATCCAGCACGAGGCGCTGTACGTGCCGCGGTACGTCGACCTGACGTCGTTCCCCGCCGTGTTGCAGGACCGGGCGTGGTGGTTCGGGCGCGACGTGGCGGCCGCCGACGTCGTCGCGACCGTGCGCGAGGCGGGCGGGCCGCTGCTCCGCGCGGTCGAGATCTTCGACGTCTATCCCACCGAGGACCGCGTGTCGCTGGCGCTGCGCCTGCAGTTCCGGGCCAACGACCGCACGCTCACCGATGAAGAGGTCGCCAAGCGGCGCGAGAAGATCGACGCCGCCGTGGCCGAGCGCCTCGGGGGCGAGCCGCGTGGCTGAACGAGTCGCCGTCCTCGGCGCCGCCGGCTACGCCGGCGCGGTCGCGAGCGCGCTGCTGCACCGCCACCCGCACTTCGAGCTGGCGTTCGTGACCGCGCGGTCGGACGCCGGCGAGCGGCTCGACGCCGTGCACCCGCGCTCGCGCGTGCCGCTCGTGCTCGAGGAGTACGACCCTCACCGTCATGCTGAGGTCGATGCTGCGGTGGTGGCGTACCCGCACGGCGCCGCTGCGCCCGTCGTTGCCGAGCTCTGCGAACGAGGCGTGCGGGTGGTCGACCTCTCGGCCGATTTCCGCCTCCACTCGCGCGACACGTACGAGGAGTGGTACGGCGAGCACGGCGCCCCCGGGCTGATCGCCGATGCCGTCTACGGCCTGCCGGAGCTGCATCGCGCCGAGATCGCCGGCGCCGGGCTCGTCGCCAACCCTGGCTGCTACCCGACCGCAGCGATCCTCGCGCTGGCGCCGCTCGCCCGGGCGGGGCTGCTCGGCGACGTCGTGATCGACGCGAAGTCGGGTGTGTCCGGCGCCGGCCGCGAGCCGACCGCCGAGAAGCACTTCGTGGCGGTCGACGAGACCGTGACGCCGTACAAGGTCGGACGTCACCGCCACACCCCGGAGATCGAGCAGGAGCTGGGCGACGGCGTGCGCGTGACGTTCACCCCGCACCTCGTCCCACTCGCCTACGGCGAGCTCGTCTCCTGCTATGTGAGCCCGACTCGGTCCGAAGACGTGGCGGCCCTGTACCGGGATGCCTACGACGACGAGCCGTGGGTCGAGGTCGTGGAGGGTCCGCCGGGCATGCAGGAGGTGCGCGAGACGAACTACTGCCGCATCTCGGTCCACGGCGACGAGCGCACCGGCCGCGTGATCGTGTTCGCGACGATCGACAACCTGTGGAAGGGGACGTCGTCGCAGGCGGTCCAGAACCTGAACCTGATGTTCGGGCGGGATGAAGGGGAGGGGCTGTGAAGTCGCGCTGGATCGAGATCCCCGAGCACGTCACCGAGGTCGGGCCCGGCCTTCCGGCGGGCTTCCGCGCGTCCGGCGTCGCCTGCGGGCTCAAGCCATCAGGCGCGCGCGATCTCGGGCTGCTGGTGTCCGACGCCCCGGAGACGGTCAGCGCCGCGCGGTTCACGCGCTCCGGCGTGCTGGCCGCGCCGGTCCTGCTCACGCAGGAGCGCTGCGAGCTGGCCGGTATCCGCGCCGTGATCGCCAACTCCGGCAACGCCAACGCCGCCACCGGCCGCCGCGGGCTCGAGGATGCGGCGCGGATGCAGGGCGCGGGCGCGATGGTCGCCGGCGTGGCCGAGGATCGCGTGGCGATCGCGTCGACCGGCGTGATCGGCGTCCCGCTCGACACGGAGAAGATCATCCGCGGGATGGCGTCCGCCCGCAGCGAGCTCGCCGCCGACGGGGACGAGCTGTTCACCGAGGCGATCTCCACCACCGACCGCTTCCCCAAGCGCGCGACCCTTGAAGTCGCGCTGCCGTCGGGCACCGTGCGGCTCGCCGCGCAGGCGAAGGGCGCTGGGATGCTCTCGCCCGCGTTCGCGACGATGCTGTGCTTCGTCGAGACCGACGCCGGGCTGACGCCGGAGACCGCCGACCTGCTGCTCGGCGTCTGCGTCAAGCGCTCGTTCGACCGCATCTCGGTCGACGGCCAGCTCTCCACCAACGACACCGCGATCCTGATGGCGTCGGGCGCGAGTGGCGTCCAGATCGCGCCCGAGTCCGAGGACGAGCTGGTGTTCGGGCAGGCGCTCGACATGCTGCTGCGCCGGCTCGCGATCCTGATGGTGCGCGACGGCGAGGGCGCGCGCCGGGTCGGCCGCGTTGTCGTCCACGGCGGTCACGAGCCGATCGTGGCGCGCGCGGCGCGAGCGGTCGCCGACTCGCCGCTCGTCAAGACCGCGCTCAACGGCGGCGACCCGAACTGGGGCCGGATCGCGCAGGCCGTCGGCGCCGCGCTGCACGACAGCGCGCCGCTGCCGCTCGACATCTGGATCGAGGACGTCCAGGTCTGCCGCGCGGGCGCGGCGCTGCCGTTCGACGAGTCGGCGCTCGCCGGTGCGGTGGGGGGCGAGGAGGTCGAGTACACGATCGGCCTGCCGGGCGAGGGGGCCGAGGCCGAGGTGTTCTTCTCCGACCTCGGGCACGACTACGTGACGCTCAACGCGGAGTACACGACGTGATGCGCGACGTCGGGACGCTGCTCGAGGCGCTCCCGTACATCCGCGAGTTCCACGGTCGCACGGTCGTGATCAAGTACGGCGGCGCGGCGATGAACGACCCGGCGCTGCGCGAGGATTTCGCGCGCGACGTCGTGCTCCTCAAGTACGTCGGGATGAACCCGATCGTCGTCCACGGCGGCGGGCCGGAGATCACCCGCTACATGGAGAAGCTCGACCTGCCGGTCGAGTTCGTCGGTGGCCTGCGAGTCAGCGACGAAGCGACGGTCGAGATCGCGAAGATGGTGCTCGTCGGCAAGGTCAACAAGGACATCGTCCAGCGGATCAACCGCCACGGCCAGCCCGGCGTCGGCCTGTCCGGCGACGACGGCCAGCTCTTCCGCGTGGCGACGATGGAGGGCCCGGGCGGCGAGGACATCGGCCTGGTCGGGCGGATCGAACGCGTCAACGCCGGCGTGATCGAGCACATCGCCGCCGACTACATCCCGGTCATCGCCTCGGTCGGCGCCGACCGCGACGGACGCTCGCACAACGTGAACGCCGACGAGGCGGCGGCGGCCGTCGCGCGGGCGCTGGGCGCCTACAAGATCATGTTCCTCACCGATGTCCCCGGGTGGCTGCGCGATCCGAGCGATCCGGAGTCGGTGATCTCCGAGGTCGGCGCCGACGAGGTCGAGCAGGCGCTCGGCGTGACGGCCGGTGGCATGCGCCCGAAGCTGCAGGCGTGCCTGGACGCCATCCACGGTGGCGTGAGCTTCGCCCACATCGTCGACGGGCGGGTGCCGCACTCGGTGCTGCTCGAGCTGTTCACCGACGCCGGCCAGGGCACCAAGATCAGGCCCGCGTCGTGAGCCTCGCGCCCACCTACGCGCGTTATCCGGTCGAGTTCGCCTCGGGCTCCGGCTGCGTGCTCGTCGACGCCGAGGGCAACGAGTACCTCGACTTCCTCGCCGGGATCTCGGTCTGCAACACCGGCCACTGCCATCCGCACGTCGTCGCCGCGATCCAGGAGCAGGCGGCTCGGCTCATGCACGTCAGCAACCTGTACTTCAACGGGCCGAACGTGCGGCTCGCCGAGCGGCTCGTCGAGCGGTCGTTCGGGAAGGTCGTGTACTTCGCCAACTCGGGCGCCGAGGCCAACGAGGCGGCTTTGAAGCTCGTGCGCAAGGCCCGCCCGCGCGGTGACATCGTGGTCTTCCACGACGCGTTCCACGGCCGCACCTACGGCGCCCTGTCGGCGACGCCGCAGGAGTCCAAGCAGGCGCCGTTCGCGCCGCTCGTGCCGGGCTTTCGCGCGATTCCGCGGTCGCCGGACGCCGTGCGCGCGGCAGTCGACGAAGGGACCGCGGCGGTGCTGATGGAGCCGATCCTCGGCGAGTCCGGCGTGTGGCCCATGGGAGAGGATCTGATGCGCGCCGCGCGCGAGGCGTGCGACGCGGTCGGCGCCGCGCTGGTGTTCGACGAGATCCAGACCGGCCTCGGCCGCACCGGGACGCTGTGGGCGTACGAGCAGTCCGGTGTCGTGCCGGACGCGATGACGGTCGCCAAGAGCCTCGGCGGCGGCGTGCCGATCGGCGCGCTGATCATCGGGCCTTCGCTGGCGGAGGTGTTCGTGCCCGGCGACCACGGCTCGACGTTCGCCGGGGGTCCTTTGGCGAGCGCGGCCGCCAACGCCGCGCTCGACGTGCTCGACGACGAGGCGTTGTTCGCGCGCGTGCGCGAGCTCGGCGAGCGGTTGCGCGAGCGGCTCCGCGAGCTGCCGGGCGTGGGCGACGTGCGCGGGGTCGGGCTGATGGTCGCGATCGACGTCGCCGGCGATGCTCCGGGGCTCGCGCGGCGGGCGCTGCTCGAGGAGCGTCTGGTGATCAACGCGACCGGCCCGCGGACGCTGCGCTTCCTGCCTCCGCTCGTAGTGGACGCCGAGCAGATCGACGACGCCGCGTCCAGGCTGCGGCGGCTGATGACCGAATAGCGACGCGGACGGTTTGGGAGTCCCGTACTCCCGGTATTCGGTGTGTAGATGAGGAAGCGGGTGGTCGCAGCGCTCGTGGCGGGAGTGGGGGCTCTTGCAGCGCCGGCGTCGACGTCTGCGCAACTGCCGCCGGTCCCACCGGTCCCACCGGTCCCGCCCGTCGTCCCGCTCCCGAAGCCTCCGCCGGTGCCGGTGCCGGTGCCGGTCGGTGCCACCGTGGTCCCGCTCCCGAAGCCTCCGCCGGTGCCCGTGCCGACCGTGGTCCCGGTCCCGACTGCGCCACCCTCCGTGCCGCTGCCGACGGTGCCGGGCGTGACCGGCCCTTCGGGTGGCGGCGGTGGGTCCTCCTCTGGCGGCGGCGGCGGTGGATCCTCCTCTGGCGGCGGCGGCGGTGGATCCTCCTCTGGCGGCGGTGGCTCGACCTCATCGCAGGGCAGCAGTGGATCCGCGGCGGCGCCCAGCGCGTCGTCCGGCGGTGCCGGCGCGCGGGGCGGCTCGTCGTCACGCGGTCGCGGCGCCCGCGCGCGCACCGCCGCCCGCACGCCGGCGCAGCGCCACCGTGCCGAACGCCGGCTGCGTCGCCTGGTCACCCGACTCAGCGCCTGCCTCAACGACCTCAGCGCCCTGCAGCGACGCGTACTCGTGCTGCGCACCGGGCTCGGCTCGGCGCGGCCGCACTCGCGCCGAGGCGTCGCGCAGCTGCTCGACCTGCGGGTGCGGCGCGTCGCGCGGATCGAACGCCGCGGGGTGCGTGAAGCGCGCCACCTCTCGCGCGCCGGTGCGTGCGGCGGAGCGGCCACGCCGAACACGCCGACGGCGCTCGCCGCCGGCACCAGCGCGGACGGCGGCGACGGCGGCGGGCTGGTCCCGGAGCCCGACAAGGGCCAGGTGGCCGGCGAGTCGGCGGGGCACGACTCGTCGACGGGAAGCGGGAGTGTGCGCGGCGAGTCCGAGACCCGGCTCCCGCCGCCCCTGACCGGTGGCGGCGGCGGACGCGACGCCGGCGGCGTCTCGCTCGCGATCGGGATCACGCTGATCCTGCTCGCCCTGGTCGCCGGGTTCGCCACCCCGCACATGCGTGCGCGCGTGCGGTCGCCCTGACGTGATTGACTGAGCTGACATGGACGTCCGCGACGCACTGGCGATGCTCGAGCTGCCCCGCATCGACGGGTACTACGACAGCCCGATCCCGAACGCCGAGGATTCCCACATCGCCCGAGCCGTCCGGGCGTTCACCGAGGCCGACCCCACGTGGCAGGCCGCGTTCCGCGATGCGATCGACCACGACCGCGCGGACCTGCTGTGCGCCTGGAGCGAGCGTGTCGCCGCGCTCGCCGTGCGGCTCGACAGCGAGCGCCCGATCGTGCTCGGGCTCATCGGCCTCAGCCTGGCCGACGAAGCGGCCGCGGGAGAGGCGATGCTGATCGCCCCGCTCCACCGCCGCAGTACCGAGAAGCTCGACGTCGACGGCGACCGGCTGTTCGACGAGGCGGCCGGGATGAGCGACCTGATCGGCGCCCGCTGGCTGCGCGACGCGCGCGACTCGGCCGACCAGGTCGAGGACTCCGGCTACGTCGAGCACGACGGCGAGGACGGCTTCCGCTACCTGCGGGCCGCCGGCGTCACCCGTCGCGGTCACTAGCGTCCTCATAAGCTGCCCGTCGTGAACGACGAGCCGCGCGATCCCAAGACACATACCGAGGTCCATCGCGTCGCCGACCCGCAGGCGACGCGCGTGGCGACCTACCTGGCCCAGCCCGGCGAGGTCGGCCGGGTGCTGCTCCTGTACTCCGGCGGCCTGGACACGAGCGTGATGCTCAAGTGGATCCAGGACGAGTACGAGGCGGAGGTCGTCGCCTTGACCGTGAATCTCGGCCAGCCGGGCGAGGACTACGACGTGGTCAAGGGCAAGGCACTTCGGCTCGGCGCGCTCGAGGCCCACGTGGTCGACGCGCGCGAGGAGTTCGCGCGCGAGTACGTGCTCCCGGCGATCCAGGCGAACGCCGACTACGGCGACGGCTACCCGCTGTTCACCGCGCTCGGGCGGCCGCTGATCGCCAAGCTGGCGGTCGAGTACGCGCGCCGGACCGGCTGCGACACGATCGCCCACGGCTGCACCGGCAAGGGCAACGACCAGGTGCGGATCGAGGGCACGATCGCGACGCTGGCGCCGGAGCTGAAGGTGATCGCACCGGTGCGGTCATGGCAGATGGGGCGCGACGAGGAGATTGCGTACGCGCGCAAGCACGGCATCCCGGTCAAGGGCGGCACCGAGACCGCGCCGTACTCGATCGACGACAACCTCTGGGGCCGATCGTCCGAGGGCAAGTGGATCGAGGACCTCTCCCATGCGCCTGACGACGACGTCTTCCAGCTCGTCACCCGCCCGGAGCTGGCGCCCGACGAGCCGGAGGTCGTGACCGTCGGCTTCGAGGCCGGCGTGCCGGTGGCTTTGAACGGCGAGCAGATGGATCTTGTGGCGCTCCTGGAGGCGGCCGCCGAGCTCGGCGTCAAGCACGGGGTCGGCATCGTCGACCACATCGAGGACCGGATCGTCGGCCTGAAGGTGCGCGACATCTACGAGGTCCCGGCCGCCGCGATCCTGCTGACCGCCCACCGCGAGCTCGAGCGCCTGTGCGGGACGATCCACCAGAACCAGTTCAAGCCGCAGCTCGACCAGAGATGGGCCTACCTCGTCTACGCGGGCCTGTGGTGGGAGCCGCTGCGGACCGACATCGAAGCGTACGCGCGCCACGTCAACGAGCGCGTGACCGGCACGATCGGGCTCAAGCTGTTCAAGGGATCGGCGCGGGTCGTGACGCGCGAGTCGCCGAATGCCGTCTACGACGCGCAGCTCGCCACGTTCGCCGAGTCCGGCGGCCTGTTCTCCCAGCAGGCCTCGCCCGGGTTCATCGAGATCTGGTCGCTGCAGTCCCGGATGGCTCACAGGCTCCGGAACGGGTAGAACTCCCGGCATGTTCTATCGGCTCCTCGGAATGCTGGTCTGGAACGGCCTGAAGGTCATGCTGCGCCAGCGCTACGGCCGCACCTACTTGCCCAAGCCCGTTGTGGCCGGCGCCGTGCTCGCGGTGGTCGGCGGCGTCGCCCTCCTGGCGGCGCGCAGCAACGGGTCGGATAGCTGACGCCCGGAAACTGCGGCGCGTTATGACGCCGGGCGCCGGTGCGTCTGGGAGGATGGATGGGTCGTGGCCGAGTCCTCGTCTCCGAGCATCCCTGCGCTCCCGGGCCTCGCCGTAGAGACGGTCGAATGGCTCCCATCGGGGGCCGAGAGCGGACTCGTGCGCGTGCGCGGGCGGTGGACCGACGAAGGCGCCCGCCAGCCGGACCTGCCGGTGCTGGCGCTGCGCGCCGCGGGGGCCGAGCATCGGTTCGACTCGCTGCCCGACGCGCGCTTCTCACGCGATCCCGGCTCCTGGCGGGGGACCTATCTCGTGCCCGCGGCGCTGGTCGCGGCCGATCCCGACGCCCTGTGGCTGGAGTGGGCGAGCGGCACACGGGCGGGACTCCCGGTCTTGTCGCGCGGGGTCGAGCCACCGCCGGTGCCGGGAGCGGCGCGGCCTGAGCCTGAGATCGAGGATTCCGGCGGCGAGGTGATCGACCGGGCCGTGCTGGCCGAGCGGCGCGCCCGCCGGGCCGAGGCGGCCGAGAAGCAGCAGGCGCGCGTCGCCGCCGAGGCGCTGAAGGCCGTCGAGGTGCTGGAGCTGCGCTCGACCGAGCTGGAGCGGCGCCTGGAGGAGGCGACCGCCGAGCGCGACACGCTGCTGGCGCGCGAGACCGAGGCGGACGAGCGGCGGGGCGCGCTGACGGCCGCGCTGGCGTCGGCCGCCGACCTGCGGTCCCGTTCGCGCGAATGGCAACTGCGACTGCGGACCCACGAGGTCACGCGCGCGGGGGACGCCGTGCGCCTGGCCGTGCTGGAGGCCGAGAAGGCCACCACCGCGCCGGCGCTCCGCGCCGCGCTGGACGAGGCAGAGGCCGAGGCCGTGTCCGCGCGTGCGGCGCTGGGTGAGGCCGACGGACGGTTCGGCGAGGCACGCGCCGCCTGGGATCGCCGCCGCGCCGAGCTCGAGGCCGAGCTGACGTCGGTCCGCGCCGCGCTCGAGGAGGCGCGCGGGCTCGAGGCCGTGGTCGCCGAGGCCGAAGCTCGTGCCGCGACGGCCGAGGCCCGCCTGCAGGTGGAGACTGTCGCCCGCACCACGCTCGAGGACGAGCTCGACCGCGAACGCGCCGCCCGCGCCGCGGATCGCACCGGCGACGAGTTGCGCGCCGCCCGCGCCGAGGCCGACCGGCTCCGGGCCGACCTCGAGACGACACGGGCCAACGCCGCGTCGAGCCGCGCGACCGCCGGCACGCTCGCCGCCGATCTTCAAACCGCGCGGTCTGACGCCGCGTCCGCGCAGGCCGACGGGGCGTCTGCGCGCGCCGCCGCCGACGCGCTCGCCGCCGATCTCGACGCCGCGCGGCGCGAAGCCGCGTTCTCACACAGCGCGGCGAACGACCTGCGCGCCGAGCTCGAGCTCGCACGGGCGGCGGCCACCGCGGCGCGCACCGACGTCGAGGAGCTGCGCACGGAGCTCGACGCCGAGCGCGCGGCCCGGCGCGCCGAAGGCACGACACTGCAGGAGCGGATCGCCGAGCTCGAGCGCACCGGTCGCGAGCAGCTCGAGCGGCTTGCCCAGGAACAGGCCGCCGCCGCGCCCGCCTGGGCGCCGGCCGAGGACTCGACGCGCATGGTCGCGAATCTCGACGCCGCCGCCGAGGCGTTGCGGAGCCGCACGCCGGAGCCGCCCGCACCCGACGCCGAGCCCGCCAGCGAGGACGCGCCGTGGCCGGCGGCCGAGGCGCCCGCCACCGCCGCCTTCGAGATCCCGGCGGAGGTGCCCTCGGAGCCCGAGGCCGAGGCGTGGGCGTCGCCGGTGCCGCAGGCCGAGCCGGTGGCGCCCGACGCCGAGCCAGCGGTCGAGTGGTCGGCGCCGGAGGAAGAGCCGGCCGCGCCCGACGCGGAGCCGGTGGTCGAGTGGTCGGAGATCGTCGAGAGCGAGCGGGAGCCCGTCGAGCCGGGAGTCGAGCGCCGGCGAGCCGGGCCGGACCAGCCCGACGTCCAGTGGGCGCCGCCCGGATACGAGCACGCCGGTGTGCTGCTCGAGCCGCCCGCGCCGGACGCCGAGCCGTACGTCGAGTGGTCGCCGCCGGAGACACTGACCGCCGCGCCGCCCACGCCCGAGCTCGTCCCGCTGCCCGCGCCCGATCTCGACGCGCCGCCGGCAGAGCCCGTCGCAGCCCCGCCGCCGGCCGCCGAGGCGCTCGTCGCGCCGAGCGCCCCGCGCATCATCTCGGCGACCAAGCCACCGGCTCGCGGCCTCATGCTCGGCACCGAGCGCCGCGACTACCCGCTGCTCCGCGGCGCCATCGTCAAGCTCGCGCACGACAACGCCGCGCTCGCCGGCCGCGTCCTCGCGGCGCTGCTGCCGGCGCAGGGGGCCGTCATCGACGGCCCGCTCGGCTACGACCTGACGATCAGCGGCGTGGGCACGTACTCGGTCGCGATCGCCGGCGGGCGCGCCTTCGTCGAACCGCTCGACCGCCCGCGCGGCCGCCCCGACGCCGAGTTCCACCTGACCGCCGACCCGCTGATCCTCGCCGAGCTGCTGGCGGGCGTCGAGCACCGCATCGGGCGCTTCTTCGGCCCGGCGCGGGTGCGCGGCCGCAAGCGCCGCGTGAAGGCGCTCCAGGCGCTCCCGCAGAGCACGCTCACGCTCGCGGACGCCGCCCGTGCCGGCGCACAGCTCGATCCCGAGCTCGTCTACCGCACGTTCGCCTACGCGGTGCACCCGTCCCAGACGAAGGGCCACTCGTTCACGGTCGCGCAGACGATCGACAGCGACCCGGCGGAGACCTGGTTCCTGACGGCGAGCGACGGCACCGGCCTCACGGTCTCGGCCAACCCACCTGCCGACGAACCCGCCGCCAGGGTCACCATGACCCGCGCCACGTTCGACCGGCTCCTGCGCAACGACCTCGTCCCGAGCGGCGAGCGGCCGGTGATCCGCGGCGACGCTGGCGCAGTCGCGCTCATCCATTCCTGGACCGAAGACGCCCGCTAGGTCAGAGCACAGACGCGGTCGAGCGGGCGAGGACTTCGCCGCGGCCGAGATGGTCCTCGAGCGCGGCGACCGACTCGCGCACGTGCCCGGCCCGGAAGACCTCGATCAGATACTGGTGGTCGGCGACGAGGGCCGGCATGTCGTCGGCCTCACGGTCGGCCACGGAGAGCACCAGCCGCAACTCCATCAGCCCGCTCTGGGCGGCACGCGTGAGCCGCCGCGACCCCGCCGCGGCGACGATCGCGAGGTGGAACGCGAGGTCGGCCTCCACCAGCGCGCGCTCGTTGCCGGCGATCGACGCCTCGCCCATCCGCTCGACCGCCGCGCCGAGCCAGCTCACGTCGACCGGCCGCGCTCGCAGCATGGCCTGCAGCCCCGCGACCTCGTAGACGCGGCGCGCGGCGTAGATGTCCCGCAGCTCGTCGGCCGTCAGGTGCGCGACCTCGGGGCCGCGGTGCAGCGAGTGGATGACGAGCCCGTCGCGCTCGAGCTCGCACAGGGCCTCGCGGACCGTCGCGGGGTCGGTGCCGGTGCGTCCGGCGAGATCCTCCGGCGCCAGTTGCGTGCCGGGCGCGAACAGCC
Source organism: uncultured Solirubrobacteraceae bacterium (assembly GCA_963740605.1). GTDB lineage: Bacteria > Actinomycetota > Thermoleophilia > Solirubrobacterales > Solirubrobacteraceae > DASSUW01. The sequence continues at coordinate 63,089 of CAVUFC010000028.1, read as the reverse complement.
CCGAGAGCAACGCCTCGCGCAGATCGGCGGCGACTGTGCTCGCCGCGGTGATCCTCCACAGGGGGACGATGCTCATCGGCTGGCGACCCTTCCAACCATCGGTTCACGCTAGTCCCGCACGATGCGGGTCGTCAACCCGAACGCGTCCGAATCAGTTCGTAGGGTTGTCGACCCGTGACAGCGCCCGGATGCGTCCACCTTCACGTCCACAGCGAGTACTCGCTGCTGGACGGCGCCTGCAAGATCGACAAGCTCGCCGAGCGTGCCGCGAGCTTCGGCCAGCCCGCGCTCGCGCTCACCGATCACGGGGTGATGAACGGCGCGGTCGAGCTCTACAAGGCCTGCAAGAAGCACGACATCAAGCCGCTCGTGGGCCTCGAGGCCTACTTCGTGGACGACCGCAACAGCCGCGACCCGAAGGTGGAGCGCAACCACCTGACGCTGCTCGCGCAGTCGGATGAGGGGCTCAGGAACCTCGTCAAGCTCTCGAGCACCGGCTTCCTCGAAGGACTGCACCGCGGCAAGCCGGGGGTCGACCTCGAGGTGATGTCCCGGCACGCCGAAGGCGTGATCGCGCTCAGCGGATGCCTCGCCTCCCGGTCGAGCCAGCGGATCGTCCAGGGCAAGCCCGACCAGGCGCGCGCCCATCTCGACGAGTTGATCCAGGTGTTCGGGGCCGAGGACGTCTATCTCGAGGTCCAGCGCAACGGCCTCAAGGAGCAGGAGCAGGTCAACGAGGCGATCTCGCGCTTCGCGCAGGAGATGAACCGGCCGCTGGTCGCCACGGCCGATGTCCACTACCTCCGGCGCGAGGACTATCACCACCACGCCGCGCTGCTGTGCGTGCAGACGAAGTCCACGCTCGCGCAGCCGAAGATGAGCTTCGACACGAACGAGTTCTTCCTCAAGTCGACCGAGGAGATGGCGGAGTCGTTCGCCGACATGCCCGGCGCCGTCGCCAACACGCTGGAGATCGCCGAGCGCTGCAACGTCGAGATCGCGCTCGGCAACCACCTGATCCCGCGGTTCGACTGCCCGGACGGCAAGGACGAGCGCACGTACCTGCGCGAGCTGGTCGAGGAAGGCCTGCGCAGCCGCTACGGCGACCCGCCCCCGGCGGACGCCGTCGAGCGGATGGAGATGGAGCTCGGCGTCATCGACAGCATGGGCTTCAACGCCTACTTCCTGATCGTCTGGGACTTCGTCCTCTATGCCAAGAACAACGGGATCGCGGTCGGCCCGGGGCGCGGCAGCGCGGCTGGCAGCATCGTCTCCTACTGCCTGCAGATCACGGATGTCGACCCGCTGCGCTACGACCTCCTGTTCGAGCGCTTCCTGAACGCCGAGCGCGTGTCGATGCCGGATATCGACATCGACTTCTCGGTCCGCGGTCGCGAGCGCGTGATCCGCTACGTGACCGAGAAGTACGGGACCGATCGCGTGGCCCAGATCATCACGTTCGGCAAGATGTTCCCGCGCGCGGCGACGCGGGATGCCGCCCGCGTCCTCGGGCACGACTACGGCATGGGGGACCGGCTGGCGAAGCTGATCCCGGATCCGATCATGGGCCGCCCGCCGAGCTTCGACGAATGCCTCCAGCCGGGCGCCGACCTCGCGGTCGAGTACTCGAAGGATCCGACGGCGAAGCAGATCGTCGATGTCGCGCGCGGCCTCGAGGGGATCGTCCGCAACGCGTCGATCCACGCGGCCGCGGTCGTGATCTCCGACCGCCCGCTGACCGACATCGTGCCGCTCCAGCTCGCCGACGCCGGCACCACCGAGGACGGCCAGAAGGCCTACCGGACGGTGACGCAGTACTCGATGAAGCCCGTCGAGGAGATCGGCCTGCTGAAGATGGACTTCCTCGGCCTGCGCAACCTCGACGTGATCGAGGACGCGCTGGCCATCATCGAGCGCGCGACCGGCGAGCGGATCGACATGACGACGCTCCCGCTCGACGACGAGAAGACGTTCGCGATGATGGCTCGGGGCGACTCGGTGGGCGTGTTCCAGTTCGAGTCCGAGGGCATGCGCGAGGCGCTGAAGAAGGTCGGCCCAGACGAGTTCGAGGATCTCGTGGCGCTCAACGCGCTGTATCGGCCAGGCGCCATGGACCAGATCCCGACGTACGCCCGCGGCAAGCGCAACCCGGAGACCGTCACGTACGTGGACGACCGGCTGCGCCCGATCACCGAGGCCACGAAGGGCGTGATCCTGTACCAGGAGCAGTCGATGCAGATCGCCAAGACGATCGCCGGCTTCTCCGGTCCGAAGGCCGACGACCTGCGCAAGGCGATCGGCAAGAAGAACCGCGACGCGATGGCCAAGCTCAAGCCGCTCTTCTACGAGGGCTGCCGGGCTTCGGGCACGTCGGAGGACGTCACGGAGTGGCTGTGGACGGTCAACGAGCGCTCGGCCGACTACTCGTTCAACCGCTCCCACGCCGCCTGCTACGGGCTGATCGCCTACCGCACCGCGTGGCTGAAGGCCAACTACCCCGCCGAGTACATGGCCGCGCTGATCTCCTCGGTGATGGACACCAAGGACAAGGTGCCGTTCTTCGTCAACCAGGCGGAGAGCATGGGGATCGAGATCCTGCCGCCGGACGTCAACCAGTCCGACCACGAGTTCATGGTCGTCGACGGCAACATCCGCTTCGGGCTCGATGCCGTCAAGGGCGTCGGCTACGCGGCGGTCGAGGCGATCAAGCGCGCCCGCGAGGAGAGCGGCTCGTTCACCAGCCTGTGGGAGTTCTGCGAGCGCGTCGACTGCCGGGCGGTCAACAAGAAGGCGATCGAGGCGCTGATCAAGTGTGGGGCGTTCGGCTCCACGGGCGCGACGCGCCGTGGCATGCTCGACGTGCTGGAGTCCGCGCAGGGCGCCGGCCAGAAGGCGCAGCTCGATGCGCAGATCGGCCAGGGCTCGATCTTCGACCTGGGCGGCCTCGGGGGCGAGGACATGGCCTCCAGCAACGCGTTCGCTCCCGCCCATCCGCCGATCCCGACCCACGAGTACGAGCGGCAGGAGCTGCTGGCGGCCGAGAAGGAGTCGATCGGCCTGTTCATCAGCGAGCACCCGCTCAAGCGCGTGCGCGAGGCGCTCCGCATGAAGGCCGACTGCAGCTGCGCCCACGTGATGGACCAGCGCGACGGCGAGTGGGTGAAGGTCGGCGGGATGATCACCGAGTCCAAGAAGATCCGGACCCGGACCGGGACGACGATGATGTTCGCGACGGTCGACGACCTCGACGGCGCGGTCGAGATCGTGGTGTTCGAGAAGGCGCTGGCCGCCGTCGAGGAGGTCGTGAAGGCCGACGAGATCGTGCTCGTGCGCGGCCGGGTCGACCACAAGGAGGCCGGCAAGGTCTGCATCATCGTCCAGGACGTCGAGCGCTTCGATCCGTCCGAGAAGGAGATCGAGAAGGCCAAGGAGCAGGTCGCGCGCCTCGCCGCCGAGGCCGTGCCGAACGACCTCCGCCGCCGCGTCGACGCCGCCCGGCTGCAGCCGACGGTGATCGAGGAGCTGCGCGACCTGTTCGACCGCTATCCCGGCGACGCCGAGTTCGTGCTCGAGATGCACACGCGCAACGGCATCCGCTACCTGCGGTTCGGTGAGGCGTACAAGATCGCCGGCCGCAACGGCGCGCTCTCCGCTGAGCTCGATCGCCTGCTGGGGCCGGCACCGGCGCCCGTCACCGCGGCTGCGTGACCCGCGTCGCGGTCGTCGGCCCGGGCGCGATCGGAGGGGCCGCCGCGGCGATGGCGCAGCGCGCCGGCGCGGAGCTCGCGCTGTGCGGGCGCACGCCGCTCGAGCGGCTGGTCGTCGGCGACGAAATCGTCCCCGGCCCGGTAATCACGGATCCCGCGGCCGTGCCGTGGCGAGCCGACGTCGTGCTGCTCGCGGTCAAGGCGCACCAGACCGAGGCGGCCTCCGGCTTCCTGCGCGCATTGACTGGCCGGGAGACGGTCGTCGCGGTGCTCCAGAACGGCGTCGAGCAGCGCGAGCTCGTCGCGCCGTTGGTGGCCGGCGCGACGGTCCTGCCGACCGTCGTCTGGCTCGCCACCGAGGTGACGGCACCCGGCCACGTCCGTGTCGTCACGCCGCCGCGCTTTGTTCTGCCGCGCGAGCCGGGCGCCGACGTGGTCGCGAACCTGCTCGAGGGAGCCGAGATCGTCGACGACTTCCTCACGCAGACCTGGCACAAGCTGACCGTCAACGCCGTAGCGGGCCTGATGGCCCTCACCGGCCGCCGCGCGGCGATGTTCGAGAGCGTCGAGGCGCAGCGCCTCGCCCGCGCACTCGCGGCCGAGGCGCTCGCCGTCGCCCGTGCCGAGGGCGCCGACCTGGACGACGCCGTCGCGGACGAGATCATGCGCTGGTTCGCCGAGCTGCCGGACGACGCCGGCACCTCGATCCTCGCCGACCGCGAAGCCGGCCGCCCGCTCGAATGGGACGCCCGCAACGGCGTCATCGCCCGCCGCGGCCGCGCCCACGGCATCGCGACGCCGATCAGCGACGTGATCGTCCCGCTGCTCGCCGCCGCGAGCGGTTGACCCCGGCGTCAGATCGACCGCACCATGCGGCCGATCTCGAGGTCGGCGTCGTAGCCCACCGCGGCCCAGAACCCGCGCGCGACGTCGTCATCGAACGCGACCAGGGCGGTGACACGGGGCGCCCCGGCCGCCCGCAGGTGCGCCTCACCGACCGCCACGAGCTGCGCGCCGATACCGCGACGGCGAACGTCGGGCGCGACGGCCAGGCGGTAGAAGTTGCCGCGCCAGCCGTCGAACGCCGCGATCACGGCGCCGACGACCTCGCCGTCGACCTCCGCGACGAGCAGAGCGTCGTGCTCGAGGAGAGCCGCCACCCGCTCCGGCGTGTCCTCGGTCACCGCGTGGGCGCTGCGGGCCCCGCCCCACAGGGCCAGCACGGCGTCGAGGTCCTCCTGACGGGCGGGGCGGACCGTCACTTCTTCCGGGTGCGCAGCCCCTGCTTGCGAAGCTTCCACGCGTTGTCGATGTCCGGCTTCTCGACGCCCTTGCCGAACGCGCCGGGGCCCTCGAACACGCACGCCAGGCCGTCGAAGCGCGGCTCGGACAGGAACGCGGCACAGCCCTTGCGGCCGAGCTCGCCGTCGCCGAGGTTGATGTGGCGGTCGACGTTGGAGCCGAGCGGAGTCTTGGAGTCGTTCACGTGCAGCGTGCCGAGGCGGTCAAGTCCCACCACGCGGTCGAACTCGTCGAGCACGCCGCTCAGGCCTTCCGCGGTGCGGATGTCGTAGCCGCTCGCCAGCAGGTGGCAGGAGTCCAGGCAGGCGCCGAGCCGCTTCCCGCCGCCCGCGCCGTCGATCAGCGCCGCGAGCTCCTCGAACGTGCGGCCGAGCGTGCCGCCCGCGCCCGCGGTGTTCTCCAGGTGCAGCGCGCAGTTCCCGGACTCCTTCAGCGCCTCGCCGATCGTCTTGGAAGCGCGCTTGATCGCCGCGCTGACCGATCCCTTCAGGGCCGACCCCGGGTGGAGCACCACCGAGACCGCCCCGAGGGCCTCGCCGGCCCGCAGGGAAGCGGTCAGCGAGGTCAGCGACTTGGCCCGGATCTCCTTGTCCTCGGAGCCGCAGTTCAGGAGGTAGACGGCGTGAATCACGAGGGCGTCGACGTCCGATCCCGCCATCGCCTCCTTGAACGCGGCCACCTTCTCGTCGTCATAGACGGTGGGTTTCCACTGGCGCGGACTTTGGTTGAAGATCTGGATTGATTTGCAGCCGCGCTCGACGCCGCGCTCGACCGCGTTGGCGGGCCCACCGGCCGGGGAGACGTGTGCGCCGATCAGCATTGGGCCGGGAAGGCTAGCCGCCGCGCGGAAACGCTCCCCCTTGGCGCACGTTCGCATGGCATGCTTAGGGCCATGCGGGTACGGTTCCCCCCTTCGCCGACAGGGGCGCTGCACATCGGGAACGCGAGGACGGCGCTCTACAACTGGCTGCTTGCCCGCGGGCAAGGCGGCCAGCTGGTGCTGCGCATCGAGGACACCGATCGTGAGCGGTCGACGCCCGAGAACGTCCAGACGATCTTCGACGCGCTCGAGTGGCTCGGCATCGACTGGGACGAGGGGCCGACCTACCAGGCGCAGAACGCCGACCGCCACCGCGAGGTCGTCGAGCAGTTGCTGGCCGACGGGCACGCCTACCGCTCGAATGCCGGCCCCGACGACGTCAAGGCGTTCAAGGAGCAGCACGGCAACCGCGGCTTCCGTGGCGAGGACGAGGGCAGCGGCGCCGTGCGCCTGCGCGTGCCCGATGACGGCGTCACGGTCGTCAACGACGTAATCCGCGGCGAGAGCGCCTTCGAGAACTCCCTGTTGGACGATCTCGTGATCGCCCGCGCCGACGGATCGGCGATCTACCACCTGGCCGTGGTGGTCGACGACGCCGACGCCGGCATCACCCACGTCGTGCGCGGTGCCGACCACTACTCCAACACGCCCAAGCAGATGCTGATACAGCAGGCGATGGGGGCGCCGACCCCGATCTACGGCCACCTGCCCCTGCTGCACGGGCCTGACGGGAAGAAGCTGAGCAAGCGCCACGGCGCCACATCGGTGCAGGATCTGCGCGACGCGGGGTACCTGGCGGAGGCGGTCATCAACTACCTGGCGCTGCTCGGCTGGGGGTATGACGAGGAGACGACGTTCCACACGATCTCCGAACTCCAGCAGCGCTTCCGGCTCGAGCGGGTCTCGAAATCGCCGGCCGTGTTCGACGAGCAGAAGCTGCGCTGGATGAATGGGCGCTACCTCCGTGAGCTCGATGTCGACGAACTGACGGCGCGACTGGAGTCGCTCACCGGTCGGAGCGGACTCCGCGGTGCGGTCGAAATCTCACAGGACAAGATCTCGACCCTGGCGGAGTTCTGGCCGCTCACGCAGTTCTTCTTCGACGGCCCCGCGGACGATCCGGCGGCCCGCGAGAAGATCCTCGAAGCGCCGGGTGCGAAGGACGCGCTGAGCGCCGTACGGACCGCTTTGGCCGACGTTCCGGCACCGTGGACCGAGGAGAACCTCGAGTCCGCGCTGGGCGACGTGGCCGAGCGGCTGGGTGTCAAGCGCAAGCAGGTTTTCCAGCCGTTGCGGGTTGCGGTGACTGGAACGACCGTCTCACCGGGTATCTTCGAGACAGTTGCGCTGCTCGGGCGCGACGAAACCCTGGCTCGGGTGGACCATGCGCTTAACGGGAGGAAGGGGACGTGAAGCGGCGCGAAGGCGGGGCTGGCGGCTCAACGATCCGTCCAGACTTGCCGATAGGGCTTGAAGGCGGGGCCATGCCAGGCCAAGAACCGCCTGAACAGATTCCCGTGACGCCTGACGACACTCTCATGCCGCCTGCTGCACCCCCTGCCAGCACCCCCGACGCGACCCGCGTGGCGAAGGCCCCTGGCCGCGAGCCGTACGCGGTCGTCGGCCGTCCGCGCAACGAGGGTCACGGCAAGCGCCTGACCGCCGCCTTCGAGGCGCTCGAACTCTTCCCCGCACTCGCCGAGTCGCGCAACCGCCTGGTCGCGCTGATGGCCGAGGAGCATCCGTCGACCGGCGAGGTCGTGCGGGCCATCGAGTCCGACGTCGCGCTCGTGATCGCCGTGCTGCGCCTCGCGAACGGGCTCGACTCGCCCAAGCGCGGCCAGGTCGAGTCGATTGTCAGCGCGGTCGAGGTGCTCTCTCCGGAGGCCGTCCAGCGGCTGGCGACGAACACCGAGACGTTCGAGTTCTTCGAGCGCGGCAAGACGTGGGACGCGGCACCGGAGCGCTTCCGTCTGCACGCCGTCGCCGTTCAGCGCGCGGCCGATCGGCTCGCCGCCGCGTCCGGCTACCCGCATCGCGACCGCCTGCTCGTCACCGCCCTTCTCCACGATGTCGGCAAGCTCGTGCTCATGCACGCGTACCCGGGCTACCCGCGCCAGGTCCACGGCCCCGCGCGCACGCCGGAGGAGCGCCTGCACTACGAGCGCCGCGAGCTCGGTGTCGACCACGCGCTGGTGGGCGGCGTCCTCGCCCGCCGGTGGAACCTGCCGAAGGCCGTCGCGACCGCGATCGAGCGCCACCACGCCGAGGATGCCCAGGGTGACAGCGCGTTCGTCCGCCTCGCCGACATGCTGGCGCACTACTCGCAGGGCTCGCCGGTCTCCTCGACCGAGCTGCTGAAGGCCGCCCGCGCGGTCGGCTTCGGCCCGAGCGAGCTCCGGGCCGTCCTCTACGACCTGCCGTACCCGAGCAAGGACCGCCCGCGCTCGGTCGAGCCGTGCCCGCTGTCCTCGCGTGAGCTCGAGGTCCTCAAGCGGCTGGCGCAGGGCATGGTCTACAAGCAGATCGCGCTCGAGCTCTCGCTCTCGACGAGCACGGTGCGTACGCACCTGCACAACATCTACGGCAAGCTCGGCGCGGTCGACCGCGCCCAGGCCGTCCTGCACGCCACCGAGCGCGGCTGGCTCTAGGCCAGCCCGCGCACGATCTCTACCGCTCGGTCCACCGTCGGCAGCCTGCGGGTTGCCGCCGCGACTCTCTGCGCCGCCTTCCCGTAGGAGGGGTCGCCGAGGAGCCGGCGCACGGCGTCGCCGGCGCCTGCGGCGTCGTCGAGCGTGATGCCCGCCCCGAGCTCGCTGACGCGCTGCGCGTTGAAGGGCTGGTCGGCGAACAGCGGGAGCACCGCCAGCGGGACGCCCGCGGCGAGACCGGCGCGCACCGTGCCCGACCCGCCGTGGCAGATCATCGCGGCGGTGTGGGGCATCACGTCGGCCTGCGGCACCCAGCGGGCGACGTGCACGTTCGGCCCGACCGGACCGAGATCGGCGGGGTCGCGGTCGCGGCCCACTGTCACCAGCACGCGGACGGGCAGGTGGCTGAGGGAGTCGAGCGACTCGCGGTAGACGCCGGGGAAGAAGTCCATCGTCGGGGCGACCGAGCCGAGCGTCAGGTAGACGAGCGGCCACTCGGCGTGCTCCCACCAGTCCGGCAGCGGGCGCGCCTTGGTGGTCCGCTCGCGGAACCGGAGCGCGTGCGGCAGCCCGGGCGTCTCCGGGTCCTCGAACTCCTCTGGCATGAGTGTGAAGTAGGGGATCGAGTCCATCCGCCCGAGCGTGGGGTCGGGCGGGAGGCCGAGCCCGGGGCGGACCGCCTCGAGCGCCTCGCTCACGACGTCGGCCAGCACCTCGCGGTGGCGGGCCTGCGTGATGCCGATACACACCGCCGGAACTCCCGTCGCCTCGGCGGCGAGGGCGGCGGCGAAATCCGACGCCTCCCAGAGCACGACGTCGGGGCGGTGGGTCTCGATCGCGTCGACGACGTGGGGGAAGTTGGCGGGGGTGTCCGTGGCGACGAACAGGTCGCGGACGACCACCACGTTGGCCTCGTCCCAGCTCATCCGGCGCGCGCGGGTTAACAGCTCGGCGCGCCCTTGGGTGGGCGGGTTCGGGATCAGCTCGTGGTCGAAGCCGGCGCCCGCGATCATCGCGGCCGACTCGGCGGGGGCCACGAACACGACCTCGTCGTTGTTTCTCAGGAAGGCTTTCGCGAACGGGACGAGCGGCCCGAAGTGGCCGGCGCCCGCACGGGTACAGAACATGACTCGCATACAGGGGACGACGCCCCTGCGCGGGTGGCTATTCCCGGATGCGTGTGCGCAGCCGGGCGTGCAGGGCGACCGCGATGGCGATGCCGACCGCGTCGATCAACACGTCGGCCGGCGTCCCGTGTCGCCCTTCCACGAACGTCTGGTGGTACTCGTCGAGCGCCGCATACGCGAGCGTGATGAGGATCGCCGGATACACGACGGGGGTCGCCAGCGCGCGCTGCCACAGCAGCCACAGGAGGCCGAACGAGGCCATGTGGATCAGCTTCCGACCGATCGTGTCCCACACGCCGAGGCCCGAGTTCAGGTCCGGCTGCGCCGACAGGAAGAAGATCACCGCCATCAGCGCTATCGGCGGCCCGAACCGGGATAGGACGCGCATCGGCCGGTGATGCTGGCAGGATGAGGGGAGATGCTGTCGATCACGACCAAGTCCCCCTACGCCGTGCGCGCACTCGCGGAGCTCGCCCGCAGCGGCGCCGGCCCCGTGCCGATCGGCGAGCTGGCCAAGCGCCGCGACATCCCGGTCCAGTTCCTCGAGCAGCTGTTCGCCAACCTCCGCCGGGCCGGGATCCTGAAGTCCCAGCGCGGCGTCAAGGGCGGCTACTCGTTCGCCCGCGACCCGTCCGAGGTCACCGTACTCGAGGTCGTCGAGCTGCTCGACGGCCCGTTCGGCGCCGGCGCCGAGTCCGTGTTCTCCGACGCCGCCGCGGCCGCCCGCGCGATCATGCAGAACGCCACGATCAGTGACGTGGTCGAGCGCGAGAACCGCTCCGCGGGCGCGCACATGTACTACATCTAGGCCGAGCCCGTCAGGAGTCGACGACGATCGCGTCCATGGGGCCGATCAGCCGCTCGACCTTGCGGGAGCTCGGGGCGAGCTCGCGAAGGCGGTGCTCGCGACGGCGACCCGCACGGTGCTGCTCGCGGCCACGCTTGGCGATCGGGATCCAGAGCCGGTCGACGACGTCGGTGGGATCGCCCGCAACCGCGTCCTCGGGCAGCCCGAGATGTTCGCTCCACAGCCGGAGCCGCGTGGCGCGCGCGAGCGTCTCGTCGGCGACCTGGACGTTGACCTCGGTGTCGTTGAGGAACGAGTGGGCGTTGAGGTTGGCCGATCCGATCGTCAGCCAGCGGTCGTCGACGATCCCGATCTTGGCGTGGACGTAGAGCCGGTCCACCGTGGAGCCGGTCATCGCGTCGATCGTCGTCGCCAGGAACCGTCCGCGCCCACCGTCGGCATCGACCAGGTGGGCGAGCATCCCGCGGGTGTCCTCCTCGCCGTTGTTCGCCTTCGACGGGAGCAGGACCACGACGCGGAACCGGTCGCTCGGTGGCTCCCGCAGCTTCTCCGCCAGGAGCTGGACGAGCTCGGGTAGCCAGAAGAACTGCGACTCGAGGTACACGAGCTCGCGGGCCGAGCGCAACGCTCGCATGTACCCCTCGAGGATGCCGAAGGCGCCGTTGCGCATGCTGTCGTAGACGCGCTCCGGGACGGTACGCAGCAGCTGGATCGTGGTGTCGCCTGCGGCCGCAGGCGCCTGCACCGCCGCGAGCGGCTCGCCGGTCACGGCCGTCCAGCGCAGGTCGAGGTGCGCGGCAACGTCCGCGACGATCGGACCGCGCAGCCTCGTGGCGGCGTCGTGCCAGCCGAGCCTCCCGCGTGCAGGATGTTGAGGCGTGTCCCAGCGATCGCCGCCGAGATCGGTGAGGTCGACGCCGCCCACGAACGCGAGCTCGTCGTCCACGACGACGAGCTTCTCGTGGTGACAGTGCAGCAGGCGCTCCCGGCCGTCGAGGGCGACGCGGACGCCGGTGTCGTGTCGGAGCTCATCCGCGTCGGCGCGGACGGCGGCGCGCGCCGGCGTGAACACGCGCAGCGGCGCGCCGGCCCACAGCAGCACGCGGACCTCGACGCCGCGCGCGGCGGTCTCGGCCAGCAGCTCGCGCAGCACGGTCGGCGGCTCGCCGCGCTCGAGCGCGAAATGCGGTGCCGAGTGCCAGCCCGCGATACGCACCGAGCGCTGTGCGCCGCGAATCGCCTCGGCGATCGCGGCGAGCGCCTCCTGCCCGTCGATCAGCACGTCGATCGAGCACCCGTGCCGCGGCGGCGGCGCCTCCCGGCACCAGGGCGAGCCGTCGTCCGGCGGGTTCAGCGCGTCGAGCCGGCCAAGACGCCACAAGCGGTAGCGATGGTGCGTCTCGAGCGAGAGCTCGAGCGCACGCCCAACCAGACGGTCGACAGAGTCGAGGGCGGACATGAACCGGTTATCCCCGCTGCGGGGGCGTGTACTACATCTGACCCAGCGGTCGGATTTCTGGGGCCGCGCGGGCAAAAAGGGGCTAAGGGCGCCCCGCCCTCCGTGCATCGATCCGTACGCCCTGATGCCACGCGGTGGGGCGCCCGTTTGGTCCCCAAGGGATGAAACGCGTCGGACGCCCGTAGGTTCGCGCGTTCGCGGTCGGGTGTCCGCTTTCGCACCCGTGGCTAGCCTCATACGGCCCCATGCGCCGCCAATACATCCTTTTCGCCTGCATAGCCGCGGCGGCTATGACCGGCTGCGGCGCACAGGACCCACCGCGCGCGCAGAAGCCGCCCACGCCGGTGGCGCTGAAGGTCAACTCGCCCACGGACCTGACGACGGTGCGGGACGAGACCGTCGCGGTGAAGGGCACGGTGGAGCCTGCCGGCGCCTCGGTGACGGTCGTCGGGCAGAAGGCGCCGGTCAGCGGTGGTGGGACGTTCACGGCGACTGTCGCGCTGGAGCCCGGGGCGAACGTGATCGACGTGATGGCGACGGCGCCCCGGCGGGGGCCGGCGCTGACCGCATTCCGCGTGACCCGGGAGGTGCCGGTGACGGTGCCCGACCTCGGCGGCAAGAAGGAGGACGAGGTCCAGCAGACGCTGTCCGGCCTCGGCCTGAAGGCGGAGATCGAGAAGGGCGGCGGCCTGCTCGAGAACCTGCTCCCCGGCGACCCGGCCGTGTGCCAGCAGAATCCCGACTCCGGCACGCAGGTGCGACGTGGCTCGAAGGTCCACGTCGTGATCTCCAAGAGCTGTTAGCTCGCGGGCCGCGCGGCGATCAGCTGGATGCGCGGCTCGCCGCGCTCGCGGATGACGCCGAGCACGATGTGACCCACGTAGGGGTCGCCTCCCTTGCGGTCGACGTGGTAGTTGCCAGTCGCGCGGCCGACCTTCCCGCCGGTGACGGTGAGGTCGTTGAGGTCGTAGCTGCCGACGTTGCCGTCGAACTGGCGCTGGTACTGGTCGACCACCTGATCGCGCCCCTGGCTGCGCCCACCCGGGAGCACGCGGACGACGTTGCGCGCCAGCGTCGCGCGCAGCGCGGCCGGGTCCTCGTTGCCGTAAGCGGTCGCGAAATCCTCGGCGACCGAGCGGACCTCGTCCTCGCTCAGGGGCCCGGTCTGCGCCCCGGAGCCGCTTGCGCCGCCCGGATCGCCGAACACCTGGCCGAGCAGCAGCCCGACCGCGACCAGCGCGATGAACACCATCAGCCCCGCGGCGATCTGGAACGGCCAGCGGCGCGGCCGCGAGACCTGGTGGGGCTCGAGCGGGGGTTCGTCGTGACGTGGCGCTGTGCGCGTCGGCGAGGCGATCGCCGTGACCGCGGTGAGATCGTCCTCGTGCGAGTCCGGATCCCAGCGCGTGATCGCGGTCCCGCCGCCGTTCACCACCGTGGGCGCCTCCGAAGGGGCCGCCGGCCCGACCGCCACGCTGCGCTCGGACTCCGTGACCGGCTCGCCGCGCGCCGCCGCCAGCGCCGCGCGTCCGAGATCGCCGGCCGACGGATAGCGATCGTCCGGTGACTTCGCGAGCGCTCGCGCGAGCACACGGTCGAATTCCGCCGGCGCTCCCATCGAGGACGGCCGCTGCGGAGGATCGTTGAGGTGAGCGAGCATCGTCGCCGGCACGGTCCCGTTCGTGAACGGCGGCGCACCGGTCAAGGCGGCGAACAGCACGCACCCGAGCGAGTACACGTCGGCGCGCGCGTCCGTGCGGTGACCGCGCAGCTGCTCCGGCGAGCAGTACTCGACCGTCCCGATCCAGTGGCCCGACTCGGTCAGCCCCGAGTCCGACCCCGCCAGCCGTGTCAGCCCGAAGTCGCTCAGGTAGGCGTGGTGCCCGGCGAGCAGCACGTTGGCGGGCTTCACGTCCCGGTGCACGAGGCCCGCGCGATGGGCGGCGTCGAGCGCCGAGGCGATCTGGGCGACGATGTCGGCCGCGCGCGCGGGCGACAGCGCGCCGCTCTCGCGCAGCAGCGCGTGGAGGTCGGTGCCGCCGACGTAGCGCATCACCAGGTACAGCGACCCGTCGTGCTCGCCCGCCGCGTACACCGGGATCACGTTGGGATGGTCGATCGCCGCCGCCATGCGCGACTCGCGCTGGAACCGCTCCCGGAACGCCTCGTCGCGGGCCCGATCGGGCGCCAGGAGCTTGAGCGCGACCGGCCGCCCGAGGCTCAGCTCGGTTGCCCGGTACACCACGCCCATGCCGCCGCGGCCGGCGACCGCTTCAATGCGGCAGCCGGCGAACTCGGCACCTGGTTCGAGCTCGACCACCCGAAGATTGTGACGCGACGGCGGTAGGGTTCCGGATTCTCATGGATCTCGGCGACCCTGTCTCGTACCTCGTCCTGACCGAGGGCGTGCCGGTGATGAGCTCGGACGGGCAGCAGATCGGCACGGTCGAGCACGTGCTCGCCGTACCCGAGGTGGACGTCTTCGACGGCGTGATCGTCGACACCGGCGACGGCCACTGCTTCGCCGACGCGCCCGACGTCGACCGTCTCTACGAGCGCGGCGTCGTGCTCAACCTCGACGCGCAGGCCGCGCAGCGGCTGCCCAGGCCCGGGCAGAACCCCGCGAGCATGGAGCCGGACGACCTCACGCCCGGCGGGCTCGACGACAAGCTCCGCCGCGCCTGGGACTACCTCTCCGGCAACTACTGATTCCGCACGCGCGGGTCGAGCCGCGCCAGGGCGAGATCGGCCAGCAGGTTGCCGAACACGACCAGCACCGCTCCGATGATGATCATCCCCTGCAGCAGCTCGAAGTCGCCGTTGTTGATCGCTCCGGTCGTGGAGCGGAACACGCCCGGGATGTTGAAGACCTGCTCGACGAGCAGCGCGTTGCTGACCAGGAGCGGCGCGTACGACCCCGCGAACGCAATCGTCGGCGCCGCGGAGGCCGGAAGCGAGTGCCGGAACGCGACCCGGTTGCCCGACAGCCCCTTGCCGTACGCGGTGCGGATGAAGTCGGCATCGTCGATGTCGCGCATCCCGGAGGCGGTCAGCCGCAGGCAGATCGCCGCCAACGGCGCGCCCGTGACCATCCACGGCACGAGCAGGTAGCCGAACCAGGCGACCGGGTTCTCGCGCAGCGGCGTGTAGAGCCCGGTGTCGATGATCGGAAGCCCGACGACCACGCCGATGCCCTTGCCGAACGCCAGGATGACCAGCAACGCGACCCAGTAGACCGGCGCGCAGATCAGGAACGTCGCGAGGCCTTGAAGGGCGTACGCGCGGATGGACCGGGGGTACCGCGCGCACACCACGCCGCCGGCCATCCCCGCCAGCACACCGAACACGGCGGCGCCGATGAACAGCGACAGGTCAGCGCCGACGCGTTCGAAAATCAGGTCACTGACCGGGCGGAACGGCGGCTGACGGGAGTTCCCGAGGTCGAGATGCGCGAACGCGCTCCAGAGGTAGTCGCCGAGCTGAACGGGAAGCGCGCGCGGATCGAAGAACGACTCCGGTCGCAGGACGTGGAGCATCAGAAACGTGATCGCAGCGACAAGCACGGCGATCAGGAACGCGGCCACGATGCGGCGCGCAGCGAACGTCAGGTAGGAGCCGGACACCTCCGCCCGAGCACGCTAGCGAACGGATACGGCTGCCAGCGATAGGCTGAGACAGCCAAATGCCTGGTATCCCGATCAACATTGCCGATCACATCGGCAACACGCCGATGGTGCAGCTGACGCGGATCGCGCCCGACGGCGTCGAGCTGTTCGCCAAGCTCGAAATGCTCAACCCGGGCGGATCGGTCAAGGACCGGATCGGCATCGCGATGATCGAGGCCGCGGAGGCCGACGGGATCATCGAGCCGGGCCGCACGACGATCGTGGAGGCCACCAGCGGCAACACCGGGATCGCGCTCGCGTTCGTGTGCGCCGCCCGCGGCTACGACCTCGTGCTCACGCTCCCGCAGGGGATGAGCCGCGAGCGCGAGGGCCTGCTGCGCCTCTACGGCGCCCAGGTGCAGGTCACCGAGTCGCTCGGCGGGATGAACGAGGCCGTTGCAGCCGCCCAGACGCTCGCCAGCGGTCCGGACGCGTGGCTGCCCGACCAGTTCTCCAACCCCGCCAATCCCGAGGCTCACCGGCGCACCACCGGACCCGAGATCTGGGAAGCGCTCGACGGCCGCATCGACTACCTCGTCGCCGGCGTCGGCACCGGCGGCACGATCACCGGGGCCGGGGCGTACCTCAAGGAGCGCAACCCGGGCCTCAAGATCGTCGCCGTCGAGCCCGCGGCGTCCGCCGTGCTGTCCGGCAGCCTGCCCGGCCCGCACAAGATCCAGGGCATCGGCGCGGGGTTCGTACCGCCCGTGCTCGACCGCGATCTGCTCGACGAGATCATCCCGATCGACGACGAGGACGCGATCGAGACGGCGCGCCTCGTCGCCCGTCGCGAAGGCGTGCTCGGCGGGATCTCGTGCGGCGCCGCGGTCGCCGGCGCGCTCCAGATCGCCGCGCGCGATGACGCGCGCGGCGCCCGGATCGCCGTCGTCCTGCCGGACTCGGGCGAGCGTTACGTCTCGACACCCTTCTTTGCGCCCGAGCCCGAGCGCGCGACGGCTACTTGAGCCGGCTGTTGATGTAGTTGGTGGAGTCCTTCGCGGCCGCGTCGACCACGCCGCCGTGGCTGACGCCGTCGTACGTCTTGTAGACGACGCTCACGCCGTTCTGCTTGTACTCGTCGACGAGCTGCTGCGTGAACGAGGGGATAACGGTCCCGTCGCCGGTGCCCTGCTCGATCCGCACCGGCGTCTTCATCCGCAGGTGCTCCGGGTCGCTCTCGCCGACGGCGTTGAGCAGTGCGGTCAGGTCCGTGCCGGACTTGAGGATGTCGTTGAGCGGCAGGCCGCCGAACGAGGCCGGCTTACTCAGCGCGTCGTAACAGGCCGTCTTGGTCTGCGGGTACAGCGCCAGCGCCTCCGGCGTCAGAAAGTTCGGCACGCCCAGGCTGGAGTCGGAACTATCGATCGCGCGCAGGCCCAACCCGATGATCGCCCCGAGGCCGCCGACGGGAGCCGCGATCGAGGTGCTCAGCTGGAACTGCGACTTCAGATGCGAGGCGGGCGCGAACGCGACCGTGCCGCGCAGCTTGAGCTCGGGCAGGTACTTCGGCGCTGCCGCGGCGGCGAACAGCGCGGCATGACCGCCCTGCGAGTGCCCCGCGATCATGTAGCGCTTGGACAGCTTGCCGTCGAACGCGCGGGCGGCCCGCACGGCGTCGAGCACGCTCCGGCCTTCGGACGCGCCGACCAGGTACTGGTGCACGCCCGGGGTCCCGAGCCCGTCGTAGTCGGTTCGCACGACCGCGTAGCCGGCCTTGATCCAGCGCTTCAGCAGCGGGAACGCATAGCTGGTGAGCTTGTCCTTGTCGTAGCCCTTGGTCGGCGCGCAGGCGTCTGCCGCGCCGGTCGTCCCGTGGGCGTACGTGATGATCGGCCAGCCGCCCTTCGGGGCCTTGCCCTTCGGGATCGCGACCGAGCCCGACACCGCGGTCACCTTGCCGCTGAGATCCTTTGAGCGATAGAGGAGGAGCTCGTTGCGTGCGCCCTTCAGCGCGTCCTTCCCGGTCTGCTTGTGCACCCAGATCAGCCCGCCGTGCGTGCCCCTCAGATGCTTCGGTGGCTTGTAGAAGCCGGCTCCGCCGGGGCCTTTCTTCGGGGCCGCGGAGGCCGGGACGGCAAGGACGGCGAACGCCAGAACGACGGCGACAAGAATTCGGGGCATCTCCGAACGGTAGCGTTCGCGTAATGGCACTGCGCGAAGTTGAAGGTCCGGCGGGCGCGCCGTGGGAGCGGCCGATGCACGGCACGCTCGACCGTCTCGTCGTCGAATCCGAGCTCCTGGCGGACAACCCGCTGGGCGATCCGTCACGCCGGCCGCTGTACGTCTACCGGCCGCCCGGGGTCGAGCTCGACCACCCGCGGGCGCTGCCCGTCGTCTACGTGATCCAGGGCTACACGGGCCAGATCGACATGTGGCTCAACCGCACCGCGCTCGAGCTCGGGATGGTCGAGCGGATCGACGCGATGTTCGCGACCGGCGACTGCCCTGACGCGCTGGTCGTGTTCGTCGACTGCTGGACGTCCTACGGCGGCTCGCAGTTCCTGAACTCGCTCGGGCTCGGCCGCTACCAGGACTACCTGTGCGACGAGGTCGTCCCGTTCGTCGAGGACCGGTACCCGGCGCTGGCCGACCGCGAGTCGCGCGCGCTCACCGGCAAGTCGTCCGGCGGGTATGGCGCGATGGTCGTGCCGATGGTGCGGGCGGACGTGTTCGGCGCGCTCGCCTCGCACGCCGGTGACGCGCTGTTCGAGGCGTGCTACGTGCCGGAGTTCCCGCAGGTCGCCCGCGCGCTGCGCGACCACCACGACGGCTCGTACGAGGTCTTCTTCGAGCGGCTCGCGAAGGCCGACCACGTGGACTGGGCCAAGCTCGCCGCGCCGCTGGAGATGTACGGCTACGCGGCCGCGTACTCGCCCGATCCCGGGCAGCCGGGCAAGGCGCTGCTGCCGTTCGACATCGCGACCGGTCGCCTGCACGACGACGTGTGGGCCCAGTGGCTCGACAAGGACCCGGTGCGGATGGCGCGTCCGCATGCCGCAGCGCTGCGCTCGATGCGGCGCATCTATCTCGACGCGGGCCGCAGCGACGAGTACTACCTCGATCTCGGGGCGCAGGCGTTCGCGCACGAGCTCGAGGCCCTCGGCGTGGCGCACACGATCGACCTGTTCGACGGCAAGCACGGCGGCCTCACCTACCGCTATCCGGGGGCGATCCGGGAGCTCGTGCTCGCGCTCAGCCGCTGATCGGCGCGTCGCTGCCAAGACACCACGCCTCGACCGCGGGCCACGGCCCATAGCCGGCCTCGGGGTTCAGGTGTCCGCCGCCGGGAATGAGGTCCACCGGGATGCTGAGCGGCGCGCCGTACAGCGTCGCCGCGCCCTCCGGGCAGTACGGGTCGTTGTCGGAGCAGACCAGCCGGGCGCTGCCAGCCTGGAGCGCGGGCAGCGGCGCGGGGAAGAAGGCCGCGATCTGGGGCAGGCCGGCGCCCTCGGACGGCGGCGCGACGAGCAGCACGCGATCGGCCTGCGCTCCTCCGTCGGCGACATGGTGCAGGTACAGCAGGCAGGCGAGCGAGTGGCAGACGACCACGGTCTCGACGTCGGGCTGCGCGGCGAGCTCGCCGTCCAGCGCGTCGCGCCAGGAGTGCAGCGACGGCATGTCGGCGTCCGGGAGATCGGGGTAGGCGACGCGTTCGGTGTCGGCCCGGAGGCGAGCAGTGAGCCAGGTCTGCCAGTGGCCCGGCCCGGATCCCTCCAGGCCGTGCAGGATCAGGAAACTGCGCGCCATCCGATCGCTACCGTAACCCGCGTGGCGGTCCGAACGCTGGACATCACGGACCTGACGTGCCCGATGACCTGGGTCCGAACCAAGCTCGAGCTCGAGAAGCTCACGCCCGGCGAGGCGCTCGAGGTCCGCTGCCCGGAGGGCGAGGCGCTCGAGAACGTCCCGCGGTCGGCTGCCGACGCGGGCCACAACGTGCAGGTCAGCGGCGCCCTCGTCACGATCGTGCGCCGATGAGTGAGCGGCGCGCGTTTCTCAAGGGTTTGGTGGGCGCTGCACTACCCAAGGGGTCAGACCCCTTGAGTGCCCCCGACTCAAGGGGTCTGACCCCCTCTGCGGTTGAGCGCTACTCGCGCCAGCTCGTGCTGCCGCAGTGGAGCGAGGCCGCCCAGCGCGCGCTCGAAGACGCGAGCGTGCTGGTCGTCGGCGCGGGGGCGCTCGGCTCGCCGGTCGCGACCTACCTCGCCGGCGCAGGGGTCGGTCGCCTCGGCGTGGTCGACGACGGCGACGTCGAGGTCTCCAACCTGCACCGCCAGCACCTGCACTTCACGCCCGACGTGGGCGTGCCGAAGGCGCACAGCGCGGTGTCCAAGCTCGGCTTCCTCAACCCCGACATCGTGATCGAGCCGTACCAGGCGGCGTTCAACGAGGCGATGCTCGAGGACATCGACCTCGTCGTCGACTGCACCGACGCGTTCGCCACCCGGTACGCGATCAACGCTGCCTGCTGCGCGGCGGGCATCCCGCTGGTGGAGGGTGGCGTCGTCGGCATGAGCGGGCTGGTGATGGCGATCCGCCCGGGGGAGAGCGCCTGCTACCGGTGCGCGTTTCCGCAGGCCCCGCCGGACGGTGCGGTGGCGACGTGCGCGGAGGCGGGGGTGCTCGGTCCGGCGGCGGGCGTGGTCGGGTCGCTGCAGGCGCTCGAGGCGCTGAAGCTGCTGGCCGGGCTCCCGGCGTTGACCGGCGCGTTCCTGCAGATCGACCTCGCCACCCACGACTTCCTGCGTGTGACGGTCAAGCGCCGTGACGACTGCCCTGACTGCGGCGACGCGTAGGCTTTAGCCGATGTTGGGCCTCGGCACTGTGCGCCGGACCGCGGGTGAGGTGCGCCGGGACGTCGGCGCCGCCTACGAGCGCGACGCGGCTGCCACGAACGTCGCCGCCACCCCCGGGGCGAAGCTGCTCGGGCCGATCACGATCGGCCACGGCGCCAAGATCGGCGCCACCGCGGTCGTGATCCATGACGTCCCGCCGAACTCGACCGTCGTCGGCAACCCCGGCCATCCGGTGCGCATCGAGGGCCGCAAGCCCGAGGGCCCCGACGCCGACTGGGTGCACCTGCCCGACCCGATCGCCAATCCCGCCGGTGGCTAGCTTCTCGTACAGCGTCGAGATCCCGCTGCCGCCCGCGGAGGTCTTCCCGTGGCTGCTCGAAGAGGACAAGGTGCCGCAGTGGACGGGCAACCTCGAGAGCTACTCACAGGTCGACGGGACGCTCGGCCGGGGCTCGCACGTGCGCCAGGTGCTCGAGATCAGCGGCCGGCGGATCGACGTCGAGCTGGAGATCACGTCGTATGACCCGCCGAACGGGGCCGAGACGGTCTTCTCGACGAACGGGATCGAGGTCGTCAACGCGTACGCGCTCACGGCCACGGGCGGCGGGACGCGGCTCACACAGTCGGTCGACGCCAAGCCCAGCGGCCTGACCGCGCGGATGCTCGTTCCGATCATCCAGCCACGGCTGGAGCAGAAGCTCACGGAAGATCTCGAGCGACTGCGCAAGCTGTGCGCGCCCTCCTGATCAGCCTCGCGGCGCTGTTGATGTGCTCGCCGGCGGCGCTCGCGCAGAGCCCGGTCGACGACGCGATCGACGCGCTGCAGAACGACACCGTCTACCTCGACCCGAACGGCCCGCAGATCGTGATCCAGGACTGGCTCGATCGGATGGCGACGATCGGCGACTCCGGCGGCGGGGGAGGCGGACCCGACTTCGGCGCGCTGATCCTGATCGGGGCAGCCGCGGTCGGCGGCGGCGCGCTGCTGCTCAGCCGTCGCCGGCGGCGCGAGCGCGACGCCGCCGCGTTCGCCGAGGTCAAGGAGAACGCCCGCGACGACCTCGTCGCGCTCGGCGACGACATCCGCGCGCTCGATCTCGATGTGCAGATACCGGGCCTCGCCGAGCCGGTGCGCGAGGACTACGAGCGTGCCGTCAACGCCTACGACCGCGCCAACACGGCGTGGGAGCAGTCGCGCGCCCCGGGCGACCTGGCCCCGGTCGGCGAGGCGCTCGAGGAGGGCCGCTGGGCGATGGAGTCGTCCCGCGCCCGCCTCGATGGCCGCGAGCCGCCTGAGCGCCGCCCACCGTGCTTCTTCGACCCACGCCACGGCCCGTCCACCCGCGACGTCGAGTGGACGCCGCCCGGCGGCGCACCGCGCGAAGTCCCCGCCTGCGAGGCCGACGCCCAGCGCGTCGAACGCGGGTTGCTTCCGGAGACCCGGGAGGTCACCGTCGGCGGCCAGTCGATGCCGTATTACAGCGCCGGGCCGATGTACGCGCCGTTCATGGGCGGCTTCTTCGGCCCCGGTCTCCTCCCGGGGCTGTTCATCGGCGAAGCGCTCGGCGGCTTCTGGGACAACGGGCCGGGAGACGGCGGTGGCGACTTCGGCGGCGGAGACTTCGGCGCGGGCGGGGACTTCGGCGGCGGTGATTTCTAGCCGACGACGGTCCCGACGGTCACCAGGTACTGCATCTCGAAGCGCGCCTGGTCGTCGGTGCCGCGGTTCCACTCGGCGCAGAGTGCGTCGAATGCGGCGTCGAACTCGTCCGTGAGCCCGTTCTTCTCGGCGTTCGCGCGGATCGCCATCGTCGGGCCGTAGCGGGCCTTGAAGTGCTCGCCGTAGTCGGTCGCGCGCTCGAACGCGGTGACCTGCAGCACGTCGCGGTACTGGCGCGTGACCTGCAGGCGATCACCGAACAGGCCGCGCAGGTGCTCCTCGCTGCCCCAGAGCGGCGGGGGCTCCGCGCCGGCCGGAGCCGGCGGGGCGAACTGGCCCATCATCCGGAACAGCGAGCCGAGCATGCCGTCGGGCGTCCAGCTCAGCAGGGCGATCCTGCCGCCCGGGCGGCAGACGCGGAAGATCTCGTCGGCGGCCACCTGATGGTGCGGCGCGAACATCACGCCGATGCTCGACATCACGACCTCGAACGACGCGTCGTCGAACGGCAGCGCCTCGGCATCGGCCTGGACCCAGTTCACGTTCACGCCGGCCGCCTCGGCACGGCGCCGGCCGGCCTCGAGCAGATCGGGGACGAGGTCGCTGGCGACGACGTCGGCGCCGCGCTGAGCAGCTACGACCGAGGCGTTCCCGGTGCCGGCGGCGACGTCGAGGACGCGCGTGCCGGCGGTGATCTCAGCCGCGTCGACCAGGTGCGGGCCGAGCGGGAGCAGGAAGGTCTCGACCATCGAGGGATAGTCGCCGGACGCCCACATGGCGCGATGCTTCGTCTTGAGCGGGTCCAGGGGGAGGGTTGCGGTGGAGGACATGGCCGCCATGGTGGCCGCCACCGGCCCCTACCCGCAACGCTAGGGTTTCGCGGCCCCCACCCGAGGAATTAGTCCAGGTACTCGTACGCGGGGAGCGTGAGGAACTCGGGGAAGTCGTCGCCGAGCGCGACGCTTTCGAACACCTCGCGGGTCTCCTCGGGGCGGCCCTTCTCCCAGACGTCGTCGCCGACCTCGTCGCGGATCCGCGCCATCTCCTGGTCGAGCACCTCGCGGACGTGGCCGCGGGTGAACTTGCCGTGGTGGATCCATTGCCAGATCTGCGAGCGGGAGATCTCGGCGGTGGCGGCGTCCTCCATCAGGTTGTTGATGCCCGCCGCGCCGCGGCCGCCTAGCCAGAAGGAGATGTACTGGAAGCCGACGTTGACGTCGCTGCGCAGGCCCTCCTCGGTGATCTCGCCGGGCGTCGAGGCTGCGTCGAGCAGCTGCTCGGGCGAGACGTCGACCTCCGGCCGCTGGCGGTCGATCTGGTTGGGCTTTTCGCCGAGCACGGAGTCGAACTGCTCCTTGGCGACGTCGACGACGTCCGGGTGCGCGACCCAGGTGCCGTCGAATCCGGCCTCGGCCTCGCGCTTCTTGTCCTCGCGCACGGCCTGGATCGCCCGCTCGTTCGCCTCGGCGTCCTTGCGCGACGGGATCAGTGCCGCCATCCCGCCCATCGCGAACGCGCCGCGCCCGTGGCAGGTCTTGACCAGCAGCTCGGTGTACGCCCTCATGAACGGAACCGTCATCTTGACGTCGTTGCGGTCGGGCAGGATGAAGTTCGGGTCGTCCCGGAAGCACTTGATCATCGAGAAGATGTAGTCCCAGCGGCCGGCGTTGAGCCCGTACGAGTGGTCGCGCAGCTCGTAGAGGATCTCCTCCATCTGGAACGCCGCCGGGAGCGTCTCGATCAGCACGGTGGCGCGGATCGTTCCCGTCGGCACGCCGAGCTCGTGCTCGGTGAACTTGAAGATGTCGCTCCACAACCTCGCCTCGAGGTGGTGCTCCATCTTGGGCAGGTACAGGTACAGGCCAAGTTGCTTGTCGTGCACCCGCCGGGCGTTGTGGAACGCGTGCAGGCCGAAGTCCACCAGGGCGCCGGCGATCGGCTCGCCGTCGATCTTGAGGTGCTTCTCCGGCAGGTGCCAGCCGCGCGGGCGCACCAGCAGCGTGGCGATCTGGTCGTTGAGCTCGTAGTGCTTGCCGTCCGAGGCGTCGTAGGTGATCGTGCCGTCGATCGCGTCGATCAGGTTCACGTGGCCCTCGACCTGGTTCTGCCAGGTCGGCGAGTTCGCGTCCTCGAAGTCGGCCATGAAGCCCTTGGCCCCCGAGTTGAGCGCGTTGACGACCAGCTTGCGGTCGGTCGGGCCGGTGATCTCGACGCGCCGGTCCTCGTAGTCCGAGCGCGGCGGGCGGACCGACCACGACGTGTCCTCGCGGACCTCGCGCGTCTCCTCCAGGAATCCCGAAGGAGCGCCGCGCTCAGCTCGGGCCTGCAGAAGCTGGCTGCGGGTCGCGCCGAACCGGTTGTGGAGATCGCTGACGAACGACAGCGCGTCGTCGGAGAGGATCTCCGCGAGGCGGTCGTCGGTGGTCGGGGCGATGTCCAGCGTCACGGTCGGCTCCCTCGGATCGAGTGGTCCAGCAATGTCATGGGGTGGTAGATCGGCATCGCGCGTTCGGAGTGCGCGGCGATCTGGATCGCGCAGCCCGGGTTGGCGGCGGCGATCGCCTCCGCGCCTGTGGCGACGAGATTCGCGGCCTTGCGCCGGCCGAGCTTGGCGGCGGCTTCGCCTTGCACGAGGTTGTAGATGCCCGCCGAGCCGCAGCAGAGCTCCCACTCGGCGGGCTCGACCAGCTCGAGATCGGGGATCCCGCGCAGCAGCGCGCGCGGCTCGTCTCGCACTCCCTGGGCGTGCGCGAGGTGGCAGGCGTCGTGGTAGGCGACCTTCAGCGGGAGCGCATTGCGCTTGGCGCGCGGCTCCCCTTCGGCCAGCAGCTCGTGGACGTCGAGCACCTTGGCCGAGAACGCCTCCGCCCGCTCCTCGCCCTCGAACAGGTAGCCGTACTCCTTCATCGCCGAGCCGCAGCCGGCGACGTTGACGACCACGTGGTCGAAGCCCTCGTACGCCGCGATCGTCTCGCGCGCCAGCTCGCGCGCGGAGTCTTCGACGCCGGTGTGGAGCTGCAGGGCGCCGCAGCAGCGCGGCTTGCGCGGCGCGTGCACCTCCCAGCCCTCGGCGGCGAGCACGCGCACGGTGGCGGCGTTGACGTCGCCGAAGAACACGCGCTGCACGCAGCCCTGCATCAGCGCGATCCGGCCGCGGCGCTCGCCGACGGCGGGTGTCACCTCCGGCAGCTGCCGGAACGCCTGCCGCAGCGGCACCTTCGGCGCCAGGTTCGCGAACGGCACCGGCAGCTTGAGCTTCTGCTGCAGCGCCATGAACGGCACCGCGGCGCGCAGCCGGCCGGGGTGGGTGAACAGCGCGAAGATGCCGTCGCGCAACAGCCGCTCGCGGCGGGTTCGCACGCCGTGGCGCTCGACCTGCGGACGCGCCCGCTCGATCAACCGGTCGTACTGGACGCCCGACGGACACGCCGTCACACACGCCATGCAGCCGAGACACCGATCCAGGTGGGTGGTCATCTCGGCCGAGACCTCGCTGCCCTCCTCATGGCCGATGCGCAGCAACACGATCCGCCCCCGCGGAGAGTCCGCCTCGTCCTCGAACACCGCATAGCTCGGGCACGTCGGCAAACAGAAGCCGCAGTGCACGCAGTCCTTGATCAGATCGAGCTCGGGCGGGCGCGTGTCGTCCCAGGCACTCGTCGCCATGCTCACAGTCCTCCCACGAAAGCGCCCGGCCTGAACGTCCGTGCCGGATCAAAACGCGCCTTGATGCGCTCCATCACGGCGAGCGCGCCGGGATCAACGGCCGGCCACGGGTCGTCGACGCGGTCGGCGCCGTCGAGCACCGTGCACGCGCGCGGCGCGAGCGCGTCGCGGAGTGCGGCGACGTCGACGCCGGACACGTACGAGATGCCGAGTGCGGCGCGCGAGACCACCGTGGCGCCGCCGGCGGTGGCGATCACGGTCTCGAGGTCGGTCGGCCGGCCGGAGACCTTCACGACCACGTCCGACCGCTGCCGCCCGCGCTGGCGGGCCCAGATGTCCCGGTCGTCGTCCTCGACCTCGGTCGGCATCTCGACGTGCTTCGCCGCCGCGTGCGCGCGCTCGGATGCGGTCGGACCGCCGAAGCGGACATCGAGCCTGCCCTCGCCGCTCTCCCACGAGACATCCAGGCAGTCCGCCTCGAGCGGCAGCGTGGCGAGATGGCGGGCGGCGGCTGCGAGGGTCGCCGGGTCGCTGCCGCGCGCGGTCAGCGTGGCCGTCCGCGTGGGCGCGGGATGCAGTCGCACCGCGACCTTGACGATCAGCCCCAGCGTCCCGAACGAGCCGGTGAACAGCTTCGCGAGGTCGTATCCGGCGACGTTCTTGATCACCTTGCCGCCCGACTGCGCCACCGTGCCGTCGGACAGCACGACCGTCACGCCGACCACGAGGTCGCGCATGCCGCCGTAGCGATGGCGGAGCGGGCCGGTGTCGTTGGTCGCCATCACGCCGCCGATCGTGGCCGCGTCCCCCGCGCCCAGCGGCGGGTCGATTGCGAGCATCTGGCCAGCCGCGGCGAACGTAGCCTGCGCTTCCGTGAGCGGGACGCCGGCCTCGAGGATCGCCGTGAAGTCGCCCTCGTTGTGCTCGAGGATCCGATTGAAGCGGCGGGTGTCGAAGTCCACGGCGGCGGTCCTCGGACTCCAGCCGAGCTTCGTGCCGCCACCGCGCGGGCGCACCGCCTCGAGCTCGCGGATCTCCGCGGCGGCTTCCTCGGCGGTCATCAGAAGCGCTCCGCCAGGCCCGCCGCTTCGAGCGGATGCTGGCGGTACGGCCCCGGCACCTCGCCACACAGGCGCGGCGTGGGCATCACCTTGCCGGGATTCGCGAGGCCGGCGGGGTCGAACGCGCAGCGCAGGCGCTGGAACGCGTCGAGATCCGCCTCGCCGAACATCTTCGGCATGTGCTTCTTCTTGTCGACCCCCACGCCGTGCTCGCCGGTGATCGAGCCGCCCGCCTCCAGGCAGACGTCGAGGATGCGGCCGGAGAGCTCTTCGGCACGCGCCGCCTCGCCCTCGACCGCGCCGTCGTAACAGACGAGCGGGTGCAGGTTGCCGTCTCCGGCGTGGAACACGTTGGCGACGCCGAGCCCGTACTCGCGGCCGAGCTCGTCGATCTTCTCGAGCACCTCCGGGAGCTTGGTGCGCGGGATCACGCCGTCCTGCACGAAGTAGTTGGGCGCGATCCGGCCCATCGCCGCGAACGCGGCCTTGCGGGCGCGCCAGAACCGCTGGCGCTCCTCTTCGTCGCGGGCCACGCGCACGTCGTCGGACCCGTTGCGCTCGCAGATCGCGGTGACCTCTTCGAACCGCGCGTTGCACTCGCTCTCGGACCCGTCGAGTTCCACCAGGAGCGCGGCGCCGCGCATCGGGAAGCCCGCCTTGGCGCTCTTCTCCGACGCCTCGATCGACAGCGCGTCCATCATCTCGATCGCGCCCGGGACGACGCCGCCCTGCACGATCTCCGACACCGCCTCGCCCGCTTGGCGCGTGTGGTCGAAGAACGCGACCAGCGTGCGGACCGACTCAGGCACGGGGACGATCTTCAGCCACACCTTCGTGGCGACGCCGAGCGTGCCCTCGGAGCCGACGAACGCGCCGAGCAGGTCGTAGCCCGGCGGATCGAGCTCGTAGCCGCCGACCTGCACCATCTCGCCGTCCGGGAACACGAGCTCCAGCCCGGTCACGTAGTTGGTCGTGAACCCGTACTTGAAGCAGTGCGCGCCGCCCGAGTTCTCGGCCACGTTGCCGCCGATCGAGCAGACGATCTGGCTCGACGGGTCAGGCGGATAGAAGAAGCCCGGCTTGACCGCCGCCGACACATTCAGGTTCGTCACGCCCGGCTCGACGCAGATGCGGTGGTTCTCGAGGTCGATGTCGAGGATGCGCTTCATCCGCGACAGCACGATCAGCACGCCGTCCTCGATCGGCAGCGCGCCCCCGGACAGGCCCGAGCCGGAGCCGCGGGCCACCCACGGCACCCGGGCGCGCGCGCAGGCCCGCACGACATCGCGGACCTGCTCGGCGGTGCTCGGGAGCACCGCCGCCGCCGGGATCGCGTGGTACTGCAGCAGGCCGTCCGACTCGTACGTGCGGAGCTGATGCTCCTGCGTGTAGGTCCACTCGTCGCCGCAGATCGCGCGGAGCTCTCCCACGAGCTCGCGCAGGTCGCGCTCGGAGGCCTTCGCCTCCGGCGCGTCCGGAGCGATGGTGGGACCTTCGGGGGCTGCGGCTAGACGACCATCCACGAGAGGATCGCTGTGGATTGCAGCAGAACGATCACGCACATGATGAGAAGCAGGATCAGACTCCACTTCAGAACCGTCCGGAAGAGCTCGCCCTCCTGCCCCGCCAACCCGACGGCGGCCGCGCCGATCGCGAGGTTCTGCGGCGAGACCATCTTGCCGAGCACGCCGCCCGAGGAGTTCGCGGCGGCCAGCAGCGTGGAGTTCAGGCCCGCCTCTTGGGCCGCCTGCACCTGCAACGCGCCGAACAGGGAGTTCGACGAGGTGTCCGAGCCGGTCACGGCCACGCCGAGCCAGCCGATGATCGCCGACAGGAACGCCACGACGCCGCCGGCGCCCGCGATCCACTGTCCGAGCGTCAGCGTCTGCGCCGAGAAGTTCATGACGTAAGCGAGCGCGAGTACGGTCGCCACGGTTAGCGTCGCCCACTTGAGCTGGTTGAGCATGCTCCCGTAGGCGCGCAGCGCACGGCCGGGGGAGACGCGGAGCACGATCATCGTCAGGAAGCCGGAGATCAGCAGCAGCGTGCCGGGCGACAGCGCCCAGTTGAACTTGAAGATCGCCGGTCCAGGCTCCTCGCCCTTGGCGTTGAGGACATTCAGTCCCGGCCAGTCGATCTGCTTGGTCAGGCTGTCAAGCGCGTCCTTGATCGGGCCCCACTGGGCGAGCGAGAGGACGACGACGATGATCACGTACGGCGCGTAAGCGAGCATCACGTCGCGGCGGCTGTCATGGCCGTCGTCGCTGCGACGCCGTACCTCGGCTTCGTGGGTTGCGTCGGCCATCGCGGCCCCGGCGATCGCGGGGCGGCTGAAGCGCGGCTCGCCGCGGAGCGGCTCAGCGGGCTGCCAGACGCGCAGCAGCGCGACGATCGCGCCGGCCGACAGCAGCGACGCGACGATGTCCGTGATCTCGACCGAGAAGTAGTTCGAGCATGCGAACTGGCCGAGGGCGAATGCACCGCCGCCGACGATGGCGGCCGGCCAGGTCTGGCGAATGCCGCGTCGGCCGTCGACCATGGCGATCAGGATCAGCGGCACGAGCAGGGCCAGGAACGGCGTCTGGCGGCCGACCATGGCGCCGAGGTCATCCTTGGGCAGCGAGCTGACCTCTGAGAGCGTGATGATCGGTGTCGCGATGGCGCCGAACGCGACCGGCGCGGTGTTGGCGACGAGCGCGACGGCCGCGGCCTGCATCGGCTTGAACCCGATCGCGACGAGCATGGCGGCCGTGATCGCCACCGGCGCGCCGAAGCCTGCCAGCGCCTCGATCAGCGCGCCGAACGAGAAGGCGATGATCACCGCCTGGATGCGCTGGTCGCCGGAGACGGAGCCGAAGGACCGCCTGAGCACCGCGAAGTGGCCCGTGAGGTCGGTCATGTTGTAGATCCAGATCGCGTTCCAGACGATCCACATGATCGGGAACAGGCCGAAGCAGGCGCCGAGCACCGCTGCGTCGAGCGCCTGGCCTGCAGGCATCGAGTAGACGACGATCGCGACGATCAACGCCATTGCGAGGGACGCAAGGGCGGCCCAGTGCGCTTTCCACTTCAGACCGCCGAGCAGGATGAACAGGGTGATGAGCGGCAGCGCCGCGAAAATCGCGCTCGCGAAGAGCGAGTCCCCCACGGGGTCCAGGACCTGCTTGTACATCTCGACTCCTCCCTAGGTACCTTGCCCGCCTGTACCCGCTTTGCGCTGCGCCCTATTCATCACGTGCTTCAACGACACGCTCTTCCCGGCGACGGGACAGGCGGTCGTCGCGCTGCTCGAGCGGCTCGGGCACGAGGTCTCCTTCCCCGAGGAGCAGACGTGCTGCGGGCAGATGCACGGGAACACCGGCTACGCCGATCACGGGTCTGCGCTGGTGCAGCGCTGGGAGCGGGTGTTCGAGGGCTACGACGCGGTGGTGTCGCCGTCGGCCTCGTGCGTGGGCTTCGTGCGCGAGCACGTCCCGTCCTCGGTCGGGCGGTTGTTCGAGCTGACCGAGTTCCTCGTGGACCGGTTGGGGGTCGTCGACGTGGGGGCCTCGTTCCCGCACCGGGTGACGCTGCACCCGACCTGCCACTCGCTGCGGATGCTGCACGTCGGCGACCGGCCGGTGCGGCTGCTGTCGGCGGTGCGCGGGATCGACCTGGTCGAGTTGGCGGACGCCGACGAGTGCTGCGGGTTCGGCGGGACGTTCGCGGTCAAGAACGCCGACACGTCGATGGCGATGCTGTCGGACAAGCTGCGGCGGGTGCTCGACACCCGCGCGGAGGTGTGCACGTCGGCCGACAATTCGTGCCTGATGCACATCGGCGGCGCGCTGCGGCGCCAGCGCGCCGGGGTCCGGACGATGCACCTCGCGGAGATCCTGGCGGCCACCGAATGAAGGGCTTTCCGGCGGCGGCGCACGAGACGCTCCAGAACGCCCAGCTGCGCCGCAACCTCGGCAAGGCGACGACGACGATCCGCGCCAAGCGGCTGCAGGCGATCGGCGAGCTGCCGGACTGGGAGGCGCTGCGCGACGCCGGTGCGGCGATCAAGGCGCGTGCGATGGCCACCCTGCCGGAGCAGCTCGAGCGGCTCGAGGAGTCGGTCGTGCGGGCCGGGGGTGTCGTGCACTGGGCGCGCGACGGCGCGGAGGCGAACGCGATCGTGGGGTCCATCGCCCGCTCGAACGGCGCGTCCGAGGTCGTGAAGGTCAAGTCGATCGCCACCGACGAGATCGGACTTAACGACGCGTTGGCGGCCCAGGGCATCAGCGCGATCGAGACCGACCTCGCGGAGCTGATCCTCCAGCTCTCGCACGACAAGACGTCGCACATCCTGGTGCCCGCGATCCACCGCAACCGGATGGAGATCAAGGCGCTGTTCGAGCGCACGATCACCGACGAGACGCTTTCGACCGAAGCCAGCGCGATCGCCGAGGCCGCTCGTCGCCATCTCCGCGCGAAGTTCCTGTCGGTCCCGATGGCGGTCTCGGGCGCGAACTTCGGGGTCGCCGAGACCGGGACGATCGCCGTCGTCGAGTCCGAGGGCAACGGACGCATGTGCACGACCCTGCCGCGTGTTCTCGTGACCGTCATGGGGATCGAGAAGGTGCTGCCCGAGTGGCGTGACCTCGAGGTGTTCCTGCAGCTGCTCCCGCGGTCGTCGACGGCGGAGCGGATGAACCCGTACACGTCGCTGTGGACGGGCGTGCGGCCCGGCGACGGGCCGGAGGAGTTCCACTTGGTGCTCCTGGACGGCGGGCGGACCGATGTGCTGGCCGACGAGGTGGGCAGGCAGGCGCTGCACTGCATCCGCTGCTCGGCGTGCCTGAACGTGTGCCCGGTCTACTCGCGGGTGGGCGGGCAGGCGTACGAGTCGGTGTATCCCGGGCCGATCGGGGCGGTGCTCTCGCCGCAGCTCTTCGGCCTCGATCGCTACGCCTCCTTGCCGTGGGCATCCTCGCTGTGCGGCGCCTGTTACGACGCCTGCCCGGTCAAGATCGAGATCCCCTCGCTGCTCGTGCACCTGCGCGGGCGGGTCATCCGCGAGCAGAAGTCGTCGCTGTCGCCGGAGGCGTTGGCCATGAAGACGGTCGCGGCCGTCTTCTCGTCCCAGTCGCGGTACGAGCGGGCGCAGAAGCTGGCGCGGCTCGGGCGCGGGCCGCTGGCGAAGGCGGCGCTGCCGGGGTGGAGCGCGATGCGTGAGCTCCCCGACCCGCCGAAGCAGACGTTCCGGGACTGGTGGCGTGGCCGCACGGGATGAGGTTCTCGCCCGGGTGCGCGCGGCGCTCGGCCCAGGCGTCGCGGCGCCGGAGGTCCCACGCGGTTACCGCGGGCCGCGGATCGATGACGGCAGCGTCGATCGCTTCTGCGAGCGGGTCGCCGAGTACAAGGCGTCCGTCACGCGGATCTCTGCCGCCGAGCTCGGCGACACGGTGAGCCGCCTGTGCGCGGAGCGCGGCGCGGTCCGGATCGCCGTGCCGCCGGGCGGCCCCGCCTCGCTCGACGGCGTCGAAGTGGTCGTGGACTCACCGCCGCTCTCGCCGGCCGTGCTCGACGAGCTCGACGGCGTCTTGACCGGCTCCGCGCTCGCAATCGCCGAGACCGGCACGATCGTGCTCGACGGCGGCGAGCGCTCGGGGCGCCGCGCGTTGACGCTGGTGCCCGACTGGCACATCTGCATCGTCGAGGCGTCCTCGATCGTGGCCGGGGTGCCGGACGCGGTCGCGCTGCTGCGCGACGCCGCTTCCGAAGGCCGCCCGATCACGCTGGTCAGCGGCCCATCCGCCACCTCGGACATCGAGCTCGACCGCGTCGAGGGCGTGCACGGTCCCCGCACGCTCGACGTGGTAGTCGTGTCGGCATGAACCAGCGCGAGAAGGGCGAGCACTTCCGGGCCTTGCACGAGGGCGAGCCGTTCGTGATCCCGAACCCCTGGGACGCGGGCTCGGCGCGAATGATGGAGGCGCTCGGGTTCAAGGCGCTGACCACGACGTCGTCGGGGTTCGCCTTCACGCTCGGCAAGCTCGACAGCGCCGCGACCTTGGACGAGGTCGTCGAGCACGTGCGCGTGATGTCCGCCGCCACCGCGTTGCCGGTCGCGGTCGATCTCGAGAACGGCTACGGCGACGCAGCCGCCGCGATCACGCGGGTGGCCGAGGCGGGGGCGGTCGGCGGCTCGATCGAGGACTACGACCCCGAAAGTGGGCTGCTGTCGCTCTCTGAGGCGGTTGCGCGTGTCTCCGCCGCCGTGGCCGCCGTGCGGGCGCTCGACTTCCCGTTCACGCTCGTGGGGCGAGCCGAGAACCACCTCCACGGGGTCGACGACCTCGACGACACGATCGAGCGTCTCCTGGCCTACGAGGCCGCGGGCGCCGACGTCCTGTACGCCCCAGGTCTGCACACCACCGACCAGATCCGCGCGATCTGCGCCGCCGTCTCGGTGCCGGTCAACGTGCTCGGCCACGCCGGCTTCGTCCTGTCCGAGATCTTCGACGCGGGCGCACAGCGGGTCTCGGTCGGCGGCGCTCTGACGTGGGTGGGCGTCGCCGCGGCCGCGGCCGCCTCCGAGGCGGTCCGCAACGGCGACCTCTCCGTGCTCACGGCCCGGGTGCCGTTGGCCGACTGGCTCGGCTGACTCCGTCGGCGGTCGAGTGTGAAGTTGTTCAGCCTGAGCCAGAAGAACTTCACACTCGACTAGGGAGGGGCCGATCCCGCCTCCCTCAGTGCCGAAGTTCGTCCCTATACGGCGCGATCGATGCGGAACGCGAAGCACCCCGGTCCGGCGAAGTGCGCGTGCACGAACTCGGCGCCGGAGCCGAGCAGCGCGCGAGCGCGGTCGGCGAGCTCGGGGCCGGGGACGACCGCGGCGTCGACCAGCATCGCGTCGCCGTCGTACCCGCGGACGGAGAACTGGCGGCGGTCGTCGACCTGCTCGGGCAGGACGTCGGGCTCGCCCTGGTGCGGGTCGCACCCGTCGGCGTGCACGTAGACCGGCCCTTCACCCGTGTACGGGCTGCGGACCAGGAACGGGTCGTAGGGGAGGAGGAGCAGATCCTCGCCGGGCGAGGCGTTGCGCAGGCAGCGACGGCAGGGCTCGCGGCCCTCGGCCACCACGGCGACCCCGGCGGGAGCGCACGCGTCGGCCTCCCCGGCGGGCATGGCATTCACGATGAAGGCAGTCATGGCCGTACAACGGCCGACGCCGCCGAATCGTGATCAGTAATCCGTCGTGCGAGCGCGGTGGCGCGGGTGCGCCTTGTAGCGCGCCCCGGCGCCGCGATTCCAGAGGATGTTGTCGACGGCGGTCGCGGTGGTCGACCCGTGGGCGGCGACGAGCAGCTCGACCGCGTGCACCGCGCACGCGCGGATCTCGACCTCCTCGGGCGAGTCGTGCTCGATCAGCTCCTCGGCGTCGATACGCGCCACGAGCGCGGCGTCGAACTCGAGCACGCCGTCGATCCGGAGCACGTGCGGCACGAGGTTGTCGGCGAAGATCGTCAGCGCCGCGAGGTCGTCGACAGGAGCGATCCCCGCCAGCGCGAGATCGGCGGCGGCGAGCTGCGCCCGCTTGAAGAGCGGTACCTCGAACCCGTCATGCGAAGAGACGTCCCGGAACGTCGGCCAGCTCCCGAGCTCTTCGGCAAGCCGCACCGCGGATCCGTCACCGCTGCGGGCCAGCGCCAGGAACGAGCCGAACGCCCTAACTCGCTCCCCGAGCTCGCGCAGGTGTCGCGCGAAGTGGCCCATGAGCTCATGGGCAGGATCCTGGCCGACCGTCGCGGCGATCTCGTCGGCCGTCATCGCGGCGAGCGCGTCCGGGCTCCACGGCCCATGCGCGCGCAGCCCCGCCTCGACCGTCCGGAAGCCGGACATGCCGTTGATCTTGCGCAGCGTCGGGAACCACCCCGAGCCGAAGTTGATCGCGTTCAAGGTGAGGCTGAACACGGCGCGCTCCTCCAGCGTGCCGTCGACGTCCGGCGCGGGAGGGGAAGTCGACGACAGCGTCTGCGCATAGGGCTCGATCGCCTCGTCGACCACGCGCACGAATCGCGCTCCCGATGACACGCGCGCACAGCCGGAGCGGACGTCGTCCGGGAGGCTCACGGGCGGCCGACGCTCCGCACCGACACCGACCCCAGCGCGCCGCTGATCTTGAGCCGGAGGACGGGCGCGCCGGCGAGCGTCGTCGGGGCAACCTGTACGTCCTGGCTGGAGAGGATGCCGCCGCCGCTCGGTCGCACCTCCACGCCCTCGGGAACCAGGATCTCGACTGAGCCGAGCACGGCTCGCAGCTCGATCTCGACGTCGGCGCCGGGGATGATCGCCTCGCGCAGGTCAAGGTCCACGCTGCCCAGCACGGCGGTGAATCGGGTGCGGAGCGCGAGCCGCCAGCGGCCCTTGCGAACGATGCTCGACAGCACCGCCCGCTGCTCCTCGACCGCCTCGCTCACGGGCACCGGGACGACCTCCAACCCGGCCGTCGCGGAGGCGAGATCGTCCCGCGTCCGGCCGGCGTGGACCAGCTCCGCCCGCTCGGCGAGGTCCTCGAGCGTGAGCCGCCCGTCGACCGAAGCGGCACGCAGGAGCTCCAGCGCCACGTCGCGCTCGGCGTCGGTCACGAGGATCGGCTCGGCCACGAACCCGGAGGCTACTTCCGGACTGCCCGCTACCGTCAGCGAGGGATGCCTGACACCGCCGCGATCGACAACCTCCTCGAGGGCCTGAACCCCCCTCAGCGGGACGCGGTCACCCACGGCGAGGGGCCGCTCTTGATCCTCGCGGGCGCCGGCTCGGGCAAGACGCGCGTGCTCACGCACCGGATCGCGTACCTGCTCCGCACCGGGCAGGCGCGGGCCGACGAGATCCTCGCGATCACGTTCACCAACAAGGCCGCGCAGGAGATGCGCGAGCGGGTCGAGCTGCTGGTCGGCCGCGCGACCCGCGCGATGTGGGTGATGACCTTCCACTCCGCCTGCGCGCGGATGCTCCGCGCCGACGCCCACCGGCTCGGCTACACGCGCCAGTTCACGATCTACGACGGCGCCGACTCGCGCCGGCTGATCAAGAAGTGCCTCGACGACCTGGACATCGACGTCAAGCGCTTCACGCCGCGCGCGATGCAGTCCCAGATCTCGGACGCGAAGAACAAGCTGCGCTCGGCCGATGACTACCGCCAGCTCGTCGGCTCGTTCTTCGAGCAGACCGTCGCCGACGTCTACGAGCACTACGAGCGCGAGCTCCACCGGATGAACGCGATGGACTTCGACGACCTCCTGTTCCGCGCCGTCAACCTGCTCGAGCTCTTCCAGGAGGTCCGCGACCGCTACTCCGGCGGCTTCCGCTGGATCCTCGTCGACGAGTACCAGGACACCAACCACGCCCAGTACCGCTGGCTCCAGCTCCTTGGGTCCGAATCACGCAATCTTTCGGTAGTCGGAGACGACGCGCAGTCGATCTACGGCTTCCGGGGAGCCGATATACGCAACATTCTTGCGTTTACGGAGGATTACCCGGACGCCCATGAGGTGAAGCTGGAGCAGAACTACCGCTCGACGCAGACGATCCTCTCGGCGGCGAACGGCGTCATCTCCCACAACCGCGACCAGGTCCAGAAGAACCTGTGGACGGATCTCGGCGAGGGCGATCCCATCCGGGTGCGCGAGCTGAGCGACGAGCACGCGGAGGCGCGGTTCGTGGCGGCCGAGGTGCAGCGGATGGTCGACGAGGGGGTCTCGCGGAGCGAGATCGCCGTCTTCTACCGCACGAACGCGCAGTCGCGGGTGCTGGAGGACATGCTCGTGCGCGCACAGATCGGCTACCAGGTGATCGGCGGCACGAAGTTCTACGACCGCGCCGAGATCAAGGACGCGATCGGATACCTGACGTTCCTGGTGAACCCGCAGGACGCCGGGGCCTTCACGCGGATCGCGAACTCGCCGAAGCGCGGGCTCGGGCAGACGTCGCTCTCGCGCGTGCTCAGCCATGCCGAGACGATGGGGATGCCCGTGTGGGAGGCGGCGGCGGATCCCGCCGGCATCCCGACCCTCGGCGCGGCGGCGCGCAAGGCCCTGCACCGCTTCATGTCGACCATGCACCGCCTCAAGGAGCGGACCGACGAAGGGAGCCTGGTCGGGGAGCTGATTCAGGAGACGCTCACGGAGGCCGGGTACCTGGAGGCGCTCGAGGCCGAGCGGACGATCGAGGCTCAGGGGCGGATCGAGAACCTCGAGGAGCTCGTGCGCGTCGGCCGCGAGTACGACACGGTCAATCCCGAGGGCACGCTGGAGGAGTTCCTGCAGCAGATCAGCCTGCTCGCCGACGCCGACGGCATCAAGGACGACGAAGGGCTCGTGACGCTGATGACGCTCCACAACGCCAAGGGCCTCGAGTTCCCCATCGTCTTCATCATCGGGATGGAGGACGGCGTGTTCCCGCACAGCCGGGCGCTCGACGAGGGCGCCGTGGAGGAGGAGCGCCGGCTGGCGTACGTCGGCATCACCCGCGCGATGCGCGACCTCACGCTCACGTCCGCTCGCCGCCGGAACGCGTTCGGCGCCGACTCGTTCGGCGTCCGCTCGCGCTTCATCGACGAGATTCCGAGCGAGCTCACCGACCAGGCCGAGCGCGCGGCGGCCGGCCTCCCGACCGGGCGGATCGCCTCGTGGGCCGGTGCGGCGGCTGCGTCCGCAGAGGCCTCGTCTCATCACGGCGGCGACCAGGCCGGCCAGGTCTTCCACACCGGCGACGACGTCATCCACGCCCAGCTCGGCGAGGGCGTCGTGATCGGCTCCGAGCCGGGCGGCATCGTCGTCGTGCGCTTCGCCGAGGACGGCCGCGAGCGCAAGCTCATGGCCGACTACGCGCCGATCCGCCGCCGCTGACAGCTAGGTCCCTGACAAGATCGCCGGATGCGCCGGCTGGTCGCGTTCGTCTGCCTGGTCGTGTTCGTCGACACGATGTTCTATGCCGCGGTCACGCCGCTGCTGCCGGAGCTGAGCGACCAGTACGACCTGTCGAAGACCGCGGCCGGGATTCTCGCTGCCGCCTACCCGGCCGGCACGTTCATCGGCGCGTTACCAGGCGGGTGGATGGCGTCGCGCGTCGGCGTGAAGCCGACCGTCCTGCTCGGGCTCGGGATGATGGTCGTCGCCAGTGTCGCGTTCGCGTTCGCGTCGAGCATCCTGGTGCTCGACATCGCGCGGTTCGTCCAGGGGCTGGGCGGCGCGGCTTCGTGGGCCGGCGCGCTCGCCTGGCTCATCGGCGCGGCCCCGCGGGAGCGGCGAGGCGAGCTGATCGGCACCGGCATCGCGGCGGCGGTCGCCGGCGCGCTGTTCGGGCCGGTGCTGGGCGCGCTAGCCGACCTACTCGGACAGGAACCGGTGTTCTTGGCAGTTGCGGTCGTGGGTCTGGCGATGATGTGGTGGGCGTCGCGGATGCCCGGCGTGCAGCCCGGTGAGCCGACGTCGCTCAAGGTGCTGGTGTGGTCGCTCGCCGACCGGCGCGTGGCCGCCGGCATGTGGCTGACGACGTTGCCGAGCATCCTGTTCGGCACGGTCGCCGTCCTCGGGCCGCTGCGGATGGACGAGCTCGGCGCCGGGACCGCGGCGATCGCCGCGGCGTTCCTCGCCGGCGCGGCGCTCGAGGCCGTCGCCGCGCCGATCGTCGGCCGGCTCTCGGACCGCCGCGGCCGCCTCGTGCCGAGCGTGGTGGGTGTCGCCGGCGGCGGGCTGGCCATGCTGATCGTGCCGTGGCCCTCGACGGCCGTGCTGTTGGCGATCGCGATCATCCTCGCCTGCCCGGCGATCGGGATCCTCTACACGCCCGCGGCGGCGACGCTCAGTGACGGCGCCGAGGCGTTCGGCATCGCGCAAGGCTTCGCGTTCGCGCTCACCAACCTCGCCTGGGGCGCCGGCCAGGCGTTGGGCGACGCGGGCAGTGCGCGGCTCGCCGAGGCAACCGGCGACCACGTTCCGTACCTCGTCCTCGCCGCCGTCTGCGCCGCCACGTTCGTCATGTTGGTCCGCGAAATGGCTCGCCGTTCGCCGGGCCGCCCGCTAGCCTCACGCGCCTGATGGCGGCCGGAATCATCGACGGAAAAGCGATCGCGCAGCAGGTGCGCGCCGAGGTGGCGGAGGAGGTCGCCGCCTGGGTCCAGGCGGGGCACGACGCTCCCGGGCTCGCGACCGTGCTGGTCGGCGACGACCCCGCGTCGGCGGTGTACATCGGCGGCAAGCAGAAGGCGTCGGCCGAGGTCGGCATCCAGGGCTTCGACCACCGGCTCGACCAGAACACGCCGCACGAGGAGATCGAGCAGCTCCTGCTCGAGCTCAACGACGACCCGCGCGTGTCCGGGATCCTGCTCCAGCTGCCCACCCCGCCGCAGGTCGACGGCGGTGCGCTCACCGAGCTCATCGACCCGGCGAAGGACGTCGACGGCCTCACACCGATCTCGACAGGGCTGCTCGCCAAGGGCCGCCCCGGCCTGCGCCCCTGCACGCCCGCCGGTGTGATGGAGATGCTGCACCGCCACGATGTTGCGCTCGAGGGCGCCGAGGCGGTCGTGATCGGCCGCTCGGACCTTGTCGGCAAGCCGGTCGCCGCGCTGCTGCTCGCCGCCAACGCCACCGTCACGATCTGCCACTCGCGCACGCACGATCTCGCCGAGGTGGCGCGCCGCGCCGACGTGCTGGTCGCCGCAGTCGGCCGTCCCTCGTTCGTGCAGGGCGACTGGGTCAAGGAGGGCTCGGTGGTGATCGACGTCGGCATCAACCGCACCGACGAGGGCTTGGTCGGCGACGTCGACTTCGCAGCCGCCGCCGTCCGCGCGCGCCTGATCACGCCGGTGCCCGGCGGCGTCGGCCCGATGACGATCGCGATGCTCCTGCGCAACACGGTGCACGCCGCTCGCGCGCAGGCAGGGGAGCCTGCGTGGACCTGAGGCGCCTGCGCTTCGGCGAGTGGCTCGCCGTCGCCGGCGGCATCGCGCTCATCGCCTCGCTCCTGGGGCCCTGGTACGACGGGCCGACCGAGCCGCTGACCGGCTACGAGGCCCTGACGATCGTCGATGTCCTGCTGACGCTCGTCGCGTTGCTCGCGATCTCGCTCGGCGCACTGCAGGCGACGCAGGACACGCCGTCTAAGCCGGTCGCGGCGGGCGTGCTGAGCGTGGTCTTCGGCGCGCTCGCGGTGCTGCTCGTCGTCTTTCGCCTGATCGACTCGCCGGCCGACGGCCTCGAGGTCAGGCCCAGCGCGTGGCTCGGCCTGGTGGCAGCACTCGCGATCACCGTCGGCGGCTGGCGTTCGCTCGCCGCCGAGTACGTCCGCGGGCTGCCGCCCGACCTCGAGCCCGAGCTGCGCCCGACGCCGGCGCCGTAGCGTTCCACCGCCG
Organism: uncultured Solirubrobacteraceae bacterium; assembly: GCA_963740605.1. Classification (GTDB taxonomy): domain Bacteria; phylum Actinomycetota; class Thermoleophilia; order Solirubrobacterales; family Solirubrobacteraceae; genus DASSUW01. The sequence goes on along the minus strand of CAVUFC010000028.1, from coordinate 22,983 downwards.
CGCGGTCCCCGGTCCGGCCACGGCAACGTTCGCGGTGCTCGATGCGGATCGGGAGCAGTGTGTGCATGCTCTGCCCTGTGTCGGGATCCGGCGCGGGCTCAACAGGAGTGTCGACACGTGCCGCTTCCCGTGGCGACGGCGGTCGGGTGTCGCTGCCGCGCGCGGGTTTGCATCTGATCGCGATTGCCTCGTTGGCGGTCGCCCTGCCGCTGCTGGACGTGCTCGGCCGTTACCCGGCGTTCTTTGCGGCCCACAATGTCACGCGCTGGGGGGTCGTGGCGTTCGCGCTGGTGGTGGTGCTTGGTCCCGCCCTGTGCCTGTTTGCCATCGAGGCGGTCGTCGCACTCGCGCACCGGCGCGCCTGGTATGCGGTGCACCTCGTGTGCGTCGGTGCCTTGAGCGCGCTGCTCGCGCTGACGTTCGTGCGGCGGCTTGGCTGGGGCCCCGCGCCAACCTTTACGGTCAGCGTTGCGCTCGGCGCGCTGCTCGCCGCTGCCTATGCGCGCTCGGAGGTCGTGCGGTCGGGCTGCTCAGTGCTGGCTCTGGCACCGGCCGTGATCGCCGTCCTGTTCCTGTTCACCTCGAAGACGTCGAGCCTGGTCACGGCGGGCGAGCCTCGTCTGTGGAACGCCCGCGCCACGTCGGCCGCCCCGGTCGTGGTGTTGGTACTGGACGCGTTTCCGGCGCCGCTGCTCATGGACGACCAGTCGCGGATCGACAAGTCGCGGTTTCCGAGCTTCGCGCGGTTCGCCAGGGATGCCACGTGGTATCCGAACGCGACGACCGTTCATGAGAACACCGTGTACGCGGTGCCCGCGATCCTCGACGGCAAGGTCCCCAACGCCGGGCAGCAGCCGACCGTGCAGGACCACCCCGAGAACCTGTTCACGCTGCTCGGCAGCAGCTACGACATGCGCGTCTCCGAGGAGGCGACGAACCTGTGCCCGGCGCGGCTGTGCGAGCGGCCCAACGATCGTGGCGCGACGGCGCGGCTCACCTTGCTGGCCGACGACGCCAGCGTCGTCTACGAGTACCTGGTCGCGCCTGACGCGCTGCGCGACCGGCTGCCGCCCATCAACGACCGTTGGCGCAATTTCCGCGACTCCCCGGACACAGGACGTGGGCAGCCGGTCGCGCGCAACGAGGTGATCGCCCGACTGGTCGGCGGTCAGCGCCCTCAGCGCTTCGAGACCTCAGTCGACGCCGTCCAGCCCCGACGGCGGCCCACACTGGACTTCATGCACGTGCTGCTGCCGCACGAGCCCCTGGAGTACCTGCCCACCGGCCAGCGCTACCAGGCGGTCGACGACTCGAGACTCGCCGGTCCGCCCTCTTACGACAATGCCTTCCTCACCGACCAGGCCATGCAGCGCCACCTCCTGCAAGTGGGCTTCGTTGACCGGCTGCTCGGCCAGTTGATGGCGCAATTGCGCCGTACCGGGCTCTGGGACCGCGCGATGGTGGTCGTCGTCGCCGACCACGGCATCTCCTTCCGTGTCAAACCGACCCCCGCACCGCCGTTCGCGGTGGGCAAACTCGGCTACCGCCGTGACTTGACGGCGGACAACGCCCACGACATCGCCCCGGTCCCGCTGCTGGTGAAGTACCCCGGCCAGCGGCAGGGTGAGATCGACCCCAAGTGGGCGCGGACCATTGACGTGCTCCCCACGATCGCCGACGTGCTCGGCATCCGCCTCCCGTTCCGCGTCGACGGCCGCTCGCTGCGCTCGCCCCGGCCGGTCCCCAGCACGCTGCGGCTCGGCCGCAGCGACGGCACCACGATCACCGTCGACCGCGCCACACTCGAGCGACGCAAGGCGCAGTCGCTGGCCCGCCAAACCGCCCTGCTCGGCAACACCTGGTCCACCGCCTACCGCATCGGTCCTCATCCCGAGCTGATCGGCCGCGCCACCGCTGCGCTCCCAACGCTGCCCCGCGAGCGGCTCAGCGCAGTGGTCTCAGACGCCCAACGGCTCGCCGACGTCGACCCCGACTCGAGCTACTTGCCAGCGCACATCGCCGGCAAGCTGAACGGCGCCGACCCGAACGGCCGCGAGCTGGCCTTCGCCCTCAACGGCCGCATTGTCAGCACGGGGAGCAGTTTCGCCGACCTCGGGCCGCACGAGCTCAACTTCTCGACGATGCTGCCGCCCGGAGCGTTCCGCCGCGGCCTCAACCGGATCGACGTCTACCAGATCACGCCCGCGCGCGGACGGCTCGCCCTCGTTCCCCTGGGAGGCGATCCCGACCGCTGAGCAGGCTTGGACTTCCGCCGCTTTGCCGTAGGCCTTTCAGACCGTGCGGACGGGGAGGGAAGCGGCGACCACGAGCGGGCGCCGGAGGAGCAGAGCGGCGAGCATCAGCACGGCCGCGCCGGTGGCGAGCAGCGCGCCGGTGACGCCGAGCAGCGCGACGAGCGGGCCGGCGATCAGCGAGCCGGCGACGATCCCGGACAGCGTGACCGGCAGCATGATCCCGTAGGCCCGGGCGAGCACCGCGTCGTCGAGCATCCGCGGCAGCGCGGTCTCCGACAGCACCTCGGCGACCACGGCGCCGGTGCCCCCGACGACCGCCAGCGCGATCTCGATCCACAGCGAGTCGACGACGCCGAGCGCCGCCACCGGCACCGCGACGAGCGAGAGCGCCACCGCCAGCGTCAGTCGCCAGTACCCGCCGTCGATCCGTCCGGCGATCGCCGCACCGGCCAGGCCGCCGATCCCGAACGCGCCGAGCAGGAGCCCGTAGCCGCCTGGGCCGGCACCGACGCGGCCGGCCACGAGCACCAACGTCACGGTGAAGATCCCGTAGACGGCGCTGCAGATCGCATCGGCGGCGATGACGCGCACGGCGGCGGGCGCGCCGCGCAGGGCGTCGACGCCGTCGCGCAGCTCGCTGAGCAGGCCGGAAGCGGCAGCGTCGCCCGAGGGGCGGAACGCCGGACCGCCCGCGATCGTGGTGACCAGCACGGCGGAGGCGAGGAACGTCGCCGCGTTGGCGAGGATCGCGACGGCCGGTGAGGAGACGGCGAGCACGCCCGCGCCGAGCGCCGGGCCGACGACGATCGCGGCCTGGCCGATCGCGGCGCGCGCGGCGTTCGCGCGCTGGAGGTGCCCCGCATCCACGAGCCGCGGCGTGGACGCGGCGACGGCGGGCGGGTGGACGCTGGCCACGAGCGTGGCGACCCCCGCCAGCAATGGCGCGAGCGCGACCGGCAGCTCGAACGCCACGACCCCGGCGAGCCCGACCATCAGCGCGGCCCGCACGAGATCGGAGGCGATGATCAGCCGGCGGCGGTCGTAGCGATCGGCGATGACGCCGCCGATCGGGCCGAGCACGACGATCGGCAGGACGCGCACGGCGGTCGTCACGGCGAGCCAGGTCGCCGACCCGGTCCGCTCGAACACGAACGCGAGCAGGGCGACGTTGTAGAGCCAGTCGCCGAGCGAGGAGACGGCGAGGCTTGCGAGGAGGCGGCGAAACGAGGTCATGCCGCTGAGTCTGCGTCTGAGGTCTTGCCGACTCCCGCCTCGCCGCTGACGATCACGACGGCCGGGTCGCCCTGCCGGGCCTGCGCAAACCCGTCCGCCACGGCCTCGAGATCCCCGCGCCGCCCGACGAAGACGGGACTGACGACGCCTGTCACGCGCGGCATCGTCGCACGCGCCCCGGACCCGCGTTCGTAGAATCCCGCCGCGATGCTCAGCCGCGACCAAGTTCTGCACGTCGCGCGGCTCGCCCGTCTCGAGCTGACCGACGAGGAAGTCGAGCGGTTCTCGGGCGAGCTGTCCAAGGTGCTCGACCACATCGAGAAGATCTCAGAGCTCGGCGATCTCGCCGACGTGGAACCGACGAGCCACGTCGTCGCCGTCGAGAACGCTCTGCGTGCCGACACGCCGCGGCCGTCGCTGCCGGTCGAGGTCGCGCTCGAGAGTGCGCCCGATCCCGCGCTCGGCGGGTTCCGCGTGCCCAGCCCGGGGACGGGATGAGCGAGGTCCTCAGTCTGACCGCCGCGCAGGCGGCGGAGCGCGTGCACGCCGGCGATCTCGAGCGCGGCGAGCTGTGGCGCTTCTACCGCGACCGGGCGCTCACCGACGACCTCAACGCGTTCACGTGGGTGTGCGAGGGCGACGATCCACAGGCGATCGATGTCGGCGGCCCGCTCGGCGGCGTCCCCATCGGCGTCAAGGACCTCTTCTGCACCAAGGGCGTGCCGTCGCAGGCCGGCTCGAGGATCCTCGAGGGCTACCTGCCGCCGTACACGGCGACGGCGGTTGAGGGGTTGATGAACGCGGGCGCACCGGTGGTCGCCAAGACCAACCAGGACGAGTTCGCGATGGGCTCGTCGACCGAGAACTCCGCGTTCGGGCCGACGCTCAACCCGTGGGACCGCACACGCGTGCCGGGCGGCTCGTCAGGCGGATCGGCGGCGGCGGTGGCGGCCGGCACGGTCCCGTGGTCGATCGGCACCGACACCGGCGGGTCGATCCGCCAGCCCGCGGCGCTGTGCGGCATCGTCGGGCTCAAGCCGACGTACGGCGCGATCTCGCGCTACGGGATGATCGCGTTCGCTTCGTCGCTCGACCAGGCAGGCCCGTTCACGCGCGACACGACCGACGCGGCGCTGCTGCTTGGGGCGATGGCGGGCAAGGACCACTGCGACTCGACCTCCCTCGGGCTGCCCGAGCGCGTCCGGCTGCCGACGGCGACCGACCTCAAGGGCATCCGGCTCGGCGTGCCCGTGGAGCTCACCGGCGAGGGGATCGAGCCGGGGGTGCTGGCGGCATTCAACGCGACGCTCGACCTCGCGCGCGAGCTCGGCGCGACCGTCGAGACGATGCAGCTCCCGCATGCCCCGCACGCGCTGTCGGCGTACTACCTGATCGCGCCGGCCGAGTGCTCGAGCAACCTCGCGCGCTACGACGGCGTCCGCTACGGCTTCCGCGCGAACGGCCACGACCTGCTCTCGATGTACACGAAGACGCGCGAGCAGGGCTTCGGCAACGAGGTCAAGCGGCGCATGCTGATCGGCACCTACGCGCTGTCGAGCGGGTACTACGACGCCTACTACGGGCGCGCGCAGAAGGTCCGCACGCTGATCTCGCGCGACTTCGAGGAGGCGTTCGAGCGGTTCGACTTCGTCGTGTCGCCGACCGCCCCGGGCGTCGCGTTCGAGCTCGGCGCCAAGACCGCGGACCCGCTCGCGATGTACCTCAACGACTTCTGCACGGTCCCGATGTCGCTCGCCGGCATCCCGGCGATTTCGATTCCCAACGGCCTGTCCGAGAACCTGCCGGTCGGCTTCCAGCTCGCCGGCCCGGCGTTCAGCGAGAACCGCGTGCTCGACGCCGCCCACGCGCTCGAGCGGGCGATCGGCTTCGATGTCACGAGGGCGTTCGTATGACCGAGCTCGAACCCATCATCGGCCTGGAGATCCACGTCCAGCTCGACACGAACACGAAGATGTTCTGCGGCTGCGAGCTGAGCTTCGGCGAGGACCCCAACACGCGCACGTGCCCGGTCTGCCTCGGGTTGCCGGGGACGCTTCCCGTGGTCAACGCGCAGGCGATCCAGTACGGGCTGATGATGGGCCTGGCGCTGGACTGCGAGCTTGCCCCGCGGTCGATCTTCCACCGCAAGAACTACTTCTATCCCGACCTCGCGAAGGGCTACCAGATCTCCCAGTACGACATCCCGCTGTGCAGCGGCGGGCACCTGGGGGATGTGCGACTGCACCGGATCCACCTCGAGGAGGACGCGGCGAAGCTGGTGCACGTGGGGGAGTCCGGCCGCATCCACGGCTCGGACGCGTCGATCGTCGACTACAACCGCGGCGGCACCCCGCTGGCCGAGATCGTCACCGAGCCCGACATCCACTCGCCCGAGCAGGCCCGCGAATGGCTGAACCTGCTGCGCGTCACGCTGCGCCAGCTCGGCGTGAGCGACGTGAACATGGAGGAGGGGTCGCTGCGCGCCGACGCCAACGTGTCGGTGCGGCCGGTCGGGAGCGCCGAGCTCGGCACCAAGACCGAGCTCAAGAACATGAACTCGTTCCGGTTCCTCGAGCAGGGCATCAAGGCCGAGATCGCGCGCCAGAAGGCGCTGGTCGAGGCCGGGGAGAAGGTCGTGCAGGAGACGCTCCACTTCGACCCCGTGTCCGGCCGGCTGAGCCCGCTGCGCTCCAAGGAGGAGGCGCACGACTACCGCTACTTCCCGGAGCCCGACCTCGTGCCGGTCGCGCCGACGGCGGAGATGGTCGAGGCCGCGCGCGCCGCGCTGCCCGAGCTCCCGGCCGAGCGTGAGGCCCGCTACGAGTCCGACTTCTCCCTGCCGACCGACACGGCACGGCTGTTCGCGTTCGAGCCGGAGTGGGGCGACTACTTCGAGCAGGTCTCGGGCGATCCGCGGACCGTCGCCAACTGGGTCACCGAGCTGCGGGCACGGGCCGACTCAGCGGACGCGGTGCCGCCCGCATCGCTCGCCAAGCTCGTCGCGCTGGTCGAGGCGAAGACGGTCACCGCCGGGAACGCCCGCGTCGTGCTCGACAAGCTGGTCGCCGACGGTGGCGACCCGGCCGAGATCGTCGAGCGCGAGGACCTCGGCGCGATGGACGACTCCGGCGAGCTCGCCGGCATCGTCGCCAAGGTGATCGAGGACAACCCGGACGTCGTCGAGCGCATCCGCGGCGGCAACCCCAAGGCGATGGGCGCGCTCGTCGGCCCGATCATGCGCGAGACCAAGGGCAAGGCGGACGGCGGCGAGGTCAACCGCCTGATCCGCGAGCAGCTCGGCGTTTAGATAACGGCGAAGGCGACGGGCACGACCAGCCACACCACGCCGACCAGCGCGACGGCGAGGTAGAGGATCACGCTCGGCCGCTCGAGCCGGAAGCGGCCGCCGGCCTCGAGGTTCTCCTCCAGCAGATACTCGTCGTAGGGCGTGACCTGGCGGATCCAAGGGTCGAGCGCGCGCTCCGCCGCACGCAGGTCCTCGACCGACAGCACCAGGCCAGCGGGGTGCTCGCCGCGGTAGACGGCGCCGAGCGGGTGCTCGGCGCACCTCCGCGGCGCCGCGGAGCGGCTGCTCGAACATCAGCGCGACGTTCGGCTCGGCGCCGTCCCGCACGAGACGCGGCAGCGGCGTGGCGCCTCCTCTGAAGGCCGCGCGGACGTCGCCGACTCTCACCACCCGGACGGTGTCGCGTGAGACCGATAGCGGCGTGCGCAGCAACTCGGGGTAGGTCACCGTGATCTCGTGCTCGCCGACGACAAGCGCGGCAGGCCGGCGCAGGACCGCCCACTCGCGGCGACTGCGGGCGTCAACGCCGCGACGGCGATCATCAGCAACAGCGGTTCCAGTTCGGCAGCGGCTCAACGCCAATGCCGAACACCACCGCCAGCGCGCACGCGGCGACGCCCGCGCCGAGCGCCACGGTCGCGATCAGCGCGGGGACGAGCTCGCCGGGGTCACGCGATCGCAGGGGTACGACCGAGTCCATCCCTGGGCATATCGGCTCCTCTCGCGTGGACCTCCAGCACGTCGACGAGCCCTGCAATGCGCTCGATGAGACCGCGCCGCAGCCGCGGCTCGACCTCGACCGCGAGCTCGAGCTCGCCGGTGCCGCCCGGGAGGCCGCGCTCGAACACGAGCGCGACGACGGCGCCCTGGCGGCGACAGCAGGTGGCCATCACGCGCTGGGGGACGTCGGGCCGGTCGGCCACGACGAGGCGAAGCGTGCACAGCGAGGACAGCTGAGCGGTGGCGGGGACGGCGAGCATGGCGGAGCTCCTTTCCGTCCTCGAACCCACGCTGTAGCCCTGCTGCCGCAGGCCCGAAGACGATCGAGCCTGCGCTGACGCACAGGTGCTAGGCGGTAATGACGATCCGGACGGAGTGCATCCAGCCGGAGCGTACCATTCCGGGCATGGCCAGATTGATCCGCATGGACGACACCGGACACACCACGCTGGCGGAATGGACGGCCGCCGACGAGCAGGCGGTCGAGGCGGCGGTGACCGCGTTCCGGGAGCAGCTCGACGCCGGCTTCTACGCCGTCGTCACGGAGGGCGAGGGCCGCGCTCGCCAGGTCGACGAGCTGCCGCTCGACGCCGAGCTCGTGATCCTGCGCCGCCCGATCGCGGGCGGGTGAGCACCGGGATCCTTCCCGAGACCGCGGCCGTCTACTGGCGGCCGCGCGTCGACGAACGCTCGCTGACGCGCCGCGGGCGCGTGTGGACGCTCACGACCGTCGCCCACACGATCCCGTTCTGCATCGCCGCCATCGTGCTGCTCATGCTCAACCCGGTGTCGCTGCCGGTGGCGCTGATCCTGCTGGTGCACGCGTGGGCGATCCCCGAGCTCTACGCCCAGCGCGGCGCCAACGTGCTCAAGCCCAAGCGGCGCGGCGAGCCCGGACCGGAGCAGACCGCGCTCGGGCTGCTGGGCGACCTCGTCGGCCACGACGCGCGCGAGCTGCTCGCCCGCACCGGGCTCGTGATCGAGCGCGGCGGGCTCGGCATCTGGGTCGTCGGCGAGGCCGGCGCGGTGCTCGTGCGCGGCCGCCGCGCGTTCTGCTGGTGCGTCCGCGTGGACGACCTGACCCTGCCCTCGGCCGATCGCATCGCGCACCTGCTGCTCGCGCTGCGCACCGACGAGCAAGGATTCGCGACGGTCGCCAACCTCGCCTTCAGCGGCTCGGTGCGCCGTGTCCGCCGGCGCGTCGCGGAGCCGACGCGGCCGGCGCTGGACGCCGCGCGGCGCTCGACCACAGGTCGAACCGCGGCACGCTGACTTCATACACCGGGCCATGTCGAATCGGGCCGCGACGCCCGACCATTCATGTCATGCAGCCCACCCCCGCCACGCAAGAGATCCGCCGGCTCGTCCTCGTACCGACTGCCCCGATGTCGGGCCGCGGCGACGAGCTCGTGCGGCGCTACCGCCTCGCCCGCCTGCGCCTCGCCGGCCGCGAGGCCGCCGCCTCCGCTGCACGCCTGCACCCCCCGGCGCGCAGCGGTTGAACCCCCCGTAGCCCGGCCGCGTACCGAACCCTCTCCTCCCTTGGTACGCGGCCGGGCACGGTACGCTTGAGGCATGGCTGAATCCGCTGGCTCGCTCGGTCGCCGGGTGCTCGCCTGGGTCATCATCATCGCGGTCGCCGTCATCGCGCTGAAGCTCGCGTTCGGCATCGTCTTCGGGCTGGTGCAGGCGCTGGTCTCGATCGCGCTGCTCGTGGTCGTGGTGATGGGCGTCCTCTGGGCGCTCCGCCACATCTGATGGCGTATCTGATCGTCTGCTTCTTCTTCGGCCTCGCCGGCGGGATCGTCGGCCGCGCGAAGGGCTCGTCCTTCGTGCTGTGGTTCCTCATCTCGGCGATCGTGCCGTTCCTCGGGCTCCTCGCGGCGGTCCTGTACCGCTTCGAGCAGGACGAGGTCCGCCGCCAGTGCCCGCGCTGCGGGAAGATCGTCAAGCTGCACGACCAGGTGTGCATGCGCTGCGGGCTGGACATGGACTTCCCGGAGACGGGGATCGTCCCAGAGTCCGGCATGGTCGCTCGACGTTAGACTGGCTCGCCTATGCGAGCGGTCGATGCGGTGATGGAATGCCTCAAGGCCGAGGGCGTCGATGTGGTGTTCGGCTACCCGGGTGGAGCCAACCTGCCGACCTACGACGCCTTCGTCGACGCGGGGATCAAGCACGTCCTGGTGCGGCACGAGGCCGGCGGCGGCCACGCCGCCGAGGGCTACGCGAAGGTATCCGGGAAGGTCGGCGTCGTCTTCGCCACCTCGGGCCCGGGCGCGACGAATATCGTCACCCCGCTGACCGACGCGATGATGGACTCCGTCCCGATCGTCGCCTTCACCGGCCAGGTGCGCACCGACCTGCTCGGCACCGACGGCTTCCAGGAGGCGGACACGTTCGGCATCACGATGCCGATCGTCAAGCACTCCTTCATGATCCAGCACCCGGCGGAGATCCCGCGAGTGGTGCACGAGGCGTTCCACATCGCGCGCACGGGCCGCCCCGGCCCGGTGCTGATCGACATGCCGGTCGACCTCACGCGCGCGGAGATCGACTACCACCCCGTCGGTGACGTCCGGCTGCCGGGCTACCAGCCGACGGTCGAGGGCAACTCGAAGCAGATCCGGCTGGCCGCCAAGGCGATCGCCAACGCCCGCCGCCCGGTCATCTACGCCGGCGGCGGCGTCATCAACGCCGACGCGGCCGAGGAGCTGCAGGAGCTCGTGCTCAGCGACCGCCTGCCCGTCACCTGCACGCTGATGGGTCTCGGTGGCTTCCCGGCGCCGCACGAGCAGTGGCTCGGCATGCTCGGGATGCACGGCACACGTACCGCCAACTACGCGATGGACGAGGCGGACCTGATCGTCGCGGTCGGCGCGCGCTTCGACGACCGGATCACCGGCAAGCTCGCCGAGTTCGCGCCGCGGGCGAAGTTCGTGCACATCGACATCGACCCGGCGGAGATCTCCAAGAACGTCCCCGCGCACATCCCGATCGTCGGTGACGCCAAGAACGTGCTTGCTCGCCTCGCGAACGAGTACCGCGCGCTCGGTCCCGATCCCGCGCGCCTGGCCTCCTGGTGGGAGCGGATCGACCAGTGGCGCCAGCAGCATCCGCTGCGCTACGACGACAGCCCGGACACCGAGATCAAGCCGCAGTACCTCGTGCAGGCGCTGTACCAGGCGACGGGCGGCGACTGCATCCTGTCGTCGGACGTCGGCCAGCACCAGATGTGGGCGGCGCAGTACTTCCACTTCGCGAAGCCGCGCCGCTGGGTCAACTCCGGCGGGCTCGGGACGATGGGCTTCGGCCTCCCGGCCGCGATCGGCGCCGCCGTCGGCAATCCCGAGGTGCCGAGCGTGCTGCTGACCGGTGACGGCTCGTTCCAGATGAACAGCCAGGAGCTCGCGACCTGCAAGAGCCACGAGATCCCGGTCAAGGTCGTGATCATGAACAACGGCTACCTGGGCATGGTCCGCCAGTGGCAGGAGCTGTTCTGGGACCGGCGCTACTCCAACGTCGACATGGGCACCTGGCCCGACTGGGTCAAGCTCGCCGACGCCTACGGCGCCACCGGCGTGCGGCTGACCGACAAGACGACCCTCGTCGAGGATCTGAAGACGGCGATCGCGACGCCCGGCCCGGTCGTGGTCGACGTCCGCGTCACGCGCGAGGAGAACACGTATCCGATGATCGCCCCCGGTGCGGCGGCGCGGGAGATGGTCGGCTGATGGGCGAGCCGGGGACCAAGGAACCGCTGACGCTCGAGGAGCTGGAGGCGACCACCGCCGTCCGCACGGGGCGCAAGCACATCCTCTCGATCCTGGTGGAGAACAAGCCCGGCGTGCTCACGCGCATCGCCGGCCTGTTCGCCCGCCGCGGCTTCAACATCGACACGCTGGCTGTAGGCCCGACCGACGACGAGGCGCTGTCGCGGATCACGCTCACCCTCGACGGGGCGATGCACCCGATCGACCAGGTCACCAAGCAGCTCCACAAGCTCGTCAACGTGATCAAGATCCGCGACCTCGAGCCGACCGAGACGGTCGCCCGCGAGCTCGCGCTGTTCAAGGTCACCGCCGACGGCCCGGCCCGCGGCGAGGTCATGCAGATCGTGGAGATCTTCCGCGGCAAGATCATCGACGTCACGCGTCGCTCGCTGATCGTCGAGGTTACCGGCACGTGGGACAAGATCGAGGCGTTCGAGCGCATGGTCCGGCCGTTCGGGCTGGTGGAGATGGCACGCACGGGCGAGATCGCGATCTCGCGAGGGCGCACCGAAACCTGATGAGGGTCCTCGCCGCGGCGGCGCTGCTTGCGCTGGCGTGGCCGGCGGCCGCGCACGCCGCTGCCGCGGGCGGCGGCACCGCGCCCGACAGCGTGCGCGGGTACCGCGACCAGCTGACGATCATCACGGTCCGGCCGACGGCCGACGGCACCGCGATCGTGCGGGCGCTCGTGCAGGCGCGCTGCGGAGCGGGGGAGATCAAGCGGACGGTCACCCTCGCGCCCGACGGCTCGTTCGCGATCAACACGACCCAGCACGACCGCGCGCCCGAGGATGCACGCGTGCGGCGTATCGCCACTGTCACGATCAGCGGTCGCATGGTGGGGCCGGTGGCGAGCGGGACGGTGAGCGCGCGAGTACGGTTCGTGCTCGACGGCGACACGGTTGAACGCTGCCGGTCGGGCACGCGCGCGTGGCAGGCGCGAGTCGCGGCCGCCGAGCCGACGGCAGGTCCGCCGGTCGCCAACCGCGGCTACTTCGGGCTCACGAGCGAGCCGTCGTGGCCGCACGCATTCCTGCTGCGGGTCGGTGCCGGTGGCGCGCGCGTCCAGACCGCCGCGTTCGAGTACCGGCTGAAGTGCGGGAGCCGCAGCCTCGAGGCGAACAACATCACGCCTGGTGGCCGGATCGCCGCGGACCGGACGTTCAGCTTGCGCGAGCGCTTCGCTCTGCACTACGCGGACGGCACCGAGCGCTTCCACGTGGAGGTCGACGGGCAGTTCACCGCGACCGGCGTCAACGGCACGCTGTCGGTGAGCTCGCGGTTCGGGTCCGAGCGCTGCGCGACGGGCCGCCTCACGTTCGCGGGGACGCTGTGAGGACGCTGGTCGAGGCGCCGGCGCTCGCCGAGCTGCGCACGCGTTGCGAGCGCGCCGTGCGCGACGCGCGGCGCGGCGGGCGCGAAGTGCTCGCGGCGCTGACAGTCCCGGTCGCGCCCACGGTCGATCCGAGCGCGGCCGTGTGCGCCTCGCGCCGAGCGGACGAGCCGTGGTTCTGCTTCGAGCAGCCCGACCGCGACGGCGCGGCGCTCGCCGCCCTCGGCTGCGCGCACCGGCTCTCCGGCCGCGGCCCGGACCGCTTCGCTCAGGCCGCGGCGGCGTGGCGGGCGCTGGCGGGCGGCGCGGCCGCCGACGCGCCTGACGGGCCGCCCGGCGCCGGGCCGGTGGCGGTCGGCGGTTTCGCGTTCGCCGACGAGGGCGGCGCGGCGCCGCACTGGGCCGGGTTCGACGCCGCCGATCTCGTGATCCCCGAAGTGGCCTTCGCGCGCCGCGGCGGCGACGTCCGGCTCACGCTGGCCGCGCTGGCCGCGCCCGACGACGTGCCCGAGGACCTCGTCGCCCGGCTCGAGCAGCGCGCCGGCGAGCTTCGCAGCGACGCGCTGCCGATGCTCGACCCTGCGCCCGCCGGGCGCTTCCGGATTGCCTCCGAGGCGCCGCCGGAGCACTTCGAGGCGGCGGTCGCCCGCGCCGTCGAGCGGATCCGGGCGGGCGACTTCGAGAAGATCGTGCTGGCCCGCGAGGTGGCCGTCCACGCGCCCGCCGATCACGACCCGGCGGCCGTCTACGGCGTCCTGCGCGCCGCCTTCGAGTCGTGCTTCGTGTTCTGCGTCGGCCGCGGCGACGCGGCGTTCATCGGCGCCTCGCCCGAGCTGCTGGTGCGGCGCGAGGGGCTGCGCGCCTCGACCGTCGCGCTGGCCGGCTCGACCCGCCGCTCGGCCGATCCGGCAGTCGACGACCACCTCGGTGAGCAGCTGCTGCGCTCGGAGAAGGACCGCGAGGAGCAGGCGATCGTGACGCGCCGGATCGCCCGCGCGCTCCGCCCGCATGCCGTCTGGGTCGCCGCGCCCGACGAGCCGACGCTCGTCAAGGCCGCCAACATCCAGCACCTCGCGACGCCGATCCGCGCCCAGCTCACGCACCCGCGCGGCGCGATCGAACTCGCGGGTGTCCTGCACCCGACGCCCGCTGTCGGCGGCGAGCCGCACGCCGCCGCGACCCCGCGGATCCCCGCCTTCGAAGCGCTCGATCGCGGCTGGTACGCGGGGCCGGTGGGGTGGACCGACGCGAACGAGGACGGTGAGTTCTGCGTCGCGCTGCGCTGCGCCCTCCTGCGCGGCCGCGAGGCGCGCCTCTACGCCGGCGGCGGCGTGGTGCGCGACTCGGACCCGGCGGCCGAACTGGCCGAGACCGAGGTCAAGCTCGGCGCGCTGCTGCCCGTCCTCAGCGGCTGAGGCGCCGCTTCCAGCGCTGCCCGGTGCGCTTGGCGTGCGTCTCCAGCACGCCGCGGAACCCGCGGTGCTCGGGCAGGTTCTGGGCCTCCTCGGCGTCGATGGTCAGCGTCACCCGCTGCTCGGTGATCCGGGCCACCTCGGGCGCGTCGACGAACCGGCGGCCCTTCGGCGTGTTGATCACGATGCCGTCGAAGATGTGCTCGCGCTCGTTGTCGAGCACGCGGTACACCGTCCCGATCTCCACGCCGTCCGTGGTCTCGATCGGGACGCCGCGCGGCAGCGCCTTGTAGCCGATCTGATGCTCGCTGGATTCCGTCACGCCTTCCTAGCCAACGATAAGGCGAAAAACTCCCTTTCGTCAGTGAACCATTCGGCCAGTTCGAGGCCTGACGCCGCGTAGTCGGCCTCGAGACGGTCGGGCGTGAACTTCGCGGAGATCTCGGTGCGCAGCTCCTCGCCGCGCGCGAAGTCGATCTCGAGGTCGAGCGCATCGACGCGCACGTGGCAGGCGCGGCGGGCGCGCAACCGCATCTCGATCCACTGGCGGTCGGGATCAAAGAACGCGACGTGCTCGAACAGCGCGGTCGGGAAGTCGGCGCCGAGCTCGCGGTTGAGCACGTGCAGGACGTTGCAATTGAACGCGGCGGTGACGCCCTGGGCGTCGTCGTACGCGGCCTCGAGCACGTCGATGTCCTTCACGAGATCGGTCCCGAGCAGCAGGTAGTCGCCGTGCGAGAGCAGCCGCGCCAGCGAGCGCAGGAAGCGGCGGCGGGCGCCGGGCGGGAAGTTGCCGATCGTGCCGCCGAGGAAGGCGACGACCCGCGGGCGGCCGCGCTCGGAAGGCGGGAGCTCGCCGAGGTGGCGCTCGAAGTCGCCGACGATCCCGTGGATCGCCAGCTCCGGGTACTCGTCGGCGAGCGAGGCGGTGCAGTCGCGCACCATCTGCTCGGCGACATCGAACGGGACGTAGCGCCACAGCGTCCCCGCCCGCTCCATCGCCGACAGCAGCACTCGCGTCTTGGCCGCGGTGCCGGAGCCGAGCTCGACCAGCTCCGCCGCTGCCGTCCGGCGCACGATCAGATCGGCGTATTCGTGCAGGATCGCCCGCTCCGTGCGCGTCGGGTAGTACTCGGGGAGGTCGCAGATCTGGTCGAACAGCTCGCTCCCGCGCGTGTCGTAGAGATGCTTGGGCGGGATCTCCTTGAACGGCCGCGTGAGGCCGTCGAGCACGTCATCGGGCAGCGAGCGCTCGCCGTCTACGTGGACGTCGATCCGCAGGTCGCCGGCGGTGCTCACACGTCCCATGCCAGCCTCACTCCCGCGAAGATCTGTCGCCGCGCCGGCAGGTCCCAGTTGCGGAACGTCGGGGTCGCCACGCGGCTGCGCGTGGCCCACGAGCCGCCGCGCAGCACCTTGTACTCGCTGCCGAAGAACACCTCGGAGTACTCACGGTACGGATAGGCGACGAAGCCGTCGTAGCCACCGAAGTCGCTCCCCGTCCACTCCCACACATCGCCGAGCATGCCGAGCACGCCGTAGGCAGAGGCACCGTCGGGGTACGCGCCCGCCGGCGCCGGGCCGAGCAGCCCGTGGTCGAGGTTGGCGAGGGCGCTGTCGGGCAGATCGTCGCCCCACGGATAGGGGCGAGCCGCGCCCGATTCCTGGTCCCAGGTCGCCGCCTTCTCCCACTCCGCCTCGGTGGGGAGCCGAGCCCCCAAAGATCGTGCGATGGCGTCGGCCTCGAACCAGGAGATGTGCACCACGGGCTCGTCGGGGTCGATCGGCGCCCAGCCGTCCAGCGTCCAGCGGCGCCATTCCCCGTCAGGCCCGAGAGCCCATCCCTCGGGGTGTGTGATGTCGTACTGCTCCTTCCACGCCCACGCCTCGCGCCGCCACCACGGGCGGCGCCGGTACCCGCCGCCCTCGACGAACGTCAGGTACGTGGCGTTCGTGATCGGCGTGTGGCCGATCCGGAACGAGCGCACGTCGGTGTGGTGCCGGGGAAGCTCGTTGTCGTAGGCGAAGATGCCGTTGCGCGCGCCGATCGTGCATGGGCCGCCCGGGATCAGGACGCTCTCGAGCCCGCTGTGACCGCCGGGAGCATCGGGCCGGTCCACGCGCGGCACGGCGGGCGCGGGGGACAGGCGGGCGAGCTCGATCGTCTGCAGCATCGTCTCGCCGTGCTGATGCTCGTGGCGCAGGACCAGCTCGGGGATGAAGCCGTCGTGGTCAGGGATGCGACGGCGCACGTCGTCCAGATAGGCGACCGCCTGCTCGCGGTCGAGCAGCGGCAGGTCGCCGCGCACGGCGCGCGGCGTCTCGAACGCGTCGTACATCTCGGCGACCTCGGGCCGCGACAGCGGCAGGCCCGCCTCGCGGTGTACGAGCCACAGCTCCTCGTAGGCCGCGATGTGGGCGAGGTCCCACACCAGCGGGCTCATGATCTCGACGTGCTGGCTCTCGACGTCGACGTCGGACAGCGGCTCGACGAGCGCCAAAGTCCTCTCCCGCCCCTCGGTCAGGGCGTCCGTGAGGGGCAGGGGAGCCATCCTTTTCGAGGGTACAGAACTCGGTTCGCGGGCCGGTTTACGGCCTGCTGAACGGCGCCTCAGGCCGCCATGCGGCGCGCTTTGCGCCACACGTCGACGACCTCGCGGACCGAAGCGGTACGCCACGAGATCCGCGAATCGAGCGGCCGGACCACGAGCTCGAAGCGCCCGGACTCGAGCTGTTCGAGCTCGGTCACCTGCGCGTGGAAACGGCGGCCCTTCTTGTCCACGAGGACGATGTCGCCCGGCGCGATGCCTTTCGATGTCGTCCGTCGTGACGGCGGCTCGTCCGGCTCGGGCTGGACGTCGATGAGCGTGCCCTGATCCACTTCCGAGACGCTAGGCGGCGTCCCGGACAGATCACCGCGAGCGCCGAGCGGCCGATCTTTCGGACCGGACCCGTCGCTGAGCGTGCGATCCGGGCACGTCGTGCTCGCGACGACACCAAGGAGGTGCTCGTGCGGTGGGCGCGGGCGGCGTCGCTGATGCCGCTGATGTACTCGTCGACCACGCCGGGTCGACGTCAACCGCGGCTCGGCGGTGCGCGGCCCGAAGGTGCTGCACGACTACTCCGGCGGACTCGGCGTGACGCCGGTGTTCGTGCGGCCGGATGCCCGGGAGGCGCTCGCGGCGTTCAGATAGAGCGGGCGACCTCGTCCCAGACCGCGCCGTGCAACGCGACGTTGGCGGCGCGGTCTGTCCGGACGGCGACGATGCAGGTGCGATCGGCGTCCAGCGCGCGGCGGACCGCTGCGCGGAAGTCGTCCACGCTCGCCGCCACCTCGTAGCCGAGGCCGAACAGCGCCGCCGCGTGCGCGAAGTCGAGCCCGTGCGGCGTGGCGACGTGCTGCACGTACTCCTCGCCTTGGCCGCTCACCGGCAGGAAGTCGAAGATCCCGCCGCCGTCGTTGTGCAGCAGCACGATCGTGAGCTTGAGGCCCAGACGTCCGGCCGCCAGCAGCCCACCGATGTCATGGATGAGGGCGACGTCGCCGATCAGGAGCACCACGGGGCCGTCTGCGGCTGCGGCGCATCCGAAGGCGGTCGAGACGGTCCCGTCGATCCCGTTCGCGCCGCGGTTGGCGAGCACGCGCGCCGGGTGCTCGCGCGCGGGGAAGAACGTCTCGACGTCGCGTACGGGCATCGACGACGCGACCACGACCGTCGCGTTGCCGGGGAGCGCCGACCCGAGCTCGGCGGCGACCCGCGGCTCGCTCAGCTCGGCGGGCACAAGCGCGCGGGCGATCGCACTGGAGGCTTCGCGGTCGGCGCGGCGCCAGTCGTCGATCCACGTCCGCTCGGGCCGGATCCGGAATTTCGCCGCGATCGCGTCGAGCGTCAGGCGCGGGTCGGCGGGGATGATCGTCGCGACGGCTCCGGCGGGGTCCTGCCAGACGTTCTCGGGGTCGAACGCGAGCTGGAGCGTGTCGCCGAGCGAGTGCAGCCAGCGGCGCAGCGGCTTGGAGGTCGGCAGGTCGCCGATCCGCAGGACGAGGTCGGGCGTGTGCGCGGCGGGCCATTCGTCGTCGCGCAGGATCGCGTCGTAGTGGGCGATCGCGGCCTGCCCGCGGCGCGCGCGCGACAGCGGGTCGGCGAGCAAGGGCATTCCGGCCCAATCGGCGAAGCCGGCCACCGAGACCGGGAGCTGCGGGTCGCGCTCGGAGCGGCCGGCGACGATCACGGCGCGCGGGCGCGTCTGGATCTCGGTGCGCAGGCTCTCCACCAGCGTCGGCGGCGGCAGACCGGGCGCGCGCGGGCGCGTGACCCACGGGCGGCCGCCGGCGCGGGCACTGGAGTCCTCGGGCAGCGGCCCGTCGAGCACGAGCGGCTCGCGCAGCGAGAAGTTCAGGTGGACGGGGCCGGGGCGGCCCGCGACCGTGGTCCAGAACGCGCGGCACGCGAGCTGGCGCAGCCACCGGAGCCGCTCCTGCGTGGCGGCGTGGTCATCGACCTCGAGGAACCACTTCGCCGCGGTGCCGTAGAGCTTGGTCTGGTCGATCGTCTGCCCGGCGCCGAGGTCGCGCAGCTCGGGCGGGCGGTCGGCGGTGAGGACGAGCAGCGGCACGCGCGCCTCATGCGCCTCGATCACCGCGGGCAGGTAGTTGGCTGCGGCGGTGCCGGACGTGCACGCGAGCGCGGCGGGCGTGCCGGTCGTCTTCCCGACACCGAGGGCGAAGAAGGCGGCGCTGCGCTCGTCGACGTGCGAGTTCGCGCGCAGTCGCTTGTCGCGGGCCAGCGAGAGCACCAGCGGCGTCGAGCGCGAGCCGGGGGACGTCACGGCTTCGCGCAGCCCGCAGCGGACGAGCTCGTCGACGAACGCGCTGAGCCCCAGATATGTGTCGGTTGGCGTCATAGGTAACGTCGCCGAAGGCGAGTGCGGCGAAGGAGCGGCTCGTCTGGCAGGCGAAAGCCTAATCACGTGCAAAGAGCGGTCTTACTCCACGGGTTCACGCAGACCCGGCAAAGCTGGCGGCGGACGACCGCGGCGCTCGGCGGACGCTATCGCGCGCTGGCTCCTGACCTCCCGGGCCACGGCCAGGCGGCCGAACGGCGACCCGCTTCGTTCACGGCCTGCGCCGCGTACGTGCGCGCGCTGGCGGACGACCGCTTCACGCTC
Source organism: uncultured Solirubrobacteraceae bacterium (assembly GCA_963740605.1). Lineage (GTDB taxonomy): Bacteria > Actinomycetota > Thermoleophilia > Solirubrobacterales > Solirubrobacteraceae > DASSUW01. Next base: position 3,781 of record CAVUFC010000028.1, on the reverse strand, counting down.
GTCGGCTACTCGATGGGCGGCCGGATCGCGCTCTACACGGCGCTCACGCTGCCGCAGCACGTCGAGCGGCTGGTGCTCGTGGGGGCGAGCCCCGGCATCGCCGACGCCGCCGAGCGCGAGGAGCGCCGGCGCGCCGACGACGCGCTGGCCGACCGGATCGAGGAGATCGGGCTTGAGGCGTTCGCGAGCGAGTGGGGGAGCCAGGACCTGTTCGCCGGGCAGCCTGAGCGCGTCGTCGCCGCGGCCCACGCCGACCGGCTGCGCAACACGGCACACGGTCTCGCGGCGGCGCTGCGCGGGCTCGGCACCGGCGTCATGCCGCCGTTGTGGGATCGGCTCGGCGAGCTCGCGATGCCGGTCACGCTGGTCGTCGGCGAGCGCGACGCGAAGTTCCGCGCGATCGCCGGGCGGATGTCAGGCGCGATCGGCGACTGCCACGTCGTGGTGGTCGACGGCGCCGGTCACGCGGTGCAGCTCGAGCAGCCTGAGCTCGTCGCCGCCGCGATCACGGGTACGCCATGAGCAGCACGCAGTGTGTCGTCTCGAGCGCCTCGTAGACGTGCGGGACATCCGCGGCGAACGTGACGAGGTCGCCGGCCTCGAGCTCGACCGTGCGCGTCTCCGGCCCGACTCTGAGGCGGCCGACGACCACGACCAGGTGCTCCACGACGCCCGAGTGATGGGCGTCGGCGTGCCGGACGGCGCCCTCGTCGAGGTCGAGCGAGTACAGGTCGAATGTCCCGCGGCCGTGTGAGGCGGTCAGCAGCCTGCCCGCCCAGCCGGGCGTCTCGGCCGAGTGCATGGGAGGGACGTCGCGCGCGCGGACGACCCGCAGCGCCGTCCGCTCCTCCTCGACCAGCCGCGCGAACGGCACCTTGAGCGCCGCGGCGATCGCCCACAGCGTCTCCACGCTGGGATTTGCCTTGCCGGACTCGAGCTGCGCGAGCGTCGACTTGCCGAGGCCGGCAGCGGCCGCCAGGTCATTGAGCGTCAGGCCCGCGTCGAGCCGCAGCGCCCGCACGTTCGAGGCGACCGCGTGCACGAACGTGTCAACCGATTCTATTTCACTGGACAGAGAGTCCATTCCTGTGGAATACTCCATCATCATGGAAGCGAGTTCCATTATGACGGACAACTCCCCAATCCGCCAGCCGAATTCCGAGACGTCTGTGCCACCCGCTCCGCTTCACGGGCTGGCGGACGTCGTCGCCGGGGCGCGTGCAACCGCGCCGCTCGCGATCGCCGTCCTCGCCTTCGGCGCCTCGTTCGGAATCCTCGCCCGCGACGCGGGAATGGGCGTCGTGCCGCCGATCCTGATGTCACTGACCACGTTCGCCGGCTCCGCGCAGTTCGCCGTCGCATCGGTGCTCGGGTCCGGGGGCGCGATCGCCGCGGCGATCGCGGCGGCCGTGATGCTGAACCTGCGCTACCTGGCGATCGGCATGTCGGTCGCGCCGTCGCTGCGCGGCGGCCCGCTGCGGCGCCTGTTCGAGGCGCAGCTCGCGGTCGACGAGTCGTGGGCGATCGCTCAGCGCGACGGCCGCGTGGACCGCGACCGGCTCGTCGGCGCCGGGCTGCTGCTGATGGCGTCGTGGACGACGGGCACGGTGTTGGGCGTGGTCGGCGGCGGCGCGCTCGGCGACCCCGGCGACTACGGGCTCGACGCGATGTTTCCCGCGCTCTTCCTCGCGCTCGTCGTCGGCCAGCTCAACTCGCGCCGTGCCCGTGTCGCGGCGGTCGCGGGCGCGCTGATCGCGCTCGCGCTGACGCCGGTGCTCCCGCCGGGCCTGCCGATCGTGGCGGCGGCCGCCGGGGCGATCATCGCGCTGCTCGTCCCCGCCGAGGCACGTTCGTGACCGCCGTGTGGATCGCCATCCTCGCGGTCGGCGCGGCCACGATCGCGCTCAAGGGCGCCGGGCCGGTGGCGTTCGCCGGACGCCCGCTCCCGCGCGCGATCTCGCTCGTGATGCCGCTGCTCGCCCCGTGCCTGCTCGCCGCGTTGGTGGTCGGGCAGACGGTCGCGGACGGGCAGGCCGTGGTGATCGATGCGCGGATCGCCGGCGTCGTCGCCGCCGCGGTCGCGCTCGCGCTGCGGGCGCCGCTGCTGGTCGTACTTGCCGCTGCGGCCGGCGTGGCCGCCGCGGCGCGCGCGCTCGGCGCTGCCTAGCCCACCGCGTGGCGGGGCTCGAGCTCGACTGCGAGCGCGAGCGACTCGCCGTCCAGCGAGCCCCCGTCGAGCGCGTACGGTGCGGTCTCGAGGATCGCCTGCTCGAGCGCGTCGAGCGTGACGCCGGGCACGTCGTCCTCGATCGCTCCCGCCGTCGCGGGATCCCAGTCGAGCTCGAGCGCCGCGTAGACGTCGGTCAACACCGCCCTGAGCGCCGCGCCGTCCGCCACCGCGATCGAAGCAGCGACTAGCGACGCGCGCCGCACGACGCGCTGCGCGGTACCGACCAGCTTCACGCGGCCGCGCGCGGAGACGGTGAAGTCGCCGGGGCAGAACTCGCCGTCCACACGGCCGACGCGGGCGTCGACTCCGATGCTGCGAAGCGCTTCGGCCAGCCACTCGCCCGAGCGGGCGAAGCGATCCTGCAGACCGGCGATGGGGTCCTCGGAGGGGATCAGCTCATCGACGACCAGGCAGCGGTCGTGGTAGGCGACCGCGTGGCCTCCCGGCGCACGCACGACCGGCTCGAACCCGTGCGCGCGCGCCGCCGCCGCGGCCGCTGCGAACCCTGGAGCGATCGCGTCGAGGCGGCCGAAGGCCAGCGTCGGCGCCGGGCGGTAGATGCGCAGCACGGGTCCGAGCGCTCCTGCGCTGACCCGCTCGACCAGCGCGTGCGAAACCGCCACCTCGAGCGCCGGCGGCCGCGGATCGGTCTCCCGCATGACGAGCATCCGGGCCATGATGACGGTGCGCTCAGGCGGCGAAGCGCTGCTGCACGACGGCGCGGGCGCGGCGCGTGCCGAGCCGGATGCGGCTCTTGGCGGTGCCGAGCGGGACGTGCATCGCCCGCGCAAGCTCCCCGTCACTCAGTCCGCCGATGTGGTGCAGGAGCACGGCGGCGCGCTGGCCGTCCGGCAGGCCGTCGAGGTCGCGCAGGATCGCCTGGGCGCTGTCGCGGCGGATGACCTCCTCCGACGACGCCTCCGCGGTGGCCGGCCGGTAGCGGGCCTCCTGGGCGTCGCGGTCGAGCGCCGCGGCGCGCGCGGCGCGGGAGCGGAGGCGGTCCAGCGCGCGGCTCCGCGCCATGATCTGCACGAAAGTGGTGAGCGAGCCGCGCTCCGGCAAGTAGACCTCCGGCCGCGTCCACAGCGCGCAAAAGACGTCCTGCACCACGTCGTCGGCGGCCTCGGAATCCCGCAGCACCGCCATCGCGGCGGCGTGAGCGGTAGGCGCGAGCATCCGGTAGGCGGCAGAGAAGCCCTCCGGATCGCGCAGGTCTGTGCGGGGCCGATGATGCATAGGACCTGAGTCTTGGCGCGTCCCCACTGTACAGAGTCGTTGCAAAGTTTGCAGAACTTTTGTGGAATCGTTTACAGTGCGGCGGGTGAAGAACCCCGCTCCAGTTGTTGGAGTGCGCGTCGGCGAGCTGGCCCGGCGCGTCGGGGTCGCGCCGGAGACGTTGCGTGCGTGGGAGCGTCGCTACGGAGTTCTGCGCCCGGCCCGCACGCCCGCCGGCTACCGCATCTACGGGCGCGAGGACGAGCAGCGCGCGCGCCGGATGCGCGAACTGATCGAGAGCGGCTGGGCGGCCGGCGAAGCCGCGCACGTCGTCAC
>CAVUFC010000027.1:0-108440 GCA_963740605.1 uncultured Solirubrobacteraceae bacterium | reverse complement strand
GATGTGCCCCAGCGAGTCGGGCATCGCGCCGGCCCGCGCCATCGACAAGCTCGTGCGCGCAGTTGGCAAGATCGTCGTCTGCGTCGAAGCGGCCGCCGAGGTGAGCACCGCGATGATCAGGATCTTGTCGAGCGGCGAGCCGAAGACCTGGGTGCCGAGCACGCTCAGCACGTCGTCCTGATTGTCGATCAGCTGCTGCACGCCGCCGTAGGACTGCGCGGCGTACGCGACGATGATGTAGATCGCGAGCAGGATCACCGTCGCGAGCAGCGCCGCCTTGCCGGGACCTTCGGTCGAGTCCTTGCTTTCCTCGTTGACGGTCACCGTACTGTCCCAGCCCCAATAGATGAACACCGCGATCAGCACGCCGCTGATCAACGCGCTCGTCGAGTCGATCGCGAACGGGTTGAGCCATGACAGGCTCGGGTCGACTGAGTCAGGGCCGGCGTCGCCGGTCGCGACCTTGATCAGCGCCACGACCGAGAACAGCACCAGCGTGATGATCTCGGCGCTGAGCAGGCCGACCTGCGTGCGCGCCGACAGCTCGATGCCGATCACGCAGATCGTCGTCATGATCGCGATCCACACGACGCCGACGGTGGTCACCGCGAGCGTCGAGTCGGCCGCGCTCTGCCAGCCGACGAGCAGGAACGAATACAGCCCGGCGATCTGCGCGAGATTCGCCATCACGATGACGTCGGCGACGACGATCGCCCAGCCGCCGAGCCAGCCGGCCGACGGCCCGAGTGCGCGCGTCGCCCATGAGAACGTCGTGCCGCAGTCCGGGTCGGCGCGGTTCATGTAGTAGTAGGCCGACGCGATCAGCAGCATCGGCACGAACGCCAGCAGCAAGACCGCCGGCGCCTGCAGGCCGATGCCTGCGACCGCCACGACGAAGCCGAGCGACGCGGCGAGCGAGTAGCCCGGCGCGGTCGACGCGACACCGATCACGCAGCTCGACACGAAGCCGAGCGCATCCTTCTTCAGGCCCTTGTCGACGACTCCGGGACGTCCCGAGGCCGAGGACTGAACCTCGACGACCCCCATGGCGGCTAGCGTATCCGAAGCGACGATGACCGCGCTCGTGTTTGCCTACGGCTCGCTGGAGGGCCTCGAGCCGGCCGGGCCGTGCGTGCTGCGCGACCACGCGCGCGGGTGGGATGTGGCGATGGACAACCGCGAGACGATCGCCGGTTACAAGTTCTATGTCGATGCCGAGACCGGCGAGCGGCCGGCCGTGTACGTGGCATTCCTGGCGATTCGCTTCGAGCCGGGAGCGTCGGTCAGCGGCGAGGTCTTCGCGGTCGACGACGAGCAGCTCGCGGCGCTCGACCGTCGCGAGCGCAACTACGACCGCTGCGACGTCTCCGAGCTCGTGGACGTCGACGGGCGGGTGTGGGCCTACGTCGGCAGCGCGGCGGGCCGCGCACGCTGCGCCGCTGGGCGCGCGGCGGGCACGGCGGTGATCAGCGCCGACTACCTCGCGAACGTGTGCGACGCCGAGCCGCTCGACCTGCCCGTGCGCCCGCTACTCCGGCGTGACGTAGGCGCCTGACAGCCCGCCGTCGACCAGGAACGTCGACGCGGTGATGTAGCTCGACTCGTCGGAGGCGAGGAACAGCGCCGCGTTGGCGATCTCGCGCGCCTCGGCGAAGCGGCCCATCGGCAGGTGGACGAGCCGGCGCGCCGCCTTCTCCGGGTCCTTGGCGAACAGCTCCTGCAGCAACGGCGTATTGACCGGACCGGGACACAGCGCGTTGACGCGCACGCCCGCGCGGCCGAACTCCACGCCGAGCTCGCGCGAAAGCGCCAGCACCGCGCCCTTGGACGCCGTGTAGGAGATCTGCGACGTCGCCGCGCCCATCACCGCGACGAACGACGCGGTGTTGATCACCGATCCGCCCCCGCTCTCGAGCAGATGCGGGATGCCGTACTTGCAGCACAGGAACACGGACTTGAGGTTCACGTCCTGCACGCGCTGCCACGCCTCGAGCGACGTGTCGAGGACCGACGCGTCGTCGTTGGGGGAGATGCCCGCGTTGTTGAACAGTACGTCGAGCTTCCCGTACGCCTCGCGTGCGCGCGTGAACATGTCCCGGACCGCGTTCTCGTCCGCGACGTCGCAGGCCAGCGCGAGGTCGACTCCGCCGAAGTCGTCACGCAGGTCGACGCCGACGACCGTCGCTCCCTCGGAGCGGAACAGCGCCGCCGTGTCCGCGCCGATGCCGCTCGCGGCCCCGGTGATGACGCACACCTTGCCGTCGAGCCGGTTCATGAGGTCGCGTAGTACACCGTCTTCACCTCGGTGTAGTGGTCGAGGGCGTGGGGTCCGAGCTCGCGCCCGTAGCCGGACTGCTTGAAGCCGCCGAACGGGGTCGAGACCCGCACCGACGTGTTCGAGTTGATCGACAGCACGCCGGTCTCGACGGCGCGCGCGACGCGCAGCGCCTTGGCGCCGTCGCGCGTCCAGATCGAGCCGGACAGGCCGTAGATCGTGTCGTTGGCGAGCGCGACCGCCTCCGCCTCGTCGCGGAATGGCACCACGACTGCGACCGGGCCGAAGATCTCCTCGACCACGGCACGGTCGTCGCGGGGAACCGGGCACAGGACGGTCGGCGGGAACCAGTAGCCAGGGCCGTCGGGTGCCGTGCCCTGGATGGCCACCGGGGCGTCGGCCGGCACGAACGACGCAACGGTCTCGCGCTGCCCGGCCGAGATCAGCGGGCCCATCTGCGTCTGCTCGTCGAGCGGATCGCCGACCACGATCGCCTCGACGGCCTCCTCGAGCGCGACCATGAACGAGTCGAGCGCCGACCGTTCGACGAGGATGCGCGAGCGCGCACAGCAGTCCTGCCCGGCGTTGCCGAACACAGCGCCGGGTGCGGCGGCCGCGGCGGCCGCGATGTCGGCGTCGGCGAAGACGATGTTGGCCGACTTGCCGCCGAGCTCGAGCGTGACGCGCTTGATCGTGGCCGCCGCCGATGCGGCGATCCGCGCGCCCACCTCGGTCGAGCCCGTGAACGCGACCTTCGCGACGTCCGGGTGCTCGACCAGCCGCGCGCCGGCGGTCGAGCCGGGGCCGGCGACGATATTGACGACGCCCTCGGGGATCCCGGCCTCGAGCGCGATCTTCTCGAACTCGAGGGCGGTCAGCGGCGTCAGCTCGGCGGGCTTGAGCACCACCGCGTTCCCGGCCGCCAGCGCCGGCGCCATCTTCCACGACGCGATCGCGAGCGGGAAGTTCCACGGCGTGATCAGCGCCACGACGCCGAGCGGCTCGCGGAACGTCATCGCCACGCCGCCCGACACCGGGATCGTGTCCCCGAGGTTGCGCTCCACGGCGCCCGCGTAGTAGCGGAACGTGTCGGCGACCATGCCCATCTCGCCGCGCGCATCGCCGATCGGCTTGCCGGCGTTGCGCGCCTCGAGTACCGCGAGCTCCTCCTGCTTCTCCGTCAGCGCGTCGGCGAGCCGGTACAGGAGCCGCGCGCGGTCGCCCGGGGCGACTGCGCGCCACGCCGGAGAGGCGGCCTTGGCACGAGCGACCGCCGCGTCGGCGTCCCCGACGCCGGCGCGGGGCAGCTCCGCCAGGACCTCCTCGGTCGCCGGCTCGAGGACGGTCAGCGTCAACTACCCGGCGCCGGTAGCAGGGTCCGACGGCTCGTCGTCCACGATTCCCATCGCGTCGTCGAACTCGATGTTCCGCACGGGCCCGGTGAACGTGTGGCGCGCGCTCACGAGCCACCAGATGCCGACGATCAGCAGTACGCCGCCGACGGTGATCGGCGCGTAGTTGACGTACTTCCAGTCGAACTCGGCGCGCCACGGCACGCCCGCGGGGTTGAACGGCAGGATGAAGATCACCACGCAGATCGCGACCCAGATGATCGCCGCCGGGTTGACCCACTTGTACTTGCGCCCGAGCGTCCACGGGCCGGGCTCGAACGCGTCGCCCATCCGCCAGCGCAGGTAGGTCGGCAGCACGTAGGCGATGTAAAGGCCGATGACGGTGATCGAGACGACCGCGAAGAACGCGTACGGGAACGCGTTCTCGTCGCCCTTGAGCGCCGGCAGAGTGATGATCAGCGCGGCGGCACACGAGCCGAGCACCGCGTAGGCCGGCACGCGATGGTGGTTGAGGCGCGTCCACACGCGATGACCGGGGACGGCGCGGTCGCGGGAGAACGCGTACATCATGCGCGAGCAACTCGTCACGCACGCCATGCCGCAGAACAGCTGGCCGATCGTCGCGATCAGGACCACGGCCTTGTTCGCCGCTGGGGTCAGCGCGCTGCTGAACACGGCCAGCGACGAGCCGAACCCCGCGTTGACGGCGTCGACGTCGCTCGCGGCGAAGGTGATCGCCAGCAGCACGATCCAGCCGCCGACGCCGGACCAGAAGACGGCCTTCCAGACGCCCTTGGCGGCGGCAAGGGAGGCACCGCGGGTTTCCTCGGAAAGGTGCGCCGAGGCGTCGTACCCGGTTTGCGTGTACATCGTCAGCAGGAACCCGAGCGGCAGGACGTAGAACCAGAACATCGAGTGGCTGAAGCCAGAGTTGTTGATCGTGTCGGTGAAGACGAAGTCGACGCTCTGGTGCTTGTCCGGCACGAAGATCAGGATCAGGACGATCGCCGTGACGCCGAACACGTGCCAGCCGACCGAGATGTTGTTGAACAACGCGACCAGCGGCGAGGAGAAGATGTTGATCAGCGCGTGGGCGGTGAGAATGAGCACGAACAGGACGAACGTCTCGCCGAGGATGCCATTCGTTCCGTCCGAGAAGTCGAGGAGGAAGTTGACCCCGTACAGGTTCAGCGTCGCGTTCAGGAACGTCGCGGCGGCGTAGTCGACCGACGCCACGACGCCGACCAGCCCGACGAGGTTGAACCAGCCGGTGAACCAGCCCCAGCGCGGGCCGCCGAGCGAAGACGCCCAGTAGTAGATACCGCCCGCAGTCGGGAACTTCGACGCGAGCTCGGACATCGAGAACGCGACCAGCAGGATAAGGCCGCAGATGATCGGCCAGCCCCACGAGATCGCGATCGGACCGCCGTTGTTCCACGCCTGGCCGTACGTCGTGAAGCAGCCGGCGAGGACCGAGATGATCGTGAACGAGATCGCGAAATTGGAGAACGAGCTCCACCCGCGTTTGAGGTCCTGCTTGTAACCGAGCTCGGCGAGCCGCTGCTCATCCGCGTCGTGGATCTGCGGTGTGTCCGCGGTCGTACTCATCCCACCCCACCCCTCAGAAGGAAAAGGTCTGATTTCCCAACCTCTAGATCGCGCGAGAGTAAGCGGGGCGCCGGACGGAAGTCAGGTCACAGCCGCTCGAAGCCGCGGAAACGTTCCCAGTCGGTCACGGCGCGGTTGTACGCGGCGAGCTCGACGTTGGCGTAGTTGAGGTAGTGGTCGACGACGTCCTGGCCGAACGCCTCGCGCGCGATCTCGCTGCCCGCCCAGAGGTCGCGGGCGTCGTGCAGCGTCTCGGGCACGCGCGGCTTGTCGGACTCGTACGCGTTGCCCGCGAACGCCGGCTCGAGCGGGAGCTGCTTGTCCATGCCGTGCAGGCCGGCGGCGATGATCGCGCTCAGCGCCAGGTACGGGTTGACGTCCGCACCAGGGAGACGGAGCTCGAGCCGCTTCGACGCGCCGTGGCCGACGACGCGCAGCGAGCAGGTGCGGTTGTCGTGTCCCCACGCGACCGCGGTCGGCGCGAACGAGCCCTCCACGAAGCGCTTGTACGAGTTCACGTTCGGCGCGTAGAACAGCGTCAGCTCCTGCATGCAGGCGAGCTGCCCGGCGAGGAACGAGTCATCGAACATCGCCTCGTCGTCATTGCGGATCGACAGGTGGATGTGGCACGAGTTGCCCTCGCGCTCGTCGAACTTCGCCATGTAGGTGATCGCACAGCCTTCCAGCCACGCGATCTCCTTCGCGCCCGTCTTGTAGATCGAGTGGTTGTCCGCCGTCTCGAGCACCGGCCCGTAGAGGAAGTTGATCTCGTGCTGGCCGAAGTTGCATTCGCCCTTGGCGTTCTCGACCTTCATGCCGGCGGCGGTCATCGAGTTGCGGATCCGGCGCACGAGCGGCTCGACGCGGGCGGTCCCGATCATCGAGTAGTCGACGTTGTAATAGTTGGCCGGGTCGAGGTCGCGGTAGGCCTTGTTCCAGGCCTCCTCGTAGGTGTTGTTGAACATCATGAACTCGAGCTCGGTGCCGGCGTAGGCGGTCAGCCCGCGCTCGGCGAGCCGCTCGATCTGCCGCCGCAGGATCTGCCGCGGGGACGCGACGACCGGGCGGCCGTCGCTCCAGGCAAGGTCGGCGAGGACGAGCGCGGTGCCCGGGTGCCACGGCACCTCGCGCAGCGTGTCCATGTCCGGCTTCATCTCGAAATCGCCGTAGCCAAGCTCCCACGACGACATCGCGTAACCGCTGACCGTGTTCATGTCGACGTCGACGGCCAGCAGGTAGTTGCATCCCTCCGCGCCGTGAGCGACGACCGAGTCGAGGAAGAACTCGGCGGTCAGGCGCTTGCCCTGGAGGCGGCCCTGCATGTCGGTGAAGCCGAGCAGCACGGTGTCGATCGTGCCGTCCTTCACCCGCTTCTTGAGGTCGTCGAGCTGCATGGCGGGGAACGTATCCGAACGCGCGGGTCAGCTCCGGCGAGCCGCGTCGACGAGCGCCGCGATCACGCGCGACTCGGGGTCCGCCTCGGGATGCCACTGGACGCCGAGCGCGAACCGCAGCCCCGGATCCTCGAGGGCCTCGGGCAGATCGTCGTCGTCGGCCCAGCCGGTGATGCGCAGGCCCTCGCCGACGCGGTCGATGCCCTGGTGGTGGTGCGAGAGCGTGTCGTGGCTGAGCTCGCCGACCGCGCGCGCCGCGAGCGACTCCTCGTCGAGGCGTACCGAGTGGTCATTGCCGTCGAACGTTCCGATGCTGCGCCGATGGACGTGCACGGGGAGGTCCTGCACGAGCGTCCCGCCGCGGGCGACGTTCATGACCTGCATGCCGCGGCAGATGCCGAGTAGCGGGATGTCGCGCTCCAGCGCACGGCGCGCCAGCGCGATCTCGAACGCATCGCGGTGAGTGTGCGGGTCGTCGGTGCCGATGACGCGCTCGGCGCCGTACATGGCCGGGTCCATGTCGCGTCCGCCGGCGAGGATCAGGCCGTCGACGGCGTCGAGCAACTGGTCAGGCTCGACGCCGGGGTCGGGCGGCAGCATCACCGCCGCCCCTCCGGCGCGCTGTACGGCCTCGACGTAGGTGTGGTGGAGGACGTACGCCTCCGCGTCCCAGGCCCCGAACCGCGACCGCTCGATCGCGGTACAGATCCCGATCAAAGGTCTCTCTTTCAAACCTTTGCGAAAGGCTAAGGCATCAGGCCGGCGAGGACCTGCTCGGTGCCCTTCAAATGCTCGCGGACCACGCGGGCCGCGGCCCAGCCGTCGCGCCGCTCGAGTGCGGCCACGAGGGCCGCATGCTGCTCGTTCGACCGCGCAAGGACCGGGAGCGGGTGCGCGATGTGGCCGATCAGCTCGCTCATCTTGCCCTGGACCTCGGTCATCGCCGCCACGAGCCGCGCCGACCGCGACGCCTCAGCGACACCGAGGTGGAAGAACACGTCGGCGCGGCGGTACGCGGAGAAATCGGGCTCGCCGCGCATCGCATCGACCAGCGCGCGCAGAGGCTCGAGATCCTCGGCGTCGGCTCGCTCGGCGGCGAGCACAGCGGCGCCGACCTCGACGGCGATCCGGTAGTCGAGCAACTCGCGCCAGTGGCCGTCGCCGAGATCCACGCGGCTGCTCTCGGCCAGTGGCGGAGCGGCGGACACGAACGTGCCGCCGCCGCGGCCGCGCTGCGCGATGAGATGGCCGCTCTCGGTCAGCGATGTCAGCGCCTGACGCAGCGTCGAGCGCGCAATCCCGAGCTGGTCGGCGAGCTCGCGCTCGGGCGGCAGCCGGTCGCCCGGGCCTAGCAGGCCCAGCCGGATCGCGGTGCCAAGGCGCTCGACGGTTTCCTCGAGCGTCGTAGCGGTCTGAACCGGCTCGAAGACCGCCGCAACGGCAGGAGAGGGGACCTGCATGCCTTGTAACATGGTGTCACATGTCGACCGCGGACACCAAGGCGCTGATCGAGGAGGGCATCGCGCAATTTCAGAGGGAAGTGCCCGCGCTTCAGAAGCTCAAGCTCGTCATGGAGCTCGAGCTGCGCGGCCGCGGCGACATCCAGCTCTTCCGCGTCGAGGTCCCCGGGCCCAAGATCACCAAGGACATCGCGTCCGACGCGAAGGTCCGGCTGTCGGTGCCGCGCTCGCACTTCAACGAGCTCGCCCGCGAGGGCACCATCCGGCACTGGCGCGAGGCGTTCGAGTCCGGCACCGTCAAGGCGACGGGGCCGCCCGAGATCCTGCGGCTGATCGGCAGCGTCGTCGAGAAGCAGGAAGAGCGGACGCGGAGCCGGAAGCTCCGCGCCCGCTGACAACCTGACCGGCTACCGGTAGCGGAAGGGATCGACGTAAACGTCGTCGATCTGCCAGCTGCCGAGAAGCGGCGTGAACTGGAACGCCACCGGGGTACGGTCGCCGGGGAGAAGCGGCAGCAGGTTGGCGATGATCAGCATCTTGGGTGAAGCCTTCCACTGACCATTGCCAAGCAGGACGCCGACCGGCACCGGCACAACCAGGCCGAGCGACGTCTTCACGTACACCGACACCGCGAGCGTCGAGAGCAGGCCGCTGTTCTTCTTCGCGAAGAAGCGAAGCGTCGGCTCCGCGAGGCCCACACACGACGGCGGGGTGATCACGCTGCTGCCTGCCGGCAGCACGAGAGACTTGCCGTGACTCGAGCCGCCGACCTTCCACGGCTCGTTACCCGACACGACCTTCGCGCCGCCGATGAGCGTGTAGTCCGCGAGCGAGCCCTCGAAAGAGCCACCCTGGACCGCCTTGTACTGCGCGTTGTCCCCGAACTGGGCGAACGGCTGGGACAGCGACTCATCGCCGCAGTCCTTCGCCGACGCCGTGAGGATGCCCGCGTTTGCGGGCGCGGCAATAGCGCCTGTCATCGCTACCACCGAGATCGCCGCGACCACTGCGCGGCGGATGAGTCCGTTCATCGAGAAGGTGCCCTCCATTGGCTTGCCTGCTCCTAAAGTCGGCGCGTCGCGGAGCCGACACGATCAAACAGGCGTCTAGTTGCGCCGATCTCGACGGATGTCAGGCACCGCACCCGCATTGGACGCCGCCACAGAGCGGCGCATCGAAGAATCTCTGGAACGCCGCCAGCGCCCGCTGGACCGGCGCGAGATCCTGTTGGCGCTGCCGTTCGTGTTCGGCTTCCTCGCCGGCGCGGTGGCACTTGCGGTGTTTGCCACGCCCGCGCGCGAATTCTCGCTGCCGGTCGTTTTGGCGTTCGTCGCCGCCTGGGTGGTTGCCGAGGGCATCCAGTTCTCGAGCGGGTCGGGCTGGGCGGTGCCCACGCAGCTCGTGCTCGTGCCGATGCTCCTTCTGGTCCCGACGCCACTGGTTCCGCTCCTCGCGGGTGGCGCGATGGTGCTGGCATCGCTGCGCGACACCGCGCGTACGGGAATCGCCGCGGAGCGAAGCCTGTTCGCGCTCTCAGACGCGTGGTTCGTGCTCGCCCCCGCCGCTGTGCTCGTGGCGCTCGGCGCGCAGTTGCCCGACCCTGCGTCCTGGCCTGCATACGTGGCCGCGCTGGGAGCGCAGCTGGCGGTCAACAGCGCGCTCTTCGCCGCGCGCGCGTACCTGGGCGGGGTCGACGCACCGGTAGCGGAGCTGATGCGCGACATGAAGCTCGCGCATCGCGTTGACGTCCTGCTCGCGCCGATCGGACTGGCGGCGGCGCTCGCCGCTGCCGACGTCCCGGCGGCGGCGGTGCTCGTGCTCGCCCTGTTCCCGCTGCTGCGCGGCTTCGAGAGCGAGCGCGAAGCGCGCATCGAGCACAGCCTTGAACTGAGCCGGGCCTACCGTGGCACCGCGCTCCTGCTGCGCGACCTGCTCGAGGAGGACGACGAGTACACCGGCCACCACACCGAGGACGTCGTCGAGCTCACCGCGGCCGTCGCTCAGGAGATGGGCGTCGACGAGGACACGCTGCGCGAGGCGGAGATGGGCGCGCTGCTGCACGACATCGGCAAGATCGCCGTGCCCGACGAGATCATCAACAAGCCCGGCCCGCTCAACGACGAGGAGTGGGCGATCATGAAGACACACACCGTCGAGGGCGAGCGGATGCTGCAGCAGGTCGGCGGCCTGCTCTCCAGCGTCGGCGTCGTCGTCCGCGCCTCGCACGAGCGCTGGGACGGCGGCGGCTATCCCGACGGGCTGGTCGGCGAGGCGATCCCGGTCGCCGCTCGCATCATCGCCGCCTGCGACGCGTTCAACGCGATGACGACCGACCGCTCCTACCGCAAGGCGCTCTCGCTCGAGGTCGCGATCGCCGAGCTGCACGCCAACTCCGGCACGCAGTTCGCCCCCGACGTCGTCGACGCGCTCGTCGCCGTCGTCGCCCGTGACGCGCCGGACTGGCAGCTGAGCATCAGCGAGCCGGCGGCTTCAGGTATCGAAGCCCAGCCCCAGCCGGTCAAGCAGCCGTAGCCAGGGGCCGCGGCGCCCGCCGCGCTCGTCGGCGCGGGCGAGCGCGGTCCGCGTGGCCTGGATCACCGCCCAGCGCAGCGGCTCGGGTGGGAACGGCAGCGGACGCTTGCGCACGAGCTTGAGCCGGGTGCGCTCGGTGTCGGCGCCGTCGAGCAGGTCGAGCGCCGTGCGGGCGCCGAAGCGCGTCGCCCCGACGCCGAGGCCGGTGTAGCCGACCGCGTACACGGCGCTCCCGCCGAGCGCGCGGCCGAACGCGACGCAGAACCGGCTGCAGGTGTCGATCGGGCCGCCCCAGGCATGCGTGATGCCGATGCCCTCCAGTGCCGGGAACGTCTGCAGCAGGTGGTCGTGGAGCAACGCGAAGCTCGCGGTGCGGTGCTCGAGGTGCGGGCTCACGCGATTTCCGAAGTGGTAGATCGCGTCGTACCCGCCGAACAGGACGCGCCCGTCGGGCGTGAGCCGGTAGTAGTGGAACTGGTTGCCGCGGTCGGCTATTCCCTGACGGTGCGCCCAGCCGAGGGCGCTGCGCTGCTCCGCGCTCAGCGGCTCGGTGACCAGCACGTAGTCGTAGACCGGTGCCACGAGCCGGCGGATCGAGCGCGTGAGCGGCTTGTAGGCGCCGGTGGCGAGCAGGATGCGCGGCGCCCGTACCACGCCGCCGGGCGTCGTCAGCTGCGCCTCCGTGGCGCACACGACCGGCGTGCGCTCGTAGATGCGAACCCCGAGCTGCGCAGCGGCGCCGCGCAAGCCGAGGGCCAGCGCTCCCGGGTCGACGAGGCCGACGCCGGTGCGCTGCACCACGCCGCCGAGATAGGTCGGCGACGCCACCTCGGCCCGGATCGCCTGGCGATCGAGGACTGCGGCGTCGTGGCCGTAGCGGCGCAGCAGCGCGGCCTCCTCGTCGAGGTCGGCGAGCTCGTGCGGCTGGGTGGCGACCGACAGCAGGCCGTTCTCCTCCCAGGCGGCGTCGACGCCGAGCGCACCGAGGTCGGCCTTCATCTCCCCGAGGTTGGCCCGCCCGAGCTCCTCGAGCGCGGCGAGCTCGCGCGGGAAGTGGCCGGCGCCGTTCGGGAGCCCGTGCGTGAGCGAGGAGTCCACGAACCCGCCGTTGCGCCCGCTGGCGCCCCAGCCGGCCGTATCGGCCTCCAGGAGCACGATCTCGCGGTCGGGCCGCTCGCGCTTGGCCAGCACGGCGGCCCACATACCGGTGAAGCCGCCACCGACGATCGCCAGGTCTGCCTCGGTGTCGCCATCCAGTGGCGGCGCCTCCTCCGGCCGCGGGCGATCGAGCCAGAACGGCAGGGGAGAGGCGTCTCGCATCGGGCGTGCAGCGTACGCTGCCCGGGCCGTGTCCGAATTCGAGACCGCAACGCTCGTCCTCGGCGGGCTGCTCATCGTCGGTGCGCTCGCCTCCGGGCTGGCGCACCGCAGCTTCCTGTCGATGACGGCCGTGTTCGTCGTCGCCGGGTTCGTCCTCGGCGACGGCGGCGCCGGCGTGCTCGATTTCGACCCCGAGTCGGCGTTCGTGGAAGAGCTCGCGACCGTCGCGTTGATCGTGATCCTGTTTCGCGACGGGCTCGAGGTCGAGTTCGAGATGTTGCAGAAGGCCTGGCGGCTGCCGGTTCGCAAGCTCGCACTCGGGATGCCGATCACCGGCGCGCTGATCGCCTTCGCGACGCACGCGCTGACGGACCTTTCCTGGACGGAGTCGTTCCTGCTCGGCGCGCTGCTCTCACCGACCGACCCGGTGCTCTCCTCGAGCGTCGTGACGAACCCGCGCGTTCCGCGGCTCATCCGGCACTCGCTCAACCTCGAGTCGGGGATGAACGACGGACTGGCGCTTCCCGCTGTGCTCGCGTTCAGCGCGGCGCTGGTGTCGCGTCAGAACAGCGACTTCGTCTGGTACGAGTTCGTGCTCCAGGATGTGGGGCTGGGTCTCGTGTTCGGCGTCGTGCTCGGGTTCGTGGCGGCGTGGGCGATGCCCCGCGGCCGTGGCGCTCTGGGCGGCATCCCGGACCACCACAAGGCCCTGTACGTCCTCGGCGTGGCGTTTGCGACCTACGGCCTCACGGTCGCAGAGCCCAGCGGCAACGGGTTCATCGCCGTCTTCGTCTGCTCGATCACGTTCGGCATCCGGCGGCCCGACCTGGCGCACACGTTCGGTGAGCGGGCGCAGGACATCGTGGAGGTCGTCAAGCTCGGGATCTTCGTCGTGTTCGGCTCGCTGCTGACGATCGACGGCCTGTTCGGAGACGGCTGGGCGGCGGCCGGCGTCGTCGCCTTCACGCTGCTGCTGGCGCGGCCGATCGCGATCTGGCTGTCGCTCTTCGGCGAGCGCGTCGACACGGCCACGAAGGCGTTCATGGCCTGGTTCGGCCCCAAGGGCGTGGCCACGATGACGTTTTCGCTGCTCGTGCTCGGCCTCGGCGTGCAGGAGGGCGAGCGGATCTTCAACCTCGCGGCCTTGACCGTGTTCTGCTCGATCATCGCCCACGGCCTGACGGACACGCCGGGGTCGGAGTGGATCGCGCGGCGGGCTACTCGCCCCGATGAGCCTTCGAGGCCCGCTTGTGGACCTTGACGGCGAACCGTGACGGCTGCTCGCGCACGGTCGGGTTGTCGATGTTGCCGAGGCGGTCGATCAGCTTGATCCACTGCTCGGGCTTGAGGACCGCGTTGATCTGGCGTGCGGCCTCGCGGTTCTGGCCGTAGAGCGGGCGCCAGCCGACGTGGATGTGGTCGTCGTGGTCTGAGAGCGCGAGCGTGTTGTCGGCGCCCTGGAAGGTCATCAGGGAGATGATCTGGTGCGGGCGCATCGTGCCTTGGAGCTTGAGCAGCGCCTGGATCGTGACGTCGGTGATCGAGCCCGGGCCCTGGGTCGAGGGGCGGATGATGATGCCGTTGATCGCGCCGATGTCCATCGCGGTGCCGGTCGAGTGCTCGGAGACGTTGCCCGAGGTGGTGAGGTAGCTGTGGCCGCACTTGAGGGCGGTGATCGTGGGCTTGAGGCCGTTGGCGGCGAGGTAGAGCATCGTCGCCAGCACGCGCCGGTCGATCTGGCCCGAGCGCACGTCGGCGATGCCGCAGCCGTAGATCTGGATCCGCGAGTCGTGCAGGACGCGCTGGATGAGCTGCTCCTTGCTGAGCAGCAGCAGCTGGCCGACCGACGGGTTCTCGGCGTCGTCGCCGAAGAAGGGGTTCTTGCCCTTGACGCGGTAGATCGCGGTCGACTCGAGCAGCTTCCAGCCGTCGAGGATCGGCTTGGGGTCGATCCGCGGGGCGCCGGCGCCGGCGGGGCGGATCTCGAAGGTCAGGTGCGGCGCCTCGGTCGCGGTGCGCTTGCCGAGGTGGCCGAGGATCGTGCCGCCGATCACGCGGGCGCCCTTCTTCAACGGCTTCTGCATGAAGTCAGGGGGCTTGAAGCCCAGCGGGGCGGCCTGGGTGAGCTCGTCGGCGATCGGATCGGCGAGCTGGACGGCACCGCCGGCGGCGCGCGCGGCGGGCCGCTCCGGATGCGCGAACAGGCGCTCCTTGGTGGTCACGGCGGCCGGCTCGGCCGTCGTCTCGGCAGGCGTCGTGGCGGCCGTCTTCTTGACCGGCTTCGCGGACTCGCTCTCGTGCCCGCGGCCGCCCTTGCGGCGCGTTCGGTCCTTCGGAGCGGGGTAGGTCTTGGCGACGTCGCCGAGGTGGCCGTAGGTGTACGTGTTGCCGTAGACGTCCTGCAGCGTCACGAAGTGGCCGAGGCGCTTGCTGTGGCCGATCTTGACCACCTTGCCGTCGTTGGCCGAGATGATCGGCGCGCCGGACTTGGAGAAGATCTCGATGCCGCGGCGGGCCTGCTCGGACTCGACGACCATCGCCGCGTTGCCGGTCTTGACCTTGTTGCCCTTCTTGGTCAGCTGGCCGGCGTAGGTGGCCTTGGCGTGGACCGGGAAGCGGCCCTGCGTCAGGCCGGTCAGCGAGCCGACGAGATCGCTCGGCAGGCCGCCGATCACCTGGGCGCGCATCAGCACCGAATCGACGTACCAGTCGGCGTGGTTGTAGGCGAAGACGGCGCGGCGGATGTCCTGGTCGCCGCCGGCGGCGCGCAGGTAGCGCGCGGCCGCGAAGATGGCGTCGACCGGGTTGAAGGGGTCCTTGACGCCGTCGCCGTTGGCGTCGACGCCGTACATGTCCCAGGTCGCGGGCATGAACTGCATCCAGCCCACCGCGCCGGCCGAGGAGATGTTCAGATTGCGCCCGTAGTCGGTCTCGATCTCGTTGATCGCGGCCAGGACCTCCCAGCGGATGCCGTACTGCATGCCGGCGGCCTGGTAGATCGGGAGCAAAAAGGGCGGGATCCGGAACTTGTCGATGAAGAAGTTCGGCACGCCCACCCGAGCCGCGCCGACCGTCGCCAGCGAGAAGCCCGGGTTGGTCGGCGCCGGCGACCCGTCGGAGTGGGTCAGAACCGGAGCGTGGATGACGGGAGTCGGATTGTGCGCTTCCTCACGAGCCGCGGCGCACTCTCTAGCTGAAGTTGAGAGTGAGCTTGAGACGACGTGGTCGCCGCACTTGACGATCTTGCCGGCGCCCGAGTTCGAGTTGGCCTTGCGACGCTTCTTCTTCGAGTCCGGGGTCGCCGTGGCCGTCGGAGTGGCCGTCGCAGTCGGATCGGCGGTCGCGGTGGCCGTGGGCGTCGCGATCGTCGTGCTCGTGGGCGTGGGCGTGGGCGTGGGCGTGGGCGTGGGGGTCGCCGTGTCGGCCGGCGTGGCCGTGGGCGTCTGCGTGGGCGTCTGCGTGGGATCGGCCGACGCCGTGGGCGCGGGCGACGTGATCGGCGCCGGCGTGTCTTCAGCTGTGACCGTGGGCTCGGGCGTCGGCGCCTGCGCCGGCGCGGCCACCCCGAGGATGGCGGCGAACATGGCGGCCACAGCCACGCCGATGGCGAGGATGCGGCGCGCGTTCACGCGCGGGAAGATGGAGATGAGACGCGTCACAAGCAGGGAGGCAGGGGTGCCCGACCCTCAAATCGTCGGCATCGGAGGGGTCCGTCTTGAGCTTGGGGCCTGGGGTCGCGGCCCCAGTTGCCAATTCTCACTCTCGACTTGAGCCTTAGGTGCGCTCAATTTCGTCCCGCCTGCGAGGATCAACGGCGCTGATGCCGCGTCTGCGCGACCGCGACCCCCGTCCGCTCGGTGACCGGGCCGCTCCGTTCATCGAAGAGGCGGCTGAGCGGTCGCGAGTCTCGATGCGGACCCGGCTCGACCGGCTGCGGTTGTCCTGGCGGTCGATACTGCAGGCCGGGGTCGCCGCAGGGCTCGCGTGGATCGTCGCCACCGAGGTATTCGGGCACAAGCTGCCGTTCTTCGCGCCCGTCGCGGCGATCATCACGCTCGGCCTGACGACGTCTCAGCGCGGCCGCCGCGCCGCCGAGATTCCGATCGGCGTCGCCGTCGGGATCGCGGTCGGCGACCTGCTGGTGCTCGAGATCGGCGTCGGGGCCGCCCAGCTCGCCCTTGTCGTGATGCTGGCGATCGCGCTCGCGATCTTCCTCGGCAGCGGCCAGCTGATGGCCAACCAGGCGGCGGTGTCGGCGGCGCTGGTGGCGACGATCCAGCCGCCGACCCAGGGCGTCACGTTCGCGCGCTTCCTCGACGCGCTCGCCGGCGGCGCGATCGCGCTGCTCGTCAACGCGCTCGTCCTGCCGGCCGACCCGGTGGCGACGATCCGTCGCGCCGCTCGCCCCGTCCTCGACGAGCTGGCGGCGACGCTCGACGACATCGCCGCGGCCATCGTTGCCCGCGAGCGCAAGCTCGCCGAAGCCGCCCTCGTGCGCGCGCGCGCGATCGATGAGCAGATCGAGCACCTCGCCGACGCCGTGTCGACCGGGCGGGAGACCACGCTGTACGCGCCGCCGCGGCGGCGCTTCCGCGGCCGGGTCGAGGACTACGCGACCGCGGCGATCCGGATCGACCTCGCGATCCGGAACGTCCGCGTGCTGGCGCGCGGCACGATCCGAGCGATCCGGCTCGACGAGAACGTTCCGCCGCAGGTCGCCGAGGCCGTACGCGACCTCGCCGAGGCCGTCCGCGCGTTCGCCGCCTTCCTCGAGGACCCGAAGCGCGTCGACGACGTGCGCGAGCCCGCGCTACGTGCCGCCGCGACCGCGACCCAGGTCCTCGAGACGACCGGCAACCTGTCGGTCAGCGTGATCGTCGGCCAGGTGCGCTCGACGGCGACCGACCTGCTCGCCGGCACCGGCATGGGCGTCGACGAGGCGGCCGAAAGGGTCAGCCGCGTCGCGGCCGAGCTCTAGCCCAGGCCTGGCAGACCGGGCACCAGAACGTCGTCCGGCCGCCGATCGTCGCGCGCTCGAGCTCGGCCCCGTCCCGCGGGCAGCGCCCGCCGCGCACGCGATGCGGGTTCAAGTGGCCGGTGTGCGCCCCGCCGTTGCGGATCGCGTCGCGCAATGCCGCCCGGATCGAGCGGCGTAGCGCGTCGAGCTCGGCGGTGGAGAGGTCGTTGGCCGGCCGTCGCGGGTTCATGCGTGCGCGCCAGAGGATCTCGTCGGCGAGCAGGTTGCCGACGCCCGCGATCACGCCCTGGTCGAGCAGCCGGGCCTTGACCGGCGCGCCGCTGCGGGCGAAGCGCTCGCGGAACGTGTCGCGGTCGACATCGGCGGCGTCGGGCCCCACGTGGCTGAAGTCCGGGTTCAGGACCGCGCGCCCCAAGCGCCGGCGGTCCCTGAGCGCGAAGCGCGTCCCGTCGGCGAACTCGACCGTGAACCGGTCCCACAGCGGCTTGTCGTTCGGCGCCTCCAACGCGATCGAGCCGGCCATCCCGAGGTGCAGGCCGAGCGTCGGGCCGTCCTCGGTCTCCATCCACAGGAACTTCCCGCGCCGGTGCGCGCTCGCGAACCGGTGGCCGACGAGCGCCGCGGCGATCTCGCCGGGGGCGTGCGGACGGCAGACGTAGGTGTCGGTGTCGTCGACGGCGACGATCTCGCGGCCGAGGACGCGATCCAGCTGCTGGCGGGCGCGCTCGGCCTCGGGAAGTTCCGGCAACTCAGCCGGCGGCGGCGATCGCCTGGTCGATCGCGTCGGGCGCGAGCACGGCCTCGATGATCATGACGGCGGCGCCGAGGACGCCGGCGCGGTCGTCGAGGGTGGAGCGGGCGATGCGGATGCTGCGGGTGGCGAGTGCGGTGCTGCGGCGGTAGACGACTTCGCGGATGCCGGCGAGCAGGTGTTCGTCGGCGTGGGCGATGTCGCCGCCGATGACGATGACGCCGGGGTTGAAGAAGTTGACGGCGCTGGCGAGGACGCCGCCGAGTTCGCGGCCGGCTTGGCGGACGAGGCGCATGGCTTCGGGGCGGCCGTCGCGGACGTGGCGGACGACGTCGCGGCTGTTGTGGGCGGGGACGCCGAGGGCGGTGAGGGTGGCGGCCATGGCGCCGCCGCCGGCGATCGCTTCCAGGCAGCCGAGGTTGCCGCAGCGGCAGATGACGTCGTCGTGGTCGGGGACGTGGATGTGGCCGATGTCGCCGGCGGCGCCTTGGGCGCCGCGGTGGATGCGGCCGTCGGTGATCACGCCGCAGCCGATGCCGGTGCCGACTTTGACGAACAGCAGGTGGTCGGTGTCGCGCCAGCGCGACCAGTACTCACCCAGCGCCATGATGTTCACGTCATTGTCGACCAGGACCGGTGCCCGGTAGCGGTCACGCAGCCGAGCGGCGACGCCGTAGCCGTCCCAGCCGGGCATGATCGGCGGCGCCACCGGAGTGCCGGTCGCGAACTCGACCGGGCCGGGAACGCCGACGCCGACGCCGCGCACGTCGTCAACCGTGCGACGCGACTCCTTCAGCAGGGCGTCGAACGTCTCCTCGAGCCAGCCGAGCACGATCTCCGGCCCGCTGGCGATCGGGATGTCGGTGCGTGTTTGCACGATGACCTCGCCGGCGAGATCGGTGACCGCGACGCGCGAATGGGTCGCGCCGAGATCGGCCGCCAGCACGGATCCTGCGTTGCGATTGAAGGCAAAAGTCTTCGGGGGTCGACCGCCCGTCGAGGCACTCGCTCCGGCAGGGACCACGAGCCGTTGCGCCAGCAGCGCATCCATCCGCTGAGCCACGGTGGAGCGGGCCAGGCCGGTCAGCGCGACGAGATCCGCGCGCGTGCTCGCGCGCCCGTCGCGAATCAGCCGCAGCATTGCTCCGGCCCCCGTCCCCGTGGACGAGCCGTTACCGACCAGTTCCCCCATCGGGTATTAGCATGCCACACGCAGGGGGTTTGCGTGGGCTTTCGGTCTTAGGTTGCGGAAATCCGCCTTCCGACTTTGCAGCTTTTGCTTGACCATCGGCAAAAGTACAGGTACGGTCGGCGCCCATGGAGAGAGGGCTGCCGCGGGTGGCCGTGGAGGAGCCGGCCGCTGCGAACAACGGAGGGCTGCTGCGCGGGCGAGCCGACGAGCTCGCGCGTCGCTATGAGGAACTGGCGACGGAGGCCGAGGCGGCCGCCGTCCGCTGGCGGTGGGCCACGCCGACGTCGGGACATGGCGACGTCGAGCCGTTGCGACTGGCGCGCATGGGCTGCGCGCCGGGTCGCTGGCTGCACCGCCCGCCGCCGCCGTGGCAGGAGCACGAGGCGATCGGTTTCGACGCTCTCGGTCGCGTGGTGTGCGTGCGTCAGTACGACGCCACCGGCGAGGTGTGGCTGGAGCGGTTTGCCGCCTGGGGCCGCGATGAGGTCGAGGTCGCGTGCTTCCGGGCGCCGCTCGAGTGCGCCGACCAGGAGCTCGGAGCCGAACTGCAGTCCGTGATGCGGATGCGGCTCGCCGCCGGCAAGCCGGTCGAGAGCGAGCGCTACCTGCCGCCGACAGGGTCCTGCTCGCGCGAGCGCTACCGGCACGAGGGCGGCCGGCTGGCACGCGTGGAAGAGGACTCGTGTGACGAGGGGGGAGGGCTGGCCACCGTCACCAAAGAGGTGGTCTACGGCGAGGACGGGCGCGCGACGGGGGTCGATGCGCTCGGTCCTGAGGGCCGCCAGGCCGTCTGGCGGCTCGGCGGGCAGCCGCATCCGGTACGCAGGGAGGCTCGGCCCTCCGCGCCCGCCCGCCTTCGCCGTCAGGTCTGCGTCTGAGCGCCTGCCGGGCTCAAAGCTGCGGCATTGAGGGAGGCGGCGCGGTTGGGGGAGTTTCTCGCCAATCGCGCGGCGCTGCTCCGCGATTGGCGAGTTAGTCCCCTATAGCCAGCATTTCGTCGCAATCTCCGCCGGCTCGCGGACGAGTGCGACGAAATGCTGCCTCCCGCCACGCCGCCGCTCGTCAGTACCCGGCGGCGCGGCCCGACTGACTCAACCGCTCGGCCATCTTCCGATTCGCCTCGTCGATCATCTCGCCGTCGAACATCGCGGCACCGCGGCCGGCGTCGCTGGCCTCGCGGTAGGCGGCGAGCAGCGCCTCAGCGCGCTCCCACTCATCGCGCGTGGGCGTGAACACCTCGTTGACGGTCGCGATCTGGCGCGGGTGGATCGTCCACTTGCCGTCCATCCCGAGCGCGCGCGCCAGCCGGGCCCGCTCGCGTAGCCCGTCCTCGTCGTCGAACGCGGCGTAGGGGCCGTCGATGGCCTGGATGCCGGCCGCGCGGGCAGCCACGACCAAGCGGGAGAAGACGTAGTTGAGGTGGTCGCCCGGGTAGCCCTCGGGCGCACCGCCGATCGTCGTGATCGGGATCCCGACGCTGGCGCTGTAGTCGCCCGGGCCGAAGATCAGCGTCTCCATCCGCGGCGAGGCGGCGGCGATCGCCTCGCAGGCGATCAGCCCAGTGGCGTCCTCGATCTGGGCCTCGATCCCGATCCGGCCGAGCGGCAGCTCGCAGGCGAGCTCGATCTGGGCGAGGAGCTTGGCGGTCATCTCGACGTCGCCCGGCGTGCGGACCTTGGGGAGCATCACGGCGTCGAGCTTGCCGCCCGCCTGCTCGACGACGTCGATCAGGTCGCGGTAGTAGTGCGGCGTGTCGGTCCCGTTCACGCGCACGACGACGGTCTTGCCGCCGAAGTCGTGCTCCTGCAGCGCGGCGATCACGAGCTCGCGCGCGCGGGCCTTCTCGCTCTCGGCGACCGCGTCCTCGAGGTCGAGGAACACCTCGTCGGCGTCGAGCCCGGGCGCTTTCGCGAGGAAACGCTGGCTGGAACCCGGTACGGCGTGGCAGGTGCGTCGGGGACGGAGCACGAGGCGCGGCACGATAACGCCGCCGCTACCCTCACCGCTCCGATGCGGAGTGTCTTGTTGGCCACATTGATGCTGCTCGTGGCGGCGCCGGCGGCGTCTGCGGCTGTGACCGTGAGCGTGAAGCTCGCGCCCGCCGCCACCGAGTTCGGCAAGGCGACGAAGATCAGCGGGACCGTTCTCAGCGATGGCGCGCCGCTGGCGGCGCAGACGCTCGAGCTCGAGGGTCGCCGGTACCCGTTCGAGAACGCGTTCGCACCGCTCGACCACACAACGAGCGCGGCCGACGGCACCTACGCGTTCGAGCGCAGGCTCGACCGCAACTGGCAGTTCCGCATCACCGACGCCGCGGCCGGCGTGACATCGAAGCGGGTGCGCGCGTACGTGTTCCCGTTCACGACGCTGACATTCCGCGCCCGCAGCTCGCGCGTGATCAAGCTCACCCAGCGCTACCGCGTCCCGAAGGGCGTCAAGCTCAAGCAGCCGACGCTGTTCTACGTCGGCAAGCGCGGCCGCAAGACCGCGCCACGCGTCGCGAGCGGCAAGCTCGAGCGCGTCCGCTCCGGCCGCTACACGTCGAGCGCGGTGGTGCGCCTGCCCAAGTCCTGGAACGGCCGCTTCCGCTACGCGAGCTGCTTCCGCTACACGGGTGGCAGCGGCATGGGCAACCCGCGCGCGAGCTGCCCGTCGAAGTTCCGCTTCTGACCCGCGCGACGCGAGGGCGCTAGAAGCCGTACAGCTCGGCGAGCTCGGGATCCTTGGCCGCGAGCATCTCGGCCAGGTCCACCATCACGCGGCACTGCTTCCAGGTCGCGTCGTCCTGCATCTTGCCGTCGATCATGTGCACGCCACGGCCGTCGGGGATCGCCTCGATCACCTTCTTGGCGAACGCGACCTCGTCCGGGTCGGGGGAGAACACCTTGCGCGCGATATCGATCTGCGCGGGGTGCAGCGACCACGTGCCCACGCAGCCCATCAGGTACGCCGCGCGGAACTGGGTCTCGCAGCCCTCCACGTCGCGGATGTCGCCGAACGGGCCGTAGAACGGGAGGATGCCGGCGGTCACGCACGCGTCGACCATGCGACCGATCGTGTAGTGCCAGAGGTCCTGCTGAGCGCTCTCCCGCGGCGCGTCGCCGTCCGGGTCGCTCAAGACCCGGTAGCCCGGATGCCCGCCACCCACGCGCGTGGTCTTCATCCGCCGGGAGGCCGCGAGGTCGGCCGGCCCGAGGCTCATCCCCTGCATCCGCGGCGACGCCAAGGCGATCTCCTCGACATTCGCCACGCCCTGCGCCGTCTCGAGGATCGCGTGGAGGAGGATCGGCCGGTCGAGCCTAGCGCGCGCCTCGAGCTGGGCGAGCAGCCGGTCCACGTAGTGGATGTCCCACGGCCCCTCGACCTTCGGGACCATCACGACCTCGATCCTGTCCCCGATCTCGCCGACGATGCGCGTCAGGTCGTCGACCACCCACGGCGACTCGAGCGAGTTCACGCGCGCCCACAACGCCGTCTGGCCGAGGTCCATCTCGCGCCCGACGCGGATCAGGCCCTCGCGGGCGGCCTCCTTGCGGTCGGCCGGGATCGCGTCCTCGAGATTGCCGAGCAGGATGTCGGTCTTGGTCGCGATATCGGCCGCCTTGGCGACCATCTTCTCATTCGAGAAGTCCAGGAAATGGATCATCCGCGAGGGCTTGACGGGGATCTCGCGGAGGGGTTCGGGAGCGCCCAGAGCGAGCGGCGCGAAGAAGGAACGGGGGCTACGCATGAGCGCCGGATCGTAGAGTCCCCGGACCTATGAGCACCTCAGTTGACACCGATCAGCGCTCCCGTGAGGCCACGGGGGCGCATCCGTACGGCCGCTACTTCGAGGAGTTCGAGGTTGGCGCCGTCTACAAGCACTGGCCGGCGAAGACCGTAACCGAGGCAGACGACCATCTGTTCTGCCTGATCACGATGAACCACCACCCGCTGCACATCAACGATGTCTACGCGGCCGGCTCACAGCAGGGCAGAAACGTCGTCGTCGGTCCCTACGTCTACTCGCTGGCGCTCGGCATGAGCGTGTCCGACATCTCCGGTAAGGCGATCGCGAACCTCGCGACGGAGGCGCTGAGCCACCCCGCGCCCGTGTTCCACGGCGACACGCTGTTCGCCGAGACCGAGGTCCTCGAGGTCCGGGAGTCACGGTCGAAGCCCGATCGCGGGACCGTGAGGGTGCATACGCGGGTGCTCAACCAGGACGGCGTCCTGGTCGCCGAGTTCAAACGCCTCGTGCTCGTGCCGAAGCGGCCTGACGCTTAGCCGAAGGGGTCAGCCGGCGACGGGTCGCGGCGAACAGGCGGCCGGCGGGAGTGCGGAGCGCCAGCGCGATGCTGACGATGATGGCGAGGCCGATCTCGAGGATCAGCGGCGTCGCGCTCGGGGTCGCGCCGGTGGCGGCGGAGGCGGGCGCGGAAAGGATGAAGACGGCGGCGATTGTGGCGGGGATGACGCTGCGCGAGAACATGCTCGGCAGCCTTACGGGCGCGTGTTGTCGGAACCTTGGCGCGACCTTGGTGTCTACTGGATGCGGATCGGCGTGCCGACGGGCATCAGCTGTGCGAGGCGCAGGATCGCGGCGTTGCGCAGGCGGATGCATCCGTGGCTGACCCGGCCGGGGATCAGATCGGGGTGGTCCGTGCCGTGGATGCCGATGAAGCCGCCACCGGGCCAGTCGGTGAGCGTTGTGGATCGCGCGCTCGTGCCGAACGCGACCGGCCCGTAGAACGGGCTCCGGTAGCGCGTGAGCCGGTTGCGCACGTAGAACACGCCGGCAGGCGTCGGCGCCGCGTCGGTCCCGATGCCGATCGGTGCGTGCCACACGGGGCGGCCGTCGCGTTGCAGCGTCGCGCTCAGGCGCCGGCGGTCGATCACGAGGCGCGTCGTCACGGTCCCGTAGCCGCCCAGTGCCGATCGGGGGAGCCAGCCGGTGCTGCCGTTGGGGAGGATCGGCAGTCGCGCCTTGACCCAGATGCGGCCGTCGGGGCCGGTGACGCGGTCGAGGGTGGCGACGAGGTTGGTCGTGCTCTCGGGCGTCCGGCGGTCGAGCACGGCAACGACCGCCGCGCCCGCGGCCGGCCGGGCGCGCGCGGCGACCCGGCGGCGCAGCGGTGCCCAGCGCGACTCGTTCCGCCCGTCGTGCAGCGGCACCGGGGAGCCGACGGTGAACGCGGGGTCCGGCACCGGCGCGGTATGGAGCGTCGGCGGGTGCGCGGCGGGCCGGTCATCCCGCTGACCGGCGAGGGCCAGCGCGGAGCCGGCGGCGGCCACGAGCACCGCGACCGCCATGATCGGTTTCAGCCGGTGTATTTGGGGCGCTTCCTGCTTGTCGCCTTCATGGCCTCGAAGCGCGTCGCGGCCACGATCCCGAGCGTGCTCTTGCGCGAGCGCGGCTCATCGAACGCCGAGGCCGCGGGCGTGATTCCCGCAAGGCGCCGGATCCACGCGGCGTGACGCGCCTCGACCGTGTGGATGGCCAGGGCCGGCACGAGATAGTCGCGGCGCTGGATGCGCGGCGCCTGAGCCTTGTACGCCGCCACGGCGAGGTCCTCGAATGCCACCGCGGTGCGCCGGAACCGCTCGGGGCTCTCTGTGGCACCACGGAAGTCGAAACGCGGACGCTTGGCCGCGCGCGAGCCGAGCACGCCGCGGAACGCCTTGACGTGGGCGCGCTCGTGCGCGCCGACCACACGTGCCTGCTCGGCGAGGCCGCCGTGCAGATTGCCGATCCGCTCGACCTCGCCGTAGAACGCCTCCTGGAGGTACTCGAGCCCGAGCGCGTAGTTGAGGATCGCCTCGTCGACCGCACGGCCGGAGGCCTGCGCCGGGGCGCTGCTGGCGCCGAGCAGGAGCGCGCCGCCGACGACCGCGCGGCGCAGGAAGGTCGCGCGCGTGTCGCCGTGCAGGGCGGCGATCGACTCTTCGAGGGCCCCGTCGACGTCCAGGTCGGCCAGTCGCAGGTCGTCGCTCATCGCACGTACCCCGAGCCTTCGAGGGTGGCCATCACGCGTTTGGCGGAGACGATCGGCTCGGACGCTTCCGGTGCCGGGGTGATGCCGGCGATCGCCCGGATCCACGCGGCGTGCCGTGCCTCGACCGACACGATGCGGGCGGCGGCCGCGAGGGCGCCCGCACTGAGGGCCGGTGCCTGGGCGTTGTAGCCCACGACCGAGAGGTCCTCGAGCTTGAGCGCCGCGTCGGTGACCTTCTCGGGCGACGACGTGTCGTCCCCGAAGTCGAGCGTGGGTCGCTTCCGCGCCTTGGCGCCCAGGGCCTTGCGCAGAAAGGCCACATGCGTGCGCTCGTGAGCGCCGACGACCGTGGCGAACTCGCGCAGCTCCCCCTCCAGCCCGGCACGGCGCAGGGCCTCCGCATAGAAGCCGGCCTGGACGTACTCGAGCAGCAGCGCGAAGTTCAGGATCTCCGCGTCGCGGGCCGGCGACGGCTTGGAGCCGGCGATGTCGGGGAGCGCGGCGGTGAGGGCGCCCCCCACCGCGACGCCGGCTCCGGTCAGCAGCGCGCGGTCGAGCAGCGCGGCGCGGGTGGTCCGTTCAGACATGCTTGGCCTTCCGTGTGAGCGGCTCGAGTGGCCGCGGTTCTTCCGTGTGTGTCCAGACGAAGCGCAGGGCGTACCAGCGGCGGCCGCGCCCGGCCTCCTGCCATCCCGCGGCCGCGAGCGCGTCGCTCAGGTCCCGCACGCACGCCACGAGCTCGGGCGTCGGCGGTTCCGGGTCGGCCATGAGCGTCCAGCGCCCGGCCGCGGACTCGCCGAACGCGCGCCGCTTGGTCGCGCCGGGCGGTGCGGCCATGGCGCGGAAGCTCGACGATCGGTAGCCGGCCTTCCAGTCGATCTCGCACGTCCACCGCTCGCCGGCGTCGTCCGGCCACGTGCTCGCGAACCGCTGGGTGGGCGCCGGGGCGGGCGGCTCGGGCTCGAGCCACTCGCCGGCCGGCTGCGCGTCGGGAACAGCGGCGGGGGGCTTGGTGGCGACGGGGCGTTTGGCGGCGGCGGGGCGTTTGGCGGCGGCGGGGCGTTTGGCGGCCGGGCGCTTGGCGGCCGGGCGCTCAACGGCGCGTCGAGGCTCGGGCCGCGGCGGGCTCGTGACCATGGTGGGCTGCGGCGCCGGTTCGGGCGAGCGGGTTGCGGGTTGCTCGCCAACCACGACGGCCGGCCTAGTCGTGCGCCGACGGCGGCGCAGCATCTCGCTCGCGCCGATACCGATCGCGAACGCGACCATGACGCCGCCGATGACGATCGTCGTCGACGTGCCGTGATCGCCTTCGGCCGCCGGCACGCCCTCGGCGGGTGTCGGGGTCGCGGTCGGGCTCGCAGTCGCGGTCGTTGTCGGCGTCGGAGCCGGATCGGGTTGAGCGCCCTCCAGCGGGTAGCTGTCCCACAGCTCCTTCGGGCTGGGGGTGCTCGTCTGCCCAACCGCTATGGCTGCGGCCGGCCCGCCCGCAGCCACCACGCCTGCCAGGACGATGGCGATCAGCCGCGGCACGCTTCGCCGCACCGCCGGTTCGGCGGTCGTCTGATGCCTCTTCCTCGATCCCTCCAGCCCGCCCTCCGGAGCACGCTTCATGCGGCCCTCCACCGTCGTCCTACAGCGAGAGATTCCCCTCAGGTACCACGATGTATGCGTACGAGCGTACCGTTTGGATGCCTGGACGGAAGGTCAGTCCGATGCAGCGAGCCCGGTCACGACGATCGGCTGCGGCTCGCCGTCGCCGCGCCACAGGAACCGCTGCTCGTACCAGCGCCGGCCGCGGCCGATATGCTCCCACCCGGCGCCCTCGAGCGCCTCGACGAGCGCGCGGACGCGGACGGCCAGCTCGGGCGTCGGCGGCTCGGGCTCGCCCATCAGCGCCCAGCGCACCGCGGCCGACTCGCCGAGCAGGCGCCGCTTCGCCTCGCCGGGTGCCGCGACCATCGCGCGGAAGTTCGCCTTCCGATAGCCCGCCTTCCAGTCGAGCTCGCAGGTCCACAGGTCGCCGGCCTCGTCCGGCCAGTGCGTGACGCGAGCGAACCGGCGGGCCGGGCCGGCCGGCGGGAGCTGCGGCTCAGGCGCCTCGGCGGACGGCGGGACCCGCAGCGCCTCCGGCGCCTCCGTCAACGGCGGCATGATCGACTCGGTGGCGACCGCTTCGGGCTGCGGGCGGGGGAGCTCGGGTGCCTCGGCGAGCGGCGCGTCGACGGCAAGGGCCGGCGCCGCCTCTCGTTTCGGCTCGAGTTTCAACTTCGCCGTCGTCTCGGGCTTCGCTCTGGCCTTGGGCTTCGCGCTGGCCTTGGGCTTCGCTGTGACGTCGGGCTTCGCTGTCGCCTTCGGCTTCGCTGTCGCCTTCGGCTTCGCTGTCGCCTTCGGCTTCGCTGTCGCCTTCGGCGAGCTGGTGACCAGCCGCAACGGCTTGCCCAGTGCGACGGGGCGAGGGGGCGAGAGCGCCGGTGCGCGCGGCGGCTCGGGCGGCGGCGGGACGGGCGCGAGCGGCGGCGCGACGACGCGCGGCGCCGGGGTCTCGGGCTCCGGCGGAGCGGGCGGCTTGGGGCGCTCCACCTCCGGTGGCGGCGCGATCACGCGCGGCGCCGGAGTCTCGGGCTCCGGCGGCGGTGGGGCGGGCTGGACCGACTCGCCGACCTCGCGGACCGGCGGCGGCGCCGCGGCCGCCGGCCAGGTCGCACGACGCGCCACACGGCGGCGCCGATGGGCGATCCCGCCCGACAACCCCACCGCGAACGCGAGCACTACGCCTCCGGCCAGGATCGGCGCGGGCACGCCGTCGCTGGCCGCCGTCGGCGCGTCGGGGATGACGGCGTGCTCGGAGGCGGCCTCCTTCTGCTGGGCCTGTTCGGCCAGCGCCGGGGCGCTGAGCGACAACCCGTGAGTACCGGCCGCCATCAACGCGACCGTCGTCATCGCAAATACCAGGAAAGTCAGGTGCGTCCGCAGGCAACTGATGGTGTCTCACAGATGATCGCGCGCGCCTAGACGTTCATCCAGTCCAGGGGGTTTTGTTGGGGTTCCGGCTGAATCCTGACGCGCCCAGCTGTGGCAAAGTGCTCTGATCTCCTCGCCGAACACTGAGAGGTTGAACAAGCCCGTGACGATCGAGACCGACGCCCTGACGTCCAATCAGAAGCTCCTGAAGTGGGTCGAGGAGGTGGCTGAGCTCACCCAACCGGACGCAGTGCGTTGGTGCGACGGATCGGCCGAGGAGTACGACCGGATCGCGCAGAAGATGGTCGAAGCGGGCACGTTCGAGCGGCTCAACGATTTCAAGCGCCCGAACTCGTACCTCGCCCTCTCGGACCCGAGCGACGTCGCGCGCGTCGAGGACCGGACGTTCATCTGCTCCGAGCGCGAGGAGGACGCAGGGCCGACCAACCACTGGCGCGACCCGGCCGAGATGCGCGAGCTGCTCACGGAGAAGTTCCGGGGGAGCATGCGCGGCCACACGATGTACGTGGTGCCGTTCAGCATGGGCCCGCTCGGCTCCCCGATCGCCGAGATCGGCGTCCAGATCACCGACTCGCCGTACGTCGCGGTCTCGATGCGGATCATGACCCGCATGGGCAAGCAGGCCCTCGACTGCCTCGGCGACGAGGGCGACTTCGTCCCCTGCCTGCACTCGGTCGGCGCGCCCAACAGCACGTCGTCGTGGCCGTGCAACGAGGAGAAGTACATCGTCCACTTCCCGGAGACGCGGGAGATCATTTCCTACGGCTCCGGCTACGGCGGCAACGCGCTGCTGGGCAAGAAGTGCCTCGCACTTCGCATCGCCTCGGTGATGGCGCGCGACGAGGGCTGGCTCGCCGAGCACATGCTGATCATCAAGGTCACGTCGCCGGAGGGGAAGGTCAAGTACTTCGGCGGCGCGTTCCCGAGCGCGTCCGGCAAGACCAACCTGGCGATGATGGTCCCCAGCCTCGAGGGCTGGCGGGTCGAGACGATCGGCGACGACATCGCGTGGATGAAGTTCGGCGAGGACGGCCGGCTGTACGCGGTCAACCCCGAGGCCGGCTTCTTCGGCGTCGCCCCGAACACGAGCTACAAGACGAACCCGAATGCGATCCACACCGTCCGCGCGAACACGATCTTCACCAACTGCGCGCGCACCGACGACGGCGACATCTGGTGGGAGGGCGCCACGCCCGACGAGCCGCCGCACGCGATCGACTGGAAGGGCAACGACTGGTACCCCGCGCAGGACGTGCTCGCCGCGCACCCTAACGCGCGCTTCACGACACCCGCGGCGCAGTGCCCGTCGATCGCCCCCGAGTGGGAGGACCCGGCCGGCGTGCCGATCGACGCGTTCCTGTTCGGCGGCCGCCGCGCCACGGTCGTGCCGCTCGTGCGCGAGGCGTTCGACTGGGAGCACGGCGTCTTCCTCGGCGCGACGATGAGCGCGGAGACGACCGCGGCGGCGGCCGGCAACGTCGGCGAGCTGCGCTTCGACCCGATGGCGATGCTGCCGTTCTGCGGCTACAACATGGCCGACTACTTCGGGCACTGGCTCAAGCTCGGCGGCCAGGACGGCACGAAGATGCCCGGCATCTTCTACGTCAACTGGTTCCGCAAGGACGACGAGGGCAAGTTCCTGTGGCCCGGGTTCGGCGACAACTCGCGCGTGCTCGAGTGGATCTTCCGCCGGCTCGACGGTGACGCGGAGGCCCGCGAGACGCCGACCGGCTGGGTTCCGCGCCCCGGGGACCTCAACATGACCGGCCTCGACCTCGCCCCGGAGAAGCTCGAGACGCTGCTGTCGGTCGACACCGACCTGCTGCGCGACGAGCTCGAACAGGTTCGCGAGCACCTCGCGAAGTTCGGCGACAAGCTGCCTGGTGAGATTCGGGCGCAGTTCGAGGCGCTGGAGGCGCGGCTGGCATAGGCTTGGGAGCGCAGTGAGCCTCGCGGAGGAGACCGAGGCCGGCTCATCGCCGGCAAGCAGGCTGCTGGAGCTCATCGACGAGCGCATGCCCGCCGAGCGCGCGGCCCCGATCCGCGCGTTCGCCCAGGCGTACCTGCGGCGGCTCGCGACCGACGCGTCCGAAGGCGTCTCGCCCGGGGACCTCCTCGGCGAGGTCGTCAGCCTGTTCGACTTCGCGTCCTCGCGCGGCGACGAGCCGGTGATCGTGCGGGCGTTCAACCCGAGCCGCGAAGAGCACGGCTACGAGCCGCTCGGCTCGGTCGTCGAGACCAACAGCGACGACTATCCGTTCCTCGTCGACTCGGCTTCGGGCGAGCTAGAGGAGCGCGGGCTCCAGGTCGTGCGGCTGCTGCACCCCATCATCGGGGTCCAGCGCGATGCGCAGGGCAGGATCGCCGGTGTCGGCAAGGCGCGTGACGCACCGCACCGCGAGTCGGTCATGCACTACGACCTCGCCCGCCGGCTCGACGACGCCGAGCTGGCGGCGGTCGCGGCCGCGGTTCGCGACGACATCCTCGCCGTCCGCCAGGTTGTCACCGACTTCACGGCGATGACCGAGCGGGTCGACGACATGATCACGGTCGCCCGCGGCGGCACGGCGCGCTACCCGCGCGACGAGGTCCACGAGGTCGCCGACTTCCTCGAGTGGCTGTTGAAGGGCAACTTCGTCCTGCTGGGCGCGCGCGAGTACGACGTCTCCGACGGCGCGATCCGCGTCGTCCGCGGTTCGGGCCTGGGCATCCTGCACGACGAGGATCGTTCCGCCTTCTGCGAGCCGGTGCCGCTGTCCGCGCTCCCGCCCGGCGTGGCCGAGCGGGCCACGAGCGGCGACCTGCTGCTCGTCGCCAAGACGAACGCGGTCTCGCCGGTGCACCGGCACGAGCGGATGGACTACGTCGGCGTCCGGCGGGTGTCCCGCACCGGCGACATCGTCGGCGAGCTGCGCCTGCTCGGCCTGTTCACGTCGAAGGCGTTCGCCGAGCGCGCGTCCGAGACCCCGCTGCTGCACCGCAAGTTGCGCCAGGCGCTCGACGCCGAGGACCTGATCGAGGGTTCGCACGACTACAAGGCCGCGGTCGCCTTGTTCGACTCGTTCCCGAAGGAGGAGTTGTTCTCGGCGCCGGTCGACGATCTGCGCCGCGCGGTGGTCGCGCTCACCGGGCTCGAGGGCACCGAGCGGGTCCGGCTGTTGGGGCGCCGCGCTCCCGACGGCCGCAGCGTCTCGCTGATCCTGTCGCTCCCGCGCTCGCGCTACAGCGCACCCCTGGTGGCGAAGATGACCAAGCTGCTGCGCAAGCGGTTCGGCACCGACGGCGTCGAGGCCCACCACGTGATGGACGAGGGCGCCCGCGTGCGCGTGCACTTCTTCGTCCACGCCGGCACGGGTCTCAACGAGGTCTCCGGGCGCGAGCTCGAGGCCGAGGCGCAGGCGCTGGCGCGTACGTGGGACGACGAGCTGGCCGAGGAGCTGGCGGCGCAGCCGTCGCTGCTGGCGACCTGGGCCGGCTTTTTCCCTGAGCACTACAAGGGCTACACGACGCCGCAGCTGGCGGCGATCGACATCACCTGCTTCGCACGGCTGGACGCGGGGGAGTCCTTCGTGGTCAGCCTGCACGGGCTCGGCGAGGGCCGGCCGACCCGGATCGCGCTCTACAAGCGCGACGACAAGATCGAGCTCTCGCGCGCGATGCCGATGCTCGAGGACCTCGGGCTGCGCGTGATGGAGGAGATCTCGACGCGCCTGCTCGTAGACGACGGGATCTGGGTGCAGGAGTTCCGGGTGCTCGGGCCGGACGAGCAGCCGCTCGACCTCGACGACGTCGGCGATCGGGTGGCCGAGGCGATCGCGGCGGTGTACCAGGGCGAGTCCGAGTCGGATCCGCTCAACCGACTCGTCATCACGGCCGGCCTCGACCGCTCGCAGGTGGCGATCCTGCGCGCCTACCGCAAGTACCGCCAGCGCATCGGGTCGCGCTTCACCGAGAGCTACCAGAACGACGTGCTGGCGGCGAACTCGGCGATCACCGCCAAGCTCGTGCGCTTCTTCGAGCTGCGCTTCGACCCTGCCGTCGAGACGGACCTCGAGGCTGAGCGCGCCCTGCACGACGAGATCCTCGCCGACCTCGAAGACGTCACCTCGATCGACCATGACCGCATCCTGCGCAACCAGCTCGGCGCGATCGACGCCACGCTGCGTACCAGCGCCTACAAGGACGGCCGCGGCGCGACCGCGTTCAAGCTGCGGTCGGCCGACGTGCCCGCGATCCCGCAGCCCGCGCCCGCGTTCGAGATCTACGTCTATGCGTCCGACATGGAGGGGATCCACCTGCGCGGCGACGCGATCGCCCGCGGCGGCATCCGCTTCTCGGACCGCATGGACTACCGCACCGAGGTGTATGGCCTGATGCGGGCGCAGCTGACCAAGAACGCGATCATCGTGCCGGCCGGCGCCAAGGGCGGCTTCATCGTCAAGCGCTCGCCGATCCAGAAGGCCGACATCGAGGAGTGCTACGTCACCTACGTCCGGGCGCTCCTCGACGTGACCGACAACCTCGTCGACGGGCAGGTCTTGCACCCCGAGGGCGTGCGCGTGCGGGACGACGACGACACCTACCTCGTCGTCGCCGCCGACAAGGGCACGGCGACGTTCTCGGACACCGCGAACCGCGTCTCCGCCGAGTACGGCTTCTGGCTCGACGACGCGTTCGCCTCGGGTGGCTCGGTCGGCTATGACCACAAGAAGCTCGGCATCACCGCGCGCGGCGCGTGGGAGTCGGTCAAGCGGCACTTCCGCGAGCTCGGCATCGACGTCTCGACCGACGAGTTCACCGCCGTCGGGATCGGCGACATGTCGGGCGACGTCTTCGGCAACGGGATGCTGCTGTCGTCGTCGATGAAGCTGCTGGCGGCGTACGACCACCGGCACGTCTTCATCGACCCTGACCCGGACCCGGCCACGTCGTTCGCCGAGCGGCGCCGGCTCTTCGACCTGCCGGGCTCGTCGTGGGACGACTACTCGCGCGAGGTGCTGTCCGAGGGCGGCGGGGTGTACCGGCGCGACGCGAAGTGGATGGAGCTGACCGGGCGCGCGCGCGAGCTGCTCGGGCTCGCGGACGAGCGGCTGGCGCCGAACGAGGTGATCCGGGCGATCCTGCGCGCGCAGGTCGACCTGCTGTGGAACGGCGGCATCGGCACCGTCGTCAAGGCGTCGCACGAGAGCGACGCCGACGCCGCCGACCGCGCGAGCGACGCGATCCGCGTCGACGCCCGCGAGCTCCGCTGCCGCGTCGTGGGGGAGGGCGGCAACCTCGGCTTCACCCGCCGCGCGCGGGTCGAGTACTCGGCCGGCGGCGGGCGGATCTACGCGGACTTCATCGACAATTCGGCGGGCGTCGACTGCTCCGACCACGAGGTCAACCTGAAGATCCTGCTCGGCCTCGCCGAGCGGCACGGCGAGATGACGCGGTCCGAGCGCGACGAGCTGCTCGAGGCGGTCACGCAGGACGTCGTCGAGCACGTGCTCTACGACTCGTTCCTGCAGGCGCAGATCCTCGCCCAGGAGGTCGACCGCTCCGCCGGGCGCCTGTTCGCCTACGAGGACCTGCTGGCGATGCTCGAGGAGCGAGGGATCCTCGATCGCGCGAGCGAGAACCTGCCGACCAACGACGAGCTGACCGAGAGGCGGCGATCCGGCCGCGGGCTCGAGCGGCCGGAGCTGGCGATCCTGCTCGCGTACTCCAAGCGGATCGTGGCGCGCGAGCTCGAGCGCAACAACTATGCGGCGGACCCATGGTTCGAGCGCGACCTGCGCGCCTACTTCCCGGCCGCCGTCATCGAACGCTGCGGGCACCTGCTCGGCGAGCACCAGCTGCGCACCCAGTTGATCTGCATGATCAACGCGAACGCGGTCGTGAACGGGCTCGGGCCGACCTTCGTGTCGTCGTTGGTGAGCGAGCGGGGCGCCGACGTCGGGGAGGTCGTGCGGGCGTTCCGGATCGCCGTCGAGGTGACCGGCGCCAATGCGCTGTGGGAGACGATCGAGGGGCTGACCGGCGTCGACCGGGCGGCGCAGATGGAGCTGCTCGGCGGGATCGACGCGCTCGTCGAGTCGACGGCCCGGTGGTACCTCACCTGGTCGCCGGGCGCCGACTTCGAGACGACGATCGCGGCCGGCCGCGACGGGTTCGAACGGCTGGCCGCGGTGCTGCCGAAGCTCGGGACCGACGAGCGGCGGGCGGCGCGCGATGCGACTGTGCAGCGCCTCGTGGGCGACGGCGTGCCGAACGAGGTCGCGGCCGCCCATGCGCTGCGGGCCGAGCTCGTCCACACCCCCGACATGGTCGCCGTCGCCACGTCGACCGACCGGACGATCGAGGACGTCGCACGGGTGTTCTTCGCACTCGGCGGAGAGCTGCGACTCGACTGGATGGAGCGCGAGCTGGGGCGGGTCCGCTCGGCGACGCGGATGCAGCGGTGGGCGCTGCAGGCGGTGCGCGAGGACTCGTTCAAGGCACGCCGCGACCTGGCCGAGGCGGCGCTGCTGCGGAGCGCGGGCGCCGATCCGGTCGTCGCCTGCGAGCGCTTCCTGCACGACGCAGCCGCGGGCGCGCGGCGGCTCGACACCTTCCTGCGGGCGCTGGCGCGCGAGGGCGAGCCGGACCTGGCCGGTCTGGCGCTGGCCGTGCGCCAGCTCGGCACGCTCGTGACCTGAGCCTGGTCTTTGGACCAGTAGCGCCCGCTCACCGGTCGGGAATAGGTTCGCTGCACCCGAACAGGAGTGTGCGATGCGCCGGTTGGCTCTGCTTGCGCTGATGGTGGCGGTGTTGGTCATGGCGATCGGATCGACCGCGGCGGCGGCTCCCGGCGTCGTCCAGGACCTCCCGGGCTGCACCACAGTGCTGCCGCCGAATGACGACGGCTCGACGAGCTTGATCCCGCTCGGGTTCGAAGCGCAGATGTTCGACACGACGTTCGACTCCGTCTACGTCAACAACAACGGCAACGTCACGATGGCCGGCGCTCTCAGGGAGTTCACGCCGTTCGACTTCCGCGAGACCGCCCAGCCGATGATCGCGCCGTTCTTCGCAGATGTCGACACGCGCGGCGCGGGCAGCGTGCACTACGGGCAGACTACGTACGGAGGCCAGCCGGCCTTCTGCGTGGTCTGGGACAACGTCGGCTATTTCGGCTCCCACAACGACAAGCTCAACCGCTTCCAGCTCGTGATCGTCCAGCAGACCGACGGGATCGACGTCGTGTTCAACTACGACAACATCTCGTGGGAAACCGGCGACGCGAGCGGGGGCCACAACGGGTTCGGCGGCACGTCGGCGGTCGTCGGATACGCAGCGGGTGACGGCGATTCGGGGCATGCGCTGATGCTGCCGGGCTCGTTCGTGAACGGCGGCCTGCTCGACAGCAATGTCGCCACCAGCCTCGCGGGCCACAGCACCGCCGGCCAGCCGGCCGGGCGGTACGTCTTCCTGCTCCGCCACGGCGCCGTCACCGGCGCGCGGCTGACCGGCACGATCACCGATCCGAGCGGCGACCCGGCGGCCGGCGCGCTCGTGCAGATCTGCCGCGACGGCGGCACATGCGTGACGCGCACGACGTCGGCGACCGGCGTCTACACGGCGACGAACCTGCCGGCCGGCACGTACACGGTGACGGCGTTCCCCGGCACCGACCAGGCATTCGGAACGGCGCGGGCCAAGGACGTCATCCTGGGCGACCCCGGTACGACGACGACCACGAATCTCCAGCTCGCCGAGCTACCGCCGCCACCGCCTGACGGCACGACGATCACCAACATCGGCGAGAGCGACGACGGCCTCCCGATCGCGTACTGGACCGACCCGCTGGCGCTCGTCACCGAGGGATGCCCGGGTGCCGCGGCGACCTACCAGATGGTGCTCGAGGGCAACGTCGTGCGGTCGGGCGCGTTGACCGAGAGCCCGCCGGCAAGCGGTGCGTATTCGGCAACGATCGCGGCGCTCTTCCCGAACCACGGCGACGGCGTGCTCACGATCCACTTCGACTGCCCGGGCGCGGTGCCGGACGAGGACATCGAGTTCGGCATCTACATCGACCCGAGCGGCGTGGTCCGCGACGAGAACGGCCGGCCGGTGGTGGGCGCGACGGTCACGCTGCAGCGGTCGGCCGCGGCCGCCGGCCCGTTCTTCACGGTCCCCGACGGCAGCGCGGTGATGTCGCCGGCCAACCGCCGAAACCCGGACGAGACCGACTCCACCGGTCACTTCGGCTGGGACGTCGTGGCGGGCTACTACGTGGTGACCGCGACCAAGACCGGCTGCGTGTCGCTCGCCAACCCGTCGCAGGCGGCGGCGACGAGCGGTGTCCTGGCGATCCCGCCGCCGGTCACGAACCTCGACCTGCGGCTCGACTGCACCCCGCCGACGACCGGCGGGAACACCGGGACCGGCGGCGGCAACACCGGGACCGGCGGCGGCAACACCGGCGGCAGCCCGCCGCCCGTCGTGCTGCGGAAGCTGGCGAAGGTGGGCAAGGTCAAGCTGAGCAAGGGCAAGACCGTGACGGTCCCGCTCGTCTGCTCGAAGGACGCGAAGATCGCGTGCGCCGGCAAGGTCACCGTCAAGCTCGGCGGCAAGCTCGTCGGCAGCAAGACGTACAAGAAGATCAAGCCCGGCAAGACCGTGAAGGTGAAGATCACGCTCTCCAAGAAGGGGCGTGCCCGCATCGCCAAGGTCAAGAAGGGCAAGAAGTTCAAGCTGGTCCTGACGGCCACGGTCAAGGACGCGGCCGGCAAGGGCGCGAGCGCCAAGAAGACCGTCTCGCTCAAGCGCTGACCTCTCCGGGTGATGGCCCGGCGCCCGCGCGGCGCCGGGCCGCTGCGCCAGGGAGAATCCGCGGCCGTGTTGAACGGCGCCATCGGCGACCTGCTCCCTTCGGCGGTGGCGGTCGCGCTCGTCCGATCCCCGTCGTGGCCATCGTCGTCGTCCTCGGGGGGCCGCACGCCCGCACGGCGGGGCCGGCGTTCGCGCTCGGCTGGATCGCCGGCCTCCTCGCGGTGAGCGTCGTCGTCGTGCTGCTCGTTGGGACCGGCAGCGACGCCGACAGCGACGACCCCGGGCTCGGCTGGCTAAAGATCGCCGTCGGGGTCTTGTTCCTGGCGATGGCTGCCAGCTACTGGAAGAAGCGGCCGAAGGCCGGCGAGCGCCAGACGAACCGGGGTGGATGGCGACCATCGACCGTGCGCCGCCGGCGCGCGCGGCCGTGCTCGGCCTGGCGCTGTCGGGCGCCAATCCGAAGAACCTGGCGCTGACGCTGACCGCCGCGGCGTCGATCGCCGAGGCCGGGCTGGACGCCGCGGACACCGCGATCGCGGTCGCCGCGTTCGTCGCTCTCGGCTCGGCAACGGTCGCTGGCGCGGTGCTGTTCTACCTCTTCGCAGGTGAGCGGGCCGCGCGGCCGCTCGCTGCGGTCAAGCAGTCATGTCCGACAACAACGCGGTGATCATGATGCTCGTCCTGCTCCTGCTCGGGGCCAAGCTGATCGGTGACGGGCTAGCGCGGTAGCTCGCGCGCGAGCGC
Source organism: uncultured Solirubrobacteraceae bacterium (assembly GCA_963740605.1). GTDB lineage: Bacteria > Actinomycetota > Thermoleophilia > Solirubrobacterales > Solirubrobacteraceae > DASSUW01. The sequence continues at coordinate 71,081 of CAVUFC010000027.1, read as the reverse complement.
GAGGCCTGCGGCGCGGCCGGAGAAGGTGCAGCCGCCGACGAACGTGCCCTCGAGGGCGTTGTAGCCGTGGACGCCGCCGCCGCCGAACCCTGCGACCTCGCCGGCCGCGTACAGGCCCGGGGGCGCGGGACCCGACCCGGCTCTTGAAGAGCAGCTTCACGTCCTTGCCGGTGACGTCCGGGTTCTGCTCGGAGCCCGACACCGAGTTGCCGTGCCCGTGCGCGCTCCCGTCCCCGCGCTCGGCCCAGCCGACGATCGGGGTCACCCGCAGGCCGAGGTCGAACAGGTAGCGGCGCTTCTCGCTCGCCGCGAAGCGCACGTAGGCGTCCGCCCACTGCCGGGGCCAGAAGTCCTCGCGTTCGCGATCGAACCCGGCCGATCCCATCCAGTCCTGCAACGCGAGCTCGTACGAGTCCTTGATCCCCATCCGCCGCTGCTCGGGGCTGTCGACGAAGAACAGGCCGGCGAGCGACCAGAAGGCCTGGCCGCCGAGGTTGTTGCGGTTCTCCTGCTCGACGATCAGCACGCGGCGCCCGGCCTTGACCAGCTCGTGGGCTGCCACGAGACCGGCCAGCCCGGCGCCGTCGATCAGCACGTCCGGTTCGTTCATCGCGCGGGATTCTCTGCATCTGGGCCGCGGCGTGCGCCGCCGGTAGGGTCCGTACATGGACGAGGTCGTCCTGTCCGGCGGCAACATGACCCCGGTCGTGCGTGTCGGGAACACGGTCCGGCGCGCGTCTGGTCCCTGGACCCCGACGATCCACGCCCTGCTCGCGCACCTGCGCGCGTCCGGGTTCGCCATGGTCCCCGAGCCGCTGGGTATCGACGAGCAGGGCCGCGAGATCATCTCGCTGCTGCCCGGTCAGGTGGCGACCTACCCGCTCGCCGACTACGTGCTCGCCGAGCGGACGCTCGTCCGCGTGGCCCAGCTGCTGCGCGCCTACCACGACGCGACGACGACGTTCGCGAGAGAAGACGCCGTCTGGCAGTGGCAGGCGCACGAGCCCGCCCAGGTGATCTGCCACAACGACTTCGCGCCCTACAACCTGATGTTCGAGAACGGCGTGCCGACCGGCGTGATCGACTTCGACGTCGCCTCGCCCGGCCCGCGCGTGTGGGACATGGCCTACACCGCGTACCGGTTCGTGCCGCTGACGGCGCCGGAGAACCCCGACGTCGACCGTCCCGGCGACGCCGAGATGCAGCGGCGCCTGGAAGTGTTCTGCACGGCCTACGGCAACGACCGCATCGCGCCCGCCGAAGTCACCGCCGCCGCGATCGCCAAGCTGCACGAGCTGGTCGCCTTCATCGTGTCCAGCGCCGCGGCCGGCGACGCCGCGCAACAGGCCGTCCTCACGCGCGGCGACACCGCGATCTACGGAGCCGACATCGCCTACCTGGAACGGGTCTAGCCGGCGACCCAGGCCTTGGCCTGTTCGAGCTCGGCCACGGGGTACACCCTCGCCTCGCCTGGGATCATCCAGGCGAACAGCTTCGTCGCCCGTGCCATCCACTCGATGTCGGTGACGATCGCCGATCGGACCCAGTCGCCGTGGTGGCGGACGCCGAGGTCGAACCCGAGCTTGGAGTCCGCCCACAGCGCACCCGGCTCGATCTCGTCGAGGTCCTCGATCACGTACAGCGTGCGCAGACCGCCTCCGGCCTCGATCGCGCGGCGCAGCTCGGGCACCAGCACGTCGTCGTAGTCCTTGCGCTCGACGTCGCCGGCGACGCGGAAGCCAAGCGTTCCCTCGGGCATGTCGGTGAGTCGTTCAACCATGCTGCGACGATCGCATAATCCTCGGGTGAGCGCGGACGGCGTCGACCTCTTCTGGCTGCCCCTCGGGGCAGGCGGGCAGTGTGTCCGCTTCAACGGCCGGGTCTACGAGGCGCTCGCCGCCGGCGTGCAGCGTCGCGAGCGGCGCGACCTCTACCACTCGGCCTTGGAGGTCTACGTCGCGGACGCGCGCTACGTCATCGAACAGGCGCCCGTCTGGACCTCCGGGCGGCCGGACCGTGGTGTCGTCGGCGAGGGCGCGGTCGGAGACCGCCGCCTGGGCCGCTTCCGGATGTTCCGCTACGAGATACGCCGCTGGCGCGACGGCGAGATCCCCGATCGCGGCGAGGCGGTGGACAGCCCACAGCGCGTGAGCTCCGACCGCGACCGCGCGCAGCGGGTGCTCGATCTGGTGCCGGAGTTCCCCACCGCCACCTGGGGACGCGACGAGCAGCGCGCGGGGGAGATGTGGAACTCGAACTCGCTCATCGCCTGGCTGCTCGCGCGCAGCGGGCACGACGCCACCGCGATCCGGCCGCCTGCGCGCGGTCGCGCCCCCGGCTGGTCGGCTGGGCTCGCGGTCGCGGCGCGCGCCGCGTTGACCGCGCTCGACACCCCGGCATAGGGTTGGCCGAGAACCCCGAGGATCGGAGGCGCCGTGGCGCTCACCGCGTACCTGAGAGTGGTCGGTACCAAGCAGGGCGAGATCAAGGGGTCGGTCACCCAGAAGGGGCGCGAGGGCAGGATCGCGGTGATCGCGATGTCGCACGAGTTCCTCTCGCCGCGCGACCTCGCGTCGGGCATGGCGACCGGCAAGCGCCAGCACAAGCCGCTCGCGGTCACCAAGGAGATGGATCGCGCCTCGACCGGGCTGCGGACGATGCTGATCGGCAACGAGGTCGCCAAGGAGTGGGAGCTGCAGTTCTTCCGGGCTGCCCCGACGGGCCAGGAGACCCAGTACTTCACGATCAGGCTCACCGGCGCCGTGATCGCCTCGATCGAGATGACGATGCCGAACAACAAGCGCGCAGACCTCGCCGGCCTCGAGACGTACGAGGAGGTCGAGTTCGTCTACCAGAAGATCGAATGGACGTGGGTCGACGGCGGCCTCGTCGCGATGGACGACTGGGTGGCGCCGATGGCCTAGCGCGGGATAGGGTCGGCCGCAGGCCTGTGATCGTCGACCTCCACGCGCACTACCCGATGCACGTCGTCCCCGGCAAGCGCCCGAGCGTCGGCCGGGTCGCGCGCGTCGCCGACGACCTCAACCTGCGCGACCGCATCCGCGTCTGGCTGATCAACTTCGCCAGCCGGTTCGCCAATTGGCAGAGCCTGTTCTCCGGCCCGCGCGTGCGGGTCGAGTACATGCGCGAGGGCGAGGTCCAGGTCGTGCTGTCGGTCCTGTACTCGTTCTGGGACGAGGTCGACATCGCCCACGGCCCGATTCCGCGCCGCGGCTACCTGCACACGCTCGAGGCGCAGCTCGACTCGATCGAGACCCGCATCCGCACCAAGCACGACCAGGAGGCGGATGTCGTCCACAACCACCGCGAGCTCGCCGCCGCGCGCGCGGCGCACCGGCTCGCGCTGATCCACTGCATCGAGGGCGGGTTCCACCTCGGTCCCGACGCGAACGCGATGGAGAAGATCGTCGAGCGCCTGGCGCACCTCGGCGTCGCCTACATCACGCTCGCGCACCTGATCTACCGCGACGTGGCGACCGACGCGCCCGCGCTGCCGTTCCTCAGCGACGAGGAGTACGCCCAGTGGTTCCCGCAGCCCGCCACCGGACTGACCGACATCGGCCGCGCCGCGGTCCGCGCGATGGTCAAGCACGGCGTGCTCGTCGACGTCGCGCACATGAGCGACCGCTCGCGCGACGAGACGTTCGCGCTGCTCGACAAGCTCGACCCCGACAAGTCCGTCCCCGTGTTCGCGAGCCACGCCGGCTACCGGTTCGGCACCCAGGAGTACATGATGCCGCCGGACGCGATCACCAAGATCAAGGAGCGCGACGGCGTCATCGGCCTCATCTTCGCCACGCACCAGCTCGATGACGGCCTCCCCAAGCGCAAGAAGAAGCTGTCGCCGCGCGGCCGCTTCCAGGCGTCGATCGACGAGCTCTGCCTGCACATCGACGAGATCCGCAAGGTCACGGGCTCGCACCGTCACACGACGATCGGCTCCGACTTCGACGGCTTCATCAAGCCGACGCTGCCGGGGATCAAGGACATGCGCGACATGCGGCAGGTCGAGGCCGCCCTGCGCAAGCGCTACGGCAACGAGGACGGCGACCTGATCTGCTCGGGGAACGCGCTGCGACTGCTCGACGCCGGCTGGCGCGGGCGTCCCTAGAGCTCGCTCAGCAGCCGGTCGACGGCGTCGATCGTGCCCGGGCGTTCGTGCAGGAGCACGACCGCTCCGGGGCGCAGCGCCGCGAGCGTGCGCTCGACGATCGCGTCGGCGCCCGGGTCCTCCCAGTCGCGGGGATCGACGTCCCACAGCACGGTCTCGAGCCCGTACGCGGCAACCGCGGCCTCGAGCGCGGCGTTGGTGCTCCCGTACGGCGGCCGGAAGCGCTTCGGCCGCACGCCACAGACCGCCTCCAGCAGGTCGGCCGCACGGAGCACGTCGGCCGCCCGCAGCGCCGGGTCGTCGCGGTGGTCGACGTGCATCCAGCCGTGCACGCCGATCTCGTGACCCTCGTCGGCCGCCCGCTGCATGACCGCCTCGTTGCCCGCGACCAGCGCGCCGAGCCAGTAGAACGTGGCGTGGGCGTCGTGGCGGGCGAGCACGTCGAGCAGTGCGCCGGTGATCTCGCCCGGGCCGTCGTCGAACGTGAGGGTGGCCATCCCGGCCAACTCTGCCAGGGTTCTAGCGCGCCCGGAACTTCACGCTCACGGCGCCTGCCGCGGAACCCAGCGTGAGCTTGTAGCTGCCCTTGCGCAGCCGCAGGCCGGCGATCGAGCGGCCGACGTGCCAGCGCGACGAGCCGGCGGTCGCGTAGGCCGTCGTGGTGCCCGCGGAGCGCCACTTGTGACCGGACCGGCGGCGCAGCTTGACGCTGATCCGCGTGGCGGCAGAAGACGTGAAGGTGAGCGTGGCGTGCGGCGCACGGCCGGAGACGCGGACGCGGCTCAGGCGCGCGATGACCACGGGCTGGGCGGGCGCGGGTGCGGGTGCCGGTGTCGTCCGCACCGGGACGGGCGTCACCGTCGGCTTGGGGGTGGCGACGGGCGCGGCGGCCGAGGCGGGGATCGGCGGCTCGACGTCGAGCGCGGCGGCGGCGTTGAGACGCCCACCGGTCACCGACTTGCCGGCGAGGCCCGGGATCTCGTCGACGCTCCCGAGCAGCGCCGCCTTGATCTGCGAAGCCGCGAAGTTCGGGTGCGCGGACACGACCAGCGCGGCGGCGCCGGTGACGTACGGCGTCGCCATCGAGGTGCCCTGCATCACGCCGTAGCCGTCGATGTGCAGGTTGCTGGCGTGACCGAGCGGCAGCGTCGAGGCGATCAGCGCCCCGGGCGCGAACAGGTCGACGCTGGTGGCGCCGTAGTTGGAGAAGTCCGCGACGTGGTCGTTGAGGTCCGACGCGCCAACGCACAGGACGTTCGGCTCGGTGTATGCGCACGGGTACTGGGGCGAGCTCTCGACGTTGCGGGACGAATTGCCCGCGGCGACGACGTACAGCGTGCCCGGATGGTCGTGGATTGCCTGCTGCTCGACCGCGGTGACGCTGCCGGAGCCGAGCGAGGCGTTGACGACGCGCACATGGTTGTCACCGGCCCACGCGAACGCGGCCGCCACGTCGGAGCCCCAGCCGCTGCCGGCGTCGTCGAGCACGCGCAGCGGAATGACGTGCGCCTCGGGCGCCACGCCCACGACGCCGATGCCGTTCTCGGCGGCCGCGATCGTGCCGGTGACGTGGGTGCCGTGGCCGTTGCCGTCGACCGGGTCGCTGTCGTCGTCGACGAAGTCCCGGCCGGGGAGAAGGTTGTCGGACAGGTCGGGGTGGCTCGTGTCGACGCCGGTGTCGACGACGGCGACCGTGGCGCCGGCGCCGCGCGTGACGGTCCACGCCTCCGGCGCGTCGATGTCGGCATCCGCCGTCCCGAAGCTGGTGCCCCAGACGATCTGGCCTATGTTGTCCAGGCCCCACTCGAGCGGGGCGAGCGGATCGGTGGCGAGCTCGCGGCGCTGGTCGGCCTCGGCCCACAGGACGTCGGGATCCTCACGCAAATCAGACAGCGCGCGGGCGCTGTTGCCGTCCTCGGGCCGCACGACCTCGACGCCGCTGATCGGGAGCGTCTCGGTGAGCTTCACGTCGGTGTCGTCACGCAGGTCGGCGCGCTCGGCGCTGGTGAGCCCGGCGCGGTGCTTAACGACGATACGATCGGCTGCAGAGGCAGCCGGAGCGGTGATGCCGGCGATGACCAGCGCGCCGGTGACGAGCGAAAGGAAGCGAGCCACTAGAGAAGTAATCGGCCGGAGCGCGGCCAGGTTGCAGGCGGCGACGCGTCAGGACTGTCATGTCCCAGACACCGCCCGCAGGCTGCGGTTACGCGCCCGGGCCGCGCGTACGCCCGCGCCCAGCGTCTCGACGTCGTACGCGCCGCTGTGGCGGCGGCCGTTGATGAAGAACGAAGGGGTGCCGGCGACGCCGCTCTCGTCGGCGCTTGCGACGTCCTCGGCGATGCGCGGGAGGTGCTCACGGCGGCGCAGATCGTCACGGAAGCGATCGAGGTCGAGCCCGATCTCCTCGGCGTAGTGGCGCAGGTGCATCGGGCGCAGCTCGTCCTGGTGCTCGAGCAGCAGATCGTGCATCGGCCAGAACTCGCCCTGCGCTGCGGCCGCCTCGGCCGCCTCGGCGGCGAGTTGGGCGTTCGGGTGCACGTCGTTGAGCGGCAGGTGGCGCCAGACGTAGCGCACGTCGTCGCCGAACGAGCTCAGCAGCTCGCGGATCACTTCCTCCGCCTGGCCGCAGTACGGGCACTGGTAGTCGCCGTACTCGATCAGCGTCACGGGGGCGTCCGCGGCGCCGCGGACGTGATCGCGCTCGGGGTCGACGTCTTCGGAGAGGTCGATGATGTCCTCGGCGGTGCCCGCAAGTTGGCGCGCCCGCACCTCCACCGGCAGGTGGCGGATCGCGCGCGACCCCGCCCAGCTCAGCAGCGCGGCGATCACGGCGGCGGCCAGCGTGCCCAGTTTGGCCTCGTCGAGGTCCCGGCCCTCGAACGCGAGGCTGGCGATCAGCAGCGAGACCGTGAAACCGACGCCGGAGACGGTCGCGGCCACGACCCGCACGGGCCAGCTCAGGACCGGAGGCGGCCCGCTCTTCCACAGCGCGGTCACGAGCCCGCCCGCGAGGAAGATCCCGACCGGCTTGCCGATCACGTAGCCGCCCACGAGTCCGAGCGTGATCGGCGACTTGACGGCGGCGGAGAGCAGGTCGCCGTCGATCTGGATGCCGGTGTTGGCGAGCGCGAACAGCGGCACGATCACGAAGCTCGTCCACGGGTGCAGGCGGTACTGCAGCCGCTCGTTCGGCGAGATCGCGTTGGACATCCCGAGCTGTGCGGAGCGGGCGAGCTCCGGAGTCGGCTGCTCGCGGAACGCGCGAGCGAGCTCGGTCACCTCCTCGAGGTCCGCGCGCGCCGGCTGGTACGCGCTCGTGATGAGGCCGACCGCGAGGCCGGTGATCAGCGGGTCGATACCGGACTCATGCATCGCGACCCAGGCGCCCACGCCGAGCAGCACGGCGACCGGCCGCCGCCATGTCGACGGCACGTAACGGGCGGCGAACAGCCCCGCGAAGAGCCCGACGGCCACGAGCAGCGCGACCGTGTCGATGTGCTCGGTGTAGACCGTTGCGATCACCAGCAGCGCCACCACGTCGTCGAAGACCGCGAGCGTGAGCAGCCGCACGCGCAGCCGCGTCCCACTGGGGGCCACCAGCGCCAACACACCGAGCGCGAACGCCGTGTCGGTCGAGATCGCGGCGCCCCAGCCGGTGCTGCCGCCGCTGATCGCCACGAAGATCAGCGCCGCCAGCGCCATCCCGGCCAGCGCCGCCACGAGCGGGACCACGAGCAGGCGCCGTTCGCGGAGCGATCCGACGTCGAGCTCGCGCTTGGCCTCGAGCCCGACGACGAGGAAGAAGAACGTCATCAGGCCCTCGTTGACCCAGCCGCGCAGGTCGAGCGTGAGCGCGTGGTCGCCGAGCGCGATCGACAGGTCGGTCGTCCACAGCGACTCGTACGAGTCCGACCACGGCGAGTTGGCCCATAGCAGCGCAGCGACCGCCGCGACCAGCAGCGCCAGCGCGCCGCCGGTCTCGGTGGTCAGGAAGTTGCGGACCGGGGCCGCGAGGTTGCGGGCCCACGCGGTCGTGCCGCGCAGCGCCGAGCCTGTCGCGCTCAGTGCGGGATCGTCCTCTTGGCGGCCTGAGCGACCGCCCACTCGAGGGCGTGGTCGGCCACGGCCTCCCACCCGGGTTCGCCGCACGTGTAGTGCGAGCGGTCGGCGTACTCCTTGTACTCGGTGACGGCCTGGGACTTGCTCTGGAGCTTGAAGTTCGAGCGTGTGCTCGCGGCGGCCACCGTGTGGTCCTTGCCGCCGCCGAGGATCAGCAGCGGGGCCCGTGTGTCGTTGTGGAAATCGACCTTCGTCGCCGCGTTCGGTGTGAAGTTGGCGGTCACGGCCTGGAACAGCGTGCGACCCGGGCCGGGGACCGCCTGGCGCTCGTAGACCGCCTGCGACTCGGCCTCCGACAGCGTGTTGCCGAACGCGTAGCGGAACTGCTTGGCGGTGAGCATCTGCGCGCGGTGGCGGTTGGCCGGGTTGCGCAGCGCCACGGAGGCGACGCGCACCGACGACGGCGGGACGGCGAGGACGCCCTTGGGCGATGCCGGGTGGATCGCCACGCCGGCGGCGCCCAGTCCGCGGTCGAGCAGCAGCTGCGTCACCAGGCCGCCGAACGAGTGGCCCATGATGATCGGCGGGCTGTCGAGCTCGCGGATGAGCTTCTCGTAGTGGTCGGTGATCTCGGTCACGCCGAGATGCGCATACGAGGCGGTGTCGGCGCGCAGCGACTCGACGCTGCGGTCCATCCCGGGCCAGGCGGGTGCGAGCACGTCATGGCCGCGATCGCCGAAGCGCTCGACCCACTCCTCCCAGCTCAACGGTGTCATCCACAGACCGTGAACGAGGACGATGGTCTCCGACATGGGGCGTCTCCTGGGGAGGGTGGTCAGTGCGGGTGCTCACCGGTGGCGGCCGGCGGGCGGGACTCCTCGGCGAGCGAGGTGATCGTCAGATTGCCACGCGCGGCGTCTTCAAGCACTCCCGTCGCCTCCTCGGACGACCGCGCGTACAGCTCGACGAGCAGATGGACCACGATCTGGTCCTCGTCGTGCTTGTGGAAGCGGACGTGCGTGAAGAACTCCCGCGTCCCGTGGTCGCCGAACGCGGCGTACGCCAGCGAGTCGGCCGCCTCGGGGCCCGAGCACGTCTCGACCGCGTCGGCGTCGACGGTCACGGTGCAGGACGCCACCCACGGCGTGCCCGCGACCATCCGTTCCCAGCGGTCCTCGATCGGCTCGATGCGCCCGTTGTGGAACGCGAGATGCGGCTGATCGTGCATGCAGTCGAGACACTGGACGACGGCCTCCTGCAGCTCGTCGACCACCTCCGCCCGCTCCCCGCTCACTGGGTCGATGCGGTGGATGCCCTCGTAATGAACCTGTACTTCGAGCTCCTGGGACCAGCAGCGATAGCAACGCAGCCAGGCCCCGATCGGCGCTCCTTCAGAACCCTCCATACCGCCCCATTCTATGCTCCGGCCCGTGTGGTTCCTGGCAGCGGCGCTCGTGCTGGCGGTACTCGCGGGCTGCGGCGACCGGGGCCCGACCCCCGAGCAGCAGGTGCGCACGACGGTCAGCGCCTTCGGACGCGCCACTGCGTCCAAGGACTACAAGGCGCTCTGCGACGGCATCCTCGCGCCCAAGCTCGTCGAGGACGTCACGTCGGTCGGCCTGTCGTGTGAGGCGGCGCTCAAGCGCGGGCTCGGGAACGTCAAGGATCCGCGGCTCACGATCGGCAGCGTGCGGATCGACGGCGACAACGCCACGGCCGAGATCCGGACCTCGGCGTCGGGTGAGCAGCCGTCGAAGGACACGCTGAAGCTGGTCAAGGTCAACGGCACGTGGAAGATTTCCTCACTAGGGTCATGACCCATGGCGGATGAACGCGTCTCAGAGCACATCGAAGCGCTGGTGAAGGAGGAGCACGAGCTCCTCGACCGCGGCGGGACCGACCACGGGCTCGACGACGCGGGCCACGAGCGCCTGGCGGCGATCCGCGTCGAGCTCGACCGCTACTGGGCACTGTTGCGCCAGCGCCGCGCGCGCCGCTCGATCGGCGAGGACCCGGGACCCGAGGATCTGTGATCTCGGCGCCTCTCAGACGCCGGCGTTCTTAACTGCGGCTGGGTAGGGCCGCCCGGGAGCCGCCCGCATCCGCGGTCCCTGGCGCCTTTTACTTCCCATACGAGCAAAAGGCGCCACGGTGGCGCTTTAAGCACCGCATGGGTGCTTAAGGCGCCAGCCTCCGCGACCGCGCCGGCTCCCTCGCTTCCCTACCCAGCCGCAGTTCGCCTGAGCTCGACGCGCTCAGGTCTGCGTCGGGAAGCCCAGGTTGACGCCCTGGTGCGTCGCCGGGTCGGGCCAGCGCGTGGTCACGACCTTGCCGCGCGTGTAGAAGCGCACGCCGTCGGGTCCGTGCACGTGTAGGTCGCCGAACAGCGATGACTTCCAGCCGCCGAACGAGTGGTAGGCCATCGGCACCGGGATCGGCACGTTGACGCCGATCATGCCCGCCGTTGCCTGCTGCTCGAACAGCCGCGCGGCACCGCCGTCGCAGGTGAAGATCGCCGCCCCGTTGCCGTACGGATTGTCGTTGACGAGCGCGAGCGCGTCGGGGTAGCTGCCGGCGCGCACGACGACGAGCACCGGGCCGAAGATCTCCTCGTCGTAGACGCGCATGCCGGGCTTGACGTGGTCGAACACGCACGGGCCGAGGAAGTAGCCGCCCTCGTGGCCCTCGACGACGAGGTCGCGGCCGTCGACGACCAGCTCGGCACCCTCTTCGACGCCGGCGTCGACCAGCCCCGCGACCTTCTCGTGGTGGCGCTCGGAGACGAGCGGGCCCATGTCCGAGCTCGGGTCCGTGCCCGGGCCGATGTGCAGCTTCCCGATCCGCTCGCGGACCTTGTCGATCAGCGGCTCGGCGACATCGCCGACCGTGACCGCGACCGACACGGCCATGCAGCGCTGGCCCGCCGAGCCGTAGGCGGCGGAGACGAGGCCGTCGGCGGTCATGTCGAGGTCGGCGTCGGGAAGCACGACGGCGTGGTTCTTCGCGCCCCCGAGCGCCTGTACGCGCTTGCCGCGCTCGGTGCCGGTCTCGTAGATGTGCTTGGCGACCGGCGTCGAGCCGACGAACGAGACCGCCGCGATCCGGGAGTGCTCGAGGATCGCGTCGACCGCCTCCTTGTCGCCGTGGATGACGCTGAACACGCCGTCCGGGAGGCCGGCCTCGGCGAGCAGCTCGGCGAGCCGCATGCTCGGCGACGGGTCCTGCTCGGACGGCTTGAGGATGAACGCGTTGCCGCACGCCAGCGCGACCGGCGCCATCCACAGGGGCACCATCACGGGGAAGTTGAACGGGGTGATGCCGGCGACGACGCCGAGCGGCATGCGCATCGAGTGCGAGTCGACGCCGCCGGAGACCTGCGGCGTGTTCTCGCCCTTGAGCAGGTGCCCGAGCCCGCAGGCGAACTCGATCACCTCGAGGCCACGGGTGACCTCGCCGCGCGCGTCCGCGAGCACCTTGCCGTGCTCGCGCGTGATCAGCGCGGCCAGCTCGTCCTTGTGGGCGTTGACGAGCTCGCGGAACGCGAACATCACCTGAGTGCGCTTGGTGAGCGACGCCGCGCCCCACTGCCGGCCGGCCTTCGCCGCCGCCTGGACGGCGCGGTCGACGTCGTCGGCGGTCGCGAACGGGACGCGCGCGACGACCTCGCCGGTGGCGGGATCGCTCACCTCGCCGTGCCGTTCGGCCGGACGCTCGTCGCGCCGCCCGGCGATCCAGTGGTTCAGCAAAGTCTCGCTAGCGGTCGTGCTCATGAACACCATCGTGGCACGCCTCGCGTGGCGAAACAGCCTCGGTTCGTCGCGAAACCGTTCGCGAATCACGACGATTCGTCGTGATTTCGGTCATGCCGCGCTGCAGCGTGTCGTTCCAGGACCTTCATGAGCGCCGGCTCGTCGAGACCGGCGTCCTGGTCGGCGAGGAATGCCACCGCGGCGCGGCGGCCGCCCAGTGCGCGCAGGCCGCGCCCGCCGTGCTCGGACACGAAATCGGCCAGCGCACCGAGCCGGCGGGCGCGGACGCGGGCGGCGGCGAGATCCAGCGCCGACCGGTGCTCGTCGAGCGCGCCCACGAGCTCCTCGACGCCGGCCACCGGCGCGAGCGACGACACCGCGACCACCGGCACCGCGCTCTCCCCGAGCGAGCGCAGCGCCGCCACGAGATCGCGCCGCGCCCGCTGGGCCACGACGCCGAGATCGGCCTTGGTGACGACGAGGACGTCCGGTACCTCCATGATCCCCGCCTTCAGGAACTGCAGGACATCGCCCGATCCGGGCTGCACGATGACGGCGACCGTGTCCGCGGCCTCGGCGACCTCGGTCTCGGACTGGCCGACGCCGACCGTCTCGATGACCACGACGTCGAACGCCGCCGCGAGCGCCTGGGCGGCGGCACGCGTGGCGGGAGCGAGGCCGCCGAGCCGCTCGCCCGCTGCGGTCGAACGCACGAACAGGCCCCGATCCGCCGGGTCGGCCTCGATCCGGGCGCGGTCGCCGAGCAGCGAGCCGCCCGAGCGCTTCGAGCTCGGGTCGACCGCGAGCACGGCCACCGTGCGGTCGCGCGCCCGCCACGCGCGCGTGAGCGCCGCCAGCAGCGTCGACTTGCCGGCGCCGGGCGGGCCGGTCACGCCGACGACGTGCGCGTCCGCCTCGCCGCCGAGCCGCCCGGGGGCGACCTCGGCGAGCAGCGCCGCGATCTCGCCGCGCGCGTCGGGCGAGCGGTTCTCGAGCAGGTTCAGCGCCGCGGGCGCGGCGGTCAGGTCGCGCGAGCGCAGGCGCGCGCCGAGCTCGGCGCCGGTCACGCGGCCGAGCGTACTCCGTGGCGATCGGCCACGATGCCCACGATCGCGCGCAGGATGCGGGTGAGCTCGAAGTCCTTCGGCGTGAACACGGCGGCGACGCCCGCCGCGCGCAGCGCCTCCGCGTCGGCGTCGGGGATGATCCCGCCGGCCACGACCGGGATGTCGGCGCCGCCCGCCTCGCGCAAGGCGGCGACGACGTCGGGGATCAGCTCGCGGTGGGAGCCCGAGAGGATCGACAACCCGATCACGTGCACGCCCTCGTCGACCGCCGAGCGGGCGATCTGCGCGGGTGTCAGCCGGATGCCCTCGTAGACGACGTCCATGCCAGCGTCGCGGGCGCGGACGGCGATCTGCTCGGCGCCGTTCGAGTGCCCGTCGAGGCCCGGCTTGCCGACGAGGATCTTGACCGTGCGACCGAGCGCCTCCGACACGCGCGCGACCTCGTCGCGCAGCTCCATCAGCCCCTCGCCACTGGTCGCCGCGGCCGCTTCGCCCACGCCCGTCGGCGCGCGGTACGAGCCGAACGCCTCGCGCAGCGCGCCGGCCCACTCGCCGGTCGTGACGCCTGCGCGCGCGGCGGCGATCGTCGCGGGCATGATGTTCTCGTCACTCGCCGCGACCCGGCGCAGCTCGTCCAGCGCGGCGCTCACATCCCCCCGCGAATCGCGCCATGCGGAGAGACCGTCGCGCGCCTCGGCCTCGACCGCCCGGTCGACGACGAGGATGCCGCCCTCGGCGTCGGCGGTCAGCGGAGAAGGCTCGGTCTCCTCGAAGCGGTTGACGCCGACCATCACCTGGTCGCCGCACTCGATCCGCCGGATCCGCTCGCGGTGCGACTCGACCAGCGCCGCCTTCATGTACGGGACCGCCTCGACCGCGCCGCCCTGCTCGTCGACCCGCGCCATCTCCTCGCGCGCGCCCGCCTCCAGCTCGGCGACCAGCCCGTCCATCACCTTCGAGCCCTCGAAGATGTCCGGGTACTCGAGCAGGTCGGTCTCGAACGCCAGCACCTGCTGGATCCGCAGCGACCATTGCTGGTCCCAGGGCCGCGGGAGGCCGAGGGCCTCGTTCCAGGCCGGGAGCTGGATCGCGCGGGCACGCGCATCGCGGCCGAGCGTCACCGCGAGCGCCTCGAGGACGATCCGCTGCACGTTGTTCTCCGGCTGCGACTCGGTCAGCCCCAGCGAGTTCACCTGCACGCCGTAGCGGAAGCGGCGGTGGCGCTCGTCCTGCACGCCGTAGCGGTCGCCCAGCTCGTGCCACAACCGCGCCATCGCGCGCAGCTTCGCGTGCTCCTCGACGAACCGCACGCCGGCGTTGACGAAGAACGAGATGCGCCCGAACACCGCGCCCATGCGGCCCTCGGGAACGCGCTCGCCGACGGCGTCGAGCACGGCGATGGCGGTGGACATCGCGTAGGCGATCTCCTGCACCGGCGTCGCGCCCGCCTCCTGCAGGTGGTAGGAGCAGATGTTCACCGGGTTCCAGCGCGGCACGTGCTCGACCGTGTAGGCGACGGTGTCGGCGATCAGACGCATCGACGGACCGGGCGGGAAGGCGTACGTCCCGCGCGAGAGGTACTCCTTGATGATGTCGTTCTGGGTGGTGCCCTGGAGGTCCTCGGGATCGATCCCGTTCTCCTCGGCGACGACCATGTAGAGCGCCAGCAGCCAGGCGGCGGTGGCGTTGATCGTCATCGACGTGTTCATCTTGTCGAGCGGGATCCCGTCCATCAGGGCGTGCATGTCGCCCTTGTGGGCCACCGGGACGCCGACCTTCCCGACCTCGCCGCGCGCCAGCTCGTGATCGGCGTCATAGCCCGTCTGCGTGGGCAGATCGAAGGCCACGGAGAGGCCGGTCTGGCCCTTCGCGAGGTTGCGCCGGTACAGCTCGTTCGACGCACGCGCGGTGGAATGACCGGCGTACGTGCGCATCAGCCAGGGCTTGTCGGGCTCCGGGAGGCGGTGGCTCATTGCAACCGATTCTTTCGTACCCTGCGCGGTGGATGCGGCAGATCGACGTCCTGCACCGCGGGCGCGAGAAGGTGATCGCCTGCTTCGAGGTCGACGGCATCCTCGTCGATCCCGGGCCCCAATCCTGCGAGGAGACGCTTCTCGCGGGGCTTGCCGGCGTGCGTCCACGGGCGCTCCTGCTCACCCACATCCACTTCGACCACGCAGGCGCCGCGGGCGCGCTGGTACGTCGCTGGCCGGACCTGCCGGTCTACGTCCACGAGCGCGGCGCGCCCCACATGGCCCGCCCCGAACGGCTCGTGGCGAGCGCCGCGCGGCTGTACGGGGGAGAGGAGGGGCTGCGCGAAACGTGGGGGGAGGTCATCCCGGTCCCGGAGGAGAACCTGCACGTGCTCAGCGGCGGCGAGACCGTCCTCGGCTTCAAGGTCGCCTACACGCCCGGCCACGCGTCGCACCACGTCTGTTACCTGCACGAGGACTCCGGCTGGGCGTTCGTGGGGGACATGGCGGGCGTGCGCATCCCGCCGTGGGATCTGACTCTGGCCCCGACCCCGCCGCCCGACATCGACGTCGACGCGTGGGAGCAGTCGCTGGACACGATCGCCGCGTGGGAGCCCGCGGGCCTGGCGCTGACGCACTTCGGCATCGCCGAGGACGTCACGGCGCAGCTCGACGCCGTCCGCGCGTCGCTGCGCTGGCAGGCCGATCTCGCCGCCGAGGACGACCAGGAAGCGTTCATGGCCGCGCTGCACGAGCGCATCAGCCGCGCGGCGCCGAACGACGTCGCCGAGTTCGAGCAGGCCGCGCCGCTCGACCATCTTTTCCTCGGTCTTCATCGCTGGCACAGCAAGCGCGGGTAAATTCGTTCCGTGTCAGAGACCGTCGAGCTCCCGCGGACCGGCGATCCCGGCACCGGTCTGGGCGGCAACTGGCGCGTCATCGTCCTCAACGACAACCACAACACGTTCGACCACGTCGCTCACACGCTGGCGCGGACGATCCCCGGGGTGAGCGTCGCCAAGGGCTACGCGATCGCCGACGTGATCCACAACACCGGCCGCGCGATCGTGTGGTCCGGCGTGAAGGAGACCGCCGAGCTCTACTGGGAGCAGCTCCAGCAGGCGGGGCTGACCATGGCGCCGCTCGAACCCGCGTGATCTGGCTCTTCCCGCTCGCGGTCATGTTCTCGATCGGCGCCGCCGCCCCGGTCCTGTTCGGGATCGCCGGCGCGCAGACGCGGCAGCGGTCGTGGCTGTACGCCGCGGTGATCTACGGGGTGCTGAGCTGGGGCGGGTTCGTGATCGTCGCCGTCACGGAGACCGACAGCACGGCCTCCGACCTCGGCGCCGTGATGTTCCTGATCGCCTGGGTCGCCGCCACCACCCACGCGTTCATGATCCGCCGCGACTACCAGCGCCGGCTCGCGGGCGTGCAGAACCCGCTCGAGGCGGCGCGCAGCGCCGTCGAGGCGCGCCGGGAGGCGCAGCGGCTCGTCCGCGAGGAGCCCGACGTGGCGCGTGAGCTCGGCATCGGCCGCCCGGACATCGAGGGCGCGCGCACGATGGGCGTGATCGACGTCAATCAGGTCCCAGCGCAGGTGCTGGCGACGCTGCCGGGCATCGACAACCACCTGGCGGCCGACATCGTCCGCGCCCGCGAGGAGATCGACGGCTTCAAGTCGCTCGAGGACATGGGCGGCGTCCTGGATCTCGACGGCAACACCGTCGAGGACATCCGCCCGTACGTGGTGTTCGTGCCGCGCTAGCGGGGCAGGACCATCAGATGAGGCGAGCGTTCCTCATCGTCTTCGCGGCGCTGTTCGTGCTGCTGCTCGACGGCAATCTGCCGACGCCGCTCTACGCGGTCTACCGCGAGCGATTCGGCTTCTCGGACACCGGGCTCACGCTGATCTTCGCGACCTACACGATCGTGCTGATCCCGTCGCTGCTCGTCTTCGGGCAGCTATCGGACCGCGTCGGGCGCCGCCGGGTGCTGGTCGGCGGGCTCGCGGGCGCCACCGTCGGGCTGTTGCTGTTCGCCTTCGCCAGGAGCACTGAGTGGCTGTTCGTCGCCCGCGCCGTCCAGGGCGTCTCGCTCGGCGCGGTCGTCGGCACGGCGGCGGCGGCGCTGGTGGAGACCGAGCCGGGCGGCGACCACCGCCGGGCCGCGCTCGCGGCCGTGCTCGGCCAGAGCGGCGGCAGCGCCGCCGGGCCGCTGGTCGCCGGATCGCTCGCGGAGTGGGCGCCGGCCCCACGCCAGCTGTGTTACGCGCTGGCGATGGCGACGACGGTTGCCATCGCGATCGCCGTCTGGCGCATCCCCGAGCCGAGCCGGCCCGACGGCGAATGGCGCCTCCAGCGCCCGTCCGTCCCGCGCGCGATCCGCGTGCGCTTCGCGCGCGTGAGCCTGAGTTGCGCGGCCGTCTGGGCGGTCGGCGCGCTGTTCCTGTCGGTCGTGCCGTCGTATACCGCCACACTGCTCGACACGCGCGACCTCGCGCTGCTGGGGTCGATCAGCGCCGGCATGCTCGGCTTCGCGTGCGTCCTCCAGGTCGTCGCGCAGCGCAGCGGGCTGGCGCCCAGGCGCGCCCAGCCGGCCGGGCTGACGCTGCTCATCGCCGGCATCGCCGCGCTTGTCAGCGCGTTTCCGACCCGCTCGCTCGCGCTCGTGGTGGTCGGCGCCGTGCTCGCGGGCGCCGGGCTCGGCCTCGCCTACTTCGGCGCGCAGACCGAGGTCAACCGGATCGCGCCGCCGGAGCGCCGCGGGGAGGTCACGGCGGCCTTCATCACGTGCCAGTACGTGTTCGTGTCCGTCACGGCGATCTCCGTCGGGCTGCTGAGCGATGCCGCGTCACTCGCGGCGGCCGTGCGCGCCGCCGGCACCGCGATCGCCCTGGTAGCGGCCTGCGTGGCCGCTTGGCACGTGGTCAGCGGACTGAGCTCGCCCTAGGGCGAGACGTGGTTGCCCTCGAGCGCGCCGGCGACGACGCGGTCGAACCAGGTGTAGATGACCGGCACCGTGAACCAGCTCGTGTAGTCCGCGCGCCAGTCGCTGAACTCCCGGCCGTACCAGTAGCGCTCGAAGTCGGTCTTCTCCTCGAAGTGCGCGAACTGCCAGAAGCGATAGCGGTCGTCGTTGGACCGCATCACCTCGAAGTCGGTCGCGCCATAGCGCAGCGCGATCGGCGCGATCTCCCGCAGCGCGGTCTCGAACTTGTCGCCGCGGAAGACGGTGGCGTACCAGGGGATGTTCACGACTCCTGCCATCAGGCTCCAACCTCCGCCCGGATCGCCCCCGGGCCGTCCGCGGTCTTGCCAAGTCCCTCGGACTCCGCGCCCACGAGGATCGCGATCTTTCCGAGATGCTGATTGTCCTTCATCAGCTGGTGCGCTTCGGCCACCTGGTCGAAGCCCAGCGTCCTCCAGAGTACGGGACGGATCGCTCCCGACTCGATCAGCTCGTTCGCCTTGTGGCACTCGTACGCGTTCGCGAAATGCGAGCCGACGATCTGCTTCTGCTTCATCCACAGGTAGCGGACGTCGAAATCGAGGTTGTAGCCGGTCGTGCCGGCGCAGATCACGACCTTGCCGAACGGCTTGACGGCGAGCACCGAGGTCGGGAACGTGGCCTTGCCGACGTGCTCGAACACGATGTCCGGAGGGGCGCCGAGCTTCTCCTCGACGAGCTTGCAGAAGCGGCGCGACTCCTTGAAGCGCGCCTTCTCCTCGTCGGGCGTCTCGCCGCCGCGGCGCATCATCCCGGTGAACTCGTTGCGGTCGATGACGTCGCACGCGCCGAGCTCGCGGCAGAGGTCTGCCTTCTCCTCGGACGAGACGACCCCGACCGCATCGGCGCCGGCGAGGCGGCAGAGCTGAAGCGCGAACACGCCGAGCCCGCCGGCGGCGCCCCACACGAGCACGCGATGGCCCGCCTGCAGCCGGGTCTGCCGGATCAACATCCGGTAGGCGGTGAAGTAGGTGAGCCCGTACGACGCGGCCTCCTCCCACGTCAGCGCGGCCGGCTTGGGCAGCAGCTGCTGGGCCTGGACCTTGCAGTACTCGGCGAACGAGCCCCACGTGGTCTCGTAGCCCCAGATCCGCTGCGACGGCGCGGCCATCGGGTCCAGGCCGTGGACCTCGGGATCCTCGTAGGACGCCTGGTTGCAGTGGATGACGACCTCGTCGCCCGGCTGCCAACGGGTCACGCCCGGCCCGACCCGCTCGACGATGCCCGAAGCGTCCGAGCCGCCGATGTGGTGATCCTCGGCGTGGTAGCGGAAGACCGATACCGGCTCGCCGAGCGCCGCCCAGACGTTGTTGTAGTTCACGCCCGCGGCCATTACTCGGACCACGACCTCCATGGCGCCCGGCTCGGGCACCTCCATCTGCTCGATCTGGAAGGCGTCGATCGGTTCGCCCTCGCGTTCCTTGCGGATGACCCAGGCGTCCATGGTCGCTGGCATGGCGGGCGATCCTACCGTCGGTCAGAACCAGTCGTGCCGCTTCACCCAGAACAGCGTGAGCAGGATCACAGTTGGGATGACGAGGATCCCGGCGCCGAGGACGAGGAAGTCGGTCTTCGTGTCGATGTGGTTCACCAGCCAGCCGAAGTTCTGGCCGAAGAAGCCCGTGACCAGCGTCCACAGGACGAACAGCGTGCCGAGGATGGTGATCCGCGTGGCGACCGCGTTGAGGCGGTCGGCGTTGGCGTTGAAGTACGTCGAGGTCAGCGCGGCGAGGTCCTCCGTCTGCCGGTACAGCTCGCCGGCGACCTGCGCCAGGTGGTCGCCGATGTCGCGCAGGTACTCCGCGGTGTCGCCGAACTCGACCAGGCGCTGGAGCTCGTCCGAGGCGGACTGGAACTGGTCGCGCTGGATCGACGCGATGCGGCCGATCTCGCGCACGTCCTGGCGGAGCCGGTAGATCATCGTGAGGTGCTGCTTGCGCGGCGTCGTGAGGACCTCGGCCTCGAGCGCGTCGACGCGCTCCTCGAGGCCCTCGATCACCGGATAGAAGGCGTCGGTCAGCGTGTCGAGGATCTTGTAGACGGGGTGCTCGTGCAGCTCCTCGATGTCGTTGCGCAGCTCGTCGAGGATCTCGCAGGCGCCGCGCCGGACCGTGATCAGGTAGCCGCGGGCGACGTACACGTGGACCTCGATCGGCTTGACGACCCCGTCGGCGTCGAGCCGGGCGGTGAAGAAGACGAGGAGAACGTGGTCCTCGTACACGTCGACCTTCGGCCGCTGGCCGAACTCGCGCGTGTCCTCGATCGCGACCGGGTGCAGGCCGAGCATCGAGCCGAGGCGGTCGACGTCCTCGTCGGACGGGTCGACGAGATCGATCCAGAACTGGTGCCCGGCCTGAAGGTCAGAGCCGATGCGGTCGTCGTCGACCGCCGTGAGCACGTCCATGTTCTGGAGCTTAGGCGTGCAGGCCGCACTCGACCTTGCCCGTACCCGCCCAGCGCCCGTCCCGGTCGGTGCCGGGGCGCGTGCAGTGGGTGCAGCCGATCGAGGCGTAGCCGCGATCGTGCAGCTCGTTGTACGGGAGGTCGTGCTCCACGATGTGGCGCCAGACGTCGCGCTCGGTCCAGTCGGCCAGCGGATTGGCCTTCCAGCGCTCGTGCTTGGCGTCCCACGCGAGCTTGGGGGTCCCGGCACGCGACGCGCCCTGCTCGCGGCGCACGCCGGCGATCCAGGCGTCGACGTCGGCGAGCGCGCGGTGGAGCGGCTGGACCTTGCGCAGGTCGCAGCAGGCGTCGGGGTTGCGCTCCCACAGCTTGTCGCCGTGCGTGCTGGTCTGGCGGCCGAGGCTCGGCCCCTGATGGACCTCGACGGTGATGCCGTAGCGCTCCTCGACCTTGCGCCACGTCTCGTAGGTCTCGGGGAAGAGGACGTGCGTGTCGAGCGTGAAGATGCGGGCGTCGGGCGCGATCTTGAGGATCAGGTCGAGGACGACCGACGCCTCCTTCTGGAACGAGCAGGCGACCGCGAGGCGCGGGTGGAAGCGCTCGACCATGAATTCGAGGACGCCGTTGGCGTCGAGGTGCTCGAGGTCTGGCGCGACGGTGGCAGTAGCCATCCCCTGAAAAGGTACTAAATCCGATCGGATTTCCCTCCCATGCCCTCCCGGCCCACCGCCGACACGCCTCTCGGCGCCGCCCCGGCGAGTCGCTAGCATTCTGCAAGTGACTAGTGAGACGGAAGCTCTGGATGCCTACTCGAGCGTCGTCACGAGCGTTGCCGAGAAGATCGGCCCGTCGGTCGCCAACCTGCGCGTCTTCAGCCGCCGCCGCTCGGCCGGGAGCGGCTCCGGCGTGATGATGACGCCCGATGGCTTCATGCTCACCAGCGCCCACGTCGTGATGGGCGCGGGCGCCCGCGTGCGCGCCTCGTTCACCGACGGCAGCGACGTGCAGGTGACCGTGGTCGGCGCCGATCCGCTGTCGGACCTCGCCGTGCTGCGCGCCGACGCGCCGGTCGCCCCGGCCGCCGAGCTCGGCGATGCCGCGGCGTTGCGCGTCGGCCAGCTCGTCGTGGCGATCGGCAACCCGCACGGCTACGCGGGCTCGGTCACCGCCGGCGTCGTGTCTGCCCTCGGCCGGTCGTTGCCCGCCCGCGCCGGCGGCGCGACCCGGATCATCGACGACGTCATCCAGACCGACGCCGCCCTCAACCCGGGTAACTCGGGCGGCGCGCTGGTCGACGGCCACGGCCGCGTGGTCGGGATCAACACCGCGGTGGCGGGCGTCGGGCTCGGCCTCGCGGTGCCCATCAACGCGACCACCCGCCAGATCGTCGCGGCGCTGATGCGCGACGGCCGCGTCCGCCGAGCCTGGATCGGCATCGCCGGCGGAGCGCGTCCGCTGCCACCGCGCGTGGCGGCATCGGTCGGCCGCGACCGCGCGATCGAGGTCGTCGAGGTCATCGACGGCTCGCCCGCCGCCCGCGCCGGCCTCCGCGCCGAGGACCTGATCGTCGGCGTCGACGGCCAGCCCGTCCGCGGGGTCGACGACCTCCAGCGCCTGATGACCGGCGAGCGCATCGGGGTCGAGTGCGCCCTCGAGGTCGTCCGTGGCGGCGAGAGCCGCACCGTCGCGTTGGTCCCGCGCGAGCTCGACGCCGCTTAACCGCGGGATTGAGGGAGGCGGGATCGGCCGCACGCCGGGTCGAGTGTGAAGTTGTTCAGTCTGAGGCTGAAGAACTTCACACTCGAGCACTGCGGCCGGCACCCTCGCCGCCCCACCCAGCCGCAGTTGGCCCGAGCCCTATCCTCCGCGCCCGTGACCGCCCGGCTCGCCGCGATCGCCCTCCTCTCCGCGCTCGTCGGCTGTGGTGGCAACGATGACCCGCCCGCGGAGACCGTCCAAACGCCGCCGCCACAGAGCAGCGCGACGCCCGGGGCGCAGACCGATCAGGTCGCCCCGGCGCAGGGCAGCGCCGCCAACGCGTTCATCGGCTCGATCGCCGTCGACCCGGCAGACGGGACCGTCATGCTCGGCACCGGCCTCGGGCTGTTCCGGCTCGACAAGAACGCGAAGGAGGCGCAACGAGTCACGGGCGAGATACAGGCCGGGAACGGCTCCGGGCAGGTCTCCAGCAACCTGGTCGTCCGCCACGCCGGGCCGAAGGACCTGCTCGGCTCGGGGCATCCCGACGGCGGCAGCCTCCCCGAGAACCTCGGGCTGATCCGCTCACCCGACCACGGGGCGACCCGGCAGCCGGTGTCGCAGCTCGGCAAGGCCGACTTCCACATCCTGCACTCCGCGCAAGACCGGGTCGTCGCGGTCAATGCCGACGCCAAGGAGATCCAGATCAGCACCGACGGCGGCAAGACGTTCGCGTCCAAGACGCCGCCGGACACCCCGGTCGACGTGGTCGTCGACGCCGCCGACCCCAAGCGGATGGTCGGCGCGACGAAGCAGGGCGTCTTCACGTCGACCAACGAGGGCGGGAGCTCGCGCGCCCGTGATCCCACGCAGACGCACCAGCTCGCCTGGGGCGCACCCGACGCCCTCTACCGCGCCGACCCCGGCGGCAGCATCAAGCGCAGCACCGACGGCGGCGCGACCTGGACCCGCCTGGTCAAGCTGAGATAGCTACGGCAGCAGCAGGTCGTTCTGCGACGACCGGCGCTGGGCGCCGACCTTCACCGTCGCCGCGGTGACGTCGCCGCTGCTCGCGCTCATCGTGTAGCTGCCCTCGGCGGCATCGACCTTCAGCTGCGCGGTCGACCGCGGCGCGATCGTGCCGGTCGAGCGCTTGATCCCGCCCTTGGACGCGCCCAGCTCGTCGCTCGCGAACGTCACCTTCTGGGCCGCGCCGGACTGGTTGGAGATGATGAAGACGACCGGCCCGCCGCCGAACGAGGGCGGTGACACGCGCACGCGCGTGGAGTCGATCGCGGCGGTGACGCTGATCGGCACCGGCGGCCGCGGCTTGTTCGCGTAGTCGGCCTCGGGACCGCAGCCCGCCACAACGGCAGCGATGATCGCGATCGCTACGGCTCCCTCCACCCGACGCACGCGGC
The DNA here is from genome assembly GCA_963740605.1 of uncultured Solirubrobacteraceae bacterium. Classification (GTDB taxonomy): domain Bacteria; phylum Actinomycetota; class Thermoleophilia; order Solirubrobacterales; family Solirubrobacteraceae; genus DASSUW01. Next base: position 47,573 of record CAVUFC010000027.1, on the reverse strand, counting down.
GAATGTACTGCAAACGCCCGTGCATGACGTCCGGTTGCAGGCGTATGACACGCGGCCCATGCCCGACGCCGATCTCCTGGACTCCCCGATCGCCGAAGCCGAGTTCCTCGCCGTCGACACGGAGACCAACGGGCAGCCGAAGGAGCGCTGCGAGATGACCGAGGTCGGCGCCGTGCTCGTCGGCGGCGGCGAGCTGCACGATCGCTGGAGCTCGCTGGTCGGCGTGTCGGAGCCGCTCGGGCGCGGCATCCAGCGCTTCACCGGGATCACGCAGCAGATGGTCGACGAGGCGCCGCCGCCGGCTACTGTGCTGCCGGCGCTCGCCGAGCAGCTGCAGGGGCGTCTGCTCGTGGCGCACAACGCGCGCTTCGACGTCGGCGTCCTCAAGCAGGCGTTCGAGCGCGCCGAGCTCGAGTGGCCGGACCCGCCGGTGCTGTGCACGGTCGCGCTCGCGCGCCGGCTCGCGCCGCTGCAGCGCCGCCGCGGGCTCTCCTCGCTCGCCGACGCGCTCGGGATCGAGGTGAGCCGGACGCACCGCGCGCTGCCCGACGCGGAGACCTGCGCGCGCGTGTTGTGCGCGCTGCTGCCGCGGCTGTGCGCGAACGCGCGCACGATCGCCGAGGCGCTCCAGGTCGTCCGGCCGCGCAAGCCGCCGCGCTACAAGCCGGTGGGGGCGAAGCGTCCGCGCGACGAGCGCCCCGACCTCAGCTCTCTTCCCAAGGACCCCGGCGTCTACATCTTCCGCGACGCCGACGGGCACCCGCTCTACGTCGGCAAGTCCGTGTGCCTGCGCACGCGCGCGCGTGCGCACTTCACGACGCCGGCGACCTGGACCGGGCAGGCCGAGCACGTCGACTACCAGCCGACCGAGTCCGAGCTCGGCGCGCTCGTGCTCGAGAACCGGCTGATCAAGACGCTCAAACCGCCCGGCAACACGTTGCTCAAGAAGGACGCCGACGGCTACGTGTACCTGCGCTGCCGGCTCGACATCGCGTTTCCGATCCTCGAGGTCGCGCGCGAGCCCGCTCCCGGGCACGCCGTCTGCATCGGCCCGGTGCGGGGCCGGGGGGCCGCTGCCGAGCTCGTGGAGCAGCTCAACAGCCTGTTCGGGCTCCGCCACTGCGGCCGCGCGCTCACGAACCGGCCGCACCCGTCGGCGTACGGGCAGATGGGCCGCTGCCTGTCGCCCTGCCTCGGCGACCTCGATCCCAACCTCTACCGCGAGCGGCTCGACGAGGCGCTGCGGCTGTTCGAGGTCGACGGCGCGTCGGCGTTGCTCGCCCATGTCGACGCCCAGATGCGCGCGGCGTCGGTGGCGCAGCAGTACGAGCGCGCCGCGTGGCTGCGGCGGCGGGCGCGGCGACTGGAGTCATTGCTGCGGCGGCTCGGCGGCGTGCTGCGCGCGGCGCACACCGGAGCGCGGCTGGTCGTCGTACCGCACCCGGCCGAGCCCACCCGCGCGGACGCGTTCTGGATCGTCGCCGGCCGCGTCGCCGACTGGGGCCCGCTCCCGAGTGACGTCGAAGAGCTCGCGGGGCGCACGGATGTCGCGCTGGCCGCCGCACCGTCGGTCGGCCTCGGCGGCTGGCTGCCCGCCGACGAGCTCGACGAGCTGCGGATCATCGGCTCGTGGCTCGCCGGCCACGAGGACGTGCGCGTGCTCGAGCTCGACCCGCGGCCGGATCAGCGAGCGCTGGCGGCGCTCACCGCGAGCCCGGCTGCCGACCGCCCCAGGACAGCACGGAGAGCGGCCCCATCGGCTCGCGCTCGTGTGCCGGTGCCGGGCTCGTGACGGGAGCGGGCCGCAGGTCGTCGGCGACGACGTGCGTGACCGACAGGCCGGTGAAGCGGGCGACGCGGTGCGGGAAGTCGTGCTGCAGCCACTTCGAGCTGCGCCCGGGCAGCGTGCAGACGATCACCTCGTCGTGGCGCGACGGGTCGAAGTACTCGGCGACCGCATCCATCGGATTGGTGTCGCCGATCGCGCCCTCGGCCTTGAGGCCGGCGTCGCGCATCGCGGCGAGGGCCTGGTCGAGCGGCTCGCGCAGCGCCTCGCGGCCCGACAGGCCTGGGCCCTGCGCCGGCATCACCAACGTGACCTTGATCGGCGACCGCTCGGCGCGGTGGATCAGCGCGTCCAGCAGGTGCTGTGAGCCGGCCGTCTGGCTGGCGACGACGAGGACGTTCGCGGCCATCGCAGTCGATGCTAGCGCGCGGTTCGTCAGGCGGTCAGCGCGGACTGCCGGAACGGCAGCTCGACGACCTCGGCGCTGTTGTCGCCGTCGCCGACCGAGACCGTCTCTCCGGGCTCCGCCTCGCGCCGCATGATCGCCAGCGCGATCGGCCCGTGGACCGGCGAGGCGACGACCGTGCCGACACGCCCGACCTCCTTCTCGCCGAAGCGCAGCACGTCGCCGGTGGCGGCCGGAGCAGACAGCCGCAGCCCGCGCAGGTGGCGGTTCGGCTTGCCGCGGTAGAACAGCCGCGCGACGGTCTCCTGTCCCACGTAGCAACCCTTGGTGAACGACACGGCGCGCTCGTTGAGGCCGGCCTCCTGGGGAATCACGCCGTCGTCGAGCTCGATCCCGTAACGCGGGCGGCCGTGCTCGACGCGGATCACCTCGGCCGCTTCCTCGCTCGCGGTCACGGCGCCCGCGGCCTCGAGCGCCGCGCGCACGGTGGCCGTGTCGTCGGCGGCGCAGAAGACGTCGACGCCGACGTCCGTCCGCACGAGCGTCACCGCGCGGCCGCCGATCTCGGCGCGGGCGTTGTCGTGCTCGGCGCTGCCGACCGGGCCTGAGATCCGGCGCGCGTCCGGGCCGATCAGCGACAGCAGCCCGAGCTCGACGGTGCGCTTGTGCAGCTCGACCTCGCTGCCGAGCTTGAAGCGCCGGATCATGTTGAACAGCCCCTGCAGCGCCACGCGCTCGGTGTCCAGCAGCAGCTCGTGCCCGAGGTCGAGCACGCGCATGTCGCCGAGCATCTTGCCCTTGTGCGTGAGGAACGCCGCGTAGCAGCCGTGGCCCGGCTCCAGACGCTCGATGTCGTTGGTGACCTGCCCCTGCAGGAACACCTTCGCGTCCGGTCCGGTCAGCGCGAGCTTGCCACGCTCGGAGCGGTCGACGAGCCCGCAGCCGTTGATGAAGGCGCGGTAGGCGTCGGCGAGCGTCGGGGCGGTCGCAGTCATCTCCAGCCGAGGGTACCTAGCTCCGCAAGATGGCTGATCTAGTCGTCCGGCGTGCGTACGCGTATGAGCCGGCGCTCGACCTCGCGCTGGAGCTCGTCGAGCACGCGGTCGCGCGAGACGCCCGCCGCCAGCGCCGAGCGCACGACCTCCGCCTCCTCGGCGCCGTCGAGCTGCTCGAGCAGGCGCAGCAGGCCGTCGAGGCTCTGGCCGCGCGCGAGCGCGAGCGGGTCCTCGGGATCGATCGAGTAGGACGCCATGTAGCCTGTCCCGCGAATCATGCCGCTTGCGGAGACCTTCCAGGAGATCGTCGACTCGCTGCCGTCCGACTGGACCGACCTCGAGCTCGATCTGCGCGTGCAGGAGGACCGCTACATCGACGCGGCGACCCTCCTCGTGACCTGCAACGCGCAGCCCTATTCGATGCACGATTGGCACTGGCATCTGCTCGTCGCGCACCGGTTCGGCCACGCGGCGTCCGCGCCGACCACGCACGGCACGCTCAAGCTGCTCGACGACGCGGGCATCGCCGGCGAGCTCGTGCTGCGCGAGGTGCGTGAGGGGCGTGTCGAGACGATCCAGGACTGGGGCCGCCCGGAGTCGTTCCGGCGCGAGTTCCGGAAGCTGCGCGCGCAGTAGTGGCTCGCGTCGTCGCCGTCTTCGACGACCTGCTCCTCGGTTCCAACGTGCTCGGCATGCTGCGTGCGGCCGGGCACGACGCGACGCTCAGCGGCGGCGCCGACGTCCGACCCGCCGGGGTGGATGTGCTGATCGTCGACCTCGCCGCCGGGACGTTCGACGGAGTCGCCCTCGTCGAGGCGCTGCGTGCGGCCGGCGAGCTCGGGGGAACCCGCACGTTGGGCGTCTATTCGCACGTCGACGCCGACACGCGTAACCGTGCGCAGGCCGGCGGGTTCGATCTTGTGGTCCCCCGTTCGCGCATGGCGCGCGAGGGCGCCCAGCTCGTCGAGCGCCTCGCGGCGTAGTCGCCGTTCGTCGTGTCACACTCCGCAAAAGCACATGTCCGCGCCTAGAGGCCTCGTCAAGGAGAGACGGAGGGTGATCGTCCGTTTTGCGGGCGACTCGGGCGACGGGATGCAGCTGGCGGGCACGCGCTTCACCGAGGCGACGGCCGAGCACGGGAACGACTTCGCGACGTTGCCGAGCTTCCCGGCCGAGATCCGCGCCCCCGCGGGCACGCTCGCCGGGGTGTCGGCGTTCCAGATCCACTTCGCGTCGCGCGACATCCTCACGCCCGGCGACGAGCCCGATGTGCTGGTGGCGATGAACCCCGCCGCGCTGCGCAGCGAGCTGCCGGCGCTCGCCCGCGCCGGCACCGTGATCGCCAACGAGGACGCGTTCAGCAAGCGCAACCTGCAGAAGGCCGGCTACGAGACCAACCCGCTCGAGGACGCCTCGCTCGACGGCTACCACCTGATCCGGATCCCGATGACGTCGCTGACCGCGAGCGCGGTCGAGGCGATGGAGGGTGTCTCGACGCGTGACGCCGGCCGCGCCAAGAACCTGTTCGCGCTCGGCGTCGTGTCGTGGCTCTATGACCGGCCGACGGCGCCGACCGAGGATTGGCTGCGGCGCAAGTTCGTCAACAAGCCCGGACCGCTGGAGGCCAACCTGGCCGCGTTCCGTGCGGGCTGGAACTTCGGCGAGACGTCCGAGCTGATCGACGTCCAGTACAAGGTCGACCCGGCGACCGACGTGCCCGCCGGCACCTACCGCAACATCAACGGCACGGTCGCGACCGCGCTCGGGTTGATTGCCGCGAGCGTCCGCTCGGGCCTGCCGCTGGTGCTCGCGAGCTACCCGATCACGCCGGCCTCCGAGTTGCTGCACGAGCTCGCCCGCCATCAGGAGATGGGTGTCCGGACGATCCAGGCCGAGGACGAGATCGCGGCGGCCGGGATGGCGTTGGGGGCGGCGTTCGGCGGTGCGCTCGGCGTCACCGCGACGAGCGGCCCGGGCATGGACCTCAAGGCCGAGACGATCGGGCTCGCGGCGATGCTCGAGCTGCCGATGGTGGTGATCGACGTCCAGCGAGCGGGGCCGTCGACGGGCATGCCGACCAAGACCGAGCAGTCGGATCTGCTGATGGCGATCCACGGGCGGCACGGCGAGTCGCCGGTGCCCGTCGTCGCCGCCGCGACTCCCGGCCAGTGCTTCGAGGCCGCCTACGAGGCGGCGCGGATCGCCGTGCACTACCGCACGCCGGTGATCCTGCTGTCGGACCTGTTCCTCGCCAACTCGAGCGAGCCGTGGCGGATCCCGGACGCCAACGCGCTGCCGCCGATCGACCCTGACCTCGCGGAGCCGATGGAGGATTTCCAGCCCTACGCGCGTGACGAGAAGGGCGCGCGTCCGTGGGCCGTGCCGGGCACGCCGGGGCTCGCGCACCGCATCGGCGGCCTCGAGAAGCAGGACGTGACCGGCGACATCTCCTACGACGGTGTGAACCACGCGCACATGACGCGCGTCCGTGCTGACAAGGTCGGCGGCATCGCGTGCGAGCTCCCGCCGCTCGAGGTCGACGGGGACGAAGGCGCTGAGGTGCTCGTGCTCGGCTGGGGCTCGAGCCTGGGCGCGATTCGCGCCGCCGCGCGCCGCGTGCGCACGAACGGCCACGCCGTCGCGACCGCCCACCTGCATCACCTGCATCCGCTCCCGATCAACCTCGGCGAGGTCCTGCACCGCTACGAGCGCGTGCTGGTGCCGGAGATGAACAGCGGCCAGCTCGCGCGGCTGCTGCGAGGCGAGTTCCTCGTCGACGTCGAGAGCTACACCAAGCTCGAGGGCACGCCGCTGTTCGCGGCCGAGCTCGAACGCGAGATCGAGGCGCTGCTGTGAGGACGCTCACGAAGAAGGACTTCACGTCCGACCAGGAGACGCGCTGGTGCCCGGGCTGCGGCGACTACGCGGTGCTCTCGTCGGTCCAGCAGCTGATGCCCGAGCTCGGCATCCCGCCGCACAAGGTCGTGTTCGTGTCCGGCATCGGCTGCGCCGGCCGCTTCGCCTACTACATGGACACGTACGGGATGCACGGCATCCACGGCCGTGCGCCCGCGCTCGCCACCGGCCTCGCCGCCGCCCGCACCGACCTCTCGATCTGGGTCGCAACCGGCGACGGCGACGCGCTGTCGATCGGCGGCAACCACCTGATCCACGCGCTGCGCCGCAACGTCCCGCTGAAGATCCTGATGTTCAACAACCAGGTCTACGGGCTCACGAAGGGGCAGGCGTCGCCGACCTCCGCGCGCGGGATGGTCACGAAGTCGACGCCGTTCGGCTCCGCGGACTCGCCGTTCAACCCGCTCGCGCTGGTGCTCGGCGCGGGGGCGACGTTTGTCGCCCGCACTGTCGACCGCGACCGCCATCACATGACCGACGTCCTCCGCGCCGCCGCCGAGCACGAGGGCAGCGCGTTCGTCGAGATCTACCAGAACTGCCCGGTGTTCAACGACGGGGCCTTCTTCGCGCTGACCGAGAAGGACCGCGCGGCCTTCAACCGCATCCCGCTCGTGCACGGCGAGCCGATCCGCTTCGGGCCCGACGGCGAGCACGGCGTCGCCCGCGACGCCGACGGCTCGCTGGCGATCGTGGCCTCAGGCCGCCACGACCTCGTGGTCCACGACGCCCACCGCGACGACCCGACGCTGGCGTTCGCGCTCGCCCGCCTCGCCGAGTCCCCGAGCGACCCGACGCCGATCGGCGTCTTCCGCGCCGTCGACCGCCCGGTGGGGATCACCGAGGCCGGCCGCAAGATCGCCGACGCGCGTTCGCGGCTTGCTCCAGGCGCATTGGCCGACCTGCTGCACGGCTCCGACGCCTGGACCGTCGCTTAGCGCGACCGAACTGCGCCTGGGTAGGGCGGCGAGGGAGCCGGCCGCACGGTCGAGTGTGAAGTTCTTCAGCCTCAGGCTGAACAACTTCACACTCGACCCGGTGAGGGGCCGAACCCGCCGCCGTCAATGCCGCGGTTGGAAGTTCAGCGTGCCAGCAGATCGACGAGCGTGCCCTCGGTCGCGGTGATCGAGGTTGCGAGCACCTTGCGGTCGACGTTCTTGATCGTGTCGCAGGGTTGGTGGTAGCAGTCGTCGAGGCCGGTGAAGATCCCGCCGGCGGGGATGCTGCGGGCCTCGAACGACGCGTGGTCGGAGTCGCCGATCAGGCGGACCTGCGGGGCCTTCGGCGGGAGGTGACGGCGGTAGGTGGCCTCGATCCGGTTCTGGCTGTCGTAGACCGCGACCTTCGCGCCCGGGCTGGCGACCATGTCGAGGTTGAGGTAGGCGGCGATCCGCTGGCGCTCGCTCGCCGACAACCGGTTGACGTAGTGGCGCGAGCCGAGCAGGCCGAGCTCCTCGCCGCCCCAGAACGCGATCCGCAGGGCGGTGTGTGGGGGCAGCCGACCGGCCGGGAAGCGGTCGACCATCGACAGCAGCGCGACCACGCCGCTGCCGTCGTCGTTCATGCCCGGGCCGGCCGGGACGGAGTCGCGATGGCCCCCGGCCATGACCACGCGGGTGGCGTCTTCCGGCCCGATCTCGCCGATCACGTTGCTCGTCCGCCGCCGGCCGGCACTCGCCCGCACGTCAACCAGCGCCCGATGGCCGGCGAGACCGGCACCCGTGTCGCGGCCGAGGCCGACGACGGGGATCCCGCGGCCGAACCGGAACAGCGAGCCGGGCGTGGGCTTCGGCCCGTCGTTGACCATCAGCGCGGCCACCGCGCCCGCCCGCCGCGCGAACGCGGCCTTCTGGAAGAAGAAGCAGTCGCCGCGCTTGATCAGGGCAATGTCACCGGCCTGGAAGCCGGCGAAATCGCCGGCGGAGCAGCCGAGGCCCGCGGCGCGGATCCGCCCGGAGGCATGTCCCGACGGCGAGAACTGCAGCGTGCGGATCGCGCGCAGCGGCTTGCCGTCGATCTGCACCCGCGGCGGCCGCCGCTCCTCGTAGAACGGGACCGTGAACGGGTCGACCGTGACGCGGTAGCCGGCCTTCTTCAAGCGCTCGGCCAGGTACGCGCCGGTGGCGCGGTCGCCGGGCGTCCCGGACGCTCGCGTCCCGCCGCCGGAGTCGGCGAAACGCTGGAGGGCGGCGAGGTCCGTCTCGACGGAGTCTTCGGTGCCGCCGGAGTGATGGCCGGCGCTGTCGCCGGGCCCGCTCGAAGCGACGAGCACGGCGACAGCCACGACCACCACCGCAAGACCCCCGAGCAGCCAGCGCCACACGGCACCAGCATGCCCGCTCCGAGTAGGGGAAGGCTAAGAAGCCCTTACTCGGTCGTGCGCCGCTTGAAGAGCCAGATCGTCAGCGGGGCGGCGACCGCGAGGAACGCGACCGACCAGAACACGGCGGAGATCACGGGGTGCTGGAGCGGCCACGCCGCGTCCGCCGGGGTGGCCGTCGGGTTGCCGAACAGCGTGCGCACGGCGGCGACCACCGAGCTGATCGGGTTCCACTCGGCGATCTGCCGCAGCCCATCGGGCAGCCCGGCGACCGGGACGAAGGCGTTCGAGAGGAACGTCAGCGGGAACACGGTCATGAACGCGAAGCCCTGGACGGCGTCCGGCGAGCGCGCGATCACGCCGATCAGCGTGCCGAGCCAGATCATCGCCGCGGCGAACAGGACCAGCAGGCCGACGCCGCCGATCGCCTCGATGACGCTCGAGTCGATGCTCCAGCCGACGACGAAGCCGGTCGCCATCAGGATCGCGATGCCGACGCACGAGGCGGCCAGTTCGGCCAGGAAGTGCCCGACGAGGTAGGCGGAGCGCGACGTGGGCAGCGACCGGATGCGGTCGACCATCCCTTCGCCGAGGTCGGTGGCGATCGACACGCCGGGGCCCATCATCCCGAAGGCGAGGGTCTGCACGAGGATGCCGCCGATCAGGTAGTTCGTGTAGTCGCCGCCGGGGACGTCGATCACGCCGCCGAAGACGAACGTGAACAGCAGCACGAACATGATCGGCTGCAACGTGACGTCGAGCAGCTTCTCGGGGATCTGGCGGACGTGCTCGAGGTTGCGGCCGGCGAGCGCGAGGCTGTCCGATACGAGCCAGCGGGTGCGGAGTGCGAGAGTGGACATCAGGCGGCCACCTTCGTGGTCAGGGAGAGGAAGACGTCGTCGAGCGTCGCCTCGCGGCGGTGCACGTCGGTCGCCGAGACGTTCGCGCTGTCGAGCTCGCGCGCGACTTCCAGCAGCGACGTGCCGGCGGCGACCGGGACGGTCACGACGAGCGCGTCCGCATCGATCGACGAGGTGCCGTCGGCGAACCGCGCGAGCGCGGCCTCGGCGGCGGGGAGGTCCTCGAGCGCGGCGACCTTGACGTCGATCCGCTCGCCGCCGATGCGCGCCTTCAGCGCGTCCGGGGACCCGGTGGCGATGGAGCGGCCGTGGTCGAGGACGACGATGTTGTCGGCGAGGCGGTCGGCTTCTTCGAGGTACTGGGTCGTGAGGAGGATCGTGGTCCCGTCGCGGACGAGGTCGCGCAGCAGGTCCCACAGGTCGTTGCGGCCGGCGGGGTCCAGGCCGGTGGTCGGCTCGTCGAGGAACAGCACCGGCGGCGCGGCCACCAGCGTGGCGGCGAGGTCGAGCCGGCGGCGCATGCCGCCCGAGAATGTCTTCACGAGCCGGTCGGAGGCGTCGGCCAGATCGAGCCGCTGGAGCAGCTCGTCGGCGCGCTGCCGGGCGACGGCGCGGGGGAGGTGGTAGAGGCGACCGACCAGCTCGAGATTGCGGCGGGCCGTCAGCAGCCCGTCGACGGTGGCGGCCTGCGCGGCGAGCCCGATGCTCGCGCGGACGGCGGCCGCGTCGGCGACCACGTCGTGGCCGGCGACCTGCGCGTTGCCGGTGGTGGGGACGGCGAGTGTGGTGAGGATGCGGACCGCGGTGGTCTTGCCGGCGCCGTTGTGGCCCAGCAGTCCGAGGACCGACCCGGCGGGGATGTCGAGGTCCAGGTCGCGGAGCGCCCAGAGGTCGCCGAACCGCTTGCCCAGGCCCTCGGCCAGGATGCCCTTGCCAGTCGCCGTACGCTGTATGGGAGCTTCGTACGTCATACGACTAGCTTAGTAGTACGATGTACGAGTGTCAAGTCCCGAGGATCCATCGCCGATCTGGTCGCGGCCCGCGCCGGGTGAGCGCAAGCCGGCGCACACGCGCGAGCGGATCGCGGCGGCGGCGCTGAAGATCGCCGACGAGGAGGGCTTCGAGGCGGTGACGATGCGCCGCGTCGCCGCCGAGCTCGGCGCCGGGACGATGACGCTCTACCACTACGTGAAGAACAAGCGCGAGCTCGCGGCGCTGATGGACGACACGGTGATGGGCGAGCTGCTCGTGCCCGAGGACGAGCTCGGCGACGACTGGCGCGAGGGCCTGGCGCAGATCGCGCGCCGCACGTACCGCTCGTTCATGCAACACCCGTGGACGTTCGAGTTCATCGGCGGCGAGGACGATCCGGGCGTTGGCGGGCCGAACGCGCTGCGCCACGTCGAGCAGTCGCTGATGGTCGCGGAGCGGACCGGGCTCGACCTCACGGGCCAGTTCGAGATCACCGCGCTGATGGACGACTTCGTGTTCGGGCACGCGATGCGTACGCGCGGCATCGGTCGCGCGGATCAGGGGCCGAAGGAGCGCCTCGACGCCGTGGTCGCCTACATGGGGCGGCAACTCGCGACCGGGGAGTTCCCGCGCCTGCAGGCGATTGCCGGCGACGACCTGCGCGGCGGCTTCGAGCGCGTCGCCGAGCTCGCGACCGATCCCGAGCGGTTCGAGCGCGGCCTCGAGGTCGTGCTGGACGGGATCGAGCTGTTGCTCGAGCGACGTTCGTTGACCTCCTAGCGCGGCCCGGTACCGTTAGGGCATGCCACGGTCCGCCACCCTGCGAGCGTCAGACGCCGACCGCGACGCAGTGGCCGACCGGCTGCACCAGGCAGCGGTCGAGGGCCGGATCGAGCCGGAGGAGCTCGAGGAGCGCCTGCACAGGGCGTTGCGTGCGCGGACCTACGGGGACCTGCGGCGGCTCGTCGTCGACCTCCCGGGCACGCCCGCGCGCCGCTCCAACGCCGGCGTCGCGCTTACCGCGCTCAAGCTGTCGGTGCGTGTCGTGCTCGCGCTCGTCGTGATCGCGGCGGTGATCACCGTGGCGCTCGTGATGGCCGCGTGGTGGATCGTCTGGCTCGTGCTCTGGATGACCCTGCGCGGGCGTCGCTACGGCTGGGCGAGGCCGAGGTCGAAGCTCGCCCCGACGTCGATGGGCTTCTTCACGATGCCGAACTCGAGGTCCCACGCCGCCCACTTCTGCAGGACGTCCTCGCGTAGCTGGCCGTAGACGTCGGCCCCGGCGGTGAAGGCGGGGGAGACCGCGTCGAGCTGCGCGCCCGCCACTTTGCGGTCGAGGTCCGGGTTGGCCTTCTGCAACGCGCTGAGCGCGCTCTCCGGGTCGACCTGCGTCTCGTTGTAGCCGCGCTGCAGCGCGCGGACCGTCGCCTGCAGCACCGGGCGCTGCTCGTCGAGCGTCCGGCGCGTCGCGCACAGCACGAGCTCGGGGTAGGCCGGCGCGCCGAACTGGTCGACCCGGAACTCCTGCGTCGCCGGCCGCTCGGCCTGCAGCGCAACGCCCTCGACGTTCCAGAACGCCGTCGCGGCGTCGACGCGCTTGGCGAGCAGCGCCTTGACGGCCTGGAAGCCGATCGTCGTGGTCTTGACGTTGTCGGGATCGCCGCCGTCGCCCTGCACGATCGAGCGCAGCACGGCGACGTCGGACGGCAGGCCGCTGACGCCCGCCCTCTTGCCCTCGAGATCGCGAGGCCGGCGGATGCTCGGCTGGGCGAGCAGCGAAGCCAGCGGCTGCTGGACGAGCGCCATCACGCCGACGATGTCGGCACCGTGCTCGCGCGCCAGCGCGAGATCGTGGATGTCGAGGATGGCCATGTCCACACGGCCGGCCTCGAGCAGCTTCAACGCGTCGGTCGACGCCCCCGGCGCGCGCATCTTCAGGGTCACACCCTCGGCGCCGTCGTAGTCGCGCTCGGTCGCGAGGTAGATCCCCGCGTGCACGGCGTTCGGCGTGAAGTCGAGCAGCAACGACGCGTCCTCGTCCGGGCGGTCGGTGCCGCCACCGCCGCAGCCGGACGCGAGCACGGCCAGGCACAGGAGGACCGCCAGGCGCATCACGGGCCGACATGATGGCGACCGCGAGTATTGTCAAGCGCTGCATGCGCCGCAGGGTCACGTTCTCGCGCAACCTGACGCTGTCGCTCTCTCGCACGTGCCGCTGTCACTGCAAGTACTGCGCGTTTGCGACCCATCAGCCGCACCTCCACGAGCCCGACGAGGTCGAGCGGCTGATCGACCACGCGGTGCGCCGCAACGTCAAGGAGCTGCTCGTGCTCACCGGCGAGGCGCCCGATCACCATCCCGGCGTGAAGGCCAAGCTTGTCGAGCTCGGCTTCGACAGCTTCACCGCGTACGTGGTGTGGGCGTGCGAGCGGGCGCTCGAGCGCGGGCTGCTCCCGCACACGAACCTTGGCGTGCTCGACCGCACCGATCTCGCCAACCTGCGCGAGGTCACGGCGTCTCAAGGGTTGATGCTCGAGTCCGTCAACCCCGACCTGGTCGCGCACCAGGGGTCGCCGACCAAGCACCCCGAGCGTCGCCTCGACACGATCCGGGCCGCCGGCGAGCTGCGGATCCCGTTCACCAGCGGGATCCTCGTCGGAATCGGCGAGTCCGAGGACGACCGGATGGGTGCGATTGAAGCCCTGGCCGGCTTCGATCACCTCCAGGAGGTGATCCTGCAGAACTTCGTCCCGCACCGGCGCTACTACGGCGAGGAGCCGGCCGACATCGCGACCGACGCGGCCGAGGGGTTCTGGCAGACGGGGCTGCACGAGGGGCCGGTGCTCGGCGCGCCGACGTGGGCGAATCCGGTGTCCATCGACGACATGAAGCGGCTGATCGCCGAGACGCGACGGCTGATGCCCGATGTCGGGATCCAGGTGCCGCCGAACCTCGCCGACTGGTGGCCGGAGCTGGTGGAGGCGGGCGCGACCGACCTCGGCGGGCTGTCCGCCAACGGCGACCACATCTCGCCCGAGCACCCGTTCCCCTCACCGCACCAGGTGCGCAAGCGGCTCGCCGACGACGGCGTCGCGCTGGCCGAGCGCCTGTGCGTCTACCCGCAGTTCATCGACGAGGAGTGGATCGCCCCGGGCGTGCTCGAGGTGATCCGCGACCGCTACCGGGCGTTCATCCCGCGGCGCGGTACGGCGGCCACCGCGCCGGGCACGATCGAGCGCGCCCGCGACGGGCAGCCGCTCGGTGCGGATGAGCTCGAGGCGCTGTTCGCCGAGAGCCGGCCCGAGGTGATCGAGGACATGCGCCAGGCGGCCGACGAGCTGCGCAGCGAGCTCGCCGGCGACACCGTGACCTTCGTCGTCAACCGCAACATCAACGTCTCCAACGTCTGCATCGTCGGCTGCGCGTTCTGCGGCTTCGGCGTCGGTCGCCGCTCCCCGGACGCCTACGAGCACGACCGCGACGAGTTCGTCCGCCGCGTGCACGACGCGGTCGCTTTCGGAGCGACCGAGATCTGCATGCAGTCCGGGATCCATCCGGACTGGGAGCTCGAGGACTACCTCGGCTGGCTGCGCGTCGCCAAGGAGGTCGCGCCGCAGCTGCACCTGCACGCGTACAGCCCGATGGAGATCGCGCACATGTGCGACGTATCGGGTCTCGCGCCCGACGTGGTGCTCGCGCAGCTGCACGAGGCGGGGCTCGACTCGGTCCCCGGCACCGCCGCCGAGGTGCTCGACGACAGCGTCAGGCAGCGGATCAGCCCGAACAAGCTGCCGGTCGCGCGCTGGGTCGAGATCATCGAGGCCGCCCATCGGGTAGGGCTGCGCTCAACGGTGACCGTCATGTTCGGGCACATCGAGACCCCGGCCGAGCTGGCCGAGCACATGCGCGTCGTGCGTTCCCTGCAGGAGCGCACCGGCGGCTTCACCGAGTTCGTGCCGCTGTCGTTCATCCCGTTCCACACCCAGCTCGGGCGCCAGCACGGGATCGTCGAGATCAGCCGCGAGGAGAACCTCAAGCACACCGCGGTGTTCCGGCTCGCGCTCGGCCGCACGATCACCAACCTGCAGGCGAGCTGGGTGAAGATGGGGCTCGACGCCGCCACGGAGTCGCTGCGCTGGGGCGTCAACGACCTCGGCGGCACGCTGATGGAGGAGTCGATCTCGCGGATGGCGGGCTCCTACCACGGCGTCAAGCTCGACCCCGGCGACCTGATCGCGGCCGCCCACCGGGCCGGCCGACCGGCGGCCGAGCGCACGACGCTGTACGACATCCGCCGTCGCCACGCTTTGGCTGCCGCCGCCTGATGGCATCCCTGATCCTGGGTCCGATGGCCCGCTGGGCCAGCACGTCGGAGGCCACCGTGTGGGTCGAGACCGACGAGCGCTGCGAGGTCGAGGTGACCCCGGAGACCGGCGAGGCCGGGCGCGCGAAGACGTTTGCGGTCGAAGGTCACCACTACGCGATCGTGCGCGTCAGCGGGCTGCCCGAGGACCGCGCGACGCCGTATCGCGTCACGCTCAACGGCGACCCGGTGTGGCCGGAGCCGGACAGCCCGTTCCCGCCGAGCACCCTGCGCACGCACTCCAAGCGTGGGAAGGCGCGGATCGTGTTCGGCTCATGCCGGACCGCCTATCCGCACCACCCGCCCTACAGCCTCACCGCGGACGAGTCCGACGTCGGCCGCGAGGTCGACGCGCTGCGCGCGATCGCCTTGCGGATGACCGAGACCGACCCGCACGACTGGCCGCACTCCGTGCTCCTGTTGGGCGACCAGGTGTACGCCGACGAGGTGTCGCCACACACGCTCGCCTACATCCGCAGCCACCGCGACACCACCAAGGCCCCGCACGAGGGGATCGCCAACTTCGAGGAGTACACGCAGCTCTACCGCGAGTCGTGGAGCGACCCGCCGATCCGCTGGCTGCTCTCCACGGTTCCCTCGGCGATGATCTTCGACGACCACGACGTGATCGACGACTGGAACACGTCGCTGGAGTGGGTCGAGGAGATGCGCGCGACCGACTGGTGGGACGAACGCGTCGTCGGCGGCTTCATGAGCTACGTGCTCTACCAGCACTGGGGCAACCTGTCGGCCGATGCGCTCGAGGAGGAGGAGATCTACCAGCGCGTGCGCGACGCCGGCGACGGCGGCAAGCTGCTGCGCGACTACGCGTACAAGAGCGACCGCGAGGTCGAGGGCGCGCGCTGGAGCTACTGCCGCGACATCGGCTGCACCCGCGTCGTGATGATCGACTCGCGCGCCGGCCGCGTCCTCACGCCCGGCGACCGCAGCATGGTCAACGCCGGCGAGTGGGAGTGGATCACCGAGCACGCGACCGGCGGCTTCGACCACCTGCTGATCGGCACGTCGCTGCCGCTGTTCCTCGCGCCCGGGCTGCATTACCTCGAAGCGTGGGACGAGGCGGTGTGCGACGGTGCGTGGGGCTCGGTGGCCGCGAAGCTCGGGGAGAAGCTCCGCCAGGGCGCCGACCTCGAGCACTGGCCGGCGTTCCGCAAGTCGTTCAACCTCATGTGCGAGCTGTTGCGGGCGGTCGGCTCGGGCGAGAGTGGTGAGCCTCCGCGCTCGATTGTTGTGCTTTCAGGTGATGTTCATCATGCGTACCTGGCGGAAGTCGCGTTTCCGACGGGCAGCGGGGTGCGATCGCGCGTGTGGCAGGCGACGTGCTCACCGTTCCGCAATCCGCTCAGCACGAAGGAGCGCCGCGCCGTCTACGTCGGCTTCTCCCGCTGGGGTGAACGGATCGGCCGCGTCCTGGCGCGCTCTGCGGGCGTTTCCGCGCCGCCGGTGCGCTGGCGCTTCCAGGAGGGCGATCCGCGCTTTGACAACCAAGTTGGCACGCTTGAACTCGGCGAGCGCGATGCGCTGGCCCGTCTCGAGCGTGCGATCCCGTCCGATCGAGGGCATGGGCACCCGACCCTCGAAATTGCGGACGAACACGGTTTGGCCTGAGGCCAAGCCGTAATTTCATCTTCGCACGCGCTTAAGACACGCGCCTAAGCCTCAGTGCATGATGTTTCAACGCACCGTCTGGAGAGGCGACGCACCGTTTGACCAGAACTGACGCCGAGTTGCTCACCGCGGCCAGCGACGATCCGCAGGCATTCCGCGAGTTCTATGACCGCTATGCGGTCTGGATCCGCTCGTGGTTCGTCCGGCACACCGGATCGGAGACGGCCAGTTTGGATCTGACCGCGGAGACGTTCGCGCAGGCCTGGCTCGCGTCGCGGCGGTTTCGGGACGAGGCCGACGGCTCCGGTGCGCCGTGGCTGTTCGGCATCGCCCGCAACCTGCTCCGGCAATACCACAAGCACAACCGCATCGAGTCCGCGGCGCGCGCACGGATGGGACTGCCCGTCGCCGCCGCCGAATGCGAGGACTACGAGCGGATCGACGAGCGCAGCGAGGTTGGTGCTCTCACCCCGCTGCTCCGTCAGGCCGTGCGAGCGCTTCCGGCCGATCAGCGCCGGGCGCTCGAGCTGCGGGTCGTCCACGGGCTTCCGTATGACGCGGTCGCCGGTCGACTTGGCTGCAGCCAGAACGCCGCACGGCTCCGCGTCTCGCGGGCTCTCCGGGCGTTGACAAAACAGATGAGGAGCGCTCAGGCCCTGAGCGCAACGAGAGGAGGCTGATGGCAGCCACACACATCACCCCAATTCCCGGTGCCCACGAGCGCCGGGTGGCGGAGCGCACGCGCTCTGCACGGTTGATCCGCGACTCGATCTCGCTGCTGAGCTCGAAGTGGTCGGTCGACATCCTGCTGGCGCTCGGTGACGGCACCCGCCGTTATCACGAGCTCCTGGAGGACCTGCAGCCGATCTCCGAGAAGGTGCTCACGCAGACGCTGCGTGGTATGGAGCGCGACGGGCTCGTCGCCCGCCGTGTCCACGCTGAGGTGCCGCCGCGGGTCGAGTACGCACTGACGCCGCTGGGTGCCACGATGGCACCGCCGCTGAAGGCGCTCGGGTCGTGGTCGCTTGCCCATGGCAAGCGAGTCGAGGAAGCGCGCGATCGGTTCGACGTGCGGCTTGCCGCAAAGCGGGCGGCCTGACCCCGGAGGGTCTTGCCGCCGGCGTGGCGGTCCGCCGCCACGCCTCCGGTCATCGGAAGAGGTCGTCCTCTAGGGCGCGGACGAGCGCGGCTGCCCCCGCGCCGTCTTCGACCGTGACGTGACGACCGAGCCCGCGGATTCGCACCGCGGGCTCACGTGAGTCCTTGCCGCGGGCGAGATCGGCCGCGGCCGCGGCCTCGTCGGCGACGGCGATGACGGTCGCGGCCAGCTCGCGCCCGTCGGAGTCGTCGCGGCCGCGCCAGTCGTCGGCGGGCGCCAGTCCGGCGCAGCCGATCGCGACCTCGCACTGGCCGTTGCGCCATGCGCGCCCGAACGAGTCCGTGATGACGACCGCGCAGCCGAGCTCATGCCGGAGCGCGCGCGCCGAGGCGTCCGGGTCGAGCGGCAGCAGGATCACCGTGCCCTCGCGGCCGGCGTTCGACTGGTCCACGCCCGCGTTGGCGCAGACGAAGCCGTGCCGAGTGCGGCAGATCAGCCGCCCGCGGTCGGCGCGGACGAGGTCGTGCGACTCGTCGAGGATCACCTGCATCAGGTGCGGGTCCTTGTCGTGCTCCTTCGCGAGCTGGTGCGCCTCCCAGCCGGGGAAGACCTCGGCGAGCCGGACGATCCGTCCCTCGGCCTTCGAGACGACCTTGTGGGCGACGGCGAGGACGTCGTCGGGCCGCAACCCTCCCTCGAGCGTGCCCACCGCCGCGCCGAGGATGGCCGCGAGGTCGTCGCCCGGTCGGATCTCCGGAATGTCGAGCAGCGCGGCGAGCGTTACCACGAGGCCGCCGGCACCAGGCGGTCGAGCACCGCGCGGGTGCGTGCGGCGCCGGCGGGCCGGGCGTCGAGCGCCGAGCGCAGCGCCCCGAGGTCGTCGGGCGTGTCGACGTCGAGCCCCAGCGACGGCAGGTCGCAGACCTTGACGATGGCGCCCGCGGCGCGCGCGAGCGCCGCGTGACGCGCGAACGAGCCGGCGCCGAACGACACCGGGACCGCGCCCGGCGGTGTGAGGAGCAGCGCGTTGGTGCCGCTGCCGTGGCGATCGGGCACGATCACGACGGACGGGTCGCCGGGAGTGCGGGCAAGCAACTGGGCGACCTCGTCGGGGTCGACGGCCGGGCAGTCGCCGGGCACGAGCAGCGCCCGCTCGGCTCCGCGCTCCAACGCCGCGTCGATCCCGCGGCTGACGGCCGCCGATTGTCCAACCTCGTCCGGGTCGTTCACGACGGCCGCACCGGCGTGCTCGGCGGCTCGCTTGGCGAGCGGCTCGGCGGTCACCACGACGACATCGTCGATCTCCGCGACAGACGTCAGTGCGGCCAAGACGTCGCCCACCATCGCCGCCGCGAGCTGCTCGCGATCGTCGTCGCCGACCACATCCCCGAGCCGTTGCTTGGCTCTCGCGAACGACTTGACCGGCAGGACGGCAGTAGTGCGCACGCGCCGATCCTAAGCGAAGCCGAGCACCGCTTCCGCAACGCGCCGGCGCGCCGACGCGTCGGCCATCTCGACCTCGGTGACCAGCGTGGGGATCTCGGTGGCCTGCTCGTCGGCGACAAGGCCGTCGATCAGGCCGGCGTAGTGGGCGGCGATGCCATCGCTGCTGAGCGGGTGACCGGCCCATTGCATGAATGCATCGGTGGGGCCCTTGAGGACCCGGCCGTCCACGAGCGGCGAGACCGCGACCACGCGCGCGTTCCGCATCTCTGCGCGCATCTCCCCGACCGCGAGGATCGGCCCGATCGAGATCACCGGGTTGGACGGCCCGATCACGATCATGTCGGCCGTCTGCAGCGCTTCGCGGACTTCCGGCGTGAGGCTCGCGTTCTCCGCGCCCCGGAACTCGACGCCCGTCACGGGGCCCTTGGCCGTTTCGCGGATCATGAACTCCTGGAAGGCGTGCCAGCCGTCCTCGTTCTGCACGTAGGTGCGGACCGGGTCGTCGCACATCGGCAGCACCTGCGCCTCGACGTTCAGCGCGTGTCGCTGCTCGTCGATCGCCTCCGTCAGCCGGGCGCCCTCTGCGAGGCGGCGGGCGCGGCGCAGGCAGACGGCGAGGTCGCGGTCGCCGAGGTTGAACCAGATGTCGTCGCCCAGCGCTCTCAGGCCGTCCATCACGTGGAACGTGTCGTCCTTGAGGCCCCAGCCGCGCTCGTCGATCCGGTCGGCGAGCCAGAACGTCACGAGATCGGGGTCGGGGGAGACGTAGCTGCCGTAGATCTCGATGTCGTCGCCGGTGTTGGCGATCACGGTCAGGTCGTCGCCGAGCACGTCGAGCATCCCGCGGGCGAGCTTGGCGCCGCCGGTCCCGCCCGCGAGCAGGACTACCACAGCTCGTCGGGCAGCCCGGTGAGCCGGATGCCCGCGTGGGTCTTGTAGCGGGCGTTGACGCCGATCAGCAGCGCGGTGAGCATCTCGGCGGTCCGCGCGGCCTCGAGCGGGCCGCCGTTCACGGCTCGCAGGCCCGGGATCAGGTCGATGAGCTCGGCGATGCGCCGCTTGTCGGCCTTCTTGTCGCCGCAGATCAGGACGTCTTCGTCGAGCGTGGCGTTGAGGTCCTTGAGGCCGGGAGCGTTGACGGTGTGCAGGGCGGCGACGACGCGGACGCCGGGCGGGACCATCTCCTGCGCCTGCTGGGCGGCCGAGCCCTGCCAGACGCCGAGCGTGCGGGTCGCCTTGCCGGAGACCGCGGCGGCGAGTGGCACGGTGGCGTCGACCAGCAGCTGGCCTTCGCGGAGGCGGTTCTTGAGGTTCGTCAGCGTCTCGGACTGGTTGCGGAACGGGACGGTGAGGAACACGATCTCGCTCGCCTCGGCCGCCGGCCCGTTCGCGAGCCCCTGCACCGTCGCGTCCGGCACCTGCTCCTTGACCCTCGCGGCCGCCTCCTGCGCGCGGCCCTCGTCACGCGAGCCGATGACAACGGGCACACCCGCCGCCGCGAGCCGCAGCGCGAGACCCTGGCCCAGCGCCCCCGACCCGCCGATGACCGTCACCTGATCCGGCATGGCGGCGCAGGCTATACGCTGCGCGGCCATGCGGCTGGAGGGTCGGATCGCGCTCGTCACCGGCGGCGCCTCGGGGATCGGGGCGGCCACGGTGCGCCGGCTGGCGGCCGAGGGCGCGCGCGTCGCGGTCGCCGACATCGATCTCGACGGCGCGCGCGTGGTCGCAGGCGAGGTCGACGGTCTTGCGCTCCAACTCGACGTGGCCGACGCGTCGTCGGCGTCGGCGGGGGTCGCCGAGACCGAGCGCGAGCTCGGCCCGATCGACGTATTGGTCAACAACGCCGGCACCGACCGCTTCGCCTTCTTCGTCAACACCGACGAGGCGCTGTGGGACTTCGTCCTCGGCGTCAACCTCCGCGGCACGATCGCGGTCACGCACGCGGTGCTCGACGGCATGCAGCGCCGCGGCGGCGGCGCGATCGTCAACGTCGCGTCCGAGGCGGGCCGCGTCGGCTCCCAGGGCTCGGTCGTCTACTCGGCCGCCAAGGCGGGGGTCATCGGCTTCACCCGCGCGGTCGCGCGCGAGTCGTCGCGCTTCGGCGTGCGCGTGAACGCCGTCGCCCCGGGCCCGATCGACACGCCCCTCTTGAACGCCGCACCGGTCGAGCTCGGCGAGATCGGCGAGCGCCTGAAGGCGGGCATGATCGCCGCGACGTCGATGCGCCGGATCGGCCGGCCCGAGGAGGTCGCCGCCGCGATCGCCTTCCTCGCCTCGGACGACGCCTCGTTCGTCACCGGCCAGACGGTCAACGTCTCCGGCGGCCTGTCGATGGCCTGACCCTCGCGGCGTCTCCGGGGCCGGCCAACTGCGGCATAGAGAGGGGGCCGGGATCGGCCGCCTCGCGAGATTGGTGTCGAGTTTCCCGCGCATAGCGAGGGTTTCCCGACACCAACCCAAATCTCCCGGCGCGGCTGGCCGCCCGCTGCCCCACCTAATATCTCCGCCGTGAACGTCCAGATCCGCGAGGTCGGGCCGCGGGACGGGTTCCAGAACGAGCCCGAGGTGGTGCCGACCGACGAGAAGGTGCGGCTGATCGAGCTGCTGGCGGCGGCTGGGCTCAAGCGGCTGGAGGTCACGAGCTTCGTGCGGGCGGATGTGATCCCGCAGCTCGCCGATGGCGCCGAGGTGCTGCAGCGGATCGACGTGCCGGATGACCTCGCGCTGAGCGTGCTGATCCCCAACGAGCGTGGCCTGGAGATCGCGCTGCCGTATCGCGACCGCTTCCACGAGGTGAACGTCTTCCTGTCGGCGAGCGAGACGCACAACCGCAAGAATGTGAACCGTTCGATCGCGGAGTCGCTGACCGGGCTCGAGCGCGTGCTGCGACGGGCGAGGCACGAACGGCTCCGGTGCGAGGGTGTGATCAGCGTGAGTTTCGGCTGCCCGTACGAGGGTCACGTGCCGCCGGAGCGGGTGTTCGCGATCGCGCGCCGGCTGATCGACGCGGGTGCGCAGGAGATCGGGTTCGGGGACACGACCGGGATGGCGAACCCGGCGCAGGTGCGGGAGTTCTTTCCCGCCGCGCGAGAGGCACTCGGAGACGACGTGGAGCTCACCGCGCACTTCCACAACACGCGCGGGCAGGGGCTGGCGAACGTGCTGGCAGCCCTGGACGTGGGCGTGAGGAGCTTCGAGTCGAGCTTCGGCGAGCTCGGAGGCTGCCCCGTGCCGCGCGGGGCGACCGGCAACATCGCGACCGAGGATCTGGTGTCGATGCTGCACGAGATGGGTGTGGAGACCGGTATCTC
This sequence comes from uncultured Solirubrobacteraceae bacterium, assembly GCA_963740605.1. GTDB lineage: Bacteria > Actinomycetota > Thermoleophilia > Solirubrobacterales > Solirubrobacteraceae > DASSUW01. Next base: position 25,470 of record CAVUFC010000027.1, on the reverse strand, counting down.
GCTCGAGAAGCTCGTCGAGGCGGCCGCGGCCGCGCAGCAGGTGCTCGGGCGCCCGCTCGGGTCGCACGTGCTCACCGCCGGGCCAGTGGTGTGGAACTCGCCCAGCTGACGACGCTCAAGCTCGGCGGCCCGGCGTCCTCGTTCGTGGAGGTCTACGAGGAGGCGGAGCTGGTCGAGCAGGCCGCCGACGCCGCGCTGGTGATGGCCGGCGGCTCGAACGTGGTGGTCGCCGATGCGGGCATCGACGGCAACGTCGTGCGGATCGCGACCCGCGGCGTCGACCGTGATGGCACCACGCTGACGGTCGCGGCCGGCGAGGACTGGGACGCCCTCGTGAAGCGCTGCGTCGAGGAGGGTCTCCAGGGGTTCGAGTGCCTGTCCGGGATCCCCGGCTCGGTCGGGGCGACGCCGATCCAGAACGTCGGCGCCTACGGGCAGGAGGTCGCCGAGACCGTCGAATCGGTCAAGGTGTTCGACCGCGAGACCGGCGACATCCACGAGATGAGCGCGAACGAGTGCGGCTTCGTCTACCGCGGCAGCATCTTCAAATACCACGCCCGGCGCGTCGTCCTGAGCGTCACGTTCCGCCTCCGTCAGAGCACGACGTCGGGCCCGCTCGCCTACGCCGAGCTCGCGCGCAAGCTGGGCATCGAACCCGGGGACGTCGCGCCGCTCGCCGACGTCCGCGCGGCGGTGCTCCAGCTCCGCCGTGGCAAGGGCATGGTGATCGACGCGAACGACCCCGACTCGGTGAGCGCCGGCTCGTTCTTCACCAACCCGATCCTCGACACCGCGCCGCCCGGAGCGCCGGCGTGGCCGGAGCCCGACGGCCGCGTGAAGACCTCAGCCGCGTGGCTGATCGAGCAGGCGGGCTTCCACAAGGGCTACGGCAACGGTCGCGCCGGCATCTCCACCAAGCACACGCTCGCGCTCGTCAACCGCGGCGGCGCGACGACCGCGGAGCTGATGGCGCTCGCCCACGAGATCGCCGCGGGCGTGAAGCACTGTTTCGGTATTGCGCTGCACCCGGAGCCGGTGCTCGTGGGTCACGGCTGGTAGCCGACAGCGCGTTGCAAGCGGTCCGAAACCGCCTCGGCGGATCGTGCCCTCATGCCCCACAGCCTCAGATACGCCGTGGTCGCCGCCGTGGCGACTGCCGTCCTCGCCACCTCGCCCGCGCCGGCGAGGCCGCTGGCCGGCGGCTCTGTCGCGCCGTCACCGCAAGCGCGTGCGCACCACCGCGACCTCTTCTACGACAACACCGATGCCTTCACGGTCCGCCCGATCCCCACGACGGCCCCGCCCGCGGCGCCCCGTCCGGTCGCCGACACGCCGCCCGCCCGGAACGACGACACCAACGGCTCGCTGCTGATCGGACTCGGGCTCGTCGGAGCCGGTGTCGCGGCCGGCGCCGCGGGAGCGGTGCGCCGGCGCCGCGTGTCCGTCTGATCACAGATCGGCGAGGAAGGCGAGCTTGGCCTTCAGGTGCCGGGTCTGGCCGCCCTCGTGCCCGTTGAACGGGTAGACGGCGATCTGCTTCGGGCCGCCGTAGTGGTTGTACGCGGCGAACACCGTCGACGCGGGGGTGATCTCGTCGATCAGCCCGACCGAGAACAGCGCCGGCACCGAGGCGTGGCGGCCGTGGTTGACCACGTCGATGTACGACAGCGTGGCGAACACCTCGTCGACACGGTCGCTGTGTACCGAACAGAACTCGATCAGCTCGCGGTACGGGCGTTCGTCGGTGATCTCCGCCGCCCGCCGGAAGTGCGACAGGAACGGGACGTCGGGCATCGTCGCCGCCACGGCGCCCAGATGGGCGGCGGCGATCGACAGCCCGCCGCCCTGGCTCGGGCCGCTCACGACGACCGGGCGCCCGGCGGCGATCGGGTGCGCCCGCGCGGCGTCGACCGCGCGCGCCGCGTCCACGAACAGCCGTGTGTAGTAGTGGTCGTGCGGGTCGGCGATGCCGCGCGTGAGGAAGCCGGGCGTGCTCGGGGCGCCGGCGTCGCCCGCATCCGGCGTGTCGGCGCCGCGCCAGCCGCCGCCCTGCCCGCGCAGGTCCATGATCAGGTGCGGGTGCCCGGCGCTGGAGAACGTGAGCCAGTCGAGCGGATCGCCGCGGCCGCCTCCGTAGCCGATGTATTCGACCACGAACGCGGCGCCCGGCGGCGCGTCGCGCGGCGCGAGCAGCCACGCCTTGATCGGCGTGCCGCCATGCCCGGGGAACGTGACGTCGAACACCTCGGCGTGCCGGATCGGCGAGTCGACCGCCACGAACTCCGGCGCGCCGCCGAACGCGCGGGCCGCCGCGAGCTCGCCCTCCCAGAACGCGCTGAAGTCGGCGGGCTCGGCGACGTCGGGCCGGTACTCGCGCAGCTCGTCCAGCGGGAGGTCGACGAACATGCGCCGCAGGCTATGCGACGACAGCCATGAGCGTGCGGTCGAAGCCCACTTCGCGCCGCGGACCGGCGAGCACGAATCGCAGCACGGCTCGGATGTCGGCGCTCGACGCGCCGACTCGCAGCTCGACCTCGCCCGGCTCGACGATCCGGATGCCGTCGCGGCCCGTGTACGACGTGAGGTCGGCGTGCAGCGTGAGCGAGACGGTGCGGGTCGCCGCCGGTGCGAGGTCGACCCGCGCGGCGCCGATCAGCTGCTGCACCGGCCGCGCGACCTCTGCGACCGGATCGTGCAGATAGACCTGCACCACCTCGGACGTCGCGATGCCGGTGTCGTTGCGCAGCGTCACCGCGATCTCGATCGCGTCGTCGGTCGGCCACCGCTCGGCCGACAGGCGCGCCACGTCGAGCCACGTGGCCGGCGCGTACGACAGCCCGTGCCCGAACGGGAACAGCGCCGTCGGGTCGACCGTGCTGACCTCGGACCGCTGTCCGAGTGGCGCTGCGAGATAGGTGGACGGCTGGCTCTCGGACGCGGACGGGAAGTGGACCGGCAGGCGGCCGGACGGGTTGACGCGGCCGGCCAGCACGTCGGCCAGCGCGTGCGCACCCTCCTCGCCCGCATAGAACCCGCACACGACCGCGGCGAGCCGGTCGGCCTGGCGTGAGATGTCGTACGGGCGGCCGACCAGCAGCACGAGCACGACCGGCGTGCCAGTGGCGAGCAGCGCCTCGAGCAGCTCCTCCTGGCGGCCGGGCAGCCGCAGGTCGGTCGCGTCGCAGCCCTCGCCCGACGTACCGCGACCGAACAGCCCCGCCCGGTCGCCCAGGACGACGACGCAGACATCGGCCTCGCCGGCGACCTCCGTCGCGGCGGCGATCCCCGCGTCGTCGCCGCCGAGCACCGGGCACCCCTCCGCGAAGGCGACGCGGAAGTCGTCCCGCAACGCGTCGAGCACCGTGGGTGCCTCGATCCCCATCGGCACCTCGGGATGGTGCGCGCCGACGTGGACGGGGAACGCGTAACAGCCCATCAGCGCGTGCGCGTCGTCCGCGCGCGGCCCCACGACCGCCACGCGCCGGCCGGCGGCCAGCGGCAGCGTCCCGTCGTTCTGCAGCAGCACGATCGAGCGCCGCGCCAGGTCGCCGGCGAGAGCGCGCGCCGCCTCGCCGTCGGGATCCGGGTCGGCGTCGACCTCTGGCGCGTAATCGGCGTCGAGCAGCCCGAGCTCGCACTTCTGCAACAGCACGCGCTCGAGCGCACGGTCGACCAGCGCGAGATCCACGTCGCCGGCCTCCACCGCCTCCGCCAGCGGCTCGCCGAAGCAGTCGACGTGCGGGAGCTCGACATCGATCCCCGCGGCCAGCGCCAGGCCGGCCGCGGCACCACGCGACCCGGCGACGCCGTGGAGCCGCTGCAGGAACGCGACCGCGAAGTAGTCGGCGACGACCGTGCCGGTGAACCCGTAGGCGCCGCGCAGCCGCTCGGTCAGCAGCGTCGGATCGGCGGCGACGGGCACGCCGTCGTTGTCGGCGTAGGAGTTCATCACGGACCGCGCACCCGCACGCAGCGCCATCTCGAACGGCGGCAGCAGCACGTCGGCGAGCTCGCGCGGACCGATCGACACCGGCGCCAGGTTGCGGCCGGCGCGCGAGCTCGAATAGCCGGCGAAGTGCTTGAGCGTCGCGATCACGCCGGTCGACTCGATCCCGCGGACGTAGGCGCTGCCGATCGTCCCCACCAGGTACGGGTCCTCTCCGATCGTCTCCTCGACGCGCCCCCAGCGCAGGTCGCGCACGACGTCGAGCACCGGCGCCAGCCCTTGGTGGACGCCGAGCCGGCGCATCGATTCGCCGATCTGCGCGCCCATCCGCTCGATCAGCTCCGGATCGAAGCTCGCGCCCCACGAAAGCGGTGCCGGGTAGACGGTCGCCTGCCACGCGGCGAGCCCGGTCAGGCACTCCTCGTGCACGAGCGCGGGGATGCCGAAGCGGCTCGCGGCCATCACCTCGCGCTGGCGCTGTGCGACGCCGCGGGCGCCGGCCGCCGGGTCGATCGGCGCGGTGCCGAACGCGCGCGTCATCTGGCCGATCCCGTCGCGGATCAGCTCGCTCCACGCGCCCGGCGCGGTGGCGAACTCGTGCTGGTGCGGCGCCACGCTGCCGGCCTCCATCCCGACCCAGATGGCGGTGAGCTGGGCGAGCTTCTCGCGCAGCGACATCCGGCCGATCACGTCGGCGACGCGGTCGGCGGGGGCGGCGCTCGTGTCGCGCCAGGTCTCTGTGCTCTCGATCGTCACAGGGTCCGGGTGGTCTGACGCACGACGAGCTCGGTGGCGAGCGTGACGTGCGTGATCGGGGGCGGGTCGTCGCGGATCAGGCGGATCAGCATCTCGATCGCGTGGTGGCCCATCGCGCGGATCGGTTGCTGGATGGTGGTCAGCGGCGGCTCGCAGAGCGCCGACTCGGGGATGTTGTCGAAGCCGACGACGGACAGATCGCCCGGCACGCTCATGCCCAGCTCGCGGGCCACCTCGATCGTCGCGATCGCCGACGTGTCGTTGGCGGCGAACACGGCGGTCGGCGGATCGTCGCCGGTGAGCAGGTCGCGCGCGGCTTCGGCCGACACCGGCGCGTTGTAGCCGCCGAGCCGGATCAACCGCTCGTCCGGCGCTATGCCCGCGGCCACCATCGCCTTGCGATGGCCCTCCTCGCGCAGCCGCGCCGACTGCAGGTCCCCCCGGCCGGTCAGCATCGCGATCCGGCGGTGGCCGAGCCCGAGCAGGTGCTCGGTGGCGAGCTGGGCGCCGTGCAGGTTGTCGGACTCGATCGTGGGCAGGCTCGACGAGCCGGTGTGAGGGTCGACCGCGACGATCGGCGCGCCGTAAGAGGCGTCGACCACGGTGGGGGTGACGATCACGGCGCCGTCGATCAGCGTGCCGCTCAGCCGGCTCAGGTAGCGCCGCTCCCAGCCCTCGCGATCGGCCGCCCGGCCGCCGGCCGAGTAGATGACGAGCTCGAAGCCGGATTCGCGGATCGCGTCGGCCGCGCCCTTCAGCAGCTCGGCGCTGAACGGCTCGAGATCGGCGACCAGGATCCCGATGACGTTGGTGCGGTGGTTGCGCAGGCTCTGGGCGACGAGGCTGGCCTCGTAGCCGAGCTCGTCGATCACGGCACGCACCCGTGCGTGCGTGCCGGCGGCGACGCCGTGACGATCGTTGAGGACCTTCGAGACCGTGGCAACCGACACGCTCGCGCGCGATGCCACGTCACGGATGGTCACCCGAGCCTTGGACTCCATCGCGGGGGAAACATACAGGACCTAAAACGTTATCGATAACGATTGACATAGTTGTGAGAGTTGCGTAACACTCACGCCGTCCGTCATCCAGGAGGAGGAGTGGATCGACATGCGCAGCATCCGAGCTCGCGGCGCATTGGCCTTGCTGGCCTGCGCGGCGCTCGCCGGGGGAGTCGTCGCGTGTGGCGGCGACGACAGCAGCAGTAGCAGCGGTTCTGCCACCAAGAAGGCAGAGGGTCCGGTCACGCTGACGTGGTGGCACAACGGCACCTCCGATCCGCTCAAGGGCGTCTGGCAGCAAGCCGCCGACGGCTTTCACGCGGCCAATCCGGACGTGACCATGAAGGTCGAGCCGATCCAGAACGAGCAGTTCACCACCAAGGTGCCGCTCGCCCTGCAGTCGAGCGACCCGCCGAGCATCTACCAGCAGTGGGGCGGCGGCCAGATGGCGTCCCAGATCCCGTCCGGCAAGGTGATGGACATCACCAGCGCGGCGCAGCCCTGGATCAACCAGGTCGGCGCGGCCGCCGGCGGCTGGCAGGTCGACGGCAAGCAGTACGGCGTGCCGTTCTCGCTCCACGTGGTGGGCTTCTGGTACCGCAAGGACCTGTTCGACAAGGCGGGCATCACGGCGCCGCCGAAGACGATCGACGAGCTCAACGCCGACATCGGCAAGCTGAAGTCCGCCGGCATCGTGCCGGTCGCCATCGGCGGCAAGGACCGCTGGCCGGACGCCTTCTGGTGGGAGTACTTCGCCCTGCGTGAGTGCTCGACCGACACGCTGAAGACCGCGATGAAGAACCAGGATCTCAGCGACGGCTGCTTCGCCAAGGCGAGCGAGGACATGCAGAAGTTCCTCGACACGAAGCCGTTCCAGACCGGCTTCCTCGGCACACCGGCGCAGCAGGGCGCGGGCAGCTCCGCGGGCATGGTCGCCAACGGCAAGGCGGCGATGGAGCTGCAGGGCACGTGGGAGCCGGGCACGATGGCCGCCCTGACGTCCGACAAGAAGCTCAACAGCAAGCTCGGCTGGTTCCCGTTCCCGGCGGTCGAAGGCGGCCAGGGCGATCCTGACGTCGCGCTCGGCGGCGGCGATGGCTTCTCATGCACCACGGAGGCGACGAACGCATGCGTCGAGTTCCTCAAGTACGTGACGGGGACGGACGTCCAGAAGCAGCTGGTGTCGTCGGGCGCGGCGGCACTGCCGGTGAACGCGGCGGCGGCGTCGGCGATCAAGGACCCGACGGTCAAGACGGTGCAGGACTTCGCGGCGAACGCGTCCTACATCCAGACGTACTTCGACATCGCGTTGCCGACGAGCGCGGGTCAGGCGCTCGACGACGCGGTGGCGAACTTCTTCGCCGGCAAGGGCGACGGGGAGGCGATCGCCAAGTCAGTGAACGAGTAAGGCATCGGCCCCGGCACCGCCAGCGACTCGAGCTGGCGCTGCTGCTCGGCCCGGCGCTGGTGCTGTTCGTCGGCTTCGTGCTGGTGCCGATCGGCGTCGCTGCGTACTACAGCCTGCATGAGTGGAACGGCTTCGGTCCGGTCACCGACTTCGTCGGCCTGGACAACTACAAGCGCGCGCTGACGGACGACGTCTTCCAGCACGCCGTTCTGCACAACCTGACGATCGCGGCGCTGTCGCTGCTCATCCAGCTCCCGCTCAGCATCGCGCTCGCGCTGCTGCTCAACCGGCGGCTGCGCGGGCGCGCGTTCCTGCGGCTGGTCGTGTTCGCGCCGTACGTGCTGTCAGAGGCGATCACGGCGGTGATCTGGCTGCAGCTCCTCCAGCCCGACGGCTTCGTCGACAGCGTGCTGCGGGCGGTCGGCCTCGGCTCGCTCGTCCATCAGTGGCTGGCCGACGAGAACATCGTCCTCTACTCGCTGTTCGTCGTGATTACCTGGAAGTACATCGGCTTCGGGATCATCCTCCTGCTCGCCGGGCTCCAGGCGATCCCGCCCGAGCTGCGCGAGGCGGCCGCGCTCGACGGCGCGACCCCATGGCAGACGACGCGGCGCGTCGTGCTGCCGCTGCTCGGGCCGACGATCCGGATCTGGGTCTTCCTGTCGATCATCGGCTCCCTGCAGCTGTTCGACATCGTCTGGATCATGACCGCGGGCGGCCCGGCCGGCGCCTCGGCGACGATGGCGACGTACCTGTTCGACCGCGGGTTCCGGCGCTACGAGTTCGGCTACGGCAGCGCGGTCGCGGTGATCCTGTTCATGATCTGCTTCGCGTTCGCGCTCGCCTGGCAGCGATTCGCCCTGCGGCGCGACACCGAGGGCGCGATCACGCGGATGGTGGGCGCGTGACCCGGCGGACGGCGACCTACCTCGCGGCGATCCTGATCGTCGGATTAACGATCGTCCCGCTGATCTTCGTAGTGCTCGGCGGGTTCCGGACGACGGCGCAGATCAACGAGGCGCCCGCCGGCCTGCCGGACCCGTTCGTGTGGGACAACTACCGCTTCGTCCTCACGTCGCCGGACTTCTGGCGCTTCCTGCGCAACAGCGCGGTGATCGCGGTGATCGCCACGGTGCTCGCCGTCGGGCTGGGGGCGATGGCCGCGTTCGCGCTGTCGCGCTACACGTTCCGCGGTCGCGAGAGCATCTACACGCTCTTCACGCTCGGCCTGCTGTTCCCGCTCGGCGTGGCGACGCTGCCGCTGTACCTGGTGCTGCGCAACGTCGGGCTGCTCGAGAACCCGCTCGGCGTGGCGATCCCGGAGGCGGCGTTCTCGCTCCCGATCACGATCGTGATCCTGCGGCCGTTCATGCGTGCGATCCCGGGCGAGCTGGAGGACGCGGCGGTGGTCGACGGCGCCACCCGGCTGGTGTTCTTCTGGCGGATCCTGCTGCCCCTGTCCAAGCCGGCGCTCAGCACGGTGGCGATCCTCGCGTTCGTGACGAGCTGGAACTTCTACCTGCTGCCGCTCGTCGTCTTCAACGACATGGCGCACTTCACGCTGCCGCTCGGGGTCGCGGCGTTCCAGTCCCAGTACACCCAGGACACTGCGCGAATACTCGCGTTCACCGCGCTGTCGATGGTGCCGTCGCTCGCCTTCTTCGTGTTCGCCGAGCGCCGGATCGTCGGCGGCCTCACCGGCGCGATCAAGGGCTAGGTGCGCGTGCCGTGTCTCCGCACGGGCGAACTTCGGCATTGAGGGCCGCGATCGGTGGGCGGCGCCGGGTCGTGGCGGATAAACCGCGCATATCGCGGCTTTCGCGCCACCGTGGCGGATAAGCCACCTATGCGGTGGTTTATCCGCCAACGGACCGCCGCATCGGGCGGACCCTCGACCCCCCACCCAGCCGCAGTTCGAGATTGGCTAGCTGCCCGAGAACTCCGGCTGGCGCTTCTCGCGGAACGCGGCGGCACCTTCGGCGAAGTCCGCGGTGGCCGCGCAGCGCTCCTGCATCGCCACTTCGAGCTCGAGCGTCGTGGACAGCGCCGGCCGTGCGGACGCGTCCATCACCCGCTTCGCGAGCCCGACGGCGACCGGCGCGCACGCCAGCAGCTCGTCCACCAGCGTCTGGGTCGCGGCCTCGAGCTCGTCGGGCGGGGCGACGCGGTTGGCGAGCCCGATCCGCTCGGCCTCCTCGCCGCCGATCAGCTTGCCGGTCATGATCAGCTCCTTCGCGCGGCCGAGGCCGACCACCGCCGGCAGGCGCGACGACCCGCCGACATCCGGGATCAGGCCGATCCGCGTCTCCGGCAGCCCGACGACGGCATCGGAGGCGATGACGCGCAGGTCGCACGCGAGCGCGAGCTCCATCGCCCCGCCGATGCAGGCGCCGTGGATGACGCAGATCGACGGCTTCGGCATCTCCTCGGCGCGGTTCCAGGCGTCGAGGATCTCGCGCCGGAACGCGCGCAGCTTCTCCGGCGTCTCGGACAGCCCGGCGAGTGACGCGAGGTCCATGCCGGAGGAGAACATCGGGCCGGCGCCGCGTAGAACCACGCAGCGGACGGCGTTGTCGGCGGCTGCGTCGCGCAGCGCTTCGCCGGTCGCGGCGATCAGCTCGGCGTTGAACGCATTGCGCTTCTCGGGCCGGTTCAGGATCACGTGCCGGACGGGGCCGACGTCTTCGGTCAGGACGAGGGTCATGCCCGCAGCGTACGTGTCCGCTTGCCTTCGCGGTCCCGATCGGGATAGGTTCGGCCTTGGCCTATGGCGCGGTTGCCGTTCATCGACGTCGGTGACTCACAGGGTTCGGTCGACTGGGACCGAGTCCGCCAGCAGGGCAAGGCCGTGCTCGCCGCCTGCAAGGCGACCGAGGGCGAGACGTTCCGCGCGAAGACGTTCAGCGCGGCGCGCGTGCAGGCGATCCACAAGGTCGGCCTGCCGCTGATGCCCTACCACTACCTGCGCCCGCGTACCGATCGCAGCGGGAGCGCCGAGGCCGAGTTCGCCGTCGCCGTGGCGGAGGACGCCGGCTGGAAGCCGCACGGCCCGCGCTTCAAGCGCGGCAAGGACGCCCCGATGGTGATGGACATCGAGACCCTGGGGAACGAGGCGTTCCTGGCGAAGATGACCGGCGACCAGTTGCGGTCGTATGCCGAGGAGTTCGCCGGCACCGTGTTCGAGAGGACCGGCCGCGACGTCATGACCTACCTGTCGCCCGGCTTCATGTCCGAGCTCGGCAACCAGCCGCCCGCCCACGGCGAGGATGTCTGGGTGGCCGCGTTCTCGGCCGCGCGCGGCAAGCCGCCGACGCCGCCGGGCTTCGCGCCGGGTCGCGTACGCGCACACCAGTTCACCGAGCACGGCACGTTCCCGGGCGTCGGCGTGGCCGTCGACCTCGACATCTGGCTCGGCGACGCGAAGAGCCTGCGCGCCTGGATCCGCGGCGAGGCGGGCTCGCGCGGCGGGGGCGGCAAGCCGTCGCCGGAACCGACGATGACGACCAAGCAGGTTCAGCAGCTGCTCAAGACGATCGGCTGGCCGATCAAGGCCGACGGCAAGCGCGGGCCGACGACCGCCGATGCGATCAAGGACTTCCAGCGCGGCTTCGTCGGCGACCCGGAGCAGCCGGCGCTGCTCGGAGACGGGCTCGTCGGCCCCGAGACCGAGGCCGCGATCCGCTGGTGCGCGGCCAACGACGGCCGCTGCTCGGCGCACTTCCAGTTCAAGGAGTTCGCGTCGTCGAAGTCGGGGTGGATCCGCACGCACCGCGACCTCGTGATCGGGCTCGAGAAGCTCCGCGAGCACCTGGGCCAACCGGTCGGCGTGCTGTCCGGGTTCCGCGACTTCGACCTCGGCGCGTCGATGAGCCAGCACAAGTTCGGCAACGCGATCGACCCGTCCGCGACGCTCCCGCACTTCACCGAGGTGGCGAAGCTCGGCGTGTTCTCAGGGATCGGCTACTTCCAGCAGACCGGCCTCGTCCGGCACGTCGACGTCCGCCACGTCGGACCGAACTCGACGGGCGGCACGCGCCAGAAGCCGACGATCTTCATCGACGCCTTCTGAACGGCTGGACCGACGTGCTCGCAGCCGACGCGCTGCGCGACGAGGAGCCGCGGCTCGTCGACGCCGGCGGCACCGCCGTGATGGTCGTGCGCCACGCCGGCGAGCTGTACGCGCTGTCGGACCGCTGCTCGCACCTCGGCGGCCCGCTGCACGAGGGGACGATCGCGAACCACCGGATCACCTGCCCGCTGCACGACAGCGTGTTTGACCTGCGCGACGGCGCGCTGATCCACGGCCCGGCCGCGTGGCCGCAGGACGCTTGGGACGTGCGCGGGCGAGCGGGGCGGATCGAAGTCCGCGCTGGCTAGTGGTCCCAGCCGCGGGTAGGCGAGGCGTCCAGGCGGCCGCTGATCACCGCGTGGCTTTGTCCTCGGAGTCCGCCCATGCCACAAGCATGGACGGCTCCTGCGTCCTCGCCACGCGGCGCCAGCGACCACCTGGACGCGACGCCTACCCGCGGCTGAAACCACTAGCGTTTCGCCTGTGCTCGCCGAGTTGTTGCGCCCGCCGCCCCACCGGGGTCCGCTGATCGCCGCCGGGGCGGTCGTTCTCGCCACCGGCCTCGCGCTCGGGGAGCTGCGGATCGATGTCGACCAGCTCGCCGCCCCGTTCCACCTGCTCGCGCTCGGCATCGCGGCGGTTTCGATGCTCGCGCTCGGGCTGCAGGCGCCGAACGAGGGCGGCCGCCCGCCGGCCTATCAGTCGGTGCTGCTCGTCACCGGCCTGCTGCTGCTCTATCCGGCGCTGCTGCGGCTGGCCGACGTGCTCGGGGCCGAGATCGGCAACGGCTACCCGGCCGGGGAGCTGACGTGGGTGTCGGTGGTCGCGGGCGCGGTGGCGCTGTACGCCGGCCTGCGGCGACGGTCGGCGATCTGCCTGCTGATCGCGGCGATCGCCGGCGCGGTCGCGCTGCTCAGCGGCTGGCAGTGGATCTTCGAGAACGACACGTTCACCGCGTCGCGCTGGCTGCTGCTGGCGTGCGCGGTTGCGCTCGCGCTGGTCTCCCTCGTGCTGCGGGCGGGCTGGCCGCGCGAGCACGAGCTGCTCGTCGACGGCGCCGGGCTCGCGATCCTGGCGATCGGCCTGCAGGCGATCGGCAGCTACTTCCTGCGGTCGCTGAGCCTGTTCAACTCCCCGACAGGCCCGATCCTGCCGGGGTTCTGGGAGTTCGTACTGCTGGTGGCGGGCTGCGGCGCGATCGCCTATGGCGCGCTGGAGCGCTCGCCCGGCCCGGCCTGGCTCGGCGTCGCGAACCTCGTCGTGTTCGTGGCCGTCGCGGGCCTGCAGAGCGGTCAGACCCTGTACTGGTGGCCGCTGGCGCTGATCCTGCTCGGCGTGGCGGGGATGGCGGCCGGGCTGCGTCCGCGCCAGCCGCTCCCGCCGGAGCCCCAGGCCTACCGCCGCGGCGACGCGCCACTCGCGTCGACCAGCATCGACGACGAACCGGTCTACCGCGTGCGCGACGACACGCCTCCTACTAGCGTGGGGGAGCGATGACCGACGCACAGCACGTGTCCGACGCCTTTGACCGCGCCTACGCCGGCGGACCCGAGCGGCACAAGGAGAAGTCCGCCCAGCAGGGCAAGCTGCCGGTGCGCGAGCGCGTCGAGCGGCTGCTCGACGACGGCTCGTTCTCCGAGGACGCGCTGCTCGCCAACTGGGAGGCGGACGGGCTCGGCGCGGACGGCGTCGTCACCGGGATGGGCACGATCGGCGGCCGCACGGTCGCGCTGATGGCCAACGATCCGACGGTCAAGGCCGGCTCGTGGGGGCCCAAGACGGTCGAGAAGATCCTGCGCATCCAGGAGGCCGCGCTCGCGCACCGCGTGCCGATGGTCTACCTCGTCGACAGTGCCGGCGCCCGCATCACCGACCAGGTCCAGATGTTCCCCGGCCGCCGCCACGCGGGCCGCATCTTCTTCAACGAGGTCCGCCTGTCCGGCGCCGTGCCGCAGGTGTGCGTCCTGTTCGGGCCGAGCGCGGCCGGCGGCGCCTACATCCCCGCGTTCTGCGACGTCGTGATCATGCGCGACGGCAACGCGTCGATGTACCTCGGCTCGCCGCGGATGGCCGAGATGGTGATCGGCGAGCACGTGTCGCTCGAGGAGATGGGCGGCGCCAAGATGCACACCGGCGTGTCCGGCTGCGGGCACTTCCTCGTCAAGACCGACGAGGAGGGCATCGACGTCGCCAAGCAGTACCTGTCGTACTTCCCGGGCTCGTTCGACGAGGAGGCGCCGATGGCGCCGCCGAGCGAGCCCGCCGCCGAGCTGCCCGCGATCCCCACGGACGAGAACAAGCCGTGGAACATGCACGAGCTGGTCGACGCACTGGTCGACGAGGGATCGTTCCTGGAGGTCCACAAGCGCTGGGCCAAGGAGCTGATCGTCGGCTACGCGCGGCTCGAGGGGCGCGTCGTCGGGATCGTCGCCAACCAGCCGAAGTTCAAGGGCGGCGTGCTGTTCGTCGACTCCGCCGACAAGGCCGCGCGCTTCATCTGGACCTGCAACGCGTTCGGAATCCCGCTGCTGTTCCTCGCCGACGTGCCGGGCTTCATGATCGGGACCGCGGTCGAGCGGCAGGGCATCATCCGACACGGCGCGAAGATGATCTCGGCGGTGTCGGAGGCGACCGTGCCGAAGATCTCCGTGATCGTGCGCAAGGCCTATGGGGCCGGCCTCTACGCGATGGCCGGCCCGGCGTTCGACCCCGACTGCACGCTCGCGCTGCCCACGGCCACGATCGCGGTGATGGGGCCGAGCGCCGCCGTCAATGCCGTGTTCTACAACCAGCTCCAGGCGATTGAGGACGAGGACGAGCGGACGGCCAAGCGCGCCGAGCTGATGGACGAGTACGCCGAGGGCGTCGATCTCTTGAAGCTCGCGTCGGAGATGGTGATCGACGCGATCGTCCAGCCCGAGGACCTGCGCGCGGCGCTCGTGCACCGGTACGCCCGCTACGCCGGCAAGGTGCGCGAGTGGCCGGCGAAGCGCAACGCCGTCCCGCCCGCGTGAGCTCCGACGCCCGCCGGGTGCTGCTGGGCGGCTTGATCGACCACGCGGCGCTGTTTCCGCCCGCGTCGATGGCCATGCCGGAAGCGATCGAGGCCGACCGGGCGGCGCGCGCGACCGAGCACGCGTGGATCCTCGACCGCTTCATCTGCCCGGCGTCCAAGCTCGATGAGCTGCCGCGCGCGGCGCCGCGGCTGAGCGTGGTGCTCGACGGGGGAGAGGGCGACCTCGAGCGCGTGCACGAGGCGCGCGTGACCGGTCGCGTGGTCGAGCTGGTCGAGGCGCGCGTCGACCCGGAGTGGATCCCCGACACCCAGCGGCTGGTGGAGGCGACGCTCGGCGCGGGCGTGCGCTCGTTCTGGGAGCTGGCGCCGAGCCGCGCGCTGGCCGGAGAGGTCGCCGCCGTGCGTGAGGCGCGGTCGGGCGCGAAGATCCGCTGCGGTGGCGCGAGCGTGCCCTCGATCGAGGAGGTGGCCGCGTTCGTGGCGGCCTGCCGCGACGCGGGCGTGCCGTTCAAGGCGACCGCCGGGCTGCACCACGCGGTCCGCGCCGGCGCGGCGCACGGCTTCCTCAACCTGCTCGCGGCGGCGGTGTTCGCGTACACGGACGGCCTGACCGCCGAGGAGCTCGTGCCGCTGCTCGCCGATGAGGACTCGTCGGCGTTCGCCGTCGACGCGCAGGCGCTGCGCGTGCACGATCGCTCCGCGGGACCGGAGGCGATCGCCGAGGCACGTCGCGACCTGTTCGTCGCCTACGGGTCGTGCTCGTTCAGCGAGCCGGTCGAGGATCTGACGGCGCTCGGGATCCTCTGAGGTCGGCGTCGAGCGCGTCGACGACCCCGAGCGCGAGGTCGAGCGTCGCGTCCATCGTCGCGTCGTCGACCTCGGTGTCGTCGGGCTGATGTGCGCGCGGCGTGAGCCCGCGGTCATCGAGCGCGGCGAGCCGGACGGCGGGCAGGCGGGTGACGGGGTGGCGGGGGCGCTGCGTGCCCGCCAGCTGTAGCGCGGCCGCCGCGCGGTCGGCGGCGGCGCGGACCTGCGGGTGGCGGGCGTTCCATGCCGGCGTGCCGGCGCCGCACGGCCCGACCTCCAGCAACATGATGCGCTCGGAGGGCAGCCCGAGGTATCGGCCTGCGGCGCGCGGCAGCGGGTGGCCGGCGCCGGTGAGGATGAGCACCGGCTCGAGGACGGCCGGCGGGTCGCGCTTAAGCTCGTCGAACAGCTGCAGCGCGACGGCGACGCCGCTCGCGTTGTCGTTCGCCCCTGGGGCCCAGTCCGACAGCGCGACGTCGACTGCCGCGGCGACGGCGACGAGCAGCACAACGGTCGGCACGAGCTGCACGGGCCCGAGCCAGCCGGGCTCGTAGCCGGCCACGCGCGCCGCGGCGGCCGCCGTGACCAGGACGGCCGCGGCTACGGGCAGCCAGCGAGGCTTGAGGAACCGGCGCCAGCGGTCGTTGAGCACGAGGCCGCGCTTCGGCGCGTCGTAGGCGGCGGTGATCGCGAGCACGATGCCGTCGTCGGGCACCGCGGTCAGCACGTGCTGGGTGGCGCGGCGCGGCAGCAGTGGGAGCGGCACGAGCATCCACAGCGTGCCGATCGCGGCGATCGCCAGCCCGGGTATCGGTGCGGCGGTCGCGAGCAGGCTGCCGACCGCGGCGAGCAGGGCGGCGAGCGCGAGCGCCAGCGCCCGTTGCGGGCGCACCCACAGCGTTTCCACCCACGCCTGCTGCATCCGGGCACGCACTTCGTCGTGCAGCCACAGCGCGGCGCGCCGCTCGGCGTCGGTGCACGCTCCGCGGTCCGCGAAGGAGCACAGCCCGTCGACCAACGCTCGCATCGGACCCAGTATGCGGCTTGCTCGCACTCGCAAGCTCGCGCGAGCGCCTTAGCATGGGCGGTCCGATGGACGCCACCGACCTCGCCTTCGCCGGCGCCGCCCGGCAGGTCGAGCTCGTCCGCAGCCGCGAGGTCTCGGCGCGCGAGCTGACCGAGATCTACCTCCAGCGCATCGAACGCTACGACGGCGACCTCAACGCCTACCGCACCACGTTCGACGAGCGGGCGCTCGCCGAGGCCGACCAGGCCGACGGCCGCGCCAAGGCGGGCGACCGGCGGCCCCTGCTCGGCGTGCCGATCGCGATCAAGGACGACATGGACGTCGCCGGCGAGCGGACCGCGTGGGGCGGTGACGCCAACGGCGGTCCCGCCGCTGCCGACGGCGAGGTGGTCCGCCGCTTGCGTACGGCCGGGGCGGTGATCCTCGGCAAGACCAACGTGCCCGAGCTGACGATCACGCCCTGGACGGAGTCGCCGACGTTCGGGTACACGCGCAATCCCTGGGACCGCCTGCGGACCTCCGGCGGGTCGTCGGGCGGGTCGGCCGCCGCGGTCGCCGCCGGGCTCGCGGGCGCGGCGCTCGGCTCCGACGGTGCCGGCTCGATCCGTATCCCGGCCGGCTGCTGCGGCCTGTTCGGCCTGAAGGCCCAGAACGGGCGCGTGCCGACGAACCCGCATGTCGAGCCCTGGACGGGCATGTCGATGTGGGGGCCGCTGAGCCGCACGGTGGCCGACAGCGCGCTGTTCTACGACGCGATCACGGACGGCGGGCCGTCGTTCGCCGAGGCGGCGACGCAACCGCCCGCTCGCCTCCGGATCGCGGTGTCGGTCCGGACGCCGCCGGCGAGTGGCATCCAGGCCGACGAGGAGCAGCTCGGCGCGGTCCACGCCGTCGCCGCGCAGCTGCGTGACCTCGGACACGAGGTGATCGAGCAGGAGCTCCAGTACTCGCCCGCGCTGATCACCGGCGTCGTCTCGCGCTATCTGCGCGGGATCGCCGACTCCGGCCGCTCGCTCCCGCACCCCGAGCGGCTGTCGCGCCGCTCCCGCGGCTACCTGCGCATCGGCGGCGCGATCCCGCGGTCGGTGGTCGAGCGAGCAAGGGCGTCTGCCGCCGCCGATGGCGAGAAGCTGTGGCCCGCCGGGATCGACCTCGTGCTCACGCCGATGTTCACGCGTCGGCCACCGCCGGTCGGCAAGTACGAGGGGCGGCCCGCCGCGATCGTCCTCAGCAGCTCGATCCGCTTCGTCCCGTACTGCGCGGCCTACAACCACACCGGGCAGCCGGCGGCTTCGATCCCGGCGGGCTTCACGCCCGACGGGTTCCCGCTCGCCGTGCAGCTCGTTGCGCCGCGCGAGGGCGAGTCCGCGCTGCTCGGGCTCGCGACACAACTCGAGGCCGCGGCCGGCTGGGCGGACCGGAGGCCGGCGCTGTGATCGCGTTGCGCGAGATCGCCGAGTCGGTCGCCCGCGAGGCCGGCCGGCAACTGCGCGAGGCGTTCGCCGGCCCGCTCGTGAACGTGACCGCCAAGTCAAGCCCGACCGACCTGGTCTCCGAGGCCGACCACGCCGCCGAGCGGCTCATCCGCGAGCGCCTCGCTGCCGCGCGGCCGGACGACGGCATCCTCGGTGAGGAGGGCGGCGACGCGAAGGGAAGCAGCGGGCTGCGCTGGGTCGTCGACCCGCTCGACGGCACGATCAACTTCCTGTTCGGGATCCCGCAGTGGGCGGTGAGCATTGCCTGCGAGGACGAGCAGGGCACGATCGTCGGCGTGGTGTACGACCCGATGCGCGACGAGCTGTGGACCGCCGAGCGCGACGGGCCGGCGCTGCTCGACGGGCGCGAGATCCACGGGTCAGACCGCGCCGACCTCGCGACCGCGATGGTCGCCACCGGCTTCGGCTACGACGCCGAGGTGCGCCGCCTGCAGGCCGAGGTCGTCGGCCGGTTGTTGCCGCAGGTGCGCGACATCCGGCGGCTCGGCTCGGCCGCTCTCGATCTGGCCTGGACGGCGGCGGGCCGCTACGACGCGTTCTACGAGCGCGGGCTCAACGCGTGGGATCTGGCGGCCGGCGCGCTGCTGTGCCGGCGTGCGGGCCTGGCGATCCGTGAGCTGCCGCCGACCCCGCCGGCCGGCGCCGGGGTGCTGGTTGCGCCAGCTGCGCTGATCGATGCGCTCGAATCGATCGTCGCTGGGTAGGACCCCTGCATGGTCATCGGAGCCGTTATCGCATTTTGCATCCTCATCCTGATCCTCGCGTTCCTCGCGCCGCGCCTTTCGCGGCACCCCGAACGCGGCGGTCAGAAGGTCCTGGGGACCGGCTCGCGCGGCGCGAGCAAGGCGCCCGGCAAGCTCGGCCGCTGGTTGAGCAAGCCGTTCCAGACCTCCCAGAAGGCGGTCTCCAAGAGCGGCAGCGCCGGGCGGCGCGGCCGCGACAAGATGCCGCTGTAGTCAGACGGCCGCGCCTGCGCGGTCGCGCAGGTACGCACCCCAGCGCTTTGCGGTCTCCGCGTGCGCGACCTTGTCGGCGGCCAGGTAGTCGAGCAGCACTGAGTCCCGGTTCGGCGGCGGCTCGCCGTCGAACCGTGCGAGGCGCCCGGCGAGGTCGAGCGCGTAGATCGATCTGAACTCGTCGAAGCCGACCGGGTAGTCGCCCCAGTGGCAGTCGAGCTCGGTCATCATCAGGCGGTCGAGGATCTCCGCGTGGCGGATCTCGTCCCACGTCTGGCGCGCCATGTCGACGTGGAAGTCCCACGGCATCTCGGGGTGCTCGTGCGAGGTGCGGCTCATCAGCTCGGCCGTACACAGCTCGGCGTTCATGAGCCCGTGGAAGAACTGCTTCGGGTCTTCGGCGCCGATCTCGATGAAGGCGTCGCGAGCGGGCTGGTAAAGCTCGGGGAGGATCCGGAGCGCGCGGCTCTCGTCGGAGCTCAGCGGCAGCGCGCCGAGGTCGTCCGAGGCGGAGCGGGCGCCCTCGATCGGCAGCTCGGCCGTGTGGCGCTCCTGCCGGTGCAGGAGTTTGGTCAGCACGCGCAGGCTCGGCTCGTCGATGATCGGGTCGAGCTCGTTGAGGTGGATGCGCAGCGCTGCGATAAGTGTCGGCTTGAGCTCGCCGTAGGCGGATCGCAGGTAGGCGCTCGTGTCGTCGGTGTTGGCCCGGTCGAGGAGGTTCGTGAGCGCTTCGCCGGGCGCGCCGGGGCTCGGCGTGCGCAGCTCGTTCAGGCGGCGCCGGATCTTGGTGACCGCGCGCGCGTCGTCGTACAGGTGATCGCCGAGCAGCGCCTTGACCTCGAACCGCGGCTCGAGCGCGAGGTGCCCCGCCGTCAGGTGGACGATCTCGCGCAGGACGTGGAGGTGGTTCGAGAAGCG
Organism: uncultured Solirubrobacteraceae bacterium; assembly: GCA_963740605.1. GTDB lineage: Bacteria > Actinomycetota > Thermoleophilia > Solirubrobacterales > Solirubrobacteraceae > DASSUW01. Next base: position 6,070 of record CAVUFC010000027.1, on the reverse strand, counting down.
GGTCGCGCTCTCGTCGACGGCGTAGCCCATGCAGGGCGGGAGGTTACTCCCGGGTCTGGCGGGTCATGCGCACCTCGGTGACCCCGGTGGACTCGTGGACCATGGACGCCCCGTCGCGTGTATAGCCGTGGCGGGTATAGAAGGCGAACGCGCGGTCGTTGCGCTCGAAGACCCACAGGGCGGTGTCGCCGTTCAGCGCGTCGTGCGCGGCTTGGATCAGCTCCGTGCCGACGCCCTGGCGGAAGCGATCCGGAGCGACATACAGCGCGCGGATCAGGCGTGTCTCCGGCTCGAACGCGACGAACCCGTCGAGCTCGATCTCGCCGGCGACGAGCACCGCGATGCTCTCGTCCGCCAGGAGCTCGTCCCAGATCGCGTGGCGTTGGTCGACCGACTGCGCGGCGAGGTGCTCGTCCGCGACGATCCCCTGGTAGCCGGCGCGCCACGACGCTACGTGCAGCTCGGCGAGCGCGCGGGCGTCTTCGGGAGTGGCGCGGCGGACCGGCAATGCCCGGGGCGGGATTCGAACCCGCATGCCCTTGCGGACAATGGATTTTGAGTCCATCGCGTAGACCAGTTCCGCCACCCGGGCGGGTGTGCCGCACATCCTAGGGGGCCGGCTACGCGGCAGCGGGGGCCGGACCGCGCTCTTCGGCGCGCTCCGGCGGCGGCTCTTCGTGGCGCTCGATCTCGACGTTCCACTTCTGCCGGAAGGCGCTCATCGCGAACGCGATCAGCAGCAGCTGGACCGGGACGAGCAGGGCGGAGAGGAGACCGAGGATGTCCGCCGCGAGCGCGGGATCGGTGAAGCCGGTCTTGTCGCGGTCGAACCACGCCGGCGCGGAGACGGCGGCGAAGATCATCAGCACGATCGCCAACGCCGCGGCGACGGGCAGGACCCCGCGGCTCCAGCGCAGCACGAAGAAGGCAATCACGAGGTAGAGGACGATGTAGGCGACCTGCAGCGGCTTGGCGCCTTCGATCGCGTCCCAGCCGCCGACGGAGATGAGCGTCACCAGTCCGGCGGAGACGAGCAGCAGCACGACGACGATTGCGCGCGTGACCTTCGATGACGCCTTGTCGCGGTTCGGGTGCTCGATGATCACCCTGGGCTCCTCCATGCCGATGCGACCTTACAATCTCGCTGCTGTACGTGCGGCGATTCGCACGGGCACTGCGGGCGTGGCGGAATTGGTAGACGCGCGAGGTTTAGGTCCTCGTGGCCACAAGCCGTGGGGGTTCGAGTCCCTCCGCCCGCACTCCAGCGATGAGATTCGATGGCGTCCGATGGTCCTATCGACATGACTGATCGAGATCACGCACTTGCAGCCCTCGACGTCCTGGTCGGCACGTGGGACACCGAGGGCAAGCACAGACTGTTCGAGCAAGTCGTCTACGGCACCACCACGTTCGAGTGGCTGGAGGGCGGCCACTTCCTCATCCAGCGGTCGCACGTCGACCATGAGCGCTTCCCCGAGGCGATCACCATCATCGGCCCGCCCGCCGAGGGCGATGGACTGGTCGCGGAGTGGTTCGACTCGCGTGGCATCCGGCGGACGCTCACGACCACGGTCGAGGACGGCGTGTGGCGGATGGAACGTGAGGAGCCCGGCTTCGATCAGCGGTCCACCGCGTGGCTGGGCCAGGACAGCTTCGAGGTTCTGGCTGAGCTCGCCGAGACGCCGGGCGACTGGGTGGAAGACCTGAAGGTCACCTTCCGCCGCCGCGCTCCGGAATGAGCCCCTGCGGGCGCAGCAGCATCACGATCACCAGCAGGAAGCCGTAGACGGCGGGCGCGATCTCCGACAGATCGACCTGCACGCCCAACGTGCCGGGGAGATCGTGCAGGAAGTAGTTGTTGATCAGCGACAGGAGGATCGCGCCGACGACGACGCCCCAGATCGACCCCATCCCGCCGACCACGACCATGGCGAGGATGAAGATCGAGAACGAGAACGTGAACTGGTGGGGGTTCGCGGTGCTCAGGTACGACGCGAGAAAGGCGCCGGCCACGCCGCCGAGCGCGGCTCCGACGCCGTAGGCGCGCAGCTTCGTGCGCACGATCGGGACGCCCATGGACACGGCCGTCGCCTCGTCCTCGCGCAGCGCGACCCACACGCGGCCGAGCCGCGAGTCCCGGAGCCGGAAGTTGACGACCAACGTGAGCGCGACCAGCACGAGGGCGAACCAGTACCAAGGGCGGAGGTCGAGCGCGCCGAAGCGATCGACGAACGGGAGGTCGATCCGGTCGATCGCCGTGATCCCCGTCGGCCCTCCGGTGAGCGTGCCGCCGAGGAAGTGGATGTCCTGACCGTTGGCGACGAGCTGCCCGATGATCTCGCCGAACGCGAGCGTGACGATGCCGACGTAGTCGCCGCGCAGGCGGAGCGTCGGCAGTCCGATGATGACGCCCGCGATCGCTGCGGCGAGGGCCGCGAGCACGAGGATCAGCAGGAAGTTGACGTGGATGCCCGGGAGGCCGGCGTCGTCGACGAGGAGCGAGACGTCGGCGTTCGCCCAGAACGCGGATCCGAAGTACGCGGTGACGTGCGCGCCGATCGCGAAGAACGCCACGTAGCCGAGATCGAGCAACCCGGCGAAGCCGACGACGACGTTGAGGCCGAGCGCCATGACGACGTAGGCCGCGGCGAGGACCATGTTCTCCAGCGCGACGCTCCCGGCGCCCACGAACAACGGCGCGATCGCGGCGAGCGTGAGCGCGGCGATCGCGATCCCGCGCGGCGCCTTGAACTCGGCGCTGCTGAGACGCGCGGCCGCGAGCTGGCTCATGACGTGCGGCGCCGGTAGTACGCGCGGTTCTTCGTGCGGTTGCCGCAGATCGACATCGCGCACCACGCCGCCGATCGGTTCTTGGAGCGGTCGAAGAAGGCGTACTCGCACTGGCGGCAGCCCTTCATGCGCGACCAGTCGCCGCTGAGCTGTGCCTCGTGGAGGATGCCGAGCAGCGTCGCGACCGCACCGTCGACACCGCCGCGGACGGGCTCGAGCGACGTGCGGCCCGCGGCGTCGACCGTGACCGTGAGCGGCGCGGCAGTGCGCCGGAGCAGGTCGGTCGCCGCCGCGTCGGGCACGCCACCCTGATTCGCGACCGCGAGCGCCCGGATGGCTTCCCGCAGCTCGCGCAGGGTGCCGGCCTCGGCCTCCGAGATCGGCGCACGGGCTAGCCCCTTCTCGCGCAGCCACGCCGACGCCTTCGCGGCCGTGCCGATGCGATCCCAGTCGGTTGGCAGGTCGTGGTTATGGGTGTTGATGAAGCGCTGGAGCAGCTCGAGGCGCCCAGGCGCCTTCGGCCGCCCTCCGGGCTCGACCTGCTCGCCGATCCGCCGCTTGTCGCGTTCGTCCACTACTGACCATCATAATGCTTATGCTGGTCAGGCAGCGTGCGCGGCGAGCTGAGCCGCCGGGTCTGGGAGCACGTTCGAGCACGGCCCGATCGCGGCCGCGACGACGAGATCGATGCCCAGCCGCCGCGCGCGCGACCGCGCGACGGTCATCGCGCGCGTCACGTCCTCGGCGGCCACGTTGGTGTGCCAGGGGTTCAGAGTGCGGCGGTCAAGTCCGACGATGAGGCAAACCATGCCCCTACCGAACACGGTCGCGGCAGTTGAAGCAATCGGGGACGTGCCCGCAGATTCCGAGGCATCACCCCCTATGACTTCGCCGGCACGAACGAGTCCAGTAGCGCGACGCTGTCGCGGTGCGAGACGGAGATGTTGCGCGGATTCGACTGCGTCCAGCGGATCCCCAGCCGGTCGCAGTACTCGCAGAACAGCCCACGGATGTCGGCCGACCGGTTCGAGAAGAACCACCGTGGATACGCGTACTCAGCGATCCGCTCGCTCGGCAGCTTGGTCTTGAAGCGATTGACGGTCCGGCATCCGTCGGAGTGCAGCAGGCCGCGCAGGAACTCCTGCGGGAAGCGGTCCACCACCTCCCGTTGCCAGTTCGCCAGCTCGATCGTGCGCTCGTGCTTGCGGCCCGGCCCGTGCTGCGGGAACGCCTCCGGCCAGCGACGGCTGGAGCCCACCACGCGTACGCAGCGATGCACGCGGTGCTGATTACATCCGACGCGGCGGGGGAGGAGGGTCAGCACCATCGCCGTGGCGCACTCCTCGATGATGTCTGGGTACGCCGCGTCGCACGCCACGACGAGTTGGAAACTGCTGCCGGCCGCCGAAACGCAGCCGTCACCGAGATACATGCCGAGCAGGTAGCTGTACGACCACTGATCGGGTGGGAGCCATAACGCCACTAACACATGTGCGCATGGCTTCCGGCGGAAGGCGGGGGATCCAGGACTCGAACCTGGGACCTCCGGTTTTGGAGACCGGCGCTACCACCAACTGAGCTAATCCCCCAGTGGCGCGTGCGAGTCTAGCGACGATTTGGCGGCTCGCCGCACCGCCGTGGCGGTCCGTCCCCCGACGGGACGCCACGGCGGCGCGGGTGCGCGCGAATCGTGTTGTTCGCCTCGCGACCCTGACCCGATCGCGCGCGCCGCCCCCTACCGGCTTGCGCGGCGATGTATCAGCGCCGAGGCGGCTCGACGAGAACCAGCTTGCCGCGGTTCAGCATCTGCGCGATCGCACAAGCCTTCTCGATCTGTGCGTACGTGTAGCGAACCGGGTTGTGCAGGGTCTCGATGTGGACGCCTGGGATCTGCATGATGTGCCTGGTGTGTTCCCGTTTTTTCGGTGGACCTATCATCGGCATCCAGGGTCGGCGCGATGAGATCTGAGGTGTTTGCGCGATCCGTTTTGGACGAACGTGTGACGCTCGTCACGGGCGGCGGGACCGGGCTGGGCAAGGCCGCGGCGCGTGAACTGGCGGCCTGCGGAGCGCGTGTCGTGATCACCGGCCGCCGCGAAGCAGTGCTCGCGGACGCGGTTTCCGAGATCGGCTCCGCGGCCTCCTACGTCGGCGGTGATGTGCGCTCGAACGCCGACGCAGAGCGGATCGTGCGCGCGTGCCTCGACCGACACGGGCGGCTCGACGTGCTCGTCAACAACGCCGGCGGGCAGTATTTCGTTCCCGCCGAGGCGATCACCGAGAAGGGCTGGCAGGCGGTCACGCGCCTGAACATCGGCGGCACAGAGCTGATGGCGCGGACGGCGGTCGAGCTCGCGATGCGCCCGGCCGGCGGCGGCACGATCATCAACGTCACGCTCTCTCCGCACCACGGCCTGGCGGGCATGACGCACTCGAGCGCCGCCCGCGCCGCCGTCGAGGGCTACACGCGCGCGCTCGCGCGCGAGTGGGCGCCGGACGGCATCGCCGTGATCGCGCTCGCGGCCGGGCACTTCGACACCGAGTCGCTGCGCAAGTACCCCGAGCCGGTCTGGCGCGCGGCGGCTCGGACGGTCCCGCTGCAGCGGCTCGGCAGCGAATCCGAGCACGCTTGGCTCGTCGCCCTGGCCGCCTCGCCACTCGGCCGCGCGCTGTCGGGCTCGGTGGTCACGCTCGACGGCGCGCGCGACAACTGGTTCGGCCCCTGGCCGCCGCCGTCGCTGCTCGACGAGGAGGGCGTGGTGCCCACCGAAGAGCGCCGTCCGCCGGCCTGACACGAGCCTCCCGCACGGCTATCATCGGGCCCGGCGCTTGCGGGCGAAGTGTTGTGGTTGCACAGAAGCCTTCCAAGCTTCTAGGGCGGGTTCGATTCCCGTCGCCCGCTCTGGACGACATATCGGGGAGTGGCGCAGTCTGGTAGCGCACCCGGCTGGGGGCCGGGCGGTCGCAGGTTCAAATCCTGTCTCCCCGACTAGAATTGCCTGCAAATCTAGCTTAACTTCATGTCGGTGTATTGCGCGGGGTGCGTTGCGGGTGCAATCCACTGGATGCCACGAAAGTGGTCGATCATGGGGCGGCGCCGTTTCAGCGGACCTGCGACCACCCGGTCATTTGCACCCCGGCGACCAATTGCACCCCGCCGGTGGCCGTTGTCACTGCCGCGCGTTTCGCTTTCGTGCATTGCGATGCGAGCCGTGCGTCGGCGGGACGCTCGCTCGCTCGTCGCCTCAAGCAGGCGTCTCGAGAACCCGAGCGGAGACGC
>CAVUFC010000026.1:0-284790 GCA_963740605.1 uncultured Solirubrobacteraceae bacterium | reverse complement strand
GGCGCTGCTCGATCTCGCGCAGCACCAGGTAGCAGAGGATCCCGGCGAGGATCCCGCCGACGATCCCGGGGAACACGGCTCCCCGGAGCGACATGCCGATCGAGTAAAGGACGGCGATGAACACCCCCGTACCGACCTTGGCACGCGTGCTCAGGCCGGGAGGCGGCGGCTCGTTCACTCCCATTCGATCGTGCCGGGCGGCTTGCTCGTGATGTCGAGCACCACCCGGTTGACCTCGCGGATCTCGTTGATCATGCGCGAGGCGATGCGCTCCAGCAGGTCGTAGGGCAGGCGCGCCCAGTCGGCCGTCATCGCGTCGTCCGACGTCACCGCGCGGATCGCGACGACATAGCCGTACGTCCGCTCGTCGCCCTGCACGCCGACGGTGCGGATGTCGGGCAGCACGCAGAACGACTGCCACAGCTCGCGGTACAGGCCGGCGTTGCGGATCTCGTCCTGGAGGATGAAGTCCGCGGTGCGCAGCGTGTCGAGGCGCTCCTTCGTCGCCTCGCCGCCGACGACGCGGATCGCCAGGCCCGGGCCGGGGAACGGCTGGCGCCAGACGAGCCGCTCGGGCAGCCCGAGCTCGGCCCCGACCGCGCGCACCTCGTCCTTGAACAGCGCCCGCAGCGGCTCGACGAGCTCGAACTCGAGGTCCTCGGGCAGGCCGCCGACGTTGTGGTGCGACTTGATGGTCGCCGCCCCGGTGCCGCCGCCGGACTCGATCACGTCCGAGTACAGCGTGCCCTGCACGAGGTAGCGCGCGTCGCCGATCTTCGCGGCTTCCTCCTCGAACACGCGGATGAACTCGGCGCCGATCGCCTTGCGCTTGGCCTCCGGCTCGGACAGCCCGCGCAGGCGGTCCAGGAACCGCTCCTCCGCGTCGACCGCGACGAGCGGGACCTTGAAGTGGTCGCGGAACGCGGCGATCACCTGCTCGCCCTCGTTCCTGCGCATCAGCCCGTGGTCGACGAACACGCAGGTCAGCTGGTCGCCGATCGCCCGGTGAACGAGCAGGGCGGCGACCGACGAGTCGACCCCACCGGACAGCCCGCAGATCACGTGCCCGTCGCCGACCTGGGCGCGGATCGCGGCGACCTGCTCGTCGATGATCGACGCGGCGCTCCAGTCGCGCGCGCAGCCGCAGATGTCCTCGAGGAACGTGGTCAGGACCTGCTGCCCGTACGGCGTGTGGACGACCTCGGGGTGGAACTGGATGCCGTACAGCGCACGGTCGGTGTCCTCGACGGCGGCGACCGGCGACTCGCTCGAGCTCGCCAGCGGTGTGAAGCCGGGCGGCGCCGCGAACACCGTGTCGCGGTGCGACATCCAGCACGGCTGCTCCGCCGGGGTGCCGGCCAGCAGGCGCCCGTGTTCGCGCACGGTCAGCTGCGAGCGGCCGAACTCCCCCACCTCGGCGCTCTCGACGCGGCCGCCGAGCGTCAGCACCAGGGCCTGCATCCCGTAACAGATGCCGAGCACGGGGATCCCGAGCTCGAGCAACGCCGGGTCCAGTCGCGGGGCGCCGGGCGCGTACACCGACGCCGGGCCGCCGGAAAGGATCAGCCCCTTCGGCGCCCGTTTGCGCACCTCGTCGACGCCGACGTGGTGCGGCAGCAGCTCCGAGAACACGCCGCACTCGCGCACGCGGCGGGCGATCAGCTGCGAGTACTGGCCCCCGAAGTCGAGCACCAGCACCTCGTCGTGCGCGACCGCGCGCTCGAGCGCCAGCTCCTCGACCGGCTGCTCGGCAGCGACCGCCGAGCCGTGCCCGCGCGAGACGAGGTCGTCGCCCGCCGGCGCGTGCGTCTCAGTCTGCGACAAGCGCCACCGCTCCGCCCCGCGCCGCCATCCCGATCTGCTGCTCGCGCTGGAGCTGCTTGCCCTCGGTCTGCAGCGCCGGTGCGACCAGCAACTCGGCCCGGTTGAACTCCGCGATGTCCTGGTAGCCGCAGGTCGCCATCGAGGTCCTCAGCGCGCCCATCAGGTTGAACGTGCCGTCGTTCTCGCGGGCCGGACCGCTGATGATCTCCTGCAGCGTGCCGTTCTGGGTCGTGCGCACGCGGGCGCCGCGCGGGAGCGACGGATGGAACGTGGCCATGCCCCAGTGGAAGCCGTGCCCAGGCGCCTCGTAGGCGCGCGCCAGCGGCGAGCCGATCATCACCGCGTCGGCCCCACAGGCGATCGCCTTCGCGACATCGCCGCCGTTGCGCATGCCGCCGTCGGCGATCACGCGGCAGTACTCGCCGGTCTCGAGCATGTGCTGCGAGCGGGCGCCCGCCACGTCGGCGATCGCGGTCGCCTGCGGGACGCCGATGCCGAGCACACCGCGCGTCGTGCACGCCGCCCCCGGGCCGACGCCGACGAGCACGCCGGACGCCCCGGTCCGCATCAGGTGCAGCGCCGTCGAATAGCTGGCACAGCCGCCGAGCACGACGGGAACCGGCATCTCGCGCACGAACTCCTTGAGGTTGAGCACGTGGCCCGCGCTCGAGACGTGCTCGGCCGAGATCACGGTGCCCTGGATGACGAGGATGTCGAGTCCGGCGTCGAGCGCGATCTCGTGCCAGCGCTCGACCCGCTGCGGGGTGAGCGAGGCCGCGGCGACGACGCCGTGCGCCTTGATCTCCTCGATCCGCTGCGCGATCAGCTCTTCCTTGACCGGCTCTGTGTAGATCTCCTGCATCTCGCGCGTGGCTTCGTCGCGATCGAGGCCGGCGATCCGCTCGAGAATCGCGTCAGCGTCCTCGTACCGGGTCCAGATGCCTTCGAGGTTCAGGACGGCCAGGCCGCCGAGCTTGCCGACGATCCCGGCGGTCTCGGGCGAGACGACGCCGTCCATCGCGGAGGCCAGCAGCGGGAGCTCGAAGCGGTACGGGCCGAGCGTCCAAGTGATGTCAACGTCGTCGGGGTCGCGCGTACGGCGCGAGGGGACGATGGCGACGTCGTCGAATCCGTAAGCGCGGCGAGCCTTCTTGCCGCGACCGATCTCAACTTCCATTCAGGAATCCTAGGGCCGTGGGCGGACGTCTAACGTCGCCGCGAGCGGCGCCGTCAGGCGTTGCGGCGCGGCGAAACATCCAATGTAGCCGACCCTTATGTCACTTCGGCCGGTAATTCCGGACGTTGCACTTCGATCTCGTCGAGCAGGCGCGCGACGCGGTCCGGATCGATCAGGCCCGCGCCCAGGTGCTGGGTCGACTCGGCGCCGCAGGCGACGCCGTAGGCAAGGCATTCGGCGGTCGGGCGGCCGTTATAGCGGGCGGCGACGAAGCCGGCCAGGAAGGCATCGCCGGAGCCGACCGTGGCGCGCGGCTCGACCGCCCCGGCAGGTACGTGAACCCGGAACATGCGGGAGTCGCCGCCGTGCTCGGAGGGGAGCATCTGGGCGAAGCAGCCGTCGGGCATCGTCATGATCGCCTCGCGCGCGCCGAGGCCGACCATCTCGCGCACGGCGATCATGCGGTCCTCGTCGTCGTTGAACTCGTGGCCGACGAGCTCCTCGGCCTCGAGCACGTTCGGGGAGACGACGTCCGGCTCGGCGCGCACGGCACGCCGCAGCGGGTCGCCGTCCGTATCGACGATCGTCGCCACGCCGAGGCGGCGGAGCTCGCGGATCAGCCCCGCGTAGATCTCGATGTCGACGTCGCGCGGCAGTGAGCCCGCGAACACGCACATCCGCGCGCCTTTGGCCAGGTACAGGAGCTTGTCGACGAACAGCTCGGCCTCCTGCTGGGAGACCTTCGGGCCGCGCTCGTTGATCTCGGTCTGCTCGCCGTTCGTCGGGTCGATCACCGCGGTGTTGGTGCGCGACTCCTCGCGGATGCGCACGAAGTCGCTCAGCACCGACAGCTGCGTGAGCTGCTCGACGATGCGGGTGCCGGTCGCTCCGCCCGCCATGCCGGTGGCGATCACCGGCGTCCCGAGCGTCTTGAGCACGCGCGCGACGTTGACGCCCTTGCCGCCCGGCATCGTCGTCTGCTCAACCGTGCGGTGACGGCGCCCGAGCCGGAAGTTCGGCACGGACAGCGTCTTGTCGATGGCCGTGTTGAGCGTAACCGTGATGATCATGCGACCCCCGCCTTCTCGCGAGTCCGCTTGCGGCGCGGCCCGCGCGGTCGCTTGCGCCGCCGAGCCAGCAGCACCGTACCGCTCAAAACGGCGAAGGCGAGCAGGACGCCGATCGGCGTCGTGAACCAGGACTTGGTGCGTTGCGCCAGACCGGCGTCCGGGACCTCCGTGCTCGCCACCAGCGGCACGGTCCCGATCTTGCGCCCGTCCTGCAGCACGTCGGCCTCGCCGAGCTTCTGCCCATAGGCGATCGGCCCGCGGACCTGGCTCGGGAAGCGTGTCGGCCGGATCGTCACGCGATCGCGCCGGTGGCGCGGGACGACGGTCCGCGCGCCGTTCGGACCAACCACGAGCTCGAGCTCGGCGCCCCGGCGGTAGCGGATCGGCACGCTGATGTCGACGCTCTCGCCCACGGGCGCGGCGGTGATCCGCTGGAAGCGGCCCATGCCGTAGCGCAGCAGGCGCACGGTGTCGGCGTTGCGCGCGGTGACGCTCGGCTCGTCCAGCACCGCGGAGATCACCTGGATCCCGTTCTGGCGGCCGGAGCCGACCAGCACGTGCCCGGCATTCGACGTGTGGCCGGTCTTCACGCCGTTGACCCACGGCACCTCGGGGATCAGCGTGTTGCGGTTCTTGAACGTGCGCGTGACGCCGCCGGTGACGAGCGTCACGCTGGCCTGCTTGACGGTTCGGCGGAAGAACGGCTTGGTACGCAGGTACTCCGCGAGCTTGACGAGGTCGCGCGCGCTCGAATGGGCGTCGGGCCCGTCGAGCCCGACCGGGTTCGCGTAATGCGTGTGTTCGAGTTCGAGCTGGCGCGCGCGCTGGTTCATCAGCCGCACGAACGCGTGCTCGGAGCCGCCGACACCCTCCGCGAGCGTCATCGCCGCGTCGTTGCCGGACTGGATCAGCAGGCCGCGCAGCAGGTCGCGCACGCTCAGCCGGTCGCCGCGCTGGAGGTAGATCAGCGACTCGGCCGGGCTCGGGTGATAGTCGGCGGCGCGGTACTCGTCGCTGAGGTTGCCGCGTTCGAGCGTCAGCAGCGCGGTCATCAGCTTCACGGTCGAGCCAACCGGGCGCTCGGCGTCGGCCTCGCGCTCGCACGCGACCTCGCCGGTCGACACCTCGATCACGATCGCGCTCGGCGCCTGGACCGAGGCTGGGCATTCACGCGCCTGGGCGGGCGCGGCCGCCAGCGTGAGCGCGGCGGCGAGCACCGCCGCTGCGAGCAGACGGCGGGTCACTGGCGCAGCTTGATCCGCTGACCGGGGCTCAGGGTCTGCGGATCGAGGTCTGGGTTGAGCCGGAGGATCTCCTCCAGCGGGACGCCCGTCTTGTCGGCGATCGACGACGGCGTGTCGCCTGACCTGACGGTGTAGCGCCGCGGCTGGCGGCGCTGCTTGGAGCCCTTTTTCCCCTTCGCCGGCGTCGCGGTCGGCTGCGCGTTGGTCTGGTTGGGGGACTTGTCGCCGCCCGAATCTTTCAGAGATGAGTTCACGACCATGAAGAAGGCGACGACGACGGCTATCAGTGCAAGCGGCGCAAGAAAGCGCGCGGGGCTGCGACCGGCCATCGACACCTGAGTCTAGCGGCGGCCCGGACGGCCTCAGGCGAGCGCCCAAGCGGCCTCGCGCAGTCGCTCCGCCTCGGCGCGCGCCGCCGCGGCCCGGTCTCCACCGGCCTTCTCGTGGGCCTGTGCGATCGAGCGCGACGCGGTCACCAGCCCGCCCGCGCGGCCGGGCGCGAACGCCGGTGCGAGCGTCGCGACGTCGCCGCCCTGCGCGCCCACGCCGGGCAGCAGGAACGGCGTGGCGGGCATCAGCTCGCGCATCCGTTGCAGGTGCGCGGGGGCGGTCGCGCCGGTGACGGCGCCGACATCGGCCAGACCCGTCGTTCCCGGCGCGCCGAGGTCGGCGGCGAGCGTCGCCAACCGCTCCCACAAGGGCTCCCCGGTCTGTAGCGCCAGGTCCATCAGGTCGGCGGCACCGGGATTGGACGTACGCACGAGCAGGAACACGCCGGCGCCTGCGGAGCGGGCGTCGGCGATCAGCGGCGCGACCGCGTCGCGCCCGAGCAGCGGGTTGGCGGTCAGCGCGTCGACGCCGAGGCCCGGCACGCCGCCGAACGGCGACGGGGTCGACCCGGTCAGCGCCTGACCGTAGACCGCGGCCGTCACAGGGACGTCGCCGCGCTTGCCGTCGGCCAGCACGAGGAGCCCCGCGGCGCGCGCCCGCGCGACCGTCGCCTCGAGCGCGAGCGCACCGGCGAACCCGAGGCGCTCGAAGCAGGCGAGCTGCGGCTTCGCCGCCACGCATGCCGGAGCGGCCGCATCGATCAGCGCGATCGCATGCGCGAGCACCGCGGCGCCCGCCTCCAGCGCGGCGGGCTGGACCGCCAGGTCGGCGCCGACCGCAGCCTCGCTCGCGGCGAGCTCACCGGCCGCGACCGCGCGCGCGGACTCGTGCGCGGCCGACAGCGCCTGCGCCAATGCGGCGCGCACCTCGGACGTGTGGTCAAGCGCTTCCGGCCACAGGTGGGCCGGGTCGGGATCGATCCCGACGACGATCTGCGATTCGCGCGCGGCGACGGCGGCAGCGAGCCGGTCGCCGAAGTGGGCGCGCGTCGCCGGGCCGGGCGCCGAACCCTTGCCGGCGCCCGACCCAGACTCCGCGAAGCGGTTTACTTGACGGCCTTCTTGAGGCCCGACCCCGCCGTGAAGCGCGGCACGCGGCTCGCGGCGATGGTCATCGTCTCGCCCGTACGCGGGTTGCGGCCCTCGCGGGCCCCGCGGTTGGCGACGTGGAACTTGCCGAAGCCGGTGAAGCTGACTTCGTCACCGGAGCTCAGCGAATCCTCGATCGAGCTGATGACGGCGTCTACAGCGGCGCCAGCGTCCTTCTTGCTCAGGCCGCTCTTCGCGGCGACCTTGTCGACGAATTCCGCCTTCGTGGTCATGACGTACTCCTCCTTCTGCCCCCGGCAGTTCCCGGGGGATCTGGATGACGGCGGCGACGGTAACAGCGCTATCGGACGCTCTAGAGCCAAATTTGCGCTTTTCCCGCAATTTCCGGGAATTCGCCGGTCGCTTCTTGACCCTTAACCAGTCTCAGAATGGCGCTGGGCCGTAGAAATGAGCCGCTCGGCGGCCTCCAGTAGGGGTGTCGCGGCGGGGTCGTCGGGCTCCAGGGTGCGGGGGTGTCCGCCAGGGTCGGTGAGCACGACGCGCGGCTCCCGGGCGGCCTTGCGGCGGGCCAGTGAAGCGGCCATCGCGCCCACCGCGCCTCGCGGTGCGGGCGGCTTGGGCTTGCGCGGCATCAGGCCGCGGCCTCGGGGCGCTTCTTCCCGCCCAGGTCGGCCAGCGCGAGCCGCAGGTCGTAGCGGATCAGCGACGGCAGCGCGAGCCGTCCGCAGACGACGACGAGCGCGTGCTTGTCCGAGCGCGCGGCGAAGATCGAGCCGTCCGCCGTGTTCACGTGCACTTCCTCGGCATCGCCGGCCGCGTTCATCAGGTCGCGGGCGGGCTCGCCGAGGTCGTCCGGGCCGGCGAGCAGGTTCCCGGCACGGTCCAGAACGACGCCCGACACGATGTCGGCTGAGAGCTCGCGCAGGTAGTCGAGCGCAAGCGGCGGCGTGAGGGTCGGGGCAGGGCTCATCGACCGTTCGCGAGAATAGCCGTCTCGTGCCCCTCTCGAGAATCGCCTGGCTCGTGACCGTCGCCATCTGTGTGGTGGCGTCGGTGATCCTGTTGCTATCGGGTTACGACGGCTACGCGGGCGTCGTGTTCGCGGTCGCCCTCGCGGCCGCGATCAACCTGCGGTAGCGCGCAGCTCCGCCCCCGGCCGCACCGCGCTGGCGGGCTCGAGGTGGATCAGCACGTCGGTGCCCCCGGGCAGCCGGCGCTCGATCTCGTCCTGCAGCGCGTGCGCCGTGCCGTGCGCGGCCTCGAGCGAGGTCCCCGACTCGAACTGCACGTGCAGGTCGACGTAGCGGCGCGCTCCGGCCCGGCGCGTGCGCAGCTGGTGGTAGCCGACGACGCCGCGGCCGGCGAACGCCTCGATCGCGTCGCGGATCACCGCCTGCTCGTCGGCGGGCAGCGCCTCGTCGACGAGCACGCCCCACGAACGGACCACGATCCGCAGGCCGGTGACCACGATCGCCACCGCGATCACGAGCGCGATCACCGGATCGAGCCACTGCGCGCCGGTGATCTGCGCCAGCGCGAGGCCGATCACCACGCCGAGCGACGTGAACGCGTCGGTCCGTAGGTGCGCCGCGTCGGCCTCCAGCGCCGACGACTGCGACGCCCGCGCCCGCGCGTACAGCCACGTCGAGATGATCAGGTTCACGGCCGTGGCGAACGCGACCACGCCGATGCCGATGCCGAGCGACTGGAGCTCCGGCCCTTCGATCAGGCTGCGGATGGCGGCGTAGACGATCACCCCCGAGCCGATGAGGATCAGCACGCCCTCGGCCGCGGCCGCGACGTTCTCGAACTTCTCGTGCCCGTAGCGGTGCTCCTCGTCGGCTGGCGTCTCGGCCTGGCGGACGGAGAAGTAGGCGATGAACGAGGCCGCGAGGTCGACCGCCGAGTGGATCGCCTCCGTGATGATCGCGACCGAGCCGGTGATCAGGCCCGCGATGACCTTGAGCGCGATCAGCGCCGTGTTGGAGAAGATCGAGACGGCCGCGGCCCGCGAGCGCTGAACCTCCGCCGGCGCGCTTCCTCGACGGGTCATCGCGCGAGCCACTCCGCGAGCGCGCGGGCGGCACGGCCCCGGTGCGAGATCGCGTCCTTCTCGTCGTCGCCCAACTCGGCCATGGTGCGGCCCTCGCCCTCGTCGGGCACGAACAGGGGGTCGTAGCCGAAGCCGCCGTCGCCCGCCGGCTCTGGCGCCACCGTGCCGCTCGTCGTGCCCTGGAACAGGGTTTCCGCGCCTTCGGGGTCGACGTGGGCGATCACGCAGACGTACGTGAGCGCCGTCCCGACCGGCGCCTCGCGACCGAGCTTGGCGAGGTTCTCCTCGTCGGTCGCTGTCTCCCCCGCGTAGCGCGCGGTCCGTACGCCGGGCGCGCCGTTGAGCGCCGCGGACTCGATGCCGGAGTCGTCGGCGATCGCAGCGCGGCCGGTTGCCCGCGCGGCCGCGCGCGCCTTGATCAGCGCGTTGGCGGCGTAGGTGTCGCCGTCCTCGGGCGGCGTGTCGACGTCGTCGGGCAGCGCTTCGAGCACGACCGTGGGCAGCAGCCGCTCGAACTCGCGGAGCTTGTGTGCGTTGCGAGTGGCGAGCAGGAGCCGCACCGAGGTCCCCCTACCCGACAGCGGCGGCCTGGATCGCGCGCAGATCCTCGATCCCGTGCTGCGCGAGCGCCAGCAGGTCATCAAGGTGCGCGCGCGACAGCGGCGTGCGCTCGGCGGTCGCCTGCACCTCGACGAGGCCGCCGTCGCCGGTCATGACGACGTTGGCGTCGACCTCGGCCGACGAGTCCTCCGGATAGTCCAGGTCGAGCAGCGGCACGCCGTCGACGACTCCGCACGACACGGCGGCGACGCTGCCGGTGAGCGGCAGTCGCTCGAGCCGCCCTCCGGCCACCAGCTTGCGCGCCGCGAGCTCGAGCGCGACGTAGCCGCCGGTGATCGACGCGCAGCGGGTGCCGCCGTCGGCCTGCAGGACGTCGCAGTCGATGTAGACCGTGCGCTCGCCCAGCGCCTCGAAGTCGACCACGCCGCGCAGCGAGCGGCCGATCAGGCGCTGGATCTCGACCGTGCGGCCGTCGGGGCGGCCCTTGGTCACATCGCGCTGCTTGCGGTCGCCCGTCGACGCCGGGAGCATCCCGTACTCGGCGGTCAGCCAGCCACGGCCCTTGCCGAGCATCCAGCGCGGCACCGACTCCTGGACCGACGCGGTGCAGATCACGCGCGTCTCGCCGCACGAGATCAGCGCCGAGCCGGTGGCGGTGCGGACGAACCCGGGCTCGATCGCCGTCGGCCGGATCGCGTCCGGCGCGCGGTCGCCGGCACGGTTCATTGCGGCGCCCCCGTCAGCTCGCGGATCCCCACACGGGTCTCCTGGACCTCGCCCAGCGGCATCTGCAGGAAGCGGGTGCCGAGCGCGCGGAATGCCTCGGTGTCGCCGGTGCACAGGAACGAGTAGCGCCCCTCGCCGGTCTGCCGTGGGTTCGCAAGCCCGCGCGCGCCGAGCACGTGCTCGACCTGGTGGGCGAGCGGGTCGCCGGAGACGATGATGTTGACCTTGCGCCCGAGCATGCGCTGGAGCATCGGGCGCACGAGCGGGTAGTGCGTGCAGCCGAGCACGACCGTGTCGACGCCCGCCTCGCGCAGCGGCTCGGTGTAGGCCCGCACGGTGTCGACGACCTGCTGGTCGAACGGGAAGCCCGCCTCGATGATCGCCGCGAGGTCGGGGCAGGCGACGCTCGTGAGCTTCACGAACGGGTCGGCATCGGCGATCGCCTTCGCGTACGACCCGCTCTCGACCGTCGCCGGCGTGGCGAGCAGCCCGACGCGGCCGTTGCGCGTCGCCGCCACCGCCTGCACGGCGCCGGGCTGTACCACGCCGAGGACGTCGATCCCGAGCGTGGTCTGCATCAGCCGCTCGCGCAGGGCGGGCAGCGCCGCCGCCGTCGCCGAGTTGCAGGCGACGACGAGCAGCTTCACGCGCCGCGCGACCAGCTCCTCCGCGACCTCGAGCGCGAACGTCTCCAGCTCGGCCTGTGTGCGGCCCCCGTAGGGGAAGCGCGCGGAGTCGGCGAGGTACACGAAGTCCTCGGCCGGCAGCTGAACGAGCAGCTCGTGCAGCACGGTCAGGCCACCCACGCCGGAGTCGAACACTCCGACCGGTCGGCGGCGCACCTCGTCCGACGCTTCGCGTCCCGTCACGCGTGCCAGTCTGGCACGCCTCGCGGCCGGTGCCCGGTGGTCTTGTGCCTCCGCCGACGAACGTCAACGGCGGCCTGGTGGGGCGGCGCGGTTCGGACCGGGTTGGTGTCGCCTGTTCGTCGCTATGCGACGGAAACTCGACACCGAGTGCGTTGGTGTCGGCTTTTGGTCGCACAGCGACCCATATCCGACACTGATGCGCGCCGGCGCCGAAACCCTCGCCCCCTCCCCAGCCGCAGTTGGCCTGAGGTGCCGAACGTCACAACGATCAGCGCGAGCCCCGCGACCGTGGCGAACCCCGCGCTACTCGCCGACACCGGCGATCGCGCCCTTGATCTTCTTCACGACCGCGTCCGCGATCCCAGTGTCCGAGAAGCCGCCGCTGGCCTTGACCACACCCGCGATCAGCACCGCGACGAGCAGCACGAGGCCGACGTACTCCACCGTCCCCTGCCCGCTCGTGCCGATCCAGGCACGGGCGAGGCGCGCGTGCGCGCGGCCCATCAGCTCGAATGCCATCGAGAGTCCCCCAGTCCGATCCGCCCCGGCTGCCCCGGGGCCCGGCGCCCCGCGAGATCGAGAGGCCCGACCAGTCTCCGGCGAATCGTGCAACGGCTCTACGCCCGACCGTCACGACTTTGAAGAAAGTGTGTGACAAGGGTGTGACGTAGGCTCGGCGCCGCCCGTGCGCGCGCTCGTCGTGACGAACATGTACCCAACGCCGGACCGGCGGCCGCTCGGTTCGTTCGTGCGCGACCAGGTGGAGGCGCTGCGCCGGCGCGGCGACGTCGAGGTCGAGCTGTTCTCGTTCCCGCCCGGGCTCGCCGAGTACCCCCGTGCGGCGCGCGAGATGCGACGCCGCTTTCGCGGCCGGCGCTTCGACGTCGTCCACGCGCACTTCGGGCTGACGGCATGGCCGGCGGTCGCCGCGCGGCTCGGGCCGGTCGTCGTGACGTTGCACGGCAACGACCTCTTCCACCCTCGCTCGAACCGGCTCACGCGCGCCATCCTGCCCTTCACCGCACTCCCGGCTGCCGTGTCACGGGAGTTCAGCCAGCTCCTGCCGGGCGCGGGGACGACGCGGCAGGTGGCCGTGCTCCCCGTCGGCATCGACCTCGATCGCTTCCGGCCGATCCCCCGGAGCACGGCGCGTGAGCACCTCGGTCTGGACCCCGACGGCCCGTACCTGCTGTTCCCGCACGACCCGTCGCGACCGCTGAAGCGGATCGACCGCGCACGCGAGGCGGCCGGGGACACCCGGTTGCTCACCCTCGGGAACGTGCCTCCGGACGAGGTCCCGTACTGGATCAACGCCGCCAACGCGGTGCTCGTCCCGTCGCAGACCGAAGGGTTCGGGCTGTCGGTGATCGAGGCGCTCGCGTGCGGCGTGCCCGCGTTCGGGACACCGGTCGGGATCCACCCGGTCGCGCTGCGGGGGATCGACGGCGCGTTCTGCGCGCCATGGAACCGCGAGGCGTGGCAGGCAGCGCTGCGACCGGCGCTCGACGCGGACGATCCGCGGGTCGACGGTCGGGCGCGGGCCGAGCTGTTCTCGGCCGACCGAATGGCCGCGCGCGTCGTCGCCGCGTGGCGCGAGGTCGCCGCACCTGGCGGCGCTCGTGCGGGTTGACGGAAACATCGACCGTATACTCGAAATTCGGGTCGCACTTGGGTGTGCGCCCCTCTTGACTGCATGAGCGGCCTGCTGCGACGCCTGACACGCCGACGCCCCGCGACCGCCGACGAGACCGGGCCCACTGGGCCTGCGTCCTCCGAGCCGGCCGGCGCGCCCGCCGAGACCCCCCTGGAGCCGGGCGGCGATCGGCCCGTGCCCGCAGGGGAGGCTGCGACCGCCCAGCCGGCGCCCGAGCTGTCCGCCGACGAACAGGCGACCCAGGTCATCCCCGCCACAGGCGCTCACACCGTCGCGATCCCGGCGGTCGCGACCGTGCGCGACCTCCCGGCCGGCGTCGACCCAACCGAGTATGCCGACGCCCCCGAGGCGAGCGCGCCGCGCGGCAGGGTCCGGCGGCGGCTGCGCTACCTGCGCCGCATGCGCGACCTCCTGCTGCGCGACCTCGGCGGGTTCACGTTCGAGATCCACCGCACGGCCGGCGGCACCGGCGGCGAGACGCAGCAGCGACTGGTCGAGAGCAAGATGAAGCGGATTGAGGCGCTCGACACCGAGGTCCGCGCGCTCGAGGCGCGCCTCGGCGAGCCGCACGCCGGCGCCGTGCTGCGCGAGCCCGGCATCGGCGGCGCGTGCCCCGAGTGCGGCGAGCTGTACGCGAGCGACGGGCACTACTGCGCGCGCTGCGGCACGCCGCTGGACGCCAAGGCCCGCGCCCGCCGCGACGCGGCCGTCGCCGCCGCGGTGCAGCAGACGACCGGGTCGCACCCCGTGGCCGAACCCGCCCCCGCCAGCTTGCTGTGGGCCGCCGGCCCGCACCCGGCTGCGAAGCCCGAAGATCAGGCGAAGGCGCAGGATGAGGACACGCCGTCCGAGGTGACGAGCCAGTGGCTGACGCTCCCGCCGCGGCCGGAGACAGGAGAGGAGCCGGCAGAGGCGGCGCCTGCAGCCGCTGCGGCAGAGCCGGAGATCGTCGAAGCGGCCGAGCCGGTTGCCGAGGCAGAACCGGAGACCGTCGCCGAGCCCGCGGCGCCGAAGCCGAAGCGCACCCGCGCTCGGAAGACGCCGGCGAAGCCGCGCGAGGAGGCGCCGGCGGACGAGCCGCGGACGGAAGCGCCCGCCGAGAAGCCGGGCGCCGGCGCGCCGGGCGAGGAAGCGCCGGCGGACGAGCCGCGGACGGAACCGCTCGCCGAGGATCCGGGCGAGGGAGTGCCGGCGGGTGAGGCGCCGCCGGAGGAGCCGACCTACGAGCCTGCCCCGAACGGGCGTCCCGGCAGCGACGTCCCTGACCCGCTGACCTCGCGCCGCGAACCCTCCTGATGAGCGCCGTCGAGACCCCGCCCCCCGAGACGCCGCCGGAGGAGCCGGCGCCGCGGACCTGCCCGCGCTGCGGCAGCGAGCTCACTCCCCGGCAGGACTGGTGCCTGGCGTGCGGCGCCGACGTCGGCACGCAGATCGCCTCGGCGCCCGGGTGGCGCGGCCCGATCGCGGTCGTGGGCGGCCTGCTCGCAATCGCGGTGATCGCATTGGTCATCGCGCTGGTAGAGCTGGCGGGCAACGCCGAGACGGTCGCCCCGCAGGCGGCCACGCCCACGCCGACCGCGGTCCAGCCCACCGGGACCGCCACGCCGGAGTCGACCACGATCCCGCCGGCCACGTCGGAGGGCACGCCCGGCACCCCGCCCGAGATCGCCGACTGGCCCGCGGGCAAGGACGCCTGGACCGTCGTGCTCGAGTCGGCCTCGACGCAGGAGGCCGCCACCACCCGCGCGAACGAGCTCGCCGCCCAGGGCGTTCCGGTCGGGTTGCTGAATTCCGACGACTACAGCTCGCTGGAGCCGCACAAGTGGGTCGTGTTCTCGGGCCAGTACGACAGCCGTCGCGCGGCCACGCAGGGCCTGACCGACCTCTCGGGACAGGTCACCGGCGGCTACGTCCGCCACGTCGTGCCGAGCAGTGGCTCGCCGACCGGCGGCGCCAGCCCGACCCCGACGACCTCCCCGATCCCCTAGAGAGCCCACCAGGGCGCGAGCCGCTCGACCGCCGCGTCCGCGAGTCGGTGGCGCTCGACCTCGCGAGCCGCGGGCGTCGCATCGGCAACGAGAACGGGCATGAGCGCCTCCATCGAGCCCGACAGCGCGCCGAGGTCGTAGCCGCCCTCGAGCACAAGCCCGAGCGGCGCGCCGACGAGATCGCTCGCGCGCCGCAGCGAAGCGGTCATCGCCGCGAATCCCGCCTCGGTCACCCGGCAGGTGGCGAGCGGGTCGTCGCGATGGGCGTCGAAGCCTGCTGACACGAGCACCAGGCCCGGCTCCCACGCCCGGATCAGCGCCGCCCCCACGTGCTCGGCCAGCGAGTCATAGACGGCGTCGCCGCTGCCCGCCGGCACCGGCAGGTTCACCGTGTAGCCCTCCCCCGGCCCTTCGCCGACATAGGACGCCGGGCCGGTCCCGGGATACAGCGGCCACTCGTGGATCGAGACGAACAGGACGCCGGGGTCGGCGGCGAAGATCGCCTCGGTGCCGTTGCCGTGGTGGACGTCCCAGTCGAAGATCAGCACCCGCTCGACGCCGTGCGCCGACCGCGCCCGCTCCGCCGCCACCGCCGCGTTGCCGAAGAAGCAGAAGCCCATCGCGCGCTCGCGCTCGGCGTGATGACCAGGGGGCCGTAGCGCCGACACACCGGTGCGCGCCGCCCCGCCGAGCAGCGAATCGACGAGCGTCACCGCGCCGCCGGCCGCACGGACCGCGGCGTCCCAGGTGTCCGCCACGGCTGCGGTGTCGGCGTCCAGGAACCCGCCGCCGTTCGCGGACAGCGACTCGATCATGTCCACGTAGGAAGCCGGGTGCACCGCCTCCAACTGCCCACGCGCGACCGCCGGCGCATCGAGCAGCGACGCGCCGTACCAGCCGTTGCGGGCCATCGCGCTCTCCAGCGCGCGGATGCGATCGGGCCGCTCGGGATGGCCCGGGATGTCGTGCCCGAGCGAGCTCTCGTGTCGCAGCCAGAGTGTGTCCACGGCAAGTACCGTACGGCGTTCCGTGAACGCCGAGCGCTCTGACCTCGTGGTGGTGGGCGCCGGAGCGGCCGGGCTGTTCGCCTGCCTGTGCGCCGCCCGCGAGGGTGCCGCCGTGACGCTCGTGTCCGCCCGGCCGCTGGCCGAGACCGCGTCCTACTGGGCGCAGGGCGGCCTCGCAGCCGCGCTCACGGTCGATGACTCCCCGGCCCGGCACCTCGACGACACGATCAAGGCCGGGCGCGGGCTCGTGCGCCGCAGCGCCGCCGATGTGCTCACGCAGGAGGCGCCCGCTCGCTTCCACGACCTCGAGGCGCTCGGCGTCCGCTTCGACGCCGATCGCCACGGCAACGTCGCCCTCGGGCTCGAGGGCGGGCACAGCGCCCGCCGCGTCGTGCACGCGGGCGGCAGCGCGACCGGGCGGCGGATCCTGCGCCAGCTGTCGGCCGACGTCGTCGAGCACCCCGGCATCGAGATCCTGGAGGGCGCGCGGGCGGCGACCCTGATCGGCGACGGCCACGTCGCGGGCGTCCGGCTCGAGGATGCCCGCACACTGACCGCGCGCGGGACGATCCTCGCCACCGGCGGCGCCGCCGCGCTGTGGTCGCGCACCACCAACCCGCCCGGCTCGTTCGGCTCCGGCCTGCTGCTCGCCCGCGCCGCCGGCGCTGCGCTCGCCGACCTCGAGTTCGTCCAGTTCCACCCAACCGCCGTCGTCGGCATCAAGGGCCGCGAGGGCTTCCTGATCACCGAGGCAATCCGCGGCGAGGGAGCGACGCTGCACGACACCCACGGCGATCGCTTCGTCGACGAGCTCGCTCCGCGCGACGAAGTCGCCCGCGCGATCTTCCGCATCCTGCGCGAGCAGGACGCGACGGCGGTCAGCCTGGACATGCGGCACGTCGACCCGGCGCGCTTTCCGAACGTCGTCGCCGCGCTGCGCGAGGCCGGACTGGACCCCGCGACCGAGTTGGTCCCGGTCGCGCCGGCGAGCCACTACGTGATGGGCGGCGTCGTGACAGACCTCGACGGCCGCTCCGAGGTGCCGGGGATGTACGCGGTCGGCGAGTGCGCCTGCACCGGCCTGCACGGCGCCAACCGGCTCGCCTCCAATTCGCTGTCGGAGTGCTTCGTGTTCGGGCGTCGCGCCGCGCTGCGGGCGCTCGACGAGCCCCAGGCGCGCGCCGGGACACCGCCGCCGGACGGCGAGATCGCCGCCGCCCCCACCCGTGAGACCCGCAAGGCGATGTGGCGCCACGCCGGCCTCGAGCGCGACGCCGAGGGCCTGCGCCCGCTGCTCGACGACCCCCACCCGCTCGCCCGGCTCGTCGCCGCATCGGCGCTGTTCCGCGAGGAGAGCCGCGGAGCGCACGCTCGTGCCGACTTCCCGGCCACCGATCCGGACCTGAACGAACGTCATACGGTCATCCGTCGGACAAGTCCGCAGCTCGAACATTGGCTCTAGGCTGTTTTGCCGAGATAGGGCAAACCGAACGCCGGTTCGCGTCTTAACGCGAAGTCAACAATCCATGCGTTCAAAACTGAACGTCAGCGGCTATCAGTGATTAGCCGAATTCCTGGGGGAATTCGGTATCGGCCAAGGGGAGAACGGATGTATCGCTTCAGCCGGTCTATCTATCGCGAGCTCTCACGCGACATCCTCGAGGACAAGCCGGGCCAATGGGGCCCGAGCAACCATGAGCGAGTCCTGCGTGCATGTGAGGCGGCTGTGTTCCGCCTGGCCACCGATTGGCACTACTTCGCGAAACCGACCAAGACTCTGTTCAACGACATCCGGATTTACTTCCCGATGTCGGCGCAGCAGCGCGTGTACGTGGTCGTAGACCGCTACATGACGTTCGCGAAGGACTACTTCTCATCGATGCCGATGACCGGCTACGACATCGAGGGCCGCCGGATCGAGTGCCGCGCGACAACGCGTCGCGGGACGCCGTGCCAGCGGACGCCATTGCCGCAGAACGGCTACTGCCCGTCCCATCAGCATCTGGCTGAGCCGGACGAGGTCGTGGTCGCCGCCGCCGCATAGGTAGCCTCCGCCGGCGATGGCGGAGACCGTTGGATTCATCGGCCTGGGGATCATGGGCTCGCGCCAGGCGGCCAACCTGGCGCGTGCCGGCTACGAGCTGACCGTCTACAACCGCACCCGGGAGCGGGCGGACACGTGGGCCGAAGAGCACGGCGGCCGGGTCGTCGGCAGCCCGCGCGAGGTCGCCGAGCGCAGCGACGTCGTGATCACGATGGTCGTCGACGGCGCCCAGGTCGAAGCGATGCTCCTCGGCGAGGACGGCGCCGCGGGCGGCGCCAAGCCGGGCACCCTGTTCATCGACATGTCGACGATCGGGCCGGCCGACGCCCGCCGGACCGCCGAAGCGCTCGCCGAGCAGGGCCACCACTTCGTCGACGCGCCGGTCACCGGCTCCTCGCCGAAGGCCGAGGACGGCACCTTGACGATCATGGCCGGCGCCAGCGACGAGGACATGCAGCGCGCGATGCCGCTGCTCGAGGTGATGGGCGAGCTCATCGTCCACGTCGGCGGGGTCGGGACGGGCCAGCAGGTCAAGGTCCTCTCGAACGCCGTCAGCGCCGTCAACTGCGCCACGCTGGCGCAGGCGCTGGTCGTCGGCCGCCGCGCCGACGTCAACCTCGAGGCGCTGCTGAAGGTGATGGCCGGCGGCTCCGCCAACTCGACGATGCTGCAGCTCAAGGGCGAGCCGATGCTCAAGCATGACTACACGCCGCTGTTCAAGCTCGACCACATGCTCAAGGACGTCCGGCTGTGCCTCGAAGAGGCGCGCGCGGCGGGGGCGGCGTTTCCGGCCGCGGCGCTCGCGGGAGAGCTCTACGCCGCCGGATCGGGCCGCGGGCTCGGCGACGAGGACTTCGCCGCCGTGCTGGCCGTCGTGGAGGGTTTGAACGACATCACTGTGTGACGTTGTCACACAGCATACTTCTCCAAAAGAAGTGGGATTTGCAGGGGAATTATGAGATTCCGCGACTTTGTGCATAGTATGTGACGGTCGTCGACGGGGGTGTGTTAGTCGGCGTCAAATTCAGGGCAGGTTGCGTGAAACCGTCCGAGTGACGGAAGCGCCCCTCCAATCACCTCTCTCCACTTTCCTATGCCAATCGCATTCAAGGAATGGGCCGTCACCGTGCGCGCTCTCGCAGAGGGCGAGCAGCTCGTGACGCTCCGTAAAGGCGGCATTCGCGAGCCCGAGAAGCACTTCGCGCTCGAGCACGACCGCTTCTTCCTGTACCCGACGTTCGACCACCAGCGCGGCGACCTCGTTCGCGAGTCGCACCGCCCCGAGTTGCGGCGCGCGCTCGAGGAAGGCGTGTGGGCCGACGGCGAGCCGCCCGTCCACGCGCTGACCCGCGACGGCGGCATCGCGCAGCCCGACCGCGTGCGCATCCGCGCATGGGCCGAGGTGGCGCGTTCGTGGACGGTCACCGACCGCCGCGTCGTAGACGGCCTGTCGCCGTTCTACGTCTGGACTCCGGACTACGCCGAGAAGCGGCTGGCGTGGAAGCGCCGGCACCCGCTGCACGTGCTGCTGCTCCGGACGTACCGCATCCCGCGGCCGGTCACGGTCCGGGTGCGTGACGACTACGGCGGATGCCGATCGTGGCTGGAGATCACGCGCGACCTTCCGTTCGAGGGCACCCCGGTGCTGTCGGACGAGGAGTTCGAGCGGGCCTCCGAGGAGATCGCCTCGATCGTGCATGCCGACGACGCGCTCGCATACGCGTAATCAAGGCGCTCCCGCGAGCTTGCGAGCGGGAATAAGCCGCACCATCGTCTCGCTCCCGCGAGCGTGCGAGCGGGAGTAAGCCGCACCATCGTCTCCTGATTGAACGGTCACGTTCACGGGTAACCGGTCCGGGGCCATGCTCCGGATCCTGGTAGTCCTTAGCGCGGTTCTCGCTCTGTCGGCGGCTCCCGCGGCCGCGCAGCTCCCACAGCTGCCGACGGGCGGCCCGGCGCCTGACGGCTACCAGGCGCACGACGGCAAAGGCTTCCGCGACATCCTGCCGCCCGGCACGCGCGGGCGGTACAACGCGGTCGAGCTCGCCGCCTTCCTCGCGAGCGGCCAGACGGTCCCGCACTGCTGCGATCAGCTCGGCATGTACCGCGACCTCGTGTACGCGACGCCGGGCCTGACCGCGGCGCAGGTCCCGAACTTCTTCAAGGACTCGAGCTTCGGCGTCGCGCCCGGCCAGACCGAGCGCACCTACTCGCCGCGCTCCGACGTCACGATCGTGCGCGACAAGGCGTTCGGCGTGCCGCACGTCTACGGCAAGACGCGTGACGGGGCGATGTTCGGCCTCGGCTACGTCGGCGCCGAGGACCGCCTGTTCTTCATGGACGTGCTGCGTCACGCCGGGCGTGGGGAGCTGTCGAGCTTCGCCGGCGGCTCGAACGCGGCGATGGACGCCGAGCAGTGGGAGGTGGCGCCATACACGGAGGCCGACCTCACGCGCCAGGCCCAGCAGCCGGCGGGCGCGTTGGGGCACCAGGGCGACATCCTGCGTCGCGACGTCGACAACTACATCGCCGGCGTCAACCAGTACATCGACGAGGCCCGGCTCGACCCCACGAAGATGCCGGGCGAGTACGTCGCGATCGGCCATCCGCAAGGGCCGGACCGGTTTGCGCGCGAAGACTTGATTGCCACCGCGTCGCTGGTCGGCGGCATCTTCGGCCGCGGCGGCGGCAACGAGCTCGCGTGGTCGCAGGTCGCCGACGCGTTCGACAAGCGCTTCGGCAAGCGGCGCGCGCGATCGGTGTTCAAGGATTTCCGTGCGGCTGAGGACAAGGCCGCGCCGGTGACCGTTCTGGGCAAGAAGTTCTCCTACCAGGCGCGCCCGCAGCATCCGCGCGGCGTGGCGCGGCCCGACCGCGGCTCGCTGGTCACGCACGACGTGATCGCGGGCGGGGCACGTGCCTCAGGGCTGTCGCTGTCGCGTGCCGCGTTCCCGCCGAGTGCCTCGAACGCACTGCTGATCTCCGGCCGCGAGTCCAAGAGCGGGCACCCGCTGATGGTCGCCGGCCCACAGGTCGCCTACTTCAACCCGCAGATCCTGATGGAGGAGGACGTCCACGCCCCCGCCGCCCCGGGCCTGCCGGGGATCGACGCCCAGGGCGCCGGCTTCGTGGGGATCAACCTCTACGTCCAGCTCGGCCGCGGGCGCGACTACGCGTGGAGCGCCACCTCGGCGGGCCAGGACAACATCGACACGTTCGCCGTCGACCTGTGCGAGCCCGGCGGCGGCAAGCCGACGATCAACTCGACGCACTACCGCTACCGCGGCCAGTGCCTGCCGTTCGAGGTGCTCGAGCGGCACAACCAATGGATCCCGACGCCCGGCGACCCGACGCCTGCGGGCGAGCAGACGCTGCGTGCCGAGCGCTCGAAGATGGGCCTCGTCGCCGGGCGCGGCACCGT
This sequence comes from uncultured Solirubrobacteraceae bacterium, assembly GCA_963740605.1. Taxonomy (GTDB): domain Bacteria; phylum Actinomycetota; class Thermoleophilia; order Solirubrobacterales; family Solirubrobacteraceae; genus DASSUW01. Next base: position 263,713 of record CAVUFC010000026.1, on the reverse strand, counting down.
CCACGGCAAGCCGGTCGCGTTCACGAAGTTGCGGTCGACGTACTTCCACGAGGTCGACTCCGCCGCCGGCTTCATGGACTTCAACACGCCAGAGGTCGTCCACAGCCCGGCGACCTTCCAGCGCGCCGCGAACAAGGTCGGCTACACGTTCAACTGGTTCTACGCGGACTCCAAGCACATCTCGTACTTCAACTCAGGCGCCAACCCGGCCCGCGCGAAGCGCACCGACGCGGACTTCCCGGTGCGCGCGAAGTACGCGTGGCGGGGCTGGAACCCGGACGACTGGACCGAGAAGGTCATGGGCTTCACGGGCCACCCGCGGGCGACCGACCAGCGCTACCTGATCAACTGGAACAACAAGCAGGCGCGCGGGTTCCGGGCCTCGGACACGGTGACGTACTCGTCGACGTACCGGTCCGTGCTGCTCGAGGACGGCGCCAAGCGGGCGATCCGCGGCGCGCGCAAGCTCACGCTCCCAAAGGCGATCGACGTGATGGAGCAGGCGGGGACGAGGGACCTGCGCGCTCACGCCGTGCTCCCGTACGCGCTCAAGGTGGTGGGCCGGCCCCGTGACGCCAGGCTCCGCGGGGCGGTCGACACGCTGCGCGGGTGGGTGAAGGCCGGCGGCCATCGCCGCGACCGGGACAAGAACGGCGTCTACGAGAACGCAGACGCGGTGCGGATCATGGACGCCTGGTGGCCGCGTTTGGTGAAGGCCGAGTTCCAGCCGGTGCTCGGCCGCGGCGCGTTCCGGCAGTTGTCGGAGACCGTCGACTTCGACAACGAGCCCAACAACGGCGGGCAGCACGTCGGCTCGGCCTACCAGGACGGCTGGTACGGCTACGCACGCAAGGACCTGCAGCGTGTGCTCGGGCGCAAGGTCCGCGGGCCGTACTCGCGCGTCTATTGCGGTCGCGGGTCGCTCAAGCGCTGCCGCGCGGCCCTGCGCAAGTCGCTGGCCGGCGCGTTGACGGTGCCGGCGTCAAAGCTGTACGGCGGCGACCCGAAGTGCCCGAATTCCGATCAGTGGTGCTTCGACGCCGTCAGCTTCCGCGCCGTCGGCGGCGCGACGCAGCCGCTGATCCACTGGATCAACCGCCCGACGTTCCAGCAGGCGAACGAGATTCAGTCGCAGGTGAGACGATAGTTTCGCCGGTCGGCTCCGCAAGCTCCGCCGAGCCGGCGACGTTACGTGTGGCTCGAGACCGCCTCCGAGACCTTCACCGCCCGCCACGACGACCGCGACGCGCCTGACGCGGAGCGTGTCCTGGCGCAGCTCGAGTACGCGCGCGCGCGGCTCGAACGTGCGCTGGAGGTGTCGTTGGGCGAGATCGCGGTGGTGCTGCACGGGTCGCCCGCGCAGCTCGACGCCGCGCAGCCGTGGCTCCCGGTCCAGCGACGGCTGACGGCGCCTGCGGCGCGCCGCTACGTGGTCGGCTGGGCGCGCGAGCACGAGCTCCACGTCCTGTCGCCGCGGCTGTTGGCGGAACGGGCGTCAAACGTGGAGGGGTCGCTGGAGATGCTGATGCTGGCGCCGTCGGCGCTGCTCGCGCGGCGCGCGCTGGCGGCCCGCCATCCGGGCTTCCCTCCCCCGGTCGGCCCGCGGCGGCTGGCGCGCTGGATGCGGTCGGCGTGGTTCGTCGAGGGCGCGGCGCAGTGGCTGTCGGGGCAGACGAAGCACGTGCGGCCGGCGGTCAACCGGCGGCTGCGCGAAGGTCCCACGCCGTCGTTCCCGCCCGCGCGGGCCGATGCGCTGCTGCTCGGCGGCTCCGTGTTCGACCTCGTGGCGCGTGAGGAGGGGGAGCGCACGGCGATCGCCGCCGTCCGCGCCGGGCCGGACCGCGCTCTCGAGGCGTTCGGCCGCCGCAGCCGCCGCCACACCGAGCAGGCGTGGCGGTCGCACCTCGCGCGCCTATAAGGGGGGACAGTCCCCCTTACTCGGTTCGCGGTGTATATGCATCGGGCGATGAACGCGGCGATCGCGATCGAAGGGCTCGACGTGCGGCGGGGCGGAAAGCCGGTCATCCGTGGCCTCTCCGCGGCCGTGCCGGCGGGTGAGGTCGCGGGCCTGCTCGGACCGAGCGGGTGCGGGAAGTCGACGCTGATCCGCTCGATCGTGGGCGTGCAGAAGGTCACGGGCGGCGACGTGCAGGTGCTCGGGCTACCGGCCGGGACGCCCGCGCTGCGGTCGCGCGTCGCGTACGTGACGCAGGCGCCGTCCGTGTACACCGACCTCACCGTCCACGAGAACCTGCACTACTTCGCTCGTGTGCTCGGCGCGCCCGCGCCCGAGGTCTGGCGAGCGCTGGAGGCGGTCGACCTGTCCGACGCCGGCGGGCAGCGCGTTGGCACGCTGTCCGGCGGCCAGCGCTCGCGCGTGTCGCTCGCCTGCGCGCTGCTCGGCCGCCCGGAGCTGCTCGTCCTGGACGAGCCGACCGTCGGGCTCGACCCTGTTCTGCGCCGCGACCTGTGGGCGCTGTTCCATCGCCTCGCCGACGACGGCGCCACGTTGCTGGTCTCCAGCCACGTGATGGACGAGGCCGCCCGCTGCGACCGGCTGCTGCTGATGCGCGACGGGGAACTGATCGCGCAGACCACGCCGACTGATCTGCGCGAGCGCACGCGCGAGGACGACATGGAGGCGGCGTTCCTGCGCCTGATCGAGGAGCGCGAGCAGTGAGCGTGCGGATCACCGCGGCGACGACGCTGCGGGTGCTGCAACAGATCCGCCACGACCCGCGGACGATCGCGCTGCTGCTCGTAGTGCCGAGCCTGTTGCTGTGGCTGCTCTACCTGATGCTCGGGGAGGAGCAGTTCGACGTCCTCGGCGCGCCGATGATCGGGATGTTCCCGTTCATCTCGATGTTCCTCGTCACCTCGATCGCGATGTTGCGCGAGCGCACGAGCGGCACGCTGGAGCGGCTGATGACGATGCCGCTGGCGAAGCTCGACCTCCTGGCGGGCTATGGGACCGCGTTCGCGCTGCTGGCGGTCGTGCAGGCGCTGATCACCTCGGCGGTGGCGTTCCTGCTGCTCGGCTTCGACTCGGCCGGCGCGCCGGGACTGATCATCGCGCTGGCCATTCTCGACGCCGTGCTCGGCTCCTCGCTCGGCCTTCTCGCGAGCGCGTTCGCGGCGACCGAGTTCCAGGCCGTGCAGTTCATGCCGGCGTTCATCCTTCCCCAGGTCCTGCTGTGCGGGCTGCTGGTCCCGCGCGACCAGATGGCCGACGGCCTGCAGGCGATCGCCAACGTCCTCCCGCTGTCGTTCGCCTACGACGCGCTGCACGCGGTGTCGATCGACGGCGACGACCTCGCGGGCGTGGCGACCGAGGTGATCGTGCTGGTGGCGATGGCCGGCGCTGCGATCGGGCTCGCCGCGCTGACGCTACGCCGCCGAACCCCCTAAGCGGTCGCGAACGCTGGCGACGATCGCGCCGGGCGTCGGCATGAACGCGTCCTCCAAAGTCGGGCTGTACGGGATCGGCGTCTCGTCGGTGGCGACGATCCACGCGTCGTCGAGGTCGTGGAGCGCACGCTCGGTGACCGCGCCAAGCAGCCCGGTCGCCCAGCCGCCGGTGCGCGGGCCCTCCTCGACCGCCAGCAGCCGGTTCGTCCGGGCGACCGACTCCAGCACTCCCTCGACGTCCAGCGGGCGCAGCGTACGCAGGTCGATCACCTCGACGTCGATGCCGTCGGACGCGAGCTCGTCGGCGGCGGCGAGGGCATCCGGCACGCCCTTGGAGATCGCCGCGATCGTGAGGTCGGCGCCGGCGCGCGCCACGCGGGCGAGACCGAGTGGGATGACCTCCTCCTCCGGATCCGGTCCCTTGACCGAGTACAGGCGCTTGTGCTCGAGGAAGATCACGGGGTTGTCGTCGCGGATTGCGGCCTTCAGCAGCCCCTTGGCCTCGGCCGGCGACGACGGCGCGGCGATCTTGAGCCCCGGCACGCCCTGGAACCAGGTGCCGTGCATCTGCGAGTGGATCGCGCCGAAGCGGCCGCCCCCGCCGACCGCCGAGCGCACCACCAGCGGCACTGTGCCCTGCTCGTTCGAGATGTACCAGAACTTCGCGGCCTGGTTGACGAGCGAGTCCATCGGCAGCGCCATGAAGTCGCCGAACATGATCTCGATCACCGGGCGCAGTCCGGTGACCGCCGCGCCGTAGGCGGCGCCTGCGAGCGCAAGCTCAGAGATCGGCGTGTCGAACACGCGCTCGTCGCCGAAGCGCTCGTGCAGGCCCGGCGTGACTTTGAAGACGCCGCCCGCCGCGGCGACGTCCTCGCCGAAGAACACCACCGCCGGGTCGCGCTCGATCTCCTCCGCGAGGGCGTCGCGGATCGCGTCGCGGAACTCGATCATGCGGAGAACTCCGTCGCGCGGTCGGTCTCGGGGTCGGGATACGGGCCGGCCAACGCGTCCTCGACGGCGCGATCCATCGTTGCGCGCGCGGAGCGTTCGACCGCCTCGACGTCGGCTTCAGACGCGCCCCGCGCGAGTAGCCGCTCGCGCGTGAGGTTCAGCGGGTCGCGCGCCAGCCAATGCTCGACTTCCTCCTTCGGCCGATAGGTCCCGGGATCGGACTTCGAGTGCCCGTAGTGTCGGTACGTCTGGCACTCCAGCAGCGTCGGCACGCTCTCGTGCCGGGCGCGGCCGACAGCGTCCCGCGCCGCCTCCTCGACCGCCCACAGGTCGTTGCCGTCGACGAGCGCCGACTCGATCCCGAACGCCGCCGCGCGCGCCGCGATGTTGCGCCCGCCGGTGACCTTCTGCATCGGCGTGAACTCGCCGTAGAAGTTGTTCTCGCAGACGAACACCGCGGGCAGGGAGTGCACGGAGGCGAAGTTCAGGCATTCGTGGAAGTACGCCTGGTTGACGGCACCGTCCCCGAACATCGCGACCGCGACGCGGCCCTGGCGCTTGGCGGTCAGGGCCGCGCCCGTCGCGGCGGCGATGCTCCCCCCGACAATCCCGTAGCAGCCGACCAGGCCGTGCGCGAGGTCGATCACATTCATCGATCCGGCCCGCCCTCCGCAGACCCCGTTGGCACGTCCGAGCATCTCGGCGGCGAGCGCGGCCGGGTCGGTCCCCTTGGCGAGTGCATGGCCGTGCCCGCGGTAGGTACCTGCGAGATAGTCGTGCGGCTCGAGCGCCAGACAGACGCCGACCGGCACCGCCTCCTGGCCGGCGGCGAGATGCGTGGTGCCGTGGACCTCGCCCTTGAGGAACAGCCGCTGCATCTCGTTCTCGAAGTTGCGGATCAGCAGCATCCGCTCGTAGGCATCCAGCCAGCGGCCGAGGCCCGCGGCGGCCGTGGTCTCGAGCGAGCTCACAGGCTCGCCGGCTCGCGGACTGACAGGCCGTCGTCGACCTCGGCGTCCTCGGCCAGGAGCTCGAGACCGGACAGGTGTGCCTGCTGCTCGAGCAGCGCCGCGAAGTCCTCCTCGGTGTGGCCGGAGCCGATCAGCGCCTGGACCGTCTGCTGCGCAGCGGCGGCAACCGGCATCGGGATGTCGAGGTCGTGCGCCGCGGCGAGCCCGAGATCGAAGTCCTTGCGCAGCAGCAGCGGCGTGAACGTGGGCGTGAAGTCGAGATTCACATATGCGGGCGACTTGTAGCGCGTGAACATCGAGCCCATCACGCTGCCGTTGAGGAACTCGAGGAAGTCGGCGCGCGACATCCCTCCCTTCTCGGCCAGCACGGTGATCTCAGCCAGGCACTGCGCGACGACGCCCAGCATCACGTTGTGGCAGATCTTCGCCAGCCGGGCGAGCTCGCCCTCGCCGACGTAGGTGACGCCGGCGCCGAGAAGGGCCATCAGCGGCTCGACCTCGTCGTAAGCGGCGCGCGGGCCGGAGACCACGAACGTCACACGGCCGGCCTTGACCACCTTCGGGTTGCCGCTGACCGGCGCCGCCAGCAGCGCGCTCCCACGCCGCTCGGCCTCGGCACGCACGGCGGCTGAGGACTCGGGCGAGACGGTCGTCATGTCGACGATGACCGACGGCACCGCTTCAGCCGACAGCAGCTCGCCCACCACCTGCTGAAAGTCATCGGGACCGGCGACGATCGTGAATACGACTTCGCGGTCAGCGAGCTCGGCCAGGGAGTCGACCACCGTCGCTCCCGCCTCGGCAAGCGACTCGGCCTTCGATCGGGTGCGGTTGTAGACCGCGACATCGTGGCCGGCCGCCAGGAGCCGTGCGGCGAGCGCCTGCCCCATGCGGCCGGCACCCACCCAGCCGACTCGCCTGCCGTTGTCCTTACCCATTCCGAACTCTCCCGAGGGGTTGCAAACGTTTGCAGAAGCCTAGCGACTCGCCCAGCGGCGATCAAGCCGGGGCGGCGCACCGCCGCCGTCCCGCGGGCACGTGGCGTGTCCTTCGGTGGTACTGTTGCAAACGATTGCACGGGGATGCCGAGGGAGCTGACGATGGGACTGCCGACCTACGGGACGATGAACGTCGACTGGGAGGAGCGGGTGCGGGTGGACCGGCTCCGGGAAGAGCGGCTGGCGCGCATCTCCGGTCTGCTCGCCGCGTCCGAGATCGGAGCGCTGCTGTGCTTCGACATGGTCAACATCCGCTACATCACGGCGACCCACATCGGCACGTGGGCGCAGGACAAGCTCAACCGCTTCTGTCTGCTGCCCCAGCGCGACCAACCGATCATGTGGGATTTCGGCTCGGCCGCCCGCCACCACCAGCTCTACAACCCGTGGCTCGGTGACGGGCGCTCGCGCGCCGGGATCTCGACGCTGCGCGGCGCGATGCTCCCCGCCGCCGGCCGCGCCGAGGACGTCGCGCGGAAGATCCGGCGCGAGCTCGAGGAGCGCGATCTGCTGAACGAGCCGGTCGGCGTCGACGCAGTCGAGCCGGCGGTGCTGTTCGCGCTCCAGGCCGAGGGCATCCAGGTCGTCGACGGCCAGCAGCTGATGCAGGAGGCGCGCGTGATCAAGACGCAGGACGAGATCAGCCTGCTCAACCACGCGTGCATGATGGTCGACGCCGCCTACGAGGAGCTCTACCGGGCGATGAAGCCCGGGATGCGCGAGAACGAGTGCGTCGCGCTCGTCAACAAGGTGCTCTACGACATGGGCTCCGAGCACGTCGAGGGCGTCAACGCCATCTCCGGCGAGCGCTGTAACCCGCATCCGCACGTCTACACCGACCGCGCGCTGCGGCCGGGCGACCCCGCCTACTTCGACATCCTCCACAGCTTCATGGGCTACCGCACGTGCTACTACCGCACGTTCGCGGTGGCGAGCGCGTCCAAGCCGCTCGTCGACGCCTACCGCCGCTGTCGCTATTACCTCGACGCCGCGATCGAGCTGATCCGGCCGGGGGCGACGACCGCCGACGTCGTGTCCGTCTGGCCGCGCGCCGAGGACTTCGGCTTCCCGGACGAGGAGGCGGCGTTCGCGCTCCAGTTCGGACACGGCGTCGGGCTGTCGATCTGGGAGAAGCCGATCTTCAGCCGGCTCGTCTCGCTCGACCATCCAGAGGAGATCCGCGAAGGGATGGTGTTCGCGCTCGAGACGTTCTGGCCGGCCAGCGACGGCTGGTCGGCGGCGCGGATCGAGGAGCAGCTCGTCGTGACACGTGACGGCTGCGAGGTGATCACCCGCTTCCCGGCCGAGGACCTCATCGTCGCCGGCAAGCCCTACTACACGGCGGGCGGGACGCTGCCGCTCGAGCGCGAGCCGCAGTCGAACCGCAACACGCGGCTCGACTCGGCGTCCGAGGAGGCGATCCCGACCGGCGACGCCGGAGCCGTCACCCTGCGGTGAGGGCGTTCGTCAGCGGCGGCTCGCGCGGGATCGGCCGCGCCGTGGCCGAGGCGTTGATCGCGCGCGGCGACGATGTAGCGATCGGCTGCCGGGGGGAGGCGGCTGTCGCCGGGGCGAGCGTCGTGAACGGCGACGTCGGCGACGACCCCGCCGCGCTCGTGCATCAAGCCGCCGAGCAACTCGGCGGGCTCGACACGTTCGTGGCGTGCGCGGTGACGCCGATTCGCCGGCCGATACTGGAGATGAGCGCAGCCGAGTTCGACGACACGATGCGCCTCAACGCCCGCCCGTTCGTGCTCGGCAGCATCGCCGCCGCACGTCACATGACCCACGGCGGCCGAATCGTCGCCGTCTCCTCCACGGGTACGCACCGGGCCCGCAACCGCGCCTACGCTCCGCTCGCGCTCGCCAAGGGCGCGGTCGAGGCGGCAGTCAGGTTCCTCGCCGTCGAACTGGCCGCACGCGGCGTTGCGGTGAACGCCGTCGCCCCGGGCCCAACCGACACCGAGGCGTTCACCGCGATGGGCGACGAAGGCCTGCGCGAGCGACTCGTCGCCGCCACACCGATGGGCCGCATGGGCGAGCCCGCTGATGCGGCCCGGCTGATCGCCTTCCTCTGCTCGCCCGAGGCCGGGTGGATCACCGGCCAGCTGATCTTCTCCGACGGCGGCTACCTGCTCGCGTGATCGTGGAGCGCGCGCCAGAGCTTCTCGGGCGTGAACGGCGGGTCGACCCAGACGCCGCCCAGCGCGGCGTAGACGGCGTTGGCGACCGCGGCGGGGGCGCCGATCGTGCCCGCCTCGCCGATCCCCTTCGCCCCCAGCGGGTTCAACGGCGTCGGTGACGTCACGAACGCAGTGACGATCGGAGGCTGCTCACCGGCGCTGAGCATCGCGTACGACACGAACGAGGCGGTCAGCGGCTGGCCGGATTCGCCGTAGACGACCTCCTCGGTCAGCACCGTGCCGAGGCCGTGAACGGTGCCGCCGACCACCTGCCCCTCGGCGAGCAGGGGGTTGATGATCGTGCCGGCGTCGTCGACCGCCGCGATCCGGTGCACGGTGAGCGCGCCGGTGTCCGGGTCGATCTCGACGACGGCCGCGTAGGCGCCCGAGCCGAACACGACCGCCGAGTCGAAGCGCACCTCCGCGTGCTGCTCGCCGGACGCCAGCCGGTCGGCGGCGACCGCCACGGCCGACCCCGCCATCGCGACCGAACGACTCCCGAACGTGCCGACGCCCGCCGGCACCTCGGCGCTGTCGCCGAATCGCAGCTCGACGTCTTCGATCGCCACGCCGACCCGGTCGGCGACGATCTGCGCGAACGTCGTGTCGTGCCCTTGGCCGTGTGGGAATGAGCTGCTGCGCACGATCACGCGCCCGTCCGGCTCACGCGTCAGCGACGCGCTCTCCCATTGACCACCGGCGCGCTCGACGTACAGCGCGACGCCGACGCCAACCAGCGGGCGGGCCGGCACCTCCCCCACCAGCTCCACCGCCTTCGCCAGGCACTGCCCGTAGTCGCCGGAGTCGTAGGTGAAGCCGAGCGGCGTCTCGTACGGGAATGCACTGATGAGGTTGCGGCGGCGCAGCTCCTGCGCATCGATGCCGAGCTCGCGCGCGGCGGCGTCGACCGTGCGCTCGAGCAGGTAGCACGCCTCCGGCCGCCCGGCTCCGCGCATCGGGCCGGTCGGCACCCGGTCCGACCGTACGCCGACGACCTCGATGTCGGCCGCCGTGATGTCGTAACCGCCGGTCATCAGCATCCCGAGCGTGCTCGGCGGCATCGCCGTCGCCGGGTGCAGATAGGCGCCGGTGTCGGCGATGAGCCGCGCCCGCAGCCCGCGCATCCGCCCGTCGGCGTCGAGCGCCAGCTCGACGTCGCCGCTCACGCCGCGGCCCTGGTAGGAGGCGAGGAAGTTCTCGCTGCGCGTCTCGATCCACTTCACCGGACGGCCGAGGTCGATCGCCGCGATCGCGGTGACGACGGTCTCCGGTGCCGGCGGCCCCTTGCTCCCGAACGCGCCGCCGACGTCCGGGATCGTCACGTGGATCGACTCTGGCGGGCGGTCGAGCGCGTGTGCCAGCCCGGCGACCTGCCGATGCGGGTCCTGCGCCGATACCCAGACGCGGAGCACGCCATCCGTGACGGCGGCGATACAGCCGCGCGGCTCGATCGGCGCCGCGACGGCCCGCGGGATGTCGTGCCGCGTGCGGACGACGTGCGCCGCCCCGGCAAACGCCGCTTCGACATCGCCACCGGCCTTGTGGAAGCACAACAGCTCCTCCGGCTCGCCCTCGAACGGCTCGTACTCGACGTGAACGAGCTCGAGCGCGTCCGCCGCCTCGGCACGACTCGCCGCCACGACGGCCGCGACCGGCTGCCCGACGTAGCGCACCTCGCCGTCGGCGAGAATCGGGTGCGCGGCGTCGGCCACCTCGACGCCCTCCGGCACCAGTAAGGGCACGGGCCGGACGCGATCGGCGAGGTCGGCCGCCGTGATCAGCTGCACGCCCTGGGCGCTGATCGCCACGATCCGGGCGCGCGCGTGGATGCTGCGCACGAACGCGATGTGCAGTGCTCCCTCAAGCTGGATGTCGTCGACAAAGCGCGTGCGGCCGAGCAGGATCCGCTCGTCCTCGCGTCGCGGGACCGGCCGGCCGACGAGCACTTAAGCGAGCACTCCGCTGACCGCGTCGAGGACGATCCGGAGCGCGGCGATCCCCTCGTCGGCGCCGGTCTCGACCGCAACCTCGCCGCGGATCGCGGCGCCGAACTCCGCGAGCTCCTCGGCGAGCATGTCGCACGGCTCGAAGCCGACGGGCCGGCCGTCGATCGTGAGCGTGGTCACCTCGTCGACGCGTTCGGCGGCTGGCCACACGGCGCCGAGGTCGGCGCGATAGTCGAGCACGCCCGCGCTCCCGAGCAGCCGGAGCGAGAACGTGTGCGGCGAGACGTAGGAGCCCGTCAACACGCCGAGCGCTCCGGAGGCGAACTCGAGCGTGGCGACGCCGACATCGTCGATCTCCGCACGCGTGTGCACGCGCGCGAAGCGGCCGGTCGTCCGTGCCACCGGCCCGAGCAGGTAGCTGAGGGTGTCCGCGTGATGGATGCCGAGCTGCATCAACGGGCCGCCTGGATTGCGCACCCTCTGGGCCCGCCAGACGTGCGGTGGGAGCTTGCCCGGGAGCGAGAAGTTCGCCTCGGCGAGCACGACGTCGCCGAGGCGACCAAGGTCAAGCTGCGCGCGCGCCTGGCGCGCAGCGCCGAGCCGCCGGAACGCGTGCCCGACCATCAGCACGACGCCCCCGTCGATGCACGCGTCGCGCATGCGCTCGCCGGACTCGACGCTGTCCGCGATCGGCTTCTCGACGAACACGTGCCGCCCGCGTGCCGCGCAGTCGAGCGCATGGTCCAGGTGGACGTCGTTCGGCGTCGCGAGCAGCACGCCCTCCACCGCCGGGTCCTCGATCGCGTCGTCGAAGCTGACCGCGGAGCGGCAGCCGAACCGCTCCGCAAGCTCGATCCGGCGATCGGCACTGCGCGCGTAACACGTGACGAGCTCGAGCCCGGCGCGGCCGGCCGCGGCCGCGAGCCGCGGCGCCCACATCCCTGCGCCGATCAGCGCGACGCCGGTCACTTGAGCTGCTCCGCGATCCAGTCGGCCACCCGTGGCCGCGCCTTGTAGGGGATGTTCGCGCACACATGGTTGCCGTCCTCGAACAGCACGAACTCGCCATGCGGCGCCGCCTCGGCCTGGCGCTGGGTCGACTCCCACGGGATCAACCGGTCGAGCTTGCCGGTGACGAACAGCGCCGGCACGCGCAGGTGCTCGAGGACGCCGTCGAGGTCGAGCTTCATGGCGCGAGCGCAGCCGTCCGCGGAGTCGGTCGCGCCCGACTTGTGCACGAACGTCTCGCGTGTGAGCTCGGGCAGCTGATCCCAGAGCGCGCCAAAGCAGAACGGCCCGCTGATGCCGGCCACGGCGCGCACGCGCGGCTCGAACGCGGCGGCCCGCGGCGCGAAGTACCCGCCGAGGCTGACGCCGAGCGCCCCCACACGCTCCAGGTCGACGTCGTCGCGCACCGATACGGCGTCGAGGATCGCGGTCACCCCGACCTCGTAGTCGTGCCGCATCGCCTGCGTATACCCGCACTCCCCCTGGCCTGGCCCGTCCATCGACAGCGTCGCCATCCCGCGGTCGAGGAACAGGTTCTCGAGCCGGAAGAACTCCTCCTTGGTGGAGTCCAGGCCGGGGATGAGCAGGGCAAGCGGAGGCCGCTCGGCGCCAGGCGGCCGCCGCAAGTTGGCGACGACGCCGGACGGCGCCTCGACGCGCTCGGCGGTCGGGTCGAGCAGCCGGTGCGCGGCGAGCAGCGCCGCGACCGCGCGGTCGGCGGCAGAGCGGCTGCGCTCGGCGTCGAGTACCCACACGAACTTGCCGAAGTGGAAGCAGACCGCGGCGCGCAGCCACGCGTCACCAGCGGTCTGCAGGTGCGCCGCCTCCTCGGCCTCGCGTGCCAGCCCGGCGTGCCCCTCCCCCGTGTCGCACCACGCGTCGAGCCAGTCCTCCCAGCGCTCCACGCGTGCGGTCGTGCGCGCGAAGTCGTTGTAGTCGACCCCCGCCTGGATGAAGCGCGGCGCCCAGTGGTCAATGGCGGCCTGCACGCGCGCGTCCGGCACCCGCGACCACCTCCTCGATGCTCGACCCCAGATCCTGCAGGAGCACCATCGCGGCGTTACGCCCCGGCGCGCCGGTGATCGAGCCGCCCGGATGCGTGGTGCCGCCCGTCTGGTACAGGCCCGGGATCGGCATCCGGTGCTGCGCCCAGCCCGGCGCCGGACGCAGCGAGCCGCTCTGCGGCAGCGTCCGGTTCCCGCCGTGGAACGTGCCGTGAATCATGTGCTCGTTGGCGCGCTCGATGTCCTCGGGCGCCTTGACGAGCATGTCGAGGATCACGCCCTCGCCGAAGTTGGGCGCCACCGCGTGCAGGCGGGCGAGCTGGCGGCGCGCCTGCGACTCCTTCAACCCCTCGTAGCCGTACGACTGCGCGGAGAGGAACTTGACCGTGTGCCGACCGTCCGGGGCGCGCGAGGGATCGTCGAGCGTCGGCGTCGCAACGAGGATCCATGCCGGGTCCTCGACGTAGCGCCCGTCGGCGAGCGCGCGGCCGTACTCGATCGCGTCCTCGGGGAACCCCGCCAGCCCGGCCGACACCGCGGTCCGCCACTCGTCGTCGGGCGTGAGGAACCGCGGCGGCTCGGTCGTCGCCATGTACACGCCCATCGCCGGGACGCCGATGTCGAACGTCTCGACGCCGTAGCGGAAGTCCTCCGGCCACAGCTCGGCGGGTGCCATGTCGAGCAGGTGCTTGACGTGGATCGTCGAGACGACGGCCTCACGCGCGCGGAACACGTCGCCGTCCTCGGTCTCGACCCCGGCGCAGCGCCCGCCCTCGACGATCAGCCGCACGACGCGTTTTCCGCACAGCACGGTGCCGCCGTGCTCGCGGATGCAGTCGACCAGCGACTCGGCGAGCCGGCCTGAGCCCCCACGCGGGATCGTCCAGCTCCGCCGCTGGCGCCCGAACACGATCGAGTAGGCGAGCGGGCCGGAGCCGGGAGCGTCCACGGGCACCAGCGTCTGGTACGCCTGCCAGAGCATGAACGCCTGCACGTGGCGGCTCTCGAACTCGTGGCGGATCACGTCCCAGGCGCTCATCATCCGCCGCCGCTGCCAGACATTGCCGCGCGGGTGCTCGCTCAGCAACTGCTCGACGCTCGGGCCGAAGCCGGGCGGGCTGAAGGTCGCCGCGGCGAAGATGTGCTTGACCTCGTCGTACTCGGACAGCACGCGGCGGTAGGCCACGCCGTCGGCTGTTGAATAGCGCGAGATCTCCTCCACGGTGCGGTCGAGGTCCATCCACGCGGTGAGCTGCTGCCCGTCCGGGAACGCGACGTGCGCGAACGGGTCCGGGACGAGGTACTCGAGCCCGTAGCGGTCCTTCAGCCCGAGCTCGTCGTCCAGGAGCAACGGGTTGGTCTGGATCAGCGTGTGGCCGGTCGAGCACGAGTCGATCAGGTAGCCCGGCCCGAGCAGTTCCTCGGTCGCGGCGCCGCCGCCGGGGACGGCGCGCGAGTCGAGCACGAGCACCTCGCGGCCCGACACGGCCAGGTACGCCGCGGTGACGAGGCTGTTGTGGCCCGCGCCGGCGACGACGATGTCGGTCATCCGAGCAGCGCCTCCACGTTGGCGCCGAGCGCGTGCGGGTCCAGTCCCGCGAGCCGCACGGTGGCGACCGGGTCGGGATCGGCCATGTCGAACGGCTGGTCGGTGCCGAGGACCAGGTGGTCGCTGCCCGCGAACTCGGCGAGGTCGCGCAGGAGCCGCGGGTCGTGCGTGACGGTGTCGAAGTAGAAGCGCCGGATCGACGCCGTGACCGGCTCGCGTAAACGCTCGCCTGCCAGTGCGACCGCCTGGTGCGCGTGGCGCAGCCGGCCGCGCAGGGCGGGGAGCGCGCCGCCGCCGTGGGCGAGCACGACCTTCAGCCCCGGATGGCGCTCCATCACGCCGGCCATGACCATGTGCCCGGCGGTGATGGTGGTCTCGAACGGGTTGCCGACCGTGTTCCACAGGTGGTAGTCGGGCCAGTCGAACGCGCGCGTCGTCGGGTGGATGAAGACGACCGTGCCGTGCTCCTCGGCCGCCGCCCAGAATGGCGCGAAGCGGTCGTGCCCGAGGTAGTCGCCGCCGACGCTGGCGGGGACCTCGACGCCCGGCAGGCCACGCAGCATCTCCGGCTCGTCGAGCGACACCGCGCACAGCACTTCGATGCGGCCGCCGCGCAGTGCGAGCATGCCCTCGTTGACGGTGCGCGCGTCGCCGTCGAGCAGCATCACCCACGGTGAGAGGACCACGCGGTCGATTCCGGCGCGGTCGGCCGCATCGAGGATCCCCGCGGGATCCTTGAACTCGCCCACCGCCGACGGCGGCGGCTCGGCGTCGCCGACGATCACGTGGGTGTGGAAGTCGACGATCACGCCGCGTGGCGGACCGACCCGCCGAAGTAGAGGTCCGCCATCTCGGGATTGTTGAGCACCTCGTCGGCCGGCCCGTCGAGCAGCACGCGACCGCTCTCCATCACGATCCCGTGGGTCGCGAGCCGCAGCCCGAAGCGCACGTTCTGCTCGACGAGCAGAATCGTGCGGCCGGCTTCGCGCATGCGCAGCACGCTCTCGTGGACGTGCTTGAGGCCCTTCGGATCGAGCCCGAGCGATGGCTCGTCGAGCATCACGATGCGCGGCTCGAGCATCAGCGAGCGGGCGAACTCGACCATCCGGCGCTGGCCTCCGGACAGGTTCCCCGCCTTGTCGGCGCGGCGCTCGGCGACGACTGGGAACAGCTCCTCGATCTCCGCGTAGCGGCGCTTCAGCCGCGCCGTGTCGCGGCGCAGGATGTAGGCGCCCATCAGGACGTTCTCGCGCACGCTGATGTTCGCGAACAGCGCATTGGACTGCGGGACCTGGACGATGCCGCGGCGCAGGACGTCGGCCGTCGAGGCGCCGTCGAGGCGGTCGCCGTCGAGCGTGATCTCGCCCGCGCGCGGCTGCAGCAGCCCAGACACCGCTCGCAGGACCGTCGATTTGCCGGCGCCATTGGGACCGACGATGCAGGCGATCGAGCCCTCCTGCACGTGCAGGTCCACGCCCTGCAGGACGTCGCCCCCGCCGTATCCCGCGATCACGCCTGTGAGCTTGAGCATCACACCTCCGCGAGGACGAAGTCCTCGCCCAGATAGGCGTCGACGACCTTCGGGTCGCGCTGGATGTGCTCCGGCGTCCCGTGGCAGATGCAACTGCCCTGCGCAAGCACGAGCACCGGGTCGCACAGCCCGAGCACGAACGGCATGTTGTGCTCGACGATCAGGAACGTCTTCCCCTGCGCATTGAGCTCGCGGATCATCTCCCCCATCCGCTCGATCAGCGTCGGGTTGATGCCACCGGCCGGCTCGTCGAGCAGGATCAGCTGCGGGTCGAGCATCAGCACCTGCGCGAGCTCGACCAGCTTCTGCTGCCCGTACGAGAGGTCGCTCGCCCGTTGGTCGCGGAAGCGGGCCATGCCGACAAAGTCGAGCAGCTCCTCGGCCCGCGCCGCCTCAGGGCCGCTGACCGCGCCGGCGTTGAGCTTTGCGAGCCGGAACGCGCGCAGCGGCGCGACGACGTTCTCCAGCACCGTCATCTCGCGGAACAGCCGCGTGATCTGGAACGTGCGGCCAATGCCGCGGTAGGCGCGACCCCACGGGCGCACGCCGTCGATCCGCTCGCCGTCGAGCCAGACCTCGCCGGCGTCCGGCGCCATCGTCCCGCCGATCAGGTTGAACACGGTCGTCTTGCCGGAGCCGTTGGGACCGATCAGCGCCGTCATCGAGCCCTCCGGCACGTCGAACGAGCAGCCGCGAACCGCCCGCAAGCCGCCGAAGCGCTTCTCCAGGCCCTTGACCTCGAGCAGCGCGCGGCCGGAGGCCTGCGGCGAGGTCGGGCGCTCCAGGCGCTCGCGCAGCTCGAGCCGTGCCCCGACGAGCCCGGCCTTGCCGCGGGCGCGGCGCGCCTCGATCCAGGCCCCGACCGTGGGCAGGATCCCGCGCGGCACGAACAGCACCACGACCGCCATCAGTCCGCCGAACACGAGCAATCGCGCATTGCCCCCGCCGAGGGAATTGTTGGCGAACTCGTTCAGCGGCTCGATCAGGAACGCGCCGAGCACCGGACCCCACAGCGTGCCGCGGCCGCCGAGCAGCATCGACAGCAGGATCTGCACGCTGAGCAGGATGTTGAACATCCCGAGCGGGTCGATGAACGCCAGGTAGTAGCCGTACACCGCCCCGGCCATCCCGACGAACACCGCGCTGGCGACGAAGCCGAGCAGCTTGTAGATCGGGGTGTCGATGCCGACGGTCGCCGCCTTGTCCTCGTCCTCGCGCATCGCGATCAGGCCCATGCCGAACTTGGTCCGGCGGATCCGCCAGGACAGCAGCAGGGACGCGGCGAGCAACGCGTACAGCGAGTAGTAGAACGGCCAGTTCTGGATGTCGATGCTCCACGTCGGGAGCGGCAGCGAGATGCCCGCCGTGCCGTTCGTGAGCGACGGCCAGTTGATCGCGACCAGCTGGAGCAGGAACAGGAACGCGATCGTGATGATCACGAACGACGGACCGCGCGTGCGCAGCGCGACGACCCCGAGCAACGCCGCGAACAGCCCGGCGACGACGCCGCCAAGCGGCACCCACCACCACACCGAGACGCTCTCCACGCGCGTCGACAAGATCCCCAGCGTGTAGGCACCGAGGCCGAGGAACGCACCCTGCCCGAGCGAGATGTAGCCGCCGTACCCCGAGATGATGTTGAGGCCGACCGCCCCGATCGCGAAGACCAGGGACAGGATGATCATGTTCTGGTAATAGAGGTTGTCGGAGACGAGCGGATACGAGGCGAGCGCCACCGCAGCTACCGCGATCACCGCGCGCCACCTCATACCGCCACGTCCTCGCGCAGCTTCGCGCCGACCAGGCCCTGCGGGCGGGCGAGCAGGACCACGAAGATGATCAGGTACGGCACCGCGGTCGCCCACTGCGGCGAGATGTAGGACACCGTCGCGGTCTCGGCGACCCCAAGGATCAGCGCGCCGACCACCGCGCCGGGCAGGCTCCCCATCCCGCCCAGCACGATGATCCCGAGCAGGCGCGCGATCCACTGGTAGTGCGAGCCCGGCAGGAACGGGTACAGCACGCTGACGATCGAGCCCCCGGCGCCCGCCGCCGCCACGCCGACCGCGAACGCCAGCGCCGCGACGGCCGACACGTTGACGCCGACCAGCGCCGCGCCGCTCGGGTTCGACGCGCTCGCCCGGATCGCACGGCCGAGCCACGTCCGCGTGAGGATCAGGTACAGCGCCACGAGCACGAGGCTCGCGAGCGCGCAGCCGTACACCTGCGCCTTCGGCAGGAAGATCTCACCGATGTGGAACGACTCGTTGACGTACGGCGGGCGGACCGAGTGCGACGTGTTCCCCCAGATCACGCCCATCAGCCCCTCGACCACGAGCGCGATCGCGAACGTCAGCAGGACCGACGACGACACGTGCGCGCCGCGCACCCGATGCACCGCGAACGTGTAGAGCAGCCAGCCGAAGCCGAACATCAGCGGCGTCGTGAACACCACCGCGACCAGCGGGTCGATCCCGGTCGCGTGCCACGCCGTATAGGTCAGGAACGCGGCCAGGATCAGGAACGACCCGTGCGCGATGTTGATCACGCGCATGACGCCGAAGATCAGCGTCAGACCCGAAGCGAGCAGGGCGTACGTCCCGCCGATCAGCAGGCCGAGGACGATCGTCTGGACGAGCTGGGTCACCCGGCGGGACGATGCCTCACTTCGAGCCCGGCTTCCAGCCGGGGACGATCTGGTCGGACGTCGCCGCGTCCTCCGGGAGCACGATCTCGGGCTTGCCGCTCTGCCACTGGCCGACGAGGAACTCGCCCTTCGGGCTGCCGTCGTCGTTCCAGCTCAGCGGACCGAGGATCGTGTCGACCGAGTTCCCGCGCAGCCAGTCGGCGAGCTTGAGCTGATCGTCGATCGAGCCGACCCCGTTGACCGCCGCCGCCATCACCTCGGCGGCCGCGTACGCGTCGGCCGCGTCCTCGGGAACCTCGGTGCCGCCGAACATCTCCTTGTACTTGGCGACGAACTCCTCGTTCCCCGCGGTCTTGGCCTCGGCCGAGTGGCTGACCGCGTAGAAGATGCCCTCGGTGTTCTCCTTGCCGATCGCCTTCGCGTACTGGTCGCCGAGCGACGGCGCGGTCGTCTGGTACAGCCAGTTCGGCGTGTAACCGACCTTCAGCAGCGAGCGGATCAGGCCGACGCCGTCCTCGAACGTCGCGCCGTTGACGACGAGGTCGGCGTTCTTGCTCTTGATGCTGGACGCGATCGCGTCGAAGTTGGCGTTGTCGATCGTGTAGGTCTCGCGGTAGACCGTCTTGACGCCCGCCTTGGAGAGGATCGCCTCGATCCCTTCGGAGGTCGGTCCCGCGAACGGGTCGTCGAGCGTCGGGTAAGCCGCAGTCTTGGGCTTCTGGTCGGCGGGGAGGTTGGCGATGTAGTTCGCCCACACGTCGCCCTGGTGGTTGGCGGTCGCCTGCTGGGCGAAGAAGAGGTACTTGTAGCCGCGGTTGAAGAGGTCGGGCGAGCCGCCGGCGGGTTCGACGAACAGCATGCGGTTGCGCTCGGCGACCGTCGACGCGGGCAGGTTGAGCAGCGAGGAGAAGGTGCCGAGCAGCAGGTCGACCTTGTCTTTGCTGATCAGCGCGTTGTAGTCGGCGACGATCGTGTTCTGGTTCGACGCGTCGTCCTTGATCACCATCTGCACCTTGCGCTTGAGCAGCCCGCCCTTCTCGTTGGTGAGGGCCTCCCAGACCTTGTAGCCCTGCTGCGCCGCCTTGCCGGGCTCGGAGAAGTCTCCGGTCAGCGGCAGCGACGCGCCGATCTTGATCGTGCCGCCACCGCCACCGCCGGAATCGCTCGACGCGGAGTCGTCATCGCCGCCGCAGCCCGCGGCGACGAGCCCCAGAACCCCAGCAGCCATGAGGGCCACGACCAGCCAGCGCAGTCTCCGCATTCCGAGGACCTCCTCCAAGTCTCCCCGATTGCAAACGTTTGCAGCAAACGTGTGCAACCTACTCCGTCCGGTCGCGGGTTGTCAAGCCCGCGGGGTGTGCGTGGAGCCTCGGACGACCAACTCAGGCGCCAGCATCACCTCGGTCGGGCCGTCGTTGGAGCCCTGCAGGGCGTCGAGCAGAAGCTGTGCGGCAGCGACCCCGATCTCGTAGTGCGGGATCCGCACGGTCGTCAGCGGAGGGGCGAAGCGGTCGGCGAACGGCATGTCGTTGAAGCCGGTCACGGAGATGTCACCCGGGCAGTCGATCCCGCGTGCGGCGAAGACGTCGTAGCAGCCGAGCGCCATCAGGTCGTTGCCCGCGACGATCGCCGTCGGTGGCTCGGTCTCGGCGAGCAGTTCCTCGCACAGCCGCGCACCCTCGGGTTCGGTGAAGGCGCGACCGACCTTGATCAATGACGGCTCGAGCTTCGCGGCCGCCATCGCCTCGTCGAAGCCCTCCCGGCGCCGGCGGCCGGTCGAGACGTCCTGAGGCCCGCCGAGGTGGGCGATCCGCTTGTGCCCGAGGCCGGCCAGGTGCTCGACCGCCAGCCGCACGCCGGCGCGGTCGTCGGCCGTAGCTGACGGCAGGCTCCCGTCCTCGACGCGGCGATTGACGAGCACGAGCGGCATGCCGAGGTCGGCGAACTCGTCGAGCAGCTCGTGGTCGAGCCGCGCGGTGGCCGTGACGAAGCCGTCGACGGCGCGGGCGCGCATCGCCTCAAAGTCGACGCGCTCGCGCGCCGGGTCGTTGTCGCTGTTGGCGATCAGCGCCGTGTAGCCGGCCTCGCCGAGGCGGTCGTCGAGGCCACGGATGATCGGCGGGAACAGCGGATTCTGGATGTCCGGCACGATCACGCCGATCGTGAAGCTGCGGTTGGTCTTCAAGCCCCGGGCGTGCGGGTTCGGCCGGTAGCCGAGCTGCTCGGCCACCTCGCGCACCCGCAGGACCGTCTCGTCGCGCACGAGCGCTTCGGTGGCGGGGTTGAGCGCCCGCGAGACGGTCCCTGGGTGGACGCCCGCGATTCGCGCCACGTCCCTGAGCGTCGCTCGCTCCGGCACGCGCGGCATTATGCACGCGCTCCCGGCACGATCAGCATCGCGGCAAGCGCCGTGGCGGCGAGCACGGCCGTGGTGACGAGCATCGCCGAAGCGCGGCCGACGTTCTGGTACAGCAGGCCGGTGATCGCCGGGCCGGCGAGCAGCCCGAAGTCGCCGGTGAAGCGGAACGTCCCGAGGCGGCGCCCGACGGTCGCCGCCGGGACGTTGTCGGCGATGATCGTCGCGGCGACCGCGATGCCGGACGAGGCGATCGACAGCAGCACGATCGCGAGCAGCCAGGTGGCGAGCGTCGGCTGGGCCGCGAGAATCGCCACCGCGCCGGCCATGATCAGCAGGCTGGGAATGAGGGCGGCCTTCCTCGAGACACGGTCCGAGACCGCGCCTGCGGCCGCCGCGCCGGCAAAGCGGGCGGCGCCGCCGACAGCCAGCGCGAGGCCGATCGCCGACGCCGACAGCCCGAGGTCATCCGAGCCGATCACCGGGATCAGCGTCTGCGGCAGCGCGCCCATCGTGAAGAAGACGGCGAACGGGACCGCGGCGAGCGCGGCCGCCTGGGTGCCCGTGAGGCCGCTCCCATCGCTGCTCTCGCGACGCGGCTCCGCGGCCCGTCTGCGTCCGGCCGGCGCGAGCACGCAGACGACCATCACGGCGACCCCGATACCGGCCGCCACGGCCTGCGCAAGCCGCCAGCCACCGATCCCGGCGATCAGGCCACCCACACCCGGCCCGAGCGTCTGGCCGGTCATCAGCGCCATCGAGAACGCGGCCATCGCGGCGCCCCGGCGCGCGGCCGGTGCGCTGGTGGCGAACAGCGTCATACCCGTCGTGTTCGTCAGGGCGGACGCGGCGCCGAGGAAGAACATCCCCGCAAGCGCCTGCGCGAGCGTGTGCGCGGTTGCCAGGATCGTCGCGGAGACCGCGACACCGAGCCCGCTCCCCGCCAGCGCCCGCCCCGGCGGCAGCCCGTCTGCGACCCGCCCGGCCGGCAGGTCCATCACCAGCCGCCCGACCGCGAACGCCGTGGTCAGGAATGCCAGTGAGGCCGCCCCGACCCCAAGATCGCGCCCGATCTCCGGCAGGAGCGGCGCGCGCATGAACGATGCCACGCCCACGGCCAGCACCACACCTCCGGGGAGGAGCATCGTCGTCCTCACAAACGTTTGCATTATGCCGCGTCTCCGCCGGCCGCCTCGCGGGCTCGCGAGCTGGGGCCTGGGTGGGGAGGTGAGAGATCGGCGGGGTCGGCCCGCACCGAGGCCGCGCGAGCGCTAGAACACCGCCGCGAAGACGCCCGCGGCGATCAGGGCCACGATGGCCACGGCCATCGCGACCGCCATTGCCTTGACCCACTGCGGCGTGCCCTCGCCGAATGCGGCCGACGACGGCGGAGTCGCCGGCGTGCCGAGGATGTCGCGCGCCAGCTCAGAACCCGAGGCCGGGACGAGGATGTCGCGCGGGCCGGCGGCGAGGAAGTCCGGGACGTCGAAGCCGCCGGAGCGGCGGATCAGGGACGGGATGCCCTCTTCGAGCAACAGGTTCTCGAGCATCTCGGCCTCGGCCTGGTTGCGCGCCGAGCCGACCTTCACCAGAGGTCCCTCGGAGTAGCGCGGGAGCACCTTGCGGGCGCGCTCGCGCGCCTCGCTCAGATCCTCTCCCGGCTCCACGTCGGAAAGGACGAGCGGCAGCCCGCAGTCGCGGCAGAAGCGTTCCGTGCGCTCATGCTCGGCGGCACACGACGGGCACACCAGCGGCGCGCCCTCAGGCGTCGGCGTGCGTGCCGTTCTGAACCTCGAACGCGGCCTCGGACACCGCGCCGTCGACGATCCGCCACGCCCGGACGTCGGGCTCCGCTCCCTTCACGCCGACGATCACGTACAGCGCGTCGGGATAGAAGGCGAGGTTGATGTCGGTCTGCGAGGGCTCGGGATCGGAGCGCGTGTGCGAGTGGTAGATCGCGCCGAGCTCGTAGCCGCCGTCCTCGATCGCGGTCTGGATCTTGTACTGCTCCATCCCGTCCATCTCGTAGCGCAGCGGGCTGGCGGCGGCGTTGCGCGCGCGATGGACCGCCACGGCGACCCCGTCCTGCACGGCGATCATTCCGCAGCACTCATTCGGTGCCTCAGCGCGCGCGTGTTCGACGATCTCGTCCAGCAGGGCCTGCGTGATGCGCACTACTCGGGGGTACCTGCGCGCTCGCGAACCGGCTTGCGATCGGCCTCGATCTCGTCGTCGTCATCGTCGTTGTCCAGCGGGTTCATCCCGCTCACCGCGTCCTTGAACTCGCGCATGCCCTTGCCGACTGAGCGGCCCACCTCCGGCAGGCGCTTCGGGCCCAGGACGATAAGGGCGATCACGAGGACGATGATGAGCTCTCCAGGCCCGATGCTTCCAGGCATATCCGTGTTCCTCTCCGGGGTGGCTCGGCCAATTGAGGGTACCGCCTAGAACGGGTTCCGACCGGCGAGTTTCTTCAGCAGCGCGTGCTGCTGCGAGTGGCCGGCGAGGATCGTCGCCGCGGTCTGCACGATGCCCGGCTCGGAGAGTTGCTCGACCGCGCGCCGATAGTCGGCGACGAGCGACGCCTCCAGCGCGATCGCCGCGTCGAGGCGGTCGGCAGCGTTCCCGGCCTCGGCGAGCCGGCGCGTCGGGGCGTCCAGGTCGGCGGCGGTGATCGGGGTCGTGCCGCGGCCGAGCGCCTGGAACTGGGTCCGCAGCGCCGCGGCGTGGTCCTTGGCGTTCGCGCCGAGCTCCGGCGCGCCGTCCGGCACGGCCCCGCGGTAGGCGAACTCCGACCCTTCCTCGCGCGCGATCAGGGGCTTGATGACGTCGCCGTCGTGGTCGAGCGTGGCCGCGCCGGCGGCTGCGGGACGGAGCAGCACGAGCGCCGCGCCGGCGAGAAGGAGGTCGCGACGCCGAGAGGTCACGCCGGCGTCCCGGGAAACGCGCTGCCCGTGCCGGGCGCGTCCAGCAGCGCCGCGTCGGCCGCGGACTCGGCGACGAGATCGGTCCCGAGCGCCCGGTCGGACCCGGAGAGGCTGGGAAGCGCGCTGACGTGGGCCTCGAGGGCCGCCTGAGCACGCCCCGGTGCGGCGGACGCGTCCGGCGCCGTGTCGGGCGCCCGGACGTCGTGCGCCCCTCCGCCGGCCGCGGTGACGGCGGACGCGAGGCGTCGCGCGCGATCGAGCGCGCGCAGGCGAATCTGCTCGTGCAGCCCGCGCGAGCCGTCGAGATCGTGCGCCAGCGCGCGCTCGGCACCGAGCGACTGCAGTAACACCTGCGTCGCCGGCGGCGGGCCGACGACCTCGTCCTTGCCGCACCCGGCAGCGATCAGAGCCGCGCCGCCCCCGAGGAGCAGCGCGCGGCGCCCTACCACCAGACGGTGGAGTCCAGGTTCTCGATCTCCTCCACCGGCAGCGTGTAGACGCCGGAGGAGAGGTACTTCCAGCCGTCGTCGCACACGATGAAGACCACGTTGCCCTCGTCGAGCTCGCCGGCGATCCGGACGGCGATCGAGGCGATCGCGCCCGACGACACGCCCGCGAAGATGCCCTCCTCGTCGAGCAGGCGGCGCGTCCACACGATCGCGTCGTGGTTCGTGACGAAGATCTTCCGGTCCAGCAGCGAGAGATCGATGATCGGCGGGATGAAGCCGTCGTCCAGCGAGCGCAGGCCCTGCACCGGCTCACCCTGCATCGGCTCCGCCGCGACGATCTTCACCGCGTCACCGAGCTCCTCACGCAACCGCCGACCGACGCCCATCAGCGTGCCGCCGGTGCCGAGACCGGCCACGAACGCGGTGATCTCGTCGAGCTCCTCGAGGAGCTCCGGCGCCGTGCCGTTGTAGTGCGCCAGCGGGTTCGCCTGGTTCCCGTACTGGTAGGGCATGTAGTACGAGGCGTCCTTCTCGGCCATCTCGAGCGCGAGCTCGACGGCGCCGTTGGAGCCTTTGGAGCCCTCGGAGTAAACGATCTCGGCGCCGTACATCTGCAGGAGCTGCGTGCGCTCCTTGGTCACGTTGTCGGGCATGACGACCTTGACCGGATAGCCCTTGCGCGAGCAGATCATCGCGAGCGCGATGCCGGTGTTGCCAGAGGTCGGCTCGAGGATCGTCTGGCCGGGCAGGATCGCGCCGTCCTCCTCGGCGGACTCGATCAGCGAGCGCGCAACGCGGTCCTTGATCGAGCCGGTCGGGTTATGGGACTCGAGCTTGGCCCAGATGCGCACGCCGGGCTTGGGCGAGAGGCGCTTGAGCTCCACGAGCGGCGTGTTGCCGATCGCCTGCACGATGTCCCCATAACGCCCGCCGCATGGGCGGTTTCCCAATTGCTGCGCCATGCTTCACAAAGTGTAGTCATACGGCCATGGCGGGATCCGCCAGCACCCGCCGGAGCGATTGCGCCGCCGCTCCACGCACCGCGGCCTCGGGTCCCAGCGTCGACGGCAGTACGCGCGGAACCGCCCAGTCGGAGGCCAGAACGTGCACCTCGAGCTCGCGCGCGATCGGCGCCGCGAGCCACGTCGAGAGCTGGCCGAAGAAGCCGCCGAGGACGACGGCCTGGAAGTTCAGCAGGTTCGCCGCCGAGGCGATCGCGATGCCCAGCCAGCGGCCGCTCTCGCGCAGCGCGGCGAGCGCCTGCTCGTCGCCCGCGCGGGCGCGGCCGGCGAGCGTCGACACCGGCTCGCCGGAGCCGGTCGTGGTCGCCGCGCCGCTGGGATCGAGGCCGGCGCTCTCCAGCAGCGCCTCGAGGCCGACCACGGTCTCCAGGCAGCCACGGCTGCCGCACGCGCACGGGCGCCCCCCCGGATCGATCGTCATGTGCCCGAACTCGCCGCCGAACCCCTGCTGGCCACGGAACAGCTCGCCGCCGATGATGATGCCGCCGCCGACGCCGATCTCGCCCGACACGTAGAGCACGTCGCTGAACCCGCGCGCGGTCCCCTCCCACAGCTCGGCGAGCGCGGCGAGGTTGGCCTCGTTGTCGGCCGCGAGCAGGAACGACGGGGTGGGCGGGATGGCTAGACGCTCGCGGAGCTCGTCGACCACCGCGACGTCGGTCCAGTCGAGGTTCGGCGCTCGCAGCAGCGTGCCGTTGGCGGCGTCGACGATGCCGGGCAGCGCGACGGTGGCGCCGACCGGTCGCAGGCCCTCGCCGCGCACAGCGTCGAGCGCGGTGCCGGCGTGCTCGGCCAGCCGGTCGAGCACCTTGGCGACCGGCACGTTGCGGTTGTCGCGCACGTCGAGGCTGCGGTGGCGTTCGGTACCGGTGAGGTCGAGCGCGCGCACGGCCAGGTAGTCGACGTTGACCTCCAGCCCGAGTGCCACGACGCCCTCGCCGGACAGCTCGACGACCTGGCCGGGCCGGCCGACCGTCCCACGCTGCTCGAGCCCGCGCTCGACGACCAGATCGAATCCGATCAGCTCGGTGACGAGGCTCGAGACGGTGGTCTTGTTGAGCCCGGTCTCGAGAGCGATCGTCGCCCGCGAACGCGGTCCGTGTTCTGACAGATGACGGAGCACGACGCCGAGGTTGTGGCGCCGCACGGCGCGCTGGTTCGCAAGGCCCGCCGGGGCCGTCTCCCTTCCCATCAGCGCACACTACCTGTTGCTGAGGCTTCTCAAGCGGCGTCGGCGAGCGGCTCGACACCGAGGAAGCGGCGCTGTGCCGCCGGATCGCCGAGCAGCGCCTCGGCGGTCGTCTCGGTCGCGATCGACCCGGCGACCATCACCAGCTGGCGATCGGCGAGCGAGGTCGCGACGCCGAGATTCTGCTCCACGACGAGCAGCCCCATCCCGGCGGCGGCGAGGTCCTTGATCGTCTGGATCAGGCCCTCGACGATCGTCGGCGCGAGACCTTCGGACGGCTCGTCCATGATCAGCAGCCGCGGGTTGGTGAGCAGCGCGCGCCCGATCGCGAGCATCTGCTGCTCGCCGCCCGACAGCGACGTGCCCGAGACGTTCTTGCGCTCGGCGAGCCGCGGGAACAGCTCGTAGACGCGATCCGGCGTCCACGCCGCGTTCTTCGACGCGCCGACAATCTCCAGGTGCTCGTCGACCGTCAGCGAGGTGAACAGGCGCCGGCCCTGCGGGACGAAGCCCACACCGGCCTTGGCGATCCGGTACGCCGGCTTGCCCATCAGCTCGACGCCGTCGAGCCGCACGGAGCCGTCCTTGCGTTCGAGCAGCCCGACGATCGCGGCACACATCGTCGACTTGCCCATGCCGTTGCGGCCGATCAGTGCGACCGGCTCGGCGCCCATGCTGAACGCAACGCCCTGCAGCACATGGGCGGACCCGTAGTAGCCGTTGAGGCCCTCGACCTCCAGCAGTGCGTCAGTCATGGCTGATCATCCCGCTCCCGAGGTAGAGGTCGTGCACGGTCTGGTTGGCGCGGATCTCGTCGGGCGTGCCTTCCACGATCACGCGACCATCGTGCATCATCGTCACCCACTCGGCGACGCGCAGGGCGACGTCCATGTCGTGCTCGATCAGGATCAGCGTGATCGCGGGGTCGAGCTGCTGCAGCGTCTCGGTCAGCCGCACGCGCTCGGCGCGCGACAACCCGGCGGCCGGCTCGTCGAGCATCATCAGCTTCGGATCGCTCGCGCGCGCCATGCCGACCTCGAGCTGGCGCTGCTCGCCGTGCGAGAGCTCGGAGACCAGCACGTCGAGCACGTTCTCGAGGCCGACGGCGTCGGCCATCGCCCGTGCCTTCTCGCGCATCTCGGCGTCGTGCTTGTTCTTGACGAGCCGGAAGTGGCCCTGTTCGACGCCGAGGATCGACAGGTACAGGTTGTCCTCGACAGACAGGCCGAGGAACAGCCGCGAAGTCTGGAACGTGCGCGAGAGGCCCATTCGCGCGCGCTTGCGCGCGGGCGCGCGCGTGACGTCGGTCCCGAACAGCTCGACCGACCCGGCGGTCGGCGGGAACTCGCCCGAGATCAGGTTGAACAGCGTCGTCTTGCCGGCGCCGTTGGGCCCGAGGATGGCCCGGCGTTCGCCGGGCCTGACCTCGAGCTCCACGCCGCGGACGGCGTGGACGCCGCCGAAGCGCCGGCCGACCCCCGACAAGCGGAGGATCGGCGCGGCGCGCTCGGCAGATGTCGCTGGTGCTGCCACTGTGCTACTTCGACGAGAAGTCGACTTCCTTGGCGTTGCCAACCCAGGCGGGCTGGTTGCCCTTCTCGCACTTCGGGTTCGTGCGATCGGGCGGCGGCGTGTCGGCGGTGAATGTCCCGCCGAACGTCTGCTCGACGCCCGGGACCTGCCGGACCGTCTTCACGTCCGGGATCTTGTCGCCGTTGGTGTCGGGGACGATCTCCTTGACGTAGTTGTCCGCGATGCCGTTGCGGTTCTCGTCGAGCTTGATCTCGCCCCACGGCGCGTCGAGCGTCACCGTGCTCAGAGCCTCCTGCAGCTTGCTCTGATCGGTGATGTCGCCCTTGACGGCCTCGAGGCCCTTGATCAGCGCCCAAGCGGCGTTGTAGTAGTTGTAGACGAACACCGAGGCGGCGAGGCCGGAGATCTCCTTGCCGTACGCGGCGTCGAGATCGGCCACGTACTCCTTGACCTTCGGGTCGCTGGAGTCCGCCGCCGTCGGGCCGGCCGTGTACGCACCGGTCACCGCGTTGGAGACCTCTTTCAGGACCAGCGGATCGTCGAAGAAGACATTGCCCATCGTCTTCTTCGGATCGATCTTGCCCTTCTGCTCCTGGTACTGCTTCATGAACGAGACCAGGCCCGCGCCGCCGATGCCGTAGTAGATGCCGTCGACGTCGTCCGGGATCTGGGAGATGAAGGACGAGTAGTCCTTCTCACCCAGCGGCGGCCAGATGCGCTTGGTGATCTGCCCGCCGACCGCGCAGAACTCGGCCGCGAAGCCGGCCAGCGAGGTGTACGGGAACGAGTAGTCGTCGCCGATGATCGCGGCCTTCTTCCAGCCCAGCTTGTTGTAGGCGTAGTCACCGAGACCGGCCGACCACTGCGCGCCGTCGCTGTGGAAGCGGAAGAAGTTCGGCGCCTGCACCTTCAGGGTCGTGTCCTGCGCGCCCGAGGTGCCGTTGATGAACGTCTTGTCCGGGTGCTCCTTCGCGTAGTTGGCCACCGCGATGCCCTCGTCGCCCGACAGCGGGCCGATGAGGACGTCCGCGTCCTCCTGCTCCATCAGGCGCCGCGTCTCCTCGATCGCCTTGTCGGCCGTGTCGTTCGCGCAGCCGATGCCAACGATCTTGATGTCCTTGCCGGCGACCTTCGCGCCGTCGAGACCGTCCGACGGCTTGGACCCGGCGGCCTTGCCGCCGGCGTACTTGATGAACGCGGTGTTCGCGCCCGCGATGTCCGGCTCGTAGAACGCGCCGAACGCGCCCTCGCAGTCCGATAGATAGGCGACCTTGATCGTGCCGCCGCCGCCCGAATCAGTCGTCGTCGCGTTGCTGTCGCTCGACGAGCTGTCGTCGTCACCGCCACAGCCCACCGCAACGACGCCCAGCGCCAAGATGGCGATAGCCAGCCCCAGCAGCTTGCTTGCCCTCAAAACCTCTCTCCTCTCATACCCATCACTTGACAGTGGTCGGTGCGGGGCCACCCTCAGGCCCCGGGGTTGGCGTGTGCTTTGCCGCGCCACCTCCTTCGTCTCGCCGGCGCAGGCGATCGACCCCCGATTCCCAGAGCCCGACGAGGCCGCCCGGGGAAGCGAGGACGATGATCAGGAAGATGATTCCGAGCAGCGTGTTGAACCGCTCGGGGCCGAGGACGTTGCCGATCGACGGCGTCCACTCGCGCGAGTAGTTGTCCAGCAGCGCGAACGCGAACGCCCCCACCCAGGCGCCCTCGAGCCGGTACAGGCCGCCGATGACGGCGATGATGAGGACGTCGATCGTCTGCCCGAGGTCGATCGACCCGGGCGAGATGCGGCGGTTGTACCAGACCGCCAGGATCCCGGCGAAGCCGGCGATGAAGGCGCCGAACGCGAACGCGAGCGTGCGGTGCATCCGCACGTGGAACCCGAGCGCGCGCATGCGCGCCGGCTCGTCGCGCAGGCCCTGCAGCGAGAGCCCGAACGGTGTCCGCGCGACGTAACGCATCCACAGGTACAACGCGAGGCACACGACCATCGAGACGAAGTAGAGCCGTGCCGGATCGGAGCCCGGGTCGCCGAGGATGCCGGGCAGGTCGACGTTGTTGACGCCCCCGAATCCCGAGAGCTGCGTCACCTGGGAAGCGAAGTAGTAGACGAGCACCGAGAACGCCAGCGTCAGCATCAGGAAGTAGATCCCCTCGCTGCGCGACGCGATGAAGCCGAACGCCAGCCCGACGAACACGGTGACGACGATCGCGCCGACGACCGCCGCCCACGGCGACCAGGCCACGGGGTTGCCGCCGTCGGCGGCCACGAGGTTCGCGTACGTCAGGCCCGCGGTCCCGTAGACCGCCACCTGGCCGAGAGAGACCATCCCGCCGTACGCGGAGAGGAAGATCAGGCTCGATGCCGCGAGGCCCAGCCACAGCGACTTCGTGAGGATCTGCGTGACCCAGAAGTCCGACACGAGCAGCGGCAGGAGCGCGAACACGACGACCACGCCGGCGAGCCCCAGCCAGCCGTTGCGGGTGAGGGTGGAATGGTGGGCGGTCTGGGCCTCGGCCTCGACCGTGGCGGCCTCCGGCGCAAGGCTCATGCCGGCCTCCCGAACAGGCCCAGCGGCCGGACCGCGAGCACCACGACCAGCAGCGCGAACGTGAGCAGGATCGAGTAGTTCGTGAGGTCGTGATCGCCGAACACGAGGTAGACGTCCGCGTACGAGTCGACGAGCCCGAGCGCAAGCGCGCCGATCGCCGCGCCGCCGAGGCTGCCCATGCCGCCGATGATCACGACGATCAGCGAGTTGAGCAGGAAGGAGGTGTCCTCCCCCGGCTGCAGCGAGAGCATCGTGCCGCCGAGCACGCCGCCGTAGCCGGCGAGCAGCGCGCCGATGAAGAAGGCGCCCGCAAAGACGAGCTGCACGTTGATGCCGAGCGCCGAGACCATGTCGCGGTCGTCGACGCCCGCTCGCACGATCTTGCCGTAGCGCGTGCGCTTGAACAGCAGCCACAGCCCGATCCCGATCACCAGCGCGGAGCCGACGACGACCACCAGCCGGAAGAAGCCGACGTGGGCGCCACTGATCGTGACGCTCTGCGGAAACGACGACGGGGCCTTGATGTCCTTGGCGATGCCGCCGTACGCAGCCAGCATCTGGTCGGCCGCCACGACCGAGATCGCGATCGTTATCAGCGCCTGCCGCAGGTCCTGGCCCGAGTTCCAGCGCAGGAACAGCTGCTGGATGGCGACGCCGATGATGCCGATCAGCAGCACGGCCATCGCCAGCGGGACGACCCAGCCGATCAGGTTGTACTCGCCGCCGCCGCCACCGCCACCGGCGCTGAGGCTCAGGTGCAGCCCGCCGTCGTCCTTCTGGAACAGCTTCTGCTGGAAGTTCAGGGCGAAGTAGCCGCCGAGCAGGTAGAGCGACCCGTGGGCCATGTTGACGACGCGCATCAGCCCGAAGATCAACGTGAACCCGCTCGCCACCACGAAGTAGAGCGCGGCGAGCGACAGCCCGTTCAGCGTGACCGTGACGAACTGGGTCCAGTTGTCGGCCGCCTTGATCCCGATCCAGACCACGAGCACGACCGCGATCGCGATGAGCAGGATCCGCGTGAGCGTCCACGTGCCACCAGCACGATCGTCTGCGGGCTCCATGGAAGTGGCGGAGGCACCGGCGACGTCCGACGGCCCTCCCCCCGGGCCTGAATGCACCGTCTCTGACATGTCCTTGACAGGAATTGAAAGCTGATGCAGAGTTGTTTGTCAAGTTATGAAGGGTCCTGGAAGGCGTTCATGACCACCATCTCCCAGGGGGCGCTCGCGGACGTCGAGGCCGCGCTCTCCTCGGCGCTCGCTGACGGCGCGGTTATAACGGCGCCGGCGGCACTGGACGCCTACACGGCGGACACCTATTGGCCTGCTCTGCACGCAAAAGCCGCTGGAGCGCCAATTGCGCGGCCGGACGTGGTTGTGCGGCCTCGCACCGAAGAGGACGTTGCGACCGTGCTCGCGATCGCCTCGGAGCGGCGCGTCCCGGTCGTCCCGTGGGGCGGCGGATCGGGCACCCAGGGTGGTGCGCTGGCCATCAACGGCGGCATCGTGATCGACCTCCGCTCGCTCGACGCGGTGATCGAGATCGACGAGCAGTCGATGACCGTCAGCGTCCAGGCCGGCAAGAACGGACGCGACCTCGAGGCCGAGCTCAACGCACGCGGCCTGATGCTCCCGCACTACCCCGCATCGGTCGAGTGGGCGACGGTCGGCGGCTATATCGCCGCCCGCGGCTCCGGCGTGCTCTCGACCCGCTACGGCAAGATCGAGGATCTCGTGCTGTCGCTGCGCGTCGCCACGCCGGCGGGCGGGCTGATGGAGACGATCGAGGTCCCCCGGCACGCGATGGGACCAGAGCTGACGCAGCTGTTCGTCGGCTCCGAGGGCACACTCGGCGTGATCACGCGCGCCACGTTGCAGCTCGTGCCGCTGCCGGCCGCGCGGCGGTTCGCTGCGGTCGCGTTCCCGAGCGTCGACGCCGGGATCGCCGCGCTGCGCCGCACGCTGCAGCTCGGGCATCGCCCGTCGGTGATCCGCATGTACGACGAGGAGGCGACGCGGCTGACGTTCGCCCCGGTGGTCGGCGAGGACCTGTCGGGCGTCTACACCGTGCTCGCGTTCGAGGGCGAGGAGGAGTCCGCCGAGCTCGAGGAGCGGCGCACGCTGGCGATCGCCACCGAGGCCGGCGCCGAGGTGCTCGACCCCGCGCTCGGCCAGCGCTGGTGGGATCGCCGCTACGACTTCTACCACCCGCCCCACCAGCCCGAGCTCCCCGCCATCTGGGGCACGCTCGACGTCGTGGCGACGTACGCGCGCGTCAAGGACGTGTACGACGCACTCCACACCGCGGTCCGCGAGCCGTACCGCTCTGCCGGGCTCCAGCTGCGGATGCACTTCTCGCACTGGTACCTGTGGGGAACGATGATCTACGGCCGGTTCGTGGTGCCCGACGGCGGGCCGGACGCGCTCGCGCTCCACGACCGCATCTGGGAGGACGGCATGACCGCGGCGCTGGATGCCGGCGCGGTCATCAACGACCACCACGGGGTCGGCATCAAGCTCGGCCCCTACATGCAGCGCCAGCACGGGGCGGCGCTCGACAGCATCCGGCGGATCAAGACGGCCCTGGACCCGCACGACGTCATGAACCCCGGCAAGCTCGGCTTGTAGGGACGGAGAGGAGAGAGACCCCCATGAAGGTGTCCATGCACAACTGGATGCGCCCCGAGCCGATCGAGACGACGATCACCCGGCTCGGGCGCAGTGGTTACGACGGGATCGAGATCTCGGGCGAGCCGGCGACCTACGACCACGACGAGGTCAAGCGACTGCTCGACCAGCACGGAGTCGAGTGCTGGGGCTCGGTGACGCTGATGACCG
This sequence comes from uncultured Solirubrobacteraceae bacterium, assembly GCA_963740605.1. GTDB lineage: Bacteria > Actinomycetota > Thermoleophilia > Solirubrobacterales > Solirubrobacteraceae > DASSUW01. The sequence continues at coordinate 230,643 of CAVUFC010000026.1, read as the reverse complement.
GCGGACGCGACCTCGTCCACGAGGACCACTACGTCCGCATGGCGAGCGTGCAGTACGTCAAGGACTGCCTGTCGTTCGTCGCCGAGCTCGGCGGCAAGATCCTCACGATCGTCCCGTCGACGGTCGGCAAGGTGGTGCCGATGGGCTCGCCCGAGGACGAGTGGGAATGGGCCGTGCAGGGCCTGAAGGAGTGCCAGGCGCACGCCGAGTCCGTCGGCGTCCGGATCGGCCTCGAGCCGCTCAACCGCTTCGAGACGTACTTCCTCAATCGCGCCGACCAGGCGGTCGCGCTCGCCAAGGACGTCGGCGGCAACTGCGGCGTGTCGCTCGACATCTTCCACATGAACATCGAAGAGGCCGACTGGGCGCAGGCGATCCGCGACACCGGCGACTACCTCGTCGACTTCCACGTCGCCGACAACAACCGCCTGCCGTGCGGCCAGGGCGCGATCGACTGGGAGAAGCTCGTCGGCGAGCTCCACGGGATCGGCTACGACAACTACCTGACGGTCGAGTTCGTCGTGCCGGTCGACCGCACCCCGCTCTCCACGCGCACCGAGATCGCCGACGCGGCCGACTCCGGCGCCAGCCAGGGCATGGAGCAGTTCCTGCGCGACCACGGCACCGGCACCGTGCCCGAGCACTACTACGACCAGTACGTCCAGGACTCGATCGACCGCCTCCGCCAGGCACTGAGCGCGGTCGCGGTCTGAGGCGGTGCCGCAGGACCCCGGCATCGCGCTGATCGGCACCCTCGACACCAAGGGTGCGGAGATCGGCTATGTCCGCGACCGGCTGCGCGGGCTGGGGGCGCGAGCGCTGGTCGTGGACTCGGGGATCCTCGGCGAGGCCGACGGGATCGAGCCGGATGTGAGCCGCGATGAAGTGGCGCGTGCCGGGGGACACGAGCTCGAGGCGATCCGCGCCGCCGGCTCGCGCGGCGCCGCCGTCCAGCTCATGCTCGAGGGGGTGCGCGCGGTCGTGCTCCGCGCGTACGGGGAAGGCCGCGTGCACGGCGTGCTGTGCCTGGGGGGCGCCGAGGGAGCGCTGCTGGGCGCGGCCGCCATGCATGCGCTGCCGGTCGGCGTGCCGAAGCTGATCGTCTCCCCCAGCGCCTCGGGGCGGCGCGCGTTCGGCCCGTTCGTGGGCGAGGGCGACGTGACGGTCATGCACTCGGTCATCGACATCCTCGGCCTCAACGAGATCTCGCGCGCGATCTTCGACAACGCGGCCGCGGCGATCGTGGGCATGGCGCGCGACGCCGGGCGGCCGGTGCGCGAGCTCGGCGAGAAGTGCGTCGGGATCACGATGCTCGGCCAGACGACGCCGGGTGTGATGCGGGTGCGTGATGCGCTCGTGCAGGCCGGCCACGAGCCGGTGATCTTCCACGCCAACGGCGTCGGCGGGCCGGCGATGGAGACGCTGGTCGAGGCGGGCGCGCTCGGCGGCGTCATCGACTACACGCTGTCCGAGCTCGCCAACTCGCTGATGGACGGCATCCACACGACCGGCCCGGACCGGCTGCGCGTGGCCGGCCGCCACGGGCTGCCGCAGGTCGTGGTGCCCGGGTGCGTGGACTTCTTCAACCAGGGTGCGCGCGACACGCTGCCCGAGCAGTACCGCTCCCGCAAGAGCTACTTCCACAACCCGGTCGCCACGCTCGTGCGGCTGACGGCCGAGGAGGAGACCGCGCTCGGCCGGATGGTCGCGGAGCGGTTGAACGAGGCCCGCGGTCCGGTGCGTGTGGTCGCCCCGACGCGCGGCTTCTCGCTCGCCGACGCCGAGGGCGGCGACCTGTGGGACCCGGAGGCGGACCGGGCGTTCCTGGACTCGCTGCGCGCAGCGCTGCGGTCCGACATCCCGTACGAGAGCGTCGACGCGCACGTCGACGACGACGCGTTCGCCGACGTCGTCGCCGAGCGCTACCTGACCATGACCCAGGAGCCCGCACATGCCGCATGACGGCCGACCTGTCTCGAACAACCTGCTGGATCTCGCGCCGTCCGACATCGCGTGGTTCCAAGAGCGTTCGGACCTGATCCTGATCCCGATCGGGTCGCTCGAGCAGCACGGCGCGCACCTGCCGCTCGGGACGGACACGATCACGGCGCTCGAGGTCTCGCGGCGCGCGGCCGCCAAGGCCGACGTGCCCTACACGCCGCCGTTCTGGGCCGGGTACTCGCCGCAGCACCTGCGCGAGACCGAGTCCGGGGTCGGCACGGTGACGCTGCGCGCGAGCACGCTCAACGAGGTGCTCTACGACATCGCGCGCTCGCTGATCCACCACGGCTGGAACAAGCTCGTGTTCGTCAACGGCCACGGCTCGAACACGAAGGTGCTCGACCCGCTGCTGCGCCGCATCAAGTACGAGACCGGCGCCTTCGTCGCGCTCTACAAGCCGTACGCCGAGCGCTACATCGGCCTGCTCGACGGCCTGCTCGAGAACCCCCCGGACGAGACGCCGGGCTGGCATGCGTCCGAGCTGGAGACCTCACAGGTGCTCGCCCACAACGCCGACTTCGTGCACATGGACCTGGCCGAGCAGGACCGCGCGCAGGTGCCGAGCTGGCTGCCTGACTCATTCATCAAGAAGGACGGCGCCCCGGACGTCGAGTTCGACGGGTACCAGTACTTCGTCTTCCCCATGGACCACGGCGAGTTCTCGCGCACAGGGGTGATCGGGAACCCGCTGACGGCCACGGCCGAGAAGGGCGAGGAGGCGTTGGAGCGATTTGCCGATCACCTGGTCAAGGCCATCGACGAGTTCCGCCCGCTGCCGGTCAACGTGACGCGGAGGGCGTTCGAGGACCGCGTCTGAGTTCGATGCCTCCAGCCCTGCGCCGAGCACAGATCTTGGAGCGCATCCAGCGCGACGGGGGCGTGTCCGTCGCCGATCTCGCGCGCCTTCACTCGGTGTCGGCGATCACCGTGCATCGCGACCTCGAGCAGCTCGCGCGCGAAGGGCTGGTGGAGCGCGTCCACGGCGGCGCGCGGGTGATCCGCGGCGCGGGGGCGATGCCGCTGATCGCGACCGCGTGGGCCCAGCGGCTCGAGCAGTCGGGCGCGGCGAAGATGGCGATCGGCGACTACGCGGCGACGATGGTCGACGCCGGCTCGACGATCTTCCTCGACTCGTCGTCGAGCGCGTTCGCGCTCGCCCGGCGGCTCATGGAGGACCCGCCGAACGAGCTCACGCTCGTCACCAACTCGCCGGCGATCGCCTACGAGGTGATCGCCGAGTCGATGCATGTGGTGGTCTGCCCGGGCGAGCTCGACCAGCACATGCGGATGATCGCCGGGCGCTGGACGGTCGAGTTCATCGGCGAGCTGAACTTCGACACCGCGTTCATCTCGGCCGCCGGGCTCACGCTCGACGCCGGGCTGACGACGTCGCGCCGGCCGCTGGCCGACGTCGTGAACGCGGCGCGGGCGGCCGCGAGCCGCACGGTCGGGCTGATCGACTCGACGAAGTTCGGGAGGGCATCACTCGTGACGATCGCGCCCGCCCAGGAACTGGACGTGATCGTCAGCGACGACGCTCTGGAGGAGAGCGTCGCAGAGCACTACCGCACGGAGGGTGTGCGGCTGGAGATCGCCAACGCGTAGGGAGATGATCAGATATGGGACGACTGGTAACGCTGTTCACCGGCCAGTGGGCTGACCTGACGCTCGACGACCTCGCCGCCAAGTGCGCGGAGTGGGGCTTCGACGGGCTCGAGCTCGCGTGCTGGGGGGATCACTTCGACGTCGCCGCGGCGATGCGCGATTCCGGCTACGCCGCTGGGCAGCGGGAGCTGCTCGAGCGCCACGGGCTCGGCTGCTGGGCGATCGGCAACCACCTCGTCGGACAAGCGGTGTGCGACCCGATCGACGGACGCCACCAGGGCGTGCTGTCGCCGGAGATCTGGGGCGACGGCGAGCCCGAGGGCGTGCGCCGGCGCGCCGCCGAGGCGATGAAGGACACCGCGCGGGCCGCCGCGCAGCTCGGCGTCGACGTCGTCACCGGGTTCACCGGATCACCGGTCTGGCACATGCTCTACTCGTTCCCGCCCAACGACTTCGACGAGGTCCAGCGCGGCTACCAGGAGTTCGCCGAGCGCTGGGGGCCGATCATCGACGTGTTCGAGGCCGAGGGCGTGCGCTTCGCGCTCGAGGTCCACCCGACCGAGATCGCCTACGACTTCGTGACCACGCGCAAGACGCTGGACGCGATCGGCGACCGCCCGGGCTTCGGCATCAACTTCGACCCGAGCCACTTCGAGCACCAGTTCCTCGACTCGGCGGCGTTCATCACGGACTTCGCGGACAAGATCTTCCACGCCCACATCAAGGACTCGGTCAAGCACCTCGACGGCCGCACGTCGATCCTCGGCGGGCACCTGAACTTCGGTGAGCCCGGTCGCGGCTGGGACTTCGTCTCCCCCGGCCACGGCGACGTCGACTTCGAGGCCATGATCCGCGCACTGAACCGGATCGGCTACAACGGTCCCCTGTCGATCGAGTGGGAGGATTCCGGGATGGATCGCGACTGGGGGGCGCCGGATGCGCTCGCGTTCGTGCGTGCCACGGACTTCGCACCTTCCTCGGTCGCGTTCGACGCTGCGTTCGCGAAGGAGTCCTGAATGTCCGAAGTCGGTTTCGTCACGATGGGAAAGGTTGATAAGGCCCACCCACCCGGTGAGGTCAGACCCATCGGGATCGGCATGCTCGGCTACGCGTTCATGGGCAAGGCTCATTCGAACGCCTACAAGACGCTGGCCTACATGACGTGGCCGCCGCCGCTGCGCCCGGAGCTGATCTCGATCGCCGGCCGCAACGAGGAGGCCGTGGCCGAGGCCGCGCGCCGCTACGGCTTCGCCGACTACAAGACGGACTGGCGCGCGGTGGCGACCGACCCGCGCGTGGAGCTGTTCGACAACTCCGGCCCGAACAACCTGCACGCCGAGCCGACCGTGGTCGCCGCTCAGGCCGGCAAGCACGTGATCTGCGAGAAGCCGCTCGGGCGCGACGCCGCCGAGTCCTACGACACCTGGCAGGCCGTCGCGGCGACCGGCGTCAAGCACATGTGCGCCTTCAACTACCGGTTCGTGCCGGCGATCCGGCTCGCGCGCGAGATCATCGCGTCCGGCGACATCGGCGACATCCAGCACTTCCGCGGCAGCTACCTGCAGGAGTGGGGCACGACCGAGGGCGACATCTGGCGCTTCGACAAGGCGACGGCCGGCTCGGGCTCGCTCGGCGACCTCGGCGCGCACGTGATCGACCTCGCGCGCTATCTGTGCGGCGAGATCGAGCAGGTCGCGGCGATGACGCAGACGTTCATCCCGGGTCGCGACGTCGACGACGCGGTCGAGTCGGTCGTGAAGTTCGAGAGCGGAGCGGTCGGCACGATCGAGGCGACGCGGTTCGCCCAGGGGCGGAAGAACGCATTCACGTGGGAGATCAACGGGTCCAAGGGCTCGATCGCGTTCGACCTCGAGCGGCTGAACGAGCTCCAGGTGCACTTCAACGACTCCAAGCCGGGCGCGCAGGCGCAGGGCTTCCGGACCGTGCTGGTGTCCGAGGCCGACCACCCGTTCTGGGAGCACTGGTGGCCCCAGGGGCACACGATCGGCTGGGAGCACACCTTCGTCCACGAGCTCCATCACTTCCTCACCGCGATCCGCGACGGCGGCGACGTCGGCCCGCACGGGGCCACGCTCGAAGACGGGTACCGGGCCGCCGAGGTGTGCGACGCGATGCTGCGCTCGGCGGAGCAGGGCGCGCGCGAGACGGTGACGTATCGCTGAACGTTCTCGTTTGCCCTCGCTGAGGGCCGGGCACGTATAGGGACAGGCGGGTACGGCGCGCGGGAGTGCTGTACCCCTTTTCACAGCTTCATCGCGCGGCCCGTACCCCGGGCCACGATCCTCGTTCATGCCGAACGCGTGCCGAAAATGCCGGCGGCTTCTGGCTGCCCGCGAGTTGCTGCTCGCTCTCGTCCCAGCCGTCGTGCTGGCGGCCGTCCTCTGGCAGGTGCTGCCGGTGGCCGCGTCCTCGTCCCCGCGCGCGTGGGGCAAGGGCGTCGTCCGCTACTACGATGCGAGCGGCATGCGCCGGACCGTCGTCACGGCGGCCGCGCGCTGGAACCAGTCGGGCGCTCACGTCCGGTTGCAGGAGACGCAGTCGCCGAGGGATGCCGACGTGGTCGTGCGGTCCGACGACACCTGGCTGTTCCGGCTGTGCGGGCGTGACTGCCTCGGCTACACGACCGCGATCGGGCGCCCTTCGCAGGGCCAGACCACGGTGCTGCTCGCCGGTGAGCTGGGCGGCAACCCGCGCCCGCTGTCGGTCTGGGTCGCCGCGCACGAGCTCGGCCACGTGCTCGGGCTCGAGCACCACGACGGCACCGCCTGCTCGCTGATGAGCCCGCACGCGTTCGACACCCGCTGCGCGCCGTCGCTCGCCGCCACACCGCCGACGCTCGACCAGCTCGCCTGCGTGCCGGCGCCGGCCGACGTCGAGGCCGCGGCGCGCCTCTACGGCGGCGAGCCGGCGGTGATCGATCCGCGCTGTCGCTGACCCGGCCGCCAGCTGGGCTTGGCGTACAGGAGCTGCGCGACGCTGATGCGGCGCTCGGTGAACCCCGCCTCGCAGTAGCAGAGGTACATCCGCCACAGCCGCCGGAAGCGCTCGTCGTAGCCGAGCTCGGTGAGCTGGTCGCCGTCGCGCTCGATGTTCGCGCGCCAATGTCGCAGCGTCGCCGCGTAGTCGGCGCCGAAGTCCTCGAGGTGGATGAGCGCCAGGTCGGTGTGGCGCGCGACGTTGCGGCCGATCACCTCCAGCGACGGCAGGCACCCGTTCGGGAAGATGTGCGTGCGGATGAAGCTCTTCGACGCGCGCTCGACGGCGTAGGCGCGGTCGTCGATCGTGATCGCCTGCAGGAGCATCGCGCCGTCCGGCTTCAGCAGATCGGTGCAGGTCGCGAAGAACGTGCCGAAGTCCTTGTGGCCGACGGCCTCGATCATCTCGATCGAGGCGAGCTTGTCGTAGTGACCGGTGAGCTCGCGGTAGTCCTGGCCGAGCACGGTCACGAGGTCCTCGAGGCCCTCCTCGCGCACGCGCGCCTGCGCGAACTCGCGCTGCTCGCGTGAGATCGTCGTGGTGGTGACGCGGCAGCCGCGGGTGGCGGCGGCGTGGACGGCGAAGCCTCCCCAGCCGGTGCCGATCTCCAGCAGGTGGTCGTCGGGGCCGAGCTCGAGCTTGTCGCAGATGCGGTCGAGCTTGGCGACCGACGCCTCCTCGAGCGACATGTCGTCGCGCGCGAAGTAGGCGCTCGAGTACATCATCGTCGGGTCGAGCATCAGCCCGAACAGCTCGTTGCCGAGGTCGTAGTGGGCGGCGATGTCCTGGCGGCTGCGGCGCGGCGTGTTGCGGCTGAGCGCTCCGCGCACGCGCTGGTAGGGCTCGCGGATCGGCGTGAAGCGCTGGCGTGCGCGGTCGAGCGCGCCGGCGTTGCGCGCGGCGACGCGGACAACCGCGACGACGTCGGGAGAGTCCCAGTAGCCGTCGACGTACGACTCGGCGAGCCCGCGGCTGCCGCGCAGCAGCGCGCTCCAGGCGCGCGGGTCGGCGACGTGGACGAGCGCGTGCGGCTCGCCGCTGCCGAGCTCGTGACGGTGGCCGTCCTCGATGATCGTCAGGCGACCGTCGCGGATCCGGCGCAGTACGCGCAGGACGATGTCGCGGGCGATCACGGGCGTCGCACCCCCTTGACGCGCAGCACGATGGCGTGGCCGTAGATCAGCGGCAGCACGCGGAGCGCGTTGAGCGTCGGCCGGAACGGGCGGCGCTGCAGCTTCAGCGTGGCGTCGAACGCGCGCTCGTCGGCCTCGGTCGTCTCGATGTGCACCGAGAGCGTCTCTCCGGGCGCCGAGACCGCCACGGCGTACCGCTGCGCCATGCCCATGAACGGCGAGACGCGCATCGCCTTCGCGTGCTCGCCCTTGAGCACGCGGCCGTCGCCGCTCAGCACGTACGCGTGGCGCTCGCCCCATGGGGTGTTGGTGACCTCGGCGATGACGGCCTTCAGCTGCTCGGCGTCGTCGAAGCAGTAGTAGAAGCTCACGGGGTTGAAGCAGTGGCCGAGCGTGCGCAGCGTGGTGAGCAGGCGGATCGGGCCGTCCGGCACGTGCTCGCGCACGAGCGTTCGCACCGCATCGCGCAGCGGGGTGTCAGGGTCGCCGAGGTAGTCGCGACGGCGGAAGCGGACGAGGCCGGGCCGGCGCGCGAGGAGGCGCCCGCCGTGCAGGTCGGGGAGCTCGTCGAGGTCGAGGTAGGCCATCGCGATGCGGTGGTTGAGCTCGTGCCGGCGGACCGCGAAGCGGCGGTGGCGGACAGTGCCCTCGTACAGCGCGCTGTGGGTCATGCCGCTCCGAGCCGCTGGGCGACGCGGATCCCGCTCACGACGCCGTCCTCGTGGAAGCCCCAGCCCCAGTAGGCGCCGCAGAAGTGCGTGCGGCGCGGCCCGGAGATCTCCTCGTGGCGGGCCTGCGCGGCGACCCCCGCGCGCGTGTAGACGGGATGGGCGTACGGGATCGTGCGGATCACCTTCTCCGGATCGATCGCCTCCGTACGGTTGAGCGTCACGCAGAAGCGGGTGTCAATGTTCAGCGACTGCAGGCGGTTCATGTCGTAGGTGACGGTCGGGAGGCCGGTCGGCACCGCGAGCAGGTGGTAGTTCCAGCTCGCCCACGCGCGGCGGCGACGCGGCAGCAGCGTCATGTCTGTGTGCAGGACCGCCTCGTTGTGCTGGTAGGGGAACGCGCCGAGTAGCTCGTGCTCGCGGTCTGACGCGTCGGCGAGCATCCGCAGTGCCTGGTCGGCGTGCGCGCCGATCACGACCTCGTCGAAGCACTCCGGATCGCCCCCGCGCGGCATGACGCTGACGTGATCGTCGTGGCGGCGGATCTCGGTGATGGGCGTGCCGACGCGCAGGCGGTCGCGCAGCGGCGCGAGCAGCGCATCGACGTACTCCCGCGAGCCGCCCTTCACGGTCCGCCATTGCGGCCGGCCGCGGAAGCCGAGCATCCCGTGGTTGTCGAAGAACTCGACGAGGAAGCGGGCCGGGAAGCTCCACATCTGGTCGGGGTCGGCCGACCACACGGCGGCCGCCTGCGGCACGATCAGCCGGTCGACGAACGCCCGCGAGTAGCGATGGTGAGCGAGCCAGTCGCGAAGCGTCGGGTCCTCGCCCGAGCGCAGCAGCGTCCGCGCCTCGCGTTGGAAGCGCGCGAGGTCGGCGATCATGCGGTGGAACCACGGCGTGACGAGGTGCGCGCGCTTGGCGAACAGCCCGTTCGGCGAGGAGCCGTTGTACTCGAAGTCGCCGCGGTCGTCGCTGACCGAGAACGACATCGTCGACGGCTGCGAAGCGACCTTCAGGCGCGCGAGCAGGCGCTCGAAGTTCGGGTAGTTGCGATCGTTGAAGACGATGAAGCCCGTGTCGACCGCGTGCGTGCCCGTCTCGGTTTCGACCGCGATCGTGTTCACGTGACCGCCGGGGCTGGGGTCGGCCTCGAAGATCGTGACCTCGTGGGTGCGCTGAAGGAGGTGTGCGGCGACGAGGCCGGACACCCCTGCGCCGACGATCGCAATTCTCATGCTCACTATTCGTGCGTTGGCGGCGACCCGGATCATCCGGTGATCCGGGGTGGCGCGAAGGCCGTATGCCTGAAGTGACGATCACCGGCGCGCGGCGCGGGGCGGGAAGCCCCTTGGTGCTCCTGCATACGCTGGGGACCGACCACCACATGTGGGACCCGGTGCTCGACCGGCTGGCCCGCGCGCGGGATGTGCTCGCGCTCGACCTGCCCGGATTCGGCGGCTCGCCGCCCGTCGTCGGCGCGTCGCCGCCCGCGCTCGCCGCGACCGTGGCGACCTGGCTGGCGGCGCGCGGGATCGACCGCCCGCACGTGGCGGGCAACTCGCTCGGCGGCTGGGTGGCGCTGGAGATGGCGGCCGCGGGCCATGCGGCGTCGGTCACCGCGATCGCGCCCGCGGGATTGTGGGCGCAGCCGCTGGAGCCCACGCGCGCGACCGCCCGCGCGGTGGCGCGGCTGTTGCTTCCGGTGCTGGCGCCGCTGCTGCGGCGGCCGGGCGCGCGGCGACTGGCGCTCGGCGGCACGGTGGCGCGGCCGGAGAACGTGCCAGCGGCGGACGCGCTGCGGCTCGTGCGTGCGTACGCCTCGTCCCCGGGGTTCGACGCCGCCAACGCGGCGATGCGCGGCTCGCGCTTCACCGCGCTCGAGACGATCGACGTGCCGGTGACGCTCGCGTGGCCCGAGCACGACCGTCTGGTGCGGCGGCTGCAGCGGATCCCGCCCGGGGTGCGCAGCATCGACCTTCCCGGCTGCGGCCACCTGCCGACGTGGGACGATCCGGAGCGCGTCGCCGCCGTCCTGCTCGAGGGCAGCGAATGACGTTCTGGGTCAGCGCCGTCGCGCTGCTCGCGGTGATGCTGGCGAGCTGGGGTGTGAGCCTGCGGCTGCGCGACGTCTCGATCATCGACGTGATCTGGGGCCCGGCGTTCGTGGTCGTGGCGTGGATCGGCGTCGCCGTCGAGGGCGGCGACCGGCGGCTGCTGCTCGCCGCCCTGGTGACCGTATGGGGGCTGCGTCTTGGCCTTCATCTGTTTGCGCGCAAGCTCCGTGAGCGCCGCGAGGACCCGCGTTACGGCGCCTGGCGCGAACGCCACGGCGACCGCTTCGCGCTCGTCAGCCTGTTCAGCGTCTTCCTGCTGCAGGGCGCGTTGGTGTGGGTCGTGTCACTTCCCGTGCAGGCCGCCGGTGACAGCCCCGTGCTGTGGCTCGGCGTCGCGGTGTGGGCCGTGGGCCTCGCCTTCGAGGCGGTCGGCGACCGCCAGCTCGCCACCTTCAAGGCCGCGCCCGCGAACCGCGGCAAGATCATGGACCGCGGCCTGTGGCGCTACACCCGCCACCCGAACTACTTCGGCGACTTCCTCGTCTGGTGGGGCCTGTACCTCGTCGCCGGCGCGTGGTGGACGGTGATCGGCCCGCTGGTGATGACCGCCCTGCTCACCCGCGTCTCCGGCAAGGATCACCTGGAGCGCGCAATGGGCGCGCGCCCCGGCTACGCCGACTACGTGAGCCGCACGAGCGGCTTCGTCCCGCTACCGCCGCGCTCCGCGAGCGGCCCATAAACGTCCGGGCGCCGCGTGCGCAGCAACGGGAACAGCGCCAGCCAGTCCCGGCGCTGGTCGAGGTCGAGGTCGGTGACGAGCACCGCGGACTCGTCGCGCGGCGCCTGGACGAGCACGCGGCCGTACGGGTCGGAGATGAACGACGAGCCGTAAAAGCGCAGTGGCGCCTCGGTCCCGGTGCGGTTGACCGCGACCATGAACAGCCCGTTGGCGATCCCGTTGGCGGTGATGACCTTCTCCCACAGCGGCTGCGTGTCGAGGTCCGGGTGATCGGGCTCGGAGCCGATCGCGGTCGGGTAGACGAGGACGTCCGCGCCACGCAGCGCGTACGCGCGTGCGAGCTCGGGGAACCATTGGTCCCAGCACGTCGGGAACCCGAGCTGCGCTTCGCCGATGCTCGTGATCGGGAACGGATCGGCGTCCTCGCCGCCGCGGAACCAGCGGTCCTCGTGGTAGCCCGCAGTCTCCGGGATGTGCAGCTTGCGGGTGCGCGCGACGAGCTCGCCGTCAGGTCCGGCGACGATCGCGGTGTTGAAGCCGAGCGCGCCGTCGTCGGTCTGCTCGTACAGCGACGCGTGGACATGGATGCCGTGCTCGCGGGCGAGCTGCGCGGCGAACGTCGCGGTCGGGCCGCCGGGGAGCGCCTCCGGCGCCGCCGCCCCGGGTCCGGGGCCGTCGGGCGACACCGCGAAGTAGGGCGACAGCGTGAGCTCCTGCAGGCACACAAGGTGAGCGCCGTCGGCGGCGGCGAGCGCGACGCCGTGGGCAAGCGCCGCCTTGTGCTCATCCGGATCGGGATGCCAGCGCTCCTGCACCGCGGCGACGCGCAACGGCGCCCGCTGCGGCGGCTCCACTCGCGCCGGCGACGGCGGCGTGCCGATCGATCGCAGGACCTTCATGCGCCGAGGCGGGCTCGGGCGTGGGCGTAGAGCATCTGCGACAGGACCTCCCAGACGAGCCGGGCGGTGACGCCGCTCGGGTCGTAGACCGGGCACAGCTCGACGTTGTCGACGGCGGTCAGGCCACGCTCGCCGACCAGCTTGCCGAGCCGGATGATCTCCTCGCCCGTGAAGCCGCCGGGCTCCGGGCCGGTCGTGCCGGGGGCGAACGCGGAGTCGATCGAGTCGGTGTCGAACGTGACGTACACGCCGTCGACGCCGTCCCACACGCGGTCCAGCGCCTCGGTGACGACCGCGTCGAACCCGCGCTCGCGGACCGTGTGCATCGGGTAGACGGTGATGCCCCGGTCGCGCGCCGCGGTCCACCACTCGCGGACGTTGATCGTGCCGCGGATGCCGATGATCGCCATGTTGTCCGCGCTCAGGTTCGGCAGCTCCCAGGCGCGCACGAGCCCGTTGCAGTTGGTCTGCAGCTCGCCGCCGACGTCGGTCCCCGCGTCGAGGTGGGCGTCGATCTGCAGGTAGCCCATCTTGCGGTCCGGCCCGAGGTGCTCTGACAGCGCGCGGGCGCCGGGGATGCACAGCGAGTGGTCGCCGCCGATCGTGATCGGGATCGCCCCGGCCTCGAGGATCGTGCGGATCTCCGCCTGGACGAGCTCGTGGGTCCGGACGACGTTGCCGATCGCGAGCGGGCTGTCACCGCAGTCGACGAGCCCGTACGTCTCGAACAGGTCGATGTCCCATTCGAACGACCACGGGAAGCACATGTTCGAGGCGATCCGCAGGCCGCGCGGCCCGTTCGCCGACCCGGGGCGCTCGATCGCGGCATTGGCACCGTCGTAGGGGAAGCCGAGGAACGCGGCGCCGGCGTCGCTCCCGGCCAGCTCGCTGGTCGGCACGTGCGGCGCGCCGAGCATCGAGATGACGCCGCTGGTGATGGAGGCAAATCCGCCTGCCTCGACGCTCATGTCGTTCCTCCGTCCACGGCTGTCTTCGTCAGTTGGCGCAGGCCGGTCTCGGTCACCACGTATTGCTCCTCCTCCTTGAGCCCGACGACCTCGCCGCCGACCTCGACGGCGGTCGACGGCTCGATGCAGATGGTCATCCCCTCGGCGAGCGTCTCATCGGCGTCCATTCTCTCGGGCCGGAACAGGCTCGGGGGCTCGACGAGCCGCAGCCCGATGCCGTGGCCCATCGCGTACGAGGTCGGCGGGAGGCCTTCTCGTTGCAGCGCGGCGTTGACGGCGGCCGCGACCTCGGAGCCGCGCACGCCGGGGCGGGCCATCGCCTCGCCCTCCGCCAGCGCCTCCCGCAGTGTTCGGTGGGCGTCGCGCACCTGCGGCGGCGCCGTCTCGGCGACATGCGTGCGGCAGAAGTCCGACGCGTAGCCGCCCGCGCCGTACACGCCGTAGTCGACGAAGAACGTGTCGCCCGCCCACACCCGCCGGCCCGTCGGCAGCCAGCTCGCACGACGCCTCGACGAGCCGGATCTCGTCGGCGGTCTTGACCATCCGCTGCCGCAGGAGCGCCGGCGCGACCGGGACGAGCTTGACGCCTTGCTGGCGCAGCGCATCGGCGACGTCGAACTGGAGGACGTCGACGCCGACGCGGCGGGCGCCGCGCAGCTCCTGCTCGAGGAGCTGCGCGTACGTGCGCGGCTGCGCCCACGCGGCCTGCCATGACGGCGCCCCGACCCGGCGGGTGATCGTGGCGTTGCCGGGCACCGGCCCATCGATGGCGTCGCCGATGTCGCAGGCCAGCAGCGTCCCGGCGAGGTCCTTGTCCAGCAGCGCCGCGTACCACTCGTAGTTGGAGTCATACGTGAGGTTGGCGCGGAACCCGGTCGCGTAGCGGATGTTGTCGAAGCCGGAGAGGAGCAGCGCGTCCAGCCGCTCCTTCTGCATGACGGCGGCGACGCGGGCGCGGCGGTCCGCCAGCATCGCCGCCTCGTCGACGCGCGGCCACTCGTACATCAGCTCTCCTCGTAGGGCACGATCCGGCTCCGGACTCCCGCGTAGACGACCCAGCCGACCACGGCGAGCAGCGCCACGACGAGCACGACGGCCCACTGCAGGTACCAGTCGGGGCCGCTGACGAGCGCGCGCGGCCAGGCGACATTGACGGTCTCGAACACGGCCCACACGAGCGCGGCGATACCAATCGGCAGCGACCACGCACCGAGCGTGAACGGGCCGTTCTCCCACGTGCCACGCGAGCGGGCGATCAGCGCCGCCAGCAGCACGAGCGCGAACGTGAGGTACCAGCCGCCGATCGTGTACCCGACGAGGACCGCGTACACCTGCGAGCCGGTGAGCAGGAAGATCGGCAGCGGCAGCACGGCGGTGACCGCCACCGCGCGGGCGGGGATCCTCTCTCCGTCGGTCAGCTTGCTCAGCCATCGCGACGCGGGGAGCGCACGATCGCGAGCGAACGCCCAGATCACGCGCGAGAGCCCCGTCTGCAGGCCGAGCACGCACGCGGTGAAGCCGACGGCGAAGACGGCGAAGGCGAGGCGCGTGACGGTCTCGCCGAGGTGCGCGGCGAGCGCGGCGCCGACCGGGTCGACCTCGTCGCCGGACAGCACGGCGCCGAGGTCCGGGACCGCGAGGATCAGCGACAGCGTCGAGAACATCACGATCGCAGCGATCGCCAGCAGCGAGTAGCGCAGCGCCTTCGGCACGTTGCGCGGGGCGTCCTGGATCTCCTCGCCGATCGCGCCCGAGCTCTCGAAGCCGAGGAACGACCAGCCTGCGAAGCCGACGCCGAGCAGCACGGCGCTCATCGTCCAGCTGCCGCTCCCACCCACGCCGTTGTCGAACACGACGCTCATCGGGTTGACGTCATAGAAGAACAACAGCGTGATGCCGAGGCCGACCGACCCGATCACCTCGGCGCAGATGATGAGCGCGATCATTACGCGCAGCACCCTGCGGGAGAGCAGGTTCGACGCGGTCGCGAACGCGAGCACGATCACCGGAGCCGATGATCAGCGAAGACTTGGCGCCGACGTCGATGTTCAGCGCCGCGCCCCAGAACTGGGTGGCGCCGACCGCGACCGTGACGAGCGCGATCAGGACGGTCCACATGTATGCCCAGCCGGTGAACCACCCCGTAGGCGGGGCCGAGCAGACGCCCGGCCCAGGCGTACAGGCTGCCCTCGAGCGGATGCCGGGAGGCGACCTCCCCCAGCACCAGCGCGACCAGCAGCTGGCCCACGACCGCAATCGGGATCAGCAGCCAATAACCGGGACCGACGAGCGGGAGCGCCAGCGCGAACACGCCGTAGGTGGCGACGATCGGGGAGATGTACGCGAAGGCCAGCGAGAACGCCGACCAGAGCGTGAAGTCGCGCTTGAGCGTCGGCGTCTCGGCGCCTGCGGTCTCGCGGTGCGCCGGCGCGGTGGCGGTGGCCATTGCGGATGCTCCCCTCTCGTTCGCTGACCGCCATCTGAGCGGCGAGCGACACCGTAGGCCAAATCGATTTGGCAGTCAAGCTCGAGTTCGGTTAGCGTCCCTGTGCGATGAGCAACGCCCGCATCACGATCCGCGACGTCGCGGCCGCGGTCGGTCTCTCGCCGACCACGGTCTCGCACGCGCTCAACGGCAAGGGCCGCGTGGACCCCGCCACGCGCGAGCGGGTCGCCGCGACGGCCCGGCAACTCGGCTACCGGCCGGACCGCACCGCCCGCCGGCTGCGCTCCGGCCGGAGCGGGGCGATCGCGCTGCTGCTCCCGTTCGTCGAGCCCGACATCGCCCGCGACGAGATGCTCGCGCTCGACTACTACATGCACCTCGCGGGGTCGGCCGCGCGCGCGGCGTTCGTCCGCGGACACCCGGTGCTTCTCACTCCGCCGCTGCGGGACGTCGACGACCTGCACGATCTCGGCGTCGACGGCGGCGTCGTCTGCGATCCGGCGCACGACGACCCGCGCGTCGGGCTCTTCTCCGTGCTCGACCTGCCGGTCGTCACGGTCGAGCGCGATCCCGGCCGGCCCGACCACCCGTGGGTCGTGCGCTGCGACAACGAGGGCAACACGCGCCGGCTGCTCGACGAGCTCGCGTCGGCGGGCGCGAGCCGGATCGCGCTGCTCGCCTCGACCGGCGGCTGGGCGTGGGCCGACGAGACGGCGCGCGCGTACCGCGACTGGTGCGCCGACAACGGTCGCGAGCCGATGGTCGAGAAGGCCAGCATGCGCGCCCAGGAGCGCAGCGCCTACGAGGCCGCCGGCCGGCTGCTCGACCGCGACCGGCCCGACGCGATCGTCGCCCAGGCCGAGCGCTACACGCCCGGCGTCCTGCGCGCGGCCCGCGAGCGCGACCTGCGCGTGCCGGCCGACCTGCGCGTCGCCGCGGCCGTCGACAGCCCCCAGGCCCGCGACGCCGACCCGCCCGTCACCGCGATCGACCTCCAGCCCGACCTCCAGGGCGCCGCGGCGGTCGAGATGCTGATCGAGCTGCTGGCCGGCGATCAGCCCGCCGGACCGCAGATCACGCCTGCCGTTCTACGTGTGAGGGCCTCCACCGCCGCGTGATTCGTCACCTCGCGGCGACACCAAGCCGGCCGAAACATCAGCCGCCCTGCCCAGCCGCAGTTCGCCGGTGGTGCCAGGCGGTCACTCAGATGATCGAAGGGCACGCGCTGCTGCGGCGGAGCCCGCGGCGAGGACGGCGCTCTCGAACGTGCACGAGAAGGTGGTGAAGCCGAATTCCCGGAAACCGGCGGCTTGCTCGGCGTTCGCGAGGTGCAGCGCGGCGGTCTTGTCGTGCCGCGCCGCGGCGGCGCCGATCCGGCGCGCCGCGTCCTGAAGCTCCGCGCAGGCGAGGTCGAGAGGGCAGCCGAGGTCGTTGGAGAGGTCGGCCGGACCCATCAGCAGGGCGTCGACCTCAGCGAGCGCGGCGATCTCCTCGACGGTCTCGAGCGCGCTCGCCCGCTCGATCTGAACGATGCAGGCGATGCGCTCGTCGGCGCGCGCGCGGAACTCGGCACCGGCGGCACCGAAGCGGTTGCCGCGCGAGAACGGCGAGATCCCGCGACCGGCGCCGGCGTAGCGGACCGCCCGCCCCGCGGCCTCCGCCTCGGCGGGCGAGCCGACCTGCGGCACGATCACGCCGTCGGCGCCCGCGTCGAGCATGCGGCCGGCTTGCGATGGCCCGTCGGGCACCCGGACGATCACCGCGGCGTGCGCGCCCGCGGCGGCGATCTGCGCCCGCGCGGCATCCTCGCCGCCGGCCCCGTGCTCGAGGTCGACGACGACCGCGTCGAACCCGCTCGTCGCGGTCACCTCGGCGCTCACAGGCGAGCCGAGGTCGAGGAAGGCGACCGCCAGCGGCTCGCGCCGCCGCAGCTGCTGTCGGAGGCCGGTGTAGGTCATGACCGCCTAGTCTGCCGCTCGTGATCTCCGCGCGCCTCTCCGACTTCGGGACGACGATCTTCACCGAGATGTCGGCGCTCGCCGTGCGCACCGGGTCGATCAACCTCGGCCAGGGGTTCCCCGACGAGGACGGGCCGGCCGAGGTGCTCGAGGCGGCCGCCGCGGCGATGCGTGCCGGTCACAACCAGTACGCCCCGCTGGCCGGCGTGCCCGCGTTGTGCGAGGCGATCGCCGCGCACCAGCAGCGCTTCTATGGGTTGACGGTCGACCCCGAGGCCGGTGTGCAGGTCACGTTCGGCGCGACGGAGGCGATCAGCGCCGCGCTGCTCGGCCTGCTCGACGACGGCGACGAGGTGATCGTGTTCGAGCCGCTGTACGACTCCTACGCCGCGGGCATCGCGATGGCCGGCGCACGCAGGCGGGTCGTGACGCTGCGACCGCCCGACTGGGCGTTCGACCCCGACCAGCTGCGCGCGGCCGTCACCCGGCGCACCAAGCTCGTGCTGCTCAACTCGCCGCACAACCCGACCGGCAAGGTGTTCTCCCGCGCGGAGCTCGAGCGCGTCGCGGACGTCTGCCGCGAGCGCGACCTCGCCGCGATCACCGACGAGGTGTACGAGCACCTCGTGTTCGACGGCGAGCACGTGCCGCTGGCGACGCTGCCCGGAATGGCCGAGCGCACGGTGGCGATCTCCTCGCTCGGCAAGACGTTCTCGGTCACCGGCTGGAAGGTCGGCTGGGCGAGCGGAGCGCCGCACCTGGTGGCCGGCGTGCGCGCCGCGAAGCAGTTCCTGTCGTTCTCGGGCGCGACGCCCTTCCAGCACGCGGGCGCCGCCGCGCTGGCGCTCGGCGACGACTTCTACGCGGACCTGACCGAGGCGTTCCGCGCCAAGCGCGACCACCTCACTGCGGGCCTCGAAGCGGCCGGGCTGCGGCCGATCCGCCCCGCCGGCACCTACTTCGTCAACGCGCAGATCGACCGCGACGGGATCGAGTTCTGCCGCGAGCTGCCGGAGCGCGCGGGCGTGGTCGCGATCCCCACCGTCGTCTTCTACGACGACCCCGACGCCGGTCGCTCGCTCGTGCGCTTCGCGTTCTGCAAGCGCACCGAGGTGATCGACGAGGCGGCCGCGCGGCTTGCCGCGGCTCCGGCCAGGCGCTAGCCTTGCCGCGTGGCAAACGTTTTCCCTGAAGCGACGACGGGCCGCCGCACGATCCGGGTCGCGATGAACGGCGTGACCGGGCGGATGGGGACCAACCAGCACCTGCTGCGCTCGATCCTGGCGATCCGCGAGCAGGGCGGGATCGCGGTCGGCCCGGGCGAGACGCTGTGGCCGGTGCCGACGCTGGTCGGCCGCGACGACCGCAAGCTGGCCGCGCTCGCCGAGCCGCACGAGCTCGAGTACACGACCGACCTCACGCAAGCGGTCGAGAGCGCCGACGTCTACTTCGACGCCCAGGTCACGAGCCGCCGCGAGGAATGCGTGCGCGCGGCGATCGAGGCCGGCAAGCACGTGTACTGCGAGAAGCCGCTGACCGAGGACCTCGACGCGGCGCTCGCCCTCGCGCGCGCGGCCGATGCGGCCGGCATCAAGCACGGCGTCGTGCAGGACAAGCTCTTCCTCCCCGGCATCCGGACGCTCAAGCGCGTGCTTGACAGCGGCGCGCTCGGGCGCGTGCTGAGCGTGCGCGGCGAGTTCGGCTACTGGGTGTTCCCCGGCCCCGACCCGGCGCCGCAGCGGCCGTCGTGGAACTACCGAGCGCAGGACGGCGGCGGGATCATCGCCGACATGTTCGCCCACTGGCGCTACGTCCTCGACGAGCTGTTCGGCGACGTCCACGGCGTGTTCGCCTACGGCGCCACGCACCTCCCCGCCCGCCGTGACGAGCAGGGCGCGCCGTATGACGCGACCGCCGAGGACGCGGCCTACGCGATCTTCGAGCTGGCCGGCGGCGCGATCGCGCAGATGAACTCGTCGTGGTGCGTGCGTGTCGACCGCGGCGAGCTGTTCGAGCTGCAGGTCGACGGCACGGAGGGGAGCGCGGTCGCCGGCCTGCGCGACTGCCGCCTGCAGCCGGGGGCGGCGACGCCGCGGGCGATCTGGAACCCGGACCTCCCGGACCCGATCGACCACCGCGCGGCCTGGATCGACGTCCCGGCCGACGAGCCCGACAACGCGTTCAAGGTGCAGTGGGAGCAGTTCCTTCGCCACGTCGCGCTCGACGAGCCGTTCCCGTGGGACTTCCACGCGGGCGCGCGCGGGGTGCAGCTGTCTGAGCTCGGCCTGCGCTCATGGCATGAGCGGCGCTGGATCGAGGTGCCGGAGCTGTGACCGCGACGGCCGCCGACACACTGCTACTCCCCCGCTCCGGAAGGCATCTCGAGCCGTACACGCCGGGCGAGCCTCGGCCCTTCGCGACGAGGGCGCAGCCGGCATCTTCGCGCGTGGCGTTCGCGGCCGCGCACGTCGTCGCCGATCCGCTCGGCGAGCCGGGTGCGCTCGACTGGGAGGCCACGCTCGCGTTCCGGCGGCACCTGTGGGCGCACGGGCTGGCTGTCGCCGAGGCGATGGACACCGCGCAGCGCGGGATGGGGCTCGACTGGCCCACGGCGCGAGAGCTGATCCGGCGCACGGCGGCCGAGGCCCCGCCCGGTCGGCTCGCCGCCGGGGCGGCGACCGACCACACCCAGCCGCGCCGCGTCGCCGACGTCCGCGCGGCGTACGAGGAGCAGTGCGAGTTCGTCGAGGGCACCGGCGCGCAGGCGATCGTGATGGCGAGTCGCGCGCTGGCGGCGATCGCCCGCGGACCGGACGACTACCGCGAGGTCTACGGCGTCGTGCTCGACGGGCTCGAGCGGCCGGCGATCCTCCACTGGCTCGGCGACATGTTCGACCCGGCGCTGGCGGGGTATTGGAACCCCGCCCACCCGGACGACCTCGACGAGGCCACCGAGGTGTTCCTCGACATAGTGCACGCGAACGCCGACAAGGTCGACGGCGTGAAGGTCTCGCTGCTCGACGCCGGCCGCGAGGTCGCGCTGCGGCGCCGGCTGCCGGACGGCGTGCGGCTCTATACCGGCGACGACTTCAACTACCCGGAGCTGATCCTCGGCGACGAGCACGGGCACAGCGACGCGCTGCTCGGAGTGTTCGACGCGATCGCGCCCGCCGCGGCCGCGGCGCTGCTCGCGCTCGACGAGGGCGATCGTGCGGAGTACGAGCGGATCCTGGAGCCGACCGTCCCACTCGCTCGCAAGCTGTTCGAGGCCCCGACGTTCAACTACAAGACCGGGATCGTGTTCCTGGCCTTCCTCAACGGCCACCAGGACCACTTCCGGATGGTTGCCGGCCTCGAGAGCGCGCGCTCGATCGTGCACCTTGCCGACGTGTTCGTACTCGCCGATCGCGCCGGCCTGCTGCGCGACCCGGCGCTCGCCACTGGTCGCATCAAGCACGTGCTCGCGCTCGCGGGGATCGTGTGACCGACAGCGCGCGACTCAGCCTCAACCTCATCACGGTCGACCACTGGAGCCTGGGCGAGGCGGTCGAACGCTGCGCGGGCGCCGGGATCGGCTGGGTCGCGCCGTGGCGGCACCAGTACGAGGACGCGGCCGCTGCGGCGCGGATCATCTCCGATGCCGGGCTGCGCGTCTCGAGCCTGTGCCGCGGCGGGTTCTTCACCGCGCCCGGGGCCGACGAGGACAACCGCCGCGCGGTCGAGGAGGCCGCCGCGCTGGGCGCGCCGGTGCTCGTGCTCGTGTGCGGGCCGCCGGTCGACGGCGACCTGACGGCGGCGCGGTCGACGATCGCGGCGGGGATCGAGCGGCTGCTCCCGTACGCGACCGAACACGGGATCCGGCTCGGGATCGAGCCGCTGCACCCGATGATGATCGGCGAGCGCTCGGCGATCGTGTCGCTCGGCGAGGCGCTGACCCTGGCGCGCAGAGTGGGCGCGGGCGTGATCGTGGACGCCTATCACGTGTTCTGGGACCCGGACCTGGAGCCGCTGCTGGCGGGCGCGACCGGGCTGATCGCCGGCTACCACGTGTCCGACTGGCTCGTCCCCACGCCCGACCCGCTCGCCGGGCGCGGGTTGATGGGCGACGGGATCATCGACCTCGCCCGGATCGGCGACCTCGTCGAGGCAGCCGGCTACGACGGGCCGATCGAGGTCGAGGTCATCAACCCCGCGCTTGCCGACATGCCCGATCTGCTGGCCGAGATCGCAGCGCGCTTCTAGTCCAGGTCGCCCGCGATGAGTCCGCGCGGCGTCGAGAGTCTGAGAGGCATGCGTGTGAATGGCGTGGACCTGTGCGTCGAGACGCTCGGCGCCGACAGCGACCCGCCGATCCTGCTGATCATGGGCTCGGGCGCGTCGCTCGACTTCTGGGAGGACGACTTCTGCGCGCGGCTCGTCGCCGGCGGGCGGTTCGTCGTCCGCTACGACCACCGCGACACCGGCCAGTCGATCGCCTACGCGCCCGGGCACCCCGGCTACACATCGCGCGACCTGGTCGAAGACGCGATCGGCGTGATCGCGGCGCTCGGGCTGCCAAGCGCCCATCTCGTCGGCATGTCGGCGGGCGGAGGGATCGCGCAGGTCGCGGCGCTCGACCACCCGGACCGCGTGGCATCGCTGACGCTGATCTCGACGAGCGCGATGGGTCCCGGGCTCCCCGGGATGACCGACCGGGCGACGGCCTTCTTCGCGCGGCAGCGGCCACCCATCGACGACCGCCCCGCGCTGGTCGACTACCTCGTCGACTTCAACCACGCGATCGCGAGCGAGCCGTTCGACGCGGCCGGCGCGTGCGCGCTGTGGGAGCGCGCGCTCGCGCGCGCGAACAACGTCGAGTCGATGCTCGGCAACCACGACCTGGTCGAGGGCGGCGTGGGCTGGCACGAGCGGCTCGGCGAGATCGCCGCGCCGACGCTGGTGATCCACGGTGACGACGACGCGTTCATGCCGCTCGCGCACGGCGAGGCGCTCGCGCACGCGATCCCCGGCGCGCGGCTGGTCGTGCTCGAGGGGAGCGGCCACGAGCTCCCGCCTCGCACCTGGGACGTCGTCGTCCCCGCGATCCTCGCGCTAACGGGTTAGGCGATCCAGCGCCGCCCGGACGGAGCCCGGGCGCTCGAACCACGGGAAGTGGTGGGCGCCGTCGACGACGTCGAGCCACGCGCCCGGGATCTCGCCGAGCGCCAGCTGCGCGACCCGCGCACACGCTGCGAGCAGCGATCGACCCGGCCGACTACCGGGTCCCGCTGAGCGCCGCGGAGCGCCGCCGGCTGCGGGCGATCTTCCCGACCGCGGTGTGCGACCGGAGCCGTCCCGGGTTCGGCCAGCCGCCGCCGCGCGGCACCTGGCTCACCTTCGGGCCGCCGTAGTCCCGCGCGGGACGAGGCGGTGTGGAAGCACGACGTGACCGCCCCCGCCCTCGAGGATCACGTGCGCAGCCCGCTCGCCGAGCTCGTGCAGCGGCAGGCTGACCGACGTGAGGTCGACCAGCCGCGCCGGGCGCGTGTCGTCGATTCCGGCGAGCGAGACACGACCGGGGATGTCGACGCCGGCGCGCCGCAGCCCGGTCAGCAGGCCGATCGCGACCTCGTCGTTGACCGCGAGGATCGCGTCCGGGAGCTCGCCGGCCGCGAGCAGCGCAGCGGCCGCCGCGTCGCCCGCCTCGTACTCGAAGCCGCCGGGCAGTCGCGCGGGCTCGGCGCCCGCCGCCGCCATCGCTTCCTCGAATCCCTCGAGGCGGTGCGCGCTGGTGTGCAGGCCGGGCGGCCCCTCGACGAAGGCGATCCGGCGGTGGCCGAGACCGAGCAGGTGCTCGGTCGCGTCGCGCGCGGCGGCGTGGTTGTCGACGAGCGCGCTCGGGCAATCGAGGTCGCGCGCGGCGAGCGCCACCACCGCGGAGCCGCGCGCCTGCAGGTCCTGCACGACCGAGCGCAGCGCGGTCGCCTCGGCCGCGTTCTCGTAGCCGCTGCCCGCGAACACGACGCCGGCGGCGTGGTAGTCGAGCAACACGCCGAGGTGCGCGAGCTCGGCCTCGGGCCGGCGGTCGGTGTTGCACACCATCGTCAGATGCCCGGCCGGCGCCGCGACATGGTCGACCCCGCGAGCGATCTCGGCGAAGTACGGATCGACGATGTCGCCGACGATCACGCCGACGATCCGGCTCGTCCGCTTGACCAGCGCGCGGGCCAGCTCGCTCGGGCGGTAGCCGAGCTCCTCGGCGGCCGCCAGCACACGGTTGCGCGTGGCGTCCGACACGGGGTGCGACGAGCCGTTGAGCACGCGCGACGCCGTGGCGATCGAGACGTTGGCGCGGCGGCTGATGTCGGCCAGGGAAGCCATGTGGTCCGCGTCGCGCACCTTGACAGACCGCGGGGCGCGAGGCTACGGTGGCAAACGATTACCACGGAGGAGGACGGATGGCGGTCGCGACAACCCAAGAGGGCATGATCTTCGTCGCCGGGGAGTTCCGGGCGCCATCCGCAGGAGCGACGACCGACGTCGTCGAGAAGGCCACCGGGCACGTGCTGAGCACGGTCGGCGTCGCCACCGTCGAGGACGTCGACGCCATGCAGGTGGCGTCGAAGCTGCGCTCCGGGATGGTCCACGTCAACGACTCGACGTGCCTGGACGAGGCGCACGTTCCGTTCGGCGGGCTCGGCGCGTCCGGGCTCGGCGGCCGGGCGGGCGGCGACTCCAACATCGAGGAGTTCACCGAGCGCCGCTGGGTGTCGCTCCAGCGCGCGCGGTCGGAGTACCCGTACTGATGGATCCCGACGTCCTCATCGTCGGCGCCGGCCCGTCGGGCGCGGTGGCCGCGCTCCGGCTCGCGCAGGAGGGCTTCAAGGTCACCGTGCTCGAGCAGGGCGACTGGCCCGACTACGCCAAGGCCAACACCAGCGAGCCGGAGTTCGCGGTGACCGCCGACCGCGACTGGGGCTGGGACCCGAACATGCGCGGCGCGCCCGGCGACTACCCCATCGACGAGTCCGAGTCCGACATCACGGCGCTGATGTGGAACGGGGTCGGCGGCGGCACGATCGTCTACGCAGCCCAGTGGCAGCGCAACATGCCGTCGGACTTCCGCGTCCGGTCGCTCGACGGCGTCGCCGACGACTGGCCGTTCACCTACGAGGACCTCGAGCCCTACTACGTGCGGGTGGAGCGCGACTTCGGGATCTCCGGCCTGGCCGGCGACACCGCGTTCCCGCCCGGTGAGGGCCCGCCGCTGCCGCCGGTCCCGCTCGGCGCGATGGGGCGCAAGGTGGCGAAGGCACACAACGACCTCGGCTGGCACTGGTGGCCGGCGCCGCTGGCGATCGCCACGCGCAAGTACGGCGCGCTGAACCCGTGCGTACAGCGCGCGACATGCCTGAACGCGTGCGCCGACGGCGCGAAGGCGAGCGTGGACCGCACGCACTGGCCGCAGGCGATCGAGCTCGGCGTCGAGCTGATCACCCAGGCACGCGTCCGCACGCTCACGACGCGGCCGGACGGGCTCGTGGGCGGCGCGATCTACCTCGACGCCGACGGCAGCGAGCACGAGGTCAAGGCGCCGGTGACGATCCTGTGCGCGAACGGCATCGGCACGCCGCGGCTGCTCCTGCTGTCCGCGCCCGGCGGCCTGGCGAACAGCTCCGGGCTCGTCGGCAAGCGGCTGATGATGCACCCGTTCGGCACCGTCGTCGGCCTGTTCGAGGACGACCTCGGGTCCACGCAGGGCCCGTGGGGACAGCACCTGCACTGCCTCGAGTTCTACGAGACCGACACCGACCGCGGCTTCGTGCGCGGCGCCAAGTGGGGCCTGCAGCCGACGGGCGGCCCGACGAAGATGACCACCGCCTATCCGTGGGGCGCGGAGAACGCGATCTGGGGCGACGGCTTCCATGAGAACGTGCGCAAGCGCATGGGCCACTCGGCGATGTGGGGCATCATCGCCGAGGACCTGCCGGAGGAGCACAACCTGGTCACCCTCGACCCGGTCAACACCGACCGGCAGGGCGTGCCGGCGGCGAAGATCGTCTACCGGATGAACCAGAACTCCTACGACCTCATGCACTTCCACGAGGCGCGCGCGAAGGAGTCGCTGGAGGCCGCCGGCGCGTGCGAGACGGTGATCGCGCCGTTCATCCGCGGCACCGGCTGGCACCTGCTCGGGACCTGCAGGATGGGCGACGACCCGGCGACGTCGGTGGTCAACGGCTTCGGCCAGAGCCACGACGTGCCGAACCTGTTCATCTTCGACGGCAGCACGTGGCCGACGTCGGCGGGCATGAACCCGACGGCGACGATCGCGGCGATGGCGCTGCGCTCGGCCGAGCACCTGATCGAGTCGCGCCGCGAGCTGGCGGTGGCGGCATGAATCGCGAGCGCCTGGGCGAGCTCGCCGACGCGCTGATCCCGGCCGAGGGCGGCATGCCCTCGGCGAGCGAGGCCGGCGCGGTCGGCGAGTGGCTGGACGCAGTGCTGGCCGCGCGCCCCGAATTCGCCCTGCCGCTCGAGGGCATCGCGGCCTCGGTCGAGCCGATCGACACGCTGCCCGAGCGCGACCCTGCCGGCTGGGGCGTCCTGACCGCCGCGGTCGTCGCCGCGTACTACATGAACCCGGATGTCTGCGCGCGGGTCGGCTACGCCGGGCAACGAGCGATCCCCTTCGACGCGGACGCGCCCGATTACGTGGATCTCCTGGAGTCCGTCAAGGCGCGCGGGCCGGTGTATCGTGCGACGCCTTGACGTTCCGCGTCGCCGATCCGGACCGCCGCTACGTCGCGGTCCGGCTCTCCTCTGACCTGCCGCTCGACGGCCGCTTCCGGCGCGACGGCGACGACTGGGTCCTCGAGATCGACCCGCCGGGCATCGCGCGGCTCGAGTACCAGCTCGAGGTCGAGCACGCCGACGGCACGACGGAGTGGCTGCTCGACCCGGAGAACCCGAACCGCGCTCCCGGGGCGTTCGGCGAGAAGTCCGTCATGCTCACGCCGGGCTACGAGCCGCCCGCCTGGCTGGAGGCCGAAGCGATCGAGGGCGAGACCACCGAGCTGTCGCTGCGGGCGCGCGGGCTCGGGACCGGGTTGCCGGTGCGGGTCTGGGACGGCGGCGGCGGCCCGCTGCTCGTCGCCCACGACGGCCCGGAGTACGACGCGCTGGCAGGGCTGATCCAGTACTGCGGCGCGATGATCGCGGCGGGAGTGCTGCCGCCGCACCGCGTCGCGCTGCTCTCCCCCGGGCCGCGCGACGAGTGGTACTCGGGCTCGGCGCGTTACGCCCGCGCGCTGGCCGACGACGTGCTGCCGGCGCTCAACCCCGTCGACCCGGTCGGCATGGGCGCCAGCCTCGGCGCCCTGGCGATGCTGCACGCCCACGTCCGCACCCCGTTCGCCGGCCTGTTCCTGCAGTCGGGCTCGTTCTTCGTGCTGCGCCACGACGCCCACGAGCACCGTCATCCGCGCTTCCGCCGCATCATCCGCGTCACCCGCGAGCTGCAGCGCGACGCCGGCATTCCGGAGCCGGTTGTGATGACCTGCGGGATCGCCGAGGAGAACCTCGCCAACAACCGGCTCATGGCGCAGGCACTTTCCGGGCAGGAGTTCCCCGTGGAACTGCACGAGGTCCCCGACATGCACAACTACACCGGCTGGCGCGACGCGCTGCACCCCCACCTGACCCGCCTGCTGGCGGAGGTCTGGGGATGAGCCAGCAGGTCGAGCTCTTCTCGCCCGCGATCGGCGGGGCCGGCAAGGTCGTGATCCACGGCCACTACGGCCGCCCGGTCCTCGTCTTCCCGTCCGAAGGCGGCAGTGCCTGGGACTACGAGAGCAACGGGATGGTCGCCGCGGTCGGCGGCCTCGTCGAGGCTGGCAGGGCCAAGCTGTACTGCGTCGACGCGTTCGACTCCGGCGACCGGTCGCGCTACGAGTCGTGGATCATCGACCAGGTCGCGCCGTTCATCCACGACGACATCGGCGGCGCGCAGGACATCGTCACCACCGGCTGCAGCATGGGCGCGTTCCACGCCGCCAACTTCGTGCTCCGGCGCGCGGACCTGTTCACCGCCGCGATCTGCCTGTCCGGCAACTACGAGTTCGGGATCACCGGCGAGGTGTCGGGCTTGAACGGCGATCACCTCGACTGGATCCGCTCGCGCGCGAGCTTCCTGCTGGTCTGCGGACAGGGCATGTGGGAGGACACGACCGGCGCGCTGGACAGCACCAAGCACCTCGCGTGGCTGCTCGGCGAGAAGGGGATCCGCCACGAGCTCGACCTGTGGGGCCACGACGTCCCGCACGACTGGCCGTCATGGCGCGCGCAGATCGCGCATCATCTGCCGCGGTTCTGCTGATGGGGGACGAGATGCGACACCTGATCGGGATGCTCCTCGGCACCGAAGAGGACTGGCCGACGGCGTTCGAGACGCTGCTCGGCCGGGTCGGGCCGATCAAGGATGCGTCCGGCACGACTCATCACGTGACCGTCGAGCGGATCACGATGGAGCCCTTCGACCTGCGCGACAAGCCGCGCTACGACCTCGTCGTCGACCGGCTCGCGTACTGGTACTACCTGCCGCGCGAGTGGCTGAAGAAGGTCGCGTTGATGGATGACGTGTACCTGCTCAACAGCCCGTTCACGTTCCAGTCGATGGAGAAGCACGCGGCCTACTGCGCGATGCTGCGGCTCGGGCTGAAGGTGCCGCAGACGGTCCTGGTCCCGCACAAGAACCCGCCCGACAACGCGCGCTTCGCCTACACGGCGGCCAAGTACAACCAGCCGTTCGACCTCGACCAGATCGCCGAGAGCATCGGCTACCCGCTGTTCATGAAGCCCTACGACGGCGGCCAGTGGATCGGCGTCAGCCACATCAGCAACAGCGCCGAGCTGCACCGCGCCTACGACCAGTCGGGCCAGCGGCTGATGCACCTGCAGGCGGCGGTCGACGGCTTCGACGTGTTCGCGCGGTCGCTGTCGATCGGCGCCGAGACGATGGTGATGAAGTTCCGGCCCGAGCTCCCTATGCACGACCGCTACGCCGTGGCGCACGACTTCCTCACGCCCGAGGTCGGCGACGAGGTGCTCACGATCAGCCGCCTCATCAACGCGTTCTTCCGCTGGGAGTTCAACTCGTGCGAGACGCTCGTGCGCGGCACCGAGGCGCACCCGATCGACTACGCGAACGCGTCGCCCGACGTCGCGGTGACCAGCCTCCACTACTACTTCCCGTGGGCGATGAAGGCGCTGCTGCGCTGGTGCGTGTTCTGCGTCGTCACCGGCCGGCAGCCGCAGCTCGACCTCGACACCCGCCACTACTTCGAGATCGGCGACCGCGAGGACCTGTCGTACGAGGAGAAGCTGGCCGGCTACCGGAAGCTGGCGGACGAGTACTTCGAGGTCGAGCGCTACCACGACTTCTGCGACAGCCGGCTCGCGCACGTCGAGGAGATGGTGTTCGACTGGGTCGCCTCCGCGGACTTCGACGCCCTGCTCGTGAACACCGTCCGCAGCACGTATCCGCCGCACGAGCAGGAGCGTTTCCTCGCCCACTTCCGCGGCCTCGTCGGCCAGTGGGTGCGCGAGCAGGCCCCAGCGTGAGACGATGTGCCCTCGCCGGGCGGGCGTGGGCGCCCGGCGAATTTCGCTAAGACTGGGGGCCATGCTCCCCAGACTCAACCGCCTGTTCGCCGCCGACGGGCGCTGCTTCGACGTCGCCGTCGACCATGGCTTCTTCAACGAAGGCGCCTTCCTGGCGGGAATCGAGGACATCGCGGCCGCCGTCCGCACGCTCGTCGACGCGGCGCCGGACGCGATCCAGCTCTCCCCCGGCCAGGCCCGTCACCTGCAGGCCCTGCCGGGCCCGGGCAAGCCCGCGCTGGTCATGCGCACCGACGTCGCCAACGTCTACGCGCCCGAGCTCCCGCGCGCGCTGTTCAGCGAAGTCGTCGAGGACGCCGTCGGGACCGCGCTGCGGGTCGACGCCGCCTGCGTCGTCGTCAATCTGCTGCTGCTGCCCGATCAGCCCGACCTGCATCGCCAGTGCGTGCGCAACGTGACCGCGCTGCGTGCCGCGTGCGCCCCCGTCGGCATGCCGCTGATGGTCGAGCCGCTGGTGATGAAGAACGGCTACGGCGTCGACGGCGACGTGGAGAAGATCGTCCCGCTCGTGCGTCAGGCGGTCGAACTCGGCGCGGACGTCATCAAGGCCGACCCGACCGACACGATCGACGACTACCACCGCGTGGTGCAGGCGGCGAGCGGGCGGCCGGTGCTGGTGCGCGGCGGCGGCCGGGTCTCCGACGAGGAGGTGTTCGCCCGCACGCGTGCGTTGATGGCGCAGGGCGCGGCCGGGATCGTCTACGGCCGCAACGTCATCCAGCACGCCGACCCGGCCGCCATGACGCGCAACCTCATGGACATCGTCCACGGGCAATCGACCAACGTCGCGACCTCGCCAGACCGCGCGTCGATTGCCTCATGAGGACGGTCCGCTTCGGCATCATCGGCGGCGGCCTGATGGGGCGCGAGTTCGCCTCCGCGGCCGCGCGCTGGCTGCACCTGTCCGATCTCGACGTGCGGCCGGAGATCGTCCACGTGTGCGACGCCAACCCGGACGTGCTCGCGTGGTACGAGCGGCTGGAGCCTTCGCCGCGCCTGTCGACCGACTGGGGCGACCTGCTCGACGACCCCGACGTCGAGGCCGTCTACTGCGCGGTCCCCCATCACCTGCACGCCGAGCTGTATGTGGCGATCCTCGAGGCCGGCCGCCACCTCCTCGGCGAGAAGCCGTTCGGGATCGACATCGACGCCAACAAGCGGATCATGGCGGCGGTCGCGAGCCATCCCGAGCTGCTGGTCCGCTGCTCCTCGGAGATGCCGTTCTTCCCGGGCGGCCAGGCGGTCACCCGCTGGATGGCGGAGGGACGCGCGGGCCGCATGCTCGAGGTCCGCAGCCAGTTCCTGCACTCCAGCGACCTGGACCCGAACAAGCCGATCAACTGGAAGCGCCAGGCCGAGTTCAACGGCGCCTACGGCTGCATGGGCGATCTCGGCATGCACGCGCTGCACCTGCCGCTGCGCTGGGGGCTGATGCCGGGCACGGTCCGCGCCGTGCTGTCGGACGTGGTGACCGAGCGGCCCGGCCCTGACGGCGCGATGGTGCCGTGCGACACGCCCGACAACGCCGTCCTGCTGTGCGAGGCCAACGGCTTCCCGGTGCGGATCGAGACCAAGCGGATCGCGCCGGGCGAGATGAACACGTGGGTGATCGAGATCGACGGCACCGACGGCTCGATCGCGTTCACCACCAAGATGCCCAAGACGCTGCGGACGATGACGTACGAGGCCGGCGGCCCGCAGGAGTGGCGGGTCACCGACCTCGGCTCCCAGTCCGCCTACCCGACGATCTCCGCCGCGATCTTCGAGTTCGGCTTTGCCGACGCGATCCAGCAGATGTGGGCCGCCTTCCTCGACGAGCTCGCCCACGGCGCCGACATGCGGGGCCCGTTCCGCTGCGCGACGCCGCAGGAGGCCGCGGCCACGCACCGGATCTTCACGGCGGCGCTGGAGTCCGACCGCAACGGGACCGTCGTGCGCCTCTAGCGCCCGATGTACAGCGGGCTGTCGCCGCCTCTGGCCTTGTCGGCGAGTCCCGACGCGGTCTCCGCCTTCGCGGTGAGGCCCTCGGTGCTGTTGCTGCGGTACTCGACGAGCGCGTTGTCGAGGTCGTTCACGCCACCG
Source organism: uncultured Solirubrobacteraceae bacterium (assembly GCA_963740605.1). GTDB lineage: Bacteria > Actinomycetota > Thermoleophilia > Solirubrobacterales > Solirubrobacteraceae > DASSUW01. The sequence continues at coordinate 199,429 of CAVUFC010000026.1, read as the reverse complement.
ACGCCGACGTACACCTCAGGCAACTGATCCTGATCGGTGTCGAGCAGCGAGAGCGCGATACCGAAGGCGTGCGCGCCGCTCGGAGGCTGCAGGAGTGTGCTCCGCTTTCGCACTCCCTTACCGTCGCCGGGGATGATGCTGACGGTGCCGGTGCCCCTCTCGTCGCCGGGGGCGGTCACGACGACGTCGGCGAACGCGTCGCCGTTCACCTTGCCGATCGCCACATCGTTCCCGAACCTGTCATCCGCGACCGGCTCGCCGAACACCGCGGCCGGCCCCTCGCCGATGACCGTGTCGGGGTTGATCAGCTTGCCGTCAGACCCGTACCAGACGCGGATCTGCCCGGCGCCCTTGTTGAACGTCGCGTCGCCCTGCACGATGTCGGCGGCGCTATCCCCGGTGAGCTCTCCGACCGCCAGTGACGTGGTCGACCCGGCCTCCTCGACCGGCTCACAGTCCTTCGGGCCCGTCCCGTCCTGCTCGCCGGGGCAGTAGGACATGTGCCCCTTGTCAGGGTCGCTCTCGAGCCACGCTCCCTCGACGAGGTCGACCTGGCCGTCGCCGTCGATGTCGCCGGCCGCCAAGACCCGCCCGAAGCCGTACATGTTGTTCGGGTCGGCCTCGCCGAGCGATCGTGCGTGAGCGGCACTCAGGCCGTGCGGGCCGCCGAACAGGATGTGGATCGACCCATGGTCCCCGTCCTCACGCTGGGCCTTGTTCCCCGGCGCCCCGACGACGAGGTCGGCGTAGCCGTCGTGGTTGAGGTCACGCGCGACGAGCGCGGTGCCGAAGCCGCCCACCTCGGGCGGCTCCTCGAGGTCTCGCGCGTCGATGAACCGGCCATTCTCGACATCGTCGACCGCGTAGAACACCGACACGCCGCCGCGACCGGGCACACCGACGGCGAGGTCGGCGTTGCCGTCTTTGTTGAAGTCGCCGCTCGCCACCGCCGACCCGAAGCCGTCGTCCCGCCCGGGCGGCTGCGGGACGCCGCCGGCCAGCTCGTTGATCAGCCAGCCGCCGTTCATGGCGTCGACGAGCACGATCCCGGACACGTTCGTGCTGGCCGGCTCGGATCCCCGCGGGAGCCCGAGCACGACCTTGACAGAGCTGCCGGGCGTGAAGATGTAGGGACCCTTGACCGCCGGCGGCGACGGGCCGGAGCCGAGCAGCGCGATCGCGGCCACGACGATCGCGACGAGCCCGGCGACCACGCCGGTGATCACGAGCGGCCGGCGGCTGCCAGGTTGTGACGGCGCAGGCTCCGAGGGCGGCGGCGCGGCGGGAGGCGGCTCGATCGGCAGGGCTGGTGGCGACGCAGCGGGCTCGGCCTGGCCGAGAGCCGCGAGGGCAGCGGCAGAGACGCGGCGGCTGTCGTCGGCGGCGAGCCGCTCCAGCGCGTCGCGCGCGGAGGCCGCGAGGCCGCCCGGTCCGGCGGCGAGCGTCGCCAGCTCGGCCACCGCGCCCTCCCGGATCCCTGCGAGGCTGCTCTCGACCGCCGCCGCGAGCTCGGGGGGCAGCGGCTCCGCGCGATGGCTGCGCGCGATCACGATCTGGCCGCGGACGTCGCCGGCCATGCCCGGGGTCTGGTGCACCGAGCGCTCGCGGACGCGGCGGCAGACGTAGTCGTAGAGGTCGTCGACGGTGATGCGGCCGTCCTCGTCGATGTCCGCATCACCGCTCTGCAACCCTTCGACCAGGCTGCGGGTGAAGAGCGAGCCGGGAGCGGCCGGGCCGAGCTCGTTGATGCCGCTCGGGTCGGTCTCCTCGAACGCGTACTCGAGCTCGGTGGACGCCGAGAGCGTGACGCGCCCGCGGCCCTCGAAGCGGTGCTCGACGTCGACGGTGGTCGCGCTCTTGGGCGCCAGGCCCTTGCCGAACGCCCCGCTGTGGCAGCAGTCGAGCACGAGCACGATCGAGCGGGCGCGGCTGGACTGCATCACGTCGTTGACGAAGCCGTCCTCGATCGCGGTCGAGCGCAGCAGCCCGAGCGACGTATTCGCGGTCGCGAAGTACAAGCGCCGGCTCTGCGACAGCACCCCGTGCCCGGACACGTAGAACAGGAGCAGGTCGTGCGGGCGGCCCTCGCTGAAGAACGTCTCGATCTTCCGCCGCAGGTCCTCGGCGGGCCGGTCGATCAGCTGTTCGACCTCGAAGCCGCCGATCGCCGCGTCGCCGAGCACCGTGGCGAGCGCTGCGACGTCGCCGGTCGGAGCCCGGAGCGCGGCGAGCGCCGGATCGCTGTATGTGGCGGTGGCTACGAGAAGCGCTCGGCGGCGCCCGGCGGGTGGTTCATCCGGCGCCATGGCGTGCGAGGAACGTCTCGACGAGCCGCCGCTGGTCGGCCTCGGACGCGTCCGCGAGGGTTAGTTTGTCGCCGTCGATCTCGAGCGACACGGTGGCACCCTGATGGCGGCCCAGCCAGCCCTGCAAGGCCGCCGCCATCGCCGGCACCGTGCCGGCGAGCGTGACCACCAGCTGCGCCCATTCCAGGCCGGCGCCCTTCGACCCCGCCGGCGCCTCCGCCTCGGGGTGCGCGACCTCGACATCCACGGCCTCGAGATCGGCGCGGAGCCGCCCCGCGAGGTCGGCACGCTCCTCGTCGTCGCTGTCCGGATACCCAGCGACGTCAACGCGGACGTCCGTCATTCCGAGTCGACCGTAACCCGCCGCCCCGCGGCACGCAACCACGACGCTCGCACCAGCTCGGAACCTGGCCGGACGACGCGCCAATAGCGCCCGAACGCGCGGCGCGCGTCTTCGCTCGTCGCGACGATGCGGGTCTCGGTGGCGAGCAGCGTGCCGGCGCCGGCCGGCGTCGCGGTCAGATCGAAGGCGATCTTCACCCAGCCGGGCTCGGCGAACCCGGCGAAGTCGTCCACGCGCCGCGCGGCGCCGCGCAGGTGCCACGGCTGCTGCAGGCCCGCCCACACGTCGTCGCCGACGCGCGCGAGCCCGACGCTGTTCTCGACCAGCGCGAGGAACGGGACCCGCGGCGGCCGCCGCACACGCAGGCTGCGCAGCCCGAGGAGCACGGCCGCGAGCGGCATGTCGGCGAGCGTCACCGCCCGCGCGGCCGCCAGTGCGGCCTCCGGCGTTGCGCGGATGTGCCGTTCGTTGCGGGTCGCCCAGTCGGGTGCGGGGAGCACGTCGTCGAGCGTCACACGGCCTCGATCAGGTCGGGATGAGCGTCCGCCCCGCGTCGGGCGTCGTAGCCCCAGAAGCGGGGCAGGGCGGCGGCCAGCGCCACGGCGCCCACCACGCAGATCACACCGCCGGCGACGATCGAGCTGCGCAGCCCGACGAACGCCGCGGCGATGCCAGCCTCGGCGTTGCCGAGCATCGGGCCCGACGACCACGAGATCATCTCCACGCCCGCGAGCCGACCGCGCAGCCGGTCCGGGATCGTCTCGTTCCAGATCGTGCCGCGGAAGACACCCGAGATCGCGTCGGCCCCGCCTGCCAGCGCCAGGCACAGCAGCGCGAGCCAGAGCACGTGGGCAAGCCCGAACAGCGCGATCGCGACGCCCCAGCCGCACGCGGCACAGACGACCGCGCGGCCGTGCCGGTGCACGCGCCGCGTCCAACCGCTCGCCACGGTGGCGACCACCGCCCCCGCCGACGGCGCCGCGTACAGCAGGCCGACGACGGCGTCGCCGCCGTAGCGCTGCGCCATGGCCGGGAACAGCGCCATCGGCATGCCGAAGAACATCGCCACGATGTCGACGCTGTAGGTGCCGATCAGCTCCTGGCGGGAGGCGGCATAGCGCACGCCCTCGCCGATCGCCTTCAGCCCGAGCGTCTGGCCTTCGGGCGGCGGCGGCGTCCGCATCGACGCCAGCGCAGCGAGCGAGACGCCGAACGTCACGAGGTCGGCCGTGTACGTGACCGCCGCACCGGCGGTGGCGATCAGGACGCCGCCGATCGCCGGCCCGGCCATCGTCGCGACATTGTGGATCGCCCATTGCAGCGCGCTCGCCGACTTCAGCTCTTCGCGCTCGACGAGCCGGGGCATCAGCGCGTCCAGTGGTGGCCGCCGGATCGCCGTGCAGGCCGCGATCAGCGCGGCCGCCACGTACAGCACCCACAGCCGCGGCTCCTCGAGCAGGCTGTTGGCGACCAGGCCCGTCACGACCAGCAGCGCCCCGACCTCGGCGATCATCACCAGGCGCCGGCGGTCGAACGCGTCCGCGAGCGCGCCGCCGACCAGCGCGAGCAGCAGCATCGGCACGAACTCCGCCGCGCCGAGCAGCCCGACGTACAGCGAGCTGCCCGTGAGCTGGTACGTCTGGACCGGGATCGCGACGAAGGTGATCATCGACCCGAGGTCGGAGATCGACTGGCCGATGACCAGCAGCCGCAGCTCGCGCCGGCGGCGCAGCAGCCCGGCGTCGACGGCGATCGCGCGCGCCGCTCGCGCGACCCGCCCGCCGCTCAAGAGCCGGCGGCCGCGTACAGCTTCTCGATGGTCCGCGCCTGGCCCAACGCGTCCGCACGACCCAGCCGTGGTGCGCTGCCGGTACGGATCGCGCGCGAGACGTCCTCGAGCTCGAGCCGGTACGGATTGGCGGCCTCCACCGCGACCGCTTCCGGCGCCTCACCCGGGCGCGCCAGCGTCAGCCGCGGGGTCGCGCCGTGAAAGGGATCAGCGGACACCACGGTGCCATTCTCCCCCACGACCTCGATCGAACTGCGCCCCGGCACGTCCACGCCGCAGTCGAACGTGCCGAGCACGTCACCGGCGAACCGCAGAGCGCCGACGAAGCGCACGTCCACCCCGGCGCCGCCCATCACGGCATGGCCGGCGACCGACTCCGGCTCGCCGCACAGCAGCCGCAGCGCGCTCACGCAGTAGCAGCCGACGTCCATCAGCGCGCCGCCGTCGAGGTCGCCCTGCAGGCGCACGTTGCCGGTGTCGTCGGGCGGCAGGGCGAAGCCGAACGAGCCGCGAACGTAGCGCAGCGGCGCGACCTCGTTCGCCAGCCGCACGAGCTCCTCGGTCTGCGGGTGGTAGCGCCACATGAACGCCTCCATCAGCACGCGGCCGGCGCGGTCAGCGGCGTCGAATGCCGCCTCGACGTCAGCCGCACGCCGCGTCAGCGGCTTCTCGCACAGCACGTGCTTGCCCGCCTCCAGCGCCTTGATCGACCACGGCACGTGCATCGAGTTCGGCAGCGGGATGTAGACCGCTTCGACGTCGGCATCGGCCAGCAGCTCGTCGTAGGAGCCGTGGACGCGCCCGATCCCGTGCCGCTCCGCGAACTCCTCACCGCGCGCGCGGTCGCGCGAGCCGACGGCCACCACATCGACGCCCGTCGCCTCGCCCGCCCCCGCGAGGACCTTGTCGTTGATGCGGGCGGTGGAGAGCACTCCCCACCGCACCGCACCAGCGTCCGGGGGTATGTCCCCCTGGGACATACCCCCAAGGGGATCGCCCTCTGGGCGATCCCCCGTCATGCTCGTCCGCTCGACGCGCGCCCGCGCCGGGAGATCGAGTCGACCGTCACGGCCAGCAGCAGCACGCCGCCGGTCAGCACGAACTTCGTGCCGGACGACAGCCCCAGCAGACCCAGGCCGTTGTCGATCGAGAGCATCACCAGCGCGCCGAGGATCGCGGCCTTCATCGTGCCGCGACCGCCGAACAGCGACGTGCCGCCGATCACCGCGGCGGCAATCGGATACAGCAGCGCCTGGCCACCACCGGTGTTGGTGTCGACCGACCGCAGTCGCGAGGCGAGGATGATGCCGCCGATCACCGCCATGGACGAGCAGAACGCGAAGCACGCGATCCGCACGTTGTCGACGTTGATGCCGGCGCGTCGCGCCGCCTCGGCGTTGCCGCCGACTGCGTAGATGTGGCGCCCGAAGCGGGTCCGGTTGAGAACGAACGTCCACATCAGGTACAGGCCGCCGACCACGAGCGCGACGTACGGGAGCCCGCGGTCCTGATTGCAGACCGCGACCAGGATGATCAGGACCGCCGCGACGCCGGCGATGCGCGCGCCGACGATCACGTTCGGGTCGGTCCGCAGCCCGGCACGCTGGCGCTTTACCGCGCGCGTCAGCTGGATCCCCGCGTACAGCACGATGCACGCGATGGCGAGGGCCCATGCCGCCGCCGGCGCCATGAAGTTGTTGGCCAGGCCGATCACGAAGTCGTTCTGCAGGATGACCGTTCCGCGGCTGCCGATCAGCAGCAGCACGACGCCGTTCCAGGCCAGGAGGCCGGCCAGCGTGACCACGAACGACGGAACGCCGATCTTGGTGATGATCAGGCCGTGGAACGTGCCGATGCCCAGGCCGGCCGCCAGCACGATGACCATGACGATGAACGTCGGCAGCTCGTTGCCGTCCGGCGTCAGCAGGATCGCGGTGAGCACGCCGCCGACGCCCGACACGAAGCCGATCGACAGGTCGATCTCACCGAGCAGCAGCGCGAACGTCACGCCCATGGCGATGACCGCGTACGGCGCCGTCTGGACGATCAGGTTGACGAAGTTGCCCGCCGTCAGGAAGCGGTCGTTCTGTGTCTGGAAGACGATGCAGATGATGATCAGGCCGAGGAAGATCGGCAGCGAGCCGAGCTCGCCCGACTTGACGTCGATCCACCAGGCACGCGCGTACGCGCCGACGCTCTGCGTGCCGCCGCCCGGCGCGGCCTCAGGAGGCGGCGCGGCAACCGTGCTCATGCGACGACCTCCGGATCCGACTGGCCAGGCACCTTCGTCAGCTTGCCGGCCGTGATCGCCTCGACGACCTCTTGCTGGTTGGTGTCCGTGCGCTTGAACTCGGCCACGTTCTGCCCGAGGCGCAGCACCGTGATCGTGTCCGCCACCTCGAAGATGTCGTGCAGATTGTGCGAGATCAGGATCACCGCGAGCCCTTGCTCACCCAGGCGCGCGACGAGATCGAGCACCTGCCGCGTCTGGGCGACGCCGAGCGCCGCGGTCGGCTCGTCGAGGATCACCACGCGCGAGTTCCACATCACGGCCTTGGCGACCGCCACCGACTGGCGCTGGCCGCCCGACAGGCCGGCCACGAGCTGCCGCACCGACTGCAGCGTCGTGACCGACAGGCCCTTGAGGGTCTCCTGCGCCTTCGCCTCCATCGTCGTCTCGTCCATGCGCCGCAGCCCGTCGGTCAACTCGCGGCCGAGGTACATGTTCTGCACGACGTCGAGGTTGTCGGCCAGCGCGAGGTCTTGGTAGACGACCTCGATCCCGAGACGCGCCGAGTCCTTGGGACCGTGGATGCTGACGCGCTCGCCCTCGAAGACGACCTCGCCTGCGTCGAACGGATAGATCCCGGCGATGCACTTGATCAGCGTCGACTTGCCTGCGCCGTTGTCTCCCACCAGTGCCATGACCTCGCCCGGGGCGACGTGGAAGTCGACCTGGTAGAGGGCCTGGACCGCGCCGAAGCTCTTCGAGACTCCGCGCAGCTCGAGGATCGGAACTTCGCTCACATCATCTCCTCCGGATGAGAGGGTGGGGACCCGTCCATTACGGACGGGTCCCCATCATCCCTCAGAGTCCGATCTCCTTGCACTTCGCCGCGAGCTTCCCGGCGCAGATGTCCTCCTGCGTGGGGAAGTCGGGCTCGCCGATGTAGTCCTTGATGTTGTCCTTCGTGACCGCCACGGGCGCCTCGAACTGGGCCGGGATGTCCTTCGTCCCGTTGTTGATCGTGTCCGAAACGTCGGGGGTCTCGCCATTGATCAGCGCGATCGCGATCTTGGCGGCGGCGTCAGCTTCCTTCTTGATCGCCTTGTAGACGGTCATGCACTGATCGCCGTTGACGATGTTCTGGATGCCCTGGAGCGTCGCGTCCTGGCCGGTGACCGGGATCTGCGGCAGCTTGCGCTGCTTGAGCGCCGAGATCGCCGCGTTGCCGAGACCGTCGTTGGCCGCGAGCACGCCGTCGATCTTGTTGCCGGTCTTCTGCAGCATCTGCTCGAAGATCGTCAGCGCCTTCTGGTTGTCCCAATCCGGCACCGACTGGTCGGCGGCCTTCTTGAGCTTGCCCGAGTCGTAGAGCGGCTTCAGGACGGAGTCGTAGCCGTTCTTGAACAGCGTGGCGTTGTTGTCGGTCGGGGAGCCGTTGAGCTCGACGACGGACTGCCCGTCGGTGTTGCCCAGGCACTTGACCAGGCCCTCGCCCTGCAGCTTGCCGACCTGCTCGTTGTCGAACGAGACGTAGTAGTCGGAGTCGCCGTTGAGGGTCAGACGGTCGTAGTCGATGACCTTGACGCCCTGGCTCTTGGCGTTGGCCGCGATGGCCGCGCCGGAGCCGGAGTCGAGGTTGACGAGCAGCAGGACCTTCGCGCCGTTGGTGATCGCCTGCTCAGCCTGCTGCTGCTGCGTGGCCTTGTCACCCTCGGCGTTCTGGATCTCGTTGCCGATGCCGGCGTCGTCGAATGCCTTCTTCAGGAATGGACGGTCGACGGTCTCCCAGCGGACGGACGACTTCGAGTCCGGCAGCAGGACCGCGACCTTGCCCTTGTCACCGCCGCTACTGCTACTGCCTGAGGAACCTGAACTGCTGCTGCTGTCGTCTCCGCCGCAGCCGGCGAACACCACCGCTCCAATCGCGGCCATGAGCGCCGCGGTCAGCCATGCTCGATAGCGCATGGATTTCCTCCTCCTGATGGTTTTCGGGGGGTTTGGGTCTGTCATCGAGCCTCCGCCGCGAGGCGCGTGGGGAAGGCGCGATCGGCCTCGCTCACTACGAGAGCGATCGCACCCAGGACCTGCGCGCGGTCACCGAGCACTCCGGCGACCACGCCGGCCGCTTCCGCGGCCGAGGGCAGCGCTGCCTTGGCGATCGACTCGCGAACGCCGTCGAGCAGCAGGTCCCCGGCCGCTGCGAGGTCTCCACCGACCACGAGCAGCTCGGGATTGAGGACGTTGAGCAGGACCGACACCGCCTGACCGATCGCCCGTCCGGCGTCGGCGATGACCCTGCGGCACCCGAGGTCGCCCCGACGGGCGAGCTCGAGCATCTCCGCCACGGTGACGTCCTCACCGTGACTGCGCCGCAGCAGCTCCACCAGCGCGCCGGTGGCGGCCAGAGTCTCCAAACAGCCCCGGTTGCCGCACCGGCACACGAGGCCCTCCGGATCCACCAGTACGTGGCCGAGCTCACCAGCGAGCCCTGCGCTGCCGCGATACAACCGGCCGTTGAGGATCAGGCCTGCGCCGATCCCCGAGGCCACCTTCAGGTACACGAGGTCGCTCGCGTCGCGAGCGGCCCCGAACGCGGCCTCGGCGAGGGCGCCGAGGTTCGCGTCGTTGTCGACGAGAATCGGGATGTCGAGCCGGCGGCGCATCTCCCCTACCGCCGGCACACCAACCCAACCAGGCAGGATCGCCGACGAGCCGACCACGCCATCCTCCTGGCGGATCGGCCCAGGCAGTCCCATTCCGGCGCCGATCACCTGGCTGGAGTCGATGCCGGCCTCGGCCAGCAGGTCCTCCACCAGATCGGCGGCGGCGTCGAGCCCCTCCTCGGCGGCGTGATCCGTGTCCAGCGGGACAGCCCGCTCGGCGAGGATCCGCGAGGAGAGGTCAGAGATCGCCACCCGCAGGTGGCTGTGGCCGAAGTCGATGCCGACGGCAGCTCCGGCCGATGAGTCGAACGACAGCAGGATCGGTGGCCGGCCACCTTGCGTCCCGTGCGCCGCGCCATGCTCCTCGCGCTCGACGACCAGGCCATCCGCCTGGAGGTCGGAGACGAGGCTGGAGACGGTCGAACGGGACAGCCCGGTACGGCGCGCGATCTCAGCGCGCGAGATGAGGCCCTGATCGCGGAGCGCGTGAATAACGCGCAGGCGGTTCAGGCGCCGGAGTGATTCCAGGGACCCAGCTCGACCCGAAGCCATGCGCCGCGTATCCGATCCGATCGGCGGGTCGTTTGTCAAGGTCTCGAACGAACCAACCGGTACCTGGCACCGAAACACGCTTTCGTTTGTCTCCCGGCCGAATAAACCAAACAGCAGAAAGCCGATACGATTCCGGCCGAAAGTCGATCGCGCCCGACCGAGGGTCAGGGAATCCGGTTCGAAATCCGGAGCTGACGCGCAGCGGTAGGGACGCGCGCGACGACCGAGACGCCACTGGGTCAAAACCCCGGGAAGGCGGTCGTTTCGAACGCGTCCGAGCCCGAAGACCTGTCGACTTCGCCCCGCGTCCGCGCGGAGCCCCGGACCACAGCGGCCTCGCGACCGGGCCGCACCGACAGATCGGAGACCACCCCATGGCACGCACGGCGGTCCTTGGGCTTCCACGCATCGGCCCCAATCGCGAGTTGAAGTCCGCGCTGGAGGGGCACTGGGCCGGCCGCGTGCCAGCCTCTGAGCTGGCCGACGTCGCGCGGACCCTGCGAGCGGCGGGGTGGCGGCGTGCCAGCGGCGCCGGACTCGACGTCATCCCCTCCGGCGATTTCAGCTTCTACGACCACGTGCTCGACACCGTATATGCGGTCGGCGCCGTGCCGGAGCGCTTCGGGGGGCCGGATGCGACCTGGGACGAGGCGTATTTCGCCATGGCGCGGGGAACAGCGGCTGCGCGGCCGCTCGAGATGACCAAGTGGTTCGACACGAACTACCACCACCTCGTACCGGAGCTCTCGCCGGGGCTCCAGTTCCGCCTGCGCGCCGAGCACTGGCTCGAGCCGCTCGCGCAGGCGACGGCGCTCGGCATCCCGACACGCCCGGTCGTGCTCGGGCCGGCAACGTTCCTGCTGCTGTCGAAGGGCCTCGAGCGGCCGCTCGACGCGCTCTCGTCGCTCCTGCCGGTGTATGAGGAGCTGTTGCGCGCGCTCGTCGCGGCGGGAGCGCGCGAGGTGCAGATCGATGAGCCGTGTCTCGCGCTCGACCGCACGCCCGCCGAGCTCGGCGCGATCTGCGAGGCGCTCACGGCGCTGGCGGGCGCGGCCGACGCGGAGCTGAGCCTCGCGACCTACTTCGCCTCGCTCGGGCCGGCGCTGGACCAGGTGCTCGCATTGCCGATGGCCGAGTTCCACCTCGACCTCGTGCGGGCGCCGGAACAACTCGAGCCGGCACTGGCCGCTCTCGACGGCGGCGCCGCGCGGCTGTCGCTCGGCGTGATCGACGGGCGCAACGTGTGGGTGACCGATCCCGACGCCGTGCTGCCGATCGTCGACCGCGCGGCCGCCGTGCTCGGCCACCCGCGCGTCACGATCGCGCCGTCGTGCTCGCTGCTCCACGTGCCGTACGAGGCGGCGCGCGAGGACGCACTCGACGAGGAGATCCGGCCGTGGCTCGCATTCGCGGACGAGAAGCTGGCGGAGCTACGCGCGCTGGCGGCCCCGCCCGAGATCCGCGACTGCGCGCTGCGGGCGGCGCGCGACGCGGTCGCGGCACGGCGCGCCTCCACGCGTACCAACGACGGGCCGGTGCGCGAGCGGGTCTCCACGCTCCGTCCCACCGACTATGCGCGGGCAGCGCCGCCGGAGGAGCGGCGCGAGGCGCAGCGAGAGCGCCACCCGCTCCCCGACCTCCCGACCACGACGATCGGCTCGTTCCCGCAGACCGCCGAGATCCGTGGGGCGCGCCGCGAGCTGCGCGACGGCACGTTGACGCCGGACGCCTACGACGCGTTCGTCACCGAGCGGATCGAGGACGCGATCGAGCTCCAGGAGCGGCTCGGCCTCGACCTGCTGGTGCACGGCGAGCCCGAGCGCAACGACATGGTCGAGTATTTCGCCGAGCAACTCGACGGCTTCGCGTTCTCGAGCGGAGGCTGGGTCCAGTCCTACGGCAGCCGCTGCGTCAAGCCACCGATCCTGTTCGGCGACGTGTCGCGGCCGGCCGCGATGACCGTGCGCTGGTGGCAGGCCGCCCAGCGGCTCACCAACCGGCCGGTGAAGGGGATGCTGACCGGGCCGGTGACGATCCTCCAGTGGTCGTTCGTGCGTGACGATCAGCCGCGGCGCGAGACGTGCACGCAGATCGCCCTGGCGATGCGCGACGAGGTGCTCGACCTCGAGGCGGCGGGCGCGTTCGCGATCCAGGTCGACGAGGCCGCGCTGCGCGAAGGGCTCCCACTGCGCCGTGCCGACCAGCCGGCGTACGTGGAGTGGGCCGTCGACTGCTTCCGGCTGACCGTCGCGCCGGCGCGCGCGGACACCCAGATCCACACGCACATGTGCTACTCGGAGTTCGGCTCGTTCGGCGAGCACATCGCGCGACTCGACGCCGACGTCCTGTCGCTCGAAGCGTCGCGCTCGGGCATGGACGTGCCCGACTACCCGAACGACATCGGGCCCGGCGTCTACGACATCCACTCCCCGCGCGTGCCGTCGGCGGACGAGATCGAGGCGCTGCTCGAGCGCGCCGAGGCGCAGGTCGGCCGCGAACGGTTGTGGGTGAACCCCGACTGCGGGCTCAAGACCCGCGCGTGGGACGAGGCGCTGCCCGCGCTCGAGCACATGATGGAGGCGGCCCGGCGGCTGCGATCGAGGGCGCCGGTGCGCTGATGACGGGCGGCGACCCCGAGCGTCCCTACGCCCTGCGCCCGGACCGCCTGTACACGCGCGACGATCTGATGCAGGGCTGGCACCCCGGAGCCGGTCACTCCGTGACGCTGGATGGGCGGATCTACGACTACGTGAGGGCGCACGGCGGGCGCGCTCCCGACGTGGACGAGGGCCTGGCCCAATGCACCCACGATCACTTCATCGATGTCGCGCTGGCCCGCTTTCTCGCTCGGACCGGCCGCCCGGTGGTCGGGGTCATGGGCGGGTCGAGCACCCTCGCAGCCGACCCCAACTACCGGCGCGTGGTCCACTTGACGGCCGCGCTGACGAAGCGCGGGTACCTGGTCGTCGGAGGCGGCGGCCTCGGGATCATGGAGGCCGCGAATCTCGGCGCGTTCCTGGCTGAGCGCTCGGACGCGGACCGCGACGTCGCCGTGGACGCGATCGCCGACGCCGGACCGCCCGCCGACGACCGGGCCGGCTTCATGGGCGTGACGGACGGCATCCGCGAGCACTTCGCTCCGGGCAGCGAGAGCTTGGCGATCCCCACGTGGGTGATCGCCGGCGAACCGATCAGCCAGTTCGCCTCGCACATCGCGAAGTACTTCTCGAACAGCATCCGCGAAGACGGGATGCTCGCCGTCGCCACCGCCGGCATCGTGTTCGCGCCTGGGGGCGCGGGCACCATGCAGGAGATCTTCCAGGACGCCGCCCAGAACGCGTACCGCACGTTCGGCCGCAGCCCGATGGCGTTCCTCGACACACAGCACTACTGCGTGGAGACCGGCCTCTATCCGGCGTTGCAGCGACAAGCGGAGCGGCTGGGCTTTGCCGACCTTCTCAGCGTCAGCGACGAGCCCGAACAGATCCTCGATCGTTTCCCCGCTGTGCCGGCGCGGCCGAATCTGGACGCGGCGCCGGAGATGCTGGTCAGGCGTATGCGCAACATCGGCTGACGGTTCCGTCCGAGGCCCCGCGTAGGTTGCCGCTCCCCCGCATACCGGGGGGCGCGGCAGTCAGCGAAGTCCGGTGGAACTCCGGCGCTGTCCCGCAACGGTGAAGCCCTCCACGAGAGGGACGAGCCCGGTCGCCTGGCCGCCGCGCGTTGTGTCGTCCTCGAGCGAAGGATCGAGCAATGCAGAGCAGCTACACCGTCGGGCACCGCACGTTCGTGCTCGATCGCGAGAAGGCCGAGGCGGCGCTGGCGGCCAAGCGCGTGGTCGGCGGCCGGACGACCATGACATTCAACCTGCTCCCGCTGCGCTACAGCTGGGCGTACGAGCAGTACCGCACGATGAAGGCCAACCACTGGGAGCCCGAGGACGTGCCGATGGCGCGCGACGTCGAGCAGTGGCGCGACGGCGCGGCGCTGAGCGAGATCGATCGCTGGATCGTCCGCATGGGCATCGGCTACTTCTCGGCCGCCGAGGGGATCGTCGGCGACAACGTCATCCACGTCGTCCGCGAGCTGGTCACCGCGTCCGAGCTCAAGCTCGTGCTCGGCCGCCACGCGCACGAGGAGAACATCCACGCCGACTCGCTGCTGTACATGATCTCGTCGCTTGGGATCGACCCGCACGAGTGCGAGGCGATGTTCGACGGCATCCCCACGATCGTCGCCAAGAACCGCTTCGTCACCGACGTGTCGCACGCGCTCCGGCGCGACCTCGACATGGACGACCTCGACGCGCGCCGGCTGCTCGCCCGCAACATCTTCGTGTTCGGGCAGTGCATGGAGGGCACGCAGTTCTACGACCTGTTCGGGATGATCCTGTCGCTCTACCGGCAGGGGAAGCTCCCCGGCGTCGGGACGATGTTCCGCTACACGCTGCGGGACGAGTCCAACCACATCGAGCTGTTCCGGCGGCTGCTCGGCGAGCTCGTCGTGCTGGGTGCCGGACCTGTTCATGAAGCGCATCGAGGCGCGCGAGCCGTGGACGCTCTTCCGGTCGTCCGACGTCCCGGACCTGCACGAGCTGTACGGGCGTGCGTTCGAGGAGCGCTACGCCGAGTACGAGGCTCGCGTCGCGGCGGGCGAGCTGTTCGGCGAGACGATCCCGGCGCTCGACCTGTGGAAGCAGATGCTCAAGATGCTGTTCGAGACCGGGCATCCGTGGATCACGTTCAAGGACGCGTGCAACGTGCGCTCCCCGCAGGACCACGCGGGCGTCATCCACTCGAGCAACCTGTGCACCGAGATCACGCTCAACACGAGCGCCGAGGAGACCGCGGTCTGCAACCTCGGCTCGATCGTGCTCGACCGGCACCTGACGGCCGACGGCTCGCTGGACCACGCAGCGCTGCGAGCCACCGTCCGCGTGGCCGTCCGCGCGCTCGACGACGTGATCGACGTCAACTTCTATCCCACCGAGGCGGCGCGAACGGCGAACATGCGCCACCGGCCGGTCGGACTCGGCGTGATGGGGCTGCAGTACGCCCTGTACGCGCGCGGGCTGGCGTTCGACTCCGAGGAGGCGGCGCAGTTCGGGGACGAGGTGATCGAGGCGATCGCCTTCTACGCCTACGAGGCGTCGAGCGACCTAGCGGCCGAGCGGGGTGCGTACCCGTCGTTCGCGGGCTCGAAGTGGGATCGCGGGCTGCTGCCGCCGGACACGGTCGAGCTGCTGTCGCGAGCCCGCGGCCAGAAGGTCGACGTGCCGCGCGGCGGGAGGCTCGACTGGGCGCCGCTGCGCGAGCGGATCGGCCGCCAGGGGATGCGCAACTCGAATGTGATCGCGATCGCCCCGACGGCGACGATCGCGAACATCATGGGCACGTCGCCCTGCATCGAGCCGATGTACAAGAACCTGTTCGCCAAGTCGAACCTGTCGGGCGACTTCGTGGTCCTGAACGCCGAGGTGCCGGAGGAGCTCCGCGACCGCTACCGGACCGCGTTCCAGCTCGCGCCCGAGGCACTGATCGACGCCGCGGCGCGCAGGCAGAAGTGGATCGACCAGTCGCAGTCGCCGAACCTCTTCCTCGCTGCGCCGGACATGAAGGCGATGAGCCACATGTACCGCCGCGCCTGGCATGCGGGGCTCAAGACGACGTACTACCTGCGCACGCTCGGGGCGTCGTCGATCGAGAAGGCGACCGTCACCGCGTGCTCGATCGAGGCGGCGCGCCGCGGCGAGGACTGCGAGGCGTGCCAGTGATCAGGAGGTGAGGCCGATGCGGCGGTCGAAGCCGGCGGGTGAGTGGATGTTGAACATCCGCACGGGCCGGTCCTGATCGTTGCGGAAGCCGTGCTCGATGCCCGGCGGCACGAGCACGAACGTGCCGGGGGAGCCGGCACCTCCTGGCCGCCGAACAGGAACGTCATCTCGCCCTCGATGATGTAGAACGCGTCGTCCTCGTTCCGGTGGACGTGGGCCTCGAGCTCACGTCCGGCGGCGATCTCGATGATCCCGAACGTGAAGCGCGGCGTGTCCGTGGTGCGAGCGAGGAACTCCACGTTGCCCACGCGATGGCCCTCGCCGGGCGGCACGACGATAGGCTGGGGCTCCACCGGCCGCATTCCATCACGCCGGGAACCGGCACGCGACGCGCGTTGTAGTCCGGGTATGCACGCGCGCCATCTCATCCCACTGCTCGTCGTCCTCGCCGCTCTCGTGGTCGCGCCCGCCGCCACGGCCAAGGAGATCACCGCGGTCAAAGCGTGCGGCGAGAGCGGCTGCGTCACGACGAAGGACCCGGCGATCCTGCAGGGCCTGATGAACGGCGGCCCGCCGACCGTGCCTCCGGACGCGCAGGCGCCCGCCGTGCGCCTCACGGCGACGATCACCGAGCCCGGGGGCGACGTCGTCGGGACGGTGCAGAGTCAGTGGGTGCCGTCGCGCGGGCTGCTCGTGGCCGAGGACGGGACGTGGATGGTGCTGCCCGCGTCGGCGGAGCGAGCCCTGAACGCGCTCGCCGTGCGGCCGTTCCCGGTCCCAGGGGCGCCGCAGTCCGCTGCGTCGCCGGCGCCCGCGCCGCCTGACGGCGGGGCGCCGACGTGGCTGCTGATCGTCACGGGCCTCGCGCTCGCGGGCGTGCTGGTGGCCGCCGCGCTGTACGCGCAGCGGCCGCGCCAGTCGCGTCCGCGTCAGTCCGTCACGACCAGCCGCGCCGCCAGCCGCTCGTAGTTCAAGCGCATCAGCGCGATCACCTCGCGCACGTCGCCGTCGTCGGTGATCCGGCGCGCGGCCGGGCCCTCCTTGCCTGGGAAGACCGGGTGGTGGACAACACGGCCGGCCTCGTACAGCTCGGCCCAGACCGCCTTCGGGAACGAGAAGTGGGCGGCGTGGTCACCGTGCAGGTGGCCGATCTCGCGGCGGCCGACGCGGAACGCGAACTCGCCGCGCCGGCCCGGCCCGGCCTCGACGCCCGGCCACGAAGTGACTTCCTCGGTGATCGTTTCGCTCGCTGTAGCCATGGCTCCATGGTCGCCGCTCCGCCGCGATCTCGGTACGGGCAATTGGTCTTAGTTCGGAGGTCCCACCTTGCTGACCGAGAACACCGCGCCGACCGGGTCGGCAAGCACGGCGGTGCGTCCGACCGGCGTGTCGAACGGCCCCATCACGATCTGCCCGCCGAGCTCGCCGGCCCGCGCGGCCGCCGCGTCGGCGTCGGCGACCCAGAAGTCGGGCGTCCACGCCGCCTGCTCGCCGGGCGCCATGACCGCGATCACGTCGCGCGGGACCGGCTGCGTCGGCTCGCCGCCGACGTAGCCCTCGAGCCGGAACATCGTGAAGTCCTCGAACGAGTCGGTGCTCCAGCCGAACACCTCGCCGTAGAACGCCGCCGCGGTCTCCGTGTCCGGCGTGCTGAGCATGCTCATCGCCCACGCGCCCGGCTCGTTGACGAGCTGCGCGCCCCGGTGCTCGCCGAGCTCCCAGACCGCGACCACAGCGCCGCCCGGGTCGGCGATCACGGCCATGCGGCCACCGTCGAGGCTGTCGAACGGCTCGGCGACGATCCTTCCGCCGGCCGCGCGCGCCTTCGCCGCGGTTTCGTCGGCGCTGTCGACCCAGACGTACGTGGTCCACGCCGGTGCGTTCTGCCGCGGCGACCCGAGGCCGGCCACGTCGCGCCCGCGCAGCTGGAACAGCGAGTACTCGCCGCGCGCGGCGTCCCAGCCGAACACGCCGCTGTAGAAGGAGGCCGCCGCGTCCGCGTCGTCCTGCCAGGTGTCGACCCAGCAGGGGACGCCGGGTGCGTATCCGTCACGTTCGCTCATGTGCACCACCGTACACGATCTAGTTGGAATTTCCAATCAACTACTTGGATTGATAGACTTCGGACATGCGCACCTACGGTGACCGCTGCGGGATCGCCCGCGCGCTCGACATCGTCGGGGAGCGCTGGGCGCTGCTCGTCGTGCGCGAGCTGTTGCTCGGCCCGAAGCGCTTCACCGACCTGCGGGCCGGCCTATCGCACATTGGCCCGGACGTGCTCTCGCAGCGCCTGCGCGAGCTCGAGGAGAACGGCGTCATCCGACGCGACAAGCTCCCGCCGCCCGCGGCCTCGCAGGTCTATGCGCTCACCGAGCGCGGGCGCGCGCTCGAGCCGGTGGTGCTGGAGCTCGGCCGCTGGGGCAGTCACGCGCCGGTCCCGGCCGAGGACGCGCCGCTGGGCGCCGACGCGATGATGCTCGCGCTGAAGACGATGTTCCGCGGTCAGGACCTGCGCGCGACGTACGAGGTGCGCCTGGGCGAGGACCGCTACGCCGTCCGCGTCGACGGCGACCGGCTCGACATCGAGCGCGGGAGCGCGCACGGCCAGGACGCGACGATCGCAACCGATCCGGGCACGCTGGCGACCGTGCTCTGGCACGGCGGCGCGGAGTCCGATCTCCGCGTCGAGGGCAGCCGGCCGTCCGTGAGCCGGTTCCTCGATCTCTTCCGAACGTCGTAGGACCAACCGAACCCGGGGGTACGGACTCGACGTCCTCCGGAGGTCGTAGAACCACCCGAACCCCGCGTGGTTCGGGCAGCACGATTGTGGCTTGTGCCGGCCGGCGCAAGCCTGGATCCATGCCTCACCTGACGGACCGCATGCGCTGGATTGCGCTCCTCGTGCTCTGCTGCGGGGACCTGATGATCGTCCTCGACTCGACGATCGTGAACGTCGCCCTCCCGTCGATCCGGGCGGATCTGGGCTTCTCGGAGACCTCGCTCGCCTGGGTGGTGAACGCGTACCTGCTGACGTTCGGCGGGTTCCTGCTGCTCGGCGGCAGACTCGGCGACCTGTTCGGTCACCGGCGCATGTTCGTCGGCGGTATCGCCCTGTTCACGGTGTCCTCGCTCGCCTGCGGCCTCGCCGGCTCGCAGGAGGTCCTGGTCATCGCCCGCGCGGTGCAGGGCCTCGGCGGCGCCGTGGTCTCGGCCGTCGCGCTGTCGCTGATCATGGTGCTGTTCACCCAGCCCGCGGAGCGCGCGAAGGCGATGGGCATCTTCGGCTTCGTGCTGTCGGGCGGCGGGACCGTCGGCGTGCTGCTCGGCGGCATCCTGACCGACGTCCTGAGCTGGCACTGGATCTTCCTCGTCAACGTCCCGATCGGCGTCGCCGTGTACCTGACGTCGCTCCGGACGCTGCCCACCAAGGATGAGCTCGGGGACCGCGAGAGCGTCGACGTCGCGGGCGCCGTCACCGTCACCGCGGCGCTCGTCGCCGCCGTGTACGCGATCGTCAACGGAAACGAGGCCGGCTGGACGTCGGGCCAGACGCTCGGGCTGCTGGGCGCTGCCGTCGTGCTGTTCGGCGCGTTCCTCGTGATCGAGACGCGCGCGGCGCACCCGCTGATGCCGCTGTCGATCTTCCGTCACCGCACCCTCTCGACCGCCAATGTCATGGCCGTGCTGATGGCGGCAGGCTTGTTCGCGGGCTTCTTCCTGTCCGCGCTGTACATGCAGCTCGTGCTCGGCTACACCCCGCTGGAGGTCGGCTTCGCGTATCTGCCGCAGACGCTGATCTGGGGCGGCGTCTCGCTGTTCCTGTCCGACAAGCTGGTGATGCGGTACGGGATCCGGATGCCGATCGTGATCGGTTTTCCGTCCTTCGCCCTCGGCATTCTGCTGTTCGCGCGCGCGCCCGTCGACGGGAACTACGTCGTCGACATCCTGCCCGCGATGATCCTGCAGGGCTTCGGCGCCGGCATCGCCTTCAACCCGCTGCTGCTGGCCGCGATGGGCGACGTCGAACCCCAGGACTCCGGCCTCGCGTCAGGCGTCGTGAACACGGCGTTCATGATGGGCGGTGCGCTCGGCCTGGCGATTCTCGCCAGCGCCGCCGACTCGCGCACGAGCCACCTCGTCGCGTCCGGTGAGAGCGCGATCGACGCGCTGCTCAGCGGCTATCACCTGGCCTTCCTGGTCGGCGCGGTGTTCGCCGCCGGTGCGGCGGTTGTGGGCGCCGTGTTCCTGCGCCCACAGCAGCAGCCGGCCATGCATGGCGCGGGCGAGCCCGCCGCGGAGGGGGCCTAGATCTCCCAGCCGAAGCTGATCGAGCGCCAGCTCGGGTGCTCGCGCTCGTAGAAGCGGTGGGCGTCGGCGCGCGTCTCGGCCGAGTCGAGCTCGAGGTGCGTGGCACCGTGCGCCCGCCCCCACTCCTTGGCGGCGTCGAGCAATGCCTTGCCGTGCCCGGCCGACCGGTGATCGGGGTGCACGGCGAGATCCTCGACCCACGCGCGCAGCCCGAACCGCACGGAGTCGATGTCGAGGTAGACGGTGCAGACGCCGACCACGACCCCGTCGACGTCGGCGACCAGCACCTCCGCGTCTTCAGATGCAACCGCGGCGGCGAGGCTCGCGGCGGCACGCGCGGGATCCCACGCCGCGGGCTGCGCGCCCGGCGGGGCGAACAGCCAGTCGTAGGTCGAGACGAGGCCGAACGCCTCGTCGGCGCGCGCCGGCCGGATCACCCGCCGGCCATGGCCGGCAGGATCACGAGCGTGTCGGACTCGCCGACGCCGGTGTCGAGGCCGCCGAGCACCCGCACGTCCTCGTCGTTGAGGTACACGTTGACGTAGCGGTTGAGCGACCCGTCGGCGCCGAACAGCTGGTCCTGCGTCGCCGGGTGCTGGGAGGCGAGATCCTGCAGGACCGCGCCGACGGTCTCGCCCGAAGCGGAGACCTCTTTCTCACCGCCGACGGACGGCCGAAGGACCGGGGGAACCTTGATCGTCGCCATGATTGGGATCCCCGCCCACCCTATCCGGCGGCGGCGCAGAACGCCTCGTAGTCCGGGAAGACGCCCATCTCCTCGTCGGAGATGTCCTCCGGGTCCTTCGAGCAGATCGGGCAGTCCGGATCGCGGCGGACCTTGAGCTCGGTGAACGTCGCGCCCAGCGCTTCGTACAGGAGCAGGCGGCCGACGAGCGGCTCACCGGCACCGGTCACGAGCTTGACGACCTCGGTCGCCTGCAGCAGGCCCATCGTGCCGGGCAGCACGCCGAGCACGCCGTTGGCGCCGCAGGACGGGGCCAGCTCGGCGGGCGGCGGCACGGGATACAGGCAGCGGTAGCACGGACCGTCGTGCGGCTTGAACACCGACAGCTGCCCGTCGAAGCCGAGGATCGACGCCGACACCACGGGGATGTCGAGGCGAACGGTCGCGTCGTTGAGCAGGTAGCGGGTCGGGAAGTTGTCGACGCCGTCGACGATCACGTCGTAGCCCTGGATGATCTCCATGACGTTGGAGGCGTCCAGGCGCGTCCTGTACTTGACGACGTTGACGTCCGGGTTGATCGCGGTGATCGCGCGCTCGGCGGAGTCGACCTTGGGCGTGCCGATGCCGTCGGTCGTGTGGATCACCTGGCGCTGCAGGTTGGACAGGTCGACCTCGTCGTCGTCGACGATGCCGAGCGTGCCGACGCCGGCGGCGGCAAGGTAGAGCGCGGTCGGCGAGCCGAGGCCGCCGGCGCCGAGCAGCAGCACCTTGGCCTCCAGCAGCTTCGTCTGCCCTTCGAGCCCGATCTCGGGGACGAGCAGGTGGCGCGAGTAGCGCTCACGCTGCTCAGGCGTCAGCGCCTTCGGAACCTCGACCTTGTAGCCGCGGTCCTTCCACAGCGTGATGCCGCCGGTCATCGACTTCACGTTCGTGTAGCCGAGCTGGTCGGTGAGCGTGTGGGCGGCGAGCGCGGAGCGCTGGCCGGAGGCGCAGTAGAGGACGATCTCCTGGTCGCGATCGGCGCCGGCGGCGCCCTCGATCCGCGACTCGAGGTACCCGCGCGGTACGTGCTTGGCGCCGGGGATGTGGCCCGCGTCCCACTCGGTGCTCTCGCGCACGTCGACCAGGACGATGCCGTTCCCGAGGTGCTCAGACACCTGGGCCGGGTCCACCTCCTGGACCTGGGTCTTGATCTGGCGGATGTACTCCGCCCCACTCGGGCTCATACAGAAGTCCTTGAAAGTCGGTCGGGATTCAGCGCTTCAGAAATGATAGCGGCACCATGGGGTCCCTCAACCATTAGGCCAGACGCTAAAGGTGCCGATGTACCGGGCGGATGCGCTCTCGCACGCTGCTTACGCAGGTCCTCTGGGTCAACACGGTACTCGTGGCCGTCACGGCGTTCGTGGCCGCCGTCATCGCCCGCGACCGGCTCGAGGACGCGGCCAGCATCGAGGGCCTGCTCCTGATCGCGCTGAGCGTCTTCATCGTCGTCCTGCTCAACAGCATCCTGCTGCGGCGCCGGCTCGAGCCGATGGGCCGCCTGGTGGAGACCATGAGCAGCGTCGACCTCGCGACGCCGGGCAAGCGCGCCGACGTCACGCGCGGCGCGGCCGACGAGGTCCGCCGCCTGTCGGCCGACTTCAACCGCATGCTCGAGCGGCTCGAGCACGAGCGCCGCGAGTCCGGCCGTGCGGTACTGCGGGCCCAGGAGGTCGAGCGCTCGCGGATCGCGCAGGACCTGCACGACGAGGTCAACCAGGCGCTGACCGCGATCCTGCTGCGCCTGTCGGCGACCATCAGCGACGCGCCGCCCGCGCTCCAGGAGGAGCTGCGCGAGACCCAGGCGCTCGCCACCCAGGCGATGGAGGAGCTGCTCCATCTCGCGCGCGAGCTGCGCCCGACCGCCCTCGACGACCACGGCCTCGTGCCGGCGCTGACGTCGCAGGTCGCGTCGTTCGGCGACCGCACCGGCATCCGCTCGAGCTTCCGCCGCCACGGCACCGTGCCGCTGCTCAGCGACGAGGAGCAGCTCGTGATCTACCGCGTCACACAGGAGAGCCTGTCGAACGTCGCCCAGCACTCGGGCGCCCGCCACGTCGACGTCGAGCTCTCGTTCGTCGGCCGCACCGTCCTGCGCATCCGCGACGACGGCTACGGCTTCAAGACCTCGCAGAACGGCCGCACCCGCCTCGGCGTCTCCGGCATGCGCGAGCGCGCGCTGCTGGTCGGCGGCCATCTCACGATCTTCTCCGAGCCCGGTGACGGGACCACTATCGAACTGACCATGGGAGCCATATGAGGATCCTCATCGCCGACGATCACGGCATCGTCCGCGGCGGCCTGAAGCTGTTGATCGAGCGCCAGCCCGACATGCAGGTGGTCGCCGAGGCCGACGACGGCGTCGCGGCGTTCGAGCAGGCACTCGCCACCCGCCCCGACCTGTGCGTGCTCGACGTCTCGATGCCGCGTATGACCGGGCTGCAGGCCGCGCGGCAGATCCGCGCGCACCTGCCCGAGACGCAGGTGCTCGCCCTGTCGATGCACGACGACGAGCGCTACGTGTTCGACGCGCTGAAGGCCGGCGCGTCCGGCTACGTGCTCAAGCGCGAGGTCGACCAGGCTCTGCTCAACGCGATCCGCGCGGTCCACCGCGGCGACGCCTTCCTCACCAACGCGGTCGAGCGCTCACTGATCCGCGAGTGGATGTCCGACGCCGCGACCGGCCCGGACGAGCCCCTGTCGCCGCGCGAGCAGGAAGTGCTGAAGCTGATCGCGGAGGCGCACACGAACAAGCAGATCGCCGAGATTCTGCATCTCGCCGAGAAGACCGTCGAGTCGCACCGGGCGAACCTGCTGCGCAAGCTCGGCATGCGCGACCGCGTCGAGCTCGTCCGCTACGCGATCCGCCGCGGGCTGACCGAAGCGTGACGCGCGCGATGCGCGCCGTAATCTGATCGGCGTGCCATCGCGTGTCGCGCTCGCGCTCACGACGCTCGTCCTCTGCGCCGCCGGCGCCGTGTTCGGCGTGTGGCTCGCGAACGCGGGCGGTCAGGACCCGCTGCCGGCCGGCTGGCAGGGCGCGCTGCGTCCGCCCGGCACCAAGCTGCCCGACTTCACGCTCACGAACCAGGACGGCGAGCCCGTCACCGCGGCTTCCCTGCGCGGGCGGCCGCTCGTCGTCGCCTTCATCTACTCGACGTGCCGTGACACCTGCCCGGCGCAGGTGCAGAGCATCCGCGGCGCGCTCGACGACCTCGGGCACGACGTGCCGGTGATCGGCGTGTCGGTGGACCCGGCCAACGACACCCCGCAGCTCGCCAAGTCGTTCCTGCTCAAGCAGGCGATGCGCGGGCGGATGGACTTCCTCCTCGGTACGCGCGCGCAGCTCGAGCCGGTGTGGAAGGCGTTCGGGATCGCACCGCAGACCAAGGGCCGCGACCACTCCTCCTACACGGTGATCGTCGACGCGCAGGGCCGCCAGCGGATCAGCTTCCCCGCCACCGAGCTCACCCCGCGCGGCCTCGCGTCCGACCTCGCCAGATTCTGAGTTGCCCCTCTACGAGGACCTCTCGTTCGGCGGTACGTGGCGCCGGTACCAGAAGGCGGCCATGGCCGCATTCGATCGCGACCGCGAGGCGGGCCGGCGCAGCACGCACATCGTCGCTCCGCCCGGGTCGGGCAAGACGCTGCTCGGCGTTGAGCTGGTGCGCCTCGTCGGCCGCCGCGCGCTGGTCCTGACGCCCAACAGCGCGGTGCAGATGCAGTGGCCGCGCGCGGTGCGCCAGTTCGGGGCGCCATCGGACATCGCGCGGATGGCCGGGCCGGAGCCGGCGTTCCCGATCGCGGTCATGACCTACCAGTCGCTGTGCCAGCTCGAGGATCCCGGCGCGGCGATCCGCCAGGTCGCCTCCGCCCGCTGGGCGACCGACCGCGCCGCTGCGACCGGTGTCGAGGTCGACGAGGCGTCCGCCGAGGGCGACGCCTACGACGGCACCGCAGCCGGCCGGCGCGCCGCCGAGATCGCCACGATCACCGCCGCCGTCAAGCGCGAGATCGCGCGCGGCGAGCACGCCGAGATCGAGCTCGCGGAGCTGTTCTCCGAGCCGGCACGCAAGCGCATCGACGCGTTCAAGGCCGCTCGCATCGGCACGATCGTGCTCGACGAGTGCCACCACCTCGCGTCGATGTGGGGGTATGTCGTGCGCGCCCTGATCGACGAGCTGCGCGACGAGGACGTCCACGTGATCGGGCTCACAGCCACGCCGCCGTCGGACCTCACCGGCCCCGAGGAGGCGCTGTACGCCGAGCTGCTCGGGCCGGTCGACTTCACGGTGCCGACTCCGGCGGTCGTGCGCGAGGGCCACCTCGCGCCGTTCCAGGAGCTGGCGTGGCTGACCGAGCCGCTGGACTCCGAGCGCTCCTGGCTGGCCGAGCACGACACGCGCTTCAACGAGCTGATCACCGCACTGCACGAAGACGCCGAGAGCCCGCACTCGTTCCCCGCGTGGGTGATCACGCGCATGCGCGAGCGCCGCCGCTCGGCAACCGACGATGCCGAGCTGAGCTGGGAGGACTTCCAGCACGCGCGGCCGGCGCTCGCCCGCGCGGGGGTGCGCTTTCTCGGCTCGGCCGGGCTGACGCTGCCGGACGGGGCCCCGCGCGGGGAGTCGTACCGCCGCCCGCCCGACCTCGACGACTGGCTCGTGCTGCTCGAGGACTACGCGCTCCGCTGCCTGCACACGTCACCCGAGCCGGAAGCGGCCGAGCGCTACGCCGCCGTCGGCGCCGCGCTCGCCGAGCTCGGCTTCAAGCTCACGCGGCGCGGGATCCGCCGCGGCACGTCGGAGGTCGACCGGCTGCTCACCGGCTCACAGGCCAAGGCGCTGGGGCTGGTGGAGGTGCTGGCGACCGAGATGGAGGTGCGCGGCGACGCCCTGCGCGCGCTCGTCCTGTGCGATGCCGAGCTGGCCGAGGCGAAGCCCGACCCGCTGCTCGGCGGCGTGCTCGACCCTGCCGCGGGCACGGCGCGCCACGCGCTGATGGCGGTCGGCGGGGACTCGCGCACGGTGCCGCTCCGGCCCCTGGTCGTCTCGGGCCGCGGGCTGCGCTGCCTCCCCAGCGACGCCGACGTCCTCCTCGAAGCGCTGATCGCCCAGGCCGCGGAGCATCTCGCGCTGCCCGACTGGGAGGCCGCCCCGGACGGTCTGCTCGTCTCGCTGCGGTCGTCGGGCGCCGAGTGGGTGCCGCGCGCGTGGGTGGATCTCGCCACGCGCGTGCTCGAGAGCGGCGTGTCCGGTGCGCTGATCGGCACGCGCGCACTGCTCGGCGAAGGCTGGGACTGCCCGATGGTCAACTGCCTCGTCGACCTCACGGTCGCGACGACCGGCGTCTCGGTGCAGCAGATGCGGGGCCGCTCGCTGCGCCTGGACCCCGGCGACCCGCAGAAGCTCGCCTCCAACTGGGACGTCGTCTGCGTCGCGCCGGAGCTCGCGCGCGGGAGCGCCGACTACGCGCGCTTCGTGCGCAAGCACCTGCACCTGTACGCCCCCGCCGACGACGGCGAGATCGAGGCCGGCCCGTCACACGTGCACCCGGAGCTGAGCCCGTTCGCCCCCCCGCCGACCAGCCGCTTGAACGAGCTCAACCGCGCGATGCGCGCCCGCGCCGGCGCCGTCGAGGAGGCCCGCGAGCGCTGGAAGATCGGCGAGCCCTACCGCGGCGCCGACCTCCGAACGCTGGTGGTCAGACCAACTGAAGGGGTCAGACCCCTTGAGTCGGAGCCACTCAAGGGGTCTGACCCCGTTCGTGTTTCGCAGCGCGTCCCCGTCGCGCTGGCGGCGGGCGCCGGCGGGCTCGGTATCGCCGGATTCCTGGCGACCGGGACGGCGCTGCTGCTGGCGCTGCTGGCGATCGTCCCGCTGGCGCTGGGGTGGGCGGCGTTCCGGCTCGTGCGGGCGCAGGCGCGGATGCCGGTGGTGCTCCCACTCGACCGCGCGGCGCGTGCGGTGGTCGACGCCTACCGTGAGCTCGGCGAGATGTCGGATGCGGCCGCCGGGTCGCTGGCGATCGAGCCGCGCGCGTCCGGCTACCTGCGCTGCGTCCTCACCCAGGCCTCGCCGGAGGAGAGCGCGCGCTTCGCCACCGCGCTCGACGAGCTCGTGACCGTCTCTGACGCGCCGCGCTACCTCGTGAGCCGTCCGCTGCCTGACCCGGGCGCGGGCGCCGGCGCGCTGCTCGTCCGCGTGCTCACGCGCCGCCCGCCGTTCCCGGTCCGCCATCACCCGGTGCCGGCCGACCTCGCCCGGAACAAGGAGCGGGCCGAGGCGTTCGCACGCGCCTGGTCGCGCCAGATCGGCCTGACCGATCTGATCTTCACGCAGCGCACCGACGAGGGCCGCCGCGCCCGCGCCGAGGCGGCCGCCGAGGACGGAGGCTACGAGACGGTCGTGCGCGACATCTGGGTCTGAGCCAGCGTGTCGTGCGCCGCGTCCTCGCGGTCCTGCGCCGCGCGGTAGGTCAGGTAGCTGTCGCGTGTGCGGACCAGCCTCCAGCCTCGGTACGCCGCCCACGTGTCCTCGCAGGCGTCGCGCCACGCGTCGTGATCGGCGCTCCACGTCCGCTCGCGCCGGAGCACGATCTCCCGCGTGTCGGGGACCTGGTCAAGGAGGTGCTTCAGCTCTGGGGTGCTCACGGTCGCGCCTCTTGCCGGACGGCATTCCCGTCCGACACCCACTTCTACGCATGAACCCCCCGCGCGGTTGCGCTTCTGACGCACCCGCGCGTCAGTTAGACGGCCAGCAACTCGTCCGCTGAGGCGACGAGCGCGTGCTCCGCGGCGTCCGCGCGGTCCTCCGCGGCGCGGTAGACGACGTACGCGGCAGACCCCGGGGCGTCGCACCATGCGTCGTAGGCGAGATTGGCCTCGGCGCGCGCCGCGGACCAGATCGTGAACAGCTCATCGTGGACCTGCGTCGACGTCATCGTGCGGCGGGAAATACCCCGGCCGCGCCGGTCCAAACCTCAGTGGCGATTGCGCTTGTCGCGCAGCTTGCCGATGACCAGCAGCACGATCATCACGAGCAGTGGCCCGGCGTACAGCAGGTCGAGCAGGATGTGACCCGCGTGGGCGAAGAGGATCACTGGTTCAGTGCCGCCGACAGGAGCCAGAGACCGAGCACGGTGAACATCACCATCACCACCAGCATGACGACTTGCGACCCGGCCGCCGCCTTCGGGCTCCCGTAGATCGCCAAGGCACGATCGTGCCCGAGGACGAGGCCGGCGACGTGGCCGAGCACGAGCGCCCCGACCTGGACGTACCAGATGCCGGTGGCGGAGATCACGGAGTAGTCGATCGCGTTGCCGGCCGTGCCGAAGATGTCGGAGCCCTTGCCGAGCGGGTCCGATGCCAGGATCCACAACGACTGCCCGTTGTAGGCGAGCAGCGAGAAGTAGTGGGCGACGAGGTAGGCCGCGGCGATCGGGATCAGCGTGTGCACGAACCGGCGGCTGAGCTCCAGGTGCGAGAGCCGTAGCTGCTTGCGTGGCATGCCGAGCACGACGACGGACCAGATCGCGGTGACGGCCACGAGCGTGATCCCCAGGCAGACGATCAGCGCGAGCTCGAGGCCGGAGCCGAGCGAGACGCCGAGGCTCGTGAACGCGTCCTGCAGATCGCCGACGAGACCGTTGAACAGCGGGCCTTCGCGGGCGCCGTCGAACGCGGTAGAACCGATCGCGACGAGCAGCAGGGCGGTCGTGCCCGCCTCCACGGGCAGCCCGGCAGCGGCGACGACCGGCGGACGCAGCACGACCCACCCGTCGGCGCGGCGGCCGACCGGCGAGAGACGGGCGAGCACGCCGAACCAGACGCCGAACGAGTCACCGCGACGCGTCCACGCCTCCACGCCGTACAGGCTCATCCCCACGAACTGGATCGCGACGTAGACGAGCATCACGATCGCGAGCGGGCGTGGGTCCTTCGCCGCGGCCCAGCACAGCTCGCAGATGATGAAGCCGAGGATGCCGACCACGACCGGCCAGTGGCCGAGCCGGTTGGGATACGGGAGCGGCTCCGGCGGCTCGCCGCGCCCGACCTTGCCGAGCGCCCACCCGGTGGCTCGCCCCACTGCCCGCCACGGGTTGACGAGCCGGAAGACGTTGCCGAACAGCAGCGTGACGAACGGGACGCCGACCCAGAAGCCGACGTAGACCGCGGTGGGTGTGAGGTTGTCGCTCTGACTGTCCGCTCCAGCCAGGCCCGCGTAGACGGTGACCGCAAAGATGAAGACGCCGAGCGCGCCGAGCAGTACCTCGACCGCGAACGGGATCTTCAGCAGCCGCCGCGTGGCGTACGTCTCCAGGCGCGGGCGCGACCAGCCGGCCGCCAGTGCCAGGAACGAGACGACGAGGACCGCGGCCGCCGCGGCCGCGAACAGGCTGACCGGGATCGGCAGGTCGGCGCGGCCGACGATCCCGTGTGCGAAGAGCAGCACGGCGAACCAGTCTAAGAACGACGAAGGCCCCGCACGACGGCGGGGCCTCCGGGAAACCGATCGTTCAGCGCAGGGCGCTTACTTGCACTTCGAGGAACCCTTGACGGTAACGGGCGTGAAGTCGCTCACGCCGTTGTCGGCGAAGACGAGCTTGGTGCTGAACGCGTGCTTCTTCTTCTTGCAGCCGACCGTGGAGGCAAAGTAGTGCTTGCCCTTCTTGGCCTTCAGCGTCGTGTCGATGTCGACCAGACCGGCCCAGGTGCCCGGCAGCGGCTGCTGCGCCTGGTCCGGCACGGTGATCGTGAGCTTGCGGCCCTTGATCTTGGCGGGCGAGATCAGGTTGCCGATCGCCGGGGTGTACAGGTTGAAGTCGATGCGGCTCTTGCCGACGAGGATCGGCGTGACATCGAAGTGGAGCGGCGTCGGGCTCGTGCCGTTCACGCCGAGGAGGGCGTTCGCGGTGCCCTTGCCGAGCTTCGACGCCTTCGAGCAAGCGGCCGGCCCACCGGAGACCAGGTCGGCTTCCTTGCAGGTCTTCAGACCCTTGCCGCTCAGCTTGAACGTCTTCGGCGATGTGATGACCAGGCTGCTGAGCGTCTTCTTCGGATCGTTGTTCTTGATGGTGAGGTGAATCGAGGAATTCTTCGGCTTCTTCTTCTTGCCGGCCTTCTTCGGAGAGACGGAGACCTTCATGGTCGCCGCAGGAGTCGCGCCGAATGAGGTCGCGGCAAAGGCCATGGCAGTCGTCGCGACGATCGCGACGATCAAATACTTTCGCAAGGGGGGACCCTCCAACTCGTGTTGACTGACAAATCAACCCCACACCACATCCGAGGTTGCGGGGCGATTCCCTAAAAGTTCGGTCAACCGTCGCAGATCCGCGCCACCCCGTCGAGTAGCGACCAGTTCGCGGCGAGGATCCGCTCCGCCTCGGCGACGAGCTCATCCTGGTCGGCGCCCTCGAGTCGCTGGGCGATCAACGCCCTCCCCTCGGCCGCGTGCTCGCGGTCGCGCTCGATGTGGAGGTCGAAGTAGGCGGTGCCGAGCCCGGGCGCGAAGCCGTAGTGCTCGCGCAGCCCGACCGCCTTCGCACGCGAGATCTCCGGCTGCGCCGACTCGATCGCGTACAGCGCGACGAGGTGGCCGAGCAGGTCGCGTCCGTCACCCGCCCAGGCGTCGGCGCAGGCGGAGGTCTCCGGCTCGGCCGGCTGCGGCCCGTCGGTGCCGGCGACGCCGGCGAACGCGTCCCACAGCGAGACGTGCGCGGCCTCCTCGCCGGCGTGCGCGGCCAGCTCCGCGCGAGCGCCCGGGTCGGCGGAGTGCGCCGCACGGTCGGCGGCCTCGGCGAGCGCGACCACGGCGTAGCGGTATTGGCCTGCGTACCGGGCGAGGTCGTCGCGGGTCAGCGCACCCGCGCTCCAGCGCGCGTAGAAGGGATGCTCGAGGACGTTCCAGCGAGCTTGCACGGCGTCCAAGCGTGACCAGAGGTCCACTGAGCGCGATGCTACCGTCAGCGCCGGTGCGCGCCCAGCCCGACACGATCCCGGCGCCGCCGTTCCCGCGCGAGCTGACCTGGCTCAACGTCGCGCCGCTGCGGATGGACAAGCAGATCGGCCGGCCGGTCCTGATCGAGTTCTGGGACTTCTGCCGCGTCAACTCGCTGCGCACGCTCCCGTACGTGAGCGCGTGGCACGAGCGCTATGCCGGCCGCGGCCTGCGCGTGATCGGGATCCACACCGGCGGGTTCGAGATCTCGCGCGACGAGGCGAACATCCGCCGCGCGGTCGAGCGGCTCGGCGTGGCGTATCCCGTCGTGATCGACGCCCGGCTCGAGCTGTGGGACTTCTACGGCAACAAGGGCTGGCCCGCCCGCTACCTGTGGGACACGCGCGGCTCGCTGTTCTCGCTGCACTACGGCGAGGGCAACTACGAGGAGACCGAGCGCGAGATCCAGGAGCTGCTCGGGATCGACGAGGAGCCGCTGCCGCCGCTGCGGCCCGAGGACGCGCCGGGCGTGATGCTGTCGCCGCAGACCGAGGACCAGCCCGGCGCCTACAGCGGGCCGTACGAGGCGGGCGGTGTGTGGGGCGTCTTCGACGGCGCCGGCGAGGTGCGCGTCAACGGCCGCGTGCTGACGATCTCCGAGCCCGGCTGCTTCCCGCTCGTCGAGCACCCGCACCACACCGTGGCCGAGCTCGTGCTCGAGGTCGGCCCCGGCTTGACGTGCCTGGCGACCTGCTTCACGCCGGCGGTCGCAGTTGCGAATGCCCCCGCTCCCCCAGCAGCCTGATCAGCTCCGGCGGGCCTTCGTCCTCGACGAGCACCGCGGTGCCCGGCCAGTACGGCGACCCGTTCGGCTGCGGGGTGAGGAAGTGAGACTGGTAGACCCACGAGCCGGTGTTGACGATCCGGCCGCCGGCGTGGGTCGTCCACTCGGCGAGATCGTCGCCCGGCCAGGGGCCCGACCGGTGCGAGTGACCCCAGATGACGTGCGGCGCGTCGACACCGAGCCGCCGCACCACCTCGCGAATCCCGTGCAGGTAGCCGGTGCGCAGGCCGGGGCCGGTCAGGTCCGGGGCGACCGGCCCGAGCCCGACCGCGTTGACGCCAGCCACAGCGAGCCTGAAGCCCGCGCCGAGCAGCGTCGTGCGCACCGGGTGCCGCCGGCGGCCGCGGCCGCCCATCGCCACCCAGGCACGCGCCGACGCGCCCGCCCCGGCGCTCACCACCGCGTGGTCGGAGCGCTGGGTGAGCGCGTGCATCCACGCGTACAGCGGCGCGAGCGCCGCCTCGTAGTCGTCCGGCCGCGCGTCGGCGATGGGCATCCGGATGATCCAGCGCGCCATCGCCCCGGCCGCGAGACGCTCGAACGTCGGCACCGTCGTGTGCAGATCCGAGTAGTGGCCATGGATGG
Organism: uncultured Solirubrobacteraceae bacterium; assembly: GCA_963740605.1. GTDB lineage: Bacteria > Actinomycetota > Thermoleophilia > Solirubrobacterales > Solirubrobacteraceae > DASSUW01. The sequence continues at coordinate 167,371 of CAVUFC010000026.1, read as the reverse complement.
CGAAGACGTCATCGCGCAGCCACACGCCCGGATAGGCGAGCTGCACGCGGGCAGGCGCGGCGCGCTCGGCCAGCGCGGCGGCGAGCGGCCCGGCGTCGCGCGGCTCGATCCGCTGCTCGAGGTCGAGGAAGCCGGCCGGCTCGGTGAGCAGGCGGCCGTCGATCCAGCCGGCAACCAGCCCGTGATCGTGGTTGCCGCCCAGCATCAGCAGCTCGCCGTCGGGCCCGAGCGCGCGGCCGAGGTCCTCGAACAGCGGGCCGGCGAAGGTCAGCGCGTCGCGGTGCGGTCCGTCGCGCAGCTCGAGCCCGTCGCCGAGGATCACGAGGCGGTCGACGTCGCGCACGGCCTCGACCAGCGGCTCGCGCAGCTCGGCGCGCCGCAGCAAGTCCGTCCGCTTGGACGCGCCCACGTGCAGGTCGGAGATCACCAGCGTCCGCACGCGTCGTAGTGTGCCCGCACTCATGAATGGACCCCTCTCCGGCCTGATCGTCGCGGACTTCTCGCGCGTCCTCGCGGGCCCGTACGCGTCGATGCTGCTGGGCGACCTCGGGGCCGACGTGATCAAGGTCGAGCGGCCCGGCACGGGCGACGACACGCGCGCCTGGGGCCCGCCGTGGCGGGACGGAGAGAGCACCTACTACCTGTCACTGAACCGCAACAAGCGCTCCGTCGTGCTCGACCTCACGGATGAGGGAGACCGGGCGCTGGCCCGCACGCTCGGTGAGCGGGCGGACGTGCTGATCGAGTCGTTCCGCCCCGGGCTGATGGCGTCGTGGGAGCTCGACGGCGACGCGCTGCGCGCCGTGAATCCACGGCTCGTCTCCTGCTCCGTGACCGCGTTCGGGTCCGGTGAGGCGGCCGCCGGCCTGCCCGGCTACGACTTCCTGCTGCAGGCGATGGGCGGGCTGATGAGCGTCACCGGCGAGCCCGATGGGCGGCCCTTGAAGGCCGGTGCCGCGGTCGTCGACCTGATCTGCGGGCTGCTGGCCACGATCGGGATCCAGGCGGCGCTGGCCGGAGACGGGGGCCGCCACGTCGAGGTTTCGCTGATGGACGCCGCGCTGGCATCGCTGCTCAACCAGGGTTCTGCGTGGGTCGCCGGCGGCGTGGTGCCGAGCCGGCGCGGAAACCGCCACCCGAGCATCGTCCCGTACGAGACCTACGAGGCGTCCGACCGGCCGTTCGCCGTTGCGGTCGGCAACGACCGGCTGTTCGCGCGGCTGTGCGAGGCGGTCGGGCTCCCCGAGCTCGCGGTCGACGCTCGCTTCGCGACCAACGAGGCGCGCGTCGCAAACGTCGAGGAGCTCGCGGCTGCGGTCAACACCGTCTTCCGTACCGAGTCCGCCGACCATTGGGTCGCGCGGCTGCGCGCGGCCGCGGTCCCCGTCGGGCCGATCAACGCCGTCGACGAGGCGTTCTCGCTCGCTGCGGACCTCGGCCTCGAACCCACCGACGACAGCCACGGCGTGCCGCTGATCACGCCGCCGCTACGGCTCGACGGCGCGCGGCCGGAGATCCGCTATCCGCCGCCGAAGCTCGACGAGCACGGCGAGGAGATCAGGACCTGGCTCAAGTAACGTCGCCCGGAGGCCGCCGGGTGGGGTTTCCGGCGACCGGAGGGCGAAATGCTTCTCTGATGACCTTCGGCAGCATGAAGCGGACGTCCTCCCGCATGACCTCGAACGTCTCGACGGTCTGCGTCCCGCGGTCGCGGAAGAACTGCACGAGTCGCTCGACGAGCTCTTCCGGCGCCGAGGCGCCCGACGAGATGCCGACGACGCGCGCGCCCTCCAGCCATTCCTCCTGCACCTGCGTCTCGTTGTCGATCAGGTGCGCGGCCGCCCCGCAGTCGCGGGCGACGTCGACCAGGCGCTGGGAGTTCGACGAGTTCGTCGAGCCGATCACGAGCACGAGATCGCACTGGGCGGCCATCTGCTTGACCGCCGACTGGCGGTTCGTGGTCGCGTAACAGATGTCGTCGGTGCGCGGCCCCGTGATGTTCGGGAACTTCTCGCGCAGCTTGTTGATGATCGAGCGCGTCTCGTCGACCGACAGCGTGGTCTGCGAGATGTAGGCGACCTTGTCGGGGTCCGGGACCTCGAGCGTGTCGACGTCCTCCTCGGTCTGCACGAGCACGATGTGCTCGGGCGCCTCGCCCGTCGTCCCCTCGACCTCCTCGTGCCCGGCGTGGCCGATCAAGACGATCGTGTAGCCCTCGCCGGCGAACTTGACGGCCTCGCGATGGACCTTGGTGACCAGCGGGCAGGTGGCGTCGATCGTCTGCAGGCCGCGCCGCTCGGCGTCGGCGTGCACGGCCGGCGAGACGCCATGAGCCGAGAAGACGGTGACGGCGCCCTCCGGGATCGAGTCCTCGAGCTCGTCGACGAAGATCGCGCCGCGCTCGCGCAGCGAAGCCACGACGTGCTTGTTGTGGACGATCTCCTTGCGCACGTACACAGGCGGGCCGTGCAGCTCGAGCGCGCGCTCGACCGTCTGCACCGCCCGGTCCACGCCCGCGCAGTAGCCGCGCGGAGCGGCGAGGAGCAGCTTCTCCGGAGTCACTGCTTGAAGTCTAGGAGCATCTGCGTGACGGTCTCGCCCGCCAGGTCGAGCGAGTGCGCCGAGACGGCGCTCATGTCATCGCAGTTCTTGTGCCAGCACTTGAACGTGAAGTCGATCAGGTCGATCGCCGGCACGCCGCGCTTGAGGAACGGCGTGTGGTCGTCGATCACGCCGCCCGACACCTCGTCCGGGAAGGTCGTCTGCGCCCCCGCCTTGCGGGCCGCGGCGCGCAGGCGCGACCACAGCTCGAGGTTCGAGCTCGACTCGCGCGGGATCCGCATCGCCCCCTTCTCGGCGATGAAGTCGAGCAGGATCAGCGCCCGCGTCTGCTTGGCGTGACGGCGTGCGTACGGCCGCGAGCCGCGCAGGCCGGTCGTGTAGAAGTCGGCGTTGTCGTCCGGGCTCTCCTCCCCGTCGAAGAGCACGAAGCGGATCGGCGGGAGCCCTTTCACGTGGCGCAGCGCGCGGGCGATCTCCAGCACGCCGGCGGTGCCTCCCGCGCCGTCGTTGGCCCCGACGAAGCCCGGCTGGTCCTTGGTGTCGTAGTGCGCGGCGAGGACGATCGCCTTGCCGCGGGTGGGGCCGAGCCGGCCGACGACGTTCTCGTAACCGCCCCGGACCTTCTCGATCCGCCCGTGCGGAAGCTGCCCCTTCAACCAGCGCGCGAGCTTGCGGGCGGCCGGGGACTTCGCCGGTCGCGGCCCGAGCGCGACCTGGTGGCGCAGGTCGGCGAACGCGCGGTCGCGGTTGAAGCGGTCGACGTGCAGGCCCGCCTGCGCCGGGGGCGTGGAGCCACCGCCGCAGCCGGCCACCGCGAACGCGACGGCCGCCGCGACCAACCACCTAGTCGTTGGAGGTCACCGCCTCCAGCAGGTCGGCGAAACGCTCGCGCGCGGCGGCCTGCCGCGTCGGCACGTGCTGGCTCGGGACGCCGTCCGGCGGCGCCTCGTAGCCGCGCAGGATCTGGCGGGCGACGCTCTGGCGGTGCACCTCGTCCGGCCCGTCGTACAGCCGGGCGGCGCGCGCGAAGCGGTACATCTGCTCGAGCGGCAGGTCGGTCGAGTAGCCGAGCGAGCCATGCGCCTGCAGCGCGCGGTCGACCACGTCGTGCAGCACCTTCGCGCCGTAGAACTTGATCAGCGCAATCTCCTGCCGAGCCGCCGACGCGCCCTCGGTGTCCATCTTCCACGCCGCGTGCAGCGTCATCAGCCGCGCGGCGTGCATCTCCGCCGCCGAGTCGGCGATCCAGTTCTGGACCGTCTGCTTGTCGGCCAGCAACGAGCCGTGCGAGTAGCGCGACTGCGCGCGCTCGCACAGCATGTCGAACGCGCGCCGGGAGACGCCGAGCCAGCGCATGCAGTGGTGGATGCGGCCGGGCCCGAGGCGCTGCTGGGCGATCAGGAAGCCCGCGCCGCGCGCGCCGAGCAGCGCGTCCTTGGGCACCCGCACGTCCTCGTAGAGGATCTCGGCGTGCCCGCCGTAGGCGCCGAAGCGCTCGGACGGGTGCTCCATCGTCGCCACGTCGCGCACGATCCGCACGCCCGGCGTGTCGACCGGCACGATGAACATCGACGCGCGCTGGTACTTGTGCGCGTCCGGGTCGGTGACCGCCATCACGATCAGGAAGTCCGCCACCGAGGCGTTGGTGGAGAACCACTTGTGGCCGTTGATGACCCAGGTGTCGCCGTCCTCCACCGCGCGCGTCTGCAGCAGCGTTGGGTCGCTGCCCGCCGTCTCGGGCTCGGTCATCGAGAACGCCGAGCGCAGATCGCCGGCCAGCAGCGGATGCAGCCACTGCTGCTTCTGGTCCTCGGTGCCGGCCAGCGCCAGCACCTCGGAGTTGCCGGAGTCCGGCGCCGCGTTGCCGAACACGAACGGCGCGTACGGGCTCGAGCCGAGGATCTCGTGCATCAGGCCGAGCTTGACCTGGCCGAAGCCCTGGCCGCCGAGGTCGGGCGGCAGGTGCGCGGCCCACAGGCCGCGCTCGCGGACCTGCTCCTGCAGCGGCGCGACCGCGCGCACGAAGCCGTCCTGGCCAAGCTCCTCGAACACGGTCTCGATCGGCCACACCTCGTCGCGGACGAAGTCGCGCATCCAGTCGAGCTGCGCTTGGAACTCAGAATCGGTGGAGAAGTCCCAGGCCATGCCGGGGATACTAGGACCATGCTGGTGGAGCACCGCGGGATGCGTCCAGAGGTTCACCCGAGCGCGTGGATCGCCCCCACCGCCGCGTTGTGCGGCGATGCGCGCGTCGGGCCGGACGCGCGTGTGCTGTGGAACGCGGTGGTCAGCGACGAGGACGGGCGGGTCGAGCTCGGCGCGCGCTGCGTGGTGATGGAGCAGGCGCTCGTGCGGGACCGGGCGGCGCATCCCGTCCTGATCGCCGATGACGTGCTGATCGGCCCGCAGGCGCATGTCAATGGAGCGACGATCGGCACGCAGGCGTTCATCGCCACCGGGGCTGCGCTGTTCCCGGGCGCAGAGATCGGCGAGCGCGCCGAGGTGCGGATCCACGGCGTCGTGCAGGTCAACTCGACCGTACCGGCGGGCGGGCTGGTGCCGATCGGCTGGGTCGCCGCGCACCGCGACGACCGCGTCCTGTGACGCCGCTGATCGCCGCCGCCGCCGTCGCCGCCGGGGCGGCGCTCCAGTCCGCCACCGGCTTCGGGTTCTCGCTGATCGCCGCGCCGCTCGTTTTCGCGACGGTCGACGCCGAGGAAGCGGTCGGCTTGATGATCGTGCTCAGTTGCGTGCAGAACCTGCTGACGCTGGTCGGCGAGCGCCGCCGCCCGCAGCCGATGTGGCGGGAGTGCCTGATGATCCTGGCCTTCTCGCTCCCTGGCGCAGTGGCCGGCGTCTTCGTTCTGCGGGCGCTCGACCCGGTCGCGCTCCAGGTGGCGGTCAGCGTGGGCGTGATCGCGACGCTGATCGCGCGGCGCTTGAGCTCGGGGCGTCACCTGCCCGGCTGGGGCGCGTCGTTCGCCGGGCTCACGGCCGGCGGGCTGACGACGTCGACCACCACCGCCGGACCGCCGCTGCTCGTGTACCTGCTCGGCCGCAACCTGACACCGGGACAGCTGCGCGACTCGATGCCGGTGTGCTTCATCGGGCTCAACGTGGTGGGCGTCGTCGCGCTGCTCGTGACCGGAACGCGCGGTGCGGTCCCCGGTGCGGCGCTGGTGGCGATCCTGGTGCCCGTGGTCGCCGTCGGCCAGCTCGCCGGCCGGCCGCTGTTCGCCGCGCTGGCGCAGAGCCGGGCGTTCGAGCCGATCGTCACCGGGATCCTGCTCGTCTCGGTCGTCCTCGGCCTAGCGACGGCCGCGCTCTGAAGCGATACCTTCTCCGCGACCCGCATTGACGAGGAGCGAAACATGGCGCAGGCACACGGCGATCGCCTGACCGCAGTGGACGCGGGGTTCCTGGCCCAGGAAGGGCCGAACTCCCACATGCACATCGGGGCGGTGATGCTCTTCGAGGGTCCGCCGCCGGGCTTCCAGGACTTCGCCGACCACGTGCGCGGGCGCCTGCACCTCGTGCCGCGCTACCGGCAGAAGCTCGCGGTCCCGCCGCTGGAGACCGGCCGGCCGCTGTGGGTCGACGACCCGAACTTCAACCTCGAATACCACCTGCGCCACACCGGACTCCCGGAGCCGGGCAGCGAGGCGCAGCTGCGCGCGCTCGCCGCCCGCATCCACTCCCAGCAGCTCGACCGCACGAAGCCGCTGTGGGAGCTGTGGCTCGTGCAGGGGCTCGCGGACGGCCGCTTCGCGCTGATCTCCAAGACCCATCACGCGCTCGTCGACGGCATCGCCGGCGTCGACCTCGCGACCGTGCTGTTTGACCTCGAGCCGGTGCCGCCGCCGGTCCCGCACGAGGGCGAGCCGTGGGTGCCGCAGCCCCAGCCGAGCGCGACGTCGCTGGCCGCGCGCGGCGTGCGTGGGCTGGTGAAGCTGCCGTTCGACGTGGCCGGCCGCGCGGTCGGCGCCGCCACGCGACCGACGTCGTCGCTGCACGCGGCGCGCGAGGCGATCGAGGGCGTGGCCGAGGTGGCGTGGGCCGGTCTGAACCCGGCGCCCGAGACCCCGCTCAACGTGGCGATCGGCCCGCACCGCCGGTTCGCGACCGTGCGCTGCGAGCTGACCGACTTCAAGCTCGTCAAGAATGCGTTCGGCGGCACCGTCAACGACGTGGTGCTCACCACCGTCGCCGGCGCCCTGCGGATGTGGCTGCAATCCCGCGGCGTGCGCACCGACGGGCTCGAGTTGCGGGCGCTCGTGCCGGTGTCGATCCGCGCCGCCGAGGAGCGCGGGGCGGGCGGCAACCGACTCGCGGTCATGCGCGGGCCGCTGCCGGTCTACATCGAGGACCCGGTCGCACGCCTGCAGACGGTCCGTCAGGCGATGGACGGCCTGAAGGAGTCCAAGCAGGCGGTCGGCGCCGAGGTGCTCACCAGCGTGCAGAACCTCGCGCCGCCGACGATCCTCGCGCAGGCGTCGCGGATGAACTTCTCCACCCGCCTGTTCAACCTGCTCGTCACGAACGTCCCCGGCCCGCAGTTCCCGCTGTACGCGCTCGGGCGCGAGCTGCAGGAGCTGTTCCCGGTCGCGTTCCTGCCCAGCAACCACGTGCTGGCCGTGGCGATCATGTCCTACAACGGCGGGATCGACTTCGGCCTGCTCGGCGACTACGACGCGATGCCGGACCTCGACGAGTTCGCGCAGTTCCTCGACGACGCGCGGCAGGAGCTGGTGGACGCGGCCCAGGCGACCGCGTCGAACGGCAAGCGGGCTAGTAGCCCAACGCGAACTTCGCGTCCTCGGACATCTTCTCCGGCGTCCACGGGGGCGTGAACACCATGTTCGGGACGACCTCGGTCACGCCGGGGACGTCCCCGACGAACTCGATCATCTGCTCGGAGACCTGAGGACCGATCGGGCAGGCGGGCGTGGTGAGCGTGAACGTGACGTTCACGCGGCCGGCGTCGATCTCGACGCCGTAGACCAGTCCGAGCTCGACGAAATCGAGCCCGAGCTCTGGATCGATGACGTTGCTGAGCGCTTCGAGGACGTCTTCTTCGTCGACCATGCCCCCAGTGTACGAATTTATTTGTCTAGACCCTGTACGAACCGCGGGGTATGTATTAGCTTGGCGGGATCGTTCACTTCGACGAGCAGCTGGCGATCCTGAGGATCGCGGGGGACGAAGACCGCACGACCAGTGGACGCAGACGTCGCCCCCTGTCCGTCGCGCTGAAGGCCACGCGCGACGTGATCGTCGACCTCTCCGAGCTCCGCTTCGCCGACCCGTCGCTGATGATCGACCTCGCATGTCTTGCGCAACGCCTGCGCGCACAGGGCCGCACGTTGTGGCTCAGCGGCGCGCAGCCCAACATCCGCACGCTGATCGAGACGGTCGGGCTCCATCGCCTGCCGGCCGTACGCCTCGACGGCACGCAGCCAGCCCTCGCGTAACGGCGGCGCGCGCGAAGGCGCGCACTACCGTGTAGGGCTCCTCGATGCTGCTCCCGCTCGTCCTTCTCTTCATCGCGGTCCCGATCGCCGAACTGGCCGTGATCATCCAGGTCGGCCACGCCATCGGCATCTGGTGGACGATCGGGCTGCTGGTCGCCGACTCGCTGATCGGGGCGTGGCTGATGCGCCACCAGGGCCGCGCCTCGTGGCGGCGCTTCAACGAGGCCGTCTACGGCGGCCGTATCCCCACGCGCGAGGTGCTGGACGGCGCGCTGGTGATCTTCGGCGGCGCGCTGCTGCTGACGCCGGGATTCATCACCGACATCCTCGGGCTGGTCCTGCTGCTCCCTCCGTCGCGCGCCGTCGCGCGCGGGATCGTCTCGCGGCGGATCGCGCACCGGATGGTCGCGTCGGCGACCCGTGCGCGGACGACGCCGGGTGACTTCGACGTCGAGGGGACCGCCGTGGACGTCGACGCCGAGCGGATCGAGCCGCGCCGGGAGGCGCCCTGACCGACACATCCGCGGAGCGCGCCCGGCACCCCACGGAGCCGGGCTTCGCCGACGCTGTGACGTTCTCGTTCGCCGACCCGGCCACGGGGCTGTACGGCATGGCCCGGCCCGTCCTCTCAGGTGATGGCACCGCGAGCGTCACCGCGGTGCTGTTCGCCGGCGGAGAGCTCGTGGCCCAGGTGACCGAGGTCGGAGTCCGCACCGACGCGGGGTTCGAGCAGCTCGATCTGCCTGGCCTGCAGACCACGGTGAGGGAGCCGCTGCAGACCTGGACCGTGCGCTTCGACGCCGGCGAGCACGGCTTCGACCTCACGTTCGAGGCCGCTGGGCCGCCGGCTGAGCTCGACGCCTCCGAGCCGGTCGCGCGCGCGGGCGCGCTCCCCGGCTACGAGCAGATCTGCCACGTGCACGGCACCGCCTGGCTCGGGGAGCAGACGTACGACGTGCGCTGCCGCGGCCAGCGCGGGCACAGCTGGGGTGTTCCGGACTACGAGCACGTTGCGGCCTGGCGCATGGTCGGCGCGTGGATGGACGACGGCACCGGCGTCGTGCTCCGCGCGGTGCGACCCGCCGGCCGCACCGCCCACGGCGACGACTCGCTGTGGGCCGCGGTGCTCGGCAGTGCCGGCAGCCTGCGCGTCGACGACCCGCGGCTCTCCACCACCTACGACGACGATGGCTGCCAGCTCCGCGCCGGTCTCGAGCTGTGGGTCGGCGAGGATGACGACCATCCGCGGCGGGTGGTCGGCGAGGTGCTGTGCGGCTCGACCGTCGACCTCGGCCCGCTGCGCCTGCAATGCGCGTTCGTCCGCTGGCGGATGGACGGGAGGTCGGGAATCGGCCGCTACGACCTTCTGCGCCGCGCATGATCGAGGCGGTCGTCTCGGACTTCGGGGGCGTGCTCACGTCGCCGCTCCTGCAGGCGTTCAACCGCGTGCAGGACGACATCGACGTGCCGGTCGAGGCGTACGGCGCCGCAATGGCCTACAGCCTCTCCTGCGACGGCGAGCATCCGCTGTACGTCCTCGAGCGCGGCGAGATCACCGAGGCGGAGTTCCTCGAGCGGGTCGGCCGCGGGCTCGAGGTCGCGCTCGGCCGCCACGTCGAGCTGCACGGGTTCGGCGCCCGGCTGATGGACGCGCTCGAGGCCAACCAGGAGCTGTTCGACTACTACTCCGCACTGCGACGGGACCGTGGGCTGCGCTTCGCGCTGCTGACGAACAACGTGCGCGAGTGGGAGTCGGCGTGGCGCGCGAAGCTGCCGATCGACGATCTGTTCGAGCTGGTGGTCGACTCCGCGTTCGTCGGCATGCGCAAGCCGGAGCCGGAGATCTACGCGCTCACGCTCGAGCGGCTCGGCCTGCCGGCCGCGGCGTGCGTGTTCGTCGACGACCTCGAGCACAACGTAGTGGCGGCGCGAGAGGCCGGTATGCGTGGCATCGTGTACCGCGACACGGCTCAGGCGATCGCCGAGCTGGACGCGTTGTGGTGACGCAAACAGGATCTACGCCGGCTGAGTTGAGGGTTCGGATGCGGGAGCTGATCCCGTTCTTCGCCGCTGCGCTGATCGGGCTGCTGTCGGTGCTGCTGCCCGGCCCTGACACCGACTGGACGGTGTACGCGCTGGGTGCCGGCCTCACGGTCTTGATCGCGGTCGCGGGGGTCGTCGCGGTGCAGCTGCAGCGCGGATCGTGGCTGATCCTGGGCGGCTCTCTCGCCTACCTCGTGGCCGTCGCGCTGCTGCGGCACTCCGGCATCCAGCAGGCCGCCGGATACGTGCCACTGATGCTGCTCCCGATCGTGTTTCTCGCGCTGTTCGGCAGCCGCCGCGAGCTGGCGATCGGCCTCGGCGGGATGACGCTCGCGCTGCTGGTCCCGTTCCTCGTCTACGGCGACCCGCAGTACCCGAACACCAGCTGGCGCACCACGCTGCTGATCGTCACCGTCGGCGCGCTCACCGGCCTGTCGATCCAGATGCTCGTAGCCCGCGCTCGCGAGGCAGGCGCGTTCTCGGACGCGATCATCGACACGGCGGGCAGCCTGGTGATGGTGCTCAGGCCCGACGGGAGGATCGAGCGCTTCAACCGGGCGTGCGAGCGGCTGACCGGCCGCACCGAGGCCGAGATGAAGGGCCGGCGGCCGGACGACCTGGTCGCCGAGCACGACCGCGACCGCGTCGTCGGGGTCTTCCAGCGGGTGACCGCCGGCGACTTCCCGATCTCGTTCGAGCTCGAATGGATCGCCGTCGACGGCTCGCTGAGCCATCTCGCGTGGTTCAACACCTGCCTCGTCGACGCGAGCGGCGAGATCACACACGTGATCGCCACCGGCACCGACATCGCCGATCGCCGCCACGCGCTGGCGCAGGCGGTCGAGGCCTCGCGCGCGAAGTCGGATTTCCTGGCGAACATGAGCCACGAGATTCGCACGCCGCTCAACGGCGTGATCGGCATGCTCGAGCTCCTCGCCGACACCGACCTCACCCCCGACCAGCGCGAGTACGCGCGCACCGCGGCCGTCTCGGGCGACGCCCTGCTCGGCGTCATCAACGACATCCTCGACTTCTCGAAGATCGAGGCCGGCAAGCTCGAACTCGACATCGACGACTTCGACCTGCGCGAGGTGGTCGAGGACACGGCCGAGGTGCTCGCCCATCAGGGGCACCAGAAGGGCATCGAGCTGACCGCAATGGTCGCCGACCGCGTCCCGCCGCTCGTGCGCGGCGACCGCGGACGCATCCGCCAGGTGCTGCTGAACCTGCTCTCCAACGCGGTGAAGTTCACCGAGACCGGCGAAGTCTGCGTGCGCGCCGACGTGCGCCCGGCGTCCGACGGCGCGCTGACGGTGGAGGTCCGGGTCTCCGACACGGGCATCGGCATCGAGCCGACCCGCATCGGCGGGCTGTTCGAGCCGTTCTCGCAGGAGGACAGCTCGACGACGCGCCGCTTCGGCGGCACCGGGCTCGGTCTTGCGATCTCGCGGCAGCTGGTCGAGCTCATGAACGGCGAGCTCAGCGCGACGTCGGTCCCCGGCGAGGGGAGCACGTTCACGTTCACGGCGGTGGTCGAGCCGAGCACGATCGAGCGGCATACCCGGCGGCGCCGCTCTTCGCTCCCCGAGGGCCTGCGGATCCTGATCGTCGACGACAGCATCGCCAACCGCGAGATCCTGCGAGCGTCGCTCGAGACGCGCGTCACGCGCTGCGACGAGGCCGAGTCGGGCGAGGACGCGCTTGTGCTCATGCACACCGCCGCCGGCGCCGGCAAGCCGTACGAGCTCGTGGTGCTCGACTTCCAGATGGATGGGATGAACGGGCTCGATCTCGCGCGCGCGATCCGCCGCACGCCGAGCCTGCGGCTGGCCCGGCTCGTGATGCTCACCTCTACCGCCAACCATGGCGTCGGCGAGGAGGCCGACGTCGACGCGCACCTCACGAAGCCGGTGCGCCGCACGGCGTTGCTGGAGACCGTCGCGGGCGTCTTCACGCGGCCCGAGCCCCCGGCGGTGCCGGCCGACGCGCCCGACGTGGCGCCCGCAGCGCCCGAGTTTGTGGCCCGCGTACTGGTCGCCGAGGACAACCCGGTCAACCAGCTCGTCATCCAGGGGATGCTCGACAAGCGCGGCTACGCGTGCGACATCGTCGCAAACGGCCGCGAGGCGCTCGACCACCTGGCCCGCGGCGGCCACGCGGCGGTGCTGATGGACGTGCAGATGCCCGAGCTCGACGGGCTCGAGGCGACGGCGCGGATCCGCGCGCGGGAGGGCGCCGACGAGCACCTTCCGATCATCGCCATGACCGCGAGCGCGATGGAAGGCGACCGCGAGCGGTTCCTGGAGGCAGGAATGGACGACTACATCTCCAAGCCGCTGCGCCCCGACCAGCTCGACGCCGTGCTCGAGCGTTGGCTCGGCGACGGCGGAGCCCCGTCGCCGGCCGCGACGGCGGGCAACGGTGCGGGCCATCCGCTGATCGACGCGGAGCGCGTGCAGCGGTTCCGCGACGACTACCCCGAGATCGCCGAGCGGTTGGTGGCGCTGTTCGCCGACACCACGCCGCCGCTGATCGAGCAGCTCAGCAACGCCGTCCACGGCGGTGAAGACGATGCGGTGCGCCGGCTCGCGCACAAGCTCAAGGGCAGCTGCGAGAACGTCGGCGCCACGCGGATTGGCACGCTCTGCCGCCAGATCGAGGAGCCGGGCGCGCGGACCGTCGCGCTCGTTGACGAGATCGCCGCGATCTACCCGGCGACGCTCGCCGAGATCCGCGCCGTCCTCACCGGCTAGCGGCTAGTTCTCGCAGCCGAGACGGTCCCAGCAGTAGAGCTCGAGGCATTCGGCGGCGAGCTCGGTCGCCCGCTCGTCCGACAGCCACGGCAGCACCATGTCCAGCGCCTGGTCCTCGGCGAATCCGGCGTTGAACGCATCCTCGCCGCGCAGGCCGGCGGCGATCTTCAGGGCCTCGCGGCGGTTCTCCCCCAGCGATGAGAAGGCGCCGACGAGGAACTCCTTGTTGGCGACCGGCGTGCCGACCTCCATCGACGCGTGCCACGCGGCGAGCATCGACAGGTCGTTCTCGTCGAGATCGGCAACCGCCTTGGCGTAGTGCGACGCGAGCTCCTCTTCAGGGATCTCGTCGACCCAGGCGCGGACCAGCTCGCACAGCAGCTGGCGGCGCGCTTCCCGCCCGACGGACTCCGCGATGACGCGGATGGCGTCCTGCGGCTCGATGAAGCACAGAGGCATGACGCCGCGCACGGTACGCACGCGATCGGACGGAACCCGCCTGGCTGCTTGAATTCCCCGCTGTGAGCGACGGGGGCTACGAGTCGCATTACCTGCGCGCCGTCGACCCGGCCCGGCCGCGCGGCGCCTGGATCCGTCACACGACGCACCAGCGACCGGGCGAGGAGGTCGTGGGGGCGCTCTGGTGCACGGTCTGGGACGCCGAAGCGGGTCCGCCCTACGCGGTCAAGCAGTCGCTGCCCGGCCCGCCGCCGCGCCGGTTCGAGGGGACGGCGGAGGCGCTCGGCCGGCGTGCGAGCTGGGACCTCTCAGCGGCGGGAGACGCCCCCACGTTGCGGCATCTCCCGGGCGCGTGGATGTACCGGGCACCGCTCCCGCGCACCAAGCTCGAAAGCCCGATCCCGGACGCGGTCTTCGCCGGGTGGGTCGACGCCGGCGGCACACGCACCGAGGTGGCCGGCTGGCGCGGGATGGTCGGCCACAACTGGGGCTCCGAGCACGCCGAGCGGTGGGTGTGGCTGCACGGCGTCGGCTTCGAGGAGGCACCGGAGGCGTGGCTCGACGTCGCGATCGGGCGCGTCCGTGTGGGGCGGATGCTGACGCCGTGGGTGGCAAACGGGGCCTTGCAGCTGGACGGGCGCCGCTACCGGCTCGGCGGGCCGCGCCGCGCGGAGGTCGACGCCCGCGCGGGCTTCTGCTCCGCCCGTCTCGGCGGCGCGGGCGCGACGGTCTCGGTCTCCGCGCGCGCGCCCGACGGGCAGACCGTGGCGTTCCCGTACTCCGACCCTGCTGGTGGCGAGCACCACGCTTTGAATTGCTCGATCGCGGAGCTGCACGTGCGAGTCGAGCGGCCCGGGCGGCCGGCGCTCGAGCTCGCGACGGCCTTTGGTGGGGCCTACGAGCTGGGCGTGCGGGAGACCGACCATGGTGTTTCCGTGGAGCCGTTCCCCGACCCGTGACGTTACCCCGGCATTAAGGGAGGCGGGATCGGCCGCCGACCCGGCCGGTCGCTCGCCGCCCTACCCAGCCGCATCAGTGTCAGCGTTCGCCGGCGCTCTAGCCCGCGATCGCGGTCAACGCGCGGTCGACGTCGCGCTCCTCGGTGTACAGGTGAAACGAGAAGCGGAGCAGGTCGCCGTGATCGGCGAAGGCCACGCCGGCGGCCCGCAGACGGTCGGCGGCGCCCGCCGGCGGCTCGATCGACACGATCGCGGAGTCTCCGGGCGACAGGCCGAGACCGGCGCGGAAGCGGCTCGCGAGGCCGACGTCGTGCGCATGGATCGCGTCGACGCCGACGTCGAGCAGAAGCTCCAGAGCGGGCGCCTGGCCGACCCACGAGAACCAGGCGGGTGAGCCGTCGAAGCGGCGGGCGCCGTCGGCCAGCCGCAGCGGGCCGCCGTAGGACGCGCGCTTGGACTCGGCCGCGAACCACCCGGCGAGCGCCGGCGTCAGACGCTCGGCCGCCGCCGGCCGCACCGCCATCAGCGCGCAGCCGCGCGGGCCGAGCAGCCATTTGTAGGTTGCGCAGACGACGTAGTCGAAGCGGCTCGCAGCAAACGGCAGCCAGCCGCACGCCTGCGTCGCGTCGATCAACGTGAGGGCGCCGGCGGCCGAGGCGGCGGCGGAGATCGCGTCGAGATCGGCGACCCGGCCGTCCGCCGACTGGACCGCGCTGACCGCGACGAGCGAGACGGCGTCCGTCACGGCGTCCGCCAGCGCATCGAGCGGCACCAGGTCGACGGCCACGCCGCGCGACTCCATCGCCAGCAACGGGAACAGCACCGAGGTGAAGTCCTCCTCGGCGCAGATCACGCGGTCACCGGGCGACAGCGAGACGGCGACGAGGCCGACGAACGCCGAGACCTGCGACCCGACGGAGACGTCCGCCGGCGCGACGTTCACGAGGCGCGCGAACAGCCCACGGGCGACGTCGACCTGCTCGTTCCAGACCATCCACTCGGTGCGGCCGTGCCGCCACTCGTCGGCCACCGCCGAGAACGCCTCGAACGCCGGCCGCGGCGGCAGCCCGTATGACGCGGTGTTCAGATACGCGGGCTCCGGCGAGAACAGCGCCCGGGCCTCCGCGATACCCACACGGGTCACCGGTCGAGCGCCCCGAGGAACAGCGCCGATGCGAACGCCGTCGCCCCCTCGACGTCGGGCGGCGTGCGCTCGGCGAGCCGCGAGCCGAGCTCCAGCCCGACGGCGATCATCGCGTGCGCGCAGTAGTCGACGTCGATCGCCGGCAGCTGGCCGGCGGCCACACCGGCCCGCAGGTCCTCGGCCAGCTCGTCGGTGCCGGCGGGCAGGACGGCTTCGCCGAACTGGGTGCGCAGCGTGTCGAGGTTGCGGCGCATGAAGGCAAACCGCTCGGGATCTTCGACGATGTACTCGAAGAACGCGCGGAAGCCGCCGGAGACGAACTCGTCGACAGACCGGGCGCTCCGCCGCGCCGCCCGCACCCGCCGCCGCGCCTCCAACCCGGTCTCCTCCACGAGCGCGCGGAAGATCGCTTCCTTGTCGGGGAAGTAGTTGTAGAAGGTGCCGGAGGCGAGATCCGTGCGGCGGATGATGTCCCGGACGCCGGTTGCCTCGTACCCCTGTTCGGCGAAGACATCGAACGCGGCGGCGAGGATCGCGGCGCGGTTCGCCGCCTTGGTCCGCTCGCGTCGCCCTGCCGCCGGTGCGCGATGTTCGCGCAGCGAACTCGCAAGGGAAAGCTTGCTTTCCCCGCTCATGCAGCCGCGCCCTCCACCTCGCGCGGCGGCACCGGCAGCGCGTACCCGCGCTCTCGCGCCCGCTCGGCTCCCCGCCGCCGCTCCTTCGTCAGGTCAGCGAGGTAGTCGTCGTAGTCGACCTGCATCGTGTGCCGCTTGGAGGCGACGTAGCGCTTGAACATCCGCCGCCGCTCCTCCTCGATGTCGGCGTGCAGTGCCTGCGGGTCCGGGAGCGCGTAGCGGCCGGAGAGGTAGTCGCTCACCCATTCCGACTGCGCGGCGGCGAGCGGCATGATCGCCCCCAGCGGCTGCAACAGCCCGATGAAGCACACGCTGCCGTGCCGCGGATGGAAGACGCGCCGGAACAGCGGGAGGTCGTTGCCGGGAGCGGCGATCAGGCCCTCGTCGAAGAACGGGAACGTGACCTTGTAGCCCGTGCAGTAGACGACGATGTCGGCCTCGACCTCGCTGCCGTCGGCGAACACGACCGTCCGCTCGGTCAGCCGCGCGATGTTGGGCTTGGGCGCGATCTCGCCGTGCGCGATGCGGGAGAGGATGTCGTCGGAGATCGTCGGATGCGCCTGCAGCACGCCGTGCTCGGGCTTGGGAAGCCCGTAGCGCTCCATGTCGCCGACGCCGACCTTCAACAACCCGCGGAAGAACGCCTGCCGCACGCGCAGCGGCACGCCCGCCTGGGTGGAGATCTGGTCGAGCGGCCGCCCGAACAGGTACTTCGGGATCACCCACGCGCCGCGGCGGGCGGCCAGATACGTGGCGGCCGCCGAGAAGCTCGACTCGACCGCGATGTCCATCGCCGAGTTGCCCATCCCGAGCACGACCACGCGCTTGTCGCGGAAGAAGCCCGGGTCGTCGCCGATGTAGTCGTGCGAGTGCATCTGCACGCCCGCGAAGACGTCGCTGCCGGGGAATGCGGGCTCCGGCCAGCGCGCGTCCCAGTGGTGGCCGTTGGCGACCACCAGCGCGTCGTAGCGACGCGCCGCGCCGCCCTCGACCGTCACCTCCCATGTCCCGTCCACCAGCGCCGCGCGCTCGACCCCGGTCTCGAATGTGATCCGCCCACGCACGCCGAAGTGGTCGACGTAGCTGTCGAAGTACTCGGCGATGTGCGTGTGGTGCGGGAAGTCCGGATACGACTTCGGCATCGGGAAGTCGGGGAACTCCATGCGCTCGCGAGACGTGTTGATGTGCAGCGACCGGTAGGCCGACGACATCCCGTTGCGGTTCTTGAAGACCCAGTTGCCACCGACGCGGTCGGACTTCTCGAAGCAGTCGAAGTCGAACCCGCGCTGGTGGAGCGTCTTGGCGGCGGCGATCCCGGACGAGCCCGCGCCGATGACGCAGACGGTGGGCAGTCGTGGCACGCCCGAAAAGATGACACCTGCGTCAAGTTCGTGCGATGCAAGGATGCGAGCCGATGACGATCGATCCAGAAACGGCGGAAGTGAAGGCGGGCGGCGGCGTGGTCGTCAGGCCCGGTGAGAGCGGCGTCTTCGTCGCGCTCGTGCACCGGCCGCGCTACGACGACTGGTCATTCCCGAAGGGCAAGCTCGACCGTGGCGAGAGCTTCGAGGACGGCGCGCTGCGCGAGGTCGAGGAGGAGATCGGGCTGCGCTGCCGGCTCGGGAAGGAGCTGTCGCCGGTCACCTACCGTGATCCGAAGGGGCGGTCGAAGATCGTCCGCTACTGGCTGATGGAGCCGATCGAGGGCGAGTTCGTGCCGTCCGACGAGGTGGACGAGATGCGCTGGCTACCAGTCGCCGACGCCGAGGAGCTCCTCAGCTACGAGCACGACCGCGAGCTGCTGCGCGAGGCCGGCCTGTGAACCGCGACCGCTTCCCCGGCCTCCGGGACGGCTGGGCGCGGCTGGACGGCCCCGCCGGCACGCAGATGGTCGACAGCGCGATCACGGCGATGGACGACTTCATGCGCTCCGGCCACAACGCCAACCACGGCGGCCTGTTCGCGGCGGCCATGCGGACCGACGAGCTGGTGGCGAGCACGCGCGCCAGCGTCGCGACGCTGCTCGGCGCCGATCCGCGCGCCGTCGCGTTCGGGCCGAGCATGACCGACATGACGATGCGCTTCGCCGGCGCGGTCGGCCGCACCCTCTCCCCGGGCGACGAGGTCGTCTGCTCGCGCCTGGACCACGACGCCAACGTCCGCCCGTGGGTGATCCACGCCGAGCGCAACGGGGCGACGGTCCGCTTCGCCGACCCCGAGCCTGACACGCTGGAGCTGCCCAGGACCGCAGTCGAGAACGTGCTCACCGACCGCACGCGCTGGGTCGCGGTCACCGCCGCCTCGAACGCGGTCGGCACGGTGCCCGACCTCCCGGGGATCGTCGAGGCCGTCCACGCCGCCGGCGCGCGCGTGTACGTCGACGCCGTCCACGCCGCGCCACACCGCCGGCTCGACGTCGAGGCGCTCGGATGCGACGCGCTCGCCTGCTCGGCGTACAAGTGGTTCGGTCCGCACATCGGGATCCTCGCCGCCCAGCCCGAGGTGCTCGAGGAGCTCCAGCCCGACAAGCTGCGCCCCTCGTCGGACGAGATCCCGGACCGCTGGGAGCTCGGCACACTCCCGTTCGAGTCGCTCGCCGGCGTCCGCGCGGCCGCCGACTACATCCTCTCGACCGACTGGGGCACGGTCCAGGCGCACGAGCAGGCGCTGCTGCAGATCGCGCTCGACGGCCTCGGCGCCATGAATCACGTGACGCTGTACGGCGCCGCCGCCGAGCGCGCGCCGACGCTGATGTTCAACGTCGCCGGCCGCACGGCCGCCGAGGTCGCCGCCGCGCTTGCCGAGCGCGAGATCGCGGTCTGGCACGGCAACTACTACGCGCACGAGCTCGAGCAGCACCTCGGCCTCGCCCCGCACGGCGCGGTCCGCGCCGGCTTCGTCCACTACAACGACGAAACGGACGCTGAGCGGCTCATGGCCGCAGTTGCGGACCTCGCCCCGGGTCCGTGAGGCTGCCGCCGCGCGAGCGGCGCACGAGGTAGACGATCCCGGTCGCGCAGACCAGCGAGACCAGCCAGCCGCCGGGGTGGCGGCCGCCGCTGACGAAGTACGCGATCAAGCCGCCGATGAAAGAACCACCGACGCCGACGAGCATCGTCTCGAACAGCGACATCGGGTCCTTGCCCGGGAGCGCCAGGCGCGCGAACGCGCCGATGATCAGGCCCCAGAACGCAAGGGAGATGAGGTACGCGATCCAACCCATATGGCTGAGGGTAACGCGAACTCAGGAAGCTGCCGCGCGCTGCGGGGGCGCGGCCTCGCCGCCGCCCTCGTCCGCCTTCTGCGAGGTGCCCGTCGAGAACTCGGAGTCCGGGTTGACCAGCGGGCGGTCGCGCAGGTAGCGATCGACCATCCGCGCGCACTGGCGGCCCTCGTTGATCGCCCACACGATCAGCGACTGGCCGCGGCGCGCGTCGCCGGCGGCGAACACGCCGTCGGCCGAGGTCGCGTACGCGCCCGCCTTCGCGTTGCCGCGCGGGTCCTTCTCGACGCCGAGCGCGTCGAGCAACGCCGGCTCCGGCGATAGGAAGCCCATCGCCAGCAGCACGAGGCCGGCCGGGTGGCTCTCCTCGGTCCCCTCGATCGCGGCGAACGGCGGCTTGCCGGAGTTCTTGATCCAGTGGATCTCCTCGACGCGGCCGTTGCCGGTCAGCGCGGTGGTGGAGATCGCGAAGTCCTGCTCGCCACCCTCCTTGATCGCGTACGAGCGGCGCAGCTTCACCGGCCACAGCGGCCACGGCGTGAGGTCGTCCGGTCGCGACGCCGGCGGCTCGCCGAGCAGCTCGATCTGCGTCACCGACGCGGCGCCTTCGCGGTGCGAGTTGCCGACGCAGTCCGCGCCGGTGTCGCCGCCGCCGATCACGATCACGTGCTTGCCGGCCGCGGTGATCGGCGCCGGAGCGCCGCCGCTGGCCGCGACCGAGCGGTTACGGCCGTAGAGGTACTCCATCGCGAAGTGCACGCCTTCGAGCTCGCGGCCGGGGACCGGCAGGTCGCGCGGGACGCGCGAGCCGGTGGCGATCACGACCGCGTCGTGCTCGGCCCGCAGCTGCGCCGCCTCGACGTCACGGCCGACGTCGACGCCGTACTCGAACCGCACGCCCTCGGCGATCAGCTGCTCGAGCCGGCGCTCGATCACCCACTTCTCGATCTTGAAGTCCGGTACGCCGAAGCGCACGAGCCCGCCGCCCGCCTCGTCGCGCTCGTACACCGTCACGGCGTGGCCCGCGCGTCGCAGCTGCTGCGCGGCGGCCAGGCCCGCCGGGCCGGCGCCGATCACGGCCACGGTGGAGCCGGTCTCGACGAGCGGCGGCCGCGGGACCACCCAGCCCTCGTCGAAGGCGCGGTTGATGATCGCGACCTCGATCGACTTGATCGCCACCGCGTCGCCCTCGCGGATCTCGAGCACGCAGGCCGCCTCGCACGGCGCCGGGCACAGCCGCCCGGTGAACTCGGGGAAGTTGTTGGTCGCGTGCAGCTGGTCGATCGCCTCGCGCCAGCGGTCGCGGTACACGAGGTCGTTCCAGTCCGGGATCAGGTTGCCGAGCGGGCAGCCGTTGTGGCAGAACGGCACGCCGCACTCCATGCAGCGCGCGCCCTGGTCGCGCAGGCCCTGCAGCGGCAGCGACTCGACGAACTCCTTGTAGTCGCCGGTCCGTTCGCCCGGGTCGCGCTCGGGCGGGACGACCCGCTCGATCTCGAGAAAGCCGCCGATCTTGCCCATCTACGCAGCTCGCTCCGCCGCCATGAAGCCCTCGCCGCCGGTCGACTCGCCGTCCTCGAACTGGTGGCCTTCGGCCTCGGCGAGCTCCTTGAGCGCGCGCTTGTAGTCGTGCGGCATGACCTTGACGAACTTGGGCAGGTACTCGTCCCACGCGCGCAGGATCTGCGCGGCGACCGGCGACTGCGTCCGCAGGTGGTGCTCCTCGATCAGCTCTCCGAGCTCGAGCGCGTCGGCCTCCGCGATCGGGTCGAACCCGACCAGGCCCATGTTGCAGCGCGAGCCGAACGTGCCGTCCTCGTCGAGCACGTACGCGACGCCACCGCTCATGCCCGCCCCGAAGTTGCGCCCGGTGCGGCCGAGGATCACCGCGCGGCCGCCGGTCATGTACTCGCAGCCGTGGTCGCCGACGCCTTCGACGACCGCCGACGCGCCCGAGTTGCGGACCGCGAAGCGCTCGCCGGCGAGCCCGCGGAAGAACGCGCGGCCCGCGGTCGCCCCGTACAGGACGGTGTTGCCGATCAGCACGTTCTCCTCGGCCTTGAACGTGACCTCGTCGGGCGGGCGGACGGCGAGCACGCCGCCGCTCAGGCCCTTGCCCGTGTAGTCGTTGGCGTCGCCGATCAGGGTCAGCTCGACGCCGGGCGCCAGCCACGCCCCGAACGACTGCCCGGCCGAGCCACGCAGCGTGTAGCGGATCGTCTCCGGCGGCAGACCGTCGAAGCCGTGGACCTTCGTCACCGCGCTCGACAGCAGGCCGCCGACCGTGCGGTTGACGTTGCGGATCGCGAACTCGCCCGTCACCGGCTTGCGGTGGTCGATCGCGTCCTTGGCCGCCTCGATCATCTTCCAGTCGAGCGCGCCTGGGAGCGGCGAGTCCTGGGGCCGGCAGCGCCGCAGCGGCGTCCCCGCGGGGACGTCGGGCATGTTGAGCACGTGCGTGAGGTCGACCCCGCGCGCCTTCCAGTGGTCGATCGCGTCGTCGGCCTGCAGGAGGTCGACGCGGCCGGTCAGCTCCTCGTACCGGCGGACGCCGATCCGGCGCATGATCTCGCGCGCCTCCTCGGCGACGAAGAAGCAGAAGTTGACGACGTGCTCCGGCGTGCCCTGGAAGCGCTTGCGCAGCTCTGGGTCCTGCGTCGCGACGCCGACCGGGCACGTGTTCAGGTGACAGGCGCGCATCATCACGCAGCCCGCGGCGATCAGCGGGGCGGTGCTGAAGCCGATCTCGTCAGCGCCGAGCAGCGCGGCGATCACGACGTCGCGGCCGGTCTTGATCTGACCGTCGGTCTGCACCCAGATGCGCGAGCGCAGGTCGTTGAGCACGAGCGTCTGCTGCGTCTCGGCCAGGCCGATCTCCCACGGCACGCCGGCCGCCTGGATCGACGACAGCGGGGAAGCGCCGGTCCCGCCGTCGTGGCCGGAGATCAGGACGTGGTCGGCGTTCGCCTTCGCCACTCCCGCGGCCACCGTACCGACGCCGACCTCGGACACCAGCTTCACGCTCACGCGCGCGGTTGGATTCGAGCAACGCAGGTCGTAGATCAGCTGCTTGAGGTCCTCGATCGAGTAGATGTCGTGGTGCGGCGGCGGTGAGATCAGGCCGACGCCCGGCGTGGTGAAGCGGATCGAGCCGATGTAGCGGTCGACCTTGTGGCCCGGCAGCTGGCCGCCCTCGCCGGGCTTGGCGCCTTGGGCCATCTTGATCTGGAGCTCGTCGGCGTTCATCAGGTAGTTGATGTTCACGCCGAAGCGGCCCGACGCGACCTGCTTGATCTTCGAGCGCCGCGAGTCACCGTTCGGGTCGGGCGTGTAGCGGACCGGGTCCTCCCCGCCCTCGCCGGTGTTCGAGCGCCCGCCGAGGCGGTTCATCGCGATCGCCAGCGTCTCGTGCGCCTCGCGCGACAGCGAGCCGAGCGACATCGCACCGGTGGAGAAGCGCTTGACGATCTCCTTGGCCGGCTCGATCTCGTCGAGCGGCAGCCACTCCTCCTCCGGCAGCTCCTTGAACTGGAGCAGGCCGCGCAGCGTCGCCCGCCGCGCCGCGTCCTCGTTGATGAGCTTGGAGTACTGCTCGTAGGTGTCCTGACCCCCGTGCCGGACCGAGTGCTGGAGCAGCGCGATCGTCTCCGGGTTCCACATGTGGTGCTCGCCGTCGCGCCGCCAGGCGTAGATGCCGCCGACCGGCAGGATGTCCTGGTGGGTCTGCGGATAGGCCTTCGCGTGCTTGTCCAGCGTTTCGCGGGCCAGGACGTCGAGCCCGATGCCGCCGATGCGTGAAGCGGTGCCGGTGAAGCAGCGCTCCACGAGCTCAGGCGCAAGCCCGACGGCCTCGAAGATCTGCGCGCCGTTGTAGGACTGGATCGTCGAGATCCCCATCTTGGAGATCGTCTTGAGCAGGCCCTTGGCGATGCCCTTGACGACGTTCTTCTCGGCCACGTCGGCGTCGTCGACGCCGTGCACCTTGCCGTCACGGACGAGCTCGCCGAGCGACTCGAACATCAGGTACGGGTTGATCGCGCTGGCGCCGTAGCCGATCAGCGTCGCGAAGTGATGGACCTCGCGCGGCTCGCCGGACTCGATCACGAGGCCGGCCTGCAGCCGCGTGCCCTCGCGCACGAGGTGATGATGGACGGCGCCGACCGCGAGCAGCGCCGGCATCGGCGCGCGGTCGGGCCCGGTCGCGCGATCGGACAGGATGAGGACGTTGACGCCGTCGGCGAGCACTTCGTCGGCCTCGGCGCAGATTCGCTCGAGCGCCTTGTCCATCCCCTCCGGCCCCTCGGCGACCGGCCACGTGATGTCGATCGTGTAGGCGCGGAACACGCCCGAGTCGACCTGCCGCAGCTTCTCCAGCTCGGCGCTGCGCAGGATCGGCGTGTCCATCGAGAGCTGGCGCGCGTGCTCGGGCGTCTCGTCGAGCAGGTTGCGCTCGGAGCCCACGCCGGTCGACACGCTCATCACGATCGCCTCGCGGATCGGGTCGATCGGCGGGTTGGTGACCTGAGCGAACAACTGCTTGAAGTACGAGAACAGCGCCGGGTGGCTGTCGCTGAGCACGGCGAGCGCCAGGTCGTTGCCCATCGAACCGATCGGCTCCTCGCCGCGCGCCGCCGTCGGCGCGAGCAGGACCTTCATGTCCTCCTGCGTGTAGCCGAACGCGAACTGCAGGTTGCGGAGCGGCTCGGCCTGGCCGTGCGCCGGCTCGCGGTCGGGCAGGTCGGCGAGGTGGACGATGCCCTGCTGGAACCAGTCGCCGTACGACTTGCCGGCGGCGATCTCGCGCTTGACCTCGCCGTCCTCGACGATCCGGCCGCGCGCCAGGTCGACGAGGAAGATCGTGCCGGGCTGCAGGCGCCCCTTGCGCAGGACGTTCTCCGGCGGCTCGTCGAGCACGCCGGTCTCCGAGCCGAGCACCACCCAGCCGTCCTTGGTCTCCAGCCAGCGGCCGGGTCGCAGGCCGTTGCGGTCGAGCGTCGCGCCGATGACGCGGCCGTCGGTGAACGCGACCGCGGCGGGGCCGTCCCAGGGCTCCATCAGGCACGAATGGAACGCGTAGAAGTTCTTCAGGTCCTCGGGCAGATCGTCCCGGCCCTCGTGCGCCTCGGGGATCATCATCATCACCGCGTGCGGGACGCTGCGGCCCGCGAGCGTGAGCAGCTCGAGCACGTTGTCGAACGTCGCCGAGTCCGACCCGCCGGGCCGCACGATCGGCAGGACCTTCGGCAGGTCGTCACCGAACAGCTCGGATGCGAGCTGCGACTCGCGCGCGCGCATCCAGTTGACGTTCCCGCGCAGCGTGTTGATCTCGCCGTTGTGGGCGATCATCCGGTACGGGTGCGCGAGCTCCCAGCTCGGGAACGTGTTCGTCGAGAACCGCGAGTGGACGAGCGCGAGGGCGGACTTGGTCCGCGTGTCCTGCAGGTCCGGGTAGTAGCCGAGCAGCTGCGGCGCGGTGAGCATGCCCTTGTAGACGACGGTGCGGGCGCTGAACGACGGGATCACGAGCTCCGGCCCGGCCGCCAGCTCGGCGACGCGGCGGATCACGTACAGCTTGCGCTCGAACGCATCAGGGTCGTCGGCGAGCGGGCCCTCGGCCGCGACGACGAGGTGCTTGATGTAGGGCGCGTAGAAGTTGGCGGTGATGCCGACGTAGTCCTTGTCGACCGGGATGTCGCGCCAGCCGACGACGCGCTGCCCCTCGTCGGTGACCGTCTTCTCGAGCAGCTCCTCCAGCTCGACACGACGCTTGGCGTCGGTCGGCAGGAAGCAGACGCAGACGCCGTAGGCACCGGCGGTCGGCAACTCGGAGCCGACGACCGCGCGCATCAGCTCGTCGGGCATCTGGAGCAGGATCCCGGCGCCGTCACCCGTGTTGGGGTCAGCACCCGCGGCTCCGCGGTGCTCGAGGTTGGCCAGCGCCACGACGGCACGGCGGACGGTCTCGTGCGACGGCTCGCCGTTCAGGCGCGCGACAAACGCGACGCCACATGCGTCGTGCTCGTACTGCGGGTCGTAGAGACCGACCGGACGGGTCGGCCGTGGCATCCGAGGCATTCCCAAATGAGCTCCCGAGGGCGGCGGCGGTCTGACAGCGCGGGAGGGCGGAAAGGTAGCAGCGGTCCAGGCTGGTGTCCTGGCCCGCGTGTCGAGTTCGTGCGCCATTTGCAGCGATCACCTGCTCATGCGGGGCTTATCACGCAACGATGTTGCGCGAAGACGGCGGATCGTTGCAGCCAGTCGGGTTCGGCGTGCCAGCGGCAGACGCCGACGCGTTCGACGGCGAGCTCAGCTAGAGCGCGCCGATCAGCCCGCGGCGGGCCGCCTCGTAGACGGCGGCGACATCCGCGGCCAGGGCCGGCCACGAGTACCGCTCGCGGGCGACGACCGCCGCCTGGGGGCCGCGCCGCTCCCGCTCGGCGGGGCAGTTGACCGCGTGCACGAGCGCGTTGGCGAGCGCCACCGGATCGCCGGGTGGCACGAGCCAGCCGGTCTCGCCGTGCTCGACCGCGTCGCCCGGTTCCCAGGCATCGACGACGATCGCCGGCAGCCCACAGGCCATGCCCTCGACGAGCCCGCGCCGAGCACGACGACGTCTGACGCCGCCGACAGCGACGGCAGGTCGTCGTTGTCGCGCGGGCCGGCGAGGAAGACGTCGGGCGCGGCGCCGTCGAAGCCGCCGACGATCACGAGGGGGCGCGCCGCGGGCGAATCCCGGGCGGGCGCGCGCGTGGGCCTCGATCAGCAGCGGCACGCGCTCGACCGCGGCAAAGCGACCGACGTGGAGCAGCACCGGCGCGGCGTGACGTGCCATCGGCCGGCGGCGCCAGGCCGGCGGCGGCGGCAGTCGAGACGGCCCTCGTGAACGCGCTCACGTAACACCCGGGGGTCAGACCCCCTGAGTCACGGAGACTCAGGGGGTCTGACCCCACTGCGAGTCGTGTTGTTTGCAGGTTGCCCGGGCGTGATACAAGCGGACCTTGCAGTCGCGCGTCTGGGTCCCTGTGTTCGCGGCGCTGCTGGTCGGCGTGCTCGCGATCGTCGACGCGTCCACCGGTGACGACGTCGTGATCGTCCCGCTGTACGTGCTCGCGCCGCTCGTCGCCGCGCTCGCGGCGAGCCCGCGCGCGACCGCGGCCGTCGGCGCGCTCGCCTCCGCCCTCGCGGCGCTGATGCTCCTCAAGCAGAGCAAAGGCGCCGGAGAGGACATCGTCCGGCTCGCCACCGTCGTGCTCGGCTCGTTCGTGGCGGTCTGGATCGCCGCCCTGCGCGAGCGGCTGCGCTCGACGGCCGGCCTGCTCGACGTGATCTTCGAGCACGCCCCGGTCGGGCTCGCGCTGCTCGACACCGACGTCAGGTACGTGCGGGTCAACGACCGGCTCGCCGAGATCAATGGCGTGCCCGGCCGTGAGCACGTCGGGAAGACGATCGCCGAGCTGCTCCCGGATCTGCCGCCGCAGGTGCACGACGATGTCGCGCGCGTGGCGCGCAAGGGCGAGCCGCTGATCGACATCGCGGTGAGCGGCGTAACCCCGGCGCAGCCGGGCAACAAGCGCGAGTTCCTCGCCTCGTACTGGCCCGTGCGCAGCGCCGGCGACGAGGTGATCGGCGTCGGGATCGTCGTCACCGAGGTCACCGAGCGGCGCGCGGCCGAACGCGCGCTGCGCGAGCAGACCGACCGCTACGAGGCGCTGCTGCTCGCGTTGTCGGACGCCGGCGAGGGCATGGTCGTGCTCGAGCGCGACGGTCGCTGCGTGTACGCGAACTCGGCGTTCGAGCAAGTCAGCGGCTACACGTTCCCGGAACTGGCGGCGATGGAGACCGCGCTCGACCTGGTCGTCGAGTACGAGGTCGAGGAGGTCCGGCGGCGCGCCGCCGCACGGCTCGACGAGGGGCTCGTCTCGCCCGCGCTGCCGCTGACGCTGCGCCGCCGCGACGGCGAGCTCGTCGACCTCGAGGTCGGCGGCACGCGGCTCGACATCGAGGACCGCCGCCAGATGGTGGTCGTCGTTCGCGACGTCACCGAGCGCCGGCGCGCCGAGACCGAGCGCGAGCGGCAGCTCGCCCGGACGGCGCTGCTGGCCGAGGCGAGCGAGCTGTTCGACCAATCGCTCGACGAGCGCGCGACGATGGAGAGCGTCGCCCGGCTGTGCGTCCGCGAGCTGGCCGAGACGTGCGTGATCCTGCTCGGCGACACGACCCACAACGTGCACCGGGTCGCCGCGGCCGAGCGCGAGCCCGAGCGCGGCGCAAAGCTGCTGGCGCGGCTCGAGGCCGACCCGGCGGACCCGATCGCCACCGCAATGGGCGGCCAGGGACTGAGCGCCGCTGATGTGCTCATCGTGCCGCTGATCGCCCGCGGCCGCGTGCGCGGCGTACTCGCGGCCGGCTTCGATCGCGAGCCGGCGGAGGACGATCTCGTGCTGTTCGAGGACCTCGGCCGGCGCGCCGCGCTGGCGCTCGACAGTGCACGGCTGTACGCCGAGCGCGACCACGTCGCGCACACGCTCCAGCAGTCGCTCCTCCCCCGCGAGCTCCCGCGCATCCCGGGCGTCGAGCTTGCCGCGCGTTACCTCGCTGCCGGCGAGGGCAACGAGGTTGGCGGCGACTTCTACGACTGCTTTGCGACCGGGAGCGGTGACTGGGGGCTCGTGATCGGCGACGTCTGCGGCAAGGGCGCCGAGGCGGCCGCGCTCACCGCACTCGCCCGCTACACGCTGCGGGCCGCTGCCCAGCACGCGCGACGCCCGCGGGCCGTGCTCACCGAGCTCAACGAGGCGCTCCTGCGCGACCGCCTCGACTACCGCTTCTGCACGGTGGTGTACGCGCTGCTCACTCCCCGCGAGGACCGCGTGAGCGTGAGCCTGGTCGCCGCCGGCCACCCGCTCCCCCTCGTGCTGCGGGCGAACGGCGACATCGATACCGTCGGCTCGCCGGGCAGCCTGCTGGGAATCGTCGACGCGCCGGAGCTGACCGAAGCGCAGGTCGAGCTGATGCCCGGAGACGCCCTGGTGCTGTTCACCGACGGCGTGACGGAGGCCGATCGGTCGGCCGGCCCCGAGCGGTTGGCGCAGGTGCTTTCGGGCTTCGTGGGAGCTGACCCGTCCGCGATCGCGGAGGCCGTCGAGCGCGACGCGCTGGCCGCCCACGGCGGCCCGGCCCGTGACGATGTCGCGGTCGTCGTCGTGCGCCCCGATGGCTCGGCGGCGCCGTTTGACGGTTCTGCCCGAGGGGTAGCGACAGCGATGTGAAGCTGCTGGTCGTCACGCCCGAACCGGTCGATGCGAACCTGCTGCGCTCCACGCTCGGTGACGAGGTGGAGGGGGCCGAGGTGCTCGTGATCTCGCCGGCCACCAACCAGTCCAAGGTGGCGTTCTGGGTCTCCGACTCCGACGACGCCATCGCCGAGGCGGAGGCCGCCCAGGAGGAGACCGTCGAGCGCCTCGAGGAAGCGGGCATCGACGCCGCGGGCGACACCGGCGAGAGCGAGCCCGGCGTCGCGATCGGGGACGCGCTCGCGACGTTTCCCGCTGACCGTATCGTCGTGTTCACGCACCCGGACCTCGACTACCGCGAGGACCAGGCGCTCGAGGACCGCTTCGGCGTCCCCGTCACGCACGC
This sequence comes from uncultured Solirubrobacteraceae bacterium, assembly GCA_963740605.1. GTDB lineage: Bacteria > Actinomycetota > Thermoleophilia > Solirubrobacterales > Solirubrobacteraceae > DASSUW01. The sequence goes on along the minus strand of CAVUFC010000026.1, from coordinate 138,483 downwards.
CGAGATCAAGCGCTAGCCGCAGCGCTGATCGCCTCGGCGCCGACGAGCCGCTCGAACGGGCCAATCACCTTCCACAGCGCACGCAGGCGCAGGGCGGCCATGCGGTCGGTCGGCTGCACGCGCGCCTCGCTGACCAGCTCGGCGCCGACCGCGGTCGTCTCGACCCAGTGGCCGAAGAGCACGCGCACAGTGCCCGGCTCAGCCCAGTCGGCGAACGCCTCCGGCCCGTCGAGGCGCGGGTAGTCGCGGGCGAGCGTCCAGATCCGCCCGCACAGCCCGGCGAGCAGGTGATGCTCGCCCTCCTCGAGCACGGTGAACGGGTAGGCGCGGAACAGCTCGCCATAGGTCAGCTCCCGCTCGAGACCTGGGATCCGCCAGCGGACGAGCCGGCCGAGAGTGCGCGTGTCGGACATCCGCAGCGTCGAGGCCGACTCCCATAGTGCGTCCGGCGCGGTCTCGGTGGAGCGGCGGTGATACGTGCGGACGGTCGGCTCGGGGAGCCACGCGTCCAAGAGGTCGGCGGGTTCGGTGGGACGGGTATCGTCGGCGGCTCGCATGAGGTTGATCCAGCACAAGCGGGAGGCCTATTGGTTCTACCGGTTCCTGTCCCTCGGCTACGACAACTGGGTCAATCCGCTGTTCTGGACGCCGGCGATGCGCGAACGCGCCTTGGCCTCGGCGCGGCTGGACCAGCGCGATCTCGACACGCTCGACGTCGGCGCCGGGACCGGCTTCACGACCGAGGGGATCGTCGCCAGCGTCGACCCCGCGCACGTGACGATGGTCGACCAGAGCCCGCACCAGCTCGCACGGGCACAGAAGCGGCCGACGCTGTCCGCCTGCCGGCGCCTGCTCGGTGATGCCGAGGCGCTGCCGTTCGACGACGACGCGTTCGACCGGTACGTGTCGGCCGGCAGCATCGAGTACTGGCCGGACCCGCAGCGCGGCATCACGGAGGCCTACCGCGTGTTGCGGCCCGGAGGCATCGGCGTCGTGATCGGCCCGGTCCGCCCGGCCGGGCGGCTCGCGCGGCTGCTCGCCGACACCTGGATGCTGTTCCCCGAGGAGGGCGAGTACCGGGCGTGGTTCCAGCGCGCGGGCTTCGCCGACGTCGGTCTGCACCCGGTGGCGCCCGACTGGTACCGCGACCGGCGCGTGCCGTATGCGGTCGCCATCGTCGGGACCAAGCCGGCCGCAGGGCCGTCGCCGCTCGCACTGCCGGCCCCTGCCGAGCAGCTCAAGACGCCGCTGCCCCCACTCGAGCGTCTGCGCGTCGCCGCCCGCTTCGCCGCCGGATCGCTCGCCGGCTTCGCGTTCGTGCCGATCGCGCTCGCGCTGACGCTGCGCGCCCGCTGGGAGCGCCGGTGACCAGCCACGCGGCGTCCGTGCGCCGGACCGGCGTGCTGGGCGCGCTCGGCGTGCTGTGGCACTTCTCCCGCCCGCACACGCTGATCGGCACGTTCGTCAGCGCGACTGGGCTGTACCTGATCGCCGTCCACGAGCTGTCGGGCTCGGGGATCGACCAGCTGTTCTGGGTGATCGTCGCCGGCACCGGCGTCAACGTGGCGATCGTCGGGGTCAACCAGATCACCGACATCGAGATCGACCGGATCAACAAGCCGCACCTGCCGATCGCGGCCGGCGACCTGTCGGTGGAGGCGGCATGGCGGATCGTCGCCGTCGCCGCCGTCGTCCCGATCGCGCTCGCGCTCACCCAGGGCGCGCTGGAGACGGCCGCGGTCGCCGGAGCGCTCCTCGTCGGCTGCGCCTACTCGCTCCCGCCGGTCCGCCTCAAGCGCTACCCGTTCGCCGCCGCGCTCTGCATCGCCGGTGTGCGCGCCACGGTCGTCAACCTCGGCATGTACGGCCATTTCAGCCTTGCGTTCGGCGGCACGCTGACGATCGCCCCGTCGGTGTGGGCGTTGACCGCGTTCGTGCTGCCCTTCTCGTTCGCGATCGCGGTGCTCAAGGACGTGCCGGACATCCGCGGCGACCGGCAGTACCGGATCGCCACCTTCACGGTCCGCCTCGGGCCGGAGCGCGCCGCCCGGCTCGGCATCGGAGCGCTCGTGTCGGCGTACGCCGGGATGATCGTCCTCGGGCCGCTGCTGGTCGACGACGCGCAGCCCGTTGTGCTCGCGGGCGGGCACGCCGTCGCCCTCTCGCTGCTCCTGGGCTGGGCGCGCCGCGCCGACCCGGCCGATCCGGCCGCATTCACGGCGTTCTACATGCGCGTCTGGGCGTTGTTCTTCGCCGAGTACGGGATCGTCGCGGCCGCGGTTCTGGCCACGTAACCATCCTGTTTCCGGTCGTCCAGACCGCGGTGAACGTTTTCCCCCTGCACGCTTGGACCAGTGGGCGAAGAACCGGTTTGTTCGGTGGACACTTTGTAGTGGACGTGGCACGTTGGTGGGTGTAACGTCCGCGCCGATGTCGCTGGCTTATGACGCCGAGCGGCGGCGACAATCCTTGGCGGGGCCGCCGTCGCAGACTGCCGGGCGCTTTGGCCGTTCCGGCCGTTCTGCAGCCGCCAACACCATCACCGCCAGTCAGGCGCGCGCCGCACGGCAGCGCGAAGCGCGTCGTGACGAGCAGGCCGTAGCGGCCTGGCTTCGCGAGCTGGCCGGGCGCCCGCGCTAGTACCGGTTTTCGGTGGTGCGCGCGGTCGCCCGGCGCTCGCCGGCGCCGGAACCGTGCGGACCTCCGAATGCCGGTACTTGGCGCCCGGCGAGTTCGCTCTCCACCGTCGTTTCACGAGCCGTGCCCCCGGGCACGGTTTCATATAGGGACACGACGACTTCCGAAGGAGAGCCATGACACCTCTGCAGCAGCTGGCCGAAGCCGGCCAGAGCGTCTGGATCGACTACCTGTCGCGCCCGTTCATCGAGCAGGGCGGCCTCCAGTCGCTCGTCGATGAGGGCGTCGTCGGCGTCACGTCGAACCCCACGATCTTCCAGGCCGCGATCGCCGAGGGCGACGCCTACGACGAGCAGATCAAGGCCGTCAGCGAGACCGAGACCGAGCCCAAGGAGATCTTCATCGCGCTCGCGCGCGACGACATCCGCGCGGCGTGCGACGTGCTACGTCCCGTCTGGGACGCCGGCAACGGCAAGGACGGCTGGGTCTCACTCGAGGTCGACCCCAATCTCGCGCACGACACCCAGGGCACGATCGACGAGGCCAAGCGCCTCCACGCGCTCGTCGACAAGCCGAACCTGTTCATCAAGATTCCCGCGACGCCCGAGGGCCTGCCCGCGATCGAGGAGACGATCGCCGCCGGGATCCCCGTCAACGTGACGCTGATCTTCTCCCTGGAGCGCCACCGCGAGGTGGCCGAGGCGTACGTCCGCGGCCTGCAGCGGCTGGTCGGCGGCGGCGGCGACCCGTCCAAGCTGGCCTCCGTCGCGTCGTTCTTCGTGTCGCGCGTCGACACCGAGGCCGACCGTCGGCTCGACGAGATCGGCGGCCACGACGAGCTCAAGGGCACGCTCGCGATCGCCAACGCCAAGCTCGCCTACGTGACCTATCAGCAGATCTTCTCCGGCTCCGAGTGGGCCGAGCTCGAGAATGCCGGCGCCACCGCGCAGCGTTGCCTGTGGGCGTCGACGTCGACCAAGAACCCCGAATACCGCGACGTGATCTACGTCGAGGAGCTGATCGGGCCCGACACCGTGAACACGATGCCGCGCGAAACCGTTGAGGCGTTCCAGGACCACGGCATCACCGAAGTGACGCTGACGCGTGACGTCGACGGCGCGCGCGCGGTGCTGGAGGCGTTCGAGGAGGCGGGCATCGAGTACGACGATGTCGTCGACACGCTCGAGCGCGAGGGCGTGGAGAAGTTCGCGAAATCGTTCCAGCAGCTGTTCGCCGACGTCGAGGCCAAGCGCGACGCGCTGGTGACGGCCTGATGGGCGAGCGGACCGAGTTCCGGCGTGAGCTGGGGCAGCAGCTGCGTGTGGACTCGGTCCGCACCAGCGCTGCCGCCGGCTCCGGCCACCCCACCTCCTCGATGTCGGCCGCCGACCTGATCGCCGTCCTGATCGACGGTCGCCTGCGGCCGGACGATCACCTGATCTTCTCCAAGGGCCACGCTTCCCCGCTGTACTACGCGATGCTCAAGGCGACCGGGAGGATCGACGACGCCGAGCTGCTGACGTTCCGCAAGCTCGGCTCGCGGCTCGAAGGTCACCCGACGCCGCGGATCCCGCCGACCGACGTCGCGACCGGCTCGCTCGGCCAGGGCCTGCCGATCGCCGCCGGCGTCGCGCTGGCCGGCAAGAAGCTCGACCGGCTGCCGTACCGGGTCTGGTGCCTGTGCGGCGACTCCGAGATGGCCGAGGGGTCGATGTGGGAGTCGATCCAGCATTCCGGCTGGGAAGGCCTGGAGAACCTGACCGCGATCGTCGACGTCAACCGCCTCGGGCAGACGCGCGAGACGATGCTCGGCTGGGACCTCGACGGCTACGTCCGCCGCTTCGAGGCGTTCGGCTGGAACGCGATCGCGATCGACGGCCACGACGTCGACGCGATCGCGGAGGCCTACGACGAGGCCGAGCGCACCAGCGACCGGCCGACCGCGATCATCGCCCGCACCAAGAAGGGCAAGGGCGTCAAGGCGGTCGAGGACCAGCCCGGCAAGCACGGCAAGCCGCTCGACGACCCCGACGAGGCGATCGCGGAGCTCGGCGGCGAGCGCGACCTGTCGGTGGAGCTCGCCCCTGCTGCGGGCGGAACCAAGCACGCCTTCGATGCCCCGGGCGGCGCGCTCCCGACGTACGAGCTCGGCGACGAGGTCGCGACCCGCAAGGCGTACGGCGAGGCCCTGGCCGCGCTCGGCTCGATCCGGGGCGACGTGGTCGCGCTCGACGGCGAGGTCTCCAACTCCACGCACTCGGAGGACTTCCGGGCCGCGCACGAGGACCGCTACTTCGAGATGTTCATCGCCGAGCAGCAGCTGATCGCGGCGGCCGTCGGGTTCCAGGTCCGCGGTTGGGTCCCGTTCGCGTCGACGTTCGCGGCGTTCCTCAGCCGCGCCTACGACTTCGTCCGCATGGCGGCGATCTCACGCGCGAACATCCGGTTGTCGGGTTCGCATGCCGGCGTGTCGATCGGCGAGGACGGACCGTCGCAGATGGCGCTCGAGGACATCGCCGCGTTCCGCGCGATCCACGGCTCGACCGTGCTGCATCCGAGCGACGCCAACCAGGCCGCCGCGCTCGTGGGCGAGATGGCCGACACCGACGGCGTCGTGTTCATGCGCACGCTGCGTGGCAAGACGCCGGTGCGCACGCCCGCGGGCGAGGCCCGGATCGGCGGCAGCCGCGTGGTGCGCGACGGCGACGACGTGGCGATCATCGCCTGCGGCATCACGGTCGACGAGGCCGCGCGGGCGGCCGAGGCGCTGGCCGGGGACGGGATCGAGGCGCGCGTGCTCGACTGCTACTCGCTCAAGCCGATCGACGCCGACGCGGTGCGGGCGGCGGCGCGCGACTGCGGTGCCGTGATCACCGTCGAGGATCACTGGCCCGAGGGCGGGCTCGGCGACGCCGTGCTCGAGGCGCTGGCCGAGGCCGAAGACCGGCCGCCGGTCACCAAGCTGGCGGTGCGCGAGATGCCGGGCTCGGGCACGCCTGAGGAGCTGCTGCACCAAGCCGGGATCGACGCGGAGGCGATCGCCGCCGCCGCGCGCGCGGTCAGTCCGATTCGTCGCTGACGACTTCGTCGGCGGGCAGTTCCTCGGCAGCGTGGACGCCGCACAGGAACGGCCCGCCGGCCTCGCGGGCGGCCTCGATCTCGGCCGGCGTGAGGTGGGCTCCGCAGACCGAGCAGGTCGTCTCGAGCGTGTCGTCGAGGGTGCGCTCTTCGAGGTCCATGGGGCCGTTATAGCGAGTCGGGGAGCGTTTGGTGTACCTCGATCACACCGGCGAACAGGTCACCGTGCTCGGCGACTCGCTCCACCACCTCCGGAGCGGTGAACACGAGCTCGTCCGGGTCGCGCGACTCGGTCACCGCCTCGACCTCCTCCCACCGCAGCGGCGTCGACACGGTCGGCTGTGGACGCGCGCGCAACGAGTAGACGTTCACCGTCGTCTTGAACGAGGCGTTCTGGCTCCAGTCGACGAACACCTTGCCGCCGCGCGCGGACTTCTTCATCTCCGACACCACGAGGTTGGGCCGCCGTCGCTCGAGCAACTCGGCGAGCCCGCGCGCGAACGGGCGCGTCACGCCGTACGAGCTCGGCGTGTTGAGCGGCACGTAGACCTGCATGCCCTTCGACCCGGAGGTCTTCGGGAACGCCTGCATGCCGAGGTGCTCGAAGATCATCCGCAGCTCGAGCGCCACCTCCGCGCACTCCACGATTGTCGCCGGCGGCCCTGGGTCGAGGTCGAACGCGATCACGGTCGGGGTGTCGTAGCGATCGGCGTGAGCGAGCGACGTGTGCAGCTCGAGGTCGGCGAGGTTGGCGAGCCAGACGAGCGTCGGCAGGTCCTCGCACAGCACGAAGTTGATGTCGCCGATGCGCGCGGTCTGCACCCAATCCGGCGCGTGCGACGGACACTGCTTCTCGTAGAAGTAGGTCGCGTCGACGCCGTTGGGGTAGCGCTTGAGCGTCAGAGGGCGTCCGCGCAGGTGCGGGAGCAGCACCGGCGACACGCGCGTGTAGAAGTCGATGACGTGGCCCTTGGTGAACCCGGTCTCCGGATACAGCACCTTGTCGAGGTTCGACAGCGACAGCGTCCGGCCGTCGACCTCGATCTCCTGGCGCTTCGCGACCGCCACGCCAGGCAAGCTACTAACAGTCGAGCTCGAACCAGACGGCGGTGTGCGGGATGCTGCGGACGCCCCAGCGGCTTGCCAGCATCTCGACCAGGTTGAGCCCGATGCCACCGCCACCGCTGAGGTCGGCGGCGCGCCGCGCGGGCACGCCGGGTACGTGGTTCGGGTTCGTGACCTCGACGTGCAGCCCGGGCTGCGTTCCCTCCAGCAGCAGGCGCACATAGGTGTCCTCGCCGGCGCCGCCGTGGCGGACCCCGTTCGCGACGAGCTCGGTGACGAGCAACGAGACATCCGCGACGACCGATCTGGGTAGGCGACCGGTCAGCTCGGCTTCGACGACGCGTCGGGCGCGCGCCCCGGCTCCGGGTCCTCCTGACAGGTTTTCATCCCTGGAGAACGGCTCCACAACCGTAGCCTTCCCGTCACGCATCTGACCGTAGCGCCTGAGTCTAACTGGGGTCGGCATACTGACTCCGAGGAAACTCGCGGAAAGGAGGCCTCCTTGCCGGACCGTCAGGTCGCATCGCTGCTCGAGCTGGACCCGGACCTTGGACTCCTGCTGAGCGAAGACCGCGTCGAATCCGCGCGCCATGACCTCCGGGTCGTCATTCACGCAATCGATAGGGGCCCGTGGGAGATCGAGAGCCTGTCCAGTACCAGCCCGGGCCACATCGGTCTCCTGGTGCTCGACGGCGTGCTGGCGCGGGAGGTACTGGTCTCGGACACGATCAGCACCGAACTGCTCGGGCCTGGAGACGTGGTGCGCCCCTGGCATATCCACGAGAGCGCGTCCCTGCTGCAGTACTCCGTCCGCTGGAACGTGCTCAGCCGCAGCCGGATCGCATTGCTCGACCGGCGGTTCGCGGCGCAGTTGGTGTCCTTCCCCGAGGTCAACGCCGCGCTCATCGATCGCCTCAACGAGCGGGCGCTGCGGCTGGCCGTCACGCAGGCGATCTCGCAGCTCAATCGTGTCGACCGCCGCCTCCTTGCCCTGTTCTGGCACCTGGCGGAGCGCTGGGGGCGGATGACGCCCGAAGGGGTGGCACTGCCGATGACGCTGTCGCACCGGATGCTCGGGCAGCTCGTCGGCGCGCGCCGGCCCACCGTCTCGACCGCGCTGAGCGAGCTCGGCAAGGCCGATGAAGTGCATCGCCGGGACGACGGCACGTGGCTGTTGACCGGCGAGCCGGTCGGCGTCCCCGCCCCGGAGCTCGAGCGGGTCGTGCCGATGCGCCGGCGGCTGCTGCCCACCGAGCCGGTGAAGACGCCGGCACGCGTCGTGCGACTCGCGTCGCGGCCTGAGCCCCCTCTGGAGCCCGTCAGCGTCAACCGCGTCGACTACGGGGCGGTCGTCGAGCGGCTGCGTGAACAGGCCGAGACGCAGGTCGCGCAGATGCGCGCCGCGTTCGAGCTCACCGCGCAGCTGGCCGAGCAAGCGGTGGAGCTGCGCGCCCGCTGCCAGGCGACGCGGTCACGAACCGGGCCGACCGCCGTCTAGGTCGACACCGTCGGGCCGGTGGCCGTCCTGGTCGGACGGCAGCCCGTCCTGCATCAAGATGATCGCGCCGCCCACGACCTCGCCGTCGGCGGCCGGCGAGCGCAGCGGCAGGATCGTCGTCTCGCACTCGATCGTGCGTCCGCGGCGGTTGACCGCCGAGATCACCGCGGCCTCGCGGTCGCTCGCGCCGCCGAGCACCGCGCGCAGCGAGCCGGCGAGCTGCTCGGTCGGCAGGCCGATGTCGAGTGACAGCAGATGGTGCTCCACGGCTTCGTCCTGTCGCAATCCCCACAGGTCCTCCGCCCGGTAGTTCCAGACCTGAACGCGCTGCTGGCGATCGACGACCGCGACCCCGATGCCGAGCGAGGTGAGGATCGCCTCGAGGAACTCGTTGACCCGATTGAGCTCGGACGTCCGGTCACGCAGCTCGTCGTTGATCGTCTCGAGCTCCTCGTTGGTCGACTGGAGCTCCTCGTTCATCGTCTCGAGCTCCTCGTTGGTCGACTGGAGCTCCTCGTTGGTGGTCTGCAGCTCCTCGTTCGCGGACTGGAGCTCCTCGTTGGTGGTCTCGAGCTCGTCGATCGTCGACTGCAGCTCCTCGTAGGCGAGCTCGAGGTCGCGCCGGTTGCCCTCCAGCTCGTGCTGCATCCGGCTGTAGCGGCTGACGTCCTCGAAGACGATGCTCGCGGCATCCGGCGCCGCGTTGCCGTCCGCCAGCAGCGGCACGACCGTCACGTCGAGCGTCCGCTCCTCGCCCTGGCGCGGGCGGAAGCGCACCTCGCCGACCGCGATCCGCCGGCGTTCACGCAGTGCGTCGTCCACCGGCGTGCGTAGATCGGTCGGCTGGTAGGAGAGCTCGATGTCACGGAACGGGCGGCCGAGCTCCTCGAGGCCGATGCCGAACAGCGCCCGCGCCGGCAGGTTGGCGAACGTGAGCACGCCGCCGCGCGAGACGATCACGTGCGGGTGCGGACCGATCTCGAGCGCGGAGTCGCGGTTGGCGCGGTCGTCCAGAGATAGCGGCGCATCGATCGCGTCGCCGCCGTTGACAATGGCACCGAGACGCGCCTGCAGGGCCGCCGGCCGCTTGAGCTTGCGGAAGATCCGTCGGTTGAGGTCGATCGCCGTGAAGACGTCGCGGTGCGTGATCATCATCTCGGACTTGCCGAGCATCAGCACGCCGTGGTCGCGGAGCGCGAAGTGGAAGTGGCGCAGGATCCGCCCCTGGGTCTCGGCCGTGAAGTACATCAGCGTGTTGCGGCAGATCAGCAGGTCGAGCCGTGAGATCGGCGCGTCGGTGAGGAGGTTGTTGCGCCCGAAGATCACGGTCCGCCGCAGGTCCTTGCGGAACGCCATCCGCCGGTCGGCGGGCGCGAAGTACTTGGCCTGCAGGGCCTCCGGGACGCCTTCCAGTTGCTTGTGCGTGTAGGTCGCGAGGCGTGCCGTGGCCAGTGCCTGCTCGTCGACGTCGGTGGCGTAGATCTTGACCCGATCGCGGTAGTCGTCGTCGCCGAGCAGCTCGGCCAGCACCATCGCGGCCGTGTACGCCTCCTGGCCGGACGCGCAGCCCGCGCTCCACACGCGGATCGACTCGCCCTCCTCCTTGGCGGCCAGCAACTGCGGCACGATGTCGTCGCGCAGATGCTCCCACGCCGGCGGGTCGCGGAAGAACTCCGTGACGTTGATCAGCAGCGTGTCGAAGAGCTGCTCGAACTCCTCTGGGTGCACCTCGAGGTAGTCGAGGTAGTCGCCGTAGCTGCCGCATTCGACGGTCTCCATCCGGCGTCGGAAGCGTCGCTCGAGCGTCGTCCGCTTGTAGCCCGTGAAGTCGAACCCCCGCATCCGCTTGAGGAAGTCGAGCAGCGCCTCGAACGAGGAATCGGTCACTCGGCCATCTCCGCGTGCGGGTCGAGCGCGTGGGGACCGTCAGCCCCGGTGCGGAGCGCCCGGCGGATGAGCTCCGCGCGCTCGAGGGCGTCGTCGGCTGCCCCGGCGAAGCGAGCGCGCAGCCGTGGCCGGTGGTCGCCGTGGCGGGCGGCGACGCGTCGCAGGAACTCGGCACGCTCGTCGAGTGCCTCCAGGGCCGACCACAGGGCGGCCTCGACGGCGCTGCCCTGTTCGATGATCATCGCGTCCTCGGAGTAGCTGTGCCCGACGCGGCAGCGGTAGCGCGAGACCTCGCCCTCCGTGATCTCCCACAGCGGGCCGCTGCATTCGGGGCACGTGAACGGGATCGGCGGCCCCGCCGGGCGGTCCACGGCATCCGCCAGCGGGTTGCTCACCTGCGCCATCGCCACATCCTCCTTGATCGGCTCTGGCGCGACCAGTCGTGCGAGCTCCTGACCGAGACCGACGGCCGTGAGGACGGCGTCCGGCTCGCCAATTGCGCGCATCGCGCTCTCGGGCATGCTCGCGATGGTCGCGTCATCAGGGTCCTGGATCAGGACCAGCCCCCCGGCGTTGCGCACGGCGCGCGCGCCCGCGCTGCCGTCACCCAGAGCGCCGGAGAGGATCACCGCGATCGACCGTGCCGCGTAGGACTCCGCGAGCGTGCGCAGCATCACGTCGACCGCGGGCCGCACGCCGTTCTCCTTCGGCCCGCGATCGAGCTGCAGGTAGCCGTCGGCGAGCAGCAGATGCCGGTCGTTCGGCGCGACGTAGATGCGGCCCGCCGCCAGGCGCTGGCCGTCCTGCGCCTCGACGACGTCGAGCTCGGTGTGGCGGCTCAGGATCGGCGCCAGCAGGCTGCGTCCCGACGAGGGCAGATGGAGCACGATGCACATCGCCGCGCCGAAGCCGGCGGGCAGCTGGCCGACCAGCTGGATCAGCGCGTCCACGCCACCGGCGGAGGCCCCGATGCCGACGACTCGTCCGGGGGTGTGATCCCCCTCGGACACTTGTGCGCTCACACACGGAGCGTACGCCCATCGGGACCGGGCGGCTGGACGCCTTTTCAGGCGTTCGGCGGGGGCTCGGCGACGGGGAGATGCTCGTCCATCCCCGTGAGCCGGAAGACCCGCTGCACAACCTCCGCCCCGGGCACGATCGCGAACTCGAAGCCGTCCTGGCTCGCCGCCGTATGCCATCGGATGACGAGCCGCAGGCCCGTCGAGTCCATGAACGTCAGGCCTCTCAGGTCGAGCACGAGCTGCTCGGCGCCGTCCGTGCGCGCGGCACCCAGCTTCCGCTCGAGCAGGGGCGCCGTGTCGAGATCAAGTTCGCCGAGTGGGCGCACCCACCAGCGGTCGCCGTCGCTGCCGGATTCGCAGCGGAAGGGCTCGGGTGGCTGAAACGTTGCGTCGGTCTCGGTCACGGGCTGGCCCTCAGAGGACGCCGGAGTCTACAAGCAGGCCGGACGGGTTCGACGCGTCGCGCCGGTACGGTCAGATGGGCGATAGGTGACTGGCGCGCGCGGGCGCCGAGTCCTCAGAATCCCGCCACCGACCGAGCGGCCTGATGGGGCTGCCCAGCTCGACCGTCGCGGCGCTGCGCGGCACGTCGTAGCGAACACCCTTCCGCGCCGCGCTTTCGGGTCTCTCCCGCGAGGCGGGAGGCGCGGTCTCCGCACCTCCCGCCAGCGGGCGCGCCTATGACCACTGCAACGTCTTGTGGTCGCTCCGCTGACCGGCCAGGGTTCGCGGCCGGGCCTGAGGGTCGACGCTCCATGAGATGGAGCGCGATGCCCCAGGCCCCTCGCTTCACGACCGCCTTGATCGCGCGCTCGCGCGCGGCGCGCGCGCACACGAAAACAGCCGGAGGTTGCTCGAAGCCCACGCGGCGCTGCAGGAGCGCGTCGCGGCGACGCTCGCGAGCGTCAAGGCTCGCCGCCAGCGCGACGCTGACCACAAACCACCGCGCCCCTGACGTTCGCAATCGGACAGTTCGATGCCGGGGAGCGTTCCCCATCTGGGTAGGGCACCCGACGATGCGGAACAGCGTCCTTGCGCCACCGCGCGCTGCGCCGGCGGGCCGCACCACCAGCCACGACCGGGCTCGCCGCCAGCGTGACGACCAGCGCCTCATGCACGAGACGAAGCGGGGCGACTCACGCGCGCGTGAAGAGTTGATCGAGCGCTACATGCCGCTCGCACGGAGCCTCGCGATGCGGTACCGCCGCGCGTCCGAGCCGCTCGACGACCTCGTGCAGGTCGCCTCGGTCGGGCTCGTGAAAGCGGTCGACCGCTGGGACCCCGATCGCGGGCTGGCGTTCTCCAGTTACGCGGTGCCGACGATCCTCGGCGAGCTGCGTCGCTACTTCCGCGACGCGACGTGGGACGTCCGGCCCGCGCGCGACGTACAGGAGCTGTGCCTGTCGGTCGAGGAGGCGCGCGAGGCGCTGTGGGCCGAGCTCGGTCGCTCGCCCACTGTGGCCGACATCGCCGATCGCCTTGATCGCGCGCCGGAGGAGATCATCGAGGCGATCCAGGCGACCGAAGGCCGCTCGTTGCGATCGCTCGACGCGCCCGTGCACGAGGAGGAGGGCGACTCGGCCAGCGCCGGCGACCTGCTGGGCAAGCGTGACGCCGAGTTCGACCGCGTCGAGGCCGGCATCACGATCGAGCGCATGACCGGCATCCTCGACAACCGCGCGCGCGAGATCCTGAGCCTGCGCTTCAAGGACGACCTGCTGCAGTCCGAGATCGCCGAGCGCGTCGGCTGCTCGCAGATGCACGTCTCACGCATCATCCGCTCTTCGCTCGAGCGGCTCTACGCCTACGGCACGAGGGAGTAGCGATGGAAGTTCCCACCACGCCCGCAACGCCGGAGCAGCCGGTGGTGCCCGACGAGCCGATCACGCCCGTCGACCCGACGCCCGACCGCGAGGCGCCGGCCACACCTGCCGAACCACCGGTCGTGCCATCGCCCGACGACCCGCCGGCGCCGCAGCCCGACGAGACGTAAGGGCTACGCGGCGATCTTCTCGAGCGCCGCCGAACGCTCGCGCTCGTTGATGAGGTCGAGCACACCCTCTTCGAGCGCCCGGTGGTGGATCGGCAGTTCACCGTCTTCGCCGTCGAGCGCCTCCTGCAGCGGCTTTCCGATCACCAGCCCGCCGCGGTAGGCGTCGAACACGCGCGGGTCGATGTATGACGCGCGGCACACCGCCGGCGTGTTGCCGAGGTAGTGGGCCACCTCCTTGACCGCCCGCACGATCGCGCGATCGCGGCCGGCGGGCGTCGCCGCCACCGGGCCGGACACCGCCAGCGCCACGGCAGCCAGCACGGTCGCGTTCCAGGTCCGGAAGTCCTTGGCCGAGAAGTCCTCGGACGTCGCGTCCTTGAGGTAGGCGTTGATGTCCTCGGAGCGCAGGTCGTGCCAGCGACGGCCCTCCTTGTACGCGAGCAGCTCCTCGCCGCCGCTCCGGCGTCGCTTGAGCGCCGTCACGACCTCGCTCACCTTCGGGTCGACGACGGCCTGCACACGCCGCTGGCCGCTCTTGGCCGGGTAATCGAAGACCATCTCGCCGTCCTCGCCGAGCGTGACGTGGCGCTTGCACATCGTCGCGAGCCCGTACGAGGCGTTCTGCACGGTGTACTCCTCCGAGCCGATCCGGAAGAAGCCGCGGTCCAGCAGCCGTACCGCGCACGCGAGCACGCGCGTCCGATCGAGCTCGTCGCCGTCGAGATCGTCGTCGACCTGGTCGCGCAGGCGCGGCAGCGCGCGGGCGAAGCGCACCATGTCGTCGAATTTCTCGGCGTCGCGCCGCAGGCGCCAGCGCTCGTGGTAGAGGTACTGCTTGCGGCCGGCGGCGTCGACGCCCGTCGCCTGGAGATGGCCGTTCGCGGCGCTGCAGATCCAGACGTCCTTCCACGCCGGCGGGATGCCGAGCTCGCGGATCCGCGCGACCTCGTCGGGGTCTTCGATCCGGTCGCCGTCGGCGTCCAGGTACTCGAAGCCCTTGCCTCGTCCGCGGCGTCGGATCCCGGGGCCGGAGCAATCAGATCGGCGCAGTCGACTCACCCATGGAGTCTTCCCGGTGCGTGGAGGATTAAGCTTGCGCCCCGCGATGCCGAGCCTCGACTTCCAGACCAGCCGGAACGGGACCATCGCGGTTATCGCCGCGACCGGCGAGCTCGACCTGTCGGGCGCTGCTGTGCTGGAAGCTGAGGTTGAGCGCCTGGAGGCCGAGCCGGACCTCGGCACTGTGGTGCTCGACATGCGCGGCCTCGAGTTCATGGACTCGAGCGGCCTGCGGCTGGTCGTGCTGGCCGACATGCGCGCGCGCGACGCGGGCCGCCGCTTCGTCCTGGTCCGCGGCAGCGAGACCGTCCATCGCGTGTTCGAGATCACGCGCATGAGCGAGCGGCTGGACTTCGTCTCCGATCCGGAGGAGGTCCACGGATGAGGCTCGAGCGCGAGCTCGCCGTGACGCCGGAGGCGGCGGCCGAGGCGCGCCACGCGCTCGGGGACATCGCCGACGTGCTTCCGGGCGGCCGGGCGCGCGACGTGCGGCTGCTCGTGTCGGAGCTCGTCACCAACGCCGTCCGGCACGCGAACCTCGACGACGGCGACCAGATCCTGCTCGTGATCGAGCTCGTCGACAATCAGCTGCGCGTCGAGGTGCATGACCCGGGCGGCGGCTTCGTGCCCACGTCCCCGTCTCCCGATCCGGCGCGCCCGTCGGGCTGGGGGCTGTACCTCGTCGCCGAGTTGGCCGACCGCTGGGGCGTCGAGTCCGACGAGCGCACGCTCGTCTGGTTCGAGCTCGATCGCGCCGCCGCGGCTGCCTAGGCGTGGAGGCCCATTAACACCTCGACCACGAGCTGGTCGAGGCGCTCGTTGTAGTAGCCGCGCTTGGCGAGCTCGTCGAGCGCGTCCGCCTCGGCCTTGAGCGTGTCCGGGCTGTCCCCGTCGACCGATGGCAGCGCCAGGTCGGGCGCACCGGCGGTCGCCAGCGCCTCCTTGACCGCGGGCAGCTCGTCGAACGCCGCGGCGCGCTCGGCCAGCGCCGTGTACGTGCGCATGCAGCCGGCGGCGAAGTCCCACACGCCTTCGGGGTTCTCGTTGCGGTAGGCGTGCGCGTCGAAGTGGCGCGGGCCCGAGTAGCCGGCGCGCTCGAGCAGCCGGACGAGCAGGAAGGCCTCCTTGAGGTCCTCGGCGCCAAAACGGAAGTCCTGGTCGTAGCGCCCGATCCGCTGTGCGTTGAGGTCGATGTGGAAGAGCTTGCCCGCCCACAGCGCCTGCCCGACGGCGTGGTGGAACGACAGCCCCGCCATCGTGTCGTGCGCGACCTCCGGGTTGAGGCCGACGAGATCGGGCTTGTCGAGCGTCGAGATGAAGTGCAGCGCGTGGCCGACGGTCGGCAGGAAGATGTCCCCGCGCGGCTCGTTCGGCTTCGGCTCGATCCCGAAGCGCAGCCCGTAGCCGTTGCTCTCGGAGTAGTCGACGAGCACGTTGACCGCCTCGCGGTAGCGCTCGAGCGCGTCACGCGGGTCCTTGGCGGCGCCGACCTCGGTGCCCTCGCGCCCGCCCCAGAACACGAACACCTCGGCGTTCAGCTCGGCAGCGAGATCGATCCCGCGCATCGACTTCCCGATCGCCGCGCGGCGCACCTTGCGGTCGTTGGACGTGAACGCGCCGTCCTTGAACGCCGGATGGCCGAACAGGTTGGTCGTCCCCATGCCGACGCCCATGCCGGCCTCGTCGAGCGCGGCCTTGAAGCGCGCGACGATCTGGTCGCTCTCGGCGGCCGGCGTCCCCCACGGGATCAGATCCTCGTCGTGGAGGCTGACGCCCCAGGCGCCGAGCTCGCCCAGCTTCTTGACCGACTCCACGGGATCGAGCGGTTCGCGGGTCGGTCCGCCGAAGGGGTCGCGTCCAGGGTTGCCGACGGTCCAGAGGCCAAAGGTGAAGCGCGGGGCATTAGTTGGGGACATGGTCGAATCCTCTCACGCAGGGTCAACCGGCGGCCGCCCGTTGCGAGCGACCGCCGGCTGCACCTATCCGCTATCGCCGCAGTACGACGGCCTTGCGGCGCACCGAGCGATCGCGCTTGAGCACGATCTTGCGCAAGCGGCCGGCCGACGCGAGCCGGGCGGTGGACTTGCCGAGCCGCTGGCCCTTGAGCTTGAGCACGGTCGCCACGTTGAACCGCTTGCTCGGCTGCACCAGCGGTTGGCTCGTGCTCTCACCCGCGACGTCGCCCTCGTCCGCGCTAGGACTTCGCGCCGGCCTTCTCGCGCTCGGCGGGCTTCTTGCGCGAGGCCTTCTTCGGCGACTCGCCGTCGCCGTCCTCATCGCCCGACTTGACCGCGGCGAGCGACGCCTCGAGCGCAGCCATGAGGTCGGGCACCTTGGCGGGCGCCGGGGCCTCGGGCTGGACGGCGATCTCCTGGCCGGACGCCTTCTTCTCGATCAGCTCGAGGACCTTCTCGCGGTACTCGTCGTGGTAGCGCTCGGGCTCGAACTCGCTCGACAGCGATTCGATCAGCTGCTGGGCCATCTTGAGCTCGCGCTCGGAGGCCTTGAGCTCCTTCGAGTCGGGCAGGTCGTCGATGTCGTCGTGCGGGACGACCTCGTCGTGGAAGATCATCGTCTCCATCATCAGCAGGTCGCCCGCGGGTCGGATGGCGACCAGCTGCTCCTTCGAGCGCAGCACGACACGCGCGATCGCGACCTTCCCGGACGCCTCCATCGCGTTCAGCAGCAGCCCGTACGCCTTCGCCGAGCCCTTGTCGGGCACGAGGTAGTACGGGTGGTCGTAGTAGATCGGGTCGATCTCGGCGAGGTCGACGAAGTCCTCGATGTCGACCGTGCGCGTGCGCTCGGGGTCGAGCGCGTCGAGCTCGTCCGGCGTCACGATGACGTAGCGATCCTTCGTCAGCTCGAAGCCCTTGACGATCTGGTCGAACGGCACTTCCTCACCGGTCTCCGGATCCACGCGCTTCTGCGCGATCCGGTTGCCGGTCTCGGCGTTCAGCTGGTTGAACCGCACCGTCTTGCGGGACACCGCGGAGTAAAGCTTGACCGGCACGTTCACCAGTCCGAATGAGATCGCGCCGCTCCAGATCGATCGAGCCATGCCTCACATTGTGACGTTCAGGTCCCCTGACCGGCAACGCGTGGTGGCCGGCTTGCGCGACACGCCCCTACTCTCCGGTGCGAGTGCCGGATCTGCTGCCCACCGCGACCGAGCTGCGCGCAGCCTTCGATCGGCACACCGACGTGACCGTCGGTCTCGAGGAGGAGCTGATGCTGCTCGATGCCGAGACGCTCGATCTCGCGCCCCACGCGCGCGACGTCGTGGAGCAGCTCGACGACCCGCGTTTCAAGGTGGAGATGCCGGCGGCGCAGCTGGAGATCGTGACGGCACCGCACCCGACCGTCATCGCCGCCGCGGCCGAGCTCGGTCACGCTCGGCGGGTGCTCGCCGAGGCGGTGAGCGGGCGCTACCGGATGGCGGGCGGCGGCGCCCACCCGTTCGCGTCAGGGCTCGGGCCGCTCAACCCCGGCCGGCGATACAAGGCGATCGGCGCGGAGTACGCGACCGTCGCCCGGCGCCAGCTCATCTGCGGCCTGCACGTGCACGTGGCGATCCCGGGCGCCGACCGGGCGCTCGCGACATACAACGCCCTCCGCTCGTACCTGCCCGACCTCGCCGCGCTCGCCGCCAACGCCCCGTTCTACGAGGGCCACGACAGCGGGCTGGCGTCGGTGCGGTCGCGCATCAACGGGTTGCTCCCGCGCCAGGGTGTGCCGCCCGCCTTCGCGACCTTCGGGGACTACGCCGAGGCGCTGCACTGGTGCGGCTTCGACGACCCGCGGCAGTGGTGGTGGGAGCTGCGACTGCACCCGCTGCTCGGCACCGTCGAGATCCGCGTGCCGGACACGCAGACGACGATCGCCGACACCGAGGCGGTGGCGACGGTCGCGCACGCGCTGGCAACGCGCTTGGCCGACGAACCGATCCCGGCCGCCGAATCGTGGCGGATCGACGACAACCGCTGGGCCGCCTGCCGCCACGGCGCCACCGCTGTGATGACGGATCCCCTGACCGGCGAGCGTGAGGTGACGCGCGATCGGCTCGAGCGCGTGCTCGGCACGCCGCCGCCGAGGTTGGACGGCGCCTCGCACCAGCGCGAGGTCGCGGCCGAGGGCGGCCTGCGCGGGCTGGTCGAGGCGCTTGCTGACGCGTTCACGACCTAACTGCGGCTGGGTGGGGCGGCGAGGGAGCATTTCGTCGCAATCTCTGTCGACGGCCCCGCGCGTGCGACGTTAGTCCCCTATAGCGAGCATTTCGTCACACGAACGCCCGCTCCGCGGACGATTGAGACGAAATGCTCCCTCGCCGCCGTACCCAGCCGCCGTTCGCCGGCGCGAGCACGGCGCTCGCGGACGACCTCGTTTCACCCGCCGACACGCCTGGGTAGGGCTTGGTGGTGATCGCCCTGCCCGACCCCCGTGGGGCTGTCACCGAGCTGCTGCTGCACGCGCTCCCCCGCGCCGTGGCGCCGTTGCCGGTGGCGGAACCGACCTCCGACGAGGACCTCCACCTCGCGCTCTACCTCTGTTACGAGCTGCACTACCGCGGCCTGCCGGGCGTCGACGACCGCTGGGAGTGGGACCCGTCGCTGCTGGCGCTGCGCAGCACGCTGGAGCGGCGCTTCGAGGCGCAGCTGCGCGCGGAGATTCCCGTGCGCAGACCGGCCGACGCGATCGACCTCGAGCTGCGAGCAATCGAGAGCGCCGACGGCGGACCCTCGCTCTCGAAGCACCTCGAGCGTGGCGGAACGCTCGAGCAGTACCTGGAGTTCGTCGTGCACCGCTCGGCCTACCAGCTCAAGGAGGCCGACCCGCACTCGTGGGCGCTGCCGCGACTGACCGGTTGCGCGAAGGCGGCGATGGTCGAGATCCAGGCCGACGAGTACGGGGGCGGCCGCGCCGACCGCATGCACGCGACCCTGTTCGCGCGAGCGATGGATGCGCTCGGGCTCGACTCGCGCTACGGCGCCTATGTCGACGTCCTGCCGGCGGTCACGCTCGCCACCGTGAACCTGATGTCGCTGCTCGGCCTGCACCGGCGTCTGCGCGGGGCGATCGTCGGCCACCTCGCGCTGTTCGAGATGACGTCGTCGATCCCGAACCGCCGGTACGCGAACGGGCTGCGACGGCTCGGCTTCGGCGCCGACGCGACCGAGTTCTACGACGAGCACGTGGTCGCCGACGCGGTGCACGAGAACATCGCGGCGGTCGACCTCGCCGGAGGGCTCGCCGACCAGGAGCCGGAGCTCACCGCCGACATCCTGTGGGGCGCCACCGCGCTCGACGAGCTCGAGCGCCGGTTCGCGCACCATCTGCTCGGCGCGTGGAGCGCCGGCGAGAGCTCGCTGCGGACGCCTATCGAGCTTCCAGCAGCCGTCGCAGGAACCGCTGCGTCTCCGGCCGTTCCGGCGCGCTGAAGATCCGCTCGGGCTCTCCCCGCTCGAGGATCCGGCCCTCGTGCAGGAAGCACACCTCGTCGGCGACGTCGCGCGCGAACCCCATCTCGTGCGTGGCGATGATCATCGTCATGCCGTCGGCCTTGAGGTCGCGGATCACCCCGAGCACCTCGCCGACGAGCTCCGGATCGAGCGCGCTCGTGACCTCGTCGAGCAGCAGGGCGCGCGGCTCGGTGGCGAGCGCGCGGGCGATCGCCACCCGCTGCTGCTGACCGCCGGAGAGGTTGTCGGGCTTCTCGGCCTCGCGGCCGCCGAGCCCGAACCGCTGCAACAGCTCCCGGCCCCGCTCACGCGCCTCGGACACCGACACGCGCTGCGCGCGTACCGGCCCGAGCACGACGTTCTCGAGCACCGTCTTGTGCGGGAAGAGGTTGAACGATTGGAAGACCATCCCCAGCCGCCGCCGGACCTCGACCGGATTGACCGCGGGATCGGTGATGACGTCGCCGTCGAGCAGCACGTCGCCGTCGTCGATCTCCTCGAGCAGGTCGACGCACCGCAACAGCGTCGACTTGCCCGACCCGGACGCCCCGATCAAGGCGACCGCGTGGTGCTCGGGCACCGCCAGGTCGATCCCGCGCAGGACCTCGACGTCTCCGTACGCCTTGGTCACGCCACGCGCCTCGACCACCACGGTCACTGTCGCTCCTGCATGCGGTCGACCACCCGCGCCAACGGGATCGTCACGCACAGGTACAGACACGCCGCCGCGAGCAGCGGCGTGTAGTTGAAGTTGTACGACGCGTCGATCTGCGCCACGCGGAACGCCTCCAGCAGCCCGAGGATCGACACCAGCGCGACGTCCTTCTGCAGCGCCACGAAGTCGTTGAGCAGCGGCGGCACGACACGCCGCACGGCCTGCGGCAGGATCACGTGCCGCAGCGCTTGCGGCTCCGTCAGCCCGAGCGCGAGCGCCGCCGCCCGCTGGCTCGGGTGGACCGAGCGAATGCCGGCCCGGTAGACCTCGGCGACGTACGCCGAATACGACAGTGCCAGCGCCGCGGCGCCGAGCACGACCGGGTCGGTCGGCACGCCCGCCAGACCGAGCGCCGGCACCCCGAAGCCGATCAGGAACACGAGCAGGATCGTCGGTACGCCGCGCAGCACGTCCGTGTAGACGACGGCCAGCAGGCGCAGGGGGAACAGTGGGGCGGTGCGCGAGGTGCGGACGAGCGCGATCACCAGACCCAGCGCGAGCACCACCACCTCGACGATGCAGAACAGCTTCACGTCGAGCCAGAAACCCTTGAGCACATCCGGGAACGCCCGCTTGAAGTCGGGCCACGAGAAGAACGTCTGCTTGACGTCGTCCCAGCCCGGGCTGGTCACGATGATCGCGATCAGCCCGCCGACGACGACGATCGTCGAGAGCGCAGCGATCGCCGCCCCGCGCCGGCCCCGCCGCCGCCGCGCCGCGGCCCGCACGGCCTGCCGGCTGGCGACGACTTCAGCCATGCCTACTGCAGCTCAGGCGCGCCGGCCGACTGGCCCATCCACTTCTGCGTGATCCGGTCGAGCTCGCCGGACGACTTGAGCTTGTCGATCGCCTGGCTGACGCACGCCGTGAGCTTGGAGTCCTTCTCCAGCAACGCACCCCACTCGTCGCCTCCCGGCGCCGAGAACTGGCCGACGATCTTCGAGCTCGGGACCTGCGCCGCCGTGATGTAGAAGGCGGTCGGCAGGTCGGTCACCACCGCGTCGACCTGGCCCTGCTTGAGCGCGGTCACGACCGCGTTCGAGTCGTCGAACACCTTCGGCTGCTTGGACGGCTTGATGCTCGCGTTCACGGCCTCCAGGCTCGTCGTCCCGATCTGGACGCCGATCGTCTTGTCGGCGAGCTCGCTCAAGCTCGTCACCCCGGCGGCCGCCGATCCCTTCGGCGCGATCACGCCCTGCGGCGCCGTGTAGTACGAGTCGGAGAAGTCGATCGCGCGCTTGCGCTGCTCATTGATCGAGATCTGGTTGACGTCGATGTCGAAGTCCTTCGGCCCTGGCTTAAACGACGCGTTGAACGGGACGACCTTCCACTTGACCTCGCTCTTGTCGAAGCCGAGCTGATCAGCGATCGCGTACGCGACCGCGCTCTCGAAGCCCTTGCCGTTCGTCGGGTCGTCGGCCTCGAAGTAGGGCGGGAACGCGGGCTTGTCGGTTCCGATGGTGAGCTGCCCGCCGGTCACGAGATCGAGGTCGGCCTTGTCGCACGACAGCGCAGCGGGCGTCGTGGCCGCCTTCTCGTTGGTGGTGGAATCGTCGTTGGAATCGCCGCAGGCGGCGACCGTGAGCGCCGCCGCTGCGAGCAGCGCGACGAGCAGGCGAGGGGTCGTCACGCGCGGAGCGTAACCGACCAGGCGGACTAGCCAGGATCCCCGCGACCGTTCTCAGCCCCGCTCGGGGCACGGAAGCGCACCACTTTGTGCGTGCCGTCGCAGAACGGCCGGAGGCGCGACTTGCCGCAACGGCAGAGCGCGATCGTCTCGCGGTCGACGACGATCTCGTTGCCGTCCTGGTCAGCCATGCGGACCGGCCCGCGCACCAGCAGCGGGCCGTCCCGATACGGGGTGATGACGACGTCCCTCATGCCGCTCCGATCGCCGCCAGCTCTTCGTCGGTCAGCTGAAGATCGATCGCCTGCAGCGAGTCGAGGATCGACTCCGGGCGGCTCGCGCCGGGGATCGGGATCATCACGGGGCTCAGCGACAGCAGCCACGCGAGCGCGACCCGCTGCGGCGACACGCCGTGCGCGTCGGCCGCGGCCTGCACCGGGTCGTGGCTGCCCGCCGCCTCGGCCGCGTTGCGAATCCCGCCGAGCGGCGACCATGGCAGGAACGCGATCCCGCGCTCCTCGCACAGCGCGACCTCGCCCTTGTCGATCGGCGACCGGTACTCGAGCGACAGCTGGTTCTGCACCGAGACGATGTCGACGATCGAGCACGCCAGCTCGATCTGCTCGACGTCCGCGTTGGAGATCCCGACCCAGCGCACCTTGCCCTCGTCCTGCAGCTCCTTGAACGCCCCCATCGTTTCCTCGTACGGGACGTTCGGGTCCGGGCGGTGGTACTGGTAGAGGTCGATCCGGTCGGTGTCGAGCGCGCGCAGCGACGCCTCGCAGGCTTCGCGGATGTGCTCCGGCCGGCCGTCGAGCTCCCACGCCTCGCCGTTGCGCGTGTGGCCGCCCTTGGTGGCGATGATCACCTCGTCGCGCCGGTCGCGCAGCGCCTCGGCGATCAGGCGCTCGCCGTGACCGATGTCGGTGTGGTCCCGCGCGTACGCGTCGGCGGTGTCGATCAGGTTCACGCCGGCGTCGAGCGCGGCGTGAATCGTGCGGATCGAGCGCTCCTCGGGCGGGCGCGAGGAGAGCGACATCGGCATCTCGCCGAGGCCGATGGGGAATACGTCGGTGCCGTCCAGCTTCCTCATGAGTCGTCGAACTCCACGGTTTCGGGATCTAGGTCGTCGCGCAGGCCGAGATAGCGCGGGTGCCGCAGCGTCTTGGCCTGCGTCCACTCCCCATACCCAACCGAGGCGACGAGCACCGGCCGGACGAACTTCGCCTCGCGCGGCGGCTGGCGGCCGTCGAATGGGCTG
Organism: uncultured Solirubrobacteraceae bacterium; assembly: GCA_963740605.1. Classification (GTDB taxonomy): domain Bacteria; phylum Actinomycetota; class Thermoleophilia; order Solirubrobacterales; family Solirubrobacteraceae; genus DASSUW01. The sequence continues at coordinate 115,182 of CAVUFC010000026.1, read as the reverse complement.
TCGGGCTGAGCGAGGTCGGCGAACAAGGCGCCGAGCCGGTTGAGCTCGGCCTCGTCGAACCCCGTGCCGACGCGGCCCGCGTACTTGAGATCGCCGTCCTCGTGGTAGCCGACGACGAGCGCGCCGAACTGCCCGCTGCGCCTGCCCTCGCCGGGCAGCCAGCCGCCGATCACGACGTCGGTCCGGCGCACGTTCTTGACCTTCACCCAGCTCGGCGTGCGGCGGCCGGGCGTGTACGAGGAATCGAGCCGCTTGGCGATGATGCCCTCCAGCCCCTGCGCCCGTGATGCCTCGAGCATCGCGGCCCCGTCACCGACGTGGTTGGCGGGCGTACGCCACGTCGCCCCGTTGAGGGACAGCTCGACGAGCTTTTCGCGCCGTTCCGTGTAGGGCAGGGGAGTCAGCGACCGCCCGTCGAGCCACAGCAGGTCGAAGATCACGTAGTGCACCGGGTCGCTCTGCGAGAGGCGCCGCACCACGTGCTCGGACGTCAGGTGCATCCGGCCCTGGAGCTTCTGGAAGCTCGGGCGGCCGTCGGCGTCGAACGCCACCACCTCGCCGTCGAGCACCGCATCGACGCCCGCCAGCGCACGCCCGAGTTCGCGCAGCTCCGGGTACCGCGGGGTGATGTCCCGCCCGCTGCGCGCCTGAAGCCGCAATCTCCCGCCCTCGACGTAGGCGATCCCGCGCACGCCGTCCCACTTGATCTCGTACGCCCACTTGCGGTCGTCCTTCGGGAGCTCGCCGGTGCGGGCGAGCATCGGCGCGACCTGCTCGGGAAACGGCTCGCGGTCCGGATCCTGCGGCGGATCCATCCGGTGGATCATCCAGTTGTTCCCGTCGGTCCGGAACAGGACGTAGCGGCCCTGCACGCGTTCGCCGTGCAGCGTGACCATCACCTCCTTGTCGCGCCACTTGTGCGTCTCGTACGTGCCCCGATCCCAGATCCGCATCGTCCCGGCCCCGTATTGGCCCTGCGGTATGTCGCCCGCGAACTCCAGATACTCGAGCGGGTGATCCTCGGTCCTGACCGCCAGATGGTTCTTGCGCGGATCGGCCGGGATGCCCTTCGGAACGGCCCACGACGCCAGCGCGCCGTCGTGCTCGAGACGCAGATCCCAGTGCAGCGAGCGGGCGTGATGCTCCTGTACAACGAACCTGGAGGTGCGTTCGGCGTCCGCCCGAGCCGATTCGCCCGAAGGCTCAGGTGTGGCCGAGAAGTCGCGCTTTCGGCGATATGAATCCAGGTTCCGCGCCATTGTTTTGCGGGTACCCGGACGCCGGAGTTAGGCGGCCGGGGATCCGGGTATCTTGCATGCCCGTATGGAAGCCAATCCCATCGTGCTCGACGACACCGCAGGGGATGTCGTGGTCGTCGTCGTTGAAGGCGAGCACGACATCTACACCGCACCGACGCTGCGCGAGCGCCTCGACGAGGCTCTCGATCGCGGTGGCGGCATCGTCGTCGACCTCACGGCCGCGACGTTTGTCGACTCGTCGGTGCTAGGGGCGCTGCTCGACGCACGGCGTCGTGCGATCGAGGCCCATCAGGGCTTCGTCGTGTGCGTCGGCGAGACCGTCGAGCCGGGAGTGCAGCGCATCCTCGACATCACGGGCCTGGTCCCAGTTCTCCCGGTCCTGCGCCGAAGAGACGAAGCCATCGCGGCGGCCAGGACGAACGGCGCGGGCGAATGACCGGCCGCCCCGAGGTCCTGCTGACGATGCCCGCGCGGCCCGAAGGGGTCGGCGTGGTGCGGCAGGCGCTGGCGGGGATGGCGGATGCGCTCGACTTCGAGGCATCCGTCCTCGCGGACATGAAGATGGCCGTCACCGAGGCGTGCACGAACGTCGTCGTGCACGCCTATGACTCCGACACCGGCATGCTCGAGGTCGAGATGCGCGCGGGCGAGGACGGTCTGACGATCGTCGTGCGCGACCACGGCAGCGGCATCCAGCCGCGGCCGGCGCGGTCGGAGCCACCCGCGCTCGGCCTCGGCCTACCGCTGATCGCCGCACTGTCGGACGCGTTCGAGCTGCGCGGCAGCGCCGGGCGCGGCACCGAGGTCCGGATGACGTTCGCGTACGCGCGCGAGAGCGACCCGGCGGACTCGAATCCGGTCACCGGCACCGTCGGGATCGACGGGCGGTGGGACCCCGAGGCGCCGTCCCACGGCGCCCCCGCCGGCGGCTGACCGCATCGATTTGTCTTTCTGATCGTTGGCGCTACCGTCAAGTCTCGTCACCGGACGAACGGGAGGTCGTCACCACAGCCAGGTCGCGCCACTGCAGAGCGAATGGCAGGGCGTCGCCCAGGCCCGCTTCCAGGAGCTGTGGGCCGAGTGGCAGCGCTCCAGCCGCGGGATCCAGGAAGCACTGCACGGCATCAGCCAGCTCACCCAGCAGGCCGGCGCCAACTACGCCGACACCGAGCAGGGCATCGCCTCGAGCTTCGGCCGCTAGGCGGCCTGGCGCAGCGCGTCCAGCTCGCGCATGCGGCCGAGCCGGCCGAGCGCCTTGGACTCGATCTGGCGCACCCGCTCGGGCGTGATCCCGAGCCGGCGGCCGATCTCGCGGAGCGGGGTCGGCTCGCCGCCGTCGATTCCGTAGCGCAGCGCGACGACCGTGCGCTCGCGCTCGGGGAGCTCGTTCAGCGCGTGGCGGAGCGCCTGCTCGCGGAGCGAGATGTGGACCTCGTCCTCTGGGCCGGGCGCGTCGGTCGGGAGCAGGTCGCCGAACGAGGCGTCGTCCTCCTCGCCGAGCGGGCGGTCGAGCGACGTGACGGTCCGCGCCGCGTCGCGCAGCGCGTGCAGATCCTCGAGCGTGATCTGGGCCTCGGCGGCGACCTCGGCGTCAGTCGGCGCGCGATCGAGCTTGACCGACAGCGCGTTCTCGGCACGCGCGACCTTGCGCTGTGCGCGGACGAGGTTGATCGGCAGCTTGATTGTGCGCGCCTTGGCGTCCATCCCACGCTCGACGGCCTGGCGGATCCACCACGTCGCGTAGGTGGAGAAGCGGTAGCCGCGGCGCCAGTCGAACTTCTCGACCGCGCGGATCAGGCCGAGGATGCCCTCCTGGATCAGGTCCAGCAGCGTCAGCTCGGAGCCCTGGTACTTCTTGGCGATCGAGACGACCAGACGCAGGTTCGCGTTGATCATCCGCTCCTTCGCCGCGAGGTCGCCGCGCTCGATCTTGCGCGCGAGGTCGATCTCCTCGTCGGGCGTGAGCAGCTGGTGACGCCCGATCTCGTTCAGGAACAGCTGCAGCGTGTCGGTGGTGACGTGCGCCAGCGCGGCGTCGTCGACCGGTGCGACCGGAGCGGCTTCGCGCCCACAGTCGTCCTTCAGCGTGATCCCGCGCGCATCGAGCTGCTCGTAGAGCCCGCTCAGCTCGGCTTCCTCGAGGTCGAGAGCCTGCGCGAACTCGTCGACTTCGCTCAGTTCCAGGCAGCCGCGATCCTCACCGCGGTCGATCAGCGCAGCGAGAGCCCCGCTCATCGCGTTCTGGGAACCCGAGCTCATATACCGAGTGTTTCGTCACCGGAAGCGGAAACCTGTAAACGCTGGGCGCACCGCAACTTGGGGTGTTTGACCTGACCCACCGCCCGGGGACAAGAAATCAAAGAGACCCAGGCCGGAGGGGAAGGACCAATGTTCGAGCGCTTCAAGCGCGATGAGGCCGGCGGCGGCACGGCCGTCGCGGAGCGGCCCGTCGCGGAAACCCAGGCCCCCGTCGAGCGCGACAGCCTGCGCGCGATGCGGGCCCGCCAACGTGAGCAATACGGCGGCGTCAACTGGGGCTCCGCCTTCTTCGGCTGGCTCGTGGCCATCGGCCTCGGCGCCCTGCTCGTTGGCCTGCTGGCGGCGATGGGCGCCGCCGTCGGGCTCACCGACGTGTCCGAAACCGACGCCGCCGGCAACGTCACCGACATCGGGATTGGCAGCACGATCGTGCTGCTCGCCGCTCTCGGCGTGGCGTACTACTTCGGTGGCTACGTCGCCGGGCGGATGTCGCGCTTCGACGGCGCGCGCCAGGGCATGGGCGCGTGGCTGATCGGGCTGATCGTCACGGTCGTCCTGGCGATCGCCGGGGCGTTGCTGGGCGCCGAGTACAACGTGCTCGAGCGGCTCGACCTTCCGGCGTTGCCGGTAGGAGACTCAAGACTCGCCTCAGGCGGCGCACTGGCGCTCGCGCTGGTCGTGCTGGGCACGCTGCTGGCCGCCGTGGTCGGCGGCAAGGCGGGGGAGCACTTCCACCGCAAGGTCGACCGCGCCGGGTTCCCGGGCTAGGTGGCGTCGCGTATGGCAAGCGTCTGGAATCCGACTTTGGGGGGTAGGGCATCTCACGTGGCAGGGCCGCCTTCACGCATGGCACGAAACACCGAGACCATCCGGCTGCTTGAAGCAGATCCGGAGCTCGGCGCCCTGCTCGCGATGCCGCGGCGCAGCGAGGCCGAGCGCGATCTGGTCGTGCGTACGCACAAGCTGTCGGTCGGCCCGTGGGACGTGACGCGGCTGTCCGGAGCGAGCGCGGACCATGTCGGCCTGCTCGTGCTCGACGGCGTGATCGCTCGTGAGCTCGTCGTCGCCGACCACGTCAGCGCCGAGCTGCTCGGCCCGGGTGACCTCGTCCGCCCGTGGCAGGGCGCCGGCTCAGCCGGGCTGCTGCCCGTGCGCGCCGTGTGGTCGGTCCTGTCGACGGTCACGCTGGCCGTGCTCGACCGGCGCTTCGCGGCCGAGGCCGCGCGCTACCCGGAGATCACGGCGGCGCTGTTCGACCGCCTCGGCGAGCGCTCGCTGCGCCTCGCCACGACGCAGGCGATCTCGCAGCTCACCCGCGTCGACCGCCGGCTGAAGGCGCTGTTCTGGCACCTCGCCGAGCGCTGGGGCCGCGTCTCGGGCGACGGCGTGGTGGTGCCGCTGGCGCTCACGCACCGGATCCTCGGGCAGCTCGTCGGCGCTCGCCGGCCGACCGTGTCGACCGCGCTCAGCGAGCTCGCCGAGCGCGAAGAGCTGATCCGCCGCCCGGATGGCTCGTGGCTGCTGCGCGGCGACCCGCCGGACGCCCAGACGTTCGCCCGCCGGCCCACGGCAGCCGAGCTGCGCGGTCAGGACATGCTCCGCCCGTCACGTCGCTTCGCGCGTGGCGAGAACGAGGACGAGGACGAGCGCCTGGTCGGCGCGATCGACCCGTTGAAGCGCGACGAGCTCGGGTAGCGCCGCGCCATAGACTCGCGCGGTGGGCGTCAAGCCTGCCGCCGAATCACTCGACTACCGGGAGACGCTCGCGAACGTCGGGCGTCTTGCCGTGCCCGCTTACGCGGACTGGTGCTTCGTCGAGCTCCTGCGCGCCGACGGCAGCATCGAGCGCGTCGTCATGGAGCACGTCGACCCGGCCAAGCGCGAGTTCATGGTCGAGTACGACAGGCGCTACCCGCTCGACCCGGACGCACCGGTCGGCTCGCCCAAGGTGGTCCGGACGGGCGAGCCGGAGCTGATCCCCGATATTCCGGACGAGTTCCTGCAGGCCGCCGCGACCGACCCCGAGCAGCTGCGGATCCTGCGCGAGGTCGGGATGGTCTCCTCGATGGTGGTGCCGCTGCGTGTGCGCGGCACGGTGATCGGCGACATCGCGCTGGTCGCGGCCGAGTCCGGCCGCCGCTACGACGAGCACGACCTCGCCCGCGCCCAGGAGCTCGCCGACCGCTGCGCCCTCGCGATCGACAACGCGCGCCTGTACACGTCACTGCGCGAGACGCGCGACGATCTCGGCGCGATCCTCGAGGGCGTCGCCGACGCCGTCACCGCCCAGGCCGCCGACGGCCGGCTCGTCTATGCGAACGAGGCCGCCGTCCGCCTGCTCGGGCTCTCCAGCGCCGAGGAGATGCTCTCGGCGGCGCCCGGGAAACTCCGCGCGGACTACGAGATGCTCACCGAGGACGGGCAGCCGCTCACCTATGAGGAGCTTCCGGGCCGGCGCGCGCTGCGCGGCGAGCGCCCGCCGCCGATGACCGTCCGCTACCGGTTCCGCGGCGCCGCGGCCGACCGCTGGTCGCGCATCCAGTCGACCCCGGTGCTCGACGTGCGGGGCGAGGTCCGCCTCGCGATCAACGTGATCGAGGACATCACCGAGCTCAAGCGCGCCGAGCTCGCGCAGCGGTTCCTCGCCGAGGCGAGCCGCGTGCTCGCCGGCTCGCTCGACGTGCAGGAGACGCTGCGCACGGTCGCCCGCCTGGCGGTGCCGGAGATCGCCGACTGGTGCGCGGTCGACCTTGCGGCCGGCGACGGCATCGACCGCGTCGCGGTCGCTCACGTCGATCCGGCACGGGTCGAGCTCGCGCGTGAGATGCAGGAGCGCTATCCGCCCGACCCGCGGACCAGCACCGGTGTCTACGGGGTGCTGCGACACGGGATCGCCGAGCTGTATCCGGAGATCACCGACGAGATGCTCGAGGCGGGCGCGCGCGACCCGGAGCACCTGGAGATCGTCCGCTCGGTCGGTCTGCGCTCGGCGATGCTCGTGCCGATGCGTCTTCGCGACCGCGTGCTCGGCGTGATCTCGTTCGTGTCGTCCGAGTCGGGCCGGCGGTTCGACGAGATGGACCTCAGGCTCGTCGAGGACCTCGCCCTGCGGGCCGCGTCCGCCGTCGAGAACGCGCGGCTGTACGAGACCGCGTCGTCGATCTCGGCGACGCTGCAGAAGTCGCTGCTCCCTCCGGTGCTGCCGGACATCCCGGCGATCCAGATCGCTGCCGCCTATCGCCCGGCAGGGTTCGGACTCGAGGTCGGCGGGGACTTCTACGACGTCTTCTCCACCGCCGATGACCAGTGGTACGCGGTAGTGGGCGACGTCTGCGGCAAGGGCGCCGAGGCAGCGGCGGTGACCGCGCTCGCTCGCTACACCATCCGCGCCGCCGCGGTCCGCCGTCGCTCCCCGAGCGCGATCCTGCGCTGGCTCAGCGACGCGATGGTGCAGCAGTCCGACAGCAGCCAGCGCTTTTGCACGATCGCGTGCGCCCACTTCGACCTCAGTCGCTCGCCCACGCGGGTGACCGTGTCCTGCGGCGGGCATCCGCTGCCGCTCGTCGTGCGCGCCGACGGGACGACCGAGCACGCGGGCATCCCCGGCACGCTGCTCGGCCTCGTCGAGCATCCCGAGCTGACCGACAGCGCGGCCGAGCTGCGCAGCGGCGACACCATCGTGCTCTACACCGACGGGCTCACCGAGGCGGGCGCGCCCGAGCAGATCTGGACGCCGGAGGAGATCGCGGACGCGGCGCGCGGCGCCGCGGGCGCGCCCCCGGGCGACACGGTCAGCCGGCTGCTGGCGGCGACCGTCGACGGTGTGCCGTCGCCGCGCGACGACGTGGCCGTACTCGCGCTCCGTGCGGACTAGGGCAGGCGGAGCGTTCCGGTCACCAGGACGACGACGTCGCCGCCGACGCGGACGCGGCCGTCCTCGATGTCGGCGATCAGGCGGCTCGGGCGGCCCATCTCGACGCCTTGGTCGACCTCGAGATGCTCGAGCCCGAGGCGGTCGTGCGCGTACAGGAGCAACGGACCGGCGGCAGACCCCGTCGCGGGGTCCTCACCCTCCACCTCGAGGCTCGGGAACGAGCGTGCGCGGGCACGCTGGGCCGACGGGTCGATCCAGCACACATAGAAGTTGACGACACCGATCCCGAGGGCCGCGATCGCCGGCACGTCGGGCTGCGCGCGGGCGAGCCCTTCGCGGTGGGCGACCGGGGCGATCAAGGCCGGCAGCCCGGTTGAGACCCGCTGCGGTGGCAGCGTCGGGTGAGCGTCCTCCGGCCGCAGGCCGACGGCGGCCATCGCGGCAGCAGGATCGACCTCGGGCCCGGTCTCGGCCCGCTCCTGCAGGACCGAAGCGCGCGACCGGTCACCGCGACGGCTGACGCGCACCTCCTGGATGCCCGCCCGCGTCTGCTGGTGGTAGACGGCGTCTTCCTCTCCGCGCTGGAGCGAGACGGCGACGGCCGTGCCGAGCGAGGGATGGCCGGCGAACGGCACCTCCTCCGCCACCGTCCAGATGCGGTTGCGGTAGTCGGCGCCGGCGACGTCCGCAGGCTGCACGAACGTGGTCTCCATCAGCTTGGTCTCGCGCGCGAACGCGAGCATTACGTCGTCGCTCACGTCCGCCGCGTCGTGCACGACCGCGAGACCGTTGCCGGCCAGCGGGCGGTCGGTAAAGACGTCGAGGAGTGTGTACGCATGCGTGCTCAGAGCCCGAGCACGCTAGTCCGTCTTCGGGTTCCCCGTGGCCTTGCCGTCGTCGTGGTCCGGCGCGTCTTCGGCGTCTTCGCGCGCCGGCGTCTCCTCGGCAGGCCCGTCGCCGCCGCCCGGATCGGTCCCGGGCGGCGTTTCCTCGGGGTACCCCTGAGTGCCCTGCTCGCTCACGTCTTGCGCTCGAGGTCCGAGACCTCTTCCGCCTTGCGGTCGGCCTTGTCGTGCGCGTCGGCGAGCTCTTCCTTCGCCTCGCCCTTGCGCTCCTCGCGCCGGCCTTCGTTCCGCAGCGACGGGTTGTCCGCGAGGTCGCCCGCGGCCTTCTTCGTGCGTCCAGTGATCTTGTCGATGAGGCTCATGCCTTGGCCCTACCCGGCGGCACTGCGGAGAACGCGTCGCGGGCGTCACCGATGCGACCGTAGTGCTCCGGTAAGAGACCGCACACGAGCCGGCTCGGCGCGTGGTCACCCCGGGGAGGATCCCGTCGTGAGCGCAGTCGTGAACCAGCGCGACGTCGGGCGCCGCACCGTGCTGAGCGTCGGCGGCGAGATCGACATCGCGACGGCACCAATCCTCGGCGCCGCCGTCGATCGAGCGCTCACCGCCGGGGCCGCCGAGCTGTGGATCGATCTCGCGGCCACGCGCTTTCTCGACTCAGCCGGCGTCAATGTGCTCGTCCAGGCAAAGCGTCGTGCGCACGCGCTCAATCGCCGGTTCGTGGTGATCTGCCCACGCGGGCGCATACGGCGCGTGCTCGAGATCAGCGGGATGCTGGCCCATCTGACCGTGTTCGAGGATCGCGAGACCGCACACCGGGCGGCCTGAAGCGGCTAGCCCGAGTGCTCGGCGACCGTGCGCAGCCGCTCGAGGGCGCGCCGGATCAGGCGCGACACGTGCATCTGAGAAACGCCCACCCGCTCGGCGATCTCGGCCTGTGTGAGGTCCTCGACGAACCGCAGGTGCAGCACGATGCGATCGCGGGGCGGGAGCGCCTGCAAAGTTGGCGCGATCGTGGCGCTGTACTCGACGAGCTCGAAGCGCTCGTCGTCGACGCCGATCGACTCGGCGAACGTCTCGCCGTCCCCCTCGTCGCCGAATCGGTACGACTCGAGCGACACCGCGTCGTATGCCGACGCGGCCTCCATCGCCTCGAGCACCTGCTCCTGCGAGAGGTCGAGCTGCTCGCCGATCTCGGCCACCGACGGTGAGCGTCCAAGCCGGCGCGATAGGTCCTTGACCGCGTTGTCCACCTGCATCACGCGCTCCTGCATGCCGCGCGGGACGTGAACGGCCCAGCCGTTGTCGCGGAAGTAGCGCTTGAGCTCTCCGAGCATCGTCGGCACGGCGTACGAGGAGAACGCGGTCTCGCGCGCGGGGTCGAACCGGTCGATCGCCTTGATCAGCCCGAGCGTGGCGACCTGGATCAGGTCGTCGAGCGGCTCGTCCGAGCGCCGGTAGCGGCGCGCCATCCGCCGCGCCAGCGGCAGCAGCCGCTCGACCAGCTGCTCGCGGGCAGCCTGATCGCCGTGGCGGTGGTAGCGGATCAACAGCCGCCGATCCTCCTCGGCGCGTGTCGGGCCGACAGGTTCCGCCTCGGTTGCGGCCACCGGCGGCCGCTCGGGAGAACTCGGGCTCATGAGGGCGATTTCTCGCTCGGCGATCCTCGCCGGGCGTCGGCATCAGAGGCTACCGATTGCCGGTCCGGTTTAGGACAACGGGGTGTCGTCGAGATGCGCCAGGAGCTCACTGAGCGACGGGAATGCGCGCAACGCACCGGCTTCGCGCAGTTCGGCCTCGCTGAAGCCGCCGGTGAGGACTGCGACCGTAGCGATGCCGGCGCGCTCAGCGGCACGGCAGTCCCAGGTCGAATCGCCGACCATCACCGCGTCGCCGCCGCCCGCCTTCTCGACGGCGGCAGCGACGAGGTCCGGCTCCGGCTTGGTTCGCTCCACGTCGCCCGCGTGCGTCCAGCCGTCCGCGAGGTCGCGCGCGTCGAGCAGGTCAAGGTAGTGCTCGACCTCGTCCGGCTTGGCCGACGACGCGAGCACAACCGCGTGGCCCTGCGCCTTGAGGTGCTCGAGCAGCGCGCGGGCATCGGCGAACGGACGGACCTCGTCGAGCAGCGCCATGTACAGGACCTTCTCCGCGGCACGGACGTCGTCGCCGTGCTCGGCGTCGAACTCCTCATCCACCAGGGAGGCGACGAGCTGGTCGCCTCCCATGCCGATGTGGCGGTGAATCCGCCACATCGGCAGGACCTTCCCGCTCTGCAGGAAGGCGCGGTACCACGCGACGGTGTGCTGGTAGTTGGTGTCGACCAGCGTGCCGTCGATGTCGAGGATCGCGGCGGGCTTGCTCACGCCGAGGCGCTACCGACGCCCTGGCGCTGGCCCTCGTGCTTGCCCTCGCAGAACTCCTCGACGATCTTGGCGCAGAACGCCGGCAGATCGCCGGGGTTGCGCGAGGACACGAGACCCTCGTCGACCACGACCTCCCTGTCGACCCAGGTGCCGCCGGCGTTGCGGATGTCGGTCTGCAGCGACGGCCACGACGTGATCGTGCGGCCCTTGAGCACGTCGGCCTCGACGAGGGTCCACGGCCCGTGGCAGATGACGGCGACGGGCTTGGCCTCCTCGAAGAAGCCGCGGACGAAGCCGACGGCCTGCTCGTCGGTGCGCAGGAAGTCGGGGTTGGCGACCCCGCCGGGAAGCACCAGCCCGTCGAAGTCGGACGAACTCACGTCGGCGACCGTGTGGTCGACCGGAAACGCGTCCGCCTTATCGAGGTGGTTGAACGCCTGAACCTCGCCGGACTCGGTCGAGATCAGCTCCGGGCTGCCACCCTCGCTCTCGACGGCCTTCCAGGGCTCGGTGAGTTCGACCTGCTCGGTGCCCTCGGGGGCCACGAGGAATGCGATTCGCTTGCCTTGAAGTTTGTCAGCCATACCTTCGGCGCTACCCACCGCGGTCGAGTTTCATCGCGGACGTGTTGGGTAGCCGACGTGCATGGGCTATGTGATTGCAGCCATCATCGTCGTGTTGGTCGTGGTCGCCGGCATCAGCCTGTTCGTACGGGCTGCGACCACGCGCAAGGGCCAGGCCACGATCGCTGCCCCTGATGAGGGCTCGCCGCTCGGCGACACGAGCGAGCACGCCGGCGAGCACTCGCGCGAGGGCGCGACCGTCTCTGATCCGGACGCCGAGGCGACCCGCCGGGGCGGCACCGACCCCACGCCCGGAGTCGGCGGCCCCGGTGCGGGCGGTGCCGGCGGCGAGGGCGAGGGCAGCCGCCCCGTCTCCGAAGACCTCGCAAACCGCCCTCGGTAGCGGCCTAGCGCGAACGCGCCAACTGAATCTGGACGCGCCGAACGGTTTGGTTAAAGCGTCCAGTGGGAAGAAGATCGGTGTCGCGTCGCGGGACTGCCCTCCAACTCTCCGGCCGGCGCGCCAACAACCCTCCTCCTCATCAGGCCGAAGCGTCCCCCACGGGGCGCTTCGGTCGTTAAGGGCCCGGATCGATGGGTACGCGGATCTTGTGACAGCTCCCATCACCATCCCGCGGCCCGAGCCCGCTCCCCAGCCACCGTCCCCGACGCCCGAGCCCGGGCCGCTGCCGCCCGACCCGAACCCGCGGCCGATCTAGGTGCGGCCCTTCAACCAGACGCCCACCGAGGCGATCGACTACGCCGCGCTGACGAGCGCGTACGGCACGCTGCTCGGCGCGACGGCGATCAGCGCCCGCGGCCGCAAGCCCGTGGAGTACGTCGAGGTGCCGGTGCTCGCGGCGGCGACGTTCGCACTCTCGAAGCTGATCGTCCACGAGAAGATCGAGAGCTGGATCCGCGAGCCGTTCGTCGACGAGCAGAGCGGCAACCGCCGCCCCAAGGGCCGCCGGTTGCGTTACGCGGTCGGCGAGTTGCTCACGTGCACACGCTGCACCGGAGCGTGGACCGCGCTCGGGCTCGTCGCCCTGCGGCTGCACGCGCCCGCGACCGGTCGCACCGTGGCAACCGTGCTGGCCGCCTCGGCCGGCAACGACATGCTGCACGCCGGATTCCAGTGGCTGTGCGCGGGTGCCAACTCCCGGTCGCAGCCGGCCGCCCCGCCGCGCCCGGTCCCGGTCAGCCGCTCAGCCTCTTGAGCGCGCTGTCGACGTCCGGCGCGTCCTCGAACAGCTCGGACGTCCGCGTGAGATCGAGGAGCCGCCGGACCGGCGTCGGGACGCCGGCCAGCACGAGCCGGACTCCGTTGTCCGACAGTTCCGCCCGCGCGCGCAACAGCTCTTTCAGGACCGCCGAGTCGATGAACGTCGCGCGTGCGAAGTCGAGCACCAACGACTCGCCGTCGAACTCGTCGATGCGCTTGCGCAGCGCCGGCGCAGCCGCCAGGTCGAGCTCGCCCTCGAGCTTGAGCACCCCGGTCCCACCGTCGCGGATCGAGTACACCGCAGGGGGACGCAAGCCGCGCTCGTCGATGCTGGCCGCCTCGCGGCGCTCGTTGTGCTCGCCCATCCCCTTCGCTCCTCGCCGCGATTCTGTCATGCTCCCGGCCCCGCCGTGCGCGGGGTCCGTAACGCGACCACGCCAACCACGCCTGTTACCGGGCTCTGATGCCGGGGTAGTGCAATCACGTCGATCATGGGCAGTGAAACGACCCCCCACGCATTTCGGGGGAGCGCACGAGACGGACACCGCAGCCATACGCGGCGGGCGTCCTCCGGGACGCGTGCGATGTCAAGTTCCGATGTGCGACTCACCCTTCCGGCCCGCCCCGAGAACGTGGCGGTGATCCGGCACGTCCTCGGCGCCTTCGCCGATGCGCTGCAGCTACCCGCTGACCTCGTCGAGGACATGCGCCTGGCCGTCACCGAGGCATGTACCAACGTCGTGCGTCACGCGTACCACGACGGTCAGCCCGGCCCGATCGACGTCGTGATCCGCCCGAACGGCGACCACCTCGACCTGATCGTGTGCGACCAGGGCGCGGGCATCGGCCCGAGCCCCGACCTTGCCGGTCCCGGTCTCGGCCTGCCGCTGATCGCGGCGCTCGCCGACTACGTCGAGATCGAGCACAGCCGGACCCGCGGCAGCCGCCTGGCGATGTCGTTCCGGTGCCGTCCCCGTCTGGGCATCGCGTGACTTCTACAGAGCCCGCCACGACGGTCTCGATCGCTTCCGGCCCCCTTGTCGGTCCCATTCTGCGTCGCGTCGTCGGCATGCTCGCGGCGCGCGCCGACCTGCCGCTCGACCGCCTCGACGACGCCGTGCTGGTGGCGGACCTGATCGCCGCGCGCGCACCCGCGCACAGCATCGACGACAAGATCAACGTGGCCCTTGACCCCGGTGACCGCTCGCTGCTGCTGCGCGTCGGCCCGCTGCGCCAGGGCGGAGGCCGGGCCCTCATCGTCGACGCCGCCGTGCCGGGCGTCGGCAACGTGATCGAGCAGCTCGCCGACGAGCTTTCCGTCACCCCGGAAGGGGAGACTGAGTTCCTGCACGTCAGGCTCGCCTACACCAACGGGCGATGATTCGAACCGGCGCGGGCCGGGGATGACCACTACGTCGATGGCCATCGACTTCGAGATCAAAGACCGCCAGATCGACGACGACGCCCACGTCGTCGCGGTCACCGGCGAGATCGACCTGTTCACCGCGCCGGAGTTCAAGCAGCGCGTGGCGGAGCCGATCGACGCCGGGCGCTCGAATGTCATCGTCGATCTCACGGCCACGACGTTCATCGACTCATCGAGCCTCGGAGTGCTGATCGGAGCGCACCGGCGGCTCAAGCTCCGCGGCGGTTCGCTGGTGGTCGTCTGCGACAATGAGGCGATCGTGAAGACGTTCCGGATCACCGGTCTCGACGGCGTCTTCACGCTCGTTCGGTCGTTGGACGACGCGCTCGACGGCGACGCCGTCAGCGCGGGCGGGTGAGGCACCGCCCCACGTGAGCACGGGTTTTTCGGGCTCCGACGCTCAGTCCGACTTCTCCCGCGCCCGCCGGGCACGCCTGCTCGCGGACATTGGCCGGCGACTCCGGCGCGAGCCCGACGACGTCGCGCTCATGCTGCCGTTCGAGGAGGTCGTGGAGGCGCTGGGCCGCACCGGCCAGCACGACCTCGGGCTGCAGGTGGTGCCGCTGGAGAAGATCGTCGGGAGCGTCGACCGCACGGTCGACTTCGACCGCGGGCTGCGCCCCACCTCGGCGCGGCTTCGCAGCCGCTGGGAGCGGATCGCCGCCGCCCAGCGGCGCGGCGAGTCGCTGCCGCCGGTCTCGCTCTACAAGATCGGCGACCTGTACTTCGTACGCGACGGCCACCATCGCGTGTCGGTCGCGAAGTCGCTCGGCCGCGACGACATCGACGCCTACGTCGTCGAGGTCACGACGCGGATCCCGCTCAGCGACGACACGATGGTGTCGGACCTGCCGCTCAAGGACCACGAGCGGTTGTTCCGCGAGCGCGTGCCGCTCCCGCGCGAGGCGCGCGAGCGCATCCAGCTCGAGGATCCCTGGGACTACGGCGTCCTCGCAGAGGCCGTCGAGGCGTGGGGCTTTCGCGCGATGCAGCACCGCGGCACGTACATGGATCGCGCGCAGGTCGCACACCACTGGTTCGAGGAGGAGTACGTCCCGGTCGTCGAGCTGCTGCGCGAGGGAGATCTGATCGCCGACGGCGAGACCGAGTCGGAGGCGTACATGCGCGTCGCGGCCGACCGCTACCGCGCGCTGCGCACGCACGAGTGGAGCGACGAGGTCCTCGATGAGCTACGACGCCTCGAGCGTCGGCGCAAGTGGCGCCGACGACCGCCACCGCAGACGCGCCGCCGCTGGCGTTGAGCGTTTCCCTCCGAAAACCAGGGTACGCCTGATCGTATGAGCCGTCTCATCAGCTTCGTGTTCGGCGCCGCCGCAGGCGCCGCCGCCATGCACTTCCTCGACCCGACGAGCGGCCGCCGGCGGCGTCATCAGGCGGCCTCGACCGCGACGCACGCGTCCAACCTGGCGCGTGGAGCGGTCGCCGACGCCACGCCGAGCCGCTCCCCGGATCTCGACGACGTCGGGCTCGCACACAAGGTCGAGACCGAGATCTTCCGCGACGCCGAGGCGCCCAAGGGTGACGTGTCGGTGAACGTCGAAGCCGGCGTCGCCTACCTGCGCGGCAACGTCACCGACGAGGAGTGGATCGCCCGGCTCGGCGACGAGGCCGCACACGTCGACGGCATCAAGGGCGTCAACAACCTGCTCCACGAGCCGGGCAAGCCGGCACCCCGGCTCAGCCACGGGGCGCCATCAACGAGCGGATCTAGTCGCGCGCCCCGGGATGGCCGTCACCGGGCCAAGGCGCCAGCACGAGCAATAGGCGCGCGTCCGTCGTGGCGCGCACCTCGTGCCGCTCGTGCGGGTCGAACACGGCGGCGAATCCCGGGCCGCCGCTCACGGCCTCACCTCCGTGCGTGACCAGGATCTCGCCGTCGACGACGACCAGGTAGGCCCGCTCGTGCACCTGATGTTCCTGCAGTGACTCTCCCTGCGGCAGGTTGATCGCGATCGAACGCGCCTCTCCACGCGCCGAATGCAGTATTAGCGGCTGGCGTGGCTCGACCTCGAGCGTCCGCAGATCCCAGTGCTCCATGGCCGCGATCGTATCCGTCCTTTAGCGCTGGCGGTCACGCGACGTCGCGGTCGTCCTCGGCCGCGTCGCGTAGCCGCGCCACCGCCTGCCGGATCAGGCGGGACACGTGCATCTGCGAGACGCCGACGCGCTCGCCGATCTCCGACTGCGTGAGGTCCTCGGCGAAGCGCAGTCGGAGCACCTCGCGCTCGCGGTCACTGAGCACCGTCATCAGTCGCTCGACGGTGGCGGCGTCCTCTGCGAGCCCGAAGCCCGGGTCCTCGACGCCGAACGCGTCGGCGATGCCCTCGCCGTCTTCGTCGTCATCGCGCGGGCGGTCGAGCGACACCGCGCGGTAGGCGCCGGCGGCCTCACGCGCCTCGAGCACGCGCTCGGTGGTGATGCCGATCTCGGCGGCGATCTCCGCCGGCGTCGGCGCACGACCGAGGCTGCGGGCCATCGTCTCCGTCACGCGGTCGACGCGTACCGCCATCTCCTGCAGGTCGCGGGGCACTCGCACCGACCAGCCGCGGTCGCGGAAATGACGCTTGAGCTCGCCCAGGATCGTGGGCACGGCGAACGACGAGAACGCCGTCGGCCGGTCGGGCTCAAAGCGGTCGATCGCCTTCAGCAGGCCGAGCGAGGCCACCTGGATCAGGTCGTCGAGCGGCTCGCTGCCGCGCTGGTAGCGCCGCGCGAGCTGGCGGGCGAGCGGGAGGAAGCGTTCGACGAGCGCCTCGCGCGCGGTGATGTCGCCGTCGCTGTGGTACCGCTCGAGCAGCCGACGGTCCTCACGGGCCCGGGCCGCACGGTCATCAGGCGGATATGCTCCGCTTGCGCTTCCCTGCCGATGTTCCGACGTCTCCACGCCTTCCCCGATCGCGATACTCGAAGCGCCGAGGGCAGGGGCGCGGGAATGCTG
The DNA here is from genome assembly GCA_963740605.1 of uncultured Solirubrobacteraceae bacterium. Taxonomy (GTDB): domain Bacteria; phylum Actinomycetota; class Thermoleophilia; order Solirubrobacterales; family Solirubrobacteraceae; genus DASSUW01. Next base: position 98,412 of record CAVUFC010000026.1, on the reverse strand, counting down.
CGACGGGTCTCTGGGCCGCAGCCAGTTCAGTGTAGTAGCCGATGAACACGATCACCGAGACGAATCTCCGCGTATTGATCGCGGACGAGAACGAGGAGGCGCTGCATTCGCTGCACGACGTCCTCGCCCGGCTCGGGCACGAAGTCACGCCGTACGCCGTTTCCGTCCACGACGCGGTCGAGCTGATCGCCACCGAGGACCCGGAGGTCGCGATCGTGGTCGTGCACGACGACGACGAGCACGCGCTGGCGCTGATCTCCGAAGCGGTCACGTTCGCCTCCGGGCCGGTGATCGCCCAGCTTCCGGACGCTGATGTGGCGTTCCTGGCGCGCGCGGCGGAGGCCGGCATCTCAGCGTACGCGGAGTCGATGGATCCGGAGTCGGTCCAGGGGGCGATCGAGGTGGCGATCCGGCGCTATCGCGAAGCGCAGCGGCTGACCGACAAGGTCGAGCAGCTCGAGAGCGCGCTCGAACGGCGTGCGGTGATCGAGCGCGCCAAGGGTGTGCTCATGGAACGCCACTCGGTCTCCGAGCGCGAGGCGTTCGAGCGTCTGCGCGACCACGCGCGTGCGAGCAACCGACGAGTGGTTGACGTCGCGCAGTCGGTGCTGGACGGCCACGCGTTGCTGCCCAGGCAGCCATGATTGCCGGCTGAGCAGCTTGGGAACGATCGACCCATGATCGGAATCGTTATCGCAATCCTGGTGGCAGCCCTCGTGTACGCCCTCTGCGGCCTGCTCGGCCTGCCGTCGATCGTGGGCATCATCGCGGCGATCCTCGTCCTGCTCGCCGGCATCCCGACCGGAGGCTATGGCCTCGGCGCCCGGTGGGGCGGCAGAAACAGGATCTAGCGCGAGAGCGCGGGCGCCGTGGCCCGGTCATCTCGGCCGGTGACTTCAAGACGGCGTTCCAGCGCTTTTTGAAGGACGAGATGTCGCAGCGCGCTGCCGCGCTGACGTACTTCGCACTCCTCTCCCTGTTCCCGGCCTTGTTGGTCGGCGTCTCGGTGCTCGGCCTGTTCGGGCAACAGTCGCTGGTCAACGAGGCCGCGAACTACTTGAAGGACGCCGGCGCGCCGCCCGAGGTCATCGACGCGGTGACCGCGGCACTGGGATCGGCCGTGCGGCAGCGCAGCACGGCAGGGGGAGCACTGGTGCTCGGCCTCGCCACCGCGCTGTACGGCGCGTCGGGCGCGTTCAACTCCGTCGGCTCGGCCCTCAATCGCGTGTGGCGCGTCGGCGAGGGCCGCGGCTTCGCCAAGCGCAAGGCGGAGAACCTGATGTGGACGACGCTGCTGATCGTGCTCGGGATCGTCACCGTCGTGCTGCTGTTCCTCGGGGGCGGGCTGGCGCACGACGTGCTCGGCGTGATCGGCCTGGGCGACAACGTCGCGAGCGTCTGGAATGTGCTGCGGTGGCCGCTGGCGTTGATCGCGGCGCTGCTGATGTACGCGATCGTCTTCTTCGCGGCCCCGAACGTCGAGATCCGCAACTGGCGCTACATCACGCCGGGCGCGATATTCGGCGTCGGGGCGACGATCCTCGCGTCGGCCGGGTTCTTCTTCTACGTGTCGAGCTTCTCGAGCTACTCGGCGACCTACGGCGCGTTCGCCGGTGTCGTGATCCTGCTCATCTGGCTCAACCTCTCCAGCAGCGTGCTGCTCCTCGGTGCGGAGCTGAACGCGGTCATCGATCTCCGCCGGTTCCCGCATCCTTCGGCCGGCGACGAGGATCCGGTGCTCCCGCCGAAGGAGCCCGCCGAGACCTGAGTCACGCCCCGCACTGCGAGCCGCTGCCGTTCGCCGGCAGCTCGCGCAGCGTCATGTCCTCCGACCACGAGCACATGGAGGCCCGCCCCGGGCAATCCCCGCACAGCTCGCGATGCGGCACCGCAGCGACCGGATACTCGCCCTCGATCACACCGCGCGCCAACCCGGCGAGATGCTCGGTCAGGGCGGTCGCGTCGGCGGCGGTGAAGGCGCGCGTGACGGGCTCGCCGGGGCGTTCGAGGAAGCAGTACGCGACCTCGGCGCGCGGCGCGCCGTCGCGCAGGGCGGCGAGCGCGTAGACGACGCGCTGGGTCGCGTACTCGCGGTCGACGACGTCGGCGGGTGAGGCGCCCTCGAGGCGGTCGGACTTGTAGTCGACGATCAGCACGCCGCCGTCCGGCTCGACCGCGGCGGCGTCGAGGAAGCCGGTGACCAGCGGCCCGCCGCCCGCGGGGTCGAGCCCGAACGCGAACGGGGCCTCGCGGCGCGTTCGGCGCGCCGCCGCCAGCCGTGCGCACAGCGGCGAGGTGGCGAAGGCGTCGACGAGCGCGCGGATGTCCGCGACCTCGTCGTCGGTCAGCTCCACTCCCCACTCCCCGGCCAGCTCGACCACCACGGCGGGATCCGAAGCGGCAGGGCGGGAGAAGTCGAGCTCCTCGAGCAGCCGGTGGACGATCGAGCCGCGCACGGTCGGCGCGAGCGCCGGCACGGTCGGGGCCTCGGGGCGGGGCGGCGGCGTGACCGGCGGCAGCCGGAGGAGCCGTTGCAGGTAGAAGCGGTAGCCGCAGCGCGCGTACGCGCCGAGCGAGCTGTAGGAGAGCCGCTGCGGAGCCGGGCGCGGCCACGCCGGCGCGGCCGGGAGCACGGCCGGCGCGTCGGGCAGCGCGGTCGGTGGCGCGCCGGCGTGCGGGCGGCCCGCGGGGGCGAGCGCGGCGCGCGGCAACACCACGTCGAGCGTCGCGGGCGCGTTCAACACGCAGCGCAGCCGCGCAGGCCGGTCCTCGAAGCGCCGTTCGACGATCGTCTCGGGCACCGTGAACACGCTCCGCGGGTCGTCGGTCAGCGCGCGCGCGATCCAGTCCATCGGCGGGCCGCCCCGGCGCGGCTCAGGCCACCGTTCGCAGTCGACGCCGCCGGACAGGATCAGCCGCTCGCGGGCCCGCGTCATCGCCACGTAGAACAGCCGCCGCTCCTCTTCGGCCTCTTCCGCGATCTCCTCGTCGGCCAGCCGCTGCCAGGCGAGCGCCGGCACCAACTCGCCGCCGCCGATCGGCGCCAGCTTGAGCCCGACGCTCCCGTCGCGGCCGATCAGCAGGCGCTCACGGACACCGCTGCCGAGGCGCCCGAGGTCGGCCACGCAGACGACCGGGAACTCGAGGCCCTTGGCACGGTGGATCGTCATCAGGCGCACGGCGTCGAGCCCGTCGGACTCGAGTGCGGCCTCGCCCTCGCGCGCCTCGCGCAGGTCCTGCGTGGCGGCGAACTCCAGGAACCCGCGCAGGTCGCGGCCTTCGGCACTCTCGTACTCGCGCGCCAGCCGCATCAGCTTGCGCAGGTTCGCCAACCGCCGGTCGCCGCCGGTGCGCGCGAGCACGGCCAGGTCGTAGCCGGTCGCCACGATCGCGCGCTCCAGCAGCACCTCGGCCGGGAACCGCTCCGCCTGCGCGCGCTCGGCGGCGAAGAAGCGCGCAAAGCCGACCAGCCGTGCACGCTCCGCTTCCGGAAGCACGGCCGGCCATTCGGCGTCCTCGAGCTCGCGCAGCGCGGGCCACAGCCCACCGCGCGCGCGTCCGGCGTCGGCGAGCAGCACCAGCGCGTCGGTCCCCACGCCGCAGAACGGCGAGGACAGCGCGGCGAGCAGCGACTCCTCGGCGCGTGGGTTCGCGAGGGCGCTCAGATAGGCGACGCCGTCGCGGACCTGCTCCTGCGACCAGTAGCCGCGGCCACCGACGACGTACGTCGGCAGCCCTTGCTCCTCGAGCGCCTGCTCGAGGAGCCGCAGCGAGCCGGTCGCTCGCACGAGCACCACGATGTCGCCGGGCCGGCGCCCGTCGTCGACCTCGGCCCGCAATCGGTGCGCGATCAGCCGCGCCTCGGCCCGCCGCCACGGCTGCGTCGCGAACCCGGCGAGCCCGACCTCGTGCTCGAGCTCGTCGTCCCAGCCGCGCTGGTCGGTGATCAACAGCTCGACCGGCGGGTCGCCGGTCATCGGGTCGGGATCGAACAGCCGCAAGGGCCCCTCGGGCGCGACCGCGCCGGCGGCGAGCGGCGTGAACCGCTCCCCCAGCTCAGGCGCGAACGCGCCGTTGAGGACGTCGAGCAGCTCCTCACCCGAGCGGAAGTTGTGCGCCAGGCGCCGCACCGCCTCGCTCCCGAGCCGCTCGCGCAGCTCGCGGAAGATCGAGACGTCGGCATGGCGGAAGCGGTAGATCGACTGGAACTCGTCGCCGACGGCGAACAGGTTGTCGCGATTGAGCGACTCGAGCAGCTCGAGCTGCAGCCGGTTCGTGTCCTGGAACTCGTCAACCATGATCAACGTGAATCGCCCCGCCCACGCCCCGCGCATGACCGGATCGGCGAGCAGGTCGCGGACGCGCAGCTCGAGGTCGGCGAAGTCGACCCCGGCGCGCGCTGCCTTCGCCGCGTCGTACTCGCGGCCGAAACGGTCGAGCAGGTCGTCGAGCAGGATCAGCGCGTCGCGGGCGTGCTGGTCGGCGCACGCCCCGCGGTACGCCTCCCACGCCGCGCGATAGTCCTCGCACGCGGGGTCCTCGAGCAGCCGCGCGCCGCCGGTGAGCTTGGCGGCGTCAAGGTCACCCGGCCACGGCGCGGGGACCGCGAGCAGCGGAACGCACGCCTCGAGCGCGGCCCGGCCCGCCGCGACCTTCTTGCCGTCACCGCCCGCGAGCGCGCGCGCCGCCGCATCACGGGCAGCGGCCAGTGACGCGGGATCGGGCGCCCCCACCGGCGGCGGGATCGGCAGCCGCGGATGCCCGTCGCCACGGCTGCGCAGTGTCTCGTGCACGGCGAGGATGAGCTCGCGCAACCCCGGCCCGTACGCGGCCGCGATGTCGACCGCAGCGGCGCCGCGCGCACCCGCCCAGGCCTCCAGCGCGCGCTCGTAGGCGGCCTCGGCCAACCGCCGGGCAGCCGGCTCGTCGAGCACCGTGAAGCGCGGGTCGAGCCCGGCGGCGAGCGGGCGCGCCCGCAGCACGCGCGCGCAGAACCCGTGGATCGTGCCGACCCACGCCGCCTCGGTCTCGCGCGCGCGCTCGTCCTCGCCGAGCGCGGTGAACCGCCGCCGGACGCGCTCGCGCAGCTCGCCGGCCGCCTTCTCGGTGAACGTCAGCGCGAGCACGGCGCCGACCGGCACGCCGTCGTCGAGCACCGCTTCGACGAATCGCTCGACCATCACGGCGGTCTTGCCGGAGCCGGCGTTGGCGGCGAGCAGCGCCGACCCCGTGCGCGACGCGACAGCCGCTCGCTGATCGGGGGTGAACTGCACGCCGGTGCGCGGCGCGTCGGCGAGCGCGGTCAAGCCGCTTCCTCACGCGCGCGGCAGATGCCGGGATAGGCACAGCCGCCCTGCGGCAGGCACGAGTCCGGGCACGCGCGGATCCGGCCGGCACGGAGATCGTCTCCCGCTCGCGTAGCGGTCTCACGCGCTTCCTCGAGCGCGGCGTCGAACGCCTCGGCGTCGACGACGTCGCCGTTGACATACGTGCCCGGGACGTCGTCGCGCACGATCCCGCGCGGGCGCACGTCGCGCGCACCGACCGGCTGATACAGCGCGCCGACCGGCTCGAGCCCGAGCAGCTCGCGCACGGCGATCGCGTACAGGGCGACCTGCAGCCGCCGGTCCTCGGTCCAGCGCGCGCCCGCCGACACGCGCCGGCCCTTGTAGTCGCGCACGAGGGCGCGGCCGGCGGCGTCGACGTCGACGCGGTCGACGCGGCCGGTGACGCCGATGCCGGCCAGCGGCAGCGGGTTCTCGGCGTCGAAGCTCCACTCCAGGTAGCGCGGCTCGAGCCCCGCGCCGAACTCGGCCTCGTAACACAGGATCCGCCGCAGGTCGACCTCGAGCTCGCGCAGGAACGCGCGACCGCGCGTGCCCGACGCCGTCGCCGCCGTCTCATCCATCGCCGCGGCGAGCGCGTCCAGCGCCGCGGGCAGTGAGTCCGGGGTCAGTGCGGTCCCGAGGCGCCGGAGCGTCTGCTCCAGCACCGCGTGGGCGACCGAGCCGCGGCGTAGCGGCTCCGGGTCGGGGTCGGTCGGCTGGGGGCGCAGCATGCTGTCCACGAGCCAGCGCACGCCGCAGCCCGCGAACGTCTCCAGCCCGCGCGCCGCCTCGGTCTCACGAGCGGCGAGCGCGGCCAGCACCGGCTCGCTCACGGGCGCGCCCAGAGGTGGCGGCTCGCCATGCTCCTCGGCGGCCGCGCGGGCACGGCGCAGCTCGTGCGGCGTCGGCGCCGCGCCGGGCGGCCACGTGACCTCGGCGAGCAGCCGCCGGCCGCGACGCTCCCACAGCTCATCGGTGAAGAGCGCGCGCACGTCGTCGATGAACGCGGACGGCTGTACCGGGTCGCCCTCCTCGTCGGACGACCGGAACGACAGGAACAGCACCTCCTCCGGGCGCGACACCGCGGCGTACAGCAGGTAGCGCTCGCGCGGCAGGACGTCCTCCTGCGGCGGCAGCACGACGCCGCTGGCGCGGGCGAGCCGCAGGCGCGCCGCGTCGTCGAGGAACGGCTCGGGCTCGGGGTGGCGGGGGAACTCGCCCTCCTGCAGCCCGCACACGAACACGGCGCGGAACCGACGTGCGCGGATCGCGAGCGGGTCGGCGATCAGCACCGCGCCCTCGACCGCCCGCTGACGTACCGGCACGCGGCCGAGCGCCTCGAGCAGGTCCTCGCGCGTGCCCGCCAGCGCCGGCTCCTCGAGCGCGAGCGCACGCAGCTCGGCGGCGGCCTCGCGCAGCGCGCCGGCGGCGAGCGCGTCGGCAGCGGCGTCGGGAGCGAGCACGGCGGCCGCACGGCGGTGCGGCGCGGTCCAGATCGCATCCGCCTCGGCGACCAGCGCGTCCAGGAACTCTGCCGGCGCGTCGGGCAGCTCGAACGCCGGCGCGTCCGGGCCGAGGAGCCGCGCCGCCTCGCGCGCGGTGGCGATCTCGTTGCGGCGGACGTGAGCGTCGAGCGCATCGGCGACGTCCGGGTCGGCGAGCCGGCCGGGCGTGCGCAGCCAGGTCAGCAGGTCGGCGGCGCTGCCGCCGAGCGCCGCCCGCGCTCCCGCCAGGACCCCGGCGCCGAGCCGCGTATGTGCGAGCGGCGGGCGCCGGTCCACGCTCACCGGCACGCCGTACGCCTCGAGCACCTGGGCGAGCACGCCACCGCCACCGCGCACGAGCACCGCGATGTCCTGCGGCAGCACGCCGTCGCCCATCAGCTCGAGCGCCTCGGCGGCGACCAGCTCGGCCTCGGCGCGCTCGCCGCCGGCCTCCAGCAACCGGACCGCCCCGTTCGGCGCGCGACGCAGCGCGCCCGGCTCGAACAGGCCCCGTTCGAGGTGATGCAGCGCCGCTCTCGCGGCCGGCGCGTAGTACTCGGAGCGGTCCTCGAGGATCTCGTGCCGCTCGGCGAGCGGCTTGAGCAGCTCGACCGTCGCCGCCCGGCCCGCGAACGCGGCGCGGCCGGGCTCGTACGCGAGCGCGACGCAGACGTCCGCGTGGCGGGCGAGCGTCTCGATCGCGTCGCGCTGGAGCGCGGTCAGGTCGTCGAACCCGTAGAGGAACACCGGCCGGCCACGCCAGGCGGCGGGCCGCTCGCGCAGCGCATCGAGCGCCGCCCGCGCGAGTCCTTCGGCGTCGACGGCGCCGAGCTTGTCGAGCCGGCGGTGGTAGGCCGAGTACAGCTGCGCGAGCTCCCCCGCGTGCGGCGGCGCCTCGCCGGTGGCCTCCCAGTCGCGCACCGCGCGCGTGAACCGCGCGGGGCCGATCAGCGAGCGACCGAGCTCGGCGAACAGCGCCTCGGCGGCCGCCGGGAACCCGGGCGCAGCGGCCGACCGGGCGAGCGCGTGCACGTCGGCCTCAGCCACCACCGCCCTGACGAGCCGCTCGCGCGCGACGGGTCCGAGGACCCGTCCTCGCACCCCGGCCACGGCGGCGAGCTCACGCACCAGGCGGTTGAACGTGACCACCTCCGCCCCGACCACGATCCCCTCGGCGGACAGCTCACGCCGGTAGCGCTCGGCGTCGGCCGGCGTCGGCACCACCAGCACCGGCTCGCGCGGCAGCGCGGCCCGGAACCGTTCCAGCACGGCGCCCGCCTTGGCGGCGTTCGCCGGGCCGGTGATGAGCGTGAGGGGCATCCGCCCAGTGTCGCCGACGCACCTGACGTTCTGGCGGCGCGAGACCAACTTCGGCATTAAGGGAAGCGGGATCGGCCGTCCCATGGATCGAGTGTGAAGTTGTTCGCGCTGAGGCTGAACAACTTCACACTCGACGGCGGCGGCCCGTCTCTCGCTGCCCTACCCAGCCGCAGTTCGCCCGGGCTCAGACGCGTGCCCGGTCCTGGTGCTGACCACCCGCCCCGGCGCAAACCAGCGCACCGCCGCGAACTGGACAGATGTACGGCAGCAACAAGTGACTCAAGTTGCGAGGCTGGCTGCCGTCTACTCCGACTGGAAGCCAGCGCCGCCACGGGGAGTCCCGAGAATGCCGCACCTACATCTGCCCGCCGACCACACGGACGCCGACATCGTTCTGGCGGTCAACTTGGCTGAGATCGTCGGGAGTGAGGACCTCTACGTCGCCTGGAGCCACGAGTCCGGCGCCGGCGCCATTCCGGAGATCGAGGCTGTCCTGGTGCACGACCGGCCCCTGAACCCGTTCGGCGAGTTCTTCGCTGCGCTCGCGGCCGGCTTCACCGACATGTGGCGCGCCCTGCTCGGCCGTCCGCGCGGTGCCGCCGTCCCGGCGGCCCCATCGGCTGACCCAGCGCGGCGCGCGGCCGCTTAGCACCACCACACCTCCAAGCACGAGCACGCCGCCGGCCAACTGGATCGGCGTCAGCACCTCGCCGAAGATGAAGAACGCGAGCACGACCGTCGTCAGCGGCTCGCCGGTCGACAGGATCGCCGCCGTCGTCGGCCCGACGCGCGCCAGACCGGCGAAGAACAGGCTGATCGCGGCGACCGTCGACACGATCGCCAGGCACGCCAGCCAGAACCAGCCTTCGGCCGTCAGGTCCCCAGGCCGCAGCTGACCGAGCGCGGCCGCGCCGACGGTGAGCGTGAACGCCGCGCCGGTGCAGACGAGCGCCGCCAGCAACTGGGGCCGCACGCGCCCGGCGATGCCCTGGCTGGTGAGGATGTAGACGCTGTAGACGACGGCGGTCGCGAGCCCGATCACCGTCCCGAGCGGGTCGAGGCGACCGCTCACTGCGCTCGCCGTCAGCAACACGAGCCCGGCGGAGACCAGCCCGAGTGCCCCCAGCTTGCGGGCGTCGAGCCGCTCACGCTTCAGCGCGACGGCGCCCGCGGCGACCATCGCCGGATACGTGTAGATGAGCAGCGCGAGCACCGACACATCGATGCGTGAGAGCGCGGCGAAGTACCCGCCGGCCTGCGCTGCGTAGGCGAACAGGCCGAGCGCCAGCGCGATCAGCAGGTCACGGCGCGGGAGCGCCCGCGCGCCCCGCGCAGCACCGAGCAGCCAGAACAGCGCGGCCGCGAGTACGAAGCGCACGGACAGCAGCGTGCCGACCGTCGCCCCGTTCTCGTAGGCGAGCTTGCCGAACACCCCCATCGCACCGAAGGCGGCAGCGGAGATCAGGCAGAGCGCGGTGCCGGAGAAGCGCATCGCGGCCATCCTGTAGATCGCAAGCTTCACGATCAATTCTGATTTCTGCCGACTACGCGGTAGTTTTCCTTCACAATGCTGCATCTGGGTCGCCTCCGGCTGCTCCGCGAGCTGAGCGAACGCAAGACGATCGCCGCCGTCGCCGACGCGCTCCAGTTCACCCCGTCGGCGGTCTCCCAGCAGCTCGCGATGCTCGAGCGCGAGGCCGGCGTGCCGTTGCTCGAGCGCGCCGGTCGCGGCGTGCGGCTGACCGACGCGGCGCTCGTGCTGGTCAGCCACGCCGAGGCGCTGCTCGAACGCGCCGCGGTCGCGGAGGCCGAGCTGGCGGCCGCGTCCGGCGCCGTCGCGGGCCGGGCGCGGATCGCGGGCTTCGAGTCGGTCGCGCTCCGGCTCGCGTTGCCCGCGATGGACCGGCTCTCAGAGGAGGCGCCGGCGCTGCGCTGCGAGTTCGTCGAGGGCGAGCCCGAGGAGGCGCTGCCCGCGCTCGCGCTCGGCGACATCGACCTCGTGATCGGCGACGAGTGGGAGCACCAGCCGCTGCGCCTGCCGGCCGGCGTCGAGCGCGTCGAGCTGCTGCGCGACCCCGTGCGGCTCGTGCTGCGCGCCGGTCATCCTCCCGCCCGCCTCGCCGACCTCGCGGACGAGCGGTGGGCCACCGGCCCGGCCGGCCTCGGCTGGGACGAGATGACCCTGCGGCTGTGCCGCGACCTCGGCGGCTTCGAGCCGGACGTCGCGCACCGGACCAATGACGCGACGATCGCCACCGCGCTCGTCGCCCGCGGCCTCGCGGTGACGCTGCTGCCCGAGCTGGCGCTCGCCCTCTACGGCGGCGTCGCGGTGCACCCGATCGCCGAGCGCCCCGTCAGCCGCATGATCTTCGCCGCGACGCGCGTGGCCGACGCGGCGCGGCCGTCGACCCGGGCGCTGCTGGAGGCGATCCGCTACGCGGCCTCGGCCGAGGCCGCGGCCGCTTCCTCGGTCTGAGCCGGCTGCTCCTCGCCCTCGGGCGGCTTGGCGCCCTCGCGCGCCCACGGCTCGTCGAACTCGACGCGCCACTTGCCGTCCTCGGTCTGCATCAGCGCGAGCCGGGCGCGGAACGAGCGACCGGAGCGACCTTTGAAGCCCGTCACGGCCTTCTCCGTCCGGCCCTTGGCGATCAGCTCCTTGGCGACCGCGAGCGGCAGCGTCTTGCCGGCCTTGGACTTCCAGATCACGAACCCGCAGCCGGGATCCTCGCGCGACCAGCACGAGAAGCCCTTGCGGTTCTCGACGATGTCGTGGCCGCAGACCGGGCACGGGCCGAGGTTGGCCCGCGGGATGCGGACCTCCTTGAGCTTGGCGTCGAGCTCGTGGACCGTGCTGTCGGCGAACGCGGCGATGTCGCGCATGAACGTCTCGCGCGACTCCTCGCCCTCCTCGATCCGCGACAGGCGGTGCTCCCAGTCGCCGGTCATCGTCGGCGACGTGAGCGCGTGCTCGCCGAGGAACTTGATGACGTTCAGCCCCTTCTCGGTCGCCACGAGCGCCCGCCCGTCGCGCTCGATGTAGCCGACGTCGATCAGCCGCTCGATGATCGCGGCCCGGGTGGCGGGGGTACCGATCCCGGAGTCCTTCATCGCCTCGCGCAGCTCGTCGTCGTCGACGAGCTTGCCCGCGGTCTCCATCGCCCCGAGCAGCGACGCGTCGGAGTAGCGCCGCGGCGGCTTGGTCTCACGCGCGAGCGACTCGACCTCGAGCGTCTGGACGTTCTCGCCGCTCGCCAGCTTGGGGAGCTGCTGGTCGCCGCCCTCGTCGTCGTCGCCCTCTGCGCGAGTCTCCAGACCTTCGCCGTAGACCCCGCGCCAGCCCGGCACGATCAGGACGCGGCCGCGGGTGCGGAAGATGTGCGTCGCGACCGTCGTCTCCAGCCGGGTGTTCTCGAACTCGGCGTCGGGATGGAAGACCGCGAGGAAGCGCCGGACGACCATGTCGTAGATGCGGCGGTCGTCGTCGCTCATCTTGTCGACGCGGTGCTCGGCGTTGGTGGGGATGATCGCGTGGTGGTCGGTGACCTTCTCGTCGTTGACCACGCGGCCGAGCGGCAGCAGGTCGAGCCCGGTGACGTAGGCGGCGGCCTTGGCGTACTCGGGCTGCGAGCCGACCATGCCCGCGGTCGGCTTGAGCTCGGCGACCATGTCGCTCGGCAGGAAGCGCGAGCTCGTGCGCGGGTACGTGAGCGCCGTGTGCTCCTCGTACAGGCGCTGGGCCGCCGCCAGCGTGCGACGCGCCGAGAATCCGAAGCGCGTGTTGGCGTCGCGCTGGAGTGACGTCAGGTCATAGAGGAGCGGCGCGCGCTCCTTCTTGGTCGATGTCTCGAGCTTGGTGATCTCGCCCGCCTGCTCGCGGACGGCGGCGACGATCGCCTCAGCCTCCTCGGCGGTCTGCAGCCGCGGCTTGGCGCCGGCGTGGAAGCGGCCCTCGTAGCGGCGGCCGGGCTCACCGGCGGACGGCTCGAAGGTCGCGTCGACGAGCCAGTAGGGCTCGGGCTTGAAGGCGCGGATCTCCTCCTCGCGGCGGGCGACGATCGCGAGCGTCGGCGTCTGAACGCGGCCGAGCGAGACCGCACCGTCGAACGAGGACCGCAGGCGGATCGTCGCGGCGCGGGTCGCGTTCATGCCGACGATCCAGTCCGCCTCCGAGCGCGAACGGGCCGCTTCCTCGAGCCGCCCGAACTCCCACGCCGGGCGCAGCTGGCGGAACGCGTCGCGGATCGCAGCGGTCGTCATCGACGACAGCCACAGCCGCTCGACGGGCTTCTTCGCGTTCGCCTTCTGGTAGGTCCAGGCGAAGATGAGCTCGCCCTCACGGCCGGCGTCGCAGGCGTTCACGACCTCGTCGACGTCGTCGCGCTTGAGCATCCTGGTGATGACGCTCATCTGCTTCTTCGAGCGCTCGTCGCGCACGACGAGCTTGAACTCGTCGGGCACGATCGGCAGGTCCGCCATCCGCCATTTCTTGTACTTGGGGTCGTACTCGTCCGGCTCGGCGAGCTGCACGAGGTGCCCGACAGCCCACGTCACGACGTGCGATTCCGACTCCAGGTAGCCCTCGTGCTTGGCGAACGCGCCCGGCAGGACGCGCGTCAGGTCCCGCCCGACCGACGGCTTCTCCGCGATGACCAACGTCTTGCCCATGAGTCCGGGCAGGGTAGCTCAGAGTCGGTTACCCGCCACAAGGCCCGGTGCCGACGGGACCGGAGGCGTGGGCGAGCTCGTCGCGAACGATGTCGTTCGGTATGGCGTAGCCGCCGCGCGGGCCGGCGGTGGTCGCGGCGAAGATCGTCGCCACGACGCGACCCGCGCCGTCGACCATCGGCCCGCCGGAGTTCCCCGAGCGGACGATGCCGCGCAGAGAGGCGATCCGGCGCCGGACCGGGCCGCGGCCGTAGGCGTCCTGGGTGACAACCTCGCGCGTCTGGCCGAGGCGCCCCGGCCGGACGTCGTACGGGCCGTTGAGCGGGAAGCCGAGGATCGCCGCCGACGTGCCCGACTTCGGGTCCTGCGCGACCTCGAGCGGCGGCGCGTCGAGCCCGTCGACGCGCAGCACGGCGATGTCGTTCTTGGGATCGAACGCGATCACCTCGGCGTCGAGCGCCGGCTCGCGCCCTTCGGGCAGCACGCGCGTGTCCCCCTGGCCGGCGACGACGTGCGCGTTGGTGATGACGGTGCCGTCACGGACCACCCAGCCCGAGCCCTCGACCCCCACGCCGCACGCGCTGCCGAGGATCTTCACCACGCTGTGGCGCGCCTCGTCCACCTGCGGGTCACGGGCGATTCCCGCCTTCGGGGGCGGCACGTTCGCGGTCGGCCCGTCGATGTGCGGGAACGGGTCGAGCGCGCGCAGCGTGTTGAGCAGCGGCCCGGTCGGCGGCAGGATCGCGTTGAGCTGGCGCAGGATCGCGGACTGCTGGACGTCGCGGCGGACGTCCGGGTCCGCGCGGAGCGCCACCGCGCCGAGTACCCAAGCGATCAAGAGCCCCACGCAAGCCGTGAGGACCGCGCCCAGCGCACCGTCGACGGCGGCGAACGCGGGCGACCGCAAGCGGGCGCGCAAGCGCGCGCCGACGCCCTCGAACCCTGCCGCCAGCACGCCGCCGGCCACGATCGCCCCGACCAGCGCAAACGCTGGCGCCCATTGCGATTCGCGGCCCCCGGAGAGCACCAGGGGGGCGATCCGCGTTCCCAGCCACGCGCCGACGACAAAGCCGACAAGCGCGAGCACGCCGGAGATGAAGCCCTGTGCCCACCCGAAGAGCCCGAGGAGCACGACGGCCCCGACGATCACCCAGTCGATCCCTGTCAAGAATCCGAGCGTACTCGTACCCTTGAGACGGCCCGCCGACCAGCGCCCCTCAATGGCCGCCACCCGCCCCCCGATCACTCGGCGCCGCATGATGCTGCGTCGCCTCGCTCCACTGCTCGCCCTCGCGGCGGCCGCGTTCCTCGTCGGGCTGGTGGTCGGCGGCCGCCACGAACCCGCCGAACGCCGGCTCGCCACGGAGTTCACCGCGGCCTGGGCGCGCGGCGACTACGCGGCGATGCACGCGATGCTGACGCCCGAGACGCAGAAGTCGAGCTCGGTCACGGATTTCGCGAACGCCTATCGCGATGCCGCCGCCACCGCGACGACGGCGAAGCTCACCGCCGGCCGCGCGTCGAACCCCCGCGACGACATGGTCACGGTCCCGATCGACGTCCAGACGCGGATCTTCGGCGACATCCGCCAGACGCTCACGCTGCCGATCGGTAAGAACGCCGACGGCGACCCGGCGATCGCCTGGGACCCGCAGCTCGTGTTCCCGGGCCTGCAGCCGGGCGAGAAGCTGACGCGCCGCACGCGCCTGCCGACGCGCGCAACGCTCCGCACCCGCGACGGCAAGGTGATCGCGCGCGGCGACGACCGATCGTCCGACCTCGATCCGGCCGCCTCGGAGATCGCCGGCACGGTCGGGACCGCGCCGCCCGAGCGCGCCGAGGAGCTCGACGCGCGCGGCGTGCCCGAAGGAGCGCCCGTCGGGCTCACCGGCCTCGAGCGCGAGTTCGACGCCGAGCTGACCGGCACGCCCGGCGGCGAGCTGCGGGCCGGAGCGCGTGTGCTCGCCAGCCGCCCGCCGCAGCGCGGCAAGAGCGTGCGCACGAGCATCGACCCCGACGTCCAGCGCGCGGCGGTCGCGGCGCTGGCGGGCCGCTACGGCGGCATCGCGGCGGTACGCCCGAGCACCGGTGAGGTGCTCGGCCTCGCAGGCGTCGCGTTCTCGGCGCCGCAGCCTCCCGGCTCCGTCTTCAAGATCATCACGCTGTCGTCGGCGCTCCAGGCGAAGGCGGTCAAGGAGAACGAGAGCTTCCCGGTGCAGACGGCGGCGACGCTCGAGGGCGTGAAGCTCGAGAACGCCAACGGCGAGTCGTGCGGCGGATCGCTGATCGACTCGTTCGCCCACTCCTGCAACTCGGTGTTCGCGCCACTCGGCGCCAAGGTCGGCGCGCGCAAGCTGGTCGCGACCGCCGAGGCGTTCGGCTTCAACGAGGACCCGCGCCTGGCGGGCGCCGCGCGATCCACGATCCCTGCCGCGGATGAGATCGGCGACGACCTCGCTGTCGGCTCGACCGCGATCGGTCAGGGCAAGGTGCTCGCGACGCCGCTGGAGATGGCGCTCGTGGCGGCGGCGATCGGCGAGGACGGCATGCGCGTCGAGCCGACGCTGCGCAAGGGGCAGAAGCCGGTGAAGAAACGGGCCGTGCCGGCCTCGGTGGCGCGGTTCGTGGAGCGCTCGATGCGCGCGGTCGTGAGCTACGGCACCGGTACCGGCGCCGCGATGTCAGGCGTCAAGGTCGCGGGCAAGACCGGCACCGCCGAGCTCCGCACCACCGTGCGCAACGACACGCTCCCGCAGGCCGGCGAGGAAGTGACGCCGCCGGAAGCGGACCCGACCGACACCGACGCCTGGTTCGCCGCCTTCGCGCCCGCCGCGCACCCGCGGATCGCCGTCGCCGTGCTGTTCATCGCCCAGGGCGCAGGCGGCGAGGTCGCCGCACCCGCCGCCCGGCAGGTGATCGAGAGCGCCGTGAAGGGCTAGAGGTACCTAGACGTCTAGGTCGTAGACGCCGGTCTGGCCCTGCTGGCCGTTCGAGAAGCGCAGCTCGAGCGGGCGGTTCTGGAGCGAGTCGGTCTTGAGCTTGAAGAGCAGCAGCGAGCCCTGGATCGGGCCCTGGCCGGCAGCGCTGCTGGACAGCGGCAGGATGGTCGCGGGGGGCACGCCGACCCCCTTCTGGAACGCGAACACGTTGGCGTCCGTGTCGATCGGGATCGGACGGTAGACGTTCTTCTGCGTGTCGTGGATCTCCCACGTGTCGGCCGACGGGAGCGTCTTGTCGCCCTCGTTCTGGACCCGCACCCAGACGCCGAACCAGGTCTCGTCGGCACGGGGCTGAGCCGTCCCCGCCGGCAGCCCCTTGAGGTACTCGCGATCCTCGACATCGTTGACGTTCATGTAGCGGGACAGCTGGATCTGGTACTTCAGCCCGTCGACGACCGTGTACAGGCCCTCGTTGGCGGCGACCGTCTCGTCCTTGTGCCCGCAGCCGCCGGCCACGAGGGCGATCAGTAGGACTGCCAGGACGACCAGACGCGACATCGGGCGCGGATTCTAGAGGCCGACGACCCTGGCGCGCGCACCACGGTCCTGATCTTCCTCGAGGATCGCCTGAAGTCGGCGCATTGCCTTGCGTAGCTTGCGTTTGAACCAACGGCGCTGACCGCTCAGGGACTCTACGACCTTGTCGGTAGGGAGTGCCGGCTCGGACTCGAACATGTAGTCGAGTTCGGTGCCGCCGCCCGCCGCCTCATCCAGGGTCCAGATCGCGGTCGTCTTGATGCGGTTGAACTTGCCGAAGCGGCCCACCGCGACGATGCGGTGCGGGGGCTCGACGACGACGAGGGTCATGTCACCCCAGTCGAAGCGCTGCAGTGGCACGCCGACGCGGAACCGAGCGCCCGCGCCGGCGCCGACCGAGTCGACTCGCAGCAGGTGCCAGTTCGTCAGGTAGTGGTCGCTGAACTCGGAGTGGTTCGCGACGTCCGCGAGATACGAGAAGACCTCGTCGCGCGGACGATCGATCATCACGTTGACGTGAACGGGGTCCACAGCGGCCGGAACAATAGTGGCCGCGGCCGGTGTCAGGCGGCGCGCGGACGGGCTCGCACTGCGCGATCGTGCTCGGGAGAGCGCACGACCTCGGAACGGGCGGGAGTCTCGCGGTGTAACGACCTGCAGAGCTCGCAGACCAGCCCGTTGGCGTAGATGTGAACGACCTCGCCGATCAGCGGAGTACGATGGCAGTCCACACAGTCGCGGCGGCGAGCGCTCAGCGCGCCTACGCTGTGGCGGAGGAGAGAGATCTCCATCAGGGGATTCCGGTGGCGGGTGAGCGCGGGCATCGTTTGAAGCCGTTTCGCCACGGGCACCCGGACCCCTCCATTGACCCGGTCCCTAAGATCGAGATCGGAAGGCCGAGCATGCAGGAGTCCAAAGGCGAGGTACAGAACACCGGCACCCTCCCCGGAACGGGTCAGGGATCGGTCCCCGTCGTCGCTGAGGGCGAGCGGCGCGAGCGGCCCGGCTGGGTCGAGGACGCGCGGGCGGGGCTCGAGGAGCCCGGCAAGTTCCTGGCGTACGAGGATGGCGGCCGCCACATGGTCGTCGCGATCACGCGCGAGTGGACGCGGATCGGCCGCTCCTTGGCCGCCGACCTGCGTTTCGACGACGCGACGGTCTCCCGCCGCCATGCGCTGGTGGTCAATCAGGCCGACGGCGTGCGCGTGCTCGACGACCGCTCGCTGAACGGGATCTTCGTCAACGGGCGGCGCGTGGAATGGGCGCCGCTGACCGACGGCGACGAGATCACCATCGGCCGGCACTCCCTTTTCTACGTGGACACCGTGACCGTTCCGGCGGTCGCCGCAGCGACCTCCGAATAGCCATATCGGCGGGCGGTATCGTGCCCGTCCTCTTATGGCTGAGACGATTGCGGTCCTGTCGCTGAAGGGCGGCACGGGAAAGACCACCACGGTGCGGACGCTCTCCGACGTGCTGCGGCGCGTCGGTCTGGACGTGCTCGCCATCGACCTCGACCCGCAGGGCAACCTGTCGGACTACTTCGATGTTCCACCGGACGCGAGTCCCACGATCGCCGACGTGCTGTCGGGCGACGCCAAGGCGAAGGCGGCCGTGCACGACGGGATCGTCCCCGCGTCGCCGATCCTCGCCGAGGTCGAGCGCTCGCTGTCGGGCAAGATGGGCCGCGAGCTCGTGCTGCGCAAGGCGCTCAAGGACGCCCGCAAGCAGCACGACGTGATCCTGATCGACTGCCCGCCGGCACTCGGGCTGCTGACGATCAACGGCCTGGTGGCGGCCGACTGGGCGATGATCTCCTCCGAGGCGCAGTACTTCGCGCTGCAGGGCGTCCAGGGCGCGCTCGAGGTGATCGAGCAGGCGAAGGAGTTCTACAACCCCGATCTGGAGTGGCTTGGCGTGGTGATGAACATCGCCGACATGCGCACCGTCCACTCCCGCGAGGCCTACGAGCAGCTGACCGAGCACTACGACGACAAGGTCTTCAAGACCGTGATCCGGTCATCGATCGCCTATGCCGAGTCGGCCGAGCGCGCGCAGTCGATCCTCGACCACCGGCCCGACCTCGGGGCGGACTACCTCGCGCTGGCCGACGAGGTGCTCGATCGCGTCGGATTGCGCGATGCCCGTCGCGCGCTGAAGCCGTTGCTGGCAAGCTAGGTGCATGCGTCTGGCGTTGGTGCTCGCCGGTCTGCTCGCGGTCGCGGGCTGCGGTGGGTCGGCGCCCGTCGCCAGCCAATCTTCCCGCCCGGCTGATTTCGTCGCACAAGCCGAGCCGACGCCTGCCGCCGCGGAGAAGAAGCCGGCGGGACCGCGCTTCAAGACCGCGCGTGTGCTGCACGCCGCGACGTTGCGCGCCGCGCCCGGGGGCCACGTGATCGCGCGGGTGGGCCGGCAGACGGAGTTCGGTTCGCGCCGCGTTCTCGCCGTCAACGGCCGCCGCGGCAGCTGGCTGCGCGTGATCGCCTCGGAGCGCCGCAACGAGCAGCGCGGCTGGATCCGCGCGCGCGAGGTGCGCCTCGGCGCGACCGACATCTCGATCCACGTCGACCGCAGCGCACGGCGGCTGGTGCTCAAGCGGGGCTCGAAGGTCCTGCGCCGGATGCCGATCGCCGTTGGCCGCCCGGGGAACGAGACGCCGCTGGGCCGATTCGCGGTGACCGATCTGTTGCGGACGGGCCGTGCCGACTCGCCCTACGGCTGCTGCGCCGTGGCCCTCTCGGGCCACCAGACCAAGCTCGTCCCCGGCTGGCCGGGCGGCGACCGGCTGGCGATCCACGGCACGCCGAACCCCGAGACCGTCGGCACCGAGGCGTCGCTGGGCTGCATGCGGGCCTACGACGCCGACATCAAGGCCCTGATGCGCCGAGTCCCTCTCGGCGCGCCGGTCTTCATCCGCGCCTAGAAGCCGACCTCGGCGCCGTTCTCGGCGAACGGCAGCCGCATCACCTGCGCCCACCCCGCGGACTCCGCGGAGAGGCGGTCGCTGACCGCACCCGCGTCCTCCGACCGCGTCCAGACCAGCACCGAGGGGCCGGCGCCCGAGATCGTGGCCCCCAGCGCGCCGAGCTCGGAGGCCCGCTCGACCAGCTCCATCGACCGCGGATACAAGGACGCGCGGCGTGGCTGGTGCAGGGCGTCGCCCAATCCGCGCGCGACGAGGTCGAGGTCGCCGCGGGCGAGACCGAGGACCAGCAGCGAGGCCCGGCCGATGTTGAAGACCGCCTCGCTCATCGGCACCTCGGCGGGCAGTGCCGCCCGCGCCTTGGCGGTGCGCACCGCCCGCGAGGGGACGACCAGCACCGCTTCGAGCCCGGAAGGCGGGTCGAGGCGGGCAGCGGACCCCCCCGCGCAGACCACGAACCCGCCCATCAGTGCCGCAGCGGCGTTGTCGGGGTGCCCCTCGAGGCGCGCGGCCTCCTCCAGCAGGTCCGCGCCCCCGCCGTTCAGGGCGTCGGCCGCGGCGAGGCCGGCCACGTAGGCGGCCGCGCTCGTCCCGAGGCCGCCCGACAGCGGAATGTCCGACCGGATCGCGAAGCGCATCCCGTCGGCGGGCCGGAGCGCCGCAAAGCCGCGGACGCACAGGTTGCGCGCGTCGCGGGCGATCGCCAGATCGGTCCGCACCTCGAACCGGCCCGTCTCGGTCACCTCGAGCTCCATCCACACGCCCAGGGCCGCGGCCAGCACGTCGAAGCCGGGCCCCAGATTGGCCGACGAGGCCGGGACGCGGACGTGAACGGTCAAGCCAGGACGGCCTGCTCGACGGCGTCGATGTCCGGCTCGCACGGCACGACCGACCCCGCGTTGGCCAGGGCGGTCTGCGGGTCCTTGAGCCCGTGCCCGGTCAACACGCACACGACGCGCTCGGCACCCATCGCGCCGTGCGTCAGGACACCCGCCACGCTGGTGGCCGAGGCCGGCTCGCAGAACACGCCCTCGGAGGCGGCCAGGAAGCGATACGCGTCGATGATCTGGGCGTCGGAGACCGCCTGCACGGAGCCGTGCGAGGCCGTCATCGCGGCCATGGCCTCCTCCCAGCGCGCCGGGTTGCCGATCCGGATCGCGCTGGCCACGGTCTCCGGGTTCGGCACCGGCTTGCCGTGCACGAGCGGCGCCGCGCCCTCGGCCTGGAAGCCGAGCATCATCGGGCTCTCGTCGACCTCCTGAAAGCCCTTCCAATAGGCGGTGATGTTGCCGGCGTTGCCGACCGGGATCGCCAGCGCGTCGATCGAGCCGATCTCCTCGACGATCTCCATCGACGCGGTCTTCTGCCCCTCGAGCCGGTACGGATTGACCGAGTTCACGAGCGCGATCGGATGCCGCTGGACGAGCTCGCGCACGAGCGTCAGCGCCTCGTCGAAGTTGCCGCGCAGCGCCACCACCCGCGCGCCGTGCATCAGCGCCTGGGCGAGCTTTCCGGTCGCGATCTTGCCCTCCGGGACGATTACCGCGCCAGTCAGCCCGGCCCGCGCCGCGTACGCCGCCGCGCTCGCTGCCGTGTTGCCTGTGGACGCGCAGATCACCGCCTGCGCCCCTTCGCGCACCGCCGCCGACACCGCGCAGGTCATCCCGCGATCCTTGAACGAGCCGGTCGGGTTCGCGCCCTCGAGCTTCAGCCACACCTCGCAGCCCGCCCGCTCGGACACGCGCTCGGCGAGCACCAGCGGGGTCGATCCCTCCGACAGCGACACGATCGGATCACCGGGCTCGAACGGCAGCCGGTCGCGCCAGCGCTCGATCAGACCCGCTGTCATTTGAACTCCTCGTCGATCACCCGGATCGCGCGCGGGGCGGCGCGGATGAAGTCGAGCTGCCCGATCATCCGGACCGCGGCGTAGAAGCGCGACTCCAGCAGCGGGTGCAGGATCATCACCAGCCGCGCGTTCTCGCCCAGCCCCTTCTGCACCACCGACCGGATCGATGCGCCCTGCATTCCCAGCAGCTCGGCGACCTGGGCGAGCACGCCCGGGCGGTCGGCGACTTCCATGTGCAGGTAGAACGCCGATTCGACGTCGTTGACGACGGTGAGCGACTCGGTCGTCTCCGGCGTCGACGCGGGCGGGATCATCGCCGAGACGACGTCGCCCAGCACCGCCGTCGCGGTCTGCGGGCCGCCCGCGCCCGGTCCCGACAACGTCACCTCGGTGATCGTGTCGGACTCCAGCGTCACCGCGTTGAACGGGCCGTGGATCGCGGCCAGCGGATGCCCCGCGTAGAGGAACGCCGGGTGCACCCGCACGCTGATCCCACGGTCGACGCGCTCGGCCGTGCCGATCAGCTTCAGCCCGAGGCCGAACTCCTTCGCGTACTCCATGTCCTCGCCGGTCAGGTGCTCGATCCCCTCGCAGACCACCTGGTCGAGGTGCACCGGCGTGGAGAACGCGAGCCGCGCGAGGATCGCCATCTTGGCGGCGGCGTCGCGGCCGGTGACGTCGTCGGTCGGGTCCGACTCGGCGTACCCCAGCTCCTGGGCCTGGCCGAGCGCGTCGGCGTAGGAGAGCCCGCGGTCGGCCATCTCCGTGAGGATGTAGTTGGTCGTCCCGTTGACGATGCCGTGGATGCGCTCGACCCGGGTCGCGGCGAGCGACTCCTGCAGCACCCGGATCACCGGCACCACGCCGGCGACCGCGCCCTCGAACCGCAGCTGCACGCTGTTCTCGCGGGCGCACGCCCACAGCTCCTCGCCGTGCTGGCTGAGGAGTTGCTTGTTGGCGGACACGACGTGCTTGCCGGCCCGCATCGCCTGCAGCACGTACTCGCGCGCGGGCTCGATGCCGCCGATCAGCTCGACGATCAGGTCGCTGCCGGCAAGGAGCTCGTCGAACGAGCCGCGCGAGCGCGTGAGCACGCCCATGATCTCGGGCCGCATGCCGGTGATCGGCACGAACGCGTCAGCGCGCTCGGCCAGCAGCGCCTCGAACGCCGAGCCGACGGTGCCGTGGCCGAGGAGGCCGATCCTAAAGACACCGCCCCCACCCAGGGCGCCTCTGCTTTCGGAGGGTTCAGACGTCGCGCCCACTCAAATCCTCATAGGTCTCGCGCCGGACGACGATCCGCGCGTCACCGCCGGAGCAGAAGATCACGGGCGGCCGCGGGACGCCGTTGTAGTTGTTCGCCATCGCGTGCCCGTAGGCGCCGGTGACCGGCGTCACGAGCACGTCCCCGGGCCGCGGGTCCGGAAGCCGGACGTCGCGCACCAGGACGTCGCCGGACTCGCAGTGTTTCCCGACCACGGTGCAGACGCCGCCGCCGGAATCCATGCGCGCCACGAGCGCGGCGGAGTAGGCGGCGCCGTAGAGCATCGGCCGGAGATTGTCGGACATCCCGCCGTCGACCGCCACGATCGTCTCCCCCGCGAGCCCCGGCTTGACCGACTCGACGGTGTACAGCGTCACCCCGGCGTTGGCCACCAGCGCGCGACCGGGCTCGAGCACCAGCGACTTGTCCTCCCCCAACTCGGCCCGTGCGGCGGCGACCATGCCGTCGACCCAGTCGTGCGGCTCGACCGCCTCGTCCCCGTCGACGTACGGGACCGCGAGCCCGCCACCGAGGTCGTAGACGTCGAAGTCGCCGACCTCGGCCAGCGCGGCGATCGCGCGCCGGTAGGGATCGAGCGAGCGCAGCTGCGATCCGATGTGCATATGGAGCCCGGCGAGGTCGATCCGGTCCGCGAGCGCGCGGACCGCCTCCGGCGTCATTCCGAATTTGGACCCCGCCTGTCCCGTGAGGATGTGCTCGTGGGTGTCGGCCTCGACGCCGGGGATCACGCGCGCGAGAAGCCGCGGGCCGCCGCCGAGTGCGAGCAGTCGGTCGGCGTCCTGCTCGTTGTCGATCACGACCGTGCCGATGCCGGCGTCGAGGGCCATGCGCAGCTCGGTCTCCGACTTCGCGTTGCCGTGCAGGTAAAGGCGCCCGGGGTTGAACCCGGCCCGCAGCGCCAGGTGGAGCTCGCCGCCGGACGCGACGTCGCAGCCGAGCCCCTCCTCCGCGAACACGCGCAGCACCGCCGTGCACGGGAACGCCTTGGACGCGTAGACGATCTCGCCGTCGGACCCCACGGCACGCGTGAACGCGCGGGCGCGAGCGCGCAGATCATCCTCGGCGACGACGTAGGCGGGCGTGCCGAACTCGCGCGCGAGATCACGCGCGTCGCAGCCGCCGATGCGCAGCGCACCGTCCTCGACGGAGGAGTCGTCCGGATACACGCCCGCGGACTTTATGCGCGCAGCGGCGCCGGTGCGGGCGCCGGGCGGCGCACGAGCAGGAAGATCCCGCCGCCGGCGATCATCACCAGCGACAGCAGCTGCGGCTGGGTGAGGCCGACGAACACGGCGTCGTTGCGGCGGATGAACTCGACCAGGAAGCGCTCGAGGCCGGCGAGGATCAGGTACAGCGCGAACAGCGTGCCCGGGCGCCAGCGGTCCCGCAGCCGCCACAGCACGGCGGCCACGATCAGCATCGTGATCGTCTCGTAGACCGGCGTCGGGTGGACCTTCTCGGTCGTCGGCACGGTGCCGTTGGGGTACGCCATCGCCCACGGGCCGTTCCACGCCTTCCCGTAGTCGCCGTCGCCGGCGAGCTGGCAGCCGATGCGGCCGATCGCGTAGCCGGCGGCGAGCGGGATCGATGCCGTGTCGAGCATCTGCAGGGTGAACCACTTGCGCCGCCAGGCCCACAGCAGCACGGCGGTCGCTCCGCCGATCGCGCCGCCGTACCAGACCAGGCCGGCCCCGGAGAACAGGCTGCCGAGGATGTCGTCCTTGGCGCTCGCCCAGTTCTCGCCGACCCACCACAGACGCGCGCCGACGATCCCGCCGATCAGCGCGGCGAACACCATCTCGTACGCCCAGTCGACGGGCTTGCCGAGCTCCTTCAGGCGCCGGGCGATGATCCAGCCCGAGACCACGAAGCCGAGCCCCATCATCAGCCCGAACGTCTGCAGCGTGATGCCGAAGATGTGCAGCTCAGGCTGCATGCGGCCTTGAGGCTAGCGTCTCAGAGGTAGTTCATCGGGTTCACGACAGACCCGTTGATCCGTACCTCGAAGTGCACGTGCGGGCCGGTGCTGTTGCCCGTGCTGCCGGACAGGCCGATGACCTGACCCTGGCTGACGGACTGCCCGACCGAGACCTGGATGCTCGACTGGTGGCCGTAGCAGGAGGAAAGCGTGGCGCTGTGCTGGATGCAGGTGTAGTTGCCGTAGCCGCCGACCCAGCCGGCGATCGCGACCCGACCCGATGCCGCCGCACGGATCGGCGTGCCGGTCGGCACCGCGATGTCGATACCCGGGTGGCACGCCTCGTACGAGCGCACCTCGCAGAAGCCGGAGGTGATCGGCCCGCTGACCGGCCAGACCATGCCACCGGAACCGTGCTGGACCGGCGCCGCGCCCGCGGAACCCTGCAGGCGGGCGAGGATCGCGGATTGCTCCTTCTGCAGTGAGGCGACGTCCTCCTCGAGGGCGTGCCTCGAGTCCCGCGTGGACGCGAGCATCGACGCCTTGTCGGCGCGCGCCGACTGGAAGCTGTTGCGACGGTCGATCAGGTTGCCCTTGACGGCGACGACCTGGGCGACCTGGCCCTCGATCTGCTTCGCGATCTCCTGCGCCTTCTGCTCGAGCTGGTCGAGGTGCTGGGCGGTCGCGGTCGCCTCCGCCTTGGCGCTCGTCACGCGCTCGATCAGGTTGGCGTCGTTCTCGGACATGCGCTGCATGAACTGGGCCCGCTCGAGGAGGTCGGCCATGCCGTCGGCCTCGAGCACGACCGTGACGATGTCCGGCATGTCGTCCTTGTAGCTCTCGACCAGACGCTGGGCGAGCAGAACGCGGGCGCGGGCGAGCCGGTCGCGCAGGCGGGCGAGCTTGAGGCGCTCGCGGCGCAGGTCGGCCTGGATGCGGGCGAGCTCGGCGCGCTTGGCCTGTAGGTCGCTCTCGAGAGTGACCTGCTTGCCCTGGAGCTCGGAGATGTCGCCCTGCAGCGAGTTGATCCGGCTCGTCGCGGCGCTGATGTCCGACGTGAGGACATGCTCGCGGCCCTTGCGCTGCTCGATCTGGTTCTGCTTGCTCTGGATCTTGTTCTGGATCGAGCCAGGCGACTCCGCGCCGGAGATCAGCGGGAGCGCAGCCCAGAGCGCAAGCGGAAGCACCGCCACCACGAACAGGAGGCCAACTCGTCGACGCATGCGGCGGGCCATGCTAGGCGTCCCCCGACTGTGGCACCAGGGAAGGACGCCTCCTTATGGAGCGTGCAACGAATCCTGCAGAATGCAGGGCTTTTCCGCTGATTCGCGACGAGCCTGACATAGACGTCACCCAAGTGCCTACGGGGTTAGCTGTCGGGCTCGCGAACGTGCGCTACGCGGTCAGCAGACCGCGATTCGCCCCAGGACCTGCTTGGTTCCCCCGTTCCACGGAACTGGTCATTCCGTGAATTCGGCGAGCGCCAATCTACCAGCGCAGCGCCCGTAATTTGATTTTTAGGGGGCGCTGCCACCATCCTCAGCCACAGATGCCCAGACCCACCTCATTCGGCAAGGACACCGGCCTGCAGGTCCGCATGGCGGTCACGCTGTTCTTGCTCGGCCTCGTCTATGTCGTGTTCGTCGTCGCATTGCTCGCGGCCAACGTGCACGGCATCACCGTGGCGATCATCGCCGGCGGCCTTGCGCTCGTCCAGATTTTCGCGTCCGACAAGCTCGCCCTGGCTGCCATGGGCGCGCGCGTAGTCACGCCCCAGGAGGCCCCGCAGCTGCACGCGATGATCGAGCGGCTGTGCGTGCAGGCCGACCTGCCGAAGCCGCGCGTCGCGGTCGCCAACACGCGCATGCCGAACGCGTTCGCGATGGGGCGCTCGCCGAAGAGCGCCACCGTCTGCGCGACGACGGGCATCATGGAGCTCCTGTCGCCCGCCGAGCTCGAGGGCGTGCTGGCCCACGAGCTCACCCACGTCGCCAACCGCGACGTGCTCGTGATGACGCTCGCGGGTTTCTTCGCGACGATCGCGGCCTACATCGTGCAGTTCGGGTTCCTGTTCGGCGGCGGCGGCTCGTACGGCGACGACGATGACAACCCGAGCTTCTTCGTCCTGCTGCTGGTGTCGCTGATCGTCTACGTCGTGTCGTTCCTGCTGATGCAGGCGCTGTCGCGCTACCGCGAGTTCGCGGCCGACCGCGGCGCGGCGATCATCACCGGCCGGCCCAGCGCGCTCGCCGCGGCTCTCACCAAGATCTCCAGCGGCATGCACAACATCCCGGAGAAGGACTTGCGCGCGGCAAGCGAGCTGAACGCGTTCTTCATCTTCCCGGCCGGCGTCGGCAAGGGCATCGCGGGCCTGTTCGCGACGCACCCGCCGATCGAGAAGCGGATCGCGGCGCTCGCCCGCCTCGAGTCGCAGCTCCAGGGCCAGGTCGCCGCGTAAGCCGTGGGCTTCCTGGACGTCCTCCGCGGCAAGCGCGAGCTCAAGCAGCCGGCGCCCGACCGGCTGTTCGCGATGTCGACCGCGTTCGTGAAGATGGAGATGGAGCTCTCGCTGGCCAGCTCCGGTAAGGCAGCGATCGTCTTCCAGCCGCTCGCGACCGCCGACTTCGACGGGATCGTCAAGGACATGGAGGAGGTCGTACGCGGCACGGGCTCCGACGCGGGCACGACCGTCGACCGCACCGATGACGAGTACGGCTACCGCTGGATGATCCTCGTCGACCCGGACTTCGACGACCTCGTCGTCGGCGTCAACGCGGTCTCGGGCGCGATCCAGGGCGGCGGCTACGGCGACCGGATCCTCGCCGCCGTGTTCGGGTTCCGCGACGAGCAGAACCGGCCGCTCTACTGGATCTACAACTACAAGCGGGGCAGCTTCTACCCGTTCGTGCCGGCAGGCGGGAGCCAGCAGCGCGACAACGAGCGCGAGCTACGGCTGAAGGCGCAGATCGGCGCCGACCTGCCGGTCGAGCCCGAGCTCGAGCGCTGGTTCCCCCTTTGGGGCATCCCGGTCTAGATCACGGCGTCCGTACCCGCGGCGTGCCGGAGCTCGAGTAGACGTCCTTGCGCGCGATGCGTCCTTCCGGCGTGAGCGGGAACACGTCGACGCCATCCCACTCGAGCGACCGGCCATCGTCCGGATGCGTCGCCCGCGCCGTCCACTCGCTCACCGCGAAATCATCACCGCAGCGCAGCGCCCGGCGCTGGAACCGCATCGTCGGCCAGCGAGCGAAGATCGCGGCGATGTGGTCGCGCACCGCCTCGGCGCCCTCCACGCGCTCGGCCGCCGTGTGGTTCTCGAAGACGATCGCCGCGTCGTGCAGTGCCGCGATCGCGTCGAGATCCTGCGCGTTCCAGGCCGCGTCGTAGCGATCGATCAGCGCGGCCACCTCTGCCGGTTCCATCGGCATCTCCCTTCGACTTCCCTACCGCGAAACACGTCCACGCTGCGCACGCACACGTTCCGGACCGTCCGCTAGTCGGGTATCAGGCCCTCACCGGTGAACTCGGCCGCCGCCTCGACGAACGAGGTGTCGGGCGGCGGGAGGATCACCTCGGACTCGGCGAGCTCGTCCTCGTCGAGCGGCTGCCCGGCACGCCGGACGAGATCGAGCATCTGCTCGAACAGCTCGTGGAAACGATCCTCGTCGCCGCCGTCGACGGCCGCCACGACCTGGTTGTCGAGCTCGTTGAGCTGCTCGGCGGCGTCCTCCGCGAGCCGGTACTGGCTCTCCGTGGAGATGCGGACAATCACGCCTTGCTCTCCGGCTCGCCGGAGCCGAGCGACTGCTGCGGTGGAGTCGAGCCCTGGCCGAGCTCGGCCTTCATGCGCTCGAGGTCGTCGTCGACGGCGCTCTGAGAAGTGAGCTGGTGCAGCTCGCGGTCGATGTCGTCCTGGCCGGCGGACAGCGACAGCTGGTCGTCGAACGCGCCCGCGGCCTCGAGCTCGTCCATCGCGCTCGCCCGCGCGCGCATGTTCTCGGTCTTGTCGAGCGCACGCTGCATGGCGAGGCCGACGTCGGCCATCTCCTCGCCGACACCGCCGGCTGCCTCGGAGATCTTCACCTGCGCCTCGGCGGCCGAGTACTGCGCCTTGATGACCTCCTTCTTGGTGCGGAACTGCTCGATCTTGGAGCGCAGCTTCTGCTCCTTCTCGATCAGCGACGCCTGCTGGCTCTCGAGCTCGGCGACCTGCTGGTCGAGCGACTGCAGCTCGGCCTGGGCGAACTGCTTGCGCTCGAGCGCGGTACGAGCGAGGTCCTCGCGGCCCTGGGCGAGGGCCTGGCGAGCCTGCGTGTCGAGCTTGACGACCTGCTGCTCGAGCTTCTGCTGCTGGAGCTGAAGGCGCTTCTTCGACGTGACGACGTCGGCAACGCCCTTCTTGACGTTCTGGAGCAGCTCCATCTGCTTCTGGTAGCTGTACTCGAGCGTCTCCGCGGGATCCTCAGCTCGGTCGAGGAGCTTTGAGATCTTCGCCTTGATGACGGTGGACATGCGTCCGCCGATGCCGGGCACGTCTGCCTCCTTGGATGGTCCAGTTCAGGTCCTCCAGGAGAGCGTACCGTCCGGCGGGGGCGCGGCCTCCCCCGAGTCCGCGCCTTCGCCGGTCTGGAGCGGCTTCTTAGAAGCCGACGGGGTGGCGCTTACGGAACCCCTTACCTGGGCGCTTTGTGGGGCGCCAACGGGGTCCGCGCTCGAGTGCCTTGGAGTACTTGCGCTTGTTGAGGGCGCGGGTGGCATACGAGCTGGTGTCCAGCCGGAGCCCCGCGATCACCGCAAAGGCATGGCCGGAGTTGGTGAAGATCGTGATCCACTGGCCGTGGCCGCGCTTGCCGAAGTGGAAGAACGAGCTCGAGTCGAGCGGGCTCTTGAGCAGCCCAGCGTGGATCAGGGCGTATGAGACGGTGCCGGAGCAGTCGTAGGCGGTGTCCTCGACCTTGGCGTGCCCGCCGCCGTACCTGTACGGCAGGTCCTGGATCGTGTTCGCGGCCCAGATCGCCTGCTGGACCTCGACCGGCGCGTCAGCGGGCGCGGCCGCGGTCCCGTCGGGCATGAGCTTTGCGGTCGTCCCCGGGACGGTCAGGTTCTCCGGTGCGGGCGGAGGCGGCGGCGTGTAGACGGTGCCGCCCGTCGACGGATCCTGGGCTAATGCAACCCCGGGCAGAACGAAAAACGCAACACAAATAAGGGCTATCGCCCGCGGCGATGACAAGGCTCAACTACCTCTTTCGTCGGCCTGCGGGGTTAGCTGACGGGCTAGCGCGGAAAGAGCCTGCGCCTCACGTCGCTCTGGACGTGATTAGCCCCATACAACTTCTATTTGGGTCCCCCGCCCCCTGAGCTTCCTGCCCAGAGGTTCGGCTTGGCGCGGCACCTTATTGCATGGCGCCGCTAGATGTCTAGTCGGCGGCTTCTTACCCCATCTTTAGCGTCTCAGACCGCGCGACCGGCGCAGCAGGCTAGCGCGGCGCTAGCGTTTGGGTCCGTGATTCGCCGCGGCCTCGTGGTTCTCCTGCTCGTATTCGTGGTCGCCGGATGCGGTGGCGGCAGCAGCAACGGCGGAGGCAAGAAGCAGGCCGAACCGGTGCTCGGCGCGAAGGGCAACGACCCTCAGGGAGACAACGCTCAGGCGCTCGGCTTCCCGATCTTCGCGACCAAGAACACGACCCGTGTGGCTGGCGCCGACGCGATCGCCAACGCCGCCGGCGTCGCGCGCGCGGTCTATCCCGCCCGGACCGACGAGAGCAGCCCGAACGCCGTGGTGATCGTCGACCAGGGCGACTGGCGCGCCGCGATCTCGGCCGCCCAGCTGATGGCCCGCCCGCTGCGCGCGCCGATCCTGTTCTCCGACGGCGGCGACCTGCCGGCGGCCAGCGCCGAGGCGCTGCAGGAGCTCGCGCCCTCGGGCGCGCCGCAGGCCGACGACGCGCAGGTGATCCGGATCGGCAACGACGCCGCCAAGCCCGACAACAAGCGCATCGAGGAGGTGCCGGGCGCCAGTTCGGCCTCGCTCGCGCAGGCGATCGACAAGCTGCAGGCCAAGGCGGCCGGCGAGCCGACGCAGGCGGTGCTCGTCGCACCCGCCGACAACCCGGAGTTCGCGATGCCCGCTGCCGGCTGGGCGGCCCGCTCGGGCGACCCCGTGCTGTGGACGCTCAAGGACTCGCTCCCGGCGGAGACGCGCGCGGCCATTCAGTCACACCCGCGCGCGCGGATCTACGTGCTCGGCCCGCCCGAGGCGATCTCCAACGGCGTCTTCCGCCGGCTCTCCAAGCTCGGCAAGACGAAGCGGATCGCGGGCGCCGACCCGGTGGCGAACGCGATCGCCTTCGCGCGCTACACCGACGGGCGCTTCGGCTGGGGCGTCGTCGATCCCGGCCACGGGCTCGTGTTCGCGAACGTGTCGCGGACGCTCGACGCCGCCGCCGGCTCGGCGCTCTCGGGCTCCGGCCAGTACGGGCCGCTGCTGCTGCTGACCGAGGCGGGGTCGCTCCCCGCGCCGCTGCAGGACTACCTGCTCGACATCCAGCCCGGGTACGACAAGGACCCGGTGCGCGGCGTTTACAATCACGGCTGGCTCTTGGGCGACGAGACCGCGATCTCGGGGGATGTGCAGTCGCGCCTGGACGCCTTGCTCGAGATCCAACCCGTCGACACCTCAGGCAACTGACATGGCACAGGCCGAACAGCCCGAGCGACTCCGCCGCGAGGTGACGGTCGACGACGTCCGCCAGCTCATGGGCTCGTCGACGCCGCATTTCTCGCTGCAGATCCGGCAGCGGATCACGAAGCTGATCGCCGGGCTTCCCGCGGACGATCCCGCCCGCCGGCTCGGCGAGCAGGAGATCGCCCGGCTGGAGCGGCTCGCGTTCTCCGGTGAGATCCGCGGTGAAGGCGAGCCGCTGCCGCCGTTGCCGTCGCTGAGCGAGTAGCGCTATTGCTTTTAGACGAGTGGTGGCACCTGACGGCGTGCCCGAGAGCGCCAGCCTGAGCGAGCTAGCTGCGGCGCTGCGTCAGTGACAGCACGTTGCCGTCGGGATCCTCGAACCAGGCGATGCGCGCGCCGGACGGCGACGCCCAGACGCCGCGCGCGTCCTGGTCCATGCCGCCGTAGCGGTTGAAGGCGACGCCGCGCACCGCGAGGGCGTCGATCGCGTCGGCGATGTCGGGCACGAACCAGCCGAGGACCGTGTACGGCGCCGCGACCCGCTGCTCGACCGCGGTGACGCGCAGCTGCGTGCCATGCGCGTCGAACGCGACCGCGAACGAGCTGTCCTCGACCAGCCGCAGGCCCAGCACTCCCTCGTAGAACGCTCGCGACCGTGCCAGGTCGGTCGACGGCGCGAAGGCGATCAGCGGCGCGCCCGTCAGGACCACAGCGGGTGCCGGTCCATCCGGCGCAGCGTCGGGCCGATGTTCTCCTCCTCGAACGCGAGGTGCTCGAGCAGGTGATGGCCGTGCACGAAACGGCAGTAATGCAGGCAATTCACCTTCAGCGCCCACAGCGGACCGTTGGCCTTCAAGGCCGCCACCTCGACTCGCAGCTCGTCCGCCGGCAGCCCGTCCGCGACCCGCGCGGCGAGCGAGCGCACGAGCTCGAGCTCCTGCCGGAGCATGCCGTGCACCCACAGCAGCTCCTCGTAGAACGCCTCGCCGAGCGCGGTCACGAGGCGTAGTCCTCGCTGCCCATGATGTGCAGCGAGACGTACGGCTCGTCGCCGACCACCCAGCTGTCGTGGCCGGGCGGCACGTAGAAGAACTCCCCCTCGCCCATCACCTTCTCGGTGCCGTCGTCCATCTTCACCGCGGCCTGGCCGGAGAGCACGAGCCCGACGTGCTCGACCTGGCAGGAGCCCTTACCCACCGACTCCGACCACTTCCAGCCCGGCTCATACGTCGCCCGCCCGAGCGTCATCGGGCCGACGCGGTAGACCTCGAAGCGGCCCTTGTGGAACGTGCGTACCTCGGTCGGGGAGTCGAAGTGAATGAGCGTGAGATCCATGTCATCCTCGTGGGCGTCGGCCGGCGAGCGAGTCGCGGTGCGGGAGCCGGGAGCGGCGGGCGCGGACGTAGCGCGGCGCCCGCGCCGACGCGTGCGGCGGTCCGTCGTGCTGGGAGGCGGCGAGCAGTTGCGCGATCAGGACGAGAAGGACGACCTGTCGCGCGGCGTCCGCATGCGGCCCCGAGCCCTCACTTGCACGCAGGGCCAGCAGGAACAGGGGGGCGAATTCGCGCCGCAACGACCCCTAGCCTACGGAACCCATGCGCGCTGGTCTCTTCCTCGCCTACTGGCCCTGGTTCTCGCCCGAGGAGCAGGTCGAGCTCGCCGTGCTCGCGGACCGGCTCGGGCTCGACTCGGTGTGGATCTCGGAGGCCTGGGGGCAGGACGCGGTGTCGGTGCTCGGGCTGCTCGCCGGCCGCACGGAGCGCGTCGCGCTCGGCTCCGGCCTGCTGCAGATCCCCGCCCGCCAACCGGCGGCGACGGCGATGGCCGCCGCGACGCTCGACGTCCTGTCCGGCGGCCGCTTCCGGCTCGGCCTCGGCGTCTCCGGACCGCAGGTGTCCGAGGGCTGGTACGGCGTCCCGTTCGCCAGGCCCGTCACGCGCACGCGCGAGTACGTGGAGATCGTGCGGCAGGCGCTCGCGTGCAAGACGCTCGAGTACGAGGGGAGCGAGTACACGCTGCCGCTCCCGGGCGGGCAAGGTCGCGCGCTGAAGCTGCTCGCCAAGCCGGTGCAGGACCGGATCCCCGTGTACCTCGGGGCCGTCGGGCCGCGCGCGGTCGAGCAGACCGGCGAGATCGCGGACGGCTGGCTGCCGTTCATGGTCGACCCGCAGCACGCCGACATGCTGTTCGAGCCGCTCGACCGCGGGCTTGCCAAGGCGGGCCGCACCCGCGCGGACATCGACATCGCGGCGGCGGTCGCGCTCGCGGTCGACGACGACGTGTCCGCGGCGCGCGACGCCGTCCGCCCATGGCTGGCCTTCTATCTCGGCGCGATGGGCTCGCGCGAGAAGAACTTCTACGTCGAGCTCGCCGAGCGGGCCGGGCACGGCCCGGCGGCGCGTGCGTGCCAGGACGCGATGCTGTCCGGCCACCGCGAGGCAGCCGCCGCCGCGTTGACCGACGAGCTCGTCGACGCGATGGCGGTCGCGACCACGCCCGCCGGCCTCGACGACCGGCTCGCCGCACTCGCGGCGTGCGGGGTGAACACGCTCGTCGCCGTGCCGCTGTCGAGCGACCGGCCGGGGCTCGTGCGGATGCTGGCGGAGGCGTTCGGTGGCTGAGCGGCCGGCCGGGATACCCGGCTCCGAGCTCACCGGCCCGTGGCCCGTCGGCACGTATGCGGCCCGCCTGCGCGACCAGCTGCGCAGGTTCACCCGCGTGCAGGTGTTCGGCGAGGTCGTCGGCTTCAAGGCCGGCCGCGCCAAGGTGTGGTTCGAGCTGCGCGACGGCGCCGGCGCGCTCGCGTGCTCGATGTGGCGAGAGGACTTCGAGGCCCTCGGGATCGGCCCGCTGGCCGACGGCGTGCAGGTCGTGGCGGCGGGCGGCTGCGACTACTACCCCGGCTCCCGCACGGCGTCGCCGTCGTTCTCGTTCGCGGTGTCCGACGTGCGCGTTGCCGGCGAGGGCGACCTGCTGGCCCAGCTCGAACGCCTCCGCCGTGCGCTGCACGCCGAGGGCGTGTTCGAGCCCCAGAAGCGCCTGCCCCGTCGCACCCTGCCGCGCACGATCGGCGTCGTCTGCGGCGAGCAGAGCAAGGCGCGCGACGACGTGCTGGCCGCGCTGCGGCGACGCGGCTGGGGCGGCCGGGTGGTGTGGGCGTACGCCCCGGTGCAGGACCGCCACGCGGCGCCGGCGGTCACCCGCGCGTTGACGGACCTCGCGGCGTGCGCGGCCGTCGACGTGATCGTGGTCGCCCGCGGCGGCGGCTCGCTCGCGGACCTGTTCGCGTTCTGCGACGAGACGCTGTGCCGCACGGTCGCGCTGCTGCGGGTGCCGGTGATCTCGTCGGTCGGCCACCACACCGACCGCACGCTGCTCGACGACGTTGCCGCAGTCGCCTGCTCGACGCCGACGCACGCCGCCGAGGCCGCCGTACCGCTCGACTGCAATGCCGCCCGCGCCGCGCTGGCGGCCACGGCGGCCCGGCTCGAGCGCCAGGGCCGCCGCGCGATCGTCGACCGCGCCCGCGCGCTGGCGCGCCTGTCGCGCGCACCCGCCGCCCACGTCGACCGCCACCGCGCCCACCTGCACCAGCAGCTGCGTGAGCTGCGGGCGGCGGCGCGCCGCCGGATCGCCGACGGCGAGCGCCGTAACCGCACGGTCGCCGGCGCGCTGTCCCGCAACGCCGGCGCCGCCACCCGGACGCGCGGCGACCTCCGCGCCCGCGCGATCGCGCTCGCCGCCCACGACCCGCAGCGGACCCTGGAGCGCGGCTACGCGCTCGTCGAGAGCCCGGCCGGTGAGCCGGTCACCTCGGCCGCCGCCGCGCGCGAGCAGTCGCGCCTCACGCTGCGCCTGCACGACGGCCGCGTGCCGGTGCGTCCGGAGCCGCCCGTACCCTGATCCGCCCGTGGCCGAAGCTGACACCCTCACCTACGAGGCCGCGACCGAGCGGATGGAGGCCATCATCGGCCGCCTCGACTCGGGCGAGGCCGGCCTGCGCGAGACGCTCGAGCTGTGCCAGGAGGGCCGCCGCCTCGTCGAGTTCTGCGCCGCCGAGCTGGACGCCGTCGGTCGCGGGCTCGAGGAGCTCAAGCTGGATGAGCTGGTCGCCCGGCTCGAGCCGTCCTGATCAGCCGTCCGTGCCGACGGCGTCGGCGATGCTGCGCAGCCCATCGCGCTCGACGAGCGCGGCGAGGTCGTCGGTGATCCGGCGCACGACGCCCGGTCCCTCGTAGACGAGCGCGGTGTAGAGCTGCACGAGCGACGCGCCGCGCCGCACCATCCGGTACGCGTCGGTCGCGGTGAAGACACCCCCCGAGCCGATCACCACGTGGCGCCGGCGATCGATGCGCCGGTACAGGTCGGCGATCGTGCGCTCGGCGGCGGCCGCCGACGGCGGTCCGGAGATCGCGCCGGGCATCCCGGGCCGCGACCCGGGGGGCAGGTTCACCGAGAAGCCGGAGACGAACGGCGCGGCGTCGACAGCCTCGAGGAACGAGTTGATCTCGGCCTCGTCCGCGAACGGCGCGACCTTGATGAACAGCGGCCGCTCGACGCCCGCCTCTCCGAGCCGGTCGAGCAGCGTGCGCAGCCGCGACCGTTCGGTGAAGAAGCCGCGGCCGTCGCGCGTGTTCGGGCACGAGAGGTTCAGGCACACGTAGTCGCCGAGCGCCTGCAGCCGCGCGACCGACGCGACGTAGTCGGCGATCACCTCGTCGTCCGGCTCGACCGCCGAGGCCGCGCCGCGGTTGGTGCTGACGACGTTGATGCCGAGCGGCACGGGCCGCGGCGTTCCGTCCAGTCGGCCGGCCACGCGCTCGGCCCCGTCGTTCGGCACCCCATAGTGGACGACGATCGCGCGCTCGTCGGGCAGCCGGAACAGGCGCGGCTTGGGGTTGCCGGCGGACGGGTCGGTCGAGATCGAGCCCACCTCGACGTGGCCGAACCCGAGCGCCGACAGCAGCGGCACGGCGCGGGCGCTCTTGTCGAACCCGGCGGCGAGCCCCAGCGGCGTGCGGAACCGCATCCCGGCGACGTCCACGGCAAGCCGCGGGTCGGGCGCGCGAGCTGTGACCGCGCGGCACACGAGCCGCGAGCCGCTCGCCAGCTCGGCCACCCGCAGCGCGACGTCGTGCGCGCGCTCGGGATCGGCGCGGAACAGCACCGGCCGCACGAGATCGGGGTACACCCGCATGACGTGACTCTATTGGCGCTCGAACGGCTCCTCGGAGCCCTCGTCGTGGCCGAGCGGCCGGCGACCGGCGGCTACACGAATGCGCTGCGCCGGATCGTCACGCTCGCCGACGGGCGCACGGCGTTCGTCAAGAGCGCGGTCGACGACCAGACGCGCGGGTGGCTGGAGGCCGAGCAGCGCATCTACGCCGCGGCCGGCGGCTCGTTCATGCCGCAGGTGCTGGCCGCCGAGCCCGGCGTGCTCGTGCTGGAGGACCTCAGCGACGCCCACTGGCCGCCGCCGTGGCGAGACGGCGACGTCCAGGCGGTGCTCGACGCCCTCGACGCGCTGCACGCCGTCACGCCACCGCCCGGACTGCCACGGCCCCAAGAGGCGGACGACCTGCGGGGCGGCTGGCCGGACGTGGCGGCCGACCCTGAGCCGTTCCTCTCGCTCGGGCTCGCCTCGCGGGACTGGCTCGAAACGAGCCTCCCGGCGTTGCTCGAAGCCGCCGCGCGCGCTGAGCTCGACGGCGACAGGCTCGTACACCTCGACATCCGCAGCGATAACCTGTGCCTGCGCGACGGGCGCTGCGTCATCGTCGACTGGAATTGGGCGGCGCGCGGCAACCCGCAGCTCGATCTGGCGTTCTGGCTACCGAGCCTGCGCCTCGAGGGCGGGCCCGAGCCGGAGGCGTTGGGCGGGGAGATCGACCCGGAGCTCGCGGCGCTGTGCGCGGGGTTCTTCGCCTGCCGCGCAGGGCTTGAGGAGATACCGATCGCGCCGCGGCTGCGCACCGTCCAGCGCGCGCAGCTCGAGGTCGCATTGCCGTGGGCCGCGCGGGCCCTCGGGCTCAGCCGCCCTCGTCCGCGCTGACCAGCCCGCTGCGCATGGCCAGCAGCGCGATCTCCGCGCGCTGGTCGAGCGACGGCATCTCTTCGAGCCCGAGCGCGCGGCCGAGGTGGTCGAGCTCGGAGGCGACCGCCGCGAGCGGGATTCCCGTCGCCGCGGCGATCTGCTCGTCGGTCGCCGGGTTGATGCCCTCGCCGTCGTTGAACAGCGGGCGGCAGAGCGCGTGCAGGACGCGCTGCTGCTGCTCGGAGAAGCGCGGCGTCGCGCTCAGCTCGCCGGGCACGAGCGTCGGGCCCGTCGCGACCGGCACCGGATCGCAGAACACGAACAGCGTCCGACCCACGCGCACGAGGTCCCCGTCGTTCAGCCGGCGCCGCCCGGTGAGGCGGATGCCGTTCACCCACGTGCCGTTCTGGGACAACCCGTCGTCGCTGATCGTCCACTCGCCGGCCCGCACCTCGAGCTCGGCGTGCAGGCGCGACATCTCCGGGTCCCAGGGGATCGACAGATCAGCCTCGGGGCGGCGGCCGACCGTGACCGCGCGCGACTCCGCGAGCGCATGGATGACCTGCCGACCGTCCTCGTCGCGGAAGACGAGGAACCGTTCGCCGAGCCGTTCAGCCTCCCGCCGAGCCTCGAGCTCCTCCTCGGTCGGATGTCCCAAGGTGAGCGGTGACTCCATTTTTTGAGCCTACCTCAGCGCGAGAAGATGTTCAGGAGCGAGATGAAGATGTTCACGATCGAGACGAAGATCCCCGTCGCGAGCCAGATCGCGTCGTTCTCGGTCCCGTGCTTGCGGATGAAGTTGAAGTCGATGACGATCAGCAGCGCCGACAGCAGGTAGATCCCAGCGCTCAGCAGCGGGCTGATCGTGCCGCCGAACAGCGACCAGATGACCGTGCCGATGCAGGCCGCGAACACGATCAGCGCGACCGGGCGCATCCACGGCGCGAGGTCCTTCGAGACGACGAAGCCGAGAGCGCCGGCGCCGAGCACCGTCGCCGCCGTGCCGGCGAACGCCTGCGTCAGCGCCGTCGAGTCGGCCGCCATGTAGTAGTCGATGATCGGCCCGAGCCCGAGGCCGATCATCAGCGCGGTCGCGAAGAGCCACGCCATCGCGAACGGGCCGATGCGGAAACGCTCGCCCGCGAACGAGCTCACGAGCAGCATGCCGAAGCCGGCGAACGAGCAGATGCGCGCGGTGCCGAGCGACAGATCGCGCCCCAGCAGCGTCCCGACGGTGCAGAACGCCAGCGCGATCGCGACCAGGAACATGACCTGGCCGAGCAGCTGGGACGTGGAGATCGCGCGCGGGGCGGCGCTTTCGCGGTAATAGGCGGTGCTCTGCTCGCTCATATTGGGAAGCGTACCCCGCGCGCTGACGTTTCTCAGATTCTCTGGACGAGTGTCCCGGTGCCGAGGCCGCCGCCGCAGCACATCGTGACGAGGCCGATCTCCTTGTCGGAGCGCTCCATCTCGTGCAGCAGCGTGGTCAGCAGCCGTGCGCCGGTGGAGCCGAGCGGGTGCCCGATCGCCATGGCGCCGCCGTTGACGTTAACGCGGTCCATGTCGGGGTTCAGCTCGCGCTTCCACGCGAGCACGACCGGCGCGAACGCCTCGTTGATCTCGACCAGGTCGATGTCGTCCATGGTCATCTTGTTGCGCTCGAGCAGCTTCTGCGTGGCCGGGATCGGGCCGGTCAGCATGATCACCGGGTCGACGCCGACGGTCGTCTGGTCGACGATCTTCGCCCGCGGTGTGACGCCGAGCTCCTTCGCCTTGTCGGCGCTCATCAGCAGCACCGCGGCGGCGCCGTCGGAGATCTGCGAGGAGTTGCCGGCGGTGATCTTCCCGTCCTCCTTGAAGGCCGGCTTGAGGCCCGCGAGCGCCTCCAGGCTCGTGTCGGGACGGATCCCCTGGTCCGCCACGTAGGTGGAGCCGTTGACCGGGAACGGGATCATCTCGCGCTCGAAGCGGCCCTCCTCGGTCGCCCGCGCGGCGAGCTGGTGGGAGCGCACGGCGAGCTCGTCCATCTCCGACCGCGGGATCTCCCACTGGTCGGCGATCATCTCGGCCGAGATGCCCTGAGGCACGAGGTTGTAGCGCTCGAGCATCGCCGGCGGCCACGGCGAGCCGACCTCGTCGACCCACTTGAAGCCGACGCCCATCGGGATGTGGCCCATGTGCTCGACGCCGCCCCCGATGACGACGTCGTGCACGCCCGCGGCGATCAGCGCCGCGCCGAAGTTGACGGCCTGCTGGGCGGAGCCGCACTGGCGGTCGACCGTGGTGGCGGGCGTGGTGACCGGTAGCCCGGCCTGCAGCCACGCGTTGCGGCCGACGTTGAACATCTGCTCGCCGTACTGCTGAACGCAGCCGCAGATCACGTCTTCGACGGCCTCGGCAGGAATGCCGGCGCGCTCGATCAGCTCGGTGTACGTCTTGCCCAGCAGCTCGTTCGGGTGCGTGTCCTTGTAGTAGCCCTTCTCCGGGTGGCCGCGCCCGACCGGGGTGCGGGCCGCCTCGACGATGACTACTTCGCGTCCGTTGGCGTTCATCTGTGCAAAGCCTCCACGGTTGACCGGCGCGCAGCAGCGCGCCAGGGCGTAGTGTACGGCCATTGACTGACCAGTCAGCCAACAGGGAGCACGCCGTGTCCGAACGAGTCGGAATCGCCGGTACCGGAGCCATCGCCTGCGGCCTCGCGGCCGTGGTCGCGCAGCGCGCTCCGGTAGTCGTATGGGCGCGTTCCGACGGTTCGGCCGAGCGCGCTGACGACAAGGTCCGCAGCCTGTGCGAGAAGGTCGGCGCGCACGTCAACGGCAACGTCAACGTCACGTGCAACGCGGCCGCGCTGGCCGAGGCGAGCTTCGTCGTGGAGGCGATCGTCGAGGACCCCGAGGCAAAGGCGGCGCTGCTGCTCGACCTCGCGCCCCGTCTGCGCGACGACGCGATCCTCGCGACCACGACCTCGTCGCTGTCGATCACCGAGCTGGCCGAGGCGTCTGGGCGGCCGGACCGCTTCGTGGGGCTGCACGTGTTCCACCCGGTCCCGAAGATGGACCTGATCGAGCTCGCGTTCCCACCCGCGGCGAGCGACACGACCCGCGCACGCGCCCATGCGCTGTGCGAGGCGCTCGGCAAGACCGCCGTCGAGGTCCCTGACACGGCCGGCTTCGTCGTCAATCGGCTGCTGTTCCCGTACCTGTTCGAGGCAGTCCGCCTGATGGAGAGGACCGGACTGTCGGCCGAGGCGATCGACACGTGCATGCGCCTGGGCGCCGGGCACCCGTTGGGGCCGCTCGCGCTGCTCGACCTCGTCGGGCTCGACGTGTCGGCGGCGATCGGCGAGACGATCGGCGCCGACGTGCCTGAGCGCGTACAGACGCTGATCGCCGAGGGCGCGCTGGGCCGCAAGGCCGGGCGCGGCTTCTACGCGTACGACGACTGATCGCGCCCGGGCCGGCCGCTCGCGGCGGCGACCAATCGCCGGCGAGACCCTCAAACCGCGCTCACGGAATGTTTAGAACATATTGAGAGAAGGTTGGGATTCTTCCCGTGCGACGAACGTACCCTCATCGCACCCCTCCTCCAGAAACACTTGAGCCCGGCTCGCTCCCCTGAGCCGGGCTCTTGTGTTCTCTCGGTCGATCCTCCCCAGGATCTCCCTCTCTCCTCCTCAACCGCCGAAGCGGCCAGTC
Organism: uncultured Solirubrobacteraceae bacterium; assembly: GCA_963740605.1. Classification (GTDB taxonomy): domain Bacteria; phylum Actinomycetota; class Thermoleophilia; order Solirubrobacterales; family Solirubrobacteraceae; genus DASSUW01. The sequence continues at coordinate 57,751 of CAVUFC010000026.1, read as the reverse complement.
GGTTGCGGGGCAAGGTAGCGCGTCGAAGCGGTTTGTGCAATTCCGCGCAAGGTTTCGATTCGCAACCCTAGTCTTCCGAGTGGCCTCCACTCACGGGCATGCGGCCGTCGCACGACACCCGCGAGCAGACCCTCGCCCAGCTCCGTGAGGGCTACGTCGCAGGGCGGATCGGGGCCGACACGTTCGCCCTGCGGATCGAGGAGGCGCTGCAGAGCACGAGCAGCGGCGAGCTGCGTGGGCTGACCTGGCTGTTGCGCGACCTCGGCTCCTCCAACGGCACCTGGCTCAACGGCCGCCGCGTGGTCGAGGCGGAGGTACGCCCCGGAGAGCTGCCCCGCCTGGGCGGCGCCGCAGTTCGGCTCTAGCGGCGCTAGGCCGTGGCGCGACGCTCGCGGATCCGGACCGCCTCGATCCGGTTCTCGCGCACGGACTCGACGCGGATCGAGTAGCCGTTGTGGGTGACCGTGTCGCCGCGCTTCGGTAGCCGCCCGAGCTCGCCGAACACGAACCCGCCGACCGAGTTGTAGGCGTCCGAGTCGACCGGCAGCTCGAGCCCGTAGTCGACGAGGTCGGTGATCGCGACGTGTCCGCGCACGAACCAGTCACCGTTCGGGAGCCGGCGGACCGCGCCGCCGAGCGGGTCGGTCTCGTCGTCGATCTCGCCGACGACCTCCTCGATGATGTCCTCGACCGTGACGATCCCGGCGGTGCGGCCGTACTCGTCGATCACGACGGCGAGCGAGCTGCGGTTACGCTGGAGGTCGGCGAGCAGGTCGTCGAGCGGCTTGGTCTCCGGCACGATCGGGGCTTCGCGGACGAGATCGTCGATGTGCGCTTCGGGCCCCTCGGTCAGCAGCTTCTGGGCGAGCGCGTTGGCGTGCACGATTCCCTTCACGCGGTCGTGGTTCTCGTCCTCGGTCACCACGAGCCGGGTGTGGCCGGACGAGACGCAGCGGCGCAGCGCGGTCTCGACGTCCTCCGACAGGTCGACGATGACGATCGCCGGCGCGGGCGTCATCACCTGGCGAGCCTGCTGCTCGTGCAGGTGGAAGACGCCGGTGAGCATGTTCGCCTCACCGATGTCCAGCTTGCCGCCGGTGAGCGACTGCGCGATCAGGACCTTGAGCTCCTCGGGCGAGCCCCCCTCGTCGAACTCGTCGGTCTTCTTGATCCCGATCGCCCGCAGGATCCCGTTCGACGCCCCGTTCAGCACGTGGATGAACGGGTTGAAGACCTGCGTGAACAGGTGAAGCGGACGGGCGATCCGGCGCGCGACCCCTTCGGCGCGGTTGATCGCGTAGATCTTCGGCACCTGCTCGCCGATCGTGATGTGCAGCGACGTCGTGATCAGGTACGCCAGGAAGAGCGAGACGCCGTAGTAGACCCATTTCGGCGCGTCGGTCCCGATCATGTCCTCGAAGATCGACGCGACCGCGGGCTCGCCCAGGAAGCCGATGCCCAGCGAGGTGAACGTGATGCCGAGCTGGCACGCGGCCAGGTACTTCGACAGGTCGTCGAGCTGGCGCAGCACGATCGAGGCTCCACGAACCCCGTCCGCGGCCATCTCCTCGACGCGCGAGCGCCGCACGCGGACGAGCGCGAATTCCGCTGCCACGAAGAAGCCGTTGAGCAGGACGAGCACAACAACCGCCAGCAGGAGCAGGACGGTCATCGGCGTTTCGCCTGCCGCGCGCGGAGCGCGGCGCTACTTCGGGAGCTGTCGTCGTCGTTCATCAGGCGACGGGGCAATGGTAGCGGCGGTACCCGTTGCCGGCAGTGAAGATGCGTTCACGTCGCCCGGCGAGGCGGGCCCGCCGCGGTTGCGGCGGGCCCGTTCTGCCGTTCAGATGCGGCAGAAGTCGTTACTTGGCCAGCTTGACCTTGACCGACTTCACGGCCCAAGACACCCGCAGCACGCGGACCCTCTTGTTGGCCTGCACCTTGCGGGTGGTCTTGAGGACCTTCCCGTTGGCGAGCCGCAGGCGGATGACCAGCTTGACCCGCTTGTGGGAGGACTTCACTTGACCACGAGGAACCGCTTCGCGCCGACCCGCACCAGACGGGCCTTGGCGATGCGCGTCTTCACCGTCTTCGGGGCGGTCTTCGTCCCGTGGACCAGGTGCGACCCGCTGCCGACGGTCTTGACCACCTGACCGGCGGTCGGCGGGTTCGTGCCCGGGCCGTTCGACGGCGCCTCGTCGCCACCGGGCGTGTTCGGCGGGGGATCCGTGCTCGGCGCGTCGCCGGGGCCGTCGCCGGCGCCGAAGATCGCGTCGATATCGCGGAGGAGACCCTCGTCGATGTACTCGCTGATGACGTTGATCGTCTGATCGCCGCTGTTGAACACCTCGAGCGCGGCGTTGCCGTTGGCGTCGAGGTACGCGCAGCGCACGTCAGGGTTGATCGCGCTGGGCGTCGGCGCCTGGGCCGAGGTCACGCGGAACCGCGCGTCCGCCGGGCCTGTGACGCCGCTGAACAGCCGGTAGCTGTCGGCCTCGTTGTCCACGTAGGCGGGAAGGTGAGGTCCCTACCGCTCTGTCGCCAAGATTACTCAACCTATGAACGCATAGTTCCCAGGGATCCCCGCAGCACGGCCATATCCTGTGAGCGATGCGGATCGTCTCACTCGTTCCGTCGGCGACGGAGATGCTGTTCGCACTCGGCGTCGGCGGTGACGTCACCGCGGTGACGCACGAGTGCGACTACCCCGCGGCGGTGCTCGACCTGCCGAAGGTCACGCGCGACGTGATCGGTCCCGGCCTCGCGCCCGCGGAGATCGACCGCGCGGTTCGCGAGCTGACCGAGCAGGGGCAGTCGATCTACGAGCTCGACGAAAAGGCGCTGCAGCGCCTCCAGCCCGACCTGATCGTGACCCAGGCGCTGTGCGCCGTCTGTGCCGTCTCCTACGAGGACGTGCGGGCGATCGCCGACCGGCTCGACTCACACCCCGAGGTACTCTCGCTCGACCCGCACACGCTCGGCGAGGTGCTCGGCGACGTGCGCACGCTCGCGCAGGCGACCGACCGCAAGGACGCGGGCGTGGATCTCGTGCAGGACGCGGCGCACCGGATCGACCGCGTCCGGCTCGCGGTACGGGCCGCCGAGCCGGTCAGCGTCGTCGCGCTGGAGTGGCTCGACCCGGTGTTCGTCGCCGGCCACTGGACGCCGCAGCTGATCGAGTACGCCGGCGGGCACGACATGCTCGGGCTGGCCGGCGAGCACTCCGAACAGCGCACGTGGGACGACGTGCGCGCCGCTGAGCCGGACGTCGTGATCGTGATGCCGTGCGGCTACGACGCCGACCGCGCGCTCGAAGAGGCGGGCGCCTACGCCGACGAGCTGGACTCGATCGGCGCGAAGCGCGTCGTCGCGGTCGATGCCGCGGCCCACTTCTCCCGCCCCGGCCCGCGGCTGATCGAGGGCCTCGAGCTCCTTGGTCACATCCTGCACCCGGACCGCCTGCCCGAGGTGCCGGCGGCCGTGCACGACGTCGCCCTATAGGTAGTACGTGAGCTTGTCCGCCAGGCCGCTCTGCAGCTTCTGCAGACCTGTTGGTGGCCGGGCGGCCTGGCAGCGCGCGATGTCGGGCTCGAACAGCCGCTCGCGGAACTGCTCGGCGACCTCGGCGCTGCGGGCGAGCAGCATGAGCTCCGAGTTGCGGAAGAGCGCCCACGCGTCGAGGTTCACGGTGCCGAAGCTGACGACGTCGTCGGCGACCACCACCTTCGCGTGGACGACTGTCCCCGCGAGCTCCCAGACCGCGGCGCCGGCAGCGAGCAGGTCGGCGTAGCGGTGCCGGAGAGCGGCGGTCGCGAGGCCGTTGTTGGACTTCTCGGAGACGACCACGCGCACTCGCACGCCGCGCCGCGCGGCCGCGAGGATCCGCTCGATCATGTCCGCGTCGGTGAGGTACGGGTTCATCACGTCGAGCCGCTCGCGGGCGCCGTCGATCTGCTCGCGGATCGCCTCCGGCGCGGCGACGAACCCACCGGGGATGACCTGCGCGAGCGCCACCGGCGTCGTGCCGGGATCGGCGGGCTCGGGGAACAAGTGCGACAGGTCGGCCGGCAGCGCGCCGCCGTGGCCGCGGAAGCTGGTCAGGAACGCCGCCTGCGCCTGCCGCACCACGTCGCCGGTGACGCGGGCCATCAGGTCGTGGAACCCGCCGTCGCGGAAGTGGTCCTCGATGCCCGCGCCGCCGGTCCAGACGACCGCGCCGTCGATCACGTAGAGCTTGCGGTGGTCGACGCGCCCGAGGGCGTCACCGAAGTCGTTGACGACGATCTGCGCGCCGGCCGCGGCGAGCGCGGCGTACATGTCGCGCGCTGCGCCTCGCGGCTTCGAGCCCATGTTGTCGACGATCACGCGTACCTCTACGCCATCGGCCAGCCGGCGCTGCAGCAGATCGGCCATCGCCATCCCGACCTCGCCCTCCCGCCAGCCGAACATGAGGATGTGCACCGACGTCTGCGCAGCCTCGACGTCGGCGAAGATCCGCGGGAAGAAGTTGACGCCCTCGGCCCACGGCTCGATCATCGCCGCGGTCGACCAGGCGAAGTCGAGCGCGGCGTCCCGCGAGCGGGTCCCGGCGAACGCCTCGGCGGCGGCCTGCGCGCCGCCGGGGGTCACCGCGTCGGGCGGCGGCGGCCAGCTCGGGCGCGACCTGATTCCGAGCACCTCGCGGTGGACGAGCGCGAGCAGCCCCGCCGTCGACAGCGCCGCGATCGCGGTGCGGCTCACCCGGCGGCCGAAGACTCCGCGCGAACGTCCGCTGCGAGCTGTTCGGCCGTGACCGTCGCCGTCGCTGTGACCGAGCTCGTCGCGGCCTTCACGCTGGTCGTCACGCGGTCGGCCATGTGCCCGGCGTACACGACGACGAGGCCCGCCTGGCCGCTGTCGAGCACGTCCCCGAGCGCCATCAGGTCGCTGCGCGACATGCCGCCGCTCGCGTGCCCGGCCACCGCGCCGAGCGCCGCTCCGGCGCCGCCGCCGGCGGCCAGCGCGCCGATGATCCCGACGGCCGGGAACAGCGCCGCCACCGCACCCACCGCCAGGCCCCAGCCGAAGCCGACTTCGGCGCCGTGGCGCTTCTGTTCCTCATGGCGACGGACGATCTCCACCTTGCCCTTCTCGTCCTTGGCGATCACCGTCGCGTCGAAGTCGCGCGTGGCCCCCACGTGCCGGTACGCCGCCTCGATCGCTTGGTACTCCGCCAGCGCGTCGTCGACGTGCTCGTACGACGCAGCCAGCACGTAAAGCTTGTCGCTCATGTGCACGAGCGTCGCCAGCGGCTCCCGGCGCGGCAATGGTGCGGCCACGCATGACGTGAGGTTGCAACCACCCGTCAGGTGCGCGCCTCGCGCCGCGCTGCCCGCTGCTCGGCGGCTTTCTCCTTCGCATCGGCGTAGGACTGACCGACAAGCTCCTTGCCGCCGGCGACGCCGAACGCCCAGATCACGATCACCATGGCGAAGGCGATGTTCCACGCTGTGATGGCGAGCTGCTGCCCGAGCGAGTACGCGGTCGCGGTCGCGGCGTCGGTCACGTCGCCGAGCGCCGCGACGTTCGTGGCCTGGTTGACGCCGACGCCGCCGGGCGTGACCGAGACGGTGTTGGCGATCGAGTTCCCGCCCACGACCGACATCACCGTGTGGAAGGTGACCGTGATCCCGTAGCCCGTGAGGAACACCGCGATGACGCCGAGCTTTGCGATCCAGGCGCCGAACGACGGCAGCGCCACGCGCACGAGATACTCGCGCGGCCGCTTGAGGATCGCCCCGCCCTGCGCGGCCTTCACCACGAGCTCGCGCAGCTTGCGCCGGAAGATGCGGATCAGCACGACGATCAGCACGAGGCCGCCGGCGACCGCCAGCAGCGTCAGCGCCGGGTGATCGTGCGGCAGCTTGAACTGGCGCTCCCACGTCCCTTCCACGGTGGCGAACAGGTACACGTAGACGAACGCGCCGACGAGCGTGAAGAAGATCTTCTGGACGAGCACGCCGCCGAGGATCCCGGCGAAGTTCGCGCCCGCGACGATCGCGACGAACATCAGCAGCATCACGAACGTGCCGATGTTGGCCGGCAGGAAGCCGTTCAGCGCGACGCCGGCGGCGTATGCGGCGAGGATCTGCCGGTAGAGGACAGGCGCCTCCGGATAGGCGGCGCGCAGGATGAAGAACCACCCGAGCGCCGTCAGCGTGGTCTGGCCGGTCTGCAGCGTCCAGCCGGCGATCAGGTAGCCGACGCCGATGCCCGTGAGCGCGTCCCACACGTCCGAGAACCAGCCGGTGACGTCGACGCCGAGGAGCTGGAGCAGGCCGACGACGAGCGCGAGGCCGACGAACCACACCAGCACCTTGACCAGCCGCCTCCCACGCGACGGATCACCGATCGGGTGCCGCCAGTGCTCGCGCGCGGCGGCCATGCCGCGCAAGCTTGTCAGCTAGCCCGATGCGACGCTGAGGGCGCCGACGACCGACACCGCGCCGACCGCCGCGCAGGCGAGCACGGGGAGCAGGTCACCGCGACGGCGCTGACCTAGCCACTCCATCGCGAGCGCGGCGATCGCGCCACCGATCAGTCCACCGATGTGGCCGCCGATCGAGATGTTCAGGTTCGGGAACAGGAACGGCAGCGCGAGGTTGAAGAGGATCACGGGCCCGAGGCCCGACCGCCACGGGTCGACGCCGCGGGCGCGCTGGAACACGAACGCCGCCGCCATCAGGCCGAACACGGCGCCGGAGGCGCCGACGGTCAACCCGTGCGGGGACGCGACCAGCGCGCCGAACGATCCCGCGAACAGCGACGCGAAGTACAGCGCCACGAACCGCAGGTGCCCGAGCACCGGCTCGAGCATCGTCCCGAGCCAGTAGAGGATGTACATGTTGAAGAACAGGTGCAGCGGGTTGCTCGGGTCGTGCAGGAACGCGCCCGTGATCAGCCGGTAGACCTCGCCGTTCGCCACGCCGATCGGATCGCCCTGGAACGACGCCGAGCCGATCAACCCGAGGTCGATGTAGACCCTGCTCGTGCTGCCGCCGGACATCAGCATCCCGAGCCACAGCAGGACGTTGATCCCGATCAGGATGAACGTCGCCGTCGGGTCGGCGTAGATGTTGCGCATGCTCCGCACCGGTGTCTTCTGGCGCGAGCAGTCGGGGCAGCGCATGCCGACCGGCGTCGCGGTCATGCAGTCAGGGCAGATCGGCTTGCCGCAGTTCGAGCAGGAGACGCCCGTCTCGCGGTTGGGGTGGCGGTAACAGACGGCCATCTCGCCGCGTGAAGCTAGCAACCCTTCTTATGGGCGCTCTTAGGACAGCGTCGCGGCGATCAGCACGTCGCCGGTGGGCTTCGCCGTGCCGTTGGCGGGCTCGTCGGTCACCAGCACCTGCCCCACGTTCGTCATCGACCCGGGCAGCTTCGCCTCGACCGAGCCGTCTCCGCGCGGCTTGAACAGCACGCTCGTCGGCTCCGGAACGTCGGAGCCCTTGGGCATCAGCCAGACCTCGTAGACCTTGCCGCCGGGCGGCGCCGGCAGGTTCTCGGCCACGAGCGTCGCCTGATCGTCGTCGATCTTGACGTGCGCGGTCGCACCGGACGCGTTCACCGATGCCGTGTACGTCTGCGCGCCGCCGGTCAGCAACGACACGGCCAGCACGGCCACGACGAACAGAACCGCGGCGACCGGCACGAGCTGCCAGCCGCCCAGCGAGAAGCGGAAGCGGCGGCGTTCGCGCACGGGCCGGTCGGCCTCCGGGCCGGCTTGCGCGAGCAGCGCCGCCTCACGCTCGACCTCGGCCATGATCCGGTCCTTGAGCGCGGTCGGCGGGAGCATCGGCGGCGACGCGATCGGCAGCGCCTCGGCGGCCGGCCGCAGCTCGTCGACCTCGGCCTGGCACGTCGTGCAGTTGGTGAGGTGGCTCTCGAACTCGTCACGCTCGTGCGCGGGCATCCCGCCCAGCACGTAGGCGCCCGCCGCGTCGACCCAGCGGTCGTGATCGGTCATATCGCCACCTGGCCTTCGCCGAGATGCGCGCGCATCTTCTGCAATCCGAGCCGCATGCGTCCCTTGATGGTGCCAACCGGCGCGTCCAACATCTCCGCGATCTCCACGTGGGTGAAGCCGCCGAAGTAGGCGAGCTCGATCACCTGGCACTGATCGGAGGGAAGCGTTTCCAGGGCGCCGCGGACGACGCCGGCCTCCTCGCGACGGGCGGCCTCGACGTCGGTGCGCTCGGTCGCCTCGAAGCGCTCCTCGATGCCCTCGTCGCCGGCGCGGCGGCGGTCGTGGACGGTGGCGCGCCGCAGGGCATCGATCGCGCGGTGATGGACGATGCCGAGCACCCAGGTGCGGACCGAGCCGCGCGCGCGGTCGTAACGGGCGCCGGAGCGCCAGAGGGAGAGGAACGCGTCCTGCGTCACGTCCTCGGCGCCGGAGCGCGTGCCCATCATCCGATAGGCGAGCGAGAACGCGGCCGCCGAGTGACGGTCGTAGACGATCTCGAATGCCTGCGCATCACCGCGACGCACGAGCTGCATCACGTCCTCGTCGGCCAGCGAGCGCAGATCTTGCCCCATGGCCGGTACTTCGTATCAGCTACGAGACCGGATCACTCAGGCGATCGATTCTGCGACCCGCGTGCAATCGGTCGCCTACCGGCCGATGTCGTCGAACACGCGCATCGCCTCGCGCGCCGCGTCGCGCAACGTGCGCTCCGCCAGATCGAACGCACCGCGTGCCTGGGCACGCCGCTTGTGACGCCGGCTGCGCGTACGCAGGATCACGAGCCCGGCGGCCGCGCCGGTTCCCACCACGACAGCCGCTGCCGGACCGAGAACGGTCCGCGGCCAGTTGCGCGGATCTCTCATCGCGCCCAGCTCCCAGGCCTCCAGCTCGTCGGCCGCCAGATCGACGAGCGACCCGAGTGTCATCTCCAGTCGCGGCGCGAGATCGGCCGGCGGATCCACCGGCGCGAGCGCCTCACGCAGCCGTGCTTCGAAGTCCCAGGTGCTCATGACGCCTCAGTACCCGCCTCGGCCCCCACAATGTCCTCCAGCTGTCGAATCGCGCGATGAATCAGCACTTTGGTCGCGCCATCGGTCCGTCCAAGGGCACGCGCGATCTCGCGGTTGTCCATACCCAGAGCGAAACGCATGATCAGCGCCTCGCGACGGTCGTCCGGGAGTTGCCTCACACCTTCGAGAATACGATTGAGATCCTCGCGATCCTCCACCAGGCCCTCGGTCGTGTGCAGTTCTGGCAGCGAGCCTGCATCGTCGATCGTGGTCTGCGGCCGGCGTGAGCGGTCGCGGTAGTAGTTCGCGGCGAGGTTGTGGGCGATCCGGATGAGCCACGGACGCAGCGGACGACCCTGCGATTCCCGCTGCGCGCGCTCGAAGTGCCGGTACGCCTGCAAGAACGTCTGCTCGGTGAGGTCCTCGGCGTCGTGGTGGTTGCCCACCCGGTAGTACGAGTAGGAGTAGACGTCGCGAAGGTGGGCGCGGTACAGCTCCGTGAAGGCGGCGTCGAGCCGAGCCTTGTCCTCGCGCGCGGAATCCGGTGCCGCGGCCATGAATCATGGAGGCTACCTTCAGGCCGCGCGGCCCGCGCCCGCCTTGGCTTTCTGGTCCGCGGGCACGAACCGGCCCGGCTCACGGGGAGCGAGCTGGAGGTCGGCCAGCGGGGTCGTGGTCAGATCCAGTCCGGCGGCCGAAAGCGCGTTGCCGACCTGGCGGGCGAACGCTGCGTCGTCGGTGGCGAGCGTGACCGCGGCGCGGCGTTCGAGCTCGTCGTCGCCGGCGAGCGCGCCGATCGCCCACGCGGACACGTGCTCCGACACGAACGGGGTCGGGAGCGTGCCGTCGGGCATCGGGTCGCGCGTCGCGACGAGCACGCCGGTGCGCGGCGCGATCTTGACCGCGTGCGCCTCGACGGCGGCGGCGAGCTCCGAGCCGGGCACGGCGAAGACGACGAGGTCGTGGCGCGAATGGTCGGTCGGGTCGGCGCCGATCTGGTCGACCTCGATCTTCGCGCGGCGCAACGCCGTGGCGATGCTGGTGGCCCAGGCGGTCTCGCCGACGACGGCGGCGCGGCGCAGCGGCGGCAGGCCGCCCAGCCACTCCCACTGCAGCATCACGTTCGGCCAGATGCGGTCGGTCACGGCGGCCGCGAGCTGCGGTGAGATCTGCTCGACCTTCGGGAACGTGAGCGGCCGGCCGATCCGCGCGCGGATCTTCTTCGGGCGGATGCGCCAGCCCTTGCGGACGGCCTCGGTGCCGATCAGCGCGACCGGGACGACCGGCGCGCCGGTCTCCAGCGCGAGGCGGCCGACGCCGCGCTTGGGGCGCCCGAGCGAGCCCGGCCGGGTGCGGGTGCCCTCGGGGAAGATCAGGATGCAGTCGCCGCGCTCGAGGATCGCTCGCGCGGTCTCGAGCATGTCCGGGTCGCCGGCGCCGCGGCGCACCGGGAAGGCGCCGAGCGAGCTGACGAACCACGCGACGAAGGGGTTCTTGAAGATCTCGCTCTTGGCGACGTAGTAGACCGGCCGGCGGTTGAGCACGCCGACGATGAACGGGTCCAGGAACGACCGGTGGTTGGACGCGAAGATGATCGGCCCGGTGGCCGGGATGTTCTCGCGGCCGATGCGGCTGAGCCGGAAGTACAGGTGGAAGAACGGCTGCAGGATCGCGCGCGAGATCCAGTAGACGATCGGGTTGACACCGCGCTCGCGGGCCCGCTTGTGCAGGCGGTCGAGCTCCCGCTTGGCGCGGTCTATCTCTTCGCGGCGGCTGGTATCTCCCACGTGAGAGCCGTACCCGCGGGCACGCTCCTCGTTACAGTGGAGTGGAGTGGCAATCGACGGCACCCGCACCTTCAGAGGCGCCCTGGCAGGTGCCGCCGCAGCCGGCGTGTGGCTCCTGCAGCAGCCGCTCGACAAGCGGATCTTCGACTGGCCGCATGACGACGCCGAGCTGCTCGGCCGGCTGACCGGCACCGATGCCACGACGGGCGTGCTCCTGCACGTCGGCAACGGCGCGCTGTTCGGCGCCCTGTACGCGAGCGCCGCACCGGCGATCCCGCTCGGCCCACGTCTGCGCGGCCCGGCTGCCGGCCTGCTCGAGCACCTCGCGACGTGGCCGCTGACCGCGCTCGTGGCGCCGGACATGACCTCCAGCCCGCGCGCGTTCGCGCAGTCGACGTGGCGGCACGTCCTGTTCGGATTCGTACTCGGCGAGCTCGAACGGCGGCTCAACCCGCCACCGCTGGAGCCGGTCAGCGACGAGGCGGTGGCCTCCAACGGTCACGGCTCCGCCGCTCACCTGGTCGCCACGGGGCCGAACTGAGGCTCGAACTGCGGCTGGTAGGGCGACGAGGGGTGGGCCTCGTCGGCGTCCCCAACCGATTGGTGTCGGGAAATGCTCGCTATGCGAGCAAAAGACGACACCGAGCGGCCGATCCCGCCTCCCTAAAATGCCGCAGTTGGCCGGCGGCGAGAACCGGCTCAGGTCGTCGCGAGGCGGGCCAGGACGGGCCCGAGCTGCTGCGCCACGACCCGCGCGCGCTCGACCTCGGCGCTCGTGAACGCCTGCGGGTGCTCGCGGTAGACCTCGACCAGCGCCCGCTGGCCGGAGCCGACGCGCACAGGGACCATCAGGACGGCGCCGTAGCCGAGGCGCTCGAGCTCGGCGATCTCGATCGGGTCGCCGTCGCGGTCGCCCACGATCACCTGGCCGGGCGTGTGCTCGGCGAGTAGGCGCTCGGTGGCGGGGAACTCGGACAGGCTCCAGCGCTCGCCCGGCGCGTCGACGTTGTCCGACAGCAGCTCCAGGCAGTCGTCGACGACCCACATCAGCGAGACGTCCTGGGCGCCGAGCAGCCGCGCGGCGCGGCGGCCGACGGTGGCAAGCTCGTTGGTGTTGGTGACGTCGGCGAGATCGTCGCCGAGCTCGGCGAGCGTGCGCGCCCACACGGCGCCGTTGCCGGCCGCGCTGCTGGCGACGCGGACACCGCCCCGAACGTCGGCGGTGGCGGCGACGCCGGGGCTGAGAGCGGCCCAGGCGTCGGCGGGCCGGGCGAGCGCGTACCCCTGGGCGTAGGTGGCGTCGAGGTCGGCGAGCGCGCGCAGGTCGGCGAGATCCTCGACGCCCTCGCCGCAGACCGCGGCGCCGGTGGTGCCGGCGAAGCTGACGAGCGCCTCGAGCAGCGCGTAGCGCGAGCCGTCGCTGTGCGCGCCGTGCACGAGCGAGCGATCGATTTTGAGGATGTCGGGCGCGACGCGGATCAGCTGCTGCAGGCCCGCGTAGCCCGCGCCGGCGTCGTCGAGCGCGACGCGGGCGCCGCGATCGCGCAGCTCCTGCAGGCGCGCCTCGAGCGCGAGGTCGGCGGTGAACAGCTCGTGCTCGGTGAGCTCGATCACGATGTCCGAAAGGTCCTCCGGCAGCGCGTCCTCGACCGGCGGGGCGAGCAGCGCCCGCGGGCTGACGTTGAGGGCCAGGAACGTGCCGGCGGGACGGTCGGCGACGGCGAGGGCGGAGCGCAGCGCGAGCGCCTCGAGCTCGGCGCCGAGGCCCGCGCGGTGCGCCTGGGCGAACCACTGGTCGGGGCGGCGGACGGCGTCGCCCTCGACGCGCGCGAGCGCCTCGTAGCCGCAGACGCGGCCGGTGGCGAGCTCGAGCACGGGCTGGAAGACGGGACGGATCGCGTTCACGCCGTGGCGCAGCAGCGCCTCGATCTCGCTGCGCTCGTCGGCGAGCGATGGGCGGGCGGCGAGGTTGCGCTCATAGCGACGGGTCTGGCGGCGGCCGGCGTGCTTGGCCGCATACAGCGCGCCGTCGGCGTGCTCGAGCAGTTCGGGTGCCTCGGTCGCATCGTCCGGGAACGTGGCGACGCCCGCAGAGGACTCAAGCCGGCGGCGCCCGACGACGACGTCGCCGAGGGCGGTGCGGGCGCGCTCGGCGGCCTCGGCGGCGGCCTCGCCGGCGACGCCGGGAAGGATGATCACGAACTCCTCGCCGCCGAGGCGGCCGACGGCGTCGCCCTCGCGGACCACCGAGCGCAGCTTGGCGGCGGCCGCCGCGAGCGCCTTGTCGCCGTCGGCGTGGCCGAGCGAGTCGTTGATGCGCTTGAAGTGGTCGAGATCGATCACGACGACGCTGAGCGGGCGGACGTGGGCGGAGGCAGCTTCGATCTCGCGCCGCAGCCGTTCCTGCGCGCCGCGGTGGTTGAGCAGCCCGGTGAGGCCGTCGTGCGCGGCCTGGTGGCGCAGGTGCTCGCGCTGGCGTGCCGCCTCGTAGGCGAGCGCCGCCATCGTGGCGAAGCGCTCGACGAGCGCGACCTCGGCGTCGGTGAACGCCCGGTCAGCGCCGACGCGGTAGACGTTCAGCGTCCCGACGACGCGGTCGTGGGCGAGCATCGGCACGCACACGAACGCCTCGTCGTCGAAGTCGGTGCCCGGCACGACGGTGCTGATGTCGTCGAAGCGGGTGTTGGGCACGTTCCGCGTGCGGCGGTTGCGCACCACCCAGCCGGTCGTGCCCTGATCGACCGAGAGCGTCTCGGCCATGATCTGCTCGACCCACACGCCGAGCGCGAAAACGGGTCGCAGACCTGTGCCCTCGGCATCCACCTCGTAGACGGTGAGGTCGTCATAGGGCAGGAGTGCCTGCAAATGGTGCGAGATGCGCGCGAGGGTGTCCTCGAGCGAATCGGCAGCCAGAATGCCGGCGGCGGCATCGATGAGGGCATCCAGCGCAGTGCCGCCCCCCTGCGCCGGCTTGTGCGCGGCAATCACAATCGGTTTATCGGTGCCGGAACGCGCCAGCTTGACCGCTTAAGTACGCCAGGCGTACCGTTCGTGACATGTGGCACAGACACCGCAAGCCGGTTGCGGTGATGCGCGAGTGGGCGCTGCCGACTCCGGAGCGTCGCGCAGCGCGCGCCGAACGCCGCGTCGAGGCGCAGCTCCGCCGCGAGCGCGACTCGGAATGGACGCCCGAGAGACGGGCGGCCGCGCTCGAGGCCGAGCGCCGCAAATGGGATTTCATGTGCTCGTAGCGGACCCCTCTTAGGGCACCCTAACTCGAATCCTGATACCTTCGGTCGGAATTGTTCGAGGCACTCGTGCAAGCCGACGTCTGCCCCCCTCCCGGCGAGATGCTGCTGGCCATCTCGGCCGAGTTCCGCTCTGTCGATGTCGACGCGGTCAGCTTCGAGCTCGACGACCTGGCGCGCGGGCTGTTCGGCGTCGGTGACGAGCCCCGTGACGCCTCCCATGGGCTTGCGACGCTGCTCACCGAAGAGCTGCGCCTGCACACCGACGAGTCGTCGGTCGACGGCATCTTCCTCGACACGGTGCTCGACCGCCGCGCCGGCCATCCGCTCACGCTGGCCGTGCTCGCGGCGGAGATCGGCCGGCGCGCCGGCCTCGCCGTCGGCGTGTGCTCGACGCCGACCGGCTGGTACGCGGGGCTCGGCGAGCGCGAGCGCCTGTGGCTGATCGACCCGCCGCTCGACCCGGGGCCAACGCCGTCGGGGCCCGTCCGCCGCCACTGCGGCCACGAGGTCGGCTTCGCCGCGCTGACCGGCGTCTACGCGCGCCTGATCCGCGACGGCGAGGGCGCCCGCGCGTGCCGCGCGGCCCAGCTCCGCGGGCAGCTGCCGGTCGGCCGGCATGTCTGAGCTGTTTCAGTAATTGCTAAATTAGCCGGCATGGAGGAGGCCCTGCGCGCGATCGCGAACCGCCGCCGCCGCGGGATGCTCGAGCTCGTCTGGGACCGCGAGCGGACCGCGAGCGAGATCGCGGCGTTCAGCGCGCTGAGCAAGCCGGCGACGTCCCAGCACCTGCGCGTGCTGCGCGAGGCAGGGCTGGTGCGCGTCCGGAGCGAAGGCAACCTGCGCTACTACCGCGCCGACCCGGAGCGGATCGCCGAGGTCCGCCGCGCGCTCGACGCGTTCTGGGGCGAGCGGCTCGAACGCATGCGCGACGAGCTCGAGAGCGATGCCTGAAGACGCCGTCGTGCGTGAGATCGCGATCCGCGCTCCCGCCGACGAGGTCTACGCAACGTTCACCGATCCGGCGAAGCTCGTGCGCTGGATCGGCATCCGCGCCTTGCTCGAGCCGCGCCCCGGCGGGCAGTTCCGGTTCGAGCTGATGGACGGCGAGTTCTGCAGCGGCCGGTACCTCGAGCTCGTCCCGGGCCGGCGCGTCGTGTTCACGTGGGGCTGGGAGAGCGGCGCCCTGCCCGTCGCGCCCGGCTCGTCGACCGTCGAAGTCGACCTCGACGAGCGCGACGGCGTCACCCACGTTCGACTCACCCACCGCGGGCTCGACGAGGCGATGCGCCGCATGCACGGCGACGGCTGGGACCACTTCCTCGCGCGCCTCACCACCGCACTGGAGAAGCCATGAGCGTCGACATCACGGCCTCGGTGCACATCAAGCGCGACCCCGCTGCCGTCGCCGCGTACATGACCGACCCCGCCAACGACCCGCAGTGGATCGGCGGCCTTCGCACGGCCGAGCTGCTCGGCGAGCCGCCGATCGCCGTCGGCAGCCAGGTCCGCCGCGTCGCCCACTTCCTCGGCCGCCGCGTCGAATACGTCAACGAGATCCTCGCCCTCGACGGCGGCCACCTCGACATGCGCTCGATCAAGGCACCGTTCCCGATGCACATCACCTACCGCTTCGCGCCGGCGCCCGACGGCGGCACGGCCGTGAGCAACCACGTCCGCGGCGGCGGCCCACGCCTCTTCAACCGGTTCGTCCGCCGCAACGTCCAGCGTGACCTCGAGCGCCTGCGCGACCTGCTCGAGTCCTAGACTCGTGCTTCCGCGCCGGAGTAGCTCAGCTGGTAGAGCAAGCGCCTTGTAAGCGCTAGGCCAGGGGTTCGAGTCCCCTCTCCGGCTCTCAGCCGCCGGTGCTGCTCCGCGCCGTCGGCTCCGCGGCGCGGCGCCACTGCAGGATGCGGTGGTTCTCGATCAGGAACGCGGTGTAGGCGGAATTGCCGACGCCGTCGCAGGCCGGCGACCCGCGGCGCTCGGTGAGCTTGAACCGCGCGATCACGAAAGAGCTCTCACCGCGCTGGGTCTTGACCAGCTTGGCGCCGCAGGGCAGGTTCTTGTTGAAGTCGACGACGTCGGCGCGGTGCCGCAGACGCCGGAGCGGGTTGGTGCCGTCGGCCACCAGCACGGGGACCGCGAAGAAGCTCGCGGCCTGGGTGACGTGACCGGCGCGCAGGGCGTCGGCCCACCCACGGATCACGGAGACTTCGGCCCGCGTCGGAGCTCCCGTCCGCAACTTCTGACTGCCCTCGATCTCGCGGACGACGGGCCGCTCCGTGCCCGGCGTGCGCAGGCTGAAGCGCTCGTTGTCGCTCACGCCGCCGCAGCCGACGACGCCGAGAGCGAGCAGCGGAAGGACCCGAACCAGGCCGCGCATATCCCGATGATCGCACGCGGCGGGAACCCCGTACTAGACCATCAGCGGTCGAGCGGGCGGCCGTCGGCCGCGGGCGGGATCGACCGGCCGACGAGGCCGGCGACCGTGATCAGCGTGATCACGTACGGGAGGGCCTGGAACAGCGTTGCGGCGGATGGTGAGAACGTCGGCAGGCGGGTCGCGAGCGCGGTGAAGAACCCGAACAGCAGCGCGAACACAAGAGCGCCCTGCGGCATCCAGCGGCCGCAGATCATCACCGCGAGGCCGATGAAGCCCTTGCCCGCCGTCATGTTCTCCGTGAAGGAACCGACGAAGCCGATCGACAGGTAGGCGCCTCCCGCCGCGGCCAGCGCGCCGGAGGCGGCGACCGCGCGGTAGCGGATTCGCACCGGCGAGAGGCCCGCCGTCTCGGCCGCGAGCGGGTTCTCGCCGACCGAGCGGATGCGCAGCCCGATCTTGGTCCGGAACAGCAGGACCCAGAGGAACGGCACGGTGAACAGCCCGAGCCAGATCAGGACGTTGACCTGGCCGAAGATGTCCCCGAAGAACGGGATGTCCTGGATGCCGGGCAGGTGCACGTCGGGCGTGCGCGGGAGGTTGTCCGGCGTCCCCTCGGTCCCGTAGTGGCTGATGTAGAAGTAGCCGGTGATGCCGGCCGCGAGCAGGTTCATCGAAAAGCCGGACACGATCTGGTCGGCGCGCAGCGTGATCGCGAACACCGCGTGGATGAGCGCGAGCAGCATGCCGGCAACCATGCCGATGATCAGGCCCAGCACCCACGAGCCGGTGATGTCCGCCCCCCACACGGCGAAGAAGGCGCCCATCAGCATCATGCCCTCGAGGCCGATGTTGATGACCCCGCTGCGCTCGGACATCACGCCGCCGAGCGCGGCGAACAGCAGCGGCGTCGCATAGCGGAGCATCGCAGCGAACAGCGCCGACCAGGCGACGACGTTGCGGAGATTGCTTTCGCCGGACTTCGTTGCACCGATCCCGAGCGCGACCCCGGCGGCGGCTGCGAGCACCGCGCCCCAGCCGAGCTTGCGCTCGCCACCGCGGATGGCGACAGCACCGGCGATCACGGCGAGGACGCCGAGGATGATCGTCGGCACCGGCGAGCGGATCAGCGCCGGCGGAACCGTCACGAACAGTGCGAGGAAGCCGAGCGCGACGCCGGCCCAGCCGGCGCGCGCGGGCGTCAGCCAGCCGCCGTCGCGCTCTTCGGACGGCGGGGCCGGGCGCTCGGCGACCTGCGTGCTCATGCCGCCACCGTCATCGGCGCGTCCTCAGGTGCAGCCGGCTTGCCGCGGATCCTGCGCCGCAGCTGCCACAGGTAGATCACGAGGATGTCGGCGCTCACGAACAGCACCACGAGGCCCTGGATGATGCGCGTGAGGTTGGCGGCCAGGGCCGGCTCGAACACCTCGGGATCGAGGTTGCGGACCGACGTGCCGGTCACGAGCGCGCCCCACAGCAGTGCCGCGAACACCGTGCCGACCGCGGTGTTGCGCCCGAGCAGGGCGACCGCGATGCCGAGGAAGCCGACTTCGGAGATCTGCACGTCGTTGGTCGCCACGCGGAACTGCCAGCCGAGCACGTCGAGCGAGCCGGCGAGTCCGGCGAACAGGCCGCACAACGCCATCACGAGCACGTAGTTGCGGCCGACCGAGATGCCCGCCGACCGCGCCGCCTCGGGGTTGAAGCCGACCGCGCGCACCTCGAACCCGGTGCGCGTCCGGTTCAGGATCACCCAGAACACGAGCACCATCGCGAGGGCGATGAACAGGCCGATGTGCAGGCCTTGCAACTGCGGATCGCCCCAGAAGACCGGCAGCTTGGCCTTTTCGACGATGTCGTTGGACACCGGCACCGACGTGTCGGTGTCGCTCTGCAGCGGGCCGCCGAGGCCGAACAGGAACAGACCGCCGTAGATCGCGATCCAGTTGAGCATGATCGTCGTGATCACCTCGTTGGCACCGGTGGTCGCGCGCAACACGCCCGCGATCCCGCCCCAGGCCGCGCCCGCGGCACAGGCCGCGATCATGCAGAGAACGATGTGCAGCGCGCTGGGCATCCCGCCGAACGACGAGCCGACCCAGACGGCCGCGAACGTGCCGACGAGGTACTGGCCCTGGCCGCCGATGTTGAACAGGCCGCAGCGGAACGCGAAGGCGACGGCCAGGCCGGTGAGGATCAGCGGCGTGGTGATGATGAGCGTCTGCTGCAGGTTCAGCGCCGCGACGGTCCGGTCCTCGGAGCTGATCCACGGGAAGAACCAGTTGAGCCCGGTCCCGTTGAAGATCGCCTTGTAGGTGTCGATCGGGTTGTGGCCCGTGAACAGCACGACGAGGCCGCCGACGAAGAACGCCACCAGCACCGTGATGATCGGCGTGATGATCCCGCCGGCGCGCAGCGCGACGCCGAGGCGGCTCGCCACCGTGACGGGAGGGCCGGAGCTGGGCTCGGCGCTCACGCCGCGGCCTCCTTGCGCCCACCGCCGGTCATGAACACCCCGAACTCCTCCTCGGATGCCGCCGGCGGCAGTTCGGTGACGACCTCGCCCTCGTAGATCACCAGCGCGCGATCGCTGAGGGACCGGACCTCCTCGAGCTCGAGCGAGATCAACAGAATCGCGCGGCCCTTGTCGCGCTCCTCGACGAGCCGCCGGTGCACGAACTCGATCGCACCGACGTCGAGCCCGCGCGTCGGCTGCGCCGCGATCAGCAACTTGGGATCGGCCGAGAGCTCACGCGCGATGACCACCTTCTGCTGGTTGCCGCCGGACAGCGATGACGCGGGCGTGTTGGTGTCGCCCCCGCGCACGTCGTAGTCGCCGAGCAGCTTGCGGGCGCGCTCGGTGATCTTGCGCGGCGAGAGCAGCCAGCGGCCCATGTCCTTGTTGCGGTACTCGAGCAGCGAAAGGTTCTCGGCGAGGTCGAACTGCAGGACGAGACCGCGCTCGTGCCGGTCCTCGGCGATGTGCCCGACACCGGCCCGGATGGCGTCGCGCGCGCTGCAGCCGGTGATGTCCTGCCCGTCGACCGTGATCGTGCCGGACTCGACGTCGCGCAGACCGGTGATCGCCTCGATCAGCTGGCTCTGGCCGTTCGCGTCGACGCCGGCGATGCCGACGATCTCGCCCGCCCGCACCTGCAGCGACAGCCCGCGCACGGCGGGCAGCCCGCGGTCGTCGCGGACGTGCAGGTCGCGCACCTCGAGCCGCGGTGCTCCCGGCGTGTGCTCGGGCTTCTCGACGCGCAGGAGCACGTCGCGGCCCACCATCAGCGTCGCCAGGCTGCGCTCGGTGGCCCCCTCGGTCGGAACCGTGTCGATCTTCTTGCCGCGCCGCAACACGGTGACGCGGTCGGCGATGTCGAGCACCTCGTTGAGCTTGTGCGAGATGAAGACGACCGAGGTGCCGTCCTCCTTCAGCGCGCGCAGGACGCCGAACAGATCCTGCGCCTCCTGCGCGGTCAGCACGGCGGTCGGCTCGTCGAGCACGAGCACCGTGGCGTCGCGGAACAGCGCGCGGAGGATCTCCACGCGCTGCTGTGCGCCGACGCCGAGGTCCTCGACCTTCGCGTCCGGATCGACCGCCAGACCGTACCGCTCCGAGAGCTCCCGCGTGCGGGCCGCCGCCGCCTTGTAATCCAGCAACGGCCCGCGTGTGGGCTCGGTCCCCAGCACCAGGTTCTCGGCCACGGTCATCACCGGGACGAGCATGAAGTGCTGGTGGACCATGCCGATGCCCAGCCCGATCGCGCGTCGCGCGGAGTCGACCCGCACGGCCTCGCCGTCGAGCCTGATCTCACCCTCGTCGGGCTGGTGCAGCCCGTAGAGGATGTTCATCAGGGTCGACTTGCCGGCGCCGTTCTCTCCGAGCAGGGCGTGGATCTCTCCACGCCCCAGCTCGAAGTCGATGGCGTCGTTCGCGACCAGCGCGCCGAACCGCTTGGTGATCCCGCGCAGCTCGAGCGCGAGCGCGTCGCCGGGCATCGGCGATCGTCCGTCCGTGGCTACTTGACCTCCGTCGGGATGTCGCTGATCTTGCCGCTGATGATGTCCTGCTTGATCTTGTCGACCTGATCGGCGTACTTCTCGCCCTCGGCGTTCAGCTTGCCGAGGCCGACACCGTCGGACTTGAGGTCGAAGATCTGGTCCTCGCCGCCCTTGAACGTGCCGTCCTGCGCGGCCTTGGCGGTCTCGAACACCGACACGTCGACCTTCTTCTGGGCCGAGGTGAGGATGTGGTCGCCGAGGTAGCCCTGGTCGGCGTCGACGCCGATGCCGAGGACGCCCTTCTCCTTGGCCGCGTCAAGCGCGCCGAGGCCGCACTGACCGGCGACCTGGAAGACGACCTGCGAGCCCTGCGCGATCTGGTTCAGGGCGATCTCCTTGCACTTCGCCTGGTCGACGAAGTCCTGCGAGTAGCCGTTGAGCGTCTTGATCTTCGGGTTGGCGGCCTTGGCGCCGGCCTGGTAGCCGGCGATGTACCCGTCGACCGGCGGGATCTTCTGACCGCCGACCGAGGAGATCACCTGGTCGCCGCCCTTGTTCTTGACGACCAGTCCGGCGAGGTAGCCGGACAGGTAGCCGGCCTCGTTCTCCTTGAACAGCAGGCCGCGGACGTTGGTCGGCTTGCCCTTCAGGCCCGATTGCGGGAAGTCGATGATCGCGAACTGCGTGTCGGGGAACTTCGTCGCGACCGTGTTCATGGCGTCCGACATCAGGAAGCCGACGCCGATCACGAGGTCGTACTTCTGCTGCGCCAGCGTCGAGAGGTTCGGCACGTAGTCCGCGTTCGACTTCGACGTGAGCACCCGGCCGTCAACGCCGAGGTCGGACTTGGCCTTCTCGAGGCCCTCGTTGGCCAGCTGGTTGAACGACCGGTCGTTGAGCCCGCCGATGTCGGTCACGAGGCCGACTTTGATCGACTTCGCTGGTGTCGCGGTCGCGGCGGCGCCCGAACCACCGGAACTCGTATCGTCGTCGTCACCGCCGCATCCAGCGGCGACCACGCCCAACACCAGCACGAATGCCGCCAACAATACGGCGGCGAGGCTGCGCTTTGGCACTGCGTTTCCTCCAGAAGTAAAGGGTCCTGAGGCGGCGGCAGCCTAGACGCTGTCGCGACCACCGGGGAAGTCGAGCCTGGCGGAGAGGGCCTCCTTGACCGCATCCTCCGCAAAACTCGCCTCCACGGCGAGCCGCGTCATCACCCTCAGCTGCTCCTCATCAAAGCCCATGCGCTCACGCGCCAGGGCGTACTGCGATCCGATACTACATGCGAAATAGGGAGGGTCGTCAGAGCCGAGTGTGACCCGCACCCCGGCGTCCCGGAGCGCACCAATCGGATGGTCCTCGTAGCTCGGATAGAGGCCGAGCTCCACGTTTGAGCTCGGACACACCTCAAGCACCGTGGCCCTGTCCGCGAGCTCCGCGACGAGCGTCGGATCCTCGATTGCGCGCACGCCGTGGGAGATGCGCGTGACCGGCAGCTCGAGCGCCGCGCGCACCGACTCGGGGCCCGCATGCTCGCCCGCATGGACCGTGCAGCCGAGCCCTGAGCCGGCCGCGATCTCGTACGCGCGCGCGAACTGCGTCGGCGGCCAGGCGGCCTCGTCGCCCACCAGGTTGAAGCCGACGACGTAGGGATGGCGGTCGTCGGCGTGGTTGTGGGCGATCTTCTCGGCCGCCTCGACGCCGAAGTTGCGGATCGCGGCGATGATGATGCGGGCCTCGATCGCGTGGTCGGCGCGCGCGTCGTCGATCCCCTGGGCGATCGCCGCGTAGTGGTCGGCGTCGGAGAGGCCGGCCGCGGCAGCGTGATCGGGCGACGCGATCAGCTCGACGTAGATCGCGCCCTCCGCAGCGCAGCTCGAGAGGTACTCGTAGGTGACGTCGCGGTAGTCCTGCGGCGTCCGGATGACGCTGGCCGCGAGGTCGTAGGTGCGGAGGAAGTGCAGGAAGTCCGCCCACTCGAACTCGTCCTCGGTCTTGAAGACGCCCTCGGGCACCGGGATCCCGTTGCGCTGGGCGATCCGCCGGATCAGCGCCGGCGGGGCGGTGCCCTCGAGGTGGACGTGGAGCTCGGCCTTAGGTATCACGCGATCCTCCCGGCGATCACAGGGCGGACTTCCGGCGTCTCGTCGCCGACGCGCACGGCGGCGCGCAGCGCGGCGATCGCGGCGTCGGCGTGGGCGTCCGACTTCGCGTGGACGACGGCCAGGGGACGGTCGCGCCCGACCTCGGCGCCGACGGGTGCGATCTCGGTCAGCCCGACGGCGTGGTCGATCACGTCATCCTCGCGGCCGCGGTTGCCGCCGAGGCCGGTGACGGCGAGGCCGACTTCGCGGCAGTTCATGCCGGTCACGGTGCCGGCGCGCTCCGGCATCGCCGCCTTCGTCACCGGCGCAGTCGCGAGGTTGGGCGCCTCCAGCAGGTCGGCCGGGCCGCCCAGCGCAGCCACCATCGCGGCGAACTTCTCGGCCGCCGCCCCGGACTCCAGCGCCTGCTCGGCCGCGGCACGGCCGTCGCCGGCCAGGCCCCCGGACTCCAGCAGCGCGGCGGCGAGCGCGATCGTGACCTCGTGGAGGCGCGGCTCCCGGTGCGCGCCGGTCAGGTAGTCGATCGACTCGCGCACCTCCACGGCATTGCCGGCGGTGGTGCCGAGCACCTCGTCCATGTCGGTCAGCAGCGCGACGGTCGGCAGCCCGGCGCCGCGGGCCACCTCGACGAGCGCGAGCGCGAGCTCGTCGGCGTCCTCGCGCGCGGACATGAACGCTCCCGAGCCGACCTTGACGTCCATCACCAGCGCGTCGAGCCCGGCGGCCAGCTTCTTGGACAGGATCGAGGCGACGATCAGCGGGATCGACTCGACGGTGCCGGTGGCGTCGCGGACCGCGTACAGGCGGCGGTCGGCCGGGGCGAGCTCGGCGGTCTGGCCCACGATCGCGCAGCCGACGTCGGCGACCACCTTGCGCAGCCGGTCGAGGTCGGGCGTCGTCACGTAGCCGGGGATCGAGTCGAGCTTGTCGAGCGTGCCGCCGGTGTGTCCGAGGCCGCGGCCGGAGATCATCGGCACCGCGCCGCCGCAGGCGGCGAGGATCGGCGCCAGCATCAGCGACACCTTGTCGCCGACCCCGCCCGTCGAGTGCTTGTCGATCACCGGCCGGTCGAGGTCCCACTCCAGGACCGCGCCCGAGCGCGTCATCGCCGCGGTGAACGCGACGCGCTCGTCGGGCTCCATCCCGCGCAGGAACAGCGCCATCGCGAGGGCGCCGACCTGGGCGTCCGAGAGCGAGCCGTCGGTGATCCCGCCGACCACGAACCGCAGCTCATCCGGCGTCAGCGTCTCGCCGTCGCGCTTGCGACGGATGACCTCGGCGGCGAGCACTAGTCGCTCCGTCCGCGAGTTCGGCGCATACTTGCGGACGGGGCCACTAGGCGCCCAGCTCCCGGCAGAACGCGATGATCAGGCGGGTGAGGTCGCCGGCGGCCTCGTTGGCGTACTTGAGCGTCTGCTCGTGCGACAGCGCTTCTCCGCCCATGCCCTCGGCGAGGTTGGTGATCGCGGAGACGGCGACGACGCGCAGCCCGGCATGGCGGGCGAGGATGACCTCGGGCACCGTCGACATGCCGACGGCGTCCGCGCCGAGCGTGCGGAACCCGCGGATCTCGGCCGGGGTCTCGAAGCTCGGGCCGGAGGTGGCGAGGTAGACGCCCTCGGCGAGCGGGATGGCGAGCGCGGTCGCGACGGTGCTCAGCACGGTGCGCAGCTCCGGGTCGTAGGCGTCGCGCAGGCTCGGGAAGCGCGGCCCGATCGTGTCGTCGTTGGGGCCGGTGAGCGGGTTAACGCCGAGCATGTTGATGTGGTCGCTGATCGCCATCAGCGAGCCCGGCCCGACCTCCTGGTTGAGCGAGCCGGCCGCGTTGGTGACGAACAGCGCCTCGGCTCCCGCCGCCTTGAGTGCGCGGACCGGTCCGCGCATCGCGCCGGGATCGCCGCCTTCATAGACATGACGACGCCCCTGCAGGCACGCGACCGACAGCCCGGACAGCGTGCCGAGGAAGAGCGTGCCGGCGTGGCCGTGGACGCTCGGCGCCGGGAAGTCGGGGAGCTCGGTGTACGGGATCGTGACCGCATCCTCGAGCGCCTCGGCCACGGCGCCGAGGCCCGAGCCGAGGATGATCCCGAGGCGGGGCGCCCGCTCGGCGATCACGTTCATCCGGGCAGGAACTCGGGTCCGAACGACATCGGCAGCAACTCCTCGAGAGTGACGGTGCGCCGCTCGGTGGCGGAGCACAGGTGAATGTGGCCGTCGAGCGGCATGAACTCGCGCAGCCGCTGGCGGCAGCCGCCGCACGGCACGGCGATGTCGGCGCCGTCGGCGATCACCGCCGCCTCGAGCACCTTGGTACGACCGGCGGCGACAAGCACGCCGATCGCGGACGCCTCGGCGCACTGACCCTGCGGGTAGGCGGAGTTCTCGACGTTCGCGCCGGAGTGGATCGAGCCGTCCTCGGCGCGCAGCGCGGCGCCGACGTGGTAGCGCGAGTACGGCGCGTGCGCCTTGGCCATCACGTCGGTCGCCGCCGCGACCAGCGCGTCGGCGCCGAGCAGGCGATCCGAGTAGGAGTCGGTGAGGATCTCCTCGATCTGCAGCACCTCGCGCAGGCGTGCGACCTTCTCGTGCTCGGCCTGCACGTCGGACTCGGCGGGCGCCACGCCCTCGAGCTCGACGAACGAGCCGAGGCCCTGGACGGTGTCGAGGTGGATCCTGACGCCCTCCCACAGCAGCAGGTGGCGCTCCTTGTCGACGACCACCAGCGTGCCGAGCGCAGCGTCGAGCGAGGCGCGCAGCGCGTCGGGGTCGCCGACCTCGGTGAGGCGGTAGCGGCTCTCGCGCGCCTGCGCCGCATCCGGCCGCTCATACTGGATCAGCGTCGCGCCGCCCGGCTCCTCCTCGCGCAGCTTCAGCCGCCCGCCGCGGGTCCTGAAGTACGTGTCGCGCTGGCGCAGGATCCCACGATCCTCGGCGCCCAGCTCGCGCGCCGCGGCCAGTGAACGGGCCGGATCCGGGTCGATCGCCTTGAGCTCGACGTTGCGACGGGGTGCAGACACCGGCGCGACCTTAGTAGGTTGCGCAGTGATGGAGGGGGTCACGGTTGTCGACCATGTGCTGCTGCAGCGGCTCGTCTCGATCCTGCGCGATCGCACCACGCCGCACGGCAACTTTCGCCAGACGCTCGACGACGCGGCGATGATCCTCGCCTACGAGGCGATGCGCGGACTGCGGACCGACGGGATAGAGCTCGAGACGCCGCTCGAGGGCGCTGCCGGCGTCCGGCTCGCCGACGAGGTCGTGATCGTCGCGATCCTGCGGGCGGGGCTCGGACTCGTCGACGGGTTCCTGCGCCTGGTGCCGGACGCGCGCGTCGGACACCTCGGCATGTACCGCGACGAGGAGGCCCTGCGGCCGGTCGGCTACTACGAGAACATCCCGTCCGGCGTCGAGGACGCCGAGGTGTTCGTCGTCGACCCGATGCTCGCCACCGGCGGGAGCGGAGTGCAGGCCATCGGCCGTCTCAAGCGCGCGGGCGCCCGCCGCATCTCGTTCGTCTGCCTGGTCGCCGCGCCGGAAGGTGTGACCGCGCTGCAGGCCGCACATCCGGAGGTGCCGATCCTCACCGCCGCGCTCGACCGCGAGCTCGACGGCAACGGCTATATCCGCCCGGGGTTGGGTGATGCGGGTGACCGCATCTTCGGGACCGATCGCTGAGGACGAGCGCCGCTACCGCGTCCTCGTCGACGCGAACGTCGTCGGCGTCACGGTGTCCGACCACGAGCGCGTGCTCGAGGCGAACGACGCCTGGCTGCGCATCACCGGTCACACGCGCGCGGAACAGGAGAGCGGGCAGCTGAGCTGGCGGGCGATGACGCCGCCGGAGTGGGTGTCGGCCGACGACCACGCGATGGAGCAGCTCGGCACCGAGGGCTGGGTCGAGCCGTACGAGAAGGAGTACATGCGGCCGGACGGCACGCGCGTGCCGGTGCTGATCGGCGGCGTGCGGCTCGACAAGGACCCGCTGCGCGTCGTGGCGATCATCATCGACCTCACCGATCGCCGAGCCGCCGAGCGCGAGCGCGAGCGGCTGCTGGCGCGCGAGCGCGAGGCCCGGCGCGAGGCGGAGCTGGCGGCCGATCGCACGTTGCGGCTGCAGCGCGCAACCGCTGCGCTCTCGGCGGCGAGCTCGGCGGCCGAGGTCGGCGACGTCGTGGTCGTCCAGGCGATCGAGGCGTTCGGCGCCGCGGCGGGTGCGCTGGCCTTCCTCGAGGGCGACGAGGTCGTGATCCGATCCGACTGGGGCTTCGGCGAGTCCGAGATGTCGCCGTGGCGGCGGTTCCCGCTGTCGTTCGACTCACCGGTGTGCGATGCGCTGCGAACCGGTGAGGCCGTGTACCTGGGCACGCACGACGAGTGGGAGCACTACATCGACCTCCGCAGCCGGATCGAGGGCCTGTTCGCCACGCTCGCCGCCGTGCCGCTGCGGTTCGGCGGCGTCGTGAGCGCCGCGCTCGTCCTGACGATGCAGGAAGAGCACCGGTTCATGGCCGGCGACCGCGCCTTCCTCGCCGCGCTCGCCGACCAGGCTGCGCAGGCGCTCGAGCGCGCGCGGCTGTTCGAGGAGCGCGCGTACGTCGCGCGGATGCTGCAGGCCGGGCTCCTGCCCGAGCGGCTCGACGAGATCCCCGGGCTCGAGGTCGCGGTCCGCTACCACTCGATCGCCGACGGCGGCACGGTCGGGGGCGACTTCTACGACTGCTTCGCCATCTCCCCGGGCCGCTGGCTGGTCGTGGTCGGCGACGTCGCCGGCAAGGGCACCGCGGCGGCGGTCCTGACGGGGCTCGCGCGTCACACCTTGCGCGCGATCGCGCTGCGCGAGGAGCGCCCCGAGGCGATGCTGCGGTTCCTCAACGAGGCGCTGCGTCGGCAGTCGGTCGAGAACGCGTTCTGCACGGTCGGCCTCGGGACACTCGAGCCGGTGGAGGGTGGCGGCTTCCAGGCGTGCCTGGCCGCCGGCGGTCATCCGTATCCGCTGCTCGTGCGCGCAGGCCAGAGCGTCGAGGAGGTCGTCGTGCGCGGGACGCTGCTCGGCGTCGAGGCCGAGCCGGTGCTCGAGCCGGCGCAGCTCACGCTCGCGCCGGGCGACACGCTCGTCCTCTACACCGACGGCGTGGTCGATGCGCGCGGCCAGTCCGGCGAGCGCTTCGGCGAGGAGCGGCTGCTGGCGGCGGTCGATGCCGCCGCGGGCGGCTCGGCAGAGGCTGTCGCCGGCGCGGTCGACGAGGCGGTGGCGGCGTTCGAGCCCGACCACCAGCGCGACGACCGCGCGATCTTCGTGATGCGCGTCAGCGACTGAGCGGCTCGCCGCTCGCCGTCACCGCACCGAGCAGCGTGCCGAGCAGGAGGCCGTGCAGCCGAGCGCGATCGATGTCGCGGTGCTCGAGCCAGTCGAGGATCGCGCCGTCCATGAACCACATCCAGCCGCGGACGGCGGCGCGCAGCAGCGGCGCGGCCCCGTCGGGCGCGATGCCGGCGAGGATGCGCTCCGCCGTCTCGTTCCGGATGCGCTCGACGAGCTCGCGCACCTCGGGCACGGCGCCGACGCTGGTGATCAGCTTCTCGTACGCGCCCGCGTGGCGCTCGACCCAGCCGAGGTAGGCCTCGAGGCTGTGCGAGAGCTGCTCGACCGGCGGGAGGCCGGGGTCGGGCTGGGTCGTCTCGGCGAGCTCGGCCGCGGCCTGCTCGAGCGTCGCGGCGAAGTACGCCTGCTTGGACGGGAAGTAGTGGTAGAGCAGCGCCTTCGAGATCCCGGCCGCCGAGGCGATCTTCGCCATCGACAGCCCCTCGTAGCCGTGGCGCGTGAACAGCTCGGCGCCGAGGTCGAGCAGCTGGCGCCGGCGCTCGTCCACATCTAGACGTTTGTATGCAGGCTCAGCCCGGGTCACGGGTCTACGCTAGTGGCATGGCTGAAGAGCCGCACCCGCCGCGTCACCCGACGACGCTCGACGAGGAGCTCCTGGAGGCCGAGACCACGGCCATCCTCTCCGAGCTCACCGACGCCCAGCGCGTGCTGCGGATCCAGGACGAGCTGCGGGCCGGGTTCAGGACGCTCGACCACATCGGCAAGGCGGTCTCGATCTTCGGCTCCGCCCGCACGCCGCGCGACCACCCGCGCTACCAGGCGGCGCGCGAGATGGCCCGCACGCTCGGCCACCAGGGCTTCGCGATCATCACCGGCGGCGGCCCGGGGATCATGGAGGCGGCGAACCGCGGCGCGCGCGACGCCGGCGTCCCGTCGGTCGGCCTCGGCATCGATCTGCCGGGCGAGCAGGGGCTGAACGAGTGGGTCGACGTCGAGCTCAACTTCCACTACTTCTTCGCGCGCAAGGTGATGTTCGTCCGCTACGCGAGCGGCTTTGTCGTGTACCCCGGCGGGTTCGGGACGCTCGACGAGCTGTTCGAGGCGGCCACGCTGCGCCAGACCGAGAAGATCCGCTACTTCCCGATCGTCCTCGTCGGCAGGGACTACTGGAGCGGCCTCGTCGACTGGCTGCGGGACTCCGCGCTCACCGCCGGGAACATCAGCCCGGGCGATGTCAGCTCGCTGTCGGTGTGCGACGACGCGAGCGATGTGCTGCGCCTCGTCGAGGACGTCGAGCACCGCCGCCCGCGGGCGGCCTAAGCCTGGATCCAGGCTAAGGCTCGACGTTCTGATTTCCCCGCAGCACGTTCGCGGGGTCGTACCGGCGCTTGAGCGCCTGTAGGCGCGCGTACTTCTCGGGCCCGTAGGCGGCCCGCACGCGGTCGGCCCCCTCGTCGCCGAGGAAGTTCACGTACGCGCGACCGACGCCGTGCGGCTCGAGCTTGGCGTACGTCTCGCGCGTCCACTGGATGTGCCGCTCGCCTTCGTCGTCGTCGGCCAGCCAGACCGCGTTGATGTTCACGTCGTGACCCTCCTGCCGCTGGCCGAACGCGGTCTCGTGCTCGCCGACGCGGGCCATCGCTCCGCCGAGCTGGAAGACGATGATGTACGAGCGCGGCGACGTGATCCGCTCGATCTGCTCGACGACGACATCGATCGTCGCGTCGGTCAGCGGCGGCGTCTCCCAGGCCTTCCAGTAGTAGTGCCAGCCGTGCGGGAGGGCGGGATCGAACAGGCGCTGCAGCTCGGTGTACGGACGCGGGGCCAGCAGGTCGACCCGCGGGGTGCCGAAGCGGCGGAGCGGCTCGAGCTCACGCTCGCCGTCAGTCGGGTCGCCCGCCCAGCAGGCGATGATCGTGACGACGGGCTTGCCGTGCAGCTCGGGCGGGAGGATCGGGAGCGGCGGCGCCTGCCGCAGGTTGACGATCGTCGTCAGCTCGTCTGGCGCGCCGGCGATGAAGTCGCGGTAGTGGCGCAGGACGTCCGGGCCGTCCTCGAGCGCGTAGTAGAGCGGGCCGGCAAGCACGGTCGGGCCGACCTCGTGCAGCCGGTACTCGAACTCTGTGGACATGGGCCGCATCTCCCTCGGCGCCGCGATGCACGACGGCGTCATGTACGTGCGCGGGCCCTCCGAGTTGGTCCACGCGCTCTCGACGCTCGGCATCTCCAAGTTCGCTGGTGTCGAACCGGCGTCTACCCCGGCTGGGTAGGGCAGCGAGGTTTCGGCCGAGCCGAAGATCCAGTGTGAAGTTCTTCAGCCTGAGCGTGAACAACTTCACACTCAACCCGGCACGGCGACCTATCTGCCGCTCTCAATGCCGCAGTTGACCTAGGTCAGCGAGTTGTGGACCCACTCGCCGTCGCGGCGCCCGAGCGTGAGCTGCTCGGCCCCGCAGCGGAAGACGGCCTGGTCCTGGTCGGTGCCGGGGCGGTCGCGGACCTCGACGAGCAGGAGGTCCGGCGGGTCGCCGCCTCGTTCGGTGGCGTAGATGCGGCGGGCGGCGTCCTCGAGCGTCGCGCGGTCCCAGCCGCGGTCCTGCGCCGCGGCCGTGGCGAGGTCTTGGTTGACCTGGTCGAGCGAGCGCTCGAAGGCAGGTCGCGAGCGCTTGAGCTGCGCCGTCCGCACGAAGTAGCCGGCGATCGCGAGCAGCAGCAGGACGATGATGATGATCAGCCAGATTGGCACTGCGGCGCCATTACAGCACGACGTTGCGCGAGTTCAGGTGCGCCCCCACCTTGCGCTTCACGCGCTGGAGCGCGTTGTCGACGGTCTTGCAGTCGCAGTCGAGCTTCTCGCCGATCGCCGTATAGGAGTGACCGTCGAGGTAGAGCGAGAGCACGCGCGACTCGAGGTCCGAGAGCACGGTGGACAGGCACGCGACCAGCGAGCGCAGCTCTTCAGAGGAGATCACCTGGTTGACCGGGTCGTGCACGGTCGAGCCCGGGAGGACCTCGTCGAGCGTCGGCTCGGAGTCGGTCGCGCCCGCCGGTGCCGAGGAGAACGACACGTAGCCGTTCAGCGGCGTGTGCTTGTTCCGGGTCGCGGTCTTGACCGCGGTGATGATCTGGCGCGTGATGCAGAGCTCGGCGAAGTTGCGGAACGACGACTCGCGGTCCGACCGGAAGTCGCGGATCGCCTTGTAAAGCCCGACGAGACCTTCCTGGATGAGGTCCTCGGAGTCGCCGCCGACGAGGAAGTACGACGACGCCTTCAGCCGCACGAACGAGTAGTAGCGGCGCACGAGGCGGTCGTACGCATCTGGGCTCCCGGTCTTGGCGAGCGCGATGAGGTACGAATCCTCAACCTGAACTTGAGCCTGAGCTCTCGTTGGAGACAGTCTGGCCACGAACACGTCCTTCCACCGGCCACTGCGGGCGCGAAGAGTCGTGGCGCACACCTCCCCCGGCGCCGGTTTCGCCGAGCCAGGGTCCCATCAATAACCCTCAAGCTCAACGTTATGCAATCGGCAGGGTTGCACGCTTATGTGGACGTGTCAAGCCGGTACTGCAAGATCGTGTACAGGAGGACCGCCGCCGTGGCGCTGACGTTGAGCGACCCGACACGGCCGCGGATCGGCAGCGCGACGAGGTCGTCGCAGGCGTCCGCGACCCGTGGCCGCAGCCCCTTCCCCTCCGCTCCGAGCACCAGGACCACCCCGCCGGACCAATCCGGCGCCGTGTACGGCGTCTTCGCACCCGCGGCGGCGCCGTAACACCAGCAGCCCGCCGTCTTGGCGTCGGCGAGGAAGTCGGCCAGGTTGCGGACCTGCGCCACCGGCAGGTGCTCGACCGCCCCCGCGGACGCCTTGCAGACCGCCGCCGTCACCTCCGCCGCGCGACGCTCCGGGATCACCACACCGGTCGCCCCCGAAGCCTCGGCCGTCCGGCAGATCGCGCCGAGGTTCTGCGGGTCGGTCACCTCGTCGAGCGCGACGATGACCGGATCGGACGCCGCGAGGAGCGCGGCGGCGTCGGCGTACGGGTACGGATCGACCTCGGCGCAGACGCCCTGATGGGCGTCCGAGCCACAGCGCGACGCGATGTCCTCGGCGGTCGCCGCCGTCGCGCCCTGCCATTCCTCCGGATGGGTCGCCCAGATGCGATGCACCCGGCGGCGCCCGCGGGTGGCCTCGCGCACCGGGTTGCGGCCGTAGATGACCGGGTGCGCGCCGCCGCGAGCGGGCTCGCGGCGCGGCGGCTCAGGACGCCGTGACGAGCTCCGGTCCTTGCGGGCCGTCGCGCACCTCCCAGCCCATGTCGCGCAACTCGTCGCGCAGCCGGTCGGCCTCAGCCCAGTCCTTGTCGCGCCGTGCCGCCTCGCGCTGCTCCGCGAGCGCGACCGCCTCCCGCGGCGCCTCCTCGGACTCGAGCAGCGCCTCCAGGCCCAGCACGCCGAGCATCTCGGCGAGCTCCTCACGGCCTCCGGGCGCGTCGAGCCGGTTGGCGATGGCGATCCACTCGTACAACGCGGCGAGCGCACGCGGGGTGTTGAAGTCGTCCGCGAGGGCGTCGAAGAAGGCGTCGCGCTGGGCTGACAGCTCGGGCGTGGCGTCGCCGTCGGCCAACCGTCGCGCGGCGTCCCGGATCCGGCGCGCGCCGGCCGCGGCCGCGTCGAGCCCCTCGGGCGAGAACGCCAGCGGCTGCCGGTAGTGGCCGCCGCTGAAGTACAGGACCAGCACGGTGCCGCCGACGTCGTCGAGCACATCGGTCAGCCGGCGGATGTTCCCCACCGACTTCGCCATCTTCTCGCCCGCCGAGGCCTCGAGCATGCCGTTGTGCATCCACATCCGGGCGAGCGGCTTGCCGCGCCCGGCCAGCGTCTGTGCCACCTCGTTCTCGTGGTGGGGGAACACGAGGTCGATGCCCCCGCCGTGGATGTCGAACTCGAGCCCGAGCAGCTCCTCGGCCATCGCCGAGCACTCGATGTGCCAGCCCGGCCGGCCGGGCCCCCACGGGGAGTCCCACGACGTGTCCTCGCCAGGCTTCTGCGCCTTCCAGAGCGCGAAGTCGAGCGGGTCCTCCTTCAGGTCCGGGCGGGTGGGATCGGTGTCATTTCCCTCGCCCTGGTCCATCTGATCGACGTCGCGGCGCGACAGCTCGCCGTACGACGGCAGCGTGCGTACGCGGAAGTAGACGTCGCCGCTCGCGGCGTAGGCGTGGTCGCGCTCCACCAGCGCCGAGATCAGGTCGACGATCGGCTCGACGTACTCGGAAGCCAGCGGCTCGTGGTCGGGCCGCCCGAGCCCCAGCCGCTCGGTGTCGTCGATGTAGTGGGCGGTCATCTCGCGCGCGAGGGCGTCCGAGTCGCGTCCCGCCTCGCGCGCGGCCGTGTAGATCTTGTCGTTGATGTCGGTGATGTTCGCGACGAGCGTGACGTCGTAGCCCTCGTGCTCGAGGAAGCGCTTGAGCTGCGAGAAGACCACGAACGGGCGCGCGTTGCCGACGTGCACGCGCGAGTAGACCGTCGGCCCGCAGGCGTAGATCCCGACCTTCCCGTCGTCGCGCGGGTCGAACGGCCGCACCTGGCGCTCCAGCGTGTCGTAGAGGCGGATCGCCCTCATCGGGGGGCGATCGTAGCGACGGCCAGCGCCGCGGCGCCCTCGCCCCGGCCGACGAACCCCATCCCCTCGCCGGTCGTCGCCTTGACGTTGACTGAGCCGAGCACAGTGGCCAGCGAAGCCTCGATCGCCTCGCGGTGCGGCGCGAGCTTCGGGCGCTCGAGCATCACCGTCGCGTCGACGTGCTCGATCCCGTAGCCCTCCTCGCCCACGCGCGCGACCACCGTCCGCAGCAGCTCCATCGAGTCGGCGTCGCGCCATGCTTCGTCGGTGTCCGGGAAGTGCTGGCCGATGTCGCCGAGGCCGGCGGCGCCGAGCAGCGCGTCGGCGATCGCGTGGGCCAGCACGTCGGCGTCCGAGTGGCCCGCGAGGCCGAGCTCATACGGGATCTCGACGCCGCCGAGCACGAGCCGGCGACCGGCCTCGAAACGATGCGAGTCGATCCCGATGCCGGTCCTCACCCGATCGGCTCCATCCTCCGCTGCCGCCCCGCGAACACGGCGATCTCGTGGACGCCCAGCGTCTCGAGCAGCTCGACCGCCCGCTCGTACTCGAACCCGAGCTGGTCGGGCACGTGGGCGTCGCTGGACAGCGCCAGCGGGCAGCCCGCGTCGACCAGCATCTCCAGGAACGGCACGGCCGGGTACTGCTCGCCGACCGGCTTGCGCCAGCCCGCGGTGGAGAGCTCGACGGCGACGCCGGCCTCGGCGAACGCCTCGACCGCCGGCTCGTAGAAGTAGCGCGGGTCGCGGTCGGGCACCGGCGTGGCGGACCCCCAGACCTTCACCAGGTCGGGGTGGGCGATGATGTCGTAGAGGCCGGAGAGCGCCGACTGGGCGACGGTCTCGAAGTAGCGGCGCCAGATGCGGTCGGCCGACTCGCCGGCGCCCCAGATCGAGTAGTCCTCAGTGTCGAGCGAGTGGTCGCGCAGGAAGTGCACCGAGCCGACCACGTAGTCCCAGTCGCGGCCGTCGAGCACGTTGGCGATTCGGTCCTCGCTCCCGGGCACGAAATCCATCTCGATGCCGAGCCGCAAGTCGGTCTCCTCGCGCACGAAGCCGCAGTAGTCGTCGAGATCGTCGTGCGCGTACTGGCGCCAGAACGGGTGCTGCCAGATCTCCAGCGCCGCGGTGAAGCGATAGATGTGCTCCGCCACCCCGAGCTCGGCGATCCCGCGCTCGCTCGCCGCCTCGCGGTAGCGCTCGGCGTTCGCGGCGGTGAAGAAGCGCGCGGCCGTGTTCTCCGGCTCGTCAGTGCGCAGATGGACGTGGTAGTCGGTCAGCAAGCAGGTAGGCGGCGAGCTGGAGGTCGTGCGGCGTGGTCACCTTGAAGTTCGCGGGGGTGGACTCTACGACCCGCACGGTCCCGCCCGCCCGCTCCACCAGCCAGGCGTCGTCGGTCGCGGCCGCGAGCACCTCGTCGGAGACGGCGAGCGCGCGCTCGAGCGCCTCGCGCCGGAACGCCTGCGGCGTCTGGATCGCCCACAGGCGCTCGCGGTCGAGCGTCGCGGTCACGAGCCGGTCCTCACCCGCCTCCTTGACCGTGTCGGTCATCGGCGCGGCGGCGATCGCGCAGTCCGCGCCGGCGAGCGCGTCGAGCGCGGTGCGGAAGTGCTCGGCCGTCACGAGCGGCCGGGCGGCGTCGTGGACGACGACGTCGGCGCCGGGCGGCGCCGCCGCGAGTGCGGCCCGCACGGATTCCGAGCGCGTCGTACCGCCCGCGACCCCGATGCAGCCCTCCGGTGCATCGTGGCCGGCGGGCACAGCGACGACGATCTGCGAGATCCCGGCGGCGTGGAGCGCGTCGAGCGACCACGCGAGCATCGGGCGTCCCGCGAGGTCGACGAACGCCTTGGGCCGGCCGGCCCCAAGGCGTTCGCCGCTCCCGGCGGCCACAACTAGCGCGACCGCCACGAGGGTGGGCGGGACCCTATTTCCTCGCTTACGAGGCGGCCGCCAGCTTGTCCGAGCGCGTCAGGAGGTCGTCGAGGTAGGCCTCGGCCTCGTCCTCGGTCTTCTCGAGCGCGTACATCATCTCCGACGCGAGGATCTTCTTGGCGCGCGTGTACATCTGCTTCTCGCCCGTCGACAGACCCTTGTCCTGCTCGCGCACGGCGAGGTTGCGGACCACTTCGGCGAGCTCGTAGATGTCGCCGGTCTTGATCTTGTCGCGGTTGTGCTTGAAGCGACGGTTCCAGTTCTTCGGCATCTCCGACACCTCGTCGGAAAGCACGCCGAGCACCTTCTTGACGGTGTCCTCGTCGATGACGCGGCGCAGGCCCGCCTTGCCCGCGTTCTCACACGGCACCATCACCGTCATGTCGTTATGAAGGATCTTGATGGTCAGGTATTCCCGGGACTCCCCCAGGATCTCCTTCTTCTCCTTCTTGATGACCTGTCCGGCCCCGTGATGGGGATAGACGACGTTGTCACCGATGGAAAAGTCGATGCACTCCGCTTCGCGGGTGATGTCGAGGTCTTCGATCGCCTCGTGCTCGGTGGTAGCGGTCTCGGTGGGGATGGTGTCCTCCTTCATCAAAGCGTCCGGATGCCGGACGACATGTCATGTCTGCAGATAGCGATCCACGAGGTTGATCTCCTGGAGCCGGCGAAGACCCTCGCGGATGTCCTTCGCACGGATTTCTCCGACGCCCTCCACCGACTCCAGCTCTGGGTCGGTCGCCGCCAGGATCTCGTCGAGCCCGCGGAACTCGCGGACGATGTTCTGCACCACGAGCTTCGGCAACCGGGGAATCCGCCCCAGGATCCTGTAGCCGCGCGGTGATACTGGATAGTCGAGCGTGTTGACCTTGCGGTCGTAACCGAGCAGCTCGGCGAGCCGCCCGAAGTCGAGCAGGTCCTGGTGCGCGAGGCGGGCGATGCCGTCCAGCGCAACCGCGAAGTCATCGTCTCGCGGCTCGGCCAGGTAGTCGTGCAGGAGAGCAGCTTTGTCGCCCGCGACGCCGACCATCGTCTCCTCGAGCTGCATCTCGATGAGCCGGCCCTCGGAGCCGAGCTCGACGATGTAGCGCTCGATCTCGACGGCCATCCGGGTCACGAGCTCGACGCGCTGCAGGACCGTGAGCACGTCGTGCAGCGTCACGCCGCCCTCGAACTCGAGAGCGGTCAGACGCGTGGACACCTGGTCAAGGCGGGAGCGGTACTTGTCGAGCGTCGCCAGCGCCTGGTTGGCCTTGGCCAGCACGGCGGGGATCTCCTCGAGGATGTACTTGGCGCCGTCGACGTAGAGCGAGACGACGTCGCGGCGCTGGGAGACGGCGATCACGAGCGCGTCGGTCTGCTTGGACACGCGCTCGGCCGTGCGGTGGCGCGTGCCGGTCTCCGAGCTCAGGATCGTCGGGTCCGGCATCAGCTGGACGTTGCACCAGGCGATCTTGGTCGCGGTGGCGTTGAGCGCGATCGCGCCGTCCATCTTCGCCAGCTGGTAGATCATCGCCGGCGAGTAGTCGATGTCGAGCTTGATGCCGCCGGAAAAGAGGAAGGCGAGCTCGTCAGGATCGCCGATGACGATGAGGCCGCCGGTGCGCGCATGGACGATGTTGTCGATGCCTTCCCGGACAGCGGTTCCGGGCGCAACCATCTCCAGCGCTTTGACCAACCGGGGCTCCTGCCGCGCTTCGAGCTCATTGAGCTCCTCCCCGGATCGCGGCGTCATCACTACACAATTCTAGCAGTTGGGTTAACAACGCCTAAACCCAATCGGGTAGCCGGATTAAGCGCTTAAGTACAGGTCATTTTCAGGCGGCTTTTGCTATGCCAAGCCCGCCCTTGAGCGCCTGCCGGAGCGTCGCCGCCTCGATCTGCGCGCCGCTTTCGCGCGGCGCGATCACGGGCCGCAGACCGAACTTCGCGGCCTCGGCCAGGCGACGGTCCGGATGACCGACCGTGCGCAGCTCACCGGTCAGCCCGACCTCCCCGAAGCACGCCATCGGCTTCTCGCCGCCGCCGAGCGCGACGCCCCGGGCCGCGCTCGCCACGGCGAGGGCGACCGCGAGATCGGCACCCGGCTCGTCGACGCGGACGCCGCCCGCGACGTTGACGAACACGTCGGCCGAGCCGACGCTGACGCCGGCGTGACGGCCGAGCACGGCCAGCACGAGCGCGAGGCGGTTGCGGTCGATCCCGTTGGCGATCCTGCGCGGCGGCACGAGGTCGGACGGCGACACGAGCGCCTGGACCTCCACGAGCAGCGGCCGTGAGCCCTCCATCGCGGCGAGCACGGCGCTGCCGGGCGCCTGCGTCGCCTCGCCGACGAAGCGGGCCGACGCGTCGGCCACCTCGACGAGGCCGCCGGAGCGCATCTCGAACACGCCGACGTCGTTGGTGGAGCCGAAGCGGTTCTTGAGCGCCCGCAGCGTGCGGTAGGTGCGCTCGCGCTCGCCCTCGAACTGGAGCACGCAGTCGACGAGGTGCTCGAGCACGCGCGGGCCGGCGAGCGCGCCCTCCTTGGTGACGTGGCCGACGAGGAGGACGGCCATCCCACGCGCCTTCGCGAGCCGCGTGATCCGGTCGGCGACCTCGCGGACCTGGCCGACCGAGCCGGCCGCGCCCGTGAGCGCCGAGGCGTGGAGCGTCTGCACCGAGTCGACCACGCAGACCTCGGGCCGCTCGGCGTCGAGCGTAGCGAGCACGGTGTCGAGGTCGGTCTCCGCGAGCACCGGCACGTCGAGCGCCGCTCCGGGGAGGCGCTCGGCGCGCAGGCGGATCTGCCCCGCCGACTCCTCGCCGGAGACGTACAGCGTGCGCCGCCCGGCGCCCTGCAGGTTGCCGAGCGCCATCGACGTGAGCGTCGACTTGCCGATGCCGGGCGAGCCGCCGATCAGCACGATCGAGCCGGGGACGACACCGCCGCCGAGGATGCGGTCGAGCTCGCCGATGCCGGTGGAGAGGCGGGCGTGGCGCTCCGCCCGCACGTCGGCGAGGCGGACGGGCTTGACCGCGCGGCCGCCCGCCTTCGACGCGCGCGAGTCGGCGCGCGCCTCCTCGGCGAGCGTATTCCACGCACCGCAGCCCGGGCACTGGCCGTGCCACTTGGCGGACTCGGTGCCGCAGGCCGAGCAGACGAAGACGGTGGTGGGCCGCGCCATGGTCTGAGGACAGTAGGCGCGGTGGCGGACGATTCGTCCCTCCCGCTCTGTGGCTCACGTCAACTGCGGCTGGGTAGGGGAGCGAGAGAGCCGTCCGCGCGGCAAGGTTGGCAAGTTTCGCCCGCTCACCGGGAATAACTTGCCGAGGTTCACCACCGCGGCCGATCCTGCGCCGCCCTACCCAGCCGCAGTTCGCCCGAGCGGAGACCGCGCGAAGGGTCAGGCGGCGCGCACGGCGGCGGCGCCCCGGGCGGCCAGCGCGCGGCGCCAGCCGTCGGCCAGGCGGCCGAGGGCGGCGTCCCACGTGCGGTCGCGGACCGCGGACAGCCCGCCGCGCGCCAGCTCCTCGCGCTCGGCCGGCGACCCGGCCAGGCGGGCGACGACCTCGCCGATGGCCCCCGCGTCCGGCGGGCAGAGCACGCCCGAGCGGCCCGAGTCGATCAGCTCGGCCGGACCGCCGGCGCCCACCGCCACGACCGGCAGCCCCGAGGCCTGGGACTCGAGCAGCACCTGCCCGAACGTGTCGGTCTGCGAGCAGAACAGCATCAAATCCGCGCTCGCGTATGTGACCGCCAGCTCCTCGCCCGAAATCCAGCCGAGGAACGTCGCCGCGTCGCCGAGTCGCTCCCGCAGCCGAGGCTCCTCCGGCCCGCCACCCGCCAGCACCAGGTGCAGCCGCGGATCGACCCGCCGTGCCGCGAGGAACGACTCCGCGAGCAGGTCGACGCCCTTCTCGACCGTCAAGCGGCCCGCGTAGAGCACGCAGATGTGGTCGCCGAACCGGCCCGGATCGCGCCTGCCCGGGTCGAACCGCTCGATGTCGACGCCGCGATCCCAGCGCCCGAGCCGCGACCCGTCGACCCCCAGCTCCACCAGACGCGAGTCCGACGCGCCCGACGGCGACAGGACCACGTCGCATGCCTCGTAGAACGCACCCAGCGCGGCCTGTACGCCCAGCTCCAGCGCCCGGTCCCCCGACCGCAGCCCTGCGTAGGCCGCCAGCTCGGTGTGGTACGAGCCGACCAGCGGCAGCTCGAGCACGTGTGCGGTCAGCGCCGCGGCCGCGCCGGCCGGCCCGGGCGAGCACACGTGGATCAGCCCGTACCGACCCTCGGCGAGCGCCTCCACCACGGCGAGCGGGCTCGGCACCCCGATCTTCAGCCCCGCGTAGAACGGGATGTCGACCTCGGCGACCGCGCTCAGCCGCCGGTCGACGTTCATGTCGGTCCCGATCACGTCGACCTCGAAGCCGGCGACGCCGCGCTCGCGGATCTCGTCGAGCGTGTGCGTGACGCCGTGCATGCCGCCGACCGCGTCGGCCACGAGCGCCACGCGGATCGGCTCACGGTCGCGCGCCGACAGCTTGTGCTTCTCGCGCCCGAGGAACGCGGTGGCCGGCGCGTACGGCACGATCGGCATGCAGGCCTCGAACACCGACAGCAGCGACGAGCCGAGGTCGCCCGGCACGGCGATGGCGCGCCCGACGGCGTCCTGCAGCTTGCGCTCGTGCCAGCGCCGCGCCCGGCGCAGCAGGTCGGCGTGCGAGAACCGGTCCGACTGCAGCCACTCGAGCAGCTCGGCGTCGGTCATCCCCATGTCGATCGAGTCCAGCCACGCCCGCAGCAGCGCGCGGGCGTCGTCGGGGCAGAGGTCGCCGGCCATCGGACCCGACCGCGCGTCGCCCTGGGACACCACGCGCTCGACCATCTGCAGCACCGCGGCCGGGTTCGGCGGCGTGCCGCTCGAGCCCCGGCCCAACGCGCGGACGGCGAGCGCCATCGCCGCGTGCGCCCACTTGGCCGCCGAGCCCTGATCCCCGTGCGCCTCCACCCGCCCGCAGCGCAGGTGCTCGAGGTACCCGTCCGCCGTCGCCGCCGCCGGCGCCGCCGTCCACGTGCGCCCGATGTCAACTCCGGCGTGATCGTCGGTGCCGCCGATGCCGATGCCGCCGTGGGTGTCGATGTAGATCGCCGCCGGCATGTTGAGCTCGGGCGCCCGCGAGCCGTTGCGGACCTCCCAGACGGGAAAGAGCTCCGCGAGTCGGCGCCGATGACGGGCGGCGAGCGGAGCGGACACGGCGTAGAACGGATGGGCCAGGGCGCACGCGATCTCCCGGTCGTGGAGGTACTCGGCGACGAGCGTGACGTCGCCGGAAAGCTCGAGCAGCCGCTCGTGATCGTCCGGCGTGATGCCGTAGCAGAGGACGTGGACCTGGTGGGGCTCACCCGCGAAGCCGGCCGTCAGCTCCTCGGAGACGAAGACGTCGGGCCGGTCGGCGATCGCCAGCGCTCCGTCGATCGTGTCGTGGTCGGTGATGGTCACGAAGTCCATCCCGCGCCGTTTGGCGAGCTCGTAGACCTCCTCCGGAGGTGTCGCGCACTCCGGGAGGCCGAGCGCACGCTGCACGCCGAGCCTCGAGATCTGCGAGGCGGTCGAGTGGACATGGAGATCCACTCGGGTCGTGGCGGTCATGTGCCTCAGATTCACGCGGATATGCAGCGATTTCGTGACCGTCCGGAAATCAGGACGTGACCGTCCTGTGAACCGGTACGAAATTGCCCGTCCGACGGGGAACCCTGTGGCGATGCGGCGCAGCGTCGAGGTGATCGAGCACGGCCGCATCGCGGTCGAGATCGCGTCGGCCCCGCTGGAGATCACGATCCGCCGCGACGGGCGACGGCTCGTCGGGCCGATCGCGGTGCGCGTGCGCGACGGCGAGATCGAAGATCAGTTCATCCAGCTGACCGAGGGCGTGATCGCCCATGAGACGCTCGGCGACCCGCTGGAGCTCGACGTTCCGGTCGACATCTCATTCCCGGGCCGTGACCACGTCGTCCTCGAGCTGCGCTGTCCAGACGGCGAGCAGCCGGTGCGCCGGATCAGCTTCGTCTGGCCCGGCCACCCGAAGCAGCGGCTGACGGGGCTCGGCGCGCGCCACGGGCTGCACGTCGACCAGGCCGGGCGCACCGTC
The DNA here is from genome assembly GCA_963740605.1 of uncultured Solirubrobacteraceae bacterium. GTDB lineage: Bacteria > Actinomycetota > Thermoleophilia > Solirubrobacterales > Solirubrobacteraceae > DASSUW01. The sequence goes on along the minus strand of CAVUFC010000026.1, from coordinate 16,189 downwards.
GTCCTCGGCGCCGACCGTCGCTACACCGGCCCGGACTGCCCCGCCGACATGCTCGATCTCGGCGGGATCCCGCAGGGCGACTACGCGCCGCTGCCGTGGCTCCTCTCCTCGCGCGGCTGGGCGGCCTGGCTCCAGACCGACGGCCCGGGCGCGCAGCTCACGCTCGGCGACGAGATCGAGATCTCGGCGCGCGCCGCCGCCGGCCCGCTGCGGGTGCACCTCTTTGGCGACCCGACGCCCGCCGCCCGCCTGCGTGCCTTCCTGCGGACGGCCAAGGCGCTCCCCGCGCTCCTGCCGGAGTGGGCATACGGGCACTGGAAGAGCCGCGACGTGTACGAGCACCAGCGCGACGTCGAGGCCGACTTCGAGGGCTACCTGGAGAACGACCTGCCGCTCGACGCGATCGTGCTCGACTCGCCGTGGGAGACGCAATACAACACGTGGGAGTTCAACCCGCACCAGTTCCCCGACGCGCCCGGGCTGATCGCGCGCATGCGCGAGCACGGGGTGCGCACGGTCGTGTGGGTGACGCCGTGGGTGAACCTCGACTCCAGCGAGGGGCAACGGCCGCCCGGCCCCGAGTCGGCCAGGCTGCACCGCGAGCCGGCCTCCAACTACGCCGAGGGGACGCCGCACTACGTCAAGGGGGCGGACGGCGAGCCGTGGGTGTCGCGCTGGTGGATGGGCACGGGCTCGCCGATCGACTTCACGTCGGCCGCGGCCGAGCGCTGGTGGCGCCGCCAGGCCAAGGGCGTGCTGCGGATGGGCGTGGAGGGCATCAAGGCCGACGACGGCGAGGGCTTCTACTACCCGCCCGAGGTGACGTTCTCCGACGGCCGCACCGGCGCCGAGGCCGGCTGGGCGCAGGGACTGTTGTACCGCCGCTCGATGCAGCGCGCGCTCGACGAAGTCCACCCGGGCGAGGGCGTCCTGTTCGGCCGCCCGGGCTGGACGGGACAGCAGGCGGTCGGCGTCACGTGGGGCGGCGACCAGCCATCGGACTTCTGGTCGCTGAGCACGCTCGTCGCCGCGACGCTCACCGCCGCCGCCTCCGGCTTCTCGAACTGGTCGCACGATGTCGGCGGCTACCTCGGCGAGCGGCTCGTCTCCCGCTGTCCGAAGGAGCTGCTGATCCGCTGGGTGCAGTTCGGCTGCTTCACGCCCCTGATGCAGGCGCACGGGCGGTTCGAGCAGGAGGCGTGGACGTACGACGCCGAGACGTTGCAGCTCTACCGGGAGTATGTCCTGCTGCACGAGCGGCTCGTCCCGTACGTGCGCGCGGCCGCTGCGACCGCCCGCCGCTCCGGGCTCCCGATCATCCGGCCGCTGCTGCTGACCGACCCGGCCGACCAGCGCGGCTGGGCGATCGCCGACGCGTACGGCTACGGCCCGTCCCTGTGGGTGGCGCCGATGCTGGAGGCCGACGCCCACGAGCGCGAGGTCGACCTCCCGCGCGGCGACTGGATCGACTTCTGGACGGGCGCCGAGATCGCGGGCGGTGGCGAGGTCGTGGCAAGCGCGCCGCTCGGCCGCATCCCGGTCTGGGTCCGCCGCGGCGCGCTGATCGTGACCTACCCGTCCGAGCACGTCGCCGCCGGGCTGGGCGACACGCCCGAGGGTCGGCGCCCGCTGGAGGCGACGCTGTGGGGCGAGCCGCCCGCAGGCCGCGCGCTGGCCCGGCTCGCCGACGGGACCGCCGTGCGCTGGACGCGCGGCGAGTGGTCGGCCGACCGCGACGTCGCGTGCTTCGTCAGGTGACGTTGGCGACCGCGCCGCCCGGCCCGGCGGCGCCGGCGGGCACGAGGTCGCGCGCGCGCTGCGCGACGACGCCCATGCCGAGCGCGTCGGCGATCACGACCGCATCGGCGAGCAGCTCGCGAGCGCGCGCCTTGTCACCGCGCTGGCGGCGGGTGAGCAGCATCTCGGCGTAGGCGAGCTGGGTCCGCGCCACCCACGGCCGCGCGCCCATCCGCTCGTGCATCGCGAGCGCGCTGATGAAGTGGCTTTCGGCCAGCTCCCACTGGCGCATCGCGGCGGCGAGGATCCCGAGCAGGCGCGAGGCGGCGCCGTTGCAGGTCGCCGCACGGCCGACGACGACGTTGCGGCCCGCATACGGCTCGAGGGCGTCGTACAGCGCCTGGGCGCGATCGCCATCGCCCAGCGCGCCGCACACCTCGGCGAGCAACGTGATCCCGATCATCCAGTTGGCGTCGCGCGGCAGGCCGTCGACGGTGACCGCCTCGAACTCGGTGCGCGCCTCGTCGGTGCGCCCGAGCTCGATCAGCATCAGCGCCAGCGCGGCCCGCCAGGCGACGAGCATCGGGTAGACCTCGATAAAGCCGCGCACGGCGGGCTCGACCTCGCCGAGCCGGCCCTGCTCGCGGCGGATGTTGAACATCGCCTGGGCGTAGGCGTTGAGGGCGTTCTCGGCCTGGCCGCGCCGCCCCACCTCCAGCGTCTCCTCGGCGAGCCGCTCCGCCTCGTCGAAGTGGCCGACGAGCTGCGCCCGCGTGCAGCGCAGCAGAGACGACCACCACAGCCAGATCGGCCGCTGCAGCGCCTCGGCGAGCTTGCTGGCGGCGGCGATCTGGATGTCGGCGCCCTGGACGTCGCCGAGCTCGAGCAGGTCGACGACGGTCCAGCCGGCGCCCTCGAGCTCGAGCTCCGGGTCGCCCGTCTCTTCGGCCACGCGCCGCAGCTCCGACGCGACCTCGAGCCGCTCGTTGACGTTCTCGGGCCGCCACAGCGCGTAATGGCGGGCGTCGAGGCACGTAGCCAGCGTGCGCGGGTCGCCGAGGCGGCGGGCGAGGTCGACGGCATCCTCGGACAGCGCGAGCCGCCGCGCCGGCTCGCCCGAGTAGTAGAGCTCGAGCGCCAGCCGGGCGAGCAGCCGGGCGCGCAGCGGTGAGCCCTCGTCCCCGAGCGCGGTCAGCGCCTCCTCGAGCATCGCCACGCGGGCGGCGTCGACGCGCCCGAGGATCGACCACTGGCCGGCGAAGCCGAGTGCGGCGCGGCCGAGCAGCGAGCCGTCGCCGAGCGCGCGGGCGGTGTCGGCGGCGGCGGCGAACGTCCCGCGCGCCTCGTCCTCCATGCCGGCATGGTCCTCGGACGTGCCGAGCGCGAGCAGCAGGTCGGCCCGCACGCGGTCCTCCCGGCCGCCCACCAGCTCGCGCGTGCGCAACGCGGCGCGGTAGTGCTGGGCCGCCTCCTCCCACGCCAGCAGCCGGTCGGCGCGCCGTGCGGCGGCGAGCGCGAAGTCGATCGCGCGCTCGGGCTCCTCGACCGGCGCCGCCTGAGCGAAGTGATAGGCGAGGGCCGGCAGCTGGGAATCGAGGTCGGCACCGCGCAGGCGCGCGATCGCCTCGCCGACGCGCCCGTGCAGCCGGGCGCGGCGGAGCTGGGAGAGCCCGTCGTAGAGCGTCGCGCGCACCAGCGCATGGGTGAACGCGTAGCGGCCGACCGGGCTGCTCTCGCGCAGCACCCGCGCCTCGACGCCCTCTTCGAGCGCGCTCACCAGCGCGTCGTCGTGCAACGGTGCCACGGCCTCGAGCACGTCATAGTCGAACTCGCGGCCGATCACGGAGGCGACCTGGAGCGCCTGACGCGAGTCGGCGGTCAGACGCCGGAGGCGGCGTGCGGTCACCTCGCGCACACCGTCCGGCACGCCCGCCTCGGTCAGGGAGACGTGGGCGCTGAGGTCGTGCCCGGAGTCGCGCAGGTGACGGACGACCTCTTCGATGAAGAACGGGTTGCCCTCGGTCTCGCCGTGGAGCGCGTGCACGAACGTCGGCTCGGCCGACGCCACGCCGAGGGCCGCCACCAGCTCGGCGACCTCCGGCTCGGCGAGGCCCCCGAGCTCGACGTGCCGCAGCAGGTTCTCCCGGCGCACGTCGGTCAGCAGCTCGAGCAGCGGGTGGCCGGGGTCGAGCTCGGCGTCGCGGTAGGTGCCGAGCAGCAGCGCCCGGCGCGGCTGTGGCGAGCGGACGAGGTGCTTGAGGAGCTGCAATGTCGGCCGGTCGGCCCAGTGCAGGTCGTCGAACACGAGCACGAGCGGCGTGCTCGTCCCGACCTCGCCGAGCAACGCGGCGACGGCGTCGAATAGCCGCAGGCGGCGGGCGTCGGCATCATGGCCGTGCGGGCCGGGCTCGCGCACCTCGAGCGGGGGCGCTCCGAATTCGCCGAACAGGATGCCGAGGTCGGCGGCGCGTACGCCGACGCGCTCGCGCAGCGGCTCCAGCGACGCGCCCGACGACCAGCCGCGCACCATCTCCACGATCGCCTGGTACGGAGCGAGCGCCTCCTCGTCGAAGCGGCCGTAGAGCACGAGCGCGCCGTCGTCGTAGGCGCGGCGGCCGACCTCGGCGGCCAGACGGGTCTTGCCGATGCCCGCGTCGCCGGCGACGAGCACGAGCCGGCGGTTGCCGGTGACCGATTCCGCCCACGCCTCCTCGAGCTCGTCGAGCTCGCGCGTACGGCCGACCAGCGCGTGGCGCTCGAGCGCGGCGGCGAGCGGCGCCGGCCAGGCCGTGACGGGGATCGCCTCGTTGCGGGCGGGCGCGACGGGCGCGACCGGGGCCTCGCCGCGCAGCACGCGGTCGTGCACGATCATGGCCGCCTGCCCGGGAGTGGTGCCGAGCTCGTCGCGCAGCAGGATCCGCAGCTCCTCGAACGCGCGCAGCGCCTCGGCCGGGTTGCCGGCCGCCTCGTGGACCTCCATCAGCAGCCGGTGCGCGGACTCGCGGAACGGCGCGGCGGCGATCACCGCGCGGGCGGCCTGCTCGGCGGCACCGAGCTCGCGGCCGCCCTGGCGCAGGCACGCCTCGCCGAGCGCCTCGAGCGCGCGCAGCCGGATGCTCTCCAGCTCGCGCCGCAGCTCGTTCAGCCACGGTCCGTCGCAGTCGGGGAGGAACGTCTGCAGATCAACGCCGAGCGCGTCGCGGGAGCTTGCCGCGGCCTCGGCCCAGTCGTGCGCGTCGACCGCGCTCTCGGCGCGAGCAGCGGCCCGGGCGGCGAGCTCAAGGTCGACGTCGATGTCCGCGCCCGGCACGAAGCGCAGCTCGGAGCGGCCGGCGAGCGCTCCATCCCCGAGCGCCTTGCGCAGCTTGGAGAGCAGCGCGCTGAGCGCGGTGTCGGCGGCGGCGGGCGGCTGCTCGGGCCACAGGAGGTCGATCAGCTCGGGGCGGCCGCAGTCGCGATCACGATTCAGGAGCAGGTAGGCGAACAGCAGGCGACCCTGGCGACCCGGCAATGCCGCGCCTAATGCGCGACCGTCGCGCTCCACGCCCATCGGCCCGCAGAGCCGTATGACCCACCCCATCGGTTGACCCACTACGGGTATGACGCTACCGCGCCGCCAAGGTTTCTCCAAGGTTTCGCCAATTGGCGTGTCGCATCATCTGCTTGGCAACGACGGGAAGCACTCCGCCGTTGCGAACTGCGACACGGACGTTGCGAATCACATAGCGGGGCCGGCGTGGCTCGGCGGCACCCGCACCCTCCGAAGGGATCGTCTGACCCGCGGTCCCCGGCTATGGCGTCGTCCAGCCCTCACCCCCCGGACGGCGCCGCGAGGCGGACGCCGACTGACCCCCGGCCTACCGCCGACTCCAACGTACGAAGGGCCCGTCGAGAGAGGCGGGCCCTTCGTCGTTCACGGGCTTGCGTCGAGTGCCTGCAGCACGTCGGCGACGAGGTCCGCGGTGTCCTCGCAGCCGGCCGAGAAGCGGATGAAGCCGTCCGGCACCTCGTCGGTGCCCCAGCGGGCGCGCCGCTCGGCCATCGAGTGCACGCCGCCAAAGCTTGTCGCCTGGGTGACAAGGGCGCAGGCGTCCAGGAACCGCTCAGTGTGTTCAATTGATGACAGCGTCAGCGCAACGAGAGGTCCAACCCCGGGCCAGCGGACGTCGGTGACATCGTCGCGGCCCGCGAGGGCCTCCGCCACCGCGCGGGCGTTGGCCTGTGAGCGCTCGAGCCGCAGCCCGAGCGTGGCGAGCGAGCGGTGGGCGAGCCAGGCCTCGAACGGGCCGAGCAGCGCGCCGGTGTGCGAGCGCCAGGTCCGCAGCTCGCCGGCCAGCGCCTCTTCGCGGACGCTGACCGCGCCCATCAGCAGATCGGAGTGCCCGGTGAGCGACTTCGTACCGGAGACCATCGCGAAATCGGCACCGTGATCGAGCGGCCGCCGGCCGAGCGGCGTGGCGACCGTGTTGTCCACGCCCACCAGCGCGCCGCGGGAGTGCGCGGCGGCGACCACCGTGTCGAGGTCGCACTGGTCGAGCTTGGGGTTGGACGGCGTCTCGACCCAGACGAGCTTCGCCCCCTCGCACGCGGCGACGATCGCGTCCGTGTCGGTCGGCACGAGCCGGACCTCGACGCCGCCTGGCACCAGCTGCTCCGCGGACAGCTTGCGGATGCCCGGGTAGCCGTCGCGCGGCGCGACGAGCACGTCGCCCGGCCGCAGGCGCGGCGCAATCACGGCCGTGACCGCCGCCATGCCGGACGAGAAGACCACCGACTGGCCGCCGTCGAGCTCGCCGATCGCGCGCTCGAGGTGGGTCCACGTCGGGTTCTGGTCGCGCCCGTAGCCGTAGGCCGCAGCGTCGGCGGGGCCGCGCAGGTGGTAGGGCGCCGCGAACACCGGGCCGGGCAGGAACGGCTCGCCCTGGACCGGATCCGGAAGGCCGGCGTGGATCGCCCGGGTACTGGCACCGTGCTCGCTCATCGACCATAGACTGACGGGATGTGGCGCCTGGCGGCTCTCTCCCTGCTCGCGGCGCTGCTCTTCCCCAGTGCGGCGGCCGCGTGGACGCCGCACATCGCCGCCGCCCAGAAGTGGGCGTCGGGCCGGCAGGGGTCGGTGACATTCGGCGTGCGCACCGACGAGCACCTGTGGGGCCGCGGGCTCGACCGCCAGGTCCCGTCGGCCAGCGTCTTCAAGGCGATGCTGCTCGTGACCTACCTGCGGCAGCGGTCCGTCCGGCACCGCGCGCTGAACGACGGTGACCGCGGGCTGCTGGCGCCGATGATCCGACGCTCGGACAACGTGGCGGCGACGCGCGTGCGCGACATCGTCGGCAACGCCGCGGTCGTGCGGCTCGCCCACCGGGTCGGCATGACCCGGTTCCGGATCGCGCAGATCTGGGGCCTGTCGCAGGTCACCGCGCGCGATCAGACGAGCTTCTTCCTGCACATCGACGGCTTCGTGCCGAAACGGCACCGCGACTACGCGATGCGGCTGCTGCGGACGATCGTGCCGTCGCAGCGCTGGGGCTTCGCGCAGGTGATCCCGGACGGTTGGACGCTCTTCTTCAAGGGCGGCTGGGGATCGGGCAGCGGCGCCGTCGACCACCAGGTCGCCCTGCTGCAGCGCGGTGAGGACCGCGTCGCGATCGCGGTCCTCACCCTCAACAGCCCATCGCACGACTACGGGAAGGCGACGCTGCGAGGCGTCGCCAAGCGGCTGCTTCGCGGCCTCGATCAGACGACGCGGTAGAGCCGGAACTGCGGGTGCTCGATGTCGAGCACCTCGGCCTCGGCGAACCCGGCCGCACGGACGTAGTCGCGCAGCGTGTCCGGCCGCATCACGGTGCCCGTGGCGGCGCTGTGCTCCTCGGCCATGCCGGTCGGCAGGCAGCAGAAGAGGCTGAAGCCGTAGAAGAGCCGCTCCATCTCGTCGCCGGGGACCGTGAACGACTCGGCGGCGCGCTCGTCCAGGACCAGCACGGTGCCGTCGTCGCCCGCGAGCGAGCGCATGAACGTGAGTGCCTCGACCGGTCGTGCCATGTCGTGGAGCGCCTCGAGGACGCAGACGAGGTCGTAGTCGCGGTCCGGCGCCGGCCCGTCGGCGACGTCACGAACGTGGAACGTCACACGGTCCGCGACCCCCGCGGCCACGGCGTTGGCCCGCGCGAGGTCGATCGACGCCTCGTCGACGTCGTAGCCGTCGACGCGCGCGTCGGGATACGCCTTGGCGATCCCGATGCTCGACCAGCCGGCACCGCAGGCCACGTCGGCGACACGGCCGCCCGCCACGAGCCGCTCGTGGACCTCGGGCAGCGTCGGCAGCCACTCGTGCGCGAACACGTGCAGGTACAGCGGCCGGGTGAGCGCCGCCTGCGCCTCGCGGCCCTCGGCACCGAACGCCGTCCAGGGCACGCCGCCGCCGGTGCGGTAGGCGTTCAGGAAGTCGGGCATCAACCGCGCGCTCGCGGGGAGGAAGCCGGCGATCGGCGACACGTAGGCGAGCGAGTCGCGGTTGAGCAGCACCTCGGCGTGCGCGTCGGGCAGCGAGTAGCGGCGATCCTCGGCGTCGGCGGCGATGTCGTCGACCTCGAGCAGGCCGCCGACCGCCTGGTGCTCGAGCCACTCGCGCGCGTAGCGCGGGCTCGTGCCGGTGGCCGCCGCGAGCTCGCCCGGCGTGGCCGAACCCTGCTCGGCGAGCGCCGCGTACCAGCCGAGCTCGGTGCCCACGTGGATCGCCAGCACGTCGAGCGCACCGAGCGTGGAGTTGAAGATGCGCTCGGCGAGCGCATCCGGCGTGGAGGTGATGGTGATGCTCATGGCGCGCAGCCTCCTCGCGCACCGTGATCGTTCCGCGAAGCCACCGTGATCGCTGCTCGGTAGTGTCGCGCCATGCTGCGGGTCCGGGTGCTCGGCGAGCTCGAGCTCGAGGGGTCGGCGCCGCCGGCGAGCCGGCGCGCACGTGCGCTTCTCGCGTACCTCGCGCTCAATCCCGGACCGCAGCCACGCGGCGCGCTTGCGGCGCGCTTCTGGCCGGACGTGCTCGACGAGAGCGCGCGCACGAGCCTGCGCGGCGCGCTCGCCGACGTGCGGCGGGTGGTCGGCGAGCACCTCGCCTCCGGACGCGAGACGGCGGGGCTCGAGGACGTGTGGACCGACGCCGCGGAGTTCGCGTCGCTCGTGGCGGCCGGCCGCGACGAGGAGGCGCTCGCGCTGTGTCGCGGCGACCTCCTCGCCGGGCTCGACGAGGACTGGATCGTCGCCCTGCGCGACGACCACCGCGAAGCGCAGAGCGCGCTGCTCGCCCGGCTGGCCGAGGCCGCCCCGGACGCGGAGACCGCGCTCGCCCAGCTGCGGGCGCGGGTGACGCTCGACCCGCTGTCCGAGGAGGCACACCGGGATCTGATGGTGCGGCTCGACCGGCCGGCGGCGCTTGCCGTGTACCAGCGGCTGGCCGACCGGTTGCGCAGCGAGCTGCGGATCGCGCCGTCGGCGGCCACGCGCGAGCTCGCCGAGTCGCTGCGCGTCAGCGCGCCCGAGCGTCCGCCGCTGCCGCGCGCGCTCGACCCGAAGCGCTCGCGCAGCCCGTTCGTCGGCCGCGGCGGCCAGCTGGAGCGCCTGCGAGCGGGCCTGGCCGGCGGCGAGCACCGGCTGCTCGCGATCAGCGGCGATCCCGGCATCGGCAAGACGCGCCTGCTCGCCGAGCTCGCGGCCGCGGCCTACGCCGATGGCGCGACCGTGCTCTACGGGCGCTCGCCGGAGGAGGCGGTGGCGCCGTACCAGCCGTTCGGCGAGGCACTCGGCCCGCTTGCGTCCGCCGACCCGGCCCTGGCGCCGCTGCTCGGCGACGCGCCGGCGGCCGCGGAGGAGGCGGGCGCGCGGCTGCGCCTCTTCGAGGCGGTCGCCGCCGCGCTGGCCGACGCGCCCGGCCCGCGGGTGCTGCTCGCCCTCGACGACCTTCACTGGGCCGATCTGCCGTCACTGCGGCTACTCACCCACGTGCTCCGCCATGCGCGGCCCGACCGGCTCGTCGTGGCCTGCACGTACCGCGAGAGCGAGCTCGGCCGCAGCCATCCGCTCGCCCGCGCGCTGGCCGATCTGCGACGCGACCGACTGGTTGAAAGGGTCGCCCTCGGCGGGCTCGACACCGATGCCGCCGAAGGGCTGATCACCGGTTGGGTCGGCGCGCACGCGAGCGCCGGGCTGGTCGACGCGGTGCAGGACGAGACCGGCGGCAACCCGTTCTTCATCGAAGAGGTGCTCCAGCACCTGCTCGAGTCGGGCGCGCTGGCGATCGACGATGCCGGCTGGCACCTGACACGGCCGGTACGCGAGCTCGGCGTGCCGGAGAGCGTGCGCGAGGTGATCGGCCGGCGGCTCGACCGGCTCGGCGACGACGCGGTCGACGTGCTGGAGACCGCCGCGGTGATCGGCCCGGACTTCGACCTCGAACTCCTGGAGGCCGCATGCGGGCTCCCGCGCGAGCCGGTGCTCGACGCGCTCGAGAGCGCGACCGACGCGCACCTGATCCGCTCGATACCGGCCCGGCCGGCGTCGTGGTCGTTCACGCACGCGCTGATCCGCGAGGCGCTGGTCGGCGAGCTGTCGACGCTCCGAGGCGCGCGGCTGCACGCGCGGGTGGCCGAGGCGCTGGCGGCGACACCGGCGGCGCGCCCGGCCGAGCTCGCCCACCACGGGATCGAGGCGGCGGCGCTGGTCGGTGCCGACCGCGCGGCCGCGTGGGCGCGCGCGGCGGGTGACGCCGCGCTCGCCCGTCTCGCCTACGAGGAGGCGGCGGCGCACTACGACGACGCGCTCGAGGTCGCCGGCCCGCGTCCGGATCTCCTGCTCGCGCTCGCCGACGCGCTGATGCGCGCGGGCGACCCGGAGGCCGACGCCGCGTGCGCGGCGGCGATCGACGCCACACGCGGGGACCCGGTGCGGTTCGGCCAGGCGGTGCTGACGAGCTGCGGGCTCGGCGTCGCGATCGTCGGGGTCGACCGCAAGCGGGTCGCGCTGCTCGAGGAGGCGCTCGACGGGCTGCGTGACGATGCCCTCCGCGCGCGCCTGCTGGGCCGGCTCGCGATCGCGCTCTACTACGACCCGGGACGCAGCCGCAGCGGCCCATTGAGCGCCGAGGCGATCGAAGCCGCGCGCGCGGCCGACGATCCCGACGCGCTGCTTGCCGCGCTCAACAGCCGGCACGTCGCGCTGTGGCATCCGAGCGGCCTCGCGGAGCGCTTCCAGGTCGCTGACGAGATGATCGCGCTGGCGATCGCGCGGGAGCGACCCGAGGCCGAGCTGCAGGGGCGCAACTGGCGCTGCGTCGACCTCTGGGAGGCGGGCGACCGGGCCGGGTTCGAGGCCGAGGTGGCCGCGCACGAGCGGCTCGCCGACGCGCTCCGGCTGCCGGCCTTCCGGTGGTACGGGCCGATGTGGCGGGCGGCGATCGCAGCCGTGGCGGGCCGCAGCGACGAGGCGGAGCGCCTGGCGGCCGAGGGCGCCGCGATCGCGGTGCGCGCCGGCGATCCGAACGGCGAGCTGTTCCGGCACATGGTCGGGCTGAACGTCATCATCAACGCCCGCGACTTCTCGAACCAGGACATCATCGACTTCACCGAGAACGCCGTCGAGAACTACGCGGCGGGCATGGCGTACGCCTCCGGCCTGGCGTGGGTGTACGCCGAGCGCGGCCGCGAGGCTGAGGCGCGGGCGATGCTCGACCGGGTCGCCGCCGACGACTACGCCGGGCTGGCGTGGGACGCCAACTGGCTGTCCGCGCTGGGCGAGCTGGCGGAGGCTACCGCGGTGCTCGACGACCGCGAGCGGGCTGCGGCGCTGTACGAGCGGCTGCTGCCCTACGCGGACCGGCGACTGGTCGCGGGACGCGCCGTCTGCGACCAGTGCAGCGCGGCGTACGCGCTCGGCCGCTACGCGACCACACTGGGGAGGCTCGACGCCGCGGCCGAGCACTTCGAGGCCGCGATCGCGTCGGATCTCGCGGTGGGCGCTCGGCCGGCGCTGGTGCATACCCGCGCCCGCTACGCCGAGGTGCTGGCCGCACGGGGCGATCACGCCCGCGCGCGTGAGCTGGCCGCTGCGGCGCTGGCCGAGGCTGCCGAGCTCGGTCTCTCCGACGCCGTCCCGGGCGCGGCCCGGGCACTCGCCGCGTGATGCTGCGCGCCCAGCGGCTGACCCTGCGCGGCCGCCACCTCGCGTACTTCGACGCCGGCGGCGACGGCGCGCCGCTGCTCGCCCTGCACGGCCACTTCGGGCGGGCGCGGACGTTCGACCGGCTCGCCGTCGCGCTGGCGCCCGAATGGCGGGTGGTCGCGCTCGAGCAGCGCGGGCACGGGCGCTCGTCGCCGGCCGACGACTACGACCGCGCCGGCTACGTGGCCGACGCCGCGCACGCGATCGAGGCACTCGAGCTCGCCCCGGCCGTCGTCCTCGGCCACTCGCTCGGCGGCGTCAACGCCTACCAGCTCGCGGCGCGACGGCCGGAGCTCGTGCGGGCGGTGATCGTCGAGGAGGCGCCGGCCGCCGTCACGCCGCGCGAGGACATCCTCACCGGCCTCGGGCGCCGCTACTCGTCACTGCGCGAGCTGCGCTCGGCGAGCGCCGGCGAGCCGGCCCTGCTCGAGAGCGCGTTCGAGGACGACGACGGCTGGGGCTTCCGGTTCGACCCGGCGGCGGTCAACCGCTCCCGCCGGCTCCTCGCCGGCGACCACTGGGCCGACTGGCTCGCCAGCTCCCACCCGCTGCTGCTGATGCGCGGCGGCGAGAGCGACTTCGTGCCGCGCTCGCTGGCCGCCGAGATGGCCGCGCGGCGTCCGCACACGCGCCTCGTCGAGTTCCCCGACGCCGGCCACGGCATCCACGACGACGACCCCGAGGGGTTCGCGGCCGCGGTGCGGTCGTTCCTCGGCGAGCTGTAGTCCAGACGAACTGCGGCTGGGTGGGGGTGTGAGGGGAGCATTTCGTAGCAATCTCTCCGGGCGGCCCCATCCGTGCGACGAAACTCCCCTATAGCGTGCGTTTCGTCGCACGCACCCTCGGTCGGCGGACGATTGCGACGAAACGCTCCCTCGCCACCCCACCCAGCCGCAGTTGACGTTCGCCCAACGAGAGAGGGCGCCCGGTGGGCGCCCTCTCAAACGATCTAGTCGGTCTCAGCCGGCGGTGGCTCCACCGCGGGCTGGTCGAGCGCGCCGCCGTCGTCGACGGCCTGCTCGCCGTTCTCCTCGCCCTCCTTGCGCCCACCGACGCCGACCGGGGTCGGCTTCTTCTCGGGCTTGACGATCGAGAGCGTGAGGTCCCGCTCGTCCTCCTCCGGCGCCTTGTCGACGAGCACCGTGGCGCCGTCGACGAGCTCCGCACGGAGCACGAAGTCGGCCAGCGGGTCCTCGATGTAGCGCTGGATCGCGCGACGCAACGGACGCGCTCCCATCGCCGGGTCCCAGCCCTTCTCGACCAGGAAGTCCTCGGCCGCCTCGGACAGGTCCAGCTGCAGCTCGCGCTCGGCGAGCTGGCTGCGGATCCGGCGGAGGAGCAGGTCCACGATGGACTTGATCTCCTCCTTGGTGAGCTTGTGGAAGACGATGACCTCGTCGATGCGGTTGAGGAACTCGGGCCGGAAGACCTTCTTCAGCTCTCCAGTGACCCGGTTCTTCATGTCGTCGTAGGTCATACCGTGGTCGTCGTCGCCGACCGTGAAGCCGAGCGGCGTGTTCCGCGCGATCTCGCCCGCCCCGATGTTCGAGGTCATGATCACGATCGCGTGACGGAAGTCCACGGTCCGGCCCTGCGAGTCGGTGAGCCGGCCGTCCTCCAGGATCTGCAGGAGGATGTTGAAGACGTCAGGGTGCGCCTTCTCGATCTCGTCGAGCAGGAGCACGCTGTACGGCTTGCGGCGAACGGCCTCGGTGAGCTGGCCGCCCTCGTCGTAACCGACGTAGCCCGGAGGCGAGCCGACGAGTCGGGACACGGCGTGCTTCTCCATGTACTCCGACATGTCGATGCGCACCATCGCGTCCTCGTCGCCGAACAGGAACTCGGCGAGCGTGCGGGCGAGCTCGGTCTTGCCGACGCCGGACGGGCCGAGGAAGACGAACGAGCCGGTCGGGCGCTTGGGGTCCTTGAGCCCCGCGCGCGAGCGCCGGATCGCCTTCGAGACGACCTCGATGGCCTGGTGCTGACCGATGACGCGCTTGTGGAGCTCATCCTCCATCCGCATCAGCTTCTGGGTCTCGGCCTCGGTGAGCTTGAAGACCGGGATGCCCGTCCACATCGAGACGATGTCGGCGATCTCTTCCTCGCCGATCGACGGGCGCTCGCCGCCCTCGCCGGACTCCCAGGCGTCCTCGAGCTCGCGCTTCTTGTTGGTGAGGCGCCGCTCCTTGTCGCGCAGCTGCGCGGCCTTCTCGAACTCCTGGTTCTCGATCGCGGCTTCCTTGTCGCGACGCGTCGTCTCGATCTCCTCCTCGAGCTCCCGGTACACGGGCGGGGAGGACATCGACTTGATGCGCATGCGCGACGCGGCCTCGTCGATGAGGTCGATCGCCTTGTCCGGGAGGAAGCGGTCGGAGATGTAGCGGTCGGCCAGCTCGGCCGCCGCCTCCAACGCCTCGTCCGTGATGTTGATCTTGTGGTGCGCCTCGTAGCGGTCCTTGAGCCCCTTGAGGATCTGGACCGTCTCCTCGATCGACGGCTGGTCCACCGTGATCTTCTGGAAGCGGCGCTCCAGTGCGCTGTCGCGCTCGAGGTACTTGCGGTACTCGTCGAGCGTCGTGGCGCCGACGGTCTGCAGCTCGCCTCGCGCCAGGGCTGGCTTGAGGATGCTCGCGGCATCGATCGCGCCCTCGGCGGCACCCGCACCGACGAGGTTATGCAGCTCGTCGATGAACAGGATGATGTCGCCGCGCTGGGTGATCTCCTTCATCACCTTCTTGAGGCGCTCCTCGAACTCGCCGCGGTACTTCGAGCCCGCGACCAGCGCCGCCAGGTCGAGCGTGTAGATCTGCTTGTTCTTGAGCAGCTCCGGCACGTCGCCATTGGTGATGCGCTGGGCGAGGCCCTCGACGACGGCGGTCTTGCCGACGCCGGGCTCACCGACGAGCACGGGGTTGTTCTTGGTGCGGCGCGAGAGGATCTGCATGATCCGCTCGATCTCGGTCTCGCGACCGACGACGGGGTCGAGCTTGCCCTCGGCGGCGAGCTTGGTCAGGTTGCGGCCGAACTGGTCGAGAAGCTTGGATGACTTCTTGCCCTCGCCCTGGCCGGCGGCACCGGCCGCACCGGCGCTGGCGCCCGAGCCGGAGCCCTGACGGCGGCCACCGGGGCCGGAGAGCATGCGGATGACCTCGTTGCGGATCTTCTCGGAGTCGGCGTCGAAGTCGAGGAGGATGCGGGCGGCGACGCCCTCGTTCTCGCGCACGAGACCGAGCAGGATGTGCTCGGTGCCGATGTAGTTGTGGCCCAGCGAGAGCGCCTCACGGAGGGCAAGCTCGAGGACCTTCTTGGCGCGCGGTGTGAACGGGATCTGGCCGGAAGTGACCTCCTCGCCCGAGCCCACGATCCGGACGACCTGGGCGCGCACGCGCTCAACGGTGATGTCCAGGCTCTCGAGGACGCGAGCGGCGAGGCCCTCCTCCTCGCGGAGAAGGCCGAGCAGGATGTGCTCGGTGCCGATGTAATTGTGCTTGAGGGTTCGGGCTTCCTCTTGCGCGAGGACGACCACCTGGCGTGCTCGCTCTGTGAATCGCTCGAACATGGTGGTGCGCAGTCCTTCCTGCTACTTGATGGCTAGCGCTCGGTCGTTTCGGCGGTCCGGTAATGGGGTCGGAAGACGAAAATACCCCGATCCTTCATCCACGTATTCGGCAATCGCGCCGGACGGGATGAACGATTCGGGGTTCGCTTTGCGGCCATAGGTCAGTTTACTACGGCGCCGCCTCGCGACCTGCCAGTCGAAAGTAGGGCAATCGGCGCGGTGAAGGCGACCGCCACAGCCGCGCCGATGAACGCACCTGTCGGTCCGCCGAGCTGGGCGAGCACGCCGGCGGCCGAGCCGCCCAGTCCGACCCCCGCGTCGAACCACGAGAAGAACAGCCCGGCGGCTGCTCCGTGGCGGGCGGGCTCGACGTTGGCGAGCGCGAGCAGGCCCAGTGCCGGCACCGCGAGCGCCTGCCCGGCGCCGAGCAGGACGATGCCGATCACCGGCGGGCCTACGGCCGACAGCACCAGGCCCACAGCCGCGGTCGGCGCCGCCGTCAGCAGCGTCGTGCGAGCGCCGAGCCGTTCCGGGATGCTCGCGCCGAGCGTACGCACCACGATCACCGTGACCGCGAAGGCCGGTACGACGAGCGGGCTGCGCCCGCCGCCGAACGCCAGCGTGGCGGCGTAGCCGATGTTCACGAGCATCAGGCCGATGCCCGGTCTCAGCGTGGCGGCG
>CAVUFC010000025.1:0-101502 GCA_963740605.1 uncultured Solirubrobacteraceae bacterium | reverse complement strand
TCCTGGGCATGGCCGCGGGCGTCGGCAAGACGTATCGCATGCTCCAAGAGGGGAGGGCGGAGCTCGAGATCGGGCGTGACGTCGTGATCGGCTACCTGGAACCGCACGGGCGCGCAGAGACCGAGGCGCAGGCCGACGGGCTGCCGCGCATCCCTCCGCGCAGCGTGACGTATCGAGACCTCGACCTCGTCGAGATGGACGTCCCGGGCGTGCTCGACCGCCGCCCGCAGCTGTGCCTCATCGACGAGCTCGCGCACACCAACGCACCCGGGCTCGAGCACGGCAAGCGCTACGAGGACGTCGCCGACATCCTGGCCGCCGGGATCGACGTGTACTCGACCGTCAACGTCCAGCACCTCGAGTCGCTCAACGACCAGGTGACGGCGCTGACCGGCTCCCGCGTGCGCGAGACATTCCCCGACTCCGTCCTCTCGCAGGCCGACGAGGTCGTGCTCATCGACCTGACCCCGCAAGCGCTGATAGAGCGCCTGCAGGCCGGGAAGATCTACCCGCCCGCACGCGTCCCGTCGGCGCTCAACGGCTTCTTCCGCGTCGAGCATCTGGAAGCGCTGCGCGAGGTCGCCCTCCGACAGGTCGCGGAGGACGTCGAGGCGAAGCGGCTGAAGTTCGACCTGCCGCTGCGCGAAGGGCAGTTGGTCGAGCAGGCCGTCGGCGAGCGGCTGCTCGCGCTGGTGACGCCGCAGCCGTCGTCGCAGCGGATCGTACGGCGGGCGTGGCGGTCGGCGCAGCGGCTCGGTGCGGAGCTCGACGTGCTGATCGTCCTCGCGCGCGAGCCGAGCGAGGCCGAGCGTGAGCAGATCGAGGCGTTCCACCGGCTTGCGTCGATGCTCGGCGCGCGCGTGATGGTGGAGGACGGCGACGACGTGGTCGAGGTCGCTGCGCGGGTCGCGCGCGAGCGGCGGTCGACGTACGTGCTGATCGGGACGCCGGCGCCGCGAACCGGGCTGCGCCGCTTCCAGGAGCCGCTCACAGAACGGCTCGTTCGGGCGCTGCCGGGCGTCGACGTGCGGATCGTCGCGGATCGATCGAGGCGGGAATGGTCGAAGCGCTGATCCTGCTCGCCGGGCTGCTGATCGGCGTCGCCCTCGCGTTCGCGCTGCGGCGGCGCGGCGAGGAGACGAGACCGTCGGAGCGGCGGATCCTGTTCCCCTACGTCGGCTCGCAGCTCTCGATCTCGGCGCTCGACGCTGCGCTGCGGATCGCGCGCATCGAGGATGCGACGCTGGTCCCGGCCTACCTGGCGCCGGTGCCGATGGCGCTGCCGCTCCAGGCGCCGATCCCGCGCTCGTGCGACGCAGCGTTCGAACTGCAGGAGGCGATCGAACAGCGCGCGACGGCCGCGCACGTTTCGGTCGACGGCCGGATCGGCCGCGGCCGCACGGTCCGCCACGCGCTGCGACAGCTGCTGGCCGACGAGCGCTACGACCGCATCGTCGTCGCCGCCGCGACGGCCCACACGGACGGGCTGAGCGCCCCCGATGTCGCGTGGCTGCTCGAGCACGCCCCCGGCGAGGTCGCGATCCTGCGCCCCGCCGACGAGGCCGCGCTCGCTGCTGCGTAGTCTGTCCGCGCGTGAGCGAGTGCTTCATCTGCGCCAAGCACGCCGCGATGCCGCCGACCGTCCTCGCCGCCGAGGAACACGTCTTCGTCACGCACCTGCCCGGAGAGGATGTCTACCTCGGCTACCTGTTCGTGGAAGCGCGGCGCCACGTCTCCGGGCTCGGCGACCTCACCGCTGACGAGGCCGCCGCGGTCGGCCGCGCCGCCGCACGCTGGACCCGGGCGCTACAGATCGTCACGGGCGCTGAGCACGTCTACGCCGCGGTGATCGGACACGGCGTCGGCCACTTCCACCTGCACCTGATCCCGCGCTATCCGGGCACGCCGCGCGAGTACTGGTGGACGCGCGTGGACGAGTGGCCGGACGCCCCGCGCGGGGGCGAGGCCGAGATCGTCGAGTTGCTCGAGCGGCTGCGCGCGGCGGCCTAGCTCCAGCCGTCGCAGTGCCCGTTGCAGAAGCGCTGGAGCTTGCCGTGGGCGACCCTGATCGTGTACGAGTCGCGCCCGCCATAGCGCGCCGAGTACGCCGTGACCTCGAACACATCCTCGCCGGCATACGCGTCGATCCCGTGCTTGCGGGCGAGGTCGTGGGCCCGCGCCTGGCCGACGAGCCGGTCGACGTCGTCGGTGTAGGCACCGGTTCGGGCATGCAGGCTCTGCTCGGCCTCGGCGAGCTCGGTGACGAGCGTCCGCGCCTCGGCGCGCAGGTGGTCCTTGTGCCCGCCGCCGATCAGCCAGGCCGCGATGAAGACGCCCGGCAGGAGCATCAGGACACCGATCACGGGCAGAAGACGACGCACCACAGGGGTGTGTCGGCGCGAGGCGCAGGAAACCTGACGGGAGTCTTCGTTTGCCAGACGTTTCTCGTCGGGCATAGTTCGCGCCGATGCCGCGCGTCGCCGTCGTCGGACATGTCGAGTGGATCGCGTTCGCGCGCGTCCCGCACGTGCCGCAGCCTGGAGAGATCGTCCATGTCACGGAGTGGTGGGAGGAGGTCGGTGGGGGAGGTGCCGTCGCCGCCGTGCAGCTCGTCAAGCTCGCCGGAGAGTGCGACTTCTTCACGGCGCTCGGCGACGACGGCAACGGCCACCGCGCCCGCGAGCGGCTCGAGGAGCTGGGCGTCAGCGTGTTCGCGGCAGAGCGCGGCGAGGCGCAGCGGCGCGGGTTCGTCTACCTCGATGGCGACGGCGAGCGCACGATCACCGTCCTCGGCGAGCGGATCGTCGCGCACGGCGACGACGACCTGCCGTGGGAGCGGCTCGACTCAGCCGACTCCGTCTACTTCAGCGGCGGCGACGTCGGCGCGCTCGGGCAAGCGCGTCGCGCCCGCAGGCTCGTCGCGACCCCGCGCGCATTCGACACGCTGCGGGACGCTGACATCAAGCTCGACGCGCTCGTGCGCTCGGCCAAGGACCCAGGAGAGCAGCAGGCCGAGCACGAGCTCAATCCGCCGCCCGACCTCGTGGTGTCGACGGCCGGCAAGGAGGGCGGCGAGTGGGTCGGGAAGGATCACAAGCACAACCACTGGAAGGCCGCCGAGCTGCCGGGCCCGCGGCGCGACGCCTACGGCGCCGGCGACTCGTTCGCGGCCGGCCTGACCTACGCACTCGGTGCCGACATGGAGCCGGCCGAAGCGCTGCACCTCGCGGCCCGCTGCGGCGCGCACAAGCTCGCCGGCCGCGCCGCCTACGACAACCAGCTCACGGCTGACGAACTCTGAGCACGGCCGCGCCTTCGATGCGGCCGGCCCGCAGGCGCTCCAGCGCCTCCTCGGCGTCCTCGAGCGCGAACTCCTGCACCGTGGTGCGGATCGGGATCTGCGGCGCGAGCGCGAGGAACTCGTGGGCGTCGGCGCGCGTGAGGTTGGCGACCGAGCGCAGCACTCGCTCCTCCCACAGGATCGAGTACGGGAACGACGGGATGTCCGACATGTGGATCCCGGCGCACACGACGACGCTGCCCGGCGCCGTCGCGCGCAGCGCCGCGGGGACGAGATCGCCCGTCGGGGCGAAGATGATCGCCGCGTCGAGCGGCTCCGGCCCGAGCGCCATCGCGTCACCCGCCCACTCGGCGCCGAGCGACATCGCCAGCAGCTGCGCGTCCTGATCGTCGGCGCGGGTGAACGCGAACACGCGGCGGCCCTCGTGCACGGCCACCTGGCAGATGATGTGCGCCGCGGCGCCGAACCCGTAGAGGCCGACCCGTTTGCCGTCGCCGGCGAGCCGCAGCGCGCGGTGGCCGATCAGCCCGCCGCACAGCAGTGGCGCGACCTCCATGTCGTCCATCGAATCGGGCAGGTCGAGGCAGAACCCCTCGTCGACGACCGTGTACTCGGCGTAGCCGCCGTCGATGTCACGGCCCGTGAAGCGTGCGTTCGGGCACAGGTTCTCGAGGCCCGCGTTGCAGTAGTCGCACTCGCCGTCGGCCCAGCCGAGCCACGGGACGCCGACGCGGCGGCCGTCCTCGGTCGTCGCGACGATCTGGTGGCCGAGGATCAGCGGCAGGTGCCCGGCCTCCACCTCGCCGTCGCGCAGGTGCAGGTCGGTCCGGCAGACGCCGCACGCGTGGACGCGCAGCAGCAGCTGGTCCGGCCCGGGCTCGGGCACCTCCACGTCGGCGGCCTGCAGCGGGCTTCCGGGTTCGACGAGGTGCATGGCGCGCATCAGCTCAGGTCCACCAGTTCGTAAGCGGGCACGGTCTCGGGTTCGTCGCCGCACGAGGTCGGCCGCCGGCGCGGGTCTTCGTGGCGGGCGATCGTCGCTCGCAGCGTGCCACCGTCGCGGGTGCGCAGTGTGACGACGCTGCCCTCGACCGCGGCGACAGTCAGCGCGTCGAGCCCGCGGACATCGAGCTTGCGACGCACGAGCACGTCGGCGGCTTGCACGGCCCATGGGTCGCCGGCGCGGCCGCGCAGGTGCTCGAGCACGATCTCGCCGCGCTCCAGCGCGCTGACGATCCGTGGACCGGTAGTGGCGGGCACGCGCCCGAACGCGAGCCCGTGCGGGAACGCGAGCATCGTCGCCGCGAACCGGTGGCCGCCGATGTGGCCGATCTCCCAGGTCTGCTCCGGCCGGTGGGCGCGCAGGGCGCGGGCCAGCGGGCGGCCGCGGCGCGCGCAGCACGGATCGCGCTTGCCGTGCGTGCAGGCGAGATAGATCGGCTGCTCCCAGCGCTCGCCGACCATCTCCAGATCGATCTCCAGGACTTCCGCAGGATCGGTCAGCTCGTGCCGCTCGACCCAGCCGCGCCCGACGTCGGCAAGGAAGCACGAACGCGTCTCCAGGGCGGTGCGGCGGGATGTGCGACGGATCAGGTGGACCTTCACGTCGGCCGCGTCGGTGCGATCCATCAACGCTCGCCCGAGATCGACGTCGAGGTCGCTGTGCGTGATCGCGTTGCGCCCCGTCCACGGGCCGGGCTGCTCGAGCAGCAGGAACCGGCGCGCCTTCGGGGCCGAGGCGGCGAGATCCTCACCGAGGCGCTCGCCGAGCACTGAGCAGGCCGTCACGTGAAGAACGTAAGCACGCCGGCCAGCACGAAGGCGCCCGCCCAGACGCCGTCGAGGTTGATCCAGGCCTTGCGCAGGATCGCGACGCCCCATTTGTCATAGACGAGGATCGCGACGAAGCCCATCACCAGCACCATCGCCGCCACGTGCAGCACGAGCCCGAACGCGCCCGTCAGCAGCTCGGCGTTGCTGCCCCCGGCCGCCTCGATCGCGTGGTCGGAGGCCGAAGCGCTGGCCGCGCCGGCCCCGATGATCACCGGCGCGACCATCAGGCCGGCGCCGTGGGCGCTCGACATCAGGAACGACCACCAGGCGAGCTCGCGCCGGTTCACGCGCATCGTCGTCCAGCGCGGGTGCGCGCGGGGCTTGACGAAGCGGAAGATCCCGAACGCCACGAGCGCGACGCCGGCGCCCATGTGCAGCGCCGACGTGTCGGTGATCAGCCCCAGCCCGAGCACGAGGGCGACGACCAGCACGAGTGACAGCTCGTGCCCGATCGCGATCGCCGGCAAGGCCCGGATGATGGCGCCGCGGTCGCGATCCTGCATGCCGAGCGCGACCGCGAACAGCCAGCCCATCGCGGGATTGAGGCCGTGGTAGGCCCCGAGCGCAGCGATGATCAGCAGCGCCCAGAGATCCATGTCAGTCGTTCGGGAAGCAGTACGAGTCCGAGGACGCGTCGCCGCCGCTCAGCCGGACCTGGTGGGGCCGCTCGCCGGAGAACTCGGTGAACACGCCCGGGTCGACGGTCAGCGAGCCGTCCTCACCGGCGTCGAGCTTGACGAACCAGCCGTCGATGCCGTCGGGATAGAACTGCGCGTCCCACGCCGCGTACAGCGAGTTCGTGAGGTACACGCGGCGGCCGTCGCGGCTCGTCTCGACCATCTGCGGGCCGCCGTTGAGCGGGCCGCTGGCGGGGTGCGCCGCGCGCTCGACAATCCCGCCGAGCCGGACCGAGGCGGTCTCGCGCGGCTCACGCGGGTTGGAGACGTCGAAGCGCTTGAGCTCGCCGGTGCCCCAGCACGACACGTACAGATCCTTGTCGTCGACCGACAGCGAGATGTCGGTGATCAGCGGCGGCACCGCGCCGAACGGCTGGAGGATCGGCGGGAGCTGCTCGGTCTCGGCCGGCTCCGGCGGGATCGTGATGATCTTCTGCGCGGTCACGTTGCCATCGGCAGCGCGCTCCCACAGCCAGACCGACGCGGTCAGGTCGGCCGTCGAGGCGACGACGCCGACGAAGCCGTAGGTCTTCGACGGGTCGTGCGCCGGCCGCAGCTCGAGCACCATCTGATGCTCGGCGCCGAGGTCGATCTCCTGCACGTGCTTGCGCGTCTTGAGGTTGAAGACGTGCAGCTTGTGCCCGTACTTGTTGCCGAGCAGCAGCTCCCCGACCAGGCCGTCCTCGACCATCTTCGGCGTGCCCCACTCGCTGGTGATCACGGTGTCGTGGTTGAGGTGCCACCAGAAGTCGTACGCCAGCTCCTGCGTGCCGCGGTCGTCCTCCCAGGCGCCCTTGACCGAGAAGTCGTCGTGGTCGAGGAGGAAGATGCCGCCCGGCCCGTCGCCCTCGGGGTTGCCGAGCGCGGAGACGTAGATCCCGTCGGGACCGCAGTGAACCGTGTGCGGGCGGCTGTAGCCGGCCTTGCGGGCGATCTCGTCGGCGTCGATGACCTTCACCAGCTTGGGTGCGCGCGGGTCCTCCTTGACGTCGAGCACGTGAATGCGTGAGCTGCGCAGGCCGGGCACGAGCAGGTAGCGGCGCTCGACGTGCGGATGCGGCGCCCACGGGCACAGCGCCGACGAGCACGCGTTCCAGCCGAAGTGGTGCAGCTCGTCGCCCTTGTTGGGCATGTCGAACCGCCCGACGACCTCGCCGTAGCTGTCCGATCCCGACTCGAGGTCGAGCACGCCGATCGCGTCCGGCCCGCTGTCCGTGTTGAGGATGGCGACGTAGGCGAGCGTCTCCGGCGGCGCGCCTGCCGCGCTGCTGGGGGACGGATAGAAGCTTGGGTCGGGCGTCCAGCGTGCCATTGAGCCTCCTCGTCAGTGTCCGAGGGGCGGAATCTACAGAATCCCGACTGCGTTTATCGTCTTTTGACCGGCGCGCGCGCCGGCACCGGCTGCGGGACACCGCGACGCGGCGACACGGGCGGCCGTCCGAGGTCGCCGCGATGGTCGCGCCGGCGCGAGGGCCACGGGCGCGCGTCCTTGAGCGGGATTTCCAACCCGCCGGACGGGCCCTTGGGCTCCTCGGGCTCGGGCGCGTTGCCGTCGCCGCCCCGGAAGTCGTCCGAGTCATCGTCGTCGTCGCGCAGCCGGAAGAACCACACCAGCCAGACGATCAGTGCCCCGACGTCGAAGACGCGGAGCCCGATCATGAAGATCCACCCCTCCAGTGTCACCTCACGCAGCAGGCTAGCGCTGTACCCAGTGCTCCATCAACCGTCTGGCGATCGCGAGGCGTGGCGGGACCCCCAGCGCGCCGTCGCGCTCCTGCACCGCGGCCTCCACTTCGGTGCGTTCGAACCAGCGCACGTCCTCGAGCTCGTCGTCGATCCGGCGCGGCTCGCCCGAGCGCCAGGGGGCGATGAACCCGAGCATCAGCGAGGTGGGGAACGGCCACGGCTGGGAGGCGATGTACTCGGGATGACCGACCTCGATGCCCGCCTCCTCGCGGACCTCGCGCGCGACGGCCTCCTCGAGGCTCTCGCCCGGTTCGACGAACCCGGCCAGCGCGGAGTAGCGGCCAGGCGGCCACGTCGCCTGACGACCGAGCAGTACGCGGTCGGCGTCGATCACGAGCATGATCACGACCGGGTCGGTGCGCGGGTGGTGCTGCGAGCCGCAGTTCGGGCAGCTGCGGAGGATGCCGCCCTCTCCGACCGTCGTCGGCGTGCCGCAGACCGAGCAGTGGCGGTGGCGGCGGTGCCAGTTCAGCAGTGCGGCGGCGTAGGCGGCGAGGCCGGCGTCCTCGTCGGGAAGCACCGCGGCTGCCTCGCGCACGCCCGTGACGTCTGTGCCCGACGGGGCTTCGACTGCGAAGACCGGCCCGTCCGCGTCGAGGCCGAGGAGCATCGGGTCGGGGAGCCCGTTCAGCGGGACCAGCTGCACCCGGTCGTCGACGACGTGGATGCCGTCGGCGTTCGCGAGCACGGCGCGCGCTGACGGGTCCTGCGCCCGGGCGGTCAACCACGCCAGATCGCCGCGATGCTCGGCCGCGCGGTCGAGCGCCCCGCCCGTGAACGTGAGGCTCATACGACATGATCTTCGCGCAATGGCCTGGACGGTCGCGGACATGCCCTCACAGGACGGCCGGATCGCCGTCGTGACGGGCGCGACGAGCGGCATCGGGTACCACACGGCCCGGGAGCTGGCGCACGCCGGTGCGGAGGTGGTGCTGGCGGTTCGCGACATCGAGCGTGGCGAGGCTGCGCGGGCGGAGATCGGCGCCGCGGCGGTCGTGCGGCTCGACCTCGCCTCCCAGGCGTCGGTGCACGAAGCGGCCGCTGAGATCCTCGCCAGCCGGCCGCGGATCGACCTGCTGGTGAACAACGCCGGGGTCATGGCACCGCCGCGCCGAACGACCGCCGACGGGCTCGAGTTGCAGATGGCGACCAATCACTTCGGTCCGTTCGCGCTCACCGGCCTGCTCATCGACGCGCTGCACGACGCCCGCGTCGTCACGATCTCCAGCGGCATGCACCGCGGCGGGCGGATCGGGTTCGACGACCTCCAGAGCGAGCGCAGCTACCACCGCTGGCAGGTCTACTCGCAGAGCAAGCTCGCGAACCTCCTGTTCGCGTTCGAGCTCGGCCGCCGGGCCGCCGCCGCCGGCCTGGCGCTGCGCAGCGTGGCCGCACATCCCGGGATCGCGCGGACGAATCTGCAGGCCGCCGGGCCGGGCATGGACGGCAACCGCCTGAAGCAGATGGCGATCGTCGGCGGCACCCACCTGATCGGCCAGAGCGGCGCGAAGGGCGCGCTCCCGTCGCTGTACGCAGCCACGATGCCGGGCCTGCCCAGCGGCACCTACGCCGGGCCGGACGGGATCTTCGAGGGCCGGGGAGAGCCCAAGGTCGTGTCGGCGTCCAAGGCGGCTCATGATCCAGAGGCCGCGGGGCGGCTGTGGGAGGTCTCCGAGCAGCTGACCGGCGTGTCGTACCTGTGATCGAGCCGCTCCGGTCCGGCGACGCGCTGCTCGCCGACGTCCGCGCCGCCGATCGCGACCGGCTCCACCTGTGGTGGCTCGGCCAGAGCGGCTTCCTGGTGGCGTGGCAGGGCAGGCACCTGCTGCTGGACCCCTATCTCTCCGACTCGCTGACCCGTAAGTACGCGGACACGGATAAGCCGCACGTGCGCATGACCGAGCTCGTGGTCGAGCCCGAGCGGCTCGACTTCGTCGACGTCGTCACCGCCTCGCACGCGCACACCGACCACCTCGATCCCGACACGCTGCGAGCCCTGCCGCCGGCTCCGCTCGTGGCGCCGGCGGCGCACGCCGCGCTGGCGGCCGAGCGCGCGGGCCGCGAGCCGTTGCGCATCGACGACGGCGAGACCGTGGCGGTGGCGGGGTTCGAGATCACCGCCGTCCCGGCCGCGCACGACGAGATCGAGCGCGACGCCGGCGGGCGCATGCTCCACCTCGGGTACGTCGTGCGCTGCGGGCCTTACGCCATCTACCACGCGGGCGACACGGTCCCCTACGACGACCTCGGCAAGCGCGTCGGAGCGGTTGACGCGGCGCTGCTGCCGATCAACGGGCGGCGGCCCGAGCGTCGCGTGGCCGGCAACCTCTGGGGCGACGAGGCCGCAGCGGTCGCGCACGAGCTCGGCGCGCGCATCGCCGTGCCGATGCACTTCGAGCAATTCGAGTTCAACACCGAGCCGCCGGACGCGTTCGTGGAGGCGTGCGAGCGGCTCGGGCAGCCATACCGGGTGCTGCGCGCGGGCGAGCGCCTGACCGTCGATCAGACGTAGCCGGCGCGTTCGGAGTTGGCACGAGCTACATTCGGTGGCGGCGCCGTGACGTGGATTGCTCTTCTCCTGGCGGCTGCCGTCGTTCTGGCGGGAGTTATTGGTCTCGTGGCCGTCCTTGCGGCCGGCGGGAGCGACCGCATGCGCGACGCCAGCCGGAATGCCGAGGCAGCCATCTGGGCAGCAGGCTTCTCGCTGTACGAGCTGCATCTGCTGGCCGCGATGGCGGCCGTTGCTCGTGCCGACATGCGCGCCCAGACCATCGAGATCGTGCTGCGCGAGGCGGGCCGGTTCGCCCGGGACGGCATCGTGGTGACCGGGAGCCGACTGGGGCGCGACCGCTCCGGCGCGCGGGTCGCGTCCGGCCAGGGTCTCGCTGGGCGCGCGATGGAGACGGGTCGTACGACGCTCGAGGGTCTCGCAGCGGCGGTGCCCGTGATTGGGGAGAGCGAGATCGTCGGCGTCGTGCTGGCGGTCGGGGAGGACTCGCTGGACACGTTCCAGGTCGCGCGTCTGGAGACGTTCGCCGCCGACGTCGGACATAAGCTCGCCGCATTGCTGCGCGAGACCGCCTGACCGACTGCCGGGCCCGCTGGGGCCTGGTCCCAGACGGGTCGTTCCCGCAGTCCTACCGCTACGTGGAGCCGGTCCGGCGGGCCGACGGCAGCCCCGCGGTGCTGCGCCTCGGGCCTGTCGACGATCCCGAGTTCGCCCTAGAGGTGGACGCCGCGGCGTGGTTCGGCGGGCACGGCGCCGTGGGCGTGCTGGAGATCGACCGCTCGCGCGGCGCGGTGCTGCTGGAGCGGGCGCTGCCCGGCACGCGCCTGCGCGATCTGTGGCCGGGCGACGACGAGGCGGCGACCGCTGCCGCGGCGGGCGTGATGGGGGCGCTCTGGCGGCCGCCCGCGGCCGGCTCGGCGTTCCCGACCGTGGAGCACTGGGGCCGGCTGCTTGACCCGGGCAGTCGCGCCCACGGCGTCTTCTTCGAGCTGTGCCACTCGATGGCCGACCCCGTTGTCCTGCACGGCGACCTGCATCACGACAACGTGCTGCGGTCGGGTTATGACAACTGGTTGGCGATCGACCCGAAGGGCGTGGTGGGCGAGCCGGCCTACGAGACGGGCGCCCTGATGCGCAACCCGTTCCCGGGCCTGCTCGACGCCGCCGATCCGGCGCGCGTGCTGCGACGCCGGGCCGACCAGCTGGCCGAGCTCCTCGACGTCGACGTCGCGCGGATTCGCGGCTGGGCCTACTCGCAGGCCGTGCTCGCGAGCGTCTGGTCGGTCTCCGACGGCGAGGATCCGTCGTTCTGGCACGCGGTCGCCGAGCTGCTCGAGCCACTCACGCGCGGCTGACCCGCGCCCTCAGGCGCGCACCGTCACCGCGACTCGCTGCACGGCGTTGTTCGCGTACCCACCGACGTTCCACAGAGGAGCATCGGGCTGGCTGCGGCCGGTCGCGTCCGTGGCGCGGGCGCACAACACGCAGTCGCCCTCAGCCGCATCCCAGTCGTAGGCGAACGGCGCCCAGGCGGCCGGGCCGGGCGGCTCGCCGAGCTCCGCTTCGTGCCACGTCTCGCCGTCGTCGGTGCTGACCTCGACGCTCTCGATCGGACCCCAGCCCGACCAGGCACGGCCGTGCAGGCGCTCGCGGCCGGGCTCGACGAAGCGCTTGCGGCTCATGAAGTCTGGGATCCCGGGCGGCACGAGCAGCGACCGCGGCTCGATCCGCGTGATCGGCGTGCCCTCGTCGTGCTCGTCGGCGCGCATCCGGTAGCCGGTCACCATCTGGTAGCCGGTGAACGGCGCGTCGACGACGGTGATCCGCTCCAGCCACTTCACGCTCGTCATCCCGTACCAGCCGGGGACCACGAGGCGGAGCGGGAAGCCGTGCTGCGGCGGCAGCGCCGCGCCGTTGCACGCGTACGCGAGCAGGACGTCGTCGTGCAGCGCGTCCGCGACGGTGAGGCTGCGCTCGTAGAGCTGCTCGACGCCGCCCTCGACACCGCGATCGAGGCCCGTGAACACGATCTCGAGCGCGCCGTCAGCGAGCCCGGCTTCCTCGAGGAGCGGCTTCAGGCGCACGCCCGTCCACTCGGCGGTCCCGATCGCCTCGGCCAGCCACGGCTGCGACACCGGCCGCGGCTCGAGCATCGCGCGCCCGTTGCCGGCGCACTCCATCGTCACCGGCGCCGCCACCGCCTCGCGGGCACGCAGGTCGTCGAGGCTCAGGCTCAGGTCGTGATTGACGAGGCCCGTGACTGTGAGCCGGTACGTCGCCGGGTCGACGACCGGGATGTCGTAATGGACGAGCAGGTAGTGCAGGCCGACCGGGGTGATCTCGTGCTGCAGCGCTTCCAGCGGCATCCCATGGTTACGGGCCGCGAGCTGGAGCTCCTCGAGCGAGATCCCGTCGCTCACTGCGCCGGCTCGTACTCCCGGTCCGGAACCTCCTCGATCACGCCGAGCAGCTCACCGACGCGACAGACGAGCAACCGCTCCTCATCGACCTCGATCCACACGCCCGCGGACGCCGGGAACACGACGTGATCGCCCGTCTTGACGGGCATCGCCACACCGGCCGACTCCCACCAGTCGATGCCCGGCCCGACCGCCAGCACGATGCCGTGCTGCGGCGGCGGCTCATGATCGCCGGCGGGAACGACCAGCCCCGACCGCCGCACGCGGTCGGGGTCGAGCTCCTTGATCACCACACGGTCGAACAGCGGTCGCAGCTGGTTGCGCATGTGCGGGAGAAGATATCCGCGGCGGTGTCGTCTTTTCGTCGCATACCGACGAAAACACGACACCGATCCGGAAATCGCTGCAAAACGCCCGATAACAGATTACATAAGGACCGTTCTCGGGCATTCAAAATGGCGAGTCAGGGGTAGCGCGAGAACTGGGTCCACGGCCCCGCGTCCTCGAAGCCGAGGCTCAGGTAGATCCTCGCCCCGGCTTCTGATGCGTCGAGACACGCTCGCGTCGCTCTCCACAGGTAGTCGGCGAACGTCGACAGCGGGCCTTGGATCGTGGGCTCGGCCCGCATCGCCACATAGGCGTCGACCGCGGCGTCTCCCACCCGCCGCAGGATAGGCGTCAACATTCATCGTCAGATGGCCCATCTCGCCTCCGTCAATGTCGCCCGCCCGAAGCAGATCGGGGTCAGGCGCGGGCGGCCGCAGATGAGCGCGATCGGCAAGGCTCCGATCACCGGACGCGTCCGCGTCGAGGGCGTCAATCTCGCCGGTGACGATCAGGCCGACCGGCGGGTGCACGGCGGCCCCGACAAGGCGGTGTACGCCTACGCGTCGGAAGACATCGCCTGGTGGTCACAGGATCTGCAGCGCGACGACCTCGGCCCGGGGATCTTCGGCGAGAACCTGACCACCCACGCCGTCGATGTCACCAACGCCGTCATCGGCGAGCGCTGGCGGATCGGGTCCGTCGAGTTCGAGGTCTGCCAGCCACGGCTCCCGTGCTTCAAGCTCGGCCTCCGCTTCGGCGATCCACTCATGCTCAAGCGGTTCGCCAGAGCCAACCGGCCGGGCGCCTACCTGCGCATCCTCACCGAGGGGGAGCTCGAAGCGGGCGATGAAGTTGACATAACCCACCGCCCCTCCCACGGAGTCACGATCGCGCACGTCGCCGCCGCGATCCTCCTCGACGAGAGCGAACTGCAGCACGCGGCCCGAGCTCCCGAGCTCCCCGAATCACTCTCCCGCTGGATGCTGGAGCGCGCGGCTTAGCCCGCGTCCATCGTCGCGCCGCCGAGGTCCTCCACCGGCACGCGCCGCGGCGAGTAATAGCGCCGCAGCCACGCCGCGAGCCCGTCCAGGCCCGGCATCAGCACCCGCTCGTTGATGTGGGACTGGTCGAGACGGTCGCGGACCTCGGCCTTGACCTCGGCCGGGATCCGCCACGCGCGCCACAGCTCGGGGTGCTCGTCCATCCAGTCCTCCATGTGGCAGGACGGATCGGAGATCGCCGACAGCACCGCCGCCTGGTTGACGATCCGCTCATCCAGCGACGGCGGCTCGAAGAACACGACGAACGGCTCCGCCTCGGTGAGCGCGTCGAAGCCTTCGAGGTCGGGCGCCAGCTCGGCGAGCATCTCGGTCGTGAACACCAGCGAGCCCTCCCGCTCGTAGAGCCCATGCAGCGCAGCCGGCAGCCCCTCGTGCGCGCCCTCGCAGTCGACGCCCAGCAGCACCGCCTCGTCGTCGGGCCAGTGCGCCGTCGCGAAGTGCAGCGCCACCAGCGGCGAGAACGTCCAGTCGAGCAGCCGTGTCGGCAGCCCGTGGTGCTGGGCGAGCGACAGCCAGTCCCACATCGTCGGCCCCGGCGCCTCGCGATGCGCGTACTTGCGGAAGTTGCGGATCAGGTGTCGCTCGAGCTGCCGGTAGTCGGCGCTCAGGCGCACGAGGCTGGACATGTTCGAGTAGCTGGAGCGCGCGAGCCCGCGCCACACGACCGTCGACCGCACGCTCCGCGAGCCCTGGCACCAGCTCGTGTCGGCGATCGCATCGTCGAGCTCGCGCCATGACCCCACCCGTTCGGGCATGGCGTTCACGCTACTCCCTGTACTAGCCTTGGTGGTCCGGCGGATCGCCCACTTGGCCTAGAGAGCCGTCGAGCTCTCAGTCGTGGCAACGCGCCGGCCCACAGAGGCCGGCGGCCAGTCCAGGCGGCCTGGAGTGTCAAAGCCGCCCAGGCATGACATTCAAGTCCTGGGACGTAGTAGTTCAGTGGTGATCTATGACCGGGTGGCGGCGGCGGGCCAGACGGCCCGCCCCGCCGCAACAACCTCAGCCGCCCGAGACGGAGTAGTGCACCGGATCGCGCGCGCCCAGCTTGTTCACCAGTTTCGGGCTGTACGGGCAGCGTGCCATCAGGTGACCGAACGTCACGTAATCGGACACGTCGACGGCGCCCGCCGGCTTGACGCTGCCGGCGTGGTTGGAGCTCCGCCCCGCGCAGCGGCCCGGGCATGACGGTCGCCCGCACATCTGCAGGCAGAGCTCCTCGGAGTGCGCCGGATCGCGCCAGCCGCTGTTGAGCGTGCCCTTCCAGCCGTTGTTGCGCGCCCACACGAGGTACGGCTGCATCCACGCTGCGACCGGCCGGCCGTCGAACGTCGCCACGCCCGACCGCGGGGCCAGCGAGAGCTTCGCCGCCTTCTTCTGCTTGCGCCGGCGGCGCAGGGCTCGCGCGAGCATGCGCGGATTGGAGTGCCGCGCCGGCTGCTTCAGCCGCTGGACGAACTCCGTGTCGATCTTGGCCGAGTTGCGCTCCTTGCCGGTGTAGCCGAGGTAGTTCTTCGCCTCACGGATCCGCTTGACCGTCGCCTTGCCCTTGACGCCGTCGACCACGATCGGCGCCACGTTCTTGAGCCGCTTCCCGCTGAACGCGTTCAACGCGCTCTGCAACGCCTTGACCTGGTCCGGGCTCATGGTGGTCGGGCTCTTCTTCTGCGCCCGGCGATGCACGACCGGCTTGGCCGCCGCCGCTTCCTTCTTGCGTGGCGCCAGCACCGCGAGGTCCTTCTCGACCTCGGCATAGCGGCGGATCAGCACGGTCCGCGCGCGGTCGATCGCCCGGTCCAGGTGCTCGATCCGCTCCAGCAGCTCGTCGTCGGAGAGCTCGGTGAGCTGTCGCCGCACCGGACCCGGCGGCGGCGGGACCGCCACCGGTGACGGCGGTGCCGGGCCTTCGTTGACGGGCTCCACGGGCGCCGTCGCCTCTACGACCTTCCTGCGGGTCGGCTTGGCAGGCGGGGGCGCAGCGACCGCCTCCACAACCGCGACCGGCTGCTCCTCGGCCTTCTCCAGCGCCAGCAGCGTGTCGATCGACCCGTCGATCTCCTTGAGCTGGGCGGTGACCGCGGCAAACCCCTCGGCGATCGCCGACGAGACCGCCGGCTCCTGGCTGAGCGCGGCCGCCTGCTTGTGCTCGCGCAGCTTGCCCCGGCGACCGGCGAAGCGCACGATCGCGTCCCATGCCTGGCCGGTCTCGGCGTCGTGCCGCTGCAGCGCGGTCACGAGCGTCCGCAGGCTCACGCGCGGGTTTGCGGCCACGGGTCGCCTCACCGACGCTGTCGCAGGCACCGGAGCGGGCTTCGCCTTCTGCAGGTTGAGCGCCCGCATCAGCCTGCGCTGGCTCCTGGGCCCGAAGATCCCGTCGGCGTCGAGCCGGTGATCGGCCTGGAATGCCTTCAGCGCCGTTTCGAGCGCGGCGTCGAACTCGCGCCGCGGGCCGTCGAGGTACGCCGAGCCCGTCTTGGCCGACGTCAGCCGCGACAGGCGTCGCGACAGCTTCGCGACAGCGGGGCCGCGGTCGCCGCGACGCAGCGGGCCGGTGCCGTTCTGCGCCGGGTGGCCGTCGTTCGCCGGGACCGCCGCACCCGCGAGCCGCTGCTCCCACGCGGCCGCCTTACGGAGCAGGTCGGCGCTGTAGAGCTCGGCGGCCTTGCCGGCGCCGTTGTACCGCTTCGCCCCCTCCGCCTCGCCGTGCAGCTTGATGTTCGCCGCCAGGTGCCGGAACCCGATGCGGATGTTGATCTCGGGCCGCCAGCAGCCGCCTTCCCGGTCGGCCTCGTCCTGGAACTCGTACCAGGTGAGCTGGCACGGCCCGACGCCCTGCATGCTCTTGTTGCCGCTCGAGACGCGCCGCTGCTTGTACGCCGTGTACTTCGCCTTCGTGACCTGCCCGGCCCCGACGAAGATCGTGGGGTCATGCCCGAACACGTTGTGCCCGCCGGCGGTCTCCTTTTCCAGCATCGCGCATGCGACCGCGAGCCGCAGGCCGGCGCGTTGCGCCTCCGCGATCGTGACTTTGGGATGGACGATGCCACCCGCCTGGAGCCGTTCGATGAGTGTGTCGGACGCCATGATCACGTGCCGGCGGGGACCGGCTCCTCTTCGGTGACCGAGGTGTCCTCGAACTCGTCGTAGTCGAGCGAGTCGTCGAACTCGTCGAGGTCCTCGTCGTCGGAGATGTCGAGGGCCGCGTCGTCGACGGCACCGCCTTCATCCACGACCACGGTCGGGGCCTGGTCCGGGAAGCCGCGCTGCGCCTCGGCGAGCGCCGCCTCGTTCCGGACCTCCCATTTCTGCCAGCCGTGCAGCCAGTGCAGGGCCGGGGCCAGCACGGCCACCGCACCGGCGATGAAGACGGCCTGGAGGTTCTCCTTCGTCACACCGATCCCGGGCACGTGCTCTGCGAGCCACGACGCCGCCCAACCGGCAGCGAGCGCGGCGGCAGGTGTTATCAGCGCGACGATCCGGTTCAGCGACATGGCTCCTCCTTGAGGCGGATGTTGAGAGCGCGCTGAGGCTCGTGCGGTTCGACACTACGCAGGTCGCCGACAACCCGTCAAGGCTGGTGGTTATCGTGCTTTCCAGCATGAATCCGGAGACCTGCGAGTCGTGCGGGCGGGAATTTGCCTGCGGAGCGCAAGACCCAGAGTGCTGGTGTGCCACGGTCACGATCGACGGCGACCGGCTGGCGATCCTCCGTGAGCACTTCGCTCGGTGTCTGTGCCCTGACTGTCTGGAACTGGCCGCCGACGGGGCCCCGGCGCACCGAGGCCCCGCCAGCGCCGACTAAGCAGGGACGCGGAAGCGCGAGACGAGCTGCTCGAGGTGCTCGGCGCGCCACGCGCCTGCTCGACGGTTCCGACGCCCGCCTCGGTGCGGCTCGCGCCGTCGGCCACGACGGTCACGACCTTCTGGGTCTCGGTCTGGATCGCGCCGATCAGGCCGGCGATCTGCCCGGCGGCGTCCTGGGACTCTTCGGCGAGCTTGCGGACCTCCTCGGCGACGACGGCGAAGCCGCGACCCTGCTCACCGGCGCGGGCGGCTTCGATGCGTGACCGACCGGGTGACGATGACCGCGACGGCGAGCGCGAAGAGGAGCGGGATGATCACGGCGATCAGGACTTCGCGACGGCCGGTGCCGGCCTGGGCGACCGCGCCGGCGGCAGCGAGGTTGGCGTCGTTGGTGACGCTCGCGAAGAGTGCCTTGCCAGCCACGTCGAGCTGGTGGGAGAGCTTGGTGAACTCGCCCGTGTAGATGCCGCGCGAGCCGGCGCGCTCGTCGTCGCCGCTGACGGTCTCGCGACGCGACACGCGGATCATCTGGTCGACGAGCGTGAAGTAGCGGTCCGACTCGGCCACGTAGGTGCCGTACTCGTCCTCGGCGGGGGTGCCCTTGACCAGGCCGGCCAGCTGGTCTGACGTCTTCTTCGCGTCGGCGATCAGGCTCGCGATCCCGCCCTGCAGGCCATCCTGCGCGGCGAGCTCGCCGTCATGGACGTACAGGTGATTGGCGGCCTGATGCGCAATGTCGAGCGAGTCGGCCTCGAGGCGGCCGGCCAGGCCCTGGGCGACGACGTGGTTGGCATCGAGGTCCTGCGTCGTGCCGCGCAGCGACCCCATCTGGGTGAACCCGATCGTGCCCACGATGAGCAGGCCGACCGCCACTGTGCCGAACGCGACGCCGAGGCGAACGGCCAGTTTCTGGTTGGCGAAGAAAGACATAGGGGCTGATCGGATGCGACGCCGACCGCTTGAGGAGTTAGAGCGGTGAGTGTGCGAGTTCGTCACGCAGGTGACGTTCGATCGCACTGGCCGTGTGCGGCCGCAGGTCGGCGAAGCTCTGGCGGCGGCCACCGCTCGTCTTCAGCGTCAGCGTCGCCGCCTTCCCGCGGAGGCGGTGGACCTTCAGGTTCACTGCGGCGATGTCCCGGAAGGCGAGCGAGCGGACACGCGCCACGGGCGCGTCGTCGAGGAGCCACAACAGTCGCCGCTCGGTGACCGCCAGCACGGCCCGTGGGCTGGCCCAGGTGCTCACCGGCGTCACGAACTTCACGGCCTCGCGGTCGCTCAAGGCCTCGAGCAGCTCGGGGCCCAGCGCGCGGCGGACCGCGTCCGGCAGCCAGCTGCCCCGTCGCCGCCCACGCGGCGGTTTGCGCGGCGCCGCTTGGTGCGCGGCGCCGGCACGCAGGAGGTCGAACGCAGCGTTGATCTCGGCCATCCGCCGCACGGCCTCGTCCCCCCCACCCTGGTCGGGATGCCAGCGCTTGGCGAGCTCGCGGTACGCCGCAGCGACCTCCTTCTCACCGGCCATCGAGGAAATTCCGAGAATCGCGTACGGATCCACCCTCGTCATTCTGACGGTGGAAGCGCTACCTTCCAGGCCGATGGCACGTACCGCCGTGCACGTCCGGGAACTGACGGCTCGTGAGCGCGAGATCCTGCTCCTCACCGCCCATGGACGCTCTGCGCCCGACATCGCGCTGCATCTCGACCTGAGCCCGAGCGCGGTCAAGCTCGTGCTCCTCAGCAGCTTCGAGAAGCTCGGCGTGAACGACCGCGCCAGTGCGGTCGCGGTCGCGGTCGAGGGCGGTCTCCTCGACTAGCGCGCCAGCGCGCCGACGACTTCCTGCCACCACGCCCGCTCGGCGGGAGTGGTCGCGCGGGCGAGCCGCCGTCGCGCCACGCCCTGGAGCTCCCCCGCGGGCCCGACGGCCAACAGCCGGCCGGTGACCGCGAACCGACCGTCGGCGAGCGCGACGAGCGCGCCCGGTTCGTCGCGGCGCGTGCGGAGCTGGTCGACGACCTCGAGACCCACGACGGCCGCGGGCCGTGACGGGTTGCCGTCGGAGTCCTGCCACGGCCGCACGCTGGTCACCGCCGGGCGGCTGAGCACGCGCGGGCGCGGGCGCTTGTGAGCCTCGAGCGGCCCCTTGCGCCATGTGTGCATGACGTCCTGGAACTCGACCGCGACTTCCTGGCGCACAATCAGGTGGAGCTGGTCGCCGGATTCGATGACGGTGGAGCCGCGCGGCGGGATCGCCCGCTCACCGCGCACGATCACGTTGAGCAGCGCCTCGCGCGGCAGGCCGAGCTCGCGCACCGGGTGGCCGACGACCGCGTCGGTGTCGCGGACCGGGAACTGCACGACCTCGGCGCCAAGCCGGTTGAGCAGCACCGGCTCTACCAGCGGCGCGGGCAGCGCTGCCTCATCGCTGGTCACGCCCAGCAGCCGTGCCACGGGCTCGATCGTCGTGCCCTGCAGCACGGTCGAGAGCAGCACGACGAAGAACGCGACGTTGAAGATCAGCAGCCCGTCGGTGAGGTGCTCGGTGACGGGGAACGTGGCGAACACGATCGGCGTCGCACCGCGCAGTCCCGCCCAGCCGAGCAGTAATCGCTCGCGCAGGGAGAAGTGGCTGAACGCGGTCACGACCACGGCCGCCAGCGGCCGCGCGACCGCCGCGGTGATCAGGGCGATCGCGATCGCCTGCGGGGCGTTGTTGTCGAGATCGTGCGGGAACACCAGCAGCCCGAGCGTGAGGAAGAGGCCGAGCTGCGCGACCCACGCGAGCCCTTCGTGGAACGTGACGATCGTGCGCTTGGCCGGCGTCGACGCGGTCCCGAGCACGAGGCCGGCGAGGTAGACGGCGAGGAATCCCGAGGCGTCGAGCGACTGGGCGGCGCCGAACGCGAGCGCGCCGGTCGCGACCGACGCGACCGGGTACAGGCCGGCCGAAGGCAGCCGCACGCGGCGCAGGAAGGTCACGGCGACGGCCGAGACCGCGAGGCCGACCACGAAGCCGATCGACAGTTGCCGGAACGCGAGCCACAGCGCATCGGCGAGCCCGAAGCTCGGCTCCTGGATCGATTCGATGCAGCCGATGACGAGCAGCACCGCGATCGGATCGTTGATGCCGGACTCGCCCTCGAGCGTCCGCGCCAGGCGCCGTCGCAGCGTCGATCCGCGCAGCACGGCGAACACCGCCGCCGCGTCGGTCGCCGCGACCGTCGAGCCGAGGAGCAGCGCCTCCTTCGGCTCGAGGTCGAACAGCGCGCTGGCAGCTACGGCGGTGAGCCCCGCCGTCCCGACGGTGCCCAGCGTCGCGAGCAGGATCGACGTCTTGAGCACTGGCCGGATCTCGTCGAAGCCCGCGGAAAGGCCGCCCTCGAAGAGGATGAAGGCGAGCGCGATGACCCCGACCTGGCGCGCAAGCTCGTAGTCGCCGAACTCGATCAGCTGCAGGCCGTCGGACCCGATCAGCATGCCGATGCCGAGCACGAGCACGAGCCCCGGCATCCGCAAGCGCCCGGCAGCCAGCGAGGCGGCAAGCCCAGCCGCCAGCAGGACACCGACGATCAGGGCGACCTGTCCCTCGTGCACGCCCGGGGAACCCTGCCAGAAGCAGCCGGATCAGGTGTCCAGAGTGAGCTGCGCGGGCTCGCTCGGCGGCGGCGGGGTCAGCAGATCCGCCCCTTCCACCCCTGCAGTGTTGACGGCGGGATTGGCGGGCGCCACAGCGGTGCGCTCGGCGTCGAGCGGAGCCATCAGCCCTTCGCCCTCCCCCGCCAGCCAGGCCGCCTCCTCGTCAGGCCCGGCGAGCACGCACGGCATCCGGTCGTGCACCGGCGCGCAGACCGCGTTCGCGGCGGTCGTCAGGATCAGGGCGGAGTGGATCAGCTCGCCGCCGATCCGCCGCCGGCCCCAGATGCCCGCGAAGGCGAGGGGCCCACCCTCGTCGACCGTATAGCGGAACGGCAGCCGTGCGCCGGGTCGCTCGGCCTTCAGCCACTCGTACCAGCCGTCGGCGAGCACCAGGCAGCGCCGCTCGGGCCGCGCGAACAACTCGGCGAACGGCGCCTTGGTCGCCACCGTCTCGGAGCGTGCGTTGATCGGCTGGAACCCCTTCCCCACGGCCTGCGCCCACGGCGGCACGAGGCCCCAGCGCATGGTCCGCGCCACGCGGTCGTCGCCCTCCGCGATCGCGACCGCGATCGGCTCGGTCGGGCACACGTTGAAGCGGTGCAGCGTCTCCGGCTCGAGCGCGTCAGGGTCGGCGAGCACGAAGCGCTCGGCGAGCGCCCGGCCACCGGGAGTCGTCAGCGTGTAGCGACCGCACACGCTTCCGATGCTACGAGGCGAGGGCGTCGTCTTGAAACGGGCGCCCCGGACGGGCCGGCGTTTCGAGACGGCGTCCTTAGCGGATCGACGACGGCGGGATGGTGCCGCCGGTGGCGACGATCTTGCCGTCCTGCAACTCGAAGCGGACCTTTTCGGCGCCCCCGGTGCTGACCTTGTACGCGAGCGTGACCGAGTCCTTGGTGCTCTTGGCGACCCGCAGGTTGGTGCTCGTGGCCGGATCGTCGTGGCCGACGAACTGCGCGCCCGAGAAGAAGAACGCGCGCATTGCGCCCGAGTCGGTGGTGCCGACCAGGACCTTCAGCTTGGGACCGGCACGCCAGTCGGCCAGCCGTACGGGCTCGTAGCCCTCGGCGCTCAGCTTCGCGACCGCCGCGTGGCGCGCCTGCTTCTGCGCCTTCGTCAGCGCCGGCTTGGCCTTCGGCGCAGGCCCCTCGGCCGCGGCGCCGGGATTGGCGGGCGGCGCCGGTGTGTCGTCCGCGGGCATCACCATGTACGCGATCAGCACGCCGCTACCGAGGAACGCCAGGGTGGCGAGGAAAGCCAAGACCCGCTTCGGCCACCGTCGCCGGCGCGGGAGACGCATCGCATGTGCCGCCATCGCGGCCGATGGTCCTCGGGCGCCGGGGCGCTGTCAAGCAAACCTAGGCGAACGTCTGAATAAGAAGAAATCCGTTCAGGGCGATGATCATCGCCGCCACGAGCGACGCGAGCACGGTCGTCACCGGCTTGTTGACCATGCTGCCCATGATGTCGCGGCGCCGGGTGAGCATCACCAGCGGGATGAGCGCGAACGGGATGCCGAACGACAGGACCACCTGGGAGAGCACCAGTGCGCGCGACGGGTCGAACCCGACCGCGAGCACGATGAGCGCCGGGAGCATCGTCACCAGTCGCCGCAGCGCAAGCGGGAGCGTGCGGTTGATGAAGCCCTGCATAACGACCTGGCCCGCGTAGGTGCCGACGCTCGAGGCCGCGAAGCCGGACGCCAGCAGCGCCAGGGCGAAGGCGAGCGCGGCGCTCGGGCCGACCATCGAGCCGAAGCCCGCGTGCGCGCCCTCGATCGTGTCGACGTCGCCTGCCCCGGAGCCGTGGAACAGCGACGCGGCGATGATCAGCATCGACATGTTGATGATGCCGGCGACGCCCATGGCGATCGTCACGTCGACCCGCTGGAAGCGCAGCAGCCTGCGGCGCTCGCTTTCGTCCTGCGTCGAGGCCCGGCGCTGCGTGAGCGCCGAATGCAGGTAGATCACGTGCGGCATCACGGTTGCGCCGAGGATGCCGGTCGCGAGCAGCAGCGAGTCGGTGCCCTGGAAACCCGGGATGAAGCCGCCCGCGATCCCGGCGGCGTCGTGCGGGACCATCAGCGTGTCGACCAGGAAGCCGAGCAGGATCACGCCGAGCATCCCGGCGATGACGATCTCGAATCGCCGGTAGCCGCGCGTCTGCAGGCCGAGCAGCCCGAACGCCACGACGGCCGTCACGAGCCCGGCGGGCAGCAGCGGCATGCCGAACAGCAGGTTGAGCGCGATCGCCGCGCCGACGAACTCCGCAAGGTCGGTCGCCATCGCGATCAGCTCCGCCTGGACCCACAGCCCGAACGACACCGGGCGCGGGAATCGCTCGCGGCACAGCTCGGGAAGGCTGCGGCCGGTCGCGATGCCGACCTTGGCCGACAGGAGCTGGATCAGCATCGCCATCAGGTTCGCGCCGAGGATCACCCACAGCAGCAGGTAGCCGAACTTCGAGCCGCCGGCGATGTTGGTGGCGAAGTTGCCCGGGTCGACATAGGCGATCGCGGCCACGAACGCCGGGCCCAGGAAGGGCAGCGCTCCGCGGACCCGCCCGCGCCGCCGCGCAGTCTGGACGCCGGTGAAGGTCGTGGGGACAGCCGCTTCCTGCGTGCTCAAGGGCCAGCCTCGCCGCGATGTTCGCGAAGCGAACTCGCATGGGAAGGCTTGCTTTCCCCCTCCACGCGCATCGCGCGCGCGAGCGCCCCGCCGAACACCTGCACCGTGTCACCGAAGCGGACGAACAGCGGACCGTCGAACGGCTGCCGGTCGACCACCTCGCACTCGTCGCCCGGCTTGATCCCGCGCTCCGCGAGGTAGCGGAGCATCTCGGGGTCGGCGTCGGAGATCCGCACGAACACGCCGCTGCGGCCGGGATCCATCGCCGCCAGGCTCTCCGTCGCGATTTCCTCGATCACGAGGTCGACCGACGGGATCGGGTCCCCGTGCGGGTCGCGCGTCGGATGGCCGAGCTTCGCGGCGATCAGCTCCTCGAGCTCCTCCGAGAGGACGTGCTCGAGCACCTCGGCCTCGTCGTGGACACGGTCCCACGGCACGTCGAGCGCCTCGGCGAGGTACAGCTCGAGCAACCGGTGGTGGCGCAGCATCTCGAGCGCGACGCGCACGCCGCCCTTGGCGGTCAGCCGCACGCCCTTGTAGGGCACGTGCGCCACGAGCCCGAGATCGTCGAGCTTGCGGACCATCCCGGACGCCGACGCCGGCGTGACGTCCAAGCGCTCGGCCAGAGCGTTGGTCGTCACGGCGCCTCCCGACCGCTCGCCGAGCTGGTAGATCGCCTTGGCGTAGTCCTCGACGGCGGAGGAGAACATTGTCTCGCGGCTTGCCACGAACCAAATTATGGCACGCCTAAAATCATTTTCAAGCCCTCTCCTCTCTACCCTGATCGCCGCCATGGTCCGCTCGCGCAGGGTCATCCAACTCGTTGCCGTGGTCGCGATCGCGGCCGTCGTCGTCGTCGGCGCGATCCTGCTGTCCGGCGGCAATGACGAGCAGGAGGCCGCCGCGCCGTCTCCGGGCAGCACGCCGGAGGCCGACCAGACCTACGCCGGGATACCGCAGAAGGGCATGCATCTCGGGAAGGCCGGAGCGCCGACGCTGGTCGAGATCGCCGACCTGCAGTGCCCGTTCTGCGCGCAGTACGCGACGACGGCGATGCCGACGGTCGTGCGCGACTACGTCCGGACCGGCAAGGTCCGCTACGAGCTGCGCTTCCGCAGCTTCCTCGGACGCGACAGCGTGCGCGCGGCCGGCGCCGCCGCGTACGCCGCCAAACAGAACCTGATGTACCAGTTCGCCGACGTCTTCTACCGCAACCAGGGGCCCGAGGAGTCGGGCTACGCGGATCGAGCGTTCATCCGCAAGATCGCCGCGCAGGTCCCCGGCCTCGACCCCGACAAGACGGCCGCGGCTGCGGACGATCCGCTCGCGCAGCCGGCGGTGCGGGCGAACGAGGAGTTCGCGCGGGCGATCGGCTCGACCAGCACGCCCGACTTCTACGTCCGTAAGGGCCAGCGGCTGATCCAGCTGAACGTGCAGGGCACGGCGCCGGAGGACTACGCCCGCGCGCTCGACCAGGCGCTGCAATGACGCTGCGCCGCCTCACGGCCGTGCTCGCGCTGATCGGGATCGCGATCGCCGGCTACCTGACGTGGGTGCACTACGCCGGGCTCGAGCCGGTCTGCGTCGGCGGAGGCGGCGGCTGCGAGCGCGTGCAGTCCTCGCGCTGGGCCGAGCTCGCGGGCATCCCTGTCGCCGTGCTGGGCCTCGGCGGCTACGTCCTGATCCTCGCGAGCCTGTTGCTGCCGGAGGAGCCGGGCGCGCTGCTCGCGGCGTTCGTCGCGCTCGTCGGATTCGGCTTCAGCGCTTGGCTGACCTACGTGGAGATCGGGAAGATCGACGCGATCTGCCAGTGGTGCGTCGCCAGCGCGGTGATCATGACCGCACTGGCTCTCGTTGGGGTTGCGCGGGTGCTTCGCGGCGCGCCGCCGCACGCCGCCCCGGCCGCTTGACCTTCAGCTCCTTGGCGACGAAGAACGAGCCGATCACGAACACGCTGGCCAGCACCTGCGCACCGAGCGTCTCCCAGCTCGGGTAGACGCCGAACCACACGCCGAGCCAGTACGGCGGCTCGCCGCCGATCGGCGTGATCGGAAGCCAGCCGACCCCCTGCATCGTGCGCGCCGTCTGCCCGACCATCACGACGAGCACGAAGCCGATCATCACGCCGGTGACGACAAGCATCCGCTTGTATGGCAGCTTGCGCTGCAGCATGAACGTGAAGATGCCGACGCCGAACGTGAGCGCCAGGCCGAGCGCGGCGCCCTCGACGACGGTCACCGTGCCGGCGCTGACCTGCAGCGACTGCAGGAACAGCACGGTCTCGAAGCCCTCGCGGTAGACGCTCGTGAGCCCGAGCAGCACGAAGCCGAGGACCTGCGCCGAGATGAACCCGGTCTTGTCGATCTTCTCCAGCGCCTTGCGCCGGCGGTGGAAGCGCCCGATCCACTCGCTCCAGTACACGCGGTGGAAGAACCAGTTGGTGACCAGCAACAGGACCGCGATCGCGACGAGCCCGGTGATCGACTCGAGCTTCTCACCGCCGGTGGCGAGCGACTCGATCAGCGTGCTGGCGATCACCCAGGTGACGATCGAGGCGAGCAGCCCGAGCATCGCGCCCCACAGGACCGGGCGGCGCAGGTGCCGGCGCGCGCCGACGAACGAGGCCGTGATGGCGGCGAGGATGAGCACCGCTTCGAGGCCCTCACGGAACACGAGGATCGCGGAGTTCGTGACGACCGTCGCGCTGCTGGCACTGTCGCCGAGCGTGGCGGCCGCGTCCGCGAGGTGCGCGTCGAGCGCCTGGCGCGCGGGGCGCATCTCGCGCAGCGGCGCTCGATCGGCGATCAGCCTGGCGAGACCCGGCTGACCGTCTGCGCCGTACCAGATCTGCCCTTCGATCGTGAGCGCCAGGCCGGGATCGAACGCCTTCAGGCGCCGCTCAGGGCCGAACTCGAAGAACGAGTACGC
Organism: uncultured Solirubrobacteraceae bacterium; assembly: GCA_963740605.1. Taxonomy (GTDB): domain Bacteria; phylum Actinomycetota; class Thermoleophilia; order Solirubrobacterales; family Solirubrobacteraceae; genus DASSUW01. The sequence goes on along the minus strand of CAVUFC010000025.1, from coordinate 74,641 downwards.
CTCCAGGCGTGCCTGCTCGGCCTGCCGGTACTGACCGGCGCCGGCCGCGGCCTGCATGCGATCGAGCGTGAGCTGGATCAGGTCGTAGTCGGACTCGTCGGTGCTCTCCTGCCAGGCCGACGGCATCGTCGTGGTCAGCGCCGCCTCGATGCTCTTGGTCTGTCCCTCGACCGTGTCGGTCTCCGGGACGCCTTCCTTCTGCTGGGTCGCAACGGTCACGAGCCGGCCGAGCCGGTCGATCCCCTCCGCCGCGGCGGCGGTCTTCGCCGGATCGCGCTTGGCGAGTTGGTCGCGGAGGTCGTCGAACGCGCCGTCGACGCCGGTGCGGAACGCCACGGCCTCCTGGATCTCGAAGTCCTTGTGCACGGTCGTGCCGTCGACCCCGCGGCCGTACTCGACCGGCACGAGCGCGAGGAAGCGCAGCAGCTGCTGGGCCCGGCGCGCGGCCTCCTCGGGGGAGAACGGCGCCGCGGTGAAGCCCTCGAGCGCGCTCACGGCGCGATCATCGGCCGCGGTGAACGCGGCCGTGTCCGTGCCCAGAGCGCTGCGCTGCAGGTCTGCGTAGGCCTGACGCGCCTGCTCGGCGGCATCCGCGCCCCGGTCCTCGGCGTAACGGGCGGCGAGGATCTGGAAGTAGCCGTTGGCCTGGGCGGCGGCCTCGGCCGCGCGCGCCGGCAGCTTGCGCTCTGCGCCGCGGGCCGCGTCGTCGAGCAGCTCGCGCAGCCGCGCCTGATACGCGTCGAGCAGGTCCTTGGCGACGGCGTCGTGCGCGCGCTTGGCGTCGAGCCTGCCCGCGGCCATGCGCTCGAGCGCGAGCGTCGCGTTGGCGCCCGGGCGCGTGAACCGCGTCGCGGTGCGGAACTCGCGCAGCAGCAGCCACTGCTGCGCCGCCGTCGCTTGACCGCGGTCGACGGCGGCGAGCGTGGCCGCGTACGAGCCGCGGAAGATCGCCGCGCGGGTGGCGCCGCGGGCCGCCGCCAGCGCGGTGCCGTCGCCGTGCGCGACCGCCACGCGGGCGTCGGCGAGCGCGCGCCGGACGACGCTGTCGGCGGCCGGGTCGGCCGCGCGGATGCCGGCACGCAGCCGGCCGGTGTACGCCGCCTCGCCGCGCGCCACGAGCCGCTCGGCGGTCGCCGGCGTGCCGACGATCAACTCCGTCTGCGCGTCGAACAGCGCATCGCGGACGTCGCCGGCCGCACGCCACGGCGGAGGCGTCGCCGCCCCCGCACTTGCGGGGATCGGCAGAACGGCGAACGCTACGAGAACGGCGATCCGGCGCACCACTCAGCTAGTTCTCCAGCTTGATGCCGAGCTGTCCGGCCGCCTGGCTGACCTGCCCGGCGATCGCCTCCGCACGGTCCTGCGCGTCGGAGCCGAGCGTGTCGGCATCGGACGGGGAGAACTTCTTGCCGCCGGCCTCCTGGTCGCGGAGCTTGACCGCGAACTGGTGCAGCCCCTTGAGGTCGCTGCCGGTCTGCTCGGCCTGGTCCGCGTTGGCCTTGGTGACCGACGGCTCGACGCTGTCGTAGATCAGGACGAGGCCGTTGAGAATGCCCGCGATGTCCTGCAGGCGCGACGCGGCGACGAACACCGTCTCCTTCGAGTCGCCGCCGGCGACGAAGCGCGAGTTCTTCCAGGCCTCGAAGTACTCCGACATAGTCGGCGTCATCACCACGAGCGCGGTGAAGGCGTCCTGCGTCGTCGGCTGCCACTGCTTGGCCGCGGCGTCGAGGTCCTTGGCGTTGGTGGCGAAGTCCTTGGCCGCCGCCACGAGGAAGTCGGCGTCCGGGACGGCTTCGCCGAAGCCGACCTTGCCGTCGCCGTCGAGGTCGGGAGTGACGCCCTTGGCGACGTACTTCGGATCAGTCCCCCACAGCGACGTCTCGATCAGCTGGAAGAAGTTGCCGGGCTGCTCGAACGTGCGGCCCGCGGGCGTCTTGACCGTGAACGGCACGGCATTCTCCGGGTCGGACTTGTCGCTCCCCGCGTCGATGATCACGTCGTAGTCGGCCAGCGTCGGCACGCCGGCGACCACGCCCTCCATCTCCTCGTACGCCGGGTTGGCGTCGATGTAGGTGTCCTGCATCGCCTTGACCTGGTCGGCGACCTCGGAGCGATGGGTCTGCAGCAGCTTGCCGTAGTCGAAGTTCTCGGACTTGGCGAGGCGGTAGTAGCCGTCGGCCTGGGTCGCGAGCTCGGCGGTGTCGCCCTGCAGGCGCGATGTGTGGTCGAGCAGGTAGTCCTTGACCGGCGTCAGGTCGGTCGCCACTGCGGGCGTCTTCTGCGTCGTCGTCTCGGAATCGTCGTCCCCGCCGCAGCCGGCGAGGGCAGCAACGGCGACGAACGCCACCAGCAGCTTTGTTCTCATCGGTTTCCCATCGCGTTAGGTTTGCCTAATCCGACCCGGCGGGCTGGATATTAGGCCTCCCTAACCCCGCGTGTCGAGTGCCCGTGGCGCCAACGACGCCAGGAACAGCCCGACAGCCGCCAGCGCGACCGATGCGCCGGCCGCGACGCCCCAGTGGTAGGACGCCAGCAATCCGAGTACGCCCGCAAGCCCGGCCAGTCCCGCGGACAGCACGAGGGCGGAGCCGAGCCGCTGGGCGAAGTTCAGCGCGGCGGCCGCGGGAGCCAGGATCAGAGCGACGACCAGCAGGTTCCCGAGACCCTGGACGGCCGCGACGGTGCAGATCGCGAGGAGCACGAGCAGCCCCAGCTCCCAATAGCCGGGGCGGGCTCCGAGCGACGGTGCGGCGGCGCGGTCGAAGACGCTGAGCGTGAATCGCCGGTGCCCGACGGCCAGCGCAAGCGCGACCCCGCCGGCCAGGATCGCGGCCTTGGCGATGTCGGTCCCGGTGACGCCGAGGAGATCGCCGAAGAGCAGCTCACCCAGCCGCGCCGGCACGTCCGGCGACAGCGCGAGGAGCGCTCCCAGGCCCGACAGCGCGCTGATCGCCACCGCCACGCCGACATCGCCGCCGAGGCGCTCGTCGCGCCCGGCGAGCGCGATCGCCACCGCCGCGACGAGCACGCCGGCGGCGGCGCCGAGCAGCAGCGAGGCGCCGGCCAGCGATGCGACCACGAGCCCGGGCAGCATCGCGTGCGAGATCGACTCGGCGGCATAGCTCTGCCGGTACAGCAGCACCCACACGCCGAGTGGCCCGCAGGCGATCGCGATAACGAGCACTTCGATCAGCGCGCGCTGCATGAGCGCGCTGGAGAACGGGTCGAGCAGCCAGTCGAGCATCAGTGGTCGTGGTGGTGGTGCTCGACGGCGACGGCGCGCTCGCCGCCCGGCAGCACCACGAGCTCGGCGCCGTAGGTGCGACGCAGCACGTCGGTGGTCAGCGTGTCGGCCGGCGGGCCGACGGCGATCTGCTCGCCGTGCAGGCACACGACCTGGTCCCAGCGCCGGGCCTGCTCGACGTCGTGCGTGGCCACGAGCAGGACGCGGCCCTCGTCGCGCAGCTCGCCGAACAGCTCCTCGATGCGGGCGCCGCTGGCCGCGTCGACGCCGCTCAGGGGCTCGTCGAGCAGCATCACCGGACGGTCCTGCAGTAGCGCGCGGGCGATCAGCACCCGCTGGCGCTGCCCGCCGGAGAGGTCGCCGAACCGGCGGCGGGCGCGGTCGGCGAGGCCGACGCGCTCGAGCGTGGCGTGCGCGGCATCGCGGTCGGCACGCGCGACGCGCCGCCACGCCGGGGTGCGGGCGTAGGCGCCCATCAACACGACGTCGAGCGCCGTGACGGGGAAGTCGAGTCGCGTGCGATCGGTCTGCGGGACATAGGCCGGCAACGCCGCGAGCTCGACCGTCCCTCGCCGCACGGGGAGCTCGCCGAGCAGCGCGCGGAACAGCGTCGTCTTGCCGCCGCCGTTGGGCCCGAGCACCGCGGCGATCGTGCCCGGCCCGAACGCGAACGAGACGCCGCTGAGGACGTTGCTGCCGGGCGTGTAGCCGCCGGCGAGGTCGTCGACCCGAACGCTCATCGCGTCGCCGCCATGACGATCGCGAAGATCCCGCCGCCGAGCACGGCGATCGCCGGCCCCGGGCCGACGTTGAGCTCGTAGGCGAGCCATAGCCCGGCCACGCCCTCGACCGCGGCGAGGGCGACGGTCCCGACCTGCAACGTCCCGACGCTCGGCGCCACGAGCCGAACGGTCGCGGCCGGGATCACCAGCACCGCGGTCACCAGCAGCGCGCCGACAGCGTCGAGCGCCACCACCGCGGCGACCGCGACCGCGAGCAGCATCAGGCGGTCGGCCAGCGCGGGCCGCAGCCCGAGCGCCCGCGCGGTGGCGGGGTCGAAGCCCTGGGCGAGCCAGGCACGCCGCAGCGTCAGGTGCAGGGCCAACGCGCCCGCGAGCGCCGCCGCGGTCAGCCACAGGTCGCGGTCGCGCAGGCCGATCAGGCTGCCGAACAGCAGGCGGTCGACGCCGGCGCCGGATGCGAAGACGTCGGAGGCGAGGATCGCCCCGATCGCCAGCGCCGCCACGAGCACGAGACCCGTCGCGGCATCGGTCGCGACGCGGCGCGTGCGCGTGAGCCCCTCCACCGCACCGGCGTAGACGAGCGCCGCCGCCAGGCCCGTGAGCTGCGGCGCGACGCCGGCGGGCACCGCCACGACCAGGCCGGGGAACGCGGCGGTTCCGACACCGTGCGTGAAGAAGGCGATCCGCCGCAGCACGATCCACGCGCCGAGCACGCCCGCGAGGCCGGCGAGCAGCAGCGCCTCGACGAGCGCGCGCTGCATGAACGGGGTGTCGAACGGCGCGGGCATCAGAACGAGCAGGTCTCGGCGCCGCCGGTGAACCCGTCGACCATCGCCTTCGTGTTGGCCTCGATCGACTGCACGTAGGTCGCGCCGTCGGCTCCCTGCGGCCCGAGCGAGTCGGCCCACAGCGCCGTGCCGACATTCGCGCCGGTCTCGCGCGCGATCGCGGCCTCGACCTTGGGGTTGACCGAGCTCTCGGCGAAGATCGCCTTCACCCCGGTCGCCTTGATCGTCTTGATCAGCTCGGCGGTGTCGCCGGCCGACGGCTGCGCCTCGGTGGAGAGCGACGGGATGACGGTGCCGACCACGTCGATCCCGTAGCGGGCCGCGTAGTAGGCGAGCGCGTCGTGGGTCGTGACGAGCGTGCGCTGCGGCGGCGGGACCTTGTCGATGCAGGCGGCGACGTCGCGGTCGAGCCGCTGGAGCCGGCGCTCGTACGCCGGCGCGCGGAGATGCAGCGCGCCCTCGATCTCGCGAACGGCGATCAGCGCGTTGCGCGGGTCCTGCCACCAGTGCGGGTCGTCGCCACGCAGCTTCATGCCGTCGCTCAGTGTCAGCACCGGGGCGTGGGTGCCGGAGCCGTCGATCGCCTCGTCGAGCCAGCCGTCGACGTCGCCGCCGGAGCGCACGACGAGGTCGGCGTCGGCGAGCGCGCCGAGGTCGTGCGGGCGGACCTCGTAGTCGTGCGGGTCGGTGTTCGGGGCGAGGATCTGGGTGACGGCGACGTGCGCCCCGCCGACGCGGCGCACGAAGTCGGCCGCCTGGGTCGTGGTCGCCACGACCCGGGTGCGGCCGTCCGCGCGGGCGTCCCCGTCCGCGCCGCAGCCGGCAGCGACGAGCGCGCACAGCAGCATGAGCCAGAGCCATCTCACGGGTCGTGAGCTTACTGAAAGTCATTCTCATTCGCATCCAATTCGCGCTACCATCGGGCCATGGCGACGCAGTGGACCGATCACGCGCACCGCGAGCTCTCACGCGCGGGTCACCGCGCCGGCGGGGCCCGCGAGGAAGTGCTCGCGCTCCTCGCCCGCCAGGACTGCTGTTTGAGCGCCCAGGACATCTACGACCGGCTGCGCAGCGACGGCAAGTCGGTCGGGCTCGCGAGCGTCTACCGCGCGCTCGACGTCCTCGCCCAGCTCAAGCTCGTGCACCGGATCGACGTCGACGGCACGGCCTGCTTCGAGCCGGCCGACCCCAGCGGCGAGCATCACCACCATGCGATCTGCGACCGCTGCGGGAAGATGGACGCGTTCGAGGATCCGGAGCTCGAGCGGCTGATCGACGACGTCGCCGACCGACTCGGCTACGCGGTCGGCGGCCACGACGTCGTGCTGCGCGGCTCGTGCCCGGACTGCGCACGCGGTCCTGCACGGTAGGGCTCGCGCACACGCTACTTTCCGGGGAGGATCGGTCCGTCCGGCCGGTTCGTGTGTTCAACACGTCGTGGCCCGTCGTTCGATCACCCGCAGGCAGGTGCTCCAGGCAGGAGCGGTCGCTGCCGTTGCCGGCGCCCTGCGCCCCACCATGCCCGCGCTCGCCGCGCGGCCCGACTCGCTGTTCGAGCTCGACCTCGCCCACGTGTTCGCCGGTCGCGCGCATGTCGCCGGCGCCGGCGGCTGGCGCAGCACCGGCGTGCTGCGCGCCCCCCGTCGCTTCGACCTGATGGGGCTGCGCTGGGGGCGCGGGTCGCACGCCGAGGCGCAGGTGCGCGCGCGCCGCCACGGCAGCCGCTGGACGCAGTGGGTGACGCTGCATCCGGCGGGCGACCACGGGCCCGATCACGGCCGCCGCGTGCCGGGGACCGATCCGGCGTTCGTCGGCGCCGCGGACGAGTTCCAGCTGCGCGTGCGCGGCAACCCGCACGCCCTCAAGGCCCGCTTCGTGCGCGCGCTCCCGACCGCCAACCTCGCGCAGCGCGCGGCGCGGCGCCTGCAGGGCCGCCGCGGGGCGAAGGCGGCGCGGGTCAAGCAGGCCGCCGGCTCACCGCCGCCGATCATCCCCCGCAGCGCCTGGGGCGGCGACTCGGTCCCGCCGCGCGAGGCACCGCTGTACGGCGACGTCCAGATCGCGTTCGTGCACCACACGGTCACCGCCAACGACTACGCGCCGGAGGACTCGGCGGGGATCGTCCTCGGCATCGCCCGCTACCACCGCAACAGCAACGGCTGGAACGACATCGGTTACAACTTCCTCGTCGACAAGTACGGCCAGATCTTCGAGGGCCGTGCGGGCGGAATCGACCAGCCGATCGTCGGCGCGCAGGCGCAGGGCTGGAACAGCCACTCGACCGGCATCTCGTGCATCGGGACGTTCACGAGCGTGCCCGAGACGCCTGAGGGAATCGACTCGGTCGCACGCCTGATCGGCTGGAAGCTGACCGTGCACGGCGTGCCGACCGAGGGCACCGTCGTCGTCAACTCGCTCGGGGGCGAGACCAACCGTTACCCGTCCGGCACCCCGGTGACGTTCCAGCGCATCTCCGGCCACCGCGACGGCTGCAACACGGCCTGCCCGGGCGACTCGCTGTACGCGCAGCTCGCCCAGATCCGCACGCTCGCCACGCAGTACGCCGGCACCGGCCTCAGCGTGATCGCGCCGCGCGAGGTCCGCGGCCTCAAGGAGGTCGCCGTCTCCGGCTCGCTGCACTTCGACGACGACTCTTCGCCCGCCGGGCTGCCGATATCGCTCGAGTTCGCGACGCCGGACGCCTACTGGGAGCCGCTCGGCACGACGACAACCGCACCCGACGGGAGCTGGCGCACGTCGGTCCAGTTCCCCATGAGCGGCCACGTGCGCGCCGTGTTTGCCGGCGACGCGACCCGCGGGCGGCTCGAGTCCGCCTCACGAGCCTTGACCGTGCTGCCGAAGATGGACGTCAGTCTCGGCCGCCGCAACGTCCGGCTCGGCTCGAGCGTGCGGGCCAAGGGCTCGGCGGTGCCCGCCGACACCGTGCGGCTCACGCTCGACCGGCGCGTGAAGCGCCGCTGGGTGCGCGAGCGCAACCGCACGCTCGTCGTCAAGAAGGGCAAGTTCAAGGTCCGCCTGCGCCCGCGCAACCGCGGCCGCTACCGGTTGATGGTGCAGAAGGGGCGCGTCAAGCGCCGCCGCGCTATGCGCGTGTTCTGACGAGCAGCCGGGTGATCCGCGCCCCCTCGACCTGCTCGACGCGCAGGTGCACGTCGGCGACCGCGACCTCGTCGCCCCCGCGCGGGCGCCGTCCGAGCGCGTTGAAGACCAGGCCGGCCATCGTGCGGGCGTCGCGGCCGTCGAGCTTGGTCCCGACGATCTCGTTGAAGTCGTCGATCGTCATCGAACCCGCGATCCGCACCGTCGTCTCGTCGATCCGGACCAGCGTGTCGTCGGGCAGGTCGTACTCGTCCTCGATCTCGCCGACGATCTCCTCGAGGATGTCCTCGAGCGTGACGACGCCGGCAGTGCCGCCGTACTCGTCGGCGACGATCGCCATATGCCGGCGCTTCTCGCGCAGCTCGCGCAGCAGCGCACCGAGGTCCTTGGTCTCCGGCACCACAAGCGGCGCCTCGACCAACTCGCCGATCGACGTCGTCGGCTCCCTGCGCGCCGCGATGACGAGGTCGCGGACGTGCAGGATTCCGATAACGCGGTCGACCGATCCGGCGCCGATCGGGTAGCGGCTGTAGGGGCGCTCCGAGACCTCGTCGAGCGCGTCACCCGGAGTCAGCCCAGCGTCGAGCCACGCGACGTCGGGCTCCGGGATCATCACGTCCGCCGCCTCCTGATTGGCGAAGCCGAAGACGTTGTGGAGCAGCTCCTCCTGGGCGCGCGGGATCACGCCGGCGCCCTCCGCCTCGTCGACCAGGGCCTCCAGCTCGGCAACGCTGCGCACGCCCTCGCCGGCGACGACCTCGCGCACGCCGAACGGGCGGAGCAGCACCTCGGCGGAGCGCTCCAGGACCCAGACGATCGGCCGCAGGACCTTGGAGATCATCTCGACCGGCCGCGCGACGAGCGCCGCGAGCGTCTCGGCGCGGTCGAGCGTCAGCGCCTTCGGGACGAGCTCACCGAAGACGGCCGACAGGTAGGTGACGACCGAGAAGGCGATGATGAACCCCACCCAGGTCGGGACGCCGTCGCCCAGCAGGTCGCGGACGAGCGGCTCCCCCACGGCGCCGGTGAGAATGCCGATCGCGGTGATCCCGACCTGCGTGGTCGAGATGACGCGGACGGGGTCGTCCATCAGCCGCAGCGCCGCCTGGGCGCCGCGGTTGCCGGCCTCCGCGCGCGATCTCAGCGCCGGGCGGCGCGCGGTCACCACCGTGTACTCGCCGATCACGAAGAACGCGTTGCCGGCGACCAGCGCGAGCACGGCGAGGATCCGCAGGGCGTCTTCCACTACGCCCGAGGCTAGGGAGTTCCCTGATGCGGTGCCGCGTGGGCAACGGGAGGATCACCGCACTCTCCCCCTTCCCCCTTTGGAGTCCCCCAAGATGCTCAACAGCGCGCGAACCGGACGAGACGTACACACCCAGCGCCCCCGCCTGAGTGGCGAGGTCGTCGGCCCCATGGATGCGGGCTACGACCAGGCCCGCCAGGCGTGGAACCTCTCCGCCGACCAGCGGCCCGGCCTCGTCGTCTTCCCCGAGAGCGCGGATGACGTCGTCGCCGTCGTCGAGCACGCTCGCCGCTACGGCCTGCAGGTCGTGCCGCAGGGCACCGGCCACAACGCCACGCCGATCGCGTGGCACGACGACATGATCCTGCTCAGCACCTCGCGCATGCGCGGCGTCGAGATCGACGTCGAGGGTCGCCGCGCGCGCGTCGCCGCCGGCACCGAATGGATCGAGGTCACCGACGTCGCGTCGCCGCACAAGCTCGCCCCGCTCGCCGGCTCGTCCCCCAACGTCGGCGTCATCGGCTACTGCCTCGGCGGCGGCATCAGCTGGCTCGGCCGTAAGCACGGCCTCGCCGCCAACAGCGTCTTGGCGATCGAGATCGTCACCGCCGACGGGCGTCTGCGCCGCGTCGACGCCGACAACGACGCGGACCTGTTCTGGGCGCTGCGTGGCGGCGGCGGCAACTTCGGCGTCGTCACCGCGATGGAGATCGCCCTCCACCCCATGCCCGAGCTGTACGCCGGCGCGATGTGGTGGGACTGGGAGCGGTCCGCCGAGGTCATGCACGCGTGGCGCGAGTGGACCGCCACCGTCCCGGACGAGGTCACCTCGTCGGCCCGCATCATGCAGATGCCGCCGATCCCGGAGGTCCCGGAGTTCCTGCGCGGCCGCAACTTCGTGACGATCGACGCCGCGATCATCGGCGACCGCGCGTTCGGCGCCGAGGTCGTGCAGGCGCTGCGCGACCTCGAGCCGGAGATCGACACGTTCGACATGGTCGAGCCGGTCGCGCTGTCGCGGCTGCACAACGACCCCGAGGACCCGATCCCGGGCCTGACCGAGCACCGCCTGCTCGCCGACCTGCCGGCCGAGGCGGTCGACGCCTTCCTGACCGTCGCCGGCCCCGGCTCGGGCTCGCCGCTGCTGCTCGCCGAGATCCGCCACCTCGGCGGCGCGCTGGGCGTCGCGAAGGCCGGCCACGGCGCGCTGGCCAAGGTCGACGCCGGCTACCTGCTGTTCGCGGCCGGCATGGCGATCCCGCCGCTGATCGGTGCGCTGCAGGCGCACCTGCCTGTCTACAAGGCCGCGCTCGCCACGTGGGACGCCGGCACGAGCTACCTCAACTTCGAGGAGAGCGCGGCCGACTCACGCTCGTTCTACGACGAGCTGACCTACCGGCGCCTGGCGCGCATCAAGACGCAGCTCGACCCGAGCGACGTGTTCCGGGCCAACCATCCCATCAAAGGGTCGGACTAGCGATCTCGGAGCCAGTCTCCGACCTTCTCGGCGGCGTCGGCGACCTTGTCGCCGGCGCCCGCCACGCCCGCCCCGGCGTCCTTGAACAGGATGCGGAAGCGCTCGGCGTAGTGGTCGACCGCGTCGCCGGCCTCGGTGCGCGGGTCGATCGGGTCGCCGCGGCGGACGTACTCGCCGCGCAGCACGCGGTCGTAGTCGCCCGAGCGCACCCACTTCATGAGCTCGGACACGCGCCGCACGGGGAACGCGTGCGTCTGGGCGAGCTCCACGCGCAGCCGCGCGAGCTTGTCCCAGCCGGGCTCCCACTCCTCGTACTCGGCGGCCTGCTTGAGGAACGCGCCGAGGTTCAGCTTGCGCGACGACGCACCGCCGGCCATCACCAGCAGCGTGCGCGAGGTGATCAGCGGGTCGCGGTTGACGAGCGTGGCAGCGCGGTCGGCGCTCAGCTCGGCCGCGCGGTACCACTCCAGCAGCGCGATCCGGACCGCGACCAGCGGCAGCCCGGCCAGCATCGGCAGGCCCGCCGAGCCGATCGACAGCAGGATCATCAGCGCGGTTCGGTAGAGCACGTGGTCCGACAGCACGTGACCGGCCTCGTGCCCGAGGACGGTCCGCAGCTCCTCCTCGTCGAACAGCTCGACGGCGCGCGAGTTGACCATCACCATCGGGCGCCCCGCGCCGATCGCCGCCGCGTTGGTGATCGGGAACTGCGTCAGGTAAAGGTCCGGCACCTCGGCGAGATCGAGCCGGGCGCAGGCGGCCCGGTGCGCCGTCCATGCGTCGGGGAGCTGCTCTGAGCCCAGCTTCACCGACCCGGCGAGGAACACCTGCCGCAGCGCACGCTCGTAGCCGAACTCGATCAGCTTGCGCACGACCATGTCGAGCTTCGGGATCGACTTCAGCGCCGCCGTCGCGGCGCGGTCCGCCGGATGCTCGTACGCCTTGGGCGAGAGCTCCTTCAGGCGCTGATCGTCGGGCAGGGTCTCGGTCATGTGACTGAAGCTAGCGCGGAATGTGAACCGTTCGGCGAATTTTCTTGGTGTTGCCGGCGGCGTCGCGCACCATCAGCGTCAGGCGTGCAGCACCCGCGTGGACGTGGTTCGGGATCGCGAAAGCCGCAGCGCGACCGTCCCGTCGCCGGCGATGTCGGCGAGCCCGACGGTGAACGTGCCCTTCAGCCCGCCGCTGCCGTCGCTCTTGGGCGCGACGGTCAGCTCGGAGCCGTCGCTTCCGTAGATGTTGTCCTCGTTGTTGTCGGTGTCCGGCGTGCCGCGCGAGCCGTAGGCACTCGTCGCCAGCACCGAGTCGATCGTGCTCTCGTCGAAGAACAGCTGCGACGTCAACTCGTAGCCGTCCTTACGGATCTTGAAGTGGATGTGGATCGCGCGGCCCGAGTACCAGCCGGGGAACACGGTCACGAACTCGGCGACGCCGTCCGCGCCGGTGACCTGGTAGCCGCGCAGGTACTTGTGGCCGGAGGTGCCGTTGGCGGCCTCGTCGGAGTACAGGCCGGACGCATTGGCGTGCCAGACGTCGACCTGCGCGCCGCTGACCGGCCCGCAGTCGTCGTCCGAGCTGACGACGACGAACCGGAGCGTGAACGTCATGCCGTCCTGCACGCTGCCGTCGACCGGGTCGACGCGGATGTCCGACCGCTTCAGCCGCTCGTCGACGAAGTACGGGCCTTCGGTCTTGGCGGGGGTGAGGATGCAGGAGGGCGCGGCGGCCTCGGCCTCGGGTGTCGAAGGCCAGCGGGCGAACAGGTAGGTGGCACCGGCCGCCCCGGCCAGCCCGATCGCGCTTCTCCGCGTGATGGTGTGGTGGGGTCGCATGCGCCGCAGAATCAGTGCGCGCCGTGGGAGCCGCCTGGGATCAGCCTGGGAGGACGCTGACAAGCCGTGCTCAGCGCTGCGCCGCCTCCGCGATCACCCGCGACAGCTGCCCGCCCTGCCAGGCGAGCGGCGACTTGCCCGGCTCCTCGCTGGCCAGCTGGGCGCCGGGGATCGTGGCCGCGTAGCGCTCGCCGATCGCGTACGGATGCTCGGGATCGGCCTCGTCGCGGCTGGCCACGACCGTCACCGGCAGGTCGAGCGAAGCGAGCGCCTCCCACGAGTCGAACGCATGGGAGCGCGGGACCTGCTCGAGCGCGTCGGCCACGGCGTCGGGATGCTCGTGGGCGGACAAGCGCTGCCGCAGGACGGTGCGGACCGTGTCACGGAACGACTCGGGCACCCGCGGCTCGCCGTACGCGGCGATGAACCCCTCCACCCCACGTTCGCGCAGGCCGCGGGCGAGCGCGTCCCAGTGATCGAGCCCGCGTTCGGGCGTGTCGGGGTCGTAGGCCGGCGTGATCAACACGAGCGCCGCCGCGCGGTCGGGGTGCTCGAGCGCGAACCGCACGATCGTGTGGGCCCCCATCGACGCGCCGGCGAGCACTGCGCGCTCGATCCCACGGTCGTCGAGCACCGTGAGCAGGTCGGCGGCCAGCTTGTCGTAGCCGTAGCCGTCTCCCGGCGCGGATCTCCCGTGCCCGCGTGCGTCGTACGCGACGACCCGGTGGCCGCCGCGCTCGAGGTTCTTGGAGCCCATCACGACATAGCGACGCGTGGCGGTCAGGCCGTGGAGGAGGACGACCGGCGCCCCCTCCCCTGCTTGGTCGGCGCTCAGGCGCCCGTCGATGGTCAGATCAGACACGGCCCCGAGGCTATCCTCGTCGTGTGATCTTCGACACCACCGAGGCGACCTTCCAGCAAGACGTCATCGACCGCTCGCACGAGCGTCCCGTCGTCGTGGACTTCTGGGCCGAATGGTGCGGCCCCTGCCGACAGCTCACGCCCGTGCTCGAGAAGCTCGTGACCGAGCGCGAGGACCAGGTCGACCTCGCCAAGCTCGACACCGACGCCAACCAGCAGCTCGCGGCCGCGTTCCGCATCCAGGGCATCCCCGCCGTCAAGGCGTTCAAGGACGGCCAGGTGGTCGCCGAGTTCGTGGGCGCCCAGCCGCCGCCGAACGTGGCGACGTTCATCGACGGGCTGCTGCCGTCCCAGGCCGACGGCCTGGTCGCGGCCGGCGATGAGCAGTCGCTGCGTGACGCGCTGGCGCTCGAGCCGGGCCGCGCCGACGCGGCGGTCCCGCTCGCCAGGCTACTGCACGAGCGCGGCGACGACGAAGAGGCGCTCGAGCTGCTCGGCAACGTCGCCGGCTCGTTCGCCGCCGACGGCCTGGCGGCGCGCATCCGGCTCGCGCAGGACCCGGAGCTCGCCGACGCGTTCGCGGCGCTCGACGCGGGCGACACCGAGCGCGGGCTCGATGGGCTGATCGACGCCATCGCGCCGACCGACGGTGACCGTCGCGAGGATCTCCGCCGCGCCGTCGTCGGCGTGCTGGACGACCTCGGGATCGAGCATCCGGTCGCACGCGAGTCCCGCCGCAAGCTCGCCAACGCGCTCTACTAGATCTCCAGGGCGAGCTGGCCCACGGGCGCGGGCGGCGCGCGCCGGACCTCCGGCTCGACGTCTTCGAAGCCCGCGAGGCGCACGCCGAGCAGTCGCACGGGTCGTGGCGGCGCGTACGCGCGCAGCAGCTCGACCGCCGTGTCGATCACGAGCCGCGTCTCGTTGGTCGGCGCCTGGACCGTGCGGGCGCGCGTGACCGTGGTCCAGTCGTCGAGCCGGACCTTGATCGCGATCGTGCGGCCGCGGCGGCCGCGCTTCTGCAGCCCCTCGCAGACCTCGCGCGACATCTCGCGCAGGTAGGCCTCGAGCCGTTCGAGCTCCTCGACGTCCACGTCGAACGTGCGCTCGGTCGAGTACGACTTGGCGACCGCTTTCTCGGTCTCGACCGGTGAGTTGTCCTCGAACGACGCGCGTGATTTCAGGAAGCGCGCGGTGTTGGTGCCGAAGCGCGCGGCGAGCGTGGCCTCGTCGGCCTGCTGCAGCTGGCCGAGCGTGCGGTAGCCGATCGCCGCGAGCCGTTCGGCCGTCTTCGGGCCGATGCCGGGGACGCGGCTGGTCGGCGCGGTCGCGAAGCGCACGCACGCCTCCTCGCGGCCCATCGCGACGAACCCGGCGGGCTTGCCGAGGTCGCTGCAGCACTTCGCCACGAGCCGTGACGGCCCGACCCCGACCGAGATCACGATCCCGGTCTCCTCCTTCACCGCTGTGACCACCGCGCGCAGCACGCGCAGCGGCTTCTCGACGCCGGTGAGCTCGGCGTACCCCTCGTCGATGCCGATCTGCTGCACGCGGTCGAGCCGCTCGCCGATCACCTCCCAGACGCGCTTGGATGTCGCGCGGTAGGCGGCGAAGTCGGGCGGGATGACGATCGCGTCCGGGCACAGCCGGCAGGCGCGCGACGCCGGCATCGCCGAGCCGACACCGAACTCGCGCGCCTCGTAGCTCGCGGTCGTCACCACCGCCCGCGGGCCGCTGCCCGCCACGATCACCGGCTTGCCGACCAGCTCCGGCCGGCGCAGCAGCTCGACGGTCGCGTAGAAGGCGTCGCAGTCGAGGTGGGCGATGACTCGCTTGGGCGCCACAGCCCGCAAACGGTACGCCCGCCTTCGGACCGCTCTACCGCGTGGTGAGGATCGCCCCGTGGCCGTGGAAGCGCAGGCGGTGCGCCGTCGCCTCGGTCAGATCGAACTCGCGCCCACCGACGTACGGGCCGCGGTCGATCACGCGCACGTTCACGGAGCGGCTGCCCTTGCGCAGCGTCAGCTTGGCGCCGCAGGGGAGCGACTTGTGGGCGACGCCGAGGCGGCCGGGCGTCAGCCGCCCGCCGCAGCCGAGCTTGTTGCCGTACAGCCCGGGGCCGTACCAGGACGCGTTCGCGAGCCGGTAGGCGTTCACCTGCCCGACGCGCGTCGTCGCACCGTCCACGCGCACGCGCGCGGGAGCACTCAGCGGGCGCCGCATGCGGTCGCGCAGCGTGAAGCGGCCGGATGAGGCGGTCCGGTCGCGATCGATCGTGCGCCACTGGCCGCGGCGCTTGATCTGCAGAGAGGTCGTGGTCGCCGGCGTGCCGTGGCCGACGACGACGATCGTGTGCCCGACCCGCACGTGCAGACGTTTCTTCTTCACGACGTCCGCGTTGGCGGGAGCAGCCGCCAACGGCAACGTCAGTACAGCGAACACGGCAATCGCGCGCAGATGCACGGAAACCTCCTCGTTCGGGGAGCGCGCTGGGATAGCGGGACGGGCCGCGTATTGCTGTGACGCGGATCACACGACGTTCTTGAGTGCGCGGGCGACGTAGAATCGCCCCGCGGTGGCAAACCCGGACCGACTCACAGGCCTCGACGCGTCGTTCCTGGCGCTCGAGTCGCGCGGCGCGCACATGCACGTGGGCTCAGTGCTCGTGTTCGACGGCGACGCGCCGTCGTACGACGACTTCGCGGCGATGATCGAGGCGCGACTGCACCAGGTCCCGCGTTACCGCCAGAAGCTCGCGTTCCCGCCCCTGGCGCAGGCGCGACCGGTGTGGGTCGACGATCCGCACTTCAACATCGGCTATCACGTGCGGCACACCGCACTGCCCGCGCCGGCGAGCGACGAGCAGCTGCGCAAGCTGGCAGGGCGCGTGTTCTCCCAGCAGCTCGACCGCTCCAAGCCGCTGTGGGAGATCTGGCTCGTCAACCGGGTCAACGAGGACCACTTCGCACTCGTCTGCAAGACGCACCATGCGCTGGTCGACGGGATCTCGGGTGTCGACATCATGACCGTGCTGTTCGACCTCGAGCCGGACCCGCCCGAGCGCGAGCCGGGTCCGCCGTGGTACCCGCGGCCGGAGCCGAGCGGCGCGTCTCTGTTCGGCGACGCGGTGATCGAGCGCGCGGCGACGCCCTTCGACCTCGCCCGGTCGGCGGTCGGCGCGGTCGGCGGTCCGCGGCAGGCCGGCTCGGCGGCGGCGAAGACGCTCTCCGGCCTGGCTGCGATGGCCGCCGCAGGCATCGGCGGCGCTCCGACGAGCCCGCTCAACACGAAGATCGGGCCGCACCGGCGGTTCGCCTGGGTGGAGACCGATCTCGACCGCTTCAAGGCCGTCAAGGGGGCGCTCGGGGGAACCGTCAACGACGTCGTGCTCGCCGTGGTCGCGGGCGCGCTGCGCGACCACATGCTGCGCCGTGGGCGCGATCCCAGCGGCGTCGAGCTGAAGGCGATGGTGCCGGTCTCGATCCGGGCGGACGAGGAGCGCGGGGCGCTGGGCAACCGCGTCGCAGCGATGTACGCGCCGCTGCCGGTCGGGACCGCCGATCCGGTCGAGCGCTTCAAGACCATCCACGAGGCACTCGGGCATCTGAAGAGCTCCGGCCAGGCCGTCGGTGCGGAGCGGTTGACGCAGCTCGCCGACTTCGCCGTCCCCACCGTGCTCAATCAGGCCGCGCGCCTGCAGAGCCGGCAGCGGTTCTTCAACCTCACGGTGACCAACGTCCCGGGCCCGCAGTTCCCGCTGTACATGATGGGCCGGCGCCTGGAGGCGTTCTATCCGAAGGTGCCGCTCGTCCTCAACACGGCGCTCGGCATCGCGATCATGTCCTACGACGGGCGGCTCTTCTTCGGTCTGCTCGGCGACTACGACGAGATGTCCGATCTCGACGAGTTCGCGTCCGATCTGGGGTCGGCGATCGCCGAGCTCGCGACGGCCGCGGGTGTCCCGCCGAACGGGCGCAGCGGCCGCGCGCGACCGGCGTCGCGGCGGACCAAGAGCCGGGCTTGAGCCGGGCGCTGCTCGTCGCCCTCGGCGTGGTGTTGGCGGTCGGCGTCGTCGCGGTGGGCGTGCTCGTCTTCGGATCGCGCGACGACTCGCAGCTCGCGGGTGCCGTCGAGGGTCCGGGGCATGCGCAGCCCGAGGGCGCCGACCCGCCCGCGAGCGGCGACCACAGCGACGCGCTGGTCACGCGTGACCGCAAGCCCTTGACCGATGATCAGCTCGTCAACGCGCTCGCGCTCGGCGATGTCGTGATCCTCTACGACGGCGCTCGGCCCGATCCGGCGCTGGTGAAGTTGCAGAAGGACGTCGCGGGCCCGTTCGACGCCGAGCTGGCGGCCGCCGGGCAGGCGGTGATCCTCGCGCCACGGAACGGCGCCGGCCCCGCCACGGCTCTCGCGTGGAACCGGATACTCCGTGGGGACCCGTCGGACCCGGCGCTGCACGAATTCGCCGAGTTCTGGCTCGGTCGCGGCATACCATGAGTGGTATGTCCGGCACGATCGCTCCCCTCCGCCTGGCGCTCGCCCAGATCAACACGCGCGTGGGCGACATCGAGGGCAACGTCGAGAAGATCACCCGTCGCATCGCCGAGGCGCGTGAAGCCGGTGCCGAGCTCGTGCTGTTCCCTGAGCTGGCCGTCACCGGCTACCCGCCGGAGGACCTGCTGCTCAAGGAGCACTTCCTGGTCGCCGCCGGCGAGGCCGTGCTGGAGCTCGCGCGCGAGGCGGTCGGGATCGTCGTGCTCGTCGGCTTCCCGGAGCGGGCCGACGACGTGCACAACGCGCTGGCCGTGCTCGCCGAGGGGGAGCGCAAGGCCGTATACCGCAAGACGGTGCTCCCGAACTACGGGGTGTTCGACGAGCAGCGCTACTTCCAGGTCGGCGACGGCGGCGCCGTGCTCGAGCTCGGTGACGCGCGCCTGGGCCTGACGATCTGCGAGGACATCTGGACGCCCGGCCCGCCGGCGTCGGACGAGGCCCTGGCCGGCGCGCCGCTGATCCTGAACGCCTCGGCGTCTCCCTACCACGCGGGCAAGGGCCTCGAGCGCGAGCGGATGCTCGTCCAGCGCGCGCGCGACAACCTCGCCGCGGTCGCGTTCACCAACCTCGTCGGCGGCCAGGACGAGCTGATCTTCGACGGGCATTCGCTGCTGATCGATCACGAGGGCACGGTGCTGGCGCGGGCTCCCCAGTTCGAGGAGTCGCTGACCGTCGCCACGGTCGATCTGCAGGCGGCGATGACCGCGCGGCTACGCGACACGCGGCTGCGCAAGCCGGTGCGGGCCGCGTTGCCCGACGTACGGCGGCTCGGGGCGTTGGCGAGACGCGAGGATGTCGGCCACGAGGCGCTGGGCGGAACCGTGGCCCCGCTGCTCGAGCCGGAGGCCGAGGTCTACGGCGCGCTCGTGCTCGGCACGCGCGACTACGTGGAGAAGAACGGTTTCCGCCACGTGGTGATCGGGCTCTCCGGCGGCATCGACTCGACGCTCACCGCGTTGATCGCGGTCGACGCGCTCGGCGTCGATCGGGTGACGTGCGTGACGATGCCGTCGCGCTACTCGTCGTCCGGCACGCGCGACGACGCCAAGGTGCTGGCCGAGAACCTCGGCGTCGAGCTCTTCGAGCTCGCGATCGGGTCGGCGATGGAGACCTATGACGGGTTGCTTGCCGAGCCGTTCGCGGACCGTGAGCCCGACATCACCGAGGAGAACCTCCAGGCCCGCATCCGCGGCAACCTGCTGATGGCGCTGTCGAACAAGTTCGGCTGGCTCGTGCTGACCACGGGCAACAAGTCCGAGAACGCCGTGGGCTATTCGACCCTGTACGGCGACTCCGCCGGTGGCTTCGCGGTGATCAAGGACGTCCCGAAGACGTTGGTGTACCGGCTCGTCGACTACCGCAACGACGGCGCCGTCCCGTCCTCGATCATCGTTCGCCCGCCGAGCGCCGAGCTGCGCGACGACCAGCGCGACGCGGACTCGCTCCCTGACTACGACACGCTCGACGCGATTCTCGAGGCCTACATCGAGGAGGACGCTGACCCGGAGCAGCTCGAACGGGCCGGGTTCCCGCGCGAGGCGGTCGACCGCGTGATCGAGCTCGTCGACCGCGCCGAGTACAAGCGCCGCCAGGTCCCGCCGGGGATCAAGATCACCCCGCGCGCGTTCGGGCGCGACCGGCGGATGCCGATCACCAACGCCTACCGCCCGCGCCGGCGGCCCGTGGTCCTCTGACGCGTTCGCCGCCAGCGCCTCTCCGCGCTGTGGCGCTTACCCCGGCTGGGTATGGCGGCGAGGGTTCCGGCCCCACCGGCGGGCGCCTCGGTGTCGTCTAAGGGTCGCTATGCGACCCAAGTGCGACACCAATCGCGGTTGGTGTCGGGAAACCCTCGCTATTCGAGGGAAACTCGACACCGACCCTTCGCGGCGGCTGATCCCGCCTCCCTTAATGCCGCAGTTGACCCGCGCCCGGCGCGTCTCTCACAGCGACCGTCATGCGCACCAGAGCGCAGAGGCGGTCGTCGTCGTCGGTGATGTCGACCTCCCACACCCACGTGGTGCGGCCCCGGTGGCGGCAGCGGCCGATCGCGTGGATCGTGCCGCTGACGATCGGGCGCAGGAAGCTCGTCTGGTTCGACAGGCCCATCGCGGTCTTGCCCTGGTCGTGGACGGCGACCCAGGTGGCGACCGAGGTCATCGACTCGGCCATCGAGGCGAAGACGCCGCCGTGGACGAGGCCGGCGGGCTGGAGGATCTCGTCGCGGACCGCCACGCGGGCGCGGACCTCGTTCTCGTCCATGCCGATGATCTCGAGACCGTAGTGGCGGTCGAAGCCGACCGGGAATTCGCCAAACGGGGTATCCACGGGCCGCGGCACACTACCCTCTTGAAGCTCGCATGACCCCGCTCGACACGCTCGCCCCGGACCAGCGCGCTGTGCTGGAGCTCGTCCTGCGCCAAGGTCGGTCCTACGGGGAGCTCTCGGAGCTCCTGGGGATCCCCGAGCGCGACGTACGCGCGCGCGCCGATGCCGGGCTGCGCGCGCTCGCCGGCGAGCCCGACTCGGACGTCGACACCGGCCGCATCGCCGACTGGCTGCTGGGACAGCAGCCGGACGCCGAGGCCGCGCGCACGCGCACCGCGGTCGCCCGCAGCGAACCGTCGCGCGGCTGGGCCGCCGCCGCGGCGGACCGCCTGCGCGAGATGGGCGGCTCCGCCGTGCCGGACGTGCCCGCCGCCGAAGCGGAGCCGGCGCGGCCGGCGCCCCGGCCACGGCCGCTGCGCGATGGCGGCGAGACGGCGACGCTGCGAGAGGGTGGCGAGCCGCCGCGACCGCGCGACTCCGCGACGCCGCGCGCGAAGTCTCCGATGCCGCGCTCGTCGAAGCTCGGCGGGGCGATCCTGATCGGCATCCTCGTGGTCGCGATCGCGGGCCTGATCGTCTTCATCGTGACGAGCGGCGGCGATGACAATCCGTCGGCGTCGACCGGGCAGCAGCCGCAAGCCACGGCAACGCCCACCGCCACCGCCGCGGCAAGCGCCAACGACATCGTCCTGCAGGGGACCAACGGCTCGCAGGCCGCGGGCATCATGCGCCTGATCCCAGGCAACAAGGGCAAGGTCCAGTTCGCGCTCGCCGCGCAGAACGTCCCGGCGAACAAGAACAACGAGGTCTACGCCGTGTGGTTCACCCGCAACGGCGTCAAGCCGATCCGCCTCGGCTTCGCGCAGGCGCAGGTCGGCAGCGACGGCGTCCTGACCACGGCCGGGCCGCAGAAGGGTGACGAGACGAAGTTCCCGCGCTGGTTCGCCACCTACAGCAAGGTCCTGGTGACTCGCGAGACCAGCGCGAAGGCAGCCAGGCCCGGCCCCGCGGTCCTCGAGGGCACGCTGCCCAACGGCGCCTGACGCCGGTGCTGATCGCCGGCCCGAATCTCACGATCGACCGGACATCGACGATCCCGGAGCTGAGGCCGGGCGAGGTTCTGCGCGTCGCCGATGTCGCGGTGACGCCCGGCGGCAAGGGCCTGAACGTCGCACGCGCCGCGCGTGCGCTCGGAGGGCGCCCGATGCTCGTCGGGTTCCTCCCCGGCCGCACCGGCCGCGCGGCGGGCGAGATGATCGCCGACGAGGGCGTCCCGCTCGCGGGTGTGACGGTCGCGGGCGAGATCCGCTCGACCGCGATCATCCTCGAGCCGGGCGGGCGCGCCACCGTCATCAACGAGCCGGGGCCCGAGATCGACGAGGACGACTGGATGGCCTTCGAGGCCGCCGTCGGCGCGGACGTCCACATGCACCGCGTGCTCGTGTGCTCCGGGAGCGTGCCGCCCGGGAGTCCCGATGACGCCTACGCGCGGCTCGTCGCCCGCGCCCATCGCGACGGCGTCCCCGTGATCGTCGACACCACGGGCCCGATCCTCGCCGCGGCGCTCGCAGCCGAGCCCGACCTCGTGACACCCAACCTCGGCGAGGCCGAGGGCCTGCTGCACGGGCGCATCGGCGAGGCTGTCGAGGCGTCGCCGGACGCCAAGCCCCGCGCCGAGGCCGCCGCGCTCCAGCTCGTCGAGGCGGGTGCCGCGACGGCGATCGTGACCGCCGCCGCGGCCGGAGCCGCGCTCGCCGTCGGCGACCAGGTGACGTGGCTCGCCGCCCCGTACATCGAGCACGTCCGCAACCCGATCGGGGCCGGCGACGTCCTCACCGCGGCGGTAGCCGACGCGCTCGAGGACGGGATCGACTTCATCGAGGCCGCGCGCCGGGGTGTCGCCGCCGCCGCCGCCAGCGTCGAGGCGCCGCGCGCCGGGGACGTCGACCCCGCACGGATGGCCGAGCTGCTCTAGCCCCGCCGCGCCTTCCAGCGCGCCAGGAGGCCGGGCAGTTCCTCCTGCATGAACGCGAAGAACTCGGCCGTCTCGCGCAGCCGGCGGCCCGCAGGCCGGTCGCCCAGCAGCTCGGCGCCGTCGCCGACCGTGCGCTCCCAGCGCGCGAGCAGGGCACTGCGGTCGGCGATCGCCGTGTACCAAGGGTCGTCCTCGCTGAGGCCGTAGTGGTCGCTGCGCGCGCCCGGTTCGCGGCCGCGATGGAGCATGCGGACCTGCACGAGGTAGCGGACGGCGCCCGAGACCGCTGCCGGGCTCACCTGGAGCCGCTCGGCGATCTCACCGGCCGTCAGCCACCCGCGGTCCTCGGCGAGCACGCAGGCGAACACGCGTGAGGGCATCCGCGGCATGCCGCTCTCGGTCAGATCGACCGCGAATTGCTCGACGAACCTGCGTTCCCCGTCGGTCATCCCGGTCGATTGTATGTCGTCTTCAAAACATTCACAAACCTATGAAAGAGATGTAACGTGTTCGGTCATGGCCACCGCCGCGATCGAGATCTCCGGTCTCGTCAAGACGTTCGGGCCCACGCGCGCGCTCGACGAGCTCGACCTGACCGTGGAGACCGGTGAGGTCCACGGTTTCCTCGGCCCCAACGGCGCCGGCAAGTCGACCACGATCCGCGTCCTGCTCGGGCTGCTGCGCTCCAACGCCGGCGACGTCCGCCTGCTCGACGGCGATCCCTGGGCGGACGCCGTCGAGCTCCACCGCCGCCTTGCCTACGTGCCCGGGGACGTCAACCTGTGGCCGAACCTCTCGGGCGGCGAGGCGATCGACCTGCTCGGGCGCCTGCGCGGCGGCCTCGATCCCCGCCGCCGCTCGGACCTGCTCGAGCGCTTCGACCTCGACCCGACGAAGAAGTCGCGCGCGTACTCGAAGGGCAACCGCCAGAAGGTCGCGCTGATCGCGGCGCTCGCGTCGACCGCCGAGCTCCTGATCCTCGACGAGCCGACGTCGGGCCTGGATCCGCTGATGGAGTCGGTGTTCCAGGACTGCATCCGCGAGCTCAAGACCGAGGGCCGCACCGTGCTGCTCTCGAGCCACGTCCTGGCGGAGGTCGAGGCCCTGTGCCACCGCGTGAGCATCATCCGCGCCGGTCGCACCGTCGAGGTCGGCACGCTCGACGATCTCCGCCACCTCACCCGCACGTCGATCATCGTCGAGACCGAGCAGCCGCCGACTGGCCTCGACCGGCTCGAGGGCGTGCACGACCTGCAGATCGACGGCAACCAAGCGCATTTCAGCGTCGACACCGCGAAGCTCGGCGCCGCGCTGAAGGAGGTCACGCGGCTCGGCGTGCGCAGCCTCGTGAGCCGCCCGCCGACGCTCGAGGAGCTCTTCCTGCGCCACTACGGGGACGAGGCGTGACCGGCACGCTCACCCTCGCGCGTTTCATGCTGCGGCGCGACCGGATCCTGCTGCCGGTGTGGATCGCCATCCTCGCCGGCTTCGTCGTGATCACGGCGTCGAGCTTCCAGGGCCTGTACCCGACGCTGCAGGACCGGCTGCGGTTCGCCGCCACGGTCGAGGGCAACACGACCTTCACGATCCTGTACGGGCCGCCGCGCGCGCTGGACACGATCGGCGGGCTGACCTCGTGGCGCACGGGCAGTCTGGCCGTGATCGTCGCGCTGATGAGCGTCATGGTCGTCACCCGCCACACGCGCGCCGAGGAAGAGTCCGGGCGCACGGAGCTGATCCGGGCGGGCGCGGTCGGCGCGAAGGCCCCGGTCGCGGCCGCGCTGCTCGTGGTCGCCGGCGGGGACGTCGCGATCGCCGCGATCGCCGCCCTCGGCCTGATCGCGCTCGGGCTGCCGGCGGCCGGCTCCGCCGCGCTGGGCGCCTCACTCGGCGCCTGCGGCCTGATGTTCGCCGGCGTCGGCGCGGTGACGGCGCAGGTGACCACGAGCGCGCGGGCGGCCAACGGGCTCGCCGGCGTCGTCCTCGGCGCGTCGTTCGCCCTGCGCGCGGTCGGCGATGTCGAGGACAACGCGCTCACCTGGCTCTCCCCCATCGGCATCGCGCACGAGATGCGCCCCTTCGCCGGCGAGCGCTGGTGGCCGCTGCTGCTGTGCGTGCTGATCGCCGGCGCGTTCGCCGCACTGGCCTTTGCGCTGCTCGCGCGGCGCGACGTCGACGCCGGTCTGCTCCCCGACCGGCCCGGACGCCCGGCGGCGACGCCGCACCTGCGCACCGCGGTCGCCCTGGCGTTCCGGCTCCAGCGCGGCGGCCTGCTGGCGTGGAGCGTCGGCATGTTCGTGGTCGGCCTCGTTCTGGGCTCGATCAGCCGCAACGCGCAGGACCTGATCGACACGAGCAAGAGCGTTGCCGACGTGATCGAGCGCAGTGCGAGCGGAGGCATCGTCGATGCCTTCTTCGCCAGCGTCCTGCTGCTCGCCGCGCTGATGGCGACCGGCTACACGATCTCGTCGGCGCTGCGGCTCCGCACCGAGGAGACCACCGGGCACAGCGAGATGCTGCTGTCCACGTCGCTGCCGCGCCTTCGCTGGGCCGGCGGGCACCTCCTGATTGCGCTCGGCGGATCCGCCGTCGTGCTGGCGGCGACCGGGCTGGGCGCCGGGATCGGTACGCAGGACCTCAGCGAGATCCCCCGCCTGATCGGCGCAGCGCTCGCGCAGCTGCCCGCCGTCTGGGTGCTCGGCGCGCTGGTCGCCGCCCTGTTCGGGCTCGCTCCCGAGGCGCTCAGGCTGGCCTGGGTCGCCCTCGGCGCCTGCTTTCTGCTGTGGTTCCTCGGCCCGCTGCTGGACCTGCCGAGCTGGATCCTCGACCTGTCCCCGTACGAGCACGTCCCCGCCGTCCCTGCGGTGAGCTTCGACGCCGGCCCGCTGCTCGCCCTTACGGCCGTCGCAGCCGCGCTCACCGCCGCCGGGCTGATGGGCTTCTGGCGCCGCGACACGGCCTGACATACACCGCCGTCATCCGGGCAGCAGCTTCCCGGGGTTCATGATCCCGGCCGGGTCGCAGCGCTCCTTCACGGCGCGCAGGACCTCGACGCCGAGCGGCCCGTCCTCGGCCTGCAGCCACGGCGCGTGGTCGCGCCCGACCGCGTGGTGGTGGGTGATCGTGCCGCCGGCCGCGACGATCGCGTCGGTCGCCCCGGACTTCAGCGATCGCCACTGGGCCGCCGGATCGTCGCCGGCGCGCCCGAACACGGTGAAGTACAGCGAGGCGCCGGTCGCATACAGGTGCGAGACATGGCAGCCCACGAGCAGCCCCGGCAGCGCCGCGCGGACGGCGCCGTGAAGTGCCGCGAGGTTCGTCCACGAGGTCGCGGTCTCGAGCGTCTCGACCATCACGCCGCGGTCCATCAGCGCATCGCGCACGTATGGGCCGGCGAAGCGCGAGGCGACCCACTCGCGGCCGGCCCGTTGCGTGGCGTACACGGCGCCCGCCGCGCGCAGGACGCGCGACGCCGCCTTGCGCCGCTGGCCGATCGCGTCGGCGTCGCCCTCCCAGCCGCAGATCATCAGACAGCGCCGGCCCGCCGCCTTCCGTGCCAGCGACGGCAGGCCCGCGAAGGCGAGCGAGAAGCGCGTCTCGTCGGTGTCGGACAGTCGTGCGATGTCGGGCGCCATGCCCGTCTGCATCAGCTCGCGGAACGCCTCGCACCCGCTCTCGTAGTCGGCCACCAGCCAGCCCTCGACGCGCTGCGCCTCCGGCACCGGGTGGACACGCAGCGCGATCTGCGTGATCGCGCCCAGCACGCCTTCGGAGCCGGTGACGAGCTGGCGCAGCGCGGGTCCGGCGGCGCTCGCAGGCGCGTCCAGGGTGGCGAGCTCCCCGAGCGGGGTCGCGCAGCGCAGGGCGAGCACGTTGGAGTCGATCCGGCCGCGACCGGTCGAGACCTGACCGGCTGAGCGCGTCGCGACACAACCGCCGACCGTCGCCCACTCATAGCTCTGCGGGACGTGCCCGAGCGTCAGCCCATGCTGGGCGAGCGCGCGGTCGGCTTCCGGGAGCCGCATACCGGGCTGGAACACCGCGGTGAGCGACTTCTCGTCGACGGCCACCAGGCGGTCCATCCGCCGCAGGTCGAGCGAGATCACCGCGTCGAAGCGCCCGCGGTCCGGCTCCAGGCCGCCGACCACGCTCGTCCCGCCGCCGAACGGCACGACCGCGATGCCGGCCTCCGTGCACGCCCGCAGCACCGCCAGCGCCTGGTCGTGGTCGGCCGGCGCGACGACCGCGTCGGGCGCGTCCTCGCAGTTCCCCGCGCGCTGAGCCAGCAGGTCGAGGTAGGACTTGCCGCGGCAGCGGAGCACGCGCGCCTCGCGGTCGGTGCGCACTCCGTCGGCTCCTACCAGCTTCTCGAGCCGCCCCACGTCGAGCGCCGGCTCGCGGAGCCGCACATCCCCCAGCCGCACCGGCTCCGACACCACCGCACCGTCGACGCCGAGCTCGGCTCGCAGGAACTCGGGCGCGTGCGGGGACAGCGATGGGCCGGCGCCCGGCTCGCCCCAGCCCCAGAAGACCTGTTCGCGTCTCACGAGAGCACGTCCCGCAGGCCGTCGAGCGCGCCGTCGAGCTCCTTGCCCGCCGCGCGTCGCAGCAGCACGCCGCCGAAGCGCGACCAGCCGCGCGCGCGCTGCGTCAGCTCGAGCGTCACGCGCGTGCCGCCGTCCACCGGCGTCAGGCGCGCCTCGATGCGCCGCTCGCGCAGCAGCTTGGCGAACGGGGTCCCGTCGAGCTCCTGCGTCCACGCGCGGCGGACCGGACGCTCCTCCCCGTCGAGCCGCCAGTCGGCCCGCACCGCCCGCCCGCGGTCCGATCGCAGGACGGTTGTCCAGCCTTCACGGCTGACGCTCTTCACCCGCTCGGTGCGCGGCCACCAGCGCGCGAGCCGGCGCGGGTCGGCGACCACGCTCCACACCGCCTCGGGCTCGGCCGCCACGGTGCGCGAGCGTGAGACGATCACTCGCCGTCGTACGTGAGCAGCGCGTGCACGTCGTAGCCGTCGAGCCGATCGCGCCCGCGGAGGAACGCCAGCTCGACCAGGAACGCGCACCCGACGATCTCCGCGCCGGTGCTCTCGATCAGCTCCGCCAGCGCGGCGGCGGTGCCGCCGGTGGCGAGCAGGTCGTCGTGCAGCAGCACGCGGGCGCCGTCGGCGAGCGCGTCGGCGTGCATCTCCAGCGCATCGACGCCGTATTCGAGGATGTACTCGGCCGCCACCGTCTCGTGGGGCAGCTTGCCGGGCTTGCGCGCCGGCACGAAGCCGACGCCGAGCTCGCGCGCGATCGCGCCGCCGAGGATGAACCCGCGCGCCTCCGCGGCCACGACGAAGTCGACGTTGCGCGGCCGCGTCCAGTCCGCGATCTCGCTCACGGCCTGATTGAGCGCGTCCGCGGCGAGCAGCAGCGGCGTGATGTCCTTGAACAGGATCCCCGGCTTCGGGAAGTCGGGGATGTCGCGGATATGCTCGCCGAGATCGCTCACTTGGCGATGCGGCGGAGGTCGCGCACGAGCAGCAGGTGCTTGAGGTGCGAGGCGACGGCCGCGAGGTTCTCAAGCGCCTCGATCGCCTCCTTGCGCCGCTCCGGATTGCGCGAGCGCAGCGACGGGGCGAGGATCTGCTGAAGCAGCGCCGACTCGCGGTCGGCCGAGGTCTTGAACACGCGCAGGTTGCGGCCCCCGACGCCGTAGCGGGTGAGCTCGGTGACCGCGCGCACGATCTCGCGTTCGGTCTCGTCGTAGTAGCGCGCACCGCCGCGCAGCTCGCCCTCGATGATCCCGTAGTCCTCGAGCTCGGTGACCAGGCGCGCCTCGGCGCCGGTCTCCTCGACGACGTCCTCGAGCGAGTACATGGCGCCGCGGTCCCGGAGCGAGAACGTGATCCGCCGCAGCGCCGCGCCGGGGCGGGCGGTGTCGGCCGGAGCCGGCTGGGCGGCCGGGGCGGCCGGGGCGGCGATGTCTTCCTCCGCGCGGCCGGCCGCGAGCTCCTGCCGGATCACCCGCAGCGGCAGGAACTCGTCGCGCTGCAGCCGCAGGATCGTCCGCAGGCGCGAGACGTCGGTCTGCGCATACAGGCGGTAGCCGCCCGGCGTGCGCCGCGGCGACAGCAGCTTCTGATCCTCCAGGTAGCGGATCTTGGAGATCGAGATGTCGGGGAACTCCTGCGACAGCGCTTTGCAGACCGCGCCGATGGTCAGCGACTTGCGAGGTGCCTCGTGCGCGTCGCCGGCCGTGTCGGGGGGCAGCGGCGGAGCGTTGGTGAGGGGTTCTTCGCTCACCGTGCGAGGTACGTCAGCTTGTACTTGCCGATCTGCAGCTCGTCGCCGTCCTCGAGCCGGTGCGAGTCGATCCGGCGGCGGTTGACGTACGTGCCGTTGAGCGATCCGGAGTCGTCCAGGAACCACGATCCCGAGCGGCGCACGAGCACCGCGTGGTCGCGCGAGACGGTCACGTCGTCGAGGAAGATCTCGGTGTCGGGCGAGCGGCCGATCGTCATGCGCTCGCCGTGCAGTGGGAACGACTGGCCGGTGCGCCCGCCGCCGGAGCGGATCACCAGCGCGCCGCTCTCGGCCGCGACATCGCCGACGTCGACCGGCCGCAGCTCCCCGGTCTGCTCGTCTATGACGTACGTCGCCGTGGTCACGTCGTCGCGGGGTTCGCGCGTCCCCACGAACGCACCGCACTTCTGGCAGTAGTTCGCGCCCTCAGTGACGACGAAGCCGCATTCGGGGCAGTGGCGGGCCACTACACGTCGTCGCCGCCTGTCGCACGCCCGGCGAGGATGTCCGTGAGCCGCTGAACGTCGGCTCCCGAGATCACGTCCTCGCCGCCCTCGTGCTTCTTGCGCAGGCGGTTCACGAGCTCGGCGCGCAGGATGTCGATCTTGCCGTGCAGGATCCGTCGCCGGTAGGACACCTCCTGCTCCTCGTCCGTGAGCTGCTGGATGAGGTCCTTGAGCTCCTGGTCGGAAAGGGAGCCGAGATCGGGGAAAGTGTCCATGGCGCCGAGCATAGCAATCATCAACCTGTACTTGAGGGTCTTGAAGCGAGTCCGTCCCGAAGGTACTTCGCGGTCGATGCGAGCACGAACGCAAGACCGATATACAACAAAATGGCACCGACCGTCTCCAGTCCCGCCAGCGCGAAGAACAGCGCGCTGAGCACCGGCCAGACGCCGAGCCGGCCGAGCCAATTCACCTTGATGTCGAGGTCGTGGTGCAGCGCCCAGCGGACAAGGCCGAGCATGAACACCTCGCGCGCGGCGAGCAGTGCCAGCGCCCAGCGCGGGAGCAGCTCGAAGTGCCAGCAGACGACGACGCCGGAGATCACGAGCAGGCGGTCGATCAACGGGTCGAGCAGCGCGCCCAGACGCGAGTACTGGCCGCTGACGCGGGCCGCGATCCCGTCGAAGTAGTCGCCCCACCCCACCAGGCCGAAGAGCAGCGTCGACACCCAGTACTGCCCGTCGCCCGAGGTGAAGGCGACGATCAGGAACGCCGGGATCATCGCCAGTCGCACGTAGCCGATCGCGTTCGGGATCGTCCATGGATGCAGCGGCGCGCCCTTGACGGTCGCGGGCGGCGGCGGGCCGGAGCGATCGAGCCCGGCGAAGCGCCGGAACGTGAGCCGGGCGCGCTCCGCGGCCTCGGCTACGGGACGGTCTGGCACAGGTCCGCGACCGCCTGGGCGGCGCCCTCGAGCGGGACGGAGCGGGCCTCGCGGCCGCGCCGGACCTGCACCTCGACCTCACCGTCCGCAAGCGTGCGGCGCCCGACGGTCACGCGCACAGGGACGCCGAGCAGCTCGGCGTCGGCGAACTTCTCCCCCGGGCCGGCGTCGCGGTCGTCGTAGACGATCTTCATCCCGGTCGCCTGCAGCTGCTCGTACACGCGCTCGGCGACCTCGCGCTCCTCGCTCCCGGGCTTGCCGAGGCCGACGAGATGCACATCCCACGGCGCGATCGATCGCGGCCACGAGATGCCCTTCTCGTCGGCGAACTGCTCGATCGCTGCTGCGGTGATGCGCGCCGGGCCGAGGCCGTAGGAGCCCATCCAGATCGGCTGGGCCTTCCCCTGCTCGTCGAGGTACGTGGCGCCGAACGGCTTCGAGTAGCGCGTGCCGAGTTTGAAGATGTTGCCGACCTCGATCGCGGGCTCGATCCGGAGCGGGTGCCCGTCGACGGTGTCGCCCTCCTCGACCGTGCGCACATCGCCGCGCTTGAACGGGAAGTCGCGGCCGGGCTCGACGCCACGCAGGTGCGCGTTAACGCGGTTGGCGCCGGTGATGTAGGCGCCGGGCTCCACGGCATCGTCGAGCAGGATGGGGACGTCGATGTCGACCGGGCCGATGTACCCGGCCGGCCCGATCCGCTCGGCGAACTCCTCCTCGCGCGCGGGGCGGAACGATGCGCCGAGCGCGTTGCCGAGCTTGATGTCGTTCACGCGGTGGTCGCCGCGGACGACGACCATCGTCAGGCCGCGGTCGTCGATGATGACCGGGTAGGCCTTCAGCAGCGAGCCCGCCTCGACGCGCAGCGCCTGAGCCACCTCTGCGACGGTCGTGAGGCCGGGCGTCTCGACGAGCTGCGGCTCGGGCAGCCCGTCGGGCAGCTGCACCGGCTTGGCGTCAGCCGTGGCGACCTCGACGTTTGCCGCGTAGCCGGGTGCGAGCGCAACGTCGTTCTCGCCCGCGGGGGACGGCGCCATGTACTCGTGCGCACCGACGCCGCCCATCATGCCGACGTCGGACTCCACCCGGTACCACTCGAGCCCGATCCGGTCGAAGATCCGGTCGTAGGCCTCGCGGTAGCGCTCGTAGTGGGCGTCGAGCCCCTCGCGGTCGCGGTCGAAGGTGTAGGCGTCCTTCATGATGAACTCGCGCGTGCGCAGGAGCCCGGCGCGCGGGCGGGGTTCGTCGCGCTCCTTGACCTGGAAGTGGTAGAGGCTGAACGGCAGGTCCCGGTAGGAGCGCACGGTCTGGGCGACGTGTGTCGTCGCGGCCTCCTCGTGGCTCAGCGCGAGCACGAGCTCGGCGCCGCGGCGGTCCTGGAGCTTGAAGAGCTCCTCGATCGGGAATCGGCCGCTGCGCTGCCAGATCTCAGCCGGGTTGAGCACCGGCATCAGCAGCTCCTGGGCACCGATCGAGTTCAGCTCCTCGCGGATGATCTGGGAGACGTTCTCGTGCACGCGCCAGCCCGCGGGCAGCCACGTCCACAGCCCGCTGCCGAGCTGGCGGGCGAGCCCGGCGCGGACCAGGAGCTTGTGACTGAGCGCCTCGGCGTCGGCCGGCGCCTCTTTCTCCGTGGGGAGGAAGTACTGGGAAAGGCGGGTCATCGAGCGTGAGAGCCTAGTCTGTCGCGCCTGATGTTCGAGGTGGAGGCAGTGGCGCCGGGCGTGTTCCGTGTCGGCATGTTCGGTGACGGGCGGCCGGCGGATTACTCGAGCCCGGCGATCGTCGAGGGCGCCGCGGTCGACGCCGTGCGGCACGACGACCGCCTCGAGACGCCGTTCGGCAGCGCGCGTTGGGCGGACGGTCTGCTCTCGTTCGCCGACCCTGACGGGAACGTGGTCGCCGCCGACGCCGAGCCGATGGCGCTGGCCGGGGAGTCGAACCCCTTCGCGGTCCCGGTGACCGGCGGTGGGCCGCGTGTGGTCAAGCGGCGCGCACCGGGCGAGCGGTTCTTCGCCTGCGGCGAGCGCACGAGCGGCCTCGAGAAGACCGCCTCGCACCAGGTGTTCTGGAACGTCGACCCGCCACAGGGGCACACGGCGTCGTTCAACAACCTCTACACGTCGATCCCGTTCGTGCTCTCGTTGATCAACGGCCGGGCGCACGGCGTGTTCTTCGACAGCACGCACCGGGTCGAGATCGACCTCGCGAAGGAGGACTCATCGCGGGTGACGTTCTCGGCCGCGGGCGGCGACCTCGTGTACTACGTGATCCTCGGGCCGACGCCCGCCGACGTGCTCGAGCGCTACACCGGGCTGACGGGGCGCTCGCCGATGCCGCCGCTGTGGGCACTCGGCAACCAGCAGTCGCGCTGGAGCTACATGAGCGCGGACGAGGTGCGCGAGATCGCCGATGGGTTCCGCTCGCGCGGGATCCCGTGCGACGTGCTCTACCTCGACATCGACTACATGGACGGGTACCGCGTCTTCACCTGGAACGACGAACGTTTCCCGGATCCCGCGGCGCTGATCTCGGCGCTTGGCGAGGACGGCTTCCGGGTCGTGACGATCGTCGATCCGGGCGTGAAGGCCGACACCGCCTACGACGTCTATCTCGAGGGCCGCCGGCGCGGCTACTTCTGCCTGACGAAATCGGGCGAGGAGTACCGCAACGTCGTCTGGCCCGGGATCTGCGCGTTCCCGGACTTCTCGCAGGCCGAGGTGCGCTCCTGGTGGGGATCGCTGCACTCCCGGCTGCTCGACGCTGGTGTGGCGGGCGTGTGGTGCGACATGAACGAGCCGGCGCTCTTCCTGCCGGACCAGTCGACGATGCCGGACGACGTCGTCCACCGGGGCGACGGGCGGCCACGGCACCACGCGGAGGTCCACAACGCGTACGGGCAGTGGATGGCGCAGGCGACGCGCGAAGGCCTGTCGCGTCTGCGCCCCGATCACCGTCCGTTCGTGATCTCGCGCGCCGGATACGCGGGTCTGCAACGGCACGCGCTGCAGTGGACGGGCGACAACTCGTCGTGGTGGGAGCACCTCTGGATGTCGATGCCGCAGCTCCAGAACCTCGGGCTGTCCGGGATCGCCTGGTCGGGCGTCGACATCGGCGGCTTCAACGACGACTGCGACGGCGAGCTGCTCGCGCGCTGGACCGAGTTCGGGATCTTCCAGCCGTTCGCCCGCAACCACTCGGCGATGGGGACGGCGCGACAGGAGCCGTGGGCGTTTGGGGAGCCGTGGGAGTCGATCTGCCGCGAGATGCTCCTGCTGCGGATGCGGCTCCTGCCGTACCTGTACACCGCGTTCGAGGCGTGCCACCGGACCGGCGCGCCCGTCCTACGACCACTTCTGTTCGACCATCCCGACGACCCGGTGACCTATTCCGCGGACGACCAGTTCCTCGTCGGCTCCGACCTGCTCGTCGCGCCGATCACGCGACCGGGCGTCGAGCACCGCCACGTGTACCTGCCCGCCGGCGACTGGGCACACTGGTGGTCTGGCGAGATCGTCTCGGGCCCGGCCCACGTCCTCGCGCACGCGCCCTTGGGGCGACCGGCCGTCTACGCGCGCGCCAACACGCCGATCCCGCTCGGCGATCCCGTTCAACACGTGTCTCAGCCCTCGGGTCTCACGTGGCGCGTCTTCGTCTCGCCGGGCTCCGGCAGCGCTTCTCTCTACGAAGACTCCGGAGATGGCTACGGCGCGTTCTCGCGCCGCACGGCGCATGTGGAGAGCGGCGAGGATGGCCGCGTGCGTTTCTCGCTCTCGGAGCGGGAAGGCTCTTTCGTACCGACCCGTGCGCGCGTCGCGATCGATCTCGGCGGCGAGCCGATCGATCTCGCGGAGGCCACGGAGCCGGTGGTGATAGAACGCAAGGTTGATTTCTGACGACTGACAGGAGCTATTCATGGCCTACGAGGTTCCCGCGCTCCCCTACGCGTACGACGCTCTGGAGCCGCATATCGACGAGGCGACGATGCGCGTCCACCACGACAAGCACCATCAGGCCTACGTCGACAAGGTCAACGCCGCGCTGGAAGGCACGGAATGGGCGGACAAGGCGATCGAGGAGGTCTTGAAGAACCTCGACGCGCTGCCGTCCGACAAGCAGAAGCCGGTCCGCAACAACGGCGGCGGCCACTACAACCACTCGCTGTTCTGGGAGTGGATGAGCCCCGACGGCGGCGGCAAGCCCTCAGGCGCGCTCGCCGACGCGATCGACGCCGCGTTCGGTTCGTTCTCGGACTTCCAGGCGAAGTTCAAGGAGACCGGCGTCAACCAGTTCGGCTCAGGCTGGTCGTGGCTCGTCCACGACGGCTCCGGCCTTGCGGTCGTCGGCACGCCGAACCAGGACAACCCGATCTCCTCGGGCCAGACGCCCCTGCTGGGCGTCGACGTCTGGGAGCACGCGTACTACCTCAAGTACCAGAACAAGCGCCCGGACTACATCGACGCCTGGTGGAACGTGGTCAACTGGGCCAAGGTCGGCGAAGGGTTCTCCGCCGCTTCGTAACGAATCTGTGCCGCAACTGCAAAAACTGCGGCATTGAGAGAGTGCGTCGGGCCTCGCGGTTGTACGTTCAGCCGCGATGTCCGACCAACCAGCATTTCGTAGCAACGACGCGCGCATCGCCCGTCCGAGTGACGAAATGCTGGCTATAGGGGAGGAACGTCGCACGCGCCAGGTGGCGCCGCGCGATAGCGACGAAATGCTGGTCGGAGATCGAGCGATCGCGAGACTCGCCCGCTCTCAGCGCGGGGTTGTGACGACCGCGCAGCTCGCGGCCGCTGGACTCGGCCGCAACGCGGTCGCGCACCGCGTGGCGAACGGGCGGCTGACGCGGCTCTTGCGCGGCGTCTACCGCGTCGGACCGATCGCCGCGCCGTACTCCGCCGAGATGGCGGCGCAGCTCGCGACCGGCGGTGCGCTGAGTTATCACTCCTCCGCGACGGTCTGGGGCGTCCGCCCGCCGTACGGCGGCCCGGTCCACGTGACCGTCTTGCGAGCCGCCCGAACCCGCGAGGGCGTCGAGGTCCACCGATCCGCCTCCCTCGATGCCGTCGTTCACAACGGCCTGACCCTGACCACACCCGCGAGAACGCTGCACGACCTCGCGCCGGTGCTGAGCCGCGGAGATCTGGAAAGGGCAGCGGAGGAGGCCGTGATCCGCGGGCTGCTCACAGCCAGAGAGTTGCCGCGGAGATGCGCGCTGGTCGGCGAGCCGCAACTCACGCGCTCGGAGGCGGAGCGACGGCTGCAACGACTCATCAGGGCGGCCAAGCTGCCCAGGCCGGTGACGAACGTCAAAGTCGCCGGATGGGAGGTCGACGTGTTCTGGCCGGCCGCGAGGCTCGTCGTGGAGGTCGACGGCTACGCCTATCACGCGAACCGCGCCGCTTTCGAGCGCGACCGCCGCAAGGACGCGGCACTCACAGCCGCCGGCTGCACGGTGATCCGCGTCACCTGGCGTCAGCTCAAAGAGGAACCGCTGGCGGTCGTCGCGCTGCTCGCGGGGCTGCTCAGGCCCGTGTGAAGCGCCGGCCCGAGGTCGGCGACGCGGACTCGTCGAGCCGCAACACGTCGTCCATCGCGTCGGCGTCGGCACGCTGCCTCTCGGCCTCGAGCTTGGCGAGCCGCTCCGGGGTGAGCTCGCCCGCGTTCTCCTCCTCGATCCGCTGCAGCCACTCGGCGCCCTCGGCCTGCTCGCCCGCGTCGACGTCGATCCGCTTGGTCTTGGCGTACTTGTCGATCTCGAGGAACAGCTCGTCGACGAGGCGCTCCTGGGGCACCTTCTTCAGCGGCTTGCCGCGCGAGAAGATCAGGCCCTCGTTCTTGGCGCCGGTGATCCCGAAGTCGGCGTGCGAGGCCTCGCCGATCCCGTTCACCGCACAGCCGAGCACGGCGACCTCGATCGGGTCCTCGTAGGCCTCGAGGCGCCGCTCGATGTCGGCCACCACGGTGTCCATGTCGAACTGCAGGCGGCCGCAGGTCGGGCAGGCGATCAGCACCGGGCCGCGCTCGCGCAGCTTCAGCGCCTTGAGGATCTCCCACGCGACCTTGACCTCTTCCTCGGCGTGGAAAGTCGACAGCGAGATGCGGATCGTGTCGCCGATCCCGTCGGCCAGCAGCGTCCCGAGGCCGACGGCGGACTTCAGCGAGCCCGACCACTTGGTCCCCGCCTCGGTGATGCCGAGGTGCAGCGGGTACGGGATCCGCTCGCTCAACAGGCGGTTGGCGGCGATCGTGTACGGCACGTTCGTCGACTTGATCGAGACCTTGAAGTCCTCGAACTGCAGGCGCTCCATCAAGGCGACGAACTCGACCGCGGCGGTCACCAACGCCTCGACCGGATTCTCGCGCTCGAGCTCGTGCAAGTGCTTGGGCAGCGAGCCTGAGTTCACGCCGATGCGCATCGGCGTCCCCGCCGAGCGCGCCCGGTCGGCGACCTCGGCGACCTTGTCCGGACCGCCGATGTTGCCCGGGTTGAGCCGGATGCAGTGCGCGCCGGCGTCGATCGCCTTCAGCGCCAGCGTGTGGTTGAAGTGGATGTCGGCGATCACGGGGATCGGCGACTCGACCACGATCGTCTTGAGCGCCTCGATGTCCTTGTCGCGCGGCACGGCGACGCGGACGATGTCGGCACCGGCGTCCGCGACGGTGCGGATCTGGTCCATCGTCGCGGCGAGATTCGCCGTCTCGGTCTTGGTCATGGTCTGCACGACGACGGGCGCGCCGCCGCCGATCTGGACCCCGCCGACGTTCACTGAGCGCTCAGAAGCCACAGGACCAGTCTACGAGCCACGAATCAGTAGAAGACGTACCGGAACTGCGTTCCTTCACAGAATCGCCGCAACTTGATGCCCAGCACGGCGCCGTGGGAGCGGTTCTCCGAGCTCGGCACGTACGCGACATCGGCCGGCGCACGCCGTCGCCCGACCGCCGGCGGGTACTCGTCGCGGTCGTAGCCGTCGCGCGTCGGAACGTCCGCAAGAAGCTCGTCGCGCCGGTCGTCGGCGCCCGGCCGGCGCAGCGTCAGCACGCGCGGCCAGCCCTGTCTGACCGCCTGCAGGAAGTGGCGCCGGATGTTCGGGTACTTGGTCGCGCTGAAGCTGATCGAGGCGACGCCAGACGGGCGCGCGCAGTCGCGCGGAGCGACGTGCGCGGTCGCAGCGGGCGTGCGCTCCGGAGAGCGCGCGGTCGGCTGCTCGACGGTCTCGCACCCGGCGAGAAACGCCGCCATGAGAACGAGCGCGATGAGACGAAGCACTACCTAAAGGGTGCCTTACCTCGATCTGACGGCGCGCCGCAAGGCTGAGGGCGTCAACGACCGAAGGAGGTCCTGCATGAAGCGAACGACGCTCGCCGTCGTGCTCGCCACGGGAGCCCTGGCGGTACCCGCCGTGGCGCTCGCGCAAGGCAGTGGCGACGCGACGCCGACGCCAACGCCCGAACAGCAGGCACCGTCAGCGACACCGACCCCGCAGCAGCGCGATCAGGCGCCGAAGCGGGGCGACTGCCCGAACCACGACGGCGGAGGCAACTCCTCCGGCGGCTCCGGAGGCAGCTCCTCCGGAGGTAGCTCGGGCAGCCAGACGGTCCTCTAGGCGTAGAACGCCTCGATCTCGTTGGCGTACTTGGCGGCGATGGGCTTGCGCTTGAGCTTCATCGTCGGCGTGATCTCATCGCCGCCGGGTAGCCAGTCCCCTTCGACGAGCACGAACTTCTTGATCCCCTCGACGCGCGCGAGCTTCTCGTTCGCCGCGTCGACGCCCTTCTGCACCGCGGCGCGCACGCGCTCGTCCCGCGCCAGTGACGGGAGATCGGTCTGCTCGATGCCGTTCTGCGCCGCCCACGCCGGCCCGAAGTCGGAGTCGAGCACGATCAGCGCGGTGTTGTAGGGCCGCCCGTCGCCGAGCACGCACACCTGCCCGATCAGCGGGCTCGCGCCCTTCAGCGTCGACTCGATGTTCGCCGGCGACATGTTCTTGCCCGCCGCGTTGATGATGATCTCCTTCTTGCGGTCGACGAT
Source organism: uncultured Solirubrobacteraceae bacterium (assembly GCA_963740605.1). Lineage (GTDB taxonomy): Bacteria > Actinomycetota > Thermoleophilia > Solirubrobacterales > Solirubrobacteraceae > DASSUW01. The sequence continues at coordinate 36,753 of CAVUFC010000025.1, read as the reverse complement.
CTTGATGTAGCCGTCGTCGTCGATCTCCGCGATGTCGCCGGTGTGCAGCCAGCCATCCGTGTCCAGGGCCTCGGCGGTCTTGTCCGGCGCGTTGCGATAGCCGGGCATCACGACGTCGGAGCGGATCAGGAGTTCGCCGTCGTCGCCCAGCCGCACCTCGACGCCCGGGCCCGGCGGGCCGACCGTGCCGATCTTGACGCGGTCCGGCGGGTTGCAGGCGCCCGCGCCGCACGTCTCCGACATGCCCCACAGCTCGGCGAGCGGGATCCCGATCGCGTGGAAGAACAGCAGCACCTCGTACGGCGTCGGCGCCGCCCCGACGTTGACCGAGATCGCCTCGTCGAGCCCCAGCATCGTGCGCAGGCCGGCGAACAGCTCGCGGTCGGCGTCCTCGACGGTGCTGACAAGGTCGGACGGCACCTCCTCCCCCGCCTGCTCGAGCTCGACCTTGCGCTTCGCGCCCGCCAGCCACGCCTGGTTGCGGGTGGCGTCGTCGCCTTGCAGCAAGAAGCCCTCCATGCCCGCCTTGAGCTTCTCCCAGATCCGCGGGACGGCGAAGAACCACGTGGGCCGGACGGCCGGCAGATACCCCATGATGTCGCGCGGGTTGTCGCAGCACGTCACGGTCATCGCGAAGACGATCGGCAGGTAGTGGTGCGCCATCCGCTCGGCGATGTGCGCCGCCGGCAGCCACGAGATGACCTTCGCGCCCTCCGGGAACTGGATGATCGATTCAGTGATCTTCGACGCGGCCGTCAGGTTGCGGTGGACGAGCTGGACACCCTTCGGCGGTCCGGTGGTCCCGGACGTGTAGATGAGCGTCACCACGTCCTCGGGGCCGACCGCGCGCCAGTGCGGCTCGGCATCGAAGCCCTCGACCGCGGGCCAGCCGTTCTCGAGCACGAGCAGGTGCTCGACGTCGGTGTCGGCGGCCCGGAACGCTTCGGCGAACGCGGACTCGATCAGCGCCACACGCGCGCCCGCGTCGCCGACCACGTAGGCGATCTGCTCGGGCGAGAAGGTCCCGTAGATCGAGAACGGCGTCGCGCCGAGCGTCATCACGGCGAGATCGGCGATGTGGAACTCGGGCCGGTTGCTGAGCATGAGCGCCACGTTGTCGCCCTTGCGTACGCCGAGCTCGGCGAGCCCGCCTGCCAAGGCGTCGACCCGCTCGCGCAGCTGGCCCCAGGTCAGCGAGACCTCGTCGTCTTTGGTGCGGACCGCGACGCGGTCCCCGAAGTCCTCGGCGGTGAGCCGGAAGGCTTCGGCGATCGTGGTGGCCGTGGTGGCCCGTGTTGCGACGCTCATTCAGCGACCCTACCTGACGCCGAAGCCGTCGCCCGTGAGGCGTCCGATGTCGTTCGTGAAGCCGACCATGAACAGCCCGATCACCAGCACGAAGCCGATGAAGCCGGCCCGCTCCATCACAGCGAACGGGATCGCCCGGCCGCGGACCTTCTCGGCCAGTGCCCAGAAGATGTGCCCGCCGTCGAGCGGCAGGAACGGGAACAGGTTGATGACGCCGAGCGACAGGCTGATGATCGCCAGCAGGTAGATCGCCCGCTCGGCGCTGAGCTCGATCGTCTGCCGCGTCACCTCGTAGGACCCGACGACGCCGGAGATGTCCTTGCGCTTGTCGGCGTTGAAGATGTTCGCGATCGTCTCGACGGTCTTGTGCGTGAAGAACCACATCTCGTCGACCGAGCGGTCCGCCGCGTCGACGGGTCCGACGCCCTCGTGCGTCGTGCCGGCGACGAAGCCAACGAACATGTCGTCCTGCGCGGCGTTGTAGACCGGCTTGACGCGGATCGTGAGCTCCTTGCCGCCGCGCTCGACGAGCAGCGTCGCGTAGGTCGTGGACGCGCAGCCGTTGGTCGGCGTGCCGGCGCACTTGTGCGTGGAGATCTGCTTGCGCATCGCCGCGAAGTCACCCTTGACGCCGTCGACGGAGACGATCCGGTCACCGGCCCGCAGGTCGAGATAGGCGGGCTCGGCGGTGACGCTCGCGACGCTGTTGTTCGGCTTCTGGATGCCGTTCGCCAGCAGCAGCACCCACAGGATCAGGAACGCCAGCACGATGTTCACGGCCGGCCCCGCGCCGATGACGACGATCCGCTTCCAGACCGGCTGGCGGTAGTACGCGCGGTGCGCGACCGTCGGCGGGATCTCCTCGTGCGGGTTCATCCCGGTGATCTTCACGTAGCCCCCGAGCGGGATCGCCCCGACGGCGTACTCGGTCTCGCCCCACTTGCGCCGGGCGACGAGCGGCGGGAAGAACAGCGAGAAGCGCTCCACGCGCATGCCGACGGCCTTGGCCGCCGTGAAGTGGCCGAGCTCGTGCAGGATGATCAGCAGGGCGAACCCGAGGAAGGCGAGCAGCCAGCTCATGCGCGCACCGTCACCAGCTCGCCGGCGACCTCGCGCGCACGCGCGTCGGCCTGGTATAGCGAGTCGAAGCTGTGCACCGCGCCCGACCCGATCCGTTCGAGCGTCTCCTCGATCACGGCGGGGATGCCCATGAAGCCGAGCCGTCCGCTGAGGAACGCGTGCACGGCGATCTCGTTGGCCGCGTTCAACACGCACGGCCCGGTGCCGCCCGCCGCCGCCGCCTCACGGGCGAGGCGCAGGCACGGGAACGCGTCCACGTCCGGGGGCTCGAACGTCAGCGAACCGAGCTCGGCGAGGTCGAGCGACCGCATCGCCGGCACGTCGACCCGCTCCGGGTGGTGCAGCGCGTATGAGATCGGCACCCGCATGTCGGGATGGCCGAGGTGCGCGAGCGCGGCCCCGTCGCACAGGGTCACGAGCGCGTGGATGATCGACTGCGGGTGCACGACAACGTCGATCTGCTCGTACGGCGTGCCGAACAGGTGATGCGCCTCGATCACCTCGAGGCCCTTGTTCATCAGGGTCGCCGAGTCGATCGTGATCTTGCCGCCCATGTCCCAGGTCGGGTGCTGCAGGGCCTGCTCGACGGTCACCGACTCGAGCTCGGCGCGCGAGCGGCCGCGGAACGGGCCGCCGGAAGCGGTCAGCACGAGCCTGTCGATCGTCCCTGGGCGCTCGGTGACGATCAGCTGGTGCAACGCCGAGTGCTCGGAGTCGACCGGCAGGATCTGCGCCCCGGTCGCCTCCGCGAGCGCGGTCACGAGCTCACCGCCGACCACCAGCGACTCCTTGTTGGCGAGCGCGAGGTCGATGCCCTCGGTGAGCGCGACGATCGTCGGGCCCAGGCCGGCCGAGCCGACGATCGCATTGAGCACGAGATCGGCGTCCGACTCGGCGACGAGCTGGACGAGCCCTTCCGGCCCGGCGAGCACCTCGCCCTCGGCCCAGATCTCGGCCGCGCGCGCGGCGGCATCGTGGTCGGACAGCGCGATCCGGCGCACGCCGTGTGTGCGCGCCTGCCGCACGAGATCCTCGTGCGCGGTGCCCGCGGACAGGCCGACGATCTCGAACTCGTCGCCGACGACGTCGAGCGCCTGCGTGCCGATGGACCCGGTCGAGCCGAGGATGAGAAGCCGCTTCATCGGCGACCCATTGTGGCAACGCCTCTCTAAGGACCGGATGAAATGCCGCGCAGCGTGCGCAGCAGCGGGCGCACGAACCACATGACGACCAGGCCGAGCGCGACGCCCACGGGCCAGATCCAGCTCGCGCGGAGCCCGAACAGGTAGTCGGTGATCAGCGTCACCGCGAACACGATCGCCAGAGCGAGGAAGACGAGCCCGGCGATCAGCAGCCGGTTGGCCGACTCGACCAGGTACGCGCGGTCGCGCTGGTGGAAGCGGAGCCGGTGCGTGGCGCTCGGCGCGATCAGGCAGATCGTCGCGGCGGCGGTGGCCAGCAGCGTGGCGAAGTAGAGGTCGCGCTGGAAGTTGGTCACCTTCGTGAACCCCTGCGCGAACGGGACCGTCAACAGGAAGCCGAACAGGATCTGGACGCCGGGCAGCGCGACGCGCAGCTCCTGCAGGAGCTCGGCCATCTGGCGGTCGCGCCGAACCTCCGCCTCAGTGCGGGTGTCTTCCGCGATGCGGAAGCCTTACCAGGCTTGGTCGTGCGAGGTGCGGACCCGTGGGTCCAGCCGCGACACGATGCCGTCCGCGATCAACCCGAGCACGATCCACGGGACGAGCAGCTGCCGGAACCAGTCCCACGGGGCGTTCCACGGCTGCACCCAGCGTGGCTCGGCATCGAAGAAGAACGGCAGCGGGATGCGCCCGTAGGTCGAGTTGAACAGGTACAGCACGAACAACCCGACAAAGAACACGGGCGCGCAGTAGGCCGCCATCGCACCCGCCTCGAGCAGGCGCGAGCGCAGCGACCCCGGGCGCCGCGAACACCAGATCCCGGCGAGGATCCCGCCGCCCGCGCCGAGCACGACGCCGCCGGCGAGCAGCCACAGGTCCCACCACAGCCCGTTCATCCACAGGTCGTGGATCTGCGGGCAGCCGCGGAGGATCACCGAGCAGCCGAAGTCGAGGCGGAAGATCACCCGATTGAGGTCGTGCGCGACCCCGGACAGGAACGCCTCGCCCCGGAATATGTCGGGGCGGAGGATCCGCGGCCATGTCGTCTGGGCGGCGACCTATGTCGCGCAGACGACTAGAGCAGCGCGAGCCAGACGTAGTAGCCGGTCACGAGCGTGAAGAACGCCGCGTCGAGCCGGTCCAGCGCCCCGCCGTGAATGCCGAACAGCGTGCCGGCGTCCTTGGTGCCGGCATCGCGCTTGACCGCCGACTCGAACAGATCGCCGATCGGGGCGGCGACGCCGACCGCGGCGCCGATGATCAGCGCGTCGGCTCCGGTGAGCCAATCCTGGTACAGCCCGGCGCACCAGGTGAAGAACACCGCCGCCAAGAAGCCGATGAGCAGGCCCTCGATCGTCTTGTTCGGCGAGACCCGCGGCGACAGCGGTCGTGTGCCGAACCAGCGACCGCCGAGGTAGGCGCCGGTGTCGCCGAGGAACGTGCCGACGAGCACGTCGACGACGACCCCGTCGCCGTGCGGCGTGCCGCGGAGCAGGATCGCGTGCGCGAGCGCCATCCCCACCCACACGACGCCGAAGGTGGTCAGCGCCATCGCGGCTGTGAGCGAAGGGCCGCCGGGCCGCGGGATCGCGATCCCGAGCAGGAACATCAGCGGGAAGAACGCGACGAGCGCGAGCAGCACCTGCTGCGACGTCCCCTGCTCCGCGGCCACCGCGAGCCCGGCGATCGCGATGAACGCGGCGAGCCGGATCGGCCGGACCGTCTCGTACATGCGGAACAGCTCGTGCAGGCAGACGAAGCCGAGCACGAGGATCCCGATCGCGAACACCCAGCCGCCGGCGGCGATGATGAAGACCGCGTAGGCGATCGCGGGGATCGCCACCAGGATGCGCGCCCCCAGGTCCGCGGCGACGTTGCGTCGACGCGCGCTCATCGGCCGCCGAACCGGCGCCGGCGCACCTCGTACTCGCCCAGCGCGGCCTCGAAGTCCTCGCGCGAGAAGTCCGGCCACAGCACCTCGGTGAAATGGAGCTCCGAGTAGGCGGACTGCCACAGCAGGTAGTTGGAGAGCCGCTGCTCGCCGCTGGTGCGGATGATCAGGTCCGGGTCGTGCATCTCGGGCGCGTACAGGAGCTCCCGGAACTCGTCCTCGGTGGTGCCGGTGAACTCGCGCGCCGCATCCACGATCTCCGCCCGGCCGCCGTAGTTGAACGCCACGTACAGCGTGATGCGGTCGTTCCCGCCGGTCGTCTCCTCGGCCCAGCGCATCTGCTCGAGCAGCTCGGGCAACACCCCGTCGCGGCGGCCGATGAAGCGCATCCGCACACCCTCGCCGTTGAGCTCGGGCGTCTCGGCGAGGATCCGCTCCGAGAACAGCGCCATCAGCGCGTTGACCTCCTCCGGGGCCCGCGACCAGTTCTCGGTCGAGAACGAGTACACCGTCAGCTCGCGCACGCCGAGGTCGACGGCGTCACGGAGGCGAGCCTTGACGGTGTCGGCGCCCGCGCGATGGCCCTCCTCGACGGGCAGGCCGCGTTGCCGGGCCCAGCGTCCGTTGCCATCCGTGATGATGGCGACGTACGAGGCGCTCACACCTCGAGGATCTCTTCTTCCTTGGCCTTGAGGACCGCGTCGAGCTCCTTGATCTTCTCGTCCGTCAGCTTCTGGAGCGACTCTTCGGCGCGGTGCTCGTCGTCGGAGCCGGCCTCGCCGGCCTCCTTCAGTTCACGCAGGTCGTGCATGACGTCGCGGCGGATGTTGCGAATCGCCACACGGCCTTCCTCGGCGAGGTTGCGGACCACCTTGACGAGCTCCTTGCGGCGTTCCTCGGTGAGCTCGGGGATCTGCAGGCGGATGATCGAGCCGTCGTTGTTCGGCGTCAGCCCGACGTCGGACTCGAGAATGGCTCGCTCGATGCCCTTGATCGAGTTCTTGTCGTACGGCTGGACGGTCAACAGCCGGGCCTCGGGCGCCGACACCGTCGCAAGCTGCTTCAGCGGCGTCTGCGCACCGTAGTAGTCGACGTTGATGCGGTCGAGCAGGTGAGGCGTCGCACGGCCTGTCCGCACCGAGCCGAACTTCGTCCGGGTCGCGTCCACGGACTTCTCCATGTGCTCCCGGGCATCTTGTAGGAGGTCGTCGATCATGCCGTCGTCACCAGGGTCCCCACCCGCTCGCCGGAGACTATCCGGTCGATGTTCTTCTCGTCGTTCATGTTGAAGACGTAGATCGGGAGCCCGTTGTCCATGCACAGCGACAGCGCCGTCGAGTCCATCACCTTCAGGCCGCGCTGGAGCGCCTCGCGCGCGGTGATCTCGGGGATGAACTCGGCGTCGGGATCCTTCTTCGGATCGGCCGTGTAGATGCCCTCGACACCGTTCTTGGCCATCAGGATCGCCTCCGCGTGCATCTCCAGGGCACGCAGCGCGGCGGCGGTGTCGGAGGTGAAGAACGGGTTGCCGGTGCCGGCCGCGAAGATCACGACACGGCCCTTCTCGAGGTGGCGCATCGCGCGGCGGCGGATGTACGGCTCGGCGACCTCGGAGATCGTGATCGCCGACTGCACGCGCGTGTGCACGCCCTGCTTCTCGAGCGCGTCCTGCAGCGTCAGCGCGTTGAGCACGATCGCGAGCATGCCCATGTAGTCGGCGGTCGAGCGGTCCATGCCCGCCGCCGCGCCCTCGAGGCCGCGATAGATGTTCCCGGCTCCGAGCACGACCGCGACCTCGACGCCGCGGTCGTGGATTCCCTTCAGCTGGCGGGCGATCGCCGAGACGGTGTCGGCATCGGTGCCGAACTCGAGGTCGCCCATCAGCGCCTCGCCTGACAGCTTGACCAGCACCCGCTGGAAGGCGGGCTTGTCCGTCAAGCGCCCACCTGGAAGCGGGCGAACCGGCGGATCACGACGTTCTCGCCGGTGGTGCCGGACAACTCCACCCGCAGCTGCTCGATCGTCTTGCCTTCGTACTTGTCGGTGTTGACGTGCGGCTGGTTGAGGAGCACGACCTCCTCCATCCACTTGCGCAGCTTGCCTTCGGCGATCTTGCCACGAACGTTCTCGGGCTTGCCGGCCGCCTGCTGCTCGAACACGCGCAGCTCGGCCTGCTTGGCGTCCTCGGGAATGTCCTCCTCGGACACCCACTGCGTGGTCGGCGAGGCGGCGATGTGCAGCGCGAGCTCGCGCGCGAACGTCACGAAGTCCTCGTTGCGGGCGACGAAGTCGGTGTTGCAGTCGACCTCGACGAGCACGCCGACCTTGCCGCCGCCGTGGATGTAGGACTGCACGGTGCCCTCGGTGGCCTCGCGGCCGCCGACCTTCAGCGCCTTATCGCCGAGGCGGACACGCAGCAACTCGACGGCGGCCTCGATGTCGCCGTCGGTCTCGGCGAGGGCGTTCTTGCAATCCATCATGCCGGCGCCGGTACGGTCGCGCAGCTCCTTGACCTGCGATGCGGAGATGGCGGTCACGACTGGGTCTCCTCGGTTTCCTTGGGCGTCTCTTCGGCGGCCTCGTCGTCCTTCTTCTTGCGACGCGGCGCGCGCTTCTTCTTCTCGGGCTTGGGCTCCTCCGCGGCGGCCTCGGGCTCCGCGGCGGGCGTCTCGGGGTCGGCAGCGGGGGCCTCGGGCTGGGCGGCCGCGGGCGCCTCGGGCTCCGCGGCCGGTGCCTCAGGCTCCGCGGCAGGTGCCTCGGCAGCGGCGGCCGGGGCCTCAGGCTCCGCGGCGGGCGCCGCCTCGGGCGCAGCGGCAGCGGCCGGCGCCTCAGGCTCCGCGGCGGGCGCCTCAGGCGCAGCGGCAGCGGCCGACGCCTCGGGTGCAGCGGCAGCGGCCGACGCCTCGGGTGCAGCGGCAGCGGCCGACGCCTCGGGTGCAGCGGCAGCCGCCGGCGCCTCAGGCTCGGCAGCGGCCGACGCGGCGGCCTCCGCGGCTGCCTCGGCGGCGGCGCGCTGGGCGGCCTCGGCCGCGGCCTGCTCCTCCGCCTCGCGGCGAGCCTGCTCCTCGGCCTCGCGCCGGGCGCGCTCTTCGGCCTCCTTGCGGGCCTGCTCCTCGGCCTGCAACCGCGCCTGCTCCTCTTCGTGACGGAAGCGGGCGCGGCCCTCGGAGACGACGTCGCCGATCGCCCGGGTCACCAGCGTGCACGCACGGATCGCGTCGTCGTTGCCCGGCACCACGTAGTCGATCCCGTCGGGGTCGCAGTTGGTGTCGACGAGCCCGATGATCGGGATCCGCAGGCGCTGCGCCTCGCGGACCGCGATCGCCTCGGTCTTGAGGTCGATCACGAACATCGCGTCGGGCACGCGCTGCATGTTCTTGACGCCGCCCAGGTTCGCCTGGAGCTTCTCCAGGTCGGCCTCGGCGGACAGGCGCTCACGCGTCGGCAGCAGCGCCAACTGGCCGTCGGTCGAGTAGCGCTCGAGGTCGTGCAGCCGCTTGATGCGGAGCGAGATCGTCTGGAAGTTGGTCAGCAGGCCACCGAGCCAGCGGTGATTGACGTACGGCATGCCGGCCGCCTCGGCGATCTCCTTGATGCCGTCGCGGGCCTGCTTCTTGGTGCCGACGAACAGCACGGTGCCGCCGTGATTGGCGATATTGGCGGCGAACTGCTGCGCCTGCGCGAGCAGCGCCTCGGTCTTGAGCAGATCGATGATGTAGATCCCGCCGCGCTCGCCATGGATGAAGCGGCGCATTTTCGGGTTCCAACGGCGTGTCTGGTGGCCGAAGTGGACTCCAGCCTCCAGCAGCTCTCTGATGCCTACCTGAGCCACGGAAACTCCCTTGAATTGGTTGTGTGCTGCCAACCCGGGCGATGAGGCGATGCGCGGGACCCGGCGTGTGCCGGGCAGGGCCCGCGGCCTCGGGATCCAGATGCCACCCGGGGTCGTTGAAATGGGATTGCCCGTCAGTTTACGAAAGTTCTTGAGACATCCTCCGTTTACGCCTGCGCGGGTCGGCCCTCCCTTCCCCTACCTCCGGTGGACCGGCCCGCCTTTTCCAGCGCCTCGGCGAGGTCTGAAGGGAGCGGAGAGCGCACGTCGACCTCCGCCCCCGTCACCGGATGGACGAACGCCAGGTGGTCGGCGTGGAGGAACTGGCGCCCGAGCCCGAGCGCGCCCTTCCGCCCGTATTCGGGATCGCCGGCGACCGGGGTGCCGATCGCCTTCAGGTGCGCGCGGATCTGGTGCGTGCGACCGGTCTCGAGCCGCACCCGGAGCAGCGTGTAGTCGGGGAACGTCTCTTCGGTGTCGAAGTGCGTGATCGCGGGGCGTGGCTCGCTGGTGTCGGTCGAGATGCGCGTGCGGACGCGGCGGTCGCGGCCCAGCGGAGCGTCGATCGTTCCGCGCCGCGACGCCGGACGGCCTTCCACCAATGCCAGGTACTCGCGCGTGATCTCCCGCTTCTGCAGTTGCGCCTTCAGCGCGGCGTGCACGGCCTCGCTGCGAGCGATGACGAGCAGTCCGGACGTGTCGCGGTCGAGTCGGTGGACGATCCCTTCGCGGCCTTCGTCGCCACCGGCGGCGCGGGACGCCAGCGCCTGCGCGAGCGTCCCGGCCCGGTGACCCCGCGCGGGGTGCACGACGACGCCCGCGGGCTTGTCGATCACCAGCAGGTGCTCGTCCTCGTAGGCGATCGCGAACGTCGCCTCCGGGACGTCGGGCTCGGCGACCGGCGCCGCGGGCTCCACCGTCACCCGCTCCCCCGCAGCCACCGTGTGCCGCTTCGGCCGCGCGACGCCGTCCACCCGGACCAGCCCGTCGTCGATCAGCCGCTGGGCAGCGGCGCGCGAGCCCGCCTCGCGGGCGAGGAAGACATCGAGCCGCTCGCCCGCCGCGTCCGGCTCGACCACCAGTTCACGCACGGCGCGGCGGTCCTTCGAGCACGTACAGCAGCGTCAACACGCCGAACGTGATCGCGATGTCGGCGACGTTGAATGCCGGCCACCACGGGAAGTCGATGAAGTCGGTCACCGCGCCGTCGCGCACGCGGTCGATCAGGTTGCCGGCCGCGCCCCCGATCAGCAGGCCGGTCGGGAGCCACACCAGAGGTCGGTTGCGATGACGAGCGAAGAAGACCAGCAGCGCCGCGAGCGCGGCGACCGCGAAGATCACGAGCACCACCCCGCCGCCGGCGAACGCGCCGAACGCGATGCCGTCGTTGCGCACGTTGACGAGCCGGATCCTCAGGAACAGGCTCACGGCATCGCCCCGATCGATCGTGGAGCGGACGAGCGCCTTGACGGCCTGATCGGCCACGACGACGGCGACCGCCACCAGCGCGGCGCGAGCCGTTGCCGTCACGGACCCGGATCGATGAGGTTCACAATCAGCCGGCCGACGATCTGGAGGGCCAGGATCGCGACGATCGGCGACAGGTCGAGCGGCCCGACCCGCAACGGCAGCCGGCGGAAGATGCGCAGGTACGGCTCGGTGACGTCGCGCAGGAAGTCCAGGACGGCGTTGACGGGCCGTGAGTACGGCACACGGGCGCCGAGGGCGAACACGAACGACACGACGATCCAGGCGATGATGATGATCACGTAGACGGTGATCAGGGCGCCGAGGAAGCCCGCGATCTGGTGGCGTGCCTCCATGTCAGCCGCCGACCACGTCGTCCATCGCGTCGTGGAACGCGGAGCGGACGCCACCGCGCTCGAGCGCCGCCAGCCCGCGCGCCGTCGTGCCACCCGGCGACGCCACTTCGCGGCGCATCGCAAGCGTGTCGCCGCCGCGGGTGCGGAGCAGCTCCGCCGAGCCCGCCATCGTCTCGGTGATCAGGTCGAGCGCGACCGCGGCCGGCATCCCGCGCCGCACGGCGGCGTCGACCTGGGCCTCGACGAGCAGCGCCCAGTACGCAGGCCCGACGCCGGACAACGCGCCGGCCACCGACATCAGCCGCTCCGGCACCTCAACGACCTTGCCGAGGCGCCCGAAGCGCTCCTTGATCTGCTCGTAGAGGCCGTCGTCGGCCTGCACCTCGGGCTCGGCGAACGCGAGCACGCCACGACGCACCTCGACCGTTGTGTTCGGCTCGAGCCGGAAGACCGGTACGCCCGGGTAGGCACTGCGCACGTCCGCCTGCGATGTGCGCGCGAGCAGCGAAACGACCGCCTTCGTGGCGCCCGCCGCCTCCCACGCCACCTCGGCCAGCTGGGCGGGCTTGTGGGCGAGGATCACGAGATCCACGCGCTCGGCGAGCTCCTTGTTGCTCTGGACGGCCTCGCCGCCGAGCTCGGCCGCCAGCGCCGCCGCACGGCCTGAGCCGGAATCCGTGCACAGCACGGGATCTCCCCACCCGCGGGCGAGTGCCCGAGCCATGTTCCCAGCGCCGATGAATCCGACCTGCATGGCGCCGGACGTTATCTCAGGACTGGTTGAAGAACCCCTTCTCGATCAGCCGAGCGCGCTCCTCCGCGGACACTTCGACGTTCCGCGGGGTGAGCAGGAAGACCTTGTCGGCGATCCGCTGCATGCCCCCGTCGAGCGCGTAGGTGAGGCCGGAGGCGAAGTCGATCAGGCGCTTGGAGAGGTCGGCCTCGGAGCCCTGCAGGTTGATGATCACCGGGATCGAGTCCTTGAACTTGTCCGCCACGTCCTGGGCGTCGTTGAACGACTTGGGGATCACGAGATGCACGCGCACGTCTCCTCTGCCGCCGCTGCCGTTGCCGGGCGGTGCGACCGAGCGGAGCGTCGAGGTGCGGCGTTCGCTCGGCGAGTCGTCGGCGAAGATGTCGTCGATGTCGTCCCGGCGGCGGCGCGAGGAGAGACGCCGCACGTTGGGACGCTCGCGGTACCGGTTCTCGAGCTCTTCCTCGGGCTCGCGGTACTCGACGGGCTCCTCCTCGTACGGGTCTCGGTCCTCGGCGAGGCCGAAGTAGACGAGAACGTTGTGCCAGGTGTCGCGGAAGGCCATGGCGGGTTTGGGTTCGCGGCGGAGCGGGGTTTCCCTGCTAGGAGCCAGAGTCTACGCGTAGAGCACGGAGCCCAAACGTACGATCGTCGCCCCCTCCTCGGCGGCGACGCGGTAGTCCTGCGACGTCCCCATCGACAGCTGGCGCAGTCCGTGCTCGCCTGCGAGCTCCCGCAAACGGGCGAACACTGGCCGGCTGGCCTCGGGATCGTCGGTGAACGGCGGCATCGTCATCAGCCCCACGACTTGCACCGGGGAGCGTGCGATGAAGGCGCCGAGCTCGGCCGCGGCGACGCCCGCCTTCTCCTCCTCGCCGGCGACGTTGACCTCGACGAGGATCTCGGTCTCCGGAGTGCCGTGCTTCTCGAGCTGACGCAGCGCCGAGTCGGACGCGACCGAGTGGATCAGCTCGACGTACGGGAGGATCTGCTTGACCTTGCGGCTCTGCAGCTGGCCGATGAAGTGCCAGCGGAAGTCCGGATGCGCCGTGGCCTTGGCCTCGAGGTCCTGGGCGCGGTTCTCGCCCGCGATCGCGATCCCTGCCTCGGCGAGCGTCCCGAGCTCCTGCAGCGGCACGTACTTGACCGCGGCGAGGATCTCGACCCCGTCGGGCAGCTCGCCGCGGATGCGCTCGAGGTTCGCGCGGATGCGCGCGGCGTCGAGGCCGGTGATCAGACTCGCCACACGAGCCCCGCTTGGCGGCCGGTGACCCCGCCGTCGCGGCGGTGGGAGAAGAACAGGCCGAACCAGCACATGGTGCACAGCCCGGCGTCGTGGATCTTGGCGACGCCGGCGGCGGCAAGCTGCGCGGCCGCGATCGCCGCGAGGTCGATGTTGCGATCGCCCCGCCGCGCGTCGTAGCGCGCGAACACCTCGTGCACCTCCTCGCCGACCTCATAGCAGCAGGCGCGGGCGCCGGGGCCGATCAGCGCGGTCACCGGGCCGTCGCCGCCGACGTCGCGCAGCGCGGCGATGCCCTCGGGGATCACGCCCGCCGCCATCGTGCGCCAGCCGCAGTGGAGCGCCGCCACGGCGCCGCCGGTCACGAGCAGCACCGGCTGGCAGTCGGCGCCGAACACCAGCGCCGGATGGCCGCTCAGGGCCGTCGCCTGGCCGTCCTCCTGTGTGACCTGCGAGCGGGACTCGGTGGCGCGGCGCACCGTGGCGCCGTGTACCTGCCAGCCGAACTGGAAGCGCTCCCAGTCGCACCCCGCGGCGGCGGCCACGCGGGCGCGGTTCTCCTCGACGTTGGTGCGCTCGTCGGCGGTCTTGATGCCGAGATTGAGCGAGTCGAACGGCCCGTCCGAGACGCCGCCGCGACGCGTCGTGAACAGCGCGCGGGCACCGTTCACCTCGGCGGCGATGTGGTCGCCCTCCCAGCGGAACGGCGTGGCGAGCTCGGGGAGCATCACGGATCAATGCTACGGCCGAGCGCGGCCGCCAGCTGCTCGTCGCGTCCGGGGGCACGGCCCTCGAGCATCGCGGCCGTTGCAGCTTCGAGCGCCTCGCCGATTGCGCGGCCATATAGGCCGGCGGCGACGAGGTCGTTGCCATCGATGGACAGCCGGCGGTGGCGCACGTCGTCGAGCCAGCGCCGCGCAGCCGCAAAGGCCCCGCCACCGTCAAAGGCCCCCGCCACGGCCGCGGTCTCCGCCGGTTGCTTGCGCAGCGCGCGCCAAAGGGCGACGTCCGAGATCGGTTCGCCGTCCATCATCAGCGGCTCGGTCAGGACATCGGTCAGGTAGCCGGCGCTCGCCGCGGTATGGGCCACGACGTCTCGCTCGGCGGCGGGGAACGCGAGCTCGTCGAGCCGCGCCGCGAGCTCGCGCCGGTCGCCGTGAACCGAGGATGCGAGCGCGGCGAGGTCACCGCGGGCGCCCGGCGGGCAGAGGTCCAGCGTGCGCTCGACGACTTCGGGCTGCACCCGAAAGCCGCCCCGGGCGCCCCAAGACCGTGGTCCGAGCAGCGCGCGGCCGAGGCCGTGGCGCTCCAGCTGCAGCAGTGCCGACGGTTGCGGTTCGCCCAGCAGCAGGCGCAGCTCGGCGCCCAGCCGCGAGCCGGTGACAGTGTCGATCGCGCCGTCCGCGACCGCCTCGGCCGCGAGCTGATCGGTGCGCGCATCCGCGGAGAACGACAGGCGGGCGGCGTAGCGCGCGAGCCGCAGCAGGCGCGTCGGGTCGTCGCGGAACGAGCCGTCGTGGAGCACGCGCAGGACGCCGGCCTCGAGGTCCTCGCGCGCACCGTCGTAGTAGGTGAGCTCGCCGTCCGCCAGGTGCAGCGCGATCGCGTTGACCGTGAAGTCCCGCCGCGCGAGATCCTCGGCCAGCGAAGCCCCGAGCTCGACGTCCGGCAGCGCCCCCGGCCGCTCGTAGCGCTCGCGGCGCGCGCCCGCCAGGTCGAACGTGGCGTCTGAGGCCTCCACCGTGGCGGTCCCGAACCGCTCGTGCACGGTCACGCGGCCGCCGAGACGCTCGGCCGCACGGCGCGCCACGGCCACCGCATCACCCTCGACGACGAAGTCGAGCTCGTGCGGCCCGCGGCCCAGCAACACGTCGCGCACAGCGCCGCCCACCACGTAGACGGCCTCCTCGCCCTCGAGCGCGGTGACGGCCGTAGGCCGGCCGAGACGTTCACGGACGTTCACGAGCGGCATCTTGGCGCGTGGCTACCCTCATATGGGATGTCGTCGGAGCCGAAACGTTGGTACCGGCGGCGGATCGTCATCGTCCTCGGAGTCTTCGCGGCCGTGCTGATCGGCGCCGCCGCGGTCTTTGCCCTCACCCGCCCGGGTGACGTTTTCAACAAGGACGTCGAGTTCCGCGCCGAGCCCGAGCAGACCTCCGTCCCGCGGGCGGAGGCCCCGAAGAAGAAGAAGGGGAAGAAGGGCAAGAAGGTCGATCCCCTCTCGGGCTTCGAGTGGGCCCAATACGGCTACTCGCGTGACCGCCGGCGGTATCTCCCGACCAAGCCGGACGTCGCGCCGCCGTTCAAGCGACGCTGGAGCTGGGACGCCAACGTGCTGCTCGAGTTTCCGCCGATCATCGTCGGCCAGCGCCTGTTCGTCATGCGCAACGACGGCCAGGTCGTCAAGCTCGACAAGAACACCGGCAAGGTCCACTGGCGCCGCGACATGGGCTATCTCGGGGCGTCGTCGCCCGCCTACGGCGACAAGAAGATCGTCGTGACGATCCTCGAGCGGACCAAGGGCAGCGCGGGCAAGGTCGCCGCGATCTGGGCCCGGAGCGGCAAGGTCTCGTGGTCGCGCAACCTGCCGAGCCGGTCCGAGTCGTCGCCGATCATCGTCGACCACCACGTCTACTTCGGGACCGAGAACGGGACCGTGTACTCGATGCGCGTCGACAACGGCGCGATCCAGTGGCAGTTCCACGGCGGCGGCGCCGTCAAGGGCGGCCTGGCCCTCGCTGACGGCAAGTTCTACTTCGGCACCTACGGCGGCCAGGTCTACGCGATCTCCCAGAAGACCGGCAAGCAGGTCTGGCACACCGGCACGAGCGGTGCCCATTTCGGGCTCTCAGCAGGGAATTTCTACGCTACGGCCGCGGTCGCGTTCGGCCGTGTCTACATCGGCAACACCGACGGCAACATGTACTCGTTCTCGGCCGCGTCGGGCAAGCTCGCCTGGCGTCGCGGGACCGGGTCGTACGTGTACGCCTCGGCGGCGGTCGCCCAGGTGCCGCACGGCCAGCCGACGGTGTACTTCGGCAGCTACGACGGCACGTTCTACGCGCTCGACGCGCGCAGCGGCAACACACGCTGGACCTATCGCGACGGCGGCAAGATCTCCGGCGGCACGAGCGTCATCGGCGGCATCGTCTACTACTCGAACTGGGGCAAGCGGAACACGACCGCGCTCGGCGCGGTCAGCGGCCGCCGCATCTGGACGAACCCGCGCGGCGCCTTCAACCCCGTCGTGTCCGACGGCGAGGACATCTACCTGACCGGGTTCTCCTCGGTGGCGCGCTTCGAGCCCCTGACCGTCGCGCAGGAGCGAGCGCGCGCGCAGCGGATCGCCAAGCAGAAGGCGCTGGCGAAGAAGCGCGCGATCGCCAAGAAGAAGAAGCAGGCTGCCGCGAAGCAAAAGAAGAAGCAGGCCGCGAAGAAGCAGGCCGCGAAGAAGCACGCGGCCAAGAAGAAGAAGCAGAAGAGCGGCTAGCCGCTGCGGCGGCCGGCGCCGCCCGGGCGCCAGACCTGGATCAGATCCCGCATCGAGATGATCCCCGCCAGCTCACCGTCCTCGACCACGACGAGGTGCCGGAACCCGCCCTTGGCCATCGCGTCAGCCGCCTCCTCGAGGTCCCAGTCCCCGTCCGCGAACGTCGCGTTGGCGGTCAGGTGATCGCGTACCAGCTCGTTATCCGGATCCTGCCCGGCGCCGAGCGAGCGAACCACGTCCCGCTCGGTGACGATCCCGGGTCCGGGCTCCTCGGGATCGATGATCACGACTGCTCCGACGTTGTGCTCGGTCATGAAGCGCGCCGCCTCACGCAGTGTGCGACCCGGCGTGATCGTGAGCACGTTGCCGGTCATTGCCTCTCGCACGTTCATAGTGCCGAACATTACAAAACGATCACGGGCGCATGAGTACGCCGGCGTCGCGCAGCGCCTCCCGCACCTGCGGGATCGTGTACTCGCCGTAGTGGAAGATCGACGCCGCGAGCGCCGCGTCGGCGCCCGCCGCGAAGCCGGCCACCATGTGCTCGGGCCCGCCGACGCCCCCAGAGGCGATCACCGGCACCTCCACGGCCTCCGCGATGGCGCGCACCAGCTCGAGGTCGTAGCCGTCCTTGGTGCCGTCGCGGTCCATCGAGGTGAGCAGGATCTCCCCCGCCCCGCGCTCGACGCCCTCGCGCGCCCAGGCCACCGCGTCGCGCCCCGTGGGCGTCCGTCCACCGGCGACGTAGACCTCGAAGGAGTGGTCGCGGCGCTTGGCGTCGATCGCCAGCACGACGCACTGGGCGCCGAACACGTCCGCCATCTCGCCGAGCAGCTCCGGCCGCGCCACCGCGGCCGAGTTGACCGAGACCTTGTCGGCCCCGGCGTCGAGGACCGCCTGCGCGTCGGCCACCTCGCGGACGCCCCCGCCGATCGTGAACGGGACGAACAGCTCGTCGGCGGCCCGACGCGCCAGCTCGACGACCGTCGCCCGCTTGTCGGACGTCGCCGTGATATCGAGGAACACCAGCTCGTCGGCCCCGGTCGCGTCGTAATGGGCGGCGAGCTCGACCGGATCGCCGGCGTCGCGGATGTCGATGAACCGCGTGCCCTTGACCACGCGGCCGCCGTCGACGTCCATACACGGGATGATCCGCTTGTAGTGCACCGGCGGCCAAGTCTAGGTAGCGCCAGCCCTACAGATAGGTAGCCGCCTACCGATGCGCGGACGCGCCATGGCGGAGACAGTCGCACGGTCATGTCCGTGCTCGATCCGCTTGTCGCCGTCGCTCACCTCCCGCGCCTGAACCGCCTCGCGTATTCGCTCTGCGGCTCGGCCTCGCTCGCCGACGACCTCACGCAGGAGACCTACCTGCGCGTCCTCGCACGACCGCGGCGGCTGCGCGGCACCCACGAGTTCCCCTATCTCGCGCGCACGCTGCGCAACGTCCTGAACGACCATCGCCGCGCGCAGCAGCGCCAGCCGATGCTCGGCAGCGACGAGCAGCTCGCGGACCAGCCCAACACCCGTGCCGATCCCGACCTGGCCGCGCGCGCCGCTGAGGTGTACGCGACGATCGGCAAGCTCCCCGACCCGCTCCGCGACGTCGTCGCGGCCGTCGATCTCGGCGGCCTCAGCTACGCCGAGGCGGCCGCGGCGCTCGACATCCCGCTCGGCACCGTGATGAGCCGCCTCCACCGCGCGCGGGCGCGAATCGCGGACGCTCTCGCCACCGAGGTGTTCGACGTCTTCCGCGCCCGGCACGACGTGCGCTTCGTCCACGACCCGGGAGCCGAGGCGGTCGACCTGCGCAGCGTCGACGAGCTCGACACGCTCGCGATCCACGGCGCGCCGAGCATCGACAGCTCCGGCCAGCAGGCCGGGACCATCGGGGTCCAAGAGGACTAGACCCTGATGCCCAAGGCGTGCGCCGCGGCGGCCGCCTCCCGCCGGGAGCGCACGCCGAGCTTTCCGAGCACCGCCGCGACGTGGTGGTCGACCGTGCGGACGGAGACCACCAGCCGATCGGCGATCTCGGCGTTCGTCATCCCCTCGCTCAGCAGCTCCAGCACCACGAACTGGCGCTCCGTGAGCCCGGCGGGATTGGCGGGCGTGCCGGCACGTGGCCCGCGGGGAACGCGCTCGCCCATCGCGCGCAGCCGCGTGCGAGCGAGCGCCGCGGCGGGCACGGCACCGAGCCCGTCGAGCACGCGGATGCCCTCGACGATCGCGTCCGGGTCGCCGCCGTGCACGCGGTCGAGCGCGCACTCGTACGGGTCGTCCGGCCACGGGTCGGCGATCGGCGGGCCGGTCACGGGCAGCCCGGCGCGCTCCATGTAGCGCTCGACCTCGAACCGGAACGGGGCCGCGCCGAAATGCGCGAGCAGCGCCAGCATCTCGCCCGCCACGGCCTCCACGACGTCGATCCGCTGCGTCAGCCACGCCCACTCGAGGTAGGCGAGGCCGGCGTAGGCGACGCCGATGGTCAGACGCTGCGAGCGGGCGCGCTCCCACGCGGCCGTGAGCATCCGCTCGGCCGCCGGGTCGCCGCGGCGGGCCAGCAGGCGGCCGAGCCACGGCACGCTGTAGACGTAGAGCATCCCCGGGTCGTCGAGCCCGGCGACGAGCTCGGACAGCGCGCTCTGCGCGGCATCCCAGCGCCCACGCCGGATCAGCGCGATGCAGCGATGGACCTCGAGGTTGTAGGCGTGCGACCAGAACCCGCGCTCGCGTGCGAAGCGCAGCCCATCCTCCGCCCACGATTCGACCTCGTCGAGATGACCACCGCGGGCGAGCAACTCGACGAGGTTGCAGTAGCCGCGCGCCGCGTACTCGAACTGCCGGGCGTCGATCGCCGCGGCGATGCTCTCGCGCAGCAGGTCGAGCCCGGTCGGGTGGCCCAGCTCGACGCGCGCGATCCCGAGGTAGTTGAGCGCGAGCGCGGCGAGGTCGTGCCGGGCCGTGCGCTGTGCGAGCTCGAACGCATGCACGAGCATCGGCTCCGCCCGATCGGGGTCGTCGGTCATCGCGAGGATCGCGCCGTCGTACAGCGAGGCATGAGCGAGCGCCGGGCCGTCGCCGGTCGGCTCGAGTAGCAGGACCGCGCGCGCCGCGGCCTCCTCCGCCTCGTCGGTCTTGCCGGCCATGAACAGGTGGCGCGAGACGCGCACCAGGCACAGTCCGACCGCGACCGGATCGCCCGTCTCGGCGTACAGCCGAGCGGCCTCGCGCCCGGCGTCGACCGCCTCGGGGAAGCGGTGGGCGTTGTACAGCTCCCAGCCGTAGGCGTCGAGCACCGCCGCGCGCTCGCGCGCCGGTACCGCGTTCACGTACGGCAGGACAGATGTGATGTGTGAAAGCGCCTGGCGGTGCGCACCGGCGCGGGCCGCCTCCAGCCAGGCGTCCGGGCCGACAGCGAGGATCGCGTCGACGTCGCCCGCCTCGACCGCGTGGTGCATGACGCGCGCGGGCTCAGCGCCCTCCTGCGCCCGCAGCTCGCGCACGACCGCCGCGTTGAGCTGCCGGCGGCGCAGCCCGGGCAGGCTCTGCTCGATCGCCCGGCGGGCCAGCTCGTGGCGGAACGCGAGACGGTCGGCGGTCACCTCGAGCACGCCAGCCTGCTCGGCCTCGGCGAGTGCGTGCAGGCTGCGGCCGAGCAATCCCATCGCCAGCGACATCTCAACGTGCGACGGCACCACCGACAGCTGGTCGAGCGCGTCGCGACACTCCGGCCCCAGCCGGCCGACGCGAGCGAGCACGGCCTCGATCACGCTCACGGGCACGTCGTCGGCCGGCGACGCGAGCGCCTCCGTGACGAAGTACGGGTTGCCGCGCGTCACCCGGTGCACCCGCGCGGGATCGGCGCCGGTGCCCTCGCACAGCTGTCGCACGGCGGCGGCCGACAGCGGGGCGAGCGCCACACGGTGGACCGGGCAGCCGGAGAGCACGCCGAGAAAGCGGTTGAGCGGATGTCGCGCCTCGACCTCGTCGTCGCGGAACGTGAGGACGAGCACGGCTCCGACCCCCTCGATCCGCCGCGCGGCGTAGCCGAGGACGTCGAGCGTGGCGTCGTCGGCCCAGTGGATGTCGTCGACGACGAGGACGGTCGGGGTCTGGGACGCCAGCTCGTCGAGCAGCGCCGAGAAGATGTCGTCGACCGGGCCAGGCCCGAGGACCGCATCGCGTAGCGGGCCGAGCGCGCGCGACGCCATCAGGTCGTCGCACGCCGACATCAGGATGCGGGCGTCGGCGTCGCGGACGAACGCGCGCACCAGCGTCGTCTTGCCGATCCCAGCCTCACCGGTGACGAGCACGACCGAGCCGTTGCCTGCCGTGGCGTCCGCCACCGCCGTCGCGAGGACGGCGAGCGTGTGCTCCCGCTCGAGCAGCATGTCCCCCATGCTGCCAGTGCCGAGCGGACTAGTCCACGCCGTCCAGGGCGGCCTGGCCC
The DNA here is from genome assembly GCA_963740605.1 of uncultured Solirubrobacteraceae bacterium. Taxonomy (GTDB): domain Bacteria; phylum Actinomycetota; class Thermoleophilia; order Solirubrobacterales; family Solirubrobacteraceae; genus DASSUW01. The sequence goes on along the minus strand of CAVUFC010000025.1, from coordinate 15,737 downwards.
TCGGCGATCGTGAAGCGCTTCTCGTACAGCGCCTTGCCCACGATCACGCCCGCGAGATTGACCTGGCGCAGACGCGCCAACGTCTTCAGATCCTCACGGCGGCCGATCCCGCCGGAGTAGAGGAAGCGGCCGTGGACGGCGTCCGCGACCTGCCGGACCTCGTCCGCGTCCGGGCCTTCGAGCTTCCCGTCGCGATCGACGTTCGTGTACACGAACGACGCCACGCCGCGGGCCTGGAGATGGCGGATCGCCTCCGCCGCGGGCAGCTCCGTGGTCTCCGTCCAGCCCGCGGTGGAGATCCGCCCGCCGCGGACGTCGACCGACACGACGATGCGCGGTCCGTAGGCGGCGAGGATCTCGTCGAGGAAGTCGACGTCGCGGAACGCGGCCGTGCCGACGATCGCCCGCTCGGCGCCGGCGCGCAGCGCATCGCGCACCGCGTCGACCGTGCGCAGCCCGCCGCCGTACTGAACGGGGACGCCGGTGCCGTGGACGATCCGGCGCAGGTGCTCGATCGAGCGCGGCTCGCCCTGCTTGGCGCCGTCGAGGTCGACGACGTGCAGATAGCGCGCGCCCGCGTCGACCCAGCTCTGCGCCGCGTCGAGCGGGTCGTCGTGGTAGGTGGTGGCGTCCTCGAAGCGGCCCTCGACGAGCCGCACCGCGCGGCCGCCGTAGATGTCGATCGCCGGGTAGAGGATCACGCCGGGTGGGTGGGGACGGTTACTTGGGCGAAGTTGCACAGGAGCTGGAGCCCGTCGCGCGAGGACTTCTCGGGATGGAACTGCACGCCCATCACGTTGCCCCGCTCGACGATCGAGACGAACCGTTCGCCGTACTCCCCGCGGCCGACGACGTCGGTCTCGTCCTCGGGCTCGCAGACGAACGAGTGCACGTGGTAGAAGGCAGCCGCCTCGCCGAGCCCCTCCACCAGTCTCGACGGCCGCGCGAACGTGACGAGGTTCCAGCCGATGTGCGGCACGCGCTCGCCGCGCAGCGCGCGCACGCGGCCGGGCAGCAGCCCGAGCCCGGTCGCGCCCTCGTGCTCGTCGGAGCGCTCGAACAGCAGCTGCATGCCCAGGCACAGGCCGAGCACCGGCACGCCCGCTTCGGCGCGTTCGGTGACCAGGTCGTCGAGACCGGCCGCCCGGAAGCGGCGCATCGCCTCCGGGAACGCACCGACGCCGGGGACCACGATCGCCTCTGCGGATCGCAGCACGTCGTGGTCGGCGGTGAGCGCCGGCGCGGCGCCGACGTGCTCGAGCGCCTTCTCGACGCTGCGCCGGTTGCCCATCCCGTAGTCGACGATCGCGATCACGTCAGCGTGCCCTTCGTCGACGGGATCCCGGTCTCGGTCGGGTCGATCGCCGCCGCGTTACGCAGCGCGCGAGCGAACGCCTTGAAGCACGCCTCGATCATGTGGTGCGCGTTGGTGCCGGCCTGCAGCTCGAGGTGCAGCGTGAGCCGCGTTGTCGACGCGACGGCGCGGAAGAACTCCTCCGCCAGGTCGTGGTCGAACCCCGCGATCTCGCCCGCCGGCAGCTTCTCGAAGCCCGCGATCAGCGCGTACGGACGGCCGGAGACGTCGACCGTGCAGGCCGCGCGCGACTCGTCCATCGGCACCACCGCGTGGCCGTAACGGACGATCCCGCGGCGGTCGCCGAGCGCCTGGTCGAGCGCCTGTCCGAACACGATGCCGGTGTCCTCGACGGTGTGGTGGGCGCCGGTCTGCAGGTCCCCCGTGACCTCGACGTCGAGGTCGAAGCGCCCGTGGCGCGCGACGAGGTCGAGCATGTGGTCGAGGAAGCCGACGCCGGTGCTGCGGCTGCCGGCGCCGGTGCCGTCGAGCCCGAGCGTGAGCGAGACGTCGGTCTCGCCGGTCTTGCGGGTGATCTGCGCGGTGCGGGTCATTGCGAGGGCGGATTCTCCCGGATCTCCATCGACGCGGCGTGGTAATCGAACCCCTCGGCCCGGGCGATCGGCGCCCCGGCGCGCGCCAGGGCGGCGGCAGCGCGGCCGACGCGGACCTCGGCCATGCGGCGGCGGAACGCGCGTGCCGACAGGCCGGAGGCGAAGCGCGCGGCCCCGTCGGTGGGCAGCGTGTGGTTCGAACCCGCGACGTAGTCGCCGAACGCGGTGCCGGACTCGATGCCGACGAACAGGCAGCCGGCGCTGCGCACCCGCGGCGCGAGCGCCTCGGCCGCCGCACCGGCCAGCTGCAGATGCTCGGGCGCGAGCGCCTCCGCGAACGCCAGCGCCGCGTCGATCCCGTCGGTCTCGACGGCGACCGCGACGTCTTCCAGCGCGCCGAGCAGCGCGCGGTCATCGGACACCGCCACGACCAGCGATCCCTCCCCATGCTCGGCCTGCGCCATCAGATCGAGCTTGAGCGGCGCGGGATCGGCGCCCGCCGACGCGATCACGGTCAGGTCGGACGGCCCCGCGAACCCGTCGATGCCCACCCGGCCGGCAACCTGGCGCTTGGCCTCCTGCACCCACAGGCTGCCGGGTCCGACGATCACATCGACCGGCCGGATCGTCTCGGTGCCGTAGGCGAGCGCGGCGATCGCCTGCGCTCCGCCCATCGTGAAGACCTCGTCGGCGCCGCACAGCGCGGCGGCGGCAAGGATCACCGGGTGGCGCGTCGCAGCGACCACGACCTCGTCGACCCCAGCCGCACGCGCGGTGACGGCGCCCATCACGACCGACGACGGGTACGGGTTGCGACCGCCGGGCGCGTACACGGCGGCCCGCCGCACCGGCACTTCGCGCAGCCGCACGGTCTGCCCCTGCGGCAGTGCCACCTCGGCCTCGTCGTCCACGCCGGCCTCGGCCACCGCGCGTACGTTGGCGATCGCGGTCTCCAGGCCCGAGCGCACGGCGCCATCCAGCCGTGCGAGCGCCTCGTCCAGCTCGGCTTGCGTGACGACGATCTGCTGGTTGCCTGAGAACTGCTCCTCGTACTCGAGCAGCGCCTCGTCGCCGCGCTCCGCGACGTCCTCGACGATCGCGGTCACCTGGACGACAGCGATTCCCGCGACCTCGCCGCGGATCCGCGCCGCCACCGCGGCCGCGTTGTCGGCGGTGCATTCAAATCGCACGGATGCGCTCCAGCAGCGCGTCGATCTCACGCGCTCGCAGCTTGTGCGCCACCGGGTTGGCGATCAGTCGCGCGGTCGAGGTGGCGATCTCCTCGCGCACGACGAGCCCGTTCTCGCGCAGCGTCGTGCCGGTGGCGGTGAGGTCGACGATCCCCTCGACGAGCCCGGCCAGCGGCGCCAGCTCGACCGAGCCCTTGACCTCGACGATCTCGGCCTGGCGGCCGGTGCGCTCGAAGTAGTCGGCGGCGATCTTCGGGTACTTGGTCGCGACGCGCATCACGCCCAGGCGCCGCAGGGCCTCGGCGGCGGGATCGTCGCCGTCGACGGTCGCGAACACCATTCGGCACGGTCCGAAGCCGAGGTCGAGCAGCTCGTAGACCGCGCGCTCGGACTGCTCGGCGAGGACGTCCTTGCCGGTGATGCCGAGGTCGGCGGCGCCCGCCTCCACATACGTGGGGACATCGGACGGGCGCATGGTGACGATCCCGGCGTCCTCGAACAGCAGCTTGCGGTCGTTCGCGCGCACCTCGGCGCTGTCGACGCCGAGCCTGTCGAGCAGGTCGAGCGTCTCACCCATCAGCGCGCCGCGCGGCACGGCCAGGCGCAAGCCTTCGAGACTCATCAGCGACCCTCGCCGACGCGCGCGAGGTGCAGCCGCTCGACGTTCAGCGCCCACCCGCAGGCCGGCAGGTCGCGGCCGAAGCGCCCAAGCAGGTCGTCGTAGCGGCCGCCGCCGCCCATCGGAGCGCCGAGCGCAGCGTCGTAGACCTCGAACACGGCTCCCGTGTAATAGCCAAGTGAGCGGATCAGCCCGAGGTCGAAGATCACCCGCTCTGCGGTTTCAGGCGCCAGCAGCGCATACACCGCGCGCAGGTCGGCCGCCTCGGGCACCGCGTCGAGGATCTCGACACCACCGCGCATCTGCGGCACGGTCACGAGCTCCTCGCGCCCGTGCGCGGAGACCTCGCGTTCGAGCCCCACGAAGTCGAGCGTGACGAGCTCGTGTAGGATTTGCGGCCGGGCGTCGGCCGGCACCTCGAGCCGGTCGAGCAGCCGCGGGTACAGCGACGCGTCGCCGAGCCCGACGCGGTAGTTCTCCAGCCCGGCGGCATCCAGACACGCGCACAGGACGGTCAGCGCCTCCGCGGTGCCCTCAGGTCCGGGCGCGCCGACGAGCTCCAGCCCCGCCTGGAGCATCTCTCGTGCCTGCCCGCGCTGCGGCCGCACGGAGCGGTACGCGTGCGCGAAGTAACAAACGCGCAGCGGCGGCTCGGCCGCGCCGTAGCGGGTCGCCACCACACGGGCGATCGGGATCGTCATGTCCGATCGCAGCACCAGCACGTTGCCGTGCTCGTCGAACAGCTTGTAGGCCGGATCGGCCGCCGCCGGGTCACCGCGGGTGAGCACGGCCTCATACTCCAGCGCAGGCGTCGCGATCTCGCCGTAGCCGGAGGATTCGAACACGCCGCGGAACGCCTCGGTGATCGCCCGCAGCTCGCGCATCTCGTCCGGCAGGACGTCGCGCGTGCCGCTGGGGATCCGGTGGATCACGCCGCGACGCGCTCTATCTGCGCGCCAAGCCCTCGCAGGCGCTCGTCGATCCGTTCGTAGCCGCGATCGATGTCGCGCACGTTGTGGATCTCGCTCGTCCCGTCGGCGCACACAGCGGCGATCAGCATCGCCATGCCGGCGCGGATGTCGGGCGAGGACAGCCGCTGCCCGCGCAGCCGGCGCGGGCCGATGACGATCGCGCGGTGCGGGTCGCAGATGGTGATCTCCGCTCCCATCGAGATGAGCTTGTCGACGAAGAACAGGCGGTTCTCGAACATCTTCTCGAAGATCAGCACCGAGCCCTCGGACTGGGTCGCGAGCGCCACGGCGATGCTCGTGAGGTCCGCGGGGAACGCGGGCCACGGCCCGTCCTCGACCTTGGACTGGTAATCGCCGGCGTCGCGCGCCACGACGAGCTTCTGGCCCCCGGGCACGACGCAGTCGCCGTCGTCGAACTCGCTGTGCAGGCCGAGACGGCTGAAGACGAGCCGGATCATCCGCAGATCCTCGGGCACGCAGCCCTCGATCCGCAGCTCGCCGCCGGTCACGCCCGCCAGCGCCATGAACGACGCGATCTCGATGTGGTCGGGGCTGACCGTGTGCTCGCAGCCGCCGAGCTTGCCCATGCCGTGGACCTGCATCACGTTGGAGCCGATCCCCTCGACCGCGCAGCCCATCTTGTTGAGCATGCGCGCGAGGTCCTGCACGTGCGGCTCGCACGCGGCGTTGCGGATCACGGTCGTGCCGTCGATCAGCGCCGACGCCATCAGCGCGTTCTCGGTCCCCATCACGGACGGCTCGTCCATGAAGAAGTCGCACGCCTGCAGCCCGCCGTTGTCGGCCACGATGCGGATGTCGTTCCCGTGCTCGACGGTGGCGCCGAGCGCGCGGAAGGCGTCGAGGTGCGGGTCAAGCCGGCGACGGCCGATCACGTCGCCGCCCGGCGGCGGCATCACGGCCGAGCCGAAGCGCGCCAGCAGCGGGCCGGCGGCGAGGAACGAGGCGCGAATGCGCTCGGCCAGCGACGCGTCGACGTCGGTGGTGCGCACCTTGTCGGCCTGCAGCGAGACCGTGTTGTCGTCGAGCCAGGCGGTCTTGACCCCGAGGGCGGCGAGCAGCTGCAGCATCGCCTCGACGTCGCGGATGCGCGGGACGTTGTGCAGGATCACCTCCTCGTCGGTGAGGAGGCTGCACGCGAGCAGCGGCAGCGCTGCGTTCTTGTTGCCGGCGGGCACGATCGTGCCGGACAACGGCACCCCGCCCTCGATCAGGAGCTTTTCCATGATGGGAACGGCGGGGCTCTGGCCCCGAGGCTGGGCTAGGGTAACAGCCATGTCTGAGCCTCTTTCGCGCGAGCAGGCCTGGGACCTTTTCTGTTCCTGGACCGAGTCGGAGTCCCTGCGCCGGCACGTGCTGGCGGTCGAGGCAGCGATGCGCGCCTACGCCGCCAAGTTCGGCGAGGACGAGGAGCTGTGGGGCCTCGTCGGCATGCTCCACGACCTCGACTACGAGCGCTATCCGGACCTCGAGACCGGCCATCCGCGGATGGCACTGGAAGAGCTGCGCAAGCAGGGATTCTCGGAGGAGTTCGTCCGCGCGGTGGCCTCGCACGCCGACTTCCTCGAGGTGTCGCGCGACTCGCCGATGGAGAAGACGCTGTTCGCCGTCGACGAGCTCTCCGGCTTCGTCATGGCGTGCGCGTTCGTGCGGCCGGAGGGCATCCACGGGATGACGCCCAAGTCGGTCAAGAAGAAGATGAAGACGCCGGCCTTCGCCGCTGCCGTCAACCGCGACGAACTGCGTGCGGGCGCCGAGAACCTGGGCGTGGACTTCGACGAGCACGTCACGCTCGTGATCGCCGCCCTGGAGGAGCGGGCCGGCGAGCTGGGCCTCGAGGGTCGGGCGGCCGCCTGATGCGCATCATCGTCCTCGAGGGCGACGAGACCGGACAGGAGCTGCTCGAGCAGTCGCTGCGCGTGCTCGAGCCCGACGTCCTGCAGCTCTCGCTCGAGCTCGAGCGCTTCGATCTCTCGCTCGAGCACCGCCGCGCGACCGGCAACGAGGTCGTTCACGAGGCCGCCGTGGCGATGCGCGAGGCGGGCTACGGGCTGAAGGCCGCGACCGTGACGCCGGAGGGCAAGGACGACGTCGGCTCCCCGAACCGGATCGTCCGCGAGGGCGTCGACGGCAAGGTGATCGTCCGCACCGGCCGCCGGATCCCGGGTGTCGTCGGCCCGGTCTCGGGCGTGTTCCATCCGATCTCCGTCGTTCGCATGGCGGTCGAGGACGCCTACGGCGCCAAGCAGTGGCGCGAGGGCTCCGAGGGCGCGTCCGATGAGGTCGCCTACCGGACCGAGAAGGTCACGCGCTCGACCTGCCATGCCGTCGCGGAGTACGCGTTTCAGACCGCTGAGCGCATGGGCGCCCGCGTCTACGGCGGGCCGAAGTGGACCGTCTCCCCGGTCTACGAGGGCATGCTCAAGGAGGAGATGGACGCCGCCGCGGCGCGCCACTCCGACGTGCCGTATGAACCGGTGCTGATCGACGCCACGTACGCGGGCCTCCTGACCGGGGCCACCGAGACGCCGCTGGTCATTCCGGCTCTGAACCGCGACGGCGACTGCCTGTCGGACATGGTGCTGCCGATGTTCGGCTCGATCGCGGGCGCCGAGTCCGTGCTGCTGGCGTTCGACGAGAACTACGACGTCGACGTCGCGATGGCCGAGGCGCCCCACGGCACCGCGCCCTCGCTGATGGGCAAGAACCTCGCCAACCCGATGGCCATGCTGCTCGCCTGCGGGGCGGTCCTGTCGTACGCCGACGACGTGCCGGGCGCCGAGCGGGCGTCGCGCGCGATCTACGAGAGCGTGCTGGAGACTGTCGCGACCGGCACCAAGACGATCGACCTCGGCGGCGGCGCCACGACGTCAGAGTTCACCGACGCGGTCGTCGACAAGGTGCGTACCAAGGTCGACGTCTGGTCGTCGCTGGGTTCGCGGTAGTTCTTCACGGTCGTGCCGCCTCTTGCGGCGGTCGTACAACAGCCGTTGGATCGCCAGCACGGTCGTGCCGGAAACGACGATCGCCACCAGGTTGATGGACAGCTGGCCCATCGAACCGCGCCACGCAGGCCAGTCGTGATAGGCGGCAGAGAGGCCGATGTTGGCGGCCGCAGGGATCGTGGTCACCGAGATCGCGACGCCGATCAGCGCCCCGGACTTGGCGGTTGAGAGCGACAGCACGCCGGCCGCGCCGGCGCACACCGCAACGAACGCCGAGAAGAAGTCCGGGCTCGAGATGACATTCGACAGGCTGTGGCTCGCTTCGCTGAATGACTCCGGAGTGATCCCGGTGGCCTTGAAGATGAGCGTCGCCAGGTAAGTGGCGGTGATCGCCAGCGCGAACCCGACGGCGAGCGCCACCGCCGACCGGATCGCCAGGTCGCGACGCCGCTGGATGATCGCGACGCAGACGGCGGCGATCGGGCCGAACTCTGGACCGACGACCATCGCGCCGACGATCAGGATCGGCGAGTTGAGGAATATCCCGACCGCGGCGATCAGTGACGCGAGCGTCATGAAGAGCACGAAGACGGCGGACAGCTCGACGTTCTCGCTGGTCCGCTCCTCGACCTCCTCCCAGACGACCGCGTCCGCGGGCGCTCCGCGCGCGTGCTTCTCCGCCGCGTCGGCGGCCTTCGAGATCGCGGTGTCGATGAGCTCGAGGGCGATCGAGCCGTCCTCTTTGAGGCCGAGGGCCTTGAGATCGCTGAGCACGACGCTGGCGTCCTCGCGCGCGACGTCGCACATGATCACGTCGCCCTTGGGCTTGCGCGCGGCGCCTTCGAGCACGATCACGTTGATGACCGAATCGGTGCAGTCGAGCACCTCGATGACCGCGTCGGTCTTCGCGTGCGGTGACACGATCCGGAGGTGGACCATCACCGGTCAGCCTACCCAGGGTTCCGACAGCCCTCGCCGCTCACCGCCCAGACCCGAAACTGCAAGATCGGTTGCAGAAAATCGCGTCCGAACTCAGCGTTCTAGAGCCAAATTCGTGCCGTTTGTCGCACGGATCGCCGCACGCTGCGACTTCCGTCCGACCCCAAACGTAGTCTGACGAACACATGTTCCCCCCGACGACCACAGGCCGCCCGAAGAAGCGCTCGCTCCGCGAGATGGTGCGCGAGGCTGTCCTGACGGCCGCGGAGTTCGCGACGCTGGGTGAGGCACAGGCGCCTGCGCGGGATGAAGAACCCCGCCGGGTGTCCCCCACCGCCCCCACGCGCGTCCACCCGCACCGCCGGCCACTAGGTCGTCACCCCCGCAGGCGCAGGCCGGGACCGGCCACGCCTCGGGCCCAGGTCTGCGTAACGCCGGTACCCCATCGCCCGGCATCGCGGGCCTGACACCCGCCCGCCGGCGCCCGGTCTGGGAGGACGGGCGCGCCGGCCGGGCCGGCGCTTCGAGCGCCACAAGGCTCCAATGCTCTCGGGCCGCCTCCGGGCGGTCCGAGCGCCTTGGACCTCCGCCCCGCGCGCGCCCCGCAACCGGCCCGACGCCGCCGCGCGCATGAGCCCGCCTCGACGCCGCCGAGAGGCGCGCGGGAGCCGGCCGTCTCGCCGCCCGCCGGCGCAGCGGCGCCGACCCTGCCTCACTCCGCCTCGAGCAATGCGGGGAGCTCGCGCATGTCGTGGAACACCGTCGTCGCCGGGCCGGCGAGGCGCTCCGCCGCGGTCAGGCCGCCTGCGTAGCCGAACGCGCGCATTCCCGCCGCCCGCGCGGCCTCGACGCCATAGCGGCTGTCCTCGATCACGGCACAGCGTCCCGGGTCGGCGCCGAGCGTGGCCGCTGCATGCAGGAACAGATCGGGCGCCGGCTTGCCGTTGGTGACCTCGGTGGAGCTGAAGATCCGGCCCTTGAACCGGTCGTAGAGGCCGGTGAGGCCGAGCGTCAGTCGCAGGCGCTCGTGCGTGCTGCTCGATGCGACGCACGTCAGCGTCGAGATCGCGTCCAGAGCGTCGACAACACCGTCGACTGCCTCGAGCTCGGCCTCGAGCGCCTCGCGGTACAGCGGGGCGAACTCGCCCTCCCAGCCCGCCGGCAGGGTGCGGCCGATCGCGCGCTCGATCTCTCCCGTCATATACGCCTCGCTGCGGCCCATGAACCGGTCGATAATCTCCGGCTCGCCCAGCGGCCAGCCGAGGCGCTCGAGCACGATCGCGTCGATGCGCACCGCGATGCGCTCGCTGTCGACGAGCACTCCATCGCAGTCGAAGATGACTAGCTCGAGCATGTGGCGCGCAGGATCTTGACCGTCTGGTCGCGCGAGGGGCGCGGCAGCTCGCCTTCCTCGACCATCCCGAGCCGACGCGTGACCGCGAGCGAACGTGTGTTCTCAGGGTGCACGAACGCCACGATCTGCGACATGCGCCGCGAGAGATCATCGGACTCCTCGCGGCTCAGCGCGCCGCCGCCCACGAACTTGGACACCTCCGGCTGAGCGTTGACCAGGGAGAACGGGCTGCCGTGTACGGCGTGATCCCAGCGCTCAAGGCACAGGCGTTCGGTGTCCGCAGAACCCAGGGGCATTAAATGACTCGAGCCGCCCCGCGGGGCGGCTCGTCATTGAAGAACCGGCGGCGACCTACTCTCCCAGGCCCTTTCAAGCCAAGTACCATCGGCGCTGTGGGGCTTAACTGCTCTGTTCGGAATGGGAAGAGGTGTTTCCCCCACGCTAAGGCCACCGGAAACTTGTCAAGGCCGCCGGCCGCGTTCGCGACCGGCGCGCCGCAAAACGGCGCGGGCCTTCAAAACTGCACAACCCGCCAACCACGGGTACCACTAAAAATCAAAAATATCCGTCAAGCCCTCGACCCATTAGTACCGGTCTCCTACGCACATTACTGTGCTTCCAGATCCGGCCTATCAACCTGGTGGTCTACCAGGGGTCTTACTCCCTCAAGGGGATGGGAGAACTCATCTTGAGGCCGGCTTCCCGCTTAGATGCCTTCAGCGGTTATCCGATCCGCACGTAGCTAACCTGCGGTGCCCTTGGCAGGACAACAGATACACCAGAGGTGCGTTCATCCCGGTCCTCTCGTACTAGGGACGAATCCTCTCAATTCTCCAACGCCCACGGCAGATAGGGACCGAACTGTCTCACGACGTTCTGAACCCAGCTCGCGTACCGCTTTAATGGGCGAACAGCCCAACCCTTGGGACCTACTTCAGCCCCAGGATGCGACGAGCCGACATCGAGGTGCCAAACCGAGTCGTCGATGTGGACTCTTGGACTCGATAAGCCTGTTATCCCCGGAGTACCTTTTATCCGTTGAGCGACGGCACTTCCACTTGCTACCGCCGGATCACTAAAGCCTGCTTTCGCACCTGCTCGACATGTCTGTCTCACAGTCAAGCTCCCTTGCTGCTTTTACACTCTGCGCACGATTTCCAACCGTACTGAGGGAACCTTTGCGCGCCTCCGTTACATTTTGGGAGGCGACCGCCCCAGTCAAACTACCCGCCTGGCACTGTTCAGCACCCGGATTCACGGAATGCTGTTAGAAGCACAATACGTCAAGGGTGGTATCTCAAGGTTGGCTCCGCACGAGCCGCAGCCCGTGTTTCATAGCCTCCCACCTATCCTGAGCGAAACGCACCGCACTCCAATACCAAGTTGTAGTAAAGGTTCACGGGGTCTTTCCGTCTAGCCGCGGGTACTCGGCATCTTCACCGAGACTGCAATTTCACCGAGCCCCTCGTTGAGACAGCGTTCAAGTCGTTACGCCATTCGTGCAGGTCGGAACTTACCCGACAAGGAATTTCGCTACCTTAGGACGGTTATAGTTACCGCCGCCGTTTACCGGGGCTTAGTTTCAGTGCTTCGGACCGAAGTCCTAACACCTCCACGTAACCTTCCGGCACCGGGCAGGCGTCAGCCCCTATACGTCGTCTTACGACTTTGCAGAGACCTGTGTTTTTGGTAAACAGTCGCTTGAACCAATTCACTGCGGCCCCCTCGGGCTCCACGAGCAAGTCGCTTCACCCTACCGGGGCGCTCCTTCTCCCGAAGTTACGGAGCGATTTTGCCGAGTTCCTTAACGAGGGTTATCTCGATCACCTTAGTATTCTCTACTTGCCCACCTGTGTCGGTTTTGGTACGGGCACGTGGAATCTCCCTAGAGGATTTTCTTGGGGGCATGGCGTCTGCGACTCGCCGGCTTATAGCCAGCTGCCATCACACCTCAGGTTATGCGGCTTCGGATTTGCCTGAAGCCACCCCTACATGCTTGGCCCAGGACGACCATCGCCTGGGTTCGCTTAGCCTTCCCCGTCCCCCCATCGGTCAAATGATTCCGACGTGGTACAGGAATATCAACCTGTTGTCCATCGACTACGCCTTTCGGCCTCGCCTTAGGTCCCGACTAACCCTGAGCAGACGAACTTTACTCAGGAATCCTTGGGCAATCGGCGGAGGGGATTCTCACCCCTCTTTCGTTACTCATGCCGGCATTCTCACTTCCCAGGGCTCCACGGCTGGCTTCCGCCGCCGCTTCACTGCCATGGGAACGCTCTCCTACCGCGCGTCTTGCGACGCACCCGCAGCTTCGGAGGCTAGCTTGAGCCCCGTTACATTATCCGCGCCCGAACACTTGACCAGTGAGCTGTTACGCACTCTTTCAAGGATGGCTGCCTCTAAGCCAACCTCCTGGTTGTCTGTGCACTCGGACATCGTTTGCCACTTAGCTAGCACTTAGGGTCCTTAGCTGGCGGTCTGGGCTGTTTCCCTCTTGACGCTGAAGTTTATCCCCCAGCAACTGACTCCCGGAGTAGCCGTGACGGTCTTCGGAGTTTGCCTGATTTCGGTAAGCTGGTAGGCCCCCTAGACCAAACAGTGCTCTACGGCCGCCACGGAATTGATCCGAGGCTATACCTAAATATATTTCGGAGAGAACCAGATATCTCTGAGCTTGATTAGCCTTTCACTCCGACCCACAGGTCATCCGCCCAGTTTTTAACCTAGGTCGGTTCGGTCCTCCACGGGGTCTTACCCCCGCTTCAACCTGCCCATGGGTAGCTCGCTCAGTTTCGGGTCTACCGCCTACGACTAAATCGCCCTATTAGGACTCGCTTTCGCTACGCCTTCGCTCATCGCTTAAGCTCGCCGCAGACGAGTAACTCGCCGGCTCGTTATGCAAAAAGCACGCCGTCACAGCACGAAGCTGCTCCGACCGCTTGTAGGCACGCGGTTTCAGGTACTATTTCACTCCCCTTCCGGGGTACTTTTCACCTTTCCCTCACGGTACTAGTCCGCTATCGGTCACCAGGGAGTACTTAGCCTTGGAGGGTGGTCCCCCCAGATTCAGTCCGCGTTTCACGGGTGCGGACCTACTCAGGAACGCCATCGAAAGACCGGTCGGTTTCGTTTACGGGACGATTGCCCTCTGTGGTGCGCGGTTCCACGCGCTTCAACTACCGATCGGTTTGGTAACTCTCGCCGGGACAGCCACATCCCGGGCAGGCGCCCTACAACCCCTCGTACGCAACGCGTGGCCGCTTACACGTACAAAGTTTGGGCTGATCCCCTTTCGCTCGCCACTACTCGGGGAGTCTCGGTTGATTTCCTTTCCTCCGGGTACTGAGATGTTTCAGTTCCCCGGCTTGCCCCCACATACCTATGTATTCAGTATGCGGTAGCGCCGTATTGCTAGCGCTGGGTTTCCCCATTCGGGAATCCGCGGATCACAGGCTATTCAGCGCCTCCCCGCGGCTTATCGCAGCCGTTCACGCCCTTCATCGACTCCTGGTGCCAAGGCATCCACCATGTGCCCTTCCTATCTTGACGGTGATCGGCCGCATTCGTTTACGGCGAATGCGGACGGTGATACCCGTTTGTTGGCATGGCTGTGCAGTTTTCAAGGTCCGCAGAAGAGGCACCGCTCCCGGGTTGGGAGCTGGTCTCTCAAAACTCAACAGCACGCGGCCCCGCGAGCAGAGCTCGGAGGCCGCCAGGTCCGGTCGACGTTTCGGTAGCTGTCTGTGCTCGCCGGCGCTGAATGCGCCGGTGGGACGGACAACCGCTCCAATCCTGGAGCTTCCCTAGAAAGGAGGTGATCCAGCCGCACCTTCCGGTACGGCTACCTTGTTACGACTTCACCCCAGTCACGAGCCCCACCTTCGACGGCTCCCTCCCAAAGGGTTAGGCCACCGGCTTCGGGTGTTGCTTGCTTCCGTGGTGTGACGGGCGGTGTGTACAAGGCCCGGGAACGTATTCACCGCGGCAATGCTGATCCGCGATTACTAGCAACTCCGCCTTCATGCAGGCGGGTTTCAGCCTGCAATCCGAACCGAGACACGCTTTGAGGGATTCGCTCCACCTCACGGTATCGCAGCCCTCTGTACGTGCCAATGTAGCACGTGTGTAGCCCTGGACATAAGGGGCATGATGACTTGACGTCATCCCCACCTTCCTCCGGTTTGTCACCGGCAGTCTCGCATGAGTCCCCAACTAAATGCTGGCAACATGCGACGGGGGTTGCGCTCGTTGCGGGACTTAACCCAACATCTCACGACACGAGCTGACGACAGCCATGCACCACCTGTGAAGGTCCAGCCGAACTGACTCCGTGTTTCCACGGATATGACCTACATGTCAAGCCCAGGTAAGGTTCTTCGCGTTGCGTCGAATTAAACCACATGCTCCGCTGCTTGTGCGGGCCCCCGTCAATTCCTTTGAGTTTTAGCCTTGCGGCCGTACTCCCCAGGCGGGGCACTTAATGCGTTAGCTTCGGCACGGAGGGAGTCGACACCCCCCACACCTAGTGCCCATCGTTTACAGCGTGGACTACCAGGGTATCTAATCCTGTTTGCTCCCCACGCTTTCGCGTCTCAGCGTCAGTTACGTCCCAGCGAGCTGCCTTCGCAATTGGTGTTCCTCCTGATATCTGCGCATTTCACCGCTACACCAGGAATTCCACTCGCCTCTTCCGTACTCGAGCCCGACAGTATCCACCGGCATCCGAGGGTTGAGCCCCCGACTTTCACAGCGGACTTACCGGGCCGCCTACACGCGCTTTACGCCCAATGATTCCGGACAACGCTAGCCCCCTACGTATTACCGCGGCTGCTGGCACGTAGTTAGCCGGGGCTTCTTGTGAAGGTACCGTCACTCCAGCCGGCTATTCACCGACGAAGCTTCGTCCCAACTGAAAGGGGTTTACAACCCGAAGGCCTTCTTCCCCCACGCGGCGTTGCTGCGTCACGCTTTCGCGCATTGCGCAAGATTCCCCACTGCTGCCTCCCGTAGGAGTCTGGGCCGTGTCTCAGTCCCAGTGTGGCTGATCGTCCTCTCAGACCAGCTACGCATCGTCGCCTTGGTAGGCCGTTACCCCACCAACAAGCTAATGCGCCGCGGGCCCGTCCCGATGCGAAGGCCGAAGCTATCTTTCCTCATCTCCCTCATGAGAGTTGAGAACATCCGGTATTAGCCCGAGTTTCCTCGGGTTGTCCCGGTCATCGGGGTAGGTTACCCACGTGTTACTCACCCGTTCGCGGCTCTGCCCCAGGCCGAAGCCTGGTTCGTCGCTCCACTTGCATGTGTTAAGCACGCCGCCAGCGTTCGTCCTGAGCCAGGATCAAACTCTCCGTGAAGAACTACTCACACAGAGCTGTCAATGCATCACACGAGGGTGCGGCCGTACACGTGGCCAGTCACCGGATGCGATCGACGAGGTTTGCTTCTTGTTTCAGGTGCCGTACGGCACGTGAGTGCCGTCGGCGATTCTTGACGAACCTGGACGCACAGATCAATGGCTGCGGCACTTGGCCGCAACCGATCGGTGCGCATGCTGTTGAGTTTTCAAAGACCGTGGCGCCTCGGGCCCAGAGGGGTCTCCTCTGTCCTGGCGCGCGCTCGAAACCCTTCCCGAGCGGGCTCTGGAGTGTAGCGCGCCCCCGGATCGCTGTCCAAGGGGCTTCTTCCAGCGGCGCGAGACTGTAGCAGGACTAGGACAGGACCTGGACGTGGACCTCGCGCCGCCGCGGGCGGTCGTCGAAGTCGATCAGGACGAGCTGCTGCCAGGTCCCG
>CAVUFC010000024.1:0-13066 GCA_963740605.1 uncultured Solirubrobacteraceae bacterium | reverse complement strand
TCGCCGGCGTCGCGATGCGAATGCGGCGATCAGTACGGCGAGGCGACGGCGGGGCACCGGGCGGGAGGTTAGCTGACGCACCGATGCGTCGCGCCGTGCTCGCCGCCGCCGCGGTCTGCCTCCTGGCCGCGCCGACCGTCCTCGCCTTCTACCGGCGGCTACTACAGCGAGCCGCGGCTGATCGGCGGGGTCGTCGTCTGGGCGCTCGTGCTGGCGCTCGCGCTGGTCGGTCCCGCACCAACACCGCGCACGGCGGGCGGATGGCTGGCGGTCGGGGGACTCGCCGCGATCGCCGTCTGGAGCGCGGTGTCGATCGCGTGGGCGCCGGTCGGCGGCCCGGCGATCCAGAGCGTGGAGCGCCTCGTCGTCTACGTCGGCGCGCTGCTGCTGGCGATCGGCGCCCTGCGCGAGCCGCGGGCGCTGCGCGCCGTCGAGCCGGCCCTGGCCGCGGGCGCCAACGTCGTGATCGGATACGGCCTCGCAGGCCGGCTGCTGCCCGGCGTCCTCCACCTGGCCCACTCGCGCAGCGCGGGCGGCCGGCTGGAGCAGCCGATCACGTACTGGAACGCCGAAGGCGCGCTCGCCGCCGTCGGGCTCGTCCTGTGCGCGCGGCTCGCCGGCGATCGCAGCCGCCCGCCCGCGCTGCGCGTGTTGGCCGCCGCCTCGGCGGCCCCGCTGGGCGCCGGCGTGTACCTGTCGTACTCGCGCGGCGCGATCGCGGTCGCCGTGCTCGGTCTGGTGGTGCTCGTCGCCGCCGCGCCGACGCGCGCCCAGCTGCGGGCTTCGGCGGCCACGCTCGTCACAGCAATCGCGGCGGCGCTCGCCACCGCGTTCCTGCCCGGCGTCGCCTCGCTGGACGGCGCCCACCGTGGGCGGACGGCGCGATCGCGCTCGCGTTCCTCGCTGTGCTCGCCGTCGGCGCGGGCCTGTACGCGCGCCGCGAGACACCGGATCTGCCGCTGCGCATCTCGCGCCGGCTGGTGCCGGTCGTGGCGGCGCTGGTGGTCGCGGTCGCCGTGGGGCTGGTCGTCGCCGGTCTGAGCGAGCGACCGAGCGCCGCCGATCTCGGGCGCGGCGCTCAGGCGACGCGGCTCACCACGGTGAGCTCCAACCGCTACGAGTACTGGCGCGTCGGGCTCGCCGCGTTCGCACACCACCCCGTGCGCGGGCTGGGCGCAGGCGGCTTCCGGGTCGAGTGGCTCAAGCAGCGAAGGATCCCGGAGGGTGTCCGCGACGTGCATTCGCTCCCGTTCGAAATGGCGGCGGAGCTGGGTATCGCCGGGCTGCTGGCGTTCCTGACGCTTGTCGCCGGCGTTGCCCTGGCGGCCCGCAACGCCCTCGCGCGGCACGGCGCGGTGGCCGCCGGGCCGTGTGCGGCGCTGCCGGCCTGGCTCATGCACGCATCGATCGACTGGGACTGGCAGTTGCCCGCGGTAGTCCTTCCCGCGATCGCGCTGGCCGGCATGCTGATCGTGCTCGGCGAGAGCCGGCCGTCTCAGCCGCCGCGAGCGAACATGGGGTCCAGAACCCGCCGTGCCGCTAGCGCACGCGCCGCAGTCGCCGGGTCGTGATCCTTGGTGAACGTGTACAGCAGGCCCCACGCGGTCAGGTTGTCCGGCTCACGGCGCACAACGTCCTCGAGCACCGCAGCCGCCGCCGCATGTCGACCGGTCCGCTCGTACACGAACGCACGACCGACGTCGGGCGCCGTGTCCGGGTTCAGCGTGCGCGCGGCTCTGAACGCGGCATCGGCAGCCCCGAAGTCGCGCTGTTGGGCTGCCTCGACGCCGTCGGCCTGCCGCCGCACGTCGCGCTCCATCACGCCGAGCCAAGCGATGACGAGCACCGCCACCACGGAGACCGCGGCGCGCGTCACAGCGCCTCCGCGATCCGCGGCGCCTCGCGGTTGAACACCCAGGCCGCCACAACCCCCACGAGCACGAACACGACGATCGGCACCAGCCACAGGTCCGGAGCGGGAGCCGACGGGTCGATGACCCACTTGCGGGCGAGTCCGAACAGCGGCGTCAGCGGGTTGAGCGACACGAGCTCACGCAGCCTGCCCGACAGAACGTCGATCGGGTACAGCACCGGGGTCGCGTAGAACAGCGCGGTGACGCCGACGCCCCAGATGATCGCCGTGTCGCGGAAGCGTGGGTAGAGCGCCGACAGCATCGTCGCCACCGCGGTCGTGAACGCGAACAGCGCGGCCAGGATGAGCGGCAGCAGCAGCCACGTCCACATCGGATCGACCCCGTACGCGAGCAGGAACACGAACACGACGACGAGGTTCACGCCCAGATTGAACGCGCTGGTGACGACAACGGCGAGCGGGATCACGAGTCGCGGGAACTGCGTCTTCCGGACCACCGACTCCTGACTGACGATCGAGCTCACGGCCTGCGTCGTGCCCTCCTGGAAGAAGCCGAAGAGCACGATGTTGAAGAGCAGCAGTACCGGATACTGCTGCACCCGGTCGCCGAGGTCGAACGCTTGGGTGAACACGACGAGCAGCACGGCAAACAGGAGCAGCGGCCGGGCGATCGACCACAGGTAGCCGAGCGCCGTCCCGAGATAGCTGCGTCGGAACTCGTTGACGCTGATGAGCACCAGCAGGTCGAGCGAGCGACGCCAGCCGCCGCCGAGCGCGGACGGGCCGCGGACGTCCCGCAGCTCGACGGCGCTCACGACGACCGCTCCGCGTGGTCGCGCTCGATGCTCGCCTCGACGTCGGCCTCGACGGCCACGCTGCCCGGGCCTGGCCGCGTGCCGTAGACGATGAAGTCGAGCAGCCGGACAACATGCAGCGCCAGATCGCCCTGCGTCCGGTTGCGCGAGATCCAGCAGTTCACGAAGTAGCGGCCCGGCAGCAGCGGGTTGTCGATCTGGCCGGCGATCCGCACGCGCTCGCCGGCGCCGACGCGCTCCAGGGCTCGATTGAAGCCGAACACCGTCACGCCGTCGGCGTCGAGGAAGTGAAAGCCGAAGACGGGTGCCACGAGCTCCTGGCGCGCCTCGAACACGATGTCGAGTCCGATCGGCTGTCCCTGCTCGACGTTCTCGCTCGTGATCCGTGCCTCGACCACGCGGACATTCACGTCCGGGACGCCGCCGGGCTCGGGTGGCCCGCCCTCGCCACCGGCGCCGGCGAAGTTGAGCCGGAAGTAGCGCAGCGCCGCCTCCTCCGGGTCTCCGACGTAGCGCATCTCTCCGCCGTGGAGGAGCATCGCCCGGTCGCAGAAGCTCTGGACCGCCGCCATGTCGTGCGTGACCAGGACGACCGTGCGGCCCGCCTGGCGCTTGGCGCGGAAGACGTCCATGCACTTCTGCGCGAACGACGCGTCACCGACGGCCAGCACCTCGTCGACGAGCATGATGTCGGCGTCGGCCTCGACCATCACCGCGAAGGCCAGCCGCACCATCATCCCCGACGAGTAGTTCTTGAGCTTGAGGTCGGCGAACGAGCGCAGCTCGGCGAAGTCGAGCACCGCATCGAGCCGGCGACGCGCGTCGCGTCGGCCGAGACCCATCATCACCGCGTTGAGGACCACGTTCTCGCGCGACGTCAGCTCGGGGTTGAAGCCGACGCCGAGCTCGATGAACGGGGCCAGGCGCCCGGCCATGCGGATCCTCCCGGCGTCCGCGCCGTAGATGCTCGACATGATCTTCAGCAGCGTGCTCTTGCCCGAGCCATTGCGGCCGACGATGCCGAAGAACTCACCCTGGTGGACGTCGAACGACACGTCGTACAGCGCGCGCAGCTCGCGGTACTGGGAGCCCGCGAACGGATGCAGGGCGCGCTCCTTGAACGTGTCCACCCGGTGGTCCGGGATGCGGAACGTCTTCTGTACCCCGCGGGCCTCGATGACCACGGGCCGGGTGTCGTAGTCGAACGCCATCGTCTCCCCAGAAGCCTAGATCCGGGCGCGCCAGCGCCGGAGGCGCCTCTGCTCGAAGGCGAGCGGGTCGGGGATGGTGACGTGGCGCGGCCGAACGTGGCGCCACGCGATGCCACGCAGCAGCTCGAACTCGCTGCCCAGCGTCTCGTGGCGATGCGCAACGCCGTGGGCCGCCAGCCACGCGAACGCCGCCGGCGAGCGCTCGGCGGCCAGGTACCGCTCGAGCGCGCGGCGCTTGTGCGGGGCCGGCCCGCAGCGCACGAGCAGCGTCTGCGCCTGCACCGCTCGCCCGGCGTAGCCGAGGAAGTACGCGCCACGACCGCCGCGCAGGATCCGCCGGCGGGCGCGCCGGCGCGTCTGGGTGACGTCACCGAACACGGCCTTCTCGTGCTGCACATAGTCGTACAGCGGGCGGTCGACGTAGGCGACGTCGCCCGCCGCGAGCGCCACGAGCCCGAGCCAGTGGTCGTGGAACTGCAGGCCCGGGGAGTCCGGGAACGGCAGCGCCAGGTCCGCGATATCGCGCCGGATCAGCGTCGCGGCGCCCGTGATTGAGTTGGCCACCAGTAGCGACGTGATGTCAGTGTGGTTGTTGCGGCGGCCGGCCCACATCGTGTCGCGCAGGACGCGGCCATCGGCGTCGACGAGCCGCTGGTCACAGTAGGCCATCGCGGCGCCGTCGAGCGCGGCGCGCAGGGTCGCGAGCTTGTCCGGATGCCAGGAATCGTCCTGGTCGCAGAGCGCGATCAGCTCGGCCTCCGCGGGCGCCAGCCGCAGCGCACGCTCGAAGTTGCCGTAGAAGCCGCGCCGGTGCTCGGACCGCGAGACCGTGAGGCGGCCGTCGCCGCCGACGTCGATCGGGCCGCTTGACGCGTCATCGCTGATCACGCAGACCCAATTCGTATCGGTCTGCGCCCGCAGCGAGTCCAGCTGGACGCGCAGCAGCGCCGGGTCCGGCTCGTAGGTCGCCATGCAAACGGCGATCAGGCCGGGCCGCGCCGGACCGGGCAGCCGCGGCGGCGGCTCGGGCTCAACGACGTCGATCCGGCCCAGCGGCACACGCCGGCCCCGTGCGGCGAGCTCGAGCTCGACCGCCCCCCGCGAGTGCGGCGGGATGGGCACGACGCCCCAGTAGACGCCGCCCGCCATGCCGGCCGCGGACGGGCGATGGGCTACGCCGTCGACCACGATCTCGGGCCGCTCCGCGCAGCGTCCCCAGCAGAACAGGGCGGTTCCGCGGCCGGCCGGAAGCGAGGCCGGGAGCGGGCTGTCGAGTGTGGCCAGCACGCGCCGGAACCTATCCTTCGCAGCTGATGGCCAGCCTCGTCGACGCCCAAGCCGCCCTCGCGGCCGCCCGCGAGCCGCGCGCCGCCGCGCCGCGCGACGACCTTCGCAGCGCGTATCTCGACCTCCTGAAGATCGCGCTGTGCGACCTGGCCGGCGCCAGCACGGTCTCGGTCGGCGCCGACGCCGACGGCACGGTGATGTCGCGCGAGCTGCGCGGCGACGGGCGCCGGCTGCGCGTCGCCGGGATGGACTGGCCGCTCCAAGGGCTCACGATGGTGGGGATGCCCCGGCTGGACGATCTCCAGCGCTGCGTCGAGGACGTGGTGGCGGACGGCGTGCCCGGGGACCTGATCGAGGCCGGCTCATGGCGCGGCGGTGCGTCGATGCTGATGCGCGCGTCGCTCGACACGCTCGGCGACGACCGCACCGTCTACGTGGCCGACTCGTTCCAGGGCTTCCCGCAGCTCGACGACGGCGACGAGCACGGTGCGCGCCTGAGCGCCTTCGGGTTCCTCGCGGTGCCCGAGGAAGAGGTGCGCGAGAGCTTCATCCGGCTCGGGCTCGACCACGGGGTCGAGCTCGTGCCCGGCTTCTTCGAGGAAACCCTCGCGCGCGTCGCCGACCGCGCGTGGGCGATCGTGCGACTCGACGCTGACAGCTACGGGGCGACGCGGTTCGCGCTCGAGTGCCTGTACCCTCGGCTCGCGCTAGGCGGCTACCTCGTGATAGACGACTACGGGTCGTTCGACGGCTGCCGTCGCGCGGTCGACGAGTTCCGTGCCTCGCACGGGATCGATGAGCCGATCGAAGCGATCGACCACACCGGCGCTCGCTGGCGGCGCGACAGCGCCGCCGTGGTCGAGCCGGAGCGCCGCACAGCGCCGCCGTCGCCGCGCGCCGTCGGCCGACCGGCTCCCGTCCACGTGCCGACCGAGCGGGAGCTCGAGTTGTCGTTGCAGGTGGAACAACTGCAGGAGCAGCTGCGCGCGGCTAAGGCGCAGATCGGCCTCGGCGCCTGGCTGCGGCGCAGGAGCGGGCGATGATCGTCTTCGCGAGCTCGATCACCGATCCGGAGATGTACGGACGTTGCGCCGAGCCCGGGATCCGGCTCGCCGCGGAGCCTGACTCCGAGGTCATCGCCAACGCCGCCGCGGGGTCATTGTTCCGGTCCTACAACCTGATCCTCGACAGTGTGGCGGGTCGCGACGATCTCGAGGCCGTTGTGCTCCTGCATCAGGACGCCGAGATCGCGGATGCCGAGTTCTGCGTCAAGCTGCGCCGCGCACTGGCCAACGCCGACGTGGGCGTCGTCGGCGGCGTCGGGGCCATCGGCGTGCGCTCGATCGCCTGGTGGGAGGGCTCGGTGACCTGGGCCTCGTTCGTCCATCGCTACGGCGAGCTCGGCGGCGGCGACCTCCCCGCCTTCTCGTGGAACGGGCACGAGCTGCCGGCCTACGCGCGGACGGGCGAGGTGGACACGGTCGACGGCTTCGTGCTCGGCCTGTCGCCGTGGGTCGTACGCAACGTCCGCTTCGACGAGTCGCTGGGCCTGCTGCACGGCTACGACTTCGACTTCTGCCTGCAGGTTCGCGCCGCCGGGCGCAAGGTCGTCACCGAGGACTTCAAGGTGATCCACCACCATTCGCTCGACCTCGTCTCCGAGCCGGAGACGTGGATCCAGGCGCACATGCGGGTGGCGGAAAAATGGGATGGCAAGATGCCGGGAGTCGGCGTCGCGGGCGGCACCTGGCAGGAGCGCGCCCGGCGCGCGGAGGCCGAGGCGGCGGCCACGCGCGCGCTCGCCGTGTCGACCCAGCTCAAGGCCGACGCTCGGGTGCGGCAGCTCGAGCGCGACTTCGCGGAGACGACCGAAAGCATCTCGTGGCGACTGACGGCGCCGCTGCGGCGCGCCAACGCGTGGCGCAAGCGGTTGCGGCGCTAGTCGTCCTCAAGCGCGCGGCGGATGTCGTCCTTCGACACCACGGAGGCCCAGGTGGCGATGCCTACGCGCTGGCGGAGCCGGGACAGGCGCTCGGCGATGCCGAACGCGCTCGAGTCGAGCAGCCGCCGCAGGACCGCCTCCTGCCGCGCGGCGCGCGCGCCGGCCCGCGCGGCCTGGACCATCTGGAAGTGCGATGACGCCAAGTGCAGCACGCGATTGGCCTCGAGCCGCTCGAGCAGCGGGTTGCGGTCCCAGACCTCGAGGACGTCCGCGACGGCGTCGGCGTACCGCGCGCGCTCATCCCAGACGACCCCGAGCCCGAAGAACGCCGGGACGACGGCGAGGCGAAACCCGTCGCGGGCGGCCACGAAATCCTCTACGGCGGTCAGCACGCCGTTGCGGTCTCCACCCTCGCGCGCCGCCGCGTAGCGGTACGGCAGGCCGCCGCGCCGGATGCCCGGCTCACCGGGGAACACGCCCGCGCCCTCGTGGATCGGTTGGCGCGCCGCCTCCGGCACCCGGCTGGGGTCGTAGTAGTCGTCACGGCGTCCGTGCGGCCAGGCGACGTCATGGAAGATCAGCAACGGCAGGTCCGCGCCGGCGCGCTCGGCGATGATCCGCAGCTCCTCGCTGACCGTGTAGTAGTTGTGGTCGCCGTCGATGATCGCCGCGTCGGGCAGGGGGATCGCGTCGAGCGCCGCATGGCTCGTGTCGCGCACCAGCTCCAGGTGGGCATGTCGCTCGGCGAGCTCGACGAGCGGCGGGCGCGGCGACGGGTCGATCGCCCAGACGCGTGCGCCGCTTCCCGCGGCCCACTCCAGCAGCAGGCCGGTGAGGTCGCCCGCGTAGGCGCCGACCTCGACCAACGACCGCGCGCCCGACGCGTCGAGCACCGGCACGATGACCTCAGCGAGCGTGATCAGCGACGCGCCCCAGTGTCCAGGGTCGTTCGCGTAGGGATCGATGTTCAGCGACAGCCGCTCCATGAAGGCGGCGAGTCTAGACGGCCCGCAGGGTGAGCATGACCTGGAACAGGTCGCCGATCAGGATGTCGGTGGCGACGAGCTCGAAGCGGTCCGCCCAGTGCTCCCGCACGTACGCGGGCGTGATCACGGCCTCGCCGTACGTCATCTCGCCGCCCTCGTACTGCGGATGCGCGGAGTCGGCCGGATGCGGCGCGAATAGATAGCGCGGCTCGCCCGCGGGCACGGTCGCCAGGTGGTGTAGCACCGCGTTGAACCGCAGGTATTCGTGTGGGCGCACGGTGACGATGAGGGTCCCGCCGGGCGCGAGGGCGGCATGCAGCGCGTTCAGGCAATGGTCGTGGGCGCGCTCGGAGAGGTGCGTGAACACCGAGAACGCGTAGGCCAGGTCGAACGGCCCGTCGAACGGCAGGCGGTCGGGGACGAAGTCCGAGCGCGCGAGCACGGCCGGTACGCGCGTCGTGCGGCAGACGTCGAGGATGCCCTGCACGGGATCGCAGCCGTAGAGCCAGCCCGGCGCCACATCGCGCGCCAGGAAGCGCGTCAGCCGGCCCCAGCCACAGCCGAAGTCGAGGACCCGCGCGCCGTCCAGCGGGCGGCCGCAGCGGACCCGAAGACGTTCGTAGAACGCCGCGCTCTGAGCGGCCAGGCGGGCTCCGCTCGCCCCGTTCCAGAGCTCCTGGAGGGACGGGTCCGGCACGTCGGGGAGCAGTGCCCGGATGTGCGGGTGGACGTTGTACTCCTGTGTGAGCAGCAGGGCCCACAGGTCAGTCTCGAGCTCGCGGAAGCGGGCGAAGTGCTCCGGCGCCCCGTCCGCGCAGACGGCGTCGAGGCGGGCCAGGCGCTCGTCGGCCAGCCAGGCGTCGTACCGGCCCGGCGGCGGCTCGACCGCACGGCGCTCCGGCGCGGCCGGGCGCAGCGTGCGAGCACCCCGGCCGAGCGCGCGCAGCGGCCGCGTGACGCGCCAGCTCAGCGACGACTCGTACTCGAGCCGGATGGCGTCGAGCTCGGAGGCGGCGCCACCCCCTGGGCCAATCGACATGAGCGCAGGGTACGCTCGGACGCGCCGTGGCCGCCGATACCGCGCAGCCAACCCAGGCGCTCCCGGCGGAGGGCGCTCTCGACACGCGCCTGGACGCGACGCTGCCGGCGTCGCTGGCGGTCGGGCGCGGCACGGCGGTGTTCGTGGCCGGAACCTGCTTCGCGCCGCGCGCGCTGATCGCGTCGCTCGCGCTGCTGGTGGACGGCGAGGAGCAGCCGCTGATGGCCCACGGCATGCCGCGGCTCGACCTGCTCCGGGCCACGGAGGACCCGGCGAGTTACCGCAGCGGCTTCTGGGGCCTGGCCCGCGTCGCGGAGGGCACCCACGGCGACGTGCGCGTCGGCCTGCGCGGGCGCCTGAGCGACGGCCGCGAGGTGACGGCGGAGCTCGCGCGGATCCCCCGCGTGGCATTGCCCGAGCCGCTCCCCGGGCACCCGCTGGTCGCGATTTGCATGGCGACGTTCGAGCCGCCGCCGGAGCTGTTCCGCGGGCAGGTCGAGTCGATCCGGGCGCAGACGCTCGGCGACTGGATCTGCGTCATCTCCGACGACTGCTCGGACCCGGCGGCAGTGGCCGCGATGGAGGCGACGCTCGGCGGCGACGAGCGGTTCGTCCTCTCGCGCTCGGACCGCCGCCGCGGCTTTTACCACAACTTCGAGCGCGCGCTGGCACTGGCCCCGGGCGGCGCGCGCTTCGTCGCGATGGCCGACCAGGACGACGTCTGGCGGCCCGACAAGTTGCAGACGCTGGTCGACGCGATCGGAGACGCGCAGCTCGTCTACAGCGACCAGCGGATCATCGCTGAGGACGGCTCCCTGCTCGCGGACACCTACTGGGCAAGCCGCGATAACAACCACTCCAACCTGCTGTCGCTGCTCGTCGCCAACGCGGTGACGGGCGCCGCATCCCTGTTCCCGCGCGCCCTGCTGCACGACGCGTTGCCGTTCCCGCCGGCGCAATTCGCCCACTTCCACGATCACTGGATCGCGCTCACGGCGCTCGCGGCCGGCGAGATCCGCTACATCGACCGGCAGCTGTACGACTACGTCCAGCACGGCGCAGCCACGCTCGGGCACGCGAACGCAACGCGGATGGTCTCGCTGCGCGACCGGGCCACCTCGCTGCGGCGCGGCCTGCGCGAGCGGATCCGCCTGTGGCGGATGCACTACTTCGTCGACGTCTGCCGGCTGCTCCAGTTCACCGCGGTGCTGGAGATGCGCGGCGGCGACCGCCTGAGCGCGCGCCAGCGCCGCACGCTCGCGCGCTTCGCCGCCGCCGACCGGTCGGTGACTCCCGTGCTCTGGCTGGCGCTGCGCGGCGCATACGAGCTCGTACGGCGCCGCCCGCAGACGCTCGGCGCCGAGTGGATGCTGGCCCAGGCGCTGTGGTGGCGCCGCGCGCTGCGGGCCAGCGCGCGCGACGCGCCGCAGCGCGGCCTGCGGCTCGACGCCGTTCCGCCGACCGCGCTGGATCCCCGCCCCGGCGCGCGCGCCCCCGGTGACCCCGAGTTGCGCGTCGTGGCGGAGAAGATCGCGCCGCTCCGCGTAGCGGTGTCCGACGGCGCGCCGCGCCGGGTGAACGTCCTCATCCCCACCATCGACCTCCGCCACTTCTTCGGCGGATACATCGCCAAGCTCAACCTGGCCCGGCGACTAGCCGAGCGCGGCCTCCGCGTGCGGGTGGTGACCGTCGATCCCGTCGCACCGCTCCCCCGCGGCTGGCAGCGTCAGGTCGAGTCCTACAGCGGCCTGTCCGGGCTGTTCGATGCGGTCGAGGTCGCCTTCGGGCGCGAGTCGCCGGCGCTGGAGGTGAGGCGCGACGACACGTTCGTCGCGAGCACGTGGTGGACCGCGCACATCGCGCACCGGGCCGCCGAGCGACGGTTCCTGTACCTGATCCAGGAGTACGAGCCGTTCACGTTCCCGATGGGCAGCTTCGCCGCGCTCGCCGACGAGTCGTACCGCCTCCCCCACTACGCGCTCTTCTCGTCCGAGCTTCTGCGCGAGTACTTCCGCCGACACCGCTTGGGCGTCTTCGCGGGCAGCGCGGGGGACCGCGACTCGGCGGCCTTCGAGAACACCATCACTCCAGTCACACCGGCCGCCAACTTGGTGGAACGGCGCCCCCGGCGCCTGCTCTTCTACGCCCGGCCGGAGCCGCACGCCGCACGCAACATGTACGAGCTCGGCCTACTCGCGCTCAGCCGCGCGATCGAGCGGGGAGCGTTCGCCGGCTGGGAGCTGCACGGGATCGGCACGGTCCGATCGGGGCGGCGTATCGACCTCGGCGGCGGCTCGTACCTCACCTTGCTCCCGCGCGCGGCGCAGGGCGACTACGCCGGCGTGCTGCGCGATCACGACGTCGGGCTCGCACTCATGTACACACCGCACCCCAGTCTGGTGCCAATCGAGATGGCCTCGGCCGGGATGCTGACCGTGACGAACTCGTTCGAGAACAAGACGGCGGAGGCCATGGCCGCGATCTCGCCTAACATCGTTGCCGCCGATCCCGGGATCGAGTCAGTCGCCGACGCGCTCTGCGCCGCGGCGGCCGCCGTCGAGGACGTCGAGCGGCGGGTCCGCGGCAGCCGCGTGGCCTGGAGCCGCGACTGGGATGACTCCTTCGGCGACGAGTTGCTGGACCGCGTGACCGGGCTCCTGGAGGCCTGAGTGGCGGCGGCCACCGCGGAACGCGCGCCTTCGCCGGCTGTCGCGCCACCGCCCGGTAACCCGCGATTCCCCCTCTTCGACTCACTGCGCGCGATTGCAGTGCTCGCCGTGCTTGTCTTCCACGTCTGCCTGGTCTCGGGCGCGCTGGCCGACCGTGTCGTGGGCGACGCCGCCGCCGTGCTCGGAGCCCAGGGGCCGATCCTGTTCTTCGCGATCTCCGGGTTCTTGCTGTACCGGCCCTGGCTGGTTTCGCCTCCGAGGGTCGGGCGTACGCCCGGCGCCGGGCGCTGCGGATCCTGCCGGCGTACTGGGCGGCCCTGACGCTGCTGGCGATCTTCCCGGGCATCGCCGGCGTGTTCACAGCCGATTGGTGGCGTTATTACGGGTTCCTGCAGCTCTACTCCGCGGACACGATCGCCCAGGGAATCCCGGTCGCGTGGACCCTGTGCGTGGAGGTGTCGTTCTACATCGCCCTACCGATCTGGGCGCTGAGCGCCGGGCGGCTGGCGCCACGCGCCCAGCTCCTCGCGCTCGGAGTCATCGCGCTCGCCGGGGCGGCCGTGCAGGTGGCGGCGCTGCGGCTCAGCGTGTCGCACCTCGTCGCGCAGAGCCTGGCGGGGCAGTGCACGTGGATGGCGATCGGGATGGCGCTCGCGGTCGTGAGCGTGACGTGGCCGGCGCGGCTCGAGGCGATCGCCGGCGGGCACGCCGTCCTCTGCCGGCTGGGCGCCGCCGCGGCGTTCGTCGGCCTCGCGCTGGTGCGCGACCATGGCGGCGGCCTGCTCGGCATCATCCAGGCGCTCGCGACGCGGCAGACCTACGCGCACGCGCTGGCCGACGTCGCCTTGAGCGCCGCGCTCACCGCGCTCGTCCTGCTGCCCGCGTTGTCGGCCGGGCGGGCGGTGCCGCACCGCGTGCGGGCCTCCCGAGCCCTCGGCTGGGTCGGCCTGGTGTCGTACGGCATCTTTCTCTGGCATCTGACCATCGCCGAGTGGCTGGCGCTCCCGGCCGCCCCTCATCAGTTCCGTGCAGACGGGCTCGACCTTGCGGCTCGGCTCCCTTTCGCGGTCACGCCGATCCTCTTCGTGTTGACGCTGGGAGCGAGCTGCGCGGTGGCCGCGGCCAGCTATCGCCTTGTCGGAGGAACTTGAGGTTCCTGCGCCGCAAGGAGCGCCCATGAGAGTGGGTGTCGACGGACGCAGCCTCGTCGGCGACCGGCGCGGAGTCGGGAGATCCACGGCCGG
>CAVUFC010000023.1:0-13128 GCA_963740605.1 uncultured Solirubrobacteraceae bacterium | reverse complement strand
AGTCGACGAACGAGCGGTAGGCGCGCGAGCGGCCGCCCTGGACATCCAGGACGACCGTCTCGAACGCTGCACGTACCCCTTGCGTGTAAGTGGGGAAGGCGACCAGGCGGGCGCGCTGGCCGATCGCCTGCTTGCCGACGAGCGGGGTGGCGAGCCCGGACACGGAGAACGTCGTCCAGCCGTCACGGGTGGTCGGCGCCTTCAGCGCGGCGCGGCTGACGTTGAAGCCCGCGTTGGCGGCGACCTTCAGCCACGCGTCGGTGGCCGACAGCGTCGCCGCGGCGGGCGCCGCCTGGCTGCCGGCGGACGACGAGGAGACGTAGGCGACGCGCCCGCCGGTCACGCCCACCGTGATCATCCCGTCGTGGCCGGCCGTCAGGCCGCCGAACCGTTGGCGGAACAGCACCGCGTGGCCGTCGCTGGCAACGAGCTTGGCGTCGTTGACCAGCTCGAGGCCATCGACGTCGGCGGCCGACAGCCGGAACAGGTCGGCATGAGAGCGGATGAACGCGCGCGCGATCTCCGGCGCGGTGCCGCTCGCGACGCCGGTGAGGAACCCGTCGTCGGCGATCAGCGATGCGGGCGTCCCGTAGCGATTCCACTGCGCGCGGGCACCGAGTGCGCTCACCGCTTGCTTCTGTGCGGCTGTGACCGTCACGCGCCCGGTGCGGGCGTCGAGGTCCTTCAGGCCGGCGTGGGCGGGCAGGATGCGGGCAGCGGCGTTCGCCGACGCGGGAACCGCGAAGGCGAGGGCTGCGCCGAGGATGGCTGCGGATCGCCACAGGTGCATATCCGCACGAACGCACCCCGCAGTTGGAACTTGCGGTGGCTCAGCGACGCGCCGTCGCCGGCTGCAGTCGCAGCAGGCGCGCCAGCGGCGCCGGAAGCCACCAATTGGCGGTGCCGAACAGGGTGACGAGAGCGGGGACGACGAGCGCGCGGACGACCGTCGCGTCGAGGATGATGCCCGCCGCGAGCCCGGTGGCAAAGATCTTGAGTTCTGTGCCGGGAGCGGCCCCGAGCGCGACGAAGGCGAGGAAGAGGATCAGCGCGGCGCTGGTCACCAGGCGGCCGGTCGCGCCAAGGCCGTCGACGACCGCTCGGTCGGTGTCGCGGTGTTCGTCGTAGGACTCGCGCATCCGCGTGAGGATGAAGACCTCGTAGTCCATCGACAGGCCGAAGAGGAACGCGAACATCGCGAGCGGCACCCAGTTCGTGATCGCGCCGGTCGCAACGATGCCGAACAGCTCGGAGCCGTGTCCGTCCTGCCAGACGAGGACGATGATCCCGAAGGCAGCGCCGACGCTGAGCACGTTGAGCGCCAGGGCCTTCAGCGGCAGGACGACCGAGCGGAAGGCCCGGCCGAGCAGCACGAACGTGATGACGGCGATGAGGGCGAACATGGGGATGAACGATCCGTAGATGGCGTCCGTCAGGTCTGCCGTCTGTGCGGCCGGGCCGCCGGCGTGTTCGCCAAGGCGCTCGGCGGCCGCGCGGACGTCGTCGAGCGTCGCCGAGCCACCCTCCGTCGCGGCGTCCTCGGCCGGAAGGACGGCGGTGAGCGCACGGCCGCCGTGTTCCCAGGTGCTCCCAGCTGGGCGCAACACGTCGCGGACGCCCGCGATGCCGTCGAGATCGCGCGCTGCGCCGGCGGCCCGGTCGGTGTCGAAGGCAACCTCCACAGGCGTGAGCAGTCCGGCGCCGAGACCCGACCGTTCGAGCTGTTCGAGCGCGGCCTTGGGCTCGCCACCGCTGGACAGCGCGTCGACCCGCGGGCTGCCCGGGTTCAGCGTCGTGGCAAAGGCGGCGAGAAGGCCGAGCAGCGCGATGCCGGCGATCGCCGCCGGCCAGCGGCGCCGGACCACCAATGCCGACCAGGCCCGCCACCGCCGGCTCTCCGACGGCGCGCGGCGGGCTGCGGGCCAGTCGAGCCGGCGTCCTGCCGATCGCAGAAGTACCGGCAGCAGAGTTGCCGTGGCCGCGACGGTGACGAGCGGGATGAGCAGGCCGCCGTAGCCGATCGAGCGAATGGCGGGGACCGGGACGACCACGAGCGCGAGCAGACCGACGGCGACCGTCGTGCCGCTGAAGAGCACGGCGCGACCGGCGGTCGCCATGGCGATCCTGACGGCGTCGTGCTCGTCGGCGCCGCGCCCCCGCTCCTCGCGCCAACGCACGACGACCAAGAGCGAGTAGTCGATCGCGACGCCCAACCCGATCAGGGCGACGATGAACTGCACGACGAAGGAGACCTCCGTGACCGCCGCCAGCGCCCGAAGGGCGAGGAACGAGCCGAGGATCGAGACCGCGGCGATCAGGATCGGCACCATGGCGGCGAGGCTCGCGAACACCGCGATCAAGACGATCAACGCGCCGACGCCGCCGGCGACCGTCTCGACCAGGACGCCCGCTCCAGAACCGCCGGCGTCCTCGTTGAGCGCGTCGACGCCTGTCACTTGAACATCGGTGCCCGCCGCGGCTTTCGTCAGCGCCGCCACCGCTTGTGGATTGGTATCGGGCGCGGGCGTACCCGGTGGTGGGAACACCAGCGCCGCAGCGGTCCGACCGTCCGCGGAGACGAGGGCACCGGCTCCGCGATCGCCCGGAAGCGCGACCCTCGCCCCCTCCACCGCTCGGGCCACCTGCTCGAACCGGCGCCTCGCCTCGTCGCGATCGCCCGTCCGCGTGACGAGGACCACCGGGGCAACGACGCCTCCGGTACCGAAGACGCGGACGATCTCCTCGTTCGCGTCGTACGCCGGACGGCCTGGAGCCGTGAACGACTGCGACAGCGAGTCGGAGATCGTCGCCGCCGCCCACATGCCGGCGGCCGTGACGACGATCCACGCCAGGGCGACGAGTCGCCCGTGGGCGAGCACCCAGCGAGTCAGGCGGTCCACGGTCCCGAGTATGTCGCCGGCCCAGCGCGGCTAGGCGCCGAGAGGAAGCGTTGGTCAGCGAATGAACACCACGTATAGATATTTCGCACGACTTGTATGCTCGGGTGATGGGCAGCCTGTCGATCGGTCAGTTGGCCGAAGCGACCGGTGTCGCGGCTGGCACGCTCCGCATGTGGGAATCGCGGCACGGGTTCCCGAAGCCGGCACGCGGAGATGGCCGTCACCGGCGTTACGAAGCGGACGCTGTCCCGCGCGTCCGCCGCGTGCTGTCCGAGCGTGACCGCGGACTGTCGCTTGCTGCGGCCATCGCCCTCGCGCGCGACTGGTCGCCCGCGGCGCCTGCATCGATCTTCGCGGCACTTCGAGAAGCGCGGCCCGATCTGCAGCCCGTGCGGACGCCGATGTGGGCGATGCTCGCACTGAGCCGGGCAATCGAGGACGAGTGCCTCGCCCGCGCCGGCCGACCCGTGCTTGCCGCGAGCTTTCAGACGGAGCAGGCATATCGCATCGCCGAGCCGCGCTGGCGCGAGCTCAATCGCACCGCCGCGCTGGCCTTCGTGCTCGCCGATTTCGAGCGATCGCGCAGTCCGCGGGGCGGCCCGCTCGAGCTCCGCATCGGGGCCGATGAGCCGGTCCGGCGCCAGTGGGCGCTGATTTGCCTAGACCGCCACTACCTCGCCTGCCTGGCGGCCTGGGAGTTGCCGCAACAGCCGGAGGGGCGGAGCTTCGAGATGATCTGGAGCACGCAACCGGACGCGGTTGCCGTTGCGCTGCGCGCGGCGGTCGCCCTCGCCGGTTCGCGGCTCGCACGCCGCGGCGCCGGCGTGCTCGCCGAGGCCACGCCGCCGGCGCCCGACCCCGGGTCTGCGCTCGCGAGCCGGATGATCGGATACCTCGTGGCGCGCGGCCCCGCCTGAGTCATGGCGGGGTATCTGGCGGACGACTCGGTGCTTCGGCGCGTGATCGGCGAGAACGTCGTCGCGCTGAGCGGGCCGCGCGCGCTGTTGATGATGGCCTCGCACCCAGTCGCCTTCGAAGGTTTCTTCGCCCACACCGGGTCCCTCGCCGACCCGTATACCCGGCTGCGACGAACCGCCTCGGTGCTGGACCTGATCGCGTGGGGAGACGAGCGCGACGCGGCCGATCGGGCCAGCGCCCGGGTACGGGCGATGCACAGCCGGGTCCGCGGCCGGACCACCGAAGCGGTTGGGCGCTTTCCCGCGGGAACGCTCTACAGAGGCGACGATCCGGAGCTGCTGCTCTGGATCCTCTCGTCGATGGCGGATTCGGCTGCCCTCGTGTACACCAAATACGTCGCCGGTCTTGACGACGACGAGCTCGATGCGCTGTGGGCCGACTACCGCGTCGTCGGCCGGTTGTTCGGCCTGCGGGATCAGGACATGCCTGCGGACTGGCGCGCGTTCCGCACCTATGTCTCCGCGCTCTTGGCATCGGGCGACCTGGTGGTGACCGACCGGGCGCGAAAGCTGGCGGTCGACATCGTGCTGAACCCGCCGGCCCCGCTGGTCGTGCGGCCGCTGGTCGCGCTCGTCAACCAGATCACAGTGGGTCTGTTGCCGCGGGACCTGCGGCGGCAGTACGGCCTGCGCTGGGATCCGATCCGGCACGTCGCGCTCGAGAGCGGCGCCGTCTACGCCAAGCGCCTGCTGCTCCCGTTCACGCCGGGACGGCTGCGCTTGATCGGACAGGCTCGCGCCGCGTAACCAGCGCGAGACCGAAACCTGCGGGACGGCTACGGCCCAAGAAATGCTGAAGGCCCCGCCGGGGAGCGGGGCCTTCGAAGATCAAGCCGAGGTCGTCGGGGTGAGCGCGGTCACCAGGTCTGCGCGGAACCGAGCGCAGGCCTGGGGAGCGAGGGCAGGTCACGGACGACCGGAATGTTGAACGCGGGTGAGATGGAGGAGGGAGTGCGGTGCATTCGACAACGGGAACTCTCCCACCGGGCGGCCGGGTGTTTGCGGAGGCTGGCTGGCGTCTGCGGGTACGGCCTGCGCTCCCCCGGCGGGGGCCAGCCGCACCATCGCTCAGGGCTTGTCGCGCGGAGGCTGGCGCCCATTGCGCCGTACTTGGCGGCCTTGCCCCGCGTGTCCGCGAACGCGGAGCGCGCGTACGTGTCGACGAGGCTGATCCAGCGCACCGTTCCAGGTCGCCCTTGCCGGCGTGTACGCGTGATCGCCCGGGAGGTACACAGGTCCACGGAACGTCCGGCGGATGTTGCGCTCGATGGTCATGCCGCGGAGACGGCAGCGGGCCGAGAAACTCATCGCCGTAGACTTCGTCGTGATGGAGCACCGTCTCGACGGGTCATACGAAGAGCGCCGGTTGATCCGCGACCGGCCGGTCGCGACCGGCACGCTGGCGTGCCCGCAGTGCGACGCGCCGGTCGTTCTCAGCCGGCCCGTCGAGCCCGCCGACTGGATCGGCTGCCCGTTCTGCCTGCACACCGGACCGACCCGCGATTTCCTCTCGCTGACGCCTCCGAGCCGTCCCGCGCGGGTCATCGCGTGCCTCCGGTTTCCGGTCTGAGAACGATTCCTTGAATGACCTCTGCTCCCGTCGTACGCTGGGAGGCAAGGTGACCGCAGCCACGATTCATGTCGAGCCGCGCCGGGGGAGTTGGGTTGTTCGTGACGAGACCGAGCGCGAGCCGGTCTCTGAGTTCGGAGACGCGACCGCCGCGACGCACGCCGCCCGCGAGCGCGCCCGCCGCTTCGCCGAGGTGACCGTGCTCTTGCACGATCGCTACGGCCGCGTCCGCCGGGTCACCGGCGCCGCGCGTCCGAAGAGCTCGTAGCGACGCCATGCCCCGGCGACGCGAGTTCCCCACCGATCACGGGCTGACGGTGCGGATGGTCGCTGCCGCCGTGTTCACGCCGCTCGTCGTCGTCGCGGCGCTCGCCGCAGTCGTGTGGGTCGCGCCCGTGAAGCTGCTGATCGGCCTCGCGCTCGCCGCGATCGTCGGCATCGTCCTGGCCGTGCGCGAGCGCGCCGAGGCGGCCGAGGGGCGCGAGGTCTCGCCCGCCGACGCGCCCGAGCTGCACGCGGTCGTCGAGCGCCTGTGTGTGGTCGCCGACCTGCCGAAGCCGCGGATCGTGATCGAGACCGAGCGGCAGCCGAACAGCTGGGTCGTCAGCCTCGGCCGCGGGCGCGCCCGCCTGCACGTCACGACGGCGCTGCTCGACCGGCTGGAGCCACCCGAGCTCGAGGCGGTCCTCGCCCACGAGCTCGCGCACGTCGCGCACCGTGACGCCACGGTGATGACCCTGGTCGGCGGCCCGGGGGCCGTGCTGGTCGGCGGCGGCTCGCGAATGGCGCGTGGCGGCGTCTGGCCGTTGCAGTTCGGGGCACTCGTCGCGGTGGCCATCGGCCACGTCTCGAGCTTCGGGACGCTTGCGCTCTCCCGGTACCGCGAGTTCGCCGCCGACGCCGGGGCTGTGGCGCTCACCGGCAACGCGGCGGCGCTCGCCTCGGCGCTGATGAAGGTGTCCGAGGGCGTCGTGGCCGTCCCGACCCGCGACCTGCGCGCGGTCGCCGCGCGCGACCCGTTTCACCTGCTGCCGGTCGCGCGCGTCAAGCACGCGCTGCTGGCGACGCACCCGTCGCTAGAGGCGCGGATCGCCCGGCTCGAGCGTCTCGAGTCGCGCGTGCAGGCGTTCAAGCCGTGAGCTGCTCGGACAGCTCGTGCAGCCGGCGCCGCGCGTCGGCGTCGTAGGCCTGCCCGTCAGCGCGCGACTCGCGCAGGACGTTGAAGTAGCGGCCGCCGACCTCGTCGGGCGGCCCGGTGAGCAGGCGCATCGTGGCCTCGACGCCGTCGGCGACCGTGCTGATCGGCGACGGGACGATCTTCGTCGGCATGTACGTCGACGGGTGCAGGCAACTGGCGATCACGCCGCTCCCCGCCAGCCCGTCCGCGAGGTCGAACGTGAACAGGATCTGCGCGAGCTTGCTCTGGCAGTACGCCTGGACGCCGTCGTAGGAACGCTCGAGCATCACGTCGTCGAAGTCGATCGGCGCCTGTCCGGCCGAGGAGACGTTGACGATCCGCGCCGGCGCGGAGCGCTTCAGCAGGTCGAGCAACCGGTTCGTGAGGGCGTAGCCGGCCAGGTAGTTGACCGCGAACCGCAACTCGAAGCCGTCGGCGCTCTCCTGCCGTACGCCACCGCCCGGCACCGAATTACCGATGCCGGCGTTGTTGACGAGGATGTCGAGCCGGTCCTCGGCCTCCAGCACCTCCTCGGCCAGGCGCTTGACCTCGGCCAGCGAGGCGAGATCGGCGCGGTAGGCCCGCGCGCGATCGCTCAGCTCGCCGAGCGTCTCTGCGATCCGCTCCTCGCTGCGCCCGTGCACGAGCACGGTCGCGCCGGCGTCGTCGGCGGCGCGCGCAAGGGCTCGCCCGAGGCCGTCCGTGGCCCCGGTGATGAGCACGGTTTGGTCGTTCAGGAGCTGAACAGGTCCACCATCAGGTTGATCGCGTTGATCACGCCGTAGGCGAGCGCACCCGCCACCAGGATCCACAGCATGATTGCGCGTACGGCGAATCCGTCCATGGCCTAGCTCCTCTCCATCGTTGGCATCTCGACGGGCCGCTCACGCTCGAACCGCGTGTGGCGGTCGGTCGTCTCGTGGAACCGCTCGTTGACCGGGCGGATCAGCAGGTTGGCGATGAAGCCGACCGCGAGGACGCCGACCATGATGAAGGTTCCCCCGAACGCGGCTGACAGACCCAGCATCAGGATCGCGATGCTGAAGATCCAGCCGATCGGCGTCAGCATGGTATCGAAGTGCGCGACCAGCGGCTTCTTGAAGACGCTGAACGCATAGACCTGCCCGATCGACAGGTGGACCGCAAGCGCGGCCGGCGGAATCAGCCGGCGCGCGTACCCATCGGCGCGACGGTACGGTCGCGATCGAGTAACCCAACTCCCACGGTGCCTCCCTCTGTGGCCGCTTGCACGGCCCGCTACCCGCGCGCGCGAGCGAGTACGCACGGTGCATGTGGAAGGCTTGCGTCCGATGGACTCGGACGTCACGGAGCTGCTGCACACCGAACACGCGGTCGCGCGCGTTCTGGCGGCGGCGCCCGGCGAGGCGGAGGCATACCCCGAGCTCCTCGCCGCGATGGGGGAGGCGCTGGCGTGGGACTTCGGCGCCGTCTGGGTGCCGGTCGTCGACGACGCGCTGCGGTGCGTGGCGACGTGGCCGCGAGGTGCCGAGTTCGCGGCCGAGAGTCAGGCCCTGACGCTCGCGGCCGGGCAAGGGCTGCCCGGTCGCGTGTGGGCGGCGGGAGCACCCGCCTGGCTCACCGACGTCCCGCCCGACACCACGCTCCCGCGCGCGGAGGCGGCGGCGCGCGCCGGGCTGCTGACCGCGTTCGGCTTCCCGGTCCGTGGGGCCGCGGGCATTCTCGGGGTGATCGAGTTCTTCACGTCGGCCAGGCGCGCCGCCGACGAGGCGCTCCTCGCGACGATGGCCAGCCTCGGCCTGCAGATCGGGCAGTTCGTGGAGCGCTGCCGCGCGCAGGAGGCCGTCCGCGAGGCCGACGCCCGTAAGAGCGCCATCCTCAACGCCGCGTTCGACTGCGTTGTGACGATGGATCACCGCGGCCACATCGTCGAGGTCAACAAGGCGACCGAGCGCACCTTCGGCTACTCGGCCGAGGAGATGATCGGGCAGGAGCTGGCCGCGCTGATGATCCCGCCGGATCTGCGGGACGCGCACCGCAGGGCGCTGATCCGCTACATCGACACCGGCCAGTCCCGGATGATCAACCACCCGGTCGAGCTGCGCGGGATGCGCCAGGACCGCTCCGAGTTCCCGGTCGAGCTCGCGGTCACGCGCCCTCAGCTCCCCGGCCAGCCGCTGTTCTGCGGCTACATGCGCGACGTCACCGAGCGCCGCAAAGCCGAGGAGGCGCTGCGCCGGCTGGCCTCCGAGCAGGCCGCGCTGCGACGGGTGGCGACCGCCGTCGCCGCCGAGATGGACCCGGCCGACCTGTTCGGGCTGGTGACCGAGGAGGCCGGCCGGCTGCTGGGTGCGCAGACCGCGAACATGGTTCGCTTCGACAGCAACGGGTCCGCGGCCGTCGTCGGCGGCTGGAACGCGCCGGGCGTGAAGAGCGTCCCGGTCGGCGAGTACGTCAAGCTCGACGGCGACACCGTCGCGGCGCGCGTGTGGCGCACGGGCGCGCCCGCGCGCGTGGACAGCTACGACGACATGGAGGGCGCGCTGGCTGCGATGTTGCGCAGCCTCGGCTTCCGGTGCGCCGTCGCCGCGCCGGTGAAGCTGGGCGGCCGGCTGTGGGGCGCGATGATCGTCTCCAGCATCAAGCCCGAGCCGTTCCCGGAAGGCTCTGAACAGCGTGTGAGCAATTTCGCCGAGCTCGCCGCCCAGGCGCTCGCCAACGCCGAAGCGCGCACCCAGCTCGCGGCCTCACGCGCCCGCATCGTCGAGGCGGGCGACGCCGAGCGCCGCCGGCTCGAGCGGAACCTGCACGACGGCGCGCAGCAGCGGCTCGTGTCGCTCGCCCTCAACCTGCGGCTCGCCGCGCGCGCCTGCGATCCCGACGACGAGACGTCGCGCGATGCGTTCGCGCGTGCCGGCGACGAGCTCGCCCAGGCGCTCGAGGAGCTGCGCGAGCTCGCGCGCGGCATCCACCCGGCCGTGCTGAGTGACCGCGGGCTGCAGCCGGCGATCGACGCGCTGGTGGCACGCGCGGCGGTGCCGGTGCGCGTGGCGGTTGAGCTCGAGGAGCCGCTGCCCGAGCCGGTCGAGGCC
This sequence comes from uncultured Solirubrobacteraceae bacterium, assembly GCA_963740605.1. Classification (GTDB taxonomy): domain Bacteria; phylum Actinomycetota; class Thermoleophilia; order Solirubrobacterales; family Solirubrobacteraceae; genus DASSUW01. The sequence goes on along the minus strand of CAVUFC010000023.1, from coordinate 3,433 downwards.
GCGGCCTACTACGTCGTCGCCGAGGCGCTGACCAACGCGGCCAAGCATGCGCGGGCGTCCGAGGTCTCGGTGCGGGTTGCGCGCGAGAATGGATTCGCGCTCATCGAGGTCGCCGACGACGGGGTGGGCGGCGCCGCCACGACCGGCGGCTCAGGCCTGCGTGGGCTCGCCGATCGCGTCGAAGCGCTCGGCGGGAGCCTGCGCCTCGACAGCCCGATTGGCAGCGGGACGACAGTCCACGCCGAAATCCCATCTGTCTGACTGTCCGGGCGCTAGGGTGGCCCGCCATGCGACGATTCATCATCCTTCTCGTGACCGCCGCCGCGGTGGTCGCGCCAGCTTCCGCGTCCGCGCAGCTCGCGCCGGCGTCGGACCCCATCCTCACCAAGCTCGACCGCACGCCGATGGTCGAGCTGTGGGACGGCGGCGGCGGGCTGCCCTATCTCGGCTCCTCGACGTCCTACAACGCCGGGGACTGGGAGAACACGCTGCGGACGTATCACGACACTGGCGTGTACACCAGCCAGCTCGCCAAGGTCGACGCCGTGGCCGCCCAGTGGCTCCGCCGCGCGGGCAAGCTGAAGAACAAGTTCCACTTCAAGGCCAAGCAGTTCGGCCACAGCGCCCGCCGCGCGATGTCCGCGATCAAGCATCACGGCAAGCACCACGCCAAGCATCACGGCAAGAAGGCGGCGATCGTCTTCGACGTCGACGAGACGCTGCTGTCGAACTACACGGCGATCGACGCGGACAACTTCACGTACGGGCCGCAGTCGCAGGCCGAGGCCACGAACGAGATCGGCACCGCGATCGATCCGTCGCTCGACCTCTTCAACCTCGCCAAGCAGAAGCACATCACGATCTTCCTGATCACCGGGCGGCGCGAGAACACCCGCGTGCACACGACGTCCAACCTGACGCGTGAGGGCTTCACGGGCTACAAGCAGCTGGTCCTGAAGCCGGACGCGTCGACCGACAGCACGGTCGTCTACAAGTCCGGCGCGCGGAAGACCATCGAGAAGCAGGGGTACCGGATCGTCGCCAATCTGGGCGATCAGTACAGCGATCTGGCCGGAGGCCACTCGGGAGTTGCGTTCAAGCTTCCGAACCCCTTCTACTTCCTTCCGTAATCCACGTCAGGGGTCGGGACCCGGCCGTCCGATCCCTAATAGCGCCCGCCGGCTCGCTGCCCCGCAGCCGGCGGGCGCACTGCTTTTGCGATCAGCTCCGCGAGCCGGTCGGGCTGGTCCCAGCTGATGAACGTGCGCGCGTCGGGGATCTCGACCACGCGCGCGTCCGGGAACACGGCCGCCAGTCGGCGGGCGTCGGTGACCGGGAAGAAGCGGTCCTCGGGCGCCCACGCGATCAGCACCGGGCGGTCGAACCGGCCCAGCTGCAGCGCGTTGTCGAGCAGCAGCGCCGGGTCGATCGCAGCCAGCGCGCGCCGCGCGTCGCGCCGCACGCCGGCGTCGCCGAGGAACGGCCGGACCCAGCTGTCGAGCACGTCGTCCGGCACCGGCCGCTTGCTCAGCCAGCCGTAGGCGAGCGGCAGCCGCTGCACGGCGCGTAGCCGCACCGGTTGGAAGGCGGCGGTCAGCAGGTGCGTTTGCGCGGCGATCACGAGGCCACGGAACGCGGCAGGCGGGAAGCGGGCGAACGCGTCGCAGTTCGTCAGCACGAGGCGGCCGACCCGTTCCGGATGGCGGACGGCGACGAACTGGCACAGCGCGCCGCCCGTGTCGTTGCCGACCAGCGTCACGTCCTGGAGGTCGAGCGCGGCGAGCAGGTCGGCGATCAGCTGCGCCTGCCCGTGGGGACCGAGGTCGGCGTCGCGCCGCACCGGCACGCTGTGCGACCCGAGCGGGAGGTCCGGCACGATGCAGCGCACCTGTCCCGCCAGCCGCTCGACCACCGGCCCCCACAGCCGGCCGTTCACCAGCAGGCCGTGCACGAAGACGACCGGCGGTCCGTCACCTTCGTCGCGGTACCGGATCGTTCCCTGCGGCAACGTGATCTCAGGCATGCGATGAGTTTTGCGCGCCGCGCCCGTCCTAGATGGCAAGAGGGGAAGATCACATGCTGCTAGAAGGCAAGAACGCCGTCATCTACGGCGGCGGTGGAGCGATCGGCGGTGCCGTGGCGCGCGCGTTCGCGCACGAGGGCGGGCGCGTGTACCTGGCAGGCCGCACGGCGGCCCCGCTCGACGAGGTCGCCGGGCAGATCCGTGCTGCCGGCGGCCGGGCCGGGACGGCCATCGTCGACGCGCTCGACGAGCCGGCGGTCGACGCCCATGCCGACGCGGTGGCGGCCGAGGCCGGCCGCATCGACATCTCGTTCAACCTGATCTCGCACGCCGTCGTGCAGGGGACGCCGATGGTCGACATGTCGGTCGACGACTACACGCAGCCGGTGCTGATCGGTGTGCGCACGACGATGCGGCGCCAGTTCGCGTCCGAGCTCGGCCGTGACGGCATCCGCGTCGTGACGCTGCGCACCGGCGGCATCCCGGAGTCGATCCCCGCCGGCTTCCCGGGTGTCGAGCAGATCACGCGCGAGATCGACGAGGCGTCGATGCTCGGCCGCGCGGCGACGTTCGAGGACGTCGGCAACGTCGCGGCGTTCGTGGCCTCGGATCGCGCGCGCTCGATGACTGCCGCCACCGCGAACATCAGCGCCGGGACGCTGGTCGACCAGTAGGCGCGACTCGCATAGCCTCCGTCGGGTGAGCGAACCACCGCTGAGCCCACTGGACCGCCGGGTGCTGCGCGAGGCCCGGGCCGAGGCGGTCATCGTGCTCGCTGTCGATGTGGCGCTGCTGGCCGGCCTGGCGGCGATCGACAAGGCGAAGGACTGGCACATCATCGACCTCCACTGGTGGTCGTGGCTGCTGCTCGCCTCGCCCGCGGTGCTGCTGATGATCCTGATGGCCGCCGTGCCGCTCGCCGAGCTCAGTCCGGGGCGGGTGCGAGACATAAGCGTCGCGCTGCTCGGCCTCCTCGTCATCGCCGATGTGATCGGCGTCGGCGCCCTCCTCGTTGCCCTCGCGGGCGCCGACTCTGGGAGCCTGAGCGCCGGCGAGCTGCTCTCCCACGGCGCGGTCGTATGGCTCACCAACATCATCGCGTTCGGACTGCTGTTCTGGATCCTCGACGAAGGCGGGCCGCGGCTCCGCGCCGAACGCGGCCGTCGCGACCCGGACTTCCAGTTCCCGCAGGACGCTACCGGGCGATCCGACTGGCGGCCCAGACTCAGCGACTACCTCTACGTGTCGCTCACCAACGCGATCGCGGTCAGCCCGACGGACACGATGCCGCTGACGCGGCGGGCCAAGGGCCTCATGGCCGTCGAATCGCTGATCTCGTACGCGGTGGTGATCCTCGTCGTCTCCCGCGCCGTGAACGTGCTCGGCACCTGATCCCGGCTAGCGCGGGGC
>CAVUFC010000022.1:0-1566447 GCA_963740605.1 uncultured Solirubrobacteraceae bacterium | reverse complement strand
AGCGCGGCGCCCGCGTCACGGGCGACGTTCATCAGCGGATCGGGATAGATGCCGAAGACCACGGTCGCAGCGGCGAACAGAATCGCCACGAACAGAACCTCGAGCTGGATCAGCCGTCGCGGCGGGGCGTCGGCCTCGGCCGACCCGCCGGCGATCGCGGGCCGCCCGCCCGGCGTCAGCGGCGGCCGCGCCAGAGCCTCGGACGGCGAACGCATCCAGACCGCGGCGATCACGCGCAGGTAGTACGCCAGCGAGATCGCGGAGCCGAGCACGATCACGACACCCAGCCAGCCGTAGCCGTTGTCGACCGCGGCGTCGATCAAGTAGATCTTCCCGAAGAAGCCCGCCGTGCCCGGGAGGCCGGCCAACCCGAGCATCGCGATCGTCATCGGCCATGCGAGCCACGGCCGTGACGCGCCGACGCCGTACAGCGACGAGATGTCGTCGCCGAGATCGGTCTCGCGCTCGCGCGCGACGATGACCGCGAACGCGGCCAGGTTCATCAGCGCGTAGACCATGATGTAGAAGACGGTCGCACGCGCGCCGAGCTGGGTCGAGACGACGATGCCGGCGAACATGTAGCCCGCCTGCGCGACCGACGAGTAGGCGAGCAGGCGCTTCAGCGACGACTGGCCGATCGCGCCCACGTTGCCGACGACGATCGTGATCGTCGCGAGCACGGCCAGCGCCGGGCCCCACGTCGGCTGCAGGTCGATCAGCGCGACGTCGAACAGCCGCAGCAGCGCGCCCATCGCCGCCGCCTTGGTGGCCACCGCCATGAAGGCGGTCACCGGGGTCGGCGCGCCCTCGTAGACGTCCGGCGTCCACTGGTGGAACGGCGCCACCGATGCCTTGAACGCCAGCCCGGCGATCACCAAGGCGACGCCGGTCAACATCAGCACGTCGTCGGTCAGATCGCCGGCAGCGCCGGCGATCCCCGCGAACTCGGTCGACCCGGTCGCGCCGTACACGAACGCGAGCCCGTACAGCAACGTCGCCGACCCGACCGACCCGATGATCAGGTACTTCAGGCCCGACTCGAGGGAGTGCTCACGGCGCATGTGCGTGGCGCACAGCACGTACAGCGGGATCGACAAGAGCTCGAACCCGAGGAACACGGCGACGAGGTTCTCGGCGCCGACGAGCACGACCATGCCGAGCACCGAGCTCAGCAGCAGCGCGTAGTACTCGCCCTCGCCCGCCTCGGCCGATGCCCCCGACCGCCACGACAGCAGCACCGCCCCGGCCGCCGCGACCACGAACACCAACGTCAGAGTCAACGTGAGGTCGTCGATCGCCAGCGCGCCGGAGACGACGTCCGTGTCGGTGTTCCACTTCACGATGCACGCGCCGGCGGTCACGCCGAGCGTGACCAGCGTCAGGAACGGCACCACCTGGCGGCGCATGAAGCGTCCCCGCAGCAGCCCGACCAGCAGCACGATGCAGGTGCCGCCCGCCAGCGCCACCAGCGGCGAGAGCGCCTCCCAGTCGATGTACGGAGCCTTGGCCGCGGCGATCATCGCGTCGCCGTCCCCGTGACGGCCTTCGTGACCGACTTGACGGCGGGCTCGCCGGCCTTCACCGCCTGCTGCGGGTAGACGGCGAACGCGAGGATCGCGAGCACCAGCGGCACCAGCACGACCGCATCGCGCAGCGACAGCTCGGCCGACGTCACGGTCGGGCCGGCGCGGTTGTGCATCGCGCGGATGTACATGCGCAGCGCATATACCGAGGCCAGGATCACGCCTGTCGAGGCGATCAGCGCGATCACCAGCTTGGAGTTGAAGACGCCCAGCAGGATCAGGAACTCGCCGACGAAGTTCGCCGATCCCGGCATCGCCAGCGTCGCCAGCGTCACGATCATGAACAGCGCGGCGAGCACCGGCGCGCGCGCGGCGATCCCGCCCATGTCACGGATGTCCTCCGAGCCGCCCGTGCGCGCGGCCAGCAGCACGATGATCAGGAACAGCGGCGCCACCACTAGCCCGTGGTTGACGGCCTGCAGCAGCGCGCCCTGAGCGCCGCGCGAGGCGGAGTCGAACGCGAAGATCCCGAGCACGATGAACCCGAGCTGGGCGACCGACGAGAAGCCGAGGATCAGCCGAAGGTTGGTCTGCGTGAACGCCTGGATCGAGCCGTAGAGGATCGACAGCACCGCCAGGATCAGCATGATCATCTGCCAGTCGTCGGCGGCGGCCGGGAACAGCGGCAGCACGATCCGCAGCAGACCGTAGGCGGCCACCTTCGACACCACGCCGGAGAACACGGCGAGCACCGGCAGCGGCATGTTGCGGTACGCGTCCGGCATCCAGCCGTGGAAGGGGAACGCCGGCATCTTGATCAGGAACGCCAGCCCGAAGGCCACGAACAGCAGCTTCTGCGTGTTGTCGCCCACGAGGTTCTCGCGCAGGAACGCCAGCGAGAAGTTCGGGCCGTCGGTGCTTGCCAGCACCGCCACCGCGACCGCCCCGGCCAGCATCAGCAGCGACCCGACGAGCGTGTAGATGAACATCTTCAGCGCCGCCCGGACCCGTTCCGGGCCGCCCCACTGGCCGACCAGGAAGTAGAACGGCACCAGCATCAGGTCGAAGAAGAGGACGAACAGCGCGAGATCCTGCGCCAGGAACGCGCCCAGCACCGCCGCTTCGGCGATGCCGAAGTGCAGCGAGAACAGCTTCGGCCGGTCGGGCTGGCGCAACGCGATCCACAGCGCCGACGTCGCGAACAGCAGCGTCGTCAGCGCGACGAGCCACAGGTTGAGCCCGTCGACGCCCAGCGTGTAGCGGATGCCGAGCTCAGGGATCCACTTGTCGTCGGTCACGTACTGCAGGGCGGCCGAGCCGTAGTTGAAGTCGAACAGCAGGATGACCGCGTAGCAGAGCGCGACGAGCGTCCCGAAAAGCCCGATCCACGGCGCGCCCCGTGGCGGCGCCAGCGCGCCGACGACGGCGAACAGCGCCGGGAAGAAGATCAGGATCGACAGGTGGACGGTCATGCCGACACCAGGAAGTAGGCGCCAAGTGACGTGATGCCGATCAGCAGCAGCGCGGCGTAGTAGCGCAGGTATCCGGTCTGCACGCGCCGGACGGCCGCCGAGGCGAGCCCGACGAGCCCGCTGGTGCCGCCGACCAGCGCGCCCTGCACGACGACGCGCTCGAACGTGGTGGAGGCGAAGCGGCCGAGCCACGCGGCGGGCCGGACGATGACGGCGTCGATCGCCTCGTCGAAGTACCACTTGTTGACGAAGAAGGTGTGCAGCGCCTTCAAGCGCGCCTGCAGCCGCGCCGGCTCCTCGGTCCGCACCACGTACAGCCGGTACGCGATGAAGATGCCGGTGGCCGAGATCACGGCGCCGAGGACCAGGCCGACCGCCGTCAGCGTGCTCGACGGCTCGAGATCCTCGTACGCCGAGTCGGCGAAGGTCGGCTCGAGGAAGTTGTGCAGCCAGTCCGTGACGCCCGGGATCTGGACCACGCCGCCGATCGTCGCCAGCACCGCCAGCGAGCCCATCGCGACCTTCATCGGGAGCTCGGTCTCGGCGATGTGGTGCTCGGGGCCGGGGAAGCCGACCTCGGTGTCCTCGATCTCGCCGGTCATCGGGTTCGTCGGATGCTCCGCATGGTGCAGGTGGCCGTGCTCGAGCTCGCGCGCCTCCTCGTTCGGGTCGCCGTAGAAGGCGCGGAAGATCATCCGGAACGTGTAGATCGCCGTCAGCAGCGAGCCGACGTAGCCGAGCACACCGAGCACGATGTGCCAGTCGTCGCGCGCGAACTCGAACACGATGATCTCGTCCTTGGAGAAGAAGCCCGAGAACGGCGGGAAGCCGGACAGCGCAAGGCCGCCGACGATCATGCAGCCGAACGTGAACGGCATCGCGCGCCGGAAGCCGCTCATCTTGTCGAGGTTCTGGATGCCCGCCATCGCGGCGATGACCGAGCCGGCGGCCATGAAGAGCAGCGCCTTGAAGAACGCGTGCGTCATCAGGTGGAACATCCCGGCGGTGTAGGCGGCCGACGAGACGCCCATGATCATGTAGCCGATCTGGGACATCGTCGAGTAGGCGATGACGCGCTTGAGATCGGTCACGACGAGGGCGATCGACGCGGCGATCAGCAGCGTCAGGCAGCCGATGATCGCGCCCACGTCGGCCGCCGCCGGCGCCTGCTCGAACAGCGGGTGCATGCGCGCGATCAGGTACACGCCGGCCGTCACCATCGTGGCCGCGTGGATCAGGGCGGAGACCGGTGTCGGGCCCTCCATGGCGTCCGGGAGCCAGGTGTGGAGCGGGACCTGGGCCGACTTGGCGAATGCGCCGACCAGCAGCAGGCAGCACCCGGCCACGAGGTCGGCCTCGTTACGCGAGAAGTCCTGCTGGACGTTGTTGAACGTCGCCAGGAAGTCGAGCGTGCCCGAGTGCTTGAAGATGAAGTACGTGCCGAGCACGAGGCCGACGTCGCCCGCCACGTTGATCACGAACGCCTTGATGCCGGCCGCGGTGGCCGTGTTGCGCCGGTACCAGAACGAGATCAGGAAGTACGACGCGGCGCCGACGAACGCCCAGCCGATGATCAGGATCACGAAGTTCGCCGCCTCGACCAGCAGCAGCATGCTGAACACGAAGAAGTTGAGGTAGACGAAGAAGCGCGTGTAGCCGCGGTCGCCTCCCATGTAGGCGACCGAGTACAGGTGGATCAGCATCGAGACGCCGGAGACGACCAGCATCATCATCACGCTGAGCGGGTCGATCAGGATCGAGACCTTCGCGTCGACGCCGCTCGTCACCGCGTAGTCCCAGCCGACCGAGACGACGTGGCGCGCGTCCGCGTCGAGCGCCTGCAGCTGGATGAACGCGCCGATCGCGGAGGCGAACGAGAGCGCGATCGCCAGCGTGCCGATGAAGCCCGGGAGCTTCCCGGGGAGGACCTTGAAGAGCAGCGAGACGAGCACGGCTCCGCCGAGCGGGAACGCCAGCACGAGCCAGCCGTAGGTCTGGACGCTCAACCCTGCAGCTCCGTCAGCTCGTCGACGTCGATCGGCAGACGCCGCCGGTACAGCGCGACGATCAGGCCGAGGCCGATCGCGACCTCACACGCCGCGATGACCATGACGATCAGCGCGAAGATCTGGCCGTCCATGTTCCCGTGCATGCGCGAGAACCCGACGAGCGCGAGGTTGCACGCGTTGAGCATCAGCTCGATGCACAGCAGGATCACCAGCGGGTTGCGGCGCACGAGCACGCCGCCGGCGCCGATCGAGAAGATCAGCGCGCTCACGACGAGATACCAGGTCAGCGGCACGCTTACCTCTGCGGTGGCCCGCCGGCCTCGAGCATGGTCTCGGTGGGCGCGTCGCCGGCCGTGATCGGCTGCCCGCGCATGACGTCGGCGACCGAGAACTCGCCGCCGTCGCTCAGGCCCGCGCGGCGGCGCGCCAGGATCACGGCGCCGACCGCGGCGATCAGCAGCAGCAGCGACGCGATCTCGAACGCCAGCAGGAACTGGGTCAGGAACAGCGCGCCGACCTCGGCGGGCGTCCCGAAGCCCGACGTGTAGGCCGCGCCGTCGCTGTTGAGCGCCGACAGGCCGGTGCCCACGATCGCGATCGTCAGCTCCACGAACAGCGCCAGCGCGAACAGCAGCGCCACGGGCCGCAACGTGGCGCCCGTGGATGCGGTCAGCGGCTCATCGCTGCCGCCCACATAGGCGACGACGAACACGTAGAGCACCATCACCGCGCCCGCGTAGACGACGACCTGCGCCGCCGCGACGAACTCGGCGCGCAGCAGCAGGAACAACGCCGCGAGCGCCAGCAGGTGACAGACCAGCGCCAGCACCGAATAAAACGGGTTGCGCAGGGCCACGGTCCCCACAGCACCGGCGATTGCGCCGATTGCCGCAATGAAGAAGATGACCTCCGCCATTGACGGGTCGTGATGCTACGAGGTCGCGCGCCGCTACGACGGCAGCCCCCACTTGGGCATCGACGACAGACCGCCCAGTGCGATCGCCCGTTCGGTGTCGCTGGAGCGGCGACTGGTCGCGTACGGCGGCATCTTCCAGGGGTGCCGGGCGATCGTGCCGTAGTGCTCGCGCACGTAGGCGACCAGGTCCCCGCGGTGGTCGGAGCAGGCGTAGCGCGTCGGCCCGAGCGGCCCGCGCCCGTGCCAGACGAGCCACGACCCCATGTCGAGGTACTCGCCGAACACCAGCTCCCGCAGCCCGTGCTCGAGCCGGCGCTGGGCTTCCGGATCGGGCTCCGTGTCACAGAACTGGCAACGGAACCGCACCCGGACAGGCATGACACTGGAGTATGGTGGCCGGGTTCCCGTTGTAGGAGGAGGAGTTGGCGCACGACGGCGACCCGCCGTCAGGTCCGTTCCCGCTGCCCGTCCGTGGCGACACCGCTGCGCGCCCGGCTTCGGATCGCCGCCGACCCGGCCGCTACTGCTACCTGTTCGACGTCGACGAGGAGCTGGGGGGAGACCTCGACCTGCGGATGCGGCTCGTCGCGCGCCCGCTCGTCACGGCTCGCGTGGAGCAGATCTCCGCCGGCGAGTTCGATCTCATCCCGCTGCTGGCGCAGCTGCGCGGCGGGCTCGGCCTGCTGCTGATCGAGGGCGTCGTAGCGCTCGACGTGCAGGTCGGTGACCGCACCGCCTCCGAGCTCGTCGGCGCCGGCGACCTGCTGGCGCCGTGGACGAGCGCCGCCGATGTCGTCCTGCTCGCGTCGGAGACGTTCTCTCGCGCGCTCGTGCGCACGCGCGTAGCGGTGCTCGACGAAGGGTTCGCCGAGCGGATCCGGCCGTGGCCGCAGATCCTGCACGCGCTGCTGCGCCGCGCGGTCCGCCGGACGATGGAGCTCAACATCCACCGCGCGGCGACCTGCCACCCGCGCGCCGACGTGCGCATCGCGCTGCTGCTCTGGCACCTGGCCGAGCGCTGGGGAGTCGTGGTCGCCGACGGCATCCTCGTCCCACTGCCGCTCACCCACCGGCTGATCGGCCAGCTCGTCGGCGCCGAGCGGCCGTCGGTCTCCCACGCGCTCAGCCGCCTGGCCGGCGCCGGGCTCGTCACCCGCGACCCGAACGGCCTCGTCCTGCACGGGACGGCCGCCCACCACATCTCGGCGCTCGTCGACCGAGACGAACGGTCCGCCGGCCATGAGCGGGTTTGAGTTCACCGCGCGGCAGGCCACGACCGAGCAGCTCACCGTCCATGTGATCTGGATGACCAGCGGGCTCGGCTGCGACGGCGACACGGTCGCGATGACCGCGGCGACCCAGCCTTCGCTCGAGGACCTGTTGACGCGCGCGCTGCCCGGGATGCCCGGCGTCGCGCTCTACAACCCGTTCCTGGCGGTCGAGACCGGCAACGACTTCATGCAGGCCTGGTACGACGCCGAGGCCGGCAAGCTCGACCCGTTCATCCTCGTGCTCGAGGGCGCGGTCCCGAACGAGGACATCAACGGCGACGGTCACTGGGCCGCGCTCGGCACCGACCCGGCCAGCGGCCAGCCGATCACGACGAACGAGTGGATCGACCGGCTGGCGCCGGAGGCGGCGATCGTGCTGGCGCTGGGGACGTGCGCGACGTACGGCGGGATCCCGGCGATGCGCAACAACCCGACCGGGGCGATGGGCCTGCGCGACTACCTCGGCCACAGCTGGCGCTCGCGGCTGGGCCATCCGCTGGTGAACCTCCCGGGCTGCCCGGCGCAGCCCGACAACATCACCGAAACGCTGCTCTACCTCGTACTGCAGCTGGCCGGGACGACGGCGCCGATCGAGCTCGACGAGCAGGGTCGCCCGGCCTGGATGTTCGAGCGCACCGTGCACGAGGTCTGTAATCGCGCCGGCTTCGCCGAGCAGAACGACTACGCCGACCAGTTGGGCGACGCCGGATGCCTCGTCAAGTTCGGCTGCAAGGGCCCGGTGGTCAAGTGCAACGTCCCGGCCCGCGGCTGGATGAACGGGATCGGGGGCTGCCCGAACGTCGGCGGCATCTGCATGGCGTGCACGATGCCTGGGTTCCCCGATAAGTACATGCCTCTGCTCGACACCGGCCTCAAGGGCAAGCTGGTCGCCGCCGGGTCGCGGTTCGCGTACGGGCCGGTGCTCAAGCAGCTGCGCACCCAGAGCATGAAACGGCGGTACGAAATCGAACCCGAATGGCGACGTCCCGGTGCATTGGCGAGCGGGTATGAGCCGCGCTGGTAACTCGGATTACCCGTCGTTTGCGATCGGACGTCCGGAGCGCAAGGGTGCTCGTCTATGTGCCTGGCCATCCCAGGCAGGGTCGTTGAGGTAGTCGACGAGACGAACCGCCTCGCCAAGGTCGACGTGGCCGGCGTGCAGCGGACGATCAACATCGGGCTCCTCGACAGCGACGGTGACGGCGCCCAGCCGGGCGATTGGGTGCTGATCCACGTCGGCTTCGCGCTGTCCAAGGTCGACGAAGAAGAGGCGGAGGCGACGATCAGGCTGCTCGAGGGGATGGGCGCCGACTACGAACAGGAGCTGGCGGAGCTCAGGGCGAGCGTGATCGAGTGAGCGACTGCAGCCACGACGTCTGCATCACGTGCGGAGATCACGCCGTGCCGATGCGGATCGTCCGGATCGACGAGGTCCGCTCGCTCGCGCTCTGCGAGGACGACGGGGGCGAGCGCTCCAGCGTCGAGATCGCGCTCGTCGAGCCGGTGCGCCGCGGCGACCGCCTTCTCGTCCATGCCGGGACCGCGCTGCAGGTGCTGTCGTGAAGTACGTCGACGAGTACCGCGACGCCGAGCTCGGCCGCGTCCTCGCCGGCAAGATCCTCACGACGGTCGAGCCCGCCCGCCATTACAAGGTGATGGAGGTGTGCGGCGGGCACACGCACTCGATCTACAAGTACGGGATCGACGACCTGCTGCCGGAGAACGTCGAGCTCGTCCACGGGCCCGGCTGCCCGGTGTGCGTGATCCCGATGGGGCGGGTCGACGACGGGATCGCGATCGCCCACCAGCCGGGCGTGATCTTCGCCTGCTTCGGCGACATGCTCCGCGTTCCCGGCTCGGGCGGCACGCTGCTGGAGGCGAAGGCGGCCGGCGCCGACGTGCGGATGGTCTACTCGCCACTCGACGCGCTGCGGATCGCCAAGCAGAACCCCGACCGCGAGGTCGTGTTCTTCGCGATCGGCTTCGAGACCACCGCGCCGTCGACCGCGCTGACGCTCAAGCGCGCCAAGGCCGAGGGCGTCCCGAACTTCTCCTGCGTCTGCAACCACGTGACGATCGTGCCGCCGCTGCGGGCGCTGCTCGAGTCGCCCGACCTACGGCTCGACGGGTTCATCGGCCCCGGGCACGTGTGCACCGTGGTCGGCGCGCGGCCGCTGACGTTCATCCCGGCCGACTACGGACGCCCCGTCGTGATCTCGGGGTTCGAGCCGCTCGACATCCTGCAGTCGATCGAGATGATCCTGCGCCAGCTGGCCGACGGCCGCTGCGAGGTCGAGAACCAGTACAAGCGCGTCGTGCCCGAGCAGGGCAACGTGAAGGCGCTCGAGGTGATGGCCGAGGTGTTCGAGCTGCGCCCGCACTTCGAGTGGCGCGGCCTCGGGTTCATCTCGCAGAGCGCGCTGCGGCTGTCCAACGACTACGCCGACCTCGACGCCGAGCGGCGCTTCTCGGTTCCCGGCGTGCGTGTCGCCGACCCGAAGGCGTGCCAATGCGGCGAGGTGCTCAAGGGCGTCATCAAGCCGTGGGAGTGCAAGGTGTTCGGCACGGCCTGCACGCCCGAGCACGCGATCGGGACGTGCATGGTGTCGCCCGAGGGAGCGTGTGCCGCCTATTACAACTACGGGAGATTCGCTCGTGAGCGTGTCGTCTCGTGAGGAGCGGATCCTCGGGATCATCGAGACCGCTCGTGCGAAGCGGCCGCGATTCAAGGACGAGCGGATCACGATGGCGCACGGCGCCGGGGGGAAGGCCACCCAGACCCTGATCGAGGGCCTGCTGGCCCCCGCGTTCGGGATCGAGGAGCTGGCCGACGCGGCGCTGCTCGACGACGTCGCGATGACGACCGACTCGTTCGTGGTCAAGCCGCTGCGGTTCCCGGGCGGCTCGATCGGGGAGCTGGCGGTCAACGGCACCGTCAACGACCTGGCGATGGCGGGAGCGCGTCCGCTCGCGCTCAGCCTTGCGCTGATCCTCGAAGAGGGCCTCGGCTCTGACGTGCTGCGCGGCGAGGTCGACGCGATGGCCGCCGCCGCGGAAGCTGCCGGAGTGCGGATCGTCGCGGGCGACACCAAGGTGGTCGAACGCGGGCACGCCGACGGCATGTACATCTGCACCACCGGCTTCGGCCGGCGCGATTCCCGCGCCGCGCTGTCGCCGGGCGCGCTCCGGCCCGGGGACAGGATCCTCGTGTCCGGCCCGATCGGCGCGCACGGGACCGCGATCATGCTCGCCCGCGGCGAGCTCGGGCTGGACGCCGACATCGAGTCGGACACCCGCTCGCTGTGGCCGGCGACCGACGCGCTGCTCGAGACCGCCGGCCCGTCGCTGCGCACGCTGCGCGACGCGACGCGCGGCGGTGTCGCGTCGGTGCTCAACGAGCTCGCCCGCGCCGCCGGCGTGGCGATCGTGGTCAACGAAGGCGACGTACCGGTCGACCCGGCCGTGGCGGGGGCAGCGGAGCTGCTCGGGATCGATCCGATGTACGTCGCCAACGAAGGGACGTTCGTCGCCTTCGTGGCGCCTGACGCCGCCGACGCGGCGCTGGCAGCGCTTCAAGCAGTGGACGGCTGTGCCCGCGCGGCCGTGATCGGTGAGGTGAAGACGGAGCCGCCAGGGATGGTCTTGGTGAACACGGCGTTCGGCGGTCGACGGGTGATGGACCAGCTCGTTGGTGACCCGTTGCCGCGGATCTGCTGAAAGGGAGTGACTATGGCCGCAACCGAGTTCGTACCGAATCAGGCCAAGACGGAGGCGATCACCGCCCACGTCATCTGGCTCACGACCGGTTTGAGCTGCGAAGGGGACAGCGTGGCGATGACCGGCGCCACGAACCCCAGCCTCGAGGACATCATCACCGGGGCGATCCCCGGCATGCCGCGCGTGGTCGTCCACAACACCGTGCTCGCCGTCGAGATGGGCGACGAGTTCATGCAGGCGTGGTACGACGCCGAGGCCGGCAAGCTGGACCCGTTCGTGCTCGTGCTCGAAGGCTCCGTCCCGAACGAGAAGATCAACGGCGACGGCTACTGGACCGGCATGGGCGTGAACCCGGACACGGGCCAGCCGATCACGACGAACGAGTGGATCGACCGGCTCGCGCCGAAGGCGGCCGGCGTCGTCGCGGTCGGCACCTGCGCCACCTATGGCGGCATTCCCGCGATGAAGAACAACCCGACCGGGGCGATGGGCCTGGCGGACTACCTCGGGTGGAACTTCAAGTCCAAGGCCGGCCTCCCGATCGTCAACATCCCCGGCTGTCCGGCCCAGGGCGACAACATCACCGAGGTCCTGATGTACCTCGTGCTGGCGCTCGCGGGCATGGCGCCGCCGCCCGAGCTCGACGATCAGCTGCGGCCGAAGTGGCTGTTCGGGCGGACCGTGCGCGAGGGCTGCAACCGCGCCGGCTTCACCGAGCAGGGCAACTTCGCGACGGAGTACGGCTCGGACCATCGCTGCCTGGTCAAGCTCGGCTGCAAGGGCCCGGTGGTCAAGTGCAACGTGCCCGTGCGCGGGTGGATCAACGGCATCGGAGGGTGCCCGAACGTCGGCGGCATCTGCATGGCGTGCACGATGCCCGGCTTCCCCGACAAGTACATGCCGTTCATGGATCCGGATCCGTGGGGACAGGCGGCGGCGAACTTCCAGCGGTTCACGTACGGGCCCGTCTTCAAGTACATGCGCAAGCGCAATCTCGAGAAGAAGTTCGACTTGGAGCCGGAGTGGCGTCACAACCGGGCGGAGCTGACGAGCGGCTACGCCAAGCGCTGGTGAGGAGCGGAAATGGCAACAGCAGAGACCCCGGTTGAGAAGAAGGTCTCCGTCAAGGAGATGTCCTGGGATCCGGTGACCCGGATCGTCGGCAGCCTGGGCATCCACACCGAGATCGACTTCGAGAACCGCGAGGTGCTCAAGTGCTACAGCACCTCGATGATCTTCCGCGGCTTCGACATCTTCATGAAGGGGATCGATCCGCGGGACGCGCACTTCATCACCAGCCGCATCTGCGGCATCTGCGGTGACAACCACTGCACGTGCTCGTGCCTGAACCAGAACATGGCGTACGGGGTGAAGCCGCCGCCGCTCGGCGACTACGCGTTCAACCTCGCCGAGTCCGCCGACTTCATGTTCGACCACGCGATCTTCAACGACTGCATGGCGAACGTGGACTACTCCGAGCAGGTGGTCAAGGACACCAACCCCGGGTTGCTCAAGAAGGCCGAGGAGACGAGCGCGCCGCACTCGGACATCCACGGCTACAAGACGATCGCCGACATCATGCGGGCGCTCAACGCGTTCACCGGCAGCTTCTATCTGGAGACGCTGCAGGTGGCCCGGTACACGCGTGAGATGTACTGCCTGTTCGGCGGCCGCCACACGCACCCGTCGACGATCATGCCGGGCGGCTGCAGCGCCGACATCACGCACCAGACGCTCACCGATTACTACGTGCGGCTGATGCGCTACATGGACTACTGCAAGCGCACGGTCCCCATGCATGACGACCTCTATGACTTCTTCTACGAGGCCATGCCGGGGTACGAGAAGGTCGGCTATCGCGACACCGACCTCGTGTGCTGGGGCGCGTTCGACGACCCGCAGTACGTCGACTACAACTACCGCAACATGACCGACTGGGGCCGGCGGCGGTTCGTCACGCCGGGCCTCGTGTTCAAGGGCGAGCTGATCACGACCGACCTGGTCGAGATCAATCTCGCGATCCGGATCCTGCTCGGCTCCTCGTACTTCGACGACTGGACGAACGAGGAGACGTTCGTCACGCAGGATCCGCTCGGCAACCCGGTCGACAAGCGCCATCCGTGGAACAAGGTGACGCTGCCCAAGCCGCAGGCGCGCGACTGGGCCGACAAGTACTCGTGGGTCGCGTCGCCGCGCATGTTCGACAAGCGCAACGACATCTTCGTCGCCAATGACACCGGCGGCGGGCCGTTCGCCCGCCAGTGGGTGACGGCGAAGGCCGGCCTGCTCGACATCGGCTACCTGAAGGCGACCGGCGAGAGCATCCAGATGGTGCTCCCGAAGACGGGCTTCATGCCCGAGATGGAGCTCGAGTGGAAGATCCCGCCGTGGTCGAACGCGATCGAGCGCCAGCGGGCGCGTAGCTACCACCAGGCGTACGCGGCCCTGGTCGGCCTCTACAACCTCGAGCAGGCACTCAAGGAGGTCCGTGCCGGGCGCACGAAGTCGTGGAACGACTTCAAGGTCCCGGAATCGGCCGTGAGCGTGGGCTTCCACGAGGCGGCCCGCGGCGTGCTCTCCCACCACATGGTCATCCGGGAAGGCAAGATCGCCAACTACCAGCCATACCCGCCGACGCCGTGGAACGGCAACCCGCGCGACTCGCACGGGACGCCCGGCCCGTACGAGGACGCGGTCCAGAACACCCCGATCTTCGAGGAGAACGGACCGGAGAACTTCAAGGGCGTCGACATCATGCGGGCGGTCCACAGCTTCGACCCGTGCCTGCCCTGCGGGGTGCACATGTACGGGAAGGGCAAGGTCCGCAAGGTGGTGCATACGCCGACGGGGATGTGCTGAACTCCGATCGACTCATCGCGCGGGTCCAGGAGCTGACGGCGCAGCTCGAGGAGGTCCAGGACTTCCAGGCCCGCGCGGTGGCGGACGAGCTCGTCGCGTCGGTCATCCAGCTCTACGGCGAAGGACTGGAGCGGATCTTCGCGACCTTGGCCGAGCCCGGCGTCAGCGCCGCCGACGCTCGCCAGCGGCTCGTCGACGACGGCGTCGTGGCGAGCCTGCTGCTCATCCACGGCCTCTATCCGGTCGACCTCGAGTCGCGTGTCCTCGAGGCGCTCGAGAGCGTCCGGCCGTACATGGAGTCGCACGGCGGCGATGTCGAGCTGGTCGAGATCGTCGACGGCGTGGCGCGGATGCAGCTCGTCGGCCACTGCGAGGGCTGCCCGGCCTCGGAGGCGACGCTCGAGCTGGCGATCAAGAAGGCGCTCGAAGAGACAGCGCCCGACCTCGAGGGCCTCGAGGTCGCGGGCGTCGTCGAGCCCGCGCGGCCGCCGTTCTCGCTGCCGGTCATCGAGCCCAACGGCAATGGTGCGAGCCCGGAGGCGGCGTGGACCGACCTGGACGGCAGCCCGCCCACGCCTGGGCTGACGGCACCGATGATCGTCGCCGGCGCGGACGTGCTGGTGGCCAACGTGGGCGGCACGCTGCTGGCGTATCGCAACGCGTGCGGCTGGTGCCGCGCACGGCTCGACGGCGCACCGATGACGCCCGGCGGCCTGCTGACCTGTCCGTCGTGCGAGCGGCGGTTCGAGCTGCGCCGCGCGGGCCGCTCGCCGGACGACGACGCGCTGCAGATCGCCCCGGTGCCGCTGCTCCGGGCCGACGGCAAGGTGCGGGTGGCGGTCGCCTGATGGATCCGAGCCTCGTCGCCGGCCTCCGGCGGTTCGTCCGCCAACCGCCGAGCGATCGGCCGCCACCCGCGGCCGGCCCGCACTGTGAGCTGTGCCCGCTGTCGCTCGCCGACGACCACAAGCACCTGCTCGACCTCGAGGAGCGGCGGATCATCTGCGTCTGCCCGACGTGCTGGTCGATCCGCTCCGGCGATGCGCGCTACCGCCCGACCGGCTCGCGGACCCTGTGGCTCGAGCCGTTCGAGCTCACCGACGAGCTGTGGGCGGCGTTCCAGATCCCGATCGGGCTCGCGTTCTTCCTGCGCTCGAGCTCCACCGGCGCGATCGTCGGCCTGTACCCCAGCCCGGCAGGGGCGACCGAGTGCGAACTCGATCTCGTGGCATGGCAGCAGCTCGTGAGTGCGAATCCCGTGCTCGAGGACCTCGACCCGGACGCCGAGGCGCTCATCGTCAACCGCATGGCCACGCCGCACGTGCACGCGATCGCGCCGCTCGACGACTGCTACCGCCTCGTCGGGATCATCAAGTCGACGTGGGAGGGCATCAACGGCGGCGCGGCGATGGAGGCCGCGGTGCAGAGCTACTTCGACGACCTGCGTGTGGTGGCGACGGTCCGATGAGCGAGCTGGCGGCGCCGCCCGCGCTCGAGTTCGTCGTGATGGGCGCCGAGCCGATCGAGCACGCGGCGACGCCCGGTGTGCGCTTCCACGTCCACGTCACCGAGCCCGAAGGGCACGAGGTGTACGCGATCGCGCTCTCGACGCAGATCCAGATCGACCCCGCGCGGCGGCCGCACGACGAGGCGACGCGCGAGCGGCTGGTGGAGCTCTTCGGAGCCCCCGAGCGCTGGGGTGCGACGACCCACTCGTTCCAGTGGGGGCGCGTCGACTCGCTCGTCCCGTCGTTCACCGGCTCGACGCTCTGCACGCTCGAGTTGCCCTGCACGTACGACCTCGAGGTCGCCTCGGCCAAGTACTTCGACTCGCTGCGCGACGGCGACATCCCGCTCAGCTTCCACTTCAACGGCACGGTGCTCTACCGCGGCACCGACGACCGGCTGCAGATCGTGCTCGTCCCGTGGAGCTGCACGTCGCAGTGGCGGATGCCGGTGGACGTGTGGAAGCGGACGATCGCCGCGCACTATCCGGGCGGCGGCTGGATCCGGCTGCAGCAGGAGACGCTCGACGCGCTCGGTCGCGTCAAGGCCGAGCGCGGGCTGCACACGTTCGACGACACGGTGCGGGATCTGCTGTGAGCGTCGAGCGCATGCTCTCGACGCTGCTGTACGAGGGGTACGCGCTGTACCCGTACACGCCGGGGGCGATCAAGAACGCGACGCCGACGCCGTTCGGGATCGTCTACCCGCCCGTCTACGCGGCCGGCGGTCCGCACACGTTCGACCGGGCGCGGATGCAGCTCGTGCTCGAGCCCGGGGAGTCGCTGTCCGGCACCCTGGCGTTCCTGGAGGAGAGCGGCGAGCGACGGGTTGAGCTCGAGGCGGAGGGGACGGTCGAGTTCGCCTTCAGCGAGGTGCAGGGGCGCGTCCGTCTCGCCACGACGCCGCTGGACGGCGGGCTCGTGCGGGTGGCGATGTGCGTGCACAACACGACACCGGTCGCCGAGGGTCTCGACCGCGCCGGCGCGCTGCGGTCGTCGCTGCGCTCGACGCACCTCGTCGTCCGCGCGCCGGGCGGCCGCTTCGCCTCGCCGATCTCGCCTGGCCCGACCGCCGCCGCGGCGGTGGCCGAGTGTGACCACATCAACATCTTTCCCGTCCTCGCGACCGACAACGACGACACGGCCCTGGGCGCGACGATCGTGCTTCCGGACCATCCGCAGATCGCGCCCGAGAGCCACGGCGACCTGTTCGACGCGACCGAGATCGAGGAGGCCTTGCTGCTGCACGTGCTCGCCCTCAGCGACGCGGAGCGCGAGCAGATCGCGGCGCAGGACCCGAAGGTGCGGGAGATGCTCGCGCGGGCCGACGCCGAAGGCCCCGAGGCATTGAAGCGCCTGCACGGCCGCGTGACCGTCACCGATCTGCCACCGGCTCACCGGCCCGGCCCGGCCGACGTCGCCGGCGAGGCGGCGATCTCCGTCGACGGCATCACGTTCCGGCGCGGCGCCAAGGTCCGCCTGCGGCCGGGCTTCGGCGCCGCGCCGCAGGACGGCGTCTGGGCGGGCCGTATGGCGACGATCGAGCGGATCTACCGCGACTACGAGGACGGCGTCCACCTGGCGGTCACCGTCGACGACGATCCCGGCCAGGAGCTGATGCGCGACATCGGCCGCTACCTGTACTTCAAGCCCGCCGAGGTGGAGGTGGTCCCGGCATGACCCCGGAGCTCGAGAAGCAGATCCTGATCGCCGGCGTCGGCAACGCCTGGCTGCAGGACGACGCGTTCGGCGCGGAAGTTGCCCGGCGGCTGGCCGAGCGCGAGCTGCCGTCCGGCGTCAGCGTGATGGACGTCGGGACCAGCGGCCTCGACCTCGCGTACGAGGTGATGCGCGGGTACAGCGCGCTCGTGATCGTCGACGTGTCCAAGCAGGGCGGCGAACCCGGCACGCTGTACGTGATCGATGTCGAGCCCGACGACGTCCCGTCGGAGATCGAGGACGGCGAGACGATCGATCCGCACTCGATGGATCCGATGACGATGCTGCGGTTCGTGCGCGCGATCGGCGGCTGGCCGGGCCGCGTGCAGGTGATCGCATGCGAGCCCGCGGTGGTCGAGGAGGTCGGTCTCGGCCTCACACCGGTGGTGGAAGCCGCCGTCGACCGCGCGATCGCGTTGGTGATGGAGACGATCGCCGAGCTGCGGACCGACGCGGCCTATCCTGCCTGATGCACGAGCTGTCGGTCTCCAGCGCGGTGCTGGACACGGTGCTCAAGCACGCTGCGGGGCGGCGCGTGACCGTCGTCTCGCTGCGCATCGGGCACCTGCGCCAGGTCGTGCCGGACTCGCTCGCGTTCTACTTCGAGCTGGTCGCGCGCGAGTCGCTGTGCGAGGGCGCGCGGCTGGAGCAGGAGTACATTCCGGCGCGCCTGCGCTGTGAGGCCTGCGACCGGGAGTGGGATCCGGAGGACGCGTGGTTCGCCTGCACGGGCTGCGGCGGAGCGGGTGAGGTGATCGCGGGGAACGAGCTCGAGGTCGAGTCGATCGAGGTGGAGGAGGCTGCATGCACCGCGTGAAGGTCAGGGTCGTCGAGGACGCGCTCGACGCGAACAACACGATCGCGCGCTCGAACCGCGACGACTTCGATCGCCACGACGTCACCGTCGTGAACCTGATGAGCGCGCCCGGCGCCGGCAAGACGACGCTGCTCGAGCGCGTGCTCGGCGGGCTCGGCGACGTCCGGGCGGGCGTGCTCGAGGGCGATGTCCAGGGCAGCTACGACGCCGACCGGCTCGCCTCGCTGCACGTGCCGGTGACGCAGCTCAACACCGACCCCGGGTTCGGCGGCGAGTGCCACCTCGACGCGAACATGGTCCGTTCCGCGCTGCCCGCGCTGCCATTGGACGAGATCGACCTGTTGGTGATCGAGAACGTCGGCAATCTCGTCTGCCCGGCCGAGTTCCACGTCGGGGAGGACGCCCGGATCATGGTCTCCTCGGTCACCGAGGGCGAGGACAAGCCGCTCAAGTACCCGCTGATGTTCCGGACCTGCGAGCTGGTGCTGGTCAACAAGATCGACCTGCTGCCGCACCTCGACTTCGACATGGAGCGGTTCCTGCACCACCTCGACGCGGTGCATCCGGGCGTGCCGCGGATGCTCGTCAGCGCGCGCACCGGCGAGGGCATCGACGCGTTCCGGGACTGGCTGCTGGAGCTGCCCGCGCGGCGGGAAGTGCCGGCCTGATGCAGGCGGTCGCCGACCGGCGCCGTGAGCTCAACGCCTCGTGGTTCGCGAGCGAGGCGGAGCGGCTCGCCCGGCTGTGCAGCGAGATGGCCGAGCGGTTCGGGCGCGGCGGGCGACTGCTGGCGACCGGCGACGTGTCCGACTCCCGGCACGTCGCCGTCGAGTTCGTGCATCCGGTGATCGTGGGGAAGCGGGCGCTGCCGGCGCTGGCGGTGTCGGCGCGCGAGCTCGCGCTCCTCGCCGGGCCGGACGACATGGTCATCCCGTTCGGCGTCGAGATCCCGGACACGCCGGCGCTGCGGATCGATCTCGCGCCGCCCGTCGACGATCCGTTCATCCGCCAGGAGCTGGTCGAGACGGCCTACCACGTGCTGTGGGAGCTCGTGCACGTGTTCATCGAGCACAACGAGCGGACCGTCCACGACACCGGCGCGGCGAGCTTCCTGTACCCGTTTCTCGGCGAGCGCGAGACCGACCACGAGGCGGTGGTGGAGGACGTCCGGCGCTCGATCCTGATGAAGGCCGAGGAGATCGGCGAGCTGCGGACCCAGACGCTGACTGAGAACGCGGCGACGCTGGAGGCCGCGGCGCGCGCGCTGCGTGGCGCACCGCGCGTGCTCGCGCTCGGCAACGGCGGCTCGGCCACCGACGCGACCGATCTCGTCGCGGACCTCGCGCGTGCCGGGCATGCCGCGATCGACCTCAGCGCCGACCCCGCGATCCTCACCGCGATCGCCAACGACGTCGGTGTCGAGGCCATCTTCGCGCGGCAGGTGATCGCCTACGGGCAGCCGGGCGACGCATTGGTCGCGCTGTCGACGAGCGGCGGCTCCGGCAACGTGATCTCCGCACTGCGCGAGGCGCGCTCCCGCGGTCTCGCCACGGTCGCCTTCGTCGGGTACGACGGCGGGCAGATCGCCGCGAGCCGTCTGGCCGACCACGTCGTGGTGGTGCGCTCGCAGCACATCCCGCGGATCCAGGAGGCGCAGGCGAGCGCCTACCACGTCCTGTGCGAGCTGGTCGGATGATCCACGCGGCCTTCCGTGGCATCGTCGGCGCGATGGCGATGACGGGGGTGCGGAAGTTCGCGGAGAGCCTCGGCCTGATCCGCGACGATCCTCCGGCGCGGGTGGCCCGCAAGCAGGCGAAGGGGCTGCTGCGCTCGGTGCCGCGGAGGCGTCGCGGCGCGGTCGTCGAGCTCATCCACTGGGCGGTGGGCGGTCAGCTCGGGCTCGTGTTCGGGCTACTCCCCGAGCGAGTGCGTATGAAGCCGTGGTCGGGGCCGGTGTATGGCGTGCTGGCGTGGCTCGGGTTCGACGCGGTGATCGCGCCCGCGCTGGGGCTCAAGCAGCGTCGCTGGCCGCACGGCGCCGAGCGCGCGGTGTTCATCGTCGACCACCTGCTGTTCGGGCTGGTGCTGAGCGAGCTGCGGTCGCGACCGCGCGAATGACCGCCTTGATCCAGCGCGTGCGCGTGCGGGTCGAAGGGGTCGTCCAGGGCGTCGGCTTCCGGCCGTTCGTGCACCGGCTGGCGGGAGAGCTGGCGCTCTCGGGCTTCGTGCTCAACGACGAGCGCGGCGCGGTGATCGAGGCGGAGGGCGAGCCGGCGGCGATCTCCGCCTTGCTCTCCCGTCTGGTGACCGACGCGCCGCCTCTGGCGGAGGTCGAGATCGCCGGCACCGAGGTCGTCCCGCCGCGCGGCGAAACCGGGTTCGCGATCGCCGCCAGCACGGCGGGCGGCGCCCCGAACGCCCAGATATCGCCCGACACGGCGACCTGCGACGCGTGCCTGGCCGAGCTGTTCGACCCCAACGACCGCCGCTACCGCTACCCGTTCATCAACTGCACCGACTGCGGCCCCCGCTTCACGATCGTCCGCGGGGTCCCGTACGACCGGCCGCTGACCACGATGGCCGGCTTCACGATGTGCGACCCCTGCGCGGCCGAATACCACGACCCCACCAACCGCCGCTTCCACGCCCAACCCAACGCCTGCCCGACCTGCGGCCCCCAGCTGGGGGTCAGACCCCTTGAGTCGGCGCCACTCAAGGGGTCTGACCCCTTGTCGTACGCCGTGGCGGTCTTGCAGGCGGGCGGGATCGTCGCGGTGAAGGGGATCGGCGGGTTCCATCTCGCCTGCCTCGCGGCCGACGAGCGGGCGGTCGCGGAGCTGCGGGCGCGCAAGCACCGCGAGGACAAGCCGTTCGCGCTGATGGCGCGTGATCTCGAGGCGGCGAGTGAGCTCGTGCGGGTCGGCGAGCTCGAGGCGCCGCTGCTGAGCGGACGCGACCGGCCGATCTTGCTGGCGCCGCGGCGGCCCGGCGCGCGCGTGGCCGCCGCGGTCGCGCCGCTCGCGCCCGAGCTCGGCGTGATGCTCCCGTACAGCCCGCTGCATCACCTCCTGCTGGCCGATGTCGGCGAGCCGCTGGTGATGACCAGCGGCAACGTGTCCGACGAGCCGATCGCCTATGAGGACGAGGACGCGCTCGAGCGGCTGAGCGGCATCGCCGACGCGTTCCTGCTGCACGACCGGCCGATCGAGACGCGGACCGACGACAGCGTCCTGCGGATCGCCCGCGGGCGAGCGCTGCCGCTGCGGCGCTCGCGCGGCGCGGTGCCGAGCGTGCTCGCGCTCCCCGTCCCCGCCGCCCGCCACACGCTCGCGGCCGGCGCCGAGCTCAAGAGCACGTTCTGCCTCGCCCGCGGCCGACGCGCGTGGGTCTCGCACCACATCGGCGACCTCAAGAACGCCGAGACGCTCGGCTCGTTCGAAACCGGCATCGCGCACTTCGAGACCCTGTTCGCGGTCGCTCCCGAGGTCGTCGCGCACGACCTGCATCCCGACTACCTGTCGACCACCTACGCGCTCGCCCGCGAGGACGTCGAGCGCGTCGCCGTCCAGCACCATCACGCCCACCTCGCCGCCTGCCTGGCCGAGCACGGCGAGTACGGCCCGGCGGTCGGCGCGATCTTCGACGGCGCCGGGCTCGGCAGCGACGGGACGGTGTGGGGAGGCGAGATCCTCGTCGGCGACCTGAAGACCTTCGAGCGTGCCGGTCACCTGTGGCCGGTCGCGCTCCCCGGCGGTGACCGCGCGGCGCGCGAGCCGTGGCGGATGGCGTGCGCGTGGCGCGTCGCGGCCGGGGGCGACGCGCGGCCGCTGCCCGGTGTCGAGGAGGAGCGCTGGCGCGCGGTCGCGCAGCTGGCCGAGACCGGCTTCGTCTCGCCGCCGACGACGTCGGTGGGCCGGATGTTCGACGCTGTCGCCGCGCTCTGCGGGCTGCGACTGGAGGTCAACTACGAGGGGCAGGCGGCGATGGAGCTCGAGGCGGCGTGCGACGGCAGCGAGCGCGGCGCCTACCCGCTGCGCACGGTCGCCGGCGTGCTCGACGCGCGCGAGACCATCCTGGCGATCGATCGTGACGTCGGGCGCGGCGTCGGTATCGGCACGATCGCCGCGCGCTTCCACCACGCGCTCGCCGACGCCACCGCCGCCGAGTGCGCCCAGCTCGCGAGCGACCGCGGACTCGAGTACGTCGTGCTGTCGGGCGGCGCGTTCCAGAACCGCCGGCTGCTGGAACGGACAGCCGCCCGGCTGGAAGAGGCCGGGCTGCGTGTGCTCGTGCCCGAGCGGCTCCCGCCGAACGACGGCGGCATCGCGTTCGGTCAGGCGGCGGTCGCCGCCGCGCGGCTCAGCTGACGCGGCGCGCGCGCATGTGGCGCCACGCGATGAAGCCGACGAGTGCACCGCCGACCACGCCGCCGGCGATGATGCCGCCGACGCCGAGGACCTTCTCGAACGCATGGCCGGCGATGTAGACGCCAAGGCCGATGCTCGTCGCCCAGCAGATGCCGCCGAGCGCGTTCCAGAACAGGAAGCGCGGCCACGGCATGTTGTTGATGCCGGCCAGCCACGCCGAGGCGATCCGCAGGCCGGCGACCCAGCGGCCGAGGAACACGGCTTTCGGCCCGTGTTTCTCGAAGAACGGCTGGCCGACGGCCAGCGCCTCCAGCCGCTGGCGGTGGAACGGGCCCGGCATCACGAACAGCCGCCGGCCGCCCTTGCGGCCGATCGCGTAGCCGACGTTGTCGCCGATGATCGCCGCGGCCGACGCGACGACGATCAGCGTCGCGATGTCCATCTTCCCGTCGTGGGCGAGCAGTGCCGCGGCGATCAGCGCGGTCTCGCCGGGCACCGGTATCCCCATCGTCTCGACCGCCAGCAGCGCGAACACGACCGAGTAGCCGACGTTGGGCGGGATGTCGACGAGCGCGGCAAACACGTCCGCCGACTGTAGCCGCGATCAGGTCACGTGACGCTCCGCTCCCGTCGGCTCGAGCTCGTCGTGCAGGTGGTGGGCCACGCCGCGTTCCGGCCGGCGGATGAGGAAGAACAGCGCGCCGACGACCGCGATCACGAACATCACGCTGAGCGTGATCCAGTCGAGGTTGAAGAACGCGCGCGGGCTGTCAAGGCCCGTCGGGAGCGCGATGTTGATCAGCATCAGTCCCAGGTAGCCCGCTGCGATGATCGTGACCGACCAGCCCCAGCGGCCGAGCTGGAAGCTGCCCTCCGGGACCCAGCCGCGGGCGCGCGCGACGATCGCCGCGATCACGGTCAGCAGGAACGACAGGTAGATGCCGCTGACCCCGAAGGAGACGAGCGAGACGAGGACGTTGGTGTCCGCCGGGTAGGTGATGAACGCGATGTTGATGTCCTTGCTGGGTGACGCAAACACGAGCAGCACGAAAAGCGTCGTGACGAGCGCGCCGCCGATCAGCGCGTTCACCGGGGTGGCGAAGCGTGGGTGGATCGCCGACAGCCAGCGTGAGCCGGGCAACGCCTCGTCGCGCGCGTAGGCGAACGCCAGTCGGCTGCCGGCGCCTTGGATCGAGGTGCCGCATGAGAAGAACGCGAAGATGATCAGCAGCAGCAGGAAGTCCTGCACGCCGCTGGACAGCTGACCGAGGATGAACGGCACTCCGCCGCCCTCGACGGTGGCCCCGACCGGGTTCGTCTCCGGCATCGACAGCAGCAGAGCGCCGGTGAGGAACAGCGAAGCGATGCCGCCCCAGATCAGCGTCAGGCGCATCGCCCGCGGGACCTGCCGGCCGGCGTCCTTGGTCTCCTCCGAAATGTCGCCGCACGACTCGAAGCCGTAGAAGATGTAGACCGGCGCGAGGACGGCGATCAGCGCGGCGCCGGTGATCCAGTTGCCGCCGAAGTCGAGGCCGAGCGGGTCGCTGGAGGCGTTCTCGACGCCTTGGGTGGTAAACAGGAACCCGAGGTCATGGTGGAAGCCGTGCAGCGCGAGGATGAGCGCGATCCCGAACGTGCCGAGGATCTCCACGTAGACGCCGAACTGCGCGACGCGGGCCATCACACGCGTGCCGGTGATGTTGAGCCCCGTTTGGATCACCAGCAGCACGAGCGTGATGACGAGGATCGTCGAGTGCTTGGTCGGGTCGAGGTTCCAGTCGAACCAGTTGTGCGTGAGCGCCGTGAAGTAGGAGACGACGCCGGTGTCGACCGCCGCGACGGTGACCAACAGGGCGATGCCATAGAACCAGCCCACGAACCACCCGTAGCCGGGGCCGACCGAGAACTTCGAGTACTGGTACAGCGCGCCGGCGACCGGATAGTGGCTGGCGAGCTCGCCGAACACCAGCGCGACGAACAGCATCCCGACGACCGGCAGGATCGTCAGCCAGAGGTAGGCGGGGCCGCCCGTGCCGACGCCGAGCACGAACAGCGAGCGGTTGCCGCCAGAGGCGCGGCTTGCCGAACTGTTCGGCGTGGCGCCGGTGACGCTGCGCGAGGCGCTCGCCGCATTGCGCGAGCAGGGCCTCGTCGTCACTCGCCGCGGGCGGCGAGGCGGCACGTTCGTGTGCGCGCCGCCCGATCCCGAGGAGCCGCTGCGCCGCTTCAGCGTGCAAGCGCTGCGCGACCTCGGCGACCATCGCAGCGCGATCGCCGGCACGGCGGCGCGGCTGGCGGCGGAGCGCGCGCTGCCGGAGGAGGTCGGTCGGCTGCGCGAGCAGGTGCAGCGGCTGCGCGCGGCCACGACGCCGAGCGAGCAGCGCCGCGCCGACACCCAGCTCACGATCGAGGTCGCCGCCGCGGCGCAGTCGCCGCGATTGACGCGCGAGGAGGCGCGGCTGCGGGCCGAGGTCGGCGACCTGCTCGGGCGGGCGATCGACGCCGAGGACCTGGCAACGGCGCGCCGGCAGCTCGTGAAGGCGATCGCCGAGGGGCGCCCCAAGCGGGCCCGGCGGCTCGCTGAGCGCCGCGTCGCGGCCGAGACGGCGCGGCTGATCGAACTGCGGCTGCGCGCATGACCGTGCGTCCCGCAGCCGAGGTGCTGGGCGACGTCCTCGACGAGCTCGGCGACGTGTTCGCAGGGCTGCATGACCTCGGGCGCGCGTTCGGTGCGCTCAACCCGCGGCGCCGCGTCGACGTCGAGGCACTACGGCCGGCGATCCTCGCTCTGCTTGCCGCCCACGCCGACCTCATCACCGGCGCGGGCGTGGTCACGCGGCCCGGACTGCTCGCCGATGCGCCGCGCTGGCTTGAATGGTGGTGGGGTCCCGGCCCCGACCTGCTGCGAGTTAACCTCGACCCAGCGGCCCCCGACTTCTACGACTACACGACGACCGAGTGGTTCGCCGCGAGCGAGCCATGCATGGCCGGTCCGTACGTCGACTACGCCTGCTCGAACGAGTACGCGATCACACTGGCGGTCCCAGCGGGAGGCTTCGGTGTGGCGGCGGCCGACGTGCTCGTCGCCAACCTCGAGCGCCGCGTACGGCCGGCGTTGATGGCGATCGACCGTCCGACCGCGCTCACCAACGCGCACGGCCGGATCATCGCCTCCAACGCCGCTGAGCTGGCTCCAGGGCTGCGTGTGCCGATGCCCGCGGGCATCGACCCCGGCTGGCTGCTGGTCGAGCCGTCCGTATCGTGAAGCGTCATGGAGCGCAGCGCCCTGGAGTCGATCAGCGAGGCCGTGCTGGCGATCGCCGCCGAGCGCGAGGTCGACCCGGTGCTGCGGCGGCTCGTCGCCGCCGCGCGCGAACTGGCCGGCGCCCGCTACGCCGCGCTCGGGATCCCGGACGGCCAGGGCGCGTTCGCCCAGTTCATCACCGAGGGGATGAGCGACGACCTGATCGCCGCGATGGGGCCGCTGCCGCGCACGCACGGCCTGCTCGGCGCGATGCTCGAGTCGCCCGACTCCTACCGCACGACCGACATCCGCCAGGACCCGCGCTTCCGCGGCTGGTGGCCGCGCGCGCACCCGACGATGCGGTCGTTCCTCGGCGTCCCGATCGTCGCCCGCGGCGACGTGATCGCCGCCTTCTACCTGACCGACTGCGAGCGCGCCGACGAGTTCTCCGACGAGGATCAGCGGCTGATCGAGATGCTCGCCGCACACGCCGCCGTCGCGATCGAGAACGCCCGCCTGCTGGAGCGCAGCCGGGAGCTGAACATCGTCGAGGAGCGCAACCGCCTCGCCCGCGAGCTGCACGATGCGGTCAGCCAGAAGCTGTTCGGGCTCGTGCTGAACGCCGAGGCGGCGTCGACGCTGCTCGCGCGCGATCCTGACGCCGCGGCCGAGCAGGTCGCGCGGCTCGGCGAGCTGGCTCAGGAGGCGCTCGCGGAGCTGCGCGGGCTGATCTTCGAGCTGCGCCCCGCTTCGCTCGAGGAGGAGGGCCTGGCGGCGACGCTGCGCAAGCAGGTCGGCATGCTCGAACGCGTCCACGGGCGGGCCGTCGAGCTGCGGATCACCGGCACGGCGAAGACCGCGGGGGAGGCCGACGGCGAGGTGCTGCGGATCGCCCAGGAGGCGCTCAACAACGCGCTCCGCCACGCCGACGCCGAGCGCATCGAGCTGCGCCTGCAGGGCCGCGACGGGCGGCTGACCCTGACCGTCGCCGACGACGGCGTCGGCTTCGACCCGGACGCGCCCGGGCTGCGCTCGCGCCGGCTCGGGCTGACGTCGATGGAAGAGCGCGCCCGCGCGCTCGGCGGGACGCTCGCGGTGGTCTCGCGGCCCGGTGACGGCACCACGGTGACGCTCGAGGTGCCGCGATGATCCGGGTGCTGATCGCCGACGATCATGCAGTGGTCCGGCAGGGGCTCAGGACGTTCCTCGACCTCCAGGACGACATCGAGGTGGTCGCCGAGGCGGCCGACGGCGTCGAGGCGCTGGAGGCGGCGGAGCGGGTGGAGCCCGACGTCGTGCTGATCGACCTCGTGATGCCGCGGCTCGACGGGATCGAGGCGATCCGCCGGCTGCGCGAGCAGGTCCCGTCCGCGCGCGCGATCGTGCTCTCCAGCTTCGTCGACGACGACAAGCTGTTCCCGGCCGTGCGCGCCGGCGCGGCCGGCTACCTGCTCAAGGACGTGCAGCCGCAGGAGCTGGTCGAGGCGATCCGCACCGTCCACCGTGGCGGTGCGCTGCTGCATCCGCAGGTCGCGGCGCGGCTGCTGGAGGAGCTGACCGAGGACCCGCTGACGCCGCGCGAGCGCGAGGTGCTGGTGCTGATCGGCCGCGGCATGCCGAACAAGCTGATCGCCCGCGAGCTGTCGCTGTCGGAGAAGACCGTCAAGGCCCACGTGAGCAGCATCCTGGCCAAGCTCGGGGTCACCGACCGCACGCAGGCCGCGCTGTACGCGGTGCGGGAGGGCATCGTCGGGCCAGGCGCGTAGACCGCTCCCTCGGAGCGGCCCCGGGCGGGGTCCTAGGACCAAAGACCAATGGTTTCCGCGCCGCCGCGCACCTAGCGTGGTCGACATGGACACGGCACTCATCACCGGCGCGTCGCGCGGCCTCGGTCTCGCGCTGGCGCGCGAGCTCGCGCGCCGCTCGTGGCGCCTCGTCATCGACGCCCGCGGCGCCGACGCGCTCGAGGCCGCACGAGCCGAGCTGGCCGAGCACACGGAGGTCGTCGCGACCGCCGGCGACGTCGCCGACACCGAGCACCTGCACGAGCTCGTCCAGGCCGCCGGCCCGCGCATCGACCTGCTCGTCAACAACGCCAGCGTGCTCGGCCCGAGCCCGCAGCCGCCCCTCGCCGACTACCCGCTCGGCGCGCTCGAGCACGTCTACCGCGTCAACGTGATGGCGCCGCTGGCGCTGTTCCAGCTCGCGCTCCCGCGGCTGCGCCCGGGCGCCTGCGTGCTCAACCTGACGTCCGACGCCGCCGTCGAGCCGTACGAGGGCTGGGGCGGCTACGGATCCTCCAAGGCCGCGCTCGAGCAGCTCACGCGCATCCTCGGCGCCGAGCATCCGGATCTGCGGATCGTCGCCGTCGATCCCGGCGACATGCGGACGCAGATGCACCAGGACGCGTTCCCGGGCGAGGACATCTCCGATCGTCCGCTGCCCGAGGCGAGCGTCCCCGGGCTGCTCGCGATCGCGTTCGGCGACGCGCCCAGCGGGCGCTACCAGGCGAGCGCGGTGACGCCCGCATGAGCGAGGCGCTCGCGTTCGAGCTTCCCGCGCGCCTGGAGGCGACGGAGCCGCCCCCGGTGCGCGACGAGGTGCGGCTGCTCGCCGCTTCGAGCGCGGGCATCGAGCACCACCAGTTCACCGACCTCCCCGATCTCCTGCAGCCCGGCGACCTGCTGGTCGTCAACACGTCGGCGACGCTCCCCGCGGCGCTGCCGGCCGGCGGCACGCTGCGGTTGCATCTCTCGACGCCCCTGCCCGGCGCGTTCGGAGACGACGGCGCCGAGCGCTGGGTCGTCGAGCTGCGCGACGGCACGGCTCCGTACCGCCGCGGTCGCGCCGGCGAGAAGCTGCCGCTCCCCGCGGGCGGTGAGGCGGAGCTGCTGGCGCAGTACCTGGGCGGGCAGCGGCTGTGGGCCGCCAGGCTCACGCTCCCCGAGCCGCTGCTCGCCTACCTCGACCAGCACGGCGAGCCGATCCGCTACTGCCACCTGCCCAAGCCGCGGCCGCTGTCGGACTTCCAGACGATCTTCGCGCTCGAGCCGGGCAGCGCCGAGATGCCGAGTGCCGGCCGTCCGTTCAGCCGTCGCGTGCTCGACGCGCTGGCCGCGCGCGGAGTGCGGGTCGCCGACATCACGCTGCACTGCGGTGTCTCCTCGCTCGAGCGCGGCGAGATGCCCTACCCCGAGCGCTTCAAGGTCTCGGCCGCGACCGCCGACGCCGTCAACGCCGCTTCGCGGGTGATCGCCGTCGGCACCACCGTGGTGCGGGCGCTGGAGACTGCGGCGGGGGAGCCCTTCGAGGGCTGGACGCGGCTCGTCATCACACCCGAGACCGGCGTGAGCGTGGTGGACGGGATCATCACCGGCTGGCACGAGCCGGATGCGAGCCACCTGCTCATGCTCGAGGCAATCGCCGGCCGCGACCTCGTCGAGCGCTCGTACGACGCCGCGCTGGCGGGCGGCTACCGCTGGCACGAGTTCGGCGACTCGCACCTGCTGCTCCCCTAACGGGGACAGTCCCCAGAATGCGTGCGATCGTGCTGAGGGAGTTCGGGCCGGCCGCGAACCTGCGGCTCGAGGACGTCGAGGACCCGCAGCCCGAGCCGGGCCAGGCGCGGATCGCGGTGTCGGTCGCCGCGTGGTCGAGCACCTCGGGCCCGCGAGCCGCGGGTACGCGTCGCTGGCGGTGCGCGAGGTCGAGCCGCTGCACGTGCTGCCCGGCGGGCTCGGTTACGCCTCGGGCGAGATGACGCCGCTCACCGCCGGCGACCTGTTCCGCTTCGGCGTCACCGCCACGGCTGCGATCGGCCGCCGCCTCACCATCACGCGCGAGCTCGAATCGCGCGCGCTGGGCGGCCGCCGCGGACGCGACGCTGACCCCCGCCATCACGCGCTTCCCGCTCGCCGACGCGGCCGGCGCCCACGCGGTGCTGGAGAGCCGCCGGACGACCGGCAAGGTCGTCCTGGTGGTCTGACTACTCGTTGCGCAGCGGCGTGCGGTCGAGCGGCTCGGCGAGCAGCATCTCCTTGGTGAAGATGAGGTCGCCGCGGTTGTAGTCGGACATCTCGTAGTCGTGGCCCATCGTGATCGCGTCGAACGGGCACGCGATCTCGCAGTAGCCGCAGAAGATGCAGCGCGACAGGTTGATCTCGTAGACGGCGGCGTAGCGCTCGCCGGCGCTGACGCGGTTCTCGGGCGTGTTCTCGGCCGCGACGACGCGGATGCAGTCCGCCGGGCAGGCCGCGGCGCACAGCGAGCAGCCGACGCACTTCTCCAGCCCCGTGTCCTCGAACCGGTGCAGCTTGTGGCGTCCGCGGAAGCGCGGGTAGACCGGGACCTTCTCCTCGGGATACTGGTAGGTCTTCGGGCCTTCGACCCAGCGCGCGAACGTCGTCTTGAGTCCGCGCAGGGTCTCCCCGAACGCGCGGTAGGTGGTACGCGCGGGGCCGGGCTGCGGCGAGCGCAGGACCTCGATCACGTCGTCGCCGGCTGTCCAGGGCATCAGGTCTCCACCACCAGGATCGCGGTCACGAGCGCATTCAAGGTTGCGAGCGGCAGGAAGAACTTCCAGCCGAGGGACATCAGCTGGTCGTAACGCAGCCGCGGCAGCGTCGCCCGCACCCAGAAGAAGAAGAAGACGAGCACCAGCGTCTTGCCGAGCACCACGAACGGGTCGACCCATGTCGGCGGATCGATCCACGGGAGCTGCCAGCCGCCCAGGAACAGCGTCGCGGTGATCGCCGAGACGACGATCACGTTGAGGTACTCCGCGGCGTAGTAGGAGGCGAAGCGGCCGCCCGAGTACTCGGTGTTGTAGCCGCCGACCAGCTCGGCGTCGGCCTCTGTGAGGTCGAACGGCGGTCGGTTCGTCTCGGCGAACGCGGCCGTCACGAAGATGATGAAGCCGATGAACTGCGGGATCACGTACGGCAGGTGCGACTGCGCGTTGACGATCTCGGTCAGCGACAGCGAGCCGGCCATCATGATCACGCCGGCGAGCGACAGGCCCTGCGCGACCTCGTACGAGATCAGCTGCGCGGCGCCGCGCATCGCGCCCAGGAAGGAGTACTTCGAACCCGAGGCCCAGCCGCCGAGCATCAGCCCGTAGAAGGCGATCGCGCCGAACGCGAACGCGTACAGGATCCCCACCGACGGGTCGATCCCGTACAGCCCGACCTCAGTGCCGAAGATGTCGACGGTGTTGCCGAACGGGATGATCGCGATCGTCGCGACCGCGGTGATCATCGAGATCGCGGGTGCCAGTGCGAACAGCCACGCGACGGAGGTCCGCGGCCGGAACTGCTGCTTGAAGATCAGCTTGCCGATGTCGGCCATCGGCTGCAGCACGCCGAACGGCCCGACACGGTTCGGGCCGTAGCGGTGCTGGAAGCGGCCGAGGACCTTGCGCTCGGCGAGCAGCACGATCGGCACGAGCTGGAAGACGACGGCGAAGATCACCAGCGCCTTCAGGAGCTGGATCCACCAGTCCTCGTAGTAGCCGACCGTGGCGAACCAGATCATCAGCTGAGCTCCCGCGGCGGGATCGGCAGTGGCGCCGACGGCGGCATCTCGGAGAGGCCCTCAGCAGCCGGGGCGACCTGCACGGGCACGCCGGACGGCTCGGGCGCGGCGGGGCCGGCGACGCGGTGCACCTGCACGAGCGGCTCGGTGAGCAGGTTGGCCGGGGCGTCGACCACGCCCTCGGCGAGGAACACCGACCCGGCGGGCACCGCGGCGCGCAGCTTCACGGCGCCCTTCACGCGCGTGCCGTTGTGGCCCACTTCCACGCGGTCGCCCTCGCGGATGCCGAGCGCCTGCGCGTCCTCGGGCGACAGCTCGACGATCTGCTTCGCGCGCAGGAAGTGCAGCAGCGGCGAGACGTCGACGGTCTTGTCCGCCCACAGGCTGCGGAACGTGCCGAGTCGCAGCCTGCCGGTGCCGGCGGCGGGGAAGCTCGGCCACGCGTCGAGTTGCACGGGCTCCCAACCGGCGCCCCAGTCCTGGTTGAGCTCCGGCCAGCGGACGCCGCGGCCGCCGATCTCGTCGAGCGTCAGCCCGGCGTAGAACGGCACCGCGTCGAACAGCTGCTGCGAAGCCATCGCCCCGGTCCGCACACCGAGGTCGAGCCCGCAGCCGGCGGCGATGTCGGTGAGGACCTGCCAGCCGGCGCGCACGCCCGAACCTGGCATTCCGGAGCGGCCCTTGGCGCGGCCGATCGCCGGGCGCAGCCGCTGCACGCGCCCGTCGAGGTTGGTGACTGTGCCCTCCTTCTCGGGATACGCGTCGCCCGGGAACACGACGTCGGCGAACCGGCGCGCGCTCTCGCTGAGCACGGTGTCGACCGCGATCACGGTCTGCGCGGTGCTGAGGCCGCGCTCCCACAGCGCGCGATCCGGGTGGAAGCGGACCGGGTCGGCGTAGTTGAGCCAGACGGTCGCGATCTCGCCGTCGGCGAGCCCGGAAGCGATCCCGTGCGCGTCACGGCCGGTGGGGGGTGGGTGGGCGGGATCTGATCCCAGCGTCGCATAGCCGGGGCCGTGACCGGGCGCGAAGCCGGCCTCGCGGATGCCGCGCGCGTTCGGCACCGACGGCACCGCGAGCAGCCCCGCGCCGGCCCGCGAGAGGTTCAGCCGCGTGGCGATGTTCAGCAGCGCCCGCGCGCCGAGCGTGGTCAGCACGCGCTCGCCGTAGACGATCACGATGTCCTCGCCGGCCTCGCGCAGCCAGTCGGCGAGCTCGCCCTCACCGCGGTCGAGCGCCGCCAGCGCCGCATCCGCGGCGCCCGGCGCGGTCCGGACGACCACGGAAGTCGACGGGTCGAGCGCCGTCGGCCGCGCGCTCAGCACGCCGACCTTGACGTGGTTGCGACGGATCCCCTTGCGGATCCGCAGGTCGAGCGTCGGCGACTCGTCGATCGGGTCGCAGTCGACGAGCAGGACGGCGTGCGCGAACTCGAGGTCGGGGATCGAGGCCTGCAGCGCGGGGCTCGCGAGCGCGCGCGCCACGTCGAGCGGCAGCTCGCCGCGCGGGCGCGACGCGAGGTGACCGGAGCCCAGGCCCTCGCGGAACAGGCGCTGCAGCAGGAACGCCTCCTCGTTGGTGGTTTCGCCGTCGGCCAGCGCGGCGGTGCGCGGGCCCGCCTTCTTGAGCGCGCTGCTGGCCGCCGCCAGAGCTTTGTCCCACGACGCCGGCATCAGCTCGGTGCCCTCGCGCACGAGCGGCTCGACGACCCGCTCGTCAACGTGCACGGCCTGGTAGCCGAAGCGCCCGCGGTCGCACAGCCAGCCGTCGTCGACGCCCTCGTGGTCGCGGCCGAGCACGCGCATCACCCGCTCGTCGCGGACCGTCAGCTCGACGTTGCAGTGGGCGGCGCAGCCGGTGCAGACCGTGCCGGCGCCCTCGATGTCCCACGGCCGCGCGCGGAAGCGGTACGCGCGCGACGTCAGTGCGCCCACCGGGCACAGCTCGATGATGTTGCCCGAGAACGGGCCGACGTACGGATGGCCGTCGAACGTGCCGACGTACGAGTGCGCGCCGCGCTCCTGCAGGATCAGCTGGTAGTCCTCGGAGATCTCCTGCGAGAAGCGCACGCAGCGGTAGCAGAGGATGCAGCGCTCGCGGTCGATCGCGACCAGTGGCGACAGCTCGAGCGGCTTCTTGAAGTGGCGCTTGGGCTCGATGAAGCGCGACGTGCCCGGGCCCCAGCCGTACGTGATGTCCTGCAGCGGGCACTCGCCGCCCTTGTCGCAGACCGGGCAGTCGAGCGGATGGTTGATGAGCAGGAACTCGACGACGGCGCGCTGCGCGTGATGCACGCGCTGCGTCTGCGTGTGGACGACCATGCCGTCGCGCACCGGCGTCGAGCAGCCGGTCTGCAGCTTCGGGATGCCCTCGATCTCGACGAGGCACATGCGGCACGCGCCGACCGGCTGGCCGAGCTTCGGCTCGTAACAGAAGACGGGGATCTCGACGTCGCCGTGCTTGGCGGCGTCGACGAGCATCGCGCCCGCGGGCGCGGTGACCTCACGGCCGTCGATCGAGAACGTGATCCAGTTGACCTCGGGCCGCGGCACGGCTCAGACCACCGCCGCCGTCGGATCGATGCCCGCCGGGTCGAGCATCGGGTACGGGCCGGCGTTGCGTCCGCGGTTGACCTGCGGGATCGCGGCGCCGAGGCCGTTGCGCTCCCGCGCGGCCTCGATGTACTCCTCGAACTCGTCTCGGAAGTGCTTGATCATCGACCCGATCGGCATCGCCATCGCGTCGCCGAGCACGCACAGGCAGTTGCCGATGATCTGCTCCTGGACCGAGGCCATGATGTCGAGGTCCATCGGGGTCGCCTCGCCGGTCTGGATCCGCTCGATCATCTTCACGGTCCAGTTGGTGCCCTCGCGGCACGGCGTGCACTTCCCGCACGACTCGTGGCGGTAGAAGTACGCGGTCTTGTAGGCGACGTCGACGATCGAATTCGAGTCGTCGATCACGATGATCGCGCCCGAGCCGAGCATCGAGCCGGCCTTCGCCATCGAGTCGAAGTCGTACGGGATGTCGAGGTACTCGTCGGTGCCCGGGAGCACCGGCGACGACGAGCCACCCGGGAACCAGGCCTTGATCTTGCGGCCATCCTCGGGGCCGCCGGCGAGGTCGTAGACGATCTCCCGCGACGGGACGCCGAGGACGATCTCGTAGTTGCCCGGCCGCTTGACGTTGCCGGATACCGACACGACCTTCGTGCCGGTCGACGTCTCGGTGCCGATCTCGGCGAAGTGCGCGCCGCCCATCCGCAGGATCACCGGCACGTTCATCAGGGTCTCGACGTTGTTGATCAGCGTCGGGCCGCGGTACAGGCCCTGCACGGCCGGGAACGGCGGCTTCAGGCGCGGGTTGCCGCGCTTGCCCTCGAGCGCGTCCAGCAGCGCGGTCTCCTCGCCGCAGATGTACGCGCCGGCGCCGCGATGCACGACGAGGTCGATCGTGTGGTCGGACCCGAGGACGTTCTCGCCGATGTAGCCCGCCGCGCGCGCCTCCGCCACGGCCGCGTCGAGCACGTCGGCCTGGTGCGAGTACTCGCCGCGGATGAAGATGAACGAGCGGTTCGCGCCGATCGCGTAGGCGCCGATGATGATCCCCTCGATGAGCAGATGCGGGTTCTTCTGCATCAGCTCGCGGTCCTTGAACGTGCCGGGCTCGGACTCGTCGGCGTTGCAGACGAGGTACTTGTCCATCGAGCCCTTGGGGATGAACGACATCTTCTTGCCCATCGCGAAGCCGGCGCCGCCGCGGCCGCGGACGCCCGAGTCGAGCATCTCCTGCAGCACGTCGGCTGGCTCCATCGACAGCGCCTTGCGCAGCATCTCGTAGCCGCCGCGCTCCGAGTAGCCGTCGAGCGTCGCGAGCTTGGGGTCGTCGATGTCCTTGTAGAGAATCTCCATCAGGTCTCCCGCCAGTGCTCGATGGCGATCTTGCGCCGCTTGAGCTGCTTGTCCGGCAGCACCTCGCGGCCGGCCTTGACGTCGTCGACGATCCGCGCGCAGTCGGCGAGCTCGAGCGGGCCGACGTACTCGCCGTCGACCGACGCCATCGGCGCGATGTCGCACGCGCCCAGGCACTCGAACTTCTTGACGGAGAAGTCCCGGTCGTCGCCGGCGGCGCTCAGCATCGCGTCGTAGACCTCGTCGGCGCCGCGCAGGGAGCACGAGATGTTGGTGCACACGTAGACGTCGTGGCGGCCCTTCGGCGTCGTGGAGAACATGTCGTAGAACGTCGCCACGGCGGTCAGGTACGCGGGCGTCAGCCGCATCACGCAGGCGGCCTGCTCGATCGCGGTCGGCGAGCACCAGCCGTGCTCGCGCTGGACGATGTGCAGCGACGGGATCGCCGCCGAGCGGATGTCCGGGTACTTCGCCATCTGCGCCTCGATCGCGACGCGGATGTGGGCAGGGACCGGCGTCGTCGCGGGATCGGGGACGACGGCCGGGTCCTTCGTGAGGTCGGCCGCCTCGTCCCAGCCGGGGACGCGCGACCCGTGCGCGAACCGCTTGACCTGGCTGGGGTCGATCGCCATCAGTGCTCGATCCCGTGCACTAGCGGTCGATTCCCCCGAGGATCGGGTCGAGCATCGCCAGTGTCGCGATCAGGTCGGCGATGTAGAGGTCCTGCACCATCGGCTTGGTCGCCTGCAGGTTCACGAACGACGGGTCGCGCATGTGCACGCGCGCCGGCTTGGAGGAGCCGTCGGAGCGCACGAAGCAGCCCATCTCCCCGCGCGGGGACTCGAGCGGGTAGTAGGCCTCGCCCGGCGGCACGCGGAAGCCCTCGGTGACAAGCTTGAAGTGGTGGATCAGCGCCTCCATCGAGGTCGCCAGCTCGTGTCGCGGCGGCAGCGCGTACTTGCGGTTCTCGGTGATGTACGGGCCCTCGGGCAGACCGTCGAGGCACTGCAGGATGATCTTCGAGGACTCCTTGATCTCGGCGGTGCGGACCGCGAAGCGATCCCAGTTGTCGCCGGTGGTGCCGACCGGGATCTTGAAGTCGAAGTTCTCGTAGCCCGAGTACGGGTCCGCCTTGCGCAGGTCCCACGAGTTGCCGGACGCACGCAGCAGCGGGCCGGTGACGCCGAGCCCGAGCAGCGTCTCCTCGGACACCGCGGCGACGCCGCGCAGGCGGTGCAGGACGATCTCGTTCTTCGCCAGCAGCGCGAGGTACTGGTCGACGCGGTCGGGCATCTGCTCGGCGAACGCGCGCACCTTGGCCGGGAACTCGGCCGGGATGTCCTCCATCACGCCGCCGACCTGGAAGTAGCGCGTGTGCATGCGCTGCCCGGTCGACATCTCGAACAGGTCGAGGATCGTCTCGCGGTCGCGGAAGCAGTACCAGAACATCGAGATCGCGCCGAGGTCGAGCGCGCTGGTCCCGAGCCACACGAGGTGGGACATGATCCGGTTGAGCTCCATGTGCAGGACGCGCAGCCACTGGCCACGCGGCGGCACCTCGAGCTCGAGGATGTTCTCGACCGCGCCGCAGAACGCCATCGCATTGAAGAAGTAGGCCAGGTAGTCCATCCGCTCGACGACCGGGATGACCTTCCAGTACGCCTTGTCCTCGGCGGTCTTCTCGATGCCCGTGTGGACGTAGCCGATCATCGGCACGATGTCGCGCACGATCTCGCCCTCGAGCGTGGTCAGCAGCCGCAGCACCCCGTGCGTGGCGGGGTGGTGCGGGCCCATGTTGAGCGTGAGGAGCTCCTGGTCGCCCTCGTGCTCGATGTGGGAGATCTCGTGGGAGTCCTCGATCTCGCGGTAGGTGAGGTCGCTCATTGCGTGTACCTCGGCATGCGCGGCTCGTTTTGGGTGAAGAGGACCGGCTCGCCGCCGATCGGGAAGTCGCGGCGCTGCGGGTGGCCCTCGTAGTCCTCGGGCATGAGGATGCGCTTGTGGTTCGGATGCCCGTCGAAGATCACGCCGAACATGTCGTAGACCTCGCGCTCCTGGTGGTCGGCGGTCGGCCAGTCGGGCGTCACCGAGGGGACGTTGGGCGCGTCGATCGTCACGCGCAGCCGCACCGTGATGCGGTCGACCGCCGTCATGTCGAGCATCTCGTACTGGACGCCGAGGCGCGGCTCCTCGGGGTAGTAGTCGAGCCCGTGGACGCTGGCGAGAAAACCAAATCCGCGCTCGCGGAGAAACGCCAAGACCGGCGTGACCAGCGCGGGCGCGATGTCGATCGCCGCCTTGTCACGGAAGAACAGCGTGCCGACGACCGCGTCGTCGCCGTGCGCGCCGCGCAGGTCCTGTGCGATCAGCTCGAGGCCGGTCGCGTCAGGCACTCGTGCCCATTCTCCCGCCGCCGGAGACGCCGATCGAGTGCCCGGCGACCGGATCGATCGCCAGCTCGGACTCGACGAACTCCTCGGTGCCACCGCCGCCGTAGCGCGTACGCCAGCTCAGGTCGGGCTTGGCGAGGATCATCGCCCGCAGCTTGAGGATGCCGTGCATCAGCGCCTCGGGTCGGGGCGGGCAGCCCGGCACGTGGACGTCGACCGGCATGAACTTGTCGGCCGGCACGATCGCGTAGTTGTTGAACACGCCCATCGACGACGAGCACGCGCCCATGGCGATCGCCCAGCGCGGCTCGATCATCTGGTCGTAGATCCGCCGCACCACCGGCGCCATCTTGATCGAGACGCGGCCGGACAGGATCAGCAGGTCGGCCTGGCGCGGGGAGGCGCGGAACGCCTCGCCGCCGAAGCGCGCGACGTCGACACGCGCGCCGACGATCGACATCATCTCGATCGCGCAGCAGGCGAGCCCGAACGTGGCGGGGAAGATCGCGTTGGCGGCCGCCCAGCGACCGGCCTTGTCGAGCGTCGTGGTGAGGATGCTCTCCTCGACGTACTTCTCGAGCTCGGGCCCCTCCAGCTCGCCCTTGAGCATCTGGCGCGCGGTGAGCTGGCGCGAGCGGAAGTCGCTCATCTCGCCCGAGCCCAGCTGATGCCGGGTCACCTCCATTCGAGTGCTCCTCTCCGCCAGACATACACGAACGCGACCATCAGCAGGGCGATGAAGACCACCGTCTCCCACAGCGCGAAAGCCCCGAACGCCTTCAGCTGGATGGCGACGGGGTACAAGAAGATGACCTCGATATCGAAGAGGATGAAGAGCATCGCGATCAGGTAGAAGCTGATCCCGAAGCGGAAGTTCTTCTTCACCTCAGACGGGAGGCCGCACTCGTACGGATCGGTCGTGGCGGGCCGCTGCCGGCCCTTCGGGCCGATCCACGTGTTCAGCATCGCGAAGACCAGGCCGAGGATGGTTCCCAGCCCGACGAACACGAGCGCGGGGAGGTAGGACCTGATCACCTGTGCTGAGTTGTAGCAGTTTGTGCGGGTGTGTTACTTAGTGGCATACAGCACCTACAAACCTCCGGCCGCGCGTACCCCGAGAAGCGCCACCACGACCGCGGATGCTGCCATGACACCCATCTCTCGGCGCAGGATGACGGTCACGAGCTCCTGCTGCTCTGCGGGTGCGAGCTTCTCGACGTCCGCGCGGCCCTCGAGGTCGCGCTGTTGCAGCACCGTCTCGGCCGCGGTGAGGCGCAGCTGCTCGGCCACGAACGACACGGCGATCGGCACCAACCCGTAGATCAGGTGCAGCTGCGGGAGCTCTTTGCCCAGCAGCAGCAGGATCACGCCGTCGAGCGCTTCGAGGAGCACGAGCGCCTGCCCGATCCGCAGCAGCGGCCAGAAACCGGGCGCGTTGACGTGCCGCCACCAGGCGAACGCGCCGTACAGGCCGGCGACCGCGTTCACGGCGATCAGAGCGACGCCGAGCCCGATGTGGAACGCCGTCATCCGCGGTAGCCCCCGCGGAACCACAGCAGCGGCTCGCCCTCGCCGGCCTCGGCGGCCTCGACGCTGCCGATCCCGATCGTGTGATCGCCGCCCGGGATGAGGCGCTCGAGCCGGCAGCCGACCCACGCCAGGACCCCCTCGATCACCGGGATGCCGTCGTGCACCGTGTGCGGGATGCCGGCGAACTTCTCCCGCTCGGGGAGCTTGGACGCGAACAGCCGCGCCAGGTCCTCCTGGCCGGAGGCGAGGACGTTCACGCCGAAGTGCCCGGTCTCGCGCAGCGGGGGCAGGGTGCGCGCCTCGTTGTCGAAGCACACGAGCAGCAGGAGCGGCTCGAGCGATAGCGAGCAGACCGCGTTCGCGGTCAGGCCGACCGGCCCGTCGGGCGTCGCGACGGTCACGACCGTGACGCCGGTCGCGAAGTGCCCCATGACGGAGCGGAAATGGTCGGGTCCGACGTCTCTCATCGCACGATGAGCCTGCCCGTCATCCCGAGCTCGGCGTGATTCATGATCGTGCACACCATCCGGTACTCCCCGCGCGCCAGCGTTGCGGTCCGGGTGGCGGAGTCGCCGGGGAACAGGCTTTTGACTGCGACCGGCTCGCCGTTCGGGCCCCAGAGCCGGAAGCTGTGCCGCAGGCGCCCGTGGTTGACGATCGTGAACGTCACGCGCCCACGCGGCACGTCGATGTCCTGGGGGCTGATCAGGTACTCGTCGAGCGTGACGGCGACCCGGCCGTCGTCCACCCGCGCGACAGGCGCGGCCGCGCCGCAGCCGACAACGGCAAACGCTGCGATGAGCAGGGCGATGGCGCAGACGAGCGGCATCGGGGGCCGGATTGTTCCGTATGCTGTGGCACCTTCATGGCGCCGTCTCCTCGCCGACTGCTGAT
The DNA here is from genome assembly GCA_963740605.1 of uncultured Solirubrobacteraceae bacterium. Classification (GTDB taxonomy): domain Bacteria; phylum Actinomycetota; class Thermoleophilia; order Solirubrobacterales; family Solirubrobacteraceae; genus DASSUW01. The sequence continues at coordinate 1,526,771 of CAVUFC010000022.1, read as the reverse complement.
TGCTGCTGCGTGCGCGGCTGCCGCCCTCGCGTTCGGCGCGTGCGGTGAGCAGGGCATCCAGCTCAGCCAGGACGATCCCAACTACGAGGGTGCGCGGCTGTTCGACGAGAACTGCGCCGGCTGCCACACGCTCACCGTCGCGGGCGCCGAGGGGTCGGCGACCAAGGTGCAGTCACGCGAGCGCAAGGACGGCCCCAACTTCGACGACCGCAAGGAGGACGTCGACAGCGTGCTGTACGCGATCCGCAACGGCGGCTTCTCCTCGTCGCCGATGCCGCAGAACCTCGTCACCGGCGACGACGCGCAGAAGGTGGCCGAGTTCGTGGCGAAGTACTCCGGCAGCAACGCGCGCTAGCGGCGCGGCGTGCTCGACCTCAAGCAGATCCGCCGTGATCCCGACCCGGTGCGGGAGGCGCTGGCGCGCCGTCGCGACGGGTCGGAGGAGCGGCTGGAGCGGGCGCTGGAGCTCGACGAGCGCACGCGCGCACTGCGGCCCGAGGTCGAGAACCTGCGCGCCTCGCAGAACGAGGCGTCGAAGGCGATCGGCGCGGCCAAGCAGGCCGGGCGCGACGCGGCCGAGGAGATCGCCGCGATGCAGGAGGTCGCGCAGCGCGTGAAGACACTCGGGCAGGAGCTGGCCGACGCCGACGCCGAGCTGACCGCCGCGCTCGCCACGCTCCCGAACCCGCCCGATCCGACCGCCGCCGACTCCGACACGGTCATGCGCGAGGTCGGCGAGAAGGGCGCTTCCGGCCCCGATCACCTCGAGATCGCCGGCTCGCTGATCAACGCCGAGGCCGGCGCGCGCGTGTCGGGCTCGCGCTTCGCCTACCTGATGGGCGACCTCGTGCTGCTCGAGTTCGCGCTCGTGCGCTGGGGCATGTCGGTGCTCGCGGGCCACGGCTTCACGCCCGTGATCCCCCCGGTGCTCGTACGCGAGGACGCGCTGTACGGCACCGGCTTCCTCCCGGACACCGAGCAGCAGATCTACACGCTGCCGGACGACGAGCTGTATCTCGTCGGCACCAGCGAGGTGCCGCTGGCGTCGCTGCACGCCGGCGAGATCCTCGACGAGGGCACGCTGCCGCTGCGCTACGCCGGCTTCTCGTCATGCTTCCGGCGCGAGGCGGGCGCCGCCGGCCGCGACACGCGCGGCATCTTCCGCGTCCACCAGTTCGACAAGCTTGAGATGTTCTGCTTCGTCGCGGCCGACCAGTCGGGCTCCGAGCACGAGCGGCTGCTGGCGATCGAGGAGGAACTGCTGCAGGCGCTTCACATCCCGTACCGCGTCGTCAACATCGCCGTCGACGACCTCGGCTCGTCGGCCGCCAAGAAGTACGACCTCGAGGCCTGGATGCCGGGCCGCGACGGCTACGGCGAGGTCACCTCGACGTCGAACACCACCGACTTCCAGGCCCGGCGGCTGAACATCCGCCACCGCCCCGGCCCGCGGCACGTGCACACGCTCAACGGCACGGCGGTCACGTGGCGGCACATGATCGCGCTGCTCGAGAACCACGGCCGCGCGGTGCCCGAGGTGCTGCAGCAGTGGGGTGCGCCCGCCGAGCTGCGGGTAGAGCAGCCGTGATGGAGCGCGAGACGCCGATCACGCCCGAGGATCCGGACATCCCGGACGAGCCGCCGCCGGCCGAGGACGGCGAGCCGGAGATCGACGACCAGCCGCTCGGCCCGCCCGCCGACCTCGACGAGGACGACGCGCCGCTCCCCGGACTCCCCGAGTCCGAGCCGCCCCAGGCCGACTGATTGGTTCCCGAAACGGGCATACCAGCCCTATGAGGGAGCGCACAACAAACCGCACGAAGGGCGTCTCGCTGGCCAAGGGGCCGGTCGGGATCATCGGAGCCATCCTGCTCGCGGGCGGTGTCCTCGGGCTGCTGTTCGGCTCGACCGACTTCACCACGAACGCGCCGGATGGCGACGTCACCGGCGGGACGTGGATCGGGATCGAAGGCAACGGCTGGACGTGGCTGCTGTTCGGCGGCACCGGGCTGGTCCTGATGCTGAGCGCGACGATGCACTGGAGCGCCAAGACGATGGCGATGCTCGGCGGCGTCGTGATGGCCGTCGCCTGCGCGCTGGCGATCGTCGACGGCGACGTGCTGGGCATCTTCGCCGCCAACTCGTGGACGACGCTCGCGTTCGGCGCCGCCGCCGTAGCGCTGCTGCTCGTCGCGATGCTGCCGCGGGTCGGCCGCCGCAAGGACGTCGTCGTCGAGGACGACCGGACCGTGGCGACCACGCCGAACGGCCGCTTCGCACGCGACGAGGAGCGCGTCGACGAGCCGGTGGGCACGACCGATCACGCGCCCAGCGGCACCGAGCGCCGCGTCTAGCTGCTAAGCATCGGCGGCATGGAAGCCGCCACCGCCACGCCGTTCACGCTTGAACTGACGCAGGACCAGCGCGACGTGCGCGACTGGGTCCACGGCTTCGCCGAGCAGGTCGTGCGCCCGGCGGCCGCGGAGTGGGACGAGCGCGAGGAGACCCCGTGGCCGATCATCTCCGAGGCGGCGAAGATCGGCCTGTACGGGTTCGAGGCGCTGGCCCAGTTCTACGCCGATGAGACCGGCCTGATGCTGCCGATCGTCAACGAGGAGCTGTTCTGGGGCGACGCGGGGATCGGCATGGCGATCATGGGCACCTCGCTCGCGGTCGCGGCGATCTTCGGCCAGGGCACCGGTGAGCAGGCGGGGGAGTGGATCCCGCAGTGCTTCGGGACCGAGTCCGAGCCGGCCGTGGCGGCGTTCTGCGTCTCCGAGCCGGACGCCGGGTCCGACGTCTCTTCGCTGCGCACCCGCGCGGTCTACGACGAGGCCAACGACGAGTGGGTCCTGAACGGCCAGAAGGCGTGGGCGACCAACGGCGGCATCGCCGGCGTGCATGTGGTCGTCGCGTCGGTCGACCGCGATCTCGGCGCGCGCGGGCAGGCCGCGTTCCTGATCCCGCCCGGGACGCACGGCCTCAACATGGGCGCCAAGGTCCGCAAGCACGGTCTGCGGGCCTCGCACACGGCCGACGTGTTCCTCGACGACTGCCGCGTCCCCGGCGCGTGCCTGCTCGGCGGCAAGGAGAAGCTCGACGAGCGGCTGGCGCGCGCCCGCGAGGGCGGTGAGTCGCGCCGCCAGGCCGCGATGCAGACGTTCGAGGCGACCCGGCCGACGGTCGGCGCGCAGGCGATCGGCATCGCCCGTGCCGCCTACGAGTACGCGCTCGACTACTCGGCCGAGCGCGAGCAGTTCGGCCGCCCGATCATCGACAACCAGGCAATCGCGTTCACGCTCGCCGATATGAAGATGGAGATCGACGCGGCGCGGCTGCTCGTCTGGCGCGCGGCGTGGATGGGTCGCACCGGCCGCAGGTTCGAGAACGCCGAGGGCTCCATGTCCAAGCTCAAGGCAAGCGAGGTTGCGGTGTGGGCGACCGAGCGCGCGATCCAGATCCTCGGCGGCAACGGCTACACGCGCGAGTACCCGGTCGAGCGCATGCACCGCGACGCCAAGATCTACACGATCTTCGAGGGCACGTCCGAGATCCAGCGACTCGTGGTCGCGCGCGCGATCTCGGGGAGACAGATCAAATGAGCGACGACGACGACTGGGTCGGCGAGCCGCCCGAGGGCCGGCATTCGCGGGACCGCGCCAAGCCGGGCTTCTGGGAGAACCAGTGGCAGGCCGCCGCCGCGTACGGCCTCCTCGGCGTCGTCATCATCGTCGCGATTCTCCTGATCGTGCTGCTCGGCTGAAAGATAGGCAGCTCCGTTTTCGAAGATGGGTAGGTGTGCCGATGCCGGGCCCTGCGGGCCGCCCGTAGCGTCGGCGAATGTCAATCAAGCTCCCAGCCCGCGCCGCGCTCGCCGCCGCGCTGGCGGCATTCACCGTTTGGGGCGTCAGCGTCAGCGACGGCGCTTCGATGCACCACCACCATGGCTCGGCCAAGGGAAAAACGCTGGCGCGCCAGCTCGCGAAGATGCGCGTCGCCACAGCCCGCTGGTCGACGATCTCGCGGCGGCGAAGGCCGCCGGCTACAAGCAGATCACGCCGATGATGCACAACATGGGGTTCCACTACCTGAACCCCGACATCACGACGTTCGATCCGGCGAAGCCGCCGATCCTCGTCTACACGCGGCGCGATGGGAAGTACCAGCTCGGCGCGCTCGAGTGGGTGTTTCCGAAGAAGCCGAAGAAGGCACCGCTGAAGGGCGCGAAGTACGACTCATTCCCGGCGGCCTGCCACTACGACGACGGGACGTTCGTTACTGCGTCCTCGGAGAGTGATTGCGCGCCGACTGACGACGCCGGCTCGCCGTTCTTCTTCTTCCACCCCAAGCTCGTGACCCTGCACGTCTGGCTCTGGTACGCGAATCCCGACGGGCTGTACGCGAGCATGAACCCGTTCGTGAGCCCGTTCAACCAGGGCTGAGTTTCACCAATCGCATACACGGCGGGCGCGCGCGGGCGCGAGGCTGCGGCGCATGTCAATCCGCAAGCGCGTGCCCGCTGTCGCGGGCGGTCTGGGAGCCGTCGTGCTCCTGGGTCTGGCCGCCAATTTCGCCATCGGCGGCCAGCACTACAACACGCCTTCGCACCACTCGCAGAAGAGTGCGAAGGCCCACAACGTGATCATGCTGTTGGGTGACGGCATGGGCGTGTCCGAGGTCACCGCCGCTCGCTACTACCAGTACGGCGCGGACGGGCGGATGAACATGGACAAGCTGCCGTTCACCGGCTTCCAGACGACCTGGTCCGTCAAGCCGGGCTTCGCGCCCTACAAGCCGGACTACGACCCTGACTCGGCCTCGACCGGCACGATGTGGGCGACCGGCGAAAAGACGATCGACGAGCGCATCTCGCAGGGTCCGAGCAGCGCCGAGACGGTGCCGGGCGACAACCTCGAGACCGTGCTCGAGGTCGCCCGCAAGGCCGGGAAGAAGACCGGCAACGTGACCACGGCCGAGCTCACCGATGCCACACCGGCCGTCCTCGACTCGCACATCTCGCTGCGTGGTTGCCAGGGCCCGAACGACGCACGCGCGACCTGCCCGCTCGAGACCAAGGCCGCCGGCGGCCTCGGGTCCATCACCGAGCAGACGATCGACCACAAGGTCGACGTCCTCCTCGGCGGTGGCCGCGCCCGCTTCGAGCAGCCGCTGGCCGCGGGTGGGACGACCAACGTCGTCGACTACGCCAAGGCGAAGGGCTACCAGTACGTGACCGACGCCACGGGCATGGAGGCGGCCAAGAGCAACAAGCCGCTGCTCGGTCTCTTCGCCCCGGTCAACATGACGACCGAGTGGAGCGGCCCGGTCGCGACGCTCGGCGACGGTACGCCGCCCCAGCGCTGCGTCACCACCAACCGCCCGCCCGCCGAGCCGAGCCTCGCCGCCATGACGACCAAGGCGCTGAGCCTGCTCCAGGGCGACAAGCACGGGTTCTTCCTACAGGTCGAAGGCGCCTCGATCGACAAGCAGGATCACGCCGCCAACGCGTGCGCGCAGATCGGTGAGACCGTCGCGTTCGATAAGGCGATCGGCATCGCGCTCGACTACCAGCGCAAGCACCCGGACACCCTCGTCGTCGTCACCGCCGACCACTCGCACACGAGCCAGATCGTCGGCGAGGACACGACCGGCAACGGCAACCCGACCGGCTACTCGAACAACCTGATTACGGCTGACGATCAGGTGATGCGGGTCACGTACGGGACCGCCGGCGGCGCCGCCCGCCCCGCCGTCCCGCCGAGCCAGCAGCACACCGGTGCCGCCGTGCCGGTCATGGCGATCGGCCCCGGCGCTGCCGCCGTCCTCGGGACCACCGACCACACGGACCTGTTCCCGCTGCTGCAGGGCGACGCCCTGCGCCACGGGCACTAGGACAACGGACCGGCCGCCCGGTGCTCGTTGCGCGGGGCGGCCGGAGGTCGGGCGGGCCTTCTCAGCTCGGGGCGGGGACGATCCGGATGTACGGCTTGGGGGAGTCCCAGCCGTCCGGGTACTTCTCGCGCGCCTCGTCGTCGGACACGGAGCCGGAAATGATCACGTTCTCGCCCGGCTGCCAGTTCACCGGCGTCGCGACCTTGTGGTGCGCGGTGAGCTGCAGCGAGTCGATCACGCGCAGCACCTCGTCGAAGTTGCGGCCCGTCGTCATCGGATAGACGAGGATCAGCTTGACCTTCTTGTCCGGCCCGATAACGAACACGTTGCGGACCGTCTGGTTCATCGCCGGCGTGCGCTCGGTCGGGTTGCCCTCGACGTCGGCGGGCAGCATCCCGTAGAGCTTGGCGACGTTGAAGTCCGCGTCACCGATGATCGGGTAGTTCGGAGCCGTGCCTTGCGTCTCCTCGATGTCGGCGGCCCACTGGTCGTGGTTGTCGAGCGGGTCGACCGACAGGCCGATGATCTTCACGTTGCGGCTGTCGAAGTCCGGCTTGATCTGGGCCATGTAGCCGAGCTCGGTGGTGCAGACCGGCGTGAAGTCTCGGGGATGCGAGAAGAGCACCGCCCACGAGTCGCCGATCCAGTCGTGGAAGTTGATCTTCCCTTCCGTGGTGTCGGCCTCGAAGTCAGGTGCGGTATCGCCGATCGTCAGAGCCATCGTCGTCCTCCTTGGTTTTACCGATCGGAAATTACCGGTATCGGCTTGCGACCGCCACAGGACGGCGTTCAGCCGACGCTGCGGAGGACTTCACCGGCGACGGCCACGACCGCTGCGGCGCCGGCCAGCAACGCGGCGGGCATCCAGGGATGACGACGGCGACGCCACCGTCGGCCGCTCCGGCGATCCGCGGCGCTGGCGTAGATCTGGCGGGGCGGTTGCACCTTGACGGGATGCAAGACCCCGCGGAGAGGGCGGTCAAGGTCCTCGACCGCAGGCACCCCGCACCCTCCGAAAAACCCTATTCGGGGACCAACGCGAACTGGCGAGACTGCGCCACGAGCGCGCCGGTCGAGTCCCAGATCTCGAAGTCCTCCTCGTGGAAGCCGTCGATCAGGTGGCGGGTGCTGGCGCGGCAGGCGAGCCATCCGGGCGCGGGACGCGCGCGGATGTGCACCGTGAGCTCGCCCGCCGGCTCGACGCGCGTGTCGGTGTCGAAGAGATGGTCCGTCATCGTCGTCATCGTTCCCGGACGGTCGCGCGAGTGCGCACGCGTTGCAATTACCGGCGAGGTAAGACTGTGGGGATGGTGACCGTGCGGCCTGCTGCAGCCGGCGACGCTGAGGCGATCGCCGCGATCTACAACCAGGGGATCGAAGACCGCGTGGCGACGTTCGAGACCCGCGAGCGCACGGTTGACGAGGTCTCCGACTGGCTCCACGCTGAGCTGCCGTTCGTCGTCGCGGACGAGGGCGGCGTGGTGCTCGGGTTCGCGCGTGTCACGCCGTACTCGGACCGCTGTGTCTACGACGGCGTCGGCGAGCACGGCGTGTACGTCGCCCGTGCGGCGCGGGGGCGCGGTCTCGGTGCCTCGCTCCTGCGCGCGCTGTGCGCCGCCGCCGAGGAGGCGGGCCTCTACAAGTTCACCGGCCGGATCTTCAGCGACAACGCGGCGAGCCGCGCCGTGCACGTCGCCGCCGGATTCGGGGAGGTCGGCACCCAGCGCCGTCACGGTCACCTCGACGGGGAGTGGAAGAACTGCGTGCTCGTCGAGCGGCTGCTCGGCGACGCGGCGCGCTGATACCCCCCGAGCGTATACTCTGGGTTGTGTTCGAGAAGATCGGCGACGGGCTCTGGAATGCGCTGCTGATGGCCTGGGAGGTCTGGTGGGCGCTGGTCCTCGGCTTCCTCGTCTCCGCGATCGTGCAGGCCTGGATCCCGCGCGAGCGTGTCCAGGCCGCGCTGGCCGGTGGGGGCGTCGGGTCGCTCGCGCGGGCGACGGCGCTCGGCGCGGCCTCGTCCTCGTGCTCGTATGCGGCGATCGCGATCGCCAAGAGCCTGTTCCAGAAGGGCGCCAGCACGGCGTCCGCACTCGCCTTCCAGTTCGCTTCGACCAACCTCGTGTGGGAGCTCGGGCTCGTGCTGTGGGTGCTGCTCGGCTGGCAGTTCACCCTCGCCGAGTTCCTCGGCGGGATCGTGATGATCGTCCTGATGGCGCTGCTGCTGCGGCTGTTCGTCAATCGGCGCGTCGAGGCCGACGCCCGCACCCACGCCCAGGCTGCCGACGCGGGTCACCAGCACGAGTCGTCCTCGCGCCGCTCGTGGGTCGACGTCGCGCACAACTTCCGCGGCGACTGGCAGATGCTCTACAAGGAGATCGGGATCGGTTTCCTGCTCGCGGGCTTCATCGCGCTGCTCGGCGACGACTTCTTCAACGGCCTTTTCCTGGAGGATTCCCCGGCCGGCGTGCAGGTCGTCTGGGGCGCGCTGATCGGGCCGGTGATCGCCGTGCTGAGCTTCGTCTGCTCGGTCGGCAACGTGCCTTTGGCCGCCGTGCTGTGGTCGGGCGGCATCTCGTTCGCCGGCGTGATGGCGTTCATCTTCGCCGACCTGATCGTGCTCCCGATCATCCTCGCCTACCGCAAGTACTACGGGACCGACTTCACGATCCGGATCGTGGCGCTGATGTTCGTGACGATGGTCGTCGCCGCGATCGTGATCGACCTGCTGTTCAGCGGCCTCGGCCTGATCCCGGACGTGCGGCCCACCACCGCCGATGTGTTCGGCTCGATCAAGGTCGACTACAAGCTCGCGCTGAACGCTGTCGCGACCGTCGTGTTCGTCGCGCTGTTCGGGCTCTCGCTGCGCCGCGGCGGCGCGCATCATCACCACTGAACTGGGGCGGTCCCCTGGATCGAGTGTGAAGTTGTTCGCGCTCAGGCTGAACAACTTCACACTCGACGGCTCTCGGGGGTGGATAGCTGCGCTATATAGTATTGCTATGCAAACGGCCGAGACCTCGCAGCTCGCGACGCAGCTGGACCGCCGGGTCGCCCGCCTCACGCAGCTCCTGCGCGCGAGCGTGCGCAGTCGCAGCGGGGTGGCGGCCCTGCTCACGTTGCGGCGGCTCGATGACCAGGGCCCGCTCCGGGTCACCGACCTGGCCGCCGCCGAGCTGGTGGCGCAGCCGACGATGACGGGGATCGTGCGCCGGCTCGAGCAGGACGGGCTGGTGGGGCGGACGCCGGATCCGCTCGACGCCCGCGCGTCGCGGATCGCGCTGACCGACGCCGGCCGCGACGAGCTCGCCACCGTGCGCGCCCAGCGCGCCGCGGTCCTCCAAGCACGCCTTGACCGACTCGACGACGGCGCGCGTGCCGCGCTCGCCGCTGCGATTGAACCCCTCGACGAGCTCCTCTCTCCATGACTGCCTCACCTCGCCTTCTCGACCAACCACGCGCCGTCTGGGCCGTCGCCTTCGCCTGCGTCGTCGCCTTCATGGGCATCGGCCTCGTCGATCCGATCCTGCCGACGCTCGCGTCCGAGCTGCACGCCTCGCCGAGCGACGTCTCGCTGCTGTTCACGACCTACTTCGCGATGACCGGCGTGTCGATGCTCATCACCGGGTGGGCGGCGTCCCGGATCGGCCCGCGGCGCACGCTGCTCGTCGGCCTCGCCCTGGTCGTGACCTTCGCGACGCTCGCCGGCCTGGCCGGGAGCGTGTTCCAGATCGCCTTCTTCCGGCTCGGGTGGGGGCTCGGCAACGCGCTGTTCATCGCCACCGCGCTGTCGGTGATCGTCGGCGCCGCATCGGGCGGGTTGACCAGCGCGATCATCCTCTACGAGGCCGCGCTGGGCCTCGGCATCGCGTCCGGGCCGCTGCTCGGCGGTCTGCTGGGCGGGATCTCGTGGCGCGGCCCCTTCTTCGGCACCGCGGCGCTGATGGCGGTCGGCTTCGTGCTCATCACCGTGATGCTCGGCCCGGTGGCCAAGCCGGCCCGCCGCGTCTCGCTGACCGATCCGCTCAAGGCGCTCGGGCACGGCGGGCTGCGCTCGATGGCGATCGTCGCCGTCCTCTACAACTTCGGCTTCTTCACGATCCTCGCGTACACGCCGTTCCCGCTCGGCCTGTCGACGCACCAGCTCGGGATCGTCTACTTCGGCTGGGGCCTGCTCGTGGCACTGACGTCGGTGTTCGGGGCCCAGCGGCTCGAGCGCCGGTTCGGGCTCGTCGCGGTGCTCGGCGTGGCGCTCGCGGGCGTCGCGCTCGACCTGTTCGCCGGCGGCGTGTTCATCGGCTCGACCGCTGCGCTGATCGTGGTCGTGGTGGTGAGCGGCGCGCTGCTCGGCATCGTCAACACCGTGCTCACCGAGGCCGTGATGGCCGCGGCGGTCGTCGAGCGTCCGGTCGCCTCCGCCTCATACAGCTTCGTCCGCTTCACCGGCGGCGCGATCGCGCCGTGGATCGCCGGCAAGCTCGGCGAGCACGTTTCGGCGGGCGCCCCGATGTACCTCGGCGGCGTGATGGTCTCGCTGTCGGTCGTCGCGCTGCTGCTGTCGCGCCACCACCTCCGGCATCGCGAGGCGGAGGTCGAAGTCGCGTCGCCCGAGACGGTGCCCGCGGGCGCGATCCTCGTGGCGCTCGACTCGGCGCCGTCCAACCGCCTCGTGGCGACCGCTGAGCGCGTCGCCCGCGCGCGAGGCGCGGCCGTCCACATCGTGCACGTTCGGGAGACGCGCGTGATCGCCGACAGCGCCGCCGACCTCGAGGGTCGCGAGGCCGCGGGCGCGATCGTCGACGCGGCCGTCACACGGCTCACCGACGCCGGTATCCCCGGCGCGACGGGCGAGGTGCTGCACGTCACCGGCCACCACGGCGAGGCGGCCGACGCGGTGCTCGACCTCGCCGACCGCACCGCGCCACAGGCCGTCATCGTCGGCCGCCCGACGCACTCGGAGCCCGGCGCGCCGAGCCTGACCACCGCGCTCACCGAGCGTGCGCCGTGCGACGTGGTCGTCGTCGCGCGCGCTACTTAGAAACGCCCGGTCAGCACCGGCGCGTCGGCGGCGGTCGCGACCGCGATCGGCCCGCCGCCGAACGGCGCGAGCACGCGCGGCTCGGCGGTGATCGTGACGGCCCGTGACTCGCCCGGCGCGAGCGCGACGCGCTCGAACCCGAGGAGCCGCATCCGCGGCTCGGTCAGGTAGAGCTGCGGCACGTCGGCGCCCGCGCCGTCACCGGTGTTGGTGACGGTGAAGGTCACCGACGTCCCGTCGACCGTGAGGTCGCGGTAGTCGAACGTCGTGTAGCTGAGGCCGTGTCCGAACGCGTACAGCGGCTTCGCCCCGGTCTGCGCGTACCAGCGGTAGCCGACCTCGGCGCCCTCGTCGTAGCGGACCGTGACCGGGGTGCCCCACGGCGCGTCCGGCAGCTCCGGCCGCGGCGTGTCGCCGAGAGCGGCGGGGAACGTCAGCGGCAGCCGCCCCGACGGGTTCACCACCCCGGTCAACACCTCGGCGATCGCCTGGCCGCCGGCCTGGCCGGGGTACCACACCTCAACGATCGCGCGCACCTCGTCGTGCCACGGCATCGCCACCGGCGAGCCGTTCTCGAGCACGACGACGGTGTTCGGGTTGGCGGCGGCGACGGCCGCGATCACCGCGTCCTGACCCCAGGGGAGCGCGAGGTCGGCCAGATCGAAGCCCTCGCCCTCGATGCGGATCCCGAACACGATCGCCACGTCGGCCCGCGCCGCCAGCGTTGCCGCCTCGGCCGGGCTCATGCCGGGGTCGAAGTCGATCTCCGCACCCGGCAGCAGTCGCGCCAGCTCCTCGACCGGCGAGGACGGCAGGACGAACAGGTTGCGCATCGATCCCATCACGCCCGGGCCGCCGATCGGCACCTCGGCGGCGTATCCGCCCGGCGGGATCACCGCGCTGGAGCCGGTCCCGGTCACGACGCCGAACTGCGCGTACCCGCCGATCACCGCTATCCGCGCCGGCTCGGCCAGCGGGAGCGCGTCGTCGTTCTTGAGCAGCACGATGCCCTGACGGGCCGTCTCCAGCGCGACGTCGCGATCGGGGGCCGGGGGCACGTCATCCCACGCATCGACGCCGACGGCGTAGATCGAGCGCAGGATGCGGCGCACCATGTCCGACAGGCGCTCGCGCGGGAGTCGCCCGTCGGCCACCGCCGCACGCAGCGGCTCGGTGAACGACTCGGCGCCCCAGATCATCACGTCGACCTGCACGCCCGACTCCTGATCGAGCCCGTGCAGCGCGTACTCCCAGCTCGGTGTCGCGCCCCAGTCGGACATCACCCAGCCCTCGTAACCCCACTCGCCCTTGAGCACCTCGTTGATGAGGTGATCGTGGTCGCCCGCGTAGGTGCCGTTGATCTTGTTGTAGGCGGTCATCACCGAGCCGGGCTGCCCGCGCTCGATCGCGAGCTCGAAGGCCAGCAGGTCGGAGTCGCGGTGCGCGTCGGGATCGATGATCGCGTCGAGCCAGTGGCGGTTGGTCTCGTTGCAGTTGAGCGTGTAGTGCTTGATCGTCGAGATCACGCCCTGGGCCTGTGTGCCGGCGATCGTCTCGCCGGCGAGCACGGCGGTCAGCAGCGGATCCTCCGACAGGTACTCGAAGTTGCGGCCGTTGTGCACATCGCGCGCGAGGTTCGCGCCGCCTCCGAGCAGGACGTTGAAGCCGCGGGCGCGCGCCTCGCGGCCGAGCAGCTCACCGGCGGCACGCGCGAGCTCTGGGTTGAAGCTCGCGCCGAGCGCGAGCGACGCGGGCAGCGCCGTGGCCGTGTCGCCGGGCCGGTAGCCGGGATTGGTGATGCCGAGGCTCGCGTCGGTCATCAACAGCGCAGGCACGCCGAGCCGCGGCACACCGGGCACGTAGCCGGCGCTCATCGGCACGTCGTCGGGGATCCGCGGGTCCCGCTCGCCGATCGTGGTGTTGGCGCCCATGACGCTCACGAGCAGCGAGAAGCGCTCGTCGTCGGTCATCTGTTCCTCGGTCGTCCACGCGCGATCCATCGCCGAAGCGTTACAAAGCAGGCACGACCTGGCACCTCACAGACAACGTTGGCGCGTACGCCGACCACGCATGGGATCTGCTCTCACGCAATCCCGCCGAGCAGACCGTTGCGCTCACGGTGATCGAGGCGGTGCGCAAGGGCCATCGCTTCTCCCACGAGCCGATGCTGTTCGGCTGGTACGACGACGGCGAGGTCCGCGGAGCGGTGTCGGTGACGCCGCCGTTCGAGCTGCTGCTCGCGGTGGTGCCCGACGACACGATCGACGCCCTCGTCGCCGCACTCCGGGAGACCGAGCTGCGCGGCATCAACGGCGACCCGGCCACGGCGGAGCGGTTCGTCGCGGCGTGGAAGCCGGAGCGAGCGGAGGTCGCGTTCGAGATGCGGCTCTACCGACTCGGCGAGCTGGCGTCGCCGCCGTCGCCGCCCGGCCGTGGGCGGGCCGCGGACGCCGGCGATGCCGACCTCGCCGCCCGCTGGCTGGCGGCGTTCGAGGATGACGCGGGCGTCATGCGCACCAGCGTCGAGGCAGCGGCGCGCGAGCGCATCGGCGACGGCCGCCTGTGGCTGTGGGAGGACGACGCAGGCACGCCGGTCTCGCTCGCCGCGCGGACCGCCACCGCCGCCGGCGTGGCCCGGATCGCACCCGTCTACACACCGGCCGACCAGCGCCGCCGCGGCTACGGCGCCGCGGTCACCGCCGCCTGTACGGCCGATGCGCTCGCCCGCGGCGCCGACGAGGTCGTCCTCTTCACCGATCTCGCGAACCCGACGTCGAACTCGATCTACCAGGCGATCGGGTTCCGGCCGGTCGGGGATCGCCGCGTGGTGCGCTTCTAGCGGCGCTCGAGCCCGGCGATCTGCCAGACGAGCCCGCGGTGCGAGAACTGCGCCTGCAGCCCGCGAGCCTCGAGCACGGCGAGCATCGCCGCCGGCGGATGCGCGAACGTGCGGAACTCGCTCCCGCGTATGCGGAAGAAGAGGTTCTGGGCCCTGACGAGCGCCCGCGACACGAGGTTGCGCGGTGGATGGCTGAAGACCAGCAGCCGGCGCGTGCGATCGGCCGCGGCGCCGAGCAGCCGCTCGTAGTCGGGGTAGCAGCAGACGACGCGGTGCAGGACGACGACGTCGGCGGGCTCGACGCCCTCTGGGTCGACGGCGATGTCGTGCAGGCGCCGTTCGGCACGATCCTGAAGCCCTTCCTCGGCGAGCAGTTGCCGCGCCTCGCCGTCGTACGCCTCCACCAGCTCGAGGTTCACGGTCCGCTCCGCGCCGTGCTTGAGCAGCTCGATCTGGATCTCGCCGACCCCACCGCCGATCTCCATCACGGTGCAGCCTCCGAGCCCCTGCGCGTCGAGGAAGCCGACCATCCGCCGCGACGCGCGGTCGAGCCCGCGCTTGCGGTAACGCGCGGCCATCTTGCGCGCGAAACCGTCGCCGAAGAACTCGTCACAGCCACGTGGGTCGCAGCATTTGCCCACGCGCGCCAGCATATGCCGCATGCTCGACCTGCGGAGGCTGCGCTACTTCGTCGTTGTGGCGAGCGAGCGCAACTTCACGCGCGCGGCCGAGCGGCTCCACATCGCGCAGCCGGCGCTCAGCCGGCAGGTCCGCCAGCTCGAGAGCCAGCTCGGGGTCGAGCTCCTGCATCGCACCACGCACTCGGTCGAGCTGACGGCGGCGGGCCAGGAGCTGCTCGAGCGCGGCGCTCGCGTGCTCGACGACGCCGACGCGCTGTGGCGCACGATGCGCGGCTTTGGCTCCGGCGCGGTCGGCCGCATCGTCGTGGCGTACGGGACGAGCGCCGGCTATGACACGGCGCCGCGGCTGCTGCGGGCGATCGGCGAGCGGCTGCCCGAGCTCGACATCGCCACCCGCGTGCTCGGGGCCGGCGAGATCGCGGCGGGGATCGGCGACGGGTCGGTCGACGTCGGCATCGTGCGCTGCCCTTCCACGCACACCGGGATCGCGACGCGGCTGCTCCGGCTCGAAGCCCAGGGCGCGCTGATGCGCGCCGACCATCGGCTGGCGGGCGCGGAGGCGGTCCGCCTGTCCGACCTCGCCGAGCCGGTGCTCCTCCACCCGCGCGAGGCGAACCCCGGCCACTACGACGCGATCGTCGAGCTGATCGGCGACGTGCCGGTGGAACTGCGCGACGTCAGCTTCGACCTCGCGCAGACGCCGGTCGCCGACGGCCGGACGGTGGCGATCGTCGGAGAGTCGACGCGCGTCGGGCTCGCCGCCGGCCTCGCATGGGTGCCGCTCGAGCCGCCGGTCGCGCTGCCGGTGAAGCTGCTCGTGCGCAGCCAGGATCGCCTGCCCGCGGTCGAGCGGCTGCTCGCGGCGGCCGAGGAGATCGCCGACGAGCTCGGCTGGCGGGCGATGCCGTGATGGTCTGAAGCCAGCGCGAACCGGTCTTTCCATTCGGCGGCGCGCCGACCTACCGTCGGTCGCATGCCCACAACAACCGACAGCAAGGCCGTCCTCGAGTACTACGTCGCCGCCGTCGAGGCCGGCGACGAGGAGGCGATCCGCGAGGCGTTCGCCGCCGACGCCGTCTGGCGGCTCGACGGCGCGCTGCCGATCTCCGGCACCTGGCGCGGCCGCGAGACGATCCTCGACGAGTTCCTCGGCACCGCGATGAGCTACTACCAGCCCGGCTCGGTCAGCCTCGAGATCACGAGCCTGATCGCCGACGGCGACCGCGTGGCGATGCAGTGGACCAGTCGCGCGCACACCCGCAGCGGCGAGCCGTACGAGAACCACTGCATCGGCGTGTTCACCGTCCGCGGCGGCAAGATCGCGCACGTCCACGAGTACATGGACACGCTGTATGCCTCTCGCGTCGCGTTTCCCGCATAGTGCGAAGATGCGCGCGTGGCCGACTCTGCCGAGCCTGCCAGTCCAGCGGGCGATCCGGGTGCGAAGAGCCGCACCGGGATGGCGGCGGAACGCACGTGGCTGGCGTGGTGGCGTACCGCGCTCGCCGCGACCGCCGGCGCGCTCGCGGTCGGCCGCCTCGCCCCCGAGGTGCTGCACGTGGCGCCGTGGCCCTACATCGTCCTCGGCTGCGCGTACGCGACGCTGGCGATCGCGCTGCTGCTCATCGGCGCGTATCGCCAGCGCGACCTCCAGCGCGCCGTCGAAGCGGGTCGGTCGGCGCCGCTGCCGTTCGCGCTGGTCGCCGTCTTCACGCTCGGCGGCACCGCGCTGGCGGTCATGACGATCGTGCTGGTGATCGCCCAGACCTAAGCCTGGGTCCACCGAGGCTACGGCTGCTGGAAGTCGAGTCGCGACAGGCGTGCGGGGTCGGCGATCACGTCGATCTCGGTGATCTTGTCGCCGGCGACGCGGAACAGGAGGACGACGCGCGGCTCGCCGCCCGGCAACCAGACCGCGACCGGCGTGCCCTCGAGGACCGCCGCCTTGGCCCCGCGCGCACGGCGTGCGAACCCGCCGACGGCGTCGGCGCCGCGCGCCTCGGGCGGAGCGCCCATCTCCACCGCGGCGTCGTCGGCCCGGAGCACGACGTCGGGGTCGAGCAGCGCGAGCAGCCCGGCGAAGTCCCCGCCGCGGGCGGCGGCGAGGAACGCCTCGACGAGCCGCGCCTGGCGCACCACGTCCGGCTCCCCGTCCTCGTCGTGACCCTGGACGCGGCGCCGGGCACGGCTGGCGAGCTGGCGGGTCGCTGGGGCGTTGCGACCGACGATCGGCGCGATTTCCTCGAACGGCACGGCGAACATGTCGTGCAGCACGAACGCGACCCTCTCCGCGGGCGAGAGCGTGTCGAGCACGACCAGCAGCGCGAGGCCGATCGAGTCCGCGAGCAGCGCCTCGTGCTCTGGATCGGCCCCGGCGGCGGGCTCGGGCACCGGCTGCTCGAACGGCACCTCCGGGTGCGCGCGGCGCGACTGCAGCGCGTTCAGGCAGACGCGCGAGACGACCGTGGTGAGCCACGCGGGGAGGTTCTCGATCGCGTCGGCGTCGGTCCGGCTCAGCCGCAGCCAGGCCTCTTGCACGGCGTCGTCGGCCTCGATCGACGAGCCGAGGATCCGCTTGGCCACGGCCGTCAATCGGGGCCGCTGGGCCTCAAAGCGCTCAGCCAGCCAGTCGCTGTCATGCATCGGTCACATCCTCGCCTCGTGATCGGTCATGGCCATATGACCGGCGCCGCGGCGTCGATGTGACCAATGATTCCAAGGAGCACCGCATGAATATCCTCGTCACCGGCGGCACCGGCACGCTCGGAGGGCTCGTGGTCGCCCGGCTCGACTCCGATCACGCCGTACGCGTGCTGAGTCGTCACCCGTCCGGGAATGGCGTCGCGGGCGACCTCGAGACCGGCGAAGGCGTCGACGCCGCGCTCGAGGGAATCGATGGCCGCCCGCGCGTTCCGCGCCGGCGCGAACCTGGCTCCCGACCACGCCGTCGGCCGGATGACGTGGGAGGAGTTCCTTGAGCGGAGGGGGCGGGATTCGAACCCGCGGTCCGCGTGAACGGACTCCGGTTTTCAAGACCGGTGCATTCGACCGCTCTGCCACCCCTCCGGGGCGGCGCCCATCCTAGGACTGCTTCGGCTCGCCTGCGAGCGCGGCGACCACGCCGAGGCTCACGAACACCGCACCGCTGATGCGCTCGAGGCGGCGACGGGCCTTCAACCGGTTCCCGATGCTCGCCGCCAGGAGCGCGTAGGTCCCGTCGCTCAAGACGGCAATGCTCACCAGCATCAGGCCGAGCACCAGCATCTGCGGCGCGACCGGCCCGGCGCTCGGATCCACGAACTGCGGCAGGAACGCGAGGAAGAACAGCGCCGTCTTGGGATTGAGCACGTTGACGATCACGCCGTGGGCGAACAGCTGACCGGACGAGGCCGGGCCGGTCTCCAGCTCGGGCGCGTCGGGCTCGCGGCCGAGCAGCTTGCGCAGGCCGAGGAAGATCAGGTACGCCGCGCCCGCGTACTTGACCACGGTGAACGCCGCGGCCGAGGAGGCGATCAGCGCCGACAGCCCGAACGCGGCCGCGACGACGTGCACGAGGCCGCCGGCCTGGACCCCGAGCATCGATGTCACTCCGGCCCTTCGGCCCTGCACGAGGCTGCGCGTGACGATGTAGAAGACGGACGGCCCGGGGATCACGAGGAAGGCCACGCAGGCCACCGCGAACAGTGCAAACGTCGTTGCGTCCGGCATAAGGCAGACGTTACAGGCGCCGTGTGTGCTTCCCTGGTGATGCGATGAGCTCGCAACGGGGAGTGTTCCGGTCGGTCTCGCGTCGCCGCCGCTGGTCCTTCTCGGCACTCCGCGGCGTCGGCGACATGGCGATCGATCTCGGCACCGCGAACACGGTCGTCTACGTACGCGGGCGCGGGATCGTGCTGTCCGAGCCTTCGGTCGTCGCGATCGACCAGCGCACCGGCGAGGTGCACGCAGTCGGCGCCGACGCCCAGCTGATGATCGGCCGCACCCCGGCCACGATCTCGGCCGACCGCCCGCTGCGCCACGGCGTGATCGCCGACTTCGAGGTGACCGAGGCGATGCTCCGGCAGTTCGTCGACAAGGTGCTGCAGAGCCGCTTCTCCCGCCCCCGCCTGGTGATGTGCGCGCCGTCGGGCGTGACCGATGTCGAGCGCCGCGCGGTCGAGGAGGCGTCGCTGTCCGCGGGCGCGCGCGAGGTGCATCTGATCGAGGAGTCGCTCGCTGCCGCGATCGGCGCCGGCCTGCCGATCGCCGAGCCGGTCGGGCGGATGGTCGTCGACGTCGGCGGCGGCACCTCCGAGGTGGCCGTGATCTCGCTCGGCGGCATCGTCGTCTCGCGCTCCCTGCGCGTCGGCGGCTACGACCTCGACGACGCGATCACGAACTACATCCGGCTCGAGCACCGGATGGCGATCGGCTCCCAGAGCGCCGAGGCGATCAAGCTCGCGGTCGGCTCCGCCTCCCCGCTCGGCGAGGAGCTCTCGACCCGCATCCGCGGACGCGACCTGATGTCCGGCCTCCCGCGCGAGCTCGAGCTCGGCAGCGAGGAGGTCCGCCGCGCGATCGACGCGCCGCTCGCCGACATCATGACCTCGGTCCACGACACGCTCGAGGAGACCCCGCCCGAGCTGGCGGCCGACATCGCCCGCCACGGCATCGTCCTGGCCGGCGGCGGCGCGCTCCTGCGGGGCTTCTCCGAGCGCGTGCATCGCGAGACCGGCATGCCGGTCACGATCGCCGACGCGCCCCTCACCTGCGTCGCCACCGGCGCCGGCCAGTCGCTGGAAGAGCTGGATCGCATGGGGCGGCGCGGGGTCGCTTAGTCACTACACTGCGGCCACAAGCGCGAGTCCTCGCGCACCCCGGAGAGGTGGCCGAGTGGCTGAAGGCACTCGCCTGCTAAGCGAGTATGGGGCTAAAAGCTCCATCGCGGGTTCGAATCCCGCCCTCTCCGCTGGCGGCTAACATGGCCGTCGCCCTTGCGCCCGTAGCTCAGCTGGATAGAGCGTCGGTCTACGGAACCGAAGGTCAGAGGTTCGAATCCTCTCGGGCGCGCTCGATTTCCGCTTGGATGCTGGGATTCCGGGTGACATTGACCTTCGGTCGTGAGAACGAAGGTCAAGCGCTTGTGTCCGCGAATTCACGCGGTCTGCGCAGCCCGGTTTGATTTTCTGGCGACATTTTTGGCGACCCACGGGTCGGCGAGCGCGACGTCCGCGGCGACTGCTGTGCGACGGCTGCTCGCGGGTGGCGCCGCGAGCAGCCGCCTTCTGCTTCTAGCGCGCGGGGCGCAGGTAGCGACGGACGGCCAGCCGCCCGATCCGCCGGCCGTGATGGATCCCTTCCCGTACGGCCTTGCGGAAGTGGAAGCCGACGAGGATCCGCGACAGGCCGTTCTCCTTCGCCGCCTCGGTGAAGGTCGCGAATGAACGTGACACCGGCGCCGCGTCGTCGCAGGTGCTGCCGGCCGGCAGTGTGAGGCTGCACGTGCGGAACGCGATGCGGTCGGTCCCGAAGAACCGGTGGAACACGGCGGCGGCGGCTGCGCCCTCGACCGCGTGGGCGGAGTCGTAGTCCGGGATCGGCGGTGTCGTGACGAGCGGCGTCCACGTGGGATCGGCGCGCGTGTCCGGATTGCCGTCGGAGCCCGCCGCGCGGATCGCCGAGACGGGCCGCCAGTAGCGGTAGTGGTACTTCGTGTCGAACGAACCGATATAGCCGTCGGCCAGCGCCATGTCGAGCAGCGCGAACAGTCGCGCGCTCTGCCACGAATCGAGGCGCCGGCTCGCCGAGAGCGTGCGTGCGATGCGGTTCCATCGCAGCGGTGAGCTTTCGAGCCAGAAGAGCGCGACCTCGGTCTGCTCGGGAGTGCGCGCGCTCGTGGTGGTGATGCCGTCGCCCCCGAGTGCCTTGACCTCGTTGAGATCGGAGGCGTACTCGGGCGAGTCGAGCGCGTATGGCGGGCCGGGCCGGAACTGCGAGGCGTCGTCGAGCACGAACGGCGTGACGTGCCCCCAGCCCGGGGCGAACGCGAACGGGCGGTCGGGCGTGAAGATCCACTCGCCCGGCGCGGTGCCTTGCGTGTAGCCGAAGTCCAACAGCGTCGTGTCGGCGCCATCGCCGGACCGCAGCGCCAGGACGGCCATGGCGGCCGCGCGGCCGACGGCCAGGCCGCGCTCCTTCCGTGGGCCGTCCGGGATGGCGTCCAGCGCGGCAGCGTAGTCGGACTCGACACTCGCGACGCCGGCGTCGATGCACGCCTGCGAGAACGGCGCCTGGAGCTGGCCGAGCACGGGCACGAGCACATCTCGCGCGGCGGCGGCGACGGCGGCGTCCGGCGACGCGCCACGCCGCGCGTGAGCGTCGTACGCGTACGGTTCCGAGCGACGATCGATGGCGTTGAGGGCGTCATGGATCGCTAGGTGAGACATCGCGTACATCCGCGATTCGCTGAGTGGGTTGTCAGCCGGCGCGATGCAGGCAGCGAGCGCCGCGTTTCCCGCGTGCGCGTTCCATGCGGTGACGGCGTTCGGCCTCGAGTGTGAACTCGCGCTCGCGGGCGCGACCATCACGGCCGCTGTCGCGAGAGAGATCGTCAAGAGACGCACAAAGGGCACAGCGGCCTCCAATCGAGCTTGCGGACGGCCAGGGACGCGGGGCCTCCCCGGCCGCGTTGACACGGATCTGAAGCGCACGCGCCGGCGATCAGCCGCCGGCGCAGGGCTTGGCGACGGAACGTCACGAATGCGCCGCCGTGCGACGGCGCGAGGGCACCGAGCTCAGCATGTGCGCGCCACCGAAGCCGACGAGGACGAGTGCGAGCATCCCGGCGGCGCCGATGCCGGCGTCGCCCCAGTCCAGCCCCTCATCGACCTGCACACGGACGACCTTGACGCGCTCGGGCTCGGCCGGGACGGTGGTGGACGAGCCGCCGACGTCGATCGGCATCGCGAGCGCGGCCGGAGCGGTGCCCGCGAGCAAGGCCGTCGTCGCGACGGTGGCGAGCAGCGGGCGGCGATGGGTGCGATTGCGCATGAGCGCTCTCCTGGTTTCCGCCGGTCGCCCCGTGCGACCGGATCGCCACGACCGTCCAGCAGCGCGGCTTCGGAGCGGTTGGAGTCGGTTGTAAGCCGGTAAAGGCGCCGGTAGCGTCGGCGTTGAGGCGCTGAATGCTGGAGTTCCGGATCCTCGGCCCGCTGCAGGTCCTCGACGACGATCGGACGGTCGAACTCGGAGGAGCGCGCCAGCGTGCCGTGCTCGCGATCCTGCTGCTGCACCGCGGCGAGACCCTCTCAGTCGATCGAATCGTCGACCTCGTGTGGGGCCAGCGCCCTCCCGCCACCGCGGTCAAGACGGTGCAGGTCTATGTGTCGCACCTCCGCAGGGCGCTGGTCGAGGACGTCCTGGTGAGCACGAGAGGCGGATACGCCTTGGAGGTGGATCCCGAGCGCATCGATGCGCTTCGCTTCGAGCGGCTCGTGGAGGAAGGCCGTGCCGCGCTCGCGGCCGATGCTCCCGAGCGCGCCGCGGAGCTCCTCAGAGCGGGACTGGCGCTGTGGCGGGGTCCGCCGCTTGCCGACCTCGCCTACGAGGCGTTCGCGCAGGACGCGGCTGCACAGCTCGAGGAGCGGCGTCTCGAAGCGCTCGAGGTGCGAATCGAAGCCGATCTTCGTCTCGGCCGCCATGCCGAGCTGGCGGCAGAGCTCGAAGGGCTCGTGCGCGAGCACCCACTGCGCGAACGCCTGCGCGCGCAGCACATGCTCACCCTCTACCGGTCGGGCCGCCAGGCGGACGCGCTGGAGAGCTACCGCGACGCGCGGCGCTCGCTGATCGAGGAGCTCGGGCTCGAGCCGGGGAGGGAGCTGCGCGAGCTCGAGCAGGCGATGCTCGCCCAGGATCCCGCGCTCGACCCGCCACCCGCGCGCGTCCGCGGACGGGCGGAGCCTACTCGTCGCCGCGGCCTCGTGCTCATCATCGCGGGTGCCGTGCTCGCCACGGCGGCGGTTGCCGTCGGCGTGGCGCTGAGCCGGTCGAGCACCGACGTCGCCGTGCTCGCCGACTCCGTCGCCGTGATCGACCCCGAGAGCGGCCTCGTCGTCGCAGACGTGCCGGTGGGAGTCCGGCCGGAGACGCTCGCCGCCGACGCCCGCTCCGTCTGGGTGGCCAACGTCGCCGACGGCACCGTGATGCAGATCGACATGCGCAAGCGGCGCGTCGTCGCGACGATCGCGCCGGAGGTCGAGGTCAACGCTCTCGCCGTCGGAGACGGCTCGGCCTGGATCGCCGACAGCCGGCGCGGCGAGGCGGTGCGCGTGGACGCCGATCTCGGGGCGGTGGCGGACTCGGTGCCCCTGCCCACGTCGACGACGACCGGGCTCCAGTCGGGTACCCGGCGCGCGGCGGTGCTGGACGGCGGTTCGCTGTGGGTGGCGAGCACGCAGCTCGCCGCCGTCTTGAGGGTCAATGCCCGGACGAAGCGCGTGACCGGCCACATCGACGTCGGCAACGACCCCGCCGGATTGGCGGTCGCGGACGGGGCCGTCTGGGTTGCCGACAGCACCGACAACACCGTGCACCGCATCGCGGCGCCGACCGGCGCGGTCACGGACACAATCCCGCTCGGCAACGGCCCCGGACCCATCGCCGCCGGCGAAGGCGCCGTCTGGGTCGCGAACAGCCGCGACGACACGGTGTCGCGGATCGATCCCGCCACCCGCTCGCCCGAAGCCCAGATCCCGGTCGGCCGCCTGCCGTCCGGCATTGCGGTGGGCGGCGGGTCCGTGTGGGTGGCGAACAGCCTCTCTGGGTCCGTCTCGCGGATCGACCCGCGCACGAACCGCGTCACGGAGACGATCGACCTCGGCGGGGCACCGCACTCGCTCGCGTTCGCTGATGGCCACCTCTGGGTCAGCGTCCAGGAGGCGCCGCCGCCTCCGGCGCCGGCGGGCGGGCCGTCGGTGCTGCGGGTGCTGCTCGAGCACGATCCGGTCGGGACCAACCCGGTCGGTCTCGGCGACCCGCAGCTGCTGCACGCGACGTGCGGGCGGCTCATGACCTACGCGGGCGACGCCGGTGCCGGGTCGGCACTGGTGCCGGAGCTCGCCACGGCGCCGCCCGCCGTGTCGGCCGACGGGCGCGTGTACACGTTCCACGTCCGGGCCGGGTACCGGTTCTCGCCGCCCTCGGGGCGACCGGTCACCGCAGCCGCCTTCGAGCGCGCGCTCGAGCGGGACGTCGGCCTATTCGACGATATCGCGGGCGCCGCGGAGTTCATGGCCGAGCGAGCCCGCAGGATCGCCGGCGTCTCGGCGCGGGGAGACCGGCTCACGATCAGGCTGACGCGCCCCTCGCCCACGCTGCCCGCCCGCCTGTCGGGGGCGTTCTCCCTCTGCGCCGTTCCGCCGAACACGCCGGAGCGGCCACGAGGTCTCGAGCGCGTCGCGACGGCCGGCCCCTACTACGTGGCCGAGGTGGTGCCGCGCCGGCGCCTGGTGCTGCGCCGCAACCCGGGCTATCCCGGCCCGCGGCCGCAGCGCCTGGAGGAGATCGAGGTCACGATCGGGACCACGCCGGGCCGCGCCGTCGCTGCCGTCGAAGCGGGACGCGCGGACTACCTCCCCCTGGTGCCGCCCGGGCTGCAGGCTCGGCTGATCGCACGCTACGGGCCTTCAAGCCCCGCCGCGTCGTCCGGCCGGCAGCGCTACTTCTCGGGACCGCAGCCGATCTCGCAGGGGTACCTGCTCAATCCCCACCGCCCGCTGTTCGCTCGTGCCGAGATGCGGCAGGCGGTCAACTACGCGATCGACCGCCGCGCGCTCGCGCAGCACCCGATCCCCGCGATGCTCGCCGCGCGGCCGACCGACCAGCACATTCCGCCCGGCTTCCCGGGATTCCGCGACGCGGCGATCTACCCGCTCGGCCGGCCCGACGTCGCCACGGCCAGGCGCCTTGCGGGCGACGGCCGGCACCGTGGCGTCTTCTACACGTGCAACCAGCAGGAATGCCTGGAGCAGGCCGAGATCGTGCGCGGGAACCTGGCGACGATCGGGATCGACCTCGAGATTCGGCAGCTCGCCTTCGGCACACTCTTCGCGCGGCTGCAGATACCAGGCGAGCCGTTCGACCTCTCGCTCTTCGGCTGGATCGGCGACACCCCGGACCCCTCGGAGTTCATCAACGTCATGTTCAACCTCAATGCGCGTCAAACCGCGAGGTTCCTCGATCGCACGCCGCTGGGACGCCGGCTGCGCGCGGCAGAGCAACTCACCGGCGCCCAGCGGACCGAGGGCTACGCCGCCCTCGACCGCGACCTAGCGGCGCAGGCGGCGCCGGTCGCGGAGGCGATGAGCGCCGAGCGGACGGACTTCTTCTCCGCACGAATCGGATGCCAGGTCGAGCACCCGCTCTATGGCATCGATCTCGGCGCGCTATGCGTGAGGGAATAGGTGTCAGTCGATCGCGAGCAGGGCTTACGACCACCGCGCGGATCGCCGCGCGGCCACCTCGGCTTCGAGCGCCGACGATCGACCGGCTGTCCGGAGCGGCGGCGACGATGCTGTTCGTGCCGCGAATCAGCGAGTTCTACGGAATCGTAGTTGCGATGTACTACCGCGAGCATGGGGCGCCGCACTTCCATGCGACGTACGCCGGCGAAACCGTCGTCGTCGCGATCCAGAGCGGTGACGTGATCGCCGGGACCGTTCCGGCGCGCGCGTTTGCGGTTAGTCCAAGAGTGGTGTGCGCTGCATCGCGACGAGTTGCGGCTCAACTGGCCCCGAGCACGGGAGAACGCACCGCTGGTGCGCATCGATCCGCTCCCCTAGCATCGTGACCATGGACTTGGCGGCTCATCTGCACCGGATCGTCGAGGTCGATGTCGTCGGCGAGCATCGGTTAAACCTGGCGTTCGATGACGGCGTCAGCGGCGTAGTCGACGCATCGACATGGGACTGGCACGGGGTGTTTGAGCCGTTGAGCGATCCGGCCTACTTCGCTCGTGTCGAGCTTGACCGCGAGCTCGGGACGATCAGCTGGCCCAACGGCGCCGACGTCGCCTCTGAAACGCTGCATCTCTGGATCGCGCAGGAGCGCGACAACGCCTCCGCCTAGCAGGAATCACTCCAACCCGAGGCACGCGGCGCGTGTGCCTACCCAACGTTTCCGTCGCATTCCGCGAGTGCAGGCGCGACGACGGCCTCACGTAGTGCCGCGGAGTCGAATTTCTGGCGATTATTTGGCGACCTAGAGTCCGTGATTTGGCTCTCTAGAGCCAAATCTCGCGTGCGGGCTGTCGGTCTACGGAACCGAAGGTCAGAGGTTCGAATCCTCTCGGGCGCGTTGCTCGAAAATGGCTCTACAGAGCCAAATATGGCGTTGTACCGTAATTTCGACTGGCGCGCCGGGTGGGAACAGGTGGGAACGGGAACGGTGCCACGAGGTGACACGGCGACCCGATAGAGCCCCGGTTGCCCCAGCTCGCTCGGGGCGCATTGGCGAGCGCGATAGAGCCCCGGTCGTCTGTCTCGCGAGCTGACTGGTTCAACCGAGGCCGTCTGGGGGGTCAGCTCAAGCCACCCGGGAGCCCGATGGTGCGGGCCTTGGGCGCGCCGTGATTGCGCAACGCTCGGGAGCCGAGCGTCACGCCGCAACCGCTTCAGTGCCCGCTCTTCGTCTCTATGAAAGAGGGCGCATGCCGGGTCGCAGGCCAGGCGCTCGCATCGTTGCTCGAGCGCAGGATCTCTGATCTGAGCCTGAGCGGGACACGCGAGTCCCTCGCCTGCTGACGGGCGCTCCGCCGGCGTGGACTTACTTCGAGTGGCGAAGACTCGATATCGAGGTAGACTGAGCACGGGATGACGGAGGCCGTCTCGCGAGCTCCAGCCGGCCTTGTTGGCCGTGCGGCCGAGCTCGATGTCCTCTTCGACTTCGTTGATGGCGTGCGCGAACGCGATGGGGCTCGGGCATTGGTCGTGCGCGGCGAGCCAGGGATCGGCAAGACGTCGTTGCTCTCTGCGGCCAGAGCTCGGGCGGGAGTGCAGGGTGTCCGGGCGCTGAGTACCGCGGGAGTGCAATCGGAAGCGGACTTGCCGTTTTCGGGGCTGCATCAGCTGTTGCTGCCGTTGCTGGCGAACCGCCTCGAGCACCTCCCGGAGCGACAGCGCGATGCGCTTCGTGGCGCACTTGGCCTCGGTGTCGAGGCCGCGCCGGATCGCTTTCTCGTTGGTCTGGCCGTGCTGACCCTGCTTTCGGAGGAGGCCGAGGGCAGTCCGCTTGTCTGCCTGGTCGACGATGCGCACTGGTTGGATCAGCCGTCCGCGCAGACCTTGGCATTCATGGTGCGGCGGTTGTCGGCTGAATCGGTGGTCGTCGTGCTCGCTGCGAGCGAGCCGAGAGATGAGCTACGCGGGCTGCCGGAGCTGGTGGTCGAGGGCCTTACCGACGCTGACGCTCGTGAGCTGCTGGGGTCGGTGGTGCCAGGGCGCCTGGATGAGCGCGTCCGGGAACGGATTCTTGCCGAGGCTGGCGGGAACCCCTTGGCGTTGCTAGAGCTGCCAAGGAGACTCTCGCCGGCCGAACTGGCGGGCGGATTTGGACTGGAGGCCCTGATGTCCGACGCGGGGTCGGTGGCTGGCCGAATCCAGGAGAGTTTCCTCCGCCGCCTCGAGACGCTGCCCGCCGAGACGCAGCTGCTGCTGCTGGTCGCGGCGTCCGAGCCCGTCGGCGACCCGGCGCTGCTGTGGCGCGCGGCCGAGCGGCTCGGCATCGGGCACGAGGCCTTGGCTCCCGCTACCGCAGCCGAGCTGCTCGAGGTCGGCATCCGCGTGCGCTTTCGCCATCCGCTGGTGCGCTCCGCGGTCTACGGGGCCGCGTCGCCCGAGGAGCGACGGACGGTGCACCATGCGTTAGCGGACGCGACCGACGCGAACGTCGATCGGGACCGGCGCGCCTGGCACCGAGGATGCGCTGCCAGCGCCCCGGACGAGGAGGTCGCCGCGGAGCTTGAACAGTCGGCCGCCAGGGCGCAGGCGCGCGCTGGGCTCGCAGCGGGGGCGGCCTTCCTGGAACGCGCGGTCGCGCTGACTATCGATCCAGCGCTGAGAACGCGTCGA
The DNA here is from genome assembly GCA_963740605.1 of uncultured Solirubrobacteraceae bacterium. Classification (GTDB taxonomy): domain Bacteria; phylum Actinomycetota; class Thermoleophilia; order Solirubrobacterales; family Solirubrobacteraceae; genus DASSUW01. Next base: position 1,499,258 of record CAVUFC010000022.1, on the reverse strand, counting down.
GCGCTGGTCGCCGCGCAGGCAAAGTTCGAGGCGGCTGCTCCCGACGCTGCGGTCGAGTTGCTCGCAACCGCCGAGATGGGCGTGTGCGATGGCCTTCAGCGCGCCCGGCTGGAACGGCTACGCGCCCAGATCGCGTTCGCGCGCACGGGCTCCGCCGACGTTCCGGGCCTGAAACTCGGGCCTGAAGCTCCGGCGTTGCTACTGGACGCCGCCAAACGGCTGGAACCGCTCGACGTCGAGCTCGCGCGCGAGACGTACCTGGAGGCGATCACCGCCGCGATGTGCACCGGCTCCACGAGCGGCGAGTTCGGAGTCAGAGCCGTCGCCGAGGCGGCCCGGCAAGCGACGCCCGCACCGGAGCCGCGTCCGATCGACCTCTTGCTCGACAGCCTCGTGACGCGGTTCACCGAACCCTATTCGGTGGCGTTGCCGCCGCTCCGGGAAGCACTGCACGCGTTAGCAGGAAGCGATGTCCGCGGTGAAGACAACGCCCGCTGGATGTGGTTTGCCTGCCCGATCGCGCCGGAACCCCTCGCGCTCGATCTGTGGGACGACGAGAAGTGGCACGAGCTAGCTACGCGCGCCGTCCGGATCTGTCGCGATGCCGGTGCGCTAACCGTCCTTCCGCAGGCGCTGACCTACCGCGCCTCGATGCACGTGCTCGCCGGAGAGTTCGCGGCTGCATCAGCGCTGATCGACGAGGCGTACGCCATCGCTGAGGCAACCGGAAACGTGCCCCTCAGGTACCCATCTATGCTGCTCGCCGTTTGGCGCGGCGATGAGGCTGCTGCGTTGAGCGTGCTCGAGGCCGCGACCGAAGACGCTAGCGCCAGGGGCCTGGAGAGATCGATCGGGATGGCGCAATCCCTGACGGCGCTGCTGTACAACGGCCTCGGTCGTTATCAGGACGCGCTCGCCGCGGCCCAACGCGCGCATTCCTACTTTCCAACCGATGCACTCGATGATCTCGGTCCGCCCGGTTGGGCGCTCGTCGAGCTGATCGAGGCCGGAGTCCGAAGCGATCGCCGCGACGTCGCGACCGACGCCCTGCGGCAGCTCGCCGAGCGAACGCAAGCCAGTGCGACTGATTGGGCTCTGGGGATCGAGGCCCGGTCGCGGGCGCTGCTGAGCGGCGGCGAGACCGCCGAGCACCTCTATCAGGAGGCAATCGAACGCCTCGGCCGCACCCGAATCCGCGTCGAGCTCCCACGGGCTCGCCTGTACTACGGCGAGTGGCTTCGTCGCGAACAGCGGCGGCGGGTCGACGCTCGCGAGCAACTGCGCCTGGCCTATGACACATTCGCATTCATGGGGGCACAAGCGTTCGCTGAGCGCGCCCGCCGCGAACTCGCGTCCACAGGCGAGAAGCCGCGAAGGCGACGCGACGAGACGCGCGACCAGCTCACCGCTCAGGAAGCGCAAATCGCACGCCTCGCTCGCGACGGACTGACGAACCCTGAGATCGCAGCCCAGCTCTTCCTGAGCACTCGCACAATCGAATGGCATCTGCATAAGGTGTTCTCCAAGCTCGGCATTCGCTCACGCACGGCCCTCCACGCCGCGCTACCGAGCAAAGACCGAGAAGCCGCGCCCGCATAGCCGTACACGCGCGACGCGAGTCGCGCCTCGCTGAATCCGGGCGCCGACCGGCTTGCGCCTTGTGCGCCCCCTCACCTCAGTTGCTGGAGGGAAGACCCGTAAATCCACGGGCGCGATGGCCCGTCCGCTGCGTAAGCGTGATGGCAGGCAAGCTACGGAGGTCACCGTGAGTAGCATCGACGTGAGCGGAAGAAGGTCCGACCCGGGACGCCGACGCGCGGACGAGATCGTGAGCACCGAGCTAGCCTGGACCGGTAGCACCAAAGTCATCGGGACGCGGGCCCAGAGCGATTCCGAGCAATGGGTCGAGCAGCTGCGTCCTGGACACCCACGCCGCGACCAGACCGTGGCCAAGCTCCACGAGGTGCTGCTCCGGGCGGCCTACCACGAGCTGTCACGGCGGCGTGTTCAGCTGAGGTCGATCAGCGGGCCTGAATTCGACGATCTCGCTCAACAGGCTGCGAATGACGCGCTTATGAACGTCCTGGCGAAGCTCGACAACTTCCGCGGGCTCAGCCGCTTCACCACGTGGGCCTACAAGTGCGTCATGTTCGAGGTCTCGGGCAAGGTCGCCCGGCACGCATGGCGGCAGCAGCCGCCCAATGGTCACGAAGTTTCGTTTGAGCGGCTACCCGACTTCCCAGCGCCTCGGCCCGGGGACCGGCTGGAGCAACACGAGCAGCTCCGGGCACTTTCGGCCGCCATCGGAGAGCTGACCGCGCGCCAGCGCGAAGTGTTCGTGGCTGTCGCGCTCAACGACGTCCCGATCGACGTCATGGCCATTCGCCTCGGCACGAACCGCAATGCGATCTACAAGAATCTGTTCGACGCCAGGCGGAACCTACGGAGCAGCATGGCCGCCGCCGGACATCCTGTGTCTGTGAAAGCGGCGGCCTGATGACCGACCTTCGTCGCCTCGACGAGCTGCTGCGCGCCGAGCAGGGCGACGCGGGCTGCACGGCCGGCGAGGACATCCTCGACGCCTACGTCGAGTTGGAGCTAGCCGGCGAAGATCCCGCTCGGGTGTATCCCGGGACCGCAGTCCATCTCCGGAGCTGTCCCGGTTGCCAAGCCGATTACGCAGGCCTGCTCGAAGCCGCGCGCCGCTTCGCCGACGTCGAGCCCGAGTAGCCGGCCCCAGAAGCGCTCCGGCGATCGCGATATGCACGCGCAGAAGCACTCGTCCACGTAGTTGAGCGCCGCGTAGCGCAGCGCCTTGCGGAGGAGAGACTCCGGCAGCAGAGCCGCGTGTGCGGACGCGTACGGAGACGGGTTCCGACCTCCTTCGCCGTTGGCCTTCGGAGCGTTGATACGGATGCGGTTCGTAAAGCGTCCCTGCGTCGGCGCGGCCGTTTGCACCGCGCGCCGCGGACGCTCGAAGCGGCCCCAGTTCGCGTTGGTTGTTGGTCTTGATGTTGCCGGGGGCCAGCGGCCCAAGCGCTCAGGTCCACGAACGCGGGTCAACTCCACCACCCGTGACGATGGTCGCCGGCTGGAGCAACAGCGGAATCAGTCTTCCGCTGGGCCAGCGGCTCCCGGTCGAAGGGCAATGCCTGCTCGCGAAGTGCGACGCCTTGGAGCGGCTGGGCGGTCCCGCGCCGCAGCCGGGACAGCTCTGCAGCTGTATCGCCGTAGGCCAGCACGGTAAACGCGTGTCGGGTGGACCCCGGCGAGCTCCAGCTCGACATGGACGTCGAGGATGTCCTCGCCGGCCGTGCAGCCTGCCTGCCCGTGCGTGCCGCGCAAATCTCGTCGAGGCGACGAAGATCGGTTATCAGGACGGCCTGGCGGGACTCTCACCTCGAATCGGGAGCCAGAAGTAGGCGTTGAATGCGACGATCACTGCGACGCCCAAGGCGGGTAGCACTGCGCCGAGCAGGCCGCTGACCGCCAGCCAGGCCAGGGCAAGCTGAAGGCGCCTACCGATCGCTGTCGCGCCGGCGGAGTCAAGGGCTCCGCTGAGCAGTCGATGACGGCACGCGTACTGCCAGACGGCGTTGAACGTGAGCGCCGTCGCGTCGAACGCAATGGCGTAGAAGACCACGGCGGTTCGCTGGCCGTGTCCGCTGCGCAGCGCGTCGGCGAGGACGGAGGTCGCGAACGGAAGGAACGCCACGACCATCAGGAGCACCGTGTTCAGGAGCAGTACGAATCGGTCGGCTGCTCGGATGTGGTCGAACATGACGTGGTGGTTGGTCCAGACCTGTCCGATGAACAGAAACGTGACGACGTAGGCGAGGTACGACGGCCACAGCGCGACCAGCCCATGCAGCAGGTTCTCGCCGTCAGCCGGCGGTCTGATCTCGAGAACGAGCAGCGTGATCGTGATGGCGAAGACGCCATCGCTGAACGCCTCCAGACGCAGGGTGTCGCGGGACACCGAGGCGGACTCGGTACCCGCGTTGCCTCGAGGCGGTTGCAGGGTCGAGAGCGGACGTCCCCGGCGGTTCACGAGAAGACCCTGGGGCTATTGATCGGATGTGAGCAACGCACCTCCGGTGCCGTCGTCGCCGACGGCTGGACGTTCGTCAAGCCGAGGTGCGGGGACTCCGTCAGGTCGTCCTCGTGCGGCTCGACGTCGTCTGACGTCACCTTTCCAACGGTCAGGAACTCCACGCGCGTGTCGCAGACGTCGTCGGTCAGGACTCGGCCGTTGCGGCACTGTGCCGGCCGATTGCGGAGGATGTCGGGAAGCATCGTCAGGACCGTGTCCCTGGCCTCGGCGGGCGGGTAGCCACGGCTCTCGAGCAGCGTCGACCAAGGCTCCAGGCAGTCCGCCACGTAGTCGGCCGGGTGTCCGGCGTTGAACTGGTTTGAGCTCGTCCATCAAGAACGGGTTGAGTGACGGGTTGCCGGTGCGATCGATCCGCTCGGGCCCGTCGTAGCGGCGCTCGCTCGCGGTTGCCCACAGCCTGACCTCCGGACCGGGGCCGAGCATGTCCCTCGGCACCTCCAAGGCCATGGAGACGATGCGCTGGCCGGCGAACGTCGCGCGCCGGTGAACTGAAAGTCGTGGAACGCGCTCGACCCGGACAACACGAGTGATAAGAACGCCGCGTACGCATGTGCGTCTCCATCGGTGTCGACGTTGATGCCGTACACCGCGTCGGGGTCGGACCCGGCGCAGGTCATGAGCGGATTCACGTCAAGGATCGGCATCGTCCTGCGCGGGCGCTGTGGCGACTCGAACACGGACAGGTCGGTCAGGCCCATCCGTACGTCGGCGCCCGGGACTTGAGCATCGTCGCACTGCAGTGGCTGGACATCCTGGCTCCTCGTGCGGGTCAGCCCTTCGTGACTGCTCGCTGTTGTACGGTGAACCCGAGCTGTCCGAGGATCTTGACGGCGCCGCTCTTGCCGCCCTCGAAGTCAGCTGAAGCGAGGCGCTCGCCGGTGGCGAACTCATACGCCGCGCCCAGGATGGCCTTCGGCGGGTACGAGCGTCCGTCCCAGATCAGGTCGTACGTCGTGGTAGGAGCGAATCCGTGCTCAGCGAAAAATCGCTCCGGCCCGAGGTGGGCGTACTCCTGTATCGAGCGCAGCACGTGAGCATGGGTCACCTGGTCCCACGCCGGCGAATGGGTCATCCGGTCCTCCTCGATCATCGCCCGTGCGCCGGTGGTTGGGCCGGCGCACGGGCGTCCTGGGGTTGGCTAGTTGCGTCCGGCCATGACGCCGCCGTCGACGTTCCAGATCGCGCCCGTGACCCAGCTCGTGGCCGGGGAGAGCAGGAACGTGATGGTGTTGGCCAGGTCACGGGCCGTGCCGACACGGCCGAGCGGATGGAAGCCGTCGAAGCTGTGCAGCGTCTCCTCGAGCTTGTCGTTGGGGACGAACCTCTCGTAGATCGGGGTGGCGACGACGGCCGGGGCGACCGCATTGACCCGGATGTTGTGGGGGGCGAGCTCGATCGCAAGGTTGCGGGTCAGCGCGTGCAGCCCGCCTTTGCCGACCGAGTAGCCCGACGACGGGGTCGCCGCGATCGCCTGGTGGGCCCACATGCTGCCGATGTTGACGATCGCTCCGCCGCGGCCTTGCTCGACCATGCCGCGGACCACGGTCTGGGTGAGGAAGAAGATCGCCCGGTCCAATTCGAGGTACGCGTCGTACGAAGCGCCGTCGTAGTCCAGGAACGGCTTCGGGATGAACAACCCAGCCGCGTTCACCAGCAGGGTGGCGTCGGCGTGCTCGTCAGCCAGTTGCCGGCGGACGCGCTCCACCTGTTCCCGGTCGGCCAGGTCGGCGGTGATGCCGTACGCCGAGCCCCCCTCGGCCAGAGACTCGACGGTGTCGTCGACCTTGCCGGCGTGCTCACCGATGATGACGGCGCTGCCGCCGGCCGCCACGACGTCGGCGGCGGTCTCGCGGCCCATCCCGCTGCTCCCGCCGACGACGACCAGCTTCTGGCCCTCGAACCCCGGCGTGATCATTGACCGCTCGGTCTCCTCCGCGTGGTTGTGCATCGTGTCGCTCATCTCTTCCTTCCGATCGCCGTACGTTTCAGCGCTGTAGATGCAAGCGAGGACAATGCACGCGACAAAGACGAGCTGACGCTGACTCATCGGGGTTTGCTATCGCTCTCGCGTGCGATGACAGCAAGCTTGAGCGCACGATGCCCCGGCTCAGCCGCACACGCATGCGAAACCAGGCGCGTCGCAAGCAACGCCTGACGGCCCGTCGACGCCGCCGCCGAGAGCGAGGCGCTGACCCCAAGAACGGTCCGAGCCGCCGCCGCCCGGGCAGGTCGCGCGGTGATCACCGGCGCTTATAGGCGGTAGCCGAACCGGCTTGCGCGCCGTTGCTCGGCCCGCGGAATCCGCCGTGTGGCAAGGAACACATTCGAGCACGTCACCAAGCGCTACCCGGATGGGTTCGAGGTGGTCAAGGAGATGAGTCTCGCGATCGCAGACAGGCACGAAGAACCGCCAGTACTCGGATGTGCTCGACGTGTAAGGGCTGATCGCGCCCGGCATCGTGATCGCGATGCCCCAGCAAACGCTGCGCGCTCGGCGACCACGGCGAGGTCGCCAGAACGCTCGATGCGAACTCTGAAGCTGCGAGACGAACTCTCGCCGGCGCACGAGCCGAGGGGATCGACCTCGCAGCGATGACCGATGCGCTTGAGGGCGACGGTGTCCGGTCCTTCTGCGATACCTAGTGTCAGTTGCTCGACAGCATCGAGAAGAGGCTCGGCGTCGGCACTGCGCTGATCGTCGGCAACGTCGCGTAATCGCGAGCGACGATGCGTCATCGCCAACCGGACTGGCGGTCGGCCTGACGGCCCACAGACTTTGACGCATGCCAATCTTCGATGTAGTGGTCGTCGGCGGCGGGCCCTCAGGCGAGGAGGCGTCGGCGCGGCTTACCGGTCATGGGATGTCGGTAGCGCTGGTGGAGGATCGGCTCGTCGGCGGGGAGTGCGTGCACTGGGCATGTATGCCGTCGAAGGCGCTGCTTCGGCCGTACGAGGCGCTCGCGGAGGCGCGGCGCATCCCTGGCGCCCGGGAGGCCGTCAACGGCGAGCTGGACGTCGCCGCGGTCCTGCGCCGGCGCGACGAGATCATCGGCGCTCCGGACGATGACGCGCTGATCCCGTGGGTCGAGAGCCACGGCATCACGCTGGTACGCGGTCACGGTCGCATCGTGGGCGAGCGCCGGGTGATGGTCGGCGACGAGGAGCTGGAGGCGCGCCGCGCGGTGGTCCTCTCAGTGGGCTCGCGGCCGCTCGTGCCGGCGATCGAGGGACTCGGCGACCTCGAACCAGGTCGCGTATGGACTAACCGCGAGGCGACGACTACGAGCGAGATCCCGGGGCGCATCGTCGTCGTGGGCGGTGGGCCGGAGGGCGTCGAGCTGGCACAGGCGTTTCAAACGCTGGGTAGCCAGGTCACGCTGATCGAGGCGCAACAGCGTGTGCTTCCGCGCGCGGAGGAGTTCGCGAGCGCCCAGGTCACGGCGGCGCTGCACGAGCACGGCGTTGAGGTCCTCGCCGGTCACTCGGTCGTGGACTTCTCGCAGGAGCGTGGCCAGGTCGCAATCAAGACGTCCGCCGGCACAACCGAGTCGGGCGACGTCGTGCTGATCGCGGTGGGCCGCAAGCCGGCGACGGAGGATCTCGGCATCGAGACCGTGGGGCTCGAGCCGGGTGCGCTGGTCGAGGTCGACGCCCAGATGCGCGTGCCCCGCGTGCCATGGCTGTACGCGATCGGAGACATGAACGGCCGCGCTCTGCTCACGCACATGGGCAGATACCAGGCGCGGCTGGCGGTCGACGACATACGCGGTCACCAGCACGCGATCGCACACGGCGCCGATGGCGCGCTGGCTCCGCACGTGACCTTCACCGACCCTCAGGTCGCGAGCGTCGGCCACACCACCGAGACGGCCACCCGCGCGGGGATCGAGTTCGACACCTACGACACGGTCACGTCCGGCACCGCGCTGCCCAATGTCGGCGGCTTCTACTACGCTCCGAACGCGCCGGGCACGACGCGCTTTCTCGTCGACCGCGATCGCCGGGTCCTGATTGGCTGCACGATCACCGGCTCGGAGGTCGTCGACTTCCTGCATCCCGCGACGATCGCGATCGTCGCCGAAGTGCCGCTCGAGCGTCTCCGCCACGCCGTGCCGCCGTTCCCGACCCGCAGCGAGCTCTGGCTGTCGCTGCTCGAGCAGGCCGGCGTCTGACACGACACGGACCTGAAGGAGGTACCAGCAATGCCGCCGATCTCGCGAGGCTTCCGCGGCCGCCGCTTCCAGGGCGACGCGACGCGTCTCCCGCCGGGCCAGTACCTGACCCGCGATTTCCCGGTGTTGTCCGCCGGGCCGACGCCGCACACGCCGCTCGATGAGTGGAGCTTTCTCATCAGCGGCGCGGTCGAGCGACCGGTCTCGTGGACGTGGCAGGAGCTGCTCGCGCTGCCCGCCGAGACGCCGACGGTCGATATCCATTGCGTGACCAAGTGGTCTAAGCTCGACACGACGTGGAAGGGCGTGTCGGTCGACACGCTGCTCGAGGCGGTCGACTCCACCGCCGCGTACGTCAGCGCGTGGAGCGACGGCGGCTATACGACCAACCTGCCGCTCGAGGACGTCACCGGCGGGCGAGCATGGATCGCTTACGAGTTCGGCGGCGAGCCGCTGGAGTCCGAGCACGGCGGCCCGGCGCGGCTCCTGGTTCCGCATCTGTACTTCTGGAAGAGCGCCAAGTGGGTGCGGGGCCTCGAACTCCTCGATCACGACGACCCCGGCTTCTGGGAGGTCTACGGCTACCACAGCTACGGTGACCCGTGGAAGGAGCAGCGCTACGAGGGCGACTGACCGATGCGCCGGGCACCGGTCGCATGGCGGCTCGCGACGGTCCGCGAACTGATCGACGAGACGCCACGGGCGAGGACGATCGTGCTCGACGTCCCTGAGTGGCCCGGGCACATCGCCGGCCAGCACGTCGACGTTCGCCTCACCGCCGACGACGGCTATCAGGCAGAGCGCTCCTTCTCAATCGCGTCCCCACCGGAGCAGGCGACCGTCGCGTTGACGGTGGAGCGGATCGACGGGGGGAGGTGTCGCCGTACCTGGCCGAGGAGCTACGCCCCGGCGACCAGCTCGAGCTTCGGGGACCGTTCACCAGCTACTTCGTGTGGCGCAGAGAGGACGGTGGCCCGCTGCTGCTGATCGCCGGCGGATCGGGACTCGTGCCGCTGATGGCGATGCTCCGCCATCGCGCCGCCAATTCGAGCACCGTCGAGGCGCGGCTGCTCCTGTCGGTGCGCTCGGCCGACGACGCGCTGTATCGCGACGAGCTCGACCAGCTCGCACGAGACGGAGTTGTCGTGCACTTCACGTTCACCCGCGACCCGCCCCCGAGCTGGCGCGGGTTCGCACGGCGGATCGACGCGGAGATGCTAACGACGGTCGGACCGGCTCCCCGCCGCCGGCCGCGCGTCTTCGTCTGCGGCCCGACCCCGTTCGTGGAGCGGGTGGCCGAGCTGCTCATCCAACTCGGTCACGAGCCGTATGCGATCCGCACCGAGCGTTTCGGCCCGACCGGATGAGTCCGTCGGGGACGTGGGTGATCAGCGCAAGTCTTGGCGGGTGTGCGGGCGTCGACGGCACGGGACGGCCGTGGGAGATTCGTCGCGGTGACCAGGTTGCGCGTGTGATGGTCGACATCACCGGAGCGGCGTGGTCAGCCGACCCGCTGGCTTTGCCCGAAGACACTCGCCAAGCGGACGAAACGGACGGAAGGACCGAGAGGCTGAGAGTGCTCGGCCACGACGCCCCGCCGCGCATCGTTCGCTGCGGCGCGACGGGTTGTACCTAGCCGAGGCCGACGCACCAGGCGCCGTACATGACGGCGAACAGTCCCATCACTGGGATCAGTACCCGCCGGTAGGCCGGCTCGACGATTCGCCGGGTCAGCAGCCACCCGAACGCCGTGGTGCAGATCGCCATCGACACGATCGACATCGGCGCGAACACGACCAGCGCCAGACCGGCCTCGAGCTGGCTGGGAATCGCGGCGGCCAGCAGCAGGACCACGGCGCCCGTGCCGGCGAGCCCGTGCAACAGCCCGATCGCCAGCGCCTGGCGCGGCGAGCGCACCTGGCGATGCGAATGGCCCGAGTCCTCCCCTCGTCGAAAGTAGCGGTGCGAGTCGCAAAGCTGCCGCTCAGCCGGGTCGTGGCCGTGCCCGCCGGCCCGGAGATCGCCGCGCAGCCACTTCCAGAACACCCGCAGCGCGAGCAGGATGATCACCACTCCGATCGCCCTTTCCGCGTCGCTCTCGAGCCAGCTCGGCAGCTCGGACTTGAAAGCGATCAGGGGGATCCCGATCACCACGAGCATCGCCGCGTGGCCGAGCCCCCACCACGCCCCGAGCCGAGCCGCGCCGCGGATGTCGCCGTCGTCGGCAGCGACCAGCGAGGTCACCGCGACGAGGTGGTCGGGATCCGACGCGTGTCGCAGGCCGAGCAGGAACGCGATTCCCACGACCACCAGCAGCGGCGCGCCGTCGAAGAGCCCGGTGAGCCAGGCGTCCAGGCCCTCAACCGACCTGGACAGGAACTCGAAGTCCATCGTGTCTATCCCTTCCGAAGGTTCGGGGCCGGTATGCCGAGCAGCTCGAGACGCGCCGCATTCCATGCGGTCCGCAGCGCGGCCTGTACCGGCTTCGAGGCAGACCCGAGGAGCTTGACCGCCGCGCCGCAGCCGTTCGGCAGCTCGCTCACCCCGGACAGCACGTCGCAGCCGGTGAGCGCACTTCGCAGCAGCGCGACCATGTCGGCCGGGTCGGCCTGCCCCGAGATGACGTACAGCGCCGCGATGACATCGTGGGCGCCGAGCAGGCCGTGCGACCTCGGGTTCTCGCCGGCGCTCGGGTTGATGCGCAGCACATCGGCGAAGAGCGGCGCGTCGTCGAGGCGGCGGACCTCGGTCTCGGACCAGTAGATGTCGTACACGTGCGCCTCGTCGTGCGCGACACGTCCGGGTAGCAGCGTCTCACCGAGGATCACCGTCGCCTCGGGATCGACCGTGACGCAGGTCCGCTGGAAGAGGCGTGATCCGCGGAAGGGCACGACGGGATCGGGCAAGTACTCCAAGACCGAGCCGCCGGCGACCCGCAGGTTGACCAGCTGGGTGGCGAAGTTCTGGCGAGCCCTGTAGACGTTGGTGGCGGCCTGCGTCGTGATGTGCGTCGCGCTTCCAGGTCCGCAGTCGACGTCGATGCGGTAGCGGTCTCCCTGGACCAGGCCGTCCCCGAACTGCTGCAGGAACAGGAACGCCATATCGGGCCGGCAGGGGTCGAGGTAGATGGGGCGATAGAGGTGAAGAGGCGCGCGCTGGTAGTGCCGCCGCACGCGGGTCACGCCGCCATGACGGCTCAAGGCCAGATCGAGCAGGCCGACCTTCCCGGCCGCCCCCACGTCGAGCGCGCCGCTCAGCGGATCGTCGAAGGTGATGACCTCATCGGGCAGGATCGAAGGCGCATACCACGCGGGGTCCTCCCTCAGCGCCGTCGGCGCCGTCACGGTGCGGCTCTGACCGACGAGGCCACGCGGTGCCGATGCATGACCGGCGAGATCGCGTGCATCACCTCTGCCAGTCCATCGCCGGTGAAGCAGTTGGTGAGCACGAATGGCCGCCCGCCGCGGACCGCGCGGGCATCACGCTCCATCACGTCCAAGCTTGCCCGCACGTACGGGGCCAGGTCGACTTTGTTGATGACCAGCAGGTCGGAGCTCGTGACGCCCGGGCCGCGCTTGCGGGGGATCTTGTCGCCCTCTGCCACGTCGATCACGAAGATGAAGTAGTCGGCGAGCGCGGCGCTGAACGTCAGCGTCAGATTGTCGCCCCCCGATTCGACCAGCACGACATCTGCGTCCGGGAATCGGCCGGTCAGCTCTCCGATGGCGTCGAGGTTCATGCTCGGGTCGTCGCGGACAGCAGTGTGTGGACACGACCCGGTCTCGACGCCGACGACGCGCCGGGGATCGAGCACATCGGCAAGGGTGGTGCGGACGTGCTCGGCGTCCTCCCTGGTGAAGATGTCGTTCGTCACGACCAGCGGACGATGGCCGGCCGCGATCAGCCGCGGGACGAGAGCCTCGATGAGCGCGGTCTTCCCCGACCCGACGGGTCCGCCGATGCCTATGCGGGCAACGCCGGGCGCGCGACCGCTGTCGAATCGATGGTCATGGACGTGCACGGGCGGTCCTTTCTTACGTTGCGAAGAGCCGGAGCTCGGCGTGCTCGTGTCGCATCGCCATCACGTCGAGCAGGGGCGTGCAGCTGGAGATCTCGCAGGCATCCCGACCGATCACCTCCAGCGCTGTGGCGGCGGTTGCCGGGCGCGCCTGGTGCAGCAGCGCTTGAGCGCCGCGGTGGTCCAGCAGGCCGAGCCGCACGGCCGCACCGACCCAGCCGGACGAGAACGCATACAGCTCGCCGACGACTGCCTCGAGACACGGCACACCCAACGAGGCGCTCAGCAGCCCGACGACGACGGCGTGGTTCCCGGGCGAGCCGCCGCCTCGGATGCGCTCTGCGTACTCGCGCAGCGCACTCCCTCCGATCGCGGCCGTGGCGGTAGCCAGCACGGCCCGTCCCGTGCGGGTCGACGCCTCGCGCAGCTCGTGCGGAAGCTTGACGGCGGTCAGCCGCGAATCCACCTCTGTCAGCAGCTCGAGATCGACGCCGAGATTTCCGACCGCGCGATGAGCGCAGGCCAGCGCAACTCCGTCCGATGGTGCAGCTCCGAAGCGGACGCAGTCGCCGAGCAGCCGGCCCAGCGTCGAGTGCTCGCAGGGCACGGTCAGGTGACCGCTCTGCACAAGCGGCTCGAGACCGTACGAGAGCGTGTAGCGCCCGTTCGGAAACGCCGAATCGCTGAGCTGGAGAAGCGACAGCAGGCTCCCAAGGCTCGGAGCCATCAGACGAGGTAGTACAGCTGGGACATCGAGACCTCATCGGCGGCCGGGACTGTCGCCGGCCGCCCGTCCACGGTCACCTGATACGTCTCGGCATCGACCTCGATCTCGGGCATGGCGTCGTTGCGAACCATCTGGGCCTTGCCGATCGCGCGACAGTTTCTCACCGGTTCGACCCACCGGTCGAGCGCCAAGCCCTCGTGCACGCCAACCTCGACGGCGGCCTCGGACATGAACGTGATCGAGGTGCGGCCGACGGCGCCGGCGAGCGCGCCCCACATCGGCCGGAGCAGCACCGGCTCCGGCGTCGGGATCGAGGCGTTCGGGTCGCCCATGATCGCGGACGCGACGAACCCGCCCTTGATCACGTACTTCGGCTTGATCCCGAACGTGTTGGTGGGCCAGAGCACGATGTCGGCGACCTTGCCCGGCTCGAGCGACCCGACGAGGTGGCCGATGCCATGTGTGATGGCGGGGTTTATTGTCAGCTTCGCGAGGTAGCGCAGAATCCGCGCGTTGTCGTTCCCGGCTGGGTCGCCGTCAAGCGAGCCGGTCAGCTTCTTCATCTTGTCGGCGGTACGCCAGCAGGTGGCAACCGTGTCGCCGACCCGCCCCATGGCCTGCGAGTCCGAGGAGCACATGCTGAGCGCTCCCAGGTCGTGGAGCACGTCCTCCGCGGCCTGGGTCTCCGCTCGGATGCGGGACTGTGCAAACGCGACATCCTCAGGGTTGGCCGGGTTGAGGTGATGCGTGATCACCGTCATCCAGAAGAGGTTGTCGGTCGTATCCGTCGTGTACGGTCGTGTCGGATTCGTCGATGACGGCAGCACGTTCGGCAGCGACGCGATCGCCATGATGTCCGGCGCGTGGCCACCCCCGGCGCCCTCAGTGTGGTAGCTGTGGATGGCGCGCCCGTCGATCGCCGCGATCGTGTCGGCCACGTACCCGGCCTCGTTGAGCGTGTCGGCATGGAGCGTGACCTGGACGTCGTAGTCGTCGGCCACCGTCAGCGCGCAATCGAGTGCCGCCGGCGTCGCGCCCCAGTCCTCGTGCACCTTCAAGCCGCACGCGCCGGCCTCGAGCTGCTCGGCCAGCGTCTCGGGGCGGCTGCTGTTGCCCTTGCCGAACAGCCCGACGTTCACCGCCAGACCCGCGGTGGCCTCGAGCATGCGAGCGATGTTCCACGGGCCCGGGGTGCAAGTGGTGCCCTTGGAACCGTCGGCCGGGCCCGAACCTCCCCCCATCACCGTTGTGACGCCCGACGCAAGCGCGTGCGGGATCTGGTCCGGAGTAAGGAAGTGGACGTGGGTGTCGATCGCGCCCGGGGTGGCAACCAGACCCTCGCCTGAGATCACCTCGGTACCCGCGCCGACCGTCAGCCTCGGATCCACGCCATCCTGAACGTAGGGGTTGCCTGCTTGGCCGATGCCGACGATCCGTCCCTCCTTGATTCCGATGTCGGCCTTCACGACGCCCAGGACCGGGTCCATGACGATGACGGCCGTGATCACCAGGTCGAGCGCGCCGTCGGCATTTCGCAACCCCGGCACTTGACCCATGCCGTCACGCAGAGCCTTCCCGCCACCGTAGATCGCCTCCTCGCCCGGGACGAGCAGGCTCCGCTGCACCTCGGCGATCAGCGCCGTGTCCGCCAAGCGGAACCGGTCGCCTGCGGTCGGGCCGTAAAGGGAGGCATATTGCTGACGGGAAACGATGCTCACGGCTGCCCCCCAGCGGTGCCGGAGAAACCGAGGTCGGCCGCCCGCCGCAAGGCGCTCGCCACGGCATCCCGTGAGGAAATCGCGCCGTCGAGCAGGTTGTTGAAACCAATCACACGGCGATGGCCGCCGAACGCCACGAGCTCGACGTCGCGCTCATCGCCGGCTTCGAAGCGGATCGACTGTCCAGACGGGGCATCGAGCCGCATCCCCAGCGTCGCCGGCCGGTCGAACTCAAGCGCTCGGTTGACTTCGAAGAAGTGAAAGTGGGAACCGACCTGGATCGGGCGGTCGCCCGTGTTACGGACCGAGGTCCGCAGCTTTCGCCTGCCTGCGTTGATCTCGATCGGGTCCTCGGCGAGCAGCCATTCTCCTGGAATCACGGTGGCACCTACGGGATCGGGTTGGAGACCGACACAAGCTGCGTGCCGGTGCGGAACGTGGCCTCGACCTGGACGAGCGTCACCATCTCCGGGACACCGTCTATGACGTCGTCGCGGGTCAGGACCTGCTTGCCGAGCTCGATCACGTCGGCCACCGACTTGCCGTCGCGCGCCGCCTCGAGCAGCGCTTCGGTGACCAACGCGATCGACTCGGGCAGGTTCAGCCTGAGCCCACGTTGCCGGCGCCGGCGAGCCAGCTCGGCGACTTGGTAGATCACGAGCTTCTCCGTCTCGCGCGGAGTCAGCATCAGCGCGGAGACCCACGCCTCGATGCGCGGGCCCGTGTCGCCTCCCATCAGAATCCCGCCAGCCCCTGTGAGCTGTTATACGGAATCTCGCAGCTCGTGATCGGCTCGAGTCCGCCGTCGTCTGCGACGGCATAGCCCACGAGCTTCGACGCGTTGCCGTACACCTGGTACAGGTAGGCGCCGTCGGGCGAGAGCCAGTTGTCGCTCGGGCCGCTGCTCACGGTGCCGTTGAGGGCCCGGAACCTGCCGTCGCCCGGGACCTTCGGGCACGCGGGGTCCTTGGCGATCGAGAGCACGTTGCCGTCGAGGTGGAAGCTCGAGATGTCGCTGTAGCCGAAGTTCGTCGCGAACACCGTTCGGTCGTCGGCGCTGATCGACAGCCAGCACAGCTCGGACGGCTTGCCGCGGCCGGTGTCGACCTGCACCACCGGACCGGTCGACACCTTGCCGTCCGAGTCAAGCGTCGCAAGCGAGAGACCGTCCGCCACCGCGTACCCGATCACGAAGTGATCCGGGCGGTGGTTCAGGAACAGCGTGAACCACGGCGACCCGCCTCCTCCGTCCTGGACCAAGGGCTCGCCGAGTGCGCCATGTCCCTCAACCGGGAAGACGACGAGGCCGTCGGGGTCCGGCGCATTCGAAGCGACTGAATGCAGGGAGCCGTTGCGACTCGCCCACAGGATCGGTGAGCCGTCTGGGTTGGGCTTCGCGGGCTCGTCGAACGTCGTCCCGACGAGCAGGAACTTGCCGTCGGGCGAGAGCGTGACCATCGTCGCCACGCGATTCGGCTTGTCCTCGGTGTTCACCGTGTAGCGCTCCGGACGTGCCGTGAGCCGGCCGTCGCCGTCGACCGAGAGCAGCCGCACGTGGTCTGGGCCCAGCGAATGGCACACGTACAGCGTGCCGGTGGAGACGTCGTACTGCAGCGACTTCGCGCTGCCGCTTCGTCCGGCAACGACGTTCCCTGTCCGCTTGGCGTCGATCAGCGTCAGCCGCCCGTCCTCGCCGACGGCGAAGCTCGACACTGAATTGTCGCCCGCGTTGGTCGCGAACAGCAGCCGGTTGTCGGGGCTCAGGATGACGCTGCGCGCCCCCTCGAACGGGTTGGGCGTGCTCTCCCTCTCGACGATCGGGTTGTAGCCGCCGGACCCGGCGCCCCCGGTGAGGCATCGCTCCGACTCGGTGATCGTGCCGTCCGGGGACCGGAGGTAGTGGACCACACGGTTCTGGAACTCGTTCGTCTGCACGTAGAGATGCCCGCCCTCGTTCATCCGGGGCTGCATCGCCGGGGCCTCGATGGGCTGTTCGGTCGCCATCCTGATCGCTCCTGTCGGTTTGTCGTTCGACCGCGCTGGTCAGAGCTGTCATGGAAGGCGCCGGCGAGGCGCATCACAAGACGCGCTGGTGCTAAGGCATCGGGATTGCCTATCACCTCGCACACGCCACACGTGCAAGCTTCAGCGCTGTCAAAGGTGAAGGAGACGAGATCCATGCATACGGTCACGACCTCGAGCCATCTGCCGGCGCTCATGGAGCCACAGGAGCGCGAAGCGATCGGTCATGACCTCGAGTCGACGCCGCACGACGTGGTCAATCTGCTGATCGGCAAGCAACTCTCTTCGGCCGCGGGTTCGGGTCGCTCCACCTCATGCTCGACGAGCTCGTCGATTCGTGGCGTGACCTCTCCGACGTGCTCGCCGAACGGGCGGTCACACTGGGGTACGTGCGGGATGGGCAGGCGCAAGCTGGCGCTGCGCGCCCTGAGACCGCTTCAGGCGTGATTCGGCAGCGCGGACGGTCCGTCCCGCTGATCACATATCGGGCGTGAGCCCCGCTCCGATTCGACCCGGCGTGCAGGCATGCGGCCCTGGACGTGCGCGGGCAGACTTCCTTGGATCAGAGCGGCGAAGCGGTAGCCGGAAAGGGTCGCGCGAGACCGCGGCCGTCACCGGCGGGGAGAAGGATCGATGCGCGCTCTCGCTCGTCGTCCATTCCGGGCGTGGCCGCGAGGCGTCCGGAGCACCCGGCACCGACGTATCATCGTCAGAGCCATGATGTCGCCGTGGGCGGATGTCGGGGCGGAGACGGATCCGCTCAGGCGCGCTCGGCAGCTGCAGAGGAGCTGGGAGCGTCTGCTCGGCGAGGGCGGACTCGGCTTGGAGCTTCCGCCTGAGGCGACGGCAGGATTGCGACCGACGATCGTCGAATCGTGGCGGCGTTCGGTTGCCACGGACCTTGATCCGACCGAGTTGGTGCCCCCGGTTGAGGCGGACCCGTCGGAGGTGCGGGAGCGCTGGCTCGAGCATCCGCTCGGCGCGTTTGCTCACGTGCTCGCGGCGCGCCTCGGGGACGTGGCCGAGGAGTCCGAAAGCCTGGTCGTCGTGGCCGATGCGTCCGGGCTTCTCTTGCACGTCGCCGGGGCCGAGTGGGTGAAGGAGCGCGCTCGCGAGATGAACTTCCTCGTGGGCGCAAGGCTCAGCGAAGCGGTCGACGGAACGAACGGCATCGGCACGCCGCTCGCCGCGGATCATCCGCTTCAGATCTTCGCGTTCGAGCACTTCAACCAGCGCCACCATCAATGGATCTGCTCCGGTGCTCCGGTTCATGACCCGTTGTCCGGTCGGATCCTCGGAGTGGTCGACCTCTCGAGCCTCTGGAAGCTCGCCCACCCTCGAAGTCTGGAGCTGGTGACCGCCGCGGCCAGGACGATGGAGCGGTGTCTCCTGGATTCCCGGCGCGATCATGACGCCCGGCTGAGGCGTCGCTATTCCGATCTCATGACGCGAAGCACCGATCTACTGTTCACCTGGGATGGCTACCTGCTCGAGGGCGACGTGCCGAGACAGCGGACGCCGCTCGAGGTTCCGCGGGACGGCGGCGAGATCGTCCTCGACGATGGGTCTACGGCCGTGGCGGAGCCGCTGGGTCGTGGCGAGGCGTATCTCGTCCGCCGACCGGGCTCGCGCGGTGCCACGACCGCACGCGTCAAGTCGCTCGAGCGCGCGGAGCGGCGCGCACGCGAGCTCGCGAGCGAGCAAGCCGCGCTGCGGCGGGTCACGATGCTTGTTGCGCGCGAGTCGTCTCCTGAGCGGCTGTTTTCCGTCGCAACAGAGCAGGTCGCCCGCCTGTTTGACGTCCCGCACGTGAGGCTGGTCCGCTACGAGCCGGACGGGGCTGTCGTAGTCGGCGGCTTCAGCGAGTGCGATCGCGGTCCGTTTCCGACCGGATCGCACTGGCCGCTGGACAGCGCGGGTGTGATTGCAGCCGTTCGGCAGACCGGCCGCGCCGCCCGCGTGGACGGCTATGCGCATGTGTCCGGGGAGATTGCTGCTGCCGCTCGTCGCGCTGGCGTTCGCTCGGCCGTCGCGAGCCCGATTGTGGTCGAGAGACGTTTGTGGGGCGCGATGGTGGTTCTCACGCCACGGCACGAGCCTCTCCCCGCGGACATTGAGGCGCGGCTCACAGACTTCACCGAGCTCGTAGCGACGGCGATCGTCAACGCCGAGTCTCAAGAGGCGCGAGCGGTGCTCACCGACGAGCAGGCGGCGCTGCGGCGCGTCGCGACGTTGGTCGCGCAGGGCGTGCCGTCGGACGCGCTGTTCAGTTCCGTGTGCGACGAAGTCGAGGCGCTCGCCGGGGCGCAAGCCTCCGCCGTGGTCCGTTTCGAGGCCGACGGCACGGTGACCGTCATGGGAGACCACGCCGCCCTGCGCCCGGTGGGCGCGCGCGTCAAGCTGGATCCGGACTCCGTCGTCGCCGAGGTCCACCGGACCGGGCGGGCCGCACGATTCGACACCGACGACCCGGGCATGCCCGGGATCGTCGGCGCGGAGCGGGTCCGCTCCGCGCTGGCGAGTCCGATCGTCGTCGCGGGCGAGCTCTGGGGGGCGATCACGACCGTCTCGCGCGAGCGCGCGTTCGCGGCCGGCATGGAGCGCCGGCTCGCCGACTTCACGGAGTTGGTGGCGACCGCGATCTCCAGCCTGCACGCGCGCGTTGAGCTCGCCGCCTCGCGCGCGCGCATCGCCGCGGCGGCCGACGACGAGCGCCGGCGGGTCG
Source organism: uncultured Solirubrobacteraceae bacterium (assembly GCA_963740605.1). Taxonomy (GTDB): domain Bacteria; phylum Actinomycetota; class Thermoleophilia; order Solirubrobacterales; family Solirubrobacteraceae; genus DASSUW01. The sequence goes on along the minus strand of CAVUFC010000022.1, from coordinate 1,479,762 downwards.
TCCGCGATCTGCACGACGGCGCGCAGCAGCGCCTGGTGCACACGGTGATCACGCTCCAGCTCGCGCAGCAGGCGCTGGCGAAGGGAATCGAGAGCGCGCCGCTGCTCGTGCGGGAGGCGCTCGAGCACGCGGAGCAGGCGATCGCGGAGGTGCGTGAGCTCGCGCACGGGATCCTGCCCGCTGTCCTCACGCACGGCGGCCTGCCCGCGGGCATCGATGCGCTCGCCTCACGGGCGCCGGTTCGCGTCGAGATCGACGCGTCCGTCGGCCGGCTCCCGGCGCCGATCGAGGCGACCGCCTACTTCGTGGTGGCCGAGGCACTGACCAATGTGGCCAAGCACGCCTCGGCAGGGCATGCCGAGGTCGTCGCGCGGATCGAGAACGGCATGCTGCGCGTCGAGGTGCGCGACGACGGGGTGGGAGGCGCCAGCCCGGCCGGGATCGGGCTGGTGGGGCTCGCGGACCGCCTCGCCGTGTGCGATGGTCGGCTCGACATCGACAGCCCGCCCGGCGCCGGCACGCGCCTTACGGCCACGATCCCGCTGCCGCGCTCTGACCGCTCGGCTATTTCCTAACCAGGGGCGGCGTCGACGGGCAGCGCATCCGGGTGCTTCAGCACGAACGCGACGGCCGCGGCCGCGCCGGTCAACGACCTCGCCGGGCAGGTTGACCCGGATCGGGCTCCACACGAGCACGCCGAGCGTGCCGTTGGCGAGCGGCCCGCGTAGGAAGTCGTGCGAGAAGCCGCTCGGGCGTCGAGACGACAGATCGGTGATGTTCGGCTCGACCGATAAGCCCGGATGCGCCCAGAGTGCTGCGGGGGTGAGGTGATTGGCGCCGCTGGACGCGACGGCTTGCAGTGGCCCCAGCGCGACGGTGGGCAAGCCAGCCAACGTCGCAACAGATGACCGCTGGGATCCTAGTGCGATCGGGTTCGCCACCGAGTAGGGAGAGAGCGTGATGCGGTCAGGCGAAGGCCCGGAGGGCCGAGCCTGTCCGCATCACGGTGCGCGCCTCTGCCGGGGCCTTGCCGCTCACGCGGTCGCCGTCGCGATCGCGGCGCTCAACAGGCTGGCGGGCCGCTGCCAGCCGAGCGTCTTGCGTGGCCGGTCGTTGACCTCCGCAGCGATCCGGGCGATGTCCTCCACGGTGTGGATGCTGAGGTCGGTGCCTTTCGGGAAGTAGTCGCGCAGCAGCCCGTTCATGTTCTCGTTGCTGCCGCGCTGCCACGGGGAGTGGGCGTCGCAGAAGAACACCCCCGTGCCGATCGTCGTGGTGATCTGCTGGTGCATCGCGAGTTCCTTGCCCTGATCCCAGGTCAGCGTCCGTCTCAGAGGCTCCGGCAGATTTTCCAGCGCGCTCGTGATCGCCTGGCGCACACCGTCGGTGGTCGCGATCCCGTCGCGGAACGGCAGCAAGATCAGGAACCTGCTGGTGCGCTCCACGAGCGTGCCGATCGCCGACCGGTTCGCTGCGCCCATAATCAGGTCGCCCTCCCAGTGACCGGGCTGGACGCGGTCTTCGACCTCGGCAGGGCGCTCGTCGATCATCCGCATCGCGGTGAGCCGCCCGCGGCGCTGCAGCCCGAGCAGACGCCGACGCCGGCGGCGGCGACGCGCGGGCCGGGTGATCACGACCGCCGCGTCGTAGATCGCCTGGTAGATCGACTCCTTGCACAACCACCGCGACGGCTGACCAGCGAACAGCACACGCAGCTCGTGCGCGACCTGCTCCGGGCTCCAACGCTTCCCAAGCAATCGCTGGACAGCCTCAGCCAGCACACCGTCGACGGTAATCCGCCGCTTGCGCGGCTTGCACGCCCGGAGCCTGGCGGCGTGCTCGGCGTGATGCGGGCGATACCGCCCATCCGGGTCGCTGTTGCGGCGAATCTCACGACTGACGGTCGAAGGCGCGCGTCCCAACTCCGCGGCGATCCCGCGGACCGTCACCTTCGCCGACAGCAGGTCAGCGATCCGGATCCGTTCCCGCTCTGAGAGATACCGCAGACTCCGCGGCGTCGATTCTCTGATCTTCACCGGCGGATAGATGACAAGCGCCCCGGCGGAATTCCGGACCTTCCGGCCATACCTCCTGTCAAGGGCCAACAAGATTCCCCACTGGTGGCCAGTTAGTTCCCCGGGGCGCTGGCGCTCTCGACGTGGAGGGTTCCCGCTGGCGTCTCGCGCAGCGAAGGCGCGAAGCGCCGAGCGGAGCGAGACGCCAGCGCGCGCTCGCCGCGGGGGTCGGTGGCGCGGCCCGGGCTCGTGGTCAGGCGGGCGTGACGACTTGGCGGGCTTCGCGTAGGCGGTAGCTCTCGCCGTCAAGCGCGATCACGTGGCAGTGATGGAGGAAGCGGTCGAGGATCGCGGTGGCGGTCGCGGCGTCGGGCAGGAACTGGGTCCAGTTCTGGAAGTCGACGTTGGTGGTGATCGCGATCGAGCGCTGCTCGTAGGCGGCGGCGATGAAGCGGAACAGGTGGTCGGCGGCGACCCTGTCCAGGGCGGTGAAGCCGAGGTCGTCGATGACGACGAGATCGTGGCGCAGGAGGCGTTCGATGAGCTTGCCGACGGTGTTGTCGGCCAGGCCGCGGTAGAGCGCCTCGACGAGCTGGTCGGCGGGGAAGAAGCGGACCTTGCGGCCGGCGGTGATCGCGGCGCGGCCGAGGGCTTGGGCGAGGTGGCTCTTGCCGACACCGGCCGGGCCGGCGAGGCAGAGGTTGTCGTTGCGATCCAGCCATTCCAGCGAGGCGAGGAACTCGAACGTCGGCCGCGGCAGCTGACTGGCCTTGAGGTCGAAGCCGTCCAGCGTCTTGTGAGCGGGAAACCCTGCGGCCTTGATCCTGGCGCGCTCGTTGGACGCGTCGCGCGAGGCGAGCTCCTCGCGAACCAACGTGGCCAGCAGCTCTGCCGGTGGCCAGCGCTGCGTCTTGGCGGTCTGCAGCAGTTCGGGGGCGAGCTCGCGCATCCCGCGCAGGCGCAGCCTTCGCAGCCCGGCCTCCAGCTCGGGGTCCAGGGGCTGGGTCATCGGCGTGTGCGGCGGTAGTCATCGAGCGAGCGGACCGCGACCTTCGGCAGCCCCTCGAGCGCCAGCGGTGCGGCGTCGACGACCGCGCTCGGCGGTGCCGCCGCCAGCCCGTCGGCGATCGAGCCCAGGTCGCCGTGCGCGAAGCGCCCGAACGTCGTGGCGCGCGCGAGCGTCGCGCGGGCCTGGTCTTCCCCGCGCGTGCGCGCGAGGACCAGCGCCTCCTCCAGACGCTCGTGCAACCTGGCCGTGCCTGCGGCCGCGGCGGCGCGCAGGTAGTCCTCGGCCTCGTCGCCGAGCGCCAGGAACGCGTGCTCGGACGGCGTGCGGGGTCGCAGCGCGCGAACGCCGGTCGGCGCCGGCGTCGGGTAGTGCGCGTCGGCGATCGACGCCTCCCCAGGTGCCAGCAGCGCGTGCATGGCGACCGGGACACCCAGGTACATGATCACGACGTCGCGGTCGCTGGCCTGCACCGTGACGTTCTCGCCGACGAGGCGGTGCGGGACCGAGTAGCGCGCCGAGCAGAAGCGGATCGTCGCCAGCCGGTCGACCTTGCGCAGCTCGCCGCACGCAACGACCGGGCGCGTCGCCGGCAGCGCCCGCAGCAGCGGCAACTCGACCCGCAGGCGCTCAGTGGGCCGGGCGCGGGTCTCGTAGTGGATCTCGGCGTTGACCTCCTGACACCACGCCGCGCCGGCCTGGTTGGCCTCGTCTAGCGAGCCGAAGCCCTCGTAGGGGATCAGGTCGGACTTCGTGAACCGAACGAGCGCCTCAACCTTGCCCTTGGACTCCGGGTCCTGACGCTCGGTCGTCCTGGGCGAGAAGCGGTAGTGCGCCGCCAGGCGAACGAGGTCAGGGTTGAGCACCGCCACCCCTGCCAAGTGGCCGGTGGCGACGGTCTTGGGGTTGTCGAACAGCACCCGGCCGGGCACCCCGCCGACCTGCTCGAAGCTGTGTGCCAGTCCAACCGCCAGCGCGCCGAAACGCTCGCTGCAGGAGAAGCTGACCGTTCGGTAACGCGACCAGCCCATGACCCCGGAGAAGAACGACAGCTTCCGCGGGCCGGCCGCCGTCGGGACCGTGCCGGCCGCCCCCCAGTCGCAGAGCATCCATTCGCCCGGCGCCGAGATCCACGGCCGGTAGACGCGCCCATCGGCCGCCTGCTTTTGGCGCCACCGCTCCTTGGCGTCGGCGACCGCGCGGCGCAACGAGCGCTCCGAACCGCAGTAGCCCGCCGCGCGAGCGATCCGCAACAGCCGCCGCGCCGTGATCTTCGCGTGCGTCTGCTCGACGCGCTCGGCGATCACCTCGGCGACATCGTCGGTCACCCGCGACCGCGTCAGCGCCGGCGCCAACTGCCCGGCATCGCCGGCCGCCTCGACGTAGCGCTTGACCGTCTTGTGGTCGCAACCGACCAGCGCCCCGACCGCGCGATAGCTGCCCAACTCCTCGTAGAGGGCGATGATCTCCACCTGCGTCCTTCCGCTCTTCATGGGCGTCCTCCCGACCGTGCGTGCAAGAGCACCGCACCGTCGAGCGCGAACCGGACGGGTGGGGAATTACGTGGCCACCAGTGGGGAGTTTCTCGTGGCCGCGGTCACCTCCAACGGTTCCCGGTCTTCCGGTCGATCCCGACCAGCCGGCACGCCTCGCTGTTGTTCACGCCCTGCGCGATCAGCCGCAGATACCGCTGCTGCTTCTCTGCCTGAACCCCGCCCGCCGGTGTCCGCCTCCCGTCCCGCATCCTGACCTCCATCGCTGCGTTGGCGTTGCAACGTCAGCTGGAATCCGCTCCGTCGCAGTGGGGCCAGTTCAGCCCGTCGTTCCTAGCCGCTCGGCCGCGTGGTACTTCGACCGCGTCGCGGGGCCGCTGAGGACAGGCTGGGGCGCCCACGAGGAAGCCGGCTCTGCCTCTGAGGGGTCTCCCGAGCTTGCAGTTGGAGGGATTGCCCCACGACGATGCCCGGGCCCTCCTCGAATCGGCGCTCCAGCGGGCGCCCGGATCATCGCGTCTGCGAGCGAATCGTCGCCGAGACACGCGGCAACCCTCTTGAGCTGCTCGAACTGCCACCAGCACTGACGTCGGCGGGAGGTGGCGGGCGGCTTTGGACTGCTGGACGCACCGGCGCTGTCGGGCCGGATCGAGGAGAGCTTTCAGCGGCGACTCGAGGAACTGCCAGAGGAGACGCAGCGGCTATTGCTGGTCGCGGCAGCCGCGCCAATGGCCGAGCCGGCGCTGCTGTTGCGTGCGGCGGGCCGCCTTGGGCGACGGCGGGACGAGGTGGAGCCGGCCGCCAGGGCGGGTCTCGTCGAGTGGGGCCGCTGACGTGCGGTTTTGCCATCCCTTGGTCCGTTCCGCGGTCTACCGGACGGCGCCGCTCACCGAGCGGAAGCGTGTGCACGCGGCGCTCGCTGATGCGATGGCACCCGATGCAGATCCTGACACCGCCGCCTGGCATCGCGCTCGGGCCTCCATCCTCATCCCGCGCGAATGCGTTCCCGTATTTGTCGAGGTATCTGGGGTTCACGGCCTCCAACGGAAACGCGCGTGCGGTGCGACGCAACAACTCGTGACGCTGGAGCATTGGGCTTTCGTATTGACCGCCTCGGATCCGCGCGTATGGTCAGGCGTACTCACTAGCCGACGAATGGAGTCACTTGCCTCTCTCGGACCGGCGGTACCGCTTTTCCGCCCTCATGCTGACCGTTCCCAGTGGGGATCACCTCCTGGGACCGGGCGCGCTCACCCGTTGCCACGGGGTGGCGACTGACTACGGCAGCTCCTGGCGCCCCCATAACGACGGGTGGCGGCGGTGATGTGGGCCCGGAAGGTTCGGGCGTGGTGGCTGCTCGTGCTCGCACGCGATGAGCTGCGCCGGTTACCGACGGCGAGCCGCGATTCTTAGCGCGCGCGAGCCGGTCCCTACGTGACAAGCCGCAGGTGCGTGGCAACTCTTTGCGCCTAGAGGAGCGCCCTGGCGGCGTGGAGAGCGTGGCCCATCAGACGGGCAGAGTGCGCGAAGCTCGTGGGTTGTATCCCCGTTGTGTTGGGGCGGGCAGCACGATGAGCCCGGCGTCGTGCAAGTACGGGGCGATGTCGGCCTAGACCGGCTTTCCATGAACAGTCCGAGGCCCTGGAAGGCGGCATTGAGTGCGGTCCGTGAACGCACCCGACACGGCAGCGCGGATCTTGGGTCAAGGACATAGATCCTCTCAACCCCGAGCTCGACGGCACGAAAGAGATGGGAGTGTGTTGTTCACGACGCCGCCCGTCGGCGAGTTGCGCTCGGTCATCTCCACACGAGGCGGTGGGGGGAGAGAGGGGGAGAGCTGTATGCCTTCTCCGCTGGATGGGCCGGCGCCGCGGTGGGCTCGGCCTGATCGACCACCGCGCGGCCGAGCGCCCGCTGCATCGCATGCGCTCGGTCAGTGCGGCGGCCGCAGTGAGAGCGGTCGATCGCGACGTACGCCACATCACGAGCTGCGGCCCCCCTGCCCGACGTCATGTCGATGCGTCACGAACAAGCCGAGCTGCGGCTCTTCGCAACCTGACGAACGGCCTTTTCGATGAGCCATCTGCACCCGCATCGTCACACGCGCGGTCACCCCGACGACGTCCATGGCTTCGAGGAGCTCCGTGCGCCCGGCGTGGCCCGGATCGGGATCGGCGGACCGGTCGGCTCCGGCAAGACCGCGCTCATCGAGGCACTCGTGCCGCTCGCTCGCCGCTGGTCATCGACCGTGCTCGTCACCAACGACATCTTCCCGAGCGAGGATGCCGAGCACGTCCGGTCGACGCTCGCCGGCGTGCTCGCGCCCGACCGTGTCGTCGGTGTCGAGACCGGCTCCTGTCGCCACCGGACTCCATGAGGACGACATCCGCGTCCGGGAATCGGTCGGTGTGCTCCGCGGCCGCGACGAGGTTCAAACTGGGGTCGTCGCGCACTGCCGTGTGCGGGCAACCTCACGCTGACGTTCAGCGGCGCGCTCGCCGACCTCTTCGTCTTCGTCATCGACGTGGCCGAGGGACAAGATCCCTCGCACGCGCGGACCCGGAGTCACGAGCTCTGATCTGCTGGTCATCAATAAGATCGACCTCGCTCCCCAGCCCCCGCGCGCCGATGCGCGCGTGCGGCTGCTCATCGTCCGAGCGAGCGTCGACGTTATGGATCGCGACGCGCGCGCCGTCCGCGGCGGCTGGCCGTACGTCTTCTTGAACAGTGCAGCAGCGCACGCCGCTCCCGGCTACTTCGCCGGAGCCTGGGGGTCGCGGGCCGCTGCGGTGCGACGGAGCACTTGAAGTGTTTCGACCAGCAGCGGCTCGGCGAGCCGACGGGCAGCGGGAAGTCGGATGCGCTCGGCCATCCACGTTGGCTGGCGCTCGGCGCGTGGGAGGTCGCAGCGGCCATCAGTCAGCCAGCGCTGCATCAGGCTGCGCTTGGTTTCGAGGAAGGAGAGCGAGTCGGCCGCCTGGATCAGGTCGGCGGCGGGCGACCCGCCGGTCTCGTGGCGGCGGACCAGATCACCGACGGTCGCCACGAGCTCGGGCGATGCGCCTTGGTCGCGCAGCCACGAGCTCACGATGGCGCTCGAGCGCTCAGCGTGGGCGCGGAGGTACCGCTTGTCGGCGGGCTCCGTCGAGGCCGGATCCATCGTCGGTCCACCCGGAAAGTGGCGCTCCATGTCATGGGTCAAGGCGGCCACGCGAACCGCGAGCGGCGCGACGGGCCGCAGCCGGAGGACCCAATCGCGCGTACGTCGAAGGTGGTGGGCGTCGACGTACGGCTGGATCCAGGCTTCGGCAGTGCGCTCCAGGTCGTGCACGTCAATCATCATCTCCGGAGGCATCAGCACGTACCGGACGATCGAGGCTAGGCGCTGCCACAGCGGACGGGATTGTGTGTCTGTTTTCGCCGTTGATTGAAACCACCTCGATGCCCTTCTCGGCAGGCTCGTCGAAGCGGCGATCAAGCTCTGATAGCTGTGCTCGAAACACGGGGCAGTGCAGCCCGCGTTGAAAGCCAACATCGTGAAATAGGAGCGGGTCGCTTCGGCGGGCCGAAGCGTCCCGCCGCAGACGAGGGCAGCTCGAGCGCCGCTCCTTGGCTCCCGGCCGGACGCCATGGCGCGGTGCGGTGTCGGCGGTCATGCGTCGGATTGCCTAGATGGTTGATTCCGCGCGGTTAGGCGCAGTAGTTGACGAGTGCACGGCTGGGGCGTCCGAGTTGGTGGTTGAGGGTGATCGCGGCGGCCAGGCAGCAGAAGCGCGCGAGGATGCGTTCGCGCAGTCCGGCGAGCGTGCGGGCGCCGTGGCGTTCGAGCGTGAGCAGGTCTTTGCAGGTCCAGAAGATCGATTCGATGCGCTGGCGGATGGGGGCCAGATGCGGGCCGCTGCCGGGCTCGTCCTTGCGGCGCGGGCGCACGATCGTGGCGCCGCGCTGGCTGACGGCGGCGGCGAAGTCTCGGCCGGCGTAGCCCTTGTCGCCGAGCAGGATCTCGCCGCCGTGGCGCCGGCAGCGCTCCAGCAGCACGAGCCCGACGTCGCGTTCGTCGATCTTGGGCGAGCTGAGCTCCAGCGCGCGCGGCGTGCCGTCGGGCGCGAAGATCGCGTGCAGCCGAAAGCCCCAGAAGTAACGCGAATGCGAGCCGCACCAGCCGTAGTCGGCGGCGTCGGCCAGCGCCGAGCGCTTGACGGTTTCGCGGCTGCGCGCGCACTCGACCGGCGTGCTGTCGATCAACAGCAGATCGTCCTGGGAGCCCGGGCTCTGGCTGGCGAAGACGCCCATCAGCCACTCCAGCGTGTCGGCCAGCCGACGCCGCCGCTTGAAGTAGCCGGGTTGCTTGGGCAGCCGCGGGAACAGATGCGCCAAGCGCTTGGCCGCGACGGCCAGGAACCGCCGATCAGACGGAATCCCCATGATCGCCTGCGCAACGCACAGCGTGACGACTTCCGCGTCTGTGACGCTACGAGCGGCGTTGTTCTGCCGTTCGGGCAGGAGATCGTCGGCCGTGACGAACACGGTCGTGAGCAGCAGGTCGAGGTCGGCGTCCATCGAGGCCCCCACGGGTCGGCGATGCAACTGAGCACCGCCGACTTCGACCCTGCTGCCTCCAAACCCTCGACAAACACGGCCCACGCCGTGGAATCACTCATCCTAGTGGCGCTGAGCCATCGGCGTGTGCTCTCACCTCGCGCGCCCACCAGAGCTACCCGTCGTCTGCGTTTTCGGCTACTAGCTGGTTCACGCGAGCAGTTCGCTGCACGCCTGCTCGCAGCGGCGGCAAACCTCCGCGCAGCCGCGGCAGTGGTCATGGCGGGCCGCCTGGCGCTCGCACTCGTCGGCGCACGCACGGCAGATCACGACGCATGCCTCGATCGCGGCCCGGACGACGCCGAGGTCGGGCTCGGTTTGACGCGTCAGCACGCGGCCGGCCGTGTCGCACGCGTCGGCGCAGTCAAGGTTGAGCCGAAGGCACCACACCAGCGCTCGGGGGCGTCCGGCTCGCCGAGGCAGGCGTCGGCGCAGCTGGTGCACGTGGCGGCACAGTCGAAGCACCCGTCAAATGCAGCGCACACCAGCACGTCGCGATCAAGCCTGAGCGGCCGCGGATGCCCCTCGATGATCTCGCTCGCCGTCATGTCTCGTGCCTTTGTCGTGGGATCATGGTCAAGCGGCGAGCTTGTGACGCCGCCACTCTGCGGGCCTCGTCCACACCGGCCTCGGCTCGTACTCGAGCGTCTCGACGACCCGCTCGACGCTGCACGTCCGGCAGACGAGCAGAAACTTCAGGACCTTCGCTGCAGCGTCGTAGCGGGAAGTGGTTTCTTGCAGATGGTCACACATGACAGCTGTGAATCACGCCGATTTACCCTGCGAGCTGCAGGCTGCGGTGCGCGCGAGCAGATCGGCGTATGCGTGCGAGGCGCACTCCTCTTGGTCGAGCGCGGCACCGTAGGCCGAGAACGCGGTCGTAGCATCGACGCCCCGGGCGCTCGCCCACCGGTCGAAGGCATCCCAGACTGCGGCGCATTTCTCACGCCAGTCGACGTAAGACTCAATCGTCTCGTCCAGCAGCTGTCTGTGCACCTGATGCTCCCTTACTGGTTGGTACACCCGTTGGATCAGCCGGCCGTCTTGGCACGCGCTCCGGTTGGGACCAGGGTGGGTCGTGTCTGCGCGTCCGGAAAGGCGCGCAGAAAGGCCGCGGTGGCCAGATGCGCGCTGTCGCGGCGTGTGACGACGGCCGTCGAGACAGCGGGCTGCTCGCCGTCAATCGGCACGAATCGGACGCCGGGGGTCGAATAGCGGTCCGCCACCGATTCAGGTAGCAGGCCGATTCCGGCCCCCGACGCGACCGCGAGCAGCGCCGGCTCGACACATGTGGTGCGCGTCTCCACGATTGACGGTGACAGTGCGGCGCTCTGGCATGCCGCAAGGACCGCGTCGTAGAACGGGCGGCTGGCGTCGCGCGGCAGGATGACGATCCGCTCGGGCGCAAGGTGGTCCAGGCGGATCGCCGGCCGCATGGCGTTACGGTGGCCCGCGGGCAAGGCTGCCACCGCTCTCTCCCAGCCAAGTCGATTCGTCCGAAGGCCCGCCGTCGCTGCCGGCAGCGAGACGATCGCGGCATCGAGGCGCTCGTCGCGGACGGACGCGATCAGCTCCAGGGCGAACGCGGGCTCGAGCGTCGCCTCCAGGCCCTTCATCGACGCGGAGAGGCGCTGCAGCGCTCTAGGCACGCATGCCGGCAGAGATGCCGGCGAGTACCCGATGCGCAAGCGGGCTATCGTGCCGTCACGGGCCTCGTGGGTCGCGACCCTCGCTCTCTCGACCTGTTGCAGCACGTGCCGCGCCTCGGCAAGCAGAGCGGCTCCCGCGTCCGTCAGCGAAGTCTTCCGCTTGGTCCGGTTCAGCAGCCTCACGCCGAGCTCTTCTTCGAGTTTCCGAACCTGCTCGCTCACCGCCGGCTGCGCGACGTGCAGCCGCTCGGCCGCCCGGCTGAAGTGCAGCTCCTCCGCGACCGCGACGAAGTATCTGAGCTGGCGAAGTTCCATTTGCTCTAGCGCGAGTCAGCGCTTGTGGCTGTTGAGGAAGGCGGCCACCAGGTCCGCGATCTCGTCGCTGTGGGTCGCGGTCGCGAAGTGGCCGGTGTCGAGGAGGTGCACCTCGGCGTCGGTGAGATCGTCGAGGTACGCTCGCGCACCTTCGGCAGGGAAGAACTGGTCGTTCTGGCCCCACGCAAGCAGCGCCGGAGGCTGGTTGGCGCGCAAGTACTCCTGCCAGCAGGGATAGAGCGCGAGGTTGTTCTGGTAGTCGTGGAGCAGGTCGAGCATCACCCGGTCACGGCCCGGAAGTTCGAGGTAGCGCTGGTCGAGCTCCCACCGATCGGGGCTCACGGTCGTCGTGTCGGCCACTCCGTCGAGATACTGCGAGCGCGTGGCTTCGACGTCGAGGAGTCCACGAACAGCGTCCTCGTTTGCGGCGCGATCCTGCCAGTAGGGCCTCAGCGCCTGCATGCCCGGGCCGAGGCCCTTCTCGTAGGCGTTGCCGTTCTGCACCACCAATCCCTCGACGCGCTCAGGATGCCGCGTTGCAAGGCGGAAGCCGACCGGCGCTCCGAAGTCGAACATGTACAGGCTGTAACGGTCGATGCCGTTCTCGTCGGTGAAGCGTTCGATCACGTCGGCGATGCGGTCAAACGTGGTCGTACCGTCGAGCGGCGGGCTCTGACCGAACCCCGGGTAGTCGGGTGCGATGACGTGGCAGCGGTCCTCGAGCCGGTCCACCAACGACTGATACTGGGCGGAGGAGCTCGGAAAGCCGTGGAGCATCAACAGCGTAGGCGCTGTCGGCTCGCCGGCCTCCCGATAGAAGACGTCGGTCCCGGCGACCCGGGTTGTGCGATACACAGTCATGCGTGCGCCCTTCTGCCGGCGGTGTGTCTTTCACGGCCCATCGGCATATGAGAGAGGCGACCTGGTGCAGTTCTTACCGCCTTGTTAGATGCCTCGCTCATCGGGCATCGCCGCGGCCGCCTGAACGGGCTGCCTTATGGGTCGTTCGCGATCGCGCCGGACTGACACCACCCTATGGCCCACCGTAAGCGGGCAGAGGTGAGTCGCGTGCGGCCTCACAGAACGCGCACGCGCGCGAAGCAGCCGTTCGTTCCCGCGGATCCGTCAGGTCGGGTCGGGCTGTTCGTCTGCGGGCCCGCGGCTTCGCCGTCACGTACGTGCAGAACGTCATCGACGTGGACGACAAGATCATCCGCCGGGCGCGCGATCTGCGGATCGACCCGCCCGAGCTCGCTCGCGCTTACGAGCGTGCGTATCTGGACGACATGCGCGCGCTGCGCAACGAATCCGTGGACGTGTACGCGCGCGCCAGCGGCTATGTCGGCGAGGTGGTGAGCCAGATCAAGCGCCTGCAGGAGGCGGGCGCGGCCTACGCCACTGCCGGCGGCATCTACTTCGACCTGACCGCCTTCCGCGATTACGGGCGGCTCTCGGGCCGTACGAACGTCCTGCGCGGCGACCCGGTCTCGCGGCTGGACACCAATCCCCACAAGCGCAACGCGGTCGCCTCGCAGCCGTACTGGGCGTAGAGCAGGCGTGCCGCCTCAACGAGCACTGCGCTCGGTGATCGCCGTGCCGGCGATCCAGATCGTCGCGCCCTCGACGTTGCTGCGCGCGCCGGAGGTCTATCAGGTCGACGGCCTCGATTTCGCTGAGGCGTATCTGATAACCCAGGCGGAGGCGCCCGGCGTCAACGAGATCGTCTCGTTTGACCGCGGCATCGAGCGGATCGCCACCGTCTCGCTACGAGAGCCGTGACCCGGAATCCCGGGGCCGGACGGACCTGCGCGGGAAGGAAGAGATCATCCGCGTGCCCACTCGGGCGGTGCCAGAGACGAGCGCCGACGAGTGGCGTGACGAGGAAGGGCTTCGCGGCGAGCTCGGGTGGGAACGAGGTGGGAACGAAACGTGTCCCCGTATGTCCGCTCCTGGCCCCTTGTGTCCTTCCCGCAAGTATGCAGTTTGCAGGTAATTCGCGGTGGGATCAGGGATCGCGGCGCGGTAGAGGTACCGGCTACGGAACCGAAGGTCAGAGGTTCGAATCCTCTCGGGCGCGCTCGGATTTCGCTTGGCTGCTGGGATTGCGGCGATCTTGACCTTTGGTCCCCTGATCGAAGGTCAAGTGCTTGCACACGTGGATTCATGCGGTCCGCATGGCTCTGTTTGATTTTCTGGCGACTTTATTGGCGACATCGGCTGGGCCCGTGACGAGCCGCGCGGCGGGCTCAGTCGGTGTTGTTGACGACCAACTGGCCCGTCGCGCGCGCGGCCGCGTTGAGCGCGTTGTCCCAGGTGGCGAGGAGAATGTCGTTGCCGTGCAGCTGCAGGGCGCATGCGAGGTGGACGGCGTCGTAGCCGCGCAGGGCGTGCTGGGTGGCGAGGTCGCCGGCGTGGCGGGCCAGCGGTTCGTCGATCGCGACGATGCGCAGCTGGGCGTAGAGATCCTCGAGCGCGGCGACGGCGCTGACGTGCATCGGTTCGTCGATGCGGCGAGCGCGCGCAGCCGCGGCGAGTGCTGCGCGTGCCTCGGGGTAGACGAGCTGGCTCGAGACGAGCGGGTGAGCGCGATCCCAGAGTTCGACGGCGAGTTCGGAGCCGGCCTCGTCGAAGATGAGCTTGATCAGCGCGGACGTGTCGAAGTAGACGATCAGCGCCGTTGGTCTGCGACGAGGTCGGACACGGGCTTGGCGGCCCTGAGCCGCGCCCGGCGCGCGCGCGGGCTGCGCGGCGTCGTCGGGTCGCGCACCAAACCGCGGGCACGCAGATCCGCGAGGGGATCAATCTCGTCGACGGGAACCAGGCGCGCGACGCGACGGCCGCGCATCGTCACGACGACCTCACCGCCGTCCTTGACGTGCTGGACGTAGCGGCTGAGCCGGTCGTGCAGCTCGCGGACGCCGACCTCGGCCTTCAGCGGTTCGCGATGTAGCGTCATAGCAACCAACTATACGCGCTACAGCCAGAGCTGAGAGTCGGCTGACCGCACTCGACGCTCCCAACACGACCCAGGTGTGCGCGAATCGCGCGCGCGAAGACGCCTGCTGTTCGACAAAGCAGCAGCGCGCTTCGGTCCGGCGTCAGGTGCAGCGGCTGCTCAGTTTCGTCCGAGGGAGCAGCGCGTCACCGATGCTGGCAAGGCGCCGAGACTTCTCCTTCCGTTAGAGAGCGGCGGTCTCGACATGCGCTCCGCTGCTCCTCCGAGGTGAGTGTCTGCATCGCGTCGTTCACGTCCCGCTATCGGAGGAAGGCACAAGCTACGAATCGCCGAGCGCTGCGCCCGCATTGAGTGGCAGTACCTCGGGCGATGGCCTTCGCGGGGTCTCCATGAGACCACCGAGAAGGCGCTGAGGCGCTTCCTCGAAGTCAAGCTTGAAGTCGCAGAGCGCGGCCGGACGGGCTGGCGATGCGGGCTTGGCGACTCGGCCACCAGTTCGGCTGAATGAAGACGTACAACGCCGAGTACCTCGCACGACGAGCTCGAAGATCACCCCGCGTGTTGGACGTGATGCCAACCGAGGTTGTCGCGAAGTGGGGTGCTGTTACGGTGCGGACGATGCGCGGAGAGAGTCCCCGAGCGCCGGACCGGGTCCGTGCCGCGGAGGTGGTCGGGACGCTCTGCCTTGCGACCGACCTCGGGATGGGGTTCCCATTCGAGCACGGCCTGCAGACAGCCCTGATCGCGTCGCGCCTTGCCCAGCGGCTGGGGGTGGACCACGAGACGGAGAGACGCGTCTACTACGGCTCGCTTCTGGCGCACTCCGGTTGCAGCACTTTCGCCCACGTGAGCGCCGACATCTTCGGCAGCCCCCTGGTCGAGAACCTGCACCCGGTGATCTTCGGATCCCAGCGCGAGATCTTCGGTGGGATCCTGCGGGCGCTGCCCGATGCTGATCGTTCGCGGCCGGTCCGTGCGATCCAGGCCGTGCGCCGCCTGCCACGGGCGGCCCGTGTGCAGCGCCCGCACTTCGCCGCGATGTGCGAGGTGATCCAGCGGCTGGGTCAGGGGTTCGGGTTGCCCCGGGACGTGACCGATCCGCTCGCGCACCTCGTCGAGCGCTGGGACGGGAAGGGCGTTCTGGGTCGGTCGAAGGGCGACGAGATGCCGCTGCCGATCCGGATCGGGCAGGTCGCCGTCGACGCCGCGTTCCAGCGCATGCTGTCGGGGCGCGAGGAATCCGCGCGCACGGTGCGCGAACGCGCCGGCGGCGCGTTCGATCCGGAGATAGCGGCGTGTCTCGCGGATCACGCCGACGAGATCCTCGCCCAGGACGACGGGTCCGCCTGGGAGGAGGTCCTCGCGCGCGAACCGGGCCTGCCGCTCGTGCTCGGGGGCCCGGCAGTCGACCGGGCCATGGTCGCGATGGCGGGCTTCACCGATCTCGTGTCGCCGTACCTCTCGGGACACTCGACGGGGGTCGCCGAGCTCGCCGGAGCGGCGGCCGAGCGCTGCCGCGTCGACGGTGAGCTGCTTGCCGCGGTCCGCCGGGCGGGGCTCGTTCACGATCTGGGGCGGGTGGCCGTCCATCCGCGGATCTGGGGGAAGCCCGGACCGTTGACCCCCGACGAGTGGGAGGAGGTCCGTCTGCACCCGTACCAGACCGAGCGCGCCCTCTCGCGCTCGGGGTTCTTCTCCGCACTCGCTCCCGCCGCCGCAGCGCACCACGAGCGGCTCGACGCGAGCGGCTACCACCGCGGCGTGCCGGGGGCCGAGCTCGGGCCGGCGGCGCGGCTGCTGGCGGCGGCGGACGTCTACCACGCGATGCGCGAGCCCCGGGCGCACCGCGAGCCGCTCTCGCCGGAGAGGGCAGCGGAGGCGCTCGGCCGCGAGGCGAGCGAGGGCAAGCTCGATCCCGACGCCGTGACCGCGGTGATCGAGGCCGCCGGCCAGCGGGCACCAAAACTCGAGCGTCCCGCGGGTCTGACCGAGCGCGAGGCCGAGGTGGTCGCGATGCTCGCCCGCGGACTGCAGACGAAGCAGGTAGCCCACAAGCTCGGGATCTCGACGAAAACCGCCGATACCCACGTCCAGAACGCCTACCGCAAGCTCGGAGTCTCGACCCGGGCGGGCGCGACCCTGTTCGCGATCGAGCACGGCCTGATCGCATGGGCCGACCTACCACGCGCCGCGGCCATCTAGGCACGACTCGGGAGAACTCCCGATTGCCCGTCCTGACCGGCGGACGTACCGTCGTCCTGCGGACGGAAAGCCGGCCGCACGCCGCCGCAATACGAGGAGGCATCAGATGAGCGAGCACGCGACATACACACCTCAGGGCTTCACCGCTCTCGCGGTGGCCGAGAGGCTCGCCCCGACCTGGGCGAGCCGCCGCGAGCAGATCGAGGCGGTCAGCGCGCCCTGCAACGCGGCGCTGCTCCGTGACCTCGACCCGCAACCCGGCGACACGGTGCTCGAACTCGCGGCCGGGACCGGCGACACCGGCTTCGACGCCGCCGAGCGCGTCGGGGCGGAGGGACGGCTGATCTCCAGCGACTTCTCGCCAGCGATGCTCGATGAGACGCGCAAGCGCGGCGCCGAGCGCGGCATCGACAACGTCGAGTACGAGGTGATCGACGCCGCGAAGATCGGGCTCGAGGACGACTCGGTCGACGGGGTCCTCTGCCGGTTCGGCTACATGCTGATGCATGACCAGGAGGCGGCCCTCGCTGAGACGAGGCGCGTGCTGCGGCCGGGCGGCAACGTCGCGTTCGCCGTCTGGGGGTCGCCCGAGCGCAACCCCTTCTTCATGATCCCCGCGATCAGCTTGATCCAGCGCGGCCACATGCCGCCGCCGGATCCTCCGCCGGCGCCCGGGCTGTTCTCGATGGCCGATCCCGAGCGGGTGAAGGGTCTGCTGCACGACGCCGGGTTCGAGGAGGTCCTGGTCGAGGAGGTCCCGCTCACCTTCCCGCTCCCGAACGCCAACGCGTACCTGGAGTTCATCGCCGACACCGCGGGCCCGCTCGCGATCGCGCTTCAGGGCCTGTCGGAGGATCAGCGCGCCGAGGTCCTGGCCGACGTCGAGGACTCGCTCGCGCGGTTCGCAGCCGAGGGGGGCGGGTACCCGCTGCCCGGACTGGCCCTCTGCGCGGTTGGGAGCTGAGCCAGGTCGATGGCCCGTCCGTCTGCCTCCTCGCGGGAGCGCCCCATGGCGCTCGTCGCGGGCGCCCCGGCCGCCGCCGATACCACAACCTGGGCTTGCCGCCTGGGCCCGCGACGATGGGGCTGCCCACTTCCTGCGCGGGATTCAACCGCCCGACGGACATCGTCGGCGTTGCTCCGAGAATCGCCAGGCTGAGGAGCAACGGCGGACCGACCCAGACGATCGGCACTGCGCAAGGGCAGCGCGGCAATCAATAAGGCGAAGCGGTCGACCGCACCGAAGAAGGACCAGGGCGGCCGCATGCGCGGACGCATGAAGGACATCTCGGAGCGACGGCTTGCAGTGGCCCCACCGCGACGGTGCAGTGGGGCCAGTTCAGCCCGTCGTTCCTAGACATCCGCGCGTTCGAGCACAACACCGGGCGGGGAGAGTCCTGACAGGTCGTCAGCCAGACCGTCGAGAACCCTTCGAGAGCAGGCGTCTGTGTAGTGATGTCGCTGGTTGCTGCACTGGACGAGGTCGAGGCGTCTGGAGTCAAGTCCCGGGACGTGGTGTAACGGCACGGCGCCTTGATCGTTGGTGAGACGTTGGCGGCTCAGACCGTTTCGAGCTGCGCCACCTCCTTCTTGATCTCCTTGTCTATGTGATCGTCTCGTCCCGCCAGGACGAGAGAGATCGACTCGGCCGAGAGGTAGCGGCGCCCGACGAGCCACTCGTCGTTCTGCTCGATGCAGAGCATGCCCGCGAGGCGAATCAGGCTCTGGTCCTCGGGGAAGATGCCGACGACGTCGGTGCGGCGGCCGATCTCGCGGTTGAAGCGCTCGAGCGGGTTCGTATCCCGTATGAAACGGCCAGATGCCGCCTGTGACCCCCGACCGCCTCGAGGTCTTCGACGTCTGGGTTGGTGAGTACGGTGCGACCGTCCGGGACAGGGGCATCCGGGAGCAAACGCGGTCGGGCAGGCCGGTCTTGTTCGATGGGCTTCGAGCCCGTGTTAGTAGGTGGCCGCCCCTGCGACTTGCCCGGATGCGCCGCGAGCGCGAATCCGTAGGTGTCGTTTGCCCGCCGCCTCCCTCCATGTTCCATGACCAGTTGGGGGTGAACTGTGACGCGCAGGTGCTTTGGACTCGATGTGCATCGCGAGTTCGCGCAGGTCGCGATCTGGCAGGACGGTCAGGTGCGTCAGGCCGGTCGGGTCGCGGCGACGCCGGAGGGGCTGCGGGCCTTCGCCGACAGCCTCGCGCCGAGCGATGAGATCGCGATCGAGGCGACGTGTAACACGCACGCGATCGCCAAGCTGCTGGAGGGGCGGGTCGCGCGGGTGGTGATCTCTAACCCGCAGAAGACGCGCGCGATCGCCGAGGCGAAGGTCAAGACCGACAAGGTCGACGCTGCGGTGCTCGCGCAGCTGCTGGCCGCCGACTATCTGCCGGCGGTGTGGCTGGCCGATGACGCAACGCATGCCCTGCGCCGCCAGGTCGCTCGCCGCGCGCATATCGTCCGTCAGCGCACGCGGCTGAAGAACCAGGTCCAGGCGATCTTGCATCGCAACCTGATCCCGCGCTGCCCGGCGGCCGACCTGTTCGGCCATAAGGGGCGGCGCTGGTTGGCCGAGCAGACGTTGCCGGCCGACGAGTGCCAAGCCGTTGGGGCGCTGCTGCGTCAGCTGGACTTCCATGCCCAGGAACTGGCGATCATCGACGCCGAGCTCGGCCGCGTCGCGTTGGCCAGCGCCGAGGTCCGGCGGCTGATGACGATCCCCGGCGTCGACGCGACCGTCGCGCTGTCGATCGTCGCCGCCGTCGGCGACTTCGCGCGCTTCCGCTCACCCGAGAAGCTCGTCAGCTACCTCGGGCTGAATCCTCGGGTGCGCCAGTCCGGCGGGCAGCCCGCCTCGCACGGGCGGATCACCAAGCAGGGCCGCGCCCACGCCCGCGGGATGCTCGTCGAGGCCGCCTGGGCGGCGTCGAAGACGCCCGGACCGCTGCGCGCGTTCTATCAGCGTGTGCGCGCCCGCCGCGGGATGCAGGTCGCGGTCGTCGCGACCGCGCGCAAGCTCGCGGTGCTCTGCTGGCACCTCATCGCCAAGGGCGAGGACTACGCCTTCGCCAGGCCGTCGCTGACCGCCCAGAAGCTGCGCCGCCTCGAGCTGCGCGCCGGCATGCCGTCCAAGCGCGGGCAGAAGGGCACGGCCGCCGGCTACTCGCTCAAGGCGGTCCGGGCCCGCGAGAACGCGCTCAACGAGCAGGCCGAACAGGCCTATCGCCAGCTCGTCGCCGACTGGCAGGCCAAGCCGCCGAAGCGAGAATCGGGCGTGGCCGCCGCCAACGGGGCGCGACTCTCAAGGCCCTCAGACGGGGCAACAGCTGCGCGGCAGGACTCAGCCCCAGATCCTGCGCTTCGCTCGGGGGTCGACCACGCCCACAGCGGCGCCTAACGCCCGCTGACCGCCTCGCCAACGCCGCCGAACCGACGGCGGAGCCGCTGCATGCCCGAGATCGACCCGGTCCCGGCGGCCGACCCGAAACCAGGCCACAGAAGCCGATCTGCGGCCCTCCGAGCAACCTGCCCGACCGATCACACCCCCGAAAACCAACCCCGCCACGGGCGACCAAGCCCTTGACATTTTCATCCGTGGATCTGAGCTTGCGCCAGTGGTCGGGCGGGAACGCGTAGAACGCGAGGATGTCCGCTTCGGCGTCCTCGAGCATCGCGGCGACCTTGCCCATCCGGCCGTCGAGGTGCGCGACCGCTTCTGAGAGCCGATCGCGGGCCTGCGCTTGCGAGTCGGCGTTGAAGATCGGGCGGATCAGCGCCGCCAGCAGCCCATGCTGATCGCGCCGGGCATGGCCGAGACAGTCGCGCAGGAAGTGCACGGTGCAGCGCTGCCAGCTACAGCCCAGGACCTTCGCGCTCGCGGCCTTCAGGCCGGCGTGCGCGTCGCTGATGGCGAGCTGGACGCCGACCAGGCCGCGCTTGACCAGTCCTCTGAGGAACGCGGTCCAGAACGCCTCGGTCTCGGCCTCGCCGACGTCGATCGAGAGGATCTCCCGGCGGCCGGTCTCATGGACGCCGTGCGCGATCACCAGCGCCTTGTTGACCACGCGGCCGCCGTCGCGGACCTTCTCGACCTTGGCATCGAGGAACAGGTACGGATAGGCGCCCTCCAGCGGACGCGTCCGGAACGCCTCCACGTGCTCATCGAGCGCCTCACAGACGCGGCTGACCTCGCTCTTGGAAATCCGCAGCCCGAGGCTCTCGACCAGTTGGTCGACGCGGCGCGTGGAGACCCCGCACACATAGGCCTGCTGGACGACCGCCAGCAGCGCCTGCTCGGACCGCCGGCGCGGCTCCAGGAAGCTCGGGAAGTAGCTGCCGCGGCGCAGCTTGGGGATCTGCAGCTCGACCGTCCCCGCCCGCGTCTGCCACTCCCGCGGCCGATAACCGTTGCGATGCGTCATCCGATCATCCGGACGCCGCTCACCGAGCTCGGCGCCGACCAGCTCGGACACCTCGCCCTCCATCAGCTCGCGGCAGACCGCCTCCACCGCCGCTCTGACCACATCGCCATGCTCGCGCACCATCACCTGCTTGACGACCTCCTCGATCGTCATCCTGTCGGCACCGGCCATCGCTGGCGCCTCCTTTCTCGTCGTAGCCCTGGAAAGCCCGACGATCATGGACGCCGCGGTGGCCGGAACCGCATCCGAGCCCGAAATTCACGACAGACCGAAAACCAGCACGCCACTCAGAGCGCCTCTACGGCCCTCCGAGCACACGCCCCGACCGATCCATCACCCCGAAACAGGCCCGAACGATCCGTCCGACCGCGTCCTACACCACGCTACGGGACGTGACCGCGTCTGGCTGCGCCCGATCGGAGGCCCTGCCGCTCCTGGATCGGTGCACAGGCAACAGCGACGGGCTGACTGCTCGTATCCATGCGCGGGGGAACTACCGGCGTCCGTCGTGGCGTGGAGAGCGCGCTGCTGCATTCGCCGGCGACAGCGGAGTGAGGTCGCCGCCCGGGAGGCGCCGGCTCTGCGTGGACGGTCGTGGTCTGGCGGAGGGCGCGCCGCTTGTGGCGGGCAGCAGGCTCGGTGCGTCTTCGACTCCCGAAGGAGGGGTTATGTCCGAGCTGCTGCTCGATGCCGCCGGCCGCCGTCGCTCACCCGCCACCTTGCCGGAGTTCCACGCCGGGCGGCCGCCGCGCAACAAGGGTATGCGCTACCCGGCGGATCCGCCGACGATCGAGGAGATCGTCACCGTGATGCGCCACGCCGGCGACAGTGTCCACGGCCGCCGGCTGCGCGGGTTGATCGTTGTGCTGTGGCGCGCCGGCTTGCGGATCTGCGAGGCGCTCGCGCTCGCCGAGGCCGACCTGGACGCGCGCCGCGGCTCGCTGCTGGTACGGCGCGGCAAGGGCGGCCGGCGCCGCGAGGTCGGCATGGACGACTGGGCGTGGGAACAGCTCGCGCCCTGGCTCGACGTGCGCGTTGAGCTGCCGGTCGGACCGCTGTTCTGCGTCGTCAACGGCACGACGCGCGGACGCCCCTGGGCGGCCGCCGCCGCCCGCGCGGAGCTGCGGCGCGTCGCCCGCCAGGCCGGCGTACGGCGACGCTTCGCGCCACACCAACTGCGCCACGCGCACGCCGTCGAGATGGCCCGCGAGGGCGTGCCGCTGATCGTCATCCAGCGCCAGCTCGGTCACACCAACCTCGGCATTACCTCGGTCTACCTCCAAGGCATCGACAACACCGAGATCATCGACGCGGTCCACTCACGTCGCGCGCCGATGGTCCCCGTCCACAGCTCGCTGCAAGTCTGAAGCCTCAACACGACGGCGGCGGGGAAGCCGCGGCTCCCTCGCCGCCGGTCCTCGTGCAGATCGCCAGCCAGGAACCCGGTAGCGAGCGGCTCGCAGAGTGCTCCATTCATCGCGAAGGAGCGACGCACCCGGCGTAAGCGGCGTGCTCCGACCGCGGAAGGAGCACTCACGCAGCGATATGGCTGAGTTGCGCAAGCAGGCGAAAGGAGCAGCGCGTCGGTCTGTGTCCGCCCGACCCGTCCTAGGTCAGGCGCTCGACCTCGCTCGGGCGCCACGACTTGTCGAAGAACGGCGCGAGCGGGCTGTAGAGCCGCAAGCAAAGGAACCAGCCCTTCCCTGCCGTCGTCTGGATCCAGTTGCCGTCCGGGCTGTCCGACGGTTGCTCCGGGCCGAACGTGACGGTCGTCGAGCCGTCGGCGTCAGCGGTCGCGGCTGGTGTCGGGTAGGCCTGGCTACCGGCGCGCGGGAAGCGCTGCGTCGTCTGCAGCATTGAGCGCGTCTCGGTGTCGTAGACGGTGAGCGACCAGAACCGTGCCGCCGGGATGTCCGGCGGTAGTGTCACGCGGTAGCTGCGCGCGCCGTCGAAGTGCGTGCCGTCGGCGTCCTTGGCGGCGATCAGGTACTGCGATCCGATGCCGGTGAGTCGCATGCACATCGCGGGCGTGATCCCGGTGTAGCCGTAGAAGAACATCGAGCGGACGTTCAGCGTCCGTGCGCCTGTCGGGGGGAACGGCTTGATCCCGTCGGCGGTGACGTGCGGCGGCGGGGTCTCGAAGTTGTATCCGGAGCCGAACATCAGGCCGAACCACGCCGACCCGTCGTAGTAGGCGAGATCCTCTGACGCCCGCGGATCGAGCAGCAACGCCCGCGATGTCGCGGCTCCGACGGCGGAGGCGTCCTCGAGGATGCGTCGCATCCGCTCGTCGGGCGCGAACGGCTTGCCCTTGACGATGCCGATCGCCGCCATCTGGCCCATCCGCTCGATGTCAGTGCTCCCGGTCGGCTGCTCCTGCACCAGCTCGTTCAAGAGCTCGTAGAAAGCCACGCCGGTCGGTGGGATCGTGTTGAACGCGTTGCCGCTGCCCTCGACGAACACCGTCTCCGGGATCGGCGCCGGCAGCTGGGGCAGCCCTCGGCCTCCCTCGAGCAGTGTTCCCACGCTGGTACCGAAGCCGCTTTGCGCGTACGGGTACAGCTTCAGCGTGCGCTTGATCAGTTCGACGGTCGGCGCCGGGTCGTCGTTGTCCATGAACGAGCGGCCGAGCAGCAACGCCCCCGTCGTGCGCGAGTGGCGGACGTGATAGCCGCTGTCGGGCAGCGGCCCGTCGTAGCCGGGCGGGACGAGCAGGAAGCGGCCGCCCTCGCCGCGATCTGGGCCCGGCAGGCCGAAGTCCACGATCCACTGAAACCACATGTCGTCGAACAACGCCAGCGCCTGCGGCGGCGTCTCCACGACCATCGGCCCATTCGTGAGGTCGACGAAGCCGACGAAATAGACCGTGTCCGCGTTCGCGGTCAGAAACAGCGACTCCGAGCCCATCAACTCCGAGAAGATGAGGATCTCATTGTCGTCTGCCCCCGCCTCGTGGAAGCCCTTGCGCATTGCGACCGTCGACGCTCCCGCATACGCGTTGAGGAACACGCTCAAGGCATGGACGAAGTCCAGGTGGTCGTACACCTTCTCGGAGGTCTCGCCGCTCGGTACGCCGTCGACGAACCCGAGCGCCCCGAGCCGGGTGTCGAGCTGCTCAGGCGTCGAGATGGAGCGGAGCGTCTCGCTGGACACAGCCATGGTGACTCCTCTTCGTAACAGCGTCGGATTGCGGGCGAGGCTAAGCGCGCGCCCTCTCCTCGTCCTCATACCGATGGGGTGAAAACCGCCAGGCAGGCTCCAGACGGCTCGGTCTCGCCGTTCGCGCCAGTCAGCCGGATTCGCTGCGCGGGGCGCCAGCCCGACGACGCCCCGCCAGCGTCGCGGCCGAGCGAAGCTCGACCCCAGTCAAATGGCGGCGGCTTCTGCCTTGGACGCCGGGTCCGGGGAAGCTCCGCGCTCGCTACCGGATCGAGGCGAGGCTGTCGCGTAAGTCGGGGGTGTCGTCCGGGTCGTTTAAGTTAAGACCATTTCGGGATGGGCCAACGCTTCATCGCGTGTGATCGCGAGCAGTCGTTCTTGATGCCGCCCGATGTTCGTGAGTGGCTGCCCGAGCGGCACCTCGCGTGGTTTGTGATCGACGCCGTCAGCGAGATGGACCTCGACGGGTTCTATGCCGCGCACCGCGTCGATGGGCGCTGCCGGCCGCCCTATGACCCGGCGATGATGGTCGCGGTGTTGCTCTACGCGTACGCGCGCGGGATCCGGTCCTCGCGGATGATCGAGCGCGCGTGCGAGGAGGACGTCGCGTTTCGGGTGCTGGCGGCGCAGCAGCGACCGGATCACGCGACGATCGCGCGCTTTGTCGAGCGTCACGAGGACGCGATCGCTGGCTTGTTCGGTGAGGTGCTGACGTTGTGCGCGCGCAGCGGTCTGGTCCAGGTCGGGGTGATCGCGGTCGATGGCACGAAGCTGCAGGCGAACGCGTCGCGCAACGAGAACCTCGACTATGAGCAGCTCGCGCGCGAGATCCTCGAGGAGGCCAAGGCCACCGACGCGGCCGAGGATGAGCTCTACGGGCAGGCACGCGGCGATGAGCTGCCGGAGGAGTTCGCGACCGCGCAAGGGCGGCGCGGGTGGTTGCGCGAGGCCAAGCAGCGCCTGGAGGCCGAGCGCGCGGCGAACCCGCAGCCCGTGCCGCGCAGCCGCCGCAAGCGCCTGAAGGAGGCCAAGCGCCGCCTGGAGGAGGAGCTCTTTAGCGAGGTGCGCGCCAACCGCGCCTACGAGGCCTACCGGGCGCGCGGGCGGATGAAGGACGGTCGGCGCTTTGGCCGGCCACCGGACCCCTACCAGCCGCCGGGCACCCCGGCGGGTCGCGTCAACGTCACCGACCCGGACTCACGCGTCGTGAAGGGGCTTAGAGGGTTCATCCAGGGCTACAACGCGCAGGCCGTCACCAACGAGCATCAGGTCGTGATCGCGGCCGAGGTGATGACCGCCGCCCCGGACTTCGGGCACTTGGAGCCGATGCTCGACGCCGCCCAACGCGAACTGCAGGCGGCCGGCGTCAGCGACACCCCGGGGGTGTTACTGGCGGACGCCGGCTACTGGCACCAGCGTCAGATGGAACGGATCGTCGACCAGGGCATCGCGGTCTTGATCCCGCCGGACGCAAGCAAGCGCCGGGGCGCCCGGCCGGGCTGGGACGGCGGCCCCTACGCGTTCATGCGCCGCGTCCTGGCGACCGAGCACGGCGGCGGTCTTTACCGCCAACGCCAACCGATGATCGAGCCCGTGTTCGGCCAGACCAAACACAACCGCGGACTCGATCGCTTCCACCGAAGAGGCCGCGCCGCCGTCCGCACGGAATGGCGCCTGATCACCGCCACCCACAATCTCCTGAAGCTTCATCGCCACACGCTCGCGACCGCCTGAAAGGCCACGAGCGGTCCGCGGCCGGGAGTGGTCGAGGCGCTTCCAGCCGCCGAGCCAACCGACGCGACGCGGCCCGGTCATCCCGACAGGCTTACGCGACAGCCTCGCCTCGTTGCAACAGCGCGGCTTGCACACGCTTCCGACCCAGCGCCGCGCTGCCGCTTGTGGTCCGAGCGCAACGGTGAGTGCGCCGGTCGGCCCCGTGGTTTCGACCCCAGCGCAACGCGGCGCTTGTGGCCGGCCGGACGCGAGTTTGCTTCAGGAGGACATTGGGCCCCCGCGGCCCGCCCACGGGCTTTCGAGCGAGCGCAAGTCTTCCTTGAAAGTGGGGGGATGGATGGCGGTCACGGGGAGTCCCAGAGTTTCGACCCGGTGGATCAGGTCGCGCCGGAGCCATTTCGACGTCTTCTTGGACAGCGTGGAGATGATGATCTCGTCGAAGTTCCCCTCGCGCACCGCCTCTTTGACGGACTCGAACGGGTCGGGGCCTCCGACGAGTCCTTCGACCTCCCCTCGTGCGGCTGGCCGCAGACTCCGTTGTGCCGTCTCCAACGTCCAGTCGGCTGCCTTGCGGTTGGTGACGTCTGGAATGAGCAGGGCGAACTCGCAGGGACTGGCTTTGGCGCGGCGGCCGACCTCCTCGATCAGATGGGGCGTCGACGCCGTCCGGTTCGCCACGATGAGGACGCGGGTGACTTGCGCGGATTCCATCGCCTGCTCCCTGCTTGCGCGTTTGATGTGGTGTCGACGCTCTCACCTCCCGACGCGCAAGGCAAGCGGCCGGGCTGCTGACGCGGTGCTGCTTCCGCCTGACAGGAGCAGCCGCGCGTGGGTCGGCGGGACTGCTCCAATCCATGCGACTGAGCGGCGCGCTCGAATGCGGCTGATGGACCGCCGCGCTACTGCTTCCGGTGGACTCGACCGCCTCCGGCGAGCCCGCCCGGACGCCCGCTCGGGGCGATGTGCGATTGGCTCGGTCAGCGCGACGTCGCTCCCACTTTCGACCGCGAGGACGCGCGCACCGCCCAGCCGTTCGCCACTCGAACTCGCCGCGCCGCCGATTTCTTGGCGACTTTCTGGCGACCCGGTGCCGCACATTTGGCCTGCTAGAGCCAAATCTGCCCCTTCGGCCGTCGGTCTACGGAACCGAAGGTCAGAGGTTCGAATCCTCTCGGGCGCGCTCGATTCTCGCTTTGCTACTGGGATTCCGGTGATCTTGACCTTCGGTCGCCAGATCGAAGGTCAAGTGCTTGCACACGTGGATTCATGCGGTCCGCATGGCTCTGTTTGTTTTCTGGCGACTTTATTGGCGACATCGGCTGGGCCCGTGACGAGGGGCGCGCCGGGCTCAGTCGCTGTTGTTGACGAGCAGCTGGCCCGTCGCGGGTGCGGCCGCGTTGAGCGCGTTGTCCCGAGGTGGCCGGACGTAGCGGCTGAGCTGGTCGTGCAACTCGCGGACGCCGACGTCAGTCTCAGCGGTTCGTGATTGCGTCATGACCAACAGGTAGACGCGCTACATCAGGGTGCTGCCAATCCGCTGCAGTCCGACGTGTTGCCTGGGCGGCGCGAAGTCCGCCTGACCGCCGCCGTCGACGTCCGTATCTCGTCCGAGGCGGCAGGAATGACTCATCCGCGTCGCGTCCCTGAGCTGCTGACGCTTCGCCGCGGCTCAGGTTTCCACGCCCGGCGCGATCCGCGGGGCGGTTTCAGCACGCCGGCGCGAACGGGCGCTCCGGGAGCACCGCATCCCATTCCGCCCGGGTCAGTCGGCGGCCCGCGACCGCGCAGGCGTGCCGTGCCCACGCGTCCGGCCGGACGTCCCAGCGGTAGCCGCGTCCGTTGGCGAAGACGGCGTAGACGTAGGCACCGTCCGGCGAGAAGTACGCGACGGCGTTGACCTCTTGCGGTCCCGGTAGCGGGGCGCCGATCGGGCGGAGTGTGTCGCGGTCCCATAGCCGCACTTGGCCGTCGGTCGCGGCTGTCACGAACCGCCGCCCGTCCGGGCTGACGTCCACCGTGGAAATGAAGCCCGTGTGCGCCTGGAACGCTGCGCTCAGCGGACGCCAGCCGTCGGTGGAGAAGAGGCGGAGCCGGCCGTCGTCGGTGCCGGCGATGAGCAGTTCGCCATCGCGCGAGAACGTGGCGGCGATGACCGGTTCGCCGTCGACCGACAGCCGCGTGAGCCGCCGGCGGGAGCGGATGTCATAGATGTCGACGGTGCCGCGCTCCAGCGGCATGGCGACCGTGTGACCGTCGGGAGCGACCGCGGGGGTGGCGCCGGGCAGGCCGTCGAGCCGGATCGGCGGCCCGAGCGCGCGGCCGCTGCGCCCGTCCCAAAGCCGGAGCGTCCCGTCGAGGCCCGTGGTCACGATCCGGCGGCCGCCCGGCGTCGTCGCCGGCGTGAAGACGACGCCGTGGTGCCCGCGCAGACGGGCATGCACCCGCCCACCGGGCAGGTCGACGAGAGCCAGGAACCCGTCGAGCCCCGCAACGGCGATCCGACCGTCGGCGGCGAAAGCAGGCGCATTAACCTCTGGCGACCCGCCCGGGACCGGCATCGAGCGCCGCGCGAACGTACGGGTGTCGATCAGGCTCACGCCCCCCTGCTGGGTCGTGACGAGCGTGCCGCCGTCGGCGCTGATCGCGGTGGCAGGGAAGAACGCACCGCTCAAACCGACGCCGCTGCCGGCGGCGAACGGCCGCCCGAGTCGCCGGTCGCCGAGCAGATCCCAGGTGATGATGCGGCTGTCGAGGCCGGCGGTGTGCAGCGTGTGCCCGCGCTCGTCCACCGTGGCCGCGAGCACTCGCCCCGCGTGCCCCGCGAGCGTCGCGCTGAGCGCGCGCTGCTCGACGTCCCAGACCAACGCGCGGTCGTCGTCTCCGATCGTGACGAGGAGATCGCTGCCGCGCGCGAACAGCGCTGCGGTAACAGCGCCGTCGTGCCGGCCGGACGCGGTCGCGGTCACGCCCGTGCGCAGGTTGACGAAACGCACCGAGCCGTCCGCGCCGCCCGCGGCGAGCGTTGCGCCGTCGGGCGCGAGCGAGATCGAGTCGGGGAGCCCCAGGTCGATGTCGCCCTGGCTGCGGTCCGGGAACACCGCCGTCCCCGGAGCGCGGCGCAGGGCGCGCAGCGTGCGCGCGTCGCGCAGCACCAGATCGTCGTCCTCGCGGGTGACGAACCGGTGGCCGCCGGCACCGAAGGCGAGCACGTCCGGCGTGCGCACGCCGGGTGCGAACCGCTCGGCGCTGCCAAGGGGGTGTCCGTCCCGGGCCGCGAAGCGCAGCATGGTGAGCGGCCCGAGCCGGTCGAACACCCACGCGTAGGGCGCGTACAGCACGCGGCCGTCGGGTGAGAAGCCGAGGTTCGTGAACCAACCCTGCGGCACCCTCGGCGTCGCGATCCGGTGCCAGCTGCGCGCGTCGAGAAGCTCGAGCTTGCCCGTCTGACTGACCGCGAGCCGGGAGCCGTCCGGGCTGAATTCGAGATCGATCACCTGCGGCGACGGGATGCCGCGCCAGTTCTTGTTCTCCGCGAGCGTCACGCGCCGTACGACGCGTGCCGGTCCGCCGCCCGATACGTCGAGCAGCAGCACGCGCCCCCGGTTGTCGCCGACCGCGACCGTGCGGCCGTCGGGGTGCGGCGCCATACGCAGCAGCCGGTCGCCCTCGCTCCAGGTGACGCCAACTGCGGCCGGGCTGCGCAGCAGCGCGGCGAGCAGGTACCCGCGCGTCTGCGCCGAGCTCTCGATCGCCTCGCCCTCGCGGGCCAGCAGCAGCGAGCGGTCGAGTTCCTCCGCCACGAGGGCTTGCGCGCCGAGGCGCTGGGCTTGCGCGCCGCGCGCCTCGTCGCGCGCCGTGCCGCGCTGTTCGAGAAACAGCGCGCCGGCCAGCAGCGAGATCCCGAGCATGGCGCCGACGCCCGCGAGCAGGAGGCGCAGCCGCCGGTTCGCCGCCCGAGCGCGGCGCGACTCGCGGTCGGTCTCGGTGTGACTCTCGTCCAGGAACGCGCGCTCAGCCGCGTTGAGCTCGGGCCGGTGCGCTCTGCTCCAGTCCGCCGCCGCGGCCAGGCGGGCACCCCGGTAGAGCTCGGCGGGGTCGCGCCCACCGGCCTCCCACTCGCGGGCCGCGACGGCGAGGTGGTGATGCAGGCGCCGGCCCTCGGCGTCCTCGGCGATCCAGTCGCGCAGGCGCGGCCACTCGCGTAGCAGCGCTTCGTGCGCGACCTCGGCGCGGTCCTCCGAGAGCGTGACGAGACGGCCGTCAGCGAGCGCGCCGAGCACGCGCCGGACGTCCTCGCGGTCGGCGTCGAGCTCGCTCAGCGCCACGGGGCGGCGCACGGTGCCGCCGTCGGCCTGCTCGCCGGCCAGCCGGAGCAGGACCGCGCGCGCGACCTCGCGGTCGCTGTCGCGCAAGCTGCCGTACGTCCGCTCAGCGAGGCGGGCGACCGCGCCGCGCACGCCGCCCGTGCGCTCGTAGGCCGCCAGCCGCAGATGACGGCCGTCGCGGCGCTCCCACAGCTCGAGCAGCGCCGTGGACAGCAGCGGAAGCGCGCCGGGCTCCGCTTCGACATCGGCGAGCAGCCGGTCGACGAGCTCGGGCTCCACACGCAGCCCGCCGGCGCGCGCCGAGCGCTCGATCACCCGTCGCAGCTCACCACGGCGCATCGGTCCCACGAGCACGTGGTTGGCACCCAGCATCTGGCCGAGGCCGCGGTGCTCGCCGCAGCGTCCGTAGAAGTCGGCGCGCACGGCGACGACGACGGTCGTGGACGGCGCGGCCAGGAGCGCGTCGACGAACGCCGTCCGCTCGCCCGGGTCGCGACACAGCGTGAAGAGCTCCTCGAACTGGTCGACGGCGACCAGCCGGTGCCCCTCTCCGCCGACCCGCTCGAGCGCTCGCAGCGGGTGCTCGCCGGGCCGCAGCAGCGTCTGCGTCCACGACTCGCTGCCGGGCAGGACGCCCCCGGCGAGCTCGGGCAGCAGCCCGGCGCGCACCGCGGACGACTTGCCGCTCCCCGACGGCCCGACGACGCCGAGAAGCGACGCGCCGGCCAGGCGGGCGAGCATCTCACCGACGAGGTTCTCGCGCCCGAAGAAGACCAGGGCGTCGTCGACGTCGAACGGAGCGAGCCCCCGGAACGGGCACACCACACCGGGCGCGGGCTCTGCGTCGAGCCCGGCGCGGTCGCGCAGCGCGTGGAGCTCGACGACGTCGTCGGCGAGCTCATCCTCGGCGCGGCGCAGCCCGAAGCGCTCGGCAGCGATCCGGCCGGCCGCCGCGCGCAGGCGGCGTGCCGTCGCCGCCCGCGCCCACTCCGCGGCCAGCCGGTGCGCGGGTCCGGGCAGCCCGCCGCTGCGCGCGACCAGCTCGTCGGTGAGGATCGCGTCCGCGTCACCCGCGTACACCGCGGCGATCGCCGCGATGTCGGTGGGGGCGAGCGGCCCGAGCACGACCTGCGCCCCGACGGCCGGTACCGACCGGGTCGTCGTGGCAAGCACGAGCGTGGGCGTGTCGGCGACCTGCTCCGCCAGCCCGGCCAGTTGCGCCGGGTCGGCGTCGTCGAGCACGATCAGCGCTCGCCTGCGGTTCCCTGGGAGCAACGCGAGCGCGACGCGCGCGCCCTGACGATACGCCTCGCCGGCCAGCTCGGCGGCCAGTCGCGTCCGGCCACTGCCCGGCGGACCGACGACGACCGCGACCCCACCACGGCCCGCGCAGGCCTCCTCCCACGCCGCTCGCAGCAGCGCGAGCTCGCGATCGCGTCCGATGAGCGGCGTCGTGGCCACCAGCTCCGGCGGAACCTCCGGGGGCGCCGGCCCAGCGAGCGCGTCGTCCTGGCGCAGCATCGCCGCATGGAGCTCTCGCAGCTCCGCGCCAGGCTCCACGCCGATCTGATCGACGAGCGTCACCCGCGCGTGCCGGTACGCATCGAGCGCATCCGCCTGGCGCCCCGAGCGATAGAGCGCGAGCATCAGCTGGGCGCGCAGGCGCTCTCGCAACGGCTCACGGGCGATCAGCGCCTCAAGCTCGCCGACGAGCTCACGATGCCGTCCGTCCGCGAGATCCAGGTCGATCACCGCTTCAACGGCGGCGAACCACAGCTCCTCCAGGCGCCGGATCGCGGACGCGGCGAACGGCTCGTCCGCGATGTCGGCCAGCGGCGGTCCGCGCCAGAGCGCGAGCGCCTCGCGCGCGGCACCCTCGGCGATCAGACGCTCGAAGCGGCAGGCGTCGACGTCGTCGGGCGCGATCCGCAGCTCGTAGCCGCGCCCGCGGGTGATGATCGTCGATCGGGCGTCGAGCAGCCGGCGCAGATGCGAGACATACTGCTGGACCATCTTCGCCGCCGTCGCCGGCGGGTGCTCGCCCCACAACCCTTCCATCAGCTCGTCGGCGGAGACCGGGCGGCCGGGTCGTAGTGCCAGCATCGCCAGCACCGCCCGCTGCTTGGCCGCGCCGAGCGGGAGCGCACGACCCTCGACGCTCGCCTCCACCGAACCCAGCAGGCGCAGCTGCATGACCTCTCACGGCGACCGTATCCGGCGCCCGTTCACCGATCAAGGCCCCCCCACCTCTACCGCCGCTCTACCGGCCCGCGCGAGCCTGCGGCCGTCATCGACCGGCTACCGAGGAGGTCGCCATGTCATTCCGTTCACCCGACCGCCGCGCTCTGCCGGCGGTCGTTGCGCTCGTCGCGCTGCTCGCGCTCGCCGGCGAGGCCCCCGGGTCCGCGACGCAGGCGCCGTCCAGCACCGACGCCGCGCTGGCGATCGAGCGCTACTACTCGTCCTACGGCGAGGCGCCGCCGGTCGCCGACGGCCAGGCAGGCGCGACCCGAGACGGAATCAGCACCGCGCCGTTCCTGCTCGCGCTCGCCGGCGCACTCGTCATCGGACTCGCGGTCGGTTCGTTCTCGTCGCTGGCGACCGCCCGGCGGCGACCGCGCATCGGGGCGGTGAGCTGATCATGGCGTCCGTTCTGATCAAGCGCCTCGCGCGCGTTCTTTCGGCGGCAGGCTTGTGCGTGGCGCTGACCGCCCCTGCAGGCGCCGCGGCATCCGGAGGCCACTGGCTCCCCGTCGGTGACGCACAGAGCTTCCTGCGCCTCGACCCAGGCAACCATCCCGAGGGGATCGCCGTCGGCGATCGGGGCATCGTCTACCTCGGCAACCGGCGGGACGACGGTGAGCACTTCGTCTCCGAGATCCTCGCCATCGCTCGCGACGGGTCGGTCTCGACGGTCGCCAGACTCGCCGAGCTCGAGCTCGACGGTAACCCGGGCGACGACGGCGTGCTCGGGCTCGCCATCGATTCGCGAGGAGCCGTCTACGCCGCCGTGGTGTCGCCCGACCCCGCTGTGCACGGTGTCTGGCGGATCGAGTGCCACGGCTCGCGGCGCTCGCGGCTGCCGGGCTCCGAGAGGATGACGTTTCCGAACGCGCTCACATTCGACGCCCGCGGCAACCTGTACGTCACGGACAGCTTCGGCGGCGCGGTCTGGCGGTTCCCGCGCGACGGCACGCGGCGCCACCCAGCGTACGGGACCGGCTTGCCGTGGGCCGAGCACGAGCTGCTCGCGCCCTCACCCGACGATCCGCTCGGGTTCCCGCTGCCGGGAGCGAACGGGATCGGCTTCGACCGGCCGAACCGCCTGTACGTCGCGAACACCGAGAAGGGGCTGGTCGCTCAGGTCCCGATCAACCGCGACGGCAGCGCGGGCGAGGCCGTGGTCGTCGCGACCGGCCTCGCCACGGCGGACGGGCTGGCAGTGGACGCGCGCGGCGGGCTCCACGTGCTCATCCCCGGCCACGCGATCCTGGGCACGTCGCCGCTGGTGCACGTCGATCCGAGGACCGGACGCACGACGGCTGGCGTCGCGCCGGGCGAGTGGGGCGAGTTCGACGTCCCGCTCAGCCTCGCGTTCGGCACGGGTCGTCATCGGACGACCGTCTTTGCCACGAACGGCGACCTTCCCGGCATCCCACCGGAGGAGCGCCTGCCAGGCGTGGTCGAGGTGAACGTCGGGGTGCCCGGCGCCTCCGCCGGCTAGACGCTATGGCCTGACTTCGGGCGGAGCCGTCTGAGGTAGGCCGGACCCTTTCGCGTATCCGGGGGTTTGTCTGGCCGGAGATTGGGCTCCGGCTGACCCCAGGCGAAGGAGGGTCCGGCCGTGCACGGCACGATGACATGGGTGGGGTTAGATGTGCACGCTCGATCGACGCACGCGTCGGCGATCGACGTGGTGACGGGTGAGCTGAGGCGGGCGCGGTTCGGGGCGGGCAGCGAGGAGGTCGTCGGGTGGCTGGTCGGGCTGCCAGGCCCGACGCGCGTGGTCTATGAGGCGGGCCCGACGGGGTTCGCGCTCTTTCGCGCGGCGCGTGCGGCCAGCGTTGCGATCGAGGTGATCGCGCCGAGCAAGACCGCGCGGCCGTCCGGCGATCGTGTCAAGAACGACCGCGAGGACGCCGAGCTGCTCGCCCGGCTCGCGATGGCCGGGCAGCTGACCGCGGTCGCTGTTCCGTCGGAGTTTGTCGAGGCCGCCCGGCATCTCTCGCGCACCCGGGAGCAGGTTCGCGGCGATCTGATGTCCGCGCGCCATCGCGTGTCGAAGCTGCTGCTCGCGCACGGCCGCGTCTACGCGGGCGCGACAACGTGGAACCGCGCGCACCGGCTGTGGCTGGGCGGCCAGCGCTTCGAGCAGGCGCCGACCGAGCTGGCGTTCATCGACCTGCTCGCCGCCGTCGACGGCCTGATCGCTCGCAAGGACACGCTCGACGAGCGCCTCTCACGGCTCGCGACTGACGAGCGGCTATGGCCGACAGTCGCGCGGCTACGGTGCTTCCGCGGCGTCGACACGCTGACCGCGCTGGCGGTGCACCTCGAGCTTGGCGGCGACTGGCAGCGCTTCGCCTCGCCGCGCAAGCTGTTCTCGTGGCTCGGCCTCACGCCCAGCCTCGATCAGTCCGGACAGTCCAAGACGCAGGGCTCGATCACCAAGACCGGCTCGACCTACGCCCGGCGGCTGCTCGTCGAGGCCGCCTGGCATTACGCCCGCCCGCCGCGGATCGGCGCCACGATCGCCAACCGCCAGGCCGGACAACCCGACCACATCCTGCAGATCGCCTGGCGCGCCCAGCACCGCCTGCACCGCCTCCACACCCGGCTACGCGAGCGCGGCAAGCCCCACAACCTCACCACCGTCGCGATGGCGCGAGAGCTCGCCGGGTTCCTCTGGGCCGCGGCCACCGCGCCATGACCTGACCACGACACCCAAGGTTCGGTCGCGGTGGCGTCGGGCCACGGCCGCCGGCACGCACGGATCTACTATGGGCAGCCAGCACGTGGCCACGCCCGCTTCTAGAACGCGCACGCCGAGCGACGAAGCCAGCGCCCTGGGTTAGCCAACGCCCGCATCATCAGACTGACCGCCTTGCGTCGGACGACGCGCCCGGCGCCACCACGATCGAACACCCCTTCAACCCGGGCAGCCACGCGACCGGCGATCACCCCTGAGCGCTTGACAAATCCGCGGCCATATCAGTAGTCGGTCACTGCACGGGCCGTCCCATCCGGGGCGGCCCTCCGCAGCGTCTTCGTATCACCCCCATCGCAGCAAGACCTCCACGGCGTCGGCGGCCTCGGTCCAGGCCGGTGCGTTCCTGGCGGGGATCCCCACCGCCCGCTTCACCTCGGCGAGAAAGTCGCCGACGCGGCGGCACGCCGTGGCGAGATCGGGGTGGCCGGTCGCAGCACGCGTTGGGCGGCACTGAGCGAGCCGTCCCGCATGACCTCGAGCGCGCCGCGCCGACCGACACGCACCTCTCAACCGGCCTTGACAGCCTCGCAGGGTCGCGCATCGCCACCCGTTCGCCACTCGAACTCGCCGCGCCGCCGAATTCTTGGCGACTTTCTGGCGACGCAGCGTCGCGCATTTAGCTTGCTAGAGCCAAATCTGGCGCTTTGGCTCTCGGTCTACGGAACCGAAGGTCAGAGGTTCGAATCCTCTCGGGCGCGCTCGGATTTCGCTTGGCTGCTGGGATTGCGGCGATCTTGACCTTTGGTCCCCTGATCGAAGGTCAAGTGCTTGCACACGTGGATTCATGCGGTCCGCATGGCTCTGTTTGATTTTCTGGCGACTTTATTGGCGACATCGGCTGGGCCCGTGACGAGCCGCGCGGCGGGCTCACTTCGGCGACGTCCTGGAGCGTGATGTCGATGCCGGTCTGTTGGTTGGTCTCGATCGTCAGCAGGTAGCCCATGAGCTCGAGCACCTGCTGGCGGGCCGCGAGCTCGTCGATCATCTGGTTCTTCGCGCAGGTCAGGTCGTCCTGCGTGAAGGGCGCGCCCGCGGGCAAGACGGCGTTCAGGACCTCGGCTTCGTCGAGCGTGGTCTCGACCGAGGCATAGGTGCTGCGCAGCGCGAGCGAGACCCCGCGCACGGACGTGGCGTCGACGACCACCGTGCCCTGGCCGGTCGCCGTGCTGTCGGGGGCGGCCGCCTCGTTGGTCTGGCAGCCGTCGCCGTCGAGCGAGTCCGCCGAGCCGCCCAGGCCACTGCCCGGCGGCGCGCCGCCCTTGGTCGCCTGGACGCTGCTCGCGCCCGACCACAGGCAGTCCGTGTCCGGGGTCGCGCACGGCCCTTGGATGCCGAGCGCCACCAGCGCCAGGCCCGTCGGCAACGGGGCTGGACCGATCGCAGTGGGCGAGGGCGCGATCTGGGTCGCGAACAGCCGCGAAGGCACGGTGTCTCGAATCGATCCCGCGACGCGCGCCGTCGAGGCAACGATCGAGGTTGGCCGGCTCCCGTCCGGCATCGCGGTCGGCGCCGGGTCGGTGTAGGTGGCGAACAGCCTCTCGGGGACGCTGTCGCGCATCGACCCGCGCACGGACCGCGTTGCGAAGACGATCTCGCCGTGGGAGGGGCGCCGCAGTCGGTCGTGGTGGCCGGCGGTCGCCTGTGGGTCAGCATCCAGGAGCCCCCGCCGAGCCCTGCGCGAGGCGGCGGCCGGGCGGTGGCGCGCGGGTTGTTGGACCAGTATCCCGATATCCGTGATCCGGCGTACCCGAGCGACACGCCGCGCCTGTACGCGAGGTGCGCGCGCCTCATGACCTACGCAAGCGGATCCGGTGCAGCGGAGCTCGTGCCGGAGCTCGCGACGGCGGCGCCTGCGGTGTCCGCGGACGGGCGCGTCTACACGTTCCAGGCCCGCAAGGGCTACCGCTTCTCGCCACCGTCGGGCGAGCCGGTCACCGCGGCCGCCTTCCAGCGGGCGATCCAGCGGATCCTGCGCAACCCCGTGTTCTCGCAGTCGCGCGCTGACGACATCGTCGGGCCGTGGCGTACCGCGACCGGCGAGCCGGAACCGTAGCGGGCGTCTCGGCGCGCGGAGACCGGCTAACGATCAGGCTCAAGCGCCCGTCCCCAACGCTGCCGGCGCGCATGGCGACGTTCTACTTTTGCGCCGTGCCCCCGAACACGCCGCTCCGGCCGCGAGGTTTCGAGCGCGTCGCGACGGTAGGGCCGTACTACGTCGCCGAGGCCGCGCCGCGCTGCCGGCTGCTGCTGCGTCCCAACCCCGGCTATCCCGGTCCGCGCCCGCAGCGCCTCGAGGAGATGTTCAATCCGCGCCGGCCGCTGTTCGCCCGAGCGGCGATGCGGCGCGCGGCCAACTTCGCGATCGATCGCCGCGCGCTGTCGAAGCACCCGATCCCCGAGATGCTCGCGGGCCGGCCGACCGACCAGCTCATGCCGCCGGGCTGGCCCGGCTTCCGCGACGCCACCATCTACCCGCTCGGCGGGCCCAATCTCGCGGCGGCCCGGCGCCTGGCGGGGGGGCGGCCGGCGGCGTGGCGTCATCTACACGTGGAACCTCTCGATCTGCATCGAGCACGCCGAGATCGTGCGCTCGAACGTCGCCGCGATCGGGATCGATCTTGAGATCCGCCAGTTCAGCTACACCGCCGCGTACACGCGGATCGAACGGCCCGGCGAGCCGTGCGACATCGCCGACCACCGGGGGCGGCTCGGCGAGTTCCCCGATCCCGCGCAGTTCGTCGACCAGATGTTCCGCTGGTTCTCGGCCGCCTCGTTCCTCGATCGCACGGAGTTCGGGCCGCGGATGCGCGCTGCGAGCGGGCTCGAAGGCGCGTCACGGATCGAGGCCGACGCCGCGGTCGACCGCGACATCGCGGCGCTGTGCGTGCGGGAATAGGCCCGCGAGCACGACTCCTCCGGACATCTCGGCATCGTGATGCTATGATGCGGTGATGGCAAAGGTGCGCACGACGCTCACGATCGACGAGGACGTGCTGCGCTGGGTCAAGATCCGGGCGGCCCGGTCGGGCAAGGCCGACAGCGCGGTGATCGAGGAATCGCTCCGTCGTGACCTCGGGATGGATCTGCTCGACCGGCTGTGGGAAGGCAACGAGATGTCGGACGACGAGGCGACTGCACTGGCGGTCGAGGCGCAGCACAAGACGCGCCCGAAGCGCCGCTGACCGTTGCGCGCGGTCGTCGATCCCAACGTGCACATCTCCGCGTTGCTGGCACCATGCGGAGCACCGGCAGGGGTGCTGCGCGCGTGGATGGACGGTGGATTCGAGCTGATCGTCTCGCCGCTTCTGCTCGCCGAACTGGAGCGCGCGCTCGCGTACCCGAAGCTGCGCAAGCGGATCGCCGCCGAGGACGCGGCGCGCGTCGTCGAGTGGCTGGGCCGATCCGCCACCGTCGCCGAGGATCCCACGGGCCCGCCGCCGCTGCGCTCGCCCGACCCAGGCGACGACTACCTCCTTGCCCTCGCGGCGACGGCCCGGGCCGCGTTGGTCACGGGCGACCGACACCTTCTATCACTCGATACTGCGCTACCGATCTTCGCGCCGGCTGAGTTCCTTCGGACCATTCCTCGTTAGCAGCGCCGAACGTGGAATCCGAAGCGTACTTCCGATTTCTTGGCGATTTTCTGGCGATCCGGTGAGCTGGTTTTGGCTTGTTAGAGCCAAATCTCGTGCTACCGCGTCGGTCTACGGAACCGAAGGTCAGAGGTTCGAATCCTCTCGGGCGCGCTAGGTCTCTCGCGACAATCTGCCTGCAAACGGGCGGTTTCTGGTGTGTCTTGATGTCCTTGCCGGATGGCAACACAGGGGGCAACAGGGCAACGCTCGCGCGCGCTGATCACGACGTGTCATCCCGGGGTCTATCGCCGGGGATCGCGTTGGGTGGCGGTCTTCCGTGCGGGCGGCCGGCAGCGCAAGCAGTCGGCGGCGACATTCCGCGAGGCGCGGGAGATCAAGATCCGGCGCACCGCCGAAGAGGCGTCGCGTCCTGCCGGACCGACGCTGCACAGCTACGCGCTGGAGTGGGTCGACCACTACGCCGGGCGTGGCGCCAACGATGTCATCAACGACCGCACGCGCCGGGAGCACCGGCGGCTGTTGATCAAGTACGGGCTGGCGTACTTCGCGCCCGATCAGCGATTGCGCGACATCGACGAGCAACAGGCGCGAGCGTTCGTCGACTGGCTGTGCCGCCTGACCGAAGGGAACGGGCACCGGCTGTGCGACCGATCGGTTCAGAACGCGGCGGTGCCGTTGCAGTCGTGTCTGCGGCACGCGGCACGCTGCGGGTTGCTCTGTGACGACGCCGAGCCGGCGATGCTGTTGCCGCGCCGTCGCCGTGGTCGCGCTCATGAGTTCGACGAGCGACGCTTTCTCACGCGAGAGCAACTCGCGCGGTTGCTCGACGAGATCCCCGACCGCTGGCGCGCCCGTTCTTCGACCTGCTCGCGTCGAGGGCCTACGGATCTCCGAGGCGATCGCCCTCCGGATCATGGACGCCGACCTGGACGCGGACCAGCCGCGGATCCACGTGCGCCGCGCGATCGTCGATGGGCAGCTCACCGGCCCGAAGTCCAGGCACGGCCGGCGCACGATCGCGATCAGCGACGAGCTCGCCAACCGCCTCGCGGCGCTCGCCGTCGACCGCGGCAACACCGATCCGCTGTTCGTCGGAGCCCAGGGTGCTGTGCTGCGGCCGGGAAACCTGCGTTACCGCGTGATGATCCCCGCCGCCGAGCGTGCGGACGTGCCGTGGGCACGCTTCCATACGCTGCGGCACACCTGCGCGGCGCTCTTGATCGACGCCGGCGCGAGCCCGCTGCGGCTTCAGCGCTGGATGGGGCATCACTCGGCCGCGTACACGCTGGACAACTATGGCCATCTCATCGACGACAGTCTCGGCCCCTCGCTGGACATCAGCGGTCAGCTTGCTGCGGGCCGTCAGCCGGTCGTGTAGCCGAGGCTCGAGTAGGCGCGCTGGCGCTTTGCATACATGCGCCGAAGCACCGGGACGGCGTGGTCGACGTAGTCGACGATCCGGATCTCGTCTTTGGCGTCGTGGTGGCGGTGAAGGCGGCCGGCGTACTGCGTCATCGTGCCCTTCCAGGCGATCGGCATCGCGAGGATGAGCGTGTCCAGGCGCGGGTCGTCGAAGCCCTCGCCGATGTAGCGGCCGGTGGCGAGCACGACGCGGGGTCCGTCGCTGGCGAGCACGTCGTCAGCGCGGCGTCGGGCTTTGACGCCCATGCCGCCGTGGAGCACGACGATGCGGTCGGTCTGAGCCTTGACGTGAGCGGCGATCGCGTCGAGGTGTTCGCGGCGCTCGGTGAGGACCAGAGGGAACCGGTCCTCGCTCAACTCGCCAACGACGTCGGCGGCGATCCGTTGCGTGCGGTCCTCGTCGGCGGCGACGGCGCTGAGGATCTCCTGGATACCCGGGTCGATGGGGAGCCACGTCGGATCGAACCCACCGTCACGGGTGATGAGCACGCGGCGGGTTGCGGTCTCGACCTGCTCAGAGCGGACAAGCGTGTGGCGGACGGGGCCGCATTGCATCGTGATGATCGGGTGGTGCCCGTCGCGGCGCTGCGGTGTGGCGGTCAGTCCGGTGATGGCGCGCGCGGGGAGGTCACGCAGGAGGCGTTCGACCGAGAAAGCTGGGACGTGGTGGCACTCGTCGACGATGACGTGGCCGTAGCGCGAGAGGTCGACATCCTCGCGGCGGGTCAGCGTCTGGACCATCGCGACGTCGATGCCGCTGGAGCCCGGAGTCGTAGTCGGCGATCCGATCTGATCGGGCGAGATGTCCAGGAACTCGGCCAGCCGGCTGATCCACTGCTCAAGCAGCGGTCGACGGTGTGCCAGCACGAGCGTGGATCGGGCTCGCTTGGCGATGAGCGCGGTCGCCATCACGGTCTTGCCGGTGCCGGGCGGTGCCACGAGCACCCCGGTCTCGTGCGCCGCCATCGCGTTGGCCGCCGCTCGCTGCGGGGACGTCAGCGTGCCCTTGAACGTGGCCGTGATCTGCGAGCCGTCGCTGCGCTCGTCACGGACGGTCACCTCGGCGCCGGTCGCTTCGATCTCGTTGACGACGTCGTCCAGACAACCTCGCGGGAGGAGCAGACGATTGGCGGTGTCCTCGTGGCAGGCGATCACGCGAGGCGTCTTGTGCGTCGACAGCCGTGCGCGTTCGCGTTCGAAAAACTGCGGGTTGGCGAAGGCCGCCGTCCGTCGCAGGCGGTCTCGGAGGTCTGTGGTCAGCCCGGCGGTGGGAATCTCCACCCGCCCCGTCAGGTACACATCAAGCGGACGCCTCGTAGCGTCGGTCAACTGACGCGGGCGCGCGCGAGCCCTCGTGGCGGCGCGCTCGGGCAGACCCAAGGTTCCACCGGTGCGCTCGGCTTCGGCCGCTGTCTGCTCGGCCTGGTCGCCGTCGAGCCGCTGAGCGCCTGCGAGGTAGACCCACTGATCCGGGTACGGCTCGAGATCCTCGCCGAGGAACACCGTGCAGCCATCGGCACGACGGGCGTGTTGGAGCGGCAGTGCGATCAAGTTGCCAAACCCGCGAGTCGGCATCGTGTCCTGGTTGGGAAACAGGCGGTCATAGGAGGCCATCGAGATCGACCGGCGGCGCATCGCGCGCGTCAGCAGCAACGAGCCGACGGCACGCCCCACGTGCGCGGCGACCGGTCGCGAGAACAGCACCCACAGATGCGCGCCGTTCCCGGAGCGCGAACGCTCGACGAGTGCCGGGATCTCCAGTTCGCGGGCGCTGTCACGCAACGCGCCGATGTCATCGCGCCATCCCGGGCCATCGAGGTCGATCGCGACCAGCCAGCATGTCTCGTCGGCGAGCAGTGGGTAGATCCCGGCCGTCTGGCGTCCTTCGAGGTGGCGGCGGGCCTCCGCGTCTGACCACGCGACGAAGCGCCGGTTGCCGCAATCGGCGCACTTGACCTTCGGCTTCTCGCACACGCCGGGCTGCCACTCGTGCAAACAGCGCGGCGCCCAGCCAGTCTTGCTTGGGCTCTTGATGCTTTCCCAGCGGGTGGCGAAGACGTCAGGTCGTCCCCGGAACAGAGACGTGAACAGGGAGACGCGGCCGTCTGCGGTCGTGACGTCCGGTCCGCCGTTGGAGGCCTCCATGCTTGCGATCGCGTGGCACAACTCCGCCCGTTCGCGGTCGAGCTCGACGAGTCGCTGGCGCGCTCGCGTCAGGTCGTACGTCGGGGCCGTCGTCACGACGGGATCGTTGCGGAGCGATCGGACTGCAAGCCATCGGAGATCGTCGGCATCGCGGCCGGGAACGACAAAGCTCCGACCGCTTGCCTCCGCGAGCGGAGACAGAGGCGTGCGTGTCCGGCTTGCGCGCAAGGATTCGCGGATGCCCTCCGAAGACTTGCGGATTCCTGCTGCGCTGCGCGACCGGGCGCAGCAGATCATCGATGTCGCCGACGCCGCGTGTCGAGAGCATCTCGACGAGGAGTACGGCTTGCTGACCAGGCGGCTCGTGGCGCGCCTGGCACGCAAGCGCCCTTCGCCGCTCGCCCGTGGGGACGCGAGGATCTGGGCGGCCGGGGCGATCTACGCCGTCGGTCAGGTCAACTTCCTCTTCGATCGCACGCAGACGCCGCACATGACCGCCAAGCAGCTCGCCGACGCGCTCGGTGTCGTGCAGACGACGATGGCCAACAAGGCCGGGATCATCAACGGGCTGCTCGACGTCGGGATCTTCGAGCCCGAGCTGACGCGGGTGGCGATGATCGAGCAGCACCCAGTGGCGTGGCTTGTCGAACTCGAGGGCGGTTTCATCGTTGACGCCCGCACGCTGCCTCCCGATCTGCAGGACGAAGCTCGTCGCCGTGGGCTGATCCCCGATCTCGACGCGCTGCGTGCGGCATGACAACGACGGCCGAGCTGGACGCGCGGATCGAGGAGCTGACGGTCGACGCCTACAACGACGAGGAGCAGCTGTCCGGCTTCCTGGTCGGCGCTGAGGAAGCGCTCGTTCGCGGGGAACACGCGACGATCGCCGGTGCTGTCGTGAAGGTGATCCGAGTCGATTGCGGTCCCGACGTGCGCACCGGCTTGACTGCGCGCGTGATGCGCGATGGGGGCAAGCACGACGTCGCGCTCGCCGACTTGAGGTTCGCGCCGGGCAGCGCGCTCGGGAGCGTGGTCGCCGCCTACCGGCGCTGGCAGGGGCGATGAGCCAGCCGGTGCCGATGCCCTCCGCGCTGAAAGCGTTGAGCGACGCGGAGAAGGCGGCGATTCTCGACGAGCTCGCGGCCGCAGATCCCGACGTCGAAGGTCGTGCCGAGCGCGCGGCGGTCGCGACTGCCTGAGGTCGAGGCCGACGACGTCGCGAGTGGCGTGACCGCCGCGCTGCTGGCGCTCGATCA
Source organism: uncultured Solirubrobacteraceae bacterium (assembly GCA_963740605.1). Lineage (GTDB taxonomy): Bacteria > Actinomycetota > Thermoleophilia > Solirubrobacterales > Solirubrobacteraceae > DASSUW01. The sequence goes on along the minus strand of CAVUFC010000022.1, from coordinate 1,436,475 downwards.
GGACGATCTCGCCGCCCATGCCGGGCGCACGCGGTACGGGTACGTCGAACCGACCGAAGCGGCGTGGTCGCTGCTCGAGGCAGCCTTCGAGCCGTGGCTTGAAGACATCACGAGGCGGGCGGGCCTTGGCCATGCCGAAGCCGCGCGTCAGCTTCCCTTCGGGAGTTTCGAGCCGCTCCGTCGCCGCGATGGGCACATCCGCAACGACGACCGTCTGATCTCGTGGGCGCCCGACTTCTGCAGCGAGACCGCAGATCGCATCCTCCGGCTGCTCAGCGACCTCGGCATCGAACTGGCCGACACAGAACTGGCTCACGCGTCCGACTGGGCATGACGCTCCGGCGGACGGCGGGCGTTCGGGGCCCCAGCGGTGCTCCGCTCACTACATCGCAGATCAGCCGAGATCTTTCCGGCGGATCTGCCGACATATATTCTGCGGATTTGCCGATGACCATTCTGTGGATCTGCCGAGCTTCTGCCGAGCGTTTGCCATGATCGCTCGGTCACTGACGCCGCGAGTCGTCGAGGCGCTGAGCGACACGCGCGTGGTCGTCGTGCTCGGCGCTCGGCAGGTAGGTAAGAGCACGCTGGTCGGAGAGATCGCTCGCGCCGATCTGGGCGCGGAGGTCCTCACGCTGGACGACGCGGCGACGAGGGAAGCCGCCGCATCTGATCCGAGCGGGTTCATCATCGATCGAGCGACCCCGCTTGTCATCGATGAGGTCCAGCGCGTTCCCGACCTCCTGCTGGCGATCAAGGCCCGCGTCGATCGCGATCCGAGGCACGGGCAGTACCTGCTCACGGGTTCGGCGAACATCCTGACCGCGCCACGCATCGCCGATGCGCTGACGGGGCGCGCGGAGTATCTGCGCCTCGGACCGTTCACGCAAAGCGAACTGCATGGCGCCGGAGAGACGTTCGTTGCGGACGTGCTGGACGGGCGATGGCCGGCGGTCACGCAGACCTCGCCGGGACGTCGCCCCTACGTGGAGCTCCTAGCCACCGGCGGCTACCCAGAGGCGAGGGAGCGGAACGAGACTCGCCGGGCTCGGTTCTTCGCGAGCTATTTGGACACCATCATCCAGCGCGATCTCAGCTCGATCGCGCGCGTCCACGACCAGGAGAATGTGCGACGCCTCCTGTCTGCGATCGCTGCGACATCGGCGTCCTTGATGAACGTCGACAGCCTCGCGCGAGACCTCGCGCTGCCGTCGAGCACCATTCGCTCGCACGTTTCGCTGCTGGAGACACTTTTCCTGACCGCTCGTCTTGAGGCATGGAGCACGAACCTGCTGAACCGCACCATCAAAACGCCGAAAATCTTCATCGCCGACAGTGGTCTGCTTTGCCATCTGCTCGGCGTCGGGTCGGAACGGCTTGTCGCCGACGGGAACCTCTCCGGCCCCGTGTTCGAGACGTTCGTCACGACGGAACTCCTCCGCCAGGCAGCCTGGCAAAAGAACCCTCCACGGCTGTTCCATTTCCGCGATCGTGATGGACGCGAGGTCGACGTCGTCATCGAGCGGCGCGACGGCTCGATCGCGGGAGTCGAGGTCAAGACGGCTGCATCGGTCAGTGCCTCGGACTTCCGCGGACTCGTACATCTACGGGACAAGCTCGGCCCGCGCTTCAGGGCGGGGATCGTGCTGTACGCGGGTGAGCGCACATTGCCGTTTGGGGACCGGATGGCAGCCGTGCCGTTCAGTGCGCTCTGGGCGGCGAGTGAGATCAGCTGAGTTTCTGGCGATTTATTGGCGACTCGGGACGCTTGATTTGGCTTGCTAGAGCCAAATACGTGCTGCTCGCCGTAGGTCTACGGAACCGAAGGTCAGAGGTTCGAATCCTCTCGGGCGCGCTCGATTCTCGCTTTGCTACTGGGATTCCGGTGATCTTGACGTTCGGTCGCAAGATCGAAGGTCAAGCGTTTGCGTCCGCGAATTCACGCGGTCTGCGCAGCCCGGTTTGATTTTCTGGCGACTTTTTTGGCGGCCCACGGGTCGGCGAGCGCGACGTGCGCGGCGACTGCTGTGGGGCGGCTGCTCGCGGGTGGCGCCGCGAGCAGCCGCCTTCTGCCGTCAGTGCGCCGGGCGCAGGTAGCGACGGGCGGCCAGTCGCCCGATCCGTCGGCCGTGATGGATCCCTTCCCGTACGGCCTTGCGGAAGTGGAAGCCGACGAGGATCCGCGACAGGCCGTTCTCCTTCGCCGCCTCGGTGAACGTCGCGTATGAACGTGACACCGGCGCCGCGTCGTCGCAGGTGCTCCCGGCCGGCAGTGTGAGGCTGCAGGTGCGGAACGCGATGCGGTCGGTCCCGAAGAACCGGTGGAACACGGCGGCGGCGGCTGCGCCCTCGACCGCGTGGGCGGAGTCGTAGTCCGGGATCGGCGGTGTCGTGACGAGCGGCGTCCACGTGGGATCGGCGCGCGTGTCCGGATTGCCATCCGAGTCCGCCGCCCGGATCGCCGAGACGGGCCGCAAGTAGCGGTAGTGGTACTTCGTGTCGAACGTACCTATGTAGCCGTCGGTCAGCGCCATGTCGAGCAGCGCGAACAGCCGCGCGCTCTGCCACGGATCGAGGCGCCGGCTCGCGGACAGCGTGCGGGCGATGCGGTTCCATTGCAGCGGTGAGCTTTCGAGCCAAAAGAGCGCGATCTCGGTCTGCTCGGGAGTGCCGTCTGGGTTGCCGACAGCACCGACAACACCGTGCACCGAATCGCGTCGACCGGCGCGGTGACGGACACGATCCCGCTCGGCAACGGCCCCGGACCGATCGCCGTCGGCGAGGGTGCCGTCTGGGTCGCGAACAGCCGCGACGACACCGTGTCGCGGATCGATCCCGCCACCCGCTCGCCCGAAGCCGAGATCCCGGTCGGCCGCCTGCCATCCGGTATCGCGGTGGGCGCTGGGTCCGTGTGGGTGGCGAACAGCCTCTCTGGGTCCGTCTCGCGGATCGACCCGCGCACGAACCGCGTCACGGAGACGATCGACCTCGGCGGGGCACCGCACTCGCTCGCGCTCGCCGGCGGCCACCTCTGGGTCAGCGTCCAGGAGGCGCCGCCGCCTCCGGCGCCGGCGGGCGGGCCGTCGGTACTGCGGGTGCTGCTCGAGCACGATCCCGTCGGGGCCAACCCGGTCGGCCTCGGCGACCCGCAGCTGCTGCACGCGACGTGCGGGCGGCTCATGACCTACGCGGGCGACGCCGGCGCCGGGTCGGCACTGGTGCCGGAGCTCGCCACGGCGCCGCCCGCCGTGTCGGCCGACGGGCGCGTGTACACGTTCCACGTCCGGGCCGGGTACCGGTTCTCGCCGCCCTCGGGCCGACGGGTCACCGCCGCCGCCTTCGAGCGCGCGCTCGAGCAAGACGTGGAGCTCTACGAGGACGTTGTGGGCGCCGCGGCGTATCGGGCCGGGCGTACCCGCAGGATCGCCGGCGTGTCGGCGCGCGGAGACCGGCTCACGATCAGGCTGACGCGCCCGTCGCCCACGCTGCCCGCCCGCGTGGCGAGTGCCTTCTCTCTCTGTGCTCTGCCGCCGAACACGCCGGAGCGGCCACGGGGTCTCGAGCGCGTCGCGACGGCCGGCCCCTATTACGTGGCCGAGGTGGTGCCGCGCCGGCGCCTGGTGCTGCGCCGCAACCCGGGCTATCCCGGCCCGCGGCCGCAGCGCCTGGAGGAGATCGAGGTCACGATCGGGACCACGCCGGACCGCGCCGTCGCCGCGGTCGAAGCAGGGCGCGCGGACTACCTACCCCTGGTGCCGCCCCGCCTGCAGGCCCGGCTGATCGCGCGCTACGGGCCGGGAAGCGCCGCCGCGTCGTCGGGTCGGCAGCGCTACTTCTCGGGACCGTCGCCGATCTCGTCGGGCTACCTGTTCAATCCCCGCCGGCCGCTGTTCGCTCGGGCCGAGATGCGGCAGGCGGTCAACTACGCGATCGACCGCCGAGCGCTCGCGCAGCATCCGATCCCGGAGTCGCTCGCCGCGCGGCCGACCGACCAGCACATTCCGCCCGGCTGGCCGGGATTCCGCGACGCGGCGATCTACCCGCTCGGCGGGCCTGACCTCGCGACGGCAAGGCGCCTCGCGGGCGACGGCCGGCACCGTGGCGTCTTCTACACCTGCAACCAGCCGGAATGCCTCGAGCAGGCCGAGATCGTGCGCGAGAACCTGGCGGCGATCGGGATCGACCTCGAGATCCGGAAGTTCCCCTTCGGGACCATGTTCGCGCGGCTGCAGAACGCCGACGAACCGTTCGACCTCTCGGTCTTCGGCTGGATCGGCGACACCCCGGACCCGTCGGAGTTCATCGACGTCATGTTCCGCCTCAACGCACCTGTTAGCGCGAGGTACCTCGATCGCACGCCGTGGGGGGACCGGATGCGCGCTGCAGCGCGACTCACCGGCGCCCAGCGGATCGAGGCCTACGCCGCCCTCGACCGCGACCTGGCGGCGCAGGCGGCGCCGGTCGCGGAGGCGATGAGCTCGGAGCGGACGGACTTCTTCTCCGCACGGATCGGATGCCAGGTCGAGCACCCGCTCTACGGCATCGATCTCGGCGCGCTGTGCGTGCGGAATTAGGCGTCACTCGATCGCGGAGCATCACTCCGGCCTCCGCGCAGGGCGGCCGCGCGCCTCACCTCAGCTCGCGCGGAGCGGTCGCTGTGCCGTGCGCGGCGACTACGTCGCGACGGGCTGTCCGCTGGGGCAGCCACGATGCTGGTCGTGCCGCGAATCAGCGAGTTCTACGGAATCGTGATCGCGATGTACTACCGCGAGCATGGAGTGCCGCACTTCCATGCGACGTACGCCGGCCAGACCGTCGTCATCGCGATCCAGACCAGCGACGTGATCGCCGGGAACGTTCCGGCACGCGCGCTGCGGCTGGTCCAGGAGTGGTCTGCGCTGCATCGCGACGAGCTGCGGCTCAACTGGGCCCGGGCACGGGAGAACGCTCCGCTGGTGCGCATCGATCCGCTCCCCTAGCATCTCGTGACCATGGACTTGGCGGCTCATCTGCACCGGATCGTCGAGGTCGACGTCGTCGGCGAGCATCGGTTGCGCCTAGCGTTCGATGACGGTGTCAGCGGCGTAGTCGACGCATCGACATGGGACTGGCACGGGGTGTTTGAGCCGTTGAGCGATCCGGCCTACTTCGCTCGTGTCGAGCTTGACCGCGAGCTCGGGACGATCAGCTGGCCCAACGGCGCCGACATCGCCCCCGAAACGCTGCATCTCTGGGTCGCGCAGGAGCGCGACGACGCCTCCGCGTAGCGTGGAGCACTCCAATCCGAGGCACGCGGCGCGTGTGCCAACCCAAGTTCCTGCCACATTCCGCGAGAGACAGACGCGAACGATGGCCTCACGTAGTGCCGCGGAGTCGAATTTCTGGCGGTTATCTGGCGACCTCGGGGTCCGTGATTTGGCTTTCTAGAGCCAAATCACCGCCGTAGGCGTCGGTCTACGGAACCGAAGGTCAGAGGTTCGAATCCTCTCGGGCGCGCTTGGAACCCGCCGGAAACGGCGGGTTGTTCAGCCGTTGGGTCGGGCGCCCTCGACGGGGACGTACTCGAGCGCGGCGCGGTCCCAGCGGCCCGGGTCGGCCGCCGCGCCGTACGTCGTCTGCAAGAACTCCAACAAGCTGGCGTCCGGATCCGCAGCCGTGCGGACCGCCTCGTAGGGCAGGAGGAACTGTCGGTATTCGGCGGAGTAGAAGGCCGCCTCCGGCGTGACCGGCGCGGCCCCGTAGCCGTCCGGCTCGGGATAGGCATAGGCGTAGAAGGCGCCTTCCTCCCCGCCTCCCGGCCAGAAGCCGCAGCTCGCCAGCTCGTGCGAGTAGCCCTCGACCATCACCCAGTCGCCGCAGTTGGGGGCTCCGCCGGGATGGCGCGGCGCGGTCCGGCCCGAGAACCGCGTAACCGCCAGGTCCATCGCGCCCCAGAAGAAGTGCACGGGGCTGACCTTGCCGCCGAAGAGCGCGCGGAACCTGGTCATGACGCGGTCGGCCTGAACGAGCTGGCGCCAGAACAGATTCGCGGCCACCGGGTCGTAGCTCGCGTGCGCGGTGTCCTGATCGAACGGGACCGCATCGTCGATCTCGACCGGAACGGGCCAGATCGTGATCGCGAGCCCCAGCGACGCCAGCGCGTCCAGTACCTCGGCATAGAACGCTGCGACGGTCTTGGGCTCCAGCGCGAGCTCGCGCTGCTCGCCGCCTTGGGCGGTGATCCTCAGCCGGTGCGCGCAGAAGTCGAACTCGATCTCGAACGTGCCGCCGTCGCCGGACGGCATCGCCGACGTCGTCAACCCCCGCGGTGTCACGTACAGCGTCACCTGCCACCAGTGGTTGACCATCGGAGCCTGCGCCAGGCGGATCTTCCCGACGATCTGCATCCAGCGGTGGAGCGTCTCGCGCGTCGCGGTCCAGTCGTCCACGCGCAACGCCGGCCAGCGCGTCTCGGTCACGATCAGGCCTCCGGGATCTCGCGTCCGAACGCCTCGAGCGTGATGGCCTCGGGCTCCGGGCCGCCGCGGCGGCCGGTGTCGAGCGCGTCGATCGCGGCCATCTCGTCGGCGGTGAGCTCGAAGTCGAAGACGTCGAAGTTCTCGGCGATGCGGCTGGGCTTGGTGGACTTCGGGATGACCGAGCGCCCGTGCTGGATCCCCCACCGCAGCATGGCCTGGGCCGGAGTCTTGCCGTGCGCCCGCGCGATGTCGCCGATCACCGGGTCCTGGAGCGTGCTGGTGTGCTCGCTCTCGCGGTAGAAGGTGATCCCGCCGATCGGCGACCAGGCCTGGGTGAGGATGCCGTGCTGTGCGCCGAAAGCCTGAACCTCCGGCTGGACGAAGTAGGGGTGCACCTCGATCTGGTTGACAGCGGGGACGACGGCGGCGCGGTCGAGCAGCGCGGTGAGGTGGTCGACCGTGAAGTTGCTGACGCCGATCGCGCGGACCTTGCCATCGGCGAGCAACGTCTCGAGCGCCCGGTAGGCCTCGAGCGTCCGGTCGAAGGCACTGGGCAGGGCCTGGTGGAGGATGAGCAGGTCGATCTGCTCGACGCCGAGCTTGCCGGCGCTCTTCTCGAACCCGTGCAGCGTCTCCTCGTACCCGTAGTCGGAGATCCAGATCTTCGTCTCGAGGAAGACGTCGGAGCGGTCGACGCCTGAAGCGCCCACCGCCTCGCCGACCTCGCGCTCGTTGCCGTAGGCGGCAGCGGTGTCGATGTGGCGGTAGCCGGCGTCGAGCGCGGCGCGGACGGCGTCGCGGGTCTCGTCGGCGGGCGTCTGGAAGACGCCGAAGCCGAGGGCGGGCAGCTCGACGCCGTTGTTGAGGGTCAGCGCGGGAATGGTCGCGGTCATGCCACATACCATGGCGCTTCCGCACGGGCTGCGAGGTGCCCTGTCAGAGGGGCACTGACAGGGCACCCACGTTGGGCACTACGAGTCAGGACTGCAGGAAGGCGAGCAGGTCCGTGCTGATCGTCTCGGCCTCTGTGGTCGGCATGCCGTGGGGGAACCCCGCGTAGGTCTTCAGCGTCCCGTTCTGCACGAGCTCGGCGGACAGCGGCGCGGAGTCGGCGTAGGGAACGATCTGGTCGTCGTCACCGTGCATCACCAGGACCGGCACAGAGATCTTCTTGAGGTCCTCGGTGAAATCGGTCTGCGAGAGTTCTCGATGATCGCCTCCGAGGGCTCCACACCGGGTCGGTTGAAGCCGTAGAAGGGGCCGGTGGGGAGGGCCCGGTAGAACTCCGACCGGTTGGCGGCCACCTGGGCCTGGAGGTCGTCGAACACGCTCTTCGGCAGCCCGCCGGGGTTGGCGTCCGTCTGCACCATGAGCGGCGGGACGGCGCTGATCAACACGGCTTTCGCCACGCGGTCTTCGCCGTGTCGGGCGATGTAGTGCACGACTTCGCCGCCACCCGTCGAGTGCCCGACGTGGACGGCGTCCCGGAGATCGAGATGGGCCGTCACCGCGAGGTCGCACTCTGGCGGTTACCGGATCGGAGTTCTGGGGCGTGGCTACGGCGTGCGCCCAGATGCCGAGGGGCTTCCGGTGGGCTTTGGCTTGCTCGCCGCGGCCTCCCGGCGCTCGGCCGCCTCCTGCTTCAGTCGGCGCTGCACGTCGGCAGCCTCTTCGGCGCGCTCGGCCGGTGTCTTCGCTCGCGGGCGGCTCTGACCTTGCGGTTGTGCCATGGCGGCACTCCTGGCTCGCTTCCCGTGGGAGATGAGGCAGCACGCGATGGGCGGGAGGCGACAGGCCCGGCGCGCCGTGTCTTATGCGGAAGCCTACTCGGCGTCCCGGGAGGGTGGCTCCGATTGCGCGGATCGCAATCGCCGGACACGTGCGGCGTCGTTGCGGGCGATCGTGTCACGGATGTGATCGGCGATCGTCTGCGGAGCATGCGGCCGGGTGCGGAGTGCGCGCAGGCCGATGATCTCCTCGGCTCGGGCGACCGCCTCCAGCGGTCCGCCGCAACCTGGGCAGAGGTCGCGGGCGTGTTCCTCGGCGTTGCCGTCGCGCCAGACGCGGGCGCGGCACGCCGCGCACTTGAAGTGCGCCATGGCGTCAGTGGTCTCGAGAGGCGCGCAGGCGGGCCTCGGCGGCGTCCGACGCGCGCTCGAGTTCGCGGAGGCGGCCCGAGTCGGACGGCTTCGAGTTGTAGACGCGAGCGCGATACAGAGCGAGTCGCTCACGGTGATACCGGGCCTCAGCCTCGAGCCGGGTCTCGGCTGAGTTACGGGCTGGCATGGTAGGCCTTCCCTCGAGCGCTCTGAGGCGACACCGGCCGCGGGAGAGGCTCCAGGCCCGGCGGCGGCGGGACGCGAGTGCGTCGTATGCCAAGCATAGGGGGCCGCCGAGCGGCGACCCCCTACAAAGGTCGGTGCTTAGAGCGTGGTCACGTTCGCGGCGCTCGGGCCCTTGGGGCCCTGCTCGGCCTCATACGAGACCTTGGCGCCCTCCGCGAGGGTCTTGAAGCCCTCGCCGGTGATGGCGCTGTGGTGGACGAAGAGATCCTTGGACCCCTCGTCGGGCGTGATGAAGCCGAAGCCCTTGTCGTCGCTGAACCACTTGACGGTTCCGGTGGCCATGTTGTGTTCCTCCACGGCGTCGTGCGTGCTGCGAACGCGGGAGAAGCCGTGAAGCGACAACTGCGGGCGCTGGCACTGCGTCGCCGAATCACCTGGATCCGGCCTTAACGCGGATCACGATAGCGCGCAGGTACTCTTGTCAGCGAAGGGGAGCCCAGCCTGACGTCGCTCGTTCGGTGCTGCCGCACGTATTGAGCGCGTAACGCCACCTGATCTCCAGGTCCGCCTCGCGAGGAGTCAGGTCGTGCAGCAACCGTCATGCCGCTCGCAGCGCCGCCGGCGCCGCAGCGTGCTGACCACGCTCGCCGGAGCGCTCGTCGTGACCGCGGTACTCGCGTATGTGCTCGCGGGCCACCGCGACGAGTTCGCGACGGCGTTGCACCAGGCGCCGGTGTGGATCCTGCTGGCGGCCGCGGCCCTGCAGCTGGTCGCGCTCCTCTCGCGCACCGAGTCCTGGCGGATCTGCGTGTCCGCCGCCGGTGGCACGGTCGGGCGCCGCCGCCTGTATCGCGCGGCGAGCATGGGCTACCTCGGTAGCCAGCTCAACAGTCAGGTCGGCACCGCGGCCCGCATCGGCGCGCTGCGACGCTCCGCGCCGGCGGAGTGCCCGCGCGTGCCGGCGATGATCGCCGCGGAGGTGCCGGTCCTGGCGATGGAGGCGAGCCTGGCCGCGATCGCATCCTTCACGCTCGTCGGACCGCTGGGCCTGCCGTGGTGGATCCCGGTCGTGTTGCTGGGCGTTGCGGCGCTGATCGTGGCCGGACTGCGGAACGTCGCACGGCGCTGGCGCGAGGGAATCTGGAGCGGGCTCGCCGCCCTCCGCAGCGTGCAGGGCCGCAACGGCCTGTTCGGCCTGGTCCTGCTGGCCGTGTTCGCGCAGATCGCGCGCAACGTGCTCATGCTCGAGGCGGTCGGTGTCAACGCGTCGGTGTTCGACGCGACGGCGGTCCTGATCGTGATGGTGACGCTCAGCCAGCTCCCGGTCGGCCCGAGCGTCGGCGCCGCTGCGGTCGTGCTGATCCTCGGCGCCAACGGCGCGGCGCTCGCGGCGGCAGCGGGCGTCCTGCTCACGGCGACGGGCACCCTCGGCGCGCTGGCTTACGCAGGCTGGGCGGGCATCGACCACCTGTCGACGCTCCGGCCCTCGGCCCGGCGGCGTGCGGTCCCGTCGATCGAGCCGCAGCCGGCGATTGGAGTCGCGCCATGAGCACCCCGCAGGAGCGCGCGGAAGAGCAACGTCGCAAGAAGCTCGCCGAGGTGGACAAGCAGATCCGCGATGGATCGCTGGTCGTGCGCCAGATGACCGACGAGGAACGGGCGCGCTACGCGCCGCGTCCCGAAGCCGCGCCGCGCACGAAACGCGGCAAGAGCTGAGCCATCAGGCTGCGGGCGCAGGCGGAGTCGGGAGGATCGACAGCTCGAACCAGACTCCCGTGCCCAGATCGAGATCGACGCCCCAGCGCGCCGCCAAGCTGTCGAGCAGGTTGAGCCCGAAGCCTCCGTTGTCATCGGGGCGGCGCCTGCGGACACCGCCCAGCCCCTGATCGGCCACGAGCACCCGCACGGTGCCCGCGTCCATCGCGGCTCCGACACGGAGCGGCGCACCGGCCGGCATTCCCGAGTGCCGGACGCTGTTGGTGACCACCTCGGACACCAGCAGGCAGGCATCTGCGCGGACGTCGGGCGCCGCGAGCCCGAGCAGCCAGCCGTCGAGGGCAGACCGCGCGCGGAGCGGCGCCTCAGCGCTCACGGGAATCATCACCTCGCCGATCGAGACAGACCCGTCAGCGGCCTTCTCTGCTGCCATCACATCCTCCTGACGTCTCGCCGGGTGGTCCGTCGTCAGGGAGGCTCCGCCATTCCCCGTACCCGTTCCGCGAAGTCCCAGACCGGAGATCGGCTGGCGCCCGGCACCCGGAATCCGGGCCCTTGCCGAGTTTCCGTGAAGATCGTTAGGGTCGGTCGGTGACGCCGCTCCTCTACGGGCTCGGGCAGATCAGCGTGCGCCACCGGCGGGTCGTCGTGGCCTCCTGGATCGTTCTGTTCGTGCTGCTCGCGGTGGCGGCGCGCAGCGTCGGGCCGGACCTCAACGACAACCTCACGCTCCCGGGGAGCGACAGCCAGAAGGCGACGGACCTGCTCCAGGCCCGCTTCCCGGCGCAGGCGAACGGCAAACCCGGTGGTCGTCAAAGCGCCACAGGGCGCCAAGATCACCGACGCCAAGTACAAGCAGCCGATCGACGACACGGTCGCGGCCTTCAAGAAGGACCCGGACGTCCGTGACGCGACGAGCCCGCTGACGCAGAAGGACATCCGCTCCAAGGACGGCAGCACCGGCTACATCGCACTCAGTCTGAGCGCCAGCCCGAGCGACCTGACGACCGACGACGCCCAGCGGATCGTCAACGAGGCCGGCCCCGCACGCGCCGCCGGCCTTGACGTGAGCTTCGGCGGCTACGTCGGCACCAAGGTCTCCAAGCCCGAGACGCACTCGAGCGAGGTCGTCGGTCTGTCAATGGCGGTGCTCGTCCTGCTGCTCACGTTCGGGACGGTCGTGGCGATGGGCCTGCCGATCGTGACCGCGATCGTCGGCCTCGTCTGCGGCCTCTCGGTGATCACGCTGATCAGCCACGTCACCGAGGTGCCGACCGTCGCGCCCACGCTGGCGACGATGATCGGGCTGGGCGTCGGGATCGACTACGCGCTGTTCATCATCACGCGCCACCAGGAGCAGCGGCGGGCGGGGATGGACACGAAGGAGTCGATCGCCCGTTCGGTGGCGACGTCGGGCGGCGCGGTCGTGTTCGCCGGCACCACCGTGATGGTGGCGCTCCTGTCGCTGGCCGTCGTCGGCATCCCGCTCGTCACCACGCTCGGCTACACGTCCGCGATCGTCGTCCTGGTCGCCGTGGTGGCGTCGATCACGCTCCTGCCGGCGATCCTCGGGATGGTCGGCGACAACATCGACCGGTTGGCGCTCCCACACCGGCGCACGCCGAAGGACGACCACCACCCACACGGCTGGGCGCGCTGGGCGCGGTTCGTGGCCCGGCGGCCGCTCCCATGCGCGCTCGTGGCGCTCGTCGTGCTGATCGCGCTCGCGCTGCCGACGCTCGACCTGTACCTCGGCCAGTAGGACAACGGCGCGCTCCCTAAGAGCACCGAGGCGCGGCAGTCCTACGACGGCATGACGTCCTCGTTCGGGGTCGGCGCCAACGGGCCGCTGCTCGTGAGCGTGGACATGTCGAAGCAGCCCGCCAAGCCCGATCAGTCCACTCGACCAGCTCAACAAGCAGGAGTCCGACCAGAAGGCGCAGGCGAACCAGAAGGCGCAGGCTCAGATCGCGAGCCTGGAGGCCAAGGGCGTGCCGCCGGACCAGGCGCAGGCGCAGGTCCAGCCGCAGCTCGACAAGCAGCTCAAGCAGATCTCCGACAAGGCGTCGACGCAGCGCAAGCAGCTCGACCAGAACGCGACTGACCCGCGGCTGTCGAAGCTGCGCACGGACATCGAGCACACGAGCGGCGTGAAGAAGGTGACGCAGCCGCTCGTCAACAAGGAGGGCACGGCGGCGGTCCTGAACGTCACGCCGACGACGGCCCCGTCCGACCAGGCCACCGAGGAGCTCGTCCGGCGCCTGCGCGACGACACGATCCCGCAGGCGACCAAGGGCGCGAACATGACCGCCGACGTGGGAGGCACCACGGCCGGCTACATCGATCTCGCGGACGAGATCGCCGGCGGCCTGGTGCTGACGATCGCGGTCGTGGTCGGGCTGAGCTTCCTGCTGTTGATGCTTGCGTTCCGGTCGGTCGTCATCCCGCTCACCGCCGGGCTGATGAACCTCGTCTCGATCGGGGCCGCGTTCGGCGTCGTGACCGCGGTGTTCGAGAAGGGGTGGGGCGTCAGCATCGTCGGCCTCGAGAGCGAGGTCGCGATCGTCAGCTTCGTGCCGCTGATGATGTTCGCGATCCTGTTCGGCCTGTCGATGGACTACGAGGTGTTCTTGATGACGCACATCAAGGAGGCCTGGGAGCGGACGAACGACAACAAGCAGGCCGTGATCGACGGCGTTGCCCACACCGGTCGCGTCATCACGTCGGCCGCGCTGATCATGGTCAGCGTGTTCTTCGCGTTCGTCATCAACGGCGACCCGACGGTCAAGCAGTTCGGCGTCGGGATGGGCGTCGCCGTGGCCGTGGATGCGACGATCGTCCGCTGCTTGCTCGTGCCCGCCGTGATGACCCTGCTCGGGCGCGCGAACTGGTGGTTCCCGCACTGGCTCGATCGCGTGATCCCGAACTTCTCGATCGAGGGCGACGAGTGGTTCCGCGAGCGTGACGCCGCGGTCCAAGAGCGCGAGCTGGTCGCCCGTTAAACGAGTCAAGCCGCCCTCTGGGCGGCCTGTCTTCCAGTTATCGGCAGCGGGGCGGCAGCGCTTTAGCCCGGTTTTCACTCTTGGCGCGTTGGCGCTCAATAACGGGCGAACTGGGTCTTGTCCGCCTCGAAGCCGTCGACGATCTCCCGCGCGAGCGTGGGCCGCGTCTGGCGGATCGCGACGAGGAAGTCGTCGGTGGTCGCCCGCGGGCCCTGGCGCTCGAAGTGCTCGCGCTCGAAGGCGCGCTGCGCAGCCTTGCGAGCGGCGAATTCGATGTCGGCGGGGGTGTACAGATCCGTGGCCTCGACGAGCGCCGCGACGTCCACGTCCTCGTCGGTGATCTCGTCCACATAGCGTTGCCAGATCGCGGCGCGCGCCTCGGCATCGGGTGGACCGACCGCCAGCACGTAGTCGAACCGGCCGGGGCGCAGGAACGCGGTGTCCAGTCGCGCGACCCAGTTCGTGGCGCACACCAGCAGGTGCTCGCGCGAGTCGCGGATGCGCGGGATCTGGCGCAGCAGCTCGTTGGTCAGACTCGGGCTGACGCGGCGGTCCTCCTGACGCATCGAGGCGATGTCCTCGACCTCGTCGATGAAGGCGACGACCGAAGGCAGCTCGAGCAGCGCATCGAAGGCATCGACCAGCCGTTCGGCCTCACGCTCGGGGCCTTGCCCGCCGAGGCGCGCCGGCTCGAGCTCCACGAACGGCCAGCCCAGCCGCGATGCGATCCCTTTGGCGAACGTCGTCTTCCCCGTGCCGGGAGGCCCGAACAGCACGATCGCCTTCGGCGGGGCGACTGCGTGTCGCTCGGCGAGCTGGGGTTCGGCGAGCGGCAGGATCACGCGCCGCTCGATCAGCTCCTTGGCCTCCTCCAGGCCCCGCAGCTCGTCCCACAGCCCGGGTCCGATGATGCGCCCGCCCAGCCGGGTGATCGCCTGCGGTGCCGTCGTGGTCGGCGGCAGCGCGCGCTCGAGGTAGGCGAATTCCGGCGCGGCCTCATAGCCGCGGCGCTCGAGCCACTCGCGTGCTTGTCCGGCAGCGGCTGCGCTGGCCACCTTGCGCGCGCCGCGCTCGGCGAACTCGGCCTCGACGTGCTCGAGGAGCTGGTCCGCCACCTCGACTGCGTTGTCGGCCACGACGACCCGATGGATCCACGCGGTCGGCGCCGACGCGGTGCTCAACACCATGCCGACCAGCCGTCCGTCGGCCTCGGCGAGCACGGTCACCGCCTGCTCGGACCCGATCAGCTCGACCGCCTCGTCGATGCTCAGCCGGTCCTCGCCGCGCGGGACGTGGCCCGTCGCGTTCCACAGCTCCAAGACGGCGCTCAGATCCTGGGGCGTGTAGGTGCGCACTGCGGCTCGCATGGCTTCCGCCGTGCGATCTTCGCACGCCTTAACGAGTCAAGCCGCCCCGGGGGCGGCCTGTTCCCGTGTTATCGGCAGCGGACCGAGAACGCTTTAGCCCACTTCACGATGCTGGCGCGTTGCCGCTCACGAGGTAATAGATCTCCGTGCGCGTGTCCTCGTGACCGTGGCCGTAGATCTCCCACCGCACCCCGGTTAGCGCGAGCGCCTGCTCGGTGCCGTATTGGACGACGGCGTCGTGCCCGCGGCCGAGCTGCGCCCAGTCACCGTGGTAGGTGGTCATCGCGACCCGGCCACCCGTCCCTCGGCGACAGCTCCGGCCGCGGGCGGACGAACGCGTAGACCTCGTCAAGAAGCCGGGGCCAGACCGTCGGGAACTTCTCCCACGTCGTGATCTCGGCTACGACGGCCGTGAGGCGCGGCTCGACGGTCGCGATGACGACCACGGGCCGGAGTGTACGTTCCGGCGCATGGCTCAAGGGGACACCGCGCGGCTCTACCACCGGCTCACGTCGTACGAGAGCGAAGGCTGGGACTGGGACGTCAAGGTCGACGACCCGCTCGTACTCCAGGACTTCGTGCCGAACGACTTCGCCACCTGGCCGGCGCCGTGCAAGACGTACCCGGATGGGCTGCCCGTCGTCGGGCTGCCGCGCGAGTGGGGCGACAGCGAGGGGCTCGAACTCGCCGCGCTCGCCCGCATCCTCTACCTCTCGGCCGGCGTCGTCCGCGTCGTCGAGCGGGAGGACCGCCCAACACTTCTGCTGCGCGCGGCCGGATCGGCCGGCGGGCGGTTCCCGTACGAGCTGTACGTGGCCGCGCGCGACGGCGTGCATTGGTACGACCCAGTGGGCCATGCGCTGGTGCAGGTCGGCCCGCCCCCGGTCGGCGAGGCGACGACGCTGATCCTCACGGGCGTCCCGTGGCGGACCGGCTGGCGTTACTCCGAGCGCGGCCTGCGCCACATCTACTGGGACGCGGGCACGGTGCTCGCGCAGACGATGGCGCTCGCCGACGAGCTCGAGCCGCGGCTGTGGACGGCGTTCCCCGACGAGCAGGTGACCCGGCTGGTCGGCGCCGACGGCACGCACGAGTTCCCGCTCGCGCTCGTCACGCTCGGCGAGGGCCCCCCGGCGGTCGAGCCGAGCGGTGAGGCGAGGGCCGGCGCGATCGACACGCGAGCGCCGCTCGAGTTCCCGCTCGTCACGCTCGCCCAGCACGCCGGTGACGTCGACGCAGTCGGTGCGCCGTGGCCGCCGGCCCCGCCGCGCCCGAGCGACGTTGACGCGGTGATCCTGCGCCGCGGGTCGACCCGCATCATGGATCCGGTGGCGACGATCAGCCGCGCCGTGTTCACCGAGACGCTCGACCGCGGGCTGCGCGACACGCAGACCACCGAGTTCATCGCCGTCCACGGCGTCGACGACATGGAGCCGGGCCTGTACCGCTGGCCCGACATCGAGACGCCCGTCCGTGCCGGGCCGCTGCGCGACGAGGTCTTCAATGTCTGCATGGAGCAGGAGCTCGGCCACGACGCCGCGTTCGTCGTGATGGCCGCCGCCGACCTCGACCGGCTCGACGACCACGGATACCGCGACGCCCAGCTCGGCGCCGGACTCGTCAACGGCCGCCTGCACCTCGCCGCCTTCAGCCTCGGCATCGGCGCGTCCGGGATGACGTTCTACGACAGCGAGATCGCCGGGTTCCTCGGGGAGCCGCTGGCGGGACTGCTCTTCACCTGCGTCGGCGTTCCCGCCTACCGCAACAAGCAGGGCGGCCGGCCCGGAGCGCCGGCCGCGATCATCTACCCGACGCGTCGGTGATACGGCCCCGTCGCGGGGGACTCGACCGTGCTGGTCGGCGCGAGCCGGCGGCGGCGGTCGGCGCGTAGTCGCATCTCCTCGGGCGACGTGTACTTGAGGTCCTCGGGAATCGCCTGCAGGCCGTATTCGTGGTGCTCGAAGTCGACGAGCGATGGGCGGCCGATGCCCCAGACCGTTCGCGCGCCGCGCTCGCGGTAGATCCCGCCCGGCCCGGCGCCGCCGGGCGTCAGTGTCGTGTCGTCGTTCATGTCACGGACGTGAATCGCGGTCGAGCTGGGGGCGTTCGTGGTCGTCGAGCGCAGCTCGCCGCCGTCGGTCCGCTGCGCCTCGCCCGCGGCGTCCGGGCGGATGCCCTCATTGACGTTGCCCTCGATCGTCACGAGCTTGCCCGTCACCGGATCCCAGGAGTCCACCATGACGATGTGGTTGGCGACCTCGCCGGCGGGCTGGACCCCGCGATGACGGATCAGCGCGACGTCGCCCGGGCGGATGGCGGCACCCGCGACCGCGTCGCCCGTCACCCAGCGTCGGGCCAGCCCGCGCTGCTCGTGATAGTCGCGGACGGTCCACCACTGACCCTCGGCCCAGATCGACAGCGGTGCGCGGGCGTCGTTGATCGGCTGCCGGTTGTAGCTGAAGAAGTCGCGCACGTTGTCGGTGTGCGCGAAGGCGATCCGCACGTTCTTGTCGAGCGCGGCGCCGCGGAACATGCTCGCCGCGACGAACATGCCGCACCAGTCGTCTCGCGTGCCGTTCTCGCGCAGCGACTGCCGGGAGCCGTAGCCGGCGTCGGCGAAGATGTCGTCGACCTCGTTGCGCGGCCGGTTCCCCTGCAGGATCTCCGCCGGCGTCGAGGACTGCGCGGCGTCCGCGCGCCAGGTCGCCCGGGCGTTGAGCACGGCCCGCGCCTGCAGCAGCGCGAGCGCCGCCTCCTCGCACGCGTGGGCGGCGGTGGCGAGCCCCGCTCCGCCCGGGTCGACCGTGCTCGCCAGCGCGCGCAGCGCGCTCGACTTCTCCCGCCACGCGGTGACGTCCGCCAGGTCCGCGAGCTGCGGCTCGACGGCGTGGTTCTCGACCGCGGGCGACGAGCGGTTCACCTGGTCCATGACGACGCGCACGATCGTGTCGCCGGTGTCGCGAGCGATCGGGAGCACGGTCTTGAGCGCGGCGGCAAGCGCGGGCTTGATCTCGCTCTCGGCCTTCGCGTACTCCTCGTCGTGCCCGGTGACCGCCAGACTCTCGAATATGAGCATCGACGGGTCGACGATCGGCTCGACGACAGTGAGCGTGTCGACGAGCTCGCGTAGCCAGGTGAGCGCGGGCCGGATGTCGACGAATCCGGTCGCCGGCACCACCGGCGGCGGCCGGCGCGATAGCGCGATCAGGCGCGGGCAGCCGTCCCGGAACCGCCTGAGGTTGTCGGCGATCGGCGGCAGCGGCGTGGCGGTCGCCTGCCGGGCCAGCAGCGCCCCCGCGACCGCCCGGTTACCGACTGCACGCTGCAGCTGCAGGACGCCGGCGACGTCGCGAGGTGGGTGCGGCGCCCGCGCAGGGGGCTCGTGCTCGTCGCGGTGTGGGCGCTCGTGCCGCTGTCGCACAGGCCCATGTTCCCCGCCGGGCTGGGCAAGCGCAACCGGGGGTGGGGCTGGCCGTACGGGTCCCGGGGCAGGCCGCACCGCAAGACGCTGGGCACCCCGAATGAGCCACGAGCCACCTGGCGCGAATATGCCGTCCATGAGCCCGACCGACATCACCATCCACCACGCAACGGCCGTCCACAGCGTGCGCGTGAAGCGCGGCCGCCGCTAAGGACTTCCTCCCGTGACCGTCACCGTCACACCCCGCCCGCCCGTCGCCACCACCGTTCACGCGTTCTCACTCCCCATGGTGCGTGAGCTTCCCCCGGTGGTCCGTCCGGGCACCTTCTCCTCCACCTGGTGACACCCCTCCTCCTCCACACGCCCCGCGCGGCCCCAGGCCGCGCGGGGCGCGTTATTTAAGCGCCCTGTTGACACCGCGCAGCGCGGCTTGGGAGGGTCGGAGGTCCTATGCCGAAGACCCACCATCTCCCCGACGAGCGCGTGCACTTCTCGTGGGACGTCGGCCACGAGCCGGTGCTCGCGATCGACTCGGGCGACACGGTGGTCGTGTGGACGCGCGACGTCAGCGACAACCAGATCGGGCCCGATTCGGACACGAGCGTCATCGCGGCCCTCGACTGGGATCGCGTCTATCCGCTGGCCGGGCCGATCGCCGTCAACGGCGCCCAGCCGGGTGACACCCTGGCCGTCGAGATCCTCGACATCCACACGCAGGGCTGGGGATGGGCAGCGATCCTGCCCGGGCTCGGCCTACTGGCCGACGACTTCCCCGACGCATACCTGAAGATCTTCGACCTCTCGCACGGCGACGTGGTCCACATGCGCGAGGACATCGCGATCCCGCTGACGCCCTTCTTCGGGACGATGGGCGTGTGCCCGGCCGGTGCGAGCGCGGTTCCGGTGATGCCGCCCGGCACGTTCGGCGGCAACATGGACACCCGCCAGCTCGTCGCGGGCGCGACGCTGTTCCTGCCCGTGCAGGTGGAGCACGCGCTGTTCTCGGTCGGCGATGCGCACGGCTGCCAGGGCGATGGTGAGGTTTGCGTGACCGGACTCGAGTCCCCGATGTTCGCGTCACTGCGCTTCACGCTCGAGAAGGGGCGCACGCTGCCGTCGCCGCAGTACCGAACGCCGGCGCCGCTCACGCCGCGCGTCGACACCGCGCCGTTCTACGGGACCACCGGCGTCGGCCCGGATCTGTTCGTCTGCGCGCAGGACAGCATCCGCGCGCTGGTCGACCACATCTCCACCACGTACGACCTCAGCCGCCAGGACGCGTACGTTCTCTGCAGCCTGTGCGTGGACCTGAAGATCTCCGAGGTCGTCGACGCGGGGCAGTACGTCGTTAGCGCGCTGCTGCCGGAGGCCGTCTTTCTCTCTTAGGGCACCAGCACGACCTTGCCGACGTTGCGCCGCTCGGCGATCAGCCGGTGCGCGTCGGCCGCCCGGTCGAACGGCACCGCCTCGGCGACCACCGGGTCCACCGTCCCGTCGTCGATCAGCGGCTGCAGTGGGGTGAGCCACGGCTCGAGCGTGCGGCGGTCCTCCCACAGACGCAGCATGTTGAGCCCGATCACGGTCTTCGACGCGGACATCTGCGCGATGAGGTCGAACCCGCGCCACATCCGCAGGACCTGCGGGAGCATCCGCGGCAGGCTGCGCTTCTCGCCGGTCTGCAGGCTCGACGCACCGTAGGCGACGACCCGCCCGCCGGTGCGCAGCAGCGCGTACGAGCGGCGGACCGACGCGCCGCCGACCGCGTCGAGCACGAGGTCGAACGTGCCGTCCAGGCCGCGGTCCCAGCCGGCCTGCCGGTAGTCATGCGCCTCGTCGACACCGAGCGCGCGGATCCGATCGTGCTTGTGGGCCGAGGCGGTCCCGTGCACGACGGCGCCGTGGTGTTTGGCGAGCTGGATCGCCGCGATCCCAACGCCGCCGGCGGCGGCGTGGATGAGCACGCGCTCGCCCTCGCGCAGGCTCCCGTACCCGAGCATCGCTGCCCACGCGGTCGAGTAGTTGACCGGGATCGCGGCGCCCTGCTCGAAGGTCAACCGGTCCGGCAGCGGGATGACGTCGTGCGCCGGCAGCACGAGCTGGGACGCGTAGCCGCCGAACTTCGTGGCCGCCATGACGCGGTCGCCGACCGCGAAGGCGGTCACGTCGGGGGCGAGCTCCGCGACGGTGCCGGCGGCCTCGTAGCCGACCACCATCGGTGGCTTCGGCGCGTCGGGGTAGATGCCGGTGCGCGCCATCGTGTCGGCGAAGTTGATGCCGGCGGCAGCGATCGCGACGCGCAGGTGACCAGGTCGCATCGGCGGATCCGGCCGCTCGTGGACCTCCAGCACCTCCGGTCCGCCGTGGCGAGGAATCAGGACGACGCGCATCGGGCATAGTCCAGCACGTGTTCGACCACGTGGGGATCCGCGTTTCCGACCGCGCGGCGTCGGAGCGCTTCTACCGCACCGTCCTGGGCGCGCTGGGCATCGAAGTGACGTTCAGCGAGGGCTGGCTCACCGAGTGGGACGACTTCGCGCTGTCGCCGGTCGAGCCAGGCAAGCCGACCGCGCGCAATCTGCACATCGGCTTCGTCGCGCCCTCGCGGGCGTACGTCGACGCGTTCCACCGAGCCGGCGTGGAGGCCGGGTTCCGCGACGACGGCGCGCCTGGCGAGCGCGACTACACGCCCGCCTACTACGGCGCGTTCCTGCGCGATCCGGACGGCAACAGCGCCGAAGCCGTGCACCACGGGAACCTGCGGAAGGGCGGCTGGATCGACCACCTGTGGCTGCGCACCGAGGACGTGGCCGCGACACGGCGGTTCTACGAGGTGATCTCCCCGGTGCTGGGGTTCGAGGTCCGCGTGCACAGCGACGAGCACGTGCAGATCGCCGGGCCCACAGGCTCGTTCTCGTACGTCGCCGGGCGTCCGACCGAGAATGCTCACATCGCGTTCGGCAGCACCGACGACGCGGTCGTCGACGCGTTCCACCGCGCCGCGGTCGAAGCCGGCTATCGCGACAACGGCGCTCCCGGCGAGCGGCCCCAGTACCACCCCGGCTACTACGGCGCGTTCGTGCTCGACCCCGACGGCCACAACATCGAGGTCGTCAACCACCATCGTTAGTCCGCGAACGCGTCCGCTTCTTTGAGTTCTCTGAGCGCTGTCGCGCTCCCTCCGGGGTCTTGAAAAGGGGCGGATGATTCGGGCGTCGCCCGTAACGCCGATCTTCTTGCCTTGGCGCCTGTGAGCCTGTTTTGAGTCTGGCGTGCGGGGTCTCCCCGGAGCTCCGGAGTGTGCTGCGAGCACGACTGTCAGATTCGTTTGTCCTTGAGGCCCCTGGGCGGCGGTCATGCAGTGGTCGACCGAAGGAGGCGAGTTGTGCAGACCATCGTCGAGCGCCCGGCGGCGCTGGACGTCCACAAGGCGCAGGTGACCGCCTGCGCCCGGGTGCCGGGCGGGCGTGGCCGGCGCGAGCAACACGTGGCGGAGTTTGCGACCACCGTCCGCGGGCTTCTCGCGCTGCGTGACTGGCTCGCCGGTCACGCTGTGACGCAGGTCGTCATGGAAGCCACCGGCGTCTATTGGAAGGCGCCGTGGGCGATCCTGGAGGACGAGTTCGAGTGCATGTTGGTCAACGCCCGGCACGTCAAGCAGGTCCCGGGCCGCAAGACCGACGTCTCCGACGCGGCGTGGCTGTGTCAGCTCGCCGAAGCCGGGTTGTTGAAGGCGAACTTCGTGCCGCCCAAGCCGATCCGCGAGCTGCGCAACCTCACCCGGTATCGCAAGACGCAGATCCAAGAGCGCGCCCGCGAGGTCAACCGGCTGCACAAGGCACTGGAAGACGCCGGCATCAAACTCGACACCGTTGCCGCGGACATCATGGGCAAGTCCGGGCGCGACATGCTCGACGCGCTGGTCGCCGGCGAGACCGACCCGGTCGTGCTCGCCGAACTGGCGCGGCGGCAGATGCGCAAGAAGATCCCCGCCCTGCGCGAGGCGCTCGCCGGACACTTCGACGCCCATCACCGGCTCTGGGTCGGCGCGATCCTGCGCCACATCGATTTCCTGGACGAGCAGATCGAACAGCTCACCGGCATGATCGAGGAGCAGATCCGCCCTTTCGCGCCCGCGGTTGAGCTGCTGTGCACGATGACCGGCATCCAGCACCGCGGCGCCCAATGCATCATCGGCGAGATCGGCGCCGACATGACCCGGTTCGCGACCGCGCGGCACCTCGCGTCGTGGGCCGGCCGGTGCCCGGGCAACGACAAATCGGCCGGCAAGCGCCGCTCGGGCAAGACCCGCAACGGGTCCAAATGGCTGGACTTCGCGCTCGAGGAAGCCGCGATGGCCGCGATCCGCGTCAAGGGCCACTACCTCGAAGCCCAATACCGGCGGCTCAAGCCGCGCCGCGGGCACAAACGCGCCCTCGGCGCCGTCAAGCACACGATGATCTGCGCGATCTGGCACATGCTCTCCACCGGCGAGACCTACCGCGACCTCGGCGGTGACTACTTCACCAACCGAGACCCCGAACGCCAGACCCAACGCCTCGTCAAACAGCTCGAACGGCTCGGACACCACGTCACGCTCACGGAGGGGGCCGCGGCAGCCTGAACGAACTTTTCCTGTCAGGCGGGACCGGAGCCGTCGATACCGGGTGGACCGATACCGACGATCAGGGAGCGTTCCTTGAAAGCACGCAAGCTCACCTTGGGCGTGTGTACAGCGGCGGTCGTCGCCGCGATGGCGCCGGCGGCCCACGCCGACACCGTGGTCTGCAACGAGGCCGAGAACTCGTGGCGCGGCGGTTACGTCGTCACCGGCGGTCCCGTCGATCCCAACCCGCCGGCGTTCCTGCGCGGGTCGACGATGCGGGTCGGCCACGGAGCCGGTCTCGTCAACGCCGCCGAGCACTCGCCCGCCCTGCGCGTCTGCGGCCCTGAGGGCGACGGCGGCGGCAGTGGCGACGGCGGCGGTGGTATCTCGGACAGCTAGCCGCCGACCCGGCCGCAGCCATACGATGCGGCCGACATGGAGGGCGAGGCCAGCCTGCTCGAGCGCGAGCGCGAGATTGCGGCGCTCGAGCGGCTGCTCGACCGTACGCGGGAATCTCGAGGCGCGGTCGTCCTGATCGAGGGTCCCGCGGGGATTGGCAAGAGCCGCCTGCTCGCGGCCGCGCGCGAGCGCGCCCGCGGGATGACCGTCCTGACCGCCCGCTGCAGCGAACTCGAGCGGGAGTTCTCGTTCGGCGCGGTGCGCCAGCTGTTCGAGCCGCTGGCGCGCGACCACGCCCAGCGCGAGCGGCTGCTCGCGGGCGCGGCAGCCGCTGCCGAGGGTGTGCTCGGCGCGCCGGACGGCGACGCGGAAGGCTCGTTCGCCGTCCTGCACGGGCTGTACTGGGCGACGCTCAACCTCGCCGAGGAGCATCCGGTCGTCATCGCGATCGACGACCTGCAGTGGAGCGACCGGCCGTCGCTGCGGTTTGTCGCCTACCTCGCAACGCGGCTCGAAGGCGCGCCGGTGCTCGTCGCCGCCAGCGTGCGCTCGACCGACCCGGGCACCGACCCGCAGCTGCTCGCGGAGATCGGGGCCGACCCGCTGACGGAGGCGCTCCGCCCCGCGCCGCTCGGTGAGGCGTCGGTCGCCGACATGGTGCGCGAGCGGCTCGGCGACGCCGAGCCCGTGTTCACGGCCGCCTGTCTGGAGGCGACCGGCGGCAATCCGCTGCTCCTTCGGCACGTGCTCACCGCGCTCGCCGAGGACGGAGTGGAGCCGACGGCAGCGGGCGCGGTCGCGGTGCGCGGGATCGGATCGCGCGCGGTGTCGCGGACCGTGCTGCTCCGGCTCTCGCGCCTCCGCGAGGACGCGGCCGCCGTCGCCAGTGCTGTGGCCGTCCTCGGCGAGAGCTCGGCGCTCCCCGCCGTCGCGGCACTGACCGGGGTCGACGAGGACGGAGTCGCCCGCGCGGCCGGCGACCTCGCGCGGGCCGACATCCTGCGCCCCGACCCACCGCTCGGCTTCGTGCACCCACTCGTCCGCGACGCCGTCTATCTCGACATCCCCGCTGGCGAGCGCGAGCTCCAGCACGGTCGCGCCGCCGAGGCGCTGGCGCGCGCCAACGCCGCTGACGAGGAGGTCGCGGCCCAGCTCGTGCATGCGCCGCGGCGCGGAGACCCGGCCACCGTCGAACGCCTGCGCGCGGCGGCGCGCGAGGCGGAGCGGCGTGGCGGGCCGGAGACCGGGATCGCCTACCTGACCCGCGCGCTGCAGGAGCCGCCGCCCCCCGAGCTGCGACCGGCGCTCGACTTCGAGCTGGGGATCGCCGCTTCGGCCGTCAACGTGCCGATGGCGGTCGAGCACCTGGCGCGCGCGTATGACGACCTGGCGGATCCGATCACGAGCGCCACTGCCGCGTTCGTGCTCGCACAGTCGCAGCTGTTCATCGGCGCGGCGAAGGAGGGCGGGGCGTTCGCGCGGCGCGCCGCGGCCGAGCTCGGGCCCGAGCATGCCGACGTGCGGCAGATGATCGAAGGCGTCGAGCTGATCGCGGTCTTCTTCGGCTACGACGCCGGCGCGCTCGATCGCCTCGCGCACTACCGCGAGGCGCGCCGCGGCGACGGTCTCGGAGCGAAGATGATGGCGGCGGCGACGGCGTTCGCCTGGGCCGCGGAAGGGGGCCCGGCCGACGCCGTAGAGGCGATCGCGCTCGAGGCGATCCGCGGCGACGCGTTGCTGGCAAGCGGCAACGGCCTGTCCTGGTCGGCCGTGACCGTCGCGCTGATGCTGTGTGAGAGCCCGAGAGCGCCGGAATGGTTCCGCGCGCAGCGCGAAGAGGCGTACCGGCGCGGCTCGCGATTCTCGGTGTCCTCGGTCGAGCTGTTCGAGGGCACGTACATGCTCATCGCGACCGGCGACCTCGCGGAGGGCGTCGAGGCCGTACGCATCTCGCTGCAGCTGCAGGAGCTGTGGGGCTCGGACGCGACCGGCGACTCGTGGGCCCGGGCGCTGGCGGGCCTGGGGGAGCTGATGATCGGGGACCCGGTCCGGGCGCGGGCGGCCCTCGGCGCCGCCCCGCCGGTCGACGAGGAGTCCGACGGCGCAAACCTGTGGCGCCGCACGCAGGCCGAGCTGCTGCTGGCCGACGGTCGCGCCGACGAAGCGCTCGAGCAGGCCGAGCTGATGGGGCGCAGCGCCCGCCACGTCAAGCACCCCGACTGGAAGCCGTGGCAGTCGCTGAAGGCGCGCGCGCTCGCCCAACTCGGACGCGGCGACGAGGCGATCGCCGCCCAGGAGGCCGAGCTCGAACTGGCCCGCGCGGTCGGCGGGCGACGCGTCGTCGGCCGCTGCCTGCGTCAGCTCGGCGAGCTCAAGGGCGAAGCCGGGGAGGAGCACCTCAGCGAGGGTGTCGAGCTGCTGTCCGGCACTCCCGCGCGGCTCGAGCTCGCGCGCGCGCTCGCTGCGCTCGGCGGCCTGCAACGGCGTACGCGGCGGCCGACCGAGGCGCGCGAGCCGCTGCGGCAGGCGCTCGAGCTCGCTGAGGCGTGCGGCGCCGCGACGCTCGTCGAGAGCGTCCGCTCGGAGCTCTACGCGACCGGCGCGCGGCCGCGCTCGGCCGCGCTCGCCGGCGTCGACTCGCTCACCGCGCGCGAGCTGCGCGTCGCCACGCTCGCCCGTGACGGCCAGACCAACCGCGAGATCGCGCAGACGCTGTTCGTGACGCCGAAAACGGTCGAGGTCCACCTGTCGAGCGCCTACCGCAAGCTCGACATCCGCTCCCGCCGCGATCTCGCCGGAGCGCTCGGCGACTAGCGCTTGCGGCGGTGCGCGCCGGCCGCGGCGCGCGCGGCTCGACCCGCCAGCGCGCCGAGCCGCTTCGCCTCATCGCGGCTGAGGTTGCGCGGCTTCCCGCGCGATTTGGTGATCAGCGCGCGCGCCTCGTTGCGCTCCTCCGACGACAGCTCGCTCCAGCCGGCCGCGAGGATCACGAACGCGAGCGTCGCGCGGCGGCGCAGGCGGGTCCACTCGACGTCCGTGGTGCGGGGGAGGCGGCGTCGCGGTTGCGGCATCGCCCTCAGGCTACCCCGCCACGTGCGGTCCCAAGAGCGGCAGGTCGGCAGCCGACAGCCGGTCGTTCGCCGTCTTGGCCTGATGCCAGTACGGATAGAGCAGCGGCGGGCGGCTGACTTCCTCGAGCCGTGCGTGCTCGCTCTCGGACAGCTCGAGGTCGGCCGCGCTGAGGTTGTCGACGAGCTGCTCCTCGTTCTTGGCGCCGATGATCAGCGACACGATCCCCGGCCGGGCCAGCGACCACGCGAGCGCGACCTGCGCAGCCGACACGCCGTGGCCGTCGGCGATCTCCACGAGCACCTCGACGATGTCGTAGAGCTGCTCCTGGTCCCGGACCGGCGGCTCGTTCCAGTCGGTCAGCCCGCGTGATCCCTCGGGCGGCTCGACGCCGCGCCGGTACTTGCCCGACAGCAGGCCGCCGGCCAGCGGGCTCCAGACGAGGATGCCGATGCCCTGGTCGACGGCGATCGGGAGCAGCTCGTACTCGGCGTCGCGCGCCTGCAGCGAGTAGTAGATCTGCTGGGTGACGAAGCGCTGGTAGCCGTGGCGGTCTGCCACCGAGAGCGCCTTCATCAGCTGCCAGCCGCCGTAGTTGGAGACGCCGACGTAGCGGACCTTGCCGGAGCGCACGAGCGAGTCGAGCGCCTCCACCGTCTCCTCGAGCGGCGTCGCCCCGTCCCACTCGTGCACCTGGTAGAGGTCGATGTGGTCGATCTGCATCCGCCGCAGGCTGTTCTCGCACTCGGCGATGATGTGGTGGCGGGAGAGACCGGCGTCGTTGGGGCCGTTGCCCATCGGCATGCGCGCCTTGGTCGCGAGCAGCACGCGGTCGCGACGGTGCTTGATCGCCTCTCCGAGGATCTCCTCGGAGAGCCCGTCCGAGTAGACGTTGGCCGTATCGATGAAGTTGATGCCGCGGTCGATGCAGATGTCGATCTGGCGGGTGGCATCGGCGAGGTCGGTGTCGCCGACCCTCGCCCAGTGACCGGCGCCGCCGAAGGTCATGGTGCCGAGCGTGAGGGCAGAGACCCTCAGCCCGGAGTTGCCGAGCTGGCGGTATTCCATGCCCGCCAGTGAATCAGGTGACGTCGCGACGTCGCAGCAGCGTCGCGGCGATCGCCGCGAATACCCCGCCGAGGACGACCAGCACGGCCAGCGCCTGGCCGGACGCGACGAACGGCCCGCTGAACGAGCCACCACGCCGATCTGGGCGGCTTCCTGTTCTCCGGCGGCCTGGTCGCGGTGTCGCCGTGGCTGGCCGGTCGCGCCGCCCGCTCGCGCACGCTGCGCGCGGCGGCGCTGGAACGCGCCGCGGCCAGTGAGGAGCGCCAGCGGATCGCGCGCGAGCTGCACGACGTCGTCGCCCACGGCGTCGTGCTGATGGGTGCTGCAGGCCCAGGGCGCGCGGCGCATCCTCGACCAGGATCCGGAGCGCGTGCGCGAGGCGCTGGAGGCGATCGAGGACACCGGCAAGACGGCCGTCGCGGAGATCCGGCGGTCGCTCGGCATCCTCCGCGAGGACGGCGAGCGAGCGGCGCTCGCACGCAGCCGACACTCGACGACCTCGACTCGCTCGTCGACGAGATGCGCCGCGCCGGGCTGCAGGTCGAGCTGAGCGTCACCCGCGCCGAGCGCGCCGTCGACGACACGATCGGCCGGTCGGCGTACCGGATCGTCCACGAGGCGCTCACCAACACGATCAAGCACGCCGGGCTCGAGCCCGCGCGCGTCACCGTCGCGTACCGGCCCGACGACGTCGTGCTCGAGATCGCCGACGACGGGACCGGTCAGGGCCTCGCGGGCATGCGGGAGCGGGTCCGGCTGTTGAGCGGCGAGCTCGAGGCGCATTCAGCCAACGTCCGCGGGTTCGTGGTGCGGGCCCGCATCCCCACGTGAGCAT
The DNA here is from genome assembly GCA_963740605.1 of uncultured Solirubrobacteraceae bacterium. Lineage (GTDB taxonomy): Bacteria > Actinomycetota > Thermoleophilia > Solirubrobacterales > Solirubrobacteraceae > DASSUW01. The sequence continues at coordinate 1,408,252 of CAVUFC010000022.1, read as the reverse complement.
CCGCGTCCTCCTCGTCGACGACCACGCGCTCGCCCGCAACGGCCTCCGCATGCCCGAGCTCGACGGCATCTCCGCGACGCGCGAGATCGCCGGCGGAGACGCGCGCGTGCGGATCTTGACCACGTTCGACCTCGACGAGTACGTGTACGACGCGCTGCTCGCCCCGACGGTGACGCGGCGGCTGATCGACGAGCTCGTGTCGGCGCGCCGCGTGGCGCCCAGCACTCCGCCCGAGCTCGATCAGCTGACCCCGCGCGAGCGCGAGGTGCTCCAGCTCGTGGCCCAAGGGCACTCGAACCAGGAGATCGCGGAGCTGCTGGTCGTCGAGGAGACGACCGTCAAGACGCACGTGTCACGGCTGCTCGCGAAGCTCGGCCTGCGCGATCGCGTGCAGGCCGTGATCTTCGCGTACGAGGCGGGGCTCGTCGGCGCCTAGGAACGAGGGAACGTGCGGTCCGGCGGGACCGAACGGGTCCACGTGCCGCGCTTCTCGGGTGCCGGCTTCGGGTCCGCCGGGGGAGTGCTCCCGCGCGGGTAGACGCGGTGGTCCGGCGGGGTCGGGCGCTTCTCGGGCTTCGGCATGGTGCGTTCGATCCAACCGGACTTGTCTTGGCCGTTGTATGGCCTCGCGGTCCAGGGTCAGAGGCCGGTCGGTCGACGAACTGCGGCTGGGTGGGAGGCGAGGGAGCATTTCGTAGCAAGCTCTGCGAAGCGCCTCGCGTGTGTGACGTTAGTCCCCTATAGCGAGCATTTCGTCACACGCGCGGCGCGGGCGGCGGCGATTGCGACGTTTTGCACCCTGGCCGCCCTGCCCAGCCGCCGTTCACCACGCACCAGCGAACGCACGGCGTCGAGCCGTCAGTCGACCTCGATCGTCCCCTGCATGCCGGGGTGGATCGTGCACACGTAGGTGAGCTTGCCGTGGCCGGAGGCGACGAAGCTGAACGTCTTGCCGGGAGCGAGCGTGCCGGAGTCGAAGTCCGCGCCCTCGGTCGCCGTGACGGTGTGCGGGACGGCGCCGTCGTTGGTGAACGTGACGGTGTCGCCGGATTTCACCTTGATATCGCCGGGCTTGAAGGTGTTGTCCTGCACGGACACCTTGGTCGCCCCGCCGGCGGCGGGCGCCTGAGCGGCGGCGGGAGTGGAGTCATTGCCGTAGCCGCCGCAGGCGGCCAGGCCGACGCCCAGCGCCGCGATGACGACGGTCGTCGTGAGGATGCGCTTGAACATGTCTGATCAGACGCCCCTGGCCGGTCCGATATTCCTTCCGGCATGTCTGTACCCCAAGCTCCGATCCAAGACGGGGCGCCGACCGGCGCCGGCTGGTTCGTGATCAACCTCGACGGCGCCGCCGGCGCGCGCAGCGAGAAGCACGGCCACTGGACCGAGTTCGAGCCGCGCGACGCGAAGTTCGAGGACTTCGGGATCAACGTCCACGTCGTGCGCCCCGGTCAGCCGAACGCGATGTACCACGGCGAGGACGCGCAGGAGGACTTCCTCGTCCTGCACGGCGAGTGCGTGGTGGTGATCGAGGACGAGGAGCGGCATCTGCGCCCCTGGGACCTCGTGCACTGCCCGCGCGGCACACGGCACGTGTTCGTCGGCGCCGGCGATGGCCCGTGCGCGATCCTCATGGTCGGCGCCCGTCGTCCCGGCGACAGCGAGTACCCGAAGTCGGAAGCCGCCGCCCGCCACGGGGCCGAGGCCGTCGACCCTGCGAAGCCCTACCCGGACTTCAAGGTCGAGCCGGCGCGCTTCAGGTTCCCGCCGGAGGGCTGACGCCGAGCTCGTCGCTCAACGCGCACAGCCGCTCCCACAGGACGGGCTCGATCGGGATCCCGGACCGCTCGCGCTCGGCGCGCGCGCGGTCCTCGGGATCGCCGGCGACGAGCACCTCGTCAAAGCCGCGGGCCGGCGGGATCGCGCGCAGCTCGGCGAGCAGTCCGCCGAGGACGCCCGCGAAGGCATCGCGGCCGACGGTGCGCTCGGGGTCGATCGCGAGGTGGAAGTGGCCGCTGTTCTGGCGCTCCTCGCCACCGCTGTAGAGGTTGCCGACCGAGTTGCGGACACCTGCTCCCGCGAGCACGCCGCACAGCACCTCGACCATCAGCGCGAGCCCGTACCCCTTGTAGCCGCCCAGCGGCACCCCGTACACCGCCGCGTCGGGATCGGTCGTCGGCTCGCCGGTCTCGGTGACTCCCCAGCCCTCAGGGATCGGCCGACCCTCGCTGCGCGCGTTGAAGACCTTGTTCATCGCGACCTGGCTGGTCGCCATGTCGACGTTGAAGACGCCGCCGGGGGTCGGTGCGGCGAACGCGATCGGGTTGGTGCCGAGCGCCGCACCGGCGCCGCCGTACGGGATCACCAGCGGCTCGGTGTTGGTCATCGACATGCCGAGCAGGCCCGCCTCGGCGGCGCGGATGGCGTAGAACGCCGCCGCGCCGTAGTGCCCGCTGCGGCGCACGCTGACGACGCCGACGCCATGCTCGCGGGCGAGCTCGATCGACAGATCGGTCGCGATCACCGCCGCCACCTGCCCGGGCCCGTGGTCGCCGTCGACGACGGCGATCGCCCCGTCGCGCCGGATCACGGACACCTCCGGCTGCTGCTTCAGGACCCCGGTCTGCAGCCGCTCGGCGTACACCGGCACGCGCGCGACGCCGTGCGAGTCGGTGCCGCGCAGGCTCGTCCAGACCAGCGTCTCGGCCACCGTCGCGGCGTGCTCGGGCGCCAGGCCCGAGCCGGCCAGCAGCTCGCGCGTCCAGCGCTCGAGGTCAGCCGCCGCTACCCGTCGCTCGATGCCTTCCACAGGTTGATGCCCGCATCGACCGCGTGACCGTCGATCGTGCGCAGCTCGTCGTCGGAGAAGTCGAGGTTGTCGAGCGCGCCGAGGCTGTCCTCGAGCTGGGACACACTGCTGGCGCCGATCAGCGACGTCGTCACGCGCGGGTCGCGCAGCGTCCACGCGATCGCCATCTGCGCCAGCGTCTGGCCGCGGTCGCGCGCCATGTCGTTGAGCGCGCGCACGTGGGCCAGCGCCTCGTCGGTGAGCATGTCCTCGCTCAGCGCGCCGCCGGTCGCGACCCGCGAGCCCTGCGGGACGCCGTCGAGGTACTTGCTCGTGAGCATCCCCTGGGCGAGCGGTGAGAAGACGATGCAGCCGACGCCCTCCTGGCCGAGCACGTCGAGCAGGTCCTCCTCGATCCAGCGGTTGAGCAGCGAGTAGGACGGCTGGTGTATCAGCAGCGGCGTGCCCAACTCGCCGAGGATCCGCGCCGCCTCCTCGGTCCGCGCGCCGGAGTAGGAGGAGATCCCCGCGTACAGCGCCTTGCCCTGGCGCACCGCGGTGTCGAGCGCCCCGAGCGTCTCCTCCAGCGGCGTGTGGGGATCGAAGCGGTGCGAGTAGAAGATGTCGACGTAGTCGAGCCCCATCCGCTGCAGACTCTGGTCGAGGCTCGCGAGCAGGTACTTGCGCGAGCCGTGGTCGCCATAGGGGCCGGGCCACATGTCGTAGCCCGCCTTGGTGGAGACGATCAGCTCGTCGCGGTACGGGCGAAGGTCCTCGCGCATCAGCCGGCCGAAGTTGACCTCGGCCGAGCCGTACGGCGGCCCGTAGTTGTTGGCAAGGTCGAAGTGGGTGACGCCGAGGTCGAACGCGCGGCGCAGGATCGCGCGCTGCGTGTCGATCGGCCGGTCGTCGCCGAAGTTGTGCCACAGGCCGAGCGAGATCGGCGGCAGCATCAGGCCGCTGCGCCCGCAGCGGCGGTAGGGCATCGCGTCGTAGCGACTGTCCGCGGCGCGGTAGGTCATCGCAACACGTACCGGAGGACGTCGACGACCTGCTCGGGCTCGCGGGCGACCGCGAGTGCGGCGCGGTCGACCTCCTTGAGCGCATGGTCGTGCTGTTCAGGGTGCAGCGTGACGAGCGGCTTGCCGAGCGCCGAGGCCATGCCCGCGTCGAACGCGGCGTTCCACTGGCGGTACTGCTCGCCGAAGCGGACGACCACCACGTCAGCGTGTTCGAGCAGAGTGCGCGTGCGGATCGCGTTCACGCCCGCGCCGAGGTGGTCCTTCCAGAACGGCTTCTCCTCGCCCCCGAAGATCGCCACGCCGGCGTCGTCGCTGGCGGAATGGTCGGTCACCGGGCCTGTGAACTCGATGTCGAGGCCGGCCTGCTCGCTGCCGCGTTCGATCTGGTCGCGCCAGTCCGTGTGGATCTCTCCCGAGAGGTACACCTGCCAAGTCATGGGCCGGGCATGCTATCCCCGTGACTGAGTTCGGCGCTCTCGCCCGCAACCCGGTGGGCCGCGCCATGCTTGCAGCATGCGCGAGCACTTCGACGTGCCGCCCGAACGGCTCGGCCGCTGGCTGGAGCGGTGGGCCGACGAGCACGCGCCGGTCGAGCGGACCGAGGTGCGGCGCGAGCGCGTCACGTTCGTCGGCAGCGACGGCGCCGTCGACTGCGACCCGCCGTTCCCGCCGCTGACCGCGGTGGGGGACCGCACCGGCTTCGACCCCGCGCCGCTGCTCGACCACGTGACGCGCGACCGCGTCGTCGGTGTGCTGCTGGTTCGTCTCGGCGGCTACGCGGTCGGCGTGTTCGCGGGCCGGCGACTGGTCGCCTCGAAGGTCGGCCGGCGCCAGGTGCACGGCCGCCACCGCGCGGGCGGATCGAGCCAGAAGCGGTTCGCGCGCCGGCGGGAAGGCCAGGCGCGGGTGGCGCTCGAGGCCGCCGCTGACGTCGCCGCGCGCGTGCTGCTCGAGCATCGGCGCGACCTCGAGGCGCTCGTGCTCGGCGGCGACCGCCGCGCGCTCGGCGAGGTGCTCGCCGATCCGCGGCTGCGCCCGCTGGCGCCGCTGGCGAGCGAGCGCGTGCTCGATGTGCCCGACCCCCGGCTCGCCGTCCTGCAGCGGACGCCCGATCTGTTCAGGGCGACGATCCTGCGGCCGCGCACGTAGATTGCGCCCCGATGAACGCGCTCGCCGGACACGCCAACTCGTTCCACTCCTACAACGCCGATGAGGCCCTCGCCGGCATCGCCGAGGCCGGCTACCGCAACGTGGAGCTGTGCGCGGTCCCGGGCTGGACCGAGCACGTGGACGTGCACGGCGACCCGGCGGACACGCGCGCCCAGCTCGAGCACTACGGGCTGCAGGCGGTCTCGATCAGCGGCCACTCCGACCTCACCACCGACGCGGGGCTCGAGCACGGGCTCGCGGTCGTGCGCTGGGCTGAGCGCTTCGGCGTGCCGATCGTCAACACCGCGATCGGCGGCCACGCGCACGTCGAGGAGTCCGAGGATGCGTTCATGGCGAACATCGGCACGCTCGCCGACGCCGCGCAGGCCGCCGGCCTCGTGATTGCGCTCGAGATCCACGGCGACTTGATGGCGAGCGGCGCGATCTCCGTGCCGCTGCTCGACCGGATCGGCCACGCCGCCGTGAAGGTCAACTACGACACCGCGAACGTCGAGCACTACAGCGGCGCGCGGGCCGAGGACGATCTGCCGACGATTGCGGACCGCGTCGCCAACGTGCACCTGAAGGACATGCGCGGCGGCAAGGGCGACTGGGACTTCCCGGCCATCGGCGAGGGGCATGTCGACTTCGGCCGCGTGCTGGAGATCCTGCGCGACGGGGGCTACGACGGCCCGTACGCGGTCGAGATCGAGTTCAGCGGCGAGCCGTGGCCGCCGCTGGCGGAGGTCGTCGAGGCGATGCGCACCTCGCGCGAGACGCTGGCGCGGGACGGGCTGACGTGACCGGGATCGCGTTGCTCGGTGCGGGCTTCATGGCTCGCACGCACGCCGCCGTCTATGCGTCCCTGGCGGACCGAACGCAGGTGCGCGTCGTGTGCGCGAATTCGGGCGCCGACCAACTCGCCGCCGACCTCGGCGCCGCGGCGACCGACGACTGGGAGGCCGCGATCGCCACGCCGGGCGTCGACGCCGTCGACATCTGCCTGCCAACGCCGCTGCATCGCCCCGCCGCCGAACGCGCGCTCGCGGCCGGCCACCACGTCCTGCTCGAGAAGCCGATCGCGCTGACGCTCGAGGACGCCGACGCGATCGGCGCGGCCGCCGCCGACCGCGTCGTGATGATCGGGCACGTCCTGCGCTACTTCCCTGAGATCGTCGAGCTGCGCCGCCGGCTCGCGAGCGGCGCCTTCGGCAGGCCGCTGGCCGTCACCGCGCTGCGGCTCTCGGCCCTGCCGGACTGGAACGAGTGGATGCTCGATGTGAAGCAGTCGGGCGGCACGCTCGTCGACCTGATGATCCACGACTTCGACATCGGCAACGCGGTGCTCGGCGCGCCGCGGCGCGTGCACGCGGTCGCCACCGCGGGCGGCCGCCACGTGCGCGCGATCGTCGAGCACGAAGGCGGCGACGCGACGGTCGAGGGCAGCCACGCGATGCCGCCGTCGCTCCCGTTCACCGCCGGCCTGCGCGTGCTGTGCGAGCGCGGGCTGCTCGACCACCGGTTCGAGGCGGGAGCCGGCGACGAGGTCGCCGACGACGCCGCGGCGTCCGCGCTGTCGATCCATCTCGACGGTACCGTCGAGACGTTCCACGCGGCCGGCGACGGCTGGGGCGCCGAGATCCGCCACTTCCTCGACTGCGTCGAGACCGGGGCCGAGCCGACCGATGGCTCGTTCGCGCAGGCGCGGGCGGCGCTGGCGATCGCGATCGCGGCCAAGCGGTCGATCGCGTCCGGCGTGCCCGAGCCGGTTCAGTAGCCGAGCTGCCGCCGGAACGCACCCGCGCCGACGACTTTGGCGCCGCGGGCTCGTGCCCGCTCGGCGAGCGCAGCGTCGGAGGTGACGACGCGGATCGACGTCGGGTCCTCGTCGGCGTCGAGCAGGCGGGCGATCTCGTCGTCGGCCGCGTCGCGGCCCCGGCGCGGCGCGATGGCGACCTCGAACGGGCCGTCGCGCCCGGCCCACTCCGCCGGCCCCGCGTCGAGCACCGCGACCACATCGTCCTCGTCTCCGGCGAACGCACGGAGGGCGTCGAGCAGCCGCTGCGTGGCGCCCTCGCGGTCGCGCCACCAGCCGTCGGGCCTGGAGCCGATCACGTTGCCGGCGTCGACCACCCAGCGCGTCATGGCCGCCCGGCGCCCGGCCATGGCTCGGGCCGCTGATCCGGGAGCAGCGCCTCCTCGACCCGCTCGTCGTAGATCTCCAGGCCGCGGCCCTGGTAGGTGCGCAGCGCGGCCGGGCCGTCGAGCGAGCACGTGTGCACCCAGACCCGCCGCGGGGCGAGCTCCCAGCCGCGGGCGATCGCGCGGTGCAGCACGCGCGTGCCGATGCCGCGCCCGAAGAACGCCGGCATCAGCCCGAATGCCGCGATCTCCACCGCATCGCCGTCGCGCTCGAGCTCGAAGAACCCGGCCGGCGTGCCGCGCACGTACGCGACCCACGTCTCCAGCTCGCTGCGATCGAGCCATTCCATCCAGTGCCCCCACGTCCACCGGAGGCGATCGAGCCAGTACCAGTCGGCGCCAACGCCCGCGTACAGCATGCGCGAGAGCTCGGGCGACGGCAGCTCGGCCCGCCGAACTTCCAGATCCGGGTCCGGCGGCGGCGCCTCCGGAAGGCGCGCCGGATCCGTCATCTGAAGGAACCAGGTCGTGACCTGGACAGAAATCACGCGGCCAAGCTACAGATGCGGCGCACTCTGGCCGACTACGGGGGCACTATGACCTTCCGCCGGTCGCCGATTGCCGTGCTCTGCGCTCTCGTTGCGGTGCTTGCCATGCCCGCCGCGGCGTCGGCGTTCGCGACCCCGCAGCAGCTGCTGCACGGCGCGGGCGGCAGCGTGTTCGCGCTGTCGGCGCCGACCGATTGCATCGACCCCGACGGTCCGCCCGCCGGCGGCCCCGACGTGACGCCGCCGGTCAACACCACGGCCGCCGCCCCGGCCGGGTGGTTGACGAGCGACTACGTCGTGCCACTCACCGGCACCGACGACACGGGCGTCGACCACATGCAGTCCTGCCTCGACGGTGGCACGGCCGCCAACACGGTCCCGGGCACGCCGATCACGATCAACACCTCCGGCGTCTACACCTTCATCACCCGTGCCGTCGACGCGGCCGGCAACGCCTCGCCCTGGCGCGCCGAGACCGTCAGCATCGACCTGAGCGCGCCCAGCGACGTCACCGATTCCGGCACCGTCAACTGGACCCCGAACACCCGCACGGTGACGGTCTCCGCGGTCGATCCGGTGTCGGGCGTCGACCACATCGAGTGGCAGCTCGATGGCGGCACGATCCACAGCGCCGTCAACGACACCGACGTGCAGATCATCGGCGACGGCTCGCACATCCTCCGCACCCGTGCCTTCGACGTCGCCGGCAACGTCTCCGTGTGGCATGACCACACGGTGAAGGTCGACACGGTCGACCCGACCGACGAGACGGCCGCGCCCGGTGGCTGGCAGCGCGCCGGCCTCGGCATCACCGTCACCGGCTCGGACGCCCACTCGGGCGTCGCCTCGGTCACCTACGACCTCGACGGCACCGGCCAGACCGTCCCGGCGACCTCGACCACGGTCACCGTCAACGGCGACGGCGACCGCGTCCTCACCACCTACGTCACCGACGGAGCGGGCCGCACGAGCACCCCGAAGGTGTTCACGATCAAGATCGACGGCACGGCGCCGGACAACACCACCCCGACCGCCGATCCGGGCTGGCGCGGCGCCGACTACGCGGTCGTGCTCAACGGTGCCGACTCCGGATCCGGGTTGCGCTGGGTCGAGTGGCGCGTCGACGGCGGTCCTGTCACGCGCGGCGCCGCGCCGCTGCAGGCGACCGTCTCCGGCAACGGCACCCACATCTTCGAGACGCGCGCGATCGACGCCGCCGGCAACGCCTCCGGCTGGCGCAGCGAGAACGTCAAGATCGACAAGGTCGACCCGACGAACACGACGACGACGCCCGCGCCCGAGGTCTCCAACCCTTACACGGTCGCCGTCACGGGCACCGATGCCGAATCCGGCCTGGCGCTCGTCAAGTGGCGTGTGGACGGCGTCGAGCAGAGCGGTGCGCCGGGGTCGATTGCGACGGTGTCGGGCGCCGGGGCGCATACGCTCGAGACGAAGGTCATCGACGCCGCGGGCCGCGAAAGCGCGTGGCGGACCGACACGGTCACCGTCAACATCGCGCTCAACAACGACACGACGGCACCGCTCGACACGAGCACCGCCGCGCCGGCCGGCTGGACCAACGAGAACGTCGATCTGACGCTCAACGGCACGGACGCGGGCTCCGGCATGAAGGACATGCTGGTTCGACAGGACGGCGTGGTCAGCACGCGCCCTGCGAACTCCGTCCTCTCGCTGACGGACGAAGGCGAGTTCTACGTCGAGACCCAGGCGCGCGATCTCGCGCTCAACACCTCTTCGTGGCGTCCGCAGTGGGTCAGGATCGACAAGAGCGCTCCGCAGGACACCACCGACATCCCGACGGACTGGACCAATTCGACCCAGTTCACGCTGACCGCGAGCGACGCACTGTCGGGCGTCGCGTCGATGCAGTACATCATCGACAGCGGCTCGGTGGTCAACGCGGCCGAGGGCGACACCGTCAACGTGTCCGGCGACGGGACGTTCCGGATCAGGACCCGCGCGCTCGATCGCGCCGGCAACGGCACGCCGTTCAAGACGAGCTTCCTGCACGTCGACCGCGCGCTTCCTGTCAACACGACGGTGGCTCCCGGCACGGGCTGGCTCTCCGATCCGCTCAGCGTCGATCTGACCGGCACCGACGTCGGCTCCGGCATCGACAAGATGCAGTGGCAGCTCGACACCGGCGCAATCACCGACGGCGGCCCCGCCGTGGTCGACACCGACGGCACGCACACGCTCAAGACGCGCGCGGTCGACATGGCCGGCAACCAGTCCGTCTGGCGCACCGACACCGTCAAGCTCGATCTCACGGCGCCGGAGATCACAACGCCCGCGGCGCCCGCCGGCTGGATCAACACCCCGTACAGCGCCACCATGACCGGCGACGACGGCGCGGGCTCCGGCATCGCGACGACCGTGGTGACCGTCGACGCCCATCCTGCGACGGCGAACGTGTCGCTCACCGACGACGGCGAGCACACGATCGAGACCACGATCACCGACAACGTCGGGCACGAGTCGACCCGCACCGACACGGTGAAGATCGACACCGCCGTGCCGACCGCCTCGCTCGCCTGCACCAGCGTCTGGACGACAGCCGCTTCCTGCACGCCCGTCGCCAACGGCGGCCTGTCGGGCCTCGGCACGCTGACGCTCGCCACCGACAGCGGGACGCCGGTCGCCGTCACCTCCGGTCACGCCGTGTCGGTCACTACCACCGGTGTCCACACGCTCACGCTCAAGGCGATCGACGGCGCCGGCAACCTGAAGACCGTCACGGCCCAGGTGAAGGTCGACCGCACGATCCCGACGGTCTCCCTCTCCTGTGCCGCGGCCTCGGCGCCGACCGGGTACGTCTGCCACGCGTCCGGCGCCGACGCGCTCTCCGGCCTCTCCCAGCTCGCGTACAGCTTCAACGGCGGCGCCTGGACGGCGGTCCCGAGCGGCGGCACGTTCAACGTCGCGTACGGCACGGTGACCGTGCGGGCGCTCGACGTCGCCGGCAACGGGGCGCTCACCTCGACCCTCTCGCTGGTCGAGCGCAAGGTGCCCGTCAAGCTCCGCACCGCCACCGCGCCGGTCTACCTCGCCGGCAAGAAGAACCCGGACAGCATGGTCGGCGCGATCCTCGCCGCCCGCAGCCCCAGCGGCACCGTGTCGATCGATCTTCGCCCGCTCGCCGTCGGCCGCGGCAAGTACCGGGTGCAGATCAGGCTCAAGTCCGGCAAGCACAAGCGCACCGTCAAGAAGACCTACCGGGTCGGCCGCGACGGCACGCTGCGCCGGATGGCCGCCTCGCTCGCCCACGCCACCGCCAGGACGACGATCACGCTGACCGTGCGCAAGCGGCACGGCAAGTCGTGGCGCAAGCATGCGACCGCAAGGGTCGTGCTCCCGAAGTGACGCAGTTCAAGCGCATCGCTCGGCTGCCGATGAAACGAGGGAGCCGATGAAGGTCCTGCCGACCCAGACCGGCGACGCCGTCACCACGCCGGCCGCCGACACTCGAACTGACGCCGCGAACACTCGCGCGTTCAAGGCTGCGCTCGCGCAGGCGGCGACGGACACCTCCCACGCGGGGACCGACGTCACGACGACGACGGCGGCGACTGACGGCAATGTGGCCGTCAAGCTCCGCAGCGGCGAGACCATGGAGCACGTCGACGGTCACGCCTACGCCGAGATCACGTCGGGCTCGCGCGAGGGGATGTTCATCAACACGAGCGGCAACGTCCGCAACGGGCAGACGTTCGTGCTGGTGCGCAAGAACGGCAAGGAGTACCACGTCTACGGCACCGGCAAGGACCGGCTCGTGGTCGGCTTCCATATGCCGTCCAGCACGCCCGCCGATGACACCGGCAGCACCGGGGGTTCCACTTCCACGCCGAAGTCGGATCTCTCGGACATCAAGCTCCGCAAGGGCGAGAAGCTGGAGCCCGTCGAAGGCCACGCCTACGCGGAGATCACGTCGGGCCCGCGCAGCGGCATGTACATCAACACCTCCGGCAACTCGCGCCGCGGCGAGGCCTTCGTGCTCGTCGAGAAGGCCGGGTTCGATTACCACATCTACGGCAGCGGCGACGACCGCACCGTGATTCGCGCGAACAAGCGCGACGACGACGACAAGTAGCCGTCAGGCGCGCGTCGCCGCCAGCTCCGGCGCGATCACTGTGCGCCGCCCGAGCACCATGTCCGCGACGATCTGCGCCGAACCCGGCCCGAGCGATATGCCCCACGGCCCGTGGCCGGTGAGCAGGTACACGTCGTCGTCGATCGGGCCGAGCCACGGCCGGCCGTCGGCAGAGAGTGGCCGCGCGCAGCCGCGGACGCCCTCGATCTGCGCGTCTCTCAGCGCCGGCACGTAGCGCGCGCCGCGCTCGAGCAGCAGTGGCGCGATCACCTGCGCGTCGGGCTCGTCGGGGCTGAATGTCGACCCGACTCCCGAGCTCTCGCCGGCGGTCACGATCGAGAACAGCGAGGGTGGCCCGCCGCCCGGGCTGGTCAGCGCCTTGACGCCGGCCTCCTCGATCGTGTGCCGCGGCGGATCGCCGAGCCGCACCTGGGCGACGACGCCCCAGAGCGGCGTCACGCCGCGCCAGGCCGGTGTGCCGAGCGCGGCGGCGGTCCAGGGCCCGGCCGCGACCACGACGACGTCCGCCGCCCGCTGCGCCTGCTCGACCGCGATGCTCTGGCCGATCACCACGCGCGCGCCGGCGGCCCGCGCCCGCTCCGCCCAGGCGCGCGTCGCCGCGGCCGGCGGCACGGGGCGGCCGGTGTGCAGGCGGTAGGCGCACACGTCTGCAGCTAGGGCCGGCTCGACGGCCTGGAGCGCCGCGCCCTCGAGGAACTCCGGGGCCAGCTCCGGGAACGCCGCCGCGGCGTCGTCGCAATCGGCCGCGAGCGCTGCCGGGTCGCTGCCGACTACCAGCAGCCCGGACGGCTCGGCGGGCAACTCGAAGCCGTCGAGTTCGTCGTAGAGCTTCAGCGATGCCTCATGCAGTGGCACCAGCACCGGGTCCATCGGATGCTGGATGACGCCGGAGTTGCGCCCCGACGCGCCGGCGGCGATCTCCTCACGCTCATACAGCGTCACGGCGGCGCCGGCCTCGGCGAGCAGCGCCGCGACGCTGGAGCCCGCGATCCCGCCGCCGATGACCGCGACGTCAGCCACGCCGGCTCTCCGCTGCCGCCAGCTCTTCGGGCGTGTTCACGCTCGCGATCTCGTGCGCCTCGCGCGCCATCGCCACCGGCGCGAGCTGGGCCAGCGTTGCTCGCAAAGACGCCTCGCTCGCCAGCGCCGCGCGCAGCACCGGCAGCGCGGCGGGCTCGTAGCGGGCCGGCATCGGCTCGACCCGCTCGCCGACGTGCACGGCCGCCTCAGGTCCGGCCGCCAGCCGCGCCAGCAGCTCGGGCGTCACGAACGGCTGGTCGCACGCGACCGCCACGACCGCGCGGTCCGCGCGCTCGAGTGCCGTGACGATCCCGAGCAGCGGATGCACCGGCTCGTCGGGCTCCTGCCACACCGGCACGTCGAGCGCCGGCAGCTCTGTGCCCGCCTTCGCGATCACCACCGCCTCGAGGCCCGCGGCCGCGGCGGCCGCCAGCGGGTGGGCGATCAGCGGGATGCCGTCGAGCTCCACGAGTGCCTTCGGCCGGCCCATCCGCCGTCCGCGCCCGCCGGCGAGCACGGCGACGATCGCGGTCACCCGCCGATGACCTCGGCGCCCAGCAGGCGCCGCAGCTTCACCTGCAGCTGCAGCGGGGAGAACGGGGAGGCGAGGCGCTCGTCGGCGCCCGCGGCCGCGACGTCGCGGCCCTGGCTCCTCCCGTGGTCGACGAGCAGCAGGACCTTGGCGTCGCGCGTCAGGGCGTCCGCGCGCAGGTCGGCGATCCCGCCCGCGCCGCCCCAGTCGACGATCACCAGATCGGGCCGCTCCTCGCGGGCGCGGTCGACGGTCGCCTCCACCGGCGCTTCCAGCACATCGACGTGGCTGCCGAGTGCGACGCGCGCGACGGCGCTCGTGTGATCGTCGAGCCCGCCGAGCAGCACGCGCGGGCGGCGGGCGGCCGCGGCGGCGTCGCGGACCTCCTGCGACGGCTGGGCGATCGCAGCGCCGAGCCCGGTGCTGTGGCGGGGCGGGGAGGTGTCGCCGAGCGGCCCGGCGGCGTCGAGCACGGCGCGGGCGGCCGAGATCATGTCCCCGCAGCTGGGGAAGCGCCGGTCGGGCCGCTTGTCCATCGCCTTGGCGACGACGGCGTCGAGGCCCTCGGGGAGGTCGGGCCGGACTTCGATCAGCTTCGTCGGCTCCTCCGACAAGTGGGCGTAGATCACCGCGACGTCGGTGTCGCGGGCGAACGGCACCGTGCCCGAGAGGCAGTGGTAGAGCAGGCAGCCGAGCGAATAGACGTCCGAGCGCGCGCTGACCTTGCGGCCCTCGATCTGCTCGGGGGCGACGTAGTGGATCGTCCCGACCACGTCGCCGACCCGGGTGATCTGCGCGTGCGTGCCGTCCAGGCGCTTGGTGAGCCCGAAGTCGGTGAGAAACGCCGTGCGTCCCTCGATCAGCACGTTCGCGGGCTTGACGTCGCGGTGGATCAGGCCCATCGCGTGCGCGGCGTCGAGGGCGGAAGCGACCTGGCGGCAGACGTCGATCGCGCGGTAGGGGCGCAGGCGCCCCTCGCGCATCAGCACGGCGGAGAGGTCCTCGCCCTTGATGTACTGCATCGCCAGGTACAGCGTGCCGTCGACCTCGCCGGCGTCGTAGACGGTGACGATGTTCGGGTGCTGCAGCGCGGCGGCGATCCGCGCCTCGCGCGTGAAGCGCTCGCGGAAGCCGGCGGACTCCGCAAGATCGGGCGCGATGATCTTGATGGCGGCGCGGCGCTGGAGGTTGATGTGCTCAGCCCGGTAGACGACACCCATGCCGCCCCGGCCGATCCGTTCCTCGATTCGGTAGCCGGCAATCACCGAACCGAGTCGCGGGTCATCGCTGTCGTCCGCCATGATGCCCTCGATTATGGACGCCCTCGCCGGGATGCGACTGCTGTTGGCTGGTGACGACCGCGCTGCGGTCCGTGCATTGCGCTCTGCGGTGGGCGCGGCGGGTGCCGTGGCGGCCGCCTGCACGGGCGATCCCGCGGACGTCGTGGCGGTCGTGGCCGCCGATCCGCCCGCCGCGGTGATCGCGATCGGCGGCAACGCGGCGTCGTTGCGGGAACGACTCGACCCGCTCGAGCTGGAGATGGGGCCGGAGGTCATCGCGGTCGAGGATCTCGTCGACGCGGGCCGCGCCTTCGACGGCGTCGCCGCGGCGCGGCTGCGGGCGATCGTCGAGCGCCGCGCGCTGCGTGCCCGCCAGACCGAGCTCGAGGCCGTGGTCGCGGCCCAGGCCGTCGCGCGGCGGCGCCACGACGACCAGGCGGCGCTCGACACCCTGCGCCGGCTCGCGCTCGCTGCCGAGTACCGCGACGACAACACGCACGAGCACACGCAGCGGGTCGGCGAGCTGGCCGCCCGGCTCGCCCGCCACCTCGGCCACGAGGACCGGACGGTATGGCTGATCCGCGAGGTCGCGCCGCTCCACGACCTCGGCAAGATCGCGATCCCCGACACCGTCCTGCTCAAGCCCGGGCGCCTCACCCGCGAGGAGTTCGAGGTCGTCAAGACCCACGCGGTGCTGGGCGCGCGCGTGCTCGCCGGCGGAGAGTCCGACCTGCTGCGGGCCGCGGAGCGGACCGTCCGGTCCCACCACGAGCGCTGGGACGGCACCGGCTATCCCGACGGGCTCGGCGGCACCGACATCCCGCTCGAGGGTCGGCTGGTCCATGTCGCCGACGTGTTCGACGTGCTCGTCCACGAGCGCCCGTACAAGGAGTCGTGGACGGTCGAGGCGGCAGCCGACGAGATCCGGCGCGGCGCCGGCGCGCAGTTCGACCCCGACGTGGTGCGCGCGTTCGAGGACCTCGGCGCGGGCGCCTGGCAACCGGATCCTCAGTCCGCGAACTGACGGGACCGCAGCCGCGCCGGCCGTCAGTTGAACGGTGGGTGCCGCCGCTAGACGGGGAGGGGGGAAAGGGCGCCCAGGGCGACACCCGACGAGCAGCGTAGACACGAAGACGGACGCGAGGCGACGTTCCCTCGACTCCGGGACGTCTGCTTTGCGACAATCGATACGCAAGCTCCGGCCTGTCGAAGAAGGGAGCGCCGATGGAGTCTCTCGCCCGGGTCCTGGTGGTGGCCAACAAGACCGCCGCGACGCCAGCTTTGATTGACGCCGTGCGGGAGCGCGCGGCCAGAGGTGGGTGCGAGTTCACCCTGCTGGTGCCCAACGCGACCCACGGCCTGCACAAGCTCGTGGATCCAGAGGATCAGTCGGAAAGCGAGGCCGAGACCACGATCGAGCTCGCGATCCCGCTGCTCGAGGAGGCGGCGGGCGGGCCTGTCGATGCCATGATCGGGGTGCCCGAGCCGCTGGCCGCGATCCAGGACGCGATCAACCTCCACGGCTTCGACGAGCTCATCATCTCCACGTTGCCGACACTCGTCTCGAAATGGCTGAAACTGGACCTGCCGAGCAAGGCGGCGGGCCTCGGACTGCCTGTCACAACCGTGACGGCGCGCTCGCGGGCGGGGGCGAAGGTCTGAATCGCTTCTGGTTCTGGACCCAGGTAGCGATCGTCGTGTTCGTGGTCGCGGGCATGATCATCGCGCTCACGAAGCTCTGACCGGCGTGCGCGGCCCTTGGCCGTGACTATGATCGCGCGCCGTAGTCGACCAGGGAGACGGCATGTTCCAGACGATCGTGGTGGGCACCGACGGGTCCGAGACGGCCGGCGAAGCGGTGCGCGAGGCGATCGAGCTGGCGAAGCTGTGCGGGAGCTCGATCGAGCTCGTGTCGGCCTATGAGCCGGTGTCGAACCAGCGGCTGCGCGAGGAGTCACGCCAGGCGCCGGAGGACATGCAGTGGATGGTCAACCCGCGCGAGGACGTCGAAGCGACGCTCCGGGACGCCTCGGAGCGCGTCGAGGAGGCCGGCGTGAAGGTGCAGACCTACCCCCGCGAGGGCGATCCCGCGGACGCGATCCTCGACGTCGCCGAAGAGCGCAACGCCGACCTGATCGTCGTCGGCAACAAGGGCATGACCGGCGCCAAGCGGTTCCTGCTCGGCTCGGTGCCGAACAAGGTCTCGCACCACGCGCCCTGCTCGGTGCTGATCATCCGCACGACCTGACGCGGACTCCGGCTCGGTCAGCGCCTCGTCGTCACGCGCTTCGGATCGGTCGCGGCGGCGGCGTCCAAGCGCCCGGCGCCGTAGATCGGGTCAAATCCTGGGACCCCGCCGTCGACCGCGGTGGCCTCCAGCCGGGCCTTCACGGCGCTGGCCTTCGGGTGCTTGCCGAGAATCCCCGAGGCGATCACCAACGCCGCCGTCGCCGCGACGTGCGGCGCCGCCATCGAGGTCCCGACGAACTTCCGTGGCAGCCCGAAGTGCCGGTACTTCGACGCGGTGCTCGGCGCGCTGTCGGCGGCCGCCCACGGGAAGGTCATCTGGAAGATTCCGCGTCCCCCTGGAGCGCCGGCCGGGCATGACGGGTCGGTCGGGTCGTCCTTGCCGCCGCCCGGAGCGACGATGTCGAGGCCCTTGCCCGAATTCGAGTAGTCCGCGTGGCAGGCGTGCTCGGTGGTCGCCCCGACGCCGATCACCGTGTCGTACCGGGCGGGGTAGGAGACCGTGGTGAGCGACCGGTTGCCGGACGCCGCGACCACGACGACGTCGTGGCGCCGCGCGTAGCGCAGCGCCGCAAGCACGTCCGGGATCTCCGCGGCGCCGTACTGGCGTTCGCCGTCGTCGAACTCGAACGAGAGATTGATGACGTTGGCCCTGTGCTTGACGGCCCACCGGATCCCGGCCGTGATGTTCACGCTGTCGCCGGCGCCGTAGCGATCGAGCACGCGGATCGGCATGATCCGAGCGCCGTACGCCAGTCCGGTGACGCCGATGCCGTTGCCGGTGCGCTCGCCGATCGTGCTCGCTACGTGCGTCCCGTGGCCGTTCTCGTCGTTCGGGAACCGGTCGTTGTCCACGAAGTCGTAGCCGCGGACGAAGTCGCCCCGCCCGAAGTCCGGCGACCGGCGGAACCGGTTGCGGTTCGCGTACGCGACGCCGGTGTCCACCACCGCGACGATCGTGCCGCGCCCGCCTCGGTGGCCGGCGTCCCGGAGGTGCTGCCACGCCACCGGCGCGTTGACGCCGGTGCCCGGCAGGAAGTTCCATTGCAACTGAGCCCAGCCGCCCGGGGTGCCGGCAGTGCCCGGGTCGTCGGGGTGGACGGACGTGAGCCGGGCGATCTTGTTCGGCGCCGCCGTCGCGACCTCCGGTCGCTTGCGCAGCTCGCGCACGGTGGCGGCGACGCTGTCGCCGTCCTTGATCGTCAGCACACGCGTCTGCGGCGCGAAAGCGCGTGGGTCGCCGACGCCGGCCGCCCTTTGCACCGCGGCGCGCTCGCTGGCGCTCACCCGGCGGCGGAACCGCACCACCACCTGGCCGGCCACCTGCTCGGCGCCTGGCTCCGCGGACGCGGCCGTGGCATCGGAGGCGGCCGCCGGTCCCGTCGCAGCGAGACTCACCACGGTTGCGGCCGCGAGAGCGATGGCTATGCGAAGACGGGGGAGCGAGAGCATGTCAGCGGACGGCGGGGATTCGCCGAGAGGTGCGCCGTCCGTAGAACATTGTGGAAGCCCCATAGTTACGGGACAACCCAGGAAAGTGCCAACTCTGCATCAAGATCGTTTCTTTGCTCGCGACGAGTACTTCATGCGGCTCGCGATCCGCGAGGCCGAGCATGCGCTCGCGCACGACGACGTGCCGGTCGGCGCGGTCATCGTGCACGCTGGAGAAGTCATCGGCGCAGGACACAACGAGCGTGAGCTGCGCGAAGACCCGACGGCCCACGCCGAGACGATCGCCATCCGTGAGGCGGCCCGGGCGCTCGGCTCCTGGCGGCTGCTGGACACGGTGTTGTACGTCACGCTCGAGCCGTGCGCGATGTGCGCGGGCGCGATCGTCCTCGGCCGGATCCCGCGCGTCGTCTACGGCACGACCGACCCGAAGGCGGGCGCCGCCGGCTCAGTGCTCGACGTGCTCGCCGAACCCCGCCTCAACCACCGTCCCGACGTCTCGGGCGGGCTGCTGGCGGCTGAATGCGCCGAGCTCTTGCAGGCGTTCTTCCGTTCCCGGCGGTAGCCAAATCGCTACCCTGCCCGGGTCACCCTGGAGGGGTGCGAGAGTGGTTGAATCGGGCGGTCTCGAAAACCGTTGTGTGGGCAACCCCTGCACCGAGGGTTCGAATCCCTCCCCCTCCGCTCACGGTCGAGAACGGCCCGTCCGCGGGCCGGCCGACCAGCGCGACCGCCGCCCCGCGCGGCGTGCGGGGCGGCGATCAGCGACCGCTATGCCTAACCGCTGAACTGGTAGTTCTTGGCGGTGTCGGACTCGAACGTGCCCGGCAGCGACTTCAGCCCGCCGATGACGTTGGCCGGTCGGGCGATGTAGATCGTGCGCGTCGACGGCTCGCCGACCTTCGTGTAGTCGAGGGGGCCGGCGATGAGCCCGCCCGTGTCCACGGCCGACAGCTGCCGCGACGCCTTCACGATCCCCTCGCGGCTGAGGTCCTTGTTGTCGCACGCCTTCTTGAGGATCTCGTACATGACCTGGGCCTGCGCGTAGCCGAACTGCACGGATGCCTTCGCGTCCTTCTTGCCGTTCTTGGACACGAAATCGTCGCCCACCTGCTTGACCTGGGGCTTGTCAAGCGTCCAGGACGAGATGGAGCCCGCGATGTACGCGTTGGCCGCCAGCGCCTTCGCGGCTGGCGACGCCATGACGGCCGGGTCGAACGTCGGGTTGTTGCCGACGATCGGCACGTTGAGGCCCTGCGAGGCCGCGATGCCGGCGATCGAGGCCAGCTGCTTGGGGCCGGTCGTGACGGCGATCGCCTTGACCCCGGCGCGCTTGAGCGCGGCGACCTGCCCCGTCATGTCCTCGTCGGTCGCCTGGATCTTCTGCTCGACGACCGTCGCCCCGTTCTTGGACGCCCAGTACTTCGTGCCGGCCAGACCGCCCTCGCCGTACTCGCCCTCGAAGTACACGTGGCCGACCTTGTCGCCGGACTTGAGCATGCCCTTGTCCTTGAGATAGTCGAGCACGTTGATCTGCTCGATGTCGTAGGACGCGCCGACCTCGATCACGAAGTCGTTGCTCAGCAGCGACGGCGGCCACGCGGACAGGAGCGAGACCATCCTGTCCGACTTGAGCGTGGGCAGCAGGGCCGCCGTGATCGGCGAGCCGAGGAGCTGCTGGAGGCCGGCGATCTTGGGCCCCATGTCGCGGTACTGGACGACGGCCTTCTGGGGGTCGTAGCCGTGGTCTTTCACGACCAGGTTGACCGTGCGCCCGCAGACGCCGCCCTTGCCGTTTTGCTCGTCCCAGAACATCTGGTTGGCCTTGGTCAGCGGGCCGGCCAGCGGCGCGAACACGCCGGAGAGGTCGGTGAGGACGCCGAGCGTGATGGTCTTGTCCGTGACGCCCGGCCCCGCCTTGACCGACCCCCCTCCGCCGCCGGACGACGAACTGTCGGAACTCGAAGAGCCCTTGCTGCCACAGCCGGCAACCGCCAACGCGAGGATGAGTGCGACTGCGAAAACGGGAAGCCGACTCATGTGATGTTCTCCTTCAGAGTGGGTTGCGCGCCCCGGGACCGGCGGGTCAGTCCCGCCAGCCCGCCCGAGGCCAGGATCAGGACGCCGACGACAGCGGCGCCATAGAGGAAGCGGGCGGCGTCGTTCGGCTGCAGCCCGCTGCCGCCGGGTGACGCCACGAGCGGCAGGCGGTCCGCGTAGTGCAGGAGCACCTGCGGCAGGACGGTGACGACCACCGCGCCGACGACGGCCCCGCCGACCGAGCCGAGACCGCCGATGACGATCATTACGAGGAAGTCGATCGAGTACAGGAAGTTGAAGCTCTCCGGAACGATGCGACCGAAGGCCAGGGCGAGCATCACGCCGGCTAGCCCCGCGTACATGGACGAGACCATGAATGCGGCGCCGCGGTACATCGGCACGTTGACCCCCATGACGGCGGCCGCCACCTCGCTGTCGCGGATCGCCTCCAGCGCGCGGCCCGGCCGGTTGCGGAGCAGGTTGTGCGCGTACCAGACCGACAGCAGTACGAGCACCAGCCCGAGGTACCACAGCCGCTCGAGCTGGCCGTAGGGCACACCGAACACGTTGAAGTCGCTCGGGTTGGTGTTGGAGAACTCGAAGCCGAGGAGGCTGAACGGCTTCGCGTCGCGACCGTTGAAGCCGCCGGTGATGGCGGACGCGTTCTGCATTATGTGCTGCCCGATGAACACGAGGCCGATCGAGGCCAGGCCCAGGTAGATGCCCTTCAAGCGCGAGGCGATCGGACTGAACGCGGCGCCGGCCAAGCCGGCGAGCACGACGGCCAGGATCCCCGCCACCAGCGGCGGCAGCCCGAGCCCGTCGGGCGCGCTCGACGGCGCCCCCGCCGCCCCGCCCTTGTCGCCCGCGAAGTAGCAATAGCCGTAGGCGCCGATGCCGACGAAGAACGCGCTCGCGAGCGACAGCTGGCCGGTCGTGCCCACCAGCAGCGTCAACCCGATGGCGCCGATGGCTGCGCTCATTGCGAACAGCCCGGTCTGCATCCAGAAGGCCTCCGCGTACTGCGGCAGCCACAGAAGCACGACGATGACCACGATCCACGCGATGCGCGACTTAGACACGGGTCAGCTCCCGCGTCCCGAACAGCCCGGTGGGCCGCCAGAGCAGCACCACGAACAGCACCACGTAGGGGATGACGCTCGACAACCCGCGACCGAGGAACGCCAGGCTGTCCTGGTAGCCGGCCGCAAGCTCCTGCGCGACGCCGATCACGAGCCCCGCCACGATGGCGCCGACGGTCGAGTCCAGGCCGCCGAGCACCGCCACCGGGATCGCGCTGAGGGCCAGCAGGCCCGTCACGTTGCTCACCCCGCCGGCCGGGAAGCTCACGAAGAACGCGCCGCCGATCGCCGCCAGCGCGCCCGCCACGGCCCACGATGCGCCGGCCACCAGGCCGAGCCGGATGCCCATGAGCGCGGCCGCCTCTGGGTCCGATGCGGCCGCGCGCATCGCCACCCCCCAGTTCGTGCGCGTGAAGACGACGTAGAAGATGCCGATCAGCACCAGCGCGACGACGGCCGCTCCGATGCGCGCCTGCGGGATGGCGGCGCCGAACACGCGGGTCGTGTTGGCACCCCACGGTGCGCCGGACGGCAGCAGGTCGTTCCCGACGGCCCGCACGAGCGCGGTCCCCAGCAGGATGTTCAATGCGATCGTCATGATCGCCAGTGCGTCGACGCCGCGCACGCGCTTTCGCAGCGGGCGCAGGAAGGCGATGTCGAGTGCGACGGCGACCAGCGCGCTGACAACCGCCGCTGCGCCGATCGCCCCGAAGAACCCCAGCGAGCCGTGCCACTTCGCCACGAGGTACGCCCCGAACATGACGACCGACGCGTGGGCGAAGTTCACGACGTTGGTCGCCTTGAAGACGATCACGAACCCCATCGCGATCAGCCCGTAGATGCATCCGAGCATCAACCCGCTGATCACCAACTGCAGGAACTGGGTCATCGCTGTGTCTCCTGTGATCCCTCGGCAAACCCCAGATAGGCGCGCAGCACCTCGGGGTCGTGCTGGATTTCGTGCGGGGTGCCGTCGGCGATGACCCGGCCGAAGTCGAGCACGGTCACCTGGTCGGCCAGCCCCATCACGAACGGCATGTCGTGCTCGACGAGGACGATCGAGATGCCCAGCGCCTCGCGCGACTGCACGATCGAGCGCGCCATCTCCGCCGATTCGTCGACGTTCATGCCGGCCACCGGCTCGTCGAGCAGCAGCAGATCCGGCTCGGCGCAGACTGCACGCGCCACCTCGACACGCTTGCGCACGCCGTAGGGGAGCGAGCCCATCGGCGCGTCGAGGACCTCGGCCAGGCCCCACAGCGCGGCGATGCCGTCGACGATGCGCTCCTGCTCGGCGAGCTCCTTGCGCGCGCCCGGCAGCCGGAGGCCACCGGTGAGGAAGCCCGTCCTCGAGAGCCGATGACGGCCGAGCAGGAGGTTCTCGCGCACGCTCGCGGTGGGCGACAGCGCGAGGTTCTGGAACGTGCGGCTGATCCCCAGCGCGGCGATCTGCGGCGGGCGCCGCGACGTGAGCTCGTGGTCTCCGTACGTCACGCGGCCGGCGTCCGCGCGGTAGACGCCGGTGAGCACATTGAGCAGCGTCGACTTGCCTGCGCCGTTGGGTCCGATGATCGCGTGCGTGGCGCCGGGCTCGACGCGAAGCGAGACGGCGCTGAGCGCCTCGAGGCCGCCGAAGCGCACCGTGACGTCCTTCACCGCCAGCGGCTTCGGGTCGCGCTTGCTCGTCGTCACGCGCTTGATCGGCTCGGCGGTGACCGTCTTGATGTCCTCCTCGCCGGCGATGCCGAGGTAGCGCTTGCGCACCTCGTGGCTGGCGGCGAGCTCTGCGGCGTCGCCGGAGAGCGCGACCTGGCCCACCTCGAGCACCACCGCACGGTGGCCGATCTTCAGCGCCATCGCCGCGTTCTGCTCGACCAGCACGACCGACGTCCCCTGTTCGTTGATCTGCTGGATGATCTCGCCGATCTTGTCGACGAGCTGCGGCGCGAGGCCCAGCGAGGGCTCGTCGAGCAGCAGCAGCTTCGGGTCGCTCATCAGCGCCCGGCCGATGGCCAGCATCTGCTGCTCGCCGCCGGACAGCAGCGATGCGTGCTGATCACGACGCTCGGCCAGCCGCGGGAAGAGGTCGAGTACGCGTTGGTGTGCCGCCGCGACGCCCTGGCGGCCGACGCGCCCGAACGTGCCGGCGCGCAGGTTCTCCTCGACTGTCAGATCCGAGAAGATCCGTCGGCCCTCAGGCACTTGCACGACGCCCGCGCGAACGACCGCGGCCGGACCCATTGCGGCTAGGTCGCGGTCGCGCAGCCGAATCGTGCCGCCGGCGACCGTGCCGCCGTGCATCGCCAGCGTGTTCGAGATCGCGCGCATAAGCGTCGACTTCCCGGCGCCGTTGTTGCCCAGGACCGCGACGATCTCACCCTCGCGAACCGTCAGCGAGACGCCGCGCAGCGCGCGCACTCCGCCGTAAGACGCGTGCAGGTCCCTCACCTCGAGTAACGAGGTGTGGACGCGCTCCTTCTCGGCATGCGGTATCGCGGTGCGCTCGGCCACCGGCGCGCAGGTGCTCCCCTACAACCTCTCCTCTTCCCGCGAACCGCGCGGGCACGGATCAATATGAGCGCATACCCCCGTGCCCGCAATTGCAAGCAACTTAGGCGACCACCCGTGCGCTGTCTGTAGCGAAGACCGAAGCGTTCGACCGCCGGTTTCGCACGAACCACAGTCCGGTGACCCCGCGCAACCGCCGAGGGTCGAGGGTGCGATCGCGCTGCTCGACTGGCTGCTGGAAGCGAGGCCGACAGCGACCGCTTACGTCGCGAGCCCGCGTCGCTGCGCATCCAGCTCCGCGAGGACTGCCTCGTCGTGCTGGTGGGCCCCTCACACCCACCCGACGGTGCGGGCGCTCGCGTCGCGACTACACGTTCATTCCCCGGGCCGGGGCCTGCAGTCGCTTGCAGGCCCTTGTTCGAACCTTTGAGTGGTGACGAATAGCCGCCGCGGCGTCTGGGTAGCAGAACGCACAACCCTTAAAGGACAGCGCGGTCCCCGGGACGAGAGCAGGCCCCAATCACCTGGCTGAGAAGCCCGCCAGGCGACTCCAGCTCTAGGCGGACGCGCTGCCCTCCGGCCCTGCGGCCGGATCATCGAGCGATCCAGGAGGAGCCATGATTTGGCTATTGGTGGTCGTCGTCGTCGTGCTGCTCTGCGTGGCGGCGTTCCTCGTGCTGCGGCAGCGGCGGACGGCGCAACTGCGTGAGGGATTCGGTCCTGAATACGACCGCGTCCTGGATGAGCGGGGCGATCAACGCGCCGCGGAGAATGAGCTCCGCGAACGGCGCGATCGGCGGCGCAGTTACGACATCCGCCCGCTCGAGCCGGCCGCGCGCGAGCGCTACGCCGAGCGCTGGCGGGCAACGCAGTCGCGCTTCGTCGACCAGCCCGCGTCCGCACTGGACGACGCGGATGTCCTCCTGCGTGAGGTCATGCAGGACCGCGGCTACCCGACCGAGGACTTCGAGCAGCAGGCCGCCGACGTCTCGGTCGACCACCCCGAAGTGGTCGAGCACTACCGCCGGGCGTATGCGATCCGGCGCGACGACGGCACGAGTACCGAGGACCTGCGGCAGGCGCTCGTCCACTACCGGGCGCTCTTCGCGGAGTTGCTCGGAGGCGAACAGCAAGCGACGCGATCCGACCGGGTCGAGGAGGTCAGGTAATGGAGGCCAGGCAGAGTCTGAGCACGCGTGAGATCGCCGGCGATGTCGAGCGCGAGGAGCCGGTCACGCACACCGAGACGGAGCGCGTGTCGGATACGGACAGGGAGCGCGGCGAGATCGACCGCGAGCCGATTGCGGCCACGGAGCGCGCCGGAACGGGCCGCGAGCCGGAGGCCCCTTCCGCGGGCGCCGAGACGACACGCGACTCGCAGGCCACAACGGGCGAGACCGGGGGGCGCACCTCCACGGATGAACTCGCCTCGGACGCCCCAGATCTGCTTCCGCGCGAGGCGAACGCAGAGTTCCAGGGTCGGTGGGAGACGATCCAGACCGGATTCGTCGACGAGCCGCGCCAGACCGTCGAGCAGGCCGACGAACTCGTGGCCCAGGTGATGCAGCGGCTCGCGGAGGGCTTCGCGGCCGAGCGCGAGCGGCTGGAGCAGCAGTGGGGACGCGGCGAGGACGTCTCCACGGAGGACCTGCGGATTGCGCTCCAGCGCTATCGCAGCTTCTTCCAGCGTCTGCTCGCTGCATAAAGCGGAGGGAGAGCGCGCCCGGGCCTTCCAGGGGCGGCCCGGGCGCGCATCGCTACCCGGTGCAGTCCGCCACGCCCCGGCTGGGCGCGGGCGGAGACTGAGTGCGGCGGCGCAACGGCCCGACCAACGCCGCCAACCCCGGCGGCACGCGCCCGTCGGTCGACAGCCATGACCCAGCCAGGATCAAGAGTAGGCCCACGACCGCGCCAGCGCCCGGGTGCTCGCCGAGTACCGCCACGCCCAAGGCCAACGCCACGACCGGCGCCACGTAGGTGATGACCAGCGCCCGGCCGGGACCGGCCTCCGCCACGAGCGCCCCGTAGAACACGAACGCGGCGGCGGTGCAGAACAGGCCGAGCACCCCCAGCGCCACGAGCGCGGAGCCGGTCGGCGCCCACGACGGCGGCGAGATCAGCACGGCCGGCGTCAGGACCAGCGCCGCCACAGCCAGAGCCGCGCCCATCGACGCCCGCGGGTCGAGGTCCGCGAGATGGCGTTTCAAGACCATCGGTCCGACCGCGTAACAGAACGCCGCCGTCAGGACCGCCAGGGCGCCGAGCAGCTCGTCGGAGTGGCCGCCCACGTCGATCCCAACCAGAGCAACGACTCCCACCAATCCGACGAGAAGGCCGGCCAGCCGAGCACCGGTCGCCCGCTCTTCGGCATCGAACCGCAACGCCAGCAGCGCGACGAACAGCGGCGCGGCGGCGACGATGATCGCGGCCAAAGACGAAGCGACGTGCTGCTCACCCGCCGCGATCAGCGGGAACGGCAGCGACACCTCGACCACGCCGAAAACCGCCAGCCAGCGCCACCGCCCCCGCAACGGGCCCAGCACTCCCGCGCGCCACGCCAGCACGGGCAGCACCACGGCGCCGAGTACGATCCGCACCCACGCCAGGAAGATCGGCGGCACACCGTCGTCGACGGCGATCTTGATGAAGAGGTAGGGCATCCCCCACAACGTCGAGACGGCGGCGAACGAGACCCAGGCGCGCGTGCTCACCGCCGGATTGCTGCGGCCGCGCCGCGGACCGGTCAGTGCCCCTACGCCAGCGTGCGGGGCGATAGCCTCGCGGGATGGACGACGGGTACTTGGAGCGCCTCGCCGACCTTGTCGTCGGGTTCGGCGCCAATGTTCAGCAGGATCAGATCGTCGCGGTCACGTGCGAGCCCGGTAAGGAGGGGCTCGTGCGGGCGATCGCGGAAAGCGCGTACCGCCGCGGCGCCAAATTCGTGGACGTCCAATGGTTCGACCCGTGGATCAAGCGCGCCCGCATCGCGCACGCGCGCGAAGAGACACTCGACTTCGTGCCCGAGTGGTACGGCGACCGCGTCCTCGCCCTCGGTGAGGCGCGGGCGGCGCGCATAGCGCTGTCGGGGACGTCTGCGCCCGGCCTGCTCGCCGACCTCGATCCCGTCCGCGCCGGCAGGGACCGCCTGCCGGCCGTGAAGGAGTCCGGCAAGGTCGTCAACGACCGGACGACCAACTGGTCGATCATCCCGTGCCCGACGCCCGCGTGGGCGAAGCTCGTGTTCCCCGACGACGATCCCGCCGAGGCGCTGAGCAAGCTCGAGAGCCATGTCGTGCACGTGCTGCGCCTCGACGAGCCCGACCCGATCGCCGCCTGGCGCGAGCGTGCCGACACGCTCGAGGCCGCCGCGGCACGGCTGTCCGCGCGCGGCTTCGACGCGCTGCACCTCGAAGGCCCGGGCACCGACCTGACGATCGGACTGCTCCCCGGAGCCGAATGGCAGGCCGCACGGTTCGAGACCGTCGGCGGCATCCAGCACATGCCCAACCTCCCGACCGAGGAGGTCTTCACCACGCCCGACCCCGAGCGCGCCGACGGCCACGTGACCGCGTCGAAGCCGCTCGTGCTGGCCGACGGGACCGTGGTGAACGGGCTGCGGGTGCGCTTCGAGGGCGGCCGCGCGGTGCAGATCGACGCCGACACCGCCCAGGACACGATGCGCACGATCGCCGAGCACGACAGCGGCGCCGCCCGGCTCGGCGAGGTCGCGCTCGTCGACGCCGAGGGCCGCATCGGCAAGCTCGACACGGTTTTCTACGACACGCTCCTGGACGAGAACGCGGCCAGCCACATCGCGCTCGGCCAGGGCTTCCCGTTCCTGATCAGCGAGAGCGATCGCGAGCGGGCGAACGAGAGTCAGATCCACATCGACTTCATGATCGGCCGGCCCGACATGCAGGTCACCGGGATCACCGCCGGCGGCGACCGCGTGCCGGTACTCGTCAAGGGCGAGTGGCAGGTCTGAAACGCTAGGCTGACGGCCGCCTGGAGAGGTGCCGGAGCGGCTGAACGGGCACGATTGGAAATCGTGTGACGGGGGTTGACCTCGTCCGAGGGTTCGAATCCCTCCCTCTCCGCTAGTCGCCGCGTGCGAGGAGCCCGATCGCCATGGTGGCGAGGACGTCCGCGAGCGCCACGGGGAAGTCGAGACGCATCGAGCTCAGCTCGGGGATCTGCTCATACGCGTCGAGGAGTGCCTGCGAGGGCCGTGCGTGCGCCCACAGCGACGAGGTCAGCAGCAGCACGCTGACGACGAGCCGCCACGCCTGCTCCTCCGAGAGCTCGGGGAGCGCCTGACCGATGAGGCCGACGAGCGTCGCGGCGTGCGCGACGCCCCGGCGTTTGAAGCTCACGATCGCCTCGCTCGACACGTTGTGCTCGAGCACGGCCGCCTGCGCGCTGAGCAGGTCGCAGAACACGGGGCGGTCGGCGAGCGAGCGGGCGACCGTGCCGGCCAGCTGTTCGGCACGACGCTCGACGCCTGCCCGCGTGGCCACCGCGGACGGCATCTCCCGGGAGAGGTGCTCGAGCCACTCGCGCGTCAGCGCGTCGAGCAGCTCGAGGAGTACCGCCTCCCGGGAGTCGAAGTAGCGCAGGACGTTGGACTTGGCGAGGCCCACGCGGCGGCTGAGCTCATTGAGCGAAAGCTCCGACACCGGCATCTCCTCGAGCATCCCCGCGGCGGTGTCCAGGATCGTCTGGCGGCGGATCGCCCGCTGCTCGTCGCTGCGGGCCCTCTGGAACGTGGTGGCCACGTCGTGCATCCTACCTTTACGGACCGATGGTCTCTTGACCTAGTGCGCGAACACGAGCTCGGTGGACGTGTCGGCCTCGGGCGCGTCGCTCGAGAGCAGCGCCCACGACACGACGCCGCCGATCGCGAAGATCGCCGCCGACCAGAGGAACGCCGTGGTGTAGCCGTGGACCGCGGCCAG
The DNA here is from genome assembly GCA_963740605.1 of uncultured Solirubrobacteraceae bacterium. Lineage (GTDB taxonomy): Bacteria > Actinomycetota > Thermoleophilia > Solirubrobacterales > Solirubrobacteraceae > DASSUW01. The sequence goes on along the minus strand of CAVUFC010000022.1, from coordinate 1,379,358 downwards.
CTGCGCCAGCTCCGCGGACGGCTGCCGGGCGGCGGCAAAGCCGGTCGCCGCGCTCGCGGCGAGCGTGCTCAGCAGCGCGGTGCCGATCGAGCCGCCGATCTGCTGGCCGGTGTTGACCAGGGCGGACGCCACGCCCGCATCGGCGTGATCGACGCCCAGCGTGGCGATGCTCATCGCCGGCGCGAAGATCAGTCCGAGGCCGAGCCCCATCACGAGCAGGGCGGGGAGGATGTCGGCGACGTAGCCGGAGTCCACGCTCACGCCGGTGAGCATGACCAGCGCGACCGCGCTCAGCAGCATCCCCGCCGACACCAGCGGGCGGGCGCCGTAGCGCGGCAGCAGGCGGGTCTGAGCGATGCCGCCGACCGGCATGACCACGAGCATCATCGGCATGAACGCGAGCCCGGTGGTCAGCGGTGAGAAGCCCAGGGTCTGCTGCATGTAGTACGTGAGGAACAGGAAGACGCCGAACAGGCCGGCACCGGCCGCGGCCACCGCGAGGTAGCCGGCGCCGCGGTTGCGGTCGGCGACCACGCGCAGCGGCAGCAGCGGGTTGGCGACGCGACGCTCGACGGCCACGAAGGCGCCCAGGAGGACGACCCCCGCGGCGAGGGCGGCGATCGTGAGCGGCGCTCCCCACCCTCCAGACTCGGCGTTCGAGAAGCCGAACACGAGGGCGAACAGGCCGACGGAAGCGGTCACGGTCCCGGCGATGTCGATCCGCCTACCGGCGGACGCCGGCGTGTCACGCGCGAGGAGGCGCAGCGCGGCGAGCGCCGCGGGGACCGCGAGAACGACGTTGATGAACATCGACCAGCGCCAGTCGAGGTACTGGGTCAGGGCACCGCCCAGGATGAGGCCGACTGCGGCGCCGGAGGCGGCGATCGTGCCGAACACGCCGAACGCGCGGTTGCGCTCCACCGGGACCGTGAACGTGGTCGTGAGGATGCTCAGCGCCGCGGGCGCGAGCAGCGCGGCGAACGCGCCCTGAAGTGCACGTGCGACCACGAGCACTGCGAAGCTGGGGGCGAAGCCGCCGACGGCGGATGCCGCGGCAAACCCTGTGAGACCGACGACGAAGACGCGCCTGCGCCCGACAAGGTCGCCGAGCCGCCCACCGACGAGCAGGAGGCTGCCGAAGGACAGCGCGTACGCGGTGATGATCCACTGCCGCGCGCCGTCGGAGAAGCCGAGATCGGCCTGGGCGGACGGGAGGGCGATGTTCACGATCGTCGCATCGAGGACGACCATGAGCTGGGCCACGCCGATCAGCGCCAGGACGAACCAGCGAAGTCGGCTTTGCTTTTCGGGGGCGGCGGGCACGGAACACTCCTCGAGTTAGAGACCGATGGTCTGTTGTGCACGCAGTACATCGGACCGCTGGTCTCTTGTCAAGAGACCAGCAGTCCCTTATGAGATCCGACGGCGCGGTTGCGCTTAGTTCCACCCGGGAAGCACGTCAGCCACTGTCCGACGGCACGTGGGCACTGCCCGACGTTGAGCCGATGTGACGGTGACCGACGCACCAATGCTCGACCGAAGCGCGCTGCTCCCTGTGCCTCGAGCAACGTCGCGCAGGTAAAGGCTCGGTGCTGGCTGCCTACTCGGCGACCTGTCCTGGCTGGAGCATGAGTTGGAGCAGGAGGACGAGGCCGCTGATGAGGAGTCCGGCGAGGATCGAGCGTGCGAGCAGCGGTCCGCGTAGGCCGGCGTACCAGGCCGCCAGTCCGGCCCAGAAGCCGAGTGAGAGGGCTTCGAGCCAGATCACGACGCGGATGGCGTCGGTGAGCGCGACACTCGCGAGATCGAGCACGGTCAGGACGGCCAGCGGTGGGACGGCGAGCATGAGGAAGCGCAACTCAAAGCGCGCGGTCACGAGCCACTCTTTGATCGTCGGCCGTCGTCTGAGCTCGATCAGCTGGACGAGGCTGCCCGAGAAGATGTGCGTCGTGCAGATCGCGATGACCGGGCCGACGATGACCACGACGACGTCGAACGGTTTCAGGGCGGCCCAGCCGTCGTAGACGATCAGCACGCAGGCCAGAGCGACGGTCGCGGTCACGATACGGCCCAACAGAGGAGGCCTCGAGGTCAGGCCGAGCGGGTCGTTGCGCACTTTGGGACTCTGGATTGGACTCACGCGACCTTTCTGCGACACGTCACGCGGATTCGTGGTTGTGAGCAGGCGCCTGCGCTGAGCGTGGTCAGTCGCAGGCCGAGCTGGTGGCGCTCTTGAGGCCGTTCGCCGCCGTCACGACACTGCTGACCATCGCCACCAGCGGGGCCAGCTGCGCGGCGGTCGGGGACGCGGGCAGCTGGTTGACCGCGGTGGAAAGGCTCGAGACGGATGACTGCAACGCAGTGGTCTGGTCCGGGAAGTCCTGCTTTGCTGAGCTCACCACCGCGTCGGCGTTGCTCTGCACCGTCTTGAGGTCCGTCTGCAGCGTGGAAAGCGCGCCGCTGTCAAGCGTGACGCCCTTGAGGTCGTCCACCGACTGCTGGAGATCGCTCACATTCGAGCAGTAGGCCGGCTTGTCGCTGCCGCCACACCCGGCGGCCACCAACGCCGCCGCCGCCAGCGCGAACATGATCCACAGCAACCTCGACATCACGCACCTCCACAGTCGCGGGCAGGACTGACCGCAGCCTGCCCGCGCGAGCATCACGCAGCGTCGTCCACACGGGGTGATCCTTGCCGCCACAAGCGCGCAGGGACCCCTGGACGCGACAGTCCGGCCGGCCACTCGGCGACTGCCGCGATTCGCCGATCACGCTAGCGGGGTCGAGGCGGTCGCGGCTGCCGGTCCTGCAGCAACGGAGAAGCGCGGCTCGGATCATGCCGGTCTCCGCCCGCTGCCGACATCCGTGGTTCAACGCGGGCACCGCCCGCCGCTCACGCGGCGAGCTCTATTTCGCTTTGGGCGCCCCGCTCTTGTCGTGACGGATTGCTTGGGCTGCAGGCGGATTTCGAACCCGCCCTAGCCCGGCACCGCCTGTCACTTGGGTGCGTAGCCGGGGAACTCTTCGCCGGTCTTGATGTTGGGGTACTGAGCGATGCTCTTCTGGTAGTCGGCGACGAACTTGAGGGCGACGCCAAGCATCCAGCCTATGTCCATCTTGGTGGCCATCAGGTTGTACAGCTCGCCCGGGTCACTGGCGAGGTCGAACAGCATCGGCCACTGCGGCGTCACGATCGGCTGGTCTATGCCGTCGCTGTAGCGCAGGACCACCTTGATGTTGTTCCACTTGACCGACATCAGCGAGCCATCGGGGCCGAAGAACAGAATGTGCTCGCGGCCGCTGGTCTCGCTTTCCCCGAGCAGGAACTTTGAGGCGTCGATGCCGTCGATCGGCCGGTCGGTGGGCACCTTGTCCGATGCACCGGCCAGCGCCGCGAACGTCGTCAACCAGTCGTGGGCCGACAGGATCTCCTCGGTGATCACGCCGGCCGGCACCTTCCCCGGCCAGCGGACCATCGCGGGCACCCGCATCGAGCCCTCCCACGGCGGAGTCATGAACGACCCACGGAAAGGTCCGTTCGATCCGCCCTGGAACGCTGGGATGTCGCCGGCCGCGTTGTCGCTGGAGAAGACGATGACGGTGTTCTCGGCGACCCGCGCCTGGTCGATGCAGTCCACGATCTGCCCGACTCGATGATCCATCTCGGCGATCAGGTCCGCATACTGCCCCAGCCGCGCCGGGGACGTCTGGTCGAAGTCCGGGTGCACCCGTCGGGTGGGTGCATGTGAGAGAGGCCAACGTAGGTGAAGAACGGCTTGTCCGCCGCGGCCTGTCGCTTGATGTAGTCGGTCGCGTGCTCGACGATCAACTCGTCAAGGAGCGGGCGCACCTCCACATTGAGCTCACGCACCGCAGTCTGGGCGCCGCCCTTCTTGGCCTCCCAGAGCTGGGGCGGCTGGATCCCTTCGGCCTTGGCGATCGTCGCGAACGTCGAATAGGACGTCCAGCCGGCCTCGTCGCAGCTATTGCGGTAGCCCCACCACTCATCGAAACCCTGATCGGTCGGGAGCCGACCCTCCGTATCACCGCAATGCCACTTGCCGAACAACGACGTCGCGTAGCCAGCATCCGACAGCAGCTCGGCGATCGTGTACTCCCACGGCGCCAAGCCCGCTTCGCCCTCCCCCGGAAGCGGCACCTTGAACGTCCCCGACCGCACAGACTGCCGACCGGTCATGATCGCCGAACGTGTCGGCGTGCACTGGGCCTCGACGCAGTAGTTGTTCAAGCGCATGCCTTCGCCGGCGAGCTGATCGATCCGAGGGGTCGCCGTGGCGCCTCCGTAGACCCCGAAATCACCCCAGCCGACGTTGTCGCACAACACAAACACGAAATTCGGCCTGTTCGACACGATGGTCCTCCTTCTCGACTCCCTCTTGCCCACTCGAACCCGGCTGTTCCTGTCGGCGTGAAGTCCTCGGTGGAGCCAGGTCGTCTGGACCCCACCGTCCGACCACTCCCGTCGCATCACCCCGGAAGGACGATTTCGGGCCCTCTTTCCACCAACGCGACAGTCGCCGCACGCCGACTGCCTGCGCTTTCGCCTCGTGGAGCAGTGCTGCTCGTGCCTCGACACCGGAACTAGGTGGTGCGCGAAGTCGGCCCGCCCGTTGTTGAACAGAACGCCGCGATCAGTTCGACACCAGCACTTGCGCTTCTGCCTTGTATGGCGAGCGGCAGCCCGGCATCGTGCTCACATCTCATACCGTCGGGGTGATGCGGGCGGACGCGCCCCCGCTCAGACTCGCATCCCGATGAGCCTGCGATCCGGTTTCAATCCAGGCGCCTCGACCAGCTCCAGATCGGAGGAAGAATGGCCAATAAGAACTTGACGCTGTACGTCGCGTCGTATGACGATGCCGCGGCCGCGGAGGCGGATTTCAAGTCGCTCAAGGACGCCCAGGCCGCGGCGGATTTCGCGGTGGTTGGCTCGGTCGTCGCCAGCCGCGACGATGCCGGTAAAGTCACGGTGGATGAGAGCGGGGTCGCCTCGCCGGTCGCCGGCAGCGCGACGCTGGGTGCGGCCGGCGGGCTCGTCGTGGGTTTGTTCGCGCCGCCGCTGCTGGCAGCGACCGCGATCGGCGCCGGGATCGGCGCCGGGATCGGCGCGCTTAGGAAGCGCCACGAGGAGAAGGAGCTGGGTGTCGACCTCGAGGAATACCTCCCGCCGGGCTCCTCGGCGGTCATCGTGGTCGCCGACGACATGTACGCAGATCGCATCGACAAGGCGCTAACCAAGTCGAGCAAGAAGATCAACAAGGCCGTGGATTCCGGCGACTACGAGAAGCTCGCCAAGGAGCTCGACGCCGCGGACAAGCGGGTGTCGGACGCCGTTGAGTCCTGACCGCGACCGGGAGCGGGCTCGCGCCGCAAGTCGCCGAGGAACGCAAAAGGCCCGCATTTGCGGGCCTTTTGTTTAGTCGGGGAGACAGGATTTGAACCTGCGACCGCCCGACCCCCAGCCAGCCCAACGCGGTTGCGTGGGCGCGAATTCGGCTTTCTAGAGCCGAATGAGTTGTGTCGAGTTGCGCCCACTTGCGCTCAATTTGTTCCCCAGATTGTTCCCCACCGTTGCCGGCCGCAGAGCTACGTTCGCGCCGTCCAGCGATCACTGGCCGGTCCGCTGCTCCCGCCGACGAGGGCGAGCGCCTGGGTCCGGTCACCGGCAACCTGGATGAGGACAGCCAGGAGCGTCGTCGCCACCAGGTCGGAGACCGGCGGCCCGGCCGAGACCAGGGCGACTGTGCCGCCGACCCGGGTGACGCCGCGTCGGAGGCGGAGCAGGACCCCGAGAAGCCCGGGGCCGACCTCGGTGACCTCCGTGAGGTCGATGACCACGCGCGTCCGTCCCTCGGCGATCCCCGACACGATCGCGCGCTCGATCTCTCGGGCCTCATAAAGGCCTACGGCACCGCCGGCCACTGCGATCTGCGTGTCGCGACCGGTAGTGCTCAGCGTGAGCGCGAACGTGATGACGCCTCAAGTCGCATGCCGTGGGCGATCAGACGCAGCCCAGTGCGTCGAAGTCGCGGCTCATGTCGACGGACACCAGAGCAGTGCCAAACGAGTAGCTCGTGCGCAACATCTCGGCGACCCTACGGTCACGCCGATGGCTTGGCCTCACACCAACTGGACGATTTGCAGGACGCGCGCCAGGCGTACGGCACGGCTCTCGACCGGAGGAGTGGGCCGCAATCTGAACCATCACGGGTGCGCGTCCGAGGCGTCGCGCAGTGAGCGATGTGGATCGCCATCGCCGTCGTCTCCGGGTCGCGTCGCTGGCGGCTACGCCCTGTTCCAGGACCCTCGCGAGCAGATCAAGAATGGCGGTCTCTGCGGGTGAGTCAGCCACGGGGCTTCCCTTGGTTCGGCGTGCCGAGCGTCCACTGCGCATCCGCTCCTCCTGGGCATCCCCACGGCGGCTGATATCCCCTGCCCGCCGTCATCCCGGCGGGCACGCACCCCCCAAACAAGACGGGTACGCACTATTGAGTGGCGCGCCCCGCCGCTGGGACGCTTGGCGCCTCAGAGTTGAGGCTTAGACGACCCCAAGCCGGGACGGAGTTCGTGATCGTGAGCCTTGGCACGACCGCTCGAACCGCAAACGCGCGTCGCTGACGAGTCAGGCCGAGCCCGCCGGGCTCACGAACGCGCTGAATTCCGGATGTGAACACGTTGTGTAGCCCGCGCGATGGCCGTCGCTGAAGTCCCCTTCGACCTCGTCGGGGTCAAGCTTGCACCGCCGCTGGCGCGGCCCGGGACGGCGGCGAAGGCGGATGTGATCGCGCGGCTCAGTTCGTCGCCCGCACCTGCTGTGACGGTTGTCGCACCGGCCGGATACGGCAAGACGACGCTTTTGAGCTGGTGGGCCGAGGCTGATCCGCGGCGGTTTGCGTGGGTCGCGCTCGATGGCAGCGATGACGACGCCGTGGTGTTCCTGCGCTACATCGCGGCCGCGATCCACCGCGTCGAACCGGTGCCCGTCGATGTCTTCCACGCGTTGTCGGGGCCGGGAGGATCGACTTGGTCGAAGCGAGTGCCGCCGGTTGGGGGCGCGTTGGCGGCGCTCGAGCAGCCGTTGGTGCTGGTGCTCGACGATCTGCACGCTGTCCGTAACCCGTCGTGCCTGGATGCCCTCGCGGCACTGCTGGGGTACCTCCCGGCGGGGTCGCAGATCGCGATCGCGAGCCGGGAGGAACCCGCGCTCCCGCTCGCACGGTGGCGGGCGCGCGGATTGGTCCACGAGATCGGCGTGGCGGATCTGCGGCTCGACGAGCAGGAAGCCGAGGCCCTGCTTCACGCCGCGGGCGTGCAGCTGGACGCGGACGCGCTGGCTGAGCTGACCGACCACACGGAGGGCTGGCCTGCCGGCTTGTATCTCGCGGCGCTGTCGTTGCAGGCGGGAGCGCCGAGCTCGGGCAGTGGCCGGGCGTTCGCGGGCGACGACCGCTTCGTCTCGGAGTACTTCCGGTTTGAGTTGCTCTCCCGGCTGCCGCCGGCCGAGGCGCGGTTTCTGCAGTACACGTCGGTGCTCGATCGCATGTGCGGCCGGCTTTGTGACGCCGTGCTGCAGATGACGCGGTCCGCTGACACGCTTCGGGCGCTCGAGCGCACGAACGGGTTCGTCGTTCCGCTTGACCGCAACGGCGAGTGGTATCGCTATCACCATCTGTTCGCCGAGCTGCTGCGCAAGGAGCTCGAACGCAGCGAGCCGGACGTGGCGCGGGAGCTCAACCGCCGGGCGATGGAGTGGTGTCTCGCCAACGACATGACAGAGGCGGCCATCATCTACGGTCACGCCGCAGGTGAGACGGACACCGTCGCCGGCCTGCTCGACGCGGTGGCATTGCCGCTCTACTACGACGGCCGCGTCGACACCCTGGAGGAGTGGCTGTCGTGGTTCGGCGACGAAGAGCTCGCGCGATATCCGGCGCTCGCCGTCATTGGCGGTTGGGTGCGGCTGCTGACCGGACGGCCTGCAGAGGCCGAGCGCTGGCTTTCGCTTGCCGAGGGCGCGACGTCGCGGATTGCGCTCTCGGACGGCAGCGCCACGATCGAGCCTTGGGTCGCCCACCTGCGCGCGGGCCTGATGCCCGACGGTGTGGAACAGGGCGTGGCCGACGCCGATGTCGCGCTGGCTGAGCTGTCGCCGCACAGCGGTTGGAGACCGGTCGCGTTCGCGGTCCGGGGGATCGCGCGTGCGCTGCTCGGGATCACGGAACCTGCGATAGCCGACCTCCGGGCCGCGATCGAGTCCGGGCTTGCGTTCGGCTCGGTCGACGTCGTCTACTTCGCCTACGCGCAGCTCGCGCTCCTCGCGGCCAAACGCGCCGCCTGGCGCGAGGCAGGCCAACACGCCCAGGCGGCACAAGCGCACGTCGACGCGTCTGGCCTCGGCGACTACTCCTCGAGCGCGATCGTGCACGTGACGACCGCGCGCATCGCACTCCACGAGCGCCGAACCGACGACGCCCGCGCGGCGCTCGCACGCGCCCATCGGTTGCGGCCATTGCTCGACCACGGCGTCCCGTGGCTGACCATCCAAGTCGGGCTCGAGCTCACGCGCGCCCATCTCGCCCTCGCCGACCCCGGCGCCGCCCGGACCGTGCTCACCGAGACCGAGCAGGTACTCGAGCTCCGTCCCCACATGGGAACGCTGGTCGACGACGCACAGGAGCTGCGGGCCCGCGTCGAGGCGACCACCGGGTCATCGGGCGCCTGGGCGATGAGCCTGACGGGCGCGGAGCTGCGGCTGCTGCCGTACCTGGCCACCCATCTCACCTTCCCGGAGATCGCGAGCAGGCTGTTCATCACGCGCAACACCGTCAAGACCGAGTCGGTCTCGCTCTACCGCAAGCTCGGTGCCTCGTCGCGTAGCGAGGCGATCACACGTGCCATCGAGGTCGGGCTCCTCGAAAGCACCATCATGCCGCCGGCGGCGAATCTCACCCTGGACGGATGATGCGACGACGTAGCGTAGTAGGTCACATACGACATGCCGCACATGAGCCACGAGTACCAACAGCACCTACGCCGCCTCACGGTCCACGACGACAAGCTGCTCGACGAGATCGTCATCCAACGCAGTTCGTTCGCGGCACCGATCCTGGATGAGAAGACCGCGGCGCTTCTCCGCGTCGCCGCAACCATCGCCGTCGACGCGGCCCCGTCCTCGTTCCATCACGCCGTGACACTCGCGCTCGCCGCCGGCGCCACGAGCGAGGAGATCGTCGCGAGCCTCGAGGCGGTGACGCCGGTGACAGGCCGCTCGCGCGTCGTGCAATGCACCCCGAAGCTCGCACTCGCGCTCGGCTACGACGTCGACGCCGCGCTCAAGCGACACGACGTCTGAACCGAAACCACGTTCACGCGCGCGGCCCGCCGTGCTCGGTTCCGTCGTAGTCATAACGCGGCACCGGAAGCTCCGCCGCGTTCATCGCCCACGGATGCCCGTACGCCTCGAAGCCCGAGATCATCGGCGGCGGAAACGTCGGGTCGCCAAAGCCGCCCACCGCGACGCCGACGACGTCCGGCGCGACCGAGATATCCCAGTACACGGTCGAACCGCACTCAGGACAGAAGTGATACGTGGCACCCCCGATGTCGCACGAGCGAACCGCAACCGGCTCCCCGCCGCCCGCGACGGGAAACGCCCACGTCGTCGACTCGCCCTCGATCGTTACCTGCTCGCGCGGAATCCGCGCCTGCACGCTGAGCACGCTGCCCGTCCGCCTCTGGCACTCATAGCACTGGCACAGCGAGATGCGCTCCGGATCGGGCCCCTCGCACGTCACGCTGAGCTTGCCGCAACGGCACGAAGCCATACGCGTCGCCATTGTCGCTCCCATCTGGAGTCTCTGACCAGAACGCGAGTATGGGCCGAAGCGCGGCCTCCCTCCTCACCCCAATGGCATGAAGCGGGTGCCGAGCACGCGCGTGGCGCTGGCCTCCGCCAACACAATCACCCACCTTGGATGATGCGCGTGAAGCTCGGATCCCTCGATCGTGGGTCCCGCAGTACGCGTGTCCAACACACGACGCAGAAGGGGCCTCACCCATGGCAGACAAGCAACTCGTACTCGCGTTCTTCTCAGATGAAGCCGCGGCCGACAACGCCGCAGACGCGCTGAAGGACTCCGGGATCGCCCATGGCGACGCCATCGGGATCCTGGCGCTCGATTCCCATGGCAAGCTCAAGACGGACAAGGTCGGCGCACGAAGCACCGGCAAGGGCGCCGCTATCGGGGGCGTCCTGTTCCTCCTCGGGCCGGCGATCCTCGGGGTCGGCGTCATCGGCGGCACAGCGGCCGGAGCCCTCCATCACAAGAACCTGGGCCTCTCCGATGCCGACAAGGCGCGCCTCACCGTCGACCTGAACGCGGGCAAGGCGGCGGTCGCTGTGATGGCCCACAGCGACACTGCGCCCGCGATCTCCGACCGGCTGGGCCAGCTTGGCGGCACGCCCGAGTCGCACGAACTGACCGACGAAGCCCTGCAGACTGCTGGAGCGACCACCTCCGCAGCCTGACCAAGGCGGCGTGGGGCCTCCGCGACCCGCCGTGTCTACGCCGCCCTTGATCTCGTTTCGCTCGGCCTCGCCACGATGGGGGCGTGTCCGAGGTCGGTGCGGCCGGGTCGTCCGCGGAGGAGTCGGTGGTTGTTGCCGTCTTCGAGAACCGCAACGCCGCCGAGCGCATGCTGCGGTCGCTCGGGCGCGAATTCCGCCAGAAGGCCCACAGCGGGGACGCTGCCGCTCTCGTGATCAGAGGCAACGCCGATGGTGCGCTGAAGCTCACCCAGTCCCGGGTCGTAACAGCCAGCGGGGTCGGGGCTGCGGTGGCCGGCGCGAGCGTCGCCATGATGGCCGGGCTGCTAGGAACGGTCTCGGCGTTAAAGGGCGCGAAGACCGTGACCAACGCCGCCCACACGCGTGCGTCGCACGTCGGCGGTTCGGAGCGGGCGCAGGCGATCCTCGAGCAGGTTGGCCAACGAGCAGCCATCGCGCTCCGCTGTAAGGATCCAGCGATACGGGAGGCGGCGGTCGCGCAAGCGACCGACCGCGCAAGCTCCAGCTGGGATGGCTCGCTCACGGAGTTCCTCGCCGCCCTCGACCCAGGAGACAAGCACGAATGGGTGCGGGCCGCCCTCGATGAGCCCTCCAGCGCGAACGGCTAGTGCGCTGGCGGAAGAGCGGCACGGCTGGCTGCCTACTCGGCGACCTGTCCTGGCTGGAGCATGAGTTGGAGCAGGAGGACGAGGCCGCTGATGAGGAGTCCGGCGAGGATCGAGCGTGCGAGCAGCGGTCCGCGTAGGCCGGCGTACCAGGCCGCCAGTCCGGCCCAGAAGCCGAGTGAGAGGGCTTCGAGCCAGATCACGACGCGGATGGCGTCGGTGAGCGCGACACTCGCGAGATCGAGCACGGTCAGGACGGCCAGCGGTGGGACGGCGAGCATGAGGAAGCGCAACTCAAAGCGCGCGGTCACGAGCCACTCTTTGATCGTCGGCCGTCGTCTGAGCTCGATCAGCTGGACGAGGCTGCCCGAGAAGATGTGCGTCGTGCAGATCGCGATGACCGGGCCGACGATGACCACGACGACGTCGAACGGTTTCAGGGCGGCCCAGCCGTCGTAGACGATCAGCACGCAGGCCAGAGCGACGGTCGCGGTCACGATACGGCCCAACAGAGGAGGCCTCGAGGTCAGGCCGAGCGGGTCGTTGCGCACTTTGGGACTCTGGATTGGACTCACGCGACCTTTCTGCGACACGTCACGCGGATTCGTGGTTGTGAGCAGGCGCCTGCGCTGAGCGTGGTCAGTCGCAGGCCGAGCTGGTGGCGCTCTTGAGGCCGTTCGCCGCCGTCACGACACTGCTGACCATCGCCACCAGCGGGGCCAGCTGCGCGGCGGTCGGGGACGCGGGCAGCTGGTTGACCGCGGTGGAAAGGCTCGAGACGGATGACTGCAACGCAGTGGTCTGGTCCGGGAAGTCCTGCTTTGCTGAGCTCACCACCGCGTCGGCGTTGCTCTGCACCGTCTTGAGGTCCGTCTGCAGCGTGGAAAGCGCGCCGCTGTCAAGCGTGACGCCCTTGAGGTCGTCCACCGACTGCTGGAGATCGCTCACATTCGAGCAGTAGGCCGGCTTGTCGCTGCCGCCACACCCGGCGGCCACCAACGCCGCCGCCGCCAGCGCGAACATGATCCACAGCAACCTCGACATCACGCACCTCCACAGTCGCGGGCAGGACTGACCGCAGCCTGCCCGCGCGAGCATCACGCAGCGTCGTCCACACGGGGTGATCTTGTGCCACCACGAGTGCGCAAGCCCGGGGCCTGGTGAACCCATCGGGTGTGGTGGTACACGCGCGCGTCTCGACACACGCGTCGGCGCGCGGCGCGGCTACGCTGCTGCATCACACCGCTATTGAAAGTCTCCCGCTGCGCGTCGGTTTCATCCAGCCTGGGTGATGCGACGCGCCTTCGGCCGCTCATACCGTGATCGCGACCCGCCCGGACCGCCCGGGCCGCGATGACAGGAGATGGCAATGGGCACGACCACGAGTGTGCCGCCGTCGATTACGACGCCGGACACGGTGCAGAGCAGGCTCGGGACGCTCGAGTTCAACGACGGTGCACCGACAGCGGAGACGGCTGAGCGGCTGTACGATCACCTGGATTTCCTGCGCGGCGTCGAGGCATACCTGAACAGCATTCAGGGCGCGTCATTGGTCGCGATCCGCCGGGGGTTCCGGAGCGTCGGGGTCCAGGACAACCAATTCCTGATCTTCCCCGAGCTGATGGATTCGGCGTCGCTGTTCCTGACGGCGAACTCGGACACCGTCTACTTCTGGACATTCATCGATCTCACCGACGGCCCGATGGTGGTCGACGTGCCGGTGATGCCGGAGCCGAGCGCGATCCTCGGGACGATCGACGACATGTGGTTCCGGTGGGTGACCGATGTCGGGCTGCCCGGACCAGATCGCGGCGAGGGCGGTAAGTACCTGCTCGTGGGGCCCGGCTACGACGGGCCGGTGCCCGACAGCGGCTTCCACGTGTCCCACGTCCGCACGACCCGCGCGACGCTGATCGGGCGGGCGTTCATGATCGACAACGACCCCGCCCCGGCGGTCGCGGCGGTCAAGGCCGGCGTGCGTGTCTACCCGTACACGCCCGGAGCGATGGGCACTGCGGTGGGAAGCTTCCTCGCCGGGCGAGCGCCGCTGGCCGGGGCGCCGGACCTCCCGGAGACGACGTTCGTCGACGCAGTCCATCTCGAGATCAACACCGTTACGCCGAACGACTTCTCGTTCTGGGAGACGATCAACGAGCTCGTCCAGCAAGAGCCGGCCGGCTCCGGCGATCCCGAGATCCTCGGCCAGCTCGCCGCGGTCGGGATCCGCAAGGGCCAGCCGTTCGCGCCCGACGAGCGGATGCGAAGGATCCTCGAAGAGGCGGTGGCAGTGGGCAACGCCACCGCGCGCACGCTGTCGATCGCGCCGCGCGAGTCGGAAGGGATGGCCTACTACCCCGGCTCGGCGTGGTTCAACATGCTATGGGCCGGCGGTTACCAGTTCCTCGACCCGCCTCCCGAAGTCACGGCCGACGGTGTGCGGCAGAGCGTGAGCGACGGGGCGCGCAAGCTCAACTCGCGCATCGTGTTCTTCTACCCGGCGACCGGCGTCACGCCGGCGATGTGCATGCGGCTGACCGGCATCGGCTCGCAGTACCTGATGGCGACCTGTGACGCCAACGGCGAGCACCTGGACGGCGCGCGAAGCTACCGCCTCAACCTGCCGGCCGGCATCCCCGAGAGCCGGTTTTGGTCGATCATGCTCTACGACCGCCAGACCCGCTCGATGCTTCAGACCGACCAGCCGCATCCCAGCCTAGGCAGCCAGTCGGGCACCGTCGAGCAGAACCCTGACGGGTCCACGGACCTGTACTTCGGCCCGCAGGCGCCGGCCGGACACGAGGCCAACTGGATCCAGACGGTGCCGGGCAAGGGGTGGTTCGGGATCCTGCGTCTCTACAGCCCCCTCAAGCCGTTCTTCGACAAGACGTGGCGGCCGAGCGAGATCGAACCCATCAGCCCTGGCTCCAACGGACACGAGCCCCGCACGGGTCGCTGAGCAGGTGACCACCACGCGAGGAACCGGTCGAGCCACGTTCGCTGCGATGCTGCGTGTACATGACCCAGGGGCTGCACATCCTCGGTGAGGACGAACGCATGCTGGCCGGCTGAGCGATGGCGGGCGACGAAGCGAGCGAGCCGCAGCCGCAGCCGCAGCCGCAGCGCGTGAATCGCGAGCGCGTCGTCCGCACGCTCACGTTCTGGCTGCGGCCCGAGTTCGTGCTCCGCGCCATCAGCCGCTTTCAGAAGATCGCGGGGTTCGACCGTGCGATCGCCCTCGCGTCCGGAGCGCTGACCGCGACGATCCCGCTGGCGATCGTGACCAGTGCCGTCGGCACCGCACTCGGAGGCAAGGGCACGGCCGACCGGATCATCGATCGCTACGAGCTCACGGGTGGTGGTGCCGAGGCGGTCAGGGACATCTTCGCGCCGCCGTCGGGCAGCAGCACGTCCCTCGGCTTTCTCGGGTTCTTCTTCCTCCTCATCGCGGTGTTGAGCTTCACGCGCGGTGTGCAGCGGCTGTTCGAGCAGACCTGGGAGCTCGAACCGCTGAGCGTCCGCAACACGTTCAACGGGCTGCTGTGGATCGCCGGCCTTCTGGGGTACCTGGCGGCCACCGGTGTGCTCCACGGCGTCCTGGGTCGCAGCCGTCTCGAGCTCTCGGCCGCGTTGCTGTCCGCGCCGCTCGCGGCGGTGTTCCTCGTGTGGAGCGGCTGGATCCTCAGCGCCAAGCGGATCTCGCGCCGCACGCTCCTCCCGTTCGGCCTCCTCGGCGCTGTGCTGCTCACCCTGTATTCGGTCGGCGCGGCGGTGTACGTCCCGCACCTGTTCAGCACCTACTCCACCCGCTACGGCGTGATCGGCGCGGTCTTCGCGATGATCTCGGCGCTCTTCTGCGTGATGGTCGTCATGGTCGGCTCGGCCGCAGCCGGGCGCGAGATCGACGACGAGCTCGGGCGGATCCGGCGGGGCGAGACGCCTCCCGACAACGAGGTCCAGCGCCAGTGGGACGAGGTCACGACCCAGGCGCGCTCGCGGTGGGACATGCTGCGCGAGCGGATTGACGAGTATCGCCGCAAACGTCGTTCAGGCTGAACGTCCGCGCGGGGCGATCCTCGTTGATGAGGATCGCCCAGACGACGTGACGGCGGTCAGCTGTAGGCCTTCTCGTCCTGGCCGAAGATGAACAGGCCGTGGATGATGTAGATGCACAGGGCGAAGACAGCCAGCGACCACCACGGATTGGAGCCGCCGATCGACAGCACGGCGCTGATCGCACCGAGGCTGGCGCCGACGATGCCGATGATCCGGCCGTAGCTGTTGCCCGCCAGCAGCGAGATGCCGCCGGTGCCCTGGATCGCGCCGATGATGATCAGCACCCAGCCCAGGGTGTTGAGGTTCGTGAAGATGTACCTCGTGTTGTTGACGAAGATGTTCGCGCTGTCCAGCGCACCAAATCCGTAGATGACGTTGAGCACAGCCGCGATCAACAGCAGAATCGCGGCGAACGTCGCTCGACCACTTCCTCGCATGGCGTTTCCTCCTCAGCGTCCCGTGTTGGGGTCATGTCCGTTGGAGCCGGTGGTGATCGGCTCGAACTCGCTCGGCCGCCAGGACTTGTCGAAGAACGGCTTGAGCGGGCTATAGAGGCGCAGGATCGGGAACCAGCCCTTGCCGGGGATGGTCTGGAGCCAGTTGTGCTCCTTGCCGGCCGGCGCCTGCGGGCCGAAGTAGAGGTCCGTGGACCCGTCAGGGTTCTGCTCGACGGTGCCCGACTGGCTGCCCAGCCGTGGCATCGGCTGGTCGGTCTGGAGCATCGAGCGCGTCTGACGGTCGTAGAGCATCACCGACCAGAAGCGGCTCTCCGGGATGTCGCGGGGCAGGCTGAGCCGGTAGGTGCGGCCGCCGTCAAGGTACTCGCCGTTGGCGTCGCGCGAAGCCATCAGGTACTGCGAGCCGATCCCGGTCAGCCGCATGCACATCGCCGGGGTGACGCCGGTCGCCGGGTAGAGGAAGGCGGTGCGCGAGTTGAGCTTGCGCGCGCCGTCGCTTTCACTCTGCTCCACGCCGTCGGCGGTGATCTGCGGCGGCGGGTCCATGAACGTGTAGCCGCCGACCCACAGCCCGTTGAACCACGCCGAGTCCGGGTAGTAGGCAAAGCCCTCGGATTCGCGCGCCGCGAAGAAGAGCGTCCGCGCGGTGGCATTGCCGACGGCGACGGCGTCCTCGAGGATCGCGCGCATCCGCTCGTCGGGCGCGAACGGATGGCCCTTGCGGATCCCGACCGCGGCGAGCTGGCCGAGGATCTCGGGATCGCCGGAGCCGGCCGGCTCCTGCTGGATGACCTCGTTGATCATCTCCCAGAACCCGAAGTCGTTCGGCGGGATCGTGTTCATGGCGAAGTGCTTCGCGTCGACGAACACGGTCTCGTCATCGTCGGCGGCGCCGGCGAGCGGTGCGTGGCCGGCCAGGAAGCTCGCAACTGCGGTGCCCGCGGCTCCCGGCTGGTAGGCGCGGATGCGGAGGCCGGCCTTGATCGCTTCGACCGCCGGCGCGGGGTCGTTGTCGACCATGAACGCCCGACCCAGGACGATCGCGTGGTTCGTGGGCACATGGGAGACGTGGAAGCCGCCGTCGGGCAGCGGCCCGTGATAGCCAGGCCCCACGAGCAGGTACCTTCCACCGTCACCGCGATCCGGTCCGGGCAGGCCGAAGTCCGTCACCCAGTGGAACCACATGTCATCGATGGTCCCGAGGATCGCACTACCTGCGGGCATCTCCGGCACGTCGACCACCAACGGACCGTTGGTGACATCAACGAAGCTGAGGAAGTACACAGTGTCCGAGTTCGCGGTGAGGAACAGCGACGCCGAATCCATGAGCTCACCGAACATGAGGATCTGGCTGTCCTTGACGCCGACGTCGAGAAATCCCCGCCGGATCGCGTAGGTCGACGCGCCCTGATAGCTGCTCAGGAACGCCTCGACCCCGCGCATGAAGTCGAGGTTGTCGTACAGCCGCTCCGCCGTCTCCGCCGTCGGTGCGCCGTCCGTGAACTCGAGTGACCCGAGCCTGCTCTGCACACTGTCCGGCGTCGTGATCGACGGCGGCACACTCGTCGTCGTGCTCATTGCGATCTCCTGTCCTCACGGCCCGGGCGATTCCGGGCAAAGTCGCGGTGAACGTACGGCCGACCGGCAACGAGTCACATCACCCAGTCGGTATGAAACTCGCTGCCGGTTGACCCTCGTGTGATTCAGCGGCGTGAGACGCGTCGTGCGCTGCGGCGGCCGGTGCGCCGGGCGACTCTGCGGGATCCGAACATGTCGTGCCTCCTAGTTGGTCGTGGGCGCGCCGGCGGTCTCGTGGGCGTGCAGCTGCTCGGCCTCCTCGGCGGTCACGAGGCCGATGTCGACGAGATCGAGCGGACTGATGAAGCCATCGGCGATGCGGAAGCCGCCCGCGCGCATGACGGCATCGCGCAGCGGCACCGCCCAGTGATGCTCGAGCAGCACAAGCGCCGCGGCCGAGTCGTTCGGGATGTCGTCGATGACGTCCCACGCGTCCTCGTCGTCGAAGAACTCGACGCCGTCGGCGGCCGCCTCGGCACCCGCCTCGGCACCGGCCACGAAGCCGTCCTCGCCCTCGATGCCGAGGCCGACGAGAGCGCCGACCTTGCTGCCGAGCTCAATCGCCTCGTCCTGCGACAGGTTGCTGAGGTGCTCGACCGCGATCTCGCCGGCGGCGTCCTTGTAGACGGCCAGCGCATCGATCACACGCACCGTGTCGCTCTCGCGCAGTCGCTCGAGCTCGGCGATGATCTCGCCGTGGAAGTCGGGCTTAGAGAAGCCCAGTACGACCAGCTGAACAGGTCCGATCGCCATCGCTGTCTCCTTTCGGTCAGATGTCCCGACCAGCCTCGATCAGCTGCGCGCGCGACGCATGGTCCCGTTGGGGTGAAATCCGGCCTCAGGCGGGGCCGACTCGCGTGACGTCGGCGGGGGCGCTCTCCATCGGGGGCGCCTTCTCGCTCGGGTGCTGCTCGTACCAGCTCGCGTAGCGGGCGGCGAGCGGCGCCGCGGTGAGCCCGTGGGCCAAGACCGAGAGCCCGACGGTCAGGTAGATCGCCGCAACGATGAGGACTTCGTGGGGGAGGTTGGCCTCGTCGATGATGATCACCGCGAAGACGATCGACGCCAGACCGCGCGGGCCGAACCAGCCCATGAACGCGAGGGTCGGCACTTTGGCCCGCGTCCCCAGCATGGCGACCGCGACCGGGAGCACACGCACCACCGTGAGGCTCAGCACCGCGTAGAGGACAAGCTGCCACGTCAGCTCACCAAGCGCCGGGCCGAGAAGAATGGCGCCGAAGAGCACGAACGTGAGGCCGTTGAGCACGCTCCCCACCCGCTCCGTGAGCTCGTTGATCTGCCCCGGGTCACGTCGCAGCACGAGCCGGAAGGTCATGCCCGCGACGAACGCGGCGATGAACCCCGAGCCACCGAGTGCGCTGGCGGTCCCGTAGGCGAGGGCCGCACCGGCGCCGGGGATCACCTGGCGCCAAGCATCTGCGATCAGTTCCCGGCGCCCCGCGTAGATCACGATCGCCGCGACCACGAGCCCGCCGACCACACCGCCGACGATCCCGTAGCCGATCTCCTCGAGCACGAGGGTTCCGGCGCTGCGGCCACCCGAGATGTCTGACTCGACGTCGGCCAGCGCCACAGCCGCGAACAGCAGCGGGACGCAGATCCCGTCATTGAGCCCGCTCTCGACGTTGAGCCCCTGGCGGATCCTTGCCGGGACCCGCGGCTCGGTCACCACCGCCTGCCCGAGCGCGGCGTCGGTCGGCGCCAGGACCACGGCGAGGATGAATGCCTCCGCGGCAGTCAGCTGGTCGAAGATCCCCATCGCCACGAGGGCACCGAGCACGATCGTCAGAGGCAGTCCGATGCCGAGCAGACGCACCGGCAGCCCGACCTCGAGGCGCAGCTGTCCGAGATCGATCCGCGACGCGTCGGAGAACAGAACAAATGCCAGCGTCGCCTCGGCGAGCGTCCGCACGGTCTCGCTCGAACTCTCGAGGTCGATCCCGTCGAGCACCTTGGGCCCCACGAGCAGCCCGATCGCGACGAAGACCATCGCCGGCGTGACCGGCGTGCCGGACAGCCGTCGCGACACCGTCGCGACGGCGAGTAGCGCGACAGCCAGGATTGCGAGTGCCCACTCCACCGGTCATCACCTCATGGTCATGTCGGCTCAGGCTCAGGCCGTAGCGTGGGGACGATCTGTACCGCGTCGCCATTCGTCGCGGCCTCGCCGCGGCCGCGCAGCTCGTTGGAGATGTGCATCGCAGCCGAGGTCAACGGGGCCGCGAGCGTCAGCCCGACCATCCCGAACAGCGCGCCGGCGCCGATCGTGACCACGAGCACGACGAGCGGGTTGAGCCCCAGCGTCGCGCCCATCACGAATGGCTGGATCAGCTGCTGCAGCGCACCGTTGGCGAGCAGCGCCACGATTGCCATGACCACCGCCGCGTCGGCCCCTTTCGTGCCCAGCGCGATGAGCACCGCGAACGCGCCGGCGACCCACGCTCCGACGAACGGCACGTAGGCGCCGACGAAGCTGACGACCGCGATCGTCCCCGCGAGCGGCACGCCGAGGATCAACGCCGCGCCGCCGATGACGACACCGTTGAAGGCGGCGATGATCGTCACTCCCAGGAAGTAGTTGCGCAGCGACTGCGCGATGTTGGTCGTGACGACGTTGGCGACCGGTTCGGGCAGGCCCAGGTGCCGGTTGATGAACCGGTGCATCACCGGACCGTCCTTGAGCACGAACAGCGTGCTGAGGGTCGCGAAGGCGAGGAAGAACAAGAGCGACGACAGCCCGTTGATCCCCGTCGAGATGCCGTGCACGAGGGTGTCGCGGATCTCGGGCCCCGACTTCTTCACGTCGTCTGCGGCGCTCTGCGAGTTGTCCACGCCAAGGTCGGCGAGCCACGACTGGAGCTTGTCCACGCCCTGGCTGACCTTCGCCGAGATGTCACCCGACTGGGCGGAGATGCCTCCGAACACCAGGCAGAAGATCAGGACGCCGATCGCGACGATCCCGAGCAGCACCAGGATCGCGCCGCCGATGCGCGGGATCCGGCGCTTCTCCAGCCACCCGACGGCGGGTCCGGCGACCGCTCCGATCACGGCGGCGGCAAGGACCGGCATGACGATCGTCGATGTCTGGTCGAGCAGCCAGATGAGCCCGACGACGACCAACACGAAGCCGACGAGCAGCCACGAGGAGAACCCCAGCTCCCTGAGCCATCCTGGGGCTGAAGACTGAAAGCCGCGCTCGGAAGCCATTGCACCCTCCTCTTTCTCTCCGTTTTGGCGGAACCTGGTCCGCGATCTTGCGAGGTGGAGCGGGGCCGTCGCATCACCCTGTTGGTGTGAGATCTACTCGAGCGCGGCGTCAACGTCGTAGCCGAGCGCGAGCGCGACCTTCGGGGCGCACTGGACGACGCGCGCGGCCCCGGTGACCGGTGTCACCGCCTCGAGGCTGGCAACGATCTCGTCGCTTGTCGCGCCGGCTGCGAGCGCCAAGGCCACGGCATGCTGGAACGAGGAAGGAGCCGCGTCGACGGCGATCGTCGCGGCGACGCGCAACAGCGCCGCGGTCCGCCCGTCGATGAACGCCGTTCCATCGACTGCGATCGCCTCGAGGAGCGCCTCGTCGTGTACCGCCAGTCTCCTCAGATGCTCTTTGTAGTCGTTCATCCGCGCCTGCATCATCGGACCGTGTACGGCCCGGCGGCGCGTCACCCCGCCAGGGTGAAATTCGCTCGCGGCGGGAAGATCGAGCTCTCCAGCAGCCCGACCTCGACGGCACGCTCGATCGCCTCGCTGCGCGACGAGGCGCCCAGCTTGCGGTAGAGCGCGACGGACTCGGTCTTGACGGTGTTGCGCGAGATGAACAGCCGGCTGGCGATCTCCGGGAACGTCAGGTGGGTGGCCAGGTACGGGAGCAGCCGGAGCTCCGCACCGGTGAGGCTCATCGCCCAGGCGCCGGCCGGCCCGGTGGTCGCGGCGAGCCGGTCGTCGAGCTCCTGCGCCTCCTCGGCCAGCGTGCCCAGCCCCGGCCGGACCTCGAGCACCCGCTCGGCCTCTGCGAGCACCGTGCGAGCGGCGCCGGCGTCGGCGAGTGTGAGATGGGCGCGCGCGAGCTCCAGCCCGGCCTGGGCCGAAGCCCAGGGAATGCCGTGGTCGAGCATCGGGCGCAGCCGGTGGGCGCGCGAAAGCGAAGCGAGGGCGTCCTCCTGTCTTGCCTCGTGAAGCGCGACACGCGCTGTCGCCACGTGCACGATCGCGCTTGTCGCGTAGTCGCCCAGGCCCGCCTCGTCGACGAGCGCCTGTGCCGCGCGGGCGCGATGTGCCGCGTCCTGCCAGGAGCCGCATTTCACAGCGAGAAGCGCGAGTTGTGCCTGCGCCAGGTAGACCTCTTCGATTGCGCCGGCCGCCAGTCCCAAGTCGACGGTTGCCGCCAGCTCGTCGGTCGCGCGCTCAGTCTGCGCGAGCAGTGCCAGCGCCACACCTCGGCCAAGGCGGGCGGTGGGGACCCATTGGCTGCCCGCGGGTAGCTCGCTCAGCGCTTGCTCGGCGTCGGCGAGCGCCTGCTCGACGCCGTCGCACATCATGTGCGCCCGCAGGGTTCTGACCCACGGATCGATCGTCGTACTGCCGTCCGACAGCGGGATCGCCGAGGTCGCACCGTCGGCGAGTGCGAGCCAACGCTCGGCGTCGTGAGCCCGTCCTGTCATGGCGCGAAGCCAGGCTCCGTACACCGCGAGCGCCGGGTAGCGCGTCAGTTCGTCATCCCCGAACCACGTGAGCCACTCCTCGACGGTCTCGATGCGGCCGTCGTAATAGACCGGCAGCAAGAGCTCGTCGATCAAGGTCGCCACGGTGTCGGTCTCGCCCGCGGCTCGGCCATAGGTGATCGCCGCTTCGGGCAGGTCGTTGGCGATGCACCAGGCCATAGCCCGAGCGTTGAGTGCCGGCAGCACGTGGGGTTCGCTGCGCGCGAGTTCGTTGCGCAGCCACTCTCCGAACAGGTGGTGATAGCGGTACCACTCGCCCTGCCGGTCGAGGGGCACGACGAAGCCGTTCGTGCGTTCCAGGGCTGCGAGCGTGTCGGCCGATCGCGTCGCCTGGAGCACCGCGTCGCACAGGCCGCCACACATGCGCTCCAGCACCGAGCTGTGCTCGAGGAACCGCGCCTCGGCCGGCGGAAGGTGTGAGAGCAGTTCGAAGTGGAAGTACTCAGACACGAATCGGTCGCCGCCCGTGAAGCCCGCCGCACGTGGCAGGCTCGGCGCCCCCGCCCGCAGCGACAGTGCCGCGAGGTAGAGGCCGGCGGGCCAGCCCTCGGTCTGCGCGGTCAGCTCCGAGAGCTCCTCCGCCTCCAGTCCGATTTCTGCGGCCTCCAGCAGTAACCCGGCCTCGCGCTCGTCCAGCCGTAGGTCCGGCACGCCGACCTCGTCCACCAGTCCTCGCGCGCGCCAGCGGGCGAGCGGCAGCGCCGGCACCTCCCGGCTCGCGATCGCGATCTGCGAGCCGGCCGATACGTAGCCGAGGAGGGCCGCGAGCGCGTCAAGACAAGATGGATTGGATACCGCATGCAGATCGTCGAGCACCAACACGAGCGGGCGCTCGACCGCGGCCAGGGCGCCGCCGACGGGCGGGACGCGCTTTGTCCACGTGGATCCGCCTGGGCCTGCCAATGCGCCGAACACCGCGGGCGGGATCGGTTCGACCCGGTCGATCGCAGCCGCGATGTGCCGCAGAAGCACTACGGGGTCGTCATCGTGGCGGTCGAGCGAGACCCACGCGAACGGGCGCGGATCAACGTCCGACCACCCGGCAAAGAGCGTGGTCTTGCCGTACCCCGCGGGCGCGACCACCGCCGCGAACGGCGATTGCGACCCCGATAGCCGCCCGATCAGGCCAGACTTGACGACGGTGCCGGACCTGGCCAGCGGCGGAGCCAGCTTGGCGTCTACGACGTCGAATGGGAGCTCACCAACCGGGATAGCCGACCAATACTACGCCGCGCCTGAGCCCGCGACTCATCCGATACGGACGAGAAATTCACCTGCTTCTACCAGGTGATCTCGACCTCGAGCTCGCGCTCGTCGTCCTCGATCTCGATCTCGAGCTTGAAGTCGACCTCGTCGGGCACGTGCACCTTGAAGCGCATTCCTCCGCGTTCGAACTCGACGTCGTTGTGCCGCGCCAACGCGTCGGCGAGCGCATGCAGCCGTGCAGCGGCGTCCTCGCGCGACAGCCGCTCCTTCTCAGTGATCTCCATGACGTCCATTCGAGCCTCCTTGGTCGTGACGCTGCGGGTCTGTCGCGTTGCCGGTCGCGATGCGTGCCAGCTCGACGATGCCCTCCCATGGCCCTTCTGGAGCCACCGCCGAGGGCGAGGCGCCGGGGTGCTTACGCGCGATTCGAACGCGCAGGACCCCCGGCCTGATGCGGAAGCTCAGCGGTGGATCGAGCACCAGCGCTTCGCCGTCGATGCCGGCGGCGATCGGACGGTCCGAGTCAACCTCGAAGGTCGGCGCTGCCCAGGCGCGCAGCGGACGCTGCGCCGATCGGCCGCGCTCGCCTCGGCCCGTGGGTTGCGCGACGGCTGTGATCCCGAGGAGGCCGTCGTCGATCCGCGGGCGCGTGCCCGAGCCGACGGCGCGGCCGAGTCGGTAGCAGTTGTTGGACACCAGCACCATCGCGCCGGAGTGGTGCGTTTGCCCTCCCGGGCCTTTCCAGCTCAGGTCGAGCTTTTCGGCGCTGTCGGGACCGAGCACGTCGGGCACGGTGTCGAGCAGGGTGCGGATCTTCGCGTCGCGGTACTCGTCACGCTGAACGGCCTCGGCGTAGAGCCCGAGCGAAACGTTGTTGACGAAGACGCGCCCGTTGACCTCGGCGAGGTCGATCGTGCGCTCGCCGCCGTCGACGAAGGCATCGAGGGCGCCGACGACGTCGTCGCGGTCAACGCCGAGGTCGAGCGCGAAGTGGTTGCGCGTACCCGCGGGCACGCACGCGTACGGGAGCTCGAGCTCGGCGGCGATCGCCGCGACGATCGCCTGCGAGCCGTCGCCCCCGGCCATCGCGAGCGCGTCCGCGCCGCGAGCCACGGCGCCGCGGACGAGCCCTTCGAGGTCCCAGGGCGGGCCGAGCTCGATCGGTTCGATCCCGCGTGCGCGCGCCTCGTCCGCGAGCTTGAAGCGCTCCGCCTTTCCGCCACCGGACTTTGGGTTGAAGAACAGCACCGGCCGGGCCGGCGCTGCCGCGCTCGGCAGGTCCACGTGCATGGCAAGCGTGGCGCGCGCCGCCGCCAGCGACGCCAGGAGTCCCGCCACGACCAGGAGGTCGACGAACCGCCCTCCTCCGACGGCGACGAGCGCCACCGCGCCGGCGAGCGCCACGCCGGCGACCGCGAGCCCCGCGACGCGCGCGAACCCTCGCCGGAGCACGCCGTACCACGCGCACGCCGCGGCGAGCACCACGCAGGCCAGTATCGCCAAGCCGCGCGGAAACTCGGTCACCGCCACTGCGAGAGCGAGCACGAGCGTCGCCGCCCCGAGTACCAGCGCCAGGATGGCTGCCAGCCGTCGCGACATGGGACTCTCCTTTCCGCCTCTCAGACGCCGGTTTCGGCGGCCAGCCGGCCCGACGCCACAACCGCACTCAGCGCGCTGTAGTCACGCTCGTTCTGGTCGGCGTAGGCCTCTGCGAACGAGGCCAGCGCGCGGTCGAAGCTGTCACCCGCGCCGAGATAGCTCGCGATCGCGATCGCGTCACCGGAGCGGGCATGCGCCTTGGCGAGTGTGTGGCCGCACAGCCCGGCGTACGCCGCCAGCGCGCGCGGGTTCATCATCTCGACCACCGCCGAGCCCTTCCCGTCCCAGAGTTGGCGGACGTAGAAGTCCCGGCTCGCGCCATCCAGCCCGCTGACCCGGATCCAGCCGAGCATGATGTCGCTCGCGGCCTGCGTCAGTCGCTGGCCCTCCACGACGCGCTGGCCGTGATGGTTGAACTCACTCTTGCCCAGGTACGGCTCGAGTACGGACGCCTCCGCCTCCTTGATCTGCAGGAACAGGGGATCGGCCTCGTCGCGGCCGAGCATCAGCACGATCCAGGCGCGGGAGCCGACGCTGCCCACGCCAACGACCTTGCGCGCCGCGTGGCCGTAGCGGAACCGCTCCAACAGCCGACGGCGGTCGGGGGCCAGGGTCCTCCGATAGGAGCGGATCACACCGCGTAGGAACTCCTCGATCTCATGCGGAGCCGCGCCCGACGCCACATCCTCGATCGGGACGATGAGCGGCGGGTCGTCGACGATCCTGCGCTTGCCGTCGACAACCTCGGTGAGCTTTCCGAAGGCTCTCATGCTGTCCTTCGAGCGCGCTTTGGCCACGTTGCGCTCGAACACCTTCTGCTGCTTTCGGCCGCCGTGCTCAGCCGCCAACTCGGCGATCTGATCGACGTCGATGCGGGCGTACCAGAGGTCGAGGTTGGGCATCCCCGCGAACTGCCTGATCGCCTCGCGGTACGAACGCGTCACCATCAGGTTGATCTTGTGCCGCTGCTTCTCGTCGAAACCCCGGTCCCGACCGGCGACGGCGAAGCTCGCGGCGAGCCGCTTGACGTCCCACTCGAACGGGCCGGGCAACGTCTCGTCGAAGTCGTTGATGCTGAACACCAGCCGCCGGTCAGGTGCGCCGAACGCGCCGAAGTTGGAGAGGTGCGCGTCCCCGCAGAGCTGGACTTCCAGGCCGGTCCGGGGCGCGGCCGCCAGGTCGGCCGCCATCGGGTACGCCGCGCCGCGGAAGAACGTGAAGGGCGACACCAGCATCCGCCCGTAGCGGATCGGCACCAGCTCCGGGACTCGCGACGCCGCCTGCTCCTCCAAGAGCTCGACCGGGTCACGCCGGTCGGCGGCAGGCTGCCATTCGCCATGACCTGACCGCGGCGCTATGTCGCGCGCCGCCTTCCCGGTTGCCTCCCGCTCGGCAGCCGTCGGGTGGGGAACCGTCTTCGGCTTGGTGCGCCGTCGGGTGGGGCGGGGCGGTGCCTCGAGCTGGGCCATGATGGCGTTCCTCCTCGGCTCTCGCAGTCTCGTTTGCTGCGGTCCATGAGAGTGCGTTCGAGCTGCCGCGCCATCACCCCGCCGGTATGAAATGTCAGTGGCGCCCGCGTGTCGTGAGCTGCGCGAGCGTGGTGCCGATCAGAGCGCCGGCGAGCACGTCGCCGGGGTAGTGCACTCCGGTGTGGACGCGCGAGTACGCGACCACCGCGGCGAGCGCGCGCAGCGGCACCGCGGCCGTAGGCGACATCTGGCCGACGCCGGTCGCGAACGCGAAGGCGGAAGCTGTGTGCCCCGAGGGAAACGAGCGCGAGAGCGGCATTCGCACCTGGCGCGCGATTGGCACGTCCTGTGCCACCCGATCGGGGCGTCGCCGTCGCGCAAGCGGCTTGACGGCGACGTTGACGGCCGTCGCGGTGACGGCGAGCGAGGTGAGCCCGTGCACGGCGGCGCGCCGGCCGGTCTGCCCGCCGGCGAGCGCGAGGAGCGCGGCGGAGCTCAACGAGAGGCGCGAGTAGTCGGCAGCACGAGAGAGACGGCTCATCGCGACGTCGAGCGCCGGCGTCGGAGTTCGCGCGATCGCCGCGTAGATCGCGATGTCGATGCGCTCGGCCTCCTCAACCCAACGCCGCCAGGTCCCGGCGTCGCGGCTCATGCAGGAGGCTGCTGGTCCTGACGCCGAGCGCTCCGCCGCGAGCGCACCCGCCCTGGGCCGGCCTCGGCCTTCAGGCGCAGGTATTGCTGGGCGACGGAGGTGAGCAGCGCGACGAGCACGCCGAACCCGGTGAGGATGTAGACGATCGTGAAGATCTGCGTCCCGGGGTGGCTCGGGGAGAGGTCTCCGTAGCCGACCGTCGTGAGCGTGACGATGCAGAAGTACAGGGACTCGATCAGCGTCCAGTCCTCGAAGCGCCAGTAGAAGAGCGTCCCGGTGAGGACCAAGGCGCCCGCCACGAAGGGCAGCGCCTTGGTCTCCGGATCGCGCCAGACGGCGACGAGGGCCTGCGCCAGTCCCCGGAATGCAAGGAGCAGCGGGATCACGGCCGGCTCCTAGGCCACGCCCTCTTTCGCCGCCGCATCGATCTCGCGCTTGAGCTCCTCGGCGTCGGCGTCGACCTGCTTCTCGATCATCTTGTTGGCGCGTGTCATCGCCTTCTCGAGCTGCTCCTCGATCTTGGACTCGCCGAGCACGATCACCGCGGCGGTTCCGGCCTCGAGCTCGTCCCCGAGGTCCTTGAGATCGCCCCGCGAGATCCCCTTCGACAGGTGCCCGATCAAGCCGCCGGCGCTGGCGCCGACGATCGCGCTGCCGATCAGCGCGGGCGGGAACACGAGCCCGACGAGGGCGCCGACGCCGGCACCGGTCCAGGCACCGTGCTGGGTCGGCTTCTCGGTCTTGGTCACCCGCACCTTGCCGTCTTCTTCCTTGCGGATCACCGCCGAGTCGAAGGTCCCGATCGCTCCTGCGGCGTGTAGGTCGAATACCGCCTCGTAGTCGGCTTCGGCGTCCGCGATGTCGTCGTAGACGGCGGCGTAGAGAAACACAGGGTTGTCGGACACGGGTCCTCCTGTCAGTCGAGTGTGTGGATGGTGAATGCGACAGCGAAGCCGAGCGTGGTGATGACTCCGACCAGCTTTCCTCCGTGCTCGAATGCCTCGGGCATCATCGTTGTCGCGAGCATGGTCAGGATCGCCCCGGCCGCGAAGGCCAGGACGAACGCGACGGTGTCTGGCGGCGAGTTCTGGAACAGGGCGTATCCGGCCACCGAGGCGAGACCGGAGATCACCGCGATCGCGATCCACATCCACAGCACCCGCGACTGCTTCCAGCCGCCGGTGATCAGGCCGGATGTCGAGGAGATCGATTCGGGCAGGTTGGAGATGAAGACCGCGGCCAGGTAGGCGGCGCCGACTGCGCCGCCTTCATAGATCGTCAGGCCGATCACCATCGACTCGGGAACGCCGTCGAGCACGCTCCCGAGCACGATCGCCAGCGAGTTGCCGCCCGCCTGGCCGCCGTCCGCGTCCTTGCGGTTACCGCCGCCCATGCGATCGATGAGGCGGTCGCCGAAGAAGAACACGAGGCAGCCCGCGAACAGGCCGCCCACCGCCCATCCGTGACCCGTCGACTTGTCGACCGCCTCTTCGACGAGGTCGAACGCGACGGCGCTGATCAGCACTCCGGCGCCGAAGGCCATGATCAGCCCGATCGCGCGCAAGCTGATGCGGAACACGAGCGCGACGATCGCGCCGATCACGAGTGAGGAAGCCGCCAGTGTTCCCCAGCCGAATGAAGCGGCCATCAGGGTGCCCCGGTCCGGAGGCTCGAGTGCGACTGGTCGTGGCTCATGAGGGCCACGGTCGATGACCGGCAATCGGCGAGCATCGTCCAGACGGGGTGATTCGTCCTCGTCAGGGAGCTTCAGCCCGGGGGCGTGACGCGCTCACGGCGGCCCTCACCGTGGGGTGGAAGTGGTCGTGGCCGATGCGCGCGGCAACGCCGGCGTCCTCGAGTCGGTCCTGGACCGGCGGCTTCATGCGCGCGACCCGCAACGTGACGCCGTCGTGCGCGAGGTCCTCGCTGAGGTCACCGAGGGCGTCGAGCCCTGCGCTGTCGACGTGCGTCATGCCCTCGGCGTCGAGCACGAGATCGTGCGCGGCTGAGGGCGCGCCGCGGATCGCCTCGCGCACGCGAGCCTTGACGTAGCTCTGGTTGGCGAAGAAGAGGCGGTCGTCGAGCCGGTAGACGACGACTCCCGGCGCGACACGCGCGGAGGGATGCACGGCGACGTCGGCCCAGCGGCCGAGCCGCTCGACCCACCCGAGCACGGCGTCGTGGGGCTGTGCGCTGCGGCGGACCACGTCGATGATGGAGAGGCCTGCGGCGAAGATGATCGCCTCGAGCACGCCGACGGCCACGACGCCGGCGGTGGTCACGGCGGCGATCGCGAACTCGACGCGGTCCGTGTCCCAGAGCCCACGCCAGGCGGCGGGCTCGACGAGCCCCACGGCCGCCGAGACGATGACGGCGCCGAGCACGGCCTTCGGCAGGTCGGCGATCGGACCGGTGAGGAACAGCAGCACGAGCACGACTGACGCGGCGGCCATCAGCCCGGCGACCTGTGTGCGCGCGCCCATCGCGTCGTTGACCGCCGTCCGCGAGCCGCTGGCGCCGAGCGGCAGGCCCTGCGTGAGCCCGGCGGAAGCCTGTGCGGCACCCATGGCGAGGAGCTCCTGGCCGACGTCGACGTGTTGATTGTGCTTGCCGGCGAACGAGCGGGCGGTGAGAATCGCGTCGGCGAAGCAGACGAAGAAGACGCCCGCGGCGGCGGGCAGCAGGTTCAGCGTGTCGCCCAGCGACGGCGACGGCACGACCAGGTCCGGGAGCCCCGACGGGATGTCGCCGACCACGGCCACGCCGTGGGCCGCGAGATCGAGCCAGCTGGACGCGATGACCGCGACGACCACGACCAACAGTGCCGCCGGCACGCGCGGGGCCAGGAAGCGAAGGGGAAGCAGGATCGCGAGCGTGACCGCGCCGACGGCCAGCGTCGTCGTCTGGACGTCACCGAGCTCGCGCACGATCTCCACGAGCTGTGGCAGCGGGTTGGCGGCTTCGATGTCGATCCCGAGCAGCTTCGGGAGCTGGCTGATGACCAGCACGACGGCGACGCCGTGGATGTAGCCGATCAGCACCGGCCGGGACAGGTAGTCGGCGAGCCAGCCCAGCCGCGCAAGCCGGGCGATGACGAAGCACCCGGCAACGAGCAGCCCGAGCATGGCCGCAAGCTCGGCCGCCTCCGCGCTCCCCGCGGCTGCCGACGCGAGGACCGCGGCGCCGACGAGCGCGGAGATCGAGCCCTCAGGCCCGACCACCAGCTGCCGCGACGATCCGAGCAGGGCGTACGCGACGGTCGGCAGCAGCAGCGCATACAGCCCGGCGACGGGGCTGAGGCCGGCCAGCTCCGCGTACGCCATCGCAGATGGGACCGCCAGCGCCGCCACCGTCAGTGCGGCGATCAGGTCGCCTCGGGCCTTGCTCCGGTAGCCGGCGAGGTTGCCGGCTACCGGGAACACGCGCTGCAGCAGCGGGTCCTTGCGGGCGGGGCGGAACGGCGATCCGGCGTAGCCGTCACCGTCCCGTGAGTCCCGGCCGCTCATGGGTCCGGGCGCTATTGCTCGTCGAGCTCAGCGAGGTCGATCGCGTCGGCGAGCGCCTCGATGATGCTGCCGGTCGCCGACATCACGCGCGCGGTGCCGACGATCGGGGCGATCGCCGTGAGCACACCGCGCACGTCGTCGGCGCTGAGGCCGGCGTCGGAGGCGGCCGCGAGGTTCAACAGATATGAGGCCGGCGGGGCATCGACCGACGCGAGCGCAGCGATGCGGACGAGCATCAGCGCTTGCGGTTCGAGACTTGACGCAGCGACCGAGTCCGCGGTCATGGCCCCGAGCAGATCGAGCACCGGGGTGTCGTTCATCGATTCGGACATGGTCCTTCCCTTTCGTTTCGCCTGCCTTGTCGACGAGATCGTCGCTGCGCGGTGGCGTGCGCTCCTCACACCGATCGGGTGAAATCGGCTGCCGCCTCCGAGCGGAGCGGGGGTTCATACCAACGGGGTGATGAGCCGCAGGTGCCAGGTGGCCGAGCATGGCCCGCAGTCGTTGACGGAGACGTTGGTCTCAGCAACAACGGGAGAGGGGCTCATGCACGCACTCAATCGGCGCGAACTGCTGCTGAAGGGAACGGGCGCCGCCGCGGCCGCCGCGGCCGCCGCGTACTCACTCCGAGGGTCTGCCGGCGCGCTTCGTCCCGGCACGGCACGGGCGGCGACGCCGGCGACGTGGAATCACGACCCGGGATCGCCGATCGGTCCGTTTCACTGGGCCGAGCTCGATGGCTTCGGCGTCTGCGGGAGCGGCAAGCATCAGTCCCCGGTCAACATCGAGACGGCGCGCACCCGCGTCCTCCACGGTCCGCCGCTGCAGCTCAGGTATCACGAGTCCGAGCTCGTCGTCGAGAACACCGGCCACGTCGTCGAGGTGCCGATCCAGGACGACGTCGAGGACGTGCTGCAGATCGGCGCTGACCGGTACCGCCTCTCCCAGTACCACTTCCACGCCCTCTCAGAGCACACCGTCAACGGGCGGCACGCGGATGTGGAAGCGCACTTCGTCCACACCAACGACGCCGGTGACACGGCCGTGGTCGGCGTGCTCTACCGGATCGGGCACCGGCCGAACTCGCTGCTCGAGACGATCCTGCGCTCCGCCCCGGAGACCTCGGGCGAGGAGAGCGAGCCGATGGGCGAAGCCAACCCGGCGGACATGTTCCGCGGCATCGACGGTGCGTGCCCCAAGCACGGCAAGGTGCGGGTCGACTCGTTCTACGCCTACTCCGGCTCGCTCACGACACCCGGCTGCACCGAGAACGTCCGCTGGTCGGTGCTCTCCGACGGCGGACACGTCTCGGCAGAGGCCGTGGCGCACTTCCACAAGGTGATCGCGCAGTTCGCCGGCTACGACGACTACGCCAACAACAACCGCCCGGTGCAACCGCTCAACGACCGCGTCATTCAGCACCGGCGCTCCAAGCACCACCACTGAGAGGATCCGAGATGGGCCACCCAGGCCCCAGTTCGCAGGAGCGAGCAAAGCGCGACCGCCTCGTGCGGACGCTCACGTTCTGGCTGCGGCCGGAGTTCGTGCTGCGCGTCGTCAGCCGCTTTCAGAAATTGGCGGGCTTCGATCGCGCGATCGCGCTGGCCTCCGGCGCGCTGACGGCCACGATCCCGCTGATGATCGTCGCCGGCGCCGTGTCCTCCCAGCTCGGAGGCAAGACCACGGCCGAACGCATCATCGAGCGGTACGAGCTGAGCGGGGGCGGTGCCGAGGCCGTCAAGGACGTCTTCGCGCCGCCAGCAGGAACGAGTACGACGATCGGCATCGTCGGGTTCCTGTTGCTGATGGTCGCGGTCCTGAGCTTCACCCGCGGCGTGCAACGGCTGGTCGAGCAGACCTGGGAGCTGGACCCAATGAGCGTCCGCAACACGTTCAACGGTCTGCTCTGGATCGGCGGGCTCTGCCTGTATGTCGGCCTCAGCGGGCTTCTCCATGCCACGCTCGGCCGCGGCCGCCTCGAGCTCAGCGCGGCGCTGCTCGCCACGCCGCTGACGCTGGTGTTCCTGGTCTGGGGTGGGGAGGTGCTCAGCGCGAAACGGATCCCGCGTTCTGACCTCATCCCGTTCGGCGCCATCGGAGCCGTGCTGCTCGCTCTCTTCTCGGTCGGGGCGACGGTATACGTCCCGCACCTGTTCGACACCTACGCCACTCGCTACGGCGTGATCGGCGCGGTGTTCGCCATGATCTCGACGCTCTTCTGCGTCATGGCCGTCATCGTCGTCTCGGCGGCTGCGGGCCGCGAGGTCCACGACGAGCTCGAGCGCATCCGGCGGGGCGAGAAGCCGGCCGAGGACGAGGTCCAGCACCAGTGGGACGAGATCACCGCCCAGACGCGGTCGCGCTGGGACACGCTGCGGGCGCAGATCGAAGAACGCCGGCGCAAGCGTCGCGCGGCCTGATCAGTTCGCCGCCGCGCGCCGCGAACCGAGGTCCGACACCAGCAGCGCGACGACGGTCACGAGGTAGATCTGTCCGACGAGCGCCTCGCTGACTGCCATCGTGTGGCCGAGGTTCGACTGCGCCGTGAAGTCCCCGTAGCCGACGGTGGTCAGTGTCGTGAAGCTGAAGTACAGGCAGCGCGACGCGGTCGCGGCGACATCGTTGGCGAAGAACGGCGCGCTGCCGAGCTGGTCGATCGCGCCGTAGGCGAACGCGCACACCATCCCGATCAGAAGATAGATGCAGAGAACGCCCATCACGGCCTGAACCGTCGCGCTGCCCTGGTCGCGCAGCCCCCGCACGACGCCGACGACGATCGCCGGCGGGGCGATCGCCACCAGCGCGCACGAGGCGAGGCGCGTGACCCCGGTCGTCGTGCCACCGGTCGCGGCCAGAACGGCGACGAGGATGACGAGCGCCGTGCCGAGCATCGTGGCGACGGCCGCGAGCCGCGGCGTCACCTCGCCGGCCCGCAGCGCGAGCACCAGCGTCGCGGCGGCGAGCGCCGTGATCACCACGTCCTGCCAGCGGCCGCCGGGCGCGACGCCCTGGACGATGAACAGCGCCGTGAGCGTTGCGAGCAGCAACCCGTAGCGCTGGCGCAGGACGATGTCGCGCCGCAACTTGGGAGTCCGGGCGAGGAAGCCGAGCGCTGAGGACACCGGCACAGCGTGCACGCGCGCGGGTGCTCACGCGTCACCCCGATGGAGTGAACTCGGCTGGTTCATCCAATCTGGGTGATGCGATCCGAGAGCCACACGAACGAGGCTCTTGCCCTGCAGGTCCGACCGTTGAGAAGGAGAGCGCGATGCCCGACGAATCCGAGCTGGCCGGCCACCATCCCATCGACTGGCGACCTGAGCGACCCAGTGTGAGGTTGTTCGCACTCGTCGTGTCGTGGATCGCCACCGCCGTCGCGTTCATCGTGGCCGCCGCGATCCTGCCCGGTGTCAGCATCGAAGGCTTCTGGGGTGCGCTGGTCGTCGCGCTGATCGTGGCCGCGCTGAACGCGGTGATCCCACCCGTGCTCGCCGCGTTGCGGTTGCCGCTGACGCTCGTGCTCGGCTTCCTGCTCGTGCTCGTCGCGGACGCGCTGATCCTGCTCGTGACCGACAGCCTGACCGACGGGGTGCTCACCGTCGACGGCTTCGGGTGGGCGCTTCTGACTGCGCTCGTGGTCGCGGCGGTGAGCGTCGTGCTCGCCGTCCTGCTCGGATCGGATGACATGTCGTCGATCCGCATCGCGCGGAGGATCGCGCGCCGGCAAGGGATCATCGCCGAGACGGCGGTGCCCGGGATCGTCTTCCTCGAGATCGACGGGCTTGCTCTGCCCGTGCTGCGCCGGGCGATGCGCGACGGCAACGCCCCCACCATGGCGCGCTGGCTGGCCGAGGATTCGTACCGCCTGACCGAGTGGGAGACCGACCTCTCCTCGCAGACGGGCGCCAGCCAGGCGGGGATCCTGCTGGGCTCGAACGAGGACATCTCGGCGTTCCGCTGGGTGGAGAAGGAGACCGGCACCCTGATGACGTGCTCGGCACCGCCGGACTGCGCGGAGATCGAGCGGAGGCACGCCACGGGCATCGGCCTGCTCGTCGACGGAGGCTCAAGCCGCGGGAACCTGCTCTCCGGCGAGGCGGACGACGTGATCCTCACGGTCAGCCGGATGGAGGCGGAGAAGCAGTCGAACCCGGGCTACCGGGCCTTTCTCGCCAACGGCGACAACGTGACGCGCACGCTCGTCCTCTTCCTGTTCGAGGTGATCCTCGAGTGGACTGCGGCCCTGCGGGCGATCCGGCGCGACGTCCGGCCGCGCGGCCATCGTGGCGGCATCTACCCGCTGATGCGGGGAGCGCTCTGCGTCTTCGTGCGCGACCTGATCGTGTCGGGCGTGCTCACCGACATGATGCGCGGGCGGCCGGCGGTCTACGCGACGTTCTCGAGCTACGACGAGGTGGCGCACCACTCGGGCCTCGAGCGCGCCGACACGCTGGAGGCCCTACGCAAGCTCGACCGGGCGTTCGCACAGATCGAGCGGGCGTCCCGCTACGCGCCGCGGCCGTACGAGATCGTCGTGCTGTCCGACCACGGTCAGACCCAGGGCGCGACGTTCCTACAACGCAACGGGTACGGCCTCGACGCGCTGGTCGAGCGCTCGCTCACGAAGGGCGACGTCGCGGGGATGGCCGGCGGCGACGAGCAGAGCTCGATGGTCGGCCACGCGTTCAACGAGGCGACGGGCAAGAAGGCCAAGCGGCCCAAGAACGACGTCTCCGATCGCGACGTCGTCGTGCTCGGCTCGGGCAACCTCGGGCTCGTCTACCTGATGGGCGAGCCGCGCAGGCTGACGCTCGAGGAGATCGACGAGCAGCATCCCCAGCTCCTCACCGCCCTGCGCGAGCATCCGCACGTCGGCTGGCTGCTCGTCCGCTCGTCCGAGCACGGAGCGGCCGTGCTCGGCGCCCGGGGTACGCACTACCTCGACGAGAGCCGCATCGAGGGCGAGGACCCGCTGGCGCCGTTCTCGCCCAACGCGGCCCAGCACCTCCTGCGCACCGACGGCTTCCAGCACGTCGGCGACATCATGGTCGGCAGCTTCTACGACCCGGATCTCGAAGAGGGGTGCGCCTTCGAGGAGCTGATCTGCTTCCACGGCGGCATGGGCGGCCTGCAGACCCGGCCGTTCATCCTGCACCCGTCGCGTCTAGTAGCACCGCCCGAACCCATCATCGGCGCCGCCAGCGTGCACGGCATCCTTGCGGGCTGGCGGCGGCAGCTTCAGACCGGTCCGACCGCCGCAGCAGAGGCACCCGCCGAGCCGGCAACCGTGGCCGGAGCCACCGCGACGGACGGAGAGATCAACGGCCGCGCGAAGGCGAGCGCGCCGTAGGCCAGCACGAGCGCGCCGGTAAGGATCAATCCGCAGCAGCCGCTGAGCGGCAGGCGTGAGACGCTCGACGCGGGTCAGCAGGACGTCGCGCAGCGCCAGCGGCAGCTGGTCGGGATCGGCGCCGCTCTGCACGGCGCCGAGGATCTCCTCGACGAGGAACGCGTTGCCCTCCGAGCGCTCGTGGACGAGGTCGACGAGCCGGGCGGACGGTGGTGCGCCGAGGATCGCCTCGAGCTGCCGCTCGGCGTCGTCGCGCCCGAAACGCTCGAGCTCGATCCGGTGCACGGTTCGCACACGCTCCCAGCCCGTGACGAGTGGCCGCAGCGGGTGGCTGCGGTGCAGCTCGTCGGCTCTGAAGCTGACAACCACGAGCACGCTCCCGGCCCGCAGCGCCCGGACGAGCAGCGCCACGAGGTCGAGCGTCGACCGGTCGGCCCAGTGCAGGTCCTCGACCACGAACATCAGCGGACGGTCCTCGGCAAGCCGTTCGATGACGCCCAGCACGAGCTCCATCAGGCGCGCCGTGCCGCCGTCGGCGAGCGGCGCCGTGCTCAGCGCGGCATCGGGATCGAGGTCGGGCAGCACGCGCGCGAACTCCGAGCGCGCAGGCCCGAGCAGCGCGTCGAGCTCATCCGGCGCCGTATCGCGCATGCGTTCGCGCAACGCGTGCGCAAGCGGCCCGAACGGGAGGCCCTCACCGCCGAGCTCGATGCAGCTGCCCGCGAGGACGCGCGTGCCGGCGGCGCGGGCACGCGCCGCCGCCTCCTCGACGAGCCGCGTCTTGCCGACTCCCGCCTCACTGCCGAGGAGCACGACCGTCGGCGTTCCCGCGACCGCCGTCTCGAGCGCCGCGGTCAGCGT
This sequence comes from uncultured Solirubrobacteraceae bacterium, assembly GCA_963740605.1. Classification (GTDB taxonomy): domain Bacteria; phylum Actinomycetota; class Thermoleophilia; order Solirubrobacterales; family Solirubrobacteraceae; genus DASSUW01. The sequence goes on along the minus strand of CAVUFC010000022.1, from coordinate 1,342,691 downwards.
GCCCAGCTCCGCTTCCCGCCCGATGAACAACGGACTGACCAGATCGCGGTGCACCGCGACGGATCCTTTCAGGCAGCTTACGGACGCGCTCGAGATGGTCGACCCGTCAGTGCGGGTGCCAATCGGCCAGCCGGGTGATCCGGAGGCGGCCGCCGAAGTCGCTGTACGACAGCCGCCGGATCAGCTTGGCGGCGCGCTCGCTGCGGTCGCGGTGCGGGACGCCGGTCCCGTCGAGCCGCAGCGACGTGAGCTCGCCCTCGCGGAAGCGGCCGTGTGGGCTCATCTGCACCTTGATGCGCGCGCTGAGCGAGAGCGCCGGGCCGCTCGTCGCGAAGGTGTGCCAGCCCGCGAGATTGCCGAGCGAGTACGCGATCAGGCGCCCGCGGTAGAGCTCGAGCCCGCGCAGCACGTGCGGGCCTGAGCCGAGCACGAGGTCGGCGCGGGCCCGGATCGCGACCCGCGCGAACGCGCGCAGATCGCCCCGGTTCTCGCCGAACGCGTTCTCGCCGCCGTGCGGCGTGTGCGTGCGGTCGGCGCCCTCGGCGCCGCCGTGGAAGATGACCACGACGATCTCGGCGCGGCGTGCCGCGCTGCGCACGATCCTTCGCACCCCGGCGGGATCGTTCAACGGCCCGCTCCAGCGGTAGCTCGCGAAGCCGGCGAAGGCGATTCGCGTGCCGTTGCGCTTCAGCACGCGAACCTCACCCGGCGCGCCGGTCGGCTCCACGCCCGCGCGGCGCAAGGCCCGACGCGTTGACGCGTAGCCGCGCGGCCCGAAGTCGAACGCGTGGTTGTTGGCGAGGTTCGCCAGGTCGACGCCCGCCCGCCGCAGCGACCGCGCGTTGCGCGCCGGCGCCTGGAACGCGAAGCAGTTCGGCCGCCCGCCGCCGCACTTCGACGCTCCGCCCGGCGCGAACGTGCCCTCGTAGTTCAGCGCGGTGACGTCGCTCGCCCGCAGCCACGGCGCGATGGGCGCGAGCTGCGGCCAGCCCGCGTGCGGCGGCTGCCCGTAGGAGGACCCGAGCGTCGTGTCGCCGCCCCAGGTCAGCGCCGCCGCCCCCAGCGCCATTGCCTGTTTGAGCACTCGACAAGGTGTAGCGCGCACCCGTGGATCCCGGTAGCGTCGCCGTGAGCGACATGGAGTTCGGGATCCTCGGGCCTCTCGAGGTCCACACCGAGCGTGGCAAAGTCGCGGTCGCCGGCGGGAAACCGGCCGCTGTCCTCGCCGTGCTCCTACTGCACCCGAACGAGCCCGTCAGCGTCGACCGGTTGGCGATCGCGCTGTGGGGCGAGGACGTCCCCGGCGGCGCCTCCCGGACCGTGCGCGTGCACGTCTCGCGGCTGCGCAAGGCGCTCGGCAACCCGGAGGTCCTGATCACGACGCCCTCCGGCTACCGGCTCGTCGTCAAGCCGGGCGAGCTCGACGCCGCGCGCTTCGAGGAGCTCGTCCGCAGCGGCCGGCAGACGCTGGCGAACGGCGAGGCCGAGGAGGCCTCGGAAGTGCTGCGCGCGGCGCTCACGCTGTGGCGCGGGCCGCCGCTGGCCGATTTCGCGGCGGAGCCGTTCGCTCCCGCCGAGATCGCGCGGCTCGAGGAGCAGCGCCTGGAGGCGGTGGAGATGCGACTGGAGGCCGACCTCGCGGCCGGCCGGCATCGCGACGTCGTGGCCGAGTTGCAGCACCTCGTGGCCGAGCACCCGACGCGTGAGAAGCTCGCGGAGCACCTGATGCTCGCGCTGTACCGATGCGGTCGCCAGGCGGAGGCGCTCGAGGCCTACCGGGAGGCGCACCGGGTGCTGCTCGAAGAGATCGGCGTCGAGCCGCGAGCGCAGCTGCGGGACCTGCAGGCCGCGATCCTGCGTCAGGATCCGGCTCTCGATCCGCCCGCGCCGACCGAGCTCCCGACCGAGCTCGACCCCCTCAGCGCCACGCCGCTGGTCGGCCGCGACGACGGACTGTCCGTGCTGCGGGAGCGCTGGGAAGCGGCGGGAGCCGGGCGCGGGGCGATCCTCGCGATCACCGGCGGTCGCGGGAGCGGCAAGACGCGGATCGCCGCCGAGCTGGCCGGCGCCGTCCACCGCCGTGGCGCCGCGGTGCTGTCGGCCAACGGCAACGGCCGCGCGCTGTTCGACGCGGTGGCCCACGCCCGTGAGGCGCACGGCGCGACGCTGCTCGTGCTCGACAACGCCGACGAGGCGCCCGCCGAGGTGCGCGTCGAGCTGCGCGAGCAGCTGCGAGCTGCAGCCAACCGCCGTGTCCTCGTGCTGGTGACCGGGGACGACGAGGAGGCGCTGGCCGACTTCGGTGCCGACGAGACGGTCGTGCTCGAGCCCCTCAACCTCGCCGCCGTGCGCGAGATCGCCATGCTCTACGCCCCCGCGCACGCGGCCGACGGGATCCCCGACGAGTGGCTGCTCAACGTGAGCGGCGGCGTGCCGCGCCGCGTGCACGAGATCGCCGGCGACTGGGCGCGGCGCGAGGCCGCGCGGCGGGTCAGCGCGGTCGCCGGGCGCGCCGCCGCGGGCCGCGCCGACCTGCGCTCGATCGAGTCCGAGCTTGCCGACAACGTCGAGGCGCTCGAGGCCGCACGCGATCGCGTCGACCGGATCGGGGACGCTCAGGAAGAGCCCGTGATGTGCCCGTTCAAGGGGCTGGCGTCGTTCGAGGTCGCCGATGCGCCGTACTTCTTCGGGCGCGAGCAGCTGGTCGCGCAGCTCGTGGCGCGGCTCGTCGGCGCGCCGATGCTCGGCGTCATCGGGCCGTCGGGCAGTGGGAAGTCGTCCGTCGTACAGGCGGGACTGCTGCCCGCACTGGCGCGCGGGGTGCTGCCCGGCAGCAAGCATTGGCGGCAGGTCGTCCTGCGTCCCGGCGAGCACCCGTTGCAGGCGATGAAGGCGGTCGCGGGGATCTCGGAAGGGGAGCGGTTCGTGCTCGCCGTCGACCAGTTCGAGGAGGTCTTCACGGCCTGCCACGACGAGTCCGAGCGCGCGCGCTTCATCCACGAGCTCGTGCGGCTGTCGCGGCGCAACGCCGCGGTCGTCGTGGCGATCCGCGGGGATCAGTACGGCCGCTGCGCCGACTATCCCGAGCTGTCCGAGCTGTTGGCCGCGAACCAGGTCCTCGTCGGCGCGATGGGGCGCGACGACCTGTTGCGCGCGGTCGAGTACCCGGCCGAGCGCGCCGGGTTGCGCGTCGAGCCCGCGCTCTCGCGCGCGCTGATCGACGACGTGCAGGGGGAGCCGGGCGCGCTTCCGCTGCTGTCGACGGCGCTGCTCGAGCTGTGGCAGCAGCGCGACGAGCGCCGACTGAGCAAGGCCGCCTATGAACGCACCGGGGGCGTGCAGGGCGCGGTCGGGCGACTGGGGGAGGACGCGTTCCGGGCGCTCGACGCCGAGCAGCAGCAGACTGCGCGTCTCGTGCTGATGGCACTCGTCGCGGAGAGCAGCACGGGCACGGTCGAGCGCAGGCGCGTCCCGCTGGACGAGCTCGAGATCCAGCGCAGCGAGGACCTCCGCGGCGTCGTCGAGGTGCTCGCCGATCGCCGGTTGCTGACGCTCAGCGAGGGCAGCGTCGAGGTCGCCCACGAGGCGCTGCTCCGCGAGTGGCCCCGCCTGCGGTCCTGGATCGACGAGGATCGCCAACGCATCAGGATCCACCGCAGCCTGCACGCCGCCGCCGCGGACTGGGTCGCGCACGACCGCAACGACGACTGGCTGTACCGCGGCTCGCACCTGCTGGAGGCGCGCGAGTGGGAGGAGCAGGGCGCCCTCGGCCTCACGAGCGACGAGCGCGAGTTCCTGGCAGCCAGCGACGCCTACGCCCGCCGCCACCGCACCGCCCGCCGCCGCCGGCTGGCGGTCGCGTTCGGGGCTCTGCTCGTCGCGGTCGTCGCGCTCACGCTGGTGGCCATCGAGGCGATCAACCAGCGCCACGAAACCGGGACCTGCGCAACATCGCGCTCTCGCGCCAGCTCGGCCTGGAGGCCGAGCGGCTCGCCAACTCCGACCCTGAACTCGGCGTGCGCCTCTCGCTTATCGCTCTTGACACGTCGCCGACCGACGAGGCCGAGGTCGCCCTGCGCGAGACGACCGACGCGTTCTATCCCTACACCGAGTTGCAGGGCCGACTCCGTCCGCGCGAACGCGGCGGCCTTCAGCGAGGACGGCTCGCGTCTGGTCACCGGCGGCGCCGACGGCAAGGCGAATCGTCTGGGACGCCGCGACGCAGCGCAGCGTCGCGCAGCTTGCGACGCGAAGCACGGTGAGGTGAAAGCGGCGCGCTTCTCGCCCGTCGGCGACAGCATCGCGCTCGGGTTCGTCGATGGCACCGTTGCTCGTCACCGGCGGATCACTCCAGGCGCCGATGCCGCTGCTCGAGGCGTCGGGCAAGGCGGTCGAGAGCGTGGCGTTCAGCGGCGATGGACGGCTCGTCGCGGCTGGATCGAGCGACGGCTCTGTTCAGCTGCTCGCCGCGGACGGGAGTGGGCGCGACGAGACAGTTCTCCGGGAGCCAGGCGGCGGTACACGGCGTCGATGTCAACGCTGCCGGAACCCAGGTCGCCACCGCCGGCGAAAATGGGACGAGAGTGGCTCGGTCTGGCTCTGGGACGTCGCCGATCCTGGCTCGGGGAGGGCGATCTACACCGCAGGAGAGTTCCAGAGCGAGACGTGGCGTTCAGCCCGGACGGGCGCCGGATCATGGCCGTGGGCGACGACGGCGAGATCCGATTCTTGGATGCCCGGACCGGGCGCGCCCGGGCGCACCGTCAGCGGTGAAGGCCGCGACCTGAAGGCGGCCGCCTTCAGTCGCTGACGGGCTTCGGTTCGCCGCAGGCGGGCAAGACGGCGTGACGCGGGTCTGGAGCGTACGCGGGCGGCCCGCCGGTCGCCGTGCTCCGCGGCCAGCGCTCACGTGTGCTTGATGTCGGCTTTGGGACGAGCGGGCGCCGGTTGTGAGCGCCGCCGAGGCGGGCACGGTACGCATCTGGGACGCCGGACCGGCGCAGGCGTGGGCCAACTCCGCATCGACCATCGGCGTGGACTTCAACCGAGACGGCCGCCGCATCCTCGCCGGGAGCTATGACGGGGTCGTCCGGGTGTGGGACCCGGCCACCGGGCGGCTTCAGGCGCAGTGGAACGGGCCGCCGAACAGCCCCGCCATTGCGAGCTTCTCGCCAACCGAGGACTCGGTACTCGATCGCCAACTACACACGCCGCGCAAGCCTGTGGCCGATCTCGGCCCGACTGGCGCAGAACCGCCGCGCAGGTGCCGCCTGGGCGGATCATCACGAGCGCGGACTTCGACGCGACGGGCGAAAGGTTCGTCTACGTCGACAATCACGGGACCGTTGTGGTCTCGCGACCTGGCGTCCGGACGCGACGTACAGCTCAAACGCGCGCCGCGGATCGTGTACGGCGCGGTGTTCACCCCCGACGGCAGGTACGTACTCGCGCTGCCGGATCGCGACCCGATCGTCTGGCGCATCGATCGCCCTGACGCACCGGTGGTGCAGCTCAAGCAGCGCGGCCCGTGAACGAGATCGATACCGGCCGCGACGACAGGATGCTCACTGCAGGCTCGGACGACACCGTGCGTATGTGGGATCCGTCCGGCAAGGAACTCGCGGTGATGCGAGGCAACGAGGACGAAGTGACAACCGCCATCTTCACTAACGACGGGACCCAGGTGCTCAGCTCCGGCCAGGACGGCAGCCTCCGGCTCTACGACGCTGGCAGCGGCAAGCAGCTCGCGGCCCTGCAGTCCAAGGGCCAACTCATCGACGTCGCACAGCGCCGCGACGGCACGATCGCAACGCTAGGCACGGGCGACGTCGTGCGCGTGTTCTCGTGCGACTTCTGCGGGAGTATCGCCCGCGTTCGCGCGATCGCGCTCTCACGCGTCGCCGCGTGAGCTCACGTCGAGCGAGAGAGCGCAGTTCCTGGCCGCTGCCGGGCTGAGCTAGGCGTGACAGGTGGTGCGTGTGACCCGGCAGCAGCCGGGCGTCGTCGCCTCGCAGAGGAGCCCGCTCGCCGCCGCGAACGTGCCACCCCGGGTCCCGGGCGCAAAGTTGCCGGCACGCGTGAGCTCGCCCACGAGGAAGCGGCTGGCATTCGTCCTCGGACCGGTGCCGTACACCATGTTTGCCGTCGACTTGACCCAGAGCATGTCGATCGCACCTGCGGGTGCGTTCTCAGTCGGTCGACGCTCGCTGGCGACGATGTCTACCGCCTTGACGAGCAGCCAATCGCTCAAGAGCGCGTCGAGGTACAGCAGGCGCCACTCGCGCGTCCTGCATGACGCGGCCGCCGAGATAGCCGGCCAGCAGCGTCAGGTCAGGGACGCTCGCATCGATTGCCATAACTGCGGCGAAGCTCGTTCTGATCGTCGGCGACCTGCGCCGCGCCGCTCTTGGCCTGCACGCCAGCGCTATTCGCGGTGCTCTGGAGTTCCGTGGCCGCCCTCTCGAAGTGGCCGCCGCTGTCCTCTCCAAGCGACAAGGCGACGTCAATGACCAGCGGATGGGGAACGAGGTCTGCCATCGCGGAACCCTCCTTGGGCGGAGGCGCTGACCGTCCCACCGAACCTATGCGGCGCGGGACGCCGCTGTCAACCCCCAGGTCCCCAATGGTGAGGGAATCCGAGCGTCGTGCAGCCTCAGCAGCCACCAACCGATGCCGCTCAGCCCGAGGAACAGGCCCGGCGTCACGCCGCCCGGCACCCCGCACGGCCACGGATTGCCGTCGCCGTAGCGCGTCGATCGCGCGATGGCCGAGCGCGACGGCCTCGGGCGTCGAACCGCCGACGGCCGGAGCACGTCGGCAGAGCCGGCGGCACCGTGGCAGAGCGAGAGATCCTCGATCTCCGCAAGGCCGACAACGTGCCGGCGAGTCGTTCCGAGCGCGACATCCGCGTCGCGACGGTCGGCCTCCACGCCGTACAGCGCGACGGCGCGGAGCCGTGTCTGCGCGATGCCTGCCTCGCCACGGCACCACGATCCCGTCGTCGCTGAGATCGCCCCTGGCCGCCCACGCCGCTGCCCGGCGATACGGAGATCCGGCCATGTCCCCGACGTCGGATCAAGCCACGACCGCTCGTACGCGAAGGCTCCGGCGCGCCGGAGCGAAATCGCTCCTCGCCGGTCGCGGCGAACAGCTCGAGCAGTGCCCAGCCGATGCCGGCCGCCCCGTGTGCGAGGCCACACTCCTGAGCGGCGGCCCCGGGACTGCCCATGACCAGCCGTGTCGGCCGCACGTCGCCCGGCGAGCAGCTCGTCGCCCGTCGCGACCGCACGCTCTACGAGAGGGGGCTCGCTCAGCGCGTCGGCCAGTGCCAGGAACCCGATGATCGCGCCGGCGCCGCCCATCATCGGCGTCCGGGCAGCGTCGTGGCCCGTCGGGCAGGGCTAGCTTCCGACAGGAGCGCGCGGGCGCCGGCGTCGAGCTCCGGCTCGTCGAGCCACGCGGCCACGCGAACGGCGGCAAGGGCGACGCCGACGACGCCTGCGTACAGCCCGTCGCGATCGCGCGGCGGCAGCGCAGGCGCGGTCGCGAGGGCATGGCGAAGCGCTCCCACCGCGGTGCGGCGCGGCGCGGTCTCGCCAGTCGCAATCACGTGGTGGGCCAGGAAGAGACCGACGCCTGCCGTGCCCTCGTACGCGCGCGGACCGAGCGCGTTGTACTGCGGCCGCCACGGCTGCTTGGGGTCGGCGGTCGCGCCCACCCAATTGCATCGGCCCTCGTGCCACACGGCGTCCTGCACGATCTCGCGGCCGATCGCCGAAGCGGCCCGCGAGAAACTCAGAGGACATGACCGCTCGTGCCAGCGATGGCTCGCGATACGGGGCATCGATCGCGATGCCGGCCTCGGCGAAGTGGTCGCGCGACGATGGCGATCCGCTCGTCGAGCCCGACGATACCCGGTCGGTGTGCGCGCACGATCGCCTCAGCGAGGAGCCGGCAGCGGACCGTCCCGAAGCTCAGCGGACCGCCGTCGTGCTCGGCGAGCCCGACGCCCGGGGCGAGCTCGAGCGTGAACGCTGGGATCGCCGGCTCGAGGTGCTCCGCCAGTTCGGTCGCGACCTCGAGCAGCGTCGCCCTGATCGCTCAGAGCCTCGCCAGCGGCAGATACAGCACGGCGGCGTCGCATCGGTCGAGGCGGAACGGGTGGTCGGCGACCTTGAGCCGGAAGGGCACTCCAGTAGCGTTCAGTCGCGTCGTGAGCGCACGCATCAGCGCGGGCGCGCCTGCAGGCGTGACGTTCCAGTACGCCCGCAAGACGCTGCGCGCCAGGGTCGGCCTCCGCAGTGGCATCGCTCAGCGCCGTGTAGAAGCCCGGCGCCAGCCACAGGTTCTCCTTGGGCACGCGGATCTCGACCGCCGCGCCCGGTCGGATGCCGTGCCGGCGCGCGGCAGTCCGACAGCGGGATGCGTGCGCGGACGTCGACGACACCACCACCGCCGTCTCGCCGTCGATCCGCTCGACCGTCCAGCCGCCCTGCCAGCATGCCGTTCCCGGTGTTCGCGTCCGACAGCGCGCGCGCGAGCCCCGGGTCCGGGAGCGACCGGCGCAGGCTCGCCCCAGCGGGCGGGCACCGGGCGGCCGCGGCAGTAGAACGACGAGTACAGCTCGTGAGCCGAGGCTCGATCACGAGATAGGCCTCGCGCGCAGCTGTCGTCCATCGCGGCCTCGAGCGCGGCGCCCAGGCGCCGGCTTGCGCGGCCGAGCCACGTGTATCGCGCTGGCGCCGCGGATCGTCAGCGCCTGCACTGCGGCAGCGATCTGATCCCGGTACGGAGTCACTCGTGCAATCCCAGCAGCGCGAGCGCCGTGCCCTCGGGATCGCGGAGCAGATGGGCGGCGACCTGGGCGATGCACCACGGCGTGCGCCGACAGTTCGTCGGCCTGCCGCGCACGCTCCATCGCCGTCTGCAGCAGCCGGACCGCCGCGAGGTCGACGACCTGCGCGAGCGCGGGCGGCTGCGTGCGCGCCGAGCGGTAGGTCCTCCAGAGCGCGTGGACGGCGGGCCGCATCCGCGCGAGCGGGTGGCCGGCCTGCTCTGCGAATCGACTCGGGTCGTGTGGGTCGGGCATCGGGATCGACGCCACCCAGGCGATCAGGTACTCGGCGAGCGCCGTGCCGATGTCGAAGGCTGCCGGGCCGACGCCCCCGAGCTCCCAGTCCACGAGCAGCACCCGGGTGCGCCGTCGGGCGCCCGGCGCGGCGACCAGCATGCAGTTGTCCCAGCGCAGGTCCCCGTGCACGACCGCGTCCGCGGAGACGGCAGCGACGCAGCTCGCGCAGCCGGTGCACATGCGGTCGCTGACACTGCACACGGCTCAGACAGGTCCAGGGCTGCGGCGCTCAGGTCGAGCAGCACCTCATGCGAAGGCTCCGGGAACGTCAGGCCCCAGAGTCGTCCTGCATCGGGCGGCAACTCGCCTACGGCGTCGATGGGCAGCTCGTGCAGCGCGGCGAGCGCTCGGCCCAGCGCTCGTGCGTGAGGACTCGGGAAAGCGCCGGGTCCCCTGGTGCTCGCTCCAGCTGCCGGGCGCCGCCGGCGGTGCGCAGCACGAGGAACGCCGCAGTCGCGGTCCTCGTGCACGACCTCGGGCACGAGGCCGTCAAGCTGCGGCGTTGCCGCTGAGCGCGCGCAGCATCGCCGCCTCATGCGCCACGGTCGCGGCCGTCTGTGCGCTGGCCTGCTTGACGACGTACGCCGGGCCAGTGCGAGTGGACGCGATGAAGACGGCGTTCCGCCGCGACTCGTCCGTCACGGAGAGTTCGTGTTCGACGACATCGCTCGGCTTGACAACGCCGAGCGACAGGAGATAGTGAGCGGTGCCCGCCTGTGTGAGCACTGAACGAGTGTCCCTGAAGGGAGTGCATGAATGCCACTGATCGACCATGTCGCACTCGTCTCACTCACCCGATCGATCTCGATCCGGCATCTCCTGCAGGTCGGCGCCGCCGTTCAGAAGCAGGTGACCCGCGACGTCGCGCCGCTGTGGGGGATCCGTGCGACGGTCGACACGTTCGAGCGCCTCGAGGACGTCCCGAACGACTACCACCCTGTGGTGCTCTTCGGTGAGCCCGACGAGCTGCTGCCGCAGCTCGAGTTCAAGATCGGTGACGTCGGCGCGGCGCGCCTGGTGGAGCAGTTCCAAGCGGGTCGGATCGGCGGGATCCATCTGAACGCCTTCACTCGACAGCCGTTCTCATTGATCAAGGTTGAGGATGGTTGGAGCGTCGGCGTGAGCCACGAGATCCTCGAGATGCTCATCGATCCGTACGGCAACCGTCTGATCGGGGCTGCGCACCTGCTGGATCCCGAAGAGCGCGTGAAGTATCTGCTTGAGGTGTGCGATCCGGTCCAGACCGTCGGCTACACGGTCAACGGCTGGATGGTCTCCGACTTCTACACCCCACGGTTCTTCGATCCCGTACGCAACCCGGCGGCGTTCTACAGCTTCACCGGCGCGATCGATCGGCCGCTCCAACTGGCTCGACGGCGGCTACATCAGCTGGATCGATCCGCGCGACTCCGGGCTCTATCAGCTGCAGGGCGGCACGGACGAGCCGGTGCTCCTGGCCGACATCTCGAGCCTTGCGCGCACGAGCGCGCCGCTCCGCACGGTTGTCGACACGAACGCGATGACACCGCGTCTCGTGCCGTCGGAAGTCAGGCCCGCGCCGTCCGCAATCGACCCATCGAGCTCGCACCGTGCTGTGCGCTCCGCGTCGCAGCGCCAGCGCGTTGCGAAGTGCCGAGGCGTTCCTGTCCCTCGCCGCGGAGGCTGAGGCCTGGGAGTGATCACGACACCTGGAGGAAGTGAAAGCTCCAGGGGTCGAGCCCGACGTAGAGGCCCTCGCTCGCCAGCTCGTCGCCGCCGCGCTCGAAGCGGGTACCGCCGAGACGGTCCGTGAGCTCCCAGGTGCGGCCGGCGAGGTCGTCCCACGGGAGGTGAACGCGGGCCTGCGCGGGCGCGTCGCTCAGGTTCACCACGACCAGCTCGTGCGGCCAGCACCAGGCGACGAGATGCCGGCAGGAGTCGTTGTCCGGCCAGCCGCTCACGTCGCACATCCGCCAGTCGCCGTCCCGCAGGCCGGACTCGGCGACCGCCGCGAGCAGTCGCCCGTAGAAGGCCCGCAGGTCCTCGTCGCGCGGCTCCGTCGGCCCGCGGTCGAGGAAGACGGGGATGCGCGTCCGGTGGCCGTCGAGCTGCCCGTCGTGGTACAGGCGCGCGCCTTGCAACGTCGAGATCACGACCGCCGCTGCGCGTGCCTGCGCCGCCCCGAACGTCGCGGCGGCGCGCGGCTCGTCGTGGTTCTCGATGAAGCGGATCAGCCGCTCCTGGTAGTCCGCGCCGGCCTGGAGATGCCCCCGTACCGAGTCCGCGCTCTCGTGCGCGAGCCGGTCGTACAGGCGCTTGTCGTAGCAGTAGTCGAAGCCCTGCTGCTGGAGCGTCCACTCCATGTCCCAGTACGCCTCGGCGATGAACACGAAGTCCGGGTGCGCCTCCTTGACGCGGCCGATCAGCGGCGGCCAGTACTCCTCCGCGGGCGCGGGGAGGTTCCACGTGCGAGCGAACACCTCGTTGGTCATCAGCATTGCCATGTCGCAGCGCAGGCCGTCGCACAGGTCGCCGAGACCGATCAGCGTGTCGGCGACCGCGTCGCGCAGCTCCGGGGAGAAGGCGTTGAGCTGCACGACATCGGGCCACGGCGGGAAGTAGGGGTCGCGCCCGCGGGCGACGATCCCGGCACCCGCCCTCAAGAACCCGGCGGGGTCGCGCGCGAGGTCGTCCTCGGTACCGGCGATGAAGCAGCCGGGGCGCGACTCGAGCCACGGGTGGTCGGGCGCGACGTGGTTGGGCACGTAGTCGAGGATCAGCCCGACGCCCCGTGCCGCGAGCTCGGCCCGCGCCGCCGCGAGGTCGCCGAAGCGCTCGTCGACCACGTAGTCGCGCACGCAGTAGGGCGAGCCGATGATGTCCTCCGGACGCAGGTCCGGCAGCGCCGCCCGGTTGCCGGCATCCAGGCTCGGGTCGGCTTCGGCGATCGCCAGCCCGGCCGGGCTCCGCTTCCACACGCCCATCAGCCACACCGCGTCGACCGGCAGCGCCGCCAGCGCGTCCCACTCAGAACCCGGGACGTCACCGAGCGTGCAGCCCAGCCGCCGCAGCCACACCGCCGTGTTGATCTCGTAGACGGTGGGGCGGGGCGGGAGCCGCATCAGCCGGCGCGCTCGACCGCCCAACCGGGCTCGGTCTCGACCGCGCCGCCGAGCAGGAACAGCAGCGCGACGGTGCCGGTCCAGCCGGTCTGGTGGCTGGCGCCGATGCCGGCGCCGTTGTCGCCGTGGAAGTACTCGTGGAACAGCAGCAGGTCGTGCCAATGCGGGTCGCTCTGGAACTTCTCGATCCCGCCGAACACCGGTCGCCGGCCCTGCTCGTCTTCGAGGAACGTGCTCGCCAGGCGGCTGCCGATCTCGCGCGCGACGGCCAGGAGGTCGAGCTCGGTGCCGGAGCCGGTCGGGCACTCGACCTTCAAGCGGTCGCCGTAGTAGCGGTGCAGCTGGATCAGCGCGCGCAGGATGACCAGGTTCATCGGGAACCACACCGGCCCGCGCCAGTTCGAGTTGCCGCCGAACATGCCGGTGTCGGACTCCGCCGGCAGGTATCTGACCTCGTAGTGCTGGTCGCCCCAGTCGAAGCGGTACGGCTGGTCGAGGTGGCGGCGGGAGATCGCCCGGATCCCGTGCGGCCCGAGGAACTCGGCCTCGTCGAGCATCACCGACAGGATCTGGCGCAGCTGCGTCTCCCCGACCAGCGACAGCATCCGCCGCCCCTCGGGGCTGGGCCCCGGCACGTGCGCCAGCGAGGGGACGACATCGGCAAAATGCTGCGCGAAGGCCATCGCCCGCTCCAGGACCTCCGGGTGCCGCTCCCCGATGTCCGGATCGAACACGGTGGCCGCGCACAGCGGCAGCAGGCCGACGAGCGAGCGCACCTTGAGCGGGATCGTCGCGCCGTCGGGCATCCGCATGACGTCGTAGAAAAAGCCGTCCTGTTCGTCCCACAGCGGGGTGTCGAGGCCCGGGGGATTGAGCGCGATCGCGATCCACTGGAAGTGCGAGACGAACTTGAGCGCGATGTCGGCGTACGCCGCGTCCTCGCGGGCGAGCTCGACGGCGATCTGCAGCATCCACTGGCAGTACAGAGCCATCCAGGCCGTCCCGTCGGCCTGCGCGAGCGTGCCGCCACCGGGCAGCGGCGCCGAGCGGTCGAAGATGCCGATGTTGTCGAGGCCGAGGAACCCGCCCTGGAACAGGTTGCGGCCGTCGGGGTCCTTGCGGTTCACCCACCACGTGAAGTTGGTCAGCAGCCGCTGGAACGCGCGCGCGAGGAACTCGCGGTCGCCCTCGCCGCGGATCGCCTGCTCGCGCTCGTACACCCACAGCGCCGCCCACGCCGTCACCGGCGGGTTGACGTCGCCGAAGTTCCACTCGTAGGCCGGGATCTGCCCGTTGGGATGCTGGTAGCGGGTACTGAGCAGCAGCTCGACCTGGTGCTTGGCGAAGTCGACGTCCACGAGCGACAGCGGGGCGCAGTGGAACGCCAGGTCCCACGCCGCGAACCACGGGTACTCCCACTTGTCCGGCATCGAGATCACGTCGCCGGCGACCATGTGGAACCAGGGGACGTTGCGCATGGCGGGAGCGTTCGGGTCCCACGGGTTGATGCCGTGCTCGCGCAGCCACGTGTGGACGTCGTACTCGTAGTACTGCTTGGACCACAGCAGGCCGGCCAGCGACTGGCGCATCACCCGCGCGCCGTCCTCGTCGAGCCCGGCGGGCATGACGGTCGCGTAGAAGCGATCGGCCTCGTCGCGGCGCGTGGCCATCACACGATCGAACGTGGGGCCGAGCGGCTCGTCGATCGCCGCGGCGCTCAGCCGCACACGGATCGCCGCGGCGCCGCCCGCCTCGACCTCGAGCACGTGGTGGACCGCGCACTTCGTGCCCGTGCGCTCGGGGCTGACCGGCTTCCCATGGACCACGTGGTCGTGGATCGCGTCCTTCGGATACGGCGAGGTGTTGGGCGCGCCGAACAGCCGCTCGTTGTTCGTCTCGTTCTCGCAGAACAGCGGGGGCGCGTCCGCGTACAGGCGCCACTCGCCGAGCTCGGGGTGTGCGGCGCGCACGCCTTCGCCGTCCGCGGCCAGCGACGGCTTGTCGCCGCCCATGCCCCACGACCACGTGTTGCGGAACCACAGCGTCGGCAGCACGTGCAGCGTGGCCGCGTCGGGCCCGCGGTTGTACGCGGTGATGAGCATGAGCAGGTCGTCGTGCGCGCCCTTGGCGTACTCGACCTCCACATCGAAGTAGCGGTCGTCGTCGAACACGCCGGTGTCGAGCAGCTCGTACTCGGCGTCCTGCTTGCCGCGGCGCGCGTTGGTGGCGACGAGGTCGCCGTACGGGAACTCGCGCTGCGGATACTTGTACAGGCACTTCATGTACGAGTGCGTGGGCGTGCTGTCGAGGTAGAACCAGTACTCCTTGGCGTCCTCGCCGTGGTTGCCCTCGCTGTTGGACAGCCCGAACATCCGCTCCTTGAGGATCGGGTCGGCGCCGTTCCAGAGCGCGAGCGACAGGCACATCCGCTGGCGCTCGTCGGAGATCCCGGCGATGCCGTCCTCGCCCCACCGGTACGCGCGCGACCGCGCCTGGTCGTGCGTGAAGTAGTTCCAGGCGTCGCCGCCTTCGCTGTAGTCCTCGCGTACGGTTCCCCACTGGCGCTCGGACAGATACGGGCCCCACGCCTTCCATGGGACCGCTCCGGTGCGCGCGTCCTCGAGTCGGGCGTGCTCGGGAGTCGGTGGCGGAGGCATGGCCGCATTCTCCCGCACGCTGAAGCGCTGTAGACGAGCGGCTACGTGCCGATTGCCGAGGCATGTCCGCTCGCCTGACCGTTGTCCTCGCGACCCTGATCGCCCTCCTCGTCGCCGTTCCCGCGCACGCGAGCCGTCTCCCAGAGCTTCCGTGACGGCACCCTGCCCGCCGCCGGGTTCGCCTGGCGCAGTGCGCGGCTGAGCACGGCGATGCGCACGCACCTGGCTTCGCTCGTCCCGACTGTGGCCGGCTCGGAGAGCATCCGCGAAGCCGTCGCCGGGCGCGTTTCCGCGCCCGGCGACGTGCTCGGCTATCGCTTGTAGATGCCCAGCTCCAGCGCCCGGGCGCTGGGAGCGACGGCGGCGCTGAGCGTGGCCGGCGCGGCGGCGGTCACGGGATCCGCCGTCCAGTCCGGGTGGCCCGGCATCGGCGGCACGACAGTGCCGTACAGCCAGTCGCGCAGGAAGCCGGTCAGGTTGCGGTGCGACACGCGGTTCACGTGCGCGATCCACTGCTCGGTGCTGACGGACTGGTCCTTGTACTTCGCGACCCAGCTGCGCTCGATCTCGCTGAACGTGCGCTCGCCGACCACCTGGCGGAGCGCATAGAGGGCGAGCGAGCCGCCGCCGTACACGTTGTCGCTGAACAACGTGAAGATGTCGTTCCCGGTCGGCTTCGCGACAGGCCCGTAGTCGTGCCGCAGCTGGTTCGCCGTGCGGTACTCGGCGTGCCAGTAGTCGACGGTGTAGCCGCCGCCGGCGAAGAACTGCTCGGTGTAGACCTGCTGGTAGTAGTCGGCGTGGCCCTCGTTGAGCCACACGTCCTGCCAGCGCACCGGGGCCACGCTGTCGCCGAACCACTGGTGGGCGAGCTCGTGGACCATGATCGGCTCGTAGTTGGACGGCGGTCGCGGCGCCTTGAAAAGGAACGTCGGGTGCAGCGACAGGGTCTGCGTCTCGAGCGCGTAGAAGAACTGCTGGTCGGCTGCCAGGACGCCGTACGCGTTGAACGGGTAGCGCCCGACCTCGTCGATCATCCACCGCAGGTGGTCGGGCGTGCGGGCGAGCGCCGGCTCGACCGCTGCCGTCGAGTCCGCGCTCGTGACGTCACGTACGTGGACGCCGGCGGTCCGGCCGCGGTCGGTCACGTCAAAGTCGCCGACCGCCATCTGGATCAACTCGGACGCCATCGGCTCGCGCATGAAGTACTCGCTGTACGTGCGCCCGTGCGACGTCCGGCGGAACACGAGGTCGCCGTTGGCGACCGCGGTGGTGCCGGCCGGCACGTCGAAGCTGATGTCGTAGCTCGCCTTGTCGGCCGGATGGTCGTTGACGGGATAGAACGTGTGGCTGAAGTTCGGCTGCCCGGCCGTGACCGACCCGGTGTTGACCGTGAAGAACCCGAACGGGAACGGATCGGCCGGGTCCGGGATGAACGGTGTGGCCGTGTACTTCACGGTGACCGCGAACTTCTCGTTGTCGCGCGGTGCGTGCTTGGGCGTGATCGCGATCTCTCCGTCGGACCACGTCCAGCGGGCGCCGCGGCCGTCGACCGTCACGGAGTCGACCGAGTCGCCCGCGAAGTCGAGGTTGAAGCGCGAGAGCGCCTGCGTCGCGCGCGCGAACATCGTCACCCGGCCGCTTACGGTCTGCTGTGCGTCAGCCGTCGCGTAGCGCAGCGCGAGCGAGTAGTGGATCGCGTCGTACCCACCGTTCCCGAGGCCCGGGAACAGGGGGTCGCCGATCTCCGACGCGCCCGGCGAGGGCGCGTGGTGGTGTGAGGCTGCGGCCGGCGCGGCGAGAACCGCGCAGGCGGCAGCAGCAAGGGCGAGCACGAGGACGTGCCGCCGAAATCTCCCCTCCATGCCGCCAGAGTAGAAACGGCGTCAAGGCACGCCGGGGATACCTAAGCCTGGATCTCAGTGATCCCCGCGGCGTGAAACATCCGCGGGGTCATCGGGGGATCAGGCTACGCCGCTTCGAGCAGCCCGCGGGCGGCGGGCAGGGCGCCCAGCGTCCGTAGCGCGCGGTCCTCGACCTGCCGCACCTGGTGCGGCTTGACGCCGAGGGCACGCGCGGTCTCGGCCGGCGTGTGCGGCGCCTCGTCGTTGAGGCCGTAACGCAGCTCGAGCACGCGCCGCTCGATCAGGCCCAGCTGGTCGAGCGCCGCCGCGACTCCGTCGCGCTCGGCGCCCGCCATTGCCACGTCCTCGGGGGAAGGAGCGCGGGCGGCGACCAGGTCGCCGAGCTCGGTCTCGCCGTCGTCGGCGACCGGCGCGTCGAGCGACGCGGGGCGTCTGCCCATGCCCCGCAGTCGCTCGACGTCTTCGACCTCAATACCGAGGTCGGCCGCTAACTCGGTGGGGGTGGGGGAACCCCCAAGCCGAGTGGTCAGAGCGCGTTCGGCGATTTCCAGCCGACGTACCTGGTCGGCAACCGTGATCGGGAGCCGGACCATCCGGCCCTTGTCCGTCACGGCGCGGCCAACGGCCTGCCGGATCCAGAGCGTCGCGTAGGTGGAGAATCGGTGGCCGCGCCGGTAGTCGAACTTCTCGACCGCCCGCACGAGCCCGATCGTGCCCTCTTGGATGAGATCAGTCAGGGTGAGCCCGGAGTCCTCGCGCTGGTAGCGCTTGGCGATGTGCACGACGAGGCGCAGGTTGGCCTCGATCATGTGGTCCTTGGCGGCCATGTCGCCGCGCTCGACCCGGCGCGCGAGCGACTGCTCCTGGGCGGGGGTGAGCAATGGCGTACGCGCAATGCGCCGCAGATACAACGCTAGTCCGTCGTCGTGCCGATCGCTCATGCACGGCAATTTCGTCGCTCTTGTTCAAGGTCTCCTGAAGGCTCCCTCAAGGTCTCCTGAAGGCTTATGTGGCACTGACATCCCGCGTCTACCGTGTGCGGCCGAACCTTGTGGAATCAGGAGACCGAATGAGCCTCTGGACCGACGACCCGAAGCCGCGCGAGTACACCCCGCCGCCGCCCCCGCCGCGGCAGCCAGACCCGCCTGCCGCGGCTCCGCCGCCGGCTCCGCGCTACCCGTCGCGCTGGCCTGCGGCGATCGGTGGCGGTCTCGTTTCCGCCGTCGTCGTGTCCGCCGCGCTGCTCGGCACCGGGCTCGCCGGCAACAACGACCAGCCGTCGACGACCGCGCCCCCGGCGACGACGCCGGTCTCGATCTCGGCCAGCGACGGCAAGGCCGACATCGCCCGCGCCGTCTACGCGGCCGCGAGCCCGTCCGTCGCCTCGGTGCGCACGCAGGACGGCTCCGGCACCGGCTTCCTCGTCGACAGCAACGGCACGATCGTCACCAACGCCCACGTCGTCGGCACCAACAGGCAGGTCCAGGTCCGCTTCGACGACAAGGGCGACTACCACGACGCACAGGTGCTCAGCGTCGACGCCTCGACCGACCTCGCCGCGATCAAGATCGCCGCGAGCGACGCTCAGGGCATCCGCCCGCTCCAGCTCTCGGACTCCGACACCGTCCAGGTCGGCGACTCCGCGATCGCGATCGGCTACCCGCTCGGGCTCGACCGCACGGCGACGGCCGGCATCATCTCCGGCCTCGAGCGCCAGATCGAGTCGCCCAACGGCTTCTCGATCGACAAGGTCATCCAGACCGACGCGCCGGTCAACCCCGGCAACTCGGGCGGCCCGCTGCTCAACGCCAAGGGCCAGGTGATCGGCGTCAACTCGCAGATCGCGACGGCCGCGGGCGGCGGTGAGGGCAACGTCGGCATCGCGTTCGCGATCCCGGCCAACACCGTCAAGAAGGTACTGCCAGACCTCGAGAACGGCACCGCGCCCAAGCACGCGTACCTCGGCCTGCAGACGCAGACCGTGCAGAACGGCACCGGCGCCCAGATCGCCGAGACCACCTCCGGCGGCCCGTCCGAGAAGGCCGGCCTGCAGGCGGGCGACATCGTCAAGAAGGTCGACGGCGAGACGATCACGAGCCCCGACGACGTGGCGCAGGCGATCTCCGACAAGTCGCCCGGCGACAAGGTCACGGTCACCGTGGACCGCAACGGACACGAGCAGAGCGTCGACGTGACGCTCGGCCAGCGGCCCGAGTCGGTGCCGAGCCAGACCCAGCAGCAGGGGCAGCCGTAGGCTTCTTACCTGTCCTTAGGGTTCATCGGCTTGACTGGCCGACCATGGAATCACGGGGAACGCGGTCGATCTTCGTCGCAGCCCTGTGCGCAGGAGTCGCCATGGTCGGCCTTTCGGTGCACGGGTTGATGGGCGTGGACTCCGACCTCCAACGGTCGGCGTTTGCCGCGCAACAGCTCCAAATGGACCAGCCTGGCGCGATCCATGTGGGCTATAAGCGCGGTGGTGACTGCCACCAGGGCACCGCACCAGGGCTCAGCGAGCGCACCTAGCGGGGCGGCGTGAAGCCGGGGGTCGAGGAGGTCGAGCAGATTGGCGGCCTCCCGGATCCGGTGATCCGCAACCTCCAGATCACCGAGTGCTACGCGCGCCTGGCGGCCGCGGTGACGGCCGACGGCGCGAACTGGTGCACGTTCGCGACCTGGGCGTCACGCCAGGCCGGCCGGACCATCCGCGGCGAGGACATGCTGCAGACGCTCAAGCTCGAGCTGCGCCGCGATGCGGAGCTGCTGCACCCGCTCGACACGTTCTGGCGCGCCGTCGTGCGCCGCGGGTTGTTCAACCGCGAGTCGGCGCTGGGGCGATGCGTCTGGAGCCTGCACACGCCGCTCGATGCGTTCCCGCTTGCCAGCGACGCCGTGGCGCGCGGCAACCGTAAGGTGTTCGCCGAGATCGGGCTCGAGTTCGCGCGCTACCTAGCGCTCGACTTCGATGCCTTCATGGCGGGGTGCGCGGACCCTGACCTACGGCAGGCGTTCACGCACCTCGAGGCGGGACGCGCCGCGGGCGACGCCGAGCTGATCGTCCTCGCGAACCTGGAGATCGGGCTGCACGAGCAGATGCGGCTTCAGCCCCAGATCCGCGAGGCCCTCGACGCGGCACTCGCGTCCGAGCGGGGGCTCCTCAAGCGCATCCTCGGCTGGCCGCTGCAGCGCCGGCTCACGCGCTTCACGCGCGAGGCGATCACGCGCTCGCTGATGGTGCTCTCGCTCCCGGGCACGACGCTCTTCCTCGGGCGCAACCTCGTGATGGCGATGCCCGCTTCACGCAACGCCGAGCTCGTCGCCCTGCTCGGGCGCTACGAGCCGGTCCCGCCCGCGCCCGACGACTGCGGCGCGCGCGACTGGTCGCTGCTCGACGAGCGGATGCACTACATCGCGCACCTGTTCCGTGGCTTCCACGACCGTCGCGAGCTCGCGACGGCGCCGTTCACGCCAGCGCAGGTGGAGCAGATACGGGCCGGCGAACTGCCGGACGGCGAGCTGTGAACGCGACGCTGGCCACCAGGCCGCCGCCGGCGCGCGGCTGGAGGTCGAGCGTGGCGCCGTGGGCGTCGGCGACGGCGCGGACGATCGAGAGGCCGAGGCCGGCGCCGGGGCCGGTCGTGTCGCGGTGCAGGCGCTCGAACGGCTCGGCGAGGCGGCGCACGTCCTCTGGCCGGATCGCCGGGCCCGTGTTCTCGACCTCGACGAGCCCGGGGCGCGTCGTGACCTGCACGGAGCCGCCCATCACGTTGTGGCGCACGGCGTTCTCCACGAGGTTGGCGACGAGCCGGTCGAGCAGTGCGGGGTCGCCGGTGAGCGGCGCGGGCTCGAGGTCATACCGGACGACGACGCTGCGGGCGGCCGCGCAGGCGGCGGTGAGCTCGACGGCGGAGTGGGCCGCGACGGCGAGGTCGACGGGCTCGCGCCGCGGCAGCGCCTGCTGGCTGCGGGCGAGCACCATCAGCGACTCGAGCAGCGTCTCGGTGCGGTCGGCGGCCTCGAGGACGGCCTCGCCCATGTGGCGCAGGTCGGCGTTCGTGGCGTCGGGATCGGCGAGCGTGACCTCGACCTCGGCGCGGATCACGGTCAGCGGCGTCCGCAGCTCGTGACTCGCGTTGGCGACGAAGCGACGCTGCCCCTCGAATGCCTCGGCAAGGCGGTCGAGCATGCCGTCGACGGTGTCGGCGAGCTCGCGTAGCTCGTCCTCCGGCCCGAGCATCGCGATCCGCTCGTCCATGCGCTCCTGCGTGACCCGTTGCGCGAGATCCGTGACGCGCCGGACCGGCGCCAGCGCGCGGCCGGCGACGATGTAGCCGAGCGCCGCCGCGATCAGCAGCGTCCCCGCGAGGGCGAGGAAGAACTGCGAGTCCATGCGCGCGAGCGCCGGGTCGTCGAACCCGGGCGGCAGCGTGCGGTGCACCTGGCGGTGCACGATCCACGAGCTGATCAGGAGCAGCAGCGCAGCGCAGCCGCCGAACAGCAGCGTGTAGAGCGTGGTGAGGCGGAGGCGGAGTGTCACACGCGATAGCCCGCGCCGCGCACCGTGTGGACCACGGTCGGGTCCCCGAGCTTGCGGCGCAGCGTCATGACGGTCATGCGGACCGTGTTGGTGAACGGGTCGGTCCCCTCGTCCCAGACTTTCTCGAGCAGCTCGTCGGGCGCGACGACGACGCCACCGGCGGACATCAGGACCTCGAGCACGGCGAGTTCCTTGGGCGCGAGCTCGATCGGCCTGCCGGCCCGGGTGACCTCGCGGCGCGCGGGGTCGAGCACGACGTCTCCGGCGGTCAGCACCGGCGGCCGCGGTGCGCCGTTGCGACGGGCGAGCGCGCGCGTGCGGGCGACGAGCTCGGCGAAGCGGAAGGGCTTGGGCAGGTAGTCGTCGGCGCCGAGCGCGAGCCCGTCGACGAGGTCGTCGACACCGCCGGCGGCCGTCAGCATCAGCACCTTCGTCTCGGGGCGCTCGGCGGCGAGCGTCCGGCAGACCTCGTCGCCGTGCATGGCTGGGAGGTCGCGGTCGAGCACGACGACGTCGTAGGGAGCCGTCAGCGCCTTCTGCAGTGCGGACGCCCCATCGCGCGCCAGGTCGACGGCCATTCCTTCGCGGCGCAGGCCGCGCGCGACGGCGTCTCCTACGCGGGGTTCGTCCTCAGCGATCAGCACTCGCACGCGGGGAAGACTGGCGGGTGTGCGTGAAGGCGCGGCAAACGGCGCATAAAGCCCGGCTTAGATGTGATGCTCAGCACACTGTGCGCCGTGGCCGCGGGAACAATCACGGATCGTGATCGGCAACGCGGCAAAGACGCTGGCTGCCCGCTTCGACCCCGCCGTCTCCGAGCCGCCGCTGGAGGCCCGCATCCGCCTGGTGGCGGGCGAGGAGGCCCATGACGCCGTCCTCGGCTCATTTGGCGCGCGGATCGTCGAAAGCAACGGAGCCAAGCCCGACGCGGTGATCACCGGCTCTCCGGAGGCGTGGCGGCGCGCTGCCGACGCCCCGGACGGCGCGGTGGCGGCGCTGCGCCGCGGCGGCCTGCGCATGCGCCAGAACCTGCACGTCGCGGTCGGTTTCCTCGCCGGGACGGCCGGTGAGGGCCTGCGTCTGCGCACGTTCGAGACGTCGGCCGGAGCGATGTCCGCCGCCGAGGCCGGCAGCGGGCCTGTCGTGCTGGCGATCCACGGTCTCGGTGGCAGCAAGGCTTCGTTCCTGCCCACGATCGGCGCGCTGGCCGACGCGTATCGGGTGATCGCGGTCGACCTACCGGGGTTCGGCGACTCGGCAAAGCCGGTGCGGGCGGCGTACGACGCGCCCTACTTCGCCGGTGTCATGGGCGAGGTGCTGGACGCCGCCGGGGTCGACTCCGCGTACGTCGTCGGCAACAGCATGGGCGGCCGGATCGGGATCGAGATGGCACTGACGATGTCCCCGCGGGTCGACCGGCTGGTACTGCTCGCCCCGGCGATGGCCTGGCTGCGCTCGCGCCGCTGGGCGCCCGTCGTCCGGTTGCTGCGGCCCGAGCTGAGCCTGCTGCCGATGCCCGTCGAGCCCGTGGTGCGGCGGATGTTCCCGGCCAACGGCTGGGCCGCCGCCGGGATGGACGAGTTCCTACGCGCCTACAAGACCTCGCGTGGCCGCCAGGCGTTCAACGCTTCCGCGCGCAACATCTACCTCGACGAGCCGCACGGCGACGACGGCATGTGGTCGCGGCTGGCCGGCCTGCAGCACGAAACGCTGTTCGTGTGGGGCCGCAAGGACACGCTCGTGCCGATCGCGTTCATGAAGCACGTCGAGCGCACGCTGCCCGCCGCGCACCACCTCGAGCTCGACTGCGGGCACGTGCCGCAGGTCGAACGCCCGCGCGAGACGCACGCGGCGATCCGCTCGTTTCTCTCCGCCTGAGTTTCTGCGCCGCCGGCGAACTGCGGCTGGGTGGGGAGGTGAGAGGTGGACCGTTTCGGCGGTCCCTGGCGCCTTTTACTTCCTATGGGAGCAAAAAGCGCCAACGACCTCGCGACCCGGCCGATCCCGCCTTCCTCAATGCCCGATGTTCGTCCCGGCGCGGCGCCTAGATGACCGGCGGCGGTGTGGAGACCGAGGCGACCGGGAGCGGGTCGATCTCGTCGACCAGGCCGAGCGTTTCCAGCTCGACGACCATCACGATGTGCGGCACCGCGAGGGCGATGAACTCGTGGCGCTCAGGGGCGCGGCCGCCGGCGAGCCAGCGCACCTCGACGTCCGTCAGGGCGAGGAAGTCGCGCTCGTGGGCGTTCAGGAAGTCGGTCGTGCGGGAGCGGTAGCCCTCGCTCGGAAGCTGCACGGTCCCCTCGATCTCGTGACGCTGAGTCTCGATCCGTACGCGCTCGCGGCGATAGTGCATATGAGCCAGTATCGGCCATCGACGGCGAGCGCTGTATAGGGTGCGCCGCCCATGCTCGACGTCGACGGCATCCTCAGCCCGTGGTGGGATCGGCTGCAGACCGAGTACGGCGAGCTGGATCTCTACGACGCCCACACGCACGTCGGCACGGACGATCCGGACGGCGTGAAGCAGACGCCGAAGGAGCTGCTGACCGCCCTCGCGCGTGCCCGCGCCCGAGCAGTTGTCTTCCCGATGCACGAGCCGTCGGGCTACCCGCCGGCCAACGATCGCGTGATGGCCGCGGCGGGCGACTCGGATGGCCGGCTCGTCGCGTACTGCCGCGTCGACCCGCACGACGACGCGGTCGCCGAGGCCCGTCGCTGCCTTGATGCAGGCGCGCGCGGGATCAAGCTCCACCCGCGCGCCGAGCAGTTCACGCTCTCGGCGCCGGCCGTCAGAGAGCTGGTCGCGCTGGCGCACGAGCGGCGCGTGCCCGTGCTCATCCACGCGGGCCGCGGGATCCCGGCGCTGGGGCGCGACACGGTCCGCCTGTCGGGCGAGTTCCCCGACGCCCGCCTGATCCTCGCCCACGCGGCGATCTCCGACCTCGCGTGGCTGTGGCGCGTGCTCCCGGACCATGCGAACCTGCTGATCGACACGGCGTGGTGGGACCCGGCGGACATGATGGCCCTGTTCACGCTCTGTCCGCCCGGCAACATCGTGTGGGCGAGCGACTCGCCGTACGGGCTGCCGCTGACGTCGGCGGTGATGCACCTGCGCCTGGCCGCGCAGGCGGGGCTCGACACCGCCGCGCTGCGCTCGATCGCCGGTCGCCAGATGGAGCACGTGCTCGCGGGCGGCGACCCGCTCGACGCCGGCCCGGCGCCCGGCGCCAGCCGGCCGATCGACCCGCTGCTCGAGCGCGTGATCTCGCACGGCTGCCAGGCCGTGGCGCGGATGTTCGTGCGCGCCGACCCGTCGGAGGCGGTCGCGCTCGCCAAGCTGGCGTGCGGTGTCGGGCAGGACGGCGATCACCCGGACCTGTTCGCTGCCGTGCTCGGTCTGCTCGAGGCCTACGAGGAGCACGTGGCGCCGGTGTCCGAGGGACTGCGGATCCACCCGGCGGCGCGGCTGTTGCTGTTCGCGGTGACCGTCGCCCGCACGCCGGACGTGCCGCTGCCCGACCTGCCCGATGCCCCGCCGCCGACGCGCGAAGAGGCCGACGCCTAGCTCATTCGTGCGCGAGCTGGTGGCGCAGCCGGTCGCGCAGCTCGGCGAACCGGTGCGCCTCATAGACGATCAGCACGACGAGCAGCGCGCAGACGATGGCGAGCGTGGCGAGTGCGGGGAGCTCGACCGCGGCGGGGAGCAGCGCGACGAGCACGACGGCGGCGATCAGCCGCTGCCAGCTGAACCGGTGCACGTTGCGCCAGCGGAAGGCGACGTGCGCGAGCAGGTACACGGCGGTCCCGCCGAGCATCGCCGCTGCCGGCACGACCTTCAGCGGCTCGTCGACGTGCTCGAGTGTCTTCTTGAGACCGAGCGCGAGCAGCACGATGCCCGCGACCATCGGGAAGTGCAGGTAGGAGAACGAGTCGCGCGCGATCTCGTTACGCACCTTGCCCGCGGGCGCGTTCGAGAGCCTCCGCTCGGCCACCAGCGCGACCACGTCGAAGTACAGCCAAAACAGCGCGCCGGCGACGCCGACCCCGAGGATCGAAGCGACCACCACGCCGGCGTCGACTCCGTGCCCGGCGCCCACCCCGATCGCCACGATCGACTCCCCGAGCGCAATGATCACGATCAGCCCGTGGCGCTCGGCGAAATGGCCGGGCTCGAGTCGCCAGCCGCTGGAGTCGATCAGCAGCGGCCCGCCCATGTCGAGCGCCAGCGCGAGCGCCCACACCGCGCCCTGCGCGGTGCCGTCGAGGAACGAGGCGAGCACGAGCAGCCCGGTGCCGATCCCGGTGCTGATCGCCAGCCCGAGCACCGAGTGGCGCAGCCCGGGGTCGTCGCGGCTGGCGATCATGAACAAGCCGATCTGCGCGAAGCGCACGACGAAGTACGCGCACGCGAGCAGCAGCGCCTCTTCGCCGAACGCGCCCGGGACGCACAGGGCGACCACGAGGAACGCGGCCATCGCGGCGAGCATCACCAGCCGCACCGATCCCTCCTCGGGATCGACCACGCTGGTCAGCCAGGCGTAGCCGACCCACGACCACCACATCACGCCGAGCACGAGCATCCCCTTGGCGAGGCCGGACCAGGTGGGGTCGGCGGCCATCAACGCCGTGCACTGCGTCAGCGCGAGCACGAACACGAGGTCGAAGAACAGCTCGAGCGGCGTGACGCGCGACTCCTCGCGCAGGACCGCGGTCAGTCCATGGGAGCGGATCGGGGCGCTCGCGGCCACGCGTGGATCATCGCGCAGGCGCGTGCGCGACGAACACCGCGATGTCCGCGTGGTGCAGCACGTAGCTACTGACGCTGCCGATCAGCGCCCCGACGCGGCCGACGCCACGGGCGCCGAGCAGGATCGCGTCGTAGTCGTGTGCGCGGGCCTCGGCCACGATCTCGGGACCCGCCTTGCCGTGGCGCAGCTGCTTGGTGACCGGGATGTCGGCGGGCATCCGCTCGACCGTCTCTGTCAGCAGGCGGTGGGCCTCCTCGTCGGCCTCGCGCTGCAGCTGGTTCGGGTCCGGCGACCCGGCGATCCAGCTGCGCGACTCGGCGGCGAAGTCGGGCGTGACGGCGAGCAGCGTGATCGCGGCGTTGTCGCGGCGCGCTGCCGTGACGGCCGCCGACAGCGCCAGCTCGGCGGTGTGGGAGCCGTCGACGGCGACGAGCAGGCGGTGCAGGTGGAGTTCCTCCAGGTCGTTCATCGTCACGCCGCCTGGGGCTGCGCCTCACGGGCGATGTCGATGCCGCTGCGGGTGCCGAGCGGCTCCTCGTGCAGGAGTGCCACGGCGAGCATCGCGACGAGTCCGAGCGGGGCCGCGACCATGAAGATCTCGGCGATCCCGCTGCCGTAGGCGTGCTCGACGATGCGGGCGATCGCCGGCGGCAGCGAGCTGATCTCCGGGACCTGGTCTCCAGTTGCGGAGGCCTTCAGGCCCGCTGCCGCCAGGCCCGTGGCGATCGACGTGCTGGCCTTGGAGGCGAGCAGCGCACCCAGAACGGAGACGCCGACGGCGCCGCCCATGCTGCGAAAGAAGGCGATCAGCGAGCTGCCCGAGCCGATCTCGGAGTGCGGGACGGCGTTCTGCACGACCAGCACGAGGTTCTGCATGAGCATCCCGAGGCCGGCGCCGACCAACACCATGAACGCGCCGAGCTCGACCAGCGAGGTGGTCTCGTCGAGCGTGCCCATCAGCGCGAGGCCGAGCGTCAGCAGCGCGGTGCCCGCGAGCATGAACGGCTTGTAGCGGCCGGTGCGGCTCACGCGGCGGCCGATCACGGTCGACGCGGTGAACAGGCCGATGACCATCGGGATCGTCAGCAGACCGGACTCGGTCGGCGACTTGCCGCGCGCGATCTGCATGTACTGGCTGAGGAAGACGCTGGTCCCGAACATCGCGATGCCGACGGCGATGCTGGCGATCACGGCGAGCACGACGGTGCGGCGCGAGAACAGGTTGAGCGGGATCAGTGGCTCGCTGACGCGGCGCTCGACCGCGATCGCGGCGCCGATCAGCGCGAGGCCGAGGCCGACGAGCATGGCGCTCTGCCAGGAGACCCAGTCGTACTGCTGGCCGGCGAGCGAGACCCAGATCAGCAGCGCCGAGGCGCCGCCGGCGATCAACGCCGCGCCGGCGTAGTCGAGCTTGACCTCGCGGCGGTGGCGCGGCAGGTCGAGCGTCTTCTGCAGGACCGCGAACGCGGCCAGCGCGAACGGGACGCCGATGTAGAAGCACCAGCGCCAGCCGATCGAGTCGGTGACGACGCCGCCGAGCAGAGGGCCGGCGACGGTGCCGACGCCGAACACGGCGCCGAGGTAGCCGGCGTAGCGGCCGCGCTCACGCGGCGAGACGAGGTCGGACAGGATCACCTGCACCAGTGCGGTGAGGCCGCCGGCGCCGATCCCCTGGATCGCGCGACAGGCGATCAGCCAGCCCATCGAGGTCGAGAGCCCGGCGAGGATCGACCCGAACACGAAGATGACCAGGCCGGTCTGGACGAGCACCTTGCGGTCGAACAGGTCGGCGAGCTTGCCCCAGATCGGCGTGCTCACCGTCAGCGCCAGCAAGGTGGAGGTGACCACCCACGTGTAGCCCGACTGGCTGCCGCCGAGGTCGCTCACAATGCGTGGGAGCGAGGTCGAGACGACGGTGCTGGAAAGAATCGCGACGAACATGCCGAGCATCAGGCCCGACATGGCTTCGAGGATCTGGCGGTGTGTCATGGCCGGCATCAGGCGGCCTCCTTCGGCTGCGAGGTGTGGGCGGCGGCCAGCCGCGCGAAGTCATCGCGCAGGCGTTCCAGACCGCCGGTAAGGTCGTTGACGTCCTCGTCCGACCAGCCCTCCAGCACCCGCGTGAAGCCGGCCACCATGCGGCGGTGCGACTCGCGCAGCACCTTGCGGCCCGAGCGCGTTACGGCCACGAGCTGGGCGCGGCGATCGCGACTGTCCTCACGGCGCTCGACGTAGCCCTCGGCGGCGAGCGACGCGATCTGGCGGCTGGCGACCGACAGATCGACGCCGAGCCGCTGTGCGACGTCGGAGACGCGGAGGGGACCGTGCACCTGGAGTACGGCGAGCGCGTGGAAGCCCTGGGTCCCGAGTTCGGCCATCGCGTGGCGGCCGATGTCGCGCTGGACCATGCCGAGCCCGTAGAGCTGGCGGACGAGGGCTTCGATGGGGGTCGTTGTTTCGGACATAGTTGTGTTCTGCAAGCAAGTGTATCGGCAGAAGGGACCGCTTGCTTGAGGGTCGTCACACAACGTGGGTCATTATCGTGGCCGCGTGCGCGCAACGATGGCTGGGGCCGCCGTCGCCGTGGGGGTCGCGGCGTTCCTGGCGTACGGGGGTGGGTTCCCGAACACGGACGCGATGTGGACCCTCGTGTGGGGACGCGAGCTGCTGCACCTCGACACGCCGTCGTGGTCGGCCGGCGCCACGCCGCATCCGCTGACCAACCTGCTCGGGGTCGTCGCCGCGCTGGTGCCGTCGGCGTCGGAGACGGTGCTGCTCGCGGTCGGCTATCTCGCGGTCGGCGCGCTCGTCGTCGGCGTGTTCGCGGTCGGGCGTGCGCTGTTCGGGGTCGCGGCGGGCGTGCTCGCGGCGCTGCTCGTGTTCACGCGCGACACGCTGCTCTTCTACGGCGCGCTCGCCTACCTCGACGTGATCTTCGCCGCGCTGGTGATCTGGGCGATCGCGCTCGAGGCGGCGCGGCCGCGGCGGGGGGTGCCGGTGCTCGTGCTGCTGGCGATCGCCGGGCTGGTGCGGCCGGAGGCGTGGCTGCTGTCCGCCGCGTACTGGGTGTACGCGCGGCCGGCGGACCGGCGCGCCCTGCTGCTCGTCGTCGCCGCGCCGGTGCTCTGGGCGGGGATCGACCTCGTGGTGACGGGCGACCCGTTCTTCAGCTTCACCACGACGACCGAGGCGACCGGGCGCAGCGGGCGGCCGACCGGGCTGAGCGGCGTCCTCACCGAGGGGTACCGGATCATCGCGCGGACTGCGCGGCCGGACGTCTGCGTGGCCGCCGTGCTCGGGCTGCTGGTCGCGTGGCGGCGCGGCGGCTTCGGGCTCCTGTGCGGCGCATTGGTCGCGAGCACGGTCGCCACGTTCATCCCCGTGATCGCCGGCACGCCGCTCAACGACCGCTACCTGATGGTCACGATGGCGCTGCTGTGCGTGGCGGCGGCGGCGCCGGTCGCACTCCTCGAGGAGCGGGGCGCGTGGCGACTCGCCGGCGCCGCGGGCCTGGCGCTGCTGGTGGTCGGCGCGGTGTTCCAGGCGCCGCGGTTCCTCGACCGCCGCGACGAGGTCGTCGACCGCGCCGGGCGCCTCGCCGATGCCCACGACGCGCTCCGGCCGGACGTGCCGTGCCTGCCGCTCGTGGTCCCCAACAACCGGCTGGAGCCGGTGACCGCGGTCTGGCTCGATGTGCCGTTGAGCGATGTGCGCGACGGCCGTGACGGCATTCCCGACGGGTCGTACCTGTGGGGCACCCCCGCGGCGATGAAGGCCATCGTCGTGATCGCCGGGCGCGCGGGAGGTGCAGCGCCGGAGCCGTCGGCGCCCGTCGTCCGCCGGAGCGGAGAGTGGACGCTGACGGCCCGATGCGGTTAGCCGGGCACCCAGCCGCCGCGGCGGCTGGCCGGGCTGAGTGACGGCCCGCGCGTCAGCAGGCTCGCCTGGACGAGCGCGCGCTGACGGTCGTGGGGGCTGATCGGCGACTCCGGGGAGAGCAGCGCTTCGAGCTGCCGGCGGGTCGCCTGATGGGAGCGGCGGCCGGGGGGCGCCGTGGGGAGGTGGGAGGTCATGTCCGCAGCCTCGGCCGGGGCGTTTGCAGTGGGTTTGCAGTTCTGCGACACCTGCTGTCACCCGTCTGTAACCGAGCCGCAACTGGCCCAGGGGATGGTGCTGCCCATGCACCCCGCCCTCACATCACAACTGGCACGGCTGCAGCGCGAGCGCGCCGTGCCGTCGCGGCCCACGCGGCTGACGGCGAGCCTCACGCGGCGTCTGCGGCGCCGGACGGTGCGGCCTGGTCGTCAACTCGCGACCGACGACGCGGACGTCACGCCTGAGATCGACGTCTCGGTCGCCGGCCGTCCCGAGTGGACGCGCGCGACCTGTACCGCGCCCAACTGCGCCGGCCACCGCGTCCGGCCGTAATCCATCACGACAAGGAGACCCCGTAATGCACGCGCTCACCCGCGCACTCACCGCTGTACTCGCCGTGATCGTCCTGGCCGTCCCGGCCGCGGCGTCCGCTCGTATCGACCCGCCGCCGCGCGGCGTGTCGGAGCGGACCCAGGATCTGCGGCATCTGGCCGCCGGCGGGCTGACGCCCACCGCGCCCAGGGGCGTGTACTGGTCCTACGGCTACGAGGCGAAGGCCCCGACCGCGACGGCGCACTCGCATGCGCCCACGGGCGTGCTCTGGTCCTACGGCTACGAGGCTCAGGCCCCGTCCCAGCCCGCGCACGTCTCGGCGCCCGCGAGCCCGTCTGACGACGGCATCCCGTGGATGACGATCGGATTCATCATCGCCGGCACTTCGCTGCTCGTCAGCGCTGCCGTCTTCCTCAGCACGCGCCGCCGCCCGCCGACGGCGCAGGCCGTCTAGTCGCTCTCCGAACGGGGCGCCGGCCCGGAGCCGGCGCCCCTTCGACCTCGATCCGCTCCCCCCATGTCCTCTCACCGCGCCACTCAGTTGACGTTCATCACGATCGGCATCGTCGGTGTGATCGCGATCGGTATCGCGCTCTTCGCCGGAGGCCGCGGCGCGCGCACGACCGCGGCGGCGGTCGACCACCGCGTGACCGCCCGAATCGTCACGCGCCACCCGTCGACCAGCCGGCCGCGGATGAAGCTCGCGCTCCACGTTCGCGGGCACGGCGCCGTGCGCGCCCGCGGGCGCCGCTGCGCCACGGACTGCACGTTTGGCTTCGCGCGCGGGAAGGCTGTCGCGCTCGCGCCCACGGCCGGCCCCGGCTGGATGTTCGCCGGCTGGGCCGGCTACTGCGAGGGCAACGATCTGTGTCGCGTCGACACGGTCCTGCACCACGCCGTGACCGCCCGCTTCGTGCCGGTCCCGGTGCCGGCCGCGCCCCACATCGCCCACAAGCGCGACAGCGCGGTGCCGGCGCGGCCCACGCGCTTCCTGCGCACGTTCGTGCTCACGACGTTGATCACCCGTGACCAGGCCGCACGGCTGAAGGTCGAGGGCCTCGGCTCGTGTGCGGACGGCTGCACCTTGGCGCGTGGCGTCATGGTGAAGGTCCGCGTCATGCACGACTCGGACTCGGCCGTGCGGTGGACCGGCGCGGCGTGCACCGGCGACACGTGCAAGGTCAGGATGCGTCGCGACCGCACGGTCCGTGCCAGGATCGTCCACGCGTCGCGGACGCTCACCTGGTCCGGCCTCGAGTGCGACACGGACAACTGCTCGCCCGACAAGACGAGTGCCGCGGTCACCGCTCCGCTGCACATCCAATCGCGCACGCTCGACGTGGGCAGCGATGGGAACGGCGCGGTCGTCGTCGGCGGCACTCGCTGCGCCGTCCCCGCGCGGTGCACGTGGCATTACGGCGATGCGACGTCGCTCACGCTCACCGCCGAGCCGGCCGACCGGTTCGAGTTCGCCGGCTGGGACGGCTGCCCTGAGGCGGTCGGCCCCACGTGCGGGGTGCGCCTCACGAACGATCGCACGATCACCGCGCATTTCCGCGAGCCTGCGACCGTCGAGATGGGCCCGTCGTGATGTTGTGCCGCGCCTGCCACCGCCGGCTCCCGTGTACGGGCGATGCGTGCCCGCTGTGCGGCGTACCCCGCCGGGGAGAAGCCGACCGTGCGCGCTATTCGGTCGTGCTGCCCGACGGGACGCGCGCGCCGGTGCGCGGCGAGCTGTCGGTCGGACGTGCAGCAGGCAACCGCCTGCGCCTCGACGACCCGGCGGTCTCGCGCCGCCATGCGCGCTTGTTCGAGGCGCCCGCGGGCGTCGGTGTGCGCGATCTCGGGTCGGCGTCAGGGACCTTTCTTCGCGGCCACCGTCTGTCGGACGCATGGCTCGCACGCGACGGCGACCAGATCCGCGTCGGCGACACCTTCCTGCGGGTGGAGCAGGAACGCAGCGACGACGCCGACCGGACCGTGATGGTGCCGGTCGGCGCGTCGCTGCGAATCTCCGCAGGGTCCGGCGCGACGCGGATCGAAACCGCGATGCCGACGCCGGCGCGGCCGCGGCTCCGCCGCGGCAACAGGTGCCCGCGCTTCACCGCCGACGAGGCGGAGCTGCTGCGCCACGTCGATGGGCGCCACACGGTCGCTGAGATCGTCGACGACGTCGAGCGCGAGCACGGCGCCGTGGCGGTGTCACGGCTGGAGGAGCTGCTCTCCGAGCTCGGCGAGCGCGGGCTGCTCGCCGGTGCGGCGCCGACGGTTCGCGAGGCGTCGTTCGGCTGTGACCGCGTCGATGCCGTCTACCGTCGCCTCGGCTGGCGTCTGTTCACCACCGCCGGGCTGACGGCGATCGCGGCTGTGGCGATCGTCGGAGCGGTGGCGTTCGCGAGCCTCCTCGTGGGCGGCGAGTTCCGGCCCGTCCGGGACGAGGTCGGGTGGCTCGCGTTCCTCGCCGGGGGCATCGCGGCCGTCGCATTCGCCAAGCTCGCGCACGCGCTGACGCTCGCCTCGTTCGGCCGGCGGCCGCGCCTTGGCCTCAAGCTCGTCGACACGTGCGAGGTGCGGCCGCGGCGGATCGCCCTCGCCGCCGCAGGCCCGATCGCGAGCGCGAGCCTGGCCGGGCTGTTCTCCCTGATCGCGCTGTTCTCTCCCGGCCTCGCTTCCCAACTCGCGCTCGGGGCCTACCTCGGCGCCTTGCTCAACCTCGCCCCGATGCTGGAGCGGACCTTACGCGCTGCTCATCGCCCGGCCCCGGGCCACGCGGCGCCGGCCGCGGCGAGCTGACGCTCGGCGCGAGCGAAGTGCTCGGCGGCGGCGGTCGCGTCGCCGCGCGCGGCGAGGGCGACGCCGAGAACGCGGTCAGTCGGCCCCCACACCGCCCACGCGCGATCGACGAGGATGAACCGGCCCGCAAACGCGCTCAGCGCGTCGACGCGCGCGCTCGCGGCCTCGATCTCGCCGAGCCGTGCCGCGGCGTCCACGGACAGGGCGAGCACGGCGAGACGGTCGGAGTTGGAGGGCAGATCCTCGGCCAGCACCCTCGCGAGCACCGGCCGCGCCTCGTCGTGCCGGCCGGCGGTGATCAGGGCATCGGCGAGCAGCACGCGCCACAGCGGCCGGTCCGCGAACCACTCGACCTGAGCCTCGAGGTAGGGCAGCACGAGCGGATCGACGCTCCCGCGCAGCCGCGCGCAGAGCGCGATCTGAGCGGCGAACACCTCGGTCGCTCCCGGCTCGATCGCCAGGCGCGACTCGAGCGCGGACCGGGCGAGCCACTCACCCTCCTCGACATCGCCCTCGAGCAGCCGGCGCGTGGCGAGGAGCGTCGGCAGGTACCAGGCGAACCAGCGGTGGCGGGCGCGTTCGGCGAGCGCACGGGCCGCGTCGAGCGCTTGGTCCGCGCCGGCGATGTCCCCGGATTCCAGGCGCTCGGCGAACGCGTTGACCTGCCCCCAAAGCAACTGGTCGGCCAGCCCCGCGGCCGTTGCCAGGGCCACGGTCTCGTCTGCCGCGGCGAGTCGTTCGGGCAGGCTCTCGGGCCGCCAGAGCACGTACGGCGCGTACCGCAGGATCGTCGCGAGGGCGGGCGCGTCGCCGACGTGGCGTGCCATCTCGACGCCCTCCCGCCACAGCGCCTCGCGCCGCTCCTGGCCGGCCGACGTATCGACCCGGACGCCGAGCAGGCCGAGCACCTGCGCGCGCACGCCGGACTCGGTCGCCGGCAGCGCGGCGAGCGCGCGCTCGAGCAGCTCCACTGCCTGGACGTCGACGGACGCGTACTGCTGCCAGCGGGAGAAGCCGATCGCCGCCTCGCCGAGCCACTCGCCAAGGCCGGCCCGGTCGGCGACCTCGGCGGCCTCCCGGTAGACCGTGCGCGCCTCGTCGATGTCGCGGGCTTCGAGCGAACCCGCCAGGCCGACGAGCGCTTCGCAGCGCAGTGCCGCGCCGGCGTCTGGCGCGAGCTCGTCGAGCGCGGTCAGCGCGGTTCGGTACTGGCGCGCCGCGTCCGCATGCGCGTGCGCGGCGGCGTGACGCCGCGCGAGCTCGATCGAAGCGGCCGCGGCCCCGGCGGCGCCGCCGATCTCCTGCGCGGCGATGTAGTGATGCGCGTGCTCGCTCGCGTCGCGGCCGGCCCGCTCGAGTGCCCGCCCCGCGTCGAGGTGCAGCTGCGCCGTCCGCGCGCGGCCGAGCTGCCCGAGCAACCCCCGGCGCACGAGGTCGTTGGCGAATGCGAAGCGGTCGACCTCGGCGTCCGTCTCGCCGATCAGGCCCGCGTCCACCGCGTTCTCGAGCCGGGGGAGGACGGGCAACAGCTCGGGCGGAGCGATCGCCTCGAGGTCGGTCAGCCGGAACTCCCGTCCCAGGATCGCAGCGGTGGACAGCGTGCGCACGACGTCGGCCGGCAGCGATTGCAGCCGCCTCAACATCAGGATCTGGATCGCCTCCGGGACCTCCATTGCCGCGTACTCGTGAGCGAACGACGTGTCACCGGCGAGGGCGGGTAGCAGCTGCTCGACGAGGAACGGATTTCCGTGCGTCGCCTCGTGCAGCTCGCGCACCGCCGCAGGCGTCGCCTCGGCACCGAGCGCAGCCGCGAGCGCGGCGACGTCGGCCCCGCTCAGGCCGGCGAGCGGGAGCTCGTCGACCCGGCGGTCGCGCCGCAGATCGTCCTGCAGCCGGAGCAGCGGTGCGTCACGCTCGGACGGGCGGTAGGCGCCGAGCATCAGCAGCCCGGCGCTGCCCGTGCGCGCGATGAGCTCCCTGACCAGCCGCAAGGTCGGGCCGTCCGCCCACTGCAGGTCGTCGAGCACGAGGGCCAGTCGCTGCTCCGCCACCACGCGCGAGAGCACGGTCGCGAACGCCACGAACAGGCGGTAGCGGCCCGCCTCCGGGTCGTCCCACACGGGCGGCCGCTCGTCCGGGAGCAACGGGTCGAACTCGGGCAAGAGCGTCGCCAGCGGCGCGACGACGGCGGGCAGCGCCTCGCCTGGGCGCAGGCCGAGGTGCGCACGGTCGGCGAGCGGGCGGAGCGCCTCCACGAACGGCTCGTACGGCACCAGGCGCTCCTCGTCCGCACGCCCGAAGAGCACCGGCCAGCCCTCGGCGTGCAGCCGCGCGGCCGCCTCGGCGAGCAGGCGCGTCTTGCCGATGCCGGCGTCGCCGGAGATGAGCACGAGCCTCCGGCCGCCGGCGAGCGTCTCCGCCACGCGGGCGATCGCGTCCAGCTCGGCGGTGCGCCCGATCAGCGGCGACCCGCGGGCACGCTCGAGCGGCGCCGGGAGCGGCAGGCGCTCGTGCGGCGGGCCGGCCGTGTCGGGGACCGCCGCCGCGACATCGAGCCCCGGATCCTGCTGGAGGATGCGTTGCTCGAGCCGGCGAAGGTCGGCGCTCGGAGGCTGCG
The DNA here is from genome assembly GCA_963740605.1 of uncultured Solirubrobacteraceae bacterium. Classification (GTDB taxonomy): domain Bacteria; phylum Actinomycetota; class Thermoleophilia; order Solirubrobacterales; family Solirubrobacteraceae; genus DASSUW01. The sequence goes on along the minus strand of CAVUFC010000022.1, from coordinate 1,306,812 downwards.
CGAGCTCGCGATCGAGCGTGTCGCGCAGGCGCCGGTACGCGGCCAGCGCCTCGGCCTGACGTCCGGCGCGGTACAGGGCGAGGATGAGATGGCCGTGCAGCCGCTCGCGCAACGGATGCTCGGCGGCGAGGCGGTTGAGCCGGGGCACGGCTGCGGCATGCTGGCCGAGCGCGAGGTCGGCCTCCACGGCGAGCTCGATCGCCTCGATGCGCCGCTCCTCGAGCTGACCGACGTCGGCCTGGGCGAACGCGGCATAGCGGAAGTCGGCCAGCGCGTCGGCCCGCCACAACGCGAGCGCGTCGGCGAGCAGGCGCGACGCCCGCGTCGCGTCGCCGGCCGCCAGGGACTCGCGTCCGGCGTCGACGAGCGTGCTGAAGCGGTCGATGTCCAGCTGGTCGGGCGCGACACGCAGGACGTAGGACGCCGTGCGCGTCTCGAGCAGCGACTCCTCCGACGGCACGTCCAGCGCGCGACGCAGCCGCGACACGTAGACGTGCACGGTCTTCGACGGATTCGCCGGTGGCCGGTCGGGCCACAGCATGTCGACGATCTGCTCGGTCGTCACCGGCTGGTTGCGATGGAGGAGCAACGCCGCAAGCAGCTCGCACGGCTTTCCGCTCCCGATCGGCAGCGGCAGCCCGTCTCGGCGCGCCTCGAGCGGGCCGAGCAGGCCGAACTCGATGCCGTGTGGTTCCGTCGTGGCGCGACCCTACAGCGTCAGAGTTGCGCCCGCACGGCTACGCCGCCTTCCGCAACGCCGGTGATTCATCGACGTACTCGACGATGCTCGAGTACGTGCCGACGACGGCGGCGACGACGAGGTCGATGCCGTGGCTCCGGGCGTGAGCCTGTGCGATCCGCGCGGCGCCCGGCGGGTCGCCGGCGGTCACGTTCTCGTGCCAGCGGGCGAAGGTCCTGCGGTCAACTCCAACGATCAAGTAGGTCACGACGGCTCCTCGGTGGCGACGGTGTAGTCGCCAGAACGTCGCGCGGCGCGGTTGCACCGTGGTTGCGGCGCGGTGTGACGCTGCGCCGCCGCGTGATTTACGGTTCCGGCATGAGTGACTGGGCGAATATCGACGACGCGGAGTGGGCCGACAGGCTCACGCAATCGATCGAGCAGGCCCGCGCCGCCTCGGCGGCCCGCGCGGGATTGACCGATGACCTGATCGCGACCGACCAGCGCATCGACGAGCTCGAGGCCGCGGTCGCGGACATCGAGGATCCGGTCGAGCGGGACCGTCAGCACCAGCAGGTGCTCCAGCTGCGGCTCAACACCATGCTCGGCGAGACGGACAATCTCCTGCTCGAGCAGATCGTGCAGTTGCAGGAGGCGGTCGTCGTGCTCGCCGACCAGGTTCGGCAGCTCCAGTCGCGCGACTGATGGTCGAGGAGGCGCGGCTCGAGCGGCTCGACACGGGCCTCGCGCCGGTCACCGACGGCTGGTTCGTGGTCAGCATCCCGGACGCCGCCTGGGTGACCAACGAGGTACTCGGCGACGCCTGCATCTTCGAGGGCAACGACGTCGGCTTCCCGGACGTCGGCTTCACGCTCGCGGTGCTGCAGCCGGGTGAGGCCAATGGCCTGTACCACCACGAGGCCAACCAGGAGAACTTCCTCGTGCTCGCCGGGGAGTGCCTGCTGTTGATCGAGGGCGAGGAGCGCCCGCTCAAGGCGTGGGACTTCGTCCACTGCCCGCCCGAAACCGAGCACATCCTGGTCGGCGCCGGCGAAGGCCCGTGCGTGATCTTCATGACCGGTGCGCGCAAGGGCTGGCCGGACAAGGGCACCACCTACGTGCGCTCAGAGCTCGCGCTGCGGCACGGCGCGGGCGTCGAGACGGAGACGACGAAATCAGCCGAGGCGTACGCGCCCTTCCCGAAGTGGCAGCCCGGCCCGCCGCCGAGCTGGGCCGGCCTTCCGTGGGCTTGATTCTCAGGCTTCGTCGCCAACGTGGCCGCGCGATGCGCCGCAACGTCACAGCGGTCGTGCTGTGCGGGCTCGTCGGGTGCGCGCTGGCGGGAGTGCTGATCCTCGACCGTCCGGACGAGCCACAGGCCGCGGTGGTGCAGGTCCACCGCTCCGCGACGGCCAGCCATGTCACCTCGCGCCGGCTCGACTGCGCGCTGCGCCGGCGCCGGTTCCGGACGCTGCCCGACCTGCGGCCGACGCCGTTCTGCGTCGCGGTCCGCCGCGGCGCGAAGGTGGCGCACGAGGAGATGCTCGTCACTCCGCGTCCCGATCCGAAGCGCAACCCGCACGAGCAGTTCGGCCTGATGTTGATCTCGAACGACGGCAAGCTGCTCTGGTACATGCGCCGCCCGTACAAGGTGCACGATCTCAAGACCGTGACCTCCCACGGGCAGCCGGCGCTGGCGTTCTTCGAGCGCGACTCCGCCGGCGGCTACTTCGAGTTGCTCGACCAGCACTACGGCCGGGTGCTGCGGGTCCGCGCCGGCCACGGCGATCCGACCGACGAGCACGAGCTGCAGCTGACGTCGCAGGGCACGGCCTACGTCGGCTCGGACCCGGTCAAGCGCGGGAACATCACCGACTACGTCGTGCGCGAGATCGACCCGGCGTCCGGCAGCTCACTGTTCGAGTGGCGGGCACGCGGGAGCGTCGCGCTGGCGGACAGCTACGCGGCGCGACCGCGCGACGGGACGCCGTGGGACTACTTCCACGGCAACTCGATCGACGCGCCCACGGCCGCTGACCCGACGATGGTCGTCTCGGCTCGCAATACGTCCGCGATCTACGGAATCGACCGCCGGACCGGGAAGACGGCGTGGATCTTCGGCGGCAAGCGCGACCAGTTCGGTCTCGCACGCCACCCGAACTGGGTGTTCTGCACCCAGCACGATGTCCGCCGCCTGCCCGGGAACCGGCTGCTGATGTTCGACAATGGCGGCGCGCACATCGCGGGGTCGCCGCGCTGCCCGGTGCATCCCGCGCGCGTGCTGCTGTTCCAGCTCGATGCTGCGCACCACCGCGTGAAGCTGTTGCGGAGCATCACCTCGGTCGGCTTGTCGAGCACCGGCGGCGGCTTCCTGTCCGGCTTCGTGGGGAGCGCGGTGCCGCAGTCCAACGGCGACATGCTCGTCGACTGGGGCTCGGTGCCGCGGATCAGCTCGATCGGGCCGGACGGCCGCGAGAAGGCCGTGCTGCGGCTGCGTTACTGGTCCTACCGCGCGGCACCCGCTCAGTGGGTCGGGCGGCCTCCGGGATCGCCGGCGATGGTCGCGAAGCGCGGCAATGGCCACGTGACGATCTGGGCCAGCTGGAACGGCGCGACCGAGATCAATCGCTGGCAGATCCTCGCCGGGAAGGACCCGAACGCGCTGTCGCCGGTCGGCTCCGCGCCGTTCGAGGACCTCGAGACGCGCATGCGCGTCCACACCGATCAGCCGTACGTGGCGGTTCGCGCTCTCGACGCCGGCGGCTCCGTGCTCGGGACCGCCCGCGCCGCGAAGGTGGGATGACACGAGCCCTTCGGTTTTCGGCGCTCCGTGCCGATGGGGCCACATGCATCGCTTTTCGTACGAAGAACACGCCGGGCTTCAGCTCGCGTCCCTGCCGGCTCGGCTAGTCGGCCTCGCCGCCGAGCGGCTCGACATGGGCGACCCGGCCGCGCTCGCGCACGTCCAGGGCGTGCTGCGCGCCGAGCAGGAGGTCAACCGGGCGCTCGCCGGCCTGGCGCAGGCCCTGATCGTTGCCGGGACCGCTCCTGATGACGTCGAGGCCGATCTCGAGGCCCGCGCTGTCATGCTCCGCGATCTCCAGAGCGCGGTTCTGCTCGCCGTCGCGGCCGAGTAGCTCGGGAATAGTCACGCGCGTTGGGCCAGATCCGCGTGACCTGATCACGAGCGCTGCTCGGCAGCCAGAGCTGCGATGCCGCGGATCTGCACGTCGAGGGCGAACTCGAAGCGGTCGTCCTCGTTCTCGTCGAACGCGGTGAGGTGATCGGCCATCGCCACGAGCGTCGGGAAGCGGTCCTCGGGCAGGGAGGCGAAGTACTGGCGGACGCTTTCCACCTGCGCCTTGGCCTCCTCCATCGTCCCGAAGAGGCGGCGCCGGATCGCCTCCTCGTAGGTCACGGAGGCGACGAACAGCGCCAGCGAGTCGGCTGCGTACGCGGCGACCGACTCCGGGACTTCGCCCGCGCGCATGATTCGCAGCAACGCCTCGGCGCCCGCGAGCGCGTTCGGCCGGTCGGGATGCGTCCGAGCATCACGTAGGCGAGGTCCTGATGCGCACCGAGGACCGCCCGTATCGCGCGCAGCAGGTCCTTGAGCGGCTCCTGCCAGCCATCCGGGCCGACGCCCGGCGCGGGGATCTCCACATCGGCGGACACGCGGTCCAGCACCAGCTCGAGCAGTTCGTCCTTGCCGCCGACGTGCTGGTACAGCGACGCCGGGCCGGTCGCCAGGCGCTCGCGACCCGGCGCATCGACACGCCCTCAAGGCCATCGGCGTCGAGCAGGGCCAGCGCCGCCTCCACGATCGCGGCGCGGGTCAGCGGCGCCTTGGCCGGTGCGCTGACCTGGCGATCACGGGCGGCAGACCACGGGGGGTCGGGAGCTCTCCATGCCCAACACCCAGACTCCTGCCGCCCCCGTCGCCGCACCTGCTGCCGTGGCGCCTGAGTACCACGGCCACCCCCGCCGCTGGCTCATCCTCGCGATCGTCCTCGTCGTCGAGTGCATGGACCTGCTCGACGGCACGATCGTCAACGTCGCCGCGCCGACCATCCGCTCCGACCTCGGCGCGAGCACCACCGCCCTGGTGACGCCCGCAGCGCTAGCATCGTTGTCGGGCGGGGTTCTTTGCCTTCTGACGTTGACATTGACCACGGCGTGCGATCGGGCCGCCGCGACCTCCTCCGCACGGTCGCCGAGGGAACTGCAGGCGCAGTCGGAGACGAGTTCCTCCGTTGCCTCGTTCGCCACGTCGCGCTGGCGTTCGACGCGAAGTTCGCCTTCGTCGCCGAGGCCACAGCCCCCAGCGGCGAGCACGTGCGGGTCCTGAGCGGGTGGTACGGGGACGACTGGCTCGACGAGCCGTTCGAGTACGACACCGACGGCAAGCCGTGTGCGCTGGTCGTGGAGCGGTCGGTCGTCGCCTTCCCCGAGGCGCTGACGCAGCGATTCCCCGAGGCCAGGCCGGCGATCGAGATGGGGCTCGAGAGCTATCTCGCGGTCTGCCTGCGCGCGGCCGACGGCACGCACCTCGGCCACGTCGGCGTGATGGACGCGGGGCCCATGGAGGCCGCGGACGACGACGTGGCGGCGATGCGGATCTTCGCGTCGCGGGCCGCGGCCGAGCTCGAGCGCCGCCAGCAGGCGGCGGCGTTGCGGCGATCGCGCGAGCGGGTGATCGAGGCCTCCGACACCGAGCGCCAACGCGTAGGGCGCGACCTGCACGACGGCGCCCAGCAACGGCTCGCCGCGGTGGCGAACCTGCTCCGGGCGGCTCAGCTCCAGCTCGACCGCGGCGGCGACCCGGGCGACACGCTCCGCTTCGCCCACGACGAACTCGGCACGGCGCAGAGCGAGCTGCGCGAGCTCGCGCGCGGGCTGCATCCAGTCGCGCTGTCCGAGCGCGGGCTCCGGAGCGCGATCGAGTCGCTGATCGTCGGATCCGAGCCGTCGCTGACGCTCGACGTCGCGATCGGCGAGCTGCCGGACGACATCGAGCTCGCGGCGTACTTCATCGTCAGCGAGTCGCTTACGAACGCCCGCCGCTACGCCGGTGCCAACGCGGTCCGGGTCCGCGTCGCCCCGGCGGATGAGGAGCTGTTGGTCGAGATCGAGGACGACGGCGCCGGCGGGGCCGACCCGGCATCCGGGACCGGCCTGCGGGGTCTCGCCGACCGGGTCGATGCGCTGGGCGGCCGGCTCGAGATCGACAGCCCGGTTGGCGCGGGGACACGCGTCACTGCGCGCCTACCGCTACGTCGCCAGGGCTGACGCTCCTCGCTCAGGCCGGCGGCGCGCCCGGAGCGACGAGCTTCGGATGATTGGGCGCGGCGGGTTTCGAACCTCGGGCCTCTTGCGTGTGAAGCACTGCGCTCCCGACGGCGCGGGCGGCTTTGTGCTTGTAAATGAGAGGCCTCGGGGGCTGGTGCAGCAGGCTCGTCCAGACCTCGTTGGGTCACGTCTGGTCCCACGAACGGACCTAACGGCAGGCGCGGAGGCTCGGGCCGTGCGGCCGACCAGGGCTACCTGAGGTCGGCGCGCATGAAGCGGATCCAGCCTGGCGCGATGAGCACGGCACACCACAGGATCGTCCCGATGATCGCGGCGGCGAGCCCGTTGGTCGTCTCTCCGACGCCGGTGATGCCGTTGCTGAGGTCCTGGGTGAGCTGCCCGTATAACCGCTTGACCAGCCCCTCGAACTCGATCGGGGGGCGGCGGAGGAGACGCTCACGTCCCGCGTCGCCGTTTCGTGAAGATGTTCACCAGACCGTCACCGGAAACCAGCGCGAATTTACCAGCGCACCCGACGCAGAGCCGTTGTCTGGATCGTGGCGCGATCGGATCCGCCGCGTACCGCGTTCAGGTGGGAGTTCCGGCTCCGCATGCCAACGCGGTCCGGGCTCACTCCAGCACCCACTCGACCGTCTCGCCCCGTCGCGGCGTGCCGATGTAGTCAACGACGTCCCAGATCAGACGCTTGGGCTGCGTGTCGGCCGCGACCTCGAAGACGACGACGCCGTGGCCGAGCCTGCCGCTCGGGACGTCGCCGGGTCCGGGCACGCCGTTGAGCCCGACGAGCACTGGGCGACGGCTCGCGCCGGCGCGGTCCTGGAGATGGAAGGACGATGCCCGCACGGGCACGCCCTCGCCGGCTCCGCGCCAGTTGCTGATGGCGACCTCGAAGGCGACGTACCGTGAGTCGTCGCGCGGCTGGAAGAGCCCGAGCGCGCCGTCGGCCGGGTCGCGCACCGAGCGGAGTCCCATGCGGCCGGACTCGACGACGGCCTCGGTGGTGATCGGGTCGATCGCGCCCGAGCGCAGGCCGTCGTAGGACACGGGGACCACGGTTCGTGTGCCGGAGAAGCCGATGATGAAGATCAAGGCGGCGAGGACGAGGCCGGCGGGGATGAGCCCGGCGATGGCGCAGGCGACGTAGGTTGCGCGCCGTGCGGTCCGGGCGTCGAGGCGCAGCGAGAGCGGTGGGAAGGCGTCGGTGAGGGACTGCACGTACACCGCCAGCCGTCCCCAGTACGCGACGGACGCGGTCCCGAAGGTGTGCAGCGGCGCCGGGAGGCGACCGGTCAGCGCGACGGCGCAGCAGTCGAGAAGGGCGAGCGGAACCAGCGCGACCGTGAGCAAGACGAGCACGATCAGGTGCGGAAGCACGGTCACGAACTTCCACACGACGAGCTTCCAGCGCGCGACGCGCGGCGCGACGGACAGGCCGATCCGCACCGGATGGGGGTCCACCGCCGTCGGGAGGCGGTCCGTCAGCAGGAGCATGTACGCGGCGGCGCGTGTGTGCCAGCGCAGCACGCAGAGCTGGAAGTCCGCCAGCCACGGTGGGGCGTGTCCTCGCACGGCGATGGCGGCCCAGGTCGCCGGCGCCGCGCCGATGTTGAGCAGCAGCGAGAACGCGATGATCGGGATGCCAAGGAGTGGACGTGCGAGTGCCTTCCAGCGCGACTGCGGTGCCGCGGGCGGGACATCGACGGTCAGCGGGTACGCGAGCCGATGGCTGCCGCGCGTCGCGACCGCCATGGCTACACGGCGGCCGGGACGAGCCGCCGGCGGAGCGCGAACGCCGCGGGCGTCGCGACGCCGGCGCCGACGCTGACGGCCAGCAGATCATCAAGCGGTGCGGCAGCGCCCTGTGCGGCGCACCAGACGAACGCGGCCACCGCCCACGCGACTGCGAACGCGGCCATGGGCGTGCGCGGACCCACGTCCCGTCGCCACAGCCCGACCGCCACCGCCAGCGTCGACAGCGCCAAGAGGCCGCCCCAGACAGGAACCATCCAGCCGAACACGCTCGCGCCCACAGCGGCCACGCCGCATACGGTGCCTGTTCGGCCCCACCAGCCCAGCCCGCCGTGCGCACGTGCCACGGTCACGCTCAGCGTGACGGTCAACGACGCCGCGAGGACCAGCGCCGCGGCGCCGACCAGATAGGCGGCCTGCGGCGGGCCGTCCCAGTCGGCGCCCTCGCGCTCGAGGATCAGGCTCAGCCACCAGCCGAGCGCCAGCGCCGGCCACAGCGCGCAGCAGAGCGTCGCTGCGTGCCGGAGTCGTGGCGGGTCGGTCAGCCGGCGCCGGCGCACGGCCAGCAGGCCTGCGGCGATCAACTCCGCGGGCCCGAAACGCTCCGAGACGCGCTGCCACGCGGCGTTGCCGCTCTCGCCGCGCTCGATCAAGACCTCGACGGAGGTGACCAGGTGGTCGCGCAACTCGTCGACCACGTCTTCGCGGTCGGCGGCCGGCCATCGCCCGAGGCGGGCGGCAACGTCGCGGACGTACGCGTCGATCAGGTCGTCGCCGGCCACGGCGCCCCTCCCGCGACTCGCCATACGGCGCTCGAGAAGTCCTGCCATTCACGCCGGCGATCGGCCAGGGCCTCGTGGCCCCGCGCCGTGAGCTCGTACGTCCGCCGCCGGCGGCCGCCGACGACCGACCATGTCGACGCCAGCAGCCCGTCCTTCTCGAGTCGGTGCAGCGCCGGGTAGACGGTTCCCTCTGGCAGGTCGAGCGCCTCGCCGCTGCGCAGCTTCAAGTCCTCGATCACCGCATAGCCGTGCTTGGCGCCGTCAGCGAGAACCGCCAGCACGAGCAGATCGAGGTGACCTTTGAGCGCTTCGCCGCGCATACCCAGCGACTCTATACATAGAGTAACTAGGTGTCAAACTCGCCAGACGGGCGAGCGCTGGTTCACGGTAGGGCGGTTGCGTGGCATGACGCGGAATATCGCGGCCGTGGGATCCGTCAGTACCGGAGACCCATCCCCCGAAAGGATCCTGCTGTGAACCTGCACCTCCGTGACGAGCTCGCGTCCATCCGTGCTGACGAGGCGCGGCGCAACGCAGCCGACCGCCGTCGCACGACCGACTTGCAGCCGCGGCGCTCGCCCGTGAACCTGCTGCGCCGGCTGTCCATGGCGCGAACCCCGCGCGCGCTGGCACTCCCCATCGACTCGGACGTCCGCATCCGCTACGCGCGCGCTGATGACGCCGAGGCGCTGGCGCGGCTCGCGGCGCTCGACGAAGCCGGTGTCCCGCCGTCTCCGGTGTTGATCGCCGAGGTGGCCGGCGAGGTGTGGGCTGCGCGGTCGCTTGCCACCGGGCAGTTGGTCGCCAACCCGTTTCGTTGGACGCGCCAGATCGCAGAGCTGCTCGTCGTGCGCGCAGACCAGCTGCGAGTGGCAGGCCCGATCCAGGGTGGCGGCGAACAGGCTGGTCGGCGAGCCCGCGCCACGAACGCTCATGCCGGCTGACGGCCGCGCCCGGTGGGGCGATGCGCCGTTGACCGGGATCCCACATGGGCGCGGCGGGTTTCGAACCTGCGACCTCTCGCGTGTGAAGCAATATGCCCCTGGCGACGTAGGCAGCTTCATGCCTGGAAATACTCGATTTCACGGCCGCAGCCAGCTTCATGCGGCGCACTCGATCGGGTGTCGTTGGGCCACGTTCGGTCCCACAATGGCCCCACGGTGGGAGGCCCGGGCTGGGCGCGGAGGGAGTCCGCCGCGACCCAACGTCATCAAGTCCCAGGCGAGATCAAGACGCGTCGCTCGCCGTCGCCCGCGCGCAGTCGCCGACGCGGGCTCGCCCTGGGGAGGTATTTGAAGCGGGGCGGAGGACTGAGAACATCCCTGCGTCCTCTGGCTGGGGCTGCCCGAATGGTCGCCGAAGGTCCGCGCCGGCGCGTGCCGGTGGTGTGCGGTGATCAACACGCGGTTGAACGCTTATCCGGCGTACTTCAAGCAACCGGCCGATGCCGGCGCACCACGACGATCGTGAACGCGGTCACCAGCAGCGCAACGCTGTTGGGCAGCACGAGCGGCAGGTCGCGACGCGCGACACCGTAGGCGATCCAGAGGGCGAAGCCGACCAGGAGCACCATGAAGTAGCCGATCGAGACGCCGGCCGATGAGCGTCGCCGGCGGATCTGGCGCACCTGCAGCAACGGGGAGACCGCCATGAGCATCGCCCATGACGCGGCCGAGATACCGAGCACCGTGGTCACTGCCGCAACTCCGATCGTGACGAACGTGCGCTCAGCCCTGGCCACGTTCGCTCCCGCGGCGGCGGAAGGAGGAGCGCCAGCGTGGCGCCGCGACCCTACCACCACCACGTCAACGTACGTGCTCATGAAAGCTGCTTGAGCGACCGGCGTAGCTCGGCGAGGCGCCGCTCGCCGAGCGTGCTGCTGCGTCTCGCTGCGTCGAGAGCATGACCGCCAGCGCGCAGCAGAGGGCGAGGAGGCCAACGAAACCTATCGGTCCGCCGCGGTACCACGCGCCGAGCAGGGGCGCGACGCCGAACACGGCGGCTGCCGGCGGGAGCGCGAACAGCGTCGAAGACCACCAGTCTGAGTGATCATCGAGACCGGGGCGATCGAGAGCAGGCGCAGTCGATTGCGATAAGCATCAGGCCTTTCGTCGCGTCGCGGCGCGTCGCTCGGCCTCGGCCTGGATCGACTCCAGTGACGTCGCGACGGCTTGCTCCCATGGCGTCGCTACGCGGTCTCCCCACCACTGCCCGATGCCCCAGCCGTCGGTGCCGAGCTCGCCGCTGTATATGAACGTAGTGCCGTCGGCTGTCTCCGTGAGCTCGTAGGTCTCGATGACGTGGGGGACCGGTCCGCGCAGCAGCCGGAACGAGATGCGGTGCGGGCGCTCGAAGTGAACGGTCTCGACCGTGGTCGTCGTGAGCCGCCCGGTGGTCGTCATGTGGGCGGCAAGCACCATGTCGCCGCCGCGCTCCCAGACGCGAAGCTTGTGGTGCATCGCCCGCGGGGTGCGCTCGAGATACGGGGTGGCGATCACGTCGAACACGGTCTCGGGCGGCGCGGCGATCGAGCGCTCAATGGGGCCGAGCGGGCGGACGCGGCGGCCGATCCCGAGGTCGATCGTGATGGCGCCGCGCACGACGAGCACGTAGCCGCCGGCCGCGGCGGCGAGCAGGCCCGCGATGGCGCGCATGGCGACAGCGTACGCAGCGATCGTGCCGCCGCGATCTGGGACGATGGCGCGAGTGGGATCGAGCGCGAGGACGACCCGCGAGATGGCCGCCCAGCGTTACAGCCCGCGACCCTTGACCGAGGGCGAGGTCTGGACCGCCGAGGCGCTGGACGAGCTGCGGCGGCGGCGCTTCCGAGTGGGCGCGTGGTTGGACTTCCTCGGCAAGTCGCTGGTGCGCTCGCGTGCGTCGCGGTCGCAACGGCCGGCGCTGGCTCGGCAGGCGGCGGCCTGGGGCTTCGCAGGAGGCGCCGCTTGGCCGGTCGCGTGCCGAGCTGCGCGCCGCAGCAGCGACCTCGATCCGCCGATCCTCGCCGGGCTCGTCTGGTGGCTGGCCGTGTGGCGCATGCTCGACTGGCACCTTGGAATGGTCGAGGGAGGCGACGGCCGTCCCCGCGCGCGGCTCTCGCCGGCCGACGCGGTGTCGCTGGCGCGCTTCTGGCTGGTCCCGGCCCTGCCCGCGACGGCCCGGGCCGGCGGGACGCTGCCCGCGCTGATCGTGCTTGGGGGGATCACGGACTGGCTGGACGGCACGATCGCGCGCCGCGTTGGGCGTACCCGGCTGGGACGCGATCTCGACACGACGGCGGACCTTGTCTTTCTCACGACTGCCGCGGTGAGCGCCCGCCGCGCGGGCCGTATCTCGCCCGTCGGGTTCGGCGCGCTCGCCGCTCGGCACGGGATCGGACTTGCCGTCGCGCTCGGAGCTGTGTTCGGCCGCGCGCGGCGCCCGGCGATCCGCGCCCGCCCCTGGGGTGCGGCGCTCCGCGTCGGTGGGCTCGTGCTGTGTACGACCGATCGGTCGCGGATCGGCACGGCGCTGCTGGTCGCCGGCTGCCTCGTACCGCCACGCTCTACGTCGCCGTCGCTATCGCCTGCGTGATGCTGCGCAGCGACGTGCCCACTCGGCATCCGATACGACTGGCTGAGGTCCTGGCATGCCATGCCATACCGTGCCGTCCCATCGCCAGGCCGTTGACCTTCAGTGCGAGCCGCGAGGTGCGCGCGACTCGCGACGCGGTGTGGGCCGTGATGGGTGATTTCGGCAACGAGCATCGCTGGACGAAGACCGTGTCCTCCTGCTCCCGGGACACGCCGACGGTCCGTGTCGGCACCGTGCGCCACTGTCTGCTGCCCAAGCCGCTGATGGGCCGCACGGAGGTCTTCGAGACCCTGATAGAGCTGCACCCGGGCACGTCGCTCGGCTACACGCTTGACGGCCCAGCTGGTCCGTCCGCGCAGTCCGCTGGCCGCTCGACCGTCGTGCCGGCTGGTCCGACCGCACGACCGTGACCGTCGAAGGACGCTTTATGCCTCGTCACTTTGTCGTGCGGCTTCTCTGGCCCCTGCTCGGGCCGATGCTCGGCAGCATGTCGCGCCGGATCGTCGGGGAGCTGGAAACGTTCGTCAGGCAGTCGCGCGCCGAGACGGGAGTCGATCACAGTCGTGCCGGCAACCCGAGCTGACTGAAGAGCTCGAGGTCATGGCGTGCCCTCGTTGTGCTCGCGGGCTATCCGGTCCCGCGCGCGCTGCAAAGCGCTGTTGACGGCCGCGGTCGAGTTGCCGAGCAGCTCGCCGACGTCGCTCGCCGGCCAGCCAAGAGCGTCGCGGAGCACGAGCACCGCACGCTGGTTGGCCGGGAGCAGCTGCATGGCGGCGATGTAGGCGAGGCTCAGGCTCTCCCGTGTGATCGCCTGCGCCTCGGGCGACGGCTCGGGTGATGCGGCATCCTCCAGGAACCGGTCCGGATAGGGCTGTAGGTAAGCGTCGGCGATCCCGGCGGCGGCGAGAACTCATCGGCCGCAGGTCCTCTGCCCGGTCTAGGTGTAGGCCTCGAGGATCTGCTTGATCCGGCGCAGGTCCGCACTGTTCGCCCGGCGCATCGCGCGCTCCATCAGCGGGGCGCCGACCTTCGCGAACCCGGCCGGCTGCCCGCGGTTGCGCAACACCATCCGCGTTCCGCTCGGCGTGTCATCGAACTCGTACGTGGTTTCCATCGGGAACGGCCCCTGCTCGGTGCTCATTACGAAGCGCGCTCCCGGCACGTGCTCACGCACCTCGTAGGTGTACTCGAGGCGGCGGCCGAGAAAGCGCGCGACGAATCCCAAGCGGGTGCCGACATCGAGCGGCGGCGGGGTACGCCACTGGACCGACACGATGTTCTGGTACCAGCGCGTCGCGTTGTCGGGGTCGCACGCGAACGCGGCGACCTCCGCCCGCGGACGTGCAATCACGGTCTCTGTGACGACGTCGACGGCCATCGGCGCTCAGCTGTCGAGTCGGCGCGGACTCGACGCAAACTTGCAAGCAGTCACTTGCGCAAGTATATACTTTCATCATGGCTGATGCCTTCCAGGTGCTTGCCGAGCCGCGGCGCCGCGAGGTGCTCCGGCTCGTCTCCGAGCGCGAACGCACCGCGGGCGAGATCGCCGAGCGCTTCGACGTCACCCGCCAGGCTGTCTCCCAGCACCTCCGGATCCTGCTCGAAGCGGGCCTCGTGCACGAGCGCCGCGACGGCGCGCGGCGTTGGTACGCCGCCCGCCCGGAAGGGCTCGAGGACGTCCGCGCGTACCTCGAGGCGATGTGGCCCCCGGCGCTCGCACGTCTCAAGGCGGCCGCCGAGCGCGAACACGTCTCAGGAGCAAGCGGTGCCGGACGCAACTGAGCCGCTTCGGCACGAGCTCGAGATTGCGGCGCCGCCGGAGGTCGTGTTCGCCTACTTCACCGACCCGGCCCGGATGGTCGAGTGGATGGGTGTCGCCGCACTTCTGGATCCACGTCCGGGCGGGGCGCTGCGCATCGAGGCCAACGGCCGCGACGTCGTCGTCGGGGAGTTCGTCGAACTCGACCCGCCGCGACGGGTCGTGTTCACCTGGGGCTTCGACGGTGACCGACGGACGACGAGGGCCGGCTCGTCTCGCGTCGAGGTCGTGCTCGAGCCCGAGGGCCGCGACGGGACGCGCCTGACGTTGTCCCACCACAACCTGCCGCCCACCGCCCGGCCCGCGCACGAGCAGGGCTGGAACCACTACCTCGCGCGCCTCACGCTCGCGGCCGCAGGCGATCCGCCCGGCCGCGACCCGTGGCTCGTCACGACCTAGAAAGGACCGGACCATGCCCGCCATCCACTTCCGCACCACGATCGACGCCGAGCCTGACGCCGTCTACCACGCGCTTGCCACCGAGGAGGGTCTCGCCGGCAACTGGACCGACCAGCTCGCGGTCCCCGAGCAGGCGGGCGGCGTGGCCCGCTTCGGGTTCGGGCCTGACTGGGCCAAGACACTCGAACTTCGCGTCGACGAGCTCGAGCCCAGCCGCCACGTCGAGTGGACGCCGGTCGGCGGCTTCCCCGGCTGGCTCGGAACGACGATCCGCTGGGACCTCGAGCCGGCCGAGGACGGCGGCACCGTCGTGCACTTCGAGCACACCGGGTGGCAGAACGAGCAGGCCGACGGCGAGATGGCGATGTGCGGCTACACGTGGGCGATGATCATCGACCGCCTGGCCGCCCAGACGTCCAAGGGAGAGCGCGCGCCCTACTTCACAGCAGGCGCACCGCTCCCCCGCTAGCCGCAGAACGCTTCACGGGCCGGTCGGCCCTGAGGTTCGCGGTAACCTCGCCAGAGGACCGAACGTCAGATGCGGATCCTCCTGGCCACTGCCCTCGTGCTCGGCGCCCTCGGCGCTTCAGTCGGTTGCGGAGCCCAGGACGACGAGGCGCTCGTCGCGCTCCCGCCATCCGGCACCGCCTACCGCAAGTTGAACGACGGCGACCGGCTCGCCGTCGCCGCGAGTTGCCGCGACCGCGCGGCGGCCACGGCCGACGGCGTCGCCGCGTCCGAGCTCGGGCGGGTGGATCCGCGCGCGCTCCGAGACGAGCTCGACGCCGCCTTCAGGCTCAGACGCGCCCAGCCGCGCCCGGTCGCGTCGATGTGCGAGAGACAGCTCCCATTCGTGACTCCCGGACTGCGCCTGCGCTTGGACGGAGCGAAGCAGATCGGTGACGAGTTCACCTACGACACCGACTCCGACAAACCGCTCACCATCCGGGGCGCGGTCACGCCGCCGCGAAGCGGCACGGTCACGCTGCGGCGCGCGTACGAAACCGCGAAGCCGTACGCAGCGCCGATCGGCCGTGACGGGCACTTCGTCCTGCCCACCCAGCGTCTACGCAAGATCGCCAACAACACGTTCGTCCTCAGCTTCGACGTGCCGCCCAGCGCGCCGCACAAGGCGTACTTCAGCGCGATCTGCCTCGATTGCCTCGCCGGCGCTCCGCCTCCGAGCGCGCGCCAGTAGGAACACGACCGGCACGATCGGTGGTTGTCGATCGTTGAGGCGTTCCTGTTGTCGCTCGTGGCGATCCTTGCTGCGTACTCGGGCTATGCCGCGGCGAAGTGGGGCACGGAGTCTTCGGTGACGCTCGCCAGCGCCTCCGCGGCGCGTACGAAGGCAAACCGTGCCGACCTCGAGGGGATCGTGACCCGCACGCTCGACTCCGCCTGGTTCACCGCGTTCACGGCCGGAAACGCCGACGCCGAGCGGTTGGCGGAGAAGCGAATGCGCCCCGGGTATCGCCCGGCTTTCAGCGCTTGGCAGGCGACGGATCCAGCGCACAATCCAAACGCTCCTCCCGGGCCGGCGTACATGCCGCAATACGTCATTCCCCAGGATGCCGTCGCCAAGGCTCACGACGCGCAGGCCGACGCCGCGTTCGCCACGGGGGCCGAGGCAGGTGCGACCGCGGACAAGTCCATCCGCGCGACCGTGTTCCTCGCGACTGTGCTGTTCCTTGTGGGGATAAGTGGCCACGTCCGGATTCGCCAAGCGCGCATGGGATTGATCGGCGCGGGAGCATTGCTGCTGGCTTTCGCGGTGATTCAGTTGCTCGGCCTTCCCGGACCGCCCGCGTAACCACGCTCGCGCTGACCGGCGCCCTTGACCGGCACTGTCGCTGCTTGGAGCAACGCCCCGCGCAGATATCCCCCAAAGCGTCTGATGCGCCCCCGGGCGGATCCCTGGATCCTCGATCAGGCACACCTACGTCGACGGAAGGGGCTTCAATGGCTGATCGACAACTCGTACTCTCGTTCTTCCCGGATGAGATGGCTGCCGACAACGCGGCGGTGGCGTTAAAGGACTCCGGTATCGCCCACGGCGACGCTATCGGGATCCTGGCCCTCGATTCCGGCGGCAAGCTCAAGCAGGACAAGGTCGGCGCACGAAGCACCGGCAAGGGCGCTGCTATCGGCGGCGTGCTGTTCCTGCTCGGGCCGGCGGTCCTGGGGGTCGGAGTCCTCGGCGGCACGGCGGTCGGAGCCCTCCACCACAAGAACTTGGGCCTGTCTGACGCCGACAAGGCGCGTCTGAGCGTTGAGTTGACGTCGGGCAAGGCGGCAGTCGGTGTCCTGTCTCACTTCGATACGGCGTCTGCGATCTCCGACAGGCTGACCCAGCTGGGCGGCGCGTCGGAGGCACACGAGATCAGCGACGAGGCCGTCGACGCCGCAGCGGAGACCGTGCCGGCCTGAGCGCGACAGCGGCGTCGGGTTCCCGCAGACCGCAGGAGCCCGACGCCGCGGCAGCAACACGTGGGCGGGTTCGGCTGATCGTCGTACGCGCCGAGAGCCGGTGCGCGACGCGCTGCACTGCGAGTTCGGGTCGCGTCTGAGGCTTCGGCGAGAACGCCCTGAGGTTCATGCCGACGGGCGATGCGCCACGCGGGCCCCCGGTTGCAGCATTGCCTGACCGTGTCAGCAGTTCATCTCAAACAGTGCCAACGGCACGTGACCGAATGGGTCACACCCTTCCGACTCGTCGGCCGCTATGGCTGAGGGCCGTCGCAGCGACCGCGGATTCGTCGTGGTCACCGGGACGTCGACCGGGATCGGCGCCGCCACGGTGAGCCGTCTGGCAAGCCTGGGGTTCCGGGTCTTCGCCGGAGTGCGGCGCGCGGAGGACGCCGAGTCGGTGCGGAACGCGGCGAACGGGACCGTGACGCCGCTGATGATCGATATCAGGGATGGCACGATGATCGCATCGGCGGTGAAGACGGTCGACCAGGTCGTCGCCGAGCGCGGGCTGGTAGGCCTCGTCAACAATGCGGGCGTCGTCAAGCCCGGGCCCCTCGAGCTCCAGCCGCTCGATGACTTCCGCCGCCAGCTCGAGGTGAACCTGATCGGTCCGCTGGCCGTGATCCAGGCGTTCCTGCCGCTGCTCCGTCGCGGTGGCGGGCGAATCGTCAATGTCGGCTCGATCGGTGGTTTGCTCGTGCTGCCCATCCAGGGGGCCTACAGCGCATCCAAGTTCGGTTTGGAGGCGCTCAGTGATGCGCTCCGTCTCGAGCTGCGTCAGTGGACGATCCCGGTGTCGCACGTCGATCCGGGCGTGACCGACACCCCGATCTTCGGCAAGACCTTGATCGAGCTCGAGCGCGCTCTCGCCGCGCTGCACGAGCGAGGTCACGACGAGTACGACGCCCAGTTCGCGGCGATCAGGAAGGTGGTCGAGAAGTCGCCTGACTCGGCGCGCCGGCCGACGATCTGGCCAAGGCGATTGCGCGCGCGCTCACTGCGAGCAAGCCGAAGACCCGCTACCACGCGGGCCACGGCTCAAAGGAGGCGTTCGTGGCCGCACGCACGCTCACCGACCACGCCAAGGACAGAGTCGTCGCTCGCGAGGTCGGCCTACCGAGGCCCGAGCAGGACGGCACGAAGGGAGATCGAGATGGGTGACGAGAAGCCGACGGTCCTGTTCGTCCACTACAGCTTCACGAAGCAGACCGAGATGGTCGTCGACGCGATGGCGGACGAGATGACCGCGCGTGGATGCACCGTGACGAAGGCGCCCCTCGAGTTCCCCGACGCGCACTACGGGGGTCGATTCTCGAAGCTACCGATGCCCTGGCCGATCTTGCACATCGTCGGCATGCTGGTGGCCCAGAGGCGGCGCAAGACCGGCGACATCATCGCCCCGCCCGAGGCACAGAACGGGGCCTACGACCTGATCGTGTTCGGCTCGCCCACATGGTGGCTGACCACGTGTATGCCGGTGCGCTCCTACCTCCAGTCGCCCGCGGCGAACGCCGTCCTCGACGGCACGCGGTTTGCGGCCGTGTCGGTCTCGCGCCGCTACTACAAGGGCAACGTGGGAGACATCAAGAAGCTGGGCGAGCAGGCCGGCGGAAGGTGGGCCGGCGGCACGCACTTCGTCTCGGACGGGAACCAGGTGATGTCGATGGCATGAATCCGATCAGGAAGCCGAGGGCGTCGCGTCACGACGGGTCCTCGCTCGACGCTTCCAGCGCCGCGTCCACGTCGTAGCCGAGCGCCAACGCGAGCTCGGGCGCAGCCGACACGACGCGCGCGAGGCCAATGGTGGGAGCCACCGCGATCAGACTCCCAACGATCTCGTCGATCGTGGCGCCGGCCGCCAGCGCCACCTCGACGCTCGAGTGGTAGGAGCTGGGTGCCGCGTCGATTGCCAGCGACGCCGCGAGGCGGAGCAGCGCGTGCGTCTTCGGATCGAGGTGGGAGGCGTCGATGGTGTCGTGCGCCATTCCGAGGACCTTGTCCACGAACCGCTCGTCGTTCAACGCGAGGCTGCGGAGCGTTTCCTTGTAACCAGCCATCTCTTTCCCCTGACGGCGTTGAACGCGGCGTGCCCGCGGGCTCCTCGAACTAAAGACCCTCGGCCGCGCCGCGTCATCGCCCCGATGGCATGAGACTCGCCCGATGGCCAACACGGCGTGACGTTGATCTGGAGTTCATGCCGTTTGGGCGATGAACCACGGGCGCGCGCCCGGTTTGATGACGACTACTGAGTAGCCGCCCAGCACGCGCTCCACGATTTGCGCGTGCGCCGAGGGGAGCGACCGATGGCGAGCATCGAGCAAGAGCGCCCGGACCGAGACGCAACCGGCCACTCGCCGGAGCGGACCAGCAAGGCTGAGTCTGGGCTCTGATGGTCCGGCGCTATCTCCCGATCCTCGGCTGGCTGCCGAGCTACAAGCGCAACTGGCTGGCAGGGGATGCGATCGCCGGGCTCTCCGTCTGGGCGTTGCTGGTACCGCAGAGTCTCGCCTATGCATCGCTGGTCGGCGTGCCGGTGCAGTACGGGCTCTATACGGCCTTCGCCGCCCTGCTGGTGTACCCGCTGTTCGGCACGTCGCGGCAGCTCGTTGCAGGCCCGAGCGCGACCGTGGGCGCCGTGTCGGCCGCCGTCGTCGCGCCGCTCGTGGGCGCCGCCGCGATGGGGACCGACGAGGCCGTTGGATACACGGCCGCGCTGGCGCTCGTGGTCGCCGTGGTCTACGTGGCGCTCGGCCTGCTTCGGATGGGTTGGGTTTCGACGTTCCTGTCGAAGGCGGTGATGGCCGGCTTCGTCCTGGGCTTCTCGATCGGGATCATCATCGACCAGTCAGCCAAGCTGTTCGGCGTCAAGGTCGAGTCGGGGACCTACGCGCAGGAGCTCTGGCGGACGATCCAGGCGCTTCCGGACACGAACGCCGCCACGCTCGCCGTGGGCGCGAGCTCGCTCGTGCTGCTGCTGTTCATGCGCTACAGGCTGCCGAAGTGGCCGCGCGCGCTGTTGGTGATGGCGCTGGCGATCGTCGCCGTGAGCGCGTTCGGCCTCGAGAGCGACGGGGTCGCCGTGACCGGGAAGGTGCCGACCGGCCTGTTTTCGATCGGTCTTCCGGATGTCGGCTTCAGCGAGGCCGGGGCGCTGCTGGCCGGCGCGCTCTCCGTCATCTTCGTCGGCTACTCGGAATCGCTGGCGGCGGCGCGGTCGATGGCGTCGAAGTACGCGTACGAGATCGACACGAACCAGGAGCTGATCGCGCAGGGGATGGCATGCGGCGCGTCAGGAATGGTCGGCGGCTTCGTGGTCGACGGCAGCCTGTCGAAGACCTCCGTCGCCGACGCGGCCGGGCAGCGATCACAGATGGCCTCGTTGATCAACGCGGTCTTCATCCTGCTGACCATCCTCGTCCTCGCGAGCCTCTTCGAGCAGCTGCCGAGCGCGACGCTGGGGGCGGTCGTCATCGATGCGATGGTCGGGCTCATCACCCTCGCCGACATGAAGCGCTACCGGCGCGTCAACCGCGCCGACTGGGTGTTCTTCATGGGCGCCGGGCTCGGCATCCTCTTCTTCGGGATCATCCAGGGGATCGTGATCGGCGTGGTCCTTTCGCTGCTGCTGCTGATCGCTCGCTCGTCAAGGACCTCCGTTCGCCGGCTCGGCTATGACGCCGCCTCGGACAGCTACCACGCGCTGGGCCGTCACGAGGCACTGGTGACTCCTGCCGGGCTGCTCCTTGCGCGCGTCGACGGTCCGCTGTTCTTCGCCGACGCCGACCGGTTCCGGACCCGGATCCGGGAGCTGACCTACGAGGCGGGAGCGCCGACCGCCGTCATCATCGACGCCGAAGCCGTGCACCTGACCGACACTGACGGGGCCGACATCGTCATCCAGGTGGCGCGCGAGCTGGAATCCGACGGCATAACGGTCGCGCTTGCGCAGGTCCACCCGTCGACACTCGCGCTCTGGCGGCGCGCGGGCCTCGGCGACGTCGTGGGCGACGACGCCATCTTCGACAGCGTGGGCGAAGCGGTCGAGGCGCTCACCGCCAGGCCGGCGCCCACGGTCGGGATCGTGCCGTCAGGGCGGTGAGTGTGATGGAGCGCCCCATTCATGCCATCGGGGCGATGTGTCCGCGATAGCTCGCTGAAACACTCGAATCGAGTGTCGAGCAACCGCCGGCATGAGAACGGAGAAGGCCATGATCCGGGGACGCCTGCACCGTCATCGCGACGGGGGAGACCGCGAGCGCGCGGACGGCGATGTCATCGAGATCGCCCCAGGCGCGCTCACGGGCGTGTTCGCCGCGCCCCGATGGCTGCGCGATCTCGGCTGGATGTCGTGGCTGCTTGTCGGAGTGGCTGCGTTCCTGGCGGGGTCGGTGTGGCTGCTCGCACTCACACAGACGATCGTGCTCCCGGTGATCGTGGCCGCGATCCTTGCGGGCCCGAACCCGACCTCGCCCGAGTGGAGGGGGCCACCGCCGCCGGTTAGCGCCGGCGCTGTTTCAGGCCGCGGCCACGGCACGCTCCGCCACCGCGAACTGGGCTCCAAGCCAAGCGGGAAGCCCAGCCAGACCGGCATGTCCAGCGTGGCGGCGTTGTCGGGCGGCTCCCTGATCACGCGACAGCGCAGCGGCTCGGGCGAGCTCAGCGGTGCAACCGAGCCGCGTCGCGACGGGCCGGCAACTATCGAGCAGCTCCATCAGCGCGTGCCACGCCGAGCGCCTCGTCGACGTGCGTTCGTCGATGAGTTGTGCGCGCATGCCGTCGCGCGCGGCCACGAACCGGTTCTCGTCGAGCACCTCGGGTCCGGTGTCCCGCATTCGCGGCTCGTGCGCGCGGAGGTGGACGAGGCACTGCACGACCGCGGCGAGGGCAGCCGCATCGATCACACGTGATTGAGCGTCTATGACCCGGATCTCGACCGTGCCCAGCCGCGGGCGCAAACGGGCATCCCACCACAGGAAACCCGGTTCAGGGATCGCCTCGGAGCTCCACACACCACCCGCGGTCCGGGTCGAGGAGCATCACCTCCTCCTCGATACCTACGGTCCACGGGTACTCGGCGACCGCCTCGTTCCACCGCGCCCAAACCGGAGGCGTCGTGCGGCTACGCATCGACGACGGATGCCGCGGCAGGGCGCGCGGGCCATTGCGGCTCGAACGGCTGCAAGTCCAGCACGCCGCCACGGCGAACGGTCACCGCGGTCGACGGAGGGATCTCCTTCCAGACTCCCGGAAGATCGGAGAACGGCTCCGAGACGATCACCCGGTCGTCGGGATGGAGCCGCTGAAAACGCGGGTTCTCGGGATGCAGGCGGCGTATCGAGTCCGCGTCGTCCGAGGCGAACAGCGATCGCGGGCTCCCATTGGTCGCGTACCGAACGGCCCACAGGCTGGTGCCGTCCGATATGCCGAAGCTGCCCTGCACGGGATCGTCCACGCCGGCGCTGCGTGCGGTCTCCTCGATCAGGCCGATGGTCCGCTCGAGTGCCTTGATCGGGTCAGCTTCGAGGCCGAACGTGAGCGCGAGCTGGAAGACGACCTCCGTATCGGTCGATCCGCGAACGTCGGCGAAGCGCGCCGGGTCGATGGCGAGCATCAGGTCGCGCCGCAGCAGGTGGAAGTCGGCGATGAAGCCGTTGTGCACGAACAGCCACTGCCCGTGACGGAAGGGGTGGCAGTTGGTCTGCTGCACCGGCGAGCCGATCGCGGCCCGCACGTGCGCCATGAACAGCGGCGACTCGATGTGCTCCGCCAGCTCTCGCAGGTTGGCGTCGCCCCACGCCGGCTCGACGCAGTGGTACACGGCAGGGCCGTCTCCCGTGCCGTACCAGCCGAGGCCGAACCCGTCACCGTTCGTCGTCTCCGCTCCCATGCGGGAGTGCAAACTCTGGTCCACGATCCCGTGGGGGGTCTTGAAGAGGACCTCGTCGATCAGTACGTCCTGTCCGAACCACGCCATCCAGCGACACATTTCATGCTCCTTGTCCGACGTTGCTCCCGAGCGGATCGCCCGACCTCATCGTCGCTGCGCCGGCGTCTGTGCGCATCGCCTCGATCGGATGAACCACCGCCGTCATGACTCGCGCTGGATGGAGCTACGTCGAGCAGGAGGCGAGGGCGGCGCGTACCGTCGGGAAGAAGCGATCCTCGCCGAGGGTCTCACCGCGTCTCTCTGACATCAGCCGCACCTGGACATGCGGCTTCATCCGGGCGATGAGGAACTCGATGTCGTCCTGGACGAGTCGCTCGCTGAGCTCTCCGAGTGCCTCGAGTCCGGTCACGTCCATGTCCGTGAAAGCCCCGGCGTCGAAGATGAGCCAGCGGGGCGGCGCAGGAGCCCCGCGGACCGCCTCGAGCACTCGTCCCTTGACGTAGCGCGCGTTCGCGAAGAAGAGACGGTCGTCGAGCCGGTAGATCACGACTCCGGGCGCGACGCGGGCGGACCGATGGAGCTCGACGTTCCCATAACGCCCCAGGCGGTCGACCCAGCCGATGACCGCGTCGTGAGGCCGTGCGCTCCGGCGCACGACGTCGCCGAGCTTCTGGAAGACCTCGACGAGCTGCGGGATCGGGTCGCTGGCATCGATGCTCAAGCCGAGCAGTTTGCCGAGCTGTCCGCAGATGAGCACGACCGCCAGCCGTGGATGTAGCCCACCAGGACGAGTCTCGAGAAGTAGTCGGCCAGCCCTCCGAGCCGGACCACCCAGGCAAGCACGAACATCGCGGCGACGAGCAGCGCGAGCATCGCCCCGAGCTCCGATGCGGCGGCGCTTCCCGCGGCCGCCAGCGGAAGCACCGCCGCGCCGACCAGTGTCGCGATCGAGCCCTCCGGCCCGACGATCAGCTGACGCGAGGAGCCGAGGAACGTGTAAAGCACCGTCGGCAGCAGCAGCGCGTACAGGCCGTTGACCAACGGGAGCCCCACCACCTCGGCGTATGCCATCCCCGACGGCAGCGCCAACGCCGCCACCGTCAGCCGGGCCACCAGATCGCGCCGTGCCGTTTGCGGGCGGTAGCCCGAGACCTGCGCGCTGACCGGAACCGCTCGCTGAAGCAGCGGGCTCCGCGATCCGACGCGGCCACGGCGTGGGCCGCCCACACGGCGCCGACGATCCCGACCACGAGCGCAGTTCCGCTACCAGTGATCGGGTGGACGCCGGCGGCCAACTGCTCGCCGATGACCGGGATCCGGTCGAGCGCGGTATCGACGACGTCGTCGCGCAATGACGTGTCGTCATCGAGCACGAACCCCAGAATCGAGACGAAAGCCAGCAGCAGCGGGAAGAGCGAGAAGAACGCGTAGTAGGCGCTCAACGCCGCGAGGCTAGATGCACGATCCTCGCCGAATTTCTTCAGGACTCCGACCGGGAACCCGGCCAGCGTGTGCCTGCGCTGCCAACCGTCGAACGACGCGACCAGGCCCTTCAGCACTGTCGCCTCATCCGTCTCTGCCGCGTCGGGCGACGCAGCGGAAGCCGATATGCGCGGTCGAGGTGTCGATCGTCTCGCCTTGCCGAGCGGCGGGACGGAAGCGCAGGCAGTAGTTGGGCGCGCACAGGTGGGAGCCGCCCTTGATGACGCGGCGCGCGAAGCGCTCCCCTGGGTTCTCTGGCGCGCAGCACGCGGTTGCGGCGTCGCGCGGGTCGAATGCGTCGCTGGTCCACTCCCACACGTTGCCGGTCATATCGAGCAACCCGTAGCGGTTCGGCGGGAAGCTGCCGACCGGGGAGGTGCCCAGCCACCCATCGATCATTAGGTTCTGCCAGGGGAACTCTCCCTGCCAGAAGTTGGCCATCATGCGACCCTCTGGCGCGAGCTCATCACCCCACGCGAAGATCGCGTCCTCCAGGCCGCCTCGCGCCGCGTATTCCCACTCCGCCTCGGCCGGTAGCTCCTTACCGGCCCAGCGGGCATACGCCTCGGCGTCTTCCGGAGTGACGTGGACGACCGGGTGGCGCGCGCGTGTATATGTGTCGCTCGCGGGCCCCTCCGGCCGCGCCCAGCTCGCGCCCACCACGTACTCCCACCAGCTGCGAGCGTCGGACAGGTCGACCGGGCCAGGTGTCGGCCGAAAGACCAGCGAGCCGGGCTTGAGCAGTGCAGGATCGGCGTCCGGATAGTCCGTGGGATCAAGCGGACGCTCGGCGACGGTCACGTAACCGGTCTGCTTGACGAAGCGCCGGAACTCCGTGACGGTTACCGGGGCTTCGTCGATCCAGAAGCCGTCGACCGTGACGTCGCGGAGCGGCCGCTCCTCCGGGTAGAAGCGATCATCCCCGATCCTGACGGACCCGCCAGGAACCCAGCGCATGCCTTGTCTCACGGGTACCTTCACGCCCACGCGCGACCATCCAGGCTCACGACGGCGACCCGCGCGTACGAGCGTCAAGACTGTCGAGCACCCGCCCGATCGAGCGTCTCGTCAAGAACGAGACCAGCCGACCGGTGCCCGGGATGGACGGCCGAAACGTCACGCTCCAGCGCACGACCGTGCCGCCGTCCCGGGAGTCTTGGAGCGTCACCGCGCCCGTGTAGTCGCGAACCGGGGCACCGGAGAGCAGCCGATAGCCGAGTGCGTACCCGGGCCCAACGGACGTGATCTCTTCCCGGACCCTGCCTCGTCCCAACGCGACGACACGGATCAGGCCGGTGCCGTCGGCGGCGCCGGCGCGCTCGACGGTCACGTTGACCCCGGGACCGGGCGATGTCGCGGGATCACCGATGACGTCCCAGACGCGCTCGGTCGCTGCAGGCAGCGGTCTCGTGACCGTGAGCGCGCGCATTTGCCGTACTCCGTGGATCGCGGTCGAGGGGTGGATCAGGCGACCTTTCTCACGTCGCCACGCACCGGCGACACTGAGACGAACCTACGCTGACGATGCCTGACGAACATCCCCCTGATCGCATGAATTTGCGCTACGAGACGGGCTCAGATGATCGACTCGGTGGCGTGCAGTGCGACGAGCAACGAGATGAACGTGACGACGCCGTAGAGCGGGAGCTGCAACCCAAATAGCTCGGCCTGTAACACCTCGCCGCGGGCTCCCGAGATGTTTGGCCGTCGCAGAGCCACATGGCAGCGACCGTTCCGGCGAGGATTCCGAACAGCGCCATACACACCCGTGTCCAGCTCGCCCAGTCCGGAGCGCCGAGTGCGATGAAGAGGATGGAGGCGGTCAGCCCTCCCAGGGCTGCGAGCCCGGCGAGGCCGGCCCCAGGCGTGGCGATCGCGAACGGCAGCAGGATCATGCCGGTGCCGACGAGCACGAGCCAGGTGAGGAGGGCCAGGAACTCCATCTCGTCAAAGCCTCCATCGCCGCCGCCCCCAGCACATCCCCCAGAGTGGACGATTGGATCGGGCCTGCCCAGGTCACGCGGGGATGCCGCCCGGCCTCCCGATGGCGTCGGCTCCCGCATCGCCCCGTCGGCATGAGGTCGACGAGACGGCGATGGTCACCCAGGATGTTGGCTAGGCGACGGGATCGGCGCTCAGCGCTGACATGTCGCGCTCGAGCTGGCGTGCAGCTCGCTCCTCGCACCTCAGTGCATCGACGAACGAGATGTACCGGCGGTGGCGGTCTCGCCGGCTAGCAGCGCACCGGGCCTTGTAGGCGCGCCCGGCGCGCTTCGCGGCTGCGCGCCATTCGAGGAGATGCTCCACCCGCGGGCACCTGTCGTCGCCGACGTCAACTCGAGGTGACGGCTCGGCTGCCGGCGACGACTTGGGCATCCGCAGGAACATGGCGCGAGTCTAGGTAGCGCGGTCGTGACGGTCATCGCCCTGATGGCATGAATCCCGACGCCGGTCGGCGGGGAGGTTGTGGAATCGTCGGCCTTGACAACCAGGGGCGGAGTTCGGATAGCGTGGTCCTGGGTTCGTCGCCCCGATGTCAGGCTCGGATCGCCGCTGCGAGAGACAGCGGCTATTCGCAACGTGCGACATGTCCACGCGTGCTCAAATCCCGGCCGGACGCACGTCGAACTCGCCGGCGCACGCCCCGGCGTTCGAGTTGCTGGAGTCGAAGCTGCTGCCGCCCCAGGGTGGCGGCGGGAACGTGTCGCGCGAAGCGCTGATCGACCTCATGCGTGGAGAGCGAAAGCAGTGTTCCGATCGTGTTCGTCTCCGCAGGCCCGGGCTGGGGGAAGACCACGCTGCTCGCTCAGTGGGCGACACGGTCCCAGCGACCGTTCGCGTGGGTCAACGTCGACGAGAAGGACAACGATCCGATCGTTCTCCTCACGTATGTCGCGACCGCGCTCGGCCGTGTCGCGCAGATCGACCGGAGCGTGTTCGAGGCCCTGGCGTCTCCGGGCGCTTCGATCGAAGGGACCGTCGTGCCGCGGTTGGGCGCGGCACTCGCGGCGGTCGACCAGCCGCTCGTGCTGGTCCTCGACGACCTCCACCTCCTCGAGAACCCGTCGTGCCTGGACGCGATCGCATCACTCGCAAGGCACGTTCGGGACGGCTCGCAGCTGGCGCTGTCCGCGCGCGGCGCGCCCGCCCTGCCGCTTGCGGCGTTGCGGGCTCGGGGCCTGGAGCTGGAGCTCGGGCCCGACGATCTACGCCTGGACAGCGCCCAGGCGGACGAGCTGCTGCAAGCGGCCGGCGTCGATCTGCCGGAGGCCGAAGTCGCCGCGCTAACCGAGCGCACCGAGGGCTGGTCCGCGGGCCTCTACCTAGCCGCGCTGTCGATCAGGGCGCGAGGTGCCAAGTCCAAGTTCGCAGCCAGCTTCTCGGGTAGCGATCTCCTGGTCTCCGACTATCTGCAGTCGGAGCTTCTCGCAGAGCTCTCGCCGGACGAGCAGCATTTCCTCACGCGGACCGCCGTTCTCGAGCAGCTCTCAGGGCCGCTATGCGACGCGGTCCTGCAGGAGAGCGGTTCCACGGCGGCGCTGGAGTCGCTGGCGCGGTCCAACCTCTTCCTGGTGCCCCTGGACCGTGATGGGGAGCGGTACCGCTACCACCACCTGTTCCAGGAACTGCTGCGATCCGAACTGTCGCGAGCCGAGCCCGAACTCGTCCCAACCCTGCTCGCGCGAGCAGCTGACTGGTGTGAGGCGAACGGGCAGGCCGAGCTGGCGATCGGCTACGCCCAGCAGGCCGGCGACGTCGACCACGCGGCGGGCCTCATCGCGCAGTGTGTCCCGCCCGCCTACCAGAGCGGGCGCGTGACGACCGCCGAGCGCTGGCTGGAGTGGCTCGAGTTACACGGCGGTTTCGAGCGAAACCCGCTGGCGGCCGTGCTCGGCTCACTGCTGGGCACGCTGTGGGGCCGGCCGGCGGAGGCGGAGCGCCGGGCCCAAACGGCCGAGCTCGCGAGGTCCGAGAGCGGCGTGCCCGACGGAAACGCCGCGATCGACCCCTGGCTCGCGCTCCTACGCGCGCACCGCTGCCAACGAGGCGTGGCGAGGATGCACGAGGACGCGGAGCTGGCGCTCGAGCTCCTCGCACCGGACAGCCGGGGCCGGCCTCACGCATTGGTGCTCCTCGGGGTCTCGCTGTTGCTGACAGGCGAGCCCGACCGGGCCGACGACCTGTTCGCGGACGCCGTCGAGGCAGGGCTCGCCTTGGGAACGGTCGAGGAAGCGGCCGTGGCGCTCGCCGAGCGCGCCGCGATCGCGATCGGACGCGACGCGTGGGTCCAGGCCGAGGAGTTCGGACGCCAGGCGCTGGCCAGCGTCCAACGCGCGCGGATAGAGGACTACCCGACGAGCGCCTTCGCCTATGCGGTGGCGGCGCGTGTGGCGTTGCACCGTGGGGAGATCGAGCGCGCTCACGAACGCCTGACCAGGGCGCAGCGGTTGCGGCCGCAGCTGACGTATGCGATGCCGTGGGTGTCGGTGCAGGCGCGCTTGGAGCTGGCTCGCGCGTACCTGGCGATGGCTGATGCGGGAGGCGCGGAGACGATGTTGCGTGAGATCGACGGGCTGTTGCGCCGGCAGCCGGATCTCGGGACACTGTCCGCTCAGGCTCAGGATCTGCGCTTGAGTTTGCAGACCATGCGTGCTCACGCTCC
Source organism: uncultured Solirubrobacteraceae bacterium (assembly GCA_963740605.1). Classification (GTDB taxonomy): domain Bacteria; phylum Actinomycetota; class Thermoleophilia; order Solirubrobacterales; family Solirubrobacteraceae; genus DASSUW01. The sequence goes on along the minus strand of CAVUFC010000022.1, from coordinate 1,277,997 downwards.
GGGCGCCTCGACGCTAACTGAGGCGGAGCTGCGCATGCTCCCGTATCTGGCGACCCATCTTTCCTTCCGGGAGATCGGTGAGCGCCTGTTCCTCTCGCGCCACACGATCAAGTCGCACGCGATGGCGATCTACCACAAGCTCAGCGTGACCTCGCGCAACGACGCCGTCGAACGCGCCCGCGACCTCGGACTGCTGTAGGCGGCGCGGGCGCCCGCCCGACTCTCATGCCATCGGGGCGATGACGCCGCTATGCCCGCCCTGTGTAATGCGAACCCGTCGGCTCACAGCCGTCAGGGACGAAATGGCCGCATACAAAGACACGCTCCGCAGCCTCGCGCTCAACGACGAGCGCTTCGTGGACGAGGTCCTCGGCATGGGGCACGACACCGTCGAGGCCTCGAACCTCGATCCGAAGACGCACGCCCTGCTCCGGCTCGCGGCGTCGCTGGCAATCGACACGGCCCCGAGCTCCTACCAGTCGATCGTGGAGGTGGCGCAGGCGGCCGGAGCCACCTGTGACGAGATTGTGGGGAGCCTGATCGCGGTGGCTCCCACCGTCGGTGTCGTACGCGTGGTCTCGGCCGCGCCCGAGCTTGCGCTGGCGCTCGGTTACGACGTGGACGCGGCAATTGAAGCGTCGGAGGATGCGGCGTGAACGCCGTGCTCCCTGCGCGAGTACCTCATCGGGTCGGTCGACGCAGCCTGCGCCGACTGGTCGAGCACCGCACACACGCCCCATCGACGGCGCCTCTGCAGGTCCCCGGACCGTCGCCACGCGCGCGAGATGTGATCCGTGAGCCGAATGATCCGCGCATGCAACCGAGTATTTGACCGCTCGGATCATCGAATTCATGCCATCGGGGCGATGACCGGCGAGCCTGGCCGCTGGATGATCGTCGGCGACGCACAGCTGACCTGACGGCCGACCGGGCCGTGCGCTGCACACCGGTGATCACGGCTCGAAATGCCGCACCAAAGGAGAGGATGAGATGGCGATTGGACCTGTTCAGTTGGTCGTGCTCGGTTTCGAGCATCCCAACTTCCACGGCGAGATCATCGCCGAGCTCGAGCGCCTACGCGAGAGCGACACGATCCGCGTGATCGACGCACTGGCCGTCTACAAGGGCCCCGCCGGCGAGATCGAGGTCGAGCATCTGAGCAACCTGACTCAGGAAGAGGCGGTTGAGCTCGGCAGCAAGGTCGGCGCACTGGTCGGCCTCGGCATCGAGGGCGACGCGGGCTTCGAGGCCGGCGCCCAGGCGGGCGCCGAGGCGGCGGCGGACGGCGTGCGCGTCTTCTCCGAACAGGAGGCCTGGGACGTGATCGAGGACATCCCGAACGACTCGGCCGCCGCGCTCCTGCTGCTGGAGCATCACTGGGCAGTGCCGTTGCGCGACGCCGTCATGCGCGCGGGCGGCTTCCGCATCAGCGACGGCTTCATCAGCCCGCTCGACCTGGTCGAGATCGGCCTCGTGACGGCTGAGGAGGCCAAGCAGCTGCACGCCCAGGAGACCGCCGCCGCGGCCACCGCCTGACCGAATCAAACGACCAAGCGAACAAACGAGGAGTGACGAGATGTTCGGAGGACGCAGAGTCGCACGACGCACCGGTCGCCGCACCGCACGCCGCGTCTCAAGACGCTAGGCGCGCCGATTTCATCCTGACCGAGCGGCGCAGTCGCCGCTCGGTCGCAACCCAGGAGGGTTCAACGATGTCCACTTTCCTTTGGCTCCTACTCGCCGTTCTGTATTTCACCGCGCTCTTCGTGCTCGGCTTCGCGACGCTTCGCAAGGGGCACACGGTCCTGTTCTGGTTCGGCATCCTTTTCCCGTTCCTCTGGATCGTCGGCGCACTGATGCAGCCCACCGCCCGCGTTGCCGCAGCCGAAGCGGCCAACACGGTGCAACAGGCCTGACGTGGCGGCGGTCAACCCTCGCGGACTTGCGGTTGGCGGTTGGATGCCCATGGATGCCGATCGCGCGCGAGCGTTGGCCGAACGGCTTCACCACGGGCAGCGCGACGCCGGCGGAGCGCCCCTGCTCGACCACGTCCGGAGGGTCGCCGCGACGGTCCCCGCAGACGCTCGCGTCGTCGCCTGGCTTCACGAGCTGCTGGAGTACACCTCGATCGCCGAGGAGGCGCTGCTGGCGGAAGGGCTCTCAACCGACGAGCTACGCGCCATCAGGCTCGTGACGCACGACAACAACGCGCGATCGAACGCGAGCTATCTGGCTCACGTCGAGCTGATCGCGCAAGCGAGAGGGGCCGGCGCTCACCTCGCTCGAAGTGTCAAGTGCTCCGACCTGGCAGATCGGATACGCAAGCCTGCGATCCGTCCCGATGGTTGGTCGCCGCCCTACGAACTCGGGCTCGACATTCTGCAGCACACCACTCCCGATCGCCAGGGCCACCGGTTCGCCGTCGTCCCCGAGACCGGGATGCAGCGCCGCGAGGGAGGGAGTCCGTGACTTCCCGCGGATCGCTCGACGTGCTCAGAACGAAACCCGAGCTTCGCGCCGAGCGACTAGGAGTCGCGCTGCGCGGACTGGCCACCGAGCTGATCGACGAGCGCCGGAAGGTCGCCGAGCTGCGCCGGGAGAACGTGCAGCTGCGACCGCGGCTCGCGTCGCTCACGTCGACCCAGCCGTGCACCGCGTCGCACCGCGCGGAGCCGGTAGCCGGCGGGAGCACCGTGGGTCGGAACGGCCGCGCCGGATAGGCGTCAGCTCGCCCAATCCAGGCAACTTCGCCGGAGAAGCGGCGATGTCATGCTGTTTGGGCGATGTGCAAACGCTCCTCCACAGCGAAGCTCTGGCGGTAGGCACGAACCCCGGCCGTCACACGACACGGAGCGAAACGGCGATGAGCGACGATGCGATTGACCGCAGTGTGCTTCCGATCCGGCGCCCAGCTTTTGGCGGCGCGACGAGGCGGACGCTCGAGGGATCGATGCCCGACTGGGGCCAAGCGAGCCACGTCGAGCCGCCTGAGGGTGCGCCGAATGTGCTGCTGGTCTTGATCGACGATGCCGGCTTCGGCAACCCAAGCACGTTCGGCGGTCCGATCGCGACGCCGACCTATACACGGCTCGCGGACAACGGCCTGCGCTACAACCGCTTCCATGTAACGGCGCTGTGCTCGCCGACCAGGGCAGCGCTGCTGACGGGACGCAACCACCACCGGGTCGGCTTCGGCATGGTGGGTGAGTTCTCGGGTCCCTTCCCGGGATACAACGCGACCATCCCGCGCGACTGCGCGCCGTTCCCGCGCATGCTCCAGGAGAACGGCTACCTGACGGGAGGGTTCGGGAAGTGGCATCTCACGCCGGACAACCAGCAGGGGTCCTCCGGGCCGTTCGACCGCTGGCCGACCCGGCTCGGCTTCGACTACTTCTGGGGCTTCCTCGGCGGTGAGGCCGGCCAGTACGACCCGTTGATCGCCGAGAACCAGAAGATCATCGGCGTCCCCGCGGCCAAGGGCGGCGAGGGGTATTACTTCCAGGACGACCTCGCCGATCAGACGATCGACTGGCTTCATCGGGTCCGCTCCGAAAAGCCGTCGACGCCCTGGTTCGCCTACGTCGCGACCGGATGCAGTCACGCCCCGCATCACGTGCCGCGCGAGTGGTCAGACAAGTACCGCGGTAAGTTCGACCAGGGGTGGGACGTCATGCGCGAGGAGATCTGCGCGCGCCAGAAGGAGCTCGGCGTCGTCCCCGCCGACGCGGAGTTGCCGCCGCGCAACAACGCGTTCCCGACCTGGGACTCGCTCGACGAGACGCATAAGCGCCTCTATGCGCGCCAGATGGAGGTCTACGCCGGCTATTCCGAGAACGCCGATTGGAACATCGGGCGGATCATCGGCGCCGTTGACGACATGGGCGAGCTCGAAAACACCGTCGTGATCTGGATCTGGGGCGACAACGGCGCGAGCATGGAGGGCACGCTGACGGGCACGTTCAACGAGCTGACAACGCTGAACGGGATCCCGCTGACGCCTGAAGAGCAGATCGGGCTCATCTTCAAGCACGGCGGCCTCGAGGCCTGGGGCGACGAGCAACTCGCCCCGCACTACTCGGCCGGCTGGGCCTGGGCCGGCAACACCCCCTTCGACTGGGGTAAGCAGGTCGCCTCACATCTCGGCGGCACACGAAACCCGCTCGTCGTGCACTGGCCCAGCGGCATCGCCAACACCGGCGGTGTCCGCAGCCACTACACGCATGTGACCGACGTCGGCGCGACAATCCTTGACCTCGCGGGGATCCCGATGCCCGACACGGTCGACGGCGTTGAGCAGCAGCCGTTCGACGGCGTCACGTTCGCGGACTCGTTCTCGGACGCGGCAGCGCCGGAGCATCACACGCAGCAGTACTACGAGATCCTCGGCAACCGGGGGATGTACAAGGACGGCTGGCTGTTCTGCCAGCGGCTACAGCGGATCCCGTGGTCGCTTGACCCGGCGGCGCTGCGCGCGTTCGGGCCGGGCTGGGATCCCGAGGCGGACCCCGTCGAGCTCTACTACCTGCCCGACGACTTCACGCAATCGAACAACATCGCGGCTGACCACCCGGACAAGGTGCAGGAGCTGCGCGAGCTGTTCTGGGCCGAGGCTGAGAGCAACCACGTCCTGCCGCTGCTCGGTGGGTTGACGTCCTTCTTCGGCATGGTGCCGCCGATCCCCGAGGAGTCGAAGTTCGTCTTCCGCGGCGACATCCAGAACGTCCCGAGCGGGATGATCCCGAAGATCTACAACCACTCGTACACGATCAGCGCCGACCTGGTCGTGCCCGAGGGCGGCGCAGAGGGCGTGATCGTCGCCGAGGCCGACCATCTCGGCGGCTTCGCGCTCTTCGTGCAGGACGGAACGCTCAAACACACCTACTCGATGCTCGGCGTGCTCGAGTACACCCAGGCGGCCGAGCAGCCGCTGCCGTCCGGCGAAGTCAACGTCGAGCTCGTCTTCGCGGCCGACGCTGCGAAGCCGGCGACGGGCGGCGAGCTGACGCTGCTCGTCAACGGCGAGCCGGTCGCACGCGGGCGGATGGAGCACACCGTGCCGGGCCGCTTCTCGGGCTACTCCGGCATGGACATCGGTCGCGACAACGGCCTCGTCGTCGACCGCAGCTACGCCGACAAGGCGCCATTCGCGTTCACCGGCACGATCAAGCAGGTCGTCTTCGACATCGCGCCGGACCTCAGCGCGGAGGACGCGAAAGCCCTCCACGAGCACGCGGCCCAGGCCTTGGCGGCCCACGCGGCGAGCGCCTGAGGCGGAGAGGAGTCCCATGAGCGACAACCAACAGCTGGACGTCCTGATCGCCGTCTACCTCATCCCCGACCTGGCGCACCGTGACTTCGACGCGTACGCCAAGCTCGCGGGCGACGGCCAGATCGTCACCGACGGCGTGGCCGTCGTCGTCAAGGACGCCGAGGGGGAGGTGCACGTCCAGGAGACCGGCGACCACCTCGGCCGCAAGGGCGTCAAGGCCGGCGCCGGCGCCGGCCTCGTCGTCGGGCTCTTCGCCCCGCCGCTCCTGGCCGCCACCGTCGTCGGCGCCGCCGCCGGCGGACTGGCCGGGAAGTTCGCGCGCCACCGCGCAAAGGCCGGCATCGGCGACAAGCTCGACGACGCGCTACCCCCCGGCTCGGCCGGCATCATCGCGATCTACGACCACGCGCAGGCCGAGCTGGTCGACGCGACACTCGCAAACCCCATCCGAAAGTCGATCGCGCAGATCGACAAGGCCTCAGCGGACGAGCTCAAGGCCGGCCTGCAGCAGGCATCCGCCGGACTCTCGGGCTGAGTGAGCACTAAAGAGAAGGATGGCAACCATGAGCGTCACCAAGATCGAGCATCCGAGCATCGACGAGCGTCGGGCGAACGGTAAGAAGGCACGCGAGCTGACGGCCCCCTCGGCCCACGCCGGCTGGAAGCCGGCGGGGAATCGCCGCGACGCGGTTGCGCTCATCGAGGAGCAGAATGCGACCCGTGAGCCCGACCTCGTGCCGGTGCGGCACGGCCGGATGCTGGTTTCCCCGTTCACCTTCTACCGCGGCGCGGCCAAGATCATGGCGGCCGATCTCAAGCACACCCCCAGGGCCGGCTTGGAGGTGCAGCTCTGCGGCGACGCCCATCTGTCGAACTTCGGGGTGTTCGCGTCGCCGGGTCGAGAGCTGCTGTTCGACCTGAACGACTTTGACGAGACGCTGCCCGGACCGTTCGAGTACGACGTGAAGCGGATGTCTGCGAGCTTCACGGTCGCGGCCCGCAACAACGGCTTCAGCAAAGCCGACGCGCGCGACGTCACACTCGCCTCGGCGAGCGCCTACCGGGCGTCGATGGCCGAGTTCGCCGAGATGTCCACGATGGAAGTCTGGTACGCCCACCTGTCCGAAGCGACGCTGATGGCCGCGATCAAGAGGTTCGCAAGTGCGAGCAAGGGCAAGTCGAAGAAGGCGATCAAGGACGAGGCGAAGGCGGCGAGGAAGGCCGCCAAGAAGGCGCACACGCGAGACAGCATGCAGGCGCTGTCGAAGCTCGGCGAACTCGTCGACGGCCACTACCGGATCGTCAGCCAGCCACCCATCGTCGTCCCGGTGCGCGACCTGTCAGGGATGTACGACATGTCCGCCGATCAGTTCGAGCATGCGATCCGCAAGCAGTTCCGCGCCTACCGAGCGACGTTGCAGGACGACCGCCGTCACCTGCTCGAGAAGTTCCAGATCGTCGACATGGCGCGCAAGGTCGTCGGCGTGGGCAGTGTCGGCACGCGCGCGTTCATCGTCTTGCTCCAGGGGCGCGACCAGAACGATCCATTGTTCCTTCAGGTCAAAGAGGCCACGGCCTCGGTGCTCGAGGATCACCTCTCGAAGAGTCGCTACAAGCAGCCCGGCGAGCGCGTCGTGAAGGGGCAGCGGCTGATGCAGGCCGCGAGCGACATCTACCTGGGCTGGACCAAGGGCGAGCAGCAGAACCGCTTCCTCTACTGGCGCCAGCTCCGTGATATGAAGGGCTCCGCTGACGTCGAGTCGTTGACGCCGGCCGCGCTCGGGTTTTACGCGCGCCAGTGCGCATGGACGCTCGCCCGCGCGCACGCCCGCTCGGGAGACCCGATCGCGATCACCGCGTACCTGGGCAAAGGCGACGCGTTCGACGAGGCGATCGTCGACTTCTCTGAACGCTACGCCGACCAGAACGAGCGCGACTACGAGACCCTCAACGACGCGGTCCGAACGGGCCGACTGGAAGCGATCGAAGGCGTCTGACAGAGCCCAGGACGCGTCCGGGGGTCGACATGAGTGAGTCCACGCGGCACGAGAGCCGCGGCAGTGAGCCCGCTCCCGATCCGGACGCTGCGAATGCCGGGAAGCGCAGGCTCGGAGGCGTTGCACTGCTGATCGTGGCAATCGGGGCCGTGCTCCTCGTGCAGGCAGTGTTCGTGCTCTCCTACATCGACGCGCTTCACCATCCGACGCCGCACAACGTCGCCGTCGGAGTCGTCGGCGCTTCCCCGGTGCCGATCGCGGTCGCGAAGCGGTTCTCGCTGACGACGACGCAGTACGCGAGTGAATCGGCCGCCCTCGCGGCCATCGATCAGCGAAACATCGACGGGCGTTCGTCGCCGGCCCGCAAGGCGGGACCTTGATCGTGGCTCCGGCGGCAAGCCCCGCAGGCGCTTCCGCGATGAGCGCAGCCTTCGGGGCCGCCGCTGCCACGTTGGGCCAGAAGATGGAGATCGTTCAGGCTCACCCGCTCCCGCCGGGCGACGCCGGTGGGACGGTGTCGTTGTACGTCGTGATGGCTCTCATCATCGGGGGCTACCTCTCCTCGACCATCGCGATGGCGTTCGGCGGCCGAACGTCAAGGAGCAGACGGCTCGCGTCCCTGGCGATCGCAGCTGTGATCGGAGCGCTCGTCACGGACACGCTCGCCGGACCGGTACTCGACGCACTTCCCGCGTCGAAGTTCCTCGTCCTATGGGCGCTCTTCACGCTGTTGATGATGGCCGTCGCGTTCTCGACCTCCGCGCTCCAGACGCTGCTCGGGGCAGCGGGCACGCTCATCGTGGTCGTCGTCTTCGTGATCTTCGGTGCCTCGGCCTCGGGAGGCACGGTGCCGTCGCCATATCTACCCGGCATCTGGCGGATCTTCGGGCCGTATCTCCCGGCGGGAGCAGGAACGACCGCGGTGCAAAACACGACCTACTTCGACGGCAACGGGATCGCGACATCGCTGCTCGTCCTCGCTGCCTATCTCGTCGTCGGGGCATTGGCCGCGATCCTTCTGCGGCAGCGGCGCCGCTCGAGCGGCGCGGAGGCCGAGGTCGAGGCATCCGCCGCCGTAGCTGCCGTCGTGTGGTCGATCTGGACCGTGTGCTTGCACCGTTGCTCGACCGTGCCGCGCGCGCCTCCGCGCGCCGCCGCTGCTGTCGATGGCGATCGGGGCTGAATCGGATTTGGAATGGGCGCGGCGGGTTTCGAACCTGCGACCTCTCGCGTGTGAAGCGAGCGCTCTCCCACTGAGCTACGCGCCCAAGACCGACGGGCGACGTCATTCTACGCAAGGCGTTCCGCGTGGCGATGAGGCGACTCGGGGACGTTCCGCTGAGCTACGCGGGGCGACGGCGCAGCAACCAGCCAACGAGGGCGCCGAGCACGAGCCCGAGCTCGGGGGCAAGCGGGACATCGGTGATTACGCCGACGACGATGCCGAGCACCAGACCCACGGCGGCTCCAACCGCGATCGCCGCTCCAACGCTCACGCGCGCTCGGCGGGCGAGATGATGATGACGAGCTTTCCTCGGGCCAGTCCCGCTTGGAGGTGGCGCATGGCGTCACGCGCCTGCTCCAGCGGATAGGTCCCGTCGATGACGGGCATCAGCTTCCCGGCTTCGATGAGCCGGGCGAGACGTTCGAGGTCGGCGTGGTGTTCCTTGGGGGTCTTCATGACGAGCCGCTGTCGCACGAACAGCGACAGCGCGACGGCGCGCAGCTGGCGACCGAAGCCTCCGGTCCAGCGGCCGCCGTTCTCGCCGCCGACGATCACGAGCGTTCCGGTCGGGGCGAGCGCGCGTCGCAGCCGCGCAAGCGGCGAGTTGCCACCGACGTCAAGGATCAGGTCATAGCGCTCTCGACCGTCCGCGAAGTCCTCGTGGGTGTAGTCGATGACGTGGTCGGCGTCGAGCGAGCGGACCAGGTCGAGCTTCGTGGTGCTGCACACGCCGGTGACCTGTGCGCCAAAGGCCTTGGCGATCTGGACCGCGAACGTGCCGACCCCTCCTGACGCGCCGACGATCAGCACGCGCTGTCCCGCCCGCAAGCGGCCGACGTCGCAAAGGCTCTGGAGGGCGGTGAGCCCGGAGATCGCGACGACCGCGGCCTGATCGAACGTGAGGTTCGCCGGCTTGCGCGCGAGCTTCTCCTCCCGCGCGCACGCGTACTCGGCGAAGGATCCGCGGCTCACGCCGAACACCTCGTCGCCGACCTTGAGCCTGGTGACGTCAGCTCCAGTTGCGACGACGGTTCCGGCGATGTCAAGGCCGGGAACGCGATTCTTGGGTGCTCGCACCCCGAAGCCCATGAGGCGCATCAGGTAGGGCTGGCCCGCCATGACGTGCCACGTACCGCGGTCAAGGCCGGCGGCGTGAACGCGCACGAGGACCTCGTTGTCTGCGATGGCGGGTCGGTCGGTCTCAGTGACGCACCACACCTCGGCAGAGCCGTACTCGGTCTGGACGATCGCTCGCATCCGCGGGCCGAGATCCTGTCCGCTCGGCGTATGGTCGCTGGTAGGCGCGTACTCGTTCATGGCACGAACCACACTGCTCCGGAGGTTCACGTGCCGAAGGCCAACCAGGCGTGGGAGCCGCAAGACACCGCCCGGCCCGTCTCTCGGAGGCAAGGCTCGAACCGACCATACACCCCAACGCAGGACCGACACGACGAACTACGCGCCCGTGTAACCGGGGCGGCCAAGGCGGCGGCCGCGCGGGAGGAGCCGGTCGGCGACCTCGCGGAGCTCGGTCATCGCCGACGGGAACACGACCGCGAGCGCGAGCAGATAGACCCCGGCGCCGACGGTCGCGGCGGCCAGGCACGCCACGCCCTCGGACAGCGAGAGCGCCTCGCCGCCCTGCAGGACGAGCCACCCCACGCCGAGCATCAGCGCGGTCGCGGCGATCGCCGGCACGCAGGCGATCCACAGCGCGCGCACGTCGATCCCCGCGTATCGGCGCAGGAGGATCTGCTGGCCGATCAGGGATCGCACCACGTTGAACGCGGTCACGGCGACCGCCAGCGACACCAGCCCGTGCGGGGCGACGACGTACACGAGTGCGCCGAGGATCACGATCTTGGAGAGGTTCCAGCGCAGCAGCACGCCGGGCTTGCCGACCGCCATCAGCAACGGGCCGGTGCCAGCCTGGATCGCCGCCATCATGCCCGCGATCGCGAGGATCTGGGTCGGCTCGACGGCGTCGTCCCATTGCGAGCCGAAGATCAGCGGGATCATCACCGGCGCGAGCAGGATCAGGCCGCCGAGCAGCGGGAACAGCAGCAGCGTCTGCAGCCGCACGATCCGCTCGCGCATCGCGCGCCGCGTCTCGAGGTCGGGCGCGCGCGAGTACAGCGGCAGCCCGATCTGGACGAGGATGCCGCTGAGCTTCCCCTGGTAGTCGACGCCGAGCGTGTAGGCGCGCCAGTACAGGCCGACGCTGGCGGCGGGGAGCCGAGCGGCGACCACCGCGTAGTCGATCTGCTGCGAGCCGATGCTGGTGATCTCCGAGCCGAGGCTCGGCAGCCCGAAGCGCAGGATGTCGCGCGCCTCCGCGCGGTGCCAGGCGGGGCGCGTGAACCCGGCCGCCCGGAGCAGCAGCACCGCCGCCACGACCACGCCGACCAGCGGCCCGAGGATCAGCGACTCCGAGCCGACGCCGGCTGCGGCGATCGCCACGCTCGCGGCCGCCGTGACGATCATCCGCGTCGCGTACACAAAGCTCAGCCGCCGGAACGCCAGCGCCCGCTCGAGCACCGCCTGCGGCACCGCCGCCACGCCCGCGACGAGGAAGAACGGCGCCGTCAGCGGCACGAGCTCGGCGATCCCGGAGCCGAAGATCGGCTCGGTGACGGCTTCCCCGGCCAGGGCCACGACGGCGGTCAGCAGCACCCCGAGTGCCAGCGAGAGGAACACGGACACGCGCAGGTGGGCCTCGTCGACCGCTCGCCGCTGCACGAGCGGCGCCGTCAGCCCGTGCTGGCCGGTCGCCGTCGCGATCGTCGCCAGGACCAGCGCGACCGCCGCGTAGCCGAACTGGGCGGGCGTGAGCAGCCGCGCCAGCACGATCGTCGAGAAGAACGCGACGCCCTCGCCCGACATCCGCGCGACCGCCGTCCAGCGGACCGCGTGGAACGCGGCGCCGGCGAGCGCCTCGCGATCGACGACGTCCGGACCGGACGGGTCAGACGTGGGTTCGGGCACGCGCCCGAGCGTGACGGCTGGTGATGATCCGGTTCAACACCCGTTCGGGCGGCTTGACGGCCTTCACCGCCGCGCCCCCGATCTTGCCGGGGAGGTACTTGCGGAAGATCGGGTCGATCACGGTCATCTGCCGCCGCCAGCCGAGGCGGCCGAGCCGGGCACGGAAGAACTCGTCGTCGGCGAGGTCCCACTTCTCACGGAAGTGCTCGAGGCTGCGGCGCTCCCACTCGTCGCTCCAGCGCAGCATGTAGAAGTGGGCGTCGCCCCAGTCCCGCGGCGGGCCGGGGAGGTAGTGGACGACCGACGACGGCTCGAACCACAGCGTGTGGCCGGCCGCCGCCACCCGCAGGCACCAGTCGAGGTGGTAGCGGGTGCTGAGCTCCTCGTCGAGGCCGCCGACCTCCTCGAACACGTCGCGCCGGACGAGCATCGTGTGCAGCTCGAGCAGCGTGACCTCTTCGCGCTTGAGCTCGTCCTTGACGTTCACGAGCTTGCGCTGGGCGTGGAACATCTTGTCGCGCACGTGGCGCGTGCCGTTCTCCTGCTCGATCCGGACCGAGCCGCCCGCGAAGTGGACGCGGTCACCGAGCGGCTCGCCCTCGCACGTCAACGGGCCGACGGCAGCGCCGCCGGTCTCGTCGAGGCAGGCGATCAGGCGCTCGAGCCAGCCGTCCTCGACCCACACGTCGTTGTCGATCAGCGCGACGTACTCGGTCTGCGCCATGCCGATGCCGAGGTTGCGCGCCTCGGACGGGGCGAGGTTGCGATCGACCCGCACGAGCTCGAAGCCGTGCTCGTCGGCCTTCTCGCGCAGCCAGCGGGCGAGCTTGCGCGGCGACCCGCCATCGACGTAGATCAGGCGATGCGTGATGTTCAGCGATTCGAGGAGGCGATCGAGCGTCTTCTTGACCGGACTCAGGCGCTCGCGCTGTGCGACGACGACGGTGACCCTTGGCTGTTCCACGGCGAATGTTCTAGCGCGCGGCGTCGCCGCGCACCACCGCGAACTGAACCGATGCCGCGCAATACGGACAGATGTCTTGCCGGCGAGCCTTGCCATTCGTCGGCGCCTCCCCGTACACTGCCGCCACCATGAGAAAGGCAGGAAGATGAGGACGAGTCTCCTGGCGGTCCTGGCCGTCGCTTTTGTGATGGCGTTCGGCGGGGTCGCGCTGGCCCAGAACACGCCGACGGACGACGCCTATCCGGTACACGTCCTCGGCAACGAGATCGAAGATCACGGCGATTCGACATCGCAGAAGCCCCAGGAGGAGCAGGTGGAGGTCGGATCCACCACCGGCTCGCTGCCGTTCACGGGCTTCGAAGTCGGCCTCGTCGTGCTCGCGGGCATCGGGCTCGTCGGTCTCGGTTTCGCGATGCGGCGCAGCACGCGTCGCGACGACGCCTGAGCAACGAAGTCGACCGTTTGACGCGAAGGGCGCCACCTGTGGCGCCCTTTGGTATGCCTACGCGTCATTTTCCTTACGGTCGATAGTCGCATTTCGGTCTGTTGCGGTGATCAACAAAGGTGAGCGTTCTCCCCGTGCGGCAGGCGCGGTGCTCACCTCATGTATCGGCCATCTGTGCGTCACTTCGGCCTCGCGCTGGTCGCGAGCGCCTGCGCGCTCGTCTGCGCGCAATCAGCGGGAGCAGCGACCATCACGGTCGATCCCTCCGGCACGATCGACGCCGCCCTCGAGCACGCCCGGCCCGGCGACACCATCCTCGTCGAGACCGGGACCTACGCCGATCTCGTCGAGGCGAGCCCGCGCGGCACAGCTAACGCGCCGATCACGCTGAAGCCGGCGCCCGGCGCCCACCCGGTCGTCTCGGCCGGATTCAAGCTGATCCACGCGCGCCACGTTCGCGTCGCCGACATGACGTTCGACGGCACCGGCAACCCGGCCGGGTTCGGCACCAGCATCTGGGACGGGCAGGACATCATGTACGCCCGCAACGAGATCACCGGCTACGGCGCCTGGGCTCAGGGCGTGCTCGTGAAGGAGCATTCGACGGGCGTCCGCATCGTCGGCAACCACATCCACGACATGGGCGCCCGCGATCGCTTCGACCACGGCATCTACTGCGAGTCGGCGACCGGCACGGTGATCGAGCGCAACACGATCAACGACATACCGGACGGCTACGGCATCCAGGTCTTCGGCGACTGCGACAACACGCGCATCGTCGGCAACACGATCGCCGGCAACGCCATGAGCGGCATCACCGTCGGCGGCAACGACGATCGCGGGACCGCCGACGGCACGCTGATCGCGCGCAACATCATCGCCAACCACCTCACCGCCGCCTGGAGCGAGTACGGCTTCGCGGTCACGCAGTACAAGGCGGGACGCGGCAACGTCGTGCGCAACAACGTCTTCTGGCACAACAAGGCACGCAAGAACGTCGACTGCGACGTCTGCGCGGTCCACGACAACACCGTCCGCAACCCGCAGTTCGTGGACCCGCCGCACGGCGACTACTCGCTGGCGAAGGGCAGCCCGGCGCGGGCTGTCGTCGCTAGACGGCACGCAGGTCACCGAAAGCATCGGCGACCTCGGCGGGCGGCTCGCTGAAGTAGTCGCGCCGGCGTGTGAGCGACTTCCGCGCCGCAACGGCCGCGCGGACGAGCCGGGCGCGTCGGCCGTTGACCCTCGCCAGTTCGGCGTCGAAGCCGTCCGCCTTGGCGGTGAGGCGGGCGCGCAGCTGCGGATCGAGGCCGTACTCGGCGGCGACCAGGCGCCACAGGTCGCGCTGCCCGGCGACCACGCGCTCGCGGTCGCGGCTCATCGAGCCCGGTCGCAGCCGATAGACCGCCAGGCGGCCGGGTACGCGTACCGCCCGGTGGCCGGCGGCGGTGAGCCGCAGCCACCACTCCCAGTCGATCATCGAGCGCAGGCGGGGATCCGGCGGCCCGACGTCGTCAACCGCCGCGCGCCGGACGGTCACCGCGTTGTAGATGAAGTTGCGCTCGCACAGCACGGCGAATAGGTCCGCGGCGGTCGCCGGCGGCGGCTCGGGCGGGCGCTGATATCCCATCGCCGACCGCCGCCGCACCTGCCGCGAGGCGTCGTCGAGGTACCAGGCGTCGGTGTAGGCGAACGACGCGCCGGGGTCGGCGTCCAGCGCCGCGCCCATGCGCTCGAGATAGTCGGGCATCCACAGGTCGTCGGAGTCGACCATGCTGATCAGCGGCGCGCTCCCGGCCGCGATCCCGGCGCCGCGGGCGGCCGCCGCGCCGGCGTGGGCCGTCTCGAGCAGCCGGACGCGCTCGTCGGCGAGGAACGGCTGCACGTGCTCGGCGGTGCGGTCACGCGACCCGTCGTCGATCACGAACAGCTCGAAGTCGGTTCGCGTCTGCGCGAGCACCGACCGCACCGCGGACGCGACGGTGTCCGCCGTGTCGTGAGCGGCCATGACGACCGTGAAGGCGGTCACCGGCCCAGGAGCTCGTGGTACATCGCGGCGAAGCGCGCGGCCACCGAGTCGATCTCGTAGCGATCGAGCGCCGTGGCCGCGGCGTCCGCCAGCGCGCGGCGCTCCTCCGGCGCGGCCAGCAGGCGGTCGATGGCCGCGGCCAGCGCGACGGCATCGCGGCGCGGGACGAGCAGCGCGCTGCGGCCATCGTCGAGCATGTCGGGCAGGCCGCCGACCGCGGTCGCCACCAGCGGCGTCCGGGCGGCCATGCACTCGAACCCGAACAGCGGCGTGCCCTCGTAGTCGGAGCTCATGGCGGCGACGTCGACAGTCGCGAGGATCCCGTCGACGTCGTCGCGCATGCCGAGGAAGTGCGTGCGCGACTCGATGCCGAGCTCGGCGGCGCGGCGCTCGAGGTCGGGCCGGCAGACGCCGTCGCCGGCGACGACCAGGTGGGCGCCGCGGTCGTGCACGTGGGCGAACGCCTCCAGCAGCACGTGCAGCGCCTTCTGCGGGCGATGGATGGCGGCGGTCCCGACGAGCGGCACGTCGGCGGGCAGCCCGAGCTCGTCGCGCAGGCGCGCCGGAGGGCGTGGTCCGGTGCGGGGGACGTACGCGTTGAGCTCGACCCTGAGCTTGCGCGCCGGCACGCCTTCGAGCGCCTCCATGCGGTCGCGGTCCGCCGTCGAGACGGCCACGAACGCGTCGGCGAACCGGCCGATCAGCCGGCCGTCGAGGAACTTGCGCACCGGCTGGCCCTCGTAGTCCCAGCTCTGCTCGTGCGCGACCACGACCGGCACCCGCGCCGCGCGGCCCACCAGCGTGCCCCAGACGTTGGAGCCGAACATGTGCGAGTGCAGGATGTCGACCTGCCGGCGCCGCAGGTGCCGGGCGAGCTTGGCGAAGGGGAGGACGTCACCGGTCGCGCGGCGGCCGAGCGCGAACCACGGCACGCCGAGCTCGCGCAGGGTGCGGTCCCACGGCTCCTGGACGGCGCGCGTCGCGCACAGCGCGACGTCGAACCCGTGCGCGGGGAGGTGCCCGGCGAGGCCGACCGCGAACCGCTCGCCGCCGCCGGAGCGCGGCTCGAGCAGGTCGACCAGCATCAGCACCCGCGGGCGCGTCACGCGGGCTCCCGGCGGGCGATGCCGAGCATCGCGGGTCCGAGCCCGAGCAGCAGCCACAGCTCCTTGTTGAGCTGGTCGGAGGCGAAGAAGTCGGCCACGAACAGCGCGACGAGCGCGAGCACGAGCGCCCGCGCCAGCGTCTCCATGTCGCTGTTGCCGCGCTTGCGGAACTCGTTCGCGGCCCGCAGCGCGGCGAGGAAGCCGGCGGTCAGGATCCCGCCGAACAGCACGGCGCCGACGATCCCGAGCTCCGCCAGCACGTTCAGGTACGAGTTGTGGGTGATCTGCGGACGATCGACGATGAACTCGTCGCGCTGGATCGCTCCCGGGCGCAGCAGGTAGTGGATCGACGACGTCTGGAAGTTGCCGACGCCGACGCCGTTGACGGGGTGGTCCTCGACCATCCGCCACGCCACGGTCCAGATGTCGGTCCGCCCGGTGCCGTTCCCGAACGTCGTCACCCGCTCGCGCGATTCCTGCGACGCCGCGAACGAGAAGTAGCCGATCGTCGTGACGCTCACGATCAGCACGAGGACGCCGACGAGGAACCGCCGGCGGCCGCCGACGAACACGGCGGCGCCGAGCGCGGCGGCAAGCGCCACGAGCCCGGCGCGCGAGAGCGTGAGGAACAGCCCGAGCAGGCAGACGAAGATCGCGATCAGCAGCAGCGCGCGGATCATTGGCGCGCCCTTGGTGACCAGCAGCAGCCCACCGGCCAGGAACAGGGCGGTGACGAGCACGCTCGCCAGCTCGTTGGCGGTGCCGGTGACGCCGCTGATCCGCCCGTGCGCGTGCGGATCGTTGCCGACGACGGCGATCGCGTAGAGCGTCGCGACCACCGCCCCGCCGACATAGGTGCCCATCACCGCCACCACGTGCTCGCGCTTGCGCACGGCGCTGTAGACGATCGGCAACAGTAGGAAGTTGAGCCCGTACCGCGTCACGTAGGTGCGGGCGACCGATGCGTCCTCGGCCCAGCCGATGCTGAGGACCATCCAGCCGAGCAGCAGCGCCGCCGCGACCATCATCAGCGGGTGGGCGGCGAAGATCTGGCCCTCGCCGGCGCGGCGGGTGGCGACGGTCGCCAGCCACGACACCGCGAGCAGCGCGCCGACGGCCTTGACGAGCGTGAGGTCGGAGCCCTCGGCGGCGGGGAGCCGCTCGGCGAACGCCACGAGGATGAAGACGCACAGGCCGACGGTCAGGTCGGTGATGACGAGCCAGGCGAAGCCGGCCGCGATCGCCGCGAAGATCGCCAGGCCGGGCGCGCTCCCCGCGAGCATCCCGATCGCCGCGCAGAGCAGCAGCAGTGCGGCGCTCAGCGGCCACTGTGCGCGCGCGGTCATGCGCGCGCCTCAGCCGCGGGCGAGCGCGCGGCGGCGGGCCGGTCGCGGCGCGGTGACGTAGTAATCGCTCGCCGACTCCGACGGCGGCACGCCGACCACCGCGATGCCCACGGGCTCGATCCCGTGCTGGGCGAGCAGCTCTGCGAGCTGGATCACGCGCGACTGCAGGCTGCGGCCGAGGCGGATGACGAGCAGGAGCTCGTCGGCGTGCTCGGCGAGCGCGAGGCCGTCGATCACCTCGGTCAGCGGCGGCGAGTCGATCAGCACGAAGTCGGCCTGCTCCTTCGCCCGCTCGAGCAGCGTCCGCGCGGTCGGCAGGAAGAGCCCGTCCGCGAACGGCGCGCCACCCTCGCCGGGGTCGCGCGCGAGCAGCACCGAGAAGTTCTCGTACCCCTCGACCGGTTCCAGCGCGTCCCCGAGCGGCGCCTGATCGAGGATCACGTCCATCAGGTCGTGCTTGGGCTCCATGCCGAGGGCGCGGCCGATCGACGGGCGGCGCAGGTCGGCCTCGATCAGGATCACCTTGTGGCCGGCGAGCGCGAGTGACGCGGCGAGGTTGATCGCGGTCGTTGTCTTGCCCTCCGAGGCTGACGCGCCGGTGATGAGCAGGGAGCGCGGGCCGGACACCCCGCCGCGCGACACCGACAGCGTCGCGCGGAGCGTGCGGTAGGCCTCGATCGTGCCCGGCGACAGCTTGTTCGGGCGCAGCGGCGACTTGTCGCGCGATGACTCGCGCGGCACGCGCGCGAGCACGGGCAGACGCAGCAGCCTTCGCACCTGCTCCTCGCGGCGCAGCCGCGGGTCGAGCAGCTCGAGCGCGAACGCACCGACGACGCCGAGCAGCACGCCGACGATCAGGCTGGCGATGATGCTCAGCACCGGCCGCGGGGCGACCGGCGAGGCCGGCAGGTCGGCGGGGTTCTGCACGCTCAGCGTCGGGTCCGGGCCTCCGCGCAGCGTCTGCAGCTCGTTGATCTGCAGCTCGAGCGTCTGGCGCGCGGGGCTGTCGGGGGCGCCGGCGGCGCGGCGGCGGCCGCGCAGGCGCGGGATCACCTCGTCGAGCTGCTTGTGCAACTCGTCGGTGCGCGTCTCGACGATGCCGTTCGCGAAGCCGTTGGCGAGCGCCTGCGCACCCTTCGCGGTGTCCGCGGTCGCCGTGATGGCGACGATGTTGCTCTGCGCGACCGGTGCGGCGGAGATGTGGTTGAGCAGACCGCGCGGCGTGCGTGGGCTGTTGAGGTCGCTCTTCACGCGGTCGGCCACCGCGCCGGACGTGACGAGCCGTGACACCGTCTCGACGTCGCGCGTCGGGTCGTTCGACTCGCGCACGAGAGGCAGGCCGACGAGCGCCTCGGTGTCGGTCGTCACCGGGGTCACGAGGATGTCCGCCTCGGCTTCGTACACCTGATCCGCGGTGCTCACGTAGATGACCGCGGCGCCGACACAGACGATCACGCACGCAACGATCACCCACACGCGCTCGCGCAGCACGCGCACGTACCGCTCGAGCGGAATCGGCTCCGAGCTCGGATGCAGCCAGTCGGCGCTGCGGTCAGTGGGTGGCTCGGCGGGCGGCATCGGCCGCTCGGTAGCGTAGCCGCAGTGCCACCCGACGCGGTCGATGTGAGTGTCCTGATCCCGGTCCGCGACGAGGCGACGGTACTCCGCGTGGTGGCCCGCGACATGCTCGCCCAGCAGTTCGACGGCACGATCGAGTTCCTGTTCGTCGACGGCCGGTCGCAGGACGGCACGCTCGCGATCCTGCGCGAGCTGGAGGCGACGGACCCGCGCGTGCGGGTGCTCGACAACCCGGCCAGGCGAACACCGCAGGCGCTCAACCTGGCACTCCGCCACGCACGCGGCGGTGTGATCGCGCGCATGGACGCCCACACGAACTACCGGCCCGACTACATCGCGCGCGGGGTCGAGCGGCTACGAGCGGGCGGTGTGGACAGCGTCAGCGGGCCTGCGATCGCCGAGGGCGGCGGCCGCTGGTCACGGCGCGTGGCGCTCGCGCTGTCGACCCGCCTCGGCACCGGCGGCGCCGACTGGCGACGCCGCGCCGGCGCCGAGTTCGAGGTCGATTCCGGGTTTGCCGGGCTGTGGCTGCGCTCGACCCTCGAGCGCCACGGCGGCTGGGACGAGGAGTGGCTCAACGACCAGGACTCCGAGCTCGCCGCGCGGATCCGCAGGGCGGGCGGGACGATCGTCTGCGTGCCGGCGATGGCCGCCGCTTACCTGCCGCGCGACAGCCTGCCCGCGCTCGCCCGCCAGTACCACCGCTACGGCTTCTACCGCGTCAAGACGAGCCTGCGGCATCCGGAGAGCCTGCGCCGGTCGCACGTGCTGGCGCCGGGGCTGGTGCTGACCGCGGCCGCCGCGCTGGTGGCGCCGCGGCCGCTGCGCGCGCCGGCGCGAGCCGGGCTTGCCGCGTACGGGGCGGCGGTCGCGTTCGAGACCGTCCGCGCCGCGCGCAGCGAGCCGCTCCTCGACGCCGTGTCCCTGCCGGCCGTGTTCGCGACCATGCACTTCGCCTGGGGCGTCGGCTTCCTGCGCGGCTGTGCCGTGCTCGGGGTTCCATGGCGCGCGCTCAGCGGCGCGCCGAACGGCGGCATTGAGGGCGGCGCGAGCGGGGGTGGCTAACGAATGTCACCTCCTGGGTGACAAACGTCGTCCACCTCCCGGCAACCCCCAGCAGTTCGAGCCCGGGAAGGGTTACCGGCGCGGCGTCGCGTTGAGGCCGCGATAGGCGGCGAGGATCTCGGCGTCGCCGAGCGCGTCGTCGCGGCGGCGGCCGAGGAAGCCGATCGAGGATGCGGCGTCGAGCGCGCCCGGGCGGTCGATCAGCCATCGATCGAGCCGCGGCAGCCAGAAGGTGAACAGCTGCACGACCTGCGCGGCGCGGCGGCCGAAGATCGTGACCGCGAGGTAGCGCAGCGACCAGGCGAGCGCCATCGCCGGCCCGCACACCGCGCCGCTCGCCAGCTCGTCGAAGCACCGGAACAGCCGCCGCTGGCCGACGTAGGTGTATCGGGTGAGGTCGTTGGCGCCCTCGTGGACCTGCTGCATGAACGGGATCTCGGCGTACAGCAGGCCGCCGGGGCGGAGCACGCGGTGCATCTCGGCGACCACGCGCGCCGGGTCGACGACGTGCTCGAGCACGGCCTGGCAGACGACCGCGTCGAACGTCGCGTCCGCGAACGGGAGGTCGTGACCGTCGCAGACGAGCCGAGTGCGCGGGCCGAGCCAGACGTCGGTCTCGGTCGTGTCGACGGCGGGATCGTCGAGCAGCGGCGCCATGGCCGCGCCGAGCGTGCCGCCGCCGACCACCAGCACGCGCGGCCGTGCCGGGAGCAACGAGCGCAACCGAGCGACCAACGGCGCGGTGCCGACGTTGGCGGAGTCGCGCGGCCAGCGGGCCGCGAGGCGGCGCAGCCCGGTCGGCTTCGGCGGCGGGCCGGACGGCGTGAACACGCTCTGGCCGGCCACGACCAGGATCGGCACGCCGTCCGCGATCGGGTAGCGGTGCACGCCGTCGGCGGTCCGCAGCTCGGCGCCGTCGCGGATCAGCGGCGCGCCGGTCGCAGGACAGCGCAGCTCGTCGTCGCCGACCATCGCACGGACTGTATTTCTCGAACAGCTGTCCACGCCTGCGGGATTCCGCGCGAGCGCCCGCGCGAAGGAGTCGATTCAGCGATGAATGTCGATCGCCAACCGCACGCTGCTGCTCGTTCTCACGGGCTTACTGATGCTCGCGCTCTTGCCGCGCGACGCGTCGGCGCGCACGCGGAAGGTGGAGGTCGATCTCGGCAAGCCGCGCGTCGTCAAGAGCGTCAAGGTGCGTTGGCGGCACGGGGGCCCTGGCCGCTACCGCGTGCAGACCTCGGTCACCGGGCGGCGCTTCAAGACTGCAGCGCGGGTGCACACAGGCCGCAAGCACGTGGCGCTGCGCGGCCGCCGCGCGCGGTACGTCAGGCTCGTCGGTCACGGACGCCGGCCCAGGCACGTGATCGTCCGGGCGGCAGCCACGGCGCCGGCAGCCGATCCGTCCGGCTGGTCGGCGCCGTGGCGCGCCGGCGTCCTGCCCGCTCCGCTCGGGCCGTCGCGCGGCGCGCAGCGCTTCGTGGCGCCGTCGGGCTCCGACGCCAACCCGGGCACCGCGGCGCAGCCGTGGCGGTCGATCTCCAAGGCGCTGAAGTCAGCGCTTCCCGGCGATCGCGTCCTCGTGCGCGCGGGCACCTATTCCGGCATCGCCGGCGCGGGAGCCGACTGCGGCGGCAGCGTCGGCGCGTGCGTCTACGGGTCGCCGCGGGGCACGGCGGCGGCGCCGATCACGGTCGAGGCGTATCCGGGAGAGCGGCCCGTGATCGCGGCGATGGTCAGTCTCCCGTCCGCCCAGTGGTTCCGCTTCAGCGGCTTCATCGTCGACGGCGCGCAGGCGCCCGAGGGCGCCGAGGGCGTCTCGCTCGGCAACACGTCCGGGGCGGCGCCCAGCCACGTCGAGATCTCCTACAACGAGATCCGCAACTTCGGCCGCGGCGGCAACCACTACTCCCAGGGCATCCTGCACTACTCCGGCACCGACGACGCCCTGATCGGCAATCGGATCCACCACATCGGCCGCCAGCGCTTCTTCGACCACGGGATCTACCTGAAGGCGGGTCGCCGCGTCGTCGTCGCCAACAACGTGATCTCCGACATCACCGGCGGCTACGGCGTGCAGATCTGGGGCGACTTCGACGACTCGTGGGTGATCAATAACACGGTCTACGGCGCCGCCGCCTCCGGCTTCATCGTCGGCGGCAACAACGACCGCGGGCGCCCCGACCGCACGGTGACGGCCAACAACATCTTCGCGGGCCAGAGCGGGACGTCCGACAGCCAGCAGGGCTACGCCGCGCGGGAGTACCAGCCGGGCAGCGGCAACTCGACCCGCCACAACCTCGGCTGGGCGAACGCCCGCAGCACCGCGTTCTACCTCGCGCTCTCCGGACCGTCGGACAACAAGACCGCCGACCCGCGGTTCGCGGACGCCGGCCGCCGCGATCTGCACCTGCGCTCCGGCAGCGCCGCCGTCAACACGGCCGAGCGCTTCGGCCTGCTGCTCGACGCCGACCGTCACGCTCGCGGCAGCGCGCCCGACAAGGGCGCCTTCGAGCTCGGCTGACAGAATCCGGCGCGTGCCGCACGCGCTGGTTCCACGCCGGGCATGGCCTGACGATCGGTACCCGCACTGGGCCGTCGCGGCGCTGCGGGCGGCGGGCGCGGAGGTGAGCGAGGACGGCGATCGCGGCGACGTGGCGCTGCTCCCGGCCGCCGCGAGCCGCCCGCCGCGCACGCGCGCAGGTCGGGTGATCGGCCTCGTCGACAAGCCGTTCCGCGCCGGCGAGGTCCGGCTGGCAGGCGCCGAGATCGTTGCCGTGTCCGACGCGCTGGCGGCGGCGTGGGAGGGCGCACGGGTCGTGCGCCCGGCGGTGCCCGCCGGGGAGGTCGTGGCGCACGAAGGGGCGACGCTGCGACTCGCCAGCGTCGGCCCGCTGCACTGGAGCGCGGGCCACGAGCACGCGGTCGCGGCCACGGCGCAGCTGCTCGCCGGCGGCACCGCGGTCGAGCTGCGCGTGGTGGGGGCCGGCGGCCCGGCGCGCGACGCCATCCTGTTCACCGCGTTCGACCTCGGGATCGAGCGCGCCGTCACGCTGATCGACGGCGACGGGCGCACCGAGGCGCTGCGCGCGGACGTCGTGGTCGTCGGCGCGGTCGAGGACCGCGCCTGGCCCGGGTTGCTGCACGCGCTCGCCGGCGGCGTGCCGGTGGCGGCGAGCGACCTGCCGACGACGCGCGAGCTCGGCGTCCCGGCGCTCGTACCGCCGCGTGACCCGGCCGCGCTGGCCGGCGCGATCCTCCGGCGCGAGCCCGGCCCTCCCTCCGCCACCGACCTCGAAGCGTGCGGGCGGGCGCTGCTGGGATGAGGGTGCTGCTCGTCGGCGGCCCGTTCCCGGCGCTGTCGGAGACGTTCATCGCCGCCCACCTCACGGGCCTGCTCGAGCGTGGAGTGGACGCGCACTACTGGGGCTCGTCGGGCACCGCGGCAGCGTGGGCGGCGTACCCGGGGCTCGCCGAGAAGGTCCGCGGCCGCCTCCACGTGCACGCGCCGAGCGCGCGCCCGCTACGGACGGCGCGCGAGGCACTCATGGGCGGCTTCAACCGCCGCGTGCTCGACGCCGCTCGCGGCCAGGCGCCCGGCGTCGCGGCGCGGCGGCTGCTGGCCGGCGCGAAGGTGGCCGGCCTCGAGCCGGACCTCATCCACTTCGAGTTCGGGCTCGGCGCGCTCGGCACGACCTGGATGGGCGACGTCGCCGAGTGCCCGCTGGTCGTCTCGATGCGCGGCTACGACGTCAACTACGCGGGCCTCGACCAGCCGGGCTACTTCGACGAGGTCTGGGACCGCGTCGACGCGCTGCACTGCCTCGGCGAGGACATGTGGCAGCGGTCGCTGCGCCGCGGCTGCCCGCCGGACATGCTGCACCGGCTGATCCCACCCGCCGTCGACGTCTCGCGCTTCAGCCCCGCCGACCAGGCGGAGCGCAACGGCCCGCTGGTCGTGCTCACCGTCGCACGGCTGCACTGGAAGAAGGGCCACGAGTACGGGCTGCTGGCGATTCGCGAGCTGATCGACGCCGGGGTGGCGGTCGAGTACCGCGTGGTCGGGGCCGGCCCGCACGCCGACGCCGTGCAGGCGTGCGTCGAGGACCTCAACCTGGGGCGGCACGTGCGGATGCTCGGCGCGGTCGCGCCCGCTGCCGTGCGCGAGGAGATGCGCGCAGCGGACATGTTCCTGCACCCGGCGGTGTCGGAGGGCTTCGGGAACGCGGTGATGGAGGCGCAGGCCGCCGCGCTGCCGGTCGTCTGCACCGATGCCGACGGGCTGCGCGAGAACATCGCCGACGGCGAGACCGGCTTTGCGGTCGCGCGGCGCGACCCGAGCGCGCTGGCGGCCGCGCTCGCGCGGCTGGCGAAGGACCGCGACCTGCGCCGCCGGATGGGCGAGGCCGGCCGCGTGCGCGTCAGCGAGCATTTCGACCCGGCCCGCCAGGTCGACGCGTTCGTGGCGCTCTACGAGGAGACGATCACGGCGGCGGGGCGCCGGCCACGACGGTCGTCAGCGCCCGCTGGTTGACCTCGAGCGGGTCGAGGCGCTTGCCGTCCTGGACGTCCTTCAGCGCGCCGAGGACGACCGGGTCGTTGCGGTTGAGCTGATTCGCGCGCTCGATCTCCGCGCGCGCGGCCCGGCGCTTACGGGCCTGTGAGTTGAGCAGGCCGAGCTCGAAGTGAGCCACCCAGTCCTCGCGCCGGTCGAGCGCGCGCTCGAACTCGCCGCGGGCGAGCGCCGCATCGTGCAGCTGGAGGCCGACGAAACCGCTGTTGAGCAGCGGCTCGACCGCCAGCGGGTTCAGTCCCGCGGCGCGGTCGTAGGCCTTGAGCGCCTCCTGCGGGTCGCTGACCCGCAGGTCGTTGCCGCGGTCGAGGTTGCGTTGGGCCAGGTATGGCGGCGTCATCACCACCAGCGCGACGACCGCGACGGCGGCGGGGATCGGCCATGGGAGCCGCGGCTTCTTCGCGGGGGCGGCGGCCCGCATCGCCGCGAGCGGGAGGCCAACCGCCGGCGCCAGCAGCGCCGGCACCTCCTCGAGCCAGTCGAGCGTGCACTGCATGAAGAACGCCGTCGCCAGCGTGGCGGTGGCGGCGATCGCCGGGAAGGCGGCGGGCTCGCCCTTGATCCGCCCGCGGATCAGCGTCGCGAGCGCAGTCAGGAGCGCGCCGAGCAGCAGCAGCGTGCCGATGACGCCGGTGTCGGACAGCGCTCGTAGCCAGATGCTGTGCACGTAGCGCGTGTCCTTCGGGTAGCGCTTGTTGGCTGCGTAGTTGACCTGGAAGCTCCCGACCCCGCTGCCGACGACCGGCGCGTTGCGGAACTCCTTGACCGCGACCTTCCAGTAGTCGTAGCGCTTGTCCGGGATCACCTGCCCGATCCGGGCGCCGGTGTTGGTGTTCACGACGTCAGCGAACGACGAGAACGTGTGCCAGCGGTCCGACAGGCCGGAGCGGATGTGCTGCTGGCGCGCCGCGGCCACCCCGGCGGCACCGAGCACGATCGCGATCGCGGCGGCGATGCCGACGCGGCGGGTCCACGTGAGCGTGCGCTCGCTCGGCCGCACGCCGCGTTCGACGATGACCAGCACGAGCGAGCCGACGAGCGCGACGGCGACCGCGATCCCCGCGCGCGTGACGGCGGTCTCCACGACGGCGTCGAGCGGGCGCTTCTCGACCGCCGCGCTGTAGACGTCGAACAGCGGGGTCACGCAGATCACCAGCGCGACGGCGGTGACGAGCATGCGCGTGAGCACGCGCACGCGGTGCGCCGACATCGCGAGGAACAGCGGCGCGACGACGAGGCCGGCGACCATCGTGCCGCGGCTCTGCGGGAGCAGCGCCCACGCGAGCAAGAGCACCCCGGCCGGGAGCGCGAGCACGCGTATCCACGCCTTCGATCGCGGGCCGGCGGCGATGGCCAGCAGGGGCCAGAACGCCATCGCGCCGAGCGCGGCGGTGCCGTTCGCGTAGCCGATCGGGCCGAGGTAGCGGAACTCGTACAGGCGTGCGCCCGGGTCGCTGGCCGTCCCGAACGTGATCAGGTCGACGGCCGCGATCACGGCGATCGCGCTCGCCCACAGCCCGAGCAGGACCATGATCGAGTTCGACCGCCACGGCGTCAGCGCCAGCACGAAGCCCATCACGACGACCGTGAGCAGCGCGTTCGTGCTCTCCCAGCCATGGTCGGGCGCGCTCGACCAGGCCAGCGACAGGCCGTTCCACGCGGTCCAGGCGGCCAACAGCCCGAGCGGCAGCAGTGCTGGAGAGCGGCGGAGCGTCCCGGGCGGCCGCGCGATCGCCAGGACGAGCAGCAGCGCGGCCGCGAGCAGGGCGCCGGGGTAGCGCTGGACGGCGAAGTAGCCGCCGTCGTGCGTGGCCCATGCGACCCAGGTCGCGACGACGATGTACGCCGGCACGAACGGGAGCGCCGCGGTGAGGCGGGCGCGCGTCACGGGCTCACTTCGCCAATATCAGCGCCGTGATCGACCTGCACACGCACGTGCTCCCCGGCATCGACGACGGGCCCGACGACCTCGCGGGGAGCGTCGCCGTGGCCGAGATCGCGGCGCACGGCGGCGTGCGCACGCTCGTCGCGACCCCGCATCTGCGCGCCGACCACCCCGGTGTGCGGCCGGGCGAGCTGGCCGAGCGGGCGCGCGACCTGACCGCCCACCTGCGCGAACGGCGGCTGCCGGTGGAGGTGCTCCCGGGTGCCGAGGTCGACCTCGCCGCCGCCGCCGCCCTGCCCGACGCCGAGCTCAGGCTTGCGACGCTCGGCGGCAACGGGTCCGACCTGCTGCTCGAGACGCCGTACGGCGACCTGCCCGGGGACTTCGAGGAGCGCGTGCTCGCCGTGGTCGCCCGCGGGTTCCGGGTGACGCTCGCGCATCCCGAGCGCAGCGACGAGCTCAAGGCCGCTCCCGAGCGCGTCGGCGTGCTCGTCGACCGCGGCGTGCTCGTGCAGCTCACCGCGCGCAGCCTCGGCTCGCGCCCGTCGGCGACCGCCAAGCTGCTGTTCGAGCGCGGCTGGGCGCACGTGCTCGCCTCCGACGCGCACGCGCTCGACCGGCGGCCGCCGGATCTCGGCGCCAGCGTGCGTCAAGCCGCCGACGCCTTCCCGCACGCGCGGGCCGAGCTCGACTGGATGGTGGCGGCCGCGCCGCAGGCGATCGTCGCCGGGCAGCCGTTGCCCGCCCGGCCGCCACGCCAGCGGCGCGGGCGGCGGTTGCGGTTGAGGCTGCCGTGAAGGTCGCCTACCTCGTCTCCCGCTTCCCGGCCACGACCGAGACGTTCGTGCTCCGGGAGTTCAACGCCGTGGCGGACGAGCTCGAGGTCGAGCTGCACGCGCTGTTTCCCCCGCCGGCGGACGACATCGTGCACCCGGACGCGCAGCGCTGGGTGGGGCGGGTGCAGCGGCCCGGGGTGGGGGAGAGCTTCGCCGCGCTGGGGTCGTGGCTCGTGCGACGGCCGCTGCGGACGCTCGGCATGATCGGGACGGTCATCGCCGGCCACGCGCGCCGCCCGCGGGTGCTCGTGCGGGCCCTTGTCACCGTGCCGCTGGCGGCCGCTCACGCGCGCCGCTTTCAGCGGACCGGCGTCGCGCATGTCCACGCCCACTTCGCGACCTACCCGACGCTGGCGGCGTGGATCGCCCATCGCCTCGCGGGCACCTCGTATTCGTTTACGCCGCACGCCCACGACCTGTTCGTCCACCAGGCAATGCTCGCACGCAAGGCCGCGGATGCCGCGTTCGTGGTCGGTATCTCCGAGTTCAACCGCCGCTTCCTGCACGAGCACGTCGCTGCGGGGCTCGACGTGCCGATCGTCCGCTACGGCATCGACCCGTCGCGGTTCGCGTTCCGGGTGCGGCCGGAGAACGACGGCGAGCCGCCGACGGTCGCTTGCGTCGCGCGCCTGCTCCCATACAAGGGGCACTCGGTGCTCCTGCGCGCCCTGGCCGGCGCCGAGCCGCCGCTCGCCGGTGCGCGGCTGGAGCTGGTCGGCGACGGACCGCTGCGCGACGAGCTCGAGCGCGAGGCGGTGCGGCTCGGAATCGGCGGCCGTGTCTGGTTCCACGGCAGCGTGGCCGAGCCGGAGGTGGCCGCGGTGCTCGCCGAGGCCGACGTCTTCGCGCTCCCGAGCATCATCGCCCCCGACGGCGACATGGAGGGCATCCCGAACGCGCTGATCGAGGCGATGGCGGCGGGGCTGCCGGCGATCTCGACCTACCAGTCCGGCGTGCCGGAGCTGATCGAGGACGGCCGCACGGGCTTCCTCGCACAGCCGGGCGACGTCGAGGGGCTGCGTGACGCGCTCATCCGCGCGCTGACCGAGGCCGACCCGGCGGCGCGGGCTCACGCCGCACGCGCGGTCGTCGAGGAGCAGTTCAGCACGCAGCGGTCCGCGCGCCGGCTCGTCGAGCTGTTCACCGCGGTCAGCGCCGGCGCAGGTTCATCTGCCCGGTCTGCCGGTTGACGGCGACCTGGCGGCGAGCCAGCACGGCGACGGTCGACCACACGAGGATCTTCACGTCTATGAGGATCGTGCGCTCGCGGGCGTACATGAGGTCGAGCGTGACCTTCTGCGGGAGGATCGCGCTGACGTAGTGGGTCAGCGGGTCTTCCTCGTTGAGGATCCGGCCCTCGCTGAGGAAGGCGATCTGCGAGAAGCCGACGAGGCCGGGCCGCACGCTGAGGATCTCGTCGTATTCGAAGCGGTGGTGGGCGACGAAGTCAGACGTCTCGGGCCGCGGGCCGACGAGGCTCATGTCACCGCGCAGCACGTGCCAGAGCTGGGGCAGCTCGTCGAGCTTGGACTTGGCGAGGAAGGCGCCGATCCGCGTCAGCCGGTCGTCCTCGTGCATCGTGAGCGCGATGCCCGAAGCGTCGTCGTGCATCTTGCGGAACTTGAGCATCCGCAGCCGGCGGCCGCGGCGGCCGATCCGGTCGACCATGAAGAACGCGGGGCCGGGCGAGTCGAGCCGGACGAGCAGCGCGACGATCAGGATCAGCGGCAGCAACGCCAGCAGCATCAGCGCGCTGGCGGCGATGTCGAGCGCGCGCTTGGCGGCGGCATCGAAGCGTGCGCGTGGAAGCGGCGGCGCGAGGGGTGGCAGCGGAGCGTCGTTGACGCTCAAGCCGACAGGCTCTGCCATCGCCGTCATGAACGTGGCGTGATCGTCAGCGCGATTGCTCATCGCGGACGTCCCTGTCGTTTCGCGCTGTTCCAGCATCCGGCCCGAGGCATTGTCGCCTTTAGGGCAGACGTCCTGCCATCGGAGATGTGTCGAGTTGTCAACTCCATAACGTCCGGTCGCCGACCACTGCCGCCGGATCTGCGCAGCATCTACGAATACGACGCCGATGGCTAGGACGAAATTCTGCGCTAACGTCCAGGTCGGACCGTGCTAGGCGGGGAGGTAGCGGTGCCCTGCACCCGCAATCCGCTCTAGCGGGGCTGAATCCCCTCCCGAGGGGCGCGGCCCCTGGGCCAGCGCGCCGCCTGCAGGCGTCGATGGTCGGGTCCCGCGCGATGCAGGCCCGCGAACCAGGTCAGGTCCGGAAGGAAGCAGCCTTAAGCGGTCTCCTGTAGGCGCAGCGGGGTCGCCCGACCGGAGTCAGCAGACGGCGGTCAGCCCTCAGGGACGGCTTCGAAGGAGGGTGCACGGTCCACTTTTTTCGCCAAATTCGGCGCGCCGGCGTCCGTCCTTCCGCAGCAGATCAGTCTAAGGGCGGACACCGTCGTGCCGGTGACTAGACTCGGCGATCGTGCCTTCAGCGCCCGCCTCGCTCTACCGCCGACACCGCCCGCGCACGTTCGACGACGTGGTCGGGCAGGACCATGTGGTCCGCACGCTGCGCAACGCGATCGAGCAGGGGAAGGTCCATCACGCGTACCTGTTCGTCGGCTCGCGCGGCACCGGCAAGACGTCGATGGCGAAGATCCTCGCCGCCTCGTTGAACTGCGTGAACGGGCCGACGGTCACTCCCTGCGGAGAGTGCGAGTCGTGCCGCACGATTGCCAACGCGTCGTCGCTCGACGTGATCGAGATGGACGCGGCGTCCAACAACTCGGTCGATGACATCCGCGACCTGCGGGAGCGCGTGAACTTCGCCCCGGTGGCCGGTCGCCACAAGGTCTACATCCTCGACGAGGCGCACATGCTCTCGACGGCGGCGTGGAACGCGTTCCTGAAGACGCTCGAGGAGCCGCCGCCGCACACGATCTTCGTCCTCGCCACGACCGAGGCGGCGAAGGTGCTGCCGACCGTTGTGGACCGCTGTCACCGCTTCGACTTCGCGCGCCCGAGCGTCCCGCAGATCGCCGGCGTGCTGCGCAAGGTCGCCACGGCCGAGGAGATCGAGATCGGCGACGAGGCGAGCGCGCTGGTCGCCCGGTCCGCCACCGGCTCGTTCCGTGACGCGCTCGGCACGCTCGAGCAGCTCGTCGCCTACTCGGGCCGGAAGATCGAGCTCGAAGACGTGCTCGCCGTCCTCGGCGCCGCCGACGCCGACCTCGTGTTCGGCGCGGTCGACGCGATCGCCGCCGGTGACGTCCGGGCCGCGCTCGAGGCGGCCGCCAGGCTCTCCGACTCCGGGCGCGACCTCGGCCGCTTCTTCGGCGACCTCGAGACGCACGCGCGCGCGCTGATGGTCACCCAGGCGCTCGGCGACCTGCCTGCGGAGCTGCGCCTCACGCCGGAGCTCGACGAGCGGCTCGTCGCCCAGGCCAGGTCGGTCTCGCCGGTCGACGTCGTCCGGCTGATCGACCTGATCGCCGCCGCGCTGCGCGCGATGAAGGACGGCGCCGACGCGCGCACCCAGCTCGACCTCGTGCTCGTGAAGGCCGCCGAGCCCGCGCACGACCCGTCGGCCAAGGCGCTGCTGGCGCGGCTCGAGCGGCTCGAAGGTCGCACGCCGGCGCCGCCCCCGCCGCGTGACCCGGCCGAGCCCGCCACCGCCGCCGGCCGCACGCGTGTCGCCGTGGCCGCGACCACGACGCCCGCCCCGCAGCCGCCCGAGCCCGAGGTCGAGACCGAGGCCGAAGCGCCGCCGACGGTCACCGCCGTCGCGGTCGTCGAGCCGGACGGCGAGCTCTCGCTCGAGTCCTTCGCCGAGCTGTGGCCGGCCGTCGTCGAGTCGCTCGGCACCGAGTCGCCGCGGCTCGCCGCGATCCTGCAGGAGGCGCGCCCGACCTCGCTCGCCGATCAGGACCTCACGATCGCGTGGCCCGAGTCGGCCGCGTTCTCCAAGCGCCAGGCGGAGGACCCCGAGAAGCGCGACATGATCGCCCAGTCGATCCGCGCGGTCACCGGCGCCAGCCTGCGGCTTGCCTACGAGCTCGGCGGCGAGCAGCAGCCGGTCGAGACGATGAGCGAGGACGAGCTCGTGGATCGCTTCAAGCAAGAGTTCGGCGCGGTCGAGGAGGAACCCCCGCCGCCCACGCCGCAGGAGGAGTCCTGATGCCGCAACCGCCCAACCTTCAAGCCATGCTGCGCCAGGCGCAGGAGATGATGGCCCAACAGCAGCAGGCGCAGGAGGCGCTCAAGTCCGAGCGCATCGAAGCCAGCGCCGGCGGCGGGATGGTCAAGGTCACGATGACCGGCGACCTGCACCTGGAGTCGATCGCCATCGACCCCGACGCCGTCGATCCCGATGACGTCGAGATGCTGCAGGACATGGTCGTCGCGGCCGTCAACGAGGCCGTGCGCTCGGCGCAGGAGCTGCAGGAGTCCAAGCTCGGCGGGTTGTCCGAGGGGTTCGACCCGATGAGCGCCCTTGACGCGCTCGGCATGGGCGGCCTCGGCGGTGGCGGCGGCGGTGGTGGGCTGCCGGGCGGCCAGCCGAACCGCGCGGCGCGCCGGAAAAAGCGGTAAGTGGTCCCGACCGCGAGCACCCACGGCGCCAGGCGACCGCCGATCACCGCCTGGCCGTGTCCTCGGTCGGGGCAAGGGCTCCGCCATTGCACCCTCCCTGCGTCCTCGCCAGGCGGCGCCGGCGGCCACCTGGTCGACGCGCGTGCCCGCGGTCAGAACCACTAGTGCTCGCCCCGCCCCTCCAGCGCCTCGTCACCGAGCTGGCCAAGCTTCCCCGGAGTCGGGCAGCGGACCGCGCAGCGGCTCGCTTTCCACATCCTCCGCGCCTCCCCCGAGGATGCCGCGGCGCTCGCCGAGGCGATCCGCGACGTCAAGGAGAAGATCACGCTGTGCGAGGTCTGCTTCAACCTCGCGGAGGGCCCGCGCTGCACCGTCTGCCTGGACGAGCGCCGCGACGCCGACCTGATCTGCGTCGTCGAGGAGCCCGGTGACGTGATCCCGATCGAGCGCACGCACGAGTACCGCGGCCGCTACCACGTGCTCGGCGGAGCGCTGTCGCCGATCGACGGCGTCGAGCCGGAGGACCTCAAGCTCTCCCAGCTCTACGACCGCGTGACCAACGGGGTCCGCGAGGTGATCCTCGCCACCAACCCCACGACGACCGGCGAGGCGACGGCGCTGCATGTGGCGGCCGCGCTGCATCAGCGCGCGCCCGACGTCGCGGTCACGCGACTCGCGTCCGGCCTCCCGGTCGGCGGCGACCTGGAGTACGCCGACGAGGTCACGCTCGGCCGCGCGTTCACCGGCCGCCGCGCGGTCTGATCAACCCGATCTATGGGTCAGCTCAAGAATTGACATTGGACGTATGGGTCGATCGGCCGCAGACTCACGGCCATGACCGCGATCGAGACTCAGCCCCAGTTGTCCGAGCTGGCCGCCGCTGTCCGTGGCGTCGTCGACCCAGATGCCCGCTGGGCGGAGACCGCCGCGCTCGTTGCCGAGCAGCTGCGCCGGCACCTCCCGACGCCGGAGGTGCTGACGGGCGAGCAGCGCCTCGGCTCACCGGACGGCTACCGCAGCCACACGCTCCATGTCGAGCCCGACGGAGCCTTCTCGATGATCGGCCTGGTCTGGCGGCCCGGCCAGCTGACGCGGATCCACGACCACCTCACGTGGTGCGTGTTCGGCGTCATCCAGGGCGTTGAGCACGAGGATCTGTTCGACGCCGACCTCAACCTGATCGGCAAGAGCGACAACCGCGCCGGCGACGTCAGCGGCTTCGCGCCGCCCGGCGACATCCACCGCGTCCACAACACCGGCGACGCCACCGCGATCTCGATCCACATCTACGGCACGGACGTGACACGTGTCGGCTCGAGCGTCCGGCGCTACTACGACTAGGCCAGCGCAGCCTTCAACGCGTCGAGGTCGGAGGCGCCGAACACCACGCGGTTGCGCGTGGCGACGTAGACGAGGTCGAGGTCGATCCCGGCCTTGGCGATCTTGCGCGTGAGGTCGGCCAGGACGCCGGGCCGGTCCTCGACATCGACCACCACGACCTCGCGCTCGCGCGAGACGGCGAGGTGCGAGATCGCCAGCGAGTGGCGGGCCGCCTCGGCGTGCGGGACGAGGATGTGCAGCTCGGCGCGGTCGCCCGGGCCGATGCACGTGGCCGCGGCAATATTCACGCCCGCATCGCTGATCGCCGCTGCGACCGCTGCCAGCGCCCCAGGCGTGTTGTCGATGTCGATCACGAGGTCGACGGCCACCGCGGCGCGGATCATCGCACGGGGTTCGAACCTCTGCACGCCGAGTGCCAAGTGTCCCGATTCAGAATCTCGATGGCACGACCCGGCATCCGTCTGGCCTGCCACCGAGCTTCCGAATCGCGACACTAGACTTGCCCGTCCGTGTCAGGCACCGTGGTCATGAAGTTCGGCGGGACGTCCGTCGCCGACGCCGAGCGCATCAAGCGCGCCGCCCGCAGGATCGTCGCCGCCCGTGAGCAGGGCCACCGCGTCGTCGCCGTCCTGTCGGCCCGCGGCAAGACCACCGACGAGCTGATCTCGATGGCCGAGGAGGTCTCGCCGACTCCCGACCCGCGCGAGATGGACATGCTCCTCTCGACCGGCGAGCGCATCTCGTGCGCGCTGTGCGCAATGGCGATCAACGACCTCGGCCACAAGGCGATCTCGCTCACCGGCTCGCAGGCCGGGATCGTCACCGACACCAGCCACACCAAGGCGCGCATCCTCGACGTCCGCGCCGATCGCATCCGCGCCGCGCTCGACGAAGAGCGCGTCGTGCTCGTGGCGGGCTTCCAGGGCGTCTCGACGGCCAAGGACGTGACCACGCTCGGCCGCGGCGGATCGGACACCACCGCCGTCGCGCTCGCCGCCGCCGTCGGGGCCGAGGTGTGCGAGATCTACACCGACGTCGCCGGCGTGTTCTCCGCCGACCCGCGGATCGTGCCCGACGCCCGCAAGCTCGGAGTCGTCTCCTTCGAGGAGATGCTCGAGATGTCGGCGAGCGGCGCCGGAGTGCTGCAGCTTCGCTCGGTGGAGTACGCGCGTAACCACGACGTGCGCATCCACTGCCGCTCCTCGTTCACGGAGGAGCCAGGTACCTTCGTGGTAGGAGAAGAGGAGACGATGGAACGCCCGCTGATCACCGCCGTCACCCACTCGCGCGACGAAGCGCGGGTCACGCTGCTCGGCGTCCCCGACCACCCGGGCGTCGCCGGCCGCATTTTCACGGCGCTTGCCGACGCGAACGTGAACGTCGACATGATCATCCAGAACGAGCCCGTCTCCGAGGGCGCGTCCGCCGACATGTCGTTCACCGTTCCGCGCAGCGATCTGCGCACCGCGCGCGCCACGCTCGACGCGATCGTCGGAGAGCAGGGGATCCGCGCTGTAGCCGAGGACCCCGAGATGGGGAAGGTCTCAGTCGTCGGCGCCGGAATGAAGACCCACCCCGGCGTTGCCGCCAGGGTGTTCAGCACGCTCGGCGACGAGCAGATCAACATCGAGATGATCTCCACCTCCCCGATCAAGATCTCGTGCGTCGTGGCCGGCGAGCACGTCGACCGCGCCGTCCGCGCGCTGCACACCGCCTTCGAGCTCGGCGCCGACCAGGTCGAGGCCGAGCATCCGTTCGGAGCGCGCGCATGAGCTACCGCGTGGCCGTCGTGGGCGCCACCGGCGCCGTCGGGACCGTGATGCTCGCCAAGTTGCGCGAGCGCAACTTCCCCGCCTCCGAGATCATGCCGTTCGCGTCGGAGCGCTCCGCCGGCCGCGAGCTCGACGGCATGATCGTCCAGCCGCTCAACGACGAGACGATCCAGGGCTTCGACCTGGCGATCTTCTCCGCCGGCGCATCGACGTCGGGCGAGTGGGCGCCGCGCTTCGTGGACGCCGGCGCCGTCGTCGTTGACAACTCGTCCAAGTTCCGCCGCGACCCCGAGATCCCGCTGGTCGTCGCCGAGGTCAACCCGGAGGCGCTCGAGGGCCATCACGGCCTGATCGCCAACCCGAACTGCTCCACCATGCAGCTGATGGTCGCGCTCAAGCCGATCTTCGACGAGGCCGGGATCGAGCGGCTGATCGTCTCGACGTATCAGTCGGTGTCGGGCACCGGCGTCAAGGCCGTCGACGAGCTCGAGGCGCAGACCCACGCCGTGCTGCACGGCCAGGAGCCGCCCGCGCCCACGATCTACCCGCAGCCGATCGCGTTCAACGTGCTCGGCGGCGCCGGCAACTTCGCCGAGGGCGACGACCACACCGACGAAGAGCGCAAGATGATGTTCGAGACGCGGAAGATCCTCGGCGACGAGTCGATCCCCGTGAACGTCACCTGCGCGCGCGTGCCGGTCATCAACTGCCACTCGGAGTCGGTGACCGTGCAGACGCGCGAGCCGCTCAGCGTCGAGCGCGCGCGCGAGCTGCTCGGAGCAATGTCCGGCCTCACCTACGTCGACCCGTACCCGACCGCACTGAGCTCGGCGGGCCGCGACGACGTGTTCGTCGGCCGCCTGCGCCGCGACCCGTCGCACGAGCGCGGGCTGTGCATGTGGGTTGTCTCCGACAACCTGCTCAAGGGCGCCGCCACCAACGCGATCCAGATCGCCGAGGTGCTCCACGAGCGCAATCTGGTCCGCGTTCCGACACGCGCCTAAGAGAAGGTTTTCGCGCCCCGTGAGCGGGGCATTCATAGCCGCCACAAAGACTTTCCTGGGGCGGACTGGGGTACGCCGACGAAACGAGCGAAGGGGGCCCGACATCGGGCCCTCTTTACTCGTTAAATGGCGGGAATGAGACCCCTCATTCTCGCGCTCGCCCTGCTCCTCGCGAGCGCCGCGACCGCCTCCGCCAAGCAGCCACCGCTGTGGAAGGTCTACGACAACTCCCTGCGGGGAGCGAAGTACATCGACCTGACGCACACGATCAAGCCGGACATCCCGGTCTGGTCGGGCTTCGGGCCGGCCACGTTCGCGCCTGCCATCAGCAAGCTCGACGGCCACACGTTCACCTACGCGCAGGACGGGTTCGAGGCGACCCGCTACGTCCTGCAGACCGACCAGTTCGGCACGCAGCTCGACCCGCCCGCCCACTGGGCGCCGGAGTACGCGGCGATCGACGAGGTGCCGCCAACGTTCGCCGTCCGCCCGCTCGTGGTCATCTCGATCGTGCCCCAGGTCAAGAAGAACTTCAACTACCAGATGACCGTCGCGGACATCCACAAGTGGGAGAGGCGCTACGGCCGGATCCCGGCCGGCAGCGTCGTGATGATCCGCTCCGACTGGTCAAAGCGCTGGCCCGACCCGGCGCTGGCGACGCTGACCGAGTTTCCGGGCGTCAAGCTCGCGGCGCTGAAGTTCCTGCACCACAAGCGCCACATCCTCTTCCACGGCCACGAGCCGCTCGACACCGACTCGACGCCGACGCTCGAGGGCGAGTTCTGGCTGATGCACCACGGCTACGCGCAGGCCGAGGGCGTCGACAACCTCAGCCAGGTCAAGCCGAAGGGCTGC
Source organism: uncultured Solirubrobacteraceae bacterium (assembly GCA_963740605.1). Taxonomy (GTDB): domain Bacteria; phylum Actinomycetota; class Thermoleophilia; order Solirubrobacterales; family Solirubrobacteraceae; genus DASSUW01. The sequence continues at coordinate 1,241,132 of CAVUFC010000022.1, read as the reverse complement.
CTGATCGAGATCGGCTACCCGAAGTTCGGCGGCGGCCTGGGCGGCTACGCCCGCTACATCGCGATCTGCCCGCCGGGCTGGAAGCACGGCGTGAGCGTCGGCCAGGTGCCGGAGTCGCCGCTGCGCAAGTACAGCAGCGACCTGCAGTGGGACACGAGCCTGGGGATGCGGACGCGGCCCTAGACGGACGCCACGACTGACGTAGACCAGTCGATCACGGAGCTGGGCTTCACGACGTGCTTGCCGAAGCCCAGCTCCTTCGGCTCCAGGCCGAAGGCGAGGCCGACGAGCTGCGGCAGGTGCAGCACCGGCATCCCGAGCTGGCGCCCGACGACGCGCTCGGCGCCCGGCTGCTGCAGGTCGAGGTTGAGGTGGCACAGCGGGCACGGCGTGACGAGGCAGTCGGCCTCGGCGTCGATCGCGTCGCCGAGATGGCGCCCCGCCTGCTTGAGCGAGGCTTCCTTGTTCATCGTGATGATCGGGAAGCCGCAGCACTTGTACTGGCCGGCGTAGTCGACGACGGTGCCGCCGAGCGCCTCGATCAGCTGGTGCAGATAGGTGTCGCGCGGGTGGTCGCCCGAGATGCCCAGACGGTCGGTCGGCCGCACGATGTAGCAGCCGTAGAACGGGCCGACGCGCAGATCCGTCAACGGCCGCTTGACCTTGGACTTGACCGTGTCGAGGCCGATCTCCTCGACCATCAGCCACAGGAAGTGCTTGTTGACGATGCCCTTGCGGTACTCAAGGCTCTCGCTCGCGAGCGCCTCGTTGATGAAGCCGCGGTACTCGGTGTTCGCGTCGAGGCGCTCCTGGCACTCGCTCTGCGCGCCCTGGCAGGTCGAGCAGATGTTCATCATCATGTCCGCGCCCTCGACCTGCTGGGCGAGCGCGAACGTGCGGGCGTTCAGCGTGTCGGCGAGCTCCTGGTTGTGCTCGGCGATCACGCCGGCGCCGCAGCAGGCGGCGCGGTCGAGCTCGACGAGTTCGATGTCGAGCATCGGGGCGACCTGCGCCATCGAGCCGTGCAGCTCGGGGGTGAAGCCGCGGCTCACGCAGCCGGGCCAATAGGCGACCTTCACTGCGCCTCCTCCTCGTCGTCCTCGTAGCCCACGACATAGAGGTTGAGCTCGAAGCGTTCGCTCTTGCCTTCCACCTGCTCGAAGATCCGCTTGACGTCGCTCGGCGCCTTGTGCGGGTGGCCGAGCGCCTTGCCCGGGGTGACCTTGCCGCGCTGGAGCGCCTTGAGGATCACCGGCAGCGAGTCGAGCAGCTCGGGCACCGCGCGCGGATGGAACTTGCCGCCGTAGGAGTCGGGCAGCAGGTCGGCCTCGTGCAGCAGGCCGTTGCGCTTGATGTTGTTGACGAAGGCCATCTCGTGCCGGTGGCCGTTGTTGCGGTCTTCGATCCCGTGGTCGGCGCCGGCGATCCGCCGCAGCCGCATGATCTGGCTCATCGGCGCGACGCCCTTCGGGCACGCCTCGATGCAGTTGAAGCAGTGCGTGCAGTCGTAGATGCCGTGCGGGTCCTCGGAGAGGTCCTTGAGGCGGTCGTACTGGCTGCCGTCGCGCGGGTCGCCGACGAACCGGTACGCCTTGGCGAGGGCGGCCGGCCCGATGAACAGCGGGTCGACCTCCATCGAGAGACAGTCCGAGACGCAGGCGCCGCACTGGATGCACGCCATCGTCTGCGTGATGTCGATCATCGACTCCGGGGGCACGACGTACTCGCGCTCGGGCGGGCCGCCCTCGGGCAGCAGCCACGGCGTGACGCGCTGCATCTTCTTCCAGTGGACCGCGTCCATGTCGACGATCAGGTCCTTGAGCACGGGCATGTTGCCCATCGGCTCGACGACGATCGCGCCTTCGGACGCCGTCTCGGCGGCGGCGTCGAGGTGGGTGTGGCAGGCGAGCGTCGGCTTGCCGTTGATGCGCACGCCGCAGGAGCCGCAGATCGCCGCGCGGCACGAGCAGCGGATGCCGATCGAGCCGTCCTGGCGGTCGCGCGCCTGGAGGATTCCGTCGAGCACCGAGCGGTGCCCGTCGAGGTCGATCGTGAAGTCGTCCCAACGAGCGGCGTCGCCCGATTCAGGTGTGTAGCGGCGGATTCGCAGCGTGTATTCAGGCATGAGTCAGTACGTCCGCTCCTCGGGCTCCCACTTCGTGAGGGTCACTGGCGCGTAGGCCACCGTCGGCGGGCCGCCGCCGTTGACGGACAAGGTGATGTGCTTGAGCCATTCGTCGTCGTTGCGCTGGGGGAAGTCGAGGCGGAACTGCGCGCCCCGCGACTCCTTGCGTTCCAGCGCGCCGATCACGATGCACTCCGCACAGTCGAGCATGTACCCGAGCTCGATCGCGCCCAGCACGTCCTGGTTGAAGACCGTGCCGCGGTCGTCGATGGAGGCGGTCGCGGCCTCCTCCTTGAGCCGGTTGACGACCTCGAGGGCTTCGTTGAGCCCGGCCTCGGTGCGGAACACGGCGCACTTCTCGTTCATCACGGTGCCGAGCTCGTCCTTGATCGCGGAGACGCGGCGGCCGGGGCGGGCGGGATCGGATCCGCGGCGCATGATGTCGTGGACCATCTCCTCCTGCTCGGCGAGCGCGGCGTTGGTGGGCCGCGGAATGGCCATCCCGAGCGCGCGCTTGGCAGCGTGCTCGCCGGAGCGGCGGCCGAAGATCAGCGTGTCGAGCAGGGAGTTGGCGCCGAGGCGGTTGCCGCCGTGGACCGACACGCAGGCGACCTCGCCGGCCGCGTACAGGCCCGGGATCGAGGTCTCTCCCCAGACGTCGGTCTTGACGCCGCCCATGATGTAGTGGCAGCCGGGGCGGATGTGGATCGGCTCGCGCGTGATGTCGACGCCGGCGAAGTCCTTGCCGATGTTGACGATCTCCCGGAGGGCCTCGAGGGTGCGCTTCCGCGGGACCTTCGTGATGTCGAGCGCGACGGTGCCGTCCGGGTAGCCGCGGCCCTCGTTGATCTCGGTCTGTTCGGCGCGCGAGACGACGTCGCGCGACGCCAGCTCCATCTTGTTGGGCGCGTACTTCTCCATGAAGCGCTCGCCCTCGGCGTTGTAGAGATGCGCGCCCTCGCCGCGAGCGCCCTCGGTGATGAGGATCCCGTTCCCGGCCAGCGTGGTCGGGTGGTACTGGATCATCTCCATGTCCATCAGCGGGGCGCCGAGCCGGTAGCTCTGCGCGATGCCGTCACCGGTGCAGATGAGCGCGTTGGTGGTCGGCTTGAAGCACTGGCCGGCGCCGCCGGAGGCCTGGATCGTCGACTTGGCGGAGAACAGCTCCATCGCGCCGTCGCGGATGTTGCGGGCGACCGCGCCGCAGCACTCGCCGTTGGCGTCCTGCACGAGCCCGGTGACGAACCACTCCTCGTAGCGGTCGATCGTCTCGTGGTGCTTCATCAGCTGCTCGTAGAGCACGTGCAGCAGCGCCTGGCCGGTGATGTCGGCGACGTAGTACGTGCGGGCCGCCGACGCGCCGCCGAAGGCGCGGGTGCCGAGGTGGCCGGTCTCGTTGCGATGGAACGTGACGCCGGAGTGTTCGAGCCAGAGCACCTCGCCGGGCGCTTCGCGGCACATGATCTCGATCGCGTCCTGGTCGCCGAGATAGTCCGAGCCCTTGACCGTGTCGAACGCGTGCGACTCCCAGGAGTCGTCGGGATTGAGCGCGGCGTTGATGCCGCCCGCGGCCGCGTTCGAGTGCGAGCGCACCGGGTGGACCTTGGACATGATGGCCACCGTCGCGCCCTCCTCGGCAGCGGCCAGCGCTGCACGCTGGCCGGCCAGGCCGGCGCCGATGATCAGAACGTCATGGGCGGGCATGGCGCCGAAGATTAGTTGTCACGGCTGCGTCCGGTCGCGCCCCCCCTGGTGTGCCGCGGGTCGGCCTCCGGACGGTGCGAAGTCAGTTTGGTGACCGATAAGTAGACGGTTGTAGCTTTCCGGCGGTGCCGGTGCGCGTGATGATCGTCGACGACCACGCAGACGTGCGGTTTCTCATCCGCGCGATCATCGAGGACGCCGAAGAGGACATCACGGTGGCGGGCGAGGCCGACGGCGTGCGGGCCGCGCTGGAGTCGATCGACGGCCTGGACCCGGACGTCGTGGTCCTCGACGCGGTCATGCCGGTGATCAGCGGGATCCAGGCCGCGCCGATGATCCTCGCGCGCCGCCCGGGGCAGGCGATCCTGCTGTGCTCGGCGCTGGTGGACGACGAGATTCGCGACCAGGCCGAGCGCGCCGGCATCGCGGCCTGCGTGTCCAAGGACGACATGGAGGACATTCCGCGGATCGCGGTCGCGCTCGCGAGAGACTGAGTGACGCCGGACTCCCGAGCCAGGACACTAGGCGCGTGGACTTCCGCATCTTGGGGCCGTTGGAGGTGGATGAGCGCGCGCTCGGCGGCCCGCGGCAGCGCGCGCTGCTGGCGATCCTGTTGCTGCACGCCAACGAGTCGGTGAGCGCCGACCGGCTGGTATGGGCGCTGTGGGGCGAGGATGCGCCGCGTACGGCCGTCAAGGCGCTGCAGGTCGCCGTGTCGCGCCTGCGACACGAGTTGCCCGACGTGGTGGAGACCACCGCGGTCGGCTACCGCGTGCGGGTCGCGCCGGGAGAGCTCGACCTCGAGCGCTTCGAGCGCGCTGCGGCGGCCGGCCGCGAGTCACTCGCCGCGGGGCAGTCCGAGGGCGCCGCCGCCCAGTTGCGCGAGGCGCTCGCCGAGTGGCGCGGCCCCGCGCTGGCCGACCTGGCGGCGATGCCGTTCGCCGCCGGCGAGATCGAGCGGCTGGAGGAGGAGCGGCTGGTGGCGCTCGAGGCGCGCGTCGATGCCGACCTGGCGCTCGGCCGCCACGCCGAGCTCGTCGGCGAGCTGCGCGGGGTCGTGGCCGCGAACCCGTGGCGCGAGCGTCTGCACGGGCAGCTGATGCTCGCCCTCTACCGGACCGGCCGCCAGGCCGACGCGCTCGACGCCTACGCCGCCGCCCGCACCGCGCTCGTCGAGGAACTCGGGATCGAGCCCGGACCCGAGCTGCGCGACCTGCAGGTCGCCGTACTCGCCCACGATCCCCGGCTCGCACCGCCCGGCGCGGCGCGGGCCCCGGCGCTCCCGGCTCCGCCGACGACCCTGTTCGGCCGCGCCGACGACCTCGACCGCCTGTGCGAGCAGGTCCGGGCGTCGCGGCTGGTCACGATCGTGGGGCCGGGCGGCGTCGGCAAGACCACGCTCGCGATGGCGGCGGCGCACCGGCTCGAGCCGGAGATGGCCGATGGGGCCCGCTTCGTCCGGCTCGCGCCGGTCGCCGACCCTGGCGAGCTGGAGGGCGCGATCGAGCGCGCGCTCGCCCTGCCCGAGGAAGGCCTCCGCCGCCACCTTGCCGACCGCGAGCTGCTGCTGGTGCTCGACAACTTCGAGCAGCTCGTGACCGGCGCGCCGCTGGTCGGCGAGCTGCTCGCCGGCGCCCCGCGGCTGGTCGTGCTGCTGACGAGCCGGGAGGCGACGCGGCTCGTCGCCGAGCGCACGTTCCCGCTCGACCCGCTGGCCGGCGAGGACGCGGTCGAGCTGTTCGCCGACCGGGTGCGGGCGCGCGAGCCAGACTTCGAGCTGGACGACTCCGTGCCTGAGATCTGTGAGCGCCTCGACTGCCTCCCGCTCGCCGTCGAGCTGGCCGCCGCGCGGGTGGGTCTGCTGTCTGCGGCCGAGCTCGCGGTGCGGCTGGACCACGCGCTGCCGGTGCTCACCGGCGGTGCGCGCGACGCCCCTGAGCGGCAGCAGACGTTGCGGGCGACGATCGACTGGAGCTACGAGCTGCTGGACGCCGCCGAGCGCGACGCGTTCGCGCGGTTCGCCGTGTTCGCGGGCGGGGCCACGGTGGCCGCGGCCGAGGCGATCACCGGGGCAGGGCTCGACACGCTCCAGTCACTCGCCGACAAGCAGCTCCTCCGCCGCCGGGGCAAGCGACTGACGATGCTCGCGCTCGTGCGCGAGTACGCGCTCGAACGTCTCGCCCCCGAGGATGTTGTCCACGGTCGGCTCGCCGCGTGGTGCATCGCGCTGGCCGAGTCGGAGGCGCCGCGCGCCGCCGATGCCCCCGACGCCCGCGCCTCGCTCGATGCGGAGCTGCCGAACGCCATTGCCGCGATGCGGTGGGCGCTCGCCACCGGTGCGGACGAGGCCGCGGCTGACCTCGTGATCGCGTGGGGCCGGTACTGGTTCAACACCAGCCGTCGCGCCGACGGCCGTGCATGGACGTCGGCGGCGCTCGAGCGCGCCGTCGACCCGGACCGCCGGGCGCGCCTGCTTCTCACACGCGGTGTGCTCGCTGGTGCGCGTCAGCGTGAGCGCTTCCGGGCTGATCTGCAGGCGGCGCTTGAGCACTTCCGGGCCACGGACGACGCGGTCGCGATCGCCGAGTGCCTCGGCCAGCTTGCCTTCGGACGCGCCTGGGAGGACGAGTACGACGTCGCCGTGCGGCTCGCGGACGAGGGAGTGGGCTTCGCCGAACGGTCCGGTGACGACCGCGCGCTCGCGCGGGCGCTGATGAACCGAGCGCTCGTGTTCAAGGACTTCGACGCCATGGCCGCAGCCGCCCGCCCGGCGCTCGCCGCGCTGCGGAAGGGCGGGCACCTGCACGATGTCTCCGGCCTGTCCTCGACCATCGGGTTCGTGGCGGTCGCCGAGCGGCGCGAGCGCGAGGCCATCCCGTGGCTCGAGGACGGCATCGAAGCGGCGCGCTCGTCGAGCAGCGACGAGCTCTCGGTCGCGCTCGGGAACCTCGGCCTCGCAAAGCTCTTCCTGGGCGACCTCGACGGAGCTGAGGCTGCGCTCGCCGAGGCCGTGGTCAGACGGTCCTGGACGGTCAGCGACCCGCGGGTCGACGAGACGGTGCTCGCGCTCGGTGCCGTGTACGCGCTCCGCGGCGACGTCGATCGGGCGGCGGTGCTGGCCGGCGTGGCAGCGGCGCACCCGACGCCGGGCCGGCACTCGGACGAGGAACTGGTGCTGCATCGGCTGAACGACGAGCTCCTCGCCCCGGCACGCGCGCGCGCTGCTGCCGCCTGGGAGCAGGCGGCAGCGCGCGGTGCTGCCATGACCGTGCGCGGCCTCGTCGAGTTCGTGCAGCAGCGCGAGCCCGTCGGCCGCTAGCTAGGTGCGGTAGCGCTCGCGCAGCCGGCGCTTGTCGTACTTGCCGACCGCGGTGCGGGGGATCGCGTGGACGAACTCGACGCGCTCGGGGATCCACCACTTGGCGACGCGGTCGCGCAGGAACTCCCTGAGATCGTCGGCGCTCACATCTCCGGCGACGAGCGCGAGCGGGCGCTCGCCCCAGCGCTCGTCGGCGATTGCGATCACCGCCGCTTCGCGGACGCCCGGGTGGGCGGCGATGGCGCTCTCGAGCTGGGCCGAGCTGATCCACTCGCCACCGGACTTCACAAGGTCCTTGGCACGGTCGACCAGCTCGACGGTGCCGTCGGGGTCGATCCGGGCGAGGTCGCCCGTTGGGAGCCAGCCGTCCGGGAACGGCTCGCCCTTGTAATACGCGGCGGCGACGTGCGGCCCGCGCGCCTGCAGCTCGCCGGTCGCCTCGCCGTCCCACGGCAGCTCCGCGCCGGTGGGCGAGATCAGCCGCAGCTCCACCAGCGGCATCGCCGCGCCCACTCCCTTGGTGCGCGCCATCGTCCCGCTCGGCGACATCTCGGTCATGCCCCAGCCCTGCGCGACGGCGATCCCGCGCGCCGCGTAGCGCCGGATCAGCTCCGGCGGGACGGGCGCACCACCGATCAGGAGCTCGCGCAGCGAGGGGAGATCGCGCTCGTCGAGCTGGGGGAAGAAGTCGTTCCAGACGGTCGGCACCGCCGCGCCCTTGGTGACCTCGTGGTCGTGGATCAGGCGCGCCAGGTCGGCCGGCGCGTTGCTGTGGCCGGGGAGCACGAGGTCGCCACCCGCGAGCGCGACCGCGTACGGCAGCCCCCAGCCGAGCACGTGGAACAGACCGGTCACCGGCATCACGACGTCGTCGCGGCTGATCGCGTGCGAGTCGACCATCAGGAGCCCGAGCGCGTGCAGGACAGTCGACCGGTGCGAGAAGACCACGCCCTTCGGCTCGCCGGTCGTACCGCTCGTGTAACAGAGGGCGAGGGCATCGTCCTCTGCCGCCGCGACCGGGCTCTCGTCCGGCTCGGCGGCGGCGAGCAGCTGCTCGTACTCCTCGTCGAGGGCGATCGTGCGGTCGACCAGCCCGTCCGCCTCCTCGACGAGATCCGGTTCGACGAACAGGATCGTGTCCTCGGCCTCGCCGACGATGTACTCGAGCTGGTCGCGGAACAGGCGGATGTTGAGCGGGTGCACGACGGCACCGGCCGCGGGGACGCCGAGGATCAGCTCGACGTGCCGGTGAGTGTTGCGGGCGAACGTCGCGACACGGTCGCCGGGGTTGACGCCGAGCGCCGGGAGCGCGGCCCGCAGGCGCGCCGCGCGGTCGGCCACCTCCGTCCAGCTCAGCACCGTGTCGCCGTCCGGCGTGGGCGTCACGACGCTGCGCGCCCGGCGTGCGCGCCGCAGCACCATCTCGACCGTCAGCGGGACGTGCTGCATCAGCCCCTTCATCGTTCGGCGGAGGCTAGCTGTGGGCGAACGTCAACTGCGGCTGGGTAGGGCGGCGAGGGATCGGCGGCGCGGTTTGCCACGGGGGTCTGCGCGCCTTGGTGTCGGGAAACCCTCGGTATGCGCGGATAGTCCGACACCAACCCGGCGAGGCGGCCGATCCTGCCGCCCTCAATGCCGAAGTTCGTCTGAGTAGCCTGGGCGCATGATCGACGTCGCCAACGTCCGCGCCATCGACGTGCACACTCACGCCGAGGTGGCGTCCGACGGGCACGATCCGATGCCGCCGGAGCTGCGGGAGGCTTCGGCGAAGTACTTCCACTCCGGCGAGGGCCTGCCGACGGCCACCGACGTCGCCGCCTACTACCGCGAGCGCAACATGGCGGCGGTCGTGTTCACCGTCGACTGCGAGTCGGTGTCCGGGCGCCCGCCGGTCAGCAACGAGGAGGTGGCCGAGGCGGCGGCCGCCAACCCCGACGTCCTGATCCCGTTCGCCAGCATCGACCCCGCGCGCGGACATGCGGGCGCGCGCCAGGCGCGGCGGCTGATCGCCGAGCATGGGGTGCGCGGCTTCAAGTTCCACCCGAACCTGCAGGCGTTCTTCCCCAACGACCGGCACGCCTACCCGATCTACGAGGCGATCGCGGAGGCCGGCGTGCCCGCGCTCTTCCACACCGGCCACAGCGGCATCGGTGCTGGGCTGCCGGGCGGTGGCGGCATCCGGCTCAAGTACTCCAACCCGATGTACGTCGACGACGTGGCGGTCGACTTCCCCGAGCTGAAGATCGTGCTCGCTCACCCGTCGTTCCCGTGGCAGGACGAGGCGCTGTCGATCGCCTTGCACAAGCCGCAGGTGTCGATCGACCTGTCGGGCTGGTCGCCGAAGTACTTCCCGCCGCAGCTCGTGCAGTACGCGCGGACGCTGCTCAAGCGGCAGGTGCTGTTCGGGTCCGACTACCCGATGATCACGCCCGACCGCTGGCTCGCCGACTTCGAGAAGCTCGACTTCGACGAGGACACGGCCGAGCTGATCCTCAAGGGCAACGCGGCGCGGCTGCTCGGGCTCACGCCGACTGCAGGTGCGAGCGCAGCGCCCGCGTGACCTGCTCGACGGTCACCACACCGCGCAACCGGCCTTCGGCGTCGACCGCCATCAGCGCGCCGAGCCGGCGCAGCGCCTCGGAGCCGAGCAGCGTCTCGATCGGCTCGTCGAAGCGGACGCGGTCCTCGCCGCCGGAGGCGAGGTCGCGGATCGGCATCGATCCGCCCTCGGTGAGCGCCGCGTGCTCGACCGCGGCGCGGTGCGCGAGCCCGGCGTAGCGGCCGTCGGCCTCGACGATGGCGAACCACGGCCAGCCGTGGTAGCGCAGGAAGTAGTCGTCCCACGCCTGCAGCGCCGAGAGGTCGGCCGGTATGGCCACCGGCTCGGCGTCCATGACGTCGGCGACCGTGATCCCCTGCAGGCGCTCGGTGAAGTCCGACTGCGCGACCGCGGCGCGCGCCGATGAGCCGAGCAGGTAGCCGAGGACGATCGCCCACAACCCGCCGGTCGCATCGCTCCGGGTGAGTCCCCAGACGCCGTAGAGGATCAGCAGGCCGGCGAAGCCCATGCCGAGATAGCCCGACACCTTGGTCGCGCGGTTGCGGTTGCCGGTGACCTTCCACACGATCGAGCGGGCGATGCGGCCGCCGTCGAGCGGGAACGCGGGCACGAGGTTGAACGCGAGCAGCAGCACGTTCATCGAGACGAGAAAGCTGATCCACAGGTCGAACGCGCTCGCCGTGGCGATGTCGTTGCGCAGCCGCGCGGCGTCCACGAAGCCTTCCCAGCCGAGCAGCAGTGTGCTGAAGAACGCCGCCACCACGATGATCGTGAATGTCACGACCGGTCCGGCGACCGCGACCCGGAACTCCTGGCCGGGCGAGCGCGTGTCGCTGTTCATCTTCATCACACCGCCGAAGAAGAACAGGTCGATGCCGCTGACGCCGATGCCCTCGTGCCGCGCCACGACGGCATGGCCGAGCTCGTGCAGCAGGATCGACCCGAAGAAGCCGAAGGCCGCGGCCACCGCGGTCCAGAACGCCAGCGACGAGCTCCCGAGCACATCCTCGAACGAGCTGTTGAGGACGAAGATGAAGAGGAACAGGACGAAGAACCACGAGACGTTGACGCCTACGCGGATGCCCATGATCGTGCCGAGCCGGATGGAGCTGCCACCGAGCACTGGATACCAATGGTGGCATAGCCTTGCGGGTTGGCTCTCCAGGCCCGGCTGCGTCGCACGTTCGGCCACCGCGCGCCCGGGGCAGGATCACGCTGTGGAATTTCTGAAGGAGATGAACAGTTAAATGGCCTCAGCAGTCAATGTCACTGTTACAGGTGCCGCAGGGCAGATCGGTTACGCACTACTTTTCCGTATTGCATCCGGTCAGATGCTCGGGCCTGACACACCCGTCCGTCTGAAGCTGCTCGAGATCCCGGCCGCGGTGAAGGCCGCCGAGGGGACCGGGCTCGAGCTGTTCGATTGTGCGTTCCCGCTGCTCGACGGGATCGACGTCTACGACGACGCCCAGCGGGCGTTCGACGGCTGCAACGTCGCGCTGCTGGTCGGCGCGCGCCCGCGCACGAAAGGGATGGAGCGCGCCGATCTGCTCGAGGCCAACGGCGGGATCTTCAAGCCGCAGGGCGAGGCGATCGCCGCCGGCGCGGCCGATGACATCAAGGTGCTGGTGGTCGGCAACCCGGCGAACACCAACGCGCTGATCGCGATGAGCAACGCCGACGGCGTGCCGAGCGAGCGCTTCACCGCGATGACGCGGCTCGATCACAATCGCGCGGTCGCGCAGCTCGCCGACAAGACCGGCGCTGCCGTGTCGGAGATCACGCACATGGCGGTGTGGGGCAACCACTCACCCACGATGTATCCCGACCTGTTCAACGCGAAGGTGCGCGGTGAGCGGGCATGGGACGCGGTCGGTGACGAGGCATGGGTGGCCGACGAGTACATCCCGCGCGTGGGCAAGCGCGGTGCCGAGATCATCGAGGCGCGGGGGGCCTCGTCGGCGGCATCGGCCGCCAACGCGGCGATCGACCACGTGCACGACTGGGTCCACGGCACGGCGGGCGACGACTGGGTCTCGATGGCGGTGCCGTCGCCCGGTGCCTACGGCGTGGAGGAGGGGATCATCTCCTCGTTCCCGTGCCGTTGCGCGGACGGCAAGTGGCAGATCGTCGAGGGCCTGGACGTCCCAGATTTCTCACAGGAAAGGATCGACAAGACGGTCGCCGAGCTGGTCGGCGAACGCGACGCGGTGCGCGAGCTCGGACTCGTCTGAGCGCTACGCGCGCACGTGCCAGCCGCGCCCCGACTTCGTCACTTTGCCCTCCTCGGCGAGACCGGGCATCACGCGGTACAGGTAGTTCTGCTTGATGCCCATCGCGTCGGCGAGCTCGGGGATGGTGATGCCGGGGCGCTCGGAGACGAGCTGCAGTGCCTGCGCGGCCCGCGTGCCGGAGCCGCGCGGGCGGCCGCGGCGGCCGTTGGAGGATGACGAGGACCGCCGGCGGCGCGTCGTAGCGGGCGCGGCGGTCGCCGGCTTGCCGGGCACTCCGGAGAGCGCCTGCTCGGCAGCCTCCAGGCGGTGGTACTCGTCCACGAGCGGGCGGAGCTCCTTCAGCCGAGCTTGGATCTCCTTGCGCTTCTCATCGAGAAAGTCTGCCACTGGTTTCCCTTCACCCCTAATTGACGGGTTACAAGTTACCAGTGAATGTCGCTTTTCCAGGACCTTGGCGCAAGAACGATTGCACCGCATTCGTGCAATCTTCGGTTTCGAACAGGTGTGATGTGAGATCGGCGGTGCGCTCGTCGGCACCGCGCGTGCCGTGGTCGGCCTGCGCTCGCACGATCGCCTTGGTGGCCGCGTGCGCGATCGTCGGGCCGGCCGCCAGCTCGGAGGCGAACGTGCGCGCCTTGCGCAGCAGGTCGTCGGCGCCGAGCACGCGGTTGACGACGCCCCATGCGTGCAGCGTCGCCGCGTCGTAGAGCCGCCCCGTCATCACGAACTCGCGCGCGCGAGCCGTCCCAGCGCGCTCGGCCATCCGCTGCGTGCCGCCCATCAGCGGGGTGATCCCGACCACCTTCTCCACCAGGCCGAACTGGGCACCGTCGGCCGCCCACATCAGGTCACATGCGAGCGAGAGCTCGAGCCCCGCGGTGAGACACAGTCCGTGTACGACCGCCAGGGTGGGGAGTGCAAGGTCCTCGACCGCATGTGTGAGTCGCAGCAGCCGTCCGGTGAGCGCGTCGGCGGACTGCCTGTCGAGCCCTTCGAACACGTGGACGTCGACACCGGCCGAGAACACGTCGCCCTCCGCGCGCACGATGAGGGCGCGCGGCCGTTCGGCAGCCGCACGCGCCACGCCCTCCTCGATGTCGCCGATCAGTGATGGTCCCCACAGGTTCAGGGGCGGATTGGAGATGACGATCTCGGCGACGTCGCCGTCGATTTCGTAGTAGCGAGCCTGAGGCATCGCGAGAGCCTACGCGCGAGCGGTGACTATCCCGAGCCCTCGAGCAGCGCCTTCAGGCGCCGGAGGGAGCGCGTGGCCTCGCGCTCGGGCACGCCGCCGATCAGCATCCGGCTCGCGGCGGCGCCCAGAAAGCCGCCGGGCGCCTTGAACTCGTTCTCGTACTCGAAGCGGGTCTTGCCGCCGTCGACCTCGCGCAGCGCGTAGCTCGTGCGCGCGTACGAGTGGGCAGGGCCGCGGCCCTCCCACGTGGCCTTGCCGGGCCGATCCGCCTCCGTCAGCGTCCAGTGGACCTTGAAGTTGGCGCCGCGCAGATGCAGCGTCTGGGCCATCTCGTAGCCGTGTTTGGGCTCCCCGGCGTCGCGCGAGTTGACGCGCCGGTGGATCGTCACCCACTCGTTCAGCCGCGCGGGGTCGAGCGCCAGGTCATAGACCTGCTCCGGCGGCGCGTCGATGTCGATGGATGCCCTCACCAGCGTCACTTGGCGGCAACCTCCTCGGTGCGTTCCCAGTCGCGCAGGGCGCGTTCGACGGCTGCGTCGAAGGAGTGCAACCTAACGCCGAATGCCGATGCCGCGTCGTGGTCGCGCGGGAGCAGGTCGCTCTCGAGCGACTCCATCAGCGGCGTGATGAAGCCCGGGTCCTCGGTCGCGACCGCCGCCGCGACCACCGACGCCACCGGCGTCAGCGAGAAACCCAGGTGCAGTGACGGCCGGCGGACGAGCATCGCTTCGGCGATCCGCTCGATCAGGCGCTGGTAGGTCATAGCCTCCGGGCCGCCGATGTCCCACGAGCGGCCGGAGAGCTCGGCCGGCGCGTCGGCCGCGGCCACGAGGAAGTCGAGCACGTCGCGACCGTCGATCGGCTGCGTGCGGTTGGCGCGCCAGGCGGGCAGGGCGAGCACGGGCAACCGCTCGATCAGGCGCACGAGGAAGCGGAACGAGCGCGAGCGGGCGCCGATGACGATCGAGGCGCGCAGCGCGATCGCCTCCTCGGCGGCGTCGAGGAGCGCCTCCTCGACCGCCAGGCGGGAGGCAAGGTGGCGCGACACCGCATCACCCTCGGGCACCAGGCCGCCGAGGTAGACGACCCGGCGGACGCCGGCGGCGCGCGCAGCGGTGGCGAACCGCTCGGCCGCGCGGCGCTCGTGCTCGGGGAAGCCGCTGTTCGCCGGACCCTCCATCGAGTGGATGAGGTAGTAGGCCGCGTCGACCCCGTCGAGCGCCTGGCCGAGGCCGGAGCCGCTGACGGCGTCGCCGACGACGACGTCGTCCAGCAGGACGCCGGCGGCGGCGACCCGCTCCGGCGAGCGTGCGAACCCGCGCACCGCGTGGCCGGCGGTCTGCAGGCGCGGGACGAGTGCGGCGCCGACGTAGCCCGACACCCCGGTGACGAGGACGCGCATCGTCAGCGGCTCCCCTCGGCCGCGAGACGAAAAACACCGAAGGTGCGCAATCGCCACGTCGCTGGTAACGGCTTTTTCATCGCTTTGGAGGGTATTTGCGGGGTTGATACGAAGTCTGTGCGTTTTGCGGAGACGCGCCTTGAATGGGCCGCCTCAGTGGGCTTTGCTGTGGCCGTCTTGTGACGGTCTGGTGAAGGGGACTCTGGGGTGGATACGCGCAGCAAAGGCCGAAAGGTGACGTGCGACGACTGCTTTTTCGGGCGGAACGGGCTCTGTGCCCTCGAGCTCGATCAGCCGTGCGCGACGTTCCGGCCCAACAATCCTGAAGGGCTGCGTCCGCCCAGCCAGATGCGCTTCGTGTTCCGCCAGGAGCGCCGCCGTCAAGCCGCCTGGCAGTTCCCGACCGCGCAGGAGCAAGCCGCCTTACACGCCTGACCCTCTCGGCGATTGGGCTTTCGCTCGTCGCTCGGCGTGAGAGCGGAGACGGCCCCAAATCGTCTCGCTGCACGCTTACGACGATCGCCGTGCGACGATACAACCGTGGAGCTGAGGGTGCTGGGCAAGTCTCCTGCCTGGCAGGACGCGGGTGGTGCTTGCAGCGGATATCTCGTCGCGAGCGGTGACACCTGCCTGCTGCTGGACTGCGGCTGCGGCGTGTTCGGGAAGCTGCGGGCGGCGCGCGACTACGCGGACGTCGACGCGGTGGTCATCTCGCACTTGCACGCCGACCACATCCTCGACCTCGTGCCGTTCGCGTCCGCGCTGACTTACGCGCCGCGCCATCAGCCGGTGCCCGTCGACGGCTGGCCGGGGACCTCGGAGCCGCCACGCCCGCGGCTGATCGCCCCGCCCGGGGCGCGCGACGCGTTCCAGCGTCTCTGTGCCGCCGGCGGGATGCGCGAGGAGCACATCGAGAACGCGTTCCGGCTCGAGGAGTTCGACCCCGACGCGATGGTGCAGGTCGGTGACATCGAGCTGCGCTTCCAGCCGGTTCCGCACTTCCTGCCGACTCACGCGATCGATCTTGCAAGCCCCGAGGGCCGCGTCACCTACAGCGCCGACTCCTCCCCGAGCGAGGATCTCTGCGCCTTCGCGCGCGAGACCGATCTGTTGCTGATCGAGGCGACGCTGCCGCGTCCCGAACGCGAAGGCCCGCGCGGGCACCTGACGCCCGAGGAGGCCGGCGAGCACGGCCGCCGCGCGGGCGCCCGCCGCGTCGTCCTTACCCATATGTCCGACGAGCTCGACGCCGATTGGGCGCGCGAGGAAGCCGAACGCGGCTTCGGCGGCCCGGTCGATCTGGCCCACGAGGGCGCCATCTACCGGCTGTGAAGCTTCAGTCGGGGGCCCTATCGGCCGATTCTCTCGTCAGTGAGCTCTGCTGACACGACGCTCGATGGCGTGCGACTGCTGTCGCACCGTCCGTCCGTGCTCTACAAGGTCGAGCACCTGGCCACGGAACCGGTCGACGGCGACATCGCCGTCGAGGGTCTCGTGCTGGCCGGGCCCGGCTGGAGCGACAGGCTCAAGGAGCTGCTGAAGACCGTCTCCACCGCCGAGCGCGCATGCCTGTTCGCGCTGCGGCTCTCCGATGACCAGGCGCTGCCGCTGCCGGCCGAGCAGCTGCTCGACCGCGCGCGCACCGACTGGTTCCCCGAGTTCCTCTCGCACGGCCAGATGAGGCCGCACTTCCAGCCGATCGTCGAGCTGGCATCCGGACGCGCCTACGGGCGCGAGGCGCTGATGCGGGGCCGGCTCGGCGCCATCGAGGTCCGCGGCGGCGAGCTGCTGGCGGCGGCCGAGGCGCACGACGCCCTGTTCTCGTTCGACTACCGCGCCCGTACCGCCGCGCTGGAGATCGGCCTGCCGATCCTCCCCGAGGGCGAGGTGCTGTTCGTCAACCTCGACCCACGGGCCGCGCTGGACATCGACTCGACCGTCCGGACCACGTGGCCGGTCGTCGCGCGGATGAACGCCGACCCGTCGCGGATCTGCATCGAGGTCATCAAGCCCGAGCGCTGCCCGGACAAGGAAATGCTCGCCGACATGGTCGACGCCCACCGCAAGCGCGGCGCCCTGATCGCGCTCGACGACCTCTCGTGCGGCACCGACGCGCTGCTCTGCCTCGAGCGCCTGCGCCCCGACGTCGCGAAGATCGACATGGCCCTGACCCAGGGCATCCAGCACTCCGAGGGCCGCCGCAAGCTGGTCGCCGCGCTCGTCGAGCTCGCCCACGAGCAGGGCGCCAAGGTGGTCGCCGAGGGGATCGAGCGCGTCGACGAGTACGAGACGATGCTCGAGCTCGGCGTCGACCTCGGGCAGGGCTTCTACTTCGGCCAGCCGACCGAGCGGCCGATGGCCGTCGACGCGCGGCTGTTCGCCAAGCGCTCCTGACCCTCAGCGAACGTCAACCCCGGCATTGAGGGAGGCGGCATCGGCCCCTTGGCGGATCGAGTGTGAAGTTGTTCAGTCTCAGGCTGAAGAACTTCACACTCGACCGCGCGGCCGGCTCCCTCGCTGCCCTACCCAGCCGCAGTTGACGCGGCCGACGGAGATATCAAGTCTGATATCTTGATATTCATGTCCGATCGCACCCCGCTCTACGTCCGGCTCCCCACCGCCCAGGCCGACCGCCTGCGAGAGGCGGCCCACCAGCTCGGACGCTCCAAGCAGGACCTCGTCGCCGGGCTCGTGGCGCGGTACGGCGACACCGACACGCTCCGGCGCGTGACCGTCGAAAGCCGCGACGACCAACTGACCGTCGGGCACGCCGAGTCCCGTCCGCTGGCGCCGCCGGATGTCCTGACCGTCGCGCAGCTCGCCGAGTGGCTGCAGGTCGACGCGGCTGCGATCGAGGAGCTCGCCGAGCAGGGCGACCTCCCCGGCCGCAAGCTCGCCGGCGAGTGGCGGTTCGCGCGCGAGGCCGTGCTCGACTGGCTCGCCAAGCGGTAGCGGCTACGCGCCGCGATTGTCGGAGCGCCCGAACCGTGCTCGTCTACACGGCATGCGATTCATGTTGCTGCTGTACGAGCGTGAGCGGCCGCAGCCGGGGACGCCCGAAGGGGCCGAGATGTTCGGCAAGGTGATGGCGTTCCACAAGGAGTGCCGCGAGCTCGGGATCCTCGTCGCCTCCGACCCTCTGCACGACCCGCAGACCGCCACGACCGTCCGGATCATCGACGACACGCCGATGAACACCGACGGCCCGTTCGCTGAGACGACCGAGTGGCTCGGCGGCTATTTCATCCTCGAGACCGATCGCGACACCGCGGTCGAGATGGCGCAGCGGTGCCCGAGCGCCACCACCGGCTGCGTCGAGGTCCGTCCAGATCATGGACACGTCGTAATAGCCTTCCAACCGTGGCCTCCGAGCGGGACCTGTTCGCGAACTTCGAGCGCATGCGGCGCCAGATGGACGAGCTGTTCGACCGGCGGCTCGCGCCTCAGCGTCGCGGCGGCTTCTCGCCCGAGGTCGACGTGTACTACGTGTCCGACCCGCCGCGCGCGGTGGTCCGGGCCGATCTCGCGGGCATCGACCCGAACGAGATCGAGCTGAAGATCAGCGGCCGCGAGCTGACGCTCTCCGGCCAGCGTCGCCCGCAGCACGGGGAGGAGCGCGTCTACCAGCAGCTCGAGATCGAGCACGGGCCGTTCCGGCGGGTGGTCGCGCTCGGGGTCGACGTCGACTCCGACGCGGCGGCCGCCAGCTACGAGGACGGGATCCTCACCGTCGAGCTCCCGGTCTCCCAGCCGGCACCGACCCGCAGCGTCCCGATCCAACGCGGCGAGGAGCCGTGATCGACGTCACCGGCGGCGAAGGCGAGCCCGTCACAACAGACATCGCGCTGCCGGGTGAGCTCCCTGTTCTCCCGCTGCGCGAATCGGTCACCTACCCGGACACACTGACGCCGCTGGCGATCGGGCAGGAACGCTCGGTCCGGCTGGTCAACGACGTGCTGGTCGGCAACCGGCTGCTGGTGATGGTCTCCAGTCGTGAGCCGGAGGCCGAGGCGCCCGGGCCCGACCAGCTGTACGACGTCGGCGTCGCCGGGATGGTCGCGCGCATGCTCAAGGTGCCCGACGGCAGCCTGCGGATCCTCGTCCAGGGTGGCCAGCGCGTCCGCATCGACGAGTGGACCAGCGAGGAGCCCTACCTCGCGGCCCGCGTCACCGAGTTGCCCGACGTCGTCGACGAAGGCCCGGAGCTGACCGCGCTGATGCGCAACGTGCAGCAGACGTTCAGCCACATCATCGAGGAGGTCCCGTACCTCCCCGAGGAGCTGCAGATGGCGGTCGCCAACCTCGACGACCCGTCCGCGCTCAGCCACCTGATCGCCGGCGCACTCCGGATCAAGACCGAGGAGCGCCAGGCGCTGCTGGAGGAGGTCGACGTCGCCAAGCGCCTGCGCCGGCTGTCCGAGATCCTCGCCCGCGAGCTCGACATCGTCGCGATCGGCTCGAAGATCCAGAGCCAGGTCAACGCCGAGATGGAGAAGGGCCAGCGCGAGTGGGTCCTGCGCCAGCAGCTGAAGGCGATCCAGGACGAGCTCGGCGAGCAGGACCCGGCCGAGGCGGAGGTTGACGAGCTGCGCTCCACGCTCACCGAGCTCGAGCTGCCCGAGAACGTCCGCACCCAGGTCGACCGCGAGCTCTCCCGCCTCGAGAAGATCCCGCAGGCCGCCGCCGAGCACGGCGTCATCCGCACGTACCTGGAGTGGATGGCCAGCCTCCCGTGGGGCAAGGGGACCGTCGACAACCTCGACCTCGAGCACGCGCGCAAGGTCCTCGACGAGGACCACTACGACATCGAGAAGGTCAAGGACCGCATCCTCGAGTTCCTCGCGGTCCGCAAGCTCAAGCCGGACGCCCGCGGCTCGATCCTCTGCTTCGCCGGCCCCCCTGGGGTCGGGAAGACCTCGCTCGGACATTCAATCGCCCGCGCGCTGGAGCGCAAGTTCGAGCGCATCAGCGTCGGCGGCGTCCGTGACGAGTCGGAGATCCGCGGCCACCGGCGCACCTACATCGGCGCCATGCCCGGCACGATCATCCGCGCGCTGCGCGACGCCGAGTCCAACAACCCGGTGTTCATGATCGACGAGCTCGACAAGATGGGCGCCGACTACCGGGGCGATCCGGCGAGCGCGATGCTCGAGGTGCTCGACCCCGAGCAGAACTCGACGTTCCGCGACCACTACCTCGACGTCCCGTTCGACCTCAGCCGCACGATGTTCATCTGCACGGCGAACGACATGGACCGCGTGCCCGTGGCGCTGCGCGACCGCATGGAGGTCATCGCCCTCGCCGGCTACACCGAGGAGCAGAAACTGCAGATCGCGAAGCGCTATCTGGTGCCGCGCCAGATCGAGCGGACCGGGCTCAAGAAGTCACAGGTCTCCTTCACCGACGCCGGGCTGAAGCAGCTGATCACGTCCTACACGCGCGAGGCGGGCGTCCGCAACCTCGAACGCGAGATCGGCTCGGTCTGTCGGAAGGTCGCCGTCGACGTCGCGCTCGGCACCTATAAGCGCAAGGTCTCGGTCAGCGCCCCGAAGGTGCGTGAGCTGCTGGGACGCCCGCGCTTTCAGACCGACGTCCGCAGGCGGACCGCCGAGCCGGGCGTCGCGACCGGCCTCGCCTGGACCCCGGTCGGCGGCGACGTGCTGTTCGTCGAGGCGAGCGCGGTGCCCGGCGAGGGCAAGCTCACGATCACGGGTCAGCTCGGAGACGTGATGCGCGAGTCCGCTGAGGCGGCGCTCACGTACGTGCGCGGCCACGCCGACCTGCCCGAGGACTGGTTCGCCAAGCACGACGTGCACGTGCACGTGCCCGCGGGCGCGATCCCCAAGGACGGTCCGAGCGCCGGGATCACGATGGCCACGGCGCTGATGTCGCTCGTGTCCAACCGCCCGGTGCGCGCCGACATCGCGATGACCGGAGAGCTGACCCTGACAGGCCAGGTGCTCCCGATCGGCGGCCTCAAGGAGAAGGCGCTGGCGGCTCAGCGGGCCGGTATCCATCGCGTCCTCGCCCCGCGCCGCAACGAAGGCGACCTCGAGGACATCCCCGAGCACCTGCGCAAGGATCTCGACTTCGTGTGGGTCGGTGAGATCGGCGAGGTCTTCGATGCCGCACTACGGGACGGAAATAGGCGCCGTTGACGCTGCTGCGTGACGGGTATGCTCGTCACAAACAGACTCGGAGAGGTGGTATGGCAAGCAAGAAAGCGCAAAAGGCCCAGAAAGCGGCCATGCAGGCGCGCTACAACCCGTACGTCCAGCGGATCATCGAGGACGAGGATCTGCGCGACAACATCGTGCAGGCGTACGAGTCGGCACGTAAGGCCTACGGCCGCCTCGCCAACGGGAAGTCGCCGACGAAGCAGATCTTCGACGACAAGAAGCTCCAGAAGGAGCTCCGCAAGACGGCGTACAACGTCAAGGACGCCAGCGTTGCTCTTCATGAGGCGCCCAAGAAGAAGAAGGGTGGCGGCCTGAGCCTCAAGCGCGCCGTGCTTGTCGGTGTCGTCGGGGCGGGCGTCGCGCTCGCCGTCAGCGAAGGGCTCCGCAAGAAGGTTCTGGATTCGCTCTTCGGCGCTGAAGAGGAGTTCGAGTACACCTCGAACACCGGCAGCGCCTCGACGCCGCAGACGACGGCGTCCCCGAACTAGTTGTCAGGTACCAGCGGCACGTCCCACCAGAGGACGGCCAGGACGGCGGCGGCGATCGCGAGCAGGGTGGCGATCGCCGCCAATATCCGCTGCGTGCGCGTCGTCTGAGCCGCCTTCTCCTGCGCGACCGCGGCCTGCTCGAGCGACTTCACGAGCAGACGCTCGGCCCAGACGAACTCCATCGAGAGCATCGCCAGGCCGATCGGGATCAGCACGAACGCCGGCCCCGGTGTGACGAGCATGATCACGCCCGCGAGCGTGACGAGGACGCCGCCGATCCCGAACGCGATCCGGAACAACGGGTGCCGGTCGCGATGGACGGCACGGCGCAGCTCGAGCCGCTCGATCAGCTTGTGCCGCGGGCGGCCGTCGTCCATCGCGGGAGAGTGTGCCAAACCGAACCAAAAGCTCGATAAGCGTTCAGTAGCTTCGATTGCATGCCCGAAGAAGCGATCGTCGTCGAGGGACTCGAGAAGTCGTACGGGTCCGTCAAGGCGCTGGGAGGCGTCGACTTCACGGCCCGCACCGGCAGCGTGCTGGGCCTCCTCGGTCCCAACGGGGCCGGAAAGACCACGGCGGTGCGGATCCTCGCCACGCTGCTCGAGCCCGACGGCGGCCGCGCCCGCGTCGCGGGGCTCGACGTCGTGCGCGACGCCGCCGCGCTGCGCGCGCAGATCGGCCTCGCCGGCCAGTACGCGGCGGTCGATGAGAACCTGACCGGCGCCGAGAACCTCGAGATGGTCGGCCGCCTCTACCACCTCGGCCGCGACCAGTCGCGGCAGCGTGCCGGCGAGCTGATCGAGCGTTTCGACCTCGTCGACGCCGCGAAGCGACCGGCAAAGACCTACTCCGGCGGCATGCGCCGGCGGCTCGATCTCGCGGCCGCGCTCGTCGCCCGCCCGCCGGTCCTGTTCCTCGACGAGCCGACGACCGGGCTCGACCCGCGCGGCCGGCTCGGCATGTGGGAGACGATCGAGGCCCGGGTGCAGCAGGGGACGACCGTTCTCCTCACCACGCAGTACCTCGACGAGGCCGACCGGCTCGCCGACCAGATCGTGGTCATCGACCACGGGCTCGTGATCGCGGAGGGCACGTCGGACGAGCTGAAGAGCCAGATCGGCGGCGAGCGCCTGGAGATCGTGCTCGAGGACCTGTCGGACGCCGACGCGGCGATCACGGCGCTGGAACCGCTGTGTCTCGACCGTCCGACCGTCGAGGACGGCGCGGTACGGGCGCCGGTGCACAGCCGCCATGGTCTGATCCCCGAGATCGTGCGCACGCTGGACGACGCCGGCGTGTCGATCGACGACATCACGATCCACCGCCCGACGCTCGACGACGTCTTCATGTCGCTGACCGGCCACGCGGCCGAGGAGCACACCGAAGAGGAGGTGCCGGTATGAGCGCGCTCGCGGTCACATTCGGGGACACGATGGTCCTCGCCAGGCGCAACCTCAAGCGGATCCCGCGGCAGCCGGACCTGCTGATCGCCTACACGGTGCAGCCGGTGATGTTCGTGCTGCTGTTCGTCTACGTGTTCGGCGGCGCGATCCAGACGCCGGGCTTCGACTACGTCGACTTCCTGATGCCGGGCATCATCGTCCAGTCGATCGCGTTCGGGGGATTCGTCACGGCGCTCGGCCTGTCCGAGGACGTCAAGAAGGGCCTGATCGATCGCTTCCGCTCGCTGCCGATGTCGCGGGCCGCGGTGCTGCTCGGGCGGACGTCGTCGGACATCCTGTTGAACTGCCTCTCGCTGTGCGTGCTGCTCGCCGTGGGCTTCGCGGCCGGCTTCAACTTCATCGATGCCAGCGCCGGCGACATCGCGCTCGGCATCGTGTTGCTGCTGCTGCTCGGCTATGCCTTCTCGTGGATCTTCGCCCTGGTCGGGCTGTACTCGTCGACGCCGGAGACGGCGAACTCGATCGGCTTCACGCTGATCTTCCCGCTGACGTTCGCGTCGTCGGTGTTCGTGCCGGCCGCGACGATGCCGGACGGGCTGCGGCAGTTCGCCGAGGCGAACCCGTTCACGACCTGGGCCGATGCCGTCCGCTCGCTGTGGCTCGGCATCCCCGCCCACACCGACGTGTGGATGGCGTTCGTCTGGTGCTTCGCGCTGATCGCCGTCTTCGCGCCGCTCGCGGTTGCCCGCTACCGGCGTGTCGTAGCGGCATAACGGGCATGACCCCCTTATGCAGGGGAGACTTCTTGCGGCGCTTGCTGCCGCTCTGACGATGACGGGGGCGCCGGCCGCGCACGCCGCGGCGCCCGACGCGCACGTGTGGGTGACGACGCCCGACGGCGCGCAGCAGATGACCGACCAGGGCACGGTGCCGTTCGCGCGCGGCGGCTCGGACGAGCTGACGATCAGCGTCGACCCGAGCCGGCGCTATCAGCGGATGGACGGCTTCGGTGCCTCGATCACCGACTCGTCGGCATCGCTGCTGGCGGGCTTGGACCCGGCGGTGCGGCGCAGCACGATGCGCGACCTGTTCGCGCGCAACGGCCTGTCGTTCCTGCGCCAGCCGATGGGCGCGTCGGACTTCGTCGCCGGCCCGCACTACACGTACGACGACGTCCCGCCCGGCCGGACCGACTACCGGCTGCGGCAGTTCTCGATCGCGCACGACCGCAAGCAGATCCTGCCGCTCCTGCGCGAGGCGCTCGCGCTCAATCCGCGGCTCAAGGTGATGGCGACGCCGTGGAGCCCGCCGGCCTGGATGAAGACCAACCAGTCGCTGATCGGCGGGCGGTTGATCGATTCGCCGCGCATCTACGCGACCTACGCCCAGTACTTCGTCGAGTTCATCAAGGCGTACCGGCGAGCGGGCGTGCCGATCTACGCCGTCACCGTCCAGAACGAGCCCCAGAACCGCAACCCGAGCGGCTATCCCGGCGCGGCCATGCCGGTCGCCCAGGAGGCGAAGCTGATCAACGAGCTCGGGCCGCGGCTCCGGCGGGCGGGGCTCGAGACCAAGATCTTCGGCTACGACCACAACTGGGCCGAGCATCCGAACGACATCGCCACGACGCCCCCGGGCGAGGATCCCGAGACCGAGTATCCGACCGACCTGCTCGAGTCCAGCGCCGGGCGCTGGATCGCCGGCACCGCGTTCCACTGCTACGCGGGCGACCAGGTCCGGCAGACCGCGCTGCACGACGCGTTCCCGGACAAGGGAGTCTGGTTCACCGAGTGCTCCGGGTCGCACGGCCCGGCCGACCCGCCGGCCCAGGTGTTCTCGGACACGCTGAAGTGGCACGCCCGCAACCTCACGCTCGGCGTGCCGCGCAACTGGGGCAAGACCGTGGTCAACTGGAACCTCGCGCTCGACCCGTCGGGCGGTCCGCACAACGGCGGCTGCGACACCTGCACGGGTGTGGTCACCGTCGACGGCGACGCGGTGACCCGGAACGCCGAGTACTTCACGCTCGGCCATCTCGCCCGCTTCGTCCGACCCGGCGCGCGGCGGATCGCCAGCACCTCGTTCGGGACGACCGGCTGGAACGGCGAGGTCATGGACGCCGCGTTCCGCAACCGCGACGGCACGACCGCGCTCGTCGTCCACAACGAGAACGACGACCCGGGCACGTTCGCGGTCGCCGAAGGCGGCCGCTCGTTCGAGTACACGCTGCCCGGTGGCGCGCTCGCGACGTTCACGTGGCGCGACAGCGACGACGGGCGCCGGCTGCTGCCGCTGCGTGACACGGGTCCGGCGTTCGACGACGACGCGACGACGCGCTGGACGACCGGCGCCGCGCAGCAGTCCGGCCAGTCGCTCGTCGCCGACCTCGATCGCGCGCGGACCGTCGACCGGATCGTGCTCGACACCGGCGTGGATCGCGCCGACTTCCCGCGCGGCTACACGGTGTCGGCGAGCGGCGACGGGACGAGCTGGCGCGATGTCGCGTCCGGCGCCGGGAGCGGGCAGCTGACGACCATCGACTTCCCGCCGACTCGTGCGCGCTACCTGCGCGTCGTGCAGACGGGCAGCGCGCCGCAGTGGTGGTCGGTCGCCGAGGTGCGCGTCTACCGCTGAGTTACAGTCCGGCCCGATGGAGGCCAGTGCCCGCATCGTCGATGCGATGCGTCGTTCCGTAGCGGCGCGCGGCGCCGCCGGGTCGACGTTCGACCAGGTCGCACGCGAGGCGGGCGTCTCGCGCGGTCTGCTCCACTACCACTTCGGCACGAAGGAGCGGCTGCTCGCCGAGGTCGTGCGGCGCGACGCCGAGATCCGGCTCGAGCACCTCGGCACCGAGCTCGCGAGCGCGAAGACGGTGGCCGACGTGACCGGCGTGCTGCTGCACTCGCTCGAGGATCTCGTCGAGCGCGACCCGGGGTTCGTGGCGCTGCGCTTCGAGCTGTTCACCTCCGGTCGGCGCAACCCGGAGATCGCGGCCGAGTTCGCGGCGCTGCAGCGGGCGACGCGCACCCAGGTCGCCGAGCTGCTGGCGGCCAAGCAGCGGGAGGGCGTCGTGCGCCTCGCGGACGAGCCGGAGGCCGTCGCGGCCGTGCTGCTCTCGCTCGCCGATGGGCTCGCGCTGGCGCTGCTCGGGGAGCCGGACCATGATCCCGCCGCGACGCTGGCGGCGGCCACCGCCGCGGCGCGCGCCCTGATCACCGACTAGGGATATATCTCTGATTCGGGGCGAGGCCTCCCAGAGGGAGGTGTCGCCATGGAGAATCTCCGCGGTCTGAAAGTGCTCACCATCGCGGTGGGTGTGCTGCTGATCCCAGCCACCGCCGCAAGCGCCGCGACGAGAGACATGTCCGCGGGCACGCCCCCGAAGGGCGCGCTCAAGGGCCTGCCTGAGCTCGTGACCGACAACGCCTTCTATCCGAAGAAGGTGACGATCCACCAGGGAGACGCGGTCGCGTTCAAGACCGCCGGCTTCCACAACATCCTGCTGGCGCCCAAGAAGAACGTGCCGCAGCTGTTCGCGATCGATCCGGCCACGCCGGTCGGGAGCGTCAAGGACGCCGCGCGCGCGGACTTCTGGTTCAAGGACCAGGCCAGCGTCGGCATCAACCCGGTTGTCGCCGCCCCGGGTGGCGGCAAGATGTTCACCGGCAAGCAGACGATCAGCTCCGGGCTCCCGCTCGGCGCTCAGCCGAAGCCGATGAAGGTGAAGTTCCCGAAGAAGGGGACCTACACCGTCCTGTGCGCCCTGCATCCCGGGATGAAGGGCACAGTGGTGGTCAAGGCCAAGAAGGCCAAGATCCCGACGAAGAAGCAGGACCGCGCTCGCGTCAAGGCGCAGACCAAGTCCGCGATCAAGCTCGCCAAGACGCTGGCCGCCGGCCAGGGCGCGCCGACCGGCCTGACGGTCCGTGCCGGCAACGACAAGCAGGGCATCGCCGCGCTGGCGTTCTTCCCCGCCACGAAGACGGTGAAGGTCGGCCAGTCGGTGAAGTTCACGGTCTCGGACAAGACGACCGAGACGCACAACGTCGCGTTCGCGCCGAAGGACTACGCCGAGCAGGACCTGGCTTCCTCGTTCATCGGTCCGAACGGTCTC
Source organism: uncultured Solirubrobacteraceae bacterium (assembly GCA_963740605.1). GTDB lineage: Bacteria > Actinomycetota > Thermoleophilia > Solirubrobacterales > Solirubrobacteraceae > DASSUW01. The sequence continues at coordinate 1,214,409 of CAVUFC010000022.1, read as the reverse complement.
GACCCGCGCACCGTGTACCCGAGCGAGCCGTTCGGCTCCCCGCTCGTGGTCGGTGGCACCAGCCACGGCAACGGGTTCGTGAACACCGGCATGCTGGACTCGGAGAAGGCGAGCCCGCTCCCCAAGAGCGCGTCGGTCAGCTTCTCCACGCCGGGGACGTACTCGTACTACTGCATCGTCCACGGCGCCGCGATGAGCGGCACCATCACCGTGACGAACTAAGCCCGGGCTAGGCGGCGAACAGCCCGCGGGCGCGCCACAGCGCCCGCGGGTTGCCGCGCGGCCGCAGCCGCCCGGTGGCGACTGCGCGGCGCGGATCGAGCCGGCCGGCCACCACGTCGACCCAGTCGTCGTAGCGGCAGCGCAGCTCGAGGTCAGCGTGGGGCGCGCGGCCCGGCGCCGCCGCGGTCGACCCGTTGTCGAGCCGCACGTGCCACGGCTCGGCGTCCGCGAACTCCCACTGGAGCACGAACGGGCCGTCGGGCGCGCGGCGCAGGTCCACGTTGCGGCGGATGCTGTCGAACAGCACGCGCATCGCCTCCGGGTCGCGCGCCGGCGCGCCGTTGCGCTCGCCGAGGAAGCCGTAGCGCAGCATCGCCAGGCCGCGCTCGGCGCGCTGGCGGGGCGGCAGGTCCATCGGCATCATCGAAGGCCCGGGGAGCGACTCGACCGGCAACCCGGCGGCCTTGAACTTGGCCTCGAACGAGCGGGCGCCCTCTTCGTAGATCTGCTCGAGCGTGAAGCCGAAGCACTCGACGTAGCGCGTGTCCCAGCCCGGCGGGACGAACACGCCGAGTGAGAACGGGAGCACGGCGCGCAGCTGCTCGGCGATCGCCTCCGGCACCTCCGGATCCTCGGCCGCGAGGTCGCGCAGCAGCTTGACGCCGAAGCCGATGTGGCGTTGCTCGTCGAGCGAGACGTTGTGCATCCCGGAGCGGAACCCGGGCAGCAGCTCGCGCTGCGTGAGGTAGTCGGTGATGAAGTGCTGACCCGGCTGGGCGAGCGTCGCCTCGACGACGAAGTGGTACATCGTCACGGCCTGGGCGAGCTTGGTGCGCGAGCGGTCGCGGCGCAGCTCGTCGACCACGCGGTCGAGCATCGCGAACGTCTTCACGAAGCCCCACGTGAGCTCCGGCCGCGTCGCCTCGAGCGCGCCGGCGATCGTGCCGTCGCCGCGCTCGACCACCTCGTGCATGAAACGGTTGAAGAACACCGCGTGGCGCGCCTCGTCGACCTGCTGGGTGGTGAGGAAGTACTTCTGCTCCTCGCGCGGAGCGGCGTCGATGAACGGCGACAGGTTGTCGGCGACCGAGTCCTCGCCGTGGAAGAACATCGCGTAGTTCCACAGCGCCGCCCGCCGCTCGAGGTCGGAGAACCTCTCCTGCCACTCGACGCGGTCCTGCGCGAAGTCGATCTCGGTCGCGCGCCAGTTGCCGCGCTCCCAGCGCCGGTAGAGGTCTTCGTACGTGACCTGATCGGCGGCCACCGACATGCGTTGGACGCTACAGAACGTTGGCGTTCAGCGCGTGAGTTCCGTCACACGTTCCGAACGTCAACTGCGGCTGGGCGGGGAGCGAACCAGCATTTCGTAGCAATCGCGCCGGGCGACGCCGTCAGTGCGACGTTCGTCCCCTATAGCCAGCATTTCGTCACACGCACGGTCCCCGCGCTCGCGATTGCGACGAAATGCTGCCTCCCTCAATGCGCAGTTGAAGTTCGCTCTATCAGTTCGCTGACGGGCACGCGCTCCTGCTCCAGTGAGTCGCGATCGCGCACCGTGACCGTGTCGTCCTCGAGCGTCTGATGATCGATCGTGACCGCCAACGGCGTCCCGATCTCGTCCTGGCGCCGGTAGCGACGGCCGATCGCGCCGCCCTCGTCGTACTCGGCGGACACGTGCTTGCGGAGCTCGAGGTAGATCTCGCGCGCCTTCTTCGGGTGACCGTCCTTGCGCAGCAGCGGCAGCACCGCGACCTTGACCGGCGCCATCGCCGGCGACAGCCGCAGCACCGTCCGCTTCTCCCCGCCGATCTCGTCGGTGTCGTACGCGTCGCACAGGAGCGCGAGCATGGTGCGGCCGACGCCGGCGGCCGGCTCGATCACGTGCGGGACGTAGCGGACCCCGGCGTTCGGATCGTTGAATTCGAGCTTCTCGCCGGAGAACTCGGCGTGCTGCTTGAGGTCGAAGTCGCCGCGGTTGGCGATCCCCTCGAGCTCGGACCAGCCGATCGGATACAGGTACTCGATGTCGGACGTCGCGGACGAGTAGTGGGAGAGCTCGTCGGCGTCATGGGCGCGCAGGCGCAGCCGCTCGGCGTCGATCCCCAGCGACACGTACCAGTCCATCCGCGCCTGCATCCAGTGCTCGTGCCACTTCTCGGCCTCGTCGGGCGGCACGAAGAACTCCATCTCCATCTGCTCGAACTCGAGCGTGCGGAAGATGAAGTTGCCGGGCGTGATCTCGTTGCGGAACGACTTGCCGACCTGCGCGATCCCGAACGGCGGCTTGCGACGCGCGTACTGCAGCGTGGTCTTGAAGTCGAGGAAGATGCCCTGCGCGGTCTCGGGCCGCAGGTAGACGGTCGATCCCGCCTCTGCCACGGGTCCGATCGACGTCGCGAACATCAGGTTGAACTCGCGTGCCTCGGTGAGATCGCATTCGTCCGTCTCACCCGGATGCTTGGACGGCTTGCGCCCGCACTGCAGCTCGCCGAGGTGATCGGCGCGGTAGCGCTTGCCGCAGGTCTTGCAGTCGACCAGCGGATCGGTGAAGCCGGCGAGGTGGCCCGACGCTTCCCATGTGCGCGGGTGCTGGATGATCGCCGAGTCGAGCGCGACCACGTCGTCGCGCTCCTGGATCATCGCCCTCCACCAGGCGTTGATCACGTTGTTCTTGAGCAGGACCCCGTAGTGCCCGTAGTCGTACGTGTTGGCGATGCCGCCGTAGATCTCCGACGCGGGGAAGATCAGACCCCGGCGTTTGCAGAGCGCGACGACCTCGTCCATGGTGGGGGCGGGCATGGACCTCAGCCTATACTCGCCCACCTCGATGCCGATCTACGAGTACCGCTGTGAGAACGGGCACTTGTTCGAGGTGATGCAGAAGATCACCGAGGATCCAGTGACCGTATGCGAGACGTGCGGCGCCCCGGTGCAGCGGGTGTTCCACCCCATCGCCGTCCACTTCAAGGGGTCGGGCTTCTACAACACCGACTACGGGACGGCGCGGCGCAAGCGCGAGACGGAGAAGTCGGCCAGCGACGGCGCCGACAAGCACGACGCGAAGTCCAAAGAGTCCAAGAGCTCGGACTCCAAGCCCTCGGACTCGTCGTCTTCGTCGCCCAAAGCTGATTAGCCCGGCTTATAGCCCCTAGCCGCAATCGTCATTTCCGCTAGGGGCCGTCCGCTGCCACACTGGCGGTCATGACGCCCCGCCAGATCGGTCTGCTCGCTGCGCTGGCGGCGATCTGGGGCGGCTCGTACCTGCTGATCAAGTACGCGCTCGAAGGCTTCAGTGCGCCGATGATCGTGTGGGGCCGCACCGCGCTCGCCGCGCTCGTCCTCTTGATCGCACTGCGCGGCGCCGCCCGTGGCGCGCTCGCCGATATGCGCGCGCGTCCGAGCTGGGCGCTCGTGCTCGGCGCCGTGTCGGTGACCGCGCCGTTCATGTTGATCACGTTCGGCGAGCACGAGGTGCCGTCGGGCCTCACCGCGGTGCTGATCTCGCCGGCCGCGCTGTTCGTCGCGCTGTTCGCGCCGTTCATCGACCCGTCCGAGCGGATCGACCGCCGTCAGACGCTCGGCCTGTGCATCGGGCTTGCGGGCGTGGCGCTGGTGGTCGGCCTCGAGTCGATCAGCACGCTCGGCCAGTTCCTCGGGGCCATGGCGATGGTCGGCGCGGCCGCCTGCTACGCGCTCGGCGGCTTCGTAGTGAAGATGCGTTACGGGCGTCTGACGTCGATGCAGACGTCGTTCGTCTCGCTCTCCGTGGCGTCGCTGTTGACGCTGCCGGTGGCGATCGCCACCGCGCCGTCCGAGACGCCCGGCCTCGGCGCCATCGCCGCCCTTGTCGTGCTCGGTGTCGTCGGGACGGCCCTGGCCTTCGTGATCTTCTACAAGCTGATCGCCGAGGTCGGCGCGGGCCGCGCCTCGCTGGTCAGCTACCTCGCGCCGGGCGTGGCGCTGTTCTACGGCGCCGTGTTCCGCGACGAGCCGATCACGGTCGCCGCGGTCGGCGGCCTCGCGCTCATTCTCGGCGGCGTCGCGCTCGCATCCCGGCGCTCCCGTGACCCCGAGCCGATAGCGTCCGCAATCCATGGACCTGACGCTGTCGCCTGTCGAGCGGGAGTTTCGTGACTCCGTTCGCGGCTGGATAGAGCACAACCACCCCGGCCACGAGCCGGCCGGCGACCCGGAGGCATTCGAGTTCCGGCGCGCTTGGCAGAAGGCGCTGAACGACCGCGGCTGGGCCGGCCTGAGCTGGCCGACCGAGTACGGCGGCGCGGGCGCGACGCTCGTCGAGCAGGCGATCTTCTACGAGGAGATCGCACGCGCTGGAGCGCCGCAGATGGCCAACGTGCTGGGTCTCGCGATGGGCGGGCCGACCGTCATCGCCCACGGCACGGAGGAGCAGAAGCAGCGCTTCCTCGCCCCGATCCTGTCCGCCGACGAGATCTGGTGCCAGGGCTTCTCCGAGCCGGGATCGGGCTCCGACCTCGCGTCGCTGAAGACGCGCGCGGTCCGCAACGGCGACGAGTGGGTCGTCACCGGCCAGAAGGTCTGGACCACGTACGCGCACCAGGCGAAGTGGTGCATGCTCGTCGCCCGCACCGACAACGACGCGCCCAAGCACCGCGGCCTGACCTACTTCCTGATGGACATGGAGCAGGACGGCGTCGACGTCCGCCCGCTCGTGCAGATCACCGGCGAGGCCGAGTTCAACGAGCTGTTCATCGAGGAGGCCCGGATCCCGAACGACAACATCGTCGGGGGTGAGGGCAACGGCTGGTCGGTGGCGATCACGACGCTGATGCACGAGCGCGCCGGCCTGGCGTTCGCGCTCCAGGTCCAGGTGCACATCATCCTGCGCGAGCTCCAGGAGATGATCCGGGAGGCCGGGCTGGCCGACGATCCGATCATCCGCCAGCGCTACGCGCAGCTGTACATCGAGGCCCAGGTCCTGCGGCTGAACGCCTACCGCGGGCTGACCGCGACGATGAAGCGCGGCGCGCCGGGGCCCGAGGGCTCGCTCGGCAAGTGGCACTGGGCGGAGGTCAACCAGGCGGTCGCCGAGCTGGCGATGGACGTCGCCGGCGCGAGCGCCCTCGTCGTCGACGGGCCGTGGCCCTACCGCTTCCTGCGCTCGCGCGCGAACTCGATCGAGGGCGGCACGACCGAGATTCTCAAGAACATCGTCGCCGAGCGAGTGCTGGGACTCCCGCGAGCCGCATGAACTTCGATCTCTCAGACGACCAGCGGACGATCAAGTCCACTGCGCGCGAGTTCCTGACCGCGCGCTACCCGCTCGCCGAGGTGCGCCGGCTGGCGCTCGAGGACGAGCGCGGCTGGACCGACCAGCAGTGGAACGAGATGGTCGAGCTCGGGTGGCCCGACATCGCCGAGCTCGGGACGATCGAGATGGTGGTCGTGGCCGAGGAGCTCGGCTACGCGTGCGCGCCAACGCCGCTGCAGTCGACCTGGGCGGCCGGGTTGCTCGGCGCATCGTTGGACGGCGGCCGCGGTGCGGTGGTGATCGGGGATCTCTCCGCTGACGCCGGCACCGCCGACGTACTCGTCGACTGGGAAGGCGCCGTGGTCACGGGCGCGACGGTCGAGCCTGTCCGTGCGCTCGATCCGACGCGGCGCTGGTTCCGCGTCGTGGGCGGCGAGCGCTCCGGCGGCGGCTCGGATCTCGCGCGCGGCCGCGGCCAGGCGACCGTGATGAGTGCGGCCGAGTCGGTCGGCGTCGCCCAGCGGGCGATGGACATGGCGGTCGAATACGCCAAGGAGCGCAAGCAGTTCGACCGCCCGATCGGCACCTACCAGGCCGTCTCGCACGTGTGCGCGCAGATGATGCTCGAGGTCGAGGGCGCGCGGTCGGCCGTCTACTGGGCCGCGTGGGCACTCGACTACGATCCGGAGACCGCGCCGCTCGCGGTCGCGTGCGCGAAGGCCTACGCCGGCGACGCCGGCCGGCGCGTGCCGCGTGCCGCGCTCCAAGTCCACGGCGGCATCGGCTTCACGTGGGAGCACGACCTGCACTTCTTCCTCAAGCGCGGCGAGGCGAACGCTCACGCCTACGGCGACGGCAGCGCCCACCGCGAGCAGGTCGCGGCCCTGACCGGGCTCTGAACCCCGCGCGGAAGCCCCGAACTAGCCCTTCAGGAACTCGTCCACTGCTCGCTTCTTCGTGGCGTCGTCGACCGTGAGGCCGGCGCCGCCGTCGGGCAGCGTGACGCTCCCTGAGGGCTTGAGGACCTGCTTCTTGCCGTTGCCTCCGAGCAGCTCGGCGCCGACGAGCCCGAGCAGCGTCGGGCCGGACATGTCCGAGCGGATCGCCTTCGGCGCCGCCCAGGACACCCACGGCAGCCGCACGAACGTCTCGAACGACGTGACCTTGCCCTTGATCGACGAGAGGATCTTCTGCTGGCGGCGGACGCGCGCGCGGTCGTCCTCCTGCGGGCGGCAATCGTTGTGACGGGTGCGCGCGAGCGCGAGCGCCTCGTCGCCGTTCAGCTCGTGCGTACCGGCCTTGAGCCGGAGCGTGGTGCCGCCGTTGCGGCTGCCGCCGTTGATCTTCGAGATCACGCAGTTGCCGGTGTAGGTGATGCCGCCGAGCGAGTTGATCAGGTCCGGGAAGTTCTCGAAGTTGACTTCGATCAGGTGGTTGATGTCGACGCCGAGGTACTGCTCGACGGTCTCGATCGCCAGTGACGGGCCGCCGAACGCGTACGCGGCGTTGATCTTGTTCTGGCCGTGGCCGGGGATCGGGACGACCGTGTCGCGCAGGATCGACAGCTGCGCGTTGGCGCCGCCGCCGATCCGCAGCAGCATGATCGAGTCCGACCGGCTCGACTGGCCGATCGTCTGCGCGCCCGGTTCGCCCTTCCCCTTCACGCGCGCGTCGGAGCCGAGGACGAGGATCGTGTTCGGCGACGTCAGCGGATAGCCGCCGCCGCTGAGCTTCGACTCGGCCGCGTCGGAGATCTTCGACTGCTGGATCTGCGCGCTGATCAAGAAGAGGACGAGCGACAGCAGAATCCAGGCCCCGAGCGCCAGCGCGACGTACTTGACGATGCGGCCGACCGTGAACCGGCGGCGCGGCCGCTTGGGCTTCGGCGCCTTCGGATCGTCGCGCTTCTCTCCCGGCTCCGGGACGTCATCGTCACGCTGCCAGGGGAGGCGCGGGCGCGATCGATAGACGGTGTACTGCGGCTGGTCTTCGTGGTCGGCCATGGAGGGGAGCGGTATGGTGCCCGCGTGGTCGAGAGAGGCGTCATAGGCGTCGACCTCGGCGGCACCAAACTCCTGGCCGGCGCAGTCGACGCCGACCTCGCGATCCATCACCGTACCAACCGTCCGATCTACGGCCTGGACCAGAACGGACTCGTGCAGATGATCGCGGATGCGGTCCAGGAGATCCGGACCGCCGTGGGCGACGGGATCGAAGCGGTCGGTTTCGGCATCCCCTGCACGTTCGATTCGCGGACCGGAATGGCGGTCCAGGCCGCCAACGCTCCGCTGCACGACATCGCGTTCCACGAGGTCATGGCCGAGCGCACCGGGCTCCCGGTCGCGGTCGACAACGACGCCAATTGCGCGGTGCTGTGCGAAGCGCGCGTCGGTGCGGCGGCGGGCAGCACCGACGTGGTGCTCCTCACACTCGGCACCGGCATCGGCGGCGGGCTGTATCTGGCCGGCGAGGTCTACCGCGGCTGGCTCGGCGGCGGGGCGGAGATGGGGCACATGGTGGTCGACATCAACGGGCCGCCGTGCCAGTCGGGCTGCCCCAACTACGGCTGCCTGGAGACCATGTGCTCCGGTACCACACTGGTGCGTCGCGCTTCGGTGGCGGTCGCCCGCCGGCCGGACACGCCGCTCGGGCAGGCGCTGGAGGAGGGGCGCGAGCTGACCGGTCCGCTGATCACCGAGCTTGCGCAGGAGGGCGATCCCGTGGCGATCGACGCCATCCGCGAGATCGCCCACAACCTCGGCGTCGGGCTCGTCTCGCTGGTGAACATCTTCAACCCGGAGACGATCGTGATCGGCGGCGGAGTGAGTGCGGCCGGTGAGCTCCTGCTCGAGCCCGCGCGCGCGTTGGTGCGCGAGCGCGCCCTGCTCCCGGGGCGCGATGCGGTCTCGATCGTGGTGGCGAAGTACGGCGCCGAGGCAGGGCTCCTGGGCGCGGCGCTGATGGCGCGCGAGGGCGGCGGCATGCTGCAGGCGGGCTACCCGGACCGGGAGACCGTCGCGTGACCGGCGGGCGGCTCGTCGTCTGCCCGACGCCGATCGGGAACCTCGAGGACATCACCCTGCGGGTGCTCTCGGCGCTGCGCGACGCCGATGTCATCGCCTGCGAGGACACCCGCCGTACGCGCGTGCTGCTCGAGCGGTACGGGGTGCAGGCGTCGCTGATCTCCTACCACGAGCACAACGAGCGCGAGCGGACGTCCGAGCTGGTGGAGCGGATGCGCGGCGGCGCGGTGGTCGCGTTGGTGTCGGACGCGGGAATGCCGCTGGTGTCCGATCCCGGCTACGTGCTCGTGCAGGGGTGTGTCGCGGCCGGGCTGGAGGTCGAGGTGCTCCCGGGGCCGTCCGCGGCGCTGGCCGCGTTGGTGGCGTCGGCGCTGCCGTCGGACGCGTGGCGGTTCGTCGGGTTCCTCCCGCGCAAGCGTTCCGAGCTGATCGGTGTGCTCGGCTCACCCGAGACCGTGGTGGCGTTCGAGTCGCCGCGACGGGTCGCCGCTTCGTTGTCCACGCTCGCGGAGGTGGATGGGTCGCGCCCGGTCGCCGTCTGCCGGGAGCTCACGAAGGTGCACGAGGAGGTCGTGCGCGGCACGGCCTCCGAGCTGGCGGCTCGCTACGCGGACGCGCCTCCGCGCGGCGAGGTCGTGCTGGTGATCGGGGGCGCGCCGGCGCCGACGGGAGTCGATCCGGGGGCGGTGGACGCCGTCCGCCAGCTGATCGACGCGGGCGCGCGTGCGCGCGTGGCCGCGCGGGTGGTGTCCGACCTCACCGGGGCGCCGGCAAATGCGCTGTATCGGGAGGCGGCTGGCTCTTAGGCACGGCCTGCTCGATCACGTCCTGCGCGAACCGCTCGCTGAAGCCGGAGAGGAAGCCGAGCCCGGCGTAGAACGCGAGGTGGCTGCCATTGGTCGGCGGCGAGAGGACGTCGACGATCCCGCCGTCGAGGAACAGGTAGATGACGGCGCCGAACACCGCGCCGATCACCGGCCGCATGAAGCCGAGCGCGCGGATCGTCTTCTTGCCCGACTCGGGGCTGAGCTTGAGGCTGCCGCTCGACATGCGCGACAGCACGCTCACCACGGCGCCGGTGGCGCCGCCGAGGACGGAGAGCATCGCCGGCGTGTCGAGCGTCCCGGTGGTGGCCGCGACGATCGCGGTCGTGATCGCCGCGAGCACCAGGAACGTCAGCATGCCGAGCAGGTACTCGAGCTGCGCCTGGCGCTGGGCCGACTGCCGATAGTACGCTTGCGCCTGCGCCAGCTCGCGTTCGAGCGTCGCGATCTCCGCCGGGTCCGAGCCGAACGGCTTGTCGGTCTTGCCGGAGACGATGTCGAGCTGGCGCTGGTCGAGCGTGCCGAGCAGCGTCGCGATCACGCCGAAGATCATCCGCATGCAGATCTTGCGCGGTTGCGGCGTGAGGAACTCGAGTGCCTTGTAGTGCAGGTGAAGGCAGTGGAAGAGGATCTCCTTCGCCTTCCAGTCCGCGGGGTCGCCGAACGTCGGCTCGATGTGGATCGCCGAGCTCGACGCCGGCGCCGGGTCGAAGAAGTGCACGCAGCGGCGGTACCAGGGTTGGCGCCGTTTCCGCCGCCGGCCGGCCAGCGGCGAGTCTTTGTCGAGCGGATGGGTCTCCTCGGCCGGCAACAGGTCCCTGATCCCCTCCGGCGGCGGGCCCTTGATGGTGGCCTCGGGTACGCCCTCGGGCGCGCCGGCGGCGTGGCCTATGTCGGTGAGGACGGCGGCGACGCGGATGTGCCGGCAGAAGTACGCGGTGACGATGCCCTTGCGCGGCTCGGCGAACGCGTCGAGCAGGCCGGGGAAGATGTCCCTGAACTCGGATCGCAGCTCGTCCGGGAGGTTGGCGTCGGCCATGTTGAACCAGGCGCTGGCGACGTCGTGGAAGGTCACGGTGCCGCGCCAGTGCGTGTAGCGGGCGGCCTCGAGGTCGCTGCGGGCGGCGTTCTCGATCTGCTGCCGGGTCGCGGGGTCGGCCACGCGCACGCCCATCACCGGCAGCCCGGCGATCGTTGCCGGCACTCCCGGGCCGTTGGCGATCGCCGGCGCCTCCGGCTCAGCGGTGGCCGTCCTGATCGTCGTCGAGCCCGCCCCGCCAGTCTCCGATTCCGTCACTGACGAGAAACGCTTCGCACGGGGTTCTTCCGAGCCCTCGTCGGTTGGCATGGTCCTTCTCCTTGGCCGCCGTGCCGGATCGATCCCGGCGGCGCGAGAGTCCCAGCCGCGCGGGTCGCCGTCAACCGCGCGCGTTCGCTGCAGCACCGCTTGCAAGCGCCTCGTGGCACCTCTCGGCACCACGGCGAGCGCCTCTTCGCGACGCCCGGCAACAAATCTGCGCCGAAATCGTGCCAATGCAGCGGAATTCGGGCCAACCGGTGCCCGGCACCCGTACGTTCGCACGCGTGCGCGTCATCGCCCTCACTCTGCTCGTCGTCTTCATCTCGCCTGCGCCCGCGGCCGCGGCGTGGCGCCTTCCCGTCTCCGGCCCGGTGGCGCGGGCTTTCGATGTTGGCCCGAACCCCTACGCGGGCGGTCATCACCGCGGCGTCGACCTGGCCGCCCCACCGGCGTCGCCGGTGCGTGCGCCGTGTGCGGGGCGGGTGGTCGTGGCGGGCCGGGTCGGGTCCAGCCGCGGCGTCGTCACGGTGCGGTGCGGGCGTTGGAGAGCAACGCTGTTGCCCCTCTCAACAATTTCTGCACGCCGCGGGGGTTCGGTCAGCGCGGGGACCTTGGTCGGCACGCTCGCGCGGTCTGGCGCCCACGCCGGCCTCCATCTCGGCGTGCGACGGGACGGCGTCCGGTTCGGCTACGTCGACCCGCTCCGCTTCCTCGCGCCAACACGGCCGGGAGCTCCGCCGCTCGGGCGCGCCCCGCGAGGCCGCTCGCGGGCGCCTCTCGCCGCCCCGGCGCCCGCGCCTCTCGGCGCCCCCGCGACTGCGCCGCTCCGCGCCCCGCGGCCCGCGGCTCTCGGCGTCGCGACTGCGCCTCGCGCCGGCCCGACTGCGCCTCTCCGCGCCCCCGCGCCGCGGCCGCTCCGCCATCTCGCGCCGTGGCCCGCCTGGGCCGGTCTCGCGCTCGCGCTGGCCGGACTCGGTATCCGCTGGCGCCGGCGCCGGTCGCGCGAACTGCGGCTGGGTGGGGCGGCGGTGGAGCCGGCCGGTCGGTGAGCCTGGCGCCTTTTGCACCTGTGTGGGTGCAAAAAGGCGCCAGAACCCCGCGCTACCGGCGGACGCGGATCTTGTGCTTGACCTTCGCCTTGGCTCCGGAGGAGTCCGTGACGGTCAGCGTGACCGTATAGCGGCGGGCCTTGCGGTACTTGTGGCTGACCCTGCGGCCCTTGCCCGCGCGCCCGTCGCCGAACTTCCAGCGGTACGAGTGCATGTGGCCGCCGCCGGCGAACTTCACCTTCCGGTGCGCGTGAGGGTGCTTGGTCTTGACCTTGAACGTCGCGTGCGGGTGCGCGGAACCGCTGCCCGGCTGGTGCGGGCGCGCGGCGCGCTTCTGCATGTTGCCGCGGGCGTAGAACGGCTCCGAGCCGCGCGCGACCAGCAGGCGAGGCACGACTGCCGAGCAGCCGGACGTGACCGGCGCGACCTTGACGCCGTCGCTGTCGCCCCACAACAGCTTCGTGCCGTCGGGAGAGAGGCTCGGGCTGAGGCCGCGGACCCACTTGGCGGCGTCGAGCGTGACCTTGCAAACGGGGTCGCCGTACCCGGCGTTGAAGGCAGCCGGCATCGCGGGGTTCGCGTACAGCCACAGCGCGACGTTGCGCGGCTTGCCGTCGGTCCAGCCCGCGCTGTCCTCGAAGAACACGGCGGCGAACGTGCCCGAGCGGCTGATCACGGCGTGGGCGGTGTCGTCGTCCATCGGCGACTCGGCCCAACCCTGGCCGATGTTGTCGCCGTCGCCGATCGCATGTTCGCCCCAGTGGGCGCCGAACACGGGCGGCCCGGCATGGGAGATCGCGAACCGGTTGCTGTCGATCCAGATCGGCTCGGTGAAGTCGACCTGTCCGCGCGTCTGGTTCGGGAAGCTGAGGCCGGTCGCCGTGGCCGGCGTCCAGAGCGCGACGTTCTCCCCGCCCGCCCCGCAGTCGAGGATCCCGTAGACGATCCGTGCGCCATCGGGCGAGACGCGGACGGAGCTCGGCGGGTAGTACGGGCAACTCGGCGACGAGTAGCTGCCATACGTCGGGATCGGCTTGCCGATCTGGTTGCCATCGGGCGCGAAGCGGTACAGCTCGGAGCTGCCGTCCGAGTCGGTGCCGTCCGCGTTCACGCGCGACAGGCCACCCGCGACCACGACCGTCCCGTTGTCCGCCTCAGACGGCGAGGCCCAGCCGTAGGGGCGCAGCGTGAACGCCCGCGCGCGGGAGCCGTCCGCGTTGGCGATCCAGACCCGACCTCCCTTGAGGTAGACGATCGAGTCGGCCTGCGCCGCCGCGGGCAGCGCCACGACTGCCAGCACGGTCCCGATCAGCGTCGCCAGCGCGCGGCTGAGTGTCATGGTGCGCCCTCTTCCTGGTCGGCGGTGTCCCGCGACGCCTCCGGCGCCGCCGCTCTGGCCGCCTCGAGCGCCGCGATCAGCTGCGTATATCCCTCGAACCGCCGGGTCCCGTTCCCGTCCATGAGAAGCTGGCCCGCAATCGGGTCAGGTCCGGCGTCCAGCTCGATCACGACGCGTCGAGGTGCGGCCATGGGCCCATCCTCTTCGGACCTCGGAGGCGGTCGCGTCGGGGACGAACCCCGACATCGCCCCCGACATTCAGGTTCAGGATTCGAAGCCGAGCGCGCGCGCCAGCTCACGCCTGCCCGTGATCCCGAGCTTGCGATACACGCGCCCGAGGTGAGTCTCCACGGTCTTCGTCGTCACGAACAGGCTCTGCGCGATCTCGATGTTGGTCGCGCCGTTGGCGGCCAGGCCGGCGACCCGTCGCTCGCTCGGAGTCAGCCCTTCGACGCCGCCGACCAGCATCTTGCGCAGCCGCACGCCGCTGGCCTCGAGCTCCTCGTGCGCACGCCGGGCGAGCGCAATCGCGCCGACGGCGCGGGCCATCTCGAGACCCACCTGCAGCGTTTGGCGCGCATCGACGCGGCGCTCCGTACGGCGCAGCGCGCTGCCGAGGTCCACGTGTGCGCGGGCGCGCTCGAGCCGCCCTGGAGAGTGCGCGAGCACTTCCACGGCCTGCCGCAACAACGCGAGACCGTCCGCGCCCCCTTCGACGAGACCTTGAGCGCGCAGTGCTCGGCCCAGCGCTCGCGGCGCGCCATAGCGTGCGGCGAGCTCCACCTCCTCGGCGGCCAGCGCACGGGCCTCCGCGCGCGCGCCGAGCGCCGCCGAAGCGAGCGCGGCGTCCGAGCGCCAGGGGACGAACGCCGGGTTGTAGACGCTGCGGCTGCGGCAGATCTCACCGCAGGCCTGAAAATCGGCGAGCGCTCCGGCGTAGTCGCCCCGTTCGAAGCGGAAACGGCCCCGGCTGCGCAACAGCGGGTCGATGCCGGCCGCGTGGCTGAGCCATGGCGCGAGCTCGGGGCGCTGCAGCTCGGTCTCGGCTTCGTCGAGCTCGCCGCGTTCGAGCAACGCGTCGACGAGGAATCCCGCCATCCACGGGACCATTGCCAGCCAGCCGCTCTCGCGCGCGAGGTCGAGCGCGCCGCGCGCATCGGCGGCTGCCTCGCCGACCTCGCCGCGCGCCAGCAGCGCGTGCGACCGGCACATCGAAGCCGACGCGAATCCGAGCGCGGAGCCCTCCCGGCGCGCCTGCTCGATCGCCGCGAGCAGGTTGGCCTCGGCTGCGTCGAGCGCGTCAGCCGCCACGAGCGCGTGGATCCCCGAATAGCAGATCGGTGAGTCCGGGCCGAGCTCGCAGACCAGCTGCCCGCCACCCAAGGCGCGCTCCGCGAGCTCGATCGTGCGCGTCGCGGAATCTCCGGAGAACGCCGATTCGAGCGCCAGCTGGGCGAGCAGCACCCGCTCCGCACGCGTGCTGCCGTCGAAGTCGCCGTCCAGGCGTTCGAGCCGGTTGATCGCCAGGGCGGCCCGGCCGGGGTCGTACCGGGCCAGGCCGATCAGCTCGGCCTCCAGCCGCAGAGCCAGATCGCCGGCGTCAGGCGGGAGCGCGAGGCTGGCGGCGTCGAGCAGGTCGAGCATCGCGGCGGCGTCGCCCGCAAGGACGCCGATGTGCGCGCGATGGAGGACGAGTTCGGCGCGCGGCTCGGGATCGGCGGTCGCCGTGATCGCCGCGTCGAGCAGCTCGGCGGCGTCCGGGCTGCCGGTCTTAGCCGCCGCCAGACCGGCGGCGCTGACCACTGCGGCCCAGTCCTCCGGCGGTGGTGGCTCCTCGAGCGCGCGCCGCAGCAGCCGCAGCGCGACCTCGGCGCCGCCGCGCGCCAGCGAACGGGCCGCTGCCTCGTGCAGGCGCGAGCTCACCCATGGGTCGCCGGTGCGCTCGGACGCGAGAAGGTGCAACGCCACGCGCTCGACCGGCGCGCCGCGTGCGGCAAGGATGCGCGCCGCCCGTCGATGACCGTTGGCGCGTGCCGCCGGTCCGAGCTCGGCGGCCACCACGTCGGCCACCAGCGGATGGACGAACTCGAGCGGCACCGCAGGGCCGAGGATCTGCTCGCTCGCGAGCGCGTCAGCCGCTGCGCGTGCCGTGGCGACGTCGAGTTCGGCGAGGCCGGCGGCGTCCGCGATCGTCGCCCCGCCGAGGAGCGCGACCGCGTTCGCGAGCCGTCGGGCGCTCTCGGGGAGGCGCGCCAACCGGACGACCACGGCGTGCGCAATCGCGGGAGGGTGCACGCCGCGGATGCCGTTGGCGCTGGCGGCGGTCGGCGTGACGCCGTCGACGTCGAGCTGGCGCAGCAGCTCGACGAGCAGGAACGGGTTGCCGGCGGAAGCCCCGTGGCAGGCGGCGCAGAAGCGGGTGCCGGCCTCAGCCCCGAGGTGCTCGCGCACGAGCGCCGCGGTCTCCTCGTCGGCGAGCGGCGCGGGCCGCAGGACCTCGGCCTCGCCGAGCAGCGCGTCGATCAGCTCGCGCTCGCTGCCGCGGGTCGCCACCAGCATCAGGACCGGCAGGTCCTCGACTCGGCGCGCCACGTACGCGAGCCACCGCAGCGACGGCTCGTCGGCCCAGTGCAGGTCGTCGACGACGAGCAGGAGCGGCGCCTCGCGTGCGAGGTTCACGGTCAACCAGTAGAGCCCGTGCAGGTCGGCGTGCGACGCGCCCGCGTGGCCCTGCCCGAGCGGCACCTGCGCGAGCCTGGCGGCACCCGCGAGCAACCGCCGGCGTTCAGCGTCGCCGGCGTCCGCGACCCGGCGCTCGAATAGCGTGGTGACGACGCCATATGCGAGGTCGCGCTCGAGCTCCGCGCAACGCGCGCGCAGCACGGTGAACTCAGGCCCGGCGAGTTCGCACGCGGCCTCCAACAGACGGGTCTTGCCGATGCCCGCCGGGCCCTGCACGACGACGACGCGCCCAGCCGATTGCCGCGCCGCGTCGACGGCGGCGGCGAGTGCTTGCTGCTCGGCGTCCCGGCCGACCAGCGCGGACGGCGGCGTCAGTGCCTGGCCCATCGCCCCCGATCATAGTTTTGGTGTGATGCGGCGGCCTGTCCGTGCGTCTGGAGGCTGACGAGACTCGAACCCGCGCGCAAAGCCGGGCCGCCGCTAGCCTTCGACGCCGCCATGGCCTTCTACATCACCACCCCGATCTACTACGTCAACGCCGCCCCACACCTCGGGCACGCGTACACGACGATCGGGGCGGACATCATGGCCCGCCACATGCGTCAGCGCGGCGAGGAGGTCTTCTTCCTCACGGGCACGGACGAGCATGGCGAGCCGGTCGCGCAGGCGGCCGAGCGGGAGGGCGTCACGCCGAAGGAGCTCGCCGACCGCAACGCCGAGCGGTTCCTGGCGCTGCTGCCGCGGATCAACGTCACCAACGACTACTTCATCCGCACCTCCGACCCGCGCCACCACAAGCGCGTCCAGGAGGTCATGCAGCAGATCCACAACAACGGCCACACGTACAAGGGCCTGTACGAGGGCTGGTACTGCCCCCGCTGCGCGGACTTCAAGACCGAGGCGGAGATCGGACCGGACCAGACCTGCCCGATCCACAAGATCCCGCTCGACCGCGAGCGGGAGGAGAACTGGTTCTTCAAGCTCGCGAGCTTCCAGGAGCCGCTCGAAAAGCTGTACGCGGACAACCCCGAGTGGATCCGCCCGCGGCACCGGTACAACGAGGCGCGGTCGTTCATCACCGGCGGCCTGCAGGACGTCTCGCTCAGCCGCTCGAAGTCCAAGATCACCTGGGGCGTGCAGGTGCCGTGGGACGAGCAGCACGTCTTCTACGTCTGGTTCGACGCGCTGCTCAACTACTACACGGCGCTCGGCTTCGCGCGCGAGGGCGAGGACCTTACGGACACGTTCTGGCCGGCGTCGTTCCACATCCTCGCGAAGGACATCCTCAAGTTCCACGCCGTGATCTGGCCGGCGATGCTGCTCGCCGCCGGCATCGAGCTCCCGCGCAACGAGTACATCCACGGCTATCTCTTGATGAAGGACGCGGAGGGCGCCGAGCACAAGATGTCCAAGTCGCTCGGCAACGTGCTCGACCCGTTCGAGGTGATGGACACGTTCGGGACGGACGCGCTCCGTTACTACTGCTTCCGCGAGGTCTCGTTCGGCCAGGACGGCGGCGTGTCGACGATCACGTTCGGGGAGCGCTACGAGACCGAGCTCGCGAACGAGTTCGGCAACCTCGCCAGCCGCACGCTGTCGATGATCGACCGGTACCGCGACGGCGTCGTGCCGGAGGCGGATGTCGACCCTGCGCTCGCCCCCGACTTCGACGGCCTGCGCGAGGAGGTCAGCGAGCTGCTCGACCGGGCGGAGATCACCCAGGCGCTGGAGCGCATCTGGCAGCGCGTGCGGCGGCTCAACCGCTACGTGGAGGAGACCGCGCCGTGGCAGCTCGCCAAGGACGACGCGAAGGCCGGCGAGCTCGACGCGACGCTGCGCTCGCTCGCCGACGGCCTGCGCGTGGTCACGATCCTGCTCGTGCCGTACATCCCCGAGACGGCGGAGAAGCTGCTCGCCGCGCTCGGCGCCCAGGAGAGCACGCTCGACCACGCGGCCTACGGCGCCGAGCCGGGCGGCGCGCGGACCGAGAAGCTCCCGCCGCTCTTCCCCAAGCCCGCCTGAGCGTTCGGTGATCGACTCGCACACCCACCTCGACCGCGGGCCGGCGCCCGAGGCCGAGCTGCTGGCGGCGGCGCGCGAGGTCGGGGTGAAGCGGATCCTCACGGTCGGGATCGATGCCGAGTCGCGCCGCGCCGCGCTCGCCGCCGCGGAGGCCTACGACGAGGTGTTCGCGGCGATCGGCCACCACCCGAACAACGCGACCGGCTACGACGACGCGATCACGCACGAGGTCCGCGAGCTGGCGGCGGACCCCAACTGCCTCGCGATCGGCGAGACCGGGCTCGACGACTACCGCAATTACGCGCCGCGTCCCGACCAGGAGCGTGCGTTCCGTGACCACATCGAGATCGCGCGCGACCTCGGCAAGCCGCTCGTGATCCACACGCGCGCGGCCGAGGACGACACGATCGCCACGCTGGCCGAGCACGCGGACGGGCTCGAAGTCGTGCTGCACTGCTTCTCGATGCCCGACCGGCTCGACGAGTGCCTCGACCGCGGCTGGTGGATCTCGTTCGCCGGCAACGTCACCTACCCGAAGGCGCAGGACCTGGCGGAGGCCGCCGAGCGCGTCCCGCTCGACCGGCTGCTGGTCGAGACCGACGCCCCGTACCTGACGCCGCAGGAGGTCCGCAAGCACCGCAACCAACCGGCCTACGTGGTGCACACCGCCCGCTTCGTCGCCGAACGCCGCGGCATCCCGTACGAGGAGCTCGAGGCGGCGGTGGAGGCCAACGCCGCCCGGCTCCTCGGGTGGTGACCGAGCTCCCGGCGCAGCCGAGCCTGCGCCGGATGCGGCAGTTCGGGATCCGGCCGAAGCGCGAGCTGGGCCAGAACTTCCTGATCGACTCGAACATCCTCGACGTCGTCGGCCGCGCCGCAGCGCTGCGCGCCGACGACGTCGTGCTCGAGGTCGGCGGCGGGCTCGGCGTGCTGTCGGAGTACCTCGCCGACCGGACCGCGCACGTCCACGTCATCGAGCTCGACCGCCGGCTCGAGCCACCGCTGCGCGACGCACTCGACGCTCACCCGAACGCCACGCTGCACTTCGCCGACGCGGTCAAGCTCGACCTCGCCGCCCTCGCCCCGGCGCCGACGAAGGTCGTCGCCAACCTCCCGTACGGCGTCGCCGCCGGGGTGATCCTGCGCACGATCGAGGAACTCCCCGGCGCGCACACGTGGGTGGCGATGGTGCAGAAGGAGGTTGGGGAGCGGTTCGCCGCACAGCCGGGGAGCGGCGCCTACGGCGTCCCGTCCGTGCTCGCGCAACTCGCGTGCGACGTGAAGGTGCTGCGCTCGATCTCGCGGACGGTCTTCCACCCGGTGCCGAACGTCGACTCGGTGCTCGTCGGGCTCGAGCGGCGCGGCCCGGCGCCCGAGCCGGAGCTGCGCGTGCTCGTGCAGCAGGGGTTCGCGCATCGGCGCAAGGCGCTCGCGCGGTCAGTGTCGCTGGCGTCAGGGGCGGACCGCGAGCGCGTCCGGGAGGCGCTGACGGCCATGGGCCTGCCGGCCGACGCGCGCGCCGAGACGCTCGCGCCCGAGCAGTGGCGCGAGCTGTACGGGAGGCTTGCGTGATCGAGCGCGCCCCCGGCAAGGTCAACCTGTCGCTGTTCGTCGGCGAGCCGCGCGAGGACGGCCTGCACCCGCTGGTCTCGGTCGTCCAGGCGGTCTCGCTTGCCGACGAGCTGACGATGGAGCCGGCCGCTGCCGACCTGGTCGTGTGTCCGGGTGTCGACGGGCCGAACCTCGCGGCCCGCGCGCTCGCCGCGTTTCGCGCGGCGACCGGCTGGGACGACCCGCAGCGGATCACGATCGCCAAGCGGATCCCGGTCGCGGCGGGCATGGGCGGCGGGTCGGCCGACGCGGCGGCAGTGCTGCGCCTAGCGGCTTGCACTGCCGACGTCGACGAGGCGCTCCTGCACGAGCTGGCGGTCGGGCTCGGCGCCGACGTCCCGAGCCTGCTGTTCCCCGGTCGAGTGGTGATGACGGGTGCGGGCGAGCACGTCGACCGTCTGCCCTCCCCCGACCCCTTCGGTCTGCTGATCGTGCCGTCGCGCGAAGCGCTGTCGACGCCCGCCGTGTACCGCGAGTTCGACCGGCTCGGCGGCGCCCGCTCGCCCGCCGAGCTCGCCACGCTCAAGGAGGAGGCGCTCGCCGGAGACGTGCCGCCGGTCAACGACCTCGAGGCGGCCGCCCGCTCGCTGTCGCCCGCGATCGACGCCTCGCTCACCGCCGTGCGCGACGCCGGCGCGACCGTCGCGATGGTCTCCGGCTCCGGGCCGACCGTCTTCGGTCTGTTCGACACGCTGGACGCCGCTCGCGAGGCGGCCGCCACCGTGCCCGGGGCGATCCCCGCGGAGCCCGTATGAAGTGGTCGTGGTTGCTCGGCGCGGCGGCGCTCGGGGCGTTCCTGATCGTGCGCCGCCGCAAGCTCGGACGCTGGACCGAGGTGGCGGGCTGGACCGTCGTGGCGGCCGCCGCTCTGATCGGCACCGGCGTCATCCCGCTCCCCAACCTCGAGAAGTTGCTGGAGGACGCCGGCGAGGCGCTCGGGAAGTGGACGTACCTGCTCGTCGGCGCGCTCGCGTTCCTCGAGACCGGCGCGTTCGTCGGGTTCATCGCGCCGGGGGAGACCGCCGTGATCGTCGGCGGCCTCGTCGCCGGCCAGGGGCAGATCTCGCTGTTCGTGCTGATCGCGATCGTGTGGGCGTGCGCGGTGCTCGGCGACCTCACCTCGTTCACGCTGGGCCGCCGGCTCGGGCGAGGCTGGCTCCTGCGGCACGGTGAGCGGCTGAAGATCACCGAGGAGCGATTGCAGACGGTCGAGGGCTTCTTCGATCGCCGCGGCGGCGCGACGATCCTCGTCGGCCGCTTCATCGGGTTCGTCCGTCCGCTCGCGCCCTTCCTCGCCGGCGCCGCGCGGATGCCGCTGCGTCGCTTCCTGCCTTACGACGTGCTCGGCGCCGGCGCGTGGACGGCGACGTTCGCGACGCTCGGCTACGTCTTCTGGCAGTCGTTCGACCAGCTCACGACCTACGTCTCGCGCGGGCTGTTCGCGTTCGGCACGGTCGTCGTCGTGCTCGGCGGGCTGGTGTGGCTCGTCCAGCTGCGGCGCAATCCGGAGCGCCGCGCGCGGGTGTGGGCGTGGCTCGATGAGCGGAGTGACCGGCCGGGCTGGCGCTACGCCGCGCGGGTCGCCCGGCCGCTGTGGCGCGTCGTCGGACGGCCGACTGCCTGGGGCGCGGACCTCGCGGCCCGCTTCGGCCTCGCGCGGCTGACCCCGGGCGAGCTCGGGCTCGAGCTGACGACCCTGCTCGCCCTGTTCGTCGTCGGTGCCTTCACGTTCTTCTTCATCGGCGGTTACGCGTTCGACGCCGGGACGCCAGACATCGACCGCATGGCCGCTGATACGGCAGTGCGGCTGACGAGCGACCCGATGGTCCAGATCGCGAAGGTGGTCACCTACCTCGGCTCGCTGTGGGTGATCATCCCCGTCGCGCTCGCGACGACGATCTGGGCGGCCGTCAAGCGGCGGTGGATCGACGCTGCCACGGTCGTCGCCGGCGTGGCGCTGTCGATCATCCTCGTACAGGTCAGCAAGGCGGCGTACGACCGCGCGCGCCCGCCCGACGGCCTGGTTCACGCGAACTACGCCGCCTATCCCTCCGGCCACACCGCATACGCGGTCACGCTCGTCGCGTGCGCGACGATCCTCGTGCGCGCGGGGACCGGGTGGGCGGGCCGGTTCGCCGCCGTCACGGTGGCGTGCGCGCTCGTCGCGGTGGTCGGCGCCACCCGCGTCTATCTGCGCGTGCATCACCTCACGGACGTGATCGGAGGGGCCGCGCTCGGGGTCGCAATTTGGGCGCTCGTGGGCACAATCGCGCTCGTCGCCGGATACGTGCGTCAAAATGGGGGCGAGCGAGATGCTCCATGACCGCGTCACCCAGATCGTGATCGGCGTCGCGGCCCTCGTGTCGCTGGCCGCGTGGCTCACCCTGATCGCCGTTCCTGCATGGCGGTCGTACTGGCGCCTGCGCGAGAAGGTGCTCGCGCTCGTGATGAGCGTCTACGTGCTCGCGGCCTTCGTCCTCGCCGGGGCGCTCGCGGGCGGCCTCGTGCTCTGGTACTACGACCGCATCTGATGCCCGAGCCCATCCCCATCCGGCCGCAGCAGGCGGTGCCGGTTGACCTCGACGCGCTGGCGGAGATCACCGAGGCGGTCGAGTCCGGGCTGGGCTTGCCCGAGGTGGTGCGAGCGGCGGCGCGGGCGCTCGACGCCTCGCTCGTGCTGATCGACCGCTCGAGCTCGGTGCTCGCGGTCGCCGCGCGCTCGACGGCCGACGAGCGGGCGCTGATGGCCGACGCCGCCGGTGTCGTCACGCACGAGCTACGGGTCGGCGACGAAGCCGTCGGGCGGCTGCGTCTGCGCGGCCGCGGCGGCGATCCGTCGCCGGCGCTGCTGCGCGTCGTGACGACGCTGATCGGCTCCGAGGTCGAGCGCCTGCGGGCTCCCGAGCGCGCGTCCGAAGCGGCGCAGGCCGCGTTCCTCGCCGCAGTGCTTCGGCGTCAGGTGACCGACCGCGGCGACATCGTCGCGCGGGCCGCGGAGCTCGGCGTCGACGTCGCTGCGGGCTCGGCCGTCGTCGTCGTCCGCACCCACCACTACGCGCCCGCCGACGAGGACTGGCGCGTGCGCGTGCTCGCCGCCGCCGAGCGCGCCGCGCGGGCCAGCGCTCCCGGCTCGCTCGCCGCCGTCGTCGACACGCCGACCGACGCCGCCGGCCACGTCGTCGTGCTGCTCCCGGCCGAGGGCGACGCCGAGGCGCGCCGCGTGGCGGGTGCGATCGCCCGCGAGCTGCGCTCGAGCCTGCACGGCTTCACGTTCGCGGTCGGCCACTCGCGCGTCGCGACCGACCCCGTCGACCTCTACCGCGCCGGCAACGAGGCGCTGCTCGCCGCCAATGTCGCCGAAGCCGGGCCCGACGACAGCGTCCTGGCGTTCGAGGAGACGGGCGCGTACCGGCTCCTGTTGCCGGCGATGAGCGAGGATCCCGCCGAGTTGCAGCGATTCTTCGCCGAGACGGTCGAGCCGCTCGTCACCTACGACGAGCAATACGACACCGACCTCGTCCAGACGCTCGAGACGTTCCTCGATGCCGACGCCAACGTCGCCGGCACCGCCTCACGCCTGTTCACGCACCGGCACACGATCCGCTACCGGCTCGAGCGCGTGCGCGACCTCACCGGCCTCGACGTGTCATCCACCGACGGCCGCGAGAAGCTCGGACTCGGCTTGAAGGCGATGCGCGTGCTCGGCATCGCGGCGCCGCGCGGGCCGGCGACCGAGAGCGGGGCCGAGGGCGGCCGCGTGCCCCGCGAGCCGCGCGACCGCTAGAAAATCTCCGGGCACCACGGTGCCCGGTCGGCGCGGAAGGCGCGGCTCGCGGCGATCAGCGCGCCGCTCCGCAGCTCCTTGATGCGCCCGGTGCGGGCGAGGTCGAGCAGCGTTGTGCCGCCGAGGAAGACGGCGCCCAGATCGGCGATTCCCAGCTCCAGACTCGCGGGCAGCGCGGTCGGGGCGCACGTCGCCGCCTCGCCGTCCCAGCGCAGCGACCAGCGGCCGGTATTCCACGGACACACCTCGTCGGTGACATCGAACACGGTCTCGAACGGCTGCGCATACGCGCGCTCGCGCAGCGCGCGAGGGAGGTCGACGAGCCGCACCCACAACGCGTCGCCGACCTCCGCGACCCGGACGGCGCGAGCCTCCGTGAGCATGTGCGCCAGGGGCTCGTCCGCGGGCGCGAGCTCGTACACGGCGCGTCGGACGAGGTCGAGCCCGAGCACGAAGCCCCAGATCGCCTTGTGTGCGTCGGGGTCGGTCGCGACGATCTCGCGCACGCGCGCCTTGCCGGCGGCACGGCCCTCCTCGAATTCGGTCTTGGCGGCGTAGAGCGCGTACGCGCGCCCGTCGATCACCGCCGCACGCAATGCCTGCGCCCCGTCACGCTCGTCCTCGGGATCGTCGATACGGAAATCCCACCACGGGCCGTCGCGGTCGATCATGCCCGGGCACTGGGCGCGTGCGGCGTCGTGGATGAGGCGCAGCCGGTCGACCGCGTCGGGCGCGACCATCAGCTGCACGTCGGCGGCCTCGGGAGGCGTGCGGAACCGTACGTCGGGGGTGGAGACGACGAGGTCGGCGGTGAGCGTCGCCAATCCGTAGCCGAAGCGGCCGTAGATCACGGTCTCGGACGCCCACAGGGCGGCGACCGCCTCGTCGCCGGCCTCGTGTACGTCCGCGAGCTGGCGTTTCATCAGCGTCGTCAGCAGGCCGCGCCGCCGGTGCGTTGGCCGGACGCCGACTTGCGTGACGCCCGCGAGGGGTATCTCGCCGCCGCCGGGGACGCTGATCCGGTGGGTGTAGATCCCGGTCGCCGCGACGATCTTCCCGTCGTCGCGCAGCACGAGCGTGCGCTCCGGCTCGAGCGTCTTGCGCATGCGCTCGATGTAGTGCTCGGACGTGTCGTTGTGGAACGCCGAGCCGACTGCATCGCGGAACTCGGGGATCTCCTCAGCCGTGATGGGAGCGGGCTCCATCTCCCTGAGCTTATGCTGACTCGCCATGCCGATCGGGATCATCACCGGCTCGGGGACCTACGCGCTCCCGGGGTTCGAATCCTCCGGGCCGGAGCTGATTGCGACCAGCTGGGGTGAGGCGCAGGTTTCGCGCGGGACGTTCGCCGGCGTCGACGTGCTCCACATCTCGCGCCATCAGGAGGGCCACCGCCGGCTGTCCAACCTGGTCACCCACCGCGCCAACATCGCCGCCTTGTCAGCTCTCGGCGCCGACGCCGTGATCGCGGTCACGGTCTGCGGCGCCGTCGACCCGACGGTCGAGCTCGGCTCGCTGGTCTGCTTCGACGACCTGCACTTCCTCGCGAATCGTCTCGGCGACGGCGAGCTGGTCACGTTCTACTCCGAGCCCGGCGATCACCGGCGCGGGCACTGGATCTTCGAAGGCCCGTTCTCGGAGCCGCTCCGCGCCGCCGTGTTGGCGGGCGCAGCCGACGCGGGCGTCCCGCTGCGCCGCGGCGGCGTCTACGGGCACGTCGACGGGCCGCGCTTCAACACCCGCGCCGAGATCCGTGGGCTGGCGGCGTGCGGCGTCACGCACGTGTCGCAGACCGGCGGGCCTGAGGCGGTCCTGTGCGGCGAGGCCGAGCTCCCGTACGCGCTGCTCGGCTACGCGACGGACTACGCGAACGGCGTGCAGGACGAGGCGACGCCCGTCCAGACGCTGCTCGACATGATGGCCGCCAGCACGGCGACGTTCGCTTTGGTGCTCTCCGCCGCCGTTCCGCGAGCGGCCGCTGCCGACCTCGCGCCGGCGGGCATCGTCTATCGCTTCGAGGGCTAGCGCGTCTTCGCGACGCGGACGGTCGCTTCTGCGCGGCCGGTGATCACGAGGTCGTCGTCGCGGAACGCGCGCTTCGCGTGACTGCCCATTCGCACCCTCACGCCGTCCCACCGGCCGAGCGCGTGGATCTCGCCGATCAGGTTGTTCAGCCGCGTCGGCCCGGGCCCGGAGTCGCCGCCGCTGTCACCGTCGAGCAGGAGCTCGAGCAGGGCGTCGTCGGGGCTCGACTGCTGGGACCCGACGAGCTTCAGCGTCCGCCGGCCAGGCTTGATGTTGCGCGGGATGCGCACGTGGTAGGTCTTCGTCAGGTTGCCGTCGCGGATGCGCTGCATCGTTACGCGGAGCCGCACGCGCTGCCCAGGCTTGACGCGGTGCGGTGCCTTGATCCTGCGCAGGAACGCGAGCTGCTCGCCGCGGCGGACGTTGATGTCCGCGCTGACGGAGCCGACGTGCGGCGTGCGGCCTTCGAAGCCCTCGATCAGGCTGATCGCGTCGAGCGCGTCGAGTGCCGCGCTGAAGGCGACGGAGTTGCCGAGTGCGCCGGCGTCGGGCGCGAGGATCGTCGACGACAGGTAGCGGTTGCAGAACCGCGCGGGCTTGTTCGGGCGCTCGCGGAACGTGATGCGCATGCACATGCGGCCGGTCAGGCGGCCGGGTGAGCTGCGCATGACGCTGCCTGCGGCCTCGGCTATCGCCAGCGGCGCGACCGCGCCGAGCGGCGTGAAGCCGGTGGGCGTGTCGACGTCGGTCTCGTCGGCGACTGCCGTCTCCATGAAGCGCTGCTGGCCGGTGTCGTGGTCGGTGGCCGCGGCGCGGACGGTAGTGGTCTGCGGCAGCGCGCCGAGGCGCCCGACGATCGCCGTGGCGGCGTCGTTGGTGAGCGTGCCGACGTCATGGCCGGCGACCGCGAGCTTGTACGAGCCGCCGGTGAGCGACGCGTTCGGGTCGTTGACGACCTTGAACACGTAGGCGTCCTGCAGCAGCAGGTTGCGGGCGCCGGCGCTCTCGAACGGGTGGCCGAATGCCCACACGCGCCCGTTGTCGGTGTAGGAGACGGTGCCGACCGCGCCGATGCGCAGGTCGCCGCTCGAGTAGCCGGCCGAGACGGCGGCCCCGGGCACGAGCGTCTGCGGCGGGAAGCTGCCGAGCGGGCCGGCGGGCACGCTGATCACGGGCCGGCCGATCTTCGCTCCGGTCCGTTCGAGGGCCTGGCCGAGGCGCGTTGACAGGCCCGTGAACGTGAGCGGGCCGACCAGCGGCTTGACGCCCTTGGTGTGGATGCGACGGATCGCCGCACGGGCTTGGGGCGAGTGCCCGGTCCCGCTCCGCGAAGCGACGGTGGCCTTCGCGTTCGGCGGCTTTGGCGGGTTGTCCGAGTTCGCCAGCATCAGCTCGATCGGCGTGGCGAGCACGGTCTTGCCGCCGTAGTCGCCGATCGACTCCGAGATCGCGCCGATGTTGCGCTGCACGCCGTTACCGTCGGGGCAGTAGATCGGCGAGCCCGAGAAGCCGGGGCCGATGCCGGTGGAGTCGACCGCCGGGCCTGAGGCCGTGACGATGATCCGCGCACCATCGGTTCCCGGGTCCGAGTCGATCACGTCCACGACGTCGACGTCGAACGAGCTGATCGTCGTGCCCCGCACGACCGAGTAGCCGGTGCAGTGCATTCCCGCCTGGACCTGGCTGAGCGGCATGATCGGGTCTCCGGCGAGCGCCGGCGCAGCAGGAAGCAACGTGACCGCAACCGTCGCGGCGAGCAGAACGCGGGGACGCATGGAGGCGCCAGCGTAGTCGCGTTTGTGCGGAAGCGAAGGACCTTTGCGCGGTCACGGACGGAAACCCGGCGAACCGCGACGTATTGTTGGCGCGTGGCCGGTGCGCCGATCCTCCACGTCACCAACGGCGACGCGGTCGTGCCCGAGATCGCCGCCGCACTCAGGGTCGCGCCGGACGAGATTCTCGTGTGGCTCGAGGTCCTCCACGACGGACCCGTGCCGGCCGGCCTCGGGCCCGCCGAGCTCGCGCGCGTCCGGGCCTGCCACCTCACCGCCCACTCGTGGGCGCACGACAACGGCTCCGCGGCCTCGGAGGAGACCGCGCTGGCCGCATTCCGCGCGCGCGACGCCCGACTCGCCGCCCACCCGGCCGGCGCCGAGGTGACGCTGTGGTTCGAGGATGACCTCTATGACGCGCTGCTCCAGGCCCAGGTGGAGGATCGCCTCGCGGGCCGGCCCGGACCGGTCTCGCGCGTGCACCTGCGCCACCCGCCCCGCGGCGACCTGCGGGCCGCCTTCGAGGCACGCGGCTGCATCGAGCCCGATCCGGGTCCATTCGCCGCACTCCGCTCACCCGACCCTCGGGCTTGGCTCGACGTGCCGGCGTTCGAGCGCCTGCTCGAGGAGCTGCCAGACGTCCGCACCGGCCTCACCCGCGTCGAACGCGAGATCCTCGACGCCCTCGCCGGAGGGCCGTTGCCGCCTGGGCGGCTGTTCACCGCGGTAGCGCAGCAGGAGGAACCGCCGTGGCTCGGCGACACCGCCGTCTTCGCTCTCGCCGGCGACCTCGCCCCGTTCGTCACGCTCGCCGACGGCCGCTACGAGCTCACGCCCGAAGGAAGCGCGGTCGTCGCCGGCGCCGCCACCCGCCCGCCGATCGACCGCTGGCTGGGCGGCGTTCACCTCGGCCCGGGCCAGCCCGACTGGGCCTGGGACCACGACGCCCGCCGCCCCGTCCGGCTCGACTGACGCCCGCTCGCGCTCGTAGTCCCGCACCCACTTGCGAATCGCGTTGCCGGAGACGCCGTACTTCCGCGCGACCGCCGACCAGTTCGTCGCCGCGATCTCACCCAGCAACTGCTCGTACGGCGGGCGTTCGACGCGACGCGCGCCTGGCAGCGGGCGCCCGGCGCGCGCCCACCGTTGACCGCACCCGCGCGAGCAGTACATCTGGCGGGCCGACTTCGGCGGGAACGCCTTGCCGCATCGTTTGCAAGCACGAGTCTCCGGAGGTCGTGCCAGCTTGCGCCCGCAATGCGTGTCGAGGGTCGCGGCGCAGTTCGGGCAGACGATCCTCAGGTTGACGAGGCGGTTGTCAAGCGGATTGCCGTTGATGTGATCGAGGATCAGAGCCATACGACGCCCGAGCCAGTTCTCGTCCTGCTCGCACAACTCGCACACGCGGGCTTTCAGCCCAGTCTCGTAGAGCCGCTCTTTCAGCTTGCCGCGCGAGTACGTCGACCCGGCGACCAACACCTCGTCGAGCGGAATCGGAGTAGTCCGGAGCGCGTTGCGCCGCGCGGCGTCGGGATCGAAGTGGTCCGTCGCGATCTCCCACGCCTCTGCCCACTTACGAAGCGTGACGTTGTTCCGACCGGACCAACACATGCCTAGACGACGCAGCGCCTCGGCGTAGGAGAGCGACGCAGCGATCGCATCGCCCGCCTCTTTTCTCGTATATCGTGGCGGCATACGAACATATGTTCGCAGCCATGTCGGACGAACTGAACTGGGGGGCCCGGACTCGAACCGGGACTTCAAGGCTCCAAAGGCCTGCGGGCAGCCATTACCCCACCCCCCAAACGGTCAATAGCTGATCCGCGAGCCGATACTACGATGCCCGCGTGCCTGAACCCACCGTTGTGATCCTCGCTGCCGGCGAGGGCACCCGCATGCGCTCGAAGGTCCCCAAGGTCCTCCACCCGCTGTGCGGGCAGCCGTTGATCGCCTGGCCGGTCGCCGCGGCCCGGGAGGCCGGCGCCGCCAGGGTGATCGTGGTCGACAACCCGAAGCGGCGGCTGGCGGACCTGCTGCCCGAGGGGGTCGAGACCGCGATCCAGGAGGAGCCGAACGGGACCGGTGATGCGGTCGCTGCGGCCGCCTCGCTGATCGACCCCACGAGCACGGTCGTGGTGATCAACGGCGACGTCGCGCTGCTCACGGCGGCGGCGATCAGGAAGCTGATCGACGCGCATGAGGAAGCGGGCGCCGCCGCGACGATGGCGACGATGGAGCTCGACGAGCCGGGTACGTACGGGCGCGTGATCCGGGACACGGACGGGTCGGTCCTGCGTGTCGCCGAGGCGAAGAAGGCCGGCGACGCGACGCCCGAGGAGCTCGAGATCCGTGAGGTCAACAGCGGCGTCTATGCGTTCGACGGCGGCGCGCTGATCGCGGCGCTGCAGACGCTCGACTCCGACAACGCCCAGGGGGAGCTGTACCTGCCCGACGTCCTGCCCGCGATGCGCGAGGCGGGCCGCAAGGTCGCGGCGCACCCGATCGGCGATCCGGACCTCACGCACGGCGTCGACGACCGCGTCGACCTCGCGTACGCCCGCCAGCTCGCCCAGACCCGCATCCACGAGCAGCACATGCGCAACGGCGTGACGATCGTCGACCCCGCGAGCACGACGATCGATGTGCACGTGCAGATCGGCACCGACACGGTGATCGAGCCCTATGCGCAGATCAAAGGCACCACCTCGATCGGCGCCGACACGACGATCGGCGCGATGTCGACGCTGATCGACTCGGCAGTCGGCGACGGCGTCACGATCCTCCACTCGCATCTCACCGGAGCGCGCGTGGACGACGGCGCCAATGTCGGCCCGTTCGCCTACCTGCGTCCCGACGCCCACCTGCACCCGAAGGCCAAGGCCGGCACGTTCGTGGAGATCAAGAACTCCGAGATCGGCGCCGGGACCAAGGTCCCGCACCTGTCCTACATCGGCGATGCCGACATCGGTGAGGGCTCGAACATCGGCGCCGGCAACATCACCGCCAACTACGACGGCAAGAACAAGCACCGCACGACGATCGGCTCGGGCGTCAGGACCGGCGTCCAGAACGCCTACGTCGCGCCGGTCACCGTCGGCGACAATTCGTACACGGCTGCGGGCAGCGCGATCACCGACGACGTGCCCGAAAAGGCGCTCGCGATCGCGCGGGCGCGCCAGAAGAACATCGAGGGCTACGCGGACCGCAAATCGTAAGTGAGGCTGTCCACGCGCAGTCGTACACTCCGGATCAAGTGAGCGCGCTGGACCCAAGCACCGGCATCGCCCATCTCGGCTCATCCCTCGCGATCGAGTACGACAAGCGGTTGATGATGGTCACCGGGCGCGCGAACCCTGACCTCGCCAACCGCATCGCTTCCAAGCTGGGAGTCAACCTGGCGGGTGTCACGCTGCGCACCTTCTCCAACGGCGAGGTCTACTGCCGCTTCGAGGAATCGATCCGCGGGGCGGACATGTTCATCGTCCAGCCGACGTGCGGGAACCCGGAGACCGGGATCACCGCCAACGACGCGCTGATGGAGCTGATGCTGATGATCGACGCGGCGGTCGGCGCGTCGGCGCACCGGGTCATCGCCGTCACGCCGTGGTACGGCTACTCGCGCCAGGACAAGAAGTCGATGGGCCGCGAGCCGATCTCCGCCCGTCTCGTCGCCCGCGCGCTCGAGACCGCGGGGGCCGACCGGGTGCTGACCATGGACCTGCACGCCGGTCAGATCCAGGGCTTCTTCTCCAAGCCCGTGGATCACATGACCGCGATGTTCATGCTCACGCAGTACTTCCGCGACATGGCGCTCGACGACCTGGTCGTCGTGTCCCCGGACGCCGGCCGCGTGAAGCTGGCGAAGAAGTTCGCGGAGAAGGTCGGCGCCGAGCTGGCGATCCTCAACAAGGAGCGCCCGGCCCAGCAGGTCGCCGAGATCGCCTACGTGATCGGCGACGTGAAGGACAAGACCGCCGTGATCATCGACGACATCATCGACACCGCTGGCACGCTGCGCGCGGCCGCCGAGACGGTCAGGGCCGAGGGCGCGCGCGGCATCTTCGCCGCCGCCACCCACCCTGTGCTCTCGGGCAACGCGTTCGAGAACCTCGAGGCCGCAGGCTTCGAGCAGGTCGTAACCACGGACACGATCCCGCTCCGCCGTGGTGCCCCGAGCAACCTCAAGGTTTTGAGCGTCGCCGACATCCTCACGGACACGATCCGCCGCATCTTCACCGACGACTCGGTGTCTGAGGTCTTCGGCGGCGAGAACCAGCTGTTCTGAGCCGCGCGGCCGATCTCCAAGCGCTGCTGGGCCTGTCCGAGGACGAGTTGCTGACGGTGCTCGACGCCGACCCGCTCGAAGTCGTCGCCGGCGATCTCGATCACAAGCCCGAGCTGCCGATCCTGCTCGACCTGCTGGCCGAGCCGGAGGAGAGCCTCGGCGCGGCGACGCTGCAGCGCTGGGTCCGCGCGGCGGGACCGGCGGGCACACCGATCGACCTGCTGCTCTCCCGCGACTTCGCGGGGTTCGAGCACGCGCTCGCCGTGCTCTCCGCCAGAGGTTTCGTCATCCGCGGAAAGTGAGTGCGGCTTACTCGCACTCGCAAGCTCGCGCGAGCGCCTTGATTACCGATCGGGGTCCGGGCGCTTCTCGCCGGGCCAAACCCCGGTGAGGTAGCGCCAGCCGATCGCGCCGTAGCGATCGACGGCCACGCGCGTCACGCGGAAGATCACGCCCTGGACGGCCGCGGCGGCGATCACGCGGCGCCACGACGCCTCTTCGGTGGTCGCCTCCGGCGGCTCCTCGTCGTCGATCTTCGCCCACGCGAAGTCGAACGCCTTCTTGCCGAGGATGCCCGCGAGGATCCCGAGCATGATCCCGAACGGCTTGTAGATCAGCTTCATTGGCGCCGGACTCTACCCACGGTCGATGCGACCCAGTCCGCCGGTCGATGTTGCAATCTCAGCGATCCCGGTAAACATGTCGATAACCGGGGTGGAAATGGAAAACCGCGAGCACGCCGACGATCTGCTTCGGCGGGCCCTCCTCGATTCGGAGGCCACCGCTGCGGTCGCCCTGCGCGTTGCCGGCCTTCCGCTCTGCGACCAGCTCACCGTGGTCTTCCACGGCCGCCGCGATCTCGGCACGATCCAGACGTACGTGACGCACGGCGGGCGCGGCGCCGGCGCGGCCGTGGCGGCCGACGAGCTCCTGCGCGTGCCGTGCGACCTCGACCTTGCCGGTGCCGAGGACCGCGAGGAGGCCGAGCTGCTGTACGCCGAGCAGGCGGCCGCGATGCGGGACGCGTTGATCGGCGCCGACACCGTCCTGGACATCTGGCGCGAGCCGTTCGAGGATCTGGCGCACAGCCGGGTCGAGGTCGACCGCCGGATCGCGCTCGACGTCGACCTTCCCGCCCATCGGCTGCTGCCCGCCGCGCTGATCGCTCCCGAGAAGCGGATCGTCGTGGCCGCGGTGTGCGGCGCGCGCCCGCTCGCCGAGGGTCGCCCGCCGATGGGCATCGTGTGCGCGCAGCAGGACGTCGCACGCGTGTATCCGCTCCCCGACGACCCGGAGCGCTGCCTGGAGGACTTTCTCGACGTCGCGGCCGACCACGCACGCCGGATGGCGGAGCAGCTCGGCCGCCAGGAAGCGAGCGTGCAGCGCTTCCTCGAGCTCAACGGCGACGAGTTCCTGGAAGCCGGATAGCCGCGGCGAGCTCGCGGACGCCGGCGTGGATCGTCGCCTCGGGCAGCGGTGCGTAGCCGAGCAGGAGCGTGCCGTCGCCGGCTTCGTAGTCCCGCATCGTCTCGAACGCGATCCGCCGCTCGGCGGCCTCGGCGCGGAGCGCATCCTCGTCGACGTCCACGCGCACCGTGGCGTGGAGACCCGCTGCGATGCCGAGGATCTCCGCCTCCGGGAGGAGCTCCCCGATCGCCGCCACCAGCGCATCACGCCGCGCGCGGTACCGCGTCCGCATGCGACGGAGGTGGCGGTCGAGCTCCCCGCGGGCGAGGAAGTCCGCGAACGCGAGCTGGTCGATCCGTGACGTCCCGCGGTCGGCGAGCATCTTCTCGGCAGCGACGCGGTCGACAAGCGCGGCGGGCACTACGAGCCATCCCAGCCGGAGCGCCGGCGCCAGCGTCTTGCTCACCGATCCGGCGTAGATCACCCGCTCGGGATCGAGTCCCTGGAGCGCTCCGACCGCCGGGCGGTCGTAGCGGAACTCGGCGTCGTAGTCGTCCTCGATCGCGATCGCCCCGTTGTCGCGCAGCCAGCCGACCAGCGCGGCGCGCCGCTCGGGTGAGAGCAGCACGCCGGTCGGGTGCTGGTGGGCGGGCGTGACGACGACGGCATCGGCGGGCGGAAGCTCGTCGACGACGATGCCGTCGCCGTCGACGCGGACCTTCACGACCTCGAGGCCGGCGCGGGCGGCGATCTCGCGCTGGAGCAGGTTGCTCGGGTCCTCGATCGCGATCCGCTTCGCGCCCGCGAGCGCTTGGCACACGACGTTCAGGCCCTGTGAGTAGCCCGAGGTGATGACGATGCGCGCCGGGTCGGCGACCACGCCACGCACGCGGCCGAAGTAGCCGGCCAGCCCGCTGCGGAGCGGCTCCATTCCGCGCGGGTCGCCGTAGCCGAGGTCGTGGTCGGTGATCGACCGCAGCGCCTCGCGCACCGAGCGCAGCCACGCGGCGCGCGGGAAGGCGGCGACATCGGGCATCGCGGGGCGGAAGTCGAAGCGAAATGGCTTCACCGCCCTCGGGGGCGGCGAAACGACTCCGTTGCCAATCGCGGTCTGCGCCACGCGCGGGCGCGCGCCCTGCCGCAGCGACAGATAGCCCTCGGCGGCGAGCTGGGAGTAGGCCTCGACGGCGATCCGGCGCGAGATGCCGAGCTGGCGGGCAAGGTCGCGCGTTGACGGGACCTGTGTGCCGGCCTTCAGCGCGCCCCCGCGGATGGCCTGGCGTAGCCCGTCCTCGATCTGCGCGCCGAGCGTTCGCGAGCCGTCCCGGGTGACCGTGAGCAAGAGCTCCAGCGGCTGACTGGTCTCATCCAAAGCACGAAAAGTGGACCTGGATCATGCACCAGTGAACGTACAGCATTCGGGCTATGCCGCGCCGTCTGTTCGCGATCTCGATCATCGCCCGCCTCCCGGGGCCGATGCTCAGCATCGGCCTGCTCGTGCACGCGGAGCGGATCACCGGCTCGTTCGCCGCTGCCGGCGTGGTTGCGGCCGTGTTCGCCGCCGCGCTCGGCGTCGGCGGGCCGCTGCTCGCCCGCACCGCCGACCGTCGCGGCCAGACCGCGGTGCTGCTCGGCAGCGCGGCGGTTGCGGGCAGCGCTCTCGCCGCCGCCGCGGCGCTGCCGGTCGGCGCGCCGCCGGCCGCGTTGGTGGCCGCCGCCGCGGCCCTCGGGCTGAGCGTCCCGCCGGTCGGCGCCTGCCTGCGGGCGCTGCTCCCCGGACTCGTCGACGACGCCGAGGCCGCCTACGCCGCCGAGGCCACCGCGAGCGAGCTCACCTTCATCGCCGGGCCGCCGCTCGTGCTGCTGGCCGGCACCGTGTGGACGACGGGCGTCGCGCTCGCCGGCGCGGGCGTGCTGCTCGTCGTCGGCACTGTCGCGTTCGCCGCTCAGGGGCCGTCGCGCGCGTGGCGCGGCGAGGCGCGCGGGCGCGCCGGGTCGCTGGCCGATGCGGGCGTCCGCACCCTGGTTTTGGTCTTCGTGGCCGTCGGGGTCGTGTTCGGCGCGGTCGAGGTCGGCGTCGCCGCCGCAGCCTCGTCGGCCGCCGGCCCGCTGCTTGGGATCTGGGGCGCGGGGTCGCTGGCCGGCGGAATGGTCGCCGCGCGCATGGGCAACGCCCGCCTCGCGGTCCTGCTGGCCGCGCTCGCGATCGCCCACCTGGCGCTTGCCGCCGCCGGCAGCGTCCTCGCGCTCGCGCTGGTGCTGTGCCTCGCCGGCGCGACGATCGCTCCCACCTACGCGTCGGTCTACGCCATGGTCGAGCGGATCGCGCCGGCCGGCACCATCACCGAGGCGTTCGCGTGGCTGAGCACCGCGGTGGCGATCGGCGCCGCGTTGGGCGCCGCGCTCGCCGGGTCGGTCGCCGACAGCGCCGGCCCCTCGGCGGTGTTCCTGCTCGCCGGTGGGGCGGGAGCGATCGCGGTCGCGGTCGGCGCGCTGCGCGGTCGGACGCTGCGCACCGCACTAGCCTGATCCGCCGATGCGGCGCTACCTGGCGATCGGCTTCGTCGTCTTCGTGTTCCTCGGCATCTCCGCGCTCCTCGCGCGCGGCTTGACCGGAGCGGGCAACGAGCAGTCGCGCGTGCTCGACCTCGTCCGCGCCGAGGCGCGCGGTGACGCCCCGGCCGTGCTCGGGATGCTCCCCGCCTGCCGGGCGCAGCCCGCCTGCGTGCAGGTGACGCGCGACCGCGTCACGGCGCTGAAGCGGCCGGGTGACGTCGAGGTCCTGGCGTACCGGCCGTCCGTGCGGATCGCGATGACGCAGCAGGTCGGCACCGGCCGCGTCGCCTGGCGCGCGGGAACCTCGCTGCCGGTGGTGCAGTGCGTGCGCGTCCGCCGCGACGGCCCGCTGGGCGGCGCGGACGTCGAGCTGCTCGGCATCTCCGCCCCGATCGGCGGCACGGAGAGCTGCCCGCGCTAGCTCGCCTCCGCCAGTCCGTGGGCGTATGCGTAGACCACGGCCTGGGCCCGGTCGCGCGCGCCGGTCTTGGCGAAGATGTGGTTCACGTGGGTCTTGACCGTCGCGCCGCTGACCACCAGCCGGCCCGCGATCTCGGCGTTCGTCAGCCCCTCGGCGATCAGCGCGAGCACCTCCGCCTCGCGGGGGGTCAATCCGCCGGGGAGGTCGGGAGACGACTCGGCCGGCGCCGGCTCGCTGAGCGCCGCGATGACGTGGTGCTGGACGGCCGGGTCGAGCGCGGCCTCGCCGCGGGCGACGGCCTCGACGGCGGCGCGGATCTGGTCGGCACCGGCGTCCTTGGTCAGGTAGCCGCGGGCGCCGGCCCGGAGGGCGCCGAGCACCGAGGCGTCGTCGGCGAAGGTCGTCAGCGCGATCGCGCGCGGCCGCTCGCCGCGCTCGCTCAATCGCCGGATCGCGGAGATCCCGTCGCAGCGCGGCATGCGGAGATCCATCAGGACCACGTCGGGGTCGTGCTCGCGCGCCAGCGCCAGGGCCTCCTCGCCGTCGGCGGCGGTACCGACGAGCTCGATCCCGTCGAGCAGACCGAGCAGCGTGCCGAGGCCCTCACGGACCACGCGCTGGTCGTCGGCCAACAACACGCGGATCACGCCGGCAGCCACAGCTCCACCACGAAGCCGTCCGTGGTCGGCTCGGCGCGCAGGACGCCGCCGAGCAGCTCCGCCCGCTCGCGCATCCCGGTGAGGCCGTAGCCGCCTCCCGGTGACGGCGGCCCCACGGTCACGGGCGCACCCGGCCCGAAGTCCCGCACGATCAGCCGCGTGCCGTCGTCGAGATACTCCAACCGCAGTTCCACGCGGTCGGCAGCGCTGTGGCGGAGCACGTTCGTCAACGCCTCCTGCGCCGTTCGGTACAGGGCGAGCCGCGCCTCCGAGCTGAGCTCGCGCGGCTCACCGATCACCGTCACGCGCGCATCGCCGGCGAACGCGGAGGCGAGGTGCTGAAAGCGCTCCGGCCCGGGCAGCGCCTCGCCGCGCAAAGCGGCGATCGCGTCGCGTGCCTCGGCCAGGCCTTCGCGGGCGAGGTGGTGCGCGCGCTCGATCGCCGCGATCACGTCAGGGTCGGCGCCGCGGTCGCGCGCCAGCAGCCGGTTGCCCTCGATCTGCAGGGCCAAAGCCGACAAGGAGTGCGCGAGCACATCGTGCATGTCGCGGGCCACGCGTGCGCGCTCCGCGAGCGCGGCCGACTCGGCGTGCGCGACGCGCGACGCCTGCAGCTCCTCGCGCTCGTCGTGGAGCTGCGACACGAGCCGCATCACGAGGAACCAGGGGATGATCGACAGGACCGTGGCCAGGATGGCGCCGGCGGGGTCCTCCGCGCTGATCGCGAGGGCAACGCACTCGACCGCCACGGCGCCGGCCGCGATCAGCAGCGCCGGGCGTCCGTCGAACGCGATCGCGGCGATGATCACGACGTAGTAGACGGCTCCGACCATCGCCCCCTTCGGCTGCACGATCGTGAGCAGCACGGCGGCGGCGGTGACGAGCACCAGGCCGGCGAAGCGCCGGCGGGCCGGCACGTCGCGGGCCGGCACGCTCATCCAGATGCCGGAGACGTAGAAGACCAGCCCGAGCACGACCAGCGGCCCGTCGCCGTGTAGCCCCGGCTCGGGCTTCGTCGTGACCGCGATGACGAGCAGGATCGTCATCGCCGTCAGGCCGAACGCCCGCAACGGCGCGGGTGGCTCTTTGAAGATGCGCGATCTCACAGCAGGGAACGGTAGGGCGCGCACGGACGCGCGTCATCGCCGCGCGGGTGGAACCGTCTCAACCCACGGGTTGAGAGCGAAGTTCGACCCGTCCGCCGATGACGAAACGCCCCGGGCGACCGACTCTGTAGAGCATGATCACGAACTCTCTCGAAGTGGCCGCGACGGCCACCGCCGCACGCGAACTGGACGCGGCCATCACGGTCCGCGGCGTGCGGAAGAACTACGGGAGCGTGCAGGCGCTCGACGGCGTCGACCTCACGGTCCGCCGCGGCGAGGTGCTCGCGCTCCTCGGCCCCAACGGCGCCGGCAAGACCTCGCTCGTCGAGATCCTCGAGGGCCACCGCGTCGCCGACGCGGGCGAGATCAGCGTCCTCGGCCACGACCCCGCCAAGCACGAGCGTGCATTCCGCGAGCGCATCGGCATCGTGCTGCAGGAGGAGGGCCTCGAGGAGAACCTGACCGTGCGCGAGATGATCGAGCTGTACGGCGCCGCGTACCCCAACCCGCGGCCGGCCGACGAGATCATCGAGCTGGTCGGCCTGACCGAGCAGCGCGACAAGCGCGCCGGCACGCTCTCGGGCGGCCAGCGCCGCCGGCTCGACCTCGCGGTCGGCATCACCGGCGACCCCGAGCTGATCTTCCTCGACGAGCCGACCACCGGCTTCGACCCCGCGGCCCGCCGCCGCTCGTGGGAGCTGATCGCCGACCTCAAGGATCTCGGCAAGACGATCCTGCTCACCACGCACTACATGGAAGAGGCGCAGTTCCTCGCCGACCGCGTGGTCGTCATCGCGAACGGCCGCGTCATCGCCGAGGGCACCCCGGACACGCTCGGTCGCGGCCAGGCCGAGGCCGCGCTCGTGACGTTCCGGACGCCCGCCGGCTTCGATGCCTCCGAGCTGCCCCTGCCCGACGAGGCCGAGCTCGCCCACAACGGCGCGACGCTGAGCTTCCGCACCCCGACCCCCACGGCCGACCTCGCCCCGCTGCTCTCGTGGGCGGCGGTCCGGGGCATCGAGCTCGAGGGCCTCGCCGTCACGCGGCCGACCCTCGAGGACGTCTACCTCCAGCTGACCCAGGAGTCCGCATGACCCGCACCGACCTCTCCCTGCTGCGCCGCTGGATCGCGGCGCGCGTGCGCATCACCCTGCGCGTCCCGCGGGCGACGTTCTTCACGTTCATCTTCCCGCTGATGTTCCTGCTGATCTTCAACGCCCTGAACGGGAACGCGATGGTCCCGGCCGCCGGGACCGGCGGCGGCGACGTGCCGTTCGCCCAGTTCTACACGCCGTCGATCGGCATCTTCGGCCTCACGATGGCCTGCTACTCGAGCGTCATCTTCGGTCTGAGCAACGCCCGCGACATCGGGCTGCTCAAGCGCGTCCGCGGTACTCCGCTGCCGATGCCGGCCTACCTGGCGTCGTGGCTGACCGCGGCGGTGCTGACCGGGATCGGGAGCGTGATCCTGATGTTCGTCGTCGCGATCCCCGCGTTCGGCGTGAAGGTCTACCCGGAGAACCTGCCGGCCGCGGCCGTCACGCTGCTGCTCGGCGCAGCGACGCTGTCCGCGCTCGGGCTGATGGTGGCGAGCCTCGTGCGCAGCGCCGACCAGGCGATGCCGGTCGCACAGCTCACGTTCCTGCCGCTCTCGTTCATCTCCGGCATCTGGTACCCGCTCGACGGCGCGCCCGACTGGGTCGTGACGATCGCGCACATCTTCCCGCTGTACCACATCGTCGACGCGTTCGACGCCTGTTTCGTGCCCTCCACGACCGGCGGCGGCTGGGCCCCGGACAACCTCGCGGTGATCGCCGCGTGGGGCGTGGGAGCGCTGTTCGTCGCGATCCGGCGGTTCCGCGTCGAGCCCGCGGGCGAGCCCCCGAAGGGCCTGCGCGCCCGCTTCGCCAACTAGGTGTAGACGCGCCTGCGGCCGGGCCTGGCCGGTTCACGGATCGGCCGGCGCTCGCGCCGCGGGCGCAGGTCGCGCAGGCGCTCGGGACCACGGAGGCGCACCGAGGACTGCACCGCGTCCGGGAGCGGGATCCCGCCGGAGGGTGAGCTCTTCGGACCCGGGGAGAGGCGATCGTTCCCTCCGCCTCCGCCTTCGTCCTCTTCCGGCGGCCGGCGTCCCGATCCGGCCTCCGAGCGCAGGAACATGAGGAAGAGCACTCCACCGAGTACGAGCGCCACGAGGTGTAGCGCTCCGAAGATGACCATCAGCTCCTCGTCGGGACTCATGTGCCACGTCAGGGTACCCCTGTAGAGCGAAATCCAGACCCCGTTTCGCTACCATCGTCAGCCGCTTTATGGCTTCCACCGAGTCCACCACGCTTCCGCTCACCGCCCGTGCGCCCGAGGGTTCGCGCTCTGCGCGCCGCCTCCGGCGTGACAACCAGGTACCGGGCGTCATCTACGGCGGCGGCGACGAGCCGCAGCATTTCGCCGTCGACGCGCGCACGCTGCGCAACACGCTCGCCCGCGCCGCCCAGGTGATCGAGGTCACCGTCGACGGCGGTTCGAGCGCCAACGTCCTGATCAAGGACGTGCAGCGGCACCCGGTGCGCGGCGAGGCGGTCCACGTCGACCTGCTGCGTGTGCGGATGGACGTCCTCATCCACGCGACCGTGCCGATCGAGTTCCACGGCTCCGAGGATGCGCCCGGCGTCAGCGAGGGCGGCATCTTCAACCAGGAGCTGCGCGAGGTGAACATCGAGGCGCTGCCGGGTGACATCCCGGACTCGATCGTTCACGACGTCTCCGGCCTCGTCATGAACGAGACGGTGACGCTGGAAGTGCTCAGCGCGCCGGCCGGCGTCAAGCTGCTCGACGAACCGGAGACGGTGATCGCGACGATCACGCCGCCGACGCTCGAGCCGGTCGAGGAAGAGATCGAGACCGAGACCGCGCTCGTGGGCGAGGACGGCGAGCCGATCGAGGGCGAGGCGGCCGAGGGTGAAGAGGCCGAGGCCTCTTCCGAGGAGTCCACGGACTCCGACGAGAGCTGAAGCTCTTCTCCCTAACTCCGGTCGACTGGCTGGTTGTCGGCCTCGGCAACCCCGGCCCTGAGTACGCGCGCAGCCCGCACAACGTCGGCTTCCGCGTCGTCGAGGCGCTGGCTGAGCGCTGGGACCTCCCGAAGGCCAAGAACAAGTTCGCCGGTGAGCTGAGCGAGGGCCGCACCGGCCCCGGCGGCCCGCGCGTCGCGATCCTGCGCCCGCAGACGTTCATGAACGAGTCCGGCCGTTCGGTCGGGCCCGCGCGCGGTGCGTTCAAGGTCGATCTTGACCGGATCGTCGTCGTGCACGACGAGATCGACCTCCCGTTCGGCGACGTCCGCGTGCGGCTCGGTGGCGGGCTGGCCGGCCACAACGGCCTGAAGTCGCTCAAGCGCGACCTCGGCTCGCCCGACTTCCATCGCGTCCGCGTCGGCGTCGGCCGGCCCGACAGCACCGATCCGGAAGTCGTCGCCGCCTACGTCCTCGGCCGCTGGCGCCAGCCGGCCGCGGAGGTGGACGCGCTGGTGGACCGTGCGGCCGACGCGGCCGAGCGGCTTGTCGTCGAGGGCGCGGGAACTACGGCTGGGTAGGGCGGCGAGGGGCCCGGCCACGATGGCGGATATCCCACCGTATTGGTGGTTTATCCGCCAATGGCGAGAAACCGCGATATGCGCGGCTTATCCGCCACGCCCTCACGCTCCGGCCGATCTCGCCTCCCTCGATGCCGAAGTGGGTGTCTGTGATAACGTACAAATGTATGCCGCGCGATTGGAACGCCACTTCGTACGAGCAGGTGTCGGCGCCGCTGGAGGCGATGGGCCGCGACGTGCTCGACCGGCTCGAGCTCCACGGTGACGAGCGGGTGCTCGACGCGGGCTGCGGGACCGGCCGCGTCACCGCAGCGCTGGTGGAGCGGTTGCCGCGCGGCCAGGTCGTGGCCGTCGACGGGTCACCGGCGATGGTCGAGCAGGCGCGGGAGCGGCTGGGCGGCAGCGCCGAGGTGTTCGTCGCCGACCTGCTCGAGCTCGAGGTCGACCCGCCGGTCGACGCGATCCTCTCGACCGCGACGTTCCACTGGATCCCCGATCACGACCGGCTGTTCACCCAGTTGCTGAACGCGCTCAACCCCGGCGGCCGCCTGGTCGCGCAGTGCGGCGGCGCCGGCAACGTCGCGGCCGTGCAGCGCGCGATCGACAAGGTGGCGCACCCAGGGCTCGGCGACTGGCCCGGGCCGTGGAACTTCCAGTCGCCGGCCGATACCGAAACGCGGCTCAAGCGGCTCGGATGGGTCGATGTGTGGACATGGTCGTTCCCCGTCCTTGTGACTCCCGAGGACCCGCGCGAGTACTTCGGGACGGTGATGCTCGGGTCGCATCTCGAGCGTCTCGATCCGGGCGATCGCGATGGCTTCGTGGAAGCGGTGCTGGCTGAGCTGGACGAGCCCGTCGTCGAGTACGTTCGCCTCAACATCCTGGCCCGGCGCCCTTCATAGACTCAGAGGGCTTTGGCCCTCCGAGCGTTCCTCAGCCACATCGACAACGACCCCGCCGCGGCGCGCCTCGCCGACGAGGGTGGGTCGGCGTTCGTCTCGCAGTCGCTGCGGCCGTATGTGATCGCGGCGCTGGCGGACCGCGACGTCCGCCGCCCGACCGTCGTGGTGGCCGGGGATGACCGCGCGGCGCGCGACCTCGCGCAGGACCTGCGCGCGTGGCTGCGTCCGCGGCCGGTGCGCTACTACCCGAGCCGCGGCGTCGCCTACGAGTCGCACCTCACGCCGCCGCCGCACCTGGTGGGGCTGAGGGTTGCCGCGCTCGACGCGCTGACCGACACGCCGCCGTCCTCTGAGCAGCCGGTCGTGATCATCAGCGCCGTCGCGCTGTCCGAGAAGGTCCCGGACGCGGAGCTCAGGCCGCGCGGCTTCACCCTGCGCAAGGGCGACCTGCTCGACCTCAACGAGGCGTCGGCCGACCTCGTGGCCGCCGGCTACGAGCGCGTCGACCAGGTCGAGGAGCGCGGGCAGTTCGCGGTCCGCGGCGGCCTGCTCGACATCTACCCCGCGACCGAGGAGCGCGCCGTCCGCGTCGACCTGTTCGACGTCGAGATCGACTCGCTGCGCTGGTTCTCCACGTTCACGCAGCGCAGCCTCGGCGAGGCCGAGGTGGTCGAGATCGCACCGGCCGCCGAGCTCGCGCCCGAGCACCGCGAGCTGGCCGAGATCGCCGCGACCGAGGAGGAGCGGCCGGACGTCGCCGAGCTGTTGCCGGTCGACCGCTTCCGCGAGCTGCTCGAGCTGATCCCCGAGACCGCCCAGATCGTGATCGCCGCCGAGGAGGACACCGAGCCGAGCCTGCGCGACCACTGGCAGGACGTCTGCGCGGCGTTCCACGACGAGGACGCGCACCACCTCTACGTCAAGCCCGACCGGATCATGCAGACGCTGCACGACCGGGCCGCGGTCCGCCTCAGCTCGATCTCCGCCGACCAGCCGACCGAGATCCGCGCCCAGGCCGCCGACTTCGCCGCACGCTCGCTCAAGGAGGCGGAGGCGGAGCTGGAGAAGCTCACGCGCTCCGGCTACACGACCGTGGTCGCGTGGCCGCAGCGCGGCGCCGCCGAGCGCGCCGCCTACAACCTGGCCCGCCTGAAGGCGTCCCTGAACGGCGGCTCGACCGGCCTGATCTTCACCGAGGCCAACCTGCGCGACGGCTTCGTGGCGCCCGGTCTCAAGCTCGCCGCCTTCCCCGAGCACCGGCTGATCCACCGCCGCAAGGTCTCGTCGCGACCGGCCAAGCGCGGGCGCGGACTGCTGCGCTCGTTCACCGACCTGCGCACCGGCGACATCGTCGTCCACGAGGACCACGGGATCGCGCGCTTCGCCGGCTTCGACACCAAGACCGTCGCCGGCGTCACGCGCGACTACCTCAACCTCGAGTATCAAGGCGACGACAAGGTCTTCCTGCCCGTCGACCAGCTGGCGAAGATCTCGCGCTACGTCGGCGCCGACGGCTCGCACCCGCCGCTGAGCAAGCTCGGCGGCAGCCGCTGGGCGACCATGAAGGCCCGCGCCCGGCGCGCCGCGCAGGAGCTCGCGGGCGAGCTGCTCAACCTGTATGCCGAACGCAAGCGCCGCCGCGGCCACGCGTTCCCGGAGGACTCGGACGAGCTGCGCGAGCTCGAGGAGGCGTTCCCGTACCGCGAGACGCCCGATCAGCGCGACGCGATCGAGGCCGTCCTCACCGACATGGAGACCGAGCGGCCGATGGACCGGCTGATCTGCGGCGACGTCGGCTACGGCAAGACCGAGGTCGCGCTGCGAGCGGCCGTGAAGGCCGCGAGCGACGGCAAGCAGGTGCTGATGCTCGTCCCCACGACGATCCTCGCCCAGCAGCACTACGGCACGTTCACGGAGCGCCTGCGCGATCAGGCGTTCATGATCGAGCAGGTCAGCCGTTTCCGGCCGGCGGCCGTGCAGCGCGAGGCGGTCAAGCGCTTCAGCGAGGGCAAGGTCGACATCCTCATCGGCACCCATCGCGTGCTCAGCCGCGACGTCCGCGCGAAGGACCTCGGGCTGTTGATCGTCGACGAGGAGCAGCGCTTCGGCGTCAAGCAGAAGGAGCTGCTGCGCCAGCTCAAGCTCAAGGTCGACGTGATCTCGATGAGCGCCACGCCGATCCCCCGCACGCTGCAGATGAGCCTCGCCGGCCTGCGCGACATCTCGGTGATCGAGACGCCGCCCGAGGGGCGCCGCCCGGTGAAGACGTATGT
Organism: uncultured Solirubrobacteraceae bacterium; assembly: GCA_963740605.1. Lineage (GTDB taxonomy): Bacteria > Actinomycetota > Thermoleophilia > Solirubrobacterales > Solirubrobacteraceae > DASSUW01. The sequence continues at coordinate 1,170,328 of CAVUFC010000022.1, read as the reverse complement.
CGGCGAGTACGAGGAGCAGCTCGTCAAGCAGGCGCTCGAGCGCGAGCACGCGCGCGGCGGGCAGGCGTTCTTCCTGCACAACCGCGTCGAGGACATCGACGAGACCGCCGAGCGCCTGCGCGCGCTGTGCCCGGGCATGAAGTTCGCGGTCGCGCACGGGCAGATGGACGAGAAGCAGCTCGAGCAGCGGATGCTGGGCTTCCTGCGCGGCGACGCCGACGTGCTCGTCTCGACGTCGATCATCGAGTCGGGCATCGACATCCCGCAGGCCAACACCCTGATCGTCGACCGCGCCGACCTGTTCGGGCTCAGCCAGCTCTACCAGATCCGCGGCCGGGTCGGCCGGAGCCGCGAGCGCGCCTACGCGTACCTGCTGTATCCGAGCGCGGCCGCGCTCACCCAGGAAGCGGCCGACCGGCTGTCCGCGCTGAGCGACTACACCGAGCTCGGCGCGGGCTTCAAGGTCGCGATGCGCGATCTCGAGCTGCGTGGCGCCGGCAACCTGCTCGGCGACGAGCAGTCCGGCCACGTCGCCGCGCTCGGCTTCGAGCTCTACATGCAGATGCTCGACGAGGCGGTGCGGGGGATGGACCCCGACGAGGACGGCGCCGACTACAGCGAGCCGGTGCGGCTGGACGTGAACGTCGACGCCTACGTGCCTCCCGACTACATCCCGTACGAGCAGGCCAAGGTGGACGTGCATCGCCGCATCGCCGGCGCGCGCGAGGTCGCCGATCTGCACGAGCTGCGTGCGGAACTGACCGATCGGTTCGGGGACATCCCGACACCGCTCAGCAACCTCATCACGCTCCAGCAGGCACGGATCAAGCTCGGCGAGGCGGGCGCGACCGCGGTCACGTTCCGCGGCGGCCGGCTGGCGGTCACGCCGATCGAGCTCGACTCCGCGCGTGCGCGCAAGCTACGCGAGGCGCTGCCGGGCGCGATCTACGAATCGGGCCGGTCACAGCTCTCGATGCGCGTGCCCGACGATCCCGAGCAGCGCTTCCCTGCTGTGGTGAACGCCGCGGACGTACTTCTGTCCGTTCAGAGGGAGGCCGCCTAAATACTCGCTGAACAGGCGGGGAAAGCGGGGAATAGGCCGCTACCATGCCTCAGCCGTGGAGGGCGCCAAGCCCAGCCGTGCCTGGATGCGCCGGCTGAGAGTTCCCCGTAAACGTCACCCCTCCCCACTGAGCTTCTCATGACTAAGGCTGTTCGACTTGTCCTGTCCCTCTGCGCCCTCACCGCCCTCGTCGCGGTTGGAGTCGGCTGCGGGGGCGTGCCCGGAAACGCCGTCGCGACCGTCGACGGCACCGAGATCAACAAGGACGATTTCAACCACTGGATGGCCATCGCCGCCAAGACGAGCGGCCAGCCCAACGCCTCGGTGCCGGACTCCCCGGACTTCACCAAGTGCATCGAGCAGAAGCGCAAGTCGCTTCCGAAGCCCAAGAAGGGCGAGCAGACCACGACCGACGATCAGCTCAAGTCCCAGTGCAAGCAGGAGTACGACGCGCTGCGCGACCAGGTGATGCAGTTGCTGACGTCGTTCCAGTGGATCGCGGGCGAGGCGGAGGAGCAGGGGATCAAGGTCACCGACGCTGACGTCAAGAAGTCCTTCGACGAGCAGAAGAAGCAGAGCTTCCCGAAGGACGCCGACTTCCAGAAGTTCCTCAAGGACAACGGCTACACCGAGGCCGACCTCCTCCAGCGCGTCAAGCTCGACCTGCTCTCGAACAAGATCCGCGACAAGATCATCAAGGGCAAGGACAAGGTCTCCGACGCCCAGATCAGCGACTTCTACAACAAGAACAAGGACCGCTTCGCGCAGCCCGAGCGGCGCGACCTGCACATCGTCCTGACCAAGACCGAGGCCAAGGCCAACGCGGCCAAGGCCGCGCTCAAGAACGGTGAGTCGTGGAAGTCGGTCGCCAAGAAGTACTCGATCGACGAGGCGTCGAAGGCCCAGGGCGGCAAGCTCCCCGCGCAGGCGAAGGGGACGCTCGAGAAGCCGCTCGACGCGGGCGTGTTCGGCGCCAACAAGGGCGACATCGTCGGCCCGGTCAAGACCCAGTTCGGCTACTACGTCTTCGAGGTCGACAAGATCACGAAGGCCACGCAGCAGTCGCTCGAGCAGGCGAAGGACACGATCCGCCAGACGCTCGCTTCGCAGAACCAGCAGAAGGCGCTCGACAAGTTCATCTCCGACTTCCAGAAGAAGTGGAAGGACCGCACCGAGTGCAACGACAGCTTCAAGACGCAGGTCTGCAAGGGCGCCAAGGCCACCCCGACGCCGACTCCGGCGACGGGCCAGCCGGCACAGCCCACGGCGACGCCGCAGAACTAAGTGGCAGACGACAGTGACGCGAATGTCGAGGCGCTCCGGCGCCTCGACGCGTTAACGCGCCGGCTGCGGCGCGAGTGCCCGTGGGACCGCGAGCAGGACGAGCGCTCGATCGTCCCGCACACGGTCGAGGAGGCGTACGAGCTGGCCGCCGCCGCCAACACCGGCGATGACGCCAAGCTGCTCGACGAGCTGGGTGACGTGCTGTTCCAGGTGCACTTCCTGTCGCTGCTGCTCGAGGAGCGTGGGGCCGGCTCGCTGGCCGACGTGGCCGAGCACTGCCGCCAGAAGCTGATCCGCCGCCATCCACACGTGTTCGGCGAGGTCGAGGCCGCGACGGCGGGGCAGGTGCTGCGCAACTGGGACGCGATCAAGGCGACCGAGCCGGGCCGTGAGCCGGGCATCTTCGGTGAGGTGCCGGAGAACCTGCCGGGGCCGCTGTACGCGCGCAAGGTCCAGCGCCGCGCCGCCACCAGCGGGTTCGACTTCGAGCACGTGCCCTACGACGCGGTCGAGGGCGAGCTTGAAGAGCTGCGCGAGGCCGCCGACCGCGACGCGGCGTTCCACGAGGTCGGCGACGTGCTGTTCGCGGCGGTCAATGTCGCGCGCAAGCTCAAGGTCGATCCGGAGCTCGCATTGCGCGCCGCCGCCGACCGGTTCCGCTCCCGCGTCCAGGGCGCGGCGGACCTCGCTGCAGACGATGGCGCCGCTTGGGAGGATCTGGGTCCCGACGCGCAGCTCGCCTACTACGCGCGGGCCCGCCTCTCCGAACCCGACTGAACCTGCCAGGAGCTCCGCTGTGTCGCAGATCGAGACCGTCCATGCCCGCCAGATCCTCGACTCGCGCGGCAATCCGACCGTGGAGGTCGACCTCGTGCTGCGCTCGGGCGCGCACGGCCGCGCGGCCGTGCCGTCCGGCGCGTCGACCGGTGAATTCGAGGCGACCGAGCTGCGCGACGGCGGCGACGCCTGGGGCGGCAAGGGCGTCACAAAGGCGGTCGAGCACGTCAACGGCGAGATCGCACAGGCGGTCGCCGGCGCCGACGCGCTCGACCAGTCCGGGCTCGACACGGCGCTGATCGAGCTCGACGGCACGCCGAACAAGTCGCGACTCGGCGCGAACGCGATCCTCGGTGTGTCGCTGGCGGCCGCGCGCGCGGCGGCGGCGGAGGAAAGCCAGCCGCTCTGGCGCTACCTCGGCGGCGAGAGCGCCCGCGTGCTGCCGGTGCCGATGATGAACGTGCTCAACGGCGGTGCCCACGCCGACAACTCCGTGGATTTCCAGGAGTTCATGATCGTGCCGGTCGGTGCGTCGTCGTTCGCCGACGGGCTGCGGATGTGCGCCGAGACGTTCCACGCGCTCAAGAAGACGCTGCACGACCGCAAGCTCGGCACCGCGGTCGGCGACGAGGGCGGCTTCGCGCCGGACCTCGAATCCAACGAGGCCGCCCTGCGGGCACTGTTGGACGGCGTCGAGGCGGCCGGCTACTCGCCCGGCGAGGACATCGCGATCGCGCTCGACCCCGCGGTCAGCGAGATCTTCAAGAACGGCGCCTACGATCTCGAGCACGAACACCGCACGCTGTCCGCCGACGAACTGGCCGACTACTGGGCCGACCTGGCCGCCCGCTATCCGATCGTCTCGCTCGAGGACGGCATGGACGAGGAGGACTGGGCCGGCTGGAAGTCGCTGACCGACAAGCTCGGTGAGCACGTGCAGCTCGTCGGCGATGACCTGTTCGTCACCAACACCGAGCGGCTCAAGCGCGGGATCGACTCCGGCGTCGCCAACTCGATCCTCATCAAGGTCAATCAGATCGGCACGCTGACCGAGACACTGGCCGCGATCGACATGGCGCGCGAGGCGGGCTACACGGCGGTGATGTCACACCGCTCGGGCGAGACCGAGGACACCACGATCGCCGACCTCGCCGTCGCCACCGGCTGCGGGCAGATCAAGACCGGGGCGCCGTCGCGGTCCGATCGCGTCGCGAAGTACAACCAGCTGCTGCGGATCGAGGAGGCGCTCGGCGCCGACGCCGAGTTCCCGGGCCGGTCCGTCTTTCGGTCGTGACCGCACCGCGGTCGCTTACTGCGGCGGGGTAGGGGAGCGAGGGAGCATTTCGTAGCAATCGTCCGCCGAGCCCGCGTCCGTGCTACGAAACTCCCCCATAGCGAGCATTTCGTCGCACGAACGGCCCGATCTCGGACGAGTGCGACGAAATGCTCCCTCGCCGCCCCACCCAGCCGCAGTTCAATCGCGCCCCCTGGGCGGCCCATTGCAGAGGAAGGTCCGCGCTCCCGTCGAACGAAGGCGGTGGGCATGGAGCGCCGTCTTACCCGAGTCCGCTGGGACCGCCTCGGCCGTTGGGCCTTGATCGCGGTTCTCGGCTTCGTCCTGTACCTGTACATCGGCCCGGCCGCGTCGTGGGTGTCGACCTACCGCGACGCCAAGAGCAAGCGGGCCGACGTCGCCGCGCTGAAGGCCGAGAACCGCAAGCTGCGTGAGCGCCGGCACGAGCTCAAGGACCGCGCCGCGCTCGAGCGCGAGGCGCGCCGGCTCGGGATGGTCAAGGCCGGCGAGAAGTCGTATGTGATCGAAGGCCTGCCGAAGGACCGCTGACTACTCGCGGCGCAGCCTGCGCCCGCCGGCGTAGTCCGTCGCGCTGCGCAGGTAGCGGCCGAAGGCAGCGTCGGCGACCGTGCGGACGTCCCACGCGTACGGGTCCTCGGGAGCGAGCGACACCGCGATGTCCGTCGTCCAATCGGTGCCCTGCTCGTACAGGTCGACGAGCTCGTCGACGGTGAACGCCCCGCCGAGCCGGCGCCGCAGCTCGGCCTGGATCGCCTGCGTCACCCGTTCGAGCATCCGAAGCTCGTCCTCGGGCGCGGCGGCGAGCCGCCGCTGCCCCTCGTCCCACTGCGCGAGCGCGTTGTCGAAGTCGGGCATCAGCCTGGGCGTCGGGTGAAGACGTGCTGGATCCACACCTGCTCGAAGCCGAGGCGCTCGTAGAGGCGCTTGGAGTCGCCGTCGTCGTCGGCGACGATGAACGTCTCCGTCGCGCCCGAGGCGCGGGTCGCCGCGGTTACCAGCGCACCACCGATGCCGCGACCGCGCTCTGACTCCGTGACGTACACCTGCTCGATCTCGGCGGTGTCGCCGTCGCTCCGGAAGCCCACGAAGCCGACGCCGCCGGGCGCCAACAGCGCACGCGCGCCGCGCAGCTCGGCCGCCCGGTCCTCGTGCTCGGAGAACCGCCGGGCGGCCTCGGCGTCGGTCGCCCACGGTGCGCCGGCCGCCCACTCCAGGCGCAGCGCGCGCGTCTTGGGGAACGGGACCTCGCCCATCTCCGGTCCGTCATCGGGCCGCCCGCCGAGCCGCAGCCAGGCGAGCGACTCGGCCGCCCAGCCGAGCGCCTCGAAGCCCGGCCGCAGCCGCCGGCCCGCTTCCTCGTCCTCGACCTCGACGAGCCGATGCGCAAGCTGACCCTGGACGACGTCGGCCGCGTGGACGAGCCCGTCCGCGCTGACACCCGTGTCCGGTCCTTCGACGCGCAGGCTGTTGTAGTGCCAGAACGTCGGCATGAACGTGCACTGCACGGACGTGCCGTACTCGTGCGGCTCGATCACGTCACAGATGCGCGCGTGCTCCGCGTGCCGCCAGGCGATCGCCCGTGCGCGAGCGTCCGGCTCAGTCTTCGTCTTCGTCCTCGCCACCGCCGGCACGGCGGATCACGATCTGGTCTTCCTCGATCGTGATCTCGACGGGGCGGTGGCCCGCCCAGTGCTCGGCGTACACGGGGTCGTCCTGCACGGCGGGATCGAGCCACAGGCCGTAGCCCTCCTCGCCGTGGTCGAAGGTGCCCTCTAGCGGGCGCGAGGGGGTGCGCCGGCGCGTGCGGCCTCCGCGGCTGCGGCGGGGGCGCTTGGGCTTCTCCCCCTCCTCAGCGTCGTCACCCTCGGCAGCCTCCTCGGCCTCGGCAGCCTCCTCGGCCTCGGCGGCCTTGCGCGCGGCCTCTTCAGCCGCCTCGGCCTCCTCTTCGGCGCGCTTGGCGGCCTCCTCCTCCAGCTCGGCGGCGATCGCCGCATCGTCCTCGGCTCGCAGGTCGACCTCCTCGTAGGAGTTGCCTCCGGGGTCGGCCCCGTCGGGCTCGAGCTCCTGCTCACGCTTGAACGCCTGGATCTGTTGAACGGTGACGTCCAGCTGATGAGCGATCCATGCGTCGGTACGACCCTGTCGCACCCACCCACGGATCTGGTTAAGCTGGGGACGCAGGGACCGGCGACTCATGAGAGGCCGGTAGGCTAGCGCAAGAGGGGTCAGGGGCTTCGGGTGCAGGCCCCATTGGAGATACGCCGAATGAGCACTAACCTCGCCCGAGCCTCGAGAAACGCCAGGGAGGCGGCGCCATGCTGGTTCTGACACGCAAGTCCAACCAATCCATCATGATCGGCGACGACATCGAGGTGTCGGTGCTTTCGATCATGGGGGAGAAGGTCCGCATCGGGATCCAGGCCCCGCGGGACATTCCCGTGTTCCGTAAAGAGGTCTACCTCGAGATTCAGCAGGAGAACGTCGCTGCCGGCGCATCGGCCCGCGCCGAGGTCGACGACGCATTGAAGCGGCTCTCGAGCCGAGGGTAACCAGCGCTCACCCGAGCTTGCGCGGGTGAGCGAGCCGCACTACCTCATCACGACATAGAGCGTGTTGAACATCACGATCGTCACCACGACGGCGGTGGCGATCAGCGTCAACAGCACCAGCGAGAAGCGCAGCGTGCCATGGCGAGACGTGCGCGCGGCGTGGCGGTGGCGAGCGCGCTGCTCAGCGTGGCGCCGTAGGCGCTCGTTCCGCTCGCGGTCCTCTTCGATCTCCTCGAAGAACGCCTCTTCGATCTCCGAGATGCTCTGCCGCATCCGCATGGCTCGGCGACATTAGCACCGCTTCAGAGCCTGCAGAGGAGCCCGTCAGACCCTGGCTGCAGACTCCGCATCGTCGTAGACCTTGATGAAGCGCTGGTAGTTGTCGGCGATCTGCTCGGCCGCCGCGCTGCGGTCCAGGCTACCGTCAAGGAAGCCCTTCAGCGCGTCCCACCAGATCGAGCGGCCGATCGCGAAGCCGATGAAGCCCTCGACGCCGGCCGCCTGCTGGAGCCAGTGGTCGACCTTGTCGTCGCTCGCGCCGCGGCCCAGGAGGACGCTCTTGACGTTCGCGCGCCCTTCGCCCTTGCGGGTCTGCTCGGACAGCATCTCGGCGTCCGCGCGTGCGTCGACGCCCTCGATCTTCCAGATGTCGACCTCGACGCCGAAGTTCTGGCAGTCCTCGATCGAGCGCCGCATCAGCTCCGGGCGCAGCTCGGCGTCGTAGCGGTCGGTGTCGCCGCCGACGGCCTCGAGCTGGTGGTCCTCGGCCGGCACGAGCAACTCGAACAGGAAGAGGCGACCGTTGTCGTGGAGCCAGTCGGCGAGCTGCTTGAGGCGGCCGAGCTGGCGCTGGTTCATCTCCTCTTCGCCCTCGGGGTTGTAACGGACGAGCACCTTGGAGGCGAACGGGTCGAACTCCTCGATGTGAGCGCCGAATTCCTGGCCGTACTGGAAGTCGAACTCGTTCTGACCGGACTTCTCGACCGGCATGGTGAGGCTGAGGCCGTTCTCACGCGCGAGCTCGGGCACGTCGCCGCCGAACTGCTCGTCGACCAGCACGCCGGCCGAGGAGGCGTCGAGCCCGCGCTGGACCGCGACCTCCATGCCTTCGAAGATGAGCTTCTTGGCATCGGTGATCGTCGCCGTCTCCTCCGGCGTCGGATCGCCCTCGATGCCGAACATCTTCTTCTGGAAAGAGCCCCGGTGGTCGAACGCGAGGATGTAGAGCTTGCCGTCGTAGCCGAGCGCCATGGTGCGCCCCCCTTGCTTCGCGAAGTCGATCTGCCTAAGAGCCTCGTACTGTACGCGGCCGATGGAGCCGAAGTTCACCGGCCCCAGCTTCACGATCGGGATCGAGGAAGAGCTGATGATCCTCGACTCGGGCTCGCTGGCGCTGGCCAACGCGATCGAGTCCGTTCTCGAGGAGTACGGCGAGGGCGACTCCGTCAAGCCGGAGCTGCTCGAACCGGTGCTCGAGATCGCCACCGTTCCGCACCCGGACACGCGTGCGGCGGGCGAGGAGCTGCGCCAGCTGCGGCGTGACGTGGCGGAGGCGGCCGCCCGCCGTGGGCTGCTGATCGGCTCCGCCGGGACCCATCCGTTCGCGATGTGGGAGGACCAGCGCGTCTCGTCGCGGCCCCGCTACCGCGAGCTGATCGCCGCGCTCCGGTTCGTCGCGCGCCAGGAGATCATCTTCGGGCTGCACGTCCACGTCGGGCTCGACGACGCCGACAAGGCGATCCACGTCGCCAACGGGATGCGCGTGCACGTGCCGATCCTGTTCGCGCTCGCCGCCAACTCGCCGTACTGGCGCGCCGACGCTACCGGCTTCGCCTCCACGCGGATGCCGATCTTCCGCGCGTTCCCGCGCGTGGGCATCCCGCCGTTCTACGAGGGCTGGGAGGACTTCGAGCGCCGGATCAAGTTCATGATGGACGCGGGCGTGATCGACGACTACACGTTCCTCTGGTACGACGTCCGCCCGCACCCGAACTTCGGCACGGTCGAGATCCGTGCGATGGACGCGCAGACGCGCGTCGAGCACACGCTGGCCCTGGCGGCACTCACGCAGGCGATGGTCAAGGAGCTGTCCGAGCACTACGACGCCGGCAGCCAGCTCGCCCGGTACCCGTACGAGATGCTCGACGAGAACAAGTGGCTCGCCGCCCGGCACGGCATGGCGGGCGAGCTCGTCGACCTTCCGAGCCGCGACCGGGTCCCCGCGAAGGAGCTCGCGCGGCGGTTGTACGACCGGCTGCGCGAGCATGCGCAGGATCTCGGATCGGCCGCTGAGCTCGAAGCGATCGAGGACATCTTGGAGAACGGCAACGGCGCGGCTCGCCAGCGCGTGGTGTACGAGGCGAACCACGATTACCAGGAGGTCATGCAAGAGATCGTGGAGGCGACGAGGCCCGCGTAGAATCGTGGGTCCATGGCGAGCGGACCCGACCTCTTCGTCGTCTGCAAGAAGTGCGGATCGGAGGTGTCGCCGTACATCACCGAGTGCCCGTACTGCGGCACACGGCTGCGTAAGCGCGCGCCGAAGATCGAGCGCGGCGGGGTCGGGCGCGAGCCCAAGCCGCCACGGCGGCGCCGCACCCTCCCCCGCCTGAGGGCGGGCGAGATCCCCGGTATCCGCGCGGAGCGGCGGCCCTACGCGACGATCACGATCGTCCTGGCGTCGATCATCGTGACGCTGGGCTCGCGCGCCGGGCTGTGGGACGTCAGCAACCTGCTCCTGTGGTCCAACACCACGGACGAGTACTACCGGACCGTCACCACGCTGTTCTTCTACGGCCACACCGGCTACGAGGTGATGGCGCTCGGCGCGATCTTCCTGTTCGGGTGGCTGCTCGAGCGCCGGCACGGCTTCTGGGCACCGCTGCTGGTGTTCCTCATCGGCGGCGCGGCGGGCAACTTCCTCGCCATCGCCGGCGACGACATCGGCCTGTTCACGGCCGGCGGCAACGGCGCGGCGCTGGCGCTGCTCGCCGCCTGGGCGATGCGCGACGTGCTCGGCCGCCGCCGCGGGGTCGAGGACGACTCGGACCTCCTCGGCGCGCTCGCGATCGCGGCGGTGCTGATCCTCCTCCCGCTCGCCAGCGTCGAGGCGAGCGCGCTCGCGGGGCTCGGCGGCGGCATCACCGGCGTGATCCTCGGCCTGCTGCTCGCGCGCCTGCCCGAACGCTAGAGCGCCGCGATCGTCCCAGGGTCGCCGGCGACCAGGCGGCCGACGACGGCGCCGTCGATCTCGCCGGAGCGCTCGGGCGGCACGGCGGCGAGCAGGCCACCGGAGGTCATCGCGTCGCACACGAGGCGACGCCGCACCTCTGGCACGCCGGCGGCGAAGCGGGTGAACGTCTCGGCGTCGGCGCGGTTGCGGCGCGAGCCGCCGGCGAGCGCGTTGTCGTTCTCCAGCAGGGCGAGCACGCCGTCGATCGCGGGCACGGCGCCGGCGTCGATCTCGGCGGCCAGCCCGCTCGCCTCCGCCAGCTCGTGCACGTGGCCGAGCAGGCCGAAGCCGGTGACGTCGGTGAGCGCGTGCGCGCCCGCGGCGCGCGCCTGCTCGGCCGCGCGGTCGTTCAACGTGGTCATGACCGCGATCGCGCGCTCGACCAGGGCGGGATCCGCGATCCCGCGCTTGATCGCCGTGGCGACCGCGCCCGCGCCGAGCGGCTTGGTGAGCACGAGCGCGTCGCCGGCGCGGCCGCCCGCGTTGGTCAGCACCGCGTCCGGGGCTACGACGCCGGTGACCGCCATGCCGTACTTGGGCTCCGGGTCGTCGATCGAATGGCCGCCGACGACCGCCGCTCCGGCGGCCGCCGCCGCGTCGGCGCCGCCCCGCAGGATCTCGCGCAACGCGTCCGGCCCCAGCGTCTCGAGCGGGTACGCGACAAGGTTCAGAGCAGAGACCGGCCGCCCGCCCATCGCGTAGATGTCCGACAGCGCGTTGGTCGCAGCGATCCGGCCGAACGCGTACGGGTCGTCGACGATCGGCGTGAAGAAGTCGGCCGTCTGCACGATCGCGAGATCGTCGGTCAGCTGCACGACGCCGGCATCGTCGGCGGTGTCGGCCGCGACGAGCACGCGCGGGTCGCTGGATCGGGGGAGGGAGGCGACGATCGGCCGCAGGTCGGCGGCCGACAGCTTGCAGCCACACCCCGCGCCGTGTGAGAGGGAGGTCAGGGGTGCGGTCATCGGCTCCTATGATGCCCCTCCGTGCCCGAGCGCCACTCCGACGCCGAGATCGACGCAGCGATCGAGGCCCTCAGCGACCCTGCGCGCCTGGAGGAGGCGCAGCGGCTCGTCCAGGCCCGTGCGCCGCAGCTTCAGGGGATCCTGGACCAGGCGCTGCACGCGGCCGACTGGTTCGGCTCCGCGCACCAGGCCGAGGTGCTCAGAGCCGCCGGCCAGGCCGACCCCGACGAGCGCGTCGCCGCTGTGCGCAACCTGGTCGCCGAGGAGACGCGCCTGAGCATGCTCGTGGGCGTTGCCGTCGGGTACGAACTTGGTCAGATGCTGAAGAAAGGAGACTGAAATGGCACTCGACGTCCGGTTCCTGGGGCAGTCCTGCTTCGAGCTCAAGGCGGGCGGGACCACGGTCCTCACCGATCCGTTCCTGACCGGCAATCCGCTCGCCGCGGCCACCGCCGACGAGGTCGAGCCGGACGTGATCCTGCTCACCCACGGCCACGGCGATCATCTCGGCGACACGGTCGACATCGCCAAGCGCACCGGTGCGACGGTCGTGGCGATCGTCGAGCTGGCGGCCGAGATCAGCGGCGACGGCGTCGAGGACGTCCGCGATCCCAACTACGGCGGCACCGTCGTGTTCGACTGGGGCTGGGTCAAGCTCGTCCCCGCCTGGCACACCGCGGTGTCCCCGAAGGGCACGCCGCACGCTCCCGCCGGGCTGCTGATCCACATCGGCGAGCGGCTGATCTACCACCTCGGCGACACCTGCCTGTTCAGCGACATGAAGCTGATCGCGCAGCGCGGCGACAAGGTCGACCTCGCGCTCGTGCCGATCGGCGGCCACTACACGATGGACCGCTTCGACGCCGTCAGCGCCGTCTCGCTGATCGACCCGCAGCAGGTCATCCCCTGCCACTACAACACGTTCCCGCCGATCGAGGCCGACGCCGAGGCGTTCAAGCAGGACGTCCAGAACGCCGGGTTCTCCGAGGTCGTCATCGTGGAGCCGGGCGGGACCCACACCGTCAAGTGACCCACGCAATCGTGCTCATCGAGGCGGAGCGCACGGCGATCGAGAAGCTCGGCGGGGCGCTCGCCGACATCGACGGCGTCGCCGAGGCGTACTCGGTCACCGGCGAGTGGGACTTCGTCGCGATGCTGCGCGTGCGCGACCCGGCGGAGGTCGCAGAGGTCGTCACGCACCGCTTCGCCGCGCTCGACGGGATCAAAAAGACGCAGACGATGGTGGCCTTCGAGGTGTTCTCGCAGCACGACCTCGAGGCGCTGTTCTCGATCGGGACGTAGTGCGCGCCGCAGTCGTCGCCGTGATCGCCGCCGCCGCCCTCGCCGGGTGCGGCGGCGACGACGATCAGACATCGTCGTCCGCCACGGCGGCCCCGCCGCCGTCGGCCACCGCGACGCCGAGCGAGACGCCGACCGCGACGCCGACGCCGACCCCGAGCGCGACCGAGCAGCCGTCGCCGACCGCGACGCAGAATCCGGAGGACCAGCCGGGCGGCGCGGGCGACGAGGAGGCGATCCGCGTCCCGGCCGAGTTCACGATCTCACCGGACCTCAAGATCTCGCCGCAGCAGATCTCGGTGCCGGCGTTCCTGCAGATCGAGTTCATCTTCCACAACAAGTCCGACCAGCCGGTCGACGTGACCTGGGTGACCGGAAAGCTGATGACGGTGCAGCCGCACGACAACGCGAGCACGACCGTGAAGGGCCGCAAGAAGGGCAGCTACGTGGTGAGCGCGAACCCGGGCGGCGACGCGGTGCTCGTCACCGGCGTAGAGCCCGGACCGTAGCCTCGCGATCGCCGGCGCCCGCGCGGTCGTAGGCCAGGCGGTGCCCATCGACGTGGGCGCGGTACGGCATCAGGCTGGCTGACCAGCCAGTTGGGGAGTACCCTCGCGCACATGAGCGAGCGTACGCAACGGACCGACTTCCAGGCCACGAGCGACCCGGCCCTGCTCGCCTCGGCGGACCGCGGCGAGTCGCAGCTGCTCAGCTACCGGCAGCTGTACGAGCTGTGGGAACGCCAGCACTGGGCGACGCAGGACCTCGACTTCACGCAGGACCGGATCGACTGGCACGAGCGGATCAACGAGGACGAGCGGTTCCAGCGGATGTACGGGCTGTCGTCTTTCTTCGTCGGCGAGCAGCGGGTGACGGCCGAGCTCGGGCCGATGATGCGCGCGGCGCCAGACGAGGACATGCGGATCTTCCTCTCCACGCAGATCGCCGACGAGGCCCGTCACGTCGTGTTCTTCGACCGGTTCTACTCGGAGGTCGGGGTGCTCGAGTCCGACTCGCTGGAGGCGCGGTTGGAGGAGACGTCGGAGCATCTGAACAAGGAGTTCGGCGAGCTGTTCGACGAGATGCTGCGCTCGCGCGTGGACCGCCTGGCGGCCGAGCCCGAGGATCTCGAGACGCTCGTGGAGGCGGTGACGCTCTACCACATGGTCATCGAGGGGATGCTCGCGCTCACCGGCCAGCACTTCATCATCGACTTCAACGAGCGCCAGGGGACTCTGCCCGCGTTCGTGCAGGGCTTCACGCTCGTGGCCCGCGACGAGCACCGTCACGTCGCGTTCGGCGCCCGCTTCCTGCGCGACATGGCGCGCCGCGACCCGCGCTACGTGACCGCGATCCAGCGCACGCTCACCGAGGTCGCCCCGGTCGCCGACGGGGTGCTCAGGCCGCACTGGATGGAGGGCGGCGACGACGAGATGACGCTGTTCGGCGTCACTGTCGCCGAGACCCGCGCGTTCGCCATGAAGGCGCTCGAGCGGCGCATGAAGGTGATCGGCCTGCTGCAGGCCGCCTAATGGATGCGTGAGCCGAGCGGCACGTCGCTGCGCGGCTCGACCAGGATCACGTTGCCGTCCGCGTCCGAGGCGCCGAGCGTCAGCACCTCCGACATGAACGGGCCGATCTGGCGCGGCGGGAAGTTGACGACGGCGACCACGAGCCGGCCCTCGAGCTCCTCGCGCCCGTAGTTCTTGATCTGCGCTGACGAGCGCTTGGTCCCGATGTCGGTGCCGAAGTCGATCGTGAGCTTCCACGCGGGCTTGCGTGCCTCCGGGAAGTCATCTACGGCAACGACGCGCCCGACGCGCATGTCGACCTTGAGGAAGTCGTCGAACTCGATCATCGGCGCGGCAGGCTACCGGCCAGGGGGAGCGCGGTGGGCTACGGGCCCGGAGGCGGCGTGGGGCTCGGCGCCGGCGACGGCGTCGGGGTCGGGGTCGGCTCCGGGCTCGGAGACGGCGTCGGCGTCGGCGTCGGCGTGGGGGTCGGGCCGGTGGGCGTCGGGGTCGGCGCCGGCTGCGGCGACCCGACAGGCGTCGGCGACGGCAGCACCACGGTCCCGACCGGCGCGCCGCTGTCGGTCGGCGGGGCGATCACGCCGCCGCCGTCCTCGGTCGAGCCGGTGGTCTCGCTCGGCAGCTCGGTCGTCGCGCTGTCGTGCTGCTCGGTGCTCGGCGTGGCCGTCGGTGTCGCGGTGGCGGTGGCGGTGGCCTCCGGCTTCGCGTCGGCCTTGTCCGCCTTGTCGTTGGCCTTGTGGTTCGGCTTGTAGGTATCGCCGGCCGAGCGCGGCTGCACCGGCGCGGGAGCCGCAGCCGGCGCGGCTTCGGCCGCGGCCGGCGGGACGACGGCGGGAGCGGCGGCCATCACGGCGGCCCTGTCGCGCGTCTTGTGCGCGTGCTTGACCTCGACGGCGCCCGCGGTGACGATCGCGGCAGCCGCAAGGCCGGCGACGGTCTTGGTGGCAAGGGTGGAGAGGCCGGCCTGCATCGCGGCGCCGCCGGCGGCCGCGGCGCCGCCCGAGGCGGCGGCGGTGCCGCTGCTGGCCGCCGCGCTCGTGCCCAGGTGGGCGAGCAGCGACTTCTTGAGCAGCAGCAGCGGGGCGACCGGGAAGATCGCGGCGAGCGCCTTGTTGGTCTGGCGCAGCTGCTTGCGGAAGGTCGCGCAGCGCTCGCAGGTGCGGAGGTGGCGACGCACCGGCGCCGACGTCCGCGCCAGCCCTTCGGCGACCTCGCCGAGCTCCTCGCGGACCTCCTCGCACGACAGCAGCCGCGACTCGGCGGCCTCGGCGAGCGACACCCGCGCGCGGACGAGCAACGACTTCACCGACGGGACCGTGGTCTCCATCGCCTCGGCGATCTGCTCATACGACAGCGCGTCGATCTCGCGCAGCAGCAGCGCGGTGCGCTGCGTCTCCGGCAGCTCCTGCACGTCGGCGATCAGGAGCCGGAACTCCTCGCGACGGTGCACCTTGTCGGCTGTCGTCTGCCCGTGCTCGGACAGGTGCACATCCATCGAGTCGACGCCAACGGCCTGCGTGCGGCGCAGATGGTTCAGCGAACGGTTTCGTGCGATCCGGTACAACCACGGCCGCACGTTGATCGGACGGTCGTCGGCCAGGATCGCGTTGAACGCCGCGGCGAAGACCTCCTGCAGGACGTCCTCCGCATCCTCCTTGGAGGAGAGCATGTGGCGGCAGAACGCGAGCAGGCGCGACTGGTAGCGGGCCACCAGCGCCTCGAAGGCATGGTGGTTCCCTCGCCGGACCATGGCGATGAGGCGCTCGTCCGACTGCAGGCGCAGCAGCGGTGAGCGTCCGTGCATGCCGGCAACGCCGGCTGGGTGTTGTAGGGCAGAAGCTTCCAAGGCGCAGACGAGCGTCTCGTCGCCGCACTCAACTCGCGGACGACGGGAAAGTTGCGTCATTCCAGGGTAGCGACGGCAAGTCGTTCCGGTTGACCGTGGGAGGCATGCGGTGCAGACTCCGTGGTGCTGACCCACCATGGTCGCCGCGCGCGCACAGACCTCGCGATCGCCGGACGCCAAGGCGCCGTCATCGACGCCGCCGACGGCCGAACGTGCGCCAGTTCGCGGCCCCGCTCCAGCCGGCGCCTGCCCATGCGGCGGAGGCTGCCCGCGCTGTGCGTCGCACCGGCGCTCGTCTGGCGTCCACGAGGCGGAGGCGCGTGCATTGAGCGCGGGGATGCTCGCGGCGCCCGCGCACGGTTCGCGCCATGCCCAGGGGCCCGTGGCAGCGCGCGAACCCTCTTCTCATGCCGAAGGGCGTCGGCACCGCCAGTCGCCCGCGACCGCGGCGCGAGCACCTCCCCCCGCGCGGCACCCCGCGATTCGATCCGGCCCGGCGCCGACCGGCCTCAGCGGTCCCGGCGCAGGGTTGTCGGCGGCTGAGCGCGGACAGTTCGAGCCGCTGATGGGCCTCGACCTCGCCGCCGTGCGAGTGCATGCCGGCGGGGCCGCAGAGACGCTCGCGTGCGAGCACCGCGCCCACGCCTTCACATACGGCAACCACGTCGTCCTCGGCCGCACCACTCACCACGCGACCCGGTCGGCGCATGCACAGGTTCTTGCACACGAGCTCGTGCACGTCGGCCAGCAGGCCCCGGTTGCCGCGTCTTCGGCCGCGCCCTACCGCCCGCGCGAGCGTGCGCCTCCCGCCGTGCAGCGCCTGGAGGATGACGACAGCTCGATCCTGCCGGCCTGGGTGTCGAGCGCCGCGAGCACCGCGCTGGACCTCGGTGCCGAGGCGGTCGAGACCGTGGCTGAGACGGGCGCGGCGGCGGTCGAACGGCTCGCCCCGGGCCTGATCGACTTCCTGCGCAGCGGCGGAGCCACGCAGCTCGCCGACCTCTGTTGCGCCGGCGTCGACGCGCTGCTCGGCCGGTTGTTCGCGGAGCTCGGCGAGATCGACTTCATGTCCGCGATCGAGACGAGGTTCACGCAGCTCGCCGCGGACGTCGGGAAGCTGGAGTCCGACCTGCGCAGCGGAGCGTCAGACGCGATCGGCGCGCTTATGCTCCCGCTCGTCCAGGGCCTGCAGGTCTGGGGCGACCCGATCGTGTCGGCGATCCAGGGTGTCTCGGACACGATCGACGCGATCTACAGCGGCGTGTGGGAGCAACTCGCGGTGCCGGTGCTCGACTTCCTGCAGGGCGTCGGCGGCGCGGTGTGGGACCAGTTCATGGGGCTCGTCACGTGGGTCTGGGACCTGATCGAGCCGCTCCGGACCCAGGCCGCCTTCGCGTGGGACTGGGTGTCGGAACAGTTCGGCCTCGCCTGGGACAGCACGAGCGGCGTACTCGACACGCTGCGCGGCTGGGCGGCGGGCGCCTGGACCTCGTTCCTGGAGACGATCGAGCCGATCCGCACGCCGCTGATGGTCGCCGGCGGCATCCTCGTGCTGCTGTCGCCGCTCGGGCCGATCGTGGTGCTGACCGAGGTGATCCCGCCGCTGTGGGAGAAGATCACCTGGCTCTGGCAGAACTGGAACACGCGCGACATCCTCGTGCGCGCGCAGGAGGTGCTGCGGAACGACATCCTGCCGGGGATCCTGAGCACCGTCGGCGGCGTGATCGGCGGCTTCGCGCGCGCCGCGGCATGGTTCGCCGGGCTCCTCTCCTCGTTCGGTGTCGCGATGGGCGGCGTGCTCGGCGCGTTCGGCGTCAGTCACTGCCTGCATGCCGTGCTCACCTACCTGGAGGGCGTGGCCGCGCAGTACCGGCGGCTCGCGGAGTGGGCCGAGCACGGCTTCTCAGGACTCGTCGGGGCGATCGAGGCGGCGCTCAACGCGATCGTGACGATCGCCCGGCCGATCCTCGACTTCCTCGTGCGCGTGGGGATCGTGGCGCTCAACCCGCCGATGCTGCCGGTCGCGCTCGTCGCGGCGATCTGGCTCCTGTGCCCGGACGAGCTCAAGCCGCCGGTCATCAACTTCGTCTACGACCTGCTGATCGCGTTCATCTCCGGCTTCCCGGCGCTGCTGATCGGGCTCGGCCCGCTCGGCGTCCCGGTCAAGGCCGCGGTGCTCGGCTTCCTCGGCCGCATGCGCGGCGACGACGGCGTCGTCAGCGACAACGAGCGCATCGCCGCGTCGAACAAGATCGCGGCGCTGGCGGCAGGCGGCGGTCTGGAGTTCGTCGCCGGGTTCGCCGTCGGCCTGCTCGAAGGTCTGGTCGACGGGATCATCGATCCGTTCCGCCTGATCTTCCTGATCGTCAAGTTCGTCGTCATCGGCGCGGCCGCAATCGGGCGAGCCGTGGCGCCGCTCGTGCGCGCTGCGGTGCCCGGCTACAGCGAGGCGCTCGAGGCGATCGGCGCCCGCGGCCCGCCGGGCGAGGCCGACGCCGCAGCCGAGCTCGCCGAGGCGGGTGCCGAGCCGGTGCCCGACGAGGCGGCGCTCGAAGCGCAGGCGCGCACCGACGTCCAGGCCGAGGGCGCCACCGTCAGCGGCCTCGCCGACCTGCTCGGCGCCGCCTGGGACTGGATGCTCGGTGCCGCGGCGGGGCTCGGCGCGAGCCTGGCCAGCTGGCTGCTCTCGTACATCCTGCTGCCGGACTACGAGCTCGGCACCAAGCTCGGCTTCCTGACCGGCTTCGTCCTCCTGCAGGCGCTGATCATCTACCTGACCGCCGGCGAGTACGCCGCGCTGAAGGGGCTCGAGCCGGTGCTCAGGGAGCTGATCATCTACTTCCTGAAGTTCCTCGACCTCGGCGGCGAGCTGCTCTCGGTCGTCGGGCGCGCGCTGAAGCCGATCCTCGCCCCGCTGATGCACGGCGTCAGCGCCGCCGGCAGCTTCCTCGCCAAGCTCCCGTTCGTCCGCGGCCTGCTCGAGATCATCGAGCGCTGGCTCGGGAAGATCGCGCGCTTCGTCGAGCGTCTCGGCGGCCGGGCCGAATCGCGCGCAGCGACCGAGGCGGCCGAGGCGGGCGAGCACGCGGCGGCGAAGGCGCTGCAGCGGGGCGAGCGCGAAGCGGTCGAGGGCGCCGAGCACGCAGCCGGCCAGGCGGCGCGGCGCGGCGAACGGGAGGCCGCCGAGGCGACCGAGACGGCCGCCGAGCGCGCCAGCCAACTTCTCCGCCTGCGGCTCGAGGCACGGGCCTTCACCGAGGCGGCCGAGGAGGCGCACGTGCCCGTCGTCGCGCTGATCCCGTCGCTCGACGCCTGGTTCATGCCGCGCTACCGCTGGCTCACCGGGTTCATCTCCGAGCCGCTCCCGATCCCCGGTCACTATCGGGTCGCGTTCACCGCCAGCGCACCGACGACGTTCGATCCGGACTACAACCCCGGCGCGCCTTTGACCGAAGAGCAACTGCGCGCGCTGCTGCCGCCGAAGACGCGTATGGGTGCGGCACGCCGCCGTGCCCTTGATTTCATCAATGGCCTGCCGCCGCAGGAACGCCAGTTCCTCCTCGACCGGCTGGGCCGGCTGAGCCCGGAGGAGGCCGGCCGACTGCTCACAGCGATGGATGAGGCGGCGCTCGATCGGGCCGCCTTCATCGAGCAACTGCACTCCAGGCGCACCGGTCAGCCGCTCGACACCCGCACGGCGCTGGAGGAGGCCGTGGAGGCCGACATGCCCGTGCGGTTGGACGTGCTGCTGGAGCATCCGCCGCACGTGCGGGTCAGCGCGCCGGTGACATGGCGCGTGTCTCCGGAGGAGCTGCAGGTGGGCCGCGCGGCGCTCAAGGACCGGATGCAGGATCCGTGGTGGGCGTACGGCGATTCACGACTCTGGAACCCGCACCACGTGATTCCGGTCGAGTGCCAGCGGCACCCGATCTTCGACATCCTGCGAGCCAATGGCGGCTGGGATCACCATCTCCCGGTCAACGGGATCGCGCTGCCGACGACCGCAGCGGCGGCGGCGGAGGCCAAGCTCCCCGTGCATCAATGGACGCTAGAGCTCATGCAGCAGCCGGAGCGTGCCGTCCTGCAGCAGCTCCAGTTCCATCCCGTCTACAACGAGCGCGTGTGGGAGCGGCTCAACGACCTTTACGTGACGACGGCCGACCCTGTCGCGCTCAGGACCGGCGTGCTCGACATCATTGGCGAGCTCAAGCTGCTGCTCTACACGGGCGGTCTGCCCGTGCTGCACTGACCGGTCAGCCCTGCGCGAGCACGTTCTTGCCGCCCACGAGCGCCCGCTTGGCGAGGTCCTCGGAGCCGAGGATGTCGGCGAGTTTCTCGATCGGGGTCGTGACCAGCGCCTCGACGTCGGGGATGCCGGCCGCGCGCAGGCGGTCGGCGAACTTGTCGCCGATCCCCGGGATCTTCTCCAGCGGCGTCGAGCGGGTGTCGGGCTCGGGTTCCGGTTCGGGCTCGGGCTCGGGCTCGGGCGGCGGCGTGGGATGCTCGTCGACGACGACCGGCGGGTCGCTCGCCATCGCGGCGCTCAGTTCCTTGAGCCCGTCGCGCGTGAGGTCGGAGAAACGTGCGGTTGCCGTGTGCGCGGCCTGCATGCTCGCGAGGCGCTGCTGCACCGTCGCGATCGTCGCCTCGATGCTGTCGCGTGCGGACTCGCCGGCCGCCACATTGCCGCCGACCGTGCGGCTCTGCTTGACCGGTAGGTCGACCTGCTGGACGCCGCCGGCGGTCAGGACGAGCGAAACGCGCTGGAGCGCGACCGGCTTGGCCGCACCGGCCTGCGTCGCCTCGACGCGGATCGCCGTGGCGGCTCCGGCCTGGTCGAACTGCTCGGGCGGCACGATCGCGCGGTAGGCGCCCGCCGCGTCGGTGATCGCGGTGGCGAGCGGCTCGCCCGGCTGGTCGCGGTCGCGCAACACGCGGACTGCGAGCTGCGGGAGGCCGGTCTTGGACGTGGCGTCGAACACGCGGCCGGCGAATACGAAGTTCTTGTCGGCCGGGTCGGTGTCGGGGTTGTCGAGCCGGTCGCGCGCGGCGAGGACCGCGGTCTGCTCGGAGCCGATCAGATCGAACTCCTGGCCGATCGCGGTGTCGACCTCCTTGTTGAGCCGCTCCCAGGAGTCCTCGGCCACCTTCAGTGCGCTGAGGATGTCGGCGTTGTCACGGCGCTTGGCGTCGAGGATGCGGGCGAGCCGCGCCTGCACCGGGTCGTCGAGGTCGAGGTCGAGGTTGCTCATGACGGCTCCCTTTCAGAACTCCGCAGGCGCGGGCATGTTGGCGGCGCGTTCGATCCGGCTGCCGGCGCGGTACTGGATCGCGGTCTGGCTGTGGTTGCCGACGATGATCACGTCGAGCCCGACGACGCGCGCCCAGTAGTCGAGCACGTTGCCGGTGACCTGGATGACCGGCGACGTCGTGCCCTCGCGAAGCAGGTCGTCCTTGGTCCAGAACGCCCCGCCGGTCGAGCGTGCGAGCGCGACGAACCCTCGCACGACGCGGTTGTCGGAGAACTGGATCACCGTGCGGTCCTTGTGCGGGTCCTCGTTGAACAGGGCCGCCGCGGCGACGGTGCCCGCGACCGCGCCGACGAGCTTGGGATCGAGCGTCGTGGCGGCGATCGCCTTCGCGGGAGTCGCCGCGAACGAGATCGCCGACGCGTAGCTCTTGCCGTCGAACGCGAGCGTGTGCGACAGGCCGATGAAGCTGCCGAAGTTCAGCGTCGCCGCCTTGGCCAGGCCGGTCGATGCGAACGGCTCGGCGCCGATCATCACCGAGCCGTCCATGGCGTTGTCGAGGATCGAGTAGCTGCCCGCCGTCATCGTCGGGATCGCGAGTGCGTACGAGGCGGGGCGAAGACCGCCGCCCGACTGCGCCCCGGTCGCGGTCAGCCGGTTGCCCTCGACGGCGAGGTCGCGCCGCCCCTGCGACGCCTTGGCGGTGATCATCACCGCGACGTGGCCGACCTCGACCTCGTTACCGGTGACCGAGCCCGACGGTACCTGCAGCACGACGCCGCTGTCGAGCCCCGTGTTCTTCGACAGCAGGTTGTTGTCCGTGACCTCGTTCTGGGCGCCGCTGAGGTTGACGACGAACGCCTCGAGATCGGTGATCAGCGGCGCGAGCGTGTACGTCGACCCGCTCGCCACGAGCGCGCCCTCGCCGGCGATCGCGAGGTGGTGCAGCACGAAGGCGTGGTCGGTGAGCACATCACCCTTGTCGATCGGGTGCGCGTCGAGGATCGTCGACTTCGCCTGCGCGGCGAAGCTCGTCGTGTTGATCGCGCCCGGGTTGGCGGCCGCCGTGATCGCGACGTCCTTGGCGCCGAGGCGCAGATTGCCGATGTCTTTGCTCGTCGCCGCGGTGACGAATGTCGGCAGCACGAAAACCTGTGAGGTGAACAGGCTCACGATGTTCTCCGTCGCGACGAAGCTGGCCGGCAGCGGGCGGACCCGCACGTCGTTCTTCTCGACCCGCACCGCGCCGAGCGTGGAGCGAATCGCGACGCCGAGGACGTCGAACCGGTTGCGGTCGATCAGCCGCACCTGCGTGTCGACCGCCTCGGCCAGGTCGGCGTAGTGCACGCGGTCGTCCGGTTCGAGCAGGATCGCGCCGGCGCGGCAGCCGACGAACGCGTTGCGGCTCACCCGGAAGTCGTGGATGGCCTTGGTGCCCGACCACTCGATGCCGATCCCGTCCGCCTGCAGCACGTTGCCCTCGATCAGCGTGCGCTCGCACTTGCCGACGGCCGCGAACGGGGTCCCGAGGATGCGCGAGCCCGCGCGCTGGCTCAGCACCTCGGCCTTGGCCGCGGCGACGATCTGCTTGCTGACCGCCGCGTCGAGCGTCGGGTTGACGCGGAAGTCGACCTCGGCGAACCGCAGCACGTCGCGGTCGCCTTTCTCGTCGGTCTCGAACACGATCGCGTCACGTACGTCGAGGAAGCGGTTCTCGACGACGCGCAGGTCGACGGCGTCGGCGTGCAGGCGGAGGCCGACCCGCGGCGAGAGCCCATTGCCGTCGCTGCGCGACTGGCCGAGGACGTTGCCGGCGAAGCGGACGCCGTCGGCCATCGTGAGGCTCACGCCGATCGCCGACGTGAGAATCCGGTTGTCCTCGATCACCGTGTTCTCGGCGATCTCGCCGAGCAGCCCGGCGCGGCCGCCCATCACATTCCCGTCGAGGCGCGAGTCGAACAGCCCGGAGGTTCGGACCGCCACGAACCGCGAGTCGGGCCTCACGGTCGCGGCCTGGGCGAGTGCGTCGAGCCGCTTCTGGAGCGCTTGGGCGGCGCCCGTGGCGCGCCGCAGCGCGAGCTCGATCTCCTTCTCGGCGTTCGCCTCCACGCCGGCGAAGCGGTTGTCGGAGAGGCGAACGTCGAGCATGTCCGTGAGGTCGATGCCGCGGTCGACGGCCGCGAACAGCGAGCGCGCGATCCGGCTTGCCTGCAGCCGCGCTCCGCGCACGCACGACGCCCCGATCAGCACGGTGTCGTCGATCCGCCAGCCCGAGCACGCGGTGTCGGCGATCTCGACCGGCGCGTGCGCGGTCGGGTCGACGCGCGAGACGACGAGCATCCCGTCGAGCGTGAGCGCCTGCGTCCCGCCGCAGGCGAACACCGGCGCGATGCCACGTTGCAGGACCGTGAACGACCGGAAGCTGATGTTCGCGGCATCGCGCAGATCGAACACGGGCGCCTGGATCTGCGCGTCGACGACCAGCCGGCTCGCGAGACCGAACCCCTCGATGCAGATGTCGGCCGCCCCGGCCAGGCTCAACGGCTCGTGCAGGCGATGCTCGCCCGGGAGCAGGCACAGGCAGCCGCCGCCCTGGCGGCGGATCCGCCGGATCGCGCGCGGGAGGTCGTCGCCCGGCGCGACCGGCACACAGCAACCCGGGGCGAGGTCGCTGAGCGGGCGGAACACCCTCCGGCAGTCCTCGATCTCGTTGTCGTCACGCGTGACCGTCGTGTCGCTACCCCAGCGCAGGACGCCGAGCGGCACGCGCACGCGCTCGGGCCCGGCGGGCGGAGCGTCGTCGATCAGCAGCTCCGGGTTGCCGACATCGCCGGCCCGCACCGGGAACGTCCAGTAGTCGCCGGGCAGCGACGGGCCGGCCGCGCCGAAGCCGAGCTGGATGCCGTCCTGCAGCTCGACGGGCGCGCCGGTGAAGCCGGCGACCGGGAGGACGTCGTCCCACAGCCGGAAGAAGAGACTCTGATCGCCGGTCGCCGGGACCGTCCCGAACAGGTCCTCGGTGAGGTCGATCTCCGAGTCGCTGGCGAGCACCGCGCGGCCGCCGTAGACGAGCCGCCACTCCTCGGCGAGCGCGGCGGTGCGCTCGGGGCTGCCGCGGTCCGGCAGCGGCTGGAACGCCTCGAGGTAGAAGCTCTGCAGGCCGGAACGCAGGATCGGCTGGCGGTTCGCCCGGATCGTGACCTTCTTGACGGCGGCGTCGAACGTGCCGCGGCCGACCAGCCCGCCGTTGAAGCGCGACCACTTGAACATCGCCGCACCGCCGTCGACGTCGGCGATCTCGACCCGGTACAGGTCATGCTCGAACCCGCTATAGCCGCCGCCGATGACCACCGGGCAGTCGCCGTTGCTGACCTGCGTCGGCTCGAGGCTGACGGTCAGGCGGCGTCGATGGGCGAGGTCGTCGTCGAGCCGGTCGCCGATCTCGTCGCAGCCCTGCCCGGAGCCGAGCCGCAGCAACCGCAGCGCCAGGCCATGCCAGATCCGCGCGGTCGTGTCGACGCCGCCGAGCGCGGGCTCGATCAGCTGGTCCGGCACCTGGAAGCCGCTGATCTCCTCGCGCCACAGATCGAGCACGACCGCGTCGCGCGTGCCGGCGGCGCCCGGCGCCGCCCCGTCGCTGGGCGGGATGAGATACGGCGCGACCCGCTGCTCGGCGCCGGCGCCCGCGCCGCGGAACTCCGCGTACAGGCCGCCGGCCCACACCGGTCCCGGATTGACCGCAACCGTGATGTCCGCGCCAGAGGAGGTCGCGCCGACGACCGCGAGCGCGTCCGGGCTCGAGGCCGGCACGGCGGCCATGTCGCCGCCGATCGCGGCGCGCGCGGCGTCGCGCCGCCAGCGGTCGCTCAGCCACGTCTGGTCGTTCCAGTCGGCGTCGGTGAGGACGCGGCCCTGCTGCTGCAGCACCGCCTCGAAGTTGGCGTTGTCTGCAAGGCCCGAGCGTGAGAAGTCGCCGCGCATGAGTGCTCCCTCAGGTCACCGGAACCAGCAGGGGACGGATCCCCAGCGGCAGGAACTCGCGGTACCGGATCTCGATGTTGTGCCCCTTGTGTGCCGTGAGCAGGAACCCGAAGGCCCCCATCTCGTCGTCGCCTGGCCCGCGCTCGCGGACGCGGAAGTCGCTGTCGGCCGCGACCTGGCTGTATTCCGGGCGGCCGAAGACCTCGCTGACGAAGCGCAGCGGGGCCGGGTCGTCGCCGCTGCCGCGCACGCACGCGTGCGCCTGCGGCAGCCGGTCGCCGCGGCCGCTGAACCAGCTGTTCTTGATGCAGCCCGTCTGGTTGTCGAGCACCTCGAACGCCTGCGCGAAGATTCCGCCGGCGCCCGAGGCGCGCTCGACGCGCACGCGGCCGAGGAACGTCACGCCCGACAGCTGCAGCTGCGGGCCCCAGACCGCCGCGGGCGGCCCCGCGGCACCGGTCAGCGCGTAGCGCGCGGTCGCCGGATCCTCGTTGACGCCGCTGCCGGCGTCGACGATCGCGTCGGTGACGTAGAGCCGGTAGCCGCGGTCGATGCGCAGCGGCCCGGTCACCGACCGCCGTAGGTGGACCTCCGGCTCGGCGGCCATCATCTGGCTGTCGGCGTCCCGCAGCCGCAGCGCGTCGCCGCCCGGGTCCAGCGTGCAGCCGTCGAGCACGAGCGCGCCGAGGTCGGCGCGCGCGATCAGCGCATCGCCGGCGGCCATCGCCGGGCCGGGCGTGAGCCGGAGGCCCTCGAGCGTGACCGTCAGCGAATCGGCGCGCGCGGCATCGAGCGCGCGTGCCCGCAGCGACCGCGCGAGCCGCACGATCGGCCTCGCGCCGTCGGCGGCGCGGATCGTCAGCGACCGCGCCAGCCGCAGTGTCGAGCCTCCTTCGCCGACCGTGCCCGCCACGCTCGCGAGGTCGAGGCTGTGGACCTGATCGTCGGCGATCAGCACGACGACGTCGGCGCCGGCGCTCTGCAGGTCGCCGAGCGCGTCCTCCAGCGACGTCCCGGGGCCGACCGTGACCGTCGGCGCCGGAAGCGCCGAGCGGTCGATCGGATGCGCGCCGACCGGCCCGACGGCGCCGTACGCGAACACCGCGCGCAGGCGGTCGCGGACCGCGTCGGACTGGGCCTCGGAGCGGACGGCGACGACGACTCGCCCGACGACCGGGTCGATCGCGATCTCGCGCTCGGCCAGCGGCGTGCGCAGCCCCTCCTCCCAGGCGCACAGGTTGGCGCCGCGCTGGGTCCAGTCCGCAGGGTCGAACGGGCTGAACGGTCCCTCCGGCACGTGCAGCTCGAGCGCCAGCTCCGACACGGGGTGCGGCTCGCCGGCCGCAGGGTCGTACGCGGCGATGGCGACGTACGCCTCCGGGCGGCCCGCGGCGCCGCCCACCAGCTCGTCGACGATCAGCTCCTCGAGCGCGAGCCACTCGGTGCCGCTGAACTGGCTCCACGTCGCGAGTCGGTGTCGAACCAGAGGTCGCCGACGCCCCCGGTCGGCGGTGTCGGCCCGCGGTGCAGTGGCGGCCGCATCGAGTCGAGTCGCGCCGGGTGGATCGGGCCGGGCTTGCGGTCGAGCCCGGACTCGAGCGGCGTCGCGCCGTCCTCGTCGACGCGCGGGTTGAACAGGCACACCGCCTCGCCGAGCGGGTGCAGGTCGAAGCGCACGGCCTTGCCGGCGACGCCGCTCGCGAGCGTGATGTCCTCGGTGCCGCGGTGGACCGGCGCGACCGGTCCGATCCGGTACGGCTGCAGCCGCCACAGGAAGACGGCGAGGTTCGGCAGGTTCGGGCGCGGCGCGCCCGCGACCGGCGCGCGGAAGTCGGGCACGCGCGCGAAGGGGTCGAACGGCGTGTCGAGCAGCGCGAGCGTCGACGGGTCGCGGATCGTGGCGGTCCCGCCGCGCACCACCGTGTGCCGGTCGACCGTCGTCGCGGCATACGGCGGGGCGCCGCCCGCGTCGGGCCGCTGGTGGTCGAGGTGCTGCGTCCACGCCAGGTCCTTGAACAGCTCGGCCGCGTGCACGCCCCAGCCGGTCAGTGCCTCGGTGATCGCCTCGATCGCTCCAAGCGTGCCCTTGCGCCGCCGCCAGCCGATCGTGCCGGCGACGTCGCGGCGGATCGTCGCCGGGTCACCTGTGAGGTGGGAGGTGCCCAGCAGGTCGGCGATGTACGGGATCGCCCACGGGTCGCAGGTCTCGATGAACAGGTCGTGGTAGAGCGACTCGATGTTCTCGTGGACCGCGCCGAACGTCTGCTCGAGCAACGCGAGCAGGGCGCGCAGCGGCTCGTCGGCGTCCTGCTTGGCGTCCTCGATCCGGTAGATCTCGGGCAGCCGGTCGTAGAGCGGGACGCGAACGCTCATGACGTCGCTCCGGAGACCGCTGCGAGGTTGACGTCAGGCAGCCGGAGGACGCGGTCCGGCGGGCACGTGAGCGTCTTGTCGGCGGCCGTCACCCGCGCCCACGACACACCGCTCACCTGCTGGAGCACGCCGGTCACGCGCGTCACGTGCTCGGCCTGGCCGAAGCGACGGCGGTTGACGCTGAACAGCCCGTCCGGCGTCGGGTCGACGCCGAGCGCGTCGCGCGCGGCGGCGAGCACCGCGTCGGCGTCGTAGCCGCCGACGACGGCGACGTCGGCACGGAGCTTGACGCTGCGGAAGCGGCCTTGCACGACGGTGATCTCGAAGCGGTCGGCCCCCCGCTCGCGCGCCGCCGTCCGCAGCGCCTCGGCGACGGCCGCATGCTCGGCCTCGCGACCGTGCTCCATGAGGACCGTGACGGTCACCGTCGGCACGCCGTGGGCAACGCCCCACGCGGCCGAGGCGAGCGCGACGCCGGGGAGCGCGAGCGCCTCGGCCTCGAAGTCGCTGAGCCCCACGAGCCGGCCGAGACTCTGGACTCGGCCGGGGGCTGCGGCGCGCGCGACTTCCGACGTCTCGGCGTCCGAGCCACCGGCGACGACGCCCGGCAGTTGCACGGCCTGCAGGCGGTCGAGCCGGCCGGGGAGGACCTTGGTCCCCGCCTTCAGCGGGCCGTGCGCGCCCGCGCCGGTGCGCTCCGTCGCACGCACGTTGTCGACGCCGCTGGGCAGCCGCGCGCCGAACTGGCCGCCGTCGCCGAACTGCACCCACGAGTTCCCGTCGGCGTCCTCGCGGACGATGTAGACCTCGGCGTCCGGCCCCTGCCCTAACAGCGAGTCGACGCGCGTCCAGGCGCGGCCCGCGACGGTCACCTCGAGCCCGGGCGCTTGCGGGGGCGTCTGCGACGGCGCCTGGTGGTAGGTGAGGGGCGCCTTCGGCAGCCTGAAGGTCTGGAACGTGCTGCGGCCGTCGCCGCTGCCGATCGCCGCCTCCGGCTCGGTTTTGCCCTGATCGGCGTCGACGACGTTGCCGAAGACGACCGTGGCGGTGTCGTCGGGCGTCTGCGGGAAGGCGTCGTACGCCACCGGCGCGGCGAGCGTGACCTTGTGCAGGCCTTCGAAGCCGGCCACGCCCGAGTCGTCGAGCGCGACGGCCGCGACGACCGCCGTGGTCGCCTCGCCGCCCGCGGGGACGAGCATGATGCGGCGACCGGGGAGCGACGCCGCGACCGCGGCGGCGCCCTCGAAGTAGAGGTCGTTGCCGCTCGCGAGCTTGCGGTCGCGCGGCAGGGCGTGGACGTCGAGCCTGCTGCTGGTGACCTCGTGGATCGCGAACGTGCGCATGTCGGCGCCGGCGCCCGAAGCGGAGTCGAGCGCGCTGTCGAGGCCGAGCACCGTCGACGGGCCGGAGAGCGAGCCGAGCCGCAGCGACGCCGCGTCGACGCGCGTGACCGTGCGCACGGCGGTCTTGGTCACCGGCGGCCCCGTGTCGAGCAGCTCCTTCATGCCGTAGTAGTCCTTCTGCGCGACGAAGCCGGTGTCGCCGTTGGCGACCATCTGCACCGTCGAGGTCTGGTAGGCGACCCCGCCCCAGAAGTAGCTGATGTCGTCGGCGTGGCAGCCGACGTAGCTGCAGATCACCTCGCGGCCGGCCGCGAAGTCGTCGACCGCGGAGTCGAGCGGCAGGTCGAGCGCGCGCAGCGTGCCCGAGCCGATCGACGTGCTGCCGGAGACGCTGCGGCAGAAGTCGACGGGCGTGCCCGTCGCCGCGCCGTCGGATCCGACCCGCACCTCCTGGGCCGGAGCGTTGTGGCCGAAGTGCCGGAACGAGCGCCCGAGCCGGTAGCCGATCGTGCCCGCGGGATAGTCGGCCTGCAGCGCGCCCTCGATCTGCACGATCGTCGCGCCGTGCAACGCCGTGACCTTCTCGACCACGACGATCTGCGTGGCGGTCAGCCGGTCCGGCGCGGCGGCGTCGGGTGTGCCGATCAGCAGCCGGTCGTCGGCCGCGATGTCGACGGGCTCGGGCGCGTCGATCCACAGCTCGGTCGCGCCCTTGCGCAGCGGCGGCTCCGTCAGCGGCCGGTACAGGTAGAAGCGGCTCAGCTCCGGATAGGCGACGAGCTCCGCGAGCGTTTCGAGCGTCTGCTGCGCGTCGGCGCCCTCGAGGTCGACCTGCAGCGAGAAGCCCGCGGGCACGGTCACCGATGCGCCTGGGCGGAGCTCGAACGCGAACGTCCCGCTCCCGCCGAGACCCGGCGCCAGCCGGTAGCCGACGATGCGCACCAGCTCGGCGACGCTGGTACGCCACTGGGCAGTCCGCAGATAGGCCTCGTTCGCGTACAGCTCCTGGTAGAAGGTCAGGATGTCGCCGAACACGGCGCCGACCTCGAGCAGCGCGATGCCGGGGTCGTCGGGCTCGCGATGCGTCCAGTGGGCCAGCGCGGGCGTCGTGTTGAGCCGGCGGATCAGGTCGGCGCGGATGTCGGAGTACGTCCCGATGCGGTAGCCGATCCGCGGGAGCGACGGCCGGTTGTCCGGACGCGTGGGGAAGCCGGCCATCAGCCGCGCCCTCCGCCGAGGTCGAACACGATCGACCCCAGCTCCATGTGGTCGGGATCGTTGTGGACCCGGATGATCTCGCTCGGCCCGACGTCGATCCGGTCGTGCTTGCCGGGCGTCGGCGCGTCCCACCGGCCGAGGCGGACCGAGCGCGCGAACGCGATCCCCGGCACCTGCTCGAGCCGGCCGAGGATCTGGCTCGCGTACAGCGCCTGCCCGAACGTCCACCGGTCGGGGTTGAAGAACCCGAGCCGCCGGTCGGGCGTGTAGCCGTCGGAGAACTCCTGCTCGAGCACCGCGCGCACGTCGTCGAGCCAGATCTCCGGGTCGGCGCAGACCGAGAGCAGGATCCGTAGCGGTACGAACACCGGCGGGCGGATCTCGATGTCCTCGCCGATCAGCCGGAGCGGCTCGAGGTGGGCCGCGACCGCGGCGCGCAGCTCGGGCTGCAGCACGTCGGTGCCGGTCGGGTCGATCGTGATCCGTACCGTCCGCCAGCTGCCGGTCCACGCGTACGCCGCTGCCGCACGGGCGACGCCTGCCACCTCCTCGGCGCGCCCCACATAGTCCGCGAGCGTGATCGCGCGCAGCTGGCGCGCGGCGTAGGTCTCCGGCACGTTGCGCAGGATCAGGTCGCGCGGTTCCGGCGCGCGCGCCCCGGTGACGTCGAACGGGTTCCAGGCCGCCGCCAGCTTCGGGTGCTCGGTGCGGGTGATCCGGTCGCGGCCGACGTTCCCCTCGAGTGCGCTGCCGGTCTGGTACGTGCACTGGATCGAGCCGCCCTCGGGCACGTTGTCGCCGTTGACGCCGTTGCCGAAGCGGAGCGTGCTGCGCCCGAGCTCGTCGGTCTCGACGATGAAGTGACGGTCGCTGCTGCTGCTCGGCAGGAGGCTGATCACCTCGCTCCATGCCTCGCCGCCGACGTCTGT
This sequence comes from uncultured Solirubrobacteraceae bacterium, assembly GCA_963740605.1. Classification (GTDB taxonomy): domain Bacteria; phylum Actinomycetota; class Thermoleophilia; order Solirubrobacterales; family Solirubrobacteraceae; genus DASSUW01. The sequence continues at coordinate 1,139,373 of CAVUFC010000022.1, read as the reverse complement.
GACCGCAAGTGTCGACTGCGGCGGCACGTCGGTCGCCGGCGGCGTGTCGCGGTACTGCAGCGGCGCGTCGGGGTCGAGGCGAGCGAGCGTGCCCCAGCGCGGGCGTCCGCGGTCGTCGGCCTGCGTCGGCTCGAGCGCGCGCTCACCGGGTGCGAGGACGGCGCCGGGCGGCCGGAAGGTCACGGTGACCTCGCGGCCGTGCCGGACCTCGGCCACGTTGCCGTGGAACAGGCTGACGTCGGTGAACGCGCCGAACGGCGTCTGCGCCGCGAACGTGTAGTCGCAGCGCAAGCGGTCCGCCTCGCGCCACGCGACGCTCACGTACCAGTTGCCGGTCACCGGGTCGCGCAGCGACTGCGTCGGGCCGGGATCGAGCTCGAGGAGCTGGCGCGTGTCGGGGTCGGCGCCGGCGGCGTTGCCGGTCACCGGGTCGCGGTGCTCCTGGATCAGCAGCCGCGGCACCGCCCCGGTCGCGATCAGCTCCGCCACCGCATCGGCGGCCGCCTGGTTCGGCATCGCGAGGTCGGCGGCGACGGCACCGGCGGCGAGCCCGGGGACGGCGCCGCTCCACGTGTACAGCGGCACGGCGTTGAGCCGCTGGTCCAGGTGCGGCGTCTCGCCGCGGAACACCGCCGCGTCGGCGGCCGGAGCGCCCGCCTCCTCACGCCCGGCCCAGACCTCGATCACCTCGCCCGGCAGGATCTCGGCGCCCGCGATCAGCTCGAGCGCCACCCACGCCGATGCCTGGTTGCCCTGGTGGACGTGGTAGTCGAGCAGTCGAGCGTGACGGGCGAGCGACACCCGGCTGCGCGCGGTGGCGAGATACGCCTCGTTCATCACGCGGTCCTGGTAGTCGCTCAGCTCGTCTGCGGCCGCGCTCAGGAGGCTGAGCAGCATCTGGCTGAGGTCGGCCTCGCTGCTGGGCGTCCAGCCCGGGACGCGCGCCTGCATCCAGCCCATCGCGACATGCCGGAACGAGTCGAAGTCCTTGGCGAGGTAGTCGATGACGGGGTCGGTCACGGCCGGCGCTGCCGGCGTCCAGTCGGGGGCGCAGTTGGTGGAGAAGCAGCCGGGGCGGAACTTGAAGCCGACCTCGGCGAAGACCGGGTCGAACCCGGGCACGGCCGGGCCAGTGCCGAGCGTGTAGGTGGAGTAGTCGCCGATGGGCCGCACGACCAGGTTGAGCACGTCCGCGGGCGGCCGTGCCGGCGTCGTGTCGAAGCCCGTGCCGCGGCCGTTCCCGGGGTCAGCGCGTGACGACGTGACCGCGAGGTCGAACGTCCGCTCTGCCACGAGGGCGAGCCGCCCGCCGGCCTCGACGGCTCGCGCGCGCGAGCTGAGCTCGTCGTTGATGAGCACGACCGCTTTCTCGGCGACCGTGCCGGCCGGGAGTGCGACGTTCACCGACTGCCCGGCGACGGCGATCGTGAGTGTCTCGGCGACCGACAACCCGGCGGGCGCGATCGGCAGGCTGCCGGTGACCTGGACGAACGTGCCCGCCACCTGCACCTCGCCGGACGCCGCACCCGCGCGTACCCGCAGGCCGCCGCGGATCGGGAACAGCGACTTGGCCGGAGCGCTCGCGGCCAGCAGGGCCGGGAGGCGGTTGGCGTTCAGGAAGTGGACCTCGAGCTGCGCGACGGCAGGCCCGGGCAGCGAGACGAGCACGAAATCGAAGCCGTTGAGGTTCTTGGCCTCGAGTGCGGCGGCGCGCGCCTCGCGAGCATCGGTGTCGGTGACCGCCACGCGTCAGTCCTCGGTGCGCTTGAGGCGCAGTACGCGGGTGTCGGGGCTGCCGGCGGCGCGGTACCTCAGGTCGACCGTGATCGTCGACTCCTCCGCCTGCACGACGAGCTCCTCGAGGTCGACGCGTTCGCCGAGGAAGCGCGCGAGCGCTTGGGTGATAGTCGACTTCGTGATCCCGGCGGTGACCTCGTCGAGGTTCTCGAACACGAGCCGGCGGACATTCGTCCCGAGCGTCGGCTGGAACAGCCGCTCGCCGATCGCGGTGAGGATGAGCTGCAGGACCTCCTCGGCGACGTGCTGGTCGCGGCCGGCCACGCACGCGGTGCGCCCGTCCTCGCCGATCCGGAACGGGAACGCGGGATACGCGCCGTACGCCTTCACTGCGCGCTCGCCTTCTGGTCGGCCATGACGATCGTCGCCGGGCCCTGCGGAGCGCCCTCGGGGCTGTAGCAGAGGCCGATGCTGCTCTCGACCAGCACGCCGGTCTGGTTGGCCTTCGCCTTCGCGGCGCCGGCCTTCCACTCGATCCGCAGGCACGGCGACGGCTTCGTGCCGATCATGAACGCGCAGCCCGCGACGGTGTGGATGTCGCTCTCCAGCAACACCTTGCCGGCCATCGTCGAGACCTTCGTATTCGCGGTGCTGAGCGTCGCCTGGCCGCCGTGCGGGCACTGCACCGTGCTGGCGGTCGTGAGCACCTTGCCCGGCATCACGTGACCTCCAGGGCGCCGTCGTTGACGCTCACGCTGCTCGAAGAGATCACGATCTTCTTCGAGCCGACCGCGATCGTGATGTCGCTGTCGGTCATGACGATCGACGGGCCGCTGCCGTGCTCGATCCGCACCTCGTTGGCGTCCTCGTCGAGCACGAGCTTGTGGCCGTTGGAGGTCGCGAACACGCGCGTCGTCTCGGCCCCCGGGTCGGGAATCTCGTCGTCGCCCCACCAGAACCCGCTCCAGATCGGCTGCGTGACGTTGCCGGCCTCGAACTCGATCCAGACGCCGTCGCCGACCTCGGGCAGGGCGAGGAACCCATGCCCCTTGCCCGCGAACGGCACCGCCGGCCGCGCCCACTGCGAGACCTCCGCGCCGAGCACCTCGGGCACGAGCGCCGTGATCAGCCCGAGCTCGCTGCCGCTGCCGAGCGAGTCGACGATGCCGCGGTACTTGCCGAAGCAGTGCCCGTCGAGGTACTCGGCGAGCGCGACGGGGAGCTCGGTGGCGCGATCGGACATCAGAACAGCCCCGCCGGGATCAGGCTGCTGCCGGCCGCCGACTCGGACAGCTGGTCGGTCACGAGCGTGAAGTCCTGCGTGTACTCCGACCGGCCGAGCCGGTGCGTGACCTTTTCGATCGTGTACGTCCCGCTCGTATGCGTCGTGCCGAGCTGGACGGTGACCGGATGGAAGGGGCTGAGGATCCCCGAGTAGCAGCCCTGGCGCACCGAGCCGGTCGCCTCGAACGCACGGCTGCTGCGCGCGGCCTCGCTGTCGACCCGGTGCTGGAGGTCGACGGTCTCGCCGCTCCCCGGCGGCAGCTGCTCCTGCCCGGCGATGCCGAGGTCGCGCACCTGCGACGAGGCCGTGACCGTCGACTTGTCGCTGAAGCTCAGCGTCGACGCGACGACGTTGCTCTGCCCGTGGGCGTTGAGGCGTACGTCGAAGGTCTCGATGTTGCGATCGCGGCCGAGCAGCACCAGCGGCGGCGGCTCGTCGCTGAACACCGGTCGCGTGTGGAAGATGCCGACCGAGCTCGACGGCTGCGCGCCCGGCGAGACGCCGCAGGCGAAATTGTTGCGGCGGGCGAGGCGGCGCAGGAACTGCATGTCGGTGCCGCGGCGGCGCATCTCGGGCTGCTGGGAGGCGGGCGCCGCCGGCGTGTCCTCGACCTCGGTCGACCCGATCTCCGGGTAGTCGCCGAAGATCCGCGACGCGATCTCGGAGTCCTTGAGGCCGGCGGGATACGAGACGACCGTGGCGTCGCGGTTGAGCAGCGCGCTGTCGTCGTGGACGATCACGGTCACGATGCTCTGGCCCGGCGCCGACCGGCGGTCGCTGTCGAAGCCGACGATCGGGCCGTCGATCAGTGGCTGGAAGTCGCCCTCGCCGAGCTTCAGCTCCACCCGCATGCGGTGGAGGATCTGCATGAACGGCTCGTCGTCGTCGACCCAGTTGCCCTGGTCGTCGAGGCACACCGACACCTCGAGCCGCGCCTGCCACGGCCGGTCGGCGTCCTGGTCGACCGTGACGGTCTCGAAGCGCTCGAGCTGCTCCTTGGTGGCGGCCGTGCCGTCGAACAGCAGCTTGTACTCGGCGCCGGTCATTTGGTCGGCGGGAGGTCGATGTCGCGGCCGGGCTCGACCAGCCGCCGGGCGTCGAGCTCGCTGTTGGCGTCGGCGATCCGCCAGCCGCGCGTCGCGTCGCCGTACGAGCGGTCGGCGATCAGGTCGAGCCGGTCGTTCTCGAGCACGATGTACGGGTTGCCGTCGGTGGGCGGCAGCACGCGCAGGGGGACGGCGGTGACCGTCCGGCCGCCGCTCGCGGGCGCCTCGACGGTCGGAACAGCGGCGTACCGGGATGTCTTCAGGAACGCCATCAGAACGACACCAGGTCGGCGATTTCACCCGCGACGTTGGCAAGGTTCGCGACGGCCAGCGCCTCCTTGGCGGTCGCGGTGTAGATGCTCGCGCCCTCGGCGACGAGGTCCTTCGCGCACGGGTCGGGACGGATGACGGTCAGCCCGATCTCGACCTCGGCCTCGATCGGGTTGAGCAGGAAGTCGAACTGCGTTTCGGTGATCTTCATCGACGTGACGATCACCGGGAGCACGCGTGTGAGGCCCCAGATGAAGATGAGCCGCGGGTACGCCTCGCGGGGGATTGGCTGCGTCGGGTCCGCCGCACCGCCACCGCCGAGCAGCGCGCCGACGGCGTCGATCGCCGCGCCGAGCAGTCCGCCCTCGGCGGCCTTCGCGTTGGCCATCAGCTCGAGCGCCGCCAAGTAGGAGGCGATGCCGGTCGCGCGCGCGAGGATGTTGTTGGAGGCGAGCATGTCCGCCGCGCTGAACGAGGCGGTCAGGTCGAGCTTCTCGATCGGGACCTCGCCGGCCTGGCTCGTCTCGCGGCTGCCGGCGCCGGTCGGCCGCGGCGGGACCTCGATCGTGCGCGTCACCTGCAGCGGGTTGAACTGGAACACGACGACGTTCGGCAGCGGGCCGAGGAAGTCGCTCCCGTACTCGATCAGGGCGCCCTTGAGCAGCAGGCTCACGGCCGCTCGCTCCGGATGCCGTCGGCGACCGCGCGCGCGACGGCGGTCACCGGCGCGCTCGTGGGCCTGATCTCGGCCGGCCGCGTGAGCTCGGCCTCAAGGGCCGGTCGCAGGTCGCTGCGCAACGCGGCGGCGAGCGCCCGCGCCTCGCGCGCCGAGCCGCCACGGACGCGCACCTGGACCCGCTCGACGCGCACGTGTTCGGTCACGACGCGCGCTCCTGGACGAGCGCGGCGTACTCGCCGAAGCGCTCGAGGCTGACGGCCCGCTCGGCCTTGTCGAGCTCGCGACGGACCGCGATCAGCACCGCCTCCATCGAGAGTCGCGGCACGTCCGCGGCGGCGGCGCTCTGCAGGCACGCGTTGAAGACCGCCGAGCGGATGTGGCCGCCGGTGAGCGGGAACCGCTCGGCGAGGAAGTCGAGGTCAAGCGCCGAGGCGTCGACGCCGTCGGGCATCGCGACCGCCCAGATGCCGCGCCGCTCGGCGACGTCGGGCTGAGGGAAGTCGACGACGTAACGGAGGCGGCGCAGGAACGCGCCGTCGAGGTCGTCTTTGCGGTTGGTGGCGAGGATCGTCACGCCCTTCGCCCGCTCCATGCGGCTCAGCAGGTAGCTGACCTCGAGGTTGGCGTAGCGGTCGTGCGCGTCCCGAACCTGCGTGCGCCGTCCGAACAGCGCGTCCGCCTCGTCGAACAGCACGATCATGTCGCTCGCCTCGCAGGCGTCGAACACGCGCCGGAGGTTCTTCTCGGTCTCGCCGATGTACTTGTTGACGACCTGCGAGAGGTCGACGCGGTAGAGCGGCAGCTCGAGGTCGGCGGCGAGCACCTCGGCGGCCATCGTCTTGCCGGTACCGGGTGCGCCGGCGAACAGTACCGCCAGCCCCGCGTCGTGCCAGACGCGGCCCGTGCCCCACTCGTGATGGACCTCGGCGAGCGACGCCATCGCGTGCCGGATCTCGTCGAGCTGGAGCGACTGCTTGCGCGGCAGCACGAGCTCGTCACGGCGGAAGCGGGGGCGCACCTCCTCGGCGAGCTCGCCGAGGTCGAGCTCGAGCTCCTCGCGGCACGCCGTCACCAACCGGTCGGGGCTGACCGCGCCGTCGCGCCGGACACGGCGGGCGACCGAGCGGATCGCCGCGGCCTCGAAGCGGAACCGGCGCGCGACGTCGCCGACGATCTCCGGGTCGAGCTCGCGCTGCCACAGCGCGAGGCGCGACTCGTACGACAGCGGCGGGACGTGCACGGCAGGTCCGAGCAACCCCGGCGGCACCTCGGCAGGACCGCCGCGCCCCTCGACGGCAAGCAGCAGCCGGACGGCGAGGGCGGCGCTGGGCAGCCGCACCGGGCGTGCCGCCAGCATCGCGGCGGCGGCGTCGAGGTCGAGGAACAGGTCGACGCCGCGCAGCCAGCACGTGCACGCCAGCGCCTCGAGCAGGCCGGGGGTGCCGAGCGTCTCGATCCCGCCGGCGAAGACGTCGACCGCGCGGCCGGCCGCCGTGCACGAGTCCGCCGCCGCCTCGGCGTGGTCCGCGCCTCGCGGCCCGACGACGGGCACCACCTCGAGGCCGGCAGGTCCGATGGCGATCCGCTCGCCGCCGGGACGCGCGAGCGCGCGCAGTTGGGCGGGCGGGTCGGCGGACGGGAACAGCAGCGTCCGGAGCACGAGCGCGGGCGTGACGAGCGCGCCGCGCCAGTCGACGGTCGTGTCGCGGACCGGGCGCTCGATCAGGCCGTGGCGCTCGAGCCGGTGGCCCGACTCGGCGGTCGTCAGCAGCTCGACCGGCTCGTCCCACAGCCGCTGGGCCAACGCCGGCGTCGGGTGCACGGCCGCCGGGTCGTTCAGACAGGCCGCGACGATCGCTCCCGCCGCGCTGTCGAAGCCCGGCAGGATCGCGAGCGCGAGCAGGAACCGCTCCGGAGGTTGCAGGTCGATCTCGTGGGCAGCCCACGCGAACGAGCCGCGCCGCGGCCGGCTCGCCCGCTCGGGCTCCGGTGCGGCGAGCTGGGAGCCGAGGTAGCGGGCCGTCTGGTCGTGCGCGAAGAAGCGCTGCTTGTCCTCCCAGTAGCGGGCGAGGTCGAGCGCCTCGACGGTCGGGTCGGCCGCGGGCGGCAGCGCGTTCCGCCGGCCGCGCGTGCCCTGGCCGCGCTGGTGCCACATCCACAGCACCTCGCGGCGCAGGCGCAGCGTGACCTGGCGGAGCCAGTGGCGGGCCAGCTCGTCCTCGGGCACGAGCTGCGGGGAGAAGCTCGCGGGGGCGGCGACGGTGCTCACGGCAGCGTCACCTCCGGGCTCTGGCGGGCCTGCTGACCGTTGACGCGCAGGACCACGCGGTAGGCGCCGCCGGGGAGCGCGGGCGGCGTGAGCTTCACGCGCCGGTGGGTCTGCGCGGGCGGGGCGCCGGGCGCGTCGACGACGTCGTCGTAGCTGCGCACAGTGGCGCCATTGCGATAGAGCCCGACGACCACGTCGTCATCGGGCAAGCCGAGATGGAAGCCCTGCAGGTCGATCTCGCTCTGGTCGAACGCGGCGGCGCTGAGTTCGGGCAGCACGTTGACGACGGCGATGTTGCTGGAGCGGCGGCGGCCGGTCGAGAGCGTGCGGACGATCGTCAGCGGGTGGCTGGAGGCCGAGATCGCGGTGCCGCTGAGCGCGGCCTTGGTGGGGTCGAACACCGCGTTGCGTTCGGCGTCGAGCATCAGCGGCAGCTGCACTGGCCCGAGCTGGACCGCGATCCCGCCGATGTCGAGGTCGGTGCCGTCGATTCGCACCGGTGGGTCGCCGGCCTTGAAGCTCGACGGCGTGACGCGGTCGATCACCGGCCCGAGCGTCGGCTCGACCGACAGCGCCACGCCGCCGTTCGCGACCTGCGCGTTCGGTGCGCCTGTGTAGTCGACGCCGATCAGCAGCGAGTACGCGGCGGGCGCCGCCGGCGCGATCATCAGCGGGCGAACCTCGAAGCACATCGAGAAGCGGTACTTCTCGTCGGTCCCCTGCATGAGGCTCGAGAGCAGGGTCGACGGCGCCTCGTTGAACGTGAGGCGCAGCTGCTGCGGGTTCGGCTCCAGCGCCGCCTGGTCCTCGGGCTGGAGGCCCGCGACCGGGAGCACGGCGAGCGACTGGAGCGCGCGCAGCCCGTCGCCGAGCACGCGGTACGCATCGGCGGTGTCGCTCTCACCGTCGTCGTCGAACGGCGTCATCAGGTAGCGCACGACGAGCCAGAGCGGCGCGTCCTGCCCCTCGTCGAGCGGGGTGTTGCGCAGGTGCGGGTCGAGGACCGCCTCGTACAGGAAGAGGTTCAGGCGCGGGTTCGTGATACCGCCGTTGGCGCTCGGCGGCTCCGGCCGCCCGACCGTGATGTTGTGGCCGGTGAGCAGTTCGATCCGCTGCATGAGCAGCCCGGTCACGGCTCCGATCGCGCGGCTGGAGTCTGCGAGCGGCACGCCTCACCACCCGCGCAGGTAGTCGCGGGGGACGACGTCACGGCCGGCCCGCCGCGGCGGGGGAGGAGGCGGTGCGACGGCGTGCGAAGGCCGCGGCGCCGGCGATTCCTCCACGGTCACCTCGATCGTGCCGATCGACAGGCCCGGCTCGCCGGCCACCGCGGATGCGGTCGCCGCACGGCGCGGGCGCGGCCGCGGGCGCGGCGGTGGCTCGTCCATCCACCGGCGCACCTCGGCGAGCGCGCGGTGTGACCGCTCGGCCGGGTCGCGCGGTGCGGTGATCTCTGCCTGTGCGACCGCGTCGAGTCTCGTCGGCGCCTCGGGCGGCGCGTCAGGCGGCTCCGGAGACGCGGCCGGCGGTGGTGGCGCGTCGAGCGGCGCGGGATCGCGCGCCAGTCGGGGCGTCTCGGCGTGCGCGCTCACGAGCGGCGCGGCCCGCTGATCCCGCGCGCGAGTGTCCGCGGGCGCGGATGGCGCCGGTGCGGCGAGAGGCTGATCGAGCACGGGGGGCGCCGGCGTGGCGGCGGCCTGAACGAGCGTGGGGGCGGCTGCGGGCGGCGCGAGGGCCACGGTCGCGGCGGCGGGGTGATCGGGCGCGGAGTGTGCGAGGGTGACAGCGGGCTGAGCGCGCGCCGCGGTCGCGGCGGACGTGTGCGCGGCTGGCGTTGGCGTGGTGGGCGCGGCGGCCGTGGTAAGCCCGGGCGCTGTCGCGGCGGCAGCGGGGCGGAACTCGCCGACCTCGAGGCCCCAGACGACTGGTCGCGCGGGCGTGCCGCGCGCGGCGGCGAGCTGCCGGATGCGGTCGAAGTACGGCATCACTCGACCATCGCCAGGTAGCGGCGCCGGCGGCGGGGCGGCAGCGCGAGGATGTCTTTCTCGCTCCAGTGGAACGCGCCCGCCAGCACGCCGACGTCGTCGAGCAGCTGATCCTGGTGGCGGCGCGCGAGCGCGAGCAGTTCGCCCTCGAGGTCGACCGGCAGCTCGGCCGCCTCACCGCACGTGGGGCACGCCGATCGGACCGCCGTGTCCACCAGCGGGTCGGCGGCGGCGAGGGCCGCCTCGATTGCAGCGAGCAGCCCCGCCGGCGCGTCTTCGACAGACCCAGCCAGCGCTGCGGCGATCTCTGCGTCGGACGGTTCACGTTCGCGCCAGCGGCGCAGGTCGCCCCCGGTCGGTCGCCGCGGGCGGTAAGTCGCGCCCTCCCATTCGACCGCGGCGGGAGCGGCGTCTTCGGCGGCCGACTGCGCGCTCGCCAGCGCGTCGAGTTCAAGGTCGACCTCGAACTCCTCCTCGCAGCCCGTGCAGCGCAGGACCCAGCTCAGCTCTCGGCGGCCGGACCGCCGGCACACCGCGACGAGCGCGCCGAGTCGCGCGCCGACCGCCAGCGCACAGGCGCGCTCGCGTCCGAGCGGCGCGCCGTCCGGGCCGCGCGCGCACCCCGCCAACACGGCGGTGGCCACGTCGGCCCGGTCGCCGTCGAACTCGACGTCGAGGTCGCCCGGCTCCACGCCGAACGGTCGTACGGCGAGGCCAGGCATGGTGGCCTACCCGCCCACCGGGACCGCCGACGCCTCGTCGGGCTCGACGGTGGCGACGTCGCGCTCCCAGCCCTCGAGCTCGAGCTTGACGGACTCGATGGCCGTCACGTTGGCCATCGAGTCGAGGTCGGGCACGGCGACGAACTCGCTCACCCAGCAGCGATGCAGGAAGTAGCGCAGCGCGACGAGCCCCTTCTCGTCCATGACCTCGAGCGTCAGCTCCTGCTTGTAGTTGACGAGGTCCATCGCCGCGTCGCCGGCGTAGGGGTGGACCATGTTCGCCCAGCGCTCGAACTCGGTGTCGTGGGTGATCCCGCGCTCGAGCGTGATCGCGTCGTACGTGCTGCGCCCCGGGGAGGGACTGTCGTGGCTGTTGTCGTTGCCGCTGCGGTGCCGTACGACCTCGGTCGTGCGCTTCAGCGGGCTGACTTTGCTCACGCCCAGCACCGTCTTGCCGTCCGCGTTCTTCACCCGGAACTTGAAGTTCTTGTACGGGTCGACGCGATGGGCGTTGACCGTGAACCCGTTCGCCATGGGGGCCTCCTCCGACTACAAGTCGGGGATCTGCTGGATCTTGATCACGACGAACTCGGCCGGCTTGAGGGGGGCGAACCCGACCTCGATGTTCACGATCCCGAGGTTGCGATCGTTGGCCGTCGTCGTCTCACCGTCGCACTTGACGTAGAACGCCTTGTCTGGCGTCGAGCCCTGGAACGCGCCTTGGCGGAACAGGCTCATCATGAACGCGCCGACGTTTTGCCTGACCTTCGCCCACGTGGGCTCGTCGTTGGGCTCGAACACCACCCACTTGGTTCCGCGGAACAGCGACTCCTCGATCATCAGGGCGGTGCGGCGGATGCTGATGTACTTCCACTCCGACGCCTTGGCGTCCGCCCCGTCGAGCGTGCGCGCGCCCCACATGACTTGGCCGTGGATCGGGAACACGCGGATCGCGTTCACCGCCAGCGGGTTGAGCGTGCCGTTCTCTGGGTCGCTGAGCTTGAAGTCGAGCTCGGAGACGCCGCGCAGCGACGCCTCGAGGCCGGCCGGCGCCTTCCAGACGCCGCGCGTCGCGTCGGTCCTCGCGAAGATGCCGGCTGCGGTCCCCGACGTGCCGATCGACCGCAGGCGGAACTCGTCCAGCGGGTCGGGGACCCGCACGCGCGGGAAGTACAACACCGAGTTCGGGTGACGATAGTTCGCGTTGTCGTCGATCCAGTCGAGGATCTCCTGCACGGTGTTGCGATCCGCCGGTATGTCGATCAGCAACATCGACCGGTGCTCCTCGCAGAACGTGAGCGCGTCACCGATCAGCGCATCGGCCTGAGCATCGGAGAGCGCTGCCGCGCGCGGCATGCAGAGCAGGTTGAAGAGGTCGACCTTCCCCAGCGCGTACATTCCGGTCGGCGGCTCGCCGGGTGCGCCGGCCAGTGCGGTCTTGTCGGGCAGCGAGCCGTCGGCGCCGGCCGCGCCGGCCGCCTGCGACCCCGCCGCCAGCGTCGAGCCGACCACGTAGTCCTGCACGTTGTCGCCGACACCCGCGCCCATGAGGCCGAGCAGGTCGGCGCCGGTGCTGCCCGTCGCCGCGGTGACGTCGAGGATCAGCTGCGGGGCGTACTCGCGCGCCTTACGGTTGGGCTCGATGACGAAGCGGTAGCCCGTCGCCCCCTCGATCAGCGCCACCGAAGCGCCGGCAAGCAGCGGGTGGGTGGCACCCTGCGCGTCGACCGCCGTCTGGATGGCCGACTCGAGCTTGGCCCGCAGGCCCTTCGCGGTCGTCGGGGCCGGGTTGGCGGGCGTGTTGTTGAAGTCGAGCGTCGCCGTGTGCGCGACCGTCGGGTCGCCGCTCGGCCCGGGGTCGGTCACCGTCACGGTGAACGTCTTGTTGTTCGGATGCAGCGCCGCGATGCCCGCGGCGTCGAGCGTGATCTGGCGGCCGGCCGTCCCGTTCGCGGCGGGCAGCCGGTCGTCGGCGGGTGCCAGGTGATCGACCTGCACGAGCGCCGAAGCGTCGTTGACGACCTTCTCGACGTAGCGCGGTGAGAGCGGGTCGACCGAAAGGTTCAGGAACGGCGGCTCGGCGGCGACGATCTTGGCCGCCGCGTCAGTTCCGTCGAACCGCGCCACGGCGAGGTTGAACGTGCCGTCGGCGTTGTGCGAGACGTGCACGCGCAGGTTGTTGCCCCACGTGCCGGCGTTCGCAGCCTGGACGCTGAGCAGGTCGACCTGCGCGACGCCGGCGCGCGCCTGGCTGCGTGTTGTGATGCGCGCCGCGGCGGGCGAGCCGCTCGCGACCCGGACCACGAACGCCTTCGTGCCGCCGTTCGTGAAGAACTGATCGATCGCGTAGCTGGCCTCGCTGTCCCTGTGCAGGCCACCGAAGACCCTGTCGAAGCCGGCCTTGCCGTCGATCTCGACGGCCTCGTTCATCGGCCCTTCGCGGAAGAAGTCGACGAACGCGCACACGGAGGTGGACACCGGGGCAATCGTGCGAACGCCGCTCGGCACCTCCTGGATGTACACCCCCGGGTAGGTGACCTGTGTCATCGCGCAGCGCGTCCTTTCGGTGGATCGATCCGGACGTCAGTCACGGAAGCGCTCGTCCCAGCGCGATGCCGTCCTCACGGCATCGGCGATCGCCTCCACGGTCAGCTCCCCGAGCGCCGAGCGCCGGGGCCAGAGCTCGTACTTGGCGATGCTGCGGCCGTCCTCGTCGAACGCGACGATCACGGCGTCGGGCATCGCCGCGAGCAGCTCCTGCTCGTACTCCCCGAGTCGCTCCCCGCGCGTCGCGACGATCAAGATCGGCGGATGCCCGTCCCCCGCCGGGCGTATCGCCGAGGGATCCGGTGGTGCGTCGAGGACCGCTGAACCGAGGTCCTGCAGCGCTCGGGTCGTGATGTCGCGCGCCATGCGCGGCATCGCGCCGACGTAAACGCACAGCGTCTCCATGCGCTTGCCGCCTTCGAGTGAGGCCTGGGAACGACACCGGCCGATTGTTTCCCCGGCGGCCGGCGCGGTCGATGGGCCGGACGGGCTGTCTTCGGCTCAGGCGCCGGACCGGGCCGTCCGGTCCAGTCGATGGGCCGAACGGCTCAGCTGACCTCGAGCCGGCGGCGGCGGAGCGCGGCGGCCTGGCCGCGGCGATGCACGTTCAGCTTGCGCAGCACGTTGTGCACGTGGTTCTTCGCCGTCGCGGGCTCGATCACGAGCTCGGCCGCGATCTCCTTGTTCGACAGCCCGCGCTCGAGCAGCTCGAGCACGTCGAGCTCGCGGTCGGTGAGCGCGTCTCCGCGCCCGCGCTCCGGCGCGACGTGGGTGCCCATGACCCGGAGCAGGAGCACGCCGATGCTGGGCGGGCAGAGCTCGCGCCCGCGAGCGACCTCGACGACCGCGCGGACCAGCTCGTCGAGGCTCTGATCGCGGGTCACGAAGCCACGTACGCCCGCACGCGCACACGCGAGCGCCTGCTCTTCGCGGTCGGCGCCGAGCGCAACGATGCGCGCGTCCGGCGCCGCGCACCGGACGGCAGCGATCACCGACAGCGACTGGGCCGTGGCAAGGTCCACGACGAAGACATCGGGCGTCGGCGCACCGTCCTCCGGCCGTGGCGCCCGCGCCGCAGCCGTGACCGCGCCGATCTCGGGCGCGTCCGCGAGCGCAGCCACGATCCCTTCGCGAAAGAAGCAGATCTCGGAGATGACAAGCGCGCTGGCGGGTTCGTGTCTCAGCTTCACGGAACGCCGTGTCGGAGAGGGGGCCCGTGGTCGTCGAGCGCTGCCCAACCATCGCCCTCGACCGCCCACCCACCGGGCCGAATCGCTGGATGACGGGGGGAAGACGACAGTCTCAGAAGCCGGGGTCCCGGGTCAAGGCCTCTGGCGGCCATAGGATGTGCGGCGCCAGCCCGGGTAGGCGAACTGGCACAGCCGGCGCTCTTAAAAAGCGCTGCTCGCACGAGCATTGTGGGTTCGAGTCCCACCCCGGGCACTTGCCGACCGGCCGATGGACCTTCCTCGCTCGCGCGGTGCTGATCGGCGCGCTCGTCGCCGTCGTGTTCGTCGGCTTCGAGTGGGTCGTCAACCACGGGACGGACTTCGTCTGGAACGACGTCTTCGGGACGGACGAGGTGCGCTGGCGCGTCGTGCCGGTGGCCATCGGCGCCAGCATCCTCCTCTCGCTGCTACTGCGGACGCTGGGACAGCCGCGTGTCGGGGTCGTGCACTCGGATCCGCTTGCGGGCGAAGAGGACCCCCCGCCCGCAACGCTGACCAGCATCGTCGTCGTGCTGGTGGTCGGGGCTGCCAGCCTGCTCGCCGGGGCCTCGCTCGGCCCCGAGGCGGCGCTCGTGGCCGCGTCGGCCGCGATCGGCGCGTGGATCGCGGGGTCCGGGAACCGGAAGGTGCTGATGCTGGCGGCCGTCGGCGCGCTGCTGATCGTCTTCCTCGGCTCGCTGGTCCCGCTCCTGCTCCCGCTGCTGCTCATGTATCGCAAGCAGAAGCGACTGGTGCCGGCCGCGGTGCTCGCGGTCGTGCTCGCCGGTCTGGCCGCGTACGGCGTGCTGTACCTGATCAAGGGGCACACCGACGGCTACGGCAGTATCCCGACCCCGACGCACTTCGACATCGGCGACGGCATCGCGGCGTTCATCCTCGGCGTCGGCGGCGCCTTCGTCGGCGGGCTGCTCAAATGGTCGGTCAAGGACGCGTCAGCGCGCACCGCGCGGATCGACTCACGCTGGCCTTGGCTTATCTCGGCGACGCTGTTCGGCGCCGTGATCGGGGTGCTGTACCTCATCGGCGGCGAGTCCGTGCAGTTCAGCGGCAACGAGGGCTCGCACATGCTGGTGGCCGACCATGCGGGCGATACGGCCCTCGCGCTCGCCGGGCTGCTGGTGGTCAAGCTCCTGGTCACGGGCTGGTCGCTGGCCGCCGGCTACCGCGGCGGGCTGGTCTTCCCGTCGATCTACGGCGGCGTGGCGCTGAGCCTGCTCGTCGCGAGCATCGACAGCAACCTGAACGGCACGGGCGCGGCGATCGGCACGATCGCTGGGCTCCTGAGCGCGATGACCGGGCCCGTACCCGGGCTGATCATGCTCGTCTCCCTGTTGCCCGCGAAGCTGATCTGGCTGGCGCTGCTCGGCATCGCCGGCGCCTTCGTCGCCGGTCGCGTCGGCAAATGGCAGACCTGACCGTCGGCAGCGTTGGGCGTGTGAGCGCGCTCACACGTTTCCGCAAGTTTCTCTGAACGCCGTCGTTCCAGTTCCCGGGAAGGGAGCAGGAGAGCTTTGCGAGCAACAGCCCCACTCGCGCGGATCGCCGCGCTCGTCGCCATCGCCTTCGCCGTGGTCTTCGCCGCGGTGCTGCTGGTCGGCGGCGGCAGTGGGAGCTACACCGTCACGGCGCGGTTCGAGAACGCCTCGCAGATCGTCAAGGGCAACCTCGTCCAGGTCTCCGGGATCCCGGCCGGAAAGGTCACGGACATCAAGCTGGCGCCCGACGGCCAAGCGCAGCTCACCCTCAAGATCGACAAGGACTACGCGCCGCTGCGCCGCGGAACGCTCGCCACCGTCCGCCAGGCCTCCGTCTCCGGCGTCGCCAACCGCTACATCGACCTGCGCCTTCCCAGCAGCCAGGCCGCGGCGATCCCCGACGGCGGCGTGATCGGCGAGGACAGCACGACGACCGCCGTCGACCTCGACGAGATCTTCAACACGCTCGATCCCAAGACGCGCAAGGACCTCCAGGCCGTCATCAAAGGCTCCGCCAACCAGCACCGGCTGCGCGGCAACGAGCTCAACGCGGGCCTGCTGTACCTCAACCCGTCGCTGCAGGCGTCCTCGCGACTGTTCCGCGAGCTCAACTCCGACTCGCGGCTGCTCGAGCGGTTCGTCGTCTCTTCCTCCAACCTCGTCACCGACCTCGCCGACCGCAAGGAGGATCTCGCCGGCCTCGTCGACCACTTGGCGACGACGACGAACGCGATCGGCTCGCGCCAGCAGGAACTGGCCGACTCGGTCCACCAGCTCCCGCCGTTCCTGCGCCGCGCCAACACCACGTTCCTCAACCTGCGCGCCACGCTCGACGACCTCAAGCCGCTCGTCGACGACTCCAAGCCCGTCGCCAAGAAGCTCCGCCCGTTCCTCGCCGAGCTGCGCCCGCTGGCGCAGGACGCGCGGCCGACGTTCAACGACCTCAGCGCGCTGCTCAAGGCGCCCGGGCCGGCCAACGACCTGATCGACCTCACGAACGGCCAGCCGGCGCTGCGCGACATCGCCGCGCGCGACGTGAAGGAGAACAGCAAGGATCGTCCCGGCGCGTTCCCGGCCTCCGCCAAGGCGATCAAGGACGCGACGCCGGAGATCGCCTACCTGCGTCCGTACACGGTCGACCTGCTCGGCTGGTTCGACGACTTCAGCCACTCCGGCACGTACGACGCGCTCGGCGCCGCCTCGCGCGTCGGCATCCACGCGAGCGCGTTCTCCCTCGTCGGCGGCCAGCTGACGCCGGTGCCGCCGGCGCTGCGCGAGCAGGCGTTCAAGGCGGCTGCGGCGACCAACCAGAACAACCGCTGCCCAGGCGGTGGCGACCACAAGTCCTCTGACGGCTCGCGCCCGTGGAAGCCGACGCCGGACTACAACTGCGACCCGAGCCAAGTGCTCCCGGGGAAGTAGCCGATGCGCCGCCTCCTCGTCGTCGCCCTCGTGCTCGCCGCCGCCGTCGCCGCGGTGGTCGCCAGCGCGTCCGGCAAGTCCAGCGACCCCGAGAAGCCCGAATACACGGTCGAGCTCGACAACGCGTTCGGCATCGTCAACGGCGCCGACGTCAAGGTCGCGGGCGTGCGAGCGGGCCACGTGACCGGCATGCGCGTCGACCGCCGCACGCATCACGCGCTCGTCGACATCGCGATCGAGAAGACCGGCTTCGGCTCACTCCGCAGCGACGCGTTCTGCGAGACCAAGCCGCAGTCGCTGATCGGCGAGTACTTCGTCGACTGCCGTCCGGGCACGAGCAACGAACGGCTGCAGCCGGGCGCGACGATCCCGATCGAGCACACCGCGTCGACGATCCCGCTCGACCTCGTCAACAACATCATGCGCCGCCCCTACCGCGAGCGGCTGCGGATCATCCTCGACGAGCTCGGCGCCGGTGTCGGCGGCCGCGCCAGCGACATCCAGGAGACCGTCAAGCGCGCCGTGCCGGCCCTGCGCGAGACCGACCAGGTGCTCGCGATCCTCGCCGACCAGAACACGACGCTGGCGAACCTCACGCACGACGCCGACACCGTGATCGGCGACCTCGCCAAGAACCGCAAGAACGTGGGCCGCTTCGTCACCGAGACGCACCAGACGGCGCGGGCATCGGCCGAGCGCCGCGCGCAGATCGCCGCCAGCCTGCAGCGCCTCCCCACCTTCCTGCGCGAGCTCGAGCCGACGATGGCCAAACTCGGCGCGGCGACCGAGGCCCAGACCTCCGCGCTGGCCGACCTCAACGCGTCGGCCGGCCAGCTCGCGACGCTGCTCGAGCAACTGCCCGACTTCGCCGACGCGAGCCGCACCGGCTTTAAGTCGCTCGCCGAGCTCAGCCGCGACGGCCGCCCGGACGTGCGTGCCGCGCGCCCGACTGTGGACCTGCTCAACCAGTTCTCTACCCATACGCCCGAGCTGGCCAACAACCTGGCGATCGTCCTGAAGGACCTCAACGACCGCAACCGCGCCGTCGAGAAGGATCCGCGCTCGCCGGGCGGCAAGGGCTACACCGGCTTCGAGGCGCTCCTGCAGTACGTGTTCGACCAGTCGATGGCGATCAACGCGTTCGACTCGAACGGCTACATGCTCAAGGTGAACCTGTTCGCGTCGGAGTGCTCGGACTACCAGAACGTCCAATCGCTCAAGAAGAAGCTGCAGCAGGACCCGGGCTTCTACTCGCGCTGCGCCGCGATCCTCGGCCCGAACCAGCCGGGCATCACGCAGCCTGACCCGAGCTACACGGGCGCCCAGAACGTCGCCGAGCGCACGTCCACCGCTGCCAAGGCCAAGAAGAAGACGAAGGCGAGCCGCAAGTCCGACGTGCCGAAGGCGCCGCAGATCGACGCGAACACGCCGAAGAAGAAGATCGACGAGGCGAAGCGCAAGGCCGAGAAGCTCAAGCAGCAGCTCGAAGACACGCTCGGCATCCAGCTGCCCGACCTGCCGCAGACCTCGTCCGGGCTGCCGCAGCTGCCCGCCCTTCCCAACAGCTCGAGCTCTGCCGACGCGCAGGGGCTCCTGGACTTCCTCCTCGGCCCATGAAGCTCGCCTCCAACCCGATCCTGATCGGCGCCGTGACCGTGCTGGTCGCGACCGTGGCCGTGTTCCTGGCCTACAACGCCAACAACGGCTTGCCGTTCGTCCCGACCACGACCGTCAAGGTCCGCGTCTCCAATGGCGCGAACCTGGTCAAGGGCAACGAGGTCCGGTCGGGCGGCTCGCGCATCGGCGTCGTCACCGACATGCGACCGGTCCGACTCGACGACGGCTCATCCGGCGCCGAGCTGACGATGGAGCTCGACAAGAGCTATGGCGACCTGCCGCGCGATTCCAGCGTGCGGATCCGCCCGCGCTCGGCGCTCGGCCTCAAGTACGTCGAACTCACGCGCGGGACCAGCCGGCAGGCGTTCCGCAACGGCGACGTGATGCCGGCCTCTCAGGCGTCCTACGCGGCCGAGCTCGACGACGTCTACAAGATGTTCGACTCCAAGACGCGCGCGGCCTCGCAGCAGAACCTGCAGGGGTTCGGCGACGCGTTCGCCGGTCGCGGGCAGGACGTCGGGCGTACGCTCGAGGAGCTCCCGGGCTTCATGGGCTCGCTCGAGCCGGTGATGGCGACGCTGTCCGACCCGGATACCGACCTGCGCGGCTTCGTGCGCGAGCTCGGCGACGCCACCCGCATCATCGCGCCGGTCTCTAAGCAGAACGCCGCGCTGTTCACCTCGATGGCCGATACGTTCGAGGCGCTCGGGCGTGACCCGCAGGCGCTCAAGGACCTGATCGCCAAGTCGCCGTCGACGATGGACACGGCGATCACCTCGTTCCGGGTCCAGCAGCCGTTCCTCGACCACCTGACGACGTTCTCGACGGAGCTCTCGGGCGCGACCCACGAGCTGCGCCCCGCGCTGCCCCCGCTCAACAGCGCCATCAAGGTCGGCACGCCGGTCCAGCAGCGGCTGCCGCGTCTCAACGACGAGGTGCGCAAGACACTCAACACAGTCCGCGAGGTCGCCGAGCAGCCGGGCACCAACGCCGCGCTGCGTGGGCTCACCGCGACGGTCGGCTCGCTCAACCCGCAGATGCGCTTCTACGGCCCGTACGTGACGGTCTGCAACAGCTGGAACTACTTCTGGACCTACATCGCCGAGCACTTCTCCGAGCCCGACTCGACCGGCTCCGCCCAGCGCGCGCTGCTCAACTTCGCGTCGCCGCAGGAGGACGGGCTGGGCATGATGGGCGCCGACGAGCCGGCCAACGGCAAAAACGCCGCCGGCACGCCGCAGTACGGGCAGGACCAGCCGTACGGCGCCGCGGTCGCCCCTGACGGACGCGCCGACTGCGAGGCCGGCCAGCGCGGCTTCGTCGAGCGCCAGGCCCGCTTCTTCCCCAAGCAGTACAAGGTCGCGCGCGACCCGCGGTCGCCCGGCCTGCAAGGCCCGACGTTCACTGGCCGCGCGCGGGTGCCGAAGGGCGAGACGTTCACCGCCGAGCCCGAGACGGGCCCGTACGCGGACATGGCGAAGTCGGAGCACCCGTGAGGCTCCCGCGCTCCAACTACGCGATCGGCCTCGTCGCCCTGGCGGTCTGCGCGATCGGCATGTACCTCGGCTTCACGAAGGCGATCCCGTTCAAGCCGCACTACGAGATCAAGGCCGCGTTCGAAAGCTCGAACAACATCCGGCCCGGGTCGCCGGTGCGGATCGCCGGCGTCGAGGTCGGCAAGGTCACCAAGATCGAGGGCGCGAACGCCGGTGTAGGGGACGGCGAAGCCGCCCCCGGTGACGAGGGCGAAGCCCGAACTGGCGCGATCCTGACGATGCGGATCAACAAGCAGGGCCGTCCGGTGCACAGCGACGCGACGGCCAAGATCCGTCCGCGCATCTTCCTCGAGGGCAACTTCTTCGTCGACATGACGGCGGGCTCGCCGTCGGCGCCCGAGCTCAAGGACGGCGCGACGATCCCGGTGCAGCAGACCGCGACGCCGGTCCAGCTCGACGAGGTCGTCACCGCCCTGCAGTCCGACACGCGCGAGGACCTGAAGGTCCTCCTGCGCGAATACGGCAAGGCGCTCGACGGCAACGGCGCGAAGGGCTTCAACCGCTCGATCCCGTACTGGGAGCCCGCGTACCGCGACGGCTCCGTGGTCGCCGACGCGATGCGCGGCGAGACCGGGCACGACCTGTCCGGCTATGTCAAGAACGCCGGCGCGACCGCCGCGGCGCTCGACCGCAACCGGGTGCAGCTCAAGTCGCTGGTCACCGACTTCAACACGACCGCCGCCGCGTTCGCGCTCCAGGACACCAACCTCGACACCGCGATCGGCGAGCTGCCGCACACGCTGCGTGCCTCGTACACGGCGCTCGGCGCGCTCAACGAGTCGTTCCCGCCGGTGCGCGCGTTGGCGCAGGAGCTGCGCCCGGGCGTCCAGAGCTCCGGCCCGACGCTCGACGTCGCCCAGCCGTTCATCCACGAGCTCCGCGGCCTGGTCTCCGAGCCCGAGCTGCGCGGTCTCGCCTCCGACCTGCGGCCCACCGTGCCCGACCTCGCCCAGCTCGTCGACCGCAGCGTGCCGCTCTACCGCGAGGTCCGCCGCGCGGCGAGCTGCAACAACGAGGTCATCCACCCGTGGACGCTCGACACGGTCCCGGACAAGCAGTTCCCGGCCAAGGGCCCGGTCTACCAGGAGGCGCCCAAGCCGCTGCCCGGCCTCGCCGGCGAGAGCCGCTCGGCCGACGCCAACGGCTCGTGGTTCCGCGTCCTCGCCGCCGGCGGCAAGAACCTCGTGACCTTCTCGCCGGGCGTGTTCGGCACGACGCCGGAGCCGCTGCTCGGCGCGAACCCGCCGAAGCCGACCAAGCGCCCGCCGCTCGACGGCAAGATCCCGTGCGAGACGCAGGCGACGCCCGACCTGCGCACGCAGACCGCTCCGCCGCCGCCGCAGCACGCGGTCAACACGAACTCGGCCGCGTTCCAGGACCGCTACGCGAAGTCGCGCGACGAGGCCGTCAAGTGGCTGCAGAAGCAACTCAAGCTCGAGGACCTGACGAAGCTGCTGAAGGTCTCCGACAAGGACGCGACGCCGGCGCTCCTCGACAAGATTGCGAAGGGCGCGACCCGATGATCGCGATCCGCAAGCACGCCAAGGAGTTCATCGCCGTGATCGGGCTGATCGCGATCGCCGTCGGCGTCTCCCTGTACCTACTCAACGAGCAGCGGATGCGCTTCCCGTGGGAGGCCGCCCCGCTGCGCGTCAACGCCGAGTTCTCGACCGCCCAGGCCGTGACCGCCGGCCAGGGCCAGACCGTCCGCGTGTCCGGCGTCCGCATCGGCGACATCGGCGCCGTCAAGCTCAAGGACGGCAAGGCCGTCGTCGAGATGGTCATCGACCCGGAGTACAAGGGCCTCGTCCGCCAGGACGCGCACGCGCTGCTGCGGCCGCGGACCGGGCTCAAGGACATGTTCATCGACCTCGAGCCCGGCACCGACAAGGCGCCGGCCGCCGACGCCGGGTACACGATCCCGATCTCCGCGACCGCGCCGGACGTCAACCCCGACGAGATCCTCGGCGAGCTCGACTCCGACACGCGCGACTACCTGAAGCTGCTGATCGGCGACGCCGGCCGCGGGCTCGACGGGCGCGGAGGCGACCTGCGCGAGATCCTCCGCCGGTTCGAGCCGACGCATCGCGACCTCGCGCGCGTCAGCACCGCCGTCGCCACGCGGCGCGAGAACCTCCGCCACCTCATCACCTCTTTGAACACGCTCAACGGCGAGCTCGCCAAGCGCAGTGACGACCTCGCCGGTCTCGTCGACTCCTCCTCGGCCGTGATGCACGAGTTCGCCTCCGAGGAGCAGAACGTGTCCGCCGCCGTCCACGAGCTGCCCGGCGCCCTGCAGCAGACGACGGACACGATGTCGCGGGTCGAGCGCTACGCGACGCTTCTCGGCCCGACCGCACAGAAGCTGCGGCCTGCGGCGCGTGCGCTCGACCCGGCCAACAAGGCGGTCCGCCCCCTCGCTGCGGAGGCGACGCCGCTGCTGCGCAACGACATCCGCCCGTTCGTCCGCGAGGCTCGCCCGGTCGCCCGTGACCTGCGGCCGGCGGCGAAGAACCTGGCCGCCGCGACGCCGTCGCTCACGCGCACCTTCTCGGCGCTCAACACGTTCCTCAGTCTCGCCGCGTACAACCCGAACGGGCAGGAGGACCCGGGTAACAAGGACCGCCAGGAGGGCTACCTGTTCTGGGCGGCATGGGTCCAGCACATGGCGACCCAGCTGTTCTCGACGTCGGACGCGAACGGCGTGTTCCGGCCCGTGACGGTCGGCGCCCCGTGCGCGACCATCGAGCAGCTCGTGCACGAGCAGCCGCAGCTCGAGTTCCTCGAGATGCTGACCCCGATCCTCACCGACTCGCAGGCCTGCGGATGAACAAGGCTGCCCCGTCGATCCTGCGGATCATCACGATGGTCGTGTTCGCGCTGTCGTGCTTCGGCCTGCTGCTGTTCCTGTGGCTGTCGTTCGGCGGCCCGATCCCGCTCAAGCCTCAGGGCTACCGCGTGCAGGTCGCGTTCCCCGAGGCGGCGACGCTGGCGACCGAGGCCGACGTCCGCATTGCCGGTGTGTCGGTCGGCAAGGTGCGCAAGCTCGACGTCGACAAGCAGGGCAACCGCACGGTCGCGACGATCGAGCTCGACCGCTCGTTCGCGCCGCTGCACAGCGACGCCCGCGCGATGCTGCGGCAGAAGACGCTGCTGGGCGAGACCTACGTGCAGCTCACGCCCGGCCACAGCCCTTCGATGGTTCCCGAGGGCGGCCGGCTGGCGAACGGACAGGTCAAGGACACCGTCCAGCTCGACGAGATCTTCGACTCGCTCGACCCGGCCACGCGCGCGTCGTTCCGGACCTGGCAGCAGGAGCTGGCGAAGGGCGTGAAGGGCCGTGGGCGCGACTTCAACGACGCGCTCGGGACACTCCCGGGCTTCGCCGCCGACGGGTCGGACGTGCTGCGCGTGCTCGCGTCGCAGGACGCCGCGGTGCACCGGCTGGTCAAGAACACCGGCGTCACGTTCGCGGCGCTGACGGAGAACGAGCAGCAGCTGCAGACGCTGATCACGTCGTCCAAGAAGCTGTTCGACGCAACCGCCTCGCGCAACGACGCGCTCGCCGAGGCGGTGCGGATCTTCCCGACGTTCCTCGACGAGTCAAAGGCGACGCTGGCGCGGCTGCAGACGTTCTCGACCGACACCGACCCGCTCGTGCAGGACCTGACGCCGGTCGCCCGCGACCTCAAGCCGACGCTCGCCGACGTGCACGCGATGGCGCCCGACCTCGAGAACTTCTTCCGCAACCTCGACCCGCTGATCGAGGCGTCCAAGAAGGGCATGCCGGCCGCGCGCGAGACGCTCGACGCCGCCAAGCCCTTGCTCGACGCGGTCGGCCCGTTCCTCGGCCAGCTCAACCCGATGCTCCAGTACCTCGAGCTGTCGCAGTCGCAGGTGTCGGACTTCATCTCCTACGGCGGCGCGGCGCTCGCCGACACGACGGCCTCACCGGGCGGCGGCGTCGGCCACTACCTGCGCCAGTTCGGCCCGCTGGGCGCGGAGAGCGCCGCGATCTATCCGGAGCGGCTCCCGACCAACCGCGGGCAGACCTATGTCGGGCCGAAGCAGCTGTTCGGCCCCGAGGCCATGACCTACCTCGACGCGCCGTCGACCGACTGCTCGAACACCGGGGGCGAGCACCCGGCGTCACAGGGCAACCCGGGCTGCTGGAAGCACCCGCCGATCAAGTTCCAGGGCCGCGTGCAGGGCGACTTCCCGCACGTCGAGGCCGACGACTACGCGTCACCGCGCTAGCGCGCGATGACGTTAAGGGTTCGCCCAGGGGGCGAACCCGCGGGGGTCAGGCCGCGCGGCGTGCGGCGGCGGCGCCGGTGAAGGCGCCGAGCACGGCGTCCGCGAGCCCTCGGTTGCCGCTGAAGGACAGCGAGTCCGAGGCGCCCTCGGGGCCGAGCGCGCGGACCCAGGCATCACGGCGGCCGGTGACGACCGCGCCGGCGCCGTCGCCCTCGGCCGACTCGCTGATCTCGACGTGGCCGCCCGAGGCGGTGAGGCGGTAGCGGCGCTCGGGCACGTCGCCCTCGCCCTCGACGATCAGGTCGACGCTCCCCTCCATGCCGGGCGGCGTCTCGATCATGCCGGGCGCGAGGCGGAACACCGCGCCGACGTTGATGTCCTCGCCCGGGCGCGGTGGGCTCCAGGTCCAGTTGTAGCCCCAGCGGGCGAGCTCGCCGATCACCGGCATCAACTCGCGCGAGCGCTCGGTCAGCTCGTAGTCGACCCGCGGCGGCACCTCGCGGTACCGCTGACGGGTCAGCAGTCCGTCGGCGACCATCCGGTTCAGCCGCGACCGCAGCTGCTCGGTGGAGATCCCCGGGAGCACCCTCTGGAGCTCGACGAAGCGCCGGGGCCCGGCGGCCAGGTCACGAATGATCAGCAGCGTCCATTTGTCGCCCACGAGGTCGAGCGCGCGGGCGTCCGGAGACCACTGATCGTACGGGTGACGCTTGGGCGGGGGGACAGTCGGAATTGTGGGCCTCTTGACGGACGCGAAACCGGGGTTTTGCGGAGCATACCCGTACTCGGGGCGTCCAGGTTTCACACCGTAAACATTTGACGATTGGTCCGTAGCCGGACAATCCGCTCAAGTCGGGGTCGCTCGAGCGCGCAAGTTTTCGAGTTGGCGGCCGTTGACACGAGAGCAGGGGCATAACGCCCTGACGGACAAAGGTTCTTGAGAGACGTAAGGGACGAATTGATGGGCGAGATCATCCGACTCGCGGAGCGCCGGCAGGCGCGTCGCGCCCGGCCGCGGGATCAACGGGTAGCGCCGGCGCGCGCGGAGCTCTTCTTCGACCTCGCCTGCCCGTTCACGTACCTCGCCGCCGAGCGGGTGGAGCGGGCGTTCGATCACGTGGTCTGGACCCCGGCGTCCGCGACCATTGTCCGAGGTGGCGCGCTCGAATCCGATCCTGGCGCGATCGAGAATGTCCAGGCGGCCGCCGCGGAGCGCGCGCAGGCGTTGCGGTTGCCGCTCGAGTGGCCCGAGACGTTCCCGGCCGAGGTACCGGCCGCGATGCGAGTAGCCGCGTACGCGGCGGCCTGCGGCCGCGGCGCCGAGTTCGTGCTCGCCGCCGGCCGGCTGGCCTTCTGCGGCGGGTTCGACCTCGACGACCCCGAGATCCTGTTCGAGGCGGCCGCTGCCGCCGGACTGGTGCTCGAAGACTGCCTCCGCGCGGCGGGAGACCGCGGGCGCGACGGCACGATCGAGGCGGCCGGCAGCCGCCTCCTCGCCGCCGGCGCCGATCGTCTGCCGGCGCTGCGCGTCGGGCGCTCGCTGTTCTGGGGCGAGGAGAAGGTGGCGGAAGCCGCCGCCGCCGCGCGCATGCACGCTGCCGCCGCCGGGGTCTGACCGGTCAACCGAGGCCGGGGTCTGACCCCCGCGAGTCTCAGTACGGCGTTACGAGCCCGGCGAGAATCTGCTCGTCGATCTCTTCGCGCGGCTCCTGCTTCTCGGTGCGCGGGGCAACGAGGAAGGGCGCATCACGGTCGGGTTCGGCGAGCAGCAGTTCGAGGTCCGCGTCGCGGATCGTCGTTTCTCTCTCCATACCTGGAACCTAACCCTGGGCGTGCGGAGCGTCACAGACGATCGGGGTCCAACCCCCCGGCCGGGGGGTACATTCCGGCGCCATGACCGCTGAGACGCAGGAGACGACCACGTTGCACGGCGGCCGACTGGTGGCCCGCCGGCTCAAGGCATACGGCGTGACGAAGCTGTTCACGCTGTCCGGTGGCCACCTGTTCTCGATCTACGACGGCTGTCGCGAGGAGGGGATCGACCTCGTCGACACGCGCCACGAGTCGGCCGCCACGTTCGCCGCCGAGGGCTGGGCGAAGGTAACGCGCGAGCCGGGCGTCGCGGCCCTGACGGCCGGGCCGGGAGTCACCAACGGGATGAGCGCGATCGCGTCGGCGCAGCAGAACCACTCGCCGGTGCTCGTGCTCGGCGGCCGGGCGCCGGCGATGCGCTGGGGCCAGGGCTCGCTGCAGGAGATCGACCATGTCCCGTTCGTGCGCCCGCTGGTCAAGCTCGCCGCGACCGCGGGGTCGACGGCCGAGATCCCGGGCCTGATCGACGACGCCTGGGACATCGTCCGGCGCGACCATCCCGGCCCGGCGTTCCTCGACTTCCCGCTCGACGTCGTGTTCATGGAGGCCGACGAGGCGCCGCTCCCTTCGCGCACCCCCACGGTGTCGCGCGCCGACAGCGGCGCGCTCGACCGCGCGGCGGCGCTGCTGCGCGACGCCGAGCGGCCGGTGATCATGGCCGGCACGAACCTCTACTGGGGACACGGCGAGGACGCGCTGCGCGAGCTCGCCGAGGCGGCGGGGATTCCGGTGTTCCTCAACGGCCTGGCGCGCGGCTGCCTCCCGGCCGACCACCCGAACTTCTTCGCGCGGGCTCGCTCGGCGGGGCTGAAAGGCGCCGACGTCGCCCTCGTGATCGGCGTGCCGATGGACTTCCGGCTCGGCTTCGGCGGCGCGTTCGGCGAGGAGACCGAGATCGTCGCGATCGACCTCGCCGAGCCCGAGCGCGCGCATCCGCGTGCGGTCGCGGCCGAGTGCTACGGGGACATCTCCGAGACGTTGCGGGCGCTGGCGACCGGTGGCGCCGACACGAACGAGTGGCTCGGGCACCTGCGCGGGGTCGAGACCGGGAAGCGCGAGGCCGAGCGCGAGCAGCTGTCGGACCCGAGGGCGCCGCTCCACCCGATGCGCGTGTACGGCGAGCTGGCGTCCGTGCTCGACCGCGACGCGATCGTCGTCGGCGACGGCGGCGACTTCGTCTCCTATGCGGGCCGCGTCGTCGACTCCTACAACCCCGGCTGCTGGCTCGACCCGGGCCCGTTCGGCTGCCTCGGCTCCGGTCCCGGCTACGCGCTGGCCGCGAAGCTTGCGCATCCCGACCGCCAGGTCGTGCTCCTGCTCGGCGACGGCGCGTTCGGCTTCTCGGGCATGGAGTTCGACACGCTTGCCCGCCACGGCGTCAACGTCGTCGGCGTGATGGGCAACAACGGCATCTGGGCCCTCGAGAAGCACCCGATGGAGTTCCTGTACGGCTATTCGGTCGTGGCCGAGCTGACACCCGAGACGCGCTACGACCAGATGGTCGAGGCGCTCGGCGGGATCGGCGAGCTCGTGCGGGCGCCGGACGAGCTGCGGCCGGCTTTGGAGCGCGCCTTCTCCGCCACCGGGCCGGTGCTCGTGAACGTGTTGACGGACCCGTCGGTCGCGTACCCGCGCTCGGCGAACCTCGCCTAGCCGTAGCTGCCCGCGTCGAGGTCGGCGATCAGGCCGGGGCCGGTCGGCTGCCAATCCATTAGCTCGCGGGTCCGCGCGCTCGAGGCCCGGACGTCGACCGCGAAGAACGTGCCGAGCCAGCCGAAGTGATCGGGCGCCGCGGCCGTCGTCTCGAGTCCGAGTCGCCCGCCGATCGCCTCCGCGATGTCACGGGTCGGCACGCCCTCCTCGGCGGCGGCGTGCAGGACCGACCCCGCCGGAGCGTCCTCGAGCGCCAGCCGGAACATGCGTGCGGCGTCGCTCCGATGCACGGCCGGCCAGTGGTTGCTCCCGTCGCCGATGTAGCCGCAGACGCCCGTTTCGCGCGCGATCTGGACCAGGGTGGCGACGAACCCATGGTCGCCCTCCCCGTGCACGGTCGGCGACAGCCGCACGCTCGACGAGCGCACGTCCGAGGCCGCCAACGCGAGTGCCGCGCGCTCGGAGATGGTGCGATGCGCGGCGGGGCCGTCGGGGTCGGGCGCGTCGTCCTCGGTGACCACCGTGCCGGTTGTGTGGCCGGCCAGCCCCGATGCGATGACGAGCGGACGGCCGGACCCGGCCAGCGCGGCGCCGAAGTTCTCGATCGCGCGGCGGTCCGCTTCGGCGGCGACCTGGAAGTTGCCGGAGAACGCCTCCTCGTGCTTGAACGCGAGGTGGATGCGGCCGCCGAGGCGTCCGAGCGGGCGAGCCCGACGACGCTGTGCCCGGCGCCGATCAGTTCGGGGACGACCGCGGAGCCGATCCAGCCGCTGGCACCGGTGACGAAGACGCGCATGATGACCATCTCATCGTTGCGATGACACTTGGTGACGTCGCAAGATAGCACGCTGATGTCACTTGGTGACATGGCTATGATCCGCCTGTGACCCGATGGGAGCCGAACGCGCGCGGAAGGCTCGAGCAGGCGGCGCTGGACCTCTTCGGCGAGCGCGGGTTCGAGCAGACCACGGTCGAGGACATCGCCACACGCGCGGGCCTGACCAAGCGCACCTTCTTCCGCCACTACGCGGACAAGCGCGAGGTGCTGTTCGGCGCCGGCGCGGAGTTCCAGCAGGTGTTCGTGGACAGCCTCGCCGGCGCGCCGCCGTCAGCGACACCGCTCGACGCCCTCACCATCAGCCTGCAGGCCGGCGGCGAGCGGCTCGAAGGCCGGCGCGACTTCGCCCGCCGCCGGCAGCGTGTGATCGCGGCCAACGCCGAGCTGCGCGAACGCGAGCTCGTCAAGCTCGCCTCGGTCGCCGCCGCGCTCACCGAGGGCCTGCATGAGCGGGGCGTCGGGGAGCCCGCGGCGAGCCTGGCCGCCGAGACGGCCATGGCGGTGTTCCGGGTTGCCTTCGAGCGCTGGCTCGCTGATGGCGAGACCCGCGGCCTGCCAGAGATCGTGCGTGAATCCGTCAACGCGCTCCGGGCCGTGGCCGCCTGAACTGCGGCATTGATGGGAGTGGGATCGACCGTAGTGCAGATCGTTGGCGCTTTATGCACCCATACGGTGCTTAAAGCGCCAGGGACCGCCGAAACGGTCCACCCCTCGCTGCCCTACCCAGCCGAGGTTCGTCCCGGAGAGCGGATTTGGCCCCAAACACAGAAGCCGCCCGCGGCGGGGGCGGGCGGCTTCAAGATGGCCCCGTCAGGACGGGCAGGGGTACGTGCCTTTGGGGGCCTATTGGGTGGTCCGGACGGCGGGAGGCGCCGATGATGCGGCATCGCCCGAACCTATGCGTCAGAGGGACGGCGGCGGGAGGCACGACCGCCCTTTCCGACGCGTTGGAGTATCCCGCCGCCAAATGCACACCGGCAATCGAACAACCGTCCAGGTAAAACTCATCCTCGGGTTGACTTCAGCGCTCAAATGTGCTGTCCAGAGCCACTC
Source organism: uncultured Solirubrobacteraceae bacterium (assembly GCA_963740605.1). GTDB lineage: Bacteria > Actinomycetota > Thermoleophilia > Solirubrobacterales > Solirubrobacteraceae > DASSUW01. The sequence goes on along the minus strand of CAVUFC010000022.1, from coordinate 1,109,861 downwards.
CCCAGAGGATGTCCCGTTCGGAGACCTCGACGGCGTCGAGTCCGAACGCGCCCAGAACCTCCAGAAGCACGACCGTGCCGGCCACGATCGTGGGTGCCCGGCCCGCTTCCAGGCCCGTCACATCGCGCCGTTCGGAGAGCGGCAGCGACGCCAGTCGGTCGCGGAGCTCCTCGATCCGCGTGCGTGAGAGCGCGTGCCCCTCAACCCGCGAAGGGTCGTAGGGATCGAGCTCGAGGTCGATTGACGCGCACGAGGTCGCCGTCCCCGCGACGGCCACGGCGCCGCTCACCCGCAAGCGCACCTCGGGCGGCACGGCGGCCTCGATGATCGGCCGCGCATCGGCCGCCAGGGCAGCGAGCTCTTCCGCCGTCGGCGGGTCCGTGTGCAGGTGGCGCTCGGAGTGCCGGACGACGCCGACCTGGGTCGAGACGTGGAAGTCGACCGACCCCCGCGACCCGACGACGAGCTCGGTCGAGCCGCCGCCGATGTCGATCACGAGCAGCGGGTCGGAGTCCTCGCGCGCCGTCGTCGCGCCGAGAAACGACAGCCGCGCCTCTTCGTCGCCGGACAACGTCGACCCCTCGAGCCCGTAGCGAGAGTGCACCGTCTCGGCGAAGTCGGCGCCGTTGCTCGCGTCGCGGACGGCCGAGGTCATCACCACGCGCCGCACGGTCGCGCCGTGCTCCTCGATCGCCGTCGCGTACTTGTCGAGCGCGGCGAACACGCGCGCCCGCGGCTCCTCGCCGAGCGCGCCGGTGGCGTCGACGCCCTCGCCGAGGCGGGTGACGATCGACTCGCGCACCAGCTCGGCCACCGAGCCGCCCTCGACCTCGGCCACCAGCAGCCGCGTCGAGTTCGTCCCGATGTCGACGACCGCGACGACGGTCACGTGACCGGGTGCGGCATCGGGCGACCATCGAGGGCCGCCAGCAGGTTGTCGACCGCCATTGCGGCCATCTTCGCACGCGTGCGGACGGTCGCCGAGCCGACGTGCGGCACCACGAGAAGGTTCGGCGCGTCGAGCAGCGGATGGTCGGGCGGGAGCGGCTCGGGCTCGGTGACGTCGAGCGCCGCGCCGGCGATCGCGCCGGCGAGCAACGCGGTCCGCAAGGCGTCCTGGTCGACGACGCCGCCGCGCGCCGTGTTGATGAGCAGCGCGGTCGGCTTCATGCGCTCCAGTGCAGCAGCATCGATCAAGCCGCGCGTCTCGGGGGTCAACGGCGTGTGAAGCGAGACGAAGTCGGCGGTCGCGAGGAGATCCGGGAGCGGGATGCCCGAGGAGCGCGAGCTGTGCACGATCTCCATCCCGAACCCCTCGGCCCGGCGCGCGACGGCCTGCCCGATCCGGCCCCAGCCGACGATCCCGAGCGTCGCGCCGGCGAGGTCGGCGCCGAGGTCGCCGGCCGGCTCCCACGTCGTCCACTCGCCGGCGCGCACCGCGGCGGCACCCGGCACGATCCGGCGCGCGAGCGCCAGCAGCAGCGCGAACGCGATGTCCGCGGTGGCGTCCGTGAGCACGTCCGGCGTGTTGCCGACCGGGATCCCGCGCGCCGCCGCCGCCTCGACGTCGATGTTGTCGGTCCCGACCGCCATGTTCGCGATCGCCCGCAGCCGCGGGGCCGCGTCGAGCACCCCGGTGTCGACGCGGTCAGTGATCAGCGACAGCAGACCCTCGGCCGAACCCACGCCGGCGCGCAGCTGATCGGGCGACGGCGGTATCGCTCCCGGCCACTCGTCGACTTGGTGCGCGGCGCGTAGGCGGTCGAGCGCCTCGAACGGGAGTGCGCGCGTGACGAATACCCGAGCCATCGACGGGCATTCTGCTGGCATGGGCGAGATCCGCGTCGGCTGCTCGGGCTGGAACTACGCCGACTGGCGCGAGCGGGTGTACCCGAAGGGCCTGCCCGCACGCCGCTGGCTCGAGCACTACGCGTCGCAGTTCGACACCGTCGAGGTCAACTCCACCTTCTACCGGCTCGCCAAGCCGAAGGCGGTTGCCGCGTGGCTCGAGGCCACGCCGCCCGACTTCGTCTTCGCGGTCAAGGCCAGCCAGTACCTCACGCACATGAAGCGCCTCGCCGACATCGAGCAGGGAATCGAGCGCTTCTACGCGGGGATCGAGCCGCTCGCGCAGTCGCCCAAGCTGGGCCCGGTCCTGTGGCAGCTGCCCGAGCGGTTCACCCGCGACGTCCCGCGCCTCGCCGCCGCGCTCGACCTCCTGCCGAACGGCCAGCACGCATTCGAGTTCCGCCACCCGAGCTGGTTCGAGGACGACGAGACGCTGGAGCTGCTGCGCTGGCACGGCGTCGCGCTCGCGATCGGCGACCACCCGCAACGCCCGTGGCAGCCCTGGGTGTCGACCGCAGGGTGGTCGTTCGTGCGGTTCCATTACGGGGCGCACGGGCGGCGCGGCAACTACAGCGACGCCGAGCTCGAGGCGCTCGCACCGAAGGTCGCAGCGCTGAACCGCCCGGCGTTCGTCTACTTCAACAACGACTGGGAGGGCTTTGCTGTGAAGAACGCCCGCCGAATGCGAGCATTGCTGACATGACGGCGCCTCAGTCGGAGCTGCCGGCGCACGTCGACGACGTGCGCGCGATCCTGACCGGCACGCGCGTGTGGGCCGTCGTCGGATGCTCGCCTGATCCGCGACGGGACTCGCACCGCATCGCGTCCATGCTCCAGCGCCGCGGCTACACCGTGATCCCCGTCAACCCGCTCGCCACCGAGATCCTCGGCGAGCCCTGTTACCCGACGCTCGGCGCGATCCCCGGTCCCGTCGAGACCGTGGACATCTTCCGCCGGGCCGACCGCGCGGGAACGCACGTCGACGAGGCGATACAGGTAGGGGCGCAGGCGGTATGGATGCAGCTCGGGGTGATCGACGACGACGCTGCCGCCCGCGCCCGCGCGGCCGGCCTGCGCGTGGTGATGGACCGCTGCCCGGCGATCGAGTTGCCGCGGCTGGGCTTGTGATCGAGGAGGAGATCCGATGCAGGGACTGATGTCGCCGTATCCGCTGACGCTTCCGCTCCTGTTCCACCGGGCGGAGCAGCTGTTCGGCGAGAAGACGGTCACGACGCTGACAGTGACCGGCAAGGACCGCACGACGTACGCGGACTGGGCCGCCCGCACGCGCAAGCTGGCCGGCGCGCTCGACACGCTCGGCATCTCCGCCGACGGCCGCGTGGCGACGTTCGCGTGGAACAGCGCCCGCCACCTCGAGCTCTACTTCGCCGCGCCCTGCAGCGGCCGCGTCCTGCACACGCTCAACATCCGCCTGTTCCCCGAGCAGCTCAGCTACATCGTCGATCACGCCGAGGACGAGGTGATCTTCGCCGACCGGTCGCTGATCAAGGTGCTGTGGCCGCTCGTCGACGGCTTCAAGACGGTCAAGCACATCGTCGTGATGGACGACGGCGCGGGCGACGTCCCGGAGGACGACCGGATCCTCGACTACGAGGAGCTGATCGCCGGCGCCGAGCCGACCGAGTTCCGCGTGGACGACGAGAACCAGGCCGCCGCGATGTGTTACACGAGCGGCACGACCGGCAACCCGAAAGGCGTCGTCTACAGCCACCGCTCGAGCGTCCTGCACTCGATGGGCGCGATGCTCGCCGACACCGTCGCGGTCTCCGAGCGCGACACGGTCATGCCGGTGGTCCCGATGTTCCACGCCAACGCCTGGGGCCTCGCGCACGCGGCGGTGATGGCGGGCGCCGCGCTCGCGTTCCCCGGCCCGCAGATGACGCCGCCGGCGATCGCCGAGCTGATCGAGGCCGAGAAGGTCACGCTGGCGGCGGGTGTCCCGACGATCTGGATGGGCGCGCTGGAGGAGCTCGTCGACCGCGACACCTCGTCGCTGCGCGACATCTTGTGCGGCGGCTCGGCGGTCTCCAAAGCGCTGTCAGAGCGCTACCGCGAGCAGCTCGGCCTGCCGATCCTGCACGCCTGGGGGATGACCGAGACCAGCCCGCTCGGCTCGGTCTGCCGCGTCAAGAGCACGCTGCTCGACCGCTCCGAGGAGGAGCTCGCCGACGTGCGCTCGACCCAGGGGCTCGTGACGCCGCTGATGCAGTGCCGGATCGTCGAGCCCGGCACGGCCGACGAGCTCCCGTGGGACGGCGAGGCGCGCGGCGAGCTACAGGTGATCGGCCCGTGGGTGGCGGCCGGCTACTACAACGACGACCGCGAGGGCGGCTCGTTCACCGATGACGGCTGGCTGCGCACGGGCGACGTCGCGACGATCACCTCGGACGGCTACATCCGGCTCGTCGACCGCACGAAGGACCTCGTCAAGTCGGGCGGCGAGTGGATCTCCTCGGTCGAGCTCGAGAACGAGATCATGGCCCACCCGCAGGTCGTCGAAGCCGCGGTCATCGGCGTGCCCGACGCGAAGTGGGGAGAGCGCCCGCTCGCCTGCGTCGTCGCCGAGGACGGTGCCGAGCTCGACGCCGACGCCGTGCGCGAGTTCCTGGCCGGCCGGGTCGCCAAATGGTGGATCCCCGAGAACGTGGAGTTCATCGACGAGGTTCCGAAGACCTCGGTCGGCAAGTTCTCGAAGAAGACCCTCAGGGAGCGTTTCAGTTGATAATGTGTATGTCCGCGTCGCGGGGTGGAGCAGTCAGGTAGCTCGTCGGGCTCATAACCCGAAGGTCGCGGGTTCGAATCCCGCCCCCGCTATCCGCCGACGATGGTGGTGACAGCCCACCGCTGACGGCACGGGAGCCCCGCTCAAGCGGGGCTTTCGCGTCAAGAGGCCGCCTCCGACGGCGCCGTCTGGTCCGCATTGAGACCCTCACGAGCGCCGTCTTTGACACGACCGGCCCACCCGACTAGCGTCGCGAGCCCAAATCATCAATGCGCGCTGCGGGGCAGGGCAGCGCGGTGTGATGCACCGAGCAAGGAGGGGAGCCTTGTCGTATTCGCATTGTCCGCGCCGGATCGGCGCGACCCTGGTCTGCGCCGTCGCCGTGGTCGCCACCGGCCCTGTGGCCGCGCAGGCGGCCGCGTCCCAGCCGATCCGCAAGCTGGGGACGGTCAACGTCCGTCACGCCGCGGCCGCGGCGAAGCCGGTGTCCTCCCGGGCGAGCCATACAGCCGCGATGGGGGTGTTCGATGCCTTCGAGGCGCGCCGCCATCCCGAGGAGGCCGACGCCCGCCGCCAGGCACAGGCGCTGTCGCCCCCGAGCGTCCGGGGCACGTCGCTGACGTCGGCGGAGTCCCGCCGCGGATTCGAAGGTCTCGACATCCGCGACACGTTCTTCTCTCAGGGCTACGAAGTCGAGCCGCCCGACCAAGGCCTGTGCGGCGGCCTGTTCCAGGGCACGACCTATCTGTTCGAGGAGACCAACCTCGCGCTCGCGGTGTACGACACGCAGACCAACCAGTACACGCCGCCGGCCGTCGGCATCAACGTCCTCTTCGGCCTGCCGCCCGCGGTCGACACCGCCACCGGCCGCTTCGGGCCGTTCCTGAGCGACCCGAAGTGCTACTTCGACGTCGACACCGGGCGCTGGTACCACACGATCCTCGAGGCCGACGTCGACCCGGACACCGGTGCGCTCACCGGCGGTGCGAACACGCTGGTTGCGGCCAGTACCACGCGGGATCCGCTGGGGTCGTACAACGTGTACGCGATCGACGCCTCACACTCCGGATGCACCCTCTGCATCGGTGATCAGCCGTTGCTCGGAGCCGACGCGAACGGCCTGTTCGTGTCCACCGCCGAGTACGACCTGGCGCCACCGGCCGGATCGCCCGGGTTCTTCGGCCCGCAGATCTACGCGATGGACAAGCGCGCCCTGTCGGCGGGCGATCTGCCTACGATCGTGCACTTCGACATCGGCGTGCAGAAGACGGGCACGCTTCAGCCCGCGACGGTGCCGACCGACCGGTTCGAGACGGCGCAGGGTGGCACCGAGTACCTCATGGGCGCATTCGACTGCGAAGTGCCCGACTGCCACGTCGACGCCGACTCGCTCGAGAACACGATCCAGCTGTGGGCAGTGACTCGCACCCGGACGTTGCGGACCCCGACGCCCAGGGTCCAGTTGCGCCGCACGACACTGGCGACCCAGGTCTACGGCCAGCCTGTCCCGCAGAGCCAGAAGGACGGGTTCCGGCCGCTCGGCGCGGCCGATCACGAACCGAACCCCGAGATCGAAGCCAACGACGCCCGTATGAACCAGGTGGTCTACGCCGCCGGGCGCCTGTGGGGCGGCGTGAACACACGGGTGGCGCCGGGCGACCGCGATGGCATCGCCTGGTTCCAGGTGGACCCCGCCGTCTCGGCCGCCAAGGTCAGCGGGACGATCAAGCGGCAGGGCTACCTCGCCGCGCGGAGGGACCACACGTTCGTGACGTTCCCATCGATCGGCGCCAACGACAGCGGTCACGCCGTGCTCGCCTACAGCTTCATGGGCGACGCGTTCTTCCCGTCCGCGGCGCATACCACGCTCGCTCTCTCCGGCCCCACGAGCAACATCCGGATCGTCCGCAACGGCTTCCGGCCTGAGGACGGATTCACCTGCTACGCGGCCGAGGGCTTCGGCCCCGAGTGCCGCTGGGGCGATTACAGCGCGTCGTTCGCGCTGCCCACGGGCGAGGTCTGGTCGGCGACGGAGTTCATCGGCGACAACGCGCGCACGATGTTCGCCAACTGGAGCACGTTCGTCTGGCCCGTCACACCGTGACGCGCAAGTCCCGTCGCCGGGTCATGTGCCCGGCGGCGGGGCTGTCGCGCCAACGCGCTGCTGCGGAGCGCCGGCGCGCACCTCATGGGTCGCAAGACGTATGTGGACATGGCGGTCGCCTGGCCGAACTCGGACGGCCCGATCGCCGCGGCGATGAACGAGATCCCGAAGGTCGTGTTCTCGCGCACGCTGACGACGGCCGACTGGGCGGACTCGACGTTCGCACGGGCGCTGAACCGCGAACGCCTCGTCGACGAGTACCGGCTGATGGTGCAGCCCGCGGCGCTCGGCACCGGGATGCCGATCTTCGACGATCTGCCGGCATCCCTGCACCTGGAGCTCGTGGAGTCACGCCCGTTCGCGACCGGCGCGATCGAGAACGTCTACCGACCGCGGTAGCGCTCCCGGCGAAGGCAGGTAGCGCCAGGCGACCAAGGCGCCGGCGGCCGCGACGAGCGCGACGATGATCGACGCGGTGGACATCGCGTCCACGAACGCCGCCCGCCCCGCGTCCGCCACCGCGCCGCCGACCTGGACCGCGGCCCCGAGCGAGTCCGGTGCATCGGCCGGCAGCCCGCCGACGTAGAGCGACGAGAAGATGCTCCCGACGACAGCGACGCCGAGCGCACCGCCGAGCTCGCGCGTCGTGTCGTTGACCGCCGACCCGATGTTGGCGCGCGCCGGCGGGAGCGAATTCATGATCGACGCGGTCGCGGGAGCGCCGCCGAGCCCCATGCCCGCTCCCATCAGCACGAACGCGACCGCGAGCCGGCCGTAGCCGGTGTCGACGCCGACCGTCGCGGCGACACCGAGGCCCGCCGCGAACAGCAGCATTCCCAGCGTCGCCACCCGCTTCGTGCCGAGCGCGAACACGAGCTTCGCCGACAGCGACGCGAACACGATCATCCCCCCCGCATAGGGCAGGATCCGCACGCCGGCGGCCAAGGGCGAGAGCCCGAGCACGAACTGCAGGTACTGCGTGGCCAGGAACAGGAACCCGAAGAGGGCGAAGAAGAGCACCATCACGGCCGTGCTCGCGGCGCTGAACCGCGGGTTGCGGAACAGCGTGACGTCGAGCAGCGGATCCGGCACGCGCCGCTGGCGCACTACGAACGCGCCGAGCGCGATGAAGGCGAAGGCGAACGCGGCGAGCACCCACGCTGACATCCAGCCGTCGGACGGTGCCTCGATCACCGCCCACGCGAGCGCGACCAGCCCGGTGCCGGAGAGCGCGGCGCCGATCCAGTCGAGCCGGCGGGCGACCGGGTCGCGCGACTCGGGGACGACGCGGCGGCCGACGACGATCGCCGCCACGCACAGCGGGACGTTGACGATGAAGATCGACCCCCACCAGAAGTGGTCGAGCAGGAACCCGCCGGCGACCGGGCCGAGCGCGACGCCGAGGCCGGCGGTCGCGGCCCAGATACCGACGGCCGTCGCGCGCTCGCGCTCGTCGGGAAACACGGTGAGCAGCAGCGACAGCGTCGCGGGCATGATGAACGCCGCCCCCGCGCCCATGACCGCGCGGCACGCGATCAGCGCCTCGACGCCGCCCGCGTACGCGGCCGCCGTCGAGCCGATGCCGAAGACGAGCAGGCCGGCGAGCAGCGTGCGCCGCCTGCCGTAGCGATCGCCGAGCGCGCCGGCCGGCAACAGCAGCCCGGCGAACACGAGCGTGTAGGCGTCGACCACCCACTGCAGCTCGCTGACGTCCGAGTCGAGCTCCCGCACCAGCGTGGGGAGCGCGACGTTGACGATCGTGTTGTCGATGACGATCGCGAGCAGGCTCGTGCAGAGCACGCCGAGGGCGACCCAGCGCGAGTTGCTCACGACGCCACCGCCGCGGCCCTCGCGGGCTGGCGCTCGCGCACCAGCAGCACGACGCCGAACGCGATCAGCCACAGGCTCCACAGCACGTAGCCGAAGAAGTTGGCGGTGTCGACGACCGGGAGATCGAGCGGCGAGATCACGCCGATGCAGACCAGCGCCGCGGCGAGCCCGCCGAGCCAGGCGAACCAGCGCCCGGCGAACCGGCGGCCGAGCGCGGCGATCACGAGCGCCGTCCACAGCGCGGTCAGCGCGTACCCGATCGTCTCGCCGATCGCGGTACCGAGGACGTCGCTCGCGGTGCTGAAGGCGTCGCGGTTGTCCGACGACGCGTAGCCGGGGACGAGGATCGGCCAGCGCATGAGCCCGATCACCTGCACGGTCGCGGCGGCGATCCCGACCCACACGGCGATGCGCATCGGGCGTGCGGACGACAGCCGCCCGACGCCGATCGCGATCGGCGCCATCAGCGCCGCCGACAGCGCGAGCACGGTGAACCAGGCGCTGACCGCGTCCTCGTGCTCGCGGAACGAGGCAAGGACGGTCCCGGCGGGCTCGTCGAGCACGTCCGGGTAGTTGAAGATCGAGCCGAGTGCGGTGAACGCGACGTTCGCCAGCACGGCCGCGAGGATGAGCAGTGCTGCGGTGAGCTTGCGGTTCATGGCCGCTCCTTGTCCGAGGTCTGCTGTTGGCTGACGTCGGCGATCCAGGCGGCGAGGATGCTTTCCGGATGGTCGACGAGGTGGTCACGCGCGAGCGCGTCGACGACGTCGCGCTCCCTGCGCCGGTGCGCGGCGGCGATCGCCACGAGCTGGCGGTCGCGGGTCGTCTCCGCGAGGGCCTCCGCCCGGGCCAGGAGCTGCTCGGCGTCGGGGGAGAACAGCGACGCCGCGACGAGGATCGTCGGGTCATCGCTGTCACGCGAGGCCTCGACGATCGCCGTCACCGCCGAGGCGTTGCCCACGACGAGCTCGTGAAGGAGGTTCATGCGCCGCACCCTCACGAGCGGCGCTGACACTCGGCTGACACTTAGACTCGGCAGGTGCTGGAGATCTCCGTGCTGGGGCCCGTCGAGGTCAGGCGCGACGGGGAACCCGTCGCGGTGCCGGGAGGCAAGACGGCCGAGCTGCTCGTGCGGCTCGCGCTGGACGCCGGCACGACGGTGAGCGCAGACCGGCTCGTCGACGACCTGTGGGCCGGCGCGTCCACGCGCCGCAACACGCTCCAGGCCAAGGTTGCGCGGCTGCGCCGGGCGCTGCCCGCGGAGATCCACGGCACGTACCGGCTCGATGTTGGTGCCGGCCAGGTCGACGCCCTGTGCGTGCTGCGTGACGTGGGCGCGGCAGCGAAACGTCTCGACGCCGGTGACGAGCACGGCGCGCGCGCGCTCAGCACGGCCGCGCTGGACCGGTTCCGCGGCGAGCTGCTGCCCGCAGCCGGCGACTGGGCGGCCCCGCACCGATCCCAGCTCGAGGAGGCTCGTGCCAAGCTCGTCGAGACCCAGCTGACCGCGCGCATGCGGCTCGGCGAGGCGGTCATGGCCGAGGCCGAGGCCGCCGTGGCGCGCGACCCCTACCGCGAAGGGCTGTGGGAGCTGCTGATCACCGCGCTCTACCGGGTCGGCCGCCAGGCCGACGCGCTCGCCGCCTACCAGCGCGTCCGCGCCGCCCTGGCCGACGACCTCGCCTTGGAGCCCGGCCCGCGCCTGAAGGAGCTCGAGCGCCAGGTCTTGCAGCAGGATCCCGCCCTGCACGCGGCACCGGCCGGGAACCTCCCTTCACTGCACGCCGAGCTCGTCGGTCGCGAGGACGAGGTCGCCGCCCTGAGCGGGCTCGTCGCCGCCCGGCGGCTCGTCGAGGTCGTCGGGCCTGGCGGCGTCGGCAAGACCGCGCTGGCGATCGCCACCGGGCGCGCGCTGCCCGGCACCGTCTGGCTCGCCCGTCTCGAGGCCGCCACGACCGCCGACGACGTCATCGACACGGTGATCGCCGCGCTCAACGTGACCGGCGGCGAGGCTGCGCTGTTCGACCGGCTCCGGCTTCCGTCGGTGCTCATCCTCGACAACTGCGAGCACGTGCTCGACGCCGCCGCCGCGCTTGCGGTTCGCCTCCTCGACGCGGCGCCGGCGCTGAAGATCCTCGCCACCAGCCAGGTCGCGCTCGGCATCGACGGCGAGGCACTGTACGAGCTCGCGCCGCTCGCGCTCGACGACGCAGTCGAGCTCTTCACCCGCCGCGCCACGCGCCACGGCGACGACCCGACCGAGCTGTGCCGCGCGCTCGACGGCCTCCCGCTCGCCATTGAGCTCGCCGCGGCGCGCACCAAGACGCTGTCGATCGAGGAGATCGCCCGCCGGATCGACGATCGCTTCAGCGTGCTGCGCGACCCGACGAGTCGTAAGCCCGAGCGCCGTCGAGCGCTGAAGGCCACGATCGGCTGGAGCTACGACCTGCTGTTCCCGGACGACCAGCGCGGGCTGTGGGCGCTCGCGACGTTCTCCGGCGGCGCGCCGCTCGCCGCGGTCGAGTCCGTGCTCGAAGCGCTCGACGTGCCGGCGTCGGCGGCGATCGACGTCGTCGGCCGGCTGGCGGCTCGCTCGCTGGTGATCGTCGACGGTGACCGCTACGGGCTGCTCGAGAGCATCCGCGCATTCGCGCTCGAGGCGATGGGTGACGAGACGACTCGCGGGTCCGACGCGCACGCGGCGTGGTTCGCGGCCGCGGCGGCCGAGTCGACCGCCGGTGTGCGCAGCGCCCGTCAGGCCGAGTACCTGCAGTTCGCGCGCACGGAGCGGGCGAACATCGACGCCGCGCTCGCGTGGAGCGCGCCCCTCCAGGCCTTGGCGATCGCCACTGGCTTCGGCTGGGCGTGGATCGTGCTCGGTGACAGCCGCGGCGCGCAGCGGCTCCTGACCGCTCTCGCGGCGGCGGGCGGCTCGGCGGCGGCGCGCGATCGCGCGACCGCGCTCCTCCTCGCCGCCTGGATCGAGGCGTCGTCCGGCCACCTCGGGCCCGCGCAACGCCACATCGACGAGGCGGCGGCGCTGGCCGACGGCCCCGGCCTCGAAGCGCGCTGCGCCTACTACCTCGCCTATGTGGTGTCCCACCGCGGCGACTGGGAGCAGGGGCTGGAGCTGACCGACCGGGCGCGCGCATTGCTCGACGACCCTTGGGACCACGCCGCGAACGCGCTGTTCGCCGCGCGCGCCGCGATCTCAGCCGGCGACGCGGCGCGCGCCGCCGCGGCGCGCGACGAGGTCGACCGCCGGCTGCGCACGGTCGACGACCCGTGGCTGCATGTCCGCCGCGACGCGATGCTGGGAGAGCTCGCGCGCCTCGAGCACCGGTTCGACGATGCCGTGGAGCACATCGGCCGCGCCGCCGAGACTTCCGGCCGGCTCGGGTTCGCCCAGACGGAGGCCTACCAGCTCACGAGCCTCGGTCGCGCCCGGTGCCAGGCCGGAGACTACGAGGAGGGAGCGGCGACGCTCGCGCGCGGGATCGCCAAGGCCGAGGCGACCGGCGACGTGCGGCTCGCCGCGCTCGGCCGCGTCCACCTCGGACGGGTGCTGCGGGCACTCGGCCGGCCCGACGAGGCGCGCGTCGCGCTCGAGCGCGCGGCGACATTCCACCGCGACGCCGGCGGCGGCGAGCAGGCGGCGCTCGGCGACACGCTCCTCGCCGCCCTCGACGGCGACGCCGAACGGCTGGAGGAGCTCCTCGACTCCGCCCGCCGCGACGGCGACGCGCCGGTCGAGGTGTTCGCGCTCGACGCGCTCGGCCGCTGCGACGAGGCCGACCTCCGGATGGAGGACGCGGCGCACTTCATCACGGAGCGCGACCGCGTCGACCGTCGCGCTGGTGCGCCACGACGAACGCCACCAGTCCCGCGATGACGATCGCGATGCCGGCCGCCTGACGGCCGTTGATCGCCTCCCCGAGCAGGAGGAACGACCACACCACCGCGAGCGCCGGCTGCGCCTGCTGCGCGATGCCGATCGTCCCGATCTGGATCGTCTTCTGCGCGTAGACGAGCAGGCCCTGCGCCGCGATCCCGCTCGTGAGCGTGAGGATCGCCGTGAACAGCCACCCGGTCGCGCTCATCCCGAACACGTCCCCGTGCGCGAGCGCGATCGGCAACACCGCCACCGCGGCGATCGGGCAGATCGTGGACATGAAGGTCGTCACGTCCATCTCGCCGCGGAACGCCCTCGTCGAGGTGACGTAGGCGACGAGCAGCAGCATCGCGATCACGCCGAGCACGTTGCCCTCCAGCGAGGCGTCGCCGCCGGGCGGCGCGTTCAGGAGCACGAGCACGACGCCGCCGAACGCGATCACCGCGAAGACGAGTGCGCGCGGGTTGATGTACTCGGCGAACAGCCAGGCGCCGACGGGCACGATGAGGAACGGCGCCAGCGACCCGATCAGCGCGGCATTGGCGACGCTGTTGTGGGTCGCGCCGGCGAAGAACACGGCCAGGTTCAGGCCGAAGAACACACCCGGGAGCCAGACCTGGCGTACGTTCGCGCGCGTCACCATCCGGCCGGTGCTCCAGAGGACCGCGTTCCACAGGATCGACACCGCGATCATCCGCCAGAACGCGACGAGCACGCCGGGCGACTCGGCCCGCTTCACAAGCGTCGAGCTGAGCGAGAACGCCACGACCAGCCCGACGACCGCGAGCACGCCGAGGGTCTTCGGCCTCACCCCAGCTCCGAGCGCAGCGACGCCATCGCGAACCCGGTGGCTTCGGCGGTGTCGATGTGGTCGGCGAGGACGTGGACGGCGAGGCCGTCGAGCAGGAACAGGAACCGCCGCGCGTAGGGCTGCGCGGGCTCCGGAAGCGTGCCGCCGCTCGCGGTGACGTGGGCGAAGCAGTCCAGGACGTCGACCATCCAGCCCTCGTCCGCCTTCCGCCCGACGGGCGCGAACTCCGTCCGCGATGGCGACCGCAGCCAACCCTCGATCCACAGCTTCCAGACGGGATCGTGGCGATCGTCGGGCAGGTAGATCGTGACGAACGCGGCGAGCCGCTCCATGGGGTCGCCGATCGCGCGCAGTCGCTCGGCGCGGTCGGTGGCGAGTTGCTGCTCGGCGTGCGCGACGGCGGCGATGAGCACGTCGTCGCGCGAGCCGAAGTAGTAGAGGACGTGGCTGGCCTTCATGCCGGCACGTTCGGCGATGGCCGACAACTGAACGTCGGCCACCGCCTGTGTGCGGATCTCGGCCAGGGCCGCTTCGACGATCTGCTGTCGTCGCAGGTCGCCGCGCGGCGTGGGCACGAGCCGATCCTACCTCCGGTACACCGTCCTGCCACCGACCACCGTGCGGAGCACCTTCGTCTGGCTGATCGCGGCGGCACCGACCTTCATCGGGTCCTTTGCCAGGACGACGTAGTCGGCGAGCTTGCCGCGTTCCAGCGAGCCGGTCCGCCGCTCGGTGCCCATCTCGTAGGCGCTGTGCGTGGTGATCGCGCGAAACGCCTCGTTGCGGGTAAGGCCCGGGTCGCTGTTGAGGCGCCCGGCGTAGCCGCTGCCGGCCTCGTTGCGGCGCGTCACGCCGACCTCGAGCGCGAAGAACTCGTTGAGCGCGTCAACGGGCCAGTCGCTCCCGAAGGCGATCCGGGCGCCGGCGTCCTGCAGCCGACCCTCGGGTTCCATGCGGTCGAACCGCTCAGGGCCCATGAACACCTTGGCGCCCTCGATCGAGTCCGGTGCGGGCTTGCCCCACTGCGTCGGTGGTCGGGCCGCCCTGCTCGTCGAAGTACGGCGCGAGCAGGCTCGCGGTGTGCGCGGGTGCCTGCAGGACGCCGTCCTGGAACAGCTCGCCGGTCGAGCGGACACGGATGCCCGGTTGCGCGCGGAGCCCGCCGGTCTCGTAGCGCGTGCGCAGCGTGAGCAGCCGCTTGACGGCGGACCGGGCGCCCTTCTGCGCCTCGGCGACCGTGATGTTCGGCGCGGCGTTGACGCGGAGCGTCAGCTCGCCCTTGCGGTGCAGTGCCTTGTACGCCTTCAGCGCCGCGGTCGACGGCTGCTGGTCGCCGACGGCGGTCACGCCCGCCGCGGCGAGGCTCTTCAGCGCGGCCGCCAGCGCCGTCTCGTTGTCGGCGGCCGTCGGCGCCGGGATCTTGTCCTCGGCCAGGCCCTGCGCGCTGTCCTCGAGGATCCCGGTCGGCTGGCCGCCGGCGTCGCGGTCGATGCGCCCGGTCGGCGGGTCCGGCGTGGCCGCGGTGATGCCGGCGACCTGCAGACCCTTGCTGTTGAGCAGCGAGGAGTGCCCGTCGCTCGAGGCCACGATGATCGGCCGGTCGGTGCGGAGCGCGTCGAGCGTCGCCTTCGTCGCCGCACTCCCGGCGGTCGCCGACAAGATCACGGCTCTGACCGACAACAACGCGACGTTCGCCTCGATGGGCATCACCGTCGGCGGCGCGCAGGACGGGCCGCAGGGCGACGTGCGCGGCAACGGCGCGTCGCAGTTCCCGTCGCAGGTCGTGGTCGGCGCGAGCTGGGACCGGGCGATGGCGCAGCGCTACGGCGACGCGATCGGCGAGGAGTTCCGCGCCCGCAACAAGACCGGCGTGCTGGCGCCCGACGGCGACATCGTCCGGACGTGGCGGTGGGGCCGCCAGTCGGAGAACTACGGCGAGGACCCGTACCACCAGAGCCAGCTCATCGCGCCTGAGGTCGCGGGCATCCAGAGCAATCACGTCCGTGCGACCGTCAAGCACCTCACGGCCTACAACCAGGAGACCGGGCGCGCCGGCCAGGCGCCGACCGCCGCCGGCCCGAACGCGCCGGCCAGCTTTGCCAACAACGAGCTGATACCGCTGAAGGCGCTGAACGAGATCTACATGGCACCGCACGGCGCCGCCGCCGAGGCCGGCGCGTCGGGCTTCATGTGCTCGTTCCCGCTGATCAACGGCACCTACGCGTGCGAGAACGCCTACGTGATGAACAAGATGCGCGCGGAGTACGGCTTCAAGGGCTCGATCGTGCCGGACTTCCCCAACGCGCAGCACAGCGTGGCCGCGGCCCTGACGGCAGGATGCGACGCCTGCAGCACCACGTACGGAGGCACCACGCTGCAGGCCGAGGTCGCGGCCGGGCGCGTGAGCACGGCAACGCTCGATCAGATGATCTACAGCCGGGTCGTCAGCTCGTTCCGGATCGGC
The DNA here is from genome assembly GCA_963740605.1 of uncultured Solirubrobacteraceae bacterium. Classification (GTDB taxonomy): domain Bacteria; phylum Actinomycetota; class Thermoleophilia; order Solirubrobacterales; family Solirubrobacteraceae; genus DASSUW01. The sequence continues at coordinate 1,094,169 of CAVUFC010000022.1, read as the reverse complement.
CTGACCGACAACCCGCCGGCAGGGGCGCCGAACTCGGACGATGTTCGCTCAGACGCCCACAACCGCGTGACCCGAGAAGTGGCGGCGGACGGGGCGGTGCTGCTGAAGAACCGGCATCGCGGGCTCCCGTTGTCGCATCACGCCCGGTCGATCGCGGTGATCGGCCCGAGCGCGTCGGCGGCGCCGATCACCGATATCTCCGGTGCCGGCTACGTGCCGCCCGCGGCGGGCGCGGTGGTGACGCCGCTCCAGGGCATCCAGGACCGCGCACCGGCGGGGACGACGATCAACTACGCGCAGGGTGCGGCTCCGGTCGGCCAGCAGCCGAGCACGGCCGAGCTGCCGACGCTGGGGACCGACTTCACGGCAACGTACTTCGGCACGCCGGACTGGAGCGGCCCGGCGGTGCTCACGCAGGTCGAGCACGGGGTTCGCCTCGACGGCGGGATCCCGAACGACGCCGTCGCCCCCGGCGCGAGCAACGGGGCCGGCGGGACGATCAAGATCAACGGCTGGTCCGTCCGCTACACGGGATCCTTCACGGTCCCGACGACGGGCACGTACGTGTTCTCGATCGGCAACGGCGGCGAGACGCGCCTCTCCATCGACGGCGCACCCGCGGCCCACACGAACGGCGGCCAGTTCGGCTATGCGACGCAGGTCGCGCAGCGGCTGCGCGCCGGGCGGGTCGTCACCCTGCGGCTCGACTACACACCGCGCGACGCGGCCGTGGGCATCATCCCGCCCCAGCTACTCCCGCTCGAGGTCGCCCCGACGATCAAGATCGGGCCGTACGTGCACCTCGGCATGGTCGGCCCGGACACGGCGACCAACGGCACCGTCGCTTCACCCGACGCGCTGATCGCCGACGCGGTCGCGAAGGCCCGCGCGTCGGACGTCGCGGTGGTGTTCGTCTCCGAGTCCGAGGGTGAAGGCGTCGACCGCTCGACGATGGACCTCCCGGGAGCGCAGGACGCGCTCGTCGAGGCAGTCGCGCGCGCGAACCGCCACACGATCGTCGTGCTGAACACCGGCGGCGCGGTGGCGATGCCGTGGCTCGACGACGTCACGAGCGTGCTCGAGATGTGGTACCCCGGCGATCAGTTCGGCCGTGCCGCCGCCGACCTGTTGTTCGGCGACGCCGAGCCGGGCGGGCGCCTTCCGATCACGTGGCCGGCGAGCGAGCGCCAAGGCCCCGGTCAGACGGCGCAGACGTGGCCGGGCGTGCTCGCCCCGAACACGACGAACCCGACCTCGTGGACCGAGAAGTTCAGCGAGGGGGTGAACGTCGGCTACCGCTACTGGGACGCGTACCACCAGAAGCCGCTGTTCCCGTTCGGGTACGGCCTCAGCTACGCGAAGGTCCGCTACAGCCACCTGTCGCTGACCCGACACCGCGACGGAACGAGGACCGCTCGGGTCACGGTCACCAATCGCGGCCGGCACGCGGGAACCGCCGTGCCGCAGCTCTACCTGCACTACCCGTCGGCGGCGGGCGAGGCCCCGTGGAACCTCAAGGGGTTCGAGAAGCTCGAGCTCGGACCGGGAGAGAGCCGCACCGTCTCGTTCGCGATCGACGACCGGATGCTGCGTGTCTATGACGAGCGCACCGACGGCTGGAAGATCGTGCGTGGCAAGTACACGGTCGCCGTCGGCAGCTCGTCGCGCGACCTCCACGAGCAGGAGTGCTTCGTGCCCTAGCGTTCGGGGCGTGATCCCGCCGTTCGTCGACGCGGCCTGGCTCGGCGAGCACCGCCACGAGGTGGTGCTCGCCGACGTGCGCTGGTACCTAGACGGGCGCTCGGGGGTGGCGGAGTTCGAAGCGGGACATCTCCCCGGCGCAGTGTTCGTCGATCTCGACCTTTGGCTCGCCGCCCCGGCCGATCCGCGGCACGGCCGCCACCCGCTCCCCGAGCCGGAGGTGTTCGCGCGCGGGATGAGCGCGGCGGGCATCGGCGACGAGTCGGTGGTGGTCGCGTACGACGACGCGGGGGGCGTGATGGCGGCTCGGCTCGTGTGGATGCTGCGGGCGACCGGCCACGAGGCGGCGCTGCTCGACGGCGGGATCGACGCAGTCGCCGGGCGCGAGAGCGGACCGGCGACGCCGGCGCCGGCGGTGTTCACCGCGCGGCTATGGCCCGCCGATCGGTTGGCGGGCATCGCCGAGCTCGACGCCGGCGTGCTCGTCGACGCGCGCGACCGCAACCGCTACGTCGGCGAGATCGAACCGGTCGACCCGCGCCCGGGTCACATCCCGGGCGCCCGCAACCTCCCTGCCCGTGCGACCGTCGGGCCGGACGGGCGCCTGCTGCCCGTCGCCGAGCTGCGCGCGCAGGTCGCCGCCGCGGGCATTTCCGACGGCGACGACGTGATCGCGTCGTGCGGCTCGGGTGTCACCGCCTGCCATACCCTGCTCGTCCTCGAAGCCCTGGGCCGGCCGTCAGCCAAGCTGTACCCGGGCTCGTACTCGCAATGGAGCAACACGGACCGTCCGGTCGAGACCGGCGGCTGAAACGAAAGGGACCAATGTCGCGCTACGCGCACGTCAACCTGCTCGACCTCGACGACTCGGTCGCCGGCCGCCTCGACGGCCTCGAAGGTCGCTTCGGCCGCAGCACGCTGGAGTCGCGTGACCTCGGCATCAGCCACTGGCGCTACGCGCCGAACCTCCAGGTCCCGGGCGGTCACCGGCACCGCGAGCAGGAGGAGGCCTACATTGTGGTCGCCGGCTCGGGACGGATCCTCATCGACGACGAGGTGATCGAGCTGCGGTTGTGGGACGTCGTCCGGCTCGCGCCGGAGACCGTGCGCGCGTTCGCCGCCGGGCCCGACGGGATGGAGCTGATCGCGGTCGGCGGCCCTAAGCCCGAGGGCGGCGACGGCGAGCAGGTGCCGGTCAGCTGGCCGGACTGAGCCGGGTCAGCGACTCCAGAGCGAGCCGCCGGCGGCCGGGGCCGGCGGCGGTGGTGCCGGCGGCATCTCCGGCTCCGGCGCCAGCTCCGGCTCGGCGGGCTGCTGCGGCGCGTCGCCGAGTGGGAGCGCCACGGCGACGGCGGCGATCAGGAGCATGAGGGCGATGCCGGCCACGCTCACCGTGCCGGTCGCGCCCAGCGCGACGCCGTGCACGACGACCGCGATCAGGCACCAGGTGCACAGCGGCTCGAGGTAGAGCCGCGCCGTCCGCTCCAGCGCGCGGTCGTCGGTGAGCACGAGGACGCGCGCGATGCCGGCCGCGAGCACGAGCGCGATGGCCACGGCGAGCGATGCTGCGGGCACGCTCACGTCGTGTTCGTCCCCGTGCCGCTGTCGGGCGCGGGGGCGGGCGCGGTGCCGCGACCTCCGCCGGGGCCGCCGCCATGGAAGCCGGGCGGGCCTCCGTCGCCGTCGCGATCGTGGTGGGGGAACCCTGGGTCGGGCTGCTGGGGCGCGACCTCACCGGGCACGGCCGTCGGGGCGGGGGTCGCGGCCGGCGCCGCCGGGCTCGCCTCCGCCGGCCCGTGAGCGGCGACGCCGAGCAGCACGAGGAGGACGAACAGCAGGCTGGCGGCCGCGCCGACCCGGCGCTGGGCGGCACGGCGATCCGCTGGGGTGACGCTGTCCATCACCCACAGCGTTGGATCCGTTAATAAGACGACGAGAAGAGACGGCCGAGATGGCGTGTCGCCGCTGCTAGCCCACGCGCGCCGCGAGCTTGTCGAACGCCGCGATCCAGCCCGCCTCGGCGTGCCGTCGGCCGGCGGGGTACGGCCCGTCGCTGAGCGTCATCCGCGTCTTGTCGCCGTGGTCGTGCAGCTCCACGCGCACGATGGTCGGCTCGTGCATGCCGACTTCGGGCATCGGGTCCGAGCGCAGGACGAGCAGCCTGGGCTCCACGATCTCGACGATCTCGTAGCCGACCGGGAACTCGGCGCCGCCGTCGCGCTGCACCATCACGAGCTCGTAGCGGCCACCGACGCGCAGGTCGATCTGCACCCGCTTCGTGTCGAACTGCTCAGGGCCGAACCACGCGGCGACCTCGTCGGGGTCGGTCCAGGCCCTGAAGACCTCCTCGCGCGGCGCGTCGAAGATGCGCGTGATCAGGATCTCCTCGGCGGCTGCCGGCTCACTCATCGGGTGCTCCTTTCCGGCGCAGGTGGGCGTCGAGGCGGTCCATCCGCGCCTCCCATGTCCGCTTGCGCGTCTGCATCCACTCGACCGCCTCGTCGAGCGGCTCGGCCTCCATCCGGCTCGGGCGCCACTGCGCTTTGCGGCTGCGCACGATCAGCCCGGCGCGCTCGAGCACCTTCAGGTGCCGCGAGACCGCGGGCAGGCTCATCGGGAACGGCTCGGCGAGCTCGTTCACGGTCGCGTCGCCCTCGGCGAGCCGCGTGAGGATCGAGCGGCGCGTCGGGTCGGCGAGTGCGGCGAACGTGAGGCTGAGGTGGTCGGACGGCATCTAACGCATCCGTTAATTAACGTTGCCATTAAATACCACGTGCCGTGGTAACCGTCAATCGGCCGACTCGAACACCCGCCGCGGCACGATCTCGAAGCTCACCCGCTCGAGCTGGCGGAATTCCTCCGGGTCCTCGTCGTAGCGGCGGGCGAGGTCCATCGCGGCCTCCACGGCCTCGTGGCCCTCGTGCAGCACGCGCGCCGTGCCCTTGATCCCCACCCAGTGCAGGTAGTCGTCGCTGTCATGCACCACAACCGAGACGCGCGGGTCGCGCCGCAGGTTCCTGGCCCACAGGCGGTCCGGGCGACCGTTGACGACGAGCGAGGCGTCCTCGCAGAAGTAGTTGACGACGGTCTGATGCGGCGCGCCGTGAACGTCGAGCGTCGCGAGCACGGCCTGTCGAGGCGCCGCGAGGTAGTCGCGGACGGCGGCGAAGTCGGTCATGCCGTCATGTGAGCAGGCCGAGCTCGCGCGCGCGGCGCGCTGCGTCGACCCGCGTGCGGCAGTCGAGCTTGCGCAGCAGGTTGCGCAGATGCGAGTCCACCGTGCGGGGGCTGAGGTAGAGCTCGTGCGCGATCTCCCGGTTGCTGCGGCCGGCGCCCACGAGCCGGACGATCTCGAGCTCGCGCGGGGAGAGGCCGCCGCCCTCGGCGTCGGCCGCCGCGCGCCGGCCGAGCGACCCGCCGAGCGACCGCACCGCCACGGCCGCCGGTGGCGAGCGGCCGCGCTCCGAGCTTGCGCGCGGTCCGGTAGGTCGCGCCGAGCAGCTCGAGCGCGCCGTCGCGATCGCCGGTCGCGGCGACGGCGATGCCGGCGCGCAGCCCGATCTCGGCGCGCTCGTACGGGATGTCGAGGTCCCGGTGGAGGTCCATCGAGCGGCGGAGCTGCTCGGCGGCGGCATCGACGTCGCCGTCCGCGAGCGCCGTCTCGCCGATCGCGAACGCGAGGGCGGCGAGCGCGTCGGCGTGCCCGCTCGTGCTCGCCATCCGCGTCAGCGCTTCGGCGCACCGATGCGCGCACTCCCGTTCGCCGCGCTGGGCGAAGAACCCTGAGGCCCAGCGCAGTGCCGCGACGCCGGCATGGTGGTCCTCGCTGCGCTCCCAGAGCGTGATCAGCGAGCGCGCGTACGCGATCGCGTCGTCGTCGGCGCCCTGCGCGGCGGCGACCCTCGCCAGGCCGGTCACGCTGTCGATCGTCATGTGAAAGTGGTTCGCCTGCGTCGCCGCCGCGTGGCACGATGCGAGCAGCCGCCGCGCCGACGCGTGCTTGCCCTGCAGCGCGTGGATCACGCCGATCAGCCCCTCGCACACCCATACGCCGCGGTCCTCGGCGATCAGCTCGGCCGCGACCTCCTCGGCCCGGGGCCAGTCGCCGCACTCGCGCAACACATAGACCATGCAGGTGACGCATGCCAGCTCGGTGGAGGCAAGATCGTCGGTGCGTCAGATGCCGAGCGCGGTGTCGAGCGTCGCCTGCGCACGCCGGTAGTCGGCCGCGTCGTACAGGACCATGCTCAGCCGCTGGTAGAGCTCGGCCGCGACCGCGATCAGGCTGTGCTCGAGCGCAAGCGCGAGACCGGCCTGAACCTGAGCGAGCCCTTTCGCGTGCTCGCCGCCGAGCGCGGTCGACAGCCCCTCGAGCCCGAGCGCGCGGGCACGCAGGTCGAGTCGCTCGGCGGCGGCGGCTTCCCCGCCCGCGACCTGTGCGAGCGCGATCGCCGCCTGGTGCTGAGAGGTGTTGCGCAGGTAGTCGCCGAGTGCGAGGCGCTCGATCGCGGCCTCCGCGGGGTAGCCCGCGGCGGCGAACGCCTCGGCCGCCGCGCGGCGGGCGGTCGATGCCGCGTCGCGATCGCCGAGCAGCTCGCACACGGCCGCCAGCGATCGCTGGGCTGCGGCCAGCGGCTCGCCCGTGCGCACGGCGGACAGCTCACGCCACGCCGCGGCCGCCTCGCCGGGCTCGCCGGCGAGCTCGGCGCTGCGCGCGTGCGCCTCCAGCGCGGCGACCCGCCGCTCCTCGTCGTCGCCGTCGGGCCACAGCTCGAGCGCCTGTCGCGCGGCGCGGACCGCGTCGCGATGGGCGTGGACGGCGCGCGACTCCTCAGCGGCCAGCATCAGCGCCTCGCGGGCGCGCGGCTCGTTGCGCGCGCCGAGCCAGTGGGTGGCCACCTCCATGCTGCGTCCCGGCCGGCGCTCGAGCGCCTCGGCGAGCCGGCGATGGAGGATCCGGCGCTGGAGCCACGGCACGTCGCCGTACAGCGCGTCGCGGGTCAGCGCATGGCGGAACGCCGCGTGGCCGAGCCCGTCCTCGGCGATCAGCCCGCGCTCGGCGAGCTCGGCAAGCCCGTCGACGGTGGCGATCGCGCCGACGATCTCGAGGTCGAACGTCTCGCCGGCGACGGCGGCGGCCTGGGCCGACTCGAGCGCCTCGCCGGAGAGCTCGGACGCGCGCATCAGCACCGCGTCGCGGATCGTCTCCGGGACCATCCCGGCGTCGGTTGCCTGGGCGAGTTCCTCGACGAAGAACGGAACGCCGCGAGCGCGCTCATGGATCGCGCGCGCGACGACGGGCGAGGGCGCGTCGCCCAGGACCGCGGCGAGCAGCTCGAGCGTTGCGTCGTCGGACCAGTGCAGGTCATCGAGCAGCAGGAGCACGGTCTGCTCGCGCGCGAGGTGGGCGAACGCGCCCCGCACCGCTTCGGACACCATCGCCGCGTCGCTCGCCGGCGCCGGATCGCCGAGCTCGGGGAGCAGCAGCGCGAGGTGGGGGCGCAGCGGGCCGAGGCCGTCGCACGCGGACGCATCGGTCCGCAGGGGCGACCGCAGGGCCGCGACCAGCGGCGCGTACGGCGCCGCTGCGCTGCGGCCGGCGCGGCCCGAGAGCACGAGGGCTCCCGAGCCGGCGGCCAGCGCGGCGCCGAGCCGCGTCTTTCCTACCCCGGCCTCACCGGCCAGCAGCACGAGCGAGCCCGCGCCGCGATCGGCGCGTGCCAGCGCCTTCTCGAGACACGCGAGCTCGGACTGCCGGCCGACGAGCAAGGGCTTCAGGCCGCGACCTGGACCGGGTCGGGACGGACGATCACCGTGTCGGCGACCGGCGTGATCTCGTCGGCGGGCATGCCGACGCGGTGCGCGTGCGTGCGGATCGTCTCGGGGCTGTCGGCCTCGTAGATGCACACGGTGCCGAGGTCGCCGTTGTCCTCGCTGACGACGTAGCTGCGGATCCAGCGGACGCCGGAGCCGGGCTTGTTGCCCTCGGCGGTGGAGCGCTCGGCGGCGGCCTTGAGGTCGTCCGGGGTGGCCCATCCGTTGCGGCGCCTGATGGCGTAGAGCTGCATGGTGTCTCCTTGGGGTTGGGGTCCGGAGACCGTACGGACGCCGTGGCGAGCCTACATCGGTGTAGTTACCGATATTTCGCGCCCGCCCCGCTCACCGCCGCCTGCTGGAACGGAGTGCGACCGCCGTGGAGCGGCGAGAGCGCGGGCATCCTCGCCGGCGTTGCGAAGTCGGGGCACTGCTGACCCTGTGCCGCCTGCATGTAGGCGCGCCAGATCGGTCCGGACGTCGGTCCGCCGTAGCCGGTGAAGGCTCGCGAGAGCGGGTGCCCGGTCCAGACGGCGGTCGCGTAGCGCGGCGTGTATCCGACGAACCAGGCATCGGACTCGTTGTCGGTGGTGCCGGTCTTGCCGGCCTCCGAGCGGCAGCCGATCGAGGTGTAGCCGGCGCCGGTACCGCGCGTGATCACGCCCTCGAGGACGCGCGTGACCGCGTATGCCTGACCCGGCGTGAGCACGGGTGTGCCCTTCGTGGCGGTCGGCCTGTCGACCCGACCGTCGGGGAACAGGACCTTGGCGATCGACGTCGCGTGGTGGCGGACGCCGTCGTCGGCGAGCGTGGCGTAGGCGTCGGCCATCTCCAGCGGCGTCACGCCCTCGTCGAGCCCACCGATGGCGGCGGCGGGCGGGACGAAGCAATTCGCCCCGCGCCGGCAGGGCTGCCCGTCGGTGTTCGTGCCGAGCGGCGACGTGATCCCCATGTCGTAGGCCGTGTCGGCGAAGTTGCGAACGCCGACGTCGAGCGCGAGCTGCGCATACACGACATCGATCGAGTTCCAGGTCGCCTGCGTGAGCGACATCGTGCCCTTACCGGGCTCGGCGTTGTGGACCGTCCACGGGATCCCTCCGGGAATCGTCAGCGTCATCGGCGAGCTGCCGTCGAGGTAGGTCGTGGCCGGGTCGATGCCCTGTTTGATGGCTGTCGTCAGCACGAACGTCTTGAACGAAGAGCCCGGCTGGCGGTGCGCCTGCGCAGCGAAGTTGAACTGGCTGCCGGCCGAGTAGTGCTGACTGGAGGCGAGCGCGACGATGGCGCCGCTCGACGGGTCGACGGACGCCAGCGCCGACGCGGGTCCACCGTCGGGGGAACACACCGCGCACGCGTCGACCGCCTGCTGCGCGGCCGCCTCGAGCCGCGGCCGGATCGTCGTGTAGACCTTCAGCCCGCCCCGCCTGACCGTCGCGAGCCCGTAGCGGCGCACGAGCTCGCGGCGCACGAGGTCGAAGACGTAGGGCTGGCGAACGCGCGTGTAGTGCTGAGACGGATGCAGCCCCAGCCCGGCGCGGACGGCTCGCGCCCACCGGGGGGCACTGATGTATCCCTGCGCCCGCATCGCGCGCAACACCTCGTCGCGGCGCTCACGGGCCAGACGGGGATGCGCCAGCGGGTTGTAGTCCGACGGCGCCTGCGGCAGGCCGGCGAGCAGCGCCGCCTCGCGCAGCGTCAGCCGGCGTGCGGGCTTGGAGAAATAGGTCTCGGCGGCCGCTTGGACACCGACCGCGGTCAGGCCGCCGTTGGTTCCGTAGGGGGCGCTGTTCAGGTACTGGGTGAGGATCGAGGCCTTCGAGTAGCGGGCGTTCTCCTCGTCAGCCAGATGCGCCTCGATGATCTTGCGCTTGAGCGTGTCGCTCGGATGCTTGATGTAGAGGTCGCGGACCAGCTGCTGTGTGATCGTCGAGCCGCCCTGGACGGGCCTGCCGCCGGCGAGCAGGTCTCGCCAGCTCGCGCGGACGATCGCCTTCGGGTCGATCCCGCCCTCGCGGTAGAAGTTCCGATCCTCGATCGCGATGGTCGCCTGCTTGACCGCGGGGGCGATCCGCGCGCCCGGCACGGGATCGCGCACCGTGTCGAAGTGGATGGCGCCCAGCCGGGAGCCGTCGGCGGCATACACGGTCGAGACGTCGGTCTGCCGGAGCGGCCGCAACGCGTCGAGCGCCGGCGCCGAGTCATAGACCCGCAGCGCCCACACCGCGCCGACACCGGCCGCGGCCAGCGCCGGGAGCGCGAACACCAAGCAACCGATCAACAGCCACTTCGAGAGCGACCTGCGCCGCTGGTGTCTGCGCGCCCGGCGCGACATTTCTTAATCAAGGTAATGCGCCCTCAGCGCGTGGCCAGATCAGGCTCCTCGGTGAGATCGCCCATCGCGGTGCTCTCCGGGATCCGGTCCTGCGGGCGCGTGATGAGCACGTAGATCAGCCCGATGACCGAGAGGACGCCGAAGATCAGGACGATCGCCCACACTTGGTAGAACTTCGCGCCCGGCACGGCCAGGACGGTGCGCGGCCAGGCGATGTTGATCGCCTCGAACGTCAGCCACGCGACCGCGACGATGTTGACCGGCAGCGCGAAGCGGCCGAGGCTGAACCGGCCCGCCGGCACCCAGCGACCGCTTCAGCTCCTGCTTGTGGCCGAAGCTCTCGAGGACGCCTTCGTCGGTCAGTTGGGTGCTGCTCATGAACGCCTCCCGTTGCCGGCCGCCGCCGCGCGCCTGAGGCTCACGAGCGACAGCATCTCGAAGATCGCGTTGGCCGCGAACAGGGCGGTGATCTGGCCCGGGCCGTCGTAGGCCGGGGCGACCTCCACCACGTCGAAGCCGACGAAGGGCAGGTCCGTGCAGGCCCGCAGGAGCTGGAGCGCCTCGAAGCTGGTCGGCCCGCCGACCTCCGGCGTGCCGGTGCCGGGGCAGTACGCGGGGTCGACGAAGTCGACGTCGAGCGTGAGGAACGCGGGGGCGTCGGCGAGCCGTTCACGTGCGTGCTCGGCGAGCGCGCCCGGGGCCCAGCTCGCGAGCTCGTGCCACGGGATCGTCTCAACCCCGAGGTCGCCGGGGATCGCCTCGTCGTCGGCGCCGTACAGCGGCCCGCGCATGCCGACCTGCAGCGTGCGCGCCGGGTCGAGGATGCCTTCCTCGATCGCGCGGCGGAACATCGTCCCGTGGCTGTAGGGGCGGCCGTTGTAGGAGTCCCAGAGGTCGGTGTGGGAGTCGAAGTGCAGCAGCCCGAGCGGCCCGTGGACCGATGCGACGGCCCGCAGCTCGGCGAGCGTGACCGAGTGGTCGCCGCCCATCCCCACCGGGACGACGCCGGCATCGGCGATCGGGCGCACGAAGTCCTCGATCCGCGTCAGCGTGTCCTCGATGTAGCCGGGCACCGTGTTGGCGTCGCCGTAGTCGATCGTCGACAGCTCGCCGAACACCTGCACCCGCTGGACCGGGTTGTAGGTGCGGATCATCCCGGAGGCCGAGCGCACCGCCTCCGGCCCGAAGCGCGCGCCCGAGCGGAACGACGTGCCGCCGTCCCACGGCATGCCGAACACCGCCGCATGCGCGCCCTCCAGGGAGCTGAGGTGCGGGAGCCGCGCGTACGTGCGCGGACCCGTGAACCGGGGCGCGGCGAGCGCATCCGGTGGCTGGTGGATCATCGCGTGGTTCCTCCGTTGGGTTGTAGGAGCTGACCGACGAGCGCGATCGCCGCGTCGCTGCACAGGAAGGAGACGACCGCGGCGATGTCCTCGGGCCGGCCGACGCGGCCGAGCGGGACGTCGGCCGCGTAGCGCTCGATCATCGCGGCGAGGCTGATGCCGGCGTCGTCGGCGTCGACCTGCAGCTGCGGCGTGTCGGTGATGCCCGGTGCGATCGCGTTGACGGCCACGCCGCGCGCGCGGAGCGCGCGGGCCGCGCTCTTGACGAGGCTGATGAGTCCGCCCTTGGACGCCGCGTACGGGGTCGCGTTGGGCCAGCCGATGACGCCCCATTCGGACGCGATCACGACGACGCGGCCGTACCCGCGGTCGACCACGCCCGGCGCGGTCAGCTCGAGCAGGTTCGCGGTGCCGAGGAGGTCGACCGCGATCGTCCGGTCCCACTCCTCGGCGGACGTCGACTCGAACGGCTGCATCGTCATGTACGCGTGGTTGGCGACGAGGATGTCGACGGGGCCGATCGCGCCTACCGCCGCGGCCGCCGCTTCGGGGTCGGCGACGTCGGCCTCGAGCGCGAGGTCGACATCCTCCGCGGCCGCGAGGTCAATCGCGGCCACGGCAAGGCCGTCGGCACGCAACGCGGCTGCGCATGCGCGGCCGATCCCGGACGCCGCCCCACTCACCAGCGCACACCCCATCCTGTGCCGGAAGCTATCCGCGGTGGCGCGCCGATACTATTGTGCGATCGTACGATGAGTACGCCCGACAGTTCGGAAACTGGCGGATGACGCTTCGCTCGGGCTGCGGCTGCTCGCGGGCGCGGCGGCGGCCGACCGCGCGATCGCCGGCGCGCACACGACCGACCTCGACCAGCCCGCGCGCTACCTGCTCCCGGGCGAGCTCGTGCTCACCAACGGACTGTGGACCGAGCACGTCGACGGCGCGACGTGGGCGGCCGAGGTCGCGACCGCGGGAGCGGTGGCCATCGGCTTCGGGCTCGCCGACCACCACCCCGCGGTCCCAGCCGACCTGCTCGCCGCCTGTGAGGAGCTCGGGCTGCCGCTCCTCGAGGTGCCGGAGGATCTGTCGTTCTCGATGATCGCCGCGGCCGCCGCCGGCGGCGGCGACCCGTCGGGGCTGCGCCTGCAGCTCTCCCGCACGCGGCGTCTGCTGCAGCGGCTCGGCGCCGGCGGCGGGCACGCCGCGTTGCTCGACTTCCTGCGCCAGGAGACCCGGCTCGCGGTCTGGCTCGTCGGGCCGGGCGGCCGCGCGCCGGCCCGCTGCGACCCCGTGCCCGACGACGAGGTCGCCCGCCAGGCCGCGCGTGCCGCGCGCCGCGGCGAGCTGCCGGCGGCGATCGGCGAGGGCGCTTGCGCGTTCGGCGCCGCGCCGTTCCTGGCGGCCCGCACGGCGGTGCTGATCGGCGCGCCGCTGGGCGACATCGGTGACGACGCGCGGTTGGTGATCGAGCAGGTCACCGCGTACCTCGTGCTCGAGGACGCGCAGGCGCGCGCGCAGGAGGACGGGCGGCGCGTGCTCGCCCGCGAGCTCGTCGACCTTGCCTGGAGCGGCGACCTCGGCAGCGCCGCGCTCGCGGCTCGCCTGCGCGCTCTCGGCTTCTCTCCCGGCCGGCCGCTGACCGTTGTGGCGTCGGCCAACGACCCGCGCGACATCACGTACGCCGGCCTCGGCTGCGGTGACACGAGCGTGTCCGCCCGCCACCGCGACGCGATGGTCCTGCTCGTGGAGTCCGACGCCGACGCGCTGACCGACGACCTCGCCGGCCTGATCGCCGACGGGGGCGACGAGCCGGTGCTCGGCGCCGGCCGTCCGGTCGCCGGCGCGGCCGATCCCGCCGCGCTGCGCCAGGCGCTGGCCGAGGCGACCACGGCGCTCGCGCTCGCCCGCTCGCGGCCCGCCGGGCAGCGCGTCGTGCGCCACCTCGACATCGGCTCGCACGCCCTGCTGCTCGACTTCGTCGACCGGCAGGTGCTGCTGTCGTTCCGAGAGTCGGTGCTCGGCCCCCTCGAGCGCTGGGACCGCGAGCACGACGCCGAGCTCGTCCGCACGCTGCGCGCGTTCCTGGCCAACGACGGGCGGTGGCGTGTGACCGCCGCGCAGCTGCACATCCACCACAACACGCTGCGCTACCGGATCGGCCGCGTCGCCGCGCTCAGCGGGCGCGACGCCGAGACCACCGGCGGTCGCGTTGACTTCGCGCTCGCGCTCGCCATCGCGGAATTCGCCCAGGGGGCGAATTCCGTCGGGTGTTTCGCCCAGGGGGCGAAACACCCCTAGGCGACCGCGGCGTCCTGCTCGACGAGGCGGTTCCACTCCGGCTTGTCCTCGCGCCAGCCTTCCTCGGTGCGCGTGCGCTTCCAGTAGCCGGAGATCGAGAGCGCCTCGCGCGGCAGGCCTCGGTCGACGAGCAGGTGGCGGCGGATCGCGCGCACGGAGCTCGCCTCGCCGTGCACGAACGCGTGGACACGGCCGGGCGGGAAGTCGAGCGCCTCGACCGCGTCGGTGACTGAGCCGCCGTGCAGCCAAATCAGACGGAGGTCGCCGGGGGTGGTCAGCGGCTGTTCCTCCTCGGGACCGTCGACCGCGATGAGCGCGTGGACGGGGGCGCCGGGAGGGATGCGCTGCAGCGACGCGGCGATTGCCGGGATCACGCTCGAGTCGCCCACCATCAGGTGCCAGTCGGCGTCCGGGTCGGGCGTGTAGGCGCCGCCGGGGCCGATGAGCAGCAGCTCGTCGCCGGGCTCGGCGGCCGAGGCCCACGGGCCGGCGACTCCCTCGGAGCCGTGGACGACGAAGTCGATCGTCAGCCGCTCGCCGTCCCAGTCGCGCACGGTGTAGGTGCGAGTGCGCGGCTCGGACTCTCCCCGCGGCGTGATCCGCAGCTTCACGTAGTGGTCGGTGAACGTGCCGGCGCCGAAGTCGTGCAACTCGCCGCCGAAGACGACGCGGAGCATCTGCGGCGTGAGCGCGCGCTTCTCGAGCACCTGGACGCGGCGGGGGCTACGCGGCGGCATCGAGAATCCGCCCGCTCGTGCCCGCCGTATCGATCGTGTCCATCGTTAGGGCACCCTAACAGACGAGCCTGAGTGCCCGTCGGAATTCGCCTCCCGGGCGAATTCCGCTCACCCCTTGCGGATTAGTCGAACTCGCGCAGGTACCGCTCGAACTGGCGGAGGTGGCCCTCTTCGTCGCGCAGGATGTCGATGACCATGTCCTGCGTCGCCCAGTCGACGCCGTCACAGGCCTCGATCACGCGCGTGTAGTGCTCGATCGCGCCGGCCTCGGCCTCGATCACGCCGCGGATCACCGTCACCACGTCGGTCGCGTCGGCGGGCGGTTGCAGCGACGCCTGCTCGGGGGTGAATGCCAGCGAGCCGGGCGGGGTGCCGTAGAGCTCCTTGATGCGAGCAGCGAACTTGCGCGCGTGCCCGAGCTCCTCGTCGACGTCGGCATCGAGCGCCTCGGCGACCTCCTCGGCGCGGATGCCGTCGAGCGCCGCGGAATTGGCGACGTACGACATCACGGTCTCCATCTCCATCCAGTACGCGCGCTCGAGCAGGGCGAGGATCTCGGCGCGTTTCTCGGCGTTGGCCGGAGCGAGGATCCCGGCCGTCACATGGGTGTCAGTCTTCGGCATGGGCGCGACAATAGCAAATGATTCAAAATAGCTTCGGCGTTAGGAGAACCTAAGAGTTGCGCTAAGGTGATCCACGTGACAGAGGTCATGGAAACCAGCCTCGCCGCCGCGCTCCGCGAGCGCGGGCAGCGTGTGACGCCGCAGCGGCTGATGGTCGCGCGCGTGTTGAACGACCTCGATCGCCACGTCACGGCCGAGGCCGTGTTCGACGAGGTCAGTCGCCGGATGCCCGGCGTGTCGCTGCCGACCGTGTACGCGACGCTCGACCTGCTCGAGGGCATCGGCCTCGTGCATCGCGTCGCATCCGAGCGCGGCGCGGTCGTGTACGACCCGCGCACCGAAGCCCACCATCACCTGGTGTGCCGGCGCTGCGGAGCGATCGTCGACGTCGACGGGCCGGTGGACGCGGGGGCGCTGCTCGCCGCGGCGCAGTCAGCGGGCTTCGCGGCCGACCACGCGCAAGTCGTGGTCCGCGGCCTCTGCGCCGACTGTGCAGCCTGAGACCGCACGCTGCGCGTCCCACTGCGCGAACCGTCCGTCGGGGGACTGCAGCCACGCGTGAAGATCGCGTTCGAAGCGCTTGAGCGCGCGAGCGCGGGCGCCGGCGGCCGGGAACGTGTCGCGTTCTTCCTGCGGCATCCTTAGGGCAGCCTAACAGCAGCGGCGAACTTCGGCAGTGAGGCGCTCCTACCGCAGCCGCAGTTCGCGCGCGCCCGGAGAGCGCAACTCGCGTCCTTGCCCCGGGTTGCCGCGGGCATGATGAGATGGATGGCGGTACTCACGGTGGGAGTGGGGCTGGCAGTGATGCCGGCGGTGGCGAGCGCGACGATCCCCCCGCCCGAGGGCGGCGGGGGCGGTGTGAAGGTCAAGGCGCTCAAGCCCTGGAAGCAGAAGTTCCTGTACCGCGTCCAGCGCGGGTTCCAGCCGCGCACCGAGCAGAGCCGGCTCGCGCCGAAGGCGGGCATGACGCTCGCCAAGGGCTCGTGGCTCCACATCGACTGCCAGCGCTACGTCGGCACCGAGCTGTGGGGCATCGTCGCCGGCGGGTGGGTGCCCGACGCGGTGATGAAGACCTACACCGACGGTCGCCTGCAGGGCTCGCCGACGTGCGCGTTCCCGCACCCGGAGCACGTCTGGACGCTGCAGGCGTGGGGCGCCGGCAAGCAGTACTTCGTCAAGGTCGCGCAGTCGCCGCAGAGCAAGCCGCACCTCGGCAACGGGCTGCCGACGGTGCTCGAGCGTGGTGACTGGGTGACGATCCAGTGCCAGACCAAGGGCCAGAAGTACGGTGGCTCGGCGCTCTGGGACCGCATCGGGAACGGCGGCTACATCCCGGACTCGACGGTCAAGACGCTCGACGACAATCGCCTCGCCCGGGCGCCGCACTGCACCAAGCCGCACTTGCCGCCGGCGAAGTTCATGGCGCTCGGCGACTCCTACTCGAGCGGCCTCGGCGGCGACGGCCACTTCGTGGGCAGCGCGCTGGTCTACGACTACGACTACTTCAAGGCCAAGCCGCCTGGGCGGGAGAAGGAGTGCAACCGCAGCCCGCACGCCTACTCGCGGGTGCTCGGCAAGCGCCTGAAGACCAAGCTCGTCCACACGCCGCGGACGTTCCTGGCCTGCCAAGGCGACGTGACCACGGACGTCCTCGACAAGCAGGTCCCGCACATCCTGCCGAACACGCGGCTCGTCACGCTGACGATCGGTGGCAACGACATGGGCTTCAAGTCGATCCTGATCCGCTGCGCCGCAAGCTTCAACTGCGCCAATGCGATTCAGAACAAGTTCGGCAAGAAGTGGGAGAAGCTCGCCGATCTCGGCGCCAAGCTCGACAAGCTGTACTGGGCGATCAGCCAGAAGGCGCCGTTCGCCAAGGTCGTGGTGATCGGCTACCCGCAGCTCTTCCAGCCCGCGGACGAGGTCAGGCACTGCGGCGGGATCGGCGAGATCGACGCCCGCAACCTCAACCTCGCCGGCACGATGCTCAACCGCACGATCCGCCAGGCCGTCGGTCGCCACCAGAGCTTCCGCTTCGTGAGCATGGCCGGCGCGTTCGTCGGCCACGGCATGTGCCGCGACCAGGGGCCGAGCATGTGGATCAATCCGATCGTCGTCACCGGTGCGCGCAAGAACTTCTCGGCCCACCCGAACCGGCGCGGCCACCACGAGATCGCCGACCGGGTCGCAGAGGCGCTCCCGAACCTGTTCCGCTAGCGCTCGTCCCGATCCGGGATGTCGACGCGCACGCCCTCGTCGCGCTGCTCGGGCCCTGAGCCGTCCGGGCCGCGCGGCGCGGTCGCGCGCTCGCGGTCGTCGAAGTCGAGCATCGCTTCGAGGTCGTCGGCGTCGGGCCGGTACGGCCCGGGCTTCGGGCGCGGCGAACCGCCGGGGAACGCGAGCCGCAGGATCGTGCGCTGGACGGTGCCCCACTGCTTGGAGAACGGTCCCGAGTTGTAGGGGAGCCCGTACTCGGCGCAGATCGCCTTCACCCGCGGCGCGATCTCGGCGTAGCGGGTGCTCGGCATGTCCGGGAACAGATGGTGTTCGACCTGGTATCCGAGGTTGCCGGAGGCCACGTGGAAGAGCGGGCTGCCCTCGATGTTGGCGGCGCCGATCAGCTGGCGCACGTACCAAGCGCCGCGGCTCTCGTCCTCGACCTCGTTGGCCGCGAACGTGTACGTCTGATCCGGGAAGTGGCCGCAGAAGATGATCGCGTGCGACCACACGTTGCGCACGACGTTCGCCGTGACGTTCGCCCACAGCGTGGAGCGGTACGTGCGCGCGCCGTTGCGCGCCGCGGCGGCCAGGAGCGGCTCGCGCCGTCGGCGCCGGAGCCGCGCGCGCAGGCCGCGCGAGCGGCGCTGCTCGAGCGCCGCCTCGGCGGCGGTGTGGATCGCGCCGGCGATCACAGCGCTAACCAGCGGCCAGGCGATGTAGTCCTTGACGATCTGCGTGCGCGCCTTGCCGGCGATGCCCTTGAGCTCCCTGACGACTTCCGCCTTGGGCTTCTCGCCCTTGCGGAGCGCCTCGAGGTCGAGGTCGTGGAAGGCCACACCCCACTCGAACAGGAGCATCAGCAGCACGTTGTAGATCGGCTGCAGCAGGTAGACCGGGTGCCACTTCTGATGCGGATCGATCCGCATGATCTCGTAGCCGAGGTCCTTGTCCTTGCCGCGGATGTTCGTGTACGTGTGGTGGATGTAGTTGTGCGAGTGCTTCCACGCCTCGGCGGTGGATGCCGTGTCCCAGTCCCACGTCGAGGAGTGGATCTGGGGATCGTTCATCCAGTCCCACTGGCCGTGCAGGACGTTGTGGCCGATCTCCATGTTCTCGAGGATCTTGGCCAGCGACGTCGCCGTCGTTCCGCCCAGCCAGGCGACCTTGGAGCGCGATCCGAAAAGGAGCACCCGGCCGAGCACGGCAAGGCGGCGATGCAGCTCGATCATCGCGACGATGTAGCGGCGGTCGCGGTCGCCCAGCGACTCGTAGACCTCGTCGTGCATCCGGTCGAAGATGCGCCCGAGCGCGTCGATCTGCTCTTCGCTGAGCCGCGCCAGCGGACTCTCGATCATCGTCATCTCCCTATAGATCGATCTCGATCGCGCCCTCCGGCGCGCTGATGCACGTCCGGACCATCTCGCCATCGCTTCCGTAGACCTTCCCGTTGCGCAGGTCCCGCACGCGGCCGGAGCAGAGCTTGCCGATACAGGTGTGGCAGATCCCCTCGCGGCAGCCGAACGGCAGCTCCAGGCCGGCCTCCTCGCCGGCCACGAGGATCGGCGTCGCGCCGTCACACTCGGTCTGCGTGTCGGACGCGGCGAACGTGATCGCACCGCCCTCGCCCTCCTCGCCGCCGCCGAGCTTGGGCTGGAAACGCTCCATGAGCAGGCGCTCGGGGTCGCCGTGCGTCTCCCAGTGGTCGATCAGCGCGTCGAGCAGGTCGCCGGGACCGGACGCGAACGTGGTCCGCTCGCGCCAGTCCGGGCACAGCTCGTCGAGATCGGCGGGTTTCATCCGGCTGCGCTCACCGGTCACGTGCACGTGCAGCCTCATGCCGTCGTGGTCGTCGCCGAGCGCACGCAGCTGGCGGCCGAAGATCACATCCTCCTCGCGGCGCACTGAGTGGAGGTGGACGACGTCGTCGAGCGCGTCGCGGCGGTGCAGCGAGCGCAGCATGCTCATGATCGGCGTGATCCCGCTGCCCGCCGAGATGAACAGCATCCGCGCCGGGAGCGGATCGGGGAGCACGAAGTCGCCCTCCACCCCGCCGAGGCGCAGGATCGCCCCCGGTTGCGCCTGCCGCACCAGGTACGGCGACACCTTGCCCTCGTCGACGAGCTTCGGCGTGATCGAGATCCAGCCGTCGGGCCGTTCGGGCTCCGACGTCAGCGAATAGGCGCGCCAGTGGAAGATCCCGTCGACGACGACGCCGACGCGGAGATATTGGCCGGGCTCGTGGCCCTCCCAGTCGTGGCCCGGGCGGATGTAGATCGTCACGGCGTGACCGGTCTCGCGGTGGATCTCTTCCACGCGGCCGCGCAGCTCGCGGGTGGACCACAGCGGGTTGATCAGCTCCAGGTAGTCGTCCGGGAGCAGCGGCGTGAAGAGGGAGCCCATGGCCGAAAGGACCCTGCGACGGGTCCGTGAGATCCGCGGTACGGCCCCCCTCTCGGCCACGACACGGACGATATGGACCGGCGCGTCGCCGCGCGCCGTCAACCGGCGCGCCGACGATCTACCGCACCCGACGCAGGAACGGGATGACCGTCTTCAGGAACGCGTTCTTGCCCGGGAGGGCCGACAACGGGTCGATGTGGTCGTACGTCGTGTGGCGGTCGACGAGCACGAGCCGCTTGCGGACGTGCGACCGCCGCGCCAGCGCCTTCGCGCCGCGCAGCACGCGGCCGGCGCCGAGCGAGGTCTCGATCGCGTAAATCGGCAGGTGCACGTCGCGACCGTGCGTCGCCCGCACGTCCAGGACCTTCTGCGCGGGGTTCTTCACGCCGCCCGCGACCGCCTGGCCGTCGAGGCTGAGGCGGACCGGGTGGTACCAGACCGTGCCGTCGACGCCCTTGATGCCGGAGAACATGCGCGCCGCGCGGGCGACGGTGCTGAGCTCGCCGTCGACCCACGGGCGCGGGTCGCCGCTGCTCGCGAGGCGCCCGATGTGCATGCGCACGAGCCGCAGGCTGTCCGGTGAGGTGTCGTTGTCGAGTGCGTAGCCGTAGCCGCCGGCGTTGGTGGTCGTGACCGGCGGCCGCAGGTTGGCGGGCAGGAACGGCCAGCCCGCCAGCACGGAGCTGGCGTCCGGCTGCAGGCGTGCGGCAGTCGACCCGACGATGTTGAACACGCCGGCCGACCACGGCAGCCCGAGGCCGGTCAGATCCAGGAACGGAGACCTGGCCTGGAGATCGACGAGCTGCTGCTCGGCATCGGCTCGCGTGAACGGCGAGCTGCCGCTGCTCCCGCCGTCGATCAGCACGAGCCCGTCGAGGTCGTCCGCGCCGGCGCGGCCGCTGAAGTCCCAGGTCGCGTACGCGACCGTGATCGTGCCGCCGAGCGAGTGCCCGCCGAGCACGACGCAGTTGCCGCCGCGGCGGGCAGCCCTGACCACGTTGTGCAGGTCGCGGATCGCGACGTCCATGCCCCAGCGGCGCGCGAACGGCACATCGGCATCGGCGACCGGCGTGAAGTGCGGCGAGATCGATGGGTCACCGAGCCACTCGAGGTAGTAGTGGAAGAGGTCCTGCGGCGTCGCCTGGCCCGCGAGCGCCTTGTCGAGCACCGAGTGGTCCTCGAGCAGGTTCTCGCGCCGGTCGACCGACCACACGCGCCAGCCCTTGAGCCGCTTGACGATGTCGGCGGCGACCGGGTGGAAGTAGGCGGCGCCACCAGAGGTGCCGGGCACCAGCACGAGCACGTTGCGCGCGTGGCGCGGGCCCTGCTCGATCACGCGGACGCGGTCGTACTTCGCCGGGCCGGGCGCGCTCGCGCCCTTGACCGTGAACACGCGATCGGCAGACGCCACCGGCGCGCAGGCCAGCCCGACGACGGTCGTCGCCAATGCCAGCACCCAGACGCGTCGCATGTCTCCTCCTGTCACAGAACGCGCGGATGTTACGCGGCGACCGGCGCCGCTCGACGCATTTCTGCGCGCCCGCAAGCACTTGCTGGACGGCGAGGGCGTCGGCATGAGCGCACGGGCGGCCAAGCTCGGCTCGACCGGATGGCGATACGTGAACGCCGCGATTCGGACCGCTGGGCGGTGGGAGGCTCAGCCGGCGATTGGCAAGCTGGAGCGCAGCGAGTGGGAACGGCGGCGCGCACAATCGCATCTCTCCTCCTGCGAACCTGCGCCGTCACCCGCTCGCGGTAGACCGTTGGCATTGACGGGCCGGAGCCGGCGCAGGCGAGGGGACCCCTTCGCCGGCACCGGCCCGTCGTTTACACGTTCAGCGTGACGGCGCCGTACGGCGTGAGCGCGCCGGCCACCAGTGCGAGCTGCGCCTCGATCGCGGCGTTTGATGCGGCGTCGGTGGGCGTGCCCGCGGCGTGGGTGAAGAACCCGCGCTCGAGCGTTTCCAGCGCGCCGCTGGCGTGACGGAGCTCGACGGTGGTGAGGGGCGACTGCGAACCCGGGCCGGCGACCGCCAGCAGGTCGTCGATCGCCGTGGCGGGGAGCTCGCCGACGAGGCCGTCGTCGGCCAGGCGGGCCTCCGGGTGCTCGAAATCCATGTGCAGATGGCCGAGCGCCGAGGGCGGGACGAACGAGCAGGTGTCCAGCTCCGGGCGCAGCGCACGCAGCGGCTCCAGCAGCTCGCCGTCCGTGCCGAGATGGGCGGCCTCGACCACGGTGTACGAACGGCCGCGCACCATCTCGGGGATGTCGTGGCGGTCGGCGAACCGCATGACGCGGGCGATCGAGGTGATCTCCGCAGGTGCG
Organism: uncultured Solirubrobacteraceae bacterium; assembly: GCA_963740605.1. Taxonomy (GTDB): domain Bacteria; phylum Actinomycetota; class Thermoleophilia; order Solirubrobacterales; family Solirubrobacteraceae; genus DASSUW01. Next base: position 1,072,375 of record CAVUFC010000022.1, on the reverse strand, counting down.
GTCGTCGTCCACTCGCGCCAGGCGTGCAGCACCTCGTCGGCGCGGTCGAACGAGAAGAACAGCGCGCCCGCGTAAAGGTCGTCGGCGGGGTGCAGAGCGAGCTCGACGGCCGTGATCACGCTGCCGGCCGGCACGTCCATGTCGCCATCGACGCGAGCCTGCTCGCCGTCGGCCGTGACGAACTCGACCGCCGTCACGCTGCGGGCGGCGATGCCGTGCGTACGGGCCAGCCAGCCCATGCCGTCGCCGAGCAGGTCGCCCACCACGCCGGCGGTCCGGGAGAAGCCGGCCGCCGGGGCGAGCCCCATCAGCGAGGCGCGGTCGATGACGTCGGCCCAGCGGGCTCCGGCCCGCACGCGGGCCCGGTGCGCCCGGGCGTCGATCTCGACGTCGGCAAGAGCGGTGGTGCGCAGGAGCATCGCGTCGTCGAGCACCGGCGCGGCGCGATGGCCGTGGCTCTGCGCCACGACCCGCAGCCCGCGCGAGCGGGCGGCGTGGACGGCGTCGACGACATCGCGGTCGTCGAGCGGCAGCGCCACGAGGGCGGGGCGCTGGTCGACGGCGAGGTTGAAGGCGCGACGGGCGGCGTCCCAGCCGATGTCCCCGGGCTTGAGCAGCATCCCCTCGCGCACTGTGTGGCTTGCGGCTTCCGTGCGACACGTGATCATGGACCGCAGCATTTCGCTGCGCCGGCCCCCGGGCATCGAGGCAACCCCCAAACGATGACCCCGAACTTCTGGGCTAGGGGTCCTAGGGGTGCGGCCAGCCGTACCTCTAGGACTAAGATCGAGCCGGTGAGCCGGCATCGCGAGTGGTGGCGCGACGCCGTCGTCTACCAGGTGTACGTCCGCAGCTTCGCGGATGGCGACGGGGACGGGGTCGGCGACATCGCTGGGCTCAGGGCGCGCCTGCACGAGATCGCCTGGCTGGGGGTCGACGCGATCTGGATCAGCCCGTGGTACGCGTCGCCGCTGGCCGACGGCGGCTACGACGTGAGCGACCACCGATCGATCCACCCGGCCTTCGGCACCCTCGCGGAGGCCACTGCCGTGCTCGAGGATGCCCACGCCCATGGGCTGCGGGTCCTGCTGGACATCGTCCCCAACCACACCTCGCACGCGCATCCCTGGTTCCAGGCCGCGCTCGTCGCAGGGCCCGGCTCGCCTGAGCGCGCGCGATACGTGTTCCGCGCCGGGAGCGGTCCGGAGGGCGCCGAGCCCCCCAACAACTGGGCGAGCGACTTCGGGGGCGGCGCGTGGACGCGGGTTGACGACGGCGAGTGGTACCTGCACCTGTTCGACGGCCGCCAGCCCGACCTCAACTGGCACGACCCGGCGGTACGGGCCGATTACGAGCGGACGCTGCGGTTCTGGCTGGACCGCGGCGCCGACGGCTTCCGCATCGACGCCGCCAGCGCGCTCTTCAAGGCCGACGGCCTGCCCGACCTGGTGCCCGAGAACGATGTGCGGGACGGGCGCCACCCATACTTCGACCGCGACGAGCTGCACGACCTCTATCGCTGCTGGCGGGCGATCGCTGACGAGTACGACCCGCCGCGCGCGCTCGTGGGCGAGGTATGGATCGAGGATCCGGCGCGCCTGGCCCGCTACCTGCGCGCCGACGAGCTCCACGGCGCGTTCACTGCGCATCTGCTCGAGGCAGCGTGGATCGCCGCGGACCTGCGCGCGGCGATCGACGCGACATTGACGAGCCACGCTGCGGTGGGCGCGGCGCCCTCGTGGGTGCTCGCCAACCACGACACGGCGCGGCTGGCCTCGCGACTGGCGCGCGAGCCCGGGAGGGGACGCCGGCCGTGGCTCGACGACATCCTCGGCCTGCCGGCCGACGCGGAGGCCGGCCTGCGTCGCGCACGGGCCGCCGCACTGATCGCACTCGCGCTCCCCGGCACGGTGTACCTCTACCAGGGAGAGGAGCTGGGGCTGCCCGAGGTTGAGGACATCCCGGTCGAGCAGCTCGACGACCCCACCTGGGAGCGCTCCGGGCGCACGCGCCGTGGGCGCGACGGCAGCCGCGTGCCGCTGCCGTGGTCGGGCGACCGGCCGCCGTACGGCTTCGGCGTCGGCGGTGCCTGGCTCCCGCAGCCGCCGGCGTTCGCCGCGCACACGCGGGAGACATTGGCCGCAGATCCCGACAGCGTGCTCAACCTCTATCGCGCGGCGCTCCGGCTCCGGCGTGAGCACCCCGCGCTCGGCGGCTGCGCGCCCGTGCGCTGGCTCGATGCCCCGGAGGGCGCGCTCGCGTTCGCGCGGGACCCGGGGCTTGCCGTCGTCGCGAACCTCGCCGCGGCGCCGGTGGCGCCGGCCGGCGAGCTGCTGCTGGCCAGCGGGCCGCTGGCGGCGTCTGGCGAGATCCCGCCCGACACCGCGGTCTGGCTCAGCGTCTAGCGGCCCACCCCGCGCGGGGGTCGGGCAGCGGCGTCAGCCGGGCCTCGATCTCGCGCCGCCGCGACTCGAGCTGGGGCGGCAGGATCACGACCGATCCCAGCTGCTCCAGCGGGACGTCGACCGTGAAGCCCGGGTCGTCGTCGGCGATCTCGAACAGCACGCCGCTCGGCTCGCGGAAGTAGATCGAGTGGAAGTAGTGGCGGTCGATGATGCCACTGTTGGGGACGCCGGTGGACTGCAGCAGCGCGTGCCACTCCGGGTGCTCGGCGACGGTCGTGCCCCAGGCGACGTGGTGGACGGTGCCGGCGCTCTGGCGGCCGCGCTCCTCGGGCGGCTCGTCGTAGGTGATCGTCGCGCCGCGGCGGGCGCCGCGCAGTTCCCACGTGGTCTCGCCGGCGGGGACCGCGGACAGGACCTTCTCCAGCAGGGCACCGCTTCGGCCCGGCGGGAGCGCGTACGCGCGCACGCCGTCGAACCCCTGGAGCGCGTGCTCGGCGGGGATCTCGGGGTGCTCGGCGGACAGCGGGTCGTCCACGTCCGGGCGGACGGCGAGCTCGTGCCCGAGGCCCTCGAAATCTTCGAAGCGCAGCCGGTCGTCGTCACGGGACGTGGACACGCCCTCGTCGTGCAGGCGCTGCTCCCAGAAGTCGAGCGCGTCCGAGCTCCCCAGGCGCGAGACGATCGTGTGCACCATGCCGGCTCCGGGCCGGCCGGGGACCGCGCCCGGGTACTCGAAGAATGTCAGCTCCGACCCGGGCCGGCCGAGCTCGTCGGCGTAGAACAGGTGGTAGACGGACGGATCGTCCTGGTTGACCGTCTTGGCGGTCATCCGCAAGCCCATGACGCGTGTGTAGAAGTCGAGGTTGCGCGGCGCGTCGCCGGTGATCGCCGTGATGTGGTGGAGGCCCTCGAGTCGCATCGCCGTCCTTCCGCAAGTTTCCGCGATAGCTCGCGTTCTGGAGGATATGACGCTTCTCCGCCGACTCAGCATGGGGCTGGCTGCTGTGTGCGCCGCCCTGGCCCTGACCGCCGCACCATCGATGGCCGTCGTCGGCGGCAAGGACGCGGCGCCCGGCGCCTATCCGGCCGTAGCCGAGATCACGTTCGGCCCGTCGTTCCTGTGTACCGGCACGCTGATCGCGCCCACGTGGGTTCTCACGGCGGGCCACTGCGGCTCGATGACCGGTGCCGCGGTCGGCACCCCGGCCGGCTGGCCGGCGCCGCTGATCGACGTCCGCATCGGCTCGGTCAAGCCCGGCCAGGGCGAGAAGGTCCCGGTCCAGCGCGTCGTCGTCGAGCCGAACTACCTCGTCAACTCCGGCTACGACATCACGCTGCTCAAGCTCGCGACGTCGTCCACCAAGACGCCCGCGAAGGTCGTCGGCGCCGGCGGCGCTTCGCTGTGGGCGCCGAGCACGCTGGAGACGATCGTCGGCTTCGGTACGACGTCTGAGGGCGGCGACACGCCCGACACGCTGCAGGCGGCGCAGGTCCCGGTCACCACCGACGCCGCGTGCGGCGCCGCCTACGACGACTTCGACGCCACGACGATGCTGTGCGCCGGCTTCCCGCAGGGCGGCGTGGACACCTGCCAGGGCGACTCCGGCGGCCCGATGTTCGGCCGCGACGCCGCCGGCACGCTCAAGGTGGTCGGGGCGACGAGCTTCGGCGAGGGCTGTGCCCGCCCGAACAAGCCGGGCGTCTACGCCCGCGTCGGCGACAGCGTGCTGCGCGAGTGGATCCGCTCGCAGGCCCCCGACGGGGTGGACTGACCCATGTGCGATTGGCTCGGATTGCAGCTGGATCTCGAACCCGAGCGTCCGGAGCTCGCGCTCCGGACGCCCGACGCGCCGCACGGCCACGTCGCCGTGATCGTGCGGCACTACCGGCCGGCGACGGCCGACCTCTGGCGCCTAGGCGGAGAGCGCCGCCCGGAATTCAGCCTTAAGCCGGAGCTGGCCCGCGAGCGTCTCCAGGTCCCGGACGTGCTCTGAGCCGAAGAAGGTGATGCCGACGCCGGTCTTCCCGGCGCGGCCGGTGCGGCCGATCCGGTGCACGTAGCCCTCGCGGTCGGCGGGCGGGTCGAAGTTAATGACGTGCGAGATGCCGTCGACGTCGATGCCGCGGGCGGCGACGTCGGTCGCGACCAGCGTGTCGACGCGGCCCGCCTCGAACGAGGCGAGCGCCTTCTCGCGCTGGCTCTGGGTCTTGTTGCCGTGCATCGCGACGGCGTGGACGCCGTGGCTCGACAGCCGGCGCACGAGCCGGTCGGCGCCGCGCTTGGTTCGGACGAAGACGAGCGTGCGGTCGCGACCGCCGTCCCGCAGTTCGTCGACGAGCGCGTTGAGGCGGTCGTCGCGCTCGACCGCGAGGAAGCGGTGCTCGATGTCCGTGCGGTTGGTCTTCGGCGGGGTGTGCTCGCGGCGGACGGCGTCGCGCGTGTAGGCGCGGGCGAGCTGACCGGCCTCGCCGTCGAGCGTGGCCGAGAAGAACAGCGTCTGGCGCGAGCTCGGGCACTGGGCGACGATCCGCTCGACGGCGGGCCGGAAGCCCATGTCGAGCATGCGGTCGGCCTCGTCGAGGACGAGCGTGCGAACGTGCTTGAGCGTGAAGGCGCGGCGGTGCAGCAGATCCTCGAGCCGCCCGGGGGTGGCGACGAGGATGTGGGCGCGGCGCGCGTCGCGGGTCTGCTTTTCGAAGCCGACGCCTCCGTAGACGGCGCTGACGTTCAGGTTGCGGGCTTGCGCCAGCGGCCGGAGCTCATCGACGATCTGGCTCGCGAGCTCGCGCGTCGGGGCGAGCACGAGCGCGGCCGGACGGTCGGCGTTGATGGCGATCTGGTCGATCATCGGCACGCCGAAGGCGAGCGTCTTGCCCGAGCCCGTGGGAGACTTGGCGAGCACGTCGCGACCGGCGAGCACGTCACCGATGACGAGCTCCTGAATGGGGAAGGGCGTGTGGATGCCGCGCTGTTTCAGCGCGCCGGCAACCGCACGGGATACGCCGAGATCGGCGAAGGACTGCTGTGACATGAAAACTCCTGCGGCAAGGGGCCGCGAACGATTCGGGAGGCGACAAGCTGACCCGAACCGCCGTTGGCGGGACCCAAGCAAGCGAACTGCCTCGCGGCCGGCAAAGTGCCGACCACCGCGACTCAGTCTAGCGGGGCTTCGACGAGCGGACCTGGTACACGGACGTGAAGCCGCTCGTGAAGTTGTTGCGGGCGGCCCGCAGGTAGAGGCGCCAGATCCGCAGCCGCTCGGGTCCGACGAGCCGCTCGGCCTGCGCGGCGTTGGCGTCGAGTCGCTGTGCCCAGTGCGTGAGCGTCTCGGCGTAGTCCATCCGGAAGCCTTCGACGTGCTCGGTCTCCAGGCCTGCGCGCTCGATCGCGGTCTGGATCCGCGAAAGGTGCAGCGGTGCCGCGTCGGGGAACACGTAGCGCTCGGAGAACGGGCCGGCCTCGGGCTCGCCGACGCGCAGCCGCGCGATGCCGTGGTTGAGCAGTTGCCCGCCCGGACGCAGCAGGCGGTGGAGCGTCTGCGCGTACTCGTCGATCTGGACCGAGCCGACGTGCTCGACCATGCCGATGCTGGCGATCTTGTCGAACGGCTCGCCGGCCAGTTCCCGGTAGTCCATGACGCGGATGTCGACGCGATCGCCGACGCCCGCCTCCTCTGCCCGCTGGCGCCCGAGCTTGGCCTGCGGCTCGGACAGCGTGATCCCGGTGACGGACACGCCGTACTCGCGCGCCGCGTAGATCGCGAGCGACCCCCAGCCACAGCCCACGTCGAGCATCCGCTCGCCCGTCTCCAGCGCCAGCTTGGTGCAGATCAGGTCGAGCTTGGCCTGCTGCGCCGACTCGAGGCTCGAGCCGTCACGCGAGAAGAACGCGCAGCTGTAGGTCATCGTCTGGTCGAGCCACAGCGCGAAGAAGTCGTTCGAGACGTCGTAGTGGTGCGTGACCGAGCGCTTGTCGCGCTCCACGCTGTGCCGGCGCCCGCGCGGGCGCAGCTCGCTCTCCGGCACCGGCGGCGGCTTGACCGGCCCCATCGCGCGCGCGGCGGCGACCGCGAGCCGCAGCTGGGCGGCGCGGTCGATCGGCGGCGGGTTGAAGTTGAGGATCGCCGCCATCGCCTCGTCGATGTCGTCGACCTCGATCGCCCCGCTCACATAGGCGCGGCCGATGCCCAGCTGGCCGGGGGCGCGCAGCGCGTGGGCGAGCGCGGCGGGCGAGCGCACGTGCAGCGCCGGGCCGCCGCCGTTGGTCGCCGGCAGCTCGGTCCCGTCCCAGAACGTGACCGTGAACGGCCGCTCAGGGAGGGTCGCAGCGAGTTCCCGCCGCAGCGGCTCGGTGGTGCGCAGGGCGGCCACGGCTACGTCTGAACGGCTTTGCGCGCTTGGCGCTCAGGGCTGATGCGAACGACGTCCCACACGAGACCCATCTTCTCAAGTCCGAGGATCAACCAGCGGGACGGGTCGAACTGACGGCGCTTCATCCCGTGCTCGTATGAGGTCGGGAACGCGTGGTGATTGTTGTGCCACGCCTCGCCGAACGTGAAGACCGACAGCCATGCGAGGTTGCGCGACTCGTCCCCTGTGTCGAACGCTTGGCGCCCGAAGAAGTGGCACAGCGAGTTGATGCTGTACGTGACGTGATGGACGACCAGCATGCGCACGGCGCCGCCCCACAGCAGGCCGGTCAGCGCCGCCTCGAGCGTGCCGCCGATCAGCCATCCGAGGAGGAACGGCACGAGCAGGCCGACGAAGACCCACAGCACGAACGTGCGGTCGACCCAGCGGATCAGCGGATCCCTCATCAGGTCCGGCGCGTAGCGCTCCTTGCTGCCGCGCTGCGTGTGGATGAACAGCCAGCCCACGTGCGCGTGGAACAGGCCGCGCAACGCGCCCTTGAGGCCGTGGCCGTGGTCGACGTGCGGGCTGTGCGGGTCGCCCTCGACGTCCGCGAAGGCGTGGTGCTTGCGGTGGTCGGCGACCCACGAGATCACGGGACCTTCGATCGCGGCCGACCCGAGGATCGCGAGTGTCCCGCGGACCCACGTCTTGGCCTTGAACGCGCGATGCGTGAGGTGCCGGTGGAAGCCGACGGTCACGCCGAAGCCGGTCAGCGTGTAGCAAATGAGGAACACTGCGATGTCGCTCCAGTGGAGCGCCTCGTTCCATACCTGCCACGCCACGATGAACAGCGCGATGAACGGGATCGCGGTGATCGTGCCGGTCAGGAAGCGGTCGAGTTTCTCGTTCGCGACCGGCTGGACGTCGTCGAGCGTGGGAGCCACCATGGCGCGGGAAGGGTACTTGGTTCGGCTGACTGCTACCTTGTCGCCCGTTCGACCGGGTCAAGTAGGCCCGGAAAAGTAGTGCACGACCGCAGTTGGCTGCCTTTGCATCCTCGGCGTTCGCAGCACCGACGCCGTGGAGGAAAAACATGGCGACTGGCACCGTGAAGTGGTTCAGCGACGACAAGGGCTTTGGGTTCATCACGCCCGACGAGCCCGGCAAGGACCTCTTCGTCCATTTCTCCGGTATCGCGGGAGACGGCTTCCGCACCCTCGCCGAGGGTGCCCGCGTGTCCTATGACGCCGAGCAGGGCCCCAAGGGCCCGGCCGCCGTCAACGTGACGGCGATCTAGATCGTCTGATGGGTAGCGGCCCGCTCGCCGGCGACGGTGGGGCGGGCCGCGTCCTCATCCCCCGTCGCTTCAACGGGCCACCGGCCAGCGCGAACGGGGGCTACACCTGCGGGCTGATCGCCCGCTACGTCGGCGGCCCCGCCGCCGTCTCGCTGCGTTCGCCGCCGCCGCTCGACACCGCGCTCGCGCTGACGCGCGGGCCTGACCGCGAGGTCGTCCTGCGGCATCGCGACCTGGTCGTCGCCGAAGGCGCGCCCGCCGGGCCGCTCGATCTCGAACCGCCCGTGCGGCCGAGCGTCGCGCAGGCGCGCGAGGCGCTGCGTCGGCATCCGTGGCTGACCGGCCGCCATCCGTTCAGCGACTGCTACGTGTGCGGCGCCGGGCGTCACGACGGTCTCGGCCTGCACTTCGGCGACCTCCGCGGCCACGACGGCGTAACCGCCGCGCTGCTGATTGCCGACGAGACCGTGCCGCACGACGCCGACGGCGTCACGCCGGAGATCGCCTGGGGCGCGCTCGACTGCCCGAGCTACGTGCCCGCGCTGTGGGACGCGGACGTCCCGAGCCTGCTCGCCTGGATGCACGCCGAGGTGCTCGAGCCGATCCCGCTCGGCACGCCGATCGTCGCCACCGGCTGGCCGCTCAGCGCCGAGGGGCGCAAGACCTTCACCGCGTCCGCGCTGCTGGGCGCCGACGGGCGGCTACTGGCCCGCGCCCGCCATCTCTGGGTACGGCCGCGCGCTAGTTCAGCGTGAGCGCGGCCAGCCCGCTCGCGGGGTCGGCGTGGATCACCATCCACTCCGACGCGCCGACGACGTCGAGCAGCCGCGCCACATCGCCGGCCGGCGGGCAGACGATCGCGAAGCGGCCTCCGTGGGCACGGACCTCCGAGGCGGCGCCGAGCAGCGCCCGCAGCCCGGTCGAGTCGCAGAAGTCGACGTCGGTGAGGTCGACGAGCATGCGCGGGCGGCGCACGCCGCGCGTCGCGTCCAGTCGCGCGCACAACTCGGGAGCGGTGGCGATGTCGAGCTCGCCGGCCACCGCGATCACGTGAACGCCCGCCTCGTTCCGTTCCTGGACGCTGAACGGACCAGCGGTCACGTGTCCAGCTTGTCGCCTTTCGGACGCGGCGTCAACTTGCACTTCTCGCCATGTCGCATGTGCTTGCCGCAGTGCTTCTTCGGCTTCGGCTTGGGAAGCACGACGTGGATCTTGCGCGTCGCGACGCCGAGCGGACCGCTCGGACCCTGTGCCGCGATCCGCACCCGGTAGCGCCCGCGGGACGGCGGCGTCCAGGCGATCGCATGGGCGCCGTGGGGGAGCTCGAGGCCGCGGACGAGCTCCAGCCCGTGCTTGTCGAACACCTGCACGGTGACCGACGAGACCTTGGAGATCGAGAAGCGGACGGTCGCCGTGTGGCGGGCACGCAGCTTGCGCAGCGGGGCGATCCCGATCCGCGTCGGCTCGCGCTCGTAACGGGCGAAGCGGTCGTGCGCGGCGCAGTAGACGCGCCGCAGCGTCTGCTTGCACATGTTCTCGAAGAAGCCCTCGATCAGCTGGTGGTAACCGAGCGTGGACTCGCGCCCGCCGTACGAGTACAGCGACCAGGCGCCAGTGTCCGAGGCGGGGATCAGCCCGCGCGCCGTCCGCTCGCCGATCCGGAACAGCCGGCCGGCGAGGCGGTCGCGCGGGAACAGCGCGGCGTACTGCCCGATGCCGCTGACCGCCTGCAGCTCGCCGTTGAAGACCCGCAGGCTGGGCGAGAACGAGTACATGAGGAAGTGGTCGCCGCCATCGACGCCGACCGGCGGCGGCGTCGTGAACGCCCCGAGTGCGCGGTGCGCCGCGGCGCGCCAGCGCGGCTCGTCCAACGTCTGCGACGCGCGCGCGAGGGCGGACACCGCGGTCGCCTGCGTCATGCCGCTGATCCACGGCGGCGTGCCGCCGCCCCAGCTGAAGTAGTGCTCCCAGGCGATGAAGTCGCCGCGCGGGGCGGCGAGCTCGAGCAGCCGGTCGACGGTGCGGCGCAGCTCGTGGACCGGGCAGGCGGCCCGGCGCCGCGCCCGCGTGCGGTGGGTCAGGCACTGGCGGGCCAGCCAGTTGACCTTGCCCCAGCTCGCCAGCGGCTGGAGCTGCAGTCCGCGGCCGGGGTAGTACTGGAACACCGCCGGGTCGCGGCCGAACGTCGTCCGCTGTGACGCGGCCGGGAACGGCGCGTGCGTCCAGAACTCCGTGTTGCGGCGCAGGATCAGGAACGTCGGCCGCAGCCGGCCGGGGGAGAGCAGGTGCTGCGACGCGAGGTCGTTGACCGTCGTCAGGACGGTGCGAAGCTCGGCGGCGCGCGTGCCGGTCAGGTGGTCGAGCGCACGGCGCGCGTCGTTGTAGTCGCGCGTGAGGCGCGCGTGGGCGGCGGGCGAGACGTTCCCGGTGAGGAGGGCGTAGCGCAGGGCGCCCGTGACCGTGCGTGCGTGGTGCGCGCGGCGGATCGCGGCGCGCAGGAGTGCGAGGCGCCGTGCTTCGGCCGCGGCGGCCGCACGCCAGGTGGCGGCCTTCAGCTCACCCTGGTTCTCGATCGCGCGGACCTCGGGCGGCGGAGCGGGCTTCGGCGGCGGCTCGGGCTCCGCTCCGCATCCGGCCACGCCGAGGACGAGCACGAGGAGTGCTGTCCTGCGCAAGGCCATGAAGTGAGGATCGTCATTCTGCTCAGGCTGCTTGACGACAATGTCCGCGAGCCGACCTTGCGGATGCGGAGAACTGGTCGTTCAGTCAGGTCGCGGCGGCGATGATCTGGGTCTGATCCAGGTCAACCCCCCTGATAGCCTGCGCGCGCACATGGCCGTCCCCCGCCTGCGCGTCCCCCAACTTTCCGGCGGGTCGCTGCGACAGGCCGCCGGCCTCGCCTCCGACGAGGTCGAGCTCTACCACCGCACGTACACGACCCTGCTGCGCTCCTCCGGCGAGACGCTCCTGCGCGTGCTCGAACCGTCGCACCGGTCGATGAACTCGAGCTTGCACCCGCTCGCCGCCACGTCCGACGTCGACCTCGGCGCCTTCCTGTACGCGATGCGGCGGCTGCCGGCCGGCATCTGGCAGGCGGCGCTGATCGTGATGGGCCAGGAGGCGCAGGTCTTCGAGCGCGCAGGCGTCGGCAAGATCGAGGAGTGGGACCCGGTCGAGGCGCCCGCGCGCCGCCGCCGCTGGTTCGACAGTCACGAGGGCACGATGGCCGTGCTGCTCGCGTCGACCTCGGATCTCGACGACCTGATCCCGACGCTTGTCGCCTACCAGGTGGAGTGGAACAAGATCTGCGCGGCCGTGCGGGCGGCCGAGCGGCCGCCGGGCGACGAGCCCGATCCCGCCGCGTGCGCCGCGGCGTTCGGCGGCGCGGCCGAGGACTGGACCCGCATCCGCGAGGCGTGGGGGGATCTGAACTCGTTCCTCGACGAGGTCCGTAACCGGCGGCTGAACCTGCGCATCCGCATGCTCGGCGGATCGCAGGCGGGCTACGCGCGCATGACGCGGCGCTGGTGGCGGCCGGTGCGCAGCGCGATGGAGGAGCAGGGGCTCGGCGACCGGCCGATCTACTTCGTGTCCTCCAACCCGCACTCGATGGTCAACCTCGTCACCGCGACGTCGCGGGCGGGCGAGGCCGACGTGGTGCGGTTCGTCGAGGAGCACGGCCCGCAGTACCTGCGCGAGGAGCTCGAGCGCTTCCGCGAGGGGCGGGCCGAGGGCTCGTGGGAGAACTTCCTCTACTTCGCCGCGCGGCTGCTGTGGGAGTCGCTGCCGGAGGACGGCGAGGACTGGGAGCGCCGGCGGACGGCCGAGCACGCGGTCGGCGTCACGCATCTCTCGTCGCGCGCGGCGCTGCGCGTGTCCTCGCAGATCATCGCGCTCGACCGGCTCGACCCGGCAGGCCTCGACCCTCGGCTGGGCGCGGTCGACGCCGAGAAGCTCGCGAAGTCGGACGCGGTGGTGGTCAACATCGAGTATCCGCTCGGGCTCGCCGCCTACAACATCCTGCGCGAGGTCACGTCGTCGACCGACGTGGTGCGCGGGGTGTACGTGCTCGGCAAGGCGGCGACGCTGAACGCCGACGTCGGCGACGTGCTGATCTCGGGCGTCATCCACGACGAGCACTCGGGCTCGACCTACTGGCTCGACAACGCGTTCTCGTTCGACGACATCGCGCCGTTCCTGCGCTTCGGCTCGGGGCTCGACAACCAGCGCGCGGTGACCGTCAAGAGCACCTTCCTGCAGAACCGCCAGTACCTGGACTTCTATTACCGCGAGGCGTACACGGTGGTGGAGATGGAGGCCGGGCCGTTCTGCAACGCGGTGTACGAGATCGCCGACGCCGATCGCTACCCGGTCGGCGAGGCCGTCAACTTCTCCAAGCTCCCGATCGACTTCGGCATCATCCACTACGCCTCCGACACGCCGTACACCCAGGCGCGCACGCTCGGCGCCCGCGGGCTGTCCTACTACGGCATGGACTCGACGTACGCGAGCTCGCTCGCGATCCTGCGCCGGATCTTCACGCTCGAAGACATCATCTAGAGCCCGATCAGCTTGCGCAGGAGCAGGCGCAGCTCGGGGTCGCCCTCGATGTCGAACCGCTCCGCTCGCACGCGTCCCTCCGCGAGCACGCGCTCGCCCTCGCGTGTCATCGTCACCGTGTAGGTCCGGCGGTCGGCCGGGTTGCGCCGGCGCTCGACGAGCTTGACGCGCTCGAGCTCGTCGACGACCTGCGTGATCGTCGTGGCGCTGACGCGCATCGCGTTGGTCAGCGTCTGCTGCGAGACCGGCCCGAGCTCGTCGAGCGTGGCGAGCAGGCCGTAGTGCCGGATCTCGATCGGGAGGTCGCGGAACGCCTCGTTGGCGCGGTCGCGCGCCAACCAGTACGCCTGGGTGATCAAAAAGCCGGGAACCTCGCTGAGCGCGTCGGGGATCAGGCGGTCGGGGTCGGTTCTGATGAACGCGCGCAGCAGCGCGTTGAGCCGTACCCGCTCGTCCGCGTCGAGCCGCTCGGTCATGCGCTCGCCCGCACGTTCCACCAGCGGCGCCATCTCGTCGCGCGCCCGGCGCCCTTCCGCGGTGACGTAGAGCTCGTAGGAGCGCCGGTCGGCGGGATCGCGACGGCGCTCGACCCACCCGCGCCGTTCGAGGTCGTCGACGATCCCGACCACGAGCGAGCGGTTGACGCGCATCTTCTCCGCGAGTTGCTGCTGCGAGAGCGGGCCGCTCTCCAACAGGGCGGTCATGAGCCCGAACAGCCGGGGATGCCGTCCGTCGGGCATCTCGGCGGCGGCGGCCATGTGAGCGCGGTCGTGCGCCACGCGCAACAGGTAGCCGGTGTGCGCGCTCAGCGGCAGCATCGGGCCCAGAGCGTATTCCGTGGTTTGATCGTGAACACTTAAATCATCAACTAGTTGACGATCAATGCGTTGAAGAGTAGCGTGTGGATACAAAGCTCCTTCCTCCCCAGGAGGCTCCCAATGGACCGCAAGTGGTGGACGCTGGTCGCTGTCTGCACCGGTGTCTTCATGCTCCTGCTCGACGTCACGATCGTGAACGTCGCGCTCCCAGACATTCAGAAGTCGCTCGGCGCCAACCTGTCCCAGCTGCAATGGGTCGTCGACGCCTATGCGCTCTCGTTGGCGGCGTTGCTGCTGACCGCGGGCTCGATCGCCGACCGGTTCGGCCGGCGCGCGATGTTCGCCGTCGGCATCGTCGTCTTCACCGCCGGCTCGCTGCTGTGCGGCGTCGCCGGTGATCCCACGTTCCTCGCGTTGGCGCGCGCGTTCCAAGGCGTCGGCGGGGCGATCATGTTCGCCACGTCGCTGGCGCTGCTCTCGACCGCCTTCCAGGGTCGCGAGCGCGGCACGGCGTTCGGCGTCTTCGGCGCCGTCACCGGCGTGGCCGTCGCGGTCGGGCCCGTGCTCGGCGGCGCGATCACCACCGGGCTGTCATGGCGCTGGATTTTCTTCGTGAACATCCCGGTGGGCGTGTTCGCCCTGGCCGCGACGCTCCTGCGCGTGCAGGAATCGCACGACCCGCGGGCGCGGCGCGTCGACTACGTCGGCTTCGTCACGTTCAGCCTCGGCTTGGCGGCGCTCGTATACGGGCTGATCCGCAGCAACGAGGACGGCTGGGGCTCGACCACCGTCGTCGGGTCTCTGGTCGCTGCCGCGGTGCTGCTCGGCGCATTCGTCGCGGCTGAGTACGTCCAGCGCGAGCCGATGTTCGACCTCTCGCTGGTGCGGGTCCCGACGTTCGTCGGCGGCCTCGTCTCCGCGTTCGGGATCTCGGCTTCGCTGTTCGCGCTGCTGACCTACCTCGTCCTGTACATCCAGAACGTGCTCGGCTACTCGGCGATCGAGGCGGGCGTGCGGTTTCTGCCGCTGACCGGCGCGATCTTCCTCACCGCCGGCGTCGCGGGACGGCTGTCCGCGCGGGTGCCGACGCGGCTGCTGATCGGGCCCGGCTTCGTGCTGATCGGGATCGGGCTGGTCTTGATGCACGGCCTCACGCCAGCGTCCGACTGGACCGCGCTGCTGCCCGGCATGATCGTCGCCGGCGTCGGGGCCGGACTGGTCAACGTGCCGCTCGCCTCGACCGCCGTGGCGGTCGTCGAGCCGGCGCGGGCAGGCATGGCGTCGGGCGTCAACGCGACGTTCCGGCAGGTCGGGATCGCCACCGGCATCGCTGCCCTCGGTGCGATCTTCTCGCACGCGATCGGCGACGGCCGCGACCCGCAGGCGTTCATCGACGGGCTCAACACGATCCTGCTCGTCGGCTCGGTGATCGCGTTCGTGTCCGCGGTCGGGGCCCTGACGCTGATCCGGTCGCGCGACTACGTCGTGGCGGAGGAAAGCTCGAGCACGACGATCTCGGGCGGCGCGAGCAGCCGCAGCGGCAGGCCGCTCGTCCCCAGCCCGGACGTCACGTAGAGGTGGCGATCCTCCTCGACGATGTGCCCGCGCACGTAGCGCTCCCCGTAGCGTGACGGGATGAACGGGCGACGGATGAGCGGGATCGCCACCTGCCCGCCGTGGGTGTGCCCGGCCAGCGTCAGTGCGACGCGGTCGGGCACCAGCGGGAACACGTCGGGGTCGTGCGCGAACAGGATCACGGGCGCGCCGGCCGGGACCTCGGCCAGCGCGCCCGGCAGGTCCGGTCGCCGGGTCCGCATGTCGGCGAGGCCGGCGATGTAGACGCCGTTCGTCTCGACGGCGTGGTTCTCGAGCACGTCGACGCCGGCGTCCTGCAGCGCGCTCCACATGCGGTCGCCGGACTGCTTCCAGTCGTGGTTGCCGAGGACGGCGAACGTCGGCGCTTGGAGCTGCGCGAGTTCCCGGGCGATCAGCTCGGGCGCGAGGCGGCCGCCCCAGATCGGGTGGGCGTCGACGTAGTCGCCGCCGAGCAGGGCCACGTCGGGCTCGGCCTCGTTGAGGCGCTCGACCGCGCGGGCAATTGCTTTCCGGCCCGCGAACGGCGCGCCGGCATGGAAGTCGGAGAGGAAGCCGACGCGGTAGCCGTTCCACGTGTGCGGCCAGCTCGGGAGGTCGAGCGCAAGGCGGGTCGTCACCAGCCGGCGCGGCTCGATCAGGGTCGCGTAGATGCCAATGGCGGCCGCTGCCGCGGCGACGACTCTCTTCACGACA
Organism: uncultured Solirubrobacteraceae bacterium; assembly: GCA_963740605.1. Taxonomy (GTDB): domain Bacteria; phylum Actinomycetota; class Thermoleophilia; order Solirubrobacterales; family Solirubrobacteraceae; genus DASSUW01. The sequence continues at coordinate 1,056,653 of CAVUFC010000022.1, read as the reverse complement.
CCTCGTCGCGGCGCGGCATCCCCTCGCGAGCGCCGGCCACGCGGGTGGAGAGCGTCGCCGCCGCGAGCGCGAAGCGCACAGCGTCGTGCAGGTCGGTGCCGGTGGCGAGCTCGGCGGCGAGCGCGCCGTTGACGGCGTCGCCGGCGCCGGTGGTGTCGACGACGTTCACCGTCGGCGCGGACAGCATCTCCATCCCGTCGGCGTCGACCAGCAGGCCGCCGCGCGCGCCGAGCGTGACCAGCACGGGCGCGTTGGTCTGCCGGTACAGCTGTGTGGCGGCGGCCACCGGGTCGTTGGCGTTCGCGAGTCGGCACGCCTCGTCGGCGTTCGGCGTGAGGATCACGCCCTCGAGGTCGTCGATCAGCTCGCGCGCGGGGGCGGGGTTGAGGATCGGCGTCCAGCCTGCGTTTCGCGCCGCGTCCACGCCGGCCTGGACCGCGTCCTGCGGTACCTCGTGGCCGAGCACCACGACGCCGCTGCCGTCGAGGTTCAGGGCGGTCTCGACGTGCTCACCGGTAAGTCCGTTGTTGGCTCCGGACGCGACGGCGATCTGGTTCTCCCCACGTCCGTCGACGACGATCACTGCGACGCCGGTCGGCACGTCGTCGAGCCGGGTCACGGCGGTCGTGTCGATGCCTTCGCCGGCCAGGCTCTTCAGCGCGTCATCGCCGAAGTCGTCGGTCCCGACCGCGCCGACCATCTTCACCGACGTCCCGAGCCGCGCCGCCGCGACCGCCTGGTTGGCGCCCTTGCCACCGCCGTACCGCGCGAACGTGCCGCCATTGACCGTCTCGCCCGGGCCCGGCAGCTTCGCGACCGCAACCACGAGGTCGACGTTGATCGACCCCACCACCACGACAGATCCGTCTGACATGCGCCGAGCCTACTTGTCAGGCGACGACGATCGCGGTCGCGCAGAGCGCCGCGAGGCCGGCGGACAGCGCGAGCGCGCGCGGGGACCGGGCGCGGAGGCCGGCGGCGGCGACGAGCAGTGCGGCCGAGACGCCCAGCCACTCGTGCGAGTGGGTCGCGAGCAGGGCGGCGATCAGGAGGAACGCGAGCACGGAGCGTTGCCGGGCGAGCGCGGTGCGCTCGGCCCACTGGGTCTCAGGCGCGGATGGCACCGACGATCACCAGCACCGCGATGACGAGGGCGAGGAGCGCGATCGCGGGCGGGACGAAGCGCGGGGGGCCGATCGTGGGCAGCGGCTCCTTCAGACGCATCGCGCGCTCGTTGGCCTCCCAGCGGCGATACGACGTCAGCGCGAGGAGGCCGCCGAGCAGGATCGGCGGGACGGAGACCAGCAGGCGGACGGCCTCGGAGTCGAAGTTGAGGAGCTGGCCGGCCGCGAGCCCGCCGCCGATCAGCGCCAGCGCGGTGCGGTTCCAAGCGAGGAACGTGCGCTCGTTCGCGAACGTGAAGCGGGGGTCGGGATCCTCGCCGACGTCGCGCAGGGACTGTGCCGCCATACCCGTGATTATGGTTGCGCGCCGATGCTTCGCGTTCCGCCTGTCGCCGCCCGCCGTCTCGCGATCCGGGCGCAGCGCCTCGACGGCCCCACGCCACGCCGCCCGCCGACGGGCGACGGGATCCTCGATCTCGTGCGCGCACTGCGCTGCCTGCAGCTCGATCCCACGAGCGCCGTGGCGCGCAACCACCTGCTCGTGGTGTTCAGCCGGCTCGGCGCGTTCGACCAGCTCGAGCTCGAGCGGCTCGTCTACGACGACCGCGCGCTGTTCGAGTACTGGGCGCACGAGGCCTCGCTCGTGCTCACCGAGGATCTGCCCGTGCACCGCTGGACGATGCGCAACTGGGGTGGCGGCAACGGCGTGTGGAATCAGCGGGCGCACGAGTGGTGGGAGGTGAACGCCGCGTTCCGGCAGCACCTCCTCGACCGCCTGCGCGACGAGGGCCCGCTCCCGGCGCGGGCGCTCGACGACCATGCGGTGGCGCCGTGGCTGTCGAGCGGCTGGACCGACCAGCGGAACGTCTCCCGCATGCTCGACATGATGTGGGTGCGCGGCTACGTCGGGATCGGCGGCCGGGAAGGCGGCCAGCGGTTGTGGGATCTGATGGATCGCTGCCTGCCGCCCGACCCGCCGGATGAGGAGCTCGACGACGCCGAAGTCACGCGCCGCGCCGCGCTGCTCTCCCTCAAGGCGCTGGGCGTCGCGCGCACGCCGCACATCCGCGCGCACTTCACCCGCGGGCGCTACCCGACGCTGCCGCGGACGCTCGCGAGCCTGCGAGATGAGGGCGTGATCGAGCCCGTCGAGATCGAGGGCGTCAAGGGCGACTGGTGGGTGCGCGCGGAGGACGTCGAGACGCTCGAGTCGATGAACGGCGACTGGAGCGGCCGCACCGCGCTGCTCTCACCGTTCGACAATCTGCTGTGTGACCGCGGGCGGACCGAGGAGCTGTGGGGCTTCTCGCACCGGCTCGAGATCTACACGCCGAAGGCCAAGCGGCGCTGGGGCTACTTCGTGCTGCCGATCCTCCACCAGGACAAGCTGATCGGCCGCGCCGACCTCCGGATGGACCGCAAGGCGGGACGACTCGTCGCGCCGGCCATCCACCGCGAGGACAGAGCGCCGAAGGGCAAGGCGATCGCGAAGTCGATCCAGCGTGAGCTCGAGCGTCTCGCCGCCTGGCAGGGCGCCGAAGATCTCGCACTGCAGACGGTGCCCGCGGCCTGGCCGATCTAGCCATAAGTCGAGTATCGACATGTCGATGATCGATGTATCGTGAACGGCATGGAATTCCGGATGCCGAGCTACATCGCACTCGCGACGCTGCTCGACGGCCCGCTGCACGGGTACGCGATCGTGCGCCGCGCCGCCGAGCTGTCCGACGGCCAGATCCGGCCCTCGACCGGCACGCTGTACGCGCTGCTCGATCGCGCGATCGCCGAGGGACTCGTCGTCGCCGGCGAGCCGTACGTCGAGAACGGGCGCGAACGGCGCGATTACGCGCTCACGCCAGAAGGTCGACGCGAGCTGGAGGCCGAAACGCACCGGCTCGAGCGCGCGGCGCGAACGGTGTCGCGCCGGCTACGCGCCACGGCGGTGAGCACATGAGCCGCGAGCGCGCGACCCGCGCCGCGCTGCTCGCCCACCCGCCGGACGTGCGCGCGCGCGTCGGCCACGAGATGACCGCCACGCTGCTCGACGCGAGCGCGGGGTCGCGCACGCGCTTTGCCCGCGAGCTCGCCGCCCTCACCCGCGCGGGATTCAACGCGCGCGGTCAGCGCACGGCCGCGATCGGGACCCGCCGCGTCCTGGCCGATGGCGTCTGCCTGGCCGCCGTGTGGCTGATGACGCTCGACCTCAGCACGCTGCTCTCGCAGAGGGCGCGCGGCTTCGAGGACCCGCTGCTCGTGCCGTCGTCGCTCATCCTGCTCGGCGTCGCCCTCGCGCTCGCCCTCGTCGGGTACGACCGCATCGCCGGGGTCGCGGCACTGATATGGACGGCTGCGCGCTTCCCGTTGCTGCTCGACCATCACCCGGGGATGGCTGCGCTCGTCGTCGCTTTCACGCTCCCCTCGGTCGCGTGCTTCGCCGTACTCGTCGCCGCGCCGCGCCGCCGCGCCCCCGACCTACGCCGCCTCGCCTGGCTCGTGGTCCCCGCGGCGCTCGTCGCGACGTTCGGGCCGCCGCAGTACGACCAGTCGCCGCTGCTCCTTGCGCTCGTCTCGATCGTGGTGCTGCTCGTGGTCATCTACGCGCTCGCGACGCTCGCCGCCGATCCGCGCATCGCGATCGCCGGCGCCATTCCGCTCCTCATCGTCGCCGGGGGCTCGGCGGTGGTGCTGGCGCTCGCCGCGCTGCTCGTCCTCGCCACCGCGGTCGCACGCCTCCGCCAGCTGGGACGCCGGGCGCCGATCTAACAGGCGCCCAGCGAGTGATCGACGAGCATCGCGCGCGTCAGGTCGACCCACGCGGAGCCGTAGTAGCTCGGATGCGCGGCGTCGAGCTTCGCGGCACGGTCGAGCAGGTCGCCCGCGCTGCGGTGATCGCCGGCCGCCTGGGCGGCCGCGGCGGCGCCCGCCAGCGCGGCCGGGTGCTCGTCCGCGCTCAACGGCGTGCCGTCCAACGCGCGCCGCGGCGCGCCCGGGTCGTGCTGCAGGCGCGGCCACATGCGCGCGGCGATCTCGCGGTCGGTCGGGTCGCAGGACTCGGCGAGCCGGATCGGCAGGCGCACCGCGTCGTACGAGTAGGCGGCGTCACCGCCGGACGGCGGCCCCGACGGCACGACGCCGTACGGCTGCACGCGCGCCCAGTCGGGCGGGAGGCCCGACGACGTCAGCCGGTCGGTGAGCGCGCGCGACGACTCGGCCACCTTGGGGAACCCGAGTTCCTGGTACGCGCGCGGCGACCAGTACGACGGATTCACGACCGCCCCGCTGCGCGCCCAGCGCCCCGCCACCAACACGGGCCGGTCGGCCGCGAACGTCGTCTCGTCGCGCACGATCGCACGGGTCAGCGAGCGGCTCGCGTGGCGGTAGGCAGGATCGCCGAAGCGATCGGCGGCGAGCGCCAATGCGCGCGCCGCGTCGAGGTCGGCGTCGGCCGCCGGCTCATCCTGCACGACGTGACCATCGGCCCACCGCCACGCCAACAGGCGGTCCGAACGCTGCAGGTGCGCGCGCGTCCAGCCCCACACGCGGTCGAACCGCGAGCGGTCGTCGGCGGCGACGGACAGCAGCATCGCGTACGCCTGGCCCTCGGAGACCGTGTCACCGCCCTGGTCGTGTCGCACGACGCGCCCGTCACCGTCGACGTAGCGGTCGAGAAAGCCACGCGAGGACGTCTGCTCGCCACACCCGGAAAGGAGGGCGAGCGCGATCAGGATGAGCGCGAGCCGCTTCACGTCGGTGCGGGGATCGCGCGTGGCGCCGCGAGCACCGGCAGCGGTCGCCGCCGCAGCGCGGGCATGACGCCCGCGAGCAGGACGACGATGTGCAGACCGGCGAACGCGACGTTGTTGAGCGTCGCGGGATCGCGATCGCGCAGCAGTCCGTACGCGGCGACCGCGCCCAGCACGGCGACGGCGACGAGCGCGGGGGCGACCGCGCGCGGCTGCCGCCCCACCGCGCCCTCCTTCGGCGTCACCACGAAGCCGCCGCGCCGGCCCAGCAGCGTGAACACGGTCGACTGCACGTGGATCCAGAAGCTCGCCGCCTGCAGCGCGAACGCCTTGAACGTATACGCGCCGCCGCCCAGCACGGTGACCGCGAGCAGCGACAGCCCGAAGTAGGGCGCGAAGTGGCCGAGGAACTGGTCGGCTGACGTCGCCGCCAGCGGCTGGGTGCCGGTCAGCAACCGCACGACCGGGAAGCTCATATAGACGAGCACGGTCCAGCCGGACAGGAAGAACGACGCCGACAGCAGGTACTGCACCTTCTGGCGCAGCGGGAGCGTCGAGCGCAGCACGGCCGGGATCGCCGCGAGGCAGCCGCGCGACCAGCGCTGCTGCTGGGAGACGTAGGACGCCATGTCCTCGGGCCCGAGCCCGTGCGCGAGCACCTCCGGCACGTAGCGCGACTTCCAGCCGCGCTCGTGCAGATGGATCGAGAGCTCGAAGTCCTCGGTCACCGAGTCGGTCGGGAAGCCGCCGACGTCCTCCAGAGCCCGCCGCCGGAACACGACGTTGGTGCCGCAGCAGAACATCGCGTCGTGACCGTCCTTGCCGCGCGCGATCGGGCCGAAGAACAGTGCCTGCTGGCCCCACGCCGCGGCCGGGATCTCACCGCGATCCCAGTTCGCGTAGTACTGCGGCGCCTGCGCGAACGCGACACGCCGGTCGGTGAAGCAGCCGAGCGTCGCCTCGAGGAACGCGCGCTCCGGGACGTGATCGCAGTCGAGCACGACCACGAACGGCGCGTCGGTGTGCGCGAGCGCGTGGTTGATGTTCCCGGCCTTGGCGCCGTGGTGATCGTCGCGGCGCAGGTAGCCGGCATCCAGGTGAGCGGCCATCGCGGCCATCTCGTCGCTGTCGCCGTCGTCGAGCACGTGCACGCGCACGTCCGCGCCGCTCATCCGCGCGGCGGCGCGCACGGTCGGCTCGACCACGGACACCGGCTCGTCGTAGACCGGCACGAAGACGTCGACCGCCGGCGGCGGCGCGTCCCACAGGGTGCGGCGCCACGGGCGCTCACGCGCGCACGTCCACCAGAAGCCGAGTGCCTGCGCGGCGTTGAACACCTCGGCGGCGAGCAGCAGCCCGTACAGCACCGGCTGACCGATGCGCTGCGGCTGCAGCAGCCACGCGAAGTAGAACAGCGCCAGCGGCACCGTCGCGACCAGCAGGAAGCGGATCCAGCGGCGGCGGGCGCCGGCGGGGCCGGCGGCGGACCAGTCCGGCCGCCGCATGCGGGTGTCGGTGATCGTCGTCATCGGCTGAACTCCCAGGTCTTGATCTGCGGGACCGACTCGCGGTGCACCAGGTGGTGCCGGCGCGAGAGGCGCTTGACGGCATCGTTGGCCGCCGCGCGGAACTGCGGCTTGTCCTGGAAGCTGGCGAGGACGAAGACCTTGTGGCCGCGGCGCGGCTCGGGCAGGTCCTGGCCCATCGGCTTCAGCTTCAGGCCCTCGTGCTCGTAGTAGCCGACCACGTGGTCGAGATAGGACGGCGTGAACACGATCACGTCACCCGGCTTGGCCCGTGCCTCGATGTCGTGCACGGCCGTCTTGAAGTCGTACACGCGCGGGTTGGAGCCATTGAGCTGCTGGTCGGCGAGGCCGAGCCCGAGCGCGACCGCCGCGACCGCGGTCGCCAGGCCGATCACGACCGGCCGGCGCGGCCAGCTCGTCAGCGCGCGGGCGATCAGCAGCAGCGCCAGCGGGACGACGCCGATGAAGTAGCGCACCTCGAACACGAACGGCTTGAACTGCCCGAGCACGAAAAGCCCGATGGCCGGCAGCAGGCCGCAGGCCACCACGAGCAGCGTCGTCCACGAACGGCCACGGCCGAGCAGCGCCAGCGCGAGCAGCACGCCGAGCGGCCACAGCGCGGCCAGCGCGGTCATCGTGCCGTCCGAGTGGTAGCCGAGCACTGCCCAGGCGAAGTTCGTCAGGGCGGCGTAGGCGCCGGGCCGGGCCTGCGGGTCGATCGTCCCGCCGCCGGTCTGCGTCGGCTGCTGGAAGCCCTTGCCGGACGCCTCGTTGGCGGCGAACTGGTCGTGCGCGAACGGGGCGAGCGGCGCCAGCACCAGCGCGAGCAGCGCGGTCCAGGCGAGCACGCGGCGCAGCGGCAGCACGCCGCGGGCGACCGCGACAGCGAACCCCAGCATCTGCGTCGCCACGAACAGGAGCCCGAAGTACTGCGTGTAGACGAGGGCCGCAGCGGACGCCACGAACCCGAGCCACGACGCGGTGCCGGCACCGCGGATCACGCGGATCTGCATCCACAGCGACAGCAGCGCGAACAGCATGAACAGCGCGTACATGCGCGCCTCGTCCGCGTACCAGACGGCGAACGGGGCGACCGCGGCGAGCGTCGCGGCCGCGAAGCCTGCGCGCTTGTCGTAGATGTCGCGCGCGGCGGAGTACAGCACCGGGATCATCGCGGTGGCGGCGATCAGTGACGGGATGCGGACGGCGAGCTCGCCGTCGCCGAGCACGCGGACGGTGCCCCACAACAGGATGTGGTGGAGCGGCGGGTGCACGTCCGTCGTGCGCAGGTTGGTGAGCATGTCGCCGAGCGGCATCTGCGCCTGGTGGATCGAGATCGCCTCGTCGAGCCAGATGCCGCGCGTGGCGATCAGGCGCAGCGCGAGCCCGCCGAGCGCGATCGCGGCGACGGCGACCAGTTCGCGGCTGACGGTGACGCGCGGAATGCTCAGTGCGGCGGCGCCCGCCGTGAGCGTGGCGGTGGAGACGAGCGTGGCGGTCGCGACACCGGCGGCGTCGTCGCCGATGGTGAGCAACAGGCCCGCGTGCAGCACCGCGACGGGCGCGAGCACGGCCACGGCATAGCGAGCGCGGCTCCCTGCGCAGGCATGCGCCACGAGCACGCGCGCGACACCGAGCAGCGCCATCGCGAGCACGTACGGCACGGCCAGCGACCCGATCGGCGCGTACCGGCCGCCGAAGATGGTGCCGACGAGCGCGCCGGGCGAGATCGCGACGACCGCGACGGCGCCGAGGCCGAGTGCGGCCGCGACGATCAGCGCCGCACGCAGCGCGTCGCGCCCGGCGCGCGGGAGCAGCATCAGCGGCACGGTCGTGGTCGCGAACGCGGCGACGCCTCCGAGCGTCGACAGCACGGCGAAGCGGCCCGCCTCGCCGGCGTCGAGCAGCGCGTTGGCGAACAGCACGTCCTGGTTCTGGATCACCGCGAGCAGCAGGAACGCCGCCACCGCGAGGCCGGGCCGTGCCTTCTTGGCGCCGTCATCGCTTACGGGATCGGACGTCGCACGGCCTGGGAGGTGCGCGACGGCGAGCGCCGCCCAGCCGGCGACGACGACGGCGATCGCGCCGCCGACCGCCCCGACGGCCGCGGCCAGCGCGATCCCGAGCGTGAGCCGCACGGCCGGCTCGGCGAGCAGGCTCCCGACGACGCGCGTGCGCCGCCCGAGGGCGTACAGGCGCCCGCGATCGAGCGCGAGCAGCCCGGCGGTAGGCGCCGCCGCGGCGGCGGCCAGCAGCAGCACGGGTGAGAGGTCGAGCACGCTCGCGAGCGGGATCGACAGCACGGCGAGCACGCCGCCGACGCTCGCGCCGGCGATGAGCGCACGCCGGCGCGCCCGGGCGGCGAGCTCGGGCGCCAGCGCGCTGCCGGCGCTGAGGCTGCCGGCCGGAACGTGGATCAGCAGGTACAGCGCCAGGAACGCCGTCAGTTCGGCGAACGCGCCGGGCGCGAGCAGCCGCGCCGCGACGAGCGAGAACACGAGGTTCCCGACGCCGGCCCCGAGCTGACCGCTGGCGACGGCGAGCTGCTCACCGGCGAGGCGGCCGACCTGGACGGCGGACTCACGACGGGTGCGTGCGGGGTGTGAGGGTCGGCGTGGCGGCAGCGCGCGGCGCAGCGGCCGGCGGGTGGTCGTCGTCGTGCTCATCCAAGCCACTCCTCCGGTCGCAAGGGCAGTCCATCGACGTCAGCTGCCTCCTCGGAGCGCCCACGTGCGAGCAGCACGCGCAGGAGGCGGAAGCCCTCGTCGGCGGCGCTGCGCTCGAGGCGCACCAGCTCGGCGTCGGCGGGCCGCGCGGCGAGCGCGCTCAGCACGGAATCGGCGAACGAGTGCGGCGGCGCGTCGGGCGCGACGACCGGCAGGTCGAGGCGGCCGGCGAGGCCGCTCAGCTTCGGCTCGTGCGCGACCGCCAGCACCGGGGTGCCTGCGGACGCGGCCGCCACCAGCGCGTGGAAGCGCTGGGCGATCACGAGCCGCGCGGCGGTCATGTCGTCCCGCGCGCCGGCCAGATCGGCCGGGGCCGTCGCGATCTCGGCGCGCCCGCCGAGCCGCGCGGCCACCTCGGTCGCGAGCTCGGTGTCGCCGTCGGGCTGCCACGGATCGAGCCGCAGCGGGATGCCGGCGTCGGCGATCGGCTCGAGGCCGTCGGCGAGGTGTTCGGCGAGGTAGCGGTCGCCGGCGAGGTGGCTCAACGCCACCACGACCGGGCCGTTCTCCGCGTGCTGCGGCTCGGGATCGGGCAGCAGGGTCCAGGCGGGGTCGGCGCCGACGCGGAACGGCGTCGGGGCGCCGATGTCGGCCAGGTGGCCGGCCGACTCGTCGTCGCGCAGGATCAGCAGGTCGGCGGCGCGCACGATCGCGCGCACGAGCCCGCGGGCGCCGGCGCCGTGGATCGGCGCGGCGCCGACGCCGACGAGCGCGAGGGGCTTGCGCAGCGCGCGCGTCACCGCGGCGAGCGCGGCCGTCCGGCGCAGCAGCGAGAGCGGCGGCCGCGCGGCCGCGGGGTGCAGCGCCTTGAAGATCGTGCCACCGGCGATGACGACGGCGTCGGCGCGGCGGATCTCGCGTGCGACGGCGCTCATGTCGTCACGGCCGATGGCGGCGATCCCGTGCTCGGCGGCGGTGGCCGCCGCATCGGCGGACGCGGCGACGGCGTCATGGGTGCCGATCCCGCGCGCGAACGCGGCGAGCAGCGCCTCGTCGCCGGGGTTGCCCTGGCCGAAGGCGCCGGCCAGGAAGACGCGCCCGGTACGGGATGGGGCGCGGGTCAAGGTCGGTTGCGGTGCAACGGCGGTCATCTGGGACTCCCGTAGATGTCGAGATGGAGGCGGGCGACCTCGGGCCAGCTGCGGCCGGCCGCGAGGGTCGAGGCGGCGGCGTGGAGCCGTCCGCGCTCGCCGGCGTCGCGCGCGAGCCCATCCAGGCGCGCGGCGATCGCTGCGGGGTCGGTGCTCACGGACAGCTCCTCGGGCGCGCCGACGGTGCGTGCGAGCGCCTCCGACAGCAGCACCGGGGTGCCGTGAGCGAGAGCGAGGGCGAGTGGGCCGCTCGACGCGAACGGCTGCGGGTACGGCAGCAGCGCCACATCGGCGGCGGCGAACCAGCGGGCGACGTCCGCGTCGGCCACGTAGCCGGTGAAGCGCGCGTTCTCCGGGGCCCAGGCGCGCAGCGCGTGGCCGTACTCGGCCATCCGCGGGTGCGCGCCGCCCGCGATCACGAGCTCGATGCCGTCACCGGCGAGGCGAGCGGCGCCGAGCGCGGCCTCGAGCCCCTTGTACGGGGCGAGGAAGCCGAAGCACAGCACGCACAGGCGGTCGGGCGCAACGCCGAGCGCGGCACGCGCGGCGGCGCGGTCGTCGGTCGGGCCGGGCGTCTCGATCCCGTGCGGCACCACCTCGGCGCCGCGGACGACCGACGTGAACGAAGGCTCGTGCACGACGACGGTGTCGGCCAGTGCGGCGATCGTGCGTTGCACGGCCGCGACCCCGGCGCGCGCGAGCGGCGCCGGCGCGCGGACGTGGTGCGTGGCGGTGAACGACGCGTCGATCGCGCGCGGGTCGACGACGTGGTGCATGGTCACCACGGCGTTGCGACGGCGGAGCGCGGCGAGCGCGGGGAGCACACCCGGCACCGCGGCCGGCCCGCCGTACATGAACAGCTCGTGCTGCAGATGCACGGTCGGGGCGCCGGTGGCGAGCGCGGCGGCGGCCGCGCTGGGCAGCGCCGCGGCGCCGCGATTCCACACGCGACGGACCTCGAGGCCACCCGAGCGGGCGACGTCGGGCAGGCCGTCCTCCCGCGAGGAGAGCACGGTCACGCGCGCGCCCGCGTCGTCGAGCGCGGCCGCGAGGTTCGCGCTGTAGGAGGCGACGCCCGTCCAGCCGCCGTGGCGCTCGCCCAGCGCCGGGAACGGGCTGATGAGGGCGACGTCAGGCGCTGACATGCGGCCTCCTTCCGTGCGAGCGGCGCATCCGGCGGCGCAGCCACAGGCGCAGGAGCGACGCGCCCATCCGGCGCGAGTCGGCGACGGTGTTCACGCGCGAGCCCTCCTGGTCGATCCACACCGTCGGGACCTCGACCACGCGCCAGCCGCCGTCGCGGGCGGCGGCGAGCAGGTCGACGTCGAACAGCAGGTCGCGCGAGGCGAGCCGGGGGAGGACGTCGCGGACGACGTGCCGGCGCAGGACCTTGGCGCCGCACTGCGTGTCGCGGTACGGCAGGCCCATCAGCATGCGGACGCCGCTGGCGAAGCCGGCGCTTGTGATCTCGCGGGTGAGCGGACGCCGCGCGGGGAGCATCGACGCGGGGTGGCGGCGCGAGGCGATCGCGCCGTCGACGTGGCGGGCGGCGTCGGCGAGGCGCAAGAGCTCGCGCGGCGGCGTGGCGCCGTCGGCGTCGACGAAGGCGACGAGCTCGGCGTCGGAACGCGAGAACGTCTCGGCGATCACCCCGCCCTTGCCGAGCTTCGGATAGTCGAACGACTGGACACGGTCGTCGACGAGCTCGTGGGCGTTGACGATCTCCGGCGTGCGGTCAGTGCACGAATCGAGCGCGACGAGGAAGCGGACGCCGTCATCCGGGCAGGCGGCGCGATACGCACGCAGGGTGCGATCGATCCGGTCCTCTTCGTTGTGCGCTGGCATCACGATGTCGAGACGCACTCAGACCTCCCTGGTCTGGGTCGGTTTTCAGAACTGGTCCTGCGGTCCCGGCGCGGAAAGGAGAGCGGCGCCGGGAGTTCAGTCAGTGCCCGAAGGCTCCAAAGTTCAACACCCGATTTGGTGAAGGATTCGCTCGTGTGACCCCCGTCACACCCAGCGGCCCCCCACCTGGGGGGAGAAAGCGCTTAACGCGCGATCGTGCCGGCGACTTCCCCGAACGCGACGCGGTCTCCGGCCTTGCCGCGGAGCACGACGGTGTCGCCGTCCTGGAGGAAGGGGCGCCCTTGCTCGATGAGGCTGCCCTCGCTCCCCGGCTCGGGGCCGGAGATCGTGCCCGAGGCGTACAGATCCCCGGGCCGGACGTTGGTGCCGTTGACGGTCGCGTGGGCGAGCTGTTGCGGGAACGTCCAATACAGCCCGCGGGCGTTCGTGCGGGAGATCACGTCGCCGTTGAGCTCGACCTCGAGCGCGATGTCGAGTGCCCAGTCGCCGGTCGTCTTGAGGTAGTCGAGCGGCGGTGGGTCCTGCGGCGGGGCCGGCACGCGGAACGGCTCGAGCGCGGCGAGGGGGACGACCCAGGGTGAGATCGAGGTCGCGAACGACTTCCCCAGGAATGGGCCGAGCGGCTGGTACTCCCAGCGCTGGATGTCGCGCGCGCTCCAGTCGTTGACGAGCACGAAGCCGAACACGTGGCCGGGCGCCTCGGCGGTCGGGATGCTGGTGCCGAGGGGGTTGCCAGGGCCGGTGATGAAGCCGAGCTCGAGCTCGATGTCGAGGCGCTGGGTCGGCCCGAAGGTGGGCGCTCCTTCCGTGGGGAGCTGGCCGTGCGGGCGGCGGATCGGCGTGCCGGAGATCACAACCGAGCTCGCGCGGCCGTGGTAGCCGACCGGCAGGTGGCGCCAGTTGGGCAGCAGCGGGTCGGTCGTGGGGCGGAACAGGCGTCCGAGGTTCGTGGCGTGCTCGAGCGACGAGTAGAAGTCGACGTAGTCGCCGATCGCGACCGGCAGGCGTGGCTCGAGCTCGGCGAGCGGGATCGTCTCGGCGCCCTTGGTCGCGGCCTCGCGCACCGTCTCGCGCAACTCGTCCCAGGCGGGCCGCCCGAGCGCGAGCAGCGGGTTGAGCGTCTCGCCGTCGAGCGGAAGGTCCGTCTTGAGCGGCGCCAGCAGCAGCGCCTCGTCGCCGATCCGTGCCGCGAGTTGTCCCGGCTCGCCGGGGCGGGCCACCGCGCCGTACGGGAGATTGTCCAGGCCGAAGCCGTCAGTCACGGCGCTGATGCTAGGACGCCAGGCCCGAGTGGTTGCCCCTAACCGACGGACTAGGGTCCGCTTGACGCAAGGGCGCCGCTCCGGGAGGGTCGGTCTTCCGTTGCGTCGGGTCGGACTAATCACCGCTGTGCTCACGCTGCTCTTCTGCGCGCCCGCGACCGCGCAGGTCCCGGTGCTGTCGCCGCCGTTCGACGGCTCGTACTCGATCAGCGACCTCGGTGCGCCGGCCGGCGTCCCGACCCGTTTCGGCGGCCTCACGATCAAGGCCGGCGCGACGAACAAGCTGCTGCTCGGGGGCGCCGCGAACGGCAGCGACGGCGCGCTCTACGAGGTCACGCTCGCCCGCGATGCGCAGGGCCACATCAACGGCTTCGTCGGCACGGCGACGCGGGCGGCCGACGCCGCGTACAACGACGGCGGTGTCACGTACGGCCCGGGCAACGTGCTGTTCCTCGCGCGCTGGCCGAACAACGAGCTCGGTCAGACCAAGCCGGGCAGCGCGGTCACCGACAAGACCATTCCGTTGGCGCCGCTCGGAATCGAGAGCTCGCTGGCGTCGCTGCTGTTCGTCCCGCCCGGCCTGCCGGGAGCGGGGCGGCTCAAGCTCGCCAGCTACGGCGGCGGTGCCTGGTACGACGCGACGGTCAAGCCCGACGGGAGCGGCACCTACGACCTCGTCGGCCCGAAGGAGGTCACGACGTCGCGGCTGTCGGGCGGGCCGGAGGGCTTCGTCTACGTCGCGCGCGGCTCGGCCCAGTTCCCCAAGCCGAGCCTGATCGTCTCCGAGTACGGCGCCGACCAGGTCGCCACCTACACCGTCGATTCCGACGGCGACCCAATCGTCTCGACGCGCCGCACGATGATCACCGGGCTCGACGGCGCGGAAGGCGCGTTCATCGACCCGGTCACGGGCGACTACCTGTTCTCGACCTTCGGCAGCACGAACCGGGTCATCGTCGTCAAGGGCTTCAGCAAGCCGCCCCCACCGCCCGTCGCGGGCAAGAAGGTGAACGTCTTCGCCGTCAGCGGCACGGTCAAGGTCAAGCTCAAGGGCAAGAAGGGCTTCAAGACGCTCAAGGCCGGCCAGCAGATCCCGGTCGGCACGACGGTCGACACGAGGAAGGGTCGCGTGACGCTCGTGACCGCAGGCAAGAACGGCGCGAACGACCAGGCCGACTTCTACGACGGCATCTTCAAGATCGGCCAGTCCAAGAAGTCCAAGCGCACGACGCTGACGCTGGTCGAGAAGCTGAGCTGCGGCGCCGGCAAGGCCAACGTCGCCAAGAAGAAGAAGAAGAAGAAGTCGCGCCGGCTGTGGGGTGACGGCAAGGGCCGCTTCAGCACGAAGGGGAAGCGCAGCGCGGCCACTGTGGTCGGGACGAAGTGGCTCGTGGAGGACACCTGCACCACAACGACGACGCGTGTCAAGCGCGGGGTCGTGTCCGTCCGTGACTTCGCGAAGAAGAAGACCGTCAGAGTCAAGGCCGGTCACAAGTACGTCGCGAGGGGCCGCTAGTTGCGGCGGGTCCTGGCGGGCGCCGCCCGTCGGTGTACACGGTCGGGCCGCACCTGCAGGTCACCGAGATCCTGAGCTACGTCGACGGGGCGCGTGAGGTCACCGTCGAGTACGAGATCACGAACACCAGCGCAGCCTCACTGGCGTTCCGCGCCGCCGAGCTGGCTGATCTCGACCCCGGCAGCGACGACGGGCGCAGCTTCGTGCTCGACCGCGACGGATCCCACGTCATCGGCGGGTGGACGCCGTCGGGCGCTCTGGTCGTGCTCGACGAGAACAGCACTTGGGCGCGCTACCAGGCCGGCCCGTACGACGAGGTGTTCGGGAACTTCGCCACCGGCGGGCTCAGCGGCAAGACCGATCCGATGCTCAAGGACAACGGCGTCGGCGCGGAGTGGATCGTGTCGGCGCTGGGGGCGAGCCAGACCGTGAACTTCGCCGTGACCTGGCGCCTCGCCGCCGACGAGACGGTCAACACGGCGACCGACGGCGGCGACGGGCCATGCACGACCGAGTCCGGTGGCTGCACGCTGCGCGAGGCGCTCGGGTCGGGCTCGGGTGGCGGCGACATCGTCACCGTCCCCGAGAACGACTACCAGCTGCTCTCGCACCTCGAGGTCGACCACGACCTGACCGTCTTCGGGGGCGGCGCTCCCGGCACGAGGATCATCGGCCACCGCGACTCGCCGGGCAGCGGCGATCGCGTGATCGAGGTGACGAACGACGCGGCGCTCGATCTGCGCGCCGTGACGCTCACGAACGGCCAGGCGGGGGACGGGAACGGCGGCGCCATCCACGCCGTGTCCGGCAGCAACGTGGCGATCTCGGACTCCGCGATCTCGGGCAACGAGGCGTGGGACGGCGGCGGGATCGACAGCGGGTCGACGGTCATGATCGATCGATCGACGATCTCCGGCAATCACGCATGGAACAATGGCGGCGGCCTCAGTCTGAGAGGGACCGGGTCGCTCACGAACACGACGATCTGCGGGAACTCGGCGAGCAGTGGCGGCGGTGTGTACGCGGCCGCCAACATCTTTCTCGGCAACGTCACGATCGCCGACAACAGCGCCAACCCCGGCCTCGGCGGCGGGGTATACGAGCAGGTCGACACCCAGATCACCAGCGCGACCGACACGCTGTGGGCACGGAAACGGGTGGCTCGTGCCGCGGGGCCCAGGCGATCTTCTCGAACTACGGGCTCGCGGACGACGCGGAGTGCTTCGCGAGGGGCGGCGTCGGCAATCTGTTCCGTTCGGCGGTGGCCCTCGGTCCCTTGGCCGACAACGAGGGCGACACGTTGACGCACCTTCCCGGCGACGGGAGCGACGCGATCGACCACGGCAACCCGGAAGGGTGCCCCGACATCGATCAGCGTGGTTTCCCGCGTCCAGACGGGCCACTGTGCGACATCGGCGCCGTCGAAGGTGAAGGGGGGTCGACGACCCTGCCCGGGCAGGCACCGGCAACGCTCAGAGTCGTCACCCATGTCGTCAATGACAACGGAGGCACCCGCGGTCCGGCCGCGTTCACGGTGCGGGTCCGTCAAGGCACGACCGACGTGGCCGGGAGCCCGAAGAGCGGAACCGCCTCAGGCACGGTCTACTCGCTCGCGTCCGGGACGTACCGCGTGTCGGCGGCTGCGCCCGCGGGATACGCGACGGCCGTTGGCGGCGCCTGCGCCGCATCCGGGTCCGTGATGCTCGCGCCGGGCGCGTCGGTGACGTGCACGGTGACGGGCAACGATCCGCTGCCCGCGGCGCACAAGTCGGTGAACGTCGCGCCGGCGAAGGGCACCGTCAAGGTCCAGGTTCCCGGGAGCAAGAAGTTCGTCGTGTTGCAGGAGGGCCAGCAGGTCCCGCTCGGCTCCGTCATCGACGCCCGTAAGGGCACGGTCACGCTCGTCGCCGCCGCGGACGGCTCGGGAGGCACCGCGACCGCGAAGTTCTTCGACGGGCTGTTCAAGGTCGGCCAGACGAAGGGCAAGAAGCCGATCACCGAGCTGACTCTCGTGGAGAAGTTGACCGGCTGCAAGGCGAAGGGCAAGGCTTCGATCGCCAAGAAGAAGGTGAAGAAGCGGAGACTGTGGGGTGACGGCCACGGTCGCTTCAGCACCAAGGGGAAGCGCAGCGCGGCGACCGTCGTGGGGACGAAGTGGCTCGTGGAGGACGCCTGCAGCACGACGACGACGCGTGTCGCGCGCGGGATCGTCTCGGTCCGCGACTTCGTGAAGAAGGAGACCGTGAAGGTCAAGGCGCCGCACAAGTACGTGGCCCGCGACAAGCGCTGACTGGCCGATCGGCCTTGACGCCGGTATGGCCGAGGGCACAGGATCGCGACCTCCCGTACGTCGCAAGGAGGCGTAGATGGTCAGGCTCGCCGGTGTCGTGGTTGCTGTCCTGCTGTTCGCGCTGCCGGGTGTCGCGCGCGCTTCCGTCACCGTCAACACGACGTCCGACGACAACGACGGGGTGTGCGACGCCACGAATTGCAGCCTGCGCGAGGCGATCAACGACCCGCCGCCCGACGGGCTGATCATCGTGCCGGCGGGCACGTACACCATCACCAGCGAACTGGACGTCGACAACAACATGACGATCCAGGGCGCCGGCGCGCGCACGACGATCATCCGACCCGGTCCGGATGTCACGACGCGCGTGATGTTCGTCGAGGGTGGCCTGGACGGGGTGAACATCTCGGGCGTGACGATCACCGGGGGGAACGTTCCCGGACAGCAGGGCGCCGGGATCAACAATCAGCTCGGCACCGAGTTGACCATCAGCGACAGCGCGATCGTGGACAACACGGGCGACGCGGGCGGCGGCATCTGGAGCCAGGGGACCCTCACGATCACGCGGTCCTTGATCGCCCGCAACCACGCCACGGGAGACGAGACGGACGCGAACGGCGGCGGCGTCTTCATCGTGAGCGGCAGCGCGGTCACGGTGATTGAGAACACGACCATCGCGCGGAACACGGCCACGGACTCGTCCAACGTCGGGCTCGGCGGCGGTATCCATACGGCCGGGAACCTCGACCTGAACAACGTGACGATCGCCGAGAACTCCGCCGGCGACGGGACGGGCGCGAAGGGCGGCGGGCTCTACGAGAACTTCGGGGGCGACAGTCGGTCGGTCGCCTCGGTCAACACGCTTGTCGCCCGCAACGCCGGCGGCAACTGCGGCGGCACGCTGAACGATCCGGTCGAGTCGACGAACGGGCTCAGCGACGAGTTGGGCGCGCCGACCTGCAACACCCTTCCGCCTGGTCCCCCGAATCTGCTGGTCGCGGACACGCGGCTCGGTCCGCTCGGCAACAACGGCGGCCCGACCGACACGATGGCGCTCCTCGAAGGCAGCCCCGGCATCGACGGCGGCGCGGCGACGAGGTGCCCGGCGTCCGACCAGCGCGGGACCTCGCGTCCTCAACGGGTCCGTTGCGACATCGGTGCGTACGAGGCCGCGCCGGTGCAGACCTCGCCCCCGCCCCCGGGTGGCGAGGAGGAACTTCCGCCGCCGGTGGTCGGCAAGCAGGTCAACGCCCTCCCGAAGAGCGGCACCGTGAAGATCAAGCTGCCGGGCACGAACAAGTTCGTGCTGCTGGACGAGGACACGCAAATCCCGGTCAACACGATCGTCGACACACGCAAGGGCCGCATCACGCTCGTCACGGCGGCGAACAAGAACGGCGGCACGGCGAAGGCGGACTTCTACGACGGCGTGTTCAAGGTGACCCAGACCAAGGGCAAGAAGCCGATCACGGTCCTGGCGCTGGTCGAGAAGCTCACGGGCTGCAAGGCGAACGGCAAGGCATCGATCGCGAAGAAGAAGGTCAAGAAGCGTCGGCTGTGGGGCGACGGCAAGGGCCGCTTCCAGACGAAGGGCAAGCGCAGCGCGGCGACCGTCGTGGGCACGAAGTGGCTGGTCGAGGATCGCTGCACGTCGACGCTGACCAAGGTCGCGCGCGGCAAGGTCAAGGTGCGCGACTTCGTCAAGAAGAAGACGGTGCTCGTGAAGGCCCACAAGAAGTACGTGGCCCGCGATAAGCCGTAGCCCACCACGAGTGGACTAAGCTAAGCGGACTAAGTCCGATACCCGTGAACGAATGGACGCCGTCCCGATTCACGAAGCCAAGACCAGTTCTCACAGCTGGTGGCACGTGCCGAGGCCGGCGAGGACTTCGACGAGACGCCGTCCGAGCTCGCTGAATACACCGAGTGAAGCGCGCGCTGGTCGACACCTACGCGGTGTTGTGGTGGCTCGCCGATGACGCGGCGCTGTCGCCGGCGGCGCGCGCAGCGCTTGCCGATCCCGCGAGCGGCCCGCTCGTCAGCACCGCAAGCGTGTGGGAGATGGCGATCAAGCGATCGCTTGGCAAGCTGACGGTGCCCGGTGACACCACGACCCGTTCGATCGCCTTCTCGTCGCGCAGGCGCGTATCGAGCGCCTGCCGATCGTCACGGGCGACTCCCGCCTCAGCGACTACGGCGTGGACGTCCTCTGGTGACCAAGCGATAGTTCCCACCGTCCAAGAGTCCAGTTTGTATTGACACATCGCGCGCCGGTCGGCACGATCGGCCCGCCTTGACCGCGCGCGCTGCCATTGGGACGGTCGTCGCGGTCATCGCGTCGATGGCGCTCGCGCAGCCCGCAGTCGCCGCGACGTTCACGGTCAACACGACCGCCGACCACGTCGAGGACAAGTTCTGCAACGCGCCGCCGGCAGGCGACTGCACGCTTCGCGACGCGGTCTCACTGGCCGGCACCAACGACACGATCAACGTGCCCGCCGGGACCTACACGCTGCTCGGCTCGCTCGGCGAGCTGAGCCTGGTTGCAGACCACATCGTCGGCGCGAACGCGCGCACCACGGTCATCCAGGCCGAGAAGAGCCGTGTGCTGCTCGCCTTGAGCGGCGCTTCGACCGTCGCGGGCGTGACGATCCGCAACGGCAACGGAGACAGCACCGTCTCGACCGGCGCCGGCGGCGGCGTGTTCGTCGCCGCCGAGGCGACGCTCATCTTCAGCAACAGCACGATCTCGGGCAACACCGCCACAAGCGGCGGCGGCATCGCCGGCTCAGGCGGGATCGGACTCATCGCCTCGACGGTAGCGGGCAATCAGGCGAGCGCGGGCCGGCTGACGCGCGGTGGCGGCATCGCGGCGGCCGGAGCGCTGGCGATGACCAACTCGACGGTGAGTGGCAACACGGCGGTTGACGGCACCGGCTCGGCGTCCACCGGCGGTGGCGTCTACGCGGCCGCCGGGATGCTGCTCACCAACGTCACGATCGCGGGCAACTCGGCTGCGCAGGGCGGTGGGATCTATCTCAATCCCACGGCGGCCGGAGCGCCGCCCGCGCAGACGTGGTCGGACACGCTCGTCGGGGTGAACACCGGCGGCGGGTGCGGAGGCCCAGGCCTCGCCACCGACACGACCCACAACAACCTCGGCCCGGACCAGTGCCTCTTCAGCGGCACGGGCGACGTCATCAACGCGAACCCGGGGATCGGCGCGTTGGGGAACAACGGCGGTCCGACGGATACGCACGCGCTGCCGCCCGGGACGGCCGCCGTCGACAAGGGCGCGACGTGCGCGACGACCGATCAGCGCGGCTTCACTCGCGCCGGCAACGGCGCCGCCTGCGACATCGGCGCCTACGAGTACCGGCCGCCCAAGCTCACGGTCACCACGTCGGTCGTCAACAACAACGGGGGCACGCTCGCGCCCGGCAACTTCTCGGTGCATGTGCTGATCGACAAGACCGACGTCAGCGGCAGCCCGCAGCCCGGCAGCGCGACCGGGACGACATACACGCTCGCCCCCGGGACGACGTACACCGTGACCGCGAACGGCGTGACCGGCTACGCCCGATCGGTCGGCGGCGATTGCGCCGCGAACGGGAACGTCACGTTGCAAGAGGGCGACGTCAAGGCCTGTCAGGTCACCGAGGACGACATCGCGCCCACGCTGAAGGTCACGACGACCGTCACCAACAACAACGGGGGCACGCTGACGCCGGCCGCTGTGCTCGCGCACGTCCGCCTCAACGGTGCGGATGTGAGCGGCAGCCCTGCGGCCGGGACCGCGAACGGTACGACCTACACGCTGTCGGCGGGCACGTACAACGTGGCGGCGAACGCGGTGTCGGGCTACACACTGACGGTGGGGGGAGACTGCGCCGCCAACGGCAACGTCGTCCTCGCGCTCGCCGACGCGAAGGCGTGCACGATCACGGCAGACGACATCGCGCCGACGCTGCAGGTCACCACGTCGGTCACGAACAACAACGGCGGCACGCTCACGCCTGCGGGCGTGAGCGCGCACGTTCGTCTCAACGGCACGGATGTGAGCGGTAGCCCTGCGACCGGGAGCACGACGGGCACGACGTACACGCTGTCGGCGGGCACGTACAACGTGGCCGCGAATGCCGTGACGGGTTACACGCTGACGGTGGCGGGTGACTGCGCCGCCAACGGCAACGTCACGCTCGCGGTGGGCAACGCGAAGGCGTGCACGATCACGGCCGATGACATCGCGCCGACGCTGAAGGTCACCATGTCGGTCACGAACAACGATGGCGGCACGCTCGCCCCCGCGGACATGCTGGCTCATGTGCGCCTCAACGGTGCCGATGTGAGCGGCAGCCCGCAGGCCGGCAGCACGACCGGCACGACGTACACGCTGTCGGTAGGCGCCTACAACGTGGCGGCAGACTCCGTGACGGGCTATACGCTGACCGTCGCCGGCGACTGTGCCGCGAACGGCAACGTCGCGCTCGCGGTGGGCAACGCGAAGGCGTGCACGATCACCGCCGACGACGTCGCGCCGAAGCTCACGGTCGTGACCCAGGTCGTCAACGACAACGGCGGGACGCGCACCCCGGCGAGCATCACGGCGCGCGTGACCGGCACGTCGACGAACCTCAGCGGCCCCGGCAGCACGACCGGCACGACCTACACGCTGGTGGCCGGCCGCCAGTACGCGGTCGCCGCCGACGCGGTCACCGGCTACACGCAACTGGTCAGCGACGGCTGCGCATCGCTCACGCTGACGCTCGCACAGAACCGGACCTGCACGATCACGCTCAACGACATCCAGCCCGTGCTGACCGTCCGGCTGCTGGTCGACGACAACGGCACCGGCCAGAACGACGCGCCGGACGCGTTCACGGTCCACATCTCGCAAGGCGCCACCGAGGTAGGGAGCGGGCCGGGCGACGGCACCGGGCGCGACTTCCCCCTCAACGCGGGGAGCTACGCCGTCGACGCCGACGGTCCGGCCGGCTACTCGAGCGTGGTCACGGACGCCTGCGCGCCGAGCGGCACCGTCGCGCTGGCGGTGGGCGACCGCAAGACGTGCACGATCACCAAGATCGCCGGCTCGCCGACGCTCAAGGTCGTCAGCGCCGTGATCAATGACAACGGCGGAACGGCGACGCCGGCGAACTTCAACATGCACGTAAAGCGCAGCGGCGCCGACGTGGTGGGCAGCCCGCAACCCGGTGCGGCGGCCGGGACGGACTTCCTCGTGCCGGTGGGGACGTACGCGGTGTCCAGCAGCGGGCCCGCGGGCTACACGACGACCTACTCGGGCGACTGCTCCGGCGGGAACGTGAGCGTGGCGGTCGGCGAGAGCAAGTCGTGCACCGTGACGCAGAACGACGTCGCGCCGACGCTCACCGTGGTCACGAACGTCGTCAACGACAACGGAGGCACGCGCGCACCGGCCGGATTCACGGTGCACGTGCGCAAGGGCGCCGCCGACGTCTCCGGTAGCCCGAAGCCCGGCAACGCCGCAGGCACCAAGTACACGCTCGCGGCCGGGAGCTACGCGGTCGCCGCCGACGCCGTCACCGGCTACACGGTCACGGGCTGCTCGGTGACGCTGGCGGTCGGCGACGCGAAGACCTGCACCGTCTCGGCCAACGACACCGTCGTCTCCGGTGGGCCTCTGCCGCCGCCGCTGATCTACAAGTCCGTGAACCTCCTGCCCTCGTCTGGGAAGGTGCTCGTCAAGACGCCTGGCACCAAGAAGTTCGTGCTGATCGACGATGGTCAGCAGGTCCCACTCGGCACGATCGTCGACGTGCGCAAGGGCCGGGTGACACTGATCGCGGCCGCCGACAGCAAGGGCGGCGTGGCCCAGGCCGTGTTCTACGGCGGCATCTTCAAACTGGGCCAGACGAAGGCCAAGACGCCGGTCACGGTCCTGAGCCTCGTCGAGAAGCTCACGGGCTGCAAGGCGACGGGCAAGGCGTCGATCGCCAAGAAGAAGGTCAAGAAGCGCCGCCTGTGGGGCGACGGCAAGGGCCGGTTCCAGACCAAGGGCAAGCGGAGCGCCGCCACGGTCGTGGGGACCAAGTGGATGGTCGAGGACCGGTGCACCTCGACGCTGACGAAGGTCGCGCGCGGCAGGGTCAAGGTCACCGACTTCGCGAAGCACAAGACGGTCTTCGTGAAGGCGGGCAAGAAGTACGTGGCGCGCGGTCGTTGATCCGTCCAATCGTCTAGCGAAGCGATTGACCCCTTCGCGGGTTTGCTCGACCATCGAACCCTTGCGCGGACGTCTGGGCATGCTGGCCGGCCTTGTGGCGCTCGTCGCGCTGTTCGCGGTGCCCGGGGTCGCGAGCGCCGACGTGACCGTCACGACGCCCGACGATCACACCGACCAGACCGGATGCACGCCGGCCGACTGCACGCTGCGCGAGGCGGTGGGCGGGCGCACCAGCGGCGAGGTGATCCATCTGCCGGCAAGGACATACACCCTTACTCTCGGTGCCATTCCGCTGACGAACGGCACGCTCCAAGGGGTGGGTGCCGGAAGCACCGTGATCCGCCGCGACCCGAGCGCGGCGGAGAGCCGCGTGATCACCATCGGTAACGGTGCGTCAGCGACGATCTCGGGCGTCACGATCTCGGGCGGCCAGGTGTCGACCGCCCCGGGCGGGGGAGGCGTGTACGTGCCACCGACCGGGACGCTCACGATCGTCAACAGCGCCATCGTCGGCAACACCGCTCTGGAGGGTGGCGGCATCTTCACCCAGAGCTCGACTTCGGGAGGGCTCACGCTCGTCGGCACGACCGTCTCCGGCAACACGGCGACCGTGGGTGGCGGCATCAGCGTTGATACCGGGTTCCCCGACGGGACGATCGTGCGCGCGAGCCTGACGAACTCGACCATCAGCGGCAACGTCGCGTCGAACGGTCGATCGAGTGTCGGCGGCGGCATCAACACCGGAGGCGCGCTCACGCTGCAGAACACAACGGTCGCCAACAACAGCGTCAGCGGCACGGGCACACTCGGCGGCGAGGAGGTCTTCCAGAACTCCGCAGTCGGAAGCGGCACCGAGCCGACGACGACGATCCGCAACTCGATCGTCGCCGGCATTCCGAGCAACAACCTCGCAGCCTGCGACGGAGAAACGACGATCATCGGCGGCGACCACAACATCGACGACGACGGGAGCTGCGGCTTCAGCGCGCTGGGCGACAAGCCGGGCGTCAATCCCCAGCTCGGCCCGCTCGCGGCGAACGGCGGCCCGACGGCGACGCATGCGCTGAGCGTGACGAGCCCGGCGGTCAACGCCGGTAGCGCGTGCACCGCCGCTGACCAGCGCGGCCGCGGGCGCCAGGGCGCGTGTGACATCGGCGCCTTCGAGTTCATCCACCCGCGGCTCACGGTCGTCACCCAGGTTGCCAACGACGACGGCGGGACTCAGGCGCCGGCCGACTTCAACGTGCACGTGCGCGGCGCGGCGGACGTCGCCGGCAGCCCGGCGCCCGGCACGGCCACCGGGCGCACGTACACGCTGAGCCCGGGCGCCTACACCGTCTCCGCCGACGCCGACGCGCGCTATGCGGCCGCGGTCGGCGGCGCGTGCGCCTCGACCGGCGCCGTCTCGCTCGGCGAGTCCCAGGTGAAGACGTGCACGATCACCGAAAGCGACAAGCCGCCGGTCGTCGGCAAGATCGTCAACGCCGAGCCGGCGCGCGGCACCGTGAAGATCAAGCTGCCGAAGCGCAAGCACTTCCGCCGGCTCACCGAAGGCGAACAGCTGCCGGTCGGCACGATCGTTGACACGCTGAACGGCCGGATCACGCTGCACGCGGCGGCCAACCGGAGCGGCGGCCGCGCCAAGGCCGTGTTCTACGACGGCATCTTCAAGCTGGGCCAGACGAGAGGCAAGAAGCCGACGACGGTTCTTACCCTCACTGAGAAGCTGACCGGCTGCAAGGCGAAGGCCCAGGCGTCGGCGGCGGCCAAGAAGAAGAAGAAGCGACGGTTGTGGGGAGACGGCAAGGGCCGTTTCCAGACCAAAGGCAAGCGTAGCGCGGCGACGGTTGTGGGCACGAAGTGGCTGGTCGAGGATCGCTGTACGTCCACGCTCACACGCGTCGCGCGCGGGAAGGTCAAGGTGCGCGACTTCGCCAAGCACAAGACCGTGCTGGTCAAGAAGGGCCACAAGTACGTGGCCCGGACGTCCTGACATCCGTCCGTTCGTCCAGCGAGGGTTGACACGGGCGCGCCCCGTCCACGAGCATCGGGGCAGTCGTGCGTGCGGGGACCGTAAGACGTGTCTTCAGCGTGGTCCTCGCCGCGCTCCTCGTGCTGCTCGCGGGAGCGGCCGATGCGTTGGCACTGCCGCGGAACGTCAACACGACGGTCGATGCGGCCAACGGGGTGTGCTCCACGGCGCCGGGCGGTTGCACGCTGCGCGACGCGATCGAGGGCGCGTCGTCCGGCGACGTGGTCAACGTGCCGGCCGGCACCTATCTCCTCGCTCCGGCTCTCGGAGAGCTCACGGTCGACACAGCGTTGTCCATCGTTGGCGCCAGCGCCCGGACGACGATCGTCAGCGGGCAGAACCAGAGCCGGGTGCTCGCGGTCACCGGCGGCAACGCCACCGTCTCCGGCGTCACGCTGACCGCTGGCAATGCGGCGAGCGCCAGCCCGTCAGGGCAGGGCGGCGCCGTCTTCGTGGGCGGGGGCGTACAGCTGACGATGACCAACAGCGCGGTGACCGCGAGCACGACCGGAGCCGCCCCGAATCAGGGCGGCGGCATCTACACCGATGGCACGGTCGAGCTCGTGGGCTCGACCGTGGGCGGGAACAGCACGTCCAACGCGGGCGGCGGGATCTTCTCGAGCTCCGATTTCGGCATCCTGAAGATGACCGCGTCGACCGTGAGCGGCAACGCCGCCACGGCCACCGGCGGCGGGGTGTATTCCGCCGACGCTGCCCTCACCGTGCTGCGCAGCACGATCGCGGCGAACACCGCGCGAGGTGCGTCCGGTGTCTTCTGGCCGGCAGCGACAGACATTCCGGACTTCAACGACACGATCATCGCCGGCTCCGGCAGCCCCGCGTGCGGTGCAGGCTCGATCCCGAGCGGCACCTACAACCTCTCAACCGACGCGAGCTGCAGCTTCACCGGTATCGGTGACAAGCAGAGCACCAATCCCCTGCTCGGGCCGCTCGCGAACAACGGCGGCCCCACGAACACGCAGGCGCTCAGCCCCAGCAGCCCGGCGATCGGTGCCGCGAACCCGGCGCTCACGTCATGCCACGAGACCGACCAGCGCGGCGTTGCCCGCCCGCAGGGGACGGGATGCGATATCGGCGCGTACGAGTACCGGGCGCCGACGCTCACGGTCAAGAAGGTCGTGGTCAACGACCAGGGCGGCACCAAGACCCCGGCGAGCTTCAGTGTCCACGTCAAGGCCGCCGGCGCCGATATCGCCGGGAGCCCTAAGCCGGGCACGTCGACCGGGCGCACGTACGTGGTGGCTCCGGGCACCTACGTGGTGTCGGAGGACACGATCAAGAGCTACACGTCGGCGATCTTCGGGTCGTGCGCCGCCGACGGCAAAGTGACGCTGGCCGAGGGTCAGGCCAAGACCTGCACGATCACAAACTCCGACAAGCCGCCGGTGCTGGGCAAGCTGCTCAATATCGAGCCCGAGAAGGGCACGATCCGGGTCAAGCTGCCCGGCAAGAAGAAGACGTGGCGGAAGCTCACGGGCGGCGAGCAGCTCCCGCTCGGGACGCGCGTGGACACGCGCAAGGGGCGCATCGGCATGTTCGCCGCGGCGAACAAGAGCGGGAAGGTCGCGCAGGCCGACTTCTACGACGGCATCTTCAAGATCGGTCAGACGAAGGGCAAGCGGCCGATCACGGTGCTGACGCTGGTGCAGAAGCTGACCGGCTGCAAGGCCAAGGCAGCGGGTAACGCGTCGGTCGCCAAGAAGAAGAAGAAGGCAAAGCGGCGGCGGCTCTGGGGCAACGGCAAGGGCCGCTTCCGGACCAAGGGCAAGCGCAGCGCGGCCACAGTCGTCGGGACGAAGTGGTTGGTCGAGGACCGCTGCACGTCGACGCTGACGAAGGTGGCGCGCGGGAACGTCAAAGTGCGCGACTACGTCAAGCACAAGACCGTGCTGGTCAAGAAGGGGCACCGGTACATCGCGCGCGCCAAGCGGTGATCGCCTCCCGTCCATCGGTCCAGACCGACTTGACATGACCTGCGCCGCCCAAGACCATCGGCGCTAACTTGCGCGCTCGACGTGGAACTCGGCTCGGGGTGGCGGCAATCGTCGGCGCGTTGCTGACGCTCGTCGCCGTGCCGGGCACTGCGGCGCCGCAGGCACCGTTCGGCGACGTCGTCGTCGACACGACGAAAGACGGCAACGACGGCGAATGCGCGAAGGACTGCACGCTCCGCGAGGCGATCGCGGTCGCCGACTCACAGAGCGGCCGGTTCGTGCAGGTACCGCCCGGCGTCTACAAGCTCACACTCGGCCCGCTGGTGCTCGGCAACGACGTGGTCTTCGGCGGCGGGTTCGGCAACAACCAGAGCGGCGGCGCCCGCACGACGATCATCGATGCTCGCGGCACAAGCCGCGTCCTCACCGTCGTCGGCGGCGCGTCGGCGGTCGTCGCGGGTCTGACGCTGACGGGCGGCCAGGCGGCCGCGGGCGGCGCCGCGCAGGTCCCGGCCGGCGCGCACCTGTCGCTCTACGACGTGATCGTGCGCGGCAACGCCGCGACGACGCGTGGCGGCGGCATCGACAACGCGGGCAGCCTCGACCTGTTCCACGCGACCGTCGCGGACAACAGCGTCACGGGCGCCGGCGGCGGCGTCGCCGGGGAGGACAGCAGCAACACGTTCGTGTACTCGTCGACGATCAGCGGGAACACCGCGTCGGCCAGCGGCGGCGGCGTCACCTCGCCCGCGACCTTGTCGCTGCAGTTCGTGACGATCGCCGCCAACACGGCGACATCCGGCGGCGGGCTGTACCAGGAGAGCACGACGGGCGCGACCACGCTCATGGAGAACACGATCCTCGGGCCCAACGCGGGTGGCGCGTGCGGCGGCTCGATCGCCGGCGTCGCGCGCAATCTCACGAGCCACAACCTCGCCGCCGACGCGAGCTGCCAGTTCGCCTCGGCCGACCAGGGCACGGTCGACGATCCGAAGCTCGCGAAGCTGGCGAACAACGGCGGCCCGACGGACACCATGGCGCTGGGTGCCGGCAGCCCCGCGATCGACGCCGGCGACCCCCAGCTGTGCCCGGCCGGCAGCGCCAACGACCAGCGCTACGCGACGGCTGTCGGCACCTGTGACATCGGCGCCTTCGAGTTCGGCGGCAAGCCGCCCGAGCCGACCGTGCCGCCCCCGGTCGCGGGGAAGACCGTCAACGTCTTCACGAAGAGCGGCAAGGTCCGGGTCAAGATCCCCGGCAGCGACGAGTTCTTCGACCTCAACGACATCCAGCAGATCCCGGTCGGCTCCACGATCGACACCCGCCGCGGCAAGGTCACCTTCCAGGCGGCCGGCAAGCAGAAGATGTGGCTCTACAAGGGGCTGTTCAAGTTCAGCCAGAAGAAGGGCAAGAAGCCCCTGACGACGCTGAGGCTGACCGAGAAGCTCACGGGCTGTAAGGGCAGCGGCAAGGCGAACGTCGCCAAGAAGAAGGTCAAGAAGCGCCGGCTGTGGGGCAACGGCAAGGGCCGCTTCCGGACCAAGGGAAAGCGGAGCGCGGCGACCGTGGTCGGTACGAAGTGGTACGTCGAGGACCGCTGCAACGGGACGCTCACGGTGGTCAAGCGCGGCAAGGTCAAGGTCACCGACTTCAAGAAGCACAAGACCGTCCTCGTCACGGCCGGTCACAAGTACTTCGCCAAGGGCTAAGCCCTCGTGAGCTGGGTCTCCCTCTTCGCTGCGTTCCTTGTCGCTCACATGGTCGGCGACTACCTGTTCCAGACGGACTGGCAGGCGCGTAACAAGCGCGGGGGCCTGAGCGGCGGCGTCGCACTCCGTGCGCTCATCACGCACGTCACGACGTACACGCTGGCCTTCGTGCCCGCGCTGATCTGGGTCGCCGACGAGCTCGACGCCGGTTGGGCCGTCCTCGGCGCGGCGCTGATCTTCCTGCCGCACTTCGTGATCGACGACGGCCGCCTTGTCGCAGGGTACCTTGCTCATGTGAAGCGGGTGGACGGGTTCAACACCAGCGTGGCCTCGTCGGTCGACCAGTCGTTCCACGTGCTGTCGCTGTTCCTCGTGGCGCTGCTCATCGGAAACGCATGAGCCGTCGCGCTCGGGCGCTGTCGCTCCTCGCCGGCGCTGTTTTCGCGGCGGCAGTCGGCTTGGCGTTCCTCGCTACCGACGCACTGCGCGGACTCGAGCACTCGACGGTCGACGCGCGCTACCACGGTCGCGGCGACCAGTCGCCGCGGAACGACATGGTGGTCGTGGCGATCGACGACAAGACGCTCAATGAGGATGGCCAGTTTCCGTTCAATCGCCGCCATTACGCCCGTGTCACACGCCAGCTGAAAGCTGCTGGCGCTGCCGTGATCGCCTACGACGTCCAGTTCACGCAGCAATCACGCGACGCCGGAGCTGACAACGCCCTGATCACCGCCGTGCGCGCCGCAGCGCCGCGGGTGGTGCTGGCGACAACCGCGGTAGAGCCGGGCGGCAAGACAGCGATCTTCGGCGGAGCCGAGGGACTGAAGTTCAGTCGTGGCACCCCCGGCTGGAGCAGCTACCGCGCAGACGAAGACGGTGTGGCGCGTCACATGCCTCCTTCGACGCACAACGGCCTCGACAGCTTCGCGCGCGTGGTTGCGGCGAAGAAGCTCGGGCATCCCGTCACGCAGCCGCCAGGAGCCTGGACCGATTTCCCCGGGGCGCCTCCCAGGCTCAGCATGGTCGACGTCGAGAACGGCGCCTTTGACCCCGGGGCAGTCCGCGGCAAGATCGTCTTCGTCGGCGCGACGGCGCGCGCTCTCCAGGACCTGCACCGCACCGCGCTGGACGACGCAATGGCGGCGCCCGACCTCCACGCGGCGTGGACCGCGACCGCCCTGGACGGGTTCCCGCTCCGCGACGCATCAGGCTGGCTCGACGTCGCGCTCGTCGTCGCGCTCGGCTTCGTCGGCCCACTCGTGGCCTGGCGCTTTGGTGTCGCCGCCGGGCTGGGCGCTGTCGCCGCTGCGACGGCGCTGTTCGTGGTCGGCGCGCAGTTGGCGTTCAACAACGGCACTGTGATCACCGTCGTACCTGCGCTGGTCGCCGCGGCCGCCAGCGGCCTCATAGTGCTCGCTGCTGGAGCGAAGAAGCCGAGCGCGAGGCTGAACCGCCTACTCGACCGTCTCAGCCCGGGCACCGGCAACCGCCGGACTCGTCGCCTCCGCACGGTTCTCCTCCTTGGCGCGGCGTTCTTCTGCGCGCTCGGCAGCCTCGGGCTGATGGCGACGCACGCGCTGCGACGTCTCGACCTCAGCAGCGTCGACATGCGGTTCGACGTTCGCGGGACGCAGCCGACACCGGACTCGGTTGCCATCGTCGCGATCGACGACCCGTCGATCAACGCCGCGGGCAACGTGTTCCCGTTCACGCGCCGCCTCCACGCGAAGGTAATCCGGAACCTGACGAAGGCCGGGGCAGCGGTGATCGCCTATGACGTCCAGTTCACGCAGCCGAGCAAGGACGCCGATGCCGACAACGCGCTGATCGAAGCGGTTCGCGCCGGGGCGCCGCACGTGGTGATGGCGTCGACGGCCGTCGACAACGGCAAGACGCAGATCTTCGGCGGAGGAGCGGGCCTCAAGTACAGCCGCGCGGTGCCCTCGGAGTCGAACTTCCAGCCGGACCCGGACGGCGTCACGCGCCGCATGTCGCTCAGGGCTGATGGCCTCGACACGTTCGCGGTCGCCGCCGCGCAGCATCAAGCTCGGGCATCCGGTTCGAGCGCCAGGCCCGGAAGCACCACTGGATCGACTACGCGGGACCGCCGCGCACGGTGCCCTACATCAGCTTCATCGACGTTGCCCGCGGCCGCTTCAAGTCCGCCGACGTGAAGGGCAAGGTCGTGGTTGTCGGTGCGACCGCGAGCGCCCTGCAGGACCTCCGGACCGACGTCGACCACCGGCTCGGTGCCGATGCCTGGGCCGGAGGTCCACGCCAACGCTGTGCTCACCGCTCTCGAGGGATTCCCGCTTCACAGCGATGCGGGCTGGGTCGAATCTGCTGCTCGTCGTCCTGCTCGGTGTCGCGGCCCCGTTTGCGGCGATCCGCTGGCGGATGGTGATCGCCGTACCGATCGGCATCGTCGCGATCGCCGGGCTCATCGTCGGCGCCCAGGTCGCCTTCCATAACGACGTGATCATCAGCGTTGTCTACGCGCTCGTCGCCGGCGTCGCCGCGCTGCTGCTGACCGGCGCCATCCACGGCGTCACCGTCGCCTTCGAGCGCGCGAACACCCGCGACGCGTTCGCGCGGTTCGTCCCCGAGTCGGTCGTCGACCAGGTGCTGCAGGACGCCGAGGGCGTACGGCTCGGTGGCGTGCGCGGCGAGGCGACGGTCATGTTCAGCGACCTCCGCGGCTTCACCAGCTTCGCCGAGACGCTGCAGCCGGAGCAGGTGATCGACGCGCTCAACCGCTACCTGACCGCGATGAGCGAGGCGATCCTCGACCACGGGGGGACGCTGGTCGCGTACATGGGCGACGGCATCATGGCCGTGTTCGGCGCGCCGCTGCAGCAGGAGGACCATGCCGACCGCGGGCTCGCCGCCGCGCGCGACATGCTCGACAAGCTCGAGGGCTTCAACGGCTGGCTGCGCGAGGAGGGGCTCCACCAGGGCTTCAAGATGGGCATCGGCCTCAACACGGGGCCGGTGATGTCCGGCAACGTGGGCTCCGAGCGCCGCCTCGAGTACACGGCGCTCGGTGACACCACGAACACGGCGGCGCGGCTGGAGGGCATGACCAAGGGCACGCCGTACCAGCTCTATCTCGCCGACTCGACGCGTGACGCCCTGCAGACCCCGGCCGACGATCTCGCCGCGGTGGGCGAGTTCGAGGTCCGGGGCCGCAAGGCCAAGATCAAGCTGTGGTCGCTAGCGGATAGTGAGACGGCCTCGGGCGACGGCACCGCCGGCGCTGACGCGGAGCCGGTAGTGACCCGGACCCAGGCCCCGGACGAATCGCAGAGCAACGGCGTAGACTCCGCGGTGGCCGCGGACGCGGACCCGAGCGCTGTGACCGGCGCGGACGGGCCGGACCGAGACGTGCCCGATCCGCACACCGCCACCTGAGCCGCCGCCGAGGCGATCGACCTGCTGATCCGCTGCGACCCGATCCGGTTATGGTCATCGCGGTGACTAGGAATATGGCGAGGAATCGCACCTCGGGAGCGTTCCAGCGCCAGTCCCGGCTGTCGTCAGCCTGCAGGACGGTCGGTAGTCATCCCCGATTAGGACTGGAAACTCGGCTAGTACACCCGCCGACTGGCCAGGTCAGCCTCTTGCCTGTGTATGTCCAGGACGTTTACGGTTGCCTGCGGGAACTCGGCGGAACCAGACGAGAGGACTACGGGCGTGGGCCAAGCGATCAAAACAACCGGGGACACCGGCAAGACATACAGCCTTGTCAGCTGGCTTCCCAGCGTGAAGATCAGCGGTGGGGCGCGGCCGAACAGCACGGTCTCCGAGGACGGCGTGATGATCGTCCTCGCCGGCTTCACGCTGTTCGCGCTGTTCATGGACGGCTGGCGGCACAACAACCTCACCGGCATCGATAACTTCTGGTCGGCCGCGCACATCCTGATGTACAGCGGGCTGACCGCCACCGGCGTGTGGATCGCGATCGTCCTGCTGCGCTACCAGAAGGGCCTCGACGACCTCGACTGGTCCGCCGTGCCGCGCGGCTACGGCCTGGCCTTCCTGGCGCTGCCGCTGGCGGCGATCGCCGGCCCGGCCGACTTCACATGGCACAGCATCTACGGCTTCGAGAACCAGGTCGACTCGGTCTACAGCCCGCCCCATCTGGGCCTCTTCCTCGCCGGCGCGATGCTCGCCGCCATCCCCGCGGCAGCCGCCTGGCAGCGGCGTGGCACCGCGCCTTCGCTGCGCGAGTACCTGCCGACCGTGTTCTCGATGAGCTCAGTGGCCGGCGTGATGCTGTTCGTCATGCATCAGCTCCTGCCGTTCTACTCCGGCGTCTCCACGACCAAGGCGTTCCAGAACGACATCGCGCACTTCAACGACGCGTTCGCGCCCGGCGACAAGGCGCATCACATCGAGGGGCTCGCCAAGGCGATCACGCACTACGGCGATAACGCGTTCCCGTACTACTTCTACACGACGCACTACACGGCCGCCGGCATGTACCTGATGACGGCCGTGCTGCTCGGTGCGGTGCTGACTATGCGGCGTCGCTGGCGGCTGCCGTTCGGGACGCTGACGATCATGTTCACCTGGCTCGCGCTGCTGTTCCCGCTGCTCAGCGAGTACCGGCAGTGGAAGTTGGCTCCGGCGCTGATCCTCGCGGGCGTCGCCGGCGACCTGCTGTTCAGGCGCTACGACGCCGTCGACGCCCCGACGCGGGTGGGGCGCATCCGCGTGATCGCGGCCGCCATCCCGCCGATCCTGTGGGCGCTGTTCTTCCTTTGCATCGCGCTGTTCGAGGGCGGCCTCGGCTGGCACACGACGGTGTGGACCGGCGTGCTCGTCATCTCAGCCGGCATCGGCTACGCGCTGTCGCTGGCGATCTTCGCCCCGTTCTCAGGCCCCGTCGTCGAGCAGGTCCCACCTGAACCAGTGCCGGCAACCATCGTCGCCGAACCCGAGGGAGTCCACGTCTAGATGTCCGACAAGCGCGAGATCAAGGTCGCGTCGAAGTCCTGGCGCGGCAAGATCGAGAGCCATGAGACGTTCTCGCACGACAGCCTCGACAGCCTCGGCTACGACTGGGAGCGGATCGGCAACCCCAAGATCGGGCCGAAGTTCCCGCTCAAGGTCTACATGCCGCGCACGCCCGAGGACGTGGCAAAGGCGGTCAACGAGTGCAAGACGCTCGGGCAGGAGCTCAAGGTCCGCAGTAAGGGGCACTCGAGCAACGACCTCGTGCTCGCCGAGGGCGGCGCCGTCCTGCTGATGCAGGGCATGGACCAGATCCTCGATGTCGACGAGGAGGGCCTCACGGCCACGGTCCAGGGCGGCGCGATCAGCGCGCTGATCGACGACCACCTCGCCCCGCTCGGCCTCGGCCTGCCGGTGATCGGCGACCACCGCGACATCACGGTCGGCGGCTTCGCCTCGGTCGGCGGCATCAGCCCCGCCTCGCACCGCTTCGGCATGTTCATCGACAACGTGCTGGCGATGCAGTTCGTCGACTGGGACGGCGAGATCAAGCGCTGCAGCCCGACCGAGAACTCCGAGGACTACTACAGCCTGCTCGCCGGCCTCGGCCGCCACGGCGTCATCACCGAGGTGACGCTGCGTCTGATCCAGATCGACAAGTACTCCACGATCTGGGAGAACCACCAGGACCACTACCGCTCGATGGACGACTTCATCGCGGGCACCAAGCCGATCATCGAAGAGCCGGGCGACGTGATGATGGAGCGCGGCGTCTGGGTCGAGTTCAAGCTCGGCGGCGGCAAGAAGCTCGGCCTCGGCCAGTTCTCCGCGTACAAGGAGACGTCGCAGACCTCGATCCGCAAGGCGCGCAACACCGGCTCGTACGGCGTGCTTCACGGCATCGGCCGCGTCGCCGGCAACCTGCCCGAGAAGCTCGACATGGCGCTCAAGTACGTCGGCATGGGCGGCGTCATGCTCAGCCCGAAGTTCGCGTCGATCAAGAACATCGAGTTCTTCACCGACAAGGTGCTCGACTCGACGGTCGGCGACCCGACGCGGATGCTGATCGTGCTCGGCCCGCTCGACCGCTACGAACAGCTCTTCCGCAGCTGCTGGGAGCTGATGGACGGCTACCGCGACTCGCACGGCTGCTTCACGTTCCTGTCGGTCTACGTCAAGAGCATCCGCTCCGACTACCTGGCGCGTGACGGCCAGGACCGCTTCTGTGAGCTCATGTTCTACGTGGGCGTGCACCCCGACCGCATGACGCCTGAGCTGCTCGACGAGATCGTCGAGAAGTTCGACGACATCGTGATCGAGAGCAACGCCTACAAGTACATGCACACGCGCACGACCAAGGACCCGGACAAGCGCGCGAAGGTCGACCCAAACGCGCGTCACGCCGAGCGGCGCCGCGCCGCCGGCAACGGATCCGGGAAGCTGCCCGCCGGTGAGAAGAAGCCGGTGGAGACCACGTCATGAAGCGCGAGATCCCCCTCTACACGCTGGAGGGGGTCCGCGACGCCGAGATCACGACGCACCACTTCACGACCGAAGACGGGCTCGGGCTCAGCATGCTCCGGTTCCGCCGTGACCCGGACAAGCCGGTGCGCGACACGATCATGATCGTCCACGGCCTGACGACGTCGACGGACATGTTCATCATGCCCGAGCACTACAACCTCGTCAGCTACCTGTTGGACAACGGCTACACGGACGTGTGGTGCCTGGACATGCGGATGTCCAACCGGCACCAGTACAACCTGTTCCCGCACCGGTACACGTTCGACGACATCGCGCTGTACGACTACCCGCCCGCGATCGACATCGTCCGGGAGCACGTCGGGCCGGACCAGCGGCTGCACGTGATCGCGCACTGCCTCGGCTCGGTCTCCTTCATGATGAGCCTCTTCGGCAAGGCGGTCACCGGCGTGAACAGCCTCGTGGCCAACAGCGTCGGGCTCACGCCGCGGGTGCCGTTCTGGTCGAAGATGAAGTTGCGCAACGCGCCCGGGATCGTCGAGCACGTGCTCGGGTTCCCGAACCTGAACCCGCGCTGGAGCGACGACCCGTCGCTGACCCGCGGCAAGCTGTTCTCCAAGGGCGTGTCGTTGTTCCACCGCGAGTGCGACGTGCCCGCCTGCCACATGCTCAGCCTCATGTGGGGAACCGGCTGGCCGGCGCTGTACAGCCACGACAACCTCGCGGACGTCACGCACCGCCGCGGCGGCGACCTCTACGGCGCGACGTCGATGAACTACTACCGGCACGTCTACAAGATGCTGCGGGCCGGCAGCCGCCCGGTGAAGTACGACATGGGCAATCCCGACCACGCGACGCTGCCCGACGACTACTTCGCGTACGCGCGTGAGATCGAGACGCCGGTGCTCCTCACCACGGGCGAGGCCAACCATGTGTTCACCGACTCGAACATCGTCTGTTACGAGCGGCTGCGCGCGCTCGGCTGCGACCACCACGAGCTGAAGATCTACCCGGGCTACGGGCACCAGGACGTGTTCATGGGGCAGGACGTCGCCCGCGACTGCTTCCCGAGCATGCTGGAGTTCATCCGCCGTCACTCCGAACCGGAGACGGCGCAGGCCGCCGACCAGTGGGCAGCCGCCTGATCAAGACCGAGACGGTCATCAAGGCGCCCGCGGATCGCGTGTGGGCGGAGATGACCGATTTCGCCTCGTTCCCGAGCTGGAACCCGTTCGTGCGGGAGGCGTCGGGGACGCTCGAGCCGGGCGAGCAGCTGAAGATCCGGCTGCAGCTCGACCGGATGAAGATGGCCTTCAAGCCGCGTGTGACCGTCGTCGAGCCGGGGCGCGAGCTCCGCTGGCTGGCGACGCTTGGCCGGCCCGGCGTGTTCGACGTCGACCGCGCCTTTCAGATCGAGCCCCGTGACGGGGGTGTGCTGTTCGTCATGTCGGAGGAGTGCACCGGCTGGTTGACCCCGGTGATGTTCGCCACGAATCTCGAGGCGCAGCTGTACCGGGGTTACGACGCCTTCAACGAAGCGCTGAGGAAGCGCGTAGAGGAGACGGTTTGATGTTGCGGACGATCGCCAAGTGGGCGGGCGGGCGACGGGCCAAGTGGTACGTCGTGGGCTTCTGGCTCCTGTTGCTGGTCCTCAGCCAGCTGCCGGGCAAGCTCACCGACGTCACCGAGGACCGCATCTCGAGCTTCCTTCCCGACGACGCGTCCGCGATCGTGGCCGACAAGGTCATCGAGACTCGCTTCCCCGGCGGCCAGACCACGTCGTCGGTGGCCGTCTACCACCGTGCCGGCGGGCTGACCGATGCCGACAAGCAGACGATCGCCGACCAGGCGACCAAGATCGGCGAGGTCAAGGGCGTGCTACCGCCGGTGGCGGCGTTCAGCTCGGACGCGCCCGAGGGCCTCGTCTCCCAGGACGGCGCGACCGCGTTCACCGTCATCCCGATCAACGCGACGACGCAACAGGCGATCAACGACGTCACCGACAACGTCCGCAACATCGCCAACGGAGGGGACGGGTTGACCGCGCAGGTCACCGGCCCAGCCGCGCTGGAGACCGATCTGCGGCACGGCTTCGAGTCCGCCGACGTCGCGCTGCTGCTCGTCACCGGCCTGCTCGTGCTCGCGATCCTGCTGCTGATCTACCGGTCGCCGGTGCTGGCGTTCATCCCGTTGATCACCGTGATCATCGCCTACTCCGTTGCCAGCGGCCTGATCAAGATCCTCGCCGACTCGGGGATGCAGGTGACGTCGATCTCGACATCGCTGCTGCTGGTGCTGATGTTCGGCGCGGGCACCGACTACTGCTTGCTGCTCGTGGCCAGATACGTGGAGGAGCTCCACACCCACGAGGACAAACACGAGGCGATCAAGACCGCGATCCCACGCGTGGGGCCGGCGATCATCGCCAGCGCCGGCACGGTGACGCTCGCGATGCTCGTGCTGCTCGTCGCCGAGCTCGCATCCACCCGGACGGTCGGCCCGGTGAACGCGATCGGCATCGTGATCGTGATGATCGCGTCGCTGACGCTGCTGCCGGCGATGCTCGCGATCGTCGGCCGCCGTGGCTTCTGGCCGAGCAAGCGCGCGGCCTACGACCCCACGAACGTGCCCGACGAGGCGCTCGAGGACGGCGACACGCGCTGGGCGCGGCACGGCCGGCGCGTCACCCGCCGCCCGTGGCTGACGATCGGCGCGATCGTGATCGTGTTCCTGATCGGCGCGATCGGCGTCACGCAGTACAGCAGCGAGGCGACCGTGCTCGGCGCGTTCCGCAACTCCACCGAGGGCACCGACGGCTACGACACGCTGAAGGCCGCCTTCCCCGAGGGCGCGCTCGGCCCGGCGAACGTGATCATCGACCGCCAGGACGGGGCGATCACCGACGCTGACATCGAGAAGGCCCGTAGCGCGATGCAGTCGGTGCCGGAGGTCGCGACCGTCACGGCTGTGACCGGCAAGTCCGAGGACGGCAAGGCGGCCGTGTTCCAGGTGGCGTTCAAGGACGACCCGTACGGCAACCCGGCGCTCGACCGGACGCAGACGATGCGGGACAAGCTCGCCACGCTCGACCCACAGATAAAGGCCTACGTCGGCGGGGTGTCGGCGATCCAGCGTGACTACCGCGACGGGGCGCAGCACGACCTCGACCTGATCGTGCCGCTGGTGCTGATCATGATCCTGCTGACGCTGATCGCGCTGCTGCGGGCGATCGTCGCGCCGCTGTACCTGATCGGCTCGGTGATCCTGTCGTTCTTCGGGATCCTCGGCGTCTGCCTCGTGTTCTTCACGCAGGTCATGGACGAGACCGGCTTCGACCCGAGCTTCCCGATCTTCGCCTTCATCTTCCTCGTGGCCCTGGGGGTGGACTACAACATCTTCCTCATGGACCGCGTGCGCGAGGAGGCGCACAAGATCGGCACGGTCCGGGGTGGGTTGCGGGCGCTGGTGTCGACCGGCCCGGTCATCACGAGCGCGGGCATCATCCTCGCCGCGACGTTCGCGGTGCTGGCGATGCTCCCGATCACCGTGCTCGTCGAGCTCGGCACGGTCGTCGCGTTCGGCGTGCTCGTCGACACGTTCATCGTGCGGTCGATGCTCGTGCCGGCGATCATCACCGTGGTCGGCGATGCGAGTTGGTGGCCGTCGAAGCTCAGTCGCGAGGCCGGTGCGGCGGCCGCCGAGCCGGAGGTCGCCGCGGAGGCCCGGCCAGGCGCGCCCGTCTGACGGTCATCTCGCCGGCCTCAGGAGCGATCTGAGGTCGGCGACCGGGCCGATGTGGGCGAGCTTGTCGGGATTGACGACGCCGTCGATGGTGCTGATTTGGCCGCGGTCGAAGTCGAGCGCCACGACCCCGATCAGCTGATCCCGTGCATCGAGATGGAGCGCGCCCGGGCAACCGTTGACCTCGACGGGATGCAACGTCGCGCCCGTCCGGCGAGCGGCCAGACCGACCCAGGCGATGATCGCGCGCGCGACGCTGGTACGCCCGCGCAGGGACGTCGCCGGCACCTTGCCGCCGCCGTCGCCGGTGAGCTCGACGTCGTGGGCGAGCAGCGCCTGGAGCCCAGCGAGGTCGCCCTGCTCGGCGGCGGCGAAGAATCGTCGTGCCAGGTCGTCGCGCTGCTCGCTCGTCGTCTGGAAGCGGGGGCGGCGCTGCTCGACGTGGCGCCTCGCGCGGGCACCGAGCTGACGCACGTTGTCCTCGCTCTTGCCGACGATCGCCGCGATCTCCGGATACCGGTAGTCGAACACGTCGTGCAGGAGCAGCACCGCTCGCGGCGGGCGCGCGCGGAGCGCAGCTCGTTGATCGCCAGCCGGGTGGTCACGGTGGCGACGAACGCTCGCGGCGACGCGATCTGCTCGCCGTCA
Source organism: uncultured Solirubrobacteraceae bacterium (assembly GCA_963740605.1). GTDB lineage: Bacteria > Actinomycetota > Thermoleophilia > Solirubrobacterales > Solirubrobacteraceae > DASSUW01. The sequence goes on along the minus strand of CAVUFC010000022.1, from coordinate 1,016,778 downwards.
TCCAGCACCTGATGCACCCGCAGCAGCGCTTCCTGCACCACGTCCTCGGCCTCGGAGACGCTGCCGAGCATCCGGTAGGCGATCGCGAACGCGACCGGCTCGAGCTCGTTGAGGAGTCGTTCGCGATCGGTCATGTCGCTGCGAATCCCTGCCGCCAGCTCGGATGCGCCGGGCGCCACTCGAGCTCGCGCTTGGCTTTGGCGTTCGACGCGCCGCGGATCTCGGTCATCATCACCACGCCAGGCTTCCCGGCGAGCAGTCGCGCGACGAACCGCGGCACGCGCATCGGCGGCTTGGCGCCCAGCGTCTGCGCCAGCGCCGGCAACCACTCGGCGACCGGGGCTGGGTCATCGTCGACCACGTTGTACACACCACGGCTGCCGTGCTCGACCGCCGCCACGGTCGCGTCCGCCGCATCGGCGATGTGGATGAACGACCAGACGCCACCGCCGTCGCCGACCACCGGGAACTTGCGCTTGCGGATCAGCTCGAACTGCTCCCGGCCCGAAGCCAGCGATGTGCCCGGGCCGTAGAAGACGCCGTAGCGCAGCACGATCCCCTCCGTCCAGCCCGCGTCGAGCACCGCCGCCTCGAGGTGCCGGATCGCGGCCAGCGTGCCACGCATCTCCGGCACGGGCGCGGCGTCGAGCGGATCCTCCTCGCTCTTCACCGGCCCACCGGTGCGGGCGTAGGCGCCAAAGCCCGCCACTCCCTGCGCCACGAACCGCCGCGCCCCCGCGGCCTGCCCGGCGGAGAGCAGGTGGTCGGTGCCGTCGGTCCGCAGGCGATTGGTCGCCGCGGCATCGCGTTCCGTGTAGCGCTCCACCCCGGTGAGGGCGGTCAGCTCATGGACGATCACGTCGGGCCGCGCGCGGCCGACCGCCTCGGCGACCTGATCGGGGTCGAGCGCGTCCGCGACCACCGGGATGGCGCCCAGCTCGCGGATCATCGCCTGCTTGGACTCGCTGCGGGTCATGCCCGTCACCTCATGACCGGCGGCGACCAGACGCGGCACCAGCTGCCGCCCGATCGCTCCGGTCGCACCTGCCACGAACACTCTCATCATCACACGCCTTGGTCGGGACTACCTCACCCACAAGACAGGACAGCCCCTTCGGCTGTGACACCGGTAGCCTGGCGCGCGTGCGCAAGAACCTCGCCATCGAGGACCTGGGAGATCTCGTCGAGCTCCCGCTGCTGGCCGTTCTCGCCACCTATCGGCGCGACGGAAGCGTGATGCTCTCGCCCGTCTGGCACGAGTGGCGGGACGGCGGCTTCACCGTCGCGACACGCAGCAGCGACGGGAAGGTGAAGCACGTGCAGGGCGATCCGCGGGCGAGCATCGTCGTCTGTGAGCACACGCCGCCGTACCGGGGCGTCGAGCTGCGGACCACCCCGCGCTTCATCACCACCGGCGTCGACGAGGCGACCCTGCGGATCGCCTCCCGCTACCTCGGCGACGAGGGAGCAGCGGCCTACGTCGAGAGCGGCGGCGACGACCTGCTCGTCCGCCTCGAGCCGGGCGTGCTCAGAACCTGGGACTTCGCCGACGACGACTAGCGGCCCGCGAGCCACCGCAGGCCCGTCATGCTGGGCCGGTAGAGGTACTCGCCGCCGCGCATCGTCACGAACCGCGGCTGTGGCTTGATGAGGAACGGCGGTTGTCCCTGGATCGTCATCTTGCCCTGTGTGCCGTGCGGCTCGCCGACCAGGAAGTCCTTGTCGGGGCCGAGGCCGAACGGGTCGCCGTCGTCGATCCAGAGTGCCTGGATGGTCTCGAACTGGCGCCAGATGCTGGCGTTGAAGCAGACGAAGATCAGGCCGCGGTCGGCGCCGTCGTCGTCGGTCGCGCCGTGGGCGAGCGGCTCGCCGTAGGTGCGGCCGCGGCGGATGATGCGGTGGCGGTTGGAGAGCCGGCCGTCGAAGAAGCCGCGCGCGTCGCGCGGGTTCGCGCGCCGGATGTGGGCGCCGATCGGGCAGCGCAGGCCGTCGGGGTCGGCGGCGTAGGAGAAGTCGTTGATCGCGCCCGGATCGGCGGCAAGCGCGGGCTCCGGCTGGTCCGGTGAGCGCACGAGCGGCGTGCCGTCGCGCCAGCGGCCGACCAGCTTGGCCGCGAGCTGCTCCGGCCCGCCGGGGTAGTCGACGTCGTTGACGAAGCGCCGGAACGCGGCGACGTCCATGTGCAGCTTGCGGTAGACGGCGAACGTGCCGTTGCGGTCGAACGGCGCGGCGGGCGCCTCCGGCAGCAGCCCGTCCTCGTCCTCATAGCCGTGCAGGAACTCGCCGGTCCGCACGGCCCGCCAGCCGCCGCGGCCGTCCGGCTGGCCGTCGCCCGGCCGCGGCGCCACGCCGCTGCCTTCGATCGCCGGCTGCGCGATCCCGTCGTAGAAGCCGAAGTGATCGCGCGACAGGTCGAGCATCGCTGCGCGCTGCTCGTGGACGATCGTGATCGCGCCGGCCGCGCCGACGCCCTTGAGCGCCGCACGCGCGTCGTCGAGCCGCTCCTGGTCGACCCCGTATACGGTGACGAGCGCGTGCGCCTCACCGGTGCCGAGGCCGGCGTCCCAGTGCGCGGGCGTGCTCGGCCCGCGGTCCCCGAGCCGCTCCGCGCGCGCGGCCATGCCCTCGCGAAACTCGTGCGGGAACGAGGCGAGCACCGCTTCCGGCACCTCCATCGCGGCGAGCCCGCCGTAGGTGAACGCGACGTGCAGCGCGGTCGACGGCGGACCTTCGGGCCACGGCTCGGCCGTGCTCACCTGCGGCAGCATCCGCGTCAGCAGCGCCCGCGCTCGCTCGATGTCGACGACGCGCAGGAACAGGTACGCGGCGCAGGGGTACGTGTAGCCCCGCAGGACGTCGCCCTGGATGTCGGCGAGGTCGATCGCGGCGTCGACGGTGCGACGTCGCGGGAGGTTCCTCATCGCGCGAGCTCGTCGCGGAACCGGCGCTGCAGGTCGGCGGGATCGAGGCCGCGGGAGGTGACCGCGAAGTCGATGATCCGCTCGCGCAGCGCGAGGCTGTCGAGCACGCTCGGAACGGTCGCCTCAGGATGGGCGGAGGCGAACAGGCTGCTGTCGATCTGGTGCTCGCGCACCCAGCGCACGAACGCCGCGCCGTCTTCGCTGCCGGGGTAGCCGGCGCAGAACTGCCACCAGGTGTCCGCGATCGGGCGCAGCGCGTCGAGGTACGGGTCGAGCTCGCCGTCGACCGTGCTCGTGAACACCAGCTGGGCCGCCCGCAGCGGATCGCGGTGGCCCTGCTGCGGACCCTGGAACACGAGCTCGGAAACGACGTGGATGCGCGAGAAGTGCAAGCCGCGGAGCGGCGCGAGCGGGCTGTCGGGCCCGATCGGCAGCGAGTCGATCGCGGCTCGCGCCGCGTCCTCCAGCCCTGGGGCGATCGGCGCGACGACAGTCAGCGAGTACGCGGCGCCTACGTGGTTGCGGCGCTCGCTCATCAGAGCAGCGCCTGCGACTCCGTGAGGAACCGCTCGTAGGCGGCGGCGAACTCCTCGGCGTCGAGCCGCGCCGAGTCCGCGACCAGTCGCTGGAACCGCTCGCGCAGCTCGAGCGCCCCCTTGACCATGCGCGTGCTCGCCTGCGGATAGGCGCAGTAGTAGTGGCCGCCGTCGAGGCTGTTCATCGCGATCCACGCCTTCAGCGGCTCGGCCGGCGGCGGGCCGGGGAACGACGGCCCGCGCCCCCACGTGAGCCGGATCCACTTCGGCACGACGTAGGCGAAGGCGTCGATGTAGTGCTGCCACGGCCCGTCGAAGTTGCTCTCGAAGAACAGGTAGCGGTAGCGGAGCTTCTCGCCCGGCAGGCCGTCGACGATCGCCCAGCGGACGTAGTGGATGAAGTCGAACTGCAGGATCGCGTTCTGCGCGGCGGGGAAGAACCGTCCGCCGAAGAAGCCGATCCGCAGCACCCACACCCACCGCGGGCGGATCGGCGTGAGCATGGTCAGGCCGGTCATGCGGCCGATCTCGTTGCTCATCAGCGGCCCCAGAGCTCGCGGCCCTCGGCCGCGCGCTGCGCGTGCCCGGGGGTACCGAACCGGTCGTAGTACTCGATCTCCAGGTGCGAGAACTGCACCCAGATGCCCGGGAGGTGGAACGCGTCGGTGTGGGCCGGGAAGCGCCCGTACGTCTCGACCAGGTAGCGGCAGATCTCCTTCGTGTACTTGACCGCCTCCGGCGGGTGGGGCTGCGCGCGCCGGAGATAGCTCGCGGCGTCTTCGGTGTGGCGGTAGACCTGGCCGAACAGCTCGGGCGACCCGTACGGGCCGCCGGCGGCGAACTTCTCCTCGATCACCTGGTCGACGGCGGCGTCCATGTCGGTGACGTAGGGCGGGCAGAGGCCTTCGAGCACGCCGTCGATGCCGACGAAGTTGGCCTGCGAGGCCGGGACCGGGGGCCAGCGGCGCCGGCGGCCCGGCGCCGGCTTGGCCAGGTGCTCGCGAAAGCCGAGGCCGAGGTGGCCGTTCTCCTGGTCGCGATGCCAGATGCCCGGGATGAGCGGCGTGCCGTGGACCCAGCCGCCGAGCCGCAGCGCCTCGCCCATTAGCATCAGGTTCTGGAGCAGAAAGTAGGCCTCGGGATCCGTGCGCGCATCGGCGAATACGGCGCCGATCGGCAGCGGCGAATCGGGCGTCGCGAACCCGCCGCGGGCGCGCGCCAGGCCGCCGATCGGCTGGTAGGGGATCGGGTCGATCGCGCCGATCTTGGCGGCCAGCCAAGCCACCCACTCAGCGGCGCCGCGCGGCCGGAACGGCCGCCACTCGTCGAGGAACAGCGGCACCTTGCCGTGCGGCTCGGACAGGAGGATCAGCAGCCCGTTGATGTACTGGCGCGTGTGGTCCACGACCGGCAGGAAGCAGGTCGTGCCGGGCGCGTTGGAGTGCTGCGCGTTCCAGCCGAGGTAGTACGGCCACTCGCGCGGGAACTGCAGGCGCCCGTCGTGGACCTTGCGCTTGACCGCGTCGGCAGACGCGAGCCAGTCGGCCTCGGTGCGGTCCTCCCAGCGCGCCGGGATCTCGTTGAAGAGGTCGAGCGCCGCCTGCTCGCGCGGGCGCTCGAGCAGCCAGATCGCCTCGTCGTTGATCATGAACAGCGAGGTCGCCTGGCAGTTGTCGGCGCTGCTCGCCGCCCGCCCGGTCACGTGCATGAACGGCGTGCCGAGCTCGGGCGTGCGGTTCGGCTTGTCGAGCGGCCCGTCGTGCATCACCCAGCCGGTCGGCCCGGTCGAGGCGATCAGGATCGCCTCCTCGAGCGGCGTCAGCGGCGACGGCTCGTTGGCACTCTCGTACGAGGTCTCGCCGGAGCGGATCGAGACGCCCTGGGCGACGCGCCGCGTGCGCCGGTCCTGCAAACACGACGCGACGGGGTACGAGAACAGGTCGGCCAGCCCGGCGGCGGTCACGAATCCTGGCGCTCGAGCTCGCTGAGGGCGATCGGGAACACGTCGCGCTCGGCGTCGCGGCCGAGCCAGAGGTCGAGGTGCGCGTAGCCCTCGATCACGTGATGGGCGTAGAGGTCGTCGCCGTTCGCGGCGCGCAGATGCTCGTGCGTGGCGGCGAGCCCGCGCGGCAGGAACATGCGGTTGTGCTCGCCGGTGATGAACGAGATCGGGATGCGGAAGCGGCTGGCGTCGAGGTACACGTCGCGGCCCTGCATGTCGACGGCGCGGCCGCGCCGGACCATCACGCCCATGTGCTCGAAGAACGTCATGTTGCTGGGGCCGAAGAACCCGGGCACCGCGTCGGACATCGTCTCCTCGTCGATCCGGTCGTGGTCGAAGACGTCGCCGTAGATGAAGTAGATCCGGCGGCCGACGGGGCTGTCGTGGACGCGCTTGATCGGGAGCGTGCGCATGACGCGCTCGATCAGGCGGTCCTGGCGTGACTCGGGCGCGTAGTCCGTGCTGATCGTCGGCTGGCCGAGCGTGCGCAGGATCGTCGGCACGCGGACGTAGGCGCGCAGGCGGTTGGCCGGCGTCGGGATCGGGTGGCCCGCGAGCGCCGAGAACGTCGCCGACCGCACGCCGTCGAGACCGCCGCCCAGCGCCATACACAGCGTCAGGCCGCCGATGCAGTGGCCGAGCGCCTGGACCGAGTCGGCACCGGTCTCGCTGCGGATGTGCTCGATCGCAGCCGGCCAGTCGCGCATCGCGATCTCGTCGACGGTGAACTGCGTCTCGCTCGAGTCGAGGTCGGGACTCGCGCGGTAGTCGAACAGCCACACGTCGTACCCGTACTCGCCGAGGTACTCGGTGAAGCTCTTGGGGACGGTGTCCAGCGCCCAGGCGCGCGCGGAGTTTCCGTAGCCGGGCGCGAGGACGAGCGGGCCCTTCTTGCCGAACGGGTAGTTGGTGAGGCGGAGCTCCGTGCCGTCGGACGCCCTGAAGGCATGGACAGTGGGCTGCGGCAGCGCAGACTGGTCGATGGCCGGCTCCATCGAAACTGTTCTATCCGCGCGGGATAGCGGAACGCAAGTTCGACACCTCCCGCACCGTCCAGTATTCATTGCCCTATGCGGAGGGCCATGGACCGGCTGTCGGGCTTCGTGCGCCGACGCCGGAGGCTTGTGCTGGGCGTGTGGATCGTGGTGCTGCTGGCTTCGGTCCCGTTCGCCTCGCGTCAGACCGAGAACCTCACCGGCGGCGGCTTCGAGGTGCCCAACACGGGCTCGGTGGCGGTCGAGCACGAGATCGATCACTTCCGCGGCGTCAGCGCCGACCCGCTCGCGGTCGTGCTGGAGGACCGTGGCGGCGGGGATCTGGGGGCGGCAGAGCAGCGCGTGCGCGCGGCCGCGGCACGGGTCGACGGCGTCACGGTGCCCGATGCGGCGCCGGGCGCCGGCCGCGTGGTGCTGGTGCCGCTGCAGGTCTCCGGCGCTCGCGACGACGTGCTCGACGCGGCCAAGGACCTGCGCACGGAGCTGCACGTCGGCTCGGTGACCGACGGCGTGCAGGCGTACCTGGTCGGCCAGCAGGCGCTGTGGGCCGGGCAGCAGGAGCTGCAGCAGGAGGACCTCGCACAGGCGGAGCGCACCGGGTTCCCGGCGATCCTGATCGTCCTGCTCGTGGTGTTCGGGTCACTGCTGGCGGCGCTGCTGCCGGTCGGGCTCGGCGTCGCGGCGGTGGTGGTCACCGGCGCGGCCGTGTACTTCCTGGCGCTGGCGACGACGATGTCGGTGTTCGTCACGAACGTCGCCTCGATGCTCGGCATCGGCGTCGCCGTCGACTACTCGCTGTTCCTGCTGTCGCGCTACCGCGAAGAGGTCCACCGCGGGACCGATCGCGCCGAGGCGCTCGACCTCGCGATGCGGACCTCGGGCGCGACCGTCGTCTTCTCCGGCATGACCGTGCTGGTGTCGCTCGCCGGGCTCTTCCTCTTGAACTCGACGGTGATGCGGTCGCTGGCCATCGGCGCGATGGTCGTGGTCGCGATCGCGGTGCTCGGGGCGGTGACGCTGCTGCCGGCGCTGATCGCACTGCTCGGGCGGCGGGCCGACGAGCCGGGCCGGGTGGTGAGCGCGACCGGCGCGCTGCTGCGGCGGCGCAAGCCGGCGGGCGAGTCGCAATTCTGGGCGCGCTGGACCGAGCGGGTGATGCGGCGGCCGGCGCTGTCGGCGATCGGCGCCGCCACGATCCTGCTCGTGCTGGCGATCCCCGCGCTGTCGCTCACCTACGGCAACGGGGCGCTGCGCATGTTCCCGGCCGACCACGAGACGCGTCGCGGCGCCGAGCTGGCCGCCTCGATCGCGGCGCCGGGCGCGTCGGCGCCGGTCCTGATCGTCGCGTCGTTCCGCGACGGATCGGCCGCGTCGAACGCGGCGGCGGTGGACCGCTACGTGGCGCAGCTCGAGTCCGTGCCGGGCGTGGCGTCGGTGGCGAAGCCGCAGGTGTCCGACGACGGCCGCGCCGTGCTCGTGCAGGTGACGCAGACGACCGACCCGGAGAGCGCGGCGGCACTCGCGACGGTCAACCGGCTGCGGGACGAGGGCGGCCGCGCCTCCGGCCTCGCGGGCGTGGCGACGATCGACATCGGCGGGGCGAGCGCCCAGGCGCAGGACCTCAACCGGCTGATCTCGGGCGGGATCTGGAAGGTCTTCGCGTTCGTGATGATCTGCAGCTACCTGATCCTGCTCGTGGTGCTGCGGTCGCTGCTGCTGCCGCTGAAGGCGGTGCTGATGAACCTGCTCTCGATCGGCGCCGCCTACGGCGTCATCGTCGCGGTCTTCCAGTACGGGTGGCTGGACTCGATCACCGGCTACGACTCGCTCGGATACATCAACACGGTCACGCCACCCCTGCTGCTCGCGATCGTGTTCGGGCTGTCGATGGACTACGAGGTGTTCCTGCTCTCCCGGATCCGCGAGCGCTACCTCGCGACCGGCGACAACCGGTTGGCGGTGGCCCAGGGTCTGCAGGCGAGCGCGAAGGTCATCACCAGCGCGGCGCTGATCATGGTCGTCGTGTTCGGGACGTTCACGCTCACCGGCGTGCCGCAGATCAAGGAGATCGGAGTCGGGCTCGCGGTCGCGATCGCTCTAGATGCGACGCTGGTCCGGCTCGTGCTCGTGCCGGCGACGATGCAGCTGATGGGGAAGTGGAACTGGTGGCTGCCGCGCAGCCTCGACCGCGTGCTGCCGCACGCCGACTTCGAATCCGACGACGCCGAGCGCGCTCCCGCGACGGCATAGCGTCGGGCTGTCAGTGCGCGACGTCGACGACGAGGCGCTTGGGTCCGGTGAGGCGGAAGACGCGGAACCCGGTCTTGTGACGGAGCCCGAGGCCGAACGTCACGACGCCCTCGAAGTCGCCGGCGAGCTTGACCTGGCGGAGGTTCGGGCAGCGCGGGGTCTTGACCTGCGGCAGGAGGTTCGTGCCGCCCTGGGTGTGGCCGCGGGCGTCGCGCAGGAGGATGCGGATGCGCTTGCTGCCCAGGAGGTGCACCGGGTTTCCTGAGCCATCCTCGACGATCCGCCTGACGTAGCGGACGTCGTAGCGCGGAGTGCCGAGTCGAGCCTTGACGACGAAGCGGTCGAACGTCGCGTGGCATCCGGTGCGGACGTGGGAGAGCTGGACCTGGCCGCCGCTCCCCGGTGCTGACTTCGCTCCCATGGTGAACGGCGGGAGGCCGAAGGCCTCGCCGGCGAGCCCGAGCGTTGAGGCAGACGCCAGAACGACCACCAGCTTGCGCGTCCGTCGAGTGAGCACGTCATGCCAGGTCTACACAACCGCACCGCGTGCGTCAACGCTGCCGGTCAGCATGTTGCACCGGTCGGGCCGGCGTGCCGATGAGTTTCGCCCCGGCCTGGGGTCCATGGTGCAAGTGATGTTTCCGGCTGCTACGGTTAACCCCATGGTTAACGATCCGTTCCGGGCGCTGTCGCACCCGATTCGCCGCGGCATCGTCGAGCGTCTCGCCGAAGGATCGGCGACGGTCGGCGAAGCCACGTACGGGTTCGGTGTCTCGAAGCCCGCCATCTCCAAGCACCTGAGGGTGCTGGAGGAAACGGGCGTGGTGACCCGCGTGATCGACGGCCGGACGCACCGGCTGTCGCTCCAACCCGCCGTGCTGAGCGAGGCGGCAGACTGGATGGATCGCCAACGGGCTGTCTGGGGGCGCCTGTTCGACGTTGTCGACGAGTACCTGAAGGAGTCGCAATGAACACCTCCACGATCGTTTCCCCCGAGCAGTGGGAGGCCGCCCGCGAGCAGTTGCTGGTGAAGGAGAAGGAGCTCACGCGTGCGCGTGACGCCCTGGCCGCCGAGCGCCGCAGAATGCCGTGGATGGCCGTGGACAAGGACTACCGGTTCGAGGGACCCAACGGACCGGCGAGCCTCGTGGACCTGTTCGAAGGTCGGAGGCAGCTGATCGTCTACCGCGCCTTCTACGCGCCGGACGTCACGACGTACCCGCAGTCGGGTGGCGCCTACCCGGAGCGTGCGTGCGTCGGCTGCTCGTTCGGCGCCGACCAGGTCGCGCACCCGGCGCACCTGAACGCGCGGGACACGACGCTCGCGTATGTCTCGCGCGCCCCGCAGGCCGAGATCCAGGGCTTGCGGGAGCGCATGGGCTGGGACCTGATTCCCTGGTACACGCTCACAGACGAGTTCGACAAGGACTTCGGCGTGGACGAGTGGCACGGGCACAATGCCTTCATCCGCGAGGGTGACCGGATCTTCCGGACGTACTTCATCGACGCGCGCGGCGACGAGCACATGGGCACGACCTGGAGCTATCTGGACATCACGGCGCTGGGTCGCCAGGAGGCATGGGAGGACTCGCCCGACGGCTATCCGCAGACCGCGCCGTACGAGTGGTGGAACTACCACGACGCCTACGGCGCGGACGCGTGATCGCACACATCGCCGGCGTGCCGATCGAGGAGATGCTGCCCGTCGCCGGCGGGGCGGGCGGCAGCCTTCTCATGGCGCGCGCGTGGATCGCGCTGCGGTTCCGGCGCCGGCGGGAGCCATGAGCGCGACGCTCCAGATGGAGCGCACGTTCGCGGCGCCCGCCCAGGCGGTGTTCGACGCGTGGACCAGCGAGGAGGTCATGCGCCGCTGGTGGCACGCCGGACACGACTGGGAGACCCCCGAGGCCACCGTCGACCTACGGGTCGGCGGTGAGGTCCGGGTGGTGATGCGCGACCCGCACACCAACTCGTCGTACGGCGGCGGCGGCGTCTACACCGAGATCGACCCGCCGCGCCGGCTCGTCTTCACCTGGCTGTGGGACGACAACACGGTCCGGCAACTGATCGAGATCGACTTCGAGGAGCGCGACGGCTCCACGACGGTGCGCTTCACCCACCGTGACCTCTGGGACGAGGAGGCGGTGCGCTCCCACGAAGGCGGGTGGGGCGTCTGCTTCGACAACCTCGATCGGGTGCTCGCCGGTTAGCGCAGGCTCATGATGTTCCCGGTCACGAGATCGGCCGCGTCCGAGGCGAGGAAGTCGATGACCTCCGCCACCTGGTCGGGGGTGGCCACGTGCACGAGGTCGCTGCGGCTGCGCACGGCTGCGCGAACGTCGTCGGTCACCCAGCCGGTGTCGGTCACCGGCGGATGCACCATGTTCGCCGTCACGCCGTAGTCGGCGAGCTCGACGGAGGCCGACATCGTGTAGTTCTCCTGCGCCGCCTTGGCGGCGCCGTACGAGACCTCGGACGGGAAGCCCTGGGCGCCGCCCGAGGTCAGGCCGATGATCCGGCCCCAGGTGCCGTGACGTTCGATGTGGCGGCGCGCGAACTCGGCGATGAGCAGCGCCGCGGCCATCGCGTCGACCGCGAACTGGCGCTCGAACGACTGCGGCGTGACCGGTCGCAGCGCGCGCCCGAACGCATCCTGCTCCGCGGGGGTGAACGTGTCCTGCACCCAGCCGGTCGCGTTGTTGACGAGGATATCGACCGCCCCCAGCTCCCGCTCCGCGGTCTCGAAGAGCCGGGCCGGTGTGTCGGGGTCGCTCAGGTCGGCCTCGGCGGGCACCGCGCGGCCACTCAGCGACCTGATCTCACTGATGAGGTCGTCCGCGCCGGCCGCCCGGTTGTGGCGGTACGCCTCCGGCACTCCCGGATCAGGGGCGTCGTCGACGCGCAGGTAGGTCACGAGGACGGCGACGCCGCGCTGCGCGAGCCGTCGCGCCACGGCCGCCCCGATGCCGTGGTTCGCGCCGGTCACGATGGCGACGTGTGAGGGCTGGGCGGGGTCGATCACGGGGACGCGACAGCCTACCCCGCACGCCGCTCAGCGCCGACGCTTGCGACGCGATTCCTGGGCCATCAGGCCCTCGAAGCCGTAACGGGTCGTCATCGGCGACCCGCCCGGGTTGTCGCGCTGCGCGAGCCCGACGGCGCGGATGCTCGCGGTCTCGCTCGCCGTGCTCTCGAACGCGTTCCCGCAGATGCAGCAGCGGATGAGGGCGCTCGCCCGCCTCGTCGATCACGGCGACTCGCGCGCCGTCGGGGGAGACGGAGGGGTCCGAGCCCTTGCCGAGCACCTGCCGGGCGCTGCCGTCGGCCCGGGCGACGACGATCTTCCCTGCGCCCGCCAGGAGGATCCAGCCGGCAACGTGACGCGAGGCGGAGCACGGGGCGGACCTATCCCGTCCCGGGGACCTGCCGGAGCTCGTGGCCCGCTACGGCGGCAAGGTCCTCGGCCCGCCGCTGAAGCGGCCGGGCCTGCGCCTGGAGAAGTAGTGAGCTACAGGCCGATCCCCGGGATCCCCGGCCCGCCGGGGATCGACTGGAGGTCGTCCCACGCCTTGGCCGCGATCTCCCAATCGGCCTCGGTGTCGCCGCCCTCGCTGTGGCGCAGCATCCGGATCAGGTAGGCGAGCGCGGACAGCATCGCGATCGCGGCGAACGCGATCTGGACGCTGAGGACGCCCTCCTCGGTCCAGTACACGTCGTCGAGCTCGAGCAGCAGCGCGGACTCGTCGAGCACGAGCGCCACGCCGACGCCGAAGGGGAGCGCTAGGTACTTGTTGAACTCCTGGCTCTTGGTGCCGATCGCGACACCGCCCGCGGCCAGCGAGATGATCCCGCCGGGCAGGAAGTGATGGATGTGGCGGTCGCCGACCACCACGTCCTTGATCGGGCCGATGCCGCCCTTCTCGCGGATCGTCCAGGTGATGGCACGTGTCGTGCCGAACGCGACCGTGAACGACGCCAGCATGTTGAACAGCGTGTTCTCGCGCGTGCGCGAGACCGCATAGCCCTCGCGCAGGACCAGGAACGAGCGACGGACGCGGCCGTGCTGACGGCCCTCCGCGGCCTCCTGGCGGCTCTGCGGCAGCATGCCCAGCCGCCACACGCGTGTGAGCTCGGCGCCGAACACCGTCAGCACCGCGCCGGCGGCGAGCGCGCCGAGCAGGTGCGTACGGCCGGTCGGCTTGCTCCCGGCCGCTTCGGCCTGCTTCAGGCGCTTAACCTTGGCTTGCTTTGCCATTCCGCCGCCCCTTGGAGAACACGTAGGCCTCGGCCAGGTGACCGAGGAAGATCCAGCCGAAGCGTACGAGGGCGCCGAGCTGCTTGCCGATGCCGGGGCCGTGTGACCGGAACGTCGTGAGCTGCTTGGCGAAGTCGCGCACACGGATACGCAGCACGCCGGAGCCGACGAGCTCGGCCCCTTCCTCCTCGTAGTCCTCGACGTGGCCGCGGAGCACGCGCGTGAACAGCGTCGTCGTGTCGCGCCAGACGTCGAAGCCCGCGTCGTCGCGCACGAGCTTGTAGCCGGTCATCGTCAGCGGGTGGCCGACGCCGTCGCGGAAGAACAGCCGGTAGAGCATGTGCTTGACGCCCGGCTCGGTGTCGACGAACAGGTTGAACACACCGCGCTCGACCGGTAGGCGGCCGCCGAGCGCGTCGCACTCGACCCAGCCGAACGCGCCGCCCTGCCGCATCGGGTCGGCGCTGAAGCGCTGGATGTCGTCGACGACGATCGTCAGGTGGAACTTGAAGAACCCGGCACCCGGCCGGCCCGAGACGGACCCGCGGTTGTAGTCGGTCTCGCCGAACGTGATGTGGCCGAGCATCTCCTCGGTGAACTGCACGGTCGCGGGCTGCGTGGCGATGACGGTCATGTGGCGGCCGCCTCCGCGGCGGGGGTCTCCTCGAGGATGTGGTCGGCGAAACGGTCGGCGAGCGCGGCGATCGTGAAGCTCGGGTTCGGCCCGACGGGTCCGGGCATCACCGATCCGTCGGCGATGTGCAGGCCGGGATAGCCGAACACGTTGCCGTACGGGTCGACGACGCCTTCGCCCGACTGGCGGCCCATCGGGGCGCCGCCGAGCGGGTGGACGGTGATCACGCGCTTGAGGAACCAGATCGGGTTGTCGGCGAAGCGGCCGCCGAGCGAATGCGTCACGGCGCGCGATGTTGTCCGCAGCCGTTCGAAGTAGGCGTCGGAGCTGTGGCGCTTCCAGTCGACGTCGAGCCGGCCGCGCTTGAGGTACATGCGCCCGTCCGGCACGTCGCGGCCCATGCCGAGCAGCGGCAGGCCGCCGGCGGACAGCTCGGCCGACTCGAGCAGGTCGGCGATGTGGCCGGTCACGTCCGTGTCCGGGGATCCGCGCAGCCAGTTGCGCACGAGGTAGAAGCCGTGCGAACGCCAGTTCCACAGCGTCTTCGGCGCGGCCAGCACGTGGAGGATCCACGCGAGGTGCTGCGGGTAGCCGGCGTCCTGCAGGTAGAAGCCACGACCCTCGGCGCCGTCGAGCGCGTCGGGCATCCGCATCGTGCTCGTGATCACCGGCCCGTAGCCCGGATCCACGATTCGCGGCACGCGGCGGCCGTCGGTCACCTCGGCGCAGTTGAGCGCCAGCGTCAGCAGGTCGCCGTTGCCGCAGAAGCGCGTGCCGAGCTTGCGGCTGATCCGCGGGAACGCGCTGCGGTTGCGCAGCAGCAGGTTGGTCGTGCCCAGCGTCCCGGCGCTGAGCACCAGGTGGTCGCAGGTGAGCTGCGTCAGCGGGGCCGGGCGCCCGTTGGCCGAGGCCTCGCCACCCGGATAGTCGAGCGCCGCGTAGCCGACCCGGTAGCCGCCGCCCTCGCGCGGCTCGATTGTGTGCACGTCGGCCAGGGTGCGGATCTCGGCGCCCTGGTGCTTGGCGTGCGTGAGGTAGTTGTAGTCGAGCGTGTTCTTGGCGCCGAAGTTGCAGCCGACGTCGCACTCCCCGCACAGCTGGCAGGTGACGCGGTCGCGCCCGTGCAGGTTCGGGATCTCCTCGACGATCTTCTCGCCCGGGACCGGCGGGCGGCCCTCGTTGGCGAACGTGACCGCCAGCTGCGGGAGGAACCACTCCATGCCGGTGCGCTCGGCGGCCTGCTTGAAGGCGATCGTCTTCGGCGTGCCCGCGTACGGCTCGTGCTCGAACGGGTAGCGCTGCAGCCCGATCATCTTCTCGACACGGTCGTAGTGCGGGTCGAGGTCGGCGCGCGTGACCGGCCAGCTCTCGTACCCGCCGTCGTTGACGTCCTCGTCGACGAACCAGCGCTCGTCCTTGCGCAGGAAGACGTTGGCGTAGATCAGCGAGCCGCCGCCGAGGCCCGCCGACACCAGCGCGTCGATCCCCTTGAAGGACCAGTAGTGGTACATGCCGGTCAGCCCGCGGGCCGGGTTCCAGAAGCTGTCGCGCGCCTTGTACGGGCTGCGCGTGAACGAGCCGGGCGGGTACGCCCGGCCGCGCTCGAGGATGCACACGCTCTTGCCGGCCTCGGCGAGCCGATAGGCGGTCACCGAACCGCCGAATCCCGAGCCGACGACGATCGCGTCGAAGTGGCTGTCCGACATCTGGCTCAAACCGTAACCGGGCTCCTAACCCAGCGGCAAGGTGCGGCCGCCGGTCGTTGACATGGGAAATGTGTCCAGGTCGAGGGCAACGACCGCCAGATCCGCGAACAACGCGGCGCGACCGAGATCCTCGTGCCGGTACGGGCCGCCGTCGCGCTTGTCCAGCAGCGAGAGCGCGCCGATCGGTTTGCCGTCCTTGACCAGCGGCGTGACAAGCATCGTGTACGGCACATAGCCGGTCTTGGCGGCGACCTGCGCCTTCCAGCGCGGGTCCTTGCGGCACTCGGGCACGGCAGCGCCCTCGCCGGTCGCCACCACCGACCCGGCCAGCCCCACGCCTTCCGGGAGCCGCATACCGACCACCTCGGCCGCGCCGGCCCCCCACGCCGCCTCGTAGACGAGCTCGCCGCTGGCCTGGTCGACGAGGGCGATCGAGCACGCGGCGGCCTCGAACATGCCGGCGGCGGTGCGGACGATCGCCTCGATGACGCGGCGGTGGACGGGCGCGCGGCCGAGGCTCTGAGCGAGCGACTCGCCGCCGCGCTCGCTGATCGGGACGCCGATCGCCTCGGCGAACGCGATCGCCGACGGGATCCGCATCTCCGGCAGCATCTCCAGCCCGCCGACGAGCGCCTCTGCGAGCTCCGGCGGCAGCCCGGGCGCGACCTTGTCGATCTTCATCACGTCGCCGTAGCGCGGCGGCGCGCCGACCGTGAGCGTCCACAGCGTGGCCGCGAGGCTGAAGACGTCGCTGGCGGGGGAGACCGTGCCGCCGGCGAACACCTCGGGCGCCATGTAGCGCGGGGTGCCGACCGCGATCGTGCCGACGGTCTCGTCGCTGCCGATCGCGCGTGCCACGCCGAAGTCGACGAGCACGACACCGTTGTCCGCGAGGATCATGTTCTGCGGCTTGACGTCGCGGTGCACGATCTGCTGGTCATGCACGTACTGCAGCGCCTCGCAGGTGTGGCGGGCGTAGTCGATCGCCTCGTTGAACGCCAGGCCCGGGTCGCCGCGGTCGCTGAGCTGCTCGCCGAGGTCGGTCCCGCGGACGAGCTCCATGATGATGTAGAGCCCCTCGTCGTCCTGCGAGTGGTCGAGCACCTTGACGACGCGCGGATGGCTCAGGCTCGAGAGCAGGCGGGCCTCGATCTCGAAGCGCGCGGCGTTGCGCAGGTCGAGCAGGCGCTTGAGGGCGACCTCGCCGCCGCGCTCGCGGTCGATCGCGCGGTAGACCGCGCCCATCGCGCCACTGGAGATCGGGCCGACGATCTCGTAGCGGTCGTTGAAGACCGTCCCGGGGGCCGCCGTGCCCGTTTCGGCGTCCGACACTCGACTAGCCGGTCGCGACCAGACGGGCCGGGACCGGCCGGCCCAGCGCCCGCAGCATCTCGGTCAGCAGCGCCCGGGCGGTCGGCGGGCGGTCATCAGGGTCCTTGGCCATGCCGGCGGCGATCACCTCGTCGAGCGCGGGGGGAATGTCCGCGCGCTTATCGGAGATCCGCGGCGGGTCCTCAACGACATGGGCGTACATCACCGCGGCGTCGGTGGCACGAATGAAGGGCACCTCGCCGCTCAGCGTCTCATACATCAGGCAGGTGAGGGCGTAGATGTCGGCGGGCGGGCCGACGCCCTCGCCCTCGAGGTGCTCCGGCGCCATGTAGTCGAGCGTGCCGATGACCTGGCCGGGGACGGTGAGCGCCGCGCCGTCGGGGTCGCGCGCCAGCCCGAAGTCTCCGAGATAGACCTGCGGGCCGGGGTCGAGCAGCACGTTGGCGGGCTTGACGTCGCGGTGCACGATGCCGGCCATGTGCGCCGCGTCGACGGCCTCGGCGACGGCGCTGACGACATTGACCGCGACGTCGAGGTCGATCGGCCCGGCCAGGATCAGGTTCTTCAGCGTCCCTGACACCAGGCGCGTGGCGATGAACAAGTCGCCGTTGAGCTCGCCCATCCCGTAGATCGGGATCACGTGCGGGTGCCGGAGCGCCGCGAGCAGCGCGCCTTCGCGCCGGAACCGCTCGCGATATACGGGGTCGATGCTGATGTCTTCGCGCAGCACCTTGAGCGCCACCGCGCGTCCTGTTCGGGAATCGGTGGCGAGGTACACGATGCCGGTGCGCCCCAAGCCGACGATCCCCTCGATCCTGTATTCACCGAGCGTTGGCCTGTCCATAAGCGAGATCACGGTCAAGTGTGGTCGGTCATCGGGCCTCGCGCAAGGGGACCCCAACGGAAGTACGGGACGATCCTGGCCCTCAGGGGGATATTCTTTCGCCCGCCTCGAATGCCAGAGATTGCCCTGGAACCCAGGCCGGGTGATTCCCTCGGTCCCTACCGGATCACCCGGGTCATCGGGCGCGGCCGCATGGGCATCGTTTTCGAGGGCACCGAGGACGGCGGCGAGCCGGTAGCCCTCAAGGTCGTCACGACCGAGCTCTCGCAGGACGACGTCTTCCTGCGCCGCTTCCGCCGCGAGGTCAAGGCGGCCCAGAAGATCGAGCACCCGAACGTCGTCCCCGTACTCGACGACGGCGTCGAGGGCGGCCTGCCGTACCTCGTGCAGCGGCTCATCCCGGGCGGTTCGCTGGCCGATCGCGTGACCGACTCCGGCCCGCTCTCGCTCGAGGAGTCCGTGCGGCTGCTCGCGGGCGCCGCGGCGGGAATCGACGCGCTGCACAACGCCGGCCTCGTCCATCGCGACATCAAGGGCGCGAACATCCTGCTCGAGGGCGGCACCGCCTACGTGTCCGACTTCGGCCTCGCCAAGGACAGTCAGGCTTCGAACCTGACGCGACCCGGGCAGGCGCTCGGCTCGCTCGACTACATGTCACCGGAGCAGATCCGCGGCGAGGACGTCAGCCCCGCCACGGACATCTACGCGCTCGGCTGCGTGATGTACGAGGTGCTGACCGGGACGCCCCCATTCGGCGGCCGGCCGAGCATGCGCGTGCTGTTCGCCCACCTGCAGGAGCCGCCGCCCGACCTTTCGGCGGATAGGCGCGACATCCAGCCGGCGGTGGCACGGGCGATCTCGCGGGCACTTGAGAAAGAGCCGGCTGACCGGCCTTCCAGCGCGTCCGAATACGTGACGGGCATCGCGCGCGCGGCCGGGATCTCTCTCTGAGCTGGCGCGAATGCGCTATCTAACTGTGCTGTGAACGGCGCACGCGCAGTCGTGCTCGACGAGGACGCCGATCTCGCAGAGCTGATCCCGCAGCCGCTGATCCAGACGGCGCGGCAGGCCAGCCTGGCGGCGACGGTCGACCTGCCCGCGGGACGCTGGGACGCCAGTGCGGACGCCGATCGCGCCCGTGAGGGCTACGGCCTGCTCGCGCTCGACGGGATCCTCGTCCGCCGCGTCGGCTACGGCGACCGCTACGGCGCCGAGCTCCTGGCCGCCGGCGACCTGCTGCGGCCGTGGGACTTCGACGGCGACGGGACGCTCGGGTTCGAGAGCACGTGGCGCGTGCTCGCCGGCACGCGACTGGCGGTGCTCGACGTCGCCTGGGCCGAGCGGATGACTCGCTACGCGAAGATCGGCCCGGCGCTCGCCGGCCGCGCGCTCTCGCGCTCGCGCCGGCTCGCCGCGATGATGGCGATCTCCCAGCAGCCGCGGCTGGACGAGCGCCTGTGGATGCTGTTCTGGGAGCTCGCCGACCGCCACGGCCGGGTGCGCTCCGACGGCGTCTATCTCGACCTGCCACTCACCCATGAGGTACTCAGCCACCTCGTCGCCGCCCGCCGCCCGTCGGTGTCGGGCGCGCTCACCAAGCTCGCCGACCAGGGCCGGCTGCGCCGCGAGGGCCGTCGCTGGGTGCTGTCCGGCGATCCCCCGGGCTCCTGATCCGCCGGCGTTGCACTGCCCGGGGCTTTTGGGCAGACCGTCGACTGAAAGTTGGACTATTGGATCGAGGGAGAGCGATGGCCGACGAGATCGAGCGTGTTTCCATGGACGAAAATCGAGGCGGAGGACGCGACGTCGCTTCCGAACAAGCTCGATGTCAGCGGACTGCGCGTCCCGACCCCTACGCCTACGCCCACCGCGGAGGCGACGGCGACCGCGACGCCCAGCCCGACCGCTACACCCTCGCCCAGCCCGTCGCCGACCGCCGCGCCCAGCGTCACGCCGACTCCAACGGAGGAGCCGGCGACCGAGACGGCGACGCCGGCGCCCTAACCGGCGGGCGCCGGCTGGTCGGCCGGGGTGCGGTCGAAGCGGCCCGGCCGCTCGTCTTCTGCCTCCTCGGCGGACAGCGGCTTGGCGATCCCCTCGAGCGCCTGCTGTTCGGCCTTCACGCCGAACAACAGCTCGACGATCCCGCCCAACGCCATCACGCCGGCCCCGATGAAGAACGCGATCGCGACCTTCGACGCCTCGCCGGTCTCGATCATCTTCCCGAAGATGTACGGGCCGGTGATGCCGCCGACGGCGGTGCCGATCGCGTAGAAGAAGGCGATCGCCAGCGCGCGGGTCTCCATCGGGAAGATCTCGCTGACGGTCAGGTACGCCGAGCTGGCGCCGGCCGAGGCGAGGAAGAACGTCAGCAGCAGCAGTGCCATGAAGCCGCCGAGCCCGAGCGTGCCTCCGAGGAACAGGATCGTCAGGACCACGAGCACGGCCGAGGAGCCGAGATAGGTGCCGGCGATCATCGGCCTGCGGCCGATCGTGTCGAACAGCCGGCCGAGCAGCACCGGGCCGAGGAAGTTGCTCGCCGCGAACAGTGCGATGTAGAGCGGGACGCGCCCCGAATCGACGTTGTAGAACGACGCGAGGAACGTGCCGAGGCCGAACGTGACCGCGTTGTAGATGAACGCCTGGCCGACGAACAGGGCGAAGCTGAGCGTGGTGCGGCGCGGGTAGCGCTTGAACGCCGTCGACGCGATCGTGGCGAGCGAAACCGTATGCCGCTGGCGGATCTTGAGCGAGTCCTTGGGCTTCTCGAGTTTCTCGCCGGTCTCCTCCTCGACCGCCTGCTCGATCTCCGCGACGATCCTGTCGGCCTCCTCCTCGCGGCCGTGGATGAACAGCCAGCGCGGGCTCTCCGGCACGTGGCGGCGCACGACCAGGATGCCGAGGCCGAGCACGGCGCCGAGGCCGAACGCGAGCCGCCAGCCGACGTTGGGCGCGAACAGGCTGTCGTCGAGCAGCAGCAGCGCGCCGAGCGCGCCACCGGCCGCCCCGAGCCAGTAGGACCCGTTGATCACCAGGTCCACGCGCCCGCGCAGGCGCGCGGGGATCAGCTCGTCGATCGCCGAGTTGATCGCTGCATACTCGCCGCCGATGCCGGCGCCGGTGAAGAAGCGGGCGACCATGAAGTACAGGGCCGTGGTCGAGAACGCGGTCGCGATCGTGGCCACCAGATACAGCGCGAGCGTGATGAGGAACAGCTTCTTGCGCCCGAAGCGGTCGGTGAGCTGGCCGAAGAACAGCGCGCCGATACAGGCGCCGGCGACGTACACCGACCCCGCGGTCAGGACCTGGCTGTCGGTCATCGCGAGCCCGCTGTCGGGCTCGGTGAGCCGCGCGGCGATCGAGCCGACGATCGTCACCTCGAGGCCGTCGAGGATCCAGACCGTCCCCAGGCCGATGATGACGAGCCAGTGGAAGCGCGCCCACGGCAGCCGGTCCAGCCGGGCGGGCACGCTCGTTTCGATGGTCTTCAGCTCGGTGCCGCTCATGGAGCGGGTTTACCCAGCTCAGCGCACGGACACGCGCGCCGAGGCGCTGCGGTCTGGCTCGCGCCCGTTACGCGACGGGCGCGACGGGGCCGCAGGCGATCAGGTCGGAGGCGAGCTGCTCGGCGCGCTCGATCGTCCAGCGACCGGTGGCGACGAGGTGCTCGGTGAGCTCCTCGACGTCGATCAGCGCGGCGCGTGCCTGGTCCAGATCGGCAGCGAAGATGAGGTTGTCGGCGGCCTCGCGGATGCGCTCCTGCTCCACCGGCTGCAGCTTCGACGGCCCGAGGTCCTCGAGCGTCTTGATGACACGTCCGTAGGCCTGCGTGCGTTCCGAGGTCATGGTGGTCATGTCATCGTCAGGATACGACCGGTCTGAAGGCGTTCCGGAAGATTTTTGTGATGTTCGTCACAGGGGATCGTCTCCGGGTCCGACTCGGGGTCACTGAGGGTCATCCCCAATGGAAATCTCGTCCCCCCGGGACGACGCTTCCGCTATGAACGACGAGACTCCTCCCCAGACTCCCGACGAAGCACCCGAGCCGGAGACGCCGCCGCCCGCGCCTGAGCCACGCCGCCTCACGCGTTCGGGCTCGGACTCCGTCATCGGCGGCGTTGCGGGCGGCCTCGGCCGCTACTTCGGCATCGACCCGATCCTCTTCCGGATCGGCTTCGTCGTGCTCGCCTTCATCGGCGCGATCGGCGTGCTCGCCTACCTGATCCTGCTGGCGTTCGTGCCATCCGACGGCGGCGAGCGGACGAGCGGTACGAGCAAGGCCGTCGCGGTCGCCGGGGCTGTGGTGCTGGGCTGCCTGCTCGTCACGTTTCTCAGCCCTCCTCTCTTCGTCTTTGGGCCTGGGCTGCTCATCGTCGGGCTGGTCGGGCTGGCCGGTGTCCTGCTCTGGCGAGCGCTCGGCGGCAGCGTCGGCGGTGACCCCGCCCGCACGGTCGGGCGGATCGCGCTCGCCGCGCTCATCGGCGTGGCCGTCATCGGGGCGGCTGTCGGCGTCGGACTTGCGGCTGCCCTGGGCGGCGGCATGGTCATCGCCATCCTCGCGGTCGTCGCCGGTTTCGCGCTGATCGGCACCGCGTTCGTCGGCGGTGCCCGCTGGCTGATCGTCCCGGCGCTCGCGCTCGTGCTGCCGCTCGGCATCGTCTCGGCCGCCGGCATCGACCTCAAGGGCGGCGTCGGCGACCGCAACTACCGCCCGAGCACGACCGCGCAGCTCCAGGACCGCTACGAGCTGGGCATCGGCTCGCTGATCGTCGACCTGCGCGATATCGACCTGCCGAAGGACCAGACGACGAACCTCGCGGTCGACGTCGGGCTCGGCGAGGCGGTGCTGTACGTCCCGTCCGACACCTGCGTGTCGTCGAACGTGCAGATCGGCGTCGGCTCGTCAGACGTGCTCGATCGCGGCGCCGACGGCGTCGACGTCACCTACGCCGACGACGCGCCCGCGCCCGCCGGCCGCCCGAAGCTGCACGTCGACGCCGACATCGGCATGGGCGTGATCGAGGTCGTGCGCGAGGGCTACCTGCGCGACCAGTTCTCGCACGACTACCGCAACGGGCAGCAGGTCGCGAACGGCCTCAAGGACTACGACGGCGGGACGAAATGCGCGTGAAGCGGCTCGATCGGACTTCGCTCGTCGCCGGGGTGGTGATCGTCATCACTGGCATCGTCCTGCTGCTCGACCAGCTCGACACGATCGACCTCAGGTTCGGTTACGCGGCGCCGCTGCTGATCGCGGCGCTCGGGGCGATCCTGCTCACCGCGGGCCTCGAAGGCCCGCGTGACCGCGACTGACGCTGCGAAGATGGCCCCCATGAGCGTGCCCGCCGCCGTGCCCCTGCGCCGCGATCCCGAGCGCGGGATCATCGGCGGCGTGGCGGCCGGGCTCGGCCGGCGCCTGGGGATCGACCCGATCATCGTCCGCGTCCTGTTCGTCGCCCTGACGATGGTCGGCGGAGCGGGACTGGCGGGCTACCTGCTCGGCTGGGCGCTGATGCCCGCCGACGGCAGCGCCCGCGCGCCGGTCGAGCGGATCGTCGCGCGGCGCGACACGTGGCTGATCGTCGCGGGCGCGGTATGCCTCGCCCTCGCCGGGCTGTTGCTCCTGCGGCACTGGGGCCTGTGGTTCAGCGACGGGATCGTGTGGCCGGTGATGCTCGTCGCCGCCGGCGGCGCGCTGATCTGGCGCCAGTCGACGATGCCGCCCGACGAGGGCGCGCCGGCGCCGCGCTCGGTCCGTGCGCCGTCGCTGCCCGCGCTACGCCTGCCGGCCGACGCGCTCGGCCGCGCGCTGCTCGGCGCTGCGCTGGTCGTCGGCGGAGGGCTCGTCTTCCTGTGGCTCAACAACGCCCTGCGGCCGGCGCGCGACGTGCTGCTCGCCGTCGTCGTGGTCGTGGTCGCGCTGACGCTGATCCTCGCGCCCTGGTGGCTGCGGCTCGTGCGCGGGCTGAGCGCCGAGCGCGCCGAGCGGATCCGCTCACAGGAGCGCGCCGAGGTCGCCGCGCATCTGCACGATTCGGTGCTGCAGACGCTCGCGCTGATGCAGAAGCGGGTCGACGACCCCCGCGAGGTCGCCGCCCTCGCCCGCCGCCAGGAGCGCGAGCTGCGCGCGTGGCTGAACGGCCGCCGCGCACCCGGTGAGCTGACCGTCGCGAGCTCGCTCGAGGCGGTCGCGGCCGAGGTCGAGGAGGCGCACGGCGTCCCGGTCGAGGTCGTGGCGGTCGGCGACGCGCCGCTCGACACGCGCGCCGAGGCGCTCGTCGCCGCCGCGCGTGAGGCGCTCGTCAACGCTGCCAAGTTCGCTCCCGACACCCCGGTCGCGCTGTACGCGGAGGTGGCGCCCGAGCGGATCGAGGTGTTCGTGCGCGACCGCGGGCCGGGCTTTGACCCCGACCGCGTGCCCGCCGACCGCCGCGGCGTGCGCGAGTCGATCGTCGGCCGGATGGAGCGTCACGGCGGCCGCGCCGTGCTGCACACCGCGCCCGGTGAGGGCACCGAGGTCGAGTTGGTGATGAAGCGATGACATCGGTCGTGATCGTCGACGACCACCAGCTGTTCCGCTCCGGCGTGCGCACCGAGCTCGACGGGCTCGTCGACGTGCTCGGCGACGCCGCGACCGTCGAGGACGCGGTGCGGCTGGTGATCGAGGCCGAGCCGGACGTCGTCGTGCTCGACGTGCAGATGCCGGGCGGTGGCGGGGCGGAGGTGATCCGCCAGGTGACGGAGCGGCGGCCGGCGCAGCGGTTCCTCGCGCTGTCGGTGAGCGACGCACCGGAGGACGTGATCGCGATCATCCGTGCCGGCGCGCGCGGCTACGTCACCAAGACGATCTCCGGCCCCGAGCTCGCCGACGCCGTGCGGAGGGTCTCCGAGGGCGACGCGGTGTTCTCGCCGCGGCTCGCCGGCTTCGTGCTCGACTCGTTCGCGAGCGGCCTACCGGAGCGCGAGGTCGACCCGCAGCTCGATCAGCTGACCACGCGCGAGCGCGAGGTCCTGCGCCACATCGCCCGCGGCTACATGTACAAGGAGATCGCACAGCGGCTGTCGATCTCCACCAAGACCGTCGAGGCGCACGTGTCGGCGGTGCTGCGCAAGCTGCAGCTCTCCAACCGGCACGAGCTCAGCCGCTGGGCGGTCGAGCGCCGCCTCGTCGACTAGCCGGGGTCCGTCGGCCCGTGGCGACGATCCTTGTCGAAGGCGTGAGCGATCAGTCTGCTGTCGAGGCCCTCGCCACCCGGCGCGGCCGGGACCTCGCGGCCGAGGGCGTCGCCGTCGTGACGATCGGAGGTGCCGGGAACGTCCGGCGCTTCCTCGAGTGGCTGGTGCCGCAGGGCGTCCGGTTCGCCGGTCTCTGCGACGCCGCCGAAGCGGACGACTTCCGGCTGGCCCGTCAGGCGTGCCGGCCTCGGCGACGATCTGGGGCGGGCCGGGTTCTACGTCTGCGACGCCGACCTCGAGGACGAGCTGATCCGTTGTCTGGGCGCCGCCCATGTCGAGCGGATCATCGAGGCACAGGGCGAGCTCGGGTCCTTCCGGACGTTCCAGAACCAGCCTGCGTGCCGCGGCCCGCTCGACGGCGTGCCCGCACACGTCTCAGTCAGGCCCGCTCGGAACGCCTGACCGATATCCGTAGTTGCACCGGATGGCAGCGCCACACCGTCCGTCGTACGTTTCGAATGTTGGCGGACGACATCACCCCTGCCGAGCAGCAGGCTGTGCTTGAGCGTCCGATGGGCAACCGGAAAAGGACTGCAGACCGTCATGCGCTTCCCGCTCAAGTCGGAGGGCGATGCGTTTCGGATGACGGTCGCCCTCGGACTTGTCGCGGGCGCCGCGGTCCTGATCGGCTGGCTCGCGTCCCCCGAGTACGGCGTCGTGATGTTCGCTGCGGGTCTTGCGGCCGGTGTGGTCTTCGAGCTCGCCGGCCGCGATGCCGGGCGCGGGTCGCCGTTGCGCGACGCGGCGCATGAGGAGCACCCGCACGGCGCGAAAGCCGGCCAGCGCCACGTGCTCGTGGTGGCGACCGCCCAGCTGGCCGGCGAGGAGCTACGCCGGGAGCTGACCGCACAGGGCGGCGTCGTCGAGTTGGACGTGCTTGCCCCGATCCTGGCCTCCCAATCCCACTCCTGGACCTCGGACATCGACCGAGAGCGTGAGGAGGCGCGCAGGCGGCTCGACGTCTCGCTCGCGTGGGCCGCGGCACATGGCTTCGCGGCCACGGGCGAGGTCGGAGACCCCGAGCCGTTGACGGCGATCGAAGACGAGCTGCGTGACTTCGGGGCCGACGAGGTGATCATCGCCATGCCGCCGGGCGAGCACCGGGGCTGGCTGTCCAACCGCATGCTCGCGCACCTCTCCCGAGAGCTCGACGTGCCTGTCCGGGACGTCATCGTCGATGACGGTCCCGCACCGCTCGGTCCCTGAGGCAACGGCAGCCATGCCCGACCAACCAGAACGCCCGCGCCGTCGCCTAGCGATCGCCCTCGCGGCAGCGGTGCTGGTCGGCATCGGCGGCCTTGTCGGCATCGCCGCGAACCTCGGCACGGAGCCGAAGAGCAACACGAAGGCCACGGCGACGGCCGCGCCTGCACCGGCTGCGCCGATCGATCCGCATGTCGCCGCGGGCGCGCACGACTTCGTGCAGTTCGCCTGCGCTCAGTGCCACGGTGAGCAAGGCCGGGGAGGGGTCGCACCGGCCGTGCCGGCACTGACCTCAGTCGCCAAGACCATGACTCCGGCCGAGCTGCGGTCGATCATCGATCACGGGCTCGGCCAGTCCGCGAACCCGACCCAGCCGTTCATGCCGGTCTGGGGGCCGATCGTCTCGACCACGCAAGTGTCGGACCTGATCGCCTACATGCGCGCCGGTCTGCCGACGGTGCCGACGGCGGAACCACCGCCGATCCCCCAAGGGCAGGGCGACGCGGTCGAAGGCGCCGCGCTCTACACCAGCTACGGCTGTATCAACTGCCACGGCCCCAACGGACTGGGCGGCGTCCCGAACCCGCGCGCCAGCGACAAGACGATCCCATCGTTGGCGGGCCCTGACTTCCGCAAGGAGTTCAACACGGATGAGAAGATCCTTGCCGTGATCCGCTCGGGCAGCGTGATCGGACGATCACCCATCGTGAGCATGCCGCACTGGGGCGGCATCATCCCCCAGGCCCAGCTGCGCGCGCTCGTCGCGTATCTGAAAACGCTTCGGTGAGTGGATATCCAGGAGCCGGGGCCGCGCGGACCGCCGACGCGGTTAAGAATCGTTCAAGCGTTTGTTAAGTGGCGGTCCGTACGGTCGCCGCCATGAACGCCCGCGCTCTCATGATCCTCCTCGCTACGCAGCCCATCCAGCCCTCCGGCCGCCGGGATCTCTCCCGGCGGCCGGGCGGGCGGGCCCTTCTCGCGCTCATCGTGGTCGCGGTCGCTCTCGCCGTGTGGGCGCCGTCGGCGCTCGCCTCCGGCTTCACCCTCCAGCTTTCATCGCCATCGCCGGGTGTCGCCGGACAGCCGATGGTCCTGCAGGCGAGCGGGACGATCCCGCTCGACGACCTCCCGTACCCGTACTGGTTCAGCCTCGACGCGCTCCCAGCGTCGGTCGTGTCGACGTGCCCGGTGGAGGCGGGCGCGGGCGCCCAGATCGCGATCCACGCCGGCGGGCAGCTCGTCGTTCTCACGCAGCGCGAGGTCGCCGATGCCACGGGCCACTTCTCGCTGCCGGTCGGCTTCACGCCCTGGGCGCCCGGCGAGTACCTGCTGTGCGCCTACACCGACGACGGCGCGACCAGCACCCTCGCCGCCGCCTCGCTGGTGCTCGACGTGCCCGGCGTCAGGCCGGTCAATCTCAGCAAGCCGCGGGTCAGGCGCAGTGCGGGCAAGCTGGTGTGCCGGCCCGGTCGCTGGTCAGGCCTGCCCACCAGGTACCGCTACCGCTGGCGCGTCGACGGGCACGCGGCCAAGCGCGGCCGCACCCTCGCGATCAAGCGAGTGCACGGCCGCGCGGTCCGCTGCAGCGTGACGGCGTCCAATGCGGCGGGCGCCACCACGGCGGTCAGTCGCTCGTTCAGCGCGTGACGAAGAGATCGTCCCCGAATCCCGCCGCGATGCCCTCGGGCTGCCATCCGTTCGGCAGCGGGATCGTCTCGGGATAGGGCTTTGCGGATGCCGCCGGTGCGGCGATCGCGCACAGCGCGAAGGTGAGCGTCAGGATGCGAAGCGATGCAGGCAGGTCCCCTCCCAGAACTCGAGGCTCTGCACGCGGAGATACGCACGCACGGGGGCTGTGGGTTCGAACCGTGCGAGTCCGCGACCCGGATGGTGCCCGGAGAAGGGGCCTCGGATGCGGATGTGATGGTCGTCGGAGAGGCCCCGGGGCGCAACGAGGACGAGCAGGGCCGGCCGTTCGTCGGGCGGGCCGGGAAGCTGCTCGACGAGTTGCTCGCCGAGGCGGGGTTGGAGCGCGAGCAGGTCTTCATCACCAACGTCGTCAAGGCACGCCCGCCCGGGAATCGCGACCCGCGCGCCGCCGAGGTCGCGCATCACATGCCGTGGCTCGAGGCGCAGCTCGCGCTGATCCAGCCGCGGCTGGTCGTGCCGCTCGGCCGCCACGCGCTCGCCCACTTCAGCGACGCGAAGATCGCCGACGTCCATGGGAGGGAGCTGACGGAGCGCGGCCGGGTGCTGTTTCCGCTCTACCACCCGGCGGCGGCGCTCTACAACCAGTCGCTGCGCGCGACGCTGTTCGCGGACGCGCGGGCGCTCAGGGCTGCGCTGTCACAGCGGTAGGACGGCACGCAGCAGCGTCCCCTCGCCGGGCGGACTCTCGATGCTCAGCGAGCCGTCGAGCGCGCCGACGCGATCGGCCAGGCCCGCGAGCCCCGAGCCGGGCGTCGCCTGTGCGCCGCCCTTGCCGTCGTCGCGGACCTCGATCGCCAGCTCGCCGTTCTCCTGCGCGAGCCGCACGGTCGCGTGCGACGCGTCGGCGTACTTGGCGACGTTCGTCAGCGCCTCGGCGACCGTGAAATAGGCCGTCGCCTCGGCGGCGGGCGCGAAGCGGATCTCCGGCAGCGCGACGATCTCCACGGGCACCGGCGCTCGGTCGGCCAGCGCCGAGATCGCCGGCGCGAGGCCGCGCTCGGTCAGCACGGCGGGGTGGATGCCGCGGGCCAGCTCGCGCAGCTCGGCGGACGCCTCGGACAGCTCTCCGGCGAGGCGGTCGAGGAACGGTGCCGCGGCGTCCGGATCCTTCTCGACTCGCGAGCGCGCCATCCGCACCTCGAGCGTCATGGCGACCAGGCGCTGCTGCGCGCCGTCGTGCAGGTCGCGTTCGATCTTGCGCCGCGCGGTGTCACCGGCGGCGATGATGCGCGCACGCGACGCCCGCATCTCCTCGGTGCGGGCGTGCTCGATCTCGCGCTGGAGCAGCGCCTCCTCCGCGGCCCGGCGCTCCGTGATGTCGAAGATCGCACCGTCGCACCACACGCGGCCGCCGGCGCCCGAGACGAGATGCCCGCGGTCGAGCACCCAGCGGATCTCGCCGTCGGCGCGAACGATCCGGTACTCGAGCGCGAACGGCCCGTCGTCGGACGCGCGGTCGATCGCCGTGCGCACCTGCTCGCGGTCGTCGGGGTGCAGGATGCTGAACAACGTCCGCCGCTTGCTGGCGATGAAGTTCGCGGCGGGATAGCCGGAGATGCGCTCGATCTCGTCGCTGATCAGCTCGAGCGTGTAGTCGGCGTGCCAGGCCGAGCGGTAGATCGCACCGGGGACGTTCGCCATCAGGCCGCGCACCAGCGCGTCGTCGGCTCGCTGCTGGGCCGCGCGCAACCCCGCGCGCGCGCGCGCGAGCAGCTCGGCGCGGCTGAACGGGCGGTGCAGGTAGTCGTCGGCCCCCGCGTCGAGCGCGGCGTCGGCGGTCCGCTTGTGCGCGGCGACGGTGATCGCGAGCAGCCACGCGTCCTCGAGCCGCGGGTCGGCCTTCAGCGCCCGGCACACGCCGGGAGCGTCGAGCCCGCCCGGCTCGCGGTCGACGATCACGAGATCGGCCGTGAGCTTGTCGAGCTCGGTCAGCGCTTCGCCGACGCGGCGGACCGCGCGGACGTTGTGCCCGGCGGCCCGCACCCACGGCTGAATCTCCGGCTCGGCAAGGCCGACGACCAGCACCTCGGCCTGACGCCGACGGACGGTTCCCGAATGGGGCACGCCCGGATTATCCCGAGGGGAGGCTACGTTGGTAGGCATGCCGGTCTGGAGTGCCGAGGTCACGGTCGACGAACCGCTCGCGCGTGGTCTGATCGCCGACCAGTTCCCGGAGGTCGCGCTGGAGTCGCTGCTGTTGCTCGGCGTGGGCTGGGACAACACCGCCTGGCTGGTCGACGACCGCTGGGTGTTCCGCTTCCCGCGCCGTGCCGTGGCCATCCCCGGCTTCGAGCGCGAGCTGGGAGCGCTGCCGCGGCTCGCGCCGCAGCTGCCGCTGCCGATCCCCGACCCGGTGTTCGTCGGCCGGCCGACGGATGCGTTCCCGTGGCCGTGGTTCGGGGCCGCGCAGGTGCCGGGCCGCGAGCCGCTCGGGCTCGACGATGCGACCCGCGCCGCGCTAGCCCAGCCCTTGGGCCGGTTCCTGCGCGCGCTGCACGAGGCACCGCTGATCGACGGCCTCCCGCACGATCCCATGGGCCGCGCCGACATGGCGGTGCGCGTGCCGAAGACGCTCGAGCAGCTCGCACCCGTCGAGGCCGTGGGTCTGTGGCGAGCGACCGACGCGGTCCATCGCCTGTTCGACGCCGCGCATGCGCTCCCGCCGTCGGAGACGAAGGTCGTCCTCCACGGCGACCTGCACTTCCGTCACCTGCTCGTCGACGACCGCGGCGCCGCGAGCGGAGTCATCGACTGGGGCGACATGAGCTGCGGCGACCCGGCGATCGACCTCTCGCTGGTGTTCAGCCTCGTGCCCGCGGCCGCCCACGACGACTTCCTCGCCGCCTACGGACCGGTGCGGGAGGACCAGCTCGTGCGCGCGCAGGTGCTCGCGATCAACCTGTGCTCGGTCCTGCTGCTCTACGGCCACACCGAGGGGATGGGCGACGTCGAGCGCGAGGCCCGCGCCGCCCTCGAACGCGCCGTAGGCTCCACGGGATGAGCGAGCGACCGTACTTCGACCAGTCGGGCGAGCCCTCCGGCGAGCCGGGGCGGTTCGTCCGCGTCGACGACCTCACGCCGCTGCACCTGTTGGACGGGCTGGAGTTCCGGCCCGTCTCCACCGACAGCGTGATGACGAACTTCGTCACGTTCGCGCCGGACGCGCCGGCGCCGATGCATCACCACGTCGAGCAGCAGATCGCGATCGTGCTGTCCGGCGAGCTCAACTTCACGGTCGGCGGCGAGACCCGGGCGCTGCACGCCGGCGACTGCGTCGTCATCCCGCCGCACGTACCGCACGGTGGGGCAGCCGGCTCGGACGGGTGCACCGTCATCGACGTGTTCACACCGCCGCGGGCCGGCATCGTGGCGCGGATGGACTAGAGATCCCAGCCGAAATAGACCTCGGCGTCGCCTCGTACGTCACGACGACCTCGTCGCCGTGCTCGATCAGCCGCACGTACTCGAACGAGCCGTGCCGCTCGTGGTTCGGCCAGCAGACCTCGAAGTACCGGGCGCGGTCGATCCCGGGATCCGGCGGGCTGTAAAAGACGAAATCGTCGGTCAGGAGGGCGTCGAGGGCGCTCCGGTCACCGGTCTCGTAGGCGGAGTAGCTGTCTCGTGCTTGCTGCAGTCGATCAGGCACGACACCTAGGACCGCGCGAGGCCCCGAAACTGAGCGGTGCTCAGCCGACGCCGAGCTCGTCGAGCGAGATGTGGAGCTCCGCGGCGTCGCGGTAGACGCGATAGGCGCCGGCTCGTTCGAGCTCGTCGGACCCGTAGCCGCCGGACAGCAAGCCGACGGAGAGCATGCCCGCACGGCGGGCGGCGAGGAGGTCCCAGACCGCGTCGCCGACCACGTAACACGTCGCCGGATCGGCGTCCAGGCGCCGCGCGCACTCGACGAACAGGTCGGGCTCGGGCTTCGCACGCGCGACGTCGCCGCGCTCGACAACCACCGTGTCGCCCGGCACGTCGAGCGCGTCCAACGACGCGTCGATCTCCGGTCGCCGGCCCGAGGTGGCGATGCCGTGGGTGATCGAGCGTGCGCGCAGGTCGGCGAGCAGGTCGCGGGCGCCGGGCAACGGGCGGCGCTCCGGGAGCAGCTCGCGGAACAGCTCGCCGTGCAGGCGCTGGACGTCCTCGGCCTCCTGGTCGGTGAGCTCACGGCCGATCTCGCGCGCCACCGCGCGCGTGAACAGCCCGCCGCTCATCCCGACCCGGCGGTGGATCCTCCAGCCGTCGATCGGCATGTCGCACTGGGCCAGCGCCCGCTGCCACGCGAACACGTGGCCGTAGACGGTGTCGACGAGCGTGCCGTCGAGGTCGAAGATCAGTGCCGGCATGCGAGCGTCACGATACCGCCGCGCGTTTGCCCGACCTGCGCTGCCGGGAACCCCCGGAGCAAGATGGCCGCGACGCCGCTGCAGACCTCGCGCCAGTCGAATGGACAGGCGCACCGCCCCGCGACGTTCAAGGGCGACGACGCGGTGCCGCACGGCTTGGCCGTGGCGTCCGCGATCACGCTGCGCGCGCTGATCGTCGTCGCGGGCATCGTCGTCGTGGCGCTCGGCGCCGCTCGGATGATGCTCCTCGTCCTGCCGCTGATCATCTCGATCCTGCTGGCGACGTTGCTCGCGCCGCTCGCCGGGCGCTTACGCGCGCATGGCTGGCGGCCGGCGCCGGCCGCGATGGCCAGCGTCATGGTCGGGCTCCTCGTCTTCTTCGGCTTGTGGGCGCTGATCGTGCCCGGGCTCATCACGCAGTCCGACGATCTGGTCAGCAACGTGCAGGACGGGGCCTCGCAGGCGCTCGGCGTCCTCGAGCCACTGGGCATCGGACGCAACGACCTCGACAAGGCGATCCACGACGGCCTGCAGTCGGTGCGTGGTGGCGCGGTCGCGAACGGGGTGCTGACCGGGGCGGTGCTGGTGACCCAGTGGGCGGCGGGGATCGTGCTGATCGTCGTGCTGACGTTCTTCTTCGTGAAGGACGGCGCGCAGATCTTCAACTGGATCCTCGAGCTCTTCGACGAGCGGCGCCAGCCGGTCCTACGCGAGGCGTCGCGGCGCTCGTGGACCGCGTTGAGCGCCTATGTACAGGGCGTGTTCCTGGTCGCGACGATCGACGCCGTGTGCATCGGCGCGGCGCTCCTGATCGTGGGCGTCCCCGTGGCGCTGCCGCTGATCGTGCTCACGTTCGTCGCCGCGTTCTTCCCGATCGTCGGCGCGTTCACCGCCGGTGCCGCGGCCGTGCTCGTCGCGCTCGTCGCGAACGGGCTCCCGGCCGCGCTCGTGATCTTCGCAGTGATCGTCGCCGTGCAGCAGCTCGAGGGCAACGTCTTCTATCCGATCGTGGTGGGCCGCAAGCTGTCGCTGCACCCGGTCGGCATCTTGCTGGCGCTGACGGCGGGCGGCGTCCTCGCCGGCGTGGCGGGCGCGTTCCTGGCGATGCCGGTCGCCGCGGTCGGCGCCGCGGTGCTCGGCTACATGCGCGAGCGCCGCGAGCAACGCGCGGCCGCCGCGGTCGTTGCCGCCTAAAGCTTGTAGCTCAGCGAGGCGATGATGTAGCCGCCGGGCTGGAAGGTCAGCACCTTGGCGGTCACCCGGCGGGCGGGCTTGCGCGACACCGCGAACCGAATCGTCCGCGTCTTGTGGGCGCCGATGCTCAGCCGCCCGGCGCCCAGCCTGCCGTGCCTGTCGCGCAGCACGATCCGCCCGACGCAGGGGATCGCGCTGGCGCAGCGCACGCGCAGCTTCGCATGGTGCTTGCCGACCCGCGGCTTCTTCGCGGTCGCGAACATCTGCGGCAGGTCGCCGCCCGCGGCGTCGCGGCACACCGGCCGGAACACCGGGTCGGCCGGACCCGTGCGGCCGAGCGCGTTCAGCGTCCACTGGAGTGCGACAGGGTCGTAGACGATGCCGACGTGGTCGGTCACGTCGTCCGGGCAGGCGGCCTGGAGCACGACGTTCGTCGCCCCGGCGAGCGCCTGCGACTTGTACGGCGTCACGACCTCGTCCTCCTTGGTCGAGACGACCGTGTAGGACGGCGGCGGCGGTGCCTCCTCGCCGGCGTTGAGCTTCTTCATGAACGCCGAGCCGGCTGCCTGCTCGGCGCATGCCCGGCAGCCGATCCCGCCGAGCGGCGGCGCCAGCGGGTTGGTGGTCCCGTGGCTGGACGGCGC
Organism: uncultured Solirubrobacteraceae bacterium; assembly: GCA_963740605.1. Taxonomy (GTDB): domain Bacteria; phylum Actinomycetota; class Thermoleophilia; order Solirubrobacterales; family Solirubrobacteraceae; genus DASSUW01. The sequence goes on along the minus strand of CAVUFC010000022.1, from coordinate 982,970 downwards.
GAGGCCGACGATGTCGTCGATCACGTCGAGCTTGCCGCGGAAGCGCGCGACGTAGCGGCCGAGCATCCCGCCCTGCGAGTGGCCGACGAGCGACACTTTGGCGGCGCCGGTCTTCGTCCGCACCTCGTCGATGAACGCGGCGAGCTTGTCGGCCGACTGGTCGATCGGAGCCATGCCGCGCTTCACCAGGTCGAGCGCGAACACGCAGTAGCCGCTTTGGACGAGCGCGGGGGAGAACAGGTTCCACGATGCGGTCATGTCCCCGAACGTGCCGTGCACGAGGATCACCGGAACCGGATGCGCCGTTGAGCGGCACGCGAAGTCGTTGGCGCCGGGCGGGCTGATGCCGGGCGTTTGCGCGCCGGCCGGTGCGGCCACCGCCAAGCCGGCGACGACCGCGAACACGACGACAACCCCTCTCCCGAGCATCAGGTGCTCAGGTAACCACACCGGAGCCCGCCGTGCGCAGACTCCGTCCGGGAGTTCGGCCGCCGAGCGCGAAGCGCTCCGGCAGCGGAGTCTCGCCCGCGATCGCCGCCGCGATCCGCTCGGCCATTGCCGGTCCGTGCTTGAAGCCGTGGCCGGATCCGCCGCCGACGATCCACACGCGCTCGTGCCCGGGGTGGCGGGCGGCGATGAAGTGCGAGTCGGGCGACAGCTCGTAGCGGCACGCGCGCGCCTCGTTCAGCCGTGCCCGCGCCAGCGCCGGGAAGCGCTCGCGCATGTAGTCGCGGACGACGCCGACGGTCGTCGGAGTGTCGATCAACGGCGCGTCGGGATCGAGCGGCGGTCCCTCGACGTCGAGCGCCGCCTTGACGCCGAGCTCGTCGATGTCGGCGGTGCCGTACATCGCGCGGTCATAGTCGACCCAGCCGGGCACCTGCGGGTCCCGCCACTCCCGGCCGCCATCCAGGAACAGCAGCTCCTGGCGCGTGACGGTGAGCGAGACGAGATCGCCGAACAGGTGCGTGAGCCAACCGCCGCAGGCCCACACGACGACGTCGGCCTCCAGCCGGGCACCGTGCGCGAGCACGACCGTGTCGCCCTCCGGGTGCGCGCGCGAGTGCACCAGCCGCGCGCCGTTCAGCAGCGCCTGCCGCACGAGCGTGCGCACGCCCTGCTGCGCGCGCAGGACACCCGCCTCGGGCTCGAGCAGGACGAACGCGAGGTCGTCGCCGCGCAGGCTCGGGAACAGCCGCTCGGCCGCTGCGACGTCCAGCCGCTCGACCGGGATGTCCTGCGCCTCCATCGTCTGCTGGCACGACGCCTCCCAGCCGGCCTCGTTGTGCGCGAACCACGCGACGCCGCACTCGTGCAGCAGATCGGCGCCGGACTCGGCCTCGAGCTCGCGCCACAGCGTGCGCGCCCGTCGCGCCATCGCCGTGTAGTCGGCGTCGGTGCCGTGCCCGCAGCGAATCAGCCGCGTCTCGCCGCCCGACGTCGCCCGCCGGTCGCCCGGTTCGAACTGATCCACGAGCGTGACGTTCTCGCCGGCGCGCGCGAGCCACCACGCGAGCGAGGCGCCGAACGTCCCGGCTCCGACGATGACGGTCGACATCCGCTAGCCGAGCAGGCGGCGAGACGCGTACTGGGCCATGCCCATGACGGTGAGCTGAGGATTCACGTGCACGCTGGTCGGAAACACGCTGGCATCACACAGATACAGGTTCTTGAAGCCGCGTACCCGGAAGTCCTCGTCGACCACCGTGCCGAGCGCGTTGCCCCCTTGCGGATGCGCGCTGGTCATCAGCAGGTCACCGGTCTCCCGGACCGCGCTGTCGAGGCCTTTCAGATCCGCCTCGGAGCGGTACTCCTGCCACGCGAACGTCGCCGGCAGCACGCGCGTCGCACCGGCTTTCAGCCAGATCCGGCCGGCGGTCTTGAGCCCCTCGATCATGCTCCTGCGGTCGGCCGCCGACGCCGTGTACTCGATCTTGCCGTCCCGAACGTGGCCCGGCGTCGTGGTGCCGACCAGCACGCCGGCGCACGCCATGTTGCGGTAGCGGCTCATGTTGTGGAAGTGGCGGTCGAACCAGCCCGGCATCGCGAGCGCCTGCGTCGCCGGGGGGTTGAACCACGTCTCGACGATGTACGCCGGCGGATTGCCCGGCGGCAGATAGGCGTGCGACATCTGGATGCCGGCGAACGAGTCGACCTCGGTCGGGAAGTCGGCGGTGAGCGGGGAGTTGATGTTGAAGTGCAGCCCCTGGCCGACGGCTTCGCCACCGATGCTGCTGCGCTGCAGCAGCGAGCTCGATCCGATCGGGCCGGCGGCGATGACGATCTCGTCAGCGGTCAGCGTGTGGCCGTTGGCAACGATGCCGACCGCGCGGTCGCCGTCACGGGCGATCCGCTCGACCTCCATGTCGGCGAGCACGTCGAGCCTGTGGCGCCGCTGGGCTTCGGGGAGCAGTACGTCGAGCCCCGCATGCTTGGCGCCGTAGGCGCAGCCGATGTTGCAGTAGCCCGAGCCGACGCAGGCACCGGTGATGTTCGCCGCCATGACCTCCATCTCGCCCGGGAGATGCAGGGCGGCGACCGCGTCGGCGAACCTGTGAGCGGCCTGCGTGGTCGTGTCCTCGCGGATCTCCGCGACGCCCAGCCACGTCCGCACCTCGCCGATCGCCCTCTCGAGCGCGGGCCGGTCGACGGCATCCCAGGTGTCGAGCACCTGCGTCGGCGGGTGCAGGCAGAGCGCGTTGTTGATGGTCGTGCCCCCGCCGACGCACATGCCCTGCAGCACCTGGAGGCTGAAGTTCGTCGCGAGCTGGAGCGCACCCTCGTTGTAGAGCGTGAGGTACTGCTCCACCTCGTCGTCGGTGAACTGGCGCGGGTCGACGTGCGGGCCGCGCTCCACCACGAGCACGTGGCGGCCGGCCTCCGCGAAGCGGTAGGCGAGGATCGCGCCGGCCGCGCCGGAGCCGACGACGATCGTGTCGTGGTGCGCCCCGCGCGGCACCACGCCCAGCGTGCGCAGCGGCGGCTCCGGCGGGTCGGTCGGCGCCGGCTTGCGCCCGCCGCGGCGGTCCGCGAACGGCGTGTAGCCGATCGCCTTCCACGACCGGCGGTCGCCGTAGTAGCCGAGGTAGGACATCTGCGCCCCGGTGCGGATCATCGCCTCGACGTACGGGCGGATCGGGCGGAACGTGCGGCGCTCGGAGATCTCGTCGATGAACCGCTTCTGCAGGAACGACTTCCGGCTCGCCGGCGACAGCAGCGGCAGCGGCGGCCTGAGCGTGAGCAGTGGCCAGAGGCCGAGCACGATCAACGCGAGCTGCACCCGGCTCTTGCTGCTCGCCTTCAGGTCGGCGAGATAGGCGTCGACGTTGCGCGCGACCTGCGTGGGCGTCACCGCCTCGCTCCGGCCCTCGACGAGCACCTCGGCGAGCGCGATGAGCGACAGGTACGCGATCGGGTGCAAATAGCGCAGCTTGTGACGGGAGCGGACCGCGGCGATCCACCACCAGGTGAACAGCACGGCGAGGAACAGGTCGGCGGCCATCCACGCGAGCAGCGCGGCGGTGGCGGACACCTTCACGATCCCGAGCACGTCCTGGTCGGGCGCACCGCCCCACGCGAGCGTCGCGATCTGGCCGCCGATAAGGGCGATGTACGCGAGCGCGATCGCCAGCGAGAGGCCGCCGAAGCGCCGCACGTCGGCCGCCGCGACCGCCGACAGCGTCACGAACACCACGTCCTTGGCGAAGGAGTTGGGCAGGAAGCCGAGCGAGGCCGTGTCGCCGCCGACGATGTACCCGACCGCCAGCACCGCGCTCCACGCGGCGTGCGCGATCAGCAGCACGCGGAGCCTGCGTTCCGGTGAAGTCAGCTCACCTGTCACCGCTCGACGGTAACCCGTCACCCGCCGCACTGTCGAGTCGGCGTAGGCTGCGGGCGTGAGCATCGTCCTCGTGCGCCACGGCGAGACCGAATGGAGTGCGTCGGGCAAGCACACGGGCGTGAGCGACGTCCCGCTGATCGAGGCGGGCCGCCGGGTGGCCGAGCGGCTCCGCGACCGGTTGGCCGGCCGTCAGTTCGCGCTCGTCCTGTGCTCCCCGCGCCGGCGCGCGCGCGTGACGGCCGGGCTCGCGGGCTTCGCCGACGTCGAGTTCGACGACGACCTCGTTGAGGTCGACTACGGGGACTACGAAGGGCTGACGACGCCGGAGATCCGCGCCGAGCGGCCGGGCTGGAGCATCTGGGAGCACGGCGCGCCCGGCGGCGAGACGGTCGACGATGTCGGCCGCCGCGCCGACCGCGTGATCGAGCGCGTGCTGGCTGCGGACGGCGACGTCCTCGTGTTCGCGCACGGACACCTGCTGCGCATCCTGGCCGCCCGCTGGCTCGGCGAGCCCGCCGCGTTCGGCGGCAAGCTCCTGCTCTCGACCGGCTCGGTGTCCGAGCTCGACTTCGAACGCGAGCGGCGCGCGATCGCGCTGTGGAACGACACATCGCACCATCCGTGATCCCGACGCCGCGCCTGCGCGGCGAGCGGATCTGGCCGGAACATCAGGACGCGCTCGAGGCCGTGCTCGACCGATGGGTGGAGTCGGCGGCCGAGCACGCCGACCGCTGGGAGCGCGACGGCTTCGGCTACTGGGTCTTCTTCGACGGCCACACGGGCGCGCCGGTCGCGCGCGGCGGCCTCGGCGTGAGCCTCTTCGGCGTGGAGGTCGGCTGGGCGGTGGCCCCCGACCAACGCGGTCGCGGCTACGCGACCGAGGTCGGCGCGGCGGCGATCGGCGTCGCGTCCGACGTGATGGGCCTGACCGATGTCGTGGCCTACACGGAGCCGGACAACGACGCCTCGCGCCGCGTGATGGAGAAGCTCGGGTTCGAGTACGAGCGGGAGGTCGAGCATGCCGGCCTCCCGCACGTGCTCTATCGGCTGAGGACGTCCTCGCCGCGGCCGCCGGTGAGCTGATCCTCACCGGCACCGCCGTAGAGGTTGTCGTCGCCGTCGCCGCCGTCGATCCGGTCGTCGCCGGCGTCGCCGAACACCGCGTCGTCGCCGCCGCGGGCGTCGATCACGTCGTTGCCACCGAGGCCGCAGATGACATCGTCGCCGTTGGTGCCGCGCAGCCGGTCCGGCCCCGGCGTGCCCGTGATCGTGCACGGCCGCGGTGACGACGCGAACTCCTCGATGCCGATCACCGGCCGCACCGCGTGCTCGAAATCACGCGTCGCGAACGCGCGCCGCAAGACGTCGTGGCCGAGCGCGTTCCCGAGCGAGGCCATGATCATCCCTTGATCGAGCGACAGGTAGGCCTTCGACGCCACGCCGGTGTCGACGTTGACCGAGTCGAGGAAGCCGAGCGGCGTGTAGACGGCGAAGTCGCGCTCGAGCTTGCGCAGGTCGGCGACCGCGGCGGCCGGCCGGTAGCGCAGCGCCAGGGCCGCGGCGTGCGGCGTGACGACGCCGTCCGTGTAGGCGCTCTGCGGCGGGTCTGGCTGCGCGGGCTTGCCGCAGTCGGGCCAGCCGTGGTCGATCAGCGTGTTGTCGTTGTTCGAGGCGCCGCCGTCCGGGTTGGTGCCGATCCCGTCGACTCCGTACGCCGCGTAGCCGCCCTCCGGGATGTTCGAGGGCGAGAAGCCCCAGTAGCCGTAGCCGGCTTCCTGCAGCCCGTGGTGGATCTGCGCGTCCACGACCAGCGGGTGATTCGCTCCCCAGCTCCCGGGCGCCCACCGCTCCTCGGGCACGAACAGCGAAGGCATCAACGCCTCGAACATGCTCCCGCCCCAGCTCGGCGTCACCAGCATGCCGGCGTACGGCAGCGCGCCGTCGTAGACGTCAGTGCCGAAGTACGTGTGCGTCGAGCCCTGCGGCCGCGTCTCCGTCCAGCTCGAGTCGCAGGTGTCGGGCCATGAGCGGTTGGTGCCGAACACCGCCTTCGCCGGGATCTCGCCCTTGCTGATCCCGATGTAGGTCGCGATCCGGCTCTCGCTCACGTAGGTGTCGTAACAGCACGGCGCGTCGCCGGTGTCGGGCGCGTAGTGGAAGAGGATCCGGTTGACCTCCGGCCGGTAGTAGAAGCCGAAGTCCATGCTGTCGTAGAGCTTCTCGGCCCGGCGGGACACCTCCGGGACGCGGTCGGCCACGATCCGCAGGCCGACGGCGAGCCAGCCGTTGTCGACCGAGGACAGGATCGGCGTCAGCGGCGCGCCGGTCGGCGGCCAGGTCGTCAGCTTCGCGCCGGTGTGGTGGTCATACCAGTTGTAGAACTGGCCGCTCGGCGCGTGGCGCTCCATGTGCTCGAGCGACGTGAGCGTGCGCTCCATCCGGCGCGCCAGCTCGCGGTGGCCGATGATGCCGAGCTTCTCGGCCGCCACGGCGCTCCACATGTACGCGCCGATGTTGGTCGTCGACGTCTGGACGCTGGTCGTGCCGTCGCGATTGAGAATGTCGGGCGGCAGGCCCGACCGTTCGTCGGTCATCTTCGCGAACGACCGCCAGGTCGCCTCCGCGTAGCGCCCCAATGTGCCCTTGTCGGATGCCGTCGCCGGTTGCGCGAGCGCGAGCGCGGCCGCCAGCACGACGAGCATCGTCCCGATTCCCCGCATGGGTTCCCCCTTGAGTTCGCCTCCCGGCGACACACCTACCCCGGTTGTCGGGTCTAGAACGCGGTCTTGTTCAGGCGCTTGCGGTACAGCAGACGCTGGTCCGCGCAGTTGAGGAGCTGCACCGCCGTGGTCGCGTCAGTGGGGGCGACGGCCCAGGCGAAGCTGGCGCCGACGCTCCGCACCGAGCCGGGCACCGGGGCGGCGGCGATCGCCTCCTCGAGCGAGGCGACGATCCGCGCGACACCGGCCGAGCCGGCGCGCGGAGCGATCACCGCGAACTCGTCGCCACCGAGGCGGGCCAGGCAGTCGTCGCCGCGGACGACCTCGCTGCACGCGGCCGCGACCGACTGCAGCACCGCGTCGCCGACCGGGTGGCCGTGGCGGTCGTTGATCGCCTTGAACTCGTCGAAGTCGAACAGGATCAGCGCGGCGCCTTCGCCCGCGTCGAGTGCGTGCTCGAGCGCGGCGTCGAAGCTGCGGCGGTTGTGCAGGTCGGTCAGCGGGTCGCGCTCGGCCATCACGCGCTGGTGCTCCTCGGCGCGCACCAGGCGGCGCTTGAGGAGTTGCATCACGGGCGTCGCACCCGCGAGCGCGATGGCGAAGCCGACCGCGCGGGCCGGGAAGTTCTCGTCGATGGCGGTCGCGTCGTAGGCGATCGGGCTCGAGTAGACGGCGGCGAACAGCGCCATCAACGGCCACGCGAGCCGTGCCGGGAAGAAGTACGAGATGAAATCGCCGTGAACAGCAGCAGCGGCTGCAGGAAGCTCGACGCGCCGCCGGAGGCCCAGATCGCGGCGGCCACGAGCGGCGCCGTGCCGGCGGTGACGATGGCTCGCTGGCTGAGCGACATCGTCCAGCGCTTGTGCCAGAGCAGCAGCGAGGCGGCACCCCAGCCGATGGCGGCGCCGGCGATCAGCAGGCCGACGAGCAGATGCCGGTGGGGCGCGCCGGGCAGCAGGAACATCGACGCGCCGATGAGACCGGCGGTCGACCACATGCCCGCCGACGTCAGATCCGCCAGCGGGCCCTCGTCACGCGGATCATCGATGGTGTACGCCTGCATGGGAGCTCCCCGCTGGATCGGCCGAGGGTTGAGCGCTCTTGAGCGATGGCACGGCAATTCGGTGCGTGATCTGACGGCTAGGCTCCGGGGCATGTCTTCGCTCACGGGTTCCTGTGCCTGCGGCACCGTCCAATTCGCGGTCGGATTGCCGTTCATCACCATCGGCTACTGCCACTGCACGCGCTGCCAGAAGCGCAGCGGCGTGCCGTGGTCGATGAACGGGATGGCGCCGGCCGGGGCGTTCACGCTGGTCGCCGGCGGCGAGGCGATCCGCACCTGGCGCCCGGAGGGCGGGCACCCGAAGTCGTTCTGCGAGCACTGCGGCGGCCACGTCTATAGCGGCGACCCCGAAGGCGACGGGATCGTCGGCATCCGGCTCGGCGCGGTCGACGGTGACCCCGAGATGGCGCCGCGGTGGCGGCAGTGGCTCGAGTCCTCGCCCCCGTGGGTCGAGGTCCCGGACGACGGGCTCCCGCGCTTCATGGGCGCACGGACGACCGACTAGCGTCGGGCCACGATCACGAGCCGGCTCTCCGCGGTGAACGGGTTGCCGTCGAAATCGCCGTAGGCGCGCGACTCGTCGAATCCCGCGCGCGCGAGCATCGCCATCAGCTCGGTCGCCGTGTAGACGCGCAGCGAGAACGTCCGCGAGTCCCGCCCGCCGCTCGTCTCGATCAGCGTCTGCGTGGTCTGGGCGATCCCCGACGCCGGGTCGAACGTCCTCTGCTCGAGCAGCAGGCGCCCGCCGCCGACCAGGTGCCAGCTCTGCTCGCGGAACCGCAGCACGGCCGCGTCGCGATGCATGATCTCGATCAGCAGCCGGCCGCCCGGGCGCAGCACACGCCGGATCTCCGCCAGCGCGCGCGTGTCTTCTTCGTCACCGAAGTAGCCGAGCGACGAGAAGAGATTCAGCGCGGTGTCGAAGCTCTCATCGGCCTGCGGCAGGTCGCGGTAGTCCGCGCGCACGAGCTTCGGCCAGCGCTCCCCGCCGCCGCGCCGCCGCGCCTCCTCGATCAGCGCCTGCGAGCGGTCGACGCCGACGACCTTGTAGCCCGCGCGCGCCAAGGGCACGGCGTGACGGCCGAAGCCGCACGGCACGTCGAGCACGTCGCCACCCTCGGGACACCCCGCGAGCCGAGCGGCGGCCAGCGCCTGCGCCTCGGTCTCCTCGGCATGCGCGTCGTCGGCGAACGCGCGCAGGTAGAAGTCGCTGAACAGCGCGTCCCAGGCGTGCGGCGAGCTCACGTCCACCCGGGCGAGTGTAAGGGGGACTGTCCCCCTTACCGCTAAGGGGGACAGTCCCCCTTAGTTGCCGTTTGTGCCGAGGAGCAGGCAGGTCGTGGTGCCGTGGGCGAGCAGCTTGCCCGTGTTCTCGGCGATCACGCGGCCCTCGGCGGTGGCGACCGTGCGGCCGCGGTGGATCAGGGTTCCCTCACACACGACGCGGCCGGTGTCGCCCGTGATCGCGCGTGCGAAGTTGACCTTGAACTCGAGCGTCGTGTAGCTGACGCCGGCCGGCAGCGTGCTGTGGACCGCGCAGCCCATCGCCGAGTCGAGCAGCGTCGCCGCCAGCCCGCCGTGGACGACGCCGATCGGGTTGTAGTGGAACTCCTGGGGCGTGACCGCGAACACCGCGCGGCCCTCCTCGACCTGCTCGAGCTCGAACCCGAGCAGGACGGCGATCGGCGGCGGCGGGATCTCGCCCGCGGCGATCGCGTGCATGTATTCCAGGCCCGAGAGCCCCTTGCCGCGGGCCGCGGCGGCGACGGGGTCCTCCCAGGCGACCGTGCGTTCACGCGGTTGCATATCGAAACCAACCTACCATCCTGGGACACTTCGACGATGCCCCGGAGGCCGCGACGCAAGGGAGGAACCCTCAAGGACGGCGAGCGCCGCCAGCTCGCCTGTGCGTCCCGCCGCGCGGGCACGACGCCGCAGGCGCCGGCGCCCACCGGCACCGCGATCGTCCTGTGCGACGGCGGCTCGCGCGGCAACCCGGGCCCGGCGGCGATCGCTGCCGTGCTGCTGGACGGCGAGGGCGTAGAGCTGGAGCGGCGCGTCGAGCGGATCGGCCATGCGAGCGCCGCCGACGCCGAGTACCGCGCGATCGCACTTGGCCTCGATCTCGCCGCGTCCCACCAGGCCGACCCGATCGAGGTCCGTAGCGACTCGCAGCTGGCGATCTCGGCGCTCGCCGGCCGCGCCGGAGACGATCAGCGCACTGTCGCGATCCGCGATGCGGCCTCGCGGTTCCGCGAGGTCCGCTGGCGCTGGCACCCGCGCGCGGAGAACGAGCTCGTCGACGCGCTCGTGCGCGCCGAGCTCTGGCAATGAGCGCCTTAGCTTCCCTTCAGACGGCCACTTCATTCTCTGAAGCACTCCCCATGCACCGAATCACCCTCATCCCCACCCGTACGGCTGACGGCCACCACATCATCTTCAAGGCCCGTGTCGAGACGCGTCGCGAGGCCTTGATCGCCGCCGTGCGGCGGGTGTTGGGCCGCCGCATCGCCCCTCAGGCGAGCTGACCAACCGGGCACCCGTGCCGCCCGAGCGCGACGCCGCGGGCAGCGGCGCGGCCCGCGACGTCCGGACGTAGGAACACCCGCCAGCAGCCGACGAACGCCGCCACGTGGTCGGCGTCGAGGAGGGCGGCGACGCGCTCCTGCATCGGACTGCGCCAGGCATGCATGACGATCACGGCCGGATCGGAAGCGCGGATCCGCCGCAGCCAGCCATCGAGCCCGCCGGGGATGTCGCGAAGCTGCCAGCGGGCGACGCCCGAGGTGAGGAGGATGTACCGGCTGGCGTTGCTGCGATCGGTGAGCACCAGCGGCGTGGGGTCGCCGAGTGCGTAGACCGTGTCACCGGGATCGAGCAGCCGCTGGATGTCGGCCACCTCGGTGCGCTGCGCCGCCAGCGTCGTGCCGGGCACGCGGTCGGCCGAGAACTGCGCCCACGCGACGACGACGACCAGCGCCGCCGCCACCACCGCCACCGGTTGCAGCACCCGCGGCCGGAGCCGCACGACGGCGGCGACGGCGCCGGCGAGCCCGAGCGCCGCGTACGGGAGCGCCGGATAGACGTCGGGATAGCCCTGGAAGTCGAGCACCGAGAAGCCGGCGATCACGACCAGCGTGGGGAGGACCACGCACACGAGCGGGTCGCCGAACCGTCGTCGCCACAGCGCGACCGCGCCCAGCACGACCAGCACCAGGAGGCCCGCCCAGAACTGGACGACCGCGCCCTGGTAGTGGTCATGCACGACGGCGATGATGTGCCCGAGCCGCTGGCCGATGGTCGCGGGTGTCCGGTGCAGGCCCTCGACCGGGAACACGAACGCCGCCTGGATGAAGTCGCCGAGCGCACCGGTCGCCCAGAAGTAGGCTGCGGTGGCGACGAGCGGGACCGCCGCGCCCGCCACGACGAGCCTTCGCCGCGCCGCGACGGCCAGCGCCACCGCCAGGTAGATCAGGAGCGGCTGCCAGACGAGGAAGGCGAGCGCGCCGCACAGCCCGGCCCAGAACCACCGGCGGCGGGCGAGCACCCACATCGACAGCACCGCGAGCAGGATCCCGGGCGTCTTGGCGTCTGGCCCGCCGAGTGCGTCGATGGCGAAGCCTCGGAACGCCGCGAACGTCGCCGCGGCGACGAGCGCGGGCACCACGGACCTCCAGAGCTCGAGCGCCAGCAGGTACACGGCGACGACCGTCAGGCACGCGCAGACGAAGAACGTCACGCGGATCGCCTCCAGGTCGGCGACGCCGACGATGTTGCCGAACCCGACGGCCAACGCCGCCAGGTACGCCGCTCCCGGTGTCTTCTGGTCGAAGATGCTGACGTAGAACGGCATGCCGTCCTCGACCTGCTGACCGCCGTAGGCGTACACGGCCTCGTCGCGGGCCAGCGCTCCATGGATGCCGTAGCGGCTGAAGAGGGCGGCTGCGATGAGGAGCGACGCGAGCGCCCCAGCCGCCACGAGGCGGCGATGAGTCACACCGATGAGGCTAAGACGCGCCGCCCGGCACCGCGACGCCCGACTCGTAGGCGAGCACGACCGCCTGCACACGGTCGCGCAGGCCCAGCTTCATCAGCAGCCGCGCGACGTGCGTCTTGACCGTCGTCTCGCTCACGATCAACTCCGCCGCGATCTCCGCGTTCGACAGCCCACGCGCGACGAGCTTGAACACCTCGACCTCGCGTGCCGTCAGTTCGTCGAACCCGCGCGGTGGCCCGGAGGCCGTGGTCGCGCGCGCGAACTCGTGGATCAGGCGGCGGGTGATCGAGGGGGCGAGCAGCGCGTCGCCGCGCGCAACGACCCGGAGGCCCGCCGCCAGCTCCTCCGGCGGGACGTCCTTCAACAGAAAGCCGCTGGCGCCGGCCCGCAGCGCTTCGTAGACGTATTCGTTGAGATCGAACGTGGTGAGCATGAGCACGCGCGGGGGCACGTCGCCGCCGAGCGCGACGACCTGGCGCGTCGCCTCGATGCCGTCGAGTTCGGGCATGCGGATGTCCATCAGCACGACGTCGGGGGTGAGCCGTCGTGCCTGCTCGACCGCCCCGTTGCCGTCGGACGCCTCGCCGACGACGTCGATGTCCTCCTCGGCGTCGAGGATCATGCGAAAGCCGGCGCGCACCAGCGCCTGGTCGTCGGCGATCAGGACACGGATCACAGCGGGAGCCTCGCCACGACCTCGAATCCGCCGCCCGCGACCGGCCCCGCCCGCAGCGAGCCGTCGTACAGCCGCATACGCTCTTCCATCCCGACCAGCCCGTGGCTGGAGCCGCTGGACCCGTTCATGGCTTTGCCACCTCTGTCGACGATCGCGAGCTCAAGACACGAAGACTCCCAGCGAACCGTGACGGATGTCGGCGCGGCGCCCGCGTACTTGATCGCGTTGGTGAGCGCCTCCTGCACGACGCGGTAGGCCGCGAGGTCCTTGCCGGCGGGCAGCGGCTGCGGCGCGCCCTCGATCACGAGCGTGACCGGCAGCCCGGCGGCGCGCGAGCGCTCGACCAGATGATCGAGCTCGCGCAGCGACGGCTGCGGCGCGCGGGCGTCGTCCTCACCGGCGTGGAGGACGCCGAGCAGACGGCGCATCTCCGTCAGTGCCGCGCGGCCGACGTCCTCGATGTGGGCCGCGGCCTCGACCGCGCGGCGCGGGTCGCGCTCGAGGATCCGGCGCGCGCCGCCCGCCTGCACGACCATCACCGACACCGAGTGCGCGACCACGTCATGCATCTCGCGCGCGATCCGGCGCCGCTCCTCGGCCGCCGCGCGCACGACGTCGCGCTCGTGCGCCTCCTGCGCCTGGACGGCGGCCTCGTGCAGCTCCTCGGTGAGCTGCGAGCGCGTGCGCAGGCCGCGCCCCGCGAGCCACGCGACCATCGCGAACACGGTCGGGAACACGTAGTCGGTGAAGACCTGGTCGCTGAAGCTCAGGATCACGCCCGTCATCCCGACGACGATCACGAATGGCGCGAGGAAGGCCGCCCGCCCGCTGGTGTAGGCGCCCATCGCGTAGCACATGGTCAGCACGGCGATCAGCGGGAACTGCAGGCTCTTGATCTCGACCAGCGCGGTGTTGGCGAAGATCCAGCAGGCGAACATCGCCGCACCGGCGACGACCGGCTGCGAGCGCCGCCACGCGACCGCGGCGTAGCCGCCGCCGAGCAGCAGCATCTGCAGGATCAGCGAGCCGCCGCCGTCCCACTGGAGGAGCATCTCCGTCTCGCCGCAGATGACGAAACCGACCGCGATCCAGCGGTCGACGACATGGCGATCGGCGCGCTGCAGGCGCCGGAACCAGCGCCTCACGCCGTCCCTCCGAGCGGGAGTCGCGCGCGTACGACATGGCCCCCGTCGCGGCGTGCGCCGGCGCGCAGCACGCCGCCGGCCAGCGCCACGCGCTCGCGGATCCCGAGCAGCGGCCGGGACGGCTCGCCGCCGTCGTCGACGACCTCGACCTCGATGTGCGCGTCCTCGTAGTTCAGGCGCACGCGGGCGTGGGCGGCGTGGCCGTCCTCGAGCGCGCTGCCGAGCGCCTCCTGGAGCACGCGATAGGCGGTCAGGTCAAGGCCGAGCGGGAGGTCTCGTTCCTCGCCCTCGACCTCGAGCTCGACCGGCAGGCCGGCCGCCTCGATCCGGCGGAGCAGCGAGCTGACGTGCCGCAGCGACGGCTGCGGAGCGAGCGCGACGTCCTCGTCCTCGCGCCGCAGGACGCCGAGCAGGCGGCGGATCTCGCTCAGCGCCTCGCGGCCGCTCGTCTCGACGGCGAGGAAGGCGTCAGCGGCGCGGGCCGGATCGCGCTCGGCCAGGCGGCGGGCGCCCGCCGCCTGGACGACCATCGCGCTCAGCGCGTGTGCAACGACGTCGTGCAGCTCACCGGCGATCCGGGTGCGCTCCTCGCCGGCCGCCGCCGCGGTGCGCTGGGCGCGCTCGCGCTGGAGCCGGCGCGCCTTGTCATGCAGCGTGCGGTTGAGCGCCGAGCGGTTGCGCAGCACGCGCCCGAGCAGCGCCGGTCCGATGACGATGGCGCCGACCGTGAACAGGTAACCGCTCGGCGTGTCCGGGTAGTCATCGACCGCCTCCGCGGTCACCGCGCACACGACCGCGTAGGCGATCACGGCGTACAGCGCACGGCCCTCGATGTGGCGGCCGATCGAGTAGAGCAGGAACAGCATCACGAAGAACGGGGTGACCATGTGGTCGCCGTACGTGTCGCCGAGCAGGTTGAACCCGATGAACAGGGGCAGCGCGACGGCTGCGGATACGATCGGCCAGCGCCGGCGCGTCGCGACGGCCGTCGCCTGCACGACGAGCATCGCGACCGCCCAACCGTTGTAGGGGGCGCCGTCGGGCACCAGGGAGATCAGCTCGCCGATGCCCTCCGCGAGAAGGACGGCGGCCAGCAGGAGATCTGCCCGGAACGGGTCGATGGCGCGCATCCGAGCGAGCATCGAGTGCAACGTTAGCCGCGCAAGAGCCCGGCATCGTCGTCCTCGGAGACGATCGGGGAGTCATCCTCGAGGATGACGCGAGATCGTCCGTGCGGCGCGGGCCGAATCGTCTGGGCGGCCGACGACAGGCGATGCTCTGGACGGGAGAGTGACGGCCATGAGGACATGGACCGCCACGACGACCACCGCCGCACGTCCGAAAGACGTGCTCGCCGTGCTCACCGACCCCGACGCCGCCGCCGAGTGGGCCCCCGTGCCCTTCGACGTTGACGAGCTCGAGGGCCGGCGACTCGCCACGGGCACCCGCGCTCGCGTGAGCGGCCGGCTGGCTGGTCGTCGTGTCGGGTTCGACCTCGAAGTCCACGAGGCCTCGGACCGCGGGCTCACGCTCGCGGCCGACGGTCCCGTGGGCTTCGACGTCGCGTACGAGCTGGCCCCCGTCGACGGTGGCAGCGAAGTGCGCGCATCCGTGTCCGTTAGCCCGTCCGGCGGCATCTTGGGGCGTCTCCTCGCTGAGGCGACGAGCGCCCTGCTGTCCGCTGGAGCCCTGGAGGCTGCGGTGTCCCGTATCGGGCGCGCCGCGGTCGCGATCTAAAGGACTCTCTCCCTTGTCCGCTCTTCCCTCCGCAGTTCCGCATGCCGTCACCGCGAGCGCACTGACGCGCACGTACGGTGAGGGCGACTCGGCCGTGCACGCGCTGCGCGGCGTCTCGCTCGACCTGCCGAGCGGCCAGTTCACCGCCGTCATGGGCCCGTCGGGCTCGGGCAAGTCGACGCTGATGCACCTGCTCGCCGGCCTCGACACGCCCAGCTCGGGCGCGGTCTCGGTCGCCGACATGGACATCACGAACATGAAGGACCGCGAGCTGACGCGCCTGCGGCGCAAGCACATCGGCTTCGTGTTCCAGTCGTTCAACCTGCTGCCGACGCTGTCGGCGGAGGAGAACATCGTGCTCCCGCTGGCCATCGCGGGCAAGCGTCCGCCGGCCGACGAGATCAACACCCTGATCGCGCGTGTCGGCCTCGACGAGCGTCGCGACCACCGTCCGGCCGAGCTGTCCGGCGGCCAGCAGCAGCGCGTCGCGATCGCGCGTGCCCTGATCACCCGGCCGACCGTCCTGTTCGCCGACGAGCCGACCGGCAACCTCGACTCCGAGTCCGGCGCCGGCATCCTGCAGCTCCTGCGCGACGCCGTCGACATCGACGGCCAGACCACGCTGATGGTCACGCACGACCCGCGCGCCGCGGCGATCGCCGACCGCGTGCTCTACCTCGCCGACGGACGCGTCGTCGCCGACCTCGAGCAGCCCTCCGAGGCCGACATCCTCGCGGTGATGAAGAAGGCCGCTCGATGAAGCGGGTCGCCCTCAGAGGTCTCGCCGCGCGCCCGGTGCGCACGCTGCTGACCATGCTGGCCATCGTGCTCGGCGTCGCCATGGTGAGCGGCGCGTTCACGCTGACCGACACCATGCGCGGCGCGGCGGACAGCCTGTCGTCGTCCGCGTACGACGGCACCGACGCCGTCGTGAGCGCCAAGACGGCGTTCACGATCGACGCGACCGACTGGACCGCCAAGCGCCCGACGGTCGACGCGAAGGTGCTCGAGCGCGTGCGGTCGGTGCCGCAGGTCGCCACCGCGGTCGGCGACATCACCGACGAGGCCAAGATCGTCGGCCGCGACGGCAAGCCCGTCGGCGACGGGCCGTACTTCGGCTCCGGCTACGACTCCCGCACCGCGGGGGCACAGGCCACGACGCCGTTCCGGCTCGACTCGGGTCGCTGGGCCACCGCGCCGGACGAAGTCGTCATCGACGCCGCGACGGCCGGGAACCAGCGCTACGCGGTCGGCTCCCACGTCCGCATCACCACTCCGGGCGCGGCGCGCACGTACACCGTGGTGGGCATCGCCCGCTTCGGCAGCGTGAAGTCGCTCGGCACGGCGACCGCCGCGGTGTTCGACCTGCGGGCGGCGCAGTCGCTGTTCGACAAGCAGTCCCGTTACGACTCGATCCTCGTGGCCGGGCGCAACGGCGTCTCCGGCGCCGACGTCCGCAAGGCCGTCGCCGCCGCCGTCGGTGCTGCCGCTCAGGTGCAGACCGCCCGCGACCACGACCGCTTCACGCTGAAGGGCCTGGAGCAGTTCATCTCGATCATCCGGACGGTGCTGCTCGTGTTCGGCTTCGTCGCGATCTTCGTCGGAGCGTTCACGATCTTCAACACGCTCTCGATCACGGTCGCCCAGCGGGCGCGCGAGTTCGGGCTGCTGCGGATGGTCGGGGCGACGCGCCGGCAGATCCTCGGCTCGGTGATGCTCGAGGCGCTGGCCATCGGCCTGCTCGCCTCGGCGGCCGGTCTCGCCGTCGGCTTCGGCGTCGCGATGGGCCTGGACGCGATCTTCAGCTCGATGGACATCTCGCTGCCCGACGCGGGCATGGTGTTCGGGAGCCGAACGGTGATCGTGTCGATGCTCGTCGGGACGCTGGTGACGCTGATCGCCGGCCTGATCCCGGCCTGGCGTGCGACGCGCGTGCCGCCGGTGGCGGCGCTGCGTGACGCGGACCCGGGCGCGCACAAGCTGCGGCTCCCGTCCCGCGCCGTGCGCGGCCTCGCCTCGCTGATCGGCCGCCCGGCCGAGAAGCTCGGCGGCTCCGCCGGGGCGCTCGCCCGCCGCAACGCGATGCGGCACCCGGGCCGGACGGCGACCACCGCGTCGGCGCTCATGATCGGCATCGCGCTGGTGACCGTCGTGACTGTGATCGCCCAGGGCCTGCGCGACACCACGTCGGGCACGCTCGAGAAGCGCATCTCCGCGACGCAGGTGATCACCGGCGCGGACGGCTGGTCGCCGACCGACCCGGCGATCGCCAAGGCGGTCGCGGACGCGCCCGGCATCGCCGGCGTCACCGCGATCCGCCAGGACGTCGGGCTCGCCTACGGCGACAAGGAGATCGTCAACTCCGTCGATCCCGGCACGGCCACCGGTCGCTTCTCGTTCGTGATCGCCTCGGGGCCGAGAGACGCGGTGTCGCAGCTCGGCAGCGACGGCGCGATCGTCGACGACGGCTATGCCACGGAGCACCACCTCGGTGTCGGCGACGGCTTCTCGGTCGCCTCCGCGAAGGGCGACAAGCTCTCGCTCCGGGTGGCCGCGATCGAGAAGTCGCCGGTGCTCGACGCTCTCGGCATGGGCCCGATCACGATCGCTCAGAGCACGTATGAGAAGGCGTTCGAGAACCAGCACAACACGTTCACGCTCGTGTCCGCGGACAGCGGCGCAGCGGTGGAGCGCGCGCTGAAGCCGTTCCCGGACGCGAAGTCGCTGAGCAAGTCCGCGTACATCGACTCGGTCACCGCCGACATCGACACGCTGCTGGCGATCTTCTACGTGCTGCTCGCGCTCGCCGTGATCGTGAGCCTGTTCGGGATCGTCAACACGCTCGTGCTCTCGACGTTCGAACGCACCCGCGAGCTGGGCACGCTGCGCGCGGTCGGTATGACACGCCGGCAGGTCCGGCGGATGGTCCGCCACGAGAGCGTCATCACGGCGCTGCTCGGCGCTGGTCTCGGCATTGCGCTGGGCCTCGGCCTGGCGGCAATCGTCACCTCGGTGTTCTCCGACGAGGGCCTGACCTTCGCGATCCCCGCCGGATCGCTGGTCGTGCTGACCGTCATCGCCGCGGTGGCGGGAGTCCTCGCCGCGATCGCACCGGCACGTCGCGCGTCCAGGCTCGACGTGCTGACCGCACTCGCGTACGAGTAAGGGAAGGGAGAGAGCGACAAGACGCGCCGGCGGTTCGATCGAACCGCCGGCGCTGTCGCGTTCTCAGGGCTTGACCGCCACGCGGCAGGAGTCGACCGGCACGAGCAGGAGGCGCGCGCCGGATTCGGCGAGGA
The DNA here is from genome assembly GCA_963740605.1 of uncultured Solirubrobacteraceae bacterium. GTDB lineage: Bacteria > Actinomycetota > Thermoleophilia > Solirubrobacterales > Solirubrobacteraceae > DASSUW01. Next base: position 964,492 of record CAVUFC010000022.1, on the reverse strand, counting down.
ACTCGTCGGTCGCCTGGCGCGAGCCCTCCCAATAGTCGTAGTCGTCGATGATCAGGACGCCGCCGGGCACGAGCCGGTCGTACAGGTGGTCGAGCTCGTGGCGGGTCGACGCATACCAGTCGGTGTCGAGCCGCAGCAATGCAATCGTCTCCGGGGCGCGCCGCGGGACCGTGTCCTGGACGAGCCCGGGGTGGTAGCGGATGTGGTCCTCGGGATAGCCGGTCTGTGCCATCCCGGCCTGCACGTCCTCGAGGTCGGCGACCGCCCAGACGCTCGCCGTGCGCGGCCGACCGGCGAGCAGATCGCTCGCCGGCGCGCCTTTGAGGCGCCGATCCTCCTTCGTCGGCGGCGGCATCCCCTCAAGGGGTGAATGTGGGCACCCCGCGTCCGGAACCGAGGGTGAGCTGTCCTTGCGCCAACCACGTCGTGTCGTCGATGCTCGGCTCATGGCCACTGACACGGTCGCGGCAGGCCTCGCCGTCCGTCATCGCGGCCGCGACCGAGAAGACCTCGGCCGGCCCGCGTCAAGGACCTGGCAGCCCTCCCACGCCAACATGACGATGCGACGCGTGCGCATCGACTCAGGCGATTGCCGGCGCCTCCGGGAGTCGCGCGAGCGCGGCGTCCATGTCGGCCTCCGAGAACTCCGGGTCCTCGAGCGTGCCCGACAGGTACGCGTCGTAGGCCGCGAGGTCGAAGTTGCCGTGACCGCAGAGCCCGAACAGGATCACCTTCGCGTCCCCGCGCTCGACCTCGTCGATCACCGCGCGGATCGCGTGCGCCGGCTCCGGCGCGGGGATGATCCCCTCGGCGCGCGCGAACTTCACCGCGGCGTCGAACGTCTCGTTCTGCTTGTAGGCGCGCGCCTCGATCCGGCCCGCCTTCACCAGCCCGCACAGCATCGGGGCGTCGCCGTGATAGCGCAGGCCGCCGGCGTGCACGGGCGGCGGGACGAAGTCGTGCCCGAGCGTGTACATCGGCATCAGCGGCGTCAACCCGGCGGTGTCGCCGAAGTCGTAGCGGTAGACGCCGCGCGTCAGCGTGGGACACGCCGCGGGCTCGGCCGCGACGAAGCGCGTGCGCGACCCGGCGCGCAGGAACGGGAACGCCAGCCCGGCGAAGTTCGAGCCGCCGCCGACGCAGCCGACGATCACGTCCGGCTCGTCGCCCGCGAGCTCCATCTGCAGCAGCGCTTCCTGCCCGATCACGGTCTGGTGCAGCAGCACGTGGTTGAGCACCGAGCCGAGCGAGTAGTTGCAGTCGGGGTCCTGCGCCGCGACCTCCACCGCCTCGGAGATCGCGATGCCGAGCGAGCCGGTCGGGTGCTCGGCGTTCGCCTTGCCGGACTGTGTGAGGTCCGACGGCGAGCGGTGGACGGTCGCGCCCCAGGTCTGCATCATCGAGCGCCGGTACGGCTTCTGGTCGTAGCTCGAGCCGACCATGAAGACTTCGCACTCGAGCCCGAACAGCGAGCAGGCGAACGCCAGTGAGGAGCCCCACTGCCCGGCGCCGGTCTCGGTCGCGAGCTTCTTGACGCCGGCCTTGGCGTTCTCGTACGCCTGCGGCACCGCGGTGTTCGGCTTGTGCGAGCCGGCCGGGGAGACGCCCTCGTACTTGTAGTAGATGCGCGCATCGGTCCCGAGCGCGTTTTCGAGGCGGCGCGCGCGGTACAGCGGCGTCGGCCGCCACAGCCCATAGGCCTCGCGGACGTCCGCGGGGATCTCGACTTCGGGCTCGGCGGCGACCTCCTGGAGGATCAGCCCCATCGGGAAGATCGGCGTGAGGTCGTCGGGTCCGGCCGGCTGGCCCGTGGCGGGGTTGAGCGGCGGTAGCGGCTCACCCGGCAGGTCAGGCAGCAGGTTGACCCAGTGCGTGGGGATCTGCTCTTCGCGGAGCAGGAACTTGGTCGGCTCGCTCATATGCAGCCGATCCTATGCGCAGCTCGCATCGAGGGGTTAACTACGTCGCGTGGACGGCCGACTGGTCTTCCTCGGCCTCGTCGTGGTCCTCGCCGGATTCACGGCGCGCAACCTCCAGCCGGTCCGCCCGGCGGGCGCGGTCGCGGCCGAGCGGGCGCAGGAACGCGCGGTCGACGCGGTCCTGATCGACCTCGATCACTCCCAGCTGTGTTATGCCCGCCGCAGGAGCCGGTACGCGGACACGATCCCCTCACTGCAGTTCGCGGGCGGGTCCTACATGCGGATCGCGACCCAGCACGACCTCGACATCTCGCTGTTCACGGGCAATGACGGCCGCTCGTACGAAGCCCGGGTGGCCGGCGCCGGCATCACCGGCGTGATCGGTCGCCGCGGGGCCCGGCTCGACCGCCTCGAGGTTGGCGACCGCGCCCCGCCGCGGCCGGTCTCGGGGTGTTAGGCGCGGGCGCGCGCCCGGGCGGCCTTCACGCGCGCGATCGACTCGAGCTCGACCTTGCGCAGCCGCACGGCGTGCGGCGTGACCTCGACGGCCTCGTCCTCGCGCACGAACTCGAGCGCCTGGTCGAGGCTGAGCCGACGCGGCGGCACGAGCCGGACCAGCACGTCGCTCGTGGAGGAGCGCATGTTGGTGAGGTGCTTCTCCTTGCAGGCGTTGACGTCGAGGTCCTCCGCCCGCGCGTTCTCGCCGACGATCATGCCCTCGTAGCAGTCCTCGCCGGGCTCGACGAACAGCACGCCGCGCTCCTGAAGGTTGAAGAGCGCGAAGCTTGCCACCTTGCCGGTGCGGTCGGCGACCAGCGAGCCGGTCGGGCGCAGGCGCATGTCTCCCGCCCACGGCTCCCAGCGGTCGAAGACGTGGTGCAGCAGGCCGGTGCCGCGGGTCTCGGTGAGGAACTCGGTGCGGAATCCGATCAGCCCGCGCGCGGGGACGAGGTAGTCCATGCGCACCCAGCCAGTGCCGTGGTTGACCATCTGCTCGAGCCGGCCCTTGCGCAGCGCGAGCAGCTGGGTGACGACGCCGACGTAGTCCTCGGGGATGTCGATCGTCATCCGCTCGACCGGCTCGTGGACCGTGCCGTCGATCTCGCGCGTGACGACCTGCGGCTTGCCGACCGTCAGCTCGAAGCCCTCGCGCCGCATCAGCTCCACGAGCACCGCCAGCTGCAGCTCGCCGCGGCCCTGCACCTCCCACGTGTCCGGGCGCTCGGTCTCGAGCACGCGGATCGAGACGTTGCCGACCATCTCGGCGTCGAGCCGGTCCTTGATCTGGCGCGAGGTGAGCTTCTCGCCCTCGCGGCCGGCGAGCGGCGACGTGTTCTGGCCCATCGTGACCGACAGCGACGGCTCGTCGACGGTGATCACGGGCAGCGGACGCGGGTCATCGGGGTCGGCGAGCGTCTCGCCGATCGTCACGTCCGGCAGACCGGCGACGGCGATGATCTCGCCCGGGCCGGCCTCGTCGGCCTCGACGCGGTCGAGCGCCTCGGTGATGTACAGCTCCGCGACCTTGGCATTGCTGATGGAGCCGTCGGCACGGCACCAGGCGACCTGCTCGCCCCGGCGGATCGTCCCGTTGCGGACGCGGCAGATCGCGAGCCGGCCGACGTACGGGCTGGCGTCGAGGTTGGTCACGTGCGCCTGCAGCGGGTGGCCGGCGTCGTACTCGGGCGCGGGCACGTGCTCGACCAGCAGGTCCATCAGCGGCTCCAGGTCGGTGCCCTCCTCGCCTTCGGTGAGGCTCGCCCAGCCCGCCCTTGCGTTCGTGTAGACGATCGGGAACTCGATCTGGTCCTCGTGCGCGTCGAGGTCGATGAACAGCTCGTAGACCTCGTCGACGACCTCGCCGATCCGCGCGTCCGGCCGGTCAACCTTGTTCACGACCAGGATCACCGGCAGGTGGTTCTCGAGCGCCTTTCGCAGCACGAAGCGGGTCTGCGGCAGCGGGCCTTCGGACGCGTCGACCAGCAGCAGCACGCCGTCGACCATCGTCAGCCCGCGCTCGACCTCGCCGCCGAAGTCGGCGTGCCCGGGCGTGTCGACGATGTTCAGCTTCACGTCGCCGTACTGGACCGCCGTGTTTTTGGCGAGGATCGTGATGCCCTTCTCGCGCTCGAGGTCCATCGAGTCCATCACGCGCTCGTTGACGTCCTGGTTGGCGCGGAAGGCGCCGGACTGCCACAGCATCGCGTCGACCAGCGTGGTCTTCCCGTGGTCGACATGGGCGATGATCGCGACGTTTCTGAGGACTTCGCGGCGCTGCATGGCGCGTTCACCTTGACACAAGCCCTCTTGACAGCAGAGGTACGGTGGACGGGTGGTCGGACCACTGTTCGGCACCGTCACGAGGGAGGCGGTGCCCCAACAGATCGTCTCGCGGTTGCTCGACCTCATCCAGCAGCGCCATCTCGGCCCGGGAGACCGCCTGCCGGCCGAGCGCGAGCTGGCGGCGACGATGGGCGTCTCGCGGTCGTCGCTGCGTGAGGCGCTGCGTGCGCTGACCGTGCTCGGCGTGACCGAGATGCGCCACGGCACCGGGACGTACGTCTCGTCGCTGGAGCCGGATCTGCTCGTGCGGCCGTTGAGTTTTGTGCTGTCTTTGAGCGACGGCGGATTCGATCAGCTGTTCGAGGCGCGCAAGGTGGTCGAGCCCGCGATCGCGGCGCTGGCGGCCGCGCGGGTGGACGACGCGACGGTCGACCGCCTCGATGCGCTGGTCACGCGCGCGGAGGCGGTGATCGAGAACTCCGAGGCGTTCATGCTCACCGACGTCGAGCTGCACGAGATCATCGGCGAAGCGGCCGGCAACGCGATCCTCGAGCGCTTCATGGAGTCGATCCACGCGCTCGGCCTGGCCTCGCGGCGCGAGACCGGCACCAAGCGGTCGGTGCGCGAGCAGAGCGCGAAGGACCACCGCGTGATCGTCGCCGCGCTGCGGGCGCACGACGCCGCGGCGGCGGCCGACGCGATGCACATTCATCTCGAGAACGTGGCGCGGGCACGGCAGTGACGCGGATCGTCGACCTCACCCTGCAGATCGGCGAGGACACGCTCTCGCCGCCGTCGGTCAACAAGCGGCTGGAGCTCACCACGCACCATCGCGGCCCCGGTTTCTGGCAGGCGAGCGAGGTGAACATGCTGCTGCACACGGGCTCGCACGTCGACTTCGGCCGCCACTGCGCCGAGGACGGCGAGACCGCCGCCGACGTCTCGCTGGATCGCACGTGCGGGGACGCGATCGTCATCGACCTCACGTTCCTCGGCGAGGACGAGCCGATCACGGTCTCGCTGCTCGAGGAACACGCGCCTCCGATTCAGCAGGGTGACGTCGCGCTCTGCCGCACCGACTGGACGGAGAAGGCGTGGGGAACCTTCCCCGACTACTACATGCGCTCGCCGTACTGCGAGCCCGAGGCGGCCGGGTGGCTGGTCGACCAGGGCGCCAAGGTCGTCGGCTTCGACTGCTTCAGCGAGCGGTCCGCGCGCGAGCCCGACTTCACATCTGAGGACTTCGTCGTGCACAAGGCGATCCTCGACCGCGGGGCGATCCTGATCCAGCAGCTGACCGGGCTCTCGCAGCTGCCGGTCGGCGTCCGCGTGCCGTTCTTCGCCGGCTTCGTCCCGATCCGCGGGGCGGAGGGGTCTCCGGGGCGCATGTTCGCGCTGATCGACTGAGGGGGGTGACGTGGTAACCGAGTATCTGCTGCCGGGCTCCGCCGACGAGGCGGCGGCCCAGCGCGAAGACGCGGTGCTGATGGCGGGAGGCACGACCGTGATGCCCGCCGTCCTGGACGGTTCGCTGCGCGAGACGCGGGTGGTCGGCCTCGCGCGCGCGGGACTCGATGGCATCTCGCGAGACGGCGGGCGGACGACGATCGGCGCCTGCACAACGCTCGCCGCGGTGGCCGGTCTCGGCGGCGCGGCGGGCGCCGCCGCGGAAGCGGTCGGCGGGCCGGCGCTGCGCAACATGGCGACGGTCGGCGGCAACGTGGTCATCGGCGGGGACGTCGCGTGCGCGCTGCTGGCGCTCAACGCGACGGTCGACCTCGGGTCGCGGACGGTCCCGCTGGCCGACCTCTGGGGCGGACTCGGCATGGACATCGTCCGCTCGGTGTCGTTCAATGACGAGGCCGCGGCGGACAGCGTGTTCATCCGATGGGCACGCCGTGCGGCCAACTCCCCAGCCGTTGTATGTGTGGCCGTGGCCGGCGGGCGCGTGGCGATCGGCGGTGTGGGGCCGCATCCCGTCCGGTCGGCGGGCGCCGAGGCGCACCTGGATGATCCGGGAGCGGCGGGGAAGGCGGCGGCCGCCGAGGTCGACCCGCCGACCGACGGGATCGCCTCCGGCTGGTACCGGAAGCGGATGACGGACGTGTTCGTGCGGCGAGCACTGGAGGCGTGGCATGCCGTCTGAGGTCTTCGAGTTCGAGCTCAACGGCCGGCCGACCGAGGTGATGGCGAAGCCGCTTGCGACGCTCGGGCACGTCCTGCGCGAGCAGCTCGAGCTGCGCGCCGCCAAGGCCGGTTGCCGCCAGGGCGGCTGCGGGTCGTGCACGGTGATGGTCGACGGCGAGCCGGTGCTGTCGTGCCTGCTGCCGGTCGCGCACGTGTCCGGCCGGTCCGTGAAGACCCTGGAGGGCTTCGCCGGGGAGGACCGGCTGCAGCAGGTCTTCCACGAGCGCTTCGCCGTCCAGTGCGGGTTCTGCGCGCCGGGGATGCTGATCGCCGCGCGGGCGCTGCTCGACCGCAATCCCTCGCCGACGCGCGAGGAGATCGCCGAGGCGCTGGTCGGCAACGTCTGCCGCTGCACGGGCTATCAGTCGATCATCGATGCGATCGCGGAGGCGGCGGCATGAGCACGTTGTCGCAGCAGCCGTTCCACGTCGTGGGCCGCGGGGTCGCGCGGCGTGACGGCATGGGTCACGTGACCGGGACGACCGAGTACGTCGACGACGTCCGCTACCCCGGGATGCTGCACCTGAAGATGGTCCGCAACCCGCTGGTGCACGCGCGGATCAAGGGCATCGACTTCTCGGAGGCCGAGCAGGTGCCCGGCTTCGTCCGCGCGTTGACGGCGGCCGACGTCCCGAAGAACGTCTACACGATCCTGTGCCTGATCGGTGTCGAGCCAGACGAGGAGCAGGTGCTCGCCGCCGAGCGGGCGCGCTACCGCGGCGAGCCGATCGCGGCGGTGATCGCCGAGACCGAAGCCGCCGCGTTGGATGCGGTCTCGCGGGTGAGGCTGGATCTCGAGGAGTTGCCGGCGGTGTTCGACGTCGAGGAGGCGTTGAAGCCCGACGCCCCGATCGTCACCCACTGGGGCACGAACTACTTCGTCTATGAGGGTCACCACTGCCGCCGGGTCCGCTACGGCGACGCGGCGGCCGCGCGTGCGGGAGCCGACCACGTGATCGAGGGCACGTACCAGAACTCGCCGACCGAGCACGCGCCGACGGAGACCACTGGCTGCATCGCCAAGCCCGAGGCCGACGGACGGATCACCGTCCACACCAACACGCAGGCGCTCTACTTCTCGCTCGACAACACCGCGATCATCCTGCAGATCGACCCGGCGCGGCTGCACTTCAAGGGCGGCACGGTCGGCGGCGGGTTCGGGGGCAAGGTCGACGTCATCACCGAGCCGATCGCCACGCTCGCCGCTTTGAAGACCGGTCGGCCGGTCCGCTACGTCTACTCGCGCGAGGAGGAGATGCGCGTGTCCTCGACCCGGTCGGCGAACCGCATCCGGATCGTCGACGGCGTGATGAACGACGGCCGGATCGTGTCCCGCGAAACCACCACCTGGCACGACGCGGGCGCGTACTCCCGGCACTCGCCGTACGGGGCGACTAAGCACGCGGCGAACGTCTGCGGGCCGTACACGATCCCGAACGTGTCGATCGACGTGCATTGCGTGTACACGAACCGGCAGCCGGCGAGCGCGTTCCGCGGCTTCGGCGTGACGGAGGCGTCGTTCGCGACGGAGATGCAGATGGATCGGATCGCGCGCACGATCGGCGCGGACCCCTGGGAGCTGCGATTGCGCAACGCCTATCGCAATGGCGACGAGCGGCCGTACCGCAAGACCGTCGAGGACGCGACGCTGATCGAGACGATCCAGGCGGCCGCCGCGCTGGTGGGCCACGAGCTTCCGGCCGAGCTGCGGGAGCTGAAGTCATGACGCTCCTGCGAGGGCGCGGCATCGCCGCCGTCAACTACCCGACCGGCATGAACCTCGGCGGCGATCCGACGCAGGCACTCGTCCACGCCACCACCGTCGGCAACTTCGTCATCACGTTGTCGAGCGTCGACCTCGGGCAGGGGCTGAAGACGGTGCTCGCGCAGATCGGGGCGGAGGCGCTCGGCGTCCCGTTCGACACTGTGCGCGTCGACACCGGCGACACCGACACGGGGCCGCACTGCATGGGCACGTTCGCTTCGCGCGCGACCCACCGGGCCGGCAACGCGATCATCAAGGCGGCCGACGAGGCGCGCCAGGTGCTGTTCGAGGTCGCGGCCGAGGAGCTCGAGGCGTCGCCCGAGGATCTCGAGACCGACGGCGAGGGGAACGTGCGCGTGATCGGCTCTCCCGGCTCGTCGATGTCGGTGGTGGACGTCGCGCTGGCCGCGCACTTCAAGCACGGCAAGACGATCTCCGGGCGCGGGATCTACATGAAGCCCAAGAGCGACCTCGACCCCGATACCGGCGCGATGGACCCGGACTCGACCGAGGCGCACGCGTGCACGGTCGCCGATGTCGAAGTCGACACCGAGACCGGCCACGTGCGGGTGCTGCGGCTGGCCTCGGCCTACGAGATCGGCTGCGCGATCAACCCCGAGCTCGTACAGGGCCAGATCCGCGGCGGCGCGTGGATGGGGATGTCGCACGCGCTGTACGAGACGACCGCGCCGTACTACCCCTCGGTGGATTGTGCGCCCGGCGACTTCTCCACCTACCTGATGCCCGGGCCGTTGGATCTCCCCGAGATCGACGCGGTCGTGTTGGAGGTGCCCTCGTCGAACGGCCCTTACGGCATGAAGGGCGTGGGGGAGATGACCGCGAACCCGCCGATCCCGGCGATCGCCAACGCGGTGACCGACGCGATCGGCGTCCAGATCACCGACCTGCCCATCACGCCCGAGAAGATCCTGCGGGCGCTGGAATCCCGTAACTCTGAGGAGGCTGCGTAGTGCTCAAGGTGTTCTCGCTGATCAAGCGCCGGGAGGACATGTCCCTGGACGAGTTCCGCACGTGGATCCTGGAGGAGCACGCGCCCAAGGGCCGCTCGCTCCCGGGACTGCGCCAGTACCACGTGTCCGTGATCGACACCGATGACCCCGCGCTCCCCTACCACGCGGTCACCGAGCTCTACTTCGACGACGAGGAGTCCTTCAAGGCCGCGTTCGCGAGCGAGGCCGGCGCGGCGGCGGGCGCCGACGTGGCCGCCCACGCTTCCGACCGCGTGCGGCTGCTCACGAGCGAGACACGCGTCATCTGACGAACTCGGCGTAGCGCTCGCGCGGCTCGCCACGCCACAAACCGAAGAACCCGAGCAGTCGCTCCACGTCGAGCCACGCCGGCGCCGCGCCGCTGAGCACTCCGGCATGGCTGCTCCACGGCCACTCGTCCGGCCGTTCACACAGCCCAGCCTCGACCGGGTTGAGGGCGATGTACCGCGCGACGTGGATGAGCTGCTCGTCGTCGCGCATCGGGACGGCTCCGTACGATGTAGATGTCCTGCTGGCCTTGCCGCGTGCGAAGACGTGCCAGATTCGACCTTCAGCCTCTTCACGCGGGCGCCGCGGCATACACGCGGTAGGCCGCGAGCGGCGAGGTGATCGCTGTGGCCGCGCTGGCGGCCGGTGTGGGCGTGGGCGCCGTCATTCTCGCCCGCGACCACGTAGCCGGCGCTCGGCGCGCTGTTCGGTGCGGTGTTCCTGCACCTCGGGTTGAGCTTCCCGATCGGGCGGCTGCCGGAGCTGCTGGACCGGCGGCTTCAGGCCGAGATCCCGCTCGCCGGACGGTCTGAGCCTCAGGCGGCGGGAAGGTGGACGGTGAGGCGGGCGCCGCCGCCGGCGGCGTTGGCTGCCTCCACGTCCCCGCCGTGGGCGCGGGCCAGGCGGCGCGCGATGGCCAGGCCGAGACCGGCGTGAGAGCCGCCGCGCGCGCGGTCGCCGCGGAACAGCGGCTCGAACGCGCGCGGGAGATCGGCCTCGGCGAAGCCCGGGCCGTCGTCGACGACCTCGACGGTGACGGTGCCGTTCACCCGCTGGGTCGTGATGTCCACGCGCTCGCGGCTGTGGCGCAGCGCGTTGTCGAGCAGGTTGGTCAGCACGCGCTGCAGCGCCTGGGCGTCGCCCTGCACGATCGCCGGCTCGGCGTGCACCCGCACGTCGACGTCGGTGGCGAGCGCGTCGGCCGTGTACCGGGCGAGCGCGGCGAGGTCGACCTCCGCCCAGTCACCGGCCTCGCGGGCGTACTCGAAGCGGCTGAACGCGAACAGGTCCGTGACCAGCTGGTCGAGGTGGCTTGCACGCTCCTGCGCCAGACCCAGGTAGCGCCCGTCCCCGAGACCGCGCTCGAGCGCCTCCAGCGAGCCGCGCAGCGTGAACAGCGGCGTCCGCAGATCGTGGGCGATCGCCGTGACGAGGAACCGGCGGTCGCGCTCGGCGGCGGCCGAGGCGTCGAGCGCAGTGCCGAGCGCGCCGGCCATTCCGTGCATCGCCTCTCCGACCTGCGCGACCTCGCGGGCTCGCGTCTTGATCGGCGTGACCTCGAGCTCGCCGCCGGCGATTCGGTCCGCGTCCGCAGCCAGCCGCGCCAGCGGCGTGACCACCCAGCGGCGCAGGAACACCACCGCCAAGATGAGGGCGGCGATCAGCGCCACCGCTCCGGCCCCGATCGCGATCGCGAAGCGCGCCGCCGAGCTCTCCGGGCGCACCCACAACGCGCCGGCGACCGGGCCGACGGCCAGCTTCGTGAAGCGGCCCGCCTGATCCTTCGCAAGCGGGAATCCCGCGGTGGTCAGCATCGCCCCGCCGGATACCACCCCCGGCCCGACCGACTTGTCGGGCTGTTCGACCACCTCCGCCTCCACGCGGAGGTCGGCCAGCCGGAGCGCGAGCCGCTTGCGCCCGTCCGGCATCGTGAGGTCGGCGGTGCGCAGCGCGCCGACCGCTGCGCGTTCGCGCGCGGCCTCGCGGCTTGACTGCCACGTGCCCGCCGCGACCCACGCGGCGGTGCCGGCAGCCGCGGGCGCGGCCGCCGCGAGGGCGAGCGCCACCGCGAGCCAGACGTGCAGCGACGGCTTCGTCATCGCCCCGGTGGGTCGAAGCGGTAGCCGACGCCCCAGACCGTGACGAGCACCTCGGCCGACACGTCCTCCAGCTTCTCGCGCAGCCGCCGCACGTAGACAGCGACGGCGCTGCGATCGCCCCACGAGCCCCACACCCGCTCGAAGATCTGCTCGCGCGTGAGCACCTGGCGCGGGTGGCCGGCGAACAGTGCGAGCAGCTCGAACTCGCGCGCCGTCAGCGCGACGAGGCGGTCGCTGATCCGGACCTCGTGCGCGGCGAGGTCGATCTCCAGCGGCCCGAACCGCCGCAGCGCGCGCGAGCGGCCGTGGTCGCTGCGCCGCAGCACCGCCTTGATGCGCGCGACGACCTCCGCCGGCGTCGCCGACTTGACGATGTAGTCGTCGGCCCCGAGGGCGAGCCCGCGCAGCTTGTCCTCGTCCTCGCCGCGCGCGCTGAGGAACAGCAGGGGCACATCGGACCGCTCGCGGATGCGCCGGCACAGGTCGAAGCCGGAGGCTCCGGGCAGCATGACGTCGAGCAGGATGCAGTCGACGTCGCTGTCGTCGATCGCGGCGATGGCCTCGCCGGCGTCCGGCGCCGCGATCACCGCGAACCCCTCGTCGGCGAGGAAGTCCGTGAGCAAGCCGACGATCTGCGGTTCGTCCTCGACCAGGAGCACGGTCTGCACGCCCGTCAGTGTCCCGCAGCCGACGAGGCGGCGTGGCCGATTTTTCCTCGGATGTTCATCGTCGTTTCCGCGGCTGGTCACGTCGCGCCGGTGTAGTCGGTGGCGGTCTACGAGAGGAGCCGGTGCGATGAGCAGGTTCTCGATGGTGCTGGCGGCTTCGGTCGCCACCGCGATGCTGGTGATCGCGATCGCCACGCTCGACGCGGTCGGGGCGGGCAAGCCAACGGCGGCCAGCGTCCTCCAGCAGCGCTTTGCCGACTGCATGCGTAGCCATAACGTCGCGGTGCCGGCGCTCAGCGGCGAGGCGCTCGACCAGTGGTTCGACACGCACCCCTCCGCGGGGGAGACCGTCCGCGCCTGCAAGATGGCCGTCGCTCCGGGCCCGGACGTGGCCCGCAAGGTCGCCCCCGACCCGGGCGAGACCCGCAAGGCCGACACCGTCCACGCGGAGAAGCTCGCTGCCTGCCTGCAGGCACGGGGGTTCGACGCGCCGTCTGACCTGTTCGCGCTCAAGCGCTGGGTCGGCGAGCAGCACACACCGGCGGCGACCCGCGCACTACAGGAGTGCGGCCTCGCTCAGGAACCGACGTGCGGCGACAAGAACGTGGAGAAGCCGGAGGCCGGCGTCAAGCCGAGCGAGTGACCAGTCAGGCGGAGGCCGCCGCCACGACGCGGTCGATCAGGACAGGCTCGCGGCCGCGGGCGCGGAGCTCGGCGGCCGGCGGGCCGAAGCGCTGCGGGATCTTGTGCTCGGCGCCGGCCGCGATCTTCGCCAGCGCGTGCTCCATGCGCGGGTTCGCGAAGCGCTCGAGCATCTGCTCGACGAACTCGGCCAGGTCGATGCCCGGCGTGTCCGGCACCGTCGGCACGAGCTCCTCGTCGAGCAGCCGGCGGACGAACGCGAGCAGCTCCGGGTCGGCCACCGCGTCGGCGACCGTCGCGTGGCCGCGCGGGATGCCGAGCGCCGCGAGCGCGGAGTGGGCGCCGTTGACCAGCCGTAGCTTCATCGCCTCGTAGGGAGCGGCGTCGGGCACGACCATCGCGCCCGCCCGCTCCCACTCGGGCCGGGCACCGAGGAACGAGTCCTCGATCACCCACAGCGAGAACGGCTCGGTGACGACGACAAGCGGGTCGTCGGACCACGGCGTGATGCGGTCGGCGACCGTGGCTGGGAACGTCACTCCCTCGCGGGCGCCGACGAGGTCGCGCAGGACGGCGCCGTTGGCCGGGACGTTGTCGCAGGAGAGGACCGCGAGCGGCGCGTCGCGGGCCGAAAGGCCCCGGGCGAGGAGCGACAGCATCGGGTTGTCGGCGACGTAGCCGCCCTCGGTGATCGTCAAGGTGACGATCGCGGTCGCGGGGTCGGCGATGCGGGCGACCACCGCGTCCGGCTCGTCAGCCGCCACGAGCAGCTCGGTGTGGACGCCCAGCTCGCGCGAGCTGTCGGACGCCGGGCCGCGCACGACCAGCGTGTAGCGGCCGGCGGAGGCGCGCATCGCGTCGACCACCCGCGGCGAACGGAGCGCGACGCCGCAGATCTCCCAGCCGCCCGCATCAGCCGTGTACACGGCCTGATGAGCGCGGTGGAACCCGCCCAGTCCGAGGTGCACGATCCGCGGCACCGGGCCAGAGTAACTCCTACCTCGTTGGTAGGATTATCGATCGTGATCTTCACGACGAAGGCGGAGTACGGAGTGCGGCTGCTGATCCAGCTCGGGCTCCAGGGAAGCCACCAGCCGGTGTCGCTCAAGGCGGTCGCGGACGCGGAGAACCTCCCCCTCGCGTACCTGGAGCGGATCGCGGCGCTTCTCAAGAAGGCCGAGCTCGTCGAGGCGACCCGCGGGGCGCACGGCGGCTACGTGCTCGCCCGCCCGGCCGAGGAGATCACGATGGACGCGGTCGTCCTCGCGCTCGAGGGCGCGATCGCGCCCATGGACTGCTTCATCGACGACCGCGAGTCGCGCGTCCTGTGCTCCCATCTCGCCGACGGTGAGCACTGCGCCACCAAGCTCTTGTGGACGCGCGTGCAGATGGGCGTGATCAAGTCCCTGCAGCGCACCACGCTCGCCGAGCTCGTCGAGTTCGCCTCACCCACCGAGAAGACCCTGGAGATTCATGGCTGACCTCGAGATCAAGAACCTGCACGTCTCCGCCGGGGACAAGCAGATCCTCAAGGGCGTGGACCTGCACGTCCGCTCCGGCGAGTTCCACGCGCTGATGGGCCCCAACGGCTCCGGCAAGTCGACGCTCGCCAACGCGGTCATGGGTCACCCCAACCTCGAGGTGACGGACGGCCAGATCCTGTTCGACGGCGAGGACATCACCGAGGCCGATCCGGACGTGCGCGCCCGTGCCGGCCTGTTCATGGCCTTCCAGTACCCCGTCGCGATCCCGGGGGTGACCGTCGCCAAGTACCTGCGCATGGTCATGAACGCCCACCGCGAGGCCCGCGGTGAGGACGCGATCAGCCTCAAGGACTTCCGCAAGACCGTCGAGGCGGCGATGGAGCTCACCAAGGTGCCGCGCGAGTTCTCCAACCGCTACCTCAACGACGGTTTCTCCGGCGGCGAGAAGAAGCGCATGGAGATCCTCCAGCTCGCGTTGCTGAACCCGCGTCTTGCCGTGCTCGACGAGACCGACTCGGGGCTGGACATCGACGCGCTCAACACCGTCGCCGCCGGCGTCAACACGGTCGCCGAGGAGTCCGACATGGGCGTGCTGATCATCACGCACTACCAGCGGATCCTGCACATGGTGAAGCCGCAGTTCGTGCACATCATGTTCGAGGGCCGGATCGTCAAGCAGGGCGGCCCGGAGCTCGTCGAGGAGCTCGAGAAGCGCGGCTACGGCTGGATCCGCGACGAGGTCGGCGCAGCGGCATGAGCCTGGCGGTCCCGCCCGCCACCGAGTTCCCCGTCCTCGCGCGCGAAGGGCTGGTCTACCTCGACTCCGCCGCGACGTCGCAGACGCCACGGCCGGTGATCGAGGCGATGGACCACTACTACAACGACTACCGGGCGAGCATCCACCGCGGCGTCTACCCGCTGGCCGCCGAGGCGACCGAGGCGTACGAGGGCGCGCGCGAGCGGGTCGCCGCGTTCGCGGGCTCGACCGCCGGCGAGACCGTCTTCACCCGCAACGCGACCGAGGCGCTCAACATCGCGGCCCGCGGCCTCGCCGGCCCGGGCGACCGCGTGGCCGTCACGCAGATGGAGCACCACTCGAACATCGTGCCGTGGCAGCTCGTCGGCGTGGAGCTCGACTGGGTGGCGATCGACGACGAGGGGCTGGTCGACCTCGACGCGCTGGACGCGGCGCTCTCCCGCCGGCCGAAGGTCGTCGCCGTCGCGCACGTCTCCAACGTCCTCGGGACGATCAACCCGATCGCCGAGATCACCCGCCGCGCGCACGACGCCGGCGCGATCGTCGTGGTCGACGGCGCGCAGGCCGCGCCGCACCTGCCGATCGACGTCGGCGACATCGACTTCTACG
Source organism: uncultured Solirubrobacteraceae bacterium (assembly GCA_963740605.1). Classification (GTDB taxonomy): domain Bacteria; phylum Actinomycetota; class Thermoleophilia; order Solirubrobacterales; family Solirubrobacteraceae; genus DASSUW01. The sequence continues at coordinate 949,081 of CAVUFC010000022.1, read as the reverse complement.
CCTGGACCGGCCACAAGGCCTACGGGCCGACCGGCATCGGCGTGCTGCACGGCCGCCGCGAGCTGCTCGAGCAGATCCCGCCCCTCCTCGGCGGCGGGCACATGATCGCCCGCGTCATGGACGACGGCTTCACGGCCGCCGAGCCGCCCGCCAAGTTCGAGGCGGGGACGATGCCGGTGGCCGAGGCGATCGGGCTCGGCGCCGCGGTCGACTGGCTGTCGGACATCGGCATGGACGCGGTGCGGGCGCACTCGCGCGACGTCGTCGGATACGCCTATGAGCGTCTGAGCGAGGTCTCGGATCTCACGCTGTACGGCCCGTCGGACCTCGAGCAGCGCGGCAGCGTGATCGCGTTCGCCATGGACGGCGTGCACCCGCACGACGTGGCCGAGATCATCGGCCGTGAGGGGGTCTGCGTCCGCGCCGGCCACCACTGCGCGCAGCCGCTGATGCGCCGCCTGGGCGTCTCCGCCACGAGTCGCGCGTCGTTCGCGGTGCATTCCACGCGGGACGACGTCGACCGTCTGGTCGCGGCGCTGGATACCGTGCGCGGGGTGTTCGCCTGATGGACGACCTGTACCGCGAGAACATCCTCGACCACTACAAGAACCCCCGGAATTGGTCCCCGCCCAACCCGGAGCTCGACGCTGTCGATCTCGAGGCCGACGACCTGAACCCGCTGTGCGGTGACGAGCTGAAGGTGCAACTCAAGGTCGACGGTGAAGGCAAGATCGAGGACGTGCGCTTCTCCGGCCACGGCTGCGCGATCTCGCAGGCCTCCGCCTCGATGGCGTCCGACGAGATCATCGGCATGCCGGTCGAGGATCTGTTGAAGCTCGACCGCAGCTTCGTGCTCGACCTGCTCGGGATCGACATCTCGGCGACGCGGCTCAAGTGCGCGCTGCTGTCGCTGAAGGTGCTCAAGAGCGCTTCGCTCGGCCACGCCGCGGCGTGGGAGACCGACGAAGCCGCTTGATGCAGCAACTCGCGGACGGACTCTGGCGCTGGACGGCGCGGCACCCAGAGTGGCATCCCGGCAGCTGGGGAGCCGAGGTCGCCTGCTTCGCCGTCGACGCCGGTGACGTGCTGCTGCTGATCGACCCGCTGGTGCCCGAGCGCAGCGAGAAGATGCTCGACGAGATCGTCGACAAGCCGATGGCGATCCTGATCACGATCCCGTACCACACGCGTAGCGCCGAGCCGCTGCGCAAGCGCTACAAGGGCACGATCCACGGCCACCCGAACGTGGCGGAGCGGCTCGAGCGCCGCAAGGGCTTCGAGCCGATCGAGCCGGGCGCGGAGCTCCCGGGCGGCGCACGTGCGTACACGATCGGCAAGCCGCGCCGCTTCGAGATGCCGATCCATCTGCCGTCGCACAGGGCGCTTGCCACCGGCGACGCGCTGGTGACCACCTTGCAGGGCGACCTGCGGATCTGGCACTGGCGCGACCGCGTCGACGCCGACCGCATCCGCTGGTACCGCGAGAAGTTCAACCCGACGCTGGCGCCGTTGCTCGAGCTCGACCTCGAACGGGTCCTCGTCACGCACGGCGAGCCGATCCTCAGCTACGGCTCCGCCGCGTTGCAGGCCGCGGTCGACGCCGAGCCCTGGTACAACGCGGGCTGATGACCCGCGTCGCGATCCTGGATGACTACCAGGACGTCGCGCGCGAGTTCGGCGACTGGGACAGTCTCGACGCCGAGGTGGTCGTGTTCCGGGAGCCGCTCGAGGACATCGGGCAGCTCGAGCCCTTCGACGTGATCATGGCGATGCGGGAGCGGACGCCGTTCCCGCGCGAGCGGCTCGAGCGGCTCCCCAACCTCAAACTGCTGGTGACGACCGGGATGGGCAACGCGGCGATCGACACCGGCGCCGCCCGCGCGCTCGGCGTCACCGTCGCCGGCACCGGCGGCACGCCGACGCACACCGCCGAGCTCACGTGGGGCCTGATCCTTGCGCTCGCCCGCCACATCCCCGCCGAGGACCGCGCCCTGCGCGAGGGCGGCTGGCAGCACACGGTCGGGCTCGAGCTCGCCGGCCTGACGCTCGGCGTGATCGGTCTCGGCCGCCTCGGCACGCAGGTCGCCCGGATCGGCGAGGCGTTCGGGATGGACGTCATCGCCTGGAGCCAGAACCTCGACACGCCCCTTACCAAGGAGGAACTGCTGCGGCGTTCCGACGTCGTCACGATCCACGTGCGGTTGAGCGAGCGCACGCGCGGCCTGATCGGCGCCGCCGAGCTCGCGCGGATGAAGCCGACGGCGCTGCTCATCAACACGTCACGCGGGCCGATCGTGGACGGGCCGGCGCTGGTCCAAGCACTTCGGAACGGCGAGATAGCCGGCGCCGGCCTTGACGTCTACGACACGGAGCCGCTCCCCGAGGACCACCCGCTCCGGAGCGCGCCCAACACCGTCCTGACCCCGCACCTCGGCTACGTCACCGGCGCGAGCTACACGGCGTTCTACACCGACGCCGTCGAGGACATCGCCGCGTTCCTGCGCGGCGAGCCCGTGCGCGTGATCAATCGATAAGGCGCTTCCCGAGCCGCCAGATCGCCAGCCGCCAGGTCGCCAGCGCGAACACGATCAGGAATCCGCCGTGCCATAGGTCGGCCGCGTCGAAGCCGACGAAGACCGCGTGGCGCACGAGCTCGACGCAGTGGTACAGCGGGTTGAGGTTCGAGATGACCTGTGCGCCCTGCGGCAGGGCGTCGATCGGGAAGAACGTGCCCGAAACCAGGAACAGCGGCGTGATCAGCGCGCTCTGGATGTAGCTGAAGTGGTCGATCTTGGAGACGCTGGCGGCCGCGAACACGCCGAGCGCCGCGAAGCCGAGCCCGGTGACCGCGCCGATGAACGGCACGGCGAGCATCCCCCACGACGGATCGAGCCCGAACATCATCGTCACCAGCAGCGGCGCCATGCCGTAGACGCCGGCCCGGATCCCGAGAAACGCGATCTCGGCGGTCGCGAGCTCCTCGACGTCGACCGGCGCGGCGAGGATCGCGTCGTAGGTGTGCTGGAAGCGGTGCTTGATGAAGACGCCGTACATCGCCGAGAAGACCGACGAGAACAGCACCGCCGTGGCCACCATCCCGGTGCCGACGAAGTACACGTAGTCGATGCCGTTGACGACGCTGACGAGCGTCCCGAAGCCGAGCCCGAACGCCAGCAGGTAAATGACGGGGTCGAGGATCGACGAGAACGTCGTCGTCTTCCAGAACGACTTGAAGTTCGTGATGTCGCGGCTCATCACGCCCGCCACGGCGGCGGGCTCGAGCCGGCGCAGCCGCCCAGGCCCGGTCCTCATTCGACCTCTTCGCCGGTGAGCAGCACGAACACGTCCTCGAGCGACGCGGCGCGGGTGATGCCCTCGGGCAGCGCCCCGTTCGCACCCTCGGCGGCGAGGATCGCGACCGCGGTTCCGGTGCGCCGCACGTTGAAGCCCGCGGCCTCGGCGTCGGCGCGCACCTCGGCGAGGCGCGCCGGCGGGCCGTAGACCTCGCGCGTCTGGACGCCGGCGTGCTCGCGCACGAGATCGGCCGGCCGTCCGCGGGCGATGATCTTGCCCTGGTGCATGATCGCCACCTCGTCGGCCAGCCGCTCGGCCTCCTCGATGTAGTGGGTCGACATCAGGATCGACGTACCCTCGCTGCGTAGCGCGTCGATCAGGGACCACAGCTCCTGGCGGATCTGCGGATCGAGGCCGACGGTCGGCTCGTCGAGCAGGAGCAGCCGCGGCCGGTGCACGAGCGCGCGGGCGATCAGGAGCCGCCGCCGCATGCCGCCGGACAGCTTGTCGACGGGCGTGTCGGCCCGCTCGTTGAGCTTGGCGATCTCCAGCGCATGGTCGACCGCGGCGCGCCGCTCGGCGTGCGGCACGCGGTACAGGCGCGCGAACACGGCGAGGTTCTGGCGCGCGGTCAGCTCGACGTCGAGGTTGTCGAGCTGCGGCACGACGCCACACAGCGCGCGCGCCTGCTTGGAGTCCCTCGGCACCTCGAACCCGAGCACCTGGAGCTCTCCCGCGTCGGGGATCGCGAGAGCGGTGAGCATCCGCATCGTCGTCGACTTGCCGGCGCCGTTCGGCCCGAGTAGCCCAAGGCAGGTGCCCGCCGTCAGGTCGAGGTCGAGCCCGTCGACGGCGGTGATGGGCCCAAAGCGCTTGACGACGCCGCGCAGTCGGATTACGAGATCGGAGGCCATGTCGCCTCCCTAGTATGCGGGCCATGCCCGTTGTCGTTCTTCGCGGACCGCTCAAGCAGCTCGCCGGGGATTGCGCCGAGCACGCGGTCGCCGGAGCGAGCGTCGGGGACCTGCTGGCGGAGGTCGAGCGCGCGCACCCTGCGGCGAAAGGCTGGATCCTCGACGAGCGCGGCGTGCTGCGGCGGCACATCAACGTGTTCGTGAACGGCGAGCCGGGCGCGCAGGACACGCAGGTCTCCGCCGATGACCGTGTCGACGTCCTCCCGGCCCTCTCCGGCGGATGACCGAGCTTCTTGTCGCCACCAGGAAGGGCCTGTTCGCGCTCGCCAACGAGCCGGGGAAGGAGTTCGTGATCGTCGACCGCGCATTCCCCGGCGACCCGGTCGAGTACGCGCTGTTCGACGAGCGGTCGGGCCGCCTGCTTGTCGCCGTGACGTCGCCGTTCTACGGCCCGAAGGTCTTCTTCGTCGACGATCCGGCCGACGGCTGGCAGCAGGCGGAGGGCGTCGAGCTCCCCGAGGGCGGCGACGTCGCGCTCGAGCGCATCTGGGTGATCGCCAAGGGCGAGGAAGACGGCACGATCTATGTTGGCGGCGACCCCGGCGTCTTGTTCGAGAGCCGCGACGGCGGCGCGACATTCGCGCTCAACGAGGCGCTCTACCACCACCCGACCCGGTCACGCTGGGAGCCCGGCGCGGGCGGGCTGTGCCTGCACTCGATCGTGACCTGGCCGGGCGAACCGGACCGCCTCGCGGTGGCGATCTCAGCGGCCGGCGTGTGGCTGACCGAGGATGGCGGCGCGTCGTGGCAGAGCGGCAACCGGGGGATCAGCGCTCGCTACGTCCCGGAGGACATGCCGGCCGAGCAGATCGCGCTGTGCGTGCACAGCATCGAGCGCGCGCCGGCGCGACCCGAGCGCCTGTTCATGCAGTTCCACGGCGGCGTGTACCGCTCCGACGACACGGGGCGATCGTGGACCGACATCGCGTCCGGCCTGCCGTCGGACTTCGGCTTCCCGCTCGCGCTCGACCCGGCGGACCCCGACTGCGCGTACCTGATCCCGCTGGTCGCGGACACCGACCGTGTCACGCCCGAGGGCCGCGTGCGCGTGTACGAGACGCGGGACGCCGGCGCGAGCTGGACGCCGCGCGGCGAGGGCCTGCCGAGCACGGACTCGTACCTGACGATCCTGCGCCAGGCCTTCACGTCGGTCGGCGAGGGCGACGAGCTCGAGCTGTACTTCGGAGCGACGTCGGGCGCGGTCTACGGCTCGCGCGACGCCGGCGCGACGTGGTTCGACGTCGCGACGCACCTGCCGCCGGTGCTGGCGGTCAGCGCCTCAGCGGGATCTGCGCAGTAACCGTCGTCCCCACGCCGGCCGGCGAGTCGACGGTCAGCTCGCCGTCGAGCGCCTCGACGCGATCACACAGCCCGGCGACGCCGCTGCCGGTCGAGATGTCCGCGCCCCCGACGCCGTCGTCCCGGATCTCCAGGCAGACGCGCCCGTCGTCGAGCGACAGCACCACGGTGGCCGAGTCGGCCTGCGCGTACTTGGCGACGTTGGTCAGGGCCTCCGCGGTGACGAAGTAGACGGCCGCCTCGACCTGTTTCGGCAGGGGCTCGTCCGGAACGCCGCTGACGTCGACGGGCACCGGCGCCCGCGCGGCGAGCGCCTCGAGCGCCGGGCGGAGCCCGCGGTCGCTGAGGACGGCCGGGTGGATGCCGCGGGCGAGCTCGCGGAGCTCGGTGACGGCGATCTGCGCCTCCTCGCGCGCCTGGGCTACCAGCCTCGCCGCCGCGTCCGTGTCGGTGCGCATCTTCGCCTCGGCCAGGGAGAGCGTGAGCGCGACCGACACCATGCGCTGCTGCGCGCCGTCGTGCAGGTCACGCTCGATCCGGCGCCGCTCGGCGTCGGCTGCGGCGATGATCCGCGAGCGCGCGTCGCGCAGATCGTCCACGCGATCGCGCAGCGCACGAGCCCGTCGCTGTTCGGGCGACTCCCCGGGGAAGCGAATCTGACGCATCCGGCCTTGCAGACTATCCCGCGAACGTCTGCAGCCCGACAGCCCCCAGCAGCGCGAGCGCGTTCGCGTCGGGCGACCCCGGCGCGGCTGCCCGCGGGGCGACGATCGGGTGGCTCCACAGCTCTTCGAAGCGTGGGCTGTCGACGCGCAGGTCCGCGATCAGGCGGTGCAGGCGCTCGTCGTCGGGATAGCGCCCGGCCGGATCGCGCAGATCCGCGACGTAGGACGCCTCCGACGCCGCCTCGTCCTGATAGCGCTTGAGCCGTGAGCGCATGCCGGCGAAGTGGCGCCGGAGGATGTTGGGCTCGTCCGACAGGTCACTGACCAGCGCGGCAGCGAGTGGATTGAGCGCGACGACCTCCCAGCCGGCGTCGACGACCATCACCGGGACGCTCCTCGCGGGTCAGCCGCAGGGTGCGGGCGAGTGCGGCCAGCACGGAAGGCGACGGGTGGGTGGCGCGGCCCTGCTCGAGCCGCGCGAGGTAGTCGACCGAGACGCCGGCGAGCTCGGCCACCTCCTCGCGACGCAGGCCGGGGGCGCGGCGGCGTCCGGCCGCGCGCCCGACCTCGGCGGGGTCGAGCCGGTCGCGCCATTCGCCCAGGCACTGGGCGAGCTCGTCGATGCTCCGATGATGGCGCACGCCGCCGGCCGGAGGGTGGCCCTGAGAGTCCTCTTTTAGATTCGCGGCGGCGGGAGACGATGAGTGACATGACCACGACACTCATCACCGGCGCCAACCGGGGCCTCGGGTTCGAGGCCGCCCGCGGGCGTTCCTGCCGCTGCTCGAGCGCTCCGACAATCCCGTGATCGTCTTCGAAGACCGCGGTGAACATGATCACGTCGCAGTTGGCGAAGGCGCTGCCGGGGATGCGGGTGAACGCCGTCGACCCCGGCTACACGGCAACCGACTTCAACGATCACCGCGGACGCAGACCGTTGAGGAGGGCACCGACGCGATCGTGCGGATGGCCAAGATCGACCAGTCCGGCCCGACCGGGACGTTCACAGACCGGCACAACGCCGTGCCGTGGTGAGCGCTAGTTTCGCTGGCATGCATGAGATGTCTCGCAGGGCCATGCTCGCCGGCTCGGGCGCCGCGGTTGCCGCGCTCGGAATCCCCGCCGGCGCTGCTGCTCACCACCGCGGCCACGGCGGAAACCGCGACCGCAAGCGGCTCCCGCTCGTCATCGGGCACCGCGGCACCCCCGCGTACCGGCCGGAGCACACGATCGCCTCGTACACGCTCGCGATCGAGATGCACGCCGACTACATCGAGCCGGACCTCTGCTTCACCAAGGACGGCAAGCTGGTCGCGCGTCATGAACCCGACATCGGGGGCACGACCGACGTCGCCGATCACCCGGAGTTCAAGGACCGCCAGCACGACGAGACGATCGACGGGACCCTGTTCCCGAACACGTGGTTCACGTTCGACTTCACGCTCGCCGAGCTCAAGACGCTGCGCGCGAAGGAGCGGCTGCCCGACATCCGCCCCGCCAACACCGCGCACAACGGGCTGTACGAGATCCCGACGTTCGACGAGGTCATCGCGCTCGCGAACAAGCACGACGTCGGCATCTACCCCGAAACCAAGCACCCGACGTTCTTCGAGTCCAAGGGCTTCCGGTTCGACGACCCGATGCTCGCCGCGCTGCGCGCCGGCGGTCGCGGGCACAAGGGCGCGAAAGTGTTCATCCAGTCGTTCGAGGTCGGCAACCTCAAGCGGCTGAACACCAAGACGCCGCTGCCGCTCGTCCAGTTGATCGACGCGACGGGCGGCCCGGCCGACCTGTACCCGGCGCTCACCTACGACCAGATGGTCACCCCGTCCGGGCTTGCGGCCGTCGCCAGATACGCGGACGGGATCGGGCCGGACAAGAGGCGGATCGTCGAGGGCAACACGGCCGGCAACCCGCTCGGCGAGCCGACGACGCTGATCCGCGACGCCCACCGCGTCGGGCTCGTCCTGCACCCGTACACGTTCCGGCCGGAGAACAACTTCCTGGCGGCGGACTTCCGCCAGGGCGACCCGGCCAGCCCGGAGTTCCTCCGCGCGCGCGGCGACCAGCCGGCCGAGCTCAAGCTCTATTACGAGCTCGGCGTCGACGGGCTGTTCGCCGACAACGCGGACACCGCCGTGGCCGTCCGCGAGGCGACGTTCAACCGCGCCCCGGCTTAGTCAAGGTCCACTCGTGGTCTGGGTCGTTCGCGACGGCCCAGGCCCGGGTGGGTCCGGCCATCACGTTGAGGTAGTAGAGCTCGTAGCCGGGCGGCGCCGAGACGGTGTGGTAGCCGCGCGGCACGAGCACCGTGTCGCCGTCGCGTACGGTCACCGTCTCGTCGAGCGAGCGGTCGGCCGTGTAGACGCGCTGGAAGGCGAAGCCGTGCGCCGGCGCGATGCGGTGGTAGTAGGTCTCCTCGAGCAACGACTCCTCGGGCATCGCGTCGCGGTCGTGCTTGTGCGGCGGGTAGCTCGACCAGTGGCCGGCCGGGGTGAGCACTTCGCAGACCAGCAGCGAGTCGGCCTCCTCGTCGGCCATCAGGATCGGGCGGATCGTGCGCTCGAGCGCCCCGTAGCCGCGCGTCTCGACCGCGATGTCCGCGCCCGGGAGCACGCGCGCCGTCGCGCCCTTGCGGGCGGGCGCGCTGCAGATCGCCACCTCGCCTTCGCCCTGGATCAGATACCGCGTCCCCGGCGGGAGGTAGACCGCGTCGGGCATCCCGGACCACGGGTCGCTGCGGCCGCCGAGGTCCTTCCAGTCGGCGACGCTCACCGTGCCGGAGAGCACGACGATGCAGTGCTCGTTGCTGCCGGTGTCGCGCTCGGCCGGCGGCTGGACGACTTCGAAGCCGACGTACTCCCAGCCGGCCGACTCGGGGGTGACAGCGCCGCGGACGACGAGGCTCATGGGGCGTCAACGTACTGGCGCTGCACGCGCCGTGCGCGCTCGTACTCGTCGCGCGCCGCCTGTACCGACGCCTCGGTGGAGACCTCGGCCACCGGCACGTCCCACCAGCTGTCATAGCTCGGCACACCGGCGTAGCGGTCGACCTCGACGTGCACGACGACCGGCCCGTCGGTCGTCTTCGCCTCCTCGAGGGCGCTGCGGAGCTCGCCGATCGTGGTCGTGCGCAGCACGCGCGCGCCGAGGCTCTCGGCGTTCGCCGCGAGGTCGACGCCCGGCGTGTACTTGGTGCCGAACTCGCTGTCGCCGACCGACCGCGACAGCGCGCCGATCGACGCGTAGCCGTGGTTCTGGACGAGCACGACGACGATCTTGATCCCCTCGGCGACCGCGGTCGCGAGCTCGCCCGGCAGCATCAGGTACGAGCCGTCGCCGATCATCACGAACACCTCGCGATCGGGCGCGGCGAGCTTGACGCCGATGCCGCCCGGGATCTCGTAGCCCATGCACGAGTAGCCGTACTCGACGTGGTAGCTCTTCGGGTCGCGCGACCGCCACAGCTTGTGGAGATCGCCGGGCATCGAGCCGGCCGCACACACCACGACGTCGCGCGCAGCGGCGGCGGCGTTGACCGCGCCGATCACCTCGGCCTGGCTGGGCAGCGGGGCGTGGCCGGCGCTCACGAGCCGCGCAACCTCCCCGCCCCATGCGGCCGACTCCGCGGCGGCCAGCGAAGACCATGCCTCGTCCACGCGGTGACCCGCGAGCGCGTCGCGCAGCGCTTCGAGCGCCAGCCGCGCGTCGGCGACGATGCCGAGGCCGCTGTTCTTTGCGGCGTCGAAGCCGGTGACATTGATGTTCACGAACCGCACGCCAGAATCCTGGAACGCGGACTTCGACGCGGTCGTGAAGTCGCTCCAGCGCGTGCCGACGCCGATCACGAGATCAGCGTCGCGGGCCAGCCGGTTGGCGGCGGGCGTCCCGGTCGCGCCGATCGCGCCGAGCGCTGACGGGTGCTCGGACGTCAGCGTGCCGCGGCCCGCCTGTGTCTCGCCGACCGGAATTCCCGTGGCGTCGACCAGCGCGACGAGCGCGTCGGTCGCCTCGGCGTAGATGACGCCGCCGCCGGCGACGAGCAGTGGCCGTCGCGCGGCGCGGATCAGGTCGGCCGCACGTGCGAGCGCGTCGGGTGCTGCGGGCTGGCGGAACACCGTCCAGGCGCGCGGCTCGAGGAACGCGTCCGGGACCTCGAACGCCTCGGTCTGGACGTCCTCGGGCATGGCGAGCGTGACCGCGCCGGTCTCGGCCGGATCGGTGAGTACTCGCATCGCTTCGAGCGCCGCCGGCACGAGCTGCTCGGGCCGCTCGATCCGCTCGAAGAAGCGCGACACCGGCTTCAAGCAGTCGTTGACCGACAGCGTCGCGTCGTGCGGGGCCTCGAGCTGCTGCAGCACCGGGTGGGGCGTGCGCGTCGCGAACGTGTCGCCGGGGAGGAGCAGCACCGGCAGGCGGTTGATCGTCGCGAGCGCCGCGCCGGTGACCATGTTGGTCGCGCCCGGGCCGACCGACGTCGTGCACGCGTAGGTGCCGAGGCGGTTGCGCTGCCGTGCGTAGCCCGACGCGATGTGCACCATCGCCTGCTCGTTGCGGGCCTGGTGGTAGGGCAGCAGATCCTGGTGCTGGTGCAGCGCCTGGCCGAGGCCGGCGAGGTTGCCGTGGCCGAAGATGCCGAAGCAGCCGGCGAAGAAGCGCCGGCGCTCGCCGTCGCGCTCGATCTCCTGTACGGCGAGGAATCGCACCAGCGCCTGGGCGACGGTCAGTCTCATGCGCGTACCTCCTCGAAGGTCATCTCCAGCCGCGCGAGCTGGTCGGCCAGCGACGGCAGCTCGACGCCGAGCGCGGCGGCGGTCGCGCGCGCGTCGAGGCTGGTGTCGTACGGGATCCGCCATGACTGGGGCGGCGGCGGCCCGAAGTCGAGCAGGTCGCCGTCGAGCCCGAACGCCTCGACCGTGCGCAGCGCGAGCGTGCGCCGATCGACCGACTCGCCGCCGCAGCAGTGGAAGATCCCGCTGTGGCCGCCGGCGACGACCCGCGCGACCAGGCCGGCGGCGTCGGAGGCGAGCGTCGGCGTCGCGACCATGTTGATGTCGTCGCCCTCCCAGACCGTGAAGCGCTCGCCGGCGCGGAGCGCGCGCACCAGCGCGGCGACGAAGTAGCCGAAGCCGGCGTCCTGTCTGCGCGGCGCCTCGCTCACGCCCTGGACGGCGGAGAGCCGCGCGATCGCGTCCACGCCCGGCACCATCTCGCTTGCCGCCTTGAGCAGGCCGTACAGGTTGACCGGGCTCGGCGGCGTGGCCTCGATGTAGTTCCCACCCACCCCGCTGAACACCCAGTCGGTCGAGATCAGCACGACCTGCGCTTCACCCGCGGCGTCGACGACGTTGCGCGTCGCGCCGACGTAGCCGGCCCATCCGTCGCGCTCGAGCCGGGTGAAGTCGTTGAGGATCGCGGAGTGGATCACCGCATCGGGAGCGAACGCGCGGATGCTGCGCCGGACCGCGTCGGGGTCGGTGACGTCGACCTCGGCATGGCGCGGGGCGCAGACATCGCCGAAGGCGCGCGCGAGGTGCGAGCCGACGAACCCGCTGCCGCCGGAGATCCAGACCTTCAAATGAGCCTCACGGGTCCGCCCTCGTGCAGCGACTGCCAGGCCGCGAGCCCGATCACGAGAGGCGCCCGCGCGTCGACGCCCGAGACGGGCGGCGGCGTCCCGGCGCGCACGGCTTCGACGAACGCGTCCCACTCGCCCAGGTAGCTCGGCACGTAGCGCTCGAGGAAGAAGTGGGGGAGGGGCGCGGCGCGCGTGCCGCCGGCGGTCCGCACGACCGTCGTGTGCGCGTACGGGTTCTCCGACGCCGCCATCCCGCGCGAGCCGAACACTTCGACCCGCTGGTCGTAGCCGTAGACGGCCTGGCGTGAGTTGTCGATCGCGGTCAGGCAGCCGCTGGCGTGGACGAGCGTGACGAGCGCGGTGTCGACGTCGTCCGCGTCGCCGAACCCCGCATCGACGTTCACGGCTCCGCGCGCGAACACCTCCACGACCTCGCTGCCGGTCACGAACCGCGCCATGTCGAAGTCGTGGATCGTCATGTCGAGGAAGATCCCGCCGGAGCCGCGCACGTACGCCATCGGCGGCGGCTCGGGGTCGCGGCTGGAGATCCGCACGAGCTGCGGGTCTCCGACGTCGCCGCGCACCACCGCCTCGCGCACCGCCGCGTGGGCGGGATCGAAGCGCCGGTTGAAGCCGATCTGGAACGGGACGCCGGCCTCGTCGACCGCCGCCAGCGCGCGGTCGACCTCGGCCAGATCGAGCGAGATCGGCTTCTCGCAGAAGATCGCCTTGCCGGCGCGCGCGGCCGCGACGATCAGGTCGGCGTGGGTCTCGGTGGTCGAGCAGATCGCGACCGCGTCGACGTCGGTCAGCAGCTCGTCGACGCTGTCGTACGCGGCGGCCGACGCGGCGCGCGCCGCGTCCGGGTTGGCGTCGTAGACGCCGGCGACGGTCGCTCCCGCCACCTGGCGCTCGATCAGGTCGGCGTGCATGCGGCCGATCCGGCCGACGCCCAGCACGCCGATCCGCAGGGTCGCGGTCGTGGTGGCCTCCATCAATCCTCCCGCAGCGATACGACATCCTTCCAGTGGCCGGACTCCGCCGACCGGAGCAGCGCCGCCTGGACGCTGACCCATTCGACTGCGTCGCCGAAGCCCGGCCGGTGCTCGCGGCCGCTCGTGACCGAGCGGCAGAACTCGAAGTCCTCGATCACGACGAGGTCCTCGAAGCCGATGCCGTTGGCGCTGCCGGGGACGAAGTGCCCGTGGTAGGGGAAGCGATCGCCGCCGAACACCGTCCGGTAGCCGCTGTGCGCCTCGTCCTCGACCAGGTACACCTGCAGCTCGTTGAGCCTCTCGAGGTTCCAGCCCAGCGCGCCCTTGGTGCCGTAGACCTCGAACGCCATCTGGCTCTCCGGCCCGATGATCGCGCGGCTGGTCTCGAACGTGCCGCGGGCGCCGGACGCGAACTCGCACAGCATCCCGGCGTAGTCCTCGTTCGTGACGGCGCCCCTGGGGTCCTCGGGCCGGCCGCGGCCGTAGTGCGTACCGCCGCCCGAGGGCAGCGGGCGCTCCTTGATGAACGTCTCGGTCGTCCCGACCACGCGGGTGATCGGTCCCAGCAGCATGTGCGCCAGGTCGACGGAGTGGCTCATCAGGTCGGTCGTCACGCCGTAGCCGGCCTGGTCGACGAGGAAGCGCCAGGAGAGCACTCCGAGCGGGTCGCTCCCGTACATCGAGAAGAAGCGCCCCCGGTAGTTGGTGATCTCACCGAGCGCGCCGCCGGCGATCAGCGTGCGCGCGTACTGCACGAGCGGCGCCCAGCGGTAGTTGTAACCGACGCCGCTGATGACGCCGGCGTCGCGCGCGGCCTTCTCGGCGCGTACGGTCTGCTCCGGCGTGCCGCCGACCGGCTTCTCGCAGAACACGTGCTTGCCGGCCGCCGCGGCGGCCTCGACGAGCTCAGTGTGGAGCATGTTCGGCGCGGCGATCATGACCACGTCGACGTCCGGATCCTCGATCACCGCGCGCCAGTCGGCGGTGCTGCGCGCGAATCCGAACGAGCTGACCGCGTCCTCGCGGGCCTCGGGGCGCGTGTCGCCGCAGATCACCAGCTCAGTGTCGAAGTCCCGGTCCCGGAACAGCGTCGGGATGCGCAGCAGCGAGCGGCTGTGGGCCTGGCCGAGCCACCCGAAGCCGATCACACCCACGCCGATCGTCCTCATCCCGCGCCGGGGGTGTCGAGCACCCGTTCGAGCTCGTGCGTGAGCGCGTCCAGCTCCGCGCCGCCAGACATCTGCTTGACGAGCTCGTCCCGGCCGATCTCGGGCTTCGTCCATGAGCCCACCAGCTTGCCGCGGTTGAGGATCACGAACCGGTCGCCGACCGGATACGCGTGGTGCGGGTTGTGGGTGATGAAGATGACGCCCAGCCCGTGGTCGCGCGCCTGCGCGACGTAGCGCAACACGACGCCCGACTGCTTGACGCCGAGCGCCGACGTCGGCTCGTCGAGGATCAGGACCTTGGCGCCGAAGTAGACGGCGCGCGCGATCGCCACGGCCTGGCGCTCGCCGCCGGACAGCGTGCCCACCGGCTGATCCGGGTCGCGGACGTCGATGCCCATCTTGCGCAGCTCGCTGACCATCGTCTCCTGGGCGAACCGCACATCGATCCGCTTCAGCGGCCCGGCACCCTTCGTCGGCTCCGAGCCGAGGAAGAAGTTGCGCCAGATCGACATCAGCGGCACGGTCGCGAGGTCCTGGAAGACGGTGGCGATGCCGCGCTCCTTCGCGTCCCGCGGGTTGTGGAAGTGCGCCTGGACGCCGTCGACCAGGAGCTCGCCCTCGTCGTGCTCGTGCACGCCGGAGAGGATCTTGATGAACGTCGACTTGCCCGCGCCGTTGTCGCCCAGCACGCACGTCACCTCGCCCGCACCGACGCCGACGCTGACGTCCTTCAGCGCCACGACGTTGCCGAAGTACTTGGAGACGTTGCGGACCTCGAGGAGCGGTGTGCCCGTCATCGCCGAGCCCCCTCCGCGCGCTTGCGGATGTAGTTGTTGACGAGCACCGCGGCCAGCAGGATCACGCCGAGGAAGAGGAACCGCCAGTCGGTGTTCCAGCCCGAGAACTGGATGCCGATGAAGGCCATGCCGATGATCGTCGCGCCGAGCGATGCGCCGACCGCGGAGCCGTAGCCGCCGGTCAGCACGCAGCCGCCGACGACCGCGGCGATGATGTATTGGAACTCCTCGCCGACGCCTTGGCCGGCCTGGGTGGAGGCAAGCCGCAGCGCGATCATGATGCCGGTCAGCGCGCACACGAACGACGTGGTCATGAACAGCCCGATCTTCACGCGCGCGACCGGGACGCCGACGTTGCGGGCGGCATTCGCGTCACCGCCGACGCCGAAGATCCAGTTGCCGACGCGGGTGCGCGTGAGCACCCACGTCCCGAGCGCGGTGATGACGAGCCACCACAGCACGGTGATGCGGAAGTCGTGTGAAGAGAAGCTGCCGCCGAAGAGCTTGTTGGCGCTCTCGTAGCCGGCCGCGAGGTCGAGCCCGCTGACCGACACCTGGTTGGTGATCGCCTTGGTGACGCCGAGGTTGACGCCCTGCAGGATGAAGAACGTCGCCAGCGTCACGATGAAGCTGGGCAGCTTGGTCCGCATGACCATGTAGCCGTTGAGAAAGCCGACCATCGTTGCGGCGATCAGCGTCAGCACGATCGCGATCCAGATGTTCATCCCGACCTCGGTCGCGAGGATGCCCATCATCAGCCCGGCCGAGCCGGTCATCACGCCGGCCGACAGGTCGAACTCGCCCCCGATCATCAGCAGGGCCACGACCACCGCGGGGATGCCGATCGTCGACGCGACGTCGGTCCAGTTCGCGATGCCGTCGGGCTTGAGGAACAGCGAGTTCTGCGTCCAGAAGAAGATCGCGACGACGATCGCCGCCAGCAGCGCGCCGATCTCCGGCCGCCGCAGGATGCGCGACGTCAGGCTGATGTTCGCCAGTCGCTCGTCGGCTAGCTGGGCCGGCGGCGGCGCCGCCGCGCCCGAGGGCGCGGCGGCAGGGGTTGGCTGGCCGCTCATGTCGATCAGCGGGTGCCGGCGTTGGCGAGCTTCTCGACGGTCGCGACGTTGGACTTGTCGACGAAGCCGGGGCCGGTGAGGACCGGCTGGCCGCCGCCGACGGTGTTGGCGTTCGTCTTGAACAGCTTCAGGAACACGATCGGCAGGTAGCCCTGCAGGTACTGCTGCTGGTCAACGGCAAACTCGATGTCTCCCGCCTTGATGCGCTTGATCACCTCCGGGTTGAGGTCGAACGTGGCGAGCTTCGCGTCCGAGCTCGCGCCCTTGATGGCCCCCGCCGTCGCCGCCGCGATGTCCGGATTGAGCGCGATCACGGCGTCGTAGGACTTGTCGGCCTGGAGCTTGGACTTGATCTCCGTCTGGGTGGTGGCGATGTCGGCCGTGCCCTTGACCTGCAGGTTGGTCACGTCGCCGCCGAAGCCCTGCTTGACGCCATCGCAGCGCTGCTGGAGGCCGATGTTGTTCTGCTCGTGGATGATGCAGAGCACCTTCTTGGCGCCCTCGGACTTGAAGCGGTCGCCGGCCGCCTGGCCCGCGATCGACTCGTCCTGGCCCACGTGCGTGATGGCGCCGAGGTCCTTGAACTGCTCGGCACCGGAGTTCAGCGTGATGATCGGGATGCCCTGATCCTTCGCCTTGGCGAGCGAATCCTTGATCGCGTCCGCGTTGGGGACCGACACGGCGAGGCCGTCGACCTTCTGGGAGACCGCGGCGTCGATCAGCTGCGCCTCCTTCTGCGGGTCGTTGTTCGACGGGCTCCAGATGAGCTTGACGCCCTCGTCCTTGGCCGCCTGCTGGGCGCCCTTCTTGACGACCGACCAGAACGAGCCCTCGTCGCTGTGCGTCACCATCGCGAACGTGAGGTCGCTCCCCTGGGTCAGGTTGACCGCTTGGGTACCGCCGCTGGAGGACGATTTGTCGCCCGAGTTGTCATCGCCGCCGCCACAGCCGACCACCACCAGCGTGCTGAGCGCGAGGACGACGACGAGCCATCTTCCGACGAGTCGCTTCATCGCAGGGACACCCTCTCTCTCCGCGGAGCCGATGTGGACAGGAACTCGATGCTCCGTGCGACATCGAGTGCCGGACCGCCATCCACCGGTGGCTCCTCGCCGGTGATGGCCAGGTCCTGCTCGAGCACGAGCCAGCGCTCGTAGCCCGTCTGGTCGAGGAGGGCGACGACCTCGTCGAGGCGCGCGTCTCCGTCACCCAGCGGCCGGAACAGGCCCATCTGCGTGGCCTGGACCAGCGACAGCGCGCCGGCGCGTACCCGTTCCGCCAGCGATGCGCTCACGTCCTTGAGATGAACGTGACCGATGCGATCTGCGTGATCGCGGATGAACTGCACCGGCTCGATCTCTCCGATCAGCAGGTGGCCGGTATCGAAGCACCAGGGAACGTCGGTGTGCGCGAGCGCCCGCTCGACGTCGTGCGCGGTCTCGACGAGCGTGCCGACGTGGGGATGCAGCACGAGCGTCAGTCCTTCGGCGGCGACGAGGTCGGCCAGCTCGCGCAGCTGCGTGCCCACGCGCCGCCATCCGTCGTCGTCGAGCGGCACGGGCGCGGACCACTTCTCGTCCTGCACAAGGGCGGCGACGAAGACGTCGGCGCCCGCGGCCGCGAGCTGCCCGGCGGCGCGACGAGATGCCTCGCGGCTCTCGTGCACGACGATCGGCACGAACCCGCCGACGAGCCGCAGCCCGTAGCGGTCGAGCTCGGCGCGGACGGCGGCGCCGTCGAGCGGCAGCCATCCCTGTGGGCCGAGCTCGGTGGCCTTCAGGCCCAGCTCGGCCATCTCGGAAAGCACGCGCTCGGGCGCGAGCTGGAGGCCCCAGCCGGGTACCTCGCAGACGCCCCAGGAGATGGGCGCTCCCGCCATCCGGCGTGCCCGATCCGCGATCTCGGCCTGACCCACTGCTCGCTCACTCCTTCTCCGGAACGCGTGTTAGAGCGCTCCAAATCCGCCTTCCGCGGGACGCTAACGGGTGTCGCGCTCTAATGCAAGTCTTTCATTAGCGCGCTCTAACTGGAACAATCCCTCGCCATGTCGGTGGGCGAGATGCCTCCGGGCAAGTCGGCTCGCGGCGCGTACGTGACGATGGAGGACGTCGCTCGCGAGGCCGGGGTCTCGCGCGCGCTCGTGTCGCTGGTCATGCGCGGCAGCGACAAGGTCAGCCCGCACCGGCGCGAGCTCGTGCTCGCCACCGCGCGGCGCCTCGGCTACCGGCCGAACGCGATCGCGCGGCAGCTCGCCAGCCACACCACCAACACGGTCGGGATCCTCCTCAACGACCTCCACAACCCGTTCTTCGCGGAGATCGCCAACGGCATCGAGGAGTACGCCTCCGACATCGGCTACCGGCTGCTGATCATCACCGGGGGCCGGCGCCAGCAGCGCGAGCGCGCGATGCTCGAGGCGCTGCTCGAGTACCGGACCGACGGCCTGATCCTCGTCTCGCCGCGTCTCAACGGCAGCGAGATCGCCGCCGACGTCGGCACGCTGCCCTGCGTCGTGATCGGGCGGCGCGTGCGCAGCACCCAGATCGACTGTGTGATGACCGACGAAGCGTTGGGATCGCACGAGGTGATCGAGCACCTCGTCGGGCTCGGTCACGAGCGGATCGTGCACATCGACGGCGGCCAGGGCGCCGGCTCGGCGCCGCGCCGCAGCGGCTATCTGCGGGCGATGAGCGACGCCGGCCTGAGCCGCTTCGCCGCGGTCATCCCCGGCGACTTCACCGAGCAGGCCGGCGTGGCGGCGGCCGAGAAGCTGCTGAGCGCGGACGACCTGCCGACCGCCGTGTTCGCCGCCAACGACCTGGTCGCGGTCGGGTTGATCGACCGGCTCGAGCAGGGCGGCGTGAAGATCCCCGGAGACGTCTCGGTCGTCGGCTACGACAACACGTTCGTCGCCGCCCTCAACCACATCCGGCTGACCACGGTCAACCAGCCGCGACACGAGATGGGCCGGGAAGCGCTGGCACTCCTGCTCGAGCGCATGAACGGGCGCGACTCCCGCGCGGTGCGCCTCCACGAACCGGTCCTGGTCGTGCGCTCGACCAGCGCGCCGCCGCGATGACCCGCCGCGCCGCCCTGGTGATCCCCGTCGTCGCGGTGCTCGCGGGCTGCGGAGGCGGTGAGGCGCCATCGGTGCAGGCGGTCCGGGTGCCGCATGCCGACGCCACTGCGTTCGGCATCGGCGACGGCCGCGCCATGACCGTCGCGCACGTGCTCGCCCACGGCGGCCCCGTGCGGGTCGGCGATCGGCCCGCGCGGGTGCTGCAGGTCGACCGGCGGCTCGACGTCGCCGTGCTGGCGTTCGGCGGCGCCGGTTCCATTGTGCGCGGCGCCGCCGCCCGGGCCGGCGATCGCGTGACGGTGCATGTCCTGCGCTCCGGGCGCGAGGAGTCCCTGCGCGCGACGGTGCGCCGGACGATCTCCGCGCGCGTGAGCGGCCAGAACCGCCCCGCGCTCGAGCTGGCGGCGGCCGTGATGCCCGGCGACTCCGGCGCGCCGGTCGTCGACGATCGCGGGCGCCTCGTCGGCGTCGTGTTCGCCGAGGCGTCGGACCGCGACGCGCTGGCCTACGCGCTCGACGCGCGGGCGCTCGGCCCGATGCTGAAGCCGTGAGGCGTGAACTCGTGCGTGAGCGCCTCGACCAGTCCCTCCCACGATCCGGCACGTGAGCAGGCCGCGCGCTGGCGCTCGGCGCCGGGTGACTCTGCGAGGGTCAGCGCCTCGGCCAGCTCTGCAGCGCAGTCGAGCTCACGCGCGACCGGCTCGCACTCGGCGACGAGCCGCCGCAGGATGTCCTTCACCGGGACACGCGCGGGTGGCTCGATCAGCTCGGCGTGCATGCCGTCGCGCGCTGCGATGAAGCGGTTCTCGCCCACCACCTCCTGGGCCTCGGCGGCGCTCAGCAGCGGTGCGGGCCGCTCGGCCTCGAGCCGCACGAGGCACTGCACGAGCGCGGCGAGTGCCGCGGTGTCCTCCACGCGCGTCTGGGCGTCCATCACGCGCACCTCGAGCGTCCCGAACGCCGGCTGCAGGCGGGCGTCCCACCACAGGAACGTCGGCTCGGGGATCGCGTCGCAGCGGATCAGCAGGTCGATCGCCTCGACGTAATCGGCGTAGCTGTCGAAGCGCCGCGGCGCGCCGGTGCGCGGGAACGTCTGGAATGCCGGCGTGCGGGCGGACGCCAGGCCGGAGTCCCGTCCCTGCCAGTACGGCGAGTTGCCCGACAGCGCGAGCAGCACCGGCAGGTGCAGCCGCATCGCGTTCAGCGCGCGGACCGCCGCCTCGGGGTCGGGGACCCCGACGTGAACGTGCAGCCCGAACGTCGGCTCGCGGCGCGCGAGCTCGCGCATCGACTGGTGCACGAATTGGTACCGCGCGCCCGGCGACACCTGCATGTGCTCCCAGCGCGCGGTCGGATGCGTGCCGGCGACCGCGGCCCGGAGGTCGAGCTCGTCGATCGTGTCGGCCAGAGCCCAGCGCAGCTCCGCGATCTGTGCGACCGCGCCACCGATCGTGTCGTGCGGCTCGCTCGCGATCTCGAGCGCCGAGCCATGGGTCTCGGCGCGCGCGTGGCCGGCGACCGCGTCGGGGAGCGCCGCGAGCACGTCCTCGCAGCGGGACTCGGGCAGCCACGTGTCCGGAGACACGAGCATGACCTCCTCTTCGATGCCGACCGTCCACGGCCTGGCGGCGGCATCCTCGTTCCAGCGCGCCCACATTGGCGTCCCTACCTCTGACATCTGGCTAAAGCCTCCCCCGCGAACGCCCTACCCGCCTTGTACCGGCGGCTAAGCCGTGGCGGTCAGGAATCGCCCGGCGGTCGAACGTGACGCTGCAGCCACAGCTCAAGCAGCGCCAGCTGCCAGAGCGTACTCCCGTCGAGGTTCGTTCTGTGAACATTTGGCTCAGCGAGCATCTCACGCACGACCTTCGTCGGGAATAAACCTCGCGACCGCGCCGCGTCGGAGGTCAGCGCGTCGGTGACGAGCTCGAGCACCGGGCCTTCGAGGTGCGACAGGGCGGGGACCGGGAAGTAGCCCTTGGGCCGGTCGATCACGGCGTCGGGCACGATGCCGCGGGCGGCGCGCTTGAGGATGCCCTTGCCGCCGTCGGCGAGCTTGAGCTCGGGCGGGCACGTGGCCGCCAGCTCGACCAGCTCGTGGTCCAGGAACGGCGTCCGCGCCTCCAGCCCGTGCGCCATCGTCATGTTGTCGACGCGCTTGACCGGGTCGTCGACGAGCATCACCTCGGCGTCGATGCGCAGCCCGCGATCCACCGCTGAGGCAGCCCCCGGGCGGGCGAACCACGCGGCGGCAAACGCGTGCGAGGGGTCCTCGTCGAGCGCCCACTCCGGATTCACGAGCGCTGAGATGCCCGCGTGGTCGCGGTCGAAGAACGCGCGCACATAGGTGTCGAGGCCGTCGCCCGATGCCTCGAGCAAAGGCGGATACCAGTAGTAGCCGCCGAACACCTCGTCGGCGCCCTGGCCGGACTGCACGACCTTCCGCTCGCGGGCGACGGCCTGCGAGAGCAGCCAGAACGCGACCGCGTCGTGGGACACCATCGGCTCGCTCATCGCGGCGATCGCCTCGGGCAGCGCCTCGACGATGCGCTCGGGCGCGACGTTGATCTGGTGGTGGTCGGTCGCGAAGTCGCGCGCCACCATGTCGGAGAACTCGAACTCGTTCCCCTCGCGCCCGCCGGCGTCGGGAAACCCGATCGAGAACGTCGCCAGGCCGTGCTGGCCCTGCTCGGCGAGCAGCGCGACGATCAGCGACGAGTCGAGCCCGCCGGACAGCAGGATCCCGACCGGCACGTCGGCCACCATGCGCCGCCGCACGGCGACCCGCAGCGCCTCGCGCACCGCGTCGGTCCAGTCGGCCTCCGACCAGGCGGCGCGCTCCGGATCGCGGGCGAACGGGGGGTCCCAATACCGCCGCTCGCGGCGGCGGCCGTCGGGCTCCACGACCAGCACCGTGGCCGGCGGCAGCTTCCCGACGCCGCGCAGGATCGTCCGCGGCGCGGGCACGATCGAGTGCCAGCTCAGGTAGTGGTGCAGGGCCACCGGGTCGACGCGCGTGTCCACGCCCCCCGCGCGCACCAGCGCCGGGAGCGAGGACGCGGCCCGCAGCCCGCCGTCGGGCAGGTCCGCGAGGTACAGCGGCTTGACGCCCAACCGGTCGCGCGCGAGGACGACGCGCCCACCGTCCTCGCGCAGGCAGAACGCGAACATGCCCGCGAACCGCTCGAGCATCCCTTCGCCCCACTGCGCCCAGGCTTTGAGGATCACCTCGGTGTCGCTGGTCGAGGCGAACGTATGGCCGAGCTGCTCGAGCTCGCGGCGCAGCTCGCGATGGTTGTAGATGCATCCGTTGAACGCGACCGAGAGGCCCAGCGCTTCGTCGCGCATCGGCTGCGCTCCGCGTTCCGACAGGTCGATGATCGCGAGCCGCCGGTGCACGAGACCGGCATCGCCGTCGAGCCAGATGCCGTCGCCGTCGGGGCCGCGCGGGGCGAGCGCCGAGCCCATCCGCTCGAGCGCCGAGCGGTCGGCGCGCCCTCCGGGGCGGACCTCGAGGCCGAAGCCGCACACGGCTAAGCGGCCCGTCGGGCGGTCTCGTGGGCCGCCGCGGCGACGAGCGCGTCGAACAGCGCCGCGTGGCGCTGCCGATCGACCAGCGTTTCGACGTGCCACTGCACGCCCAGGTACAGCGTCGGGCCGGCGCCCTCGATGCCCTCGATCACGCCGTCGGGCGCCCACGCCACGGCGCGCAGCCCCCGGCCCAGCCGGTCGACCGCCTGGTGATGGAAGGAGTTCACGTCGAGCTCCCCGTCGCCCACGATGGCCGCCAGCTCCGACCCGTGCTCGATCCGGACGGTGTGCGTCGTCACGCGCCCCGACTCGGTCTGACGGTGCGTCACCGAGCCGCCGGTGACGGCGGGCACGTGCTGATGCAGGGTCCCGCCGCGGGCGACGTTGAGCGCCTGGCAGCCGCGGCAGATGCCGATGATCGGCAGCCCGAGCCGGTCCGCGGTGCGGGCGACCGCGAGCTCGAAGGCGTCGAGCGCCGGCTCGACCGCGCCCAACTCCGGGGCCGGCTCGGCCTCGTAGGCGGCGGGGTCGAGGTCCGGGCCGCCGGACAGGCAGATACCCGCGAGCTGGTCGACGAGCGGGCCGATCGCGCCGGTCGCGAGCGGCGGCACGACGACCGGGATCCCGCCGGCCTCCTCGACCGCGCGCGCATAGGCGATTCCGAGCGCCATCTCGGCCTGCGGCGGATCGCCCTCGGGCACCGGGCTCGTCCGCCGCGGTACGCGCATCTCCGAGGTGGTGATGCCGATCAGCGGTCGAGCACCCACGTGTCTTTGAATCCGCCGTTCTGCGTGGTGTTGACGACCACGGCGCCCTCGTCCATGGCAAAGCGCGTGAGCCCACCGGTCAGCACCTCAGCCTCGTCCGCTCCCTGCATGAACACGAACGGTCGCAGGTCGACATGACGGTTCGCGATCGCGCCGTCGACCAGCGTCGGGTGCCAGGAAAGCTGCACGAAGGGCTGAGCTACCCAGTCAGCGGGAGAATCCCGCACGCGTTTGCGCACGTCCGCGATGTCGGCCGCGTCGGCATGCGGGCACACCACCACCCCGATGCCGCCGTGTCCCGCGCGTGGCTTGATGACCAGGTCCGCGAACGTGTCGAGCGCGCGCTCGAGCTGTTCCGGACAGCCGAGGTCGAGCGTCGGGACCGAGCGCAGCGCCGGCTCATCGCCCAGATAGAAGCGCACCATGTCCTCGACGTAGGCGTGCGCGAGCTTGTCGTCCGCGACGCCGCAGCCGAACGCGTTGACGACGCCGAGCGTCCCGGCGAGCACGGCCGGCGCGAGCAGCCGGCCCACGTCGGTGTCGAGCGTGTCGTCGTTGGCGCGGCGGTAGAGCGCGTCGACGACATGGGCGCCGTGCACCAGCCGGTCGCCGTCCAGGCGCAGGTCGCCCGCCAGCACGAGCGGCACGCCGAGCGCGGCGGCGGCCCACTCGTGCTCCCAATACGCGGGGTTCTCGGGGCTGTCGGTGAGGACGACCAGGTAGGGCTCGCGCTCCCGGGCGGCGGCGGCGCGCAACGTGCCGGCGAGCAGCAGCGGGAGGTCGCCGTAGCCGTGCGGGGCCGGCGCGGGCGCCGGGTCGAGCGCGGCCACGACAGCTTCACGCGCCGCCGCCGCGTAGGCGAAGCCGCTCGGCGTCATCAGGTTGTCCTCGAGCACGTGGAACTCGCCATCGACCGCGCGGACGAGGTCGAGCCCGGCGATGCCGACCCACTGGCCGCCCGGCGGCTCGACGCCGCGCAGGCGCGGCTCGTAGTGCTCGGCCGTCTCGATCACCCGCGCGGGCACGACGCCCTCGGCCACGATCCGTCGCTCGCCGTAGGCGTCGGCGACGAACGCGTTCAGCGCACGCGCGCGCTGGGCGGCGCCCGCGGCCAGCCGCTCCCAGTCGGCAAGGGCGATCACCGGCGGAATCGGGTCGAGCGGAAACGCGGTGCGGCCGCTCGTGGTCCGGAACAGGACGCGCTCATCTCGCCCGAGAGCGAGAGGTTGAAGGAGCCGAGGGAGCCCGCGTCGTCGGCCACGGTGAAGCGGAGCATCGCCTCGCGCAGCGCGTGGCCGACCCGCCGGGGAGGCGGACGTCGTAGGGTGCGAGGTCGAGGTGGCTCCGGGCGTCGTTCATCCAGCCCACGCGCCGCTCCGCGACCGCTGCGCGCCGGGTTCCCACGTCCAGGCGTCGAGCACCCGCCGACTGTGCCCCGGCCGCGCGTACTAGACTGAAACCCGACCCCGTGAGTCGGACTTTTGTGGACATCTGCCCGATCGACGACCTCCCGCCCGGCGCCAAGCGCGTCGTCACGTGGGAGGACCTGGAGATCGGCATCGTGAACTGCGCTGGCGACATCCTCGCCATCGAAGATCGCTGTTCGCACGACAACGGGGATCTGATGGAGGGCGACGTCGACGAGGACGAGTGCACCGTCGAGTGCCCGCGCCATGGTTCGCTGTTCGATCTGCGGACCGGAAAGCCCCTGACACTGCCTGCCTATGTCCCGGTGGACACCTTCCCGGTGCTTGTCGAGGACGGCGTGATTCGAGTGGAGGTCGACTGAGTTATGGCCACCCCTGAGGTGATCGCCGAGCAGCGGGCGCTGGTCGGCATCAATGCTGATTACAAGGAGAAGTACGGCTTCTTCGACCCCGAGGGCGGCTATGCCTACAAGGCGCCGAAGGGGTTGACGCGCGAGCTCGTCGAGCAGATCTCCGAGTTCAAGAGCGAGCCGCAGTGGATGCGCGAGTTCCGCCTGAAGGCGCTCGACCACTTCCTCGCGCGGCCTCAGCCGACGTGGGGCTCGCCGATGCTGGCCGAGGTCGACTACGACGACATCCACTACTTCGTCCGCGCGTCCGAGAAGTCGTCCAAGACGTGGGACGACGTGCCGGACGACATCAAGCGCACGTTCGACCGGCTCGGCATCCCCGAGGCCGAGCGCAAGTTCCTCTCCGGCGTCGGGGCGCAGTACGAGTCCGAGGTCGTCTACCACCAGGTCCGCGAAGACCTCGAGAAGCAGGGCGTCGTGTTCATGGACATGGACTCGGGGCTGCGCGAGCACGAGGACCTCGTGCGTGAGCACTTCGCGACGATCATCCCGCCGAACGACAACAAGCTCGCCGCGCTGAACAGCGCCGTGTGGTCGGGCGGCTCGTTCGTCTACGTGCCGCCGGGCGTGCACGTGGAGATGCCGCTGCAGGCCTACTTCCGGATCAACACCGAGAACATGGGCCAGTTCGAGCGGACGCTGATCATCGCCGACGAGGGCTCCTACGTGCACTACGTCGAGGGCTGCACCGCCCCGGTGTGGACCACCGACTCGCTGCACTCGGCGGTCGTCGAGCTGATCGCCAAGCCGGGCGCGCGGATCCGCTACACGACCGTGCAGAACTGGTCGCAGAACGTCTACAACCTCGTGACCAAGCGGGCGCAGGCCTGGGAGGACGCGACCATCGAGTGGGTCGACTGCAACCTCGGCTCCAAGCTCACGATGAAGTATCCGAGCGTCTACCTGATGGGCGAGCGCGCGCACGGCGAGGTGCTGTCGATCGCCTTCGCCGGCAACGGCCAGCACCAGGACGCCGGCGCGAAGATCGTGCACGCGGCGCCGAACACGACGTCGAACATCTTCGCCAAGTCGATCTCCAAGGACGGCGGGCGCTCCTCGTACCGCGGCCTGCTCGAGGTCGCCAAGGGCGCGCACGGCTCGCGCTCGAAGGTCGTCTGCGACGCCCTGCTGCTTGACGAGAACTCCCGCTCGGACACCTACCCGACGATCCGCATCGGCGAGGACGACGTGGACGTCGGCCACGAGGCGTCGGTCTCCAAGATCGGCGAGGAGCAGCTCTTCTACCTGATGGCGCGCGGCATCTCCGAGGAGGAGGCCGGCAAGCTGATCGTCAATGGCTTCATCGAGCCGATCGTCAAGGAGCTCCCGATGGAGTACGCGGTCGAGATGAACCGCCTCATCGAGCTCCAGATGGAGGGCTCCATTGGCTGAGGTCACGGCGCTCGAGCTCCCGACCTTCAAGGGCCGGCCCGGCTGGGAGTTCACCGATCTGAGCCGGCTCTCGCTCGACGCGTTCGCCGCGCCTGAGGCCGGCGACCTGGAGGCGTCGCGCGCCGACATGTTCGAGCTCGCCGACGCGACGCGGCTCGATCAAGTTGATGCCGCGCTCTCCGAGGGCGTGGCTGTCGAGGACGGCCCGGTCGTGCTCCCGCTGTCCGTCGCCCGCGACAAGCACCCCGAGCTCGTCGAGCCGCACCTGGGCCGCGTGGTCGCGGCCGATGACGTCTTCACGCGCTGGAACGAGGACACCTGGGACGGCGGCGCGTTCGTCTGGGTCCCGCGCGGCGTGCGCCTCGAGGCGCCGATCCTGTTGACGGCCGTCACCGCCGCAGCCGGCACCGCGCTGCAGCGGCGCGTCCTGATCGTGCTCGAAGAGGGCGCCGAGGCCGAGGTCTGGGAGCAGTACCTGTCCGGCGACGACGAGTCCGAGACGCTGCTCAACACCGTGGTCGAGCTGGTGGTCGGCCAGAACGCTCGCCTCCGGTATGTGTGCGGCCAGGATCTCAACGAGAAGTCGTGGATCTTCGGCGCTCAGCGCGCCGAGGTCGCCCGCGACGGCTCGCTGGACTGGGTGGTCGTCGGGTTCGGCGGCGCCAACGGCCGTGTGCGCACCGAGACGCTGCTGGCCGGCGAGGGCGCGCAGGGCAAGGTCACCGGCGCCTACGCGCCGCACGGCCGCCAGCACGTCGACTTCGACACCACGCAGGAGCACGGGGCGGCCAATACGACATCCGACCTCGCGTTCCGCGGCATCCTCGCCGACCGCTCGCAGGCGGTCTGGCGCGGGATGATCAAGGTCGACCCGGGCGCTCAGCAGACCGACGCGTTCCAGGAGTGCCGCAACCTGCTGCTCTCCAAGCGCGCGCACGCGGACGCGATCCCGGGCCTGGAGATCCTCGCCAACGACGTCCGCTGCACCCACGCGGCGGCAATCGCGCAGATCGACAAGGACCAGCTGTTCTACCTGCGCTCGCGCGGGCTCGGCGAGCCGGTCGCGCAGCGGCTGGTGATCGAGGGCTTCATGCAGGAGCTGGTCGAGCGCTTCGAAGAGGGCCCGATCCGCGAGACGATGTCGGGCGCGCTCGAGCGCCGGCTGAGTCGCATCCTGGACTAGGTCCGCGCGCGTCGGCGGCGGTAGGCGCGGCGGTTCTTCTCGCGCGCGCCGCAGCCGGCGGTCGAGCACCAGTGGCTCGACTGGTTCTTCGAGTGGTCGAAGAAGGCCCAGCGGCAGCGGTCGCGCTCGCACGTCTTCAGGCGCTCCCACGTGCCCTCGGCGACCGCCGCGTGGAGGGAGGCGACGATCCGGCCGAGGGCGCCGTCAACGCCGCTCGCCGCCGTTTCGAGCCGTGACTCGTGGTCGCTCAGCACGGGGTGCAGGCGCGCGCGGCGGGCCGCTTCGTTGATCGCTGCGGCCGCGCGGGCGTCCGCGTGGTCTCCGGCGAGGTCACGGATCGCCTCGCGCAGAGCGAGCGCGCGGGCGTGATCGGCGCGGCCGACTGTCTCGTCGCGCCTGAGCAGGCCGGCGTCGGTGAGCCACTCGCGCAGGCCGTCGGGGGCGGCGAGATCGTCCGGACCGTCCTCCAGGTCGACGGAGTTGACGAATCGCTGCACGAGCCGCAACGCGCCCGGCGCCGGTGCGCGACCACCGGGTTCCGGTCTCACACCATCAAACTGCATTCACCAGTATGATGCCGTAGATGAAGGATGGCTTCAAGGCCGGGCTTGCGTTCACGATCCCGACGCTCGCGCTCGGCGCGTCATTCGGCGTGCTGGCCGAGCCGGTGATGGGCGCGACGGCGGCGATCCTGATGTCGATCTTCGTGTTCGCGGGCGCGGCGCAGTTCGGGTCGGTGACCGTGCTGGCGGCAGGTGGCGGCGTTGCGTCGGCGGTGTCGGCCGGCCTGCTGATCAACGGGCGCTTCCTACCGATGGGGCTGGCGATGGCGCCGGCCCTCCGCGGCGGTCCGGTCCGGCGCGCTGCCGAAGCGCAGACAATGGTCGACGCGTCGTGGGCGCTCGCCAACCGCGGCGACGGCCAGTTCAACCGCGAAATGATGCTCGGCGCGACGATCCCGCAGGCGGCCTGCTGGTGGCTGGGCACGGCGATCGGCGCGCTCGGCGGGTCGCTGATCGGCGACCCGCGGGCGCTCGGGCTGGACGCGATGTTCCCCGCGTTCTACCTCGCCCTGCTCGTGTACGAGATGGACCTGCGCGTGACGGGGATGAGCGCGCTGCTGGGCGCGGCGATCGCGCTCTGTCTCGTGCCGATCGCGCCGCCGGGCATCCCGGTCGTCGCCGCCTCTGCGGCCGCCCTGCTGGGGCTGCGGCAGCGATGACGGCGGTCTGGGTCACGATCGGCCTCCTGACCGTCGGGACGGTCGCGATCAAGGCGGCCGGGCCGGTCGCGCTCGGTGGCCGCGACCTGCCGCCGCGGCTCAACGGGGTCGTCGCGCGACTGGCGCCCGCACTGCTCGCCGCGCTCGTCGTGGTGGAGACGTTCGACCGCGGTCATGAGCTCGCAGTGGACGAAAGTGCGATCGGCCTGCTCGCCGCCGCCGCGGCGCTGGCTGCACGGCTCCCAATGGTCGTTGTGGTGCTGATTGCAGCGGTCGTCACGGCCGTCCTGCGAGCCCTGTAGAACCCTTTCGTTGCCCGGTTGGACGTATGTCCGGCTGAGCGGGATTCACGGGCCGCCGATACCTATTTCATCTCGATGAAGGGGAACGGCTTGACGATTCGTTATGGGATCCGCTGGGACGGAAGAGGCAGGCCTCGGCCGGTGCGCCAGGCGGCACTCCTCAGTTTGGTGCTCGTCTCACTGTTGGTCCCGTCCGCGGCACGCGCGGACAGCAAGATGGCCCAGTCGATGCAGCTCGTTGCCGGCGGCAGCGGCATCGCAGGGCTCAACGCACCCGATGGCGGCGGCGTCGACGTCGCGCTGATCGACTCGGGGGTGGTGCCGGTCGGCGGACTGGTCCAGCCCGGGCGTGTGGTCTACGGCCCGGACTTCTCGTCCGAGCGCAACGACCGCGACCTGCGCAATCTCGACACGTTCGGCCACGGCACGCATCTCGCGGGGCTGATCGCCGGCCGCGACCCGATCACCGGCTTCGCGGGCGTCGCTCCGGGCGCGCGCCTGGTGAGCCTCAAGATCGCCGGTGCCGACGGCAGTACCGATCTGGCGCGCGTACTCGGCGCGCTGAATTGGGTCCGCCGCAACCATGATCGCGGCGGCTACAACATCCGCGTCGTCAATCTCTCGCTCGGCGTCGTCGCGGAGGACTACCGCTCCGACGTGCTGGCGTGGGCGGTCGAGCAGCTGTGGAACGAGGGCATCGTCGTCGTGGCCGCGGCAGGCAACAACGGCGTCTTCGCCCGCACGCTCGACATGCCGGCGGACGACCCGTTCGTGATCGCCGCGGGCGCGACTGACACGATGAAGACCGCGAACCCGTTCGACGACCGGGTCGCGGACTTCTCGAGCCGTAGCCGTTGGCGGGCGCCCGATCTCGTGGCCCCCGGCTCGTCCGTGGTCTCGCTGCGGGTTCCCGGCTCGACGCTCGACACCGAGTTCTCGAGCGCCCGCGTGGACAGCAAGTACTTCCGCGGCAGCGGCACGTCGCAGGCGGCGGCGATCACCTCCGGGCTCGTGGCCCGGCTGCTGAGCGCCAAGCCGTGGCTGAACCCCGACCAGGTGAAGGCCACGCTCACGCAGAGCGCGGTGGACCTGCCGGATCCGCGGTCGGCGGACGGCTCCGGCCGTATCGACCTGCGGCGGGCGCTGGCGCTCCCGACGCCGGACGCCAACGCGGTCGCTCAGCGGTTCGAGCCGGCGGTGCTGGACCTCGACAAGCTCCGACGAGAGCTTGAGAACAGCGACGACCTCGGCCCTGGGGCGCAGTGGAGCGGTCGGCGTTGGTCCGGTCGTCGTTGGTCGGGCCGCCGTTGGTCTGGAGCGAAGTGGACCGACTCGGACGACTGACGCGCGCCTCCCTTGCAGCGCTGATCGCCGCGACCTCCGTCGCGGCGATCGTGCTGTGGTTCCAGGTCGTCCGCGACCTCGTCCCGTACGAGGCGGCGGTGTCGATCCCGTGGTGGGCGCTGGCCGCCGGCTTTGCCGTGGCCGAGGTGTTCGTGATCCACGCGCACGTGCGCGGAAGCGCGCACTCGCTCTCGCTATCGGAGGTGCCGCTCGTGCTCGGCCTGCTGCTGGCCAGGCCGAGCGACCTGATCGTGGCGACCGTGGTCGGCCCGCTGATCGTCCTGCTGTTCACGCGCGGGCACGGGTTCACCCGGCTCGCGTTCAACCTTGCCCAGTTCGCGCTGACCGCGACGCTCGCGACGATCACACTGCACGCGCTGGCGCCGGCACCGGCGCCGATCGGGCCCGAGGTCTGGGGCGCGACGTTCGCAGCGGTCTTCGCGAGCTCGCTGACGGCCTCGGTGCTCGTCTTCTGCGCGATCGGGCTGTCCGAGGGCGGCATCCCGTCGCGGCGGCTGGCCGGGATGATGGGCGCCGACATGATCGTGGCGCTCGTCAACGCGAGCGTCGCGCTGTCGGGCGCCACCATCGTCGCGCATGACCCGCGCGCCGGCTGCCTGCTGATCCCGCCGGCCGTGATCCTGCTCGTCGCCTACCGCGCCTACGTGTCCGAGCGGGCCAAGCACCAGAGCCTCGAGTTCCTTTACGGCGTCACGCGCTCGCTGTCGCGCGGGCGCGATCTCGAGCCCGAGCTGCTCGATCTCCTGCGTCGCACGCGTGCGAGCTTCCGCGTGCGCACGGCGGAGATCGTCCTGCTTTCCGGGGACGGCGCGCTGCGCACCTCGGTGATGGTCGACGAGCCGGAGGAGGCCATGGTTGAAGTCGGCACCGCGCACGCCGCGGCCTTGCGGTTGGCGGTGCAGTCCGAGCACGCTGTGCTCGTGGACCACGAGAACTGCGCCCTCGTGCTCGGCCGGTACCTGGCCGAGCGGGGGATCGAGCAGGCGCTGGTGGCGCCGGTGCGCGGGGAAACGCGTCTGGCGGGCGTGATGATCCTCGGCGACCGCGTCGGCGCCACCACGTCGTTCACCGACGAGGACCTGCGGCTGTTCGAGGCGCTTGCCACCCACGCTGGGCTGTCGCTGGAGCTAGACCGCCTCGAGCGCGAGGCGCAGACCGACCCGCTGACCGGGCTCGCGAACCGGACGTTGTTCCTGCGCCGGGTCGAGGAGTCGCTGGCGCGCGGTTCCGGCATGGCGACGGTGCTGTTCCTCGACCTCGACGACTTCAAGGCGATCAACGACCGCGCCGGCCACGCCGCCGGCGATGCCGTGCTGGTGGCCGCGGCCGGCAGGATCGAGGCGTCCGTCCGCCCGGGTGACGTCGCGGCCCGCATGGGCGGCGACGAGTTCGCCGTGCTGCTGGAGGACGTCGACGACCACCACGGTGAGCAGGTCGCCGGGCGCATCCTCGATCTGCTGGCCGAGCCGGTCATCGCCGACGGTGAGTCGCTGTGGGTGCGTTCGAGCGTCGGCATCGCGACCGCGGCAGCGGGCTCGCTGGAGGCGGGCGAGCTGATGCGGCAGGCCGACGTGGCGATGTACCGCGCCAAGGACGCCGGCAAGAGCCAGGTGCGCGTCTGGTTCCCCGAGATGGCGCCGGCTGGCGACGCGGGGGAGAACGGACGCGAAGAGCTGGCCGCTGCGCTGGAGCACGGCGAGGTGATCGCGCACTTCCAGCCGATCGTGTGCCTGCAGACCGGCGCGGTCGTCGCCGTGGAGGCTCTGGCACGCTGGCGCCACCCGCGCCGCGGGCTGGTCGGCGCGGCGTCGTTCATGCGCGACGCCGACCCCGAGCTGCTGGCGGCGGTGGACCGTGAGGTGCTCGAGCAGGCGTGCTCGGTCGTGGCCGCGGGCGCGGCGCCGGCGGTGCACGTCAACGTGGCCGCGCTGGATGCGGCGACGGTGCGGGATGTGCTGGCCTCGACGGGCCTGGAGCCGGAGCGTCTGGTGCTGGAGCTCTCCGAGCGCGCGCTGAGCACGGCGCCGGCCTCGGGCGTGGACGCGCTCCGTTCTCTCGGCGTGCGGATCGCCTTCGACGACTTCGGCGCGGGCGTGCGCGCACTGCACGTGCTGCGGACGCAGGGCATCGACATCGTCAAGATCGCCCGGCCGTTCGTGGACGGCGCGGGGCGGGTCGGCCACGACCGCGCGGTGCTGTCGATGGTCGTGCAGGTGGCGTCGATGTTCGAGCTGCAGGTCGTCGCGCAGGGCATCGAGCGCGAAGACCAGCGGCAGGCGCTGGCCGCGCTCGGCGTCGAGCTCGGGCAGGGCTATCTGCTCGGCCGGCCGCTCCCGCTGGCCGCCGCGACCGCCGAGATCGCGCTGCCGTAGCCGCAACTCTCCGTGCCATCTCGGCCGGAAATCGCGGATTTTCCAGCCAATCGCTACCGTTTTTCCAGTGAACCGCTCTGCGGAATCGGCAGTTGATTGCCTCGGTGTCGGCCCTGACGACGTCGTGCTCATCGTGTGCAACGACCCGCAGCTGGCGATCGCGGAGGCGCTGAGCGACGCCGCGGGCTCACGCGCACGCAAGGTCCGCGTCATCGCGTTCGACGGCGGCAGCCGCCATGGCGAGGAGCCACCGTTCGAGATCTGCTCGGCGATGGCCGAGGCGACGGTGATCTTCGCGCCCACGACATTCTCTTTGAGCCACACCGAGGCGCGGCAGGAGGCGACCCGGCGCGGCATCCGCATCGCCACGATGCCCGGTATCACGGAGGAGGTCTTCCGGCGCGCGCTCGACGTCGACTACGGCGAGCTCAAGCGTGCGGGGGAGTGGCTGGCCGCGCAGCTCTCCGCCGCGTCTTCGTGCCGCGTGACGGCGCCGGGCGGGACCGATCTGCGGATCGAGCTCGGCGGCCGGTCCGGCATCTCCGACGACGGCGACCTGTCGGCTGTAGGAGCGTTCGGGAACCTGCCGGCGGGCGAGGCGTTCATCGCGCCGGTGGAGACGTCCGGCGAGGGCACGATCGTGTTCGACGGCGCGCTCGGCGGCTTCGGCCTGCTCGAGGATCCGGTGCCGGTGGTGCTGTCGGGCGGCCGGATGGTCGACTTCGACGGCGCGGTCGGCGAGTGGCTGGCGGCGACGTTGGACGCCGGCGGCGAGCACGGGCGATCGATCGCCGAACTCGGCATCGGCACGAACCCGTCGGCGCGGCTCACCGGGAACATCCTCGAGGACGAGAAGGCGCTGGGGACGATCCATCTCGCGTTCGGCACGAGCGCGGCGATCGGGGGCGTCAACCGCTCGACCGTGCACATCGACGGCATGGTGCTGCGCCCGACCGTCGAGCTCGACGGCCGCATGCTGCTGCAAGACGGCATCGTCGTCTCCTAACGCGTCAGCTTCCGCGTCGCGATGGCGTACGTGATGCCGTCGGTCCCCTTCTTGAGCGTGATCACGTACGGCCTGTCGTACTCCCAGCCGCCGTCGAAGCCGCCGAACACGTCGTTGGCCCCGGCCTCGTAGCCGGCCTGGAACGCGTCTCGTGCTTGCGGCGGGACCTGAAGTTGGCGCCCCTCTCTCACGCCGGCCTCGCGGTCGTCCTGCGGCGCCGTTGCCCGTCCGAGCGCCGCGGCGCCGATCACCAGCACAGCGACCAGCACGACTTTCCACATGCCCGTATCCTGGCCCGTCCGCCATGTCGCCGATCAAGCAAGAGCCCAACGAGGCGATCGCCGAGTACCTGATCCGCCACTCGCGCCAGGACGACGTGCTCGCGCGGGTCGCCGCCGAGACGGCCGCGATGCCGATGTCGGAGATGATGAGCCCGCCCGACGAGGCGGCGCTCTTGACCATGCTCGCGCGACTGGTCGGCGCCCGCCGTGCCGTCGAGATCGGCACCTTCACCGGCTACGGCGCGATCTCGATCGCCCGCGGGCTGGCCGAAGACGGTCGTTTGACGTGCCTCGAGCTGTCCGAGGAGTTCGCCGCGATCGCCCGCCGCAACATCGCGGCGGCCGGCTTGTCCGACCGCGTCGAGTTCATCCTCGGGCCCGCCGACGAGTCTCTGCGGGCGATGCCCGAGGAGCCGACCTTCGACTACGCGTACCTCGACGCCGACAAGCGCGCCTATCCGATGTACTACGACCTGCTCGTCCCGCGCCTCGTATCTGGCGGCCTGCTCCTGATCGACAACGTGCTCCTCCGCGGCGCCGTCACCGACCCCCAGGACGACCGAGCCCGGATCGTCGACGACCTCAACAACCGCATCACCGCCGACGATCGGGTCGACAGCGTCATGGTGTTGGTCGCCGACGGGCTCACGCTCGTCCGCCGCCGCTGATCAGCAGGCCACGACCAGATTGAACCCGTAGAAGGTCGGGTTTCCGTTCGGGTCGAACGTCTTCACGATGGCCCGACCGTCCGCACTCGTCTCGGTCTGAATATGGGCGCCGCCCGGTGACGTCGGGTTCGGACCACCCGGCACCGAAGTGAGTGTCGCCGACGGGACACAGGACGCGATGGATCGGGCGAACGCGATGAGCCGCACGCCCGCTCCGTTGCTCTCGGATCCGGTCGCGTTGCCCTTGACGAAGCCGCCCGAGGATTGGATCGGTTTCGAAGTAGGTTGGCCCGGGCGGCCCCGCCGGTCCCGCCGGTCCCGCCTGACCGTGCAACGCGCTTCGCGCACTCTTGGAGATATCGCGCAGGCGAATCGACCGGTCGCTGATCTCCGACGATCGGACTGCCTTGCGCTTGATCTCCGCCGCGCCGACCGAATTCGTCTTCAGCTCCGCCGAGCCGACGCTGTTGCGCGGCAGATTCACGGCCGCGTACGAGCTGCCGCCGAGGGCAATGAACAGCGCGAGCGTGGCGGTCACGTTCGCGTACGTGAGCCGGGGCTTGAGTCCTCTCATCGCATCACCATAGGTCGATGGGCAGCAAAGTTGCGCGTTGTTGTCAGAGGCCGCGCACCGTCACGAAGACGTGCCGCGACGTGCCGGAGGTGTACGGAAAGCCGCTTTCGCGCGGAATGCGTGCGCGGAATCGGTAGCGAACGGTGCCGCGTGTCGCGGTGAACCGGTAGTCGTAGCTCCACCGTCCCGTTGACGGCTTAGCCCGCGGCGTCGCGAATGTGAGCCACTTGCCGCGCGAGAACGCTTGGAGCTGAACGAGCTTGCCCACGGTCGGCAACGGCTTGCCAAGGACCCGTCCGCGGAGCGTGATGTCGTCACCGTTGACGACGTGCGCGCGGCTGCTTCGAAGCGTCGTCCTGGCCCGCACGGCGAGTGTGACCTGTGAGGTTCGCGCGCGGACAATGGATGTGCCTGGGTAGCGGAACCGGAGGGTCCGGCTCGCACCCCTGGACGCCTTGAATCGGAACCTTCCGCCCCGGTTCGTCTTGACGACGGCGACTCGACGCGACTGGTCGCCCGGCAACGGAGCCTGCTCCCAGACCTCGATGTTGGCGTCGGCGACGGGATTCGCGCCCGGCGTCGTCAGCCGGCCGCTGAGCACGACCGTTCGTCCGTATCCGACGGTCGGATTCACGATGACGCGGTGCGACCGTCGCGCCTGACCGACGACGAGCCTCGTGTTCACCCGCGCCGGTACCTGACGCACCGCAGCGTGACCTGACACGTCGACGGTCGTCGACCGCTCGTTCCCGGCGCTGTCGGCGACGAGAGCACGGAGCTCGTACGCGCCGTCCGCAAGGTGCTCATCGTCGAGCCGGCCGGCGAAACCACCGGACCACCGCGTCGTCGTGATGGGTAGCCACCGCGGATCGCCACGACGACGGATCTCGGCCTCGCCGCGCACGACGGGCGACGTCCCGTCGGACGCCTCGATGTCGATTCGCGTGGGGTCGTTGGCGTCGATCGGGCCGAACGCGACGACTGGCGGTGTGTCGTCAAGCTTGACGCTGACGGCTTGCGCCGTGTCCTTGCTCTCGTTGCCGGCCGCGTCGCGCAACCACACGCGCACGGTCCATTCTCCCGCGCGCGGTACAGCTAGCCCGTCGAGTGCCGCAACATCGGATGCGGCTCGCTCGCCGAACGTGCAGCCGGTCCAATCGCTCGATGCCGTCTGCGCGGGGCACACCGCGTACTTCGCCGCCGAGATCGGCGCGTTACCTGCCTGGGCTGGATTTCGCCAGATCAGAGAGAACGAATTGGACTGGCGCCATCCGCTCACCGCCGACGACTTTGAGGTCCAATGGCCCGCTCGGAGCCGCGTTGTCGATGTTCACGGGAATCGTCGCAGCTCGCCCAGTTGCTCGCCGCGTCCTGCGCCCTGAGAAGCACGCTCTGAGCGCCGTCCGGCAGATGCGTCGTGTCGAGTGCGAACCCGCCGGCCCGATTCGGGCACGGCGCGGCCAAGGTCTGGTTGCACTGAGCTTGACGCTGGTCCAGAACGACGGCTCCGCTCGTGACGTCTGCGTACGCGATACCGGTATTGTCCGACGCCTGGTACGCGAGATCGATCAGCCCGCGCTTCCAACCAGGCGTGGTGGCCGATCCTCCCGTGATCCGCAGCCCTGGGGTGGTCGAGTCCGAGACCCAGACCGTCACCGAATTCATCGCGGCGAACTCGGAGCTCTCGACGGTGCCTGGGCATGAATCGTGCACGCACATGGCGAGCAGCGACACCCACGGCGTGCCTCCGAGGCTGATCGTGTTCGGCGACAGCACCAGCGTTCCGCACGAGAGCGGCGGCGAGTAGTGCAGCCACGTGCCCGCGGCGTTGATCAGGCCTGCGTTGAAGCCGTAGCCGCCGCAGAAGCGGTGGCTGTAGGTCATCCGCGACAGCCCGGCGCCCGGAGGCGCCGTGAAGGTGACCCTTGCCATCGCGCCGCGGGGCGCCGTCGCGCCAGGGATGTGACGGACGACGAGACCTTGTTGCCAGGGATTCGCTCCGGCCATCGTCGGGCAGTGGACTTCGACGATCGTGCCACCACCGCCGGTGTAGCCGACCCACGAATGATTGACGTCGCCGTGGTCGGGCTCGCAGGCGTACACGGGGTACTCGCCCGCGAGCGCGGGTGTTGCGCCTGCTCCAGCCAGCAGGACGAGGATGATGATCAGCGCTAGGCGCCGTAGGACGTTCATTCGATGCTCCTGATGCCTCTCATGGGCCGAACTCCTCGCCGCCGGTGGCCGGCGGCGGCGCGGGTGCGGCCTGGGTCTGGGGTATTTCGGGACTGAACGACTCCTGACCCGTTGGTGAAGTTGGTGCGGGGGAGATCGGGGCGTGCTCGTGACTCGTCGGCGTGGTGCCCTGCGACGGGTCCTTGGCGGTGGCGGCCTTCGCGGCCGTGCGCGGGTGACGGGAGACCGGACGCCGCGCCGCCGGAGTCGGCGTCGCGGTCGCCCGGGCGAGAACGGGCGTGCCCGCCGGATGGCCCGCGCGCACGGGTGCGTGCGCGCGCGGCTTCGCGTGGTGCGGAGCTTCCTGGTGGATCAGCCCGAACGGGTCGGACACGACGCCGGAGACAACGCACACGGTCGCGAGGCCGGCGCTGCTCAAGCACAAGCCGAGGACCGCGGCGACGGTCGCCAAGCGGCCGCCGCCCCCTGTCGCCGCGATCTGGATGCCCGTCGCGACGTCGGACGCCTGGGCGCGGTGGAACAACGAGGAGACGTCCCGCTTGAGCGCTCCCAACCGGCCGAGCGGCACCTGCAGCACACCGTCCGTCGGCAGCGGGAACGACGGTACCGCCGGATCCGGTGGCGGAACCGCGCTCGGATCGAACGGCGACGTGTGCTGGATCAGCGTCCGCAGGTGCTCGTCGATCGTCGGCGAGGCCGGCGCCTGCTCCGCGAGCTCGCGCAACCTGTCCTCGACCGAGGGCGTCGAGGCGAGCAACAAGCCGGGGAAGAACAGCGACGCCCGGTGCAGTCGGGAGAGATGGAGGTCGCGGACCGCGGCTCGGCAGGCGATGCAGTGACGGAGATGCGGACGGATCGCGAGGAGCTGTGACGCGTTCGCCGACCCGAGCGCGAGCGCCTCCACGATCGGGGCGAACCGCTCGCATTCCTCGCCGGACTCGATCCCCTCGAAGACCGCCATGAACCGGCGCCGGCCTTCGGTGATCGCGCGATTGGTTTTGGTGTACGACCAACCGTTGCGCTCGCCGATCTCCTCGTACGACAGGCCGTGCGCCTTCATCATCAGCGCCTTCGCCTCGTCGGGCTTCAGCGCCCGTAGCGCCTCCGCCGATCGCCGCACTCGCTCGTTGGAGGCGATCTGCTCGTCGACGCTGCGCTCCACGGCGGGAACGAGCGAGTCGAGGTCGAGATCCTCGTCGGCGACGGCCTCGCTCCGCGCGCGGCGGATCGCCATCGCCTCATGGCGGACCACGACCTTCAGCCACGCGACCTCCGTCGCCGGGTCGACCGTGTCCACCCGTCGCACGAAGATCTCGAGCGCCCGTTGGTACGCGTCCAGCGCATCGTCATGGCACAGCGACGCCTGGCGCGCGACGCGCAGCAATGTGCGCTCGTGGCGCCGCACGACCGCAGCCACGCGCGCCCCTGAATCTTCCGCGACTCCGTTCGTCGATACTCCTGCCAACCCGCATGCCCTCCGTGCGTGCTCTGAACCTCAAACAGCAGAGCCGCGCTCCTTGCAGGCTCCAGGGTGATTTAGCGAAGCAGCGGACATTTCTCGCCCCCCATTCCGGGAAAATGTTCGCAATTTGCAAGAAACCGTACTTATCGATCAGGTCTCTTGACCAGGCAGCCAGAACCAACGGCTAGGAGCACGGCCGTTATCGGAACGGGTTGCCCCGCGGAGGTCCGGCGCCGGCCGACGACAGCGGCGTGCTCCAGGCAGCACGCGTTCTCGCCACGGCCTGGAGCTTCTCGAGGCTCCCGCACGCCTGGCAGGCGTACACAGACGTGCCGACGAGCGCTCGTCGCCCGTCCGGAGACCACGCCTCGAACGGGGCCGAGGCGTCGTGTCGGTCGATGTCCGACCGAGTCGAGTTGCGGAGATCCAACACCGTCCGAGCTCCGGCCACTTGGTAGATCGACGTGTCCCCGCCCGGTGGCGACGGGGCGAGTCCCAACACCCCTGTGAGCAGGAACGCGCCGTTGGGGCTGAGCGCCGCGCCCGGCTGGTTCGCGGCTCCGGTTGACGGCGACTCGTAGCGATCGAGCACCACTCCGTCGCTCGCGCGGATCACCGCGGCGGCCGCCGGAGGAGCGAAGTCGCCGGCGATCGGATAGTTGACCGCGACGAGGGCATTGCCGGAGGCGGAGAAGGAGAGCTCCGCAACGGCGTCACGGCGATTCTCACCGCTCGGGAGTGTGAGCGGGCTCACGGCGATCGGGCGGGTGCGACCCGGCTCCCAGATCGAGACATCGCCCCGTTGCGTGCCCGCCGCGATCCTGCTTGCGTCGCTGCTGATCGCGACCCGAAGCGGCGTAGGGTCATGAGACGAACCCGCAGGATCGGCGCCGCGCGGCTTGAGGACCGAGATCTCCTCCGCCCGTTCGGCATCCCAAACGACAACCACGCCCTTGGTCGTGGACGTGACGAGTCGGCGACCGTCTCCGCTCAGCGCCGCGTCGATCGTGCCGTCGGACCGGCGGAGCATCACGGCCCGCCCATGGCCCGGGCGCCACAGATAGACGGCACGTGGCGTGACCGCGACCAGGCGATCGGATCCCGGGGCGGAGGTCAGGCCAATCGGCGAATCGGACAGAGGGAGCGACGCGACCCGGTTCCCGCGCGAGTCCACCACTTCGATGCCCTGTGGCGTCGTGAAGCTGATCTGGGAGCCGTCCGGCCTCACGGCGAGACCCAGCGCACCGCCCGGCAGCTCCGGCGCGATCGTCGACGACACGAGTGGCGGAGCGAGCGAGTCAGGCTCTGCGAGCGGCGTGGTCGCGGCGTTCGCCGGGAGCGGAATCTGCCGTACCTGCCGGCCGCTCGCTGCGTCCCAGTACACGATCGACCGCGAGCCGCCGGCGGCGCGGATGCCGTAGACGAGCTCGCCGGACCGGATGAACCCCAGCGCCTGCGTGCTGCCCGGCCTCGCGTTCTCGAGGCGCACCGACGGCTCGCCCACGCCCGCATCCCAGATACGGACGATCCCGAGGCGGTTGACGGTGAGCACGAGCCCGCCGTCGCGATTGAACTGGACGCTCGTCACCCGCTCGCCGTCGGGGAGCACGCGCAGCAACGCGGCGGTCTCCGCGGTCCAGATCCGGGCCGTGCCGTCGTTGCTGCCGGTCGCCAGATACTCACCCGTCGGGCTCGACGCGATGACGGGGACAGCCTCGCCGTGGCCCTGCAGGAGCGAGGTGGTGCCGTCGGACAGGCGCAACCGCACCTGGCCCTCCGAGCCGGCGAGCGCGAACCAGCCGAACCCCGCCCCGCACGTGCCCCCGATCGTTGCGCTCCCGGTCGACAACGACCGCCCGGCCGGGCTGCCGGTATCCGGATTCCATAACAGCACCGGCAGCACGGCGCCCGCGGAGGCATGGCGGAACGTGACGATTCGCGTCGGCCCACGGGTCCAGCAGGCATCGAATGCCACGTCGAAGGTCGCGTCGGGACCGCGCAGCGGGCGGAGTGCGCCGGTGGCCATGTCCACGACCGTGCCACGCCCGAGCGCCTCACCGTTATCGCCGACGAACAGACGCGTGCGATCGGGGCTCACTGCCACGTCCCAGAATCCCGCTGGATTGCGGTAGACGTTGCTCACGCGCCCGCTGGCGGGATCGAAGCTCAGCACGGCGCTCAGCTCGAGTCCGTACACGAGTAGTTGGTGGCCGTCCGCTCCGTGCCAGTCGAAAGACAGGTCGGCCGCCAGGGTGGGGTCGGCGTCCGGTTGTGTCGCCGCCTTGATCGCCTGGTCGAGCGTGGCCGATGCCCTCCGCCGGCCCGTGGCGACCTCCCAGACAGCCATGTCGCCCGCCCGCGAGACGGCAGCGAGCAGGGCTCCGTCGGGGCTGTAGTCGATCCCCACGATCGCGGAGCGCGGGTCGCCCGTGAGCGACCGCTGCAGCCTCCCCGTGCGGGCGTCCCACAGCTCGACCGAGCCGCGTGGCCCGCTCAGCGCCACCTGGTCGCCCGTCGGGCTCCAGCGCGCCGCGGCGCTCTCACCGCCGGCGGCGCGGATGACCATGCGCAGCGGAGCGGCGGCGACGGCCATCCGCAGCGTCTCCTCGCCGGTGCTCGACGAGTCGGTCTCTGTCGAGCGCAGGGCGAGCGAGAGGCTGTGCTGCGGGTCGCTCGTCAGCAGGGCGGTCGCCTCGGCGGCGAGTGCCCGTGCCTGAGCACTGCGGTACTGCGAGTAGGCGATCAGCCCGAGGACGATCGCGGCGGCCGTGAGGGTCAACAGGGACGCCACCGCGGCGCGCGCGACCCGCAGCGTGCGGCGGTGCTCGCGTACCTCGTCACTGGCCAGCTCCTGCTTCGGCTTGCCGTGCATGGGAGCCGCGAACTCCGCCACCGCGTCGCGAAAGCGCGGATGCGACAGCGCGAGATCGTCGCGCGTCCGTGCCCACCGGAGATCGATCCAGCGAGGCTCCTGCTCGAATGCGCCCCTGAGCACGTCCGGAATCGCCGTCGAGCGGTCCCAATCAAAGTCACCCGATCGGTCGTCCCACACGAGGTCACCGTCGGTCCACCCGATAAGGAGGCGCTGGCAGCCCTCGTCCGAGACGATCCAGCGGCGAGCTTCCTGTGCCACCCACGGCGACTCGGCGGCCTGCGGCGAGGCGAGCAGGACGTAGAACCGCGACGCGTCGAGCGCCTCGGCGATCGAGTCCCACAGGTGAGGATTCGCGGCGAGGTTTGCCTCGTCGCGGAAGACGTGCAGCTCGCGCACGCGGAACCACGGCTTGGCGAACCGGTGCAGCCCTTTCTGGAGCGCCGGGGCGAGCTTGCCGTCGGCCGCGTGGCTGTACGAGATGAAGCCGTGGTAGAGGTTGCCGCTCGGCGGCTCGGGGAGCAGCCCGACTCGCTCGAGCAGCGACCGCAGCCGCCTGCGCCCGCTGCGGGCGGCGTCGGGATTGCCCTCGCGACCCTCCGCGGGCGCTCTCGCATCCGACTTGGTTTGAGGAGGCGCCATGTCTGCGCTGTCGTCCTTAGCGGTCGGTGGGGCTGTGCGTACCGTCTCTAACCGAGCAAGCCGCAGTCAACCCTGGCGCCAGGCCACGGCTCCCTAGACTCACGCCCATGAGCACGTCCGCGACCGGCCGCCAGGCCGACATCAAGGACTCGATCCTCGACACCGTCGGCGACACCCCGCTCGTACGCCTGAGCCGCATCGGGGCGAACGTCCAGCCGCAGATCGTCGCCAAGCTCGAGTCGTTCAACCCGGGTGGGTCGATCAAGGACCGTGTGGCGCTCCGGCTCGTCGAGGCGGCCGAGCGCGACGGGCGACTGCGCGCCGGCGGGACGATCATCGAGCCGACCTCGGGCAACACCGGCACCGGCCTGGCGATCGCCGCGCGGCTG
Source organism: uncultured Solirubrobacteraceae bacterium (assembly GCA_963740605.1). Classification (GTDB taxonomy): domain Bacteria; phylum Actinomycetota; class Thermoleophilia; order Solirubrobacterales; family Solirubrobacteraceae; genus DASSUW01. The sequence goes on along the minus strand of CAVUFC010000022.1, from coordinate 906,097 downwards.
AAGGGCTACCGCGTGATCGCGGTGATGCCGGACAAGATGAGCAAGGAGAAGATCGACCTCCTGCGCGCGTATGGCGCCGAGGTCGTGGTGGCGCCGACCGACGTCGCGCCCGACTCCCCGCAGTCCTACTACCGCGTCGCGGACCGGCTGACCGAGGAGATCCCCGGCGCGTTCCAGCCCAACCAGTACGCGAACCCGGCCAACCCGGAGACGCACTATCTGACCACCGGGCCGGAGCTGTGGCGCCAGTCCGGCGGGCAGATCACCCACTTCGTCTGCGGCGTCGGCACCGGCGGCACGATCACCGGCACGGCGCGGTACCTGCGCGAGCAGAACCCCGACATCGAGGTGATCGGGGCCGACCCGGTCGGCTCGATCTACTCCAACGACGAGGTGCACCCGTACCTCGTGGAAGGCGTGGGGGAGGACTTCTGGCCGTCCACGTTCGACCCATCGGTGGTCGACCGCTACGTGACGGTGTCGGACAAGGACAGCTTCCTCACCACCCGCAAGCTCGCGGCCGACGAGGGCCTGCTGGTCGGCGGCTCGTGCGGGCTCGCCGTCCACGCCGCGCTGCAGGTCGCGGCCGCCATACACGACCGCAACGCGATGGTCGCCGTGATCCTTCCGGACGGCGGGCGCGCCTACCTGAGCAAGATCTTCAACGACGCCTGGATGAGCCAGTACGGCTTCCTGGAGCGCAGCTCGGACCGCACCGTCGGCGAGATCCTCAGAGACAAGACCGCGGCGGGCGAGATCCCGCCGTTCGTGACCGTGCAGACGCACCAGAAGGTCAAGGACGCGATCAGCCTCCTGCACGAGCACCGCGTCAGCCAGCTGCCGGTCGTCTCCGGCTCCGCCGACGGTACCGTCGTCGGGAGCGTCGGCGAGCGCGGGCTGCTCAAGCGCGCGATGTCGGACCCGGAGATCATGTCGAGCGACATCGTCGACGTGATGGAACCGCCGTTCCCGGGCGTCTCGACGACCGACTCGGTGCGTGAGGCGGTCGAGCTCCTGAGCGGTGACCTGCAGGCGCTGATCGTCACCGAAGACGCCAGGCCGGTCGGCATCGTGACCCGCGCGGACCTGCTCGAGTCGCTGGTCGGCTCGTGAGCGGGCGCCGCTACGCAACCCGCGTCGTCCACGCGGGGCTGGAGCCCGACCCGTCGTACGGCGGCGTCGTCCCGCCGATCCACCAGGCCTCGACCTACGTGCAGCCGAGTCCCGGCGAGTTCGTCGGAGACTATGACTACTCGCGCAGCGCCAATCCAACACGCTCCGCGCTCGAGCGGGCGCTCGGCGAGCTGGAGGGCGGCCTCGGGTCCGCGTTCTCCAGCGGCATGGCCGCCGAGCACGCGCTGATCACGGCAACTGCGGCGGCCGGCGACCACATCGTCATCCCCAACGACCTCTACGGCGGCACCTACCGGCTCGTCGACAAGGTGCTCACGCGCTGGGGACTGAACTACACGATGGTCGACCAGACCGACCTCACCGCCGTCGAGGCCGCGGTCACTGGCGACACGAAGATGATCTGGGTCGAGACGCCGACCAACCCGACCCTCAACATCGTCGACATCGAGGCGATCATCGCCCGCAAGCGCAACGCGCTCGTGGTCGTCGACAACACGTTCGCGACGCCGATCTACCAGCGTCCGCTCGAGGTCGGTGCCGATGCGGTGATCCACAGCACGACGAAGTACATCGGCGGCCACTCCGACGCGGTCGGCGGCGCGGCCGTCGTACGAGAACAGGCACTGCACGACGCGATCCGCTTCGTCCAGAACTCGGTCGGTGCCGTGCCCGGACCGCTCGACTGCTTCCTCACCCATCGCGGCATCCGCACCCTGCACGTCCGGATGGCGGCGCACAGCGCCAACGCGCAGGCGGTGAGCGAGTGGCTGCCGGACCATGCGACCGACGTCCGCTGGCCCGGCTACAGCGGGATGGTCTCGTTCCGGCACGAGAACGCGACGGAGATCGCCGGCCGCTGCAAGGTCTTCAGCCTCGCCGAATCACTCGGCGGCGTGGAGTCACTGATCGAGGTCCCCCAGGCGATGACGCACCAGTCGGTGGAGGGGTCGGCAGCCGCGGTGCCTGCGGACCTCGTGCGGCTGAGCTGCGGGATCGAGGACGCCGAAGATCTGATCGACGACCTGGCCCAGGCCATTCAAGGCAATCAGTAGCCGACCGATTCACATGGGAGATGCGTTACGTACTCCCAGTGATCCTGTTCGTCCTGCTCGCCCCGGCTGCGCAGGCCTACCCCAAGCTTCCGAACCCGCTCCCGCGGGTGAAGGGGAACCCCGCCAACACGCTCCTCGACACTCCGATTGACGACTTCCGCTACGACTCCGCGACCCACTGCAAGCACACCAGGAACCCCGGCATCACCGCCCTGGCGAACTGGCTCGGCGCGCACACGCGCGGCGTGTTCTGGGGCTCATACCGGTGCGAGAAGTGGGGCAAGCGCTCCGCGTCGCTGCACGCCGAGAACCGCGCGATCGACTGGCACCTGGACGCCTTCAACCGGGCCGACCAGCGCGCCGCCGACAAGCTCATCCGCCTGCTGCTGGCACCCGACAACGCCGGCAACCCGCAGGCGCTCGCCCGCCGCATGGGCGTCGAGGAGCTGATCTGGGATTGCGGGTACTGGGGCATCGGGATGACGGAGTTCAAGCCCTACAGCGTCTGCTACAAGCCCAATGGCAAGAAGCGCAAGCACTTCGACCGCACCTCCGCCCACCAGGACCACATCCACATCGGGATGACGAAGGCGGGCGCGAAGGGGCGCACGAGCTTCTGGACGACCTGACCTGATGCTGAAACGCGGCCTGCTGCTCCCTGTCGTCGTCGCCGTTGCTGTCGGCGGCCTGGCGCTGGCTGCCTCAGGCCGCGAGCACACCGCCGCGAAGCCCGCCACCGCCGTCGCTGAGAAGCAGCGGGCCGCCGACCTCCCGCCGCTGCCGGACATGCGGCCCAAGGTCGTCGAGCCGGTCGCGGGCAACGGCGGCGATGAGGCCGCGCCGGTGACCGACCCGGGCCTCACCGAGGTCGGGCCGAAGCCGAAGGGCCCCGCGTCCGCCGGTGCCACCAAGCGCGGCTCGGGCGTCACCGCCGACCCGTCGAAGGCCCGCGCGCTGGGCAACGGCGTCGCCGTGCCGCCGCTCGAGGCCCCTGAAGAGGTCAAGCAGATCATCGAGGCCGGCAACATCATCGCCCGCACCCCGTACCTGTGGGGCGGCGGCCACGGCAAGTGGCTCGACACGGGCTACGACTGCTCGGGCTCGGTGTCCTTCGCGCTCGCCGCCGCCGGCCTGCTGAACGGGCCGATGGCCTCCGGGCCGCTGATGGGCTGGGGGGAGCCCGGACCCGGCAAGTGGGTGACCATCTACGCGAACAACGGCCACGTCTACATGTACGTCGCCGGCGTGCGGTTCGACACCTCGAACTCGCGCGTCACCGGGTCGCGCTGGAGCAACACGGTGCGCTCCAACGCGGGCTTCGTGGCCCGCCATCCCGCCGGCCTTTAGTAGTACCGGTACCGGCTTGGGGTCCCCACCCCATGAGGGGTCCTGAGCGGTGCGCCGATGATGTGGATGTAAGCGTGCCCCTCCTGTCGAGATAAGCCCCTGATGACCCGCTCTTACGACATCGAAGACCACTCGTTCGGCCCGCCGGCTGACGTCCTGGATCAGGTCTTCGATGCGTGGGAGCGGGCTCAGGAGCCTCTTGGGGGCATCCTCCACCTGGGTTTCACGTCCGAGCCGGCACTGGGCCGGGCATGGGGCGAACTGAGCTTGGCCGACGGCACGTTCCTGACAAGCATTTCGGCTTCCGAGGCTATTGCCATTGCTTGCGGGGACGCTGCCGTCGTGCCATCCCCCGTCGTAGCGGGCGTGTAGCTCGCGAGCCGGTCGGGGAGAACCCCGGCATGGCCTTCAGACCGAAGCAGCTCATCGCCACCGCTGTCGCACTCGGCCGCCGCGCCGTTTCGCTGACCAAGAAGCCATCCGGCTCGCCGTCGACGGTCGGCGCCGCGAAGCCGGGCGAGTCGCGCGGCCCGAAGTCGGGCACCGCACCAACGCGCCGCTGACGGTTAGGGTCGGGCCATGCGCCCGATCCCGGCCCCTCGCCTCGGCGACAGTCACGGGCTGATGCGCGCGATCGACGGTCGCGAGCGCCTGCGGCTCGAGGACTTCATGACCGAGTTCACGGCCGCGGAGCTCTTCCCCGCCGACCTCGAGAACGCGTTGGGGCGGACCCGGCAGTTCGTCTCGTTCGCCCGTGCCGCCGGGCTCGCGAAAGAGGAGCACGGGACGGTCGAGCTGACCGACGTCGGCCGCCGCTACATCCGTGCCGGCGACGCCTCGCGGCCGTTCGACGTCGCGCCCGGCCAGGCCGAGTGGCTGCGGCGTCAGCTGCGCGAGAAGCACATGACCGACAGCATCTACCACGGACTGGCGATCGCGCTCAGCCTCGTCGCGTCGAGCCCCGGGGCGCAGGTGGGGATGCTCGACTTCGGTCGGGCGCTGAACCACCTCGGGCGCGCCGGGTGGGACAACGAGAACACGCTCGCGATCCAGGCCGAGCGGCACCTGACGCTGCTCGGCGACATGGAGCTGGTCGACGGGTGGGCGCTGACGGCCATGGGGAGCGAGATCAAGGGTGAGCTGACGCTGCCGGTGCACATGTCGCTGGCCGACCTCGTGGCGCAGATGGGGGCAGCCGCGCCCGAGGTGGCGCCGCCGGAGCCAGAGCCCGAACCGGTGCGAGAGCCAGAGCCCGCGCCGCCGGAGCCCGAGCCGTCGCCGCCGCGTGAGATGCTCCGCGCGGGCGCCACGATCCGCGCCGCGGCGACCGAGCGCGGCCTGCGCCTGCCCGACGCGACGTACGCCAACCTCGCCGCCGCGCTCGCGACCCGCCACGTCCTCATCGTAGGCCCGCCCGCCTCCGGCAAGACCGACCTCGCGCTCGCGGCCGCGCCCGGCGCGATGCTCGTCGCCGGCGGCGACGAGGACGCCGCCGTCGCCGCCGCCCGGGCCGGTCGCTGGCTCGTGATCGACGACATCGCCGCCCAGCCCGCTCCGTCGGCCTTCCTCGGCGGTCACACGGTCACCATCGGCGGCGAGGAGGTCACCGCCCCGAACACGTGGCGGATCGTCGCCACGGCCCGGCAGCCGCCAGAAGATCTCCGCGGCTTCGCCGTGATCGAGATCGGCGACCACACGGACCTCGCGGCGGCGATCGACCGGACCGCCGGCGACGCCGTTGCCGCCGCCGCGGTCCGCCGGCTGCTCGCCGTCCGCGAGCTCGCCCCGCTCGGCGCCGGCGTGTTCCTCGCCGCCGCCGCCCACGCGGCCGTCCGCCGCGCCGAGGTGTCGGCCGACGACGCCACGCTCACGCGCGAGGTGTTCACCGCGTACGTCGCGCCGTTGCTCGACGACACCACCGCGAGCCGGGCCCGAGAGCTCATCGGCTAGTGCGGCGCAGTCTGGAGGAGATCGAGACGATCAAGCGCGCCAAGGCGCGCCTCGACCAGCTCGACTTCCACCCGGAGCCCGTGCGGATCGGCCACGTGCGGATCCTGCACGTCGCGTGGCTGTTCCGGCTGCCGTGGTTCCGGCGTTTCCACGGCTACGAGATGGGGCCGCTGATCCTGCTCAAGCGACCGCTGGCGGAGACGTCAGATGACCTGATCGTCCACGAGCTGTGCCACGTCTGGCAGGACCAGCACCAGCGGCTGCGTCTGTGGACGTCGTACCTGTACCAGGGCTACCAGAACAACCCGCACGAGATCGAGGCCCGCCGCGCCGCGGCCGAGACGCGCTAACGCAGCACCCAGGTGTCCTTGACGCCGCCGTTCTGGGACGAGTTGACGACCAGCGTCCCCGCATTCAGGGCCACGCGCGTGAGCCCGCCCGGGAGCACGCTCGCGCCGTCGTCGCCGAGGAACACGAACGGCCGCAGGTCGACGTGGCGGGGCACGAGCTCGCCGTCCACCACCGTCAGGTGCTCGGAGAGCGCGACGAGCTCCTGCGCGATGTAGTCACCCGGCGACTTGGTCACCTCGCCACGGATCCGGTCGACGTCGGCGCGCTCGGCGTGCGCGCAGATCACGACACCGATCCCGCCGTATCCGGAGCGCGGCTTGATCACCAGCTCGTCGAGCCGGTCGAGCGCCTCGTCGAGCGCTTCAGGCCGGCCGAGGTCGAACGTGCGGACCGACGCCAACACCGGCTCCTCGCCGAGGTAGTAGCGGACCATGTCCTCGACGTACGCGTGCGCGAGCTTGTCGTCGGCGACGCCGGTGCCGAACGCGTTGACGAGCCGTACCCGGCCCGCCCGCCAGGGCCCGTCCAGCAGGCGTCCCACCGGCGAGTCGAGCGCGGAGTCGTCGGTGCGCCGGTAGATGACGTCGACGGCCTCGAGGTCGAGCTGCGCGGGCTCCAGCAGCGGGATGTCGAGGAGGTCGGCCAGCCGGCGGTGCTCCCAGTACGCGGAGTTGTCGACCCCGTCGGTGAGCACGACCGCACGGCCCTCGCCGAGCACCGACTCGAGCATCGCGCGCAGCTCGCCGAGCGGCACGACGCCGGCCGTCCCGAGCAGCGACTCGGTCACCGTGCGGGCCGCAATCGCATAGGCCATCCCACTCGGTGTGCGCACGTTGTCCTCGAGCACGAGGAACCGTCCGTCCGGTGCGCGCACGACATCGAGGCCCGCGATCCCGATCCAGCGCGGCAGCGACACGCCGGTGAGGCCGGGCTCGAGCGCCTCGGTCGTGTCGATCACGCGTGCGGGCACGACGCCGTCGCGCACGATCCGCCGCTCGCCGTACACGTCGGCGCACCAGGCGTCGAGCGCGCGCACGCGCTGGGTCAGCCCGGCTGCGAGGCCCGTCCAGTCGTCGGCTCCGATCACGCGCGGGATCGGGTCCAGGCGGAACGGCCCGTCGCCGAACCCGACGCTCTCGACGGCCGTGCTCGCGGCGGACGCCAACTCGGCCGGCGTGGAGCCGTTGAGGTCGGGACTGGACTCGGTGAACGGGCCGGACACCTGGAGTGCCTACCCAAGCTGGCACCATCTCAGCCGTGTCACTGGACCGCCACGCCGAGGCGATCGCCACCGTGCGCGAGTTCGCGGCGCGCTCGGGGGCGCAGCGCGTCGTCCTGCTCGTCGACCCCGGCGACGGCACCATGGCGACGATGCTCGACTGCGCCGCCGACGGCACGCTCGAGCTGACCGAGGGCGAGGACACCCAGCAGGTCCCGGACACCGTCGTCGGCGCTCCGCGCCCGCTCCCGCAGCTGCGCCCGCCGCCGGCGACTGCGATCGCGATCGACCCCGACAGCGGCGAGCTCGAGGCGCCGCTGGGCGCGATCGCCAACCTCGGCCGTGCCGTGCTCGGGCTCGCCCAGGCATTCGGAGGCCGCAGCGTGGCGACCGCCGATTTCGCCACGCGCAACCCGGCGATGCCGATCACGATCGCCGCGCGCGAGGGGGAGCCGCTGCTGCTGGCCGCCGGCGACCGGCGCTTCGTGCTCCCCGAGGGCGTCGTGTGAGCGACCGCTGCACGTGGTGCGGTGACACGGTCGGCGACGCCTATCGCGTGTATCCGTCGCCGCCCACCCGGCGCCGTGCGGTCTTCTGCCGCCTCGAGCACGTCGTCCCGTGGGCGATCCGCGGCGCGATGTGGGAGCCGGGCGAGCCGATCGACGACCCGCGCCTCACCACGTGCTCGTGGTGCGACCAGGAGCTCGACGACCGGCACGTGCTGCTTGTGCGCTCACGCGGCGAGGTGAGCGTGCACGACGGCTTCTGCGGCGTCGCGCACCTGCTCGAGTGGGCGAAGGCGGGCGGCCGCTACCGGTGACGGGCGCGGTAGCTGCGGGCCTTCGCGCGGTTGCCGCAGATCGCCATCGTGCACCACGTGCGCGAGCGGTTGCGCGAGCGGTCGTAGAACGCCCACCCGCACGCCGGGCACGCCTTCATCCGCTGCCAGGTGCCGTCGGCCTGCGCACGCGCCACGATCGCGAGCAGCTCCCCGACCACGTCGTCGGCCACCAGCCGCGCGGCGCCGTCACCGTTCAGGATCACCGTGACCGACGCCTCGAGCGCCTGGTTGCCGTCGAGCGCTTCGCCGTTGTTGGCGAGCAACAGCGCGCGCAGCGTGTGTTGAGCCGGCGACGGCTCGCTTTCGTTGACGAACCGCTCCACCAGCGCCAGATCCCCGGGCGCAAAATCCATGGCCGTAGTGCAAACGTACCCGCTGCGACAGTGACGTCGCAGGCGCGAAGAGGTAAACCTTGCAACGTGCTGCATGCACGTCACTGGACACCCGCCGAGGCGAACCAGCTGCGACCGATCGTCGGTGCCACCGTGCGCCGGCTGCGGGCCGCGCGCGAGGTCCTCGCGCAGGACGGCTTCGACAGCGAGTTCGCGCTCCTCGCCGAGTCCACCGGCGGTGCCTGGCCGGGGAGCGAGCGGGCGAAGGCGTCGATCGATGTGGCGCTCGGGTTCGAGGCGCTCGAGCGCCTTGACATCGTGGTGCGCGACCTCGATCGCGGCCTCGTCGACTTCCCGGCGGTGATCGACGGCCGCGAGGTCTACCTGTGCTGGCTGCTCGACGAGCCGGCGGTCACGCATTGGCATGCGATCGAGTCCGGCTTCGCCGGCCGCAAGCCTTTAGTGGACTGACTCGGCGAGCCTGACCGCCTCGTCGCGGTCGAGCTTGCCCTCGATCCGCAGCAGCACCCCGTCGCTGCGCTCGACCAGCAGTGTGTTCCCGGCCAGCCGCTGGTCCTCGAACTGCGGCTCGGCGCTTCCAGCCGGGATGTAGGCGAACCCGTGCTTGCCGCCCGAGACGAAGTACGCGCGGTCGCCTCCGACCGTGAGCTGCTCGAACTTCGACGACGACCCGATCGTCTTCTGGATGACAGGCGTGACGCTGGCGCGCAGCTCGGTGACGAGCGGACCGCCGCGGTAGACCATGTCGACGCGCGTCGGGTTCTCGGCCAGGTACACCGCCGTGGGTGGTCCGAGCGCCGCGGGCAGCCGCACGGGGAAGCGCCGGCGTGCCTGCTCGAGCGTCACGGGATCGCCGGTCGCGAGGCGGTGGCCGAACGTCGAAGGTCGGGGCTCGCGGTGCTCGATCCGCACGCTGCGCAGGCCGAGGAGGTCGAGCACGGCGGCGCGCGTCGGCGGCACCGCCATCAGCACGGCGATCACGAGCGCGACGGCGGCAACGGCGACCTGCCAGGCGGGTCGTGGGGCGAACCAGCGGCGGCGCGGCGGGGCGTCGAGCCGGCCGGTGACCGCGGCCGCGATGTCGGGCGTCTCCGGCCAGTCGATCGCCGTCGACGCGAGCTCGCGCTCAAGCATCCTCGCCCACCTCCTCCCGCAGCCGGTCGAGAGCCCGCGACAGGCGCGACTTGACGGTCCCGGGGCGCACGCCGAGCGTCGCCGCGGTCTCGGCCTCTGACAGCTCGAGCAGGTAGCGGCAGGCGATCACGGTGCGGTCGCGTTCGTTCAACCGGCCGAGCCCGGCCAACAGCACCGCGCGACGCTCTCCCGCGAGGAGCGCCGCCTCCGGGGAGGGGGCCGCCCCTCCGGAGGGACGCTCCTCGCCGGCGGCGCGCAGGACGAGCGCTGTGCGCCGCCCGGCCGAGCGACGGCGGTTGCGGGCCTCGTTCGCGACGATCGCGAGCAGCCAAGGGCGCAGCGGCTCGCCGGTGCGGAACCGGCCCAGGGCCCGGTACGCCTTCACGAAGGCCTCCTGGGCCGCTTCCTCGGCGTCCGCGGCGTTGCCGCAGATCACGTACGCGATGCGGAAGGCGGTCTCCTCGTGGTCGCGGACGAGCGTCGCGTACGCGGTGCCGTCGCCCTTGCGTGCGCGCTCGACCAGCTCTTGCTCTGTCAGTGGTCGGCCCACCACCAGTGCCTAGTACAGCGGTACGGGATGATGCGTTCCATGCCGTTGCCGCCCGGGCCGCCCGAGCCGGCCGCGATTCAGATGTTCGAATGGGTCGCGCGGCCGACCGCGCTCCTGCGTCGCTGCCAGGCGCGCTACGGCGAACCGTTCACGCTGAAGATCGCGTGGTCGGACGCCCCGATGGTGTTCATCTCCGACCCGGCCGAGATCAAGCGGGTGTTCGCGGCGCCGCAAGACGTGCTGCGTGGCGGGGAGAGCTCGAGCGTGCTGGAGCCGTTCGCCGGCCCGCATTCGATCCTGCTCCTGCACGGCGCCGAGCACCTCCGCCAGCGGAAGCTGATGCTGCCGCCGTTCCACGGCGAGGCGCTCGCTCGCTGGCGCGACACGATCGCCGCGCTCGCGCACCAGGAGCTGGACGGCTGGACGCAAGCCGTGCGCTCGCTGGAGCGGATGCAGGCGCTCACGCTCGAGGTGATCCTGCGGGTCGTGTTCGGCGCGGGCGACGCGGAGCTGCGCGACGCGATGCGCCGCACGCTCGACATGACGACGTCGATGCCGCGGCTCGTCGCGATGTCGCTCGTGCAGAAGCCGGTCGGCCCGTGGAAGGCCTTCATGCGCGCGGTCGAGCGGCTCGACGTACTGATCTACGAGCGGATCGACGCCCACGTCGACGACGGGTCGGTCCTCGCCGTGCTGCGCTCCGTGCGGCACGAGGATGGGTCGCCGCCGTCGCGCGAGGAGATGCGCGACCAGCTCGTCACACTGCTGGCCGCCGGCCACGAGACGACGGCGGGCGCGCTCGCCTGGTCGCTCGAGCGGCTCTCCCGGCACCCCGAGGTGCTCGCGCGCGTGCGCGCGAGCGGCGACGAGTACCTCGACGCCGTGGTCAAGGAGGTCCTGCGCGTGCGGCCGGTGCTGTCGATCGTCGCGCGCAAGACGCTGGTCGACTACGACGTCGGCGGCTGGACGCTCCCGCCCGGTGTGCACGTGACCCCGTGCATCTACCTCACGCACCGTCGCCCCGACCTGTGGGACGAGCCGACCGCGTTCCGGCCCGAGCGGTTCCTCAACGGTGCGCCGGAGCCATACGCTTTCATCCCGTTCGGCGGCGGAACGCGCCGTTGCCTCGGCGCAGCGTTCGCGACGCTCGAGATGCGCGAGGTGCTCCGCGCGGTCGCGCAGCGGTTCGCGCTCGCCCCCGATCGGGCACAGGGGGAGCGGATGCGCCGCCGCTCGATCACGCTCACGCCCGCGCGGGGTGGGTACGTGGTGCCCGAGCCGCTAGCGTCTTCGCCGCGTCATGCCGATGTTCTGTCGCCACAACCGCCTGACCGCGAACTGCCCGATCTGCAGTCGCGAGCTGCAGGCTGAGCTGCCCAAGGCGCCGGCGCGCGCCCGCTCGTCGTCGTCGTCGCGGGGGACGAGCACGCGCGCGTCCTCGCGCGGCGTCGTCACCCGCAAGCTCGCCCGCGCCGCCGACGACGGCTATCGCAACCCGCTCGTGCCCGGCATCCGCGCCACCGCCGACGCCGAGCGGCTCGCCGCTGCGCTGGCCGCCGCGACTGAGCGGCTCGTGCCGCCCGGGCCGTACCCCGAGGTGGCCGCCGAGCCCGATATCGAGGAGGCGACGTGGCTGGCGTTCCTGCTCGCGCTCGCCGGCCCCGGGGACCTCCAGACCGCGATCCTCGCCGCGCGGCCGTCGTGGGAGGCCGCCGAGGTCCCGGATCTGCCGGGTGAGCGCAGCCGCACGGTCGCCGCATACCGCGCCTGGGCGGAGCGCGCCGGCTCGCAGGCCGCCGCCTTCCGGGGCGAGGACACCTGGACTCCCGCCCGGCGCTTCTCCCGCGTGTTCGAGCGGCTCGCACTGCCCGGCTTCGGCCGCGCGGCGCGCTTTGACCTTCTCACCGCGCTCGGCGCGGCCGGCCGGTACGAGCTCGAAGCCGATCAGCTCCAGTTCGGCGGCGGGCAGGATGCGACCACCGAGGCCGCGAAACGAGTCCTCGTGTCCGGCGACACGCTGCTGCTCGAGCGCCGTGCGCGCGACCTCGCGGAGGCGTGCGACGTGCCGCTGGCCGCGCTCGATCGCGCCCTTGCCGACTGGGGCACCCCGGGCACGCACGTCGACCTCACCGCCGAGCTTCCGGGCTCGATCCGCGCGGGGCTCTCGTTGCGGTGAACGCGCAGGCCGTCTCCGAGCGGCCGCGTCCGGCGAGCGCACCGGCGGGCGTGCGGGCGCCAAGTGAACTGTGGCCGGGGCCGACGACGCTCCTGATCCTCGGGTGCCTGGCGGTCGGCGCCGTGTCGCTGCTGACGGTGTCGGCACCGACATATGACCCGTGGTCGTGGATCATCTGGGGCCGGGAGGTCCTGCACGGCGACCTCGTCACGCTCGAAGGACCGTCGTGGAAGCCGCTGCCGGTGCTGTTCACGACCCCGTTCGCGCTGTTCGGCGATGACTGGGCGCCGGCGCTGTGGCTGGTCGTCGCGCGCGCGGGCGGCGTGCTGGCGTTCGCGATGGCGTACCGGCTCGGCGCGCGGTTGGCCGGGCAGTGGGCGGGCGCGATCGCCGCGATCTCGCTGCTGCTTGCGGACGAGTTCATCCGCAACTTCGCGCGCGGCAACTCCGAGGGCCTGCTCGTCGCGCTGGTGCTGTGGGCGGTCGAGCGCCACCTCGACGGCCGGCGCTCGCAGGCGTTCATCCTCGGCTTCGCGGCCGCGCTGCTGCGGCCCGAGATTTGGCCGTTCTGGGGCCTGTACGGGCTGTGGCTGATCTACCAGGCGTGGCACGGCGCGCCGCCCTGGCGGGAGATCGCGCTCGTCGCCGGCCTCGGCGTCCTGTGCCTGGTGCTGTGGTTCGTGCCGGAGTACCTCGGGTCGGGCGACTGGCTCCGCGCAGCCGAGCGCGCGCGCGACCCCAACCCGGACTCGGCGGCGTTCGCGACCTCGCCGTTCGTGGAGGTGTTCCGGCGCTCGGCGGCGGTCCTGTCGGCACCGGTCTACCTCGGCGCGGGGATCGCTGTCGCGATCGCGCTCCGGCGGCGCGATCGCGTCCAGCTCGCGCTCGCCGCGATGGCGACGATCCTGATGATCGCGGTGGCGGCGATGACCGAAGGCGGCTTCGCCGGCAACCTGCGCTACGTCGCGCTCCCCGCGGCACTCGTCTGCGTGCTCGCCGGTGCGGGATGGGTGGAGGTGGTGCGCGGCGCCCGTCGCTGGGGCCCGCTCGTCGCGGCGGTGCTCGCGGTGGCCGCGATCCCGTTCGTCAATGCCGACGTTGACAAGCTCAAGGAAGACCGCGCGCTGACCGTGATGGAGTCCGACTTCTACGGCCCGAACCTCAAGGCCGTGATCGCCAAGGCGGGCGGCGAGGATCAGATCAAGTCGTGCGGGACGGTGTTCAGCGGGCCATTCCAGGTGCCGTCGGTCGCGTGGCGGCTGCACCTGCACACCGACCAGGTCGAGATCTTCGCCTTCGGGCCGGGGACGGCGCTGTCGATGGGCGCCACGCACCTGTCGGTCGATCCGCGCTATCCGGAGATCACCAAGACGCGCCACTGGATCGTGGGGAGCTCCTGTGGCCGGGGGTAATCTCAACCCATGACCACCTACGCCTCGCGCCCGGCGTGGGATCTGCGATCGGTCACTCGGGCGCGCCTTGCGGTCCCGCTCGGTCTCGCGGCGCTCACGCTGCTGTCGCTGGCGCTGCGCACGAACGAGCTCAGCATCGGCTTCTGGATCGACGAGGGCTTGTCGGTGGGGATCTCCGACCGGCCGCTCTCCGACATCCCGCACGCACTGCGGCTCGACGGCTCGCCGCCGCTGTACTACCTGCTGCTGCACGTCTGGATGAGCGTGTTCGGGACGTCAGAGGAGGCCGTGCGCGCGATGTCGCTCGTCTGCGCGCTGGCCGCAGTGCCGGTCGCGTTCTGGGCCGCGAACATGCTGTTCGGCGCGCGCGCGGGCTGGATGGCGGCCGTCCTGTCGGCGACGAACCCGTTCCTCACGCGCTTCGCGCAGGAGGGCCGGATGTACGCGCTGGTCGCCCTGCTGGCGATGATCGCGTGCGCGGCGTTCGGGCGCGCGTTCGCCGGCGAGGACTCGGCGCGCGCGCGGCGGCCGTGGGCGATCGCGCTGGCGGTGACGCTGGCGGCGATGCTCTACACGCACAACTGGGCCTTGTTCTTCGCGACCGCGTGCGGGGTGGTGTGGCTGTTCCTGCTCTTGCGCGCGCGCGGCGAGCGGCGGCGTGACCTGCTGACCACCGGCCTGTTCGGGTTCGGCGGCGCGCTCGTGCTGTACCTGCCGTGGGTGCCGACGACGCTCTACCAGGCGGCCCACACGGGAGCGCCGTGGTCGGAGGCGCCGACCGTGCTCGCGCTGCTCGCGTCACCCGGGCAGATGCTCGGCTCGTACGCCCAGGTGGCATTGATCCTCGTGGCCGGCGCGGGTCTCGGGAAGCTGTGGGCGATCCGGGGCGGCTCGCTGTCGCCGGCCGGCCGCGCGGCCGCGTGCCTGCTCGGGATCGGGCTGCTGACGATGGTGCTCGCCTGGATCTCGTCGCAGCTGTCGCCGGCGTGGGCGAACCGCTACCTCGCGGTCGGCGTCTCGCCGTTGCTGCTGGTGGCCGGCGCCGGGCTCGCGTCCGCGGGCCGCCTCGGTATCGCGGGCCTGATCGTCGCGGCCGCGCTGGGAGCGGGTCAGACGGCCCCGGACGACAAGAGCAACGTGCGCGACGTCGCCGAGGCGATCGGCCCGAGCCTGCGCGCCGGCGACGTCGTCCTCTCCACGCAGCCCGAGCAGGTCTCGGCGCTCCGCTACTACCTCCCGAAGGGCGTGAAGTTCGCGACCCTCACGGGGCCGGTCAAGGACAGCGGCGTGACCGACTGGCGGGACGGCACCGAGCGTCTCGGCGCGACCAGCGCCCCGCGCGACCTCAAGCCGGTGCTCGACGCGATGAAGCCCGGCCAGCGGCTCGCCCTGGTCCAGCCGATCATCTTCGACGTGCGCCGCTGGCAGGCGCCGTGGACCGAGCTCGTCCGGCTGCGCTCGGCCGAGTGGAGCCAGTACCTGAGCAACGATCCGCGCTTCTCGGTCGCGGCGCAGGAGCCGGAGCTGCCGACGGAACGCCGTCCCAATCCCGTCCAGGCCACTGTTGTCGTGAAAACCCGTGACTAGATTGGTGCGATGAAGAGAGTCTTTCTGCTCGCCGCTGCGCTGACGCTCGTCCTCGCGGTGGCCGCGACGGCGGTCGCCGCCACGAAGGTCTACTACGAGAGCCCGTTCGGCAAGGTCGTCTACAAGCCCAAGCGGATCGAGTTCAGCGACACGACGCTGAGCAAGATCCACTGGAGGCACTGGAACCGGAAGGTCGCCCGCGGCACCGGCCGCGCGCGGATCAACACCTGCAATCCGAACTGCGCGGCGGGCGCGATCGTCCACGGCACCGCCAAGCTCGCGATGTTCAAGCGCCACACGCAGAACGGCAAGCGGTTGTACGGGTGCCTGACCGGCAAGATGACGGCCCACGGCCACGTCTACCGCGTCGAGTGGCCGCCCGCTTGTAATCACTGACCGCTCTGGGGTTGCCACGATGCCGGGCCGCGCGGGCTGCCGCCGCCGCATGGACTTCGTGGCGGATAACCCGCGCATATCGCGGCAAACTCGCCACGGCGCCGCTCGGGCCGATCTTCCCGCCGCCCTACCCCGCCAGAAGCTCGTGCCGCGGAGCGCCCTCAGGCGTGGCGGCAGCGAGCGTGAGCGTGAACCGCGCCCCCGGCGGCTTGTCCTCCGCCAGCACCAGCTCGCCGCCCATCCGCGTGGCGAGCTCGCGCCCGATCGCGAGCCCGAGGCCGAACCCGCTCTCGGGCCCGGCGTCGCGACCGCGGTGGAAGCGCTCGAAGATGTGCTCGCGCTCCTCGGTCGGGACACCTGGGCCGTGGTCGGAGACCGCGATGCCGGCGTGGCCCTGGTCGCACGTCGTGCTCAGGGTGACCGCCTGGCCCGGCGGGCCGTAGCGCAGCGCGTTGTCGAGGAGGATGCGCACGACGCGCGCGACCGCGTCCGGGTCGCCGCGACCCCAGCAGCCCTCGGCGGGCGGGATGACGTCGATCTCGACGTCGAGCTCGCGCGCCCGCAGCTCGAACTCGGCGGCGACGGCGCGGGCGAGCTCGCCGAGCTCGACCGGCTCCGAGCGCAGCTGCACGGCGGCGTCGAGGCGGCTCAGATCCAGCAGCTCGCCCGCGAGCGCGGACAGCCGCCGCAGCTCGCGCCGCGCGTTGGTGACCTGGAGCTGGGCGTCCTCGATGTCGACCCGGCCGTCGCGCAGGTCCTCCTCGAGCAGCTCCATCGTGCCCTGGAGCATCGTCAGCGGCGTGCGCAGCTCGTGCGAGGCGGTGGAGACGAACGAGCGGCGCGCGGCCTCCTGGCGCCGCAGCTCCTCCTGCATCCGCGCCAGCGCGCGGGCGAGATCGCCGACCTCGTCGCGGCCGTCGTCGCGCGGCGCGGGGGCGTCCGGCCCTTCGGCGCTGATGCGGATCGCCACCGCGCGCAGCCGCGCCAGCCGGCGCAGCAGGGTCGTCGACAGCGTCACGCCGAGCGCCACGGCGACCAGCAGCCCGATCCCGGCGGCGACCAGCAGCGCGTTGCGGACCTGCTGTACGGCGGCGGTGACCTCGGTGAGCCGGCGCTGGGCGACGAGCACGCCCTGCGGGCCGCCGGGTGAAAACAGGCGGACCGCGACGGTCACCTGGTCGCCGTTGATGCGGGTGATCGTGCGGTCCTCGCGCTCGGCCTGCAGCGCCGCTCGCGTGGCATCGGTCGGCGCGGGCGCGAAGTCGGAGTCGTAGAAGAAGTCGGGAAGCTCGGAGCCGTCCGCGTCGTCGGCATCGACCATCACGCGCGAGTCGATCCGCTGGCGCAGGTCGAACGCCGCGTTGCCGATCCGGCTCCGCCGCTCCTCCACCGCCGGCAGCGTCACTTCGGTCGAGTTTCCGCGCGCCGGCGGCTTGATCGGGTGCCCCAGCGCGGTCGCGAACGAGCCGCGCGCGTTCACCACGGCGTCGCGCAGGTTCTCGACGCTCTGCGAGCGCAGCTTCTCCTGGAGCGGCCCGTAGAGGACGGCGGCGGCGACCAGCAGCGTGAGCGCGCTCGTGATCACGAAGGCCGCGAGCAGACGGCCGCGGAGGCCTCGTGGCACGAGTCGGCGGATCATGGCTCCCGGAAACGGTAGCCGCGACCGGGCACGGTGAGGATCAGGGACGGATCCTCGGGCCGGGCTTCGAGCTTCTCGCGCAGGTGCCGGATGTGGACGTCGATCGCCCGCGGGTCGCGGTACGCGCTGTCGCCCCAGATCGATCGCAGCAGCTCCTGGCGGTTGAACGCGTGGCCCGGGCGGCTCATCAGCCGCGTCAGCAGCTCGTACTCGCTGAACGTGAGCTTGATCGGGCGGCCCTCGACCGCCACGCGCCGCTCGTCCTGGTCCAACGTCACCGGCCCGACCTGGAGGGACCCCTCGACGACGCGCCCCTGCGCCCGCCGCAACACGGCACGGATCCGGCTGCGCAGCTCGGCAAGGCCGAACGGCTTGGTGACGTAGTCGTCGGCGCCCGCCTCGAGGCCCTGCACCGCATCGGCCTCACTGTCGAGCGCGGTCAGCATGATGATCGGGACCACGTCGCGGCGGCCGCGCAGCATGCGCGCGACGTCGTGCCCGGTCGGCCCCGCGCCGAGCGCGACATCGAGTAGAACCACGTCGTACGGCCGGTCCGCCGCCGCATCCAGCGCCGCCTGGCCGTCGGCCACGGCGGTCACGCGATGCCCCTCGCGCTCGAACGAGCGGGTCAGCATCTCCCGCAGCGGCCGGTCGTCGTCGACCAGCAGGATGTCGAGGGTCGAAGCGGTCTGCACGTCGAGAGCGTAGTGGCTGTTAGCGGGGTTAAGGCCTGTTAGGACCCCTTAACGACAGGGCTGATTTCAATACCTCGAGGGCAAGGATGAGAGCCATGTCGACCCTTGACTTCGAGACACCTCGGCGCCGCTTCGAGCGTCGGGGTACCGACCGTCCCGTCGCCGTGATCGGCGGCGGCCCGGCCGGCCTGACGGCCGGCTACCTGCTTGCCAAGCAGGGCCGCCCCGTCATCGTCTTCGAGGCCGAGGACCAGGTGGGCGGAATCGCCAAGACCGAGGTCCGTGACGGCTATCGCTTCGATCTCGGCGGCCATCGCTTCTTCACCAAGTCCACGGAGGTCAACGACCTCTGGCACGAGGTGATGCGCGAGGAGTTCCTCAAGCGCCCGCGCATGTCGCGCATCTACTGGAACGGCAAGTTCCTCGACTACCCGCTCAACGGCATGGACGTGGTCAAGAAGCTCGGTCCGATCGAGCTCGTCCGCTCCGGCCTCTCGTACCTGTGGGCCGCCATGAAGCCCAAGGGCAAGGAGGACAACCTCGAGCAGTGGGTGTCCAACCGCTTCGGCAAGCGGCTCTACCAGCACTTCTTCAAGACCTACACGGAGAAGGTCTGGGGCGTCCCGACCACCGAGCTGCGCGCAGAGTGGGCCGCCCAGCGGATCAAGGGCCTGTCGTTCATGTCCGCCGCCAAGGCCGCGTTCTTCGGCAACAAGGACAACAAGATCAAGTCGCTGATCAACGAGTTCCACTACCCGCGCTTCGGCCCGGGCCAGATGTGGGAGACGATGGCCGACGAGATCATCGCCGCGGGCGGCGAGGTCCGGATGCACACCCCGGTCACCAAGCTCGAGGTCCGCGACGGCCGGATCGTCGCGATCGAGGCCGGCGGCGAGCGGATCGAGCCGAGTGACGTCATCTCGTCGCTGCCGCTGCGCGCGACCGTCGGTATGGCCGGCGCCGCCGCGCCGGGCGAGGTCCAGGCGGCCGCCCGGGGACTGCGCTACCGCGACTTCCTGACGATCTCGCTCGTCATCGACGGCGAGGACCTGTTCCCGGACAACTGGATCTACATCCACGATCCGAACGTCCGCGTCGGCCGGATCCAGAACTTCCGCTCCTGGAGCCCGTGGATGGTCCCCGACCAGTCCAAGGCCTCGGTGGGCATGGAGTACTTCTGCTTCGCCGGCGACGACCTGTGGGACGCGGACGACGACACGCTCGTCGAGTTGGCCAAGCGGGAGCTCGGGGAGCTCGGCCTCGGCGACCCGGCGAAGGTCGAGAAGGGCTACGTCACGCGCGTGCCCAAGGCCTATCCGATGTACGACGCCGACTACGCCGAGCGCGTGGATGCGATCCGCGGCTGGCTCGAGACCGTCGGCAACCTCATCCAGGTCGGTCGCAACGGCCTCCATCGGTACAACAACTCCGACCACTCGATGCTCACGGCGATCCGCGCGGTGGAGAACATCACGCAGGGCACCAAGCACGACATCTGGGCGGTCAACGCGGAGTCCGTGTACCACGAGGAAGACGTCGCCGAAGAGCATCCGTACAAGCGCGCGCCCGAGACCCGCGCTATGCGCGAGCCCCTCGCTGACGCTCCGGTTTCCTGAGTAAGGAAACCGACCTGTGGACGCATGTCCTATGGCCCCGCAGCTGGCGGGGTGAGAGGGTGGTGAGCGTCTGGAGGGCGTACGGATTTAGGGCTTGACAGCCCACTCACGGAGGAGGCGCGGAAGGATTCGCTTCGGAGATGGCCGTGTGGTGAGAGACCACACGGCCGTTTCCCTTTAACGGCCCCGGGTACGCGCTCTGCATGGCCGATCAGGAGCGCGAGGAAGAAGAGGTCGAGCAGGCCAAGCAGGAGATGCACGAGCTCGAGGAGGGCGACCCTCCGGAGAAGCTCGAGGACTGGCCTGACGGTCGCGCGAAGTACCTCACGTACGGCGGGCCCGACGGCACGTCCGGCTACGACGAAGGGCCGACCCGCAAGCTCGGCCCGTCATCGCTCGAGCATCACTCTGACGGATCGGTCTCGATCGAGGGCGAGAAGGTCGACAACCCCGACGAGTACAAGGGCGAGCGGCTCGCCGACGCACCTGAGCCCGAGGACTAGCCCTTCACGCGGCGGGTGCGCGACACCGTCCTGCCGATCTTGACCAGCTCGGGCGCTGCCCCGGCCGGCGCGGCGAGGACCACCAGCAGCAGCAGCGCGAGCAGCGCCGTGCGGTTCAGCGATGCCGCCGGATCCGGCCGCCGCGATGGACGGTCGTGCTGTTGCCCGCCGCATCGGTGGCGCGCGCCGCGAGGCTGACGCGCACCGACGAGTGGTGCTTGAGCCGCTTGCGCAGCTTCCTGACCGTCGCCTTGCTCAGCTTGAGCGTGACGACTGCACGCTGGTTGGCGGCGAGGTCGCGGTGGCGGGCCCTGAGCGTCCGCACCTTCTTCAGCCGCGTGCCGATGGTGATGCTGCAGCCCTCGCTGCAGCGCATCGCGACCCGCAGCTTGTGCGTGCGCAACGCCTTCGTGACGCCGCTGAACGCGACGTTGAGCGTCGGCGGCGTCGTGTCGACGGGCTGGCCGTTGTTGAGCGTGCAGGGCGAGACCGCGCCGTCCTGGAGGCGGTAGACAGGGCCATCGGAGCTCGTGGCGTGGACGTGCCCATCCAGCGCGTCACCGATGCTCACGTAGAGGTCGCCGTCAGGGCCGAACTGCAGCTGGCCGCCGTGGTGGTACTGGGCCCCGCTGTGCTCTGCGAACAACACTGGGCGCGCGGAGCCCGGGTCGGCCACATTTGGGTTGCTCGCCGACCGCGTGTACTCGACCACGTTGATGTCCCCGTCGATGTCCGTGTAGTCGACGTAGAACAGGCCGTTCGCGGCGTAGTTGGGCGAGAACGCCATCGACAGCAGGCCCCGCTCCTCTTGGTCGCTCTTGACGAGGGACGCGATGTCCAGGAACGTGCCGCCGCCAACGAGCTTTATCCTGCCAGCCTTCTCGACCACGAAGAGGCGCTGATCTCCAGGCGGCGATGTGACGTAGATCGGCTCGCTGAAGGTGCCGATGGGGACGAGTTGCGGCGCGGCGGCGGCCGGCGCGGCGAGCGCCAGCAGCAGCGCGAAGGTGAGGAGCCCGACGCGTATCAGTGGCCGGCGACCCGGCCGTCTTCAGGCTCGAGCGGCAACCCGCCCGCGGCCCAGGCCTCGATGCCGCCGTCCATTGAGTAGGCGTCGTAGCCGGCGCGGCGGAACGCTCCCGCGGCCATCCCCGAGCGGCTGCCGACGCGGCAGTAGAACACCACGGGCGTCCCCTGGTCGATCGTCGGGGCGCTCGCAGCGACGTCCTGCAGCTCGATATGACGCGCGCCTGCGAGGTGGCCCGCATCCCACTCGTAGTCCTCGCGCACGTCGATCAGCTGGATGTCGCCGCCGGCGTGGTGCTCCTGCACCCACCGCGGCGACACATCGACCTCGACGGGATCCCCACCCATAGGACGCGACAGGGTAGCCGTCTTGCAGCGGCGGCCGGGCCGTGTTGTAAAGTGGCGCGCTTCGTTGGGGACATAACGCCGAATCCCTTGCACGGTCCCGGCCGGCGGGGAACGGGGGAACCACAGGCCCAGATCAGGGGCCGGGGGGCGAATCGTCGCCGGGTGCGACGTAGCGCGATTCTTTCCGCGCGAGCCCGACAGCTAACTCCGTAGGCGCGTGAAAGAAAGGACACATCCGTCGTGCCACGCTGCCGTACGTTCGCTCTGGGCCTTGTAGGCCTGGGTCTTCTGGTGCCCAGTGCCGCCGAGGCCAAGTTCGGAGACCGCACGCTGCGGGAGGGCAGCCGTGGATCGGACGTCCGGACGCTGCAGAAGTACCTGACGCAGGTCGGCTTGCGCACCGAGATCGACGGCCAGTACGGCCCGCACACCGGGCGGCGCGTGAAGTCGTGGGAGCGCCGGTCGGACGAGCGCGTGAACGGGCGCGTCTCCCGCCGCGAGGCACGCAAGATGACGTCCCAGGTCCACCGCGGCGTGCGCGTGTTCGAGCCGACCACCCAGCCGAGCGCCTCGCCGCCGCCCGCGGGCGAGGACGCGACGCTCGGCGCTGACGGCCTCGCCGTGGCGCCCGCGTCGGCGCCCGAGGAGGTCAAGGGCGCGATCGCGGCGGCCAACAAGATCGTCGGCAAGCCGTACAAGTACGGTGGCGGCCACGGCCGCTGGAACGACTCCGGCTACGACTGCTCGGGTGCGATGTCGTACGCGCTGCACGGCGCCGGGCTGCTCAACCGCCAGCTCACGTCGGGCAACTTCATGTCCTGGGGCCGCAGGGGCCGCGGCTCGTGGATCACCGTATACGCCAACAGCGGCCACGGCTTCCTGAAGATCGCCGGCCTGCGCTTCGACACCGGCTGGAACAACGCCGGCAAGGGCCCGCGCTGGAGCGAGCAGATGCGCCCGACCAGCGGCTACGTGGTCAGGCACCCCAGCGGCTTCTAGCGCCCCGCCTCGGCGGCTGCGTTCGACCCCGGCCAGATCCATCCGGGCCGAGGTGACGCTCACCGCGATCGCGCCGCAGCGCCGTGCAGAACGCTCGTGGCCTAAGCAGTGATGGTGGCCTACCTGCGGCAGTGAGGGGCCGCAGGCGCGCTAGTAGACGTCGCGGTCCCTGACGACGGTCGTGCGGGCGTCCCGCCGGGCGCTGCCGATCATGAACAGGGAGATCAGCAGGCCGACCACCCCGATCACCATGAGGATGATCCCGACGGTCGTGATCTCGAGCCCCGAGATGGTTGCGTCGACGGCGAAGTAGAGGATCGCGCCGACGGCGATGAGGAAGAGTGAAGTGCCGATTCCCATGCTTCCCGCATCCCCAGGGGACGGCTGCGCCAAACTAAGGGGGATGGAGACCGCAGCAGCCGACACGTACGCACTCACCGACGATCAGCGCGAGTTCCGCGACACGATCCGCCAGATCGTCGCCGAGCGCGTGGCGCCGCGCGCTGCGGAGATCGACGCCAAGGCCGAGTACCCATGGGACATCCGGCGGCTGTTCGCCGAGCAGGATCTGCTCGGGCTGCCGTTCCCCGAGGAGTACGGCGGCACCGGCACCGGGACGCTGATGCTCAACGTCGCGATCGAGGAGGTCGCGCGCGCGTGCGCGTCGAGCGCCCTGATCCTGATGATCCAGGAGCTGGGGACGCTCCCGATCCAGCTGTTCGGCAGCGAGGAGCTCAAGCAGCGCTTCCTGCCGCGCTGCGCCAGCGGTGAGTGGTCGCCCGCGTTCGCGCTGTCCGAGCCCGAGGCCGGCTCGGACCCGGGCGGCATGATCACCCGCGCCGTCCGCGACGGCGACGAGTGGGTGATCACCGGCACCAAGAACTGGATCACCAACCTCGGCGTGGCCGACTTCTACGTCGTGTTCGCCAAGACCGATCCGCAGGCGGGCCGCTCGCGCGGTATCAGCGCGTTCGTGGTCGAGTCCGACCGCCCCGGGTTCAGCGTCGGCAAGCTCGAGCACAAGCTCGGCATCAAGGGCTCGCCGACCGGCCAGCCGATCTTCGACGACGTCCGCGTGCCTGCCGGGCACCTGCTCGGAGAGGAGCACCGCGGGATGAGCGTCGCGCTCGGCACGCTCGACCACTCGCGGCTCGGCGTTGCCGCGCAGGCGGTCGGAATCGCCCAGGGCGCCACCGATCACGCCGCCGCGTACGCGCGCGAGCGGCGCCAGTTCGGGCAGGCGATCGCGGAGTTCCAGGGCATCCAGTTCAAGCTCGCCGACATGGAGACGCGCACCGCTGCCGCCCGCGAGCTGCTCTACCGGGCGTGCGCGAAGATCGATCGCAACGAGCCGGACGCCGGCAAGTACTCGGCGATGGCGAAGCTGTTCGCCTCCGACACCGCCATGGCCGTCACGGTCGAAGCCGTGCAGGTACTTGGCGGATACGGCTACGTGAACGAGTATCCAGTCGAGCGCTACATGCGCGACGCCAAGATCACCCAGATCTACGAGGGCACGAACGAGATCCAGCGTCTCGTGATCGCCAGGAGCCTCCGCTAGATGTTCGCCAACCTTCCGCCACTCCGCCGGATCGCGATGTCCGCGCTGTTCACGTTCTGCTGCGCGATCCTGCTCGTGACGCTGTTCGGCGGGCTGTCGCCGATGTACGGCGTGCGGCTGATGCAGATCTCCGCGTGCGTGCTGGCGTTCATCGTCGTCGCGGCGGGCGTGATCGCGACGATCACCGGCCGGCTCGCGAACTACACCGAGGTCGTCGACGAGGAGGAGTTCGAGTTGCTCGTGCGCCACAGCGAGGCGCTCGCGCGCGACAACCTCGCCGCCGAGCCGGACGAAATGGAGTTCCTCGAGCTCGACCCGCGCAACCCCCGCGACTTCGAGGAGCTCGTCCGCGAGGCGCTCGACGACCTGCCCGACCTGCTGCTCAAGGCCCTCGACCACGTTGCGGTCGTGATCTCCGACAAGGGCCGTCGCCACCGCGCCTACGGGCTCTACCAGGGCGACACCGCCGCGCGCGACAACTACCCGGACCGGATCATCATCTTCCGCGACACGCTGCTGCGCGACTTCGGTGACGACCCGGACGAGTTGCGCGCCCAGGTCACCCGCACCGTCCGGCACGAGTTGGCCCACCATCTGGGGGCCGACGAGCTCGGGGTGCGGGAGCTCGGCCTGTGATGATCGTGATGACACCCGAGGCGACGGAGGCGCACATCGCCGCCGTGCGCAAGCGGCTGGAGACGACCGGCGTGCACGTGCTCGTTCTGCCGGGCGAGTTGACCACCGCGATCGGGGCGATCGGTGACCCGGAGGGCGTCCGCGAGCTCGGGCTCGAGGGCATGGCGGGGGTCGACCGCGTGGTGCCGATCTCGCGTCCGTACAAGCTCGCGTCGTCCGAGCTCGCCCATCATGAGCCGACGGTGTTCAGCATCGACGGGAGGACCGTCGGCGGTCCGACCGCGTTCTGCCTGATCGCCGGGCCGTGCACGGTCGAGTCGCGCGAGCAGACGCTGGAGGTCGCGCGCACGGTGGCTGCCGCCGGCGCCTCGATGCTGCGCGGCGGCGCGTTCAAGCCGCGGACCTCGCCGTTCGCGTTCAAGGGCCTCGGCATCCCGGCGCTGGAGATCCTCGCCGAGGCGCGCGCCGAGACCGGCCTGCCCGTCGTCACCGAGTTCCTCGACACCCAGCACGCCGACGCGATCGCCGAACACGCCGACGTCATCCAGATCGGCGCGCGCAACATGCAGAACTACGCGCTGCTGGAGGTCGCGGGCAAGCTCGGCAAGCCGGTGCTGCTCAAGCGCGGGCTCTCGTCCTCGCTCGACGAGCTGCTGATGGCCGCCGACTACATCCTCAAGGAGGGGATGGAGAAGGTCATGCTGTGCGAGCGCGGGATCCGCACGTTCGAGACCGCCACGCGCTTCACGCTCGACCTCTCAGCGGTGCCGTGGCTCAAGCTGCACACGCACCTGCCCGTGATCGTCGACCCGAGCCACGCGTCGGGCGACCGGCGGCTGGTCGAGCCGCTGGCGCGCGCGGCGGCCGCCGTCGGCGCCGACGGCATCATCGTCGAGGTCCACGAGGACCCCGAGGAGGCGCTGTGCGACGGCCCGCAGGCGCTCTACGCGCGCGACTTCGCGGGCTTCGCCGAGCGCGTCGGCGCCCACGCGGCCTTGACCGGCCGCCGCGTGTCCTGACGGCGCGCCGCGAGGTTCGCGCCGATCAGCGCGAGGACCGTGAGCGCGGCGCCGGCGAGCTCGCCACCGTCCGGCGTGTAGCCGCGGAAGATCTCGATGATGAACGCCACCACCGGCACGAGGTTCATGTACAGCGCGGCGTTCGGAGCGCCGAGGCGGCGCACGCCCTCGTTCCAGCAGAGCACTGCCGCGAGCGCGCCGATCACGATCACGTAGATCAGCTGCCACCAGATCGAAGCCACGTCGGCCAGTGAGGGCGCGGGGTACCAGCCGGCCAGCGTCGAGATCTCGGTGACCACGAGCACGGTGATCGTGCCCAGGCTCGCTGTCAGCGCCGTGTAGCGCAGCGACGAGTAGTCGGTGAAGCGACGGGCGCCGAGCGTGTAGACGACGAAGCTCGACGTACCGAGGAAGACGAACACGTCGCCGCTGTTGATGCCGCCGCTGAAGATCGCCGCCGGGTCGCCGTGGCCGATCACCATCAGCACGCCGAGCAGCGCGAGGATCACGAACAGGAACGTGACCCGCGAAGGCGCCTTGCGCGCCAGCGCGGCCGAGGCGAGCAGCGTGATCAGCGGGCTCGTGGCGACGATCAGGGCGGCATGCTCCGGCGTGGTGTGCGCGAGCCCGGCGAACGCGAGCAGGTTGAAGCCCGCGATGCCGGCCGAGCCGAACAGGAACAGCTCGAGCCCGCGGCCGTCGAGCCGCATCGCGCGGCGGCCCTCGAAGTACCGCAGCAGCACGAGGAAGCCGATCGTGGCGAACGCGTAGCGGATCGCGGTCAGATGGAACGCGTCGACGTGCTGGATCGCGGAGTCCGCGATGGGGAACATCGCGCCCCAGCCGATGGCCGGAACGAGGCTGGGGAGATATTTCGATGAGCTTCGAACCACAGGCTGGAGCAGGGTAGCACGCTTGCTACGATGATGATCGAACTATGGGCACTCTGACCCATCCCTCATCCAACGAGTTGCAGCTCGCAAGTGTGATGGCGGCGTTGAGCGATCCCGTCCGCGTGTTGATCGTGCGGGCGCTGGCCGCACAGGGCGAGCTCGCGTGCGGCACGCTCGAGCTCGGCGTCTCGCCGGCTACCCGCTCGCACCACTTCCGTGTACTGCGCGAGGCCGGGATCACGCTGACGCGGCCGGAGGGGACGCATCGCTACGTGTCACTGCGCCGCGACGAGCTCGACGAACGCTTCCCCGGCCTGCTCGACGCGGTGCTCTCGGCGGCCGAGCGCGAGGCCGCCGCCTACAGCAGCCCCGCCTCGTAGGCGAGCGCCACCGCCTGCACGCGATCGCGCAGCCCGAGCTTCTGGAGGACGTGGCGCACGTGCGTCTTGACCCGTCCCCTGCGAGATCACGAGCTCCTCGGCGATCTCGGCGCCGCTCAGCCCCGCGCCCGACGAGCCGCAGCACCTCGGCCTCGCGCTCTGACAGGTCCGCGAGCGGGCCGCGCGGCGCCTGTCTCGACCAGCCGCGCCCGCCCCGCGTCCCTGAGCATGAAGCCGGAGGCGCCCGCGCGCAGCGCCTCGTAGACGTACTCGTCGAGGTCGAACGTGGTGAGCACGAGGACGCGGCTGGGGATGCCTAACGACCGCCAGCGCGGGCGGGGCGGATCGCGTTGCGCAGCGCGGTGGCGCCGAGCAGCAGGGTGGCGACCACGAGCCCGATCTGTGCCGGAGAAGACGCTGACGAGGCACAGCAGCGCGAGCACGGCGGCGCCGGCTCGATAGCGGGTGGCGGCGAGCACCGCGAGGCCCGGCGCCCGTCCTGCCATCAGCCCTAGGGCTGATTCGCGCTCAGCCCAGCGACCCGATCCGTTCGACCAGCAGGTCGATGAACGCGGTCCCCTGGACCTCGATCGCGACGTCCGCGTTGGCGTCGTTGCCGGTGACGCCCCACAGGTCGACGACCGTGCGGCCGCGGCACAACTCGCTCGCGCAGTCGACGGCGACGTGGCAGTGCTTGGTGGTGAGGAGGTCGCCGCGGATCACGTGCGCGACCGCCAGCGCGTCGTGGACCGGCGAGCCCGGCAGGTCGTAGACGCGCGAGTGGAAGCGGTTGTAGAACGCGAACAGCTCGGCCACGACGGTGCCGATGCGGCCGCTCGCCCTGAGCTGGTCGGCATGCGCGGGCGTCATCAGCGCCCGGTGCGTGACGTCCAGGCCGACCATCGTCGTGGCGACGTCGCTGGCGAACACGCGCGCCGCGGCCTCGGGGTCGACCCAGATGTTGAACTCGGCGGCCGGGGTGATGTTGCCCTCGGCGATCGCGCCGCCCATCAGCACGATCCGCTCGATCTTGCCGGTGATGTCCGGGTGCTGGGCGAGCAGCAGCGCGATGTTCGTCAGCGGACCGGTCGGGATCAGCGTGATCGGCGCCGGCGCGGCGCGCAGCGTGTCGGCGAGGAAGTCCACGCCGTGCGGCGCGACGATCTCCGTGGTCGGCGCCGGCAGATCCGGCCCGTCGAGCCCGCTCTCGCCGTGCACGTGCGAGGCGACCTTCGGCTCGCGGGTCAGGGGCCGATCCGCCCCGCGCGCGACCGGCACCTCCGTCCGGCCCGCCAGCTCGAGGATCTTCAGCGCGTTGACGGTCGTGTTGGCGAGGGTGGTGTTGCCGTGCACCGTCGACACGCCCACCAGGTCGAGCTCCGGGCTCGCGAGCGCGAGCAGCAACGCCATCGCGTCGTCATGCCCCGGGTCGCAGTCGATGAGGATGGGCGTCGCCACGGCTCGGCCGCACACTACCGGCCGAGCTCGGGCGGCTCGGACGGCGCCGGCACGAGGTCGCACGCGAGGTCGGCGAGCGAGTCGGCGGCGATGTCGTTCGAGTGCATGAGGATCCGGGTCCCGTTGAGCTCGACGCGCAGCTGCGCCGGCTGCCAGCTCTTCGCCCACGCTGCTACGCATCTCCGGACGGTCCTCGTTCGTCCGCGCGCCGTTGACCGGGTCATAGCCCCACCACCGCCGCCCGCGGCGCACGCTGAACCGCGCGCCGTCCGTCTCCTCACGAGCGCGATCCGGCGGCGCGAGCCACACGCGAATGGTGCACTCGCGCTCGGCCTCCTCGATCCGCGGGCCGTACATCACGACGGTCCCGTGGCGCGTCATCGCCTCGTGCGTGCGCGCGACGTGGTTCCACATTCGCACCGTCGCGCGCACGGTCTCGAGGCGCCCGCAGGCCCCGTGCATGAGGGCGAGCAGGGTCTCCGAGGTCGCTCACATGACGATCATCCCGCGACGAGGTACACCGTGTCACCCTCGGCCGCGGAGATCAGCAGGTCGATCCGGCCGTCGCGGTTGACGTCGCCGACGCCGACGACGTCGAACCCGAGGTTCTCGCCCTCGGTCGTCGACGTGATCGTGCGCAGGACGTTGCCGGTGCGGCCTGAGCGCACGTCGACCCGCCCGCTGCTCGGCGCGCCGTCGCTCGCGGTGTAGGAGCCGACCGCGAGGTCGATCCGCCCGTCGCGGTTGACGTCGCCGGCCTCGCGGCCCGGCCCGGTGCCGTCGAGCGGCGCACCGGGCCAGCCGTGGATGAGCGAGCCGTCGCGGCCGGAGTACACGCCCGCGAACCCGTTGCCGTTCTGCGCGTTGTAGTCGCCCACGTAGAAGTCGGGCGCGAAGTCACCGTCGACGCGCCCGACGCCGGCGACGAAGAACTGCCCGAAGCGCGACGCGCCGAGCGGCGGGGCGAGCGAGAACAGCTCGCGCGCGCCGGAGAAGACGTGCGCAGCGCCGGTGCCGCCTTCGGTCAGCGCGCCGACGATCAGCCGGTGCCGGCCGGCCAGGTCGGCGCCCGCGCCGAGCCCGGCGCCGGGGGCGCCGTCGTAGCGGCGCAACAGCTTGTAGTTGCGGCCGGAGAACACGTACGCGGCGTTGGCTCCCTCGGCCCCGACGAGCACGTCGTCGTAGCCGTCGTGGTTCTGATCGCCGGCGCCGGCCACCGCGGAGCCGAGCTCGTCACGAGCGGCGTCGCCGGTGAACGTGTGCAGCAGCTTGCCGCTGCGGCCGGAGTACAGGTACGCCCGCCCGGGACCCAAGCCGGTCTGCGACGGGGCGCCGCTGATGATGTCGTGGACGCCGTCGCGGTTCGTGTCCCCGGCGTCGGCGATCGCGTAGCCCTGGTCGTCGCCGAGGCCGCCAGGCAGCCGGTAGATCAGCTTCCCGGTGCGGCCCGAGCACACCCACGTGCGGCCGCCGTCGGGCGTCGACGGCTCGCCGAAGATCAGGTCCGTGGCGTGGTCGTGGTCGATGTCCTCGAGCTCCGACACCGCCCAGCCGAGGTAGCCGCCGGCCTCGCCGTGCCACTCGTGCAGCACGTTCACGCGTTCTACGAATCCGTTGCTCGCTCCTGCTGTGCCCGGCGCCAGCAGCGCCAGGCCGAGCGTCGCGAGCGCCACGCGCCACAACATCGCCGTCCTCCTGGATTGACCAGGTCGGGTTCTAAGAGGGCAGCGCGCGGGCCGCTTCCACGATCGTGCGCAGTTCGGCGCCGCGCAGCTCCGACGGCGGGCGGCCGAACAGGGCCCGGAAGCGATCGCAGAAGTGGCTGGGGGAGTAGTAGCCGAGCTCGACGGCGAGCCGCGAGAGGTCCGTGCCCGGATCGGCCGCGAGCCGTTCGACCGCGGCGCGCAGGCGCAGGCCGTGCACGTACCCGGACAGCGAGAAGCCCGTGCGTGCGCGGAACACGCGTGCGAGGTGGAACGGCGAGACGTGCAGCGCCGCCGCGAGCGACGCGAGCGAGAGGCGCTCCGCGATCCGCGCCGACAGCAGCTCCTGGGCCGCCTCGGCGAGCGCGGCGTGATCGGCGCGCGTGCGGGCGCGCCGGGCGGTCGTCCGCGGTGGTCCGTTCGCGACCGCGCGGCCGAGCAGCTCGAACGCGGTCTCCTCGGCGAGCAGGCGGTCGTGCGCGGGCTCGGCCACGTAGCGCGCGAGGCCCACGGCGAGCAGGTACGTGCCGGCGGCCGACGGCGCGGCGGGCGGGTGCTCGGGCAGCTCTCCCGCCACCTCCAGCCACAGCGATCGGTCGCCGCGCGTGTCGCGCAGGCCGCGGCGGTAGCGCTGGTGCGGCTTGTAGAAGACGATGTGGTTCGGCGTCGCCAGCACCGGGTGCGCGCCGTCCTGGGCGATCAGCACGCGCGTCCGGGGGAACACGACGTGCGCGCGGCTGCCGATGTCGTTCACCTCATCCCACAACCGATCGCCGGACGCGCACAGGAACTCGCCGAGTGTCAGCCCTTCCGTCGCCAGCAGCACCCTCGAGCCCACGGTCCCACTCTACGGGCGTCTACTTCGCTACGAGCGTGACGACCGCGGGCGGCGGATACTCGGCCTTGGTGCGGTCGCTCGACCACAAGCCCCACGCCAGCTCCACAGCGACCAGCGCGATGACGGCCGCGACGCTGGTGAGCACGGAGGCGAAGAGCACGGCGGCCAGGACGACCACCCAGCGCGCGGCGACGAGCACCCACACGCGCGCCACACGGCGTGCCGTCGCCGCAACGACGTCCGGCGGCAGCTCCGCGAGGTCGATCCAGCCGCCCACGCGCGCGATCTCCAGCGCGACGTTCGCCCGGAACCGCTCGACGTTCTCCCAGTACCAGACGTGGTCGAGAAGCAGGAAGCGGCGGTTGACGATCTGCTCCGAGGTCCCGAGACCTCCGACCGGCAGGTCGCCTTCCGACACAGGGTCACTGGTCGCGTAGACGTCGGTCCAGCGGCTGACCTGGCCGGGCCCGATGCGGAGCTGCTCGTGGTCGTAGTCGTTGCCAACGATCCTTCGCATCAGCTCGCGGGCTTCTGATAAAGCCGCGAACGAGAGCGCCAGCAGGACCACCACGAGCCACCACGCCCACGGCTTGGCGATCCCCTGGATCGCGCCGCCGAGCGCGAGAGCGCTGACCGCGCGGACCGCGATGGCCAGCCGGCCACGGCGCGGGTCGTCGCGCAGTCGCCTGACCGCGTCCAGTTTCTCGATCCCGGACCCGAGCGTCACCAGCGACGCGATCGGGCTCGAGCGCCCGATCAGAACCCGGCGCACGATCTCCGCCCCTTGGGAGTGCGCCACGATCACGAGCGGTGCGTTGGCGTGCCACTCGAGCCAGTCGAGGTCGTGGCGGACGCGCTCGATCATCGCGTCCGCGTCCGTCAGGTAGGCGTAGCTGTCACCGATGTAGGCGGTGAGGAACCGGCCAAGCCCGACGAGCCCGAGCATCAGCAGCAGCGTCAGCACGCCGAGCGACGCCACGAGCGCGATCGCGTTCTGGACCAGTCGCACCGGCGCGAGGCCGAACACCCACAACGCTCCCCGGAACGACTTCGGCCGTGCCCGGCGGTTCTCCGGCCGGTCAAGGTTGCGCTCGATCTGGCGGTTCGTGCGGCGCAGGCCGGTGTCGAACGCGCGCGTGACCAGGAACGGCACGGTGGAGCACAGCCAGCGGAGGAGCGTGCCGTGCGACGGGATGGTCACGGTGTCCGCCCAGCACGACTCGGCGGCGAGGATCTCGAGCGTGCGGCCGTCGGCGTCGGTCACCGTGACGTTCTCGTAGACCGGGCTGTCGGGCAGATCGACCGGGGGAGTCCGCGAGACGCTGCCGCCCACCAGCCAGCGCTCCGTCGACTCGATCAGCGGCCCACCGAAGCCGGCGAGCGTGCCGCCGCGCTCCTGCGTGCCGATCCCGTGCACGAACAGGACGCCGATCTTCGTGCTCACGTCGCGATGCTAGCCCTCCGCTCGACGTATTTGCGCAAAGCGATGTCGGGCACAATGTGCCGTATGGCCTACGACGAAGCACTGGCCGAGCGGATCCGCCCGCTCGTGGAGGCGCGCGGCGAGGTGACCGAGCGCAAGATGTTCGGCGGCATCACCTGGATGCTGCAGGGCAACATGGCGTGCGGCGTGCTGGGTGATGACCTATGCGTGCGGCTGACGCCGGAGGACGCCGAGCAGGCGCTCTCCGAGGCGGACACGCGGCAGTTCGAGATGATGGCCGGGCGCCCAGCGAAGGGGATGGTCGTCGTCGACGGCGCCGCCATCGCCGAGCAGGACGCGCTGGCGCGCTGGGTCACCGCAGGCGCGGACTACGCGCTGTCGCTCCCACCGAAATGAAGCCGAGGATCAGCTGCGCCGCCTCCAGCGGGACGTCGAGCTGGGGGCAGTGCCCGACGCCGTCGAGCTCGACCCAGTCGGCGTGGGGGAACCAGTCGTAGCGGTACCGCGCGGCGGCTGAGGGCCACGGCAGCAGCCTGTCCTCGCTGCCCCAGACGATCCGCACCGGGCAGGTGATCCTCTCCGCGTCGAGTGGCGCAAAGCCCGCGCGCAGGCCGTGCTCGATCAGCCGCACCGCCGCGGGCGCGTTCGCGATGCCGCGCAGCTGGTGAGCGAGCAGTTCGGGCGGGATGTGCTCGTAGCGCTCGGCCAGCATCCGGGTCGCGCGGCGGCGGCCTTTTGGCGTGGCCACGATCGCGTCGGCGTACGGCGCGAGCTCCTTCGCCTGCGCGATCAGCTCGGCCTGCATGTCGAGCGTGGCCTTGTAGGCGTCGTCGGCCCAGCCGCCGGCGGGCGCGAGCGCGACGACGGTCTCGGCGCGATCGCGTGCGGCGAGCTGAAGTGCGACGTAGCCGCCGAGCGAGTTCCCGGCGATGTGCGGGCGCTCGAAGCCCGCCTCGTCGAGGGCGCGCTCGACCGCGTCGGCGAGGACGTGCTCGCCGATTTCGCCGTCGATCGCCGGCCCGCCCCAGTGGCCGGCCAGCGTGAGGGCGAGCACCTCGTGCTGCCGCCGGAGCGCGGGCAGGACGAGCTCCCAAGTCCGCCACGTGTCGATGAACCCGTGCAGCAGGACCAGCGGCGGTCCGCTGCCTACGCGGAGCGAAGGAGTTGCGCGCATGCGGTGTCGGCGAACCAGCGCTCGTATTCGGCGGGCGTCCAGCCGCGCTGAAGGACGAGCAGCTGCCACAGGTCCGGGTGGTTGAGGGTCCACAGGATGTCGGTCGCGCGGTCGACGTCGAGGTCGCCGCGCAGTGCCCGCTTCGCGGCGAGCGAATCCACGATCACGTGCTGGTTGTCGTAGAAGTCGCGCTGCACGCGCTCCCACAACTCGTTGATGTCGGGCTCGGTGGGGGCGGCGCCGCGGATGACGTCGAGCAGGCGGCCGGCGCGCTCCTTGACGCCGCGCGCGTTGCGTGCGTTGAGCTGGAGCTGGCGGGCGGGATCGGGCTCGTCGAGGACCTCGCGGTACCAGGCGCGCTCGCCGACCGGGACATCGACGTGGTCGCCGCGCAGCAGCAGGTGCCAGAGCGCCCGCAAGACGCCGCTCTTGGTCTCGAACACGACGTAAACGGTCTTAAGGGCGACGCCGGCTTCAGCGGCGATCGCGGCCATCGGCGTCGCCGCGTAGCCCTGCTGCTCGAACAGCTTCTGGGCGGCTTCGAGGATCGCCTGCCGGGTCGCGGCGGCCTGCTCGCGACGGCGCGGTGAGTCGTACCGGCGCTTGGGCTTGACGGGATCCATTAATTGATTATCCTACGACTAACTTCATTTCATGCAACGAGTAACGAATTAGGAGCTCTCCGTGACGGCCATTGTTCACGACGGCATCCGCGCCAACGTCCACGCCATGTGCGCCTCGGTGGCGGACCAGTGGGGCGAGCACGCCGACTACATCGATGCGCGTGGCGCGGACGTCACCGCCGCGCTGCTCGATCTGACGGGGCCGCGGGAGGGCGAGCGCGTGCTCGAGCTGGCGTGCGGCACCGGCGCCGTCGGCATCGCGGCGGCCGATCTCGGCGCGGAGGTCGTGCTCTCCGACGTTGCGCCGGAGATGACCGAGCTCGCTGCCGCGCGGGCGGCGGGGCTCACCAACGTCAGCGCGCGCCCGCTCGACCTCGAGGCGATCGACGAGCCGGACGCGTCGTTCGACGTCGTGCTCTGCCGCGAGGGCCTGATGTTCGCCGTCGACCCGGTCGCCGCCGCGCGTGAGCTGCGACGCGTGCTGCGCCCCGGTGGCCGCTTCGCCGTGGCGGTCTGGGGCCCGCGCGAGCGCAACCCGTGGCTCGCGCTGGTCTTCGACGCGGTCAGCGCCCAGGTCGGCGCGCCGATGCCGCCGCCCGGCGTCCCCGGCCCGTTCTCGCTCGACGACGCCGCCCGCCTCGCCGGTGTGCTGCGCTCGGGTGGGCTCGACGCGGTCGCGGTGAGCGAGATCGCCGTGCCGCTGCGCGCGGGGTCGTTCGACGAGTGGTTCACGCGCACGTCGGCGATCGCCGGCCCGCTCGCCCAGCGGCTCGCCGCGATGCCGGACGCCGCGCGCGTGACGCTGCGGGACCGGCTCGAGGCGGCGACGGCGGAGTACGTCACCGCCGAGGGGCTCGAGATCCCCGGCGTCTCCCTGATCGCCTCAGGGCACGCCTAGGGGTCGGTCAGGGTCATTCCCAATGGTGCCGGGCGCCCCGGCCCGGCACTCTGGGGAGCATGAACTCCGACTCCCCCCGCAAACTGACTCGCTCCACCTCCGACAAAGTCCTCGGCGGCGTCGCCGGCGGCCTCGCCGACTACCTCTCGATCGATCCGCTCGTCGTCCGCATCGGCTTCGTCGCCTCGCTGCTGTTCAGCGGCGCCGGTCTGTTCGCCTACGCCGCGCTGCTGATCTTCGTGCCGGCCGACACGGCCGCGCTGACACCGGTGGCCGCCTGATGCTCACACTCGAGCTCGAGCGCCCCGAGACAGGCGCCCATCCGGTGGCGCCGTCGCAGGGTCGTGCGCGCAACTCCGGGGAACGCGGGGATCGGGATGATCTTGTCCCCGTCGACCGCGTGGCGTTCCGCCTAGCCGTCCTCGGCGAGCGCGCGGCGGAGCGCCTCGTCGAAGCCGATCGGCTCGACGTCGAACAGGGCGGCGCCCGACGGGTCGGTGACGACCGTCGGCACGGCAAGGCCCTCGACCAGCGGCCGGGCCACGCCGGCATCGACCGGCGTGACGAGTCCGATCCACAGTGACGACAGCCACGGTGTGATCAGCGGCACCGGGATCCGCGGCCGCGCCCGGAGGTCCAGCACAGCCGCCATGCGGTCGAGCATCTCGCCGTAGCTGAGGACGTCCGGGCCGCCGATCTGGACCTCGCGGGCCTCGATCGAAGGCGCCTGGACGAGATAGGCCAGGACATCGACGATGGCAATCGGCTGCGTGTCGTTCTTCAGCCACGCCGGCGCGATCATCAGCGGTAGCCGCTGTACGAGGTAGCGCAGCGTGCGGTAGGACTCGCTGCGCGCGCCGACCACCATCCCGGCGCGGAAGTACGTGAGCGGCGGACCGTGCTCGGCGAGTGCGAGCGCGGTCTCGTGGCGGCTGCGCAGGTGCTCGGACTCGGGCCGGTCGCCGAGGCCGCCCAGGTACACGATCCGCTCGACTCCCTCGGCGCGAGCCATCTGCGCGAACGCCGTGGCGGCCGCGCGGTCGCGCTCGAGGAAGTCGCCGCTGCCGCCGCGACCCATCGAGTGGACGAGGTAGTAGGCGACGTCGATCCCTTCGCCCGCGCCGCGCAGCGTCTCCGGTCGCAGGACGTCGCCCTCGTGGAGCTCGTAGTCGAGTCCACGGGCGCGGGAGCGATCCCGCACCAGCCCGCGGACCTCCCAGCCGGCATCGGTGAGCGCGGACGCCAGCCGACCGCCGACGAACCCGGTCACACCCGTGACGAGGGCGCGGCCGGCCACTAGCGCCGGGCGTCGAGCTCGGCGTAACGCTCGGCGAAGACGCGTGCCGCCTCGTCGGGCGGCCAGGCCTCGAGCTCGATGTCGAGCGGCTCGACGCTGTCGAGCTCCGGCCAGTGCCAGTTCTCGCCGCTGAACGCGCGCCGCTCGGTCGCGAGCAGGGCGCGGTCGACGCGCTTGATCTCCGGCACGTCGGGCTTGATCCGGAAGCGCTCGCGGAGCACCTCCTCGAGGTGATCCTCCGCCTTCTTGAACGCCGCACCGAGCGGGCTGCGGTGCTTGATCGGATGCGGCATGTCGCCGAGGTACGCCTCGGTCGCGTCGTGCATCAGTGCGGCGAACGCGTCCTCGGCGTCGCCGCCCCGCTGCTCGACGAGCTGGGACACGATCACCGAGTGCTGGGCGACCGAGTAGAAGGCGCGCGTGTGGCCGCCGAACCGCGACAGGTTCGCGAGTGCGCGTGCGATGTCGCCCGCGTCGAGCTGCTCCGGGTCAGGGTCGAACGGGTTCACGAACCGTCCTGAGACGGTCTGGAGGTAGGGACCTGGAGCGGGGGGCGCGTTCATCTCAGTGTCCTGTTTCAGACGTCCGGTGACGCCGAACTTCCGAATCACGACGCTAGGCGGCGCGCCGCAGCGGGCGCGCGTCGCCCCAGAACGAGGCGTCCAGCTCACCCAGCGGCGTCGAGGGCACGGCGCCCGCATGGTACTCGCGCCCGAGCGCGGCCCAGTCGGCGCGAGCCCGCAGCTCGCCGAGCGTGGAGAACACGAGGCCCTCCATCCGGCGGATCAGCAGCGCCTGGGGCGGGAGCGACATGCGGCGCACGTCGTCCCAGTACTCCGACCGCGGCGAGGACGCGCGCTCGACGTGATCGCTGACGTGCGCCGGCGTGAGGCGGCGCGCGCCGGGCTCGAAGTACCACTCGCCGGAGAGCCGCAGCGCCTCCAGCAGGCGCTCAGGCGCGAAGGTGGCCGGGTCCGGGAGATACCCGAGTGCGGCCATGCCGGCGTGGACGGCGTCGGCGTCGTCGTGCTCGACCGCGGCCGCCAGCGCATGCTCGCCGGCGAGATACTCGCGGTCGACGATTCGCATCAGCCCGAAGTCGAGGAAGCCGACGCGGCCGTCGTCGAGCAGCAGGTAGTTGCCCGGATGCGGGTCGCCGGACGCGCGGCCGAGCCGGCTCAGCGTCCCGAAGAAGAAGCGGAAGACGATCTCGGCGAACCGGTCGCGCTCGGGTGCGTCGAGCTGCTTGACGTCCTCGAACCGGCGGCCGACCAGCAGCTCGGTCACCAGCAGTCGGCGGCTGGAGAGCATCGTGTCGACGGCCGGGACGTGCGCCAGCGGATGCCCGCGCCAGGCGCGCGCCATCGAGCGGTGATTCTGCGCCTCGATCTCGTAGTCGAGCTCCTCGCCGACGCGCTCGCGCAGCTCGGCGGAGAGCGCGGCGGTGTCGAGCCCTGGCGCCAGGCGCTTGACGAGCGGGAGCAGGAGCCCGAGGTTGCGCAGGTCGGACTCGACCGCCTCGGCCATGCCCGGGTACTGGACCTTGACGGCGACCGTGC
The DNA here is from genome assembly GCA_963740605.1 of uncultured Solirubrobacteraceae bacterium. Taxonomy (GTDB): domain Bacteria; phylum Actinomycetota; class Thermoleophilia; order Solirubrobacterales; family Solirubrobacteraceae; genus DASSUW01. The sequence continues at coordinate 868,286 of CAVUFC010000022.1, read as the reverse complement.
GGCCGTCGTGCGTGACGGCCCGGTGGACCTGGCCGATCGAGGCAGCGGCGAACGCCTCCTCCTCGAAGTCGGCGAAGGAGTGCGACACCGGTCCGCCGAGCTCGCTGCGGACGAGCTTCTCGACCTTGGCGAACGGCAGCGGCGGCACGTCGTCGCGCAGTGCGGCGAGCGTGTCCTTGAACGCCTCGCGCTCGCTCGCCGGGATCGCGGTGAAGTCGATCGTCGACAGCACCTGGCCGATCTTCATCGCAGCACCGCGCATGTGGCCGAGCTGCTCGACGAGCTCGCGGGCGAGGGCGGCGGCGCGCTCACCGGTCGCGGCGTCGGCACGCTGCTGCGAGCGGACCTTGTTGGCCGCCTGCGTACCGGCCCAGCGCAGGCCCTGGCCGGCGACCAGGCTGCCGAAGCGGCCGGTGCGGGCGATGCGTGACGTCAGGAGTGCGGCAGCCATACGGCGACGCTACGGCCGGGGCCGACCGCCATCTATACGGACAACCCCCTGTCGACCCCCGAGGTGGCCCCTACGTCGCGGCCAGCCCGATCGGGCAGCTGACGCCGGTGCCGCCGAGCCCGCAATAGCCGTTCGGGTTCTTGGCGAGGTACTGCTGGTGGTAGTCCTCGGCGTAGTAGAAGGGCCCGGCCTTCTCGATCTCGGTCGAGATCCCGCCGTAGCCGGCCTCGTTGAGCTCCCGCTGGTACCTCTCGCGCGAGGCGATCGCGGCGTCGCGCTCGGCCTCGGTCTGCCAGTAGATCGCCGAGCGGTACTGCGTCCCGACGTCGTTGCCCTGACGCATCCCCTGCGTCGGGTCGTGGTGCTCCCAGAACAGGCGCAGCGTCGCGTCGTAGGACGTCACGTTGGGGTCGAAGACCGCCAGCACGACCTCGGTGTGGCCGGTACGTGCCGAGCAGACCTCGTTGTAGGTCGGGTTCGGCGTGTAGCCGCCGGCGTAGCCGACTGCGGTCGTGTACACGCCGTCGGCCTGCCAGAACACGCGCTCGGCGCCCCAGAAGCAGCCCATGCCGACGACGATCTGCTCGAGTCCCTCCGGGAACGGGGGCGCGATCGGCGTGCCGAGCACCTCGTGGCGGGCGGGGACCGGCATCGGCGCGTCGCGGCCGCGCAGCGCGCGATCCGGCTCGACCAACTTGGTCTTGCGGGAGGAGAAGAGCATCGTGTTAAGCACTGTACGGTGACGCCTTAATGCGTTACACCCGCGAGGTCTCGACCGCGATCGAGGAGGGCCGCCCGGTGGTGGCGCTCGAGAGCACGCTGATCGCCCACGGGCTCCCGCAGCCGGAGAACGTCGAGATCGCGCGCATGATCGAGGCGGCGGTCCGGGACGAGGGAGCGGTGCCCGCGACGATCGCGATCGTCGACGGGATGGTGCGCATCGGGCTCGACCGCGAGGCGCTCGACGCGATCGGCGGGGACGACGTCGCCAAGTGCAGCGCGCGCGACCTGGCAGTGGTGATGGCGCGCCGCGCCACCGGCGCGACCACCGTCGCCGCCACGGCCACGCTGGCGGTCCGCGCGGGTATCGGCGTGTTTGCCACCGGCGGCCTCGGCGGCGTCCACCGCGAGGCGCGCGAGAGCTGGGACGAGTCGGCCGACCTCACCACGCTCGGCCAGACCCCGATCACCGTCGTCTGCGCGGGCGTGAAGTCGATCCTCGACGTTGAGGCCACGCTCGAGCGCCTGGAGACGTTGAACGTGACGCTGCTCGGCTACCAGACCGACAGCTTCCCCGGCTTCTACATCACCGACTCCGGCTTCCCGGTGCCGTGGCGTGTCGACAGCCCCAGCGAGGTCGCCGATGTCGCGCACGCGCGCGCGGAGCTCGGGCTGGGGGCGATCGTCGTCGCCAACCCGATCGACGAGCCGCTCGACCAGGACCTGCACGACCGGGTGTTGGAGAGCGGCCTCGCCGCGGCGGCAGAGCAGGGAGTCCGCGGCAAGGACGTCACACCGTTCCTGCTCGGCCACTTCCACCGCGAGACCGACGGCGCGAGCCTCGAGGCGAACGTCCGCCTCGTGCTGCGCAACGCCACGCTCGCCGCCCAGATCGCCTCCGCCACGGCATGACGCTCGTCGTCCTCGGCGACCTGATGGTCGACGTGGTGGCGCGCATCGCCGATCCGCTCGCGCACGCGAGCGACACGACAGCGCAGATCAGCGTCCAGGGCGGCGGCTCGGCCGCCAACACGGCGGCGTGGGCGGCGAGCATCGGCACCGACGTCGCGCTCGTGTGCCGGGTCGGGGACGACGACCGCGGCCGCGCGGCGGTGGCCGAGCTGCGCGGCGTCGACGTCCACGCCACCGCCGATCCCGAGCGGCCGACCGGTACCTGCATCGTGCTCGTGGAGCCCGGCGGCGAGCGGACGATGCTGCCCGACCCGGGCGCCAACGACGCCCCGCTGGGCGAGATCCCGCTCGGCGACCACCTGCACGTCGTCGGCTACGCGCTGCTGCGCCACGGCCCGCGTGCGAGCGCACTGGCGGCGATCGAGCGCGCCCGCGCGGCGGGGATGACCGTCTCCGTCGATCCCTCGTCGTGGGCGCTGCTGCGCCCCGGCGCGATCCCACCGGTCGACCTGCTGCTCCCGAACGAGCGTGAGGCGGAGCACCTCGACGGCGGCGAGATGGTCGTCAAGCTCGGCGCCGGCGGCGCACGCTGGGGCGACGTGCACGTGCCCGCCGAGCCCGTCGAGGTCGTCGACACCACCGGCGCCGGTGACGCGTTCGCCGCCGGCTTCCTGAGCGCGCGCCTCAGCGGCGCCGAGCGGCGCGAGGCGCTCGCGGCAGGCTGCGGCCTTGCCGCGCGAGCGGTGGCGCAGGTGGGCGCACGGCCTTCATAGGATTGACGACTCAATCCGAACTGGAGATCACCGAATGCCTGAAGCCGTCATCGTCGATGCCATCCGCACGCCGATCGGGCGCGCGGCCAAGGGATCGCTGAAGGACGTCCGTACGGACGACCTCGCCGCCGTGCCGCTGAAGGCGCTGGTCGAGCGCAACCCGGGCGTCGACTTCGGCGAGACCGTCGACGTGATGATGGGCTGCGGCTTTCAGATGGGCGAGGCGGGCTACAACGTCGGCCGCAACGCCGCGCTGCTGGCCGGGCTCGACCATCACATCCCGGCCACGTCCGTCAACCGCTTCTGCGCGTCATCGCTGCAGACGATCCGGATGGCCTTCCACGCGATCAAGGCCGGCGAGGGGGACCAGTACATCGCCGCCGGCGTCGAGGCTGTCTCGCGTTTCCCGGCCCAGGCCCCGTTCGAGCCGCACTCGCAGCTCGACGGCTCCGACGGCGCGCCCTACAACGTCTACATCCCGATGGGCCTTACGGCCGAGAACGTCGCGCGGCGGTGCAATGTCAGCCGCGAGGCGCAGGACGAGTGGGCCAAGACGTCGCAGGACCGCGCGGTCGCGGCCCGCGACTCCGGCCACTTCGACGCCGAGATCGTCCCGGTCGGCGAGGTCACGCGCGACGACGGCCCGCGCCCGGGCACGACGCTGGAGAAGCTCGCCGAGCTCAAGCCCGCGTTCGACCCCGAGAACGGCACCGTCACGGCCGGCAACTCGTGCCCGCTCAACGACGGCGCTGCCGCCGTCCTGGTGATGTCGCAGGAGAAGGCGAAGGCGCTCGGCCTGAAGCCGAAGGCGCGGATCGTCGCCTCCTCGGTCGCCGCGATCCGGCCCGAGATCATGGGCCTCGGCCCGATCCCCGCGGTCAAGGCCGTGCTCGAGCAGGCCGGGATGAAGATCGAGGACATCGACATCGTCGAGCTCAACGAGGCGTTCGCCGCCCAGGTCGTGCCGTGTCGCGAGGAGCTCGGGATCGACCCCGAGAACCTCAACCCGTACGGCGGCGCGATCGCGCTCGGCCACCCGTTCGGGATGACCGGCGCGCGCATCATGACCACGCTGCTCAACGGCCTCGAGGCGCGCGATGGCACGTACGGGCTGGAGACGATGTGCGTCGCCGGCGGGATGGGCCAGGCGATGATCGTGGAGAGGATGTGAGGCTCCTCTTCGTCTGCATGGGCAACATCTGCCGCTCGCCGACGGCCGAGGGCGTGATGCGCCGATTGATCGCGGACGAGGGCCTCGACATCGAGGTCGACAGTGCGGGGACGGGCGGCTGGCATGCCGGCGAGCCGCCCGACGAGCGGGCAACGATCGCCGCCCAGCGTCGCGGCGTCACGCTCGAGGGCGCCGCGCGGCAGGTCAAGCAGGCGGACTTCCGGCGCTTCGACCTGCTCGTCGCGATGGATCGCGGCAACCTGCGCGACCTGCTCGAAATGGCGCCCGACGAGGAAGCGCGCGAGAAGGTCAGGATGCTCGTGCCCGACGCCGACGTGCCCGACCCGTACTACGGCGGCGACCGCGGCTTCGAGAACGTGCTCGACATGGTCGAGTCCGCCTGCCGGGAGCTGCTGGACGAGCTGCGCGAGCGGGTGTGAGCCTCGAAGCTGCCGTCGCCGATGCGACCGGCAGCGGCGTCTCGTCGCTCCGGCGCGTCGGCGGCGGTGACATCAACGACGCCTATCGCGCCGAGCTCGCCGACGGGCGCTCGGTGTTCGTCAAGACCCGCGCGGGGGCGCCGCCGGGCGAGTACGCGGCCGAGGCGGCGGCGCTGCGCTGGCTCGCCGAGCCGGGTGCAATCGGCGTCCCGGCCGTGCTCGGCGCCTCCGATCGGCTCCTGGCACTGGAGTGGCTCGACTCGGGCTGCGCAGGCGATGAGGCCGTCCTCGGCGAGGGGCTCGCGCGCGTGCACGCGGCCGGCGCGGATCGCTTCGGCGGCGCCGGACCGCTGCGGATCGGCTCGCTCGAGCTGCCCAACGAGCCGCTCGACAACTGGCCCGAGTTCTACGCCGAGCGCCGACTGCGCCCGCTGCTCCCGCACCTGTCCGCGAGCGGCCGGCGCGCCGTCGAGGCGGTGTGCGATCGCATCGCCGACCTCGCCGGACCGGCGGAGCCACCCGCCCGCCTGCACGGCGACCTGTGGAGCGGCAACGTCCTGTGGAGCGGCGGGCCGTACCTGATCGACCCGATCGCCTACGGCGGCCACCGCGAGATCGACCTCGCGATGCTGGAGCTGTTCGGCTCCCCGGGGACACGCCTCTTCGCCGCGTACGAGGAAGTCGCGCCGCTCGCCGACGGTTGGCGCGACCGCGTCGCGCTCTACCAGCTGTTCCCGCTGCTCGTGCACGCGGCGCTGTTCGGTGGCGGCTACGGCGCGTCGGCCGAGCGGGCGGCGGCGCGGTACGTGTGAACTGCGGCTGGGTAGGGCGGCGGTGCGTCGGACCGCCGCGCGACTCGTGGCGGATTGACCGCGCATATCGCGGCTTTTTCGCCAACGTGGCGGAAAACCCACCGTATCGGTGGCTTATCCGCCACGGGGTCGACCGCACCGCTGGCACCCCCGCTTCCCCACCCGCCGATGTTCGTCCCACAGATACCCTGGCGACATGGATCTGGGGATCTCGGGGCGGGTCGCGGTGGTCACCGGCGCGAGCCGTGGGATCGGCGCGCAGACCGCCGCCATGCTCGAGGCCGAGGGCGCGAAGGTCCTGCGCGTCTCGCGCGCCGACGGGATCGACGTCACCGCCGCCGACGCCGCCGAGCAGATCGCCGAGCGCGCGCCCGGTCCCGTCGACATCCTCGTCAACAACGCCGGCACGAGCTTCGCCAAGAAGCTCGACGACCTCACCGACGACGACTGGAACGGGCTCTGGGAGCTGCACGTGATGGCGTCGATGCGGCTGATGCGCTACTTCGCCCCGCGGATGGCCGAGCGCGGTTGGGGCCGGATCGTCAACGTCGCGTCGTCCGCGGGCAAGCGGCCGTCGCTGACCAACGCGGCGTACTCGGTGACCAAGGCCGCGCAGCTCTCGGTCAGCCGCGTGTTCGCCGACACGTACGCCGCCCACGGGATCCTCGTCAACGCGGTCACCCCGGGCGCGACGGCATCGCCGCTGTGGGTCGCCGACGGCGGCCTCGGCGACCAGGTCGCCGCGGTCAAGGGCCTCGGGTCGCGTCAGGACGCGATCGACGACCAGGCGAGCCGCGTGCCGCTGGGTCGCCTCGGCGAGCCGGCCGAGGTCGCGTCCGTCGTCGTCTTCCTGTGCTCCGAGCGGGCCTCGGACGTCACCGGCGCGGCGTGGTCGGTCGACGGCGGGACGTTTGCCGCGATCGTCTAGGGCAGCCCGATGATCACGTAGCTAAAGCTCGGCTTGAAGCCCGTCGTCGGGCCCGAGTTGCCGGCGTTGCACGCGGCGAGCACGAAGCGCCCGCGTGTCGGCTGCGTGTTCTCGACCTTCACGGTCAGAGTCAGCTGGTCCTGCGGCCAGCTCGCGTCGGGCGTGACGAGCACCACGTCCTGCGAGATGTCGGCGCCCGCGCGCTCCGCCGCGAGGCCGGTGGGGACACCCGACCAGCACTGACCGTGGGCGAGCGCCGGGATATTGTCGCTGAGCTGGAAGCGGCCGTAGAAGCGGCCGACGTCACGCGCGTTCAGCGAGCCGTCCGCGATCTGGGAGCCGGTGATCGAGTTGAACGCGATGTCGGCGGGGCCGATCGTGTGGTCGGCGATCGCGGTGGCGGTCACCGCGTTGGCGGCGAGCTTGGACGCGGTCACCGAGCCGGCGCGCGGCGTCTGGAGCTCGCGCACCGCGCTGTTGCTGAGGTCGCGCGTCTTCAGCGAGCGGTCCTTGACCTGCTTGCTGGAGACGCTGTTCTTGCGCAGCTTGCCGTCGACGAACTTGGCCGCCTGCGCAGGCCCGCCGAGAGCTATGAACAGCGCGAGCAGCGCGATGACGCTCGCGAACGAGGGCCGCTTCACGCCTACCAAGGTAGAAAGTCAGCTGACTGACAGAACCCCACTCAACGGACGTTCTAGAGCGGCATCGCGACGCTACCGTCGCGCGCCACGAGCGCAGCGTACCGCCCTCCCGCCGCGAGCAGCTCGTCGTGCGTGCCGCGCTCGACCACGATGCCGCCGTCGAGCACCGCGATCTGGTCGGCATCGCGCACCGTTGAGAGCCTGTGCGCGATGACGATCGTCGTACGCCCTTCGGCCAGACGCTCGAGTGCCTCGCCGACCGCGCGCTCGGTCTGGACGTCGAGCGCGCTTGTCGCCTCGTCGAGCACGAGCACTGGTGGGTTGCGCAGGATCGTGCGCGCGATCGCGATCCGCTGGCGCTCGCCGCCGGAGAAGCGGAAGCCGCGCTCGCCGACGACGGTGTCGTAGCCGTCGGGCAGCGCGGCGATCGTGTCGTGGATCTGGGCGGCGGCGGCCGCCTCTTCGATCTCTGCGTCGGTCGCGTCCGACCGCGCGAAGCGCAGGTTCTCGCGGACCGTCGCGTGGAAGAGGTAGGTCTCCTGCGAGACGACGCCGACGGCGTCGGCGAGCGACCCGAAGCGCAGGTCGCGCAGGTCCTCGCCGTCGAGCCGGATCGCGCCGCGCTCGGGGTCGTACAGGCGAGCGGCGAGGTAGCCGACCGTCGTCTTGCCCGAGCCGGTCTCGCCGACCAGCGCGAGCTTCGTGCCCGCGGGGACGTCGAGGTCGACGCCCTGCAATGTCCACGGAGTCATGGACGGCTCCGCTGACATGGGCGACTCCGCCGAGTCGTCATAGCGGAACCACACATCGTCGAACTGGACCTCGCCGGTGACGCTGGGCAGGTCGCGGCGCCCTTCGCGCAGATCGACCTCGAGGTCGAGGTACTCGAACACGCGCTCGAACAGCGCCATCGAGGTCTGGATGTCGACGCCGACGCCGAGCAGCGACTGGATCGGCCAGAACAGTCGCGTCTGCAATGTGGTGAACGCGACCAGGGTGCCGATCGTCACCGCCCCGGGCGCCAGGCCCGCGAACAGGTAGACGAGCGCCGGCATGACCGCGAACGACGTCTGGATCGAGGCCATCACCCAGCGGCCGGCCATCCGGGAACGGACCTCGAGGTCGGCCAGGCGGGCCGACTCGCCCTCGAACCGGTCGGCGAGCTCGTCGCCGCGGCCCATCGTCTTGCCGAGCAGGATGCCGGAGACCGAAAGGGACTCCTGCACGAGGCTGGAGATGTCGGCCATCGCGCCCTGGCGGGTGGCGGCGATCCTGCGCCGCTGGTTGCCGACCCGACGGGCCAGCAGTACGAAGAACGGCGTCAGGCCGAGGGAGAAGAGCGCCAGGCGCCAGTCGAGGACCATCATCGCGATCACGGTGGCGATCACCGTGGTGACGTTGGAGACGATCGAGGTCGCGGTGCTGGTGACGACGTTCTGGACGCCGCCGATGTCGTTGGCGATGCGCGACTGGATCTCACCCGTGCGGGTGCGCGTGAAGAACGCCAGGCTGAGGCGCTGGAGGTGGCGGTAGACCTGCGCGCGCAGGTCGTGCATGACCTTCTGGCCCACCACGTTGGAGAGCCAGGTCTGCCCGACGCCGAGCACGCCGGTGATGACGGAGATGGCGATCATCCCCGCCACCAGCAGCGCCAGGAGCCCGTCGTTGTTCTCGGGGATCGCGACGTCGAGCACGTCCCTCAGCAGGAACGGGGAGATGATCCCCAGCCCTGCCGAGAGAGCGATGAGCGCAAGCACCGCCGCCAGCCGCCCCCGGTAGGGGCGGAACAGGGCGGCGATGCGACGCGTCACTAAGCGACCGCCTCGGTGCGGGCCGGCTCGAGAGCCAGGCCGAGCACCTCGTCGATGCTCATCACCGGGTGGAACTTCATCTGCTCGCGGACGTCCTCGGGTACGTCGTCGAGGTCGCCGCGGTTGCGCTCGGGGAGGATCACGTCGGTCAGCCCGGCCGCGTGGGCGGCGAGCACCTTCTGCTTGAGCCCGCCGATCGGGAGGACCCGGCCCTGCAGCGTGATCTCACCGGTCATGCCGACAGTGTGCTTGATCGGGCGCCCGCTCAACAGGCTTGCCAGCGCGGTGGTCATCGTGATGCCGGCGCTCGGCCCGTCCTTGGGGATCGCGCCCGCGGGGATGTGGACGTGGAACTCGCGGTCGTGGAACGCCGCCGGGTCGATGCCCAGCTCGTCCGCGTGGCCGCGCACGTAGCTGAGCGCGATCCGCACCGACTCCTTCATCACGTCACCGAGCTGCCCGGTGAGCACCAGGCCGTCCTTGCCCTCCATCGAGGTCGCCTCGACGAACAGCACGTCGCCGCCGGTGCCGGTCACGGCCAGGCCGGTCGCGACGCCGGGCACCGCAGTGCGCAGCGCGGCCTCCTGGAAGACCTTCTGACGCCCGAGCGCGTCGCGGACGAGGTCGAGGTCGACCTCCACGGGCGCCTCGGCCTTCCCGGACGCAACCCGCGTCGCGGTCTTGCGCAGGATCGTGCCGAGCTCGCGCTCGAGGTTGCGGACGCCCGCCTCGCGGGTGTACTCGCTCACGACCGTCTTCAGCATGTCGTCGCTGATCGACACCTCGTCGGGGGTCAGACCGTTGCGCTCGCGCTGGCGAGGCCACAGGTAGTCCCGCGCGATCGCGGTCTTCTCGGCGACGGTGTAGCCGTCGAAGCGGATGACCTCCATGCGGTCCAGGAGCGGGCCGGGGATGGTCTCCGCCACGTTGGCGGTGGCGATGAACATGACCTCGGAGAGGTCGAGCTCGACGTCGAGGTAGTGGTCGCGGAACGAGTGGTTCTGCGCGGGGTCCAGGACCTCGAGCAGCGCCGAGCTCGGATCGCCACGCCAGTCGGCGCCGACCTTGTCGACCTCGTCGAGCATGATCACCGGGTTCATGGTCCCGGCGTCGCGCAGCGCGCGGACCAGGCGGCCCGGGAGCGCGCCGATGTACGTGCGCCGGTGGCCGCGGATCTCCGCCTCGTCACGGACGCCGCCGAGGCTCATGCGGACGAACTTGCGGCCGGTTGCGCGGGCGATCGACTCGCCGATGCTCGTCTTGCCGGTGCCGGGCGGGCCGATCAGGGTGAGGATCGCGCCCGACTTCTTGTCCTCGGTGATGCCACGCTCGGTGCGCAGCTTCTTGACGGCCAGGTACTCGACGATGCGGTCCTTGACGTCTTCGAGGCCGGCGTGGTCGGCGTCGAGGATCTCCCGCGCGTGGATCGGGTCGAGCACCTCGTCGGAGCGGTCCGTCCACGGCACGGCGATCAGCCAGTCCAGGTAGGACCGGATCATCGACGCCTCGCCCGACTGCTCGCCCATGCGCTCGAGCCGGCCGAGCTCCTTCGTCGCCTGCTCCTCGACCGCCTCCGGCATGCCGGCATCGGCGATCTTGGTGCGGTACTCCTCGACGACGCTGGCGGAGTCCTCGCCCAGTTCGCGCTGGATCGACTCCATCTGCTTGCGCAGGAAGTACTCGCGCTGCTGCTTGTCCGCGCCCGACTGGACGTCGTCGCGGATCTTGCGGCGCAGCTGCAGCTCGGTCAGCCGCTCGCGCTGGAGGCGGACGGCGAGGGCGAGCCGCTCGGTGACGTCGACCGTCTCGAGGATCTCGACCTTGTGCTCGAAGTCGATGTCGGGGGCGTAGCCGATCGTGTCGGCCAGCGGGCCGGGCTCGCGGATCGCGCGCAGCCACGCGCCGACGCGGTCGTCGACGCCACGCAGCTCGAGGATCTCCTCGACGACGGCGCGGTACTCGCGCTCGAGGTCGCGGGTGCGGCCGTCGACCGGAACGTCATCGGGGTGCTCGGTCACCTCGACGCGGAGGCGACCCAACTGGTCGGTGTGGGCGGCGCCGGCGACGCCGCGGGCAATGCCGGAAAGCTGGACTGCGCGCGCCCCACCGGGGAGGCGGACGCTGTCCGTCACCGCCGCGATCGTGCCGACCGTGGCGAAGGCGTTGTCGTGGCGCGGGATGAGCAGAACGCGATCCTCGTCACCGACGTCGACGGGAAGCGTCACGTCCATGGTGGGGAAGACCACGGAGTCGTCCAGCGGGACGAGAATCAACGAGGTCATCTAAAGCTTCACTTCCTGTAGGAACTTACTCAAGAGAAGTAAGTCTAGCGTGCCGGGTCCGGTCCGTCCATCCCGATCTCAGTGACCTCGACTGAGATTCTACAGGCCGCGCTGGGTCGGCTTTCGGGCCGCGGTGGCTGACGTTTGTCACCTTCGGGGTGACAAACGTCGTCCACCCCTCCTGAGCCCTCCCTCAATGCGCAGTCCGAGCTCGGAGAGCGCGCGGCGGGACTCAGAGCGGTAGCGGGCCACGGGACTTGATCGCCCGCAGAGCGAAGTTCGATCGCACGTCGCTCACGTTCGGGAGGTTGAGGAGCGTGTCGAAGAGCAGGCGCTCGTAGTCGCGGAGGTCCGCGACGACGACCTCGAGCAGGAAGTCGGCGGAGCCGGAGACGATGTGGGCGGAGATCACCTCGGGCACTGCGCGGAGCGACTCGGTGATCGCGGCGGCGTTGCGCTCGGAGTGGCCCTCCACCTTGAGCTCGACGAACAGGGTCAGGCCGAGGCCGAGCTTCTCGCGGTCGATCTCGGCGCGGTAGCCCGTGATCAGGCCGGACGACTCGAGCGCGCGCAGCCGGCGCAGGCACGGGGAGGGGGAGAGGTGGAGCTGCTCGGCCAGGGCGGCGTTGGAGATCCGGCCCTCGCGCTGGAGGATCTGCAGCATCTGGCGGTCGACGAGATCCATAGGGCACGATCCTCTCCTGGAACGACGAATACGAGTGAACTATTGCGCGAACCACCGCGAGCGGGGTTCATGTGAGCACCACATGCCCTCGGATCCGCGGAACACTGTCGTGCATGCTCTCCACGCGATCGGCCACCGCCCTGTACGTCGGCGCCGTGCTCGGCCCCGGCGTGCTGCTGCTCCCGGCGCTGGCCGCCGAGGCCGCGGGGCCGGCGTCGGTGCTCGCGTGGGCCGGGCTGCTGGCGCTGTCGGCGCCGCTCGCCGCCACGTTCGCCGCGCTCGGCGTCCGCTTCCCCGAGGCGGGCGGGACGGCCGCGTACGCGAAGGCCGCGTTCGGCCGGCTGACCGGCGCGGTCACCGGCTGGTGGTTCCTGATCGGCGTGGTGCTCGGCGCCCCCGCCGTCGCCCTGATCGGCGGCTTCTACGTCGCCGAGCTGCTGGATGCGGGCCGGACCGGCGCCGTCATCGGAGCGGCCGCGATGATCGCCATCGTCGCGGTCACCAACGCGTTCGGCCTCCAGACGACGGCCAAGCTCCAGCTTGCGCTGGCGGGCCTGCTCGCCGCGCTGCTGCTGACTGCCGTCCTCACCGCGCTGCCGGCGAGCCACGCCGCGAACTGGACGCCGTTCGCGCCGCACGGCTGGGCCGCGATCGGCACCGCCGCGAGCCTGCTTATGCTCTCGTTCATCGGCTGGGAGGCCGTCTCGCACCTGGCCGGCGACCTGCGGGATCCCGCTCGCCAGCTTCCGCGCGCGATCTTCGCCGCGCTCGGCATCGTCGTCGTGCTCTACCTCGGCCTCGCGATCGCGACTGTCGGCGCGCTCGGCACGGCGTCCCCGTCGAAGGTCCCGCTCGCGGACCTCATGGCCGTCGGCCTCGGCGCTCCCGGCCGCACCGTCACCGCCGCGCTCGCGGTGCTGCTGACGATGGGCGCGATGAACGCCTACGTCGCCGCCGCGGTCAAGCTCGCCGGTGCGCTGGCCGCCGACGGCGCCGCGCCGCGCCCGCTCGCCGACCCGCGCCGCGCACTGCTGCTGTTCGCGATCGTGGCCGGGGCGCTGCTGGCCGCGCTCGCCGCCGACGCCTTCAGCGTCGACGGCCTGATCCGCGCTACCAGCACCTCGTTTGTCGCGGTCTACGTCACCGCCACCGCCGCCGGTACGCGCCTGCTCAGCGGCCGTGCGCGCGCCGCTTCTGCGACCGCCTTCGTCGCCGTGCTCGTCGTGTTCGCGTTCTCCGGCGTCTACCTCGCGGTGCCGCTCGCGGTCGCGGTGGTCGCCCTCAGCGTTCGTCGCCGCACACCGACCACCGCGGCGCCGCACGCCGCGATGCCCCCGGCCGCCAGCACCGCCGCGTCGTAGGAGGCCGACTCGACGATCGAGCCGCCGAGCGCGTTGCCGACTGCCACGCCGGCCACGATGCCCGTGACCATCACCGCGAACGCCTCGGTCACCGTTCCCGGCGGCGCGACGGTGTCGAGCAGCGTTGAGCAGATCACGGACGCCGGAGCGAGCAGCGTGCCGGCCAGCACGAGCAGCACGGCGAGCGGCAGGTAGTCGGCGGGCAGGGCCAGCAGGGCGTAGCCCGTGCCGAGGCCGAGCATCACGGCGGCGAGCCGCGGCGGGAGCCTGCCCGGCCACCGACGCGAGCCGTAGACGACGCCGCCGATCAGGCTGCCGAGCGAGAGTGAAGCCAGGAGCACGCCGCCCGCCGACGCCGAGCCGCGGTCGAGCGTGAACGCCGGAATTGCGACCTGGACGATGCCGAACGCGGTGCCGAACGTCACCAGGACGCCGCACACGGTCCGCATGCCCGGCGCGGCCAGCGGCCCGAGCCAGCCGACTTCGTGGCGCGTCCCGCGCCAGCGGCGCGACGCGGGCGTCAGGGTGAAGGCGATCGCCGAGCTCGACCCGAGCGCTGCGGCGATGATGACCGCGACGGTGGGTGACGCGACCGCCACGATCAACGCGACGATGGCGGGTGCGGTGACGACGGCGATCTCGAACGCGATCGCGACCATCGCATACGCCGTCTCGCGCTGATCATCGCTCTCCGCGAGCATGCTCCACAGCGAGCGCATCGCGGCCGGAAGCTGCGGAATGGTCGCGCCACCGAACACCGCGACGATCGCCAGCAGCCAGCTCGCCGCGTGCTCATGCGCGGCCACGACGAGGGCGATCAGCGCCGGCAGGTGACCGCACGCCACCGTGCGCAGGACGCGGCCCTGACCGTGCCGGTCCATCAGCCGTCCCTGGGCGACCGACCCGAACGCGTTGGCGAGAGTGAACGCGCCCACGATCCGTCCCGCGTCCGCAAGCGAGCCCGTCGTGTCCCGTGCGAGCAGCAGGATCGCGAGGCCGAACATGCCGATCGGCATCGATCCCGCGATCGACAGGAACACGGGCGCGCGGGCGCCCGGCAACGCCAGCAGCGCCCGGTACCGATGCACGCGCGGCAACGCTACTCATTTGGTGCGGTGTTCAGGCGGCGCCCGTACGCGTCGCGGTCACCGCGACGGTGACGTACCGGATCGCGAAGCGGCCACCGACGGCGTCGATCGCGGCTCCGAAGGCCGCGAGCAACTGATCGAGCTTGGCGCGCGGGAAGCGACTGTGACCGCCGACGTCGGGACCTGCCCGAGCCATTCGTCGCGCGTGTAGACCCGCTCCCAGTCGAACCGCCACCGCTGCGCTGCGTGGAACGCGCCCACCGCGCGCCACGCGGCCGGCAGGGTCCCAGCGCTCGAACGGCGAGACCTCGACCTGGAGCCCGTCCCGCGACGCGAATGCGGCCATCCGCTCGTCGATCTCGACTCCGAGCACGCTGCACTCGGCCGCCGCGAACTGCCGGGCGACGATGCCCGTGCCGCAACCGACGTCGACGACGGAAGGCCCAGGGCTTATCGCCATCCGCGACGTGCGCGAGCAGCTCTTCGCCGCCGCTGAGCGCGTGCTGCTCCGGGACGGGTCGAACGCGCTGACGAGCCGAGCCGTCACGACCGAGGCGGGCGTCGCCAAGGGCGTCCTGCACCGCCACTTCGCCGACTTCGACGCCTTCCTGGCGGAGCTCGTCCAGGCCCGCATCCGGCTGATCGACGAGCAGGCGGCGGCGCTGATGTCGTCCGCGGAATTCGTCCCGCGGGCGAATTCCGCTTTGACAGCGGTGGGATGCTGTCGGACATGGCCACACGCCACGCCGACCGACTTATGCGCGCCGAGTGCGTGCTCGTCGGCGTACGCGTAGCCGGCTGAGCTCCCCGCAGCTCGGCATCCCTCCCTGTCCGTCCTCGTGCCCGAAAGGCCGTCCATGCACCAACGCACCACGCACCCTCCCTGGGGGTTTCGCTCCCCAGGCGAAAACCCCGGCGGAATTCGCCCCGTGGGCGAATTCCGCGGCGCGGATGCTCTGATCGCGGCGCTCGAGCGCGCCGGGGTCGACACCGTCTTCGGCATGCCGGGCGGCGCGAGCCTCCCGCTCTACGACGCGCTGCTGGACTCGAAGATCCGGCACGTGCTGATGCGCCACGAGGCCGCCGCCGGCCACGCGGCCGAGGGATACGCACGGGCGACGGGACGCGTCGGCGTCGCGTTCGCCACCAGCGGCCCGGGCGCGACCAATCTCGTCACGCCGATCTGCGACGCCCACATGGACTCGGTCCCGACGCTGTTCGTCACCGGCCAGGTCCGCACGGCGCTGCGCGGCAGCAACGCATTCCAGGAGGCGGACACGATCGGGATCACCGCGCCGATCGTCAAGCACTCGCTCGCGATCGAACGCCCCGACGAGATCGGCCAGGCGGTCGCCGACGCGATCCACCTCGCGACCACGGGGCGCCCGGGTCCGGTCCTGCTCGACGTCCCGACCGACATTGCTGCCGCGCCCGCGCGCGACGTGCCGCCGCACGCGCCGCAACTCCCGGGCTACCGGCCGCGGACGAAGCCGAACGGGCGCCAGACGCACATCGCCGCCCAGGCGATCGCCGCGGCGCGGCGGCCGGTCCTGTACGCGGGCGGTGGCGTCGTGCACGCCGGCGCGTCGCAGGAGCTCATCGCCCTCGCCCACCTCACCGGCATGCCGGTGACCACGACGCTGATGGCGCTCGGCACGTTCCCGGCGAGCGACCCGCAATGGCTCGGGATGCTCGGCATGCACGGCACCTGCGCGGCGAACTGGGCGATGGACGAAGCGGACCTGATCGTCGCCGTCGGCGCCCGCTTCGACGACCGCGTGACCGGGGCGCTCGACGAGTTCGCGCCGCGGGCCAAGATCGTGCACATCGACGTCGACCCCGCGGAGATCGGCAAGAACGTCGCCGCGCACGTCCCGATCGTCGGGGACGCCAAGCGGGCGCTACAGGCGATCGCCGCGGCCTTCCAGGGCCCGAACGATCTCGCCGCGTGGTGGGAACGGATCGACGGCTGGCGCGCCGACCCGACGCCGCGCAACGACGCCGAGGCCGCCCTCGACGCCCTCAACGACGCGATCGACGCCGACACGATCGTCACCACGGACGTCGGCCAGCACCAGATGTGGGCGGCCAACCGCCTGCGCTTCGAGCATCCGCGGCGCTGGATCACGTCGGGCGGCCTCGGCACGATGGGCTTCGGCCTGCCGGCCGCGATCGGCGCCCAGATCGCCGCGCCCGACAAAACCGTCGTGTGCGTGACCGGCGAGGCCTCGCTGCTGATGCACGTGCAGGAGCTCGCGACCGCCGCGCACGAGCGCGTGCCGGTCAAGGTCGTCGCGCTCGACAACCGCTCGCTCGGCATGGTCCGCCAGCAACAGGACATGTTCTGGGGCGGCCGGCGCAGCGCGGTCGACCTCGGCGCGACCCCCGACTGGCCCGCGCTCGCGTCGGCGTTCGGAGTGAAGTCGTGCGACGACATCGAGTCCGCGCTGGCGCACGACGGTCCCGCGCTCGTGCGCATCGCGGTCGATCCGGACAGCGATTGCCTGCCGATGTTCCGCCCCGGCGGGCCCGCCCGGGAGATGATCGGCCACGTCACTTCGCCGAAGGCACCCGCGCTGGTTCGCGCCGCCGATCGGTGACGAGATGCAAGCGGGTGCCTGGCAGGCGAAATCCAAATTCCGGGTACCACTACCTGACGATGGAATGGCTCACGCCAGCAGGTGACGACCCGGCGGCGACGCTGCGATGGGTCCGCCGGGTCGAGCTCGCGTTCGTCCCGTTTGCCGTGCTCGTCACGATCCTGCTGCTGGCGGACGGGTCGCCCGTGTGGTGGCTGTGCTGCGCCGGCGCGGTGCTCGGCCTACTCAGCGCGGCGACGATGACGCCGGCGATCCGGCGCGCCGAAAAGCGCCCGCTCGACCCGATCCACTGGCGCGAGTGGCGCCGCAAGGCCGAGCTGCTGACCGGCGTGACCTACGCCGCGATGGCGGGCATCGCGGTGGTCCTCGGCTACGCGTTCGGCGGCGGCCAGCTCGCGCTGATCCTCGCCGCGGTGTTCGCGGTGTCTAGCGCGGCGGCATTCGTAGGGCGCCGTCGAGGCGGATCACCTCGCCGTTGAGCATCGGGTTCGCGACGATGTGAGCCGCGAGGTCGCCGTACTCCTCCGGCCGTCCGAGCCGGTGCGGGTGCGGGACCTGCTCGCCCAGCGCGATCCGTGCCTCCTCAGGCAGCCCAGCGAGCAGCGGGGTGTCGAACAGGCCGGGCGCGATCGTGACGACGCGGATGCCCATCGACGCGAGGTCGCGCGCCGCCGGGAGCGTCATCCCGACGATGCCGCCCTTGGAGGCCGAGTAGGCGATCTGGCCGATCTGCCCGTCATACGCGGCGATCGAGGCCGTGTTGATGCAGACGCCGCGCTCGCCCTCGGCGTCGGGCTCGTTGCCGAGCATCGCCGCGGCGGCGAGCCGGAGCACGTTGAACGTCCCGATCAGGTTCACGTTGATCACGGTCTGGAACGGGTCGAAGCTGTGTGGCCCGCGCTTGCCGGCCGTCCGCTCCGCCCAGCCGATCCCGGCGCAGCAGACGGAGATCCGCAGCTCGCCCGCGGTCTCGACCGCGGCAGCCACCTGCCCGGCGTTCGTGACGTCGGTCTGCACGAACTGCGCGTCGAGTTCCTCGGCCAGCGCCGCGCCCTTTTCAGCGTTCAGATCGGCGATCGTCAGCCGCGCTCCGGCGGCGTGCAGCCGCCGCGCGGTCGCCGCTCCCAGTCCGGAGGCCCCGCCCGCCACCAACGCGCCCGCTCCGTCGATTCGCATGGGCGCGGACCCTATACGGCGTATCGCAGCAGCAGCTCCGACCCGGCCTGTCGCACCCACAGCAGCTCGGCCTCGATCGGCGCCGGGAAACGGTCGCCGGCCGTGATGCCCGGCTCGGCGACATCGCCGCTCAGGAGCGGGAACAGCGTGAGGAACAGCTCGTCGCACAGCCCGCCGGCGAGCAGGGCGCCGAACAGCGTCGGGCCGCCCTCGCACAGCAGCGCGCGCACGTCGCGGGCGCGGAGGTCGGCGAGCACCGCGGCCGGGCTCGGATCGCCGAGGCGGATCACTTCGACCGGCGCGGCGACGTCCGCCGCCGAGCCGTCGGCGCCCGTGTAGATGAGCACCGGCTGCTCCGGCGCGGCGAACAACCCCGCCTCCCACGGGATATCGAAGCGGCGGGAGATGAGCACCGCCGGTGGGTCCCCGGGCAGGCCTGCGGCGGCGCGGCGCGCCCGCCGCTCGGGGCTGCGCACAAGCTGCGCGTAGCCCTCGGCGCGGAGGGTGCCGATGCCGATCAGGACCGCGTCGGCCAGCGCCCGCAGCTCGAGCAAGTTCTCGAGGTCGGCGGCGTCGCCGAGGGCGGACGAGCGGCCGTCGATCGCGGCGTGGCCGTCGAGCGTCTCGATCATGTTCACGTACACGAACGGGCGGTCCGCCGGTGCGCGCTCGCGCGGGCGCACCTCCGCGAGCAACTCATGGAGAGGTCGATCCACCGGGGTCAACGTACCCGGCGACCCGCCGATGATGTGGATATGCGCCGCCTCGCCGCCCTCACCGTACTGCTCACCCTCGCGATCGCCCCGGCCGCGTCAGCCGCCAAGCTGACCCCGCCCAAGGGCAAGGTGTACACGGGCGTCACGGGCTCGAAGTCGATCAACACGTTCAAGCAGCAGGCCGGCAAGCACCCGTCCGTGTTCGGCTTCTTCCACAAGTGGGGCGGCCCGACCGGCTTCATCTACAAGGCGGCGGAGCAGAGCGGCTCTCGCCTGATGCTCCACATCTCCACGCAGGACGGCTACGGCACCAAGGAGGTCATCACGCCGCTCGGCATCGCCAACGGCGAGGGCGACCGCTACCTGATCCGCACCAACCTCCAGATCGCCGAGTACGGCAAGCCCACGTACGTGCGCTTCCTGGCCGAGATGAACCAGACCAACAACGGCTACAGCGCCTACAACCGCGACGGCAGCTCGCGCGGCAAGTCGCATTCGACGAAGGCGTTCATCGCCGCCTGGCGGCGCGCGACGCTGATCCTGCGCGGCGGCCCGGTCGCCGACATCGACGCCAAGCTGGCGAAGCTCCACCTGCCGGCGCTCGACACCAACGCGACCGCGCTGCCGGTGCCGCTGGTGGCGATGGCCTGGGTGCCGCAGACCGAGGGCACGCCCAACATCCACCAGAACCGGGCGCGGGCGTACTGGCCGGGCAAGCAGTACGTCGACTGGGTCGGCACCGACTTCTACTCGAAGTTCCCCAACTTCACGGACCTCAAGACCTTCTACAACGACTTCAAGGGCATGCCGTTCGTCTTCGGCGAGTGGGCGATGTGGGGCGCCGACAGCCCGAGCTTCGTGCACCAGTTCTTCCAGTTCGTGAACTCGCACCCGCGCGTGAAGATGCTGGTCTACAACCAGGGCAACCTGACCGGCGGCCCGTTCCGGCTGGCCCGCTACCCGAACAGCGCGGCCGCGCTCCGCGCCGAGCTCACGAAGAACCGCTTCCTCGGCCTACCGTGACAAGGCACCCCGCGAGGTGGTCGTCGACGAGGCCGCACGCCTGCATCATCGCGTAGGCGGTCGTGGGGCCGACGAAGCGGAATCCCCGCTTCTTGAGCTCCTTCGCCATCGCGGCCGACTCGGGCGTCGACGCCGGGATCTCCTCGGGTGAGCGGGGCCGCGGCCGCGGCTCGGGGGCGAACGACCACAGCAGCTCGGCGAGGTCGAGGTCGGTCGCCGCGCGCGCGTTGTTGATCGTCGCGTCGATCTTCGCGCGGTTGCGGACGATTCCCTCGTCGGCCATCAGGCGCGCGACGTCCTGCTCGCCGAACGCGGCGACGCGCACGATGTCGAACCCGGCGAACGCGGCGCGGAAGTTCTCGCGCTTGCGCAGGATCGTGATCCACGACAGGCCGGACTGGAACGCCTCGAGGCAGAGCTTCTCGAACAGCGCACGGGTGTCACGGACCGGGCGGCCCCACTCCTCGTCGTGGTAGGCGATGTACTCAGGAGCGGAGGAGCCCCACCAGCACCGGCCGTCGACCAGGCCGTCGCTCACGGCCCCAGGCCGTCGATCAGGTCCGGGAGCTGATCCGGTGCGGCGATCGGCGTCAGCACCAGCGTCGTGATGCCGCGCTCGACGTACTCGCCCAGCCGCGCGCGCATCGCCGGCGGGTCGCCGAAGATGAAGATCTCGCGCACGAGCGCCTCCGGGACTGCGGCCAGCGCCGTGCGCCGGTCGCCGCCACGCCAGGCAGTCACCATCGGGTCGATCGCGTCGCCCCAGCCGAGGCTGCGGAAGAACGCCTCGTAGACCGGCACGGTGGCGTAGGCGGCGAACATGAAGCGGGCGGTGTCGAGCCCGTCACCCGGGATGCAGAAGAAGCGGCAGATGACCTCGGTCGGCTCGCGTCCGGCCTCGCCCTCCCGCACGCGCGCGACGACATGCTCGGCCGCGGAGAGGGGCAGGAAGTTGGTGAACGTCCCGTCGGCGAGCTCGCCGCCGAGCCGCAGCATCTTGTCCCGCAGCGCCGCCAGCACGATCGGTACGGGCTGCGCCGGCGGCGTCTCGAGCTTGAAGCCGCCCGCGCCGCGGCCGCCCGCCAGCACTTCGCGCAACATCGGGATCGTCTCGCGCAAGCGCGTCAGCGGCTTCTCGAACGGCACCTCGTTCCAGCGCTCGACGATCACGTTCGACGACGCGCCGAGGCCGAGCACGAAGCGCCCGCCGCTCGCGTCGGCGAGCGCCGCCGCGTGCTGAGCGAGCACCGCGCGCCCGCGCGTGTACGGGTTCACGACGCCGGTGCCGAGCCGCATCCGCTCGGTCCACGCCGCGGCGAGCACGAGCGGCGTGAAGCCGTCGGGGCCGTTGGTCTCGCCGGTCCACAGGTCGTCGTAGCCGGCTGCCTCCGCGCGCCGCACCAGTGGCTCGTGATCGGCGAGCGGAACGCCGGCGAACGGGACGGTCAGACCCCAACGAGGCTCGGGCACGCGGGCACCCTATAGGCTCGCCGCACATGCACTTCGGCCGCCTGGGAAGGGGAGAGCTCGTCGCTGCGGTGGGCGGGCTCCTGCTGGCGGCCTGCCTCTTCCTGCCCTGGTACGAGACCGATCCGGACAACCCGAACGCGGTCATCGACGGGCAGCGCGGGGCGCTCAGCGGCTGGGAGGTGCATCCGCTCATGCGCTGGCTGCTGCTCGCCGCGGCCGCCGCGCCGTTCATCCTGATCTGGATCGTGATCCGCGACCACGAGCTGTCGTGGGCGCGCGGTGAGATGACCGCGGTGGCCGCGATCGCCGCGTTCGGCCTCGTCGCCTACACCGGCTTCCTCGACCGCCCGGGCGAGCCGGGCGGCGCGATCTCGCTGCAGCTCGGGTACTACGGCGCGCTGCTGGGCACGATCCTGATGATCGTCGGCGGAGCGATGGCCGCCGGCGAGACCGAACGTGTACGCAAACCCCCGGGGGTGCTGTAGATGACCGTTCCTGTCGACCGCAATCTCGCGCTCGAGCTCGTGCGCGTGACCGAGGCCGCGGCGCTGGCGGCGGCCCAGCTCCTCGGCATGGGCGACAAGGAGGCGGCCGACCAGGCGGCGGTCGACGGCATGAATGCGGTGCTCCACACCGTGCACATGGACGGGGTCGTGGTGATCGGCGAGGGGGAGAAGGACGAGGCGCCGATGCTGCACAACGGCGAGCGGGTCGGCGACGGCTCGCCGCCGCAGGTCGACATCGCGGTCGATCCGCTCGAGGGCACGCGGCTGGCCGCGCAGGGCCGCCCGAACGCGCTCGCGGTGATTGCGCTGTCCGAGCGCGGCACGATGTTCGACCCGGGTCCGTGCGTGTACATGGAGAAGATGGCCGGCACCGAGCAGATCGCCGATCTGCTCGACCTCGACCGCCCGCTCGGCGACACGCTCGGTCTGATCGCCGAGCGCAAGGGCACCGACGTGCGCGACGTGATGGTCGTCGTGCTCGATCGCCCGCGCCACGAGGACGGCATCCGGCAGATCCGCGAGGCGGGCGCCCGCGTGCGGCTGATCACCGACGGTGATGTCTCCGGCGCGCTGCTGGCCGTCTCACCGGACCGGCCGGTCGACCTGTTGTGGGGCATCGGCGGCACGCCCGAGGGCGTCATCTCGGCCGCCGCGCTCAAGTGCTTCGGCGGTGGGCTGATCGGGCGGCTCGCCCCGCGCGACGACGCCGAGCGCCAAGCGGCGGTCGACGCCGGCTACGACGTCGAACGCGTGCTGACGCAGGACGATCTCGTCAAGGGCGACAACTGCTTCTTCTCGGCCACCGGCGTCACCGACGGCGACGTGCTCCAAGGCGTCCGTTACGAGGGCGCGCGCGGAGCGTCGACCGAGTCGCTCGTCATGCGCAGCCGGTCGGGGACGGTGCGGCGCATCCAGTCGCGCCACGACCGCACCAAGCTGCGCGCGCTCACCGGCCGCTACGGATAAAGCGCCACAGCAGCGCGACCGCGCCGACTAACGCGGCGACCAGCGCGCCCACCACCAGCCACGGCGTCTCGCCGATGTTGACCGGCGCCCGCTCTCCGCTCGTCTCGAAGCGGCCGACGGCGGACGCCTCGAGCTCGCGGCGGGCGAGCGAGCGCAGGAACCCGTGCGTCACGAGCACGTGGATGCGCGACTGGGTCATCTTGTAGAACCACCGGGTTATCGCGGTCGCGATGCGTGGATAGAAGTTGGCGACCTCGACCTCCACGTGCGCCTGGGCGTAGCCCGGCTCCGGGGCCTCGTTGCGGCGGACGTCGATCTCCAGGTAGCCCTGGTCGCGCTTGGCGACGAGCACGCCGCCCCGTATCCGCCAGCGGACGATGCCCCGGCCGTCGCTGATGTCGTAGTCGGGCGCGCCGAAGCGCAGCAGGACGAACGGCCGCCGCAGCAGCACGACGCGCCGCTCGGTCGGCGTGTACTCGACGCGGATCAGGCCGAGCGAGACACGCGAGAGGTACTTCCAGTACGTGCGCGCGAGGCGTTCGAGGTAGAGCGGCGTCCACAGCTCCTCGAGCTCGCCCGCGGGCATCGTGACGTTCGCGGCCTGGATCGACCGGACGGCGCCGCCCGCGTCCATCACCGTGTTGTCGTCCGGCTCGCTGATCGCCGCGTCAAGCACCCTCGGGCGCACGGCTGTCACCGTACCGGCTACGGGGCGGTGCGGAGACGGATGGCGCCGAGACGATCGGTGTGGTCGAACCCGAGTGCCTGGGCCGTTGCGGCCGTCAGGTCGTACTTGGTGCCGTGTCGGAACGGGCCGCGGTCGACGACCGGGACGTCGATGCGGCGGCCCTTGTAGAGCACGGCGACCTTGGTGCCGCACTTGAGCGTCTTGTGGGCGACGCCGAGCAGCGCCCGGGTCATACGGACGCCGCATGCGGTCGTGCGGCCGTAGAAGCCGGGGCCGTACCACGTCGCCATCGCCGGCCTGTGGATCGTGATCGCCAGCCCGGGTGAGGCGTTCGCCGCCGTCGCCTCCGACGCGGACCGCACGACGGCGCGGATCTGCAGCTCACCGGCCTTGGTCGCGCGCCAGCGCGCGACGTACGAGCCGTCGCCGTCGACCTTCGTCGTCGCGATCGTCGCCCACCGCCGTGTCGTGGCGTCGAAGCGCTCGATCGCCACGGTCTGGCCGGCGGCGCCGGGAGCGGTGCCGCGGAAGCGGGCGAGCTTGCGGACCATCGTGCCGGCGCGCGTCGACATCGCGATCTGCGGGCTGCTGGCGGTGATCACGCCCTCGGTCTGCGGCGGGGGCGGCGCCTGGGAGCCGCCGGTGCCAGGATCCCCAGCCGCGATCGTCGGCGTCGCTAAAGCGACGACGACAGTGGCGCACAGCGCCAGCTTTGGGGCATGGGGCCTTGACACGTTGACTTTCTCCGGTGCCTACGAGGTGAGCTGACGGGCTCGCGCAGAGAAAGCAGCGCTACGACTAAGTGACCCCTCGTCGATTCGCCCCCGCGGCATCCTGCCGCCGTTGGTTCCCCCGTTCGCCGCGGTTGGAACCACGACGATTCGGCGCGCGCCAACCTAGCAGAAGAAATCGCTGTTTGCGCCCTAAGGACGCGGGATTCGTCCGGCCGCCCGCCTAAGGAGCTGGCCGCCGATCGTGACGCCCAACTGGGCGAGCTCGCCGGCCGCCTGGACGGCGGTCGAGACGACGTCTGTGGCGCCATTGCGGCCGCTGTCTTCGCCGGGCGTCTGCCAACCCGCGGGCGGGGCCGGATCGGGCTTGCGGAGCTTCGCCGCCTTGGCCTCGGCGGCCTTGGGAGCGGAGGTCGGCTTGCGCGCGGCGGTCGCCTTCGGCTTCGTGGCTGTGGCGGTGGTGCGCTTACGCGGCGCTGCGGCACCACGGCGCTCGCCGCCGATGCGGGACGGGCGCGTTGCGGGGAGACTCCCCAGCACGCTGGCGTCGGCAGCCTTCTTGGGCTTCTTCTTCGCGGACTTTTCGGCCATGAGATGAACGATTGTCGCCGCAGTTGCGCGTCGGGTGGATACAGTGATGCGGAGCGCGCTTTATCCCGCGTTGACTTCACAAAATATAGCGCCTAGATTTACCGCGTAGGGTCGTGCTCTCTAGCTTCGCTCCGGGTCATGGAGCGCCGATCCAGGCGGTGTACGCTCAGAACCCTGTCGCCCCCCGCAGGCGTCCCGAGAACAGGACATCGATGTCAGTAGTGGACCTCCAAGAACTCGAAGAAGTGAAGGGCCTGCTCCTCAAGGGGCAGCAGGTCGGCGTGCTCACCTTCGCGGAGATCGCCACCGCGGTGGCGGAGATCGACCTCGACGAGGCCGACGTCGAAGAGCTGCACGGCTACCTGGAGAAGTCCGAGATCGAGCTGGTCGAGGAAGTCGACCCCGCTCTCGAGGCAGCCCAGGTCGAGCGCGCACCCGACAAGCGCGGCCGTCGCAAGAAGACGACGCTGGACCTCAAGCCGGACATGACCACCGACAGCCTTCAGCTGTTCCTGAAGGACATCGGCAAGGTCAGGCTGCTCACGGCGCAGGAAGAGGTCGACCTCGCGCGCCGCATCGAGCGCGGCGATCTCGACGCGAAGCAAAAGATGGTCGAGTCGAACCTCCGGCTCGTCGTCTCCATCGCCAAGAACTACCGCAACCAGGGCCTGCCGTTCCTGGATCTGATCCAGGAGGGCACGCTGGGCCTCGTCCGCGCGGCGGAGAAGTTCGACTACCGCAAGGGCTTCAAGTTCTCGACGTACGCGACCTGGTGGATCCGCCAGGCGATCGCCCGCGCGCTCGCCGACAAGGCGCGCACGATCCGCATACCGGTCCACGTCGTCGAGAAGCTGAACAAGATCGGCCGTGCCGAGCGCAAGCTCGTCACCGAGCTGGGCCGCGAGCCCACCGCCGAGGAGATCGCGCACCACACGGGCATCGAGCCCGAAGAGGTCGAGTCGATCAAGCGCTCGGCGCAGGCGCCGGTCTCGCTCGAGAAGCCGGTCGGCGACGAGGAGGAGTCCGAGTTCGGCCAGTTCATCGCCGACGAGCGGGCCGAGTCGCCGTACGAGCGGGCCGCGGAGATCCTCACCAAGGAAGCCCTCCGCGAGGCGCTGGAGAACCTCTCCTACCGCGAGCGGCGCGTCCTCGAGCTCCGTTACGGGCTCGGCGGTGAGCACCCGCGCACGCTGGATGAAGTCGGGCGGACGTTCAACGTCACGCGCGAGCGCATCCGCCAGATCGAGAACCAGTCGCTGAAGAAGCTCCAGAGCCTCGCCGAGGCTCAGAAGCTCCGCGACGTCGCCTAGATTGAGAGACTCGCCTCGTGCTCTTGGAGCGCGAGGCGTGTCTCGAAGTCCTCGCCGGCCCGCCCGCCCGGTTGATCCTGATCGGTGGGGAGGCGGGCGTCGGCAAGACCGCGCTGGTGCGCGAGTTCGCCGCGGGTCGGCGCGTGCTGTGGGGTGCGTGCGACCCGCTGGAGACGCCACGGCCGCTCGGCCCGCTGCTCGACGTCGCCGAGGCCGCCGGCGGCGAGCTGCTCGCGGCCACCGAGGCCGGCGCGCGCCCGGCCGCGCTCGTCGCCTCCCTGCTGCGTGAGCTGCGGGCGTCGCCCGGGACGGTGCTCGTGCTCGAGGACGTGCATTGGGCCGACGAGGGCACGCTCGACGTGCCGCGCATGCTCGGGCGGCGGATCAGCGGCGTGCCGGCGCTGGCGGTGGCGACGTTCCGCGACGTCGCCGACCACCCGCTTCGGCTCGTGCTCGGCGAGCTGGCGACCGCGGCCGGCGTCGAGCGGATCCGCGTTCCGCCGCTGAGTGCCGAGGCGGTGCGGGAGCTGGCCGAGCCGCACGGCATCGACGGCGTCGACACCTGCACCAGCGCACCGGCGGCAACCCCTTCTACGTCACCGAGGTTCTGTCGGCGCCCGCCGCGACGATCCCGGCGACCGTCCGCGACGCCGTGCTCGCCCGCGCGGCGATGCTGACCGATGGTGCCCGCGAGGTGCTCACGCGCCTGTCGATCGTGCGCACTGGTTCGGGGCCGCAACGCGGAGTCGGAGGCGTTCGCGCGCGCCGCGATCGAGCACCTCGAGACGCTGCCGCCCGGCCCCGAGCTGGCGATGGCGTACTCGAACCGCGCGCAGCTGGCGATGCTGTCGGCCGACCTGCCGGCCGCGCAGGAGTGGGGCGGGCGGGCGATCGCGCTGGCGGAGCGGCTCGGGGACGACGAGGTGATGGTGCACGCGCTCAACAACGTCGGCAGCGCGGAGCAACGCGAAGGGCTGCCGGGCGGAAGGGAGAAGCTGCGGCGGGCGTGCGGTCGCCGAGCTCAACGCGGGCGATTACGCCGCCGCCGCGGACTCGGCGAACGAGGTGCTGACCCACCCGCGCACCGCGCAGATCACCCGGATCCCAGCGCTCGTGGCGCTCGGGCTGCTCCGCGCCCGGCGTGGTGACCCGGGGGCGGTGGAGCCGCTCGACCAGGCGCTGGCCCTGGCACGGCCGACGGGCGAGCTGCAGCGCCTCGGGCAGGTGGCTTCGGCGCGGGCCGAGTTCGCGTGGCTGTTGAGCGACCCCGACCGCGTGCGCGAGGAGACCGAGATCGCGTGGGAGCTCGCGCACGGGCGGCGAGAGCGGTGGTTGACGGCCGAGCTGGCGCTGTGGCGGCAGCGCGCCGGCGTCGCCGAGGAGCTGCCGGACTGGGTCGTCGAGCCGTACGCGCTCGAGCTGGCGGGCCGTACCGAGGAGGGCGCGGCGGCATGGGCTGCGCTCGGTTGTCCGTACGAGGCGGCGGTCGCGGCCGCCGATCTCGACGCGCTCGCGCGGCTCGGCGCGCGCGCCGCCGTCCTGCGGCTCCGTCGCCGCGGGCCGCGGGCAGCCACTCGGCAGAACCCCGGCGGCCTCACCGCGCGCGAGCTCGAGGTGCTGGCGCTCGTGGCCGAAGGGCTCACCAACGCGGAGATCGCCGATCGGCTGGTCGTCTCCCGCCGCACTGTCGACCACCACGTCTCGGCGATCCTGATGAAGCTCGACGTCTCCCCGCGGGCGGGCGCCGTGGCAAAGATGGGCAATCTGACCGATGAACCCGCGCAGGCGCGCTGACATCGTCTCCTCATGCCCCGATACCTCGTCCGCCGCTCCTTCCCGGACGGCCTGCATATCCCGATGAACGACGAGGGCGCCGCGGCGTGCCTCGGCGTCGTCGACCGCAACACCGCCGACGGCGTGACCTGGCTGCACTCCTACGTGACGCCGGACAAGCAGATGACGTTCTGCATCTACGACGGCCCCGATCCCGAGGCGATCCGGCGCACCGCGACCGGCAACGACCTCCCCGTCGACAGCATCACGGAGGTGCGGGTCCTCGACCCCTACTTCTATGCCTGAGGGGTAAAGGGGGAGCGCGGCCGCGCCGATCTATTCCGGGATATGGCATTCGATCTCGATCACGCGCTGCGCTACCTCATCGCTGCGGAGGGCTCCGACCTCCACCTGAAGGTCCCCTCTTATCCGCTCATCCGACTGCATGGCCACCTCGAGGCCATCCCGGACACGGAGCGGCTCTACCCCGAGGACACCGAGCGGGCGCTCGGCGAGATGCTCAACGACAACGACAAGGTCGCGGAGTTCAACTCCGAGAACGAGGTCGACTTCTCGTACGCCGTCGAGGGCCTCGGCCGCTTCCGAGTCAACGCGTTCCGCCAGCGCGGTTCGGTCTCGATCGTCATGCGTGCCATCCCGGTCGTCATCAAGTCCGTCGACGAGCTCGGGCTGCCCGAGGTCGTCACCTCGCTCGCCGAGGAGGAGCGCGGGATCCTGCTCCTCACGGGCACGACCGGCTCCGGCAAGTCGACCACCCTCGCGGCGATGCTCGACCACATGAACCGGACGATGCACAAGCACATCGTCACGATCGAGGACCCGATCGAGTTCCTGCACCGCGACCGCAACTCGATCATCAACCAGCGCGAGGTCGGCGCCGACACCGCCTCGTTCAAGCGCGCGCTGCGCCGCGTGCTGCGGCAGGACCCGGACACCATCCTGATCGGCGAGATGCGTGACGAGGAGACGGTCCACACCGCGCTGAGCGCGGCCGAGACCGGACACCTCGTGCTCTCAACGCTTCACACGGTCGACGCCTCCGAGACGATCAACCGCATCATCGACTTCTTCCCGCCCCACCAGCAGCAGCAGGCGCGGGCGATGATCGCCGGCACGCTGAAGGGCATCGTCTCCCAGCGGCTCGTCCCGACCGCCGACGGTCAGGGCCGCGTCGCATGCTGCGAGATCCTCGTGATGACCGGTCGCGTCCACGACATGATCCTGGACCCGAAGCTGACAGGCCAGCTGCCGGAGGTGATCTCGGAGGGCTCCTACTACGGGATGCAGACCTTCGACCAGCATCTGCTGCAGCACCTGCACGCGGGCCGCGTGACGATGGAGGACGCGATGCGCATCGCCACCTCGCCGCACGACTTCAAACTGATGGTCGCGGCTGCGTCGAAGCCGAAGGACGATGGCCCGGAGGCCGAGATCCGGTCGTCGAACGGCCACGAGCCGATGGCGCCGTCGGCGCCCCCGGCGCCGGCTCCGGTCGCGTCCGAGCACGTCCCGGCGCCGCCCGCTCCCCCGATGACCGTCGGTCTGAGCGAGCCCAGCTCGGCGGCGCCCCCGTCGCCGTCGGCGCCGCCTCCGGGCGTCACCTACTGAGGTTGACTGGCTGTTGCGCGCCACCTAGGTTGGCGCGCATGCAGACCAGCCTGTCTCAGTTCGCCGAAACGCAGTCCCAGGAGGCCTTCTCCCTGCAGAACTCCAAGCTGCTCAAGGTGCGGCTGGAAGAGGTCACGATTCAGGCCAAGCTCGGCTCGATGGTCGCCTACCAGGGCGACGTGAAGTTCGAGCACGCGGGGTCCGGCGGGCTCGGCCGGATGCTCAAGAAGGCGGTGAGCGGGGAGGGTGCGCCGCTGATGAAGGTGTCCGGGACGGGCGAGGTGTTCCTCGCCGAGCAGGCCCAGGAGGTGCACCTGATCTACCTCGAGAACGACCTCATCACGGTCAACGGGCGCAACCTGCTCGCGTTCGACAGCGGGATCGACTGGGACATCAAGCGGGTCGAGGGCGCCAGCGGGATGATGGGCGGCGGGCTCTTCAACATGGCCCTGCACGGCACCGGCTGGGTCGCCGTGATCTCCGACGGCCCGCCCGTCCTGCTCGATGTCGGCGGCGCACCGACGTTCGCCGACGCCGAGGCCGCGATCACCTGGTCCTCGGGCGTGCAGACCGGGGTGCGGACCGACTTCAAGATGAAGCACCTGATCGGCCGCTCCTCCGGCGAGTCGATCCAGATGGCGTTCACGGGCGAGGGCTGGCTGCTCGTGCAGCCGTCCGAGGGTCGCGTCGACGTCAGCGGGCGCGACAGCGGCGGCTAGACGTGCACGAGCTCGTCGTCGTCGGGATCGTCGACGACCTGCTCGCAGCTCGGACACCACCAACGCGCCTCCAGCGCGGTGCCGCAGGTCTCGTGCCGGTACGGCTCGCCACCGCCGCTGCGAGCGCCCCAATCGGCGAGCAGCCGCAGCGCGCCGGCGAGCTCGCGGCCAGACCCGGAGAGCTCATACACGAACCGCGGCGGTTTGTCGCTGTAGGCCTGGGCAACGACGAGTGCCTGCTCGGTCAGGGCCTTGAGGCGGGCGCTGAGGATGTTCGGCGCGATGCCGTCGAGCTCGGCCTCGAGCTCGTTGAAGCGCTTCGGGCCGTCGAGGAGGGCCGCCACGATCAGCAGGGTCCAGCGGTCGCCTACGCGGGCGAGGGCGTCGGCTAACGGCGAGGCGCTTGCGCGTTTCGGTCGCGGCACTGTGTGTCGCAGCTTAGGGACGAACTTCGGGCGTTGAGGGCGCGGATCGAGGGGTGGCTAACGAATGTCACCTCCTGGGTGACGAACGTCGTCCACCCCTTCAATGCCACGGTTCCGCGCTCTCGCCGCGCGCGAGATCTGACCTCTGATACGGTGACTTGCAAGTTGCAAGTCACTAGGAGCAGGCGATGACGGATGTGCTGAACGCGTTGGAAGCCGCGGTGGGCGATGCCGCGGAGAAGGTCGGGCCGAGTGTCGTGGGGCTGGGCCGGGGGTGGGGACGTGGCTCGGGCGTGGTGGTGGCGCCCGGACAGGTCCTGACGGTCGCGCACGTGCTGCGTGGCGACGAGGTGGCCGTGACGTTCGCCGACGGTGACGTCCGCGAGGGTCGGGTGCTGGGCGCCGATCCGGACCTCGATGTCGCCGTGATCGGCGTCGAGACCGGCGAGGTGCCGGTCGTCGGTTGGGAGCCGGGAGACGTGCCCGCCGCGGGCGCGGCGGTGTTCGGGCTCGCCAATCCCGGGGGGCGTGGGCTGCGGACCACGTTCGGAATGGTGTCCGCGACCGGGCGCGGCTTCCGCGGCCCGCGCGGGCGGCGGGTCGCCGGCTCGATCGAGCACACGGCGCCGCTGCCGCGCGGGAGCTCGGGCGGCCCGCTGGTGGACGCACAGGGGAACCTGCTGGGCCTCAACGCCGTCCGCCGCGACGGCGGCTTCATCCTCGCGCTCCCGGCCGACGCGGCCCTCAGGCGCCGGGTCGAGGAACTGGCCCGCGGCGAGGCGGCCGAGCGGCCGCGGCTCGGGGTCGCGCTCGCCCCGCCGAGAGTGGCGCGGCGCCTGCGTGCGGCCGTCGGGCTGGAGCCGCGCGACGGACTCCTCGTCCGCCAGGTGGTCGACGACAGCCCGGCCGCGAGTGCCGGTCTGCAGCGCGGCGATCTGCTCGTCCGCGCCGGTGACAAACCGCTCGCGAGCATGGACGACCTGTTCGACGCGCTCGACGGCGCGACCGACACCTTGGCCCTCGGGCTCGTACGTGGCACGGAGGAACGCGACGTCGCCGTTGCGCTGACGCACTTCAGTTCGTGAAGTCTTGCGTTAT
This sequence comes from uncultured Solirubrobacteraceae bacterium, assembly GCA_963740605.1. Lineage (GTDB taxonomy): Bacteria > Actinomycetota > Thermoleophilia > Solirubrobacterales > Solirubrobacteraceae > DASSUW01. The sequence continues at coordinate 836,790 of CAVUFC010000022.1, read as the reverse complement.
CCTTAGGTTTCGTGAGCAACGCTGACTGTCCCGTCTGTCGCACCGCAGACATCGTCTGTGGCAAGTGGACTCTTCTCGTGATCCGCGATCTCGCAGAGGGCCGCGCGCGGTTCTGTGAGCTCGAGCGGTCGCTGCTTGGCATATCCCCGCGTACGCTCTCGCTGCGCCTGCGCGCCCTCGAAGAGGCGGGCATCGTGGCGCGCCGCACGTTCCCGGAGGTTCCGCCGCGCGTCGAGTACGCGCTGACGGACAAGGGGCGTGCGCTGGTCCCGATCGTCGAGTCGATGCGCGTCTACGGGCGCGAATGGCTCAACGAGGACGGCGCTTGCGTGGAACAGCCGGTGACGGCTGAGCCTGCCGTCGCTGCCTGACGGTTTTCCGTCCGGTCGATATGCAAGCGCGCGTGCGCGCGGGAGGAGGCCGCCCCAGAGGGGCGAACGACCGCGGTATGCACAACCGCGCCCTTCACGACTCCCTCGCTGCCTTCGTCGAGGAGGCTGCGTGGCAGCTCGCCGAGGAGATCTCCGGCGGTGCCGAGGTGCCCTTCGAACTGATCGAGCAAGGGCGCGCCTCCGCGCCGCTGTACTGCTACCGGCCCCTGACCGGCCGTTTCATCGCCGACCGCTCGCCCGAGCTGGCGAAGCTCCCGTCCTATCCCGCCGCGGTCCAGGGCATGACGGGGCTGCCCGACATCCCGGCCTACCTGAAGGTCCGCGGACGCCGGACGCCCTCGCCCGACCACCGCATCCAGGCCGACGCCGCGCTGCAGGCGTTCCTCACCGCGGTATGGGCCGAGTCGAGCGAGTTCGGCTTCGACAGCGAGCGGTTCGAGGCCGCGTTCGGCGAGCTCGAGGAGGCCGCCTACGGCGACCGCACGCTCGCGGTCGTGCTCGCCGCCGTCGAAGGGATGGTGCTCGAGAGCGACGAGGTCGCGCTCGGCGACGGGCTCACGCTCGTGCGCGCCGAGACGCTGCGCGAGGGTCCCGAGGAGCTGCGCGAGGACGAGATGGGCACGGTCGCCGTGCTCTCGCTCGACTCCGCGCCCGACGACGGCCACGCGCTCGAGAGCGCCGGCCGCCGGCTACGCCGGCTGCAGACCGCGCTGCGCCTGTGGGACGACGCCGAGCCCTCGCTCGGCCCGACCGCGTGGGCGCGCACCGACGGCGGCTCCTGGAGCGCGGTCCCGCTCGCGACCGGCATCCGGCGCGACGCCGGCGACTGCCTGCTCGGCGCCGAGGACGAGGATCCGCTGCGCGCGTTCTGCTCGCTCGTCACCCGCCGCACGCCGCGCGCCGGCGAGCTTGCGTGGGCGCTCCGGCGGTTCGAGCTCGGCTGCGAGCGCGCGTTCGCCGTCGAGGCGCTGACCGACTGGCTGCTCGCCGGCCGCGCGCTCCTCGCCGACCCCGAGGCCGCGGGCTACGACGGCATGACCGAGCGCCTCGCCGTGATCTGCGCGACCCCCGATGAGCGCCCGGCGCTCCAGCGCAGGCTCGACGACGCGATCCGCCTCGAGCGCTCGGCGATCACCGGCCACGTGCGGCCCGATCCGGAGGTCGAGGACCTGATCGCCGATCTCGGCGGCAATCTGCGCGCGATCCTTCGCGACGTCCTGTGCGGCCACCTCGATCCCCAGCTCCGCCGGGTGGCGGACGAGATGTTGCAGGTGGAGTTAGGCGAACAGGTCGCGTAGGAAGCGGTCCGGCGCGTTCAGGAACGCGCGCGTCAGCCGGTAGTGGTCGGTGTCCTCGTAGGGCGTGGGCACCGGCCCCTCCGGTCGCAGCTCGTAGATCAGCGCGTGCGGATAGGCGAGCAGGATCGGCGAATGCGTGGCGATCAGGAACTGGCCGCCCTCGAGCGTGAGCGACTTCATCCGCCGCAATAACCCGAGGAGGCCGGTCGGTGACAGCGCGGCCTCCGGCTCGTCGAGCAGGAACAGCCCGTCCGGATAGAACCGCTCGTTGGCGAGCGCGAGGAACGACTCGCCGTGCGACATCCCGTGCAGCGGCCGCCCGCCGTATGTCGCAAGGAGCCCCGGGTTCTCGTCGACGATGCGGGCGACGTTGAAGAAGCTCTCGGCGCGCAGGAAGTAGCGCATGCTCGGCGGTCGCGGCCCGCGCACCAGGCGCAGCGCCTCGTGCAGGTTGGTGTCGGCCTCGCGGTCCTCGAAGCGCAGGTCGCGGTCGCCGCCTTCGACGTCGAGATCGAGCTCGGCGAACGCCGGCAGCGTGAACGGGAACACCGGCGGGTCGGGCCACGCGAACTCCGGGTCGCGCTCGACCCGTCGCAGCAGCGCGTCAGCCATCCGCGAACAGGTGCTCGCGCACGAGCGCGAGCCCCGCGACGTCGTGCACGTCGCCGTCGAGCTCCGGCACCACGATCGTCGGCGGGTCGCCGAGCTCGGATCGCAGGTGCTCGACGTTGGCGGCGTCGCGCTCGGCGAGCGCGGCGAGCTCGTGCGCGGCGATCTCGACCCGGTGCGCGAGATCGTCGTCGAGTCCGTCGGGGAGCGCGCCGTTGCCGACCGCGCGGTGCAGCCGGTTGACGACGAGGCCGCCGAACGGCATGTCGGCGTCGCGCAGCTTGCGGTGGAAGAAGATCGCCTCCTCGACCGGGTCGTGGCGCGGGGCGGTGATGATCAGGAACGTCGTCCCGGGGTCGGTCAGCAGCAGGCCGACGCGGCGGGCCCGCTCGGTGAAGCCGTCGACCATCCCGCCGAGCGCGCGGAAGAACACCGACAGGTCGTGCAGCAGGTCGACGCCGGTGAGCCGTTCCATGATCGAGAACACGACGCCGGTGCCGCGGCCGAGGATCCGCCCGCCGATCCCCGCCGGCCGCAGGAACATCTGCATCGCGCGGCCCTGGAAGAAGCCGCTCAGGCGGCCGGGGGCGTCGAGGAAGTCGAGCGCGTTGCGCGAAGGCGGCGTGTCGAGCACGAGCAGGTCGTAGTCGCCGTCCTGGTCGAGCTCGTAGAGCTTGGCGATCGCGGTGAACTCCTGCGACCCCGCAACGGAGTTCGAGAGCTGCTGGTAAATGCGGTTCGAGAGCACTTCCCGGGCCGTCGCCTCGTCGGGTGCGAGCCGCTCGATCAGCTCGTCGAACGTGCCCTTGGAGTCGAGCATCAGCGCCCACAGCTCGCCCTCGATCTGCACGCCGTGCTCGCTGAAGCGCTCGGGGTCGACGAGCCGCGGCTCGTTGCCCAGCTCCTCGAGCCCGAGCGAGTCGGCGAGCCGCTTCGCCGGATCGATCGTCACGACCGCCACCTTCAGCCCGCGCTCGGCCATCCCCATCGCGATGGCAGCCGCCGTCGTGGTCTTGCCGACCCCGCCCGAGCCGGCGCACACGACGATGCGCCGCCCCTCCAAGAGCGAGACGAGGGTCAGATCAGGCCCTCGCGTACGGCGAAGGCGACGGCCTGGGAGCGGCTGCGTGCGTTGAGCTTCGTGACGACGTCGTGGAGCACGTTCTTGACGGTCCGCTCGGAGTAGGAGAGCGCCTCCGCGACCTCGCGGGTGGGGTGCCCGGCGGCGATCAGCGAGAGCACCTGCTGCTCGCGGTCGGTGAGGTGGGCGGTCGCGGGCCGGGCGGGCTCGAGCGACTCGGGCGAGATGCCGCGGAGCAGGTTGCCGAGCAACTCGGGCTCCATCACGCCGGCGCCGTACGCGGCGGCGCGGACCGCGGCGCCGAGGCTCTCGGTCGTCAGCGTGTCCTTGCGGAGGTAGCCGACCGCGCCGGCCTGCAACGCGGCGAGCATCGACTCCTCGCTGTAGTCGGACGAGCAGACCATCACGCGCACTGACCCCGCGCCGATGAAGTCGCGCGCGCCGGCGGTCGCGGGATCGAGGATCACGAGGTCGGCACCGGCGAGCCGTCCGGACTGCTGCGCCTCGAACACCGTGTTGGCGTGATCAACACACTGGACCTCGGGCATCAGCTCGAGGGAGGCGACCAGCCCACGACGGTAGATCGTGTGGGGATCGAGAACGAAAAGCTTCACTTTGGGGGCCTGCCAGAGGGTTGCTGCGCTTGGGGAGGTGGGGCGATACTACGCGCACCCCCTCCCCAAGGAAAGAGCTTGCCTCCCATCTGCAACGTCAACGCGATCATCACCTGCCCCCATCAGGCTGGTGTCGCGAAGCCCGTGCCCAAGCAGGTTCAGGTGAACGTGGGCGGGGCTCCGGCGCTGCGGATCACCGACATGCCCGGCACGCCGATCATGCCCGGCTGCCCGAACCTCCCCACTCCGGGAACGCCGTCGTTCGTCCCGTGCGCGACGATCGTGGCCCCGGCGGCGATGGGCTCGACGAAGGTGCGCATCGGCGGCGTGCCGGCGCTCCTCTCGACGTCTCTCATGACGACCAACTGCGTGGTGCCGGTGCCGAACGGGGCGACGGTCAAGTCCCCCGGCCAGGTCATCGTGATCGCCCGCGGCTGATGGCCGAAGTACTCAAGACGGTCGGCCGCTACGAGATCCTGCGGGAGATCGGGCGCGGCGGGATGGCGATGGTCTACCTCGCGCGGCAGACCGACCTCGACCGCTTCATCGCCTTGAAGGAGCTCGCCGCGTTCCACGCGAGCGACCCCTCGTTCGCAGAGCGCTTCGTGCGCGAGTCGCGCGTCGCCGGGTCGCTCTCGCACCCGAACATCGTCACCGTCCACGACTACTTCGAGCACGACGGCACGCCGTACATCGCCATGGAGTACGTCGAGCGCGGGTCGCTCCGCGGATACGTCGGGCAGCTGTCGCTGGCGCAGGTGAGCGGCGTGTTCGAGGGCCTGCTCGCCGGGCTCGCGCACGCCGAGCAGCACGGCATCGTCCATCGCGATCTCAAGCCCGAGAACCTCATGGTCACCGCGGACGGGCGGGTGAAGATCGCCGACTTCGGCATCGCCAAGGCGACGACCGAGATGAAGACCGGCGCGTTCGTCACCGCGACCGGCCACACCGTCGGCACGCCGACCTACATGGCGCCCGAGCAGGCGATGGCGAAGGACGTCGGCCCGTGTACCGACCTCTACTCGGTCGGCTGCATGGCGTTCGAGCTGTTCACGGGCAAGGTCCCGTTCCACGACACGGACGCGCCGATGGCGATCCTGCTCCGGCACGTCAACGAGGAGATCCCGGCCGTCAAGTCGGTCGAGCCGTCGGTCGACGCGGGGATCTCGGACTGGATCGAGCACCTGCTCGTGAAGGACCCGACGAAGCGGACGCAGTCGGCCGTCGACGCCTGGGACGAGTATGAGGAGATCGTCATCGGGCTCCTCGGGCCGCGCTGGCGGCGGGAGGCGCGACTGCTGGAGCGCACTGCGCAGGTGGACACGCCGAAGCCGTTGACGCCGGCGCCGTTCGAAGGGACGTCGGCCGAGCCCGTCGTATCGGCGGAGTTCGAGTCGTTCGCGTGGGGCGCGCCGGCGGCGCCCGAGGTCGAGCCTGAGCCTCTCCCCGCGCCCGAACCCGCGCCTCCGCCGCCGCCAGAGCCCGCGCCTCTCCCGCCGCCCGAACCCGAGCCCGCGCCGGAGCCGGAGCCGCCGACGGCCGAGACGGTCATGCCGGCGTCGCCGCCGCCGATGCCGCCCGCGGAGCAGCCGGGGCGCCCGGCGCGCAACCCGCTGCCAATCGTGATCGGCGTCGGTGTCGTGATCGCCGCGATCCTCGGCTTCGTCCTCGGCAGCTCGGGCGGGGATCAGGCGAATGCCGGGGACGTCGTCAAGTCGAACGCGGCGATGAAGCTGAAGGTTCCGGGCGCGTGGGCCGACGCTCCGCCGCCGCAGATCCCCGGTCTCACGCTCTCGGATCCCAAGGCCGCCACCGGCGAGGGCTCGACGGTCTCGTTCGGCACCGTGCGCGGCGCGAACACCCCGTCGTTGCTGTCGCCGGCGCTGCTCCAGGCGGCCGGCGGCGTGCCGAAGAACCGCACGGCGGTGAAGCTCGGGCCCGACGGCGTGCAGGCGTACCGCTACGGCGACGTGCGCCTCCAGGGCATCGATCAGCCGGTCACGCTCTACACGGTCCCGACCAAGCAGGGCGTCGTCACCGTCGCGTGCGTACCGACGTCCAACACCTGCGACGGCGTCGCGAACACGCTCGAGCTGCTCGGCAGCGACACGTTCCCCGTCGGGCCGAGCGCCGACTATGCGAAGGCCGTCGGGGGCGCGTTCGGCGCGCTCAACGCGGCGGTCGCCGCAGGCCAGGCCAAGCTCGCCAAGGCCAAGACCCCGGCCGCCCAGGCCGCCGCTGCTCGCCAGATCCAGAACGCGTACCGGCACGCCGCCGCAACCCTGCGGGGTCTGCAGCTCAGCCCTGCCGATCGCGGCATCAACGCCCGCCTCGTCGCCGCGCTCGGCGCTCTCGCCAAGGCATACGGCCAGGCGGCGACCGCAGCCGCCCACAACGACAAGGCCGGTTTCCAAAAGGCCGGGGCCGCCATCACGAAAGATCAGGGCGAATTGAACGCCGCAATCGCGAACCTGCGCGACGCAGGCTACGAAGTTCAGTCATAGATCAACCATGGAATCCCGTCACATCGCCATCGCAGGCGCCGCCGTGGTCGGCGCGTTCGTCGCGGCCTTCGGCATTGCACAGCTCACCTCGGGTGGTGACGCCGCGACTCCGAGCAGCGGCCAGGCTCCCCCGGCACTCGAGGTGAGCAGCGCGAAGGTCTCCGCGAACGCGCCGAACGCCGGCCTCCCGGACCTCAGGTCCAAGCCCAAGCCGAAGGCGACGCCGACACCGACGCCGGCCACTCCGTCGGCGACCACGACGCCTGTTCCGACCGCAGTCCCGACCGCCGCGCCCCCGTCGGGCGGGAACAGCGGCGGCCAAGGCCCGGTCACGGGCGGCGGTGAGGGGTAGGCGCGTCGAACGCCGCTTCCAGCCGAGCGGCCGGCGCATCGTGTTCGACAACCCGCGGAGCCACGCCTGACCGGGGGGTCAGCCCAGCAGCTTGCGCGCCTCGTCGAGGCGGAGCTGATACCGGCCTCGGTACTGGGCGGCGGGGCGCTCGACGTCGGCGATCCACTCGCCCCACTTCGACGGGTCCTTGCCGAAGTTGACGTCACCCGCTGCGACGCGCTGGCGCTTGAGCGCCAGCGCCTGGTCGATGAACCACTTGGCCTGCAACTGGGGGTGGTCGCGGTAGCCCGCGTAGGGGCCGCTGTCCCAGAACCCGACGCGCATCTGGAAGAAGCCCGCCGAGTCGGCGTCTCCGCCCGGGAGGTTGCGGACCCCGGACTCGACGAGCGACGCCATGACCGGCAGCTCGGGCGGGAGGCCGGCGTCCTGAGCCTGCCGTGCCAGCCACTTCGCCAGCTCGGCCTGTGACGCGGTGTCGCCCGGGTAGCCGGCCGCGCCGCCGAGGTCGAGCGGGGCCTGGCTGAGGTCGCCGGGGCCGGCGGCCGCCGCCCGCGCCTGGTCGGGGTCGATCGCCTTGAGGAACTGCACGGTCATGTGCGCCTTCGCGGCCTCCTGCGTCTTGACGGCCATGAACAGCGCCGAGTCGTGCCGCCGGACCTCGGCGGCGTCGCGCGCCACGCGGGCTTGCGCGGTTGCCACGTCGGTCGCGTCCGGCGCCGGCGCGGACCCCGCGGCGTCGAACCGCCGCCCGCCCGTGAACTGCTCCTTGTAGTACGGCTCGTCGAGGCTGGAGATCTTCACCACGTCGCCGGTGTGCGGGGCGTGGATGAACTTGTCGCCGCCGAGCGACATCCCGACGTGATGAACGTAGCCGCTCGGGTCACGGAAGAACACGAGGTCGCCGGGGAGCAGGTGGTTGCGGACGACCGGCGTGCCGTTGCCCGCGAGGATCTGCTGGTCGGTCACGCGCGGGATCGAGATCCCCGCGTGCGCGTACGCCCATTGCACGAGGCCGGAGCAGTCGAAGTGGGTCTGCGGCGTCGAGCCGCCCCACTGGTACGGCGTGCCGAGGTACTTCTTCGCCTCCGCGAGCGCGGCCAGCGCCTTCGTTCCCGCGGCGCCGCCGTTCCCGCCCGCCGCAAGCTGCGCCGCGGCGTCGGCCGCCCCGCCCTGCCGCCGTGGCTCGACTGCCGCCATGAAGCTCATCGACTCGTGGCCGATGTCGGCGCTCTTGGCGACCGGCGCCAGCACGGACATCGTGTCGGCCGGCCGCGCCGCATCCGCCGGGGCGGCGACGTCGCTCGGCGGCTTGAAGTCCGGGCTGATCTCGTGGTCGAACCCGATGTGCAGGTGGTTCTGGTGGTCGCCGTCCGTGAAGTAGCCAGGCCCGTTGATCGCCCACGGCGTGCCGATCTCGTCGGGCCGGATCGACGGTGCGAGGTCCTGCAGCTTCATCGCCATCTCGCGCGCGTCGAAGTTGGACGCGTTCACCGGGACGCCGTCGATCGCCGCGATGTCGACCCCGCGACCGGCGAAGTGGTTGGACACCGACCCTCCGGTCGTGAACTTCGAGTGGTCGGACGCCATCGCCGAGATCGTCAGCTTGTGGCCGCCGCTGAGCTTGGTGAGCACGGCGACGACGCGCGGGTCGATCCGCCCGGCCTTGAGATCGCCGATGCCGGTCGAGTCGAAGACGACGTTGTGGTTCTGGAGCAGCGCCTGCGTCTCCGCGCTCGGCGTGCCGCCGGTGCCCTCGGCGCCGAACTGCGCCGGGTCGATCGGGCCCGACGGCGGCACCGGTGCGGGCGCGTCCACGACCGGCGCGGGCGCGTGCTCTTTGAGCAGCGACTGGGCCTCGTCGAGCCGGAGCTGGTAGCGGCCGCGGTACTGCTCGGCCGGACGCTCGACGTCGGCGATCCACTCGCCGTACTGGTGGGGGTCGTCGACCGGGAGCCCGCGCGCGATGCGCGCCTTCTTGACGGCCTCCGCCTGGTCGAGGAACCAGTCGATCTGCTTCTGCGGGTCGTCCGGGTAGCCCGCGTACGGCCCCGAGTTCCAGATCCCGACGCGCATCTGGAAGTACCCCACCGAGTCGCGGTCGCCGCCGCTGAGATTGTGCATGCCCGACTCGACGAGCGACGCCATCACCGGGAGCTGACCGGGCAGCCCGCGCTTCTCGGCGGCCGCCGCCATCCACGCGGCGATCTGCTCGCGCGGGGCGTCGTCGCCCGGGTAGTCGATCGCGTCGACGGGCGCCGGCGCCGGCGCCTTGTGCGCGTCGGCGACCGCCAGCAGTTGCATCGACGGGTGCTTGTCGAACCCGATGTGGAGCACGTCCTGATGGCCGGCGTCGGTGAAGTAGCCGGGCCCGTTGATCGCCCACGGCGTGCCGATCTCGTCGGGCCGGATCGACGGGTCGAGGTCCTGCAGGCGCATCGCGACCTCGCGCGCGTCGAAGTTCGCGACCCCGACGGGCTGGCCGTCGATCGCGGAGATGTCGACGCCGCCGCCCGAGCTCCCGGACACCGTGAGCTTGTGGTCCGCGGCGAGCTTGTTGAGGACCTCGATCGCGCGCGGATCCGAGAACTTCCGCTCGGCGCCCGCCGCGAACTCGATGTTCGGGTTCACGTCCGCCTTCACCGACATCAGGTGCAGCGTCAGCACGTTGCCGACCGCCGGCGGCATCGAGCCGATGTCGACCTGGTCGGCGAGATCGTGCAGCCCGCCGGCGCCCTCCATCGACGCCGCGATCAGCGCGCCCGCCATGCTCGACCGCGACTCGCGCACGTACAGCGTGCTCGCCGCCTTGCCGGCGGCGAGCGCCATGTCCTCGGCAAGGTCGTCGAGCCCGGCCTCGCGGCACGCCGTCACCGGGTCGCGGCGGAAGCGCACGCGGAAGTCCGGCTCGGTGAGCAGGCGCTCGAGCAGTCGGGCCGCCGCCAGATCGGCGTCCGACATGTCAGCCCTCGGGCCGGAGCCGCTGCGCGAGCGGCCGGGCGAGCACGACGATCACGGGGACGAACACAGCCACCCATACGATGCCCATCGCGAGCCACACGATCCACTCCGCGGGCGCCAACTCCTCGAGCGTGGGCTTGTAGCGGAACGTCATCGCGATCGCGAACAGCGCCGCGAGCACCAGCCACACGAGCGTGAACAGCGAGTAGCGGGCGAGCACCGGCGAGTCCTCGGCGGCACCGCCGCCGGACAGGCGCCGCGCGAACTGCTCGCGTGCCCGGCGCCGCAGGCTCGGCTCGCGCAGCAGGTCGGACAGCATGTGGTAGCCGTCGCGCTCGAGGAACGGGTTGAGGTTGAAGCACGCGCCGATGTACGCGGCGAAAGCGAGCTGGAAGAACACGTCGCGGACGGTGCCGGGCGCCAGTACGAGGCAGCAGATCGAGAACAGGGCGCCGAGCGAGAAGTCCGAGACCGGCCCGGCGGCGCTGACCGCGATCCGGCGCCGGCGCGGCTCGAACCACGCCTCCGAGGTGTCGACGAACGCGTACGGGAAGATCAGCACCAGCTTGACGCCCGCGCGGCCGACGTGTCGCCCGAACGACGCCATCGCGAGCCCGTGGGCGACTTCGTGCACGCACACGATGGCGAAGCGGCCGACCAGGAACACGAGTCCGCCGAGCCCGAAGTGCTGCGCGACCACGAACGGCGTTCCGTAGCGCCCGGCGACGAGGTAGGCGAACACGCCGATGCCCGCCACGGCGAGCACGCCGAGCGTGATCAGCGCCGGGCGCGTGAACAGCACCCAGCCGCCGCGGCGGTACACGCCGTCGACCCAGGGGCCGAACGAGCGCAGCGACTTCTCGCGCGGGCGCAGCAGGCGCCGCAGCCGCGACTCCGGGGCCTCGGCCGCCGCCGCGACGCCCGCGAGGAACCCGCGGTCGCCGAGGTCGGCCAGCAGCCGGGCCAGCCGTGCGCGGCCGGTGGCGCCGAACCGCTGCTCGGCCAGCGCGCTCAGGTCCGCCAGCGAGCGCGACCCGTCGAGCTGCTGGAACAGCTCGACGTCGTCGTCGCCGAGCTCCAGGTACGTGTTGCGCTCGAGATCCCGGACGACCCACGGCCGATCGCCCTCGTCGCGGCGCCGAAGCGCGTAGCCCGACCGCACGCGTGGACGCAGGCCGAACTGCGTGGCGTGCTCGACGGCCGGCAGCTCGGCGGTCGCGCTCGCCGGCACGATGATCGTGTCGCGCCGCCGCTCGACCGCCAGCTCGGAGTCGCCGAGCCGGATCTTCGCGCCGTCGCGGAGCGACACGGGGCCGGTCACGCGCACGCCGTCGACGTAGGTGCCGTAGGCCGAGCCGGCGTCCTCGAGCACCGGCCCACCACCGTTGCCGGGCGCGATCCGCACGTGCAGACGCGACACCGCCGGGTCGCCGAGCACCACCGTCGATCCCGCCGCGCGGCCCACCGTCACCGCGTCCACCAGCGGCACCCGCGTGGCACCGTCGACCACCAGGTCGAGCGGCGCGCCGGCGCCCCCGAGCGAGGCGCCGCACGATCCGCACCAGCTCGCGCCGCGCTCGACCTGGCGGCGGCAGGCCGGGCACAGCATGGCTATCCGCCCGGTAGCGGTTGGAACGCGGGGTTGTCTCCCTGCACCTTCAGGTTCGCCTGCTTCTGCGGGTCGTCGAGCGGAACGTGCACGAGCGGCCCGGTGCCCTGGCCCTCGCACGTGGCGCCGAGCTGGACGATCACCAGGCCGCGGCTGTCGGGCTGCCATGCCACCTTGCACGCGGCGATCCCCGTCGACTTCGCGTTCGTGACGTCGAAGTTGCCCGGCTTGGTCAGGTACAGCTCGAACTGGCCTCGGCCCTTGAGCGCCACGACCGCGAGCGTCTTGCCGTCGGGCGAGAGTACTGCCTCGCGCGTGCCCTCGTTCGGGGTGTCGGTGTTGCTGACGAAGCGGCCCGGGCCCCAGTCGTTCGGGTCGGAGGAGAACGGCGTGCTCGACTTCCAGCGCACGACGCCGAACTCGCCGGTGTTGGGGTTCTTGCCGCCGGTGGCGAAGATCGAGCGCCCGTTGGTCGCCCAGTGGATCGCCGAACCGATCCGCACGTCCGGCTCGGTGAGGCACTGCGGCGTCATCTGCCCGCCCTCGATGACGCCGAAGCAGAGGTCCGTGTCGGTGCCGGTCGCCTTGTCCATCGCGAGCACGTCCGCGTCGGTGGTCGGTGCCCAGGCGAGGTCGGCGTAGTGGTCGTCGCCGCTGGTCAGCGCCTTCGGCGTCGCGTCCGGCTTGGCCAGGTCGGCGAGGAACACCTTGCCGTCGCGCGTGAACGCCACGCGCGTGCCGTCCGGGCTCACCGTCGGGTCCTTTTCGAGCCCCGGCCCCTTGGAGACCGGCGACAGCTTGTCCCCGTTGGCGCCGTTGACACGCAGGATGTCGCGGTCGTCGTCGTAGACGACGGCGGGGAAGCCGCCGGATACGAGCAGCGCGACCTTCGTGCCCTGCTTGACGGTCTCGCCCGCCGCCGGCTCGGTGGCGAACAGCGTCCCGGCCTTGGACGCGTCGAACACGGTCTTGGCCTCGGGCACGAGCTTGAGGTCCGAGATCGTCTGCGCGAAGTCCTGGCTCGACGCGCCGTTGATCGCGGGGATCGTGACGTCGCCGCCGCCACCACCGCTGCTCGGCCCGCCACCGCCACCGCCGCCGCCGCCTTCGCCGTTCCCGGCCTCCGGGAAGAAGATGTTGACGGGCGTCCCTTCCTTGACGACCTGGTTGGCGGGCGGGATCTGGCTGGAGATCTTCTTCGCCGGGTCGAGCGGCTGGGGCGACGCCTGGCCGAGCGTCAGCTTGCGCTTGCGCAGCACCTGATCCGCTTCGGTGGCGGTCTTGCCGACGATGTTCGGCACGGTCGCCTCGCCGCTGCCGACGGCGACCTGCAGCGTGACCGCGGAGCCCTTCTCGGCCTTCTCGCCGGCCGCCGGCACCTGCCCGATCACCGTGCCGGGGTCGGCGACGTTGGTCACCTTCGGCTTGGTCTGATCAGCGGCCTTGAGGTCGTTGTCGACCAGCACCTTCTCGGCGTCGAACGTGGACTTGGCGCCGACGACGTCGGGCACGGTGACGTTCTTCGGCAGCAGCAGGTAGAGGAGGACGGCGAGCGCGGCGAGCAGGCCGAGGACGGGGATCAGCCACCAGGGCAGCCACGCGCGCTGGCGGAAGGCGCCCTGGGTGGGGAGCAGCGGCCCGGCCGGCGCGGCGGCCGCGCCGCCGCCGTGTAGGTTCGACAGCTGGAAGTTCTGCGCCTGCAGTTGCGGCGCTTGGAACTGCGGGGCCTGGAACTGCGGCGCGCGGAGGTTCACCCCGCCGGGACCGACCTGCACGCCGGGCTCGTACACCTGCGGCTTGAACACCTGCCCCGGCGTGAAGAAGCGTCCACGCTTGGCGGCCGGCGACGGGCCGGCGGCCGCGGCCTCGGGCTGCGCGGCCAGTCGCTGCGCCGCCTCCTCGCCGGTGAGCGTGCGCACCTCGAAGCGCCGCTCGGTCCCGCGACCGATCCAGATCTGCTTCGGCGGGCTCACGCGCATGGTCGTCTGCACCGTCTGCCCGGGCGCGATCTCGGCCGGCGGGCGGTCGAAGCCGAACTGCAGCTCTCCGTCGGGGTCTGACCCCTCGAGCGCGAAGATCGCCGGCGCGTTCGCCTGGTTGGCGACGTCGACGGTGAAGTCGGCCTTGCGGCGGCCCTTCTTGCGCTCCGGCCGCACCTTGGTCATCGACTCGGTGTACGGCTGGATCGCGAGCGAGAGCGGCTCGGACGCGACGTCGCGCCCCTGCGCCTTCGACTGCGCGGTCACCCGCAGCTCCCACACGCGCGCCTCGGCCTCCGGCGCGCGCGGCGGGTGCAGGTGGATCTCGACCTCCTGCTCGTACGTGCCCGACGAGCCGTACGGCACCAGGTACACGGTGTCGGGGTGGATCGACCACCAGCCCTCGGGGAGCCCGTCCACGCGCAGGTCGTAGTTGTCGACGATCTGGCTGGCGTTGCGGACCATCGCCAGCACACGCTCGCGCTGGCCGGGCTCGACGCCGATCGCCAGCCGCTCGCCGGGCACCGCATCGCGCTCCGGGTGGCGCAGCGTGAGCGAAGCGTCGCCGGGCGCGGCCGCGGGCTGCGCGGCGGTCTTCTCGCGCCCGTTCGTCGGGGGCGGCGGCGGAGACGGCGCCTGCTCGATCTGCGGCTCAGGGTCCGGCGTCGCCGGCTCCGGCTCGGGCGGCTTCGCCGGATCGACGGCCTGCACGTACTGCGTCGGCTCCCAGCGCAGGTACTCGCCGCACTCGCAGAAATCCACGTCGTCGGCGTTCTCGCGCCCGCAGGCCTGGCACTTCCTCACTTCGACGGCTCCTTGCGCACGCGCAGCCGGTAGCCGGCCTGCACGGGCTTGAAGTGCTCGATGCAGCGGGCGATCGCCGCCTGCGTCGTGTCGGCGACCGGCGTGTCGCAGTAGACGACGAACGACGGCGGCGGCGCCTCCGCCGGCGTCTCGTCGGCGGCGAGCGACCAGCGGACACTGCCCTGGTCCTCGACCCGCAGCGGCACGTCCGGGAAGTGCAGCTCGAGCGCGAGCTCGAGGCCGCGGACCGTCCCGCGCCGGCGGCCGAGCTCGGCGCAGCGGCGCACCATCTCGCGCTGGTGGCGCAGGGCCTGGGACTCGTCGAGCTCGATCCCCAGCCACGCCGCCATCAGGTTGAGCGTGTCGCGCGGCGCGAGGTCGGGATCGAAGTGCGCGGGCAGCGTGTCGAGGATCGCGACGATCGGGTCGAGCATCTCCTCGAGCGCGCCGACGAAGCGCATCCCGAAGTCGCCGTCCTGGTAGATCGCGGGCAGCCCGCCGCGCAGGTAGCCGCGGCTGGAGGCGACTGGCGGGGTCGGCTTCGTGCCCTCGCTGAGCTGAATCAGCAGCGTGCCGAAGCCCGCTCCGCTGAACGTCCGGTATTCACCGTTGCCGCCCGCCATCAGTCCTCCCGGTGCTTGACCTTGACGATGTGGCGGGCCGAGGCGATCAGCTCGTCGGGCTCGAGCAGGATGTGCGTCCCGGCCGGCTTGGAGGCCTGCACGCCGGTCGCGAGGTCCGTCTCGTAGATCCGCAGGATCTTCACGAACTCGACGCCCGGGACGGCGTGGACGATCCCGTACAGCTCGCCCTGGTTGAGCGCGCGGCCGAATGCCCAGCCGCTCCCTGGGCCGCCGGCGTAGCCGCCGACGAGCGGGTTCAGGTACGTGTAGAGCGCGTGCTCGACGTCCTCGGACACGCGCGCGGTGTCGGCGAGCGGCGCCGCCTGAAGGTCGATCACCACCGACAGCCCGCGGAAGCGGCACGGCACGAGATCGACCGTCGTGCCGATCAGCCGCCGCTCGTCCAGGTACTGCTGCACCTCTTGCATCAGTTCCTCGTCGGGCAGCAGCTCGTTGTAGGCGAGCAGGCGGTCGGCGGGATACACGCGCGGGAGCAGGTGCAGCCGCACCGGCCCGCCGTCGCTCGGCGGGATGCAGACGGCGCGGGCGATCCGCGGCGATGCCTCGCCGGCCAGGAACTCGAAGTCCTCGGCGGTGACCGCGCGGTAGCGCGACCGGATCTCCATCGACGCGCGCTGGCGCGCGTGCTCGATGTCCTCGGCGTCGACGCCGCCGACCGCCGGGTCCGGGTTCGTGACCGTGTCGACCCCGGGGATCGCGCTCTTGAGCACGCTCAGCGTTCCCGCCGTGACATTGCCCTGGCGGCCGCCGCCGTGGCGGTAGCCGGTGAAGCGCAGCACCGCGCCCTTCGGCGGCACCGCGCCGTACTGCGTCCAGCCGCCGTCGGTTTCTCGGATCGCGGGGCCGAGCTCGACCGAGCCGCTCACGAGGTCGAGCGCGAAGTGGCGGTCGAGCTCGGAGGAGCCGACGAAGTCCTCGCGCAGCTCCCACGTCGCCCAGTCGCCCGACTCGGGGTCCTGCACCTCGAGCGTCTCGCCGGTGTGTGGCTTGAGGACCGGGCGGTGGCGCAGCGGATGGATCTGGCCGGGCGTGCCGTCGGACGTGCCGACCACCTCGCGCTCCTCGTGCGAGGCGTGCGTCGACGGGAGGCGCGCGCCGATCGGGGCCGCGGTGATCGAGTAGATCGACGGCGGCTCGGTGTACTTCTTGGTGACCTCGCCGCCGTGGCGGGTGCGGTCGTCGACGCGGCAGCGCAGCCAGTGCAGCCGGTGGCCTTCGCGCGGCTCGATCGCCGACCGTGGCGGCAGTTCGAGCTCCACCGTCCCGGCGCCATAGTTGAAGCCGCCCGTGAGGTCCTCGAGCACGGTCGCCTCCTCCCAGCGGGCGTCGCCCTGCGAGACCTCCCAGCGCAGCGGCGGGTCGTCGGGGTTCACGCCGGTGCCGCGCGCCTGCGAGGCGTCGACGTCGACCTGCATCAAGAGCCGTCCGATCGGCTCCTCGAAGCCGAGGTAGAGCGCGTCGCCGACCGCGGGCGGCGAGCCGAACGGCAGCTGGTCCGGCCCCTGCGGGCGCGCCTCGCCGTCGGCGAGGCCGACGTCCTTGAACTGGTCGCCGCGCTGGACCACGTACGCGACCGGCCGGGCCGGCGGGATCGTGAAGTCCTCGTCGACCTGGAAGATGATCGATTCCTCGGTGGGCGTGCGCGGGGTGCCGACCTCGGTCGCGCCGCCGGGGATCGTCACCGCCTCGGTGGCGGGGCCGGCGAGCCGGAGGCGCAGCGCGGTGCGCGCGGCGCTCGGGCCGTCGAGCCGGATCCCGAGCAGCTCGAGCAGCGCGACGTGGAGCTTGTCCGGCACCCGGTTGAGCCGGTAGATCGTCATCTCGGTCATCCACGCGAACAGCTCGATCAGCGTGATGCCGGGGTCGGAGACGTTGTGCTCGGTCCACTCCGGGCACGAGCGGTTGATGCGCATCCGGGCCTCGGAGATGAGGTCCTGGAAGCGGCGGTCGTCGAGCTGGATCTCGGGGAGTCTCATTCTTCGGCGGGGATCACGTAGAAGGGGTAGACGAGGTTGCGCATGTGGTTGGTCGCGCGGATGCGGTAGGCGATCTGGATCAGCAGCCGGCCGGTGTCGGCGCCGTCGAGGTCGAACTGCACGTCGCTCACCTCGACGCGCGGCTCCCAGCGGTCGAGCGCGCCGCGGATCTCGGTCTCCATGCGCGCGACGGTGCCGGCGTCGATCGTGTCGAACACGAAGTCGTGTACACCGCAGCCGAACTCGGGCCGCATCGGCCGCTCGCCCGGCGCGGTGCCGAGGATCAGCTCGATCGCCTGGTCGATGTCGGTCTCGTCGCGGGCCAGCGCGAGGCCGCCGCGGCGGTCGACCTGCAGCGGGAACGCGATGCCCGAGCCGAGGATGTCAGCCAAGGTTGATCACCGCTCCGCTGACGTTGACGGCGCCGACGGCGTTGATGTCCACCGACGCGCCGGAGAGCTTGAGCGGGCCGCGCGACTCGACGGTCACGCCCGTCGCGCCGCTGATGTGGACCGTCTGATCGGCGCTGATCTCGATCTTGCCCTTGGCGTCGAGCGTCGCGTCGCCGGTGCCGTTGCGGCCGTCGCGGTTGACCTCGATCACGAGCTTCTCGCCGGTGCGCAGGGTGATCGCTTGCTTGCCCTCGAGGTGGAGCTTGTGGTCGGACTTGATCCCGAGGGCCGACTTGCGCTCCTGCTTGTCGTGCAGATCGTCCGGGACCTTGTCCTGGCCGGTGTAGAGCGAGCCGAGCACGAACGGCCGGCGCGGGTCGCCGTGCTCGAACGCGACGACGACCTCGTCGCCCGGCTGCGGGAGCATGAACAGGCCGCGGTCCTTGGCGGCGTTGATCGTCGCCACGCGTGCCCACCAGCCCTCGATGTTGTCGCCCAGCGCCGGGAACTTCACGCGCACGCGACCCATCCCGTCCGGGTCGTTGTTGTTGGTGACGACGCCGACGACGAGCGAGGACGCCCAGTCGTTGCTGTCGCGCTTGAGCAGGTCGGAGAACGTGTGGGCGGTGCGGCCGGAGATCGTGAACGCGGTCAGGTAGCCGCTGCCGCCGCGGTAGGTGTGCGTGGTCTGGGCGAGCACGTACTCGCCGCTGAACTGGCCGACGTTGTCGAGCTTGACCGTGGCGCCCGCGCGCAGGCCCGGATTGCCGAACGCCTTGCCCTCGGCCTCGACGAACGACTTCGCGAGCCGGTCGAGCGTGCTCTGCGCGACCTTGTCGGCCTCGCCCTGGGTCGTGACGACGCGGTCGGCGACGACGACGCTTCCGCCGTCGAGCGAGCCGACCGCTCCGTTGCGACTCTGCACCGCCTGCGACGTCCCCGCCATCTGGGGTGCGCTCGCGCGGCCGACCAGCGGCTGCGCCGCCTTCGGATCGTGGCCCGCGACCGTGACGTCCTTGACCTGGCCGACGCCGCTCATCCGCGGCTTGAGCGAGATCAGGCTGGCCTTCTCGCCCCACGTGAGCGTGACCGCCGCGGGCTGCTGCGTGCGCTTGCGGAAGTGGAAGTCCTGGTCGGCGACGACGAACTCGAAGTCGTACATCGTCGCCAGCCGCCAGCAGAACTCCCAGTCGGTCTCCATGCTCTGCTGGAAGAAGTCGTGGACCGCGCCGGTGCTCTCGATCTCGCCAGGGTTGAGGCCGCACGCGCTCGCGACGGTCTTGACCATGTCCTCGGCCGTCTGGTTCTGGAACGTGCGGCTCTGCCGCTGGCGGTTCAGGCGCCAGCCACGGTCGTAGGCGCGGGCGGCGACGATGCAGTCGCCCTGGCCGAACTCGGGCTCGAGCACGACGATCTCGCCCTTGAAGACGGGCAGGACGGTGTCCTCCTCGGCGGCGCCGAAGTCGACCTCGAGCGGGTCGCCGAGCTTGAAGGTGCTCGTGAGCGCGGCGGCGTCCGGGTCGCGGACGCGGACGACCGCGGTGTCGGGCAGCAGCACGCTGTCGCGGACCTGGACGTCGAGCAGCTTGTCGGCCTCGAGCTCGGATCCGTTGACGAGGATCTTGACCGCGGCGGTCGGCTTGGTGGTCATCCGGACTCCAGGGTCGGGACGATCAGCGCGGCGCCGCGGCGGACGTGCAGTGGGTTGTCGATCCCGTTGGCCTCGGCGATCACGCGCCAGCGGGTGGCGTCGCCGTACGCGCGATAGGCGATTGCCGGCAGGCTGTCGCCGTCCTGCACCGTGTGGACGCCGTGGCCGGCCTGGGCGCGGGTCGTCGGGTTGGTGCCCTTCTTCGCGCTCGACGCGCTGGCCGTGCTGGCGGGCTCGGCCTGCTTGAGGTCGATCTTGACGTCCGCGCGGATCGGCACGCCGTTGGGCTCGAACAGCTGGTAGGCGACGGTGAGCGAGGTGCAGACGGCGAGGAACGTGTCGACGGCGCCCCAGCGGAACGTCACCTTCGGCGGGGACGCGCGCTTGCCGCCGGCCGGCTGGCCGTCGCCCACCTCCATCATTTTGAACAGCTTGTCGGTGATGTCCTTGACGGTCTGGCTGCCCTGGAGCAGGGAGGCGTCGAGCAGCAGCGACAGGCTCAAGAGACGCGGCGCGCCGCCGCCGAACTCCGGCGGCGGGAGCGACTGGCCCTGGACCTCCTTGAAGTTCCAGGCGTTGGTCTTGGTGATCGAGTACTCGGTCGGGTTGAAGAGGACGGGGATCGTCTCGCCGCCCTCGATCGCCAGCTCGGCCTTCTTGAATCCCGGGGGGTAGCTCGGAGGCATCTGGCGCTAGACCACCCGGAGTCCGTTGTGCACGATCTCGAGCTGCTCGACGGCGACGCTGTTCGAGTTGGCGTTGAGGTTCGGGCCGGTCCACTTCACCGGGTAGGCGTTCATGAACACCCAGCTGCGGACGAGCTTGGTTCCCGGGCCGAACAGACTGATCGTCATGTCGCGGCGCGTGGGCGTGTACCGGCTCTCCATGAACCACTGGAGCAGCGCCTCCTCGTGCGTGACGCCGCGCTTGAGAACGATGTTCGGGTACTTGACACGCGTCGGCAGCTTGTGGACGAAGTCGTTGGCGCCGCCCTCCATGTACTCCTTCGTCTCGACCTCGACCGAGATGCCCGTGCACTCGGAGAAGCGGCCGATGTTGAGGTCGGGCTGGAGCTCCACCTTGAAGCGCAGCTCGGCGACGGGATCGGGCTGGGGCGAGCCCTTGGTGACGGCTCTGAGGGTCATAGGAGATCCATGGGTCCGCCCGCCTGCTCACGCTCGACGAGGAGCTCGCGGCGGATGTTGTCGATGACGGTCTCGGTGATCTGGTCGATGTCGACGGCCTGCGGTGTCGGCGCGGCGGCCGGGGGTGTGGCGGCCGTGGTCGACGCCGCCTCCGCGGCGGGCACGGACTCCTCTGCCAGCGCACGCGTGACCGTCCGCGGCGCGGTCGAGAACGGCGCCGGCGGCATCTCCACGGTCTGATTCCCGGCCTCATCGACCTGCACGTCGGTCCCGAGAGCGCGCGCGAGCCGGACCGGGTCCGTGCCCGCGAGCCTCTGCGAGGTGTCCGATGCCTCGCGTGCGGCCCGCTGGAGCCCGACCCGAGGCCGCGCCTGCGCGGGCGGCGAGACCACGCGGCTCCCCACCGCCGCCATCTCCGCCCGCGCCATCTCCGCCGGCGCTCTCTCCACCGGCGCTCTCTCCACCGGCGCTCTCTCCCCCGGCGCTCTCTCCACTCGCGCGATCTCCACCGGCGCCTTTCCCACCGGCGCCTTTCCCACCGGCGCTCTCTCCACCCGCGCGATCTCCACGGGCGCCGTCCCCGCCGGCGTGATCGCCTTCGGCGCCCTCTCCGTCGGTGGGATCTCGGCCGACACGCTGTCCACACGCGGCGTCTCGCCGCCCGGGCCTTCCTCGGACACCGTCTCGCCAGGCGCCTCCTGCAGAGTCGGAATCTCCAGCGGCGCCCGCTCGACGCGCGCGACCCCCACCGGCGACGTCTCCGTCTCCACGAACTCGACGCCGAGATCCTCCGGTTGTCCGGCCGCGAGAGGTGCGGTCTCGTTCGGCGCGGTCGCGGCGAGCGGCGGCGCCGCCGGCTGCCGCGCCAGTGACGCGATCTGCCCGCGGCGCATCTCGGCGCGATGACTCGTGACCGCCCCGGCCTGCGCCGGCGGCTCCGCTGGCGCCGTCTCGCCGCGCAGTCGATCGGCGATGCGGCGCAGCAGTGATGGCTTCGCCGGCTGCGACGCTGCCTCGGCCGGACGCACCGGCGGCGCCGGGCGCGCGACTCGACGCACCGCAGGTCGCACCGGGGCGGCCGCGCGCGCGACGTCGCGTGCCACGCGAGACACCGTTGCCCGCGTGGGCGCGGCGGGAGACTCGGCCGCGGGCGGGGCCGGAGACTCGTGTGCGGGCGGGGCCGGAGACTCGTGTGCGGGCGGGGCCGGAGACTCGTGTGCGGGCGGGGCCGGAGACTCGTGTGCGGGCGGGGCCGGAGACTCGGCCGCGGGCGGGGCCGGAGCCTCAGCTGCGGGCGCGGCCGGAGACTCGTGTGCGGGCGGGGCCGGAGACTCGTCTGCGGCGGCCTCTGGTGGCGTTGGCGCCGGCTGGCGCGCGAGGCGCCTGCGAGGTGGCGGTGCCGTGTCGTCCGCCTCGAGGATCTTGGCCTCGCGGGCGACCTCCGGGGCTCCTCGCTTCAGGCGGGAGAGCTGGCGCTCCTCCGGTGTGCGGGGGGTGAGGTTCGCGCCTCCCATCCAGGCCTCGCCGGACGACACGGCGGTGCCCACGTCGCCGAACAGGTACTCCGCTGCCCAATCGGAGATCCCCGGCATTACCGTGCTCTCCGTCGCCGAGGGTTCCCACGAAGGGGCGGAGGCCGACGGGGCCGGAGCGGGAGAGCGCGCGACCAGCCGCACGGGCGCGAGCCGGCGTGCGGCCACCGCGGGCGCGGGAGGTTGGTGCCGGTCGGCCACAGCCTCACCCAGCCGCCGGCCGCTCGCCCGCATCAGCCGCGCGTGGCGGCCGAGCAGGCGTCGCCCGACCGGCGCGATGAGCCGGGCGAGGCCACCAGTGGGGTTCGGGGACGGGTCCATGGGTCAAGGTGCGAGCGAGTCGGCTTCACGCAGGAAGCGCCGGCGGTCCGGGTGCTCGAGGTCGAGGATCGTGTCGAGCGGCCAGTGGAAGTGATGGGCGAGGCGGGCCGTCTCCCCGAGCAACTGGTCGGGAGACGGCCGCGTCATTCCCCCAATCGACCGTCCTCTATGTCCGTTAGATCGACCTCGAAGGCCTGTGAGCAGTGCGGACACGTGACGGCGCCGACCGCCTCGCCGTCGGTGTTCAAGCGCTCGTACAACCGCTGGAGATGGTCGAAGTCCGCGGCGTACAACCCCTCGATCACCGACGGCGTGATCTCGGACACCTTCCCGAGACGCACGACGACGCGCGACAGCAACAGCACGGCGAGATAGGCCTCGTTGCGACGCACCTCGGCGTCGCGCAAAGGCTCGATCTCGTCGCGCGCCGTCGCCAGGCGCATCACGCCGTCACGGTGCACGGCGCCGGCGGCGTCCACGTAGCCCTGCGGCAGCGTGAAGACGAACTCGGTCTGCATCACATTCGCTTGAAGCCCTCGTGGCAGATCGTCATCGCCTCGACCGCGACCTCGTTCGAGCCGGCGTTCATGGCCGCTCCGGTGTACTTGGAGGGCCACGCCTGCAGGAGCGTGTAGGTCGCGATCGGCGACCCGTCGTAGTCGATCAGCTCGAGCGTGCAGTCCGTGCGGGCGGAGTCGGGGCCCTGGGTCTCGACCTGGTAGCGCCACTCCCACAAGGCCTTGTCGACGTCGATTCCACGCTTGAGCTCGACGTTCGAGTACTTGAGGTTGCCGGGGACCTTCTTGATGGAGACGTTGCCGTTGGCGTCGACCTCCTTCTGCTCGATGATCTCCTGCTCGGAATCGAGGCCCGAGACCTCGCGGAACTGCCCGATCGCCTCACGGCCGCCGATCTGCAGCCGGAAGTGGTTGGTCGGCCGCGGCTTCTGTGCTGTTGCCATGTCTCAGTGGCTCCTTTCTAGCCCTCGATCTCGGAGGCGCCGGCCGAGTACTGGCTCAGCCGGAAGATCACGAACTCGGCGGGCTTGACCGGGGCGATGCCGATCTCGCAGATGACCTGCCCGGCCTCGATCACCTCGGGCGGGTTGGTCTCCTCGTCGCACTTGACGAAGAACGCCTGCTCGGGCGTCGCGCCGAACAGCGCCCCCTCACGCCACGTGCGCAACAGGAAGTTCGACGCGGCGATCCGCAGCTGCATCCACAGCCGCTGGTCGTTGGGCTCGAACACCGACCACTGCGTGCCCTCCATGATCGACTCGGCGACGTAGTTGAAGAGCCGGCGGACGTTGATGTACCGCCACTCGGGATCGCTCGACAGCGTGCGCGCGCCCCACACGCGGATGCCGCGCCCGGGGAACGCTCGGATGCAGTTGATGCCGGCCTTGTTGAGGCCGCCCTGCTCGGCCTGGGTGACCTGGAAGCCGAGCCCGTTGGCGCCGAGCACCACCTCGTTGGCGGGCGCCTTGTGGACGCCGCGCTGCGAGTCGGTCCGGCACCAGACGCCGGCCACGTGGCCCGACGGCGGAACCAGGATCGGCTGGTTCGTCAGCGGGTCCATGACCTCGACCCAGGGGTAGTAGAGCGCCGCGAACTTGGAGTCGTAGCCGGCGGTGCTCATCCGCCACTCGAGGACCTCCTGCGGGAGCAGGTTCGGAGGCGCGTCGAGGATCGCCATCCGGTCGCCGGCGCCCTCGCAGTGGGCGATCATCTTGCCCTGCAGATCGCGCAGGTGATCGTCGTCGCCCAGGCCCATGATGTCGGGCATCACGACCATCGTCACCTCGTCGACCGCCGACAGGCCGCCCATCCCGCGCCGGCGCGCGACGTCGCCCTCGAAGTCGCCGGGCGACACCTTCTCGGGCGCCACGCTCGGCGCCGACAGCGCGTACGTGCCGGGAGCAGGAGCCCGCTGCGCCTCGGGCAAGGACGCGCCGGTCTCCTCGATCTTGATGAGCTTCGAGGCGGAGTTGACCTTGGTCGCGAGGTTGTTGCGGCCCTTCTTGAGCGTCAGGCCCTCGTACTCCTCGTGGCCCGCCGTGCCGGCGTCGACCACGAGCTTGTAGGTCCCGCCCGCGTCCTCGGCCGACGGCTCCTCGGAGATCTCGACCTTCACGCCACCGTCGACGCCCTCGAGCGCCTGCGCGCGGTAGGTCTCGACCGCGGTGTCGGCCGCGGCGGGCAGCGCCGCAACCGGGCGGGACGCACCGTTCTCGGGCGCGCCGACGCGCACGACCCAGCACACCGAGCCGCCGTTCTGGAAGAACCCGAAGACCGAGTGCGCGAGGTACGCGCCGTCCATGAACGGCCCGTTGTCGGGCTCGGCTGGGTCGCCGAAGATCTTCGCGAACTGGGTCCAGTTCGAGATCCGCATCGGCGTGTTGACCGGTCCACCGGGCGCAAGGCCGACGAACGCGGCGATCGATGTCCCGACCCCCTCGATTGGCTTCGAGGTGGAGGGGACCTCCTCGACGTACACGCCGGGAGTCAGGTAAGTGGGCATATCACCTCTCCACTCGGTTCAAATGACTTCGCTTCAACGCGCTGCGCAATTCCTCCGGAACGGGAGCGAACACCCGCCGGGAGTCGGAGGCGCCGGGAGCGACGACCTCCATCAGTTCCTCGTCTCGCGCCCAGTAGACGACCGTCGTCTCTGGTGATGCCGTGCGAACGCCGTCCCCCAGCTTCCGTGACTCCGCGTTCCCGAGGTCGAGGACGACGGCGTCGGGACGCAGGCGGCCCGCCAGCAGCACGAGTACCGTCGGTCGGACCTCCTCTCCGATCACATCGACGTCGTCCTCAGCGAGCACCGTCGCCATCCCCAGGCGAACGATCGGCTCGAGGTTGCCGAGCAGGACGCGCGGCGGTCGAACCTCGTGGACGGGCATGCTCCAACCTTCGCGGCTCGGCGACCGGGAGCGCCAGAGTCGTTCGGGCACCGGGGGTTGCCCGTTCGGTCATTTCGACTTCAGGACGAGGTCGGCCTGGCCGCCGGGCACGTCGACCTGCGCCTTGGCCGCCCCACCGTCGGGCGCGCGCACCTCGATCTCGTGGCGCCCAGGCGGCACGCGGTCGAACCGGAAGCGCCCGTCGTCGCCGGCGGTGGCGAGCAGGCCCAGCGCAGGGATCGCCACCCACGCGCCGGCCGCCGGCGCGCCGTCCTTGCGGGCGACGGTGCCGCCGATGCGGTGCATCTCGGTGATCGTCCGCGGCCCGTCGGCCTGACGCACCCCGATCGTCTGCGTCCGCACTTCCGGCCCGCGCTCGAACGCGCTGCCGGACTCGCACGCGATCGTCGTGACGAAATCGAGCGAAGCCTTGTACTGACCGCCGACGGCGTTCCAGAAGTCGGCCTTCCCGTCCGCCTTCGGCTGGGCGATCCGCCCGGCGATCGGGAACCGGTCGGCGAGTCCCTGCAGCCGCGCCGGCATCACGTCGGCCGGCAGCACCGGGAACGCGAACAGCACCGCGAGCACCTGGGACAGCAGTCGGTGCTCGTCCTCGACCGCCTGGGTCCAGGCGGTCACCGCGTACGAGCACTCCATCAGCATCGGCGGGCGGATCTCGCGCGCGTGACCGTTCGAGCCGACGTCATTCAGCCATTCATTCGGGCGGCCCTCGTGCGACTCGCGCAGGTCGTAAAGGAACAGGTTGACGGTGGGGGAGGAGAGCTGCCCTGACCACTCGCGGGCAGGAGCGTCGAACGCGATCTCGACCCCGTCGAACCCGTGCCGCCCGAGCTCGCGCTTGAGCAGCGCGCGCAGCGTCTCGTCGAGATCGGCGAGCATCGTGTTGAGCGGGACGGAGACGACGAGGGGCATCGGGTCTCGACAGTAACCTCCGTTACCGGTCACGTGGGAGAAACTTCACCCGTGCCGAACGACGAGTTGCGCGCGGGATTCGCGCGGGCCGCTGCCGAGGACGGGATCGCGCTCGGGCCGCAGACCTTCGATTGGCTCTGTGAGCAGGGACATCTCGGGCTCGAGCGCGTCGCGAAGGCGCGCCGCGATCCGGCGATCGTCGAACCCGTCAAATCCGCGCTCGTAAACCTCAGTGCCATCTACGCCCGACTTAAGGGTGATTTTTCGGTGCTACCGGCGGCTCGCGAGAATCTGCTGCTGCCCGTCGATCTCTTCCACGCGCCGACCGGGACCGTCGTCGCCGTCGACGGCGTGGAGCACTTCACGTCGTTCCGGTTGGCGGCGCTGGAGCTCTACCCGCCCGAGCTCGACGTCGGTGCGCAGTGCTCGCTGTGCCGGGAATGGGCCGCCCGCACCGATCGCCTCGAGCGTGGCCTGGCCGCCAAGGGCTTCGGCTTCGGCGGCCGCCCGCGCGAGCGCGCCTACCACGACGCCCTGCTCGACCTCGGCGCCCCGGCGATGGGCCACCCGCCGGTGATCCGGATCGCGGCGCCGGACGGCGACGGCGCGGCCGCCTACCGCCGCCACCGCAACGCGCTCAGCGGATTCGGATCGGTGAGCCCTTGATGTCGGTGATCGCGACGTTGACCGTCTTGCAGCGCGCGCACTTGATGCGCACCTTCAACGTCATCTGCGACTCGCTCATCGACGTGGCGAGCACGTTCCCGCAGCCCGCGCAGACGTAGTCGTCGGGCCCGTTGGCGCTGAACACCGGGCGGTCGGCGTCCTCCTGGACGGCGGTGCCGCCGTCGCGCGGCACCTCGCCGGGGCGAACCTCGCGCATCGTGACGCGCGCCATCAGAGCTGGGAGAGCTTGCCCGTGAAGTCGTTGATCAGCGCGTCGAGCACGCCGTGCACGACGCCCTCGCCCATCGACGCGGCCTTCCCGGTGATCTGTGCGTTGGTGTGCAGCGACCCGCTGTTGTCGGACATCGTGAACTCGGCGGTTGCATTCGCGTGGCCCTGGCCGCCGGCCTCGCGCGACTTGACGGTCATCAACGCGCGGTGCGCGGCCCCGTCCTTCTCGGTGATCTCCACGGTGCCGGTGAACTTCATCGACATCGCGCCCATGCGGACGACGATCTCGGCCTTCACCGCGTCGTCGCCCGTCTTCTCCAGCACGCTGCCGCCCTCGACGCACGGGATGACCAGCTCGAGATCGCAGATCTTGGCGAAGTTCTCGTCGGCCGTGCCGGACATCGAGAACGTGTGGTCCAGAGCTACTGCCATCGGTTCTCCTTCGAGTCTATGGATAGGCTGCGCGCGTGATCTACGACCTCGGGCCCGACCAGGGCACACTGGCGGTGCGGACGAGCCGCACCGGGACGGTCGCCAAGGCGGGTCACGACTTGTTGATCCACGTCACCAAGTGGCGCGGAACGCTGGCACTCGGCGACGAGCCTGCCGTGACCCTCGACGCCGACGCCACGTCGCTGAAGGTGCGCGAGGGCACCGGCGGCATGATGGCGCTCGACGACGGCGACCTCGCGAACATCGAGCAGACGATCGACGACGACGTGCTCAAGCGGCAGGACATCTCGTTCCGGTCGACGCGCGTCGAGGAGACCGCCGACGGGCTGAGCGTGACCGGCGACCTGACGCTGCGCGGCACGACGCGCCCGATCGCGTTCGATCTGAATGTCGCCAACGGCCGCGCGCACGGCGCGGCCGTCGTCAAGCAGACCGAGTGGGGCATGAAGCCGTACACCGCGCTGTTCGGCGCGCTCAAGGTCGCCGACGACGTGCGCGTCGAGATCGACGTCGCGCTCGATCAATCCTTGTAGACCGTCTGCGCGTCCAGGCCACCCTCGACGCCGGGCGGCAGCGGGCCGGTGCCGTGCGCGTACAGGGCGATGTCCTCGATCGTCTTGATCTGCGTCGGGTCGCTGCCGCTCGCCCACGCGCCGTTGGTCCACGTGAGCGTCTGCGGATCGGCCTCGAGCGCCATGCCGGCGAGCAGTTGCGCCTTGTCCCGGATCTTCCCGGTCGCGCTGCTGATCGCCGCCGACGCGCCGTCGGACGGGGACGTGTTGAACCCGTGGCCGTTGCCGAAGCGATCGGTGTCCGCCGGGACCACCTTGACGTCGAGCGAAGGCACGCCGAGCTCGCGGGCGACGAGCGCGGCGTACTCGCCCTCGTGGCCATCGGAGTCGGTCGTCAGGCTCAGCACCATCTTGCCCGTCGGGTGAACGCGCAGGAACACCGCGCGATACGCCGGGTCACTCATCGCTGGAACTCCTTTCCTCAGCAAGCCGCTGCCGCTCCTGGTGGGCGGTCAGCGCGTTGTGGTCCTCGCGGTCGCAGAAGGCGGGTTGCGGGCCGCCCAGTGGATGCGGCGGCACCGCCGGCCGACCGCAGCCGGGATAGATGCAGGTCTTGGGCTCGTCACTCATCGGTCACCCATCCGGGCGTGGTGTTGCCTCGGCTCGGGCCGTGACCGCTCGGCATTGCGACCGAGCTGCCGGCGACCGGGGTTGCGCTCGCCCACGGCTCGGGCTCCGTGGACACGGGCTCCGGCGGGGGAGCGACCGGGGCGCCGCCGATCGCGTCGACGACCTCCGTCAGCGCGCGGAAGCTGTGTCCGCTCACCAGCGCGTCGCAGTACGGCAGCGCCGCGGCCATGCCGCCGGCGCGGGCGGAGAAGTCGCGCGCGCTCACGCGCGGGTTCACCCACACGATCCGGTGCGCGAGCCGCGACAGCCGCTGCATCTGCGTGGCGACGTAGTCGGGGTCGCCGCGCTCCCAGCCGTCGGAGAGGATCACGACGACCGCGCCGCGCGCCATCCCGCGGCGGCCGTGGCGGTCGTTGAACATCTTCAGCGCGTCGCCGATCCGCGTGCCGCTCGACCAGTCCGGCGCGGCCGCGGCGGCGCGCTGGATCGCGCGCTCGGGGCTGCGCGACGCGAGCGCGCGGGTGAGCCGGGTCAGCCGCGTGGCGAACGCGAACGCTTCGGCGTTCGGCCCGCTGCCCGCCGCGCTCGTCAGGAACTGCAGGTACGCGCGCGCGTACGGCTCCATCGAGCCCGAGATGTCGCACAGCAGCACGAGCCGGCGGCGCGTCACGCGGCGGTGGCGGCGGGCGAGGCGGATCGGGTCGCCGCCCGTGCGCAGGCTGCCGCGCAGCGTGCGGCGCATGTCGATCCGCTGGCCGTGACGCCCCTTCACGTAACGGCGCGTGCGGCGCGACGGCGTGACGATCTCCAGTCGCGACATCAGCCGGTAGAGCTGCGCGAGCTCGTACGGCTCGAGCGCGTCGAAGCTCTTGCTGGCGAGCCGCTCCTCGTCGCTGGCGAGCGCGACCGGCACCTCCACCTCGCGGCCGTCTTCCCCCGTGCCGGTCGCGCCCGCGGCGAGCCCGAGACCACGCGACGATCGTGTCTCTCCGCCGCGAGACGCCTCGGTGGGTTCGGCGTCGAACGCCTCGCTGGGCGGCGTGACGCGCGTGGTGTCGGCGCCGAACACGTCGCGGAACACGCGGTCGAACGCCGCGACCTGCGCCGGGTCGCTGACGAGCGCGGCCCGCGCGGTCCAGTACAAGCGGCGCTCTGGCCACCGGTCGGGTGAGGTTGAGCGCGCGCGCGAAAGCCGTTGTCCGCCCGGGCGTGACCGGAACGCCGGCGTCGTGAAGGCGGCGGCAGAATCCGCCGACCAGCGGCGGCAGGTCGAGCACGATCGTCTCGACGCCGAAGTCAGTCAACGAGCTCCTCGAGGCCGACGGCGCGCACGAGCTCCTGGTCCTCGCCGTACTTGAGCACGGCGCCGAGCGTGCGGTCGATCGCTTCGGCATCGAGCGTCTCGATGCCGAGCAGGTCGAGCGCGGCCAGCCAGTCGATCGCCTCGGCGATCCCCGGCGGCTTCTGCACGTCGCTCCCGCGCATGCGCGAGACCGCGTCGGCGACCTGCACGGCCAGCGTCGCCGACGCACCCTGCACGCGCCGGCGGATGATCTCCACCTCGCGCTGCGCGCTCGGATACTCGATCCAGTGGTAGAGGCAGCGGCGCTTGACCGCGTCGTGCAGGTCGCGCGTCCGGTTCGAGGTCAGGACGATCGCCGGCGGGTGCGTCGCGCGGATCGTGCCGATCTCGGGGATCGTGACGCTGGCGTCGGCGAGCAGCTCGAGTAGGAACGCCTCGAAGTCGTCGTCGGCGCGGTCGATCTCGTCGATCAGCAGTACGGCGGGCCGCGGTCCCGGGTGCTCGAGGGCGCGCAGCAGCGGCCGCCGGATCAGGTAGTCCGGGCCGAACAGGTCCTCCTCGGTGACAGCGGAGCCGCCGGCGTCGGCGAGCCGGATGCTGATCAGCTGGCGCGGATAGTTCCACTCGTACAGCGCCTCGGCGGCGTCGATCCCCTCGTAGCACTGCAGCCGGATCAGCGGGGTGTCGAGCACCTGCGCCAGCGCCTTCGCCGCCTCGGTCTTGCCGACGCCCGCCTCGCCCTCGAGCAGCAGCGGCTGCGGGAGTCGCAGGCTCAGGAACAGCGACGTCGCGAGCCCTTCGTCGACGAGGTAGTCGACCATCCCGAGCCGCTGGGCCAGCGTCTCGATGTCGGGGACGAGGTGGTCGAGCTCGCTCATCGCTCCGAGAGGACCGCCGCGTAGTCCTCTTCGGTGTCCACGTCCAGCGGGATCGGGCCGGGCACGCGGATCTCGGCGGGATCGCCGCGGTCGAGCAGCCGCCAGATGCCCTTGTCTCCGTGGAGGTTCGCAAGGTCGACGAAGGCGCTGCGGGCGAACGCGATCGGGTGCCCGCGGCCGTCCTCGTACAGGCACACGCCGAGCTCCGCGTCGCCGCGGCCGGCGAGCAGCGCGTGCACCGTCTCTGGCGTCACGCCCGGCTGGTCGCCGAGCATCAGCACGAGCACGTCTCCTCGCACCACTTCGAGCGCCGCCGCGATCGAGGACGAGCAGCCTGATCCGTAGGCGTCGTTGACCACCACCTCGGCGCCGCTCAGGTCGACGGCATCGCGAACCTCGCCGGCGGCGCCGCCGACCGCCACGACGAGCTGGTCGAAGTCGCAGGCCCGCGCGGTCTCTACCACGTGCCCGAGCAGCGTCCCGCCGCCGTACGGCAGCAGCTGCTTCGGGCGGCCCAAGCGCTTCGAGCCTCCGGCGCCGAGCACGAGCCCGGACACGAACGGGTCAGGCATGGTGGCAGCAGTGATGCTCGGCCTCGGCGACCGGCTCGGCGGCTGCCGTTGGCTCGAGGAACAGCTCGATCCCACCGCCCGACAGGCACGGGTTGCCGACCGTCACCGCGCCGTCCTCCTCGATCGTGTCGAACACGTCAGGGAGGATCCGCAGCAGCAGCGGCTCGCCGCTGCGCAGGGCCGCGAGCGCGTACGCCCGCACGTTGTCCTCGGTGCAGACGCCGCCGACGAACCCCTCGAGCGTCCCGTCCAGGTGCACGATCGCCCGGTCGCCGGGGCGCACGCTCGTCGGGCGTTGCGCGCGGACGACGGTCGCGGTCACGAACGCCTCTGTCGTCACGGTCGTCACTGCGGAGGCTCCGCCTGCCCTTGCATTGCGCGCCACACACGGGCGGGAGTGCAGGGCATGTCGATGTGCTGGACGCCATGCGTGTCATACAGCGCGTCGATCACGGCATTGACGATCGCCGGCGGGGAGCCGACGTTCGGCGACTCGCCGACGCCCTTCGCGCCGAGCGGATGGTGCGGGCACGGCGTGACGGTCTCGCCGAGCTCGAAGTCCGGGCACTCGAGCGCGGTCGGAATCAGGTAGTCCATGAACGACGAGTTCAGGCAGTTGCCCTCCTCGTCGAAGCTGATCAGCTCCATCAGCGCGATCCCGACGCCCTCGGCGAGCCCGCCGTGGATCTGCCCGTCGACGATCATCGGGTTGATCCGCACGCCGCAGTCGTCGACGGCGATGAAGCGCCGGATCGTGACCTGCGCGGTGTCGGGGTCGATGTCGACGACGGCGATGTACGCGCCGTAGGGGTACGTGAGGTTCGGCGGGTCGTAGATGACCTGCGCGTCGAGGCCGCCCTCGAAGCCCTCGGGGAGCGGCTCGCCGCTGTACGCGCGCTGCGCGATCTCCTCGATCAGGGCGCCCTTCTCCGGGTCGCCCTTGACGTACCAGCGGCCCTTCTCCCAGGCGAGGTCCTCCGGCCGCGCCTCGAGCATCGTCGCGGCGATCGCGCGCGCCTTGTCGCGCACCTTGCGCGAGACGACCGCGACCGCGGCGCCCGACACCGGGGTCGACCGGCTGCCGTAGGTACCGAGCCCGTAGGGCGACTTGTCGGTGTCGCCGTGCCGGACCTCGACGTCCTCGGGCGGGATGCCGAGCTCCTCGGCGACGATCTGCGCGAACGTCGTCTCGTGGCCCTGGCCCTGCGTCTGCGCGCTGATGCTGACGACGGCCTTGCCGGACGGGTGCACGCGCAGGTCGGCGCCGTCGTTCATAGCGAGGCCGAGGATGTCCATGTGCTTGCGCGGACCGGCGCCGACGCCCTCGGTGAAGAACGAGATGCCGATACCCATCAGCTCGCCGCGGGCGCGCTTCTCCGCCTGCTCGCGGCGCAGCTCCTCGTAGCCGGCGATGTCCATCGCGACCTGCATCGTCTTGCCGTAGTCACCCGAATCGTAGGTCCAGCCGGTGGTCGTCTCGTATGGGAACTGGTCCGGCTGGATGAAACTGCGCATCCGCAGGTCGATCGGGTCGACGTCCATCTCGTGCGCGAGCGCGCCGACCATCCGCTCGACGAGGTAGACGGCCTCGGTGATGCGGAACGAGCAGCGGTAGGCGACGCCGCCCGGCGCCTTGTTCGTGTAGACGGCCTTGACCTTGACGTGCGACGCCTCGAGGTCGTACGAGCCGCAGCAGATGTGGAAGAAGCCGGCCGGGAACTTGGTCGGCTGCGCGGTCGAGTCGAACGCGCCGTGGTCGGCGATCACGTCGACCCGCAGGCCGGTGATCTTGCCGTCCTTCGCGCACATCTCGGAGCGCATGATGTAGTCGCGCGCGAAGCCGGTGGAGACCAGGTTGCCGGTGCGGTCCTCGACCCACTTCACCGGGACGCCGGCGACGATCGAGCCGGCGATCGCGCACACGTAGCCCGGGTACACCGGCACCTTGTTGCCGAAGCCGCCGCCGATGTCGTTGCACATGATGCGGATCATGTGCTCGGCGAGGCCGGCGACGTGCGCGTACACCGTGCGGTGGGCGTGCGGGGCCTGGTTGCCGTTGTAGATGTCGAGCTGGCCGGTCTTCGGGTTGAAGTCGGCGATGATCCCGCACGTCTCCAGCGGGGCCGGGTGGCAGCGCGGGTAGATGATGTCGCGGGTGACGACCGTGTCCGCCTCGGCGAACACGCGGTCGGTCGCCTCCTCGTCGCCGGCCTCCCACAGCGGGCTCGCCAGGTTGTCGCGTTGGCCCGTCTTGTCGTCGCGGATCAGCGGCGCGTCCTCGTCGAGCGCCTTGCGCGCGTTGACGACGGCGGGAAGCGGCTCGTACTCGACGTCGATGAGACCGAGCGCGTCGTTGGCCGAGTACTCGTCGGTCGCGATCACGAACGCGACCTCCTGGCCCTGGAAGCGGACCTTGTCGCCGGCCAGCACGGCCTGCGTGTCGTAGGAGATCGTCGGCATCCATGCGAGGCCGAGCGTCTCCAGGTCCTTCGCCGTGACGACCGCCGCGACGTTCGGGTGCGCGAGCGCGCGCGAGGTGTCGATCGAGACGATCTTCGCGTGCGCGTACGGGCTGCGCAGCAGCGCGCCGTACACCATCCCGGGCAGCTTGATGTCGTCGAGGTAGTTGCCCTGGCCGCGGATGAAGCGCGCGTCCTCCTTGCGCTTGAGCCGGCCGAAGCCGATCGGACGCTCGGTGTCAATGGCCATGTCAGACCTCCTGCCGCTCTTGCTCGGCGGCCCAGTGCACGGCGGCGACGATGTTCTTGTAGCCCGTACAGCGGCAGATCGCACCCGAGATCGCGGTGCGGATCTCG
This sequence comes from uncultured Solirubrobacteraceae bacterium, assembly GCA_963740605.1. Classification (GTDB taxonomy): domain Bacteria; phylum Actinomycetota; class Thermoleophilia; order Solirubrobacterales; family Solirubrobacteraceae; genus DASSUW01. Next base: position 803,030 of record CAVUFC010000022.1, on the reverse strand, counting down.
TGATCGGTCGGGTTCGGGTTCTCGTCCAACAGCGCACGCGTGGTCATCAGCATCCCTGGCGTGCAGAACCCGCACTGGAGCGCGTGCAGCTCGTGGAAGCCCTGCTGGATCGGGTCGAGCTCCCCGTTGCGCTCGAGTGACTCGACGGTGCGGATGTCGTGGCCGTCGCACATCACGGCGAGCGTCGTGCACGACTTGACCGGCTTGCCGTCCATCAGGACCACGCACGCGCCGCAGTTGGAGGTGTCGCAGCCCCAGTGGGTGCCCGTGAGGTCGAGCGTCTCGCGGATGAAGTGCACGAGCAGCAGGCGCGGCTCCACGTCGCGCGTGACCTGCTCCCCGTTGACGGTCATCGTGACTTCCATGTCTCAGGCCTCCTCGTTGAGCGCGCGTGCGGTGGCGCGCCGGAGCGCTCGGCCGGTGAGCACGCCGGCGAGGTGGCGCTTGTAGTCGACGGGTCCGCGGCCGTCTGCCATCGGAGAACAGTCTGCCGAAGCGATCTCGGCGGCTTCTGTGAACAGCTCGTACGACGGGGCCTTGCCCCGCAGCAGCTCCTCGGCGCGGGTGAGGTGGATCGTCGTCAGGCCGACGGCGCTGAGCGCGATGCCGACGTCGGCGAACGTGCCGCCGTCCATCCACACGCACGCCGATGCCGCCGCGATCGCCCAGTCGCCGGCGCGGCGCTCGACCTTCTCGTGCGCGCTGCCCGCACCCGGCTGCACCTTCAGCCGGATCTCGGTGAGGATCTCGCCGGCGCCGACCGCCGTCATGTACGGGCCGACGTGGAAGTCCTCCATGCTCACGACTCGCTCGCCGTCGGCGCCGCGGATCACGATGTCGGCCTTGGCGGCCGCGCAGACGGAGCTGAGGTCCTCGGCCGCGTCGGCCTGGCATAGCGAGCCGCCGATCGTGCCGCGGTTGCGGACGACGGGGTCGGCGATCACGGTCTCGGCGTCGCGGAACACCGGGAAGCGCTCGAACAACAGGTCGGACGTGAGCAGGTCGACATGGCGGGTGAGCGCCCCGATCCGGATCTCGCCTTCGCGCTCCTCGATGTACTCGAGGTCGGGGATGTTGTTGATGTCGACCAGGTGCTCGGGGTTCGCCAGGCGCAGCTTCATCATCGGCAGCAGGCTGTGTCCACCGGCGATGACGCGCGCCTCGGACCCCAGCCGCTGCAGCGCCGCGATCGCGCCGTCCAGGCTCGTCGCTCGCTCGTAACCGAACGGGGCGGGGGTCTGCATCAGGCGCTCCTCATCCGCTTGCGCGGCTTTCCGATGTCGTCGCGCTGCTCGTACTGCTCCGGCGAATCCGTGCCGATGACGGGCGAGCGCTCGAGGCGTTCCGGCCGCGACTGGCGTGCCTCGGGATACAGCAGCCGGGCGTTGAGGCTGCCGTACTCGACGTTGCGCAGCACCGGTCCGGCCGGGTTGGCGACCGCGATCGGCGCCTCGCGGCCGAGCCGCGCGAGCGTGAGCGTGCCCTTGGTGTAGACCTCGCCGATCCGCGGCGGCGTGATCTCGCGGCTCTCCGGGAAGTCGCGCAGCCCGGCGGCGGCCGCACCCGGATAGAGCCCGTCGACCAGGCCCATCGCGTCGTCCATGCCCGCCTTCTTGACGAGCAGACCCTCGAGCGCGCTGACCGCGGCGTCGAGGTTCGCGTTGATGTCGGCCACGACCGGCTCGACCGGCTCGGTCTTGGCGAGGATCTCGCCGACGTTGGAGATCACCTCATCGAGCCCGTTCGTGATCGCACGCAGTTGCACGATCGTCGACACCAGGTAGTAAACGAGCGCAAGGACGATCAGGACGACCGTGACGATCAGCACCACTCCTGCTGCAGGCATCCCTTTCTCCTCTTACGCGTCGTCGATGATTACGTCGAGCGAGCCGCCATAGTTCGCAACTCCGGCGACGGTTTGTCTTACCTGGTCCTGCGTGGTGAGCAGGAGCGGTACCGCGTCGAGGTCCTTGGAGCCGGCGGCAGTGACGTCGGCGATCGTGCGGACGCTCGGGACGATGCTCTTGGACGCCGACAGCACGCCGTTGAGCAGGTAGAGCACGACCGGCACGACGACGACGAGCAGGACGATGTCCCCGATCCACCAAAGGGTCATCGCGGCCTCCTCTCGGCGACGATCGCGGCCTTGCGGCCGATGCCGGGCAGCGCGCTCAGAATGATGTCGAACTGCGCGTTGATCGCCGTGACGGCAGGCCCGAGCGGGCGCAGGTGCTCGGCTTCGACGCCTTCGAGCGCGTCGCCGAGCGTGGCGAGCCCGGACGAGATCCGCTCGAGCCCCCGGCGGACGATGATCAGCGCGACGGCCAGCACGGCGATCACGACGATCGCCAGCAGCACGCTCAACAGGACCAGCGTGTCGTTGGTGCTCATGCGGCGTCACGGAACCCGTCGGTGAGCGCGTTCATGTAGCCGTCCTGTACGATCGCCTCGTCGACGATCAGCCCGAGCACCGGGGCCGTCGCCTCGAGCTGCGGGATGTAGGCGGTGTTGCCGGCGACCTTGCCGGCGGTCTCCAGCAGGCCGTTGACCGACTTCTCGATGCTGCCGACCGAGCGGATGAGCAGCAGCAGCAGCGTGGCGACGATCAGCGCGGCGACGAGCCCGATGACCAGCGCGACCGTCCAGTACTCGTGCGCGCTCATTTACCGACCGCCACCTTCCTCAGGGCGCGCGCGGAGTGCAGGATGCGGACCCCCGAGTCGTTGATCCGCTCGATGCCCGCGAGCGAGTCCGTCTGGTTGCGCAGCACGTCGACCGCACCGACCGCGGTCTCCGCCTGCTTCGCGATGCGTGCTGCCAATCGGACGATCGTGATCACGATCACTGCCGCGACCAAGATCACGACGACGCCGAGGGCGATGCCCACCTGCCATCCGGTCAACCTCGTAACCCCCTTCTCCATCCACGGATCGGTGCTTCCCGGCCCGCCCCGCGCGACGATAGCTCTGGGGTTGGACCGTGTCCAGCCGCCGCCACGACCTCCTCGTAGTCCGCCCAGCTGTCGACTTCGGGCGGTACGCGGCCCGCGACGGGCACCTCGGTGACGGCGGCTTCGTGGCGGCCGAGCAGCCGCCAGATCGCGTTCTCCCCGGGCAGCGCGCGCAGGTCGTCGAACAGCTCGCGGGCGACGGCGAGCGGGTAGCCGCGGCCGTCGTCGTAGCGGCAGACGGCGATCGGCGCGTCGCCGCCGGCGGCCAGCAGCACGCGCACGGTGCCGGGCACGACGCCGGGCTGGTCGCCGAGGATGAGCACGAGCGACGTCGTCGCCGGGTCGAGCGCCGCGAGCGCGGCCGGAAGGTTGGCGACGACCTCGGTGCCCAACAGGTTCACGCGCGTGCGGACCTTCTCCACCTTGCTGCCGACGGTGACCAGCAGCTGGTCGAACTCGCACGCGCGGGCGGTCGTGAGCGCGTGATCGAGCAGCGTGCCGCCGTTGTAGGGCAGCAGCGGCTTCGGGCGCCCGAGCGTGCGTGATCCACTCGCCGCCAGGACGAGCCCGGCCACGAACGGGTCACTCATGGCAGCGGTGACCTTCGTGACCCTGCTCGGGCAGCGGCGCGAGCTGTGGTCGGCGGGCGGCGACGATCTCGGCGAGAATCGACAGCGCGATCTCCGCCGGGGTCTGCGCGCCGATGTCAAGGCCGGCCGGCGTGTGCACGCGGGCACGGTCCTCGTCGGTGACGTCGAGGTCGGCGACGACGGCGGTGCCGCGCTTGCGGCTCGCGACGAGGCCGACGTACGGGACCCCGAGCTCGAGCGCGGTGATGAGCGCGCGATCCTCGTCGCGGCCGTGGGAGGCGACGATCACCGCGGCGTCGTTGTGGGTCGGCTCGATCGCGCCGTCGCTACGGGCGACGACGTCGTAACCGAGCGCCGCGCCGAGGTGCTGCAGCGCGAGCGCGATCGGCGTGTCGCCGACGACGTGGAGGCGCGCGGCGGGCAGGTGCGGCTCGAGGAAGATCTCCAGCGCGCCGCCGCTCAGGCACTGGTTGTGCTCGATGACGGCGCCCTCGATCCTGTCGCGGGCGCCGTCGCCGGGCTCGATCCGGAGCAGCAGCGCCTCGCCGGTCTCGAGCGCGTGCAGCGCATGGAGGCGCACGCTCGGCTCGGCGCAGTGGCCGCCCACGAAGCCTTCGATCGTGCCGTCGCCGAGCACCAGGGCCGTCGCTCCGGCGCGCACGCTGGCGGGCCGCCCGGCACGGACGACCGTTGCCTGCACGAACGCAACGCGCTCGTCCTCGAGCGCGGCGACCCGGTTGGCGAGCCCTTCGCCGATCATGACCCGTTCGTTCCTCCTCCGTGGGACCGACCCAAAGATCAGACTCTTTCATACGGCGAGCTTCGTCAACCGCCTTTTTGGGGAGTCTTGCACCGAATCGCTTGCACCTCGCAGTGGGCAGCGCGCGCGGTTAGGGTCGGCCTATGCGCAGATTCGCCGTCATATCCGCCCTCGCTTCGTGCTTCGTCCTCGGGTTTGCGGTGACCGCCCCAGCTGCCGGTCCGCCGATCCTCAAGGCCACGCCGCGCACTGTCCACCTCGGCCACACGGTCACGATCAAGGGATCGCAGTGGCCGGTGATCGAGTTCTGCAAGCGCACGGTGCGCCTGCGCCTCGAGTCCGCCCAGAACGCCATCCTGATCGGCTTCTCCCACATCAGCGACGGCGGCCACTTCACCCGCCACTTCACGCCGAAGAAGGGAAAGATCGGCACGGGGACGTGGAAGGTCGTCGCGCGGCTGCGGTGCGAGAGCGGCGAGGACGGCTCGCCCAACTTCACCACGCGTAAGCGGACGCTGAAGATCAAGCCGTAACTGAGGGCTCCAACTGCAACTGCGGCTGGGTGGGGAGGTGCAGGGAGCGAGCCAGCATTTCGTAGCAATCGCGCGTGGCTACGCCGGCCGTGTGACGTTTGTCCCCTATAGCGAGCATTTCGTCACACGCACCGCCGCGCCGGCAGCGACTGCTACGAAATGCTCCCTCGCCGCCCTACCGAGCCGCGGTTCTAACGCCGCGCAATCGCAAAGCCTCCCGACGGGATCGTGATCGCGCCGCGCGCACGCGACACGAGTCGGCCCCGCGCGTCGTAGGCGCTCGCGCGGCCCGAGACCGAAACGTGACGGGTCCCGCGAGCAAAGCTGCGCAGGAGCGTCTGCTCCCGGCCGCCGCCGCGCAGCGTCACGTGCTCGATCAGCGGCTGGACCTGGATCGCGTCGAGCGCGGTGGTGCCGTCGCCGGCCTGGCGGGCGACGAGGTTGCCGTGCCGCTCACCCAGCGGGAGGACCTCGAGCCGGCCGGGCGCGCCCGACGAGCCGGACGGACCGGCGTTCGAGTGGTCGAGCACCGTCGAGCCCCAACCGGTGGCACCGCCACCCGTGCCCTCGGTGCGCAGCGCGACGACCTCGACGAAGCCGTCGACGGGCCCAAAGTCGACCTGGCCGGCCGCCGGGAGGTCGACATACGAGCCGCCGCTCCAGGCCGACTCGCCCGTCCATGCCGACGGAGGCGTGACGACGTGGGCGCCGCCGCTGAGCGTCGCGCTCTCGGCCTCGACGACGCGCCGGGTGTCGCGCGCCGAGACGTTCGCGACGCGTGCCCACCGCGCCACGCCCGGATGCGCATCGAGCGCGAGCATCGACAGCAGGCCGTGGATCGTCGATTCGGCGCCGCTGTTGCGGTTGATGGTGCCGTCGGCGGCCACGCCGTCGAACGTCACGCCGGTGGCCGGGTCGTACATCGGCGCGTGCGCCGCGTTCGCGCCGAAGTACCACGCCCCGGCCACGCCGGCGAGGCGCCTGACGCCGGGGCGGTGCGCGGCATGCGCGACGGCGAGCAGGCTCTGCAGGCGGCTGTCGGCGCCGTAGGCGATCTGCGTCCGGTCCGACGGCGTCGGCAGCCAGCCGTTGTCCGGTCCGCCCGTGACGAGCAGGTGCGGAGTGAACGACGCGGCGTCGGCCACCGCGCGCCCGAGCAGGTCGTCGCGACCGGAGAGCGCGAGCGCCGCCGGCATCTGGCTCGCCCACGCGTGCCAGTGCACCTGCGACAGCGCCCACGGCTCCAGCGCGCCGTACGGCCACGCGCGCGGCGCGCCGGCCCCGAGCGCGGCGACGCCCTCGGCGAAGCGCGAAAGTGCGCGCCGCGCGGCGGGCGACCGGTAGGCCGCGAGGCCCAGCATCGCCTCGGCGGTCGCGTCGGCGCCGTCCACGATCAGCCACGCCGGCGTCTGACGCCCATCCACGGTCAGGTACGTGCCGTACTTCGACAGCACCTGGCGGTCGAGCGCGGCGATCGCGAGGTCGAGGCGGTCGCGGAGGAACGCGGCGAACGCGGGGTCGGCGTTTGCGAACGCCCGCTGACCCTCGCCCAGCGCCCACACCGTGCGCGCGAGCCAGTACGACGGGCCGCTGTCCGACGGATCAGGCTCCTCGCGCGGCTCGGCGCTCGGATGCAGCGTGCCATCCGGTTGCATCCACAGCACGACGTTGCCCGCGTTCGGCCCGCTCGTGGTCTGCAGATACGCGAGCCCACGCAGCAGCGCGCGCGCCCGCGCGCGACTCGAGGCTGAACCGGTCTGCCGCCAGTGCCGCGTGTAGACCACGGCGGCGCGCGCGATGTCGTCGGCGTTGAACGCGCCCTGCCCGTACGTGTTCGTCGCCGCGTCGTACGCGCCGCCGCCGACCCGCTTGAAGCCGCCGGTCCGCTGCGCGTCGGCGTACGTCCACAGCACGCCGATCGGGGCGTCGCCGTACGTCGTGTGCCCGGCCTGCGCCGGCGGCGTCACGGCGTCGCCGAGATAGTCGAGGTGGTCGAGATTGGTGAGGTCGGCGCTCGCCACGCCAGGGGCCGCGAATGCGGCGACGGCGATGGCGGCGGCGACGAGGCACGCGCGCATGGACGGTCAGCTCCTCCCGCTGGACTAAATCGGTTAATAACCCGGTCAGGGCGGGAACAAACCCGCGCATGGGAGGCGAGCGGCGCAAGCCGACGATTCGTGATGTCGCGGAGCGGGCGGGGGTCTCGACCGCGGCGGTCTCGTTCGGTCTGAACGGGCGGCCGGGCGTCGGCGCGGACACGCGCGAGCGGATCCTCGAAGCGGCCGCCGACCTCGGCTGGACGCCCACCGCATCGGCGCGCGCACTGCGCCGCGCCCGGGCGGATGCGGTTGGCCTCGTGATGGCGCGCGAGCCCGAGCTGCTCGCCGCGGACCCCTTCTTCCCGGCGTTCATCGCCGGCGTGGAGACCGAGCTGGCACCGCTCGAGCAGGCGCTGATGCTGCAGGTGATCGGCACCGATCTGAGCGGCGAGACCAACCGGTACGAGCAGCTCGCGGCGAGCGAGCGCGTCGACGGCGTCTTCCTCACCGACCTGCGGCTCGGCGACCCGAGGGTGAAGCTGTGCGCGCACCTGCGGCTGCCCGCCGTGACGCTCGGCCGGCTCGACGACAGCCCGCACCCGGCCGTCTGCCTCGACGACCGCCAGGGCATCCACGAGGCGGTCACGCACCTGCGCGAGCTCGGTCACGAGCGGATCGCCCACGTCAGCGGCCGCACTGACCTCATCCACGGCGCCAGCCGCCGCGACGCGTTCGCGGCGTCCTGCGACGGCCCGATCGTCACCGCCGACTTCACCGCCGCGTCCGGGGCGGCCGCGACCCGCGAGCTGCTGGGTCGTGCCGACGCGCCGACCGCGATCGTCTTCGCCAATGACGTGATGGCCATCGCCGGCCTCACCGTCGCCACCGAGCTCGGGGTCAGGGTCCCCGACGAGCTCTCGATCGTCGGTTTCGACGACACCGAGCTCGCTGCTCACGTTCAACCACCACTCACGTCCGTGCGCTCCGACGCCGCCGGCTGGGGCCGGGCGGCCGCGCGGGCGCTGCTCGACCACATCGACGGCCGGGGGGCCGACGTCGAGCTGCCGCCCGCACGCCTCGTCGTGCGCGCATCCACTAGCGGGAGGAGAGCCCCATGATCAGTAGACGCTTCTTGATGGTCGCAGCCGCGGCCCTGGCACTCGGCGTGGCCGCCTGCGGGGGCGGTGGTGCGTCGTCCGAAGAGGCGGCTCAGGCCCGCGGGCCGATCACCATCTGGTACTCGAACAACCAGGAGGAGGTCGCCTGGGGCAAGAAGGCCGTTGCGGCCTGGAACCAGGCGCACCCCAAGGAGCAGGTCAAGGGGCAGGAGATCCCGACCGGCAAGAGCTCGGAGGCGGTCATCGGCGCGGCCATCACCGCCGGCAACGCGCCCTGCCTCGTGCTCAACACGTCGCCCGCGGCGGTGCCGCAGTTCCAGAAGCAGGGCGGCCTCGTCGCGCTCGACGACATGCCGGGCGGCAAGGAGTACATCGAGTCGCGCAGCGGTGATGCCGCGGCGCAGTACCGCTCGCCGGACGGCAAGTACTACCAGCTGCCGTGGAAGTCGAACCCGGTGATGATCTTCTACAACAAGAAGCTGCTCAAGAAGGCCGGCGTCGACCCGAGCAACCCGCCGCTCTCGACCTACAACGACTTCCTCGCGACGTCGCGCAAGATCGTGAACTCGAAGGCCGCGGACGCCGCGATCTACCCGGCGCCGTCGGGCGAGTTCTACCAGTCGTGGTTCGACTTCTATCCGCTGTTCACGGCCGCGACCGGCAAGCAGCTCGTGGAGGACGGCAAGGCCCAGTTCAACTCGGACGAGGGCATGCAGGTCGCCGACTTCTGGAAGACCTTGTACGCCGACGGGCTCGCCCCGAAGGAGAAGTACAACGGCGACGCGTTCGCCGACGGCAAGGCCGCGATGGCGATCGTCGGCCCGTGGGCGATCGCGGTCTACAAGGACGTCGACTGGGGCGTCGCGCCGGTCCCGACCGCTGACGGCAATCCGCAGTCGACGTTCACCGACGAGAAGTCGATCGGCATGTACAGCGCGTGCAAGAACCGCGCGACGGCGTGGGACTTCCTCAAGTTCGCGACCAGCAAGCAGCAGGACGGCGAGCTCCTGAAGACGACCGGCCAGATGCCGGTGCGAACGGACCTCGCGTCGACCTACTCGGACTACTTCGCCGCGCACAAGCAGTACACCCAGTTCGCCGACCAGGCGGGCAAGGCCACCGAGGTCCCGAACATGCCGAACTCGGTCGCTGCCTGGCAGGCGTTCCGTGACGCGTACCTGAAGTCGGTCGTGTTCGACAAGCAGGACGTGAACGCCGCGCTCGGCGGCGCGGCGGAGAAGATCGACGGGCTGGCCGGTCAGTAGACCGATGGCCGCGACCACGACAGCGGCGGGGGCGATTCGCTCCCGTCGCCCGCGGCGCCGACGGACGCTGGGGAGCGGGGTGCTCGGGTGGCTGTTCAGCGCCCCGTACCTGGTGTTCCTGGCGGCGATCTTCGCCTACCCGGCGGGGTTCTCCGTCTACATGTCGGTGCACGACTACTTCTTCACAGCGCCCGGGGCGGTCGTCGACCGGCCGTTCGTGGGCCTCGACAACTTCTCGACCGTGCTCAGCGACAGCGCCGTGCGCCGGTCGTTCCTGAACATCGGGATCTTCCTCGTCATCAACGTGCCGCTGACCGTCGGACTGGCGCTCGGGCTGGCGATCGCGCTGAACGCGGCGCTGCCGTGGCGCGCGTTCTTCCGCGGCGCGTTCTACGTGCCGTACGTCACCGCGAGCGTCGCGCTCGTCAGCGTGTGGCTGTTCCTGTTCAGCTCGAACGGCCTGGTCAACTCGATTCTCGGCCCGCTCGCGCCCAACCCCTCCTGGCTCGTCAACGGGACGCTGGCGATGCCGCTGATCGCCGTCTTCGTGGCCTGGAAGCAACTGGGGTTCTTCATCCTGCTCTACCTCGCCGCGCTGCAGAACGTGCCGCGCGAGCTGTACGACGCGGCCGCGGTCGACGGCGCGACGCGCTGGCGCGCGTTCCGCGCGGTGACCGTGCCGGGCGTGCGGCCGGCGACGACGCTGGTCGTGATCCTGGCCACGATCACGGGCGCGAACCTGTTCACGGAGCCGTACCTGCTGACCGGCGGGGGCGGCCCGGACGGCGCGTCGACGACGCCGGTGCTGTTGATGTACCAGAAAGGGATCGAGCAGGGCGAGCCGGACATCGCGGCGGCGATCGGCGTGATCCTCGTCGTCCTCGTGCTGCTGCTCTCCTGGGTTACCCGCCGACTGCTGGAGCGTGACTGACATGACCCACCGACGCGTGCGGATCGTCGTGCTCCTGATCGGGGCCCTGGCGTTCCTCTTCCCCTTCTACTACATGCTCATCGGGTCGCTGCAGGAGAAGCCCGACACCGGTCTCGCAGGCGCGTTCCCGAAGCCGAGCAACCTCACGCTGCACAACTACGAGCAGATCAACGGCTCGATCTCGCTCGGCCGCACGCTGGTCAACTCCGGCGTGTTCACCGGCGGCGTGATCCTGTTCACGGTGATCTTCGGCCTGCTCGCCGGCTACGCGCTGGCGGTGCTGCGCTTCCGCGGCCGCGGTGCTGTCTTCGCCGGCGTGCTGCTGGTGCTGGTCATCCCGTTTCAGCTGCTGATGATCCCGCTGTACGTGCTGATCGTGCGCGACTACGGGCTGGCCGACAGCTACCTCGGGATGATCCTGCCGTTTGCGATCAACTCGACGGCGGTGTTCGTGTTCCGGCAGTTCTTCCTGCAACTGCCGCGCGAGCTGTTCGATGCCGCGCGGATCGACGGCGCGGGTGAGTTGTCGATCCTGTGGCGCATCGCGGTGCCGCTGGCGAAGCCGGCGATTCTCACCGCCGTTCTGCTGACCTTCATCGGCCCGTGGAACGAGTTCCTGTGGCCTTTCCTCGTGACCAAGGAGCAACACATGCAGCCGCTCGCCGTGTCGCTGGCGAACTACATCGACACCGTGTCCGCTCGTGCGACGAACCCGTTCGGCGCGATCCTCGCCGGTGCCGTCGTGCTGGCCGCGCCGGCTGTCGCGTTGTTCCTCATCTTCCAGCGGCGCTTCGAGGCCTCCAACCTCGGCTCCGCGGTGAAGGGGTGATCGGGTGACGCTCCCGTTCACGATGACGCGGCTCGGGCCGGTGATGTCGCCGGACGGCGATCCGCGCGAGGACGAAGGGGTCCTGAACCCGGCGTCCGGGCGGACGCCTGACGGGCGGCTGCACCTCCTGCCGCGGTTGGTGGCGACCGGCAACGTCTCCCGCGTCGGGCTCGCCGAGGTCGTCGTCCGCGACGGCGTGCCCGTCGGTGTCGAGCGCCGCGGCATCGTGCTCGAGCCGGATGCGGGCTGGGAGCGCGGCGCCGGCCACAGCGGCGTGGAGGACCCGCGCGTGACGTGGGTCCCGAGGCTCGGCGTGCACCTGATGACGTACGTGGCGCACGGACCGCTCGGGCCGAAGCCCGCCCTCGCGGTCTCGACCGACCTCATGAGCTGGCTCCGGCTCGGGCCGCTGCACTTCGACTACCAGCCCGAGCTCGACACCGACCTCAACATGTTCCCGAACAAGGACTGCGTGTGGTTCCCGGAGCCGGTGCCGGGGCCGTACGGCGAGCCCTGCTTCGCGATGCTGCACCGTCCGATGTGGGACCTCTCGTGGATCCGCCCGGGCGAGACGACTTACCTGCCCGCCGGGATCGAGGACGATCGCCCCGGCATCTGGATCTCTTACGTCCCGGTGGACCTCGTCGGCGCCGACCTGTCCGCGCTCACGCACCTCCGCGGGCACCGGCTGGTCGCGATGAGCGAGTACGAGTTCGAGGCGCTGAAGATCGGCGCCGGCCCGCCGCCGGTGCGGGTCGACGAGGGCTGGCTGTGCATCCACCACGGCGTCACCGGCGAGATGGTCGCGGGCTGGGACCAGCAGCAGAGCGTGCGCTATGAGGCGGGCGCTCTGCTGCTCGACCCGGATGACCCCTCGCGGGTGCTGGCGCGAACCGCGGAGCCGCTGCTCTCGCCGGAGTCCGAGGAGGAGCGCTCCGGGACCGTGCCCAACGTGGTCTTCCCGACGGCGATCGAGGAGATCGAGGGCGTATCGTACGTGTTCTACGGGATGGCCGACACCCACATCGGCGTCGCGCGACTGGACCGGCGAACTGCGGCCGGGTAGGGCGGCGAGGGAGCATTTCGTAGCAATCGCCGCAGGCGGCCACGCCCGTGCGACGAAATGCTCGCTATAGGGGACGAACGTCACACGCGCGGAGATGCGACGCGCGATTGCGACGAAATGCTGCCTCCCGCGCCCTCCTTCAATGCGCCGTTCTCCGGCCCGCCGCCCACGCCGAGGCGGGGTCGGCGGCGGAGACGGCCTGCAGGTCGGGCGCGGAGAAGGGGAGCGGCTGGGAGTGCACCACCGCGAGCGCGCGGGTGGAGCGGGTCAGGGCCGTGTAGAGCCCGCCGCGGCCGCCGTCGGGCTGCTCGGCGAGGACCGCGGCCGGCTCGATGACGACGGCGGCGTCGAACTCGAGGCCCTTGATCGCGCCGAGCCCGAGGAGGTTGACGCCGGTCGAGAGGCCGTCGTCGCGGTCCTCGGCGTGGGCCTGGCCGAACGCCTCGTCGACGACGGCGCGCGCGGACTCCGGAGCGGCGACGCCGACCGAGCCGACGTCGGCGGCCATCCGCGCAGCGAGCTCGAACGCGACGACGCCAACGCCGTCGGGAGAGGTCTCCACGGAGACCGCCGGCCACGGCGCCTCGCGCACGCCCCGCGGCACGGCCGCATCCGGAGACAAGGCGGAGGCGATGCGCAGGAAGTCGTCGGGCACGCGGTAGGAGATCAGGAGCTCCTCGATCTCGAGGCGGTCGACGCCGGCATCGCGCAGCACGGCTTCCCAGGTCGAGAGCCGCGCCTCGGCCGTGCGCTGGGCGATGTCGCCGAGCATCGTCATCGACTGTCGCCGCGCGCGGCGGACGACCATCCGCAGCTCCATCGGCGACAGGTTCTGCGCTTCGTCGACGACGACGTGCCCGAATGTGCGCAGCTCGGGGTCGATCAGCCCGCGCGCCTCGTCGAGCAGCGCGAACTCGCTGTGCTTCATGTCCGCGCGGGACGAAGCCGGCTTGATCGAGAGCAGCAGGTCGATCTCCTCGGGCGACAGCAGGTCGCCGCCCGCATCGGTCAGGCGGCGGCGGTTCTTGAACAGCGCCGCGACCAGCGCCTCGGGCGTCTGCCGCGGCCAGCACTTGGCGACCAGCCGCTGGTAGTCGCGCTCGGACCGGACCGCCGACAGCACCGTCTCGTGATCGAGAGCGCGCCCCGCCCGCGACCCCTCGACGACCTGCGTGGCCAGCCGGTCGGCGAGCCGCACCCGGAAGCGCTCGCGGCCGAGCTCGTAGGTGCGCCGGTCGCGCGCCTCCTCGATCAGCTCCGACACCTGGGCCGGCGTCGCGACGACCGGGACGCGCCCGACCTCCATCGTCATCGGCCCCTCCGGCGCGCCGACCCGCTCCCACAGCAACCGTCGCAGCAGCACCGCCATCCGCCCGGACCCGAGCAGCGTCGCGCGCTCCTCGCTCTCGCCCGACGCCCACGGGCGACCGGACACCAGCGCGTCGATCGCCCGCTGCTCCACGCTGGCTTCGCCGAGCGCGGGCAGCACCTGCGAGATGTAGGTGATGAAGACGCGGTTCGGCCCGACCACGAGCACGCCCTCGCGCGCGAGCTGGCGGTCGGCGTACAGGAGCCACGCCGCCCGGTGCAGTCCGACCGCGGTCTTGCCCGTCCCCGGCCCGCCCTGCACGACGAGCGTGCCCTCGATCTGCTGCGTGATCAGCGCGTACTGCTCGGGCGTGATCGTCGAGATGATCTGCCGCATCTCGCCGACGCGCATGCGCGTGATGTCCTCGACGATCGCGTCGGTGAGGTGGTCGTGCTCGCCCGTCGCGAGCTGCTCGTCCACGAACCCGACGACTGAACGGTCCTCGATGTCGAGCCGGCGCCGGCGAGTGACGCCGCGCGGGTCTGCGGTGGTCGCCGCGTAGAACGGCTCGGCGGCGGGAGCGCGCCAGTTGATCGCCAGCAGCTCGGCGTGCGCGTCGGCGACCGCGTGCCGGCCGACGTAGAGCCGCGAGCCGTCGTCGCGGTCGATCCGCCCGAAGTACAGCGGGCCGCTCGCGCTCGTGTACGCGCGCAGCCGCTCGAGCCGCATCTGCTCGAGCACCTCCTCGGTGAACACGTCGCCGTGGCGGTCGCGGCGGCTGACCGACAGGACGTCGATCAGCGCGTCGTAGGCCGCGTAGGTCTGGTCGAGGTGCGCCTGCTCCTCGACCACCTCCGGATCCGCCGCCATCAGTCGCCGGAGAGTACCTTCGTGCGCGGGAGCCCGTCTTCCCGCAGGCGCCGCTGGAAGTCGTCGAAGAACGCCGCGCCGGCCTCGTTGCGGTCCAGCCGGACCGGCTTGCCGTCGGGGGAGAGGAACGCCTCGCAGCGCCCGAGGTCGGACGCCTGCCAGACGACGTGGCGCGTCAGGTGCAGCTGGTTGAGATCGAACAGGCCGCCGCCGTCGGCGAGCAGCTGCGAAGCCAGCCGCCGGCCTTCCGGCACAGCGATGTGGGCGCGCAGGACCGTCCAGTGCTCGTCGATCACGATGCTCACCGCCGCCCGGCCGCGCAACACGTCCTGCCAGCGGGCGAACAGCAGCTTGAACAACGCGCCCGCCGAGTGCGACCCGGTCTCGAGATCGTCGAGGCGCTGCGCGGCCGCGATCAGCGTCGTGCGCGACGAGCGCTCCTCACCCGCCGCCATCAGCGACACCTGGCGCTTGATCAGCCGGCTGTGCGTGATCGCCACGCGCTGGCGCTCCGCGATCACGAGGTTGCGCAGCGCGTGTGCCGGCGCACTCTGCCCGGCCTCGCGCCGCTCGACCTCGCGCACCTCGTCGACCCTGCCCATGCTCTCGAGGACGAGATCCTCGAGCCCGGGCGCGACCCCGACGCACGCCTCGAGCACCGGCGCGAACACGTCGTGCGCGGCCTCGCGCAGCACCTCGATCGCCAGCGCGCGCGGGACCGTCTCGCCGTATCCGCTGCGCACCGCCTCCTCGAACAGGTGCAGCGCCGCCTGGTAGTTGCTGAAGATCTGCCCGACCGTGTTGACGTTGTCCTGCACGAGCTCGCGCTCGGTCTTGGAGGCGGCGGGCGAGGCGTCGAGCTCGGCGGCCACCGCCTCGCGGTACAGCGCGGCCTTCTCGAGCCGGTCCGACGGCACGGGCTCCTGCGCGCGCTCGCCGATCGACTGGATGCGCGCGTCGCGGCCCGCGTCGGTGACCTGGAGCGCGCGGATCACGCGCTGCACGGCCTCGTTGCCGTGCAGCCGCTGCATGCGCAGCAACGTCTGAGCACGGGCGTGCGGGTCGCCGTGGCGGAGCGCGTTGATCGTGCCGGAGTCGATCGGCTCGTGCTCAGGGTCAGACCCGAGCTCGGCCGGGCGATCGTCATCACGCCGCCAGGGGTCTGACCCCAACCGCCGCGGCATCAGCCCGGCCCCCGGATCAGCTCGTGGAAGTGCTCGAAGTCGGCCTCGAGCGTCAGCCGGCCCTGCTTGCCGTACTCCTGCGCGACCGCTCGCACGAGATGCCGCATCGCGATCACGCCGCCGTCGTCGGCCGCCTGGAACGCCGCCGACAACGAGCAGTTGCGGATCGCGCCGCCCGACAGCTTGAAGCGCTCGGCGAGGAAGTCGAGGTCGATGTCGTCCGCGACCGGCGCCTCGGCCGGCAGCAGCAGCTCCCAGAGCCGGCGGCGGTCTTCGGCCTCCGGGAACGGGAAGTCGATCACGAAGTCGAGCCGGCGCACGAACGCGTCGTCGATGTTGCGGCGGAAGTTGGTGGCGAGGATCACCGCGCCCGCGTACCCCTCCATCTTCTGCAGCAGGTACGCGACCTCGATGTTCGCGTAGCGGTCGTGCGAGTCGGAGACCTCCGAGCGCTTCCCGAACAGCGCGTCGGCCTCGTCGAAGAAGAGGATCGCGTTCGAGCCCTCGGCGGCGTTGAAGATCCGGTCGAGGTTCTTCTCGGTCTCCCCGATGTACTTGGACACGATCGTCGCGAGGTCGACGCGGAAGATCTCCAGCCCGAGCTGCGCGGCGAGCACCTGGGCGGCCATCGTCTTGCCGGTGCCGGAGTCGCCGGCGAACAGCACCTTCAGGCCCTGCGTGCGGGCGACCGCCCGCTCGTAGCCCCAGTCCGAGAGCACGCGGTCGCGATGCCGCAGATACGACGAGATCGACTGGAGCAGCTCGCGCTGGCGCTCGGGCATCACGAGGTCGTCCCAGCGGAAGCCGGGCTCCAGGCGCGCCGCCAGCTCGCCGAGCCGCGACGACGACGCCTGGCGCGCGCCGAGGTCGAGCTCCTCGGCGACAGGGACCTCGCGGCCGGCGGCGGTCGCGGCCAGGCGGGCGACCTCCGCCGCCTCGACGATCTGTCCGATCGATAGCCGGAACTTGGCGGCGACGTCGTCGGTCGCGGCCGCGCCGGTGAGGTCGGCCCACGCCTGGCTGCGCTCGCCGAACGTCGGCGGCGGTGCGTCGACCAGCAGGACGGTCCGGTCCCCGAGGGCGAGCGCCGCCGTCCGGTTCGGCGCGGCGATCACGACCCGCTCGTCGCGCTCGTCGACCGTGCGCAGCACGCGTGCACGCTCGCCCGGGTCGAGGTCCTCGAGCCCCTCGAACACGAGCTGCCGGCCCTCCATGGCCGACACGAGCATCGCGTCGGCCATCGTGTCGCGCTGCTCGAGCTCCCGCACGTGCACGACGGCGAGCGGGCGCTCGTGCGCTTTCGCGAGCAGCGACTCGGCGTCCGGCCCGGCGAGGACGATCGGCAACCGGGTCTCGTGCCGGAGCATCGCCCGCACGGCACGCACCGCCTCGTCCCGGCCCGGGTCGTGCGCCGGCATCGCCACGAGGCGCACGCGCGGCGGCGGAGGCAGCTCGTCCATCCGGGCGCCGAGCAGGTACGCGGCCATCCGGTCGGCCACCTTGATCGGGCGCTCGGCGAGCGGCGTCTGCGCGTCACCGAGCAGACGCAGCGCGCCGGACCGGCGCAGCGGGGCGTCGCGGTCGAGCGACGTCATGACGTCCGCCGACGTCACGCCCTCGCCCTCGAGCAGGTGGCCGACGAGCCGCGGGCTCGGCAGCTTGCGCGTCACGTCGTCCTGCAGGTACGCGTACAGCCGGCCGTAGCGCGGGTTGAGCTCGGGCGCCGCGCAGACGCCGAGCACGGCGGTGTCGAGCAGGTCGAGCCCGAGCGCGCGCGCGGCCGTTCGCAGCCGTGCGTCGGCGCTCGACGAGGAATCGCCCTGCGTCAGCCGCAGCGCGGTCTCGTCCGAGATGTAGAGGCCGCGGAACGGGTCGCTCGGATTCGGGTCCGTCGCCACGACCCGCTCGACCGCGGCGACCACACGGCGGTCGACGAAGTCGAAGCCGATCGCTCCCTGGGGGTCGGAGGAAGGCGCGTCGCTCACTGGCCGAGTTTACGGCCGTGGTGGGGGCTCGGCCAGTGCGCGAGACTGGCGTTGTGAGCGAACAGCATCAGGCACCCGAGCCCGTCCCCGCCCCCTCGCCGGCGCCGGAGCCGGTGCCGGCTGCGCCGCTCACTCTCGCGCTGCTGCGCCGCGTCGACGCCGTGCTGGCGCTGAGCCGGGTGAGCGGCAACCACGCGGTCGGTCGCGCGCTCCGCCGCGGGTGGGGATCCGGCCCGCCGGCGCCGCCACCCGACGAGCCGCTTCCGAGCCGCGGCCGTCGCCCTCCGCTACTTCCCGGGGTCGTCATCGACGCCGCGACCCGGGCCGCCGACGCCGCCTCGGGCGTCCTCCTGCGCCGCGCCCGCGATCGCCGGACCGGGCCGCGCCGCGCGGTCACGCCCGCGCCGGCGGCCCAGGACGCCATCCGGCGGCATCGCTACCGGCGCTAGAGGATCGAGTCGGCCACGTCGTCCGCCTCGCGCTCCATCGCGTCGCCCGGTGTGGAGACGGACAGCGGGCCGCCCTGCGTCGCGCCCCGCTGCTGCACCGTGTGGGCGAGCTCGTGCGCGATCAGGCGGTCGCCGTCAGCCGAGCCGGGGTTGTACTCCCCGCGTGCGAAGTAAACGTCGGTGCCGGTCGCGAACGCGCGCGCGGACACCGACCGGTTCAGCTTGTCGGCGGTGTCGTCGGTGTGCACGCGCACCTCCGACAGGTCGCCGAGCGAAGGCGAGAGCCGCGCCTCGACCCCGGTGTCCAGCGAACTGCCGCCGCCGCGCGTCGCGTCGATCGTGCTCTGCACAGAGGGGTGCACCTCGCCGGTCGGCAGGATGCCGTCGCCCTCGCGCGCGATCGTCTCGCTGAACGTGCGGTTGCCCAGCGTCGACGCGAGCTGATGCAGCGGCACCGCCGGTTGGGCGGCTTCCGGCTCCGGTGGCCGGATCGTCTCGTGCTCGTGAAGGCTCTCGTGCTCGGTGCTCACGGTGCGAGCTTACGGCCTCGACCGCCGCGCGCAAGAGCCGAACGGGCAGCCGTCAGGGCTTGGCTGCGACCAGGGTGAAGAGCATCGGCAGCAGCTCGCCGTCGGCGCGGACGCGGAAGCGGCCGTCCTCCTCGGGCTCGAGCAGGTTGCCGCGCGGATCGAAGTCGGCCTCCAGATGCTCCTGCACGTGCTGGATCTTCAGGCCCGCGCCGAGCGCGGCCATGATGATCTCGCCGAGCGAGTGGCCGTACTCGACCGTCTCGGTCGAGGAGACCTGCAGATCCGCGCCCGCGTAGGAGCCCGGCTCGTCGTAGATGCGTGGCCCGTCGAAGGAGTACGGGAAGTCGAACGCGAGCGGGTCGGTCGACGCGAGCATCAGGCTGAGCGGGTGGATGTCGACGAGCATCAGCTTGCCGCCCCCGCGCAGCGCGGCTGCCGCCGAGCGCATCCACGCGCGCAGGTCGTCGATCCACACGAGCACGCCGATCGTCGCGTACACGAGGTCGAACCTGTTGTGGAGGTCGACCGGCAACTTCGTCGCGTCGGCCTCGACGAAGTCGACTCGTACCTCGCAGCGCCGCGCGAGCGTGCGCGCCTTCTCGAGCGCCGCGGGGGAGAAGTCGACGCCGACGACGCGGGCGCCGCGGCGCGCGAGCGAGATCGCATCGAAGCCGATGTGGCATTGCAGGTGCATGACGTCGAGGCCCGCGACGGCGCCGACCGCCTCGCGCACACCGGCCGCTTCGGCCTCGTGGAGCGAGTCGGCGCCGGCGAGCAGCGCCTCGGTGTCGTAGATCGGATCGCCCTTTCCGTGGGCGCCCGCCAGCGAATCCCAGTGCGCGCGGTTGATGCGACGGGCGGTGCGAGCGTCCGGCATGCGGGCGGCAACTCTAGCTAGCGGCCGGTCAGACGCGTGACCGTTCCACTCCGGGCGTCGACCACCCATGGGCACCCCCGCCGACCGCCAGAGCAGTCGGAAATCCGGCGACATGAAGGACCCGATCGAAGTCCAGTGAGCGAGGGTCGATCTCGTCGACGTCACCGCTCTCGGTGTCAAGCACGAGCACACCGGTGCTGGTGATCGCAAGCGCCCCGGGCGCGCCGCCGACATGGATCGGCGGCCCATCGCGGCGTCCGGTGCTGGCGGACAGGCGCAGCACCGTGCCGTCGCCGCGGTTGGCGACCCACACCGAGTCGAATCCCACCGCGATGTCCTGCGGGTCGCGGCCGACTGCCGTGCGGCGGCCGATGACGAGGCCTTCGCGCGGGTCGACGCGCGCGACCGTCCCGTCGCCGGAGTTGACGACCCAGATGAAGTTGGCGCCGATGGCCAGCGCGGTGGGGAGGTTCCCGGTGCGGATCGGAGGCCCGAGCACGCGGTTGGAGACCGGGTCGATGCGCGTCACCGTGCCGCGCTGGCCGTTGGTCACCCACGTCCCGTCGTAACCGACCGCGACGTCGATCGCGTCGGCGCCGATCCGGATCTTGCGGCCGGGCGAGCCGGGAAGCAGCGGGTTCACCCGCGTGACGGTGTCGTCGCCGGCGTCTGCGGTCCAGACCGAGTGCTCGCCGACGGCGATCCGCAGCGGTGCCGCACCGGTCTCGTGCCGCGACGGCGCGCGCGCCGGCGCGGCGGCGTCGAGCGCGACGATGCCGTTGTCGCGACCGCTGGCGATCCACACCGTGTCGTCGCCGACCGCGACGTCGGTCGGCTGGCGGCCGACGTGCAGCGCGCGCGTGCCCGCGCTCGGCGCCGCGGACTCGTGGTTGTGGTTGAGGACGAGGAGCGCGGGCGTGACGAGCAGCGCCACCAGCACGACGATCGCGCCGGCGAGCGCCCACGGCGGCCGAGCGGCCGAGCGGCGGTCGTCACCGGTCCAGCCCCTGCGTGCCGTTGAGCCGCGTCGCCGGCACCGGGCGGTTGAGCACCGCGTCGGCCTCGCGGAAGCCGGGGTGGTGGGCCTCGGCGAACGCCTGCAGCGTGGAGGCGCAGCGGTACTGGTCGGCCCAGCCGACGAACACGCGCCGCTTGTCGGGCTGCAGTCGGTCGAGCAGCGACTTCACCTGCGCCCACGGGACCACGGCGCCGCCGCGCGTGAAAACGCCCCCGATGTGATCGCCGTCGTCGAGCAGCGGCGAGCCGGCCCGCGCGGCGCGCGGGCGTGAGCTGGCCGCCGGTCTTGGTGGTGCCGGTGAGGGCGGCGAGGCCCGGGATGCGCGGCTGCGTCTCCAGCAGCGCCAGGTCCGCGCACGGCGCCCGCGCGACGATGCGCCCGTGCAGGACGCCGACGCCGGTGGACAGCCGCAGCGACGTCGCTCCCCACACCGTGTGCGCGCTCGTGAGGATGATGAGCCCGTTGTCGGCGTCGATCACCGCGCCGGCGCTGTACACCTGATCGTTGCCGATGCGTGCGTCGATGCCCACGAGCGCGAACGCGAGCCGGTCGTTGCCGCGGCGGGCTTTCTCCTGCTGGGCAAGGGAGAGCCGGCGCCGCCCGATCCGCGATCTCCCGATCGGCCCGGACGCCGTCGACATCGCCGCCGACGAGCGGTGGGTCGTCGGGGTGTCGGCGGGCAACGCCGAGCTGACGTGGATCGATGCCCGGGCGCGTCGCGTCGCCGGCCACGTGCCGCTCGGCGGCGTGCCGGTGGCGGTCGACGTGACCGGCGACACCGCCTGGGTCGCCGATGCCGGCCGCGACGCGGTCGTGCGCGTCGACCTGCGGAGCGGCAAGGCCGTCGGCAGCATCCGCGTCGGCGCCAAACCGGTCGCGATCGCGGCCGACGGCGACGACATCTACGTGCTGTGCGGAGGCGACCGCATGGTCTGGAACGTCTCGGGCAAGGGGGACGTGGTCTGGAAGCGGCCCGCCGGCCGCGACCCGACGGCCCTGGCACTCGACCCCGACGACGTCTGGGTCGCCGACGCCGGCGCCGACACGGTGATACGCCTTGACCGGTGAGCCCGTTTCGTCGTGGCGGCGGTTCCTGCTCGCGGTGACACTGTGCCTGGTCATCGGCGTGACCGGCGGGTTGCAAGCGGCCGGATCGCGCTCGCCGAGTCCGGTCGGGCCCGCGCGCTTCACCCCGCCGCGGCAGGCGGCCTTCGACTTCCGCTTGCGCGACCAGCACGGCAAGCTCACGAGTCTGCGCTCGGCGCGCGGCAAGGTCGTCGTGCTGACCTTCCTGTACACGAGCTGCTAGGACCTGTGCCCGGCGCAGGCGGCCGAGATCGCGGATGCGATGCAGCGCGTCGGCGACGGCGTCGTGGCCTACCGAGAGCCCGATCGGGCGGCGCCACCCGCCGCCAAGCAGGCGTTTCCGGACACGAACGACCTCAAGTACCGTGGGCGTCCCCGGCACGCCGCGGGGACCGAGTACGAGCACTCCGCCTACGTGCTGCTGATCGACCCCGACGGCGAGCAGCGCGTCGGGTTCCCGTTCGAGCAGCTCGACCCCGCGCGGCCCGCGCAGGACATCCGGTTGCTACGCGCTGATTAGCCGCGGCTCATACCACGGCTCCGGCTCCATCCCGCCGGCCGGAGCCGGGCGATCAGCACATCATGCGCTGAGCGCGCGGCCTCTTCGTCGCCCGCCGGGAACGGGTCCGAGCGGCCGATCACCGTGCGGTCGGCGAGTACCAGGAACTCGGATTCGTCGCCGGACTTCGAGAGCACGATCCGGCATCGGCCGGTCCGTTGGCGTGGCCGCCACTCGCCGACGAGGAACCCGAGCAGCGCGATCAGCACGAACCCGGCGATCGCGATCGCCAGTGACACGCCGCCCGACGGTGCCGTCGCTGCCGCGCGTTGCGGCCCGAGCGGGTCCCAGAGGTCCTCCGGCAACCCGGACGTGCTGGTCAGAAAGAACGCCAGGACCACGATCGCGATCGTATCCGCAGGGCGGCCGAGCAGGAAAGCGTTCCACGGGGGCGAACTGGCAAGGCCGATGGGTTTCCCCGATCGTGATCGGAGCACGACGTGACCGGCCAGGCCAAGGTAATCGCCTTCGCCAATCAGAAGGGCGGGGTCGCCAAGACGACTACGACGCTGAATCTCGCGGCGGCCTTTGCCGAGCAGGGGCACCGAGTGCTGTGCGTCGACATGGACCCGCAGGGCAACCTGACGATGTCCCAGGGCATCGACCCCGACACGCTCGAGCAGTCGATGTTCGACGTGCTCGTGTACGACATCTCGATCCGCGAGGTCATCCGCCGCCGTGAGATCGACGTGGCGTGCGCCTCGATCGACCTCGCGGGCGCCGAGATTGCGATGTCGACGAAGATCGGTCGCGAGCGCTCGCTAACCAAGGCGCTGCGCGCAGTTTCCGAGGACTACGACTGGATCTTCATCGATACGCCGCCGTCGCTGGGACTATTGACTGTGAACGCGCTAACGGCGGCTGATCAGGTGATCGTCCCCGTCCAGTGCGAGTATCTGTCGATGCGTGGGCTGCTGCAGTTGCAGAACACTCTCTCGATGATCCGAGAAAACCTCAATCCGGACGTGCAGATCGCGGGCATCCTGCCCACGATGGTCGACACTCGTACCCTGCACGCCAAGGAGGCGCTCGAGATCCTCGAGGAGAACTTCGGCGACCGCGTCTTCGGCGCGCGCATCAGGAAGACGGTTCGGTTCGCGGAAGCGCCGGTCAAGGGAATGTCGGTGCTCAAGTACGACCCGAAGGGGACAGCGGCTGACGCCTATCGCCAGTTGGCGAAGGAGGTGCTCTCGAATGGCAAGCGGTAAGCGGGCGAGCATGCGTGAGGGGCCGCTGGCTGCCCTCTTCCGGAAGACGGAGGAAGGCCAGCAGACCGCGCCCGCGGATCCGCCGCCGGCGCCCCCGGAAGCTGAAGAGGTGCTGCCCGAGGTCGAGGTCGTCGACGAGCGTCCCCCGGCTCCGCGCACCCCGACTCCGCAGGAGCGCCTGCGCCACGCCTTTTCCTCGGACCTGCCCGACAACATGATGGCTCCGCCGCCGCACCGTCCGGGCGCGTCCGAGTACCAGTGGGAGTCCGTCGGGGCCGACATCACGCGCCAGCCTCAGCTGCGCGTGGTCGGCGTCGGCGGTGGCGGCGTCAACGCCGTCAATCGCATGATCGAAGCGGAGGTGGGCGGCGTCGAGTTCATCGCGCTGAACACCGACGCGCAGTCGCTCAACTCGTCGTCCGCACACGTGACGCTGCAGATCGGCGCGGACATCACGCGCGGGCTGGGCTCCGGCTCGGATCCCGACATCGGCCGCGCCGCCGGCATGGAGGACCACGACCGAGTCAAGTCGCTGCTCAAGGGCTCCGACATGGTGTTCATCACCGCCGGCGAGGGTGGCGGCACCGGAAGCGGCGCCGCACCCGTGGTCGCCCGTGTGGCGCGTGAGCTCGGGGCGCTGACCGTCGGCATCGTCACCAAGCCGTTCGGGTTCGAGGGCTCCCGTCGCATGAAGGCGGCCGAGTCCGGCATCGAGGCGCTCAGCGAAGAGGTCGACACCCTGATCGTCGTGCCGAACAACCGGCTGCTGACGGTGCTCGACAAGCAGACGTCGATGGTGGAGGCGTTCCGCGTCGCCGACGACGTCCTGCGCCAGGGCGTGCAGGGCATCTCGGACCTGATCACGCTCCCGGGCCTGATCAACCTCGACTTCGCGGACGTGCGCACGATCATGTCCGACGCCGGCAACGCACTGCTCGGCATCGGGATGGCGAGCGGCGACAAGCGGGCGATCGAGGCTGCGCAGGCAGCCGCGTCCTCGCCGCTGCTGGAGACGACGCTGGAGGGCGCGCACTCGATCCTGCTGTCGATCACCGGCGGCAAGGACCTGTCGCTGTGGGAGGTCAACGAGGCCGCCCGCGCCGTGCAGGAGGCCGCGCACCCCGACGCCAACATCATCTTCGGGGCGATGCTCGACGAGAAGCTCGAAGACGAGGTGTGGATCACCGTGGTCGCGACCGGCTACGGCGAGAAGCGCGCGCCGCGGGCTGAGCGCACACCGTTCCGCGAGCCGATCGGGGAGCCGCGCGTGCGCCGCACCCGCGAGCACGCCGTGGTCCGGGACCTCGACGTTCCCGAGTACATCCCGCGCTTCTGAGCTAGATCGCCCTTGCCTTCATCCGGCCGGCGCCATGACTGGGACGGTCGCCATTCGTGGCGACCGTAACGGTGTGGTCGGCGGCGTCGTTGCGGCCGGCCACCCGCTGACCGCATCCGCGGGCGCGGAGATCCTCCGCGCCGGCGGCAACGCGGTCGACGCCGCGCTGGCGGCGATGCTCACGTCATTCGTCGCCGAGCCGCTGCTCACCGGGCTGGGTGCCGGCGGCTACATGCTCGTCGCGCCGGCCGACGGCGCGCCCGTGCTGCTCGACTTCTTCGTCGAGGCGCCCGGCCGTGGCGTCGACCTCTCGGCGCGCGCGCCGCTGATCGCCGTCGACGTCTCGTTCGGAGACGCCGTGCAGGTGTTCCACATCGGCGCCGCGTCGTGCGGGACGTACGGCACGCCGGCGGGGATCTGCGCGGCGGCTGAGCGGTTCGGCACCGTCCCGTTGGCCGATCTCGTGGCCCCGGCGGCCGCGCTCGCCCGCGACGGAGTGGTCATCAATTCGTCGCAGGCGTACGTGTTCGAGATCCTCGAGCCGATCTACTCGGCCACGCCCGAGGCGCGCGAGCTGTTCATGCCCGACGGCAGGCGCCCGACGACCGGCGATCGCTTCCGCGACCCGCCGCTGGCCGACACGCTCGAACGGCTCGGCGCCGAGGGCGCGGACCCGTTCTACGAAGGCGATCTCGCCGCCGCGATCTCCGACTACGTGTGCGCGCAGGGAGGCGTGCTCACACACGCGGACCTCGCCGCGTACGGGGCTGTGCCGCGCGAGCCGGTGCACGTCCACTACCGCGGGCGCGACGTGCTCACCAACCCGCCGCCGAGCGCCGGCGGCACCCTGCTCGCCTACGCGCTCGCGCTCCTGGAGCGCACGGACGGCCCGCCCGCCTCGCTCGCGCTCGTGGAGGCGATGGAACGCGCCCAGTCCGAGCGCACGCCGGAGTTCCTGACCGGGCTGCCGGAGCCCGGCTTCCTCGCCCACTTCATGGCGAGCCGGCTCGGCTCGACGACGCACATCTCGGTGCTCGACGGCGACGGTTGGGCGTGCGCGGTCACGTGCACGAACGGCGAAGGCTCCGGGGTCGTCGTGCCCGGCACGGGCGTCCACGTCAACAACATGATGGGCGAGCAGGACCTCTCGCCGCTCGGCTTCTTCACCCATCCGCCGGGCCGGCGGCTGCCTTCGATGATGGCGCCGACAGTCGTGCTCGGCACCGACGGTGCGCCCGAGCTCGCGGTCGGCTCAGCGGGCTCGAACCGGATCCGCTCGACGCTGCTGCAGGTGATCGTCAACGTGATCGACCGCGGCATGACCGCGGTCGACGCGGTCGAGGCGCCGCGGCTGCACTTCGAGGACGGTCTCGTCTACGCCGAGCCGGGGATCGACGCCGGCCCGATCGAGGACGCCGGCCACACGATGGCCTGGTTCCGCGACCGCAACCTGTTCTTCGGCGGCTGCCAGGCGGTCGAGCGGCACCCGCAGAGCGGCGCGCTCGACGGCGGCGGCGACCCGCGCCGCGGCGGCGCCGTCGTCGCCGCCTGACCGGTCGCGGCCAACGATTCGCTAAGCCAAGGCCAAGGCTTCGGCAACAGGAGCAGGAGATCGTGCGCTCGACCGATCAATCGCGTCCAGAAAGGGCAACTCAGCCATGAACGCCACGCGCACGCGTCGTTCGATGTTCGTCGCACTCCCGGCCGCGGTCGTCACCACCGCCGCGCTCTTCGCCACCCCGTCGCTCGCGGCGACACCGGCGTCCGTCACGGCAGCGCCTGCGCCGGTGCAGACCGCGCCCGCTACGGCCCAGGGACTCATCATGCGGGACGGCGGCATCTGCGACCCGATTCGCCACATCGGCTGCTGAGCCTCGCGGGGCCGCGTGCGTGCCAGCGCGGCCTCGTTTACATCGAGTCAGCAGGCCATGCGCGCGACGACGCTCGCGGGGCACGCCTCGCGCTGCCCGAGGGTGCCGCCCTGCGACCGCACGCGGACCGAGGCGCGGTCGATGTTGTTGTCGGTGGTCGTCTCTGGCGTCGAGGAGCCGGTGACCGCGACGTTCTCGATCGTCGGCGTGCCGATCGCGCGGACCCGGACACGGATCGTCGCCTGCGCGCCAGGCGCGATCGTGCCGAGGCGGCAGATCACCGGCGTGGCCTCGTTGCAGCCACCCTGGCTCGGAGTCGCCGAGACGAGCTGCGCGTTGGGGCCAGGATCGTCGGCCACGACGACCTGCTCCGCCGCGATCTCGCCGGCGTTGCGCACGGTGATCTCGAACGTGGCGATGCGGCCGAAGTTCACCGGGCTCTTCAGTGCGCGCTTGGTGATGACGAGGTCGGTCTCCGGCGGGGGGCTCGGGGTCGGCGGGGTCGGCGGCTCCGGCGGCACGGGGTCCACGTCGGGCGTGAAGGCGTTGATGAACGCGCACACCGCGCGCGGGCGCCGCGTCGTCAGGCGCACCACGATCTGGCCTTGATCGAACGGCTTGAGGCGGTCGCTGCAGATCGCCGCGAGCAGTGTCCAACGCCCCTTCTCCGACGACGACGTGCCGGTCTCCTGGATGACGTAGCGACCAAGCTTGAGCCGGCGCAGGGAGTCGCCGCGGGCGATTGCCGTCCCGCCGGCGCGGTGGGTGACCGCGGTCTGCGTGTGCTGCTTCGTCGGATCGGCGAGCGGCGAGATCACGAACCCTGTCGTCCCGGCGCTCCCGCGCGTGTGCTTGACGATCGCGAGCCGTCCCCGCGGCACGAAGCGGTTCTCGAAGACGCAGGCGGCGCCCTTGCCGGCTGTGATCTGCACCCGGGCCGACCGGCCTGTGGTGAGCTCGCGGCGCTTGGCGCCGCACGTCACGCCGACCTGATGCCAGCGGCCCCCTCGAGTCACGGGGAGTCGTTCGGAGATGCGGTACGTGCCCGCATCGAGGTCGAGCGGGTTGGGTGTCGCGTCGGTCACGACGCGCGGCTGCGTCGTGGTTGCCGACGACTGACCCACGGTGTCGCGGTCCTCATCGCGCACGCGGAACGGGAATGTGCCGATGCCGCCGAACGTGATCTTGGATAGGAAGAGCTGGCCAGGCGGCGGGTGCAGCGCATCGGTGTAGGTACAGGTCACGGTGTCGCCGGCGGCGAGCACGATCGATGCCGACGCGCTCGCGAGGTCGGTGGCGACCGTACTGGCGCCGTGGGCGCAACTGAGGCCCGTGAGGTTCCAGCCGGCGGGCACGAGCTCGCGCACCGTCCACGGATCGTCGCCCAACTGTGTCTCGGCACGGTAGAACGTCGCTGACGGCGTGCTCCCGTTGTTCACCGCGAGCTGGAACGTCTGATCGGGCGTGTACGAGATGTTGCCCTGGAACGTGAACGTCTGGTCAGCGTTCGGCGGGTCCGTCACGCGCTTCTTGACGATGATCGTGCCACTGTCCGGCGGCGGCGTCACGTAGTAGGCGTAGCAGTACACGCTCCGGCTGCCACTCGGGAACTGGATCCACTCGACGTTGTCGCCGTTGAGGTTGTCAATCGCGCAGCGCAGCGCCCCGAACGCGTACTGGTTCGGGAACACGGTGTCGAGCACGGGATCAGTCGTCGTGCCGCCCTGGATCCAGAGCGAGCTCGACCTCGCGGCCAGCTTCGCCTGATCGGACGTGAGCTCGATCGTGGTGGCGCCGCCGATCGACGTCCCGGGCTTGACGCGGCCCATGCTGTCGCGATCGGGGACGGATCCGAGCGTCGTGATGTCGGTAGAGAACGGAGACGTGACGATCGACAGTGCGCCCCAGGGCCCCTTCACCGGACCGCCGATCCCCTTCCCGAGCGTGAACTTCCATCCCGTGATCGGCGTGCAGTCCGGCTGCCCGGCATTCTCCTTCGCCGGCTTGATCGGCTCGCCTGAGGTGTAGAGCGTGTCCGCCCCCAGGTCCCTCAGGCTCTCCTGGATGTTGTTGCGGGCGAGGTTGGCGGTGATGGACTCGTACGACGGGCACGAACGGGCCGCGATCGTGAGGAAGTAGTCGGTCCCGTCCCCGTCGGGATCAGGGGGCTGTTGGCCGCTCGCCGCTCCGGCTCCGGGGCCGATAAGGGCGAGCACGGCGAGCAACCCCACCCCGTGCACTCGCAGACGTCCCATCGCGCGACATCAAATCGAATCCCGCCGGATTGGTCATCACCCTCACCGGGTGATCTCGACGCCATCAACAATCGTGCGGACGACGTGGAGATCGTCGTCGAGCACGACGAGGTCGGCGCGGGCGCCGGGAGCGAGCACGCCGAGGTCGTCGCGGCCGACCAGGCGGGCGGGCGCCGTCGTGGCGGCGGCGACCGCCTCGGGGAGGGAGGCGCCGAGCGCGACGAGCTCGCGGATCGCGCGGTCCATCGTCACGACGCTGCCGGCGAGCGTGCCGTCGGTGAGCCGGGAGGCGCCGTCGGCGACGTGGACCTCGCGCTCGCCCATCCTGAACGTGCCGTCGCCCTGACCGGCGGCCGCGATCGCGTCGGTGACGAGGCAGAACCGCTCCCGGGCCGCGAGCCAGGCGCTGCCCGCCGTCTCGGGCGCGAGGTGCACGCCGTCGACGATCGCGGTGACGGTCACGTCGGGGCGGGTGAGCGCGACGCCGGCCGGGCCGGGATCGCGCGGCCGGAAGCGGCGGTGCGCGTTGTGGATGTGGGTGAGCGCGCGGGCGCCGCGATCGAACGCTGCGTGGGCGGTCACCGCGTCGGCGTCGGTATGGCCGATGTGGACGACGATCCCGCGCTCGACCAGGGCGCCGATGAGGTTGAGCGCGCCGGGCAGCTCCGGCGCGAGCGTCATCGTTGTGATCGGGCCGATCGCGCGCAGCTCGTCGACCAGCGCGAGGTCAGGCGCCCGCAGATGCTCGGGCGGGTGGGCGCCGGGCCAGTCCGGTGACAGGAACGGGCCCTCCAGGTGGGCGCCGAGAGGTCGCGGCGTCGCGGCGGCGAGCGCGCGTAGCGCGTCCCGATACGCGTCGGCCGGCGCCGTGATGAGCGTGGGGACGTAGGACGTCACGCCGGTCGCGGCCAGCGCCGCGGTGGCGGTGGCGTAGTCGGCCGGCGAGGCCGCGAGGAAGTCGACCCCGGCGAAGCCGTTGACCTGGACCTCGACGAAGCCCGGCACCGCCGTACCCGTCCCCGCGCGCGCCAGCCCGACCCCCTCGATGCGGCCGTCCTCGACCGACACGTCACCGGCGACCAGCTCGCCACCGACGAGCGCAGAGGCGACGCCGAGCCTCATGGCGTCGCGAGACCGCGGCTCTCGGCGGCAGCGAGACCGCGCGGGTCGGCGCCACTGTCGGCGGCCCACAGCGCGGCACCGACCGCACCCGCCACCGGGCCGAGCTCGGCGGCCACGACCGGGATGTCATCGATGGGCGCGACGCAGGCGCGGCGGCGCAGCTCATCGCGAACCGGCGCGAGCAGCAGCTCGCCCGCGTCGGCGACGCCGCCGCCGACGACCACGCGCTCCGGCCACAGCAACACGACCGCGCCCGCCAGCGCGCGCCCCACGTAGGTGCCGGCCTGCGCAAACGCGGCGGTCGCGACCGCGTCGCCGCCCCGCGCGGCTTCGGCGGCCGCCGCCACCGTCGGCTGTCCCGCCAGCGCCGCGATGGCGTCGGCGCCGGCCACCCGGTCCAGGCAGCCGCGGTTGCCGCAGCCGCACAGCGGCCCGTCCGGCTCGACCGTGGTGTGGCCGATCTCCCCGGCGTGCCCGAGGCCGAGATGCAGCCGGCCACCGATCACCACGCCGCCGCCGACGCCGGTTCCGAGGGCGATGCACACCAGATCACAGGCGCCCCGCCCCGCGCCCAGCCGCAACTCGGCCAGGGTCAACGCGCGCACGTCGTTCACCAGCGTCACCGGCACCCCGAGGGCCTCACCGACCGGGCCCGCGATCGGCCGCCCGACCCAGTCGCCGAGCAGGTTCGGCAGCAGGACGCCGGCGCCCGCATCGAAGTGCCCGGGCAGCGCGAGCCCGGCGGTGCTCGGCTCGCCGAACGGCGAGACGGTCTCGCGACCGAGCGCCGCCACGCGCCCCAGCACCGCGGCCTCGCCGTCCGCTGCGTCGCTCGGGCACGAGCCGGTGGCGAGCACGCGCAGCGCGTCGTCGACGACCGCACACTTGATGTTGGTGCCGCCGAGGTCGAGGCCGAGGTGCAGGATCACCGCGCTGTCCAGCCGCCGTCCACGGTCAGCACCGTACCGGTCACGAACGGCGCTCCGGCGAGATAGACAACCGCGTCCGCGACGTCCTCGGGGCGGCCGAAGTCGCCGGTCAGCGGCTGCAGCTCGCCCAGTCGCGCCCGGATCGCCGGATCGCGCTGCGCCCGCTCGCTCATCGGCGTCGCGATAAGCCCCGGGGCGACGACGTTGCAGCGGATTCCGTCTCCCGCATAGGTGACGGCCATCGAGCGCGTCAGCGCGATCAAGGCGCCCTTGCTGGCCGCGTACGCGTGCGTGGCGAAGTCGCGGTCGCCGCCCACCAGGCCGAGCACCGAAGCCACCGTGACGATCGCTCCGCACCCACCCGCCCGCAGGAGCGGGATCGCACCACGGCACACCAGGAAGACGCTCGTCAGGTTCATCGCGAGCGTCCCGTCCCAGCCCTCGAGGGTGCATGCGTCGACCGGGCCGTCGCCGAACCGGCGCCCGCTGCCGCCGTGCGCGCAGACCACCAGATCAAGCCGCTCCAGCCGCGAGAACACCGCCGCGACGGCGGCCTCGTCGCACAGGTCGGCCTGCTCGCGATCGACGCCCACGACCTCGTAACCGGCGTGCGTCAGCGCGGCGCATACGGCACTTCCGATGCCGCCGGCAGCCCCTGTCACAAGTGCAACCTCGCTGGTTCGTTCGCCCCTTGACATCCCTCCGCTCCCGGCTCTAGGTTGCAACCTGTCTACACAAC
The DNA here is from genome assembly GCA_963740605.1 of uncultured Solirubrobacteraceae bacterium. Lineage (GTDB taxonomy): Bacteria > Actinomycetota > Thermoleophilia > Solirubrobacterales > Solirubrobacteraceae > DASSUW01. The sequence continues at coordinate 771,622 of CAVUFC010000022.1, read as the reverse complement.
TAGACGGATGCCCCACGGACATCATCAAACAGTCAGCCTCGGCCTCCTCGGGTCGGGCTTTGTCGCCGAGTTCTACATGGACGGGCTGTGGGACGTCCCGGGTGCCCATGTGGTGGCGAACTACAGCCGCAGCGCCGAGCGTGCGGACGAGTTCGGGCGCCGCCACGACATCCCGCGGCACTACACCGAGGTCGACCAGCTCGTCGTCGACGAAGAGATCGACATCGTCGTCGTCGCGCTCCCGAACCACATGCACGTGGACGCGATCCGGGCCGCCGCGAGCGCCGGCAAGGCGATCGTCTGCACGAAGCCGCTGGCCCGCAACCCGGCGGAGTCGGCCGACATCCTGCGGATCGTCAAGGACGCCGGCGTCATGCACGGCTACGCCGAGACCGAGGTGTTCTCGCCGAGCGTCGTGCGCGCCCGCGAGATGATCGAGCAGGGCGCGATCGGCGACGTCATCTCCGTCCGCGCCCGCGAGGCCCACTCCGGCCCGCACGCGCCGCACTTCTGGGATGCCGACACGGCCGGCGGCGGCGCCCTGCTCGACATGGGCTGCCACACGATCGAGGCCGCGCGCTACTTCTTCGGCAAGGACATCGCGATGACCGAGGCATTCGCCTGGGGCGCGACGCTCAGCCACGCCGACAAGACCACCGGCGAGGACAACGCCGTCGCGCTGATCAAGTTCGCCAACGGCGGCATCTCGATTACCGAGTCGAGCTGGTCGATGAAGGGCGGCATGGAGCTGCGCAACGAGATCACCGGCAGCGGCGGGCGTCTCGTCACGGACACCACCGAGACGCCCGTCTACGGCTTCATCACCAACCCCGCCGGGTACCTGATGGAGAAGGCCGATGCCGAGACCGGCTTCGTCTATCCCATCCCCGAGGAGGCGCGCGTGTACGGCTACACGCAGGAGATGCGCCACTTCGTCGACTGCTTCCGCGACGGCACCGAGCCGCGCGAGACCTTCGTGGACGGCTACATCGTCAACTGCGCGCTCGACGCCTGCTACCGCTCGATGAAGAGCGGCACGTGGGAGCCGATCGAGATCGACGAGAGCCTCGTATGACGCCGATCGCGACGCTGCGCTACATCGACATGGTCCGCGAGCTGCTCCAACGCGTCGCTGAGCAGGACGCCGAGCTCGAGCGTGCCGCCGACATCTGCGCGAACGCGATCGGCGCGGGCGGTCTCGTCCACACGTTCGGCACGGGCCACTCGCGCATCGCGGTCGAGGAGATGTTCCCGCGCTACGGCTCATATCCCGGTTTTCATCCCATCGTCGAGCTGTCAATGACGTTCCACACCCAGGTCGTCGGCGCCAACGGACAGCGCCAGGCGATGTTCATCGAGCGCACGGAGGGCCTGGGCGAGGTCATCCTGCGCAACTTCGACCTTCGGCCCCCTGACGCGATGATGGTCTTCAGCGCGGGTGGGATCGGGGCCGTGCCGATCGAGGTCGCACGCGGCGCGCGAGAGCGGGGCCTCGCCGTCATCGCGATCACCTCGCTAGAGGCGACGGAGGCCGGAGAGAGCACCCACTCGTCGGGGACGCGGGTACGCGACCACGCCGATGTGCTGCTCGATCTGCGCACGCCGCCGGCGGACGCACTGGTGACGATCGAGGGCCTGGACACGCCGGTGGGTCCGGGTTCGACGATCGCCGCCGTGGCGATCGCGAACGAAGTCAAGGTTCGGACCGCGGCTCGACTCGTGGAGCGGGGGGCGATGCCTCCGGTGATCACGAGCGCGGCAGTCGTGGGCGCGGACGAGTCGAGTCGGTTGTTCGACGCGGCTTATGCAGAACACGCTCGCCGTGCGGCGCGCGTTCTGGAGGGTGCACGTAACAACGAAGGAGGAGGGTCTTCGTCCCCATGAGTCTCCGGGCTCGCAACATCGCGCTGCTTGCGCTCTTCGTCGGCGTCCTTGCGGTGGTTGCCGCGGGCTGCGGCGGCGACGACAGCAGCAGCGGCGGCACCGCCAGCAGCGGTGGCGGTAAGAAGATGTACAAGATCGGCGTCAGCAACACGCTCGTGGGCAACGGCTGGCGCGAGGAGATGATCTGCTCGGTGAAGGCCCAGGCCCTCGCCTCAGGTCAGGTCTCCGAGGTGCTCGTCCACAACGTCAACGGTGACGCCAGCGCGCAGATCCAGGGCATTCGCAACCTGATCTCGTCGGGCGCCAACGCGATCATCGTCAACCCGGCCGACCGCACCGCGCTCGACCCGGTGATCAAGGAGGCCGCGGCTCGTCACATCGTGGTCGTCGCCGTCGACCAGGCGGTCGACGCACCCGAGGCGTACGTGGCCACCAACGACCAGGTCGCCTACGGCAAGCTCGGCGCCGAGTACCTGGCTAAGGCGCTCGGCGGCAAGGGCAACATCGTCGAGATGCGCGGCATCAGCGGCGTCCCCGCCGACGACGACCGCCACCAGGGGTTCAAGGAGGTCATCGACCAGAACCCCGGCATGAAGATCGTCAAGGAGACGTTCACCGACTGGTCGTTCGGGCCGGCCGGCAAGCAGGCCAACGACATCCTGAACTCGAACACCAAGGTCGACGGGATCTGGACGTCGGGCATCGACTACGTGGTCGTCGACGCACTCAAGAAGGCCGGCCAGGAGAAGGTGCCGGTCATCGGAGCCGACAACAACAAGTTCCTGGAGCAGCTGCAGGGCGGCGCTCCGGGCGCCGCGGTGACCAACCCGGCCGCCATCGGCGGTGTCGGCACGGCCATCGCGCTCGACGCGCTCAACGGCAAGAACCCGCCGAAGAAGACCACGCTCACGCCCGAGGTGTGGGACATGGAGTCCGCGTCGGACAAGATCAAGGAGTTCTACGACCCGAAGCTCCCGCCGACGTACTCGAGCCAGATGATCGTGGACCCGTACACGACGTACACGAAGGACCAGCTGACGGGCTGCCAGGGCCCGTCGTAGGTCGAACCGCATTGATCCCGGCGCGGGCGTAAGCTCGCGCCGGGGTCGCGCCTTTCCATGCCGCTTCTAGAAGTCAGGAACGTCGCAAAGCGCTACGGGCCGGTCGTCGCGCTCAAGTCCGCCGAGCTCGTCGTCGAGCCGGGGGAGATCCATGCGCTGCTCGGCGCCAACGGCGCCGGCAAGAGCACGCTCGTCAAGGTGCTGACCGGCATCATCCGCCACGACGCGGGCACGGTCGCGGTCAACGGTGAGCAGGTGCGTATCGGCTCGCCCGAGCGCGCGCGCCGCGTCGGCTTCGCCCCCGTGTTCCAGGACCCGGCGCTGCTGCCGGACCTGACGATCGCCCAGAACTTCCGCCTCACGCGCACCCCGATCGACTCCGCGCGCGAATGGCTCGACCGGATGGAGCTCCAGGTCGACCTCACCGAGATGGCGAGCGACCTCCCGCTGCCCATGCTGCGGATGCTCGACCTCGCGCGCGCCCTCGCGTACGACCCCCAGCTTCTGCTCCTCGACGAGATCACCGCCGCCCTGCCGTCGGACCTCGCCGAGAGGGTGTTCGCGGTCATGCGCGAATGGCGCGACCGCGGCCGCTCTGTCCTCTTCATCAGTCACCGGCTCGCCGAGGTCACGGCGGCCTGCGACCGCGCCACGGTGCTGCGCGACGGCCGCACCGTCGGCACGCTCGTGCCGCAGGCGGGCGAGGAGGAGAAGATCGTCGAGCTGATGCTCGGGACGACGCGGACCGAGCTGGCCCAGTCGATCGAGACCGAGGGAGTGGGGGCGAAGGCTCCGTCCGGCGAATCGCAGCTCGTGGTCCGCAACCTCGTCGTCGGCGACGACCCGGGGGGCATCTCGTTCGAGCTGCAGGCCGGCGAGATCCTCGGCGTTGCCGCACTCGAGGGCCAGGGCCAGGACGAGCTGTTCGACTACCTCGCGGGCCAGCGCAAGCCGCCGAGCGGCGAGATGGTCGTCTCCGGCAACGCGTTCACGCCGCGCACCCCGTACGAGGCGATCCGCGCCGGCGTCGTGCTCGTCCCGGCCGACCGCGTGCTCGCCCTGCTGCCGCAGCGGCCGATCCGCGAGAACATCGCGACCCCGCTCTACAACCGCGTCTCTCGCTGGGGGCCGATCAACCGCGGCGACGAGCGCCGGCGCGTGGAGAACGCGATCGAGCGGCTGTCGATCGACACGCGCGCCCAGCGCCAGGCGCGCCGGCTGTCCGGCGGCAACCAGCAGAAGCTCACGATCGCCCGCTGGCTGGCGGCGGGCTTCACGACGATGCTGTGCTTTGACCCGACGCGCGGCATCGATGTCGGCACCAAGCGCCAGATCTACGCCCTGCTGCGCGAGCTCGCCGAGGCGGGGGCGGCGATCCTCCTCTTCACCTCCGAGTTGCCGGAGATCCAGCTCGTCTGCGACCGGACGATCGTCGTGTACCGCGGCAAGGTGACGGCCGAGATGCCGGGTGCGCAGGCGGATGAGCCGGCGCTGCTGAAGGCCGCACACGGGCTCACCAAGGTCGAGGGGGCGGCGGCATGACGACGGTCGAGGACGCCGTCGGGCGCACCCGCCGCTTCAACACGCGCCGCATCGCGACCCGTCACGGCTGGACGATCGGCGTCTACCTCCTGCTCGTCCTGCTGATCATCGCGTACGCGTGGGCGCTCGCCCCGGTGGCGTTCACGTCGTTCGACCTCGCCTCGATCGTCATCGGCGCACTGCCGCTCGTGTTCGCCGCGATGGCCCAGGGGGTGATCGTGATCTCGGGCGGCATCGACCTGTCGCTCGGGGTGATCGTCGCCGTGATCAACGTGTCCGCCGCCTCGCTGATGGAAGGTCAGAGCTTCGCCACCGCGCTGCTCATCGCGTTCGGGCTGATGCTCCTCGGCGCGCTGATCGGGGCGATCAACGGTGGGCTGTGCGTGGTCAGCGGCGTGCCGGACATCGTCGTCACGCTCGCGATGTCGTTCGTGTGGGGCGGCACTGCGCTGGTGATCATGCGCACGCCCGGCGGCGGTGCTCCGACCCAGTTCCAGTCCCTCGGCACCGGCTCGTTCATCTCCATGTGGATCCCGGCCGGCGCGGTCATCATCGCGCTCGTGGCCGCCGCGGTCTGGGTGCCGCTGCGCTGGCGGCGGCCAGGGTTCGCGATCTACGCGATCGGCTCCAATCGCGACCGCGCGTACCTGTCCGGCGTCAACGTCTCGTCGACGCGCGTGCTCGCCTACGCGGTCGGCGGCTTCTTCGCCGCGATGGGCGGCCTCGCCGCGACCGCGACAACGGGCATCGGCACTCCGTACGCGGGCAACTTCATCACGCTGAACTCGGTCGCCGCCGTGGTGCTCGGAGGCGTGAGCCTGGCCGGCGGCAAGGGCGGCGTGGCCGGTCCGATCGCGGCCGCGTTCTGTCTGACGCTGGTCCCGTCGATCATGGTCTTCCAGGGCATCGACCCGAACTACGGCCAGGTCATCCAGGGCGCGCTGATCGTCGTCGTGGTGATGATCGGCGGCCTGTTGCTGCTGAGGGAGAACAAGTGAGCGCGGCAACCACGACGCCTGAAGAGCTCGAGCCGCGGCCCAACCGCGTCGTCGCCGCCGGGGCGTGGGTGATCGACCGCCCGCTGATCATGCTCAGCGTGATCCTGGTGCTGCTGCTGATCCTGTGCCAGATCGTCTCGCCGGGCTACATGTCGACCGAGCGCATCGGCACGATCCTGCAGTTCTCGGCCCCGCTGGCGTTCCTCGCCGCCGGGCAGACCCTCGTGATGCTCACCGCGGGCATCGACCTGTCGGTGGCGGCGACCGCGACCGCGGCCGCCTACATCATGGCCGGCCAGGCATCGCGCGGAACCGGCGCCGCCCTCGGCATCGCACTGCTCGTCGGCCTCGTCGTGGGGCTGGTCAACGGCGTCGGCGTCGGCATCTTCCGCGTCAACCCGCTGATCATGACGCTGGGCATGGCGAGCATCGTCAGCGGCTATTTGACGGTGTCCGCGCAGTCGTTCGTCACCGGTGTGCCGCTGGTGCCGGACTTCGTGCGCGAGCTGGCGGTCGGCAACCTGCTCGGCCCGGCGATCCCGAAGTCGCTGCTGCTGTGGGTGCCGGTGGCCGCACTGATCCTGTTCGGCCTGCGGTCGTCGGGCTACGGACGGATGCTGTACGCGGTCGGCGACAACCCGATCGCGTGCCGGCTCGCGGGCGTCCGCGTGTGGCAGGTGCTGCTCGTCACCTACATCCTCTGCTCGTTGCTGGCGGCGGTCGGCGGCGTGCTCTACGTCGGCGTCATCAACGCCGCCGATCTGCAGCTCGTCTCGCCGTACCTGCTGCCGTCGGTGGCGGCGGTGGTGATCGGCGGCACGTCGATCTTCGGCGGCATCGGCGGCTACTCGGGCACGATCCTCGGCGCGATCATCCTCGTGGTCCTCGACTCACTGCTCACGCTGCTCGACGCGTCGCAGGCGGTCAAGCAGATCCTCTACGGCCTGATCATCCTCGGCCTCGCCTGGCTGTACGCGACGTCGACCCGGCGCGTGTGAGCCATCAACCGATCGAGACGACGGTCATCGGCTCCTATCCCTTCCCGGGATGGCTGGAGCTGTGCGCGGCGCACGGGGACGAGCTCGGGCCGGACGACTCAGCGGAGGCAGCCCGCGACGCGACGCGCGTGGCGATCATGGACCAGGTGGATGCGGGACTCGACGTCATCACCGACGGCGAGCAGGGTCGGTTCGATTTCAACCTCTCCTTCTATGCGTACCTCGACGGGCTCGAGCTGGAGTCGGCGCCGCGCCGGCGTTGGGGGCCGCCCGCGCACGACCAGCGCGGCAAGCACAAGCTCGTGGCGGAGCTGACGGCGCCGCGCGGGCTCGGCGCGGTGGAGGAGTTCGAGCGCCTGCGCGAGCTGGCGCCGCTCGGCCCGACGCTGAAGGCCAGCGTCCCGGGGCCCTACACGATGGCCGGCCGGATCGAGCATCCCGACCGCTACGCCGTCACCGAGATGCTCATCCCGATCGTCGCGCGCGAGCTCGAGGCGCTGGTCGCGGCGGGCTGCGAGCGGATCACCTTGGACGAGCCGTCGATGTCCTGCTACGCGTGGCGTGAGGACCCCGAGCGGTTCGTCGACATCTTCAATCGCACGGTCGCCGGGGTCGCGGGGCGCTGCCACATCGGCACGCACCTGTGTTTCGGCAACTTCAAGGGCCGCGCGGTCGGTCGACGTCGCTACGCGCCGATGTTCCCGGCGTTCCTGGGCATGCACGCCGACGAGCTGCACCTCGAGATGGCGTCGCGCGAGTTCGCCGAGCTCGAGCTGATCGAGCAGGTCGCGGCGGCGGGCAAGGACGTCGGCGTCGGCGTGATCGACGTCAAGTCCTACTACGTCGAGTCACCCGAGGACGTCGAGGAGCGCGTCCGCGCGTGCCTGCGCCACGTGCCGCCTGAGCGGCTCAGCGTGTCGCCCGATTGCGGGCTCTCCCAGACCGCGCGCTGGGCGGCGCGGCGGAAGCTCCAGAGTTTGGTCGAGGGCGCCGTCAGAGTGCGCGGAAGCCTGTCGGCGCCGGCGTGACGGCGAGCGGGCTGTCCGGTAGCCCGGCCGCCGGCGTGTCGCGGTTGTAGCCGCTGGGTGCGGTGTCGTTCGGCCCGTCGGCGTGGAACAGCGAAGCGAGCAGCTGGATCTGGCCGCGGCCGACGTCGATCTCGCCCATCCCGCCGCCGTACGTGACGAGCCCGCGCTTCTGCGTCTCGTCGTGGACGGCGATCAGCGATCGTAGGTCGCCCACGCGGCACGGCTTGATGTTCACCGCGACGGGCTTCAGCGGCGTCGCGTCGAGATCCTCGACGGTGTGGATCGGCGCGTCGTAGGAGATCCGATGTGCCTCGGGCAAGAGCCGCTCGGCGACCTCGGGCAGGTCGTGCGCGTCCTCGAGCAGTGCGTCCGGGAACGCCGCGATCACCCGCTCGTACAGCGCCAGCAGGTTCGCCAGCTCGCCGTACTCCATCCCGTACTGGCCCTTGAAGTCGACGATCTCCACGGCGCCCGTGGCGGCCACCTGGTCGGTCAGCTCGGGCGTCCACGCCGGCACCGCGTCGATCTTGAAGCGGAGATCGGGATGCCCGTCGAGCCGGCGCTGGATCGGGTCGAACGTCGGCGGGTCGCCGAGGCCGAGCGAGTTCACGAACCGCAGCGGCCGGGGCTCGTGGCCCACGATCTCGTGGAGCGGCCGGCCGGCCTGGTTGAGGGCGAGGTCGAGCGCCGCCGACTCGAACGCCCAGTTGCGCCAGCGCCGCGCGGCGTCGTACTCCGGCGCCACCGACCACTGCTCGAGCTCGGTGAGCCGGTCGCAGAACGACTCGAGATTCCAGTCGCCCGTCAGCGCCAGCGACGGGTTGATCACGTGCAGCGTGTTGTCCTCGGTGTCGTATGCCGATACGTCCTCGCCGAGGCCGTCGACGCCCCCGCCGGTCAGGCGCACGCGCGTCGTGATGCGCTCGAAGCCGTACGCCTGCGTGGCGGCGACGCGCTCGAACGCGTAGCTCTCGATCTGCAGCGGCAGCGCACGCAGCGCGTCCCAGAGGCTCACAGCAGCACCCCGGCGAGCGCCTTGTAGTCGTCGGCCGGGTGCGGGCCGAGCGGCTGGAGGCAGACATGGTCGGCGCCGGCGTCGAGGTGTGCGCGGACGGTCTCGGCGATCGCGGCAGCGGAGCCGTGAGGGATCACCGCGTCGATCAGGCGGTCGCTGCCGCCGTCGTTGAATTCGGCTTCGTCGTATCCCAGGCGCACGAGGTTCGTCGTGTAGTTGCGGCGGGCGAGGTAGCCCTTCGCGTAGTCGCGCGCGATCTCCCGGGCGGTGCCCTCGTCGGTCTCCAGCACGCACGCGACCTCGGTGGCGATCACCGCTCCCGCGCCCATCCGGTCGCGGGCGACTCTGGCGTGCTCGGGCGGGACGAAGTACGTGTGCGCGCCGAGCGAGCGCTGCGCCGCGACGTCGAGCATCTTCGGCCCGAGCGCGGCGGCCATCCGGCGGTCGGTCGGCACGGCGTCGAGCCCGTCGAAGAACGCGCGCATGTTGGCGAGCGGATGCTCGTAGTCGCTGGTGGCCTCGGGGTGCCCGATCCCGATGCCGAGCAGGAACCGCCCGGGGAAGTCTGCGTCGAGTGCGGCGTATCCGTCAGCGGCGGCGGTCGGCTCGTGCTGCCAGACGTTGAGGATCCCGGTTGCGATCGTCATCGCGCTCGTCGCCTCGAGGAAGGGCCGCGCGTCGTCCGTGGACGGGCTGCCGCCGACCCATAGCGTCGAGTAGCCGAGCTGTTCGATCTCCGCGACGCCGTCGGTGCCGTGATGGCGCAGCCGCCAGATCCCGATCTGTCCCAGGTTCATACGTGCAGCGTTGCACGCCCGCCCGTCAGCCGGACTGGCGCCACAGCGAGACGGCCGTCGCCGCGATCCCGAGCGTGACCGCACCCGAGACGACCACCCATCCCCACTCGCCGCTTCCCACCGAGCCGGCTTCCAGCGGCGTCATGACGAAGGCAGCGATGACGAGGGTGGCCAGCACGCCGAGCAGCGCCAGCAACGCGAACAGCACGGACATGAGGCGCACGAGCACGAAGGCGAGGCTAGCGCCGTCCTGATTGACTCAGGATGTGCACGAGACGCCGGAGGACATCGCCGCGCTGCAGGACGTGCTCGACCGCAGCTACGGGTCGGCCGGCGAGCACCTGCTCCGCATCCACACGCCGGAGCGGCGTCTGCCCGCCGCTCAGCTCGCCGGGCGGCTCGACGGCATGTGCCTGCTCAGCCTCGCGACGGTCACGGCCGACGGGCGGCCGATCGCCGGCCCGGTCGACGGGATCTTCTTCCGCGGCGCGTTCCACTTCGGCTCGTCACCGGACTCGGTCCGCTTCAAGCACATCCGCGCCCGCCCGCAGGTGAGCGCGACGCACCTGCCGAGCGAGGAGCTCGGCGTCGCCGTGCACGGGCGGGCGGTGCCGCTCGACGTCGGCAGCGGCGAGTTCCGGCAGACGCTGCTGGAGGTCTACGTGCCGCGCTACGGGCCGGAGTGGGAGACGTTCCTCGACTCCGGCCCGGTCTATGCGCGTATCGAAGCTGAGCGGATGTTCGCCTTCCACTTCGCGGAGGCGTAGCGGCTCAGCCGCGCAGGCGGGCGACGGCGAAGTCGTCGCTGCCGCTGCGCTGGCCGGCGACGACGATGCGCCCGTTCTTCTGCAGTGCGACCGCGTTGCCGAACGCGTCGGGGGTGCCGTTCGGCGTCAGCCGCGCGACGGTCATCTTCGCGAGCCCGGCGGTGTTCCCGGCGACGACGATCCTGCGGTCCGGCTGCACGAACACCGCGTGCAGGGTGACGGCGCCCTGGATGTTCACGTGGCCGCCGCTGAAGTCCGGGTCGAGCACGCCGGTGGTCCGGAGCCGGACCACCACGCCGCCGGCGACGTCGGAGCTCCCGGCGATCAAGATCCGCCCGTTCGCCTGCCGCGCCATCGCGTTGCCGAACTCGGTACCGCCGAGGTCGACGGTGGCGATCCCGCCGGTGCCGAACGTCGGGTCGAGCGCGCCGTTCGCGTTCAGCCGCGCCGCCTGGATGTTCCCGCCCTCGGGGCCGGAGAACCCGCCGAGCAGGAGCTTGCCGCTCGACAGCACGATCACTCCCGTCGCGCGGCTGACGACACCCCAGCTCAACAACTTCTTGCCGTCGGCGGAGAATGTCGTGTCGAGCGTCCCGTTGGCGTTCAGGCGCGTGATCGCGACCTGCTGCACGTGCGAGTCGCCCACCACCACGATCTTGCCGTCCGGCTGCAGTGCCGCGGCGAACGCCCGCTCGTCCTCGCCGCCGAAGTCGATCTTGCGCTTGCCGCCCGAGCCGAACGTCGTGTCGAGCAGACCGTTGTTGCGCAGCCGGGCGACGCAGAACATCGTCGACGCGCCGCCGCTGCCCGCGAGGAGGATCCTGCCGTTCGGCTGCACGAGCACGGCCTGGACCTCGTCGGTCCCGCCGAAGTTGATCGCCTTCTTCCCGTTGCCGGCGAAGCTCGTGTCGAGATCACCCGGGCTTGCCATGATTGCGACGGTACCGGGAATAGGTTCCGCCGTCCGAGAGTCTGGCCTTGTATGAGCACCACGATGCGTGACCTATTCGCCGAGGCCCGGGGCCGCCTCCGCCACGAGCCGATCGAGAAGCGTATCCGTGCGAGCGCCGATGGCGCGACGGTGCTCGACAGCACCCGCGCGGTCCTCGTCTGGGAGCCGCGCCGCGTCGTGCCGACGTACGCGGTCCCGGCCGACGACATCCAGGGCGATCTGGCGGTCGCGCCGGCGTCCAACGGCAGCGCCGACGGCGTGCTCCACCCGGGGATCCCGTTCAGCGTGCACACGGCTGCCGGCGAGCCGGTCACGATCGCGGATCGCGAGGGCGCGGGCTTCCGCCTCGCCGACGAGGACCTCGCCGGCTACGTCGTGCTCGATTTCGCCGCCTTCGACGCGTGGCACGAGGAGGACGAGGCGGTCGTCGTCCACCCGCGCGATCCCTATCACCGTGTCGACGTCCGCGAGACATCGCGACCGGTCCGCATCGAGATCGGTGGCGACACCATTGCCCGGACCACGTGCGCGCGGCTGCTGTTCGAGACCCAGCTCCCGACGCGCTTCTACATCCCGCGCGAGGACGTCGCGGTCGAGCTCCATCCGAGCGACCGGCAGAGCTACTGTCCGTACAAGGGCCGGGCGTCGTATTGGTCGGTCGACGCCGACGGCCGGCGCCGTCCGGACATCGCGTGGAGCTACGAGCAGCCGCTCCCGGAGATCCCCCAGGTCACGGGCCTGATCGCGTTCTGGGACGAGCGGGTCGACGTCTTCCTCGACGGCGAGCGCCGCACGCGCCCCGGCGGCGCGATCGCCGCCGCCCTGCGCGACGAGTTCGTCGTGTAGCGCGTCGCGCGCCTATGGTCAGGGCGCATGACGACAGGTCGCCGGCTCTCGGTTCCCGCGTTCCTCGCGATCGCCGTCGCGGACGTCGCGGTCATCGCCGTCGTCGGCGTGCTGTCGCGGTCCGGTCTCGACGGCTTCGATCCGGGCGAGCTGCACACGACGAAGGAGGTCGCGCTCGGGCTGCTGGTCCCGATCGGCACCTCGCTCGCGTTCGTGTACGCGGTCATCGCGTGGCTCGGCTGGTGGCGGCCCGTGTTCGTCGACCGCCGGCCGGTGCAGCGGTGGGTCTGGGTGGTGCCGGCGATCCTCGTCGTCGCAATCGCCGTCGCCATCGACTACAGCGCGCTCGCGGACAAGGGCGCCGGGTTCGTGGCCGTCCTTCTGCTCACGACCCTCTGCGTCGGGTTCTCCGAGGAGGGCCTGTTCCGCGGCATCGGAGTCACCGTGTTCCGGACCGACGGCTTCGCGGACGGCAAGGTCGCCTTGTGGTCCAGCGTCGTGTTCGGTGCGGTGCACCTGAGCAACGCGCTCGACGGCAGCGGCGGCGGCGCCGTCGCCCAAGCCGTCGCGGTGAGCTTCGCGGGCTACTTCTTCTACCTGACCCGGCGCGTCTCCGGCGGGCTCGTGGTGCCCGCGCTCATCCACGGCCTGTTCGACTTCTCGTTGCTGTCGGGCTCGCTCGGCGCGACGACCTACGCCGGCGGCGTCGCGCCGATCCTCGCCTATCGCGAGACAGTCGAGCTACAGCGCCCGCTCAAACCGCTCATCCCCTCGCGGCTCGGTTCAGCGCCTGACGAGCGCGGCGCGGTCGAGCAATGCGGCGAGCTTGTCGGTCGCCGCGTCGTCGAGCGGTAGGACCGGCGCGCGGACCGGACCGGTGCGATCGCCGGCGAGTGCGCATGCGGTCTTGACGGCGGCCGAGTAGCTCTGACCCTCGAGGAACTGGCACAGCGGCCACAGCCGGGCCCACAGCTCGCGCGCCGCGGGCAGGTCGATCTCGTCGATCAGCAGCCGGTGGAGCTCGACGCACGGCTCCGGCACAATCGAGGCGGTGCCCCAGACAACGGCGCGGACACCCGCGGCGAGCGCGGCGAAAGTGAGCGTGTCGTAGCCGTTGAGGAGCGTCGGCCCGTCGGTCTGGATCAGCTCGGTCGCCGCCGACGCATCACCGCCGGTGTCCTTGAGGCACGCGACCGGGAGCTCGCGCAGCTGCGCGGCCGTGAGCCGAAGGCCCGAAGCGCTCGGCAGGTTGTAGTACATGATCGGGATGCCGATCGCGTCCGCGACGGCGGTGTAGTGGGCGAGCAGCTCGCGCCACGAGAGCGCCTCGTAGAACGGCGGGACGATCATCACCGCGGCCGCGCCGACCCCCTCGGCGTGGCGGCTCAGCTCGACGGTCTCGCGCGTCGACAGCGCGCCGGCGCCGGCGATGACGGGGACGCGTCCGGCAGCGGCCTCGACCGTGGTCTCGATCAGCAGTCGCCGCTCTGCAGGCGTCAGCGTCGTGAATTCGCCGGTGCTGCCGCTCGGGACGAGCCCGCCGACGCCGGCGGCGACGAGGCGGTCGACGATCGCGGCGAGCGCGTCGGTGTCGAGCTCGGCCCCGTCGTCGGTGAACGGCGTGATCAGCGCAGGGAGGACGCCATGGAACGGCTCAGACATGGGTGACCTCTCGGAGTCGGGCGTCGACGCGTTCGGCGGCCGCGTGCCCGGTGCGGGCGGCGGCCTCGATGTTCCCCAGCTCGGCGAAGTAGTCGCCTGCCAGGTGCAGGTTCTCGTGGGTGCCCAGCGCGCCGTCGAGCGCGGCTTGGAGTCGCCCGCGGCCGGGACGCGCGTAGACGTTGCCGAGCTCCCAGCGCTGCACGGTCGCGCCGGCGATCACCCCGCGGGTCTGCGGGTACAACTCGTGCAGGTCGGCGAGGAAGTGCTCGACGATCCGCTCGTCGGACCCGCGCATCAGCGCGGCGGCACGGTGCGCGCCCGCGAACAGCATCAGGCTGCCGCCAGGGCGGCGCGGTGCGTCGCCGCGCAGCGCGTGCGCCTGATTGGTGAACATGTCGAACACGCGGCCGGGAGTGGCCATCGCGTAGACGTCGTCGTACGGCATCGGGGCGCTCTCGCTGGTCTCGACGGCGACGCTGAGAAACGCGCCGTAGCTGAGCTGAGACAGTGCCGCGGCGGTCGCCTCGGCGACGGGCGCGACGAGCGGCGCCGCGTGCGGCGCCTGGGCGGCGACGATCACGTGCCGCGCGCGGATCTCCTCATCGTCGTGCCTGACCACCAGGTCGCCGCCGTCTGGCTCGACGGCGTGCACGCGGCAGCCCGTGCGGGCGCGCTCACCGAGCTCGCGGCCGAGCGCCTCCGGCAGCCGGCCGCTGCCGCCGAGCAGGTTGCGGGCGATCAGCGATCCCTTGCCGCCCCACACGAGCGCGAACAGGCCGATGCCGCAGCCGGCCGACAGCTCGTCGAGCTCGGCGGTGGCGCGGTGCGCGGCGCACGAGAAGATGTCGTGGACGGCGGGCGGGAGCGTCCCGAGAAGCTCGCCGAACGTGCGGTGGTCCTCGAAGTCGTGTCGCGGCTCGTAGCGCGCGACCGCTCGCTGGATCCTGATGCCCGCTCCGGCAAACGCGATCCGGTCGCGGAGCGACAGCGGGAGCCGGAACGGGTAGGTCTCGACGGGGCCGCGGGTGAGCAGCGTCGACCCGACGGCGAGCCCCATCATGCTGCCGGTGACCGGGACGGTCTCGAGGCCGCAGTCGCGCGCCATGCCGTCAACCAGCGACCCCGGCCCGGGGAACAGGTGCGCGCCGTAGTTGAGCCAATAGTCGCCACACGGGTCCGAGCGCATCCGCCCGCCGAGGCGCTCGCCCGCCTCCAGAAGCAGCACCTCGCGGTGACGCAGGCGCCAGGCCGCAGCCAGTCCGGCGATCCCGCCCCCCACGATCACGACGTCCCGGGCCATCGCGGCATCGTCGCTCGACGTCGTATTCCAAGGTAGGCTTTGTTTCTTAGTGAACCCAAAGGCTGAGCTTTTGTCGCTGCAGCAGATTCGCTGTTTCTGCGCGGCGCTCGAGCTCGGCTCCTTCACCGCCGCGGCCGACGCGCTCCGGGTCTCCCAGCCCGCGGTGGCCGAGCAGATCCGCAAGCTCGAGCACGCGCTTGGGGCCGATCTGTTCGTGCGCGCCGGGCGCGGCGTGATCGCCACCGAGGCGGGCCGTGCGTTCGCCGAGCACGCCGCTCGCAGCCTGCGCGCGGTCGAGGACGCGGCCGGCAGCGTCGGCGAGCTCACCGCGCTCCGCGGCGGCACCGTGGCGGTCGGCATCTTCGCGGAGCCGTCGGCGTGGCGGGTGGACGAGCTCGCCACCGCGTTCCTCCGCCGGCATCCCGAAGTGTCGCTCCGCCTCGTCGGTCGGAACTCTTCAGCGATCGCCGAGCGCGTCCGGCGCGGCGAGCTCGAGGCCGGCGTCGTCGTGCTTCCGATCGACGACGACCGGCTCGACGTGCGGCCGATCGTGCGCGACGAGGTCCTCTACGTCAGTGCCTCGGCTGAGCGGACGCGGCGGCCGGCGACGATCGAGCGGCTCGCCGAGACGCCGCTGGTGTTCTATGACGCCGAGGCGGCCGAGGACGATCCGATCCGGCGTCAGCTCGCCGAGCGCGCGCAGGCCTTCGGGCTCCGCCTGCGACCGAAGGTCGAGGTCGAGCTCAAGGACATCGCGCTGCGCCTCGTCGCCGCGGGGATCGGCGACACCTACCTGCCAAGCGCCTACACCCGCGCGCCCTACTACCCGCCGGGGCTGGGCACCGCTTCGTTCAGCCCGCCGCTCTACGACACGTTCGCGGTCATCGCCCGTGCCGGGGCACGGCTCTCGCCGGGAGTCCGCGAGCTGCTGGGAGAGCTCGAGGCGCACGTGCGCGCCGTCGCCGACGAGCTGGACCGCTCACGCTGACGCCGCGAGCCGGCGGCTGGGCAGCTCGCGCACGGCGGGCCACAGCACCGCCATCAGGAAGTCGGCGACGCGGTCGATCCTGACCTCGTCGCGCTCGACCGCCCAGAACGCGATCGCCTCGGCGGCGCCGACGAAGATGTGCGCGAGCGCGTCGAGCTCCTCGGCGTCGGGCTCGCGCTCCGAGCCCGGCAGCTCGCGCAGCAGCTGGGCGATCAGGCCCGACTGCTCGGCGCGGATCGACCCGGCGGCCTCGCTGAAGCGGCCGCCTTCGGCGAACAGGACCGGCCACGTCGCGCGCTGGTCGTTGGCGACGGTCAGGAACGCGTAGATGCCGGCGCGCAGCGCGGACTCGGCGTCGGCGGCGCCGCGAACCGCTCCGCCGATCGCTTCGAACAGTCGCCCGCGGGCGCGTTCCATGCACGCCAGGAAGAGGCCTTCCTTGGAGCCGAAGTAGTCGTACAGCATCGGCTTGGTGATGCCCGACGCGGCGGCGATCTGGTCCATCGAGACGCCGTGGTAGCCGTGCTCGGCGAACAGCCGCTCGGCGGCGGCGACCATCTGCGCCTCGCGCACAGCCCGGGGGGTGCGACCGCGTGGATAAGCGCGTGATCCCCGTGCCCGGCTGGGCCGCGCTGCCCGTGCTGGTCACGCTCGGCTCGCTCGGCATCGGCGCGTTCGGCTTCTTCTGGGACGTCGCCACGCACATCGACAACGGCCGCGACGCCGGTCCGTTCGCCAACGCCGCCCACTACCCGATCCTCGCCGGCCTCGCCGGCGTCGCGCTGGCCGGCTACCTCGCCGCCGTGCTTGGCGCCGATGCGCGCGACCGGGCGGCGATCGACTGGACGCCCGGCTGGCGCATCCCGCTCGGCGGCGCGCTGCTGCTCCTGTGCGGCGGGCTCGCGATGATCGGCTTCCCGCTCGACGACGTCTGGCATCGCATCTTCGGCCAGGACGTCACGCTCTGGGGCCCGACGCACGTGCTGATGATCGGCGGCGCCTCGCTGGCGCCGATCGCCGCCTGGCTGCTGCTCGTCGAGGGCCGTCGCGCCGTTGGGAGGCCAGGCCCGGGCCGGCTCCTGCTGCTCGCCTGGGAGGTCCAGCTCGCCGGCGCCGCGCTCGTCGGCCTGTCGACGCTCCAGCTCGAGTTCGGCTACGGCGTCCCGCAGTTCCAGCTCGCCTTCCACCCGATCCTGATCGCGCTCGCGGCGAGCGTCGGTCTCGTCGCCGCCCGCCTGCGACTGGGTCGCGGCGGCGCGCTCGCTGCGTACATGCTCGTGATGACGCCGATGGTGCTCGTCATCGGCCCTGGCTTCGGGCACACGGTGCTGCACTTCCCGCTCTACATCGTCGAGGCGCTGCTCGTCGAGGTCGCCGGGCTGGCGCTGATCAGGCGAGGCGCGGTCGCGGTCGGCCTTGGGTCAGGCGTGCTGATCGGCACGATCGGCGTTGCGGCCGAGTGGGGCTGGTCGCAGATCGACATGCCGCTGCCGTGGAACTCCGCGCTGCTGCCCGAGGCGCCGATGCTCGCGCTCGCGGCGGCGGTCGGCGGTGGCCTGCTCGGCGCCTACCTCGGCGGAGCGCTGCGCTCACCGCGACGCCCCTCGCACGTGCCGCGGCTCGTGCCCGCCGTCGCGCTCGCCGTCGTGATCGTGTGCTTGGCGATCCCGATGCACACCACCACCGGGGCGCTGCCGCGCGCCGACGTCAGCCTCGGCGAGGCCGGCACCGGTCAGGTCAACGCCACCGTCAAGCTCGACCCATCGGACGCCGCCGACGACGCCAAGTGGTTCCACGCGATGGCGTGGCAGGGTGGCGGCAGCCGGCTCGTCCAACTGCAGCGGACGGGGGCGGGCACGTACCGCACGACCGCACCGGTCCCGGTCAGCGGTGACTGGAAGGCGATGCTGCGCCTGCACGTCGGCAGCTCGATTCTCGCGATGCCGATCTACATGCCGGCCGACCCGGCGATCCCCGCCAAGGAGGTCCCGGCCACGCCGCACTTCCAGCGCGCGTTCGAGGTCGACCACGAGGTGCTGCGCCGCGAGGAGCGCGGGGCCGCGTCGTGGCTCACCGGCGCCGCCTACGGCACGCTCGGCGTGATCGCGCTCACCTGGCTGCTCGCAATGGGCGCGGCGGTGACGCGCTTCGAGCGTCGCAACGCCGTCCTCGCGTAACTCTCCAACTGCCATGCCCGCACGGCGTTGGTGGGGGGCATGAGACGCATCCTGGGGATTGCCGTCGTGCTGGTCGCACTCGCCGCGCCGGCCGGGACCGCGATGGCCAAGACGAGCAAGGCGGACAAGCGCGAGGCGAAGCAGGAATGCCGCGCCGAGCGCGGCACGACGGACGCGACGCGCGAGGCCTTCAAGGCCAAGTGGGGCGGGTTCAGGCACGGCCTGCATCAGACGGCGCGCGCGGCCAAGGCCGAGCGCAAGGCAGCCCGCCGCAGCGCGGCCAAGGAATGCACCAAGAACGCCGCACAGGAGTGCGACGCCGAGCGATCGGCCGACCGCAAGGCGTTCGAGGAGAACTACGGGACGAATCACAACAAGAAGAACGCCTTTGGCAAGTGTGTCTCCCAGAAGGCCCACGAGGCCAACGGGGAGGGGGACGGAGGCTCTTAGAGCCGCCGTGGCAACGTCGGCGCGCCGGGTCGTCCCCCTGGCGCGCCGCTTGCCATTCACGCCGGTTTGACAGTCTGTCGGCAGCGAGGATAGGCTCGCCGCTATAGCTGTCTAGACAACCGCTAGCCGGGGAGGTCGGCGGGCGTGAGGGACATCAGGGACATCAAGGCCGCCGTCGTGGGGACCGGCTTCATCGGCGTGGTGCACGTCGAGGCGCTGCGACGGCTCGGCATCGAGGTCACGGGCATCGTCGGCTCGTCGCCGGAGCGTGCCGCCGAGAAAGCGCGGACGGCGGGGCTCCCGGCTCCCTATCCGAGCTTCGAGGCGATGCTCGAGGACCCGGGGGTCGAGGTCGTGCATCTGACGACGCCGAACCGGCTGCACTACGAGCAGGTCAAGGCGACGCTGGCAGCCGGCAAGCACGTGGTGTGCGAGAAGCCGCTCGGCATGGACTCGGCCGAGACCGCCGAGCTGCTGCGCCTCGCCGAGCAGAGCGGGCTCGTCCACGCGGTCAACTTCAACGTGCGCTTCTACGCGCAGTGTCAGGAGGCGCGTGCCCGCGTGGCGCGCGGCGACATCGGCGACGTCCGGCTGATCAGCGGCGGCTACCTGCAGGACTGGCTGCTGCTCGAGACCGACTGGAACTGGCGGCTCGACCCCGCCGAGGGCGGCTCGCTCCGCGCGGTCGGTGACATCGGCTCGCACTGGCTCGACCTCGTCCAGTTCATCACCGGCCGCCGCGTCGAGGCCGTGATGGCTGACCTGGAGACCTTCATCGGCGTGCGCAAGCAGCCGACCGGGCCGGTGGAGACGTTCAGCGGGGCGAGCGCGGGCGAGACCATCGACACGGTCATGGAGACCGAGGACGCCGCCGGGATCCTGCTGCGCTTCAGCGGCGGCGCGCGCGGGATCGTCACGGTGAGCCAGATCTCGGCCGGCCGCAAGAACCGGCTGAGCTTCGAGCTCGATGGGTCCACCAACGCGCTGTCGTGGATCTCGGAGTCGCCCGAGGAGCTGTGGCTCGGCCACCGCGACCGCCCCAACGAATTGCTCCTGCGCGAGGCCGGCGAGTACCCGCCGGGCCACGCCGAAGGCTTCCCCGACACGTTCAAGGCCCTCTACCGGAAGGTCTATGCCGCCGTGGCGGCGGGCGAGCCGGGCGAGGACTACCCCACGTTCGCCGACGGCCACGACGAGGCCGTGATCGCCGACGCCATCGCTCGCTCGCACGCCGAGCAGCGGTGGGTGGCCGTTGACCCCGTTCCCCAGGAGGTGTGAATGAAACTCGGCCTGCTCACGGCCGCGTTCCCGACGCTCAGCCTTGACGAGATCGCCGACTGGGCGTCGGACAACGGATACGAGGCGCTCGAGATCGCCTGCTGGCCCGCCGGCGAGGGCGCCGCTCGCCGCTACTCGGGCGTGTGCCATATCGACGTCGACACGCTCGACGACGCGAAGGCGTCTGAGATCGTCGAGGGGCTCGCACGCCGCGGGCTGACGATCTCGGCGCTTGCCTATTACCCCAACCCACTGTCGGCTGACGCCGAGGCGCGCGAGGTCGCGCAGGAGCACCTGCGCAAGGTCATCGCCGCGGCGCCGAAGCTCGGCGTCGACATCGTCGGCACGTTCATCGGCCGCGACCGCACGAGGAACCTCCCCGACAGCCTCGACGACTTCCGGTCGGTGTGGCCGCCGCTGGTGGCGTTCGCGGCCGAGCGCGGGGTGCGGATCGCGATCGAGAACTGCCCGATGATCTTCAGCTACGACGAGTGGCCGGGCGGTTCCAACCTCGCCTACTCGCCCGCTATCTGGCGTGAGATGTTCACGGCGATCCCCGACGACAACTTCGGGCTCAACCTCGATCCATCGCACCTCCTATGGCAGATGATCGACGCCGAGCGCGCGGTGTACGAGTTCGGCGAGCGCATCTTCCACGTGCACGGCAAGGACATGGAGGTGCGGCCGGACGGACTGTATGAGCACGGCGTGCTCGGGCTCGGGATCGGCTGGCAGGTGCCGCGGCTGTGCGGGCTCGGCCAGGTCGACTGGGGCCGCTTCGTCGGCGCGCTGTACGGGGTCGGCTACGACCACGTGGTGTCGATCGAGCACGAGGACCGTCAGTTCGAAGGGTCGGTCGAGCTCGTCCAGCGCGGCTTCCTGATCGCGCGCAACGCGCTGCGGCCGCTGCTGGCGTGAGCTTCGAGCTGGTCACGATGGGCCGGATCGGGGTCGACCTGTACCCCGAGCAGATCGGCGTGCCACTGGCGGAGGTCCGGACGTTCCGCAAGATGCTCGGCGGGACGGCGACGAACGTCGCGGTCGCGGCGGCGCGGCTGGGACGGCGGAGTGCCGTGATCACCAAGGTCGGCGACGATCCGTTCGGCGGCTACATCCGCGGCGCGCTGCGCGAGTTCGGGGTCGACGAGCGGTTCGTCGGGACCGATGCGTTACGGACGCCGCTGGCGTTCTGCGAGATCCATCCGCCCGACGACTTCCCGCTGCTCTTCTACCGGGAGCCGTCGGCGCCCGACCTCCAGCTCACGGTCCCCGATCTCGATGCGGGCGCGGTGCGCGAGGCCGGGATCTTCTGGGTCACGGGCACGGGTCTCTCTGTCGAGCCCAGTCGTTCGACGACGCTCGAGGCGCTCACGTGGAGGGATGGCGAGACGATCGTCGACCTCGACTGGCGGCCGATGTTCTGGGTCAGACCCCTTGAGTCGGGCGGACTCAAGGGGTCTGACCCCTCCGCGTTGTATCGCGCTGCCGTGGAGCGCAGCACCGTCGCGGTCGGCAACGCCGAGGAGGCCGCCGTCGCGGTCGGCGAGGGTGAGCCGCTGGAGATGGCGCGGCGGCTGCTCGAGCTCGGGCCACGGCTGGCCATCGTCAAGCTCGGCCCGCGCGGCGTGCTCGCGGCGACCGCCGAGCAGCATTGGGTGGTGCCGCCGGTGCCCGTCGACGTCGTGAACGGGCTGGGCGCCGGCGACGCGTTCGGCGGCGCACTCTGCCACGGGCTGCTGTCCGGCTGGGACGTCGAGCGGATCGTCCGCTTCGCGAACGCCGCGGGCGCCGTCGTGGCTTCGCGGCTCGGCTGCGCCGACGACATGCCGACCGCCGCCGACGTCGAGGCGCTGCTGTGATCGGCCTGACGAAGGTGGCGTCGGGTGAGGGCTTCGTCGAGCTGACCGAGCGGCCTGAGCGTGCGCCGGAGGCCGGCGAGGTGGCTGTGGACGTGCACGCGGCCGGCATCTGCGGCACCGACCTGCACATCTGGCTCGGCGAGTACCCGAGCGTCCCGCCGGTGACGATGGGACACGAGGTGTGCGGGACGGTCTCGGCGGTCGGCGAGGGTGTCGACGGCGACTGGACGGGCGCGCGGGTCGCGGTCGAGACGTTCTTCTCCACCTGTGGCGTGTGCGCGTACTGCCGTGCCGGCAAGCTCAGTGTCTGCGAGCAGCGGCGGTCGATCGGGACGCACGTCGACGGCGGGTTCGCGCCCCGCCTCGTGCTCCCGGCGCGAAACCTGCATCGCGTGCCCGAGGCGCTCGCCGGCGAGGCCGCCGCCTTGTCGGAGCCGCTCGCGTGCGTGTGCAACTCGCTGCTCGACCCGAACGCGGTGCAGCCGGGCGACGAGGTGCTGGTCGTCGGGCCGGGCGCGATCGGCCTGATCGCCGCGCAGGTGGCGCGCGCGTGCGGTGCGCGGGTGACCGTGCGCGGCGCTCCGCGCGACCGTGCGCGTCTCTCCCTGGCGGGCGAGCTCGGCTTTGAGACCTCCGTGGCCGACGATCCCGCTCCGGCCGCCGACGTGGTCGTCGAGTGCTCGGGGGCGGAGCGCGGGATCGCGGACGCCCTGGGCGCGGCGCGGCGGCGCGGCCGTGTGGTGCAGATGGGTCTGCGCGGGGCCGACGTCACCTTGCCGTACGACCTGATCTGCTTCCACGAGCTGACCGTCACGGCCGGGTTCGCGTCCAACCCGGCGTCGTGGCGGCGGGCGATGAAGCTGCTCGCGGCCGGTGAGGTGCAGCTCGAGCCGCTGGTCACCGAGGTCCTTCCGCTGGCCGAGTGGCGGCGGGCGTTCGACGCCTCGCGGGCCGGCGAGGGCGTCAAGTTCGTGCTCGATCCGCGATGACCGCCGTCATCTTCGACTGCGACGGGACGCTGGTGGACTCCGAGCCGCTGGCTCGGCTGGCGTGGGAGCGAGGGCTCGAGCGATACGGATACGCGCTCACCGACGCCGACGCCGAGGCGTCGATCGGTCTCCCGTACCCGCGCGTGCACGCCTACTTCGCAGACCGGGCTCCGCTCCCCGGAGCAGACGCGTTCTGGGTCGAGTTCTCCGGCGACCTGTTCGCGCTCATCGACTCCTCGCTGGTGCTGTTCGAGGATGCGGTCGGCGCCGCACGTTCGTTGCGCGAGCGGGGCGTGCCGGTCGCGGTCGCGTCGTCGTCGCCGCGTGAGCGGCTCCATCGGACGCTGGGCCGCGCGGGCCTGCTCGACGCGTTCGACGTCGTCGTCTCCGGCGACGAGGTGGAGCACGGCAAGCCGGCGCCGGACATGTTCCTGCTCGCCGCCGCGCGACTCGGCGTAGAGGCGTCGGCGTGCGTGGTGATCGAGGACAGCCCGCCGGGAGTGCAGGCCGGTCTCGCCGCCGGTATGTTCACGCTCGCCGTCTGCCGGGTGCCGGGCACCGAGGCCTCGCTCGCCGCGGCGGACCGTGTCGTCGACACCGTGAGCGCAGACGCCATCCTCGAGGCCGCATGATCGCCACCGCCGTCTCTTCTGTCGTCTCCGACGGGCGCGCCGCCGGGTGCCGCGCGATCGACCTGCGCGTCGAGGGCGGGATCTCGCTTCGGCTGCTGCCCGACCGCGGCCTCGATGCCGCCGACGCCTGGTTCGCCGGCGTGCCGCTGGACTGGCGGTCGCCGGTGGGGGAGACCGCCACGGTCGACTGGGACTGGATGCAGTCGTTCGGCGGCGGGCTGATGGTCACCTGCGGGCTGCGCAACGTCGGCGTGCCGTCCGAAGGCCACCGGCAGCACGGTGACTTCACGTTCCAGAAGGCCGTCGTCGAGGCGGTCGAGCGCTCCGGTGATGCCCTGATCGTGCAGGGCCGGGTCGCGGAGGTCGCCGCGTTGGGTCACCACTTCGAGGTCGAGCGCACGTGGCGCACGTACGCCGGCCAGGGCCTGATCCAGCTCGAGGACGTCGTCGTGAACCGCGGCCGCGCGACCGAGCCCGCGTTGCAGCTCTACCACGTCAACCTCGGCCCGCCGCTGTGGGTCTCCGGCTCCGAGCTCGTCCTCAACGCCCGGGCCACGCACCCGCGCGACGCCGACGCCGAGCCGTTCGCCGACGCCTGGAATCGTGGCCCGGGGATCGTCGAGGGCGCCCCCGAGCGCGTCTTCGAGCACGAGGTCGTGCCGGGCTCGGACGGCTGGTCCCGCGCCGCTGTGCGCAACAGCGAGCTGCGGATCGAGGTGGAGGTCCGCTGGGACGCCGCCACGATGCCGCGGATGTGGCAGTGGGTCCACCCGGCACCGGGTATCGGCGTGCTCGGGCTGGAGCCCGCGAACTGCTCGGTGCTCGGCGTCGCCCATGACCGGGCCGAGGGCCGCCTCCCCGAGCTCGCACCGGGCGAGGAGCGCCGCACGCGGCTCGAGATCCGCGCCCGGACGCTCTAAGGGCTCTGTCTCCGGCGCGGCCCGTCTCCCCACACTTCCCGTCCACCAGCCGCCCCCGCGCGCCCGCGCGAGGTCCGGTTGCGCGCTCGCTCTCGCCCTCGTCCGAACGGGCAGGAGGCACTTCGCCATCGAGTGCGGACGGAAGCGCCGCTTGACGAAGCGGCGAGTGTCGCGTTCCATCCCGAGGCTTCGTCCGCGAGCAGCCTCGCCTTGACGGGCTCGAACTCGCTCTCGGTCAGCGCGCCCTCCGCCCTCAGTCGCGCCATTTCCTTGAGCGGCTCGACGCGTTCCGCCGCTGAACGGACGACGAGTTGCGCAAACCGGCGGACCCGGTTACAGGCGACGCCCCCGCTGCCGGTTGCCGTCACATCAATCATGGAAGGGCGCGAGCCGAATGCTCAGGTCGCTCACGGCGAAGCGGTGCAGGTACCAGGCGCGGCCACGAGGGACTTGCTTGGCCTCGGCTCGGAGAAGCCCGGCGAACTCCCGCTTGAAGCCCAACCGCGGGTACTCCTGGATGACGCTGTGGCGGAGGCCCGAGAGCCCTGATGAGGCATCTCAGTGTCGCCGATGGGCGCGACCCGCGCTCCGCGACGGGGACTCGCCACGAGTGGCGCTGACGCTCAGGTCGCTCGCCGCCTGTACCGCTCGCGCCGAGCTCTTGGCCGGCGCCGCCGAGGTCGAAGCGTTGGCGATCGTCGCTCGAATCGACGTCGTCGCTCGGCGATGAGCGCCTGCCGCTGGCGATGCCGGACTCTTCCCCGGCGCGGTCAGCAACCGTACCTTGACTTCGTAGGAGGTACTGGCGAGGATCGGATCGAGACACTCGTACCGCCGCGCGAGAACCCCGCTGTGAGCGGTTCGACGCCACGCGGCGCGCCCGACGCTGTTCCGGACACCACGACCGCTACCCGAGAGATCGCGGCACCGTCCGCCCGGAGTTCCCGCTGACCGCCTCCAGTTGTTGGGTGGGGCCCCGTTGTGGCGTGCAACAGAGGAGGGACGCTGAGGATGCAACACCACACCGATACCGAGCCGACGGATCGGTTCCCGACTGACGCGACGGGGCTCCCCGAGGCGCGCGCGGCCGAGCTGGTCGAGCTGGCTGACGGTGAGCATCTCGAGCTGCGGATCGCTCCGGTCGCCAAGCGACTGGGCGACGTGACGGTCCGGATGCTGGCCTACAACGGGTCGATTCCCGGACCGACCTTGAAGGTGCAGGAGGGCTCAGAGGTCATCGTCGACGTCGAGAACCAGGGCGACATGGACGCCACGGTCCATTGGCACGGGCTGCGGCTGCAGAACCGCTACGACGGAACGCACGAGACGCAGCGCCCGATGGCGGTGGGCGAGAGGTTCTCCGCTCGCGTCACCTTCCCCGATCCGGGGCTGTACTGGTACCACCCCCATATCCGCGAGGACTACGGGCAGGAGATGGGCCTGTACGGCAACGTGCTGGTCGAGGCGGCCGACCCGGACTACTGGCCGCCCGCGCACCGTGAGGTCGTGCTCACGCTCGACGACATCCTGCTGGAGGACGGCAAGGTCGCGCCGTTCAGCCGCGCCGAGACCACCTACGCAGCCATGGGCCGATTCGGCGACGTGCTGCTGGTCAGCGGTGAGCCGGATCTCACGCTGACCGCGCAGCTCGGCGAAGTGGTGCGCCTCTACCTGACCAATACGGCCAACACGCGAGTCTTCAAGGTGAAGCTGCCGGGCGCGCGGATGAAGCTCGTCGGCGGCGACAGCGGCCATGTCGAGCACGAGCAGTTCGTCGACGACGTGATCCTCGCGCCGTCCGAGCGAGTCATCGTCGATGTCCTGTTCGACCACTCCGGGACGCTCGCGCTGGAACACCACACGCCGGATCGGGTCTATCTGCTGGCCGCGATCACCGTCAGCGACGAGGCGGCCGAGCCGCCACTCGCGGAGCAGTTCGCGGCCCTGCGCACCAATCCCGATATGGCGGCCGAGCGCGTGCGCGTCGCGCCGTATCTGGAGGCCGAGCCGCACAAGACCGTGGCCTTCATCGCCGAGATGGACATGGATGCGCCAGAAGGAGAAGGGCCGGTCGTCTACACGTGCCCCATGCATCCGGGGGTCGTCAGCGCGGAGCCCGGCCACTGCCCGGACTGCGGGATGAAGCTGCTGCCGGCGCAGTTGGTCGCCGAGGCCGGCACGCACGATCACGAACACCACGACCACGCCGAGCACGAGAACGGAGGTCACGAGCACGGGCACGCAGGCCATGACCACGTGGCGGCCGGCGGCATCGAGTGGGAAGACGACATGGTCGCGGTCAACCGGATGACGACTCCGGCCAACATGCGCTGGAAGATCATCGACCGCGAGACCGATGCGGAGAACGCCGCGATCGACTGGCAGTTCAAGGTCGGGGACCAGGTGAAGATCCGGCTGCTGAACGAGATGGCCGGCGACCATCCGATGCACCACCCGTTCCACGTCCACGGCGCCGGGCGCTTCCTGGTACTCGCCCGCGACGGGGCGGCTGAGCCCAACCTGGTGTGGAAGGACACGGTGCTGGTGCGGACCGGCGAGACCGTCGACATCCTGCTCGACGTCACCAACGTCGGCGTGTGGATGGCGCACTGCCACATTGCCGAGCACCACGAGAGCGGGATGATGTTCAGCTTCAACGTCGCACCGGCCGACGACGCTCCGAGCCCATGACTGCTGACGCGGCAGGCGAACGGCGCGAGGTGATCGTCGTCGGCGGCGGCCAAGCCGGCCTGGCGATCGGCCACCTGCTCGCGCAGCACGGTCGACGGTTCACGATCCTGGAAGCGGCCGACGCGCCGGCGGTGGCGTGGCGCGAGCGCTGGGAATCGTTGCGGCTGTTCACCCCGGTCCGCTACGACAGCCTCCCTGGCCGGGCATTCCCCGGGGATCCCGACAGCTACCCGGGTCGTGACGACGTCGTCGCCTACCTCAGCGACTACGCGCGCGACTTCGAGCTGCCGGTCGAGTTGGGCAGCCGTGTCCGCGCCGTCCGAGGAGGCGAGGGCGGCTACCTGGTCGAGCTCGACGATCGCTGCTACGAGGCTGACCAGGTCGTGATAGCCACCGGCCCGTTCCAGATCCCGCGTGTGCCGCCGCTCGCTGAGCGCCTCGACTCGGGCGTCACGCAATTCCACAGCAGCCGCTACCGCGGGCCACACGACGTGCCGGCGGGCCCGGTGCTCGTCGTCGGCGGTGGCAACACCGGCTATCAGATCGCTGAGGAGCTCGCCGGGACCCACAAGGTGCACCTTTCGATCGGCGCCCGTCAGACGCCATTGCCGCAACGGATCCTGGGCCGCGACCTGTTCCGCTACCTCGAAGCCACCGGCCTGATGGGCAAGACCGTCGAGTCGCGGATCGGCCAACGCATGCAACACCGCGAGACGCTGATCGGCTCCAGCCCCCGCGCCGCCCGACGCCGGCACGGCATCGAGCTGTGCGGCCGAACCGACGACGTGTCCGGGTCAGAGGTCCGCTTCAGCAACGGCGGCCGGCTCAGTCCCGGCGCCGTCGTCTGGGCGACCGGCTTCGAACTCGATCACTCGTTCGTGCAACTGCCCGTCTTCGATGCCGACGGCCGTCTCGTGCACCAGCGCGGCGTCACCGCATCGCCCGGGCTGTACTTCCTCGGGATGCCGTGGCAGCACACGCGCGGCTCGGCGCTGCTCGGCTGGGTCAAGGACGACGCCCAGCACATCGCCGACCAGATCGCCACCCGCGCGAGCACCGGCATGAGCCCGGCGGCGCCGGCACTCGCCGCCGAACCGCCGCAGCGATGATCACGCCCACGGCGACACGGCCGCCGGGGCTGGGCCGGCACGCGCGCCGGCGGCCTGGCGTCGGGTCTGTCTAGGCCTCGTTCCCAGGGATCACTTGTTGAGCGTGACGTGCAGGGTGCGGCGCACCGCGTCGGAGGAGTTCTTGGTGTGCGCGCGGACCGTGATCACTCCGGTGAAGCCGACCCCACCGGCCCGCACGGACGCGGGGGTGTTCGAGAACTTGATCGGGTAGCCGCTGTTGTACTGGTTGAGCGTCTTCTTGGACGGACCTTCGGTGGAGCTGCGGTGGCCCACCCGGTTCTTTCCGCAGCTGTACTTCGGCGACGCCGAGACGCTCCACGGGAACCCGACCGCGACGCTCACCGACAGATCGCAGCCGCTCTGGTACCAGCCCTGAGCGAGGTCGGCCTTCATCTTCCACCGCTTCGTCGAGTTGCAGCCGGCGCCCGAGATCGGCCACCCGGTGGCGTGGATAGAGGGGTTCTTCAGCCTCATCTTCGTCCAGTTCAGCGAGTCGTGGTCGGAGCTGGAATCGCCGTAGAGGTACTCCCAGGTGCCGACCATCGAGCCCTGGACCTCGATGAAGACGCAGCGGTTCAGCTTCGTCGAGCGGAACACCCAGTTCTTGAGGTAGGGGCGGGTGATCGTGTGCTTCTTCGCTGCTGCGGCCGATGGGACCGCCATCGTGATCGAGCCGGACTGGGTCGAGGCACCGGCGACGACGAGGGCGGCGGCGAGGCCGAGAACGACGCCGATCCTCCGGAAGTTGGGTATGGCGATGGGCATGGCCGCGTTCCTACCCCGGTTACGGGCAAGTTCAGTCCAGGGCGTCCCGCTCGCACCGCGAGCTCGGGTCAGGCGGTCGCGGCGAAGTGCCGCTCGGCGTCCGCGGCGGCGGCGCGGAGCGCCTCGCCGACATCGCGGCCGAGGTACGCCTCCCGCAGCGCCTCGGTCCAGCGCAGCGCGATCTCACGGTAGTGCGGCGTCGGCGTGACGAGCACGGTCGCGTGCTCGTCGACGAGCTGGCGCGACACGGTGGCGAAGTCACCCCACGAGGCGGTCAGGGCCTGGAAGCTCGGGTGGTCCCAGGTGCTCCTCCGCGTCGGGTTCATGTTCCCCTCGCCGGCGGAGCGCAGGAGGAACGCCTTCGACGCCGCCCAGGCGATGAAGTCGCGCGCGGCCGGCTTGTCGCGCGCTGCGGCGGTCATCGCCAGCGACCACGTCCACAGGTTCGGACGGCGCTCGCCTGTCGGGCCTGCCGGCGGCGGGGCGTAGCCGATCCGCCCTACCAGCTCGGAGTACTGGTCGTCCTCGAAGAAGGCGACGTAGTGGTCGGAGTCGACGAGCAGCGCGTAGCGGCCGCGCCCGAAGTCGAGCGCGAGCTCGTACCAGCGCTGTTCCGTCCACTCCACGGGGCCGGCGTCGCGCAGCGCGTCGATGAAGGCAGCGGTCACGGCCACCGCGTCGGGGTCGGCGAAGGCCGCGCGGCCGTCGGGGTCGAAGTCGCGCCCGCCGCAGCTCCACAGCTGGGTCGCGAAGCCCGTGTACATCGTGTGCCACTCGCCGCGGCCGCGCTGCCCGAAGCCTCGGAGCGTGCCATCGGCGCCGCGCGCGACAGCGCGGGCCACCGCGAAGTAGTCCTCCCACGTCCGCGGCACGTCGAGGCCGCGCTCGCTCAGGACGCCCGGCACGAACGCGAGGTTGTAGGACTCGGAGTTGACCGGGAGCTCGAGCAGCGGTCCGGCGCCGACGTGCTCCCACAACAGCACCGGCCCCGACATGAAGACATCGGCCGGGTCGTCGCCGCCGAGCTGAGGCCCGATGAGGTTCGAGAAGTACTCGTCGCTCGTGAGCACGCGGACCTCGAGACGATGCCCCGTCTCCGCCTCGAACTCGTCCGCGTGCCGCTGCACCGACGCGACGTACGCGTCCGTGTCCGGCGCCAGGTAGCGCACGATGCCCATCGGCGGCGTGAGCCTATTCGGTCGGTCAATCTCGGGGAGCGCCCGCTAAAGGCGTCGCAGCTTCTCCGGGTTGCGGACCGCGTCGATGCGCGTGATGCGCCCGTCGCTGACGCCGAACGAGATCGCCGCGCGATGGCCGTCGCGGCCCGCCAGCACCAGCCCGAGTCGCCCGTTGAGCTTGATCTCGATCGGCGGGTGCGACGACCGGAGGCCGAACGCCGCCCACGCGTGGGCGACCCGCACTCCGCCGTGGAGCGGCCTACGCGCGGCGGTCGCATGCCCGCCGCCGTCCGACGTCGAGACGACATCCGGGTCGAGCACCGCGGCAAGGCCGTCGAGATTCCCCTCGGCGACTGCCTGGGCGAACGCTCGCACGGCGCGGTCGTGCTCGTCGCGCGAGGCCGCGAAGCGCGGCCGCTCGCTCTTGACGTGGCGGCGGGCGCGCGAGGCGAGCTGGCGAACGGCCCCGGGTGTGCGCCCGACCACCTCGGCGATGTCGCCGAACGGCACGTCGAACACCTCGTGCAGCACGAACGCGGTGCGCTCGGCGGGCGAGAGCTGCTCGAGCACGGTCAGCAGCGCGTAGCTGACCGACTCGTCGAGCGTGACGCGGTCGGCCGGGTCGTCCGTCACGATCGGCTCGGGGAGCCACGGGCCGACATAGGTCTCCCGGCGCGCGCGGGCGGACCGCAGCCGATCGAGCGCCAGGCGGGCGACGACTCTCGTCAGCCAGCCGTCGAGGTTCTCGATCGCCTCCGCGTCCGTCCGTTCCAGCCGCAGCCAGGCGTCCTGTACGACGTCCTCCGCCTCGCCGACGTCTCCCAGCTCGCTGTACGCGAGCCGCAGCAGTCGCGGGCGTGCCTGCGCGAAGCGCTCCGCGGCGGTCATGCGGCGATCCGGCTCCAGCTGCCGGTCGCCGCGTGGACGCTCGGGGCCCAGCCGGCGGCCTCGCGTAGTCGGCGGTTCGACACGCGCTGCGAGCGGGCCATCGGCCCCTCCTGCGGCGGCCGGCGGCGGAGGACGTCGACCCCGACGGCGGCCGCCAGGGCGGTATCGATCTCGGCGTTCGTCGCCGGGTCGCTGTCGACGACGTTGTACGTCCCGGCAGGGATGCGCAGCGCGGCGACGATGGCCGTCGCGGCGTCATCCAGCCATAGCGTCGGCCGGTACGCGTCGGGCGGACCGATCGCGATCGACGCGCCGGCGTGCGCGGCATCCAGCGCGGCGCGCGTGGACCCGCTGTCGGGTCCGATGAACAGGCCGAAGCGCAGGACGACAGTGTCGCCGTCGAACAGCTCGCGTGCGTTGCGCTCGGCCGTGAGTGCGGTCGTCGTCACGCCACCGCCGGCGACGCGCGCATCCTCGTCGAGCCAGGCGTCGCCGCCGTCGGCGTAGACGAACGCGATCGACTCCTGCACGAGCCGCTGCGCGGGGGCGGCGCGCGGACCGCGTCACGCCGGTGACGCGATGGCCGGCGGCGAGCAGTTCGCGGACGGCGCGGCGCCCGACGACGCCTGTGGCTCCGGTGATCACGATCTCAGTCATGCCGTACTGACGAGCCACCGCGCCAGTTCGTGACATGCGGCGGGTTAGCCGAGGATGTCGGCGACGTCGAAGGGCTTCGGCTGGTCGAGCTGCGCGTAGCCGCAGGAGGTGGGGTCGCGATCGTCGCGCCAGCGCACGAACTGAGGCGGGTGCCGGAAGCGGGCGCCCTCGAGGTAGTCGTACCGCACCTCCACGACCCGCTCCGGCCGCAGCGGCACGAACGAGAGGTCCTTCTTCGGGTTCCAGCGGCTGCCGCCCTCCGGCGCCTGGCCGGCCGCGGCCGCCCAGTTCCAGGGGTGGTCGGCGGCGTCGATCACCAGCGGCTGGAGCTCGATGAACAGCTCGCGACGGCGCGCCATCGGGAACGCACCGATCACGCCGACCGGGGCCAGGCCCTTCATGTGGTCCATCCACTGCGACCGCGGCGCGGCGTCGTCCCGGTAGAGGCCGAGGAGCAGCGAGCCGATTGCGTCGTCGGCCGACTTGTGGACGCGGTAGCCGGCGACGACACAGTCGGCGGTCCGCACATGCTTGATCTTCGTCATCATGCGCTTGTCGGGCTCGTACGTGAGGTCGGCGCGCTTGGCGATGATGCCGTCCAGGCCCGCCCCCTCGAAGCGCTCGAACCAGTCGTGCGCGACCCGCTCGTCGCGCGTGATCGGCGTGACGTGGACGGGAGGCGCGGCGTTCGCCAGCGCCTGCTCGAGCGCTGCGCGGCGGTCTGCGAACGGCACCCTCGTGAGGTCGTCGTCGCCGAGCGCCAGCAGGTCGAAGGCCACAAAGCTGGCCGGCGTCCTGTCCGCGAGCATGTCGACGCGACTCGCGGCCGGGTGGATGCGCTGCTGCAGGGCCCAGAAGTCCAGGCCGCCCTCGCCGGCGATCACGATCTCCCCGTCGATGACCGCGCGGGCGGGGAAGTTGCGCCTCACGGCCTCCACGACCTCGGGGAAGTACCGCGTCATCGGCCGCTCCTTGCGACTGCCGATCTCGACCTCGTCACCGTCGCGAAACACGATCGCCCGGAAGCCGTCCCACTTCGGCTCGTAGAACTGGCCCGGCGGGATCGTGGGAGCCGGCTTGGCGAGCATCGGCGCCACCGGCGGCATGACCGGGAGCCGCATCGAGGCTCAGGCGGCGAGGTCGTCCGCGTCGCCGAGGTCGAGCTCCAGCGCCGCGAGGTTCTCGCGCAGATGCTCGATCGAGAGCGTGCCCGGAATCGGCAGCACCACCGGTGAGCGCCGCAGCAGCCAGGCGAGCTTGACCGCGTTCTCCGTCACACCGAGACGCTGAGCGGTCGCCGCGATGCCGGGTCCGCCGTCGCCGCGCAGCGGGAAGAACGGCACGAACGGGATGCCCTCGCGCTCGCACAGGTCGATGACGTCATCGTGCCCGCGGTCGGCGAGGTTGTAGCGGTTCTGCACCGCGGCGATGGGCACGACCGCGCGGGCGCGCGCGATGTCCGACGCGGTCACCTCGGAGACGCCCACCTCGCGGATCGCGCCGCGATCGACGTAGGCCTTGATCGCCCCGAGGCTCTCCTCGAGCGGCGTCTCCGGGTCGACGCGGTGGAGGTAGTAGAGGCCGATCGAGTCGGTGCGGAGTGATCGCAGGCTCTGCTCGATCTGCGACGAGAGCACCTCCGGCCGGCCCTCACCCGCCTGATAGCCGCCCTTGGTCGCGACGAGCAGCTCCTCGTCGATGCCGACGAGCGCCTCGCCGATCGTGCGCTCGCTCTCGCCGCCGGTGTACAGGTGGGCGGTATCGATATGGCGCACGCCCGCGGCGACGGCCTCGCGGATGAAGCTCACGTTCTCGGTGGTCAGGCGGTTCGTGCCCAAGCCGATGCGGGGCACGTCGACGCCGGCAAGTCTGAAGGTGGTCACGACGACCAGGCTACGAGACGGTGTCAGCCTGAGACGACCTCGATCGTCACGCGGACCCTGGGGAGCTCGAAGCGCTCGGACGGAGAGCGACCCTCCTCGAGCGCCTCGCTTGCGCCGTCCTCGAACCGCTCGCGGATCTTGATTCCGAGGTCGTCGCGGTAGCTGTCACCCGCGCCGATGATGATCCGCTCGCCCGCGTAGGCGCCCCAAGAGCCCGTCATCTCGATCACTTGCAACCTGCCCTCGATCTGCAGTGCCCGCGCGACCACCATGCGCCGATCTTCTCACGAATGGAGATCCCCGAGTGAGAAATTCAGCCGCCGTCGACGCTCGGGAGCTCGACGTCGAACTGCACGTCGAGGCCGTAGCGGTCGCCCGCGTAGCGGGACTCGCACAGCTCCAGCGGCCGGCCGTCCTGGTCGTGGATCACGCGCTTCTCGACCAGCAGCGGTGAGCCTTCCGGGACGCCGAGCAGAGCGGCATCCTCGGCGCCTGCCGCCTCGGCACCCAAACGCGCGCGGCCCATCGTCGGCACGTGCCCGCCCTGGACCAGGGTGTCGTGCAGGGAGCGGTGCTCGAGGTCGGCAGACTCCAGCAGCAGCGCGACCTGCGCCGCCGGGAACACCGCCTCCTCGATCGCGACCGGCTCGTCGTCGGCCACCCGCAACCGCCGCAGCGCGATCACCGACTCGTCGGGCCGGAGCTGCAGATGCGAGGCCTCGGACGGCCGCGGCTCCCGGACCTCCCGCGACAACACGCGCGACGAAGGCTCGCGGCCACGGCGGCGCATCTCCTCGGTGAACGACAAGAGGTTCCCGGCCTGACGGTGCACCGGCGGCTCGGCGACGAACGTCCCGCGGCCCGGGACGCGGTAGACGATGCCTTCCTGCACGAGCCGCTGGACCGCGTTGCGGGCGGTCATCCGGCTCACGCCGAACTCCTCGCACAGCATCGCGTCGGAGGGCAGCGGTGCGTCGGCCTTGAGCTCCGCGATCCGCGCCCGCAGCGACTGCTCGATCTCGTAGTAGCGCGGCACGAACCGCAGTGGCGGGGCCTCGACCGGGTGACCCGGGACGCGCGCGCGCCGACCCATGCCGTGTCCGGGGGCGGCCATCAGTCGCGCGCGTGCCCCATCGTGCCGTTGATGCTCAACGCGCCGTCGATCACGAGTTCGTGGCCGGTCACGTAGCGGGACGCATCCGAAGCCAGGAACAGCACGGCGTCGGCGACCTCCTCGGGAGTCCCGATCCGTCCCAGCCCGATCCGCTCCTCGTACCTGCGTCGCACCTCAGGGGTGTACGCGGTCTTGTTCAAGGGCGTATCAATCGCGCCCGGGGCGATCGCGTTGACGGTGATCCCGTGCTCACCGAGCTCGAGTGCGAGCACCTTGGTCATCCCGACGATCGCGCCCTTGGCGGCGACATACGCGCTGAGGTCGGCGACGACGAGGATGTCGGCCGCGCTGGAGACGTTGATGATCCGGCCGCCGGCGCCGGCCGCGACCATCGCGCGCCCCGCGGCCCGGCAGCCGTAGAAGTAGCCGTGGAGGTTCGCAGCCAGCAACCCGTGCCAGTCCTCGTCGGTGGTCTCGAGCATCGGCTTAACCATCAGCCGCGCCGCGTTGTTGACCCAGATGTCGATCCCGCCGAAGCGCTCGACCGCCAGCTCGGCCAGCCGCTCGACCTGCGATACGTCGCCGGTGTCGCCCTCCAGGAAGACGGTGTCGACGCCGAACGCGCGCGACTCGGCCTCGGTGCGCTCGGCGCCCTCCGGGTCGGTCTTGTAGATCCCCGCGACGCTCGCACCGGCCGCGGCGAGCGCAATTGCGATCGCGCTGCCGATCCCCGCCGACACCCCGGTGACGACCGCGCGCCGGCCACGGAGGTCGAAGGCGGAAGAGGTGGCCGTCGCGGCGTCGGGTTGCGAGGTCATGTCCGGTTGTCTAGACGGGTTGCCGCTCGGCGCGACACTACCGGCCAACGGCACCCTTCGTCAACGTGATCTGCCACTCGCCGGCGGCCTCCTCACGAGCGAACCCGTGGCCCTCGTCGGCCGCGAAGGCGGCGAGGTCGATCGGCGCCTCCGGATCGGTGGCGAGCACCACGAGGGTCTCGCCGGTCGCGAGAGCGGAGAGCTCGCGCCGCGCGTGGATCAGCGGGAGCGGGCAGGCAAGGCCCCGGACGTCGAGCGTGCGTACGATCAACAGATGATCGCGGCCTTCCTCGAGTCGGGTGATCTGCAGCGCCTGTACAGCGGCCTGTCGCTGCTCGTGTCGGCGGCCGCGGAGGGGAGGTCGGCCCGTGCGCTGGTCGGCTTCGGTGCGCTCGCGCCGCTGCTCGACGAGCAGCTGTTCGGCCGGGCGCTCCGCCCGGAGGCAGCACCTGACGTGTCCGACAGGGGACGTGAGTCCTTCGCCCGCACGCTCGCCGAGCTGCGCGACACCGCGCTCGAGCTCGACGAGTGCCGGATCTGGGCGTGCGCGGCGGCCGTCGAGGCGACCGGCGCGCCGCGCGCTGAGATCGAGTCCCGGCTGGACGGTGTGATGTCGACGCCGCGGTTCCTCAGCGAGGTCGACGGCGCGGACCTGGTCTTCGTTTGAGACGGCTGCTGCTGGTCGCCGCGGTGCTGCTCGCGGGCTGCGGGACCCGGCCGGCGGATCTGTTCGTCGTCACGCGCAGCGGGCCGGATCCGGCGGCGAACCTGACGATGCGCGTGACGGACGGCGGCACGGTCTTCTGCAACAACAAGGAGCACGAGCTCGACGCCGACCACCTGCTCCAGGCCCGCCAGCTCACGCGCGATCTCGCCAAGCAGGCCGAGGTCGGGCTCGAGCTCCCGCCCGGGCCGGGCAGCAACCTCAGTTACAAGGTCGAGCTCGAGGCCGGCAACGTGGCGTTCAGCGACACCTCAAAAGGCAATCCGCACGACTTCTTCGTGCTCGCAGCCTTCACCAAGGACGTGTCCGAGGACGTGTGTGGGATCGTTCGCCAATGAGCGACGAGCTGTTCGTGGCGGTCGCGGCCGGCGACGTCGCCACCGTCCGGAAGTTGCTGAGCGAGGACCCGTCGCTCGCGTCCGCGCGTGACGGCAGCGGACTGCCCGTCGTGTTGCTCGCGCTGTTCCACCAGCAGCGCGCGATCGCCGACGTCCTGCTCGCCGCCGAGCCGGAGCTCGGCCCGCTGGAGGCGGCCGCCACCGGTCGCGCCGACCGGTTGAGCGCGCTGCTCGACGCCGACCCCGGAGCCGTCAACGCGCGCACGCCGGAGGGCTTCACGCCGCTCGGGCTCGCCGCGTTCCTGGGCGGGCCGGAGGTCGTGCGGGTGCTGCTCGAACACGGCGCCGACGCGGACGACGACGCCGACAACCAGTTCGGCGTGCGGCCGGTCAACGCCGCGGCGGCCGCTCACGACCACGAGACGATGCGGCTCTTGCTGGACGCCGGCGCCGATCCCAACGCCCGCCAGCGGGCCGGCTTCACGCCGCTGCATTCGTCCGCCCACACCGACGACGTCGAGATGGCGCGGCTGCTCCTCGACCGCGGCGCCGACCCCACGCTGGCCACCGAGGACGGTCGCGACGCGGCCCGCATCGCCGCCGATGACGGCAGCACGGGCGTGGCGGGGCTGCTCTCGGGCTAATACAGGGAAGTGGCCGGGGCCGAGGCACTCGTCTTTCTGCTGCTCGCGATTGCGCTCCTCGCGAGCGTCGGCCTCCGCTGGAACGTGCCGTACCCCGTCGTGCTCGTCGTCGGCGGGCTGGCGCTCGGCCTCGTGCCCGGCCTGCCGGTCCCCGAGCTCGACCCGGACGTCGTGTTCTTCGCCTTCCTCCCGCCGTTGCTTTACGCGGCCGCGTTCCAGGCGTCGGCATACGAGCTGCGCGCGAATGCGGTGCCGATCGGCCTTCTCGCGGTCGGCCTCGTGCTCGTCACGGTCGTCGCCGTGGCGGCGGTCGGCCACTGGGTGGTCGGCCTCCCGTGGGCGGCGGCGTTCGTTCTTGGTGCGGTGCTCGGCCCTACGGATCCCGTTTCGGCGGGGGCGGTCATCCGCCGGCTCGGCGCCCCGGCACGGATCGAGACGATCCTCGAGGGCGAGGCGCTGGTCAATGACGGCACCGCCCTGACCGCGTGGAAGCTCGCCATCGCAGCGGCCGGCACGACCTTGTCGGCCGGCCACGTCGCGTGGAAGTTCGCGGTCGTGGCCGCCGGCGGGATCGCGATCGGGGCGGCCGTCGGCTGGTTGTCCGCGCGTTTGCGGATCGCCGCGCGCGAGCCGTCGATCGACGTCGTGCTGTCGGTCCTCACGCCGTTCGCCGCGTACGTGCCGGCCGAGCGGGTGGGCGTCTCCGGCGTGCTCGCGGTGGTCACGGCCGGCGTGTATGTCGGCACGCGCTCGCTGGAGATCTCCGAGGCGGGCGCGCGGCTGCGCACGCTCGCATTCTGGCAGGCGTCCGAGTTCCTTCTGAACTCGCTGCTGTTCCTCCTCCTCGGTTTGCAAGTGCGACGGATCGTCGGCGACATCGAGAATTCCACGTCGTTGCTGGCGGAGGCGGCGCTCGTCGTCGTGACCGTCGTCGCCGTGCGGTTCGCGTGGATGTTCCTCGTACCTGAAATCGCTGACCTGAGCGTCATCGGCCGCTCGTACACGAACGTCCGCGAGCGGCTGGTCCTCGCGTGGAGCGGGATGCGCGGCGCCGTATCGCTGGCCGCCGCGCTGGCGATCCCGGTCGACACGTTCCCGGATCGCGACCGCATCATCTTCCTCGCCTACGCGGCCGTCGTCGTCACGCTCGCCATCCCCGGACTCACGCTCGCACCGCTGATCGAACGGCTCGGCCTGGGCCAGAGCGAGGAACGTCGCCGCCGGGAGGTCGAGGCGCGCCTGCGCCTCACGCATGCGGCGCTCGAGCGGCTCGAGGAGATGGCCGAGCACGGGGAGCCGGATGACGCGGTCGAGCGCCTCCGCGACCGCTACCAGGCGCGGCTCGACCGGCTACAGAACCGCCTGGAGGTTGCGGACGGCCACCCTGACCACGGCACCGATCCTGCGCGCGTGCAGATCGACGTGCTGTCCCACGAGCGCGATGTGCTCGGTGAGATGCGACGCGAGCGCGCCTTCCCGTCCGAGCTCCTGCGCAGCCTCGAGGCGGAGATCGACGTCGACGAGGCGCGGGTGCGCTCGCGCGGGCGCTAGCGTCACGGCCATGGATCGCCCGCCGCTCGAGGCCTCGGGGTTGCGCCGTACGTATGGCCGCCTGGTCGCGCTCGCCTCGCTCGACATCAAGCTCGCGGCGGGGGAGTGCGTCGCGCTGATCGGCGCCAACGGCAGCGGCAAGTCGACCGCGGTGCGCACGATCGCCGGGCTGCTGGAGCCGAGCTCGGGCTGGGTGCGCGTGTGCGGCTATGACCCTCACAAGGAGCCGGTCGCCGAGGACGCGCGCGCGGAGCTCGCGCTCGTGCTCGACTCGCCACTTCTCTATGACGACCTCACCGTTCGCCAGCACCTCGAGCTCGTCACGCTCACGCACGGGATCGACGAGGAGGGCATCGACGCGCTGCTCGGGCGGCTCGGGCTGACCGAGCGCGCCGGCTTCCTGCCGCGCGAGCTCTCGCGCGGCATGCGGCAGAAGACGCAGCTCGCCTGCGCGCTCGTGCGCCCGGCGTCGCTGCTGATCCTCGACGAGCCGGTCGTCGGGCTCGACCCGCCCTCGCAGGCGCTGCTGCGCGAGCTGCTGGTCGACGCCAAGCATACCGGCTCCGCGGTGCTGTTCACGACGCACCAGATGGCGTTCGCCGAGGGCCTCGCCGACCGCGCGGTGATGCTCGACGAGGGCGAGGTGGCCGACCAGGGCGGCTGGAGCGAGGTCCGCGACCGGGCGCGCGAGCGCGGATGGGTGACGCTGTAAGTCGCGTCCATGCCGTGCGGGCGTGGTGGCGGGTGGTGCGGCCGCCGCCGACGCTGGGGCACCGGCTGGACGTCGCGTACACGGTGGCGATCGTCACCGCGATCTTCGGCGCGATGGCGTACGGAACCGCGAGCTCGGCGCTGGCGCAGGTCGTGACGCCGCACTGGCTGGCGACCTACGGGCCGTCGCTGGCACTTGTCGCGCTGGTCGTCGTGGCGCACTGGGGCGTCTACCAGGGCCCGGTGGTGTTCACGGTTGCCGACGTCGGCTTCCTGCTCGGCGCCCCGCTGTCGCGGCGCGCGCTGAGCGTCCGACGGCTGGCGTGGTCGCACGTGGCCGGCGCCGCGTTGGGCGCACTCATCGCGGCCGTGCTGCTGATCGGGCTCGGCGGCGAGCACCGTGGTGTCGACGCGACGCAGATCGTGGGCGTCACGGGTGGGGTCGTCGAGCTCGGCTTGCTCGGCGTCGCGGCCGCGTGGGCGGTGGAGCGATCCGAGCGCGCCGAGCGTGCGTTCCGGCTCGCGCTGTGGCCGGTGGCGGCGTTGGCTGCCGCGCTCGCGTTCGCGGGCGCCGACGCGGCGTTCTCGACCGTTGCTGCCGCGGTTGTGCTGGTACCGGTGACGGCCGGCGCGGTGACGAGCGCCCTGCGTGGATCGGGCAACTGCTCGGCCGAGCGGCACATGCGGCGCGCCGAGGCGCGGGCGACGGCGGTCGCCTCGATTGCCAGCTTCGACGTGCGCACGGCGCGACGCGGGCTCGCGCGCGCCGCCGCCGCCCGCGAGTCGTGGAGCGTCCGCGCCGACCTGCGGCGGCTCCGGGCGCTCTCCCGCGGGCACGACGAGCTGACCGTCGTCTGGCGCGACGCGATGGCGATGCTGCGCTCACCGGCGCGAGTGCTCGAGGCGGCGGCGGTCGTCGCGGGCGGGACCGCGCTCGTGACGCTCGCGGCCGACAAGCCCGCTGCGGTCACGTTCGGGGTCCTGATCGCCTACGCCGGCTGCGCGATGCTGCTCGGCCCGTTGCGCGCCGAGCTCGACGTCCCGGACCGCACGCGCGCGCTGCTGCTCCCACGCGCCGGCACGATCGTGTCCGCCCACGCGATCCTGCCCGCCGCGATCGCGACCGTGACCGCGGCGCTCGCGGCCGCCGGGTGCGCGATCGGCGGCGCGCTGCCGGCGCCCGCGCTCGTCGCCGTCGTGGTGGCGCCCGGGCTCGCGACCACCGCGGCGATGTCGGCGCGGCGCGGCGGGAGGCTGCCGGTGAGCGTCCTCGCGAACGCGACGGCGGCCGATCCGACCGGCGGGGCCGGCTCGATCCTGTGGTGGCTGCTCCGCTGGCCGGTGGTCGGTCTCGTCCTCGCCGGCGTCCCGCTCGCGATCGTCGGCAACAACTCGAGTGCGCTCGTGCCGGCCGGGCTGTGGGCGATCGCCGGGACCGCCATCCTCGCCACGCTGCTGCGCCAGGACCCGGAGTAGATGATTGATTCCGCGGCCCGCGTGCCTGCATGGCCGCGGGACGCGCGCAGGCGGGCGCGGGGGTCGTGGGATCAGTCATCCGGCTCAGGCCTGGAAGTGCACGCGCCCGTTCGACCGCGCGCGGGCCTGCGCGCGGTTGACGAAGTCCAGGCGCTTGATCGCCGCGCGGAACAGCCGCGTGACGAGCCGCAGCCGAGCGGCCTCCGAGCGCAGGTCGAGCAGACCTTGCTTGGCGTCGAGCCCGAACTCGACGGTGGCGGCCATCTGGTACGCGCTCATCGCGCCGATCTCGGTGAGGTCGGGCTCGCGGTCCGTGGCCTCGTTGACCAGCTCGGCGTAGGCGGCGTGAGCAGCCTCGGCGGCCTCGGAGTCCGTGTCCTCGGCCCGGTCGGCGAGGAACTCGACGGTACCGGCGGGGTACGGGAGCTCGTCCTGACGCGTCTCGATCCGGAACGGCCGCGTGCCGCGGGCGAGCAGGTTCAGCCGGCCGTCGTCCATCCGCTCGACGACCTCGGCGACCTCGCAGGCGCAGCCGATCGGGCGCAGCCCGTCGTCGGCCATCCAGACGATCCCGAACTCGATCTCCTCGTCGAGGCAGCGCTCGATCATCGTCTTGTAGCGGTCCTCGAAGATGTGCAGCGGCACGAGCTCGGTCGGGAGCGCGACGAGACCGAGCGGGAACAGCGGGAAGTCGCGGACGAGGTCCACGAACGGAGTCTAAGCCTCGATTTCGGGTACTCTCACCGCCAACATGCGTGCGCTGGTGATAGGGATCGTCACAGTTGCGGTTGCGGGGTGTGGCGGCGGCGAGAGCAAGCCGGTGGCGAAGCGGACGCCGACACCGGCGCCGAAGAAGCTCGCGCCCGAGGTCGTCTACCTCTACCGCGTCCAGGGCGACGACCCGACGCCCTACTCGGTCAGCCTGCGCGCCGACGGCACGGCGCAGGTGATCCGTGGGGGCGGCCACGCTGGCTTCACGAAGCTCGCCGTCGCGCTCGACTCGGCCGACGCCGCGCGCTCGACTGCGCTCGCGGAGCACGCGCCGTTCAAGCGACTCGACGGCATGACGGTGAAGCCCGGCGGGTTCGGGGGCTGGGACAACGACATCCGCTACATGATCCGGCGCGGGAAGCAGTCGATTACCGTCACGGCGGATCGCATGCCGCGCTCGATCCGCCCGCTCGTCCACAATCTCGACGCGATCATCGACGGCGACACGGGCCGCGAGATCTCATCGAGCTTCCACGGGGCGATCGGCCACATCGACAACTAGCCTGGTTGCCATGACATCAGGCCACCCAGGCGTCACCGTCGACGGCGCGAGCGACCTCTCCGTCAAGCCGGCCGTGACCGTTCAGAGCGACACCACGCCGCCCACCGACCTCGTCACTCACGACCTCGTCGACGGCGACGGCGCCGAGATCGCCCACGGCGACACCGCCGACGTGCAGTACGTCGGCGTCTCGTGGTCGACCGGCAACGAGTTCGACTCGAGCTGGGACCGCGGGGCGCAGCCGTTCAGCTTCCCGGTCGGCGCCGGCCGCGTGATCGGCGGCTGGGACAAGGGCGTCCAGGGCATGCGCGCGGGCGGCCGCCGGCTGCTCGTGATCCCGCCGCACCTCGGCTACGGCAGCCGCGGCGCGGGCGGCGTGATCGGCCCCGACGAGTCGCTCGTCTTCGTCGTCGACGCCCTCTAGGGAACGGCACCTGCGGGGGCGACGGCCGCCGAGTCGCCCTCGCTGTCGACGGTCAGCCGGTGCGCGAAGTAGACCGGGATCGCCGACAGCAGGATCATCAGCACGCCGACCACGTTGACGATCGGCAGCTGGTTCGGCCGCGAGAGGTTCGTGAGGATCCAGATCGGCAGCGTCTCCTGCTGGCCGGCGGTGAACGTCGTCACGATCACCTCGTCGAACGACAGCGCGAACGCGAGCAGCGCGCCGGCGACCATCGCCGAGCGCAGCGACGGCAACGTGACGAGCCGGAACGTCTGCCAGGTGCTCGCGCCGAGGTCGGCCGACGCCTCCTCGAACGAGGTCGACAATCGCCGCAGCCGCGCGATCGAGTTGTTGTAGATCACGACGATGCAGAACGTGGCGTGGCCCACGATCACCGTGAACAGTCCCAACCCGACGCCGAACGGCGTCAGGACCTCGCGGAACGTCGCGTTCAGCGCCATCCCGGTGACGATGCCGGGCAGCGCGATCGGGAGCACGACGAGGAACGAGATCGTCTCGCGGCCGAAGAAGCGGTGGCGGGCGACCGCCAGCGCCGCGAGCGTCCCCAGGAACAGCGCGATCAGCGTCGCACCGGTCGCCGCCTTGATCGTCGTGAGCAGCGCGTCGCGCACGCCCGGGTTGTGGAAGGCCTTGTTGAACCACTCCAGCGTGAAGCCCGGGATCGGCCACTTCAGCGTCCGCCGCGAGTTGAACGCGTACAGCAGGATCACCAGCAGCGGGATGTACATGAACGCCAGCGTGATGCCGGTCCCGATCCGCAGCAGTACACGCGCGCGACCCGAGAGATGCATCAGAGCGACTCGAAGGCGCCGAGCCGCCGGGCGCCGAGCAGGTAGAGGATCATGATGATCACCGGCACCGTCGCGAACGCGGCGGCGAGCGGCAGGTTGTTCGCCACGCCGACGTTCGTGTAGACGACGTTGCCGATGAACTGCGTGCTGGACACGATCTGCGGCGTGATGTAGTCGCCGAGCGTCAGCGAGAACGTGAAGATCGAGCCGGCGACCACGGCCGGCAGCGCGAGCGGGAACACCACGCGCCGGAACGTCATCCCCGCGCCCCCACCGAGGTCACCGGACGCGTCGAGCAGCGAGTTCGGGATGCGCTCGAGGCCCGCGTAGATCGGCAGGATCATGTACGGGAGCCAGAGATAGGAGAAGACCAGCCAGGTCGCGACGTTGCCGAACCCCGGCCCGTGCAGCCCGAACGGCGCGAGCGCCCAGTTCAGGATCCCGTCCTCGGCCAGGATGATCCGCCAGCTGTAGACCTTGACCAGGTACGACGACCACAGCGGCATCACGATCAGGATCACCAGCAGCGCCCGCGCCCGCCGCCGGGCGACCTTCGCCATATAGAACGCGATCGGGAACGCGAGCAGCGCGTCGGTCACCGTCACCGCGGCCGCGATCAGCACGGTCCGGAGGACGATCGAGCGGTACACGTCCTCCCGGATCAGCGTCTCGAAGTTCTGCAGGCCGTAGCTGTGAACGACCTTCCCGGAGAACGTGTCGAGCTGCCAGAACGCGGCCAGGAACAGGACGGCCAGCGACCCCAGGTAGGCGATCACCAGCCAGCCGATCGGCCCCGCCAGCAGCAACGAGAGCTGCAGGCGGGGCCGACGCCAGAGGCTTGCGGCTAGCCCTTGATTGCCGTCCACGCCTGGACCCACTCGGAGTAGTCCTTACAGACTGCTCCGCGGTCGTCACCGCAGTCCTTGACGGGGGTCGTCCAGTAGGACACCTTCGAGAAGTAGTCCTCGTCGTCCGCGTGGAAGATCTTGCAGTGGTTGGGGTCGGCGGTCTCGGCGCACGACTTCGAGTTCGCCGGAGCCTCGCCGAACCACTCCGCCACCTGCGCGTTCGCCTGCGGCGAGATGATGTGGTTCATCCACATGTACATGCAGTTCGGGTGCTTGGCCTTGGACGCGATCATCCACGTGTCCGACCACCCGGTCGCGCCCTCCTTCGGGAGGATCGTCTTGACCGGCACCTTGTCGGCGTCCAGCAGGTTGGCGATCACCTGCCAGGTCGTGCCGAGCACGGAGTCGCCGCTCGTGAACGCGGCCTGCTCCTTGGTGTAGTCCGACCAGTACTCGCCGATGATCCCGCGCTGCTTCTTGAGCAGGTCGACCGATGCCTGGAATTGCTTGTCGTCGAGCTCGTAC
Organism: uncultured Solirubrobacteraceae bacterium; assembly: GCA_963740605.1. Lineage (GTDB taxonomy): Bacteria > Actinomycetota > Thermoleophilia > Solirubrobacterales > Solirubrobacteraceae > DASSUW01. Next base: position 727,008 of record CAVUFC010000022.1, on the reverse strand, counting down.
GGGTTGTCGATCCCGAGATCGGGCTGCGTCGCCTTCAGGTACAGCGCCGCGTCGGCGATGTAGATCGGGTTGTCGTAGGCCGTGACCTTGCCCTTGTAGGGCGAGTTGGCGTCGAACACGGCGCCCCACGAATCCGGCGCCGGCTTGACGTCGTCCGAGCGCCACATCAGCAGGTTCGCGCCGCGGCCGTGCGGGATGCCGTAGGGCTTGCCGTCGACGCTGTTCCACGGCTGGTCCTTGAGGCCGTCGAAGACGTCGGCGTAGTTCGGGACCAGATCGGTGTTCACCGGGGCGACGTCGCCGCCCGCGATCAGGCGCAGCGTCGCGTCGCCGGATGCCGACACGCCGTCGTACTGGCCGGTGCGCATCAGCGTGACCATCTCGTCCGACGTGTTGCCGATCTTGACCTTGACCTGGCAGCCCGTGTCCTTCTCGAAGTCCGACACCCAGTCGACCTTCGGGTCGGTCGAGCCGTCCTCGACGTAGCCGGCCCAGGCGATCAGGTCGACCTCGCCCTCACCGGCGCCGAGCTTGTCGAGCGCCTTCGGCCCCTCGGGCGCCTTGACCTGGCTGCCCGACGAACTTCCGGAGTCGTCGCCACCACAGCCGACCACCACGGCCATGGCGGTCGTGACCGCGACCAGCGCGATCCATCTCGCGTACCTCACGTGCCCTCCTCGTCCTTCGGGATCGCGTACGTGTGCTCCTCGCTCCACCCCACTGTCACCTGCCGGCCCTGCTGCTCGAGCGCCTCGGTCGAGGACGTCTCGAGGTTCTGCCGCACCACCTGCAGCTCGCCGCCGCGCTCGAGGTCGACCAGATAACGGGTGACCATGCCGATGTAGGCGACGTCGCGGACCACGCCGCCCTCGGTGTGCAGGTCGTCACGCGCCGCGTCGAGCAGGCGGATCTTCTCCGGCCGGATCGTGAACCGGCGGCCGCCGCGCTCGAGCACGTTCGAGACGCCCACGAAGCCGGCGACGAACTCGCTGCCCGGGCGCTCGTAGACCTCGGCGGGGTGCCCGACCTGCACGATCTGGCCTTCGTTGAACACGGCCAGGCGGTCGCTCATCGTCAGCGCCTCCTCCTGGTCGTGCGTCACGTAGACGAAGGTGATCCCGACCTCCTGCTGGATGCTCTTGAGCTCGACCTGCATCTCCTGGCGCAGCTTGAGGTCGAGCGCGCCGAGCGGCTCGTCGAGCAGGAGCACCTGGGGGCGGTTGACGATCGCGCGCGCGAGCGCGACACGCTGCCGCTGGCCTCCGGACAGCTGGCTCGGCTTGCGGCCGCCGAGCCCGGGCAGGCGCACCATGTCGAGCGCCTCGCTCGTGCGTCGGTCGCGCTCCTCCCTCGGCACCTTGCGGATGCGCAGTCCGTAGGCGATGTTGTCGGCCACGCTGAGGTGCGGGAACAGCGCGTAGTCCTGGAAAACGGTGTTGACGTTGCGCGCGAACGGCGGCCGGTCCGACACGTCCTGCCCCGCCAGTTCGACGACGCCGCCGTCCGGCCGCTCGAAGCCGGCGATCAGCCGCAGCGTCGTGGTCTTGCCCGAGCCGGACGGCCCGAGCAGCGTGAAGAACTCGCCACGTTCGACGTCGAGGTCGACGCCGTCGACGGCCGCGAGATCCCCATAGCGCTTGACGAGTCCGCGCAGCCGGATGTCGGGAGGTGCTGTGTCCAAGTTGGCAGGACCCTAATGCCGATTCGTCCAAAAGGTGTGGAGTACACGCCACTGAGTGGTTGTCCCGGGTGGCGGGTACCCGCGCCGGACTGCTTCGTCGCGCGCCGAAGTGGCGTCCACCCGCGCGCGACGCGTGACTCCCTCGACGCCGATGAGCCGGACCTGTTCGCGGTCCCCGGCGGCCCGCTCACGCTGGAGCGAACCGATCGGTTCGCGAACGGCCTGCGGGCGATGCTGCGACCGCCCGCCGGCCCCGCGCTCCATAGGCTGGGCGTGTTCCCCGACGGCGACGTCGCACTGACCGCCGAGGATTCGACTGCGGCCGACTTCCTCGGCTGGGCGCCGGGCGACGTGGGCTGGTCGACCGACAGCTGCCAGTTCGTGTCCGACGCGACGCCCGCTGCCTCGACCGACCTCATCCCGCGCGGGACGTGTCTGCGCACCGAGGCCACGTTCGGCGTGTTCGACGACGTCCGCCCCGCAGGGCATCCGCTCCGGCTGCCCATGCTCGTCCGCTGCCTCACGGCGCCCGGTCGCATCTGCCGCATCGACGTGCGGATCCACAGCGGGAGCTCCGAGCGGCTGGCACGCCGTGTGGCGCAGAGCCCGTTCGGCGCGTCGCGCGTGCTGCACATCCGCCCACGCCGCGCACCGCTCGTGTTCGTCGTCTCGCGCGTCGTGGATCGCGACGGCCGCCGCCGCGTGGCCGTCATGCTCTGACGCGATGACGGACCTCTACGTACAGCGCGACCAGCCGCGCGGCGTGCCGCCGCTGTCGCTCACCGGCGAGCGCACGCTGCCGGACGTGCCGGAGGAGAACTACTGGTACCGCCGCCATCTGGTCGTGTACGAGTGGATCGCGGCGCGCGCCCACGGCCGCCGCGTGGTCGACCTCGCGTGCGGCGAGGGCTACGGATCGGCCGTCCTCGGCAGCACCGCCGACTCGGTCGTCGGCGTCGACGCCAACCCGGACGCGTTCGAGCACGCGCGGATCAAGTACACGGGCGCGAATGTGCGCTTCGAGCGCAACATGCTCGAGCTGTGGACCGGCGACGTGGACTGCGTCGTGTTCCTGCAGACGATCGAGCACGTGCAGGACCCCGACGCCGTGATGGCGCACGTGCGCGAGCTGATCGGGCCGGCCGGCGTCGCGTACGTGTCGACGCCGAATGTGCTGACCCTGGCGCCCAAGGGCGCCGAGCGCTCGGGCAACCCGTGGCACGTGCGCGAGTACCGCGCCGCCGAGTACCGCGCGCTGTGCGAGCGCCACTTCGCCTCGGTCGACCTGCTCGGCCTGTTCCATGCCCGCCGCCTGGCGCTCCACCAGTGGGCGATCGAGCACGCGGGCTGGGACACGCTGCACCGGCGCCTCGGCTTCACGACGCGCTTCTACGACCGCTTCACGCCGGCGATCTCGACGCGCGACTTCGCACTGAAACGCGGCGGACTGGATCGCGCGCTTGACTTCCTGGCGGTGCTGCGCCCGTGAGCCGCCTCTCGATCGTCCTCCACACCCACATGCCCTACGTGGAGGGCTTCGGCACGTGGCCGTTCGGCGAGGAGTGGCTGTGGGAGGCGATCGCCACCAGCTATCTGCCGCTGCTCGACGTGCTCGAGGAGCACCCGGGCCGCGTGACGCTGTCGATGACGCCGGTGCTGTGCGACCAGCTCGAGGCGCCCGGGGCGCTCGACCGCTGCCTGACGTTCCTGCGCGAGCTCCGGCCCGAGTCGCACCGGCTCGACATCGAGGCCGAGGACGACGCCGCGGTGGCGGCGGTGCTGGAGCAGAGCGCGGCCGCATACGCCGCGGCGGCGGACGCGCTCGAGGGCCGCGGTGATCTGATCGCCGCGTTCGCGCCGCACGTGAGCTGGACGTCGGCCGCCACGCACGCCGTGCTGCCGCTGCTCGCCACCAGCACCGGCGTGCGGCTGCAGCTGCTCACCGGTGTCCGCTCGCACCGCGAGCGCTTCGGCGACTGGGAAGGCGGGCTGTGGCTGCCCGAGTGCGCGCACGCGGACTGGATCGACGACCTGCTCGAGGAGGCCGGCGCGCGGCTGACCTGCGTCGACTGGACCGACGTGCTCGGGCCGGGCACGCATGCGCCGGTGCGGAGCAAGGCGGGCGTGCTGCTCGTCCCGCTCGACCGCGCGGGGATCGACCTCGTGTGGGCGCGCGACGGCTACCCGTCCGCCGCCGCCTACCGCGATTCGCATCGGTTGACCGCGCGCAGCCACCGGCCGTGGGCGGTCGACGGCTCGCCCTACGACGCCGACCGCGCGGCCGAGCAGGCGGCGTCCGACGCCGAGGACTTCGTGGCGCGGATCGCCGACCGCCCGGGGCTGTCGGTGATCGCGCTCGACACCGAGCTGCTCGGCACGCACTGGCACGAGGGGGTCGACTGGCTGCGGGCCGTCATCCGCGCGTGCGAGCGCCGCGGGCTGCCGCTCGAGCCGTTGCGCGCCGACGTCGAGGTCGAGGACGCGCCGGAGGAGGTTCCGGCGACGAGCTGGGGCGACGGGCGCGACCTGCGCACATGGAGCCACCCGGCGGCCGGCGGCCTGGCGTGGAGACAGCGCGCGGCCGAGCTGCGGGCGCTGACGGCGCATCTGCGGCCGAGCGATCGGGCGCTGCGCGAGCTGATCGCGCTGCAGTCGTCGGACTGGGCGTTCCTGATCGCGGCGGGCACCGCCGGGCCGTATCCGCGCGAGCGCGCCGACGGCCACCTGGCGGCGCTCGACGAGGCGCTGGAGGATCCATCGATGGACCCGTCGTTGCGCCATCTCGCGCCCTGGATCTGAAGCATTCGGCCTGCCGGCCGATAATTCTGTCGAGGGGGCGCGTATAGTGCCCGCTTCCCAAAAACTGAACCTTGCCGAGTCCTCGCCTCTCATGGCGGCGGGGAGCGGGGGAACCGTTTGGGACCGGATGTAATCGGTCCCCGGGGCGAATCGCCGCATTGTGAGCGGCGTAGCGCAGGTCTTCGCGCGAGCCCGACAGCTAACCCCGTAGGCGCTTGAGACCAGGGGGTTTCTCGTCGTGCCGACAATCGATCTTGCCGTGGCTGCCCGCCGCTTGGCGTGGGCCGTCGTAGCCGTGGCTGTTGCGTGGCTGTCGTTCTCAGCCGGTGCCGCTCTGGCGTCGAGTCATCACAGCGCGCGCGCCGCGGGCGTGCGGGCGGTGCACAAGGCGGGCATCTCGGTCCGCGATCTCCAGCGGGCCCTCGGCGTCACGGCCGACGGGGTGTACGGCCCTCAAACCCGGCGCGCCGTGCGCAGGTTCCAGCGCGCGCACGGGCTCCACGTGGACGGCATCGCGGGTCCGCGGACGCTGGCCGCGCTCGGCATCACCGCGCACAAGGCCTCGTCCGACGATCCCGCGGCCGTGCTCGAGCGGATCGCCCAGTGCGAGTCAGGCGGCGACCCGGCCGCGGTGTCGCGAAACCACCGCTACTTCGGCAAGTACCAGTTCTCCAAGGCCACCTGGCGCAGCGTCGGCGGCGAGGGCAACCCCGCCAAGGCGACCGAGGACGAGCAGGACATGCGGGCGATGCGCCTGTACAAGCGCCGCGGCACCGCGCCCTGGCCGGTCTGCGGCAGGCAGGCCTAGGAACTTCAACTGCGGCTCGGCGGGGAGGCAAGCGTGAACCGTGGCAAGTTGTGCACCCTGAGCGGGACGAACTTGCCAACCTTGTCCGTCTAGGGCCCGCTGGGGCACCCAGACGGACAATGTTCGCGGCGAGGTCGATCCTCCAGCCGCCGCAGTCAGCGCCAGCGCAGGCCGTCGGGCTCGGATCGCATCCGCAGGACCCGGGCCGGCGCGCCGGCGACGACCGCGTTGGCGGGCACGTTCTTGGTGATGACCGAGGACGTGCCGACGATCGCGTTGTCGCCGACCGTGGCGCCGCGCAGGATGCACGCGCCGTAGCCGATCCAGCAGTTGTTGCCGACCCGCACGTCGCGCTTGTAGATCCCCTGCAGGCGGATCGGGCGCTCGGTCTCCACGACGCCGTGGTCGAAGTCGATCAGCATCACGCGGTCGGCGACGATGCACTCGCGCCCGATCGACACGTGCTGGAACGCGGAGATCGTGCACTCCTGCCCAAGCACGGACTTGGCCCCGATCTCGGCCTCTCCTTCGTGCACGCGGATCTTCGTGCCGTGCCCGATCCACGACCAGCGGCCGAGCCGGAGCACCGCGCCGCGCCCGATCTCGAGCTTCACGCCCGGGCCGACGAAGCACAGCCCGTCGGTCTGCAACCGCCCGCGCCAGCGCAGCTTCAGCCACGCCCAGCGGAGCATCAGCCTCCCGTACCTGTGGTTGAGCATCCCGTGGGCGCGCATGAAGCGCAGGAACGCCAGCGGGCCGCCCTGGAGGCGGTCCGGAACCCCGCGCACATGTAGGGGCGTTGGCGGCTTGGCGATCGTCGCCATCGTCGACTGATCGTATCCTCGTGCGCGACCATGGCCGCCGACAGCAAGAGTCTCGCCGAGCGCCTGCTCGCGGGCGACAAGCGTGCGCTGGCGCGGGCGATCTCGCTCGTCGAGGACGACGACCCCGAGGGCTGGGAGATCGTCCGCGCGGTCTATCCGCACACCGGCAACGCCTCTGTCGTCGGCTTCACGGGTCCGCCCGGCGCCGGCAAGTCGACGCTGATCGGCGCGCTGATCCGGCTCAAGCGCGAGCGCCGGCGCGAGGTGGCCGTGCTGTCGATCGACCCGAGCTCGCCGTTCCGCGGCGGCGCGCTGCTCGGCGACCGGATCCGGCTGAGCGAGCACTTCCTGGACCCGGGCGTGTTCATCCGCTCGATGGCTACGCGCGGCGCGCTCGGCGGGTTGGCGGAGGCGGCGCTGCAGACCGCGCTGCTGATGGACGCGGCCGGCAAGGATGACGTGTTCCTGGAGACCGTCGGCGTCGGCCAGGCGGAGGTCGACGTGATCGACCACGCCGACTCGGTGGTGCTCGTGCTGATCCCAGGCTCCGGTGACTCGATCCAGGCGCTGAAGGCCGGCGTGATGGAGATCCCCGACGTGATCGTCGTCAACAAGAGCGACCACCCGCTGACCGACACGATGGTGCGCGAGATCAAGGGCGTGCTGACTCTGGCGCCGCAGAAGGGCTGGCACGTGCCGATCGTCAAGACCGAGGCGGCGCGCGGCGAGGGCGTCGACCAGTTGCTGGAGAAGCTCGAAGCGCATCGCGCCTACGTCGAGGCGGAGGGGACGCTGTCCGAGCGCCGCCGGCGCAACCTGCGCAACGAGGTGCTGGGTCTGGCGACGATGCGGCTGCGGCGCGCCCTGGAGGCGTCGCTGCGCGAGGACCCGGAGGTGGCCGAGCTGCTCGACGCGGTCGTCGAGCGCCGGATCGACCCGGCGAGCGCGGCCAGCACGATCCTCGCCCGCGGCGCGATCGAGACGCGCGAGGCCGCGCGCTGAGACGGCTCGGGTTGCTCGCTCTGGCCGCGCTGGCGCTCGCCGGCTGCGGGTCGGACGAGCCGCGTCGCGCCGCCGCCACCCCCACGGCCACGGCCACGGCGACCCCTTCCCCGACCGCGACGCCGCGTCCCGCGCGCGACGTCCGCCGCGCGCACTGCCCGCCCGACGTCGCCGACTGCCGCCGCACGCGCGGCACCGTGATCTACATCGAGAGCGTCGACCCCGACGGCGACGGCGACCTGCACGTCGTGCTCGAGGATCCCGGCTCGCTGACGCTGCCGGGCCTCACCGCCGTCGATGTCGCGGTCGACCTACGGCCGAAGCGCGACCCGAAGCTCGGCGACCGGGTCAGCGCCGCCGGGCCGCTGCAGAAGGGCTCGTACGGGCAGTCGCAGATCCACGCGCTCGAGTTCAACGTCCGACGGTGAACGACGCCTGCGCCAGCTCGGCGTAGCCGTCGTCCATCATCAGCCGCACGACGTAGCGCCCGGGCGCGAGCCCGGAGAACGTGGTCGAGCCGGCCACGGACGCGTCGGTGTAGGCGAACGACAGGTAGTCGTTGTAGAGGTCGTTGTCGCCGCGCTTCCAGATGCCGATCCAGTCGCGCCGGTAGCCGGGCGCGTTGTGCCAGGCCACGCGCACGCGGCGCCCGCGCTGGTGGGCGCGCACGCGTGGGGCGGCGTTCCGGCGCACGACCCAGAAGTCGCTGCGCGAGAGCACGCGGTTGCCGCGCGTGACGAGGATCGCGTCGTAGCGACCGGGTTTCAGGCCGCCGGAGCCGAACGTCAGGGAGCCGTAGAAGCTCGCCTCCTGCGGCGGGAGGATCATCAGTGCACTGCCCGGCCGACCGCGGTGCCGCACGATCCGCAGTGTGTCGACGCCCTCGCCGCGCGGCGCCGAGTAGCGGACGCCGATCGGCTCGCCGCGCTCGATGCGCCGATGGAGCACGGACGCGAACGACCCCGGCGCGGCGGGCGTGAAGCGGACGGTGGACACGACCGCGCGGTGGTCGGACGGGTACGGGTCGATCGGGAAGGTCACGTCGCGTGTGCCCGGCGGGCCGACGATCCCGCTGTCGAGCACGTCCACGCCCGCGCTCGCCTGGACGAGGTCGATCCGGTCGACCACCTCGTCCTTGGCGATCCGCGGGAACGGATATCCGTACGTCCACGTGATCCCCGGCGTCGCCACGGGGTCGGGATGCACGACGCGGTAGGTGTCGCGGAAGCCGGCGCGCTGCAGGGCCTGGGTCACCGGCCAGGCGACCGGGTAGTGGATGTCGTCGCGCACCGCATCGGCCGCGGCCGTCCAGTCCAGGTGCGAAGGCGTGTTGTAGTCGCCGGTCATGAACGTCGGGATCCCGCGCCGCAGCGCCGGTCGCAGGGCGCGCAGGGTGTGGCGGATCTCGGGCAGGCGGGTCGCGCGCTCGTTCGCCAGCACGCGCGCGAGCGAGCGGCCGTCGCGCACCAGGTACGGGCCGTAGGGATCGGACGTGAGGTGCACGTTGGCGAGCGCGAACACGCGGCCGGGGGAGACCTGGGCGAGGACGTACTCGCCGCGTGCCACCGGCGGGTCGACCAGCGGGTAGCGCGAGACGACGTGCAGCCGGTCGCTCCAGTACGGCCAGCCGAGCGCCTGGGCGATCTTGCGCGTGTTCCCCTCGGCCTCCTGCAGGCCGACGATGTCGGCGTTCGCGCCCTGGATCGCGCGGATCACGCTGCCGGAGTCGACGACGTCGCCGCCGAGCCAGATGTTGAACGTCATCACCCGTACCTCGGTGGGCGCCTTGGCGTGCGCGGGCGCCGCTGCGGCGAGCAGCACGACGACCAGCAACGCGACGACCCGACCCACGCTGTGGACCCTATCCTCGTGGGCGATGGCCGACCACCCGCGGATCCTCCTTTTTGACATCGACGGGACGCTCGTCGCCACCGGCGGTGCGGGCGCGGCGGCCTGGCGGCAGGCGTTCGAGGAGCTGCACGGCATCCCCGCCGACATCGGCAAGTTCACAGACGCTGGGATGACCGACCCGGACGTCGGCGCCCGCACGTTCGAGGCGGTGCTCGGCCGCAAGCCGACGCCGCTCGAGCTCGCGCAGATCATCCAGCGCCGGCTCGAGCACCTGCCGGAGGCGGTCGCCGCGAGCGAGGGCTACAGGGTGCTGCCCGGCGTGCCCGAGCGGCTCCGGCAGCTCAGCCGCGCCGGCCACCTGCTCGGGCTCATCACCGGCAACGGCGACGGCGCCGCCCACATCAAGCTCCAGCGCGCCGACCTCAACCGCTGGTTCACGTTCGGTGCCTACGCGAGCGCCGGCGCCGAGCGCGCCGACATCGTCCGCGAGGCGGTTCGCCGCGGCGAGAGTCTGTTCGGCGAGGACGTTCCGAACCGCAAGATCTTCGTGATCGGCGACACGCCGCTCGACATCGCCGCCGCGCATGCGGTCGACTGCACCGCGATCGCGGTCGCCACCGGTCACTACGACGGCTACAAGCTCCGCGAGGCGGGCGCCGACCACGTGCTCGACACGCTCGAGCACGAGCTGCCGCTCGGCTGAACCGCGCGTCGAGCCACGCGACGGTCGGCGCCCGCGGCTCGGCGGATCTCCCACAGTGCGGTGCGCAGCGATGCGCGCGCGGCACGGTCCACGACGTCGGGCCAGAACTGCGCGGCGATGCGAGCCCGGGCATGCAGGCCCGGATGGGCGAACAGCCACGCAAGCACCGAGCGTGCGGTCGGCGCCGCTGGAAGCGCCAGCGGCGCACCTGCCAGCTCCACGCGCAGCGCTCCGAAAAGCTGTACACGCAGGCCTGCCGGCCTCGGCTCCGAACGTTTCCGAGCCACCTGTCGATGCGCCGTACCCGCCTCATTCAAGCCTCGCCGGAAAATGTCAGCGGACGTGCTCTAGCCTTGTGCGGAGGGTGTCGGAGTCTCGCTCTCGTTCGACCGATGCGCTGGATCGCGTAGCGCGTGTCGCGATCGGGGCATCGCACCTCGGCTCGCTGCCGGTCGGCGTGATCGAGGCCCTGGCCGTCGACGCGTCGCGGCTCCTGGTGCCGGGCGGCGCGCTGCTCCATCGGCAGGGCACCACGGCGCCGCACCTCGAGATCGTCGTGTCCGGTCTCCTCCGCGTATACGTCAGCACGCCCGATGGCAGAACGATGAGCGTCCGGTATTGCCGGCACGGCGCACTGGTCGGCGTGGTGTCGCTGTTCGCGTCGTCGTTCTCGCTGCCGGCGACGATCCAGGCCGTCACGGACACTGATCTGCTCGCGCTCCGCGCCTCGGTGGTCAGGCGGGCGGCCGAGCGCGATCCCCGCGTGGCGCGGGCGTTGCTCGACGAGCTCAGCGAACGGGTGCTCGCGTTCATCGCGGAGATCCCGAGCGCCTTCGCGAGTGTCCGCCAGCGCGTCGCCCGGCATCTGATCGATCTCGCCTCTGACAGCGAACGCGACTCCGGTCTGCGGGTCCGGATCGGGCAGCAGGAGCTCGCCGACGCGGTTGGGACGGCCCGCGAGGTGGTCGTCCGGGCGCTGCGCGACCTCCGCGAGGAGGGCGTGCTGCAGACCGGACGCCACGGGATCGTGATCCTCGACCCCGAGCGGCTGGCCGCGGAGGCCTACGCCGCTTCGGCAGGAGCAGACGTCACTCGGGACTGGAACCTGGGTCGCTGACAGCACTCGGGACGTGTGCAACGGTGGCGGCATGGACACCCAGCCGACCGCCGCTCCGGCCGGGGCAGCGCACGCGCTGGAGCCGACCGACGGCCCGCTGCGCAGCGAGGAGCTTCGGCTCGCCTTCCGTAATCGGGGCATGCCGCTCGAGGCCATGCGGTATGACCGGACACCGACCGGCCTGCACTATCTCGTCGTCCACTGGGACATCCCCGCACTCGACCCGGCGGACTGGCGGCTCGAGGTCGGCGGGCTGGTGCGCCGGACGATCGAGTTGTCGCTCGGCGAGCTTCGCGCCCGGCCCGCCCGGACGATCCCGGTCACGCTCGAGTGCGCGGGCAACGGGCGGGGCTGGCTGCGGCCGCGACCGCTGAGTCTCCCGTGGCTCGGCGAGGCGACCGGCACGGCCGAGTGGACGGGGGCCCCGTTGCGCGACCTGCTCGCGGACGCGGGTATCGCGCCCGGCGCGGAAGAGGTCGTGTTTCGCGGCGCCGATGCCGGAATCCAGGGTGGGACCGAGCAGGTCTACGCGAGGAGCCTCCGCATCGCGGACGCGATGCGGTCCGAGGTCCTGCTCGCCTACGAGATGAACGGGCGTGCGCTCGAGCCGCAGCACGGCTTCCCGCTTCGGCTGGTGGTCCCCGGCTGGTACGGAATGGCGAGCGTCAAGTGGCTGACCGCGATCGACGTCGTGGCGAAGCCATTCGCGGGCTTTCAGCAGGCCATCGCCTACCGCTATCAAGCACATGCCGACGACCCGGGCACGCCGGTCCAGCGACAGCGCGTGCGTGCGCTCATGCTCCCGCCGGGCATCGCCGACTTCTTCTCGCGTCGCCGCTTCGTCGACCCGGGTCCCATCGAGCTCTTCGGCCGTGCTTGGTCCGGCCAGGGGGCGATCGAACGGGTCGAGGTCGCCGTCGACGGCGAGTGGACGGATGCCACGCTGGGCCCGGCGGCCGGCGAGTTCGCCTGGCGCAGCTGGTCCTTCCACTGGCACGCGACAGCGGGCGAGCACGAACTCGCCTGCGGGGCGAGCGACGTCGCCGGTCACGTCCAGCCGCTCGATTCGCCCTGGAACTACCAGGGGATGGGCAACAACGTCGTGCAGCGCATCCCCGTCACCGTCCGTTGACGCGCGAGGTCGCGGCACCCATGTCCGCCGAGGCCCTCGCCGGGGCCGCGCCGGCGATCGCCTGGGGTGAATTCCCGATGGCTCGCGCCGTCGATCGGACCTAGCGTCATCTAGGCACGACCGCTGATCCGACCGCGAGGAGGCTGACATGCCGGTCGCAGAAACAACTGAACGCGTCGAGACGATCGTCATCGGAGGCGGGCAAGCCGGCCTTTCGGTGGGCTACGAGCTCGCCCGCCACGGGCGACCGTTCGTGATTCTTGATGCAGCGGAGCGCGTGGGCGACGCCTGGCGCAGCCGCTGGGATTCTCTGCGTCTGTTCACGCCCGCGCGCTACGACGGTCTGATCGGGATGCCCTTCCCCGCCCCGGCGCACTACTACCCCAGCAAGGACGAGATGGCCGATTACCTGGAGGCGTACGCGGCGCGATTCGAACTGCCCGTTCGGCACGGAGTGCGCGTCGACCGGCTGTCGCGCAACGGGAGCGGGTTCGTCGCGGCGTCAGGTACGCGCCGATTCGAGGCGGACAACGTCGTCGTGGCGATGTCCAGCTGGCAGCGCCCGCGCGTGCCGCGGCTCGCCGCTGAGCTGGACCCGGACATCGTCCAGCTCCACTCCAGCCACTACCGCAACCCAGATCAGATGAGCGATGGCGACCTGCTGCTCGTGGGAGCGGGCAATTCCGGGGCCGAGATCGCGCTCGACGCGGCACGCGGCCGCCGCGTCTGGCTGGCGGGGCGCGACGTGGGTCATGTCCCGTTCCGCATCGAGTCGCTCGCGGGGCGCGTCCTCGTACCGCTGGTGTTGCGAGGCGTGTTCCACCGCGTGCTCACGGTGCGCACTCCGATGGGCCGCAAGAAGCGGGCGGAGGCGCTGTCCCACGGGTTGCCGCTCGTGCGTACGAAGCCCAGCGATGTCGCCGCGGCCGGGATCGAGCGCGTGCCCAGGGTCGCCGGCGTCCGCGACGGCCGTCCCGAGCTCGAGGACGGCCGCGTGCTCGACGTGGAGAACGTCGTGTGGTGCACCGGATTCGACCCCGATCTGGACTGGATCGACGTGCCCGGCGTCGCCACGGACGATCCGTCGACCGACCGCGGCGTCGTGGCCGAACAGCCCGGGCTGTACTTCGTCGGCCTCGCGTTTCTCTACTCGGTGTCGTCGGCGATGGTGCACGGCCTCGCGCGCGACGCCGGGCACGTCGCAGAGCACATCGCGCGCAGCGCGGTCGGACAGGACGTCGCGGCCGGCTCCCAGCCGTCGTTCGCGGGCCTCGCGCCCTGACCACGAGTCGCGCCGCCGACGCGCGACGGGCAGTCACGAAGTCGCCGGCACGTCCGTGAACGAACCGTGCGCGGCCCAGCGAACGTGCCGTGGGCACCGTGACGGAGTATGGAGCCCGACCTGGGCCCGCTTGCGGCGGGCGTCGCTCTGCACCTGGCTGCCGATGCCGTTCGCAATCGGGCCTGGTACGGGATCCTGCGAGCCGCGTGCCCTGAGGCCGCGTGGCGCGCGCGCGACGTGCAGGCGGCGGCCTTCGCGGGCGGCGGCGTCAACGGCGTCGTCCCGGCGCGGGCCGGTGACGCACTCAAGCTCGCCCTGCTGCGCCGACGCGTGCCGAGCGCGCCGCTGGCCACCCTCGCTGCCACGCTGGCCACCGACTCGATGCTCGAGGGCGTCGCGGGCGCGGTGCTCCTGGCCTGGGCCGCCGAGCAGGGGCTCATCCCGCTTCCGCCGATCGACGACCACGTCGCGCTCGCGTTCGGTGGCGCCCTGGCGGTGGTGGCGCTGCTCGTACGAGCCATCGCGCCCGTACGTCGTGGGATACCACGCGTGGTCGCCGGTCTCGCGGTCATCGGCCGTCCGTGCGCGCTTGTCACGGGCGTGCTGAGCTGGCAACTGCTGGGACGGGCGCTCCGGCTCCCGGCGATCGCCTGTTGTCTCGCGGCCTGCGGCCTGCCCGCTGGCCTGGGCGCCGTGCTGCTCGCGATGACCGTCGAGGGCTCGACACGGGTGCGGCTCGCGCCGGTCGCCGGCCCGCTGCGCCTCGGCCTGCTGCTGTACGGGCTACAGGGCGTGACCGGCGCGCCGGTCACGGCAACGGCGGTGCTGATGTATCTCTCCGTCGTCACCGCGGCGCGGATCGGCACGGGAGTCGCGATCAGCGCGGCGGTGCTCGCCCACGAACTGCGCACGCTCTCGCCGCGGCGGCTCGCGGTCGCGGCGCTGCGGCTCGGGCGGCGCGGTGCCGACCCCGGATGCCGAGGATCCGCTCCAAGGCGCGTCGACGCCACACGCACGCCGACGCGCGTCGGCGGCTTCGGTGACCTCGGCGGGCAAGGGGCCGGAGAACCGATCGGGCTGACGGCCCGCTTGACTGACTGGCGATTTCGTGGCTCGGCGCGCGACCCGCCCCCGCGACGCCGTTGGACTCGCCGCGGCTCAGTCGAGGCCCGCGCGGACGGCGAAGGCTGCCGCGGCGGCTCGGGAGGGCAGATTGAGCTTCGTGCGGATGTTGGCGATGTGGCGGTGCACCGTGTGCGGGCTGAGGAGGAGCTGTTCGGCGATGCCGGCGTCCGAGAAGCCGCGCGCCACCAGCGTGAGCACCTCGCGTTCGCGCTCGCTCAGCCTGTCGGCCGCACCTGCGACGGCGTCGGTTCGCACGTCGCCGCCGAGTGCGTTTGCGATCGCCGCCGCTGCGCCGTTGCGCTCGCCGCGCCAGGGGAGATGCGCCTCTCCCGGCAGCGGCATCAGGCGGGCGCCGGGGATGAGCGTCGCGACCTCGCGGCCGGCCGCGAACGGGATCGTGCGATCGTGCGATCGGTGCACGACCGCGGTGGGTGCCCGCACGCGCGGCAGATCGGCGCGGGCGTCGAGTGCGAACGTGAGCTCGAGCAGGTCGGCGGCAACGTCAGCGGCCATCGCGGCGCGCTGGAAGTCGACGTAGGCGCGCCGCTCCTCGGCGTCGGCGCCGGTGAGGAACACTTCCATGAGGACGCGCGAGCCAAAGCCCCAGGTCGTGCGCACGAGGTCCACGAGCGCCGCCTGCACCTGCGGCGGGGCAAGCTTTTCGCCGTGCGCGTAGCCGCCGTAGATCACGAGCCGGTCAACGCGCTCCGGATGATGCGCCGCGAACGCGGTCGCGATGCAGCCGCCGCACGACATGCCGACGAGCGAGGACCGCTGGATGCCCAGATGCGCCAGGAGCGCCTCGAAGACGGCGAGCTCCGATGCGAGCGACATGTCAGTGGTCCGCCGCCGCCGGTCGGACAGTCCGACGCCGATGCGGTCGTAGCGGAGCACCGTGTGCTCGGCCGCCAGCGTCTCGAAGAACTCCCGAAACGCCGGCTCGCGCAACTCGAGCTCAACGTGGCTGATCCACCACGCTGGGAACGCGATCACCGGGCCGTGCCCGAGGGTGGCGTAGGCGATCTTGCGCTCCTCGAAATCGAAGAAGCCGATCTGCTGATCCACCGCTACCAAGGTTAGCGGCGCGCGCGGCTGGCCCGGCGCGGCCATCCGGCGAAATGGCTGTTCGGGGCGATGACCGCGGGCGCGCCCCGCGGCATGCTGGTGACATCTACGCAGCGACCGAGAGGAGCGTCACGTGCCGTACATCAACGTCAAGCTCATCGAGGGCGTGTTCACGCCCGAGCAGAAACGCCAGATCGCTGAGCGGCTCACGGACACGATGGTGAGCATCGAGGGCGAGAACATGCGCGAAGTCACCACCGTCGTCATCGACGAGACCAAGTCCGGCGACTGGGCGATCGGGGGCCGCTGCCTCACGACGGAGGACGTCCGGGCGCTGGCGGGGGGAGTGTCGTGACCGCGGCAGCTTTGCCCGGCCACGGACGCTCTGAGATCGGCGCCCGCCAGGCCCCACTGCGGCGCGCGTACCGCCACGATGCCGCGGCGGCGCGCATCGTGGACCGCGCCCGGACCGTCGAGCGCAGTCCCGGTGACCCGGTCCACACGGCGGCCGTACCGGGCGAGGAGTACCCGAGCGCCCAAGTGGAGATCGCGGTCGGCACGCACCGCGGCGTCGGCGGCCTCCACGATGCCCCCAACCCGGGCGAGTTGCTGTGCGCGACGCTCGCGGCGTGCCAGGACTCGACCGTCCGCATGGTCGCGAACCTGCTCGGTGTCCACGTGACGACGCTCGCCGTCGACGTCGATGGCGATGTCGATCTGCGTGGGACGCTGGCCGTCGACCCGACGGTCCGCGTGGGCTTTCAGTCGATGCGCTGCCGGACGCGGCTCGCCGTCGCTCCTGGCACTCCCGCTCGCACCGTCGCCCTGCTGCTCGCCGCCGCCGAGCGCTCGTGCGTGGTGCTCGACACCCTCCGGCGCGGTGTCGACGTCACGGCCGACTTCGACACCGTGTCGGGGTGACGCTGTCCGGCGACGCCTGACGCCTGACGGCTGACGACTGTGTGCCCCGCCCTCGGCGAACGATCGCGCCCGGGCGGAGGTCCGCCGTAGTCTCGCAGCGAGCCTGTCGTCGGCGTCGTGTGGCGTGTCATGGCGTGCCTCATTCGGTGGCCACCGTCGTGCGGAGGGCGCGCAGGAACGCCTCCGGATGGTCGCGGGCGGGGTCGTCGGCGCAGTCGTCGATGACGTGGAGCGGCCACCCGTACCGGGCGCTTGCGGCCTGCGCGATGCGCACGTTGATCGCGTTGTCCTGCCGGCCCCAGATCAGCGTCGTGGGGATCCCGATGCGTGCGAGCCGGTCCGCCGGGATCGGTGGGAGCCCGATGTCGCGCATCAGCTGTCGCATCGTCTTCGCGCTCGGCGAGCGGGCCAGGTCGAGGCTGTAGGCCACATACGGCGCCCAGCGGTCGCCCATGTCCTCGCGCAGGCGCGGCAGGTCGGCGGAGCAGTGATTCATGAACCGGCTGTACGAACGCTCGGTCGGCCGCACCTGCATGCCGATCAGCGTCGCCGCAAAGCGGACCCGGGGCCGGAAGCGCGCCAGCCCGAGCGTGTCCACGAGCACCAACCGTTCGAGCCGGTCTCCGTGCTCGGCGGCGAAGCGCGCGGCGATGGCCCCGCCGAGGACGTGCCCGACGAGCGTCGGCCGCGACGGGCACGTGTGGTCGATCAGCTCGGCGAGCCACGCGAGCATGCGCCCCTCGTCGAGCCGGGTCTTTGGCGCGTGCGAGGCGCCGTGCCCGGGAAGGTCGGGCGCCACGACGTGATGGCGCTCCACGAGCTGCGGGATGACGCGCCACCACTTGGCCGCGAACTCGCCGGGCCCGTGCAGGAGCACGACCGGATGGCCGGCGCCGCCCTCCAGCACAGCGGTCGGGATATCGGCCGCCGTGAGCCGGCGCTCCTTGACGTCGAGACCGGCGAGCAGTCGCTTGCGGGCGTCGATGTGCGCCACGGCGTGAGGGGCGTCGACGGCCGTCTGGTGCGTAGCCATGTCGCTCACCTCGGGTGAACGTGTCGTGTGATCCATCGCCGGCGACGCTACGGCGGCACGAGCGCGGGCGCATCGGCCGGATTCACCAATCGGTAGTGCGTTCGCGTGGTTGGTTCTCACCATGCGACACGGCTGCGAGGCCATGCGTGAACGCAAAGGCACCGGCTGCGGTGCGCGAGCCGACGCCGAGCTTGGCGAAGATGTTCTGGAGGTGGCGCGCGACTGTGTGCTCGCTGATGACCAGCGCAGCGGCGATGTCGCGGTTGCTCTCGCCGGCGGCCACGAGCCCGAGCACTTCGATCTCGCGTGCGCTGAGCCCATGGTGATCGCGCGCCCCAGCGGGCGCGAGGTGCGCCTCGACGCGCTCGCGATCGATCGCCGCGCCGACGCTCGCGAATGTCGACCGCGCCGCCGTCAGCTCAAGTGTGGCCGCGTCGTGATCGCGGAGGGCGCGGCAGGCGAGGCCGATCAGCTCTCGCGCGCGGGCGGCCTCGTACGGGGCACCCAGCTTCTGCCACGTGTCCACCGCCACGCGCAGCTCGCGCAATGCGGCAGGGCATTCGTCGTGAGCGAGCAGAACCGCGCCGCGCGCGAACGCGGCGGTCGCGTGCAGCGCACTTGTCCCGAAGTCACGCGCCAGGCGGTCGAGCTCGCTGCTCGCGTCGCGCGCGGCGCCGGCGTCGCCGCGCGCGAGCATGATCTCCACGTGGGCCGGCAGGACGTCGGCGCGCCGGCTCGGGGTGTCCGCCTCCGCGGCCAGCCGCGCGATGGCGGCGGCCGCGTCGTCGGCCCGCCCCTGCGCGAGGCGTAACAGCGCGAGCCCTGGCTGCGGCTCGCGACCGAGCGCGCTCGCCTTGCGGTATCCGTCCTCGGCGCGCTCGAGGTCGCCGCGCAGGCGGTGGACCTCTCCCTGCCGGTAGCAGGCCTCGCCGGCCGCGGCCTCGCTCTCGGCGTGGAGGCTGCGCGTTGCTGCCCGCCGCGCTTCCTCGAGCGCCTCGGTCCATTCGCCGCGGAGCTGCAGGACCTCGGCTCGATGGATCCGGCAGCGGCCCGTGAACGCCACCATCTCGGCCTGCGCCTCGCACCACTCGGCGAGCGTTGCCGTCCACTCTTGGGCGCGACGCACGTCGTGCGCCTCCCGGCAGGCGAGGATCACGCCGCAGTAGACGATCCCGGTGACGATCGGCGACAGCTCCCCGCCGCTGGCTGCGACCATCGCCTCGTCGAGCAGTGGTAGGCCGTCTGCGATCCTGCCCTGGCGGACGCGGATGTGTCCCTGCTCATGGCCCGCCAGCGCCCACAGATCCGCGTCCTGGAAGCGCTCGCCACACGACCGCGCGGCTGCGGCCGTTCGGGCTGCGGCGTCCCAATCGCCGCTCGCCTGCTGCTCAAAGGCGAGGGGCAGCAGCATGTAGCCGGCTTCCACGCAGTCCTCGTCGCGGCGATCCGCGAGCCGCCGCGCGCGCGTCAGCCAGCCGGTTGCGGGACCCATCTCGCCGCGGCGGGCCAGATTGAGACCAACCCAGTAGGCGCAGCGGAAGGCGGCGCGCTCCATCCCGGCGGCGGCATACGCCCGGTGTGCGCGCTGGAGCACGGTCAGGTACTCCGTCTCCTTGCCCACCATGTAGGCAGTGGTCGCCAGCCGCTCGAGATCATCCGGTCCGAGCGGCACCTCGTGCTCCGCGGCCGACAGCGCTCGGTACGCGTCCATCCACGCACGGTCCGCGTACGAAGTGCGGGCGCGTTCGAGCCCATGGGCGCCGTGCGTCACAGCACTGACCAGTATGGCTCCCGGGCCGGGACGCTGCCGCCGCTCGGGGGGACGCGACGGCGTCAGACGCGCTGAGTGTCGCGCCGATAGGCCGCTCGCGCGAAGATCGTCAGCACCAGCGTCCACGCGGCGACGACGATCCAGCCGGTCGTCGTCCAGGCGGCGCCGCCGAGCGAGACGTGGCTCGCCTGGACCAACCAGTACGAAGGCAGGAACTGTGCGATGTCGCGCACGACGCCGCCGCTGAGCGGGAACCACGTCCCGCTGACGAGCGCGAGGAGCGATACGAGCCCGCCGGTGACGGGGCCGATCGTGTCAGCGGTCAGGAGATGGCCGACGAGCACCCCGAGCGCCGCGAACGGCAGCAGCCCGACGAGGATCAGGCCGGTCATTGCCAGCCAGCGCTCGGCGGGCAGGCGGACACCGAGCACCACGCCCGACGTGTACAGGCTCGCGATCGTGAGCAGCGCCATCGCGTAGCCGGTCAGTACCTTCGCTCGCAGGTATGAGTGCGGCGGCAGCGGCGTGACGCGTAGCTGCCGCGTCCAGCCGTTGGTTCGCTCGGTCGCGATGCGGGCGCCGGTCGAGATGAGGGCCATCATCGACCCGAAGGCGACGAGCCCGACCATGTAGTACAGCGGCAGCGAGACGCCGCTCTCGCCGAAGTCGCCGACCCCGCGGTTCGGCGCCGCGATCACGAAGTAGAGCACGAGCGGGAAGCCGAGGGAGAAGACGAGCAGGCGGGTGTTGCGGATCGTGCGCACCAGTTCGAAGCGCGTGTACGCGACGCCGGTCATCCTCCGGTCGCTCCGTTCGTGTTGCGGGTGAGCTCCAGGAACGCCTCCTCGAGCCCCACGCTGGTGATCTCGAGGTTGCGTGCGTACGGGTAGGCCGCGAGCAGCGCGCGGATCGCCGCGTCTGAGTCGGTGCAGCTGAGGATCGCCGTCTCGCCACGGCGATCGACATTGACGACGCCGGGCAATGCGGCAAGCACGCTGCCCGTCTCGGCGCCGACCGTGGCGCGGATCGTGCGCCGGCCGACCCTGGCGCGGATCTCGCCGGTCGGGCCGTCGGCGACGATCTTGCCGGCCGCCATCAACACGGCGCGATCGGCGTACGCGTCAGCCTCGTCGAGATAGTGCGTGGCGAAGATCACCGTCTTCCCGCGGGCTGCGAATGCGCGCATCGTCTCCCAGAAGCGGCGCCGGCTGTCGACGTCCATGCCTACGGTCGGTTCGTCGAGCACGAGCAGCTCGGGATCCGCGGCGAGCGCGAGCGCGAAGCGCACGCGCTGCGTCTGGCCGCCCGACAGCTTCTGCGTGCGGCGCGCGTCGATGTCGCGGATGCCGACGAGATCCAGCGTCTCGTCCACGCCCAGCGGATCCGGGTACAGCGAGCTGACCATCGTGACCAGCTCCCGCACGGATACGTCGCGGATCAGCTCGCCGACCTGCAGCATCACGCCGACGTCGCCGGCCTCGACAGCCTCGCGCGGCGGCCGGCCGAGCGTCGACACCGTTCCCTGATCTGGGCGCGTGAGGCCGAGCAGCATGTCGATCGACGTGGACTTGCCGGCGCCGTTCGGGCCGAGCAGCGCGACGGTCTCGCCTCGCGCCAAAGACAACGCGATGCCGCGCACGGCGTGGACGACGCCGCCCGGCACGCGGAAGCTCTTGGCCACGTCGCGGAGCACCACCGCATCGGCGTGCATTCCGAGGCGATGCCACGTGCCGCCGGCGACGTCCCGCCGATCGTCACAGCTCTGACGGCCGGGCCGTGCGGCGGTCGTCTGTCGGCGTACAAGGCAATTTGCCGCGTTGGCTGCTGCGGTGGAAAATCGAATGGCGTCGCTGCCTCCTCGTCCGCTCCCCAACCGAGAGGAGAACGAAGATGACGACCTCGTCGCTCGCGCCCGAGCGCCATCAACTGCTGGCTGAGCAGTTCGGCGGAGAACTGATGGGACCAGACGACCACCGCTACGAGGAGCTGCGCCGTTGTCACATCCCGACCGTCTGGGTCGACACGGCCGACACGGACGCGAACATCGCCTGGACGCGGGAGACGTTTGTCGCGAGCGAGCCCTTCCCTGCCGACGGCCGCTGGCTGAACTACTACTCCGACGACGAACCGCGCGACGCGCTGCGCGCCCATACGGCGTCAACGGTGCACGGCTGGCCGAGGTCAAGCGCCGCTTCGACCCCGACAACCGGGCTCTCCGACGAGCAGGTGCAGGCGCGCTTCGAAGAGCGCGCCCCTCACTATCGTCGCGTTCCGGGGCTGGTCGAGAAGCTCTACCTCCGGTACCGCGACAGCGGTGAGTTCGGAGCCGTGTACGTCTGGGAGTCCGAGGACGCGCTGAAGCGCTTCAGGGAGTCCGAGCTCGGAATGTCGATTGCCGCGGCCTACGCGGTACGGTCCGCGCCACGCTTCGAATTGGCCGACGTCGAGCTCGTCGTGCGGCCGCGGGAGGCCCGCGGTGCAGACGTCACCTGATCCCCCGCGCAGCTCGCACGCGCGCTCCATGTCCCCGTTCGAGCGGCTGAACCTGACGCTACGCGCGCTGATGGAGACGGGCGTCGTGCTGGGGTTGGCCTACTGGGGCATTCACGCCGGCGACAGCCTGGGCGGGAAGATGCTGCTCGGCTTGGGCGCTCCTCTCGTGGGCTTCACCTTCTGGGGCGTCGTTGATTTTCGGCAGACCGGGCGGCTCGCCGAGCCGTTGCGCCTCACGCAGGAGCTCATTCTCTCCGGGCTGGCCGCGGTCGCCCTCTACGCCGCCGGGCAGCCCGTGCTCGCCGGCGCCATGGCGGCCCTCTCGATCGTCTACCACGCCCTCGTCTACGTATCCGGGGCGCGGCTGCTCGGCCCGACGGACGTGCGCCCGCTGCTGTGACGTCGCGCGGCCGGTTTCTGCGGCCGCTCAGGAACCACCGCTAGCCGCCTACGATCCCGGGATCGCGGTATCGGATCCCACCGAGCTGGACGTACGCGGCGTCGTCAAACGCGTCGCGTTCTTCGTCGTCGTCATCGGCGCCTGCATCGTGCTGCTGATGAAGCTGCCGGGGGTCGAAGACGTGCGCGAGCGCTTCAACAGCGCCGAGCCGTGGTGGATCGCAGTCGTGTTCGCCTGCTCGCTGACGTCGATGTTCGGGTTCGTGCGCGCGCTATGGGCGGCGTTCGACCGGCTCGTGCCGTGGCGGCGCGCGCTGGTCCTCGGTTTCGCCGAGCAGGGAGCCAACGTGCTGCTGCCGGCGGGCGGGGCCGGCGGGCCTGCGCTCGGTGCGCTCGTGATGAAGCGCGCGGGAGTCCCGGGCGATCTCGCGGCCCAGCGACACGCGGTGCTGTTCCTCGCGACCAGCGCGGTCAGCTTCGTCGCGCTGGCGGTCGCGGGCGTCACGGTGGCGGTCGGGCTGCTGCCCGGCGACGCGCCGCTCGTCGGCTCGCTGGTTCCGGCGGTGGTCGCGGTCATCATCATGGTGCTGTCGGTGGTGGCCGCGCGGGCGAATGCGCCGCGCGAGCCCGAGGGCGCCAAGTTCACGCACACGATCTGGCGCGCATGGATGTTCGTGCACGACGGCCTGCGCACGACGCTGTTCGTGCTCCGCCGCGGCGACCGCCTGCTGATCGCCGGCGCAGTGACCTACTACGCGTTCGACGTCGCGGCGCTGGGCGCGGCGTTCCAGGCGTTCGGCGGCGGCGCGCCGCCGGTCGCCGAGTTCGTGCTCGCGTACACGATCGGGCACGCCGGAGCGCTGTTGCCGACCCCGGGCGGTGTGGGGGGCACCGAGGGCGGCCTGATCGGGATGATGGTCGTGTACGGCGCACCGGTCGACGTCGCCACCGCCGCGGTGCTCGCCTACCGCGTCTTCCAGCTCGGCCTGCCGGCCATCCTCGGCGCGCTCAGCATGTTGCGGATCCGGGCGCTGCTGGCCGACGAGTCGCGGCGCGAGGCGGTGGCGGCCGCCTTCGAGGAGGCACGCGAAGCGGGCCGCTGGTAGAGGTGACCGATGACGTGGCCCACGCACGCGGGCCACGTCATCGATCACCTAGCTCACAGCGTCGGCGCCAGCCCGAACTCGGGGAACAGCGTCGAGTTGAACGTCGTCACCTCGGCGACCTTGCCGTCGACGATCCGCAGGACGTCGAGCTTGAACGCGACGAACCCGGTCTTGCCGTGGGCGCGGAGGTAGCAGGCAGCCGCCGGCATGCGGTTACAGCTCGTCGCCACCAGGCGCCACTCGCCCGGCTCCACCAGCCCGTCGCGGATCAGCGGCGTGACCGCTTCGATCCCGTCGTACAGGAACGGATGCGGCGGCATCGTGACGCGGATGTCGTCGCGCGTGATCGCGACCGCGGCGTCGACGTCGGCGCGCATGTGCGCGTCCATGTACCGCTCGAGCAGTGCGCGTTCGTCGGCGCTGAGGTCGCCGGCGCTCCCGGGGAGCGATTGGTCGGCGATCGTCGCCCGCGCGCGCTGCAGCGCGCTGTTGGCGGCGGCCACGCTGATGTCGAGGATCGTCGCCGTCTCCTGCGCCGACCACTCGAGTACGTCGCGCAGGATCAGCACCGCGCGCTGGCGCGGCGGCAGCAGCTGGATCATGGCGACGTAGGCGAGCGCGATCGTCTCGCGCGCGACGACGACGGCGTCGGGCTCCTCGTCGGTCGGCGCGATCTCGTCGAGCAAGCGGTCCGGATACGGCTGCAGGTACGGCAGGTCTGCGTACGAGTGCAGGGGCCGGCGGCTCCGCGCCCGCAGTGCGTCGAGGCAGGCGTTGGTGGCGATCTTGTACAGCCACGCGCGCAGCCCGTCGCCGCCACCGAAGCTCTCTCGGGCCCGCCACGCCCGCAGGTAGGTCTCCTGCACGAGATCCTCGGCCTCCTCGAACGAGCCGAGCATCCGGTAGCAGTGCACGTGGAGCTCGCGCCGGTGGCGGCCCATCGCAGTGCTGAGATCGGTCATGTCCGTCAAACGTCACTCCCGCCGAAAAGTCATCGGTCCCGTCTCGTAGCCTGCCGGGGGTGAGCGAACCCCGCGAGCGGATCGACAGCCTTGCAGCCCGCCTCACCGAGCTGCGCGACGCCTACTACCGCGGCGAGCCGCTGGTGGCCGACGCCGAGTACGACGAGCTCGAGGACGAGCTGCGCGCGCTGGTCGACGAGCACCCCGACCTCACGCCGGATCCCAACCCGCTCGAGGAGGTCGGCGCCACCGCCGTCCTCCACGCGCCGGTGCGCCACAGCCGGCCGATGCTCTCGCTCGAGAAGGCGACCAAGCCCGAGCAGGTCAGCGCGTTCTTCGACCGCTTCCCCGGGCAGCCGGTCGTCGTGATGCCGAAGCTCGACGGGCTGTCGCTCGCGCTCGTCTACGAGCGCGGCCGGCTCGCGCGGGCGGTGACCCGTGGCGATGGAACGACCGGCGACGACGTGACCGTGCTCGTCCGCGCGCTCGCCGACGGCGTGCCGGACCGGATCGACGCCGGCGGCACCGTCGAGATCCGCGGCGAGGCGGTGATGCTGCGCTCGACTTTCGCGGCCTACAACCGGGCGCACCCGGACAAGCCGCTGATCAATCCGCGCAACGCCGCGGCCGGCACGGTCCGCGCGAAGGACCCGGCGGTGGTGGCCGAGCGCCGGCTCCGCTTCTTCGCGTTCGACCTCTACACCACCGACGGCGCCGACTCCGACCTTGAGGAGGCGCTGCGCACGCTCGGCTTCGACGCCGCCGACATGCGCCACACCGACGAAGCGGAGGCCGCGCAGGGCGTGATCGAGGAGATCGAGGCACAGCGCAACGACCTCGACTACGACCTGGACGGCGCCGTGCTCCGGCTCGCCGACCGCAACGCCTACGCGGCGGCCGGCACGCGCTCCAACAGCCCGCGCGGAGCGCTCGCGTTCAAGTTCGCCGCCGAGGAGAAGACCACGCTGCTCAACGACGTCATCTGGGACGTCGGCAAGATCGGCAAGGTCGCGCCGGTCGCGGTGCTCGAGCCGGTGTTCGTCGGCGGCACGACCGTCACGCGCGCCACGCTCGCGAACCAGGAGGTGATCCGCGCCCGCGACGTGAGGATCGGCGACACCGTGCTGGTCCGCCGCGCCGGCGACGTGATCCCGTTCGTGGCCGGCGTGCTCGACGCCTCGAAGCGCACCGGCGCCGAGCGCGAGATCGAGCCGCCGTCCGAGTGCCCGTCGTGCGGCCGGCCGCTGACCGAGCAGGGCAACAGCCGCGAGCTCTACTGCACCAACGTCGCGTGCCCGGCGCAGACCGTCAGGCGGCTGATCCACTGGGCGTCGCGCGCGGCCGCCGACATTGACGCGATCGGCCCGGTGTGGATCGAGCGGCTGAACGAGAGCGGTCTGCTCGAGAAGCCGTCCGACTTCTACGCGCTGACCCGCGAGCGACTGCTCGAGTTCGAGCGCATCGCCGACATCTCCGCTGACCGGATGATCGAGTCGATCGACCGCAGCCGCGGCGTCGGGCTGCGCCGCGCGCTGATCGGTCTTGCGATCCCAATGGCCTCAGAAGGCACTGCGGCAAAGCTGTGCCGCGCCGGCTACTCGTCGCTCGAGGCGATCGCCGAAGCCGGGGAGGAGGCGCTGCAGCAGGTCGAGGACATCGGGCCGCGCGTCGCGGCCAGCATCACCGAGCACCTCGGCCGCGCAGGCGATGAGATCGTCCGGCTGCGCGAGCTCGGCGTCAACCTCGACGTGCTCGACGAGGACCTCCCCCCGGCCGTAGTGGCCGACGCGCCGCTCGCCGGCAAGACCGTCGTCATCACCGGCACGATCTCCGACCCGCGCAGCGGCGAGAAGATCCCGCGGCCCACGTTCCAGCGCCTGTGCGAGCGGGCCGGCGCGACCACCGCGTCGTCGGTCTCCGGCAGCACCGACATGCTCATCACCGGCGCCGACGTCGGCGCGAGCAAGACCGCGAAGGCCTCCAAGCTCGGCGTCGACGTCGTCGATCAGGGCGAGGTCTGGCGGCTGCTGATCGACGCCGGTGTCGCGTAGGGCTGCGGGCGGAACGGCACCTCCTCGTCCGCTCCCGGCTGCACGATCAGCGCCGACCCCGGCGGCACCTCGCGCCAGAGGCCGGGCAGCTCGCCGAGCGGCTCGGAGACCACTGCCCGCGCCTCGTCGCCGAGGTGCTGGAAGCGCGTCTCCTCGGGATACAGCTCGCGGACGTCCTCCACGTCGTTGGTCACGTACAGCGAGTTGGCCTCCTGGTCGCTCGCGTAGCGCGCCGCGTACAGGCGCTCGCCGTCGCTGAGGCCGACGGTCATCTGGAGCGGGCGCTCGACGTCGTGACGGCGACCGGTCTCCTCGACGAAGCCGGCCATCCGCTCGAGCGCGCCGAGCGGATCGGAGTCGAGCCCGAACGTGAGCGCGAGGTGGAACATCAGCTCCGAGTCGGTGGTGCCGCGGATGTTGGGGAACAGCTCGGGATCGACCGCCAGCAGCAGCTCGCGGTGGAGCCGGTCGTAGTCGGCGATGAAGCCGTTGTGCACGAACAGCCAGCGCCCGTGGCGGAACGGATGGCAGTTCGTCTCCTGCACCGGCGTGCCGGTCGTCGCGCGCACGTGGGCGAGGAACAGCGGCGACTCGATGTGGCCGCATAGCTCCTGCAGGTTGGCGTCGTTCCACGCGGGCGCGACGCTGCGGTACCGGCCGGGTCCGTCGCCCGTGCCGTACCAGCCGACGCCGAAGCCGTCGGCGTTCATCAGGTGAGAGGTGAGGCGGGCGTTCCGGCTCTGCTCGACGAGCGAGTGCTGCGAGTTGTAGACGAGCTCTTCGAGCCGGACCGGGTTGCCGAAGTATCCGAGCCAGCGGCACATACGGTCAGTTCAGCAGACCCCACGCACCGGCGCCTGGGCGGCCTTGCCTGTCGCGTCTACACTCAGCGACCCTGATCGGCCAGGAACGGCCACCATTCGGAAAGGATCTCCGTGCTCGCTCGTCATCTCTGGGCTGTCGCGCTCGCCTGTTGCGTGCTCGTGACGACCGCCGCCCCGGCCTTCGCGCAGACCCAGAAGGCGGACGCCGTGCTCCTGGCTCGCACGCTCGCGGACGGGTTCACGGCGATCGACGCCCACCGCTCGCAGGCCCGCGCCGCCGTCGACGCGTGGTACGCCGATCAGGGCCGTTGCGCCGAGCCGCACCTGCGGTTGCCCGCGCGCTCGCAGTTCACGACCGTGCGCCGGCAGATGCTGCACGCGGTCGCGCTCCAGGCGCTCGCGCCGGACCTCGAGCGGCTGACCGAGACCCTGCGCGCGCTGCCCGTGAAGGCTCCGGCGATCCGCGCGGGCATCCGCGAGGTCCTGAACGACTACCGGAACGCGCGCGAGCTCATCGACGCCGGGCCGCCGAACCTGTGCCGCGGGCTGCAGAGGCTGCGGGCGGGCAAGACGAGTGCGTGGGACACCGGAACCGACGAAGACGTTCGCCGTTCCGAGCGGGGCCTCGAGCGGCGTGGTGTGGGGCTGCGTGGGGCGCAGCGAGCGCTCCTGTCGGTGGAGGTCGACCCGCGGCTCGCCCGGTCGCTCGACACCGTGTTCGAGCACGCGACGGCCGGCCTGTACCGGTCGCGGCTCGAGACGCGCGAGCGTCTGGCGCCGCCGTTCGCGATCGTCACCGACGCCCCGGGGATTGCACGGCTGCGTGCCGAGGCGGCCGCGGCCGCCGGCGCCACGGACACCCTGTTCGCCGCGGCGAGACGTCTCGCGTCGGCTCCGGCGGGCCACCGAGCGCGCGTTGCGCTGCAAGCCAGTACCACGCCGATCTCGCCGCGGCGGGAGTCACCGATCCGGTGCTGAGCGATCTGTTGACGCGATCGGCCGAGGAGGACACCTGGGTCTCCGGCGTGGCGCGGATCAACCTCTGCTCTGAGCTGCGCGCCTGGCGGCGCGCCGATTGGGCCCGGGGAGCCGTGGACACCGGCGCGAATCCGCTGATCGGTGTTGTCGAGGGCGGTTTCTGGTCCGGCATTCGGCTGGAGGACGAGGTCATCGATCGGGAGGTCCTGCGGCGGCGCGGCGTCCCGCGCGATGCCGCGGAGGCGCTCCTTGACCCGTTCAGTGCGCTGCTCGACGACGATCAGTCCACCAGGACCCACGCGCTGGCGAGCAGCGTGAGGGCAGCCAGCGCGGCGGTGACCGGTCGCGGCGCGTTGCGCAGCCCCCAGGCGACGATCGCGCCGGCGGTCGGCAGCACGGGCGCGAGATAGCGTCCGGCGAACCAGTTGCCGGTGATGGCCGGCACGAGGAACGCCGCCGCGAGCAGCTGCACGCCGACCACGGCCAGTGCCAGCGACGCGGCCGCCTCGGCCGACGCGCGCTCGGAGATCACGCGCGCGAGCTGGCGGTGCCGTGATCGCCACAGCAGCCACCCGGAGACGAACACGAGCGCGAAGATCGGTGCCCAGCGGAGGAGCCCGACATGCGGGTCGACCCACAGCGTCACGAGCCGCGGCACGCGCCCGATGTAGTCGGCCGCCGACTGCGCGCCAGTCTCCGTTACGCCGGGTGGGTTGGCCGACCACGGCGTCGGCCCGCCGTACAGGCGCTCGTTCAGCGTTGCGTAGACGACCAGCGAAGCCGCGGCGAGCTCGATCGCGATCAGTCCGAGCAGCGGCCGCCTGCCCTGTCGGCACCAGCGATAGAGCCCCGCCGCGATCGGGATCGCGGGGAGGAGGAACAGCGGTCCGAGCCACGGCAGCACGGCGAGCATCGCGCCGCCGCCGAGCGCCGGCGCCACCCGCGGCGCGTCGCGCACCGCCATCGCGCACACCGCCGCGCCGACGAGCAGCGTCCCCGCCATGAGCTCCGGGTAGATCGCGCCGGCGTGGGCGATCGCGGGCGCGCTCAGCCCCGCCAGCGCCGCGCCGCCGCTCGCGTACGGCTCGGGCGCGATCCGCCGCGCCAGCAGCGCGGACAGGACGAAGCCCAATGCCGCGAACGCCGCCAGGAACAGCTCGACGCCGCGGGCGCCGTCGAGCTCCCGCGCCGGCGAGATCAGCAGGCCGAAGCCCGCGCCCTGCGGGGCGTCGACGACCTTGTGCTCATGGATCAGGGCCTGCGCGATCCCGAGATGCACGAGCTCGTCGCCGGTCCGGGCATGGACCCCCAGGCCCGCCACGTAGACGGCGAACAGGACGGCCCAGAGCGCGAAGAGCCTCACGCGCCGCCCCGTGGGTCAGATCGCCTGTGCGTCACGCGCCGAGCGCGCGGGCGATCACCATCTGCTGGACCTCGTCGGTGCCCTCGCCGATCGTGAGGATCTTGGCGTCGCGGTAGAAACGGCACACCGGGTACTCCTCGATGTAGCCGTAGCCGCCGTGGATCTGCACCGCCTCCTCGGCGCAGCGCACCGCCAGCCGCCCCGTCTTCAGCTTCGCCTGCGCCGCCGTCAGCGTGAAGTTGCGCCCGTGGTCCTTGAGCCGCGCGGCCTTGTAGGTGAGCAGCCGCGCCGCCTCGATCTCCGTCGCCATGTCGGCGAGCTTGGCCTGGATCGCCTGGTACTTGGAGATCGGCTTGCCGAACGCGCGCCGCTCCTTCGCGTAGGCGAGCGCCTGATCCAGCGCGCCCTGCGCCAGGCCGACGCCCATCGCCGCGACGCCGATCCGGCCGATGTCGAGCACGCGCAGGAACTGCTTGAAGCCGGCGCCGCGCGGGCCGACCAGGTTCTCCTCCGGCACGCGGCAGTCGGTGAACGTGAGCGGCCGGGTGTCGGAAGCGTTCCAGCCCATCTTGCGGTACGGCTCGCCCTGCTCGTAGCCGGGGGTGCCGTTCGGGACGAGCAGGTTGGAGATCTCGTCCTCGCCGGTGCGGGCCGTGATCACGACGACGCCGGAGATGTCGGTCCCGGCGTTGGTGATGAACTGCTTGGCGCCGTCGATGACCCACTCGCCGTCCGCGAGCTTGGCGCGGGTGCGCACGTTGCCGGCGTCGGATCCCGCCTCCGGCTCGGTCAACCCGAAGGCCCCGAGCCTGCGCCCCGCGGTCAGCTGCGGCATCCAGTCCTGCTTCTGCTCTTCGCTGCCGAACAAGTAGATCGGCTGGGTGCCGAGCGACGTGTGGGCACACAGCGTGATCGCGACGCTCGAGTCGACGCGCGTGAGCTCCTCGACGGCGATCGCGTAGGCGAGCGAGTCCGCCCCCGCGCCGCCGTACTCCTCGGGGAACGGGATGCCCATCAGCCCCAGCTCGCCGAGCTTGGCGACGATCTCGTACGGGAAGCGCTTCTCGCGATCGAGCGCCTCGGCGACGGGTGCCACCTCCTGCTCGGCGAAATCACGAACGGTGCGGCGGATCAGGTCGTGCTCGTCGTCAAGGTCGAAGTCCATGGCCGACGATTCTGACGCGCGTGCTTCACTTCGCCTCCCATGACCGTGCTCGAGGCGCTGGCCATCACGGGTGCGGGGGCGGTGGCCGGCGGGGTGAACACGGTCGTCGGCTCCGGCTCGCTCATCACGTTCCCGACGCTGCTAGCGGTGGGGTACGCGCCGGTGACCGCCAACGTCTCCAACACCATCGGCCTCGTGCCGGGCGGGGTCAGCGGGTCGATCGGCTACCGCGCCGAGCTGCGCGGGCAGGGGCGCCGCACATCGATCATGGGGATCGGCACCACGATCGGCGCGGTGATCGGCGGCGTGCTGCTGCTCACGCTGCCGACGTCGGTGTTCGACGCGGTCGTGCCGGCGCTGATCCTGCTCGCGGTCGCGCTGATGGCCATCCGCCCGTCGCCGAAGCAGCACGAGGACGGCAACAACATGGTCGGCGGCGTCGCCTCCTCGTTCTTCGTCGGCATCTACGGCGGCTACTTCGGCGCCGCGCAGGGGATCATCCTGATGTCGCTCCTGCGCCTGTGCTTCTCCGAGCACCTGCAGGTGCTCAACGCGATCAAGAACGTGCTCGCGGGGATCGCCAACCTCGTCGCGGGGATCCTCTTCATGTTCTTCGCCCCGCACGTCGCATGGGGCGCTGCGGCGCTGATCGCCGTGGGGTCGACCGGCGGCGCCCAGGTCGGCGCCCGTTACGGCCGGCGCTTGCCGGAAGAGCTGCTCCGGCGCATCGTGATCGTCTACGGCGTGATCGTCGCCGTCATCCTCATCATCACCTGAGCCCCAGCGGCATCAGCACGCTGAGCCGGTCGGACCATGCGGCCGTCGGCGACGCGGATCACGTCGAACACCTGGGCGCGGATCGGGCGACTGGTCGGCGAACGACCCGTCGTTCGTGCCGGTCGCGACCATGCGCAGCCAGGCCGTGTCGTCCGCCACCACGACGTCCTCGATCGCGAGATTCGATCAGTCGCCCTAGGCGGTGCTCGCGCGGGCGAGCTCGATCAGCGTGCGAACACCGAAGCCCGCGCCGCCCTTGGGCGCGTACGGCTTGCCGTTGTCATTGGCGGTGCCGGCGATGTCCAGGTGCGCCCACGGCACATCGCCGGTGAAGCGGCGAAGGAACTGGGCGGCGGTGATCGACCCGGCCTTGCGGACCTCGACCGCGTTCGCGATGTCGGCGTAGCGGCTTTTGATCAGCTCGTCGTACTCGGCGTGCAGCGGGAGCCGCCACGACAGCTCGCCGGTTCGCCGGCCGGCCGCTTCAACCTGAGCGCACCAGTCGTCGTGGGAGCCGAACAGGCCCGCGTACGTATTGCCGAACGTGGTGACGATCGCGCCCGTCAGCGTCGCGAGGTCGACGAGTCGCTCGGCACCCTGGTCGATCGCGTGCGCCAGGCAGTCGGCGAGCACGAGCCGGCCCTCGGCGTCGGTGTTGAGGATCTCGATCGTCGTGCCCGTCTTGGCGCGGACGATGTCACCCGGCTTGACCGCGTGCCCGCTGGGCATGTTCTCGGTCGTGCCGAGCACGCTCACGACCCGCACCGGCAGTCCGAGCCGGGCGATCGCGCCGGTGGCCTCGAGGACGGCGGCCGCGCCCGACATGTCGAACTTCATCTCGCTCATCTTGAGCGCCGGCTTGATCGAGATGCCGCCGGTGTCGAACGTCACGCCCTTGCCGACGTAGCCGAGCACGGGGCCACTCGCGTCCGGCGGGTCGTAGCGGATCGTGATCAGGCGCGGCTCCTCGTCGCTGCCGCGGGCGACCGCGGCGAACGCGCCCATCCCGGCGGCGACGATCTCGTCGCGGCCCCAGACATCGACCCGCACGCCGGTGAGCGCCTGCGCGCGCTCGGCGAACTTGGTCGGCGTCAGGTCGTTGGCGGGAGCGTTCTGGAGGTCGCGAGCGGCGTTGGCCGCCTCCGCGGCGATCGCCGCGCGCTCGACGTCGGCGGAGACGTCGTCGTGCGCGGAGACGATCAGCTCTTCGATCCGAGGGCTGTCTTCGTTGCTCGACTTGTGGGCGTCGTATTCGTAGGCCGCCAGCACCGTGCCCTCGACGAAGCCGGGCGCCTCGGTGTGATGCGGCAGCTCCCAGCAGAGCACGTGCGTCCCGAGCTCCTTCGCCCGGCCGACCACGGCCGCGGCGGCGACGCGGGCGCGCTCGGCATCGAAGTCGTCGCGCTTGCCGAGGCCGACCAGGATGTAGCGGCGCCCTCCGGCGTGAGCGACGGCGAGCTTGCGCAGGCCCGCGCGCGCCTCGCCGGAGTCGACGAGCCCTTGGAGGACACCGTCGACGTCGTGCGAGATCGCCTTGCCCTCGAAGACCCCGACCGCGATCGTGTCGGCCCGCGTCTCCAGGGGCGCTTGAGTGGTGGAACTCACGCGCATGGAGCGAGCAGAGTAATGAAATGCGGCTTACTCGCACTGGCAAGCTCGCGCGAGCGCCTTGACTAGCATGCGCCCTATGCCACGTACCGTGATCCTCGGCTCCGCCCGCACGCCAGTCGGCAAGCTGGGCGGAGGACTCTCCACGCTGCACCCCACCGAACTCGGCGGAATCGCCATCAAGGCCGCCCTCGAGCGCGCCGACGTCGCGCCGGAGCAGGTGCAGCACGTGATCATGGGCCAGGTGCTCCAGGCGGGTGCGGGGCAGATCCCATCGCGCCAGGCGCAGATCAAGGCGGGGATCCCGAAGGAGGTCTCTTCGGAGACCATCAACAAGGTCTGCGCGTCCGGCATCCGGGCAGCCGGCCTCATCGACCAGGCCGTGCGTGCCGGCGACCTCGACGTGGCGGTCGGCGGCGGCATGGAGTCGATGTCGCAGGCGCCGTACCTGCTGCCCAAGGCGCGGTTCGGCTTCCGCATGGGCGACGTCCAGGCGCTCGACGCGATGGTCCAGGACGGCCTGCGCAACCCGTTCACCGGAAAGCAGATGTTCGAAGAGGCGACCGAGGTCGGCGACCAGCTCGAGATGACCCGTGCGGACCTCGACAAGTGGGCGCTGCGCTCGCATGAGCGCACGATCGCCGCGACCGACGAGGGCCGCCTGCCCGAGGAGATCGTGCCGGTGACGATCTCGTCGCGGAAGGGCGACACGGTCGTCGAGGTCGACGAAGCGCCGCGGCGCGACACGACGCTCGAGAAGCTCGCCTCGCTCCCGGGGCTGAGCGGCAAGGACGGCTCGCACACGGCCGGCAACTCGCCGGGCGTGAACGACGGCGGCGGCGCGCTCGTGTTCGCGTCCGAGGACTGGGCCGAGCGCGAGGGCAAGGAGATCCTCGGCACGATCATCGCCCAGGCCGCGGTGGCCGACGAGTACGCCTGGCTCGCCCGCACGCCCGCCAACGCCGCGCTGAAGGCGCTCGACAAGGCGGGCCTGCAGCCCGGCGACATCGACCTGTGGGAGATCAACGAGGCGTTCGCGTCGGTGACGCTGAACTCGGTCCGCATGCTCGGCATCGACGAGGACCGTGTGAACGTCAACGGTGGCGCCGTCGCGATCGGCCATCCGATCGGCGCGTCGGGCGCGCGGATCCTCGCGACGCTCGTCCACGAGCTGCGGCGCCGCGGCGGCGGCTACGGCTGCGCGGCGATCTGCTCCGGCGGCGGCCAGGGCGACGCCGTAATAGTTCAGGTGTGACCGAAACGCCCCACATCCTCAAGCCCGCGCCGGGCGGAGGCGCTCGGCGCGTTCCCGGGGAAAGCGGCGCCGCCTTCTTCGATCTCGACCGCACGCTGATGGCGGGCTCGTCGGCCTACCAGTTCGGCCGGGTGGCGTTCAAGGCGGGGCTGATCAACCGGCGGCGGCTGGCCGCGGACACGTGGGAGAACGTGCGGTTCCGGATGCGCGGCTCGACCGACGAGGGCATGGACGCGATCAAGACGCGGATCTTCGCGCTGCTCGAGGGCGTGTCCGTTCGCGACATGCAGCGGCTCGCGCCGGCAGTGCTCGCCGGCGTGCTTCCGCGCCTGTACCCGAGGATGCTCGCGATCGCCTACGAGCACCAGGACGCGGGCCGGCCGGTGTTCATCTGCACGGCCGCCTCGCAGGAGATGGCGCAGATGATGGCGACGGTGCTGACGCTCGACGGCGCGGTGGGGACGGTGTTCGAGGCGGTCGACGGGCACTACACCGGCCGGGGCGGCGGGCCGTTCAACTACCGCGAGGGCAAGGCGCAGGCGATCCGCGATCTGGCCGAGCGCGAGGGGATCGACCTCGAGGCCTCGTACGCGTACTCGGACTCGGAGTCGGACCTCCCCATGCTGCGCCTCGTCGGGCACCCGGTCGCCGTCAACCCGGACGCGGAGCTGGCACGGGTGGCGCGCGCGGAGGGATGGCAGATCCTGCGCTTCGAGCGGCTCGGCAAGCGGCTCCGGGTGGCGGTCGCGGCGGTGGCGCTCGGCGGGCTCGGGTCGGTCGCGCTGCAGAGGTCGCGGGCGTGAGCGAGCTGACCGCGGAGCAGGAGGAGATCCGCTCGCTCGCGCGGCGGTTCGCGGACGAGAAGATCGCGCCGCACGCCGCCGCCTGGGACCGCGACCACACGTTCCCGCGCGAGCTGTACGCCGAGCTCGGCGAGCTCGGGCTGATGGGCGTGTGCGTGCCGGAGGAGGAGGGCGGGGCGGGCGCCGACTTCCTTTCGTACATCCTCGTCCTGGAGGAGCTGTCGCGGGCGGACGCCGGCGTCGGCGTGACCGTCGCGGTGCACACGAGCGCCTGTACGCTGCCGCTGCTGGTTCACGGCTCGCCGTACGTGCACGCGCTGGCGGCGGGGGAGGAGATCGGGGCGTTCGCGCTGACCGAGGCGGGATCCGGCTCCGACGCGTCCGCGATGCGCACCCGGGCGGTCGACGGCCTGATCACCGGTGCCAAGCAGTGGATCACCAACGGCTCCTACGCCTCAACCGTCATCGTCTTCGCCCGCGAGGACGACCGCATCAGCGCGTTCGTCGTGCGGGCCGGCGCGGACGGCTTCGCCGTCACGCGCGAGGAGGAGAAGATGGGGCTGAACTCCTCCTCGACCGCCGACCTGGCGTTCGAGGACACGCCGGGCGAGCGGCTCGGCGAGCCGGGCCAGGGGATGCCGATCGCGCTGTCGACGCTCGACACCGGCCGGATCGGGATCGCCGCCCAGGCGGTCGGGATCGCGCAGGCGGCGCTCGACATGGCGACTGCGTACGCCAAGGAGCGGCACGCGTTCGGCGGCCCGATCGCACGGCTCGGCGCGATCCAGCAGAAGCTCGCCGACATGCAGACCGAGATCGAGGCGGCGCGGGCGCTGGTGTGGCGGGCCGCCCGGCTCAAGGAGGCCGGCAAGCCTCACACGATCGAGGGCGCGCAGGCGAAACTGTTCGCGAGCGCCGTCGCGCGCCGCCAGACCGGCGAGGCGATCCAGGTGCTCGGCGGCTACGGCTACACGAAGGAGTTCCCCGCCGAGCGCTACTACCGCGACGCGAAGGTCACGGAGATCTACGAGGGCACGAGCGAGATCCAGCGGCTCGTGATCGCCCGCGCGCTGCTCGGCGAGGCGATGCGGGGGTAGCTCCCGCCGCCGCTGGGGCTGAGCCCCGTCACGGACGCAGGGTGCCTCGGTGGGAGCGCAGGCGCCGAGACCCGATCATCTCGGCGTGGACACGACCCTCACCACTGAACCGGCCTGGCACGTTGCCTTGCGGCCGCTCGTCACCGCCCGCGGCTGGACGGTGGTGACCCACAACCTGCTGGGCCTCGCGCTCGGCACCGCCTGCTTCGCGTGGCTCGTCGCCGGGCTCGCCAGCGGCCTCGGCCTCGCGATCACGCTGCTCGGCATCCCGATCCTGACGCTCGTCTTCGCCACCGTCCGCCCGCTGCTGGCGTTCGAGCGTGCGATGGCGAACTCGATGCTCGGCGCCGGCATCCCCACCTCCAGCCTCGTTCCTGGCGGCGGGGGCATCTGGGGCCGCCTGAAGGCCTACTGGCAGGACGGCGCCACCTGGCGCGGCATCGGCTACCTGCTCCTGCGCTTCCCGATCGGCATCTTCACGTTCGTCGTCGTCGTGACGACCTTCAGCACCGCGCTCGGCCTGATCGGCGCGCCGATCCTCGCGGCGATCGATCCGATGGAGCTCGGCATCTGGCAGCCCGACACCTGGTACGAGGGCATGGCGCTCGTCCCGCTCGGCCTGGCCGTCCTCGTCGCCTCGGGCTGGATCTCCGAGGGCCTCGGCGGGATGTCGCGCTCGTTCGCCCGCTGGGGCGCGCGCTGAGCGGTTAGGCCGCGGCGCGGCGCGGGGTCCGTCGCAGCAGGCGGATCCCGCGCAGCACGCCGAAGGGGAGCCGGCGCGGCCGCGGTGAGCGGGCGGCGCCGGCGGCGATCAGATCGCGCCGGCGGCCGTCCACGATGTGGGGGGAGAGGGAGTACACGCAGCAGATGGTCCTCGCGGCGAGCTATAACCGCAAATGATCTTTCGGCGGGGCTCGTATACGCTTTGCGCATGCCCATCGACGTCCGCCGCCTGCGCGTCCTGCGCGAGGTCGCCGCACACGGATCGTTCTCCGCGGCCGCCGACTCGCTGGCGTTCACGCAACCCGCGGTCTCGCGTCAGATCGCCACGCTCGAGGCCGAGGCGGGCACACGGCTGGTCGACCGCACCGCGCGCGGCGTCCGCCTCACGCCCGCGGGCGAGCTGCTGGTCGAGCACGCGGAGGTGATCCTCGGGCGGCTCGCCGCCGCCGAGTCCCAGCTCGAGGCGCTCGCCGAGCTCGACACCGGCCGCCTGCGCCTCGGCTCGTTCCCGACCGCCGGCGCCACGCTGACGCCGCTCGCGATCGCCGCGTTCGCGCAGTCGCACCCGGGCGTCGAGCTGCGGCTCGTCGAGGGCCGCTCGATCGAGACGCTGCCGATGCTCGCCGCCGGCGACATCGACCTCGCGGTCGTCACCGACGTCAGCGGCGACCCGCCCGCCGACGTGACGCTCGAGCACTTGATGGACGACCCGTTCCACGTCGCCATGCCGCACGACCACCCGCTTGCCGACGAGCCCGAGCTGCGGATGGAGGATCTCCGCGAGGAGACCTGGATCGAAGGCCGCCTGTGCAACGACGCGCTCACCACGGCGGCCCGCGCCGCCGGCTTCGAGCCGCGCGTGCCGTTCGACTCCGCCGAGTGGCTCGGCAAGCAGGGCCTGGTCGCCGCCGGCGTGGGCATCGCGCTGATCCCGACCCTCGCGCTCGGCACGGTCCGCGAGGGGCTCGTGCTGCGATCGCTCGGCCCCGACGGGCCGCGCCGTCACGTCTCCCTCGCGACCCACGCCTGGCTCTCGCCCGCGCCTGCGGTAGCGCCGATGAAGGCGATCTTGCGGCGCGTCGCGCTCGAGCACTGCTTCACCTGCGATGCGTTAGTCGCCCCCTAGACTCAGGAGCCATGGCGACCGAGGAGCGGCAGTGGACAGAGGCGGAGCGCTGGTACCGCGACCTCTATTCGGCGACGCCGGAGCGGCGGAAGTCGTTCGCG
This sequence comes from uncultured Solirubrobacteraceae bacterium, assembly GCA_963740605.1. Taxonomy (GTDB): domain Bacteria; phylum Actinomycetota; class Thermoleophilia; order Solirubrobacterales; family Solirubrobacteraceae; genus DASSUW01. The sequence goes on along the minus strand of CAVUFC010000022.1, from coordinate 689,063 downwards.
ACGCTCTCCGCTGAGCCGGTCAAGCCGCTCTACGGCCCCGAGGACGTCGGCCCGTTCGAGGAGCGGATCGGCTTCCCGGGCGAGTATCCGTTCACCCGCGGCGTCTACCCGAGCATGTACCGGGGCCGCCTGTGGACGATGCGCCAGTTCGCCGGGTTCGGCACCGCGGAGGAGACCAACGAGCGCTTCCGCTACCTGCTCGACCACGGGCAGACGGGGCTCTCCACCGCGTTCGACATGCCGTCGCTGATGGGCCACGACTCCGACCATCCGCGATCACTCGGCGAGGTCGGCCGCGAGGGCGTGGCGATCGACTCGCTCGACGACATGCAGACGCTGTTCGCCGGCATCGACCTTGGCGCCGTCACGGTGTCGATGACGATCAACGCGCCGGCCGCGATCATGATGGCCTTCTACGTCGTCGCGGCGGAGGAGCAGGACGTGCCGGCCCACAAGCTCGGCGGCACGATCCAGGCGGACATCCTCAAGGAGTACATCGCCCAGAAGGAGTGGTGCTTCCCGGTCGATCCGGCGATGCGCCTGCTCGGCGACCTGGTCGAGTGGTCGAGCCGCGAGATGCCGCGCTGGCACCCGGTCAGCATCAGCGGCTACCACATCCGCGAGGCCGGCTCGACAGCCGCGCAGGAGCTCGCGTTCACGCTCAAGGACGGTCTCACCTACGTCGAGCAGGCGCTCGACCGCGGGCTCGACGTCGACGACTTCGCGCCCCGCCTGAGCTTCTTCTTCAACGCGCAGATCGACTTCTTCGAGGAGATCGCCAAGTACCGCGCCGCCCGCCGCATCTGGGCGCGCGAGCTCCGTGAGACGTACGGCGCGCGCAACCCGCGCAGCTGGCTGATGCGCTTCCACACGCAGACCGCCGGCGTCTCCCTGACCGCGCAGCAGCCGCTCAACAACATCGTCCGGACCGCGATCGAGGCGCTCGCCGGCGTGCTCGGCGGTACCCAGTCACTGCACACCAACTCCTACGACGAGGCGCTCGCGCTCCCGAGCGAGGAGGCCGTCCGGATCGCGCTGCGCACCCAGCAGGTGATTGCGCACGAGACCGGTGTCGCCAACACGATCGACCCGCTCGGCGGGGCCTACTTCGTCGAGGCGCTGACCGACCAGCTCGAGCAGCACGCGTACGACTACTTCCACCGGATCGACGAGATCGGCGGCATGGTCGAGGCCGTCAAGGCCGGCTTCCCCCAGCGCGAGATCGCCGACGCCGCGTACGAGCACCAGCGCGAGATCGACCGCGGAGAGCGGATCATCGTCGGCGTCAACGACTACCGCGAGGGGGGCGACGGAGAGCTCGACATCCTGCGTATCGATCCCGCGCTCGAGGGCAAGCAGATCGGGCGCGTGCAGGCCGTGCGCGCACGGCGCGAGGGCGCCGCAGTCGAGTCCGCGCTCGGCGACCTGCGCGCCGCGGCGGCGAACGAGCGCCACAACTTGATGCCGAACCTGCTGGCGTGCGCGCGCGTACACGCCACAGAAGGTGAAATCGTCGAGGCCCTCCAGCGGGTGTTCGGCACGTATACGGAGACGCCGGTTTTCTGATGATGCGCACAGTCTTGATCGCCCTTGTCCTGACGCTCTCGCTGACCGTCGCCGCGCCCGCTCTTGCCAAGCCGCGCAGCGTCAAGATCGGCGACAACTACTTCGCCCGCTCGAGCGGCGTGCCGACCGTCACGGTCAAGCACGGCAAGACCGTGAAGTGGAGGTGGGCCGGCCACCACGAGCACAACGTGGTCGCCAGCGGCCCGGCGCGCTTCCACTCGCCGCTGAAGTCGAAGGGCACCTTCTCGAAGAAGGTCACCAAGAAGGGGACCTACACGATCATCTGCCAGATCCACTCCGGCATGCGGATGAAGCTCAAGGTCACCTAGTGTCCCGAGTCGGAAGTTCGCGGGCAGCTACCGGGCGCCTCGCCGCGCCTGGCGCCCGCCGACGACCTCGCAAGTACGCCCGGTACGAGCCAGGTCATCGGCGAACGCCAGCCACGACGATGCATCCCGCTATCCGCGCCCGAACTTACGACTCGCGACGCTAGGGCCAGGCGACGACCAGCAGCGCGATCGCGATCGCGGCGGCGACCGCGACGAGCACGAGATCGGCGATGACGGCGGCGCGGACCATGCGGCCGGCGAGCTGCGAACCCGCGTCCGCGGGCTCCCGCTCACCCTGGATCTCGTCCCCGAGCACGCCGGTGATGTAGGCGTTCAGGCTCTGACCCTCGCGCTCGGCCTGCTGCGCGAGCGCGGCGTGCAGCGCCGGGTCCATGCGCAGCAGCAGACGTCCGCTGTGGCCGGATTCCGTGGTCTGGGGCTTCACGCGAGTCGCAGCCATACGACAACGCTACGTCACAGCGTTGGTCCCGGCAACAAGCACTTCACGGAGTTGTTGCAGGGCGCCGCGCAGCGTCCGCGACACGTGCGTCTGCGAAAGCCCGGTCCGCGCGGCGATCTGGGCCTGGCTGAGGTCCTCGACGAAGCGCAGGCGCAGGAGCTCCCGCTCGCGCGTGTGGAGCGACCGCAGTGCCGCGTCGAGGGCGAGCCGGTCAGACGCGCCCGCGTCCGGGTCGGCGACGTGGTCGGCCTGCTCGAGCGTCACCGACGTCACGCGCAGGCCCGCGGCCTGGAGGCGCCGCGGGACTCGCACCGGCGCCGACCGGTCGCGCAGGTGATGGCGGATCTCGCCGGCGATCGACGGCGTGGCGAAGGCGGCGAGCGCGACTCCGCGGCCGGCGTCGTAGCGGTCGACCGCCTTGATCAGGCCGATCGTGCCGACCTGGATCAGGTCCTCGAGCGGCTCGTTCTGCCCGGCGAAGCGACGGGCGACCGTGCGGACGAGCGGCAGATGACCTTCGATCAGCTGGCTGCGGGCGGCGGGCGTCAAGGGCCAAAACTAACAGGAACTGTGTAAAGAATGGGTCATTTTCATCAGCTTTGGGCATGGAATAGATGTGAACTTCGCGCGCGCGAGCATCGCGACGGCGGCAGCGGCTTCGGCCCTGGCGCTGTTCGCGCCCGCCGCGGGCGCGCAGGTGCCGTCGGTCGAGCTCCCGCCGCTGCCCGACGTGCCCGCGATCAACGCTGCAGCGCCTGATAGCGCGATATCGGGCCAGTATCACGAGATTGCAGCGGCGGTCGAGAAGGCGCTCCCGCCCGTTCCGGCCGCTGCGCCCGCTGCAGCGCCGCCTGCGGCCCCGCCACCGGCGCCGAAGCCCGCTCCGGAGTATCACCCGAAGGCGCCCCAGTATCACAGTGAAACCGCTCCGGATGTGTCAGTTACTCAGACGCAGCCGACCAACGTCAACGTCTCGATCCGGATCAACAGCCCGGGCGACGACGGCCCGGTCGTCCAGGTCAACGGGGCCGGGGCCGATGTCGTCACGAACGTCGTCAACCATGTCGCGGACGCGCGTGATGCGGGTGCGGCCGACTCCGCAGCAGGCGGCCTACCCGACGACTGGACCTGGATCTGGACCTCCGCGTGCTTCGGCGGAGGCGCGAGCGCGCCCGCGGGCGCAGCGGCCGCGACCAGCGGCCCGCACTGGGACTGGCAGTGGTCGTGCGACCAGGACGTGCCGGCCGGCGTATCGATGCCAGGTCCGGACAACTTCCCGGGACTCGGTCCGATGTCCGATCCGGTTGCCGCCGCCCTATCGCCGCCGCTCGATGCGCTCGGCGTCGGCCAGGCGGAAGCGGCAAAGCCGCGTGCGGGACCACGCCACCACGAGCGCGCGCCCGACACGGCCGCCGCTGCGGGTGGCTCTTCCGACCCGCCGACACAGGGCACCGGCGGCAGCCTGCTGACCGGTGCGCCGGAGCTCGCGGTGCGCTCGACCGCCACCGTCGCCGCGCACGTCGGCGCCGCGGCGCGGCACGCCGTCCAGGCGCGCGCCCGGCCGGCCGGCAGCGACACCGACCTCAGCACCTTCCCCTCGGGCGCCGGCGGCCTCGCCGCCAGCGCCGCGTCCGGGTCGACGGCAGCAATGTCGCTGCTGCTCGCCGGCTGGACCGCGGTGCTCGTCTGCGCCCTCGCGATGGCCATTCCCCAGATCTGGCGGCCCGGGTGGTCCGGCCCACCCTTGCGCAAGCCAGCGCCGCGTGCGATGCGGCTCGAGCGGCCCGGCTAGTCCCGACGAGGGACCGCAAACGCCAGGCACCGGGCGGGATATCGCCCGGTGGTATCGCTCGATATCAATGGAAGGAATCCAGTCGTGAAACGACACCTGATCGCGCTGATGGGCGCGCTCGCGGTGCTACTGGCCCTCGGATCCGGCGTCGCCCAGGCGCAGTCGGTCCAAGGCGTCGACCAGACCGCGCTGACCGGGCAATCGGCCAGCTCGACCGCGAACTCGACCCAGACCAACCCCAGCAACAGCAACATCTCCGTGCGGATCTTCAGCCCCGGTTCCGCGGGCTCGGTCTCGCAGAGCAACACGTCAGCCGCCGGCGCGGCGGCGATCAACAAGGCGGCCACCATCCAGGGCGCCGCTCAGAGCCAGTCCGGCTCTGGCGAGCAGGGCGTGGGACAGACGGCGGCCACCGGCCAGCATGCCGACGCCACCGCGAACTCCACGCAGGACCACCCGTCGAACAGCAACATCTCGGTGCGGATCGGTAGCCCGGGTAGCGACGGCGACGTCTCGCAGTCGAACACCTCCGTGGCCGGCGCGCTCGCCGGCAACGCGGCCGGGACCGTGCAGGGCGTCGAGCAGCACCAGGGCGGCGGCGACAAGTGCGGCTGCCACGGTGGTTCTGGTGACGCCGTCCAGGCCGTCGGCCAGGACGCCGGGACGCTCCAGGGCGCAAAGTCGGACGCGACCTCCGAGCAGTCTCACCCGAGCAACGACAACACCTCGGTCCGCATCGGATCGCCGGACAGCGACAAGCCGGCCAAGCACGACGGCGGCAGCGGCTCTGTGAACCAGTCCAACAACTCCGGTGCGCTGTCCCTCGCGGGCAACGTCGCCGGGACCGCACAGCTCGTCGGCCAGTCCCAGGACGGCTGCGGGTGCGGCGGTGACAAGGTTCAGGCCGTCGGGCAGAAGGCGATCACCGGCCAGTGGTCGGACGCCAATGCCACGTCGAAGCAGAAGGGCGCGAGCAACAGCAACACGCCCATCCGCATCGACAGCCCCGGCAGCGACGGCGACGTGTCGCAGTCGAACAACTCGGCAGCGCTCGCCGCGGCCGTGAACGCCGCGAAGACCATCCAGGGCGTCGACCAGTCCCAGGGCGGCGGCTGCGGTTGCCGTGAGCCCAAGAACAGCAGCCATGACGGTGGCGCCGGTGCCGGCGTCCAGGCCGTCGGCCAGTGGGCCGAGACCTGGCAGAAGGCGGACGGCAACGCCACCTCCGAGCAGTGGTATCCGTCGAACTCGAACACGCCGGTCCGGGACAAGAAGAGCCCGGGCGGCGGTGGCTCGGTCGACCAGAGCAACACCTCGCTCGCCGGCGCGCTGTCGCTGAACCTGGCCGGCACCCTGCAGTGGGTGCACCAGGCGCAGTGAGCGTGGAATGACATCGGCGGCGTGGGCGCTGAACGGGCCGGACCGTTCAAGCGCCCTCGCCGGTCGTTGTCATCTGGCTGGCCAATCGTTTAGCCGCGCTCGATGACCGACTGTTAGGTTCGTCCCGAGAGACCCGCAAGGGCGAACGTGATGAGGAGCTGGCGACGTCGACGCGCCGTGCCAGGAGGAGTGGCGGCCCTCGTTGTCTTCGCGATGTCCGGAGCCCCCGGCCCGGCGGCCGCCCAGCAGCCCGACGCGCCCCCGCCTTCGTCGTCGGCGCCCGCACCCGACCCCGCGCCGCGCGCCGCGCCCACCACGCCGTCACCGGCGCAGACCGCGCCGCCGCCTGTGCAGAGCGCGCCTCCCGCGCAGCCCACGCCGACCGCGCCTGTCAGCACGCCGACGCCGACACCCGCGCGCCGAGAGGCAACGCAGCGCGCGAAGCCGACCTCTCGTCGCGAGCCCGCGCATCGCACGTCGGCCCGGCGCGGTCGTCAGACGGCGCGCGGTGAGAAAGCGGCGCCGCCCGCCCGTCGTACGGTGACCGCGACCGCCGCGGCCCGCGCGCGGGTCCATCTCGACCCGCGCACGCTCGACACGCCGGAGGCGCGCGGCGCCGCGCTCGCGCTCGCGATCGCCGCGGCCGGGGCGCTCGCGCTCGTCTTCCCGCTGCGCCGGGGGCTGCTGCGATGAGGCGGCTGCTGCCGCTGCTGCTGCTCGCCGCCGCGCTCGCGGCGCCCGCCGCCGCGTCCGCGGCGCCCTCGATTCTCGCCACGTGCTCGCCGGCGCCCGCGTCCTGCGAAGGGTGGTACCGGCAGCCGGTGTCACTCCATTGGACCGTCAACGGCACGCCAGATCTGAACTCGTGCCAGGACGTGACGATCTCGACCGACACGAAGGGGCAGACCGAGTTCTGTCAGGCGACCGGCGGTGGCACCGCGACACTGAGCGTGACGCTCCAGGTCGACCAGACCGCGCCGATCGTCACCGGCGCGGCGGCGAGCCGCCCACCGGACCACAACGGCTGGTACCGCAACCCGGTGCAGGTCACGTTCTCGGGCGCCGACGCGACGTCCGGCCTGCTCGGCTGCAGCTCGACCACCTACAGCGGCCCGAACACGGCCGCGGTCAACCTGCTCGGTCGCTGCCAGGACGTCGCCGGCAACGTCAGCGGGCCGAGCCCGTTCGGGCTCGCGTACGACTCCTCGCCGCCGACGCTCAGCGACGTCAAGGTCGCGACGTCCGACCGCACGGCGCGGCTGCGCTGGAAGGTCCCCGACGCCGCCCGCGTCGAGGTCTGGCGCCGCCGCGGCAACGGAAAGCTGCACCACGTCAAGACCGGCGGGACGAAGGGCAGCGTCGTCAACCGCGGCCTCCGCAACGGCCGGCCCTACAGCTACGTCGTCACCGCGACCGACGCTGCCGGCAACACCGCCTCGCGCACGCTGACCGCGGTGCCCGGCCCGCGGCTGCTCGGTCCGGCCTCCGGCGCGCGCGTGGCCGACCCGCCGACCCTGCGCTGGACCGCGGTGCGCGGTGCCGGCTACTACAACGTCCAGCTGTTCCGCGGCAACCGCAAGGTGCTGAGCGTGTGGCCGCACCGGCCGAGCCTGAAACTCCATCGCGCGTGGCACTTCGGCGGCCACCACGAGCGACTGCGAGCGGGCCGCACGTACCGTTGGTTCGTATGGCCGGGCATCGGCGCCCGCGCCCGGGCCGACTACGGCCCGCTCGTCGGTAGCCGGACCTTTACGTTCGAGAGATAGCCAGGGGCTTCATCCGGCCGGCCTCCTGATGGCAACGGGCGGCCATCCAGGCGCCCGAAAGTAGACTGGCGCCATGGCAGACCGCAAGATCCGCGTCGTGGTCGCGAAACCGGGCCTCGACGGGCACGACCGCGGCGCCAAGATCATCGCCCGCGCGCTCCGCGACGCGGGCATGGAGGTGATCTACACCGGCCTGCACCAGACGCCGGAGCAGATCGTCGAGACCGTCCTGCAGGAGGACGCCGACGCGGTCGGCCTCTCGATCCTCTCCGGCGCGCACATGACGCTCGTGCCGCGCGTCGTCGAGCTGCTCAAGGAGCAGGACGCGAGCGACGTCGTCGTGACCGTCGGCGGGACGATCCCGGCCCAGGACATCCCCGAGCTCAAGGAGCTCGGCGTCGCCGAGGTGTTCACGCCCGGCGCCCCGACGCAGGACATCATCGACTTCATCGAGCGCGCCGTCACGCCCTGAGGTCGAGCCAGCGCACCTCGTCGCCCGTGAGGGAGACGTCGAGCGCGCCGATCGCCTCGCGGAGCTGCTCGACCGTCCGCGGCCCGATCACCGCGTAGACCGGGTACGGCTGCGCGAGCACCCACGCGAGCGCGACCTGGTTGGCTGTGCCGCCCACGCGCTCGGCGACCTCAGAAGCGCGGCGGCGCCGCTCGCGGTTGTCCGGGTTGTCGTAGACCCGCAGCGCCGACTCGGAGTCATGCCCCGCGAAGAAGCCGCGCGCCTGGGCCGACCACGCGAACAGCGGCATCTGCGTTCGCTCGTGCCACGCACGCACATCGTCGGTGGCCGCCATCGTCCCGGGCCAGTGCTCCTCGTTCTGGCGCGCGAGCGAGAGCTGCGGGCTGTTGCAGGTGAAGCCCTCGAGCCCTCGCGCGGCCGCGTATGCATTCGCCTCGTCGATTCGCCCGCACGTCCAGTTCGACGTCCCGAACGCCCGCAGCTGCCCTTCGGCTCGGTGCTCGTTCAGACACTCGATGATCGGCCCGACCGGGAGCGCAGGGTCGTCGCGGTGCAGGAGGTAGAGATCCACGCCACGGCCGAGCCGCTCCGTCGACTCGGCGAGATCGGCGGCGATGTCCTCGGGCGTGACCCGCCGCGCGCGGTCCCCTTCGGGATGCGCGCCCTTGGTCAGCACGATCAGCTCGTCGCGCACCGCCGGCCGGTCGGAGAGCCAGCGGCCCAGGGCGCGCTCGGAGTCCCCGTCGCCATACACACGTGCCGTGTCGACGATGTTGCCGCCGAGGCGCACCCACTCGTCGAGCACATCCTGTGCGACCAGCATCGTGCCGAGCACGAGGCGCGACACGGGGCGGCCCAGTGGCTCGAACCGGTGGTAGGCGTTGTGAGCGCTCTCCAAGACCTCCACGACCCGCAACTTCCCCGTCCGAATGACTCTCTGCACCGTAACAGACCAGATTGCTGACGGCGAGGGCGAGGCCTTGACACGGTTCCCCTGTGAGCGCTAACAATACGCTTGGGCTTCGAGAGGAACGAGGAGGAGGAGAGCCAGGTGTCCGAGCACGATGTGGTTCACGACGCTGTCGAGCGCCTCGAGTGGAGTGAGCGCAACGACGACCCGACGCCACTCTCGCGCTGGCGCGAGGTGACCCGACGCAGCGCGCTCACCGGCGGCGCGGTAGGCCTGACGGCGTTCCTGCTGGAGGCGTGCGGCGGCGGCAGCAACAAGTCGTCAAGCAGCGCCCAGAGCGGCACGCCCGCAACCGGCGTGTTCGGCGAGCAGAACGCGTTCAAGTTCACGTTCGTCAACCACGTGACGACGAACCCGTTCTTCGTCCCGACCAAGTACGGCGCCGAGGACGCCTGCAAGCTGCTCGGCTGCAGCTACCAGTGGACCGGCTCGGAGAGCAGCAACATCAACGAGATGGTCAACGCCTTCAACAGCGCGGTCAGCGCGAAGGTCGACGGGATCGCGGTCGCGCTCGTGGACCTCAAGGCGTTCAACGGGCCGATCAAGAAGGCGCTCGACGCCGGCATCCCGGTCGTCGGCTACAACGCCGACGCGCCGGACAGCGGCCGGCTCGCCTACATCGGCCAGGACCTGTTCGTGTCAGGGCAGGAGATGGGCAAGCACATCATCGACCTGGTCGGCTCGGGCGACGTCGCGCTGTTCATCGCCACGCCGGGACAGCTGAACATCCAGCCGCGGATCGACGGCGCGCTTGACACGATCAAGAAGTCGGGCGGCTCGCTCACCGCGCACACGATCACCACGGGCGCCGCGCTACCGAAGGAGCTGTCGGTGATCGACGCCTACTGGCTCGGCCACAAGGACACGAAGGGCTTGTTCGCCGTGGACGCCGGCAGCACACAGGGCGTGGCCCAGACGATCAAGAAGTACAACATCAGCGACAAGGTGCGCGGCGGCGGCTATGACCTGCTGACGCCGACCATGGAACTGCTGCAGGCCGGGCAGATCGACTTCACAATCGATCAGCAGCCGTATCTGCAGGGGTTCCTGCCGGTGCTGGAGCTGTACATGTACAAGGCGTCGCAGGCCCTGACCGGCATTGCCGACGTCAACACCGGGCTGAACTTCCTCGACAAGGACACGGTCAAGCCCTATCTGTCGACCAAGTCGCGCTACGAGGGCAACTCGAAGACGGCCGGGGTCACCTCCTCGTAGCCGTGGCGGTGCACACCGGCAGCGACGCGCCTCGGACCGAGGGGCCCCAGCGGCGCCGGGCGGGACCGCCCGGCGCCGGGCTCGGCGGCTGGCTACGGCGTTTCCTGACGCTGCGTGAGGGCAGCGTCATCGTGATCACGATCGCGGTCGCGCTCTACTTCGGGCTGACCACGGACGCGTTCTTCACGGTCGAGAACTTCAAGACGCTGCTGCCCTACTTCGCGCCGTTCGCGATCCTGGCGGCGGGCGAGGTCTTCCTGATGATCAACGGCGAGATCGACCTGTCGATCGGTGCCGTGTACCTCTTCTGCCCGTTCTTCTTCTACGAGGTCGTCGGCTGGGGGCTCCCGCTCGTGCCCAGCCTCGTGATCGCCCTCATCGGCTGCATGATCGTCGGGCTGATCAACGGCGTCTTCACGGCCGTCGTCGGGATCAGCTCGTTCGTCACGACGCTCGGCATGCTGCTGGCGCTGGAGGGCTTCACGCTGATCATCTCCGACGCCCAGCCGGTGGCGACGCCGGGCACGTCGAACATCGAGAGCCTGTCCGCGTTCGCGCGCGTGTTCGGCGGCGGCACCTACTCGGAGCTGATCTGGGCGCTCGGCATCGTCGTGGTCCTGCAGGCGGTGCTGTCGTTCACGCGCTGGGGCATCTACACGGTGGCGGTTGGTGGCAACCGCCATGGCGCGGCCGAGGCCGGCGTGAGGGTACGGCTGGTCGTCATCCGCAACTTCGTTCTGTGCGCCACGCTGGCCGGCCTGGTCGGCGTGCTGGAGGCGGTGCGCACAACGTCCGTGACGCCGGATCCGTCGGGCGCCAACTCGGTGCTGTTCGACGGCATCTCGGCCGCCGTCATCGGGGGCACGCTGCTCGCCGGCGGCTCGGGCACCGTCGTCGGCGGCCTCTTCGGCGCGCTGCTGCTCGGGATCCTCAACGACGGCCTGATCATCAAGGGCGTCAACGCCGACTACCTGAGCTTCTACCTCGGCATCGCGATCATCATCGCGATGGCGGCCAACACGTACGTCGGTCGCGTCAGAACGGGGGTGCGTGGTGGCTGACGAGGTCATGCGCGTCGAGAAAGTGAGCAAGAGCTTCGGGGCCGTCGACGCGCTCAAAGGCATCGACATGACCCTCAAGAAGGGCGAGGTGCTCGGCCTGCTCGGCGACAACGGGGCCGGCAAGTCGACGCTGATGAAGATCATCTGCGGCTTCGAGAAGCCCGACACCGGCGCGATGTTCCTGCGCGGCGAGCCGTACGAGCCGCACAGCGTCGACCACGCGCGATCGCTGGGGATCGACACCGTCTACCAGGACCTGGCGCTGATCGACGAGCTCGCGGTGTTCCAGAACATGTTCCTGCGCCGCGAGAAGGTGCGGCGGCCGCTCCCGTTCCTCGCCAACCGGGCGATGCGCACCGAGACCCGCGAGGCGCTCGACGAGATCGGCATCAACATCCCCAGCCTCAACGCGCCGGTCGGCCGCCTGTCCGGTGGTCAGCGCCAGGCGATCGCCGTCGCCCGAACGGTGCACTCGGACGCGGACATCCTGCTGCTCGACGAGCCGCTGGCGGCGATGGGCGCCAAAGAGGGCGCGATGATCCTGGACCTGATCGAGCGCCTGAAGGCGGAGGGCAACGTCTCGATCATCATGGTCCTCCACAACTACGTCCACGTGCTGACGAGCTGTGATCGGGTCAACCTGATCCAGGACGGCGTGATCACGCTCGACAAGCCGACCGGCGAGACGTCCGTCGAAGAGCTCACCGAGATCGTGGTGAACGAGTACCGGCGCGCGCGAGAGGCGGCCAACGCACGATGACCTGCGTCACCGGCACGAGCGACGGCGCTGAGCTCGGCTCCGCCGGGCACGAGTACGCGCATGCGGCGATGGAGCGGACGCTGGCCTCCTCCGGCGCCGCGCTCCCGCCGCAGTGGGCGCTGCAGGACCTCCCCGATTGCATCAAGGCCCTGCAGGAGGCGGTCCCGGCCGCGGTGCGCGCGGTCGGGATCCGCCCGCGAGGCGTCCAAGACGGCCGTGATGTGCGGGACCAGAACGTCTAATGGCCAGCCCTGAGACCCAGCCGGCCCGGCACGGCGGCGTCGAGGGCACGCGCCCGCGGATCGGGCTGCTCGGCCTCATGCCGGCGCTCTACGACGACATGCTGCCGGGCATCACCGAGCGCCAGGCGGCCTACGCTGCCGAGGTCGCGGCCGTGCTCGGGGACGACGCGGACGTCACGGTGGCCCCGCCCGTCAAAACGCGCGAGGACGGGGACGGCGCGCCTCATGAGCTCGAGGCCGCCGGCCTCGACGGCGTGCTGGTCGTGATGCTCACCTACGGGCCGGCCATGCACGTCGCCCGCGCGCTGGCGGGCACGCCGCTGCCGGTGTGCCTGGCGAACATCCAGCCCGTCGCCGCCGTCACGCCGGCGTGGGACATGGGCGACCTGACCTACAACCAGGGCATCCATGGCGCGCAGGACACGGCCAACGCGATGGTGCGCGCCGGGCGGCCGTTCACGGTCGTGACGGAGCACTGGGGCGGCGAGGCGTTCCGAGCCGCGGTCGGGCGTTGGGCACGCGCGGCGGCCGCAGTGACGCCCTGGCGGACGCTGAAGGTCGCATCTTCGGTTACGCGATGAACGGTCTGGGCGACATCCGCTTCGACGAGCACGCGCGCTTCGAGATCGACCCCCGGCTGAGCGCAGAGGAGCGTCAGGATCACGCCCGCATGCAACTCGGCCTCGAGGCGCTTCTGCGCGACGGCGGCTACGCCGCCTACTCGACGCGCTTCGGGGCGATCCCCGAGGATGCCCGTTTCGCTCGGCTCCCGTTCGGGGCGACGTCGAGCCTGATGGCGGCCGGCTATGCCTACGCCGCCGAGGGCGACGCGCTGACGGCAGCGCTGATGTCCGCCGCGCAGACGCTGCTCGGCACGACGCAGTTCACCGAGATGTACGCGATGGACTTTCCCAGCGACTCCATCCTGATGAGCCACACGGGCGAGGGCAACTGGGACCTCGCCCGTGAGGACCGGCCGGTGCGGCTGATCAAACGACCGCTCGGCGTCGGAGCGCTTGACGACCCCCCGACGTTCTTCTTCCAGTACCGCCCCGGGGCGGTGACCCTCGCCACGCTGGTCTCGCTCGGAGGGGAGCGTTTCCGGCTGCTGGTGTCCGAGGGGGAGGTGCTCGACACCGCGGAGCTCCCCAACCTCGAGATGCCGTATGGGCACGTCCGCCCCGATTCCGGGTTGCGGGCGTGCATGGACGCCTGGCTGCGGCTCGGCGGCCCACACCACCAGGTCCTCTCAACCCAGGGCGCCACGCCGACACATGGCGGACGTTCTGCGAGCTGGCGGGCCTGGAGTTCGCGGTGGCCTGAGAGACCTGTTCCAGAGAGGAGGAACAGCAATGCGACGTGCATTCAGTTCCCTGCGATTCGGACGGCTCGCGGTCGTTGCCGCGCTAGCCGCCTTGCTTGTCGGCGTCATCGCCGTACCGACGCTCGCCAAGCGGCCGGGAGCCAAGCACCACCACAGCACGCAGTCCCACCAGGGTCATGGCGGGGTGACGGTGACCAAGAAGAGCACCGGAGAGTCGGTCGACGGCACGCCGATCGACCAGTACACGCTCAGCAACGGCAAGACGACGGCCAAGATCCTCACCTACGGCGGCATCATCCAGCAGCTGTGGACGCCGGATCGCCGGGGCCACGAGGCGAACGTCACGCTTGGCTTCAAGGACGTCGCGGGCTACCGCAGCGACGCGTACATCAAGTCCAACCCGTACTTCGGCGCGCTCATCGGCCGCTACGGCAACCGGATCGCCAAGGGCCGCTTCACGCTCGACGGCACGGAGTACTCGCTTGACATCAACAACGACCCGAACAGCCTCCACGGCGGCTTCGAGGGGTTCAACCGCAAGGTGTGGACGGCGACGATCGTGCCGGGCGGCGTGAGCCTGCACTACCTCAGCAAGGACGGCGAGGGCTGCACGCCGACGCACGTGCCGCCGAGCAACCCGCCGTGCACGACGGGCTACCCGGGCGACCTCGACACGACGGTCGTCTACACGCTCGACAAGCACAGCAACCTCCGGATGGACTACAGGGCGACGACGACGGAGCCGACCGTCCTCAACCTCACCAACCACGCCTACTGGAACCTCGCGGGCGAGGGCTCCGGGGATATCAACGGTCATCTGCTGCAGCTGAAGGCGAGCCACTACACGCCGGTCGACGCGACCCTGATCCCGACGGGCGCGATCGATCCGGTGGCCGGGACGCCGTTCGACTTCAGGCGGTTCCACGCCATTGGCGAGCGGCTCCGTGACGGCACGAACCAGCAGCTGGTGTTCGGGCGTGGCTACGACCACAACTGGGTGCTCGACCGGGCGCCGGGCAGCACCAACATGCAGGTCGCGGCGCGACTGCTCGACCCGTCGAGCGGCCGGCTGCTGACGATCTCGACGACCGAGCCCGGGATCCAGTTCTACTCGGGCAACTTCCTCGACGGGACGCTGTACGGCACGAGCGGGCGCCAGTACCGCCAGGGCGACGGGCTCGCGCTGGAGACCCAGCACTACCCCGACTCGCCGAATGAGGAGGGCACGTTCCCGTCGACGCGCCTCAATCCGGGCCAGGTGTACCGGACGAGCACGATCTACGGGTTCTCCGCCGTCGGCGGCCACGACAACCACAACCACCACCACTGAGGTCTGACGGCGACGGGCACGCGTAACTATACCGTCCAGACGGTATAGTTAGGAGCATGCCCGTCGCCGTACTCCTCAGCTTCGCCATCGTCTCCGAGGTCGCCGCCACCGTCGCGCTGCGCTACAGCGAGGGTTTCACGCGCCCCGGCCCGATCGCGATCGTCGTCCTCGGCTACGGCATCTCGTTCTGGCTGCTCGCGCTCGTCCTGCGCGAGATGTCGATCGGATCGACGTACGCCGTCTGGTCGGCGGCCGGCACCGCGCTGATCGCCGTGGTCGGCGTGTTCGCGTTCGGCGAGCCCGCGACGGCGTTGAAGGTCGCGAGCCTGGGTCTCATCATCATTGGTGTGGTGGGGCTCAACATGGCCGGCAGTCACTAGTGCCGCGCGGCGACACGCGCGCGAAGCTGCTCGACGCCGCGGGTGCGGTGATCCGCCGTGACGGCCCGCAGGCGCTGACGCTCGACGCCGTCGCCGCTCAGGCCGGCGTCTCCAAGGGCGGCCTGCTGTACCACTTCAAGTCCAAGCGCGAACTGCTCGACGGGCTCGTCGATCGCTGGATGGACGACTTCCAGCGCGACATCGACGCCGAGTCCGGGAACTTCGCGCGCCGCTACGTCGCCGCCAACGACGGCGCCCACGCCGAGGAAGTCGGGATGCTCGCCGCGCTCGTCGCCGACCCCCAGGTGCTGGCCGCAGTGCGCGACCGGCACGAGACGTGGCAGGATCGCGTCGCCAGCGAGGGCGGCGACCCGGTCGACGCCACCGTGGCACGGCTCGCGGCGGACGGTCTCTGGCTTGCCGACCTGCTCGGTACCGCGCCACCGCGGGGCGAGCTCCGCGAGCGGGTGCTGGCGCGTCTGCTCGAACTATGCGATTGACTCGTCAGTCAACGAGGTAGGATCCGACTCATGAGGTGTCCTAAGTGAAGATCTGCGTCCTGGTCAAAGAGGTTCCGGACGCCGCTGTCGAGAAGCGAATCAACCCCTCGACGGGGCGCTTGGACCGCGGCGGCGAGAAGAACCTCAACCCGTTCGACACGCACGCCATCGAGGCGGCGATGCAGCTCAAGGAGGGCGGGGCGATCGACGTCGACGAGGTCGTCGCGGTCACCATGGGCCCGACGTCGTCCGAGCGCGCACTGCGCAAGGCGGTCTCGCTCGGCGCGGACCGCGCCGTCCAGCTGACCGACGACGCGCTCGCCGGCTCCGACGTCAACGGCACCGGCTACGCGCTGGCCAAGACGCTCGAGGCCGAGTCGCCCGACCTGGTCCTCCTCGGCCAGCAGTCGGATGACGGCGAGTGCTACACGATCGGCGCCGTCGTGGCCGACCACCTGCAGATGCCGTCGCTGACGCAGGTGATCAAGATCGACGTCGAGGACGGCAAGCTGCGCTGCGAGCGTCAGGCCGAGTACGGCTACGACACGGTGCTCGTCGAGCTCCCCGCCGTGATCTCGGTCGGCGACGCGATCAACGAGCCGCGCTACCCGTCGCTGAAGGCGATCATGGGCGCGAAGAAGAAGCCGCTCGACACCAAGTCGGTCGCCGACGCCGGCATCGAGGCCGACCGCGTCGGCTACGACAACGCCCGCGCCCACTGCAGCGACTTCGCGGCCCCGCCCGCCAAGGAGGCGGGCAAGATCATCGAGGACGAGGACACGGGCGAGACGGTCGAGCAGATCGTCGCCTGGCTCGACGAGAGGAAGCTGCTGGCATGAGCGGGATCCTGGTCTACGCGCTCCACTACGAGGGCGCCTTCAACAAGAACTCGCTCGGCGCCGTCTCGGAGGGTGCGCGACTCGCTTCCGAGCTCGGCACCGAGTGTCACGCGATCATGGTCGGCGAGGGCATCGGCGACGATCTGGCGAGCCAGCTCGGCAACTACGGCGCGGCGAAGGTCTTCCGCGTCGAGGGCCCCGAGGGCCTCGCCCAGCCGGTCGTCGACGCGATGGCCAAGGTCGCGACCGACTCGGGCCACGACTACCTGCTGTTCGGCGGCGGCCTGCTCGGCTTCGAGATCGGCGCCGGCCTGGCCGCGCGGCTCGACGCCGGGGTCGTGATGGAGGTCACCGATGTCGAGGTGCGCCGCGGCAAGCTCGTCGCCAAGCGCCCGATCCTCAAGGACTCCCAGGTCTCCGACGTGCACTACCGCTCGAAGGTCGGCGTGATCATCAGCCGCCTGAACGCGTTCGAGGTCCGGGAATCGGATCCCGCCCGCCCCGCAACGGTCGAGGACGTCAGCGTCGACTTCCAGCCCCACTCGCTGAAGGCCACGATGGTCCAGCGCGGCGAGCAGCGCGGCGCCGACGTGAACATCGAGGACGCCAACATCCTCGTCGCCGGCGGCCGCGGCCTCGGCAACGCCGACGGCTTCAATCAGCTCGAGGAGCTGGCCGGCGCGCTCGGCGGCGCCGTCGCCGCGACCCGTGCCGTGGTCGACGCCGGCTGGTACCCGTACGCCGCCCAGATCGGCCAGACGGGCAAGACGGTCGCGCCGAAGCTCTACCTGGCGGCCGGCATCTCCGGCGCGATCCAGCACAAGGTCGGCATGCAGAGCTCGGAGAACATCGTGGCGATCAACAAGGACTCGAACGCCCCGATCTTCGAGTTCTCCGACCTCGGCATCGTGGGCGACCTCAACAAGATCGTCCCGAAGCTCACCGAAGCCGTGAAGGCGAAGAAGGGCTCGTAGTGACCCCTCCCGCAACCCCCGGCACCCTTGGATCGGCCGCTGATCACCACCTGGCGGCGTCCTCGACCCTTGAAATCCCAGAGGGATTCCTGCGGATCTGCGTCCTTGCCAGGCGGCGCCAGCGACCGCCCAAGGGCCCCGCGGATTACGGGAGGAGTCACTAGTGACAGCACCGAGCGAGTACCCGCCGCCGGTTGACTCGGCGGACGAGTTCCTCGGGCCGCCGACCGATCCGGAGGACGAGCGGATCGAGGTGGGCGTCGCGATCGTGGGCGGCGGGCAGGCCGGGCTGGCGTGTGCCATCCGGCTGCTGCAGCTGCTCGAGGACGACCCTGAGCTGACGGAATCGCTCGGCGAGGTGCCGGTGGCCGTCGTCGAGAAGGGGAAGGTCGCCGGCGCCCACCAGTTGTCGGGCGCGGTGATGAACCCGTCGGCGATCCAGGAGCTGTTCCCGGACGACGACTCGTGGCCGACCTACGGCCCGGTCGAGGGCGAGACGGTCTACTTCATGGCCGGTCGCAAGCGGGCGATCCCGCTGAAGCCGACGCCGCCGCCGTTCCGCAACCACGGCAACCACATCGTGTCGGTCGCCGAGCTCAACCGCTGGCTGGCCGAGAAGGCCGAGGAGGCGGGCGCGTACCTACTGACCGAGACGAGCGCCAACAAGCTGCTCGTCGAGGACGGCGTCGTGCGCGGCATCCGCACCGGGGACAAGGGGCGCGACAAGGAGGGCGGCGAGAAGGGCAACTTCGAGCCGGGATCCGATGTCGTCGCGCGCGCGACCGTGCTCGCCGAGGGCTGCTGGGGCCACCTGACCGGCGCCGCGCTGCGGGGCCTCGACCTCGCAGCGAAGGACCCGCAGGTGTGGGCGCTCGGCGTGAAGGAGGTCTGGGAGATCGACGAGCCGTTCCGCAAGGTCGTCCACACGCTCGGCTGGCCGCTGCGCGGGGGCGCCAAATACAAGGAGTTCGGCGGCTCGTGGATCTACGGCATGAACCGCGAGGGCGAGACGCCGAAGGTGTCGATCGGCTTCGTCGTCGGGCTCGACTACACCGATGCGCGGCTCTCAGTCCATGACGTGCTGCAGGAGTTCAAGCAGCACCCGCTCGTTCGCAAGATCCTCAAGGACGGCAAGCGCGTGGCGTGGGGCGCGAAGGCGATCCCCGAGGGCGGGTATTGGGCGATGCCCAAGCTGCACGCGCCCGGCATGGTCGTCTGCGGCGACGCCGGCGGCATGGTCAACGTGCCGCGGCTGAAGGGGATCCACTACGCGATCCGCTCCGGGATGCTCGCCGCCGAGACGATCTACCGCCAGCTCAAGGCCGGCTCGACCGACTTCTCGGCCTACGAGGAGGCGGTGCATGAGTCGGAGATCGGCAAGGACCTGTGGGAGTCGCGCAACATGAAGCAGCCCTTCAGCAAGGGGCTCGTCATGGGCGGCGCGATCACCAACGCGATGGTCGTGAGCAAGGGCCGGTTCCCGGGCGGGCACTGGGCGACGCACCGCGACGCCGACAGCCCGGTCTCCTCGTCGGACCGCGACAAGCGCTACCCGAAGCCCGACGGCAAGTACTTCTTCGACAAGCTCTCGGGCGTCTTCCTCACCGGCAACGCGACGCGCGACGACGCGCCGAGCCACATCCGGATCGAGAAGCGTGTGCCGCGCGAGGTGGCGGAGGCGTGGGCGTACATGTGCCCGGCCGGGGTCTACGAGATCCCGGACGACGCGGCCGAGAACGGCTACATCGATCTGATCGTCAACCCGTCGAACTGCGTGCAGTGCGGGGCGATCACCGCCAAGGGCGGCCGCCTGACTCCGCCGGAGGGCGGCGACGGCCCGATGTACCAGATTACGTAGCACTGCTCGGCGGGGGCAGCGAAACTTAGGGCGCTCTGCGGCGTTTATGGGGAGCCATGCGCCGCACAGTGCTGACCATCGTGCTCTTCGCCGCGCTGGCGGCGCCCGCCCAGGCCGCGCCGCCCGCGAAGGTGTCGCTGACCGCGTGCGTGCCGACCGAGCGCGTCGCCCAGTTCGAGGCGCGGATGGGCGCCGTCAAGGACGCCGCACGGCTGCGGATGAAGTTCACGCTGCAGGTCCGCCGGAGCGACCAGGGTTCGTACCACCGCATCGCCGCGCCCGGCTTCCGCAGCTGGACGACGGCCGGCAAGGGCAAGACGAGCTGGGTCTTCACCCGCCGCGTGAAAGGCCTGCTCGGCCCGGCGCGCTACCGCGCGGTCGTCCGCTTCCAGTGGCGCGACCTGCACAGGAAGGTGATCGCGGCCGCGAAGAAGATCTCGCGCGCCTGCCGCGAGCCCGATCACCGGCCGAACCTGAAGGTCAAGTCGCTGACGCACTCGACGAGGCATCGTTACGACGCGGTCGTCGTCAACAACGGCATCACGGCCGCCGGGCCGTTCGAGCTTCAGCTCGCGGTCGGCTCCACATTGCTCGACCCGGTGTCGGTCGACAGCCTCGCGCCGCACTCGCAGCGGCTGGTGGCGCTGCACGGGCCGAACTGCAAGTCCGGCACCTCGCTCACGGTCACGGCCGACCCGCTGAACCTCGTCGACGAGCGCAACGAGCTCGACAACGCGTTCACGAAGCCGTGCGGTTGAGCCAGTCGATCAGCGGCGGCCAGTAGCGGTCCGGCGTCTCGGCGAACGGGAAGTGCCCGGCGCCGTCGATGATCAGCAGCTCACCGCCGGCCGCCTTCGCGATCCGGCGCGCATTGCCCGGCGGCTGCGCGCGATCGTCCTCGGCGGCGATCGCCAGCACGGGGCCGCCGAACGAGGCCAGCGCATCGAGCGCGTGCAGCTCGCCCAGCTCATGCGGATGGTGGGCCTCTGGCTGGAAGACGACGCGGTCGAGCATCGGCTCGACGGCGGCCGAACCGAAGAACGGGAGCTGGTCGCGCCAGACCTCGCGGCACTCCTCTGGCGTGCTGACCGATGCCTCGCGCTCGAACGCGGCGGCGACCTCCGGCGACATGTCGTCCCAGCGATCCTCCGACACGCCGGGGGCCGGCTCCTCCTCGGCGTCGGTGCACGAGGCCACGTAGCGAGTGGCGGTCGCGTAGTCGACGACATGCTGCATCGCGACGTAGCCGCCGAACGAATGGCCGAGCAGCGTCCAGTCCTGAAGCCCGAGCTCGTTCGCAAGGTCCTCGACCGCCTCGGCGTAACCCGCGAGCGTCCAGTCGGCGGCCGGCGAGCGCCCGCTGCCGGGGAGGTCGACGAGCAGGACGCGGTAGCCCGCGTCTGCGACGCGCTGGGCGCCGGGGAGAAAGACGGAGCCGTCCAGACCGGGGCCGGGGTGGAGGAACACCACCGGCGGGCCGGAACCGAGATCTCGAACGTGTAGTGGCATCTACACTGGATCTCATCATGAAGACCGATATTCATCCCGAGTACGTCGAGGCCACCGTGACGTGCACATGCGGGAACACGTTCAAGACGCGCTCGACGAAGGGCGACATGCACGTGGAGATCTGCTCGAACTGCCACCCGTTCTACACGGGCAAGCAGAAGCTGGTCGACACCGGCGGTCGCGTCGAGCGGTTCCAGCGTCGGGCCGCCAAGCGCCAGCGCGGCGAGACCTGAGCCTCTAGGCATCGGGCCTGGCTGCCGATCCTAGCCCTGTGAGCACTCTCGAGACTCGTCTGCCCGCGCCGTCGCTGGGCGCCCAACGCGACGCCCCCGTAGGTGGGCAGGCGGTCCTCGAAGGGGTGATGATGCGCGGCGTCCGCACATGGGCGGTCGGCGTGCGCAAGCCCGAGGGCGAGATCGACGTCCAGAAGTTCCCGCTCATCTCCTGGGCCAAGCGCCACCGCGTCCTGCGCTGGCCGATCATCCGCGGCGTCGTCGCGCTCGTCGAATCGCTCAAGATCGGCTTCAACGCGCTCAACATCGCGGCCAACGCGCAGCTCGGCGAGGACGAGGAGCCGATCTCCGGCGGCATGTGGGTCGGCACGATGGTGGTCGCGCTGCTGTTCGCGGTGGGCCTCTTCTTCGTGGTCCCGGTCGGCCTCACCAGCCTGTTCAAGGACAAGCTCGGCTCGGCGTTCCTCTTCTGGGTCGTCGAGGGCATCCTGCGCACCACGATCTTCCTCGGCTACATCTGGATGCTCTCGCGCCTGCGCGACCTGCGCCGCGTGTTCGAGTACCACGGCGCCGAGCACAAGACCATCTCCTGCTACGAGGCCAACGAGCCGCTGACGCCCGAGAACGCGCAGCGCTACTCGCGCCTGCACCCGCGTTGCGGCACGAGCTTCCTGCTGATCGTCATGATCGTCGCGATCTTCGTGTTCGCGCCTCTCGGCCTGCCCGAGTGGTACTTCCTGGTGGCGTCCCGGATCATCGGCGTGCCGCTGATCGCCGGCCTGTCGTTCGAGGTGATCAAGTTCGCCGGCCGCAACCGCCGCAAGCGCTGGGTCCAGACGCTGATGTGGCCGGGCATGCAGCTGCAGAAGCTCACCACCCGCGAGCCCGACCTCGAGCAGCTCGCCGTCGCGATCGCCGCGATGGACGCCGTCCTCGAGAACGAGGATCCCCGCAATGCCTCGGATGAGGACAAGGTGGGGATGGAGGTCGTGGCCTAGACTCGTCGGGCCATGATCGAGTCGCTCGTCGAGCAGATCGAGGCCCGTTACGCGGAGGTGCAGGAGCAGATGGCGGATCCCGCCGTGATCTCCGATCGCGACCGTTACGCGGACGCGGGCCGCCAGTTCAATCAGCTCTCACCCGCCGCCAAGCTGGCGGAGGAATGGCGCCGTGCGGTCTCCGACGCCGAGGGCGCGCAGGAGCTGATCGACGAGGGCGGCGACGATCCCGAGATGCGCGAGGAGATCCGTGTCGCGCGCGAGCGGATCGAGGAGCTCGAGGAGGAGATCCGGCTCGCGATGGTGGAGACGGACCCGAACGACGACAAGAACGTGATCGTCGAGATTCGCGGCGGCGCGGGCGGCGACGAGGCCGGCCTGTGGGCGGGCGACCTCTACCGCATGCTCGCGCGCTACGCCGAGCGGGTCGGGTTCAAGACCGAGACGCTGGACGCGTCCGACGGCTCGTACACGTTCGAGGTCCGCGGCGACGGCGCGTACTCGCGCTTCAAGTACGAGGGCGGGACGCACCGCGTCCAGCGCGTGCCGGCGACCGAGTCGCAGGGCCGCATCCACACGTCGACGGCGACCGTCGCGGTGTTGCCGGAGGCCGAGGACGTCGAGGTCGAGATCGACCAGAACGACCTCGAGATCGACGTCTACCGCTCATCGGGCCCGGGCGGCCAGTCCGTCAACACGACCGA
Organism: uncultured Solirubrobacteraceae bacterium; assembly: GCA_963740605.1. Lineage (GTDB taxonomy): Bacteria > Actinomycetota > Thermoleophilia > Solirubrobacterales > Solirubrobacteraceae > DASSUW01. Next base: position 666,401 of record CAVUFC010000022.1, on the reverse strand, counting down.
CTCCGCCGTGCGCATCACGCATAAGCCGACCGGCCTCGTGGTCTCGATGCAGGACGAGAAGTCGCAGCTGCAGAACCGCGAGCGCGCGATGAAGGTGCTGCGCGCGCGGCTGTACGAGCAGAAGGTGGCCGAGCAGCAGGCCGAGCTCGCCGCCGACCGGCGCGCGCAGGTCGGCACCGGCGAGCGGGCGGAGAAGATCCGCACCTACAACTTCCCGCAGCGCCGCGTCACCGACCATCGCGTCGACGGCCTCACCGTCCACAACCTCGACGCCGTCCTCGCCGGCGAGCTCGACGAGATCACCAGCGCGCTGCAGGACGCCGAGAAGCGCAAGCGACTTGAGCTCCAAGCGGCTGGCTGAAACCAGCGTGCGCGACGCGCTCGACTCGGCGCTGATCGCGCTCACCGCGGCCGGAGTGGAGTCGCCGCGGCTCGACGCCGAGGTGCTGCTGGCGGCAGCGATGGGGGTGGACCGGGCGGTGCTGATCTCGTCGCCTGACCGCGGGCTCGAGCCGGCCGAGGCGCGCGCGTTCCAGGAGTACGCGCGGCGGCGCGTGCAACGTGAGCCCGTGGCGTACATCCTCGGGCGCAAGGGCTTCCGGCGGATCGAGCTCGAGGTCGACCCGCGAGTGCTGATCCCGCGGCCGGAGACCGAGCATGTGGTCGAGGCGGCGCTGGCGCTGCCGCAGGGCGTGCGCGTGGTGGACGTCGGCACGGGGTCGGGCGCGATCGCGCTCGCGCTGGCCGACGAGCGGCCCGATCTGCGGGTTGTCGCCACCGACATCAGTCCCGAGGCCCTCGATGTGGCCCGGGCGAACGCGGCGCGGCTGGGTCTGGAGATCGAGTTCGTGCTCGGCGATCTCCTGGACGGCGTCTCCGGCCCGATCGACGCAGTCGTGTCGAACCCGCCGTACGTGGTACCCGGCGCGAACCTGTCGCCCGAGATCTCCCGCCACGAGCCGGCGGTCGCGCTGTACGGCGGCGACGACGGGCTCGACATCTACCGCCGACTCGCACCGGCAGCCGCGGACGTGCCGTTCATCGCGTTCGAGGTCGCCGGGTGGCAGGCCGAGGCCGTGGGCGCGTTGCTCGCGGGATATTCGATCGAGGTGCTGCGCGACCTGGCCGGGATCGATCGCGTGGTGGTCGGCCGCAAGGGTCAGACCCCTTGAGTGCACCCGGCTCAAGGGGTCTGACCCCTGTCTTGCGGCGTGGTGGCGTGGTCGTGTTCCCGGCCGACACGGTCTACGGGCTGGCGTGCGACCCGGAGAACGCCGACGCGGTGCAGCGGCTGTACGAGCTCAAGGGCCGCCCGGCGGACAAGCCCGCGGCGGTCATGTTCTTCTCGCTCGACGACCTCCCTGATCTCGGGCCGCGCACGCACGCGCTTGCCGAGCGACTGCTTCCAGGCGCCGTGACCCTGCTGATCCCCAGCGACCGCTACCCGCTGGCGGGCGGATCGGGCACCCTCGGTCTGCGCGTTCCCGACCTCCCGCACTTCGCGGGCGTGCCGCCGGTGCTGCAGAGCTCCGCCAACCTCGCCGGTGGCGCGGACGCACGGCGTCTCGACGACGTTCCCGAGTCGATCCGTGTCGGCGCGGATCTCGTGATCGACGGCGGCGAGCTCGCCGGCACGCCGTCGACGATCGTCGACCTGCGCGAGTACGAGGCGACCGGCGGCTGGCGGATCGTGAGGCAGGGAGCGGTGCCGGAGGCGGTGATACGTTCAATCGCATGACCGAGCTGCAGCCCGACTACTTCGACCGCCCGCTGGCCGACGTCGACCCCGAGGTCGCCGAGGCGATCCAGGGCGAGCTCCACCGCCAGCAGAACACGCTCGAGATGATCGCGTCCGAGAACTTCGTCCCGCAGGCCGTGCTCGAGTGCCAGGGCTCCGTGCTCACGAACAAGTACGCCGAGGGCTATCCGGGCCGGCGCTACTACGGCGGCTGCGAGCACGTCGACGTGATCGAGCAACTGGCGATCGACCGCGCGAAGGCGTTGTTCGGCGCCGAGCACGCGAACGTCCAACCGCACGCCGGCGCGCAGGCGAACGCGGCCGTCTACTTCGCGCTGCTCGACCCGGGCGACACGATCATGGGCCTCGCGCTCCCGCACGGCGGCCACCTCACGCACGGGATGAAGATCAACGTCTCGGGCAAGCTCTACGACATCGCGCCGTACGAGGTCGACCGCGAGACGAGCCGGATCGACATGGACGAGGTCGAGCGGATCGCCAAGGAGCGCCGCCCGAAGCTGATCCTCGCCGGCTGGTCGGCGTATCCGCGCTTTCTCGACTTCGAGCGCTTCCGCGCGATCGCCGACGAGGTCGACGCCCTGCTGATGGTCGACATGGCGCACTTCGCCGGCCTCGTCGCCGCCGGTGAGCACCCGAGCCCGGTCCCGCACGCGCACGTCGTCACCACCACGATCCACAAGACGATCGGCGGCGCCCGCGGCGGCATGATCCTGTGCCAGGAGGAGCTCGCCAAGAAGATCAATTCGGCCGTCTTCCCCGGCCAGCAGGGCGGCCCGCTCGAGCACGTGATCGCGGGCAAGGCGGTCGCGCTGAAGATCGCCGGCAGTGAGCTGTTCCGCGAGCGTCAGCGCCGCACGGTCGTCGGCGCCAAGCGCGTGGCCGAGGAGCTGCTCGCCGCCGGGCACGGCGTGAGCGTGCTCACGGGCGGGACCGACGTGCACCTCGCGCTCGTCGACCTGCGCGACTCCGAGCTCGACGGTCAGCAGGCCGAGGACCGCCTGCACGACATCGGCATCACGGTCAACCGCAACGCGGTCCCGTTCGACCCCCGGCCGCCGATGGTCACCAGCGGCCTGCGCGTGGGCGCGCCGGCGCTGGCGACCCGCGGCGTGCAGCCGGACGACTTCACGGAGATCGGGCGGATCATCGCCCGGGCGCTGCAGCCGGACTTCGAGTCCGCCCGCGACGACCTCGCCGACCGCGTGTCGGCGATCGCCGAGCGGTACCCGCTGTACGCCAACCTGGGCGTCGGCGCCGCGGTCTGAGGTCAGCGGCGGCGAGAGGATCGACCTCACCGCGAACAGTGTCCGTCCAGGTGCTCTGACGGGGCTTAGACGGACACGGTTGGCAAGTTACGCCCCCTCAGCGTGCGTAACTTGCCGACCTTCGCCGCAACGGCCAGCACCCCAGTCGCCCCACCCAGTGGCGTAAACGCCGCGAGCTACCGCGAGCGGCCGAGGACGAACCGGCGCGGCAACGCGGCCACCAAGGGCTCGAGCCCGGTGGCGAGGTCCGCCGCGGTCGGTCGTGCGGCGGGATCGCGCGCGAGCCCCGCGCGGAGGAGATCGGCGAGCGCGCCCGGGACGCGGCGGGGCAGGGGAGAGGGATCACGCGCGCGCTGCGGAAAGCGCTCCGCGCCCTGGCGCGGGAACGGACGCCTGCCGCCGACCGCGTGCCACAGCGTGGCGGCGAGGCCGAACACGTCCGCCGGCGGGCCGATCTCGCCGCTCGACGGATCGCACTGCTCGGGCGCCATGTAGCCGTCGGTGCCGATCGGCGTGCGCAGGCGCCGCGCCTCCTCGACCGGTCGCGCGACGCTGAGGTCGATCAGCCGCGGCGGGGCGCCCATGACGATGTTCTCCGGCTTGACGTCGAGGTGGACCATGCCCTCGGCGGCGAGGTAGTGCAGCGCTGCGGCGACGTGCAGACCCAGCGGCAGCACCTGCTCCACCGCCAGCCGGCCGTCGGCGAGGATCAGGTCGCACAGCGTCGGCCCCTCGAGGTGCTCGATCAGCAGGTGCGGAAAGCGCCCGCCGGTCACCGCGTCGAACCCGCGCACGATCGCCGGGTGGGCGAGCCGCTCCAGCGCCTCCGCCTCGCGCTCCAGTTCGCGCAGCGCGACCGCGTCGGAAGCCTGGTCCGGGCGCAGCACCTTGGCGACCAGCACGGCGAGCCGGTGGTCGTCCCAGACGAGGAACACCTCGTAGCGCCGGCCGCCGCCGAGCTGGCGCAGCACGGTGCGGCCGGGCGCGATCGCGTCACCCTCGTCGAAGCCCCAGGTCGGCCGCACGCGCCCGTCGCGCTCCCACGGCGGCGGCTCCGCCACGGTGGAGAGGCCGCGCGTCGGCTCGTCCGTCACGCGCCGCTGCCGTCGTCGTCGTCGGCGTGCGGCGCGGGCAGGGCCTTGGCGGTCTGCGTCGCGGCGGGCTGATCGGCCGGCAGCTTGCCCGGCGCCGTCGCGGCCCATGCGAGCGGCGCGGCGAGCGCCAGCGTCACCGTGGCGGCGAACGCAACGACGACCCGCGGGACCGAGCGCTGATCGAGCGGCGGATAAGGATCGTCACCGAGCGCCAGGTAGGCGCCGGCGAGGGGACGGTGTGAAGGGGTCACGGCTCCCATCGACGTGGGCGGCTCGGCGGCAACTTGCCCGCCAGAGCGCCCTGGCAATCCCCATTCGCCGCCAACTGACGGCTCCCTGCCAACCGCAGACCCTGCGATCCTCTCCCGCCACATGGAGCGCGACGCCCTCTACGGCTTCCTCGTGGCCTTCGCCGCCGCTGCGCTGTTGACGCCGATCGTCGCGCGATTCGCGCGCCGGATCGGCGCCGTCGACGGCCTGAAAGCGCGTGGCCTGGCGAGCGAGGCGACGCCGCTGCTCGGAGGGCTCGCGATCTTCGCGGGAGCGTTGATCGCCGGGTTGCTGTTCATCCCCGAGAGCGAGCGGACGCGCGGAATTCTCATCGGCGCGACGTTCATCACCGTAATCGGCGCATGGGACGACATCCGCGACCTGCCGCCGGGCGTCAAGCTGGCGGGCCAGCTGATCGCGGCGTTGATCCTCGTCAACGCCGGCGTCGTGGTGCACAACATCACGTTCCCGTTCCTCGGCGCGATCGATTTCGGCGATGCCGGCGGCCCCCTGACCGTGCTCGGCCTCGTCGCCGTCATGAACGTCGTCAACTTCTCAGATGGGGTGGACGGCCTCGCCGCGGGCGTGTGCGCGATCTCGGCGATCGCGTTCGCGATCATCGCGTTCGACCTCGGCCGCGACGCCGCCGGCATCCTCGCCGCGGTCACCGCCGGGGCGGCGCTCGGCTTCCTCGTGCACAACTTCCATCCCGCGTCGGTCTTCATGGGCGACTGCGGGTCGAACCTGCTCGGTCTGCTGCTCGGCGCGGTGATCGTCGAGGGCACGCTCAAGACCAACGCCCTGGTCGCGCTGGTCGGCCCACTGGTGATCCTCGCCGTGCCGTTCCTCGACACCGGCTTCGTCGTCGCCAAGCGGATCAAGTACCGCCGCCCCGTCTATCGGGCCGACTCCAATCACTTCCATCACCGGATGCACCGGATCGGGTTCAGCCAGCGCCGGACCGTCCTCTACCTGTACGCATGGACGATCACGATGGCCGGCCTCGCCGTCGCGCTGCGTTTCATCCCGTACTCCGACAACACCGGACATCTCGACGCCGCGTGGTCGGTCGTGATGGGCGTCTGCTTCATCATCGCGCTCGCCGCCAGCGCCTACCTGATCTACGTGCTGGAGATCTTCAAGCTGCGCCGGCTGCGTGCGTGGCAGCTGCGCCGGACCGACCCCGACACGAGCGAGCACCAGATCGACGAGGACGTCGAGCGGTCGCTCGAGACGGGCGAGTTCACCGCGTTGGGATCCTGACCGGGTTCGAACCCGTACGGCTACCCGCACTTGCGGGAACGCGTGTATGCCCTGTAGCTTCCTTTGGGCAGATCGTCCAACCGCGTTATCGCGAGGAGGTGAGCAGGAACTGATGCAGAGCACGCGCCACATCGCCAACTGGGCCTTCATGCCCGTGGGCGCCGGCGTGCTCCGGCGTCCCTTCCTGCTCGCGCGCTAGATCTCCTTCCGTCGCGGGCAGCACCACTTGCCGCCCGTGACCACATAGGCACCTCGTCCTCCGTAGGACACGGGCGGCTCCCCGTCCATTTCATACACAGGGAGCCTTCCCAGATGCATTCTCTGAGCCACCCGGCCTACGCCACCTCCGTTGTTGCGGAGCGCGCCGAGGCCGCCCAGCGCGTCGCCAGACGGGCGCGCCTGCAACACCCCCCGCCGATCCGCAGCCGAGCGGCCTACGCGGCCGCCCGCGTCGCGCGTCGGCTGGACATCGCGTCGGCCCGCAAGGCCGTCGCCTGAGCCGCGGCACGCATCCCCTTCGTGACTAAGGCTCATACACGCACCGCCCCCGGTCGCCAGCGCGGCCGGGGGCGCTTCGTGCGCACCGTCTACCCTGTCGAGCGCCTCGTGCAGACCGTCCGTCTGGAAGAACGCGAGCCGTTCGTCACCGTCGACGGCTCCACGATTCGTGAGCTCGCCGGCGTGCCGTCGGGCAACTCCGTCAACCAGTCGCTCGCCGAGGCGACGGTCCCGGTCGGCGGCGAGACCGTCGAGCATTTTCACCGCAAGGCCGAGGAGATCTACCACTTCACGGCCGGTGCGGGCCGGATGCGACTCGGCAGCCAGGAGGCTGACATCCGCGCGGGCGACACGGTGGTGATCGCTCCGGGCGTCGCGCACAAGCTGTGGAACACCGGGGAGGACCCGCTCGTGCTGCTGTGCTGCTGCTCGCCGCCGTACTCCCACGACGACACGGTCCTGCTGGACACATGAAGCGGGCGCTCGCGGCGCTCGCGGTGGTCGCGGCGCTCGCGGCGCTCGCCGGTTGCGGGTTCGACAAGGGAGCGATCGAGGCGGGGGGCCGGGTAAACGGCCCCAACCTCACGATCTACTCGTCGCTCCCGCAGCCGGGTCGTGGGCTCTCTCGCGACATCGTCGACGCCGAGAAGCTCGCGATCGCCGAGGCCGGTGGCAAGGCCGGCGACTTCGGCATCAACTTCGTGTCGATCAACGAAGGTCCGCCGGGCCGCGACGCGCCCGCCAAGCGGGTCGGCGTCGTCACCGAGCAGGTCATCCACGATCCGCAGGTGATCGGCGTGATCGGGACGGTGCGGTCCGACACGGCACTGACCTCGGTGCCGCTCTTCAACGCCGCCGGGATCCTTCAGGTCACGCTCGGCGCCGAGTACCCCGGGTTCGACAGCCCGATCGCGCCGGGTGAGCCCGAGCGCTGGTTCCCGTCGGGCCGCAAGACGTTCGGGCGCATGGTCGGCAACGACCTCGAGCAGGCGCCGGTACTGGTCAGCGCCGGCAAGCGCATCGCGATCGAGAGCGAGGCGGGAAAGGTGAGTCAGGCGCTCGCCGACGCCGTGCGCGACGCTGCCGGCGACAAGCTCGTCGACGACCCCGCGCGCGCGGACGCGATCGTCTACGCGGGGACCGACCTGCGATCGGTGGTCGGCGTCGCCGAGTCGCTCGCGCGCGAGAACCCGCGCGCGAAGATCGTGTTCGGAGTCGAGCTGGTCCGCGCCGGGATCGCCGACCGGCTCCCGCCCCGCGTGCTCCGGCGCGCGGTGTTCGCCACCAGCGCCCCGGAGCACGATCCGGACTTCGAGGCCGCCTTCAAGCAGCATTTCGGCCGCACGCCCGACCCGTACGCGCGGCTCGGCTACCAGGCGATGCAGCGCGTGCTGAAGGCGATCGGCGACGCCGGCGCGCGCGCCCGCTTACGCAGCGTCGTCGCCGACCGCTACTTCCGGCTGCCGCCGGTCAGCCACGACTTCCGGCTGATCAGCTCTCCAGCGTCGCGTCGACGGTGATGTTCCCGACGCCCGCGAGCGCGCGCGAGATGATGCACGCCTCGCGCGTCTGGAGAGCGACCTTCTGGAACGTCTCGTCGTCGAGCCCCGGGACCTTGGCGTTCGTGACGAGGTCGATCTGCGTGATCGTGGGGTTGCCGTCGACCTGGCGGATGTGCACGCGCGCCTCGGTCTCGACGCCGTCCGGGAGATGCCCCGCCGCCTCGAGCGAGGCGTTGAGCTGCATCGTGAAGCAGGCGGCCTCGGCGGCGCCGATCAGTTCCTCGGGGTTCGTGCCGCCGGCCTCCTCGGGCTCAAAGCGCGACTTGAAGGTGAACGGGCCCTCCCACACTCCCGAGCCGAGACCCATCGTCCCTTCGCCCTCCTTGAGGGTCCCTCGCCAGGTCGCCTTGGCGTTCCGTGTCGCCATCTTTGCCTCCTCGTTCGCAATTGTCCCCTGGAGATTGGCAGCATGTCGGCATCCCCGTTCTTCTGCTCCTCGCTGCCGCGCTCGCACTGGCCGATGCGTCGGTCGTCACGCTGGCGCTGCCGCCGATCATCGACGAGCTCGACGCTTCGGTGGAAGGCGCCGCGGCCGTGCTCGGCTGCTACACGCTCGTGCTGGCCATCGCGCTCCCCCTCGTCGCACGGCTGCGGACCGGCCCGCGCGTGGTGGGAGCGGCCGGCGGCGCGCTGTTCGCGGCCGCCTCGCTCGGCTGCGGGCTGAGCGGCTCGCTCCCGCCGTTGCTGCTCTGGCGCTGCCTCCAGGCAGCGGGCGCCGCCGCGGTGCTGGTGGCGGCGTTCTCGCTGCTCGACGCCGGCCGGAGCGGGCGCCGCGCCTGGAACGCCGCCGCGATCTTCGGGTTCGCCGCCGGTCCGGCACTCGGCGGGGCGCTGACGCAGGCGCTCGACTGGCGGGCGATCTTCCTCGTGCAGGCGCCGATCGCGGCCGCGGCGGCGGTGGCCGCGTGGCGATCTCGCGAGCCGTTCGTTCCGCCCGAGGAGCCCGCGCCGTGGGCGGTCGGCCCGGCGGTCGCGCTCGCGATGGTGTCGGCCGCACTCGTCGGCGTCCTGTTCCTGCTCGTGCTGCTGCTCATCACCGGCTGGTCCGTAAGTCCGCTGGCGGCCGCCGCGGCCGTGTCGGTCCTGCCGATCGCCGCGGTCGTCGCGGCCCGCTGGGCCGGCGGGCAGCAGCCGCGCGTACGGGCGGCGGCCGGCGCGGCGCTCGTCGGCGGCGGCGTGCTCGCCCTCGGCTCGATCCCGAGCGCGTCACTGTGGTGGACGATCGTGCCGCAACTGATGGCGGGCGCCGGGATGGGCCTCGCGCTGCCCGCGCTCGCGGGGGAGCTGTTGCCGGAGCGCACGGCGGGCCAGGCCGCGCGGCTGCTGTCGGCTCGCCACATCGGCATCACCGTCGCGCTCGCGCTGCTCGCGCCGGTTGCCGCCGCGCGGATCGACGACACGGTTGCCGCCGGCCGTGAGCAGGGCACGGCGCTGGTGCTCGACGCGAAGCTGCCGCCGCTCGACAAGCTCAAGCTCGCCGAGGCCCTGGTCGGCGACCTCGACCCGGTCGACCCGCGCGGGCAGCTGCAGGCGTCGCTGGAGAAGGCGCGCGGCGGCATTAGCAACGACGACCGGGCGGCGTACGAGACGCTCGCGCGCCGCGCCGACGAGGCGCTCGTCGAAGGCGTGCGCACGGCGTTCGCGCCCGCGTTCGTGATCTGCGGCGTGCTGGCCTGGATCGGCGCACTCGCGCTGCTGCCATGGGCCCGGCGCGTCTGGATGACCGTGGCGGCGGCACTGGTGGTCGCCGGCGGGCTGTGGCTCGTCCGGCCCGCCTTCGCGCCCGAGCCGGTGAAGATCGCCGACCCATGCGACCCACGCAAGCTGCCGAACACGGGCGGCATCGACGGCGCGCTCCAGGACGCGGCACTGAGCGCGCTCGACCGCGCGGCCTGCCGCTACGGCTCCTCGCGCGAGGAGCTCGCGCTCGCACTCGTCGACAACGACGCCCGCGCCGCGTACCAACGCGAGTACGGGGTGGATCCGCGCGGCATCGGCGGGCTGCTGCAGACGCTGATCGGGCTGTGACCCTTAACCTCACGCGTCTATGACCCGCGCACAGCGCTTCACCTTCCTCGGGATGGCCGCGGTCATCGCCGTCCTCGCGGTGATCCTGATCGGGGGCGGCAAGGACGAGAGCGACGCCCCGACCACCACCTCGCAGACGACTCCCACGCCGACGCCTGACGAGCCCGATCCCGACGACACGGCGACCCCGTCGCCGACCGCGACGCCGACGCCCGAGCCGCCGCCGCTGCTCGAGGGCGGCAAGGTCACCAAGCTCCGCTTCACGGAGGGCGACACGGTGAGGTTCCGCGTCGTGTCCGACGCGCCCGAGGAGGTCCACGTCCACGGCTACGACATCGCCAAGGACCTCGAACCGGGGAAGGTCGTGACAGTGTCGTTCGAGGGCGACATCACCGGCATCTTCGAGATCGAGTACGAGCACGCCGGAGAGCAGATCGGGCAATTGCGGGTGGACCCGAAGTAGGTCTACTGTGGGCCGATGAGGTCCTACGCGTCTGGTGTCTCCGGCAAGCCGCTGATCGGGGAGACGATCGGCGAGAACCTCGAGCGCGCCGTCGCGCGGTTCGGCGATCGCGAGGCGCTCGTGGTGCGCCACCAAGGCGTGCGGCTCACCTACGCCGAGCTCGACGCACAGGTCAACGCGCTCGCGCGCGGGTTGCTCGGCGCCGGCATGGTCAAGGGCGATCGCGTCGGGATCTGGGCTCCGAACTGCGCCGAGTGGGTGCTCGTGCAGTTCGCCACGGCGAAGGCGGGGATCGTGCTCGTCAACGTCAACCCGGCGTACCGGACGACCGAGCTCGAGTACGCGCTGCGGCAGTCCGGCTGCCGGATGCTGATCGCGGCGCGCGCGTTCAAGACGAGCGACTACGCGGCGATGATCGACGAGGTGCGCGGCGACCTCACCGAGCTCGAGCAGGTCGTGCTGCTCGACTCGCCGGAGTGGGACGCGCTGCGCGCGGGCGACGGGCCGGAGCCCGAGCTCGCCGACCTCGACTGCGACGAGCCGATCAACATCCAGTACACGAGCGGCACCACCGGCTTCCCCAAGGGCGCCACGCTCAGCCACCACAACATCCTCAACAACGGCTACTTCGTCGGTCAGGGCTGCGCGTACGACGAGACCGACCGCGTCTGCATCCCGGTGCCGTTCTACCACTGCTTCGGCATGGTCATGGGCAACCTCGGCTGCGTCTCCCACGGCGCGACGATGGTCATCCCCGAGGCCGGGTTCGAGCCCGAGGCCGTGCTCGCGACCGTGCAGGAGGAGCGCTGCACGTCGCTCTACGGAGTGCCGACGATGTTCATCGCCGAGCTCAGCCACCCGCGCTTCGCCGAGTACGACCTGTCGTCGCTGCGCACGGGGATCATGGCGGGCTCGCCGTGCCCCATCGAAGTCATGAAGCAGGTCATCGAGAAGATGCACATGGAGGAGGTGACCATCTGTTACGGCATGACCGAGACGTCGCCGGTGTCGACCCAGACCGCGGCCGGCGACTCGCTCGAGAAGCGCACGCAGACGGTTGGCCGCGTCCACCCGCACCTCGAGGTGAAGCTCGTCGACCCAGCCACCGGCGACACCGTCGAGCGCGGTGAGCCCGGCGAGCTGTGCACGCGCGGGTACTCCGTGATGGCCGGCTACTGGAACGAGCCGGAGAAGACCGCCGACGCCATCGACGAGCACGGCTGGATGCACACCGGGGACCTCGCGACGATGGACGAGGACGGCTACCTGAACATCGTCGGCCGGTCGAAGGACATGGTCATCCGCGGCGGAGAGAATGTCTACCCGCGCGAGGTCGAGGAGTTCCTCCACACCCACCCGGCCGTCCTCGAGGCGTCGGTGATCGGGGTGCCCGACGACCGCTACGGCGAGGAGCTGATGGCGTGGATCCGCGTCCGCGACGGGGAGACGCTCACCGAGGATGAGGTCCGCGACTACTGCAAGGACCGAATCGCCCACTTCAAGCGCCCCCGCTACGTGAAGTTCGCCGACGAGTTCCCGATGACGGTCACCGGCAAGGTGCAGAAGTACAAGATGCGCGAGCAGGCGATCGAGGAGCTCGGGCTGGAGGTCCAGGCCACCGCGTAGTTCTCGCTTCGCGCGACAGAAATACTTAGCGACCTAATTGTTGTGTCGCTAGATTGGTGGGCCGTGACTGCGACGGTTGACACGCAGCAGCGCTTCAGCGTCGCCTGGGAGTCGCTGTTCCGCACCACGCGCCGCCTGCGCGCGCGGGCGGTGGCGTTCTCGGGCGAGGCGGGCATGTCGCTGCCCCAGTACCTGCTGCTCGAAGGGCTGCGGGACACGGCCGAGCTGTCGGTCGGCGAGCTCGCCGAGATCGCCGGCGTCGCGCCACCCACCGCCACGCGGATGCTCGACTGCCTGGCGCGCGACGGCTACATCACGCGCCGCCACTCGGAGGTCGATCGCCGCTCCGTGCTCGTCAGCCTCACGCCGGACGGCGCGCAGGCCGTCGAGCGGGCGCACGCCGTGGTCGAGGGCTGGCGCCGTTCGGTCTTCGAGAGCCTCGAGCCGGAAGAGCGCGAGCAGGCCACCGCACTGCTCAACCGCCTCAGCCAGGTCCTGGAGGCCCAGCTGTGACCGCCGTCGCCGCCGTCAAGCGCCAGCACCACGGCCTCACGCTCGCGGTCCTGGCCGTGGCGGGCATGTCGTTCTCGCTGCTGCAGACGATGGTCGCGCCGGCGCTGCCGGCGATCCAGCACGAGTACGGCGCGACGACCACCGCCGTCACCTGGGTCCTCACGATCTACCTGCTCACCGCCTCGATCTTCACGCCGATCCTCGGCCGCATGGGCGACATGTTCGGCAAGGAGCGCCTGCTGGTGATCGTGCTGCTCGTGCTCGGCGCGGGCACGCTGATCTCGGCGCTGTCGACATCGCTCGCGGTCCTGATCCTGGGGCGCGCCGTGCAGGGCGCCGGCGGCGCGATCTTCCCGCTCGCCTTCGGGATCATCCGCGACGAGTTCCCGCGCGAGAAAGTCGGCTCGGGCATCGGGCTGATCTCGGCGACGTTCGGGGTCGGCGGCGGCGCCGGGCTCGTGCTCAGCGGCATCATCGTCGACCACCTCGACTACACGTGGATCTTCTGGCTGAGCCTGGTCGTGATCGGGATCGCCGTCGTCGCCACGCACCTGTTCGTGCCTGAGTCGCCGATCAAGACGCCGGCCAAGATCGACTGGGGCGGCGCCGCGCTGATGACGGTCGGCATGAGCGCGGTGCTGCTGGCCGTCAGCCAGGGCAACTCGTGGGGCTGGGGTTCCGCGCGCGTGCTCGGCCTGGTCGCCGTCGGCGCAGTCGTCCTCGTGATCTGGACGCGGTTCGAGTTGCGCGTCCCGCAGCCGCTCGTCGACATGCGGATGATGCGCCTGCGCGGCGTGTGGACGACCAACGTCACCGCGCTGATGGTCGGCTTCGGCATGTTCGGCTCGTTCCTGCTCATACCGCAGTTCGTCGAGATGCCGCAATCGGCCGGTTTCGGCTTCGGCGCATCGGTCACCCAGGCGGGCCTCTACCTGCTCCCGTCGGCCGCCGTCATGCTCGTGGCGGGCCCGGCCGCCGGCACGCTGGGCAACCGCTTCGGCTCGCGCACGCCGCTGCTGATCGGGATCGTGCTGGTCGCGGTCGCGTTCGTCTGGCTCGCGGTGATGCACGACGCGTCCTGGCACATCTACCTGGGCAGCCTGTTCATCGGGGCGGGCATCGGGCTCGCGTTCGCCTCCATGGCGACGCTGATCGTCGATGCCGTGCCGCAGTCGCAGACCGGTGTCGCGACGGGCATGAACACGATCATGCGATCGATCGGGGGTGCGCTCGGCGCGGAGATCGTGGCGAGCATCGTCGGCGCCCACGCCGACGAGACGCACTTCGTCGCCGCCTTCCTCGTCTCCGCCGGTGGCCTCGTGGTCGCCTTCCTGGTCGCGCTCGCGATCCCGCGCCCGCCGACGCGGCACACGGTGCCGACCGGCGCCCGCCGGCTCGGCGAGCCGGTCGCCAGCCGCTCGTAAGCGGCGCACGCTGAAGCGAGCTGTGCGGCTCGCTGGTCCGGGCTTCGTTGTGTACCCAGGGAGGGCGCGAGCCGCGCCTCCGCTTTAGGCGCCGGCCGCCGGGCGCGAGGATCGCGGCGATGCGCGCGACCCGCATCACCGCCTGGACCGATGCGACGCTCGACCTCGCCGTCGTCGGCTTCGCCGCCCGGACGGTCGCCTACCACGAGTGCCTCGTCACCCGAGTGTCCAACGGCTGCCGTACGGGGCGGGGCCCTGGAGCGGCGACCGCCAACCGGGCGATCGGCAGGTCGTGCGCGCTGCGTGTCCTCGACGTCGACATCGCATGCGTCTATGCCGGTCAGCATGCGGATCGCCGGCGGCTCGCCCGCGCGGGCTACCGTCCCCGCGCCACGGGCGCACCATCGCCTGCCCCCCGGGCATCCGCGTCTTGACGCCGGGCCCGTGGGCCGAGACGAACAACCGTCCACCCGATTCAGGGGCCTCGAGCGGGTCGCCGACCCTTGCTATGGGATGCGCCGCCTCACCGCTCTGCTCGTGCTCGCCGTCAGCCTGCTCGCCGTGCCCGCGGCGCAGGCCGCCGACACCGTCGAGCTGCTCGTTCGCCGCGACGCGGGTCTGACCGCTGCCGAGCGTGCCGATGTGCGGGCCGACGCGGGCGTCACCTACGAGCGGTCGGTCCGACTGCCCGACACCGAGGTCGTGTCGGTTCCCGCCGACGAGGTCGCCCGCGCCGTGCGCGAGCTGCGCGCCGATCCGGACGTGCGCGGCGTCGCCCGCAACGGCGAGGTGGCGCCCGCCGCGGTCACCGGTGCCGACGGCGAGTGGAACAACCTGTGGGGGCTCGACAACACCGGTCAGTACCTGTGGGCGCCGGACCGGTCGGGCTACCTGCTGCCGGGCACGGTGGACGCCGACATGGACGTCCCGGAGGCATGGGCGCTCAGCCCGGCCGCCGGTGCCGGCGTCACCGTCGCCGTCGTCGACAGCGGCGCCAAGACCGACCACCCCGACCTCGCGGGACAGTTCGCAGCGGGTGGCTGGGACTACGTGCACGGCGATGACACCCCGACCGACAATCACGGCCACGGCACGCACGTCACCGGCACGATCGTCGCTCGCAACGGTAACGGGATCGGGATCAGCGGCGTCGCTCCGGGGGCCAAGGCCCTCGAGCTCCAGGTGTTCGCCGACGACGACGGCGACGGCAGCACCAGCGGGACGGGTCAGTGGGACTGGGTGCTCGACGCGTTCGACCGGGCCGGAGCCAGCGGCGCCCGGGTCGTCAACGCCTCGCTCGGTGGCGTGGGCGACGACTATCTCGCGGCGCTGGTCGCCGACACGGTCAGCCGGTATCCGAACACCCTCTACGTCGTCGCCGCCGGCAATGAGAACACGAACCTCGAGCCCGCTGCCACCGTCTACCTCCCGTGTGAGACGCCCGCGCCGAACGTCCTCTGCGTCGGCGCGTCGACTTACACGGACACCCGCGCGAGCTTCTCGAACTACGGCCAGACCGCCGTCGACGTGTTCGCGCCGGGCCTGAACGTCGAGTCGACGACCTTTGACGGCGCCTACGGCTACATGAGCGGGACCTCGATGGCGACCCCGAACACGGTCGGCGTCGCCGCGCTGCTGTTCGCGCAGCAACCGACCCTGACCGGCGCGCAGGCGCGCCAGCGGTTGATCGACTCGGCCGATCCGGTGCCTGGACTTCCGTCGGTCGCGGGCGGCCGGGTGAACGCGCGGCGCGCGTTGAGCGAGGCCGGCGACGGGGACGATGCCGACCCGCCCGCTCCGATCGCTCCGCCTCCCGCCCCCGTCGTCCCGTCGACCGGCGGCGACGTGCAGACCCAGCCGCTGCACCTTGTGTCGTTCAAGACGTCGATCCACCGCAGGGTCGTGACCGTGCGGGTGAGGACCTCGGGGTCCGCGAGCGTGCGAGTGAGTGCCCGGCGCCGCACGTGCCGGCGCGGCGCGTGCGCGTGGAAGACCAAGGCCGTCCGCAGCATCACGGCGACGCCGATCGGCATCGCCCAGCTGCGCCTCGCCCCGGGTCGCTACCGGCTGCGCGTCTCGGCCGGTGACGCCTTCAGCAGCGACAAGACGATCACCGTCCGGCGCTAGCCCCGGGTGGTCGGCGCGATCGAGCGGTGGGGTCAGCGCTCCGGCTTGCGGGCGCGGATGATCGCGGAGCCCGCGTGTTCATGGACGCGGTGGGTCTCCGTGATCTCGATGTCGGTGAGACCGGCATCGGTGAGGTGGCGCTCGTACTCGTCGCGGGTGAGTGCTCCGGCGATGCAGCCGACGTACTGCTGCATGTCCAGGCGCGTGGCGTCGTCCATGGCGGGGTCGGCGATCACGTCCGAGACGGCGACGCGGCCGCCTGGCTTGAGTACGCGGGCGGTCTCACGGAGGACCCGCGGCTTGTCGGTGGAGAGGTTGATGACGCAGTTCGACAGCACGACGTCGACGGCGTCGGCAGGCAGCGGGATGGCTTCGATGTGGCCCTTGAGCCAGTGCACGTTCTCGATTCCGGCCTTGCTCTGGTTCGCGCGCGCGAGGTTGAGCATCTCGTCGGTCATGTCAAGGCCGTAGGCGGTGCCGGTAGGGGCGACGCGGCGGGCGGAGAGCAGGACGTCGATGCCGCCGCCGGACCCGAGGTCGAGCACGGTCATGCCGTCCTGCAGGTCGGCCATCGCGGTTGGGTTCCCGCAGCCGAGCGAGGCCGTCAGCGCGGTGTCAGGGAGGTCGTCGTGCTCGCCATCGGAGTACAGCCCTGCGCCGAACACCGCAGCCTGCTCGTCGGTGATCACGGCGCAGTCGGCGCAGCAGCCCGCGGCTGCGACGGGGTCGCTCGTCCGTAGCGCGGCGGCGGCATAGCGCTCGCGCACGGTCTCGCGCAGTTCGTCTGCGCTCATGCTCGCGGTCTGCCCGGCAGTGCAGCCGCAGGTGCCGCCCGCGGCGGCGGTCTCGCAGCAGGCCGCCTTCTCGCTGGGCACGCAACAGCTCTCTTGGACGGTCGGAGCGCAACAGTCGACACCGGTCATCTCAGCCATGTGGTCAGCTCCTCCAGAGCCTCGGGAAGGACGTAGTAGTAGGCCCACAAGCCGCGGCGCTCGGAGTCGACGATGCCGGCTTCGCGGAGCTTCTTGAGGTGATGCGAGAGCGTCGGCTGGGAGATGTCGAACAGCGGCACCAGCTCACACACGCAGACCTTGCCGGCGTGCTTTCTCAGCACGTCCACGAGTTGCAGACGGACCGGATCGCCGAGCGCCTTGGCGACCGCGGCGATGCGGACCGCGTGCTCGCGCTCGACGTCGGGATAGACGACGGGTTCACAACACGGCTCGCCCGCGGGGCGTTTGGTCTTGGGTGCGAGCGGCAGATCGATCGCCATCTATTTACTTCTATCGATTGAAGTGATGATTGTCAATGGATACCATTCGGGCGTAACGCGGACTGCCGAAGCAGGAGGAATGCAGCGATGGCCACCCGACTGGCCGACCTCAACGTCGATCTGACCACCCGCGGGCACCTCGAACGCGGGCTCGACCACCTCGCCGAGGAATTCGCCGGCACGTTCTCGCCCGAGACCGTCGAGCGCTACATGGCCGAGTCGTTGGAGGCCCTGTCGGGAGCACGGATGCAGAACTTCGTGCCGCTGCTGGTGCACCGGTTCGCCCGCGAACGCCTGCGCGCACTCGGCCAGGTGCACGGGGTGATCGCCAAGCCCGTGCCCGAGGTGCTCTTCGTGTGCGTGCACAACGCCGGCCGCAGCCAGATGGCCGCCGCGCTGCTCGACCACCTCGCTGAAGGCCGCGTGCACGTGCGGTCGGCCGGCAGCGATCCCGCCGACCAGATCAACCCGAACGTCGTGACCGCGATGGCCGAGTTCGGGCTGGACGTCAGCAGGGAGTTCCCCAAGCCGATGAGCGACGAGGTCGTCCAGGCCGCCGACGCCGTCATCACCATGGGCTGCGGCGACGCCTGCCCGATCTACCCCGGCAAGCGCTACGAGGACTGGGAGATCGATGACCCCGCCGACGCGGACCTGGACCGCGTGCGCCGCATCCGCGCCGATATCGAGGACCGAGTCCGTCACCTGCTCGCCGAGCTCACCGCCGCGGTCGGGGCCGCCGGCTGATGGCCGTCGCGGTGATCACCGACATCCATGTAAAGCTGCCGGCCCTCGAAGCCGCGCTCGCCCGTATCGACGAGATCGGCATCGCGCGCACCTACTGCGGCGGAGATCTCGTCGGCTACGGACCGCATCCCAGCGAGGTCTGCGCGCTGATCGCCGAACGAGCGATCCCGGCCGGCAATCAGTCGCTTGGACGCTGGAACACACCGACCAGGCATCCAAGGACTTCATGCGCGAGCTGCCGTTCGATCTGCGGTTCGAGGTCGGCGAGCGCAGGATCCATCTGGTTCGCGGGTCGCCGCGCAAGGTCGACGAGTACCGGTTCGAAGACAAGCCGGCCCGCCTCTACGAGCGGCTCGTGGCGGGCGAGGACGCCGACACACTCGTGTTCGGACACACGCACAAACCGTGGATCGACATGTACGGCGGCGTGCTGTTCGTCAACTGCGGCTCCGTCGGCAAGCCCAAGGACGGCGCCCCGCGCGGGGCGTGCGCCGTCCTCGACCTTGACGATGACGGCCGGATCGCCGTCCGGATCGAGCGCGTCGAGTACGACGCCGAGACGGTGGCGCGCGAACTCGCGCGCCGGGCTGCCCGCCGACTACGGCGACAAGCCGCTCGCTGCCGCCTGACCGCTCAGCGGCAGCAGTCGTCGTCGCACTCGTCCGCGACCGCGTAGCCGTCGAGCGGCGAGCCGACGCAGCAGCCGTCACCGCGCCACGCCTCGGCACCTTCCCTGACGGCGACGGCTGCGATCAGCAGACCGACGACGGGATCCAGCCACCAGGCACCCGCGACCGCGTTGCCGGCCAGGCCGACGAGCAGCGCGCCGGCGAGGTAGGCGCAGAGAACGTTCTGCCGACCCTCGCCCTTGGTCGCGGCCGAGCCGATCTGCTCCGCGATCCGCTGCTTGGCGACACCGAGCAACGGCATCGTGATCAAGCTCCAGACGGCGAGCGCCATCCCCAGCACGCTGACCTCTGGATGCTCGCCACCCACCAGCGCCCGCACGGATTCGAACGCCACGTACGGGGCGAGCAGAAAGAACTGGATCGCCACGAGCTTCTGCGCGCGTTCCTCAGCGGTCTGCGACATCAGCCGCGAGCCGGTGAATCGCCAGATGATGATCACGCTCGCGAAGCCCTCGATCGCGGAGTCGAGGCCGAAGCCGACGAGCGCGATCGAGCCGGCCATGATGCCGGCCACGAGCGCCACGATGCCCTCGACGCTCATCGCTCCGAGCGAGAGCCAGGACAGGAGTTTCACGCGCGAGGCGAGCTCGCGGTAGCGCTCGCGTGGGATCGCGGAGACCTGCCGCCGGGACGGCGCGGGTGCGACGAGCGGCAGCTCCAGTGGTGCGCTCACGCGCGCACCTGCTCCGCGACGGAGACGGCAGTCAACAGCGCGCGGCCGCGGTCCGTGAGCTCGTACATGACCATCTTGCCCGCGCGCATCGAGGCCGCCAGGCCGGCGCTACGCAGCGCGCGGACATGGTGCGAGACGAGCTTCTCGTCGCGACCGACGATCCACGCCAGATCGCACACGCACGCGGTCCCGCTCGATCCGAGTGCCACCGCGATCGCAAGCCGTGTGGGGTCTCCGAGCGCCTTCGCCGCAGCCGCCCAGGCCTCGAGCGCCCTGGCCGGTGGGAGCTCGCGTCGCGCTCGTTCGGCCTTTGGCAGATCCAGGCACAGCAGGTCGCACGTGTCGGGCTCGTCGGCGATGGTGGGAGCGTAGCGTCATTCGCACGCTCGTATGTATGTGCGGGTGGTTCGCCGGGGCTCGAGACCGCTGGCTTGCAGCCCAGCCCACAGCGGAAGGGTGATGGCAACGTTTCGCCCTCTCGCCCCGACATGCGCCGGGTGTCACAAAGTTGTTACAAACTCAAATTTGTGGCTAGACTGCGCCGTGCCGCCCAGGCCAGGGAGCGGGCCTTCCGGCTCCCGCCGCAGCCAGACGCGCGCGGGGATGGCCGGTGGGTGGCCCGTTCTTCTATGCCCATGCCCGGTGACAAAGAGCTTGTCCGTGCCCGCTGAGCCCAGCGTCGCTGGGTCGCTTCACGACCCGCTGGCGTTCGTCCGCTACCTCGACATCATCGTGGTCGTCCTGGCCGCGCCGTTCGTGGTGCTGCTGGGGGCGCCCGTGCTGGGTTACGTGGTCGGCGCCGCGGCGTGGATCATCCAGCGCGTGGTGGCCGTCACGGTCGAGCGGCGGGCCGAGCGCGCCGGCGACGTGAAGACGGCGCTCGGCCTGAACATGGCGTCTTTGGTAATACGCGCCTGGCTCATCGGCCTTACCATCCTGGCCGTCGGCTTGATCGCCGACCGGGAGGACGGTCTCACGGCGGGCATCACGGTGCTCGTCGCGTTCACCGTCTACTTCGCCACCTCTTTGATCATCCGCCCCATGGAGAGGAAGACGCCACGCCCATGAAGACCCGGAACAAGATCATCTTCGGAGTTCTCGGGTTCTACGCGCTGTCGCTCATCGCGATCTTCCTGATCTTCGGCTTCACGCGGCGCGACAACAACGAGTTCCAGCCCCAGAACGAGTTCAAGCTCGACACCTGGGTCAACCTTCCCGGCCCGCTCGACATCAACAAGGCCGTGATGTACCTGGTGATCGCCGCGATCCTCACGTGCGCGACGATGATCTGGATCTCGCGCCGGATGCAGGCGCGGCCGAACCGGGTCCAGACGGCGGTCGAGGTTCTCTTCTCGCTGATGCGGGACAACATCACGCGCGGGAACCTCGACGACAAGATGGCCAAGAAGTACTTCCCCTTCATCGGGTCGCTCTTCCTCTTCATCTGGTTCAGCAACCTGATCGGTTACATCCCGCTGCCGACCAACACGCAGGAGAAGTTCGACTTCTTCGGGGTGCAGGTACCGGCGTTCGCGATCTACTCCGCGACCGCCAACCTCGCTGTGCCGCTCACCCTGGCCCTCATCGTCTTCGTGACCTACAACGTCGAAGGCATCCGCGCGAAGGGGGTCGGCGGCTACTTGAAGGGCCTGATCCCCGCGGGCGTGACGGGCGGGATGGCCGTGTTCATCTTCATCTTGGAGTTCTTGTCGAACTTCATGCGGCTCATCAGCCTCTCCGTACGTCTTTTCGCCAACATCCTCGCCGGCCACCTGATCATCCTGTTCATGTCCGGCGGCCTCGCCGTCCTGCTGGGTCTCGAGGTGCTGGGCTGGATCACCCTCCCGCTCGGCGTGATCCTGTTCCTCTTCGAGGTCGGCCTGGTCGCAACGCTTCAGGCGTTCATCTTCGCCACGCTGACTGCCATCTACCTCGGCGGCGCGGTCGCCGAGAGCCACTAACCCAAAGGAGTCTGGTTTTAGTGCTCGCAACCCTCATGACCATCGTCTTCGCCGCTGTGGACGACGGCGCAGACGCCGGTAAGGCGATCGCGCTCGGCGTCGGCGGCGGCCTGGGTGCCGTGGGTGCCGGCGTCGGCATCGGCATCATCTTCGGCAAGGTCATCGAGTCGGTGACCCGCCAGCCCGAGATGCGCGACGAGATCACCGGCATCCAGTGGCTCGGCTTCGCGCTTACCGAGGCGTGCTTCTTCTACGGCCTCGTGGCGGGCCTCATCGCCTTCTTCCTCTAGGCCGCCATGGCGAACCTTTCCGTCATCGTCGCGGCTGAGGACTCAGGCGGCAGCTTCCTGGTCTCGCCCGACGTCGGGCTGATGATCTGGACGCTCGTTGTCTTCGGTCTGTCGATGTACCTGCTCGCCAAGGTCGCGTTCCCGCGCATCGCCGAGGCGCTCGACCGTCGCCAGAAGGCGATCGAGGACTCGATCGACGCGGCGGAGCACACGCGAGCGGAGGCAGAGCAGATCCTCGCGGAGTACCGCGAGCGGCTCTCCGAGGCACGGGGTCAGGCCGACGACATCGTCGCCCGCGCGCGCAAGACCGGCGAGGCGGCGGAGAACGAGATCCTCGCCGACGCCCGCTCCAAGCGCGAGGAGATGATGGAGCAGACGCGTCGCGACATCGAGGCCGAGACGCGCCGCGCCATCCAGGCGATCCGCGCCGAGGTGGCCGACCTGACCGTGCTCGCCGCGGAGAAGGTCGCCCGCAAGTCGCTCACCGACGACGACCAGAAGCGGCTCGTCGAGGAAGCCCTTTCCGAGCTGGACTTCGCGTCGCTCTCCGGGGGTGAGGACCGCTAGATGGAAGAGATCGCCGTGGTCTACGCCCGGTCGCTGTTCGAGGTCGCGAACGAGCAGGACAAGCTCGACGTCGTCCGCGAGCAGCTCGGCGCGTTCTCCGACGCCCTGAGCGAGAACCGTGACCTGCAGGTGTTCTTCTTCTCGCCCTACTTCGCGACGAAGGAGAAGCAGGACGGGCTCGATCTCGTCGTGTCGGACGCCGACCCGGTGATCCTGAACTTCCTCAAGCTGCTGATCGAGAAGCACCGCATGCCGGTCCTCTTCCGCATCCGCTCGAACTACGACGCGATGTGGGAAGAGGAGAACAAGCTGCTGCCGGTGCACATCACGTCAGCGGTCGAGCTCGACAAGGCGATCGTCGAGCAGCTCGGCGATCGCATCTCCGAGCAGACCGACCGCAAGGTGGAGCTCTCAGCCAACGTCGACCCGGAGATCCTGGGTGGGATCGTCGTGCGGGTCGGCAACTCCGTCCTCGACGCGTCCGTGCGCAACCGACTCGAACAACTTCGCAAGCAAGTCGTGAAAATGTAACGTCGCCCGAAGGTGCGAGCTCGCGAGCACCGGCAGGGCGAAAAGGAGTCTCTTTTGCAGATCAAGCCCGACGAGATCACGTCCATCCTCAAGAGCCGCATCGAGGGCCTCGACGAGGGCCAGGCCGACCTCACCGAGGTGGGCACGGTCCTGTCCGTGGCGGACGGCATCGCGCGCGTGCACGGGCTCGAGAACGCGAAGGCGTTCGAGATGCTCGAGCTGCCGCACGACGTCACCGGCCTCGCGCTCAACCTCGAGTCCGACAACGTCGGGACCGTGCTGTTCGGCCCCTGGGACAAGATCGTCGAGGGTGACACGGTCAAGCGCACCAACCACCTGCTCGACATCCCGGTCGGCGAGCAGATGCTCGGCCGCATCGTCTCCCCGCTCGGCCAGCCGCTCGACGGCAAGGGCGACATCCACACCGAGGAGACGCGCCCGGCGGAGTTCAAGGCCCCCGGCGTGGTCCAGCGCCAGCCGGTCAAGGAGCCGATGCAGACCGGCCTGAAGGCGATCGACGCGATGATCCCGATCGGCCGCGGCCAGCGCGAGCTGATCATCGGCGACCGCCAGACCGGCAAGACGGCGATCGCCATCGACACGATCATCAACAACAAGGACAGCGGCGTCGTGTCGGTCTACGTCGCGATCGGGCAGCGCATGTCGACCGTGGTCGGCATCGCGCAGACGCTCGCGGACGCGAACGCGCTCGACAGCACGATCATCGTCGCGGCACCGGCTGACGAGGCCGCGCCGATCAAGTTCATGGCGCCGTACGCCGGCTGCGCGATGGCCGAGTACTTCCTCTACAACGGCAAGCACGCGCTCGCGGTCTACGACGATCTCACCAAGCACGCGTACGCGTACCGTCAGATGTCGCTGCTCCTCCGCCGCCCGCCGGGCCGCGAGGCGTACCCCGGCGACGTCTTCTACCTGCACTCACGCCTGCTCGAGCGCGCCGTGAAGCTCAACGACGATCTCGGCGGCGGCTCGCTGACGGCGCTGCCGATCATCGAGACGCAGGCGGGTGACGTGTCGGCGTACATCCCGACCAACGTGATCTCGATCACCGACGGGCAGATCTTCCTCGAGCCCAGCCTCTTCTACTCGGGCGTGCGCCCGGCCATCAACGTGGGCATCTCGGTGTCCCGCGTCGGCGGCAACGCGCAGATCTCGCCGATGAAGAAGGTCGCCGGCAAGCTGAAGATCGAGCTGTCGCAGTACCGCGACCTCGAGGCGTTCGCGCAGTTCGGCTCCGACCTCGACCCCGAGACGCAGCGGACGCTGGCGCGCGGTGAGCGGCTGGTGAAGTCGCTCAACCAGAACGAGCGCTCGCCGATGGCCGTCGAGGACCAGGTCGCGGTCGTGTACGCCGCCACCAACGGCTTCGTCGACCGCATCACCGCCGACCGCGTGGCCGAGTTCCACCGCGGCCTCGTCGAGCGCATGCACTCCGAGATCCCGGAGGTCCAGAAGAAGATCGCCGAGGGCGACTGGTCCGACGAGACGCAGAAGGCGCTCGACGACGCCATCGCGCAGTACGCCGAGGACTTCGGCTACGACCTCGACGAGGAGGGTCACCCGCTCACCGACGAGCAGGCGATCCAGGAGGGCGGCCGCCGCTCGCGCTCCGACGAGAAGGAAGAGGACGAGGGCGAGGAGACCGGGGAGCGCGAAGCGGAGGAGGCAGGCGCTACCGCCTGAGCCATGGCGCAGAAGGAAGTCAAGAACCGGATCGCTTCGGTCAAGAACATCCAGAAGATCACGCGCGCGATGGAGATGGTCGCCGCCGCGCGGCTGCGCCGTGCCGAGCAGCGCATCGAGGCGCTGCGTCCCTATGCGTCGGCGATCCGGCGGATGACGCGCCAGGCCGCGGAAGCGGCCGGCAACGTCCCGAACCTGCCGATCCTCAACGAGCACGAGTCGGTCGACAAGGTCGGGATGCTGCTCGTCACGGGTGACCGCGGGCTGGCCGGCGCCTTCAACTCGCAGATCGTTCGCGCCGGTGTGCGCGCGGCGGCCGAGCACGAGGGCGAGGGTCGCTCGATGGTCTGGTACGCGTCGGGCCGGCGCGGCGTGTCATCGCTGACCTTCCGCGGCCGCGAGGTCGCCGGCAGCTACACCGGCTTCACCGACCGGCCGGCCTACGGCGACGCGCGCGACATCGCCCAGAACCTCATGGCCGCGTACGTCGACGGCGAGGTCGACCAGGTCGAGATCATCTACAACGGCTACATCTCGCCGCTCACCCAGGAGGTGACGCGCGAGACGCTGCTGCCGCTGCAGCACGCCACGATTCTCGAGGCCGAGGACGAGGACGAGGACGACAGCGAGGACAAGTCCTCGCACCACGCGCTCGTCGAATACGAGCCCGACCCCGAGGACATCCTCAAGCGCCTGATCCCCGCGTACGTGGAGATCTCGATCTTCCGGGCGCTGCTCGAGTCGACCGCCTCCGAGCACGGCGCGCGCATGACCGCGATGCGCAACGCGTCAGAGAACGCCGGGGACATCATCAAGGACCTCACGCTGCAGATGAACCGCGAGCGTCAGGCGGAGATCACCCAGGAAATCTTGGAAGTCGTATCGGGGGCCGAGGGCCTTACGTAACGTCGCCCGAAGGTCCGAGCTTGCGAGGACCGGCAGGGCGAAAAAGGAGATTCAGATTGGCTGCCACTGAGACCGAGAAGCGCAACGTCGGCCGGATCGAGGAGATCCAGGGCGTCGTGATCGAGGCCGTGTTCCCCGACGAGCTGCCCGAGATCTACTCGGCGCTGTTGATCGAGCGCGAGGACAACCCCGAAGAGCAGGAGGGGATCTCCGCCGGCACCGGCACGCACCTCATCTGCGAGGTGCAGCAGCACCTCGGCGACGACCGCGTGCGCGCGGTCGCCATGGACACCACCGACGGCCTCGCGCGCGGGACCGAGGTGATCGACACCGGTGGCCCGATCACGGTGCCGGTCGGTCGCGTCACGCTCGGGCGCATCTTCAACCTGCTCGGCGAGACGATCGACCAGGGCGAGGAGATCGAGGTCGATCAGCGCTGGCCGATCCACCGCTCGGCCCCGACCGTCGAGCAGCTCACGCCGACCGCCGAGATGTTCGAGACCGGCATCAAGGTCGTCGACCTGCTGGCGCCCTACGCCAAGGGCGGCAAGGTCGGCCTGTTCGGCGGCGCCGGCGTCGGCAAGACCGTGCTGATCCAGGAGCTGATCAACAACCTCGCCCAGGAGCACGGCGGCCTGTCGGCGTTCTGCGGCGTCGGCGAGCGCTCACGCGAGGGCAACGACCTCTGGCTGGAGATGACCGAGTCGGGCGTCATCGACAAGACGATGCTCGTGTTCGGCCAGATGAACGAGCCGCCCGGGGCCCGCATGCGCGTCGCCCTTTCCGGCCTCACCATGGCGGAGTACTTCCGCGATGAGGAGGGCCAGGACGTGCTGCTCTTCATCGACAACATCTTCCGCTTCGTGCAGGCCGGCTCCGAGGTGTCCGCGCTGCTCGGCCGCATGCCGTCGCAGGTCGGCTACCAGCCGACGCTCGAGTCCGAGATGGGCCAGCTGCAGGAGCGCATCACGTCGACCCGCAAGGGGTCGGTCACCTCGATCCAGGCGATCTACGTGCCGGCCGACGACCTCACCGACCCGGCGCCGGCATCGGTGTTCGCCCACCTCAACGCCACGACGACGCTGTCGCGGGCGATCTCCGAGAAGGGCATCTACCCGGCCGTCGACCCGCTCGACTCGACGTCGACGATCCTCAAGCCGGAGATCGTCGGCGAGGAGCACTTCAACGTCGCCAACGAGGTCAAGCAGGTGCTGCAGCGCTACCGCGAGCTGCAGGACATCATCGCGATCCTCGGCATCGACGAGCTGTCCGACGAGGACAAGGTGCTCGTCCAGCGCGCGCGCCGGATCGAGCGCTTCCTGTCGCAGCCGTTCCACGTGGCCGAGCAGTTCACCGGCACGCCCGGCGCGTACGTGGCGATCGCCGACACCGTGCGCTCGTTCCGCGAGATCCTCGACGGCAAGCACGATGAGCTGCCCGAGTCGGCGTTCCTGCTCAAGGGTGCGATCGAAGACGTCGTGGAGGCGGCCAAGCGCTGATGGCTCGCACGCCCTTCCAGGTCGAGGTCCTCACCCCCGAGGGCGAGGTCTTCAACGACGAGGTGGAGCTCGTGTCCACCAAGACGGCGGTCGGCTCGATCGGCCTGCTGGCCAACCACCAGCCGCTGCTCGCGATGCTCGACCCGACCGAGCTGCGGCTCTACAAGTCCGAGTCCGACGTCGTGCGCTATGCGCAGGGCGAGGGCTTCCTGCAGATCGCCGGCACGCACGCGCTCGTGCTCGTCGACGAGGTGTTCCCCGTCGACGAGCTCGACACGGCGGACCTGCGCAGCCGGCTCGAGCGCGCCGAGCAGGAGCTCTCCAACGCCGAAGAGGACACCGAGGAGGCCCGCGCAGCGGCGCGCGACAAACGCCGCTACGAGGCCTTCCTGAAAATCGCCGAGGGTGGCTGAACGCGACGAGGCCGCCTAGAGGGCGGTCTTCTCGCGTTCAGACTTGGAGACCGTCGGCGTCGGTGTCGGGGCGGCGCCCACGGCGAGCAGCTCGTGCACGAACGCCAGCGCCGCCTCGTGGCCGCCCGCCACGCGCCGCTTGGTCGCGAGCTTGACGGCGAGGCGCCCGGCGAGCGTGCCGGCGGCGTCGTCGCCGAGTCGGCCGTCGGGGGCAAGCTGGCGCCGCGGCAGCAGACGTCGCGGTCCGTGCCGGTGCGCGCCGGCACGCTCGGCGGCCCAGCGCAGGCACATGCGGGCGCGTTCGGCCTGGACGCTGGCGACCGTGCGCGTGCCGACGACCGCGGCGGCGAGCGGGTACAGGTCCTGGCGACGGCCGTCGTCGAGGCCGTCGTTATAGGTACGCAGGAACGCGGCGATCACGGGATCGACGCAGCGCGGGCGGTCGGAGAACGGCTCGCCGGCCAGCATCGAAGACAGCTCCATCACGCACGCTCCGTGCTCGGGGTCGCGGTGCTTCCCCTGCGAGAGACGGACAGTCTGGTGGCTCGCGTGCGTCATGGCTGCTCTCCTTGTCGCCTTCCAAGGGGGATTCTCTCATGCCGCCGCTACCCTCCTGGCGGTGGATGAACGCGTTCTGACCGAGCGCCTCGTTACCTACGACACGTCGACCGCGGAAGGGCTGCATGCCGCGGCGGGGTTCGTGAAGGGCTGGCTCGAGGCACGGGACATCGACGTCGAAGCGCATCGCTTCGGCGAGCTTCATGCACTCACCGCATCGGTCGGGCCGGAAGGGGCCCCGACGCTCGTGTTTCACGGCCACCTGGACGTCGTCCCCGGGCATCCGGAGCAGTTCTCGCCGCGCATCGAGGGCGACCGGCTGTACGGCCGCGGCGCCTACGACATGAAGGGCGGGCTCGCGGCGATGATGTGCGCCCTGCACGACCTCGCAGGCCAGCCTGCCGTGCGGGTGCGGCTCGTGATCGTGCCCGACGAGGAGTCCGAGGACATCGAGCGCCGCTCCAGTGACGACCTCGTCCGGCGCGGCTACGTCGGCGACTTCGCGATCACCGGCGAGCCGACCAACCTGCACATCGGCGTCCAGGCCAAGGGCGTGCTGGCGGCGCGGATCCACGTCCGCGGGCGCGCCGCGCACGGCTCGACGCCGTGGCTCGGCGACAACGCGATCGTGAAGGCGGTTGACGTCTTTCGGCGAATCGAGTCGATGCCGTTCTCGCGCGAGTCGTCCGACATGTTCGACCGGCCATCGATCAACCTCGGGCGGATCGTCGGGGGCGACGCGCCGAACAAGGTTCCGGACGCCTGTGCCATGGACGTCGACATCCGCTATCTGCCCAACCAGGACCCCGGGGACATCCTCGAGCAGATCCGCATGATCCCGGACATCGACGTCAAGCGGACGTTCATCTTCCCGCCCGCGCACGTGTCGCCGTCGAACCCGTATGTGCGCGCGCTGTGCGAGGTCGTCGCGCCGCTCGGTGACGGCGCCTCGGTGTCGGTCGGCCGCGACGGCGCTTCCGATGCGGTGTCGTTCCTGCGCGCCGGCGTCCCCGCCGTCGAGTTCGGGCCCGCGGGCGAGGGTCATCACGGCCCGGAGGAGTGGGTCTCGATCCGGTCGCTCGCCCGGTACCGGCAGCTCCTCGTGGAGTTCGCGCACGCGGTCCCGGCCCGGGTGGTCGACGGTACGACGCCGCCGCTGCGGGCGGTCGAGGGCGGAGCGGCATGAAGCCCGAAGGGCCTCCGCGGGTGGGCTTCAGGCTCGCCTGGCGAGCGCTGCTCGCGGGGCTGCTGGTGACCGTGATCACGGCCGCGGCGGTCGCGACCGCCGCGCTGCGCGAGCTCGACGACATCCTCGACCCGATCCGCCAGCCGGGCCGGGCTGACATCCGCATCCCCGAGCTCGACACGCCGCCGCCCGGCGGCCCGCGCACGTTCATGATCCTCGGCTCGGACAAGCGTGAGGGCGCCGACCGGAACAGCCCGCCGCGCTCGGACACGATCCTGCTCGCTCGTGCCGACCCGGACGCCGAGGCGGTCACCGTCACGTCGATCCCGCGCGACCTCAAGGTCGACGTCCCCGGCCACGGCCAGAACAAGATCAACGCCGCGTTCGAGCTCGGCGGCCGCAAGGGCGGCCCCGGCCTCGTCGTCAGGACGATCAAGAAGCTGTTCAAGGACAAGCTCGGCCAGGACCTCCCCATCACCAACGTGATGGTCATGGACTACGGCGCGTTCCGGCGCGCGGTCAACTACATCGACGGCGTCTACGTCGACGTCGACCGCCACTACTTCAACGACAACTCGTCGGGCGAGAACTACGCGACGATCGATGTCGACGCCGGCTACCAGAAGCTGATGGGCAAGGACGCGCTCGACTACGTCCGCTACCGCCACGGCGACAACGACCTCGTGCGAGCGGCGCGCCAGCAGGACTTCCTGCGCCAGGCCAAGGACGCTGCGGGCGTGCGGCGGCTGCTGTCCGGCGGCCTGGGGGAGAAGCGCCACCTGCTGCAGGTGTTCAGCCGCTACTTCCGCGTCGACGAGTCGCTGCGCTCGAACAAGCAGGTGCTGTCGCTGCTCAAGCTCGCGATCTTCCTGGGCGCCCAGAACCCGAAGGTCAATCAGGTCAAGTTCCCGGCGCACGACGCGCCGAACCCGCAGCTGGACTCGAACCTGTACATCAACAAGTCCGACCTGAAGACGGTCTACCGCCAGTTCATGAGCCTCGAAGGGTCGGCGGCGCCGCCCAAGGGCCCGATCAAGCCCGCGCGGACGACGCCGGTGCCGAAGCCGACGAAGGCCAAGAAGAAGGCCACTGACGTGCCGGGGCTCGAGGACGCGCGGACCGAGGGCGAGGACCTCGCCGTCATCGCCGATCCCAAGCTCGACTTCCCGTTCTACTACCCGAGCGTCCGCGTGAAGGGCTCGAGCTACTCCGGGACCGAGCAGCCGCGCGTGTACACGCTCAAGGACGAGACCGGCAAGAAGCAGCAGGCGTACCGGCTCGTCCTGCGGGCCCCGGGAATCGGCGAGTACTACGGCGTCCAGGGTCTGACGTGGAAGGCGCCGCCGATCCTCGACAACCCGGATCGCACGATCACGCGCAACGGCCGCAAGCTCCGCCTCTTCTACGACGGGGCACGTCTGCGGCTGGTCGCGTGGAAGTCCAAGAAGGCCGTGTACTGGATCTCGAACACGCTCACGAACGGCGTCGGCGAGGCCCAGATGATCGAGATTGCCTCCTCGCTCAAGCGACTCAAGCAGTAGGGTAAGCCGCCGCGAATGAGCGGTTCCCAGCAAGAACCCATCGGAGTCATCGGCACCGGATACGTCGGTCTCGTGACCGCCGCCGGCTTTGCCGAACTCGGTAGCGATGTTTGGTGCATCGACATCGACGAGGCCAAGATCGAGGGCCTCAGGCAGGGCCGGATCCCGATCTGGGAGCCTGGTCTCGAGGAGCTCGTCGCACGCCATCGCGACCGCATGCACTACTCGACCGACATCGCGGACGCGCTCGAGCACGCGCGGCTGCTGTTCGTCGCCGTCGGGACGCCCCCGACCTACTCGGGCGACGCCGACCTGTCGGCGGTGCATGCGGTGGTCGACGCCATGCCGCCGTCGGACCGGCACGCGCTGGTCATGAAGTCGACCGTCCCGGTCGGCACCGGCGACGACATCAAGCGCGTGTTCGCCGAGCAGGGCAAGGGCGGCTTCCGCTACGTCTCGTGCCCGGAGTTCCTCAAGGAGGGCACGGCCGTCGCAGACTTCCTCGAGCCCGACCGCGTCGTCGTCGGCGACGACGCCGACTGGGCCGGCGACGCCGTCGTCGAGCTGTACGCGCCGCTCGACGCGCCGCTGGTGCGCACCGACATCCGCTCGGCCGAGATGGTCAAGCTCGCCTCCAACGCCTTCCTCGCGACCAAGATCTCGTTCATCAACGAGATCGCCAACGTCTGCGAGGAGACGGGCGCCGACGTCGTCGAGGTCGCCCGCGGCATGGGGCTGGACGACCGCATCGGGCCGAAGTTCCTGCAGGCAGGAATCGGCTTCGGCGGCTCGTGCTTCCCGAAGGATGTCGCCGCTCTGAAGCAGCTCGCCGGCAACTCGGGCTACCACTTCCAGCTGCTGAACTCGGTCATCGAGGTCAACGAGCTGCAGAAGCGGCGCGTGATGTCGAAGCTGCAGAAGTACCTCGGCTCGCTCGTCGGCAAGGAGATCGCGCTGCTCGGGCTCGCCTTCAAGCCGAACACCGACGACATGCGCGAGGCGTCTTCGCTCGTCCTGTCGGCGCGGCTCCAGGCCGCGGGTGCACGGGTGCGCGCGTACGACCCGGTCGCCGAGGCCGAGGCGCGCAAGATGATCCGCGGCGTCGACTTCGCCGCGTCGGCCGCCGCGGCGATCGACGGTGCCGACGCGGTCGTCCTCGTCACCGAGTGGCGAGAGTTCGGCGACCTCGACTTCGGCGAGGTGGCCGATGCGATGCGCGGGACGCTGATCGTCGACGGCCGCAACTTCTTCGATCCCGAGGCGGTCGCCGCCGCCGGGCTGACCTACGAGGGCATCGGACGCTCGGTCCGCCCGCGTGTGCCGGTGGCAGACGCTGGGGGCGACTAGCCGATGCAGGCACTGATCCTGGCGGGTGGTGAGGGCACGCGGCTGCGGCCGCTCACCACCACCGTCCCCAAACCGGTCGTCCCGCTCGTCGATCGCCCGTTCATCCGCTTCATGATCGACTGGCTGCACGGCCACGGCGTCGACGACGTCGTGATGTCGTGCGGGCACCTGGCGAGCGGCGTGCGCAACGTGCTCGGTGACGGGAGCGCGCTGGGGATCAAGCTCCGCTACGTGGAGGAACCGCGGCCGCTCGGCACCGGCGGCGCGCTCAAGTACGCCGAGCCGCTGCTCGGCGAGCGCTTCCTGATGCTCAACGGCGACGTGCTGACCGACCTCGACCTCACGGCGCAGATCGAGCAGCACGAGCGCACCGGAGCGCAGGCGACGCTGGCGCTGACGCCGGTCGAGGACCCGTCGGCATACGGGCTCGTGCGGACCACGCGAGACGGCGCGGTCACCGAGTTCGTCGAGAAGCCGTCGCCCGACCAGATCGACACCAACAACATCTCCGCCGGCGCCTACGTGCTCGAGCGCTCGGTGCTGGAGCTGCTCGAGCCCGAGCAGAACGCGTCGATCGAGCGCGACGTGTTCCCGCGGCTCGTCGGCGAGGGCCTATACGGCTGCGTGTCGGAGGGGTACTGGCTCGACATCGGGACGCCCGAGCGCTACCTGCAGGGCACCTGGGACATCCTCGAGGCGACCGTCGAGACGGCGGTCGCCGACCGCATGGGCGACGCGTATCTGTGCGTCGAGCAGAACGTCGCCAACGCCGGGCGGATCATCCCGTCGGCGCTCGTGGAGACCGGCTGCCGGATCGGCTCGGGCGCTCGGATCGGCGGGCGAGTCGTGCTCGAGCGCGGCGTCAGCGTCGGGAAGAACACGACGATCGAGCGCACGGTGGTGATGCAAGGGGCCGAGATCGGCAGCCACTGCACGCTGAACGGCTGCATCGTCGCCGGCGGCGTGCGGATCGGCGACCACTGCACGATCGACGGCATGAGCGTGCTCGGCGAGGGCGTCACGCTCGGCGACGGCAACGTGGTCTCCAACGGCGCCCGGATCTTCCCGGGAGTCGAGCTGCCCGAAGGGGCGCTCCTCTTCTAGTGGGCGCGTCGCTCGACTCCCCGGCGACCGGGACGCTCAACGCGCATGCCGTTGCCGCGGTCGACTCGACCGGCCAGGCCGCCGAGATCCTCGACCTGTCGACGCACCTTCGCGATGCGCTGTGGCGCGTCGACTCTGCCGGCATCAAGCCCGTTGACGCCCCGGGTGCACTGATCATCGCGGGGATGGGCGGCTCGGCGGTCGGCGGACGACTCGCGCGCGGGGCGATCGGGGCGCGGTTGCGCCGCCCGCTCGCGGTGGCCGACGGCTACGGGCTCCCGGGCTGGGCGGGGCCGGACACGCTGGTGCTGTGCTCGAGCTACTCCGGCACCACCGAGGAGACGCTGGCGGCGTACGACGCCGCGGTCGAGCGCTGGGCGCCGCGGCTGGTGGCAACGACGGGCGGCGCGCTCGGCGAGCGTGCGCGGCGCGACGGCGTGCCGGTGATCCCGATCCCCGGCGGCTTCCAGCCGCGCGCCGCGGTCGGCTACTCGCTGGTGTCGGCCTTGGAAGCGGCGGCGCTGTGCGGGGCGGCGCCCTCGCTGCGAGACGAGGTGGAAAAGGCCGCCGATCTCGCCGCCGCGCTGGCGGTCGAGTGGGGCCCCGACGGCGACGAGGATAACGAGGCGAAGGCGCTCGCCCGGCGGCTGCACGGCACGGTGGCGGTGATCGCCGGGATCGAGCTCGGCGCCGCGGCGGCGTACCGCTGGAAGTGCCAATTCAATGAGAACGCCGGGCTGCCGGCGTTCGCCGGCGCGCTGCCGGAGATCGACCACAACGAGGTCGTCGGCTGGCCCGCCGCGCGCGCGCTCGGCCGCTTCTCGGCCGTGTTCCTGCAGGACCCCGGCGCCCATCCGCGCGACGTCTTACGCACCGAGCTGACCGCCGAGCAGGCGCGCGCCGGCACCGACGTCGTCGAGCTGGTCGCGCCGCGCGGCGACACGCCGATCGAGCGCCTCATCTCGCACGTGCTGCTCGGCGACCTCGTCTCGCTGTACCTCGCCGTGCTGCGCGGCAAGGATCCGATCGACATCGCGCCGATCGACGCCCTGAAGGCCGCGCTCGCCGAGCGATGACCACCGTCTTCCGCGGCGGCACCGTGCGGACGATGGACCCGGCGCGACCGGTCGCGCTTCGTCGACGACGACCGGATCATCGCACTGGCTGTGGAGCCGCCAGGCGAACACATCCACGTCGACCTCGCCGGCGGCTGCCTGCTACCGGGCTTCACCGACAGCCACGTGCACTTCCCGACGTGGGCGATCATCCGGCGCGAGCTGCGCGTCGCGGGCACGCGCGGCGCGATCCTCGCGCGGGTCGCCGAAGCCGTCCCGCAGGTCTCCCGAGGTCGATCTCGAGGCCGGCGTCCTGCGCGAGGAGGCCGCGTGGTCCTTCCGTGATCGCTTCACGCTCCCGACCCACGACGAGCTCGTCGAGGCCACGCGCGCCGCGCTGCCGGTGGCCGCCGCTCGTGGCGTGACGGCGACCCACTGCAAGGACGCCCTGATCGGCTCGCGCGAGGTGTACCGCGATCTCGCCGCGCAGTGCCTGCATCCCGACGACATCCCGCGCTCGGGTCCGACGCACGAGGTCGAGGAGATGGACCCGCTGCTCGGGCTGCGCGACGCGGTGCTGCGCGAGTGGCGCGCACCAGACGCTCGACACGGCGGCCGCGCTCGAGGCGCTGACCGTCACGCCCGCCTGGCTGGGGGCGCCGAGGACCGCCGCGGGCAGCTCAAGCCGGGCATGCTGGCCGACCTCGTGATCCTCGACCGCGACGCGTTCGACGACCTGCAGAACGCGGCCGTCGTCGACACCTCTCTCAACGGTCGCAGTACGGTGGACCCATGACAACGCTTGCAGCGACGGAAATCGCCTCCATCGTCGGCGGGAAGCCGCTCGCCGACGCTCCGGGCGGGCGACTGACCTCCACCAACCCCGCCAATACCTCCGAAACCGTGGCCGAGGTGCTGCTCGGCGACGCCTCCACGTTCGTCGACGCCTGCCGGGCCGCCGGCGCCGCCCGCGCACACTGGGCCCAGGTACCTGCGCCCGCGCGCGGCCGCGTGATCGCCAACGTCGGTCGTCTCGTCGAGAACAACAAGGAGGCGCTCTCCCGCCTCGTCACGCGCGAGGTCGGCAAGCCGTACGCCGAGTCGCTCGGCGAGGTGCAGGAGATCATCGACACCTGCGACTTCTTCATTGGCGAGGGTCGGCGCCTCTACGGCCAGACCGTGCCGTCGGAGATGCCGAGCAAGCAGCTCTTCACGTTCCGGATGCCGGTTGGCGTCGCCGCGATCATCACGGCCGGCAACTTCCCCGTCGCCGTCCCCGCCTGGTACCTCGTGCCGGCGATCCTGTGCGGCAACGCCGTCGTCTGGAAGCCGGCCGAGTACTCGCCGGCGCTCGGCGACGCGCTGGCCAGGCTGTTCCTCGCCGGCGGTGTGCCGCCCGGCGTGCTGAACCTCGTCCAGGCCGAAGGCGCCGAGACGTTCGCGGGCCTCGAACGCGCGCTGGAGGAGCGGCTCGTCGACAAGGTCGGCTTCACCGGATCGAGCGCGGTCGGCTCCAAGATCGGCGAGCTCTGCGGCCGCCACCTGCAGTCGCCCTGCCTGGAGCTCGGCGGCAAGAACCCGATGGTCGTGATGGACGACGCCGATGTCGACCTCGCCGTCGAGGGCGCGCTGTTCGGCGGCTACGGCACGGCCGGACAGCGCTGCACGTCGCTCGGCACCGCGATCGTCCACGAGTCGGTCCACGACGAGTACGTGCGCAAGCTCGACGAGCGCCTGCGCTCCGCCCCGATCGGCGACCCGACACAGGACGTCCTCTACGGCCCGATGCTGCACGAGCGCTTCGCCGAGCGGTTCGAGGACTGGCTCGGCCTGATCCGCGACCACCACACGACCTACGGCTCCACGGCCCAGGGCAAGATCACGTCCGGCAACCCGCGCGACGGCTTCGTCGGCGATCCCGACGCCGGGCTCTTCTACCACCCGGTCCTGGTCGACGGCGTGACGATCGACGACGACCTGTACGCGACCGAGACGTTCGGGCCGATCACCGGCGTCGCCACGTTCCGCGACTTCGACGAGGCGATGGAGCTGGCCAACAACCACGGCTACGGGCTCTCATCCTCGATCTACACCCGCTCCGGCCTCAACGCGTTCCGCTTCCGCGAGCGCATCACCGCCGGCATGGTGTCGGTCAACAACTCGACGTCTGGCGCCGAGGCCCACCTCCCGTTCGGCGGCAACGGCAAGTCGGGCAACGGCTCACGCCAGTCGGGCATCTGGGTGCTCGACCAGTTCACCCGCTGGCAGTCGATGAACTGGGACTACGCGGGCAAGCTGCAGAAGGCCCAGATGGACGTGGTCGAGGTCGACGCGAACCTCGACTTCAAGCTCGACTAGGGACGAAGGTCGGCATTCAGGGAGGCGAGACCGCCGCGGGCGCGGAAATCTCGCGGGTGTGAACGCCAACACCTTGGGCCGCTATTGCGTCGCGACGAGCGGGTGGACGATCAGTCCCATGGACGCCACCATTCACACGCTCGTCGCCTCGCACCACATCCAGGACCGCATCGGAGAGGCCACCGCGGCTCGATCCGCGAAGGCGGTCAAGCCGCGCCGCTGGTTCGTTCGTAAGTCCAAGCGCGACAGCGCTGCCGACTTGACGCTGCCGGTGACCACTAAGTGGACGACCCTCACGCCCAGCTGACCTCGCCGGACTTCGCGCCGCGGTGCGGCGCCAAGATCTCGGCCTCGGCCTCGATCGCGTCCGCGGCGCCGCGCGCCACCGGGCTCAGCGGCTCGACGTTGACGACGAGCCGCTTGCCCTTCTTCCGCGGCCGCCACAGGCCGGCGACATCGCCGTCCACGAGCAGAACGCCCGGTGCGCCGATGCCGGTGCGGGCGCGCTTGCGGACGGCGGGGTCCGGCCACAGGGTCGCGCGGTCGCGCTGGTCGAGATAAGGGTCGAACGGCGGCAGCAGCCGCACGCCCGACGCGGCCGGGGGAGAGGCGAGCGCGTCCGTATCGGCCGCGAGGATCAGCGCGCGGCGGCCGTCGAACTCGATCTCGTCGACCTCGCTCGCGATCGCGTCGAGCAACGTGCGGGCGTGCAAAGGCGCGATGCCCGCCCACGTGGCGAGCTCGCCCTGGGTGGCCGGTCCGTAGGCGTGCAGGAAACGCCGCGCCAGCTCGGCCGGCGCCCGCTTGACGCCGCGCGCCTTCGGCGGCGCGCCGAACACGGTCACCCGCCCGCGCCGCTCGGCGACCGCGAGCACGCCGCGAATCCCGGTCGCCCGCCACAGCGACGGGTGCACGTGATGGCTCTGGCAGCCGCGGCACCACCGCAGCAGCTCGTCCGGAAGCCGCTCGCGCAGCGCCTGGTGGAAGTCGTCGCGCTCGAGCGGGCCGTCGGCCAGCGCGTCGGCGACCGCGTCGCTGACCCGGTCGAGCGCGTCGGTCGCCGAGATGCCGGCGGGGTCGAGCGAGTCGACGGCGGTGCCGACCAGCGTGCGTGCGGCGGCGTCGTCGGGCGGCGCCAGCCCGACCGTGAACACGGCGACGTCGCCGGGCGCGACCGCCACCGCAGCGCCACGGAACGTGTACACGATCACCAGCTGATCGATGTCGGCTTCGGGCACGCGCGCCGACAGCGCCGAAGCCGCGAGCCCGGGCGGGAAGTCCTGCAGACCGATCACCGCCGCCGCCTCCCGCTCGGACCCGGCGGGCAGGCGCTCGTGCAGGTGGTGCACGGCGACCCGATACGCCAGCACTTGCTCGCGGTCCATCACCGGCGGCGTCGGTACCAGTTCGGCGACGTGTTGGGCGGCGGCACCAGCGGGTCAGGCGTGCGTGCCACTACCAGCGACGGCTCGGGGTCGGCCACGTGCTCGGCCAGCGCCGCCCCGAAATCGTCGTCGAGCCCGTCGACGGTCTGCGCGCGAATGCCGAACGCGCCCGCCAGCGCCTCGAAGTCGGGCGTCTGCAGGTCGACGCCGTAGCGCTCGCGACCGTCCACGTCCTGGTCGTAGCGCAACATCCCGTAGCCGCCGTCGTCGACCACGACGGCGGTCAGGGGGATCTTCTCCTGCGCCATCGTGGCCAGCTCGCCGCAGGCGTACAAGAAGCCGCCGTCGCCCGCCATCGCCACGACCGGGCCGGCATCCGCGAGCGCCGCGCCGAGCGCGGCCGGGAACGCGTAGCCGAGCGTCCCCCAGCCGAGCGGGACCTGCAGCTTGCGCGGCGCCGCCGGCGTGAAGAAGCCCGCGAGCCAGTAGCCGGGGATGCACATGTCGGCGACGACAATGGCGTCCTCGGGCAGCGCGAAGCGCATCGCGTCGAGGAAGCGCAGCGCCCGCCCGTCGAGCTCCCCGCAGCCGCTCGCGCGCACCTCGTGCAGCCGCTCGAGGAGGGCGTCCAGCCCGTCGCGCTCGGGCACGCGCTCGGCGAGCGTCGCCGTGACGGCCGCGGCGTCGCCCGCCAGCAGGTGGTCGACGCGGTAGTTCTTGCCGGCGTCCTGCGGATCGAGGTTGACGGCGATCAACGCCGGGGGCTGCGGCATCGCGAAGTTCTGGGTCTGGATGCCGTCGAGGTCGGAGCCGATCGCGACGACCACATCGGCCTCGTCCCACAGCTTGCCCGCGCACGACACGTGCGGCGGCAACCCGACGAGGCACGGGTGCGTCGGGCTCAGGACGCCCGCGGCGCCGTAGGTCGTCAGCACCGGCGCGGCGAGTCGCTCGGCCAGCCGCGCGACCTCGGCGCCCGCACCGCGAGCGCCGCCGCCCACCCACAGCAACGGGCGCTCGGCGGCAGCGAGCCGCGCCACCGCCGCGTCGAGGCCGCCGTTCAGTGCCGGTGGCTCGAGCGTGCCGGTGTAGACGTCCTCCTCCGGCAGCTCGGCGGCGAGCAGGTCGGTCGCGATCTCCAGGTACACCGGCCGCGCCGGCTCGGTCGTCGCCTCGAGTACCGCCGCAGCCGTGGCCGGGCCGACGCGCTCGACCGCCAGTGCGCGGTGCGTCGCCTTGGTCACCGGCGCGAACATGGCCGCCTGGTCGGTCGTCTCGTGCAGGACGCCGCGGTAGGTGTCCGGGAGGCGCAGGCGCGAAGGGATGTCGGTCGCCACGACGAGGATCGGCGAGCGCGACGCCCACGCCTCGCCGACGGCCCCCAGCGTGTTCGCGGCCCCCGGCCCGGTCGTCGTCAGCGCGACGCCGAGCCGCCCCGTCGCACGCGCGTAGCCGTCCGCCGCGTATGCCGCGGTCTGCTCGTGGCGCACGCCGACGAGCCGGATCGGCGAGTCACGCAGCGCCTCCCACAGGGCGAGGTTGTGCACCCCGGGCAACCCGAACGCGATGTCCACGCCCCGATCGGTGAGCAGCTGGACGAGGAACTCGGCGCCGGTCGCCATCTCCGAAGCATCCTTTCACGGTTGCATGTGATGGCACGGGGGAACACCATTGATGTCATGACCTTGAATGGCATCTCCCGACGCGTGGTGGCTGAGCCCGTCGTCGTGCCGAAGCCCCTCCAGGAGCCGACGCGCGAACCGGTGCAACAGCCGCCGCAGCCTGTCTCCCGGCAGTGAGCGACACGCCGCTCTTCGCGGACCCGCTTTTCGGACTGCGGTTCTGGAAGGTGGTCCCGGACGAAGGCGGCGAGGGGTTGGCGGGCCCTCTCCAGAAGACCCCGTGGCCGACGGGCGGCCGGTGGCTGCATGCGCAATGCCCGAAGGGACACGTCGCTCCCGCGCCCGATTGTGAGTGCGGGGTGCACGCGTGGCACCCTCGCCGCTCGTCGGCCCGCGACGTGCTGGCCACGCGCGGCACGGTGCCGGGCATCGTCGAGGCACAGGGCGCGATCGAGGTGCACGAGGACGGCTTCCGCGCGGCCCGCGCGCGGCCGCACGTGCTCCTCGTCACGCCCGGCAGCAACGCGGCGCTGATCCGCCGGCTGGCCGACCGCTACGGCGCGTCGGTGGTCGAGATCCGCGGCCCGCGCGAGCTGCTCGCCCACTGCCGCGAGCAGCACGTCGGCATGGAGGAGGACGTCGTGTCCGAGCTGCTCGGGACCGGCGATTTCCGCGAGCGCCGGCGCGCCAGATTCCGCAAGGACGCGCTTCGCCTCGTCGCGGCACTGCTCGTGGCGGGCCTGCTCACGTCGGTTGGGCTTGCGATCACGTCCAAGCCGCCCCCCGGTACCAAGCTCTACGGCCGCACCGGCGAGATTCGCACGCACTGAGTAACCCCCCGGCGGGGACTGGGGTACGTAATGCAACATGGGGAGCGGACGAGCAGACCGCGTCAGTCGCGCGCGGGCGAAAAGCAGCGATCTTGGGCGCACAGCCGCCAGCCGCAGCACCGAGCTGGGGCGCACGGCCGCCACTCGTAGCGCCGAGCTCGGCCGCACCGCCGCCACGCGCGGCGCCGAGATCGGCCGCAACATGCGCAACCTCGATGTGCCGTGGGCCCGCTGCGCTCCCGCACGGATGGTGCGCGAGTCGATCCTCCAGTTCATCCTCGCGCCGCTGATGGACATCTACATGCGCCCGCGCGTCGTCGGGCGCGACGTGTTCCGCCGGCTGCCGCATCCGGTGATCCTGGTGGCCAACCACTCGAGCCATCTCGACACACCGACGATCCTGCGCGCCCTCCCGCTGCAGTGGCGCCAGCGCACCGCGGTCGCCGCCGCCGCCGACTACTTCTACAAGAAGCGCGGCGTTCGTCAGCTCGTCGCCCTGATCTTCAACACCGTCCCGCTCTCGCGCACCGGCGGCGGGGTCGGCAACGGCGCGATCGACCACGTCGACCATCTGATCGACCAGCGCTGGAACCTGCTGATGTTCCCCGAGGGCACCCGCTCGCGCGACGGCAGCATCGGCAAAATGCGCTCCGGCGCCGCCGTGATCGCTCAACAGCACGGCATCCCGATCGTCCCGATCTACCTCAAGGGCACGCACGACGCGATGCCGCCCGGCCGCAACTGGCCGAAGAAGCGCTGGCTGTTCTCGCGGCGCTACCGCATCGAGGTCCACTTCGGCCCGCCGATCTGGCCGGGCATCGACGAGCACCGCACCGACGTGATGGCGCGCGTGCGCACGTTCCTGGAGAGCGAGGCCGGCGAGATAACGGTCACCGCTCCCGTCCGTCCGGCGGTCGTCGCCGAGCGGCCAGTTTCGCCGGTCGTTTGACCCACTCCTCAGTCGCTTTATAGGGTCCGCTCCGGAGGGAGCAGCCCGCAAGCGACCGCGTTTCCACGGGGTGAGGTCCATGTCTGTAAAGACGATGAAGAAGCTGATCAATGCGCCGGACGATGTTGTCCGTGACGCGCTGCAGGGGATGGAGGCCGCCCACGGCGACCTGATCAAAGTCCATTACGAGCCCGATTACATCGTGCGGGCGGATGCGCCCGTGCAGGGCAAGGTCGGGATCATCTCCGGCGGCGGCTCGGGCCACGAGCCGATGCACGGCGGCTTCGTCGGGCGCGGCATGCTCGACGCGGCGTGCCCGGGGGCGGTGTTCACCTCGCCGACGCCGGACCAGATGCTCGAGGCGACCAAGGCGGTCAACGCCGGCGCCGGGGTGCTGCACATCGTCAAGAACTACACCGGCGACGTGCTCAACTTCGAGATGGCGGCCGACCTCGCCAAGGGCGAGGGCATCGACGTCGAGGCGGTCGTCACCAACGA
This sequence comes from uncultured Solirubrobacteraceae bacterium, assembly GCA_963740605.1. Taxonomy (GTDB): domain Bacteria; phylum Actinomycetota; class Thermoleophilia; order Solirubrobacterales; family Solirubrobacteraceae; genus DASSUW01. The sequence continues at coordinate 624,823 of CAVUFC010000022.1, read as the reverse complement.
CGACGTCGCCGTGCAGGACAGCCTCTACACGGCCGGGCGCCGCGGCGTCGGGATCACCGTGATCGCCGAGAAGATCTGCGGTGCCGCGGCCGAGGAGGGCAAGTCGCTCGCCGAGGTGGCGGACGTCTGCCGCAAGGTCAACGGCCAGGGCCGCACGATGGGCATGGCGCTCACCGCCTGCACGACGCCGAGCTCCGGCGAGCCGAGCTTCGACCTCGGCGACGACGAGATGGAGATCGGCATCGGCATCCACGGCGAGCCCGGCCGCTACCGCGAGCCGCTCGGCCCGGCGAGCCAGGTCGTCGAGCGCCTCGCGACGGCGATCGTCGAGGACCTTCCGTACGAGTCGGGCGACAACGTCCTGGCGTTCGTCAACGGCATGGGCGGGACGCCGCTGATCGAGCTGTACATCGTCTACAACGAGCTGAACAAGTTCCTGTCGGAGCGCGGGATCACGATCACGCGCCACCTGATCGGCGACTACATCACCTCGCTGGAGATGGCCGGCTGCTCGATCACGCTGCTCAAGCTCGACGACGAGATGACGCGGCTGTGGGACGCGCCGGTTCTCACGCCCGCGCTGCGGTGGGGCGCGTGACGTCCGAGCAGGTACGCGATTGGATCCGTCGCTTCGCCGACGTGGTGTCCGAGAAGCGCATGGAGCTCGTGCGCCTCGACACCGCGATCGGCGATGGCGACCACGGCACGAACATGGACCGCGGGATGAAGAAGGTTGTCGAGAAGCTCGACAGCACGGAGGGCGGCGATATCGGCGCCGACCTCAAGAACGTCGGCATGGCGCTGGTCTCCAGCGTCGGCGGCGCGGCCGGCCCGCTGTACGGGACGCTGTTCCTGCAGATGGGCTCGGCCTCCGCGGGCAAGAGTGAGCTCGACCTCGACGGCTGGACCGCAGCCGTCGAGGCGGGCGTCAAGGGCGTCCAAGCGCGGGGCAAGGCAGAACCGAACGACAAGACGATGGTTGACGCGCTGCTGCCCGCCATCGACGCGCTGCGTGAGGGCGGCGAGCTCGGCGAGGCGCTCAAGCGCTCCGCCGACGCCGCCGAGGAGGGGATGAAGGCGACGATCCCGCTCGAGGCCCGCAAGGGCCGTGCGAGCTATCTCGGTCCGCGCAGCGTCGGCCATCAGGACCCGGGGGCGACCTCGAGCTACCTGCTCCTGCGGGCCGCGGCGGAAACGCTGGGCTAAGTCTGGGCCCGTGCCGGGCTCCATCCAGTCGATCGAAAGAGCCGCCGCGATCCTTCGGCTTCTGTCGGGGAGATCGCGGCGACTCGGCGTCGGCGAGCTGGCCGGCGAGCTCGGCTTGCCCAAGGGCACGGTCCACGGCATCCTGCGCACGCTCCAGCTCGTCGGCTTCGTCGAGCAGGACGAGGACTCGGGCAAGTATCAGCTCGGCGCCGCGCTGCTGCACATGGGCTCGAGCTACCTGGACGGCAACGAGCTGCGCACGCGCGCGCTCAACTGGGCGGACTCGCTGGCCGCCCGCTCGAACGAGAGCGTGCGCATCGGCACGCTGCACGAGGGCCAGGCGCTCGTCGTCCACCACGTATTCCGGCCCGACAACAGCCGCCAGGCGCTCGAGGTGGGCGCGCTGCTGCCCGGCCACGCGACCGCGCTCGGCAAGGTGCTGCTCGCCCACAACCCGTACGCCACCGAGGAGCTCATCGACGCCGGGCTGACGCCGTTCACGTCGGCGACGATGACCGACCCGGAGGCACTGCGGGGGGAGCTGACCGAGGTGCGCCTGCGCGGATGGGCGACCGACGTGGAAGAGCTCGTGGAGGGCGAGGCGTCGCTGGCGGCGCCGATCCAGGACCGCCGTGGCGTGATCGTCGGCGCGATCGGCATCTCGGGGCCGATCGAGCGCCTCGCCAACAGCAAGGGCGCCAGGAGCGACTTGATCTCATACGTGCGCGAATCGGCCCGGGCGGTCTCCCGGGACCTCGGCGCGATCCCGTGGTGAGGAGTCTGTGAAGTGAGCCAACGCTATATCGCCGCGATCGACCAGGGCACAGCGTCATCTCGCTGTCTGCTGTTCGACGCGCGCGGCCGGATCGTCTCGGTCAGCCAGAAGGAGCACCACCAGATCTTCCCCAAGCCGGGCTGGGTCGAGCACGATCCGGCCGAGATCTGGGAGAACGTCCAGTTTGTCGTCCAGGATGCGCTGACCAAGGCGCAGGTGACGCCGGCGGACATCGTCGCGCTCGGGATCACCAACCAGCGCGAGACGACCGTGGTGTGGGATCGCGCGACCGGCGTGCCGGTGCAGAACGCGATCAACTGGCAGGACATCCGGACCGACCACCTGATCCGCGAGCTGGCCGGGGACGCCGGCCAGGACCGCTTCCGCGACCGCTGCGGGCTCCCGCTCGCCACGTACTTCTCCGGGCCGAAGATCCGCTGGCTGCTCGACCACATCCACGGGCTGCAGGCGAGCGCCGAGGCCGGCGACGTGCGGTTCGGGACGATGGACACGTGGCTGATCTGGAAGCTCACCGGCCGCCACATCACCGACGTCACCAACGCCGGCCGCACGATGCTGATGAACCTCGAGACGCTCGAGTGGGACGACGTGCTGCTCGACGCGATCGGCGTTCCGCGGGCGATGCTCCCCGAGATCCGCTCGTCGGCGGAGGTCTACGGCGAGGCCAACGGCCTGCTGGCCGGCGTTCCAGTGGCGGGCGCGCTGGGCGACCAGCACGCGGCGCTGTTCGGCCAGACCTGCTTCGCCCTCGGCGAGGCCAAGTGCACGTACGGCACCGGCAGCTTCCTGCTCCTCAACACCGGCGACAAGCCGGTCAAATCGGCGAACGGGCTGATCACCACCGTCGGCTACAAGATCGGCGACGAGGCGCCGACCTACGCGCTCGAGGGATCGATCGCGGTCACCGGCGCGCTGGTGCAGTGGTTCCGCGACAGCCTCGACGTGATCGGCTCGGCACCCGAGATCGAGACGCTCGCGCGTACGGTCGAGGACAACGGCGGCTGCTACTTCGTCCCCGCGTTCGCCGGCCTGTTCGCACCGCACTGGCGCAGCGACGCGCGCGGCGTGATCGCCGGCCTCACCGGCTACATCACCAAGGGCCACCTCGCCCGCGCGGTGCTCGAGGCGACGGCGTGGCAGACGCGCGAGGTCGTCGAGGCGATGAACAGCGACGCCGGGGTCGAGCTGTCGACGCTGAAGGTCGATGGCGGGATGACGGCGAACAACCTGCTGATGCAATTCCTCGCCGACGTCCTCGACGTGCCGGTCGTGCGCCCGATCGTGGCCGAGACCGTGTCACTCGGCGCGGCGTACGCGGCGGGCGTCAGCGTCGGCTTCTGGCCCGACGTCGAATCGCTACGCGAGAACTGGCACGTCGCCGGCGAGTGGGTGCCGGGAATGGATCCCCGGGTCCGTGAGAAGGGCTACCGGAAGTGGCGAAAGGCCGTAGAGAGGACCCTCGACTGGGTGGACGACGACGACGATGACGTCACGTCTTGACCGGCCGCCTCGCTTTCGACATAGTCGCGCCTGGGTCCTCCCGTTTTGTGAGCGTAAGACTGTTTGACATTGTCGAACGCCGTTTGACAATGTAGTGTCGCAACGTCGGCTCGTGGGAGCCGCGGAGGAGAGGAGGAGAGCGACGTGAGCATCATCGGTGCAGAGATCATCGGGACTGCGATCCTGATCCTGCTCGGCGATGGCGTGGTGGCTGCCGTTCTGCTGGCGCAGTCCAAGGCCGAGAACAGCGGTTGGATCGTCATCACCTGGGGCTGGGGCATGGCCGTCGCGATGGCCGTGTTCGCCGTGGGGCAGTTCAGCGGTGCGCACCTGAACCCGGCAGTCACGTTCGGGTTCGCGTTGGAGGGCGTCACCGACTGGAGCGACGTGCCCAAGTACTTCGTCGGCGAATTCGCCGGCGCGATGATCGGCGCCACACTCGTGTGGGCCGCGTACAGCAACCACTGGCGGCCGACCGAGGACCCGGGGCTGAAGCTCGCTGTGTTCTGCACCGCGCCGGCGATCCGCAACACGGTCGCGAACGTGATCACCGAGATCATCGGCACGTTCCTGCTGGTGTTCGGCGTCCTGGCGATCGTCGCCAATCCGGACACCGTCGCCTCGGGCCTGGTCCCGTTGCTGGTGGGCCTGCTGGTGCTCGCGATCGGGTTGTCGCTCGGTGGGCCGACGGGTTACGCGATCAACCCTGCGCGTGACCTCGGACCCCGGATCATGCACGCGATCCTCCCGATCCCGGGCAAGGGCCCGTCGGACTGGGCCTACGCGTGGATCCCGGTCGTGGCTCCGCTGATCGGCGGCGGACTCGGCGGGCTCGCCTTCAAGTGGTGGTTCCCCTAGGTCGAGCGAGCGGAGGAGAAACATGGCGAAATACGCGGCAGCAATCGACCAGGGCACGACCAGCACTCGCTGCATGGTCTTCGACCATGGTGGCCAGGTCGTGTCCGTGGCGCAGAAGGAGCATGAGCAGATCTATCCCAAGCCGGGGTGGGTCGAGCACGATGTGACGGAGATCTGGGCCCGCACGAAGGAGGTCGTCGACGAGGCGGTCGCCTCTGCGGGCGCCGGTGACGGCGACATCGCGGCGGTCGGGATCACCAACCAGCGTGAGACGACGGTGGTGTGGGACCGCAATACCGGCGAGCCGATCCACAACGCGTTGGTGTGGCAGGACACGCGCACCGACAAGCTGGTGGACGAGTTCTCAAGGGAAGGCGGTCAGGCGCGGTTCGCGGAGAAGGTCGGTCTGCCGTTGGCGACCTACTTCTCCGGGCCGAAGGTCCGTTGGCTGCTGGACAACGTCGACGGCGCCCGCGATCGCGCGGAAGCCGGCGACCTGTTGTTCGGCAACATGGACACCTGGCTCATCTGGAACCTGACGGGCGGCACGGACGGCGGATTGCACATCACGGATCCGACGAACGCCAGCCGCACGATGCTGATGAACCTGGACGGCCTCACCTGGAACGAGGAGATCGCGGGCATCATGGGCGTTCCGACGTCGATGCTGCCGGAGATCAAGGCCTCGAGTGAGGTCTACGGCGACGTCTCCTACGGCGGTGCGCTCAACGGCGTGCCGATCGCGGGAGACCTCGGCGACCAGCAGGCGGCGACGTTCGGCCAGACGTGCTTCTCGCCCGGTGAGGCGAAGAACACGTACGGCACGGGCAACTTCCTGCTGCTCAACACGGGCACCGAGGCGGTGCAGTCCAAGAACGGGATGCTCACGACGGTCGGTTACAAGATCGGCGACGAAGCCCCCGTCTACTGCCTGGAAGGTGCGATCGCGATCACCGGGGCGCTCGTGCAGTGGCTGCGCGACAACCTGAAGATGATCAAGGCCGCGCCCGAGGTCGAGGAGCTCGCGCAGACGGTCGAGGACAACGGTGGCTGCTACGTGGTGCCGGCGTTCTCGGGTCTGTTCGCGCCGTACTGGAAGTCCAACGCCCGCGGCGTCATCGCGGGTCTGACCCGCTACGTCAACGCCGGCCACATCGCCCGCGCGACGCTGGAGGCCACGGCCTACCAGAGCCGCGAGGTCGTTGAGGCGATGAACTCCGACTCGGGCGTCGCGCTCGAATCGCTGAAGGTCGACGGCGGCATGGTGCAGAACGACCTGCTGATGCAGTTCCAGGCCGACCTGCTCGGCGTGCCGGTCATCCGGCCGCAGGTAGCGGAGACGACCGCGCTCGGCGCGGCATACGCGGCCGGGCTCGCGACGGGCCTCTGGGGCAACCAGGAGGACCTCCGCGAGAACTGGGCCGAGGACAAGCGCTGGGAGCCGACGATGGACTCCGCCAAGCGCGACGAGTACTACAAGTTCTGGAAGAAGGCCGTGACGCGGACCTTCGACTGGTTCGAGGCTGACGGAGACTAAGAAAAGTGCTGCGTGCTGCCCTGGAACGGGTAATCGGCGATGCATGATCGCTCCCGCCACTCGTGTCCAGGGCAGCCGCGACACTCCACGTCCGCCAATCGCTCACGCCGAGGACCCGACGCAACCGGGTACCGCCCTCTGCGGTGCCAAGCTCCGCGGCAATCCGACCAGCGCGCATGGGGACCGCTGCGTCGTGTGCCGGGATCTGACGCGTCGGTCGTTTTTCGTGCGCTGAGACCACATCCCCGGCGGCCGAGGTGAGCCGTGGCTTCTTCCGACGCTCTCCCACCTGACCCGGACCGCAATCTTGCGCTCGAGCTCGTGCGCGCGACCGAGGCGGCGGCGATCGCCGCATCGCGCTTCATGGGCCGCGGTGACAAGGAGAAGGTCGACCAGGCGGCCGTAGACGCGATGCGGCCGGTCCTCCGCTCCGTGGCGATGAGCGGGGTGGTCGTCATCGGCGAGGGTGAGAAGGACGAGGCGCCGATGCTCTACAACGGCGAGAACGTCGGCAGCGGCCAGGGCCCGGCCGTCGATGTCGCGGTCGATCCCGTCGACGGGACGACGCTGACCGCCAAGGCGCTTCCGGACGCGATCGCGGTGCTCGCGCTGGCCGAGCGCGGCACGATGTTCGATCCCGGGCCGTGCGTGTACATGGAGAAGCTTGCAGTCGCCGCGGACCTCGCCTACGTGGTCGAGTTCGAGGCGCCGATCGCCGACAACCTCGCCAAGATCGCCCGCGCGCGCGGCAAGCGACCCGAGGACGTCACCGTGGCGATCCTCGACCGCCCGCGCCATGCCGATCTGGTGAAGGAGGTGCTCGCCGCCGGAGCGCGGATCAAGTTCATGCTCGACGGCGACGTCGCCGGCGCCATCATGGCCGCCGACGAGGACTCGTCGGTCGACGTGCTGGTCGGGACAGGCGGCACGCCGGAGGGCGTGATCGCCGCGTGCGCCTTGAAGTGCCTCGACGGCGTGATCTACGGCCGCCTCTATCCGCGTGACGACGGTGAGCGCAACGCCGCGCTCGAGGCGGGATACGACCTCGATCAGGTGCTCGCGACCAACGACCTCGTGTCGGGCGAGGACGTGTTCTTCGCCGCCACCGGCGTGACCAGCGGCGAGCTGCTCGCGGGCGTCCGCTACCGGCCGGGTCGCGTGCTCACGCAGTCGCTGTCGATGCGCTCGCGCTCGGGCGCCGTGCGCTACATCGATGGCCGTCATCGCATCGGGCGCTCGAACCTCATTCGCCTCGGCGCCGACGACGCGTAGGATCAGTGAGGTGACGAGCCTGCAGGCCGATCTGCTCGTGATCGGCGGCGGCGCCACCGGCGCCGGCGTCGTCTGGGATGCCGCGCTGCGTGGCTTCGACGCGATCCTGGTCGATCGGGCCGACCTCGCCGAGGGCACGAGCGGGCGCTTCCACGGGCTGCTGCACTCCGGCGGTCGCTACGTCGTCAAGGACCCGGTCGCGGCCGACGAGTGCGTGGTCGAGAACGCGATCCTGCGGCGCGTCATCCCGGACTGCATCGAGGACACCGGCGGGCTGTTCGTCGTCACGCCCGACGACGATCCGGCCTACGGCGACCAGTTCCTCGAGGGCTGCCGCAGGGCTTCGATGCCGACCGAGGAGATCTCGGTCGGCGAGGCACTGAACCGCGAGCCCAGGCTCAACCCCGGGATCAAGCGCGCGTTCACGGTCTTGGACGGGTCGATCGACGCCTGGAAGACGGTCTCCGTGCTGGCGCGCGGGGCGACCGAGCAAGGCGCCCGGGTTCTCACCTACCACAAGGTCATCGATCTGCACTGCGACGGCACGGCGGTCACGGGCGCGCGCGTGCGCAACGAGCTCACCGGCGAGGAGCTCGACATCGAGGCGGGCTTCACGATCAACGCGTCCGGTGCCTGGGCGGCGCAGATCGTGAAGATGGCGGGGATCGAGGGCGTCGGCGTGATCCCCGGCAAGGGGATCATGATCGCGATGAACCACCGTCTCGTGAACACGGTGGTCAATCGCTGCACGATGCCCGCGGACGGCGACATCCTCGTCCCGATCCGCACCGTCAGCGTGATCGGGACGACCGACATCCGCGCCGCCGATCCGGACGAGATCCCGGTCACCCAGGACGAGGTCGACCAGATGCTCGACGACGGCGAGCGGCTCGTGCCCGGGTTCCGCGAGGCGCGGGCGATGCGCGTGTGGGCCGGCGTGCGGCCGTTGTTCCAGGACGAGAAGGCGTCCGAGAAGGCCGAGGACACGCGCGACGTCAGCCGCACCCACGCGGTCGTCGACCATTCCGAGCGCGACGGCGTCAACCGCTTCCTGACGATGTCGGGCGGCAAGCTGACGACGTACCGGATGATGGCGCAGGACATCGTCGACGCGATGTGCAGGCAGCTCGGCGACGAGCGGCCGTGCACGACCGACACCGTGCACCCGCCGGACAACGCGGAGGCGCCGCTCTACACGCTCGGCTCGCGGCTGCGCCGGCGCGAGTCGACGCTGCTCGACGAGCAGCTGATCTGCGAGTGCGAGCTGATCGGGCGCAGCAAGCTCGAGGAGACGATGCGCCGCCGCGGCACGACGAATCTCGACGACGTGCGGCGGTCGTTGCGGCTCGGCATGGGCCCGTGCCAGGGCGGCTTCTGCATCTACCGCGCGACCGGGATCCTCCATGCCGTCGACCGGCTCGACGGCGCCGAGGCCTCCGAGTCGCTGCGCGGCTTCCTGCAGGAACGCTGGAAGGGCATGTGGCCGATCCTGTACGGCGACCAGCTGCGGCAGGCGCGGCTCGACGACTGGATCTTCCAGGGACTGCTCGACGTGGAGCATGTGCCGGCATGAGTCACCACGACGTCATCGTGATCGGGACGGGCCTGTCCGGTCTTGTCGCCGCGACGCGCTTGGCGGAGGGCGGCGCGCGCGTGCTGGTGCTGGCGAAGGGCGTCGGCGCGACGCACCTGTCGCCGTGCACGATCGACGTGCTCGGGTACGCGCCCGACCGGGTCGAGCGGCCGGGCGAGGCGCTGGTCGGCCTGGCGGAAGACCACCCGTACTCGCTGATCGGGCGCGAGGCGGTTGAGGCCGCGCTCGCGTGGTGGCGCGAGGAGATGGGCTACGTCGGCAGCCTCGAGCAGAACATGTTCCTGCCGACCGCCGTCGGCGCGCTGAAGCCGACGGCGCTCGTCCCGGAGTCGATGGCCGCGGGTGCAGGCAGCGATCCGGTGTGCGTCGTCGGGCTGCGCGCGCTGAAGGACTTCCACGCGGCGCTGCTGGCCGACAACCTGGGGCGGTCCGGCGTGACGGCTCGAGCCGTCGAGCTCGAGCTGGCTCCGACCGGCCGCGCCGACGTCAACTCGCTCGGCTTCGCCCGTGCGTTCGACGTTCCGGCGTTCCGCGCCGACGTCGTCGGAGCGTTGAGTTCCCGGCTCGGCTCCGACGAGCGGGTCGCGTTCCCGGCGGTGCTCGGCCTGGCGGACTCGCGCGCGGTCTGGACCGAGATGCAGGAACGGCTCGGGCGGCCGGTGTTCGAGGTGCCGACGCTGCCGCCGTCGGTGCCCGGCATGCGCGTCGCCGCGGCGTTGCGCGAGCGGCTGCGCCGGGCCGGCGTGCACGTGATCCTCAACGCGGTCGTGCACGACGTGGCGGAGCGCTCGGGCGGCCGCGTGACCGCGGTGCGCGCGCGGGCCGGCCTGCGCGACGTCACGCACGGGTGCGACTGGGTCGTGCTCGCGACCGGTGGCTTCGCCTCCGGCGGCGTCGCACTCGACTCGCACTGGCAGGCGCACGAGGTCGCGCTCGGACTGCCGGTCAGCGGCATCCCGGAGGGGGAGCGGTTCGGTCCGGAGTACTTCGCCGAGCATCCGATGGGCCGCGCGGGCGTGGCGGTCGACCGGAAGCTGCGGCCCGAGGGGCACGACAATGTGCTCGTCGTCGGCGCGACCCTGGCCGGCGCACAGCCGTGGCGCGAGAAGTCCGGCGACGGCATCTCGCTGTCGACCGGCCACCGCGCCGCCGACCTCATCCTCGGCGCCACCGACACCGCGTCGGCGAGTGCCGCAGACTCACCAGCGGAGGCGGCGCGATGACGGTCGAGCACGACGTCCTGGGCGACCTGATGCGCGACTCGCTCGACCACTGCGTCAAGTGCACGATCTGCGAGACCTACTGCCCGGTGGCCGCGGTCACGCCGCTGTTCCCGGGCCCGAAGTACGTCGGTCCGCAGGCCGAGCGCTTCCGCGTCTGGGACGAGACGTCGGCCGACCAGTCTCTCGACTACTGCTCCGGCTGCGGTGTGTGCACGCAGGTGTGCCCGCAAGGCGTGCACATCGCCGAGATCAACACGCAGGCCCGCGCCAAGATGCGCGAGCGCACCGGCTTCAAGCTACGCGACCGGCTGCTCGCACGCCCGGATCTCATCGGTCGGCTGTCAACGCCCGTCGCCCCGCTCGTCAACATCACGCTGCACCACGGCGCGACGCGGGCACTCGGCGAGAAGCTCGTCGGGCTCCACCGGGAGGCGGCGCTGCCGTCGTATCCCGGCCGCACGTTCCAGCGCTGGGCGCGCAAGCACACGTCGCCGCCGGCCGCTCGGCGCGTCGCCTACTTCCACGGCTGCGGCGCGAACTGGTCGGAGCCGGACGTGGCGCAGAAGACGGTCGAGCTGCTCGAGTGGGCGGGCTGCCAGGTCGACGTCCCGAAGGGTCAGCTGTGTTGTGGCCTGCCGGCGCAGTCGAACGGCATGTTCGATCTCGCGCGCAAGTACTCGCGGCGCATGGCGCGAACGCTCGCCCCGGCGGCGCGGGAGGTCGACATCGTCGGCACGTCGACGAGCTGCACGCTGATGCTCAAGCGCGAGGCGCGGGAGATCCTCGGGCTCGAGGACGACGCCGACCTGCGCACGGTCTCCGATCGCATGTACGACATCTGCGAGTACCTCGTGATGATGTCCGACGCGGGCGAGTTGCGCACCGACTTCGGGCCGCTCCCGATCACCGTGACCTACCACGCGCCGTGCCAGCAGCAGGGCCACGGGGTCGGCAAGCCGGCGCTCGACCTGCTCGCCCTGGTGCCCGAGCTGCGCGTCGTCGAGAACGACGCGGTGTGCTGCGGCGTGGCCGGGACGTACGGGCTCAAGGACGAGAAGTACAAGATCGCGATGGACGTCGGCGCGCGCCTGTTCGGGCAGATCGCCGACGCGGGGCCCGACCTCGCGGTGTGCGACTCCGAGACGTGCCGCTGGCACATCGAGCAGGCCACGGGGGTGCAGACGGTCCACCCGATCGAGATTCTGCACCGCGCCGCCGGCCTCTCCTCGTAGTGGTCGGCCTCGTCATCGTCTCCCACAGCGCGAAGCTCGCCGAGGGCGTGGTCGAGCTCGCGCGCCAGATGGGCGGCGAGGACGTGGCGATCGAGGCGGCGGGCGGGATGGCCGACCCTCCCGGGGAGATCGGGACCGACATGGCGGTGGTGATGACGGCGATCGAGCGCGCGGCCTCGCCCGACGGCGTGATCGTGCTGATGGACCTCGGCAGCGCGGTCATGAGCGCCGAGATGGCGGTCGAGATGATCACGGACACCGAGGTGCTGCTGTGCGAGGCGCCGCTGGTGGAGGGCGCCGTTGCTGCCGCCGCGCGAGCGGGCACCGGCGCGGATCTGGCCGAGGTCGCCGCCGAGGCCCGGTCGGCGCTCGGGATGAAGGCCGCGCAACTGGGCGTCGAGGATGCTGCTCCGCCCGTGGCGCCCCCCACTGAGTCGCTCGTGGGAGCTGAGGAGCTGGTCATCAACGTCCCGAACAAGCTCGGCCTCCACGCCCGCCCGGCCGCCCGCTTCGTGGAGACCGCCGCCCGCTTCGACGCCACGATCACCGTCGCCGACGACACGACCGGCCGCGGCCCGGCCGACGCCCGCAGCCTCAGCGCGCTGATCACGCTCGGTGTCCGTCAGGGCCACGACATCCGCGTCCAGGCGGCCGGCGCCGACGCCACCACCGCGCTCGCCGCCCTGCGCGAGCTGGCCGACGACAACTTCGGCGACGACAACGGCGGCGCGCCCGTCGCCGCCGCGCCCGCCGGAACCCCGTCGCCGCCCGCGCCCGCGCCGACCGGCGCGCTCTCGGGCGTCCCTGCCTCCTCCGGCATCGCCATCGCGCCGGCAAGACACACCGGAGGGGTCAGACCCCTTGAGTCACTTACGCTCAAGGGGTCTGACCCGGGTTTGTCGCCGTCAGCGGAGTGGGGGCGGCTGGAAGCGGCTCGTGAGGCGGCGCGGGGGGATGTCGTTGCGGCGCGGAAGCAGATCGCCCAGCAGGCCGGCGAGGCCGAGGCGAGGATCTTCGACGCCCACCTGCTGCTGCTCGACGACTCGGCGCTGCTCGGGCCGGCGAAGGAGGCGGTCGACGCGGGCAAGGGCGCCGGGGCGGCGTGGCGCGAGGCCGCGCTGGCGCTCGCGGAGACGTATCGCGGCCTCGACGACGCCTACTTGCAGGAGCGGGCGGTCGACGTCGAGGACGTCGGCGGGCGCGTGCTCCGGCACCTCACCGGCGAGACGGCATCGCAGGGCATCGCCGAGGCCGGCGTGCTCGTCGCGCGCGACCTCACGCCCGGCGACACGGCAGGCCTCGACCGCGAGCTCGTGAAGGGCCTGGCGATCGCGCGCGGCGGCGCCACGTCGCACGCCGCGATCCTCGCCCGCGCGCTCGGGATCCCCGCCGTCGTCGGCCTCGGCGAGGGCGTGCTGAACATCGCGGAGGGCACCACGCTCGTCGTGGACGGTGACGCCGGCACGGTCGAGGTCGCGCCGGGCGACGACGTGCTGGCCGAGCGCGAGCGCGCCCAGGTCGAGACCGAAGAGCGTCACGCACGCGCTCGCGCGCGGGCGCGCGAGCCCGCCACGCTGCGCGACGGTCCGACGATCGAGGTGGCCGCGAACGTCGGCTCGCCCGCCGACGCCGCCGGGGCGGTCGACCTCGGCGCCGACGGCGTGGGCCTGCTGCGCACCGAGTTCTTGTTCCTCGACCGCGACACGGAGCCGTCCGAGGACGAGCAGCGCGCCGTCTACGAGGAGATCGCCGAGGCGCTCGACGGCCGGCCGGTGATCATCCGCACGCTCGACGCCGGCGCCGACAAGCCGCTGCCGTTCCTCGCCCAGGCGCCGGAGGACAACCCGTTCCTGGGCGTCCGCGGCATTCGCCTCGGGCTGCTGCACCCCGACCTTCTGCGCACCCAGCTGCGCGCGATCGCCGCCGTCGCCCAGCGCCACCCGGTCAAGGTCATGTTCCCGATGGTCGCGACGCTGGACGAGTACCGCCAGGCGCGGGCCATGGTCGACGCCGACATCGAGGTCGGCGTGATGCTCGAGGTCCCCGCCGTCGCGGTCCAGGCCGACGCCTTCGCGCGCGAGGTCGACTTCTTCTCGGTCGGCACCAACGACCTGACGCAGTACACGATGGCGGCCGAGCGCGGCAACGAGGCGCTGGCGCCCTTGCTCTCCGGGCTCAACACGCCGGTGCTGCGGCTGATCGAGCGCGCCGTCGAGGCCGCCAACGCCCACGGGCGCTGGGTCGGGGTCTGCGGCGAGCTCGCCGGCGACCCCGAGGCGGCCATGGTGCTCGCCGGCCTCGGCGTGCGCGAGCTCAGCATGGCCGCGAGCCGCATCCCCGAGGTCAAGCAGGCGCTGCGTGCCGTCTCGCCGGACGAGGCGAGACATGCAGCCGAGAGCGCGTTAGCCCGCTAGAGTCGGCCTCCTTGTGGGGCGAGTTGCGAGCATGAGCAGCATCCGCTCTGCGCGGTTCCTTGCCGCCAGCACTTCGCTCCGCATCTTCCTGACGCCCGTGATCATGGCGATGCTGATGGCGGACGCGCCGCGCGGCGCAACCGCCGTCCTGTTCGCGATCGCGGCGGCGACCGACTGGGTCGACGGCTACCTCGCGCGCCGCTGGGAGGTCACGACCAAGCTCGGCTCGTTCCTCGATACGACCGCGGACAAGCTGCTCGTCACCGGCGTGCTGATCGCGCTGGTCGCGGTCGAGCGGGCGTCGCCCTGGGTCGCGATCATCATCATCGGCCGCGAGCTGATGGTCCTCGGGCTGCGCGGCGTGATCGCGGCCGGCGGTACGGTCATGCAGGCCTCGTTCCTCGGCCGGCTGAAGACCGCCGTCCAGTTCCTGGCGATCCTGCTGGCGATCCTGCGGCCCGGCGATGAGATCGCCGGCGCGTACGCCGACGAGTGGGTGATGCTGATCGCCGCCGCGATCACGGTCGCCTCGGCGGTCGACTATTTCAGCCGCTTCTCCGACGCCCTGACCGAGCGCTGATGGCGCGAGCGTTCCTCACCGGTGGGAGCGGGTTTCTCGGCGGCGCGCTGCTCACGGCACTGCTCGAGCAGGGCGAGGTCACCGCTCTCGCGCGCTCCGACGAGGCCGCCGCAGCCCTCGAGGCGAAGGGCGCGCAGGTCGCGCGCGGCGACACGCTCGACGAGGCTGCGCTCGAAGCCGGGATGCGCGGCTGCGACATCGTCTACCACGTCGCCGGCATGAACACGATGTGCCCCGAGGACCCCGTGGAGATGATCCACGTGAACGTGCGAGGGGCCGAGGCAGCGGTCCGCGCGACCGCGCGGGGCGGCATCAAGCGCCTGGTGCTGACGAGCTCGGCCGCCTCGCTCGGCGAGGCGCACGGCACGATCGGCAACGAGGACTCGCCGCACCGCGGCTCGTACCTGTCGGTCTACGAGCGCTCCAAGCACGAGGGCGAGGTGGCGGCGCTCGCGGCGGGCGAGCGCGACGGTGTCGAGGTCGTCTCGGTCAACCCGTCGTCGGTGCAGGGCCCCGGCCGTGCCGGCGGCACCGGCCGGATCATGATCGCCTACCTCAACGGCAAGCTGCGTGCGTTCGTCCACACGAACATCAGCATCGTCGACATCCGCGACTGCGTCGCGGGCCACCTGCTCGCCGCCGGCAAGGGAGAGCCGGGACGCCGGTACGTGCTCAACGGGGCGACGCTGAAGTCGAGCGAGGCACTCGAGATCGTGTCGGGGATGACCGGCGTCGTCGAGAAGCCGACCTTCCTGCCGCCCGCCGTCGCCAAGGCCGCTGCCGCCGGCGTCGAGGGCGCGTTCCGCGTCCGGGGCAAGCATCCGCCCGTATGCCGCGCGATGGTCCGGACGATGCTGCACGGGCACCGCTACGACGGCTCGCGCGCCACGCGCGAGCTCGGCCTCACATACACGCCCGTGCGTGACACGTTCGCGCGCACGATCGAATGGGCGCTCTCTGAAGGTTTGGTAAAGCGGCCCCTGCCCGACTTCTCGGGCTCCGCTTCGGGTAGCCCTTAAGCATGGAACGAGACGCAGAACACACACATCCGGCGCTTCCGGATCAGCCCGATCACGGGTTTGCCGAAGGCGCCGAGGCGATCCCGCACGAAGAGCGTGAATCCGACTTCGCACGCGGCGTCCGCGAGGGTCCCGAGGTCGAGGTGGAGCACCGCGGCCGCTTCAGCGAGGGCATCGAGGAGTTCCCCGACTCGCCCGAGAAGCTCAGGGAAGGCGACTTCGCCACGGGCATCGAGGGCGGACCGCCCGAGGACTGATGTAACGCCCGCGCGCCCACTGTGACTGATGGGGATTCCCCGACGAATGGAGTCCCCATGGTCCAGTGCAGCGCGTACCTGTCGCATGAAGAGGCCGCCAAGGCCGTCGAAGACCTGATGGCCGCCGGCGTGCCCGGTGACGGCATCCGTGTGCTGATGGGCGAGCCCGAGCGCGACTCGCGTTCCGAGGAGATGGGCGCGTTCGCCGGCGCCGTCGCGGCCGATGCCGAGCACGGCGGCTTCGCCGGCGCCCGGAGCGGCATGGGCTCGTTTGCCGGCGACGCGGCCTCGCAGCGCGGCGGCAGCTTCGCCACCGCCGACCGGGACATCGAGACGACGTATCCGGCCGGGATCGCGCACCAGCGCGTCGCCGGTCACAAGCGCATCAAGCAGCTCCTGCTCGACGCCGGGCTCGACGAGGCGACGGCCGACAAGGACGTCGAGGCCCTGCACATGGGCAAGATCCTCGTACTGGCGGACGTCTAGGTCCAGGCGAGCTGGGAGCGCGTCTCCCAGTACTCGTCCGCCGGCTCGGCGAGGCCGGCGAGCCGGTCCTGCAGCTCGGCGTCGACGCTCACGGTGAGTGCCTCGAGGTTGCTCTCGAGCATCGTGGGCGTCGACGCGCCGCTGAGCACCACATCGACCCACGGCTGTGCGAGCGCGACCGCGATGGCGATCGCGTCGGCGCCGACCCCGCGCTCGCGCGCCGACGAACCCAGAGCCGGCGGCGCCGCGCGGTCGGTGAGCCGGCCGTTGGCGACCGCCTCCTTGACGATCACGCGCATGCTCGCGGAGTGGGCGCGCGCCAACGCGTCGCCGGCCGAGCGCTCGTGCAGGTTCCAGGTCGCCTGCACGGCGTCGAACGCGCCGGTCGCCACGGCGGCGTCGATCGTCGCCGGCTGCCCCGGGCCGGTGGCGGTCAGCCCGATCTCGACGCCGGTCGCGCGCAGTGCGGCGAGCTCATCCAGCACCTCGGCGTCCGAGAGCACGCCGCTCTCGATCGTCGCCGAGTGGATCTGGTACAGCCGTAGCCAGGAGCCGAGGTGCTCGCGCGTCTCGGCGAGCTGGCGCCGCAACTGGCTCACGCTCAGGTCCTTGACCTCGTGCTCGGAGGCGTCCATCCGCCAGCCGGCCGTGTACGTGTAGCCCCACTTGGACGCCACGAAGACGTCCGCCGGCCCGCGGGAGCGCAGCCAGCCGCCGAGGAACTCCTCGGCGAGCCCGTACGAGCGCGCCGCGTCGAAGTAGCGCACGCCGGCCGCGTACGCGCGGTCGAGCACGGCGTGCGAGAGCTCGCGCAGGTCGTCGGGGCTGTGCGCGGGTCCGAGGTCGTCGGCGTGGCCGATGTTGATGTAGGCCGGGCGTCCTAGGGCCGCCAGCCCGAGGCCGATCTGGGTCATGCCGAGAAAGTCTGCTCGACGAGGCGCTCGGCGTGATGCGCGGCCCGCTCGAGCACCTCGGGCCGGCGTTCGAGCTGGGTCACGACCGGGGTCCCGGCGGGCGGGCGCAGCCCGTACACGTACGGGCCGTCGCCGTTGGGGGAGGCCGAGCGCTGCGCGATGTCGTCGACGAGGTTCTCGTACTGGAGGATGCGGCCGTGCCAGAGCGGCTCCAGCGCCGGGTTGAGGCCGCGGAGATGGCGGGCGATCAGCCGCTCCCCGACGCGGCCGCCGGCCGACCGCGGCACTCCGTACGGCCGCGTCTGCAGCACGAGCACGTGCGTCGCACCGGCATCGATCGCGTTGCCGACCGGGATCGGGCACGTCAGCGCGCCGTCGATGTAGCGCCGATCGCCGATCGGCACCGGCGGGCCGCCGATCCACGGCATCCGCGTCGTCGCCAACAGGACGTCCCACAGCTCGTCCTTCGTGCGCATGCCGCTGAACTCCACCAGCGCGGCGCTGTCGACGTCGAGCGCGACGCAATGGAAGTCGATCGGGCTGGAGATCGTGCGCTGGTGGCGGTCGGCGTCGAGATCGCCGTCAGCGTGCGCGAGCACGAAGCGGACATCGAGCGCCGGCTTGCCGAACAGCAATCGCACCGGGTTCACGAACTCCTTCGACGCCAGGACCGTGTGGTACATCGCCGCGGCCGGTCGAGCCACGCCGCCGAGCAGCGCCGCGGCGTTCAGCGCTCCCGCCGACGAGCCCACCACGAGGTCGAAGCAGCGCGTCAGCCCGAGGCCCTCCAGTGCCGCCGTCATGCCCGCCGAGACCACGCCGCGCATCCCTCCGCCCTCCATCACGACCGCGACGCGATACGGATCGCTACGCCGGCCCGGCGTTGAGTCCTCGCGCAGCCGCGCGCGAAGGACATCGAGAACGGGGTGGTTCACGGCGATGAGTATGGCGACCCGAACCCTGACACAAGTGTGTCAAGGTTGCGCTAGACTTCGCCGCTGAATGGACGCCTTAACGATTCACGAGGCGGCAGAGACCACCGGCTGGTCGCCGCGCATGCTCCGCTATGTCGAGCGCGTCGGGCTGGTCGAGCCCGCTCGTTCGGAGTCGGGCTACCGCCTCTACGGGCCGCCCGAGCTCCAGCGCCTGCGCACGCTGCGCGAGCTGCTCGAAGCCCACGAGATCGGCCTGTCCGACCTGGCCTTCGCCTCGCGCCTGCGGCGCGAGCCGGAGCTGAGCCAGGCGACCGAAGCCTGGCTGGACGCCAAGGCGGAGCGTCCCGACGACGTGCCGGCCGCGAACTGGTTGCGCTGGGAGCAGGAGAAGCACCAGCGCCTTCTCGACGCCGCCGCCCTGACCGCGACTCCCTAGGAGACCCATGGCATCAACGAACCTCACGACCGACTACAAGGTCGCCGACATCTCGCTCGCGGCGTACGGCCGCAAGGAGATCCAGCTCGCCGAGCACGAGATGCCCGGCCTGATGTCGACCCGCCGCGAGTTCGCTGATTCGCAGCCGCTCAAGGGCGCGCGCGTGACCGGCTCGCTGCACATGACGATCCAGACCGCGGTGCTGATCGAGACGCTTACCGCTCTCGGCGCCGAGGTCCGTTGGTGCTCGTGCAACATCTTCTCGACGCAGGACCACGCCGCGGCGGCGATCGCCGAGGCCGGCATCCCGGTCTTCGCCTGGAAGGGCGAGACGCTGGAGGAGTACTGGTGGTGCACCGAGCAGGCGCTGACGTGGCCTGACGGCAACGGCCCGAACATGATCCTCGACGACGGTGGCGACGCGACGCTGCTCGTCCACAAGGGTGTCGAGTACGAGGCGGCCGGCGCGGTGCCGGAACCCGCGAGCGCTGACAACGACGAGTTCCGGATCATCCTCGAGACGCTCCAGCGCTCGCTGGCCGAGGACTCGCAGCGCTTCACGCGCGCGGCGGCCAACATCAAGGGCGTCACCGAGGAGACGACGACCGGCGTGCACCGGCTCTACCAGCTCGCCGAGCAGGGCCAGCTGCTGTTCCCGGCCATCAACGTCAACGACTCGGTCACCAAGTCCAAGTTCGACAACCTCTACGGCTGCCGTCACAGCCTGATCGACGGCATCAACCGCGGCACCGACGTGATGATCGCGGGCAAGACCGCCGTGATCTGCGGCTACGGCGACGTCGGCAAGGGCTGCGCGGAATCGCTCCGCGGCCAGGGCGCCCGCGTCATCGTCACCGAAATCGACCCGATCTGCGCGCTGCAGGCGGCGATGGAGGGCTACCAGGTCCTCACGCTCGAGGACATCGTCGAGACCGGCGACATCTTCATCACCTGCACCGGCAACAAGGACATCATCACGGCGTCCGACATGGCCCGGATGAAGCACCAGGCGATCGTCGGCAACATCGGCCACTTCGACAACGAGATCGACATCGCCGGGCTCGCCAAGCTCGACGGCATCGAGCGCGTGAACATCAAGCCGCAGGTCGACGAGTGGGTGTTCCCGGACGGTCACTCCGTGATCGTGCTGTCCGAGGGCCGGCTCTTGAACCTCGGCAACGCGACCGGCCACCCGAGCTTCGTGATGTCGAACTCGTTCACGAACCAGACGATCGCCCAGATCGAGCTGTTCAGCCGCAACGACGAGTACGAGAAGCGCGTGTACGTGCTGCCGAAGCGGCTCGACGAGAAGGTCGCCCGCCTGCACCTCGACGCGCTCGGCGTGCACCTCACCGAGCTCACGCCCGACCAGGCCGCCTACATCGACGTGCCGGTCGACGGCCCGTTCAAGCCCGATCACTACCGGTATTGAGTTTCCGGTAGACCCAAACCAGCGCGACAGCTTCGTCCCCTAGTCGGCGACTTCGCGGACTTTCTGCCGATCCCGTACCACTTCCAGTTCCTGCGCGACGGCGAGGTCATCGGCCACCACCGGCGCCGGATCGGCCCGTGCCGCGACGTCTACGACATCGACCTGTTCGGCGACCCCCCGCGCCGGCTCGTGCTGGCGATCGCCGTCGGGATGGACGCACTGCGGGCCCGTTAAGGTCTGCCGCATGGACGTCCTACGACGCGCCGCCGCGCTCGCCGAGGAGCACGTCGGCGGGCTCGCCGACCGGAGCGTGGCGTCATCGCTGTCGTACGAGGACGTGGTCGCGGCGCTCGACGAGCCGCTGCCCGAGCAGGGCGAGGACCCCGTCGCCGTGATCGAGCGACTCGCCGCGGTGGTCGGGCCGGCGACGGTGGCGAGTCCCGGCCCGCGCTACTTCGGCTTCGTCACCGGCGGCGCGCTGCCGGCGGCGCTGGCGGCCGACTGGCTCGTGGGCGCCTGGGATCAGAACGCGTTCAGCCGCGTCAGCTCGCCCGCCGCCGCGGCGGTCGAGGCCACGGTCGAGCGCTGGGTGCTGGAGGCGATGGGCCTGCCGCTCGACGCCGCCGTCGGCGTCACCACGGGCGCGACGACGGCGAACTTCACCTGCCTTGCCGCCGCCCGCCACGCAGTGCTCGAACGCGTGGGCTGGGACGTCGAGGCCGACGGGCTGATCGGCGCGCCTGCGGTGCGCGTCTACGTCGGCGAGCACGTCCACGCGTCGCTGCTGTCGGCGCTGCGCTACGTCGGGTTCGGCGCCGACCGGGCGATCCGCGTCCCCGCCGACGAGCAGGGCGCGATGCGCGCCGACGCGCTCGCCCTCGACGACGGTCCCGCAATCGTCTGCGCCCAGGCCGGCGAGGTGGCCAGCGGCGCCTTCGACCCGCTGGCGGAGATCGCGGCGAAGACGCGCGCCGCGGGTGCGTGGCTGCACGTCGACGGCGCGTTCGGCCTGTGGGCCGCGGCGAGCCCGGCGCTGCGCCACCTCACAGAGGGTGTCGAGCTCGCCGACTCGTGGGCCGTCGACGCCCACAAGTGGCTGAACGTGCCGTACGACGGCGCACTGTCGATCGTCGCCGACCGCGCGCCGGTTCGCGCCGCGATGAGCATGCGCGCGAGCTACCTGCCCGACCAGGAGGGTCGCGAGCCGATCGACTACGTCCCGGAGGCCTCGCGCCGCGCGCGGGCGATCCCGATCTACGCCGCGCTGCGCCAGCTCGGTCGCACCGGGCTCACCGAGATGATCGAGCGCAACTGCGCGCTCGCGCGCCGGCTCGCGGCGGCGATGGAGGAGCTCGACGGCGCGCAGGTGCTCAACCACGTCGTCCTCAACCAGGTGCTCGTCCGCTTCGGCGACGATGACGCGACGACGCAGGCGGTGATCGCAGCGGTGCAGAAGGGCGGCGAGGCGTGGCTGGGCGGCACGATCTGGGCGGGCCATGCGGCGGCGCGCGTGTCGGTCTCGAACTGGTCGACCACGGAGGGCGACATCGACCGCCTCGCGGCGGCGTTCGCAGATGGCCTCGGACGTCGCTGATCCCACGCTCGCCGAGGCGGGCGAGGCCCGCATCGACTGGGCGGACGGGCAGATGCCCGTGGTGCGCTCGATCCGCGAGCGGTTCGCGCGCGAGAAGCCGCTCGACGGGCTCGTCGTCGGGGCCTGCCTGCACGTGACGTCGGAGACCGCGTGCCTGGTGCGCACGCTCGCGGCCGGCGGCGCCGACGTCGCGCTGTGCGCGTCGAATCCGTTCGCGACGCAGGACGACGTCGCGGCCGCGCTCGCGGCCGACGGCGCCGAGGTGCACGCCGTCCGCGGCGACAACGCTGAGGCGTGGGCCGCCCGCGTGGCCGCCGTGGTCGCCCGCGCGCCGCGGATCACGATCGACGACGGCGCCGACCTGCTGAGCGCGCTGCACCTCGCGCGGCCGGACCTTCTCGACGGACTGCTCGGCGGCACCGAGGAGACCACGACCGGCCTCGTGCGGCTGCGCGCGCTACAGGCCGAGGGCAAGCTTGCGTGCCCCGTCCTCGCCGTCAACGAGGCGATCACCGAGCGCTTCAACGACCGCTTCGGCACCGGCCAGTCGGCGCTCGACGGCATCCTGCGCACCACCAACCTGCTGCTCGCCGGGCGCACGCTGGTCGTGTTCGGCTACGGCTGGACGGGCAAGGGGATCGCGCTGCGTGCGCACGGGCTCGGTGCATCGGTGATCGTCTGCGAGGTCGATCCGCTGCGCGCGCTCGAGGCGCGGATGGACGCCTTCGAGGTCCTTCCGGCGCTGGCCGCCGCCGAGCGCGGGGACGTCTTCGTCACCGTCACCGGCGTGCGCGACGTCCTGCGCGCCGAGCACTTCGATCGGATGAAGGACGGCGCCGTGCTCGCCAACGCCGGGCACTTCGACGTCGAGATCGACATCGTCGCGCTGCGCGAGCAGGCCGACTCGGTACGCGTGGTCCGCCCGCTGGTGGAGCAGTTCACGTTCGGTGGGCGGCGGCTGAACCTGCTCGCCGGCGGCCGCGTCGTCAACCTCGCCGCCGCCGAGGGCCATCCCGCCGCGGTGATGGATATCTCGTTCGCGCTGCAGGCGCTGGCGGTCGAGGAGCTCGCGCGCGGCGACCTCGAGCCCGGTGTGCACCCGGTGCCGGAGGGCATCGACCGCGAGGTGGCGGCGCTCAAGCTCGCGACGCTGGGCGTGACGATCGACGAGCTCAGCCCCGAGCAGGAGCAGTACCGGCGCGGCTGGGTAGGGTGACCGCGATGGACGGCCTGCAAGCGAGCGTCGAGAAGATGCGCCGGGAAGGGCTCCCGGACGCCGCGATCGACACCTTCACGCATTACTACGAGCAGCTCGCCGAAGGCGAGACCGGGATGCTGCCCGAATCCGAGATCGAGCCGGTCGAGGACGTGCAGCAGCTCGACGATCTGCCCGAGGGCGACCCGCCGCTCGACGCGGCGGTAGTGCTCAAGCTCAACGGCGGCCTCGGCACGAGCATGGGCATGACGCGCGCGAAGTCGCTGATCGAGGCGAAGGACGGGCTGACGTTCCTGGAGGTGATCGCCCGCCAGGTGATCGAACTGCGCGAGCGGTCCGGCGCGCGGCTGCCGCTCGTGCTCATGGACTCCTTCTACACGCACGACGACGCGCTGTCGGAGCTGCCCGACGCGGTCGGCTCCGACGTGGCGCCCGACTTCGTGCAGCACAAGGAGCCGAAGATCCTCGTCGACGACCTGCAGCCGGCCGAGTGGCCCGACGACCCGTCGCTGGAGTGGTGCCCCCCTGGCCACGGCGACCTTTACACGGCGCTGCTGACGTCGGGGATGCTCGACGACCTGCTCGACCGCGGCTACCGCTACGCGTTCGTGTCCAACTCCGACAACCTCGGCGCCGTACTCGAGCCGCGGATCCTCGCCTGGATGGCCCGCGAGGAGATCCCGTTCGTGATGGAGGTCACGCGGCGCACGGAGATGGACCGCAAGGGCGGTCACATCGCGCGCAGCCCCGACGGCGGCTACCTGCTGCGCGAGACTGCGCAGACGCCGAAGGAGGACCTGTCGGCTTTGCAGGACATCGGCCGCCACCGATACGTCAACACCAACAACCTGTGGCTCGACCTGCAGGCGCTGCGCGACGTCATGAGCGAGCGAGCAGGCGTGCTCGGGCTGCCGCTGATCGTGAACCGCAAGACCCTCGATCCCGGCGACAAGTCGACCCCGGAGGTCTTCCAGCTCGAGACCGCGATGGGCGCGGCGATCGGTGTGTTCGACGGGGCGCAGCCCGTTGCTGTCTCGCGCCGGCGCTTCTCCCCGGTCAAGACGACCGAGGATCTGCTCGCGCTGCGGTCTGACGCCTACGTGCTGACCGACGACGCGCGGGTCGAGCTCGCCTCCGAGCGGGACGGGACCCCGCCGGTCGTCGACCTCGACGACGACTACTACAAGCTCCTGCGCGACTTCGATGCGCGTTTCCCCGGCGGCGCGCCGTCGCTGGTGGCCTGCGAACGCCTCGCCGTCGACGGCGACGTCACCTTCGGCCGCGAGGTCGTCGTTCGCGGGACCGTGACCGTCAGCGGGCCACGGCAGATCGAGGACGGGACCGTCCTCGAGTAACCACCGGCCGTCTCCGGTGTCTTATCGACCGATGGTCAATAAGTCGCCGAAGGAGCCGTGATGTCCGCCCCGCGTGAGAAGACGTTCCTGCTCGCTCGCCCCGAGGGGCGCGTGCTCGAGTGGATCGCCCGTCGCCTGCCGGCGTGGGTGATGCCCGATCACCTGACCGCCCTCGGTGTGCTGGCGGCGATCGGCATCGCCGCGGCGTACGCGCTCTCCAACCAGGATCCGATCTGGCTGTGGGCGGCCAGCGGCCTGCTCGTCGTGCACTGGCTCGGCGACTCGCTTGACGGCACGCTCGCACGCGTGCGTCGCTCTGAGCGGCCGCGTTACGGCTACTACCTCGACCATCTCGTCGACGCGATCGCGACCGCGCTGATCGGCATCGGGCTCGGGCTGTCGCCGTACATGCTGCTGGCGACCGGGCTCGTGATCGTGATCGCCTACCTCGTGCTGTCGATCAACACGTACCTGGAGACGAACACGCTTGGCGTGTTCTCGCTCGGCTACGGCCGGCTCGGGCCGACCGAGGCGCGCGTGGGGCTCGTCGTGATCAACACACTGCTCGCGCTGGGCATCCTGCCGGCCATCACGGTGCTGGGCCTGGGTGTGACGGTGCTCGACGTCGCGGTGCTCGTGATCGCCGGCCTGATGCTCGCGGCGCTGTGCGTGCGCGCATTCCGCAATCTGCGCGAGCTGGCGCGGCTCGAGCCGCCGCGTCCTCAGGCCGCGCCGTAGCGCTCGGCCCGCTGGTCCTCGGCATCGGACTCGGCGAGCATGCGCACGAACAGGTACGCGAGCGCGATCCCCATCACGATCGACTGCTCGAGCGCCATCACGAGCCCGGCGACGTGCTGGTCGTCGAGCGGCGTGAGTCCCCACTTCGTCCCGCTCCAGTCGTAGCTGTAGAGGAGCTCGGGCGCGAACGCCAGGAGGACGCCGAGGAAGCCGACGAGGATCTTCGTCGACGCCATGTAGAGGATCGGTCCCATGCCCGCCATCCGCATGCGGGAGCGGATCGGCGACAGCAGGTGCCACCAGTACAGAAGGCCGGCGGCGGCGAAGCACAGGTGCTCGAGCACGTGGACGCCCGCGTGGCTGAGTGCGGCGTCGTACAGCGGCGGCGCGTGCCAGGCCCACATCACGCCGACGTAGGCGACGACGCCGAACGCCGGATGCCCGAACGGTCCCGCCTTCTGTTCGAGCCAGTGGACGCGTCGTGTGGCGGGGCGCAGGATGTGCTTGGTCAGCGCGAGGACCAGGCAGATCGGGGCGAGGTCGGCGATCAGCAGGTGCTGGACCATGTGGAAGCTCGCGAACTGCCCGCCGAGCGTGTCCAGGGGCGAGATCAGCGCGACGAACAGCAGCGCGATGCCCGTGCCCCAGAGCAGCGCGCGCCCGACCGGCGCGGCCCTCGCACCACCCTGACGCCGTGAGGTGCGCCAGCGCAGGCCGTACACCAGCCCGTACGCCAACAGCGACGCGATGACGACCGGGGCCCAGCTCCACGACGTGTCGACCGGCACCAGCGACGATTGTGACGCGCCCACCACATTCGTGACACCCGCGTCTCAGATTCCTTGCGATCGCGCGTTGTTTCGTGACACGGGGCGGTGGAGGCTGCGGTGAATGGTCTGGTCCGAGCTGATCGCGTTGATCGTCCCGCCCGCGTGCGTGGCGTGCCGGGCGCCGCTCGCGCGCGCGTCGTTGCGGCTGTGCGGCGACTGCACGCGCGCGCTGCCGTGGTTGCCGGCGCGGCTCTGCGCGCGCTGCGGGCTCCCTGGGCATCGGGGGCGCGGCTGCCCGGCCGCCGCGGCGGCGTTCGCGCGGGCGTGGTCGCCGCTTGCCTACGACGGCGTGGCGCGGTCGCTGGTGGCGGCGCTGAAGTTCCGGTCGGCGCTGCCCGTCGCCGGGCTGATGGCGGCGCACGTGGCGGCGAACCTTCCGCGCGATCTGCGCGCGCCACGCGTGCTCGTCCCGGTGCCGCCCCAGCCGGCGCGGCGCCGTCGGCGCGGGTTCGATCCCGCCGCCGAGCTGTGCGGCGCGCTGGCGCCGCGGCTCGAGCTGCCGGTCTGCGCCTGCCTCGTGCGGCGCGACCGCGCGAGCCGCCAGGTCGGCGCGTCGCGGGCGGTGCGGCGCCGCGGTGGTCGGCTGGCGATCGAGCTGCGCGCTCCACCGCCGCCGGCCGCGCTGCTGATCGACGACGTCCACACGACCGGCGCGACGCTCGACGCCTGTGCCCGCGCGCTCCGGGCCGGTGGCTGCGAGGAGGTGATCGCGATCACCTACGCGCGGACGCTGTGACGCGCTCGGCCGGCCGTCTCGGCCGGCGCGACCACCTCGGGGCCGCGGCGCAGACGGGCTCGATACCTTCAATCTCGATGAGCCTGCTGCGCGATTACTCCAACCAGGCGCGGACGTACGACGAGACCCGCGCCGCCAGCCCATCCGTGCTCGGCCCGCTGCGCGAGGCGCTCGCCGGCGCGCCCGGGCCGCGGCTCGCCGACATCGGCGGCGGCACCGGCAACTACGCACGCGCGCTGCGCGACGAGGGCTGGGAGCCGGTCGTGGTCGACCGCGAGCCGGCGATGCTCGCCCAGGCCGCGTCGAAGGGCCTGGAGGCCGTCGCGGGCGATGCCCAGCGGCTGCCTCTGGCGGACGCGAGCGTGGATGCCGCGATGCTCGTGTCGATGCTCCACCACGTCGAGGACCCGGCGGCGGCGGTTGCCGAGGCCCAGCGTGTCCTGCGGCCGGGCGGCCGGCTGGCGCTGATGGTCTTCACACGCGAGGACGTGGCGGCGAACTGGCTGTCGGACTACTTCCCGAGCACTCGGGCGTGGATGTTCGAGTCGCACCCCACGCTCGGCGAGCTGCTCGCGCTCGTGCCCGGCGCGCGGCACCTCGAGGTCCGCTTCCGCGACCTGGAGGACGGCTCCCTCGCCGCGCTGTCCGCGTTCCCGGAGAAGATCGTCGACCCCGCCTGGCACCGGCAGACGAGCTTCTTCGAACGGCTCGCGCGCGACCACCCCGACGAGCTCGCGGCCGGGTTGGACCGGATCCGCTCCGAGCTGGCCGCCGGCAGCGCGCCGCGCGAGGCGGGTCTCGCCAGCGTGCTCGCCTGGGGCAAGCCGCGCTGACGGACTTCAACGGCGGCGGGGTCACGGCCGCGGCGGCGGTCCAGTGTGAAGTTGTTCAGCGTCAGCCCGAACAACTTCACGCTCGACCCGTGAAGGCAGCCCGACCCGCCTCCTTTAGTGCCGCAGTTCGTCCGCGGCGCGGGGCGGTCAGGAACGGGCGCTGACAGAAATTGAAATCTGTCAGTCCATGTGCCAATCTAGGCGGCATGACTTCTCTCCCCACCCGACGCCTGGGCGCGACCGGGCCGGAGGTCTCGGCCCTCGGCCTCGGCTGCATGGGCATGTCCGACCTCTACGGCCCCGCCGACCGCGACGAGGGCATCGCGACCATCCGGCAGGCGCTCGACGAAGGCATCACCCTGCTCGACACCGGCGACTTCTACGGCATGGGCGCCAACGAGCTGCTGATCAGCGACGCGCTCGCCAATGCGAACCGCGAGGACGTGCTGATCAGCGTCAAGTTCGGCGCCCAGCGCGGGCCCGACGGCGGCTGGCTCGGCTATGACGCCCGCCCCGCCGCGGTGAAGACCGCGCTGGCGTACACGCTCAAGCGCCTGGGCACCGACTACATCGACGTCTACCGCCCCGCGCGCCTGGACCCGAACGTGCCGATCGAGGAGACCGTCGGCGCGATCAAGGAGATGATCGAGGCGGGCTACGTCCGCCATCTCGGGCTCTCGGAGGTCGGCGCCGACACCCTGCGGCGGGCCTACGCCACGCACCCGGTCGCGGACCTGCAGATCGAATACAGCCTGATCAGCCGCAGCATCGAGCGCGAGATCCTGCCGACTGCCCGCGAGCTGGGCGTCGGCATCACGGCGTACGGGGTGCTGAGCCGCGGCCTCATCAGCGGCCACTGGACCCGCGATCGCGAGACCACGGCCGGTGACTTCCGCAGCCGCTCGCCTCGCTTCAGCCGCGAGAACATCGACCGCAACCTCGAGCTCGCGCAAGCGCTGACCCAGGTCGCGCAAGCCCAGGGCGCCAGCGCCGCGCAAGCGGCGATCGCGTGGGTCCTGAGCCGTGGCGAGGACATCGTGCCGCTCGTGGGCGCCCGCCGGCGCGACCGACTGGCCGAGGCACTACAAGCGCTCGAGCTGCACCTCACGGGCGACGATCTGCAGACCATCGAGGCCGCCGTGCCCGCAACCGAGGCCGCCGGCGACCGCTACGCCCCCGCCCAGATGGCGATGCTCGACTCGGAGCAGTAGGTGCTCACGCGCGAGGAGATCCTGGATGCGGCGGAGGAGGTCCTCCGCCGCTACGGGCCCGCCAAGGCGAACGTCGTCGACGTGGCACGCGCGCTGAACGTCAGCCACGGCAGCGTCTACCGCCACTTCCCCAGCAAGGCGGCGCTCCGGGAAGCCGTGGCGGAGCGCTGGCTGGAGAGCGTCGCGGAGCCGCTCGACGACATCACCGACGCGCGCGAGTGGTTCGACACGCTGATCGCCACGAAGCGGTCACGAGCCCAGCAGGACCCCGAACTGTTCGCGACCTACGTCAACCTCGCGCACGAGTCGGGCGATGTGATCACCAGGCACGTCGACCATCTGATCGACTCACTGGCGCGCATCGTCGGCGACCGCACGACGGCCCGCGCGATGATCCTCGCCACCGCGAGGTTCCACGACCCCAAGCACGCCGCCGAGTGGGCGGCGCCGGGCATCGATGAGGACTTTGAGAGCGTCTGGGTGCTACTGGATCAGGCGATCGCCCGGCCGGCCTCGTCGGCCCACTCGAGCGCGGCGCGGTAGGCACCGGCCAGCGAGACGTCGGCGTCGGCGGCGGTCAGCGTCGGGAACTCACCGCGTTCGTACGCGGTGACCGCCGCCAGCAGCTCACCCTTGGGACCCTCACGGCGCAGCAGCGCCGACTGGATCTCGTCGGTGAACGGGAGGGAGTCGAGGACGTCGGACATCGGCGCGTCGAGCAACGCGTCGGCGACCGAGAACAGGCCGATCGTGAAGAGCGTGTCGCGCTCCTCGGGCAGCGCGCTGCCTGCGAGCACCTCGCACATCCGGGCGCGACGCAGCCCGAGAGCGACGAGCTCGTCCGGCACGTCCGGGATCGCGGAGATCGCCATGACCGTCGCCCAGCGCCGGACGGTGCGGACACCGAGCAGGTTCAGCGCCTCGCGAACCGAGGACACGGTGCGCGGCAGCGCGAAGAAGGCGGAGTTGACGTAGCGCAGCAGCTTCAGCGACAGGCCGACGTCGGAAGCGATGATCCGCTCGAGGTCCTCGAACGAGACGTCGCCGCTCGTGAGCTCGCCGAGGCGGCGCAGTGAGCCGAGGCCGGCGGTCGCGACGCCGCGGTGGCGGAACAGGCGCGGCTTGGCGAAGTAGTCGCCCTGGAAGTACGTGAAGCCGAAGCCCTGGAGCCGCTGGAAGCACGCGTGGTCCTCGACGCCGGTGGCGACGAGCAGGGCGCCCTGGGTACGCGGCGCCTCGAGCACGCGGACGAGCTCCTCGTCGTCGCGGTCGGTCACGTCGACCTTGACGATCGAGCACAGCGACATCAGCTCCTCGATGTCGTTGCGGCCGTCGTAGTTCCCAAGCGCCAACGTGTAGCCGGAGCGCGAGAGCTGCTGGAGCAGGGAGAGCAGGTCGTCCTGGGCCGGGTAGGCGTCGATCTGCAGCACCGCGCGATCCGGGCGCACCGGCGGCGGGCCGATCTCGACGAGGAAGTTACGGGCGATCGACACCCAGGCGGGGTGCCGGCCGGCGAGGCGCTCGAGTCCGATGTCGCCGAATGCCTCGACGAGCAGGGCGGACGTGGCCTTGGCGTCTCGGGACGGGTCGCCGAGGTCGACGGCGCCTCCGAAACGAAGCTCATAGCCGACCACGTTGTTGCGGCCGTCGGCGATGGGGTGCCGGACGACGGCGACCTCGGGACGTTGCAGCGTTGCGCTCACACCCTCCAATGTCGGCCGCTGGCGGGAATGGTTGAGGGGAACGTCGGTTATCACCCGGAATTTCCGGCTAGCATCCATAGCGTCGGCCCACTCTCCCGAGAGGAGTCCCATGCGGATCGAGGTCAAGGGACGAAACCTTCAGGTCACCGACGACATGCGCGAGGTGGTCGCGCGGCGGTTCGAGAAGGTGGACAAGCAGGTCAGTGACCTGGCCACGCTCGAGGTCGAGCTCTCCGAGGAGCGCAACCCCGCCAACCCTGACCACATGGTGGCCGAGGCGACGCTCTACCTCAAAGGCGTGACGCTACGTGCGAAGAACGCCTCGCGGGACCACAAGCACTCGATCAACCTGGTCGCCGACGAGCTCGCGCGCCAGGTCAAGCGCCACCGCGACAAGCGCCGCAAGCGGCGCGAGCAGCGGGCCGGGGCAGCGCAGGCCACGCAGCCGATCGCTGAGCCCGAGGAGGACGCCGCGACGGCGTTCTGAGCGGCCTCGGGCGCAGTCCGGCAGCCGCTACGCTTGATCTATGTCGATCCTCGATCGCGCCCTCCGGATGGGCGAGGCCAGGCAGTTCAAGCAGTACGCCAAGCGTGTAGAGCGCATCAACGCCTGGGAACCCGAGCTCGAGCTGCTCGACGACGACGAACTGCGCGCCAGCGCCGACGCGCTGCGCGAGCGCGCGCGGAACGGGGAATCGATCGAGGAACTGCTCCCGGAGACGTTCGCGCTCGTGCGCGAGGTCAGCCGCCGCCGCACGAACATGCGGCATTTCGACGTCCAGATGATCGGCGGCATGGTCCTGCACGACGGGTCGATCGCCGAGATGAGGACCGGCGAGGGCAAGACGCTGACCGCGACCACCGCGGTCGTGCTCAACGCGCTCGCCGGCGAGGGCGTGCACGTCGTCACGGTCAACGACTACCTGGCCCGACGCGACGCCGACTGGATGCGGCCGATCTACGAGGCGCTCGGCCTCACCGTCGGGATCCTGCAGAACATGCAGCCGTACGAGGAGAAGCGCGCCGCTTACGCGTCCGACGTCACGTACGGCACGAACTCCGAGTTCGGCTTCGACTATCTGCGCGACAACATGGCGACCACGCTGGACGAGAAGGTCCAGCACGGCGGCCGCTACGACGACGAGGGCAAGCCGCTCACCAGCCACCACTTCGCGATCGTCGACGAGGTCGACAACATCCTCATCGACGAGGCGCGCACGCCGCTGATCATCTCCGGCGCGCCCGAGCAGGCGGCCGACTACTACCAGCGCTTCGCCAAGCTGGCGCCGCTGCTGGAGCCCGGCAAGAAGCCCGACGGCATGGACCCGCGCGCCAAGAAGGAGTTCCTGGCCGACTTCGACTACGAGTTCGACGAGAAGCACAAGAGCGTCTCGATCACCGAGCGCGGCGTCGCCAAGGCGGAGAAGTTCCTCGGCATCGACCACCTCTACAAGGCCGAGAACGGCCCGCTCGTCAACCACCTGATCCAGTCGCTGAAGGCCGAGTCGCTGTACAAGCGCGACGTCGACTACGCGGTGATCGACGGCGAGGTCAAGATCATCGACGAGTTCACCGGCCGCATCCTCGACGGCCGCCGCTGGTCGGAGGGCCTGCACCAGGCGGTCGAGGCGAAGGAGGGCGTGACGGTCCGCGAGGAGAACCAGACGCTCGCGACGATCACGCTCCAGAACTACTTCCGCATGTACGACAAGCTCGCCGGCATGACGGGAACGGCGCTCACCGAGGCGACCGAGTTCATGAAGATCTACAAGCTGCCGGTCGTGGAGATCCCGACCAACCAGCCGATGGTCCGCATGGACAAGAACGACCAGATCTTCAAGACCAAGAGCGGCAAGTGGCGCGCGCTCGTCCGCGAGCTCGACGAGCGCCACGAGAAGGGCCAGCCGGTGCTCGTGGGCACGATCTCGGTCGAGGTGTCCGAGATGCTCTCGGACGAGCTCAAGAAGCGCGGCATCCCGCACACGGTCCTGAACGCCAAGCCCGAGTACGCCGAGCGCGAGGGCGAGATCATCGCCGAGGCCGGGCGCCCCGGGGCGGTCACGATCGCCACCAACATGGCCGGCCGCGGCGTCGACATCAAGCTCGGCGGCAATGCCGAGCACCTCACGCGGCTCGAGCTCGCGAAGCTCGGCCTGCAGCCCGGCGATCCGGACTTCGACGACCGCTTCAAGGACATCCTGCCGACGCTGGAGGCGCGGGTCGAGGAGAACCGCGAGAAGGTGCTCGAGGCCGGCGGCCTGTTCATCTGCGGCACCGAGCGCCACGAATCGCGCCGGATCGACAACCAGCTGCGCGGCCGCTCCGGCCGCCAGGGCGATCCCGGCGAGTCACGCTTCTTCCTGTCCGCCGAGGACGACCTCGTGCGCCTGTTCGCCGGCGACCGCATCTACCGGATCCTCGACCGGCTCGGGCCCACCAGCGAGGAGGGCGAAGAGGAGCCGATCGAGGCGAAGATGCTGTCGAAGCAGATCGAGAACGCCCAGCGCAAGGTCGAGGAGCAGAACTTCCTCATCCGCAAGCGCGTCCTCGAGTACGACGACGTGATGAACCAGCAGCGCGAGATCGTCTACCAGTACCGCGACGAGGTGCTGGAGGGCCGCGACATGGGCCCGGTCGCGCGCGAGCAGATCGCCGAGGTGATCAACCATCTGGTCGACGAGTACACGCCCGGCGACTACCTCGAGGAATGGGACCTCGAGGCGCTGTGGGCGCAGCTCGACCAGATCTTCGAGGTCGACTTCGGGCCTGACGAGATCGATCGCGAGACGGTCGACCGCCCGCAGCTCAAGAGCCTGCTGACTGAGGACGCGGTGAAGCTCTACGACGAGCGCGAGGACGAGCTCGGCGAGGAGCTGATGCGCGCGCTCGAGCGCTACCTGCTGATGCAGATCATCGACCAGCGCTGGCGCGAGCACCTCTACGACATGGACTACCTGCGCGAGGGCATCCACCTGCGTGGGTTCGCCCAGATCGAGCCGATCGTCGCGTACAAGAACGAGGCGTTCACGCTCTTCCAGGACCTGATGAACACCATCTGGTCGGACTTCGCGCGCATGATCTACAACGTCGAGGTCCAGATCGAGGGCGAGAACGGGGGCGGGGTCCCCGAGCAGCAGCAGGGCGGCGCGGCCGCGCTGCAGTACTCCGGCGGCACGCTGGACGACCAGCCGAACGCCTACGGCGAGGCCGCCGAGGGCTACGCCGAGGGCGAGGGCGAGATCCCGCTCCCGGTGGAGCAGCGCCGCGTGGACGAGCACGAGCAGCTCGGCCGCAACGACCCGTGCTGGTGCGGGTCAGGCAAGAAGTTCAAGAAGTGCCATGGCGCGTAGGCGCTGAGGCCTCGAGCGCCCGGCACAGCGCGCCGACGACGCGCGGGTCGAACTGCGTGCCGGCATTCCGTTCGAGCTCCTCGAGCGCGAACTCCTGACCCGGCGCGACGCGGTACGGGCGGTCCGAGGTCATCGCCTCGAAGGCGTCGGCGACGAGGATGATCCGCGACTCGAGCGGGATGTCGTCGCCGGCCAGGCCGTCGGGGTAGCCGGCACCGTCGTAGCGCTCGTGGTGGTGTCGCACCCAGCGCGACTCCTCGTGCATGTCGGCGGCCTCGACGATGTCGCCGCCGAGCAGCGAGTGGCGCTTCATCAGCTCGAACTCGGCGTCGGTGAGCGCGGCGGGCTTGTTGAGGATCGCGTCCGGCACGCCGATCTTGCCGACGTCGTGGAGCAGGCCGCCGAGGCGGACGCGGGCGACGCGGTCGCGGTCGAGCCCGAGCTCGGCGGCGATCACGGCGCACAGCTGCGACACCGTCTGGCAGTGGCTGCGCGTGTAGGAATCCTTGGCGTCGACGGCGAGGGCGAGCGCGCTCGCCAGCGGGCGCTCGTCGTGCTCGTGCTCGGCGGCGCTGACCTCGAGGTCGGGCCCGTAGATCGCGACGTGCTGGTGGAGGCGCTTGGCGCCGATCAGCGCGAGGTCGGCCTCGCGGATCACCGCGTCGCGGCTGCGCAGCTCGGTCGCCTCGGCGATCCCGGCGGTCACCGCGACGAGGGCGCGCACGCGCTGGGCGAACTCGAGCGCCCCGAGGGCGCGGGAGCCGGCGAGGATGACGGCGTACTCGTCGCCGCCGATCCGGTAGGCGAGGTCGCTCGCCCGCTGCGAGGCGCGGATCGCCTCGGCGACGGCCTGCAGGCGCTCGTCGCCCGCCTGGTGGCCGAAGCGGTCGTTGAGGGCCTTCAGCCCCTCCAGGTCGAGCAGGACGAGCGAGAGCGGTTCGCCGCTCCGGCTCGCCCGCTGCAGCTCGCGCGCCAGGTCCTCCTGGAAGGCGCGGTGGTTGCGCAGCCCGGTCAGCGGGTCGCTGATCGCGATCTGCGCGAGCCGCGCGACCTCGGCCCGGCGGATGCGGACGATGACCAGCGCGAAGCAGGCGAGCAGAACCAGCCCGACGCCGAACGCGACCGTGATCGCGCGGGTGGCATGCGCCTCGTGCTCCCGCAGCGAGGCGCTGTGCCTGAGCGCCCGCGCCGAAGCGGCCCGCGCCTGCAGGTGGATCATGTACTCGAGCACGCCGAAGATCGGGTCGATGACCTCGTGGTCGAGCCGCTGGACGGCGGTCGGGTCCTCGCGGTCGATGGCGACGAACAGGTCCTTGGCGGCGGCCTTGTACTTCGTCGAGAGCCCGAGCAGCCGGTCGATCGCCGCCCGGTTCGCGGGCGAGGGGTCGAGGTCGACGACGTGGTGCAGGTCGGCGTCGAGGTCCTGGGTGGCCCGCACGTACGCAAAGCGCACCGTGCCACTGCCCTCGAAGTGGTACGCGCGCTCGATTGACTTCGCCTCGGTGACCCAGTGGCGCGCGTCCTGATAGGTGGCGCTCAGCCTCATCGCTGTGTCGGCCCGCTTGGACTCGGTCGCCACGCGCTGCTGGGTGATCACGGAAAAGCCCGCAAGGAAGCACAAAACGGCCAGCAGCCCGGCCACGCTCGCGCGCACGACCCATCTTTCCCGCGACCCCGTCATTTGGGACCGTCATCGGTTGCTCGGCTGGCGCGCTTGAACTCATTCGTCCAGCTGATGGATTCTCTCGTGCTATAAGCAGCGGCGATATGGATCCGCGGCGGCTGCTGACGTTCCGGGAAGTGGCGCATCAGGGGTCGTTCTCGCGCGCGGGTGAGGCGCTCGCGCTGACCCAGCCGGCGGTCTCCCAGCAGGTCGCCTCGCTCGAGCGCCAGCTCGGCGTGAAGCTCCTCGAGCGCGGCCCGGGAGGCCCGACGCCGACCGCCGCCGGCGCGCTGCTGCTCGCACACGCCGACGCGGTCGCCGACCGGCTCGCGCAGGCCGGCGAGCAGATCGCCGAGCTCGCCGACGCCGAGCGCGAGACACTGCGCGTCGGCGCGTTCCCGAGCGCGCTCGCGACCGTGATCCCGGAGGCGATCATGCGCCTGCGCGTGCAGCAGCCGGACATCCAGGTCGAGGCGGTCGAGGCGTCGGGTGAAGAGCTCGGGCAGATGGTCGGGGACGGACGGCTGCACGCCGCGATGTGCTTCCAGGACGCGGCGGCGCCGCCGCGGCGGCCCGAGGGCACCGAGCGGCACGAGGTCGGCACCGAGGCGATGCTCGCGGTCATGGCGCTCGACCACCCGCTCGCCGGCCGCGAGACGGTCGCGGTGGGCGAGCTCTCCGGCGACACCTGGACCGCTCCGTCACGCGACCACCTCGTCTACCGCGCGTGCGTCGCCGCCGGCTTCGAGCCGCGGATCGCGTTCGTGACCCGCGATGTGCTCGCGGCCCGCGGGCTCGTCGCCTCCGGGCTCGCCGTGACGCTGATGCCGGAGCTGCTCGCGTCCGGCCTGCCGGGCATCGCGATGGTGCCGCTCGAAGGCCCGCAGCCGTCGCGTTCGCTGTACGCGCTGACGCCGGCCGCCGGCACGCGTCCGGCGGCGCTCGCGTTCCTCCAGGCATTGCAGCAGCCGTAGTAGCCTCAGTGCCGCCATAGCGACGCCTTCGACCTCCCAGCCCACCCCGCAGCGCCTCGCCGCCATCCGTGAGCAGCTGTCCCTGCTCGCGGACTATCTTTGACCCGGCTGGGCTGAAGGAGAAGAGCTCCGAGCTCGAGGTCCAGATGGGCGCCCCGGGCTTCTGGGACGACCCTGAGGCCGCGGGTCGCGTCGGTGTCGAGCACGCCCGCCTGAACCGGCGCCTGGACACGTTCACGAAGCTGGAGGCGGACGCGGACGATCTCGAAGGGCTCGTCGAGCTCGCCGAGGAGGACGAGGAACTCGCTGCCGAGCTCGAGGAGACGCTCGTCTCCGTCGAGGAGCGCCTGGCGGCGCTCGAGGAGGAGCGCCTGTTCACCGGCAGCTACGACGCCGGCGACGCGCTCGTGACCGTGAACGCCGGCGCGGGCGGGACCGATGCGCAGGATTGGGCCGAGATGGTGCTCCGCATGGAGATGCGCTGGGCGGAGCGGCGCGGCTTCAAGGTCGAGCTGCTGGAGGCGAGCCCGGGGGAGGAGGCCGGCATCAAATCGGCCACGTTCCGTGCGTCCGGCGAGAACGCGTACGGCCTCTACAGCGCCGAAAAGGGCGTCCACCGGCTCGTCCGGCTGTCGCCGTTCGACGCCGCCAACCGCCGCCAGACGAGCTTTGCGGGCGTCGAGGTCGCGCCGGTCGTCGAGGACACCGGCGACATCGCGATCGACGACGACGACCTGCAGATCGACACCTACCGTGCTTCCGGCGCCGGCGGCCAGCACGTCAACAAGACCGACTCGGCGGTCCGCATCACGCACAAGCCGACCGGCGTCGTCGTCCAGTGTCAGAACGAGCGCTCGCAGTCGGCGAACAAGGCGACCGCGATGGCGATGCTGCGCTCGAAGCTGATCGAGCGCGCCGAGCGCGAGCGCCAGGAGGAGATCGCACGCGAGCGCGGCGAGGCGCAGGACGTCAACTTCGGCTCGCAGATCCGCTCTTACGTCCTGCACCCGTACACGATGGTCAAGGACCACCGCACCGACTTCGAGGTCGGCAGCGCCGAGCGCGTGCTCGACGGCGATCTCGACGGCTTCGCTCGCGCGTGGCTCGAGGCCAACGCGAAGGGTCCCGCGAACTGACCGAGCTCGATGGGTGGTTCTGGCGCTTCACCTGGCCCGATGGACGGGCGGCGATCGTCTTGTGCGGCGTCTGCCCGGGCTGGGCGCTCGTAGGCGTGGCGCAGCGGCCGGGCGAGTGGCGCCCGGCGATCCTCGACGATCCTGAGAGCGACCGGAGCGGCGTGCGGATCGGCACCGCGTTCGCCGGCGACGCCACACACGTGCGCTTCGACGGGGTCGAGGCCCATCTGCGCGACGTGGTCGCATGGCCGCGCCCCTGGCACGGCACCGGGCCGCTCGGCCATCTGCCGTTCCTGCGCCAGTACTGGCGGCCGCTCGTGCTGCGCGCACGCGCCGAGGGCGTCGTCGGCGACTGGGACCTCGAGGGTGCCACGGCGTACGTTGAGCGCAACTGGGGCGCCGGCTTCCCGTCCGTGTGGTGGTGGGGTGAGGCGCACGACTTTGGCGGCGACCCGGTGACCGTGGCGTTCGCGGGTGGCCCCGCGCTCGGCCCGCTGCACGCGACGGCCGTCGTCGTGCACGTCGATGGGCGGCTCGTCCGGCGCGGTGAGCCGGTGCTCGCCGGCGTGCACGCCGACATCGCGCCGGGCCGTTGGGCACTGCGTGGCCGCGGGGTCGAGATCGAGGCGGAGGCGGACCCCGCCGACGCGCACGTGCTCGACGTCCCGGTGCCGCACGAGCGACGGACGCTGCCGTGGTCCGACCAGCATCTCGCCGGCCGGCTGCGCGTCAAGCTCACACGCCGCGGCCGCGTTGTCTACGAGGGCGAGAGCGCGCTCGCCGGACTCGAACAAGGGAGGGCACTGTGACCGGCTGGATCAAGCGCCAGCGCGAGCGCCGCGGCACCATGCCCGACGACCTCCGCGCCGACCTGGAGGCCGAGGGGATCGAGATCCTCGAGGAGAAGATCGCCGCCAACATCCTGTACCGCCACTACGTCGTGGCCGGGCAGCGACCGACGAGCGGCGAGCAGAACACGATCCTTGCGCTCGGCCTCACGCCGAAGCGGCTCGTGCTCCGCGGGACGGGAAACTTCTCGCTCGACGCCAAGCCCGGCCCGGTGAGCTCGGAGGCGCCGGAGCCGGGGAAGCTGATGCTCCGCTACAAGGCCGAGGACCTCTACGAGACACGCGCCGGCGCGGTGGAGATCGCGCTCGAGACATCCCGGGCGGAAGACATCCATGCCAGGCTCCAGGCATGGACGCAGACATCAGCGAGCTGATCGAGCGCGCGCTGACCGAGGACGTCGGCGACGGCGACGCCACCACCGAAGCGACCGTCGCCGCCTCCGCTCGGGCGCGCGCGACGATCATCCAGAAGGCCCCCGGGGTGATCTCCGGGCTCGACGTCGCCGCGGCGGTCTTCCGCCGCCTCGATCCCGACGCGACCGTCGAGCGGCTCGGGCCTGAGGGCGAGTGGCGTGAGGCCGGAGCGCCGATCCTGGGCGTGGAGGGCTCCGCGCGGGCGCTGCTCACCGGCGAGCGCACGGCCCTGAACTTCCTCGGCCGCCTCTCCGGGGTGGCGACCGCGACCGCACGCGTGGTGCAGGCGGTCGCCGACGCGGGCGGGACCGCCAAGATCCTCGACACGCGCAAGACGACGCCGGGGCTGCGGCGGCTGGAGAAGCGCGCCGTGGCCGACGGCGGCGGCGTCAACCACCGAGCGGGGCTGTACGACTTCATCCTCATCAAGGAGAACCACAGCGCCGCGGCGGGCGGCGTGGGGGAGGCGGTGCGCCGCGCGCGTGAGCGCCGGCCGGACCTCCCGCTGGCCGTCGAGGTGCGCGACAGCGCCGAGATCGACGCGGCGCTGGAGGCCGGCGCGCCGCGGCTGCTGCTCGACAACATGTCGCCCGGCGAGATCGCCGCGGCGGTCGCACAGGTCGGCGGGCGGGCGGAGCTGGAGGCGTCCGGAGGGGTGGACGCCGACACAGTTTTGGTCTATGCGACCATTGAAGGGCTACACTACGTCTCGATGGGCGCGCTCACCCATTCGGCGCCCGGGCTCGACCTCTCGATGGCCCTGGAGGCCCTCCCCGCGAAATGACCCTCCTCTCGCTCGACAACATCCCCGCCCTGCAGTCCGAGGTACGCGCGCTGGCCGCCGAGCGCGGCGCCGTGATCCTCGCCCACAACTACCAGCTGCCCGAGGTCCAGGACGTCGCCGACTTCGTCGGCGACTCGCTCGGGCTCTCGCAGCAGGCCGCGCGCACGGACGCCGAGGTGATCGCGTTCTGCGGCGTGCATTTCATGGCCGAGACCGCTTCGATCCTCTCGCCCGAGAAGACCGTTCTGCTGCCGGATCCCGACGCCGGCTGCTCGCTGGCCGACTCGATCACCGCCGACCAGCTGCGCGCGTGGAAGGCCGCACACCCCGGCGCGCTGACCGTGATGTACGTCAACACGACGGCCGAGGTGAAGGCCGAGACGGACTACTGCGTCACGTCGTCGAACGCCGCGGCGGTCGTCGAGCACATCTACCGCGAGCACGGCGACGACACCGAGATCCTGTTCGGGCCGGACATGTTCCTCGGCGCGTACGTCGAGAAGACGACCGGCCGCAAGATGCACGTCTGGGACGGCGAGTGCCACGTGCACGCCGGCATCCGCCCGTCCGACATTCGCGAGATGCGCGAGGCGCACCCGGGCGCCGATTTCCTCATCCACCCCGAGTGCGGCTGCTCGACGTCGGTGATGGAGTACGTCGCGGCCGGTGACGTCGACCCGCGCGGTGTCCACATGCTGTCGACCGGCGGGATGCTCGGCTACGCGCAGACCGCGCCGGCGGGCGGGACCGCGATCGTGGCGACCGAGACCGGGATGCTGCACCCGCTGCGCGAGGCGCGCCCGGACGTCGACTTCGTGGCCGCCAACGAGGCGGCGAGCTGCCGCTTCATGAAGATGATCACGCTGCCGAAGCTGCGCGACGCACTGCGCGAGATGGCCCCCGAGGTGAAGGTCCCGGAGGCCATCGCGCAGCGCGCGCGGCTGCCGATCGAGCGCATGGTCGCCATCGGCTAGCCGCGGGCTCCCCCTCCTACGGGCTGAGCAGCTCGACCTTCTCCCAGGTCGCCTCGCCGTTGGAGACCTTCAGCTCGGCCTCGAGCACCTTGGTGCCGGCGACCAGCGCGTCGGCCCCGCAGTCCTCGTTCTCGTCGTCGCCCGGGTCGTGGTGCGCGGCCTGGGCGTCGTCGTCGCCACCGCCGCCGTGATCACCGTCATCGTCGCCCTCGTTGTCGCCGTGGTCGTCGTCGCCGTCCTCGTGCCCGCGGTCATCGCCCGCGTCGTCGTCGCACTCGACCTCGGTGTCGTCGGTGACCGCCGCGGTCAGCGTGCCGCCGTTGGCGAGCGAGATGGTGAGGATGCCGCCGTCGAACGACTTGACCTCGCCGGGATGCTCGTCGCCGTCGTTGACGCCGTCGTTGTCGGTGTCGGCGTCGCGCGGGTTCAGGTGTGCGCGGAACTCGCCGCGGTTCTTGAGGCCGTCGTGATCCTGGTCACGGCGTCCCTGCTTGTGGTGTAGCGACAGGTGATGACGCTTCTCCCACTTGTCTGGGATGCGGTCATGGTTGCGATCCTTCGCAAGAGCCCCTCCTGCCAGCATCAGCGAGGCCGCGACGGCGAGCATCACGGCCAATGCGAAGTGCCTACGAAGCACGGTGCCTCCAGTACGTCGGGTGCGGTACTACAAGTGTTGACACGGCGAACTCGCGCTTGTGACGCGAGATCAGTCGTCGGGCTTGTCGCCGCCGCCACCGGAGCCCGTGCCCGAGCCCGACACGCTGGACTCGCCTGAGCTGCCGGACCCGTGGCCGCTGCGGTCACCGCCACCGTGGCCGCCGTCCTCCCCGGCCTCCGGCTCGTCATCGGCCTCTGGGGTCGGGACGGGCGTCGCAACCGGTAGCTGATGGCCTTTGTCGTCGTCGCCGCCGTGGCGGCCGCTGCGGTCCTCTCCGCCTCCGTCACGGCCGCTGCGGTCGTCGCCGCCCCCGCCAGGGTCGCGGCTGGAGTCGCGCTCGGTCTGCTGTTCGTCACCGTGCTCGCTCTCGCGGTGCCCGCTGTCGTCTGAGCGGCGGGTCGCGGCGCGCGGGGCCGACACTGCGGCGACCACGCGCCGCGGCGTGCTCGCGGCGGTGAGCTTCGCGGCGGCGGGGATCGGAGTCGGGGTGGGCGCCGCGTCGGCACGCGGCTTCGGCTTCGCAACGGCATGCGCCTCGGACCGGTGCCGCGGCGTCGGCGGCCCGTGCTCGATCAGCGCCGGCGCGCTCACGGCCCCGCCGGCGAGCACGACCAGCGTGCCCGCCTTCGCGAGCGTCGCCGCCGTGCCGGCGCCCCCTGCACCGGCAGCGAGCCAGGTCGCCACCGGCAGCGGCACGACAGCGGTCGCCGCGGCCCGCACGGACACACGGGCTCGGTGGACGAGTTGACGCATCGCGGTGCTGGAGAGCCCAAGATCGCGCGCCACCTCCTCCTGCCCCTGGCCGTTGATCGCCGTGCGCAGCAGCGCCTCGCGCTGGCGCTCCGGGAGCGCCGCGACCGCGGTGAGCGTCTGCTGCACGACCGCGCGGCGCAGGACCTCCTCCTCGGGGTCGTCCGCCGCGGTCAGCGTCTCCATCAGCTCGTCCAGGTCGTAACCCGACATGCGCAGCTGGTTGAGCGACGTGTTGCGGGCGATCCGGTACAGCCACGGCCGCAGCTCGCGCACCTCGTCGCCGCGCTCCAGGCCACGCCAGGCAGCCACCAGCGTGTGCTGCAGCGCGTCCTCGGCGCGAGCCTCCGGCAGGATCCGCCGGCAGGCGCGCAGCAGCGGCTTGCGGTACCGCTCGACGATCGCCTCGAAGGCGCGTTCATGGCCGGCACGAGCGAGCGCGACCAGGCGCTCATCCGACTGAGTGCGCAGCAGGACCGTTGACGGCGACGTCATCTAACCCCTAGGACACGGTAAACGCAGGCGGCGTTACGCAGGTTCAGGTAGCAGCTCGAGCCCGCGCTCAGCGGCCTCGCGTACCACTGCGAGCTGATCGAGCTTACGCTCGAACTCGGAGGGCGTGTAGCAGTGGACGTCGGCCGGCGCGCCCATCTCGTACGCGTCCCACAGGCTGCCGCACACGTACACGCGCTCGAGCCACGGCACGCCGTCGAAGCCCTCCGAGACGAGCACGACGACGAACTCGGGACCGCGCTCGCGTTGCGGGCCGGCGCCGCGCAGGTCGGCGACCCGGGCACCCCCGAGCAGCGCGCGCTGTACCGGCCATCGGTCCGTGACTCGTTGGACGTAGCGTTCGAGCTCGCGGTGGTTGAGCTCAGGCGGTGTCACTCACCCTCTGATGCTACGGGACGAGTGTGATGCGGTCACGTGCCGGCGGCACGAGCGGCGCGGTGTCCAGGGTCGGCTCGAGGTAGTTGGCGAGCGCGTCGGCATCTCCGGCGCCGTCGAGCGGGTCGTTCGCGCCGTGGATGACCGAGAACCGATCTCCGCCGTTGGCGAGCGACGAGTTGACGGTGACCCGATAGGCCGCGTAGGGCGGGACCGGAGAGCCGTTGATCGTGAGGTCGCTGATCGGTGCGGACACGTCGGAACACTTTGCGCCGAGCACCGTCTTTGCCGCGGCGCGGCTCCAGTTGTAGTGCACGTTCGCCGACGGCTGGAGGATGTTCGGACTGCTGCGCCCGCACCACTGCTGCTTGAGCATCTCGGTGATCTGGCTACCGGCCATCGTCAGCGTCACGAGATTGGTGCCGAACGGCTGGGCCGTGAACGCGCGACCGTAGGTGATCGTGCCGGCGGGCAGGCCCGCGCGGACGATCCCCGGGTTCACGAACGCGACCGCGGCGCCGGTCGCGGCTCGCTGTGCGTCGGCGACCAGGTTGCCCATCTTCATCTCGCCGGACGGGTCTCTCGTGCGGCCCGCCCGCCGCGCCAGCTGGCCCACCAGGCGATCGCGCACCGGTGCGGCGAAGCGCGTGTAGCGGTTGACGAGGGCGGCGATGTCGGGTGCCGGTGGCACGTCCTGGCCGACGACCCAGTTACGGGTGTCGACGTGCTGCACCTCGCCGCTGCGGCGGCCGATCTCCAGCTCGACCTTCGTGATCAGCCGCCCGTAGGAGCCCGCGCTCGTCACGTGGCGTCCGTCGATCACGCAGTTGTAGGCGACGTGCGTGTGACCGGTGAGGAACAGGTCCACGTCATGCGTCGTGCCTTTGACGATGTCCTTGATCGGTCCGCTGAGGCCGGGGCAGCCGTTCGGGGAGACGTCCGGGCGGACCGCGAAGCCGCCCTCGTGGAGGAGCACGACGATCGCGTGCACGCCGCGGTGCTTGAGGACGCGCGCGTAGTGGTTGGCGGTCAGCGCCTCGCCGCGGAAGCGCAGGCCCGCCGCGGCGCTCGGCGACAAGAACGACGGCGTCGCCTTGGTCGTCATGCCGATGAAGCCGAGCTTCACGCCGCCGATCTTGCGGATCGCGTACGGGGGGAAG
Organism: uncultured Solirubrobacteraceae bacterium; assembly: GCA_963740605.1. Lineage (GTDB taxonomy): Bacteria > Actinomycetota > Thermoleophilia > Solirubrobacterales > Solirubrobacteraceae > DASSUW01. The sequence continues at coordinate 581,317 of CAVUFC010000022.1, read as the reverse complement.
AAGCGCTTTCCGGTGCGCTTGCGCACGACGTTGGCGGCCAGGTAGTGGAACTTCGCGCCGGCGAAGCCGTTGCCGTCGCGGCAGCCGTCCTGCGGGTGGCAGCCGCCGCGCTGCATCCGCCGCAGCTCGGCCTGGCCCTCGTCGAACTCGTGGTTGCCAACCGAGCTCACGAACAGCCCGAGCTTGTTCATCAGCTCGATCGTCGGCTCGTCGTGGAACAGCGACGACAGCAGCGGGCTGCCGCCGATCAGGTCCCCGGCCGCCACGAACACGGTGTTCTTGTTGCGGTGGCGCAGGTTGCGGAGATGCGTCGCCAGGTACGCGGCGCCGCCCGCCGGAACGCGGTCGGCGGGGTCACCGGTGCGGGTGATCGTGCCCGACTGCGTCGGATCGAGGTGCCCGTGGAAATCGTTGATCGCCAGCAGCTGAACCTTTACAGGCTTCGGCGGGCGCTTCTTTTTCGCCGCTTCTGCGGGGCCGGCCAACCATGCCAGCGCCACGATCACCATCACCAGTACTCGATATGCCACTAACCGTAGGGAAACAGATCGAGGCGCCGGATGATGCGGCTACGTCGTGAATTCGCTCGTCTCGTGTGGGCCCACGCAGGCGACCGAGAGGTCTTCGGAGATGCCCTGAGCGATGGTGTTGACGTCGGCGAGCGTGGTCCGGTCGAGCGCGGCGATCGCCTCGTCCGGGTCGATGTCCTGGCCGAATACCACCGACTGCGACGCCGCGTAACGGGCGACCGCGTTGGTGTTCTCGAACGCCAGCACGCGCCGGCCGGCCGCATACGCGCGGGCGCGCTCGAACTCGTCCTCGGTCGCGCCGTCGTCGCGCAGCTCGTTCACGATCTCGCGCATGCGCGTGTAGGCCTCGACGCACTTGCCGGACTCCAGGCCCGCTGACAACTGCAGGATCGGGACGTCGGCGAACGAGTGATCGATCGAGTAGACCGAGTACGCCAGGCCGCGCTGCTCGCGGATCTCGTCGAACAGCCGGGAGCCCATCGACCCGCCCAGCAGCGTCGAGTAGACACCGAGCGCGGCGCGCTGCGACGGATCGCGCGGGTCGATCGACGACCGGTAGGACATCCGCAGGTGCGACTGGTTGGACTCCCGCGCCTCGACCAGCGTCGTCGGCGAGAACGCCGGCGCCGCCTCGAACGTCCCGTCCGGCGAGATCGACGGGAAGCGGCCGAACGACTCGACGAGCTCGCTGTCCTCGGGCACGTGCTCGAGGTTGCCGACGAGGAAGGCGCCCCCGCGCGAGCCCGCCCACTGACGCGAGCGGAACGCCACGATCGCCTCGCGCGTGAAGGAGCGCAGATGCTCCTCCGGCCCCAGCACCGGGCGGCCGAGCGGGTGATCGCCGAACGCCGCGCGATCGATCAGGTGCTCGGCGACGACCGACGGCTGGTCGTTCGCGCGCGCGATCTCCTGGATCACCACGCCGCGCTCGCGGTCGAGCTCCTCGGCGTCGATCTTGGGACGGCCGACGAAGTCCGTCAGCAGGTCGATCGCGTCGCCGACCACCTCGGCGCGGCAGGTGATGTGAAACGCGACGAGGTCGTGTGACGTGTAGGCGTTGAGCACGGCGCCCATGCGCTCGGCCGTCTCGTTGACCTTGCGGTAGTCGTCGTACTTCGCTCCACCCTTGAAGACGAGGTGCTCGAGGAAGTGGGCCATGCCGTTCTCCTCCGTGCGCTCGGTCCGAGCACCGGCTTCGAAGGCGACGAGAACGGTGGTCGCGCGGGTGCCCGGGATCTCGATCCGGTGGATGGGGAGCCCGGACGGGAGCGTCGAGGATTCGATGCGAGCCATGTCCCTATCTTGCCAGGGGGCTAAGGTGTCTCCGCTGCAAGGTCGGTTTCAAGAGAGGGCAGTGCCCCCTCGCCCGGAATACCCTCCTTGGTCGCAATGGCTGCAACCGAACGTCACGTCCGCACGCGCCGTGGGCGCCCACATGCCTCTCCCGCCCCCGCGGCACGGCCGCCCGTGCCCGGAGCGGTCATCGACTTCTCGAACGTCACGAAGATCTATGACAGTGGCGACACCGGTCTCGAGAACGTCTCGTTCGCGGTCCAGCCGGGCGAGTTCGTCTTCCTAGTCGGCCAGTCCGGCTCCGGCAAGTCGACGACGATCCGGCTGCTGATCAAGGAGACCGAGCTCACCTCGGGCAAGATCCTGGTCGCCGGGCGTGACCTGGGCGCCATCCCGCGCCGCCGCGTCCCCTACTACCGCCGCAACCTCGGTGTGGTCTTCCAGGACTACAAGCTGCTGCCGAACCGCACCGTCTACGAGAACGTCGCGTACGCCCTGCAGGTGACCGGAGGCACGCGGCGCGAGATCCGCGAGAAGGTGCCGGACATCCTGCGCCTGACCGGCCTGTCGCTCAAGCTCCACAGCCGTCCCGACCAGCTCTCCGGTGGCGAGCAGCAGCGCGTCTCGGTGGCGCGCGCGTTCGTCAACCACCCGCCGCTCCTGCTCGCCGACGAGCCGACCGGCAACCTCGATCCGGAGACGTCGATCGGGATCATGCAGCTGCTCTACCGCATCAACAAGACCGGTACGACGGTCGTGGTCGCGACCCACGACGTCGAGATGGTCAACAAGATGCGCCGCCGCGTGATCGAGCTCGCCGGGGGCCGCGTGGTCCGCGACGAGCAGGCCGGCGCCTATGCGGCCCGCGAGAGCACGCGCGAGTTCGCGGTGCGGATGCGCGGAGCCGACATCGGATGAAGATCGGGTTCTTCCTGCGTGAGGCGCTGCGCGCGCTCAAGCGCAACGCCGTCCCCTCGTTCGCCGCGATGGCGACCGTGCTCGTCACCGTGATGCTGCTCGGCGTCTTCATCCCCGTCGTGCAGGCCACCACCGGCGCCGCCAACGACGTACGGGGCCGCGTGATCGCCGACGTGTTCATGACCCGGGACGCCACCGACGCCGACATCGCGCGCGTCAAGAACCTGATCGCGAACGACACGCCGCACGTCAAGAGCGTCGAGTACGTGTCCAAGGACCAGGCGTACGCGCAGGAGAAGAAGAAGCATCCGGGTGCCTACGAGGCACTCGGCGACGCGAACCCGCTGATGGCGATGTTCCGCGTCACGCCCGACAAGCCGGACAACATCACCAAGGTCCGCGACTCGCTCGCGCCGATCGGCCCCAGCGGACAGCGCACGACCACCGACTCGGCGATCGACGAGGTGTCCAACCGCGAGGAGGACACCAACAAGATCCTGTCGGTCACGCGCGTGGTGAAGCTCACGACCGCGCTGCTGGCGGCGCTGCTGGTGATCGCGTCGGTCCTCCTGATCGCAAACACGATCCGGCTGTCGCTCTACGCGCGCCGGCGTGAGGTCGAGGTCATGAAGCTCGTCGGCGCGACCGACTGGTTCATCCGCTGGCCGTTCGTGATCGAGGGTGTGCTCGTGGGCGCGCTCGGCGGCCTGATCGCCGTGCTGCTCCTGGCCGTGCTCAAGATCGCGCTGATCGACCCGCTGGCCGACCAGTTCCAGCTGATCGCCGCGCCCGACACGATGAACTTCCCGCTGCTGATCGCGCTACTGCTCGGCGCCTCCGTCGCGGTGTCGGCGGCGGGCTCCGGCATCTCGCTGCGCCGCTTCCTGCGCGTCTGACCGCGGAACACCGGCATTAAGGGAGGCGGGATCGGCCGATCCCCGGGTTGGTGTCGGGAAAACAACCGTATAGGTGGTAAATCCGACACCAACGGCGCGGCCGGCTCCCTCGCCGCCCTACCCAGCCGGGGTAAACGTCAGAGCCCGGCGAGACGCCGGTGTTAACGGGGGTCTCCGGGTTTAGCTCGATCTGACAAGCCACCGCTACCGTGGTGCCGGTCATGCGACGCTTGTCGACCCTGCCCGTGCTCCTGTTCATCGCGATCATCGCGCTGGGCATGGGCATCTATCTCGGGGGACATCCATCGTCGCTCCCAGACCCCGTGCGGGACGCGCTCGTACAGGACAGCGACGGCCGTGTGTACGACGAGGCGATCGACACGCTGGCCCGCGACTACTACCGCAACGTCGATCGCAAGAAGTTGCTCGACCAGTCGCTCGACCGCGCGGTCCGCTCGCTCGACGACCGCTTCTCCAACTACTTCGCGCCGCACGACTACGCCGACTTCCAGCAGGCCACCGAGGGCCGTTTCGAGGGCGTCGGCATGACCGTCGAGCCGGTCGACAACGGGCTGCGCGTGATCACCGTCTACAAGGGCTCGCCGGCCGACGTCGGCGGGCTCAAGAGCGGTGACGTGATCACCCACGTCAACGGTCACTCGCTCGCCGGCTCGAGCTCCGAGGAGTCGACCACGCAGATCAAGGGCCCGGCCGGCACCGAGGTCAAGCTCACCGTCCGCAGCGGCAAGGACACGCGCGTGCTGACGCTCAAGCGGGCCGAGGTCGCGATCCCGGTCGTGCAGTCCGAGATGCGGCACGCCGACGGCCACAAGATCGCCTACGTCCACCTCGCCGGCTTCACCGCCGGGGCCGGCGACTCGGTCCGCGCCGCGGTCAAGAAGCTGCTCGCCCAGGGCGCGACGAGCGTCGTGCTCGACCTGCGCAACAACGGCGGCGGCCTGTTGAACGAGGCGGTGTCGGTCTCGTCGATCTTCCTGCCCGATGGCCGGGTCGTCTCGACCAAGGGCCGCGCGCGCCCTGAGCGCGTGTACAACGCCACCGGCGGCGCGATCAACAGCGACATCCCGGTCGTCGTGCTCGTCAACGATCACAGCGCGTCCGCGTCGGAGATCGTGACCGGTGCGCTGCAGGACCGGCACCGGGCGGAGGTCGTCGGCACGCGCACGTTCGGCAAGGGCGTGTTCCAGGAGATCGAGCCGCTGTCCAACGGCGGCGCGCTCGACATCACCGTTGGCGAGTACTTCCTCCCGAGCGGCCGCAATCTCGGGGGCGGCGGCGTCAAGCGCGGGGCGGGCGTGACGCCGGACGTGCAGGCCAAGGACGACCCGAAGACGCCCAAGGACGAGGCGCTGCTCGCCGCACTCCACGAGGCCGCGTGAAGCGCCGGCCGGCGCCACCGCACGTCGAGGAGCACGCCCACGTAGGACCCGTCGTCGCCGTGCTCGAGAAGCACGGCCGCTTCCTGGCCGCCACGCCATTCTTCGCCCGCGGCCGCCGCATCAACATCGATCGGTCCCGGACCGGCGGCGCCCGCCCGGGCGACCTCGTGCTCGTCGAGCCGCACGGCCGCGGTGGCGGGCACGGGAAGGTGGTGCGCAAGCTCGGGCGGCCGGACGTCGCGCGCGATGTGATCGAGGGCCTGATGCTCGACCGTGGGCTGCGGCGCCGGTTCGACCCGCTGGTCGAGCGCCAGGCGCGCGCGGCGCCGTCACGCGTGCCCGATGTGCCGCGCGTCGACCTGCGCGACCTGCCGACGTTCACGATCGACCCGCCGACGGCGCGCGACTTCGACGACGCGATCTCCGCCGAGCTGCTCGACGACGGGGCGGTGCGCGTGTGGGTGCACATCGCCGATGTCGCCGCCCACGTGCGGCCGGGATCGGAGGTCGAGCGCGAGGCGTTCCGGCGCAGCACGTCGGTCTACGTGCCGGCGGCGGTCGAGCCGATGCTGCCCGAGGCGCTGTCCAACCAGGCGTGCTCGCTCGTCCCGAACGAGGACCGGCTGGCGGTGACCGTCGAGATCGAGCTCGAGGGCGCGCAGCGGCGGCGCGTGGCATTCCACCGCTCGATCATCCGGTCGGACAAGCGGCTGTCGTACCCCGAGGTTGACGCGATCTTCGCCAGGCGCGAGCGCGCGGAGGAGCCGTGGGCCGCGCCGCTGGCCGCCGCCCGCCGCGCCGCCGACGCGCTCCAGGAGGCGCGCGAGGCCCACGGCGCGCTCGAAGTCGACTCCCAGGAGCCCGAGTTCTCGTTCTCGAACGAGGGTCACGTGACTGCGCTGGTGCCGAGCCAGCAGACCGAGTCGCACCGCCTGATCGAGCACCTGATGATCGCCGCCAACGAGGCGGTGGCGACGCTGCTCGAGTCACGCAAGATCCCGACGCTCTACCGCGTGCACGAGCGGCCCGAGCCGCTGCGCGTGGAGCGTCTTGCCGACCAGCTCGCGTCGCTGGACATCCCGACGCCGCCGCTGCGCGAGAACATGACGCCGCAGCAGGCCGCCGACGCCGTCGCCGATATGGCGCGCTCCGTCGTCGCCGAGGTGCGGCGACGCGACGGCCACGGCCGGGTCGCGTTCACCTCACTGGTCCTGCGGGCGCTGAAGCAGGCGCACTACTCGCCGCGCAACCTCGGCCACGCCGGCCTGCGCTCGCCCGCGTACTGCCACTTCACGTCGCCGATCCGCCGCTACCCGGACCTCGTCTGCCACCGCGCGCTGCTGAGCGCGATCGGGGCGGGGGAGGAGGAGCCGGCGGTGTCGCGGCTCGAGGCGGCCGCCGAGTGGTCCTCCCAGCGCGAGCGCGACGCGATGTCGATCGAGCGCGCGGCCGACGCGGTCGCACGCTGCTTCCTGCTGGAAGCCGCGCTGTTCGAGCGTGGCTGGCACAGCGACTGGCCGGGTGAGGTCGCGGGCGTGATCGGCGCCGGCGCGTTCGTCGCGTTCGGCGACGGCCACGAGGGGCTACTGCCGGTCCGCCGCCTCCGGCACGACTGGTGGGACCTCAACGAGCTCGAGACGATGCTCCTCGGCGCGGACAGCGGGAAAGCGATCCGTCTGGGCGACCAGGTCACCGTCAAGGTCGAGCGCGTCGACTCGGCTCGCGGCCGTGTCGACCTGTCGCCGGTAGAGATCTGAGCACTCCAGACAAATGGACTCGGGAACGAGTCCGGCGCGCATCAGCAGCGCGAACACGTGGCAGCCGAGGCAGATCGCGAGGATCGACTCCAGGCCGGCGGCGATGACGAGCATGCCCAGCAGCACGTCGGTCGCGGTCGTCGCACCCGCGAGCGCGAGGATCGACGCGGCCGTCGTGATCACGGCGCCCATCCCCTGAGCGAATCGCTTCGGCGGCCCGGGGACGTACTTCGGTGCGCCGAGTCGCGGCGCGGCGAGGCGCGTCGCGAACTGCCCGAGCGGGCTGAGCCTCGGTCCGGTGAGGACGCGCGCCCAGAACCCGTAGGTGAGCAGAACCAGCAGCCAGTACGCGGACGTGAGCAGGGTGATCAGCGCGACTACCATCACCACCCCGGCCACGACCCGCGCGGCCTTCTCGTTGACCGGGTTCGGAAACGAGAGCACTCCGCCCAATTGTAGGAAACCTGATCGTCTTTGCCAGATATCGCCACCAACCGCCAGGCCCGTCATCGCTTCAACCTGCTCGACAAGTGGGAGGCGGGTCTCGTCCTGACCGGGACCGAGGTCAAATCGCTGCGCGAGGGCAAGGCGCAGATCAAGGACGGCTACGCCGCGCTGCGCGACGGCGAGGTGTGGCTGCACAACGTCCACATCCCGCCGTACGCGCCGGCCTCGCGCGAGAACCACGAGCCCGAGCGCCCGCGCAAGCTGCTCATGCACAAGCACGAGATCGAGCGCCTGATCGGCAAGACGCGCGAGAAGGGGCTCACGCTGGTGCCGACGCGGATGTACTTCCGCGGCGGCCGGGCCAAGGTCGAGATCGCGCTGGCGCGGGGCAAGGACGTGGGCGACAAGCGCCAGGCGATCAAGGAGCGCGAGATGAAGCGCGAGATGGAGCGGGCAGTCCGGGGCCGCTACTCGTAGTGCTCGACCGCGGGCTCGACTGCAACGAGATCGCCGGCGCGATCGAGGGCGCCTATTGCGTGATCGTGCCGAAGCGGCTCGTCGACTCGGTCACGCAGTGGTCAGCACGGCCTTGCCGGCGACCTGCCGGTCGAGCAGCGCCTTGAGTGAAGCGTCCGGCTCCCACAGGCTGCCGGTGAGGCCGATCTGCGGGTCCAGCCGCCCGGCGGCGAGCTCGCCGACGAGGAACGTGAGGTCGCGGACCCCGGAGCGGTGGAACTCGAGCTCGTGGAACACGCGCAGGCCATACAGGCTCGGGCCGCCGCGGTTATAGAAGCTGGTGACGTCGAACGTCGTCGGGTCGGGCGAGGAGGCGCCGAACGCGACGACCGTGCCCTTGCGACCGACACGCGTGAGCGCGGCGGCGAGGCTGGCGCCGCCGACGGACTCGAGCAGCAGGTCGAACGGCTCGCCCTCCGGCGCGAGCTCGGTGATCAGCTCGTCGGCGCCGAGCTCCTTGAGTCCCTCGCCTCGCTCGAGGCTTCTGACGACGCCGGTGACGTGAGCGCCCGCGCGGTGGGCGAGCTGTACGGCGAAGCGCCCGACGCCGCCGGCGGCGCCGGTGACGAGCACGCGGCGGCCGAGCAGCGGGCCGCCGACCTCGAGCGCGCGGACCGCCGTGAGCCCGGCGACCGGGAGCGTGGAGGCCGCCTCGAAGCTGACATCGCCGGGCAGCGCCGCCATGCGGTTCTTGGGCACCGCGACGCGCTCCGCCCAGGCGCCTTCGTCGACGAGGCCGACGATGCGGGTGCCTTGATGCGGGCCTTCGAGCACGACACCCGCCACGTCCCAGCCGGGGATCGTGCCCTCCTCGCGCAGCGGCATCCGCCGGACCTCGCCGCGGTTCAGGGATACGGCGCGGACCTCGACGAGCAGTTCGTCCGGGCCTACCTGCGGCTCGGGCGCCTCCATTACAGAGACGCCCGAGTCGGAGGACCGGTTCGCGACAAGCGCGCGCATCACGAGGTGGGGAGCCCGGTGAAGACCACGATGCGCTTGAACGGCGGCCGCTTGGGGGGTGGGGAAGAGGGAGAGGTGTCCATCGGATCTCCAGTCATCCGTTGTTCGATGACCATCGTACCAAAAGTCCGATACGCGTCGTACAATCGGATATGCGATGCCTCGGACCCTCCATCACCCAGCGGCCACCGACGTCGAGCTGACGGCGGTTCTGCACGCGCTGTCAGACCCGGTGCGCCTGCAGATCGTCCGGACGCTCGCGGTCGAGGACTGCGGGTCGCTGCGCTGCGGCGCAATTGCGCTCCCGGTCACGAAGTCGACGACGACGCATCACTTCCGCGTGTTGCGCGAGAGCGGCGTGATCGAGCAGCGCGCCGAGGGCACGGCGCTGGTGAACCGCCTGCGCCGCGACGAGCTCGACGCCCGGTTCCCCGGGCTGCTCGACTCGGTGCTCAGCGCGAAGTGAGCGCGTCGAGCATCGCCGCGATCGCCGGGCGATCCCCGCTGCCCGCCCGGACGGCCGCGTAGATCCGGCGGACCGGAGGCGTGCCGGCCACCCGCCTGACGACCACGCCGGATGGCGGTGGGCCGGCCAGCTCGGGCACGAGCCCGACGCCGCCCCCCGCCGCGACCAGCGCGTAGGAGACCTGGAAGTCGTTCGTGACGTGCGCGATGCGCGGCTCGTAGCCGGCCTGACGTGCCGAGTGGATGACCACGAGGTGGCAGAAGCTGCCGGGCTTGCCGGCGATCCACGGCTCGCCTTCGAGTTGCTCGAGCGCGACCTCTTGCTTGGCCGCCAGCGGGTGGTCTTCTCTGAGCGCGAGGTTGACGACGTCCTCGAGCAGGTCCGTGCGCTCGAGTGCGGGGTCCTTCGGGTTGGGCGCGAACGCGTACTCCTGGGCGAGGGCGATGTCGAGCTCGCCGAGCTTGAGCGCCGGCAGGCTGTCCTCCGGCTCGAGGTCGCGGGTCCTGACGTGGAGGTCGGGGTGGTGCTGCGCGAGGGCGGCGATCGCCGTCGGGACCAGCACGCGGTGCGCGCTCGCGAACGCGGCGCAGCGGAGCACGCCGGCGACGTGCGTCGTGGTGCGTTCGAGCGCGGCCTCGGCGGCCTCGAGCTGTCGCAGGATGCCCTCGGTGCGGGCCACGAGCTCCTGCCCGGCCGGCGTGAGGCGGCGGGTGCGGCCGTTGCGCTCGAGCAGCTCGACTCCGGCCTCGCGCTCGAGCGCCTGCAGCTGCTGGGAGACCGCCGGGGCGGTGTAGCCGAGCGCGTCGGCGGTGGCGGCGATCGTGCCGCGGGCGGCGAGCTCGCGCAGGACGTGTCGCCCTCGCCGTCTTGGTCGCCGCGATCTGGGGTCTGAACTTCGTCGTCATCGAGGTGGGTCTCGACGACTTCCCGCCGCTCCTGCTGTCCTCGCTGCGCTACGTGCTGGCGTCGCTGCCGATCCTGCTGATGCGCGGCGGCCCCGGCGTGCCGTGGAAGTGGGTCTTCGCGGTCGGCGGGATCATCGGCGTGGTCAAGTTCTCGCTGCTGTTCGTGGGCATGGACGTCGGGATGCCGGCCGGTCTCGCGTCGCTGGTGCTGCAGGTGCAGGCGTTCTTCACGCTGGGGTTCGCGGCGGTGCTGCTGCGCGAGCGGCCGCGGGCGGCACAGGCGCTCGGGCTCCTGCTGGCGGCCGCCGGTCTCGCGCTCGTCGCCGAAGGCCTGGGCGGCGACGCGACCCCCGAGGGCTTCGTGCTCGTCGTGCTGGCCGCGGCGGCGTGGGGGCTCGGCAACGTCGCGATCAAGCGCGCCGCGCCACCGGACCCGATGCGCTTCATGACCTGGATGTGCCTGATCCCGCCGGTGCCGTTGTTCGTGCTCTCACTGTCGTTCGAAGGCCCGCATGCGGTCGGCTCCGCCCTGGCGGGGATCGACCTCGGCGGCATCGCCGCCGTCGCCTACATCGCGTTCGCGGCGACCACCGTCGGCTGGGGGCTGTGGGCGTACCTGATGCGCGCGTACTCGGCCGGCACCGTCGCGCCGTTCTCGCTGCTGGTGCCGGTCTTCGGCCTCGGCTTCGCCGCGCTGCTGCTCGGCGAGACGCTGACGTGGCGGACCGTGATCGCCGCTTTGCTCGTCGTCTCCGGCGTCCTCTTGACCCAACGGGCGCCTCGGATTTCCCCGCAACTTGCGACAATCCCGACCCGCGCGCCCTTGCACGCCGACGCGAGCGGCGGGTAGGTTCGCGCGCGACGCGAAGGTCGAGACGCAGAGAGCGAGGCCATCGAGGTGAGAGGCCCGCCGCCCCGTCCGCGACGGTGCTTGCACTGGCGCAGAGGGCTCCTCAAGCGGCTCCCTTCGCGTCTTTTCGTTGGCCAGCGCGCGTCCGCGCGGACGCGCCGCGCGCATTTTCCCGGAGAATGCGAAATGGACATACGGGGGCCTCTTGCGCGGCCGGCGGTGTCCGCTTAGGTTCTGTCCAGACGCGGAGGTTGTCGCAAAGAGCGAGGCCATCGAGGTGAGAGGCCCGCCGCCCAGCCGGAACGGTTCGCCGTGACGGGGAAGGCTCCTCAGGCGGCAGCTTCTGCGTCTTTTTCGTTGGCCAGCGCCCCGCGCGCGCGGTTCAGGAGTCGAGGTCGATCCGCACGGTCAGCAGCTCTGACCCCATCGCGCGGACGACCAGCGCGTTGAGCCGTGGCATCTCACGCTGACGCTCGCGTACATCGTCCTCCGGCACCACGCGCGCGACCCCGGTCCGCCACCGGCGTCCCAATCGGATCCGCACATGCGGGTCCGCCTCGAGGTTGCGCACGTACGCCGCGTGCCGGCCGTGCTCGGCGACGATCCACGCGGTCGAGCCCGAGACCGCGGGACCCACCGGCGTCCGCCGGGCCCGCCCGCTCCGCCGCCCCGTCGTCTCGAGGATCGCGACGCCGAACAGGGGCAGTCCGGCCTTCGCAGCCGCCTTCACAAGCGGGTTGAAGAGCTTCACCGACAGGAATCTCGAGACCCGTCTCTTCACAGAATCATCAAATCTTCGGAGGATGCGGGATGAGCGTAAACGACCCCTTGCGCGGCGGAGGCGGCCGACATAAGTTGCCTCTCGACACGAAGGTGGTCGCAAAGAGCGAGGCCATGAGGTGCGAGGCCCGCCGCCTAGCTCGCAACGGTTCGCCGGGGCGGGCGTCCCGAGACGGTTCGCCGTCACGGGGGGCTCCTCAAGCGGCTTCCTTCGTGTCATTTTTCATTTAAGGGTTCAGACGCCCGCCTCGGCCAGCAGCGACAGCCAGATCTCGCTGCGCGTCGGGAAGCACGGGACGGCGTGGCGGAGGCGGTCCAGCGGAACCTCGCCGACGATCGCGATCGTCGCCGCGTGCAGCAGCTCTCCGACCTCGGCGCCGGTGATCGTCGCGCCGACCACGACCCTGCGCTCGCGGTCGATCAGCAGCCGCGAGGTGCCGGGCGCGTTGCGGCCGTAGAACGACCCGCCGGCGTTGCCCGAAGTCGACGTCTCCACGACGTCGACGACCAGGCCGGCGGCAGCGGCCGTGTCTGTCGTGTGGCCGACCGCCGCCACCTGCGGCTCGGTGAAGATCACGCGTGGGCTGAGCGGGCCGTCGGCACCGTGCGAGATCGCGGTGTCGCGGCCCATGATGTGGTCGGCGGCGATGCGGGCCTGGTACTTGCCCATGTGCGTGAACAGCGCCCGGCCGTTGATGTCGCCGATCGCGTACAGCCACGGGTGACCCGGGACCTGCATCCGCGCGTCGACCGCCACCGGCTCGTCGTCGGGAAGCCCGACCACGTCGAGACCGAGGCCTGCCGTCTGCGGCGTCCGCCCGAGCGCGACGAGCAGCGTGTCGCCCTCGGCCGTGCCGCCTTCGGCGGTCGTGACGATCACGGTCCCGTCACGCTCCAGGACACGCGAGGCCTTCTGCCCGCACCGGATGTCGACGCCGTAGGCCTCGAGCGCCGCGGTCACCTGAGCGCACGCGTATTCCTCTTCCCGCGGGAGCAGCCGGCGCTCGCCCTCGACCAGCGTCACCTGCGAGCCGAGCGTCTGGAACGCCTGCGCCATCTCGACGCCCACCACCCCGCCGCCCACGATCACGAGCCGCTCGGGGATCGCCTTGGCGGTGGTCGCCTCGCGGTTGGTCCAGGCGTCGTCGATCGCGCTCAACCCCTCGATCGGCGGCATCGTCGGGAGCGAGCCCGTGGAGAGGATCACCGCGCGGGTGGCCGCGAGCTCTTCATCGCCGACCCGCACTCGCCGCTCGCCGCTCAACACCCCCACACCGCGCAGCAGCTCGATGCCGCGGTCCTCAAGCCACGGCAACTGACCGGAATCGTCGAGGTCGTGGATGATCTCGTCGCGGCGATCGAGGACGGCCTGGACGTCGAGCGTGCCGGTGATCGCCTCCGCGGCGCCGGGGATCCGCAGCGCCTCGGTCAGCGCCTCGTACGGGCGCAGCAGCGCCTTCGACGGCATGCAGGCCCAGAAGGAGCACTCGCCGCCGACGAGGCGGTCCTCGACGATGGCGACGCTCAGCCCGGCGGCTCCGAGCCGCCCCGCCGCCACCTCGCCCGCCGGACCCGCGCCGATCGCCACTACGTCGAAGCTCCGCATCCAGGCTCCCGTGTGCCTCTACAATGGAACGTCGAACATAACCCCTGGGGACGACACGGCTTCGACGTGGCCGGTTCGCGGGGGCGGTTGCGAGTCGAGGTCCCGGAGGCCTCGTTAAACCCCGGGAAAACCATAAGTGCGAACACGCACAACGAGAACGCTCACGCGTTCGCTCTCGCTGCCTAGCCGAAACTAGGCAAGAGCCTCGGCCTCCTGAAGCCTGCGACGGGAACGCCGAGACTTTCAATTAGCAGGCTCACCCCGTGAGGACCGCCTCGCCCGATCGGGGGAATTTTCAGAGGCTGGCACCCTGCAACCCCGCCGGCGTTGGCGAGCAGGGGGCGAGATCCAGAGCGCCGGCTACGCTCGTAGACGCTGTCCTTTGCGCGGTTGCGGACGTGGGTTCGATTCCCACCGTCTCCACCTCATTCGCCCGGGTCTTGGACCCGGGCGAAGTTGTTTCTACGATGAGTGGACCATGAACGCCGCCGCTCAACAGCTCTCCGCGCGCGCGTTCTGGTGGGCCGACTGACCGTCGGCCCGCGTCGCCACTTCCTCTCCCGACGCCACGCCGACCTCGCCTGACGCGGGGACGCGCTGCGTTGCGCCCACCGGTGCCTGCCCGCCTCGTTCACGCACGGGCGCGCACAAAGGACACCACGGCCATGACCTCCCCCACCATCACGCTCACGGGCATCCAGCCCACCGGCCAGCTGCACGTCGGCAACTACGCGGGCGCGATCAAGCCGCTCGCGCGGCTCGTCACCCATCCGGCGCGCGAGACGTACGTGTTCGTCGCTGATCTGCACGCGCTCAACGGCCGCCCGGACCCGGGCAAGCTGCGCGCCCGCACCCGCCACATCGCTGCCGCGTTGCTCGCGTGCCTGAACCACGACCGCGTGCATGTGTACCGGCAGTCGCGCGTGCCCGCCATCCCGCAGGTCAGCGCGTTGCTGGCCAACGTCACCAGCAAGGGCACGCTCAACCGGGCGCACGCGTACAAGGCGCTGGTGGCCGCCAACACTGCCGCCGGACGCGACACCGACCACGGGATCAACATGGGCGTGTTCACGTATCCGGTGCTGATGGCCGCCGACATCCTCGCGATGCGCGCACACGAGGTCCCGGTCGGTGCCGACCAGGCCCAGCACGTGGAGATCGCGGTCGAGCTCGCCCGCTCCTTCGGGCGCGTCTACTTCCCGGGCGCCCTCCGGGTGCCGCGGGCGGTCGTCCCGCGCAGCGGCGGCGTTCTGCCCGGCCTCGACGGACGCAAGATGAGCAAGAGCTACGGGAACACGATCCCGCTGTTCGCGCCGCCGGAAGAGCAGGCGAGGCTCATCCGGCGCATCGTCACCGACAGCCGCCGCCCGGAGGATCCCAAGGACCCGGACACGTGCCCGCTCGTCGCGCTGCTCGACACCTTCGCGGACCCGGCCGTCGCCGAGGACATCCGCCGCCGCTACCGGGCCGGCGGCATCGGCTACGCCGAAGTCAAGGCGCTGCTCGCCGAGGAGCTGCAGGCGGAGCTCACGCCGGCACGCGACCGCTACGAAGCGCTGCTGGCCGACACCGACCGGCTCGACGCCGCGCTCGCGGCCGGCGAGCGGCGCGCGAACCGGTGCGCGACCGGGACGCTGCGCCTACTGTCAGCCGCGGTTGGCCTGTAGGCCTAGCCGAGGACTTCGGCGGCGAGTGCGAGGTAGGACGTGACGTCGTCGCGACCGTAGGTGACGCAGCCGCCGCGGGAGGGGCGCAGGGTCCAGTGCCGCCCCTCCGTCCACATCCACGAGTACCAGCCGACGAGGACCCGGGCGCTGACCAGTTCGCGCAGGCCGTCCTCGATGTCGTTGTTGGAGAGCATCGGCTGCTTATTACCCGCTTGCGGGGATTTCGCGACCGGCGGCGAGCAGACTTTCGCCGCCGGTCGCGAAGCGGCTATTTCCGCTTGCGGAACGCGAGCTTCTCGATGTGCTGGTCGATGATCTTGCCGCCCGCGCGGACCGTGACCCGGACGCGGACGGACAGCTTGCGCTTGTGCCGCAACTGGGAGCGGCCCGCCGCCGTGAGCCGCATCTTCACGCTGCGCGATTTGCCTGCCGGGATGCGGAACTTCACGGTCCTGAGCAGGCGCGGGGCGGTCTTCTTCAGCGCGGCGAACGCCGACGCCGTCGCCCGCCGCCCCGACGGCGCCTGGGCGAAGTTGCCGGTGCAGCCGGAGATGTCGCCGCCGGGCTGGCACGGGATCACGACGATGCACGAGTTGGTCCGCGGATCGACGGTGCAGTCGCCGGGGATCGTGATCACCGGGCCGTAGTGATCGTCGTCGCCGTGGTGCGAGCTGCCGCCGCCACCACTGCCACCGCCGCCGGACACGACACCTCCGCCGGTGTAGGGCGGGGGCGGCGGAGGCGGCGGGGGCGGGGGCGGGGGCGGTGCGACCACGGTCAGCCGCACGTGCGCGACCGCGGAGCTTTCGTCGGCATCCGACGCGGCGTACGTGAACTCGTCCGGGCCCGTGTAGCCGTCCGCCGGCGTGTAGCGCACGGTGCCGCCGTCCGACAGCGGGCCGAGCGTGCCGTGCGCTGGAGCATTAAGGATCCGGAACGTCAGGCGGTCGCCGTTGTCGTCGGTGCAGTCGAGCGCGATCGTCTTGGCCGCATCGCGGGTGACGGACGTCTCGAGATCGAAGCACCGCGGCGCGATCACGCCGTCCAGGTACTCGACCGCTCGCCAGTCGGTCGAGTACTTGTAGGACGGCGTGGTCGTGCGCTTGCGCAGCGCGGTGCCGTCCGGCCGCATCTCCCAGATCTGCGACGTGTCCGGCCAGCCACTGGCGCCGTTCGGCTCGCCGCGCGTGCTCGCGAAGGCGATACGGCGGCCGTCCGGCGACCACGAGGGCGACTCGTCGCGCATGTCCGCCCGCCCGCGGCCGGCCTCCTCGTCGTCATCGGTGAGGTTACGCACGCTGCCGCCCGCGGCATCCGCGATGTAGATCTCCTGATCGGTCCCGAACTCGGTCTCGACGAACGGGACGTCCCAGCGCGAGAACACGATCCGGTCGCCGGTCGGCGACCATGCCGGCTCGTCGACCTTGCCGAGATCGGTCACGCGGTTCAGGTGACCGTCCTCGAGCCGCACCGTGAAGATGTCGGTGTCCCGCCTGTAGCTGCTGCCAGGCTTGACGAACGCGAGCTCCTCGCCGTCGGGCGACCACGTCGGGGCCGCACCGGTCGTGATCTCGCGCTCGGCGCCGGTGGCGAGGTCGAGCACCACGAGCCGGCAGTCGAGCTGCGTCGACGTGAGCGCGCCGGAGCAGCCGCGGGTGTAGGCAAGCTGCTGGCCGTCTGGCGACCAGGCGACATCGGCACGCCGCACCTCGTCGCCGCCGGCGACCTTGACGGGCTCGCTCGCATCCGGGTTCCCGACGTACACGGCGTCGAACTGCGACCACGCGAGCCGCGTGCCGTCGCGCGAGAACGACGCCTCGGGGATCAGCCCCGTCCGCAGCGGCAGCGAACCGACCTCGCCCTCGGGGCTCACCGTGGCCCAGTTCGCGTTGTGCTGCGCGAACGCGATCTCGCCGTTGCGGCCGCGCAGGTCCGGGCACGTCGGGACGCGGCCCTCGGCGCTTCCGGCCCGGGCGTCGATCCACGTCGAGCGCACACGCTCGGCGCCGGCGCGCTTGACGCGCAGGCGTAGGAGTGCCTCGCCCGGCTCGACCACCGGCACGCCGCCGTAGCAGCCGTCACCGGGCAGCCCGTCGCCGTGCCGGCCGTCGTCGAGCAGCGTCAGCGACTGCGCGTCGCCGCCGCGGCGCTGGACCTCGATCGTCACGGCCCCGTCGGTCACCCGCCGGTCGAACCGCGTGATCGCGGCGACCACCGGCAGCGCGCCGTCGGCCGCCGGGTGGCCGCGGCGCAGGTCGAGGCTCCATGGGTCGTCGCGCAACGACGCGGCGACCGCGGTCTGCACCGGCGCATCGCCCGTCGACTTCACGCGCACCAGCCAGCGCCCGGGCTCCGGATTCTCGGCGGTCAGGACGCGGGTCGTTCCGCGCGCGGCGCTATCGGCCACGTCGCCGTCGGGGGTGACGAGCTCCGCCTCCACCTCGGGCGGCGCCAGCAGCGTCACCGCCAGCTGCGAGCCGCCGTCGACATCGAGCACGACCTCGGCCGTGGCGCCGGGCGCCACCGTGGCGATCCGCTGCGTCAGCAGCTGGTGCGACCGGGGCGTGGCGGCGGGCGGCGCCTCGGCAGCCGCGCGGCGCGCGGCCACCGAGGACGTGCCCTTCTCCCCGGTCAGTCGCGGCTTGGCGAAGTCGCTGAAGATCGCGCCGGACGCCGGCATCTCGACGTGCGAGACGTCGCCGGTCTCAGCGTCCTCGATGCTCCAGCGCGCGCTCGAGAGCGGCACCTCCATGTCGCCGCGCTCGCTGCCCGGGACGCACGTGTAGGCGTCGGCGTCGCCGGCGTAGGCGGAGAACTCGACGCCGCGACGCTCGGTCACACGGGCGTTGAAGCCGTCCATCACGTCGCGCCGCAGGTCGTAGAACGGGCCGGCGTCGACGACCTCCGCGCACGGCGTGCCCGTGTTGGGCGTGCCGAGCTGGATCAGGTGCGCCGCGACGCCGTCGGGCATGCCGTCCTGGATCCACTGCCGGGCGATCACGCCGCCCAGCCCGTGGGCCACGAGGTCGACGTGCTCGGCGTCCTCCTCGTCGCGCACACCGGCCACGAACGACTGCAGGACCTCGCTGTGGCGGTCGAGCGTGTCCGGCGCGTGGCCGAGGTCGGCCCAGCCGCCTGTGTCGAGCCCGGTGACGGCGTGCGACTCCCACTCGGGGTTCGTGCGCTTGAGCAGATCGGCGTACGTCTTCCACACCGAGGCGTCCTCGAGCGCGCCGGGGACGAGCACCACGGGCCGCGGACGCACCTTTAGGACGACCGAGCGGCCGCTGTAGATGCTGTGGCCGAGCACCGCGCGGACGCGCAGGACATGATCGGCGTCGGGCTTGCCGTCCTTCCAGGCGAGCCCGTCCGTGTCCCACTCGAGCTCGACCCACTGCTCCTCGCCCGGGTCCAGCGACACGGTCGGCGCCTGGTCGGTGATCGCCTGCTTGCGTGTCTCGTCGCGCGCCTTGAGCTGGAAGACGTGCGGCTGGTCGTCGTGATTGGCGACATGGACGCGCACGCGGACGGCGTTGCCGTCGACCGTGCCGTCGGCGCCGACGTCGTGCCACGCGCGGCTCGGCAGGTCGCGGTCCTGCAGCTGCACGTCGGTCACGCACACCCGGCACGGGCCGAGGTTGAGCTGGTACGCGTGGTCCTTGCCGTCGATCGTGCCGAGGCCGACGACCTCCTCGCGGTCGTTGGACCCGTCCGCGTCGTGGAGGTGCCAGCCGCTGTCTGGCACGAGCGAGTCGAGCATCGTCACCTTGTTGTCGCGGTACATCCAGGCGCCGTAGCCGGTCAGCGTCCCGAGGTGGCCGACGACGGTCCCGCCGGCGCTGATGTTCATCGCCTCCGAGTCGCCGCCGAGCACGGGGATCGTCTGCAGCTGGCCGTTGCGCCAGAGCGCTGCGCGAGCCGTGTGGCCGGCGTCGACGACCATGCCGGTGACGGTCTGGCTGTCGGTCGAGATGTTGGTCGCTCCGCCGCCGAAGCCGAAGTCGGGCAGCGTGGTGAGCGTGCGCATCACGCCGTCGTAGACGACGCTGTGGTTGCAACTCTCGCCGGCGCGCTGGTAGCCGCTGCAGCCCACGGTGACGCCGGCGTCGTTGACCTTGACCAGCTTCATGGTGGTCCGCTGGTTGGCTGGGACACCGGCCTCCTCCTGGACGTCGACCATCGGGTTCCCGAGCCGCTTGAGGTAGCCGCGCGGCTGCTCCTTGGCGTCATAGGCCCAACCCACGGTCCAGCCGTTGGCATTGACGCCGACCGCGGTCGCGCTGGTGCCGCCGAGTGTGCCGAGCAGCGTCGGCTGCGAGCCGTTCCACATCGCGGCGTCGACCTGCCCGAACTGGCGCGCTGAGTAGACGCTGCCGACCGACTGCCCGTTGTCGTTGACGTTCCAGACCGTGCCGAACACGCGCCCGGGCGGCAGCTCGAGCGGATGCACTGAACCGCCCTCGAACCGGCCTGGCATCTGGTCGGTGACGCCAGAGTGGCCCATCGTCACGGCAACGGCGCCGCGTGGGCTGATCGCGGCGGCGAACGACGTGCCGGCGTCGTCCGGCTCGGTCGTCCCGAGGTCCATGATCTCGTAGTCGTGGGCGACGAGCACCAGCGCGCGCAGCTCGTCCTGCTCGCCGTCGGCATCCGTGACGCGGAGTCCGACGTTGTAGCGGCCGGTCTCGCCGTAGCTGTGCGAGACCGTGGGCGTCGCGCCGGTGTCGGTCTCGAAGCTGCCGTCGCCGTCGAGGTCCCACTGGTAGCGGGCGATCGGCGCGTCTCCGGGCCGGCTGCGCGTAGCGTCGAAGCTCGCGGTTTGCGCGACGTCGAGCGGCTTGGGGCCGTAGTCGAAGATCGCCCGCGGCGGCCGCTTGGTCGCCGCGTAGACCTGCAGCTCGGCGAACGCCAGGATGCGCGGGTTGGCCTCCTGGTTGACCGGATGGACGAGGTGGACACGCACGAAGCGCACGTCATCGACCCGCGCGGCCGGACGGAGCTCGCTGAGGCGGCGCAGGTTCGCGTCGTCGACCATCTCGCGCACGACCTCCTTCCACGGCCCGTCCGGCGACGACGCGACGTCGATCCGGATCCGCGTCGCCCGCGCGCCGTCGGTGAGCTCGCAGCGGCCGCGGATGTCCGGCTCGTTGGTCCAGCGGGGAGTCGGGTCCATGCCGAACGAGGTCACGCGAACCGCCTGCGGCAGCGCGATGTCGACGTAGCCCTCATCGACGCTCTTGAGCGTCGTCGCCCAGCCGCTCATGCGGTTGCCGTCGGCGAGGTTCTTCGGCCCGCAGCCGTTGATCACCGGCAGGTCGGTGCCCGCGATCACGGCGCCCGCCTTGGTGTCCGCCCAGTTGCGGCGCACGCGGACGTCGGACCGGGCCGTGCCGTGGACGTCGACGTTCTCGATGATCGACTCGGCGTAGCCGGTGGTGCGCGCGCTCAGGTGCGGGTAGGTCCCGGCGGGGACGTGCTGGAAGCGGTAGCGGCCGTCGCCGTCGGTGGTGGTGTCGAACGGGCCGGGCGCCGACGCGTTCTGCGTCGTGTGGCCGCCGAGGGCGACCTTGACGCCGGCGAGCGGCGCGCCGCTGTCGCGATCGGTGACGATGCCGCTCAGCGTGCCCTCGCCGGTGATCCGGGCCGGGCCGGGCCGACGGTCGGCGACCGGGTCGGCGTCGTCGGAGTCGCGGGTGGAGGCGTACCAGCCCATCCCGCGGTCGGCGAACACGCTCCAGATCCGCTCGGCGTCCTGGCTCTGGCGCAGCACGCGGTCGGCCTGCAGGAGCGCGTTGCGGTAGTCGAGGAAGCTCGGCTCGGGCGGGGCGAGCTGGAGTGCCGTGTAGGCGAGCGAGCGGATGCGGTTCTCGCCGTCGTCCTGGCCGTGCGCCGCGATTAGCGAGCCGCGCAGCTGCCACATCGTCTGGCCCATGATCTCGCCGTCGTAGTGCGGCTCCGGCCCGCGCTCGTCGACCTGCCCGTAGTCCTCGTAGCCGACGCCGCCCGGGGCGACGCCCTGGAAGAGGCAGTTCTTGTGCAGCACGGCGATCGGGCAGTCGATGGCCTCCTTGCGGCCGTCACCGGGCTTGAACAGGTGCGGGCCGATCCACACCTCGCCCGGGGCGTCGGTGTCGGTCATCAGCCCCCGGCCGACCAGGTAGTCGAGCGAGAAGAAGTCCGCGAGCCCCTCGTTGAGGGCCCACGGCTGGCGCAGCGACGCGGCACCCCAGCCGAGCGCGTCGACCACGGTTCGGCCGACGAGGCCGTGCGTGTACTCGTGGTAGATCACCGATGCGTCGTCGACCGGGTCGAGCGCCGCGTACTTGTCCTGCAGGTAGAAGAGGAACGCGTTCAGCCGCGGGCTGGTCCCCTGGGGCGGCGTCCACATCTCGGCGTTGTTCAGGTGGCCCGGGAAGGGGAAGCCGTTGGGGCCGGCGGCGCCGTCCATCACGTTGCCGATCACCGGGTCGTCGTCGACGTTCGGGATGCCCGAGCGGAACTGGTCGAACCCGATCGACGGCGCGGCGAGGTGGTCGCCGAACTGGGCGAGCAGCGCGAACAGCTGCACCGCCGCCTGCTTCGCGTTGCCGGAGTAGCTGCCGCTGAGCTGCGGGCTCCAGGCGCAGCCGGCGGGCGGGCACTCGGCTTCCCCGCGATAGGAGTTGCGGGAGTATTTGAAGTCGCCCGCCGTGGTCTTGGTGACGTGCTCGCCCGCGTCCTGGACGTCGTCGGCGTCGTAGTCGGGGTAGACGCGGGCGCGCGGACCGCTCAGCTCGTTCGTGCCGGAGTCCAGATACGGCTGCAGGTCGATCGTACTCGCCGTGCCGCCGAGCGGGGCGCCCGGGAACGTGTCATAAACGAGGCCCGGCACCGCGTGGTCCATCCGGTCGCGCCGGCTGATCTCCGCGCCGGTCGTGGCGTCGATGAGCTGGTCGTAGTAGGCGCTGCCCTGCGGGCGCAGGACGCGCCAGGCGAGGCGGACGTCGCCGGTCGCCGCCGTGAACACGAGCGTCGCCTCGGCCTGCTTGGCGGTGCCGCCGGTCGCCCGCGCGGCCGCCGCCGTGGCCGCGCCGGCGTCCAGCTTCGGCGTGCCCGGCCGCGGGAGGTCGGCGCGCGCGCCGCCGGTCACGTTCACGAGCCGCCCATCGTCGGTCACCGCCGCCCGCAGCGTGCCCTCGAGCAGCGGCACGCCGTCCACCACCTGGTTGAAGCGCAGCAGTGTCATGCCGTGGCTGGTCTCGCGGTCTTTCAGCTCGAGCTGCGCAAGGTCGCCGCGGTCGAGCCCGAACACCTCGCGGTGACGCCGGACGTAGCCGAGCGCCACCTTCGCCGCGTCACGGTCGCTCGTGCCGGTAAGGAAGCCGTCGAGCCGCCCGGCGAAGTGCACGCCGCCCGTGCGCCGGTCGGTCGAGACGATCCCGGCCCGTCCGAGCGCCCGGGCCGCGCGGGCGCGCTGGGCGCGCACGTGGCGCGACGTCGGCGCCGGATGGAACGCGGCAGACTTCGCCGCGCTCGCGTGGGCGGGCTCCGAGCGCTCGTCGGAGTGGGTCAGGATCACGGCGGCCGCGAGGGCGAGTGCGGCAGCGACGGCGAGAGCGAGGAGGCGGCGTGGCATGGCCGGAACGGTCGCTTCCGGCGGGCCCTTGCCGCATCAGGGATTCCCCTAGGGTCCGGATTCCAGACTGGGGATGACGATGGCGGCGCGCTCGGTGTCGAGCTGGTCGCCGCGCCGCACGAGCTCATAGGGCCACTCGGGTCGGGCCTGCTTGATCGCACGGAAGTCGTCGGGCCGCTCGGCAGTGCGGAGCAGCGGACCGAGGCCGGACGCGGACCGGTACTCGGAGCCGACCCAGGTCAGCCACAGCGGTTCGGGCGGGACGCCGAGCCAGTGCCGTCCGTTGACGGCCACCGGCCGCTTGCTGTGGAAGCCGGCGGCGAAGAAGGCGTCGAGCTCCAGCGCCACGCGGGAGAACACGGCGACGATCGCCTCGACCCAGCGGGCGTCGACGTTTGCCTGGAAATGCATCGTCACCTCGTCGGCGTCGACCGCCTTGCGGCCGGCCACGATCGGGATCAGCGCGTCCCGCTGGGCCGGCGACAGCGCCGCGCCGAAGCCGCGCCCGAGGTGCACGAAGCCGTGCTCGACCGGCGCCCGGCCGCTCCAGAACGGGTTGCTGGTGCCGTCCCACAGGGCGGCGAATGCGTCGTCGCCGTCGCGGTCGAGCCGGCCCTGCATCGGCTCATGGTCGCCGAACCGCACGGGCACGGCTTCGGGCAGCGCAGGGCGCAGCACGGCGAGCAGACGGTGGGCATCGGCGCGCGCGAGGCGCCGCGCGAACAGCCACTCCAGCTGGATCGTCGCGCCATCGCGGCGAGGCTCGACCGCGCGCAGTGCGGCCAGGTCCGCGGGCCACAGGATCACGTCCTTCTGCGGGTCGTAGACGATGCCGCGGCCGCTGTCGGCGATCGCGCCCGCCACCGAGAGCGAGGCCCCCGACAGCTGGACGGTCCAGCGCACGGTCACCAGCGCGGCGGCGACCACCGGCGGCGCGTCGGCGTTCTCGGCCTCGAACGGCCCGTCGATCTCGACGCCTTCCGGCGGCGCGGCCACGTCCGGGCGGTCCGACGCCCACACCACCAGGTCTCCTCTCACGCGCGGGGCGCCTCGCCGACCAGGTCCTCCGACAGCCGCTCGATGAACTCGATCAGCTCGGGATGGGTGTGCGGTTCCCACTCGGCGGCGAGCTGGCACAGCGCGTCGCGGCGGGCATCGGCCAGCGCGTCGACCGCGGCGGCGCCGTCGGCCGTCAGACCCGTTGCCCCGTCGCCGGCGTCGGTGAGCAGGCCGAGGCGGTGCAGGCCGCGGCACGCCTCGCGCACGCGGTGCTCCTCGATCTCGTTGCTCTCGGCGACGACCTGCACGTCGAGCGTGCGGTCACTCGCCGTACGCACCAGTACCCAGCTCTCGAGTGCGGTGACCTCGAGTCCCGCCCGCGCGGTGGCGCGCTGTACGAACTCGACGGCGCCCTCGCGGCCGACGACCCGGCTCAGCTCAGCGGCGACGGTACGCACCGAGTCCGGATCCTCCGGCGCCGCGAACGCCTCGTGCACGCCCGCGGTCGCGACCGTCGCGCGCAGCGGCCGCTCCTCCAGCAGCCACGTGAGCAGGAACGCCACGGCGATGATGCAGGCGGCGACGAGGAACACGAGGTCGAGCGCGTCGGTGAACGCATCGATGAACGTCGCGTGGGCCTCGGCCGGCAGCCGATCGAGCGCGGACGGGTCGAGCGCCCCGACGCCGGCCGGCGCGCCCTCCGTGGAGAGGATGTCGTTGAGCCGGTTGGTGAAGATCGAGCCGAGGATCGCCGTGCCGATCGAGCCGCCGATCGACCGGAAAAGCGTCGCCCCGGACGTCGCCACCCCGAGCTGCTCGTACGGGACCGCGTTCTGCACGGCGAGGACGAGAACCTGCATCACCATGCCGAGCCCGAGGCCGAGCACGAACATGAACACCGCGGCGGCCCCGGTGCTGGTGGCGGCGTCCATCGTGCTCAGCGCGAACATGCCCGCGCACGCCACGGCGGTCCCGGCGACCGGCCACGCCTTGTAGTGCCCGGTGCGGGAGATGATCTGGCCGGAAGCGATCGACGCGATCAGCACGCCCGCCATCACCGGCACGAGCTGCAGCCCCGACTCGGTCGGCGAGGCGCCGCGCACGACCTGCTGGAACAGCGGCAGGTACGTGAGCGCGCCGAACAGCGCAAAGCCGACGACGAAGCCGACCGCGCTCGTGACCACGAACACGCGGTTGCGGAACAGCTCCGGTGGGAGTACCGGCTCGGCGGCCCGGCGCTCGACCGCGATGAACCCGATCAGCGCGACGACGGCCGCGATCCCGAGGCCGACGATGAACGCCGAGCCCCAGGCGTACGACGTGCCGCCGAGCGTCGTCATCAGCACGACCGAGCTGAGCGACACCGCCAGCAGCACCGTCCCGAGGTAGTCGACCGCGTGGTGCACCCGCTCCTGCACGCCCGGCAGTGTCACGGCCAGCACGACGAGCGCGGCGATGCCGAGCGGGAGGTTGACGTAGAAGATCCAGCGCCACGAGAGGTTCGACGTGAAGAACCCGCCGATCAGCGGCCCGGCCACGCTCGACACCCCGAACACCGCGCCGAACAGCCCCATCCACTTGCCGCGCTCGCGCGGCGGCACGACGTCGCCGATCGTCGCCTGCGCCGTCACCATCAGGCCGCCGCCCCCGAGCCCCTGGATCGCCCGGAACGCGATCAGCTCGGTCATCCCCTGCGCCATCCCGCACAGCGCGGAGCCGATCAGGAAGATCACCAGCGCGCCCTGGAGCACGATCTTGCGCCCGTAGAGATCGCCGAGCTTGCCGTACAGGGGCGTCACGGCGGTGATCGCGAGCAGATAGGCGGTGACGACCCACGAGATGTGCTCGAGCCCGCCGAGGTCGCCGACGATCGTCGGCAGCGCCGTCGACACGATCGTCTGATCGAGCGATGCCAGCAGCATGACCAGCATCAGGCCGCTCACGACGAGGAGTACCGACCGCCGGTCCTTCGTCTCCGCCATTCAGTCTCCCCCTACCCGCGAGCTACCATGGAATAAGCCGCGCGTGGACCGGGCGTCGCTGCCCCAGGCGCCATTCCGGGCCCGCGCCACAGATTTGAGAGCGTCAGCCGTCCTTCGGTCGGGCGCTCGTCCGCCAGAGAAACCGGAGGTATGAACCATGGCAGTTGAAGAGAAGCTTTCCCTCGAAGGCGTTGTCGAGGAGTCCCTGCCGAACCTGATGTTCCGCGTTGAGCTCGACAACGGGCATTTCGTGCTCGCCCACATGGCCGGCCGTATGCGCCGCGCGCGCATCCGCGTCAACCCGGGCGACCGCGTGCGCGTCGAGGTGTCGCCGTACGACCTCACCCGCGCTCGCCTGATCTACCGCCTGAGGTAACGACGGCCCGCCGGATCAGCGCGTCCGCGCCCGGCAGCAGGCGGCCGAGTGCCACCCGCACGCGGGCCTCGCGCCCGACGACATTGCGGGTGCGCGGTCGGCGCGCAGTCACGGCGTGCCCGACCACCGTTGCGACCGCCTCGGGCGGCAGGCCGTCACGCTCCGCGCGCTCGGCGAACGTCCGCAGCGCGTCGATCATCGTCTCGTAGCGCCGCCGCGCGTCGGCCGGCATCGCGTCCACAAGGCCCTCGCCCGTCGCACGGCTCTTCGCCCATACCGGCGTGAGGATGATGCCCGGCTCCACGCACGTGACCTTGACGCCGTGCGGACCGACCTCGCGTCTCAGCGTGTCGGTGACGGCCTCGAGCGCGAACTTGGACGCCGCGTACGGGCCGAGCAGCGGGAGCGCGTTGCGGCCGCGATGTCGTCGGCGCGGGTCACGTCGAGGCGGATCGGCTCGTTTGCGGCGGCGCATCGGCCTCGTTGCGGACGCCGGCGAGCACGTCGAAGCCCCGCGCGGCGAGGTGCGTCGCGCACGCGCGGCCGATGCCGCTCGAGGCGCCCGTGACGAGCGCGAGGGGTGCCATCGCCGCGACGATACGCTCTCCCGGTGGATCAGCCGGTTCAGCGGGTCTGCCCCCAGTGCGCGCGGATCTCGTATGAGAGCGGGCCGCGCTGCCCCTACTGCGGGAGCTCGTTCAATCGCCGCGGGCTGTTCGGGTTCGTGGTCGTGATGGCGGTGTTCGCAGTGGTCGTGCTCGGCGGCGTTGCGTTGATGCTGGTCGCGGCGGGCAACGAGTTCGACCGCCGTATCAACCGCCAGGTCGAGAACGTGCACGACGAATTCCAGACCGACTTCGACCAGATCGAGCAGAACGTCCGCGACGAGCTCGACCGCCGGTTGCCGGAGCCTACGGCGACTCCCTGACGAGCCGGGCACGCAGGCGGAAGTGCAGATGGTCGTCGTGGTGCGCGAGCGGCATCACGATCTTGCGCGGCCCGTGGAGGTTCAGGTGCGGGCCGACGAACACGTACTCGGCGCCGGCGTGCACGAACAGGTTCACGAGCTCCTGCGCGGCGGCGCGGTCGACCTGGTCAGGCCGCGCGGCGCCCCGCGGCCGCCGGTCCTTGCGCGGGTAGTAGATGTCGGCGTCGAGCCCGTTCTGGTGCGACGCATGCCCGAGCCCGCCGAACTCGGCGCCGAAGGCCCCGCCGTGCGTGCGCGACAGGTCGCCGACGAGGACGGGGGGTGCGTTCGGGTGGCGGTGCGCGTACTTCGCGAGGACGCGCTGAACGCGCTGCACGAGTGTCTGCGTGCCCCAGCGGCGCCACTCCCGGTTCCCGACGCGTTTGCGGATCGGGTCCCAGGTGGCGAAGCCCGCGCCGTACGCCGGCAGCGGCACGCCGCGCACGAGGTGGCCGTGCCACGGCTGACCCACCGCCCGTGACGGGGGAGCGGCGGGCGGCGGGCCGAGTGTTACGGCGAGCAGGGCGAGGACTGCGGCGAAGGGCACCTACGCACTACGGTGCCCGCACGGGAGCGGTCCTCACTCACTATCTGCGAGCGCCCGCTCCACCT
Source organism: uncultured Solirubrobacteraceae bacterium (assembly GCA_963740605.1). GTDB lineage: Bacteria > Actinomycetota > Thermoleophilia > Solirubrobacterales > Solirubrobacteraceae > DASSUW01. Next base: position 553,775 of record CAVUFC010000022.1, on the reverse strand, counting down.
GTCCGGGCTGGGCGCCCACGAAGCGGGTGTGCGGGAACTTGGCGGCGACGGGGGAGACCGCGACGGGGTGATCGAGTCCGACACCGACCACGAGGTGATAGCCCCGGGCGGCGAAGTAGTGGGTCACGGACAGCTGCTCGGTCGGAGTGCGCGGGACGCGCAGCTCGGCCTCGTCTCCGGCGCGCGCCACTGCGGTACGCGCCTCGGCGAGCACGGCCGGATCCTGCCCGGCCGCCGCATCCACGACCACCACGACCCGCCGCTGGGGGGCCGCCGACGCCAGCTGCGTGCCGCCGATGACGACGAGCGCAACCAGCGCGGCGAAAAGGAGAGTACGGGGAGTCATACGTATGAATAGTAATACGTATGACGGCGGAATCAAGGGGTTCGCGGCGACGTACCAAAGCCGGGCGATCAGGCCGGCGGCCCCGTGGACCCGCGGACGACCAGCGACACGGGAAGGATGCGGTCCTCGGGCTCCTCACCCGCCATCAGCGCGCTCAGCACCTCGAAGGCGGCGGCGCCGAGCGCCTCGGCGTCGATCGCGATCGTCGTCAGGGGCGGCGAGAACACCTGCGCGAACGGGAGGTCGTCGAAGCCGACGACCGAGACATCCCCGGGAATGCGCAGGCCGAGGTCGCGGGCGGCGAGGTAGATGCCGCCGGCCAGGAGGTCGTCGTCGCAGTAGACGCCGGTCGGGCGGTCGTCGGCCCCGAGGAGCCGCAGCGCGGCCTCGTGGGCGTCGTCGAACCGGAACGCGGCCTGCTCGTAGCCGGACGGCTCGAGCCCCACGGCGGCCAGGCGCGCCAGCACGTGCTCGCGCCGGATCCGGAACGTCTCGGCGTCGAGCACCGCGCCGAGGTGGCCGATCTTCGAGTGCCCGAGCGAGATCAGGTGGTCGACCGCGATGTCGGTCCCGTGCTCGGTGTCGAAGCGGACGAACGGCATCCCCGGCGGCGAGACCTCGATCGCCACGACCGGCTCGCCCGAGCGCTCGGGCGGGTCGACGGTGAAGAACATGTACCCGTCGGCGGGGCCGGCGCGCAGGGCTTCGAACGACGCGGCCTCGCGGTCCGGGTCGTTGGCCACGTCGACGAGCGTGACCGCGTAGTCGGCCCGCCACGCGGCCGCCTGGGCGCCGCGCAGCACCGGCCCGAAGAACGGATGGGTGACGTCGGTGACGACCATGCCGACGGTCCGCGCGGTGCCGGTCCGGAGCGTCCGCGCCGCCACGTTGAGGCGGTAGCCGAGCTCCTCGGCGGCCGCGCGCACCGCCGCCTCGGTCGGGGCGGAGATGCGCCCCGCGGACTTGCCCGACAGCACCAGCGAGACGGTCGACTGCGACACGCCGGCGCGGCGCGCCACGTCGACGCTGGTGACTCTCGACTCCGGACGGGCGATGAGCAAGATACAACCACGTCGATGGACGACGTCGTCGAGGAGGTCATCCCCGTCAACGGCCGCGACCTGCGGCTGCTGCGCCCGCGCGATGCCGAGGCGCTGCTCGACGAGCACGCGTTCGAGCACGAGGAGTACCTGCCGTACTGGGCCGAGTTGTGGCCGAGCTCACTCGCGCTCGCTCGCGCGATCGGCGGCCGCGCGCTGAAGGGAGCGCGGACGCTCGAGCTCGGGTGCGGCCTCGGGTTGCCCAGCATCGCCGCCGCGCTGGCGGGCGGCCGCGTGCTCGCCACCGACTGGTCGAGCGAGGCGATCCGGACGACGGAGACCAACGCCGAGCGCAACGGCGCAACGCTGGAGACGCTCGTGTGCAGCTGGACCCAGCCCGCGCCGCTGCTCGAGCGCGCGCCGTGGGACCTGGTCCTCGCCTCCGACGTCCTCTACGAGGCCCGCAACGGCGAAGTGCTGCTCGAACTGCTTCCGCAGCTCGCCCGCGACATCTGGCTCGCCGACCCCGGCCGCAAGGCCGCCGACCGGTTCCTGCAGGCGGCGCGAGAGATCTGGCAGGTCGAGCAGCGGCGCGCGCCGGAGCTCGTCAACGGCGCCGTGTACCGGCTCCGTCAGCCGGTGGCGACGTAGAGCGCGCGCGTGCGCAGGCCGCCGCGGCGGCGGAGGCGATGACGGACGGTGCCGTCGAAGAACAGCGAGTCGCCCTCGTGCAGCGCGTGCACCGTGCCGTCGAGATCGACTTCGACGGCGCCACGTACCACATAGACGAGGACCTCGCCGGTGGTGGTGTCGCCCTCCTCGGGCCACGACCGCGCACCGCCCGACCACTCGCGGACGCGCAGCGCGGTGCCGTCGGCGAACAGCTCGCGTACGCCGCCCGGCGCCTCCGGGTCGATGTGCGGGGACGTCGCGCCGTCGCCGGCGCGGAGCACGCGAGCGGGCTCCTGGCGCGGGGCGGTCCACAGCGTGCTCACCGAGACGTCGAGCGCGCGGGCGATCCGCTCGACCGACGTCACGCTCGGCCGTGCGAGCCCACGCTCGAGCTGGCTGAGGAACGGATGCGACAGCCCGGCCTCGCGGCCGAGGCCCTTGAGCGTCAGCCCACGGTCACGCCGGAGCTCCCGCACGCGGGCGCCCAGCGCGACAACCGGGTCGGAGGATGGTTGTTGACTGTCGCGTAGCACCTTGTTCCAGAGTAACGGAGAACTTGGCGCCGCCGCTTGGCGGCGCTCGCGGTGCGCGCGAGCAGTAGGTACGGCGAAACTGGCGGTGGCTTGCCCGGTCGCGTCCTGCGCCGGATCTCCGCGACCCCCGGTCGCCGGCGCATCCTGCGCCGGTTGCACCGGACAAAAAACGGTTGACCCTGACCCGCCCCAAACGGACCCAGGTGGGACCCGCCCCTGGCGGGCGGGGCGGGTCCCACCTCGGCCCGCTTAGGGCGAGGCGTCTGTGGTTGACACTCCCATTGACAGTAGTTACGACCTGACGCGGGGCAGACTACGCGGCACGGACGCCCTCGACTACTCCCCGAAGGGACAGTTGTGAAGGATTCTGGAGTGCTCTCCCGCCTCGACACGGACGCCCTGATCGCCCATGCCGCGGCGCTTCTGCGGATCCCGAGCCCGACTGGCGACGAGCGGGCGGCGCTCACCGCCCTCGCCGAGCTGGCGACCTCGCTCGGCCTGGCCGCCGACCTGCACCAGCACGACCTCGCGGCCCTGCGCGCGCACCCGGACCATCCGGGCGAGGAGGCCGCCCGGGACGAGCTCTGGGGGCTGACGATCACCCGCGCCGGACAGCGGCCGGGCCGGCTGGCGCTCAACGGTCACGTCGACGTCGTGGGGCTCGGGACCGAGCCGTGGCGCTACGACCCGGGGACCGTCGAGGATGGGCGGCTCTACGGCCGCGGCTCGGTCGACATGAAGGGGGCGGTCGTCGCCATGGTGCATGCCCTCGCTGCGCTCGAGAATGCGCCCGAGGTCGTGCTGCAGTGCGTCGCCTCGGAGGAGGACGGCGGGCTCGGCACGTTCGCCGCGCTCGAGCGCGACGCCGCCTTCGACGCCGCCCTGATCCCCGAGCCCACCGGCTTCGACGTCGTCTGCGCACAGGCCGGCGCGCTCACGTTCCGGCTCGTCGTGCCCGGTCGCGCCGCCCACGCCGCGACCCGCCTGCGGGGCTGCTCGGCGATCGATCGCTACCTGCGCGTCCACGCTGCGCTGCACGGGCTCGAGGCGGAGCTCAACGCCGGTGTCGACCACCCGCTGATGCGCGAGCTGGACCTGCCGTACCCGGTGCTGGTCGGCCAGGTGCACGGCGGCGACTGGTCGAGCTCGGTGCCGGATCGTGTCGAGGCCGAAGGGCGGGTCGGGGTGCCGATCGGCGCCGATGCACCCGCGATCCGCGCCGCCCTGGAGGCCGCCGTGGTACTCGACGACGGCGAGGCGCCGGTCGCGGTCTCCTGGACCGGCGGCGCGTTCCTGCCCGGCGAGACGCCGCGCGAGGACCCGTGGACCGAGCGCGTCGTCGCAGCCGTGGCCGCGGAGCGCGGGGCGACGCGCACGGTCGGCGTGCCCTACGGCGCCGACATGCGCCTGTTCACCGCACGCGGGATCCCGTGCGTGATGGCCGGCACCGGCGGGCTCGAGCGCGCGCACGCGGTCGACGAGTGGGTGGCGATCGACGAGCTCGTGTCGCTCGCGCGCGTGATCGTGCGCGTGCTCAGCGCAGGCGACTGACCGCGGCCAGCCCGGCGCCGGCCGCCGCCGCCCCGGCCGCGAGCGCGAACCCCGCTGCCGGGCTCCGGTGCTCGGCGAGGACGCCGGCGAGCGTTGCGCCCGCGGCGATCCCGGCGGTGATTCCGCTCGACAGCCACGTGTACGCCTCGGTCAGCGTGCCGGGCGGCGCCAGGTCCTCGACCAGCGCGAACGTGCAGGCGAACGTCGGCGCGATCGCCAGCCCGGCGGCCGGCAGCAGCAGCGCAAGCGCGAGCGGGCCGGTCGCCGGGATCAGCAGCAGGTGGCCGATGGCCAGCGCCACGAGCAGCCGGCGCAGCCGCCGCCGGCCATCGGCCGGAGCGGGCGCACGCGCGGCGATCAGGCCGCCCGCGAGCGATCCGGCGCCCCACAGCGAGAGCAGCACGCCGGCGAGGCCCGCGTCGGCGGAGGCCGGGACGGCGACCTCGACCGCACCGAACGCCGTACCGACCAGCGCGAAGATGAACACGACCCACCGCACGCCAGGGCCGCGCAACGCACCGCCCCGGTGGCGCTCGCCGTTGTGCTCCGGCCGCCAGCTCCGCACCGCGGGATGGGCGACGAAGGCGGCCACGCCGAGCGGGCCGAGCGCCGCGGCCACGAACGCCGCCGTGGCGGGGCCGCCGAGCGCGATCGACACGGCGACCAGCAGCGGTGCGATCACGTACGTCACCTCGGTCGCCGCCGACTCGAGCGCGAACGCGGCGTGCCGGCGGTCGCGGTCGGGCAGCAGCGCGGGGAGTGCCGAGCGCAGGCACGCGCCGAGCGGCGGGAACCCGAAGCCGGTCATCAACGCGCACAGCACCGGCAACGCGAGGCTCGTGCCGTCGGGCAGCAGCCCGAGCAGCAGCAGGCCGGCCGAGGACAGCGCCACGCAGCCCGACAGGACGAGCACCTGGCCGCGCCGGTCGACGAGCCGCCCGAGCACCGGCGAGCTGACGCACACCGCCGCGGCGCTGATCCCGGCGACGAGGCCGCCGGACGCGAACGAGCCGGTCAGCTCGCGCGTGCGCAGCACCAATACAAGGCCTGTCGCGAACATCGGGATGCGGCCGAGCATCGACGCGCTGAACAGCCATGCGAAGCCCGGCGCGCGCAGGACGGCGCCCAGCGGGACGCGGGTGGTGGCGACGGCGGCGGACACGGTCCGACAGTTTTCGGCCGCATCAGCGGGGGTGGAAACGATTCGGCGCTCCCCGAATCGGAGTGTAGGCTCGGTCCATGATCGAGTACCGCTTCGGCCCCGACGACCTCGGCCGCGTGCGGTTCGCGATCTCGCCGCTGTTCGAGCTCGCGTCGAGCCGCCAGGTGCTGCGCGACCCGGCCCGCCACTCGATCCACGAGCCGTGGGCGAAGGCGGCGGCGGAGCGGGTCGCCGACCTCGATCTCGCGCTGCTCGACGCCGTGATCCCCGAGGGCCCGTACCTCCCGGACTTCGTCACGCCGCCGCCCGAGCGTCCGCGCGCGCGGCTCGGCGCCGAGCTCCCGCGCGTGCGCGCGACCGACCCTGCGCGGATCGCGCTCGAGCTCGGCTGGGCCTACCCCGGCCGCCGGCCGCCGCCGGCCGCGCGGATCCTGCTCAGCGATCCCGAGGCCGGCCTGAAGCGGCTCACGGCGGTCATGACCGCGTACTGGGAGCGCGCGCTCGAGCCGTGGTGGGACCGCGTGTGCGGCCTGCTCGAGGCCGACATCGCCTACCGCGGCGCCCGGCTGGCCGAGGGCGGCCCGCTGGCCGCGTTCGGCGACCTGCACGGGGACGTCGAGTGGCGCGACGGCGTGCTCGAGGTCAACCGCGCGTACGAGGCGAGCGTCGACCTCGGCGGGCGCGGCCTCCTGCTGCTCCCGGCCGTGTTCGCGTGGCCGCGCGTGTGGGCGATGACCGATCCGCCGTGGCAGCCGACGCTCGTGTACGCGCCGCGCGGCGTCGGGCTGCTGTGGGAACGCCCGCAGCGCCCGGCCGACCCACTCGCCGAGCTGCTCGGCCGCCGCCGCGCGCAGGTGCTCGCCGAGCTCGCCGTCCCGCAGACGACGCAGGAGCTTGCCGCGCGGCTCCAGGCGAGCGCCGGCGGCGTGTCCGAGCACCTCGGAGTGCTGCGCCGCGCGGGGCTGATCGCCGGCCGCCGCGACGGCCGCTCGGTGATCTACGAGCGCACGCGCACCGGCGACGACCTCGCGGGGGTCTAGATCCGGCCGGTCTCGCGCGCCGCGGCTTCGGCCTCGTCGAGCTGGCGCTCCACGATGTCGAGGCCCCGGTCCCAGAACCCCGGGTCGGCGAGGTCGACGCCGACGATCTTCCCGAGCTCCTCCGGGCTGCGCGACCCGCCGGCCGACAGCAGCTCGAGGTAGGCGGGCACGAAGCTGTCGCCCTCCTCCTCGTAGCGGCCGTAGACGGCGAGCGCGAGCAGCTGCCCGTACGCGTAGGCGTACACGTAGCCGGGCGAGCCGATGAAGTGGGGGACGTAGGACCACCACGAGCGGTAGCCCTCCGTCACCTCGACGGCGTCGCCGAGGAGCTCGGTCTGGGACTCCGCCCACAACTCGCCGATGCGGTCGACGGCGATCTCGCCGCGCTCGCGGCGCTCGGTGTGGACGAGGTGCTCGAAGCGGTTCATCGCCACCTGGCGGAAGACGGTCGCGATCGAGCCCTCGATGCTCTCGGCGAGCAGCGCCAGCCGCGACTCCGCGGTCGCCGCCTGCTCGAACAGTCGCCCGAACACGAGCGTCTCGCCGAACACGCTGGCGGTCTCGGCCATCGTCAGCGGCGTCGCCATGTGGAAGACGCCCTGGCGGCCGCCGAGCGCCGCGTGGACGCCGTGCCCGAGCTCGTGCGCGAGCGTCAGCACGTCGCGGCGCGTCGCGGTGTAGTTGAGGAGCACGAACGGGTGGGCGGACGGCACCGTGTAGGCGCAGAACGCGCCGCCGCGCTTGTTCGGGCGCACCGGAGCGTCGATCCACGACTCGTCGAAGAAGCGCTTGGCGAGCGCGCCGAGCTCGTCGGAGAACGCGCCGTAGGACTCGAGGACCGTCTGGCGGGCCCGGGTCCACTCGACCTGCTCGTCCTCCGTTCCCACCGCCGCCATACGGTCGTAGTCGGCGAGCTGGTCGATGCCGAGCAGCCGCGCCTTGAGCCGGTACCAGCGGCGCGGCAGCTCGTAGCGCGCGCGGACGGCGGCGATCAGCGCCTCGACCGACTCGTCGGACGCCTCGTTGGCGAGGTTGCGGCTCGCCAGCCAGTGCGGGTAGTTGCGCAGCCGATCGTCGACCGCCTTATCGGCGATCAACGTGTTGAGGATGTAGGCGCGTGTGCGCAGATTCGGTTGGAGCGCGGCGGTCACGCTCTCGGCGGCGCTGCGACGGACCTCGCGATCGGGCACGAACAGCCGCGACAGCGCGACCTCGAGCGAGACGGGCTCGGACTCGCCCTCGAGCTCGACCGTGATCGCCGAGGCCTGCTCCTCGAACAGCCGCGACCACGCGCCGCGGCCGGTCAGCGCCTTCTCGGCGAGGATCTTCTCCTCCGGCTCGGAAAGCAGGTGCGGCCGGTAGCGGCGCGCCGTGCGCAGGTGGTGGCGGGCGAAGTCGAGCCCGTCGGTGGCGAGGAGCTCGTCGGCCTGGTCGTCGTCGAGCGCCGCCCACTCGAGCTCGAAGAACAGCAGCGTCGTCTCGATCTTGGTCGCGCCCTCCTGCACCTTCTGCAGCAGCGCGCCGCGCGGCGGGTCGGCGGTGTTGCCGGCGAAGTTGAGCATCGCGTACGAGCCGGCACGGCCGAGCTCCTCCTGGATCGCCTCGAGCTCGTGCATCGCGGCGATCAGGCCGGCGCCGTCGAGCTCGGCCATCTTGCCCGCGTAGGCCTGCGCGAACGCCTCCGCGCGGGCCTGCGATTCGGCGATCATCGCCGTGACGGCGGAGTCCGGATCGTCGGCGCCGCCGTCGAGCAGCGGGTCAAGGTTCCAGGCGACGTTTTCCAGTTCAGGGTCGACCGACGGGGCGCTCATAGCCCCACAAGTTAACTGTCAAGCGTTTCGCTGGCTGCCTCGGCGCGCATTCCGTCGAGCACGATGCCGAGATGGCGGCGCCACGCCTCGGGATTCGGGTGCGGCATCGCGCTGGCGCTGCCGATCCCGCACATGATCAGCGGGATGTCGTCGATCACGACGTCGGGGCGCATCTTCCCCGCCTGGATCGCCCGCTCCATCATCGCGGCGACCGATCCCGTCAGCTCCTTCTTGCCGGGGCACTCGGTGGGGATCATGTCGCGCGAGGCGCCGAGGATCTCGGCGAACGCGCGGTCGCCCGCCGTCTTCTGCGCGCTGAACCACATCGTCTGCAGGAACGCCTCCCACGGATCGTCGAGCTCGCGCATCTCGCGCGCGTGGGCGGCAAGCGTGTCGAAGAGCTCGTCGGCGAGCGCGCTGAGGAGCGCGTCCTTGGTCGGGAAGTGGCGGTAGACGGTGCCGACGCCGACGTCGGCCCGCCGCGCCACGTCGTCCATCTGGGCGTCCACGCCCTGCTCCGCGAAAACCGCGCGAGCGGCCGTGAGCACCTTCTCGCGGTTGCGCCGTGCGTCGGCGCGGAGGGGCTTGTCGACCAGTTCGCTCATCGCTGTGAATGTAGCGGAACCCCGATTCCGGATAAAGGTGTGGCTGCCCGCACTTGAAAACGGAATCATCGCTCCGTATCGTGTTCGGCAGAACCGGAACCTTGGTTCCACATCCTCCCCAGGAGCTCCCACATGTCCTCTAGCAGCACCAACAAGTGGCTGGCGATGGCGCTGCTCGCCGCTGCCCAGTTCGTAGTCGTCCTCGACGCGTCGATCGTCAACGTCGCGCTCCCCTCGATCGGTAGGGACCTGCACTTCTCGCAGGACAACCTGTCGTGGGTGGTGAACGCCTACGTGCTCGTCTTCGGTGGGTTCCTCCTCCTCGGCGGTCGTCTGGCCGACCTGCTCGGTCGCCGCCGGTTGTTCATCACCGGCCTCATCCTGTTCGCGATCGCCTCTCTGGCCGGCGGCCTCGCTCAGAGCGAGGGTTGGCTGATCGCGGCTCGCGCCGTGCAGGGCCTTGGCGCCGCGTTGCTCTCCCCGGCCGCGCTGTCGCTCGTCACCGTCCTCTTCGCCGAGGGCGCCGAGCGCAACAAGGCGATGGGCGTCTGGGGCGCGGTCGCCGGCTCCGGCGGCGCCGTCGGCGTCCTCCTCGGCGGCATGCTCACGGAGTGGGCCGGCTGGGAGTGGGTCCTGTTCGTGAACGTCCCGATCGGCATCGCCGCGGCGATGCTCGCTCCGCGCCTGTTGCCCGAGTCCCGCAATGTGGGCGAGCGTCACTTCGACATCGCCGGTGCGGTAACGATCACCGCCGGTCTGTCGCTCCTGGTGTACGCGCTCGTCGACACCAACAGCGCGGGCTGGGGCTCGACCCAGACGATCGGGCTCGGCGCCATCGCGCTGGCACTGATCGGCACGTTCTACGTGATCGAGCGGCGGCAGTCGAACCCGCTGGTCCCGTTCCCCGGCATCTTCCGGATCCGGACGATCACCGGCATCAACGTGTCGGCCGTGCTGATCGCCGCGGCGCTGTTCTCCATGTTCTTCTTCATCTCGCTGTACATGCAGAACGTGCTCGGCTTCTCGCCGCTCACGACCGGCCTCGCGTACCTGCCGCTGGCGGGCGGGATCATCGTCGCGGCGGGCGGTGCGGCCCCCCTGGTGACCCGCTTCGGCTTCAAGCCCGTGCTGGTCACCGGCCTGACCATCACCGCGGGCGGCCTCGTGTGGTTCTCGCAGGTCTCCCCGGATGGCAGCTACGTCGGTGACGTGCTGTTCCCGTCGCTGCTCGCCGCCATCGGGCTCGGGCTCGCGTTCGTGTCGATGACCGTCGCCGCGGTGAGCGGCGTCGAGACGCACGAGACCGGCCTGGCCTCGGGCCTGATCAACACGTCGCAGCAGATCGGCGGCGCGCTCGGCCTGGCGATCCTCGCCACGGTGGCGAACAGCCGCATCGACGACCTGGCCGCGTCCGGCTCGCCGATGCCGGTCGCGCTCACGGAGGGCTTCCAGCGCGCCTTCCTCGTCGGCGCCGGCCTCGCCATCGCCGGCGCGGTCCTCGCGATGGTCCTGGTGTCGAGCAAGGCGTCGCGTGCGCACGCCGAAGCCGCGCAGCGCGGCGAGCTCGAGCCGGTTCCCGCCGCCGCCTAACAGCTAGGGTCAGACCCCTTGAGCGAGTTCGACTCAAGGGGTCTGACCCTGTTTGCGTTGGCGCTCGCGGATCTCGCCGACGCGATCACGCTGCCCGCGTTCGACCGTGGCGCCGTCGCCGTCGCCAAGGCCGACGGCACGCCCGTCACGGAGACCGACCGGCAGGTCGAGCGGGCGCTGCGGGAGCGGTTGGCGGCCGAGCGGCCGGATGACGCGATCCTCGGTGAGGAGCTCGGCGCTGTGGGGAAGGGCGAGCGCCGGTGGGTACTCGATCCGCTCGACGGCACGGAGTGGTTCGCGCGCGGGATCCCCGTGTGGGGGACGCTGATCGCGCTCGAGGACGGCTCGGGTCCGCTGGTCGCGGTCGTGTCGGCGCCGGCTTTGCGCCGGCGCTGGTGGGCGGCTCGGGGCGAGGGCGCGTTTCGCGACGGCCGCCGCATCGCGGTGTCCGCGGTCGCGACCGTCGAGGAGGCGTTCGTTGCCCACGCCAACCTCTATCTGGGCTTCGACATCGATGCGGACGCGCTCCTGCGCACGGCGCGGCTGAGCGGCGGCTACGAGTCGTTCCTCGGGCTGATGCTGTGCGCCGAGGGCGCGGTCGACGCCGCGTTCGCCCCGCGCGGGTTCCTGTGGGACCTGCTGCCGGCGCAGCTGATCGTGGAGGAGGCGGGCGGCGTGTTCACCGACTTCGACGGGCGCCGCACCGCGGCGGGGCGCGGCGCGGTGGCGGCGAACCCGGCGCTGCACGCGGATGTGCTGGCGCGGCTTCAGGCGAGCGCGTCGAGCAACGTCTGAGCGGGCGCTTCGCGGTCGTCGAGCAAGCCGTCGAGGCGGTCGCCCGCGAGCATGCGGCACTTCGCGGCGAGTTGGTCGGGGCTCATGGGTCGCTGCGGGGACCCGCGCGAGGCCTCGACGCGGGCGACCTCCTCGCCGGCGACCGCCAGGACGGCCTCCGGCTCGCCGAGCGCGTCGTCGGTCGTGACGGTGACGCGGCGGCGCGAAAGGTCTTGCACGTCGGCGTCGACGGCGTCGAAGCTGCTCGGCTCCGGCTCACCGTGCAGCGCGACGTAGGCGACGAGGTAGGGGATCGAGAACTTCGCCTGCAGCCCGTCGGCGACCTCGTCGTACGCCGCCGCGCGGCGGGCGACCGGGTGCACGGTGACCGCGATCGGCCCGCGGCCGGAGAGGTCGGCGCGCGTGGCCGCCTCGATGGCGCTGTGGCTCATCAGACAGCACGGCCACGGCTTGATCCAGTTCTCGTCGACCGCGAGACGGTTGGCGGGGCCCGAGAGGGAGCGCGGGTTGCCGAACGCGGCCGCGAAGCCGTCGGGCGCGCCGAGCACATCGGCGGTGACCGACACGCCGCCGGCGGCGATACGCGCGGCCTGCACGCCGGACGCCGCCGCCATGCCGACCTGCAGCGACTTGCCGTCCGACCCGAACGCGGCGCGCAGGCCGCCCGCCTGCAGCAGCGCGAGCCGCCCCGCCGCGCCCGCCCGCTCCTCGTCGAGCCCGAGCAAAACCGACGCCGCGCGCGCCGCGCCCGCGGCGCCGCAGACCGCCGTTGGGTGCCAGCCGCCCTCGTACAGCGGGTGCGCGCGGGACAGCGCGCCCATGGTCTCGAACCCGGCCGAGTGGGCATCGAGGGCGTCGCCGACGGTGAGGTCCAGATCTGCGGCGACCGCGATCGCCGCCGGCGCGGTCGGCGCGCTGAGGTGCGCGATGCCCGGCAGGTAGGTGTCGTCGAAGTCGAGCACGTGGCCGGCGGTCCCCAGCCACGCGACGGTCTCCAGCAGGCCGCCGCCCGCGGCACGCGCGGCGCGTGCCGCCCGCTGCTCGCGCCCGCCGTATGCGCATGCGAGCCAATCGAGAAGGGCAGCCGCGTGGCTCATCGCAGCGCGGCGCGCCACACCCAGGCGAGCAGCGCGCCCTGCAGCGGCAACCGCAGCCACAGCAGCGGCTCGGGCACAACGCGGAAGCGCTCGGCGTTGACCGCCATGTTGACGTTGGCCGGGAAGATCGCGAGCAGCGTGGCGATCAGCCACCAGCCCGCGAGGCGGCGCGTTCTCGGTACCAGCAGGCCGGCGCCGCCGGCGAGCTCGGCGACGCCGCTGGCGAACACGAGCTCGCGCTTGCGCGGCAGGGCTTCGGGAACGATCGCCACGTACGGGCGCGGCTTGAGGAAGTGCATCGTGCCGGCGAAGAGGAAGCAGGCGCCGAGGCGCGTGTGAGGAGCCATAGACGCGCCTACGGTTGCACGAACAGCCGGGCGTTGCGGTCGGTTGGCCGACCCGCGAACCCCTGCGGCCGGCCTCCCTGGGCGTCCAGGTAGGCCAGTTCTCGCGACACGCCCGCCAGCCCACGGCCGTCCTGATCGACCATCCACGTCTCCAGTACGGCGCCGCCCGGCGCCTCGCGCAGCCGGAACATCCGCGCCTGCTGCGGGAAGTCGGCGAGCGACGACGTGGAGATCAGCCAGTAGCTGTCGCGCGGCTCGATCGCATTGCGGTGGCTGTTGCCGCGCACGACCGCGGCGACGCGCGGTGTCGCGTCGAGCAGGCGCAACGCCGTCTCGGGGAGCGCGTTGTGCGCGAACACGACGATCCAGCGGTCCCCGGCGCGGCTCAGCTCGCCGCGCAGCCAGGCGAGCTGCGCGGGCGTGATCAGCCCGCGCGAGCCGCCCGCGCGATCGACCGTGTCGAGCACGATCCCGCGCACCGACGGCCCGATGTCGAACGCGTAGTCGAGCCGGGAGCCGGCCGGGTGCACGCCGGCCGCGGACGCCAGCCGGTCGACCATCTCGGTCGGCCGCAGGTGCCGCCGCGCGGGGTCGGCCGGCACCGTCTCGGTACGCCCGAACGCATCGCCCTGGCTGATCAGCGAATTGACGATCGACGGCGCCTCGCTCTCGCTGAGGATCGGCGGCAGGAACCGCGGGTCGATGCCCACGACCATCCGGTTGCCGGTCGCCACCGCCTCGATCGCTGGCGTCGCGGGCACCTCGCCCTGCACGAGCACGTCGTGGTTGCCGATCGCCGGATACCAGGGCGCGTCGAGCCCGGTGGCGCGGAACCGGCGCTGCGCCGCATCGAGCACGCCGGGGTGCCGAGGGGCGTCGTTGTCGGGGCGGAAGTAGAACGGATCCGGGTTCGAGGCGTCCTGGACGCCGTCGTAGCCGGGCGCGCCGCTGTCGGGGTTCACCTCGTCACCGCGCAGCGTCGCGAGCGCCATGTCGAGCTCGTTCTCCTGCGCGGAGTCGACGATGTCGCCGGTGACGACGACCGCCTGCGGATGCTGGCGGTCGAGCGCGCGCACCGCGGCGTCGAGCACCTGCGTCGAGAACGCCTCCTGCGGTCGGAACGTCGAGTCGACTGGCGCGCCGAGCCGGTCGAGGAACGGCGCTCGCGCGGGCGATTCCTCGTCGCGCACGTGAGTGTCCGTGAGCTGGCCGAACGTCGCCAGCGTACGGCCGGGATCCGCGTCGCCGCCGCGGGCGATCAGCGGCTCGCCCGGTCCGCGCTCGAGGAAGCCGTCGCCGTCGGTGTCGACCCACGTCGCCTGGAGCGTCGAGGTCGCCGGGGACGAGGCGGCCGGCGACCCGCAGCCCGCGAGGGCGACCGCGACGAGGATCAGCGCGCCGCGCTTCATTCCTCGCGCAATCCCGCGACGACGGGCTCGCGCAGCACGCGGCGCGCGACCAGGGCGGTGGCGAGCGCGGCGAGCGCGACCAGCCCCGCCACGACAAGGATCACCTGGCCGGCGCCGGGCGCGATCGGCAGCGTGGCGAACCCCGCGGCGAGCCGCGCGACCAGCGGCCCGAGCACGACGACCTCCAGCGCCACGCCGGCGAGCGCCGCCGGCAGCGCAACCGCCGCGGCGGCGCCGAGGAGCACGAGCGCGACGGTCTCGCCGTCGCCGCCGCACGCCCGCAGCAGCGCGACCGCGCTGCGCCGCTCGCGCGCGGTCACCGCCAGCGCCTGCACGAGCGCGTACAGGCACACGAGGCCGACGGTCAGCCCGACGCCGCGCAGCACCGCGGCGAGCAGGCCGAGGAACTGCGCGTTGCGGGTAGTCGCGCCGCCGACCGTGGAGAACGCGCCGCCGAGGTCCTGAATGCCGCGCGTCACGGCCTCCCGGTCGGCCCCGCCCGCGAGGCGGACCACCGTGGACGGCTGGAGATCGGGGTCGTCGCGCGTCAGGGCGTCCGGTTGCACCCAGGCAATGCGCCCGTTGTTCTCCAGCGCGCGCACCACGCCCGCGACGCGGAAGCGGGCCTCGGTCCCGCCCGGCAGCTGCACGGCGAGCGGCGATCCCGGCCGCAGCCCGAGCGCGTCGGCGAGCCCGAGCCCGACCTCCACCTCGTCCGGGCTGCGCACGCGCCGCCCGGACGCCAGCGGCGGCGACTCGAAGCGCGTGTGGTCGCCCGGGTAGCCGACCAGCCGGAACGGCCGGTCGAGCCGGAACGAGTCGGTCGCGTCGACGACGTAGCGCAGGCCCGCGTCGGCCACGCCCGGGATCGCGCGGACCGCGCCCAGCTCTGACGGCTCGATCCGGGCAGTCAGCTGATAGCGCTTGCCGACCGTGCCCGGGTCGTCGCGCAGGCGCTCGAGCAGCGACGCGAGCGCGAGCATCAGCGTCACCACGCTCGCGCATACGCCGATCGTCAGGACTGCTGCGGCCCAGCGTCCACGCGCGGCCGTGGCAAACCGCGCGCCGAGCGCCGCGAGACCGCCGCCGCTCGCGCGGGTCGGCGCGTCGGCCAGGTCGCCGCCGCGGAGGATCTCCGCCGGCGGCCGCCGTGCCGCCCGCCACGCCGGCCACGTCGCGGCCGCGACCACGATCGTGACGACGACGACCAGCGCGGCCAGCAACGGGCCGGCGAGCGCCCACCCGGGCGGGCGCTCGTTCAGCGCCGCGAGCAGGGAAGCCGCCGGGCCGGCCACGGCGACCGTCCCGATGGCGATACCGAGTGCCGCCGCCGGCACCGCCACGAGCGTCGCCTCGACGGCCTGCAGTGCGGCGATCCGCCCCGGCGAGAACCCGAGCGCACGCTGCACGCCGAACGCGCCGAGACGTCGTTGCACATCGGCGGCCGCGCCCGCCGCCAGCATCATCCCCGCGGCGAGAAGGGCGACCAGCGAGAACGCGACGAGCAGCGAGATCACGATCCCCGCCGCCTGCGAGAGCAGTACGCGCACGCCGTCGCGCGTGACGAACTCCAGCCGGCCGAGGCCGAACGAGACCGACCGGGCCTGGGTGAGCGTCACGTCGGCCTTCGATCGGTCGTTCAGCCACAGCAGCGCGACGTTCGGGCGCGCGTCGCGATCATCGTCGAGCGCGTAGACGCGCGCGGCGCCGGCGAGCGGGAACGCGACGTTGTCCGGCGACGACGCGATCCCCACCAACCGCCGGGTGCGCCTCCCGACGAACAGCCTGTCTCCGACATGGAGGTCCCACGCGCGCGCAAGTCCCTGCTCGGCGACGGCGTCATCCGGCCCGGCGAGGTCGCGTCCCTGGAGGATCTCGTAGCCGCGCCGACCCCCGAGTACGAACTGGAGCGCGCCGCGCCGCGTGAAGTGGCCGTCAGCCGCGAGCGGGATGTTGTTGCGCTCCCAGCGGTAGGAGCGTACGGCGAGGTTCGGCAGCGCCCGCACGCGCTTGTCGAGCGTGTCGAGGGGCTCCTCGTCGAAGCGCGCGATGACGTCCGGCAGGTCGGCCTGCGTCGCCGCGCGGTCGAACCCGGTCGCCAGCCCGTAGCCGACCGTCGCGCTGGTCCCGACGACCAGCGACGCCGCCAGCACCCCGGCAGCGGCCAGCAGCGTGCGGGAGCGACGGGCGCGCAGGCCGGCAACCGCGAGCGCGATCACCCGACGAGCTTCCCGTCGCGCAGGGTCAGCACGCGGTCGGCGATCGCCGCGGCCGCCGCCTCGTGCGTGACGAGGACGACCGCGCGGCCGTCCTCGGCGCCCGCGCGCAGCAGCCGCAACACCTCGGCACCCGCCTGCACGTCGAGATTGCCGGTCGGCTCGTCCGCAAGCAGCACGGCTGGGTCGTTGACCAGCGCGCGGGCGATCGCGAAGCGCTGCTGCTCGCCGCCCGACAGGCGGCTCGGCAGCGAGCCGGCCACCTCGCGCAGCCCGAGCCGGTCGACGAGCTCGCGGCCGCGCTCGGCGGCGTCCGGCCGCGCGCCACGTACGCGCCCGGCGAGCAGCACGTTCGCCTCGCCGGTGAGCTCGGGCAGCAGGTGGAAGAACTGGAAGATGAAGCCGACCCGCCGCCGCCGGAGCGCGCTCAGCTCCTTCTCGGTCGCGCCGGTGACCGCCTCACCGGCGACCGTGATCGTGCCCGCGTCGGCGCGGTCGAGGCCGCCGATCAGGTGCAGCAGCGTCGACTTGCCGGACCCCGACCGTCCGAGGATCGCCACGATCTCGCCGGCCTCGACGCTAAGGTCGGCCCCGTCGAGGATCCGTCGAGCGGCCCGGCCCTCTCCATACGTCTTGACCACTCCCTCGGCCGCGACGATCGCCATCCCTCTCACGGTAAGGGCTACGCAGCGAGGTACAGCGAGAGTTCAGCGAATCGCAATCTCCTCGCCGAGCGAGAACCCCTCGGCCATGTCGATGTGGTCGCCGCTCCAGAACTTGCCCGGGTCGTACCACCCCGGCGGCCGGACCTTGGGCAGGATGCCCATGTGCTGGTAGGTGGCGGCGACCAGCTCGGCGCAGTAGATCGTCTCCTTTGAGACGTCGCGGCGGCGCACGCGGCCGACCGCCCACGAGCCGGCGAGCCCCATCGTCGTTGGGAAGGCCTTGCCGTCCATCTGCTCGATCACCTCCATGAGCTTGTCCTCGTGCTCCTTGGTGATCGTGCCGTCGAGCTGGCGCATCCACGCGCGCTGGCCGTACTTGGTGTCCCACGTCGTCACGGCGTCACGCAGGATGTGCAGCTGCACGCCACGCTGGTGCTCGCCGGTGAACACATCCGGGAGCGAGCGCCCGAGCTCGGCGTGCCACATCAGCGGCGGCATGTCGTCCAGCGCCACACACATGCCGACGTGATTGATCGGGCTGTTGGTGACGGCCTGGATCGCGCGGTCGGCCACCGAGTGCCCGCGGAACAGCCAGACATCGCCGGTCGCGGCGATCGCCACCGCCTCGTCGAGAGTCAACACGGATTCGTCCACGGCGCGTAAGGTACGCGGACTGATGAAGGCGCGTTGGAAACTCCTTGGCCTCGCGGGCGCCGCCGGCGTCGCCGCGACCGGCGCCGTCGTGGCGCGCAAGACACGAATCCACAGCGACATGGAGCCGGACGAGATCCGCGACCGGCTGCGCAGCCGCATCGAGGAGACGGGCCAGGACGGCGACGGCGCCGCCCCGGCCGATCCCGCGCCCGCGGTGGAGTGATCGACAAGCTCAGTTGAGCCGGTGGCGGTGCGCTACGGCCGCCGCTTCGGTACGTGAGCGCACGTTCAGCTTGGAGAGGATCCGCGAGACGTGCACGCTCGCGGTCTTCTCGGCCATGAACAGCTGCGCGCCGATCTCGCGGTTCGTCGCGCCTTCGGCGACCAGCGCGAGCACCTGCCGCTCACGCGAGGTGAGGCCGAAGCCGTCCTCGTCCTCGTCGGCCGCCGGCTCGTCGGGAGGGGCGACGCCGGCGTCGAGCGCGACGCGGGCGCGGGCGGCCAGGCCCTCGATCTCGCTACGCAGCCAGCCGGCGCCCATCCGCACCGCTTCCTCGTGAGCGACGTTCAGCGGCGCGGCGGCGGCTTCGCGGTCGCCCGCGGCGATGTGCGCCTCGGCGGCGCGCCAGCGCATGCGCGCGGCGATCTCGGCGCGCTCGAGGTTCTCCCAGGCGACGGCGGCGCGCTCGTACGACTTGGCATCCGGGCGACCGCCGCCGCGACCGGCCTCGGCGCGCGCCATCAGCAGCAGACCGCACTCGACCGGGCGCGTGCGGGTGGCGGCCGCCGCGACGCGCGACAGCAGGTCATCGAGGAAGCGTAGCGCTGACGTCTCCGCGTCGGCCTCGCCGAGGTCGCGAGCGCGCTGGGCCGCGTCGGCCTCGACGGTCACACCGGCGGCGGCGACCGCGGCAACCCGCGCCGCGTCGTCGGTGCAGAACTCCATCCGGTCGAGGCCGCGCTCGATCGTCGCCCGGGCGGCGGCGAGGTCGCCCTCGCGGCGCTGCTGCTCGGCCAGCATCACGGCGAGCGGCCCGATGAGCTGGGGCTCGCTCGAGTCGGCGATCATCTCGTCGAGCTCGCGCAGAAGGTCGCGCGCGGCGTCGTGCTGGCCTCGGCACAGCATCAGCTGGGCACGCCGCAGGCCGAGGTTGACGCGCACGTGGCCGCCCGTGTACCGCAGCGGGTCGGGCAGCCGCGCCTCGGCTTTGTCGAGCTCGCCCATGTCGAGCAGGATCTCCGCGAGCAGCGCATCGAGCCACATGATCGCGATCGGGCGGCGCTCGGCGAACTCGGCGCGACCCTCCTGGGCCAGCTCGAGCGCCTCCTGCGAGCGGCCCATGATGTGAAGCATGTCGGCGAAGTTCGTGTAGCCGTCGGCGAGGTCGACGTCGTCGTCGCGCTCGCGGGCGATGCGGATCGCCTCGCGCAGCTCGGTCGAGCCGGCATCGACGTCGCCGACCATCGCCAGCGAGCAGCCGAGCGTGTTGCGGGCGTGCCCCTCGGCCGAGCGCATCCCGACGGCGATCGTGGCGTCGAGCGCCTTGCGTGCGACGTCGATGCTGTCCGTGAACTTGCCGTCGAGCATGTACCGGCGCGCCAGCGCGGCGAGCACGCGGGCACGCGCTTCGGCGGCCGCGTCGCCGTCGGCGCTCTCGACGAGCTCGAGCGCGCGCTTGAGCGTCTCGACACTCGACCGCGGGCGATTGAGGCCCCACTGGGCACGCGCGATCGCCTCCATGATCAGGCTGGCGCGCACCGGATCCGGCTCGGGGCCGAGCTCGGCCAGCGCGGCCTCGAACAGCGCAAGCTGGCGACCGGTGTGCCCGAGGGCCCAGGCGGCGCTGCCGGCGCGCTCGAGCAGCGTCACACGGTCGGCGCCGGCACGCTGTTCGGCGTCGGGCACGCGGTCCCACAGCTCGAGTGCGCGTTCGAGCAGTGCCTGCGCCTCGCCGTGCGCGTAGACGCGCTCGGCCGCGGTGGCGGCGTGTATCGACCACTCGAGCGCCTCGGGCTGCTCGCCGCCGGCGGCGTAGTGGTGGGCGATCGCGGCGGTGAGGACGGCGCCTTCGCGTTCCTTGAGCCGGTTCCGCAGTGCCTCGGCGAGCCGGAGGTGCAAGGTCGCCCGCTCGCCCGGCAGCAGGTCGTCGTCGACCACCTCGCGCAGCAGAGCGTGCCGGAATCGGTGCCAGCCGTCCTCGCCGGCGAGCAGGATGTGGCTCTCGACCGCCTCCCGCAGGGTGTCGCGCAGCGCGCGCTCGTCGAGGCCGCTGACCTCGGCAAGCACGGGATGCTCGAGGCGCTGGCCGACCGCGACGATCCGGAGGATCTCCTGCGCGGGGTCGGAGAGTCGCTCGACGCGCAGCATCAGCGCATCACGCAGCGTGTCCGGGGCTGCGCCGAGGCCGTCGACGCCCGCGGCCAGGAGCTCCTCGGAGAAGAGCGGGTTCCCTCCGGATCGCGTCCACAGGCGCTGCAGCAGCTCGGCGGTCGGCGCCTCGCCGAGGATGTCCTCGAGCTGATCGGCGAGCTCGCCGTGCGTGAGCGGCTCGAGTGCGACGCGACGGGTGCGCGGGTCGCGTTCGAGCTCGGCCAGCAGCGAGCGGAGCGGATGGCGGCGGTGCAGCTCGTCAGGTCGGTAGGTGCCGACGACGAGGACGCGCTCGTTGGTGAGGCTGTGGGCGAGGAAGGTCAGCGCCGCGCGCGTCGATCGGTCGGCCCAGTGGAGATCCTCGATCACCAGCAGCACGGGCCGTCCACGGCCGAGGGCGTCGAGCAGGGACAGTAGGCCTTCGAACAGTCGCGCCTGGTCGATCCCGGGCGGTGGCGGGTCGGCGCTCGACCCGGGCAGAAGCGGCGCGACGGCGGCGCGCACCGAGTCCGTCAGCGCTTCGTCGCCAGAGCGGGCGAGCGGGCGGAGGGCGGACACGAGCGGCACGTACGGCAGCTCGCTCTCGCCGAGGTCGACGCAGTCGCCGGTGAGCACCAGCACGTCCCGCTCGCGGGCGATGCGCTCGAGCTCGGCGAGCAGGCGCGTCTTGCCGACGCCCGACTCACCGGCCACGAACGCAACCGACGGCTGCTCGATGCAGGCGTCGGCGAGCGCGGCCCCCAGCGCGGCGAGCTCGGCCGCACGACCGATCAAACGCGAGCTGCTGACACGGATGCTCATGGGCTCTGAATTATCGCGGACGCCAGCCAACTGCGGCTGGGTGGGAAGGCGGCGAGACGAACCGAATCGGCGGTCCCTGGCGCTTTAAGCACCGTATGGGTGCAAAAAGCGCCAGCGAGGCCGATCCCGCCTTCCTTAATGCCGAAGTTGGCCTAGCTCTCAGCGGGGCCGGAGTTGAAGTCCAGCGCGCAGGAGTTGATGCAGTACCGGAGCCCGCCGGCGTCGCGCGGGCCGTCGTCGAACACGTGGCCGAGGTGGCCACCGCAGTTGCGGCACACGACCTCGGTGCGGTTCATGCCCCAGGCGTTGTCGGCGCGGGTCTCCACGGCCTCGGCGACCTTGGGCTCGGTGAAGCTCGGCCAGCCGGTCCCGGAGTCGAACTTCACGTCCGACGAGAACAGCTCGGCGCCGCACCCGGCGCAGCGGTACATGCCGTCTTCGTGGGCGTCCCAGAACCTGCCGGTGAAGGCGCGCTCCGTCGCGCCCTTGCGCAGTACCTCGTACTGCTCGGGCGTGAGCTCCTCACGCCACTGCTGATCGGTCTTCTCAACACGCGTAGTCATGCCTCGTATTTTGACAGGCGCGACAAGCGCCCAGAGCGCGTCAGACCGCGGAAACGGTGAACTGCGCGACGAGGTCCTCGAGCGCGGTCGCGGCGTCGCCCAGGCGGGCCGCTGAGCCGGCCATCGCGCGGGCGGCCTCGGCCGTCTGCTCGGTCGTCGCGGACACCTCTTCCGTATTGGCGGAGGAGGTCTCGGTGAGCCGTGCGGCCTCGTCCATCCGGGTGCGGACGGCGTCGGTCTCCTCGGCGACGGCGCGGCCCGCGGCGGCGATCCGGCGCACGCGGTCGACCAGGTCGCCGACGGCCTCGTCGATGCGTTCGAACGCCTCACCGGCGGTGGCGACCGTGCCGGCGCCGGCCTCGGTGCGGTCGGCGGCGTCACGGACGGCGGCGGCGGCCTGCGCGGTGAGGCTGTCGATCCGCCGGACGCCGTCGGCGATGCTGCGGGCGGCGCCGCCGGACTCCTCGGCGAGCTTGCGGACCTCGTCGGCGACGACCGCGAACCCGCGGCCGTGCTCGCCCGCGCGGGCGGCCTCGATCGCGGCGTTCAGCGCGAGCAGATTGGTCTGGTCGGCGATCCTGGTGATCGTCGACACCAGGCCGGAGATCTCCTCCGAGCGCTCGGTCAGCTCGGCCATCGCGGACGTCATCGCCTCGGAGCCCTCGCGGGCACCGGCCATCGCGCGGCTGGCGTCGCCGGCGGCGGTCCGGCCTTCGCCGGCCAGCGCGCGCGCCTCCTCGGCGGCCGCGGCGGCAGCGGCGGCCTCGTTGGCGTTGCCGCGGACGGCCTCGGCAACCCGCTCGGCGGCGGCGTGCGTCTCGGACACGAGCACGGACTGGCGCTCGGCGCCGGCCGCGACGTCGGACACCGCGGCGACGATCTCGCCGCTCACGCGGCCGGCCTCGTCGGCGCCGGCGATCACGTCGCGCGACGAGGATGTGACGTCGGCGGCGGTCGCGCGGATCGCGCGCACCAGATCGGAGACGTGGCCGATGCCGTCACGCATGGTGCCGGCGGCGTCGGATCGCGTCGCCTCGTCGGCGACGGAGAGGTCGCGGTGAGCCAGCCGGCGCGCCATTGCGGACAGCTCCTCGCGCTCGGCGGCCTCGCGAGCACGGTGCTCGGCGAGGTCGATGATCTCGCGCTCGAGCGTGATCGAGAGGAACACCAGGACGGCGGTCTCGAACACGACGAAGATCGCGTGCAGCGCCACGATCGGCAGGCCGTAGTGGCCGTGCGGGAGCAGGTGCGCGATATGGGCGTCCGGGTCGAAGTTGAGCACCAGGTGGTGCACGGCGACCACGACGGCGGCGACCACCGGCACGCGCCAGTCGCGGTAGACGACCAGGAACGCAAGCGCGGCGAAGATGTGGAAGTGCAGCTCGACCATGCCGCCGCTCTCGTGGATGAGCAGCGCCGACATGCCCATGAACGCGACGGCGATCGTCAGGCGCGTCGAGAGCGCGCCGGCCCGCGTGCGAGCGAGCCAGAACGGCACCGCGGCGAGCGGGCCGCCGACGAGCAGTGCGGCCCACCACGTGCCGTGGACTGCGGCGACACCGAGAACGACGGGGAAGTGGGCGACGATCAGCCAAGCGAGCGCACGGTCGGCGCCGGCCCGGATCGTGTGCAGGGTCTCCTGCGCGGCGTTCTCGGTCACGCCCCTAGATTCGGCGCCTGACCCGCCCGGCTTGAACCGAGCGCGTCAGCGGGCCAGCCCGAGGCGATGGGCGACCGCCGCGGCCTCGACCCGGCCGCCGACGTCGAGCTTGGCGAGGATCCGCGACACGTGCACGCTGGCGGTCTTCTCGCTCATGTACAGCTGCTCGCCGATCTCGCGGTTCGTGCGACCCTCGGCCACCAGCAGCAAGACCTCGTGCTCGCGCGGCGTGAGCCCCAGCGGGAGCGCCTCGCGCGGCGCCGGCTCGGCCTCCGGCGCTTCGTCGAGACGGATCCGCGCGCGCCGCGCGAGGGCGTCCGCCGCATCGATCAGCGGCGCCGCCTCCATCCGCTCGGCCGACACACGCGCCGCGGTCAGCGGCGCGACTGCGCCTGCCCGCTCGCCGGCCGCCACGCACGCCTCGGCGGCGCGCAGGCGCCCATAGGCGGCCGGCCAGGGGAGCGCGATCTCGTCGAACGCGGCGGCGGCGGACAGCCACGCGCCGGGATCGGGGCCGGCGCGGCCCAGCGCGTGGTCGAGCCGGGTTGCCTCGGCGGCCGCCAGCATCGCGTAGCGCGGGCCCTCGGCCCACTGGCCGGATCGGGCGCGCGCGGCGGCCAGTCGTGTCCGCAGCGTCGTGGCGGTCGCCTCGTCGAACGGCTCGCCGAGGGCGATGGCACGCTCGGCGCCGTCGGCCTCGACCATCAGCGCCACCCAGATCAGCTTGATCAGCCGCGCGGCCTCGTCGGTCGGCTCCGTGGCGGCGATGCCGCGGGCCGCGGCCGCACGCGCATCCTCGAGCCGGTTCTCGCGCGCCGCCAGCATGGCGGTCATCACCTCGAGCGCCTCGAACCACTGCGGGTCGCGCGACCCGAGGTGCTGGCGCCGGAACTTGTCGAGCGAGTGGCGGGCGGCGGCATCGTCGCCGCGGACCATCGCGATCTGCGCCCGCACGGCGATCACGAACATCGGCGTGGACCCGATCGCGTCGCCGGGCACGCGCGCAGGCAGCACGGCGGCCGCCTCGGCCGTGCGGCCGAGTCGCAAGAGCTCGTACGCCTGCTGGGTCTCCAGGAACGTGTCGTACGAGGACGGCTCGGCGTCGGCGTGGACGAGCGGGAGCGTTGCCCGCACGACGGCCAGCGCCTCGTCGGTGCGGCCCGACAGGTCGAGCGCCTCGGAGAGGTTGATGACCGCGCGCACGTGATCGCTCGGCGTGCCCTCGCGGCTCGCCAGCTCGACGGCCGCGCGCAGCAGCCGGGCGCCCTCGTCGACGTCGCCGAGCGCGGCACGCGAAAAGCCCTCGGTGTTCATCGCGCCCGCTTCCACGGTCGCGTCGCCGAGCCGGCGGGCCTCGCGTGCGACCGCGGCCGCCTCGGCCAGGCCCTCGCGCACGTACCCGCGCAGCATCAGGCTCTTGGCGT
This sequence comes from uncultured Solirubrobacteraceae bacterium, assembly GCA_963740605.1. Lineage (GTDB taxonomy): Bacteria > Actinomycetota > Thermoleophilia > Solirubrobacterales > Solirubrobacteraceae > DASSUW01. The sequence goes on along the minus strand of CAVUFC010000022.1, from coordinate 529,423 downwards.
ACTGCTCACGCAGCCGTGCCCGCTCGAGCTCGGCGTCGGGGGGCAGCAGCTCGAGCGCGCGTTCCAGCTCGGAGTCGCTCTCGTCGTGCTCGGACACGTGGCGCAGGTAACGGCCGAGCTCCGCGTGCATGCGGGCGAGCTCGAGCGGCGGCGCGTCTTCGCCGGTCTCCGCGAGCGCCTCGCGCTGGAGCGAGACGGCGCGCCCCGCCTCGAACGCATCGCCGGCGACCGCCGCGGCCGCGCGCAGCACCTCGACGCGCGACATGCCGGACCGCGCCGCGGCGTCCGGTACGCGGTCCCAGATCTCGAGCGCGCGCTCGAAGTGGCGCAGCGCCTCGCGGTCCGCGTACACGCGCTGGGCGGCGAGCCCTGCCACGACCGACGCCCCGAGGGCCCGCGGCAGGTCGTGGGCCCCCTGCCAGTGACAAGCCAGCTCGGCACTGACCGTCGCCGCCGGCACGTCGCCGAGCAACGCGGGGTCAGCTTCCAGGGCCTCCGCCAGCGCAGCGTGCAGGGCGGTCCGCTCACCCGGGAGCAGGTCCTCGTAGATCGCCTCGCCGACGAGCGCGTGGCGGAACGCGTACGTCCCGTCCGGATGCGTGACGAGCAGCTGGTGGGCAACCGCCTCGCGCGCGCCGTCGAGCAGCGCGTCGGGCTCGAGCGCGCTGAGCGCCTGCAGCATCGCGTGGCTCATCGGGCGCTCGACGACGGCGGCCACGCGCATGACCTCCTGCGCCGCCGCCGGCAGGCGCTCGAAGCGGGTCAGGAGGGCGTCGCGCAGCGTCTCGGGGAGCTCGCCGACGCTGGACGCCGACGCCGCCAGCAGCTCCTCGGTGTAGAGCGGGTTGCCCTGCCCGCGCGCGTACAGGCGGTCGCCGAGCGAGCGGTCGGGCGCCTCGTCGAGGATCCCGGCCAGCTGCTGATCGACCTCGTCCCGGCTGAAGCGCTCGAGGGCGATCCGTTGCACGCCCGGCACGCGCTCGAGCTCGGCGAGCACCGGCCGCAGCGGGTGGCGGCGGTGCAGCTCGTCCGACCGGTACGTGGCGAGGAGCGTCAACGACTCCGTCCGCGCGCTGCGCACGAGGAAGACGAGAAAGTCGCGCGTCGAGGGGTCGGCCCAGTGCAGGTCCTCGAGCACGAGCGCGACGGGTCGCTGGCGGCCCAGCCGCTCGATCAGCCCCAGCAGGGCCTCGAACAGGCGCGCCTGAGACGTCCGCTCCGCCTCGCGGCCCTCGCCGAACTCGGGGAGTAGTTCGGCGAGGGCGGCGCGCGTGCCGTCGGGGAGCTCGAGATCCGATCCGCACTCGGCGAGCTCGCGCGCGACGGGACGGAGGGCGTCGACCAGGGGCGCGTAGGGAAAGACGGTGCCGCCAAGCTCCAGGCAGTGCCCGATCAGGACGCGCGCGCCGGCGGCGGTGGCGCGGGCTTCGAACTCGTCGACGAGGCGCGTCTTGCCGACGCCGGACTCGCCGGCCACGAACGCGAAGCTCGGCGTGCGCTCGAGCGCCCCGTCCAGCAGGGCGAGCTCGTCAGCGCGGCCGACGAACGTGGCGCTGGAAACGCGGCGGAGCACGACGTCCATGATGGAGGTCGGCTCCGCCGTGTTCCAGCCGGCGAGCTCGCTCACCGGCTCGCGCTTACGCGAAGGTGAGCGGTGGGGGAGGAGTGGGGAGCTACATCCCGGCCGCGGCCGAACAGGCGGCGACGGCGGCTCGGGGCCTGGCGGGCGCGGGCGGCAGCGGCGGCGCGGTCGTGGATGATCTGGTCGATGACGGCGGAGGTGTAGAGCGACTGAAGCATGCGGACTCCTGTGCAATTGGACCGTTTCTGACGCCATCGAAGTTACGTCTGAGACAGCCCTCTTACATCGGGAGGTCACGCCGACCTAAGGGGTCTGACCCCTTAGGCGCCACGTACGGACCCCTTAGCACGCAAGACCGGCGATCTCGCCGGTGCCACGACGGGGTGTCAGCACGTACCGTTCGGGTAGCGTGGCTTCGGCAACCCAGACAGGAGAAGAGCCGCATTGTCCGTGACGACGGAGCGCGCCGCCCTCGACGAGCTGTGCATCAACACGATCCGGACGCTGTCGATGGACGCGGTGCAGAAGGCCAACTCGGGACACCCGGGCACGCCGATGGCGCTGGCCCCGGTGACGTACCTGCTTTACACGCGCATCATGCGTCACTCGCCGGCCAATCCGGGGTGGCTCGGCCGTGACCGGTTCGTGCTGTCGGCGGGGCACGCATCGATGCTCCTGTACTCGACGCTGCACCTGACGGGCTACGGCGTCTCGCTCGACGACATCAAGAACTTCCGCCAGCTCGGCTCGCCGTGCGCAGGCCACCCGGAATACGGCCACGCGCCGGGGATCGAGACCACCACCGGCCCGCTCGGCCAGGGCATCTCGACGTCGGTCGGCATGGCGCTGGGCGAGCGCATGCTGGTCGCCCGCTACGGCGAGGAGCTGCTCGGCCACTTCACGTACGTGATCGCCTCCGATGGCGACCTCGAGGAGGGCATCTCGTCCGAGGCGTCGTCGATCGCCGGGCACCTCGGCCTCGGCAAGCTGATCGCCTTCTACGACGACAACCACATCTCGATCGAGGGCGACACCGCGCTGGCGTTCTCCGAGGACGTCGGCAAGCGCTACGAGGCCTACGGCTGGCACGTGCAGAACCTCGGCGAGGACCTGGCGCTGGACAGCATGCAGGCGGCTGTCGAGGCCGCGCAGAGCGACAGCGGGCGTCCGAGCCTGATCATCCTGCGCACGCACATCGCGCCCGGCTCGCCGAACAAGCAGGACACGCACGAGGCGCATGGCTCGCCGCTGGGCGACGAGGAGGTCGCGCTCACCAAGGAGGCCTACGGCTGGCCGAGCCAGGAGCCGTTCTTCATCCCCGACGAGGCGCTGTCGCACTTCCGCGAGTGCGTCGATCGCGGACGCGAGCTGCACGAGGAGTGGGAGCGCGAGTTCGAGGCGTCCCCGCACCGTGCCGAGCTCGAGCGGCTGGACGCGCGGCGGCTCCCCGACGGCTGGGATTCGGACATTCCGAAGAAGGGCCCGGACGCGGGCATGATCGCCACCCGCAAGGCCTCCAACGAGGTCATCCAGTGGGTCGCCTCCAAGATCCCCGAGTTCGTGGGCGGGTCGGCCGACCTCGCGCCGTCGACGCTGACGCTGATCAACGGCGGCGGCAGCGTCGAGAAGGGCGACTACGGCGGCCGCAACTTCCACTTCGGCATCCGCGAGCACGGGATGGGGGCGATCGTCAACGGCCTCAACATCAGCGGGTTCCGCGCGTTCGGCGCCGGCTTCCTGATCTTCAGCGACTACATGAAGGCGTCGATCCGGCTCGCCGCGCTCATGCACCTGCCGTCGACGTTCGTGTTCACGCACGACTCGATCGGCCTCGGCGAGGACGGCCCGACGCACCAGCCGATCGAGCAGCTCGCGACGTTGCGGGCGACGCCGAACATCGACGTCGTGCGGCCCGCGGGCTTCAACGAGACCGCGCTCGCGTGGCGGCACGCGATGCGCCAGACCGACCGCCCGACCGTGCTTGCGCTGTCACGTCAGGGCCTGCCGGTATGGGATCCGAGCGGGGTGCCCGCCGACGCTATCGAGCGCGGCGCGTACGTGCTGCACGACACCGGCGACGGGGACCTGCAGCTGATCCTGATGGGCACCGGCTCCGAGGTCCACCAGGCGCACGAGGCCGCGAAGCTGCTCGAGGCCGACGGCGTGCGGGTGCGGCTTGTGAGCATGCCGTGCCTGGATCGCTTCGCCGAGCAGGATCAGGGCTACCGTGACAGCGTGCTCCCGCCCGCCGTGCGCGCGCGCGTGGCCGTCGAGGCGGCGAGCCCGCTCGGCTGGCACCGCTGGGTCGGCGACGACGGCGACGTCGTCGCGATGGAGGGCTTCGGCGCCTCGGCGCCGGCGAAGGTGCTGTACGAGCACTTCGGCTTCAGCGGGCAGGCGATCGCAGATCGCGCCCGCAAGGTTCTCGAAAGGACGAGCGCATGAGCGTCACTTCTGTCAACGAGCGGCTCGCGGCGCTGACCGCCGCGGGCACGAGCGTGTGGCTCGATCAGATGCGTCGCGGCATGATCGAAGACGGTGAGCTCGGCCGGATGGTCGCGGAGGACTCGCTGCGCGGCGTCACGTCCAACCCGGCGATCTTCGAGAAGGCGATCCTCGGGTCGCCCGACTACGACGAGGACCTCGCCGCGGGCGCCCGCGAGGGGCTGTCGGCGCGTGAGGTGTACCGCCGGCTGGCGGTCAAGGACGTCCAGATGGCCGCCGACGTGCTGCGCGGCGTCTTCGACGACACCGGCGGCGTCGACGGTTACGTCTCGCTGGAAGTGGCGCCGCGGCTCGCGCACGACACCGAGGGCACGCTCGAGCAGGCCCGCATGTACTGGGACCTGGTCGACCGCCCGAACCTGATGATCAAGATCCCGGCGACCGAAGAGGGGATCCCGGCGATCGAGCAGGCCCTGTACGAGGGCATGAACGTGAACATCACGCTGCTGTTCGCGGTCTCCTATTACGAGCGCGTCATGGACGCGTTCATCTCGGCGATGGAGCGCCGCCTGGCCGAGGGCAAGCCGCTCGACCGCCACTCCGTTGCCTCGTTCTTCGTCTCGCGCGTCGACAGCGAGGTCGACAAGCGGCTCGAGGCGCTCGGCCGCACCGATCTCGCCGGCCGCGCCGCGCTCGCCAACGCGCGCGCCGCGTACCTCGCGTTCAAGCAGGTCTTCGAGGGCGAGCGCTTCGCCAAGCTGCGCGAGGCGGGCTGCCCGGTCCAGCGCCCGCTGTGGGCGTCGACCGGCGTCAAGAACCCGGCGTATCCCGAGACGATGTACGTGTACGGCCTCGTCGGGCCCGACACGATCAACACGATGCCGCTGCCGACGCTCACCGCCGCGGCGCGCGAGGGCGACGTCACCGGCGCGACCGCTTCCGACGACCCGACGGCCGACCTCGAAGCGCTGCGCGAGGCCGGCATCGACATGGAGGACGTCACCGACAAGCTGCTGCGCGACGGCATCGACGCCTTCCTCGTCCCGATGGCGAAGCTGCTCGACGGCATCGAGCTCAAGCGCGAAGCGATCGTCACGGGGCGGCCGGGGGCGATCGAGGCGGACCTCCCTGCCGAGTTCGAGCGGGCGGTCGCCGCCCGCGTCAAGAAGGCCGCCGACGACGACGTCGTGCACCGCATCTGGCATCGCGACGGGACGCTGTGGGCACCGGCGGGGACGCCCGAGGTGATCGACCGCCTCGGCTGGCTCGGCATCTCCGAGAAGCTGCTTGCGAACGTCGACGACCTCGAGACGTTCGCCGCCGAGGTGCGTGAGGAGGGCTACACCGACGCCGTGCTGCTGGGCATGGGCGGCTCGAGCCTCGCGCCCGAGGTGTTCCGGCGCTCGACGACGGGCCACGCGATGAAGCTGCACGTGCTCGACTCGACGCACCCGGCGCAGATCCAGTCGGTCGTCGACGAGCTCGACCTCGACAAGACGCTGTTCATCGTGTCCTCGAAGTCCGGCGGGACGATCGAGACGATGTCGCAGTTCAAGTTCTTCCACGAGCGCCAGCCGGACGGTGCACACTTCGTGGCGGTGACCGACCCGGGCACCTCGCTCGCCAAGCTCGGCGCCGAGCACGGGTTCCGGCGCGTGTTCGAGAACGACAACGAGATCGGCGGGCGCTACTCGGCGCTGTCGTTCTTCGGCCTCGTGCCCGCGGTGCTCATCGGCGCTGACATCCGCGCGGTGCTCGAGGGCGCCGAGGTCGCCGTCAGCAACTGCCAGCTCAAGGAGGGCAACGCCGGCCTGTGGCTCGGCATCGCGCTCGGTGAGCTCGCCCGCAACGGGCGCGACAAGCTGACGTTCGTCGTCGACGGCCCGCTGACCGCGTTCGGCCTGTGGGCCGAGCAGCTCGTCGCCGAGTCGACCGGCAAGCTCGGCCGCGGCATCCTGCCGATCGCCGACGAGCCGCTCGTCGACCCCGGCGCGTACGGGCCGGACCGCGTGTTCGTGCACATCGCCTCCGGCGACTCGACCAACGCGGCGCACATCGAGGCGGTCCGCAAGGCCGGCCACCCGACGATCACCGTCAACGCCGACGGGCCGAACGACCTCGGGCGGATCTTCTTCTACTCCGAGTTCGCGACCGCGGTCGTCGGCTGGGTGCTGGAGATCAACCCGTTCGACCAGCCCAACGTGCAGGAGGCGAAGGACAACACGAGCCGCGTGCTCAAGGAGGGCGCACCGGACCTCGATCCGGGCAGCCTCGACGAGATGCTCGACGGCATCGGCTCGCCGCGCTACGTCGCGATCCTCGGCTACGTGCCGTACAGCAGCGAGACCGACGAGGCGGTGGCGCGCTTCAGAGCCAAGCTGATCACCGAGCACGGGGTGGCGACCACGTTCGGGTACGGGCCGCGCTACCTGCACTCGACCGGCCAGTTCCACAAGGGCGGCCCGTCCGTCGGCGCGTTCATCGAGATCGTCGACGAGCCGGAGACCGACCTCGAGGTGCCGGGCGAGCCGTACACGTTCGCCAAGTTGATCCGCGCGCAGGCCGACGGCGACCTGCAGACGCTGCGCTCCCACGATCTCGACGCCGTGAGGGTCGGGAAGGAGATTCTCTGATGCAACTCGGCTTCGTCGGCCTCGGGAAGATGGGCGGCAACATGGTCCATCGCATCCACCGCGACTCGGACAACAAGGTCGTCGCGTTCGACTTCAGCACCGAAGCGGTCAGCGCCGCCGAGGGCCACGGCGCGACCGGCGCCTCGTCGCTCGAGGAGCTTGTGTCCAAGCTCGACGCCCCGCGCATGGTCTGGATCATGGTGCCCGCGGGCGATCCGACCGAGCAGACCGTCAATCAGCTCGCCGACCTGCTCGACGAGGGCGACACGATCGTCGACGGCGGCAACACCAACTGGCACGACGACCAGCGCCGCGCCGCCGCGCTGCACGAGCGCGGGATCAACTACGTCGACGTTGGCACGTCCGGCGGCGTCTGGGGCCTCGAGGTCGGCTACTGCATGATGGTCGGCGGCCACGAGGAGTCGGTGGAGCGGCTCGCCCCGATCCTCGACGTGCTGGCCCCGCCGGACGGCTGGCGCCGCTTCGGCGACGCCGGCGCCGGCCACTTCGTGAAGATGGTCCACAACGGCGTGGAGTACGGGATCATGCAGGCCTACGCCGAAGGCTTCGAGCTGCTGCACAAGTCGGAGTTCTCGCCCGACCTCAAGGAGGTCGCCGGACTGTGGAACCGCGGCTCGGTCATCCGCTCGTGGCTGTGCGAGCTCGCCGAGCGCGCATTCGAGCAGGAGGGCAACGACCTCGAGGGCATTCGCGGCCACGTCAGCGACTCCGGCGAGGGCCGCTGGACGATCATCGACGGCATCGACCTCGACGTGCCGACCCCGGTGATCACCGCGTCGCTGTACGCGCGCTTCTACTCGCGCGGCAACGGCGACTACACGCATCGCGTGCTCGCCGCTCTGCGCAATCAGTTCGGAGGGCATGCCGTGGAGCGGACGGGAGGCTGATCGCATGGCCGCCGCCGCCACCGAGAACCCGCTCGTCGAAGGCCTGGAGCGACTCCCGGTCCCGGCGACCACGCTGGTGATCTTCGGCGCCACCGGCGACCTCTGTCGCCGCAAGCTGCTGCCGGCGCTCTACAACCTCGCGCACGAGGGCGCGCTCCCCGAGCGCTTCAACATGATCGGGGTCTCGCGCCGCGATCAGACCGACGACGACTTCCGCAACCAGGCGCGCGAGTCGGTCCAGCAGTTCTCCCGCCGGGCGCCCGACGCGCAGGTGCTCGAGGAGCTGCTGGGCCGGATGTACTACCTCGGCATCCCGTTCGACGACACGCCCGGCTACGCGAAGCTCGGCGTGAAGATGGACGAGCTCGACCAGGAGAGCGGGCAGCCGCTCAACCGCGTCTACTACCTCTCGACCGCGCCGGAGTTCTTCCCAGTGATCACCGACGCGATCAAGGTGAACAACCTCCACCACCACGAGGCGGTCGAGGTGCGCGCGGTGATCGAGAAGCCGTTCGGCACCGACCTCGCGTCGGCGCGCTCGCTCCAGGACGTCGTGCACGAGGCGTTCCGGGAGCGCCAGGTCTTCCGCATCGATCACTACCTGGGCAAGGAGACGGTCCAGAACGTGATGGCGTTCCGGTTCGCGAACTACATGTTCGAGCCGCTCTGGAACCGCAACTACATCGACCACATCCAGATCACCGCGGCCGAGGACATCGGCATCGGCACGCGCGCGGGCTACTACGACTCATCCGGCGCGCTGCGTGACCTCGTGCAGAACCACATGCTGCAGCTGCTGACGCTCGTCTGCATGGAGCCGCCGGCCTCGTTCGAGGCCAACAAGGTGCGCGACGAGAAGGTCAAGGTGCTGCAGGCGATCCAGCCGCCGACGACCGAGCAGGTCGCCGAGATGACGGTGCGCGCCCGCTACACGAGCGGCATGTCGGGCGGCGAGGAGGTCACGGGCTACCTCCAGGAGGAGGGCGTGCCGTCGGACTCCAACACCGAGACCTACGCGGCGCTGAAGCTCGACGTGCACAACTGGCGCTGGGCGGGGGTGCCGATCTTCCTGCGCACCGGCAAGCGCCTCGCGCGCAAGGTCACGGAGATCGCCGTGCAGCTCAAGCCGGTGCCGCACCTGGCGTTCGCCTCGAAGGGCTCGGTCGGCGTGCAGGCCAACCAGCTGATCCTCACGGTCCAGCCGAACGAGGGCGTGTCGCTGTCGCTCGGGGCGAAGATCCCGGGCGCGAGCATGCGCATCCGGCCGGTGAACATGGAGTTCCTGTACGGGACGTCGTTCATGTCGCAGTCGCCGGAGGCGTACGAGCGGCTGATCCTCGACGCGATGCGCGGCGACGCGACGTTGTTCACGCGCAACGACGAGGTCGACGCCCAGTGGTCGATCATCGACCCGATCCTGCAGGCCTGGCATGCCGGCAACCCGCCGCTGACCGAGTACGAGGCCGGCACGCCCGGCCCAGCCGCGGCCGATGAGCTGATCGGCGAAGGACGTCACTGGCGGGCACTCTGATGGACGAGGTCTGGTCGGAGCGCGACACGACGCCCGCCAAGATCGAGGCGGCGCTCCGGAACATCGTCATCGAGCACCACCACTCGGACCACCCGTTCGTGCCCGCGCGGGTTCTGAACGTGGTCGTGGTGGTCGACGGCCAGTTCCGCGGAGAGATCGAGAACCGGTTCGAGCGCGTCGGCCGCTACCACCCGTCGCGGCTGGTGCTGTGCGCGGTCGAGGACGGGCGCCAGACGATCGACGCGTGGGCGGGCGTCGGCACCGACGACGCCGAGCCGCGGCCCGGGCACATCGCCGTCGCGCGCGAGCGCGTCGAGCTCGAGATCGGGTCGCGCCATCTCGCCAAGCTCGACACGATCGTCGACCCGCTGCTGGTCTCCGACCTCGCGACGATGGTGTGGGCCCCGCACGGGCATGACGAGGCGGTCGACTCGCTCCGCCGGCTCGCGCAGATCGTGCTCATCGACACCCAGGACGAGCCCGACGTGGCCGAGTCGCTCGACCGCGCGGCCGAGCTCTCCAAGCACGCGTACGTGGTCGACCTTGCGTGGCTGCGCTCGACCCCCTGGCGCGAGCGCGTAGCCGCCGCGTTCGACCCGCCGGCCTTGCGCGGGGCGCTCAGCAGCGTCGCAACGGTCACGGTCCGCCACCGGCAGGACTCGCTCGCGGCCGGGCTGCTGTTCTGCGGCTGGCTGTCGTCGCGGCTCGGCTGGAAGCCCGACTCGCTGGTCCAGCGCGGCGACGCGTACAGCGGCCACGCGCGCGGCCGCCGGCAGGATGTCCTGATCAAGCTCGAGCTCGCCGACCAGAACTCTCCGGGGCTGGCCGGCGTGACGATCGAGACCGCCGCGGGCGAGGCGATCTCGCTCGACCGTTCGCCCGGTGGCCTGGCGGCGCGACGCCGCGGGCGCGACGGCGCGGAGCAGACGTGGACGGTGCTCGGTGCATCGCGCGGCGAGGGTGGCATCCTCGGCGAGGGCGTCCGTCAAGCGCTGCTACGGGATCCGACGTATGGTCCCGCTTTGGCGTGTGCCCGGGCAATGGTGTCGTGAGCGTCAATATCGAGGTCCTCGACGATCCCGCCGCCGCGGTGGCGGATCTGCTCGTGCAAGCCAGCGGTGACATCGTCATCACCGGCGGATCGTCACCCAAGCGCGCCTACGAGCTCGCCGCCGCCCGCCGCTCGGACTGGGGCGACGTGACCGTCTGGTTCACCGACGAGCGCGCCGTGGCGCCCGACCACGAGTTCTCGAACTTCGCGATGGTGGATGCGGCGTGGCTGTCGCAGGTCGCCACGCCGCCGAAGGTCCATCGGATGAAGGGCGAGCTCGGCTTCGAGGCGGGGGCCGAGGACTATGCGGCGCAGCTCGGCGACGACCCCCAGTTCGGCCTCATGCTACTCGGCCTCGGGCCGGACGGGCACCTGGCCTCGCTGTTCCCGAACCGGCCGGAGAAGCACATCACCGATCGGCTGGTCGTCGGCGTCCCGGAGGCGGGCCTGGAGCCGTTCGTGCCGCGGATCTCGCTCACCGCGCCCGCGATCAACAGCGCCAAGCACAAGATCTTCCTTGTCACCGGCGAGAACAAGGTGCCGGCGGTGGAGCGCGCGTTCGGCGACGCTCCCGATCAAGCGCTGCTCGCGGCCCACGTGCGGCCGGTCACCGTCTACCTCGACTCCGCCGCAGCCGGCCGATGAGCGACCAGTTCATCGGGATCGACGTCGGCGGCACGAAGATCGCCACCGCGACGCTCGAGGCCGGCGAGCTGACCGAGTCGCACCTGCTGCACACCGAGCTCGGCAGCCAGGACAAGCTCGTCGAGCAGCTGATCAGCGCGATCGAGCACGCGCGCACCGAGCGCACGCGCGCGGTGGGCATCGGTGTGCCGTCGCTGATCGAATTCGCGACCGGCCGCATCCGCTCGAGCGTGAACATCCCGCTCAAGGATGTGCCGCTGCGCGAGCTGCTGACCGAGCGGGTCGGGGTCCCGGTCTACGTGGAGAACGACGCGTCCTGCGCCGCGCTCGCGGAGGCGTTCCGCGACGGCAAGATGGCCTGCCCGCACCTGGTCATGTTCACCGTCGGCACCGGTGTCGGCGGCGGCCTGGTGCTCAACGGGCGGCTGTACCGCGGGGCGACCGGCGCCGCGTCCGAGGTCGGGCACACCGTGATCGGGCTCGACCTCACCGATGGCGCGCCGCCGCACGACGGCGTGTTCCCGCAGGCCGGCTCGCTCGAGCGGCTCGCGTCGGGCCGCGCGCTCGACCAGCTCGCCGAGGCGGCCGCGCGCGAGGATGCGAACTCGTTCCTCGGCCAGCGCCTCACGCGCGAGGGGGGCGTGACCGGCCACGACGTCGTCGACGGCGCGCGCGAGGGCGACGAAGCCTCGGTCCGCTGCCTGCGGATCCTCGGCGAGCGACTCGGGATCGGGATCGCGAACGCGATCACGATGTTCGACCCGCTCGAGGTCGTGATCGGCGGCGGCGTCTCCGCGGCGGGCGAGCTCCTGCTCGGCCCGGCGCGCGAGGTGGCCTGGAAGTACGCCGTGCCGGGCGCGGGCGCGCTGTGCAAGATCCGCCTGGCCCGCCACGGGCCGCGGGCCGGCGTGCTCGGCGCCGCGCTGCTCGCGGCACAGGAGTACGCGGCGGAGACCGGTGGCGTCATGGAGGAAGCGGTGGAGGGCAGATGAAGATCGCGTGCTCGTTCGACCATGCGGGGTTCCCGCTCAAGCAGCTGGTCCTCGAGACCGTGCGCGAGCTCGGGCACGAGCCGATCGACCTCGGGACGTACTCGACCGATCCGGTCGACTACCCGGACACGGCGCGCGCGGCGGCCGACAAGGTCCGCGGCGGCGAGGCGGACCGGGCGATCGTGGTGTGCGGCTCGGGGGCGGGGGTGGCGGTGGCCGCCTGCAAGTTCCCGGGCATCCGCGCCACCTGCGCGCACGACACGTACACGGCGCACCAGTGCGTCGAGCACGACGATGTCAACGTGCTCTGTCTCGGCGCTCGCGTGATCGGCCCGGCGCTCGCGGGCGATGTGATCCGCGCCTATCTGGGCGCGGCGTTCACCGGCGAGGAGCGCCACGTCAGACGGCTGGGGAAGATCGACGCCATCGAGCGCGAGTTCAACCGCTGATGGCCGACGCAGGCGATCTTCGGCACGAGTATCTGCCGATCGCCGAGCACGGTCTCGTCGGCGACCTCCACACCGTCGCGCTCGTCGGCACGACCGGCACGATCGACTGGTACTGCTGCCCGGCGTTCGACTCCCCGAGCGTGTTCGGCTGCATCCTCGACGTCGACCAGGGCGGCTACTACGCGCTGCGCCCGGAGGGCGACGACTGGCAGTCCAAGCAGCTCTACTTCCCGGACACCAACATCCTCATCACGCGCTTCTTCACCCCTGGCGGCGTCGGCGAGGTGCAGGACTTCATGCCGATCGAGGCGGCCATCAGCGGGATGCACCGCCACCGGCTGATCCGGCGCGTGGTCGTCGTACGCGGCCAGATGCGGTTCATGATCGAGATGCAGCCGCGGTTCGACTACGGGCGCGCCGAGCACGAGGTCGAGATGCACCCCCACGGCGTCGTGTTCCGGTCGCCGGAGCTCACGCTGGCGCTCGAGGGTGCGATCGCCAAGGCGATGGGCTCGGACCGGCGCATCGAGCGGCTCGACGGCGGTGTGCGCGCGAGGTTCGACCTCGCCGCCGGCCAGTCGCAGACGTTCGTGCTCGAGCGCGTGCCGGAGGACCACATCGCGCGCCCGTACCCCGAGCACGAGACGGCGGCGTCGTTCGACGCGACGGTGGCCTACTGGCGGCGGTGGGTCGCCCATTCGCGCTACAAGGGCCGCTGGCGCGAGATGCTCACCCGCTCGGCGCTCACGCTGAAGCTGCTGACCTACGCCCCGACCGGCGCGCTCGTGGCCGCGCCCACCACATCGCTCCCCGAGCAGCTCGGCGGGGAGCGCAACTGGGACTACCGCTACACCTGGATCCGCGACGCCGCGTTCTCGCTCTACGGCCTGCTGCGGCTCGGCTTCACGGAAGAGGCCGCGGCGTTCATGCATTGGCTGACCGACCGCACGCGCGAGTGGGAGATCGGCCCCAGCGGGCCGCTCCAGATCATGTACGGCATCGACGGCCGCAAGGAGCTCACCGAGTTCGAGCACCCGACCTGGTCCGGCTACCGCAACTCGCACCCGGTGCGGATCGGCAACGCCGCGGCCGACCAGCGCCAGCTCGACATCTACGGCGAGATGATCGACTCGATCTACCTCTACAACAAGTACGGCAAGCCGATCCACTACGACACGTGGGAGAACGTCCGCCGGATCGTCGACTGGCTGTGCGAGAACTGGGACAACGTCGACGAGGGGATCTGGGAGACGCGCGGCGGGCAGAAGGACTTCACGTACTCGCGGCTGATGTCGTGGGTGGCGATCGAGCGCGCGATCCGCATGAACCGCTCGCGCGGGCTGCCGGGTGACATCGTCGGCTGGCTCGGCGAGCGCGACCGGATCTACAACCAGATCATGAAGAAGGGCTGGAGCGACGAGCGGCAGGCGTTCGTCCAGCACTACGGCTCCGACGTCCTCGACGCGTCGGTGCTGCTGATGCCGCTCGTGCTCTTCATCGCGCCCACCGACCCGCGCTGGCTCTCGACGCTCGATGCGATCGGCGACGAGCTGGTGTCCGACTCGCTCGTCTACCGCTACAACATCGAGGCGTCGCCGGACGGCCTGCGCGGCGAAGAGGGGACGTTCTCGATCTGCTCGTTCTGGTACGTCGAGGCGCTCACGCGCGCCGGGAGGCTCGAGGAGGCGCGGCTGGCGTTCGAGAAGATGCTCACCTACGCCAACCACCTCGGGCTCTACTCCGAGGAGATCGGCCCGACCGGCGAGCAGCTGGGCAACTTCCCGCAAGCGTTCACCCACCTGGCGCTGATCAGCGCCGCCTTCAACCTCGACCGCGCGCTCGGCTGACCAACCGGGTAAGACTTGCACCATGCGAGTGATCGAATGCAACGAGTGCGGCGAGACCGTCTCCGCCGCCAACGACGAAGAGCTGGTGGGCCGGCTCTCGGCTCACATGCGGTCTGAGCACGACCTCGAGCCCGAGGAGGACGAGATCGCCGATCTCGTCCACGACGACGCGTACGACGCGACGGACTCCTAGCGCAGGGGCACCCGTTCGTCCCCCGGCGCCGTGGCGGAATGCCTCGGTGACGGTCGCGCGGTACCGCCGGTGCTTGGCCGGTGCCGTCACGCTCCCGGCCGTCCAGGGGTCCAGGCCCTGCACGGCGCCGCAGCGGTTGAAGATGTCGATGCCGTCGGTGTCGACCTGCTCGGCCCGGGCCGCCAGATAGACGGCGTCCGCGTCGTCCGGACATAAATATAGTCACAGGAAAAATCTGGTGATGGTAGCGTTGCTGTCGTGGCCACCGGACTGCGCGAGCGCAAGAAGCAGCAGACCCGCGAGCTGATCGCCGAGACCGCGCGCCGGCTGTTCTCCGAGCGCGGATTCGAGCGGGTCAGCGTCGCCGAGATCGCGCGCGTCGCCGACGTCTCCGAGAAGACGGTCTTCAACTACTTCCCGACGAAGGAGGATCTCGTCTACTGGCGGCTCGAGTCGTTCGAGACCGAGCTGCTGGACACGATCCGCTCGCGGGCGGTCGGCGAGTCGGTGCTCGAGGCGTTCGGCCGCTTCGCGCGCCAGCCGCGCGGGATGCTCGGCAAGTACGACCCGGGGACGCAGGAGCGCCTGGCCGCGGTCACGCGCATGATCGCCTCGAGCCCGGCGCTGCTGGCGCGCGAGCAGCAGATCTTCGCCGGCTACACCGCTTCGCTCGCGGCGCTGATCGCCGAGGAGACCGGCGCATCTGACGCTGACGTGGAGCCATGGGTCGCCGCCAACGCGATCATGGGCGTCCATCGTCGGCTCGTCGACTTCGCCCGAGCGCGGGTGGTCGCCGGCGTCCGGCACGCGAAGCTGGCCCGCGAGGTCCTCGCGCAGGCCGATGCGGCACTCGCGCTCCTCGAGCGCGGCCTCGGCAGCTACGCGGCCAAGGAGCCCTGAGCCGGCGGACGTCACCGGCGGCGAGCGCCGCCGCGCACAGCACGATCACGATCAGGCCGCAGGCGAGCATCGTCTCCTGCGTGCCGAACAGCTGAGCCGCGGGCGCGACGAGCGCGAAACCCAGCGGCATTCGCTCCCGTCGTCGTGAACCAGTCCAGCGACGTGACGCGCGACAGCGCCTGCGGCGGGATCTCGCGGCCCAGGCTCGTCTCCCACAGCGTGAACCCGATGGCGACCGCGATGCCGGCGACGAGCTCGAGCGCGGCGATCACCACGGTGCTCGACCCGTAGGCGATGATCGGCGCCTGGAGGGCGGCGACCATGAACGCGACGGTCGCCGCGAGCATCGGATGGCGCGGCTTGGTCTGCAGCGCGACCGTGGTGCCGACCAGCGTGCCGATCCCGAAGCTCGTCACGATCGCGGCCCAGCTCGACGCGCCGTGCAGCTCCCGGTCGGCGATCACCGGCCCGAGCGCCAGCACGCACGGCAGCGCGAGCAGGTGGTAGGCCGAGAACGCAGGCATGAAGGTCCACATCCAGCGCCGCTGACGGACCTCGTCGACGCCCTGCTTGAGGTCGCGCCAGAAGTGGTGCTCGGTGCTCTCCGGGTGGTGTTGATCGACGTGGAGCCGCGCGAGGAAGGCGATGCTGACGAGGAACGTGGCGGCGTCGATGGCGATCGCGGTGCCCGGGCCGGCGACGAAGATCAGCAGCCCGGCCAGCGTCGGACCATGCCGGTGTTGCGCGCCAGGCCGAGCAGCGCGTTCGCCTGCTGGAGGTGCTCGCGGCCCGCGACATCCGGGCCGAGCCCGCCGGCGGCGGGAGCGAACCCGGCCTCGAACGTCCCGTAGATCGCGACGAGCACGATCATGTGCCACAGCTCGGCCGTGCCGCTGATCAGCAGGACGGCCAGCGTCGCCTGGACTGCGGCGCGGCCCAGGTCGGAGACGACCATCACGTTGCGGCGGTTCAGGCGGTCGGCCCACACGCCGGAGGCGAGGATCAGCACCGCCATCGGCATGGTCTGCGCCGCCAGCACGATGCCGAGCTGCGCCGGGGTGCCGTCGAGGTCGTCGAGCACGGCGAACGCGAGCGCGACCGGGAACAGCGCGTCACCCACGACCGACACCGCCTGCCCCGCGAACAGCAGGCGGAACTGCTGGTTATTCACGGAGGCGGGCGAGGCGCAGGCGGCGCAGCTCCGCGACGGCTGGGAGCGTGGCGCGGGCGGCGGCCGGCGTGACGATCTGCCGGGCGTCGAGCCGGCGCTCCCCCGTGGCGGTCACCTCGTACGCGTGGGCGGCCGGGCGGGCGGCGACGACCTCGGCGAGATCGGTGTCGTGGAAGATCAGCGCAGCGGCGTCATCGACGGCCCATCCGGGCGGAATGGCTCCGGTGCGCACGGCCTCGTAGTAGACGGGACGGCGCGCCGGCTCGCTGTCGTGATGAACCGAGTTGGAGCCCGGGAGGAACCCGAGGCCGGGCGCCGTCTGCGGCGCGCCGGACGACGTGGTGACACCCCACTCGAACCAGCACATCGAGCCGGCGCTCAGGCCGGCGAGCACGACGCCCTGCTCCCACGCCTCACGCAGGATCGCATCGAGCCCCTGCGCGCGCCAGATCGCGAGCAGGTTGACCATCGAGCCGCCCCCGACGTAGATCGCGTCCTGCGCGAGCAGGTGCTCGCGCAACGGCACGGGCTTGCGGCCGAGCCGGAACAGCGAGATGTGCGACGGCTCGCACAGGCGATCGCCGTAGGTCTCGTAGAAGCGGCGGATCTGGTGCTCGGAGTCGCCGCCCGCGGTGGGGAGCAGGCAGAGGCGCGGTCGCGGCGTGCCCGTGAGGCGCAGGACGAGCTCGTCGAGAGCCGGGTCGGCGACGCCGGCGGTGAAGCCGCCGCCGCCCATGGCGAGGATTGTCGGCGGTCGGCCCCCGTCAGGCGGCAAGGGCCGGCTCCACGGCCACCGGTGTCCCCAGGAACTCCGTTGCCAGCTCGCGCTCGATCACGTCAGCACCATCAGGAGTGACATGGTAAGCCCGGGCGTGGGGGCGCGACGTGACCACGCGGGCCAGGTCCTCGTGGACGAAGTGGAGCGCTGCGCCGTCGCCGGTGCCGTAGCCGGGCGGCATGCCGTCGGCGATCGCCTCGAGGAACGCCGCGCGTCGTTCCGGCTTCTCGTCGTAATGGACGGCGTTGGAGTGGGGGAGGAGGCCAAGGCCCTTCACGCGGCGGCTTTCGCCGTGGAATGCGGTGATCGCGTGGTCGAACCAGCACAGCGAGCCCGCACTCAGGCCGGCCATCACGACGCCGTTCTGCCACGCGGCGCGCAGCATCAGGTCGATCCCGTGCGCGGTCCACGTGCCGAGGAGGGAGATCAGGCTCCCGCCGCCGACGTAGATGAGGTCCTGCGACATGAGATGCGCGGCGAGGTCGGTGGCGCCGCCGTCACGCCGGAACAGCGAGATGTGCGACGGCTGGCAGCGGCCGGCCGGAAACGCTCGGTAGAAGCGCACGATGTAGTGGTCGGCGTCGCCCGAGGCGGTGGGGAGGAAGCACACCTTCGGGCATTCGACGGCCGTGAGCGCGAGCGCATGGTCGTCCAGCAGCGCGTTCCCGGCCTCCATCGAGAACCCGCCTCCGCCCAGCGCAAGGATCTGACGCGGTCGCGACATGGCGGGAGCGTAGGGCTCGAAATCACGCTTTGTGCGGATTTCCTCTTTTGGGCCAGCCGCTCCCGACCGGCGGTCCACCCAGCGGCGAGCGCACTTGCGTCTCCCCAGCCTCAAGTGACACCTGAGAGGTCGACAGCGGTTCGCTGACGTCCGAAGCTCGCTTTAGCATCTCGCGAAATAGGCGCGTTCGGTCTAGGCTGTCGCCCTCCCACCTCGTGGCGGGTCGGCACGCGAGCCGGGCCGCCGCAACATTCGGGCCCGGCGCTCGGCGCGCCTCGTGCGGGCTCGGCACCAACTTCTCGCCGGCGCGCGAGAGAAGTCGCGGAATCGCCTGGCGTCTCAACCGGCCGTCGCGTCACCCGAGCTCTCGCAGCGTGATGGCATCGGGTTGGACGGGGGGAGTGGTGAAGTCGATAGCGATTTCTGATATGCATGAGTCATGCATAGTTCGTCGCGGATGGCGAATCTGCTGGGAGCGCTCGGCATCGTGCTGGCGGACGCCGTCGCCGACGCCGGCGGCGACTCCGAGGCGGTAGCGCTGGTCGCGATCGGCGGCCCGTCGGCCGGTGCGTCGATCGAGGCTCTTTCGGCCGTCGTGGGGCTGAGTCACTCCGGCACCGTGCGCCTTGTCGACCGACTCGAGGCGGATGGCCTCGTCGAACGAAGGCGTGGCGCTGACCAACGGTCAGCAGCGCTGCTCCTCACGCCCGCCGGGCGACGGGCAGGGCGTCGTGCGGCCCGAAAGCGAGATGCGAGTATGCAGTTCATCATCAGTTTGTTGACCGAAGATCAACAAGGCGCGCTGGTCGGCGTCGCGGAACGGGTCCTGGGCGAGCTCGGAGCTCGCCCAGGCGCCGAGCAGCGCATCTGCCGGCTGTGTGACGTCGATGTATGCGGCCGTCCGCGCGGGGAGTGTCCGGTCATGCCGGCGCGGCGGCGCCGGCACGCGGCTTGATCGTCAGACCCGCCGCCAAGCGGCCGTGTCGTGTCGGTACGAAGAATTGAACCCTGGTTCGTATATGGCGCGCGGACGCGCAACGTCACTGAAGTCACGAATGCAAGTTCTAAGTCTTAAGTAGAAGAAGAACGTGAGAGATGAACGACCGTTCACCGCCCGGGCGCTCCCGGAAGGGTTTTGGTCTCGGACCCGGTCTGGGGCCTGAGAACGCGCTAGCGCGCCTCGGTTGGTTCGAATCGGCGCTCGTACTCGATCTCGCGTGCGACGCGGTCGGCGATCTCGCGGCCGGCCTGGCGCTCGACGATCAGCAGCGCGAGGTCGAGCCCGGAGGTGACGCCGCCCGCGGTGATGATGTCGCCGTCATCGACGACGCGGGCGTCGGCGATCACGGCGCCGGAGGCCCGCAGGTCGTCGATCGCGACGTGATGGGTCGTCGCGGGCCGCCCGTTCGTGATCCCGGCCGCCGCCAGCAGCATCGCGCCGGTGCAGACCGACGCGACGGTGGTGCCCCCGCGGTGGATCTCCGCGATCCGCTCCGGCAGATCGCCGCGCTGCGCCTCGCCCCACGCGCCGGCGCCGTCGCGCGTGTTCCAGCCGCCGCCCGGTACGACAACCATGCTGGACGTGCCGGAGGGGCCGCGGTCGACGATCAACCGCGCCCCGTGGGAAGCGGTGATCGTGGCCGCGCCGTGGGCGCCCACCAGCTCGGCGTGGATGTCGGCGCCGTTCTCCTGCGCCGTCCGGAACACCTCGTACGGCCCGAGCGCGTCGAGCTCGTCGAATCCGTCGAAGAGAATGACCTCGAGGGTGAACATGGCGGGATCGTCGCGCCGGTCACGACGCTGCGCCAGTGGCAGAACAGCCGTGGTGCGCAAGGATCCTGCCAGATATGCTCCGGCGGTGCACGAGATCGCCGTCCTCGCCGTCGACAGCGTCGTCGCCTTCGACCTGTCGATCCCCGCGCAGATCTTCGGGCACCGCGATGAGCGGGATCGCTACCGCGTGACGGTCTGCGCCGAGCAGGCGGGCCTGGTGCCGACCTCGACCGGCTTCGCGATCGTCGCGCAGGAGGGGCTCGCGGCACTCAGGCGCGCCGACACCGTGATCGTGCCCGGGTTCGAGAACACCGCAGCCGAGATCCCGCGCGCGGTCCTCGCCGCCGTGCGCGCGGCCGACCGTCGCGGCGCGCGGATGGTCTCGATCTGCACCGGCGCGTTCGTGCTCGCCGCCGCCGGAGTGCTCGACGGCCACCGCGCCACGACGCACTGGCGCCACACCACCGAGCTCCGCGCCCGTTATCCAGAGGTCGACCTCGACCCGAACGTCCTGTACGTCGACGACGCCCGCGTGTTGACCTCCGCAGGCGTGGCCGCGGGGATCGACCTCTGCCTGCACCTCGTCGCCCGCGACCACGGCACCGCGGCGGCCAACGCGATCGCACGCCGGATGGTCGTCGCGCCGCACCGTGGCGGAGGCCAGGCTCAGTTCGTCGAGCGCGCGGTGCCGGAGCGGACCGACGACGGGCTTGGCGCCACGCGCACGTGGATGCTCGAGCGGCTCGAACGGCCGCTGACGGTGTCGGAGATGGCGCGGCACGCGGTGCGCAGCGAGCGCTCGTTCGCCCGCCACTTCCGCGCCGAGACCGGGAGCACGCCGCTGCGCTGGCTGCACGAGCAGCGCATCCTCCACGCCCGCCGGTTGCTGGAAGACACCGACCTGCCGGTCGAGGACGTCGCGTCGAGCTGCGGCTTCGGCACCGCCGCGAACCTGCGTGAGCACTTCCGCCGCGCGACGCACACGACGCCGACGGCGTACCGCCAGGCGTTCAGCGCCGCCGGGCGGTGACCTCGATCTCGACCCGCATACGCGGGTCAGACAGCCCGCACACCTGCATGGTCGCAGCGGGCCGCGCCTCCGCGAACGCCTGCCGCAGCAGCGGCCAGCACGGCTCGAAGTCGTCGCGGTCGGGGAGCAGGTAGCGGACGCGCACGACGTCCGCGAGCGAGCCGCCGGCTTCCGCGAGCGCTGCCCCGACGTTGGCGAGCGCCTGCTCGCACTGCGCCACGACGTCGTCGGCGACCGTCATCGTCGCGTAGTCGAACCCGGTGGTCCCGGACACGTGGATCCAGTCGCCGTCGACGACCGCGCGTGAGTAGCCGATCCGCTCCTCGAACGTCGAGCCGGACGAGATCAGACGCCGCGTCACGCCACCACCTCGGCGGCCGCGCAGGTTGCGACCGCCCGCATCACGTCCTCGTCGGCGACACCGCGCAGGCGTGGGTGGTCGAGGTCGATCGTCACCGTTGGGCCCTCCTCGATTCCGAGGCTGGCGCACCCGTCGCGCACCAGCGAGCCCCACAGGTCACCGGCTGCGGCGAGCAGCGCGTGGCGGGTGCGGCGCTCCCGGCGCGCGCCGGTCTCGAGCTCGCGGACCTCCTCGAACGGGTCGACGATCACGTTGCTGTCGCTGCCGATCGCCAGCCGCACGCCGGCGTCGCGGTACGCGAGCGCGGGGAAGTGGCCGTCGCCGAGGTTGCCCTCGGTGGTCGGGCAGGTCGCGACGATCGCGCCCGCGCCGGCGAGAAGCCCGATGTCGCGTTCGCTCACGTGGATGGCGTGCACGATCGTCGTCCGCGGGCCGAGGAAGCCGCAGCGATCGAGCAGCTCGATCGGCGAGCAGCCGTGCTCGGCCTCGCACTCGGCCAGCTCCCGCGGCTGCTCGTGCGCGTGGATGTGGAGGACGAGGCCGTGCGCCGAGGCGTACGCGGCGATCTCCCGCAGCCAGTCCGCCGGCACCGCGCGGACGCTGTGCGCGGCCACGCCGGCCGCGAACCCGCGCGCGCGCAGGTCGTCGACCCGAGCGAGGAACGCCTCGACCGTCGGGTCACGGAAGCGCGCGTGCCCGCCGCGGTGGTAGGCGGCGGGCAGCAGCACCACACGCAACCCCGCTGCCGCACCGGCCTCGACCACCGCGACCGCCATCGCGTTCGCGTCCTCATACGACGTCCCGTCGGGGTGGTGGTGGACGTAGTGGAACTCGCCGACCGCCCCGTAGCCCGCCGCCGCCATCTCCCCGTACACGCGCGAGGCCACCTCGCGGATGCCATCGGGATCGAGTCGCTCGGCCAGCGCGTACATGCCCTCGCGCCAGCTCCAGAAATCGTCGTCGGGACGGCCCGAGCGCTCGCCGCGCCCGCGAAGGTCGCGCTGGAACGCGTGCGAGTGCACGTTCGCCATCGCCGGGATCGTGAACGGCCTCACGCAAGTTCCTCGACGGCCTTCAGCAGCGCGGTCGCGCCGACGGCGGCGTCCTCGAGCGTCACCGACTCCTCCGGCGAGTGGCTGATGCCGGTCTCGTTGCGGACGAGCACCATTCCGGCCGGGCGGACGGACGCGATCACGCCCGCGTCGTGCCCGGCGTAACACACGACGCGCGGCTTCGGCGGCCGCAGCCCGATCAGCAGCGCCTCGCGGACGTCGAGCGGGAACTCGGTGCCGGGCGACCAGGCGGCCGTGCGCAGGTCGAGGCCGACGCCCGCCTCATCGGCCACGCGCTCGGCCTCGGCGGTGACCGCGTCACGCCAGGACTCGACCGCCTCGGCCTCCGGCGCCCGCGCGTCGAGCCACAGCCGCGCGCGCGAGGGAACCGTGGTCGGCGCGTTCGGCTCGACCTCGATCCGCGCCGCGGTGAAGACCATCCCGAGCCGCTGCGCGGCTTCGGCGTCGGCGCGCACGATCAGCCGCGCGGCGGCGGCGAGCGCGTCGTGGCGCTCCTCGCGCGGCGTGGTCCCGGCGTGGTCGGCTCGGCCCGCGAGCTCGACCTGCAGCCGCAGCCGCGCGGCCAGTCGCGTCACGACGCCGGCCGGCGCGAACGAGGCCGCGACGTCGCGCGTCTGGTCGACGTGCAGCTCGAGGAAGCCCTTCAGCTTCTCCAGCCACTCCGGCGCCCGGCGCAGCCCGTCGGGATCCATGCCCGCCTCGGCCATCGCGTCGCCGAGCGTGACGCCGTGGTCGTCGACGCGGTCGAGCGCGTCGTCGACGTCGAGCTTCCCGACCAGCGCCCGCGAGCCGAACGTCGGCGTGTTGAAGCGCGACCCCTCCTCGTCGGCGAACGAGACGACCGCGATCGGTGCATGCTCGGCGACCGCGAACGCGGCGGCGACGCCGAGCGCGCCGTCGAACCGCCCGCCGGAGCGCACGGTGTCCAGGTGCGAACCGGCCGCCCACCACGGGCCTGGCGTGTCCGGCACCGTCCACAGGTTGCCCGCGGGGTCGCGCTCCATTGTCCGGCCGATCGCCTGCGCGCGGCGCGCGAACCACGCGGCGGCCTGGTCGTCCTCGCGCGTCCACGCGAGCCGCGTCGTCCCGCCGTCCTCGTCGAGCCCGATCGGGATCAGGTCCGACAGCAGCTCCTCGAGGTGGCCGGCGGTGATCACCCGACGAACTCCCCGCCCGCGATCATGCTCCGCACCGGGTTGTGGCCGAAGCGGTAGGCGATGTGCTCGACCGGCGCGTCGAGGATCACGAGGTCGGCGCGCTTGCCGACCTCGATCGAGCCGCGGTCCTCCAGCCCGAGGACCCAGCCGGCGTTGATCGTGCACGCGGCGAGCGCCTCGCGCGCGGTCCAGCCGTAGCGGCGCACCGCCAGTCCGATAACGACCGGCAGCGAGGCGACCGGCGACGTGCCGGGGTTGCAGTCGGTGGCGAGCACGCAGATCGCGCCCGCGTCGGCCAGCGCGCGGCCCGGAGCGGTCTCCTCGGCGCCGAGGAACTCGGCGCCCGGCAGGAGCACCGCCGCGCACTCCGCGGCCGCCAGAGGCGCAAGGTCGTCGGGGTGCAGGCAGGCGAGGTGGTCGACCGACCGCGCGCCGGCGTCCAGTGCGACCGGCACCGAGCGGTTGGCGTTGAACTGCTCGACGTGCGCGCGCAGCGGCACGCCCTCGCGGCGCGCGATCTCGCCCAGCCGCGCGAGGTCCGCGTTGCGGAAGGCGACCGACTCGACGTAGATGTCGAGCGCATCGATGTCCGCCTCGGCAGCCAGCGAGTTGACCTCGTCCATCCACTCACCGGGCGTGGAGCCGGCCGGCACCGAGTGGGCGAACAGCCCGGTGACCCGGTCGGCGCCGAGCGCGCGCGCCAGCCGCACCGCGCGCAGCTCGCCCTCGCGAGAGAGCCCGTAGCCGGTCTTGGCCTCGAACGTGGTCGTGCCGTGGGCGAGCATCTCCGCGCGCACGCCGCGGGCCTGCGCCAGCACCTCGTCGTCGCTCGCCTCGGCCAGCGCCCGGGCGGAGCTCGCGATGCCGCCCCCGCGGCGGCTGATCTCCTCGTACGGGACGCCGGTGACTTTCTCCTCGTACTCCTTGGCGCGCCAGCCGGCGAACGGCAGATGCGTGTGGCAGTCGACGAAGCCCGGGACGATGGCGCCGCCGGCGGCGTCGATCACGAGGTCGGCGCTCGGGTCGTCGTCGAGCGCGACGATCCGGCCGTGCTCGACGGTCACCGAGCCGGGTTCGAGCCGCATCTCCGCGGCATGGCGAACGTACGGCAGTCCGTCCTCGGGCGGGAGCAGCACCTGCGCGGCGCCGCGCACCGAAATTCTCATCGCATTGGGACCCTGACCCCGAGCCGGTCGGCGGCGTCGAGCGCTTCCGGGTAGCCGGCGTCGGCGTGGCGGATCACGCCCATGCCGGGGTCGGCGAGCAGCGTGCGGCGGATCCGCTCGCCCGCCTCCGGCGTGCCGTCGGCGACGCACACCTGCCCGGCGTGCAGCGACTTGCCCATGCCGACCCCGCCGCCGTGGTGGAACGACACCCAGCTCGCGCCGGTGGCGGTGTTGACGAGCGCGTTGAGGATCGGCCAGTCGGCGACCGCGTCGGTGCCGTCGCGCATCGCCTCGGTCTCGCGCTCCGGCGAGGCGACCGACCCGGCGTCGAGGTGGTCGCGACCGATCACGATCGGCCCCTTGACGGCACCCGACGCCACCAGCTCGTTGAAGCGGACGCCGGCGAGGTGGCGCTCGCCGTAGCCGAGCCAGCAGATCCGCGCCGGCAGGCCCTGGAACTGCACGCGCTCGCGGGCGAGCTCGATCCAGCGGCGGATGTGGTCCTGCTCGCCGAAGAGCTCGAGGATCGCGTCGTCGGTCACCGCGATGTCCTCTGGGTCGCCTGACAGCGCGACCCAGCGGAACGGCCCCTTGCCCTCGCAGAACAGCGGCCGGATGTAGGCGGGGACGAAGCCGGGGTAGGCGAACGCGTCGTCGTCGCCGTGCTCCTCGGCGAGGCCGCGGAGCGCGTTGCCGTAGTCGAACGCCTCGGCGCCGGCGGCCTGCAGGTCGCGCATCGCGGCGACGTGGGCGAGCGCGGACTCTCCGACGCGGCGGATGTACTCACCCGGATCGCTGTTTCGCAGCGCCTCCGCCTGCTCGACCGTGAGCCCGGCGGGGACATAGCCGTTGAGCGGGTCGTGCGCGCTCGTCTGGTCGGTCACGACGTCGATCGCCGCGCCGCGCTGGACCAGCTCCGGCAGCACCTCGGCGGCGTTGCCGAGCAGGCCGATCGACAGTGCGCGCCCTTCGGCCTGCGCCTCTTCCAGCCGCTCCAGCGCATCGTCGAGCGAGCCCGCGCGCTCGTCCAGATAGGCCGTCTCGATCCGGCGCTCGATGCGGTGGAGGTCGACCTCCACGCACAGCGCGCAGCCCTCGTTCATCGTCACCGCCAGCGGCTGGGCGCCGCCCATGCCGCCGAGCCCGGCGGTCACGACGAGCCGGCCTCTCAAAGTGCCGCCGAAGCGCTTGCGGGCGATCGCGGCGAACGTCTCGTAGGTGCCCTGCAGGATCCCCTGGGTCCCGATGTAGATCCAGGACCCTGCGGTCATCTGCCCGTACATCATCAGCCCGGCGGCGTCGAGCTCGCGGAACTTGTCCCACGTCGCCCACTGCGGCACGAGGTTGGAGTTGGCGATCAGGACGCGCGGCGCCTCGCTGTGGGTCTCGAACACGCCGACCGGCTTCCCGGACTGCACGAGCAGCGTCTCGTGGTCCTCCAGCATCGTGAGCTCGCGCTTGATCGCGGCGAGCGCCTCCGGGTTGCGCGCCGCCTTGCCGATCCCGCCGTAGACGACCAGGTCCTCCGGCCGCTCGGCGACGTCGGGATGCAGGTTGTTCTCGAGCATCAGCAGCGCGGCTTCCTGCCGCCAGCCCTTGCACCTCACGTCAGCACCACCTCCCCGGTTCGAAGCGCGTCCGCGAGGCCGGCGAGCTCCGCCGCCAGCGAGCGGTCCTCCTCCACACGAGCCACCCGCGTGCGCACACGCGCGGCGGCTTCCTCGAGCGCCGGCGTGCTGGTCAGCGGCCGATGGAACTCCAGCCCCTGGACCGCGCACACGAGCTCGGTGGCGATCACCTGCGCGGCGTTCTCCAGCGCCGTGCGCGCCTTCAGCGCGGCGAACGCGCCCATCGAGTTGAAGTCCTCCTGGCCGGCGCTGGTGGGGATCGAGCCCGCACCCGCCGGATGGGCGAGCACCTGCGACTCGTTCACGAGCGCCGCCGCGGCGTACTGGGCGATCATCAGCCCCGAGCTGAGGCCCGGCTTGGGCGTCAGGAACGGGGGCAGCCCGGCGTAGCTGGGGGAGAGCAGCGCGTACGTCCGCCGCTCCGAGAACGACGCCAGCTCGCAGGCCGCGAGTGCGAGGTGGTCGAGCGGCAGCGACAGTGGCTGGCCGTGGAAATTCCCACCCGACAAAATCGCGCCACCGCGTCCGGATTTCCATTGGAAGTCGCCGCCGCTGAGGATGTCGTCGTCCTCGGGGAACACCAGCGGGTTGTCGGTGACCGCCAGCAGCTCGCGCTCGATCGCACCCTCGATATAGGCGAGCGCGTCGGCCACCGCGCCGAGCACCTGAGGGGCGCAGCGCAGGGTATACGGGTCCTGCACGCGGCCGCAGTCGGCGTGGCTGGCGACGACCGGGCTGCCGGCGAGCAGCGCGGTGAGCTTGTAGGCGATCGTGGCCGGGCCGGGCTGGCCGCGCAGGCCGTGCAGGCGCGCGTCGAACGGCACGGTCGAGCCCTTGAACGCCTCGAGGCTGAGGGCGACGGCGACGACAGCGGCCTCGAGCAGCCGGCGCGCGTCACGCACCGCCAGCGCCCCGGCCGCGGCCATCAGGTGCGTGCCGTTGATCAGCGCGAGGCCTTCCTTGGCGGTGAGCTGGACGGGCGTGAGCCCGGCGCGGGCGAGCGCTGCGCCGCCGGGGAGCGTCTCGCCGCCGAGGGTCGCCTGGCCCTCGCCGATCAGAACCAGCGCGAGGTGGGCGAGCGGCGCCAGGTCCCCGGACGAGCCGACCGATCCCTTGCTCGGCACGACCGGCGTGACGCCCCGCTCGAGCAGCTGCAGCGCGAGCTCGACAAGCTCGACCCGCACGCCCGAATGGCCGCGCCGCAGCGACGACGCGAGCAGCAGCAGCATCCCGCGCACGATCTCCTCAGGCAGTGGAGGCCCGGAGCCGACCGCATGCGATCGCAGCAGGTTGACCTGCAGCTGCGCCGCGTCCGCCGGTGCGATCCGCACGCTCTCCAGCTGCCCGAACCCGGTCGTGACGCCGTACACCGCCGTCCCTTCCTCCAGCGCCCGTTCCACCACGGCACGCCCGGCGGCGATCCGTGCACGATCGTCTTCATCGAGCGGCCGCGGGGCCGCTCCGTGCCGTGCGACGGCTTCGAGATCCTCGAGTGTTGGCACCCTTGGAACCTACTGCCAGCGCCGGGTCGATGGCATGGTCCCAGCGGCCCGTGAACGTTCCGCCGGCGGGGAGCGCGGCCCACGCCCTCGCCGCCGCGCGCAGCCGCACGCGGCAGCGCTCGAGCGCCTCGGGCGTGAGCGCGTCGGTCCACCAGCGGTCGCCGACTGCGCGCTGCATGGCGTCGCCGCGCGGATGCAGGCCCTCGCGGACGACGTGGCAGACCGCGCCCGTGAGGAGTTCCGCCTGCGTGAGCCGATCGCCGGCTGCCCGCGTCACGGTGCGGGCCCGCTCGGACGCGTGCGGCGGCCGGCGCCCCTGGACCGCATGCGCCTGGGGAAACAGCCCGCCGCCGACGAGCACGCCCCACACGCCGCGGGTCAGCCGCAGCTCGTCCTCGACGATCAGGTGCGCGATGTCGTGCGGGACACGGTCCGGCACCTTGTTGTACGAGCCGCCGTCGAACTCGACCACGACACCGTCGGGCCGGTACAGCAGCGAGCGATACCGCGTCGTCTCGCCCTTGATGAACGCGATCTCTGCCGTCACGGCACCACCGATGATCGCGCGCCGAGGCTCGCGAGGTGCGCCTCGGCCTGCGTCATCAGCGCCTGGGTAGCGGGTGAGGGACGCGAGTTGCGCCGCCGGATGAAGGCGAAGACCTCGTGGAGCGGGGGGTCGAGCGACACGGAAGCGAGACGGTCGCCGAACCCGAGGGCGTCGAGCAGCGCGTGGGTGACGATCGTGTCGCCGACGCCGCGGGCGGCGAGTTCGAGGGCGGCGTTCGCGTGCTGGACCTCGATGCGCGGCCCGATGGTGACGCCCGCGCGCTGGGCGCGCTCGGCGAGCTGGCGGCGCGTCGGATCCTCGTCGCCCCAGCGAGCCTCAGGCAGCACGAGCACCGCGTCCGCGAGCCGATCGATGGTCATGGCGGTTGCGAGCCGATGGGGATCGGCGCTGGCGTAGACCACCTCCAACTGGGCGACCGGGGCGCTCACCTCGAGCCCGTCGTCGTCGATCGGGAGCGCGATCAGCCCGGCCTCGAGGCGCCCGGCCCGGATGGCGTCGGCGAGCTGCACGGAGTTCTCGCCGACCAGGCGCACGGCGACCTCCGGGTAGCGACGCGCGAAGTCCTCCACGAGTCCCGGAAGCAGGAGGTGGTGGGCGGTGCTGAACGTCCCGAGTGAGGCGGTCCCTCCGGTGAGCGTGCGTGCGCGCCGGACCGCGTCGGCAGCGTCGCCCGCGGCCGCGAGCGTGCGCTCGGCCTCGGGCCGGAGCAGCCGCCCGGCATCGGTGAGCTGAAGGCGGCGGCCGGCGCGCACGAACAGTGCGACGCCCAGCTCGGCTTCGAGATGGGCGATCTGCTCGGAGACGCTGGGGCGGGCGAGCCGCAGCGCGTCCGCGGCCGCCGTGAACGAGCCGTGCTCGGCCGCAGCGAGGAAGTACGTGAGCTGTTGCAGCGTCATGGCGTAGGAGATTCCTACGGCAAGCGTAGTCAATCGGCTCCCGCTCCCGCGCTACGCGCGCTCGATACTGGCGCGTATGAGGCGAGGAACCTACTGTCTGATCGGCGCTGGAGCCGCAGGGCTGGGAGCGCTGCAGGTGCTCCGTGACGAAGGATTTACCGTCGACTGCTTCGAGCGCAGCGATCGCGTCGGCGGGCACTGGCACACCGACTACGACTGCCTGCACCTCATCACGCCGCGCGGCTCGTCCGGCTTCGAGGGCTTCCCGATGCCGGCGGAGTATCCGCTGTTCCCGAGCCGCGACCAGATGCGCGACTACATCCTCGCCTTCGCCGCGGACCACGGGCTGGGGTCCTCCATCCGCTTCAACACCGAGGTCACGTCAGCGCGCCCGCTGGACGAGCGCGGGATGGCGGGATGGGAGGTCACCACCTCGGACGGCGAATGCCGCACGTACGACGGCGTGATCATCGCCAACGGGCACCTGACGGACCCGTTCGTGCCCGACTATCCGGGACGGTTCGACGGCCACGTCGTCCACTCGGGCCGGTACCGCAGTGTCGAGGACCTGCACGGAGAGCGGATTCTCGGCGTCGGCGCCGGGAACTCCGGCTGTGACCTCGCGGTGGACGCTGCGCAGGCCGGCCGCGAGGCGTATGTCTCGGTGCGGAACGGGCTCGTCTTCCAACCCAAGACGCTGTTCGGCCGCCCCCGTTCGGAGCTGCCGCTGCTTGCGCGGCTGCCCGTGCGCCTGCAGGAACGCGTGACCCGGAGCCTGATCGACGCCGCGCTCGGCCGGCCCGAGCGCTACGGACTGCCTGCGCCCGCCACCCGCAACCTGCACCGCAACCGCCCGGTCGTCAACGGCCAGCTGCTGCATTTCATCCACCACGGCCGCGTCCATGTCACGCCCGGCATGGACCGGTTCGACTCCGGCGACGTGCACTTCACCGACGGCACGAGCCGCACGATCGACACGATCGTGTACGCCACCGGCTTCAAGGCGAGCCTGCCGTTCCTGGATCAGGACCTGCTCGAGACCGCCGACGGCGTGCCGCTGCGCGTCGCGGGCATGACGCTGCCGCTCGGCCTGGAACGTCTCTACTTCGTCGGCCTCGCCGCGCCGCAAGGGCCGCAGCTGCCGGTGTACTCCGCGCAGGCGCGGCTGATCGCCAAGTTCCTCACCGCGCAGGAGCGCAGCCCGATCGCGCTCGCGGCCACCTACGCCCGTGCGTCGCGGCCGGAAGCGCGGATCGACATCCCCCGCCATGAATGGCAGCGCGACATGTCCGGGACCCACCGGCGCATCGACCGGATCCTCCGGCGCACGGCGGCGCACGTCGAAACGGCGCAACCCAGCCGCGACTACCTGGCGATCCACGGATGAGCGCGCGACTCGGCGGCAAGGCCGCTCTCATCAGCGGCGGTGCGCGCGGACAGGGCGCCGCGCACGGCCGCCGGCTCGCCGAGGAGGGCGCGTCCGTGCTGCTCGCCGATGTCCTCGACGACCTCGGCGACCGCCACGCCCGCGACCTGAGAGCCGCCGGCCACGACGTCCACTACCTGCATCTCGACGTCACCGACCCCCAGCACTGGAAGGCCGCGGTTCAGCTGGCGGAGGAACGCTTCGGCCACCTCGACGTCCTCGTCAACAACGCCGGCGTCGTGCGCGTGGCGGCGGTCGTCGACGAGTCCGACGACGGCTGGCACACCACGATGGCGGTCAACTCGACCGGCGTCTTCTACGGCATGCGCGCGGCGCTTCCCGCGATGTGCCGCAACGGCGGAGGCTCGATCATCAACATCGCCTCGATCTACGGCCCCGTCGGCGCTCCCGGGTACATCGCCTACACCGCCAGCAAGGGCGCCGTGATCGCCATGACCAAGGTCGCCGCCCTCGAACACGCGCAGCACCGCGTCCGGGTGAACGCGATTTGCCCGGGACCGGTCCGGTCGCCCATGAGCGAGGAGGAGGGCGACGCCTCCGTCGACGTCACGCCGCTCCGGCGACGCGCCGAGCCTGAGGAGATCTCGTCGGCCGTCGCCTTCCTCGCCTCTGACGACGCCGTGTACATCACCGGCGCCGAGCTTGCCGTCGACGGCGGCTACCTCGCCCGCTGATCAGACGTCGACCCGCGCCTGCTCGACGCGCCGGGCGGCGGTCTCGGCCCAGGGCTCGCCCAGCGAGCGGAGCCGCTCGACCGTGGCAGGCATGTCGTACTCCACGCGCCGGTGCTCGACGGTGTGGTCCGGGTGGATGAGCGCGTACGCGGCGCGGGTGTCGCCGTCGAAGGGCATCCCGACCGAGCCGGGGTTGACCAGCTCGATGCGTCCGACCGCGGAGACGCGCTGAAACGGCAGGTGGGTGTGGCCGAAGATCACCCGCGTGTGGTGGACGCCGTCCAGCAGCTCCGCCTCGTCGTCGGCGGCCTCCGGGAGGAACGACCTGACGTCTGACGGCGGTGAGCCGTGGCAGATGAGGGCGTCGCGGTCCTCCGACAGCGCGACGAGCTCGCCCATGGACGTGACCAGCTCGTCCCCGAGCGCGCGGCGGGCGGCGGCGATCGCGCCGCTCACCACCGGGTTGTCGGGCGGCGGCTGGTCCAGCCCGGCGCTCCAGCGCTCCCCGTTGCCGCGGATCCAGCGCGCGTTCTCGACTTGGCGCAGGCGCGCCACCGTCTCGGCCGGCCAGGCGCCGAACAGCGCGTAGTCGCCGCCGAGCACATAGCGCGTCGCGCCGGCCTCGGCCGCATCGTCGAGCACGGCCTCGAGCGCCGGGAGATTGCCATGGACGTCGTAGAGCAGAGCCAGCATCCGACGCGTGTATACCATCGGCCGCGTGCTGGTCACCGGCCCGGAGCTCGCGCTGCGGTACGCGACGCCCGAGGACGCGCGGCGGCTGCTCGAGCTCGCCTCCGACCCAGCCGTCACAGAGTGGTTCTCGTGGGGCCCGTACACGAGCATCGACCAGCCGCAGGCGTACATCGCCGGCCTCGAGGCCAAGCGTGAGAACGGCGAGCTGCTCGACTTCCTCGTCATCCACCGCGAGCACGGGCCGATCGGCGTCACCGGCCTGTCGGAGCTCTCGACCCGCAACCGCCACGCCACCGTCGGCTCGTGGTTCGGCCGCGACTACTGGGGGACTGGCGCCAACCCCGAGTCGAAAGCGCTGATCGCGAAGCTCGCCTTCGCCGAGCTCGGGCTCGACCGCCTGACGGCCTGGGCGAACACCCGCAACGGCCGCTCCCAGATCGCGCTCGAGCGGGTCGGGTTCCGCCGCGAAGGGGTGCTCCGGTCGTGGCATCGCCACGGCGAGACGCTCCATGACGTCGTCGTCTTCGGCATGACTCGGCCGCACTGGGAGCAATCTCCCCTCGCCTCAATTCCCGTGCAAATCGAAGGAAATCCGCCTGCCGCGTTCGCCGTCGGCCAACGCACCGGAAACTAAGTCGCGAATGTTGGGCGTGTAAACAAAGTCAGGAAGGGAACAGAGGGCAGCGGCGGACAGAAGGGTCACGATCCGCAGGGGAGGTCCTGATGCCACGCATACGCGGCCGGCTCTCAGTAGCCGCGTTGTTCTCGGTCGGCGCGCTCGCTCTCAGCGCCGCATCTTCAGCGCAAGCATCCGGCTGCCACGGCGCCGGCGCCAACGCGGCCAGCGCGTCGGCGGGCAAGCTGCGCGCAGCCGTGCTGTGCCTCGTCAACAAGCAGCGCGCCGCGCACGGCGTCGGCGCTCTGAGGGTGAACAAGCGCCTCGCGAAGGCGGCCGGGCGTCACGCGCGCGACATGCGCAACCACAACTACTTCGACCATCAGCGCCCCGGCGGGCCTGACCTCACGGCGCGCCTCGACCGCGCAGGCTGGTCCGGGCACGCGTGGGGGGAGAACATCGCCTACGAGTGCGGGCCGGCCGCGACGCCGCGGGTCACCGTCCGGAGCTGGATGCACAGCCCGCCGCACCGCTCGATCATGCTCTCGAGCACCTACCGGCAGGCCGGGGTCGGCGTGACCAACCGCGCCCCGTGCGGCGCCGGCGCGATGTGGGTCCTAGACGTCGGGCGTCAATAGCAGTTCCAGCTCGAGCTCGTGCGCGATCGGCACACCGTGCTGGTCGCGCGCGGGTATCGACGGCTTGAGCGTGCGGCGCGACTCGTCGACCGCACCGCGGCGGAACGCGCACAGGTCAAGGCCCCAGCGCTGGTAGAAGCCGAGCGCGCCGACGTTGTCGTTGGTCGTGATCAGCCACAGCCGCCGGCACCCGGCGGCCATCGCGGCAGCACGGGTGGCGTCCATCAGTGCGCTGCCCGCCCCGCGCCGCGGTCGGTAGCTGTGCAGTGTCACGACCTCGCAGGCGTCGCCACGCACCGCGTAGGTCACGATCCCCGCGCGCTCGGAGCCGATCCAGGCGACGAAGCCGGGCAGGCCGCCGATCGGGATCGACTCCCCGCGCCGCGCGACCTCCTCGCCCCACCGCTCGATCACGAGCGCCCGGTCGAACGGCTCCAGCGGCCGGACGTCGATCAGTTCCGCCGGGCCTCCCACGAGAACCCCCGGACCGCGAGCAGGATCCCGACCGCCGCCCACAGCCCCAGGGCGACCAGCGCCACGACGTGGTCGCCGAGCCCCTCGCCGTAGACCATCGCGCCCGACATCCCGTCGATCAGGTGCTTGAGCGGCATCACCTCGGCGATGTCGCGCAGGAACGCCGGCGCGTCCTCGTCGTCGTAGAAGACGCCGGCGAGCAGGATCATCGGGAGGAAGACGGCGTTCACGTACGCGGGCGCGGACTCGGAGTTGGGGATCGCGTGCGAGAGCGCGACGCCCAGCGACGAGAAGCACACGACGCCGAGCGCCAGGAACACGATCAGCGCGAGCCAGTTGCCCGGCCATGGGATCCCGAAGAACAGCTTCCCGGCGATGATCACGACGCCGACCTGGAGCACGGTGTTGGCGATCGCGTTGGCGGCGATCCCCGCCAGGTAGGCCGACGACGACAGCGGCGTCCCGCGCAGCCGCTTGAGGATCCCGCGCTCGCGCAGGAAGACCATGTAGTAGGTCAGCGACACGAACGTCGCGGCCATCACGCTCATCCCCGCGATGCCGGGAACGATGACGTTGAGGTCCTTCTGGTTGGAGAACAGGGCGCCGAACATGCCGAGCAGCAGGAGCGGCAGCAGGAAGCCGAAGAAGGCGGCTGTCGGGTTGCGCCAGAACATCCGCCGCTCGAGCCGGAACTGGCGCCAGGCGGTGCCGGCCCACGAACGGCGCGGCGCCTCGGACGACGGCCGGACGGCCTCGAGCGCGTGGTCGCTCATTCGGTGAGCTCCAGATAGACGTCCTCGAGCGACGGCCGCGTGACGCTGAGCTCCTCGAGCCGCTCGCCGCGCGCCAGCGCCGCGGCGGTGAGCTCGTGCAGCAGCGCGGTCGGATCGTCGGTCTCGTGCGAGCCGCCGCGATAGGTCACCAGATACCGTCCCCGCCCGCCCGCGCCGGACACGAGCTCGCCGGGCGGGCCCTCGGCGAGGATCGCGCCGTCCTTGATGATCGCGACGCGGTCGGCCAGCGCCTGCGCCTCGTCGAGGTAGTGCGTCGTGAGCAGCACGGTCTTGCCGAGGTCGCGCAGCGAGCGCACCGTGTCCCAGGCCGCGCGCCGCGCCGCGGGATCGAAGCCGGTGGTCGGCTCGTCGAGGAACACGAGCTCGGGGTCGCCGACGAGCGCCAGCGCGAGGTCGAGCCGCCGCTGCTGGCCGCCGGACAGCGTCCGCGCGCGCTTGTCGGCCGCCTCGTCGAGCCCGGCGAGCGCGATCACCTCGCCGACGTCACGCGGCGCCGGATAGAGCGAAGCCCAGTGCGCGACCGTCTCCTGCACGGTCAGATGCGGGTAGGTGCCGCAGCTCTGCAGCACGATCCCGATCCGCTCACGCAGCGCCGCCGGGCGCTCGCCGGGGTCGTGTCCGAGCACCGACACCGTGCCGGCGGAGCGGGTCCGGTAGCCCTCGAGGATCTCGACGGTGGTCGTCTTGCCGGCGCCGT
This sequence comes from uncultured Solirubrobacteraceae bacterium, assembly GCA_963740605.1. GTDB lineage: Bacteria > Actinomycetota > Thermoleophilia > Solirubrobacterales > Solirubrobacteraceae > DASSUW01. The sequence goes on along the minus strand of CAVUFC010000022.1, from coordinate 494,387 downwards.
TCGGCCCCAACAGCCCGAACACCTCACCGCGCCGCACGCTGAAGTCGATGCCCCGCACGGCGTCGTGGCCGTCGTAGGCCTTGCGCAGGCCCTCGACCTCGATGGCAGTCGCAGTGGACACGCCCTAAGAATGGCACTGTCTCCGGAGCCCGGACGGCTCCGGCCTGGTCAGAGCGTCGCCTGGATGGCGACGCCGGCACTACCGTTGGGCGATGGTTTGCGCCTGTGTCGACATCGGCACGAACACGACGCGCGTGCTCGTCGCCGACGTGAAGGGCGGGCGCCTCACCGAGGTGCGGCAGCAGCGCGCCTTCACGCGCCTGGGCATGACGCCGGAGATCGCGGCCGAGAAGATCGCGGAGGTCGCCGGCGTCGTCGCCGGGCAGGTCGCCTTCGCGCGTGCAAGCGGTGCGCAGGGAGTTCGCGTCGTCGCGACTGCGGCGATCCGGGCCGCCGTCAACCGGGACGAGTTCGTGAACGGCATGCCGGTCGCGGTCGAGATCCTCGACGAGGACCAGGAGGCGCGGATGGCCTTCCTCGGCGCCACGCTCACGCTCGCCGACGATCTCCCGGGCACGGTCGCGGTGGTCGACGTCGGCGGCGGCTCGACCGAGATCGCGATCGGCACCGTCGCCGGCGGCGTCGACTGGAGCTCGTCGTTCCTGGTCGGCTCCGGCGCGCTGGCGGCACGCTACCTGCAGACCGATCCGCCGACACTGCCGGAGCTCCGGGCCGCCCGCGACCACGCGATGGACGTGCTCGCCACGCGGGCGTTCCCGGCCGCCGACCGCGCAGTGGCCGTGGGCGGCAGCGCCGCTTCGCTGCGCACCGTGGTCGGCGAGGCGCTCGACCCGCGTTCGCTCAAGCGCGCGCTCGGGATCCTCTGCGGCGGCCCCTGCGGCGACGTCGCGACGCGTTACTCGCTCGACGCTGAGCGCGTCCGGCTGCTCCCGGCGGGCATCCTGATCCTCGATGCCGCCGCCCAGCGGTTGAGGCGACCGTTGCAGATCGGCAACGGTGGCCTGCGCGAGGGGGTCGTGATCGACATGGCGCGCAGGCAAACGTAAAGCCTTTGCGGACGACTTCACGCCAGGGTCGCGGAACGGGCACAATCCTCCATGTGACCGACACCGGCACCGAGCCCAGCACCCCGCAGACCACCGACGAGGCACCCGACCTCTCGTCGAATTCGCTCTACTTCAATCGCGAGCTCTCGTGGCTGCAGTTCAACGAGCGCGTCCTCCAGCTCGCCGAGGACGAGAGCATCCCGCTGCTCGAGCGCGTGAAGTTCTGCGCGATCGTCTCCTCGAACCTCGACGAGTTCTTCATGGTGCGGGTCGCCGGCCTGCACGACCAGATCGAGGCCGGGATCGAGAAGCCGCTGCAGGACGGCCGCACGCCGCGGGCCACGCTCGACGAGTGCCGCCGCGTCGTCCGCGAGCACATCGATCGCCAGAGCCGCTGCCTCGAGCTGTCGCTGCGGCCCGCGCTGTCGGAGCAGGGCATCCGGATCGTCGGCGTCGACGACGTCGACGAGGCTGAGCGCCGCGCGCTCGACGAGCGCTTCCGGCGCCAGATCTTCCCCGTGCTGACGCCGCTCGCCGTCGGGCTGGGCCGGCCGTTCCCCTACATCTCCAACCTGTCGCTGTCGCTCGGCGTGCTCGTGCGCGACCCGGTCACCGGCGTGGAGACGTTCGCGCGCGTGAAGGTGCCGAAGGAGATGCTGCCGCGCTTCGTCCCGACCGGCGACGGCTACACGTTCGTCCCGCTCGAGGACCTGATCGCCAAGCACCTTGACTCGCTGTTCCCGGGCATGGAGATCATCGACTACGACGTCTTCCGCGTGACCCGCGACGCCGACTTCACGGTCTCCGACGAGGCCGACGACCTACTCCAGGCGGTCGAGGACGAGCTCCGCCGCCGCCGCTTCGGCGACGTCGTGCGCGTCGAGGTCGGGGCCAACATGAGCGCCGCGATCCGCGAGCAGATCACCGGCTCGCTCGACGTCACTCCCGAGGACGTGTTCGACGTCCCCGGCCTGATCGACCTGCAGGACCTGTGGGACATCGTCAGCGTTCCCGGCTGCTCGGAGCTGCGCGACCCGCCGTGGACGCCGGTCACCCAGCCGCGCCTGCAGGGCGACGACAACGACCAGGCTGACGTGCTCGCCGCGATGCGCCGCGGCGACATCCTGGTCCACCACCCGTACGACTCGTTCGCGAGCTCCGTCGAACGCTTCGTCGAGCAGGCGGTCGCCGACCCGGACGTGCTCGCGATCAAGCAGACGGTGTACCGGACGAGCGACGACTCGCCGCTCGTCCCGGCGCTGATCCGCGCCGCCGAGCGCGGCAAGCAGGCGGTCTGCCTGGTGGAGATCAAGGCCCGCTTCGACGAGCGCGCGAACGTGCAGTGGGCGCGATCGCTCGAGGAGGCGGGCGTGCACGTCGTGTACGGCCTGCCCTCGCTCAAGACGCACGCCAAGTGCCTGCTGGTGATCCGCCGCGAGGGTGACGGCGTGCGCCACTACGTCCACGTCGGTACCGGCAACTACCACCCGAAGACGGCGCGCCTCTACACCGACTTCGGCCTGCTGACGTGCGACGAGAAGATCGGCGCCGACGTCGCCGACATGTTCAACTTCCTCACCGGCTTCGCCCGGCCCCGCGGCTATCGCCGCGTGCTGGTGGCGCCTGCGCACATGCGGGCCGGCATCCTCGAGGAGATCGAGCGGACGATCGCCGCCCACAGCGAATCGTCTCCGGCGCGCATCCGCCTGAAGATGAACTCGCTCGTCGACCGGGCGTGCGTCCAGGCGCTGTACCGCGCGTCACAGGCCGGCGTGCAGGTCGACATCAACACGCGCGGCATCTGCTGCCTGCGGCCGGGAGTGCCCGGCGTCTCGGAGAACATCCGCGTGGTCTCGATCGTCGGCCGCTTCCTCGAGCACTCCCGGATCTACGCGTTCGAGCGCAACGGCGAGTACACGGCCTACATCGGGTCCGCCGACCTGATGCCGCGCAACCTCGACACCCGCGTCGAGCTGCTCACGCCGCTGCTTGACGAGACGCTGCGAGCGGATCTCGTCGACACGCTCGATCGCTGCTTCTCCGACAACACGAACGCGTGGGACCTGCAGGAAGACGGCACGTGGGCCCGCCATCAGATCGACGGCGAGCCCCGTTCCGTGCAGCGCGAGCTGATGTCCGGCCACGCTGCGCGCGCGGCCGAGGCCGCAGCTACTTCTTGAACTTCAGCGTCAGCGCCTCGGTGCGGTCGGCCGTCTGGCCGATCGCCCCGCCAGCTTGTGGTGCTTGCCGAGCCGCTTGACGTCCTTGGCAGCTGGACCATAAGGGTCTTCGTCTGGCCCGCGGCGACGTCGTAGCGCTTGCTCGCGAGCACGAGCGGCGTCCGGATCCCGAGCAGCTTGTGGCTCCTCTTGGTGAGGAGCGTCAAACGGCCCTCGCAGTCGCCGGTCCCGTAACCATGGCACCGGGATTCATTCCGCTCAGGCGGCTACCGTGGAGGGTTCGCATGCGTGCTGCCGACCCGGTCCACAATGTCGAGCTGCGGCTCAACCAGCACGGCCAGGAGTCCGTGGTGTTCGCGTTCCCGTACCGGGCCGACATCGTCGACTCCGTGCGCTCGATCCCGGGCCGCCGGTTCGATTGGGAGGCCAAGGAGTGGTGGGCGCCGCGCGCCGACGCCACGGCGCCGTATGTGAAGGGCGTGCTCGAGAAGCATGCGTCGCTGTCGGTGTCGCCCGAGGTCGAGGCGTGGCTGACCCGCGCGGTGCGCGGCTGGGTCGGGCGCGTGACCGCGGGCAAGGTGCACGGCGCCGGGCATTTCGCGCTCGACAAGATCTCCGGCAAGCTGCCGGAGTCGCTGGCCGCGCTGGCGGTCGACGGCAACGGGCGCGACTGGCTGCCGTTCAGCCGCGAGGTCGCCGACGAGCTGCTGGAGATGTCCGGCGCCCGGCTCGATCAGCGCGCCCTGCGCTGCGCGACGCGGTTGCAGGTCGGCCAGGAGCCGGCGCCGGCCACGCTGGCGCTGGTCGAGAGCGTCGGCGAGCCGCGCTTCACGCTCGACGTGAACTGGGACCCGGAGACGATCCCCGCCTTCCTCGCGCTGCCCGCGTGCGAGGCCCACGGCCGCTCGCTGCCCGTCGACCCGTACCTGCTGGAGCCGCTCGAGCACTACCTGCGCACGTACGGCGTCGAGCTCGCGCCCAACGCCCGCGAGGTCATGGACCGGCTGCGGCGCGAGCACGACGAGGCGATCGAAGGCGTCCGCCGCTCGCGTGCCCACGACGCGGCGCACCTCGACATCGAGGACCGGCTCGGCGGCGAGCTGCGCCCGTTCCAGCGCGCCGGCGTCGCCTACGCGCTCCAGGCGCGCCGCCTGTTCCTGGCCGACGAGCAGGGTCTCGGCAAGACCGTGCAGGCGCTCGCGACGCTCGAGTCCGACGACGCGTACCCGGCCGTCGTCGTCTGCCCGGCTTCGCTGAAGCTCAACTGGCGGCGGGAGATCGAGCACTGGCTCCCGCACCGCTCGGTGACCGTGGTGTCCGGCACGGGCTCGGTCGCCGAGCCGGCCGACATCACCGTCATCAACTACGAGATCGTCCACGCCCACCGCGTCCGGCTGGCGCTGCGCCGGCCGCGCGCGCTCGTACTCGACGAATCGCACTACATCAAGAACCCGCGCGCCAAGCGGACGCAGGCCGTGCGCCGGCTCGCCGAGGCGCTGGAGGGAGACGCGCTGCGGATGGCGCTGACCGGCACGCCGGTGATGAACCACGCCGAGGAGCTGATTGCCCAGCTGCGCGTGATCGGCCGGCTCGAGGACTTCGGCAGCGGCGCCCGCTTCGCCCGCCGCTTCCAGGGCGTCGGCGCCGAGGAGCGGATCCACTGGCACCTGCGGCGGAGCTGCTTCGTCCGCCGCCTCAAGGCCGACGTGCTGCCGCAGCTCCCCGCCAAGGAGCACGTCGTCGTGCCGGTGGCGCTCGAGAACGAGCGCGAGTACCGCCAGGCGGAGAAGGACGTCGTGGCCTGGCTGCGCGAGCAGCCGCTCGACCTCGGCGAGCTCGAGGCGCGTGTCGCGGCCGCGCTGCGCGCCGAGCGACTGGCCCAGCTCAATGTCTTGAAACGGCTTGCCGCGCGCGGCAAGGCGGGCGCGGCGCTCGCTTGGATCGACGACTTCCTGGCCTCCGACGAGCCGCTCGTCGTGTTCTGCGGCAGCCGCGAGGTGCAGGAGCTCGCGTTGCAGCGATTCCCGGAAGCGCTGCACCTCGTCGGCTCGGACACCGTGGAGCAGCGCGAAGCGGCGGTGCTCGCGTTCCAGGAGCCGAACGGCTCGCAGCTGATGATCGCCTCGACGCGGATCGGCGGCCAGGGCATCACGCTCACGCGCGCGTCGAACGTCGCGTTCCTCGACCTCGAGTGGACGCCCGCGATGCACGACCAGGCCGAGGATCGCTGCCACCGCATCGGCCAGCACGACGCCGTCACGGCCTGGTACCTGCTCGCGGCGGAGACGATCGACGAGACGATGATCGAGCTGATCGAGCGCAAGCGCGGGATCGTCGGTGCGGTCACCGACGGCCGCCGCGACGAGTCCGAGGCGCTGATCCAGGCCGTCGTGCGCGAGCTCCGCGGCGGCGTCCCGCGCCGGCGCCTGCGCGTCGCCTAGCGGGTTTCGCCCCCCGGGCGAACACCCGCACGTGAACCCGGCCCTCCGGGCCGGTGTTCACCTAGCGCCAGCGGCTCACGTCGGTGAGCAGCGCGGAGTCGACCGAGCCGGAGATCACGCACGTGTGGCCGTCGCGCACCCAGCGGAACACGGCGCGCCCGTCGCGCGCGTGCAGGTGCTCGAGGTCGGCGCCCAGCGGCGGGCCGGCCACGATCGTGTAGGCGACGCGCCTGCCGTCGCGCTCGTAGAACACGGTGCGCGTGGTGCGGCCGTCGACCGTGTCGCTACGGACGCCGGCGGCCCGCCAGCTCGCCGGCCGCGGGAAGCGCAGCCCGTCGAGCTGCTCGGTGCCGGCCGGCGGCGCGGTCGCGGGCCGCAGGGCGACGGCCACGACATCGTCGACCGCGGGGGCGCCGCCGGCGAGCAGGAGCATCAGCGCGGCGGCGGCGGTCGCGGTCGCGACGACGCCGAGGGGGAGCCAGCGGCGCAGGACGATCCCGCGGCGCCGGCGGCGCAGCGCGCAGACGCGCCGGCGCAGGTCGAGCGGCGCCGGCTGCGTCAGTCCGGAGAGCAGGCAGAGGGCGGCGCGCTGCTGTTCGAGGGCGGCGGCGAGCGAAGGCTCGGCGGCCACACGTGCCTCGACCTCCATGCGGCGCACGGGCGACAGGTTCCCGTCGGCAAGGGCGACCAGGTCCGCCTCGACCTCAGGCGGCAGATGTGTGTGCGGCTCGTTCATGGCCCTTGTCTTGCTGGACGCCTGCGCGCGCCCGCGTATTCCCGCGCCGGTACGCTCCGCTCGTGGAACGCGAAGCCCTGTTGTCCGGGCTGGTGCATCCGGGGGACCGTCGGCCGGCCCCCGGCTCGCTGGCCGTCGTCCAGGCGTTCGTCAACACGGTCGACCGCGAGCACGGGCCCGACCTGCTCGACGACGCGGCGGGCCTCGAGGAGTGGCTGCAGCGGCGCCTGCTCCCGGCGCACGTCCGGCCCGGCGACCTGGAGCGCGCGCGGGCGTTGCGCGAGGCCCTGCGATCGCTGCTGCTGGCGAACAACGGCGAGCCGCCCGATCCGGGCGCCCAGGACGTCCTCGAGCAGGCCGGGCGGCGCGCCGGGCTCGAGGCCGCCTTCCCGCCGGACGGCGCCGCGCTCGTGCCGGCCGCGGGCGGGGTCGACGGCGCGCTCGGCCGGATCCTCGCCGCCGCGTTCGCCGCGATGCTCGACGGCAGCTGGCAACGCCTGAAGGCGTGTCCGCGCGATGTCTGCGGCTGGGCCTTCTACGACCGTTCGACCAACGCGAGCGCCACGTGGTGCTCGATGCGCGTCTGCGGCGGCCGCGTGAAGGCCGGCGCGTACTACCGCCGCCGCCGCGCCGCCGGGCACTGACCGCGCCGCGGCGCTCGCCGCCGCGCAAGATCACGCCCAAACGCGCAGCGATCCTGCGCATCGATCTACGGTGACCGCGTGGCCCGGCGACCAAGCGGGTGGGCCGCGTCAGGTGTAGTGACCACCGTGATGGCGGTGGCGTTGGTTGTTGCGCCAGTCGCGCAGGCGAGGAGCTCGCGTACCGCCGCTCTTCAGGTCGCCCTGCGCGCAAAGGCGGGCTACGCGGCCACGATCGACGGCATCGGAGGGCCGGCCACGAAGGACGCCGTGCGCCGCTTGCAGGCCCGCCACGGTCTGGGCGTCGACGGCGTCGTGGGCCCGCGCACGCGCCGCGCGCTCGGCTGGCGCGGCCGCCACCGGATCGGCTCGCGCACGATCGGCGCGAACGCCAAGGGCTGGGACGTCGCCGCACTCCAGTGGCTGCTCGCCACGCACGGCTTCCCGTCCGGCCCGTTCGACGGGCAGCTCGGCGCACGTGGCGAGGCGGCGCTTCAGCGCTTCCAGGCGTGGGCGGGGCTCGGCGCCGACGGGCTCGCCGGGCCGGCGACGTACGCCGCTTTGAGGAGGCCGGCCCCGCGGTCGGTCCTGAACTTCGCCCGACCGCTCGCCATCGCCCCCGGCGACGGCTTCGGCCCGCGCGGCAACACGATGCATACGGGGATCGACTACCCGGCGGCGAGCGGGACGCCGGTCGGTGCGGCCGGCCGCGGCTGCGTCTCCTCGGCCGGCCACGACGCCGGCGGCTATGGCAACCTCGTCGTCATCCAGCACCGCGCGGGCATGACGAGCTGGTACGCGCACCTGTCGCGGATCAGCGTCAGGCCGGGGGAGTGCGTCGTGGCCGGCACGCGGATCGGCCGCGTCGGCTCGACCGGCCACTCGACCGGCCCGCACCTGCACTTCGAGCTTCGCGTCGGCGGCGCCGCCGTCAACCCGCTGACGGGCTTCTAGCTACCAGTGCACGCCGCGCATCAGGTAGGCGAGCGCGGTCGCTTCGCCTGAGGCCTTCTCGCCCGGGTCCTTCTGACCCTTGGCGGCCGCCGACTCCGGGAAGACCTTGTAGGCCATGTGCAGGATCTGGTCGACGGCCTTCGGTGCGAGCGCGTAGGCGACCTCGCCGAACGTGCCCAGGCGCGTGTTGATCTGCTTGGGCTTCACGCGGATCGCCTCGCAGATCAGGTCGGCGGCCTCGTCGGGCGAGATCGTCGGGAACGAGTCGTAGATCTTCGTCGGCGCGATCATCGGCGTCCGCACCAGCGGCATGTGGATCGTCGTGAACGTGACGTTGTCGCCGATGTACTCCGAGCTGACGACGCGCGTCCACGCGTCGAGTGCGCCCTTCGAGCCGACGTACGCCGAGAACCGCGGTGGGTTCGTCTGGACGCCGATCGAGGACACGTTGACGATGTGGCCGGAGCCGCGCTCGGCCATGTGCGGCAGCAGGCCGAGCATCAGCTTGACCGGGCTGAGGTAGTTCAGCCTCACGGTGCGCTCGAAATCGTGGAAGCGGTCGTACGAGAGCCTCACCGAGCGGCGGATCGACCGGCCCGCGTTGTTGACGAGCATGTCGATCGCCGGATGGTCGGAGAGCATCTGCGCGACCATCCGGTCGATCGCGTCGTAGTCGGACAGGTCGCAGGAATAGACGTACGCCGTCCCGTCGGCCGCCTCGATCTCGGCCTTGACCTCGTCGAGCTTCTCCTGCGTGCGCGCGACCAGCAGCGGAATCCCGCCGGCCGCGGCGATCTTGAGCGCAGCCGCGCGGCCGATGCCGCTCGAGGCGCCGGTGATGACGACGGTCTTGCCGTTGACGGCGCCCTCGAACGAGCGGTCCTTGTAGAGGTCCGGGTCGAGCTCGCGCTCCCAGTAGTCCCACAGCCGGTCCGAGTAGGTCTCGAGCTTCGGGAGCTCGATTCCGGAGCCCTCGAGCGCGCGGGCGGTGTCGCGGGCGTCGAAGCGTGTGCGCATCTCCGCGTTGGAGAGCGCCTCCTCCGGGATTCCGAGATCGGCCAGGAAGCTGCGCTTGATCCCCTGCAGCGCCGGGACCTTCATCGCGTACCCGAGCACGCCCGTCGGGAGCATGTCGGTCATCCGCTTGTCGATCCGCATCACGGCGTGCGGGGCGTGCGCGGAGTTGGCGAACGTGTTCAGCACGTCGCCCGAGCGGGGCGGCTTGGGGTCGACGATGTGGAACGCCTGCCCGTCGAGCCCGTCCTGATGCGCGATGTGGTCGACGGCGGCGGCCACGTAGTCGACGGGCACGAGGTTGGTCCGCCCGAACTCGAGCGAGATCAGCGGGAACCACTGCGGCAGCGCGTGCCGGAGCTTCTGGATCGCCTTGAAGAAGTAGTAGGGGCCGTCGATCTTGTCCATCTCGCCGGTCTTTGAGTTGCCGACCACGAGCGACGGGCGGTACACGCGCCACGGCACCTCGACGCGCTCGCGCACGAGCTTCTCGGACTCGTACTTCGTCCGGTGGTAGGGGCTCGGGAACTCCTGCCCCTCGTCGAAGTCGTCCTCAGTGAACCAGCCGTCGTAGCTCCCGGCGACCGCGATCGACGACATGTGGTGGAAGCGCTTGGCGCCGAGCGCGTTCGCGAGGTCGACGGCGTTCTGCGTCCCGCCGACGTTGGCCAGCGCGTTCTGGCTCTCGTCCGCGGTGATGTCGTAGATCGCCGCGAGGTGGAAGAAGTGGTCGACCCCGGCGAGTTGCTCCCTGGTCGCGTCGTCGATCCCGAGCTGCGGCTGCGCGAGGTCGCCGATCACCGGCTTGATCCGCTCCGTCCCGCCGCACTGCTCCCTCAGCCGCTCGAGCTTCTCCGTCGAACCCTCGCGGGTGAGGACGTAGATGTCGCCCTCGCGCTCGAGCAGGAGCTCGACGAGGTGGCGGCCGATGAATCCCGTGGCGCCGGTGACGAAGTAAGTCATGGCCGAACCCTAAACCGGCGTGCCCCCTCGAGCGCGCCGGTAATGCGCCGGCGCCCGAGCCGCGCCTCCAGCGCCAGGCCCTCGTCGATCGGCAGGCCCTGCGCAGCGTGTGTGGCCTCGCGGTCGGACAGCATGGTCTCCTGTGGGAACGCCGCGATCGTCTCGGCCAGCTCGAGCGCGCGTGTGAGGTACTCGCCGGCCGCCACGACCTCGTTGACGAGCCCCATCGCGAGCGCCTCCTGGGCGGCGACGGTGCGGCCGGTGAGGATGAGGTCGAGCGCGCGTCCGAGCCCGACCACGCGCGGCAGCCGCTGCGTGCCGCCGTCGATCAGCGGGACGCCCCAGCGCCGCTCGAGGCAGCCGAACTGCGATGTCTCGTCGGCGATGCGCAGGTCGCACCAGAGCGCCAGCTCGAGCCCGCCGGCGACGCACCAGCCGCCGATCGCCGCGATCGTCGGCTTCGCCGGCGTGACGCGGCTGAACCCCATCGGGCCGGCGGGCGCGTCGGGGTCGAGCGTCTCCAGCGCCTTCAGGTCGGCGCCGGCGCAGAACGCCTGGTCGCCCGCGCCCGTCAACACCATCACGCGCGCGTCATCGTCGGCCGCGAAGCGCTCGTACGCCTCCAGCAGCGCGGCGGCCGTCGGGCCGTCGACCGCGTTGCGGCGCTCCGGCCGGTCGATCGTGACGACGGCGGCGCCGCCCGTCCGCTCGTACTGAACCATGCATATATGTTGCCTGCGTCACCATCCGGGTGACGCTCTGATGGGGCCCAGGGCCATCCGGGCCCCCGAAACGACGCAACGGCCCCGGGCGGGGAGCGCCGGGGCCGCTGCGACCAATGTCGCGGGCACCGCCCCGGGTGGTGTGAAGATGCGGCTACCAGCCGCCGCGCAGGTCGGCGCGCGCCTTGCGCGCCTTCGCCGCCGCGAGGCGGCGGTCCTTGCGCCGCTCCAGCGAGGACTGGATCAGCGTCAGGATCAGCACCAGGATCGGGATGCCGACGATCAAGATGAAGCCGGCGTAGGTCACGACCTTGTCGTTGGTCTCGCCGTACAGGCCCTCGCCACCGTCGTGGGGGTCGGCGAGCGCCGCCGGTGCCATCAGGGCGAACGCGACGACTGTCAAAAGAGCGATCCGCAGCACATCGCGGAGGATACCCTCGAACGACCGATGGCCGTTCTGATCGCTTCCGACATCGCCAAGGACATAGTGGGAGAGCCGCTGCTGCGCGGCGTCTCGTTTCGCCTCGAGCGGCGCGACCGGATGACGCTGTCCGGCCGTAACGGCGCGGGGAAGACCACGTTGTTGCGGATGCTCGCGGGGGAGACGTCGGTCGACGGCGGCGAGCTGAGCTTCGCCAAGGACGTCCGCATCGCCCTGCACGACCAGCGTCCGCCGCGCGATCGCGACCTCACGTTGCGCGACTACGTGCTGTCCGGCGCCAAAGACCTGCTCGCGCTCGAGGAGCGCCTCGCCGAGCTCGAGCACGCAATGGCGGACGGCGCGACCGACGGCGCGACGCTCGACGCGTACGCCCGCGCGCAGACCCGGCTCGAGCACGCCGGCGGCTACAACTGGCGCGAGTCGGTCAACGCGACGCTGCACGGCCTCGGCTTCCGTGACGCGCACCTCGACCGCAGCCTGGAGACGTTCAGCGGCGGCGAGCTCACGCGCGCGTCGCTCGCCCGCGCTTTGGCCGGCGATCCTGACCTCCTGCTGCTCGACGAGCCGACCAACCACCTCGACATCGAGTCGCTCGAGTGGCTGGAGAGCCACCTGCAGAGCCTCGACGCGGCCGTCGTCCTCGTCGCCCACGACCGCTGGTTTCTCGAAGCGGTCGGCACCGCCGTGCTCGAGCTCGAGGCGGGCCGCGGCCGCTTCTTCAAGGGCACGTGGCACGCCTGGCGCAAGGAGAAGGCCGCGCGCGAGCTCGCGCTCGGCCGCGCGATCGAGAAGCAGGAGGCCGAGATCGAGCGGCTCGAGCGCTTCGTCGACCGCTTCCGCGCGGGCACCCGGGCGCGCCAGGCTCAGGCGCGCGTGAAGAAGCTCGAGAAGATCGACCGCATCACGCGCGATCCGCGCGACGGCAAGGCGCTCGGCTTCGCGTTCAAGCCGCCGGAACGCTCCGGCCGCGTGGTCTTCGAGGTCGAGGACGGCGAGCTGAAGATCGGCGACCGCACGCTGCTGGACGACTTCGAGCTGTGGCTCGAGCGCGGCGAGCATGTCTCGCTGATCGGGCCCAACGGCAGCGGCAAGACGACGCTGATCAAGGCGCTCTCCGGCGAGCGCGAGCTCGATGCCGGCAAGTTGCGCCGCGGCCACAACGTGAAGATCGGGCTGCTCTCCCAGCACGCCGAGGAGCTCGGGGCGCCCGGTGCTCGCACCGTGCTGGAGGCGACGCAGCGCGCCACCGGCCTCAAGCCGAACGGTGCGCGCTCGCTGCTCGGCCAGTTCCTGTTCAGCGGCGAGGCGGCGGAGAAGCCGCTCGACGGGCTGTCGGGAGGCGAGCGCCGGCGGCTATCGCTGGCGATCCTCGTCCACTCCGGCGCCAACGTGCTGATCCTCGACGAGCCGACCAACCACCTCGACCTCGAGAGTCGCGAGGCGCTCGAGGCGGCGCTGCAGGTGTTCCCCGGCTCGCTGCTCCTGATCTCGCACGATCGCGCGCTGCTCGATGCGGTCGGGACCCGCACCGTCGCGGTCGAGGACCAGACGCTGCACTCGTACGTCGGTGGCTGGCCCGAGTACGTGCGCGTGCGCGAGGAGCGGGCGGAGGCGGAGCGGACCGCCAAGCGCGCCAAGCCGGCGCCACCCAGGCCGAAGCCGACGGTCGCGGGCCCGTCGAAGAACCAGCAACGTCGCGCCGGCGAGCTCGAGAAGGCGATCGAGGTCGCCGAGGCTGACCTGCGCACGCTCGAGGAGGAGCTCGCCGACCCGACGGCGTGGAACGACCCGCGCACCGCCGCCAAGTCGACCGCCCGCCACGACCAGGCGAAGAGGACGCTCGAAGCGCTCTACGCGGAGTGGGAGACGGTGGCGGGCTAGGGACGCCCGTTGGCGCGCTTTAGCGAGATGCCCTCGAGCACGTTGGCGACGGTCTCGCAGGCGTCGACCGCCTCTTCCAGCGTCTCGAAGATGTCCTTCCAGCGGATGACCATCATCGGGTCGATCCCGTTCACGAACAGGGAGGCCACGGCCTCGCGCACGATGCGGTCGGCGCTCTTCTCCAGCCGGCGGATCTCCTCGAGCGGCGACGCGATGTCGTCGCCCTCGCGGAGGCCATGCAGCCCGGCGGCGACCTCGTCGGCGGCGCCGACGAGCACCTGGGTCATCGCCAGCGCCTGGTCCATCGTCGCCTCGACGCGGTAGAGGCCGAGCTGGTCGGCCGCCTCCTCGGCGTGATCGACGATGTCGTCGAGCGCGCCGGTGAGCGCGTGGATGTCGGCTGCATCGAAGTCGGACCCGCGCTCGGCGAGCCGCCTCAGGATGTCGTGGGCGATGCGATCGCCGTCGTGCTCGCACTCCCGAATCTCAACAGCGAGCTCGGGGCGCTCCGGATACTCTGCGAACAGGTCGCGTAGCAAGCAAGAAGCGCGTTGGGCATTGCGCCCGCCGGCTTCGAAGAGCTCCAACAGCTCGGCGTCCTCGTTTACGCGCGTGGACCACATGGGCGCACCGTAGGCCCCGGGCGGGTCAGCAACGCCGAGCCGTTCACAGGCCTTTCACGACCCGTTCACTCGCCGGTAACCGGAACGGCACACGTCTGCTCGATCTTCCGGCCTTGATGTTGCCCTCAACACAAGCCGGCGAGGTCATCAAGGCCGGTGAGCTCGAGATTCGGCCCTCGGAGTTCCTTGCGCTCGCCGGAGGACGGGCGCTGACGCTGTCCGTGCGGGAGCTCGAGTTGCTTGCCGCACTCGGCCGCCGGGAAGGGCGCGTGGTGCCGCGGGAGGAGCTCTACCAGACGGTATGGGGCGCGCCGATGCGGGCCTCCGACCGCTCGGTGGACGTGTACGTCCACAAGCTGCGAGCCAAGCTCGCGAACGCGCTGCCGGAGTGCGAGTTCATCCATACGCACTTCGGATTCGGCTACCGGTTCCAACCGGAGCCTTCACAGCGTTTTCACAAGGTGGCGACGAGTCGGTAACAGGATTGCGGTCCTGTCGCTGCGAGCCTCGCGCCGCCACGACTACGGAGAAGGATGGGTTCGATGATTATCAAGCGACTACTGCTGGTGCTCGCCTTAGTGGCGTCGCTGGCGTTCGCCGTCGCCGCGTGCGGTGACGCCAATGACAGCAGCAGCGGTGCTAGCGGTGCCGCGTCGTCGGACGGTGGCTCCGCCGACGTGTCGGGGAACATCGCCGGCGCGGGCTCGAGTGCCCAGGACGCTGCGATGCAGGCGTGGATCGCCGGACTGCAGTCCACCAGCCCCGACGCCACGATCTCTTACGACCCAGTCGGCTCCGGCGGCGGTCGTGAGCAGTTCGTCTCGGGCGGCGTCGACTTCGCCGGCTCGGACGCGGCGCTCGCCGATGACGAGCTCTCCGGCGCGCAGGACCGCTGCGGCGGCCCCGACAACCTGATCGAGATCCCGGTCTACGTCTCGCCGATCGCGCTCGTCTACAACGTCCCGGGCGTCGACAACCTGCAGCTCTCGCCGGAGACCGCGGCGAAGATCTTCGCGCAGAAGATCACGAACTGGAACGACGCGGCGATCGCCGCGGAGAATCCAGACGCCAAGCTCCCCGACCAGCGCATTTCGCCCGTGAACCGGTCCGACGAGTCCGGCACGACGGAGAACTTCACCGACTGGCTGTCGCAGGCGGCGCCCGACGTGTGGAAGTACCCGGTCGACGGCAACTGGCCGGTCAAGGGCGGCGAGGCGGCTGAGGGCACCTCGGGCGTCGTCGACGCCGTCAAGAACGGCAAGGGCACGATCGGCTACGCCGACGAGAGCCAGGCCGGCGAGCTCGGCATCGCCAAGATCAAGGTCGGCTCGGAGTTCGTGGGCCCGTCGGCCGACGCGGCGGCGGCCGTCCTGGACAAGTCCAAGGAGACGGACGACCCAGGCAAGTTCGTGTTCACGTACACGCTCGACCGCACGGTCGAGGGCACGTATCCGATGACGCTCGTCTCGTACCAGATCACCTGCACCAAGCACGACTCGGCCGACAAGGCCGCGCTCGTGAAGGCGTTGTACAACTACATCGTCAGCGCCGAGGGTCAGGACGCCGCCGCCAAGAACGCCGGCTCGGCGCCGATCAGCGACGATCTGCGTCAGAAGATCCAGCCCGCCGTCGACGCGATCGGATCGGGGAGCTGACACCCGACCGCACGTATCTCGTCACGGCCTGGGGAGCGTTTCGACGCTCCCCGGGCCGTTGGCTCCTGCCAATGCACGGAAAGGCGCTCTCTTGAGCGAGGCCGAATTCGACACCCTCGACGCGATTGCCGTCCGAACCCCGACGGGGCGCAGGGGAGACAAGATCTTCGCGGGCACGGCCACCAGCGCGGCCGTGCTCATCCTTGCAGTGCTCGGTGGCGTCGCGATCTTCCTGATCGTCGAAGCGTGGCCCGCGGTCACCGCCGACGGGAAGGACATCTCCGGCGGCAACGGCCTGATCTCCTACATCGCGCCGCTGGCCTTCGGCACGCTCCTGGCGGCCGGGATCGCCTGCCTGGTCGCGATCCCGCTCGCGATCTCGGTGGCGCTGTTCATCAGCCATTTCGCGCCGCCCCGGCTGGCGCAGCCCCTCTCGTACATCATCGATCTGCTGGCCGCGATCCCCAGCGTCATCTACGGCCTCTGGGGCGTCGCTGTCCTCGGCCCCGCCTCCGTGAGCATCCAGGGGTGGCTCGGAGACCACGTCGGCTGGATCCCGTTGTTCAAGGGCCCGGCCTCCGCGACGGGCCGCACCATGCTCGTCGCCGGCCTCGTCCTCGCCGTCATGATCCTGCCGATCATCACCGCTGTCGCGCGGTCGGTGTTCACCCAGACGCCGCGGAGGCTTCAGGAGGCCGCGCTCTCGCTCGGTGCGACGCGCTGGGAGATGATCCGGATGACCGTCCTGCCGTTCGGCAAGTCGGCCATGATCAGCGCGTCGATGCTCGGGCTCGGGCGGGCGCTTGGAGAGACGATGGCGGTGGCGATCGTCCTGTCCGTCTCTGGCGACGTCACGTTCAACCTGATCAGCTCGGCGAACCCGTCGACGATCGCCGCGCACATCGCGCTCGACTTCCCCGAGTCGTCGGGCCTCGACGTGAACGCGCTGATCGCCGCCGGCCTCGTCCTGTTCGCGGTGACGCTGGTGATCAACATGGCGGCCCGCGCCGTCATCAACCGCGAGGTCCGGTACTGATGAGCACGCACGTGCCTCCGCGCCGCGACGAAGAGCGCAAGCAGGACACGGGCGGGCAGCCGCCGGCCCCCGAGACGCAGCGCACCGCTCCGGCGGGCGCAGCAGCGCCGCTGCGGGCCGCGGTCGCGCCCGCGGTGTCGCTGACCGCCGGCACGCTCCCCGGCTGGGCGCCGTGGGTGGCCATCCTCGGCTCCGCGGCCGCGGCCGGCGCGATCCTCGCCGTCATCGGCTTCAAGATCGCGCTGCTCATCATCTTGACCGCGATCATCTCCGGGGCCGTGATCTACACCTGGTCGCGCGCTGTCGAAGGCTCTCGCGCGGCCACCGACCGCGGCGCCACGGTCATCGTGACCGTCGCGTTCATGGTCGCGGTCGCGCCGCTGATCTCGCTGCTCTACACCGTCGTCGACCGCGGCCTCGCGCGGTTCGACAGCGACTTCTTCACGATCTCGATGCGCGGCGTCGTCGGCGCAGGCGGCGGCGCCTACCACGCGATCCTCGGCACTTTGATCATCACGGGCCTCGCCACCGTGATCTCGGTGCCGATCGGAGTCATGACCGCGATCTACCTCCAGGAGTACGGCGGCGGGCGCCTGCGTCGCTGGGTGACGTTCTTCGTCGACGTCATGACCGGCATCCCGTCGATCGTGGCCGGCCTGTTCGCCTACGCGCTGTTCGCCATCTTCTTCGGCCCCGGCATCCGGCTCGGGATCATCGGCGCGGTGGCCCTCTCGGTCCTGATGATCCCGATCGTCGTCAGGTCCACGGAGGAGATGCTGCGCATCGTCCCCAACCACCTGCGCGAGGCGGCCTTCGCGCTCGGCGTGTCCAAGTGGCGCACGATCGTCAAGGTCGTCCTGCCGACGGCGATGGCGGGCATCATCACCGGCGTGATGCTGGCGATCGCTCGCATCATCGGCGAGACGGCGCCGCTGCTGATCACGACCGGCGTCGTGACCTCCGTGAACGGCGACCCGTTCAACGGCCGGATGTCGAATCTCGCCGTCTTCGCCTTCAATCAGTACAAGTCGCCCGGCGTGCCGCCTCAGGCGTCGTTCGACCGGGCGTGGTCGGCCGCGCTCACGCTGATTCTCATCGTGATGGTGCTGAACCTGCTCGCACGCTTGCTCTACCGCCGCTTCGGCACGGACCTGCGCGGATGAGCGCTGCTACGGAAAGGACCAAAGAGATGGCGGTCGAGACCGCTGCGAAGACCGTCGAGGCGAAGGATCTCAACCTGTATTACGGGTCGTTTCTGGCGGTCAAGGACGTCAACGTGACGCTCCAGCCCAACAAGGTCACGGCGCTGATCGGCTCCTCCGGCTGCGGCAAGTCGACCTTCCTGCGCTCCATCAACCGCATGCACGAGCTGGTGGCAGGAGCCCGCGTCGAGGGCGAGGTCTCGCTCGAGGGCCAGGACATCTACGCCGACGGCGTCGATCCCGTTGCGGTCCGGCGCCAGATCGGCATGGTCTTCCAGGCGCCGAACCCGTTCCCGACGATGTCGATCTACGACAACGTCGCCGCCGGCCTCAAGCTCAACAGCCGGAAGATGAAGAAGGCCGACATGGACGGGGTCGTCGAGAAGGCACTGCGCGGCGCGCACTTGTGGGAAGAGGTCAAGGACCGGCTCAGCAAGCCCGGCATGGGGCTCTCCGGCGGTCAGCAGCAGCGCCTGTGCATCGCGCGGGCCACGGCGGTCGAGCCCGACGTCCTGCTGATGGACGAGCCCGCCTCGGCCCTCGATCCGATCGCCACGCTCGCGATCGAGGACCTGGTGGCGGAGCTCAAGACCAGGTACACCATCGTGATGGTCACGCACAACATGCAGCAGGCGGCACGAGCCAGCGACATGACCGGCTTCTTCAACATCGAGGGCAGCGGGCAGCCCGGGCACCTCGTGGAAATCGACGCGACCGAGAAGATCTTCTCGAACCCGCGCGAGAAGGAGACCGAGGACTACGTCAGCGGCCGCTTCGGCTAGATCGCTGACCAACTGGCGCAATCGCGACTGAAGTGAGGGGAAGATCTTGGCCGAGCCGATGCGTGTCCATTTCCAAGAGGAGCTGAAGCAGCTGGAGAGCCAGGCTCTCGGAGCGCTGGACCTCGTGGTCACGACGCTCGACCGCACGCTGGAGGCGCTCGAGCACCAGGACATCGAGCTGGCGTCGATCGTCGTCAATGACGACGACCGCATCGACGGCCGGTTCCTGGAGGTCCACCAGGGCATCCTGTCGCTGCTCGCGCTGCAGGCGCCGGTGGCCGGCGACCTGCGCACGGTGGCGGCGCTGCTGCACGTCATCAAGCACGCCGAGCGCATGGGCGACCAGTGCGTGAATATCGCCAAGGTCATGCCGCTTGTCGGCCACGAGCCGCCCGCCGATGCCGAGCTCCTCGACAAGATCTTCCGGATGGGGCGGCTGGCGCGCTCCGAGGTCGCGCAGGCCAAGCAGGCGTTCACGCTCCGTGACGTCTCGCTCGCGCAGGACCTCGTGCGCCAGGACGAGGAGATCAACGGGCTCAACCGCGAGGTGTTCCGCCGCGCCGTCGAGATCGGGACCGACGAGGACCGGCGCGAATGGGCGATGACGATGATGCTCGTCGCCCGCGCGCTGGAGCGGATCGGCGACAATTCGGTCGACATCGGCGAGCAGGTCGCGTTCGTCGTCACGGGCCTGTTCCGCGAGTTCTCAGACGCCTCGCACGTCTGAGGCGAGCGTTTCCGCTCCCTTATGCACCGGAATCCGGAATTCCGCAAACTGCGGGATGTCTCGGAAGGGCGTCAAGGGGGTGTGACCATCGTGTTACCGGAACCCGGTGAGGCGCGGTCGCCGTCGAGTGCGGTGCGTATGCTGGTGGCGCGATGACGACGACTTCACAAGCCGCCATCCGCCTTGCAGTGGTGGATTCGGACAGTGGGTTCTTGCAGGTCCTCACCAAGCGACTGGACACCGCGGGCTGGCAGCACCGCGTGCTGGCCTCCCCGGTTCCGCTCGACACGTTGGTCGCGATGCGGCTCAACGCCGTGGTCCTCGACCTCGCGGTCCTCGGGCCGCAGGCGTGGACGTACCTCGAGAAGCTCTGCGCCCGTCTCCCGCAGCTCGGTGTGGTCGTCTGCACCGGCCAGTCGAGCGTCGCGCAGCGCGTGCGCGGGCTGCGCCTGGGCGCCGACGACTGGGTGACGAAGCCCTGCCACCCGGAAGAGCTGATCGCTCGCGTCGAGGCGGTCGTCCGCCGTCGCAAGCGGGCGGAGACGCGCGTCCCGTCCGCGCCGGTCCTGATCGGCGAGCTCGAGGTCCGGTCCGATCAGTTCCAGGCGTTCGCCGGCGGCGTGTCGGTCGATCTCACCCGCCGCGAGTTCGAGCTCATCCAGCTGCTCGCCGAGGCCGAGGGCCAGGTGCTGCAGCGCGAGGAGATCTACGAGCGGGTCTGGGGCTACGCGATGGTCCACGGTGACCGCTCGGTCGACGTCTTCGTCCGCAAGCTCCGTCAGAAGCTCGAGCGCGCCTCGCCCGGCTGGCGGTACATCCACACGCACTTCGGGATCGGCTACCGGTTCACGGCTGAGCCGGTCGTGACCGAGGGGGCCGACGCTCCGCGCGTCACGGCGAACGCCGGCGAGACGACCGCCGCGCCGGCCGACGAGGCCGACATCGTCGCGGCCTGATCTCTCCACCGGGGTATCGTTTTCGCCGTGGGCCCTAGCCGCGGCACGAATCTGCGCAACATCGCGATCGTCCTCGCGCTGGCGGTCGTCGTCTGGAAGCTCCCGGGCGGCGGCACCGCGAGCCTCACGGTCAGCAACCTGCTGGGGATCATCTTCATCGGCGGCCTGCTGTTCTTCGGCTACCGGATCTACATGGAGAACCGCGAGACGATCTTCGGCCTCGAGGAGCGCCAGCGCGGGATCCTGTACGCGTCTCTGGCGCTGATCGCGATCACGCTGATCGCCACCAGTCGCATGTGGGACGCCGGCGGTCTCGGCGCGATCCTGTGGCTGGCGTTCATCAGCGCGGCCGTCTGGGGCGTGTACTCCGTCTGGCGCGCCTACCGCGAGTACTGACCCGCGTCTACTCCAGCGGCGGCCGGTGCGACCTCAGGCTCTCGCGCACGCCCACGACCTCCACGCGCGCGTTGCGCCGCTGCGCCTCCGCCTCGGCCGTGAGCAGCACATCGAGCCCGCGTGAGTCGATGTGATCGACCCGCGAGAGGTCGAGCACGACCGGGTTGGGGTCGTTCCAGAGTGCTTGAAGCACGCCCTCGAGCAGGGCGGCGGTACTGCGTTCGAGCTTGCCGGTAACGCGCAGCAGCACGTCGCCATCGAGGTTCCGCTCGAGTTCGACTGCCAGGCGTTCCGTGCCCATCGCCCGGCACCCTACTTGACGATTACCTGCCCGTGACTCCTCCGAACTGCAACACGTGCGGGTGATCACCACTCCGGATTGGCGACTGGTGAGAGCGGCAACGCGCCAGCCGTGACGCTTTTGTCACAGAGCTGCAACAAGCACGTGTAGCGCCGTAACACCGTCCCCGGGACGCTCTCGGCATGGTCGAGGAAGAGGCTGGTCAGGCGACGGTCGAGCTCGTCGCGCTGCTGCCACTGATGGTGGCGCTGCTGGCCGCGCTGTGGCAGGTCGCGCTCGTCGGCTACGCGGAATGTGCCGCGAGCGCGGCGGCCCGGGCGGCCGCACGCGCGGACGCCGTGGGGAGCGATCCGGCGCGCGCCGCACGCGCCCACCTGGCCCACTCGCTCGAGCGCGGCCTCAGCGTCCGCCCGCTCGACGGCGGCGCCGTGCGCGTCGCCGTCCGGATTCCGACCCTGCCGGGCCTCCCGAGCCTCGGCCGCGCGCGCGCCACCGGCCACTTCGAGCCCCAGTCATGAGCGCCGAGCGCGGCCAGGCCACCGTGGAGATGATCGCGCTGCTGCCGCTGCTGTTGATCGCGGCGTTCGCGGGCGCCGTCGTGCTGGCCGCGCACGCCGCCGGCGAGCAGGCCGGCCAGGCGGCGGAGGCCGGCGCCGTCGCGCTGCTCCAGGGCGGCGACCCACGCGCGGCCGCACGCCACGCGCTACCCGAGCACGCCCACGCGGTCGTCGTCGTCGACGGCCGCCGCGTGACGGTCACCATCCGCCCAGACCTGCCGCTGGTGAGCCTCGAGCGTCGTCTGACCGTGCGCGCAACCGCCAACGCCGGCCCGGAACCCGCACCATGACCGCGGCGCGACCTCGAAGCCCACATCTCGGCACCTGGGAGGCGCGGTGAGCGGCCGGCTCGAACGCGCGGCGGCGTTCTTCATCGCTCCCGCTGAGGCGCCGGCGCGGCCGGCGGCCGCGCCGGCGCCGCCGGCGGCCCGGGCGGTCGTGCTCGGGGCGCCGCACGACGTCGCGCCACTCGCGGCGGCGGTTGCGCTGGCCCTGCGGCCGCCCGGGCTCGTGGCCGTGTGGCACGCCGAGGGCGCAACCGCGCCGGGCCTCTCGACCCGCTCTGCCGCCCGGCTCGCGGCACGGCTGTCCGCGCGCGACCTCCCCGCGGTCGCGCGCGGACGGCTCGCTTGGCTCGCACTGCCGGACGACCCCGACGAGGCAGCCGTCGCGGTCCGGTGCGCGTCGGCGATCGTCGATGGACCGCTGGTCACGGCCCTCGCCGGCGCGCGGCCGCGCGCGCTCGAGGAATTGGTCGGCGAGCACGACCTCGCGGTCGTGGCCGCCGCGCCGGACTCCGCGCTCGCCCGCGCCGCACACGCCGGGCTCACGGCCCGCGGGGTGGAGGCGGTGGCCTGCCCGCCGCTCCGGCGCGGCCTCAGGCGGCGCATCGCGCGCGCCGGCCTCGCGGCGCCGCGCCTCAGCCCGCTCGAGCCTGCTCTCACGGCCGTGGAGGACGCGTGAGGGGCGGCCGCGGCCAAGCCTCGATCCTGCTCGTCGGCGGCCTTGCGGCGGTGCTCGTCGGTGTCCTGGTGCTCGGCGCCGCGGCGCGCGGCGTGGCGCGCGAGGCCGGCGCGCAGCGGGCAGCGGACCTGGCCGCGCTCGCGGGCGCGCGGGCGATGTACAGCGCCTACCCACGGCTGTTCGAGCCCGCCACGATCGACGGCCGTTCCAACCCACGCCACCTCGCCCGCGACGCCTACCTGGCCCTCGCGCTCCGCGCGGCCGAGCGCGTCGCCACCGCCAACGGCGCCGAGAAAGTCACGATTCGCTTCCCGGACGGCGAGACGTTCGCGCCCGTGCGGATCCGCATCCACGTTGGCGAGCGGTTCGAGGTCCGCCGCAACGACGAGCGCCGGACGGTCGCCGTCCACGCCGCCGCCGAGGCCGAGCTCGCCCCGGCGCAGCCCACCGCGGTCGCCGGCGGCGGCTACGACGGGCCGCTCGCCTACCGCCAGGGCAAGCCGATGCGGCCCGATGTCGCGCTCGCGTTCGATCGCCTGGAGCGCGCCGCGCGCGCCGACGGCCTGGCGCTGCTGATCGTCAGCGCCTTCCGGTCCGACGCGCAACAGGCCATCCTCTATCGCGCCCACCCAGACCCCAGATGGGTCGCGCCACCCGGCAAGTCGCTGCACCGCTTCGGCACCGAGCTCGATCTCGGCCCAGCGGCGGCGTACGGCTGGCTCGCGCAGCACGCCGCCGCGTTTCACTTCGTCCAGCGCTACGCGTGGGAGCCATGGCACTTCGGCTTCTCGCTCAACGCCGCCTCGGCCCCGCACACAGGTGGCGAGCACGAGAGCGCGCTGCCGGATTTCGTGCCCGACCAGTACGCGCCGATGCTCTCGCGCGCGGCGCAACGCTGGAACGTCTCCGCGGCGCTGCTCGCGGCCCAGCTGTATGCCGAGAGCAACTTCAACCCGTTCGCGCAGAGCGGCGCGGGCGCGCAGGGGATCGCGCAGTTCATGCCGGGCACGGCGCGCGCGCTCGGGCTCGACAACCCGTTCGACGCCGAGCAGGCGATCGACGCCCAGGCCCATCTGATGCGCGATCTGCTGCGCCGGTTCGCCGCGGTCCCGCTCGCGCTTGCGGCCTACAACGCCGGCCCGGCGCCGGTGGCCGCCTGCATGTGCGTGCCGCCGTACGCGGAGACGCGTGGCTACGTCGCGCGCATCCTCGGCCTGCTCGGCGGCGCCGGCGACTCCGCGGCCGGAGGGCTGGAGGTGCGCCTTGTCCAGTGAACCGCGGGGCGCGCCGCCGTGGCGGCGCGCCGCGGTGTGGTCACCGGCCTACGGCTGCCAGGGCATCGTCCCTCCCTCCGTGCTGATCGTCCCGTCGTGCGAGGAAGACCGCCTTGCGGTGGTGCTCCTCGTCGGCATCGGCTTCGAGCCGCCCGCCGACCCGCTGGCCGCGAACGGCCACGACCGTCAGTCCGGCCGCGGCCGCCAGGGCCGGGATCGCGGCGAGCGGGTAGTGCCAGTGGCTCCACGAGGCGCTCGTGCGCCTCCACAGGTCGTCGCCGCACCGGCTCAAGACATCCATCGCGACCTCGGCGCGGCCGCCGGGGGCGTCCATGCAGGCGGGACCGCCATGCCAGAGCACGATCCGCTCGCGGTCTTCGACGATCCGGTCGCCGACGTCGCGGTACGCGCTCAGCGTGTTGACGTCGAAGGCGAGGAGGCCGCCGGGGCCGAGGTTGGCCGCCATCGCACGCAGCGCGGCGACGACGCCGTCGGCTGACGCGAGGTGGTTGATCGCGTCGTCGAGGCAGGTGACGAGGTCAAAGCGCCCGTAGACGGGCAGCTCGCACATGTCGGCCACGTGGACGACCGTGCGGTCGCCGACCTTGGCCTGGGCGATCGCGGCCATGCCCGGCGAGCCGTCGCAGCCGACGGCGTCATAGCCAAGGTCGAGGAGCGCTCCGAGGCTCTTGCCGGTCCCGCACGCGACGTCGAGCGCGCGCTGGCCGGACAGGCCGAACTCGCGCGCGAGCCGATCGATCGCACGGAGCCATGGGCCGTACGTATAGCCCTCCGTCAGGAGGTCGTACGCGGGGGCAACGACGTCATACCCATGGGTGGTGGACAGGGGTGCCGTGGTCATGGACGGTTGACCATGCCCAGCGTTCAATTTGTTTCATCGCTCGGCATTGTGGCGCGACATGACTCGGCGCACCCGAAATGCCCATGAATGGGACTGGGGCACGGTCAGCGACCTGTGCCTGCGGGAAACGCGTCGCGTGCTCGGCGCCGGCAGTCCCGCCGACGACGCCGCTCAGGAGGCGACGATCAGGGCTTGGCGCTACCGCGCGACGTGCCGAAATCCGGCGCGACCCGAGCCGTGGATCGCCGGCATCGCCCGCCGGGAGGCTCTGAGGGAGATCTCACGGCGGCCCGACCAGGCTGAACCGACCGACCGGGATGTAGTGGATCCGCGCCAAGTTTCCTCAGACATCGTCGATCGACTGGACCTTTGGCGGGCAATCAGCGGGATGGACGGACGGGACAGATGGCTATTGATCGGCCACTACTGGCAAGATCTGCCTGACAGCGAACTCGCGCGGCAGCTGGGTCTCGCCGAGGTGACGGTCAGGGTCCGCCTTCACCGGTTGCGGCGACTGCTGCGCGAAGCATTGGTGGAGATATGAAACCAATAAAGAACATAGACGATCCCCGGTTCGTGAAGGCCATGAGCCACCCACTCCGGGTGCGCATCCTGGCCATGCTCGATGAGCGGAAGGCTTCGCCGAACCAGCTGGCGGGCTGGCTCGGTGCGAGCTTGGGGACCGTCGCCTACCACGTCCGCACGCTCGAGCAACTGGGTCTCATCGAGCTCGTGGACGAAACGCGGGTGCGGGGCGCGGTTGAGCATCACTACCGGGCGCGCGAGCGCCCCGTCGTCACGGCCGAGGGCTGGGCCCAGGCGCCGCCGATCGCCAAGCAGGCGGCCGTCGGCTCCTCGCTGGACGTCATCGCCGACTACGCTCGGGCGTCGGCCGCCGCGGGCGGCTTCGACCGGGCGGACGCGCAGCTCCGGCGCGCGCTCTACCGGCTCGACGCGAAGGGCTTCGCCCAGCTGTCGAAGGCGTGCGACAAGCTGATCGAGCAGGCCGACAAGATCGGCGACGCCGCGGCCGAGCGGATCGCCAACAAGGACCCGCACGCCGACGACATCGTCGAGGCTGGTCTCGGGCTGATGCTGTTCGACGCCGTCCGTCTCTCCGGCACGCAGGAGACCGACGGCCGCAAGCCCGCCTCCCGGCGCACCTCGCGGTCGCGCCGCGCGACCGCCGGTCGCTAGTGGTTCTGGCTCCGGCGCGCACCTGCGCCGGAGCTCAGCAACGCCCCCGAGCGAGGAGCGCGCCCCGGCGACGGGGTCGGTCATCGCCGGGGCGCTGAGCACCGAGGGATGAGGGCGGTGCTTGGCGTTACCGTACCGGTTGAGCGCTCAGTTTGTTTGATCGATCGTGCGACGGACGGCCGCGAGCGCGGTGTCGATGTTCGTGCGGTCAACGTCGAGGTGGGTCACGGCTCGCACCGTGCGCGGACCGACCGCGCCCATGAGCACACCCTCGCGTTCAAGCTCGGCGCACAGCGCCGCCGGGTCGCGGTACCCGAAGACGACGATGTTCGTCTCGACCTGCGCCGGGTCGAGCTCGATGCCCCGGATCTCGGCCAGGCCCTCGGCGAGCGCCCGCGCGTTCTCGTGGTCCTCGGCCAGCCGGTCCACGTGGTGATCGAGCGCATGCAGCCCGGCCGCGGCGATGATCCCGGCCTGGCGGAGCGAGCCGCCCCACATCTGCTTGTAGCGCCACGCCTCGTCGATCAGCTCACGGGAGGAGGCGAGCACCGCGCCGACGGGCGCGCCGAGCCCCTTCGTGAAGTCGAGCCAGGCGGTGTCGAACAGGCTCGCGTAGTCGCGCGCCGGCACGCCCGAGGCCACGACGGCGTTCATCAGCCGAGCGCCGTCCAGGTGCGCGCGCATCCCGGCCTCGCGCGCGACCGCGATCACCGACCGCATCTGCTCGAGCGGCCACACGCGCCCGCCGGCGATGTTGGTCGTCTGCTCGAGCGAGACCAGTCGCGAGCGCGGCATGTAGCGGTCGGGCGGCCGCAGGTGTGCGCGCAGCGTGTCGGCGTCGAACATCCCGCGCTCGCCCTCCACCGGGCAGAGCACCGCGCCGGAGATGGCGGCCGGGCCGCCGGCCTCGGCGATGATCGGGTGCGACGTGCGGTGCAGCACCACCTCGTCGCCCGCCGGCCCGATGTGCAGCCGGAAGCTGATCGCGTTGCACATCGTGCCGCTGGGGAGGTAGACCGCCGCCTCGTGGCCGAGCAGCTCGGCGACCCGTTCGCACAGCGCGATGACCGTGGGGTCGTCGTGCTTCTGCTCGTCGCCGACCTCGGCCTCGGCCATCGCCTTGCGCATCGCCGGCGTGGGGCGGGTCTGGGTGTCGGAGTAGAGGTTGACCACGGTGCGGACCCTAGCCCGCCCGAATCCGCCTCCCTCAACGCCGCAGTTGGCCGGCCGCGAAGGGCGCGCGGGTCTAGCGGTCCGCGCGCGCGTTCTTGCGGACGATCGCGAACGCCTTGCGCGGCGAGCCGTTCGGGTTCACGAGCCCGGCGTCGAACCGCGCGCCGCGGGCCTCGCCGAACCACGTGTAGACGAACAGCTCGGTGATCTTCGACCGCAGCCCAGCGCGCTTGCGCTGGTACTTGCTCGCGAGCTTGAACATGTACTTGGTGCGGTTCGCGGCTCGCTGCGGGCTGTACTTCTTCAGCCGCGACCCGGCGAAGCGGACGATGCCGCCGGTCTCGGTCAGCCACACCTCGCCCGGCACCGTGGCGAGCATGCGCCGGGTGCGGCGCGACGTCTTGTAGTTGACGTCCTGGTAGTTGTGCAGCCCCACAGGCGCGGGTGGCCCTTGGCGCGGCGCTTGAACGCGCGCAGGTAGGAGCCGAGGTTGGACGTGTCGAGCATGTCCGCGGCCATGACCTTGAACTTGCGCGAGCGCGCGTCGCGCCGCAGCACCTCGTAGTACCGGACCGCGACCGAAGGCTTGCGGTAGGTCGGCTGGGAGACGTGGTTGACCTCGTTCCAAGCCGAATAGGTGCGCACCCACGGGAACGCGTTGTCGAACAGCCGGAACGACGCGCGGTACGCCGCCGCGCTCGGCGCGCGGCACGCCTTCTTCCTCGAGTACCGCTTGCCGTTGTAACAACCACGACGCGCGGTGAAGGCGACCAGCACCTGCTGGCCGGCTGCGTGGGTACGGTTCATGTACGCGAGTACTTCGGAACGCACGCTCGCGCTCTTGTTCCAGTTCCACGGAACCATGTAGCGGGAGCGCTTGAGCTGCAGCGACTGCCAGCTCGCGCTGTCGTACATCGCGGGGCTCTGCTCGCCGATCCCGACGCGGTACTTCGCCCCGGCGGCGGGTACCAGCACGAGGGATGCGAGCAGGAGCGTGAGCGGAGCGAACGGAAGCATCTTTCGGAATGGCATCTCCCTTGGCTCTCCCGAACCGGCTGAAGACCACCTAAAGATCGGGCCGCGCGCTTCTCTACCCTCCAAATAGACCCGCATGGCGATCGAGGCCGAAGCCGCAGAACAGGACCGCGCGGGGCGCCTCGCCGAGCAGCGGAGAGCGCTCCCCGATTCACCCGGCGTGTACCTGTTCCGCGACAGCCGCGGCCGGGTCATCTACGTCGGCAAGGCCAAGTCGCTCCGCAAGCGCGTCGCCAGCCACTTCAGCAACCCGACGCTGTACGGCACCACGGCGCTGACCGACGAGGTCGACCACATCGAGACGCTCGTCGTCGCCACCGAGGCCGAGGCGCTGCTCACCGAGCAGACGTTCATCAAGCAGTACAAGCCGCGCTTCAACATCCGGCTGCGCGACGACAAGTCGTACCCCTACATCGCGATCAGCCTGGATGAGGAGTTCCCGCGCGTCTACTTCACGCGCGAGCGGCACCGGCGCGACCGCGCCTACTTCGGCCCGTACAGCAGCGCCAAGCGCGTGCGCGGCACGCTCGACCTGCTCGGCAAGATCTTCCAGCTGCGCAGCTGCGAGGGCCCCGAGCCGGGCCGCCACTCCGGCTCGCCGTGCCTGGACTACTACATCAAGCGCTGCGGGGCGCCCTGCGTCGGCTACGTCTCCAAGGAGGAGTACCGGCAGGGGATCGACGGCGTGGTCGCGTTCCTGTCGGGCCGCTTCAAGCAAATCGAGCGCGACCTCGAGCAGCGCATGTACTTCCGCGCCGGTGAGCAGGACTACGAGGGCGCGGCGCTCGACCGCAACCGGCTCCAGGCCGTCCGGGCGCTGCTCGAGCGCCAGCGCGTCGCCAACGAGGGCGCGGGAACCTACGACGCGGTCGCCGTCTCCTGCGAGGGGACCGAGGCGAACGCGCAGGTGTTCCAAGTCCGCGACGGCGTCCTCAGCGACCGCCAGTCCTTCTACCTCGACAACCACGGCGAGCAGCCGCTGGCGATCGTCGTCGAGGAGTTCATCCTGCAGTACTACGCGAGCGCGCTGTCAATCCCGTCGCTGCTCGTCGTGCAGGGCGAGCTGGAGGACGGCTCGGAGATCGAGATCCTCCAGGAGATCCTCGCCGAGCGCCGCGGCGGCGCCGTCGAGATCCGGCCGGCCGAGCGCGGCGCCAAGCGCCGGATCCTCGACCTCGCCGCGCGGAACGCGCGGCTCGCGCTCGACCAGGAGAAGCTCAAGGTGGAGCGGCGGCGACAGCAGCGCGTCGAGGCGCTCGACGGCCTCCAGCAGGCCCTCGACCTCGAAGCCCTGCCGGTGCGGATCGAGTGCTTCGACATCTCCCACGTCGGCGGCACGCACACCGTCGCGTCGATGGTCGTGTTCGAGGGCGGCGCGCCGAAGAAGTCCGATTACAGGCGTTTTACGATCCGGGGGGTCGATCCGGGGGACGATTACGGTGCCATGGCGGAGGTCCTTTCACGCCGGTACGCGCAATGGGAGAAGCAGTCCGAGCGCTCCCCCTACGACGCCGAGCGCGACGCGTCCTTCGGCGCCCTCCCGAACCTGATCGTCATCGACGGCGGCAAGGGCCAGCTCGCCGCGGGTCTCGAGCCGTTGCAGGGCTTCCGGGACCACGGCGTCGCGGTGGTGTCGCTCGCCAAGCGGATCGAGGAGGTCTTCCAGCCGGGAGACAGCGCGCCGATCGTGCTCCCGCACGACACGGCGGAGCTGCAACTGCTGCAACGCGTCCGGGACGAGGCGCACCGGTTCGCGATCACGCATCACCGGATCCGGCGCGACAAGGCGATGACCGAGTCGATCATGGACGAGCTGCCCGGCATCGGCCCGGCGCGCAAGCGCGCGCTGCTGCGGCACTTCGGCTCGCCGGACGCGGTGCTCGACGCCTCGCGCGAGGACCTCGAGCGCGTGCCCGGGCTGCCGCAGAAGGTCGCGCGCGCCCTCTACGCCCACCTCAACAAGACCGGCCGATGAGCGTCCGCTCCACCAGCCACACTCCCTCTGTGAGCACCAACGGCCGCGGGCCGTCGCATCTCGAGGACTTCGTGATCATCTCCGGCCTGTCCGGGGCGGGGAAGTCGTCGGCGATGAACGTGTTCGAGGACGCCGGCTACTTCTGCGTCGACAATCTCCCGGCGGAGATGATCCGCTCGCTCGCCGAGCTGTTCCGCCACTCGGGCTCGAAGGTCGAGCGCGCCGCCGTCGTGTCGGACTCGCGCGGCGGGGAGTACCTGTCGGCCCTCGCGAGCGTGATCGACGAGCTCGACGAGGCGCAGATCGTCCACCGCGTGCTGTTCCTCGAGGCCGACGACCAGACGCTGCTCAACCGCTACAAGGAGACCCGCCGCCGGCACCCGCTCGCGCCGCACGGAAGCGTTGTCGACGGCATCCAGGCCGAGCGCGATCTGCTCGGGCCGGTGCGCGAGCGGGCCGACTGGTGCATCGACACCAGCGGGCTGAGCGCGAACGCGCTGCGGCGCAAGGTCGCGGACGAGCTGCTCGAGCCCGGCACGCCCGGGCGTCTCGCCGTCACGTTCACGTCGTTCGGCCACAAGCACGGGCCGTCGCGCGACGCCGACCTCGCGCTCGACGTCCGCTTCCTGCCCAACCCGCACTACGAGCCGGACCTGCGGCCCCTCACCGGGTTCGATCCGCGGATCGTCGACTACGTCGGCCGCGACGGCCGGCTGCAGGAGTTCTACGACCACGTGCTGCCGCTGCTCGAGTACCTGCTCCCGCAGTACGTGTCCGAGGGGAAGGCACACCTCGTGGTCGCGATCGGCTGCACCGGCGGCCGGCATCGGTCGGTCGCGGTCGCCGAGCATCTCGCGGCCGCGTTCCGGGGGCGCGGCGAGTACTTCGTCGAGGTCCAGCACCGGGATGTCGACCGCGTTCCGGTGCGCGGCGGCTGACGAGCGCACGCGCGCCCAGCCTGCTCCACTCCCGCGGCTCTAGATAGCCTGTCGTGCCCGCACCTGATCGCCACTTTCGAAAGGGATCGCTTCATGTCGGTACGCGTCGGGATCAACGGCTTCGGCCGCATCGGCCGCAACGTGTTCCGCGCCGCACAGGAGTCGGACGCGGACATCGAGATCGTGGCCGTGAACGACATCACGGACGCCGGGACGCTCGGGCACCTGCTCAAGTACGACTCGGTCTTCGGCCCCTTCCCGGGGACCGTCGAGGTCCGCGACGGCACGCTCGCCATCGACGGCCGCGAGGTCAAGGTGCTCGCCGAGCGCGATCCGGCCCAGCTTCCCTGGGCCGACGTGGGCGCTGACGTGGTCATCGAGTCCACGGGCTTCTTCACCAAGCGCGACGACGCCGCCAAGCATCTCGATGCCGGCGCCAAGAAAGTGATCATCTCCGCACCGGCCACCGAGCCGGACGTCACGGTTGCCCTCGGCGTCAACTTCGACGACGTCTACGACGCGGACAACCATCACGTCATCTCCAACGCGTCGTGCACGACCAACTGCCTCGCCCCGGTGGCGATGGTGCTGCACGAGACGATCGGCATCGAGCGCGGCCTGATGACGACGATCCACGCCTACACGGCCGACCAGCGCCTGCAGGACGCTCCGCACAAGGACCTCCGGCGCGCCCGCGCCGCCGCGATCAACCTCGTGCCGGCCTCGACGGGTGCGGCCAAGGCGATCGGCCTCGTCATCCCCGAGCTCCAAGGCAAGCTGCACGGCTTCGCGGTGCGCGCCCCCGTGCCGACCGGCTCGGTCGTCGACCTCACCGTCCAGGTCGCGCGTGAGACGAGCGTCGACGAGATCAACGACGCGTTCCGCTCGCGCGCCGACTCTGGCCGGCTCGCCGGCATCCTCCAGTACACGGAGGACCCGATCGTCTCGTCCGACATCGTCAAGTCGCGCTACTCGTCGATCTTCGACTCCGAGCTGACGGCGGTGATGGACGGCACGCTGGTCAAGGTCGTCGCCTGGTATGACAACGAGTGGGGCTACTCGAACCGCTGCGTGGAGCTCGCCCAGAAGGTGCTTGTGCGTGCGCACGCTTGAGGACCTTGACGTCAAGGGCAAGCGCGTCCTCGTCCGGGTCGACTTCAACGTGCCGCTCGACGAGGACCGCCACATCACCGACGACGCGAGGATCCGCGCGGCGCTGCCGACGCTGACCGAGTTGCGCGAGAAGGGCGCCCGGCTGCTGCTCGCCAGCCACCTCGGGCGCCCGAAGGGGCCTGACGAGAAGCTCTCGCTGAGGCCCGCCGCCGATCGCCTCTCCGAGATGCTGGACACGGAGGTCGTGCTGGCGGCGGATCTCGACAACGTCCCCGACGGCGACGTCGTGATGCTCGAGAACGTGCGCTTCGACCCGGGGGAGACCAAGAACGACCCGGAGCTTGCGAAGCGCTACGCCGCGCTCGCGGACGTCTACGTCAACGACGCGTTCGGGTCTGCCCACCGCGCGCACGCCTCGACCGAGGCCGTGGCCCACCTGCTCCCGAGCGCGGCCGGCCGGCTGCTCGAACGTGAGGTGGCCACGCTGCGCGGCATCCTCGACGACCCGAAGCGCCCGCTCGTCGCGGTCGTCGGCGGCGCCAAGGTGACCGACAAGATCGGCGTGCTCGATGCGTTCCTGGACACCGCCGACGAGATCTTGATCGGCGGCGCGATGTGCTTCCCGTTCTTCAAGGCGCAGGGCCACGAGGTCGGCGCCTCGCTGTGCGAGGACGAGGGCGTCGAGCCCGCCGCCCGGGTCCTGCGCGCCGGGATCGACAAGGTCCAGCTGCCTGTCGATCTGGTCGTCGGCCTCGAGTTCAGCGCGGACACGGAGACGAAGCAGATCGGCGGCGTGGACGTGCCCGACGGGTGGAAGGGCCTCGACATCGGGCCGGTCACCGCCGAGCGCTACGCCGACGTCGTCAAGGACGCGGGCACCGTGTTCTGGAACGGCCCGATGGGGGCCTTCGAGCTGCCGCCGTTCGCCGCCGGCACGCGGACCGTCGCCGAGGCGGTCGCGGTCAGCGAGGCCACGACAGTCGTCGGCGGCGGCGACTCGGCGGCCGCGCTCGCGCAGTTCGGGCTCGTCGGCATGGTCGATCACGTGTCGACCGGCGGTGGCGCCTCGCTCGAGCTCGTCGAGGGCAAGCCGCTCCCCGGCGTGGAGGCGTTGTCATGAGCCGCGTCCCGTACATCGCCGCCAACTGGAAGCTGAACAAGACGATCGCCGAGGCCGAGGAGTACATCCAGGCGCTGCTGCCGCAGGTCGGCGCGGTCGACGACGTCGAGATCGTCATCTGCCCGCCGTACCTCGCGCTGCAGGCGATGGTCGATTCGGCCCGCGGCTCGAGCGTGCAGGTCTACGCGCAGAACATGCACGAGGCCGACGACGGCGCGTTCACCGGCGAGGTGTCGGCGGCGATGCTCAACGAGATCGACGTCCAGGGCGTGATCCTCGGCCACTCCGAGCGCCGCCAGTACTACAACGAGACCGACCGCGCGCTCCAGCTCAAGGTGCCCAAGGCGCTTGCATCAGGGCTCGTGCCGATCCTCTGCGTCGGCGAGACCGAGGACGAACGCGAGCGCGGCGACACCGAGCGCAAGCTGCGCCACCAGGTACAGGAAGGGCTCGAGAAGGTCGCCAAGGAGCAGCTCGCCGAGGTCGTGATCGCCTACGAGCCGATCTGGGCGATCGGCACCGGGCTCGTCGCCACGCCCGACCAGGCGCAGGAGGCGATCGCGTTCGTGCGCGCGCTGGTCGAGGACCGCGACAAGGACGCGGGTCAGGCGGTGCGGATCCTCTACGGCGGATCGCTCAAGCCGGACAGCGCGCCCGAGATCCTCGCCCTGCCCGACGTGGACGGCGCGCTCGTCGGTGGCGCCGGCCTCGACGCGGGCTCGTTCGCGAAGATCGTCGCAGCCGCCCGGCAATGAACGTCGCGCTCGTGATCCTCGACGGCTGGGGGCTGGCGCCCGACGGCCCGGGCAATGCCGTGTCCCTCGCCGACACGCCGGTGTTCGACGACCTGTGGTTCCGCCACGCCCACACGACGCTGACCGCGAAGGGCGAGGCCGTCGGGCTCCCCGAGGGCCAGATGGGCAACTCTGAGGTCGGCCACCTCAACCTCGGTGCCGGCTCGATCGTGCCGCAGGACCTCGCGCGGATCGACAAGGCCGTCGAGGACGGGTCGCTGGCCGACAACGAGGTGCTGCAGGCCGCCTTGAAGGACGCGCCGCGTGTGCACCTGATCGGGCTCGTCTCGACCGGCGGCGTGCATTCATCGGACCGGCACCTGAAGGCGCTGGTGGAGATCGCCGGCAGGGCGGGGGTCGAGGACCTCGTCGTGCACGCGTTCACCGACGGCCGGGACACGGCGCCGACCTCGGGCGCCAAGGCCCTGGCGGACCTCGAGGGCTGGCTGCGCGATGGGGGCACCGGCCGCGTGGGCTCGGTCATCGGGCGCTACTTCGCGATGGACCGCGACAAGCGCTGGGACCGGATCCAGAAGGCGCTCGACCTCTTGCTC
Organism: uncultured Solirubrobacteraceae bacterium; assembly: GCA_963740605.1. GTDB lineage: Bacteria > Actinomycetota > Thermoleophilia > Solirubrobacterales > Solirubrobacteraceae > DASSUW01. The sequence goes on along the minus strand of CAVUFC010000022.1, from coordinate 460,113 downwards.
GCGGGCAAGGGCGAGCATCAGGCGGACACCGCCGAGGAGGCCGCCAACGCCGCCTACGAGCGCGACGAGACCGACGAGTTCATCACCGCCACGGTCGTCGGCGACGAGGACTCCACGATCCGCGCCGGCGACTCGGTGATCGCGTTCAACTTCCGCCCTGATCGCATGCGCGAGATCACGATCAAGCTGGCCGAGGAGGGTCCCGTCGATCGGTACGCGACGATGGCGCAGTACGAGGAGGACTGGGACTACCCGGTGCTGTTCCCGCCGCATCGGCCGGCGATGACGATCGCGCGCGTGATCGCGGACCGCGGCGAGCGCCAGCTGCACGTCGCCGAGACCGAGAAGTACGCGCATGTGACGTACTTCTTCAACGGCGGCGAGGAGCGCCCGTACGAGGGCGAGATCCGCGAGCTCGTGCCGTCACCGCGCGATGTCCCGACCTACGACAAGAAGCCGGAGATGAGCGCTCGCGAGGCGGCCGAGGCGTTCATCCGCCACTGGAACGAGGATGCTCCGGCGTTCGGGATCATCAACTTCGCCAACCCGGACATGGTCGGCCACACCGGCGTGATCCCGGCGGCCGTGACGGCGGTCGAGACCGTCGACGAGTGTCTGGGTCGCGTCGTCGAGGCGGTGCACGAGAGCGGCGGCGCGCTGGTGATCACCGCCGACCACGGCAACTGCGACCACATGCTCGAGGACGACGGCTCGGTCAACACGGCGCACTCGTTGAACCCCGTCCCGATCATCGTCACCGCCGAGGGCGTGTCGTTGGACGGCGAGGGGATCCTCGCCGACGTCACGCCGACGATCCTCGCGCTCATGGGGATCGAGCAGCCGCCGGAGATGACGGGCCGCTCCCTGCTCGCGTAGGCTGCACGCCTCAATGGGGGAGCGCGAGAACTACGCGCCCGGCACGTTCTGCTGGACTGACCTGGGCACGACCGACGCCGACGCCGCCAAGGCGTTCTACACCGGCGTGTTCGGTTGGGAGGCCGTGGACGCCCCGGCGGGTGAAGCCGGTACGTACACAACCTTCAAGCTCGACGGGCTGGACGTCGCCGCGCTGTACGAGATGGGGGAGGAGGAGCGCGCTTCTTTGACGCCGCACTGGTCGTCCTACGTGTCCGTCGAGGACGTCGACTCGCTGGCTCCGCGGGTGCTGGAGCTCGGCGGCGAGGTGCTCGCCCACCCGTTCGACGTCATGCAGTCCGGCCGCATGACCGCGCTGAAGGACCCGACGGGCGCGACCGTGCATCTGTGGCAGCCGCGCTCACAGGCCGGCGCCGGCCGCGTCAACGACACCGGCTGCATGGTCTGGAACGAGCTCGCCACGCCCGACCCGGCGCGCGCCCGCGACTTCTTCACCGAGCTGCTCGGGTGGGAGCTCGACCCGGAGCAGTCCGGCTACGGGATCATCAAGAACAAGGGCGCGCTGAACGGCGGCATCCGCCCGCCGCAGGACGGCGAGCCGACCCACTGGCTCGTCTACTTCACCGCCGAGAACGTCGACGACACGATCAAGGTGATCCGCGAGGCCGGCGGCTCGGTGATCGCCGGCCCGATGGACACCCCGGTCGGCCGCGTCGCCGCGGTCCGCGACCCCCAGGGGGCCGCGTTTGCGCTGTTCGAGGGCGAAGTCGACCCGTAGCCGCAGTCTCCGCCGGCGAACGTCAACGGCGGCATCGAGGGAGGCGGGTTTCGGCCGCGTCGCGAGGGCATGGCGAGTTTGCCGCGCATATCGCGGCAAACCCGCCAAGGCTGGCGGATAAGCCACCACTACGGTGGGTTTTCCGCCAGGGACCGCCGGCGCGGCCGACTCCCCTCGCCGCCCCACCCAGCCGGAGTTCGCCGAGGCCAGCTAGCGGAACAAGGTCTCGACGTAGTCGGCGCCGATCCCGTTGGCCTCGAAGTGCGCCTTGCAGAGCTCGATGTAGTCGAACACGTCGAACGTGCCCTCGGCCTCGCCGTTCTCGTCCAGCCAGATCAGTGGGCCGGAGACGTTGAAGTGCACGAGCATCGGCTCGTCGCTCTCGTAGGCGACGAGGGTGTGCGCCTCGCCCGGTGCCTCGTAGACGAAGTCGCCCGCGGTCGCGACCCAGTCGTGCTCCAGGTAGCCCCACTTGCCGGAGATCGTGTAGGCGAAGACCTGGTGCGGGTGGTAGTGGCGGTTGACCATGCCGGCGCCGGTCGAGCGCAGGATGTCGCACCACCGGTTCTGGCTCGGCTGGATGAGCAACGGGCGTGAGCCGACTGTCTCGGAGAGCGGGACGTAGTACCGCTCGTCGTCGGTCGGGGCGTCGCTGAGATAGACGTCGGGCAGCGCGTGCGGCTTGAAGACGTTCTCGATCGGCTTCAGGTCGCGCCAGAACTCGGTCCCTGCCATGGCTCCTCCTCGTTCGCTCGGCCTCAGCGTACATCGATTGCGCGTGCAACGACTTGGTCGATACCCTGTCCGGCGATGGCCTCTCCCCCCCGAACCACAGCCGAGCCGATCCACGAGCTCGCGCCCGAGGAGCTTGCCGCCTGGCGCGGGCTGCTGCGGGTCCACAGTGCCCTCGTGAAGGCGCTCGACGCGGAGTTGCTCGCCGGCCACGAGCTCCCCCTCACCTCGTACGAAGTCCTCATCAACCTGCAGGCCGCGCCGGGCCGCCGGCGCCGGATGGCCGAGCTCGCCGACGGCGTGCTGCTCTCCCGCTCGGGAATGACACGGCTCGTCGACCGGCTCGAGCGCGAAGGCCTGCTCGAGCGCGACCCGTGCACCGACGACGGCCGCGGCACGTACGCGGTGCTCACCGACAAGGGCGAGGCGCTGCTGCTGCACGCGCGCCGTACGCATTTAGACGGCGTTCGCGAGCGCTTCCTGTGCCATTTCGAGCCAGACGAGCTGCGCGCGCTCGCGGATCTCTGGAACCGGGTTCTCCCGGGCTCCGCAGATCTCAGTTCATCCGGCTAAGAAACTTGAGTCTCAGCGACTAAGGTCTTATACTGCAGCCAGGCTGTAGTCGATGACCTGTGGAGGTTGAGAAATGTCGCTAGTTCGCTGGGAGCCGCTCCGGCTTCAGACCCTGTTCGACAGCATGTTCGATGCTCCGACGCCGAGCGCTGGGGCACTCCGCCGGTGGATGCCGGCGATGGACCTCGTCGAGAATGACGATCACTACGTCCTCAACGCCGATCTCCCCGGCCTCACCGAGGACGACATCACGATCGAGTTCCAGGACCGCACGCTCACCGTCTCGGGCGAGCGCAAGTCCGAGCACGAGGCCAAGAAGGACGGCTACTACCGCGTCGAGCGCGCCTTCGGCTCGTTCGCGCGCTCGCTGACGCTCCCTGAGGGCGTCGACGCCGAGGCCGTCAGCGCGAGCTTCGCCAACGGCGTGCTCGAGGTGAGCATCCCGAAGCCCGAGGTCCGCAAGCCGCGCCGCATCGAGATCGGCGCGGGCGCGCCGAAGACCATCGACGCGTAAACCGCTTCAGGCCGTGCGGGGCCTGACGATCACGGGGCGCGGCTATCGTCCGCGCCCCGTGTCGTTCGAGATCAAGGCCCGAGACCGAGGTTCGCGCGCGCGAACCGGCACGCTCCGCCTCGCCCACGGCAAGGTCCGGACCCCGGCCTTCGTGCCGCTCGCGACCAAGGCCGTCGTCAAGACGCTCGAGGTCCGCGAGGCCGCCGACCTCGGGTTCGACATGGTGCTCGGGAACACGTTCCACCTCTTCCTGACACCCGGCCACGAGCTGATCGCGCAGCTCGGCGGCCTCCATCGCTTCATGGGCTGGGACCGCCCGGTCATCACCGACTCGGGCGGCTTCCAGGTCTTCTCGATGGGTCACGGCACGGTGGCCGACGAGATCAAGGGCCGCTCGGCGCAGAGCAGCCCGGGCGGCGAGCGCGCCGGCGCGATCCTCAAGATCGCCGAGCAGGGCGTGACGTTCCGCTCCTACATCGACGGGTCGAAGCAGTTCATGGGACCGGAGACGTCGATGGAGGTGCAGGCCGCCCTTGGCTCGGACATCGCGCTCGTGTTCGACGAGTGCACCCCGTTCCACGGCGGCCGCGACTACACGGCGCGCTCGACCGAGCGCACGCACCGGTGGCTCGACCGCTGCCTGGCCTGGCACGAGCAGCACGGACCCCCGGGGCAGATCGTCTACGGGATCGTGCAGGGCGGGGTGGAGGAGGACCTGCGCCGCGGGTCGGCCCAGGAAGTTGCCGCGCGGCCGGTCGGCGGGATCGCGATCGGCGGCACGCTCGGCGAGCACAAGGCGCAGATGTTCGAGGTGGTCGACTGGGCGATCGACGAGCTCGACGAGGGCCGGCCGCGCCATCTGCTCGGGATCGGCGAGATCGACGATCTCGTCCGCGGCGTCGAGCTCGGCGTCGACACGTTCGACTGCGCGATGCCGACCCGCATCGGCCGCCACGGCATGGCGCTGGTGCCCGATCCCGACCACCGCTGGCGGGTCGACCTCGCCAAGGCGCGCTTTCGCGAGACCGACGAGCCGCTGCTCGACGGCTGCCCGTGTCCCGCCTGCGCTCACGGCTACTCGCGCGCCTACCTGCACTACCTGTTCAAGGCACAGGAGCAGACCGCACAGCGCCTGGTGACGATCCACAACCTCGCCTTCGTGCAGCGGCTGATGGCCGAGCTGCGCGCGGCGATCGATGAAGGGCGCCTGGCCGAGGTCGCGGCCGCCGTGCGCAGCGGCGCCGCGCCGTGGGAGCTGGGGAATCCGCGGCCGGCGGCTCCGGAGACCGCGGTTTCCACCGACGTCGCCGGCTGAGGCTTGAACTTCTACGCCGGGCATGGCGCAATGCCCGGCCGATGACCACCACGGCCCTCCTCGCCGGTATCAGCGCCGGGCTCGCCGTTGCCGTCCCGCTCGGACCGATCGGCGTGATGATCGTGGACACCGGCATCCGCGACGGCGGGCGCTCGGCGTTCGCCGCCGGTCTCGGGACCGCGACCGTCGACGGCCTCTATGCCGCGACCGCCGCGCTGTTCGGCGCGGCCGTGGGGAGCGCTCTGGCGCCGGCGCAGGACACGCTGCGAATCGTGGCCGCCGCCGTGCTGATCGCGGTCGGCGTCTACGGGCTGCTGCGCCTCAAGCACCGCGGCACGACACCCGCGGGGGCGGGAGACCCGCCGCCCGCCCACCACCTGTTCGCGCGCTTCTTCGGGCTCACCGCCGTGAACCCGGCAACCGCGGTCACGTTCGCGGCGCTGATGATCGGGCTCCCTGCGGTCGCCGACGGCTCCGCCGCCGATCGCGTGCTGTTCGTCGGCGGGGCGTTCGCCGCGTCGCTGGCGTGGCAGAGCATGCTGGCGGGGAGCGGAGCGCTGCTCGGCCACCGGCTGCCGCCGTCCGGCCGCTGGTGGACGTCGCTGCTCGGCAACGCGGTGATCCTCGCCCTCGCGGTGAAGTTGATCGCGGCCTGAGGCGGCGCGGCGCGACCGCGAGGCCTTACTGCGTGTTGTCCTCGATCAGCCCGCGCAGCTGATCGACGGCGTCGTTGACCTGCCCCTTGACGTCCTGCCGCAGCTGCACCGACTTGCTGTTGGAGCTGTTCAGCGCCGTGTAGGCGATGAACCCGGCGGCGACGAGCGCGAGCACGACGAGCAGGCTCACGAACAGCCGGCTGCCCGAGCCGCTCTTCTTCTTGCGCGGCGGTGGCGCGGGTTGGCGGCGGGCCGGAGCACGGCGTGGCGGTGGCGGCTCGGAGATCGGCTCGAGTTGCCGGTGCGGAGCGGTCTGCGAGGTGCGCGGCAGCGCCGAGGTGGCGCCGGTCGGGCTGAGCATCCGCGTCGCGGCCGTGTCCTCGGCCGCCCACGTCGCCTCGGTGACGGGCGCGCGGCCGCGCAGGCCGTCGCGCAGCGCCTTCTCCATTCCCGCGGCGTCCGCGTAGCGCTCCTCGGGGTCGCGGTGCAGGGCGACCGCGACCGCGCTCGCCAAGGCCGGCGGCACGTCGGGCTCGAGCTCGTCGAGGCGGGGCGGCGGGCCGGTTTCCTGCAGCCGCGCGAGGTCGGTCAGCGAGCCGGCGTCGTACGGGAGCCGACCGGCGAGCAGCTGGTAGGCGACGACACCGAGCGCGTACAGGTCCGAGGCCGCGCCGGCCGCCTCGCCGCGGGCCTGCTCCGGCGCCAGGTAGGCCGCCGTGCCGAGCACTGAGCCGACCTTCGTGATGTCGGAGTCCTCGGCCGCCTTGGCGATGCCGAAGTCGGCCAGCTTGACCATCCCCTCGCGACCGCGCAGCAGGTTGCCGGGCTTGACGTCGCGGTGCACGACGCCGTTGCGGTGCGCGTAGTCGAGCCCACGGCACGACTGGGCGAGGATCTCGACCGCCTCGTCGACCGGCAGTGACCCCTGCTCGCGCAGCATCTCGGCGCACGACTGCCCGTCGACGAACTCCATGACGATGAAGTTGCGGTGCGTGGCCTCGTCGAGCCCGAAGTCGAACACCTGCACGATGTTCGGGTGCACCAGTCGGGCGGCGGCCAGCGCCTCGCGGCGGAAGCGCGACACGAAGTTCGAGTCCTCGGCCAGGTGCTCGGCGAGCAGCTTGACCGCCACGTTGCGCTCCAGCCGCGTGTCGAACGCGAGCTGAACGGTGGCCATCCCGCCGACGCCGAGGCGGCGCTCGAGGCGGTAGCGCCCGGCGAATAACGCGTCGGGCCTCACGGCGCCTCGGTGCCCCCGTCGCCCGGCGTCTCGGTGGCCGTCGGCGTCGGCGTCGGCGTCGGAGTGGGCGTGGGCGTCGGGGTGGCCGTCGGCGTGGGCGTCTCGGTGGGAGTCGGGGTCTCGGTCGGCGTCGGCGTCTCGGTCTGCGTCGGCGTCGGGGTAGGAGTCGCCTGGTCCTGGCAATCGCGGTCGACGCGCCGCTCGATCTGGTTGACCCAGTCGCGCAGGTTGGCCTTCAGCTGGCGACTGACCTTGCGCGGAAGCTCGTTGATCTGCGCCGACGCCTCGTCGAGCGCGCTCTGCGCCGCCTGGACATCGTGGTTGTTGCAGGCGTCCTGGACCTGATTGACGGTGTCCTGGAGCGCTGAGGCGCGGTCCCCGGGAATCAGGGCCGTGTTCGTCTTGCCGCAGCCGGCCAGCAGCGCGGCGGCGACCAGCGCGGTGGCGAGCATGGTGCGACGCATCAACCACCGCAGGCTAGCGGCCCTCTGTGCAGTCATTGCCCGTACTGGAGGCGCTCGGCGAGCGAGTCGGGAAGGTTGGCCGCGCGGATCGCGGCCTGGGCGCCCGCGATGTCGTAGTCGGCGCGGCGCCAGGCCGCGGTCCACTCATCGGTATCGAGCATTAGCCACGCGGCCCGCGGGTCGCCGTCGCGCGGCTGGCCGGTCGAGCCCGGGTTGATCAGCCATTCGCCGCTCTGCAGCTCCACGACGGCGCCCTCCCGCCGCGCGGTGCCCGTCGCCGCCTGGCCCTCCGGCCGGTGGAACGACAGCGCCACGTGCGAGTGACCGATGAAGGAGATCCGGTAGTCGGTCGCGTCGAAGCAGAGCTCGGCGGCGAGCGGCGACAGGACGTACTCCCAGACCGGGTCGCGCGGCGAAGCGTGGAACAGCCCCAGGCCCTCGGCGTGCCCCTGCGGTGACAGCGAGAGCAGGTATTCGCGCGTCTCCGGCCGGATCACGTCGCGCGTCCACTGCGCGGCGAGCGCCGCGCCGCGCGAGAAGTCCTCGAGCGACAGCACCTCGACCACCGCGAGGTCGTGGTTGCCGGCCAGGCAGATCGCGCAGTGGGCGTCGGCGAGCGCGACGCAGGCGTCCGGCTCCGCTCCGTAGCCGACGAGGTCGCCGAGGCACCACAGCTCCTCGGCTCCCTCGGCCTCCGCAGCGTCGATGACGGCCTGGAAAGCCTGCTTGTTGCCGTGGATGTCGGACGCGATCGCGACGCGCATGCGTGGAGTTATCGTCTATTCGGTGCTCAAGCGGCTCCGCCTGCCGATCACCGTAGTCGCCGCACTGGCGGTGGCGGAGGCGGCGGTGTTCCTCATGCGACCGCGCGACACGCTCGAGCCTGTCGACGTCGCGGCGCAAAACTACTTCAGCCCGGCATACATCGAACGGGCCGAGCACTTCCGCAACGGCCAGCTGCTGCTCTACGGCGCCAGCCTGGTGATCGAGATCGGGCTGCTCGTGTGGGTCGTGCGACATCCGCCGCGCGGCCCCTTCCGGCGTCCGGTGCTGGCCGGCGCAGCGGTCGCCGCCGGCCTCTCGGCGGCAGTCACGGTCGCGACGCTGCCGGTGTCGCTGATCGCCCGCCAGCGGGCGAAGGATGTGGGGCTGGTCACACAGGACTGGGTCGGCTACGCCGGCGACGTCGTCAAGGGGACGGCGATCCAGGCGGTGATCGTCGGGATCGGCGGCGCGCTGCTCGTCTTCGGCATCCGGCGGTTCGGCCGGCGGTGGTGGATCCCCGCCGCGGTGCTCGTGATCGCCTTCGGGGTGATCAGCACGTACGCGACGCCGATCGTCATCGACCCGCTGTTCAACCGCTTCGACCGGCTCGGCGGCCCGCTGCGGGCCGAGGTCCTGCAGCTCGCCGACAAGGCCGACGTCAAGGTCGGCCAGGTCTACGAGATGGACGCGTCACGGCGCACGACGGCGGCGAACGCCTACGTCAACGGCATCGGATCGACCAAGCGCGTCGTGATCTACGACACGCTGCTCAAGGACTTCCCGCCGCGCGCCGTCCGCGGCGTCGTGGCCCACGAGCTCGGGCACGTCCACTACCGCGACGTGCCGCACGGGCTGCTGTACCTGGTGATCGTCGCGCCGTTCGGGATGCTCGCCGTGGCGCGGCTGGCGGAGCGGATGGACCGCGGCGGGTCACCGGTGCCGGCAGTGGCGCTCTCGATCGCGCTGATCGTCCCGGCGATGACGATGATCTCCAACCAGCTCTCGCGCGGGGTCGAGGCGCGCGCTGACCGCTTCTCGATGCAGCTCACGCATGACCCGGACGGGCTGATCGAGTTCCAGCGCAAGATCACGCAGCAGAACGTCGGCGATCCGGACCCGCCCGGCTGGGTCTCGTTCCTGCTCGGGACGCACCCGACGGCCGTTCAGCGGATCGGCCAGGCGCTTGCGTTCAAGGATCGTCTGGAGGGCGGACCTCGGGCAGGTTCTTGATGCCCTCCTTGGTCTGCCACTTCGACCAGTTGTCCTCCATCGCGTTGATCAGCTCGCGCATGAACTTGGGGGACACGCTGATGCGGGACACGACGACGCCGGGGACCTCCTCGGCCTCGACCTCGTGGTCGACTCGAGCGAACGTGATCGTGAACTCGTAGTCGGAGTGCGAGACGTTCGCGAAATTCGCGTAGATGCCCGCCATCACCTCCGGCGACGTGTGCAGGTTGATGTGCCGCTCTGCAGGGTCGTCGTCCACGCGCACCTAGTATCGCAGCGGTGCAGTACACCGTGCTCGCGGTCGGGAAGGTGCGGCCGCCGTTCTCGGACGATGTCCAGCACTACCAGCGGCTGCTCGCGCGGCACGCGCGCGTGACCCTGATCGAGGTTCGCGAGGACGAGCACGTCGAGCGCCGGATTCCGGAGCGCTCATACGTGTCGCTGCTCGACGCGGGCGGGCGCGAGTACACGTCGGAGGCCTTCGCGCGCTGGCTGGAGGAGCGCCGCCAGGGCGGTCGCGACGTCGTGTTCGTGGTCGGCGGCCCGTACGGGACCGAGCTCGAGCACTGCGATCACAAGCTCTCACTCGGCGCGATGACGCTCCCGCACCAGCTCGCACGGGTCGTGCTGCTCGAGCAGTTGTTCCGAGCGCACAAGATCCTGGCCAACGAGCCGTACCATCACTGACCTTGGCTTCCCCCGTCGAAGAACTCCGTGCTGCCGTCGAGGCCATCACCGCCGACCTCGGCAACGGCGCCGTGACGCCGACGCTCGAGCGCCCGCGCAAGGCCGGCTTCGGCGACTACTCGACGAACGCCGCGATGCTGCTCGCCCCGTCGCTCAAGGCGCCGCCGCGGGAGATCGCCGAGCGGCTCGGCGCGGCGCTGCAGGAGCGCCTCGGCGAGCGCGTCGAGAAGGTCGAGGTCGCCGGGCCTGGGTTCCTCAACGTCTTCCTCGCCGACGCCTGGTACGTCACCGCCGCCGCGCACGTCGTCGCGGCCGGTGACAACTGGGGCCGCGGTACCGCCGCGGAGCGGGAGCGGGTCCTGATCGAGTTTGTCTCGGCCAATCCCACGGGCCCGCTGACCGCGGCGAGCGGCCGCCACGGCGCGTACGGCGATGCGCTCGCCCGGCTGCTCGAGTTCGCCGGTCACGAGGTGGCGCGCGAGTACTACTTCAACGACGCCGGCGCGCAGCTGCTCAAGCTCGGCACGTCGATCCGCGCGCGCGCCCGCGGCGAGGCGCTGCCCGAGGACGGCTACCAGGGCCAGTACGTGGCCGAGCTGGCCGCTGAGATCGATGGCGCCGCCGAGCGCGATCCGGAGGACCTCGCGTTCGCGGGCGGGCAGCTGATGATCGAGCGGATCAAGGCGACGATGGAGCGCTACCGGGTGCACTTCGACGTCTGGTTCTCCGAGCGCAGCCTGCACGACGGCGCGATCGACCGCGCGCTGGAGCGGGTCGAGGCGGCGGGTCAGTCGTACCGCTCCGACGGCGCGCTGTGGCTGCGGACGACCGACTTCGGCGACAGCCAGGATCAGGTGATCGTGCGGTCGAACGGGGTCCCGACCTATTTCGCGGCCGACATCGCGTACCTCGAGAACAAGCTCGAGCGCGGCTACGGCCGGCTGATCCTGCCGCTCGGCTCAGACCACCACGGGTACATCGCGCGCATGAAGGCCGCGATGGCGGCGAACGGCGCGGAGCCCGATCACATCGAGATCCCGCTGCTGCAGTTCGTGCACCTCGTCGAAGGCGGCGAGCGGGTGTCGATGTCCAAGCGGCGTGGCGATTTCATCATGCTCGACGACCTGCTCGACGAGATCGGCGTCGACGCGACGCGGTTCTTCATGCTCCAACGCTCGAACGACACGACGATCGACCTCGATCTCGACCTGGCGCGCGAGGAATCGGCCGAGAACCCGGTCTACTACGTGCAGTACGCGCACGCGCGGATCGTGTCGGTGCTGCGCAAGGCCGGCGACGAGCGCGTGGCGGAGGCGCTCGGTGAATCCGGCGAACCGCTGGAGCTCGAGCCGGCCGAGCGCGAGCTGGTCAAGAAGCTGCTCGCGTTCCTCGACGAGGCCGCCGAGGCGGCCGAGCGTCGCGCCCCGCACCGGATCGCCAACTACGCGCTCGAGCTCGCGCAGACGTTCACCGCGTTCTACCGGGACTGCAGGGTCGTCGGTGCTGAGCCGCGGCGCCTCGAGTCGTTCCGGATCGGCCTGTGCGTCGCGACGCGGCGGACCCTGGCCCGCTCACTCGACCTGCTCGGCGTCTCGGCGCCCGACTCGATGTAGATCGTGCCCTCGATCGTCGCGCCGTCGCGCTGCAGGCGGGCGCCGAGCGAGCGCGCGACCGCGAGCGCGGCGTCGTTGGCCGCCAGCACGTCGAACACGAAGCGCGTGACGCCGCGGCGCGCGGCATGCGCCTTCAGCTCGCGGATCAGCAGGTGCCCGAGGCCCTTGCCCTGGAGTTCGTCGGCGACCGTGAACGCGACGTCGGCGGCGGGGGAGTCGTCGCGACGCACGTAGCGGGCGGCACCGACGACGCGGCCCCGCTGCAGCGCGAGCAGGCCGACGTGGTTGTCGCCGTCGACGTTCGACAGTGCGGTCAGCATGCCGCTCGGGAGCTTGGGCGGCATGCCCGTGAAGAACCGCTGATAGCGCGAGTTGGGGGAGAGCCGCGCGAAGAACTCAGCCAGACGCGCCCGGTCGTCGGGCGTCTGGGGTCTGAGCGTGACGGCACTGCCGTCACGGAGCACGATGGGGGAGCTGGGGAGCATGCCATCCAGCGTGCGGCACGGCAGCCCCGCTGTCAGTAGGGGGAAACCCTACGGCCGACCCTGAACTTAGAGCTCGTTGAAGAAGTTCAGGCCGAGGCCGTCGAGCGCCTGCTGGGCCTTGAGGTTGAGCGCGGTGAGTTCGCCGGTGATGAGCAGCAGGCCCATCGCGATCAGCACGGCACCGGACAGCGCGGTGATGATCAGGTAGCGGTCGCGCAGCCAGCGGAACGCCGTCGTCGCGCGCGTGAACGCGACCGCCGTGAGCAGGAACGGGACGGCCAGACCGGCCGAGTAGAACAGCAGCAGGATCGCGCCCTGGGCGACCGTGTCCTGGACCGAAGCGGCGGTGAGGATCGTCCCGAGCGTCGGCCCCACGCATGGCGTCCAGGCGAACGCGAACGCGGCGCCGGCGATCAGCGGCCCGCCGGACCCGGCGCGCGACATCAGCGCGTCCGGTCGCCATTCGCGGTTGAGCTTGGGCACGAACGGCGTGATCACGAACAGCACGCCGAGCAGGATGATCACGACGCCCGCGACCTTGTCGAGCGTGCCGCGGCCGTCCTGCAGCGTCGAACCGAGGCCGGTGGCAGTCATCCCCAGCGCGACGAACACGACCGTGAACGACAGGCAGAAGACGATGGCGGGGAGCAGCACGCGCGACAGCCGCTTCTCGCCGTGCTGGATCTCGGCGAGCGACTGCCCTGAGACGGCCGACAGGTAGCCGGGCACGAGCGGCAGCACGCACGGCGAGATGAACGAGACGAAACCGACCGCGAACGCGGCGATGATCGTGGTGTTGACGCCGTCGGTCACCGGTCGAAGGTCGCCAGCTCTTGGTCGAGACGGCGGGCATCGTCGGGGTCGAGGTCGGGGCCGTCGGCGGTTTGCACCGGGGTCGTGCGCCGCCAGCGCCGCGCCATGAAGCCGACACCGAGCGCCGCGACCGCCACGAGCACGCCGGGCACGATCCAGGCGCTGAGGTCGAAGCCCTTGGCCTCGGGCTCGGCGAGGACGTCCGGCCCGTAGGCGTCGACGAGCGCGGCCTTGATCTGCTTCTTCGTCAGCCCCTGGGCGATCTTCTCGCGGATGAACTGCCGCTCCTGGTTGGCGACCGGGGCGGTGGAGACGTTGAGCGCCGTGTGGCACTCGACGCACATCACCTCGTCCTCGATGTCCGGTAGCGACGCCTTCGGCTCGACCGCGGCGGTCAGGCCGAGGATCAGCACGAGCGCGAGCAGGTACCTCACGCCTTCTCCTTCAGCAGCCCGGGCAGGTTCGCGTCCAGCCACGCCTGGTCGACCGGCCCGCGGCGCAGCGCGGCGATCCGGCCCTTGCGGTCGATCAGGAACGTCTCCGGATAGGCGCTGACGCCGTAGTCGCGCCCGTACTCGCGATCGCGGTCGCGCAGGCTCGGGAACGTGATGTTCTTCTTGCGCAGGAACGCGATCGCGTCGTCGGGCGAGTCCTGGGTGTCGATCCCGAGCACGACGCCGCCCTTCGACGCGATCTGCTCATGCGTGCGCTGAAGCAGCGGCATCTCCGACTGGCATGGTGGACACCAGGATGCCCACACGTTGAGCACGACGACCTTGCCCTTCTGGGCGGCGAGCGAGCTGGTGCCGCTGCCGCCGAGCTCGGGCAGGGCCTTCACCGGCGCCTCGACCCGCTTGCCCTCCTGCAGCGACTGGTCGATCGAGGTGTCCGTCCCCTGCGTGGTGAGGCCGTACGCCAGCAGTGCGACGAGCGCCGCAGCGACGAGCGAGATCGGCCAGTACAGGCGCGGGCGCACGCCTTGAAGGGTAATGACGGGCGGATAGACTCCCGGCACCCCGCGGGCGTTGTCCAATGGCTAAGACGCTGGCTTCCCAAGCCAGAAATGGGGGTTCGATCCCCCTCGCCCGCTTCAGCGCACGGTGACCGTGCCCTTCATGCTCGGGTGGTACTGGCAGACGTAGGCGTACCGGCCGGGCTTCGTGAAGCGAGCGCTGACGGTCTCGCCTTCGCTGACGTTGCCAAGGTCGCCCGGGCCGCGTTTGAAGGTCACCGTGTGGTTGGCCGCGTCCTCGTCGGTCCATGCGACGTTCGCGCCCGCCCCGACCTCCAGGTGCCTGGGCGCGTACTCGAAGTCCTTGATCGTCACCTTGACGGGCGCGGGCGCCGGGGTCGCGGTGGCGGCCGGCATGACCGACGCCTGCTTCTCATTGCCGCATCCGACGAGGGCAGCGGTCGTGACGATGGCGATGAGGAGGGAACGCATGCCGTCTGTGCGCGCGCGACGGTCGCGCTGGATCAGCGCGGCTACAGGCAGTCGGACGATTCGGGCGGGCAGTTGACGTCGAGGATCGTCAGGCAGACGATCACCACCGACGCCAGCGCGAACACCACGGCGCACACGACGAGCACCACCGCGGTGACCGTGCGCCCGCGGCGGGCGAGGTGACGGCGCGCCAGCACCGGGACGGCCGTCGCGGCGGCGACCGGGAGGACCAGCAGCGAGCCGCCCCAGGTGATCAGCCCGGGCGTGCCCCCGACCGTGAGAAGCCCGCGCCGACGGCGGCCGCCTGCGTGTCACGGGCGGTCCACCACGCCCACACGGCCGGCGCGAGCGTGAGCGCCGCGCAGACCGCCACGACTGTGGCAATGGTCCGGTCGTCGCGACTCACCGTGCCGCGGGCCTGCGCGCTACCAGGCGTGGCTGCTGCCGCAATGCGGGCAGCTGACCGAGGTCGAGACCTCGGCCTTGAACGCGTAGCCGCAGTGGCAGGAGTACAGCGCGTTGTCCTCCGGGCCGCCGCTGCGCTTGGCGCGGGCGAGCGTCTGCAGGACGGCGGCGCGGGTGCGGTTCGCGTGGGAGTCGCGCCGGTCGCGGCGAGCGCGGGAGGGGATGGCTGCGGTGAGATGCATATCCGTCGAAGTGAGATACGGAGTGGCTATGTGAAAGTTTCTCGGCGGCTTGTTGCAAACCTTTATGTGTTCTTCAGCACGAGGCCATGGCCATTCGTCCAGGCTCGCCTGAATCTGGGCGATCGGACCTTCGGCGCGTGACCCGTGACGACCTCGCCATAATCGGAGTCGATGGATCCCGCCCGGAAGCGCACGGTCCGCCTCGTCGTGGCCCTCAGCGCCGCAGTGCTGCTCGCCGCCGCGCTTGTCTACACGAGCTTCTCGGCTTCCAGTGAGGCCCGCAGCCCGAGCCAGCTCCTGAGCTCCGCGCAGCCGGGCAAGACGTACCAGCTCACCGGCAAGGTGGTCTCGGGCTATTCGCACGAGGGCACCGTCACGCACTTCCGGGTGCGCGATCGCAACGGCAACGTCTCGGTGCCCGTGCGCTACGAGGGCGTGCTGCCGGATCCGTTCCGGGCCGGGCGCGAGGTCATCGTCGACGTTCGCAAGCAGGGCGCCCTGTTCGTCGGCGAGAAGGACTCGCTGGTGACCAAGTGCCCGTCGAAGTTCACCGCGGACCAGACCTAGTGGTCCCTCCGCCGGGACCGCACACCCCTGGACGGGCGCAGCCGGTGCCTGGCGGCGTCCTCGGAAAGGTCCGTGGCTCCGCCACTGTCCCATTCCTGCGTCCTTGCCAGGCTTCCGCCTGCATCCCGCCCATGGGCGCACGGTCCCGCCGGAGGAACCACTGACGTGTTGGTCGCGGGCAAGGCCTGCCTGATCCTGGCGCTCGCCGTCTGCCTGTACGGCATCGGCGCCTCGGTGTACGGCGCGCGGGCCGGGCGGCGGGACTGGGTGGCGTCCGGCCGCCGCGCGGTCTACGCGCTCGCCGGTCTCGCCGTGGTCGCGTTCGTGATCCTGCAGGCCGCGTTCCTGCGCTCGGACTTCTCGTTCGCGCTCGTCACGTCGCATTCGTCGACGACGACGCCGATCTTCTACCGCGCCACGGCGATGTGGTCCTCGCAGGAGGGTTCGCTGCTGCTGTGGCTGACGCTGCTGGCGCTGTGGTCGAGCCTCATCCTGTTCGCGACGCGCCGGCAGCTGCGCGAGGTCGCCCCGTACGCGACCGCGGTGCTGCTCGGGCTCGGCGCCTTCTTCGCCTCGCTGCTCGTCTTCTTCGAGTCGCCGTTCACCGAGACGATCGGGCCGGTGCCGGCCGAGGGCGTCGGCCTCAACCCGCTGCTGCGGCACCCGAGCATGATGATCCACCCGCCGATGCTCTACTCGGGGTACACGCTGTTCGCGGTGCCGTTCGCGTTCGCGATCGGCGCGCTCGTCGCGCGGCGGCTCAACGCCGACTGGATCCGCCACACGCGGCCGTTCACGCTCACCGCCTGGTTCTTCCTCGGCGTCGGGATCGTGCTCGGCGCGCGGTGGTCGTACTCCGAGCTCGGATGGGGCGGCTACTGGGCCTGGGACCCGGTCGAGAACGCTTCGCTGATGCCGTGGCTGACCGGCACCGCGTTCCTGCACTCCGCGATGATCCAGGAAAAGCGCGGGATGCTGAAGATCTGGAACGTGTCGCTGGTGCTCGCCACCGGCGTGCTCGCGATCCTCGGCACGTTCCTCGTGCGGTCCGGGATCCTCGAGTCGATCCACGCGTTCGGCGCGTCCACGCTCGGCGTCCCGTTCCTGCTGCTGATCGCGACGATGATCGCCGGCTCGGTCTACCTGGTCGCCACACGGGCGCCGCAGCTGCGCTCGGAGCACCGGCTCGACTCACTGTGGTCGCGCGAGACCGTGTTCCTGCTCAACAACCTCGTGCTCGTGCTGCTCGCCGTCGTGATCTGGTGGGGCACCTTCTTCCCGCTGATCTCGGAGGCGTTCACCGGGCGCCGGCACACGTTCGGGCCGCCGATGTTCGACCGCCTGACGGTGCCCCTGGCGATCGTGCTCGTGCTGCTGTCCGGGATCGGGCCCCTGATCGCGTGGCGGCGAGCGACGATCGCCAACCTGCGCCGCAACTTCGTGGCGCCGATCGCCGTCGCGGCCGCCGTGTTCGTCGTGGCGTTGACGATGGGCGCGGGCAGTCAGCCGGACGCGCTGATCATGTTCACGCTCGCCGGCTTCGTGATCGGGGGCGTGACGCAGGAGCTCGTGCGCGGCGTGCGGGCGCGTCGCGTGATGGCGCGCGAGCCGATTCCCGTCGCGCTGGTGTCGCTGGTGCGGCGCAACCGGCGCCGGTACGGCGGCTACATCGTGCACGCCGGCATGGCGCTGTTGTTCGTCGGGATCGCGGCGTCGTCGAGCTTCGCCCACGAGCGCGACATCGAGCTGCGCGCCGGGCAGAGCACCGAGGTCGGCGGCTACACGATCGACTACGTGAAGCCCACGGCCGAGCTGGTCGCCGCGCCGAACGGGCGCCTCGAACGAATCGACCTCGGCGCCCAGCTGCGGATCGCACGAGGGAGTGAGCAGCCGCGGATCGTCCGCACCGAGAAGTCCTACTTCCCCTCGATCGGGCCGATGCTCGGGCCGGTCTCCCGCTTCTTCGAGGGCGAGTCGACCAGCGAGGTCGGCCTGCAGGCCGGGCTGCGCCGCGACTTCTGGGTGTCGGTGGCCCCGGACACCCGCCGGCTCGACCCGCGCGTGAAGGAGGGCGACCGCGTGTTCGCCAAGGCCGACAAGGCCGGCGCGCTGACCGACACCCAGCGCAACGAGTTCCTCGGCGAGGCGCTGCGCGGGCTGACCCGCTCGTACGCGAGCGATCCCCCGCCGGCGACGTTCCGCGTGCTCGTCTCGCCGATGGTCACGTGGATCTGGCTCGGCGCGCTGGTCGTCTTCTGCGGCGGCCTGATCGCGCTCTGGCCGTCACCGCGCGCCGTCGGCCGGCGCGTCACCGCTGCCTACGCGGCCCGCGTCGGCCGCGAGGCGCGCGTCACTGCGTAGATGGACTTCGTCGTCATCTTCGTCGTCCTGCTGGTGGTCGTGTGGTTCGTGTCCGGGCCGCTGCGGTCGCGCCAGGTCGACGAGGTGGCCGAGAGCGCCGAGCGGGCGGACCTGGAGGCGGCGCGGGACGCGAAGTACCGGGAAATCCGGGACGCCGAGCTCGACTACCGGACCGGCAAGCTGTCCGAGGCCGACTGGCGCGTGGTCGACCGCGGGCTGCGCGCGGAGGCGGTCGAAATCCTCCGGCAGCTCGACGGACTCCCAACTCCGGCCGCCGAGGCGCGTTCGTAGGGTGTGTTAGTACCCTGGACGTCCGATGCTCCAGTCCGTCCTCTCCGTCCTCCAGGTCTTCGTCTCGGTGATCCTGATCTTCCTGGTGCTGCTGCACTCGGGGAAGGACGCCGGTATGTCGGGCGCGTTCGGTGTCGGTACGGCGGGCGGCTCCAGTGGCGGCTCGCTGATGGAGCGCAACCTGGATCGCTGGACGATCCTCTTCGCGCTCGTGTTCGTGCTGAACACGATCGTGTTGCTGAAGATCTAGTCCGGGTATGCCAGCCGACATGTCGGCCGCCTTCACGGAGGAGCTGGGGCGCGGACCTCGGGTCCCCGCACGCCTGCTGCGGTTGGCGTCGGACGAGGGGCTGGTCGAGCGTGCCCGCGGCGGCTCCGAGGCCGCGTTCGAGGCGATCTTCGACCGCCACCACCGGGGCATCCTCGCGTTCTGCCGCCACATGCTCGGATCGGTCGACGAGGCCGAGGACGCGGTCCAGCACACGTTCCTCGCGGCCTACCGCGAGCTGGCGCGGGCCGGCGATCGGCCGCTCCGCCTCCGGCCGTGGCTCTACACGATCGCCCGCAACCGCTGCATCACCGTGCTGCGCGGGCGCCGGCGCGAAGCCGCCGGAGCCGTGGTCGAGCCATCGACTGAGCACCTCGCCGCCGAAGTGGACCGCCGCAACGACCTGCGCGACCTGCTGCGGGACGTCGCCGGCCTGCCCGAGGAACAGCGCGCCGCGCTGGTGCTCTCGGAGCTCGGCGACATGGGGCACGACGAGATCGCCGCCGTGCTCAGGTGCCGCCGGGAGAAGGTGAAGGCGCTCGTGTTCCAGGCGCGCTCGTCGCTGATCGCCAGCCGGACGGCGCGCGAGACGCCGTGCGCGGAGATCCGCCAGCAGATCGCGACGCTGCGCGGCGGCTCGCTGCGGCGGACCGAGCTGCGCCGCCACGTGCGCGAGTGCCCCGGCTGCCGCGAGTTCCGCGACCAGGTGCGCACCCAGCGGCGTGACCTCGGGCTCGTGCTCCCGGTCGCGCCGACGGTCGGGCTCAAGGCCGCGGTGCTCGGTGGCGGCGGAGCCGCGGGCGCCGGCGTCGCGCTCTCGGGCGGGACGGCGGCGAAGGTGCTGGTCGTGGCCGCGCTCGCCGGTGGCGGGACCGTTGCGGTCGAGCAGACGCAGCGCGCCGAGCCACCGCCGCCGCGTCACGCCGCGCGATCGGCGCGGGTGGCCCGCGCGGTCGCCGCGCCGGCCCCTGCCGCCGCCGCGCCGCGCCCCGCCGCACCCGTGTCGCGGCGCGCTCCCGCGCAGGTGTCGCGGCACGCCCCGGCGCCGGTTCCGGCCGTACACCGGAAGAACGCGGCCGAGGCCTCGCCGCCGAAGCAGGTCGATCCGGTGAAGGTCGCGCCGGGCCAGGCCAAGAAGTCCGCGCCGGACGTGAAGGCCCCGCCGGGCCAGGCCAAGAAGACCGAGCCCGTGAAGGTTCCGCCGGGCCAGGCGAAGGCGGTCGATCCCGTGCAGGTCCCGCCGGGCCAGGCGAAGAAGGTCGATCCCGTGAAGGTCCCGCCGGGCCAGGCCAAGAAGTCCGCGCCCGACGCGAAGGTGCCGCCGGGCCAGGCCAAGAAGACCGACGGCTAAGCGACGAACAGTCCGCCCGCGAAGCGGGCGCCGGGGCAGACGGTCGCGGAGGCGGTGCGGGCGGAGCGCTGGACGGGCGGCGGGATCGTGCGCTGACGCGCGGTGAGCGCCTGCGCGGTGGCGAGTAGCTCGAGCGGCTCGAACCGGACGGTGAGGTTCGGCGCGGGAGCGGCGATCTCGCCGCCCCGGATCACCGAGACGCCCTCGGCGAGCGCCGAGCCACGCTCGCCGACCGCCCAGCCGCCGTGGATCGACAGCGCCGGGATCAGCAGCCCGACCTCGATCGGCGCGGCAAGCTCGGCGAGATCGCTCGCCCCGCCGCCGACGAGCACGAGGTGCTCGGGCAGCGTGCCGCCGATGCCGCCCGCGGCGAGCGCGTGGCCGGTGCCCGGGCCGGCGAACCGGTGCGCGACGCCGTCCTGGATCAGCGGCAGCGGCTGCCGCGGGACGCCGGTCGCGTCGAACGAGCGCGGCAGCGTGGCGGCGAAGCGCGGCGAGTCGGAGAGGTTGATCGGCGGCGCTGCGACCCGTGTGCCGAGTCGCCCGCCGAGCGGTGACTCCGGTCCCCCGAACACGACCGCGGCGCGACGCAGAACCTCGGCCACCGCCCACGGCCCGAGCACGACCGGATACTCGCCCGGCGAGACGGTCACGAGCTCGTCGCCGGCGCCGAGCAGCGCGTCCGCCTCGCCCGCCAGTGCCGCGGCGTCGAGATCACCCGGCCGGAACGCGGTCAACGCCAGCTCGAGCGAGCGACCGGCGCCCGGACGGCGCACGCGGACGTCACCGAAGCTGCGTTCCTCGTAGGCCCGCACGCCGCGCGTCGAGGCCACCAGCGTTCGCGCGGCGGCCGCGCGCCAGCTTGCCGACTCGCCCAGCACGAAATCAGCCGGGTCCAGCGCGAGCACAGAGGCATCGAACCCGTCGTGCGCGCGGCCGCCCACCGGGTCCGGGAGGTCCTCGGTGGCGGCGGGGCCTGACGGCGCCACGCGCGCGGCGCCCTCCGCCGCGGCCGCCAATCCGGCATCGTCGACCACGGTGGTCACCGCCGTGCCGATGCGCCCGTCGCGCAGCACCGCGATCTCGACCGAGGTCGCCTCCGTCGTGATCGCTCCGCCGGCCGCGCCGGTGAGCTGGCGCTCCCACCACGCCGTCACCTGCGCCTGGCCGTCGCACAACGCGAGCGCGCGCTCCGCGAGGGTGGTGAGGTCGTCGCGCATCTAGAAGGCGTGCTCGTACAGCGCGAGGATCTCGGCCCGGTCCGCGCGTGGCGGCGTGTTGTCGAGCTCCCCGCGAGCGGCCGCTGCGTCGGCGCACCGCGGCAGCACGCCGGCGTCGACGCCGAGCTCGCCCAGCCGCGACGCGCCGGTCAGGGCGCAGATCCGCGCCGCCACGACAGCCGGGTCCTCGTCCAGCGCGGCGGTGAGTCGCTCGGCACTGGTCGGGCCGCGCCAGGCGAGCGCGCCCAGCGTGTGCGGCAGCATCACGGCATTGGCCGGGCCGTGTCCGACGCCCGCCTCGCGCACCAGCGTCTGCGCGAGCACGTGGTGGAGGCCGAGCCCGGACGCGTCGAGCGCGTAGCCGGCCAGCAGGGCCCCGAGCGCGAGCGCGTCGCGGTCCGGCTCCCCGCGCGACGAGAACGCCGCGCCCAGGATCCCGGCCGACTCCGCCGCCACGAGATCGATCACCGGGATGCGGTGCGGGACGTACAGGGCCTCGGCGGCGTGGCCGAACGCGTTCAGCGCGCTCGCCGCCAGCTCCCCGAGCGGCTGCGATGCCGACAGGGCCGGGTCGTTGATCACGACTGAAGGGCGGACGCGCGGCGTCGCCTCATCGACGCCGCGGGCGTGCCGGTGGCCGCGCGTCATCTCCGCCCCCGACAGCGTGGTCGGGATGGCCATGGCCGGCAGTTCGCCGGCCGCGGCCACGGCTTTGGTCACGTCGACGACGCGTCCCCCTCCCAGGGCGACGAGCCGGTCGCGGGAGACCGCCTCGAGCAGATCACCCGCGAGCTCCGGGATCAGCCCGCGGCCGACCATGTGGACCTGCGCGGCCGCGACCGCGACGTGCGGAGCCGCCTCGACCCACCGCTCGGTCGTCAGCAGCGCGTAGCCCGGCCCGCCGAGCAGGTCCACGGCCTCGTCGATCGAGCCGCGCCCGAAGCGGATCAGGCGATCCCCGTCCTGCCAGGTGAAGGAGGTCAACCGGTGGTGGACAGCTCCGCCCCCTCGTCGAACCACGAGTAGGCGTAGGAGGGGTCGTCCAGGTCGCGCGAGAGCGGCGTCAGCTTGAGCGGCCGGAATGTGTCGCACATCACCGCCAGCTCCTCGGTCCGGGTGGCGCCGAGCGACTTCTCCACCAGCCCGGGCTGCGGGCCGTGCGGGAGGCCCGACGGATGGAGCGTGATCGCCCCGATGTCGACGCCCTTGCGCGAGCCGAACTGCCCGTCCACGTAATAGATCATCTCCTCCGACTGCACGTTGGAGTGGTGGTAGGGGATCGGCACCGCCATCGGGTCCCAGTCCAGCATCCGCGGGCAGAACGAGCAGATCACGAAGTTCGGGCCCTGGAACGTCTGGTGGGCCGGCGGCGGCTGGTGCAGGCGACCGGCCTTGGGCTCGAAGTCGGCGATGTTGAACGTGTACGGGTAGACGTAGCCGTCCCACCCGACGACGTCGAGCGGGTGGTAGTCGAGCACGTAGTCCTGGTAGCCGCTGCGCACGCGCACCTTCACCATGTGCTCGCCGCGGTCACGGTGCGTCGCCAGCTCGGCCGGCGGCTTGAAGTCGCGCTGCGAGAACGGCGCGTGCTCGAGCAGCTGGCCGTAGCGGTTGCGATACCGGTTCGGGGTCTCGATCTCGCCCGGCGTGTAGAAGGTCAGCCAGCGCTGCGGCGAGTCGAACCGGAAGCGGTACGTCGTCCCGCGCGGGATCACCACGTAGTCGTGCTTCGTGTACGGGAGCGTCCCGAAGATCGTCTCGACGACGCCCTCGCCCTCGTGGACGAAGATGACCTCGTCGCCCTCGCCGTCGCGGTAGAAGTAGCCCGCCTCGGTCTCGGGGATGCAGATCCCGATCTCGACGTCGTTGTTGTACTGGAGCACCTGGCGGCCGAGGATCGGGTCGCCCATCGCGGTCATGCCCATGGTGTTCGAGAGCCGGTGCACGTGCGTCTCGGGCACCCACTCCTCGAGCTCGATCGGCGTGAACTCGCCGACGTCCTTCACCCGGCACGGCGACCACAGGTGGTAGAGGATCGACTCGTTGCCGGAGAAGCCCTCGAAGCCGAGGACCTCCTCGACGAGGAGCGGCGCCTTGCCGTTGTCGGATGGCGCCTCCGGATCGCGGAACTGCACGTGCCGTTTCTGCGGCACCTCGCCCAGGCTGTGGTAACGCATCAGAGGTTCCCCCTCAGATCCTGCTCGCGCTCGATCGCCTCGAAGAGGGCCTTGAAGTTGCCCTCGCCGAAGCCGCGGGCGCCGTGGCGCTCGATGACCTCGAGGAACACCGTCGGCCGGTCGCCGATCGGCTTGGTGAAGATCTGCAGCATGTAGCCCTCGTCGTCGCGGTCGACGAGGATGCCGAGCCGGCGCAGGTCCTCGAGGTCCTCCTTGATCTCGCCGATCCGCTCCGGCACGTCGTCGTAGTAGGTGCTCGGCACGTTGAGGAACTCGATCCCGCGGTCGCGCATCTCGGACACGGTGCGGACGATGTCACGGGTGGCCACCGCGATGTGCTGCGCGCCGGAACCGCCGTAGAACTCGAGGTACTCGTCGATCTGCGACTTGCGCTTTCCCTCGGCCGGCTCGTTGATCGGGAACTTGACGCGGCCGTTGCCGCTCGTGACCACCTTGGACATGAGCGCGGAGTACTCCGTCGAGATCGCCTCGTCGGTGAAGTGCAGCATCTCCGTCATCCCGAAGACGTCCTCGTAGTACTTCACCCACGTCTCCATGAAGCCGAGCTCGACGTTGCCGACGATGTGGTCGATCGCGAGCAGGCCGACGTCGGCGGTCTGGCCGTCGCGGGCGACGTAGCCGGGGCGGAAGGCGCCTTTGTAGTCGCTCCGGTCGACGAAGGTGTGGAGCGTCTCGCCGTACGTCGCGATCTGCGCGAGGCGGATCGTGCCGTGCCCGTCGGTCTCCTCCCACGGCTCGCGGACGCCGGTGGCGCCGCGTGTCGTGGCCTCGCGGTACGCGTTCGTGACGTCGGGGACCGAGAGGGCGATCACCTTGACGCCGTCGCCGTGCTTGGCCTGATGGATGCCGATCGCGTGGTCGGGCGTGAGCGCGCCGGTCAGCACGAGCCGGATGCGGCCCTGCTCGAGCACGTGGGACGTGCGATCGCGCACGCGGGTCTCCAGGCCGGCGTAGGCGGTCTCGCGGAACCCGAGCGCGTGCGCGTAGAAGTACGCCGACTGCAGCGCGTTGCCCACGTACAGCTCGACGTGGTCGATGCCGTGCAGCGGCATGAAGTCGCCCTGGTGCTGATCAGCGGGGGCGACGACGGGCTGGGTGCTCACGGACAGGCCTCTCTCTCGCTCGAAATCGTGCACTTCATGGTTGCGCTGTCCGGCGCTGCGCTCAAGCGCGATCCATTGCGTCACCTGCGACAATCACCGAGATATGGACGACATCGACCGGCAGATCGTTGCGCTCCTGCGCCAGAATGCCCGGCGCTCCTTTCAGAGCATCGGGATGCGCGTGTCATTGTCCGCTCCGGCGGTCAAGCGGCGCGTCGATCGGCTCGAGGCCGATGGCGTGATCCGCGGCTACACAGCGCAGATCGACCCGGGCCGCTACGGCTGGGGGACGCATGCGTTCGTGGCGCTCTACACCGAAGGACGGATGGCGGCGGCCGAGGTGCGCGAGGCGGTCGAGCGCCATCCGGAGGTCGAAGCCGGCTACACGGTGGCGGGCGAGGCGAGCGCGATGCTGCACGTCCGCGCGCGCGACACCGCGCACCTCGAGGAGGCGCTGGAGCGCCTGCGTGACCACCCGGGCGTGACCCGCACGCAGACCCAGATCGTGCTCTCGACGCTGTTCGAGCGCCCGTTCGAGGAATCTCCGGCGCCGTAAGGGGGTCAGACCCCCCTTACTCTCTCTGGCCTTCATGGATCCGCATCTCCGCCTCGCGACATCTCCGGTCGCCCATCCCGACGCCACGGTGCAGGGCGACACCTGGCGCATCACTGTGCTGACCGAGGGTCTCGTGCGCCTCGAGTGGGCCGAGGACGGCGTCTTCGAGGACCGCGCGTCGACCTTCGCGCTGCATCGCGACCTGCCCGTGCCCGCGTTCGATGTCATCGACCGCGATGCGACGCTCGAGGTGGTCACCTCCCGGCTGCATCTGGTCTACGACCGCGGGCCGTTCTCGACGGCCGGGCTCAGCGTGACGGTGCTCTCCGCCGTCGCCAACCACGACAACGTCTGGCGTTACGGCGAGCCGGTGAAGGATCTCGGCGGCACGGCGCGGACGCTCGACAAGGTCGACGGCCGGACCGCGCTCGAGCCGGGCATCGTGTCGACCTCGGGCCTCGGGGTGCTCGATGACTCGCGCTCGTTCGTGTTCGACGACGTCGGCTGGGTCAGCCCGCGCGACGGCAGCAGCCGCGACATCTACGTCTTCTCCTACGCGCACGACTACGCCGGCGCGCTGCAGGCGTTCTACGCGGTCTCGGGCAAGCCGTCGGTGCTCCCGCGCTGGACGCTCGGCAACTGGTGGAGCCGCTACCACCGCTACAGCGCCGACTCCTACCTCGAGCTCATGGATCGCTTCGAGGCCGAGGGGCTGCCGTTCTCGGTCGCGGTGCTGGACATGGACTGGCATCGCGTGGACTCGGTGCCCGCGCGGTACGGCCAGGGCTGGACGGGGTACAGCTGGGAGCCGACGCTCTTCCCCGACCCGGAGGGCTTCTTGGCCGAGCTGCACCGGCGCGGCATGCGGGTCACGCTCAACGTGCACCCGGCGGACGGCGTCCAGCCGTTCGAGGACGCCTACCGGGACATGGCGACCGCGCTCGGCCGCGATGGCGACGCCGACGAGCCGATCGCCTTCGACGTGACCGACCGGGAGTTCCTCGACGCGTACTTCAAGGTGCTGCACCACCGGCTCGAGGATCAGGGCGTGGACTTCTGGTGGCTCGACTGGCAGCAGGGCCCGTACTCGCGCACCGAGGGCATCGACCCGCTGTGGATGCTCAACCACTTCCACTACCTGGACTCCGGGCGCGGCGACCGGCGGCCGCTCACGTTCTCCCGCTACGCGGGTCCCGGCAGCCACCGCTACCCGGTCGGCTTCTCCGGCGACCACCACATCTCGTGGGCGTCGCTCGACTTCCAGCCCGAGTTCACCGCGACGGCGTCGAACATCGGCTACGGCTGGTGGAGCCACGACATCGGCGGCCACATCTTCGGCGAGCGTGACGACGAGCTGACCGCGCGCTGGGTGCAGTACGGCGTGTTCTCGCCGATCCTGCGACTGCACTCGTCGAGCAACCCGTTCCTCGTCAAGGAGCCGTGGCTGTATCCGCGCGAGGCCCGCTCGGCGATGACCGACGCGCTGCGGTTCCGCCATCGCCTGGTGCCCTACCTGCACACGATGAACCACTGCGCCGCCGTCGAGGGCGTGCCGCTGGTACGTCCGATGTACCACCTGGCGCCCGACGAGCCGCGCGCCTACGACGTGCCGAACCAGTTCGCCTTCGGGTCGGAGCTCCTCGTCGCGCCGATCACGGCGCCGCGCGACCCCGTCACGCTCCGCGGCTCGGTGCGCGCGTGGCTACCGCCCGGCGCCTGGATCGACGTGTTCACCTCGACGGCCTACGACGGCGATCGCGAGCTCGAGCTGCACCGCGACAGCGCCTCGATCCCGGTGCTGCTGCGGGCCGGCGGCATCCTGCCGCTCGCGGCCGAGGACGACCTCGACGCCACCCGCAACCCTGAGCGGCTGGAGCTGCTCGTCGCGCCTGGCACCGACGGCGAGTTCACGCTGATCGAGGACGACGGCACGGGTACGACGCCGGACACGATCCCGACGGCCCGGACCACGCTGACCTGGCACCAGGACGCGGGCGGGCTCACGATCGGCGCGGCCGACGACCCGCACGGCATCCTGCCGCCGGCCCGGACGTGGACCGTGACGTTCGTGGGCACCGACGTGAGCCTCACGATCCCCGACGCGCCGACCGACCAGCCGATCGAGGTGGACGCCCGCGCCGGCCTCGGCCTCAGCACACCGCACCGTTCCGAGGCGCTGTTCGCGGTGCTGAACGCGGCGCAGTACGGGCACGAGGCGAAGTTGGCGGCGTGGGAGACGCTCAGCTCGGACCTGCCGCCCGAGGCGATGCTCGCCGCACTGCACGCGCAGGCGTTGCCGCGCGCGCTGATCGGCGCACTGTCGGAGCTGCTCACCGCGCGCTGAGGGGCCTTTCCCCCAGTCGAGTGTGAAGTTGTTCAGCCTCACGCTGAACAACTTCACGTTGGACCGCCGCGCGCGGCTGAAACCCTCGCCGCCCTACCCCGCCGCAGTTGACGTTCGTGCGCGGAGACGCCAGCCGGAGCGACCTCGGCTGACGCCCGCGAGGGCGACGACACCGGCGACCGACAAGACCGCGGCGCCGACGAGCAGGATCGTGTCGGGCGAGGCGAGCTCCCCGGCCAGCGGGGCGAGCGCGATCGAGCCGATCATCGCCGTACGGACCGTCGCGTCGGTCAGGCCGAAGGCGCGGCCGAGGAGGCTCGGGTCGGCCGAGCGCTGGAGCGCGGTCTCGAACATGACCCAGCCGATCGAGTCGAGGATGCCGACCGCGACGAGCAGCAGCATCGCCACCGGTGCGGCCGAGACGAGCGACAGCGCGCAGAAGACGACCGCGGACGCGAGCAGCGTGCGGCCGAGGACCCGGGTGTCGGCGTGCTCGACGCGGATCGCGCCGGCGATCGCGCCCCCACGGCGAGCCCGAGGGCGATCGCCCCGAACCCGAAGCCGTAGGCGCCCGCGCCCATGCCGATCTCCTCGAGGAAGCGCGGCAGCGTCGCGTTGACGAGGCCGCCGGCGACGACCGTGATGCAGAGCGCGCCGACCGCGGTGCTGATCGTGCGGTCGCGCAGCAGGTCGCGCAGGCGGGCGGCCGGAGCGTCGTCGGATCCGCCGGACATCTCCGCGGCCCGGGCCTCCCTGCCCGATGCCGCGCAGATGCCGGCGAACAGGCCCGCCGCCAGGATGAAAGTCGTGAGGTCGAGCGCCAGCGCGGGGCCGACGCCGACGAGTGCCAGGAGCAGGCCGCCGGCGACCGCGCCGGTCGCCATCGCCGCGCTCTCGATCACGCTGCTGAGGCCGTTGGCGGAGGGCAGTTCCGCCGCAGGCACCAGCTGTGGGATGAGCGCGGAGACGGCGACCGGCGAGATTGCGCCGAGCAGGCCGCTCACGGCGATCGCCACGTAGACGAGCGCCGTCAGGCCAGTGAGCAGCCCGGCAAGCACGGTGGCGAGCGCAACCGCTCGCAGAAGCTCGATGACGACGAGCAGGCGCTCGCGGCGCACGCCGTCGACCAGTGCGGCAGCAGCTCCGCCGCCGAGTATCGGGGGCGCCAGGCGGACGAGCATCAGGAGGGCGACACTGCCGGTCGAGCCCGTCTCCTGAAAAATCCACCCCATGAGGGCACCCACGGTGAGCCAGTCGCCGGTCTTGGAGACCAGGCTGCCGGCCAGCAGCCGCCGCATCTCCCGACGGCGAAGAGGGCCGAGGAGCCGCCCGGCTGTCGTGTCCGCGGCGGCCGGGAGCGCCTGCACGCGCACCTGATGCTCGCGCTGGACCGCGCGGGCCGCCAGGCCGACGCGCTGGAGGCCTACCGCCGCGCTCGCACGGTCCTCGTGGACGAGCTCGGCATCGAGCCCGGGCCCGAGCTGCAGCGGCTCGAGAGCGGCGTGCTCAACCAGGATCCGGCGCTCGACCTCGAGGCGCCGGCACGTCCGCGGCCGGCCCCAGTCGCGCCGGTCACGCTGCCCGCGCTCCCGACCGGCCTCGTCGGCCGGCAGCGGGAGCTCGACGCCGTCGCGGCGCTGCTCCGCGAGCACCGGATGGTGACGATCCTCGGGCCCGGCGGCATCGGCAAGACCAGGCTGGGCCTCGAGCTGGCGCACCGGCTGGCCGGTGACTTCCGCGACGGCGCCCGCTTCGTCGCGCTCGCGGCGATCGACGCGAAAGACCGCCTCGAGAGCGAGCTCGCCCAGGCGGTCGAGGAGGACATCGCCGAGCTGCTGCTCGTGCTCGACAACTTCGAGCAGCTCGTCGACGCCGCGCCCGCGGTCAGCGACCTCCTGAGCCGGGCGCCGGGAGTGACCGTGCTGGTCACGAGCCAGGCCGCGCTGCGGCTGGCCGAGGAGCGCGAGGTGCCGCTGGCGCCGCTGGCGGCGGAGCCCGCGGTCGAGCTGTTTGTGCGCCGCGCCCGCGTCGCCGACGCCGACGACCCCGCAGTCACCGAGATCTGCCGCCGGCTCGACGGGCTGCCGCTCGCGATCGAGCTCGCCGCCGCCCGCACCCGCGCGCTCACGCCCGCGGCGATCCTCGAGCGGCTCGGCAGCCGCCTCGACCTCCTGACCGGCGGCCCGCGTGATGCGCCCGCCCGCCAGCGCACGCTGCGAGCCGCGATCGAGTGGAGCCACGACCTGCTGTCCGGCGCCGAGCGCGACGTCTTCGCCAAGCTCTCCGTGTTCGCCGGCGGCTCGTCGGCGCCGCGCTCGCGGCGGGTACGGCGAGCCCGGAGGCGGGCGCCCGCGCGGGCAACGCGGCCGGCGTCCTCGCCGGCGCCGCCGGCGACCACGACGCGGCCCGCGCGGCGCTCACCGCCGCGCTCGCCTGCGCCCACGCGGCCCGCGACCGCGCGCGCGAGGCGCGCATCGTCACCAATCTCGGCGTGCTCCACGTGTTCGCCGAGGAGTACGCGGAGGCGCAGGCGCAGTACGAGGAGGCGGCCGAGATCTGGGCCGAGCTCGGGGACGTCCGCGGCCTGAGCGTGGTCACGCAGAACCTCGGCATCGTCCATGAGGGCCGCGGCGACCTCGACCGCGCGGCCGCGCTGCTCGAGGAGAGCGTCGCGCTCGCGCGCCAGGCGGGGGATCCCGCGCACGTCGCTTCGACACTGCACGTGCTCGGCAGCCTCGTCGCGCGTCGCGGCGACGACGTGCGCGCCGTGCCGCTGATCCGCGAGAGCCTCGAGCTCAGCCACGCCCGGTGAGGGCGTTGCCACCGTCGAGTGCCTCGAGGCGCTGGCAGGCGTCGCGGCCCGGGGCGGCGACCCGGTGACCGGCGCGACGCTGCTCGGCGCCGCCGACGGCTACCGCGAGGCCGCCGGCTCGGTCCGCCAGCCCGACCGAGCTGCCCCTGCTCGAGGCGACGACGACGGCGCTCAGCGAGCGGCTGAGCGCCGACGCGCTAGCCGTCGGGCTCGAGCGCGGCCGCCGCACGGACCTCGCCGCGGCGGTGGCGGTCGCCCTTCGGATCGGTGCGTGAGACGCTCTCGCTCCGCACCACCAGGGCGACCGAGGCGACGATGATCGTCGCGCCGACGAGCGTGATCGGCGTGATGACCTCGTCGAGGATCAGCCAGCCGAGCACGATCGCGACGGCGGGGTTCACGTACGCGTAGGTCGCGACGCGCGAGATCGGCGCGTTCTGCAGCAGCCACGCGTAGGCGGTGAACGCGACCCACGAGCCGATCGCGACCAGGTACGTGAGCGCGAGCACCGAGCGCGTCGAGAAGGCGGCGAAGTTCACTTCGCCGCCCTCGCCGGACACGAGCCCGGCGACGAGGATCACCAGCCCGCCCATCAGCATCTGCCAGCCGGTCGAGACGAGTGGGTCGCGCGGGAGCTGCAGGCGCGGCGAGGCAAACGATCCGCTCGCCCACATCGCCGCGGCGATGACGCAGGCGAGCAACCCGAGGAACGTCGCGTCGCCCGACTGCTCGCCAGGCCGCAGGAGCAGCGCCACGCCGGCGAAGCCCATCAGCACCGCGCCCACGCTCGCGCGCGGCACGGAGTCGCCGCTCGCGCGCCGCAGCAGGATCACCCACAGCGGGACCGACCCGATCAGCAGCGCGGCGATGCTCGAGGGGACCTCCTGCTCGGCCACGCTGACCACCGCGTTGGCGCCGGGGAGCAGGGCACCGACCAGCAGCGCGCTCAGCAACTGCGCGCGCGTGGGCCGGACCGACCGGCGCAGGGCGAGCACGCCGACCATGACCGCTCCCGCCACGGTGAAGCGCACGCCCGCGCCGAGCAGGGGCGGCACCGTCTCGACCATCACGCGGATGGCGAGATACGTGGAGCCCCAGACGATGTAGACGATCCACAGGGCTCCCCAGACCTTCCAGGCCGGGGCTGGCATGTGCGAGTTCAACGGGTCTGCACAGGAAAGCGTGAGCGGGCCATCAGTGCAAATGAACGTTCGCAACGGGTGGTATAAGTTCGGCTGATGCTCGACGTCCGCCGCATGCGTGTGCTCCGCGAGGTTGCCGTGCGCGGCTCGTTCTCCGCGGCGGCCGAAGCGCTGTCGTTCACGCAGTCCGCCATCTCGCAGCAGATCGCCGCGCTCGAGCGCGAGGCCGGTACGACGCTCGTGCAGCGCAGCGCGCGCGGCGTCCGCCTCACCGACGCGGGCGAGGCCGTCGTCCGCCACGCCGAGGCGATCATGGCGCGGCTCGCCGAGGCCGAGGCCGAGCTGGAGGCGATCGCCGGCCTGCGCGGCGGGCGGTTGCGGACGGCGTCGTTCGAGTCCGCGGCCTCGACGCTGATGCCGCTCGCGATTGCCGGCTTCCGCGCGCTCCACCCGGCCGTCGAGCTGTCGATGAGCCTGGCCGAGCCCGAGGACTCGGTCCCGCTGCTGCGCAGCGGCGAGCTCGATCTCGCGCTCGTGTTCGACTCCGGCGCGGTGCCCGACGAGGACGGGATCGATCGCGCCCATCTGCTCGAGGACCCGATGTACCTCGCGCTCCCGCTCGACCATCCGCTCGCCCACCGCCGCCGCCTCAAGCTCGAGGACCTCGCCGGCGAGGCATGGGTCGCGGGCGCCGCCGATTGCGAGTGCAACCGGCTGATCTCGCACGCCTGCGCGGCCGCCGGCTACCAGCCGCGGATCGCCTTCCAGACCGACGATTACACCGCAATGCAGGGATTTGTCGCGGCCGGAGTCGGCGTTTCGCTGATCGCCGGGCTCGGACTGCGGATCGTCCGCGACGACATCGTCGTGCGCGATCTCGGGCGCGAGACGCCCGTGCGGCAGATCTACGCCGCGACGCTCGCGGAGGGGTATCGCTCACCCGCGACGCAGGCAATGCTGGAGATCCTCCAGGACGTCGCCGCGGGCTACGCCTCGCGGCGACCGAAGCTCAGCCTCGTCGGCTGATCGACAAACCGTCCAGGCCTCTCAAGGCCGCGCCGGATGCCGCCGACAACCAGGGGCACATGGTCGGTACCCGCGCGCGCCACTCGGTGGCATCCCAAGAAGGCTTCGCCCTGATGGAAGTGATCGTCTCGGCTGCCGTGCTCGTCATCGTCGTCCTCGGCGTGCTCGCCGGGCTCGACGCGGCCACGAGCACGGCCGGCGCCAACAAGGCCCGTACCGTTGCGGCGACCCTCGCCGAGAAGGACCAGGAGCGCCTGCGCGGCATGCGCATCCCGGACATCGACAAGATGAACCTCCTGCCCTACGACGTGAAGGTGGGCCGCGTCACCTACCACGTCGAGTCGAAGGCCGTCTGGGTCGTCGACGCCTCGGGCGAGGAGCTCGGCTGCACGCTCAGCAAGGACCAGGCGAGCTACATGCGGATCAGCTCGACGGTGACGTCGCCGATCACTGGCAACAAGGTCAAGCCGGTCGTCATCAGCAGCATCGTGGCCCCGCAGGTCGGCGCCTCGTCCTCCGGCTCCCTGGCCGTGCAGGTCAAGGGCGCCTCCGGGCAACCGATCCCCGGCGTGAGCGTCAGCGCCGTCGGGCCGAAGTCCGTGAATCCGGAGACCACGAACGACCTCGGCTGCGCCGTCTTCGGCGAGCTGACGGCCGGCACGTACGGGGTGACGCTCGCCAAGCCCGGCTTCGTCGACAAGGAAGGTCAGGCCAATCCGAGCAACGACGCCTCGGTCACGGTCGGCACGACGAGCACGATCGAGTTCGCCTACGACGCGGCCGCCGGCGTCACGCTCAACGTCAAGGACAAGCCTGCCAACACGGCCGAGCCGGCGAAGAGCGTCGTGGCGGCGAACGGGGAGCTCGGCGGGGGCCTGCGCACGTTCGGGCCGAACCCGTCGTCGATCGTCAGCGCGCTCAACGACACGTTCGGCACTCCCGCCGCGACGTACTCCTCGGGTACGGCCTTCACGCTCACGAACCTGTTCCCGTTCGTCAACGGTTACACGTTCTACAGCGGCGGCTGCACGGGCAACGACCCGTCAAAGGCGATCCCCACCTACTTCACGACGTACCCGGCCGGCAAGGTCATCCTCGCCGCGGGCACGATCGGCACGCCGATCGACATCGCCGAGCCGTCCGTCACGATCACCGTCAAGCAGGGCAGCAGCAACGTCGGCAACGTCCCCGTGTGGGCGTATCCGATCAGCACGCCGGGCTGCGAGAACATGCGGATCTTCCTCGGCAACAGCCAGACCAACGGCACGATCCAGTACGACGGGCTGCCGTTCGGCAACTACACGCTGTGCGCGCGCAGCTCCACCCGCCGCGCCACCGCGAACGTGAACGTCAACGCCACCAGCGGCATCCCGGCGCAGACGCTGGCGCTCGCGACGACCAGCGCGAAGTGCGGCGAGACGGCCGCCGACTCGAACCCATGAACCGCCTCCGCTCCCAAGACGGCTTCACGCTGATGGAGATGCTGGTCGCGGCCACGGTCGGCTTCGTGATCCTCTCCGCGACGCTCGGCTTGCTCGAGAGCACGCTGCGGCTCGACAACGGCGTGATGGCCAAGACCGACGCGCAGCAGCGCGGACGGTTGGCGATGGACCGGATCACGCAGGAGCTGCGCTCGCAGGTCTGCCTCAACCTCACGACCCCGGCGATCCTCCCGGTCAAGGCGACGGCCGACTCGGTCACGTTCTACTCCGACTTCGGCGAGAACGTGAAGGCGCCGCCGATGCTCCGGACGATCACGTTCGACCCGACGAGCGGCGACATCATCGAGTCCGATGTTCCGGGCGCCGGCCCCGACGGCGGGCCGTTCACCTACACCGCCACGCCGACCAAGCAGATCATCTTCCAGAACGCCACGCGCGTGGTCGAGGCCGACAGTTCCGTGCGGCCGTTCCTGAAGTACTTCGCGTACGAGACCAAGGCCGGTGTGCTCGGCACGACGCAGGAGCTGACGCCGCCGCTGGCGGCCGCCGCCGCCGCGCGCGTCGCGCGCATCGAGATCTCCTTCACCGCCCGGCCCACCGGGGCGAAGGACAGCACGAACGCCACCGACATCAAGGACGAGATCGCCGTGCGTCATGCGGACCCGAACCTCACCGTGCCCGACCCCCAATGCGTATGAAGCGACGTCTGAATCTCGCCGCTGAGCACGGCTACACGATGGTCGCCGTGATGCTGGTGATGCTGGCGACGACCATGCTCGGCGCCGCTGCGTTCGCCGCCGTCGGAGGCGACATCCCGTTCGCCCGAGCGTCCCAGGACCGCAAGGCGGCGTACGCCGCCGCCGAGGCCGGGCTCGAGTACTACCTGTTCCAGCTCGCCCGCGACAACGACTACTGGGCGAAGTGCACCAACGTTCCGCCGATCGCGGCGGGCGTGCCGGCGCCGATCAACAACCCGGCGCCGGCCACTCGCCTGTGGCGCGCCGTGTCGGGCACGACGGATGCCCGCTTCTCGATCGAGCTGCTGCCGGCCAACGGGGCGGCCGTGTGCGATGCGACGAAGCCCGAGACGACGATGCTCGACTCCAGGTCCGGCACGTTCCGGATCCGCTCGACCGGTGAGTCGCGCGGCGTGCGCCGCTCGATCGTGTCGACGTTCCGGCGCTCGAGCTTCCTCGACTACCTCTACTTCACCGACTACGAGACGTCCGACCCGCTCACCTACACGAGCGCGACCGACCGTACGAACGCCGCGAGCCAGTGCGTGAAGTACCGCGCCGCGCGCGCTTCGTGGTGCCGGAACATCACGTTCTTCGGCTTCGACAAGATCAAGGGCCCGCTGCACACGAACGACGACCTGCTGACGTGCGGCGCGCCGGAGTTCGGCGTCGATCAGAACGACGCCATCGAGATCTCCGGCCCGGCCAGCGACGGGTGGACGCAGGGCAGCGGCTCGAGCTGTGGCAGCGGGACGCCCAAGTTCAACGGCACGGTTCGCTGGCCGGCGCCGACGCTCGCCGTCCCGACGTCGAACCAGAAGCTCAAGACGTTCGCGTTGGCCGGTGGCTACGTCTTCTACGGCAAGACGACCATCGTGTTCAACGACGCGACCAACAAACTCGACGTCACGTACTACGACAAGACGACCGGCGTCAAGAAGACCGACAGCTTCGACCCACCCGCCAACGGCGTCGTCTACATCGACGAGAACGCCAAGCTCGGTGGCTGCTCCCCGGCGATCGACGGCCCGCTCGAGCAGGACTACGCCGAGGGCAACGGCTGCGCCGTCGCGTACGTCAAGGGCAAGTACTCGTCGTCGATGACGATCGGATCGGCCTCTGACGTCGTCGTGGCCGGCAACCTCGAGCGCGTCGGCGACACGGTGATGGGTCTTGTCGCGCAGAACTTCGTCCGCGTCAAGCACGGCGTCCGCAGCTGCCCGCAGCCGAGCAACCCCGATCGCTGCGAGACGTTCCCGAACATCAAGATCCAGGCCGCGATCCTCACGCTCCAGCACTCGTTCATCGTCGACAACTACGACCAGGGCGGCACGCTGGGCGCGCTCACCGTCGACGGCGCGATCGCCCAGAAGTTCCGCGGCCCGGTCGGCACGTTCAACGCGGGCACCGGCAACGCGGTGACCGGCTACACGAAGGACTACAACTACGACTCGCGGCTGCGCTACCGCAGCCCGCCGTTCTTCCTCGACCCGATCTCGGCGGCGTGGCGGATCATCCGCGCCAACGAGCAGGTCCCGGCTCCGAAGACCTGAGCGTGCGGACCCGCCGCCCGTAAGCATCGCTTGCGGGCGGCGACAGCGATCTTCGTCGTTTCCTCCTCGCGCGCGCGCGACGATCGGTGGCCTACGTTCGTCGACCGGCGGGGGCCGCCGGAGGAAGGATCCTCATGGATCGAATGCTGAAGGGCGCGTTCCTCGCGCTCGCTCTCGCCGGCGCAGTCCTGACGGGCTGCGGCGGTGGGGGCTCAAGTGGGGGGACGGGGGAGAAGTCCCAGGGTGTAGGGGCGCAGGAAGGCAAGCCCGGCGGCAAGCTGACGGTGCTGTGGACCGATGACGTCGACAACATCGACTGCGGCATCAGCTACTACCAGATGGGCTACATGGTCTGTTACGCGACGCAGCGTCCGCTGTACTCGTGGAAGCCCGAGGACGGCACGAGCCCGGTTCCCGACCTCGCGACCGCCGACCCGCAGATCTCCGAGGATGGCAAGACCGTCACCGTGAAGATCCGCAGCGGCGTCAAGTTCTCGCCGCCGGTCAACCGCGAGGTGACGTCCAAGGACGTCAAGTACGCGATCGAGCGCGG
The DNA here is from genome assembly GCA_963740605.1 of uncultured Solirubrobacteraceae bacterium. Lineage (GTDB taxonomy): Bacteria > Actinomycetota > Thermoleophilia > Solirubrobacterales > Solirubrobacteraceae > DASSUW01. The sequence goes on along the minus strand of CAVUFC010000022.1, from coordinate 423,757 downwards.
CTTCTTCAACACCGTGCAGAACGGCTACGCCGGGGCCTACTTCGGCGACCTGGTCGGCGCGAAGATCGGCGCCAAGCCGGGCACGCAGATCAGCGGGATCGAGACGCCCGACGACCAGACGGTCATCTTCAAGCTCAAGCGCGGGACCGGCGGCGTGCTCGCGGGTGCGCTCGCGCTGCCGCTCAGCGCGCCGGTGCCGGAGGAGTACGCGAAGACGTTCGACGCCAAGCAGCCGTCGCTGTACGGCCAGAACCAGGTCGCGACCGGCCCGTACATGATCGAGAACAACGCGAGCGGCAAGGCGATCGGCTACGAAGCCGGACGCAGCATCCACCTCGTCCGCAACCCCAACTGGGACAAGTCGACCGACTACAAGCCGGCCTACCTGGACGAGATCGAGATGCCGCAGGGCAACGACGACACGACGATCGCGTCGCGCCGCGTGATCGACGGCAGCCACATGCTGACCGGGGACTACTCGCCGCCGCCGGCCATCCTGGCGCAGGCCGTCAAGCGCCAGAAGGACCAGCTCGCGCTGTTCCCGGGCGGCAGCGTCCGCTACGTGAACATGAACACGACGGTCAAGCCGTTCGACAACATCAACATCCGTAAGGCCGTGGTCGCGGGCTTCGACCGCAACGCGATGCGCCTCGTGCGCGGTGGCGAGCTCGTCGGCGACATCCCAACCCACATGCTCCCGCCGGGCCTGCCCGGCTTCGAGGAGGCCGGTGGCCTCAAGGGCCCGGGGTTGGACTTCATGTCGCATCCGGAGGGTGACGCCGCGCTCTCCGCCGAGTACTTCAAGAAGGCCGGCTACCCGTCCGGCAAGTACACCGGCGGCGAGACGCTGCTGATGGTCGGCACGTCCGAGGGCGTGGCGCAGAAGGCGGCCGAGGTCGCCAAGGAGCAGTTCGAGAAGATGGGCTTCAAGGTGCGGCTGCGGCTCGTGACGCAGGACGCGATGTACACGCGCTTCTGCAACTCGCCGCCGGCCAATGTCGCGATCTGCCCGAACGTGAGCTGGGGCAAGGACTTCGCCGACGCTCAGACGATGCTCGACCCGACGTTCAACGGCAAGAACATCGTCCAGCAGGGCAACTCCAACTGGCCCGAGCTCAACGACCCGAAGATCAACGCCGCGATGGACAAGGCGGAGCTCCTGACCGACCCGCAGGAGCGCGCCGACGCCTGGGCGAAGATCGACGTGATGGTCACCGAGGCCGCCCCGCTCGTCGCCTGGATCTGGGACAAGCAGGCGCTGCTGCGCTCCGCCGACGTCAACGGCGCGGTGAGCGCGTTCAACTCGATGTGGGACCTGTCGTGGACCTCATTGAAGTGATCTGAACCGTCAGTGCGCGGAGCCGCAGATGCAGTTCGGCTCCTCGCCCGTCGTGCGGGGGCGCGGCCCAGGCCGCGCCCCCGTGCATCTCGGCCACCTGGCGCACGATCGCCAGGCCGAGGCCGGAGCCCGGGAGCCGGCGGGCGTCGGCCGAACGGTAGAAGCGGTCGAACACGTACGGGAGGTCCGCGGCGTCGATGCCGGGGCCGTCGTCGCGGACCACGAGCTCGCCGTCCGCGAGCGTCACCTCGACCGTCGCGCCGTCCGGGCTCCACTTGCGCGCGTTGTCGAGCAGGTTCGTGACCGCGCGCTCGATGCGCAGGCGGTCGCCGCGCACCAGGCACGGCTCGAGCCGGCTGGTGAAGTGCACGCGGCCGCTGCGGGAGCGCGCGCGCTCGACGCAGGCCGCGACGAGCGCGTCGAGCTCGAGCTCCTCGAGGTCGCTCTCCGGCGGCTGCTCGCGCGCGAGCTCGACGAGGTCGCCGACCAGTGCGGTCAGCTCGCGCAGCTGGGAGAGCAGGTCCTCGCGCAGCTGCAGGCGCTCCTCGGGCGAGAGCTCGCCACTGCGGGCGAGCAGCTCGACGTTGGTCTGCACGGTCGTGAGCGGCGTGCGCAGCTCATGCGAGGCGTCGGCGATCAGCTGGCGCTGCGCGCGGCGGGACTCGGCCAGCGCCTCGAGCATCTCGTTGAAGCTGCGCGCCAGGCCGGCGAGCTCGTCGTCGCCGACCGCCTCGACGCGGCGCGAGAGGTCCTGCGTGGCGGCGACGTAGCGCGTGCCGCGCATCAGACGCCGCACCGGCCGCAGCGCGCTGCGGCCGACCAGGCCGCCCAGCAGGGCCGCCAGGCCGATGCCGGCGAGGCTGACGCCGGCCAGTACCGCGATGAGCCGCCGCAGGGTCGCGTTGGTCTCCTCCAGCGAGCGGGCCGCCTGCAGCGCCTGGCCGTCGGCGAAGCGTGCGACGTAGACGCGGACCGTCGTGCCGGACAGCTCAGAGTCGTAGAAGAACGGGTCGGCGTGGCCCTGGGCGACCGCGACCACGCGCGGCCCGGCGGCGAGCAGCGCGCGCTGGCCTTCCGGCGGCTGGATCCGCCCGGCGCTCGAGACGACCTGCGCGTAGCCGGCCTGCTCGCCGAGCGGGGACGACGGCAGCAGCAGCAGGAAGCTGCGGCGGCGCTGCTGCTCGTCGAGGTTGAGCCGGCGCGGCTGGCCGCCGGTCGTGGGCAGCGGCGCGGTGGCGACGCGCGCGGCCAGCGAGCGCAGCCCGTCGTCGACCGAGTCGCGCAACTGCGCGCGCACGGACACGTATGTCACGACCGAGGCGAGCGCGACCGCCAGCGCCACGGCGAACGCGGCGAGCAGGACGAGGCGGCGGCGGTAGGACATGGATCAGTCGGCGAGCATGAAGCCCACGCCGCGGACGGTATGGATGAGGCGCGACTCCCCGTCTTCCTCCGTCTTGCGCCGCAGGTAGCCGACGTAGACGTCGAGCGAGTTGGAGGTCGCGCTGATGTCGTGGCCCCAGACGCGCTCGTAGATCATGTCGCGGGGGAGCACCTGGTCAGGGTTGCGCAGCAGCAGCTCGAGCAGGCGCTGCTCGGTGCGCGTGAGGTCGAGCGCGCGGTCGCCTCGGCGCGCGCGGTAGTTCGAGAGGTCGAGCTCGAGGTCGCGATAGGCGAGGCGCTCGCCGTCCTCGACGTCGGGAGCCGCGCGGCGCAGCAACGCGCGCACGCGCGCGTTCAGCTCGTCAAGCGCGAACGGCTTGACGAGATAGTCGTCGGCGCCGGCGTCGAGCCCCGACACCCGGTCGCCGATCGCGTCGCGCGCGGTCAGCATCAGGACCGGAGTGCGGTCGCGCCGCTCGCGCATCCGCCGGCAGACGGCGAGCCCGTCGAGGCGGGGCATCGCGACGTCGAGCACGACCGCGTCGAACTCCCCGCCGGCGAGCTTGTGCAGCGCCTCGCCGCCGTCTGCGGCGCATTCCACGTCATAGCCCTCGATGACGAGCGCGCGTCGCAGCGTGCGGGAGAGTGCTGGGTCGTCGTCCACGACCAGGAGCTTGTGGGAAGTCCGCTGCAACGCTCGCGATTATCGGCGGTTTCTTAGGGAGTTCTCACAACTGCGGTCGATGTTCCCGCCCGAGGGCCTGCGATGAATCTCACCCGGCTCCAGACGTTCGTGGAAGTGGTGCGGCGCGGCACATTCGCCGGCGCCGCCGATGCCCTGTCCTTCACGCCTTCCGCCGTATCCCAGCAGATGGCCAAGCTGGAGTCGGAAACGGGAGCGTCGCTGATCGTTCGCGACGGTGCCGGCGTGCACCTCACCGAGGCGGGGCGTCTCCTCCACGAGCACGCCGTCGAGATCGTGTCCGCCGTGCACCGTGCGCGGATCGGGCTGATCGCCCTCGAGGCGCAGCAGGTGAAGCGCCTGCGGATCGCCGCATGCCCCGTGGCGACCGCTGCCGTGGTGCCGCGCGCCTTGCGCGTGCTGCGCCGCCGCCTGCCCGGCGCCGAGCTGCTGCTCGAGGAGACCGACGCCACGGCCGCGCTGCGAGACTCCCGCGCGGACGTCGGCGTCTGGGTCTCCTCGAGTGGCGCAGCCGACCCGGCGCTGGCGGAGACCGTGCTGCGCGCGGGGCCGCTGATGGTCGCGCTCCCCGCCGACCACTCGTTGACGCGGCTGGCCGAGCTGGACGCCGAGGCGCTCGCCGCCACGCCGCGACTCTGCGACGACCGCCACTGGCAGGTGCAGTCGCCGGCCTCGCTGCTCGCGCTGGTCGCCGCCGGCGAGGGGTACGCGCTCGTGCCCGATCTCGTGCAGGCTCCGGGCGTCGTGCTGCGCCCGCTGGCGGATGGGCCCACCTGGGAGCTGCGTGCCGCGCGGCCGGCGTCGGCGGTGCCGTCGGTCGGCACGGGAGCGGCGATCGAGGCGCTGCGCACCGCCGCGGCTCGTGAGCTCCGCTCAACGCCGGCGACAGCAATGCTTGTCGCGCACCGCTGAGTACCGCGAGACGATCGCGGCGCTGGAACCACTGGACTTCGGATCGGTCCCCTGCATGCCGGTGTGGGGGACCGCCGAAGTTAGACGTAGAACTGCCGCCAGGCCTCGAGCCACGTGGGCGCGGTCGAGGTCAGCCTGCGGCCGTCGCTGATCGTCACGTTCGCGCGGTGCGTGTACGGCTCGGCGCTGTCGGGCGCGGCGAGGTCGACCTCGATCGTGCATGGTGAGCCGGGCTCGTAGACGGGTGCGACGGCGAGATCGCGCAGTGCGCTGGCGGCGGCCTGCCGGATCGCGGCTCGTGCGCGCGTGGGCGGCTGGTGGCGGGCCGAGAAGCGGCCCAGGCCCTGCTTGACCGCGAGCGTATGGAGACTGGTGCCGAGCAGCTGCTCCGACTCCCCGCAGACGACGTCGTCGCCGGTCACGAGCGCGACCGGGCAGCCCCACGTGCCGCACAGCGCCGCGTTGATGCCGACCTCGCCGACGGGCGTCCCGTTGAACCGCAGCCCGTACCAGTTCGTGCTGGACACGGTGTGCGACATGACGCCGCGTTGGGAGCCTGCCATGGCGTGCATCCCGATCATCAGGGCCGCGTCGCAGCCCTGCTCGAGCACCTCGGTGTACTCCGTCCACTCGCTCTGCACCACGAACTCGCAACGGTCGTCGAGGTCCTCGGCGAGGAGGGAGTTGAACGAGCTGTCGCCACCGGCGCCGTGGCAGTCCATCACCACGATCTCGTCGGCGCCGGCGTCCGCTGCGCCTTCCACGGCGGCGTTGATCTCCGCCGTGTACAGCTCGCGGCCCTCCTGGTACAGCTCGCCCGTCGCCGACACCTGCGCCCAGCGGCAGATGCCCGCGACGCCCTCCATGTCACCGAACACGACGACGCGCATCTACATCTCCCGGATCCGTTGGATGTGCGTGGACTGGACGTCGATGACACGGCGCAGGAACTCGGCGAAGCGCTCGAGCTCCTCGGTGCTGTAGTCGTCGAGGATCCCCTGCGACTCGCCGATGAACGGGCCCAGCAGCGGGCCGGTCAGCTCCCACAGCTTCGGTGTCACCTCGACCCTTACGCGCCGGCGGTCGTCGGGGTCGGCGACGCGGCGCGCCATCCCCGCGCGCTCGAGCCGGTCGATGACGGCGGTCACCGCGCCGGTCGTGAGCCCGGCCGCGCGCGCGAGCTCGCCCGCCGTCATGCCGCCGGCCTGGTCGATCAGGTCGACGCAGCGCATGTCGGTGCGGTTCATGCCGAGGCGGTCCGCAATCGCCTGGTCGAAGTTGTCGTTCGACGTCTGGTAGGCGCGGAAGACCTTGCCGCCCTCTTCGATGATCGCCTCACGGCGCGAGTCTCTTGACAAATAATTCTCTTAGTTTCTAAGATGTTTGATCATGAAGACAAGTGTAGATCACACGATCGAGGCCGCCGACCTCGTCAAAACCTATCCGGCAGACGTGCGGGCGCTCGACGGGCTCAGCCTGTCGGTCCCGGCGGGCACGATCTTTGCGCTGCTCGGGCCGAACGGCGCGGGCAAGTCGACCACCGTCCGCATCCTCACGACGCTCTCGCGCGCTGACGCGGGCAGCGCGCGGGTCGCCGGCCACGACGTCGTCCGGGGCGCGGGTGCGGTGCGCCAGGTGATCGGCTGCGTCGGGCAGCGGTCCGGCGGCGACCGCGAGGCGACCGGGCGCGAGAACGTCCGCCTGCAGGGCCAGCTGCATGGCCTGCGCGGGCGCGATCTCGTGGCGCGGGTGGACGAGCTGCTGGCGCAGATCGGGCTCGAAGACGCGGCCGACCGCCTCGTGCGCACCTACTCCGGCGGGATGCAGCGGCGGCTCGACATCGCGATGGCGCTCGTGCACCGCCCGCAGGTCCTGTTCCTCGACGAGCCGACCACCGGGCTCGACCCGGAGGTGCGCATCGACATGTGGCGCGAGATCGAGCGGCTGACGCGCGAGGAGGGTCTGACGATCCTGCTCACCACCCACTACCTGGACGAGGCCGACCGGCTGGCGTCCGAGCTGGCGATCGTCGACCGCGGCCGCGTGGTCGCGGGGGGCGCTCCCGAGCGGCTGAAGGCCGAGCTGCGCGGTGACGCGATCAACGTCGAGCTGGCGTTCGCGGCCAACGGCGCGGTGCAGCAGGCGCTGTCCCCGGTGCCGGGTATCCGCGAGCTCGTCGTGGAGGGCACCTCACTGCGCGCCCGCGCCGACGAAGGCGCCCGCGCCGTGCCGTTGGTGCTCGGCGCGCTGGAGGCCGGGGGGATCGACGTCGCGTCGGTCACCGTCGCGCGGCCCTCACTGGACGACGTCTACCTGCGCCACACCGGGCGCAGCTTCGAGGAGGCTGAGCGATGACCACGCTCCGGCACATGGGATACATGGCGCTCCGCGACCTGCGGGCGCTCTGGCGGCAACCGTGGTACGTCGTCGCCACGCTCGTGCAGCCGGTGATCTGGCTGCTGCTGTTCGGCGAGCTGTTCAAGCGCGTCGCCGACCTGCCCGGGTTCGCGCACGAGTCCTACATCGCGTACCTGGCGCCGGGCGTCGTGATCATGTCGGCGCTGTTCTCGTCGGGCTGGAGCGGGATGGCGACGATCGAGGACATCGACCGCGGCGTCACCGATCGGCTGCTCGTCTCGCCGGTCTCCCGCGGCGCGATCATCGCCGGACGCGTGACCCAGAGCGCGGTCGTGATCGTGATCCAGTCCGTGATCATGATCGGCCTCGCGCTGGCGGTCGGGGCCTCGTTCCCGGGCGGCGTGGTCGGCGTGCTCGTGCTGATTCTGGTCAGCGCGCTGCTCGGCGCCGGCTTCGCGGCGCTGTCGAACTCGCTCGCCCTGGTCACGCGCCAGGAGGAGTCGCTGATCGGCGCCGTGACGCTGGTCGTGCTGCCGCTCACGTTCCTGTCGACGGCGCTGATGACGGCCGACCTGCTGCCGGGCTGGATGAAGACGGTGGCGGAGTTCAACCCGGTCAATTGGGCGATCGAGGCCGGCCGCAGCGCCACCGCCGCCAACCCCGACTGGGGCATGATCGCGGGCAACGTGGCGCTGCTCGCGGCCGGCCTCGTGCTCGCGGGCACGTTGGCGACCCAGGCGTTCCGGTCGTACCAGCGGAGCGTGTAGGCCACGCGAACGAACCGCGGCTGGGTAGGGCGGCGAGGTTTCGGCCTCGCTGCCCGACCCTGGCGGATAAACCACCGCATGGGTGGGTTATCCGCCACGGATCTCGCGGCGGGGCCGAACCCGCCTCCTCACCTAGCCGTAGTTCGCCGGGGGCGAGAAGTCCGACCGGGGTCCTACTGTCGGAGTGGTGGATGCGCAGACGCTGCTCCGACAGTTGGCCGGCCCGGGCGCGGAGTTTCGCCAGCACCAGCGCGAGGCGATCGAGGACCTCGTCAACGACCGCGCGCGGGTCCTGTGCGTGCAGCGGACCGGGTGGGGCAAGTCGGCGGTGTACTTCATAGCTGCGGCGCTGCTGCGTGAGCAGGGCTCCGGCCCCACGCTGATCGTCTCGCCGCTGCTCGCGCTGATGCGCAACCAGATCGCCGCGGCGGAGCGGCTCGGGCTGCGGGCGCACACGATCAACTCGACCAACCGCGAGGCGTGGGCCGAGGTGCGGGACCTGCTCGCCGCCGACGCGGTCGACCTGCTGCTGATCAGCCCGGAGCGGCTCGACAACCCGACGTTCCGGGCCGAGATGCTCCCGCTGTTCTCGGAGCGCGTCGGGCTGCTGGTGATCGACGAGGCGCACTGCATCAGCGACTGGGGGCACGACTTCCGGCCCGACTACCGGCGCCTGCGGGAGATGATCGACCGGCTGCCCGACGGTGTGGCCGTGCTCGGCACGACCGCGACGGCGAACGACCGCGTGGTGGCCGACATCGAGGAGCAGCTCGGCTCCGCGGTGAAGACCTACCGCGGCCCGCTCGGGCGGTCGAGCCTTCGGTTCGAGGTCGTCGAGCTGCCCGGGCAGGCCGACCGGCTCGCGTGGCTCGCGACGCACCTGCCCGACCTCCCCGGCTCGGGGATCGTGTACACGCTCACCAAGCGCGACGCCGAGCTCGTCGCCGAGTGGCTCACCACGCGCGGGATCGCGGCCGAGGCCTACAGCGGCGAGATCGAGAGCGAGCAGCGGATCGCGGTGGAGGAGCGACTGCTCGCCAACGACCTCAAGGCCGTCGTGGCCACCAGCGCGCTCGGCATGGGCTACGACAAGCCCGATCTCGGCTTCGTCGTGCACTACCAGGCGCCGGGCTCGGTGATCTCGTACTACCAGCAGGTCGGGCGCGCCGGCCGTGCGCTCGAGCGCGCCGAGGTCGTGCTGCTGCGCGGCCATGAGGATCGCCGGATCCAGGATTTCTTCATCCAGCAGGCGTTCCCGCCGCGGGAGCTCGTGAGCCGGGTGCTCGAGTGCCTCGACGGCGAAGGGGCGACAGCGCGCGAGGTCATGGCGCACGTGAACCTCGGGCGCGGGCGCGTCGACGCGCTGCTGAAGGTCCTCGATGTCGAGGGGGCTGTATCCCGGGACGGGTCGCGGTGGTCGCGCGTGCAGGGCAGCGCGTGGGACTACGACTCCGACCGCTACGAGCGCGTGACGGCGCTGCGCCGCCGCGAGCAGGAGGCGATGGCCGCGTTCGGCGCCGACGGGCGCTGCCTGATGCGGGCACTGCAGGAGGAGCTCGACGACCCCGACCCGCAGGACTGCGGCCGCTGCGCGGTCTGCGCCGGCCCGCGCTACGACGCCCCGCTCGACCCCGCGCTCGTGCGCGCGGCCGCGCTGCTGCTGCGCTCGCGCCCGATCGTGCTGGAGACGAAGAAGATGTCGCCAGACGAGAACGGGGCGATGCGCAAGATCCCGGAGGACGTCCGCGCCGAGGAGGGCCGCGCGCTGGCGCGGCTCGGCGACGGCGGCTGGGACCCGGTCGTGCAGGCGGGGCGCCGCGAGGGCCGGTTCGACGGCGACCTCGTCGGCGCCGCGGCGGAGACCGTCAAGACGTGGCAGGTGCCGGTGGCGTGGGTCGCGGCCGTGCCGTCGCGCCGCTCGGGCGAGCTCGTGCCCGACTTCGCGCAGCGCCTCGCCGAGGCGCTGGGGCTTCCGTACGCCTCCGCGATCGAGCGCGTGGGGGACGCCCCGCCGCAGCGTGAGATGAACAACGCGGCGCAGCAGGTCGCCAACGTGCGCGGCCAGTTCGCCGTCTCGGCCGACCTCCCGGCCGGCCCGTGCCTGCTCGTCGACGACGTGCGCTTCAGCGGCTGGACGCTGGCGATGCTCGCCGGCCAGTTGCGCCGCCGCGGCGCCCCGGCCGTCTACCCGCTCGCGCTGACCAGCGCCTTCTAGCTGGGCGTCAGGATCACCAGCGTCGCGGCGACGGGGCCGTCGAGCGCCTCGTACACGTGCGGCACGGTCGCCTCGAAGACGGCGAAGTCGCCCGGGCCGAGCTCGACCGGCCCGCTCTCCGGCCCGACGCGCAGGCTGCCCTCGTGCACGAGCAGTTGCTCGGTCACGCCCGCCTGGTGGGCGTCGGCGTGCCGCGGCTCGCCCGGCAGGACGCGCATGTCGTACATCTCGACGCGCATCTTCTGTACCGACGCCTGCCGCAGCAGGCGCGCCTGGACGACCGCGCCGGGGACCTGCGGGCCTTCCCCGGCACGGACGACATGGATGGGCGCGGCGTCGGCCTCGACGAGCAGATCGGCGAACGTGACGCCCAGCACCTTGGCGAGCCCGTAGAGCGTCTCGACGGTCGGATTGGCGCGGCCCGCCTCGAGCTCGGCGAGTGTCGCCCGCGCGACCCCGGACTCGCGCGCCAGCCCGGCCGCGGACATGCCTGCCGCGGTGCGCAGTCGCCGGACGTTCGCCGCAATGGTGTTGACCGTCTCCTGCATGCATGTCTAATATAACGGCAGCTATGACGGAAGAACGGCACTTCAAGCAAGCACAACGTCTCGCCCAGGTCCACGGCTTCGGCATCGACCGCACCGCACTCGCCGCCGACGCGCTGCGCAGCGACTGGCCGGTACTCCGAATGGAGAACCTCGACACCGACCTCCCGCTCCCGCCGGAGGCGATCCCCGAGACGATCAGCGGGCTCGACAAGCCGGCCTCGAACAGCTGGCTCCCGTTCACCGGCGACATGGATTTGCGCGGCGCGATCTCGGATTTCACCGCCGAGCGCACCGGCCATCGCTACGACCCCGCGCGCGAGATCGTCGTCACCAGCGGCGGCACGTCGGCGATCCTCGACGTGCTGCTGGCGACCGTCGATCCCGGCGACGAGGTCCTGCTCACCGACCCGACATACGCAGGGATCTTCAATCGCGTCCACCTGGCAGGCGGCGTGCCGAGGCTCGTGCCGTACCGCGTGCAGGACGGCGAGTGGCGGCTCGACCTCGACGCGTTCGCCGAGGCCGCCGCCGCCAAGCCGGCGATCGCGGTGCTGATGAGCCCGTCGATGCCGTCGGGCGCCGCGCTCACCGACGGCGACTGGGACGCCGTCTGCGCCGCGCTGATCGAACACGACGTGCCACTGCTCTACGACGCCGCCATGGAGCGCCTGCTGTTCGACGACCGTCCCCTCGTGCATCCGGTGACGAAGCCCGGCATGGCCGAGCGCACGGTGATCGTCGGCTCGCTCTCGAAGGAGCACCGGATGATCGGCTGGCGCGTCGGCTGGATCGCAGGTCCCGCCGAGATGGTCGAGAACGCCGGCTGGGCGCATGTCTACAACACGACGATGCCGACCGCGCTGTCCCGCTTCCCGGCGACCGCGGTGCTGCGCGGCGACCAGAGCCACGTGGCCGACTGCGTCGCCGAGCTGGAAGCGCGGCGCGACGTGATCCTCGACGCGCTGTCCGGCTGGCCGGTCGTGAGACCGGCGGGCGGATGGTCGCTGCTGATCGACGCGATCGCCCTCGGCACGACGCCGCCGGAGCTGTCCAAGCGGCTGCTCGAGGATGCCGCCATCGCCGCCACGCCGATGCTCGGTTGGGGCGGCGAGGTGGCCGATCGGCACGTACGGCTGGTGTTCAGCGCCGAGCCGCTCGACCGCCTGCGCACGATCCCCGAGCGCTTCGCCGGCACCCGGCTGGAGGCCTACGGCAGCTCGCCGCGCATCGCGCCGGCGTAGCGCTCGGCCGACCGCTCGACGATCGCCTTCCCGTCGCCGCCGATCAGCGTCCCCCACCAGGCGCCGTAGATCGTGTCGAAGTCGTAGGGCTCGAGCGCGCGCACGATCGCCTGCACGGATTCCACCGGCAGCGGGATCAGGTTCGGGTAGCTGTACATGAAGCCGACCCACGAGCGGTCGGGGATCACCTGGACGATGTCGCCCGAGAGGAGCGCGCGCTCGCCGGCGTCGTGCAGCACGGTCCCGCCTGCGAAGTGGCCGCCGCAGCGGATCAGCGTCAGCCCGTGCCCGAGATCGCGGGTCGCGCCCTCCCACAGCTCGATCGCTTCGTCCGGCCGCGTGATCCACTCGCGGTCGTCGGCGTGCAGGAGCACCGGACAGTCGAGCCGGTGCGCCCAGTCGGCCATGCCCGTGTAGTAGTGCGGGTGGGAGATCGCGATCGCGGCGAGGCCGCCACGACGCTCGATCTCGCCGGCGGTCTCGTCGTCCACGAGCGGCAGGCAGTCCCACATCACGAAGCGGTCGCCGGCCGGCACGAGCAGCGCGCGCTCGCCGATCGCGAACGGCGGATCCACACCGACGCCGTCGTAGGCGCCCTCGCGGCGGATCTCGTTGCGGTGGGCGGAGCGCAGGTCGTCGAGCGTCCGCCACGCCTGCCCGGAAGGCGGCACGTACTGGCGTGCGTCGTCGCAGATCGGGCAGCGGTCGGGCGGCGCGTCGGACCGGGTGAACTGCGCGCCGCAGGTCGCACAGTGGAAGAACGTCACGGTCCGCGATGATGTCGCGATGACCGACGTCCTGCGTTACGCCGCCTTCACCGACCGTCCGGAGGGCGGCAATCCGGCGGGCGTCGTCCTCGACGCGGCCGGGCTCACCGACGCCGAGATGCTCGCGATCGCCGCCAACCTCGGCTACAGCGAGAGCGCGTTCCTCGACGGCGCCGACATCCGCTACTTCAGTCCGCTTGCCGAGGTGCCGTTCTGCGGCCACGCCACGATCGCGACCGCGGTGGCGCTGGCCGACCGCGACGGTCCCGGCGAGCTGGTGTTCAACACGGCCGAGGGACCGGTGCCGGTCAGCACGCGCCGTGACGGCGACGGTCGGATCGCCGCGACGCTGACGAGCGTGCCGCCGAAGGTCGTCGACCTCGATCCCGCCGACCTCGACGGGGTTCTGGCGGCGCTGGGCTGGGATCGCGGCGACCTCGATCCGGCGCTCCCCCCGCGCCTCGCGTATGCGGGCGTCTGGCACCCGGTGGTCGCCGCCGCCACGCGCGAGCGGCTCGCCGACCTCGACTACGACTTCGACCGCCTCGGCGCGCTGATGGCCGCGCGCCGGTGGACGACCGTGCAGCTCGTCTGGCGCGAGCACGACACGCACTTCCACGCGCGCGACCCGTTCCCGCCCGGCGGCACGCTCGAGGATCCCGCGACCGGCGCGGCCGCCGCCGCGTTCGGGGGCTACCTGCGCGAGCTCGCTCTGGTGACGCTGCCGGCGACGGTCACGATCATCCAGGGCGAGGACATGGGGCGCCGCAGCCTGCTGACCGTCGATATCACCGAGCGCCCGGAGATCGACGTCACGGGCGCGGCCGTCGTCATCTGACGGCGGCGCGGACGTCGGCGGCGAACGCGTCGACGTCCTCCGGCGCCGTGTCCCACGCCGCCATCCAACGCACCTCGCCGGTGTTCTCGTCCCAGACGTAGAACGGCCAGTCCCGCTGCAGCCGCTCGGTCACCGCCGGGTCGATGATCGCGAACACCACGTTGGCCTCGACCGGCTGGGTGATCTGGACACCCTCGATGTCGCGGACGCCGTCCGCGAGTCGCTGCGCCATCGCGTTCGAGTGCTCGGCGTTGCGGCGCCACAGGTCGTTGCTGAGCAGCGCGTCGAGCTGCGCCGAGACGTAGCGCAGCTTCGAGCCGAGCTGCATCGCCTGCTTGCGGCGGTAGAGGAAGCCGGCGGCGAGGCCCTCGCGCAGGAGCACGACCGCCTCGGCGCCCATCGCGCCGTTCTTGGTGCCGCCGAACGAGACGGCGTCGACCCCGACGTCGGTCGTGAGCGCCCCGAGCGAGCAGCCGAGTGCGGCGGCGGCGTTGGCGAGCCGCGCGCCGTCGAGGTGCAGCAGCATGTCGTGCGCGTGCGCCCAGTCGGCGAGCGCGGCGATCGCGTCCGGCGTGTAGACGGTGCCGAGCTCGGTGCTCTGGGTGACCGAGATCACACGCGGCTGGATGACGTGCTCGTCCCCGATCCGCTGTCGCAGTGGGGCGACCATGTCCGGCTCCAGGCGCCCGTCGGGCGTGTCGACGACGAGCAGCTTGCGTCCCGCGCGCTCCGGCGCGCCACATTCGTCCACGTTCAGGTGCGCTGTGCGGGCGCACACCACCGCCTCCCACGGCTGCGTCAGCGCCTCCAGGCAGAGCACGTTCGCCGCCGTGCCGTTGAACACGGGGAACGCCTCGGCGACCGGTCCAAAATGCTCACGAAACCGCTGCAAAGCTCCAACTGTCCAGGGGTCGGCGCCGTACGACGCGGCGTGCCCCGCGTTGGCGTCGACGACCGCCGCCAGCACGTCGGGATGGACACCCGCGTGGTTGTCGCTTGCGAACCCTGGCCGCTCTGTCACGGGTGGATCCCTTCGGTCAGAACGCCTGAGCGGCGTTTCGATGGCGTGAACAATGGGCAATCAACACGGCGTCATGATGCTCTTCCTGGCAGGAGGGCTGGCACTGTGGCTGCTTGCTGTTCTCGTCGTCTTGCGGGTCTGCCGCGCAGCGGCTACGGCGGACGAGAACGAAGCCGGCCGCCGACTCGGGCGCGCCGGACGTCGCGGCGTCAGCGTGGGTCTCGTCACAGCTGCTGCAACGCTCCCGGTCGTTCCCAGCAACGTTGAGGCGCGCACTGCGTCCCGGTGCGCCAACCGCAATGTCCCGTTCGAGGTTGCGCCCGCCAGTGCGCGGGCGGCGCTCGAATGTGAGATCGAGCGCGTGCGCGCGCTCCGAGGCCTGCACCGATTGCATGCCAACCACCGGCTGTCGAAGGCGGCACGAAGACACGCGGCCGACATGGTCCGGCGCCACTACTTCTCGCACTACTCGCCGGCCGGGGACGACGTCGCCGATCGCGCGCGCCGCACGGGCTACGCCAAGCGCAGCTGCTCCTGGCGCCTCGGCGAAGTGCTGGCGTGGGGCGTCCAAACGCGGAGCACCGCCGCGGCGACCGTACGGGCGTGGATGGGGAGCCCGGAGCATCGGCACATCCTGATCTCCTCGCGCTACTCGGACATCGGCGTGGGAACGGTTGCCGGGACTCCGGACCTCTCGTTCCCGCACGGCCTCACGGCCGCGGCCGTGTTCGGCCGGCGCCACTGCTGATCAGCGCAGAACGCACCACATCGTCCGCCAGACAATCCGGGCGTCGAGCCGGAGCGACCACGTGCGCGCGTACTCGTCGTCGAGCTCGAGCTGCTCGGTGATCGACAGCCAGCGCTCGAGCTGCTCGAGCTGCGCGAGCCCGGTCAGCCCCGGCCGCATCGGCGGCGGCGGGGTGAAGCCGGTCTCGCGTGGCCGCGGGCCGATGATGCTCATATCCCCGCGGAGGACGCTCCACAGCTGGGGCAGCGCGGTCACGCCGCTGCCGGCGACGATCCGCCAGAAGCGCGACCGGCGCACGAGCTGGTCGGTCACCGCGAAGGAGCGCAGGTTGATCAGACGCCCGTCCTCGCCTGTGCGTTGCTCTCGGCGCAGGACGCGGCCGTCTGAGCCGTAGAAGAGCGCGACGGCAACGACCACGTACAGCGGGGAGGTCACGATCAGACCACCGGCCGCGACGATGCGGTCGATGAAGTGCTTGAGCGTCAGTGCCGCCGTGCGTGGCGGCGGAGCCTTCTCATCCGTGCCTCCTGGCAACGGCGGCGTTCTGCCCGCCGTTCGCTCGGCGTGAGGGCTTTGGCTTCGTACCTCGGCCAATCCCGGGCCATCCCTTTCGTGCTCGCCTTCCGGGCGGCAGTCCCGCCCTCCTCGCGCAAAAAACTACCCATGTCAGGCATGTTCTGCACGCCGAGTCAGCGCTCGCAGCGAATTTCAGAGTGCTGCGACGGCGCGTAGCCGCCCGCCGCGTCCTCGGCGCACCCACTCGAACTCGGCGCCGAGACCCTGACGCGCAAGCCCGCGTGCAGCCGATGATGGAGGTGGCGAGCGCCTGGGGGCAGGCGTATGGTCGCTCGCGTGCGCCTCTGGGCCGGACTCGTCGCTGCGCTCGTCGCCTGTCTCGTGCTTCCCGGAGCCGCGGCCGCGGCGCCGCTGACCGCGACCCAGATCCGCATCGCCGACCACCCCGGCTTCGTGCGTGTCGTCGTCGACTTCAGCGGCGGGACCGTCGCCTCCAACGAGCTCGAGGCGACCGACCCGGATCCGTTCCCGGACGGCTTCGCCCGCGTCCGGCTGCTCCATCCGGGCGTCAAGACCGCGGCGATGCCGGTCCGCGACGCCGGCGTCTTCGCGCGCGTCGCCCAGAGCGGAGGGCGGCTCACCATTCGGCTCAGCGGAGCCGACCGCCAGTTCAAGTACCTGTCCTATGTCATCCAGCACGGACCGGAGCGTGTGATCTTCGACCTGTTCAAGAGCCGCCCGCCGAGCGACGACGCCGAGATCACGCGCGGGCGCGGCAACTGCCTGACGTTGACCGGCCACTCGGTGTCGAAGACGCGCGTGCGCGCCGCGGGCCGCGATCGCAACCTGTTCGAGCACCAGTTCCAGGTCGTGCTGCGCCGGCGTGGCGGCCGGATCCAGCGCCAGCACCGCGGCGCCGCCGCCAGCGGCCGCTGGCACACGAGCTTCGCGTACCCGCACGCGGGGAGGCAGACCGGCACGCTCGAGGCGGTCGACCTCTCGGAGAAGGACGGCGCGCTCGTGTGCCTGGTGCAGGTCCGCGTGCGCTTCGGGGGCTGAGTCCCGGCCGTCTCGGCGCGCCGGCGAACTGCCGCGAGCCTCTCCGCAGGTTGGTGTCGGATAAACAACCGTATGGGTTGTTTATCCGACACCGAATCGACCTCCCGGCCGATCTCGCCTCCCTCAATGCCGAAGTTCGCGCCTTCGGCCACGCCGATACTCTCCGGCGCGTGCTGTTCGACGCACTTGCGGACCCGACGAACGACGTCGCGCTCCGGTTCGGCGACCGGACGCTGACGTACCGCCAGCTGCGCGACGCGGCCACCGCGGTCGCCGAGCGCGTGGACGGCTGCGAGCGCGTGGCGACGTGGGCGGTCAACGAGCCCGAGGTCGCGGTGGCGGTCATCGGTGCGCTGCTGGCCGGGGTGCCGATCACGCCGATCAACCCGAAGGCCGGCAGCAGCGAGCTCGCGCACATCCTCGACGACAGCGCGCCCGAGCTCGTGCTCACGCCGCCCGGCGTCGAGCCGCCGGTGGAGAACCGGGTCGAAGTGGACCTCGAGGCGCGCGGGAGCGGTGACCTGCCGGCCGAGCCGCCGGAGGACGCGCCCGCGATCGTCGTCTACACGTCCGGCACGACCGGGCCGCCGAAGGGCGCGGTGCTGCCGCGGCGCGCGCTCGCCTCCAACCTCGACGCGCTCGCGCAGGCGTGGGAGTGGACCGGCGACGACGTCGTCGCCCACGCGCTGCCGCTGTTCCACGTCCACGGGCTGATCCTGGGCACGCTCGGGCCGGTGCGGCGCGGCGGCGGGATGCACCACATCGGCCGCTTCTCCGCCGCCGCGGCGGCGGGTGCGCTCGCCGACGACGCGACGATGCTGTTCGCGGTTCCGACCATGTACCACCGGCTCGCCGCCGAGGCCGAGCGGGACGCCGGGATCGCGAAGGGATTCGCGTCCGCCCGACTGCTGGTGTCGGGCTCGGCCGCGCTCCCGGCCGTCGACCACGAGCGGATCGAGAAGCTCACCGGCCAGCGGATCGCCGAGCGCTACGGCATGACGGAGACGCTCATGAACACCGGCGTGCGCGCGTCCGGCGAGCGCCGCCCCGGCTACGTCGGGCCGCCGCTGGACGGCGTCGATGTGCGGCTGGTCGGCGACGACGGGGACACGATCGAGGACGCCGACGACGAGACGATCGGCGAGATCCACGTCCGCGGACCCAACCTGTTCCTCGAGTACCTCAACCGCCCCGACGCGACGGCCGAGGCGATCACCGACGGGTGGTTCAAGACCGGCGACCTCGCCACCCGTGCGCCCGACGGCTACATCCGCATCGTCGGCCGCCGCGCGACCGACCTGATCAAGAGCGGCGGGTTCAAGATCGGGGCCGGCGAGATCGAGGGCGCGCTGCTCGAGCACCCCGGCGTGAAGGAGGTCGCGGTGACCGGCGAGCCCGACCCGGATCTCGGCGAGCGGATCGTCGCGTGGGTGGTCGCGGCCGAGGGGCAGTCGCCGAGCGAGGACGAGCTGTCGGGCCACGTCGCCGACATGCTCACGCCGCACAAGCGCCCGCGCGTCGTTCGCTTCATGGAAGAGCTGCCGCGCAACGAGATGGGCAAGGTCCAGAAGAGGAAGCTGGAAGCGCGATGAAGGTCACCGGCGAGCACACGTTCCGGCTCTCGCGCGACCAGGTCTGGGCCGGGCTGCAGGATCCGAAGATCCTCGCGGCCGCGGTGCCGGGCGTCCGGCGACTCGACCCGACCGGGCCGGACGAGTACGAGATCACGGTCGACGTCGGGGTCGGATCGGTGAAAGGCACGTACGAGGGCACCTTCGCGCTCACCGACAAGCAGGAAGGCGAGGCGTGCACCGTGCGCGCGAGCGCCAGCGGGCGGCCCGGCTCGGTCGAGGCGGTCGCGCAGATGCGGCTGGCCGAGGGCGACGACGGCGTGCTGCTCACGTACGAGGCGGATGCGACGGTGACGGGTCCGCTGGCCGGCGTCGGCCAACGGCTGATGGGCGCCGCCGCCCGGCGGACCACCACGCAGTTCCTGAGCGCGCTCGAGACGGCGGTCGTGTCGCCGCCCGCCGAGACGCCGGCAACGGCCGCCGCGACGGCGCCGGGCGCGGAGATCGTGATGGCGCCGAGGACCGGGGCGGACACGCGCGTGGTCGTGGGGAGCGGGCTGGCGGGCTTCGTGCTCGCATTGATCGGCGTCGCGGTCGGCCGCTGGACCGCCCGCCACTGAAGGACCGCCGCCCGGACAGGGAGAATGACACCAGGGGAGGGCGTCTCCGCAAGGAGGGAGAGATATGGGTTCGGGAATCGACAGGGTCTGGAAGCTCCACGGTGACGGGCGGACCGTCGCGCCGGGGGCGGTGGTCAAGCCGAACGAGCGCCTGCTCATGCCGAACATGCTCGGCCTCGGCGGCCAGCACATCCTCGCCATGTTCGGCGCGACTGCGCTGGTGCCGGTGCTCACGGGTTTCCCGGTCACGACGACGATCTTCTTCTCGGGCATCGGGACGATCATCTTCAACCTGCTGACCGGGAACCGGGTGCCGTCCTACACGGGCTCGAGCTTCGCATTCATCGCTCCGGTGATCGCCGCGAAGGCCCACGGCGGCGTGCCGGCGGCGCTCGGCGGCATCATGGTCGCCGGCGTCGTGCTGTTCCTGATCGGCCTGTGGGTCGACCGCGCGGGCTACACCGTCATCGAGTTCCTGCTGCCACCGGTGGTGACCGGCTCGATCGTCGCCTTGATCGGCCTGAACCTCGCGCCGGTGGCGAAATCCCAGTTCGAAGCGCAAGCCGGCATCGCGCTGGTGACCCTGGTCTCGATCCTGATCATCGGCGTCGCGGTGAAGAACTTCCTGTCGCGGTTGTCGGTGTTCCTCGGGGTAGTGGTCGGCTACGTGTTCGCCGGCCTGCTCGGCAAGGTGAACTGGGACGGCGTGAAGGCGGCCGACTGGGTCGGCTTCCCGGACTTCACGCTGCCGACGTTCAACGGCAAAGCGATCGTGCTGATCGTGCCGGCGGTGATCCTCGTGCTGCTGGCCGAGAACGCCGGGCACGTGAAGGCGGTGGCGACGATGACCGAGCGCAACCTCGACCCGTTCATCGGCCGCTCGTTCATGGGCGATGGCGTCGCGACGACGATCTCGGGCCTGTTCGGCGGCTCCGGCACGACGACCTATGCGGAGAACATCGGCGTGATGGGCTACACGCGCGTCTACTCGACGCTCGCCTACCTGATCGCCGGCGGAGTCGCGATCCTGCTCGGCCTGCTGCCGAAGTTCGGCGCGATCATCAGCGCGATACCGATCGGCGTGCTCGGCGGCGCGGTGACCGTGCTGTTCGGCATGATCGCCGTCCTCGGCGCGCGGATCTGGATCGAGGCGAACGTGAACTTCCGCGATCCCGTCAACCTCGTCACCGCCGCGGTCGCGCTGATCGTCGGCACGGCCAACTACACGCTCACCTGGGGCGACTACTCGTTCGCGGGCATCGCGCTCGGCACGCTGGCGGCGATCGTCATCTACCAGGTGCTGCGCCTGTTCCAGCCGGAGATCCCGGCGCCGGACACCGCGATCGGCGACTCCTTGGCCACGCCGCTCGCCGCGACGCCGGATCCGAGGGGGTCGGCCGCCACCCCGTGAAGCCCGCGCCGTTCGCCTACCACCGCCCGCGCTCGCGCGAGGAGGTCGACAGCCTGCTCGCCGAGCTCGGCGCGGGGGCGAAGCTACTGGCGGGCGGCCAGAGCCTGATCCCGATCCTCAATATGCGCCTGGCGGCGCCGGAGCACGTGATCGACCTCAACTTCCTCCAGGAGGAACCGTCCGAGCCCGTGCTGGAGGACGGAGCGCTGGCGTTCGGCCCGCTCGTGCGGATGCGGACGGCGGAGCGCTCACCGCTCGTGGGCGAGCACCTGCCGCTGCTCGCCGAAGTGCTGACGCACGTCGCGCACCCGGCGATCCGCTCCCGCGGGACGATCGTCGGCAGCATCGCCCACGCCGACCCTGCGGCCGAGCTGCCGGCGCTGCTCGCGCTCGTCGAGGGCGAGGCGCACGTCCGGAGCGCGGGTCGGCGACGGGTCATCTCGGCGGCCGAGCTGTTCGCCGGCCACCTGGAGACGACGTGCGGGCCGGGCGAGTGGATCGAGGAGGTCCGGATGCCGGTGCAGGCGGGCCGCGAGGGCGCGTTCGAGGAGTTCGCGCGCCGCCACGGCGACTACGCGCTGTGCGGCGTCGGCGCGCTCGCGAACGGCGACGGCGTGGCACTGTCGTTCGTCGGCATGGCTGCGGTCCCCGAGCGCCACGACGGCGGCGTGGCCGCGGCGGTCGCCAAGCTCGAGCCCGAGGACGACCTGCACGCCAGCGCCGCGTACCGGCGCCGGCTCGCCGAGCAGCTCGCGGCGCGCGTGATCGCACGCGTCACGGAGGCCGCATGATCGAGGTCACCCTGCACGTCAACGGCATCGAGCACCGCGTCGAGGTCGAGCCGCGCCACCTGCTCTCGGACGTGCTCCGCCACACGCTCGGGCTCACCGGCACGCACGTCGGGTGCGAGCATGGCGTGTGCGGCTGCTGCACGGTCCTCGTCGACGGCGAGCCCGCGCGCTCGTGCCTGATGTTCGCGGCGACCGCCGACGGCGCCGAGATTCGCACCGTCGAAGGGCTCGCCGCGCCCGACGGCACCCTTCACCCGCTACAGGAGGCGTTTCACCGCCACCACGGCCTGCAGTGCGGCTTCTGCACACCGGGCTTCCTGATAACCGCGCTGCCGATCTACCGCCACGCGGCCGGCATGAGCGACGAGGAGCTGCGCGAGGCGCTCGGCGGCCAGCTGTGCCGCTGCACGGGCTACATGGGGATCGTCGCGGCCGTGCGAGCGGCCGCTGCGATCGAGGACGAGCGCTGAGCTACGACGTCGTGATCCGCGACGCGCGGGTCGACGGTGCGCGCGTCGACCTCGCGATCGCGGGCGACCGGATCGCGGCGATCGGTGGCCCGTTCGAGGCGGCCGAGACCCTCGACGCCGGCGGCCGGCTCGTCTCGCCCGCCTTCGTCCAGCCGCACATCCATCTCGACAAGGTCCTCACCGGCCCTCTGCTCGGCCCCAACCGCACCGGCACACTGGCCGAGGCGATCGCCCTCTCGCACGCGGTCAAGCGCGCGGCCACCGTCGAGGAGATCCGCGAGCGCGCCGGGCGGGTCATCCGCGCGGCGGTCATCGCGGGCACGACCGCGCTGCGCTCGCACGTCGATGTCGACACGATCGGCGCCCTCAAGGGCCTGCGCGGCGTCGCCGCCGCGCGCGACGACCACGCCGACCTGTGCACGATCCAGCTCGTCGCGTTCCCGCAGGAGGGCATCTGGCGCGACCCGGGCACCGACGCCCTGATGGTCGAGGCGATGCGCGAGGGCGCCGACGTCGTCGGCGGCATGCCGCACTGGGAGGACGGGCTCGACGCCGCCCGCCGCCACATCGAGTTCTGCCTGCAGCTCGCCGTCTCCAGCGACGCCGACGTCGACATGCACGTCGACGAGACCGACGACCCGTACTGGCGGTCGTTCGAGCTGCTGATCGACGAGGCGGCGCGGCGCGACTGGGGCGGCCGCACGACGGCCGGCCACGTGTGCGCGATGGCCTCGTGGGAGGACGGCTACGCGGCGGCGGTGATCGCGCGCGCCGCGGCCGCCGGCGTGATGGTCGCCACAAACCCGCCGACCAACCTGATGCTCCAGGGCCGCGGCGACTCCGAGCCGCGCCGTCGCGGCATCCCGCGGGTGAAGGAGCTGCTCGCCGCGGGCGTCGCGGTCGGTGCCGGCCAGGACTGCGTCGACGACGCGTTCTATCCGTTCGGCAGCGCCGACCCGCTCCAGGTCGCGCTGATCACCGCCCACGCCGTGCAGCTCGGGACACCGGACGAGATCGCGGCGGCGCTGCGGATGGTGACCAGCGACGCGGCGCGGCTCCTGCGCCTGCCCGACTACGGCATCGCGCCCGGCGCTCGTGCCGACCTCGTCGTGCTCGACGCCGAGAGCGAGCGCGACGCGCTGCGCGAGCAGGCACCGCGCCGCTGGGTGCTACACGGCGGCCGGCTCGTCGCGGAGACGGTTGTCGAGCAGCGTGTTCATCGCCCGTCGCGGTGAGTAGGCGCGCGCAAGGCCGGCCACGACCTGGCGCAGGTCGCCGCCGACGCCGTGCGCGAGCTGCCGCGCCGCGCCGCCGCGAGAACCGAGCCGGCGCAGGGCATCGAGCTCGTGCTCGCAGCGGAGCTGCCGGGCGTGGCGGTGGCACAGCGCGAGCGTGCGCTTGAGCTCGGCGCCGGCGGGTACACGCGCACCGGTGCCGGCGTCGATCAGCAGCGCCTGCATGCCGTCGCGGGCGGCGAGGAAGCGGTTCTCCGCCAGCACCTCGAGCGACTCCTCCGGGGGCTCGTCCGGCCGGGCGAGCTCGAGGCTCGCGAGCGACTGCACGAGCGCCGCGAGCGCGCCGACGTCGCCGACCGTCGTCTGGCCGTCCATGATCCGGACCTCGACGGTGCCGAGCTTCGGCTGCAGGCGCACGTCCCACCATAGGTACGAGGGGTCGGCGATCGCGCCGGAGTGCAGCAGCGGAAGGACCGCCTCGATCCAGTCCCAATAGCCGGCGAAGCGGCGCGGGACGCCGGAGCGTGGGAATGCGTCCCACAGCGTCGTGCGGGTCGAGGCGAAGCCGCTCGCGTTGCCCTGCCAGAACGGCGAATTGGCGGACAGGGCGAGCAGCAGGGGGAGGTGCGAGCGGAGGCGGTTGAGGAGGCGGACGGCGGCGGCGGGCGTCGCCACGCCGACGTGGACGTGCGTCGCGAGCGTCGGCTCGCGCCGCGCCAGGACGCGCATCGTCTCGCCGATCTGGCGGTAGCGGGGGTGCGACGAGACGACGGTGTCGTCGGCCATCGCGTACGGGTGGGTGCCGGCGACCGCGGCGCGCAGGCCCTGCTCGGCCAGCGCTTCGGTGAGTCCTCGGCGCAGTCCGGCGAGCTCGTTGACCGCGTCGCGCACACGCAGGTGGACGCCGGTCGCGACCTCCATCACGGCGGCGTGCGTCTCGAGCGTCACACGCTCCTGGAGGTCCGCTGGTAACTCCGCGAGCACCTCGTCGGAGCGGAACGCGAGGGACCAGTCGGCCGGGTCGAGGAGCATGAACTCCTCCTCGATGCCGATGGTGAGCTGGTCAGTGTGGGAGCCTGGTCGCCACGCCGACCACGCGGGGAGTTCGTGTGTCATGGCACGAGGACTACGTGCCGGATCGCCTCAGGTTCGACGGTGGCGACTCTCAGGGTGCCGCGGGAGCCCGTCGTCGGGGATCGGCTCCCACGGCGCGGCGTAGGCGACGAAGCTGCGGACGCTCGGGCGGATCCCCGGATCGGTGTCGAACGTGCCCATCCGGATCCCGATCGAGTCGGGGTGGGAGAGGTTGCGCGCGTAGATGTGCGAGCCGCAGGTGCCGCAGAACCACTTCTCGCCGCCATCCCCCGGCTTCCACATCCGCAGCGCGTCCTCGCCCTGGGTGATCCGGAACGAGCCGGGCGCCGGATGGGCGCTGGCCGACACGGACGTGCCGCTGCGACGCTGGCAGCGCTTGCAGTGGCAGTAGCCGGCGATGGGGAGCGGCTCGGTGACCTCGTAGCGGACGGCCCCGCAGTTGCAGCCACCGGTGAGCGGGAACTCGGTCATGGCACCAGGACGAGCTTCGTCGGAGGCTCGACGAGCGCCGACTCGGCATCGTCGAACCTCACCACCGCACTGGTCACCGCCGCCGGGTCGAGCCGCCCGGCAGCGATCAGCGCGAGGACCTCGGGGATCAGCGCCCGCGCGTGGCAGCGGCCCGTGTGCAGCGTGCAGCCGCGCGTGTACATCTCGAGCAGCGGCACCGGCGTCGCCGGCTCGAAGTAGACCGCCACGCTCGTGCAGGTGCCGTCGGGCGCCGTGGAGCGCAGCGCCGCGTGCAGGCCCGCGTGGTCGCCGGACGCGTCGACGGTGATCGGGAAGCTGCCAAGCTTGTGCGGCCACTCGCCGACCTCGACGGTGTCCGCTCCCAGCGTCGCGGCGTGCGCGAGCCGGCCCGGGTCGGTGTCGGCGTAGACCACGCGGCGGGCGCCCAGCGCCTTCGAGCACGCGGTGGCGTAGAGGCCGATGCTGCGCGCGAAGCCACCGACCACCAGCACGTCGGCGCCCGGCTCCAGCGCGAGTGGCGAGGCGACCGAGCGATACGCATCGACGACGTTGTCGGAAACGCTGGCGACGGTGACGGGATCGAGCCCGTCCGCGAGCGGTACGAGCATCGCGTCCGCGAACGGCACGCGCAGCACGTCGGCGAGCGCGCCGCCCCACGGTCCGCCGAGCGGCTGCATCCCGTAGGCCGAGCCGCGAGGGACGGTGTCGCAGTTGCCGGTCCGCCCGGCGGCGCATGCGGCGCACTCGCCGCACGAGATCTGGAACGGGACGACCACGACGTCGCCCACGGCGACGCTCGCGACTTCGTCACCGGTCGCGATCACCTCGGCGATGCACTCGTGTCCGAGCGGGAACGGCTCGGCGATCGGGACCGCCCCGCCGAGCCAGACGGCGTCGAGATCACAGATAGCGACGGCGAGCGGGCGGACCAGAGCCTCGCCGTCGCCCTGCAGCTCCGGGGTCGTGACCTCGGTCCAGCGCACGGCCTGCGCGCCGGTGATCTCGAGCTGTCGCATGCGGCGAACTATGACCGGCCGCGCGTAGCATGTCGCGCGTGGAGGCAGAGCTTCTGGTCGAGATCGACGACGCCGTCGCGACCTTCACGCTCAACCGGCCCGGGCGGCTGAACGCGGTCACGCCGCGGATGGTCGACGAGCTCGACGCCGCGCTGGCCGCGGCGGTCGCCGACGACGCGGTGCGCGTGATCCGCCTGCGCGGCGCCGGCCGCGCGTTCTGCGCGGGCTACGACCTCGAATGGTCGGCACAGGCGATGCACGAGGGCGACCTCGCCGGCCCCTGGGATCCCGCCGCCGACTACCGGCTGCTGAGCCGGTTCGTGAACAGCTACATGGCGCTGTGGCGGGCGCCCAAGCCCGTCGTCGCGCAGGTCCATGGTGTCTGCGTCGGCGGTGGGTCGGACCTGGCGCTGTGCGCCGACCTGATCGTGTGTGCGGACTCGGCGCGGATCGGCTACCCGCCGGCGCGCGTCTGGGGCTCGCCGACGACGGCGATGTGGTTCCACCGGCTCGGCCTCGAGCGTGCCAAGCGGCTGCTGCTGACCGGCGATCCGATGAGCGGGACGACCGCGGCCGAGTGGGGCTTCGCTTCCGGCGCCTACCCGGAGGACCGGCTCGACGCGGCCGCTCTCGCGCTGTGCCGCCGGATCGCGCGCCTCCCCGCCAACCAGCTCCAGTTCATGAAGTTGCTCGTCAACAGCGCCGTGGAGCAGCAGGGCCTCGCCGTCACGCAGACGCTCGGGACGCTGCTCGACGGCGCGGCCCGCCACACGCCCGAGGGCAGCGCGTTCTCGCGTGCCGCCGCCGAGGATCTGCGGGCGGCCGTCCGCGCGCGCGACGAGGCGTTCGGCGACTACGGGTTCGGGGCGCGGACGGTCAGCGACCCGCTGGCGTGAGCGCGCGCCGGAACAGCGCCACGGTCTCGGCCAGCGCCTGATCGGTCGCCTCCGGGTCGTAGCGGGCGCCGATGTCGCGGCCGAACGCGTGCTCGGCGTCGTACAGGCGCCAGGTGAAGTCGACGCCCGACTGCTCGAGACCGTGCTTGATCGTGGTGCGACCGGCCTCGGGGGTGTGTGGGTCTCGGGTGCCGAAGATCATCAACAGCTCGCCGCCGATCTCTCCGGCGCGGGCGAGCGAGCCGGCGTCCGGGTCGGCACCGAGCGTGCCGTCGTGCAGCCCTGTGGCGTACCAGCAGGCCGTGGCCTTGACCTGCGGCTCCATCGCCGCGCGGAAGGCGATGTGGCCGCCGGTGCAGTGGCCGGCCGCGCCGAGCGTGGAGACCCGCTCGTCGTCCTCGAGGAACGCGAGCAGCGCTCGGACGTCGGCGTCGAAGTGCGCGACCGGCGTCGCCTCCGCATCGTCCTGTCCGCGGGCCTTGCCGTTGTCGTCGAACCCGAGCACGGTGCCGGGCCGCTCGATCCGGTGGTAGATCTCCGGCGCGGCGACCACGAAGCCGTAGCCCGCGAGCCGCACGCACCAGCGCAGCGTCGACGCCGTCAGCTGAAAGATGTCCGAGTAGAACACGATCCCGGGGTGCGGACCGGCTTCGCGCGGGCGCGCGATGAACGTCCGCATCGGCCGCTCGTCCACCGGCACGTCGACGTACGCCTGTTGGATGACCACACCGCGCATCCTGCCAGACGGCTTCAGAGCGGCAAGGATCGGTGAGGCGACGACACGCGGGTCAGCACTACTCCAGGTCCGGCAGCACGGGCATCGACAGGCCCCGGTCGCGGTTCAGCAAGACGGCGCGCGTGATGGCCTCCGAGCCGTAGCGCTCGCGCACGTGATCCATCGCCTCGTCGAGCGCGGCGCGGCGGCTGGGGCCGAGCACCAGCTGGTCGTCCTCCTCGTCGAGGTTGCTGAACGTGATGCCCATGAGCGTCAGTCCGCGCGCCTGGATCATCGGCATCGCGGCGGCGAGCAGGACGCGCAGCGCGGTGAGCATCGCGGCGGTCTCCGCGGTCGACTCCGGGAGCGTGTGCGAGCGTGTCGCGCGCGCGAAGTCGTCGAACCGCAGGCGCAGCGTGACCGTGCGGCAGATGCGGTCGGCCTTGCGGAGACGGCCCGCCAGCCGGTCGACAAGGCCGACGAGGATCGTGTCCAGCTCCGCTGGCGAGCGCGCCCGGCGACCGAGCGCGCGCTGCGTGCCGATCGAGCGCCGGCGGTGCCCGACCCGGATCCGCCGCAGGTCGCGATTGTGGGCCAGCGCGTGCAGGTGCCGCCCCGACGCACGCCCGAGCACGGCGATCAGGTCGGCCTCGCCGAGCGCCGCGACCTGCCCGACCGTCGTGAGCCCCCGGGCGTGCAGCTTGCCGGCCGTGACCGGACCGACGCCCCACAGCCGCTCGACCGGCAGCGGGTGCAGGAACTCCAGTTCCCTCCCGGCCGGCACGACCAGCAGCCCGTCCGGCTTCGCGACCGCGCTGGCGACCTTGGCGAGGTGCTTGGTGGTCGCCACGCCGACCGTGATCGGCAACCCCACCTCCTCGCGGACGCGCGTGCGTAATCGCTCCGCCATCTGCTCGGGCGAGCCGGCAATGCGCCGCATCCCGCGCACGTCCAGGAACGCCTCGTCGATCGAGATGCCCTCCACAAGCGGCGTCGTGTCCTTGAAGATCTCGAACACCGCCTTGCTCGCCTCCGAGTAGGCCTCCATCCGCGCCTTGACCACAATCGCGTCCGGACACAGCTGCTTCGCCCGCCGGCCGCCCATGGCGCTGTGGATGCCGTACGCCTTCGCCTCGTAGCTCGCGGCGAGGACCACGCCGCCGCCGACGATCACCGGCTTGCCGAGAAGCCGCGGGTCGTCCCGCTGCTCGACCGACGCGAAGAATGAGTCGAGATCAGCGTGGAGGATGGTCGCCTCTCGTAACACGAACACATGTTCGCAGTACGCTCGGATAAACCGGGATGGAGTAAGGAATGGAAGCGTCCGACATCGAAGGAGTAGCGATCTACGGTGGCCCCGGGTCATGCGCTGGCGTCCGTGAGGGTGTGGGTGAAGTGTTGACAGGGGTAGGCGTAGGCGGGGCTATTGAGCCGCGGAATCGATGGTCTCGGGGTGCTGACGTCGTTGTGAAGGCGGAAGGCAATACCGGCGGCGGCGCTTTCGCGAGCCGTGGCCGGACCCCGCGCCTCAAAGAACCCAGGCATGCGTGGAAACTCCATCCGCGAGAACGGGGAGATCCCGTGATCGCCCGTCTCGATCGTCGATGCCCCGCCCTTCGTGGTTCGCGGGGTGGCATGTCGATCGGGTCGCGGGCCGCGGGGGGAACGCTGAGGCGGTAATCCCCTGATGCACGATGACGGGAAGTCAGACGGCCTCGTAGTCAAGGACGAGCTCATGCGGCGCCGCCACCACGCGATCCCCGCACAAGGCCGGTGGCTGGCGAGTGTCCTTCGTGGCCACTACGCCTACTACGCCGTGCCCGGCAACAGCGACCGGATCAACCGCTTCTACAACGAGGTCACCCGGCTCTGGCTGCGCGCTCTGCGCAGGCGCAGCCAACGACACCGGCTGCCCTGGACGCGGATGAGACGGCTCAGCGCTCGATGGCTTCCACCCCCCAAACGCATGCACCCCTTCCCCAACGCGCGCTTCGCCGCCAGCACCCAAGGCAGGAGCCCAGTGCGTTAGCGCGCACGCTGGGATCTGCGCGGGGGGCCGCCCGCAAGGGCGGTCCCTACCGCGATTGACGAGAGGCGGAACCACCGAACACGCGCCGAGACATTCCGGACGGACTAGCCTCCCGACCGTGAGTGAGCGTCTCGTCGTGGCCCTCGGCGGTAACGCGATCGCCGGTGAGCGTGGAGCGGACCCGGAGTCCCAGCGCATCGCCGTCGAAGGCGCGTGCGAGCAGATCGCCGAGCTCGTCGCCCATGGGCACGAGGTCGTGATCACCCATGGCAACGGCCCGCAGGTCGGCAACCTGCTGCTCAAGAACGATCTCGCGCGCCACGTCGTGCCACCGGTCGGGCTCGACTGGTGCGTGGCCCAGACGCAGGCGACGCTCGGCTTCCTGATCGTCACCGCGCTGGAGGCGGCGCTCCTCCGGCGCGGGCTCGAGCGTCTGATCAGCACCGTGATCACGCGTGTGCTCGTCGACAAGGACGACCCGGGGTTCACGACGCCGACCAAGCCGATCGGCCGCTACGTGACCGAGGCGGAGGCGGCCGAGCGGATCGCCGCCGGCGAAGCGTGGGAGGCCCGCGGCGACCGCGGCTGGCGGCGCGTCGTCGCCTCGCCCGACCCACTGGAGATCCTCGACCGCGGCACGATCGACGCGCTGATCGGCGACGACGCGATCGTGGTGGCCGCCGGCGGCGGCGGGATCCCGATGGTGCGTGAGGACGGACGCCTGCGCGGCGTCGAGGCCGTGCTCGACAAGGACCTCACCGGGGCGCTGCTGGCCCGCACCGTGAACGCCGGCACGTTCCTGATCGCCACCGACGTCGAAGCGGCCGCGATCGGCTTCGGCACGCCGGAGCAGGAGTGGCTCGGCGCGGTCGACGCAGAACGGCTCCGCGCGCTGCTGCACGCGGGCGAGTTCGGCGGCGGCAGCATGGGACCGAAGGTGCGCGCCGCACTCGCGTTCGCCGACGGCGGGGGCCGCGCGATCATCACCTCGCTGGAGCGGCTGTGCGAGGGCGTCGAGGGCGCGACAGGGACACGGGTGCCGGCGTGACCGAGCGCGTGATCGTGCGCCGCGGCGCCTACTACGACTCGGTGACGCTGATGCTCGTCTCGCGCGCCGCCGCGACTGCGACCGGCGACGAGGTGTCGGTCGGCATGGCCACGCCGCTCAACCTGGAGCTGCTCGCCGGCCAGGGCTTCACGATCGAGGACGCCGGCCCGAACGACCTCGTGATCGCGATCCGCGCCGCCGACGACGCGGCGATCGACGCCGCCGTGGAGGCGGTCGACGAGGAGCTCGCCCAGAAGGGCGGAGGAGAGACGAGCGCACGGGAGCGCCCCGCCGCGCGCTCGCTGGCGGCCGCCGCCCGCCGCGACGACGAGCTCAGCATGGCGTTCCTGTCGATCCCCGGCGACCACGTCGCGCACGAGGCGGCCACCGCGCTGGAGGCCGGCCTGCACGTCTTCTGCTTCTCCGACGGCGTCAGCCTCGAGGTCGAGGCCGCGCTCAAGCGCCGCGCGCTCGAGCGCGACCTGCTGTTCCTCGGCGCCGACTGCGGCACGGCGATCATCGACGGCGTCGCGCTCGGCTTCGCGAACGCCGTCGAGCGCGGGCCGGTGGGGATCGTCGGCGCGTCCGGGACCGGTACGCAGGAGATCTGCTGCCTGCTCGACGCGGCGGGGATCGGCGTCGCGCACGCGATCGGCGTCGGTGGCCGCGACACGACAGCGACCGTCGGCGGGCTGATGATGCGGCGCGGGCTCGAGCTGCTCGCTGCCGACCCCGACACGCAGGCGATCGTGGTGATCTCCAAGCCGCCCGACCTGGCGGTCGCCGCCGCGATCGAGCAGGCAGCTGAGGCGACGGGCAAGCCCGTGGTGCTCGGCTTCGAGCTCACGCTCGAGGAGGCGGCGGCGCGCGCGGCCGGGCTGGTCGGCGGTGTCGGCGCGCGGTTCCAGGAGCGGCTCACGCGCGCGCCCACCAAGGGGGAGGTCTGCGGCCTCTACAGCGGCGGCACGTTGTGCGGCGAGGCGGCGCGCATCGTCGGCCACGGCAGTTTCACCGACTTCGGCGACGACGAGTACACGCAGGGTCGCGCGCACCCGATGA
Organism: uncultured Solirubrobacteraceae bacterium; assembly: GCA_963740605.1. Classification (GTDB taxonomy): domain Bacteria; phylum Actinomycetota; class Thermoleophilia; order Solirubrobacterales; family Solirubrobacteraceae; genus DASSUW01. The sequence goes on along the minus strand of CAVUFC010000022.1, from coordinate 392,915 downwards.
TCGACCAGTCGCTGCGGCTCGAGCACCTGGCCGCGGCGAGCGAGCCCGTGCTGCTGCTCGACGTCGTGCTCGGCTACGGCGCACATCCCGACCCGGCGTCCGAGCTCGCGCCGCGTGATCGCGGACAAGGACGCGCACGTGATCGTCGCGCTGTGCGGCGCCGCCGCCGACCCGCAGGGGCTCGACGACCAGCGGGCGCAGCTCGAAGCGGCCGGCGCTGTCGTCACGCGCAGCAACGCGCACGCCGCGAGGCTGGCGAAGGAGGCGGCGGATGGCTGACGTGCTCGGACGGCCGCTCGCGGTCGCCAACGCCGGTGTCGACCTGTTCGCCGACGAGCTCGAGCGCCAGGGCGTACGCGTCGACCGCGTCGCGTGGCGGCCGCCGGAGCCCGGCACCGAGGAGGCGCTCGCACGCCTCGCGCTCGAGGCTGCCGACATCGCGCGCGCCAACGACGAGGCGGTCGAGCGGATCGAGTCCGCGCAGCCGCACCTCGTCGGCGTCGGCACGGCGCGCGACCTGCTCCCCGACATCGGCGACCGCACGATCCTGCACGCCGGGCCGCCGATCGACTGGCCCGACATGTCAGGCCCGCTGCGCGGTGCGGTGATCGGCGCTGCCGTCTACGAGGGCCTGGCGAGCGACCGCGAGGACGCCGCGCGCCGCGCCGCCGCCGGCGAGTTCGAGTTCGGCCCGTGCCACGAGCGCGGCGCGGTCGGGCCGATGGCCGGCGTGGTGAGCCCGTCGATGCCGATGTGCGTGATCGAGAACACGACGCACGGCAACCGCGCGTTCTGCACGTTCAATGAAGGGCTCGGGAAGGTGCTGCGGTACGGCGCCAACAACGACGAGGTGCTGGCGCGGCTGGCGTGGATCCGCGACGTCCTCGCGCGCGTCTTCGCCAAAGCGCTGGACCGGATCGAGCCGATCGACCTGCGGTCGATGACCGCGCAGGCGCTGCAGATGGGCGACGAGGGCCACAATCGCAACCGGGCCGGCACGTCGCTGCTGCTGCGCGAGCTGCTGCCGGCGCTGATCGAGCTCGACGAGCCGTCTGCCGACGCCGCCGCCGTCGCGCGCTTCATCGCCGGCAACGACCACTTCTTCCTGAACATGACGATGCCGGCGTCAAAGGCATGCGCCGACGCCGCGAGGGACATCGACCGCTGTTCGATCGTCGTCGCGATGGCCCGCAACGGCACCGAGTTCGGCGTCCGCCTGAGCGGCACCGGCGACCGCTGGTTCACCGGGCCGAGCGGGATGATCGACGGCCTCTATCTGCCGGGCTTCGGGCCCGAGGACGCGAACCCGGACATCGGCGACAGCACGATCACCGAGACGGTCGGTCTCGGCGGCTTCGCGATGGCGGCGGCGCCGGCGATCGTGCGTGTGGTCGGGGGCGGCGCCGAGGACGCGCTCGAGGCCACGCGGTCGATGTACGACATCTCGTGGGGCGAGAGCCGCAGCTACCAGATCCCGCAGCTCGGTTTCCGCGGGACGCCGTTCGGGATTGACGTACGCGAGGTCGTGCACACGCGCGTGCTGCCGTTCGTCAACACGGGGATCGCGCACCGCGAGCCAGGCGTGGGGCAGATCGGCGCGGGCGTCGTGAAACCGCCGATGGAGGCGTTCGTGAACGCCGTGCGGGCGCTGGCCGGGCTGTGATCGCGCACACGGTCGCCGCGCCGGTCGCCGGACGCAGTCTGCGCGTCACGCACGTCAGCCGTCACGCGGGTTACGCCGAGCTCGGCGGGTTCGTCGTCGTGGTCGTCGGACCGGGCGGGCCGCTGCTGCCGAACGGCGTCGTCCTCACCGGACCGCCGGAGATCGGGCGCGTGGTGCTGGAGGGCGCCACGGTCTGGGACCCGACGCTGCGCCTCCGCGGTGACGAGAGCCTGGAGGCGCCCGGCGACGCGCCGCTGGCACACGCGCTGCGCGATCCCGTGCGGGCCGGCGAGATCGCGCGCGGGCTGATCGGGCGCGGGCCCGGCCTGACGCCCGAGGGCGACGACGCGGTGGCCGTCACCGCTGCGGTCGTCGCGGCCGATGGTGGCGACGCCGCAGCGCTGCTCCCCGGAGACCTCCGCGCCCGCACGACGGCGCTCTCCGCCACGCTGCTCGAGCTCGCCGCGGAGGGCATGATCGCCGAGCCGTTCCACGCCGTCCTGCGCGGCGCGCCGCTCGAACGGCTCACCCGCCTCGGGCACACCACGGGCCGCGCCTACGCGGTCAACGGCGCGGCGGCGCTGCGCGGACTTGGCTACGGTGCCCGCCATGGCGCTCGAGATCAAGGACACCCTGCTGGCGCAGGTGCGGTCGACGGGAATCAAGCCGTCGCGCGTGCTGGAGGTCGGCGGCGTGGCCGGGCCGAAGTCGCTGCTGACCGGCCCTGAGACCGCCGCCGCCGACAAGTTCGTGCTCAACATCGCCGAGGTCAAGACACAGCCCGGCGTCACCAACGTCCTGGCGAACGCGAACGACATGCCGTTCGCCGACGCGTCGTTCGACCTCGTGATGTCGGTCTCGACGCTCGAGCACGACAAGCACTTCTGGCTCTCGCTGGCCGAGATGAAGCGCGTGCTGCGCCCCGGCGGCGTGCTGGCGATCGCCGTGCCCGGTTACGTCAAGGACCCAGAGCGCGACCGCGGCCGCTGGACGCGCACCTACCGCGTCCACTTCGCCTTCGACTACTACCGCTTCAGCGAGCAGGCCGTCCGCGAGGTGTTCTTCGCGGGGATGGAGCGGATCGGGACCGACGCGGTCATGGTCCCCCCGCGCATCATCGGCCACGCCGTCAAGCCCTCCGGACTGAACAAGGTGACATGAACGTCCTCGACCTCTCCCAGGATTTCTCCGTCCACACGCCCGCGTTCGCGAGCTACGACGGCCCGTCCGTCAAGTGGGTCAAGCGGCTCGCGTTCGACAAGGCGGGCGGGCAGGAGATCACCTCGACGCTGCACGTCGGCACGCACCTCGACGCGCCCGCGCACTTCTACTCCGGCGGCAAGTTCATCGGGGACCTCCCGATCCAGTGGCTGGTCGGGCCGGCGTGCGTCGTCGACCTCGAGCGGATGGGGCTCGGCGACTACGACATCTACGGGCCTGAGCACTTCGAGCGCTGGGAGTCCGAGACCGGGATCACGATCGAGCGCGACGACATCCTGATCATCCACACCGGCTACCACCGCCACTACCCGGAGAACTGGGCCGACCTCAGCGCCGTCGACGAGACCAAGTACTTCATCCGCCACCCGGGGCCGACGCGGGCGTTCGCCGAGTGGGTGCTCGACCGCGGGATCCGCTGGCTCGCCGTCGACGCCGGCAGCGCCGACCATCCGATGAACACCGTCATCCGCCGGATGCGCGCCGACGAGGCCGAGGACGCCGAGGCGAAGCTGGGACGTCCGCTTGATGACGTCTTCCCCAAGGCGGACTATCAGATCATGCACACGCTGCTGTTCCCCCATGACGTGATCCACATCGAGAACCTCGGCGGCGCGATCGACGAAGTGCTGGACCAGCGCATCCAATTCGGCTGTTTCCCGTGGCGTTTTCAGGGTGGCGAGGCGGCGTTCTGTCGCGCCGTGGCCTTTCTGGACACCTGATCTCCCAGATTTATTTCGTCCACTTTCGTTGAACTGCGTTTCTGGTCGGGTATGCATTCGTTCGCGCCGTGTGGAGAGCCACGGCGAATGTCAAACCGCTGTTGGACACCCGCCATGGATGGGGGAGACAGCGAGGGCGACCCGCGAGTGCGGTCGGTGCCGAGGGCCGAAGGCGCCGGCCTCTACCGCGGCGGCGAGCGGACCGCCACTCGCCGCCGCGGGGCTCGCATCTACTTCGCGGCGGTCGCGCCGTACTTGAAGGACCGGTAGGCCTTGGCGGAGGCCTTGTTCAGCGCCGCCTCGCGCTTCCCCAACGTCGGCTTCCCGGTGATGGTGCGGCGGGACGTGACCAGCAGCGCACCGGTCGCGTCGTCCTCCTTCGGCAGGATCATCAGGTCGTTGCCGAACGTCTGCTTTCCGGACGGGCCGGTCCGGAACCGCACCTCGTAGCCCGGAGCGCCGTTGACGCGAGCGCGTCCCTCGGCGACGAGCTCGAACGTGTCGTCGCCGGCACGCAGCTCCTCGATGTGCCGCGACGCGAACGCCGGCAGCGCGCCATGCGCGATGTCGCCGGTCGCCGGCGGGAGCCTGAGTGGCTCGACCGCGATCGTCGTGGCCAGCCGCCCGCGGTGCCCCTGCAGCCGCACGAGCTCGGGTCCCTGCGGCGCGACCTTGTGCAGCGCGCTTCGCCGGTAGAGCAGGTTGAACGTCGGGTCGCCGTGGTGGACATACTTGGCGAGCGGGTCGACCTGCGGGCGCACGACGAACAGGCCGAGCGCGATCAGCGCGGCGATGGCGAGCAGGAGCACGACGGTCGTCCGCTCGCGCAGGCCGAAGCGGCGCCGCGCGATCTCCGGCAGCGTCGGCCCGTACTGCGGCAGGACGAGCGGCTCAGCCATGGGCACCGAGCGGGGACAGTCCCCCTTCGGCCTCGGCGCCAGACTCCACCGTGGCGGTCGGGGGGACAGGCCCCCTGCGCAGGCCGGCCGCGATCGCGAGCAGCGCCCACGTCAGCGGGTCCTCCAGGTAGGCGGCGTAGACGATCGTGTGGAGGAGCAGCGCCGCATAGGCGGCGGCGATGCCCGCCTGCGCGACCGCGGCGGTGCCCGGCCACTCGCTCGCTTTCAGCCGCGCGCGCAGGCCAGTGAAGAGCAGCGCCACCGAGACGCCGAGCAGCGCGAGGTAGGCGACCAGGCCCACGATGCCCTGCTCGGCGGTGACGGTGAGCGGGATCGTGTGCGAGGCGGCGACGACCTTCTCCGAGCTCACGTGCTCGCGCAGGCGGTACTCGTCCGAGTACGAGCCGGAGCCGAACCCGTACAGCGGCCGGTCGCGCACCATCCGCAGGCCGCCTTTGACGAGGTCGGCGCGGCCGCTCGTCGCCCGATTCCACCAGTTCTGCTTGCCGGTCTCGATGTTCAGCGCCCCCGGAGCGATCGCGACGACGGCGATCCCGATGACGGCCACGGCCACGATCAGCGCGAGCACCGGCCACGGCTTCCAGCGCAGCGCGGCCAGCACCGCAAGGCCGAGCAGCAGCGCGGCGAAGCTCGACTGCGAGAGCGAGAACACGAGCCCGGCCCACAGCAGCGCGAGCGCGGCGCCGATCAACGCGGCCTCGCGGCGGCGGCGCGTCCACAGCAGCACAGCGGCGAGCAGGATCATCGTCAGCGCGAGGTAGCGGCCGAAGATGTTCGGGTCGAAGAACAGCGAGTTGACCCGGAAGTACGGGAGGAGGTCGTTCGCCGTGACGACCTTCTCATTGGTGATCAGCAGGTGGCCCGTCGCGAACTCGATGCATCCGATCGCCGCGAACGCGAGCGCCAGCACCACGGTGACGATGAACGACAGGCGCAGCAGTCGCCGGCTCCAGTTGGCGTCGATCAGCAGGACGAACAGCAGCGCGAACGGCACGTAGAACAGGCAGAAGTTCTTCAGCGCCTGCTCGCGGTCGATCGAGTACAGGGCCTGCAGCGCGTACAGGCCGAGCACGGCGGCGAACGCGATCTGCAGCCAGCGCAGCAGCGGCTCGCGTTCGGCGTCGGTCGTGTCCTCGTCGCTGCGCAACCAGTTCCACGCGTACGCGAGGATCCCGGCCCCGATCACCGCGTACAGCGGCAGCAGCAGGTTGGCCGCCGTGCCGCCGATCGACACCGGCACGCGGAACGGCAATGCCGCGACGGCGAACAGCGCCAGCAACGTCGGGCGCTTGATCACGATCCACGTGAGCACGAGCACCGCGATCCCGGCGACGACGGCGGCGCCGACCATCGCCGGGCCGACCGACGGGACGCGCACGCGGGTCGCCAGCGTGCCGATCGCCAGCACGGCGAGCACCGGCGCGCCGAGCAGCCCGAACGCGCGTGCCCGCCGGTCGCGGGTGACGAGCGCGAGCGCGGTCATGCCCGCAGCGGCAAGCAGCACCACGTCTTGGACGGGCGCGGCGAGGGCGAACGTAAGTGGCGGCGCGGGCAAGGGGCCGCGCCAACCCTAGCGTCGGCGCTGGCGGCGCCGAGCGCCACGAACCTCCGGAGTCTGCGTTTCTCAATCGTGACCAGCGCCACGAATAAGGCCGGAGCTACCGCTATCGTGGCGGTGCGCATGGCCATCGTCTCGCCACCCCGGCCACGACGGTCGGCGCTCACGATTCCGACGATCCTCGAGGAGCGTCGCCGCCGGGTTCCCGCGGTGGTCGCACCGATCGTCACGATCGTCGGCATCGCCGTCGCGATGTTCGTGGTCTACGGGCCGTCGTTCGTCAACTACGACGCGCAGTGGGCGATCCTCTGGGCGCGCGATGTCTGGCACGGCTTCACGCCCGAGTACACGGCCGATTTCGCGCCGACCCCGCACCCGTTGGCGACCGCCATCAGCTCCGTCGCGCTGCCGTTCGGCAACGGCGCGCCGATGGCGATGCTGTGGATCACGCTGCTGTCGTTCGGCGCGTTGGTGTACCTGACGTACCGGCTCGGCGCCGAGCTGTTCTCGCCATGGGTCGGCCTCGTCGCCGCGCTCGTGGTTCTGACGCGGCCGGCGATCGAGCGCGACGCGCTGATCGGCTACCAGGACCTGCCGTTCGCGGTGCTCGTGATCAGCGCGGTCTTGTTGGAGGCTCGGCGCCCGCGACGGGGTGTCGGCGTCCTGCTCTTGCTGACGCTCGCCGGGCTGCTGCGCCCGGAGGCGTGGGTGCTGGCGGGCCTCTACTGGCTCTACCTGTGGCCCGGCTCGTCGACGCGGGACCGGCTGCGCACGCTCGCGCTGGTGCTCGCCGCGCCGCTGATCTGGGCCGGCACCGACTGGCTCATCGCGGGCGACCCGCTGCACTCCCTGCACGGCACCGCCGCGCTGGCCGAGGCCGCGGACCGTCGTCGCGATCCCCAGGACGTCCCGTTCTGGACGGCCAAGTACTTCGGCTACGCGCTGCGCGAGCCGATGGTCATCGGCGTGCCCCTGGGGCTCGCCTTCGCCTGGTTTCACGCGCGCCGGCGCGCGGTGCTGCCCGCCGCCGTCGTAGTGGCGATGACCGCGGTGTTCGCGATCGGCCCGCTGTTCGGGCTGCCGCTGATCCGCCGCTACATCGAGACCCCGGCCGTGCTGCTGACGCTCTTCTACGGGCTCGCCGTCGCCGGCTGGCTCTCGCTCCCGCCGGGCCGCGCCCGCAACCGCTGGATGGCCGTCGGCGTCTTCGCCGTCCTCCTGTCGATCGTCTACGTGCCCTGGCACGCCACCAAGCTCGAGAGCGTCGGCCGGCGGGTGACGCAGGACGGCGTGATGTACGCCGATCTCCAGCGCGTCGGCGAGGCTCCGGCTGTGCGCGCCGCGTTCGCGCGCTGCGCCCCGCTCTCCGCCGCCGACCATCGCCCGATCCCGTTCATCCGCTACTGGCTCGGCGGTGCGCCCGGCTCGGTCCGTACGGTCGAGGGCGGGGCGTCAAAGGCCGGCCAGATGATGCTGCTGCCGCGCCGCAACCGCGCGACCCACCGCGTCTACTCGCTCAAGACGTTCCCGATCGTGAAACCGCCCGCGGGCTACACGCAGATCTACCGCAACGCCTCCTGGCGCGTGTTCGCCGCGCCGGCCTGCGCTGCCTAGGGCGCGTTAACTGCGGCATTGAGGGAGGCGGGTTCGACCGCCTGGAGCATCGAGTGTGAAGTTGTTCACGCTCAGGCTGAGGAACTTCACACTCAACCGAAACGCGGCCCAAACCTCGTCGCCCTACCCAGCCGCAGTTCGCCGGCGGCGCGAGACCGCCTGAGGATCAGATGTCTTCCATGGTCACGGGGTCGGGCTCTTCGTCGCGGACCCCGAGGAAGTCCGTGTAGGCCTCGACGACGGCGCTCGGCTCGTCCCACATGCGCAGCCGGCCTTTGTCCATCCAGATGCACTCGTCGCAGAGCTTCTCGATGCTCGCGAGCGCGTGGGAGACGAGCAGGATCGTCCGGTCCTCGCCGCACAGCTCGCGCATCCGCTGGAATGACTTCTTGCGGAAACGCGCGTCGCCGACCGAGAGCGCCTCGTCGATGATGAGTATGTCGGGGTGCATCGTCACGGCGACCGCGAAGGCGAGGCGGCCGTACATGCCGGACGAGTAGGTCCGCATCGGCATGTCCATGAAGTCCTCGAGCTCGGCGAAGTCGACGATCTCGTCGTAGCGCTCGGCGAGCTCGGCGCGCGTGAGGCCGGCGGCGAGGCCGCCCAGGACCACGTTCTGGCGCCCGGTGAGCTTGCGGTTGAAGCCGACGCCGAGCGAGAGCAGCGTGCTGACGCGGCCGTTGACCTCGACGCGGCCGGAGTTCGGCGGCAGGATGCCGGCGACGGTCCGCATCAGTGTCGACTTGCCGGCGCCGTTGGCGCCGACCACGCCCATGACCTTGCCGTGCGGGACCTCGAACGAGACGTTCTTGAGGGCCCGGATCTCGCGCACCACGCGTTCGCGGCGCCCGAGCCGCAGCATCGTGCTGCGGAACGTCGGCGCGCGCTCGAGCGACGTGCGGTAGGTGACTGACACGTCCTTGACCCGGATCCGCATGCGATCAGAGCCGGACAGCGAACTCACGCTCCCGCGAGATGAAGAAGGCCCCGCCGATCAGGAACAGTGCGACGCCCCAGCCGAGGCCGAGCAGCAGGTCGCTCGTGTCGGGCGCGCGGCCGAGGTCGAAGATCGAGCTCCACGCGGCCAGCAGCGGCGCGATCGGGTTGATGACCAGGAGGAACTTGTAGCGCTCGGGCACCTCGACGGCGAGGTAGAGGATCGGTGAGGCGTAGAGCCAGATCCGCAGCCCGTAGTTGAGGAAGTTCTTGAGATCGCGGAAGTAGACCTGGCCCGCGGCGACGATCATCGAGAAGCCGCACGCAACGATGACGAACAGGCAGAACACCGGGATCACCCACAGCAGCTCCGGCCCGGGCTTCGGGCCCTCGATCAGGTACACGGGGAGGAAGACGATCATCGTCGGCAGGAACCGCTTGAACGCGGTGAGGACCGACGCACCCGGCAGCATCACGCGCGGGAACGCGGTGTTGAGGATCAGCCGCCCGCCGCCGGTGACCGACTTGACCGCCTGGCGGATCGCGTCGGTCACGAAGTGGAAGACGAACAGCGACCCCATCAGGTGCGCGAAGAACTCCAGGCCGCCGCTGCGCCGGCGCAGGATGTCTACGAGGATGAAGTACACGCACGCCAGCAGCAGCGGGTTGAGGACCAGCCACAGCTGCCCGAACACCGTGTTGAAGTGCTGCGACCGCAAATCGGTGCGCGACATCTCGAACAGGAACTCGCGCCGCCGCCACAGTTCGCGCACGTACGGGCCGAGCGGCGGCAGACCGACGCGATGCGGCTCGTAGACGTGCGTGACCGCCGAGAACTCATCGGTCCGATCGCGTGGTTTTGGCGGAGCAGGGGCAGTCACGGCCAGAAGAGGCTAGTAGCTAGATCAGCGGAGGCCGACCCGCGCGTGTCATCCGCCACAGAGTCTTCACGCGCAGGCGGCGACGCGCGCCACAAGGCCGAAGCACGCCGTCGCGGTATCCGCGCAGCGCGAGCTGGGCGCGGCGGCGGGTGCGCAGCACCGGCAGCGTGCGCAGCGCGAAGCCGACGACGTAGATGACGCCCAGCGGGAGCGGGAGGTGCCGGCGGGCGAGCCAGACGCGATTGCGCGCGCCGTAGTAGACCGAGTGGTCGTGCGGGGCGGTCACGTACGCGGGGTGGAGGACCGCGATGTCGCCCGCGTACGCGACGCGGCGGCCGGCGTCCATGACCCGCCACGCGAGGTCGACGCCCTCGTGCCCGCGGCCGAGCGCCTCCGGCCAGCCACCGACCGTTTCGAAGACCGAGCGCCGGATCGCCACGGCGCCCTCCCAGACCGCCGTCACGTCGCTCGACCGCGTGCGGTCGCCGACACGCAGCCGCGGCACCCAGTCGCGCGGCGCCGGCCCGCCGTCGGACGGGTCGACGCGCAGCTGGAGCAGCCCGAGGTTCGGGTCCTCGAACTGTGCAGCGACCGCCGCGAGCGCGTCAGGAGAGGCAAGCCGCGCGTCGTCGTCGAGGAAGAACAGCAGCTCGCCGCGTACCGCCGGCGGCCCCGCGTTGCGACCGGCCGCGATGCCGCGATCCTCAGCCAGCGCGACCGCGCCGACGCCGTCGGGGAGGCCCGACGGCACCCAGCCGTTGCCGACGACCGCCACGTCGAGCTCGATGCCCGTCTGCGCCGCCAGAGAGGCGAGCGCCGCAGCCAGCTCGGCCGGCCGCCGCCCCTGGGTGAGGACGACGCAACCGATCACCGGAGCCGCTGGGACGTGAGGATCGCGAGCAGGTGCCCGGCCGCCGTGATCGCGGTCACCACGACCAGCGCGGCCACGAGAACCTCCGAGCCGTCGAGCGAGTCCGTCGCGTAGTCGACGATCGCGGCGACGAGCGCCAGCAGCGTCGCCTCGACCGCCACGAACGCGCGGAAGAACGGCGCGAACCCGGCGGCGCGGCGGAGCCGCCGTAGGCCGGAGGCCCGCGGCGCGGCGACGGCGCGCGTGTCACCGGCCGGCGGCAGGCCCGCCTCGGCCCGCGCGACGGTCACCAACGCCGACTCGCCCTTGATGAACAGCACCAGCACGGCCGCGATCAGCCCGAGCTCGACGTGATCGGCCCGCACCCCGAGCGCGATCGGCAACAACCCCTCGGTCACCCAGTGGCCGATCCGGTCCAGGTACACGCCGACCGGCGACTTCTGCTCCCTCCAGCGCGCGACCTCGCCGTCGCAGCAGTCGAGCAGCAGCTGGAGCTGGATCAGCAGCACGGCGCCGACCGCAGGGAGCAGCCCGGGCAACGCGAGCACGCCCGCCGCCGCCACCCCGGCCAGGATCATCAGCCACGTCACGCCGTTCGCGGTGATCGGCGTGCGCAGGAGCTGCCTGGTCACATACGGCGACAGCCGCCGCATGTACAGCTTGCCGGCCCAGTGCTCGCCGCTGTTGCGCTCGAAGATCGACGCGGGCTGGGTCGCCGCGCGGAGCTCAGCGACCGTAGGCATCGAGGAACTCCGCGACCGCGCGCCGTACGCCCGCCTCATCCAGCGCCAGGTGCTCGAGGATGGTGAACCGGTCCGGCCGCGTGCCCGGCGCCGCGAGCACCGCCTGCACCCACTGGTCCGTCGTCAGGCCGAGGTCGCGCGGCGTGCGCGGGAGCCCGTGGCGGGCCAGGCAGGCGTTGATCCCCAGCGTGAGCCCGTTGTCGCCGCGCAGGAACGATGTGAACAGGCTCCCGGCGCCCGCGAGCTCGCCGTGGTTGGCGGTGCCGGGGAACAGGTGGTCGACCGCATGCAGGATCTCGTGGTCGCCGCCGCTGCACGGCCGGCTCGAGCCCGCCGTCGCCATCGCCAGCCCGGAAAGCACCAGCGCTTCCGCGAGGGCGATCAGGAACGCGTCGTCGTCGATCCCGTCCTCGCGGTGCACGATCGACGTCGCGGCGATGCGCGCGAACGTCACGGCGACGCCGTCGACCTCCTCGCCGCGCTCGCGCGCGGCCAGTCGCCAGTCGGCGATCGCCGACAGGTTGCTGATCGCGTCGCCGATCCCCGACCGCCGCATCGCCGGCTCCGACCGCCGCACGTAGTCGAGGTCGACCACGACCGCGATCGGCATCTGCACGCCATAGGAGGATTTGCGGCCCCGCTCGTCGTCCTCCAGAGACGCGACGGGGGAGGCGATACCGTCGTGCGACAGGCTCGTGGCGACCGCGACGAGCGGGAGCCCCGAGAGGCTCGCCGCGTACTTGGCGACGTCGATCGTCCGGCCGCCGCCGATCCCGACCACCGCGTCGTAGAAGCCGGCCCGCAGGCGGGCCGCGAGTTCCGCGCCCGCCTGCACCGAGCCGCCCGCGACACTCCAGATCTCGCCGTTCTCGAGTGACGGTCGCAACGTCGTCGCGATCTCCTCGCCGAGCCCGGGCCCGACGACGACGGCGACGTGGCCGCCGCTGGAGATGCGCCGGTCGGCGAGCAGCGGGGCCAGCCCCGCCACCGCTCCCGGTCCGATGTCGATCGTGAGCGGCGTGCCGACCGTGCGGGTCAGCAGCGGCACGCGACCTCCCGCGCCCGGGCGAGGTCGGCGTGGTCGTCGACCTCGACCCATTCGACGGCGCCGATCGGCGCGATGCCGACGCGCCCGCCGCGGTCGGCGAGCTCCTGGAAGCCGTCCTCGTAGTAGAGCGTCGTGTCGCGGCGCCAGACCGCCTCCAGCGCGTCCGCCAACGCCCCGGCGGCGGCCGGCTCGATCAGCGTCACGCCGATGTACTCGCCCTGCGCGGTCGCCGGGTCGAGCGCCTTGTTGATGCGGTCCAGGTAGCCGTCCGCGGTCACGTGCACCTTCATCTCCTCCGCGCCGAGCGGCTTGACGTCGTCGACCGCGATCAGCAGCTCCGGCCCGCGCGCGGCCAGCAGCGACTCCTCGACCGAGGCGGGATGCACGGTGTCGCCGTTCGCGAGCAGCACGCCCTCCGGGAACGCGTCACGCGCGCACCACAGCGAGTAGCAGTTGTTCCACTCGAGCGCCTTCTCGTTGTAGACGAGCTCGAGCTCGAGCCCGTGCCGACGCTGCAAGGCGGGCACGCGCTCGGCCAGGCGGTCGTGGGCATGGCCCGTGACGATCACCGCGGCCGTCAGCCCGACGTGGGCGAAGTTCCCGAGCGCGATGTCGAGGATCGTCCGGTCGCCGTCGACGCCCAGCAGCGTCTTCGGCAGGTCGGCGGTCTCGTCGCCGAGCCGCGATCCAGCACCTGCGGCGAGCACCATCCCGATCACAGCTCGTCGTCCTCCTCGTCGTCACCAAGCGGCTGCTCCACGCGGCCGACCACCACCCATCCATACACGGCCTCGCCGACGAACGCCGCGCCGAACACCGCGGCGAGCACGTAGAACCCGTCCGGCAGCGTGCCGGCGACCAGCAGCACGTATGCGAGCACCAGCCGCCCGTCCCAGCCGAGTGACAGCGCGCTCACCCAGCGGGCGGGCACGACGCCGCGATGGCGCAGCCGGTACACGAGGTCGTAGTGGCGGAAGGCGAGCGCGCCCAACAGCGCATAGGCGGCGGGATAGGCGGACTCGCCATGCAGCGCAGCGATCCAGACGAGCGCGACGTACTCGGTCAGGCGCAGCAGCGGCGTGCCGGCCCAGGCGATCGTGCGCCGGCCCTGCCCTCCGGTGGCAAGGCCGCCGGCGAGCAGCACCCAGGCGATCACCGCGCCCGCCAGCGCATCCGACGCGCCCCCGCCCGTGGCGATGATCACCACGAGAAGCGGCGCGAGAGCGGCGAGCGCGAGCACGGGTGCGGGCGCCGGGAGATGCACGCGCCCGAGCGCCCGCGCGATCAGCCCGTCGTCGCGGTAGACGGCGATCGGATCCGGGGGCGCGATCGGCTCGAGCACGGCGGCGGCGCTCATCGGATCGACCTCAGCACGCGCCCCGCCTGCGTGTACACGACCGCGATGCCGCCCCAGGCGAGCCAGGCGATGAACGTCACGCGCGGCGTGAAGAACGCGGCGGTGATCGAGATCACGGCGAAGCGCTCGCCGATCGGGAACGCGGCCATCCGCTTGATCCAGCGCAACGCCGGCGCGCGGTCGAGCCTGTGCCAGGCGGACAGGATCCGGGTCGACAACGGACGCTTGGACGGCGGAGGCGGCACGTGGCCGGTACGCGCCGCGCGCCGTGCCTCGGCCTGCGCGCCGGCGTGGTCGAGCGGCTCCTCGATCGGCGTCTGCGGTGTCACCGTGATCGCCTGGTGCGCGACCGCCATGTACGAGAAGTCCGACGAGTGGCGGACGGTCTGCAGCGTGATCGCTGCGCACGCGAGAACCCACACCTCGTCGCCCATGTGATGCGCGCCGATCGCGAGGCCGGCGAACGCGAGGTACTCCTTCGTGCGGTCGAACACCGAGTCCAGCCACGCGCCGAGCTTGGAGAACTGGCGCGTGTAGCGCGCGAGCTGGCCGTCGACGCAGTCGGTGGTGAAGCTGATCTGCAGCAGCACTGCGCCCGTCACCAGGCCCCAGCGCTCGCCGGTCGCGAACGCAGCCGCCGCGAGGACGCCGAGCAGCATCGACACGGTCGTGATCTGGTTGGGAGTGAACCCGCGCCGCGCGGCCCAACGGGCGATGTACTTCGAGTAGGGGCTGACGAAGAAGGTCGTGAAGAAGCCGTCGGTGCTCTTGACCGCCGATTCGAGCAGCAGGCGGTCCACGTCGTAGTGCGTGATCCGGTCGCCGGCGCCGGCGGCGGCCTCAGGGGAGAGGGGGCGCGTCCAGAACAGCTGCCGCAGGTAGACGGGCGTGACGTCGACGTTCGCGCGCACGAGCCCGACGAGCAGCAGCGCCGCCGCGTCCTCGGGCGCCGCTGCGACGCGCGCGCGCCACTGCGCCTCTTCCTCGTCCGAGAGCGCTACCTCAGTGTCGCCGTCGTCGTCCGAGTTCTCGTCGAGGTCCTCGGGCTCGTCCGGCCCCGCGTAGTCGTCGCCGCCCTCCTCCTCGCGGCGCGTGACGGCGGCACGCCACCGCTGGGCCTTGCGGTCGAGCTCCTCCTGCCATGTGCCCGGCACCTCGGCGACCAGCGAGGCGAGCCGGTCGGCGACCTCCACAAGGGCCTCGAAATCGCCGGGAACCGTGCGCAGGATGCCCAGGAACGTGCCGTTCGGGTTGCGGACCGCGTGATAGGCCGAGGCGGCGCTGACGAGGCGGCCGCGGCGGGCCTGGAAGCGGAAGGCGAGCGGGCGGCGGCGGCCGCCCGCGAGGATCCGCGTTCCCGCATGCGGGTTGGCCACGAGGCCCTCGAGCACGTCGGTGTGGGTGACGATGTCGCCGGCCATAACGAGCACCTCGCCCGCGCCCTCGCGCGCCGCGCGGGCGATCAGCCGCAGGTCGTCGGCCACCGACGCGGAGGCGCGCACGTCGGCCTCCGGCCCGAAGGCCTGCCGCACGGTCGCCTCGAACCCCGGGCGGGTGACGACGAGCGGCGCGGGCACGCCGAGCCCCGTGAGCTGGTCGGCGAGCCGGCTCACGACCGTGCCGTCCGCCCACGGCAGCAACGCGGCGGGCCGCCCGTCGGACGCGAGCGCGGTCGCGAGCACGACGGTGAGCCCGACGCCCGCGGGCTGTGCGGCGGGGATCGTCGAGGCGTCGGGGGCCGCTCGTCTGTCGCTCAACCCGCTCGTCAAGGGGCTTGGAGGCTAGCGAGAAACCCGTCGATTTCCGGGCCGATCGTTGCTATGTCGAAGTCGCGCGAGCGGCGCTGCGCCGCGGAGGCGAGCGCCTTCCGGCGCTCCGGATCGCCGATCAGGTCGAGCAACGCGGCGGCCATGGCGTCGACGTCCTCGGCCGGCACGAGAATCCCGTCGGTGCCGCTGGTGACGATGTCGCGCGGGCCGTGCGGGCAGTCGAAGCTGACGACGGCCAGCCCGTGGCCCATCGCCTCGACGAGCACCATCCCGAAGCCCTCGAACCGCGAGCTCAACGCGAACACCGACGCCGACGCCATCGCCTCGGGCAGACGCGGGGTCCGGGGATGCAGCTCGACGCGGCCGCTGACGCCGAGATCGGCGATCTGCGCCTGCAGCCGGTCGTGCTCCGGCCCGGAGCCGTAGATCACGAGCCGCCAGCCGGGGGCGGTCAGCTTCGCGAACGCGGCGATCAGCAGGTCGAAGCCCTTCTGGGTGTTGAGCCGGCCGGCCGCGAGCACGGTCTTGGCGCTCTGGTCGGCCACCGCGGCGGGCGCGTCGGGGAGCGGGTTCGGGATCCGGACGACGCGCTCGAGCAGCGCGCCGTAGTCGCGCTCGTCGTCGGTGGTGAGCACGGTCAGTGCGGCGAGCCGGGGGTAGTCGCGGCGGATGTCGGCCGCCAGCCGCGGGCGGTGCGACGCGAAGTGCATGTGCTCCTGACCGACGGCGATGACGCCACGCGGCGCCAGCCGCGCGGCGAGCAGGTTGAACGCCGGCCGCGTGGTGACGATCACGTCGCCGGCCCGGAGCGTCCGCAGCCAGCGCAGGAGCGCGACGTCGGTCTGCAGCGTGCACCACGGGTACGCGTAGTCCTCGGGGTGGATGAGCAGGCTCGGCAGCCCGGAGAGCAGGCCCTCGCGCCGGCGGTCGTGCAGGACGCGCACGCGCAAGCCCGGCGGGAACGCGAAGAACGGCTCGTCGCGGCGCCGGAGCACGCTGACGACTTCGACGTCGCGCCGCTCGGATAACCAGCCGGCGACGGTCAGCGTCGTCCGGACCGTGCCGCCCATCGCCCACGCGTGCGCGAGCACGTAACGGACGGTCCCTCCCCCGGGTCGGGCGCGCCCGCGCGCGAGACCCGCGACGCGGAGCGCGGCCCGGTGGACAGCGACCGCGAGCGGGCCGAGCAGGCGGCGGCGGCGCGACTGGCGCGTCAACGCCGGCGCATTCTCCGCCGGGCGTGGATCACGCGGCGGCGAAGTCTGCGAAGTGCGGGGTGGAACTGCCGCCGCACGCTCAGCGGCATCAGGCGCCACAGGCGGACGTGGAACGGGGGGTCGGGCGGCGGTGGGGCCTTCTTGACGAATGTGCCGATCCCGTGCAGCTGCATGCGGCCGGGGTGGTAGTGGCGCTCGGCGAGCCCAGGCTCCGTCCCCTCGCGCAACTTGAGGTCCGGGAACGCGTCGATCTGCGCGTCGATCTCCTCGCCGGTGATGATCAGATTCGCGCCGACGGGGGCGAGAACGGCCGGATCCCTCATGTCGTAGCCGTAGAACTCGCTCAGCCGGCCGAGCCGCCTGGCGAGCGAGTTGCGGTGCTTCTCCGACATCCGGCCGTGCCACTTGGCGACGCGCGAGACGTCGATCGGGTCGTCGATCCGGTTGGTGCCCTCCACGACGAGCCGCCCGCCGCGCGCGGTCTGGACTTCATGGTGCTGGAGCACCTGGTCTGACCACGGCTCGCCGAGCCAGTCCAGCAGCTCCCGCAGCACCGGCTCGGGGCGCAGTACGAGGTCCTCGTAGCGGAGGACGACGAACTTGCGCTTGTGCGTGGCGGCCTGGCGCGCGATCTCGCGGTCGTAGTGGTCGACGTGGTTGACGGCGCGCCCGTACGGGTGGCCGAAGCGGTTCATGTTCGACCCGACGCTGCCGCCGGGGTGGCGCATCATCCCGATGAACTGCGCGTCGGGGAACAACCGCGCCATCCCGTCCACGTGCCAGGTGTGCAGCGGCGTCTTGTCGCCCCACCGCGTCTTGCCCTGGCTCTCGATGTAGCGCGTGAAGATCCGGTCGTAGAAGGCGGCCAGCTCCTGGTCGAGCTCCTCGCGGCTCCAGCCCATCCGGCGCGCCCAGTTGCGGCCCGACCACTTGAGCGGAATGAACTGGTGCGCCTGGTAGGCGCGCATGAACCCGGTCTCCTGTGGGATACCGATGTTCGGATGGCTGTCGAGGATGAGCCGGATCAGCGTCGATCCGGAGCCCATCGCGCTGACGATGAAGATGGGGCCGGGCAACCGGGCGGCGAGTCTAGTAGGGCTCAGGACCGGCGGTCGCACGACCGCCGGTACGAGCTAGGGTGATGCGCCGCCTGAGATGACCATCCGGTTCGTGATCATGAACGCGTACGCGGTGGGTGGGACGATCCGGACGACGTTCACGACCGCCGCCGAGCTTGCCAAGCGGCACGACGTCGAGATCGCCAGCGTCCTGCGCTTTCGCGACAAGCCGTCCTTCCCGCGCCCGAAGGGCGTGAACCTGATCGGCCTTACCGACCTGCGCAAGGAGCGGCTGGAGCGGCTGGCCGGCCACTGGGGGCCGCGCGCCCGCTACCAGACGTGGGCGGCCGGGAAGCGCACGCAGCTGATGTCGTCGCACGACTTCCGGCACCCCGACTTCAATCTGCTGTCCGACCTCAACCTGCTGCGCTATCTGCTGCCGTTGCGCGACGGCGTCGTGATCGGGACGCGCCCCGCGATCAACCTCGCGGTCGCCCACGTCGTGTCGCCGTCGGTGGTCCGCGTCGGGCAGGACCACATGAACCTGGGCACGTACAACGCCGGGCTGAAGAAGCAGATCGCCACCGTCTACCCGCGACTCGACCTCGTCTCCACGCTCACCGAGGGCGACGCCGACGCGTACCGAAGGCATCTGAACGGGCAGACGCGCGTCGAGTGCATGCCGAACGGCGTGCCCGAGCTCGGCGGCCGGCGCGCCGAGCTGTCGAACAAGACGGTCGTCGCCGCCGGGCGGATCGGGCCGCAGAAGGGGTTCGACCGTCTCCTGCCGGCGTGGGCGAAGGTGGCTCCCGAGCACCCGGACTGGGAGCTGAAGATCTGGGGTGGCGGCAAGGGGATCGGCAAGCTGCGGCGGCAGGCCGAGGAGCTCGGGATCGCCGACAGCGCGCACCTGATGGGCTTCACGTCGCAGCTGCACGAGGAGCTCGCGAACGCGTCGCTGTACGTGATGAGCTCGCGCAAGGAGGGCTTCCCGATGGTGCTGCTGGAGGCGATGAGCGCCGGGCTGCCGGTCGTGAGCTTCGACTGCCCGACGGGCCCGCGAGACATCATCCGCGAGGGCGTCGACGGCTACGTCGTGCCGGACGGGGACGGCGATGCCCTCGCCGCCGCAATGAGCCGCCTGATGGACGACGCCGAGATGCGCAAGGCGTTCGGTGCGGCCGCCGCGGAGGGGGCCGCACGCTACGACCTCGGCACGATCGCACGCCGCTGGGAGGAGCTCTTTGCCGAGGCCGAGGCAGCCAAGACCGGGCGCGCGACGACCGGCGTCGGGCCGTTCCTCACGCTGGCGGGCTCGCGGGCGAAGACCCTGGCTCGCCGGCGGGTGAGAGGTCGATGACCAGGCAGTCGACGCCGAGGGCGATCAACCGGTCGCGCTCGTCCGCGACCGGGCACCACGCCGCCACCTCCAGGCCCGCCTCGTGTGCGACCCGCACCGCCCGCTCGGCGTCGCCGTCGAACGACTCGACGTTCGCGGTGACCACCTCGACGCCGAGGTGCACGGCGGCCGCGACCGCCTTGCGCAGCGGGAAGCGCGTCCAGGTCAGCAGCCCGAGCGCCAGCGCCGGAGCGCGCTCGCGCACGATCAGCAGCGCGGCCGGGTCAAAGCTCGTCACGAGCAGCTCACGGTCGGCGTCCGCCAGCAGGTCGGCGACCAGCGCCGCGGTGGTCCGTGAGCGCGGCCGCAGCGCGTCCTCCAGCGACGACTTGATCTCGACGTTCAGCGCGACCGGCGCGGGGAGGCCGCCGAGCAGCTCGGTGATCGGCATCAGGCCAGTCTCGGCCGCGGGCAGCGCGGCCACCAGGCGCCCGTCGTCCAGCACCGGGTCGTGGCGAGCGACGAGCACGTCGTCGGCCGTGATGCGGGCGTCGACCTCCACCCACGGCAGCCCCGCGGCGGCGGCCGCTCGAAACGACGGCAGCGTGTTCTCCGCATGACCGCGCCCGCTGCCGCGGTGCCCGCACAGGACCGGAGGGTCGGAGAAGACCGGCACGGGGGCTCAGCTTGACAAGCCGGGTCGGCAGATGGCTGCGCGCCCGGCGCGGCGTGGACAGACAGCTCGCCGTCTACGGCGCGTACTGGTTCCGCGGCTACTCGTGCAACCCGCGAGCGATCTACGAGAAGGCGCGCGAGCTCGTCCCGGAATGCCGCGGCGTGTGGGTGGTGCGCCGCAACGACGTCGACAAGATGCCGTCGGGCGTCGACTACGTCGTCGCGCGGTCGCCGGAGTTCTGGGACGTGGTGGCGCACGCCAAGTACCGGGTCAACAACGTCAACTTCCCCAACCGCGCCTCCAAGCCGAAGGGCGCGATCGAGGTGCAGACCCACCACGGCACGCCTCTCAAGTACATGGGGCTCGATCTCCAGGAGTCCGAGAGCCAGGGTCGCGGCATGGACTTCGACAAGCTGCTGGAGCGGATCGCACGCTGGGACTACAGCGTCTCCTCGAACCACCACTCGACCGAGGTATGGGAGCGCGTGTACCCCGGCACCTACGAGTCGCTCGAGGCCGGGTACCCACGCAACGACCAGCTCGCGAACGCGACCCCGGGGGATGTGGCGCGCGTGCGCTCGGCGCTCGGGATCGCGGCCGGGCAGACGACGGTGCTCTACGCGCCAACTCACCGCGAGTACGAGGACGGCTTCGTCCCGAAGCTCGATCTGGCGCGGCTCGCCGCCTCACTCGGGCCGGATCACGTGATCCTGGCCCGGCTGCACTACTTCTATGATTCCGACCCGCTCGTGCGCGAGTTGCACGACGCCGGGAGGCTGCTCGACGTGGCGTCCCATCCCTCGATCGAGGAGCTCTGCCTGGCGGCCGACGTGCTGCTCACGGACTACTCCTCGATCATGTTCGACTACGCCGTGCTCGACCGCCCGATCGTCATCCACGCTCCCGACTGGGACGAGTACCGCGCCCGCCGAGGCGTGTACTTCGACCTGCTCGCCGAGCCACCCGGCGCGGTCACGCGCACCCAGGACGAAGTCGTCGAGGCGCTGCGCGATCCCGCCGATGGTCAGCGCGCCGCGTTCCGCGCGCGCTTCTGCGCGCTCGACGACGGCGGCGCCGCCGAGCGGGTCGTGCGGCGGGTGTGGGAGCTCGGGTGAAGGACCTCGTCCTCGTTGTCGGCGTCGGCCGCAGCGGCACCAGCCTGCTGTCGGGCATCCTCGGCCAGCTCGGCTTCGCGATCCCGCAGCCGGAGGTGCAGGCCGACGACACCAACCCGCGCGGCTTCGGCGAGCCGCGCTGGGTGGTCGACTTCCACTCCCGCGTACTGAAGGAGACCCGCGTCACGCTCAACGACTCGCGTCCCGCGGCCTGGGAGCAGATGGCGCTCGCCGCGCCGGCGGTGCGCGATGAGCTGCGCGAGTGGCTGCGCGGCGAGCTCGCCAACGCGGACGCGATCGTCGTCAAGGACCCGCGCACGGTGTGGTTCCTGGATCTGTGGCGCCACTGCGCCGACGAGCTCGGCGCCCGCACCTCGTTCGTGACGATGCTGCGCCACCCGGCCGAGATCGTCGCCAGCGCGCGCAGGTCGTACGGTCCCGGGCTGACCGAGGCGGGCCGTACGGCGGCCTGGCTCAACGTGATGCTCCAGACCGAGCACGCGACCCGCGGCGCCCAGCGCGCGTTCGTCAGCTACTACGACCTGATGGCGGACTGGGTGCCGGAGATCCGCCGCCTCGGCACCGCGATCGACGTCCCGCGCCTGGCGGGGATCGACCGCGTGCCGGAGGTCGACGCGTTCGTGGACCCGACGCTGCACCGCAATCGCACGACGTGGGACGACCTCGACGTGCCCGCCGCCGTGCGCGATCTCGCGGAGCGGACCTGGGCGCACGTGCAGGCGGCCGACGAGGCGGCGCTCGACGCCGACCGCGCCGCCTACCAGGAGCTCTACAGCGAGGCCGAGGCGATCGCCCAGTGCTCGATCATGGCCGCGCGGCCGATCCGCCGGGCGGCGGCGCCCGCTCCGCCGAAGCCGCCGCCGACGCTGCGCGTGCGCGTCGCCCGCCGCATCCCGGCGCCGTACCGCAAGCGCCTGCGCCGGCTCGTCGGTAAGTGATGCCGCGGCTGAGCGTCGTCATCCCGGTCTACAACGTCGAGGAGTTCCTCGAGCCGTGCCTGGACTCCGTCCTCGCGCAGACGTTCACCGACTACGAGGTCGTGATGGTGAACGACGGGTCGACCGACCGCAGCGCCGAGATCGCGCAGCGCTACGCCGACCTCGACAACCGCTTCCGGCTCGTGCACCAGGAGAACGGCGGCCTCAGCAAGGCCCGCAACACCGGCGCGGACGAGGCCGGCGGCGAGCTGCTGGCGTTTCTCGACAGCGACGACATGCTGCTCGAGAACGCCTACGAGCTGCTCGTCGGCGCGCTCGATCGTACGGGCTCGGACTTCGCGACGGGCAACGTCTACCGGCTGACCCAGTACTCGACCTTCCAGTCGCCGTTCATCCGCCAGGCGTTCACGGAGACGCGGCTGAAGACGCACATCACCAAGTACCGACCGCTGCTCGCCGACCGGCCGGCCTGGAACAAGGTCTGGCGCCGGTCGTTCTGGGACAAGCACAAGTTCCGCTTCCCCGAGGGCCGCACGTACGAGGACACGCCGGTGACGATCCCGGCGCACTTCCTCGCCGACTCGGTCGACGTCATCTCCGACCCCTGCTACCTGTGGCGCATCCGCGAGGGCGGCGGGCTGTCGATCACCCAGCGCAAGACCGACCCGCAGTCGCTGATCGACCGCTTGCGCTCGATCCAGGACGTCTCAGAGCACCTCGCCGCCGACGGCCCGCGCGGCTCCAAGCGCTGGTACGACGAGAGCGTTGTCGCCGACGACCTGCGCTACTACCTCAACTCGCTCGACGTCGCCGACGACGAGTACCGCGCACTGTTCCTGGACCGCGTCAACGCGTTCCTGGACCAGGCGAGCGACAAGATCTTCAAGCCGCTGGTCGCGATCGAGCGGCTCAAGTGGCATTTCGTGCGGCGGCGGATGATGCCCGAGCTGCTCGAGGTCATCCGGTTCCAGAAGGAGCAGCTCAACAGCACGCCGCCGCTGCGGATTCGCGGGCGCTGGTACGGCGACTACCCGTTCCGGACCGACAAGCGGCTGAAGGTGCCGCGGTCGATCTACCGGCTCAAGCACGAGTTCTCGATGGGCGCCGGGCTCGACGACGTCCGCGTCGAAGGCGGGAAGGTCGTCATCTCCGGGCACGCGTACGTGAACGGGATCGCGGCGGCGGCCGAGGACGATCAGCGCATCACCGTGTCGCTGCTGCAGCCGGGCCGGCTCACGCGCGTGCGGCTCATCGCGATGGCGATGAAGCTGCCGACGAAGTCGACCTATCGGCCGCAGACCACGGGGAACGTCCGCGGCGCGCTCAGCGACCTGTCGTGGTCGGGCTTCGAGGCGACGCTGGATCCGGGCAAGCTGCGCGGCGAGGGCCGGTGGGAGACCTATGTGACCGTGCGCGCAGCCGGCATCAAGCGCCGCCGCTCGCGCTTCTGGCTCGAGCCCGGGCATCCGCTGCGGCCCGTCCGCTCCGGCGACGTGACGGTGGCCGTGACGCCCGACGGCGAGCTGCACGTCGACCGCTGGCGCGCGACCCCCACGGTGCGTGCCGCGAGTTTGCTCGACAGTGGCCAGGTCGAGCTGGCGATCGACGGCCCCGGCGATGGGCTCGAGCTGCGCGAGGCCGGCGGCCGCCGCCTCAAGGTGCCGGTCAAGGACGGCCATGCGCGCGTGCTCGCCGAGCGCCTGCACACCGGCGAGGACAGCGTCTGGGAGCTCGCGGTCGTCCACGGCGAGCGGCGCCTGCCGCTCGCGCTCGACGAGCCGCGCACATGGCGCGCCGGCGACCGCGAGGTTGCGCTCGTGGCGGGCGGCCACGGCGCCGCGCTCTCGGAGCGAACGCCGCGCCCGGTGATCGACGCGATCGCCTGGGAGCGGGACGAGTTGACCGTCGCCGGCACCGCGCGCGGCGCCACGCACGTGTCGATCGGTCGCGGCGCCGAGAACGGCTTCTCCCACGACTTCGACGCCGAGCGCGAAGACGGCCGCTTCCGCGCGCGGCTGACGCCGATGCGCATCCGCTCGCTGGCCGGTGTGCTGCCGATCAACGAGGGCACGTGGGAGCTGCGCGTCGACGGCGTGCCCGCGACGCTCGCCGAGCCGCTGCTCGACAGCATCCCGCTCGCCACCCGCGCCGGCCACAAGCAGCTCGAGGTCGGGATGACGCCGGACGGCCGCGCGGTGCTCGATGCCCAGCGCGACCTCGACGACGACGAGCGCGGCCTTTACAACCAGCAGCGCCTGCGCCGGACCGCGTACGGCGCCTCGCGCACGGCCGAGCTCCGCGAAGCCGTGGTCTACTCGAGCTTCCTCGGCCGCCAGTACTCCGACAGCCCTCGAGCGATCCACGAGGAGCTCGTGCGCCGCGGCGCGCCGCTCGAGCACCTGTGGGTGGTTCGCGACGGGCGCTGTGAGGTGCCGGACACCGCGACCGTGCTGCGTGACGGGAGCCGCGAGTACCACGAGGCGATGGCCCGCTCGCGCTACATCGTCAGCAACGACCATTTCCCGGGCTGGTTCGAGCGCCGTGACGACCAGCTGTGCCTCCAGACCTGGCACGGCACCCCGTTCAAGAAGCTCGGCTTCGATGTCTCGGACATGCGCAAGCAGGTGCGCAAGTTCTCGCGCAACTGGGAGCGCCAGCAGCACAACTGGCAGTACGTGCTGTCACCGAACCACTTCGCGACGCCGATCCTGCGCCGCGCGTACCAGATCCAGGGCGAGATGCTCGAGACCGGCTACCCGCGCGTGGACGTGCTCGCGCGGCCCGACCGGGACGCGTTGTCGCGCCAGCTCCGTGAGCGGCTGGACATCCCCGACGGCAAGCGGACCGTGCTGTACGCGCCGACGTTCCGCGACCACGTGCAGGACCGCCGTAACCGGTACCGGCTGGAATTGGCGCTTGATCTCGAGCGGCTGCGGGCAGCCGTAGGGGAGGACACCGTCGTCCTCTTCCGCAAGCACCACTACATCATCGATCCCGTGCCCACCACCGAAGACGGCTTCGTGCGCGACGTGTCGGCGTATCCCGACGGCACCGAGCTGATGCTCGCGGCCGACGTGCTGATGACCGATTACTCCTCGATGATGGTCGACTTCGCCAACACCGGCCGGCCGATGCTGTTCTTCACCTACGACCTCGACGCGTACGAGGACGAGATCCGTGGCTTCTACCTCGACGACTTCGTCGGCACGGTGCCGGGGCCGCTGCTGCGGACGACCGACGAGGTGGCCGAGGCGTTGCAGGGCCTCGACGGCGTGCGGGCGCAGTACGCGGACCGCTACTCCGAGTTCCGGGAAGCGTTCTGTGAGCTGGATGACGGCCACGCCGCCGCGCGCGTGGTCGATCGACTCTTCTGAACCATGCTCCGATTCCTGGCGGTCGTTTCCCTGTTGCTCCTCGCCGTGCCCGTCGCGGCCGATGCGCGCACCTGGCACGGGCGCGTGACGTCGTTCGACGACGGCGACACGATCAAGGTCGACATCGCGGGTGACGGCACGCACGTGGCCAAGCGCGTGCGCCTGACCGGCATCCAGGCGATGGAGCAGTCGGTCTACAGCAACACGCCGAGCAAGCGCCGCGGCGAGTGCCATTCGCTCGAGGCGACCGCGCGGCTGGAGCAGCTGATCCGCCGCAGCCACCGCCGGGTGCGGCTGTACGCGAGGTTCGCATCGAGTCACGCCAACACGCGCCTGCGCCGCTCGCTGAGCGTGAAGGTGCACGGGCACTGGCGCGACGCCGGCGCGATCATGTTGCGCGAGGGTCACGCGCTGTGGCTGCCCCAGTTCATCGAGACGCGCACGAACGCCCACTACGCCAGGCTCGCCCAGCAGGCGGCGCTCAAGCACGTCGGCATCTGGAATCCGACCTACTGCGGGGCGGGCCCGAGCGAGGGCACGCCGTTGCGCGTCACGGTCAACCCGAAGCACACCGGCAGCGACCTCGACATCCCCGGCGAGTGGGTGCGGATCCGCAGCTTCGCGTCGGTTCCCGTGCCGCTCGGCGGCTGGTGGGTGCGCGACTCGGGACTGCGCCGCTACACGTTCCCGCACGGCACCACACTCCCGCCCAACGGGGCGCTGACGCTGCATGTCGGGAGCGGCACCAACCAGGGCTCCGACCTGTTCTGGGGCATCCGTACACTGGTCTTCGAGGATCCGCCGCTGGGCGACGGCGCGTACCTGTTCGATCCGCAGGGCGACCTGCGAGCGTCCATGACCTACCCGTGCCGCGTCGCCTGCACCGACCCGTACCAGAACGCCGTCGCGCTGTCGGCGACCGCGCGCGGCAGCGACGAGAGCATCACGCTGCGCAACGTGTCCTCGGCCGGCGTGGATCTCGACGGCTACCGGCTCGAGAACCCGCCCTACAAGTACGTGTTCGGGACCGACGCGGCGCTGGCGCCGGGCGAGGCGATGACGCTCGAGGTCGAGGGCAGCCCGAGCAGCGACACGCGTCTGGTCAAGCACTGGGGCAAGAGCAAGCGGATCCTCGACGACACCGGCGACGTGGTCCGCCTGGAAAGCTTCCGTGGCATCACGCTCGACTGCCTCGCCTACGGCAACGCATCGTGTTAGCCGCATCGACCGCCGCCGTCGCGCGTTGACGTAACCGATGCGTCGCGACGCCCTGCCCCGCCACCCCAACTCGACGTACGTGCTGCGGGACCACAAGGTCGTGTACGTGGCGGTGAACAAGGCCGCGTCGACGAGTTTGAAGTGGCTGGTCGCCGACATTCAGGGAGAAAGCCCGGAGCGCCTCTACGGAACCCTGTGGCCGGAGGTCACGCGCACGCTGACCATCCACCAGCGCTTCCGCTGGCGGCGCACGCCCTCGCTCGCGGACCTGTCCGACGAGGAGCTCGCTGCGATCTCACCGGAGGACGGGTGGTTCGTGTTCAGCGTGGTGCGGCACCCGGGCTCGCGGCTCTTCTCGGGCTGGCAGTCGAAGCTGCTCCTGCGCGAGCCCGAGTTCGTCGAGCGGTTCGCCCACCAGCCGTGGTTCCCGCGCGTGCCGCACCACGGTGACGACATCGTCGAGGACTTCGTGCGCTTCGTCGGCACGCTCGGCGCCCCGGATCATCCGCTGCTCACGAACCGGCACTTCGCCCGCCAGCGCGGGCTCGTCTCGCCGCGCCGGATGCGGTACACCCACGTGTACCGGACGAACGAGCTCGACCAGCTGCTGCGCGACCTCGAGGGCCATCTGCGCGATCGCGGCTGGGCAGGCCAGCCGTTGACGCTGCGCAGCGCGAACGAGACGCCGCTGGCACCTGTCGCGGCGCTCTTCACGCCCGACGTTCGGTCGGCGATCAGCGAGGTGTACGCCGCCGACTTCGACGCGTTCGGCTTTGAGCGGGATCAGCCCGTTCTCGACGGCGCCGACAGCTACTCGACGCAGACCGTGGGGATGGTGCGGCAGCTGATCGAGCGCAACGAACGCATCGGCGACCTCGCGACCGCTGCCCGCGGTTACCGGACGATGGCCGCAGACTTACGCGACCAGGCCGCCGCGCAGACCCATGCACCCAGCCCGGTGCGCAGGTTCGCCGGGCTCGTGCGCCGCCGACTGCTCGGCCGCTGGGTATCGCTGCTCGCGCCGGCGCTCTTGGCGCTGGCGCCGCTGCTGGCGCCCGCACCGGCCGAGGCGCGCAGCGGGTCGTGCCTGGCCCCGGGCGTCAAGACCAAGTGCTCGATCTGGACCGGCCGGGTCACCTTCATCGGTGACGGCGACACGGTCTATGTCGATGTCGACGGCGACGACACGCGGGCGACGCACTCCGTCCGCTTCACCGGGATCAACGCGATGGAGCAGACCGTCTACCCCGCCAACGCGAGCGCCCGCCGCGGGTACTGCCACGCCGTCGAGGCGACGAATCGGCTCGAGTCGCTGATCCGCCGCTCCGGCTGGCGCGTGCGGCTCGCCGCGCTCGACGCGTCGAGCGCCTCGCGTAAGCGTTACCGGCGCGAGGTGGCCGTCAAGCTCGGCGGCCGCTGGCGTGACGTCGGCCGCATCCTCGTCTCGGAAGGCCTCGCGGTGTGGCTCCCGAACAGCAACGAGTGGGTCTGGAACAAGTCGTACAGCACGCTCGCCGAGCAGGCTGCGGCCGCCCATCGCGGGATCTGGAACCCGACCTCGTGCGGGCGCGGGCCCGAGGACTGGGCGCGGCTTCAGCTCGTGCTCAACGGCGATGCCGACGGGATCGACAACGAGAACCTCAACGGCGAATGGGTGCGCATCCGCAATCTCGATCCGACCCGCAGCGTGAACCTCGGCGGCTGGTCGCTGCGCGATTCCGCACCGGGCGGGTACACGTTGCCTGACTGGGTCACGATCACGCCCGGCGAGGAGCTGACCGTGCACACCGGCCGCGGCACCGCGACCTGGACCGACCTGTTCATGGGCCGCAAGGCGCCGATCTTCGAGAACGCGATCGGGGGCGGCCACGAGGTCGGCGACAGCGCCCTGTTGCTCGACCCTCAGGGCGACGTGCGCGCCTGGACGACGTATCCGTGCCGGCTAAACTGCGCCGACCCGAACGCGGGCGCGCTGAAGGTCACGGCCGACGGGCTCGGGCGTGAGTCGGCGACCGTCACCAACGTCGGCCCTGCTGCGATCGATCTCGACGGGTACCGGCTGTGGAGCAACCCGCACGTCTACGCGTTCGGGCGGGCGACGGTGCTGGCGCCCGGCGAGAAGCTCAGGGTCGAGGTCGTGGGAGACCCGGACGAGGACGGGCGGCTGGTCAAGTACTGGGGCAAGCCCGGCCCGATCTTCAACGACCGCGGGGACTCGATCCGGCTGACGAACCTGCGCGGCGGGCTGATCGACTGCTACGCCTTCGGCACGGCGACCTGCTGACGCCGGCGGTAGCGGGTCGCGTACGCGCGCCAGCGGTCGCGCTCGGGCGTGAGCTGGGGATGCCACGGCTTGACGCGGTCGGCCCAGTGGACGAGGCCGGCGCCGCGCTCCGGCGTGCGGGTCGGCACCGCCGCCCAGCGCTCCGGAACGGCCGCGCGGCCCGGACCGAACAGGTATTGCAGCACCTCCAGCTCGTGCAGCCCGAACTCCTGCACCAGGGCCAGCGACAGCTCGCGGAAGCGCTCGCGCCGGAGCCGCTCGAGGTCGAGCACCATCACGTCGGTCGAGAACGCGTCGAAGTCGAAGGCGTGGCGCGCGTGGGCGGTGCGCCGTAGCTCGGCCGCGAGGTCGACGCGGCCCGCCAGCCGTAGCGCGGCGGCGTGGATGATCGCGAAGCCGCTCGCGCCCTTGCCGCCCTGGGTCGGGGCGGCGATCGCGTGGGCGCCGAGGTCGAGGTCGGCGAGCTCAGCGACATCGGCGGTCGCGACCGCGGGGACGGGCAACAGGACGACGCGGTCGACCTCGGGGAGCAGGTCGGGCAGCAGGAGCCGCGTCTGCTCGAGGCGCTTGAGGCTGCGCGTCGGCACCGAGCTGAACGTCACCTGCGGGAAGCGCTTGGTGAGCCGCTGCTCGATCGGGCGCTCGCCGCCACGCCCGCCGAGCACGTGGACGTGCAGCGGCCGCGATGCGTGCTCGAGCAGCGACGCGATCAGCACCGCGGGCTCGAGCTCCGGCCGCTCCATGCCCTTGGTGACGATCAGCGCGACGTGCACCGGGTCGCCCGCGGGCGACTCTGCCGGACTCGTGATCGTCTCGGTCTGCACCTTGCGCAGGGCGTCGCCGATGTCCGGGCCGGGGAGCGGCTTGTGCGGCCGCAGCCGCCGTTGGTCGGCGGCTGCGACGTCCGCGGCCGTGAGCTCGCGCCACAGCGCGTAGACGTCCTCCTCCGAGCGGCCTTCGGCGATCGCGCCGAGGACGGGCTCGAGCTTGTCGCGGATGCCGGTGCGGATCGCCTCGAACGCACGGTCGTCGATGTCGATCAGCCCGTCGAAGCGGACGTCGGAGCGGTTGCCGGGCTCGAAGTCGACGTCAATGCCGATCGAGCGGACCGGCAGGTAGCAGTGCAGCCGCGAAGTGAGCACCTTGCGGTGCTTGGTGCGGTACGTCTCCAGCAATTCGAGCCCGTAGCGCACGTTCCCCACGAACGGCCGTTTGCGGACGATGCCCTCGCTGTGACGGTAGGTGACCGCGTCCGGCGGCGGGTCCTTGACATCGACGTAAGCGATCGGCGCGTCGGCCGGCGGCTTGGTGTCGAGATCCGGGAAGACCGTGTTGATCGTTGTCGTCACGCAGCCCGAGAAGAACGCCGGGACGCCCATCGACCTGAGCAGGTACACGGTCGTCCAGTCGCGGCAGCCGACCGGGCCGTAGCGCTTGAGGTACGCGACCGCGTCCGGCGTCAGCAGCTCGCGCTTGTTGCAGTGGAACGAGATGAAGATCGGCCGCAGGTTGCGGTGCAGCGGGAAGCCGTGGCGCATCTTGAACAGCGCGTGCATGTACCAGCCGAAGCACAGGACCCACGTCGGCTCGGGGATCTCCTCGTACATCGACGCGTCACGGTGGACGGTCATCACCTGCAGGTCGGCGTCAACGCCGGTCCGCCGCAGTTCCGGCCGCGTGCGCTGCCTGAGGTCGTCGAGCAGCTGCGTCAGCTCATCGGGGCCGTGCAGGCGGACGTTCTGGTGGCGGACGAGATGGCCGAGCGCGGCGATCGTCTGGATGTGGTCGCCGATGTTCGCCGACGCGCGGTTGGCGCCTGGGTGGCCGTAGTCGACGATCGCGAACGTCGGGCGGCTCGCGGGCGGCGCCGGCGCCGTGGGGGAGTTGCCGTCGGCCTGCACCCACGGGCGCATCCACTCGACCTGGCGGTTGCCGTCACGCCACGTGCGCCGGTCCTCGCGGACGCGGCGCTCGAACACGGCGAACACCTCGCGGGCGAGCTCCTGGTCGCCGTGGCCGAACACCGGCGCCAGAATGCGGAACCACGTCTTGGAGCTGATCGTCTCGGGGTCCTCGGCGACGAGCGTGCGGATCTCCTCCAGCGTCGCCTGCGGGTCGATCTGCAGGCCGGTGCGGACGTACTCGATCGCCGCGTACCGCAGCCGGAGGTCGCGCGGAGTGCGGCGCAGTTCGTCGAGCGCGAGCTCGAGGTAGTTCTGCTTGTAGGCGACGATCCCGCGGATGAGGTGGCCGAGCTGTGACGTCCCGTCGCGCTTGAGGAGTCCCTCGGCGATCGCGATCGCCGCGTCCGGCTGGCTCGCCGCGAGCAGCGACCGGACCTGGGCGACGACGGAGTGGTCGACCGTGCGGCCGATCTCCAGGCTGCGCAGCAGCGTCTCGCGCGGCGGCGGCGGCGGCGGCGGCGCCGGCGGCGCCGGCGGCGCGGGTGCCGCCGGCGTACGGCGGCGCTCAACCGGCTTCGGCGTGGCCTTCGGCCGCAGCCTCCGCGGCAGGAGATGCAGGTACCGGCGGGCCAGGCGACGCGCGGACGGCGACATGGCTAGTTGCGGACGACGTGCAGCCGCGACCCGTGCTGCAGCCGGAAGCCGTCACGGTCCTTGAAGTACTCGTCGACGGCCGTGCGGCAGCCCGACCACGCGTAGTAGTCGTCGAGCACGATCCGCCCGCCGGACACCAGCCGCGGCGCGATCCGCGTCAGGCACGTCATCGTCGATGCGTACCAGTCGCCGTCGAGGTGGGCGAGCGCCACCGGCTCGTCTCCCTCGATCGTGTCCTCGAACAGGCCCTTAATCAGGTCCACGCTGCGCTCGGCAACCGGCACGCCGTGGCGCGCGAAGGAGTCGGTGACCTCGGTGTACAGGTCGTCGCGGTAGCCGTAATAGGTGTCGCCGCCGGGGCCGCGTGCCTCGCCGCCGGTGATCTTCGCGTAGCGCTCGTGGACGTCCGCGCCGTCGTGGTCGCTCGGCGGCGGGATCATCCCGAACACGTCGTAGACCTTCATCGGCCGCTCCGGCGCCTTCGCGGCGGCCATCACGATCGCCGAGCCGCCACGCGCGGTCCCGGCCTCGATCACGACACCGTCGAGGCCCTGCTTCTCGAGGTCCAGCACGCTGCCGGCGAGCTCGCGCAGGTTGTCGGGCTTGAGGTACGTGAGGTGCTCCTTGCGGACCTGCGCGATCGTCGTCTCGACCTCCTGCGGGAGGTCGTACGCCTTGTCCGCACGCGCCTTCTTGAGCTTGCGCTTGGTGGCGCGCAGCTCCTCTTCGACCTCAGGCGCGATCCAGCGGGCGATCCGCCGGCGCACGCGCGCACTGGTGTTCTTCCCGCGGCTCATGGGCGGCGGGGCAGTCTAGTGCAGCGCCCGTTCCCGCCATTCGCGGGCGAGCAGGGCGTAGACCGCCTCGCTCTGCCACTCGCCCTTGACCCACTCGTTCTCGACGAGCGTGGCTTCGAGGCGCATGCCAAGCTTCTCCAGCACGCGCGCCGACGCGATGTTGCGCACCTCGAGGCGGCCATACAGGCGGTGGAGGTCGTACGTCTCGAACGCCAGGCGCACGACGGCCTCGGACGCCTCGGTGGCGTAGCCGCGCCCCTGGTGGTCGGGGTGGAACATGAACCCGAGCTCGGCCTGGCGGTGCTCCGGTGGGCCGAGCGAGAGCGTGAGGTGCCCGACCAGCTCGGCGCTGTCGAGCCGTTCGGCGACGAGCGCGAGCTCCTTCGTGCGGTCCTGGTTGATCTGACGGTCGAGCGCGCGGCTGACGTCCTCGACCGACCGCGGCCGCCAGTACAGCCAGCGCGCGACGTCCTCGCGGGACATGATCGCGTGCAGCGGGGCCAGATCCTCCGGCTCGGGCGCGCGGAGCCGCAGTCGGTCCGTCTCGATCGGCAGCCGCGGTTCGTTCAACCGCGCCTGCCGGTGAGGAACCGCGGCAACTCGGTGAAGCGACGGGTGAAGATCGTCTGCCCGTAGTCGCGGTCCTCGCGGGTCTGGCGCTCGTCGGGGTCGTGCGCGATCGGGCGCAGGCCCGTGAGGCGGCCGGTGGGGGCGGGGGAGGTGTGGGTGCGTGACTTGCGCATGGTGACCAGTACCTCGGATCAGGGCTCCGAGTTGTGACTCTCGATCACCTCGCGCGCGATCGCGAACGCCGAGTTGGCCGCCGGGACACCGCAGTAGATCGCGGATTGGAGCAGGATCTCCTTGATCTCGTCCGGCGTGAGGCCGTTGCGCAGCGCGGCGCGGACGTGCATGGCGAGCTCGTTCTCGTGCCCGCCGGCGACCAGCGCGGTGATCGTGATCGCGCTGCGCATCCGGCGGTCGAGGCCCGGGCGGGTCCAGATCTCACCCCACGCGTAGCGGGTGATGAACGCCTGGAAGTCGGCGGTGAAGTCGGTCGTGGCGGCGACCGCGCGGTCGACGTGGGCGTCGCCGAGCACGGCGCGGCGCGTGTGCATGCCGGCGCCCTCGGCGAGGAATGCGGTCAGCACGTGCGTGAAGAACGCTGGGTGCTCGGCATTGGTGATGTGCCGTGCGCCGGGGATCACCGCGTCGCGTGCGCCGGTGATCTCGGCGCGGATCGCCTCGAGCTTCGCCGGCGGCGTGACCGGGTCATCGTCGCCCGCGATCGTCAGTGTCGGTACGCGGACGCCGCCCAGGCGCCCTTGCAGGTCGAGCGCGGCGAGCGCCTCGCAGCATGCCGCGTAGCCATCCACCGGCTGTGAGCGCAGCATCGCGTCGAACCGCGCGACCACATCGGTGGGTGCAGTGGGCGTGAACCAGCGCTCCATCCCGGCCGGGGCGATCGCATCCATCCCCTCGGACCGGACCGTGGCCGCGCGGTCGTGCCAGCCCTCGGGCGGCCCGAACTCCAGCGCCGTGGAGGCCAGCACGAGGCGCTCGAGGCGCTCGGGGGCGCGTAGAGCCAGCGCCATGCCGATCGTGCCGCCGAGCGACAGCCCGCAGAACGCCACCCGCTCGATGCCGAGGTGATCGAGCAGGTCGAGCGCGTCGTCGGCGAGGTCGTCGACCGTGTACGGGCCGGGCGGGACCGGCGAGCGCCCGTGGCCGCGCGTGTCGAAGCGCAGCACGCGATAGCGGTCGGCGAGCGCCGCCGCCTGGTCGTCCCACATCTCCAGTGTCGTGCCGAGCGAGTTCGAGAACATCACCACCGGCGCGCCCTCGGGGCCTTCGAGCCGGTGATGGACGCGGATGCTCATTGCAGCTCCAGCGCCCGGTCGATCAGGTCGAGGACCCGGCCGGTCCCGGTGCCGCGCAGGTCCTCGCTCATGTTCGCGCGCATCCGCTCGGCGTCCACGGTCAGGCCGTCGAGCGCCTCGTGCAGCGACCAGGCCGCGCCGCCGGTCCCCGCCAAGGCCTCGGACAGCGCCCGCCACTCGCTGTGCCATGCGCCCGCAGAGCGCTCGTGCTCGCCGGCCATCGCCTCCAGCAGCACGCCGGCGGCGCCGCGCACCGACCGGGCGGCCGCCCGTGCGCGGATCGACCCGACCGGGTTCTGCTTGTGCGCCATCGCCGACGACCCACCGCGGCCGCCGCCGCTCTCCTCGGCCGTCTCGGCGACCTCGGTCTGCGACAGCAGGATCACGTCGAGCGCGACTTTCTCGACCGCACCGGCCGCGATCGCCAGCGCCGCGCCCAGCTCCGCCACCGGCCGCCGGTCGCCGTGCCAGGGCAGCGGCGGCTCGTCCAGCCCGAGCTCGAGCGCGAACCGCTCGAGCACGTCGGGGCCATGGTCAAACAGATCCGCGAGCGTCCCCGCCGCCCCGCCGAGCTGCGCGGGGAACCGGAGCTCACGCAGCCGGGCCCGTGCGCCCGCCACCCCGGCCAGCCAGCCCGCGGCCTTGAGACCGAACGTCACCGGCTGCGCCTGCTGCATCAGCGTCCGGCCCGCCATCACCGTCTCGCCGTGCTCGCGGGCCAGCGCCGCACAGGCGTCCACCACGGCGTCGAGCTCGGCCAGCACCGGCACCAGCGCGCGCTTCGCGACCAGCATCGCCGCGCTGTCGAGGATGTCCTGCGAGGTCGTCCCGAAGTGGACCCACTCGCCCGGCTCGCCGACGGCGTCGCGGAGCGCGCGGACAAGCGGGACGACCGGGTTGCCGGAGTCGCGCGCGGCGATCCCGAGGCCGTCGAGATCGACCGACACGCGCGCGATCGCGTCGGCGACCTCGTCGGGGATCACGCCCGACGCCGCCTCCGCGCGCGCCAGCGCGACCTCGGCATCGATCATCGCTCGCAGCCATGCGTCGTCGGACACCGCGTCCTGCACGGCCTCCGGCACGAAGATCGGCGTGAATAGGCCTCTAGACGTCAAGAAATGCGGTCTGGCGCTCGCCCTGCAGGTGGATGTCGAACCGCAGGTCGTGCGCGATCAGCGTGTCGCGCATCGCAGGATCCTCGATCGACGAAAGCAACGGGTCGGCTGCGTTGGCCGCCTCCTCGTCCGGGAAGTAGATCCGCGTGAAGAGGTGCTGCAGCAGCCCACGGGCGAGAACGATGACGTTGATGTGCGGCGCGTGCGGCGCGGTGGCGCCCGGCTTGACGGTGTAGAAGCGGAACTCGCCGTTCTCGTCGGTCCCGCAACGGCCGAAGCCGTCGAAGCCGTCCTCCAGCGGCAGCTCCTCGCGCGTGTCCTCGGGATGCCGGTAGCGGCCGTGCCGGTTCGCCTGCCAGATCTCCACCAGCGCATCCACCACCGGCTCGCCGGCGCCGTCGTAGACCACGCCGGTGATCCAGATGCCGTCTGTCTCCACGAGCCGCTCGCCGCCGGCGAAGGGGAGCCCGAACGCGAAGAACGGCCCGACCGTCTGGGAGGGCGTCGTGCCGAGCATCAGTCACACCATGGGCGTCGCGTCGCGCCCGCGCAGGACGATGTCCCACTGGTAGCCGAGTGCCCACTCGGGCCGGGTGGTGTCGATGTCGAAGCGGGCGATCATCCGCTCGCGCGCCTGCGGGTCGCGCACCGACCGGAAGATCGGGTCGTACTCGAACAGCGGGTCGCCGGGGAAGTACATCTGCGTCACCAGGCGGGTCGCGAACGCGTTCCCGAACAGCGAGAAGTGGATGTGCGCCGGCCGCCAGGCGTTCTCGTGGTTGCCCCACGGGTACGCGCCCGGCTTGATGGTGATGAAGCGGTAGCGACCGTCGTCGTCGGTCAGCGTGCGGCCCGCGCCGGTGAAGTTCGGGTCCAGCGGCGCCGGATGCTGGTCGACCTTGTGGATGTAGC
The DNA here is from genome assembly GCA_963740605.1 of uncultured Solirubrobacteraceae bacterium. Classification (GTDB taxonomy): domain Bacteria; phylum Actinomycetota; class Thermoleophilia; order Solirubrobacterales; family Solirubrobacteraceae; genus DASSUW01. The sequence continues at coordinate 357,113 of CAVUFC010000022.1, read as the reverse complement.
GCCCGGCGGCGTTGCATTGCCAGACCTCCACCAGCGTGTTGCGCACCGGCCGGCCGTCGCCGTCGAGCACGCGGCCCGTGACGACGATCCGCTCGCCGAGCGGCTCGCCCGCGTGCTGGCGCGTGAGGTCGTTGTCGAGCTCGCCCATCCGCTCGTGCCCGTACACCGGCCCGGTGATCTCCGACAGCGTCTGCGGGAGGATGATCAGCGGGCGGTCGGGCGCGCGCAGGCGGGTGGATCTGTACTCGGGCGTGTTGCGGTCCGGGTGCGTGCCGGGCTCGTCGGGGCGGTAGCCGTTCATGCCTCGATCACCATCGCCACTCCCTGTCCGACTCCGATGCACATCGTCGCGAGCCCCCAGCCACCGCCGCGCCGGCGCAGCTCGTGGGCGAGCGTGGTCAGCAGCCGCGTCCCGGAGTTGCCGAGCGCGTGTCCGAGGGCGATCGCGCCGCCGTTGACGTTGACGATCTCCGGGTCGAGCTCCTTCCACTCGGCCAGGCACGCGAGCGACTGCGCGGCGAACGCCTCGTTGAGTTCGACGGCCTTCAGGTCGCCCCAGCCGATGCCGGCGCGCTGGAGTGCCTTGTTGGCGGCCTCGACCGGGCCGATGCCGTAGAGCTGCGGCTCGACCGCGCTCGACGCACGGCTCACCACGCGCGCGAGGGCGCCGTCGTCGCTCGCGGACAGCACCAGCGCCGACGCGCCGTCGTTCATCGGCGACGAGTTGCCCGCCGTCACCGTGCCGTTCTTGCGGAACACGGGCTTGAGCTGGGCGAGCTTCTCCAGCGTCGTGTCGGCGCGGATGTTCTCGTCGCGCGCCAACTGCTCCATCTCGACGACCTCGTCGGCGAACGCCCCGCGGTCCCACGCGGCGGCGGCCTTGCGATGACTCTCGAGAGCGAACTCGTCCTGCTGCTCCCGCGAGATCGCGTAGCGATCAGCCAGGATCTCCGCGCCCTCGCCGAGCGACACCGTCCACTCGTCGGGCATCTCCGGGTTCACCATCCGCCAGCCGAGCGTGGTCGAGTACATCGTCTCGTGGCCGCGGGGGAATGGCTTCTCGGGCTTGAGCACGACCCACGGCGCGCGGCTCATCGCCTCCACGCCGCCGGCGACGCAGACCCGCTCGTCGCCGACCGCGATCGCGCGGCTGGCGCTGAACGCGGCCTCCATCCCCGAGCCGCACAGCCGGTTGACCGTTGCCCCGGGCACCGAGGTGGGGAGGCCGGCCAGCAGCACCGCCATGCGCGCGACGTTGCGGTTGTCCTCGCCCGCCTGGTTGGCGTCGCCGAAGTAGACCTCGTCGGGCTCGAGGCCCGGGTTGCGCTCGGCGAGCGCGCGGACGACCGTCGCCGCGAGGTCGTCGGGGCGCGTCGTGGCGAGCGATCCACCGAGCTTGCCGACCGGGGTGCGCACGGCGTCGACGACGTAGACCTCGCTCATGCGCTCTTGAGCTCCCGCAGCAGGCTCAGCTCGTCCTCCGTCGGCGCGTCGCTGGTCTCCAGCTCGTCGGCCACCTTGAGCTCCCACGCCGTCGCCTCCTGCGCCTGCTCGAGCGTCACGCCCGGGTGCAGAGCGGTCATCGTCAGCTCGGAGGGGCCGGGGGGGTCAGACCCCCTTGCCGCGGCGCTTCGTGACCCTGACACAGGGGGGTCTGACCCCCTGCCGGCCCCGCGCCTCAGCACGCCGAGGTCGGTGATCACGACCTGGTCGTCAGCGCCCAAAGAGGTCTTGAAGTCGAGCTCGTCCACGAACGTGCGCGAGGACTGCCGGATGATCGTGATCACGCGCTTGGTCAGGCGCGCGATCTCCGGCGCGCCGCCGGCGCCGGGCAGGCGCACCTTCGGCTTCTCGTAGGAGCCGATAACCGTCGAGTTGAGGTTGCCGTAGCGGTCGATCTGCGCCGCGCCGAGGAAGCCGACGTCGATCCGCCCGCCCTGCAGCCAGTAGTTGAAGATCTCCGGCACCGCCACCACCGAGTCGGCGGTCTCGGCCAGGTCGCCGTCGCCGATCGACAGCGGCAGCCGCGTCGGCTTGGAGCCGATCGTGCCCGACTCGTAGATCAGCACCACGTCCGGCGCATGGCGGCCGCGGGCGAGGTTGGCGGCCGTGCTGGGGAGCCCGATGCCGACGAAGCAGACCTCGCCGTCACGCAGCTCGCGGGCCGCGGCCACGGTCATCATCTCGTCGGCGCTGTGCTCCACAGAACGTGCTCCTCCATCCACGCCTTGAACTCGTCGCGGTCGCGCGCGATCTGGTCCCAGGCCTTGTAGAAGTCGTTGTCGCGGTCGTAGTAGTCGTGCGCGTACGAAGGCGCGGCGCCGCGCGGTGCCTCCGCCACGGCGGTGATCGCCCACGTCGGCAGCACGATCGCGCCCGGGCGCGGCTCGAGCTCGTCGACGATCTCCTCGACCGTGGCGAGCGTGCGGTCGGCTGCCAGTGCGGCCTCCTTCTGGATCCCGACGATCCCCCACAGCTGCACGTTGCCGGCCCGGTCGGCGCGCTGGGCGTGGATGACCGTGACGTCGGGCCGCAGCGCCGGCACCGCGTTCAGCTCCTCGCCGGTGAACGGGCAGGTGATCGGCTTGACGTTCGTGTGCGGCACAAGGTCGGTGCCGCTGTAGCCGCGCAGGACGGCGAACGGGAGCCGGGCCGCGCCGGCCGCGTAGCGGTTCGCCATGCCGGCGTGGGTGTGCTCCTCGAGCTCCAGCGGCGCCGGCCAGCCCTTCTCGATCGCGTCGCGGACCCGGTGCAGCGACCCCACGCCCGGGTTGCCGGCGTAGGAGAACACCAGCCGCCGCGCGCACCCCATCCCGATCATCTGGTCGTAGATGAGGTCCGGCGTCATCCGGATCAGCTCGAGGTCCTTGCGGCCCTGACGCACGATCTCGTGGCCCGCCGCGAACGGGATCAGGTGTGTGAAGCCCTCGAGCGCGACGCTGTCCCCGTCATGGATGAGCGTCGCGATCGCGTCCTTGAGGCTTGTGACCTCCGCCATCTACATCGAGTATGTCAGAGCCATTGACAAGTACGGGACAGTCCCCTTACGTGCCCCAGACCTCGTCGGCGACCTCGACGATCAACCGCAGCTTGTCGGCCTGCTGCTCGCGTGACAGCACGTTGCCCTCGACGGTCGAGGAGAACCCGCACTGCGGCGACAGGCACAGCTGGTCGACGTCGACGTACTGCGACGCCTCCTCGATCCGGCGCAGCAGCAGGTCGCGGCTCTCGAGCTCGCCCTTCTTGGTCGTCACGAGGCCGAGCACGACGACCTTCCCCTTGGGCACGAAGCGCAGCGGCTCGAACCCGCCCGAGCGGGCGTCGTCCCACTCCATGAAGAAGCCGTCGATGTCGAGGTTGTTGAACAGCGCCTCGGCGACGAAGTCGTAGCCGCCCGTCGCGACCCACGAGGACCGGAAGTTGCCGCGGCACATGTGCGTGGTCACCGACATGCCCTCGGGCCGTTCCGACAGCGCCTCGTTGATGTGGCTGATGTACGCCTCGTGCAGGTGCTCGGCGTCGTTCCCGAGCGCGGCGAGCATCTCGCGCTGGCTCGGGTCGTTGAGGTAGGCGAGGCTGGTGTCGTCGAACTGCAGGTAGGTGCAGCCGAGCTCGCCGACGCGCCGGACCTGCTCGCGGTAGGCGGCCGTGAGGTCGCTCCAGAAGGAGTCCATGCCCGGATAGACCGACTCGTCGATCGCGGCGCGCCCGCCGCGGTAGTGGACCATCGACGGCGACGGGATCGTCAGCTTCGCCGTCGACCCGTTCGCGAGCCCCTTCAGGAACTCGAAGTCGCGCCCGAAGATCGTCTCGCCGATACCGAGCTTGCCGTCGATGTGCAGCGCGGCCGGCGTCCAGTCGATGTCGCCCTCTTCGTTGTGGAACTGGACCGACAGATTCCCGGGCGCCTTGCTGATGCCCTCGATCGCGTAGATGAAGTCCATGTGCCAGGAGGCGCGGCGGAACTCGCCGTCGGTGGCGGTCTGCAGGCCGACGTCCCGCTGCATCTTCACGACGTCGCGGATCGCCTCGTCCTCGATCCCGCGCAGCGTCTCGTCATCGATGCGGCCGTTGGCGTGATCGTCGCGGGCCTGCAGCAGCTCGGGCGGCCGCAGGAGGCTGCCGACATGGTCGGCGCGGTAGGGGGGTGAGGTTCTCTTCATGTCTCCACCATGCGTAGCACGTCACCGAGGTACAGCAGGTGCTCCTTCATCGCGCGCTCGGCGCGCGGTGCGTCGCCCTTCTCGATCGCCGCGATCAGCGCCTCGTGCTGCTCCACGACGGCCGAATCCACGACCGCGTGGCCGATCCGCTTCATCAGCTCCGGCTGCAGCACCTCGAATACCCAGTCCGTGAACGCCTGCACCATCCGGTTGCCCGCGGTGGCGGCGACGATCCTGTGCAGCCCGGCCTCGTCGCCGTCGGCCAGCGCCTCGCGCAGCCGGCGAACCGTGTCCGCGCCGGCGTGGTAGGCCGCCTGGCCGGCGAGCGGGACCTCGAGGAACAGTCGTGCCTCGAGCAGCTCGTCGAGCGACACGGCGCGCGTCTCGAGCATCATCGCGATCGCGTTCGAGAGGCTGCGGCTGATGCCCTGGTCGGCGGTGAGGGCGACGAAGATGCCGCCGCCCGGGCCCTTGCTGGCACGGATCAGGTTGCCGCTGGCGAGCATCTTCAGCGCCTCGCGCAGCGTCGGGCGGGAGACGCCGAACTCGTGCGCCAGATCCTCCTCGCGGCCGAGGAAGTCGCCCGGCCCGAGCTCCTCGCGCTGGATGTAGTGCTGGATCTCCGAGGCGACCTGCTCGCTGGCGCCGCGGATCCGCGGCCGGCGGGGCGCGGACGTCACCGGACGCCGTTCCCGCGCAGGTCCATCACACGCCGGGCCTTGCCGTCGGTGCGCGGCAGCACGCCGGGGCCGACGGGCACGACGCGCACGCGCAGCCCGAGCTGCTGGCGCATGACCTCCTGGAGCGTGCGCGCGGTGGCGCCGCGCGCGAGCTCGACCTCGAGCTTGACCTCGTCCATGCCGCCGGGCTCGGTGTAGAAGGTGAGCCGGAACTCGCCCGATTCGCTGTTCCGCACCGCCTGCTCGATCGCCGACGGGTACACGTTCATGCCGCGGATCACGACCATGTCGTCGGTCCGGCCGACGATGCCGCCGGGGAGCCACGGATGCTCGTGGCCGGCCGGGCAGGTCTCGCTTGGGCTCACGACGACGTCGCCGGTGCGGTAGCGCAGCACAGGCCAGCCGCGGCGCCCGAGCGGCGTGAGCACGAGCTCGCCGCGTTCGCCGGGCGCGGCCGGGCGCAGGTCGGCGTCGAGGATCTCCCAGACGAACTCGTCGGCGTTGATGTGCAGGCCGCCGCCCTCGGCGCACGGGTAGCCGAACGGGCCGGTCTCGGAGAGCCCGGCGTGGTCGAACACGCGCACGCCGAGGCCTTCCTCGATGCGGGCGCGGACCGCCGGCAGCGACGCGCCCGGCTCGCCGGCGCAGATCATCTTCTCCAGCGAGATCAGCGCGCCCTCGAGGTCCTCCTCGACCGCAACCTCGTACAGCCGCAGCGCGTAGCTGGGCGTGCAGACCATCGCCGTCGCCTCGATCTGCGCGATCGTCTGCAGCCGCTGGACCGAGCTCATGCCGCCGAGCGTGATCGACATCGCACCGACCCGCTCGAGGCCGTCGCGGGCGTCCCAGAACTGCACGTGCGGGCCGAACGAGAACGCGAGCGCAACGCGGTCGCCGGGCCCGATCCCCGCGGCCGTGTACGTGGTGGCCAGGCACCGGGCCCACCACTGCCAGTCCTCGCTCGTGTCGAGCACGCGCAGCGGCGGGCCGGTCGTCCCGCTGGTCTGGTGCACATGCGTGTACGACGCGAGCGGGAACGTCAGGTTGGTCCCGAACGGCGGGCTGGAGCGCTGATCCTCGACGAGCTCGCGCTTGTCCAGCAGCGGCACCTGCGCGAGGGCGGTCGGGCGTTCCCCTCCAAGGCGCGCGCGGTGGAACGGGTTGTGCTCGAGGACGAGCGCGAGTAGCTCAGCCTCGCGACGATCGCGAAGCGAACTCGCAAGGCCGCGCTTGCGCGGCCCGCTCACACGCCCACCGGTGTGTCCTCACGGCGCTTGATCGACCGCCAGATGTGCGCGCGCAGGTGGGCGAACTCCGGGCGCTCCTTCGTCTGGACCTGGTCGCGCGGCTGGCCGAGCGGCACCTCGACGATCTCCTGCACGCTGGTCGGCGACGGCCCGAGGACCACGATCCGGTCGCTCAGGTAGACCGACTCATCGATGTCGTGGGTGACGAAGACGATCGTCACCTTATAGTCGCGGCGTACCTGCAGCACGAGGTCCTCGAGGTCGGCGCGCGTCTGCGCGTCGACCGACGCGAACGGCTCGTCCATCAGCAGCAGCTGCGGCTTGAATGCGAGGGCGCGGGCGATCGCGACCCGCTGCTGCATGCCTCCGGACAGCTGCCACGGGTAGCGGTCGAGCGTGTTGCCGAGACCGACCGAGGTGAGCGTCTGCTCGACGATCGTCCGCACCTCCCGCTTGTCCATCTTCTTGCGCCGCAGCGGGAACGCGACGTTCTGGCGCACGGTCATCCACGGGAACAGCGAGCGGCTGTACTCCTGGAAGACGAGCGCCAGCGTGCCGTCATTGCGCACGCTGCCGGACGTCGGCTCGAGCAGGCCCGAGATGCACTTGAGCAGCGTCGTCTTGCCGCAGCCGGACGGCCCGACGACGCACACGAGCTCGCCGTCGGTGACGTCGAACGAGACGTCGTGAATCGCCTCGGTGGCGCCGTAGCGCTTGTTGAGATGTTCGACGTGGAGCATCAGCTCAGAGCACTCGCTCGCGCTCCGCGGTGCCACCGCAGCACGCGGCGCTCGACCAGCACGAAGATCACATTGAGAACGTAGCCGAGGATCCCGAGCAGCAGTATCCCCGACCACATCTCGGGGATCGCGAACGAGCGCTGTGACTGGAGGACGAAGTAGCCGATGCCGTTGGTGCTCGCGACCATCTCGCTGATCACCATCAGGATCAGCGCGAGCGACAGGCTCGTGCGCATGCCGGCGAAGATCTGCGGGGTCGCGGACGGCAACGTCACGCGCAGGATCTGGTCGCGTGGGCTGATGTCGTAGACGCGGGCCGTCTCGCGCAGCGTCGGGTCGACCCCAGCCACGCCGTCGATCGTGTTCAGCAGCACCGGCCACAGGCAGACGAAGGCGATGATGAACACCTTCATCGACGTACCGATACCGAGGACGAGGATGCCGAACGGCAGCAGCGCGGGCGGCGGGATCGAGCGCAGGAACTGCACGATCGGATCGGTGGCGCGCCGGAGCGGCCGCGAGAGCCCGAGTGCCAGGCCGGCCGCGATCGCCACGGCGCAGGCGATGCCGTAGCCCAACAGGAGACGCGTGAGGCTCGGCACCACGTCGCTGCCGACGCGCTCGAACAGCCACGTGTCGGCGAACGCCTGGAAGATGTCGGTGAGCGGCGGGAAGTAGTAGGTGTCACTGCCGCTCGACCACACGCCCCAGATCACGAGCAGCAGGATCGGCACCGTGATCTCGAGTGCCACGGCGAGCAGGCGCGATCTCATCGAACGAGCTCCGACCGCTGTGAGGGATGCCAGAACAGGACCCGCTTCTCGAGCCTCGTGAAGACGACGTTCCGTTGACCGCGACGGTCTGGCCCTCGAGGTCCTTGGGCGTCTTGATGCCGCTGCCCTTACGCGCGACCACGGCGTCCCACGCGTCGTCGTCGCCGGTGCCGCCGAGCACGCCCTGCGAGATGATCTGCACGGGCAGGCCCTTCGACGCGGCGATGATCAGCGACGTCGTGTTCGAGAAGCCGATCTGGTAGTCGCCGGACAGGACCGACGGGATGATCGCCGCGCCACCCTCGGCCAGCTTCGGCGTGATCTCGAGGTTCTCGTCCTTGAAGAAGCCTTGGTCGATGCCGACGTAGAGCGGCGCCACGTCGGCGATCGGGATGACGCCGACCGTCAGCTTGGTCGGCGCCGAGCTGTCGCCGCCGCCGCCACCGCTGTCGTCCCCTCCGCAGCCCACCACGAACAAGGCGCACGCCATGGCGAATGCTGCCACCACTCCTGGCTTGACCATCGGACTCCTCCCCTCGAGAACCGCCAGCGATTGTGGCGGTCTCGCAGACCTTACGTCAAACTATTTGGTCTCGCGCCGCTGCGAAACCCGCGAACAGCAGCGGCACGAGCACGAGGAGCAGGAAGAGGATCGGGGCTGTCCAGCCGCCGGTGGCGTCGCGCAGGACGCCGACCGCTAGCGGGCCGGTGGCGGCCACGAGGTACCCGACGGTCTGTGCCATCGCCGACAGCTCGGCAGCGTGCGCCTGGTCGGGCGTACGCAGGGAGAAGAACAGGAACGCGAGCGCGAGCAGGCCGCCCTGCGAGAACCCGAGCAGCGTCGCCCACAGCGCGGGCGCGGAGCCGGGCGCGACCAGCAGGCCGACGAGGCCCAGGGCGGCAAGGACGAGCATCGCGGCGACGGCGGGCCGCTGGTCGCGCCCGCGCACCGCGAAGATCGGGACGATCAGGCACGTGGGCACGCCGGCCAGCAGCATCACCGACAGCAGCGCTCCCGCCGCCTCGCGATCGATGCCGTGCTCGCGCAGCAGCGTCGGGAGCCACGACAGCGCGCTGTAGAACAGCAGCGACTGCAGGCCCATATAGACGGTGACCTGCCAGGCGAGCCGGTTGCGCCACAGCGAGGCGGGCGGCGCCGCGCCGTTCGCCATGCCGTGGAGCGAGATCCACGGCACCCAGATCAGCGCGGCGGCGATCGCCGGCAGCGCCCAGACGGCGAGGCCCCACTGCCAGCCGCGCCCGATCGCGTCCTCGAACGGCACCGTGAACGCCGCGGCGATCGCGCCGCTGGCGCTGATGGCCATCGTGTAGCCGCCGGTCATCGGCCCCACCCGGTCGGGGAAGTCGCGCTTGATCAGCGACGGTACGAGCACGTTGCCGAGCGCGATCCCGAGCCCCGCCACGATCGTGCCCAGGAACAGCGGAACGACGCCGTCGATCAACCGGATCAGGATGCCCGCGGCCACCGTCAGCCCGAGCGCTGTGATCGCCGCTTCGGTGCCGATCCGGCGCGCCAGCGGCGGCGCGATCGGCGAGCCGACGGCCATGCAGATCACCGGCGCGGTGGTGAGGACGCCGGCCGCCGTCGTGGACAGCGGGACGCTGGCACGGATCTCGTCGAGCAGCGGCGGGACGCTCGCGATCGCGGTGCGCAGATTGAGCGCGGTGAAGAAGATCGCAGCCGCCATCAGGCCGAGGTGCCGTGGGTATGCTCTCGCCCGCAAACGAAATAGTCTGAACTATTGTCAGGAGGGGACCGATGGCCACGGTAGAGCTCGACCCGCAACAGCTGCTGATCGGCGGCGAGTGGGTCCCGGCGAGCTCCGGCCGCGCATGGGACAGCTCCGGCCCGGTCGAGGGCGTGGGCGCCACGCCGGTCGCCGCCGCCGGCCCGGACGACGTCCAGCGCGCCGCCGAGGCGGCACAGGCCGCGTTCCCCGCCTGGTCGAACACTCCGCCCGGCGAGCGTCGCGCGCTGCTCAGCCGCGCCGCCGACCTCCTGCAGGAGCGCTCCGAGCAGATCGCCGCGATCGTGACCGAGGAGACGGGCGGCACGTTCGGCTGGGGCATGTTCAACTGCGGTCTGGCCGCCGGGATGCTGCGCGAGGCGGCTGCCCAGGCCTACGGCCTGATCGGCGAGGTCATCCCGTCCGACGTGCCCGGGTTGCTGGCGCTCGGTGTCCGGCAGCCGGTCGGGGTGATCGCGGGCATCGCGCCGTGGAACGCGCCGGTGATCCTCGGCACCCGGGCGATCGCGACGCCGCTCGCCTACGGCAACACCGTGATCCTCAAGGCGTCGGAGGAGTGCCCGCGCACGCATGCCGCGATCGCTGCCGCCGTCAAGGACGCCGGCGTGCCCGACGGCGTCGTGAACCTGATCGTCAACGATCCCGCCGACGCGCCGGCGGTCGTCGAGGCGCTGATCGCGCATCCCGCCGTGCGCCGCATCAACTTCACCGGCTCGACGCGGGTCGGGAGGATCATCGCCGAGAAGGCCGGCGCGCACCTGAAGCGCGTGTTGCTCGAGCTCGGTGGCAAGGCACCGATGATCGTGCTCGACGACGCCGACCTCGACGAGGCCGCCGCCGCCGCCAATTTCGGCGCGTTCATGCACCAGGGCCAGATCTGCATGTCGACCGAGCGGATCGTGGCCGACCGGTCAATCGTCGGCGACTTCAGCGGCCGCCTGGCCGCGCGGGCGGGCGGGCTCGTGGTCGGCGACCCGCGCAACCCCGAGACGCAGATCGGCCCGGTCGTCAACGAGGGCGCGCTGCGGCGGGTCTCCGAGCTGGTGGAGGACGCGCGCGGCAAGGGCGCCGATGTCCTGACCGGTGGCGAGGCCGACGGCCTGATCTACAAGCCGACGGTGCTGTCGGGCGTCACGCCGGACATGCGGATCTACGGCGAGGAGTCATTCGGGCCGGTCGTCTCGATCGTGCCGGTCGACGGCATCGACGAGGCCGTGCGGGTCGCCAACGACACCGAGTACGGGCTGTCAGCGGCGGTGTTCGGCCAGGACGTGCCGCGGGCGTTCGACGTGGCACGACGGGTCGAATCGGGCATCTGTCACGTGAATGGCACGACGGTCCACGACGAGCCCCAGATGCCGTTTGGCGGCGTCAAGGCAAGCGGCTTCGGGCGCTTCGGCGGCCGCGCCGCGCTCGACGAGTTCACCGAGCTCCGATGGATCACCGTGGGGGGGCCGCAGGGCCGCCACTACCCGATCTGAGCGCGCACCGAGAATCCGGTCGGCCCGCAACTTCGGCGGGGGTGCGGGCGTTGTGTGCCTTTGCATGAAGCGCCTCGCTCGCCTTCTCATCACCCTGTTCGTGCTCGTCCCGGCACACACCGCGAGCGCCAAGAAGACCGAAATCGGCATCACCGACGACCGCATCCTGCTGGCCGGCGGGACGCGGGCCGACCAGGCGGTCGCCGAGTGGAAGAAGCTCGGTGTCGACAACGTCCGGATCTTCGCCCACTGGGGTCACATCGCCCCGAAGACCAAGCCCGCGGGCTTCGACGGGGCGAACCCTGCGTCGCCCGGCTACGGCTGGGGCTTTCTCGACGGCGCCGTCACGCGCGTCCGCAACGCGGGCATGACGGTGACGCTGACGATCACCGGCCCCGGCCCGCTGTGGACGAGCTCCAAGCCGAAGCTCAAGCGGCCCGCGTACAAGCCGCGCCCACGCGCCTACAAGGCGTTCGCGACCGCGGTGGCCAAGCGCTACGGCGACCGCGTCGACCGCTACATCCTGTGGAACGAGCCGAACATCCCTTCGTGGCTGTACCCGCAGGCCAGCTGCAAGCATCGGCGTTGCACGCCGGTGGCGCCGAACCTGTACCGCACGCTGGTCCGCAACGCCTACCCGGCGGTCAAGAAGGCCGACCCGGGGGCGACGGTGGTGATCGGCGCGCTGTCGCCGCGCGGCCAGCGTCTGCGCTCGGCCAAGACCGTGATGCGCCCACTGCTGTTCCTGCGGCGGCTCGGTTGCCGCAACGACGCGTTCCGGCGCATCCGCTCGGGCGCCTGCAAGTCGTTCAAGAAGGTGACCGGCGACGGGTTCGCCATCCATCCGTACAGCGGCCGCGCCGCGCCGCAGCGGGCGCACCCGAACCCGGACGATGTCGCGATCGCCTCGGTGCGGAGGCTCACGAAGACGCTCGACCGGTTGCAGGGCGTCGCCGCGCTCGACCCGACCACGCGCCGCTTCGGCATCTACGTCGATGAGTACGGCTACCAGACCCGCCCGCCCGACAAGTACGGCGGCGTCGCGCTGTCACGACAGGATCGCTGGCTCCAGGAAGCGGCCTATATCGCCTGGCGCAGCCCGCGGATCAAGCTGTTCACCCAGTACCTGTGGCGCGACGAGCCGCGCAAGAACGGCGGCTACGGCGGTTGGCAGTCCGGCCTGCGGTTCGTCAACGGGCGCGCCAAACCGTCGCTCAGCCACTTCGACACGCCGTTCGAGCTCGACGCCGCGCGCAACCGGCTTTGGGGTCAGGTGCGACCGGGCGGCAGGGCGACGGTGACCGTCCAGCAGCGCCCGCACAAGTCCGGGAGCTGGCGTAAGCTCGCCACCGTGCGAACCGATGCGCGCGGCTACTGGTCGCTCACCCGCCACCTGAAGCGTGGTAGGGCGTACCGCTTCCGTTCCGGGAGCGCGACGAGCAGCATCCTGCGTCGCTGAGCGGTGCGCCGCGTCGCGGTCATCGCCTCGGCCAGCGGGAACGGCAAGACCACGCTCGGGCGCGCGCTCGCCGCGCGGCTCGACGTCCCGTTCGTCGAGCTGGACGCACTCGTGCACGGGCCGAACTGGACGGAGACCTCCGACGAGGATCTGCGCTCGCTGGTGACGCCCATCGTCGCCCTGGACGGCTGGGTGATCGACGGCACGTACAGGCGCAAGATCGGCGACCTCGTGCTCGCCGGCGCCGACACGATCATCTGGCTCGACCTGCCGCTGCGCGTCTGGCTCCCACGCCTGCTGCGGCGGACGTGGCGCCGCCGGCGCGGCATCGAGCCGCTGTGGAACGACAACCGCGAGACGCTGCGCAACGCGTTCTGGGGCCGCGAGTCCCTGTTCGGCTTCGCGCTGCGCACGCACTTCCAGCGCCGCCGGGACTGGCCGGCCGGGCTCGCCGCCTACCCGGTCGTGCGGCTGCGGAGCGTCGAGGAGGTCGAGCGCTGGCTCGGATCGGTGCCGCGCGGTTGACGGGGAGCCGACCGTGGGGCTAGGGTCGCGTCCTCGGACAAGGCGCCCTCACGGACGAAGGACGATGCATGCGACGGAACCTGTTGGCCGCAGTCACGACGACGCTGATGCTGCTGCTGGGCGCCGCCCCTGCCAGTGCCCGACTGAAGGCGATCGCGGTCAGCATCGGCGGCCCCTCGTGCGCGCTGCTCTCGGACGCGACGGTCAAGTGCTGGGGTGGGAACGGGCAGGGGCAGCTGGGCGACGGGACGCACACGCGCAGGCTGACGGCCGTCGCGGTCCACGGCCTCGCGGGCGTGACGGGCGTGAGCTCCGCCGCCGGGTCGAGTTGCGCCTCGCTGGCGGACGGCACCGTCCGTTGCTGGGGCCAGAACGGCTCGGGCCAGCTCGGGGACGGGACCACGACGGCCCGGTCGCTGCCGGTTGCCGTCCAGGGGCTCACCGGCGTCGTCTCTGTCAGCGCCGGGCCCACCACGTGCGCCTTGCTGGCCGACCATACCGTGAAGTGCTGGGGCGATAACAGGCTCGGCACACTCGGCAACGGCACGTACGTGAGCAGCTTGACCCCGGTCGCCGTGCCCGGGCTGAACGACATCACCGCGATCGATGTCGGGGACGGCAAAGTGTGTGCGCTGCACGCGAACGCCACGGTGAGCTGCTGGGGCTGGAGCGGTAGCCTCGGTCCCGTCGCGGCCATGGGCAACGTGCTCACCCCGACGCTCGTGCCGAATCTGACCAGTGCGGTCTCGGTCAGTGCGGACCCATTCAAGAGCTGCGCGGTGACCATGCAAGCCGTCGCCGAATGCTGGGACTCGTTCGGGGCGCCGAAGGTAGTGCACGGGTTCAGCAAGGTGAAGCACTTCAGCTTCAGCGAAGACGGCCAGCAGACGGAACACAGCTGCGCGGTGATCGTGGGTGGCACGGTCAAGTGCCAGAGCCCCTACGCATATCTGGGACAGACCGGTGTCGGCTACAACCTGACGAAGAAGGTCGTCACGGTGCCGGCGCTCCGCGGCGTCGTTGGGATCAGCACGAGCGGCTTCGACACGTGCGCTGTGCTGAGCAGCGGCGGCATCAAGTGCTGGGGCGACAATGCGGGGGGCCAGCTCGGGGACGGGACGAGGCAGACCCGGTTCCACCCTGTGTCGGTGCGCGGCATCGACAAGCCGGCGAGCGGAAAGGCCGACCTCGACGTCTTCGCCGGCCGGTGGTTCGGCCACGAGCGTAGCCTGACGATCGGCCGCAGGGGCCGCGCGAAGATGGTCGTCTACTTTGGCTGCTGCAGCCACATCATCAACCTGTGGTTCCGGGTGTCGCACGTCCGCGGGACGTACTCCGTCGCCCGTGCTCGCGCCCGCGTCACGCGCGTCCACGTGTTCAACAGGCACATCGCCGGTAGAGGGCCGCGCGTGGGCCGGGTCGGCACGCTGCGCCTGACGCGCGGGTACATGGTCGAGCCCTTCACCGGCTGGAACTTCTGCGACGAGGTGCGCGGAGGAAACGGCGACTGCGGGGCGTGACATAGGCTGGGGGCATGCGTGTAGCCATTGCCGGCGGGCACGGCCAGATCGCGCTGCGGCTCGCCCGCCTGCTCTCTGAGCGTGGCGACGAGGTCCGGTCGCTGATCCGCAACCCCGACCACGCGGACGACGTCCGCGCCAGCGGCGCCGAGCCGGTGATCCTCGACCTCGAGAAGGCGGGTGAGGACGAGGTCGCCGGCGCGATCGCCGGCGTCGATGCCGTCGTGTTCGCCGCCGGTGCCGGCCCGGGCAGCGGCTCCGCCCGCAAGGAGACGATGGACTACGAGGGCGCGGTGAAGCTGATCGGCCCCGTCCAGCGGTACGTGATGGTCAGCAGCATGGGCGCCGACCCGGACGCGCCGGGCGACGACACATTCGCCGTGTACCTGCGTGCCAAGGGCAAGGCCGACGCGGCCCTGCGCGAGAGCGGGCTCGACTACACGATCATCCGGCCCGGTCGCCTCACGAACGACACCGGTACCGGCCGCGTCGCGCTCAGCGAGAACGGCGAGCGCGGCGAGATCCCGCGCGAGGACGTGGCGGCGGTGCTCGCAACGGTTCTGCACGCCCCGAGCACGATCGGCAAGACGCTGGATCTCATCTCCGGCGACGTGCCGTTCGAGGAGGCCGTCTAGCGCCTCCGGGCCGCGCGGGCCCGGAGGCGCAACGAAGAACCGCTAGCCGCGCAGGTGGTGGCGGCGGATGCTGCGGCTCACGCTCACCGAGTGCACGCCGCTCGTGTCGACGGCGACGACGCGGTAGCGCCCGCCGTGCTTCTGCCTGATGCGCTTGGAGTACCGCGAGAAGCCCTTGCCCGTAGGCTTGGCGGCGGTCTGGGCGATGGCGATCCAGGTGCCCCGCCGCAGCTTCTGGATCTGCACCGCCGCAGCGTCGGCGGCAGGCGTCAGGCGGCCCCAGAAATGGATCTTGCCGCGCTTCGTGCCACGGAAGACCTTCGCGTGGCGCGTGACCTTGACGGTCGTGCCGACGACGAGCGCCGGGCTGACCGTGGTCGGATTCGCGACCAGGGACACGCGGTACTGCGTGTTCGCCGGCACGGACAGGATCGGGAACGAGAACGCGCCGGTCGCGCCGGTGACCTGCGGATTGCCGTCCTGGACCCAGGTCGTGAACGGCCACGCGCTCTACTCGAGCTTGATCTGCCGCTGGGCGTGACCGGTGCCGGACAGCACGCCCGACAGGTTCGTCGCGTCGGCCCGCGCGCACCGGGTTCGGCGTCGCCGCGAGCGTCAGCGCCAGCGGCTCCTTCTTGGTCTTCAACGTCCGGTCCTTGCCGAACGTCAGGCCCTTGCGGTTCTGGGCGACGAGCCGATAGTGGTACTTCGTGTTCGGCACGAGGCCGGCCACGGCGATCGCGATCTTCTTGCCCTTGGTGCCCGAGCCGGCAGCCAACGAGCGTCGTGTTCGGCTCTCGTACAAGCGGGTCGTGACCGAACTGGAACAGATACGTGGTCGCGGCACCCTTCGGGTTGACCGAGCCGTTGAGCAGCGCGGTCGTCGACGTGATGTTGGCGGCGCCGCCGGTGGTGGCTACCGGCTTCTCCGCCGCGCCAAAGGCAGCGGCGGGCAGCACCAACGCCCCTGCCACGACGGCCGCGATCGGCACGCCGCGTGTTCGGATGCTTCCCATGCCTTCACCCCTCCAGTGAACGGTTTTCCACCCGGACTCAACACGACCGGAGCCGTGGAGTTGCTCAGGCCAACACGCCGGCCAGCGCGACGAGGTCCTCGGCGACCACGTCGTAGTCCTGCTCGGGCTCCAGATCGGACGTCTGATCGGGGCCGTGCTCGGTCGGTCGCGGGACGAACGCGGTCATCAGTCCGAGGCCGCCCGCAGCCACCAGATCACCGTTGTGGGCGGCGACCATCATCACCTCCCGCGGCTGCAGCCCGAGCGCCTCGACGCTGCGCAGATACGCCTCCGGCTGCGGCTTGTACGCGTGCGCGAGCTCGGCGCCGAGGATCGCGTCCCAGGGCAGCCCGGCGTGCTTGGCCATGTCCACGAGCAGCGCGATGTTGCCGTTGGAGACCGGGGCGATGACGTGGTTCGCCTTCAGTGCCGTGAGCCCTTCGATGGTGTCGGGCCACGGGTCGAGCCGGTGCCAGACGAGGTTCAGCTCGTCGCGCTGTGCGGCCGGAAGGTCGACGCCGTGCGCGTCGAGCACGTCGTCCAGCGCCTCGCGGTGCAGGACGTCGAGCACCGTCCACGGCCGCAGCCCGCTGCGCACGGTCTCGAGCTGCGGCTGGTAGCGGGCGCGCCAGTCGTCGGCGTACGCGGCGGGCAGCCCGAGTGGCTCGCCGGCGCAGATCACGCTCGTGCGCCAATCGACGCACGTGCCGAAGACGTCGAAGAAGAGGGACTTTGGAGTCGTCATCGCCGGGTAGGAGCCGAGTATGTCGAGCGACGTGCTCGAGACCTTCAACGAGCTCGCCGGCGACCTCGAGTACCCGATGTTCATCGTCACCGCGCGCGCCGGCGACGAGCCGCTGGGCTGCCTGGTCGGATTCGCGACACAGACGAGCATCGACCCGCCGCGCTTTGCCGTGTGCCTGTCGCACGCCAACCGCACCTACCGCCGCGGCCGCGACGCCGCCGTGCTGGGCGTGCACAGCGTGCCGGCGGACGCGCCCGAGCTTGCCGAGCTGTTCGGCGGAGAGACGGCCGACGAGGTCGACAAGTTCGAGCGCTGCGCCTGGCACGAGGGGCCGGAGGGCGTCCCGATCCTCGACGACTGCGCGAACCGGTTCGTCGGACGCGTGCTGTGGCGCGCCGACGCGGGCGACCATGACGTGTTCCTGCTCGAGCCGGTCGCGGCCGCGCACGGCTCGGGCGACGCCGAGTTCACCTTTCACCGCGCGAAGCGGATCGCGCCCGGGCACGAATCCTGATGGAGCGCTTCCGCCGGCTGCTGCCCGACACGGCGGCCGACCTGACGGCCGACGACGTCGCGGCGACGGTGCCCGGTGAGGCGCCCGACGACCGGCCGTTCCTGCTCGTGAACATGATCGCCACCGCGGACGGCCGCGCCACGATCGCCGGCCGCACCGGCCCGATCGCCAACCGCGCCGACTACGAGCTGTTCCACGCCCTGCGCTCACGCGTCGACGCGGTCATGGTGGGCGCCGAGACCGTGCGCGTCGAGAGCTACGGCCCGATGGGGCCGCCGGCGGTGCTCGTCACCCGCTCCGTGGAGGTGCCGCCAACGGTCGGGCTGCTGCGAGCGCCCGACAACCGCGTGGTCGTGCTGACGCCGTCGCCCGACCGCACGCTCGAGCCGTGCGCGGCCGCGGTCGAGTACCTGCGCGACGACCTCGCCGGCGGCGTCCGGCGCCTGCGCAGCGATCTCGGAATGCGCTCGGTCCTGTGCGAGGGCGGCCCGCGTCTGCTCGGCGATCTGCTGCACGCACGGCTCATCGACGAGCTGCACCTCGTGATCGCGCCGAAGCTCGGCGGTGGGGCGGGCCCGACGACGATCGTCACCGGTGCGGCACTCGACCCGCCGGCCGGCCTGCGCCTCCTATCGCTGCATGAGAGCGGCGACTACCTGTTCCTGCGCTACGGCGCGTAGGAACGCCTCAACCACCGCGGGCGCGAACTGCGAGCCGGCGTTCCGGCGCAGCTCGGCGAGCGCCTCGGCCTCCGGCACCGCCGGCGCGTACGGGCGCTCGGACGTCATCGCCGAGAACGCATCGCACACGAAGACGATCTGCGCGCCGAGCGGGATGACATCCCCGGCCAGCGCGTCCGGGTAGCCGCGGCCGTCCCAGCGCTCGTGGCTGGAGCGGATCATCTTCGCGACGCCGCCGAGGGCGGGCGCCGCGGCGACGATGCGCTCGCCGATCAGCGTGTGGCGGCGCAGGAACTCCCACTCGTCGGCATCCAGGGGGCCGGTCTTGTGGAGGATCGGGCGCGGGATCGCGATCTTGCCGATGTCGTGGAGCTCGGCGGCAGTCGCGACGCGCTCGATCGACTCGTCATCGAGCCCGAGCTCGCGCGCCGTGGCGGCGGCCAACGCGGCGACGGCCTCGCCGTGGGCGCTCAGCTCGGCGTCCCACTCACCGACCGCGCGCAGCAGCACGCTCTTGCTCTGGGCGAGCGCCGAGATCCGGCCGCTGTTCTTCTCCGAGTACAGCCGCCGGTCGGCCACGCGCAGCGCCTCCGACGACTCCAGCCCTTCGGCGGGAATGTGCGCGTAGCCGCACGAGGCGCCGACCTTGAAGCCCTCGCCGTGGGTCGACAGCGCCATCCGGGCGCGCTCGATCAGCGGGTCCGGCGCGCGGTCGGCGTCCCACGGGGCGAGCACGCAGAACTCGTCGCCGCCGATCCGGTAGGCGCTGGCCTGGTCCGGCACCGCGCCGGCGAGCTGGAGGCCGAGCTGGCGCAGCAGCGCGTCGCCGGCCGGGTGCCCGTAGCTGTCGTTGTAGTGCTTGAAGCCGTCGAGGTCGAACAGCAGCAGCAGGTGCGGCGGCATCGGCTCTTCGGCCCGCAGCAGCTCGAGATCGCGCAGCAGCTTGAGTCGGTTGCCGAGGCCGGTGAGCGTGTCGGTGCGGGCCTGCCGGCGGGAGAAGACGAGGTTCTCGCGGCTCTGATGGTGCGTGACCGCGAGGCGGCATATGACCGCGAGCATCGAAGCGGCGGCGAGCCCGACGGCGAGCGTCTCGGTGGACGAGCCGTGGTCCTGCACGAGCAGCGCCAGGCTGCCGAGCGACAGCACGACCGGGAGCACGATGCTCGGCACGTCGTCCGACGGGCCGGTCTCGCGGCGCGCCGGCTGCCACGCGGCGAGGCTGATGATCACGGCGCCCGCGATCCAGCCGAGGTCGAGCATCCCGCCGGTCGCGTACGTCCCCTTGGCGACTTGGTAGAGGTAGATGCTGTCGCAGACGGCGAACACGCCGAAGCCGAGGCCGAGCACGAGCCAGGTGCGGTCGAGTCGCCGCCGGCCGGCCGCCATCACGCCGACGACGAGGCCCATCAGCACCATGTCGGCGAGCGGGTAGGCGAGGTTGGTCCAGATCGCGGCGGCGTCACCGCCGGTCGAAGCGCGCACGGCCTTGAACACGATCGCCGCGCTCAGCGCCGCGACGGTCAGCGCGGCGATCAGGCCGTCGAGCCACAGGCGGACACCGAGCCGCGGCATCCGGGCACGCGCGAGCAGCACGATCGCCACGTATCCGAACGGATAGAAGCTGAGCCATAGGCCGTCGGCGACCGACGGGTACGGCGCCTCGTCGAGATCGGCGAGGACCCACGACCAGTAGATGTTCCCGCCCGCGTAGAGCGTGAGCCCGACCGCGATCAGCGACCACGCGAGCCGTTCCTCGCGCCGGGCGACGGCGCGCATCGCGCACAGCACGGCGGCGCCGACCAGCACGCCGTTGTAGATCGTGTCCATCGGACGGCTGTCGAGCAGCGTCGACGGCCACGGGCCGAGCGTGGCGACGAGCTGCGCGAGCAGTCCCAGTGCCAGCAGGGCGACCCAGGCGCGCACGATCGGGCGAGCGGTCTTCACACGGCACGTATCGGCGCGAATCGGATATCGGTCAAGCGGGTACGCGCCACGGATGGCGACGCTGCACGAGACCCATACCGTCTGGGACCACTCGATCGCCCCGATCCACGAGATCGACCCCGGCGCCACCGTCGAGCTCGAGGTCACGGACGCGTCCGGCGGCCAACTCGACAAGGACTCGAGCGTCGATGCGGTCGCGGCGCTCGACTTCTCGAACGTGAACCCGGTCACCGGCCCGGTGTTCGTCAAGGGCGCCGTGCCCGGTGACGTGCTCGAGGTCGAGATCCTGGCGCTGCAACCGCGCGACTGGGGCTGGACGGCGATCATCCCCGGCTTCGGCCTGCTGGCCGACGAGTTCCCCGAGCCATGGCTGCGCATCTCCAGCATCGACGCGGGCCGGGTCGCGTTCCTCGACGACGTCGTGCTCCCGTTCGAGCCGTTCCCCGGCACGATCGGCGTCGCGCCCGCCGAGCCGGGCGAGCACTCGATCGTGCCTCCGACGCGCTGGGGCGGCAACCTCGACATCAAGCACCTCCGCGTCGGCACCCGGCTGCTGCTGCCGGTCGGCGTCGAGGGGGCGCTGTTCTCGGTCGGCGACACGCACGCCGCGATGGGGGACGGGGAGGTGTGCGGCACCGCCGTCGAGGCCCCGATGAACATCGCGGTGCGCCTGGACGTACGCCGCGACGTGACGATCGCCGCACCGCAGTACGTCGTCGCCCCCGGTGAGCTGGCGCGTACCGAGGCCGGCGGCTACCACGTCTGCACCGGCGTCGGGCCGGATCTGATGGAGGCGAGCCGCGACGCCACGCGCGCCGCGATCGCGCGCATCGTCGAGCGCCGCGGCGGCTCGGTGCAGGAGGCCTACGCGCTGGCGTCCGTCGCCTGTGACCTGCGCATCCACGAGATCGTCGACATGCCCAACTGGGTCGTGGGCTGCTTCATACCCGACGCACTGTTCGAGGGGGGTGCATGACCGAGAGCGCCGCCGAGTCGCCGCGTCTGCGCCGCGAGCTGCACTTCTGGGAAGCGATCGCGCTGTCGATCGCGATCATGGCGCCGACCGCGGCGATGGCGCTCAACGGCGTCGGGATCGCGGCGCTGATCGGCCGCGCGGTCCCGCTCGCGTTCCTGTTCGCACTGGTCGGGGTGCTGTTCGTCTCGTACGCGTTCTCGATGCTCACGCGCGAGGTCAACCACGCGGGCTCGGTCTACGCGCTCACCGGGTTCACGCTCGGCGCGCGGGCGGGCTTCCTGGCCGGCTGGGCGCTGCTCGGCACCTACCTCTGCTTCACGGTCGCGTCGAGCGCCGAGGTTGGCCTGTTCTTCTCCTCGTTCCTGGCGTCGACGGGGATCTCCGACACCGCCGACTGGATCTGGATCGCGCTCGTCTCGGCCGCGCTGATCTCGTTCATCGCCGCGGGCGACATCCGCGTGGCGACGCGCTCGCTGCTGACCATGGAGGGCATCTCGGTCACGCTGATCGTGATCCTCGTCGTCGTGATCTTCGCGAAGCTGATCGGCGGCGCGGCGCCGGCGGGGCACGAGTCCTCGTTCGCCGACGCGTTCAAGCTGCCGAGCGGGACGTCGCTGGATGCGGTCGCGACCGCCGCGGTGTTCGGCTTCCTGTCGTTCGCCGGCTTCGAGGGTGCCGCGGCGCTGGGCGAGGAGACCGACGAGCCGCGCCGCAACATTCCGCGCGCGCTGTTCCTCGCCCCGCTGTCGATGGGCATCTTCTACTTCTTCGTGATCCTTGCCCAGACGCTCGGCTTCGGCACCAACGAGGCGGGCGTCGCGGCGTTCGCCGGTTCGAGCTCGCCGCTCGGCGAGTTGTCGAAGGCCTACGTCGGCTCCGGGCTGGAGGATGCGATCAACCTGGGGGCGACGATCAGCGCGTTCGCCAGCGCGCTCGGCACCGCCACCGCCGGCTCGCGCGTGCTCTACGCGCTGTCGCGGGACAGCCTGACCTCGAGCCCGCTGGCGCGGGTGTCGTCGCGCTCGGGCGCCCCGCTCGGCGCGCTCGCGCTGGTGATGGCGGTCGGCTTCTCCGGGCTGATCGGCCAGCGGATCGCCGGCACCAACGCCGTCAACGCGTTCTTCTATCCCGGCACGATCGGCGTGCTCTCGCTGATGATCGCCTACATCGCGACCAACCTCGGCGGGATCAAGCACCTCTTCTTCGGTGCGGTGAAGAAGCCGATCTGGCAGATCGTCTTCCCGGTCGTGGGTATCGCGTTCCTGTGCTTCACGATCTACAAGAACGTCCACGGCGCGGTCGCGCCGTACAGCCGCTTCCCCTGGTATGTGCTCGCCTGGCTGGTGGTCGGCGGCCTGATCATCGTGGCCGCACCGGGCGTGGCGAAGCGTGTGGGAGAAAGGCTCACCAGCGAGCTAGAAGCGCGCTAGATTGTTGACCAATGGTGATTGGCGGGATCATCGCGCTTGCCGTGGCGGCGGTCGCGTACTTCGTGGCGCACTCGCAGCAGAAGTCGCTGCGGGACATGACGCTCTCGGAGACGCTGACCTGCGGTGAGCTCGGCCAGCTGAGCGCTGCCGCGGCGGAGGCCGTCGGTACCGGCAGCTTCGGCCAAGCCTGCGAGGTCGTCGGCGTCGCCGCGCCGGGCGGGCAGGGTGCGCTGACCGCGCCGGAGAGCGGTCGCGAGGTCGTCTGGCACCGCACGCTGCTGACCGAGCACTACACGACGACCGAGAGCGACTCACAGGGGAAGTCGCGCGAGGTCGACAAGACCCGGATCGTCGCGCAGCACGTCTCGGAGGACCCGTTCCTCGTCAAGGACGCGGCCGGCGAGATCATCGTGGACCCGCGCGGCGCCGACATGGACGAGCCGTTCGTGCTCGCCGAGGCGAACGACCGCACCGGCACGGTGACGATGTCGCGGCCCGAGAAGGGCCGCTTCACGATCTCGACCAAGACCGAGGAGCTGCTCAACTCGGCCGGCACCAGGGTCGCGATCGCGACGTCGATCGCCGTCGTCGCGGGCGTGGCCGGCGTCGTCTTGCTGGTCCTCGGCCTACTCGGTTAGGCCTGGGCCGTATCCGGCGTTGGTCATTGCCGGGCCGCGTCATGCCCTCCAGGAGCAGCGCTCGCAAGCTCGCGCCCGAGCGCTCCTGGAGGCCATGCCGCAGCCCGTCCCCCACACTCCCCCGTTGCCCGACCGCACGCTCTGTGACTGGTGCTCTGGAGGGCGGCATAGCATCGGCCTGCCCCACTACGGGCTACCGAGAGAGGCGCGAATCGGAATGCCGAGCCCGGGTCAGCGCTTCGCTGTCGTCCGCTGGCGTGGTCGTTCCGGGCTCTGATTCAACAATTCGCTGCTTCGCATGCTGGGCTCACGTTCCGCCGCGCAGGTAATGGCAGCGGTCAATCGCCGGCTGCTGCGTTCACGCTTGGCTGTCGCGTAAGTCCTGCGGACCGCTTGGCGTTGCCCGGTAAGGGGTGAGATTTCGACCGGCGCGAGCGGATGCCGGCCGGCGGCCGCCGTTCGGCGGCCGCGAGTGTGTGGCGGTGGAGCTTGAGGAGATTGTGGGTGGCGGTGATGAGCCGCCATTCCGCGCGGACGGCGCCGCGTCCTCGTCGTCTGAAGCGGTCCAGGCCGCGGTTGAACTTCATCTGCGCGAACACCGGCTCGATCATCGGCTGGCGCTTGCGGTAGAGCTCGCCGCCGCGGTCGGTGGCTAACAGGTCGCGCATCTGGTCGTAGCGGCCGCCGTCCCAGTTGCGTCGTGTGGTGCGGCGGCGGCTGGTGTCGGGCGCGATGAGGACCTCGATGCCGCGATCGGCGATGCGTTGCATCTGCTCGCCATGCCAGTAGCCGGCGTCAGCGAGCAGCACTTCGGGCAGCGCGTCGATGCCAGCGGCCGCGAGCTCGCGTTGGGTGGCGTCGAGCATCGGTTCCAGGTGGCCGAAGTCGGCGCCGACGGTCTCGATCTCGGCGGCCAGGATGACCTGGTGCTCGTTGGTGACCGCTTGGGCGTTGTAGCCCTGCAGAAACCCGCGCAGGCCCTTGACGACACGTGAGTCGGGGTCGGTGAGTTGATCCGCCCTTCTGGGGTGGCGCGCAGCTGGTAGGGGTTCCGCGGGCGGCCGAAGCGCCGGCCGTCCTTCATCCGCCCGCGCGCCCGGTAGGCCTCGTAGGCCCGGTTGGCGCGCACCTCGCTGAAGAGCTCCTCTTCCAGGCGGCGCTTGGCCTGCTTGACGCGTTTTGATCGGTTGCGCGGCACCGGCTGCGGGTTCGCCGCGCGCTCGGCCTCCAAGCGCTGGTTGGCCTCGCGCAACCAGCCGCGCCGGCCCTGCGCGGTCGCGAACTCTTCCGGCAGCTCGTCGCCGCGCGCCGCGCCCTAGAGCTCATCCTCGGCCGCGTCGACCGCCTTGGCCTCCTCGACGATCTCGCGCGCGAGCTGCTCGTAGTCCAGGTTCTCGTTGCGCGACGCATTCGCCTGCACCTTGGTGCCGTCGACGGCGATCACCCCGACCTTGGCGAGCCCACTCCGCGCGCACAGCGCGAGCACTTCGCCAAACAGACCCGCGGTCGCATCCTGGTGGCGCTCGATGAACCGCGCCAGGGTCGCGTGGTCAGGGCGCTGTTGGGCCGCCAGCACGCGGAACGCGACGTCTTCTTCGCAGGCGCGCTCGATCACGCGCGAGGACCGGATCCCGCGCCCGTACGCGTAGAGCAACAACGCCACCATCATCGCCGGGTCATAGGGCGGCCGGCTGCGCCCATCGACGCGATAGGCCGCATAGAACGCCTCCAGATCCATCTCACCGACGGCGTCGATCACAAGCCACGCGAGGTGCCGCGGCGGCAACCACTCACGGACATCCGGCGGCATCAAGAACGACTGCTCGCGATCACACGCGACAAAGCGCTGGCCCCTCACCAAATGGTCTTAACTTAAACCCGCCGGACGACACCCCGACATACACGACAGCCACACGCGAATGCGCAAGCCGAGACCGTGAGACGGATCGCGGCGCGACTGGGTCGGAGCGCCCGCAGTGTGCCTATGCAAGACGCCGGGACAGGACAGGCCGGCGGCGCGTCTGCTGATCGTCCATTCCGAGCGTGTTCGGCGTGGTGCGTGGCGTGTCTGCTTCGGCTTCGGAGCGGCGTCCTGCGCGAGGCAAGGTGTTCCGTGCCGGCACGGGAGGAGCTCCGTCGCGGCGCTCGCGCAGTTGGTATCAGATCGGCTCTCGCCACATCGGCCACATGCTCGGGCCGTCGGGGAGGCGGATCTCGCCGGTCACCTCGAATCCGTGGCGTAGATAGAAGCGCCGGTTTCGCTCGCTCGTCGCCTCCAGGTAGGCCGGGACCCCGTCCCGGTCGCAGCGGTCGAGCACGGGCCTCATGAGCGCCGAGCCGATTCCCTGTGCCTGCCGCTCGGGCCTGGTGCCGAGGAAGAAGAGGTAGTGGTGCGGGTCTCGAGGGTGCTGCTTGTCCATTAGCTCGAAGGCCTCGAACAGCGTCTGGGCGTATTCGCCCGACACGTCTGCGAGCGCGGCCACGAGCCGCTCGCCGTCGTCCTCGATCCCCGGCGGAGCCCAGACCGCCGCGGCGACGAGGTCGTCGGTCGTGTAGATCTCCCCGTGGGCCAGGTATGCCTCGCTGACGATCGCGAAGAAGGCGGGCAGGATCTGGCGTCGGCGGTCGGCAGCGGGCATCCCCCAGCCGAATACCGGGTCGTCGAAAAAGGCCGCCGCCAGCGTCCCGCAGACGGCCGACAGGTCCTCCGCGGCTGCCTTGCGTGGCGCCCGTGTCGGGCGCTCAATCGCCATCGCCTGAGCGCTGCCGGTCCCGGGCTCCGTTCCGATCACAGTCGCTTGCGAGTGACCCATAGCGCACTCCTCTCATGCTCACGAGTCTGTACGGTCGTGCTATCTAGCCGTGCTAGTGTGAACGCCCGTGCTATCTTTGTCAAGCGTGGCTTCCGCGGGCGAGTTGCGCAGCCAGCGCTCACGCCGCAGCGACGGCGAGCGCACCCACGCGTCGATCCTCGACGTCGCGACCAGGCTCGCCTCGGTGGAGGGAATCGAAGGGCTGACGATCGGCCGTCTCGCCGAGGCGCTTGGGGTCTCAAAGTCGGGCGTCTACGCGCACTTTGGCTCCAAGCAACAGCTGCAGCTGGAGACGATCGAGACCGCGCAAGCGATCTTCACCGAGGAGGTCATGCGCCCGACCCTCCAGGCACCCGCCGGGCTGCGGCGGCTTGAAGCCCTCTGTGAGGCCTACCTCTCCTACGTTGAGCGCCTCGTCTTCCCCGGCGGCTGCTTCTTCGCCTCCCTCCTCGCCGAGATGGACGCGCGCTCTGGCCCCATCCATCAGCTGGCCGAGGCGGGCGAGCGCGCATTCATCGACGGCCTCAAGCAGCTGGCTCACGATGCCCAGCGGCGCGGCGAGATCGGCGCCGACGCCGACGTTGCGCAGGTCGCCTTTGAGTTACAAGCCGCGCTCGAGCTCGCCAACTATCACTTCGTCCTATTTCGCGAACACCGCGAACTCGATCGGGCCCGGACCGCGATCGCCGGGATCCTGGCGCGGATCCGAACGAGCCCGCCGGCCGCCCGATCCACGCGTACCGAAGGGGAAGGGCGGCAGACGAGCCCTCGCTCAGCATGAACGCGAGCGTGCTGCCCGGGGTCGGCCGCTGCATCGGTAACGCCTAGGCGACCATCAGGCCCGGAGCGGACGGAGCCGGAAGACCATTACTTGCGCTTTGCGAGGGCAGCGCCTGGCTCGGTGCGCTGCAGGAGCGGTCCGCCTCGGGCGCGAGTGCCCACGTGTTCAAGTCGTGGGCCCAGCGCCGGCGTGCCGACCCGAAGCACATCCTGTTGGAGCGGCGGTTCAAGCACCCGCTGATCACCCGCTCGACGATCAAGGCGGCACGCGCCTTGCGTCCGCTCCAGGGTCGCAAAGGCCTGTACTTCAGCGGCCAGTACACCACCGGCATGGACCTGCAGGAGTCAGCGCTCTACTCGGCCATGCAGGTGGCCGAGGCGCTCGCTCCCAATAGCCGGACCCTCGCGTCGCTGGAGGCGCGGTTGAGCGCACGTGGACGCGCCGGCATTTCCTACGACCTCTGAGTCCACAGCTCGCAGATCATGCCGGTTGTCGTCTTGCTGGTCCTCGGCCTTGTCGGGAATGATTCGTGGGTGTGGAGAGCTCCGATGGCGATGATGAGGGGTGCTGGGTGGTCGCGATCGGCTGTCGGCAGCAGGCGTAAACGGACCAGCCCGAGGGAGGTCCCGGGGTGAAGGCGATTGTGGTGGGGGACGAGGCTGCGGGAACGGCCGGGATGACGCTGGTCGAGCGGCCTGAGCTGCGGGCGGCGATAAACGCCGGAGTGGTCAGCGCCCTCGGGTACGGCACGACGGGGGTGTCGGTGGGACAGCGGGTGTTCGGCCTCGCGGACTGGCATCGCGACGGCACCCTGGCGGAGTACGTCGCGATCGAGGCACGCAATCTCGCGCCGCTGCCGGGCGACGTCGAGTTCACCGTGGGCGCGAGCCTGCCGATCTCGGGCCTGACCGCGTGGCAGGGCCTGTTCGACCACGGCCACCTTCGGGCAGGGCAGAGCGTGCTCGCGCACGGCGCGGCCGGCGCAGTCGGGACGATGGTGACGCAACTCGCACGTGAGGCCGGTGCCTACGTCATCGGCACCGGGCGCGCCGCCGACCGCCAGAAGGCGCTCGACTTCGGCGCGCGGGAGTTCGTGGATCTGGAGAACGACGCTCTGGAAGACGTCGGCGGCGTCGACCTGGTCTTCGACGTCATCGGCGGAGACATCCAGCAGCGGTCCGCAAGCCTGATCCGGGCCGGAGGAACCCTGGTGACCGTCGTAGGGCCGCCCGAGGCGCGGCCTGCCGACGGCCTGGCCGTCGACTTCGTCGTCGAGGCCGATCGCGCCCAACTGAGTGAGGTTGTCCAGCGGGTACGGGACGGACGGCTGCGGACCAACATCGGCAACGTCGCGACCCTCGATGATGCCGTCGCTGCCCTCAACCCGACCGAGCGGATCAAGGGGAAGACGATCATCCGCGTTCGCCCGTGAGGGACTGGGGGACACCGAGCCGTTCCGCCGTCCCCCGGCTCGCCCACGACCGACCCCGCTATCGCAATGGACGAATCGGAGCCGTCGGGGCCGTCCGCGATTGCGCTCCTTCTCGACGAACAAGGCGCGTCGTCGCTTGCGAAGCGGCGTCCGTGCCTGTCGCCGGCGGCGCCCAGGCTGGCACTATTCGTCGAGCTCCGCGATGAAGATCGTCACGCCACCGGTGGCGAAGTTGGGAATGTCGCTGACGGCGGCTTGACCCTCGTCTGACGACATGCCCGCCTGCAGGGCCTCCAGGTCGTCGAAGGTGAGCTCGGCGATCCGCTGGTAAGGAAGGTCGCTGCCGTCCGGGGTGGCGATGCCACGCGCTGCCTCGAACCGCCGCAGCCCCGGAACCACCGTCGCCAGCTCGGTGTGCGTATCGGCGTAGTGGCGTTCGAACGCATCGGGATCCGCGGGCGGACCGTAGAGCACGACGAGCTTGACCATGGTGCCTCCGCTTCGTTGTCTCGGGCGACCCTACTGCCCGGGGCGGTCACAGCCTCGCCGTGGTCGAAGGGGCAAGCGCGCCCGACCGACACCTCACTTGCACTGCCAGGCGAAAGCACATGCGCACCATGCGATCACTGAGCAAGCCGCGCGTTACGTACACCGCCGGCCAGGTCTTCCTCGAACGACCCAACGACGAGGAGAACGTCGTAAACACTGGTGGTGTGCCCACGCAAGCGGGGGTGACCTTCTTCAACGTGCCCCACGGTGAGAGCGCGTTTATCGATCGGCACGATCCGGGCGACTGCCCTGGCTGAGGCGCAGACCGTCCCTCCGTCGTTAGCGAGCCAGCGCCGCAAGAGCGGCGCTGCTGCTTGGAGGCACGGGGATAGTCCGGCGCGTGCTCGACTCGCCGGCGCTCAGTGCCGCTAGCGAAACGACGGCCGGGCCCGGCGGGACTGCTGGTTTGCGCGAGCAGCAGCGGCCATGGCCGCGACTGGGCTGGCAACGGCGGGCGGCAACAATGGTGCGGATGACCCCGGCGACCAGCGTCTTCCGCAGCTCAGTAGCGCACGCGCTCGTCCGAAGTGGCTCGGGATGGTCGAGCGGTACAACGCGACACTCGCCAGGCTGCCTCGTGGTTCGCGAGGCCAGATGCGTACGGGTAGCGCCGTGCATCCGGCCGCAGTGCTACGCCTGCTCCAACCAGCGCGCGAGTGCCTTGCGACCGGTCAGCGTGAGCTCGCCGTCGGCCGTGACCCAGTCGGACACGCGAAGCGCTCGGAGCAGCCCGAGGGGGTCGCTCGGGCCCGGCCCGTCGTGAACAGTCAACGCGCCCGACTCGATCCTCCAGCGCCCGGACTCCAGCGCCGCCAGCGCGACACCTTGCTCCGCGGTGGGCATCGCGAGCGGATGCGGTGCGGCATGGTGCACGGGCGCATCTTCTGACCGCATGGGGGCGTCGCCGGTCTGCGTCAGCGACCGCGCCAGATCCTCGATCCAGCGGCGCGCGCGCTCAGCTTCCTCGTTCGCCGCCCGAGCGATGTCGTCAAGGTCGATCGTCGACAGCCGCTCGACCGCGCGGTTCACTTCGTCGGCGAGCGCTCGCGCGACGTCCTCGAAGCTGCGGCCATCTGGCTCGTCATCGGGCACGGCGACATTCTCGCAGCCTCACCCGCGCTCCAGTGCGTCGACGATGCGGCAGATATCACCGAGGTCTGGGCCGACCGTTTCCAGGCGCAGGTCCGCGTCGCTCGGCTTCTCGTACGGAACTTCGTCAGCCAGCCGGCGGATTCCCGGCGTTGATCGCCCATTGGGCGGCGAAAGCCCGTTCGTACGCGGGTCGCGCTTCGCCGCGGGCAACATAGGCCGCCAGTTTCGGGAACTCGTCCAGCAGGCCGGAAGGTCTCAGCCTGAGCAGCACCGACACCATCATGAGGTCGCCCGCGCTGAACGCTCCATCGAGCCAGTGGGCATTGTCCAAGCGGGCAGAAAGTTGGACCAGTCGATCGCGAATGCGATCTTTGACCAGCGGCAGGCGCTCTTCGGCCCAAGGTTTGTCCCCCTCCGCGAACTTGGCGGTTACGAGTTCGAGGATCGGCGGCTCAACGGTGTTGAGCGCGGCAAACATCCACGTGATGGCTCGCGCCCGCGCATTGGCATCGTCCGGGAACAGGCCCGCATGGTGCTCGGCGACGTGGAAGACGATCGCGCCGCTCTCGAACAGCGCAAGATCGCCTTCCTCATAGGTCGGAATCAGACCGAACGGATGAACGCGCAGATGCGCGGGTTCCGTTTTCGCACGCAAGGACACAAGGCGAACCTCGTAGGGCTGGCCCACCTCTTCAAGCGCCCAGCGCACGCGTGTATCGCGCGCCAGGCCCATGCCGCCATCGGGCGACCGGTCCCAGGCGGTGATGACGATGGTCACCGTGAGACGCTCCTCAGGTTCTCCTCCATGGCGTCATCCACGTCGGTCACGAACTCGTCCGGCTGCTCGTCGGTGACATCGAAGGACAGGAACCGCGGGGCCCCCACCTTGCGCATCGGGCGAGTTCTTCGTCTCGCGATCAGGGTCATAGGCCAAGGGACTCGGCCCACTTCGGAAACTCATCGCCGGCCGCCAAAAAGTCGCTGTGAGCTGAGAGTTCAGTGGCCTTGGCGCCGTCGCGCGGTTACGCCGACGTCGCGCGCGATCGTGGCGAGAACACCATCGATACGGACGAACACTTCAGACATCGTGCGTACGTGCGTCTGCCTCCATGACTGTGCAGCTTGCTGGTCAAGCTCCTTCGGAGAGCTCCGCGCCGCACTGGTCAGATGCGGGTCGATGTCGCCGAACAGCCAGACGTGGAGGTCGGAGAGCTGCTGCTTTGCCTCGTCCGATACGAGAAGCTGCCCGCGACTGACGAGTGCTCGGAGGCCGAATAGCTCGTCGAATGCCGAGTCGTCATAGCGGCGCCAGGCGTCCACAAACTGCTCCGCCGACCCTTCGGTCCGGTAGTAGGACACGGCGAGCAATTTCCCGGCGAACCGCCACAGTTCTGTGCTCACGCCATCGAGGAACTCGGTCTGGGCCTCGATGAACTTCGAATCGCGAGCGAGGTCCTCCTCAGCGACGCGCTGTTGGGCCACGCGACGGGCGCTCACGCGGGCTGTGATGACCGGCACGAGCAGACCCGTCACAACCGCAGCCGCCCCGAGAAGGATGAGATTGTCGATCAGAGTCATACGCTCGCCCAGACTCGGATTCGCCAGCCTCGGGCAAACCCATTCCGGGCCGCTCTTGACGATGCGACAGAAGAGACGGCCGCGGGAACCGCGCTAGCCAAGGTTGCGCCATGGTCGTGCGGCTATCAATGGCGGCATGGACTGGAGCTGGACCAGAGTGCCGCCGCGGATGCAACGAACGGTCCGGGATGACGTCAAGGTGGGTCTGTTCTTCCTCGCGGGCACGATGCTCGCCTGTCTCGTATTCGGCGGAGACGGCGTGTCTGTCCTGCTGGGCTGCCTCATCGGCGTCGCGCTCATGGTAATCGTGCGGAGCGTCCACCGCCGCGTGACGCGCCGCTGACACGCGGTCAGGCTTCGTCGAGCGCGATCGGTCTCAGGTCCGGGCGCTTCGCCGTGAGCCCGTCGCCCGACGAACGGCCGCGGACGCGACGGACGACCCACGGGGTGAAGTAGGTCCTCACCCACGCGACCTCGGCCGCGATCAGCGCGTGCGGCGGCTTGCGGGGTGCGCTGGGGAACGGGTCCGCCCAGGTGGTGTCAGTGCCCTCGAGCCCGAGCGCGTGGCAGAAGCCGGCCGCGATCCGCTCGTGGCCGACGCTGTTCGCATGCAGGCGGTCGACGCTCCACAACCGCGGGTCCGACGTGACCGGCGTGGCGGCGAGGTCGAGGACGATCGCCCCCGTGCGGCCGGCGATCTCGCGGATCGCTTCGTTGTAGGCGTGCAGCCGCGGGCGGACGATCCGCGCCAGCGGCACCACGCTCCCGAGGTCGGGGAGCGTGAAGGTCATCACGGTCGCCCCGTGGCGCTGGAGCGTGCTCAGCATCGCCTCGAGATCGCCGGCCGTGGCGTCGGGGTCATAGCGCCGCCGCAGCAGGTCGTTGAGGCCGGCGACGACCGTCGCGATGTCGGGCTCGAGCGCGAGGGCCGGCCCGAGCTGCTCCTCGCGCACCTGGTAGGTCCGCCGTCCGCGCACGGCCAGGTTCGCGTACAGCACGTTCGGGTTGTCCTGCGTCAGGCGCTCGGCCAGGCGATCCGCCCAGCCGCGGTATGTGCCGTCCGGTCTCGGGTCGTCCATCCCCTCGGTCGTGCTGTCTCCGAGGGCGACGTAACGACCATACATTCCGTCTTAAGTACACACGACCGCGTGTGCCTACCGTGCCGATTCGCGCAGCGCTGCCTCGAGGATGTCCATCGCGACCACGGCGTCCTCGTCGCTGAGCGTCAGCGGCGGCAGCAGCCGGAGCACGTTCCCGTACAGCCCGCAGGTGAGCAGCAGCAGCCCGCGTGAGCGCGCCGCGCTCACGGTCCCGGCCGCCTGCGCCGCGTCGGTCAGCTCGATCGCGATCATCGGGCCGAGCCCGCGGACCTCGACGACGCCGTCGAGCTCGCCGGCGATCGTGTCCAGCCGCCCGCGCAGCGTCTCGCCGAGCTGCTTCGAGCGCGCCTGGAACTCCGGCTGCGAGACCGTGTCGAGCACGACCTCGGCCGCCGCGCACGCCGCCGGGTTGCCGCCGAACGTACCACCGAGACCGCCGGGGTGGACGGCGTCCATCAGCTCCGAGCGCCCGGTGACGGCCGCCAGCGGCAGCCCGCCGCCGAGCGACTTGCCCGACACGAGCAGGTCAGGCTCGATGTCGTAGTGCTCGATCGCCCACACCGGGCCGGTGCGACCGACGCCCGCCTGCACCTCGTCGTCGACGTAGAGGATCCCGTGCGCCTGGCAGACCGCCTTCAGCTTGGCCGGGAAGTCCTGCGGCATCGGGATGAAGCCGCCCTCGCCCTGCACGGGCTCCAGCACCACGCAGGCGACGCTCTCGGGGTCGACCTCGGCCTGCAGCAGGCGCCGGAACGCATCGATCGCGTCGTCGCTGGAGACCCCGGCCGGCCCGTACGGCGCGACCGCGCGGTAGACCTCCGGTGCGAACGGGCCGAACGTGCGCTTGTAAGCGACCTTGCTGGTCATCGTCATCGTGAGCAGCGTGCGGCCGTGGAATGCGCGGTCGAACGCGATCACGGCGGGCCGGCCGGTCGCCGCGCGGGCGATCTTGACCGCGTTCTCGACGGCCTCGGCGCCCGAGTTCAGCAGCACGCTCTTGTAGTCCGTTCCCGGGCCGGGGAACAGCTCCGCGAGGCGCTTACAGACGGCGACATACGGCTCGTACATGCCGACCATGAAGCACTGGTGCAGGTAGCGGTCGACCTGCTCGTGGATCGCCGCGACGACCTCGGACGGGCCGTGGCCGAGGTTCTGGCAGCCGATGCCGCCCGCGAAGTCGATGTAGGTGCGGCCGTCGTCGGCCTGGATGCGGCTGCCCTCCGCGCCGACGACGACGATCGGCGGCGTCGCGACTGCGCGGGAGACGTAGCGCTCGCGCGCCTCGTGGACGTCGCTCGTGATCGAGGTGCTCATGCGGTGGCCTCCAGCCCGCACCAGTCGGCGATGAAGAGCGCGATCGCCTGTGCGGTCTCGGTTACGGAAGGAATGTGGACGCGCTCATCCACTCCGTGTTCGTTCTCTGCATTCGGGCCGAAGCAGACTGCGGGAGTTCCACCGTACAGATGGAACGTACGTGCGTCAGTGGTCGCCGTGGATGCAAACAGGGGCGGCCGTTGGCCAGTTACGCGGGCGGCGGCGTCGGCCAGACCCGTGATCAGCGGACTGTCGGGCGACAGCTCGTAACCCTCGCACTGGAAGCCGTCGTACAGGACCTCGATCCGGTGGCTCGGGTCGGCGGCGGCGACCTCGGCGACGGTCTGCTCGACCCGCGCGCGCAGGTCGGCGACGGGATCGCCGGGGTAGCAGGCGAGCCGGAAGCTGGTGACGCATTCGCCGGCGACCGTCGAGGGCCAGTCGCCGCCGTCGATCATCCCGACGTTGAGGTTGATCGGGTGCGGATAGGCGGCGTAGATCGGCGGCTTGACCGTGTTGAGCTCGGCCTCGAGCGCGCGCAGCGCCGCGATCACCTTGTACGACGCCTCGATCGCGTTGGCGCCTGCCTCGGCCTCGCCGGCGTGGGCGGGAGCGCCGAGGACGCGCACCTGGAACCACAGGACGCCGACCTGGGCGTTCCAGATCGCGCCCTTCGTCGGCTCGGTGAGGATGGCGGCGTCCGCCGTGTGGCCGGCCAGCACGCAGGCGAGCGCGCCGTTGCCGGTGCACTCCTCCTCGACGACCGATTGCAGCTGGACGGGGCCGCCGGGGCGAGTGCTCAGCCGCTGGAGGGCGCGCACGGCGCCGACCATCGCGACGAGGCCGGACTTCATGTCGCCGGCGCCGCGGCCGTAGACCCAGCCGCCGTCGCGACGCGGCGCAAATGGCTCGCCGCTCCACAGCACGGTCGGCTCGGGACTGACGACGTCGATGTGGCCGTTGAGGATCAGGGACCGCCCGGGCGCCTCGGGCGCCCAGGTCGCAACGACGTTCGTCTTGGCGTCAACCTCCCAGCTGAACGGCGCCCCGGCTGGGTGCCGCTCGAGCGCGGCCGGGTCGAGCGGCACGTCCACCGGGTCCAGTCCCAGGTCCCCGAACGCACGGCGCATGACGGCCTGCCCGCTCTCCTCGTGGCCGAGCACCGTTGGTGCCGCGACCAGCTCCGCGAGCAGGTCCACCATGGCTTCCTCCTCCGCGGCGACCGCCGCGAGGATCTCCCCGTCCCCAGGCAAATCTAGGCGGCGACTGCGCGCAGCTCCGTCGGCAGGTTCCAGCACTCGACGATCTGGCCGTCGGCGAAGCGCATGATCGCGCCGCCGTGGGCGACGAGGCTCGTACCGGGGCCCTGCGTCGCGCGCCAGGTGAAGCGCGTCGCGACACGGTCGCGCTCAGCGATGGCGTCATCGAGCGTCACGGTCGCATCAGGGTACGTGTCGGCGGTGGCGGCGTGGAAGCGGACGAGGTCCTCGACATCGGCGATCCCGGCCTGGAAGCCGTGGAGGCGCGCCTCGGGGTCGAACAGCGCGAGGTAATCCTCATGGCGACCCTCGTTGAGTGCGGCCACGGCCTCGCGCAGGGCGGAGCGGTTGGCGGCGGACTTGGTGGGCTTGCGAGTGGCAGTGGTGCTCATGGCATCGAGTGTGGGTGCGACGGCCGGTGCCGACAACCGTCGAACCTCCAAAGGCGTCTGCGCAGTTTGGGCCGGTGCCCAATCAAGACGCTTAGACTCGGCGCGTCGGAGATGCATCTCGCTGACCTCATCGCCGAGGACTCGTTCGGGCTCGAGTTGCTCAGCGGAGGCATGCGCGCGGGCGACCGCCCGGTGCGCGGCGCGCACGCCGTCGAGGTCGACGCTCCGGCGCGGTGGCTGGGGACCGACTGGGTGATGCTCACGACCGGGGTGCGGCTGCGCGGCAACGTCGAGGCGCAGCGCGCGCTCGTGCCTCAACTCGAGGAGGGCGGGGTGAGCGCGCTCGGGTTCGGCGTCGGCCTCGGGTTCAAGCGCGTGCCGCCGGCGCTGCTCGAGATCGCCGAGCAGCACGCGTTCCCGGTGTTCGCGGTGCCGTACGAGACGCCGTTCCGGGAGATCATCCACTTCGTCGACAGCACGCTCACGAGCGGCGACGAGCACGTCTTCCGGCGTCTGACCGCGCTGCAGCGCTACCTGGTCGACGCGCTCCGCACGCCGCAGCCCGAACGCGCGATGGTCGACCGGCTGGCGAAGTTCCTCGACGCCAGCGTGGTGCTGCTGGACGCCGAGGGCGCGCCGGAGATCGTCGCGGGCAAGCCGCCGGCCGACGAGCTGCTCGAGGAGGTGTGCGCCGAGCCGCCCGGGCTGCTCGAGCTGCAGGTCGCGGGCTGGCACGCGGTCGCGACGCCGGTCGCCACGCGCGCCGATCAGGCCGATCGCTGGCTGGTCCTCGCGAGTCCCCGGCGCGGGTTCATCTCCAAGCTCGCCAAGCCGGCCGCCGAGGCGACCGCGCCACTGCTCGCCGCGATGACGCGGCTCGGCGACGTGGTGCGCGACCAGGAGCAGGCGGTCAAGGCCGCGCTGCTCGAGGAGGCGCTGGCGCCGCACGCGCCGCGCGACCTTCCACCACTCGCCGCGCGCGCCGCGGCGTTCGGCATCGACTTCTCGACGCCGGCGCGGATGGTGGTGGTGCGTGGCGGGCACGAGCTCGTGGCACGTCTGGAGGCGGAGCGGATCCCGCACCTCGTACAGCCGCGCGACGGCTCGCTGGTGGCGCTGATTCAGGACGGCGGGCACGACGAGTGGGCCGACGCGCTCCCGAACGCGCGGGTCGGCCTCGGCCGGGCGATCTCCGCGATCAACGAGGCCCATCACTCGCTGCGCGACGCCGAGCTCGCGGTCACCCACACGGGGCCGGAGCGGCACGTCGTGCGCTTCGAGGACTTCGATCTCGGCACGTTCATGGTCAGCGAGATCGCGCCCGAGCGGCTCGACCCGAAGGTCGACGAGATCCTCTCCGTGCTGCGCGCGAACCCGCCGCTGCACGAGGCGCTGAAGGCCTACTTCGAGCACGACCTCGATATCGCGGCGACCGCCGCGTCGCTGCACATGCACCGCAACTCACTGCGCTACCGGCTGGCGCGCGCCGAGCAGGTCCTGGGCCGCTCGCTCAAGCAGCCGTCGACCGTCGCGGCGATCTACATCGCGCTCGTGGCCGACGAGGCGCGCGCACCATAGGATCGCCCATATGGACGCCAGCGAGCAGCCGACCGCGCCGTACCTCGACGCGGTCGTGTCATACGCGTTCCGCGGCCCGGCGCGCTACCACGTCCCAGGCCACAAGGGCGGCCCGGGCGCCGATCCCGGCCTGCGCAAGGCGATCGGCGTCGACGCCCTCGCCATGGACATCCCGCAGGACATTCACGGCGTCGATCTCGGGCCGTCGCCGACCGCGTACGAGCGGGCCGAGCGGCTTGCCGCGGACGCCTACGGCGCGGCGCGGACGTTCTTCCTCACCAACGGCGCGACCCAGGGCAACCACGCGTTGTGCCTGGCCCTGGCGCCGCTGGGGGCGAAGCTCGTCGCGCAGCGCAACTCGCATGCGTCGGTGGTCGACGGGCTGGTGCTGAGCGGCGGGATCCCGCACTTCGTCGCGCCCGAGTACGACGGTGAGCTGGGGATCACGCACTGCGTGACGCCGCACGCGTTGGAGACGGCGCTGGCGGAGGCGCCCGACGCCCGCGCGGCGTTCATCGTCTCGCCGACCTATTACGGCATGGCCGCGGACATCGCGGGGATGGCGGAGGTCGCGCACGCGGCCGGCGTCCCGCTCGTCGTCGACCAGTCGTGGGGCCCGCACTTCGGCTTCAACGTAAAGCTGCCGCCGACGGCGCTGTCGCAGGGCGCGGACGCGATGCTCACGAGCACGCACAAGATCGCCGGCTCGCTCACGCAGAGCGCGATGCTGCACATGTCCGACAGCGGGCGGGTGGACATCGGGGCGGTGTCCCGCACACTGCGGCTGCTCCGCTCCACATCGCCGTCCGCGCTTCTGATGGCGTCACTGGACGGCGCGCGCCGGCAGCTCGCGCTGCACGGCGAGCAGATCCTGCACGAGACGCTCGAGGCGATCGACTTCGCGCGCGCGAAGTTCGAGACGATCCCGGGCATCGCGATGGTCGACGCCGCGCTGGTGGGTCACATGGGCGTCGCCGGCTACGACCCGATGCGGATCGTGCTCGACGTGCGCGGCACGGGCCGGACCGGCTACGAGATCGCCGACGCGCTGCGGCGCTCCTACGACGTGCACCTGGAGCTGCCGATGCAGGCCACCGTGGTGTTCATCGTCGGGCTCGGCGAGACGCCGGCCACGCTGCGGCGGCTCGCGGGCGACGTTGACGAGGTCGTCGCGCGGCTGAGCGAGCCGGGCGCGACGGCGCCGATCGTCCCGCCAGCGACGTCCCTGCGCCACGAGGTCGCGCTGCCGCCGCGCGAGGCGTTCCTCGGCGACGCCGAGCAGGTCGCCGTCGACGACGCGGTCGGCCGCATCTCGTGCGAGTCGATCGCTTCGTATCCGCCGGGCGTTCCGGCACTGCTGCCGGGCGAGCGGATCACCGCCGAGACTGTGACGTATCTGCGCGAGCTGGCTGCGAGCGGCGCGCGCCTGCACGGCGCCAGCGACCCGGCGTTCCAGACCATCAACGTGTTGCGGGAGGGCTAGATGATCGATCCGCTCGAGCGCTGGGGGCAGTACGGGGAGAAGCCCGACTACGCGGGGCTGCTCACGTTCGCCGGCGCGCCCTACACGCAGGACCCGGCCGAGCTCGAGGGCTTCGACGTCGCGATCGTCGGCGCGCCGATGGACGAACTGGTCTCCGACCGCCCGGGCGCGCGCTTCGCCCCGCGCGCGATCCGCGCCGCGTCGTGCCCGCCCGGCCCGCACCTGGAGGCGAAGATCGACGCGTTCAGTGCGCTGCGCGTCGTCGACTTCGGCGACGCGCCGATCATCCCGGCCGACCCGGCCGTCTCCCACACCGCAATCGCATCCACGGTCTCGCAGGTGTTGGCGGCCGGCGCGCTGCCGGTGACGTTGGGCGGCGATCACTCGATCACCAAGCCCTGCGCGGAGGCCTGTGCGGCGGTCCACGGCCCGGTCGGCGTCGTGCACTTCGACACCCACACCGACACCGGTGAGGAGGTGTTCGGCGTCCGCCGCTCCCACGGCACCTTCATGAAGGAGCTGATCGACGACGGCAACGTGGTCGGCTCCCGCTACGCCCAGATCGGCCTGCGCGGCTACTGGCCTGGGGACACCGAGTTCGGCTGGCAGGCCGAGCGCGGGGTCACCTCGTTCTTCGCCCACGACGTCCGCGACCTCGGCATCCGCGAGGTCGTCACCCGCGCGGTCGCCTCCGTCGGCGGCGGCCCGGTGTATCTCACTGTCGATGTGGATGTCTTGGACCCGGCCTACCTGCCGGGCGGCACGGGCACGCCAGAGCCCGGCGGCCTCACCGCCACCGATCTGCTTCTCGGCGTCCGCCTGGTCGCGAGCGCTCTCGACCTCGTGGGCGTTGATGTCGTCGAGGTGATCCCGACGGCGGTCGGCTCCGCCGACATCTCGGCGTTGGTCGCCGACCGAGTCGTCCGTGAGGCTTTGACCGGGATTGCCTTGCGACGCGCCGGCTGACGGACGAACTGCGGCACTGAGGGAGGCGGGACCGGCCATCCCATGGGTCGAGTGTGAAGTTGTTCAGCGTCAGGCTGAACAACTTCACACTCGACGTCGCGGCTGCCCTACCCAGCCGCAGTTTGCGCGCCTTCGGCGAGCTCGGCGGCTCGGCCTCGCGGCACGACGACGACCGGGACCGGGGAGTGGCGGACGATCTTGGTGGCCCGGGAGCCGAGAAACACCCGGGCCAACGGCCCGATCGAGCTCGAGCCGACGACGAGCACGTCGCCGTCGCGCCACTCGACGTCCTCCAGCGCCTCGCCCCAGTCCTCGCCGTAGCCGATGCTGGTCTCGCAGTCGCGCGGGGAGAACGGGAGGTCGGCGACCTCGTCGAGCACCGCGCCGGTGCGGGTCGAGATCTCGTCGACCCACTGGGCCGTCATCGAGTCGTCCGCCTCGGTCCCCACGGCGACCGTGTACGGCGCGCGCGGGCGCACCGCGAACGAGGCGATCCGCAGTGTCGCGCCGACACGCCCCGCGATCCCTGCGGCCGCGACGACGAGGTCGTCGCCGGTGCCGTCATACGCCGCCGTGACCCGCGATACGCGCGCGGCCGCGCCGACGCGGAATCCGCGCGGTGCCAATGCGATCGGCACGTGCGACGAGTGCAGCAGCCGGGCCGATGCGCTCCCGACCGCGACCGTCCCCGAGCCGCCCTCGGCGGCCGAGCCGACCACGATCAGCGAGGCGTTGACGCGCTCCGCGACCTCCAGCAACCCCGCCGCCGCCGACCGCGCGTGCACGGCCTCGAACGACGCCCGGACATCGGCCGGGAGCCGCCCGCGGGCGCGGCTCAGCGCGTTGTCGGCCGCGCCCTGCAGGTACGTCTGGTACTCCGCATCGACCTTCGCCGGTGACGGCGGCCACTGCGCCGGCACGACCGCGCACACCACCAGTTCCTCGCCGCCCGAGCGGGCGAGCATCGCGGCCAGGTGCAGGACCGCGTGCGCCCGCCCATCGGGCGCGAATCCCACCACCATGGTCATGACTTGGCCTTGCCCAGCTTCGAGTTCCGCATCCCGTAGAGGAAGTACCAGGTCAGCGCCACGGTGGTCCAGATGAGGAACACGTAGATCGTCACCGCCCGCAGGTCCTTGATGATCCAGATGCAGCCGCCGATCGACGCGATCGGGATGAGGGGATAGAGCGGGACCTTGAAGCCGCGCGGCAGATCGGGCTGCGTCTGCCGGAGCACCATGACGCCGATCGACACGACGAGGAACGCGACCAGCGTGCCGATCGAGGTCATCTCGAACAGGAAGTTGATCGGGATCACGCCGGCCAGGACCGAGATCACGACCGCCACGAAGATCGTCGAGCGGACGGGGACCAGCGTCCGCGGGTTCAGCTTGTGGAAGAACTGCGGGATCATCCCGTCGCGGCTCATCGCGAACAGGATCC
The DNA here is from genome assembly GCA_963740605.1 of uncultured Solirubrobacteraceae bacterium. Lineage (GTDB taxonomy): Bacteria > Actinomycetota > Thermoleophilia > Solirubrobacterales > Solirubrobacteraceae > DASSUW01. Next base: position 316,398 of record CAVUFC010000022.1, on the reverse strand, counting down.
GCGTCTGCCCGTAGATGACGACGAGGGTGACGCTGAAGATCGAGACGATCGCCCCCGCGGCGAGCACCGACGCCGGCCACGTGGAGCCGGTCACCGATTCGAGGATGTTCGACAGGCCGGCCTCCTGGCCGTTGAACGCCGCCACTGGCTGCGCGGCGACCGCGACGACCGCGACCGCGACATAGATCGCGGTCACGATCAAGAGCGCCCCGATGATCGCCAGTGGGAGGTTGCGTCTCGGGTCCTTGACCTCCTCGCCGGCCGTCGACACCGCGTCGAGCCCGATGTAGGAGAAGAAGATGATCCCCGCGGCGGCGTTGATGCCGCTGAAGCCGTCGGGCGCGAAGTTCGACAGGTGGTTGGAGTCCCAGCCCTGGAGCCCGATGACGACGAACAGCGCGAGCACGCCGAGCTTGATCATCACCATGATCGCGTTGATCTTCGCCGACTCCGACGCGCCCCGGAGGAGCAGCAGCGTGCACAGCCAGATCAGCACGATGGCGGGGATGTTCAGGATCCCGCCCTGTTCGGGCGCCTGCGAGATCGAGTCCGGGATCGTGAAGCCGAACAGGTTGTCGAGCAGCTCGTTGACGTACTGCGACCAGCCGACCGCCACGCCGGCGGCCGACACGCCGTACTCGAGCAGCAGGCACGCCGCGACGACCATCGCGATGGCTTCCCCGAGCGTCGCGTACGCGTACGAGTACGACGAGCCCGAGACCGGCACGGCGCCCGCGAGCTCGGCATAACAGATGGCGGTGAGGCCGGCCACCACGCCTGCCATCACGAACGACAGGATCACGGCCGGGCCGGCCGTCGGCACGGCCTCGGTGAGGATCACGAAGATGCCGGTGCCGACCGTGGCGCCGACCCCGAACAGCGTCAGCTGGAACAGACCGATCGTGCGCGCGAGCTCGCCGCCCCCGGTGTCAGCCCCCGTCTCGGTGGACATCACGCCGACCGGCTTTCGTCGGAACAGCTTCTGCCGGAGTGAAACAGCCGGCATCTCTGGTTGCACAGCAGCCATCGGGCTCCTCCTCGTCCTCGTTCCCCACATGCACCCTCTCGCGATGACGCGCTGCTGGCAACCGTCACGCGCACCAACTCACGAACCGCGCTTTGGATCGCGAACGACTGGACGCACGCGCGCGGGCGCGAGAGGATCGCCATATGCCGGAGACGACCGGGACGCTGCGCGGCATCTCTGAGATCCGCGCGTTCTTCCGCACCAACCAGACGCCGATCTACTTCATCTCGCCGACCGCATTCAACCTGCTCGGCATCGACCGCTGGCTACGCAACTTCTTCTACATCAACTACTTCGACTCGTTCGAAGGCACGCACCCGCGCGTGTTCGTGCCGAAGGATCTGCCCTACCGCGAGTTCGAGTCGATGGAGGACATCTGCAACTACCTCCTCGGCCACAAGGAGGTGCTCGATCGCATCGCCAGCCGCGGTGGGGGTGGGAAGTGCGTGTTCGTGATGTTCGACGACGAGACCGAGCAGGCCGCGGCGACGGCCGGGCTCGAGGTCGCGCACCCGAGCGCCGAGCTCCGGCACCGGCTCGACTCGAAGATCGTCACCACCCAGCTCGGTAACGAGGCGGGAGTGCCGAGCGCGCCGAACATCCTCGGCCGCGCGACGAGCTTCGAGGAGCTCACGGCCCTGGCCGAGCAGGGCGGGCTCGGCGACGACTTGGTGGTGCAGACGCCGTACGGCGACTCCGGCAAGACGACGTTCTTCATCCGCGGCGAGCGCGACTGGGACCGCTACGCGGGCGACATGGTCGACGAGGAGCTCAAGGTGATGCGGCGGATCAACAACCGCGCCGCCGCCGTCGAGGCCGTGATCACCCGTCACGGGACGATCGTCGGCCCGCTGATGACCGACCTCACGGGCTTCCCCGAGCTCACGCCGCACAAGGGCGGCTGGTGCGGCAACGACATCTTCCCCGAGGCGCTGTCGCAAGAGCACCGCGAACGGGCGCGCTTCCTCACGCAGAAGCTCGGCGACCGGCTCGCGGGGGAGGGCTACCGCGGCTTCGTGGAGATCGACTACCTCGCCGACGTCGACACCGGCGAGCTGTACCTGGGGGAGATCAACCCGCGCATCAGCGGCGTGACCTCGATGACCAACGTGACGGCCGGCGCCTACGCCGACGCTCCGCTGTTCCTCTTCCACCTGCTCGAGTTCCTCGACGTCGACTACGAGATCGACGTCGACGACATCAATCGCCGCTGGGCGCAGGCCGCGAGCATCGACCTGTGGAGCCAGATCATCCTCAAGGACGTCGGCGACGAGGTCGAGCAGCTCACCGGCGCGCCGAAGACGGGCATCTGGCGGATGGGCGACAGTGGCGGCCTCGAGTTCACCCGCTGGGGGCACGACTGGCACTCCCTGCACGACGAGTCCGAGGCGTTCTTCCTGCGCGTGCTGTCACCGGGCGACTACCGCTACCCGGGCGCCGACCTCGGCGTGCTGGTCGCGCGCTCGCGCATGCAGACCGAGGACAACGAGCTCACGGATCGGGCGCACCAGTGGATCGACGGGATCCACGCGCAGTTCTCCGGCGCCGCGCTGCCCGATCAGCTCGAGCCGGTGCCGGCCGGCGCGATGGCGTTCAAGACCGCGTAGTAGATGGCCGCGGAACCGACCATCTAGCCTTAAACGGTGCTCGAGTTCCACGCGGTCGCGGAGCCGCGACACGGCCCCCGCTTCCAGGAGCGCTTCGAGGCGACCTGGCCGGCGTATCAACGCTGGTACCAGCGCGACGGCGACGCCGCGCGCCCGTCGTACCTCGCGTGCCGCCATGCGCTGGAGCTGCACATGCCCGAGCTCGTCCCGACGTGGGAGCGGCTCGTGGACCTCGCGGGCGGAGGAGACATGGCCGCGCGGATGCTCTCGCTGTGGGATCCGCCGCCGCTGGTCACCGGCTGCTCGCAGGCGGTCCTCACCGGCGACGAGCCGCTGCTCGTGCGCAACTACGACTTCGACCCGAAGCTGCTGGAGGGCGTGATCGCCCGGACCGAGCTGACCGGCCGCCCCGTGCTCGGGATGAGCGACTGTCTGTGGGGGCTGCTCGACGGGATCAACGACGCCGGGCTGAGCATGTCGCTCGCCTTCGGCGGCCGCCGCGCCACCGGCCCCGGCTTCGCGATGCCGCTCGTCGTCCGCTACCTGCTCGAGCTGTGCTCGACGACCGAGCACGCCGTCGCGGTGCTGGCGCGCCTGCCGGTGCAGGCGTCGTACAACCTCACGATCATCGACCGCGAGGGCGACGCGGTGACCGCGCACGTCGCCCCCGACCGGCCCGCGACGATCGGCCGCGCGCTGGTCGCCACCAACCACCCGCGCACGGTCGAGTGGCCCGAGCACGCCGAGGCCGTTCGCTCTGAGGAGCGCGAGCAGCGGATCCTCGACCTGCTCGCCGCGAACCCGGGCGAGGAGGACTTCGTCGCGGCCTTCCTCGAGTCGCCGCTGCACAGCACCGGCTACGCCGACGGCTTCGGGACGCTCTACACCGCGGTCTACCGCCCGCGGTCCGCCGCGGTCGAGTACCGCTGGCCGGACGCGTGCTGGCGTCAGTCGGTCGACGCGTTCGAGACGGGGATCCGCGCGGTCCGGTTGCCTTCTTCGAACTCGTCGAGCGAGAGCACCCATGACGTGCCGGGCCAGGAGAACTCGGCCCTGCCCGCCGCCGGGTGGTAGGCGGCCGTGTAGAGCGTCCCGAACCCGGCCGCGTACTGCGTGCTGCGCAGCGGCGGCTCCAGGAACGCCGCGATGAACCGCTCGCGTGACACCTCCGGGTCGGCGAGCAGGCCCAGCACGCACTGCTCGCGCTCCTCGGAGCGGATCGCCGCCGCGTACTCGGGCCACTCGACCTTTCCCTGGTGGTTGGTCGTCGCGGCGATCGCGTGGAACGAGGGTGGCCGGCCCGGCCCGACGTACGCGGTGAGAAAGTCGCCCGAGCGGTCGAGCAGCGTGAGGTTCTGCGGTGCGTGGACCGGGATCCGCCCCAACGCGGCCCGCGCCTCGTGGACCGTCTCGCACGTCTCCAGCACGTAGCGCACGACGATCGGGATCGCGAACCCTTCGCCGACGTCCGGCCGGCCGCCGAACGTCAGCGAGACCGCCAGGCCGGCGTCGTTGATCCCGTCGAGCAGCCCCCACAGGCAATCGCTCATGCCGAGCACCCGCCGCCCGGTCCAGGCGGTCAGGTAGACAATCCCCTCGAGGCGGTCGGCCGGGTAGTCGTAGTTGCGCACCAGCACCGGCTCGCCGCGCGTCCAGGCGCCCTGCGAGCAGCCGACGACGAAGCCCGGCGGGCGGTAGAGGCTGAGCATCCGCGCGGCGAGGTCGTCGCCGCCGGCGAGCTCGACGAGCCGCTCGTACGTGGGCACCAGCTCGGGCATGTGCCGCTCGAACGCCTCCCGGCAGGCGAGGTACGACGGGCGGCCGGCATCGCCCTCCTGTAGGTACCAGACGCGGTAGCCGGGCCACATCGCCTCGAACCGGCCCTGCCACTTGGCGCCCGGCTGAAGCTCCTCGACCGCCTCGAGCTCGAGCTCCTCCCCGTGCTCACGGTGCGCGGGAAGGAGCTTGAGCGTGTCCCAGACCGGCTTCCAGTACCGGTCGATGGCCTCAATCGCCTGCGGCGGCAGCCACCTCACCCACTCGGGGAGGTCCTCACTCACCGATGGCGCTCATCACATGCTTGACGCGCGTGTAGTCCTCCATGCCGTACAGGGACAGGTCCTTCCCGTAGCCGGAGTGCTTGAACCCGCCGTGCGGCATCTCGGCGACGAGCGGGATGTGGCAGTTGATCCACACGCAGCCGAAGTCGAGGCGGCGTGACATCCGCATCGCGCGCCCGTGGTCCTGCGTCCAGACGCTCGACGCGAGCGCGTACGGCACGCCGTTGGCCCACTTGATCGCCTCGTCCTCGTCCGAGAACTGCTGCACGGTGATGACCGGGCCGAAGATCTCGTTCTGGATCATCTCGTCGTCCTGGCGGAGGCCATCGACGATGGTCGGCTCCCAGAAGTAGCCCTTGTCGCCCTGCTGGTGGCCGCCGGCCACGACGGTCGCGTGGTCGGGCGTGCGGTCCAGGAACCCGCTCACCTGCGCGAGCTGGTTGGCGTTGTTCAGCGGCCCGTACAGGACCTCGCCGTCGTTCGGCGGGCCGGTCTTCGTGCCCTTGGCCTGCTCGTCGAGCGCGGCGACGAAGTCCTCGTGCACGCGCGGGCCGGCGAGCACGCGCGTGGCCGCCGTGCAGTCCTGCCCGGCGTTGAAGTAGCCCGCGACCGCGATGTCCTCGGCCGCCTGGGCGACGTCGGCGTCGTCGAACACGATGACGGGCGCCTTGCCGCCGAGCTCGAGGTGCACGCGCTTGACGTCGTCGGCCGCCGACCTGGCGACCGCCATGCCCGCGCGCACACTGCCGGTGATCGAGACCATCTGCGGCGTCGGGTGGGCGACGAGCGCGGCGCCGGTCTCGCGGTCGCCGCAAACGACGTTGAACACACCCTCCGGGAGGAACTCGGCCAGCACTTCGGCCATCCAGACGCTGCTCGCCGGCGTCGTGTCGGACGGCTTGAGGACCATGCAGTTGCCGGCCGCCAGAGCGGGCGCCCACTTCCAGACGCCCATCATCGCCGGGTAGTTCCACGGCGTCACGGCGGCGCAGATGCCGACGGGCTCGCGCCGGGTGAACGACGTGAAGCCGCGCATGTACTCGCCGGCCGACTTGCCCTCGAGCACGCGCGCGGCGCCCGCGAAGAAGCGGATCTGGTCGACCATCGGGGGGATCTCCTCCGACATGGTCAGCTCGATCGGCTTGCCGGTGTTCTCGGACTCGATCTTCACGAGCTCCTCGGCACGCGACTCGATCGCGTCGGCGATCTTCAGCAGCGCCTGCTGGCGCTCCGACGGCGTCGTGTCCCGCCAGCTCTCGAACGCGCGCTCGGCGGATTGGAACGCGGCGTCGATGTCGGCGTCGCGCGACAGCGCGGCGGACGCGAAGACCTCGCCGGTGCTGGGATCGACCAGGTCGGTGGTCTCGCCGCCGGCCGCCGACACAGGCTTGCCGTTGATGAAGTTGTTGATCTCGCGACTCATTCGCCCTCCTCGGTGTGACAGTGGTTCGTGGGCGGCACGTCCAGGGCCGGATTGCGGTCGAAGAAACCGACCGGCTTCAGCCAGAACGAGACGACGTCGACCGCCATTACGGGCCATTCCTCGGGCCGCGTGATGTGGTGGATGCCGAAGACGTACCAGAGCACCACGTCTGTGTTCTCGATACTGCGGTTCTGCGCGGTCCACACCGGCAGACCGCGATCCTGCTCCGATTGAACGACGAACTCGCCGCACGGCCAGCGTTCGTCGGGGTGGTACGGGGTGACCCACAGCGTGTGGTCGATGACCTGCGCGCGGCGCAGCACCGGCGAGCTCGGGTCCAGCATGCTCGGGAACGCGCCACCCGGTACGAGCTTGTAGCCGACCGGCGTGCCGAGCCCGTTGACCCGGCTCTCGTTGACGACCTTCCAGGCGCGCTGGGTGTGCCAGTCGTAGTCCTGGATCCCCTCCTGCTCGCTGCGCAGCGGCGTGTTGCGCTGCACGAGCGCGAGGCCATGGGGATTGTCGGGGCCGACGGGCAGAGCCTCGGACTCTGTCATGTGGACCGTGTTGGCCTCTCCGTCGACGTCGAGGTCGAGCCGCGCGACGAGGAAGTGCTGGTGGAACGGGGCGTACGTACGCTCGTCGACGAGCGTCCCGTACGGCGGCTGCTCGCCCTCTGGGAAGCTGGTCGTGACCATGATCCCGGTCGCGCGCACCTCACACTCGACGTTGCCGTCCTGGTACAGCCGCCAGTAGACGAGGTACTCGTAGTTGGCGACCGTCACGTGGAAGGACAGCACCAGCCGGCGCGAGCGGCGGACCTCGGCGCCGGTCTGCGCGTCCACGTGCTTCCACAGGACCGCGTCGTCCTCCTCGTGGATGCAGACCGCGTTCTTGATCGTGTACGGCTCGCCGCGCGTGTCGTGCAGGACGGCGTCCTTGTAGACGATCTCGCCGAGGCAGTCGCAGCCGAGCTCGAGCGAGACGGTCATGAAGCCCAGGCCCCACTCGCCGATGTCGAACGCGGTGCGGCGGTAGTGGTCGGTCGTCGGGTCGCGGTAGGGGACGACCATCTCGGCGAACGACATCCGGTGCGCCACCGAGCGGCCGTCGTAGGCGACGGTGTGCAGGACCAGCCCCTCGCGGTGGTTGAAGCCGATCCGCAGCGACCACTTCTGCCAGCGCAGCTCATTGCCGTCGAGCGTGAACGAGACGCCCTCGGGCTGGGTGACCTCGAGTGGCTTGATGTCCTCGCGCAGGCGCAGGCCGGGCACCAGGTGCGGCACGTACTCGCCCATCGTCCGCGGCTCGTCGACTCGGTGCGTGTCCTCGATCTCCAGCAGCTCCATGCGGTTGAGATCGACGACGAAGTGCAGGCCGGTGACGGGGTTGGCGTACGGGCTGGAGCCCGGCTGGCTGCGGTACCAGACGTCGGCCCAGCCGACGCGGCCGCCGCGGTGCGCCTCCGGAACCAGGTGCGCGCCGTACGCCCACGTGTCGATCAGGACGCTGTCCATGTCGGTGATGCCGCGGGCGGCGAGCGCCTCGATCACGCGCGGGTCTCCTCGCAGCGCCTGGTCGCACTCGTAGAACTCGTCGACGGTCATGTTCGGCTGGCCGTCGGGCTGGTGCTCCCACGACAGGACGCGATCGGCCTCGAGGTCGACGCGCGCCTTGTAGACCTTGCCGTCGTCGCGGCTGAAGCAGATGACCTCGGCCTGGCGCGAGATCGATGCGCCCTTGGGCGGCTCGCGCAGCTCGATCGAAGCGAAGCGCCAGCGCTCGCCGACGCCGTGATCGCGGCGCAGCGCGGCGGCCGCCAGCCGGATCTCGTCCGCGCTGAGAGGGTCGAGGGGATGCGGGGTCATGACACGTAGCGGGCGAGCAGGTCGTCCATCGTCTCGCGCCGCACGGCGAGCCGGGCGTCGCCGTCGCGGCAGATGACGACGGGCGGTCGGCGTGCGCCGTTGTAGTTGTTGGACAGGGAGTAGCAGTAGGCGCCGGTGACGGGCACGACGACGCGGTCGCCGACCTGTGGCGTGGCGAGCGGGACACCGTGCTCGAGCACGTCGCCGCTCTCGCAGTGATGGCCGACGAGGTCGCACGTCTCGGCCGCGCGGTCGGCGTCGAGCACGAACGGGGCGAAGCGCTGGCCGTAGAGCATCGGCTCGAGGTTGTCGCCCATGCCGCCGTCGACGGCCACGTGCGTGAGCACGCCGCGCTTGACCGTCACGACCGAGTAGAGCGTGACCAGCGAGCGGCCGACGACCGAGCGCCCGGGCTCGACGATCAGCTGCGCACCGGCGTCGAGGTAGGTGTGCAGCGCGTTGACCGTCGCGTCGGCGTAGTCGGCCACCGACGGCGCGTCGTCCTCGGGGCGGTAGCGGATGCCGAGGCCGCCACCGAGGTCGTAGGTGCCGAAGTCGCCGAGCGCGGCGATCGCCTCCGCCGCCTTGCCGAAGCCGTCGAGGTCGAGCAGCTGCGAGCCGATGTGCACGTGCAGTCCGAGCAGCCCGAGCGCGTCGACGGCGGCGATCCGCTCCAGCAGCGCGGGAGCATCGTCCAGCGAGACGCCGAACTTGGCCTCCGGGCTGCCGGTGTCCATCGCCGCGTGGGTGGCGCCCGGCACGGCGGGATTGACACGCAGGAGCACTTTCTGGGTCTCGGTGGCGAGCCGTGCGAGGCGGTCGACGTCGTCGCCGTTGTCGATCACGATCACACCAACGCCGGCCGCCAGCGCATCGCCGATGTCGGTGTCGCTCTTCGCATTGCCGTGCAGCAGGATGTGCGCGGGGTCGAAGCCTGCGGCGAGCGCGATCGCCAGCTCGCCCGCCGACGCCACGTCGCACCCCAGGCCCTCCTCGGCGAGAATGCCCGTCACCGGCGCGCACGGCAGCGCCTTGGACGCGAAGTGCACGTCGGTCCCCGGGTGGCGCTCCTCGAACTCCGACACGTACTCGCGCGCGGTCTCGCGCAGCGACTGCTCGTCCGCGATGAAGGCCGGAGTCCCGAACTCGTCCGCGATGTCGGCGAGCGCGCAGCCGCCGATCGTCAGGCGTCCGTCGACCGTCTCTGCTGACCGAGGCAGGATTCCGAGCATCCGAGCGCGATGATGTCAGGCTGAATGCTTGCGTTCATAGTGAGACCGTTCGGGGAGCGCAGCGGGATCGACTTCGATCGTGTCGAGAAGGAGCTCATCGATCCCGTGCTCAGCGACCTGGGCATCGAGGGCCGGACGACGCTGCCGATCGCGCGTGCCGGGAACATCCGGACCGACATGTTCGAGCGGCTGCTGCTGGCCGATCTCGTCATCGCCGACATCTCGATCCACAACGCCAACGTCTACTACGAGCTCGGGATCCGCCACGGTCTGCGCCCGCGCACGACGATCCTGATCCGCGCTCGCGGCGACGACGTCCCGTTCGACCTGCAGACCGACCGCTATCTCGAGTACGCGGCCGACGATCCCGGCGGCGCGCGCGACAAGCTCGCCGACGCGATCCGCCAGTCGCACGTGGCCGACAACGCCGACAGCCCGGTGTTCCTGCTGCTACCGGCGCTCAAGGCCGCCGATCCGGACGAGTTCCGCCCGGTGCCCGAGGGGTTCAGCGCTGCGGTGCGCAGCGCGCGCGCCGAACGCGACCTGCCGCTGCTCGCCGTGCTCGGCGAGGAGGCCGCCGACTTCGAGTGGGCCCTGCCCGGCGCCCGCCTCGTCGGGCAGGCCCAGTTCGCGCTCGGGGCGTGGCCGGACGCGCAGGCGACGTGGGAGGAGGTCCGCGACGAACGGCCTGACGACCCGGAGGCCAACCTGCTGCTCGGGACGATCCTGCAGCGGCTCGGAGATCCGATCGCGTCGACCGCCGCCGTCGAGCGCGTGCTCGCGAAGCCCGACCTGCCGCTCGACCGGGTGGCGGAGGCGATGGCGCTCAAGGGCCGCAACGCCAAGGACCGCTGGGTCGCCGACTGGGAGGGGCTGCCGGCCGAGCAGCGTGCCGCGGCCGCGCTGCGGTCCCCGTTCCTGGAAGAGGCGCGGCGGGGGTACGACCAGGCGTTCATGGCCGACCAGAACCACTGGTATCCGGGCGTCAACGCGCTCGCGCTGACCGTGGTCATGTTGCGGCTCGCCGAGCAGGCACGCGGCGCGTGGGACGGGCGCTTCGAGGACGAGGACGAGGGCGACCGCGAGCTGCGCGCGCTCGGCCGCAAGGGCACCGAGCTCGAGGCGGCGCTGCGCCGGTCGCTCGCAGCCGACGCGTTCCGGGCCGAGCGATGCGGCGACCCGTACGACGTGTGGGCCGACCTCAGCCGCGCCGAGCTGCGGCTGCTCACCGCACCCGACCGGCCCGACTTCGCGGCGGCCAAGTACGCTGAGGCTCGCGCTCGGATGGCGCAGGAACAAGGCGGCGACTTCCCGGCCGAGTCGGCCGCCCGCCAGATCCGCATGTACCGCAAGCTCGGCCTGTTCGGTGAGGCGGTTCAGGCCGCGCTGGGCGCGCTCGGAGCGGCCGAGGAGGAGCCCGCGGCCCCGCCGCGCCGGCGCGTCGTCGTGTTCTCCGGCCATCGCATCGACGCGCCCGGCCGCCCGCAGCCGCGCTTCCCGGCCGCGAGCGAAGCGAAGGCCGCGGAGCTGATCGGCGCCGCCGTCGCGGCCGAGAACGACCTCGCCGGCGACCGGCCGATCGAGGGCCTGGCCGGCGGCGCCAGCGGCGGCGACATCCTCTTCCACGAGGCGTGCGCCGCCCAGGGCATCCCGACCACCCTCCTGCTGGCGGTGCCGCGCGATCAGTTCGCCGCCGAGTCGGTCCAGGACGCAGGCCCGGACTGGATGGAGCGCTACCGCAACCTGTGCGAGACGGTCGACGTCAAGGTGCTCGCCGAGAGCACGGAGCTGCCCGGCTGGCTGGCGACGCGCGAGGGCTACACGATCTGGGAGCGCAACAACCGCTGGTTGCTGCACAGCGCGCTGTCGCGCGCCGACATCGACATCACGCTGATCGTCCTCTGGGACGGCCGCGGCGGGGACGGCCCGGGCGGCACCGCGGACATGGTCGCGCTGGCCGAGTCGCGCGGCGTGCGCACGGTCCGGCTCGACGCGACAGCGCTGCGGTAAGCGTTTCGTTAGCCGGTGGCAACCGGTGTGGCGGAAGCTGCGCTGGTCATGCAGGCCTCCCCACAGCAGCCGCCGAGATCGCACCCGCAGCCGCGCCCCAAGCCGGTCGTGGTCGGTGTGGGCAATCGGCAGTACGCCGCCCCGACGCCGCGACGCGGATTCGTCCTTCCGGACGTTCGCGAGATCCCGCGCCGCGCCGTCGCGGGCCCGTGGGAGGCGGGCTGGTAATGCCGCTCAGCAAGTACGGCGTCCTTGTCGCGAAGCCGGTCGAGCGCCGGCGCGAGAGCGGGACCGACAGCCCGCACTACCAGATCCGCCTCTCGGCCTCGGCCGGCGAGACCTACCGCGCGGCCGTCAACGTGCTCTCTCAGGAATCGCCGTCCGAGTTGCTTTACGCGGTCGTCGACGACCTCAAGCACCCGATCACGGCCGCGATCGCCGGCCTGGCGCCCGGCTGGCACGACCTGCCCGCACCCGGCGGCCTCGACTTCGTCCGCGGCAACCTCGTGACCCGCACCCAGATGCGCCCGCTGGCGCCCGACGTCGCCGGCCCGGACAACGACCTCGGCGACCTGCTGGACCTCCACATCCAGCGCGCGATCGGCCGCTCCGACGCGCTCGTCTACGCGTTCGGCGAACGCTGGGGGCCCGAGACCGCGCGCGACAAGATCTTCGGCTTCAAGCCCGGCAACGGGGTGCACGACATCCACATGAACCAGGGCAACAGCACGCGCTTCCGTGGCGACGACGGTGTCTGGCAGGACGGCGGGCTGCTCATCAACTTCCCGTCCGAGGACCGCTGGGTGGGCATTTTCCTCGCCTTCCAGAGCCAGGCCTGGCACACCGACGACCGCACCGGCCACGCGATCGAGGGCGTCCCGCCCGCCCCGGTGCCGACCGACGAGCCGTCCGTGCGCATCCTCGCCGCGATGGTCAACCCGAACGGCGGCTCGCCCGAGCGCGAGACCGTGCTCTTGCTCAACGCCTCGCCGCAGGCGATCGATCTCAGCGGCTGGCAGCTCGCCGACCGCAACAAGCAGGTCTGCGCCGTCCCGGCCGTGAAGCTCGACGCCGGAGCCGCGCTCAACGTCGTGCTCCGCGAGAACGTCCAGCTCGGCAACAAGGGCGGGTCGATCACGCTGCTCGACAAGGCCGGCCTGAAGATCTCCGGCGTCGCGTATACGGCCGATCAGGCCAAGCGCGAGGGCTGGACCGTCACGTTCTGACGAGCACCGACAGACACGTCACACAGCCCTCCATCTTCTCGAACTCGCCGACGTCGACCGCGACGACGTCGAACCCGAGATCCTCGAACTGCTCCGCCGAGCGCGGCGCCGACGTGGCCATCAGCACGGTCCCTTCGTCGAGCACGACGACGTGGGCGCCGCCCTCCTCGGGGACGCTCCGCAGCGTCGGGAACGGCGTGGTGTCGAGCAGGTCCGGGTCGGCGGCGATCAGCGTGCCGTCGGGGAGCGCGGTGACCGCCGACTTGAGATGCAGCACCGACCGCAGCGGGACCGGGACCACGGTGCGCCCGCGACCCACGAGATGGGTGCGCAACTGGCGGATCCCGTCGCCGTTCGTGCGTCCGCCGCGGCCGACGTAGACGGTGCCGCCGACCTGCAGCACGTCGCCCCCGTCGAGCGTGCCGGGCGCCTCGATCCGCGCGATCTCGAGCCCGAGGTCGCGGACGATCTCCTCGGCGCCGGACACCTCCGCGCGCCGCTCCTCGGCGCCGGGCCGCGACAGCACGGCGAGCCCATCGCAGACGACCATCGTGTCCTCGATGAACGCCGAGTCGGGCATGTCCTCAGCGGGCGGCACCTCGCGGATCGCCCAGCCGGCGCCCGCGAGCGCCGCGACGTAGGCGGCGTGCTGCTCGACCGCGAGCGCCGCGTCGACCGGCGTGCGGTCGATGTGCGTGACCAGCCCGTCCGCGATCCGGGGGCTGGGCCGGCGCACAAGCGCGATCCGCTGCATCGCCGGGAACGCTAGACGACTAGGGCGTCCGCGTCGTCGAACACGACCACGCCGCCGTACGGCAGCCAGCGGTCGGCGCCGTCCGGGCCGGTGAGCACGGCCGCCTTGGCGCGGATCTCGGCCTCGAGCGCGGTCGGGGCGAGTGCGGTCGCCTGCACGATCCCGGTGAACGCGGGGGTGCCGGTGGCGGGATCGAGCAGATGGTGAGCGGGACGGCCGTCGCCGTCGATCCAGCTACGGCGGCCGATGCCGCTCGTCGCGACGGCGCCGTCGGCGAGCTCGAACGTGTGCACGGCGTCGCCGCCGAACGGGCTCGCGACGTTGACGGCGCGCTTGGGGCCGCCGAACCGTAGGTCGCCGGCGCAGTCGATGGCGAACCCGGGGTGATCGGCGAGCTCGCCTGCCAGCAGGTCGGCGAACAGGCCCTTGGCGATCCCGCCGCTGTCGAGCGCGAGGCCAGGCGGGCGGTGCATCGTGAGACCGTCGACGCGGAGCTCTCGCCATGGCGCTGCGTCCCGGCCGGACGCGGGCCGGCGCGCCGGCGCGAGCCGCAGGGCGATGGGGAGGGGGAGCGGAACGCCGAGGTCGGAGGTGTAGCCGGCGCGCTCGATCTCGCCGACCAGCGTCGCGTCGACCAGCCCGCGGGTGAGCTCGGCGGCGGCGACCGACGCGCACGCGAGCTGCGCCAACAGGGCGCTGACCGGCACCGCTTCGCGCGTATCGGCGTTGAGCCGCGACAGCTCGCTGGTCGGGTCGAAGCGCGTGAAGCGCGTGTGCCAGTCGAGCAGCCGGCGACGGGCCGCCGCCACGGCGTTGGCGGCCTCGTCGCCGGCCACGTATACGGCGCACTTGCCGCCGAAGCAGGAGAACGTCGTGCCGGTCTCGCTCATGCGCTCACGGCCTCGCGCGGCATCAACCGCGCGGCGAGCAGCGCCAGCCCGGGCAGCGCGACCATCGCGAGCCCGAGCACGAACCACGGCGTGCCGGCGTCGGTGCCCTGTCCGAGCGCGTGCGCGATGCCGAGGATCCAGGCAAGCGCGGTGAAGCGATGCAGCGCGCGCCAGCGCGCCACGCCGATCCGCGCCCGTGCGTAGTAGGACAGGCCGAGGATCGCGAGCATCCAGCCGCCGGTGATGCCGACCGCCATCCAGAAGCGCTGGTAGCTGCTGACGAACGGGATCGTGATGTCGGCGAGGCTCGGGTGCAGGAAGCCGTCGCCGAGCAGCGACAACGCGTGCACGGCGAGCGCCACGAGCGTCGCCAGCGACAGCGACTCGTGCACGATCCGCAGGTCGCCGCGGCGCGCGCCGCCAAAGCGGCCGCTCATCATGAGCCCGATGGTCACCGCGGCGCTCGCCGCCAGCAGCGCGACGACGCCCGCCGCACGGCTCGTGATCCAGAAGATGTGCGCGCTGCTCACGACTGCTGCGTCGTCATCGCGCTGGGCGAATCCGTCGTTGTCGTCGTGGTCGAGCTCGAAGACTCCGAGCTGGTGGTGCTCGGGCTCGTCGTGGCGGCGGAGCTCGTCGTCGTCGTGCCCATCGACCCGGTCCACGCGATCACGCTCCACGCCATCACGAAGGCGGCGAGCGAGCCGGCCACGATGCGGCGGCGGATCGCGGAAGCGCGCCGCGCACGCTCGGCCAGCAGCCGACGCGCGGCGGCGCGCTTGTCTTCAGGAGGAGGGACGGGCATGCGGTGATCATCGGATCACCGCGTCGGAACCGGCTGTGAGGATCCTGGGAACTCCCTGGGAGGGGTCTTATCCGCCCTTGACCGAGGCGATGAAACCGCGCACGTCGCCGGCCGGCTCCGAGTAGGCCGCGCCGAGCGTCGACTCCATCCGGCTCATGTACTCCTCCGTCCAGGCCGGGAAGTCGTAGTCGATCGCGCGCAGGAACTCGAGCGTCGCGGCGAGCCGGATGTCGGCGATCGAGGGTGAGTCGCCACCGATGAACTGCTGGTCGCCGATGAAGAACGAGTTGAAGACCTCGAGCGGCTCGGCGAGCGCGGTCTCGGCGTCCTTGGCCGCCTTCGCCTTCATGTCGTCGTCGGCCTCGGAGGTGGCCACCTCACCGGCGTACTGCGGAAAGCCCAGCGTCGGGTACGTCGCCCGCGCCAGCAGCGGATAGAACGTCCCGATCAAATAGAACATCGCGTTGTCGACCATCGCTCGCCGGCCCGGATCGGTCGGGTAGAACTGGTCGAGCCCGTGCGTGTTGCACAGGTAGGCCATGATCGCGCAGCTCTCCCCGAGGTAGCCGCGCGGGAGCCCTTCGGCCTCGAGCATCGGCGTCAGGTGCGCCGGATACTTCTCCAGGTACTCCGGCGACGACGTCTTGCCCCACACGTCGACTTCTTCGAAGTCGAGCCCGGCGGCCCGCACGAAGATCCGGGCGGTGAGGTTGTTGACGCTCGGGGTCAGGATGTTCAGCGTATGGGCAGGCACCGTCTCTCCTCCTAGGTGTAAGGGTCCTTCGCCGACCGGTCGTCCGAGAGCGTCTCGCGTGAGCGCGTGACAAGCAATTCGATCGCGTCCGCGAGATGGGCGCGGTCGATGTGATGATCCCCCCGCTCGACGCGGAGCTTGTGCGCCTCGAGCAGCACGTCGGCGTGCTGGAAGCCGGCCGGCGGCTCGAAGCGGTAGGACGCGAGCTCGATCAGCAGGCCGAGCGGATCCTCGAAGTAGATCGAGTCCATGAACCCGCGGTCCTTGACGCCGCTGTGCTTGATCCCGCGCTCGTCGAGCCGTTCCACGCACTGGTAGAAGGTCGCCTGCGAGACCGAGAACGCGACGTGGTGCACGCTGCCCTGGTCTGTCGACGTGCGCGCCGGGTCGGGCGTGCGCTCCTCGTTGGTGAAGATCGTGATCAGCCGGCCGTCGCCCGGGTCGAAGTAGAGATGGCTCTCCGCCTCGCGGTCGAGGTTCGGCTGCTCGAACACGAAGGGCATGCCGAGCACGCCCTCCCAGAAGTCGATCGATGTCTGCCGGTTGGCTCCAACGATCGTGATGTGGTGAACGCCTTGGCTCTGAAGCTTGCGCATGCTCTCTAGTGCTCAACCAGTCTCGATTTGTATTCACTGCGCTGCAGGCTGCCCCACGGCACCAGCTCCACCCGGGTCTGCACCACGAGCAGGTTGCGAAGTCTCTCGCGAATCGCGTCGGCGAGTCCGGCATCCGGCTCGGCCCCGCGCGCCAGCTCGACGCGCACCGGAAGCGGCGGCTCCTGCTTGGTGCCCGGCGCCTCCGGCCGCACGAGGATGTTGCCGCTGACCGCGGGCGCGAACGCGCTGACGACCTCGCGGACCGCAGACGGGAAGACGTTGACGCCGCGGACGATCAGCATGTCGTCGGTGCGGCCGATGCAGCGGATGCGCGGCCCGGTGCGCCCGCACGGGCACGGGCTCGCGCGGACCTCGACGTGGTCACGCGTGCGGAACCGCAGCAGCGGGGCGGCGCGGTGGCGCAGGTGCGTGAGCACGAGCTCGCCGGTCGCCTCGTGCTCGAGCGGGAGCGCGGTGCCGCTCTCTGGGTCGATCAGCTCCGGGTGGACGAAGCCGTGGGCGCCGAGGTGCATGCCGTCCTGGTGCTCGCACTCGCCCCACAGCGAGACGCCGATGTCGCCGATCCCCATCGCCTCGGTCACGCGCGCGCCCCAGCCCTCCTCGAGCTGCGCGCGGAAGGCCGGCTCGCCGCCGCCGGGCTCGCCGGCGACGAGCACGCGCTGCACGGTCGAGCCGCGCAGGTCGAAGTCGCGGTCGGCCGCCCATTCGACGAGGTAGGCGGCGTACGAGGGCGTGAGTGCAACGGCCTCGGGTTTGAGGAGGTCGATCGCGAGCATCAGTCGCTCGGTGTTGCCGGTGCCGACGGGGATCTGCACGAGGCCGAGGCGGTCGAACGACGCCAGTGCGGCGCCCGCCACGAACGGGCCGGCGTTGTACGTGGTGACGATCTTCTGGCCGGCCTGGACGCCGGAGGCGCCGTAGCTGCGCGCCGACCCGGTCACCCAGTTCTCGAGGTCGCGCACCGTCAGCGGGATGTAGCTCGGCGTGCCGGTCGTGCCGCTCGTGGAGTAGATCCGCACGATCTCGGACGAGTCCACGCACAGGTGCGCGCCGATCGGGTTCTCGGGCGTGACCGACGCGCGGATCTCGCGCTTCTCGGTGAGCGGGAGCTGCCCGATCGCCTCGAGGCCGCCCGCCTCGTACGCGTACTTGAAGGCGAGCTTCTCGCGATAGAACGGCGAGTGCTCGATCAGGTATTCGATCTGCGTCCGGTACGACGTGGCGTCGCTCATCGCTCGTACTCGATCGCTTCCTCGGCGGCTCCCGCCATCAGGAAGCCGATCGGGCGCTGCTGCTCCTCGGCCAGGTGGGCGAGCAGACTGGCCGTCCGCGCGAGGATGGGCACGGCCTTGACGGTGGCAGACGGGAACCCGAGGTCGAGCATGACGGCGGCGATCGGCATCGCGACGTTCATCGTCAGCGGCCGGCCCCAGGCGGCCTCGGCGCCGGCGCGGAACTGCCGCGCGAGCGCGAGGTTCTCGCCGCTGACGCCACGCGCGTCGGCGAGTGCGAGGATCCGCTCGGCACGCGGGTCGAGCGGCTTGTGCACGGGGTGGCCGAAGCCGGGGAGCTTGCCGCCCGCGGCGCGGATCTCGCGTGCGACGGTCTCCGCGTCCTTGCCGCTCGCGCGTGTCGTCTCCAGCAGCCGCGCGCACGCCTCCGACGTGCCGAGGACCACGGTGCCGGCGCCGAGGATCCCGGCCGCGACCGCGCTCTGCAGCGAGTTCGGATCGGCCGCCAGCGTCATCCGCGCGGCGACGTTCGTCGGCATCATGCCGTGTTCGGCGATCGCGACGAGCAGCAGGTCCAGGAAGAACCGCTGGTCGTCGGTCGGCTCGTCACCGGTGAGCAGGAGATGGAAGTACTCGGTGAAGCTGAGCCGGCCCATCAGGTCGCCTGTGAGGTCTCGCCCGCGGACCTCGACGCGGTCGGGATAGGCCTGGCTGATGTTGGTCACGGGCGTTCCGGGCTTACCGATCGTAGGCATCGCGGGCGGACGCTAGCACCGGCCACCGTAACGTCACGGGCCGTGACGGGACCGAGCGTTCATGGAACATCTCGCAGGAGCCTTTCACGTGTCCGACCGGACGGATGCATCGGTTTCCGACGAGCTCGATCGGCAGATCGGCGCCGTCAACACACGGCATCGGAGGTCGGCTGCTCAGCGCCGTCGAAGACGAGGCCCGGCGGCGTGGCTGCGCGCAGATCGGACTCAGCACGCACAGCTTCCACGGGCCGGCGTTCTACCGTCGGCACGGATTCGAGGTCACGGGTGAGCTGCCCGGCTACCCCGCCGGCCATTCGTACGTGGTGATGCGCAAGGAGCTCGACTGATGACCATGCGCTCCGCGACGCTCGCCGAGCGCGCCTCGCTGGAGGACCTTCAGCGGCGCTCGTCGATGCATGAGCCGATGTACCGGGCGCAGCTCGCCGCACATCCGGACGCGATCGAGCTTCCGGCGGAGCAGATCCGGGCCGGCGCGGTGCGCGTCGCCGAGCAGGACGGCGTGATCGTCGGGTTCGCTGTCCTACTCGCTCCGGTCGCGGGCGGCTGCGAGCTCGACGGGTTGTTCGTCGAGCCCAGCCGGATGCGCGGCGGAGTCGGACGCCGGCTCATCGGCGATGCGAAGGGAATCGCGCGTCAACGCGGCGCTACACGGATCGACGTCGTCGCCAACCCGCAGGCGGTCGCGTTCTACGAGCGCGTCGGATTCCGCGCGTCCGGCGTGGCCGAGACGAGGTTCGGCACGGCGCCGCGCATGTCGCTTGCGCTGGACCTGGCGTAGCCTGGCGACCATGGAGCGAGTCACGGGAATCGGCGGGGTGTTCCAGCGTGCTGGGCAGACCGCAAGCCTGCGGGCCTGGTATGCCGAACATCTCGGCATCGACATCGCCGACTGGGGCGGCAAGCGATTCGAGTGGGCGCCGGGCGGTTCCACGACCTGGGCGATGTTCGATCACGACACCGAGTACTTCGGGCGGCCGGAGCAGGCGTTCATGGTCAACTTCCGCGTCGCCGATCTGGACGCGCTGCTGGTCCAGTTGCGCGCGGCGGGAGTCGAGGTCATCGACGCGCTGGAGGAGTCGGAGGAGTACGGGCGCTTCGGGTGGGCGGTCGATCCCGAGGGCACCCGGTTCGAGCTGTGGGAGCCTCCGCCGGGCCAGTGACCGCCTACTCGCGGACGACCTCGGCGGCGGCCTTGTCGTCGCGCAGCCCCAGGAAGCGGGGATGGCGCAGGCGGCCGTCGCGGGTCCACTCGGAGAAGCCGACCTGGCCCACCAGCTGAGGCCGGACCCACGTGATGTGCCGGTCGCGGATCTCGTCGGCGAACGGCGACGTCTCGCGGACGAGCGGGGCGAGCTGCTGTGCGAGGTCGCGCAGTGTCGCCTGGGTGAAGCCGGTCCCGACCTTGCCGGCGTAGCGGAGCTCGTCGCCGTCGTAGTACCCGAGCAGCAGCGCGCCGAGGTCGGTGCGGCTGCCCTTGGGCGCGGTGAAGCCGCCGATCACGAGCTCCTGCTCGGCGCTGCACTTGAACTTCAGCCAGTCGCGCGCGCGGCCGTGGGTGTACGGCGCGTCGGCGCGCTTGGCGATCACGCCCTCCCAGCCCTTGCGGCACGCCTCGCGGTACAGCGCCTCGCCCTCGCGGTTGCGGTGCGTCGTGAAGCGCACCGGGCCGTGGAAGGCGAGCGCGCGGCGGAGCAGCCCCTTGCGGGCCCTGAGCGGCAGCGGGGTCACGTCATGGCCGTCGAGATGGAGGATGTCGAACACGTAGTAGAAGACGTGCACCGGCCGCTCGCCGCGCTGCTGCAGTCGTTCGAAGCTCGTCTGCGACCCGGCGAACGCGACGACCTCGCCGTCGAGCACGACATCGGTGACCGGGTCGTGTTCCAGCGCCTCGACCACCTCGCCGAAGCGCGCGTTGAGGCTGAGGTCGTTGCGCGACAGCAGCCGCACCCGCTGCTCGGCCTTGATCGCGATGCAGCGGATGCCGTCGAGCTTGCGCTCGTAGATCCAGTCCGGGTCCGAGAAGCGGTCGTCGGTCAGCATCGCTTTCATCGGCGTCACCTTGTCGGGCCGCGGCTCGGGGCGCAGCAGCTCGCGCTCGGCAGGGGAGAGGGCGTCGAGCGCGCTCATCGGTCGCGGCGCTTGATCAGCAGCCACTGCGGCTTTGGGCCGTCGTCGATGCGCTGCAGCGTCCAGCCGCCGTGCAAGCGCGATCCCTCGAGCCAGAACGACAGGTGGCCGGCGGCCAGCGCGTCCTCGACCGGTCCGTCGGTCAGCGGCCGGTAGGTGCCGGAGTCCCAGATCTCCACGCGATCGCTCTCGTAGTCGGCGTGCGCGAGCGCGTGGTCGCCGACCTGCACGGCCAGGCGCTTCTCGCTCGGATCCGTCGACGGTCCCTTCGGCACCGCCCAGGACTTCAGCACGCCGCCGAGCTCAAGCCGAAGGTCGTAGTGCAGCGTCCTCGCCTGATGCTTCTGGATCACGTACCGCATGGCCGTCTCCGGGCGTGGCGTCGATGAACACCTCGGTCACGTCCGGCACAGCCTTGCGGATCTCGCGATCGAGCGCGCTCGCGGCGAGCTCGACCTCGGTGCTGTCGACGTCGTCGGCGAGGTCGACCCGCGCCGCGACGAGCAGCGCCCGCGGGCCGAGCACCATCGTGAGCAGCTCCTTCACGTCGTCCACGACCGGGCTCCTGCGCAGGACCTGGTCGATCGCGTCGCGCTCCTCAGGCAGTGCGGACGCGCCGACGAGCAGGCGGCCGGTGTCGCGCGCCATCGTCACCGCGACCACGATCAGCAGCAGACCGATCACGATCGATGCGACCGGGTCCCAGAACGGCTGGCCGGTGATCTGCACCAGCCCGATGCCGGCGCCGGCGATGGCGACGCCGATCAGCGCGGCGCTGTCCTCGAACAGCACCATCTTCACGCTCGGGTCGCGGCTCGAGCGCACGTGCTGCCGCCACGGGCGGCCGGCGCGCCGGGCTTCGGCGCGGGTCTGCCGCACGGCGCGCAGCCACGACGCGCCCTCGGCAAGCATCGCGATCACCAGCGTGACCCAGGCGATGCCGTAGCTCGTCGATGCCTCGGCACCGCGCAGGAGCTCGAAGATGCCGTAGCCGATCGCGAACACCGCACCCGCGACGAACATGCCGACGGCGGCGAGGAACGTCCACAGGAAGCGCTGGCGGCCGTGGCCGAACGGCTGCTCCTCGTCCGGCGGCTTGCTCGCGAGTGCGATCGAGGCGAGCAGGAAGCTCTGGTTGGTGGTGTCGGCGAGCGAGTGCGCGGCTTCCGCGAGCAGCGCCGTCGAACCGGTGAGCAGGCCGCCGATCAACTTCGCGATCAGGATCAGCGCGTTCGCGGCCAGCGCGATCAGCACGGTCGTCCGGCTGCCGCCGCGCTCGCGCGTGCGTTCGAGGCTGCGGTCGCTCTGCTGGCGGGTGGTCATCGGTCTCTCTTACCCACGTACGATCGCGGCTGTGCGCCGCATTGCCGTCATCGGAGCCGGGCTTGCCGGTTTGGCCGCGGCTGACGCGCTGCAGAGTGCCGGCGCCGACGTGGTCGTGCTCGAAGCCCGCAACCGAGTCGGCGGGCGCGTGTGGTCGCAGCGTCTGGCGAACGGGGCGCTCGTCGAGATGGGCGCCGAGTTCATCCTGCCCGGCAACACGGTCGTCGAGGAGACCGTCCGGCGCCTCGGGCTCGGCGTGTGGGAGAAGGGGATGGCGTACGGGCGGCGCGAGCCGCGTGGCGGCGGCCTCGTGACCGAGGACGATCTGCGCGCCGCGGCCGCGGCGATCGGCGCGGGGCTGGCGGATCCGGAGGCCGAACGCGGCTCGGCGGCGGCGCTGCTCGACCGGCTCGACCAGCCGGACGCCGTGCGCGAGGCGATCCGCGCGCGCGTCGAGGTGTCGGCGGCCACATCGGCGGCGGACGTGGGTGCCGACGAGCTGGCCGGCCTGGCGGCGTTCAGCGATGCGCCGTCGGCGGGCGTCACGGGCGGTAACCAGGCGCTCGCGCACGCGCTGGCCGAGCCGCTGCGGATCCACCTCTCGACACCGGTGACCGCTGTGGTCCGGGGCGACGACGGCATGCGGCTGCGCACCGCCACCGGCGAAGTCTCCGCCGACGCCGTGATCGTCGCCGTCCCGGCGCCGCTCGTCACCGCGCTCGCGTTCGAGCCTGAGCTGGCCGCCCCGTTCCGCGAGGCGCTCGCGCGTCTGCGCTACGGCCACGCGGCCAAGCTGTTCGTGCCGCTGCGCGAGCCGCCGCCGGCCAGCGCGGTCCTCTCGGTCCCGGAGCGGTTCTGGACGTGGACCGCGCGCGCCGGCGACGCCGTCCAGCCCGTCGTGCACGCGTTCGCGGGCTCCCCGGCCGCACTCGCGGAACTTGACGTCGAGCGCGGCCCGGCCCGGTGGCTCGACGCCGTCGCGCGGCTTCGGCCCGACCTCCCGCTCGACCCCGGCGGCGCCGTGCTCTCCACGTGGGACGGCGACCCGTGGGCGCGCGGCGCCTACTCCGTTCACACGCCGGGCGGCAACGACCCGGCTCTGGCGGCGGTGTACGAGCGGCTCGTGTTCGCGGGCGAGTACACCGCCGGCCCGTTCGCCGCGCTGATGGAGGGGGCGCTGCGCAGCGGCGCCAGGGCCGCCGCGCAGCTGCTCGCTAGCGAAGGTTCCGCTTGAGCGTGTAGAAGGCCGGCCGCTTCTTGCCGGTCGGCGACAGGAAGGCCGAGTCCCAGTGGCTCTTGCGCACGCCGCGCCACTGGTAGAAGTAGACGCGCTTGATCTTCCTGAGCTGGTGCGTGAGCGCGAAGACGCGCTTGACGCTCCTGGCCTGGCCCTTGAGGCCGCCGCGGTTGATCAGCCCGCCGGTCTCGGTCAGCCACACCTGGCCGCGGACCATGCGGACGAACACGCGCGTCGTGCCGCGGGTGTTGCGGCTCGACGTGTCCTTGTAGTTGTGCAGGCCCCAGTACTTGGCCTTGCGGACGTGCCGCTTGTAGGTCCGCAGCCACCGGACCATGTTCTTGCTGTCGTTGATGTCGCCGGCGACGATGTGGCACTTCTTGCACGCCGTGCGGAGCGCGTTGAAGAACTTCGCCGCCTTCGCGGGCTTCTTGTAGAACGGCTGCTCCGGCGCGTTCGGCTCGTTCCACGCCGAGAAGTCCCTCACGTACGGGTACCTCTGCCGGAACAGCTTGAAGCCGTGCTTGTACTGCGACAGGCTCGGGATCTTCTTCCGGCCGCTGCTCCCGTGCCAGCTGCGGTTGAAGGAGATCAGCGGCTTCAGGTGCGCGGCCTTCACCTCGCCCATCCACCAGCTGAGCAGCGCGTTCTGAGTCGAGTCCTTGTACCAGTCCCACGGCACCGCGTAGCGGGCGGTCTTGATCTTCTTCAGGCCAAGCATGCGCTTGTCCTGGTACGAGGTCGGATTTTGGTCGCCCATGCCGTAGGTAGGACGCGCGCTCGCGACCGCGGGGGCCATGAGGACGCACAGAAGCAGGGCGGGGAGGATCAAGGTACGGCGCATAGGAAATGTGTCGGCGGTAGGGGACAAGGACTCAAGGTCACACGGCCGACAACCCGTCTTCCAGGCTATCGACTCGGTTCCGCCGCGCCTTTTTCTCAGTCGGGCTCTTCGACCGTGCGGCCGTGCGACTCCAGCTCGGGCGACGCGGTCTTGCCGAGCGACACCAGCGTGCTGCGGACGCCCAGGTCGTACGCGAAGGCGCCGATCAGCCCGCCCACGAACGGGCCGACGATCGGTATCCAGAAGTACGTGTTGACGTTGCCGTAGGCCCCGGGCATGGCGATCTTGCCCCAGCCGGCGAATCCAGGCGAACAGCCGCGGGCCGAAGTCGCGCGCCGGGTTGATCGCGTAGCCCGCGTTGGCGCCGAACGAAAGGCCGATGGCGACGACGATGAATCCGACGATCAGCGGCGCGAGGTTCGCGCGCGAGGGCTGGTTGAGCTCGTCCGAGACCGCGAACACGAATGCGACGAGGAACGCCGTGCCGATGATCTGGTCGACGAGCGGACCGACCCAATTGGCGAGGTACTTGGCCGGGAACGTCGCGAAGATCGAGAACGTCGGCACCGAGTCCGGGTCGCCGCGCGTGATGTCGTGCGTGCGCTCGTAGGAGTCGATCGCCCCTTTGTAGACGACGTACACGAGCACCGCGCCGAGGAACGCGCCGACGAGCTGCGCGGCGATGCAGCCCGGCACCTTGCGCCACGGGAAGTCACGGCGTGCGGCGAACGCGAGCGTCACCGCTGGCAGCGAAGATCTCGGTGCCGCGGCCGGACTGATTGAGTCCGGCCACGGCCATCGCGACGACGCCGTCACCGAAGCAGATCAACACGAATGTGCCGATCAGCTCGGCCAGCAGCTCACCGGAGGTGGTCCGCCGCCAGCGGGCCATGGCTCAGTCCACCGGCAGGTCGGTGTCGGCGAACGAGCCCTGCCGCTGCCGGTCGGGGTCGCCGGAGAACGTGCCGGCTCCCTGCCAGCGGGAGAGGCGGACGTTGCCGTACGTCCCCACCGGCGCGTCCGGCGGGACGCTCCCGGCGAACCCGCCCACGGGCTCGCGACAGACGTCGTGGCGCGTGGCGATCTCTCTGCGGACTTCGTGGCGCGCGAATCTGCGCGTCGCGGGGCCGCTCGGATGCGTGCGAAGAGCGGACATCGCAACTCCCTTCAAAGATGTCGTACAGCGATATCGTATCACGATATCGTGTCGTGCACGACAATCCCGCGCATGACACCGAGGCCGACCGACGAGGACTACCAGCGGTTGCTCGAACTGCGCACCGGCCTCCGCCGGTTCCTGCGCTGGAGCGAGCAGCAGGCCGAGGGGGCCGGCGTCACGCCCGCGCAGCACCAGTTGCTGCTGGCGATTCGCGGGCACGCGGACGGGCGCGGGCCGACGATCGGCGAGGTCGCGGGCTACCTCCTCCTCCGGCACCACAGCGCGGTCGGGCTCGTCGACCGGGCCGAAGCCGCAGGGCTGATCACGCGCGTCCCGGACGCCGACAACCGCAGCGTCGTCCGGCTGCGGCTCACGGCCAACGGATCGGCGCAGCTCGAGTCGCTGAGCGAGCAGCATCTGGAGGAGCTCGCGCACCTCGCTCCGACGATGCACGCGCTGTGGGACGCGCTCGAGGAGTCTGACACGGTCTAGACGGCGTAGCATCGCTCGGCAATGGGCGATGCCGCCGGGGATCTGGCGCGGTCCGCCGAACACGCCTTCGGTGACCTCACCGACAGCGTCGCGAGCGCTGATGCCCGCTGGCTGCTGTTGGGCGTCCTACTGCACCTCGCCAACCAGCTCGCCCGTGGGCTCGGATGGTGTGCCGTGATCCGGATCGCCTGCCCGGGTGCTCCGGTCCGGCGACGGGACACCGTGGGGGCGTGGGTTGCCGGAGCGGGCGCCGGGGGCGTCGTGTCGGCGCGTGGCGGCGACGCCGTGCGGCTTCTGCTGGTGCGGCCGCGGATGCCCGACGGCGTCGCGGTGCTCGCCGGCACCCTCGTGGCCGAGGCCGCCGGTGAAGCGGCGGTCGGCGCGGCGCTGATCGTGTTCGCGGTGGTCGCGGGCGTGCTGCCCGGCCTGGCGTTCCCCGCGCCGGCGATCGTGCTGGCGGGGGCAGTCGCCGTGGCGGTCGTGTGGTTCGTCGTGCGGCGTACCGGACGGGGCGCGAGCATCGCGCACGGCGCCGGGGCGCTCCGTTCGCCGGCGCGCTACGGGCGCTCGGTGCTCCCTTGGCAGCTCGCCAGCCGCGCCGCCCGCGCCGCCGCGATCGGCTGCTTCCTCGTCGCGTTCGGGCTGCCGGCGACCGCGACCGCGATCCTGCTCGTGATGCTTGCGCAGGGCGGCGGCCGCGTGGTCCCGCTCGCACCCGCCAGCGTCGGCGCCGGGGCGGCGATCCTCACCGCGAGCTTCGGGTCGATGACCGGCACGAGCGTGGATCCGGCGAGCCTCGTCGCGTTCTTCGTCGGCACGAGCGCGGTGCTGACGGCTGTCGGGATCGCGCTCGCGCTCGTCATCACTGCGCGCTCGCTCGGACGCCCGGTCGTGCTCTCTCCCTGGAGGCGGACGGCGAGATCCACGTAGTACCGCGCGGCGCCAGCGGGTAAGCGATCAGCGCGGCCGGAAGACGCGGCCCGCGCGGGGCGGGCCGCATGCAGGAGGGAGGCAACACCGATGTATCGAGTACGCACGCTCGCGCCCGTTGTCCTGGGCGCGCTGATGATGGCTGCGGCCGTCTTCATGACGCTGCAGCCGACAGCGCAGGGCACGCGGCATCACGGTGGTCCGCCGAAGTGGTGGAAGCCGCCGGCCGACGTGCGCGCGATGCTGCGCGACGTCAGCGCCAAGCGGCTGGAGGGCTACGACAAGACGCTGGAGGCGTTCGGCACGCGGCACACGCTCTCGACGCAGGACGATCCAGACCGCGGCATCGGCGCCGCGCGTGACTGGATCAAGAAAGAGTTCGACAAGATCGCCGCGACGTCGGGCGGCCGCATGACGACCGAGCTGCAGAGCTTCATCCAGCCGGTCTCGGACCGGGTCCCGGTGCCGACGAAGATCACCAACGTGCTCGCGACGCTGCACGGGACCGACCCGTCGTCGGCGGACCGGGTGTACGTCGTCACCGGGCACTACGACTCGCGCCGCACCGACGTGCTCGACGGCACCGGCGACGCTCCCGGTGCCAACGACGACGCGTCCGGCACCTCGGCGGTGATCGAGCTCGCGCGCGTGATGGCGAAGCATCCGACCGCGTCGACGATCGTGTTCGCCGCCGTGGCGGGGGAGGAGCAGGGCCTGTACGGCTCCGACCATCTCGCGCAGGTCGCGAAGGACGAGGGCTGGAACATCCAGGGCAACCTGAACATGGACATCATCGGCAGCCCGAACGGCGGCAACGGCGTGAAGGACCCGCACACGATCCGGCTGTTCTCGGAGGGCGTGCCGACGGCGGCGACGGAAGCGGACATCTCGCGCCTGGTGTCGCTGGGCGGCGAGAACGACAGTGCCGCGCGGCAGCTCGCCCGCTACATCGCGGAGACGGGTTCCAACCACGCCACCGACATGAACGTCAAGCTGATCTGGCGGCGTGACCGCTTCCTGCGCGGCGGCGACCAGATCTCGTTCCTGACGCGGGGCTGGCCGGCGGTGCGCTTCACCGAGCCGAACGAGAACTTCGACCACCAGCATCAGGACGTGCGGGTCGAGAACGGCAAGCAGATCGGCGACCTGTCGCAGTTCGTCGACTACGACTACCTCGCGCGGGTCACGCGGGTCATCGCATCGTCGCTGGCCGCGCTCGAGCGCTCGCCGCGGGTCCCCGCTCACGCCAGGATCATCGCGGCCAACCTGTCCTACGACACCGAGCTGCGTTGGGACGCCAACCCGGAGACGGACGTCGTCGGCTACGAGGTCGTCTGGCGCGACACCAAGGACCCGCTGTGGACCCACTCGCGGATGGTCGGCAACGTCACCGACTACACGCTCAAGGGCCTGAACAGGGACGACAACCAGGTCGGCGTGCGCGCGATCGACCGCGACGGCAACCGCAGCCCCGTCGCGTTCCCGGTCCCCGCGACCCAGTAGACGATCCTCAGGCGAGGGGCAGCAATGGGCTGTCCCTCGCCCGCACGAGTATCGTCGCCGCGTGGAGAAGACAGCCGCGCCGGTGAGGCGGACTCTGCTGCCCGGAGATTGGGCGGTGCTCGCCCTCCTGGCCGAGCGTCCCGCTCATGGCTTCGCGCTCGCTCAAGTCCTCGCGGAGGACGGCGAGGTAGGCCAGGTGTGGACGATGCCGCGCCCGCGCGTGTACCGCGCGATCGACGACCTGCGCGACGCGCGTCTGATCGAGACCGTCGCGACCACGCCATCGGAGCGCGGCCCCGCGCGGACGTTGCTCGCCGCTACGCCGGCGGGCGCCGTCGCTGTCGAGGAGTGGCTCGCCCGCCCGGTCGCCCACGTCCGCGACGCACGCTCCGAGCTGCTCCTTAAGCTGGTGCTCACCCACCGCGCCGGTCGCGACTTGCGCCCGCTCGCTGCGGCCCAGCACGGCGTGCTCGAAGAGCTCGCCGATCGACTGACCGCCCAGCTCGACGCGGCCGAGGGCGAGCGCACGCTGGTGCTGCGCTTCCGACTCGCACAGACGATCGCGGCGCGCGACTACGTCGCGGACCTCCTCCGATGATGTACTGACGCTAGCGAGCGCGCTGTCGCGACGCCAGGATCACGGCGTCGAGCAGCACCCACCGCGCGCCCGCCGGGCCCTGGGCGATCACGGCAAGCTCGTCCGGCCCGGATCCGTCGCGAACGTCGGGAAGAGCTCGCCGCCCGGGTGCAGCCGGAGGTCGATGTGAGACGTCACCGTCGAGGTTCGCTGCACGTGCCCGCAATCGCGTGAGCAATCCGTGAACCTTGACGGCGCACCGGTCCGCTTGGAAAGGTGCAATCAGGGTTGCCGCCAGAGAGAGACGGAGGAGAGATGAGCGAGCCGATCGTGCTGCGCGGGGGCACGGTGCTGACCATGAACGACGCACACGAAGTGCTCCACGGCGCGGACGTGCTGGTCCAGGACGACAAGATCGCCGCGGTTGGGCCGAACCTCGAGGTCCCGGAGGGCACCGCCGAGATCGACGCGTCGGACGGCATCGTGATGCCGGGCATGGTCGACACGCACCGCCACATGTGGCAGACCGCCCTGCGCGGCTACGGAGCCGACTGGACGCTCGCCCAGTACTTCGTCTTCTTCTACCTCGAGTACGGGAAGATCTTCCGCCCGCAGGACATCGCCGCGGGCAACACGCTGTCGGCGATCGAGTCGCTCGACGCGGGCGTCACCACCACCGTCGACTGGTCACACGGCCTGCAGACGGTCGATCACGCCGATGCCGCCGTCGACGCGCTGGAGGCGATCCCCGGCCGGTTCGTGCTCGCCTACGGCAACATCCAGCAGGGCCCGTGGGAGTGGTCGACGTCGGCCGACTTCCGCAGCTTCGTCGAGCGCCGGTTCGGCAGCCGTAACGACATGCTCGGCTTCCAGATGGCGTTCGACGTCACCGGCGACCCGAAGTTCCCCGAGCAGGAGGCGTTCAAGGTCGCGCGTGACCTCGACGTCCCGGTCACGACGCACGCCGGCGTGTGGGGCGCCACCAACGATGACGGCATCCGGCTCATGCATGAGCACGGCTTCATGGGCCCGAAGAACATCTACGTTCACGCGGCGACGCTGACCGAGGACTCCTACCACCGCATCGCGGCCACCGGCGGGTCCGTGTCGGTCTCGACCGAGAGCGAGCAGAGCGCGGGGCAGGGCTACCCGCCGACGTGGCAGCTGCGCAAGCACGACATCCCGGTCTCGCTGTCGATGGACACGAGCGTGTGGTGGAGCGGCGACATCTTCTGCGCGATGCGCTCGACGCTCGGCGCCGACCGCTCGCGCGAGCACCTGGAGGCGCACGCGAAGCAGGAGACGGTCACCAACCATCACCTGCGGGCCGAGCAGGTCGTTGACTGGTCGACGCGCGGCGGCAGCAAGGCGCTCGGGATGGACGAGCTGATCGGCAGCATCGAGCCCGGCAAGAAGGCCGATGTCGTGCTCGTCAAGAACGACGCCTCGCCGGTGATGTTCCCGGTCCTGCACCCGTACGGCCACGTCGCCTTCCAGGCCCAGCGCGCCGACGTGCACACCGTGATCGTCGACGGCAAGGTCGTCAAGCGCGACGGCAAGCTCGTCGGGATCGATCTCGGCCGGGCACGTCAGCTCATCGATGAGACGGTCGAGTACGCGATGAGTACCCTCGGAGAAGACGCCTGGAGCGCCGGCATGCACCCGGAAATTCCCGAGCGACAACTCTTGAAGAATCCGTACCAGTACACGGAGTGGGGGAAGACGACGTGAGCGTTTCGCTGCAGTCCGAGCGCCTGGCCGAAGTGGTGCCTGACGTGCTCAACGCAATCCATGAGGCCCTCGAGCGCAATCACGTCACCGAAGCGGAGTGGATGGCGGTCCTCGCGTTCCTGACCGAGATCGGGCGCGCCGACGAGTTCGTCCTGCTCTCCGACGTCACCCGCACCTCGGTGCTGATCGACGCGCTGTCGCACGAGGGCGACGAGTCGGGCGCGACGGCAAGCGACGTCGAAGGGCCGATGTACACGGTCGAGCCGCCGTTCCGGACGAAGATCTACGAGGAGTACGAGGGCATGTCGCCAGACGACGACGTGCTGTTCGTCCGCGGGCGCGTGACGTCGACCGCGGGCGAGCCGCTGCCGGGCGCGGTGGTCGATGTCTGGCAGACCGGCCCGGCCGGCGGCTACGACGTCTGGGACGAGCGCCAGCCGGAGGGCAACTTCCGCGGCCGCATCAAGGCCGGGGAGGACGGCAGCTACGAGTTCCAGACGATGCTGCCGAAGCCGTACACGGTGCCGACCAGCGGCCCGGTCGGGCGGTATCTCGACGCGGTCGGCCAGCATCCGTGGCGGCCCGCGCACATCCACTTCAAGGTCACCGTGGCCGGGCACCGGACCCTCGTGACGCAGGTGTTCTTCCCGGGCGATCCGTACCTGGACAACGATACGATCGGCGCGGTGAAGCCGGCGCTCGTGCGGCCCGTCGAGAAGGAAGACGACCACCTCACGTGCGCCTTCGACATCACGCTCGCACCGGCCTGAGCTTCGACAACCTGGGGGAGGTCACCGCGCTCGCCCGCGGCGAGTGGCCTACGGGTGCGCCGGTCGGCGAGCACTGGTCGGTGACCGAGGCGCTGCCGCATCTGCTCGCGCTGCTCGACGAGGTCGAGCTGAAGGCGACGTTCTTCGTCGAAGGGCTCAACGCCGAGCTGTATCCGGACGCGCTGCGCGCGCTCGACGCGGCCGGCCACGAGGTCGCGTTCCACGGCTGGCGGCACGAGCCGTGGGGTGGGCTGGAGCCGGCGCGGGAGCGCGAGCTGTTCGAGCGGGGAGTCGAGCACCTCGCCGCGCTCGGGCTGCGCCCGGTCGGCTTCCGGCCGCCGGGCGGCGAGCTGACCGAGGCGACGATCCCGCTACTCGGCGAGCTCGGGTTCACGTACTGCTCGCCGGAAGGCGCCGAGGTCTCCGAGCGCGACGGGATCGCGATCCTGCCGTTCCGCTGGGAGCACGTCGACGCCTGGTACTACCTCGACGGCTTTGACGGGCCACCGTCGACAGCCGCGCTGCGCGAGGCGATGCTGAGCGCCCTGGACAGCGACTACGCGACCTTGATCTTCCACCCGTTCCTCACCGGCAGCGACGAGCGCTTCGCCGTGCTGCGCGAGGTGCTCGAGCGGGCGCATGACGCGCGGCCGCTGCGTGAGTTCGTAACTGCGGCTGGGTAGGGCTGCGAGAGGGCGGGCCGGGTGGCGAACTGTGGCAAGTTCCTCCCGCTGAGGGCGCATAACTTGCCAACCTTCGCCGCCGGCACCTTCGCCTCCCCACCCAGCCGCAGTTCGCCGGCGCCCTAAAGGCGCTCGCGCACCAGCGCCGCGCCCGCGACCAGGGCCTGCAGCTTCGCGAACGCCACGTCGCGTGGCAGGTACTTCATCCCGCAGTCGGGGCCGACCTGCAGGCGCTCGGGCGGGATCACGGTCAACGCCGCCGCGATCCGCTCGGCAACCATCTCCGGTGTCTCGACCGGCGCGTCGTCGGACAGGTCGAGCACGCCGACGACGACGGTCTTGCCGGCGATCGCCTCCAGCACCGCCGGGTCGAGCTTCGGCTGCGCGGCCTCGATCGCGAGGATGTCGGCGGCGCAGCCGGCCAGCTCGTCGAGGAACGGGTAGCCGGGCGGCCGGTCGTGCACGACGTGGGCGTAGCCGAAGCAGGTGTGCAGCGCGGTCGTGCCGCCGACGCCGGCGAGCGCGCGGTCGATGGCGGGCAGCGCGAACTCACGCGCCTTCTCGGCCCGCGACTGCAGCCACGGCTCGTCGATCTGGACGATGTCGGCGCCCGCCGCGAACAGGTCGCGCACCTCGTCGTTGACGGCGGCGGCGAAGTCCATCGCCAGCTCGGCCTCGTCGTCGTAGAACTCGTTGGACGACTGCTGGCTCATCGTGAACGGGCCGGGAAGCGTGATCTTGATCGTGCGGTCGGTGCGTGCCCGCAGGAACTTCAGGTCCTCGACCTCGACCGGCCGCAGACGCCGCACGCGGCCGACGATGCGCGGCACGGCGTTGGTGCCGCCCGCGCGGCCCGGCACCACCGCCGGATTGTCGATGTCGAGCCCCTCCAGGGCGGTGGCGAAGCGGTTGGAGTAGCTCTCGCGGCGGATCTCGCCGTCGGTGACGATGTTGACGCCGGCACGCTCCTGGTCGGCGATCGCGAGCGCGGTCGCGTCGTCCTGCGCGGCGGCGAGAAAGGGTTCCTCCACACGCCAAAGCTCCCGCGCGCGGACGCGCGGCGGGAGCGAGTGGCGGAGCCGGTCGCGATCGATCAGCCAATCCGGCTGGGGATAGCTGCCGATCACGGTGGTCTGGATCAGTGCCGTCACGACCTCGCGAGGGTAGACGGCCGTGCGCGGCGCAGGTACATCAGGCCGCCGGCGGCGCCGGCGCCGAGCCCGAACGCGAGCAGCAGCGAGCCGGCGATGGCCGCCCACGGCGTGTCGTCGGAGGGGGCCGCCAGCGGTGCGGGCTCGGGCGCCGTGATCGGCGCGGGTTCGAAGGCCCGCATCTGAGCGGCGATCTGGTCGGCGCGGACCGCGTCCTGCGCGTCCGGGCCGCGCAGGTCCTGCGTCTGCGTCGCCGCGTTCGCGGCGTCGCGGGTGTCGGGCATGCGCAGGTCCTGTTGAGCGACCGCGGTGGCGCTCGTCACGCCGAAGAGGACGACGGCGGCGAGAACGGTGACGGTGGTGCGGAACACGGTGAGCCTCCTGGTGGGTTGGCCGGCAGGTTCGGGGCTCGCGGTCCACGGCGGCTCTGCTGTGGGTCTACGCAGCGCCTTAGACCGGGCGTAGACCGGCCGTAGACACGCTTCACGCGAGGTGATTGGGTTGACCCAGCGCGTGCAGATCAGCGTCCTCGGACACCTTCAAGCAAGCGTCGACGACCATCCGGTCGCACTCGGCGGCGCCAAGCAGCGCGCGGTGCTGGCGATGCTGGGGCTCGAGGCCAACCGCACCGTCAGCGCCGACCGGCTGATCGAAGGACTGTGGGGCGAGGAGCCGCCCTCGAGCGCGGCGAAGATGGTGCAGAACTACGTCTGGCGCCTGCGCGGCGCGCTCGGGGACGACGGAGCCGAGATCCTCACGCACGGGCGCGGCTACGAGCTGCGGATCGACTCGGAGTTCGTCGACGCCTGCCGGCTCGAGCGGCTCGTGGCCGAGGCCGCCCGCGCCGCCGAGGCGGGAGAGCCGGGCCACGCCGCCCGCGCCGCGCTCGCGCTGTTCCGCGGCGCGCCGCTCGCCGACGTCGCCGACGAGCCGTTCGCCGGTCCCGAGATCCGCCGGCTCGAAGAGCTGCGCCTGAACGCGGCGGAGCTGGCGATCGACGCCGACCTGGCCGCGGGACGCCACCAGGAGGTCGTTCCCGAGATCGACGCGCTGCTGGCCGAGAACCCGCTGCGCGAGCGGCTGCACGCCCAGCGGATGCTCGCGCTCTACCGCTGCGGTCGCCAGGGCGAGGCGCTCGATGCCTTCCGCCACGCGCGCACCACGCTGGTCGAGGAGATCGGCGTCGAGCCGGCGCCGGAGCTGCGGCGGCTGCACGAGGCGATCCTGCGCCAGGACCCGGCGCTCGATGTCGAACCGGCCCCGGCCGCGCTCCAGTCCGAGCTCGACCCCGCGGCGCTGCCGCCGCTGATCGGCCGCGACGCCGAGCTAGGCCGGCTGCGCGCCTGCCTGCACGGCTCGGGTGCCCTGGTGGCGCTGGTCGGCGCGTACGGGATGGGCAAGACGCGCCTGGCGGCCGAGCTCGCCGGCGAAGCGCACCGCGAGGGAGCGGCGATCTTCTACGCCTCCGGTTCGGGGCCTCCCGAGGCGGCGCTCGCCGCGCTCGCCCGCGCGCGCGAGTCACGCCGGCCCGCGCTCGTGGTCGTGGACGACGCCGACCGCGCGCCGGTCGCGGTGCGCGCCGCGCTGCGCGATCTCGCGAACGCCGACGCGCCGGTGGCCGCGCTCGCGACCGGGCAGGAAGCGGCCGCCCTCGCTCGCCTCGAGCCGCACGAGTCGATCGTGCTCGATCCCCTCGACGCCGCGGCCGTCCTCGCCATCGCCGGCTTCTACGCGCCGGCCGGGGGCACCGTGCCGGTCGACGAGCTGCTGGACGCGAGCCGCGGCGTCCCGCGGCGCATCCACGAAGCGGCGAGCGACTGGGCGCGCGCCGAGGCGACGCGCCGCGTCGACACGGCGGCCGACCGCGCGGCGCACGGGCGCACGGAGGCCCGCGCGCTCGAGGCCGAGCTGGCCGGGAGCGTCGAGGAGCTGCAGTCCACGCGTGAGCGCGCGGGGCTGCTCAGCGGCGACGCCGCCGCGACGCCGGTCGTGTGCCCGTACAAGGGCCTGGCGCCGTTCGAGGCCGACGACGCCGAGTACTTCTTCGGGCGCGAGCGGCTCGTCGCCGAGCTCGTGGCGCGCCTCGTCGGCGCTCCCTTGCTCGCCGTCGTGGGGCCGTCAGGCAGCGGCAAGTCGTCGGCCGTCCGCGCCGGGCTGCTGCCGGCGCTGGCAGGCGGCGTGCTGCCCGGCAGCCACAACTGGACACAGGCGCTGATCCGGCCCGGCGAGCATCCGGCGCGCGAGGTCTCGCGCGCAACGCGGCGACTCGCGCGCCACGGGCACCGGGTGCTCGTGGTGGACCAGTTCGAGGAGCTCTTCACCGCGTGCCCGGACGAGGCTGAGCGCGGGGAGTTCGTCGCCGCGCTCGTTCGCTTCGCCCGCGACGGCGGCGTCGTGGTGGTGGCCATCCGCGCCGATTTCTACGGGCGCTGCGCCGCCTACCCCGAGCTGTCGCGCCTGCTCGGCGCGAATCACGTGCTCGTCGGGTCGATGTCGCGCGATGAGCTGCGGCGCGCGATCGAGCGGCCCGCCGAGCGTGTCGGGTTGATCGTCGAGCCCGCTCTCGCTGAGGCGTTGCTCGGCGACGTCGACGGTCAGCCCGGCGCTCTACCGCTGCTGTCGACGGCCCTCCTCGAGCTGTGGCGCGAACGCGATCAGCGCCGTCTGCGGCTCGCCGCGTACGCGCGCAGCGGCGGCGTCCAGGGCGCGGTCGCGCGGCTCGCCGAGAACGCATACGTGGCGCTCGACCCTCCGCAGCAGGCGTCGGCGCGTCGGCTCATGCTGCGCTTGGTCGACGAGGGCGAGCACGGCGCGATCGTGCGCCGGCGGCTCGCGCTCGCCGACCTCGACGCGGAGCTGTCCGCTGTCGTCGCGGAGCTCACCGAGCAGCGGCTCCTGACCGTGTCGGACGGCGCCGTCGAGGTCGCGCACGAGGCGCTGCTGCGCGAGTGGCCGCGCCTGCGCGGATGGCTGGACGAGGACGTGCAGGGGCGCCGCCTGCACCGGCGCCTCAGCGACGCCGCGCGCGCGTGGAACGCGGACGGGCGCGATCCCGCCTCCCTGTATCGCGGCGGCCGGCTGGCCTCGGCGGCTGACTGGGCCGCTGAGCACGGCCCCGAGCTGGACGCCACCGAGAGAGCGTTCCTGGACGACAGCCGCCGCGCGAGCGGGCGCGCCCAGCGCCGCCTGCGTGCCGTGCTCGCCGGCGTGGTCGCACTGCTCGTGCTGGCGGTGATCGCCAGCGTCGTGGCGTTCGACCAGCGCTCCAGCGCCCGCACAGAGGCGACCACCGCGGCCGCCCAGCGCCTCGGCGCCCAGGCGCTCGCCGAGGACGACCTCGGCCGCTCGCTGCTGCTCGCCCGCCAGGGCGTGGCGCTCGACGATACGCCGCAGACGCGCAGCAACCTGCTGGCGGCGCTGCTGCGCACGCCGGCTGCGGTTGGCGTGCTGAGCGGCGACGGCGACCAGTTGGTGAGTATCGCTCTGAGCCCCGACGACCGCACGCTGGCGATGATCGACATCGACGGCACACTGAGCCTGTTCGACACCCGGACGCGGCGCCTCGTGGCGCGCGAGACAATGCCTGGGTTCGGCGCCGGCGTGATCGGTATCAAGGTGCCCGGCGTGATCAGTCCCGACGTGCTGCGATTCAGCGACGACGGGACGCGGCTGGCCGTGGGTGGCACCCAGCCTGCGGTGCTGGATGTACGGACGCGCAAGGTCGTGATGCGCAAGGAGGACGACTCTCGTTACTTCTACGCCATGCGCTTCGCGGCCGACGGGCGCACTCTGCTCGCGGGCGTCTCCGGTCCGGGGAACGAGATCAGCGCGCAGCGCTTCGCCGTGGCGAGCGGGCACCCGATCGGCATGCCGCGATTGATCACGCAGCGGGACCTGCTCGTGACCCCGATGCTGATGCACGACGGGAGGCGCGTCATCACCACGATGCCCGGCCGTACGGAGATCCGTGACGCGACGTCGTTGCGGGTGCTCGAGCGGTGGCCCGCCGGCGCTGCGACGGGGGCACTGAGTGCTGACGACCGGACGCTGCTCCTGGGTGGGAGAGACGGGGCGGTGCGCTTCCTCGACCTCGGCACTGGCCGGGTCCGTGGCGTCTCCGGCCGCCATGCCGGCCCTGTTGCGCAGGCGACGTTCGGCCCCGACGGGCGGACCGCGGTCACGGCCGGCGCGGACAACCGGGTCATCGTCTGGGACGCCCGGCGTGGCTCCGTCGCTGAGACGCTCGACGGCCACGCCGGGCAGACGACGAGCCTTGCGATCAGCCGCGACGGCCGGTCGCTGTACACGGGTGGCCTCGACGGCAAGGTCCTGATCTGGGACCTTGGCGGCGCACGCCGGCTCGACCGACCGTTCCGGACCGGGCCCGACCGTGTGTCGCCGTTCTCCGACTTCCCGTTCATCAGCAGCGCGCTGAGTGACGACGGGCGCGTCCTCGCCGCCGGCCACGACGACGGGACCGTGAGCCTGATCGACGTCCGGACTCTGCGTACGATCTCCACCTTCGACGCGGCGCCGGCCAGTCCGGTGCGGGGGATGGGCTACATCCCGCATACCGGACTGCTCGTGGTCGGCGGCGACGACGGCTTCCTGGGGATCTTCGACTCCGATACCGGCCGCCGCCTGCAGCGGCTGCGCGGCGAGCGACTGGACCAGGAGTTCCCTGTCGCCAAGCTCCCGCCGAGCTTCAGCGCCGACGGGCGGCTGATGGCGGTGGTCGACTATAACTTCGATGTGTTGTTGTGGAGGCTGCAGGGAGGCCGCGTCGTGGGGGCGCCGCGCCGCTACGGGGTACCGCTGGGGGCCATCGACGTGTCGCTGAGCCCGAATGGCCGGACGATGGTGGTGGCGATGTCGGCCGGCGTCGAGGTCGTCGATGTCGCGACGCTGCGGCGGCGAGCTGATCTCCCGGGCGTAGGTAGCGATGCCTCGGCGGTGCAGTTCACGCCTGACGGCCGCTACGTGATCGGGGGCAGCGTCAAGGGCTGGTCGCGGATGTGGTCGACGAAGACGTGGCGGCCCGTCGGCCGCGAGCTTGCCGGCCACACCGGGGTGGCGCTGTCGGGATCGGTGAGCCCGGACGGCCGCACGGTGGCCACAGGGAGCGCCGACGGCACGATCCAGCTGTACGACGTGGCCACGCAAGAGCAGTTCGGCGCGCCGCTGCCCGCGGTACCGAACCGGCCGGTGATACCCCTGTTCACGCGCGACGGCGACTACCTGCTCGCCGTGACGACGACGGGCCAGGCATATCGCTGGGACGTGCGCCCGTCGGCGTGGGCGCAGCGCGCGTGCGCGGTCGCCGGGCGGACGCTGACGCGGGCGGAGTGGCACGATGCGCTGCCGGGGCGCAAGTACGCGCCCGCGTGCACCAGCTGACTTCCCCTTGAGCGTCGTCCCGCCCGACACCGCGCGCGACCAGAGCGCCGGCAGCGTCTTCACCGCGCTCGCGGCGAACACGACGATCGCGATCGCCAAGGGCGCCGCGGCGGCGCTGACCGGCTCGCCGGCGCTGTTCGCCGAGACGCTGCACACGATCGCCGACGCCGGCAACGAGGTGCTGCTGGTGGTCGCGCTGCGGCGCTCGCGGCGCGAGCCCGACGAGACGCACCCGTTCGGCTACGGGCCTGAGCGTTACTACTGGGCGTTGCTCGCCGCGGTCGGCATGTTCGTCATCGGCGGCGCGCTGTCGGTGTGGGAGGGCATCCGATCGCTGTTCGACCCGCTACCGCTGGAGGCGTTCTGGGCGGGCGTGATCGTGCTCGTCATCGCGCTGGTGCTCGACTCCGTGAGCCGCATCGTCGCGCTGCGTCAGTTGCGGCGCGAGGCGTCGCAGCGCGGAGTGTCGGTCCGCGAGCTGCTGCGCGAGAGCCCGGATCCGACCGTCGTCACGGTCTACCTGGAGGACTCGGTCGACGTGATCGGTGCGGCGCTCGCGCTGATCGCCCTCGATCCTGCACCGCGTCACCGGCTCGGCGATCCCGGACGCGGTCGCCACGATCGTGATCGGGCTCATGCTCATCTACGTGGCGTCGAAGCTCACGAGCCGCAACCGCCAGCTGCTCGCCAACCAGGCGATCCCGGCCCGCTACATGGACCAGCTGCGCGAACGGCTCGTGTCCGTGGTCGGAATTCGCAGCATCGCGAGCCTCGAGGCCGTGTACCTCGGGCCGGGCGAGGTGCTCGTCGCCGCCGACGTTCAGATGGAGCCGGGCCTGAGTGGCGACGACGTCACCGCCACGCTGGCGCGGATCCGGGAGGACGCTGCCCGCGACGTCCCCGTCATCGTCCGGCTGTATCTGACCCCGGTCTAAACATCTGGCATAACGCCGCTCGGCGTGGTTTGCTTCCCAATCGGAGTGAGGGTCGCCGGATGAGTTGGAGAGGGGACAGTGCTGCGGTCGCGGTGCTGTCGTTCGACGTCGACGCCGAGTCGGCGATCCTCGCTGCCGGCCGCCGTTATGCCGACCACGCGATGGTCATGACGCATCAGGCGTACGGCCCCCAGGTCGGCGTCCCGCGCCTGCTCGGCCTGCTCGACGACTTCTCCCTGAAGGCCACGTTCTTCGTCCCCGGCCTGACGGCCGACCGCCATCCGTACGCGGTCGAGCAGATCCTCGCGGCCGGCCACGAGGTCGGCCATCACTCCTACAGCCATCTCAGCCCGGTCGACCTCGGCGCCGACGGTGAGCGCCAGGACTTCGAGCGCGCGCTGGCCGCGCTCGACCGCCTCGGCGTCAAGCCCAAGGGCCACCGGTCGGCACTGTGGGAGGCGAGCTGGGGCACAGCGTCGCTGGTGGCCGAGTACGGCCTCGAGTACGACTCGACGCTGATGGACGACGACAAGCCGTACCTCCTCGAGACGCCGAAGGGCACGATCGCCGAGCTGCCGCCGCACTGGAGCCTCGACGACTGGGAGCAGTACGCGTATCTGCCGCGGCCGCCGATCGGCGTCAACATCGAGTCGCCCGCGAAGGTGCTCGACCTGTGGACAAACGAGCTCGACGCGATGCGTCGCCACGGCTGCCTGTTCATGCTGACCAACCACCCGTTCCTCTCCGGGCGCCCGGGACGGGTGGAGACGCTGCGCCGCCTGATCGAGCACGCGCTCGATTGCGGGGACGTGGCGTTCGCGACGTGCGCCGAGGTGGCAGCACGCGTGCGCGAGGACCCGGACGCGGTGACCAGGCCGTTGCGTCCCGTTGAGGTGGACGCCGCGATCTATCCCGACCTGTGAGGAGGATCGGATGTCGTTAGCCGAGCACGAACGCCAGGAACTCTCCGAGGCGGTACAGATCGATCCTCACGGCATCGAGCCGATCCCCGACGCGGATCGCGACTCGACACCGATCCAGCAGTTCTGGATCTGGGCCGGCGCCAACATCGCGCCGATCAACTGGGTGCTCGGCGCGCTCGGCATCATCCTCGGGCTGAGTCTGGTCGAGACGATCATCGTCGTCACGCTCGGCAACCTCGCCGGCTGCGCGCTGTTCGGGCTGTTCTGCGTGATGGGCCACCGCACGGGCGTCAACCAGATGGTCCTGTCGCGCAGCGCGTTCGGGCGCCGTGGCGCCTACATCCCCGGGGTCGCGCAGCTCCTGCTCACGATGGGCTGGGTCGGCGTCAACACCTGGGTCGTGCTCGACCTGACGCTCGGCGTGCTCGACGAGATCGGCATCTCCGGCGGGACCGGCCTGAAGTACGTCATCGGGTTCCTCCTGATGGCCGTTCAGGTCGTGATCGCGATCTACGGCTTCTACCTGATCCGCACGTTCGAGAAGTACACGGTGCCGATCGCCGCGCTGATCATGGCCGTGATGACCGTGCTGGCCGTGACGAAGTCCGACATCACGTGGAGCCACTCGACGGTGAGCGGCGCCGACAAGCTCACTTCGATCTCGCAGCTGCTCACGGCGATCGGCATCGGGTGGGGCATCTCGTGGTTCACCTACTCGTCGGACTACACGCGCTTCGTGGCCCGCAAGTACACGGATCGACAGGTGTTCTGGGGCTGCTCGCTCGGCATGTTCCTGCCAACGGTCTGGCTGGCCACGCTGGGGGCGACGATCGCCTCCTCGGGCTCCGAGAGCGATCCGTCGCAGCTCGTGGCCTCGGTGTTCGGCGTGATGACGATCCCGGTCCTCCTGCTGATCATGCACGGGCCGGTCGCCACGAACATCCTCAACCTCTACTCGTGCTCGCTGGCCGCGCTCTCGATCGGGCTCAAGGCGGCGCGCTGGAAGGTCACGGCAGTGGCCGGGGTCGTCGGCTCCGCCGTCCTGATCGCCTTCATCCAGTCCGACAGCTTCGCGCACTCGTTCGACAACTGGATCGCGTCGATCATCGTGTGGATCAGCCCGTGGGCCGGTATCACGCTCGTCGAGTTCTTCGTGCTGCGGCGCGGCAGGGTCGACGTGCCGGCGCTGTACGAGCCGCCCAAGACGTCGCCCTACGGAGACGTCAACTGGCCGGCGGTCGTGGCGCTCGTCATCGGCCTGGTGGCCGCCTGGTCGTGGCAGTTCGGGCTCGTCTCGGCGCTCCAGGGCCCGGTGGCGAAGGGCCTCGGCAACACGGACTTCTCGTGGGCGGCCGGCATCGTCGTGGCCGGCGGCCTGTACTACGTGCTCGCCCGCAACCGCGTGCGGGCGTCGACGCCGACCGCGCCAGAGGAGCGGTTCGCGCGCACATGACGATCGTGCACGTGCCCGCCCGCGAAGGCCGCGGCGTCCGCGTCGCGGCCGGGCAGCGGTTCCGCGTGATCGACGTCGACGGCGGCCAGGTCGCCGACACGTTCGCGTTCCGCGCGGACGACATCTCCGAGTACCACTCGGCCGAGCACACGCGGGCGTACGTCAGCCGCCTGTTCCCGCGTGTCGGTGAGCACTTCGTCACCAACCACCGGCGTCCGATCCTCCGATTGGAGGAGGACCGGACGCCCGCCATCCACGACATGTTGTGCGCGGCCTGTGACCCCGAGCGCTACACCGGCCTCGGGGTCGAAGGCTGGCACGCTTCCTGCCAGGAGAACCTGCAGCGGGCGATGGCCGAGCTCGGGCACCCGGACGTCGAGGTCCCGCAGCCGATCAACCTGTTCATGAACATCCCGGTCCTCCAGGACGGCGAGCTCGGCTGGGAGCCGGCGCCGACGCAGGCCGGCGACTCGGTCACCTTGCGCGCGGAGATCGACTGCCTGGTCGTCGTCTCGGCCTGCCCGCAGGACATCGTCCCCATCAACGGGAACCACCCGACGCCCGTCGCCATCGAGCTGCTCGACCTGTAGCGTCATCGCATGAGCGGCCTCCGCAGGGCGCTGATCGGGCTCGCCATCGCGGGCCTCGCGCTCGGACTGGCTGCGCTCGCGCTGGTCACCGCGAGTGATCGCGAACGGGACTCCACGGCGTGGATCGTCCTGGCGCTGACGCTCGGCTGGAGCTTCTCCGGCGCCGGTATCTACGCGTGGTGGCGGCGCCCCGAGAACCGCACCGGCCCGCTGATGGCGCTTGTCGGCTTCACCTGGTTCCTCGGCGCGCTGACGAGCTCGGACGCCGCGTGGGCGTACACGATCGGGCTGCTGCTCTCCTCGCTCTGGGTCGGCGCGCTCGTGCACATGCTCGCGGTCTTCCCCAGCGGCCGGATCGAGGGGCGCCTCGACCGCGTGGTCGTCGTGCTCGGCTGGACCGGCGCGCTCGCGCTACCGCTGCTCAGCACGCTCGTGACCGCAAAGCCGGAGGACTGCCCGGAGTGTCCGGCCAATCTGCTGCTGGTCTGGGACAGCGACACCGCGGTGACGGTCGTCGACGGCGTCTCGCTCGTCACCAGCGTCGTGCTGCTCGGCTGCCTCGCGGTCATGCTGATCCGGCGCTGGCGAGGGTTCGGCAAGGTGCAGCGGCGCGCGCTCGCGCCGGTGGTCTGGACCGGCGCGGCGGTCGCCATCCTCGGCATCGCCACCGTGATCCCGGACGCGTTCGGCGCCGACGGCGTCTCCAAGTTCGTCGACTCGGTGCTGATCGTGCTCGTCACGGCGGTGCCGTTCGCGTTCCTGGTCGGCCTGATGCGGTCCAGCCTGTCGCGCGCCGGTGCCGTGAGCGCGCTGTTCGAGCGGCTCGGCGGAGTGAGTGCCCGCGACGCGCTCGCCGAGGCGCTGGGCGACTCCACGCTCGCGCTGGCGTACTGGCTCCCCGACCCGGGGCGGTACGTCGATGCGCGCGGCCACACGGTCGCGCTGCCCGACGAGGACGACGGCCGCGCGGTGACCGTGATCGAGCGCGACGCCGCGCCGGTCGCCGCGATCGTCCACGACCGGGCGCTGCTCGACGACCGCGAGCTGCTGCGCACGGCGGGCGCCGCGGCGGTGCTCGCGCTCCAGAACGAGCGACTGGCCGCCGAGGTGCGCTCCCGCTACGACGACCTGCGCGCCGCGAGCGCACGGCTCGTCGCGGCGGGCGACGCCGCGCGCCGCCGGATCGAGCGCGACCTGCACGACGGCGCGCAGCAGCGCCTCGTCTCCCTGTCGGTGACGCTGAACCTCGCGCGCAAGCACAGCGAGCCGGGCTCGCGGACCGCGACGCTGCTCGACAGCGCGATGGTCGAGCTGACGGCGGGCCTGTCGGAGCTGCGCGAGCTGGCCCGCGGCATCCATCCCGCGGTACTCACCGAGCGGGGGTTGGATCCCGCCCTGGAGGCGCTCGCGGCGCGCGCGCCGCTGCCCGTCACGGTCTCGCACGGCCTGGCGGAGCGGCTGCCGCCGGCCGTCGAGTCGGTCGCCTACTTCGTCGTCATGGAAGCGCTCACCAACGTCGCCAAGTACGCGTCCGCGAGCGCCGTGGAGGTGACTCTCGAGCAGATCGACGGCCACGTCGTCGTCGGCATCCTCGACGACGGCGTCGGGGGCGCCGATCCGGCCGCCGGAAGCGGGCTCGTGGGCCTCTCGGACCGCGTCGTCGCGCTCGGCGGCAAGCTGCTCGTCGAAAGTCCACTTGGAGGTGGAACGCGGGTGGTGGCGGACCTTCCGACACGCGGTCGCGTTACGGTCAAGGGAGATGTTTTCTCTTGAACTCGCAGCCGTCTCCGCCGACCAACTACGTGCCACCTGTGGCAATGACCCCGGGTACTTCTGCCGCCAGGCGCTCGACCTGACGGGAGACAAGACCACCGCAGAAGCAGCGGATTTCCTGATCGGGAAGCCGCTCTCGATCCTGCTCATCGCCGTCATCGCCGTGATCGTCAACCGCCTCGCGCGGCGCGCCGTGAAGCGCACGTTGCGGGGATTGCAGGCGGGAGGCCTGCAGGAGCGGCTCGGCAACGTCCGCCGCGCGACGCCCGAGGCCCTGCTCGAGACAGGGCAGATCAGCGTGCGCGCCGAGCAGCGGATCGAGGCGCTGTCGAGCGTCCTGCGTTCCATGATCAGCGCGACGATCCTGCTCGTCGCGTCGATCATGATCCTGGGCGAGCTCGGGGTCGAGCTCGGGCCGCTGATCGCCGGCGCCGGCATCCTCGGCGTCGCGCTCGGCTTCGGCTCGCAGTCATTGGTGCGCGACTTCCTGTCCGGCATTTTTATCCTCGTCGAGGACCAGTTCGGGATCGGCGACATCGTCAACCTCGACGGGACGACGTCCGGCGTGGTCGAGGCCGTGTCGCTGCGCACCACGCGACTGCGTTCGGTCGACGGCACGGTCTGGCACGTCCCCAACGGCGAGATCCGCCGCGTCGGGAACATGAGCCAGCACTGGTCGCGAGCCCTGCTCGACATCGAGGTCGCCTATGCCACCGACCTGGGGCGTGCGAAGGAGGTCATCGCCGAGGTCGCGCACTTGGTCTGGGACGAGGACAAGCACGTGCTCGAGGAGCCCGAGGTGTGGGGCGTGGAGGCGCTCGGCGCCCACGGGATCGCGATCCGGCTCGTGGTCAAGACCACGCCGTCGGAGCAGTACCGCGTGTCGCGCACGCTGCGCGAGCGGCTCAAGGTCGCGTTTGACGAGGAGGGGATCGAGATCCCGTTCCCGCAGCAGACGATCTGGCACCGGTCCGATCCGCGCGATCCGGTCGGGTCTTCCTAGGTTCGTTCTCCGGCGTCGGTCGTGCCGGCCCGT
Source organism: uncultured Solirubrobacteraceae bacterium (assembly GCA_963740605.1). Taxonomy (GTDB): domain Bacteria; phylum Actinomycetota; class Thermoleophilia; order Solirubrobacterales; family Solirubrobacteraceae; genus DASSUW01. The sequence goes on along the minus strand of CAVUFC010000022.1, from coordinate 271,483 downwards.
CTCCCACACGCCCTGCTGTCCGGCCGCACGCTCTGTGGGTGCTGGTTTGGAGGGCGGGATAGCATCGGTGTGCGTCGGTACGGGCTACCGAGATCGGCGCGAATCGGAATGCCGAGCCCGGGTCGGCGTTGATCGTCGTCGCCGCCGTGGTCGATCCGGGCTCTGATTCAACAATTCGCTGCTTCGCCCGCCGGGCTGACCTTTTTCTTCACTGCCGAGGTCAGGTAGCGTGGACCGTGCACATCGCCTTGGGGCCGTAGCTCAGATGGGAGAGCGCCGCGTTCGCAATGCGGAGGTCAGGGGTTCGATCCCCCTCGGCTCCATCACGTCGCCCGACGACCGCTTCGGCCAGAGCGCGCTGCACGAAACAGAGCAGCGCCGGGGGGTCGACCTGCGTATTGCGTGCAGGCAGGGAGCTGGGGTGCGGCAGGGGCGCGGTCTTCCGCCGGCACAGCGGCTGCCGCGACCCGCTGGTCGGTTACTTCTTGCCGAGTCGGATCTTCTGTGGTTCGTCCTGGGCGCGGAACTCACCGAACGGGTCCGCGAACTGGTCGAGCGTCGCGGTCGCGGCCGCTTTTCCTGGCTTGAATGAGACCGCCTGGGCCGCGCTCGTCGGCGAAGGTGACGACGATCACGTCGCGAGTGTGGCGTGACTTGGCAACGCGATCGTCGGCTCACCGGGAGGCTCCAGCACGGAGACGGCGAGCCGCAGCGTCCCGCCAGTGCCCTCACCGAAATCCACGACAGCGATCGAGTACGGCTGCCCGGCGTGAGCGGAGAAGGTGCCCGAGAACGGGAACGTCGTAACGCACGCACCGCCGGCGAGGACTCCGACGGCCGCTGAGTAGCTGGATTGCGATACATCAACCCGGACGACCTGATCAGTCGACGGGGTGTATTGGTAGAAGACGCTCTTTGGAACGGCGTCGAGAAACCGCAGGCAGCCGAGCCGGTGACGTCCTCAGGTCCGATCGTGGCCTCGCTTGTATCGGCGGTGGCGCTGAACGGCAGCGACGAGATCACCGTGGCGTTGGCGGCCTCATCGTTGGCTGGCGGCGCTCCCCACTGTGCCCGGTCGCCATCGACGAGAACAAACCCGCGGCAAGCACGAGCGAGACGACAAGACGACCGGTCACGCGCACCATCGCTACCTCCTCGCGAGTCAGGGCGCCCGACATGCCAACCCTCCTCCCGGCCGTTCGCGAAGTCAACTCCCGCCGACTCCTTTGCTGTTTCGATTCCTTCGTCGGTGACGTCCGACGCTGAGGAGAAGGTCCCGACCGGGCGGTGAGCCATCCCAGCTCTCGCCGAGAGCGCCCAGTTGGACCGCGCGCGAAACTCACCCTGGCGCAGCCTGACCATCTGACGCATATACGGCACACCGCACTTGCGCCCGCCCGCGAAACCGGCTCCGAGCGTTGTTACGAGCTGTTGACCCCAGGTCATGGCGATGCCATCGATAGGGGGCATGCTTGCCGGCATCGCGAGCGTCTGGCGTACGCTGGCCGAGTCGCTCGCAAGCCGTCGCTGCGAGCGTATGAGGTTCGGCTACCGAGACGTCCGCAGTCGGGCGAGGCTTCGCGTCAAGAATGTCGGCGGCTGGCAACCCTCGGGTCAATCGGCCAGGAGCGCCTCGATCACGGTTCGGGTCAACGGTCGGTCGATGAACTCGCGGACCCAGCCTTCGTTGTCGCTCCGCTCGGCATCGGTCGTGACCGTCAGCCAGCGTCGGCAGCCCTTGACGACGATGTGCGAGAGCTGTGCGATCGCCATCGCGAAGTCGGTCCGGTCCTCGACGCGCCCGGGTCCGCCCGCCTCCCAATACGCGCCGCGGATGAGACCCGCCCGCCGCGGATCCGCCGTGCAGTACTCGACGAGGACCACGGCGAGCTCCTGGGACGGGTCGGCCAAACCGGCATCGTCGAAGTCCAAGACACAGAGCCCGCCGTCTCGCGCGCGTCGGACATTATCGGCCCAGAGGTCGCGGTGACAGGTTCGTAGGTCGCGCGGCGGACCGCCGAGGTAGGCCTCCATCGCGACCAGCTCCGGGACCAGCGCATCGAGCTCGTTGGCGAACGGGGCGTGACGCGCACGGAGCACACGCACGAGCTCGCGCCATCGCGTACGCCCGACCGGTTCCGTGTACCAGGGATCGAGGCCGACCGCGCCTGCGAAGTCGACGCGGTGGAGGCCGGCAACCAACCGCCCAACTTCCAGCGGATCGAGGCTCACATCCGGGTCGTACAGATCCACCCAGGCGTGGAGCCTGACTCGCACGCCGCCGCAGTCAGCGATGTGCTCGCCCGCCCGCGTACGTCGCACCGGAGGCGTCGGAACACCGGCGACGAGCGCTGCCTCCTGAAAGGCCGCACCCTCGAGCAGCTCGGCGAGGTCCCCGTCGGGGATATCGCCGACCTGCTTGATCGCCCAACTGCCGCGCTCGGTATCCAGCCGCCAGACGGAGCCGAGCCGCCCGCTGGCGACAGGTCCGTCAGAGAGCCGTCCCCACGACCCGAGGTCGAACGCCGCCAGGATGGTCGGAACATCATCCTCATCGAGCCGGATCGTCGCCATGCATGCAGCATGCCGCAGCCGAGAGGTGCGCTGGTGCCACTGGCCCCGCCTCGGCTGTGTAGCGGCACCTAACTATCTGCCGTACGTAAGGCACACCGCGGTTGCGGCCACCTGCGAAAGCCGGCTTCGAGCGCCGTCGCGACCTCGTTGGCCCCCGGTCGTCGGCAGCGACGACCGGATCTGCCTCGAGGCGATAGCGCGCCGGCATGACGGCGGTGGCGTGACCCTCGTGGAGGGCGAGATCGAGCGGTTCGGTTTCGCAGAGTGTTGCGTCACCGTCTTCGGTGCGGCCTTTCCGGTCGAGAGGTGGCGAGCGCACCCGGTAGTGCGGACGGGACTTTGATCCATCTAGGGGAGCGTTCTACGTCGTCGCGAGCGAGATACGGCGGCGAACTCGGAGCGACGGAAGGCGGGCGCGGTGGGGGTACTGTGGTGGCGGAGTAGTCGCAGCGCGGAGGTGCTGAGCCGTTGATCGAGTTGGCCGAGGTGGAGAAGACCTACCGGATGGGGCGGCTCGACTACCCGGCGGTGCGCGGGATCGACTTGGTGATCTCGGCCGCTGAGCTGGTGGCGATCGTGGGGCGATCGGGGAGCGGGAAGACGACGATCCTGAACTTGATCGCGGGTATCGATCGGCCGACGGCGGGAAGAGTCACGGTCGACGGCCGGCGGCTCGACAGGATGAGCGAGGAGGAGCTGGCCGTCTGGCGTGGCGAGCACGTGGGGATCGTGTTCCAGTTCTTCCAGCTGTTGCCGACTCTGTCGGCGCTCGAGAACGCGGTGCTGCCGCTGGACTTCGCGCGCCGCGGCTCGAAGCGGGAGCGGTTCGAGCGTGCCCGCCACACCCTTAGCCGGGTGGGGCTCGGCGACAAGCTCGACCACCTGCCGGCGGAGCTGTCGGGCGGCGAGCAGCAGCGCGTCGCGATCGCGCGTGCGCTGGCAGCCGATCCGAAGCTGATCGTCGGCGACGAGCCGACGGGCAACCTCGACACGGTCAAGGCGGCCGAGATGTTCGAGCTGTTCGAGCGGCTGAATGAGGAGGGCAAGACGGTCGTTTACGTCACGCACGATCTCGAGCTGGCCGGGCGTGCGCATCGGATCGTCTCGATCCGCGACGGTGTCATCGTCGCCGCGTGAGGAACGTGAGATGGTCTCGGCGCTCTCGCGCAAATCGATCACCGACCTGAGCCGGCGCAGGTCGCGCACGCTCCTCTCGGTCGTGACGCTGGCCCTCGCGGTCGCGAGCGTCGGCTTGTTCGCGTTGCCGGCTCTGATGAACCGAGCCATGCACGCGGCGGTGATGTCTGACCGGTTGCCCGACTTGACGGTCTACACGCGTCCCCTGCGTCTCGACGGGGCTCAGCTGGCGGCGTTCGCGGGACTGCCGAACGTACGCGCGGTCGAGCCACGTTCGGTCTTCGGCGGAAGGGTGTATGTGGGCTATCGCCGTGCCTTCGTGGAGGTCCGTGGCGTGCCGGATTTTCACGGGCAGCGCGTCGACGTCGTGCACGTCGCATCGGGCACGGCCCCGCGAGCCGGCGAGGTGTTGACGGCCGTGCAGAACGCGAACCAGGGGCTGCTGCGCGTCCCCGCCGGTGCCAGTGTGCGGATCATCGGCGCCGACGGGAGGGTTCGCCGGCTGCGGGTGAGCGGCGAGGGGCGCAACCTCGACGGCGGCCAGTCCGTGACCGGTGACGACGTGATCGTGCTCTACGCGACGACGGAGACGGTGGCATCGTTGAGCGGCGTTCACGGCTTCGACGCACTGGCGTTCCGGCTCGCCGACACGCAGCCCGCCGCGGTCCGCGCATCGGTTGCGGCTGTTCGCCGCCGGCTTGCCGCTGTCTCCGGCTTCGCCGGCTTCAGCGAGCTCCCGGCGGTCCGGGCGCCGGGTGACTGGCCGGGCAAGGCGGCGTTCGACCAGTTCGCGAAGTTCTTCGACGTGATCGCGGTGCTTGCGCTGCTGTCGGCGCTCGTTCTGATCTCGAACACGATCAGCACGCTCGTCGCGGAGCAGACGTCCGAGATCGCGATCATGCGAGCGCTCGGCGGGCGGCGGCGGCAGATCGCAGCCGTCTATCTGAAGACGGCGCTCCTGCTCGGCGCGATCGCAACCGTTCTCGGGATCGTCCTCGGGATCGCGCTCGCGAACGCGCTGACTGGCGCCTTCGGGTCGACGTTCGCGGTTCACACCGGCCTCGGCGTCGACGCGCGCGTCCTGCTCGTCAGTGCGCTGGCTGGGTTGCTCGCGCCCGCGCTGGCGGCGCTGCCCGCGATCCGGCGTGCCGTGCGCCTCCCCCTGCGCGAGGCGTTGCAGGCGAGTGGCTCCGCCGTCGGCGACCAGGACGCGGGCGACCGCCTCCTACGGCGAGTCCGCTTCCTGCCGCGGACGGCGCAGATCGGGCTGCGAAACGTCGGCCGGCGCAGGCGGCGCAGCCTCTCGACCGCGCTCGTGATCGCACTCGCGGTCGGCACCCTGCTCGCCGTGCTCGGTCTCGCTGCCGGCATCAGCGACACCAGCCGAACCTCCTGGGGCGACCACGGCGAGGACGTGAGGATCTCCTCGGAAGGACGCCGACCGCTCGACACGCACGCGGCGCGCCTGATCCGCGAGACCCCCGGCGTGGCGACGATCGAGCCCACGTTCGTCACCGACGTCAAGCTCGCCGGCAAGGACGCCATCGTCTGGGCCGTCCGTGAGGCGACGATGTTCCACCACCGGATCAGCGCCGGCCGCTGGTACACGCCCACCGAGGAGAAGACGCGAGCGCGCGTCGCCGTCGTCGAACGAGACATCGCCCGCACCACCGACACCCGGCTCGGCGACCAGGTCGCTGTCCAGACCGCCTCGGGCCGGGTCGACCTGAGCGTCATCGGCATCTCAGCGAACCAGCAGGAGAGCGGCACCGCACTCTTCGTGCCGCTGACGACGATGCACGCGCTCCTGCCCGGCATCGCCGCAGACGCCAACGACTACTGGGTGCGCACGACCTCAAGCGATCACACACTGATCGACCGGACCACCACGCGGATCGAAGACACGCTGACGACGCACGGCTACGACGTCAGCAGCGAGGTCAAGTACGTCGAGCTCGCGAACGAGATCGCCAAGTCCCGGGCGCTAACGACGACGATCGCCGTGCTCGGGTTCCTGGTCGTCGCGATCAGCATGGCCGGCCTCGCCAACGCACTGACGACGAGCGTGCTCGAACGCACCCGCGAGATCGGCATCCTGCGCTCGATCGGCGCCCGCGCCCGCGACATCCGCCGCATCTTCGCCACCGAGACCCTCGCCCTCGCCCTCACGGGCTGGCTGATCGCGATCCCGCTCGGCTATCTCCTTGACCGCGTCCTCGTCCGGTTGGTCAGGACGGTCGCCAACGTCGTGATCCCGCTCTCCTTCCCGCTCTGGTACCTCGCGCCCGCCCTCGCCGGCACGATCCTGCTCGCCCTCCTCATCACGCTCCTACCAATCCGACGCGCCACTCGCCACCGGCCCGGCGACGCGCTGCGCTACGCCTAGGATCGAGCCCATGAGACCGGGCCGACGCCCGCGCGCTACCTGTGTAGCGCCCGAGTGCCGCCACCAAGTCGCCGAAGACGAGGACGCGCGGCTCTCCCGGAAGCGACTCGGTATGCCCTACACATCACGGTCGCCTGGCCGCCGCCACAGGTCACCGCCCAAGACCGCACTGTCGACGCTTCCACTCCCGCCTGGCAGCGAGTGCGCTCGTTAACGACGAAAGGCCCACCCACCAGGGTGAGACCTCCGCCAACTGCTCAGCGCCTCTCCGGCGCCAGCCGCCGCACCGCCCCGATCAGCCCGAGGTGCAGCACCGCGTGCGCGACCTCGTCCCGCCAGTCCGGCTCGAGGCAGGGCAGCAACTCCAACGCGCCCGTGTCATACAACCGATGGTGCATCCAGCACAGCGGGACCACGCAGTCAGGCTCGTCGCAACCGCCCATCGACCGCGGCGCCAGGTGCGCCGGCGTGATGCCCTTCGTCTGCTTACAAACCACGCACGCCGAGCCGACGATCTTCGCCCGCTGCGCCGCTGAGGCAGACAGGGGCCGGCGCGCCGGCCTCACTCCCGCTGTCTTCCGATTCCGGCACCGGATCGGGCGTGGCCTCGGCACTTCGTGCGACTCGCTGATCAGCGCGGAGGGCGAATGCGCTGGCCACAAACGGGCGCATCCAGCGCACCCACACACCGGCGACACCAACGATTTCGCGCTCGAGATGATGCTCTTCGGGGCCGCCCGCCTCGCCGCCGAGACCGAGGGCGACCCGGTCGCGGAGCGCCGCCGGCGTCGCGGGCGGTCCGGGTCGCGTTGAGCGGTCCGACGAGACGACCTGGTGGAGCCGGGCACGTTGTGGCTCACTGACACCATTGCAGTCGCTGGCTGCCGGTACGATCGGCTCGAATGGCGCCGACCGGCCTGTTGTATCCGTCAATGGAGCTCGCTGACCTCGAGTACCGGGAGCTGGAGCTGGTCGACGCCGCCCGTGTCGGTCAGCCGGATCGGCCGATTCCCGTGGCGCTCCGCTGGTCGCCGTCGGCTCCGCGGCCGATGCCCGTCGCGGTCTTGTCGCACGGTGGCGCCTTCGGCCACGTCAACCCGCGGGGCGCGCTGGATGAGTGGGCCGCGATGCTGAGCCGGCACGGCTACCTGTCGGTCGCGATCGCCCACACGCCGCGGACTGATCTCGAGCGAATCGTACTGACCATGAACCTGGGCGGGACGCTGCCCCAATGCCGAGAGTTCAAGCACTTGAACTACGACAGGCCGCTGGACTTCACACGCGTCGTCGGCGCACTCGTCGAGCGTACTGCCGACGCGCCGTGGTCAGACCTCATCGATCCATCCGCCTTGGCGTATCTGGGGCACTCCTCGGGATCGGGGTCGGCGATGATGATCGCCGGCGCGGGGCGCGAGTACATGCCGGGACTCGGCCTGGCCTTCGCCGAGCACCGCGGGCCGAAGGCGTTCGTGGCCTTGTCGCCCGAGGGCGCCGGCGACGACGGCTTCCAGCCCGACTCGTGGGACACGGTTGAGCGTCCCGTGCTGATGTGCACCGGAGCCAACGACGGCGACGCCCCGCACGAGCGCCGCGACCCGTACGAATACATGCAGCCCAGTGACAAGTACCTGCTCTGGATCGAGCACGAGGGGGCAAAGCACACGGTGTTCGAGGGCGACACCAGTGCCTGTCTGGCAGTCACCGGCGATCAATCGATCTGCGATGACATGCAGGCGTGGCTCGGGTCGGGCATCCGCGCCTTCCTTGACGCTTATGTCCGCGAGGATCCCGTCGCGATCGACTACCTGACCACCGACTCGCTCGTCCAGGCGTCGGCCGGCGTCGTCGAATGGGACACCAAGTGATCGCCCTGGTCGCTCACCCGCGACCGGGTGCGCACAATGCCGTCGCAAGCACGCAACACACCCGCAGCGCGCTGGGTGAGCCACCTCGCCTGCAATGGGCGTCATCCCGGTCCGGATAGAAGCCTGTGCGCCCAAGCGCGCTGCCGGTCGATGGTCGGCGGGATCTCGCCGAGATCGCCGCGGCCTGACCGCCCCGGGCTGTCCAGCCGCCACCACGACGTTTCGGTCGGGCGTCGTCCCCAACGACTGCGTCGCCGAACCTGACTATCTGACGTCAGTAAGGCACACCCTGGGTGCAGGGCCGACATCATGGGTTCGCCAGCGCGTTGCGACGCCCGACTTCGCGCACCTGACTGGTTCCGGGCGGCGCGCGGCGGGGCAGGCGGCTAGCTCACTGGCCGTTCTTGCCTTCGCGGCCGCTCGTGCTCGGCGCGGTTCGGTCTTCAGCGATCCGGTAGCCGGTCGCGCCGCCCGGCAACGCTTGCTCGCGCACCTCGCCCCGGTCGCGCATTCGCCGGCCGGGCCGCGTTTGAGCAGCGCCGGGCGGCCGGAGCGGACACCGGCCGGCCGCTGCTGCGCGCCCGCTCCGAGCTGGCGCTCGACCGCCTCCCCGCCGCCTCCCGCGCTGCGCTCCTCGTCAGATTCTGGGCGACGCCAGCGCTCGAGAGCCCTGTCGCGTTCTTGAGCTCGGCCTTCGTGATGCCCGGTCGGGCCCGAACGAGCGCCAGAACCTTCTCGCGGTTGACTTCACGCTCGGCCGACGAGCTCGAGCGCCGGCCGAACGCGTCCGCCGGGCACCGCCCCGCCTGCCATCGCTCTGACGCGCTTGAGAGCCGTCGCGCGCTGCGGCTCGGCCGGCGCGTTTGCCGCTCGTCGGCGACCCGTCGGCGAGTGCCGCTTCGGCATGTTGAAGCCGTTCGTGTTCGCGAACCAGCGGTCGCAGCTCGTCCAGCCGTCTCGGCACCTCCGTGCTGATGGAGTCAAGTAGATCTGGCAAGCGCTTAGCCCTCCGGTAGTCGCCGGCCATCTTGTCCCGTAGCGACGAAGACCACGGGCGGCCACGGGGACGCAATGTGACGGCGGCACCCCTGCGCGACCGCGATGAGGTTCGCGGCACGCTCGATGGCCCGCTCGGCCGCCTCGCGCTGGCTCGACGGCACGACGACCTCGCCGCCGGCGGTCACCTTCGGGCGGTAGTCGAGCACGGTCGCCCCGCCTACGAGGAGTCTGAGGTTCTTCTCGGACTCGTAGGCCGAGACGGGGCTGACCTCGATGTCGCCGAACCGCATCACCCACTCGCGCCCGCCGGTCGGCTTGGGCGTGAACGTCACCAACGCCAGACGGACTAACACCAGATCCTTCGGCGGGGGAGCCACGATTGCCAGCGTAGAGACGCCACGCCTTGCCCCGGCTCGACCCGGGCGCTTTCGCTTTCGCCTGGGGTCGTTGCTCCCGCCTGGCGAAAGGAGCAGCGGTCAGCGATGGCTTGGACGACGCGCGACTAGAGGCGACTGAGCGTTGAAACGGAGTGGCGAAGCCCGATACGGTCGTCGAGATGTTGGCGTCTTGGCGCAACTGGCAGCTGCCGCATGTGCGCTGGATCTGGCTGAGCGTGTACTTGACTGCCGGGGCCATCGCGCTCGTGCTCGGGGCGGGAGCCGCCAGCGCCCTGATCGGCGCTGTGGTCGCCGTCCCGGTAGTCGGTGGGCTCGAACTCTGGTTCCGTCGCCAACACTCCGAGCGCTCGGGCAACATGTAGTCAGCCCACAGCAAGGCGTCGAGGCACCCGACGCAGCGCGCGGTACGCCACCTTTCGACGATCAGCTGCAGCGCGGCGAGCACCGGCACAGCGGGGGCCGCGCTGCTCCCTTGAGGCATGCGAGAGCTCGGCGTGGTCGTCCGGGACGACGACTGGTCGTCCGCCTCTGGTGTCTGGGGCCGGGGGAGCGGGGACACTCGCTTTTGCGCGAGGGCGCTGCGGTTGTGTTTCGCGCTGGTTGTCAGGCCGCGTGTACCAGTCGTGCGGTGAACCGCCCCTGGAGTTCCCCCGTTTCGGTGGACAGGGTGATCTGCCCCGGTAGCGGGGGAACTCCATCCTGACCGCGGCGGCGGTCCCGCCGCCGCCCGCGCCGCCGCACATTCACCGCGGCGCCGGTCGATCGCGACCACTCGCCGGATCTACCCGACAGCCTCAGGCACAGGCAGGAGTGCCGCTCTTCAGGCCGGATCGAGTCCCGTTCCCGGGGCGCACCGGCCTACCAGAGCGCGGGCTACCGAGATGGATGCGAATCGGAGTGTTGAGCCCGGGCCGGCGTCCATCGTCTCCGCGCGCCTGCTCGGTCCGGACTCCGACTCGACGATCACGTTCCTGGACGATTGGCGGATGGCATCTCGCGCCGGAATCGGGATGATGCGTCTGGTGAGGGCAAGGATGACCGCAGCCGCGCTTGCCGCGGTATTGATGCTGGTGGGGGCGGCGAGCGCCTGGGCGGCGTTCGTGACCGAGGGCTCGCCGTACACGGTGGGAGACGACCCGCTGTCGCTCAACGCGGGCGATTTCAACGGCGACGGGCGCCCCGACGTGGCGACGATCAACGGCACGAGCTCGAACGTGTCGGTGTTTCTGCGCCAGGCCGCCGGCGGCTTTGCGCAGGAAGCGGGCTCGCCGGTCGCGGTCGGCTCCGGGCCGAGCGGCGCGGCGGTCGGCGATTTCAACGGCGACGGGCTGGCGGACCTCGCGGTGTCGGCCTTCGTCGCGGGCAACGTGTCGGTGCTGCTGCGCCAGCCGGGCGGCGGCTTCGCACTCGAGGGCGGCCAGGCGATCCAGCTCAGCTCGAACGTCCACGCCGTCGCGGCGGGCGACTTCAACAGCGACGGACGGCTCGACCTCGCGGCGACGACTGCCAACAGCCAGGTCGTGCTCCTGCTGCGCAACGCCCAGAACACCGGCTTCGTACAGGGGCAGTCCTTCCCGACCGGGGCCACGCCGGTCGGGATCGCCGTCGGCGACTACAACGGCGACGGGCTGGCCGACCTGGCGATCGCCAATCGCGGCGGCGACACCGTGACGATCCTGCTGCGGGTCGCCGGCGGCACGTTCAGCTCCGAGACCGCGGTCCCGGTCGGCGACGATCCCATCGGCATCGTCGCCGCTGACTTCGACGGCAACGGTCGCGCCGATTTCGCCGTCACGAACGCCACCCCGGGGACCGTCTCCACCTTCCTGCGCAGCGCGGCCAACAACGGCTTCACCGCGGAGGCGCCGATCGCGGTCAGCGCCTCACCGGTCGGCATCGACGCCGCCGACTTCGACCGCGACGGCCGGCCCGACCTCGCGGTGGCCTCGAACGCCGGTGCCGTCGAGATCCTCCGCCGCAACGCCGGCGGCGGCTTCACGCGCGACCAGCCGATCCCGCTCGCCGGCACGGTCAACGACGTCGCGGCGGCCGACTTCGACGGCGACTCGCGGCCCGACGTGGCCGCGTCGTCGTACACCAGCGCCGCGGCCGATACGTTCAGCGTGCTGCTGAACCCGGCGCCGCCGTTGCCGCCGTTGCCGCCGCTGCCGCCGCCGGTCGCCGGCAAGACCGTCAACGTCAAGCCGGTGTCCGGCACGGTGAAGATCAAGCGGCGGGGGAGCAAGCACTTCGTCAAGCTGACCGCGGAGGCGCACATCCCGGTCGGCAGCTCGATCGACACGCGCCACGGTCGGATCGCGATCAGCGCCGCCCAGGGCAAGGGCAAGACGTCGTCGGCGAACTTCTACGACGGACTGTTCAAGCTCACACAGACGAAGGGCTCCAAGCCGGTCGCCACGCTGACGCTGACCGAGAAGCTCACGGGCTGCAAGGCGAAGGGCAAGGCGAGCGTCGCGAAGAAGAAGGTCAAGAAGCGCCGGCTGTGGGGCGACGGCAAGGGGCGCTTCCAGACGAAGGGCAAGCGCAGCGCCGCGACGGTCGTCGGCACCAAGTGGCTGGTCGAGGATCGCTGCACGTCGACAGTGACGAGGGTCGCGCGCGGCAAGGTCAAGGTGCGCGACTTCGTCAAGCACAAGACCGTGACCGTGAAGGCCGGCCACCGCTACACGGCGCGCGCGAAGCGATAGTCGGTAGCCTCGACGGGATGCGGTCCTTTCACGAAGGTCAGCTCGTCACGCTCGTCGGGGACGACGAGGCTCTGGAGGCCATCGTCGTGCACGCTCCGAGCTTGGTGAAGGTCGAGGTCGCTGTGCCGGACCTCGGGCAGGGACCGGTGTTCCGCACCGTGCACCCGAAGGTGCTGCGGGAGCGAAGCGAGCCCGGCGAGCACGATGACGCGTTGCGCCGGTTGATCCGCCGGACAGCGGGGGCGGGCCGCGGCGGCCCGCGCAGCGGAGCGGGCTCCGCGCGCCGTGGTCACTCGCACCCGTCGGGTCACCGCACTACCGGCAAGTAGCTCGTCGGCAATCGGCTCAGCGAGGGAGGCGGCGATGCCGCATGACGCGCCAATCGCCGCCGCGCAGGCCGTGGCGCGTGAGCACGGCGTGGCCTGCGACGAGGCAGTGCGGATCGCCGGGGGCAGCAACGTGCTCGTCCATCTGAGGCCCGCACCGGTCGTGGCACGGGTGATGACCGGGACGGCGGTCCTGCACGATGACGTCGAGCCATGGCTGGCGCGCGAGGTGGCCGTCGGGAGCTTCGTGGCCGCGCGGAGCGACGTGGCGGTTGCGCCCAGCGACCTCCTCCCGCCGGGTCCGCACGAGCGAGACGGGTTGTGGATGACGCTGTGGACGTTCGTCCCACACGACGCGCAGGCTCCGCCGGAGCCACGGGAGCTCGGTCGCTCGCTGCGCGCCCTGCATTACGCGCTCGCCGGCTTCCCGGGTGACCTGGCCCCGCTGAGCGAGATCCGGGACTGGCTCGAGCGCCTGCTCGCCGAGCTGCGTCCGTCGCCCACGTTGACGCGGCGGGACATCGACTGGCTTCGCCTCAAGCTGGACGCACTGACCCCCGCGGTCTTCGAGAGCTCAGTGCCCGCGCAGACCCTTCACGGCGACGCCTCGCTGTCGAACGTGCTGCACACCGAGAGTGGGCTGGTCTGGAACGACCTCGAGGACGTCTGCGCCGGCCCCGTCGCGTGGGACGTCGCCGGGCTCGTCACAAACGCCAGAGCTCGCGGCCAGAGCGCGAAGTTCACCGAAGCGCTCCTCGCTGCCTACGGCGACCCGGGCGTCGACGACCTGGAGCCGTTCCTGGAGGCGCACACTCTCTACGAAGTGATCTGGCACGCGTTCGAGGACCGATCCATGCAGCGGGCGGCGGCCAGTCTCGCGGCGTTGCGCGCAGGGCGTGCGGGCTGACCGCCCGCACGCCCGTCCAGCGCCTCAGCCTGCCGTGACGGCGTCGGAGAAGAACCGGTACGCGGAATGCTCGGGCCGCTCGGCCTCCTCCGGCTTGTGGATGTCGTCTACGGCTTCGGGCCTGACGAGGCGTTCGATCGGCTCGAGGCGTGGTGTGCGAGCGTCGGCGACGACATCGTCGGGGTTTGGGCTCGCGCCGAGCTGGAAGAGCACGTGCGCGACGAGCACTCGACGTTCAGCTGGCACCTCGAGGCGATGATCCGCCGCGCCGGGTTCACGATCGAGGACGCCGCCTACTCGGGCGACGGCATCTGGGCCCAGTACGTGCTGCGGGCCCCGTAGGCGCGGGCCAGTCCGTGGGCGCTGATGGGCGCCCAGGTCACGTCGATGCTCGCGCTCGTCGGCGCCGGGGGCGGCGGCGGCTTCCACGCTGGAGCCCTGCGCGCACACGCAACGTGAGCTGGAGTCCTCGGGCCGGTGCGTATACGGTCGGCAGAGGCTCGACGAGAGGAGCATTGTCGTGTATGTACGTGTTGTCAGGTTCACCGACGTGACTGCTGAGCGCATCGAAGGACTCCTCGCCGGCATCAAAGAGGCCGACGGGCCGCCACCAGGCGTGCCGACCACCGGGCTGGAGATCCTCTTCGATCAGGACCAGGGCACGGCGATTGTGCTCCAGCTCTTCGATACCGCCGAAGACATGCGCATCGGCGGCGAGGCCTTCGCGGCGATGGATCCCACCGAGACCCCAGGGACCCGTGCCTCGGTGGATATGTGCGAGAAGAAGCTCGAGCTGCGCCCGTAGCCATTACCGTGCGAGGCGATGGCCGCCGTCCTGTTCGTCTGCTTGCACAACGCCGGCCGGTCGCAGATGTCCGCCGCGCTGTTCGAGCGCGCGGCGGGCGGTCGCCACCGGGCGCTGTCGGCCGGCACCACACCGGCCGATCGGGTCCACCCCGAGGTCGTGCAGGTCATGAACGAGCTGGGTGTCGACCTCGCCGACCGCGCGCCCCGCAGGCTCACCCGCGACCTCGCCGAGCAGGCCGACGTCGTCGTCACCATGGGCTGCGGCGACGAATGCCCGTACATCCCCGGCAAGCGCTACGTCGACTGGGAGCTCGAGGACCCCAAAGGCCGCCCGATCGAAGAGGTCCGCGCCACCCGCGACGACATCGCAGAACGCGTCCGAGCCCTCGTCGACGAGCTCGACGGCGCAACATGACGGCGGTGCTTCGCCCCGCGACCCCCGCCGACCGCGCCGATCTGATCGCGCTGGCGCTCGCCGAGGATGCCGCCTGGTCCGGAGCGACCGCGGTGTCGGCGGAGGAGGTCGGAGAGTTCATCGACCCCTATGAGCCGGGGGTGATCTTCGAACGCGACGGTGGCGTCGCGGGCTACGCCGCGGTCCGCGAGGGCGGCCGGTCGATCCTGCTGCTGGATCCCCACACCGGCCCTGCGCCCGCGTTGGAGGCGCTCGTCGCGTGGCTCGGCGAGCGTGGCCGGCACGAAGTCCACGCGTATGCGCGCGACACGCCGCGGACCGCGTGGCTCGAAGCGAACGGGTTCACCCATCGGAGCTCGCTCTTCGATCTCGAACGCGGGATCGACCCGCCGCTCGCGCCCGCAGTCTGGCCCGACGCGATCGCCGTCGCGCGCTACCGGCCCGGCGCGGACGACGCCGCCGTCCACGCGCTGATCTACGTCGATGCCGCATGGGGCGAGGTGCCCGGTCACATGCAGCGGTCGCAGGAATCGTGGCGGTCGACGCTCGCGCCGGAGGCCCGCGGCTGGGTGGCGCGCCGGGATGAGCGCCCCGTCGGCTGGGTCGTCGGCCGCGTGTTCAGCGACGGGCGCGGATGGGTCGACCAGATCGCCGTCGCGCGCGCCGCGCGTCGTCTCGGGCTCGGCCGGGCGCTCCTGCTGCACTCGCTCGCCGAGCTTCGCGACGCGCGCGCGACCTCGTTCGCCCTTGGGGTGCAGGCGGCGAACGAGCACGCCGTCGGGCTCTACCGCGACGTCGGTTTCGAGCTCGAGCGCGAATGGCGTTTCTATGTGAGACCGACGGCCTGAGGCTCAGCGCGCGCGGGTGACGCGTTCGATGACCCGGGCGGCGATGGGCACGGTCGACGTCCGCCACACGTGTCGCTGCTCGTACGGCCAGGCGTAGATCGGGCTGCCGTCGCGCACGAGCTCGCACAGGAGTGGCTCGCCGAGGTCGACGGCCGACCACTCGTACAGCCGCTGCAGCCGCGGTCCGACGACTGCGTAGTCGAACAGGCGGCCGAGACGCTGCTCGTCGGCGATGTACCTCTCGACGTCGAGCGTGAGCGGGTAGATGTCCGGCAGCACGCGGCGGAGCGAGAGGAAGACGCCGACCATGCCCACCCGGGGATCGCCGAGCACGCCGAGCGGGGCCAGCCGGCCCAGCGCCAGGCGCGGGACCTCGACGAGCGCGTGCGCGTAGAGGACGCGCGCCAGCGCGACGTTAATGAAGAAGCGCTCCGCCTCGCCCTCCCGTCCGGCGAGATCGCGGTGCTCGAGGTAGCCGCCCACGATGCTCGCGTTGTGCGCGCGTTACCAGTTGCGCCCGGTCGGGCTGTCGCTGAACTCCAGCCACAGCCGGACGGCCTGGGAGGACGGCTCGCCCGCCAGGCCGCCGAGCAGCGCGACCGCCTCGCATCCGTCGCGCAGGAGCCGCCCGTTCATCGCGCGCCACCACACGCTGCCGGGCGGTGACGTATCGAGCGCGTTGAGGACGCCGCGCTGCGCCTGCCAACGCATGAACGACAGCGCCGCGCGCCGGAACGGCAGGTGTCGCGGCGCGCGACCGGTCGGGCCGCGGAACAGCCGCGCCATCAATGCGAGACGAGCGGCCGGGTCGTCGCGCACGCCCGCGATCCGTGCTTCAGCCGATGCGAGTGCGCTCATCGCCGATGAGTTTCGCGCGGTGCGCCGGCCCTCGACGCCGGAATCGCCTGGTACACACGCTCCTTCGGCCGTCCTCCGGACCATCGCGCACCGACCGGATCACGTTCGCAGGCTCGGAGCTCGACGCGCTCCTCGAGCACCTCGCCGCCGAGGGCATCGACGACGGGCCGATCGAGACCTGCTCGAACGGCGTCCGGCACGTGAAGATCCCTGACCCGGACGGCAACGCGATCGCGTTCGCCGAACCGCCGGCGTAGGTCACGCACCCGCGTCCACGAGGCGTTCGATCTCGTAGTGGAGGGTCAGGAACCGCTGCCCGGCGAGGTAGAAGCTGTGGTCGGTCTTGAGCTCGTCATCGGTGACGAACACGGAGATCTCCTCCTGGAACGCGAGCAGCTTGAGCACGGTCAGCGCGTCGCGCTCGCTGTCGACCGAGCTCAGGTAGTGGCCGGGGAAGGGGAGTTCGCTTCGCGACGTGAGCAGCAGGTCGTGCTGCCCGGTGTTGCGCGGCTCCAAGGTGGCGGTGAAGTTCGCGCTGGGAATCGGGAAGCCGACGCTGACGTATCCGCGGTCGTCGTGCCTGAAGCTCGTGTAGATGCCCACGTAGATCGGCTTCCCCGAGTCGGCGAACGTCCTGATCCAGCCGCGGACGTCGATCTCCTCGTCGCCGTCGAGGTCGATCGTGTCGATCGTGCTCACCATCCCGCGCTGCGCTTCCTCGATGTTCGAGGGGATCGCGGCCTGGCCGAGCGGCTCGGCGACCAGCCGCTTGAAGATCTCGTATCCCGGTTTCATCCACTGCCGCCACTCAGGGACGATCGAGAGCTTGAAGCGGCTGGTGTGCTCGTAGAACTCGCGAATCAACGGGTGCACGCGGGCCGCGGCGAACGTCGGGCCGTCGAGGCTGTCGAGCGAGGCGAGGATCCCGACGTCGGGCGGATTGCGGCGGAACGTCCCGCCGCGGACCTGAGCGAGCTGCTCGACGTAGTCGGCGCCGACGTAGCGCGAGCGGGCCTCGAACGGCACGACGTAGCGCAGCTCGGCCGCCGGCACCTCCTCGGCCATCACGCGGACCAGAGGCCGGTTGCGGTACGCGATCGCCGCGACCACGCGATACACGACCGCCACCGCCGCGGCGACCAGCGCCGGCGCCACGTCGGCGTCGAGCGCCTGGAGCAGCGCGCCCACTGCGGCGCCCACTACCAGCCCGAGCGCAACCTTCAGCGGGCGCAGCCCGAGGAGCCCGAGCAGCGCGCCGCTGATGATCCCCGCCAGCAACGGATCGTCCAGACCGATCAGGTCCAGCAGCCCGCCGAAAAGCGCCATCAGCAGTGCGCTGGCGACGATGCGCTGCCACAGCGGCTTCATCTCTCCGGGGCCGTGGCTGCGGGCGGTCCAGGCCTCGGCCGGCGCGTTCAGCAGCACGCCGACCAGCGCGCCGACGCCGGCCGAGATCCCGTCGATCGCCGCGCCGAGCACCGCACCGGCCGCAGCGCCCAGTGCGGCGCCCCAGATCAGCGCGTCGAGCACCCGGCCAGAACGGCTGCGCCTGCGTCGGTCCGGGCTGCCCATACAGTGGGAGTATCTACGGCACTCCCGGTCAGCCGGCCCGCTCGTACGTGAGCACGAGGATGCCGTTGCCGACGACCTTGGACTCCTTGAGCTGGAGGTTGCGCCGGTCGGGCGTCTCTTCGAACGCCTTCTTGCCGGTCCCGAGGACCACGGGGAAGACCATCAGGTTGATCTGGTCGATCAGGTCGGCGGCGAGCAGCTCCTGGACGAGCCGGTGGCTGCCCGGGATCTGCAGCACGCCGTCGAACTCCTCCTTGAGCGTGCGCACGTCGGCCGTCGCGTCGCCGCTGTCGAGGACCGTCGTGTTGTTCCACTCCGGGTCCTTGAGCGTCGTCGAGACGACGAACTTCGGCATCGCGTTGAACAGGTCGGCGAACTCGCCTTCGCGCTGCGGCCAGGCGCCGGCGAAGCTCTCGTAGGTGCGGCGTCCGAGCAGCAGGCCGTCGGACTCCCGCGTCTCTTCGAGCTTGAACTCGTTCCCGTCGTCACCGCGGTCGAACTCGAAGGTCCACCCCGGGTACTTGAAATCCGGCTCGCCGCCGGGCGCCTCCATGACGCCGTCGAGCGACACGAACTCCGTCACAACGATCCGCGCGGGCATCTTTCGGTCTCCTTTGGGTCGGTCACGGTGCTAGGACCGTGACCGACCCGCGAAGTCATCGCTCGGGATGCAGGCGCGCGTGGACGGTGAGAGCCGTCGGACTCCCGATCACCCGGAGCGGGCTCCAGGTCAAGCCCAGCTCCCGCTGATCGACGGTCGTCGTGGTCTCGAGCTCGAGCCGGTCGCCGTCGTGCTCGACTGTGACGTCGAGCTGCAACCGTGTGCTTCCGCCGGCGGCCTCGAGGTCACCGTCGACGGTGAGGCGGCCGTCGCCCTGGTCGGTCACGCCGGTGGAGCGGAAGCGCACCACCGGGTGGTTCTCGATGTCGAAGAAGGCGGCCGACCGCAGGTGCGTGTCGCGCCGCTCGTTCCCGGTGTTGAGGCTGTCGGCGTCGATGATCATGACCATGTGCCATTCCTGGTCGTGATCGATCTCGAGCCAGCCCTCGATGCGCTCGAAGTGGCCCTTGACCGGGGCGAGTCCCCAGAAGCTGGGCACGGTGAACTCGGCGCGCGTGCCGGCCGGCTCGAGGTGCCAGCGCGTGCCGATGATCTGGTGGGTGTCGTGTGTGGCGCTCATGCCGTCTCCACGAACGGGACACGCACATGGGGACATCTACGAGCGGACTTCGGCGAGACGCCGCCGCAGGAAGCGGCGTTCCGGTTCCGTGTGGGCGAGCTCGAGCGCGCGGGCGTACTCCTCACGTGCCTCGTCGCGCCGGCCGACGCGGCGGAGCAGGTCCGCTCGGGTGGAGTGGAAGTACTGGTAGCTGTCGAGGTCGAGCCGGTCGACGAGCGCGAGCCCGGCTTCGCCGCCGTCCCGCTCGGCCACGGCGATCGCGCGGTTGAGCTCCGCGACCGCGGAGCCGGTCAGCCGCACGAGCTCGGCGTAGAGGGCGGCGATCTGCGCCCAGTCGGGCGGATCCTCCATGTGCAGCGACGCGATCGCCGCCTGCAGGAAGTACTGCCCGCGGCCCCGCAGCGCGAGGGAGCGCTCGAGCGCCTGCAGCCCCTGCTCGGCCTGCGCGGCGTTCCAGCGCGAGCGATCCTGGTCCGCGAGCAGCACCAGCTCGCCACCCTCGAACCGGGCGGCGCGACGCGCGTCGTTGAGCAGCATCAGCGCGCGCAGGCCGTGGACCTCCGGCTCGTCGGGCATCAGCTCGGCGAGCGAGTCGCCGAGCCGGATCGCCTCGGCGGCGAGATCGACGCGACCGCCGTACCCCTCGTTGAAGATCAGATAGACGACCGCCAGCACCGCGGCCAGCCGCTCCGGCAGGCGGTGGTCGGGCGGGACCTTGAACGCGATACCCGCATCCCGGATCTTGCGCTTGGCCCGCGACAGCCGCCGCTTCATCGTCTCCTCCGAGACGAGCAGCGCGCGGGCGATCTCCTCGGTGCGCAGGCCGCCGAGCGACCGTAACGTCAACGCGATCTGCGCCCCGGGCGCGAGCGCCGGATGGCAGCAGGTGAAGATCAGCTCCAGCCGCTCGTCGGGAAAGGTCGTCTCATCCATGTCGTCCTCCACGGCCACGGGCACGTCGAGCAGGCGCGTCTTTGCGGCGAGCGTGCGGTCGCGGCGCAGGCGGTCGATCGCGCGGTTGCGCGCAGTGATCGTGAGCCAGGCGCCGGGATTGGCCGGCGTGCCGTCGCGCGGCCACCGCTGGGCGGCGAGCGCGAAGGCGTCCTGGGCGGCTTCCTCGGCCAGGTCGAAGTCGCCGAGGTAGCCGACCAGACTGGCGAGGACGCGGCCCCACTCTTCGCGGAAGACCTGCTCGAGCAGCGCTACCTCTCCAGTACGGGCCGTACCTCGACCGCGCCGCCATAGCGCACGACCGGGATGCGCGCGGCGATCTCGAGCGCCTCGTCCAGCTCGTCCGCCTCGATCAGGTAGAAGCCGCCGACGTGCTCCTTGGCGTCGATGAACGGGCCGTCGCTGAGCAGCGTCTTTCCGCCCTGCACGCGTACCGTCGTCGACGTGTCGACCGGCTGCAGCTGCTCGCCGGCGACGACGCCGGGAGACCTGGTGATCGCATCGAACTCCCTGACGATCGCGTCCTGCTCTTCCGGAGTGCGGCGGCCGAACTCGGCCAGCGCGCCGTCGTCGTAGATCTGCAGCAAGTACTTCATGGGGCCCTCCTCGGGAGCGGTTCTCGCTCTACGACGAACGTAGCGCGCTCGAGGGGACAACCGTGCCGTCAGCGATCGAGAGCCCGCGGCGATCCGGGCAGCTGGGACCGTCGCTCACCCCCGGCGGGCTACTGTCGCGGGACGGCGCCGAACGCGACCTCGTTGCCGTCGCCATCGCGGTAGGTCGCCTTGCGCACGCCGTTGGCGTACGTCTCGCGCTCGGTCGGCTCGAGCCCGCGGGTCGCGATCGCCTCGACCCGCGCGTCGAGGTCGTCCAGCATGATCGTCACGACGGAGTGGCCCGCCTCGGCGTGCTCGACGATGTAGACCGACCGGTCGTCGCCGAGCATCCACACCGCTTCGGTGTCGTGGGGGAAGAACGACGGCTCGCCGAGCAATTGCTCGTACCAGGGCCGGGCCGCCTGGAAGTCCCGCACGCGGAGGCCGGCAAAGAGGTGCACCGTCACTTGATCACCGACTTGACGACGATCTGCTTGCGGCCGAGGAAGAAGATGCCCGGGTCGGTCTCGAACGCGTCGCTCGGGTTCCTGCGCAGTGTCGAGGAGCGGATCTCCAGGACGCCGGTGCGGTCGTTGCTGACGAAGAAGACCGCGCCGCCGCCCTCGCGCGCGTGGTTGCGGGTCATCGTCGTGCCTGCGATCAGCACGCGGAAGGAGTTGCCGTCCGTGTACACGGCGCCGCCGGAGCCGCCGCCGGGTGTGCCCGGGCCCGCCGGGTTGGCGCCGCGACCGATCGCGCGGTTGTGGGTGAAGACGCTGTTGTAGATCGACCACGAGACGCCGATGCTGCTCAGCGCCGACCCGTTGCTGCAGACCCCGCGCGTGAACGTGCTGTGGACGATGTACACCGGCCGGCCGTGGTACTGCGACAGCGCGCGCACGGCGCCGCCTCCGAGGTCCGGGCCGGTCGGGTCGCAGTGGTTGTCGGCGAACCTGGAGCCGACGATCTTGAGCCGGCCGCCGCGCACGAAGATCGCCCCGCCGCCGCCACCGTCGATCGTCGACCCGGTCGAGTCACCGCGGGCGAACGTGAGGTTCTGCACCACGAGCCGCGGCGTCGCCTGGTCGTCACAGTGCGGCGTGGTCCAGATCTGCCGCTTGTCGCAGGTGTTCTGGTAGAGGATGCGGCGCTTCCCGCCGCCGCTGAGCGTGACCAGACCGCGCCCGTCAAGGACGACGCGGCGGCTGGTGTTGACCACCTTGGCCGTCCGCGTCATCTCGATCCGGACCGGATCCGGTCCGCAGCGGAAGCGGATGATCCCGCCCTTCGCGACGGCGCGGACGACCGCGCGCGAGGTGCAGCTCTTCGCGCTGCCGGTGCCGACCCAGCGGTCGGGATGCGAGGTGTTGACCGCCCGCGCCGCACGGGGCACCTTGACCGCCGCGGCGGCCGCCGCGGGCGCGACGAGCACCAGGCACAGGATCGTGAGAACGGGAAGCAGACGCACGGGCACCTCCGGCCGCTGAGCGTAGCGAGCGAGTGTGGGACGCTTGCCGCATGCCGTGGGTCCCTGAGACGTTCACCGCTCCGGCGCTGCAGCGGCTGCTCGACCAGCAGCGGCGCGAGACGATGGTCGCGGTGCCCTACTTCGACGGGCTGATCGCGGGGGAGCCTGATGCGCTGGTCGCCTCGTTCGCGGGCGAGCCGCAGGTGCACGACCCGGTGCGCGGGCGCGTCAAGGGCGAGCGGGCGTTCAGGGCGTACGTCGCCGCAACGAGCGCCTGGCTCATGCAGCGCCACGCCACGGTCGAGGACATCGACCACGTCGTGCTCGAGGGACGCGGCTTCGAGGAGGTGGTCCTGCGCTTCGATGGGGGAGCCGAGCTGCCGTTCGCGCTGGTCGCCGACCGCGCGCCCGACGGCCGGATCGTCGAGCTGCGGATCTACCACAGCTGCTGGCCGCTGACCGGCCGCCACGCGATCCGCCAACCGCTGCTGCAGCCCGATGCCTCCGCGCGGGAGTCCGACGTCGTCGGCGAGTACCAGCGCGCGCTCGCGGCGGGCGACGTCGACGCGGCCGTGGCGACGTTCGATCCGGACGGCTACGCGCGTGAGCCCGCGGGCGGCATGCACGTCCATGCAGAACTGCGCGCCTTCTACGGGCGGCTGTTCTCGAACGGCGGCGGAATCCCGCTTGAGCACTGCGCGGTGATCGACGACGGGCGTGCGTGCGCGCTCGAGTACAACGTCGTGCAGTGGGGGCGAACGGAGTTGCCGCCGCAGGCCGGGATCGGCGTCTACGTGCGCGGGGAGAGCGGCAAGCTCGTCGCCGCCCGCGTGTACGACGACGCCGATCCGCCGCTCGCCTGACGATGCGGGTCGCGATCGTCACCGGCGCGTCGCAGGGGATCGGGGCCGGGCTCGTGGCGCGCTTCCGCGACGCCGGGTACGCGGTCGTCGGCACCGCCCGTTCGATCGAGGCCGCCGACGAGGCCGACTACATCACGGTGCCCGGTGACATCACCGAGGCCGCGACTGCGCGGCGCGTCGTGGATGCCGCGCTCGACCGCTTCGGGCGGATCGACAGCCTGATCAACAACGCCGGCCTGTTCATCGGCAAGCCGTTCACGGACTACACGGCTGAAGACTTCGCGGCGATCACCGCCGTGAACCTCGCCGGGTTCTTCCACATCACGCAGCGCGTCATCACGCATATGGTGGACCAGGGCGGCGGCCACGTCGTCAACGTCAGTACCAGCCTCGTCGACCACGCCGACCCTGAGCGACCGGCGGCGCTGCCCGTGCTCACCAAGGGCGGGCTCGAGGCCGTCACGCGCTCGCTCGCGATCGAGTACGCGAGCCGCGGCGTGCGCGTCAATGCGGTGTCGCTCGGCGTCATCAAGACACCCGCGCACGACCCCGACTCGTATGCCGGAATGGAGACGCTCAACCCGCTCGGGCGGCTCGGCGAGGTCGGCGACGTCGCCGACGGGATCCTCTACCTCGAACGGGCGACGTTCGTCACCGGCACGATCGTGCACATCGACGGCGGTCGCTGAGGGGTCCGAGGCCCGATCTAGCCTGTGCGCTCGTGCCCGACATCGGGGTGATGCGCGAGGGCCCGCTCCATGCCGCCGTGAAGGAGTTGCTCGCGGAGCCGGGCGATCGTCTCGAGGTCGCCGTCGGGCGGTTCGTGATCGACCTGGTCCGCGCGGACGGGGAGCTGGTCGAGGTGCAGACCGGCGGCTTCGGCGCGCTCGGCAAGAAGCTCGACGCACTGCTGGACGAGCACCGCGTGCGGATCGTGCATCCGGTCGCGGCCGAGCGCCGGATCGTGCGCGTTGACGAGCACGGCGAGGTGCTGGCCATGCGGCGCTCGCCCAAGCGCGCGACGGCGGTTGAGGTGTTCGACAAGCTGGTCGCGTTCCCGTCGCTGCTGAGCCATCCCCACCTCACGATCGAGGTGCTGCTGCTGCGCGAGGATCACATCCGCCGGCCGCAGCCGGTGACCACGCGACGGCGGACTCGCGACCCGGGGGAGCGGCGGCTGGTCGAGGTGATCGACCGGATCGCCTTGCGTACGCCGGCGGACGTTCTGGCGGCGCTACCCCCGCTCCCGCCCGAGCCGTTCAGCACACGCGAGCTCGCCGCGTGCCTGAGCTGCGGCACGGTGCTCGCCCAGCGGACGCTGTACTGCCTGCGGGCGATCGGGCTCGTCGAGCCCGCCGGGAAGCGCGGCCGGGCGCCGCTTCATGCGATGACGGCCTAGCCGGGCCAGGGCCTTCGACCAGGGATTTACCCGGGCGCGATCAGCGCGGCGAAACGGCACCGTCATTCGGGCACCGCGCAACCGCACCCGAAGGAGCCGAGACCGTGACCATCAATGACGCATCGCTCGCCCGCCGGATGGCCACCGCGCCCGGCCTGGTCCGGGCCGGCGTGAGCCGCTGGGATGACGGCCGCACTCCGATCTACCCGCTGTCGATGGAGAGCGCGTACGCCGATCCCGAGCTGTTGCGCGATCTCGGTGTGCGGGGCGCGCGCTTTGCCCGCGAGCTGAACGTGGACGTCGTCGTCGGAGCCGAGACCGCCGGTGTGCCGCTGGCGGCGTCGCTCGCGCTGGCGGCAGGGCTGCCGTTCGCCTTCGTCCGCAAGCCGGGGTATCGCGGCCATGAGATCGACGAGCCCCCGGTCCGTGGGGCCGAGGTCGCGGGTCGGCGGGTCCTGCTGGTCGACGACGCGGTCTCGAGTGGCTCGGCGGTGGAGCGCTTCACCGAGTCCCTGGCCCGCGCCGGCGCCGAGGTGGCCGGCGTGTTCGTCCTGGTCGACATGCGTGAGATCGCCGACACGGTGACGGCGGTGGCCGCCGCGCTCCCCACCGATTCGGTGAGCACGTACCTGGAGGTCCTCGAGCTCGCCGCCGAGGATGGCGTCCTGCCTCCCGCCGTCCACGACCTCAGCGTCGACGCGATCGTGAACCACTGGAGCAAGGATGATCCGCGCTGGGATCTCCTGTCCCTGGCGGACTGACGTCACCGGTCGGCGTCGCGCTGAAGGACGACTTTCGTGGTGTGGGCCGCGTAGGCGGTCGGTGCGTCGTCCCAGTCGGCTGTCAGGGTGGTCGCCTGCTCGGCGGGGAAGCCGCTGCGGGCGATGAAGGCGAGCAGCTCCGGCAGGGTTGCGCGCGCGTGCGAGACGCCGACGCGGAGGGTGGCGTCGGTGGCGTACATGTGCATGACCGGCACGCGCGTCCCGGTCGCGAGGTAGTAGCCGACCGCGGTGCAGATGCCGCCGGGCGCCAGCGAGCGGATCGCGCGGCGCAGGCCCGCGGCGCGAGAGGACGCTTCGACGACGACGTCGTAGCGGGCGGTGGGCCGGCGCGAGCGTGCGCCGAGCGGGCGGGTCCACGCGCCGAACGCCTCGGCGATCAGGCGGCGTGCCGGGTCGTCGTCGAGGTAATGCACCACGCGGGCGTCGTGCGCCGCCGCGAGCCCGGCCGCGTACAGGCCGATGCTCTTGGCGCCGCCGCCGATGACGAGCACCGAGCCGCCGGGGCGCTCGCGCAGCGGCGTGACGACGCTGCGCCACGCGTCGGCCAGGTTGTCACCGGCGGCCGCGACGCGCAGCGGCGGCACGTCGGGCGGGACGGCGACGAGCATGTGGTCGGCGAAGGGGACGCGCAGCGCGTCGCTGACCATGCCACCCCAGGAACCGCTCGCCGGCCCGAACCCGTACGCGGCGAGCGTGCGGGTCGCGGTCGTCGCGCACTTGGAGGTCAGGCCGCGCCGGCACGGCTCGCAGGTGCCGCACGAGACCGCCCACGGGACCACGACGGTCTGGCCGACACGAACGCCCTGCACGTCGGCGCCGACCGCGAGCACCTGCGCGACGCCCTCGTGACCGATCGCGAACGGTCCCTTGAACGGCACCGCTCCGCAGATGCAGCCGATGGCGGGATCGACGACCCGCGCCGCGAGCCCGGCCTGCAGGAGGCGCGACACGCGGTGATGGATCGGAAGGGTGTCGCCGTCACAGCGCCCGGCGATGAACGGCCGCACGATGGCATCCGACGGCTCGCGCAGCGCCGGCGCTTCGCGATCCTTCCAGGCGAGCTTGCCGCTGCGGATGAACTGCAACTCTCGCATCACGCCCGCGCTTCGGCGACCACGTCGGCGAGGACTTCCACACCCTCGTCGATGGTGGGCTCGTCGAGCGTCGCATAGCCGAAGATCAGGCCCGGGCGCCCGTAGTGCGAGACGCGGTACGGCGCAAGGCCGTAGAGGGCGACGCCGCGCCGGGCGGCGGCGTCCACGAGCGTCGCCTCGTCGAGATCGCGGGGCAGAAAGGCGACCAGGTGCAGGCCGGCGGCGATCCCCGCCGGCTCGAACTCGGGGAGCCGCTCCCGGAGGGCGCGTACCAGCGCGTCGCGCCGGCGCCGGTAGAGCGGTCGCATCCGCCGGAGGTGGCGGTCGAACTCGCCGCGCTCGAGCACGTCCGCGAAGGCCAGCTGGTCCAGCACCGGGGACCCGCGGTCGGCGAGCGCCTTGGCTGCGGCGATGTCGTCGACCAGGCGGGTCGGAGCGACGAGCCAGCCCAGCCGCAGGCCCGGCGCCAGGGTCTTGCTCGCGGTACCCGCGTAGATGACCTGCTCGGGGGCGAGGCCCTGCATGGCTCCTACGGGAGCCCGGTCGTAGCGGTATTCGGCGTCGTAGTCGTCCTCGACGACGAGCGCGCCGCGCCGCTGCGCCCAGCGCAGCACGGCGGGGCGCGCCTCGGCCGCCAGGACCGCACCCGTCGGCCACTGGTGCGACGGCGTCAGGACGAGCGCGTCCGCGTCGATGCGCTCGAGGGCGTCGACGCTGATCCCGTTCGCGCCGACCGGTACGCCGATGACCTCGAGGCCGGCCGCCCGGGCGGCCGGGACGGCATCGTCGTCGGCACACGGGTCCTCGACCGCGAGTCGCGTGGCGCCGGCGTTGCACAGCGTCTGGATGATCAGGCCGATGCCCTGGGCGTAGCCGTTGCAGATGACGATCTGATCGGGCCGGGCGGAGGTGCCGCGCACGCGGTTCAGATATGCCGCGAGCGCGTGCTGGAGCGCCGGCGCTCCCCGGCCCCGCACGTAGCCGAAATCCTCGGCCGACGCCTGCGTGAGGACCCGCCGCATCGAGCGCAGCCACGCTGCGCGCGGAAACTGGGAGCCGTCGGCCCGGCAGGGGCAGAAGTCGATCCTGGGCGCGTGCGCGAGCGCCGGCGCCTCTGGCATCGCAACGGTCTCCGGTCCGGCCGCCACTCGCGTGTACCCGCCGCGCCGGCTGGTCAGGTAGCCCTCGGCCACCAGCTGCTGATACGCCTCGACGACGACGCCACGGGAGACTTGGAGATCCGTGGCGAGCGCGCGCGTGGGTGGCAGCGAGATGCCTCGCGGCAGCCGACCGCCCCGGATGGCCTCGCGGATCCACATCTCGATCTGGGAGTGGAGCGCCACTCCCGAAGCGCGCTCCAGTGGGACCAGCAGGTCGGCGGCAACGCGCGAATTGGTCCCCTCGAGTAGCACCGAATCGGATCTTACGCACGGGACCAATTCGTGGAAGCCTGGCTCGCCATGGCGAAGATCATCAATTCGACCTACATCACTCTCGACGGCGTGGTCGAGGGGCCGCACCTCTGGCCGTCGTTGAACCGTCCCGGCGACGAGCGCTCCGTCCAGATCCAGACCGACCTGCTGCTGTCATGCGACGCGCTGCTGATGGGCCGCCGCACCTACGACGGCTTCGCGCCGGTGTGGCCGACCCGCTCGGGCGACCCGTACTCCGACCACATCAACACGATGCCGAAGTACGTCGTATCCACCACGCTCACCGATCCGGACTGGGCCAACACGCAGGTGATCGCCGGGGACGTGGTGGCGAGGGTCCGCCGGCTGAAGGACGACTACGGCAAAGACATCGTCCAGTACGGCTTCGGGTCCGTGTCGAGGCTGCTGCTCGAACACGGGCTGCTCGACGAGCTGCGCCTGTGGGTACATCCGCTGATCCTGGGGCGCGGCAATCCCAGCGATCTGCTGTTCGGCGCCGCGCCCGCCGTCGGGTTCGAGCTGACCGACGCGACCACGCTCAGCGATGGCATCGTGGTCATCAGCTACCGGACCGACCAGGTCCTCGCCTAGATGGACTACGCGAATCTCGTCAAGAAGCTGCCGCAACCGCCCGGGTTCAGCGCACCGCGCACGCTCACCTACGGGGACGTGGTCGCCCGGGCGATCAGCCGAGCCGATCTCAGCGACGACGTCCGCGGGATCAACGCCAGCCTCGAGCTGATCCGGCGAACGCGGGGCGGTGACTGGCCGACCGAGCCGGTCACCGAGGAGTTCAACTTCGTCGACCTGGTGTGGCACGAGCTCGAGTTCCGCGACGGGATGTCCTACACCTACGCGGTCTACGACACCGGCGACGCCTACCTCGGATGCGCGTACCTGTACCCGATGGGCCGGCGCCGGGAGCTGACCGAGGAGCTGCTCGCCTATGACGTGGACGTCAGCTGGTGGGTGACGCCGGACGCGTACGACCGCGGCTACTACGAGAAGGTCTACCGCGCGCTCCAGCACTGGCTGGCCGGGGAGTTCCCCTTCGGCGAGGCCTATTACTCCAACGCGCAGATCCCGTGATGGCCCCTCTGTAGGCTCGGGCGACACCACTGAGCCAGGGAGAACAGCGATGCCGAAGCCCACGATCGTCCTGGTCCACGGAGCCTGGGCCGACGCGTCGAGTTGGAACGCCGTCGCGTCCGAGCTGCAGGGCCAGGGGTTCACCGTGCTCGCCCCACCGAACCTCCTGCGCGCCGTGGCGATCGACGCGCCCTACATCACCTCATTCCTCGCCCAGCGCACGCGCGGTCCGGTGGTCCTGGTCGGTCACTCCTACGGCGGCTTCGTCATCACCAACGCCGCGACCGGCGCCGACAACGTCAAGGCGTTGGTGTTCGTCGACGCGTTCATCCCGGACGAGGGCGAGACCGTCTTCCAGATCCTCGGCGGGTCCGGCTCGGCGTTCGACATCCCCGATCCGACCGCCGTCTTCGACATCGCCGCCTACCCGGGCGCGCCCGAGGGCGACGCCGAGGCGTTCCTCAAGCCCGACGCCGTGCACAACTCGTTCGCCCAGGATTTCCCGGAGGCCGACCGCTGGCTGATCGCGGCGGGCCAGCGGCCGATCACGCTGGGCGCCAACACCACGCCTTCCGGGCCTGGGGCCTGGAAGGCGCTCCCGAGCTGGGTCGTGATCGGCACCGAGGATCGCGTGATCCCGCCGGACACTCAGCGCCACATGGCCGAGCGCGCCGGCGCGACGATCACCGAGGTCGCCGGCTCCCACGTCTCGATGGTCTCGCATCCGCAGGTCACGATCGACGCGATCCTGGCGGCCGTCGCCCACGTCGGCGACTGACCTTGGTGGTTGGCAACGGCGACACGCAAGGCGTCCGAGACGTTCACGAGGGTTCAACGCCGACGTCGAGGCGCGGATCGCCGCGCTGGTGAAGAAAGCCGTGAGCTGATCAGAACCCGCCGCCGCCGCCAAGGCCGCCGACGCTCGGAGGGGTGCTCACCGCCTTCAGGCGCTTCGCGGCCCTGCGCCGTTCACGTCAGCCTGGCTTGCTGTGGTCAGCTTCCGACACGAGATCACTTCCCGGGATCGTTTCGACTCCATAAGTCCTACCCGGATCTCGATGATCACGCGCTACCCTGTCGGGGTCAGACAGCGAGGGCAACCTGAGGGCGAGACCTTCAACTGAACGTCCCCTTCCCGCGTAAGCCGCCTGATCTTCTGATGGCCGAGAGTCCACCCATGGGTGGGCTTTCCGCGTTTAACGGGCTCCGGGAAGGTCAGGGCAGGATGTCGTTCAGCGTCGCCGTGAAGCGCTCGCTCGACTCCTCCTCGAGCTCGCCCTCGATGTGCAGGCGCGCCGGGCCGGTCTCGGTCCACAGCTCGAGGAAGTACGCCCAGCCCGGCTGCTCCGGGTCGTCGGACTTGGTGATCGTCTCGACGCGGTAGACCTCGCGGGGCGGCAGCACCAGGGACTCGGGGCAGTCGTCCTCGACGCGACGGCGCAGGTCCTCGACCTCGAGCCGGTTGCGCGACACGACGCGGAGCTCCTCGTAGTCGCCGTCCACGACGAGCTCGACGATGTCCTCCAGCGCCCGGTACATCCCGTCGGGCATCAGCTCGAGCGCCTCGGGGATCTCCTCCGGTCCACCCAGCGCGTCGCCCGGTGTCAGGCTGAGCCGGTTGTAGAAGTAGTCCTCGCACGCGGCACGCGCCTGGCGGCGGATGCCCTTGGACAACCCTGCGGCGCCGAGCGCGAAGATCCCCGCCTCGATCGCTTCCTCGAGCGTGCCGTGGCGGCGGGTCAACTGCGCGGTCATCGCGCGCCCGTGCTCGGTGTCGCGCGCCATCGAGGAACCTTCCATCAGGATCGAGGGAGCGTCGTGGCGGCTGTAGCCCGGGCAGGCACGCACCGCGGAGTGGAGAACGATCAGGTGGTCGCCCATTACGAGCGTGCATCCTACGAACGTGGGCCGCTCACTCGGCGGACTCGAGTTCTACGAGCGTCGAGCGGCGTCCGCGCCCATCTCGAATCCCGTGCGCGCCGCAGACGCGTGAGCGCATCGCCGAGGCCGCGCCGGCGTGCGTGAATCGTCAGCGCGTCGGCTTGACGCGGCGGGTGCGGCCCACTACTGCCACGGTGCGGCGCCACGACGCGCGCTGACTGCCCGCGGCGTGGACGACCGTGTAGTCGGGGTGGCGGACCCACGTCGGCGTGTACGTGATGCGCTCGACACGCACCCGGCGGCCGACGCGGAGATGAAGCCGCACCAACATCCCGTCCTGGCTCGCCGCCGGGCAGCAGGCGGCGGTCTGGCTCGAGAGCAGGTTGCCCTCGCCGAAGACGACCCACAGCCGGCCGACGCGCCGGATCGGCTGCACGACATGCACGTGCTGGCCGACCACGGCGGTGATCGCGCGCGAGCGCGCGAGTCGTCGCGCCAGCCCGCGCTGGAAGGCGTCCGGTGCGTGCCGGTACTCGGTGCCCCAATGCAGGTTCACGATCACGATGCGCGCCCCCGCGCGGCGCGCCCGGCGAGCATCGCGCAGGATCCGCCCGGCGCGAGCGATGTTGACCGACCACGGATGGGGCAACGGGATCCCGTTCGTCATCTGCGTGTAGGCGAGGAAGGCGACGCGCACGCCGTGTGCTCGCAGCAGAAGTGGGCGCCGCTGCTGGCGGCGCGAGGCGAACGATCCGGTGTGCGGGACGCCGAACCGCGCCAGCGCCCGCCGGGTGGCGTTGACGCCGGCCTGTCCGCGGTCCAGCGAGTGGTTCGAGGCCGTGCTGCAGGCGTCAAACCCCGTCGCCCTGATCGCGCGTGCGATCGCCGGCGGGGAGTTGAACAACGGATAGCCGGTCGGCGCTGCGGGTGTCAGCGGCGTCTCGACGTGACAGAACGAGAGCGAGTTGCGCCGCACCCAGCGGCGGATCGGCCGCAGCAGCGGCCTGAAGTCGTAGCCCCGTCCGCCGGCCAGCGCGCGCGCTCGGGCAACGATCTGCAGGTGCGGCAGCAGGTCGCCGCTCACGCCGATCGTGAGCCGCACCGCTCGCGGTGGTGCGGGCGTCGCTGTGGCGGCTACCTCTTGCCACAGCTTGTCGCCACCGCAGCCGGCCGCGAGGGCGATGATGGCGGCGGTCACCACGATCAGGCCCAGGCGCATCCTGTGCCGACCCTATCGGGCCTCGACGCCCAGCGAGAGCGTCTAGCGTGCGGTCGCTCGAATGACCGCCGCCCTGTTCCTCGCCCTGGCGAGCTCGCTCGCCTACGGCGCTGCCGACTACCTCGGCGGCGTGGCGGCGCGGGGCGCCCACGTGCTGCGCGTCGTTGTCATCGCCGCGCCGGCGAGCCTCCTCGTCGAGCTGCTGCTGTGGCCGGTGGTCGGGGCGACCTTCAGCTCAGGCGCCGTCACGTGGGGCGCCGCGTCGGGCCTTGCGTCGGCGGCGGCGTTCGCCCTGCTGTACCGCACGTTGGCGATCGGACCGATGAGCGTGCTCTCGCCGGTGACCGCGCTGGTGTCGGCGGCGCTGCCGGTCACCGTCGGTCTGCTCGAGGGCGAGAGCCTCAGCGCACTCGCCGTGGGTGGCATGACGCTCGCCTTCGTGGCGATCGTGGTCGTCAGCGGCGGCACCGACACACGCGGACTGCGCCCGAGCCGGCCGGCGCTCGTGCTCGCCCTTGGCGCCGGCGCAGCCATCGCGTTGCAGCTCGTCTGCCTCGATCAGGCGCCGAGCGACAGCGGCATCGCGCCGCTGCTCGTCGGCCGCGCGGTGTCGTCCGTCGTCGTCCTCGGCGCCGCCTTCGCGCTCCGCAGCCGCCTGGGCGACGCGCGCCCGAGCCTGCCGGCGTCCACGGCCGCAGGTGCGCTGGACTCGCTGGCCAATTTCGCCTTCCTGCTTGCCGTCCGCGACGGCGACCTCGCCGTCGTCGCGGTGATCACCGCCCTCTATCCCGCCGCCACCGTCCTGCTCGCGCGCGCGTTTCTCGCCGAGCGCATCGGACGGGCGCAACTTGTCGGGCTCGGACTCGCCGCCGTAGCCGTCAGCCTGCTTGCCCTCGGGTGAGGCATGCGTCTGTTCTTCGCCGACCTATCCGCGACCCGCAAGCCTCGCTTCCTCCTGGTCGACGGCTGACGTGGCGGCGGGGCTCAGGTCCGACGTTGTCGTCCGCGTCCCATCGTCGATGTCGGTGAGCAGGCGGCGCATGATCTTGCCCGACGACGTCATCGGGACCCGTGCCGTGAACTGGACTGCGCGCGGGACCTTGTACGCCGCGAGATGCTCGCGGCAGTGCGCGATGAGCTCCTCGCGTGTCACGTCCGCGGCCGGCTTGAGGACGACGTAGGCCTTCGCGAGCTCGCCCTTCGTCTCGTCCGGGATCCCACCGACCGCGGCGAGCGCGACTGCCGGGTGTGCGCACAGGACGCGCTCGATCTCGGCCGGGTACACGTTGAAGCCGGCGGTGAGAATCATGTCCTTGATCCGGTCGACGATCCTGAAGTACCCGTCCGCGTCCATCGTCGCGACGTCGCCGGTGTGCAGCCAGCCGTCAGGCTCGATCGTCGCGGCGGTGCCCTCCTCGTTGCCGTAGTAGCCGAGCATCACGAGCGGGCCTCGGAACATCAGCTCTCCGCGCTCGCCGATCGGCATCTCGCGCGCCGGATCGGCGATATCGACGACGCGCATCGTGTTGCCGGGGTGGGGATGCCGATGGTGCCGGGCTTGTTGGGCCCGATCACCGGGTTCGCGCTGGTGGCGCCGGCGAGCTCCGTCATCCCCCAGACCTCGTGGATCGGGCAGCCGGTCCGCTCGGTGACTCGATCGCCTTGGCCTTCGGCAGCGTTTGACCGCCGACCCAGCAGCGCGTCAGGGTCGACAGGTCGTAGGAGTCAAAGTCCGGGTGGGCGAGCAGGTAGTAGTAGGCGGTCGGCACGCCGTCCATCAGCGTCGCTCGGTGCTCGCCGATCGCGCGCAGGACGATCTCCGCGTCGAAGCGCGGGCTCATGATCAGGGTCGAGCCGGCCATCGCAGCGGCGTTGAACACACACGATCCGTAGACGTGCGGAAGCGGTAGCGCGTTGATGACGCGATCGTCCGGTCCGCGCGCGGCCATCACCGCCGTGCCCACCGCGGCGCCGATCACGGCACGGTGCGGTTGCATCGCGCCCTTGGGGCGTCCGGTCGTGCCGGACGTGTAGCAAATGACCGCCAGGTCGCCGCCGTCCCGCGGAATTGGGGTGAACTCCGCCCGCCCGTCCGCCAGCCAGTCCGCGAACGCGGTCGCTCCGGCCGGGATCTCGTCGCCCCACAGGACAACGTCCTGGAGGTTCCCGGTGCCGCGAAGATCGAGCAGCGGCTCGCCCTTGTCCGCCGATGCGACCACGGCCCGCGTCCCGGAGTCCTCGACGACGTAGCGGACCTCGTCAAGCGTGAGCATCACGTTCACTGGGATCAGGACCGCGCCCGTCTTGGCGACGGCGTAGTACGCGACGAGCCACTCCCAGCAGTTCGGACCGTAGAGCGCAACGCGATCGCCCCGGCCCGACGCCCGCTGCGACCAGGCCATCCGCGGCACGGTTCGACAGCGCGTGCAGGTCGGCGAACGTGAACGAACGATCGCCGACCGCCACTGCCGTTCGAGTCCCGAACCGCTGCGCGGCAACCGGCAGGATCTGACCAATCGTGCTCGTCATCAGGGTGCGACCTTTCGTCCATAGCCGCACCTCCCGCCCGAGCTGTCGCCGACCCTACTAGCCCTCGGGCTTACTCGCCGAAGGGTTTCGGGCTGCGGACCCGAGCGAACGGCGGCACATCTCCGTATACGTCTCTATCCCGGCTGGTTGTCTGCGCGACGCTCACCCCATGCTTGGCCGCGAGCGCGTCAGCGATCCATTCGACCTTGCGGGAGGGATCGGGGCTGCCGAACATCAGGATCGCGCACGGTTCCTCGCCGGCGCCGACCGTGATGTGGGCGGTGCCGGGCGGGGAGTGCAGGTAATCCCACTGTCGCATCCGCGGCTCCTGGCCTTCCACGATGGCGATGCACTCGCCACTGAGCACGAGGAACCCCTCCTGGGCTGCCTCCGCGTGGTAGTAGCCGTTGGCTTCACCGGGCTTGAGCACGTGGATGTGGACCGCGACGCTTGGCGTCGACGGATCGCGCTCCGGCCCGTCGAAGCCGCGCCAGACCCCGTAGCCCGGGACCGTCTCCCACGCCATCTCACCCAGGTTGAGAATGAACCAGCCGCCGTTGACGGGCACGCTGCCCTCGGCCGTCCGCTCAATCTCCGCTTCGTGCATCGCGCCTCCTCGTCGCCGGGGCGCCCAGCGTATCCGCGGGTGCTCAGCCGGCGGTCGCCCCGCCGTCCACCGGAAGCGTCGCGCCCGTCACGAAACGCGCCTCGTCGCTGAGGAGGAAGGCCACGAACGCAGCGACCTCCTCCGGGGCGGCAACCCGCCCGGTGGGGTTGGGCGCGGAGAGCGAGGCGCGGTCGATGTCCGGCCCGACGCCGAGCATCTCGCGGTACAGCGGAGTGTCGACATTGCCGGTGACGAGGGCGTTGACGCGGATGCCGTCGCCCGCGTGCCCGAGCGCGGCGGCCCGCGTCAAACCGACGACGCCGTGCTTGGCCGCGACGTAAGCTGTCAGACCACCGATCCCGCTCGTGCCAGCGATCGAAGCGTTGTTGACCACCGCACCCCCGCCCGCGGCCAACAGCGCCGGGATCTGCGCTCGCAGGCAGTAGAAGACGCTGGTCAGGTTGAAGTCCAGCTCTGCCCTCCAGCCGTCGGCGTCGATATCAGCCGGCCCGCCGGGCGCCACGACACCGCCCACGTTGTTGAACGCGCCGTCCAACCGTCCGTAGCGGGTCAGCGCGGTCTCGACGACCGTGCCGGGGCCCTCCGCGTCGGTCATGTCGGCGGCCACGAACACCGCATCGGCCCCCGCGTCACGCAACCGCGCTTCGACGTCGCGGCCAGCGTCCGCACCCCGGGCCGTCAGGACCAGGTGGGCGCCTTCAGCGCCGAGGCGTTCCGCGGTGGCCCGGCCGATACCCCGCGTCGCGCCGGTGACCATCAGCACCTTGCCGTCGAGCCGCTGCATATCCATCGGCACACCTTGACAAAGGAAGATCTCAGCCGGACGACGGAGCGGCGGCGGTCACCGGCCGGCGGACTCTGACCTCGGCCGCCCAGTAGGACCCGAGCACGACCACGAGGGCCACCCCTTGCGCGACGAAAGTCTGCACGTTCGGGAAGACCGCGAACCACGTGCCGACCCACGCCGGGAGGTGCAGCCACGCGATCGGGGTCGTGGCGATCCAGCCGGCGAGCTGCATCTCGTTGACCTCCTCGCCGACCATCACGAGCAGCACGCCCACCAGCAGCACGCCGGTGATGATCAGCAGCCGCTTGTACGGCAGCCGCTGGTGCAGCACGAAGGTGAACGCGCCGACGGCGGCGGTGAACAGCAGCCCGAGCACGACGCCCTCGAGCACCACGCTGGTGCCCGCCGTGACGCGCAGGTTCTGCAGGAACACGACGATCTCGAAGCCCTCGCGGTACACCGAGGTGAAGCCGAGCAGGCCGAGGCCGAAGAGCATCCGCCGCATCCCGATCTCGTCGCCCTCGGCGAGCAGGTTGCGGCGGCGCCGGTGGTGGTGGGAGATCCAGCCGGTCCAGTAGACCTTGTGGAAGAACCAGTTCATCACCACCAGCAGCACGATGATCGCGGGGATGCCGGTGGCGGCCTGGACGTCGAGCCCGCCGTCGCCGAACAACCCGATGAACCAGACGGCGATGAACCACGTGCCGACCGACGCGAGCAGCGCGACCGCGCCGCCGATCGCCACCGGCTTCCGGTAGACGCGGTTGCCACCAAGGAAGCTCGCGGTGACGGCGGCGAGCACGAGGATCGTCTCCAGTCCCTCGCGGAACACGAGCACGGCACTGTCGATCACCGCGGTGGTGCGGCTCAGGTGCTCGGAAGAGTCGCTCGGGTCGGCGGGACCGCCGGAGGCGTGCCACCCGAGCACAACCGCGACCACCGCCACGGCGAGGACGACCACGACCCAGACGTAGAAGCTGATGCGCTGACCCGACTTCACGACGGGCCGAACGCTACTTTGTGTTAGGGCACCCTAACTGAGAATTCGCTGAGAGTTTCGCCTTCGCGCCGCCAGCTCACGAGGCCCGCCGCCTCCAACACCTGCAGGTGCTGCGAGATCGCCTGTCGAGACAACCCGAGCATATGCAGTGGCGTCCTGCTCGTCCGCGCGCACCTCACCTGACCGGTTGTCATCGCGCCTGAAGAGGGTGCGTTGACCGCCGTGCCGCGCAACCTTCGCTCCGCGAGCGTGTCATGAACGGTCATGATCGCCCGCGCGCTTTCCCTCGTCGGCTGCGCCGTCGCCTTGATCGCGATCGCGCATCCAGCCACCGCCTCGGCCAAGCGGAACCCCTACACCGCCGAGCAGGTGTGCGGCGCGGGCTTCTACAAGATCGACCGGCACAGGCTCTACTCCGGTAGCAGCCACACGACCCTCCTGGCCGCCACCTTCCTGCTCTACAACGGAGCCAGCGGCCAGAACTGCGCGGTCACGATGAAGCGCCGCTTCGTCGGCCGGCCCACCACGACCGGTGTCTCGATCAAGGTCAGGGGCAAGAAGCGCCCGTGGGTGGTCGACCAGGGTTCGTACAAGTACTACGCGGGCCCGGTCTACCGCAAGGCTCCCGGGCGCTGCGTGCGCTGGGGCGCGACGGTCAGCGCGCCGTTCGGCGACGACACGTTCTTCAGCCCATTCGGGCACTGCCGTTGACCAGCCGCGCGCCGAGCGAGTCGATACCGAGCCGGGTCTGGAAGTCGGTCCGGTCGGTGTGGTGGCGCCATAGGACCTCGGCGACGTCGGCGGGCTCGTGGTCGCCGCCGGGGGCGATACGCCCGCCGATTGCGGTGTGGGCCACGTGGATGCCGCGTTCGCGGAGCGCGTCGTGCAGCATCCGCGCGTAGGCGACCTCGCCGGCGAAGGAGATGCCCACGCCGGCGCGCAGGGGATAGGGGTTGATCGCCGCGCCGCCGGTGGTGAAGAGGACGGTGCCCCGGCCGGCGTCGAGCATCGGCCCGACCACCGCGGTGGCGGCAGCGACGGCGCCGAGGACGCTGAACTCCAGCGGCCCGCGGACGTCGTCGACGGTGGTCTCGAGAATCGGCTTCATGAACTCCCGCGCCGGCAGCGGCGAGTACTCGAGCACTTCGACCGGGCCGAGCCGGTCGGCCAGCGTAGTGATCGCCCGTGACAGAGCCGCGGAGTCGCGGATGTCGGCGGTCGCGAACTCCGCGGTGATCTCTTCGTCACGTAGTTCGCCGGCCAGCGCCTCCAGCTTGCCGGCGTCGCGGGCGATCAAGCCGGCGGGCATCCCTTCGCGTCCGAACCGGCGCGCTACCGCGGCGCCGAGGTTCGGTCCTGCTCCGATGATGATGATGGACATGTGGCCGTCAGTAGAGCGCGTGGGGGTCAGGAGTGAGCGACGGCGCGCTCGGCGTCCTCGAAGCAGAGCCGGGCGTTGATGGTCACCGCAGCGGTGGTTCCGCTGCCGGCGGCGGCCGGGACCAGCGCTCGCGGGTCGGTGCAGTTGCCGACGGCGTAGACGCGGTCGATTGTCGTCACCTGGTTGGAGTCGACGACGATGGAGCTGTCGTCGCGGAGCTCGCAACCGAGCGCGCGGGCGACGTCGGTGCGCAGTCTCCAGCCGACGTAGAAGAACAGCGCGTCGCGGTCGAGCGCCTGGCCGTCGCCGAGCCGCACGCGACGCAGGCGGCCGTCGTGGCTGTCCAGCGCGACAACCGGCGTTGCGATGACGGAGACGCCGACCGCCTGCAGACGCGCAAGTTGGTCGGCAGCGAGGTTGTGCGGGCCATTGCTGAGCAAGACGACGTCGTCTGACCACTGGCGCAGCACCACTGCGAGGTGCTCGCCGCGGTCGCCGGCGGCGAGAACCGCGAGGCGTTCGTCACGGTGCTCGAAGCCGTCGCAGTACGGGCAGGTGTGCGCGCTGGTTCCCCATACGTCGGCGAAGCCGGGGATGTCTGGGAGCTCGTCGAGCATCCCTGTAGCCAGGAGGACCGTGCGCGTCACCTCGGTACGCCCAGCACACATGACTCGAACGGCGCCGTCGAGCACCTTCGCGTCCCGGACCTCGAGGCTCACGACCTGAACGCCGTAGCGCGCCAGCTCGGCGCGCCCGCGGGCGCGGAGCTCCGCGGGGTCGAGTCCATCGTGGCCCAGCACGCCGTGCATCTCGTGCGTCGCGTAGTTGCGTGGCGCGCCGCTATCGAGAACCAGGACGCGCCAGCGCGCGCGGCCGAGGACGAGCGCGGCGTTGAGACCGGCGGGTCCTGCGCCGACGATGATGCAGTCCCACGTCGGGCTGGTGGTTTCGGGAGGTGGGTTCACTCGTAGTGCAGTGCGTCCAAGACGTTCAGCCGCGAGGCGCGGCGGGCCGGCAGGATCGCCGCCGCGAGGCCGGCGAGAATCGCGACCACAGTGAAGGCGACGAGCTCCGGGATCGGGATCGAGAACGCGATGTCGTACTTCGACAGCGCCTGGGTCACCAGCCCCGCGAGGAAGATGCCGAGCGGCAACCCGAGGGCGGCGCCGATCAGCGCCGTGATGACGCTCTCGTGGCGGATCATCCGGCGCGCTTGGCGTCGGGTCATCCCGATCGTGCGCA
The DNA here is from genome assembly GCA_963740605.1 of uncultured Solirubrobacteraceae bacterium. Lineage (GTDB taxonomy): Bacteria > Actinomycetota > Thermoleophilia > Solirubrobacterales > Solirubrobacteraceae > DASSUW01. The sequence goes on along the minus strand of CAVUFC010000022.1, from coordinate 232,160 downwards.
GCATCCCGAGCTCGCGCGTGCGCTCGAACACACTGAGCACGAGCGTATTGACCATCCCGAACAGGCTCACGACGACCGAGAAGGCCAGAAGCACGTAGAGGAAGTTCAGGAAGCTGGCGAAGCCCTTCGTGTAGTCGTTCGCGAAGGCGGCGCCGGTGTGCACCTCGGCGTCGGTGAAGTCGGCCGACGCCGTGGTCAGCGCCGAGCCGGCGTTCGGTCCGGCATCGAGGAACGTGAAGAGGTTCTTGGGCTGCGGGAACACGTCGTCGAACGCCTGCTTGGTGATGCTGACCGGGCCGAGCATCTGCTCGATCTCGGGCGGGTCGTAGATGCCTCGGACGACGACTTTGAGCTTGTCGCCGGACGCGGTCTGGATCGACAGCGGGTCGCCGACCGCCAGGTCCTGGTCGTCGGCGTAGGTCTGCGTCACGAGCGCGCCGTCGGTGCCGAGCTGCGCGACGGCCGCGTCGGAGCCGTCGGTCCAGTCGAACTTGTAGAAGCGCGCGATCGTCGCCGGGTCCACGCCGGTGACGGCCTTCTCCTCGCCGTCGACGAGCGCCTTGTCGAACCGCACGTGTGAGGCCGTGTTGACGCCTGGAACGCGCGCGAGCGCGTCGCCCTCGGCGGCCTCGAACGGCTCGCCGTCGGTGCCGTTGAGTATGTACGGCGCGTCGACCTGGTCGGTCACGGCCGACTCGACCGTGTTGCGCATGCCGGCGCCGAGCACCGCGACGACGGTCACGAGGGTCAGTCCGATCATCAGCGCGGCGGCGGTCGACGCCGTGCGGCTCGGGTTGCGCACGGAGTTCGCGTTGGCGAGTTCGCCGGCGACGCCGCCGCTGCGACGCGCCGGCCAGCCCACGAGGCGGGTCAGCGGCTCGACCATGTGCGGGGCCGCGAAGGCCACGCCCACGAAGAGCCCCAGGATCCCCAACACGAGCAGCAGGACGACGGCCAGCGTGGCGATTCCACTCACGAAGATGCCGACGCAGATGGCGGCCACGGAAGCCGCGATCACGACCACAGCCGTCTTGCGCGAGTGGGCGGCGAAGCGCGAGGGCGGGAGCGTCGAGCCCTCGCGGACCGCCGCGATCGGCGGCACCCGAGTGGCGCGCCGGGCCGGTACGACGCTCGCCAGCACCGTGATCACGGTGCCGAGCGCGAGCGAGACGAGCACCGTCCGCAGCGCGAACACCATCCCCGCCTCCGGGAGATCGCCGCCGAGCGCGGTCAGCAGCTTGGCGAGGCCGAACCCGGCGAACAGCCCGATCACCGAGGCGAGCAGTCCGATCACCACGCCTTCGATCACGACCGAGCGCATGACCTGCTTGCGCGACGCCCCGAGCGTGCGCAGCGTCGCGAACTCACGCGTTCGCTGGGCGACCGTGATGGACAGCGTGTTGAAGATCACGAACGCGCCCACGAACAGCGCGATCCCGCCGAAGCCCAGCAGGAAGTAGCGGATCGCGTTCACGATCACGTTGGTGTCCTTGGCGTCCGCCGCGGCCTGCTGCTCCGCGTCCTTGACCTCCAGGCTCGCGGGGACCAGCGGCTGGACGGCACGGACCAGATCGGCCGACGAGGTGCCGTCCTTGCCGGCGATCGAGATGCTGTCGAACTGGCCTTCTTTGTCCAGCAGCTTCTGGGCGGTGGGCAGATCCCAGATCGCGATCGTCGCGCCGCCGAGCGAGTCGACGCCGCCGAAAGTGGCGATGCCGGTCACCTCGTAGCGGTGCTTGGCTCCGAGCGTGGCCACGGTGACCGTGTCGCCGACGTTGAAGTGCTGCCCGGCCGCCGTATCGGCGTCGAGGGCGACCTGGCCAGGCCCTTCGGGCCACCGGCCCGTCTTGAGTTCGAGCGGGCTGAACTGCGGCAGTGAGGCGTCGTTGCCGAGTCCGAACTGCGGCGCGCCGCCGGAGCCGACGGCCTTGCCGTCGCGGCCGAAGACCTTCGCCGAGTTGGAAGCGATTGGCGCGATCGTGCCACCGGCCGCCGCGACCTCGGGCAGCGCCCGAACCTGCGCGAGCAGTGACTCGGGAACGGTTGCCGCCCCGCTCTGGGAGCCCTTGACGATCTGCTTGCCGGCGATCACCGCGTCGGTCTGCGCATACGACGCCCCGAAGATGCCGTCGAAGGCCTTCTGAATCGTGTCGGTGAGGACGAGCGTGCCGCTGACCATCGTCACGCCGATCACGACGGCCAACGCCGTCAGCAGGGCGCGAACCTTGCGGCCGGCGAGGCCCTTCAGGGCGACGGCGATCATCGCCCGGTCATCTCTTCCAGCGCTCCGAGAATCTCGTGAGCGGTCGAGCGGCCGACGTCGCGGACGATCCGGCCGTCGGCCAGGAACAGCACGCGATCGGCGATCGCGGCGGCGTGCGCGTCGTGCGTGACCATCACCGTGGTCTGGCCCAGCGAGTCGACCGACTCGCGCAGCAACGTCAGGATCTCCCCGCCGGTGGTCGAGTCGAGGTTCCCGGTCGGCTCGTCGGCGAACATCACGCTCGGGCGCGACACGAGCGCCCGCGCGACCGCCACCCGCTGCTGCTGGCCGCCTGAGAGCTCAGACGGACGGTGCGTGAGGCGGTCACCGAGGCCCACCTTGTCGATCAGCTCGGCCAGCCACTCCGGGTCCGGCCTGCCGCCGGCGAGCTTGAGCGGCAGCGCGATGTTCTCGGCCGCCGTGAGCATCGGAAGCAGGTTGAAGAACTGGAAGATGAACCCGATGTGGTCGCGGCGAAGCTTGGTCAGCTCTGTGTCGTCGAGCGCCGTGATCTCGACGCCCGCCACCGACACCTCACCCGACGTGGGCCGGTCCAGCCCAGCCAGGATGTGCATCAGCGTCGACTTGCCCGAGCCCGACGGGCCCATCACGGCGGTCAGACGCCCCTCGGCGATGTCGACGGACACGCCGCGCAGCGCGTCGACCGCCGTGTCGCCCTGGCCGTAGCGGCGCACGATTCCGGTGCCTTTGACGACCGGCATCCGCGGCCCGCCGTTGCCCGGCGATTCCGGGACTGCGTCGGGGAACTGGTGAACATCCATGCCGCGGTCCTCCATCGTCGGGAACGGTGCGGCGCACTTCGAGGGTCGTCCCGGCTGCACAGACGCCAAGCCAGGCCGCCCGCGACACTCCGAAATCTCGCCACGCCGACACTAGTCCCTTTCCGCCGGCCCCACACGACAAGAGCCGCGGCACGAGTGGCCCTGCGCGGCGTTGGCGGGAATGAGCGTCAACGCGCCGCCCGGGCGCCTGCCGGCCCGCGAGCGGGGCCGGTCAGCGGCCGGACATCCACCACCGGCACCCGCTTGGCGCCGGCGCGTGACGCTGGACGAGGCCCGCTCCACCGGTATAGCGTCGGCTGGCGTCCGCTCCGGAAAGCGGCGGAGTCACAGGCGGCTCGCGCTCTCGGCCGGCCCTCGGCGCGTCGACTACGAGTGATCCGCTCCCTCATCCACGCAGGAGGCCGTATGCCGACCGCTTCACCCGCCGAACAACGGACCGCTCGCATCTTCGGCGTGTTGTTCGCCCTGACCTTCGTCACCTCGATCGCAGCGCTGCTCCTCTACGACCCGGTTCTCAACGACGCGAACTACATCCTCGGCAACGGCGCCGACACGCGCGTCGAGCTGGGCGCGCTGTGCGAGATCTTCCTCGCCATCACCAACATCGGCACCGCCGTCGTGCTGTGGCCGATCGTCCGGCGGCAGAACGAGACGATCGCGCTCGGCTACGTCGCCAGCCGCATCGTCGAGTCGACTGTCATCGTCGTCGGCCTGATCAGCCTGCTGTCCGTCGTGACGCTGCGGCAGGACCTCGCGGCAGCCGGCGCCGATGTCGGCACGCTCACCGTCGCCGGCAAGTCGCTGGTCGCCATCCACGACACGACGTTCCTGCTTGGGCCCGGCTTCTGTGTCGGTGTGAACGGGCTGCTGCTCGGCTACCTGTTCTACGCGTCCGGCCTCGTGCCGCGGTGGATCGCGATGTCCGGTCTCATCGGCGGCCCGCTGATCTTCGCATCGTCGATCGCCGTGCTGTTCGGCGCCTACGAGCAGGACGGCGCGCACTTCCTCTTCTCGATCCCGGAGATCGTCTTCGAGTTCTCGATCACCGTCTACACCCTCGCCAAGGGATTCAGGCCGTCCCCGATCCTCACCGGCGAGCCGCTGCAGACGCGCATCGACGAGCGCACTCTGACCACCGCCTGACCGCCGGCAACGCCCGGCTGGGCTTTGCGCGATCGTCTGAGCTAGCCCGCCGCCAGCGCGGCGCGCAGCTTGGCGATCGCGCGGTGCAACTGGTCGAGCGCGCGGTCAGACAGGACGCCGCCGCCGATGCGGGCGTCGAGCTCGGCGGCGATCAGGCGCTGCGCCTCCTCGTGCGTGGTGGCGCCCGCGTCCGTCAGTGCGATCACCGACGAGCGGCGGTCGCTCGGGTGCGGCCGACGGACGACGAGGCCGGTGCGCTCGAGGCGGTCGACGGTCTTGCTGGCGCCGCCGACGGTGATCGACAGGGCGCGCACGATGTCGTGGACGCGGCAGTCCTGCACCGCGGCGACGACCGCCAACGTCTGCGCCGTGCCAAGCCCGACGCCCAGCTCGGCGCGCAGCCGCGTCTCGACGGCGTCCCACAGCTCGATCTCGAGGCGCACGAGGTCGGCGAAGAGGGCGGGCAGGTCGACCATGGAGACCGGGACGCTAGCGCATCGCGCGGAACCTAATTCCTCAGAACTTGGTTCCAAGGAATATAAATGCGCTACGCTCAAGCGTATGCTCCCTCTCCCCTCAACGATGCGCGCCGTCGTCCTCGAGGCGGTCCCCGCGCCGCCCGAGGCGCTCGTCGTCCGCGAGCGCCCCGTCCCGCAGCCCGAGCCCGGCTGGGTCCTCATCGAGGTCAAGGCCTTCGGCCTGAACCGCTCCGAGCTCAAGACCCGGCTCGGCCTCGCCGACCCCGACGTCACGTTCCCACGGGTCCCGGGGATCGAGGCGACCGGCGTCGTCGCGGCCTGCCCGGGCGGCGAGATGGCGGTCGGCCAGCAGGTCGTCGCGATGATGGGCGGGATGGGTCGCAGCTTCGACGGCGGCTACGCGGAGTTCACGTGCGTGCCGGTCGCCCAGGCGATCCCGTTCCGCAGCGAGCTGCTGTGGACGACGCTGGGCGGGGTGCCGGAGATGCTGCAGACCGCGTATGGCGCGCTGACCGTCGGGCTCGACGTCCGGTCCGGCCAGACGCTGCTGATCCGCGGCGGCACGTCGTCGGTCGGCCTCACCGCCACGATTCTCGCCAAGCGCCGAGGCCTGACCGTCCTGGCCACGACGCGCTCGGAGTCCAAGGCCGGCGCGCTGCGCGAGTCGGGCGCCGACCACGTCGTAGTGGACGACGGCGAAATCGCGGCGCGCGTGCGCGACCTGGTGCCCGGCGGCGTCGACGCGACGCTGGAGCTCGTCGGCACGCCGACGCTGCGTGACAGCCTGGAGGCCACGCGCGTGCACGGTGTCGTGTGCGGCGCGGGCTCCCTCTCCAACGAGTGGATCGTGCCCGGCTTCAACCCGACCGGCTTCGTGCCCAACGGCGTGCGCCTGACCGGCTACAGCGGCGACGCGTCCGACCTGCCGCAGGCCGTTCTGCAGGAGTCCCTGGACGCGGTCGCCGCCGGCGAGGTGAGGGTTCCGATCGCCAGGACCTACAGCATGGATCAGATCGCCACCGCCCACGACGACATGGAGCACGACCGGGTCGCGGGGAAGCTGGTGGTCTCGACCGGGCGCTGAGGCGCGGCCCGGCAGCGCAACGGCTGATGAAGGTTCGGCCTGGCCAAGAATCCGGCGCGAGCGTAGGCTCGGGCCCCATGAACGCGATCGTCGTGGGTACCGATGGGTCGTCCGGCTCCGAGGCGGCCGTCCGGCGGGTGATCGAGCTCGCGGGCGGGAGTGGCGCCACGATCCAGCTCGTCTGCGCCTACCCCGGCCGCTCGACGCTCGAGCGCCTCGGGCTGACCGGCAAGAGCGACGCGATCGACATGCGCGGCGTCGCGATGGACGTGCTGGCGCGCGACGAGCGCCGTTTCGAGGAGGCGGGCTTCAAGGTCGAGGCCCACGCCCGCGAGGGCGACCCCGCGCAGACGCTGATCGACGTCGCCGGCGAGACCAGCGCGGACCTGATCGCCGTCGGCACGCACGGCAACACGGGCCTGAAGCGCTTCGCGCTCGGCAGCGTCGCGAGCAAGCTCACGCACAACGCGAACGCCAGCCTGCTGATCGTGCGCGAAGACTGACCGCGTGGACGCCGGACGCCGGGCCATCGCCGCCGAGCTGCTCGCGGCCTCGCGTTCTCACGACGCCGAGCAGGAGGACCGCCTCGCGCGCTACCGCAACCTCGAGCCCGAGTCGGCCGAGCTGCTCGCCGTGCTGGTCCGTGCCACGAACCCGACCACGGTCCTGGAGCTCGGCACCTCGAACGGCTACTCGACGCTGTGGCTCGCGGATGCGGCCGCGGCCGCCGGCGCCACGCTCGTGAGCGTCGAGATCGACGCGGAGCGCAGCGCGCAGGCGCAACTGCACCTCGAGCGCGCGGGCCTGAACGCGGACCTCCGCGTCGCGGACGCCGGCGACGTCCTCGGTGAATCCCACGACGGGACATGGGACTTCGTCTTCCTCGACGCCGAGCGGCCGGCCTATGCCGGCTACTGGCCCGATCTGCTGCGCACGCTTGCACCCGGCGGCCTGCTGGCGATCGACAACGTGCTCTCGCACGCCGAGCAGGTCGAGGACGTCACCGCGCTGATCGAGGCCGAGCCGGGCGTGACGACCACGCTCGTCCCGATCGGCGCCGGGGTGCGGCTGGTCGTGAAGGGCTAGCGGCGCGGGTAGAAATTCCAGGCCGGGAACCGTCGCATCAGCGCCTCGTGGTGGATCGTCTGGATCCGCCCGGTCTCGTTCCCCACCCCGGCCTTGTTGTCGCGCGCGGGCGCGTCGGCCGGCCCGTGGGATGTGAACTCGACGAACATGAGGTTCTCGTACAGCACCTCCATCCCACGCACGAGATAGGAGTGGAGCTTGACCCGCTCGACCAGCTTGGCCGGCCGCGGGTCCCTGGAGAACGCCACGCGCTGGACCTTCGTGCCCGGATCGGGAAAGTCGTAGACCGCGTTGATGTTCGCGATCGTCACGTGTGCGCCGGACGTGGTCTGCGCGTCGCCCGACTCGTAGAAGGGGTACTCGGTCGATCGCGCGTCGAGGTGCCACTTCGGGTTCATGGGCGTCCCCCACTGAAGTGTCTCCGGCTGGCCGGCGATCGACGCCGTCGGCCGCGTCTCAAAGTCGTACGCCTGGTCCTTGTCATCGAACAGCACGGCTTCGCGGCAGGCGAATTGCAGCCAGCCCGTCTGCTGCGCGTCGGCGCCCTCGTACACGAGCGCGGTCCAGCCGTGTGAGTTGAGGATGTCGCCGGCGTCCTTGTACGTCGTCACCGTTCCGGCTCCGATGTTGACGGCCGGGCCGGCTGCGTTGCGCTCGTTCATCGCCGGCTGGCTGAACGGCCGTGCCGCCGGGCCGGTCTTGCCCTCGAGCGGGAGGAACGCGAGCGACCGCATCGCCACGCTCCCCGCCGGCAGGAACTGTGACCCGTACCGCGCAACGTTCTGGACGCCGGCATCGCCATGGGCCTGCTGGATCTGCCGTGTCCGCGAGAGCACATCCGCCTCGTTGTAGGCGTTGAGCATCATCGCGAGCATCGACCAGTTGCGTTCCTTGATCATCTGCGGGAGATAGGTGTCGAGCTTCTGGCGCAGCACCTCCTCGATCAGCGGCAGCATCACGTCGGGGTGCTTGCCGCCGAGACCGCCGGGCCGCACGTGCTCGGCGACCTGCATCGCCTGCCACAGGTTCAGCGACAGCGCCCGCTGGCGGCGGTCGGCGACATCGTCGTAGCGCCAGAGGATCGCGACCACGCCGGCCCAGTCCTCGGCCTGCAGATACGCGCGCAGCTGTTTGTCGTCAGCCGTGTGGTCGACGGCCTTCGGCGGGGCGGGCATCGGCCAGCGCTGCAGCATCCGCCCGACGGCGGCGTTCCCGGCCGTCCGCTGCAGCGACATCACGGTCGCCGCGGCGCCCGGCCGCACCGTCCGGGCTTCGCGCGGGTCGCGCTCCTCGTCGGGCCGGGTGGCGGACTCGCGGCTTCGCACGCCGCCGAGTGTCTCAGCGGGACGTGATCCCGGCCAGTGTTTCTTCGAGCGCGGCCATAAGATCAGGGACCGGTTCAGGGTCCGTCTCCGGCTCGGGGGCCTCGATCGTCTTGCCCTTGCCCTTGTCGCGGATGATCTTCTTCAGCCGCTTCTCGTAGCTGTCCTCGTATCGCGACGGATCCCACTCGGTCGCCAGCGCCTCGATCAGCGACACCGCGCCGTCGATCTCCTTCTTCGCCGGCCTGTCGCGCTTGGTCGGCGTCGGCACGTCTTTGGTCGGGCGCACCTCGTCGTGCCAGCGCAGCGTCGTCAGGACGAGCCGGTCGCGGCGCGCGCGGATCAGCGCCAGGTGCTCCTTGGTGCGCAGCACGAAGCGGCCGAGCGCGGCGCGCTCGGTGCCGGACATGACCTCGAGCAGGAGCCGGTAGGCGCGCACCGTGCCGTCGGCTTCGCCGGCCGGCAGCAGAACGTACGGATGGTCGAGGTAGATCGGGTCGACCGCCTCGACGTCGACGAACGCCTCGATCCCGATCGTGCGCGTCTTGCGCGGCGCTGCGGTGGCGAGCTCGGCGTCGGTCAAGACCACCAGCTCGTCGACGTCGGTCTCGTAGCCGCTCGCGATCTCCTCGTACGGAACCTCGGCATCCTCCTCCGCGCAGAAGCGGTGGATCTCGACCGGCGTGTGGTCCTTACCGTGGAGCTGGCGGAAGTGCGCCTTGGTGTCCTTGACGCCGCTGAACAGCACGACAGGGACGTTGACGAGCCCGAAGCTCAGCGACCCGGACCAGAGCGGGCGGGGCATCAGGCGGCCGCCAGGCTGGCCTCGAGCGAAGCGAGCAGATCGTCGGCGGACTCGGGCTCCTCGTCGGTCGGCGGCTCGATGTTCTTGCCCGCGGCCTTGGCCTTGACAACGGCGAGCACGGCCTCGCGGTACTCGTCCTCGTACGCGGTCGGGTCGAACTCGGCGGACAGACCTTCGACGAGCGCGGTCGCCATCTTGATCTCCTGCGCACTCGGCTTCTTGCGCACGCGCGGGAGGTCGTAGTCGCGCGGGTCGACGAGCTCATCGGCGAAGCGCATCGTGTGCAGCGCGAGCACGTCGTCGAGCGTGCGGATCACGACCGTGCGCTCGCGGTTGTGGAACGTCCAGACGCCGACGCCCGCACGCTCGGCGTTGTCGAGCGCGGCGTGCAGGAGCGCGTACGCGTCCTTGCCCTTCGCGCCGGCGCCCAGGTAGTAGGTGCGCTCGAAGAAGTCGGGGTCGATGTCACCGGCGGGGACGAAGTGGTCGACCTCGAGCCGCTTGCCCTGTGAGCCCGCGGCGGCGGCGATCTCGTCGTCGGTCAGCTCGACCCACTTGCCCCTGCTGACCTCGAAGCCCTTGACGATGTCCTTGTAGTCGATCGCCTTGCCCTCCTTCGGGCAGATCCGGCGGTGCTCGATCCGGCTCCCGTCCTTGGCGTGGACCTCGTGGAAGTGCACGGTCTTGGACTCGGTCGCCGAGTAGACCTTGATCGGCACCGCCACGAGGCCGAAGGTGATCGTCCCGTTCCAGATCGAGCGTGGCATGGGACCCGTCTACCCGCTACGGCGTCAGTGCACGAGCACCGGCGCGGGCGCGGCACTGTCGCCGTCGCCGGCCGCGGGGTCCTCGACCGGCGCGGGCTTGCGCTTCGGGAGCAGGGGCGTGGCGACCGCGAACGCGATGACGACGAGCGCCAGCGCCCACCAGTACGTCGAGCCGAACGCGTCGGCCAGTTTCGAAGCGACGAGCGGGCGCTGATCCGGCGGCACGGCGGCGGCGGCGCCGAGCCCGCCGCCGTTCGTCCCGAGCCGCGACGAGATCGCGTTGGCGAGCAGGACCGACATCACCGCGGTACCGATCGAGGCGCCGACCTGCTGGGTGATGTTCAGCGACGTGCTGGCACGCGCGACGGCCGCCTGGCGCAGCGTCTGCATCGCGCCCGAGAACGTCGGCATCATCGTCGCGCCCATGCCGAGGCCCATGATGAACAGGACCGCACCGAACGCCCAGTAGGACGTGTCGGCCTGGAGCTGGGTCAGCGCGAGGAACGAGATCGCGACGATGGTCAGCCCGACCGGCACGATCCGGCCGACGCCGGTCTTGTCGGTGAGGCGGCCCGCGATCGGCATCGCCACCATCGCGCCGAAGCCCTGTGGGGCGAGCAGCAGGCCGGTGTCCATCGCGGACTCGCCGCGCACCACCTGCAGGTAGAGCGGCAGCAGCAACATGCCGCCGAACACCGAGATCACGACGAGCGCAAGCGTGATCGAGGAGACCGTGAAGATGCGGTTCTTGTACAGCCGCAGGTCGATCAGCGGCTGATGCACGCGGAGCTCGTGCCACACGAACGCGGCCAGCAGGAGTGCGCCGGCCACGATCGGGCCGATGATCTTGGTCTCGCCGAAGCCGCCGGCCGAGCCCGACTCGGCGAGCCCGTAGATGATCAGCGCGAGGCTGGGGGAGAGGAGCACGAGCCCGAGCCAGTCGAGCACCTCGTCGTGCTTCGGGATGTCGCGCGGCAGGATGCGCGCCGACGCGATCAGCGCGACGACGGCGATCGGGATGTTGATGAAGAAGATCCAGTGCCAGGAGAAGTCGTCGACGAGCCAGCCGCCCAGGATCGGGCCGAAGATCGGGCCGAGCAGCATCGGAATGCCGATCACGGCCATGACCCGACCGACGCGGTCGACGCCCGCGGCGCGCGTGAGGATCGTCATGCCGGCCGGCATGATCATGCCGCCGCCGAAGCCCTGCAGCACGCGGAAGAAGATCAGCGACTCGGCCGACCACGCGAGGCCGGACAGCATCGAGCCGAGCGCGAACAGGGCGAGCGAGATCATGTACAGGCGCTTCGTGCCGAAGCGGTCCGCCGCCCAGCCGGTGAGCGGGATCACGGTCGCGAGCGCGAGCGTGTAGCCGGTCACGACCCACTGGATCGTGCTCAGCGTGGTGTCGAACTCCTTCGCCAGCGTGTTGATCGCCACGTTGACGACCGTCACGTCGAGGATCGACATGATCGCCCCGAGGACGACGACGGAGGCGACGAGGAGCAGCTCGCGATCGAGCTTGTCCGAAGAGGATGCGGCTGGGGACGACATAAGCGCCAGAGTAGCAAGTGGAGGAACCATCTCCACTTCCGCTAGCCTGAATGGCGTGAGCGCACTCGACCGGCCGCTGCGCCGTGACGCCTCGCGCAACCGCGAGCGCATTCTCGAAGCTGCCCGCGAGCTGTTCGCCGAGCGCGGGCTCGAGGTGACGATGGACGAGATCGCCCGCCACGCGGGCGTCGGCGTCGGCACCGTCTACCGCCGCTTCCCGCAGCGCAGCCAGATCATCCACGCGCTGTTCGAGAAGCGGATGGAGGACTACCTCGCGCTCGCCGAGCGGTCACTGGCCGATCCGGATTCGTGGCAGGGGCTCGTCGGCTTCCTCGAGCAGGGCATGGCGATGCAGGCGGCTGACCGGGGCCTGAAGGAGCTGCTGGTCGGGCACGGCCACGCCGCCGAGAGCGGCGCGCGCGTGCGCGCGCGGGTGTTGCCGATGGTCGACAAGCTCGTCGTGCGGGCGCAGGAGGCAGGCGTGTTGCGACCGGACATCGGCGCGCTCGACCTGCCGATGGTGTCGCTGATGATCGGCCAGGTGATCGACTTCAGCCACGCCGTCGCGCCCGACCTGTGGCGGCGCTACCTGGCACTGCTGCTCGACGGCCTGCGCAGCGACCGCAGCCCGCTGCCGCTCGCCCCGCTCGAGCCGGCGCAGCTCGACGCGGCGATCGCCACGCTGCACCCGCCGCGCCGCTGAGGCGCTCAAACGCCCGTGCTCCCCGCCGATCACTGGGGGGATCGCCATGCGCCGCAAGATCTCCATCCTCACCGCGATGTTCCTCGCCGCGACGACGGCGGCGTTCGTCGTCGCCCCTTCGACCGCCGAGCAGCGCATGCAGGTCAGCGGCACGCCATACGTGCTGCCGACCGGGTTCGTCGTCGAGCTCGACTCGGGGCGCGTCGCGCTGCTCTCGCTCGCCGTCGTGTTCACCGCCGAGAGCGAGCGCGAGTGGCTGACGGGCGTCGAGCAGGCCCGGGTGCACGCGCTCGTGAGCGCGATCGTCAAGGCGATGCCCGCTCGCCGTCTCGTCTCCGCCGACGGGCGCCGGGCGCTCGAGGCACGTGTGCGCGATCAGATCCGCGCGACCGGGCTGCCGGTCGAGTCCGTGCTCATCACGGACCTCGCCGTCAAGTAGCGACAGGCGCGCGGCGCCGGAACACGTACACGGCCGCATCGAGCTCGGGCGGCAGCACGAGCTTGCTCAGCGCCGGGTCCTCGGCGAACGCGAACGCCGTCTGCTCCTCGTACGCCTCCCAGTTGCCGGTCGCGAACCGGTGCCGGCTTGCCACGACCACGTACAGCTCGACGCTGCCGCTCGTGAACACCTCGCGCTCGAAGTCGTTGCCGGCCGAGGGCCACGAGCAGACCACCACGGCGGGCTGCCGCTTGCGCACCGCCTCGCGCGCGTCCTGGCGCACGACGTCGCCTCCGAACTTAACGTCGCGCCAGCTGTGGTCGTCGGTCGCCGTGATGTCGGCGCCCGCGTCGGCGAGGAAGCGCGACAGCGTGCCGTCGCCGGCGGCGATCTCCAGCGCCGGGCGCCCGTCGATCATCGCCACGAGCCGCTTCACCAGCGGCTTCGAGTAGAAGCAGTAGATCCCCTGCGGACCGACGAGCGGCATCAGGAACCGTCGCTGCCACAGCAGCGGCCACAGCATCCGGAACGCCGGCATCGACACCGGCTTGCGCCGCAGGCCCGACTCGAACAGCAGCTTCTGCGCGAGCCAGCCGTTGACGAGGTTGAAGCGCACGCGGCCCTCGTGCACGCCGGTGGCGGCCGACAGCGACAGCTGCTTGATCGCCGCGGCGGCCATCTGGCGGCGGATCTCGGCGCCGAGCGCGGCGTCGAGCCCGCGGACCGGCTTGCGCTCGGCGGCCGCTGGTGGAGCGGCGATCTGCCGCACGTAGGCCGTGAGCTCCTCCAGGTTCCCGCGGGGGACGATCTCCGCCAGTTCGCGCTGGACGACGCCCCACTCCTGCGGGTACGCCTCCTGCAGCTCGCTCAGCGACGGCTGCTGCTCGAGCCAGGCGCGGACCTGGCGCTCACTCCGGGGCATGGACGAGACCTTCGGCGAGCAGCGCGCGGAACCGCTCCATGGCGTCCGCGACACCCTCGGCGACCGGCCGGAACACGTCGCCGCCGGCGAGCGCGGCGAACGACGACCCGTCGACGCCGCTCGGGAACGGCAGCGGGTCGTCGGCGGCGCTGACCAGGCCGCCGTCGATCATCGCGGCGAGATCGTCCATCGCGACCACGGGGCCGCCGACGTCGTGCACCGACGCGCCCTCGTAATCGAGGTCGGCGGCGCGCGCGAACGCCGCGCCGATGTCGGGCGTGTACTGCACCTGCGCGCTCCCGCCGAACGGGATCCGATATGCCCGGCCGGCGGCCGCCGCCACCATCGCGACGGTCGGCGCCGAGGTGAGACCCTGGTCGCGGCCCGGCCCGTACACGGTGTGCGGGCGCAGCCCGATCGAGGAGACGCCGTAGTCCTCGAAGTAGCGGAGCGCGGTGCCCTCGTTGTCGCGCTTCTGGACCCCGTACAGCGTCCCGGGCTGGTCGCCGGCCGCCAACGTGCCGGCCGCGCCATAGGCGGCGATCGACGACGCGTAGACGACCGCGCCGATGCCCTCACGGCGGCGCACCGCCTCCAGCACGTTGACCGTGCCGAGCACGTTCACGCGCGCGCCGAGCGCCGGGTCCGCGCGCACGAACGGCACCTGCAACGCCGCCAGGTGGATGACCTTCGTGATCTCGTGCTCGCCGAGCACGCGCTCGAACGCGGCGAGATCGGTGATGTCGCCCTGCACCTGCACGACCGCCGCCCGCTGCTCTGGGTCGAGCGCAAGCGGCAGCCGGTGCCCGTCGCCGCCTACGTCGAGCGCGACCACAGAGTGGCCGCGCTCGAGCAGGCTGCGCGTCGCCCATACCCCGATGGCGCCGAGCGCCCCGGTGATGAGGACGCGGTGCGTCAGGCGCCCCTCTCGGCGAGCCGCGTCGCCGCGCGTAGGGAGTCGAGCAGCAGGTCGCGATACGTCCGCGCCGTCTCCTCGTCGCCCTGCTCGACCGCGTCGCGCATGCCCGGCAGGTACTGGACCGCGTATCCCGTCACGAGGCCCGGAGCATAGATCTGGTGCCGGAACCACGGACGGCCCGGCAGCCCGCGCTTCGTCACCAGCGCCCGCTCCTGCTTCATCAGGGCGGTGTTGATGCGCGCGATCGCTCGGCTCGCGGACTGCGAGTCGGTGTCCCCGGCGGCCAACCTGCGCGGCACCCGGCGCCTCCGCCTGCACCTGCTTGAGGTCGCCCACGTACGACTTCACCGCGGCCGCATAGTCGGAGTAGTGGAACGGGAGCACGTCCGCATCGGCGAGCCGCAGCGCCTGCACGCCGTTGAACTTCGCCGACCCGGCATGCCCGAGGTAGCCGGGGCCGACGTAGTGCTCCATGTTGTACGTGTCGTCGTAGGCTGAGTGGTACGTCCCGCCGCTGGCGGGCGCATCGAAGCCGGCCTCGAACGACGGCACCGATTGCGTCGTCTGCACGATCGCGTCGTCGAGCTGCGGTACTCCGGACGCGCCGAACTCGGTGCCGCCCGCGCCGTCGAGATTGGCGTAGGCGACGGCGTTGCGCACCAGGTCGGTGCGTTCCTGCTCGGCGTACTCGGTCGAGCCGAACAGGCCGTACTCCTCACCGTCCCAGCCGGCGATGACGATCGTGCGGTCCGGCCGCCAGCCGCGGTCGAGCAGCTTGCCGAGGTTGTGCGCAACCTCCATCATCGTCGTCCAGCCGCTGGTGTCGTCGCTGGTGCCGTACGTCCACGCGTCGTAGTGCGCGCCGAGCACGACCTTCTCGTCCGGCCGCGAGGCGCCGCGGACCGTCACGAGCATGTCGCGCACCGGCGTCTGGTCGTACGCGATGTCGAGCTTGAGGTGCACCTGGGTGCCGCCCGGCCCGACGTGGTAGGTGATCGGCAGGCCGCCCTGGAACGACGCGGGCGCCGCCGGGCCGCTCAGGCCCTCGAGCAGCGGCTGGGCCTCGCCGTAGGAGATCGGCGTCGTCGGGATCCGCGGCAGGTCGGTCGCATCGTCCGGCGACAGCCGCTTCGTGCCCGGCACGGCCGGCTTGCCCGGGGTGAGCGTCGAGCCCGTACGAGCGCAGCCGCTGCACGGAGTACGCGAACGACTGCCGCGACCCATCCGTGCCGACCAACTGCGGCTTGCGGCTGAGCGCCCGGCTCGTGTTCCCGATGGTCTTGGGACTGACGCCGTCCTGATAACGGCTCTCGTACGCGCGTTGCTGCTGCGAATGCGCGTCGGTGAAGCCGAGGATCGGGTCCTCGGCCAAGGCGGATGCGGCGCTCGCACCGAGCGCGAACACGCAGAGCACGGCAACGCCGAGCGCCCGTCCCGCCGACGGTCTGCTCACTGGAGCCTCCCTTGTTCTCGCGGCCGCCCGCTTCCCCTGTGAGGCGGGCGGCCTCGGTTCGAGCGTCCCCCAACTACGCGGACGGAACCACGCAGGTGTCGTTCGCCGACGCGCAGCTGAAGATCCGGCCGTCGCCCTGGCGCAGCCAGATTTCCGGGGTCGCCAGCGGGATGAAGAACCGGTCGTTGGCGGTGTCCTTGACGTCCGGGTTCCCCGGCGGGCGCTGGTGGACGATGAAGCCGACACGCTTCGTGTCGTCGGCGATCTGGATCCGGTGCAGCACGCCGTACGCGTCACTCGCGTCGAACGGCGTCGGACTGGTCCACGCGGCGGTGCCCTCGCCCGGAGCGAGCCCGTCGCCGAACAGGTGCAGCCCCCAGACGGCGGGATCGCCGTCGTAGTGGATCGTCGCGGTGGCGACCTTCGCCTGCACGATCGTCACCGTGCGCGTCGCGCTCGTCACCGTCTTGCCCGGCGCGTAGGTGAGCACGGCGCGGTAGGTCACCTGCGCGCCGTCGGCGAGGCTCGACGTGTCGTCGAACACGGTGTACACCGGCGACGAGGTGTCGGTCCCGATGTTCGCGAACGCACCGCCGTCGACCGACCGCTGGAACGTGACGCTGTAGGTCGCGTGGTCGGGCACTGCGCCCGCGCGCACTTCGACAGTGCCGCGGACCCGCTGGCCGTCGTTCGGCGCCTCGAGCGCGATCGCCGGCGGCGACACGGTCGAGCGTGCGACGTCGCTCGAGCGCGTGTGGCCGCCGTTGTCGAGTACCACCGCGCGGTACTGGACGCTCGTCCCCGGCGCCACGTCGGCGACATCGTGGAAGACACGGTACGGCGCGTTGTCGTCGGTCCCGATGTCCTGCCAGCCGCCGTGGCCGACCTTGGCGAGGAACGTCACCTCGGCGAACTCGTCGCTGCCGAGCTGCGCGCCGACCTCGAGCCGGTCGCGTCCGCTCGCCGGCACGTCCATTGTCACGGACGGCGCCCAGTGGCTGCGCGGGATCCGGTCCACGGCCTTGTAGACCGCGGTCGACAGCCCCGCGACCGTCACGTCGAGCGTGCCGTCGCGGTCGCTGCGCAGCACGTGCGGCCCGTTGCCGTAGACCTTCTTCCAGCGGCTCTTGCCGACGTAGGTCGGCACCGACGCCGAAGCCGAGGACTCGGCGTTGTTCAGCGCGACGACGAACTCGCGCCGGTGCGCGCGGTTGATGCGCGAGTACGCGTACACGCCCGCGCCCGTCGACGAGGTGCGGTCCTGCTGGGTGCCGTTGCGCAGCGCCGGGTAGCGCTTGGTGAGCGCCGCCAGGTCGGCGATCTGGAGGTACAGCGGGTGACCCGGGTCGAAGTTGTCGTCCATCGGCGTCTCGCCGGAGCCGATGTTGTCGTTCTGGCCCGCATCGTCGCCCTGGTTGTCGTACTCGAGGTCCTGGCTCGGGAACATGTCCTGGCGCGCGGCCTGGTCGCCGCCCTGGCCGGTGAAGCCCTGCTCGTCGCCGTAGTAGACGACCGGGTTGCCGCGCGACAGGTACATCAGCGCGTGCGCGAGCTCGTCGCGCGCCAGCAGCTCATCCTCCGTCGCGCCCGGGTTGGCGTTGCGGATGAACATGCCGATGCGGCCCTTGTCGTGGTTCCCGAGGAAGGTCGGCAGGTTGTAGGCGTTGGAGTCGGCGTCCGTGTACCAGTCGTCGTCGCGGAAGAAGGCGCCGAGCTCCGACGTCGGGGCCGAGTTCGCGGCGAACCGCGTCGCGGCGGTCTGGAACGGGAAGTCCAGGACGCCCTGGACCTTGTCGTGCGTCATGTAGTGCGACGTGATCGGGCGGCTCGTGTCCTCCGCCACCTCGCCGAACATGTAGAAGTCCTTGATCCCCTGCGACTGCGCGTAGCGCTGGATCGCGGGCGCGAACTTCAGCCAGAACTCGTCGTTGACGTGCTTCATCGTGTCCATCCGGAAGCCGTCGATGCGGAAGTCGCGGATCCACGTCTTGTAGATGTCGACCATGCCGTTGACGACCTTCGGGTTCTCGGTGAAGAGGTCGTCGAGCCCGAAGAAGTCGCCGTACTGGGAGTTCTCGCCGACGAACGTCGTGTTGCCGCGGTTGTGGTAAAGCGTCAGGTCGTTGAGCCAGGCCGGCACCTTGACGTTCTCCTCCACGTCCGGAACGAACGGGCGGAACGGGAAGCTCGTGTCCGCGCTCAGCGTCGGGAACCGGTTCGTGCCCGCGTAGTCGCGGTCGTCGAACACGCGGCCCGACGCGTCCTTGTACGGCACCTGGTCCTTGGAGACGTACGAGGGGAACACGGCCTCCTGGTACTGGATGACGTCGGCCGTGTGGTTGGCGATGATGTCGAAGTAGACCTTGATGCCGAGCTTGTGCGCGGCCTTGACGAGGCTGCTCAGGTCGGCGTTGGTGCCGAGGTGCGGATCGATCTGCGTGAAGTCGGTGATCCAGTACCCGTGATAGCCGCCTGACGGGAACCCGTTGTTGTCCTGCACGGCCTTGTTCTTGAAGCTCGGCGTCAGCCAGATCGCGGTCGTGCCCAGGCTCTTGATGTAGCCGAGCTCGCTCTGCAGGCCTTTGAGGTCGCCGCCGTGGTACCAGCCCTTGCCGGTCGGGTCGAATCCGGACTCGCCCTCGTGCGTGCCGGGCGGCAGACCGCCGTTGTCGTTTGCCGTGATCCCGTTCTTGAAGCGGTCGGCCATCACGAAGTAGAAGTCCTGGTCGGTCACCGCCTGCCGCAGGCTGTGGTGCGCGGCGCGATCCGCGTGACCGTGGTGGTGATGGCCCCCGTTCGCGAGCGCGGCCACCGGCGCGATCGCAAGGACGATCAGGATTGCGCTGAGCGCAGCGCGATGCCCCGCCGACATGATGTCTCCTCTTCCTCCCCTACAGGAGCGGCGAATCCTCCCAGACGCGACGCGCTCCAGCGCGCCGTGTTACACGCTGGGCGGCCCGGCCAGAGCCGCTTCGCGCTGGGCGCGATCGACGGCCGCGACGACCTGGCTCGGACTGGAGATCCCGACGAAGCGGAAATCGCTGTCGTCGGTGCCGGCCGTGTCGAAGTCGACCGTGCCCACACGCAGCACCCGGTCGCGGAACCGCTGTTCGGTGTTGACGTTCTGCACGCGGTCGATGCGGGTCTGCTGCTCGTGCTTGCTGAGGATCCCGCGGCGGATGTAGAGCCGCTGGTTGGTGACGAGATACCTCGTCGCCATGCGCCGGATGAACCCGACGACGATGTCGAGGGCGATCAGCACGACGCCGACCACCACCGCGATGCCCGTGCTGGCGATCAGCGCGACGATCACAGCGATCACGACGGCGCCCGCGACGCCGCCGATGTAGAACGACAGCAGCGCGCGCCACGACGGGTGGCCCTCGAAGACGATCTCCTCACCAGGGTGCAGGTCCATCACTTGGATGTTGGCACGGCGCGGGCAATCGCTGCAATCAGCAGCACCCCGCCGGCGACGAGCGCGAGATCGATCACCACCACCGCTGCCGTCGGCGGGTCCCAGGCGAACAGCACGATCCCGCCCAACCCCGCCACGATGCCCTGCAGCCAGAGCCGGTGTCGGGCCACCCAGGCGATCACCGCGTTCCCGGCGAACCCCTCACGCAGGCGGTCCGTGTGGCCGAGGACGAGCGCGAGCACGGCGAGCACGACGGCGACGATCGCCACCACGCGCACGCCGGTGCGCAACAGGCCGATGAGGTCGTCGAAGATGTCCGCCGCCGCCTGCCGCGGCAGCACGTCGCCATTGATCGCGTCCAGGTAGGCGGAGCGGCCGAGCCCGATCAGGGCCAGCATCAGCAGCGCGGTGATGACCAGTCCGAGCGCGACGCGCAGCAGCCCGCGCCGGCGCGGCCGCGACAGCGCGACGTGCCCGCCGAGGCACAGCAGCGCCAGGATCGGCAGCACGATCGTCAGCGTCTCGAGAAGATGCACGCCGTCGCGGGCCTGGACGAACGCGTTGGACTTCAGGAGCGGGACCTGCCCGTCGACGTCCGCCGGGATCGCCGCGGCGAGGCGGTCGAGCCCGGCGTCCTGCAGCCGCTGGCGGACGCGGTCGACGGCGGCGCCGAAATCGAGGTACACGGCGTCGCCCTGCAACGTGAGCCGCTTGGAATCTCCGGTGGTGAGCAGTTCGACGACGCGCGAGTGGGCGCGGCGCGTGGCCTCGTTCCACAGCGTCTGGAACTCGCTCGAAGCCACGAAGCGGTTGAGCTGGTTGGGGACCGCGTTGTGCAGCGCGTCGCCGAGCGCCGGCGCGAACGGGTCGACCTGCGACGGGAGCACGTTCTCCATCAGCGCGTCGTAGTCGACCTTGCTCGAGATCGCCGCGTCGAGCTTGGCGGCGACCGCCTGCTGGACGGCGGGGCTTACCGCGATCGGCTACATCGTCGTGACGAAGCGGTCGGTGTTCAGGACCGTCACGCGCACGTACGCGGCGATCAGCGACAGCGCGACGAGCAGACAGCCGAGCGTCATCAGGACCGTCAGCGCCGTGCGCCGAAGGCTCGGCCGGCGCGCCTGGGGCGGCGACGCCTGCTCAGGCTGTTGGATCGTTCCCGCCACGACTCTGCGCAGGCTCGGGGACGGGTTGGGGCGCGATCGCGACCTCGTCGCCCCTGCGCAGCGCCGCCATCCGCTCGCGCCGCGGCCGGCCGGCCTCGCGCATCATGATCTTGATCACGACGGCGAACGGCACGGCGAGGATCGCACCGACGACGCCGAGCAGCGAGCCGGCGATCAGCACCGAGACGATCGTCGTGAACGCGGTCAGCTCGACGGCGCGGCGATACACGATCGGATACACGACGTAGTTCTCGAGCTGCTGGTAGATCACCTGTATCACGAGCATGGCGATCGCCGCCGGCGTGCTCACCGTCAGCGCGACCGCGACGAGGATCACCGCGGCGATCGTGGCGCCGACCTGCGGGATCAGGTCGAGGAAGCCGGTGATCACGGCGAGCACGATCGGGAACGGCAGGCCGAGCAACCACGCCGACACACCAGCCACGGTCGCGGCGACGATCGAGATCGCGACGTTGCCGACGAGCGACGACGAGATCCCGGAGATCGAGTCCTCGAGCACCGGCCGCCAGCGGCGGTCGACCTCCGGGGGGGCGAACCCGAACAGCCAGTCGGTGATCGCCGGGCGCTCCATCAGCAAAAACAGCGCCAGGAAGGTCAGCGTCACGAGCGAAAGGACCGAGCCGAACACGCCGCCGGCGACGCCGAGGACGGCCGTCGCCGCGTCGGGCAGGCCCGCGGCGAGGTCCTTGAGCAGGTCACGGACCTTGTCGTCCGCGTTGCCCGTCTGGATGAACGACTGGAACCAGTCCTGCTGCGTCAGCTCGTCCCAGTACGCGGGGAGCGACTGGACGAACTCGGTGATCTGGTCCCACAGCGGACCGGCCGTCACCAGCACGATCACGAACACCGCGGCGAACAGCCCTGCGAACACGGCGAGCGCCGCGACGCCGCGCTTCCAGCCACGTCGCACGAGCCCGCCGACGATCGGGTCGAGCCCGAGCGCGAGCACGCCCGCGACAAGGATCGAGAGCAGCGTCCCGATCGAAAGCACCACGAGCAGTACCAAGCCGCCGAAGATCGAGATGGTCACGAGCGTGCGCACCGGCACGGCGATCTCGACACGCTGCGGCGTGCGGCTCATCCGGCGCAACGGTAACCGCCCTTGAGCGGCATGTGGTCACCCGTATAGGGTGAACCGCGCGCGCGGCTGCATCACCCGCCGCGGGTGATGCGACACTGTGTTCGCCCTACGAACACGCCGCGGGCGAGTCCCGCGAGAGGCGGCCCCATCACCACTCGAACAGACGCCGGTGCGCTGCTTGCCACCAAGTTCGCCCTGCCGCCCGTGCAGGACGGGTTCGTGCGCCGCGAGCGGCTATTCGACCATCTCGATCGCGGAGTGGAGCGCCCGCTGACGCTGCTGGCGGCGCCGCCGGGCGCGGGGAAGACGATGCTGCTCGGGAGCTGGATCGCAGCACGGCCGCAGGGGCAGGTCGCCTGGCTGTCGCTCGACGCCTCGGACGGTGACCACCGGCGGTTCTGGCGCGCGGTGCTCGAGGCGCTGCATCGCGCGAGCGGCCGGCAGGTCGGCCGGATGCGCGCGCCGTCCGGTGGCCGCGTCGAGGTCCTCGTGACCGCGCTGACCGCGGCGCTGCCCGCCGACGGCACCCCGATCGTGCTCGTGCTCGACGACTTCCATGAGGTGGCCGACACGATCCACGCTGACCTCGAGCTGCTGCTCCGGCATCCGCTTCCCGGTCTGCGGCTCGTGGTGGCCAGCCGGGCCGACCCGCCGCTGCATCTCGGGCGCCTGCGCCTGCAGGACCAGCTCACCGAGATCCGCGCGCCCGACCTCGCCTTCACGCTCGCCGAGACCGTCGAGATGATGGGCGCGCTCGGCATCGCGATCCAGGACGACGATGTCCGTCGCCTGTGGGCGCACACCGAGGGCTGGGTCGGCGCGATCCGGCTCGCCGCGATCTCGCTGCGTGACCATCCCGACCCGGCTCGGTTCGTCGCCGACTTCGCGGGCGACGATCGCGCGATCAGCGACTACCTGCTGTCGGAGGTCATGGCCAGGGTCTCGACCGAGGATCGCGATTTCCTCCTGCGCACCGCGGTCGTGGGCGTCCTGAACGGTGACCTGGCGGACGTGCTCACCGGCGGCGACGACGGTCACCGGCGCCTCGCCGAGCTCGCGGGCGGCGGCGCGCTGCTCGCCCCGCTCGACCGGCGCGGCATCTGGTACCGGTACCACGCGCTGTTCGCCGAGCTGCTGCGGGCGGAGCTGCGCAGCGAGGCGCCGCGGGAGCTTGCCGACCTGCACCGGCGCGCCGCTTCCTGGCTCGCCGACCACGGTGACGACGCGCGCGGGCTCCTGCACGCCGTCGAGGCCGGCGCGTGGGACCTCGCCGCACGGCTCGCGGGCGAGCGCTGGATCGACCTGCTGATCCAGGGCGAGATCGCCGCACTGCGCCCGCTCGTCGACCAGTTGCCGCGCGAGCGCCTGGAAGCCGACCCCGAGCTCGCCCTGGCGGTGGCGAGCGCGATGCTCGAGCGCGGCGACGAGCGCTCGGCCGAGGCGCGCCTGATCGCCGCCGAGCGCGCGCGCGACCTGGTGCCGGAGGAGCGCCGCCCGCGCTTCGACGTCTCGCTCGCCGCGGTGCGGCTGTACCTCGCGCGCACGCGCGGGGATCTCGATGCCGCGCTGGAGGCGGGGCGCGAGCTGGCACGCCACGGGCGCCTCGAGCCGGGCGTCGTGGAGACCGACCTGCGCGCGCTCGCGCTGACGAACCTGGGGATCGCCGAGCTGTGGTCGGGCGATCTCGAGGACGCCCAGCGCCAGCTGCAGCGCGGCCGTGGCGCGGCCGCCGAGGCCGGTCGCGAATGGCTCGTGTTCATCGCGCTCGCGCACCTTGCGATGGTCGCCGGCGCGCAGGACGACTATGCGCGCGCGGCACGCCAGGCGCGCGAGGCGATCGCGCTCGCCGAGCAGCACGGCTGGGAGCGCACGTGGCCGGCCGGCGGCGCCTACCTCGCGCTGACGACGGCGGCGTTCCTCTCCGACCGGCTCGAGGAGGCCGAGGCGTTGCTCGCGCGCGCACACGACGCGCTTGCCGACACGCGCGAGCGGCCGATGCGTGCGGTGTTCGCGCTGCTGCGCTCCGGCATCCTCACCGCCCGCGGCGACCACGAGGCCGCGCTGGCCGTCGTGCTCGCCGGGTCGGAGGCACTCGGTGACTGGCCGGTCCGGGCGACGATCCGCGAGCAGTTCGACGCGCACGAGGCGCTGCTGCGCGCCGAGCTGGGCGAGCGTTCGCAGGCGCTCTCGCTGCTGACGAAGACGGAGTCGTTGCCGGCCGCGCTGATCATGGCCCAGCTCCAGCTCGGCGAGGGTGAGTACAAGGCCGCGCGCGCGACGCTCGCGCCGTGGCTGCCGGAGCTCGAGCAAGAGCGCTCCCCGGCAGCCGTGCAGGGCTGGCTCGTCGATGCGCTGGCGCTCGATGCGATGGCCGATCACGAGGGCGCAGCGGCTTCGCTCGAGCAGGCGCTCGACCGTGCCGAGCCGAGCGGCCTGCGCTGGGCGCTGCTGGGCTTCGGGCGCTCGCTGCAGCCGATGCTGCGCCGCCAGCTGCGCCTGGGGACCGCCCACGGCGCGCTCGTGCGCGAGATCGTCGACACGCTCGACCGCCAGAACGGCCACTCGCCGCAGCACGGCGAGCTGCTGGTCGAGCCGCTCAGCCCGCGCGAGCGGGCGGTGCTCCGCTACCTGCCGACGATGATGTCCAACCAGGAGATCGCCGCCGAGCTGTTCGTGTCCGTGAACACGGTGAAGACGCACCTGAAGGCGATCTACCGCAAGCTCGACGTGCAGGACCGCCGCGAGGCGGTCCGGCGGGCGCGTGCGATGAAGCTGCTCGCCCCCTAGCGGTTCACGCGCCGGACCTCGATCAGCTCGAGCCCCAGTGCCTGGATCCGGTCGATCACGCCGTGCAGCTCGGCCTGGTCCCTGATCGGCCCGTGCAGCACCGTCTCGACCGGCTCGAGGTCGCTCTCCATCCCCGCGAAGCTGTCGAGCAGTGCCCGGCTCACCCGTCCTTTGATCCGGATCTCGTAGGTGGCCTCGGGCATGCCTTGCGCCATCGTCTTCCCGGGCGGGGCGACTCGTCATCACCCGGCGCGGGTGATTCACCCCGGGCGGGTGATGCTCGCTCACCCGCCCGCGCGTGAGCCTTCTGGCATGTCGATTGATCCTGTTGCCCGCGCGGCCAAGAACTGGTGGCTGTTCCTCATCCTCGGCCTCGTGACGGTGATCGCGGGGATCCTGGCGATCGTCTATCCCGACATCACGCTGCTCGCGCTCGGGATCTTCGCCGGCATCAGCCTGCTGATGATCGGCGTGATGGAGATCGTCGACGCGATCGCCGGGTCGCCGGACTCGCGCGCGCTGACCGCGATCATCGGCGTACTGTCGCTGCTCGCCGGCCTCGTGTGCCTGCGGCGGCCGGGGGAGAGCCTGCTCGCGCTCGTGATCGTGCTCGGGTTCTGGCTGATCATCGAGGGCGTCGTGCGGTTCATCGGCGCGTTCGCGGTGCTCGAGGACCGCGCGCTGCTGCTCGGCCTCGCGATCCTCGACATCATCCTCGGCATCCTGATCCTCGCGCTGCCCAAGCTGAGCCTCGTCACGCTCGCGATCCTGTTCGCGATCTCGCTGCTCGCCCGCGGCGTGTTCGCGATCGTCACGGCGTTCCGCCTGCGCGGCCTCGGCCACGGGGAACCAGGCACCGCCGCCACGGCGTGATGCCGGCGTCCGCGCCGGATGGGATGGCCTGGGTGCCGGGCGGCGAGTTCGCCATGGGCTCGGAGGCGTTCTATCCCGAGGAGGGCCCGGTCCGGCGCGTCGCCGTCGACGGCTTCTGGATCGACCGTGACCCCGTCACGGTCGCCCAGTTCCGCCGCTTCGTGAAGGCGACCGGGTACGTGACCGTCGCCGAGCGGCCGCTCGACCCGGCCGACTATCCCGACGCCGATCCGTCGGCGCTCGTGCCCGGCGCGCTCGTGTTCCAGCCCGCGCGCGGACCGGTCGATCTCCGCGACTACCGCAACTGGTGGGCGTACGTGCCCGGGGCAACGTGGCAGCGGCCGGAGGGCCCGGCGAGCGATACGTACACGCGTGGCCGCCACCCGGTCACGCAGATCGCCTACGCGGACGCCGTCGCGTACGCCGACTGGGCGGGCAGGGCGCTGCCGACCGAGGCCGAGTGGGAGTGCGCGGCGCGCGGCGGGCTCGACGGCGCGGTCTTCGCATGGGGCGACGACTTCGCTCCCGACGGCGAGATGATGGCCAACACCTGGCAGGGCGAGTTCCCGTGGCAGAACCTCATGAGCGACGGGTACGCCGGGACGTCGCCCGTCGGCACCTTCCCGCCCAACGGCTACGGGCTGCACGACGTGACCGGCAACGTCTGGGAGTGGACGTGCTCAGAGGCAGCCACCCACACCCCCGCGAGCCCCTGCTGCGCGCCCACCGAGGCCGGCGAGCACATCCCGCGGCGGGTGATCAAGGGTGGCTCCCACCTGTGCGCGCCGAACTACTGCCTGCGCTACCGGCCGGCCGCCCGCCAGTTCGAGGCCGTCGACACCTCCACGACGCACATCGGCTTCCGCTGCATCGTGCGACCGCACGAGTCCTAGTGGGCGACGCGATCGGACAGGTCCTCTCGTTCGGCGTCGGCGTCGCGCTCAGCCCGATCCCGATCATCGCCGTCGTGTTGATGCTGGGCACGCCGAGGGCGCGCGCGAACGGGCCCGCGTTCGTGCTCGGTTGGATCGTCGGTCTGGCGGTTGTCGGCACACTGGTGCTCGTCGCCGCCGGCAGCGCCGACGCGACCCAGGGGTCCCAGCCGGCCGACTGGGTCGGCGTGCTGAAGATCGTGCTCGGCGCGCTGCTGCTGCTCGTCGCCTTCAGGCAGTGGCGCGGGCGGCCGCGGGCGGGCGAGCAGTCGGCGCTGCCGAAGTGGATGCGGGCGATCGACACGTTCACCCCGATGCGGTCGTTCGCGATCGCGGTGGCGCTCTCCGGCATCAACCCGAAGAACCTGCTGCTGACCGTCGGCGCCGCGGCGGCGATCGCCTCGACCGGCAGCAGCACCGGCCAGCAGGCGGTCGCACTGGCGGTGTTCGTGCTGATCGGGACGCTGGGAACCGGCGCGCCGGTCGTGATCTACTTCGCGCTCGGCGACCGGGCGGCGCGCATCCTCGACGAGCTCAAGACGTGGATGGCGGCGAACAACAGCGCGATCATGGCCGTCCTGTGCCTCGTGATCGGCGCCAAGCTGATCGGCGACGGCATCAGCGGGCTTGCGTGACGGCCGCCTCGACGGTCGGATACACCGCTGAGTCTCGTCGCCGAGCACGTCACGCACCTGCCCGACATCGCGCGCGACGAGCAGCCGGACGTCGCGCCGCTCGAGGTCTTCGCGCATCGCTCGCAGCATCTCCGCCGCGGTGACGTCGATGAACGGATCGTCTCGGCGTCGAGGACCACCCTCTTCGCGTCGCTTGCATGCGCGAGAACGACCCGGCGGACGTGGTCGCTGTTGGCGAAGAACAGCCCGGCGTCGACGCGGAGGACGGTCACGCCGGGCTGCGGCCGTGCGTCCGCGGCTCCGCGCCTGGTCGACCCAGTGGCCCGAGGGCAGCCGCCCGAGGACGGCGACGTTTGGCCGCGACGTGCGGTAGATCAGCAGCACCAGCGAGGTGAAGATGCCGATGAACAGGCCCGGCAGCGTGTCGAACACGAGCACGCCGAGCATGGCGGCGACGGCGGCGATGAAGTCGGCGCGCGCCGCCGGGCCGTAGATCTTGCCCAGCCTGGTCGTCCACACGCGGTACAGCCGCACGAGCGCCGGGACGTCGACGAGCTCGATGACCGCCGCGATCACGACGGCCGCCAGCGTCGCCTCCGGCAGGCTCTCGAAGAGGCCCGTGAGTAGGAGCAGCGTGACCACGGTCAGCACCGCCACGAGCAGGCCGGAGACCTGGCTGTTGGCGCCGGCGCCGCCGTTGACCGCCGTCTTGGGCAGGCTGCCGTTGACGACCATGCCGCTCGCGAAGCCGCTCCCGAGGTTGGCCGCGCCGAGGCCCAGCATCTCCCGGTTCGTGTCGACCTCGTAGTGGTGGCGTGCGGCGTACGTCTTGGCGGCGCCGAGCCCTTCGGCGAAGCCGACGAGCGCGACCCCGATCGCGAGCGTGGCGACCTGTGTATCGCCGAGCTCGCCGAGCAGGTCCCAGAGCTTCTCGAAGAAGTCGCCGTCACCGTTCTCGACCCCGAACAGCTTCGGTAGCTGCCCGACGATGATCGTCAGCGCGAGGCCGACGATGAAGCCCTTGAGACCGGCTCGGAGATGAAGTTGGCGAGGAAGCCGAGTCGCAGCAGGCCGGCGAGCAGCGCGACGATGCCCGTCACCACCGCCAGCACCGGCGTGAGGCCGTAGTGGGGCGCCACGGCGGCCGCCGACAGCGCGGAGGTCGCGGACATCGGCCCGACGATCAGGTGCTTGGAGCTGCCGAGGAGCGCGTACAGGACCAGCGCCGGCGGCGCCGCATACAGGCCGACCACCGGCGAGACGCCGGCGATCGACGCGTACGCGAGCGACTCCGGGACCAGGACCGCCCAGACCGTCAGCCCGGCGATGAGGTCGCCCCGCAGCCACTCCGACCGATAGCCGCGGAGCGACGCGAACATCACTCGCGGGCGAGGGCCGCCATCGCCTCCCGCTCGAGGTTGAGGTACTGATCGTCGCCGACGTTGACCTCGACCTGCTTGATCGTGCCGCCCGTGAACGTCCCCGGGGCGCGGTACTGGCTGCTCACCGGGTCGCTCGAGTCGCGGCCGACGCAGAGCCCGTCACCGCACAGCGCGAAGTACGCCGGCTGGGCGCGCATCGGACCCTCGGCCACGACGTCGCCGTCCACATACAGGCTGGTCGTGCCGTGGAACTCGCCGTGCTCGCCGCGCGACTCCTTCTTGAACTCTATGCCGAGCACGTAGCGTCCCGGCTCGAGCGGCTCGGACGCGAAGTCCTGCTCGGGCGCGATGCCGAGGAAGTTGTAGACGTAGTGCAGGCGCCGGTCCTTGAGGAACAGCGCGTGCCCGCCGAAGCGCGACCCGTGGGCGAAGATCACCCCCTCGGCCTCGGGGGTCGTGATCTCGACCTCGGCGAGGATCCGGTACGAGCGCCCGCGGATGTTGACCGCCGCCGCCTCCGGCACCTCGGCGGTGCCGGGGTAGTAGACGTACGTCTCGCGCGGCGGCTCGCCCTGCGGTCGCGGATCCATGAGGATCTCGACCGGGAGCCGGTCGTCGAGCGGGAGGACGTCGTACTTTTCGGCCTCCTCCATCCACAGGTCGATCAGCGCCTTGAGCTTGTCGGGGTGCTCGGCCGCGAGGTCGTGCGCCTCGGCGCGGTCCTCCTCGAGGTGGTAGAGCTCCCACTCGTCCTGGTCGAAGTTGCCGATGCCCGACGTCGGGCCATGCACGGCGACCGCCTTCCAGCCCTTCTCCCACATGCCGCGCGTGCCGAGCATCGCGTAGTACTGCCGCTCCTTGGTGGTCGGCGCGTCGGCGGAGTCGAACGAGTAGCGCATCGAGGTGCCGACGAGCGGGACCTGCTCGTACCCGTCGAAGACGTCCGGGAACTCGACGCCGCAGCAGTCGAGGATCGTCGGGACGATGTCGGTGACGTGGTGGTACTGGTGACGGACCTCGCCGCGCGCGGAGATGCCCTTCGGCCAGTGGATCACCAGCGGGTCGCACGTGCCGCCCGCGTACGAGTAGCGCTTGAACATCTTGAACGGCGTCGAGAACGCCGCTGCCCAACCGGTCGGATAGTGGTTGTACGTGTTCGGGCTGCCGAGGTCGTCGAGGTGCTTGAGGTTCTCCTCCATGTCGTCGGGCCAGTTGTTGAAGAACTTGTTCTCGTTGACCGAGCCGTGCGGGCTCCCCTCGCCGGACGCGCCGTTGTCGGCGCAGTAGAGGACCAGCGTGTTGTCGAGCTGGCCGGACTCCTCGAGGTAGTCGATGACGCGGCCGATCTGATGGTCGGTGTACTCGGAGAAGCCGGCGAAGACCTCGGCCATGCGGGAGAACAGCCGCTTCTCGTCGGCGGAGAGCGAGTCCCAGGGCGGCACCACGTCGTTCGGGCTGAACGTGCCCTCGGGCATCGGGTTAAGCGGCGTCAGCTCCGTGTCCGGCGGCATGATGCCCTTCTCCTTCATGCGCCCCAGGACCCACTCGCGGTAGGCCTCGTAGCCGTCGTCGAACTGGCCCTTGTACTTGTCCGCCCACGCGGGATCGACGTGGTGCGGCGCGTGATTGGCACCGGGGCACAGCCACATGAACCACGGCCGCGACGGCGCCGACGACTTGCTGTCGCGCAGCATCCGCAGCGCCTGGTCGGCGACGTCCTTGGAGAAGTGGTAGCCCTCCTCGGGCTGGCTCGGCTGCTCGATCGGGTGGTTGTCCTCGACCAGCGTCGGATACCACTGGTTGGTCTCGCCACCGAGGAACCCGTAGAAGCGGTCGAAGCCCTGCGAGAGCGGCCAGTTGGTCTTCGGGCCGCCCGGGTTGCCCTCCTCGGCCGGGACGTTGTGGTCCTTGCCGATCCAGTAGGTGTTGTAGCCGTTGCCGCGCAGGACCTGGGCGATCGTCGCGGTCTCGCGCGGCAGATGCGCGTTCGAGCCCGGGTAGCCGGTGGCGCCCTCGACGATGCAGGCAAACCCGGTCTGGTGGTGGTTGCGGCCGGTGAGGAAGCAGGAGCGCGTCGGCGAGCACAGGGCTGTCGTGTGCCACTGCGTGTACGTGACGCCGTTCTCGGCGAGGCGCTGCATCGTCGGCATGCGGATGCGGCCGCCGTAGGGCTCCCACGCGGCGAGCCCGGTGTCGTCGTAGAGGACGATCAGGACGTTCGGCGCTCCGTCGGGCGCCGTCGCCGGCAGGTAGGGGGTCCAGTCGGGCGTCGAGTCGCGGACGTCCAACTTCATGGTTCCGTTCCATCGAGCAGGCATGCCAGGGACTATCGCGCGTACCGGGGGGATGTGTTGTCACCCGGTACGGGTGATCTAAAGCCACCCGGCGGCCCATACGCTCCGGTGTCATGCCTCCGGTGGTCGAACGTCTCGAGCATGCCATCGAGTCGCGGACCGAGATCGAGCAGGAGCTCCAGCGCGCCGAGGCCGAGCCCAGCTCCGCCCGCAAGCTCGGTAAGCGGATCTTCTGGCTCACGATCACCGGGATCTCGCTCTATCTCGTCGCGCCGAGCCTGATCGAGACGTTCGGCTCGTGGAACGAGCTCAACAAGCTCGCCCCGGCGTGGCTGGTGGCGATGGCCGTGCTGCAAGCGCTCTCGCTCGCCTGCGTGTGGGCGCTGCAGCGGCTGGCGCTGCACCGGCCGGCGTGGCCGCCGGTCATCAGCTCGCAGCTCGCCGGTAACGCGCTGGCGAAGATCGCGCCCGGCGGCGGTGCGGTGGGAGCGGCGCTGCAGTACCGGATGCTGGTTCAGGCAGGCGTGCCGAAGCCGTCCGTCGCGTCGGCGCTGACCGCGTGCAACCTGCTCGTCTTCGCCGTCGTGCTGGCGATGCCCGTGCTTGCGATCCCGGGAATGATCCGCGGCGGCGTGAGCCGTGACCTGCTCGAGATCGCGCTGGTCGGGCTCGTGGTGTTCGCCGCCCTCGCGGTGGTGGGGACGATCCTGATCGCCACCGACGGCCCGCTCGCCTGGGTCGGGCGCGTCATCCAACGCGGCCGCAACCGGCTGCGGCGCGGTGCCGAGCCGCTGCGTCAGCTCCCCCAGCGTCTGCTCAAAGAGCGCGACCGGATCGTCGGCGTCCTCGGGCCGAAGTGGAAGCGCGCCCTGGCCTCGACGATCGGCCGCTGGGTCTTCGACTACGCGACGCTGCTCGCCGCGCTCGCCGCGATCGGCTCGCACCCGCGGCCGAGCCTGGTGCTGCTCGCGTTCTGTGGCGCGCAGGTGCTCGCGCAGATTCCGGTGACGCCGGGCGGGCTCGGGTTCGTCGAAGCGGGACTCACCGCGATGCTCACGCTCGCCGGTGTGAGCGCCGGCAACGCCGTGCTCGCTACGTTCGCCTATCGCCTGGTCTCGTACTGGCTGCCGTTACCGTTCGGCCTCGTCGCCTACGGGTGGCACGCGCGCCGGTTCGCCGGCGTCGTCGTCGACGGTCAGCTCGATGCGGACGTGGTCGGCGAGCCCTGACCGGCGCATCAGCTCCTGGGCGGGCCGGCGGACGGCCGCGAAGCGCAGCTCAACCCCCTCGCGCGCGAGTTCGCCGACGAGCTCCTCGAGCATGTCGAGCGTCCCGACGTCGAGCTCGACGTTCTCGGACAGCTCGAGGACCACAAGCCTCGCCCCAGCGCGGTTGACCAGCGCGTGCATCCGGTCCTTCACGCTGACCGCGTTGGCGTAGAACAGCGGCCCCTCGCTCCCGACGACGAGCACACCGGGGAGCGGGTCCCAGTCCGGATTGCGTGCCGCATTGCCCCAGCGCCCGGTGTCGGGATCGCGGGCCATGACCGCAACTGTCGGGCGGCTCAACCGCCGGATCACGTCGATCAGCGAAACCCCGGCGGCGATCAGCAGACCCTGCAGGACACCGAACACGAGCACGCCCGCGAGCGCGATCAGCGCGAGCACGATCGCGCTGCGGCGGATGCGCGCCAGCCGCTGCAGTTCGGCGACGTCGACGAAGCTCGCGACCGCGACGACGACGATCGCGTCGCCTGCGGGAGGTCGCGGAACAACGGCGACAGAACGCGCCCGTGAGCAGGACCAGCACGCCGGCGAGCAGTGCGGTCAGCGGTGTCTTCCCACCGGCGTTCTCGGCGGCCATCGTCTGGCTCGCGCCACCGGACTGCACGAAGCCCGACGAGAGGCCTGCCAGCGCGTTGGAGCCGCCGATCGCGACGAGCTCCCGGCTCGGGTCGATCTGGTAGCCGTCCTTGGACGCGATCGCGCGCCCCACGCCGACCGCCTCGGCGGTCAGGACCATCACGCCGAATGCGGCGGGGAGGAGGTTGACGAGGTCATCGATCGAGCCCGAGCACCGCGGCGAGGACGATCGAGGCGGCGAGCACGATCAGCGTGCCCGGCAGCTGGGGCGCGAGCCGGCGGAACGCGACCAGCGCCACCACGCTCGCGGCGCCCGCCGCGGCCGTCCACCAATGGATGTCGTCGAGATGGCCGGCGAGGTCGCCGAGCTGGTCGAAGAACTTGCCGCTGCCGGCCGGCACGCCGAGCAGCTTCGACGCCTGGCCAGGATGATCGTGAGGCCGAGGCCGAACAGGAAGCCGCCCATCACCGGCTTGGACACGAAGTCGGACAGGCTGCCGAGCCCGAGCACGCCGCCCAGGACGAGCACCACCGCGGTGACGATCGCCAGCGCCGCCGACAAGACGGCGAAGCGCTCCGTGTCGCCGTGCGCGAGCAGCCCGACGGCCGACGCCGAGAGGGCCGAGGTGGCGGTCGTCGCGCTCACGATCAGTGTGCGCGAGGAGCCCAGGAAGGCGTAGGCGATCATCGCCCCTGGGGCGGCCACCAGGCCGGTCTCCGGCGGCAGGCCCGCGATCTGGGCGTACGCGACGGCCTGCGGCACGACGACGCTCCAGACGATCACCCCGGCGATCACGTCCGGCACCAGCCACGCGCGCCGGTACCCCATCAGCCACGCCGGAGCGAGCTTCACGGCTGGTCCGCGAACACCGTCGCCCAGTCGCGCTTCACGCTGACAACCGTGAAGTCCTGCGCGAGCGCGTCCTCCGCGCCCGTCGTGTAGTCGAACTCGCGCTCGGCGTCGTCGTGCAGGATCAGCAGCCGGAGCCCGGTCGCGTACCGCAGCATCGGGATGTCGCCGTTCGAGTTGCCGCCGGCGAGCGTCGGCGCCGCGCCGATCCGGCTCCAGATCCGCACCGGCTTCGCCGGCCCGTCGTCGAACACCTCGATGCCGCCCTTGTAGACGAGCCCGTCCTCTTCGCTCCAGGTCAGGCCGTAGCTGGAACCGATCACCCGCTCGGGCGGGATGCCGTAGACCTCGGTGGAGATCGAGCGCATGAAGTCGCGATCGCCGCCCGATGCGATGAACGTGGCGAAGCCGTTCGCCTCCAGGTAGCGAAGCAGTTCGATCATCGGCTGGAACGCGCACGCTCGATACGAGCGCTTGAGCGTCGGGTGCTCGGCGTCGCCGAAGAACGCCGCCACCGACTCGGCGTACGACTCGACGCCCATGCCCTCGAACGCCTCGTTGACGCCGGCCAGCAGCAGCTTCAGGTCACTGTCGTCGCCCTCGTAGTGCTTGGTCATCGCCGCGCCCAGCCAGTGCAGGTCGCCCTCGCCCGCGGCCTTCCACGGCTGACGTTCGCGCAGCGCGGCATCGGCGTCGGCCATGGCCGCCCAGCGCCGGACGATGAAGTCGAGCTGGATCGGCATCGGCTTCTCGCACCACAGCGTGCCGTCGTTGTCGAACACGGCCACGCGCGGGTCGGGCGCGTGCGCGACGAACTCCTCGATCGCCGCGCGCGCGGCCGTGTCGTTCCAGGACGCGAGGTCAGTCACGCGCGTACGCCGCCGCCATGTGGCGCTCGACATCGACGTATACGTCGTCGGCGACGTCGAACACGACCTTGGCGATCGTGCCGCCGGCGAACGCGAGGCCGGAGCTGTACTCGCCGCCGACGGCGTCGCCGCTGTCGTAGCCGATGCACGTGTCGTTCTCGAAGTTGCTCATCCCGCGCTGCCCTCGCCGGAGGCGCCGTTGTCGGCGCAGTAGAAGATGATCGTGTTGTCGAGCTGCCCGGACTCCTCCAGGTACTCGACGATCCGTCCGACCTGGTGGTCGGTGTACTCCGAGAAGCCCGCGTACACCTCGGCCATGCGTGAGAACAGCCGCTTCTCGTCGTCGGACAGCGTGTCCCACGGCCGCATCACGTCGCCGGCCGAGTACGTGCCCTCCGGCATCGGGTTGAGCGGTGTCAGCTCGGTGGCGTCGGGCGGGATGTCGCGCTCGATCATCCGCGGCAGCACCCACTCGCGGTAGGCCTCATAGCCGTCGTCGAACTTGCCCTTGTACTTGTCGATGAACTCCTGGGGCGCGTGGTGCGGTGCGTGGTTGGCGCCCGGGCAGAACCACACGTACCAGGGCTTGGGAGGACGTTCGGCGATCCGTCCGGCGCCGCTTCGGCAGTGAACGCATCCCAGTCCGCGACCGACTCGCGGACGTCGAGATTGATGACGCCGTTGAACGGCTTTCCGGGCATTCCGCCTCCTCGTCTGGCAACCGGTCGACCATTGTGAAGGTTCACCCGCACCGGGTGATGCGCGGGCCCTACGCAGGGCAGAGGATCGCATCATGAAGACCTCCCCTCGCCTATCCGACGACGACGTGGTCCGGGTGCTCGAACTTGCTGGAGGCTGCGACAGCATCGAGCTCAAGCTGACCATCCCGGCCGAGCATCACCGATCCACGATCGCCGACCTCGGAATGGACCCGATCGGTGCCCAGATCCGCTTGGTCAGCTTCTTCGACACGCCTGACCTGACCCTCAACAAGGCCGGGCTCGTCGTGCGCGCCCGTCGCGTGGCGGGTCGTGAGGACGACTCCGTCATCAAGCTCCGGCCGGTCGAGCCGGACGACCTCCCCGAGCACCTGCGCCAGTCGCCGAACATGGTCGTCGAGCTCGACGCGATGCCCGGCGGCTACGTCTGCTCGGCGTCGATGAAGGCGCGGCTCGGCACCGACGACGTCCGGCGCGCCAACCTCGGCGAGCGGTCGCGCCGCAAGCTGTTCACCAAGGAGCAGCGCGCGTTCTACGACCAGCACGCGCCCGAGGGGATCGCGATCGAGGATCTGGAGCTGCTCGGGCCGATCTTCGTGCTGAAGCTCAAGTTCAATCCCGAGGAGCTGAGCAAGCGCAAGATGGTCGCCGAGATGTGGCTGTATCCCGACGGCGCCCGCATCCTCGAGCTGTCGACGAAGTGCGCGCCGGCGGAGATGTTCCAGGTCGCCAACGAGGTGCGCGGCTACCTCACGGCCAAGGGCATCGACGTCGGAGGGGAGCAGACGACGAAGACGGCGACCGCGCTGGGCTACTTCGCCGAGCACCTGGCGTGAGCGACGACCGCCGCCGTGCTCTCCAGAATTTCCTGGCGAGCACGGCGGTGGTGACCGATCAGCTCTCGACCACGCCGGGGCGCGTCAGCGCCCAGATCACCCACACGTCGAGGGCGATCACGACGATCGCCCAGAGCGGGTAGTACGGGAGGAAGAAGAAGTTCAGCACGGCGCTGAGCATCGCCAGCATGAGCCCGCTGACAGCCGCCCAGCTCCGGCGGCCGAACAGCCCCATGCCCACGACCACCATCAGGACGCCGAAGATCAGGTGAAGCCAGCCCCACGCGGTGACGTCGAGGTGGAACGTGTAGTTGCGCGCGACGACGAAGAACTCGTCGTTGAAGACCGCCACCAGGCCGGCGATGATCTGGAAGACACCGATCAGGATCAGGATCGAGGCCGCGAAGACGAGCCCGCCTACGGCCCAGCCCGATACGTCCTGCCCGCCCCCTGATCTTGAGTCGTGCTGGGTACTCGCCATCGAACCTCTCCTTTCGGGGTGTCGATGATCGTCGGACCGCCACGGGTGAACTTGCATCACCCTCGTCGGGTGATCTCGGCTCACCCTCCTGTGCGAGACGGTTATGCCTCGATGCGCGAGTACGAGATCCGCATCCGCGGGCGTGTGACTCCGGCGCTGCTTGCGCGGTTCGAGGGCATGACGTCGCACGTCGAGCCCGTCGAGACCGTGCTGCACGGGCCGATCCAGGACCAGGCGGCTCTGCACGGCACGATCGCGCTCGTCCGCTCGCTCGGGCTAGAGCTCGTCGAAGTGCGCAAGCGTCCGGCACGACCGGCCGCGGGCACGCCGCGGCCCGGGACGCGATCCCGGCTTCCCGACGACGCCTAGGCCTGCGTGGAAACGACCGGCACGCGCTGGGAGACCGCACGCGTCGAAGCGTTCAGCGACGGCGTGTTCGCGATCGCGATCACGCTGCTCGTGCTCGAGATCGGGATCGACCCGGCCGACTTCGACCACCTTTGGCAAGCGCTGGCCGACGAGTGGCCGTCGTACCTGGCCTACGTCACCAGCTTCCTCACCGTGGGCGGCGTGTGGCTCGCCCACCACCGGCTGTTCTCGCACCTGCGCTACGTCGACCCGATGCTGATGCGGCTGAACATCCTGGTGCTGATGGCGGCGTCGTTCTTGCCGTTCCCGACCAGCCTGCTGGCCGAGGCGTTCGACGTGTCGACCAGCGCCGAGCGCGCCGCCGTCGTCGTGTACGGCGTGACCGCAGGCCTGATCGAGGCGCTGATCCGCTGGTCGGCGCGCTGGGCGGCCGCGCATCCGGAGCTCCTCGAGGGCGGCGAGGCCGCGGCGGCCGAAGTCGCGCCCCCGGACGTGCCGGTTGCCCGCTGTACGGCGCGTGCAGATCTCGTACCGCGTCTAGGTGGTTGCGGGCCTCGGGGCGGGGCGCGCTCCGGGTCCGCCGCCGCGACGATCTCGCGCAGCGTCGCGATCTCGGCGGCGAGCGCCTTGCGTTCGGCCCGGGTCGCACTGATCCACGTCCGCGGCCGGCGTCGATGTCGGCGTGGCGCGTGACGACGTAGTAGCCCAGCGAAGGGGCTTAGAAGACCGGCGTGTCGGGATCGAGCGACGCCAGGACAGCGAACGGGTCGTGCTGGTAGTCCGGCGCCAGCGGGTCGAACGAGTGGTCGACCGGCAGCTCACGCCTTCGGGGGAATCTCCAGCGCGTCCGCCCACGTGATCACCGTGGCGTTGTCATGCGTCTCCATCCCGAGGGCCGCGACCAGGCCGGGTTCGAAGCCGCCGCCCACGACGATGGTGTTCCAGTCACCGGAGCCGCTGGGCTTCTCGACGATGACCGGCCGGGAGATCGTCGGGGCACCCTCCTCGTGTTTCTGCGAGAGCGTGACGACGATCCCGAGGACGTGTGAGACCTCGCCCGGGTCCGACTGCCCCTTGACCCTGAGGTCGGGTCCGTCCCAGCTGATGTCGGTGAAGTTCGGTCTGAGCACGATCAGCTGCCTCCTCGGTCTCGAGCCCGCGCCGCCGCCGCGGCGTTGCCCTTGCGCTCATACAGGTCGATGCCGATGGCGAACGCACGGGCTGCGTCATCACCGCGGCCGGATGTCTCCAGCACGTCGGCAAGGTCGAGCATCGCATCGCCCCGATGCGAGAGCAAATCGGTCGGCTCGAGAAGCGCGATCGCCCGGCGTGCGAGCGCTTCCGCCTCGTCGGCGCGACCCTCGTGCGCGAGCACCTTCGCGTGCACGGCATGCCAGATCGCGCGCGTGCTCGCGTCGTCCTCGACCGCCCGGGCGTCGATCGCGCGGCACAGCTCGCCGGCCTCCGTGACCCGGCCCTGGGCGTAGACCGCCTGGGCCAGCATCGCGATGCTGGTGGCGAGCACGTTGCCGGCGTCCATCGCCTGCAGCGTCGCGAGATCCGCGCGCAACGAAGCCTCGGCCAGCTCGGGCCGGCCGGAGAGCAGGAGCGCGTGCGCCTCGAGGTGCGACACGCCGGCGTTGAGGCCCCCGAGCTCATGCAGGATCGTGTTCGCCTCGTCGAGCAGCCTTCCCGCGATTTCGTGCTCACCCCGCATCGCATGGAGCACCGCGAGTGGGTTGAGCGTCGACGCCTCCGCCGCCGGGCTCGCGGCGACGAGCGCGCGGAACGCCTCACATCGCTCGATCGCGTCGGCGACCGGTGTCGGACCCCACGCGGCGACCATCGCGCGCCAGCCGACGAGCGCGAACCGCTCGCGGTCGCTGCCGGCGCGCTCGGCGCTGGCCGCCGCGGCGGCCCATGCCGCTTCGGCCTCGGCGGCGTGTCCCGCCGTCCAGGCCAGCTGCCCGCCCAGCAGCCCGGCGCGGCACTGGCCGAAGTCGTCGCCCTCGCGGACCAGCACGGCGAGCGCGTCGTCGAACACGCGCGCCGTCTCGGCCCTCCCGATGCCGGTCTCCAGCCGCACCAACTCGCGCTCGATCTGTGCGCGGGCAAGCAGTCGCGGCTCCGGTGCGGCGGCGATCGCGTCGTCGAGCGCGCGGGTCGCGTCGGCCATCCGGCCGGCTTCGAACAGCGCCGCGCCGAGCACCGGCAGCAGCTCGCCGCGCGCTGAATCGTCGCCCTCGAGCAACGCAGCGACGCGCTCGAGCAGCCGCGCGCCGGCGGCATGGTCGCCGCGCAGGAGCGTCGCGTCGGCCGCCGCGGCCAGCCGCTCCGCGGCCGCCCACGCCAGCGCCTGCACCCGCTCGCCGGACTCGCCCAGCTCGGTGCGGTACCGGTGCGCCTCGGCAAGGTGATAGCCGACCGTCTCGTCGGCGGCTCTCGGGCGTGATTCCATCCAGCGCGCAAGCCGTTCGTGCAGCTCGGCCCGCTGCTGCTTGGGCAGGCTGCGGTAGGCCGCTTCGCGGATCAGCGCGTGCGCGAACGCGAAGGCATCGCGCCCCGGCGGGCCGGAGCGGTCGACGCGGATCAGCTGCTTGTGCACGAGCGCGACCAGCCGCGTGGCGGTGCCGCCGCGATCGTTCTCGGGGAGCAGCTCCGCCAGCGCGGCGGTGTCGAACGCGCGGCCCTGGACCGACGCGTGGGCGAGCAGCGCCCGTTCGGCCGGCTCGAGACGGTCGATGCGCGCGGCCAGCACCGCCTGGATCGTCGTCGGCAGCGTGTCCGTGTCGCTGCCGACCGCGACGAGCTGCTCGAGGAACAGCGGGTTGCCCTCGCCCGTCTCCACGATGCCCGCCGCGAGCGCACCGGCGCCGGCGTGCTCGACCAGCTCGTGCGCCTCGCCGTCCGACAGCGCGTCGAGCACGAGCACCGACCGGCCCGGCTGCGGCGCCGTCCAGGCGGGCCGCGACTCGGCCAGCTCCGGGCGCGTGAGGCAGACGAGCAGGATCGGGTGCCCCGTCGAGAACACCACGAGGTACTCGAGCAGGTCCAGCAACGTCCGCTCCGCCCAGTGGATGTCCTCCACGACGACGACGAGCGGACGCTCGGCGGCGACCTGTTCGAGCATCCGCCGGACGGCCCAGAAGGTCTCCTCGGTCTGTGCCGCGCCGTCGTCCAGGCCGACCGCGGCGAGCACCATCCGCGCGAAGTCGGTGTCAAGCAGCGCGGTGACGCGCTCGCGACCGCCGAGCTGCGTGACGATCTCGGCGAGCGGGCGGTAGGTCACACCGTCGCCGTACGACGGGCAGGCGCCGGCGAGCACGGTCGCGTCGGCGCCGATCGCGCCGATCAGCTCGTGCGCGAGCCGCGACTTGCCGATCCCGGCGGGCCCGACGACGGTCACCGCGCGGCACTCCCGCTCGGCCTCGACGGCGGCGAACGCGCCGCGCAGCTCGCCGAGCTCACGCGCGCGGCCGACGAACGGGCTCGTGTGCGGCCGGGTGGCGTCGGCGCTCAGCTCGACGAGCCGCCATGCGCCGTCGAGCGGCTCGGTCTGCACGGCGTGGTCGACCAGCCCGCGGACGGCGCGACCGAGCAGGATCTCGCCGTCCGGCGCAGCGTCCTCGAGCCGGGCGGCAACCGCGAACGTGCTCCCCGCCGCGAACCGTGAGCGACGCGCGCCGGCGCCGACGAACACCTCGCCCGCCTCGACGCCGAGCTTCAGCGCCAGCTCGAGCTCGGCCCCCGCCGCGCGCATCTCGACCGCGGCGCGGACCGCGCGCAACGCGTCGTCCTCGCGCACCTGCGCCTGGCCGAAGACGCCCACCACCGCGTCGCCGGCGTAGCCCTCGACGGTGCCGCCGTGCCGTTCGATCACCGCGCCGCAGGCGTCCGCGTAGCGATCGAGCAGCTGGTGCATGGATTCCGGGTCGAGCCGTTCGGCCAGCGCGCTCGCGCCGGCGATGTCGGCCACCACGACGCTCACCAGCCGGCGCGCCGGCGGCGCCTCGGGCGGCGGCGGCACGTCCTCGACCACCGGTACCGCCGCCGTGGTCATGGCCAGCGCTGGGTCCTGCGCGAGGATCGCGCGCTCGAGCTCGCGCAGCCGGTCGCCCGGCTCGATTCCCAGCTCCTCGACGAGCTGGTGGCGGGCGTCCTGGTAGACCTGCAGCGCGTCGGCCTGCCGGTCGCAGCGGTAGAGGGCGAGCATGAGCTGCGCGCGCAGGTGCTCGCGGTAGGGGTACGCGTCGATCAACGTTTCGAGCTGGCCGACCACCTCGGCATGGCGGCCGAGCGCGAGCTTCGCGTCCACGAGCTGCTCGTAGGCCGCCACGCGCAGGTCCTCGAGGCGCGCGATCTCGCGCTGCGCGAACGGCTCGTAGGAGAGGTCCTCGAGCGGACGGCCGCGCCAGATCGCGAGTGCGTCTTCGAGGATCGTCGCCGCCTCTGACGCGCGGCCGGCGGCCAGCTCGGCCCGGCCTTCGGCCAGGCGCTGCTCGAAGCGCTGTGCGTCGAGCTCGTCGGGCGCCACCCGCAGCTCGTAGCCGCTGGCCGTGGTGACGAGCGCCTCGCTGTCGCCGAGCGCCTTGCGCAGGCGTGACACGTGGACCTGCACGGTCTTGCTCGCTCCCGCGGGCGCCTCCTCGCCCCACAGCGCGAGCGCCAGCTGCTCGCCGCTCACGGCTCGGTTCGCGTGCAGCAGGAGGACGGCGAGCACGGCGCGCGGCTTCGGGCCGCCGAGTGTCGCCGCGCCGTTGTCGGTGCGCACCTCGAGCGGGCCCAGGATCCGGAACTCCACGGCGTCACGACCGTACCCGCGCGCGCGTTGCAGGGCCAGTGCTGTCAGCGGACTGCAAGTCGGCAGCAACCGCCGGCCCCGAATGTGCCGGCCATGCCGCACACACCGCGCGTCCACCGCCGACTCGATCGGCCTTCTCGCCGCCAGGCGAGCGACGACTGGCCCGGCCGCCGCGTCGTCGACCTCGCCCACCCCAGCTCCGAAGGAGACCTTCTGATGTTCCGCCGCAACATGCTCGTCCGGCCCCTCCTCGCCGCACTGATGGTCGTGGCGCTCCTCGCTCCAGCGGCCATCGCGGACCCGAACCCGCCGTCCGAGGCGCCGACCTTCTGGTCATACGACTACCAGGCGCCGATCCCGCATCCGCGTGCCGGGCACGCCGTGAAGACCACCAACCCGGACACGCCGTGGGCGGCGATCGCCGTCACCCTGGCCGCCGTCACCGTGCTCCTCGGCGCGGCGACCGTGCTGCCGCGTCGTACGAGCCGGCCCGTGGTGACCTGATGTTTCCCGCCAACGCGTACGTGATCCGCGCCATCCGCGTCGACGACGTCCCCGAGCTCGTGCGCCTGGGCTGGGACTCGGAGGAGGACTGGCCCGCGGGGCAGATCCTCATCGGCGAGATCGACGGCGTCGTCGCCGCTGCGCTCGCGCTCGACGAGAACCGGGCCGTGCTCACGTCCGTGAGCGGCGCGCCCTACCTGCTCGCGCAGATGCGCGCGAGGGCCGCCGGCATCCACGCTCACCGGCGGACGCCGTCGGTGGCCGACCGCATCCGCGAGCGGATGGGTCAGCGGCTGGCGACCAGGTAGCAGAGCCCCGGCGACCAGCCGGACTGGTTGAGCACCTTCGCCAGCGCGGTGCGCTCGGCGAGTTGCGCGGCATTGGGCGCCGGCGGCGGAGTGACGCCGTCGGTGCCCTTGACGCGCTCGGCCTCGGTCGGCGCGCCGGGCACGTAGTGCTCGCCTTTCCAGCGCACAATGTCGATCCCCCGCTGGTAATCGATCGAGTACAGGACATCGCCCTGGCCCGCCCACTTCGGGGACGACGAGGAGCTGCCGAGCGACAGGTGGTAGCCCTGTTCCTGAATGCCGCCGTCGGGGGTGATCTGCAGGAAGCGCGCGCCGTCCTCGTGCTCGGAGATCGCGACGAGGGCGCAGCGGGCGTTC
Source organism: uncultured Solirubrobacteraceae bacterium (assembly GCA_963740605.1). Lineage (GTDB taxonomy): Bacteria > Actinomycetota > Thermoleophilia > Solirubrobacterales > Solirubrobacteraceae > DASSUW01. The sequence goes on along the minus strand of CAVUFC010000022.1, from coordinate 189,873 downwards.
GCATCCTGAGGTCGCGGACGCTGTCTACCCGCGAAACTTGCGGCATGACCTTCGTCCTGGTCGCGCTCGGCGCGGGCGTCGCGGTCGCCGTCGAGCTGGTCGAGGCGCTCGCGATCGTCCTGGCGGTCGCCGTCAGTCGCCGCTGGAGCGACGCGCTGATCGGCGCCGCCGGCGCGCTGATCGTGTGCGCGCTGCTCGCGGTCGTGCTCGGCCCGGTCCTGCTCGAGTCGGTCCCGCTCGACTCGCTGCGCGTGGTCATCGGCTTCCTGCTGCTGCTGTTCGGCCTCGAGTGGCTGCGCAAGGGCACGCTGCGGCTCGCCGGGCGTCGCGCCCGCTCGTCGTCGGTGGCGGAGTTCGCGGAGACGCAGGAGGAGCTCGAAGACGTCCCGCTCCCGCCGCCGGGTCAGGCCGACTGGCCGGGCCGGATCGTCGCCTTCAAGGGCGTCCTGCTCGAGGGGGTCGAGGTCGTGATCATCGTCGCGGCGCTGGCGTCGCGGCCGAGCGGGCCGGCTCCGGCGCTCTTGGGGGCGGGGCTGGCGTGCGTGGCCGTGGTCGGCGCCGGCGCGTGGGTGCGCAAGCCGCTCGCGCGCGTCCCGGAGACCGAGCTCAAGTGGGGCGTCGGCGTGCTGCTCAGCTCGTTCGGCGTGTTCTTCGTCGCCGAGGGCCTGCACGTTGAGTGGCCGGGCGGCGACGCGGCGGTGCTCTACATCGTCGCATCGCTCGCCGCGGTCAGCCAGCTGCAGTCCCACCGTCTGGCGCGCGCATGAAGGCGCTCCGCAAGCTGATCCTGGGGGAGACGTGGATCCTCCCGCTCGGGATCACCGCCGTCGTCCTCGTGGTGGCGCTTCTGATCAAGCCGCTGATGGGCGACGCCTGGGAGCAGGCCGGTGGGTTCGTCCTGCTCGCGGGCGTCTGTGCTGTGCTCCTTTTCAGTACGCGTTAGGCGGCGGCAACCTCGGTCTGGTCGTGCCGCGTGGCGGTCAGGTACACGACCAGCACGAGGATGCACCCGAGGAACATGTAGCTCGTGTTCGTGGTGCCCAGCCCGAGGCCGCCGTTGTGCGTCGACTGCGACAGTCCGTCGCCGATCGAGGCGCCCAGCGGCCGCGTGAGGATGTACGCGAGCCAGAACGACAGCACCGCGTTCATCCCGAAGCGGAAGTGGGCGAGCGTGATCGCGCCGATGATGCCGCCGAAGATCAGCGCCGAAACGCCATAGCCGAGAGCGAACTGCTCGGCCACGAGATCGCCCGCGGCGGTTCCGAGCGCGAACGTGAACAGGATCGCGAGCCAGTAGAAGGACTCACGCCGCGACGTGACGATCGTGTGGATGGACAGCGTCCGCTCGTACGCCCACCAGATCGCGAACACGGCGGCGAGCACGAGGCTGAACACGATCGTGCTCGTGGTCAGCGGCACGTTGTAGCGGTCGGTCAGGTTGTCGGTGATGAGCGTGCCGAACACGCTGATCACGACGACGACCGACCAGTACACCAACGGTACGTAACGCCGGAGGCGGAACTGCGCCGCGAGGAGGGCGGCCAGCAGAGCACCGGTGAAGTAAGTGGTGTTCGTCAGTCCGAACCCAAGATCCACGTTGAGGTAGTCCGCCGCGGTCTCGCCGACCGTGGTGCACATGATCTTGATGATCCAGAAGTAGAGGGTGACTTCGGGGACCTTGTTGAGCATCCGTCCCCGGCTGGCAGTGAATGCGGTCATAGACCGCAAGCGTGCGGCGCCGACCTTGCAGCTACCTGACTACCGCGGGCAGCTCGAGCACGAAGCAGCCGCCAGGGCCTTCGCCGGCGACGACATCGCCCCCACACGAGCGCGCCAACCGCCGGGCGAGCGGGAGCCCGAGGCCTGCGCCGCCGCTGCCGACACCGGGCTCGAACACGCGGTCGCCGAGGTCCGCGTCGACCCCTGGGCCATCGTCGTGCACGGCGACGCGGACCTGGCCGTTCCCGGCCGAAAGCTCGAGCCAGACCCGGCTGCGCGCGTGTCGGCGAGCGTTGTCGACCAGCGGAGTCAGCGCGCGTCGGACGATCGCCGGCTCGCCCTCGGCGCCCGGCAGATCCGGCGGCGCCGTGACTTCGACCGCGTCAAGCTCGTTCGCCAGTACCGCAACGTCGACGGCGCCGTTCGTGGGGTCAAGCTCCTGGCGGGCGACCGCGAGCAGCGTCGCGATTGTGGCGTCGAGCCGCTCGGCCTGCGCGATGACCGCGCGGAGCGCGTCCACGCGCTCGGCGTCGGCTTCCGGGCCTGCGGCGCTGAGGGCGAGCTCGGCACGCGCCCGCAGGCCGGCCACCGGCGTCCGCAGCTCGTGCGCCATCTCGCTCGCGAAGCGCTGCTCATGACGGCGCGAGGCGGCGATCCGCTCGAGCAGCCCGTCGAGCGTGGCGGCGAGCCCCGTCAGCTCGTCGGTCGCCGGGCCGAGGTCGAACCGCCGGTCGAGATCGTGGGCGCTCCACTCCTGCGCGCTCGCGGTCATGCTCGCAACCGGGTGCAGGGCGCCCTGGACCGCGCCGCGGATCGTCAGCCAACCCGCGAGCAGCACGAGCGCCGCAACGACCAGCGAGCCGACGAGCAGCTCACTCTGCAAGGCCTCGAACGGCTCCACCGCGAGCCCGACCACGACGGCGCCGACGGGCGTACGCGTGCCGGGTGCAAACACCGGCTGAGACCGCAGCCGCACGTCGCCCGGGCCGTCGGTCTCGCGGCTCCCGTCGCGGCGGCCGAGCGCGACGGCCGCCCGGTCGAGCGCCGGAGCGACGCCGGCCGGCCGCTCGAGCACGTGCCCGTCCGTGAGCACCCACGACCGACGGTCCAGCACCCGGTCGTTGGCGCTCTCGTGGACGACCACGCGGCCGTTGTCGACCGTGATCGCCGCGAGCTGCGCGTCCGCTCGCGCTTTCAGCAGGTTCGACGTCTCCGCTCGCACGCGGCTCGCGTATACGACGTTGCCGATCACCAACAACGTGCCGAGCCCGACCGCCAGCGTGGTCAGGGACACCGCGAGCAGCCGCGTCCGGAAGCTCATCGCATCAGGTAGCCGACACCGCGCACGGTCTCGATCGCGTCCGGCGCGCCGGCGGCACGCAGCTTGCGGCGGATCCTCGCGAGATAGGCGTCGAGCGTGTTGGCGTGGACGATCGCGCCGTCGGGCCAGCCCGCGGAGACGAGCGCGGCGCGCCGCATCACGGTGCCGGGACTGGCGGCGAGCGCGGCGAGCAGCCGGAACTCCGTCGGCGTCAACGCGATCCGCGTCCCGTTCTGCACGAGCGCGTGCGCGGTCGGGTCGAGCACGACGCCGGCCGCGGTCGGCTCGGCCGCGGGAGCCCGGCGCAGGAGCGAGCGGACGCGGACGAGCAGCTCAGCAAGGGCGAATGGCTTGGTCAGGTAGTCGTCGCCGCCGGCGTGAAAGCCGCTGATGCGGTCCGGCACCCCGTCACGGGCGGTGAGGAACAGGACCGGCGTGTTGATTCCGCGGGCGCGCAGCGCCTGGCAGACGTCACGGCCGTCGGAGTCGGGGAGCCCGATGTCGAGCACGAGCACGTCGGGCGGGTGCTCGCCGAAGCTGCGCACGGCGTCCGCTCCCGAGGCCGTGACCCGGACCGTGAAGCCGTCACGCTCGAGCGCGTGGCGCAGCGCACCGCGCAGCTCGTCATCGTCCTCGCAGATCCCCGCCGTCGGAGCGACTGCCATCGCTCCGATGGTAAGGCGGGCCGTTGCTAGCCCCCGCCGTACACGACGATCATGTCCGTGACCACGCCGGCCATGAACCCGGCCACGAGCAGGAACAGGCCGAGCTCGCGGTAGCCGACGCGGCGCATCGCGAACCAGACCTCGCCGATCACGTAGAGGATCGCGCCGCCCGCCAGTGCGTAGAAGAGCAGCTCGAGCGGCTGGGAGGTGACGTTGTAGCCGATCATCGCGCCGACGAACGTCGGGCCGCCGCCGACGAGTCCGGCGAGGAGCAGCCAGCGCCACGACGGACGGACATCGCCGAGCGGCCCGACGATGCCGAACCCCTCGGTGGCGTTGTGCAGCGCGAAGCCGATGATGAGCACGGTCGCGAGGCCGATCTCGTCCGCTTGCGAGGCGACGCCGATCGCGAGGCCCTCGGCGAAGTTGTGCAGCCCGATCGCAACGGCGATCGTCATGCCGGTGCGCAGCGCCCATGTACGCCCGTCGGCTGCGGGCGCGCGCGGCATGGCAACGCCCGCTTCGGCGACGTCGGTCGCCCCGCCCGCCATCGGCGGCCGCGGACGACGGCTCTTTACGCGTTGCTCGAACACGCCGAGTCCGGCGCAGCCGAGCGCGAAGCCGCCGCCGAGCAGGAGCGCCAGCCAGATGGCGTGGCCGAGCGAGCCCGTGCCTTCGTCGTACGCGACCACGCTGTCCTCGACGATCCCGAACGCGTGCTCGAGCACATCGACGAACAGGAACGCGAGCACGCCGACCGCGAACATCGCTAGCGCCACGCGCGCGCGAGTGCTCAACGACGTCAGGCGACCGAACGGCAGGCTGAGGAAGATCGTGAATCCGGCGAGGGCGCCGAGCGCCGCAGTCTCTGCGAACGACATTGCGTTAGGGAACCCTAACACCCGCGCCGGGACTCCGTCGTGCCGCCTCACCGGCGGCCGGCAGCAGCACCGTGAAAACCGGCCGCGGAGCCGCCCGCGTCACCGTCAGGCGGCCACCCTCGGCGTCGGCGAGCGAGCGGGCGAGCGCGAGGCCGATGCCGTGTCCCTTCCCCGACCGGCGGGCGAACGCGGTCTCTGTGCTGCCGGGGAGGCCGGCGCCCTCGTCGCCGACGTCGACGGCGAGCGAGCCGCGCGCCTCGCGTACGTGGATCGCCACCGCGCCGGCGCCGTGGCGATAGGCGTTGTCGATCAGGACTTCGAGGATCTCGTTCAACACCGGACCGGACACTCGCGCCGTGGCGCCCGCGGGGTCGACGCGCACTGCGAGCGGGCGCCCGTCGGCCGCGAGCCGGCCGCGCCAGCGCGACTCGACCTGGTCGAGCAGCGGGCGAAGTGCCGTGACGGCGTCCGAACGCGTGCTGTCGCGCGCGACGGTGAGCAGGGTGTCGATCGTGTGCTGCAGCCGCTCGACCTGCGCCAGCGCAGCGGCGATCTCCGGCGGCGACTCACCGCTGAGCTCGATAGCCTCGAGCTCGATCCGCAATGCGGCCAGTGGCGTGCGCAGCTGGTGGGAAGCATCGGCGCTGAACGCGCGCTCGCGGGAGATGAGATCGTCGAGGCGCGTCGCCGCTGCATCGAGCGCGGCGGCGACGTCGTCGACCTCGGGCACGCCGGAGCGCGCCGCGCGGATACTGAAATCGCCGTGGCCGAGCCGCCGGGCCACGACGGCGAGCCGCTCGAGCGGGCGGGCCAGCCGGCGGCCGAGGACGAGAGCGGCAAGCACGGCGAGGCCGATGACGCCGGCCGCCACCGCGAGCAGCGTCCACCACACATCGCGCGCGGCCTCCGTCGCTGGGGCGTCGTCGCGCTCGGCCCGCACGGCACCGGTGACGCGCTCACCCACCACGAGCGGCACCGCGACGGTCAGCCGGCCGCCGCCGTCCCGCTGGGCGGGCTTGCCGTCGCGCAGCGACTCGCGCACGACCGCGTCGGCGGTCGCCGGGCCTGAGCGCCCGGCGACGCGGCGACCGCCGGCGCTGTAGACGGCGAGCGCGTCGCGGCTCGCGGGCAGCTCGATCGGGTCGGCTCCCGAGCCGACGTCGATCGCGCGGGTCGCCGCCACCGTGTCGCGCTGCAGCCGCAGCATCTCCTCGTCGCGGTAGTTGCGCTGGATCACGAGCGCCAGCGGCACGGCGAACAGGAGGACGGCAACCGCCGCGACGCCGCCGATCGCGATGGCGAGCCGGCGCCTCATTCGACGTCCAGGCGGTAGCCGACGCCGCGCAGCGTGGTGATCGCAGCCGGGTCTCCGAGCTTCTGGCGCAGCGTGAGGACGTGGGTGTCGAGCGTCTTGGTCGCGCCGACCCACTCGGTGTCCCAGACCTCGCTCATGATCCGCTCGCGCGTCACCGCGCGCCCGGCCTCGGCGACGAGCAGGGCGAGCAGGTCGAACTCCTTCGGCCGCAGCACCAGCTCGCGGCCATCGCGCCATGCGCGCCGCGCCGCCAGGTCGACGCTCAGCTCGCCGGCGCGCAGCGGCGCGGCGGGCTCTACCGGCTCGGCAGCGGCGAGGCGCCTCAGGTGGGCCCGCACGCGCGCCAGCAGCTCCGACAGCCGGAACGGCTTGACGAGATAATCGTCGGCGCCGGCGTCGAGCCCGGCCACCACGTCGAGCTCGTGATCGCGGGCGGTGAGGATGAGGATCGCGAGCTCGGGATGCGCGGCGCGCAGCGCGCGGCACACGTCGAGGCCGTCCATGTCCGGCAATCCGAGATCGAGGACGACGAGCTCCACGTCGGGCCCGACCAGCGCCGCGCGGCCGCGGTTGGCTCGCTGCACCTCGTATCCCTGGCTGTCGAGCACGCGGCCGAGACCGGAGGCGATCGCCTCGTCGTCCTCGACCACCATGATCCGTGGCCGGCTCACGGCACTGACGGTATCCGCGCCGCGCCTGGGCGCCGGTGGATTCTGACCTGGCGTTGACCTTCCCGCGGCCGGGCGCTGAGCCGCGGGTCCTACGGTCGCGGCCATGTCACGCCTCCTCGCGCTCGCCGTCGTGGCCACCGTGCTCGCAGGGTGCGGTGGCGGATCGCCGCATCCGGTCGATCCGAACACCGCTGAGAGCAGCCCGCCCGGCGACATCCCCGACAACCAGGCGTACGTCCGCTACGCGCCGCCGAACGCCGGCTACTCGGTGAAGGTGCCCGAGGGCTGGGCGCGCACAACCGCCGGCAGCGCCGTCACGTTCACCGACAAGCTCAACTCGATCCGGATCCAGTCGGCGCGGACGACGTCGCCGCCGACCGTCGCCAGCGTCAAGCGCGTCACGCTCCCGCAGCTCGCCAAGACCGTCAAGAACTTCCAGCCAGGGGGCGTGACGATCGTCAACCGCCAGTCAGGCCCGGCCGTCCGGGTGACGTATCGCTCCGCCGCGCCGACGAGCGCGGTGACGGGCCGCAGCGGCCAGGACGACGTCGAGCGCTACCTGTTCTTCCACCGTGGGCGCGCCCTGACGCTCACGCTGTCGGGGCCGAAGGGCGCCGACAACGTCGACCCGTGGCGGCTGGTCACCGACTCGCTGCAGTGGTCGCCGTGACCGCGCTGACCGCCGACAGCCTGTACCGGTTCTTCCACGCGGGCGATGACGAGACGCTGGCGCTCAAGGGCGTCAGCCTCGCCGTCGACGCGGGCGAGCTCGTCGCCGTCACCGGACCGTCGGGCTCCGGCAAGTCGACGCTGCTGGCCTGCCTGGCCGGCCTCGACGAACCGGACGGTGGCAGCGTGCATGTCGCCGGGGAGCGCCTGACGCGTCGCAGCGAGGACGTGCGCGCGGGTTTGCGCGCGCGGCACATCGGCGTGCTGTTCCAGCAGCGCAACCTGGTCGGCCACCTGTCCGTCACCGACAACGTCGCGCTCGCCCAGCGCCTGCGCGGCCGGGGCGCCGCCGCGGCGTGGCGCGCCGAGGTGCTGGAAGCGTGCGGGATCGATGCGCGCGCGGGCGCGCGAGCGCACCAGCTCTCGGGCGGCGAGCTAGCGCGTGCGGGCCTCGCGGTAGCGCTCGCCAACGACCCGCCGGTGATCCTCGCCGACGAGCCGACCGGCGAGCTCGACGAGGCCACGGCCGCCCGCGTGCTCGATCTGTTGCGCAGCCGGGCTGTCCGAGGCACCGCTGTGCTCGTCGCCACCCACGACGAGCAGATCGCAGCCGACGCCGACCGCGAGGTCCGGCTCCGCGACGGAAGGGTCGCGTGACCGGCGTCCCGCTCGTCCGCTGCGAAGGCGCAGGTCGCACGTACGGCGCCGGCATCGCCGCGACGGTCGCGGTGCAGCCGGTGGACGTCGAGGTCGAGGCCGGCGCGCGGATCGCGCTGGTCGGTCCGTCCGGGTCCGGCAAGTCGACGCTCCTGCACCTGCTCGCCGGGCTCGAGCGACCGACCGTCGGCCGCGTCTCGTGGCCGGCGCTGGGCGAGCGGCTGAGACCCGGGCCGATCGCGGTGGTCTTTCAGGGCCCGAGCCTGCTGCCGCCGCTGACCGTCGTCGAGAACGTGGGACTGCCGCTCGTGCTCGACGGCTGCTCGGACGCCGAGGCGCGGCTGCGTGCGACCGGCGCGCTCGAGATGCTCGGGCTCGCGGACCTCGCGAACGCGCTGCCCGACGAGCTGTCCGGCGGACAGGCGCAGCGCGTGGCGATCGCCCGTGCGCTGGCGGGCGAGCCGCGACTCGTGCTCGCCGATGAGCCGACCGGCCAGCTCGACGCCGGAAGCGCGGGGACGGTGGCGTCGGTGCTGCTCTCGGTCAGCGAGTGCGTCGGCGCCGCGTTGATCGTCGCCACGCACGATCCGGTGATCGCCGGCTACCTCCTGGAGCGCTGGGAGATGCACAGCGGCCGGCTCCTCCAGGGAGCGGCATGGTCGCGCTGATCTGGCTCCGAGGCCTGGTGCGGCACCGCGGCACGCGTCTGCTGGCGACGGCCGTCGGGGTCGCGGTGAGCGTTGCGCTGCTGGCGTCAATCGGGACGTTCCTGTCCGCGACCTCGGCGCAGATGACCAAGCGCGCGATCGGGCGCGTAGCGGTCGACTGGCAGGTCGAGCTCACGCCCTCGGCGCAGCCACAGGCCGTGCTGAGCCAGGTGCGCTCGTTCGGCGGCGTCGACACCGCGCAGCCGGTCGAGTTCGCGCGTACCCCGGGCCTGCGCGCCGCCGCCGGCGGCTCGACGCAGACTACGGGTCCCGGGCGGGTGCTCGCGCTTCCCGCCGGCTACGGGCAGACGTTCCCGGGAGAGCTGCGGGTGCTCGCCGGTCGCGGCGACGGCGTGCTGCTCGCCCAGCAGACGGCGGCGAACCTCCATGCGCGGCCGGGCGACCGCGTGAAGATCGGCGGCGGACCGGTGGTGCGCGTGGACGGCATCGTCGATCTGCCCGCGGCCGACTCGCTGTTCCAGCGCGTGGGCGCTCCGGTCGGCGCGCAGCCGCAGGCACCGCCGGACAACGTGATCCTGCTCCCGCCGGCCGCCTTCGCGCGGATGCGAGGTCCGGTCACGACGCAGATCCACGTCCGCCTCCGGCACGCCCTGCCGGGCAGCCCGAGCGCCGCCTTCGCGGCGGTCTCGGGGCACGCCCGCAACCTCGAGACGAGGCTGGCGGGCGCCGGCATGGTCGGCGACAACCTCGGCACGGCGCTCGACGGCGCCCGTTCCGACGCCCTGTACGCGCAGCTGCTGTTCCTCTTCCTCGGTGTACCCGGCGCGATCCTCGCCGGGCTGATCACGGCGTCGATCGCCGCCGCGGGCGCCGGCGGCCGGCGCCGTGACGCCGCGCTGCTGCGTGCGCGCGGCGCCTCGACGCGGCAGCTCGTCCGCGTCGCGCTGGCCGAGGCGGCGCTGGCCGGGGGAGCCGGCGTCGCGCTCGGCCTCGCCGGCGCGCTGCTGGTCGGGCAGCTGGCGTTCGGGACGGCGCGCTTCGGCGCCGGTGCGGTCGCCGCCGCCGCGTGGGCCGGCGGCTCGGCGCTCGTGGGGTTTGCCGTCGCGGTGACCGCGATCGTGCTGCCGGCGTGGCGTGACGCGCGGGCGCTGACGGTCGCCGGCCAGCGCCGCACGGTTGAGCGCGGCGAACGGCGACCGTGGTGGATGCGCGCGTACGTCGACCTGATCGCGCTCGCGGGCGCCGCGCTCGTGTACTGGCAGGCGTCGCGCGGCGGCTACCAGCTCGTGCTGGCGCCGGAAGGGCTGCCGCAGGTCTCGGTCAACTGGTACGCGCTCGCGGCGCCGGTGCTCGCGTGGATCGGCGCCGGCCTGCTCGCCTACCGGCTCGCGGACCTGCTCCTGCTGCGCGCGCGGGGACCGCTCACGCGTGGCCTGCGACCCGTCGCCGGCCCGCTCGCCCCGACGGTCGCGGCATCGATGAGCCGCCAGCGGACGCTGCTGGCGCGGGCGCTCGCGCTGGTCGCGCTGACCGTCGCGTTCGCGGGCTCGACCGCCGTCTTCGACGCCACCTACCAGCAGCAGGCGGAGGTCGATGCGCGGCTCACCAACGGCGCTGACGTGACCGTCACGGAGTCGCCCGGCGCGGGCGTCGGGCCCGGCGGCGCCGCGCGCCTGCAGGCCGTAGGAGGCGTGCGCAGCGTCGCGCCGCTGCAGCACCGCTTCGCCTACGTCGGCGCCGATCTCCAGGACCTCTACGGCGTGCGCCCGCACACGATCGGCGCGGCCGGCAAGCTCCAGGACTCGTGGTTCGCGGGTGGCACGGCGAACCAGCTGATGGCGAGGCTCGGGGCGCGGCCGGACTCGGTGCTCGTGAGCGCCGAGACCGTGAAGGACTTCCAGCTGCGCCCCGGCGATCTGCTGCGGCTGCGGCTGCAGGACGTCCGCACGAAGCAGTTCAAGACCGTGCCGTTCCACTACGCCGGCGTAAGCAAGGAGTTCCCGACCGCGCCGACCGACTCGTTCCTCGTCGCCAACGCCGGCTACGTGGCGCGGGCGACCGGCAGCGATGCCGTCGGCAGCTTCCTCGTGCAGACCGACGGCACGAGCCCGGCGGTCGTGGCCCGGCGCATCCGGACACAGGTCGACACCTCGGCGACGGTGACGGACATCAGCGACTCGCGCCGCGTCGTCGGGTCGAACCTGACCGCCGTCGAGCTGTCGGGCCTCACTCGTGTCGAGCTCGGCTTCGCACTCGTGCTCGCGGTCGCCGCCTCGGGCCTTGGGCTTGCGCTCAGCTTCAGCGAGCGACGGCGCACGTTCGCGATCGCGGCCGCGCTCGGTGCGCAGCCGCGGCAGCTCGGCGGCTTCATCTGGGGTGAGTCCCTGTTCGTCACCGGCGGCGGGCTGGTCGCGGGCGCCGCGATCGCGGGCGCGATCGCGTTCGTGCTGGTCAAGGTGCTCACTGGCGTGTTCGACCCGCCGCCCGACGCGCCCGCGATCCCGTGGGGCTACATCGCCGGCGTCGCGGTGCTGATCGCCTGCGCCGTGGCCGCTGCCGGGGCGCTCACGCTGCGCGCGCTGCGCCCTCATCACGATCTCATCCGGCGGGCCTAGAACTCCCCGTCATGAAGACCAAACGGACAGTTCTCATCGCCGGCGCCGCTGCGCTCATGCTCGCCGCCGGCGGGGTTGGCGTCGCGAACGCCGTGAGCGGCGGGGACGACGGTGACGTGCCGGCCACCGGCTCCGGGGTCGACCAGGCAAAGGCCGCGGCGCTGAGGCTCGTGCCAGGCGGCAGCGTCAATGCCGTCGAGCGCGACGGCGAGAAGGGCGCGACGTGGGAGGTCGAGGTCCGCAAGCCCGACGGCTCGACCGTCGACGTGCGGCTCGGCGCGAACTACGAACAGGTCGCGATCGACCCCGATTCTGAGGCCAAGTAGAGGCATCGCCGGCGAACGTGGCTGGGTAGGGCAGCGAGGGAACGGGCGGCGTTCGCGGTCCCTGGCGCTTTAAGCACCGTATGGGTGGTTAAAGCGCCAGCGACCTCGCGCCGCGGCCGATCGTGCCTCCCTAAATGCCGAAGTTGGCCGGGGCCGAGCCGCGGCCGAGATTCAGTCGTCGTCGAGGATCCAGTCGCCGCTGCGGAGCCAGTAGCCCCGCGCGTGCGGTGTGATCGCGGCAGGCCGCGCTCCTCGCGCAGGATCGTGCGCAGGTCGCGCGCGATCCGTGACTCGGCCGCGCCCAGGACTGACCGGCACCGGTGGGGAGGTGGACGGCGCGCAGCGCGTCCGCGAGGTGCGAGGTCGTACCCGCCGGCGCGCCGTCGCGGTGGACCCACCGCAGCTCCCCGCCCGCCGGCAGGTCGACGGCGAGCTCCTCGTGCGCACCGGCGATCTCGACGACCGCGAGCACCTGCGACGGAACGTCCGGCGTCTCGAGGATCGCCGCGATCGCGGGCAGCGCGGTCTCGTCGCTGCACAGCAGCAGCCAGTCGATGCCGTCGCGCGGTGCGTAGTCGACGCGTGGCCCGGCGTAGCCGACGACTGCCCCGAGCGGGACGTCCGCGGCCCACCGGCTGGCCGGCCCGGGCGGCTCGTGCAGCACGACGTCGACGTCGATCTCGCCAGCCTCGGGCCGGTGGCGGCGGACGGTGTAGTTGCGCCACTCCTGCGGCGGCGCGTCGGGCGGGAACGCCCAGCCCTGCACGGGGAGCACGATCGGCTCCTCGGGCGGGACGAACAGCAGCGTGATGATCTCGCCCGGCTGTTCGATCGGCCACTCGTCGCGGAAGCCTGCACAGCGCAGCGTGACGCGGATCATCCGCGGCGTCAGCGTCTCTCGCGCCACCAGCATCGAGACACCCGCGCAGCGTGGGAAGCGTTCGCGCGGGCTCGTTGTTAGGGCACCCTAACACCGTGATGGGTCCCGCGCCCTGACGTCTTATGGCACCCTAATGCGGACTTACTCCTCACGCCTCGCGGTCCTCATCGCGTGTACCGCGCTCGTCGCGCTGTGTGCGCTCGCCTCGCTGGCGATCGGGTCGCAGTCGATCCCGCTCCACGACGTCTTCAGCGCCTTCACGGCGCCCGACGACAGCGACGCCACCGCGATCGTGCGCGACCTGCGCGTGCCGCGGACCGAGCTGGGGCTGCTCGTCGGCGCGGCTCTCGGGGCGGCCGGCGCGCTGATGCAGGGGACGATGCGCAACCCCCTCGCCGAGCCCGGCATCCTCGGGATCAACGCCGGTGCGGCGTTCGCGGTCGTGATCGCGATCTCGGTGCGACGGCGACCCGCGGACCCCGATCACGCAGCCGGAGTGACGCGTAGGCTTGGCGCGTGCACGTGCAGTCGAAGTACGCGATCGATCTCACGGAGGCTCGTCGGGTCATCGCCGATCACGGCTGGGCGCGGGTCATCACCGCCGGCGCCGCGGGGCTGTGCGCCACGTACGGCTTCTTCCTGCTGGAGGATTCGGACGGCGACGAGGTCGTGGTGGCCGGGCACTTCGCGCGGGCCGATCCGCAGTGCGAGGACATCGAAGCGCGGACGCCGGCGCTGTTGATCTTCGAGGGGCCGCACGGGTTCGTGTCGGCCTCGTGGTACCGCCCGGAGCTGATGGACGTCCCGAGCACGATGAACCACATCTCCGTCCACCTGCAGGGCACGCCGGAACCGCTCGACGGCGACGCGCGCTTCGACGTGCTGACGCGCACGCTCGAGCGCCACGAGGATCCGCTTGGCGAGAGCCGCTGGCGGTTGGAGGGCGGGGGCCTGGAGTTGTCGCGCCGGATCGCGCCCCAGACGATCGCGTTCCGGCTCCGGGCGACCCGGGTGGAGGCCAAGGCCAAGCTCTCGCAGGCGATGCCGCGCCCGGTCCGCGAGCGGATCGTCGAGCGCCTCGACGCTCCCGGCCCGCACCACCATCCCGAGCTGGCGGCGTTGATGCGCCGCCTGTCCCTGGGCAATCCCTGACGATCAGTCCACGGTGCGTGGGTCGGGCGGCCCCGAGGGCTCCGGGATCGTCGTCTGCGCACGGCGAAGGATCTTCATCTCGGACGGACGGGCGAGCAGATCGAACAGGCCGTGCTGGTAGTCGCGGAACGCGGGCGAGGTCTGGTGCGCGCGCCACGCGTCCTCGCTCGCCCACTCCTGCACGTGGAGGTAGTCGTCGGGATCGCTGAGCGTGGCGGCGAAGCGGTAGTGCACGCAGCCCGGCTCGGCGGAAGTGCGCTCCTCCGTCGAGCGCATCAGCGCGCGCAGCTCGCCGCGGCGGCCGGCGATCCCGTGGATCTGGGTGATGGCGACAACGTGATCAGCCAACGTCAGGCCCGGATCGTCATGCGGAACGCGTCGGTGTCGCCGCGGTTGGCGGCATCGATCGCCGACGCCACGGGGGCCGGGAGACCGTCCGTCACGACGCCTCGACCACCTGCTTGATCCGGCCCGCGAACGCGTCGGCGTCCTTGCGCGCCTGGCTCACGGCGAACCCGGCGACCAGCTTGCCCAGCCCGTGCCCCTCGAGCTCGTTGAAGATCGTCAGCCGCGTCGCTCCCTCACCGGCAGGGACGAGGTCGTAGCCGCCCTCGGCGGCGGTCACGAGGTTCTTCGAGCGCTCGGCCCAGCGGATCCTGGTCGGCGCCTCGAACTCGGTGTACTCAAACTCGCGCTTGGTCTTCATGCCCGCGTCCTTGACCGTGCTCTGGAAGCGGCTCCCGACGCCCGGCGGGCCGTCGGTGGTCTTGCGGATCTCGATCACCCGCGGGCTGAACTTCGGATCGTTCGTCCCTTCGGCCAGGAACGCGAACACCTCGTCGATCGGACGGTCGATCACGGTGGTTCCCTCGAACCGACCCGACATGCGGCCTCCTCTTCTCGGTGAGCGCCGATCATCGCACGCGTAACGAATCGGCTCCTTGCGCGACGAGAGGGCCATGAACCTCGAGCCGCTGCCCAGGACGTTCCCGGCCACGGTGACGGCCCTCCATCGTGTCGCGGAGGAGACCGTCTCGCCGGCCCGCAAGCCCGACAACGAGATCGCCCTCGAGGCGACGCCCGGCGGCTTCGGCACGCCGGTGTTCCAGTGGGACGGCGCCCGCCGCCAGGTGCGCGTGGACGGCGCCGAGCTGGTCTGGAGCACGGACGGCGAAGAGCGCCGCGAGCCGCTCGCCGGCGTCGACCGCGAGGCGGCCGCGCGACTCGCCGACTGGTACGCGTTCGGCGACGCGGTGCTGCGTGACCTCACCGCCGCCGCCGGCCCCGGCGACGACCCGACCCCGATCCGGCTGTGGCCGGAGCACTTCGACATCGCGATCGAGATGGGCGCGCAGCGGGCGAACTACGGGTTCTCGCCCGGCGACGACCATCACCCCGAGCCGTACGCCTACATCAGCCCGTGGACCGCCGAGGTCAGCGGCGAGCTGTGGCAGGCGACCGGCTTCCGCGGCGCCGAGCTGACGTACGCCGAGCTGCTGGGCGCGTACGACCCGCGCGCGGCCGCACTCGACTTCTTCACGACCCGTAAGGAGGCGCTGTCATGAACTGGCACCGCGTACTCGCCGCCGACGAGCTGCCCGACGGCCGCGTCACGACCGTCGCGGCCGGCCACAAGAGCGTCGCGCTGGTCCACTACGACGGGCAGTTCTCCGCTCTCGACAACCGCTGTCCGCACCAGGGCGGACCGCTCGGCGAGGGCTCGATCGAGAACGGGCTGCTGCGCTGCCCGTGGCACGGCTTCGACTACTGCCCGCTCGACGGCAGCTCCCCCGGCTTTGAAGACGAGGCGACCACGTACCCGCTCGAGATCCGTGACGGCGAGGTGTTCATCGGCGTCGAGGAGGATCCGCACGTCGCGACGGTCACCGACCTGATGGCCGAGACGATGGTCAACTGGGGCGTCAAGCACGTGTTCGGGATGGTCGGGCACTCCAACCTCGGGCTCGCCGACGCGCTGCGCCGCCAGGAGGAGGCCGGCAACCTCACCTACATCGGCATCCGCCACGAGGGCGCGGCCGCGTTCGCCGCGTCCGCCTACGGCAAGCTGACCGGCACTCCCGCCGCGTGCCTGACGATCGCCGGCCCGGGCGCCACCAACCTGCTCACCGGGCTGTGGGACGCGAAGGTCGATCGCGCGCCGGTGCTCGCGCTCACGGGCCAGGTGAACACGCAGGTGCTCGGCCCGGGCGCGTTCCAGGAGGTCGACCTGTCGGGCGCGTTCGGGTCGGTTGCCGCCTGGAGCCAGCCGGTGCTCCACGACTCCGACCCGGTCGAGCTGATGAACCTCGCCTGCAAGAACGCGCTGCTGCGGCGCGACGTCGCGCACCTGATCTTCCCCGACGAGGTGCAGACGAAGCCCGCGCCCGAGGGCGCTGTCGCCGGCGGGCCGGAAGGCCGCGTCACGCCGCTGGGGATCTCGCCGCCCGCCGAGTCGGTAGAGCAGGCGCTGCAGATGCTGCGCGGATCCAGGCGCCCGGCGATCATCGTCGGCCACGGCGCCCGCTTCCACATGCCGGCGGTGACCGCGCTCGCCGAGCAGCTCGGCGCGCCGGTGATCACGACGTTCAAGGCGAAGGGCCAGATCGGCGACGACCACCCGCTGGCCGCCGGCGTGCTCGGCCGCAGCGGGACGCCGGTCGCGAGCTGGATCATGAACGAGGCCGACCTGCTGCTCGTGCTCGGCGCGTCGTTCTCCAACCACACCGGCATCTACACCGGGCACCCGATCATCCAGGTCGACTTCGACCAGATGCAGCTCGGCAAGTTCCACGCGGTCGACTGCCCCGTGTGGGGAGAGATCGGCGTCGTCGTCGAGCTGCTGCGCAACGCGCTGCCCGACCGCCTCGACACCGACGACGTGGCGAGCCAGCTCGCGGACCGCTGGGCGATCTGGCGTGCCGAGAAGGCGAGCCGCTCCGCCGACGACCGCGGCGCCGGGATCAACTCGGCGTCGGTGTTCGCGGCGATGGAGCGGCAGATCCCCGACAACGCCGTGATCGCCGTCGACGTCGGCAACCACGCGTACTCGTTCGGCCGCTACTTCGAGTGCAAGCACCACACGGTGCTGATGTCCGGCTACCTCGGCTCGATCGGCTTCGGCTATCCGGCGGCGATGGGCGCCTGGGCGGCCGCGCCGGACCGGCCGACCGTGGCGGTCACCGGCGACGGCGGCTTCGCCCAGTACATGGCCGAGGTCACCACCGCGGTCAGGCACGGGATGAGCATCACGCACGTGCTGCTCAACAACGGCCAGCTCGGCAAGATCAGCAAGGAGCAGCGGGCCGGGGAGTGGGACGTCTGGCAGACGACCCTCCACAACCCCGACTTCTCGGCGTTCGCCCGCAACTGCGGCGCCTTCGGCGTGCGGGTCACCGACCCCGCGCAGCTCGATCAGGCGCTCGCCGAGGCCGTCGCCTACGACGGGCCCGCGATGGTCGAGGTGATGACCGACCCGAACCTCGTCTAGCTCACGAACCCGCTGCGCCAGGTCGGGTACCGCGGCACCCAGCCGAGGTCCTCGCGCGCATGCCGGTTCGACGCGCCGCGTGCCCACGCGGCGCGCTCTCCGGCCGCGGTCGGCGGCGGATCGGCACCGACGGCCGCACAGAACGCCGGCACCCACTCCCAGCCGGGAGCTGGGTCGTCGTCGCAGACGTTGACGGCGCCCGACGGCCACTCGAGGGCGGCGACGGCCGCCGTCGCCGCGTCGTCGACGTGGACGAAGCTGGAGATGTCGGCGTCGGCGGTCAGCTTCCCGGCGCGCGCCTGATCGGCGCGCAGCCCGTCGGGCGCGTACCAGGTGCCCGCGCCGTACAGCAGGCCGTAGCGCAGCACGACCCACTCGGGCGCCTCGCGGACCGCGGACTCGAGCGCTTCGATCCCGCCGATCGTCGTCTGCCGCGGCTCGGGCGCGCGCCCGTCGAGCGCGGTCGACTCGTCGGCGGGCTCGTTCCCGGGCGCGTACGCCCACGCGATGCTCTGCGCGACGATCCGCCGCACCCCGGCGGCGAGCCCGGCGTCGACGAGGTTGCGCGTCCCGTCGGTGCGCAGGAGCGCGTTGGTCGCGCTCGTCCCGGCCGACAGATCGGTGAGCTGGTGCATCACGACATCGGCCCGCGCCATCGCGACCACGTCGGCGACCCGCTCGCGGTCGAGCGCGTCGGCGATCACGGGCTCGGCTCCCAGCGCGTGGAGCCCCGAGGCGCCGGTGGCGCTCCGGGTCATGCCTACGACGTGATGGCCGGCGGCGAGGAGCAGCGGTACGAGCCGGTGCCCCACCACCCCGGTCGATCCTGCGAGGAAGATGCGCGTCATGCCGCCGGACGCTACGTCGCGTCCGGCGCGCTCGCACCGGCGATCACGCCGGTGCGAGGCATCCGGGGCGTGCCTGGCGTCGGCGGCATGGACCGGATCGAAGGCCTGATCGTCCACATCAAGCGCCAGGTGCGAGTGCGCGCGCCGCGCCGCCGCGCCGGAGCGGGCGCGGGGGAGCCCGAGCAGCGCAGCGCGGAGGTCCGGAGGCTGCAGACTCGCGGAGCGGTGGCAGGAGATCGGCGACCGGCAATGCTCGGCGAGCGCTGAGGCCGGATCGGCGGACGATCTCCAGTACGGTGTCGCGATGATCGGCGAGGGCGTCTCGACGGTGGTTTCGTGGCCGCTGCTGCGAGGAGTCGAGGACCCCGGGTGAGCGCGAGCGAGAGCGAGAGCGGTGGTGCTCACACGGACGCGGGTAACGAGTCCCCTGTCTGGCGCTCGTCGGCGGCCCTCGATTCATCAGGGGTTGTCGGCTCGGCCGGCGTGATCGGCGCCGCCGGGGTCGTCGGCTCGGCCGGAGTGGTTGGCGCGGCTGGAGTGATTGGATCTGCGGGCGTCGTCGGCGCGTCGGGTGTGTTCGGCAGCGTTGGTGTCGGCGGCTCGTCCGCGGTCGTCGGCAGCGCGGGCGTCGCGCTGAGCGTCGGCGTCGTCGGCTCGGCCGGCATCCTCGCCGGCCTGGGCAACGTGGGCTGCGCGGGCTGCGTCGGGTGCATCGGCCGCGTGAAGTGCAGGGGTTGCGTGGGGTGCATCGGGTGCGTCGGGCTAACCGGCGCCGTCGGGCGCATCGGCGTGCAGGTCTGACGGCCCAGCAGCGGCGGGGCCATCGCTGAGCCGGCCGTGCGCGCCTCCGGCGGGCCTACTGCCCCTCGCGCGCAGAGCAGCACTCTGGTCCAGCCACTCGATCGTGGGCGGTACCGGTGCTCACGCCGGGGCTAGGGGGTGACCGAGGGCACGGAGACCTCTCCCGTCAAGCGCGAGTTCCGTATTCCGCCCACTTACCGCGTCGTTCATTCCGTAGCAGTCCGAGGCCACGCTTCGGCGGGTCCTCGCGCTACCGGGCGGCGGCGATCCTAGGCAGGCGTGAGGCGCAGGAGCCGCGCCAGCGCGGCCAGGTGGGACGCCGCGGCGTTCAGCAGACGCCCTGCCGCTCGCGAGTGCTCCGGGTACTCGTCGACGAGCATGGCGATGTAAAGAAGCGAGCGGAGATTGCGAAGATCGCCGAGGCTGCGCTCGTTCGCCGTCCTGCAGAGTCTTTGGATATAGGGCTCGAAGTCGCGCGCCGGTCGGTGCACGTTGCGAACCCGCGCGGGTCGGATCCGACGCGGAAGGTGTGGACGGTCCCGGGCGGCACGGCGGCGTGGTCGCCCCGCCGCAGCTGACGCCACTCTCGGCCGATGAGGAGATCCAACGACCCCTCCAGGATCTCGTACTCCTCCGTGAGGCTCGGATGCACGTGGGGCTGTGGCGCCCAGCCGCGGGCGGGAAGCAACCATTCCATCTCGAGCTCGGCGCCTGCCGTGTCGTGACTGGAGCGGACGATTGTGTACACCGTCCCGTCAGGCCAGACGAGTGTCCGGATCATGGGTCGGCGGTGGCGCTGAGCTGGGCGGCTGCAGACCCACCGTCGAGCCACAGGTTCTCGCGGCTGATGCGCCCGCCGGAGAACTCCCAAAGGTGAAGCATCCGGAACGACACGCGGCGCCCATGGCCCGGGATACCGAGGAACGCGCCCTGCACGGTGCCGGTCCATTGGTGCTCGGTCACGCAGAAGTCCGGGCCGTGGTAGGTACGCGTCGGAGCCATCGACTCGGTATCGATCTCGCGCGTGAGCTGCTCGTAGAAGCCACGGGCGGCGTCGCGACCCGTGAGGGGCCCGTGCGGCGCGCCGACGACGTCGTGCTCGACGTCATCGGTGTACATGGCCACTGAGCCGTCCGGGTCGCCGGCGACCTCTGCGGCGAGGTGCTGCTCGATGAGTCGGTCCATGTCCGCAGCGTCCACAACCCCTCCTATTAGTACAGTCGCTTTACCATCTTGACCGTACCATACTTTTACTATGTCCGCCAAGATGAATTCGGCGCCCCCTCGGCTCCCCGCGCTCTTCCGCCTGCTCTGGCAGCAGACGTATCGCGAAATGCTTCGCCAGGTCAGCGCTGACGGCTTCGACGACATCCGCCTCGCTCACTGGCCCGTGCTCCAATGGCCAGGCCCTGACGGACAGCGTCCGTCGGTCATCGCCAAACGCGCCGGTACCAGCAAGCAGGCCGTCAACCACGTGCTGCGAGACCTCGAGCGCCTCGGCTACGTCGAGCTTCGCTCCGACCCACGCGACAGCCGCGCGCGACTGGTCGAACTGACCGCCCGCGGGCATGCGCTGGTCGAGGCGATGTTCAACGCCGCGACTGCCGCCGAACGGGAACTCGAGTCGATGCTCACGCCAGGCCAACGAAGCGAGCTCAAGAAGACACTGACCGCGTTGTGGCAGCGCGACGTCTTCGGCGCATCACTCGCTGGCGACACCGCCGACTCCTGAGTCGCGCTCGCCCGACGCCCACCACGCACACTCGTCGCATGGAACGCGGCACCTCCGCCTGAGACACCTGCCAGTTCCTACGGCCGGGCTGGGAGCTGCCGCGCCGCGAGCCCGCGGGCCGACTCCCACGCAATGGGTCCTCGGGAAGCGATACCGCCGGGCGCGCGAACCCGGTGCGCGGCCGCATCTGCCTCGCATGGATAGTCGCGTCGTCTACGCGCCCGAGGAGGGGTCATGTCCGAGTCGCTACTCGACCGTGCCGGCCGGCGTCGCTCGCCGGCGCGAGGTTGGCATTGATGCCTGGGGATGGGACGAACTCCAGCGTCACCTCCGTCTACCTCCAAGGCATCGATAGCGGCGAAATCATCGAGACTGTGCACGCGCGACGGCGCCGATGATCCGAGTGAGCGCATCGCTGCGGCTCTGATCGAGAGCGATTCGCGCCCGTTGCTCGTCGACAGCGCGACACTCGCCAGGCCGCCTCGTGCTTCGCGAGCCCGATTCGTACGGGTAGCGCCGCGCATCCGGCCGCAGCGCTAGGCCCGCTCCAACCAGCGCGCGAGTGCCTTGCGACCGGTCAGCGTGAGCTCGCCGTCGGCCGTGACCCAGTCGGACACGCGAAGCGCTCGGAGCAGCCCGAGGGGGTCGCTCGGGCCCGGCCCGTCGTGAACAGTCAACGTGCCCGACTCGATCCTCCAGCGCCCGGACTCCAGCGCCGCCAGCGCGACGCCTTGCTCCGCGGTGGGCATCGCGAGCGGATGCGGTGCGGCATGGTGCACGGGCGCATCTTCTGACCGCATGGGGGCGTCGCCGGTCTGCGTCAGCGACCGCGCCAGATCCTCGATCCAGCGGCGC
Organism: uncultured Solirubrobacteraceae bacterium; assembly: GCA_963740605.1. Taxonomy (GTDB): domain Bacteria; phylum Actinomycetota; class Thermoleophilia; order Solirubrobacterales; family Solirubrobacteraceae; genus DASSUW01. The sequence goes on along the minus strand of CAVUFC010000022.1, from coordinate 168,611 downwards.
GCGCGCTCAGCTTCCTCGTTCGCCGCCCGAGCGATGTCGTCAAGGTCGATCGTCGACAGCCGCTCGACCGCGCGGTTCACTTCGTCGGCGAGCGCTCGCGCGACGTCCTCGAAGCTGCGGCCATCCGGCTCGTCATCGGACATCGCGACATTCTCGCAGCCTCACCCGCGCTCCAGTGCGTCGACGATGCGGCAGGTATCGGCGAGGCCTGAGCCGACCGTTTCCAGGCGCAGGTCTTCGTCGCCGCGCTTCTCGTCGGGGCGCGTCGCTCCCGTGAACTACGTCAGTTCCCCGGAGTACCCGCACAGCGGCGTCGCGAGGGCTGCGCTGCGAAAGCGCATCGCCGCGCGCTGTCGCTGGTATGCCCCGAAAGGTGCGGTTCGCGCGAAGCATTGGTCCGGCCAACCACGTCCGGCGTATGCACCGGGCGACAGGAACACTGGACCCGTCTCGTCAAGCATCTAGGGCTTCTGCACGGGCCTGAGGATCTGACCCGCATGGCGATCCGCGAACGCCGTTATCGCCTGCTGCGCGAAGCCGAAAAGCGCCACGTACGCCAGAACTGAACTCCCTGGCTGCGCCTTCAGCCCGAACTGCTCGCTCTGCATCCACATGGCGCCGAAAAGGCCCGTAAGCGCGCCGGCGGGCACCTTGAGCACGGCGAGCACTGCCGGGAGCGCGTACGGCCCGGACCCGCCCTGGAACGAGTACAAGGCGGCTACGACGCCCAGGAGGCCGCCCAGAGCGCCGACGGCCTCGATCTGTCCAACCGTCGCACACTCCGTCGCCTCTGGCGCGCAGATCGGCAGCCACTCGTCGCCCGGCGCATCAAAGACCAGCGCGATCGCCACCGCGGTCAGCGCCACCACGGCACCCAAGGCGACGTTGCGATATCCGCGCACGGTCGCAAACGACTCGTCGCGGAGACTGTTCAAAGTCACGCGGATCGCTCTCAGCTGTTCACGGTCAACGTGCTGCCTCGCGGCGGCATCAACGAGCGTCTGCAGATAGCTCGTCGCCCGATCGTCGTTCGCCGATAAGTGAGTGCGAACCGCTGCCGCCAATTCAGGGACCTGCGCCAACAATGCGTCCTCCGACTGCAGCAAGAGCAACTATTCCTCTGCGGCATGCACGGTGCGCCACGCCTCGTCGATCTCGGTGCCAGTCAGCCAGATTCGCAACTCGCCAAGAGGGTTCGGTCTTGCGCGCGCAACCTGCAACGCGTGTCTGAACAACAAGCGGGCAGAGCGCGCCTGCTCGGCATCAGGGTTGCCCTCGGTCAGCCGCAACGAGTCCAACTCGGCCAGGCCCCGCTCGACACGAACGAGTACCTGCCGGCGCCACGAGCGAGGCCGCGGTTCGTCGAACGGCTCGTTCGGAGGCTCGACGACACGTACTGGGTCGCTCATTGCGCGACTCTAACCCTGGCGGGCGAGCGAGTGTCAATCCTCAACGATCAAGGCGTCAGAGCTCCTCGCTCGTGGGCCGCATGAAGAAGCAGCGGCAACCGAAGATGTTCCGCGACGATGCTGCATGCGTGAGACGCCGTGCTGCACAGGGCCAACCCCTGCGTGACGCGTCTGCACGCGAACTGCTGACTCGCAGCGTCGATCAGGAGGCCGGAAACGGCGTGGTGCGTACGGTTCCCGGGAATGCGGGCTCGCGCGATGGCTTCGCGCGCCGACGCTCGATGCCGGCGAGCAGGGCGTCGCGCGCGCTGTCCGCGTCGAGACCGATGAGGTCGATCCAGGTTCGGGTCGCAAGGAGCCCTTCCGGGCGGCATTCGCGCACGCGCACCGGTACGAGACGACCGGCCGCGCCCTCAGGATCGTCTACGTACGCTGCCTGCCACTCGGCTGCGCTGTGCACGGATGAGAGGTAGTCGGGGGATAGGACGGCGATTGTGCGGCGGGCGGTCGTTGTCGCGGCTTGTATCTGCGCCACCCACGCATCACCGGGCCGGAAGTCCCAAGCCTGCAGGACCGTCGTATAGCCCGCGGCCTCGAGTCGCCACGCGATCCACTCCGCCCACACACGGTCGGCCGCGGTGTAGCTGATGAAGAAGTCGCACGCGCCGGCGGACAGCCGTTCGGCGCGCTGCGCGAAGAGCTGAGCGACGTCGGGCTGCGGCCCGGTCTTGTCGACGATCCGTTTGACGGTGTGCGGCTCGAGCATCGCGGCCGTTACCCGTGAGACCTCGAGGGGCGCACCGGCAAAACGCGGCACGTGCTCGTCGAAATCACTGACGACCCGGCCGTCAAACAGTGACTCGACGTACGAGGAGGCCACCCAGTCCGCGGCCGCCCGAATCGACGCCTGGTTTCCCGCAGCGAATGTGACGTACGCAGCGTGTAGATCCGGCACTGGGTCCCACTCGGAGCGCCAATCCGCCGGTTCGGTCGCGCTGGCCGCCTCGAAGGTCAAGGCGCCTGTCGCAATGAATGTCTCGTTCTTAGGCGCACGGGGCTCGAGGCGCTCTCCCAGTAGGTAGAGACGCGGGACGCCCACGACGCGAGGGAAGAGTGGATCGAACCCATCGGTCACTTGATGCAAACGGCCCGTCAGCCGGCACCGGAGCCCGCCGCTGTCTGCGATCGCGTCGATGCATTCGTCGTACAGCGCGGCAGGGAGCAGGACCGGAAACCCTTCGTGAGCGATCGGCGTCGAAGACGCTGACATGAACCACACGTCGTCGGACTCCAGTCGGCGGTGGTGCAGTCGCACGCAGCCGACGCCGCCGCCCATCATGCCCAGCTTCCCGCGCGGGCTATAGACCCGCAGCATGTCGCGTGTCGCTTCGTCGAGCGCCCCCGGCCGCAGCGAGCGGCCGATCTCCTGCTCCAGTTGTGCCTGCCGATTGGGTCCGGTGAGCAGGTGGTGTTGTGCGTCCTCCCGACTCCAGGCCGCCTCGGGCGTGTGGAAGAGACCGGGGCTGAGCGGAAACCACTCGGAGAGCACGAAGTCCTCGAGGTGGACGACGCGCGTCGCGCGCACGCGTTCCCCCAGCACCTCACGCCACAACGCATCGTTGGAGTCGTAGGACCGATCCGGTGCCGGCGTCGTCGCCGCCGCGCCCTCGCCCACATCGCCGAGGCTCAGTTGGGACGCCAGCAGCTTCTGGAAGTCTCGTCCGTGCGGCTGCGGAACGAGCTCGGTCGTTGCTTCGTCCGCTATGCGCGGACATTACCCCGCCGCCCCGCGCTCCGGCAAGAGACGAAGTCCGTGATCCAGCACTGTGCAGCCTCAGCATGGGCGGCGTCATATGCGTGTGCCGCACCAGGCTCTGGGGCCGTACCCATACAACTGCGGCGGGGCGGAACTCGCTGTTGGATTGAAGCCGCCATCCTTGGCGGTTCGTGCAACCCGTGCTGATGAGCATCCAACCCCGTTGGTCCCAGCTCATTCAACGCGGCGTCAAGACGGTCGAGTTGCGACGCCAGCGCAGCGGCTGCGAGCCGGGCACACCGCTGGTGATCTACACCAGCTACCCGGTGAAGCGCGTTGAAGCCGTCGCGATCGTCAAAGCAGTGCATGCAGAGCCGCCGCGCGCGTTGTGGCGAAGGGTCGGCGTCGATGCCGCCGTCAGCACGACCGAGTTCTTCGCTCGCTTCGGTGATCTCGACATCGCGTACGGCATCGAACTCGGCCCGGTTCGCCCGCTGGGGCCGTTCACCCTCGAACGCGCTGGGCCACAGTCCTGGCGGTATCTGCACCGCGAGCTGCGCGACGACAGCGCGATCCTCGACGCGCTCGAGGGCCTCGGCTGAGGCGGCGCTCCACGACACATGACGACCAGTACGTACGGGTCGACACGTGGCCTCGCCCATCGACATTCCGCGACGCCGAACCTGGCGCGCGAGCCCAGGGCACGAGCGGCGCCGGCACCCGCTCCTCGCCAGGCGGCAGCGTTTCCCGCGTGGGCCGGGTCGCGACGCGTGCGGCGCCGGGATTGACCCGAGCATGCTCGGCGGTTAGGTTCGCATGGAAGGCTCATGTCCACGCTCGATCAGACGCGGATACGCCTGGATCTGTCGCAGGACCAGCCGCCGGCGCTTCGGTGGCGCTGGCTCCTCGAACGCTGGTGGTGGTGCTGGCGGTGGATCATCGGGTGGCTGGAGTGCCTGCTGCGGTTGTGGCGTCGTCTGTCTTTCACGATGCAGGCGCAGCTCCAGACCCAGTGGTGCTGGGCGGCCTGCTCGGTGAGCGTTTCGCTGTTCTACGACAACGCCAGCGCGTGGACGCAGTGCTCGGTGGTCAACGCCGAGCTCGGGCAGACCACGTGCTGCCAGAACGGCTCGACGTCCCAGTGCAACCAGCCGTGGTACCTGAACCTCGCGCTGACCAGGACCGGCAACCTCGCGAGCTCGTCCGCCGGCACGGCGACGATCACCCAGATCCGTTCGCAGATCCGCAGCGGCCGTCCGCTGGGCGCGCGGATCGGCTGGTCCGGCGGCGGCGGGCACTTCGTGATGATCGCGGGGTACCGCGCGTGCGATCCGGACGAGTACGTCGACGTGCGCGACCCGATCTACGGCAGCTCGGACATCCCGCTGGCGACGTTCACCAGCAGCTATCAGAGCACCGGTTCCTGGACCCACACGTACTACACGGAGCCCTAGTCCCGTGCCGATCGTGACCCCCGAACTCCCGCCCGCCGCCGTCGACGCCGTCCGGCGGGCGGTCGCCGCGACCGGGCGCTTCCCCCGCCGGGCGCGTGGTGAGCTGTCGCTCACCACGCCGCACCGGATCTTCTCCGCCCCGCTCGGGCAGCTCGCCGCGGGAGGACGCATCGCCGACCTCGCCGAGCCGGTCGGCTGGCGCGCACTGCTCGAAGAGGACCAGCGCGTCGTCGCAGCCATCGAGCTGCCCGGCCGCGACACCCCCGGCGCCGGAGCGGTCGTCAACCGCGGCGCGTTCGTGGACTCCACGGTGAAAGCGCTGCACGACGCCGAGCGCCACGAGCGCGCCGGTGCCGAGCGGCTTGAGCTCCGTCTGCTTCGGCTTGACGCGCTCTACCTACTCGCCCTGTGGCTTCACCCCGTCGGGGACGGCGATGACCTCTACGTCCCGCTCGCGCCCGCGCCACCGCCGCTCCGCGCCGGGGACGCGTACGACAGCCAGTCCTTCGAGGCGCAGGTATCCGAGCTGGCGCGCTCGACAGCAGCGGCGTACGACTCCGCCGAACGCCCCGACGAACTCGGCGGCTGAAAGCGTCGTCGCCAAGCCACCCCGGCAATGCGCCTTTGCTCTCGAGTCGAGCGCGGGCAGCTCGCACGAGGGCCGAGGCCCATCCGGCACCAGTCCCGTAGTGCTCCCTTTCGCGTCGCGATCTCTGAGGACGGCCAGGTCCGGTCCGGTGCTCGGGTGCCGAGCACCCCGGAGGGGCTGGGGGTGCTGGCGCAGAGCCTGGTGAAGTCCGATCGCGTGGCGTTGGAGGTCACGGGCAGCTGTTGGGAGGTGGCGCGGATCCTCGAGCCGCACGTCGAGCGCGTGGTGGTGGTCAGCCCGGACGACACCGGCATCGCGCAAGCGCGCGCTAAGACCGATCGGCTGGACGCGCGCACGTTGGCGCGGCTGCTGTGGTCGGGGGAGCTTGAGTCGGTGTGGATGCCCGACGAGCGCTGCCGCGTGTTGCGTCGGCGGCTGGCGCGGCGCGAGCAGCTCGTGCGCTCACGGACGCGGGCGAAGAACGAGATCCAGGCGGTGCTGCAGCGCCGCCTGCAGGGCAAGCCGCCGTGCTCGGACCTGTTCGGGGTCAAGGGCCGCCGGTGGCTGGCCGGTCTCGAGCTGCCGCTGGAGGAGCGCGAGTCCGTCGACGCCGGAATCCGTCACATCGATTTCCTCGACGCCGAGATCGCCGCCGTCGAGCGACTGGTCGCCCAACAGGCGCTCAACTGGCCCGAGATCCGGCGGCTGATGACCGTCCCGGGCGTGAACCTGATCGGCGCCGCGACCTTCATCGCCGCGATCGGGCGTGCCGACCGGTTCCTGACCAGTCGCAAGCTGGTGGCCTACCTGGGCCTGGACCCGAAGGTCCGCCAGTCCGGGGAGGCGCCGGCGCGCAGCGGCAAGATCAGCAAGCGCGGCTCGGCCGCCGCGCGCTGGGCGCTGGTCGAGGCCGCCTGGAGTGTCGTCGGCCAGCCCGGCCCGCTGCACGCCTTCTATGACCGCACGCGCGCCCGCCGCGGGCACGGCAAGGCGATCGTCGCGACCGCGCGCAAGCTGGCGATCCTGTTCTGGTGCATGCTCTGCCGCGGCGAGGACTACGCCCACCAGCAACCGTCGCTGACCAACAAGAAGCTGCGCCGGCTCGAGATCACCGCCGGCGCGCCGGCTCGCAAGGGCAAGCCATCCGGCGTCTGGGTCACCCACCAGAGGATGCGCCAAGCCGAAAGGCAGCTCGCCGCGCAGGCCGAGGCCTCCTACAAGCGGCTCGTCACCGACCGGCAGGCCGCAGCCCCGACGAGAAAGGTGGGCGCGAGCGTGACAGCGGAGCGCGCATAGATCAGGCCCTCAAAGGGCAACGTCGCGCGGCAGGCCCGCGAGCTCCAGACGCCTGCTCTTTGACTCGTCATCGGCTCGCGCCCACACGACAACCTAGCGCTCCTCAGCCGCCGTCGACCACCGCGACGGAGACCACGCGCGCGCAAAATCCGGCCACAACCACGCCGATCCGGGCCGGTGGCGGCAGAGTCGGCCTCACACGGACGTTCTAAGGCCCTCGGCGACACCTCCGCGACCGATCCGTCGTCCGAAATCACCGCAAATTCCGTCCAGGCGCCGCCAGCGTCACCCTTGATTTTCATCGGTCGCGCATTGCAGCACTCGCTGTCCGGCCGCTTCGAGTGCTCCTGGCAGGCGATAGGAGAAGCGCGCGTCCCGCGCGCGAACGCGCTGACGAGGGTCGGGGCAGCACGCAGGCGGCCTAGTCGCGCATGGCGGGGAAGACTTCGCCGAGCGTTTCGTGGGCGAGCGCGATCGCCTCAGCGCCGGTGATCGGGTCTTCGGGCTTGAGGTCGGGAACGGGCTCTCCGAATCCTTCGGCCATGGCGAAGACGGCGAAGAGCAGCGACTTGCCGAGCAGACTGAGCGGAGCGTCGAGGGGCACGAGCGACTCGTGCAGCTCGGGAACCGGGCGGGCGATGATCTCTGGCCAGTCCTCTTGTGCGCGTGGCGTGCTCAGCGTGAAGATGTCGGTGAAGCTGCGTGCGCTGGCCTCTCGGGCGGTGATGGGGGCGCCGAGGTTGAAGCGCTCGCGCATCGTCGCCAGCAGTGATGTCGCGCGGTGCTCGTGGTTGATGACGGTGCGCTCGGGGATCCATGCGGAGATCGCCAGCGTCGGTACGCGGATGCCAGAGCGGTTGAACGTGAATCCCATCTGGCCCGGCTGGCCGTTGCCGTTGGGCGGGACCGCGGCCGGCGGCGGCACATGGTCGTAGGTGCCGCCATGCTCGTCGAACGTCACCAGCAACGTGGTGTTGAGGTGGTTGGAGCCGGTCGGCGAAGAGGATCTGCGGATCGCGTCGTAGATGCGCGCGAGGAGGTCCTCCCCGGCGGTCAGGGAGGAGGGCGGGTCGAAGGTCACGCCCGCAGCGTCGGGGGCGCCGACCTTTTCGGCGAGCAAGCCGAGCATGCCGGCAAATGGCGGGTGCATGTCGTTGTGGTTCCAGCCGATGATCTGCGGCTCGATGAACGAGTAGGTGGGCAGTTCGCCCTTTTCGGCGTCCTCGAAGAACTGGCGGGTGGAGAAGAAGTTGGTCGCGAATTTGCCGGCGAGGCGCGGGGCGTGGATCACACCGGTCAGTGAGTAGTGCGACGGTGGATCGCAGTAGACCTTCCACGTCAGTCCGGCCGCGTCGAGGCGATCGAAGAGCGTCTCGCCGTCGTTGGTCTTCGGGAAGCACCCGGGCGGCGACATGTTCACCACATAGCCGGTGGATTGACCGGCGTGAAAGAACGATCGATTCGGGTACGTGCACGTCGGCACGTCGCAGAACCAGTGATCGAAGGTCGCAAAGCCGCGCGCGATCTCCGACAGCACCGGCATCTGCTCGCGCGTGTAGCCCGTCATGATCTGGGCGTACTCCTCGACCGTCGGCTGGCGCCCGAGCTCGACCGTCAACATGCTGATGTAGTCGGCGACGAAGCCGTCCATGCTCGGACCCTGGCCGTCACGCGGCTCGTTGAAGGAGCGCTCCGCGTCGACCTGTCCGCGGTTTTCCTCGTCGAGGATCCCGAACAGCTGCGTATTGATGTGCGGGTACTCCTCGCCGGAATCGGGATTCGGCGTGTTCATGTTCGGCGCGACCCCGTAGCGAACGATCCCGTCATCGGGACGATGCTGCGCCCACTCGGGCACCGGATTGGAAAGGTCCTTACCCAAGACCCCCTCGAACGACGCGACCTCGCCGGGCTCGTACAGGCACCCGAGGAGGTTGTCGAACGACCGGTTCTCGAACATCACGACGACGACGTGATCCAGTGCGTTCTCTCGGCTCGGCGTGCTCATCGCGACCTCCGCATCGACTCGAACCGCGAGGCGGCCCGCAGGGGGCCGCAGGATTCACCGACCCAAGACGAGCGTCATCATCCCAAACGGCCGATTGCGCACGCGCCAACCACAGCGTTCTCAACCACACGAGGCAGCGCGCCGAGGCGCCGGCCCGCCCCTCCGCGGCGCTGCCGCATCGAGGCATGAGGAGCAGTACGCGTCGTCGCTCGCGGACCGCTCCTCCCAGGCGCAAGCGATAGCGAGCCGGCGAACGCGAGGATGCTGGTGTGTCGTCCTGCGATCGCGAGCTCGCGGACAGTCGTGATACCCGCTTTTCAAGTAGCAGTCGTGCTTCAGCCCGTGGCGTGCGGTCGGCTGGGGCTCAGGTTCCGTCCTGGGCGGGACCGGCACCAGTCCGGGGATGGATTCGGGAGTCATCCAGTGTGGGTGATGCGCCGGGCGTCCGGCATAGAGAAGCTCGCGGCACGAATCCCGTGATCGGAGGAGCGTCGAGATGCCGCTGAACGAGTACCCGTCGGGCGCCGCCTTCCCCGGCGTGATCGGTCGCACGGCTGACGAATCGACGCCGGCTTGGCCGGCGCCTGTGCGGGCGCCGAAGGGCTCGCCGAACGTGCTGTTCATCGTGCTCGACGACACCGGCTTCGGTCAGCTCGGCTGCTACGGCGGCCCGATCGCGACCCCGAACCTCGACCGCCTCGCCGACGATGGGTTGCGCTACAGCAACATGCACACGACGGCGTTGTGCTCGCCGAGCCGGTCGTGCGTGATCAACGGCCGCAATCACCACAGCAATGGGATGGCGTGCATCACGGAGTTCGCGACGGGCTACCCGGGCTACAACGGGCTGGTCCCGTTCGAGAACGGCTTCCTGTCGGAGATGCTGCTGGGGCACGGCTACAGCACCTACATGGTCGGCAAGTGGCATTTGATCCCGTCGAGCCAGGAGACGGCCGCCGGGCCGTATGACCGCTGGCCGCTGGGGCGCGGGTTCGAGCGCTACTACGGCTTCCTGGGCGGCGATACGAGCCAGTGGGACCCCGATCTCGTCTACGACAACCATCAGGTCGAGCCGCCGCGGAGCGCCGAGGAGGGCTACCACCTGAGCGAGGACCTCGCCGACAAGGCGATCGAGTTCATCTCCGACGCCAAGCAGGTCGATCCGGACAAGCCGTTCTACCTGCACTTCTGCACGGGCGCGACGCACGCCCCCCACCACGTGCCCAAGGAGTGGGCCGACCGCTACAAGGGCGCCTTCGACGACGGCTGGGACGCCTACCGAGAGAAGGTCTTCGCGCGCCAGAAGCAGCTCGGAATCGTCCCGCAGGACGCAGAGCTCTCGCGCCATGACCCCGACGTGCCCGATTGGGATTCGCTGAGCGACGATCAGCGACGGCTGTACGCGCGGATGATGGAGGTCTTCGCCGGGTTCCTCTCGCACACCGACCACCACATCGGGCGGCTGCTGGACCACCTCGAAACCATCGGTGAGCTCGAGAACACGCTGATCATGGTGATCTCCGACAACGGCGCGAGCGCCGAGGGCGGCCCGACCGGGACGACCAACGAGGCGCAGTTCTTCAACAACGCCCAAGAGCCGTTCGAGGCCAGCCTCGCCAGGATCGACGAGATCGGCGGCCCGAAGTACTTCAACCACTACCCATGGGGCTGGACGTGGGCGGGCAACACGCCGTTCCGGCGCTGGAAGCGCGAGACCTACCGCGGCGGCGTGTCGGACCCCTTCATCGTCAGCTGGCCGAAGGGCATCGCCGCGAAGGGGGAGGTGCGCGAGCAGTACGCGCACGCGATCGACATGGTCCCGACCGTGCTCGACGTGCTCGGCATCGAGCCGCCGGCCACGATCCGCGGCGTCCCGCAGTCGCCGCTGCACGGCACCAGCCTCGCCCACACCTTCGACGACAGCGCCGCGGCCAGCGGGCGCACGACCCAGTACTTCGAGATGCTGGGCCACCGCTCGATCTACCACGACGGCTGGCGGGCGGTGTGCCCGTGGCCGGGCCCGTCGTACGCCGAGGCCGGCAAGGGGTTCGGCGAGCCGATCTCCGCAGACAAACTCGCCGAGCTCGACGCCACCGCCTGGGAGCTCTACCACGTCGCCGATGACCCGGCCGAGTGCCACAACCTCGCCGCCGACCACCGCGACCGCCTGATCGCCATGATCGCGACCTGGTACGTCGAGGCCGGCAAGTACGACGTGATGCCCGTCGACGGCAGCGGCGTCCCGCGGATGGCCGTAGAGAAGCCGCTCATCGCCGCACCGCGCGACCGCTTCGTCTTCTACCCCGGCACGCAATCGGTGCCGTTCTTCGCGGGACCAAAGGTGCTCAACCGCCCGCACAGCATCACCGCGGACGTGGAGATCCCCGAGGCGGGCGCCGAGGGCGTCCTGTTCGCGCAAGGCACCTCCGCGGGCGGCTTCACCCTCTACGTCAAGGATCGCCGGCTGCACTACACGCACAACTGGGTGGCCCGGGAGCTGCTGCACGTCGCCTCCGACACCGAGCTGAGCGCCGGCAGGCACCAACTGCGCTTCGAGTTCGAGCCGACCGGCACGCCCGACCCCACCAAGGGTCACGGAAGCCCCGGCCGCCTGCAGCTCTACATCGACGGCGAGCTCGTCGGCAACCAGGACGTCCCGTACACGACGCTGTTCCTGTTCAACCCCGGGGCACTGACCTGCGGCGCCGACCCCGGGTCGACCGTCACGACCGACTACGACGGGCCCTTCCGCTTCAGCGGGACCATCCACACGGTGACGATCGACCTCGGCGGCGAGCTCATCACCGACCCCGAGGTCGAGCTCAGGTTCCACATGGCACGCCAGTAGCGTGACCGAGAAATCACCGTCGGAAGGGACCAAGGCGATCGTCAGGGCAAGCGAAAGCTCGCTATCGCAAAGAGGCAGGTGGGATAGTTCTCGCGGATCGTCCTTGACCGCTGCTCGCTCTGGGAAGCGGTAGCGGGACCGGTCCGAGACCGGTCGGCCGTGCGTCGACTGGGCGGATAGTCGGGTTCGTTCCACGAGCCCGAGGAGGGACCATGTCCGAGGTGCTGCTCGACCGTGCCGGTCGACGTCGGTCGCCGGCGACGATGCCGAGATTCCACGCCGGCCACGCCCCCGGCAACAAGGGTCTGCGCTACCCGGCCGATCCGCCCAAGGTCGAAGAGATCATCGCCGTCATGCGCGCCGCCGGGGACCGCGCGCACGGCCGTCGCCTGCGGGGATTGATTGTGATCATGTGGCGAGCCGGACTGCGCATCCAAGAGGCGCTCGCGCTCACTAAGGGCGATCTCGACCGACGCTGCGGGTCACTGCTGGTCCGGCGCGGCACGGGCGGGCGCCGTCGCGAGGTCGGCATGGACGCTTGGGGATGGGAAGAGCTTCAGCCGTGGCTTGACGTGCGGCGCGAGCTCCCGGTCGGCCCGCTGCTGTGCGTCATCAACGGCGTGACGCGCGGACGGCATTGGTCGCCTGCCGCGGCGCGTGCCGAGTTGCGGCGTACCGCCGTCGCGGCAGGAGTCCGGCGCCGCGATCATCGCGACCGTCCACGCCCGACGCGCACCGATGATCCCCGTCAGCGCCTCCCGGCGGCTCTGATCGAGGACACGTGCAGGCGCTGCTCGTCGCGCATAGCGCAAGCCGCGTCGTGGTTCTCTCGATAGTCCACCGAGGACTCTCGTGCCTATGCAGGACCGGCGACCAACCAGCGGCGCGGAGCTCGTGAACCTCGTCCGTGACGATCGTCCGGTGCGGTTCGAACTCGCCGCGATGAGGCCGCGCGCAAGAGTGCGCTTTCGTCGATAAGCGCACCTTTCGATGACCATCGAACTTGTCGCATGGCCGTCGGACCGGGCAACGGCGCCGTCATTGAGTTAGACGAGCGAAATGAGGACCTGTCGGGGCCGGTGGTCAGGTCCCGGCGGGCTGGTTGGCCCGGGCGGTCATGAGCGTCTCGCGGAACTTGGCGGGCTCGTCGTATTGCGGCGTGTGGGCCGAGTGCTCGAACCAGACCAACTGTTTGCTTGGCGCGGTGAGTGAGTCGTAGAATCGCTGGGCGCCTTCGGGCGGTGCGACCTGATCGAGCCTTCCCTGTGCGATGACGATCGGCACGTCGAGCGCGGGCATGGTGCGTACCAGGTCGGTCGTGGCGAGTTGGGGTAGTAGTGCGGTCTGTGAGGCGCGGACGGCGCGCAGCGTGCGGATGGTGTCGGCGAGCGAGTAGTCCGGTGAGCGTCGCAGGCTGCCGAGCAACTCGCGCGTGAGGGTGTAGAAGGTGGCGTTGGCGGTCACGCCGCCGAAGTTCGCTGCCCAGCGTGCCCGGGTGATGAACTGCTTCGCTTCGACGTGTGGGGGCGCGCCGAGCTTTTCCAGTTGCCGGATCGCGCGCCGGTTGCCTTGGCGGCGGGCGGTACTGAGGACGAAGTCGTAGGTGTGCTTCTCGGCGAAGGGGACGTCGATGTCCATGGCGGTGGCGATCAGGGCCGCGACGAGTTCTGGGCGGCGCGCGGCGGCCTGTGCGGCGAACGTCGCACCGAAGGAGAAACCGGCGACAAAGGTCTTCTGATCGAAGCGCTCGCGAAGCAGCTCGAACATCGCCACCGTGTCATCGACCATGCCCTCCACGCTGAGCCCGCCCTCAGGCAGCGAACGCGATGACAGGCCGGTCCCCCGCTGGTCCCAGTAGACGACCGTGAACTCGCGTTCGAGCCCGAGCCAGCGCTCGTAGCCGTGCGCTTCGTTGATGATCGGCAGCCCCGGACCCTGCTGCATCAGGAGCAGCACAGGGTTCGCGGCGCTCGTCCCGCGAATCCGGATCCATTGCGTGATGCCGCCGACGTGGACCGGCTCGAGCGTGTCAAGGTTCATCTTGTCTCCGTCGGTCGAAGCGTTTGACCCTTCAGGGCGGCGAATGCGGCGTCTTCGATGATCTGGTCGTGCTCTGACTCGGAGAGCAGGTCCAACGTGCCGGGCGCGGCGAGGCTGGCGACGATGATCGGCCGCAGGATGCAGCCGAGGAAGATCGCGGCGAGCAGAGTGGGCGTGCCCGTGCGGAGCTCGCCGCTGTCCTGCCCGGCAGCTATCACGCGAGCGAGGATCCCGATCGGGTATTTCGTGTCGGCCGGCATCGTGGGCAGGAACGTGGGGGTCCGCAGCAGGGCAAAGGTGAACGCCGCGGGCTCGGCGCGGTAGGTCGCGAGGGTCAAGCGGACGGCTCGGCGCAGTCGCTCCTCGGTCGTCGTACCGAGCGACGTGGCACGGTCCAACTCGGTCGCGAAGTCGGCGAAATGGAGGGTGTACAACTCCTCGGCCAGCGCCTGCATCGACGGGTAGTGCCGATACAGCGCGGCGTCGGACACGCCGGCGCGCCGGGCGACGTGGCGCACGCGTGTGGCGTCGTAGCCGAGCTCAGCGAAGCACTTCAGCGCGGCCTGCAGGATCTTGTCTTTCTGGCTAGGCCGCGGCAAGGAGCTCACCGCCGGCCTGGAAGGACGGTTCGGAACCGAACGCCCGCGCCACCGTGGTCGCGCCGAGCGGCTCGCTGCCAAGCGTCGCTTCGACGGCAAGGACGGCCGAACGGGCGGTGTACGCGTAGCCTTCGCCGGTACGCATCCACGCCTGGGCGGTCGTTCCGTCGGCGGCCGTCGCCCTCGCCCAGACATGGCCTTCGACGGTCCCCGATGCCGAATTGCCTCGCGCGGCTCGCCGCGGCAGTCGGCCGGCCAGCCGCGCCACGTGCGGCAGCGCCGGCAGCGCGAGCTTTGCGGCACCCGGCGGCAGCGGGAGCGCGACGGAGACCGTGATGTCCGGGATGCCGGTCGTGTGCGCGCTGACCACGAGGTCGCCTCTGGGTACCGGAACGAGCGTGAGCTCGCCGATCGGCGTCTGCTGTCGACGCGATCCCGCGCCGAGCCGCGTGCGCATCAGCCGGCCGTCGCGCCGGGTCCGCCCGCCGCCGGCTAGCACCTGCATGCGGCTTGCCGTCGCCCCGGCGCTTGACCCGTCGGTGCCGGCCAAGATGGCGATCTCGAGTCGCCTCGCCTCGGGGACCTGATCGGCGACGTGGCGGGCCAGTCCGTCACTGGCGACCGTGCCGAAGCCGACCGCCGGCAAGACGCTGATGCCGCGGCGGAAAGCCTCCTCGTCGGCGGCCAGCGCGGCCTCGGCGACCGGGATCTCGTTGGCGATGTCGAGGTAGTGCACGCCACGTTCCAAGCACGCCCTCAGCACCGCGGGCGCCGTGGCGGCGAACGGGCCGGCGGCGAGCAGCACGAGGCGGCTGTCGCCGAGCAACTGCGAGATCTCGGTCGCCGGTCCTGCGACCCAAGGCAGGTCGAGCCGCTCCGCCAATCTCCGCAGCCGACCCGGGTCGCGTCCGGCCAGCACGGGGCGGTGCCCGCGGGCAACCGCCTCCTCGGCGATCAGCGTCCCCGTTCGACCCGTCGCGCCGTACAGCAGCCACCGTTTGTTAGTGAACATACATTTACATTAGATGACCCGCCGCTTCGAGTGCAAGCCCGCCGCGCGGACTGGGCGCAATCGGAGTCAGGGGTCAAAGGCCTGAGCGATAGAGAGGCTGGACGCCCGGACGACTCGGATCGGCACCTCCCGCACTCGCGCGGGATTCGAGGACGGCAAGGGAAGGACGACTAGAAGCTTGAAGAGCCCGCTGCTTGGCGTGCCACCGGCCCAGGTGAAGCAGCCCCCACCAACAGCCGCGAGTCGCGCGGCCGAGCAAGTCGCGATCCCGATTCGCTCGTGCAGTCGCCTGCCCCGGCGACGCGTCCACGGGCACCACGACTCGCGAGGTATCGAAACCGTCGAAAAGTGGCTCTCCGATGCCTCGTCGCTTGCCAGGCGTCCCGAATCGCTAAAGGTCTTCGCAGGGCCTCCGATACGGACCGTGGGCCTGCTCCACAGCGCCTCGGCCAACACCCTCTCCTCCTCACGGCCGAGGACCCATGTGTGGAGCAGGCCCCCTCCTCCCATCGTCCCGTTCCCGGGACGGCGCGTTCCGCACGCAAGTACGCAACCGTCGAATTGGAGCACTGCGTCGCCGACCACCTATCCGTTTGGCGTACGGACGTCGTGGAGCATGCGGTGAAGCCTCGTATGCGCGAGGACGCGCAACGGCGGCACTCGCACCCTCGGCCTCCCTGGGTAGTCCGCCTCGGGCTGCTGCGGGCTCTTACGCTTGCCGGTTCGCTTGGGGTGCGGTGGTCTGTGTGGTCGTGCTGAGGCTGATGTTGCTGGCCGTAACCGTTGCCACCGCCGCGTCGTCGTCGCTTCCCGGGGCCGTGCCGCGCCCGGCGGAGACCGGACGTGCGGCGCCCGCACCGGCTCCGGGCGTGACGCCTCCCGCATGGGTCATCGCAGACGACGCGCCGCTATTGACCGCCGCCGGGCGTGATGTCGGTCGTGTGCCGCCGCATCTGTCGGCGGGGATCGCGACCGACCGCGGCGTGACTGCGGTGGGGCTGGCACGTCTGCCCGACGGCGCCTTCCTGATCGACGAGCTCGAGAAGGGGTGGTTGCGGGTCGACCGGCACGGTCGGATGCAGCGGCTCGCCGGGCCGGCGGGTCTCCCGTCCGGGCACGTCGGCGGACTGGCGACGACCGCCGACGGCACGGTGCTGGTCGCCGAGGGCGGCGTCGTCTGGCTGCTGCGTCCCGGGCAGGCGCTGTCACGGCTCGCCGGGACCGGGGGCGAGGGAGCGATCAGCACCGAGGACGGGCCCGCACTCGCCGCCACGATCGGGCCGCCGGGCTGACGGTGCGCCGGGACGGCGGCGTGCTGATCGCCGATCCGGACGGCAACCGGGTGCGGCTCGTCCTCGACGGGATGATCAGCACGATCGCCGGCAACGGTCGCGACGGTCCGAGTTCGGGCGACGGCGATCCAGCGACCGCCGCGACGCTCCCCGAGCCAGAGTCGGTCAGCGCGTTCCCCGATGGCTCGTTTCTGATCGCGTCGGGTGGTGTGGTTCGGCGCGTCGACACACTCGGTCGTATCAGCACGGTCGCCGGCGGTGGCCGGCGAGGCGGCGAAGACGCGTGCGCACGGCACGTCCGCGCGCTCGCTCAGGCTCGACCGCCCGGACGTGCTCGCCCTCGGCGACGGCAGCTTCCTGCTCGTCACCGCCAATGCCGTCTACCACGTCGACGGCGGACGAGCGAGACATGTGGTGTGCGCCGACCAGCTGGCCGCCGACCGCGACCCCTACCTCGACGGCCGGCCGGCCACACGCGCCGCCGTGCAACTCGCGGCGGGCGCCAGCCACTCACCGTTGGCAACGACCGACGACGGCAGCCTGCTCGTCGCCGCCGACGGCTACGTCGCGATGATCCCCTCCGGTCGCCCCGGCCGGCGATTCGCGGCCGCGCTGCCCGCCGAGAACCTCGTCGGCGTACCCGCTGGACGGATCGTCGTCGAACTCACCCGACCCGCAGGCGTGCGGGTCATCGTGCGCCGTCACGGGCGCACGGTCGAGACGGTCCACGCGCGGCTGGGCGCGGGGCGCCATGCGCTGCGGCTTCCACGGCGGCTCGGGGCGGGCGAGCACCAACTCACGCTGCGCGCCCGAACCCGCGCCGGCGACGTCGCGGTCGATGCCCTCGGTGTGCTGGGCACGCACCAACTCGACACCGAGCTGGCCCAGCGGATCGTCAATCGCGACCCCTACCGGTACGTCTCCGGTGAGGACGGTCTGAACCTAAACGGCTGCCGTCAGCGCACGCCGCTTCACGCGGACTGCCGGCTCGACCTGCTCGAGCCCACGACCGGAGACGTCGATAAGCGTCGCCGCGCCAGCGTCGATCTGCGACGAGACGGTGAACTCGAACTCCACAGCCCCCCGGCGCACGGAGCCGAAGGCGCACTCGACTTCATCCTGACCTACTAGAGCCGAATGTTCGACGACGTTCGAAAGATACGCTTCGTGGATTTGCGTACCTTGATGGCCAGCCCCAACGGGCCGTCGCCGGTGAAGTCCGCGGGGCCCTGGTCACGGGCGAGTCGCAGTCCAAGCACGGCGCGCTCAATTCGGCCGTTGCTTAGGTTGAGCCTACGCACAACGTGTAGTCGCGACCATGTTGCGGGACCTGGCGTCAACTGTTCCTTTCGCGTGGATGCGACTGCTGCTGTCGAAGGCGTGGAACGTACCCGGGTCGAACCCCGGGGTCAGCACGTGCGTGGTGGTGAGCCCGGCGGGCGCAGCAGCGAATTGTTGAATCAGAGCCCGGGACGACCACGCCGGCGGACGACAGCGGAGCGCTGATCCGGGCTCGGTCTTCCGATTCGCGCCGTTCTCGGTCGCCCGTAGTGAGGCAGGCCGATGCTATGCCGCCCTCCAGACCACCAGCCACAGAGCGTGCGGTCGGGGAACGGGTGCGTGTGGGGGCGGGGCGCGGTATGACCTCCCGGAGCGCTCAACGGCGAGCCTGCGAGCTGTGCTCCGGGAGGGCATGACGCGGACCGGCAAGGACCACGCCGGCGAGCACGTGTAACTGGCGAGATCGCCGGTGCGATGAAGCGGCCCCGGAAGCACCGTGGTTGCCACGTTGTCCTTGAGACGCACTCCAGTCCAGCGCCGCCGCTTATATGTCGGCCGCGTCGAGAGCTCCAGTCCCGCCGTCTTCGTCGCCGGCGACGCCGTCCGCCGCCTCGACGGCGCGTTCGACTGGGGCAGGGACGATCCCGGCAGTCGCAAGCTGGCGGCGGGCCTGTTGCGCGACGCGTCCGGATGCCGCCCGTCGAGCGAGGGCGTCGGGCGGTTCCTGCACGACGTCGTCGCGCGGCTGCCGGCCGACGGCTTCGTGCTTGCCGCCGACTACGTCGAGCACTGGGCATGAAGGCCGTCGTCCGCATCGTCGGCGGTGGGCTCGTGATGCTGTTCGCGTTCACCGCGATCTACGTGGCGGCGTTCCATGCCCCGCGCGCGAAGGGGTTCGACGTCGGCGTCGTCGGCACTCCGGCGGACGCGACGCAGCTGCAGTCCGCGCTCGACGGCGAGGATCGCGGTGCGTTCGACGTCCGTGGCTACGACACCGAGCGGGACGCTCGCACGGCGCTGCTCGACAGGACCGGACACCCGGGCGCCCTTACGAGCGATTCGCGCTTAGTCCGGACCGGACACCCAGGCGCCGGCGCCCTTACCAGCGATTCGCGCCTAGTCCGGCGAAATCGCCGGTGCGATCCATGGCTTCGCCCGGCATCGTCGAGCGCATGAAGCCGATCACCGTGACCGTCGACGTCGACCAGCCTCGCGACCGCGTCTTCGCCTTCCTGGACGTGATGCGCAACCACGAGGCGTTCACCGACCACATGCTCACCGAGTGGCAGTGTCCCGACCGTGGGGTGGGCTCGGTCGCGCACGTGCAGACGAAACTGGCCGGCAAGACCGACTCGATCGTGATCGAGACCGTCGAGCGCGCCGCCGACCGAGATCGTCGAGCACAACGTCGGCGCCGGCGGGCGCCGCTGTGCGAGCGGGACGTACCCGCTCGAGGCGCTGCCCGGCGGCCGGACGCGCGTGTCGTTCATCTACGCCTGGGCGACCGCGCCGCTGTCCGAGCGGATGCTCGCGCCGGTTGTGCGCGCGGTGATGCGCCGCCCGCTCGCACGGAGCATGGAGCGGCTCGCCGAGCAACTCGCCGCGGCGCCATGAGGTTGCCTGCGATGCGGCGGTGTGGGAGTGTGCGCCATGACCGCGACGCGCGTGGCGGATGCGTCGTCGGCACGCGCCAACGGCCCGGCGTACGCCGCGTTCATCTCCTACAGCCGCGATGCCGACGGCCGCCTCGCGCCGCGGCTGGAATACGCCCTCGAGCGATTCGCCACCCCGTGGTACCGGTTGCGTGCCTTCCGCGTCTTCCGCGACGACGCGAGCCTGTCGACGAACCCTGGCCTGCGGAGCGCACTCACCAGCGCGCTCGACAACGTCGGCTACTTCATCCTGCTCGCCTCGCCTGACGCCGCGGCGTCGGTGTGGGTCGGGCGCGAGGTCGAGTACTGGCTCGAGCACCGCGAGCGCGACCGGATCCTGCTCGTGATCACGGGCGGCGAGATCGTCTGGGACGAGAGCACGGGGGACTTCGACTGGGAACGCACCACCGCGCTCCCGCGCGCGATCTCGGGAGCGTTCGCCGAGGAGCCCCGCTACACCGACATGCGGTTCGCCTCGCACTCCGACGAGGTGTCCGTCCGCGACCCCCGCTTCCGGGCCGCGGTGGCCGACGTCGCCGCGCCGTTGCGTGGGATCGCCAAGGACGACCTGATCGGCGAGGAGGTCCGCCAGCACAGACGCACGATGCGGATCGCCCGCGCCGCCGGCATCTCGCTTGCACTGCTCGCCGCCGTCGCGTCAGTCGCCGCCGTCCTCGCGGTGCGATCGGCCGACCGCGCGAATCGCGAGCGCGACCGGGCCGAGCGCGAGGGCCGCGTGGCGACCTCACGGCAGCTTGCCGCCGAGTCGACGGTCGCGCTGCGAGGCAACGAGACCGACGGCGCGCTGGGTCGGGCGGCCACCGCCTGGCGGACCGCGAAGACGACCGAGGCGCGCGACGCCGTGCTCGCCGCGCTCAAGGGCGCCGGTGGGGTCGAGGCCGCGTTCCGCGGCCCGCCGCCCACCAAGGCGGTCGGTGGCCCGGTCGCGATCAGCGGCGACCGGCGCACCGTGGCGGTCCTGGGCGAGAACGGCACTGTCACCGTGCTGGACCTCGCGACCGGGGAGGCTGTCGGCGAGCCGCTCGCGCTCCCGCAGCCGGACAGCATCGCCGGGATCGCGCTCGACGCGCACGGGCGGCGACTCGCCGCCGGCTACCAGGACGGGAAGGTCGACCTGTGGGACCTCACACGTCGCAGCGCGCAGACGATCGCCCGCCCGGCCCACAAGAAGGCAGGCCCCGTGCCCGTCGTGCGGGACGAAGGGGCGTACCCCGAGTTCTCGGCCGACGGCCGGCGGCTCGCATGGGGCGGGCGCGGCCGGGCGCTCTTCGTGTGGGACGGGCACCGCGTGCGGCGCCTCGCGTCGCCCGAGCCCCCGGGCGAGCTCGCGTGGGACGTTGCTCTGAGCGGTGATGGACGGTTCCTCGCGGCCGCGGGCGCGTCCGGTTCGCGCATGGTCGTCTGGCGCCTCGATCGCGCGAGTACGCCGCGAGTGCTTCCGGGGGGAGGCCCACGGTTCGCCAGCGTGTCCGACGGTGACCACGGCGCGATCGCGCTCGGCGCCGGCCGGCGTCCGGTGCTCGCGATCGGGGGAGCGGATGACGGACGAGTCGTGTTGCGCGATGCTGCCAGCGGCCGCCGGCTCGCTGTCCGCACGTTGCACCTCGGCCGGATCGACTCGATCGCGTTCAGCCCTCGCGGCCGCGTGTTCGCGGTGATCGACAGCCGGGCGGTGACGCTGCTCGACCGCACCGGCAAGGCCCTCGGCGCGTTCCCGGCTGCCGGTGCCGGGTACGGCGCCGCCCCGCTCGACGAGCGGGGGCGCACCGCGACGATCGCGGCGACCGGCGCCGTCCTCGTTCGTTCACCAGGCGCGGCCGAGCGGCAGTTCGCGCAGCCGCTGCTGGGCGTATCCGGCACCATCGGGACGCTTGCGTTCGACCCGACGGGCCGGCGGATCGCGACCGTCGACCGCGGATCGAGCCTGCGCCTGTGGAATGCGACTGGGGGACGATCCGTGGGCCCGACTCTGGCCCGCAAGCTCGACGCGGGCGAGATCCGGTTCCTGCCCGATGGACGTGTGGGCACGTGCTGTGGCGTGGTGGGTCCAACACGGGTCCGCGTCTGGGCGCAGGGCGGCAGTGGCCCGAGCAGCGTGGTGCCGGAATCGCCGCGAGGTGAGACGTTCGACATGGCTGTGACCTCCGACGGGCGGATCGTGAGCGTGACGTACCGCGGTGGCCGCGCCACGGTCTCCGGCGCCGGTCGCCCGCTCGTCTTCCCTGGCGACGCCTCCGTCGCGCTCGGTCAGGACGGCCGCTGGGCCAGCGTGTCGACGGACAAGGGCGATGACGTGTGGGACCTCGACCACCGCCGCAAGACGGCGTCGATCCCCGAGAGCGTCGCCGCGTTCAGCCCTCGCGGTCCGCTCGTGGCGGCCGGGACCGGCCCGATCGGGCTCTACGATCGGCGCACCGGGCGCAAGCAGGGCGCGATCGGCGATGCCGACATGACCGTCGACACCCTCGCGTTCAGCCCTGACGGGCGGACGCTGGCGACGATCAGCATCGTCAACGGGACCGGCGGCACGTCACGATCGTCGCTCGAGCTGTGGGACGTCGCGCGCCGTCGCCGGGTGGGGCGGGAGCCGCTGCTCGTGCGCAACACGGCGCTATACGGCGAGCTGACCTTCGCGCCGGACGGGCGGCGGCTCGCCCTCAGCGCGGACGGGCCGCCGCTCGTATTCGACCTCGACGTCGACGACTGGGCCGCACGCGCGTGCACGCTGTCGCCGACGTGTCGCGGCCGGCCCGCCTCGGGGCCGGCCGCGACGGATCCGGGCTAGTGCCTGCGGGTCTGGCTCACCTGGGTGGTCAGCGACACCTTCGGCACGCCGGAGCCGACCTTCGTCGCCTTGACGGTGAAGCGCAGCTTGCCCTTCACGAGGCGCTTGACCTTCACGACGGTGAACGTCGTGCCCTTCTTGACCGTGATCTTGAGCTTGCGGACCTTCGCCGAGCGCGCGACCACGTGGCCGCCCCGGATGACCCGGATGCCGGAGATCTTGAACTTGTCGAGCGGGCTCGGCCACGACAGCGCGATCTGGGCCGACCTGGCGGACTTGGGCAGGTTCACCGTGTGCGTCTTGGCTTTGCCCTGCGCGAGCGCGTCGGTGAACGTCTTCGGCGGCGACTGGCAGGTCAGGCTCGTCTCGATGTTGTTCATGACCGCCTGGAGGCCGCTCGCGTCGGCGAGCGGGAAGTACTTGCCGCCGGTGTCGGAGGCGATCTTCGCCAGCCGAGCCTGGTCCTCCTGGCCCAAGAGACCGGGACTGAACCCGATCACGTACGTCGGCGTCTGGGCCTGGGGCGCCGGGTTCAGATGCGTATCCGCGTAGTCGCCGACGTTGTGCCCACCGTCGGTGAGGAAGATCCGCGCCTGCGCGCCGGGGTTGGCCGCCCGGCCGGTGGTGAACGCGCCGTTGTAGTCGGTGCCGCCCCCGTCAGCCATGATCAGCGTGTCGAGCGCGCTCTTCATCGCCGCAGCATTCGCGCCGACCGGTTCGACCGGGAACACCACGTCGGCCGAAGGAACCGAGGGGTCGAAGCTGCTGCCGAACTCGACGGCGCCGAGCTTGGTCGACGAGTCGAGCGCGTTGATCAGCAGGTCCATCGCCTGTACCCGCAACCGATTCGAGTCAGTGGAAAACATCGAGCCGGAATCGTCGATGATCGCCTCGATGTTCGTCGCCTTCGTACACGCCGCCGCCGCGTGAGCCTGTGTGCCGTTCGCTGAACTCGGCGAGGCGCCCACCGCCGCGACCAGACCTCCGAGCATCACTGCCTGAACCACCCGAGTGGTACGCATCCGTACAGAGACCTCCATGGGTCGTGGCGTTCCGTCCTGTGCGAGTTACTCAGATTGCGACCCGGTGGTAACGCTACGTTCGGCTAGGGTGCGCGCGTGACGACGCGACTGTTCGGCGAGCGGGTGGAGCGGCGGGAGGACACGCGGCTGCTCGTCGGCAAGGGGCAGTACACGGACGACTTCGAGTCCGATGCCGCGCACGCGGCGTTCGTGCGCTCCGACTACGCGCACGCGCGGATCGTCGACATCGACGTGTCCGGCGCGCTCGACGTCGACGGCGTGCATGCGGTCTACACGTACGACGACCTCGAGGGGAAGTTCGCGGAGCCGCTGCCGCTGATCATCCCGCACGAGGCGATCGCCGACGGGCGCACGCAGTACGCGCTGGCGCGGGACGAGGTTCGCTACGTCGGCGAGACGATTGCGATGGTTGTCGCGCGCGACCGCTACATCGCCGAGGACGCTGCGGGCGCGATCGTCGTCAAGTACGAGCCGCTCCCGGTCGTCGCCGACATCGAGGACGCCAACGCACGGGACGCCCCGCTCGTACACCGCGACCGGGCCGACAACGTCGTCGCGAAGGTCGCGGAGGAGCACGGCGACGTCGACGCCGGCTTCGCCGCGTCGTCGCACATCTTCGAATGGCGGCTGGAGATCGAGCGCAGCGCCGCGACGCCGCTCGAGGGCCGCGGCGTCGTCGCGCGGTTCGACGAGGAGGGCGGGCTGCTGGTGCACGACTCGACGCAGGCGCCGACCGGCATCCGCGCCGGCCTGAGCCGCCTGCTCGACCTCGACATCAACCGCGTCCACGTCGTCGCGCCCGACGTCGGCGGCGGCTTCGGCGTCAAGGTCATCCAGTTCTATCCCGAGGAGGTGATGGTGCCGCTCGCGGCCCGCCTGCTCGGGATGCCGGTCAAGTGGACCGAGGACCGGCGCGAGCACTTCATCGGCTCCACGCACGAGCGCAAGCAGGTCCACCACGTCCGGGTCGGTGCGAGCGACGAGGGCAAGATCCTCGCGCTCGAGACGAGCTTCCTGCACGACAGCGGCGCCTACTGCCCGTACGGCCTGATCATCCCGATCATCTCCGCCGCGCAGCTGCCCGGCCCGTACCGGCTCGACAACTACCGCTACGACTTCACGGCGCTGTTCACCAACCGCGTCGCGACCTCGCCGTACCGCGGCGCCGGCCGCCCGCACGGAGCGTTCGTGATGGAGCGGATCATGGATCGCGTCGCGGTCGAGCTCGGGATCGACCGGGCCGAGATCCGCCGCCGCAACTTCATCCAGCCGGACGAGTTCCCCTACGACGTCGGGATCACGTTCCAGGACGGCGGACCGACCGTGTACGACTCCGGCAACTACCCGGCCGGCCTCGACGTGCTGCTGGAGGCGATCGACTACGACGGCTTCGAGGACCGCCGCGCGGCGGCGCGCGCCGAGGGTCGGACGCTCGGCCTCGGGATCGCCTGCTACGTCGAGGGAACCGGGATCGGCCCGTACGAAGGCGCGGCGATCGACGTCCAGGTCGACGGGACCGTGACCGTCGCGACCGGGCTGTCGAGCCAGGGCCAGGGCCACCAGACGATCCTCGCCCAGATCGCCGCCGACGAGCTCGGCGTGCCGATCGAACGCATCCAAGTCACGACCGGCGACACGCGCCGGCTGGGGTGGGGGGTGGGCACGTTTGCGAGCCGCACCGCGGTCGTCTCCGGCAACGCCGTCCACAAGGCCGCGGTGGCCGTTCGCAAGCAGGCGGCCGAGCTGACCGCCCGCATCCTCGAGGTCGATCCCGAGGACCTCGAGTTCGTCGACGGGGCGATCGAGGTCGTGGGCTCACCCGGCCGCGGCATCCAGCTCGGCCAGCTCGCCGCGATGGCGAACCCGCTCCGGTACGCGTTCGGCGAGGAGTCGGCCGAGGCGGCGCTGCTCACCAGGCGCATGTACGCGTCGCAGGAGGTGCCGCTCCCGGACGGGACCACCCCTGGTCTCAACGCGACCGAGTACTACAGCCCCGCGTCGGGCGTGTTCGGCTCCGGGATGCACGCGGCCGAGGTGGAGATCGACGCGGCGACCTGCAACGTGCGGATCCTCCGGTACGTCGTCCAGCACGACTGCGGGCGGATCATCAACCCCACGATCGTGGACGGGCAGATGTACGGCGGGATCGCGCAGGGGATCGGCGGCGCGCTGTACGAGCGGATGGCCTACGACGATCAGGGACAGCTGCAGAACGCGAGCTTCATGGACTTCCTCATGCCCTATGCGACCGAGGTCCCGGCGCCCGAGCTGCTGCACACCGAGACGCCGTCGCCCAACAACTCGCTCGGGATCAAGGGCGTCGGCGAGGCGGGGACGATCCCGGTCGCTGCGGCGATCGCGAACGCGGTATCGGACGCGATCGGCATGCCGATCGACACGATGCCGATCTCGCCGTCCGACCTGTTCGAGCTCCTGCACTCGTGATCCGCATCGGCATCGACACCGGTGGGACGTTCACCGACGTCGTGGCGACCGATCCGGACGGGCGGGTGTTCACGACGAAGGTGCCGTCGACGCCGAGCGACCCGTCGGTTGCCTTCCTGCGCGCGATCGAGAAGGCGAGGACGGGCAAGATCGCCGAGGTCGTGCACGGGACGACCGTCGCCACCAACGCCTTGCTCGAGGACGACTTCAGCGGCCTGGGCTTCATCACGACGGCGGGCTTCCGCGGCCTGCTCGAGATCGGCCGCCAGAGCGTGCCCGACAGTTACGGCAACTCGTACTTCTGGGTCAAGCCCGACCGCATCGTACCGCTGCACTTCGTGCAGGAGGTCGACGAGCGGCTCGACCGCACGGGCGCCGTGCTGCGCGAGTTCGACGAGGTCGGGGCGCGCGCGGTGGCGCGCTGGTTCCGCGAGCAGGGGATCGCCTGCGTCGGCGTCTGCTTCCTGCACTCGTATATGAATCCCGACCACGAGCGCCGCATGCGCGACGTGCTCGCCGAGGAGCATCCGGACTGCACCGTGTCGCTGAGCTCCGACGTGCTGAGCGAGTACCGCGAGTACGAGCGCTCGGTGACGACGCTCGTCGACGCGTTCGTCAAGCCGCGCGTGGCCGCCTACGCCGACTCCATCCAGGCCCGGCTCGACCGGCCCTTCTACATCATGAAGAGCAACGGCGGGATGATCGCGGGCACCGAGGTCCACCGGCAGCCGATCACCACGATCCTCTCCGGGCCGGCGGCGGGCACGCTCGGCGCCGCGCTGGTCGCGGGGCAGGCGGGCTTCTCACGCGTGATCACGCTCGACGGCGGAGGCACTTCGACCGACGTGGCGGTGATCAGCGACGGGCGGCCGAGCCTGACCACCGAGGGGTCGGTCGGCCGCTTCGCGGTGAAGGTCCCGATGGTCGACATCGTCACCGTCGGCACCGGCGGTGGGTCGATCGCGTGGTCGTCGCCGGAGGGGACGCTGAAGGTCGGGCCGCGCTCGGCAGGTGCGAGCCCCGGGCCTGCCTGCTACCCGAACGGCGGCAGCGAGCCGACGACGACCGACGCGTTCCTGCTGCTCGGCCACATCCCCGAGCACCTGATCGGCGGCGAGATCCCGCTCGACCGGTCCGCCTCAGAGGCCGCCTACGTGCGGCTGGCCGAGGCAGTCGGCCTCGACGTCGAGGCGTGCGCGGCCGGCGTGCTCGAGATCGCCGCCTGGAACCAGGCGAACGCGATCCGCCAGGTGACGGTCAAGCGCGGGCTCGACGTGCGCGACTTCGATGTCTGCGCGTTCGGCGGCTCGGGACCGCTGACCGCGTGCCGGCTGATCGACATCCTCGGCCTGCGGACGGTGTTCGTCCCGCGCGACCCCGGCAACCTGAGCGCGTTCGGGCTGCTGTCGACCGACCTGCGGACGGATCACGTCCAGACGCTCGTGCGACGGCACGACCAGGTGGCGCTCGACGAGCTCGCCGGAGAGTACGCGCGGCTCGAGGCCGACGCGCTCGCCGCGCTCGACCGCCAGGGCCACACCGGCGACCGGATGTGCGTGCGGTCGGCCGACCTGCGCTACTTCGGGCAGGCGTTCGAGATCCACGTGCCCGCACCGGACGGCGAGATCGACGCCGCGTTCGTCGCCGCGGTCGAGGCGCGCTTCCACGACGCCCACGAGCGCGCGTACGGCTACGCCTACCGCGACGATCTGAACCAGGTCGTCGAGTGGGTGAACCTGCGCGTCACCGGCGTCGGGTCGAAGGACCGGCCGACGCTCCACCCGATCGCGCCCGCGGGCGACCCGCTGATCGGCCACCGCCGCGTGTACTTCGGCGACCGCCGGCACGACGCGCCGGTGTACGCCCGCGAGCGGCTGGCCGGCCAGATCGAGGGCCCCGCGGTGATCCAGGAGTTCGGCTCGACGCTGCCGATCCACCCGGGTTTCACGGCCCGCGTCGACGATCTCGGCAACGTGGTGGTGGCGCGGTGATCGACCCGATCCTCGTCGAGATCGTCCAGGGCACGTTGGCGTCGATCGAGGCCGAGGTCGAGGAGGCGATCGGCCGCACGGCGCGCTCGCCGATGATCCGCGACCAGCACGACTTCCGCGCCGGGATCCACGACCGCCGGCTGCGCAAGCTCACCGGCCGCTCGTACTCGGCGCTCGTGCATCCCGTCGTCCGCGACTTCCCGCTCGACACGATGCGGCCGGGCGACGTCTACTTCCACAACGACGTCTATCTCTCCGAGGGCGGGATCGGCCACCTGCCCGACCTGTGCGTGACCGTGCCGGTGTTCTGCGACGGCGCGGTCGTCGCGTTCGTGCAGGCGTTCGGCCACCACGACGACATCGGCGGGATGGTCCCCGGCTCGATGCCCTCAGGCGCCCTGTCGGCGTACCAGGAGGGCCTGATGGTGCCTCCGGTGAAGCTGTTCGACGCCGGCGTGCCGAACGACGCGGTGCTGAAGATCGTCGCCCGCAACTCGCGGATGCCCGAATCGCTCTCCGGTGACATCGACGCCGAGACCGCCGCCACCCGGATGGGCGCCCGCCGCGTCGAGGAGCTGTTCGAGCGTTACGGGTGGGAGGCCGTCGAGGAGTGCTTCGACGCGATCATCTCGGCAACGACCGAGACGTTCCGGCGCGAGGTGCTCGCCAAGATCCCCGACGGCGTGTACCGCTGGGAGGACTACGCCGAGCACGACGGCGTCGACCCGCCGCGACTGCACGCGCAGCGGATGACGCTCACCAAGGAGGGCGACCGCCTGATCATCGACTTCGCCGGCACCGACCCGCAGGCGAAGGGGCCGATCAACCACGCGGGCGACTACGCGGACGGCAACTTCCTCAAGAAGTGGCTCGCGCCGATCCTGCGCAACCTCGCCGACAACCCCGAGCGAATGGCCGAGCTCGACGTCAACGAGGGGGTCGTCGAGCTGATCGAGATGCGGTTCCCGCCGCCCGGCACGCTGCTCACACCGGTGTTTCCGGCGCCGACCAACGCGCGCACGTTCGTGATCCTGCGACTCCTCGGCGTGTTCGCGGGCGCGTTGGCGCAGGCGGTCGACGGGCGGATGCCCGCCGACCAGGAGACGATCCGCTACACCGGCATCACCGGCCGCGACGCCGACGGCGAGTGGTACCTGTACCGCGAGATCCTCGGCGGCGGGTCGGGCGGGCGCTACTACGCCGACGGCTCCGACACGATCCACATCGTCCCGGACTCCAAGAACCTGCCGGCCGAGTTCGTCGAGTCGCGCTACCCGGTGCGCATCGAGCACCTCGGCCTGCGTGTCGACTCCGGCGGCGCGGGCGAGTTCCGCGGCGGCCTCGGCTACCGCAAGGACATTCGCGTGCTCGAGGACGCCGCGTTCATGTCGGTCGCCGACCGCTCGATCCTCGCGTGCTGGGGCGTGCGCGGCGGGCTCGCCGGCCTCCCGTTCCGCGTGACGATCGACCCGGGCGGCCCGAACGAGCGCGCGCTCAGCGGACTGTGCGACGACGAGCCGATCGCGGCGGGCGAGATCGTCCGCATCGAGACGACCGGCGGCGGGGGATGGGGGGATCCGCTCGACCGTGACCCGGAGCTCGTTGCGCTCGACGTCCTGCAGGGCAAGGTGTCGGAGCAGGCCGCACGCGACGAGTACGGCGTGGCGCTCGGAGACGCGGCCGCGACCGCGCGCGAGCGGGAGGTGATGCGCGCGGCCCGCGGCGAGCCGGCGTTCTTCGACCGCGGGCCGGGCTACGAGCGGCTGGCGGAGCAGCGGTAGCGTGGCGGACATGGAGCTCCCCGAGCACGCTCGTATCAACCAGGAAGCCTGGAGCGTCGAGGCGGCGAACTACGTCGAGTCCGCGGAGCGCCAGTGGGCCACCGACGAGATCTCCTGGGGCATCTGGGAGGTGCCCGAGACGGAGGTGGGCGCGCTGCCGGACGTCGCCGGCATGGACGTGGTCGAGCTCGGCTGCGGTACCGCGTACGTGTCGGCGTGGCTCGCGCGACGCGGCGCCCGGCCGACCGGCATCGATCTCACCGAGGCACAACTGGCGACGGCGCGCCGGATGCAGGCCGAGCACGCGCTCGAGTTCCCGCTCATCCACGCCAGCGCGGAGGCGGTGCCGCTGCCGGACGGTTGCGCCGACCTGGTCATCAGCGAGTACGGCGCCTCGCTGTGGTGCGAGCCGGCCGCCTGGATCGGCGAGGCCGCGCGACTTCTGAGGCCGGAAGGCAGGCTCGTGTTCCTCACGAACTCGCTGCTGGTCGCGCTCACGGCGCCGGACATCGGCGCCTGCGACGACCGGCTGCTGAGACCGCAGCGCAACCTGTTTGCGCTCACGTGGCCGGACGATCCCGGCGTCGAGTTTCACCTGCCCCACGGCGAGTGGATCGCGCTGCTGCGCCGCCACGGGCTGACCGTGACGGGCCTCCACGAGCTCTACGCGCCCGACGGCGCCGCGCCGACTCGGTATGACTGGGTCACACCGGAGTGGGCGCAGCGCTGGCCGGTCGAGGAGATCTGGACCGCCGTGAAGGCGTGAGTGATCAGCTCGGCTCGATGTTCTGGTTGATCCGGAACAGGTTGGCGGGGTCGTAGATCGCCTTGATCTCGGCGAGCCGGGCGTAGTTGTCGCGGTAGCTCGCGCGGACCCGCTCCTGACCCTCGTCCATAATCATGTTCACGTAGGCGCCACCGGCTGAGTACGGGTGCAGCGTGTCGGAGTAGTCGACCGCCCAGTCGCGGATCGCGTCGATGTTCGCGGGGTCGGGATCGACGCCGGCGTAGACCGTGGCCCATGTCGCGTCGCGGTAGCTCCACGCGGTGTCGGTGGAGTCGACGTCGTGGGCCGCGCCGTCGATCGGGTACAGGTGCATCGTCGACTGCCAGGTCGGCATCTCGGCGGCGAACTGGGCGTGCGCCGCGACTGCCTCGTCGGGGATCTCGTTGACGAAGTCCGCGCGCCAGTACCACTGCTGGCCGGGCGGGTAGACGCCGTCGAAGGCGCTCTGGAGCGCGGCGTGCGGCATCGGCGCCGGGCCGTGCAGGAGCGGCTCGGGGAGCGCGTCGAGCAGCGGCGCCATCGCGGCGGCCGCGTCCTCTTCGTCGCCGGCGTAGCACCAGACGACGCCGCACACCTTGCGCAGGTGAAGCTCCTCGGGGAACGGCGGTCCGGGCGGCACGCTCATGACGGCGAAGAAGCCGTTGAGCTCGCGCGGCGCGTCGGGCAGGAACTCGCGGTAGGCCGACAGGACCTCGGCGGTCTGCTCGATCGACCACAGCGTCGGGCCGGCGACGACGGTGCCGACCTCGTGCAGGCGGAACAGGAACGACGTGACGACGCCGAAGTTGCCGCCGCCGCCGCGGATCGCCCAGTACAGGTCGTCGTGCTCGTCGGCGCTCGCGCGGACCTGCTCGCCGCTTGCGAGCACGACCTCGGCCTCGAGCAGGTTGTCGATCGCCAGCCCGTGCTTACGGGTGAGGTGGCCGAGGCCGCCCCCGAGCGTCAGGCCGCCGACGCCGGTCGTGGAGATGATGCCGCTCGGCGTGGCGAGCCCATGCTCGCCCGTCGCCGTGTCGACCTCGCCCCACGTGCAGCCGCCGCCGACGCGGACCGTGCGGGCGTCCGGATCGACGTCGATGTCGCGCAGCAGCGAGAGGTCGATCACGACGCCGTCGTCGCAGGTGCCCAGGCCGGCGCCGTTGTGGCCGCCGCCGCGGACGGCGAGCGGGAGATCGTATGCGCGCGCGAAGCCCACGGCCAGCGCGACGTCGTTGGCGTCGGCGCAGCGCGCGACCAGAGCCGGCCGGCGGTCGATCATCGCGTTGTAGATCTTGCGGGCCTCCTCGTAGGCCGTGTCGTCCGGCCCGATCAGCTGTCCCGCGAACGTCGGGAGTTCTCTGCGGGCGGCTTCTGCAGGCGTCATGACGGTGCTCATGTCACTGCTCCTCTGGCGGTCGTGCGCAGACTGACGGCGGTCTGCGCTTGTAACCGTCAGACGCCCGCTGGGCGGACTTATTCCACGGCGAGCGGAAACTCGGCCGTGATGCGCGTGCCGCCGCCGCGGGGGCTGTCGACGTCGAGCCGGCCGTTGAGCGCCTCGACGCGGGCCGCGAGCCCGCGCAGTCCCGAGCCACCGGCAGGATCGGCACCGCCGACGCCGTCGTCCGACACCGTCACCGTCGCGGTTCCGTTCGAGCGGCCGACGGCGACGGTGGCGCTCGACGCATGCGCGTACTTGGCGACGTTCGTGATCGCTTCGGCGACCACGTAGTACGCCGCTGCCTCGACCGGCGCGGCGAACCGCTCGCCTGGAGGCGTCGTGACCTCGACGGGCAGCGGCGCGCGGGCGGCCAGCGCATCGAGCGCCACGCCGAGCCCGCGTTCGGTCAGCATCGCCGGATGGATGCCGCGCGCCAGTTCGCGCAGCTCGTCGAGCCCGTGGGCGAGGTCGGCCTGTGCGGACTCCAGCAGCACGCGGGCGGCTTTCGGGTCTCGGTCGAGCTTCCCGCCGGCCATGGTCAGCTGGAGCGCGACCGAGACGAGACGCTGCTGCGCACCGTCGTGCAGGTTGCGCTCGAGTCGCTGCCGCTCGGCGTCGCCGACCTCGACGAGGCGAGCGCGTGACGCGGCGAGCTTCTCATACGCGTCGGCGTTGGCCAGCGCCTGAGCCACCAGGTCGGCGAAGTCGCCAAGGCGCTGCTCCATGCCCTCCGGGATCGACTCGTCCGAGGTGCTCGCCGCGGCGAGGACACCCCACACGCGACCGCCGACGTTGACCGGCGCCGCCACGGCGGCTCGGTAGCCGGCCTTCCGTACCGCCGCGGCCAGCGTGCCGCTCGCTTTCTCGTAGTCCACGCGTGCCGCGCTGCCGGTTCGCACGACGCGCGCGACGACGGTGTCGCCGTCGACGTCGAGCGAGGCGCCGATCGGAAAGCCCGGCGGTCCTTCTTCGCTCCACGCGCCGACGACCGTCGCCGTGCGCACCCCGTCGTAGTGCATGACGTTGGCACCCGGCATCCCGAGGAGCCGTCCCACCTCCTCGGTCACCAGCTCGAAGACACGGCTCGGTCGGGCGTCGCCGGCCACGAGCGTGGCAACCCGGCGCAGCGCCGCCTGCTCGGCGGCGAGCGCGCGTTGCGCCGCCTCGGTCGCGGCCAGGGCGCGCGCCGTCTTCGTGCGCTCGGCGGTGACGGCGGCCAGCAGCAGCGACGTGACGGCCGTGGTGGCGATGAACAGCTGCGTCGCGAGCAGGCTGTCGGTGAGCGAGTCGCGGACGAACGGCCCGCTGTTGTGCGCGGTCTTCCAGACGGCGATCGAGCACACGATCAGCACCGCCGTGGCCGCACCGCGCGGTCCGAAGCGCAGCGCCGCCCACAACAGCGCCGGGAACACGACGTAGGGGACGTCGCGCTGCGCCGGAATCTCGGCGAGCGCCAGCAGCACGACGAGGACGATCGCGGCCTCGACGAGATTGCGCCGGCGGATGCCGCTCACGCCGCGGGCGGCCCACGTGAGGATCACGGGCGCGACGACCAGGACGCCGGCCGCATCGCCCAGCGTCCAGGTGCGGAACACGCTGCCGAGCTCGTCGGTTCCGATCACGCCGCCGAGGCGCAGCGCCAGTGGTCCGAACGCAGCGCTGATGAGCGCCGCGACGAGCGCTGCGGCGATGAGCGCGAGCACGTCGTAGACGCGCTCGAGCCCGGCCCGCCCCTGCGTCAGCCGACGCAGCAGCATGGCGGCGACCACGACGGCGACCGTGTTCCCGACCGTCTGTGCGAGCACGGTGCCGAGCGGCGTCGAGTAGTCGCCGAGCCAGAGGTCCCCGATGACGATGCCCGGCACGAGCCGCGGGCCCCAGAGAAACACGACGGCCACGCCCAGGCCGGCGGGTGGCCACAACGCTGCGACCGCGCCGTTCAGATAGGCGAGCTCGAGCCCCAACCGCCCGGCGAGGTAGTACGCGACCGCGACGAGTCCGGTGACGAGTACGAACATCGCCACCCGCCCGCGCGGCGCTGCGACCCGAGCGTCCATGGCCTCGACGCGAGTCTAACCTCGCTCGTGGCCTCGCTGCAGCGTCTCAGTGCCGCAGGCGCACGGTCGCGTTCTGCGTACGGCGCAGGCTGCCCGCCGTCGTGACGACCTTCAGCGCGACGATCTTGGCCCGCTTCTTCTTCGGCTGGAGCGTGACCACGCGGGTGACGCCGGGCCGCAGCTTCACGGTCACGGTCCGCACGGCGCCGGTGATCTTCACGGTCGCGGCGACCGAGCTGGTGAGCGCCAGCTTCCGGCCGGGCTTGGCCTTCAGACCGAGCTTCGAGAGCGTGCCGAGCACCTTGTAGGCCCAGGTCTGGGTCGTCGTATTGCCGGCCGTGTCGGTCGCAGTCACCGCCGCCGTGAACGCGCCGGCCTTGCTGGTGTCGAGCTTGGCCGGGCCGGTGCAGCCCGCAATGCCCGAGCCGGCGTCCATGCACGCATGGGTGAGCGCGACGACCTCGCCGCGCGCGAAGGTGGTGGTGGCCGGGTGGGTGAACGTCAGGCCCGGCGCCGTGCGGTCTACCTTCAGCGTCAGCGACTTCTCGGCCTCGGCGTGCCCGGCACGGTCGGTGGCGGCGTAGGTCAGCCGGGTCGTGCCGTCGGCCAGCGATAGCGTCACCGTGCGGTCCGACACGGTCTGCGGCGCGCCGTTCAGCGTGTACGCCAGTGTCGCCGCGCCGGAGCCGTCGCCGTCGTCGGGGGTGAGCGTGACCGAGCTCGCCCGCGTCCAGCCGGCGGCGTTGGCGGCCGGCGAGAACGACGCAGTGGTGGCCGGCGCGGTCTCGTCGGTCAGCGCGGACGCGCGGGCCGCCGCGTCACCGCCGGCGACCGGGAGCACGAGCTTGGACAGCTTCGTGTCGACCGTGATCTGCGAGCTGGGCGTGCCCGCGATCCCGAACAGATTCCCGAGGATCACCACGCCGATCTGATGTCCGGCCTTGAACGTGTGCTCGGTTGGCTCGAGCGGGATCGAGAACCGGTACTGGAGCCCGGCGACGACCGCTTCGGGCGTCGTGAGCGAGTCGCGGTTCGACGAGTCGAGGATCCCGCGCGTGACCCGCCACTGCGTGACGTTCTGGATCGGCTTGGTGACGGCGGCGTAACACGACTTGTCGTACGTGCTCTCCGTGCCCCAGCAACTCGTGAGCGGGCCGCTGGACGAGATGCCGTCGCCACTACGCGTCACCTCTGGGAACGTCGTCGCGTTGTAGTCGACGACGATCGCGCCGAGGTTGCTCTGCGTGGTGCTCAGCGCGGCGTGCAGGTCGATCGCCGCTTGGCCCGAGAGCCGCACATCCCTGGCGAGGGGCCGCGAGAGGAAGACACGGCGGCTGGTCTGCGCGCCCTCGGGCGTGTTCATCGCCTGCGTCTCGACGCTCGACGAGATGGTCCCGTTCAGCACGGTCCCGTTGCCGGTGAAGGCCACTGCGTCCAGCGGGCCGCCGCTCGTGCCGCGCAGCGCGCCGGCCGCGTCCGCGGTCGTGCCCTGCAGGAACACGTCGACATCGCTGGTGCCGGGGATCGGCCAGTCGCCGTACTCGCCCCAGACGTCCTTTTCGTCCTCGATCGTGACGGCCGGCTCGCTCATGATCCCGTTGTCGACGCCGTACAGCCAGTGATCGAGCCAGCGGTGCAGGGTGTCGACCCAGACGTCGCGGCGCGCGTCGAACGGGTCGGTGTGGCCGGACCGAAGCAGCCACAGCTTGCGCGGCACCCCGGCGGCCTTGAGTCCGTTCCACCACGGCCACAGCTGGCTCATCTTCACGTTGTCGTCCTGGAACCCGTGCACGGCGAAGACGGCGGCCTGCACGTGGCCGACGTCCTTGCGGTAGTTGCGGCCCTCCCAGAACGCGTTGCGGTCGCCGGTCTCGTCCCCGTCGAGGGTGTTGAAGTCGTTGTTGACCGCCGCGTTGCACAGGGCCCGGCGGTCCGGCAGCGTGATCCCCGGATGTGTGCCGTTGTAGGTGATCGTCTGGTTGAGACCCGACGGGTAGTTGAGTCCGACCGTCCGGATGCCGTTCGAGCGCGAGTAGTCGTACCAGTCGCTGATCGCGGACTCCGAGACGATCGTGGTCAGGCCGGCGACGCCGGTTGCCGCGACGCCGTTCGCCAGCGTCCCGTCGTACGACTTGCCGATCATCGCCGCCTTGCCGTTGTGCCAGCTCGCGACCACGGGGTTGCCGTTCTTGTCGACGCCCGCGGTCCGTCCGTTCAGCCAGTCGATGATCGACTTCTCGCCGGCGATGTCACCGGGACCGCCGTGCTCCGGGCAGCCATCGGTCGTGTATCCCGTGCCGTTCATCTGCCCGAGGATCACCGCGTAGCCGCGCGGCACGAAGTAGTTGTCGACGAACAGCGGCCAGAGATCGTTGATCCCGTCGGCGTCCATGTCGCCCATGCACTCGCCCCGCATGCCGCGGCAGAGGCTCGTGAAGTACGGGCTCGGATCGATGATCGCCGGGACCTTGTCGGACGGGCTCGACTCGCTCGGCCGGATGATGTCGATCGTGATCCGGTCGGCGACGCCGTTGTGATCCTGGTCGATCCCCGGCTGTGGGATGAACACGCGCTCGCGCGTTGCGGCCAGATAGTCGTAGATCGGCGCGGTCTCGCCGTCAGGGCCGAGAGGCGGCGCGGCGCTCGCCGTCCCGGTCAGCCCGAGCAGCATGAGTCCGACCGCCAAGGTGATTCCCAGCCGCGTCGCGCCTCCTGGCACCGAGAGAGCTTCGCGATTGTGGAGGGTGCGGGGGAGTCCGTCGATCCGACATCCGCCGACGCGGCGTCAGGATGTCGGGCCGGGCACTGCGCCGATGCGCTTGCGGCACTCGGCGCCGGTGCAGGTCCGCAGGCGCGTGAGCTGGCGGCGGAGCACGCTGCGGGTCTTGCGGTAGCGGCGGTCGGCGATCCGGTTGTCGAGCTGATTCGGGTCGCGCGCCAGGTCGTACAGCTCCTCCTGCCCGCTGGCGTAGCGCATGTAGCGATAGCGCGTGGTCGCCACCCCGCCGTAGCGCGGTGCCTTCAGCGCCACGCCGGGACGGAGGCGGCCCCCGTCCTGGTCGAGGTCGCCGCGCTGGCTCGCCTGCGGGCCGATCTCCATCAGTCGCGGACGGGACGTCCGGGGGCGTCCCGGGGCCTGCGCGAACGGCAGCATCGAGCGGCCGTCGATCGTCCAGCCGCTGTGCGGCGACTTGGCCATGTCGAGGATCGTCGGGGCGAGGTCGGTGTCGATCACGGGCTCGCGCGACACGCGTCCGGCCGGGATGCTGGGGCCGCGCATCAGCAGCGGCAGGGCCGTCGCCGGCTCGTAGGCGACGAGCTTGCCGGTCTGGATCCGGTGCTGGCCCTCCAGAACCCGTTGTCGGACGGCGCCCGCCCGCGGATGAAGCGCGTGGCGATCCGCCGCAGGACGTTGGTCTGGTACAGCCGCTTGGTCGGTTGGTGCAGATGGCCGTACGTGTGCGCCGTCCCGTTCTCGTTCAGGACGTAGCCGTACATGCGGTACGTACGCAGCAGGCCGTGCCAGTTCGACCATCCCGGCGGGATGTTGCGGAACGGCTTGAGCTCGTAGCCGTTGAGGTACTTGCCGAGGTGGGCGGTGGCGTAGTCGTGGGCCGACAGGGCCACCGGCAGCGTGTGGCGCTTGTCGAGCCGCGCATAGCTGCCCTGCGGCTTGTGATTGCCGAGCACGTGATGGTTGTGCGCGTACTGGCCGGTGAGCATCGTCGCGCGCGCCGGGCAGCACAGCGGGTACGAGGCGCGGTAGTCGCTGTACGTCACGCCCTGCGCACCGATCGCCGCACGCGTGTGCGGCATGATCGCCGTGTCCCGGACCGTCTGGTCGTCGGTCATGATCAGCACGACGTTCGGCCCGGCGGCGTGCGCCGCCGGCGCGCATGCCAGCAGCGCGAGCACCGCCGCCGCCAGCATCCGTGCACGCATCGTGATCAGGCGGGCGCGATCGCGACCGCGGCCTCCGGCGTGGCGACGCGGAAGCTGAACGACTCCTCGAGGTAGAAGTGGACGCCGTCGGCGTCCGCGTGCTGGTAGCCGACGGCGATGTCCTGGCCGCAGTCGAACAGGAAGTCGCCGCCGCGTTGGCTGAGCACGACCGCGCCACGGACGCCGGGCGACCAGACGATCGGCCCGTCCAGGATCTGGCGCAGGTGGTCGAACAGCGGGTAGCCGCCGTGCTCGGCGGTCTCGATCACGCCGGTGTAGTCCTCGGTGCCGAGCGCGAGCCCGTACGGGCCGGCGACTCCGGCCTGCAGCAGCAGCTCGACCGCCTTGGCGACCGGGCGCGGATAGTCGTTGAAGTCACTGCCGCGCGAGACCTCCGCGTGCGGGGTGGCTTCCGTGACGCCGGTGATGCCCGCGTCGGACCAGCCGTGGAAGACGGCCTTGTTCTCCGCGACCGCGACGTTGCGCGCGGCCTGGTCGAGCGCCTCGAAGTCGACGTCGGCGGCGCCACGGTCACCGGCGTGCAGCTCGTCATGGGAGACGGAGAACGCCGCGCGCACCTCGGCCAGCGCGAGGACGCGGCGGCGCAGGGCGGTGACGCCGTCGCAGGGCGCCGAGGCGATCGGCTCGGTCCGGCCGAGGTTGGTGGCCGAGTGCTCCCAGCCATGCGGCCCGGAGAAGTCGACGAGGCGGCGCGCGGCGAGCGCGACGGTGAGGCGCTCGCGGGCCTCCTCGTCGATCAGGGCCCAGACCGCGTCGCTGATCGGCGCATGGCCGCGCAGCAGATGGTTCTCGCTCATCGTCATCGCCCCCTGAGGCTGCCGATGCCGAGCGACGTGGACGCGTCGGGCACCGGATCGAGCGTCACGTCATCGCCGTCCGCCGCCGCCTCCGCCACCTCGCCGTGCTCGACGATGTCGCCCGGCTTGAACAGGATCCCCTGCGCGATCTGCCGCCATTCCGGCTTCTGGCGCAGGAGGAACTCGAGGTCCATGCTGAAGTGCTTGTACTCCTCGCCGACCGCGTTGCGCATGACGTCGCGGGCCAGCGGGTTGGGCTCAACCGCCAGGCGCTGCTCGTACCAGCCGATCGCCTCGGCTTCCTCGGTGAGCGACGCGCACAGGCGGGCGAACGTCCGCGTCTCGGCCGGCAGTTCCTCCGGCGGCTCGTGGTACTGATCGAATCCCATGCGGGGAGGCTACCCATCGCGCGGATTTGATCGCTGCGGCGCTCGCGCCCGTACCAGTGGGTAGATGCAGGCCACGCTTCCCTTTGCCCTCGGCCGGATCGCGTTCGGCGCCGGATTGCTGGCTGCGCCGGACCGAGTCGCGGCCGGCTGGCTGCCCGGGGACGCGGCGCGGCCGGGCACGCAGGTCGCCGTGCGCGGGCTCGGCGCGCGTGACGTCGCGCTCGCCGCCGGCGTCGTCGCGGCGAAGCACAAGCGCCCGTGGCTGATCGCGTGTCTCGCCTGTGACCTCGCCGACATCGCCGCGACGCTCGCCGCCGGTGAAGCGCTGCCCGCCCGCGCACGCTGGGGGACGGTCGCGCTGGCCGGGGCGGCCGCCGCCGTCGGGGCCGTGCTGATCGCGCGCACCGACGCGTGAGCGTGCTCGAACGCAGCCAGCGGCTGGACGTGACGCCGGAGCGCGCCTTCGCCTTCTTCGCCGACGCCCGCAACCTCGGGGCGATCACGCCGCCGTGGCTGCGCTTCCGCGTCGTGACGCCCGACCCGATCACGATGCGCCCCGGCACGCTGATCGACTACCGGCTGCGCCTGCACGGGCTGCCGCTGCGGTGGCGGACGCGGATCGACGCCTGGGAGCCGCCGCACCGGTTCGTCGATACGCAGCTGCGCGGTCCGTACGCGCTGTGGGAGCACACGCACACGTTCGTGCCGGCCGGCGCCGACGCCGTCGTGATGTCCGATCGCGTGCGCTACGCGCTGCCCCGGCTCGCGCCGGCGTGGTTCGTACGGCGCGACCTCGACAGGATCTTCAACTACCGCGCCGGCGCGATTGCGGCGGGCCTCGGCGCGCCGGCGGTCTCCGGCACCCGGCCGGTCTCGTGACCGCGCTGCTGTGGCTGACGCGCGACCTGCGCGTCCACGACCAGCCCGCGCTGCGCGCGGCGCTCGACTCCGGCCGCGGCGTCGTGCCGGTGTTCTGCTTCGACGATCGTCTGCTGCGCGGCCGCCACGCCTCCGGCCCGCGCACCCAGTTCCTGCTCGAGTGCCTCGCCGACCTCGACGAGCGCCTCGGTGGGTTGCTCGTCGTGCGGCACGGCCCGCCCGAGCGCGAGCTCGCCGCGGTCGCCCGCGAGGCGGGAGCGAGCGAGCTGCACTTCAGCGCCGACGCCGGTCCGTTCGCACGGCGCCGGATCGATCGCGTGCGGTCAGCGCTGCACGACGTCGAGATCTCCGCACACCCCGGCCTGCACGTGATCGACGACCTCGACGCCATCCGCACCCAGGCCGGCAAGCCGTACACCGTGTTCTCCCCGTTCCACCGCTCGTGGCTCGGCACGCCGCGGCGCGCGGTGATCGGGCGTCCGCGGGCGTTCGGCGCGCACGGGGTGCGCCGCGGCAAGCTGCCGACGCTCGCCGACCTCGGCCTGGCGCAGGAGGTGCGCGATCCGCTGGCGGGCGGCGAGACCGCCGCGCGCGAGCGGCTGGCCCGCTTCCTGCGCGACGGCATCGACACGTATGGCGACGACCACGACGCGCTCGGGCGTGACGGCACCTCGCGCCTGTCTCCCTATCTGCACTTCGGGTGCCTGTCACCGCGCGAGATCGAGGAGCGGCTGCCGCGCGGGGAAGGCCCGGACGCGTTCCACCGCCAGCTGTGCTGGCGCGACTTCTACGCCCACGTGCTTCTGCACTTCCCGCGCAACGCGCGCTCCGAGTTCCAGGAGCGCTACCGCGGCATGGGCTGGAGCCGCGGGGAGAAGCGCTTCGAGGCCTGGTGCGACGGCCGCACCGGCTACCCGCTCGTCGACGCGGCGATGCGCCAGCTGCGCCGCGAGGGGTGGATGCACAACCGGGCGCGGCTCGTCGTCGGCTCGTTCCTCACCAAGGACCTCGGGATCGACTGGCGCTGGGGCGAGCGGCACTTCATGCGGCTGCTGATCGACGGCGACGAGGCGAACAACAACGGCAACTGGCAGTGGATCGCCTCGGTCGGCACCGATCCCCAGCCGGCGTTCCGGCGCATCTACAACCCCGCGCGCCAGATGGAGCGCCACGACCCTGACGGCGCCTACGTCCGGCGCTACATCCCCGAGCTGCGGGACGTGCCGGACCGCTACCTCGCCGAGCCGTGGACGCTGCCCCCGGAGGAGCAGCGCGCGTGCGGCTGCGTGATCGGGCGCGACTACCCGGAGCCGATCGTCGATCACGCCGAGGCGCGCCGCGCCGCGCTCGCGCGCTACGCCGCCGCCAGGTAGGCGATCATCCGCGCGGTCAGGGCCTCAGCGCGCCGCAGCTCGTCGCCCGATCGGACCGCCGGCTCGGCGAGTCGCTCGACAATCGCGGCGGTGTGCTCGGGGGCGAGACCGCAGCAGATGCGGGCGGCCGAGCGGGCGGTCTCACGATCGGCGGTCCAGATCGTCTCGAAGTGGCGGTCCGCGTCGGGCAGTTCCTCCTGGCCGGGGGGCTCCCAGCCGACCATGCAGGCGGCCCGGTCGCTGCTGTCGCAGACCACGGACCATTCGCGCGCGAGCGGGTCGCCCGCATCGATCGGTATCTCCACCGGGCCGCCGCGCGGGTGCCGCACGCCCTTGAAGTCGGCGAACACGCAGACGAGCTCGCACGCTCGCGAGAGCTCGCGCCAGCGCGGCTCGCTGGCGCGGTAGTGGCGCTCGCGCTGGAAGGCGCCGAACAGCAACAGGTCGCGCGCGCCGTACGCGCTCTCGTCCTCGATCGCGCGGCTGATCGCGATCAGGCTGCGCTTCGGCAGGCGGCTGACCTGCAGCTCGGGCCGCTCGCGCCGCAGCGCCGCGAAGATCGACCCCGGCGGCTCTTCGGCGCCGCGACGTGCCCGCTCGATCGCCTCCTTGACCGGGACGCCGCCGTCGCGCAGCCGGACCGCCTGGCGCACCGCCTCGACGTCGTGCTCGTCGTAGCGGCGGTGACCACTCTCCAGCCGCCGCGGCTCGGGGAACCCGTAGCGCGCCTCCCACGCCCGCAGCGTCGCCTCGCCGACGCCGGTCCGCTCCACGACGTCGCGCATCCGCAGGTCGCTCATGCCGCCACGCGCAGCTTCTCGAGCCCGAGGCGCACACGGCTCTTCGCGGTGCCGTGCGGCACGCCGACCGCTGCGGCGATCTCACCCGACGTGAACCCGGCGCCGAACGCGAGCACGATCGCCTCGCGCTGGACCGCCGGCAGCCGGTCCACGAGCGCCACGACCTCGGCTCGGCGCTCGCGCTCGATCACGCGCTCGGACGCGCTCGGCTCCTGCGTCGGCGCGTCGGGCCCGAGGCGATCGACAAGCGAGTCCTGCACCGCCTGGCTACGCCAGCGGTCAATCGCCCGGCTGCGCGCGAGCATCGTGATGTACGAGCGTAACGAGCCGCGCCGGTCGTCGAACGTCGGGCGCCGCCACAGCTGGGCGAACACGTCCTGCACGATGTCCTCGGCGGCAGCGCGGTCGTGCAGCACGCGTTGCGCCGCCGCGAGCGCGGCCGCCCGGTGCTCCGAGTAGGCGCGCGCGAAGGCGCCAGGGTCGGCAAGGGAAGCCATGTAGAGGAAATTCTATACATCATGTCGAGAATTTGTTCGTAGGCTCGGGCCGTGAGCTACCGCGACCACCTTCCCCAGCTCGACGGCGACCTGTTCCTGACGGACGGCGGCATCGAGACGGTCCTCGTCTTCCACGAAGGGCTCGACCTCCCCGCGTTCGCCGCGTTCGACCTGCTCAAGGACGCCGCCGGCACGGAAACGCTGCGGCGCTACTACGACCCGTACGCGACGCTCGCGCGCGAGCGCGGGCTCGGGTTCGTGCTCGAGAGCCCGACCTGGCGGGCGAGCGCGCGCTGGGCGGCCCAGCTCGGCTACAGCGATGCCGACCTCAGGCAGCTCAACCGCAGGGCGATCGCGCTGTTGGAGGAGGTCCGGAACGCGTACGCGAACGACACGCCGGTCGTCATCAGCGGCTGCATCGGGCCGCAGGACGACGGGTACCGGCCGGGGGAGACGCTGTCGGCCGACGCGGCGCAGGAGTACCACGCGACGCAGATCGAGACGTTCGCCGACACCGCGGCGGACATGGTCGCCGCGGTCACGATGACCTACGCCGACGAGGCGCTCGGCATCTCGCGCGCCGCGCGCGAGGCCGGCATCCCGGCGGCGATCTCGTTCACGGTCGAGACCGACGGGCGGCTGCCGAGCGGCCAGTCGCTGGCCGACGCGATCGCGCTGGTCGACGAGGACACGCCGCCCGCCTACTACATGATCAACTGCGCGCACCCGACCCACTTCGAGTCGGTGCTCAGCGAGCCGTGGGTGCGGCGGATCCACGGGCTGCGCGCCAACGCGTCGACCAAGAGCCACGCCGAGCTCGACGAGGCGGAGGAGCTCGACATCGGCGACCCCGACGACCTCGGCGCGCGCTACGCGGCCCTACGCGAGCGGCTGCCCGCCCTCAACGTGCTCGGCGGCTGCTGCGGCACCGACCACCGGCACGTGACGGCGATCTGCGACGCCTGGCTGGCCGCCCGCTAGGACTCCGCGCCCTCCACCGCCACGCGTGGCAGCGCGCGGTCGAGCCCGCGCGGGAGCCACCAGTTGCGGTTACCGAGGATGTGCATCACCGCCGGCACGAGGATCGTGCGCAGGATGAAAGCGTCGAGGAACACGGCGCTGGCGAGCCCGATGCCGAACTCGGCGATCACCCGCTGGCCGGCGAGCAGGAACGAGCCGAAGACGAAGATCATGATCGTCGCGGCCGCGGTGATCACGCGGCCGGTCGCGGCCTGGCCGATCCGTACGGAGTGGCCGTTGTCCTCGGTGTTGACCCACTCCTCGTGCATGCGGCTGACGAGGAACACCTGGTAGTCC
The DNA here is from genome assembly GCA_963740605.1 of uncultured Solirubrobacteraceae bacterium. Classification (GTDB taxonomy): domain Bacteria; phylum Actinomycetota; class Thermoleophilia; order Solirubrobacterales; family Solirubrobacteraceae; genus DASSUW01. Next base: position 125,033 of record CAVUFC010000022.1, on the reverse strand, counting down.
ATCGACAGCCCGAACAGGATCGCGAGCATCATCACCGGCAGGAACGCCTCGATCGGCCCGGTGCCGACGCCTAACGGCCCGGCGAGGAAGCCCTTCTGGAACACGAGGGTGACGACGCCGAACGCCGCGCCCGCGGCGAGCAGGTTCATCACCGCCGCGGTCAGCGGGATCAGCAGGCTGCGGAACGCGATCATCAGCAGCAGGCAGCCGAGCAGCACGATCACCGCGATGAACTGCGGCAGCTTGTCGGTCAGCACGCCGGCGAAGTCGTCGAAGATCGCGGTGATGCCGCCGACGTAGACCGGCAACCCTCCGGACGCCTGCGGCACGACGTCTTCGCGCAGTCGCGTGATCAGGTCGCTGGTCGCGGCGTCCTGCGGCGCGGTGGACGGGCGCGCCTCGATCAATGCGATCTTGCCGTTCGGGCTCGGCACCGGCTGGCCGACCGCGGCGAGGCCGTCGGTCTTGCTCAGCGTGTCGGCGAGCGCCTGCACCTTCGGCAGGTCGGCTTTGCCGTCAGGCGTCTTGGCGACGATCTGGAACGTCCCGTTGAAGCCGGCGCCGAAGCCCTGGGCGAGCAGGTCGTAGGCCTTGCGCGTGGTCGACGACGTCGGATCCTGGCCCGCGTCAGAGGAGCCCAGCCGCAGCGACAGCGCGGGGATCGCGAGCGCCAGCATGACGATCAGCGCGGCGGCCGCCAGCGGGTAGCGATGGTCCTGCACGATCTTCGCCCAGCGCGGCCAGAAGCCGTCGAGCTTCGGGTCGCGCGGCCCATCGGCCTCGAGCCGGCGCCGCTCCTTCTTCGACAACGCGCGCATCCCGATCATCCCGAGCAGCGCCGGGATCAGGGTGACCGCCGCGGTCATCGTGACGAGCACGACGATCGCCGACGCCACCGCGACGCCGTTGAGGAAGCTGATGCCGAGCACGAACAGGCCGAGCAGCGCCACGATCACCGTCGCGCCGGCGAACAGCACGGCCCGCCCGGACGTGTTCAGCGCGCGGATGCACGCCGCCTCTGGGTCGCGGCCCGCCTTGATCGCGTTGCGGTGGCGGGTGACCACGAACAGCGAGTAGTCGATGCCGACACCGAGGCCGATCAGCGTGGCGAGCGTCGGCGCGAACGTCGCGATGTCGATCGCGTGGGCGAGCAGCCCGGTGAGGGCGAGCCCGGAGCCGAGCGCGAACACGGCGCTGATCAGCGGCAGCAGCGTCGCCCACAGGGACCCGAACGCGATCGCCAGAACGACCGCGGCAGCGATGAAGCCGATGAACTCGCTCGGCCCGCCGCCCTGACTCTGGCTTGCCTGCTGGATCCCGCTGCCGCCGAGCTCGACCTGTAGCCCGTCACCGCGCCCCGCCTCAGCGGTGCTGATCAGCTTGTCGTAGGCCTCCTTCGGGACGTCGGCGATCGGCTGCTCGCCGTCCATGTGCACGTTCGCGAACGCGACCTTGCCGTCCTTGGAGATCTGCTGCGCGGCGGCTCCCTGCGCGAACGGGCTGTCGACGCGCTCGACGTGCGGCCCCTTCGCGATCGCGTCGAGCGTCTTCTCGATCCGCGCCTTGATCGCGGGGTCGTTGACGTCGTTCGCCGCGAACACCACCTGGTTCGTGTCCGTCGACTCGGTGTTGAAGTTGTCGGTCAGCAGGTTCAGGGCCGTCGTCGACTCCGTGCCCGGAAGCGAGAACGAGTCGGTGTAGCCGGTCCCCGCGCTGGCACTGATGCCGCCGAGGGCGATCAGGCAGACGAACCAGATGGCGAGGACGACGAACTTGTGGCGGAAGCACCAGCGGGCGAGCGATCTCATCGCTGGGACACGTTACGCGTCGGACCCGCTGTCGTGAATGCCCGGCGGATCCGGCCGGCGATCGCGGCGCGCGCGCACGCTGGCACTGCACGGCTCGCCGGTGAGCAGCGACATCTCGCCGACCACCTCGCCCTTGCCCATCGTGTCGACGAGCACGTCCTCGCCGTCGTCGCCGCGCAGCATCACCTCGAGCTCGCCGTCGGCGATCACGAACAGCGAGCCGCCGGCTTCGCCCTGCACGACGAACCGCTCGGTCGGGCCGGGTGTGAGCGGTCGCGCGGTGCGGGCGAGCGCGCGCTGCTCGTCGACGGCGAGCAGCGCGAGGATCGGGATCCCCGCGAGCAGCGCTTCGATCTCCGCGGCCGGGCGCTGGTACTTCGCGGGCAGCTCGGCGCCGACCTCGAGCTCCGGGCCGTAGCCGTCGTGGTGCTGGAGCAGGGCGACGCGCGTGGGCTGGTTGACGTGCGCTTCCAGCAGGCTGACCTGGCGCGGGACGCACTCCTCGCCGGTGTGGTCCATCAGGCCGCGCGCCTTCGCCCAGTCGGCGACGTCGTTCATCGAGTCGCGGTACTGCGTGCAGGCGGAGCCGTACAGGCCGTCCTGGTCGGCGAACAGGGCGCTGATTGCGCCCGGCAGGCGGACCGTGCGCCCGAGCTCCCAGCGGCCCTTGCGGTGCCAGAGCACGAAGTCGCGCGCCGGCGTGGACACGGCCTGCAGCTCGGGGAACGCCGCGGCGACGTTGCGCAGGACCGCCCGCTCGGCGTCGCGGAACACGCGCTGCCACGTCTCCTGCGCGTTGTGATGGTTCGGGCCGGCGAGCCGGATCGCGTGCTTGAGGTCGTCGTGATGGACGTGCAGGAAGCGCAGCGTCGCCTTCTTCGTCGCCAGCAGGTTCCGCGCCGAAACGGGACCGGTGCGCGGAGCGCCGAACTGGATGCGCCGCAGCTCCCAGACTGTGCGCCAGGCGTCGGGGTCGATCGACGTGCGAATCGGCTCGAACCACGGCTCGTTCTCGCACGCGGTGCGCTCGGCGGGGGAGAGGAGGTCGCCCACGTCGTCTCTCACCACCTCGCAGATGCCGAGGAAGGTGAGGAACTCCAGGTACAGCCCGACGCGCATCAGCCAGCCGGGGTCGGACAGGTGCTCGCCGCTGCCGGCGATGTCGTGGATCAACGCGCGCGTGTACAGCGCCGCCTTGTCCGACCCGATCTCGAGCACGGGGAACCACGGGTGGTAGGCCACGCCCGGGTTCGCGACGCCGCCCCTCTCGGCCTGCGTTGCCGTGTCGGGTGCGACGAGGCGGTCGAGCAGGCGCGCGTACAGGCTCCCGGTCCGGCGGAGGTCACACACGAGCAGCGTCATCTCCGATCCCGCCACCGGCACACCGTCGTGCGTGGCCCACAACTCCACGAGCACGCGCTGGGTCGACGCCGGGCGCGTCGGCGGCGAGCACGTCTTGCAGGCCGCCGAGGAAGGCGCTCATCGGCCGATGCGAACCGCCCGTCAGCCGAGCCGGTGATCGCGCGCCCAGAGCGCGGCCTGCGTGCGATCCGTGACGCCGATCCGCTCGAACACGCGCGTGAGGTGCCCCTTGACCGTGCGCTCGCTGATCGCGAGCCGTCGCGCGATGAGCTTGTTGGGGAGGCCCTGCGCGACGAGCGCGAGGATCTCGCTCTCGCGGTCGGTGAGCTGCGGGCCGGCGCGGTGGCGGTCGAGCAGCTCGCGCGCGGCGAGCGGGTGGAGCGGGGCCTCGCCGCGGGCGGCGGCGCGGATCGCGCGGGCCAGCTCGTCCGGGTCGGCGTCCTTGAGCAGGTAGCCGACGGCGCCGGCGTCGAGGGCGGCGAGGATCCGCTCGCGGTCCGAGAACGAGGTGAGCACGACCACGGCGGCTCCCGGTTGGCGGGCGCGCAACGCCTGCGTGGTCTCGATGCCGTCCATGTCGGGCATCTCGAGATCCATCAGCACGACGTCCGGCTCGTGCTCGGAGGCCAGGCGGACGGCTTCCTCGCCTCCGCTCGCAGCCCCGACGACCGCGATGTCGTCGAGCGCGCCGAGCAGGTGCTCGAGACCCGCGCGCGCGAGCGGGTGGTCGTCGGCGATGAGGACCCGGATCACAGGAGGAGCTCCATCGTGGTGCCGTGGCCGGGTGAGCTCTGCACGGTCAGGTCGCCTCCCGCGTCGGCGGCGAGGTCGCGCAGCAGCGCGAGCCCGCGATGGCCGCCGGCCTCCCGATCCGTGAGCTCGTCATCGGTGAAGCCGCCGCCGTCGTCGCGCACGCGCAGGCGCGCCCGTCCGTCGTCGCGGCGCAGGTCGACCTCGACGTGCGTCGCCCCGGCGTGCCGCTCGGCGTTCCGCAATCCCTCTTCGGCGACGCGGTAGACGAGTGCCTCGGCGTCGGGCGGCAGGTCGACATCAGGGAGGTCGAGCTGCACGTCGACCCCGGCTTCCCGCAGCGGAGCGGCCGCGTCCGTGAGCGCGGCATGGAGGCCGACGCGAGCGAGGTTGGGCGGGTGGAGCGACACCAGGAGCGTGCGCAGCTCGCGCTGCGCCCGGCGGGCGTCGGCTGCGGTCTCCTCGAGCTCTCCCTGCAGCGGCGGCGGCGCGCCCCGCGCCGCCGCGCTGAGTCGCCAGGCCACACCCGCGAGCGCCTGCACCGGCCCTTCGTGCACGGCCTGTGCCAGCCGCCGGCGCTCCCGGTCCGACGACTCGACGAGGCGGATCAGCAGCGCCTCGCGCTCCTGCTCGCGCTGCTGGAGCCGGCGCGCGAGCCACCACGCGAGCGGCAGCTGGGCGAGCGCGAGGACGATCAGCGCGCCGCCGAACGCGGGCAACAGCGCGAGCCATTCGCGGCGGCTGTTGTCCGCCACGGCGCCGAAGCGGAAGTACTCCTCGTACAGGAGCGGGTGCCCGTCCGGGGTGCGGACCCGCAGGTAGACCTCGAGCAGCTTGCCGAGCCCGCGCTCGAAGACGTTCTCCGGCTCGCCGGCGTTGCTCAGATCGGCCGCGACGGCGCCGGTCTGCACCGCCCGGCGCTGCCCCGGGTCGAGCGCGAAGTGCCGGCCGATCAGCGGCCGCGCGTCGGAGTACACGATTCGGCCGCCGAGCGTCCACAGCTTGACCCGCACGACCGGTGAGCGCAGCACCCGCGCGCGCACCGTTCGATCCAGTCGCGCCAGCGCGGCCGGGCCACCGGTCATCACCTGATTCGTCAGGTCCGGGGTGACGGCGCTGAGCGCGGTCACGCGCGTGAGCTGCTTGGCCTCGCGCAGCGCCTCGTGGTCGGTGATGTCGCGGATCGCCAGGGCGGCGACGGCGGCGACGACGAGGATCGCCCCGACCCCGAGTGCGGCGAACGCGGCCACCGTCCCGGATATCGAGTGACGCGTTCGCACATGAGTGAGTGTGCCGTGCTGCCGGTACCGCGACCAATGTCCACTGGTGAGAGATACCTCGTGGGCGCCACTGTCACGGTATGTCCCGATTCCTCCCCATCATCTGTGTCTCCGTGGTCGGCGTGGCTCTGCTGGCCGGCTGCGGCGGCAGTAGCAGCAGCACGACCTCGACCGCGTCCGCTCCCGCGAGCACGCCGGCCGCCGGCAAGGGCCAGGTCATCCACCTCAGCGCCGATCCCGGCGGAGCGCTGCGCTTCACGCGCTCCACGCTCACCGCGAAGGCCGGCACCGTCACGCTGATCATGAAGAACCCGTCGTCGGCGGGCATGGATCACGGCATCGCGATCGAAGGCGGCGGCACCGGCGCGACCGTGAGCCCCGGCAGCACGTCGACCGTCACGTCGACGCTCAAGAAGGGCACGTACACGTACTACTGCCCGGTCCCCGGTCACAGGCAGGCCGGCATGGTCGGCACGCTCACGGTGAGCTGACATGACCACCGTTCGTGTTACGGGCGCCGCCGCGCTGTTGGTCGCGGCGGCCGTCCACGTCGCTCAGCTCGTCTCGATCTTCCACGCCGTGCCGTGGATCGGCCCGCTGTTCGCGGCCGACGCCCTGGTCTCGACGACGATCGCGATCGCGCTCTTCGGGTCGCACTGGCGCGTGGCCGCGGCCCTCGGAGCACTCGTGAGCGCGAGCGCCCTCGCCGGGCTTGCGCTCTCGTCGACCGTGGGCCTGTTCGGCTGGCAGGAGACGCTGCTGCGGCCCTCCGTGGAGATCGCGATCGGCTCTGAGCTCGTCGCGTTCGCGACCCTGGCGCCGCTGGCGTTTCGCGCGCCCGCGAGCGCGTGGGTTGTCCCGCGTGCGCTCGCGGCCACCGGTCTCGTCGCCGTCGCCGTGCTCCACATCGCCGCGGCAGGCGACGAATGGGGCGACACGCGCGGGATCTTCTGGCTGTTCGTGGCCCTCGCCGCGGTCTGCCTGGCGCTCGCGGTCCGCCTCGGGTTCGGCCTCGACCGTTGGGCCTGGGCCGCCGTCTCCACGGTGGCCGGGGCCGCGATCGTCGGCTACGTCCTCAGCCGGACGACCGGGCTCCCGGGCGCGACCGACGACATCGGCGACTGGGCCAACCCCCTCGGCCTCGCCGCGCTCGCCGTCGAAGCCGCGCTGATCCCGCTCGCCGTGCTCGTCCTCCGATCACGCTCGCCGCGCGAGCGGCACGCGCTCACGCTCGCGCTCGGCTAACCGGCGCGACCGCGCACGGCCCAGGCCCGCGCCGTCACGGTGAACGGCGCGGGCGGGAGCCGTTCCCGGCAGACCTCGCGGAGCTGGTCACGATCGCCCGGGGCGAGGCGCGACACGTACGCGCCGGCCGGCCCGACACCGAGCGTGAACGGCTCCCACCACTCCTCGAAGCTCTCGTGCTCGACCTCCACCGCGAGCACGGTCTGGTCGATCTCTCCGAGACCGGCCTGGGAGAACAGCTCGGCCAGATGCCCCTCGCGCGCGCCCGCGAGATCGGACTCGTCGCGAGCGTCGGGGTCGAGCGACCGCACCGCCTCCCAGAACACGCCGAGCGGTCCCTGCCCGCCCCGGTGGTCCCACACGCAGGCCGCGACGACACCGCCGACCCGCGCCATCTCCCTAAGGCCCGCCACCGGATCGGCCATGAAGTGCACGACGAGCTGCGCGAGCGCGGCGTCGAACTCGCCGTCGGCGAACGGCAGCTCCTCGGCGGCGGCGCGGCGCACGTCGACGCCCGGGTTGCGCTCCCGCGCTGCGGTCACGAACGACTCGGACGGATCGACGGCCGCCACGGCATCGGGACCGAGCCGCGTCGCGAGCTCACGCGTGAGGGCGCCGGGCCCGCACCCGACGTCGAGTGCGCGCTGCCCGCCCGCGATGCCGGCCAGGTCCGTCATCTGCGCACCGAGCCCGACCGAGTACCGCCCCATGAAGCGGTCATACGAGTCCGCGGCGACGTTGAACTCCATCGCCGCGAATCTACCCAGTCACAGGTCGAGCGTGAGCTCGGACGTCGGCACGGTGCAGCAGGGGAGGATCCGCCCGTCGGGCGGCGGCTCGAGCGGGTCGATGTGGTAGCTCACGGTGCCGGCGAGCACCCCGCTCTCACAGCTGTGGCAGACGCCGGTACGGCAGCCGAACCCGACGGGCACGTCGCAGGCCTCGGCGAAATCGAGCAGGTTCCCGAAACGATCCGCGTCCCACGCGACCGCGAGATTGCTGCGCGCGAACGTGACGGCCGGACCGGTGCCGGCGGGGCCATCCGGCGGGTGCGGTGCGCGGTCGCCGTCCTTGACGATCCCGGAGGCGTACACGGCGACGGCGCCGAAGACCTCGGTCGCGACGCGGTCGGGCGGCACTCCGCGGGCCGTGAGCGCGGCGCCGATCGCCTGCATGAAGGCGTCAGGTCCGCAGACGTAGTAGTCCGCATCCTTCGGGACGCCGGCGCGGTCGAGGGCGGGAAGGTCGATGCGTCCCGCGACGTCGTAGCCGCCGTCCGTCGTGGGGGCGCTGAAGGCGACGAGCCGATGCGCGTCGGGCAGCGCCGCGAGGAGCTCGTCGACCTCGCCGGCGAACGCCTGCTCGTCGCGGTTGCGGGCGCCGTGGACCCACCACACCGGCCGCGCGCTGCGCGTCCGGGCCAGCGCATGGAGCATCGCGAGGACGGGCGTCGCGCCGACTCCGGCGCTGAGCAGCACGACCGGGCTCGTCCCGTCGCGGAGGACGAACACGCCGCGCGGCGCGGCGACGTCGAGCACGTCGCCGACCTTCACGTGGTCGTGCAGGAAGCGGCTGCCCGCACCCTCGCGCTTGACGCTGATCCGGAAGCCTTCCGCGCCGGGCACGTCCGACAGCGAGTAGCTGCGGACCAGCGCCGGCGCGTCGGTGTCGGGCCGCAGGCGAAGGGTGAGGTACTGGCCGGGGACGGCCGCAGCCGGCTCACCGTCGGCCGGCACGAGCCGGAACGAGCTGATCGTCGAGCTCTCGCGACGGACCGCCGCAACGCGCAGCGCGCGGAACCCTGGCCACGCCGGCGGGATGTCGGCGTCGGCCTTGGCGAGCAGCTCGCGGAAGCTGCCCTTCCAGCCCTCGCTGAGCGCCGGCACGCGCAGCGCCCGCTCGAGCAGCGGGCGCGACTTGTTCGGTAGGTAGAGCAGCGCATCGACCTGCGCGATCGTGAGCTGCTCCGGCCCGTCGGCGACCTTGACGATGTCGTCGCCGGCCTCCACCTCGCCCTCCTCGAGCACGCGCAGGTAGAAGCCCGGCCGGTGGTGGGCGACGAGCAACGAGGGCATCGTCGGCACGTCCATGCGGATGCCGAGGCGGTAACACGTCACCCGCGGCTGGGTCACCTCGACGAGCGCGCCGCCGATGCGGTAGCGGTCGCCGATGCAGACCTCGTCGTCGGCCAGACCCTCGACGGTGAAGTTCTCGCCGAACTGGCCGTAGGTGAAGTCGTCGCGGCCGATTTCGCGCTCCCAGTAGCGGTACGAGTCCATCTGGTACACGTAGACGGCGCGGTGCTCGCCGCCGTGCGCGAGCCGGTCGCCCTGGTCGTCGCCGTCGATGTTGATCCGCCTCAGCATCCGCGGGCCGTCGACGGGCTCCTTCCAGATCGCCGAGCGCACGGTCTTGCCCTCCCACTGCACCTCGCGGGGCCGCCCGACGTTCACTGAGAGCAGCTGCGCCGTCATCGTGGCTCCAATCCTCGTCGATCTGTCGCGAGCGTTGGTGGTCTCGGCGCGCGGCCGTCTTACCGCGCCGCCTCGATGGCGCGGCGCTGATGGTCCTGGAGCGCGTCGTAAGCGAGTTCGCGGTCGGGCGGGAAGTAGGGATCTCCGACCGCCGTGCGTGACCCCGTCAGCTGCTCGAGAACGGCGATGACGCAGAACGGCACGTAGTACTCCGAGTAGCCGCCCTCGTGGCAGCACACGACCCGACCGAGGTCGAGCACCTCGCGTGCCAGCGCCGCAAAGCCGGCGGCGCGCAGCTGCATCCGGCCGAGCGGGTCGAGCGCCGACGCGTCGAACCCGCAGGCGACGACGACGAGGTCCGGCGCGAACGCGCGCACGGCCGGTACGACGACCGTGCGCATCGCCTCCAGATACGCGCCCTCGCCGCAGCCGGGCGGCAGGGGCACGTTGCGGTTCGCCGCGTCGTTCTCGTCGACGCCGCCGGAGTCGGCCGGGAACAGGCGGTCCTGGTGCAGCGAGATGGTGAGCACGGCGCCGTCGTCGAGGAACGCCTCCTGCGTCCCGTTGCCGTGGTGGACGTCCCAATCGACGACGGCGACGCGGTCGACGCCGCGCGCCCGCGCCGCCGCGACGGCGACGGCCACGTTGTTGAGCAGGCAGAACCCGCGCCCGGCGCTCGGCGTGGCGTGATGGCCGGGCGGCCGCAGCAGGCAGTAGGCGTTATCCACGGCGCCGTCGAGCACGGCCTCGACCGCCGCGATCGCGCCGCCGGCGGCGAGCCGCGCGATCTTGACGCTGTCGACGCCGACCGGGACGTTCACCGCGGCGGCACCGCCGCCGGCGGCTACGGTCCGCTCCAACTGCTCGATCCACGCGGCGTCGTGGACGCGCAGCAGCTCCTTGTCGCTCGCACGCCGCGCGGGCACGGCGACGAGCCGCTCGAGCAGCCCCGACGCCGCGACGAGATCGCGCGTGCGGGCCGCCACCTCCGGCCGCTCGAACGGCCGCCCCGGCGCGATCCATCCACCGGGTCCGCGCGTCCCCGCGGCGGTGCCGCTGTCGTGCCAGAGGAACCGCTCGTCGAAGACCCAGCCGGTCTTCATCCGGCGACGAGAGCGGCGACGGGCGCCGGGACCGGCGACGTCGAGAAGTCCGTCAGCCGGTCGAGCCCGATCCGAGCCCGCCGCACCCGCTCGCGCGAGAGCGCGACCGCCGTCGGCTCCAGGTGCGTGCCCGACGGATACAGGTCGGGAGCGTTGCGCAGGCCGAACTTGACGTGCACGGGACTCGCGACGCGCACGATCTCGGCGATCTCGTGCATCCGGACGATCCCGCCGAGGTTGTCGGGCGCCTCGACGTAGACGTCGAGCGGGACGTCGATCGCGGCCCGGATCGCGGCAAGCTGCGCGACGGACAGGTCGACGGGCACGTTGATCGTGTTGGCGCCCAGCTCCTCCAGCACCTGCGCGGACGCGGGGTTCGCGGCCGGCAGCATCACGGAGACCTTCGCCTGCATGTCCGGCGGCAGATCGCCGGCCTCGCGCAGCGCCGAGAACAGGCGCAGCACGCCGATGTCGGCGATCAGCACGCTGCGGAAGCCGAAGTCGGCGGCCCGCCGGATCTCGTCGAGCTGCTGGGTCACCTGGTCCATGCCCCACGCGACGGGTGCCAGGACCGCCCCGGCCACCGAGCGCGCCGAGGCCGACCGGCCCCACGCGGCGTTCGGCCGCGCGAACAGCGAGATCTCGACGCCGTGCTCGCGCCCCAACGCCGCAAACTCCTCGAGCTCGCCGCGCGCGAGCAGATCCACCCCGGAGCCCTGGGACACCCGGTGGATGGGCACGTCGAGCCGCGCGGCCTCCTCGAGGATCGCCGCGAGGCAGCGGGGCCCCTCGGTGCTCGGGATCTCGACCCGGTAGGCCGCGCCGTCGCGGAAGCGCTTGGCGCTCGACGGGCGCTCACCCAGGTCCGCCGCGGGCAGCCCGTGAGCGGCGAGGACGTCGGCGACGCTCACGCCACCTCCGCGGCCTGCTCGTCACCGTGGGCGACCGCCTCCACGACCACCTTCGTCCCGGAATCGAACACGCGCTCGTACGTCTCGCGGATGATCGTCTCGTCGCCGGACTCGATCGCCTCCAGCAGCGGCATGTGCGCGTCGGCGTCCTGCAGGCGGCTCATGCGGCTCTCGCCGACGTTGAGGACCATCATCGTGATCCGGCCGATCAGCGAGCGCCAGGTCTCCAGCAGCGTCTCGTTGCCCGAGGCCTCGCAGATCGCCTCGTGGAAGCCGAGGTCCGCGCTCATCCGCTCAGCCAGCGTCGAGTTGTCGAGATGCAGGCCGCGCAGCCGGTCGAGGCGCTCCTCGAGCGCCGCCTTGGTCGCCGGCGTCCAGTGCTGCGCCAGCCGGCAGGCCGCGGCGGTCTCCAGTGCGAGCCGCACCTCCTGCAGCTCGGCCGCCTCTTCCTCGGTGAGTTGGCGCACGAACGTCCCCCGGTGCGGGGCCGCGATCAGCAGCCCCTCCTGCTCGAGGTTGCGGATCGCCTCGCGCAGCGGCCCGCGGCTGATGCCCAGGCGCGCTGCCATCACGACCTCGTTCACCCGCTCGCCGGGCCGTAGCTCGCCGGACAGCAGCTGTCGCTTGAGGATGTCGTACGCCTGGCCCCTGAGGGTGCGAGAGGCGGACTCGATCTGAATCGTCGGTTGTTGTTTCGGGGCCACGATCGCTATCCGTCGTCGTCCGGTAGCTCATACCATCGCACCCGGTCACCGACGCGGGAGCGCAGGCGCCAACCGCGCGACTTCGGCGTGCTTTCCAGGCGTTCGAGCAGCACGGTCACCTGGTCGTGCACGGTGGCCCCGATCGCGTCGTCGCCGAGGTTCGCCGAGTGGGTCTCGAGGCGCTGGGCGACCATCGTCATCGTCCGCCATAGGCCCCAGTCCTGCCCGGCGAGCTCGCACAGGTAGGCGACGTTGATCGCGTCGTCGTCATGGTCGGCGAACGGCTGGTCGACCAGCAGCGCCGCCATGTCGGTGAAATCCTTGGGATTGGTCTCGACCACCTGCAGCTTCATCAGCAGCAGGTCGGCGAGCGGGAGCGTCGCGCCGGGGATCGACAGTCGCGGCCGCAGGTCGATCTTGTGGCACAGCTCGACGCGGTCCAGGAACACGTCGAGCCGCCGCTGGTTGGGGGCGTCGTAGAAGAGCAGCCGCCGAGCGCCGTTGAGCGCGTTGAACTGCTCGTCGGCGAGGTAGCCCGACTCGGTCAGCAGCGCCGTGATCCTGACCCGGTCGGCCGCCCGGCCGGCGACGTCGACGTCCTTGTAGCTCCGGCTCAGCGGCGGCGCCGCGGAGCTCGTGCACCGCAGCGCCACGGCGACGCCGCCGACGACGCGGAGATCGAGGTCCGCTTCCTCGGCGGCTCGCGCGATCCGTGCCCCCTCGGTGACCGGATCGGCGTGGGGAGGAGCGACCATCGTGATCATGCCGCCCCCGCGGCTTCGAGCGCCTGCGCGTGCGGGAAGCCGCTGAGCACCTCGTTGCCGGTGGCGGTCACGCGATACATCCATTCGAGCCGCACGCCGCCGACGCCGGGCTCGTAGGCGCCGGGCTCGAGCATCAGGACCATGTCCTCGCGGATCACGGTCTCCTCACCCGGGACGACGCGCGGCGACTCGTGTGGGCCGGTCCCGATGCCGTGCCCGTTGTGGATGACGTTCGTCGCGCCACGGTCCGACACCGCATCGCGCAGGAGCGTGTCGAGCTCGCCCATCGTCATGCCGGGGCGCAGGTGCTCGACCGCCGCCTGCACCGCCGCCTCGGTCGCCCGGTACAGGCGATCGTAACCGGCGGGTGGGTCGCCGGCGACGATGGCGTTGCAGGAGTCGCCCCAGTAGCCGTGCGAGCGCGGCGCGAGGTCGCACAGGATCGGATCGCCGGCCGCGATGACGCGGTCGGTCGGGAAGCCGCCGACGGCCGCGGTCCGGTCGATGCCGGACACGTAGTCGCCGGCGATCGGTACGCGCGTGCCCTCCTCCGCCTCGATCGCGTAGCGGATCTCGGTCCACACCTCGAGCTCGGTGCGCCCGGGGCGCGAGCCGCGCAGCGCCGCCGCCTGCCCGAGGTCGGTGAGGTGCGCGCACCAGCGCAGCCGCTCGATCTCCCGCGCGGTCTTAGTCATCCGCTGGCGCGTCAGCTCGGCGTCGATCTCGGCCAGCTCGGCACCGCGCTCGCGCAGCAGCTCGGCGACGGTCCACGGCAGGGTCGCGGCCTGCACCGCCACGGTGCCGCCGACGCCGAGCGCGGTCAGCGCCTCGTTCATCCCGCGCCGGAAGCGCGACTCCACGGGCGTGCGGTCGGACAGCTCCAGCCCGCGGTAGACGGTCACGTGGTCCGCCGCGGACGCGCGCGCTGTCGCCTCGTCGATGTTGGTGGCCACGACGCCCAGCGTCCCGTCGCGGCCGACGATCGCTGTCAGCGGGCCGCCGGCGAAGGCCGACATGCCGGTCTCGATCACCGTGTCGACCTGCGCGGCGTAGTACACGCTGTCGGCCGCGGTCAGGATCGCCCACTCGGCCCCACAAGCCTCCGCCGCGGCGGCAGTTCTCAGTGTGCGTTCGTCGGTCACGTCCGCTCCAAAGTCATCCGGTGGTGAACTGGAACTCCACCGAGTCGCCGGTCAGCGTGACGAGCGCGCAGGACAGTGCGCCGGCCGTGTACTCGGATCCTGGGTTGATGCAGAGCGTCCGGCCGAGCCGCTGCGCGCCTTGCGACTCGTGGACGTGCCCGTGCAGCGCCAGCATGGGCTGGGCCTCGAGGATGAACTCGCGCACGGCGGTCGAGCCCACAGGCCCGAACTTCACGCCCGCGTTCTCGGTCTGCACGCGGAACTCCCCGTCGATCAGCGGCGCCTGGTCGAGCTCGGTGCCGTAGGGCGGTGGGTGCAGCACCGCGATCAGGCTCGCGGCGTCCTCGACCTCGGCGAACATCGCCTGGATGCGCTCCCCGAGCTCGGGCTCCGCGAGCTCCCGCGGCGAGCGCCACGGGGTGATGTTCGAGTAGCCCGTGGTGATCATCTCGTGGTGGTCGTCGAGCCGCACGCGCCGGCCCTCGACGAACTGCACGCGCTCGGCTTGCAGCAGCGGCTCGTCGATCTCCCAGAAGTCGTCGTTGCCCGGCGTCACGTAGCACTGGACGTCCGTGCCGGCGAGGCGCTCGTCGGCAATGTCCATCCAACGGCGGATCCCGTCGACGACGGCGTCACGGAACGTCTGGTCACGGCGCTCCTCGGAGAACAGCTCGAGCAGCTCGTCGCGCTCACCTCGGATCGGGTAGCGCCCGCCATCGCGGATCCGCTGCTCGACCTCGCGCGCCTCCTCGTCGGACATGTCGCGGTAGTCGTGGTCGTTGAACGACGCACGCCAGCCGGTGGGGCCCTTCTCGATGGGGACCAGGGTCTTGCCCGTGATGTCCCCACCGAGGATCAGGTACTGCGCGTCGTAGAACTTGGCCGTGTTGAGGAACTTCCGGAAGCAGCGCTCCGAACCGTGCACGTCCGTGACGAAGCTGATCCGCTTCTGGTCGCCGTTGGATGCGCGACGTCCGAACCTCATTCGGGCGGGATCTCCTTGTACGCGAGGTCGATGTTGATGCCCTGCTTGCTGCGCATCGACCGCGCGATGGCGTACCACGCCGCGCCGACGGCGAACATCGCCACGAGGTAGATGGCCGTCTCGGTCGTGTACTGGAGGCCGACCTCCGTGTGGTAGATGAACAGGAGCGCGATCGCGGCGGCACCGACGAGGCTGCAGAGCACGCCGAAGACCGGGAGCACCTCGATTCCGCCCAGGCGCCACTCGGCGCTCGACCCCTTGTAGAGGTCGGGCCGCCGCCGCTTGATCAACGTCGCCGCGATCCCGATCAGGATCAGCGACGGGTACGCCGAGACGGCGGCGATCGCGAAGTACTGGAAGAAGTTGTCGCTGTAACAGATCCACACCGCGAGCGGGATCGCCAGCAGCGCCGTCGTCACGATCGCCGCGGTCGGCGTGTGCCGGGTCGGGCTGACCGCCGCGAGCCGGCGCGGCAGCAGGCCGTCGAACGACCACGTCATCAGCGCCCGCTGGCACATCGCCGCCTGCGTGTAACACGCCGGCAGGAACCAGCCCAGGAAGGCCAGTGCCAGCAGCGTGACGAGCAGGTCGTTGCTCGCCACGAGGCTCGAGAAGTAGACGTAGGCCGTGCTGCCGATACCGTTCGAGCCCGGCGCCTCGAAGTTGCCGCTGAAGGCCGAGACGAAGAAGTCGTAGCCGACCGTGCCCATGAAGATCGCGATCGCGATCAGCAGGACCAGGGCGTTGCCGATGCCGGCGGTCCACATCGCCGTCAGCTGCCGCCTGCGCTGGCCGCCGCCCTTGAACTCGGCCGACAGGTACGCGCCCCAGTAGATGTAGATCGTGATCGTGAGCGCGTAGTAGACGGCGCCGATCGTGTTGTGGGTGCTGTAGCCGCTCTTGCTCGGATACAGCGCCGGGTCGCCGGCGGCCACCGTCTTGTCATAGGCGCCCGCGCCCGCGACGGCGTCGACGTGCCGCACGAACGAGTCGTGGCTCGTGAACAGCAGGATCAGCAGGTCGATGAAGAAGCCGGCCGCGGCGATGATCACCAGCCACGTGCACACCTTCAGCACGAGCCGCGTGCCGAGGTAGGCGAGCACGCTCATGATCGCCACGATGACGAGCGTGGTGACGAACACGGTCGTCTTGTGGTCGGCCGCGAAGTAGGTGCTCCACTTGGTCACCGTGTCCGAGCCGGTGACGCCGCCGATGACGGCGAGGGCCGGGGACAGGGCGAACGTGGCCATGAAGTAGCCGAAGATCGGCACGCCGAAGATGCCGCCCATGAACGAGCCGATGTTCCCGCCCAGCGCCAGCCAGGGCGGGAGGATGCGCGAGTTGATCGTGTAGTCGCCGCCGATCCGCGGGATCGCGCTCGCGAGAAGACCGAACGTCGTCCACACGAAGAAGCTCATCCCGGCCGCGATCAGCAGCGCGACGTAGATGTTCGCGGCCGGGAATAGCACCACGACCGCGAGGAAGAACACGAGGCCCTGCCCGAGCGCGTTGCTCGAGGCGAGGTTGAAGACGATCTGCTGCAGGAGCGAGACCTGCCGGACGAGTCCGGTGGCCGTCCTGGAGAAGATCGGGATCTGCTCTTGCTCGCCCGGCCGCGCCGCCCCGGGCTCGAACGTGACCTGGCTCATCTGTGCTCCACCCCTTCTGTGGCGACCCCGGCGGGCCGGCGGTCCGCCACTTCGTCCTTGTCGTACTTGTGCGCGTACGTCTGGAAGCAGTCCGCGCGCAGCACGTCCTCGTCCTCGTAGCGGTCGTCGAAGCGATCGATACGCAGCGTCTCGAGCGTCCGCGGTCGTTCCCCACCGGCGACGATCCAGCCCGAGAGGTCCTCCCCGATCGGCGGCGAGATCGACAGGCCGCCGACGTTGCAACCGCTGGCCACGTACAGCCCGCGGGCGCCCGGAAGCTCGTCGACGATGAAGTGCCCGTCGGGCGTCATCGTCGGCAGCCCGCCGCGAAGCTCCGCGATCGGCGCGTCGACCAACAGCGGGAAGTGATCGGCGACGTCGGCCAGCATGCGCCGGATCGGCTCCATGTCCCACTCGAGGTCGGCAACTTGGAAGCCGGGCCGCCGCGTGCTCGGGTCGACCATCAGCGGGTCCGGCTCGTAGCCGCCGTACATCAGGCCGCCGCGGCACGGACGCGTGTAGAAGCGCGTGTCCATCACCCGCACGGTCGGGTGGGTCGCGACGACGGCGTCCAGCGGCTCGGTGACGCAGAGCTGGTGGCGCGCCGGGAAGAGCGGGATCTTCTGGCCGGCGAGGTGCCCGACCAGGCGGGTCCACGCGCCGGCGGCATCGACGACGATCCGCGCGTCGATCCGTCCTTGGGAGGTCTCGACGCCCGTCACGCGACCGTCGCCGAGCACGAACCCGGTGACCTCGGTGTTGGCGAGCGCCGTGCCGCCGAGGTCCTGCAGCGCCAGCACGAACCCGCGCGGCACCGTCCCCGGCTCCTCCATGTACACGTCGGTCGGCGCGTAGCTGATGAGCTGCGCGCCGTCGGCGTCCAGCCACGGCGCGTGCGTGCGGACCTCGTCGCCCGTGACCTCGGCGATCTCGACGCCGAGCTCGCCGCCGCGGCGGATCTCCTCCTGCAGTTGCTCGGCGTCGGTGTCGGTTCGCGCGATCTTGACGCTGCCGTTGACGACGACGTCGAGCGGCCGGCCGGTGAGCTCGTGGAAGCCGAGCAGCGCGTCGATCCCGCGGATGGCCAGCTCGGCGAGCACGTCGTCGACCTGGACCTTCTGCGCGAGCCCGGCCGCTCGCGGCGACGTCTGCGACACGAGGTCGAACCTGTCCACGAGCACGACGTCGAGCCCGCGCTTGGCGAGCCAGAACGCGGTGGCCGCTCCGAGCGCACCCGAGCCGATGACCACCGCATCGGCCTCACGCTGCTCTATCTGCATGGCTCCTCTCTCCTTCATGGGCCCACGTACGCGATGACGTCGATCTCCACGCGCATGCCGGAGACCTGGCGCAGCCCGCTCCCCACGGTCGTCCGGACCGGTCGGGGCTCCGGCATCCGCTCCGAGTAGACGGCGTTGAACTCCGGGAACGTGGTCTCGTCCGCGAGGTGGACGGTCGCCTTGACGACGTCCTTCAGCTCCGCGCCGCCGGCCGCGAGGATCGCGGTGATGTTGTCGAGCACGACCTCGGTCTGCTCGGCCACCGTCTCGCCGCGGACCTGCGCGGTCTGCGCGTCGATCGGGCCGCAACCGCTGACGAAGATGAAGTCGCCGGCGCGGATGCCTTGCGAGTAGGCGCCGAGCGGCGGTCCGGCCTGGTCGCTGTGAAGAGGTTGCTTGGGCATCACTGTCGGGCGGGTTGGGGGAGACGGGCACGGACGTCGGCGAGTCGCTGCTGGAGCGCGTCGCGCAGCAGGACGATGTCGTGGCCGACGGCCATGAAGCGGAAGCCTTGCCCGGCGAGCGCGGCCGCGTGTTCGGCGTCGTCGGTGGAGATGCCGGCGGCCTTGCCGTGGCGCTCGCACGCGTCGACGACCTGCTCCAGGGCCTCGGCGTAGCGTGGATGGTCGAACTGGCCGGGGATCCCCATCGACGCCGTGAGGTCGAAGTGGCCGATCCACAGCACGTCGATCCCGTCGATTGCCGCGATGGCGTCGAGGTCGTCGAGCGCGCTGACCGTCTCGACCATCGCGATCACCATCAGCTCGTCGTTGGCCCAGCGCATGTAGCCGCCGACGTCGCCCTCGTGCTCGTCGGGATAAAGGATCCCGAAGCCGCGGTCGCCCTGGGGCGGGTACTTGGCCGCCGCCACCACCGCGCGGGCCTCGTCGGCGTCGCGGATCAGGGGGACCATCACGCCCAGCGCGCCGAGCGCGAGCACGCTGCCGATCGCGTGCGCGTCGAGCGTCCGCACGCGCACCAGCGGAACGGTCTCGCTCGCGCGCGCGGCGGCGAGCAGCGGCCGGATCTGGTCGAGCCCCCAGCCGGTGTGCTCCTGATCGAACACCACGAACTCCGCGCCGGCGCTGGTCGCGGTGCGCGCCAGCCCGGTCGAGTAGAGGTCGATCGCGAACATGCCGAGCACCGTCTCGCCCTGCCGCAGGCGCTGGAGCGCGGGGTTCGGTCTCATGACGTCCTCCCGCGCGCGTCGACTGGCCACGTGTGCTGGATCTCGTCGCCGCGGACGACGTGGAGGCGCTCGGCGAGGTTCACGCACGTGCAGGCGTGGACGGGCACGAAGGTCAGGCGCTCGCCGATTGCGAGCGGTCCGTCGAAGCTGCGGACCAGGCCGTGCTCCTCGGTCATGCGCTCGACGACCACGTCGCGCTCGACGCACTCGGCGAGGCCGCGCAGCTCGAGCCCGCTGCCGCCGACCACACCGGTGTCGCCCGCGAGCGTCTTGCTCCCGCAGTCGATCGTGGCGGTGTCGTCGCCGGTGACGGAGACGACGGTGGCGAGGACGGTGAGCGCAAGATCGTCGTGCGTGGCCGCGCCCAGGGAGATCTGCATCAGGTCGTTGAAGACGTACGTGCCGGCGCGGACCTCGGTGACGCCGTCGACGCCCGCCACGCCCGCGCCGGTCAGTGAGCCGCCGGCCGTGACCTCGCGCACCGCGAACCCGGCCGCGCGCAGGCGTTCGGCGGCCGCGACGACGATCTGGCCCTCGTGCGCGCCGGCCACGTCGCGCGGCATCTCGGCGGCGCCGGGGAAGAAGAGGCCGCGGTGGGTCGTCACGCCGTCGAGCTCAACCCCCGGCAGGGCCTCGATCAGGCGCGCGAGGGCGATCTGTGCCGCGGCGTTGCCGGCGGGGACGCCGCAGCGGCCGAAGCCGGAGTCGAGGTCGATCTGGAGCTGGACGGTGGCGCCGGCGGCGCTCGCCGCGGCGCTGATGCCCTCGGCAGCGGTCGCGCTGTCGACGTTGACGGTGATCTTGGTGTGCTCGGCAAGCCGCGCGATCCGCTGCCACTTCGTCCCGCCGACGACCGGATAGGCGATCGCGATGTCATCGAAGCCCGCGGCCGCGAACACCTCGGCCTCGCCGACCTTGGCGACCGCGATGCCGTGGGCGCCCGCCTCGCGCTGGAGGGCGGCCAGCGCCACGCTCTTGTGGGTCTTGATGTGCGGGCGGAGGCGGACGCCGGCCGTGTCGGTCGCCAGTTGCCAGCGCGCGATGTTGCGCTCTAAGCAGTCGAAGTCGACGAGCAGCGCGGGCGTATCCAGCGTGCTGACGCGTGCGGCCTTCTCGGCGCTCTCCGCGCTCGAGGTCTTCTCGGCCGGAGCGAGGGCTGGCGAGCCGTCCATGTGGCGAATGTAATTTGGCGACTGCCAAATGTCAACAGTTTGCAGCGAACCGATTCAGTCGCCGGCGCCGATCGTGTCGACGTCGAGCTTCATCCCAACCGTCAGGCCCCCGTCGGCCACGACGAGCGAGCCTGTGACGTAGCTCGATTCCTCGGTCAGGAGGAAGCTGACGACGGATGCGATCTCGTCCGGCTCGGCGAAGCGCTCGAGCGGGACGTGGCGCAGGAACTCCGCTGCGGCGTCCGCGTCCTCGGTCAGCGGAGCAGCCATCCGCGTGCGCACCATCCCGGGCGCGACCGCGTTGATCCGGATCCCGTGGCGGGCGAGGTCGAGCGAAGCGGCGCGCACCAGCGCAACCAGCGCGCCCTTCGTCGTCGTGTACGGGACGGTCGACTCCTCGGCGTAGATCGCGTTGGTCGACGAGACGACCACGATGGCGCCGCGTCTCCCGGTGTCCGTCATCGCCCGCGCGCCCTCCTGCACGGTGAGGAAGACGCCGGTGAGGTTGACGTCGAGCATCCGCTGCCACGTGGCGTCGTCGATCTCCAGCAGCGGCGTGAGCGCACCGATGCCGGCCACGGCCACGACCGCGTCGACGCCCCGGGCGGCTCTCCGCACGTCCTCGCGCCGGCGGACGTCGCCTTCGACGAGCTCGAGTCCTGGCGCGGCGGGGTCCAGCTCGCCCGGCAGCTCCGTGTCGAGCACCGTCACGCGCGCGCCCGCTGCGAGCAGTCTGCGCACGACCGCCGCCCCGATCCCGTGTGCGCCGCCGGTGACGAGCGTGGTCCTCGTTCTCATGTCGGCCATCGCGCGGTCGTACCACGCGCGCACGTCAGCGGGCAACTCTGAACAGCGTTTGACAATGTCGAACGCCGATTCGGCGGAGGAGGGGACAGTGACGTCGTAGCACGCCATCGAGGACCGGACGGGTGCGGGAAACCGCACCCCGGACTCGTCCAGCCCCTACCGTCCGGCTCGCGGCAGCACCGCTGCGGAAACGGCGCTCCGGCCGTACCGTCAGGTCATGTTCCCCCGCGTCCCCGTCCCATCCGCCGGCGCCCGGCAGCTGGGCATCTTCCTGGTCGCCTACCTGGTCTACAGCGCGGCCCGGTGGCTCACCGTCGGGGACCTCGGTGTCGCCACCGCCAACGCCCACTGGATCGTCGACCTCGAGCACCACCTCGGCGTCGCCGATGAGGCGTCGGTGCAGTCCTCGCTGACCGGCACGTGGATGCTGTGGGTGCTCAACCACCTCTACCTGGCCGCCCAACTCGTCGTGCTCCCCGGGGCCTTGGCCTTCCTCTATCGGCGCTCGCAGCCGATCTACGAGCGCCTGCGCAACACGATCCTCGCCACCTGGCTGATCTCCATCCCTGTCTACGCCGCGTTCCCCGTCGCGCCGCCGCGCCTTGCGGGCATCGGCATGATCGACACCATCAGCACGCAGACGGGAGTCGCGCTCGACTCGTCGCTCACCACCAGCTTCTACAACGAGCTCGCGGCGGTGCCGAGCCTGCACGTCGGCTTCGCGGTCGCGATCGGAATCGCCGTCGCCGCCGCCGTCCGCCAGCCGCTCCTGCGCCTCATGGCGTTGCTGTGGGGCCCGGTGATCGCGCTCGCCGTCGTCGCCACCGGCAACCACTTCGTCTTCGACATCGCGGCGGGCGTCGTTGCCGCCGCCGCGGGCTACGTCGTCGGCTCGGCCGTGGCGCGGACGCTCCGCGCCCGCACCACGGCTCCCGCCCGCTCGCTGCGGCCGCACCTCGCCGGGGCGTGACGACCGTGCGCAGCGCGCGGTTACCGCCGTCAGACGGCTAGTCCCGCCGAGTGGCGGCGGCGCGAACGGACGAGATGCAGGCCGCTCCCGGCGCCGAGCCCGACGATCGACGCGCCGAACACCGAAAGCGCGAACGGCACGCCCGCGATGCCATCGCCGGTATCGGCGACCGTGGCGGCCGGCTTGGTCGGCGGCGTCGGTGTGCCGTAGGACGTGTAGTAGCGCTCCTGCGCCCGGGCGGCGGCGAGCTCCGGGGTCGTGTTGCCGACACGCAGGTGCGCGAGCTCCTGCTGCCTCGCCCGTTCGGCGGCGGGGCTGATCGGGTCGATCGGCTCTGCCAGCGCGGCCGGAGCGGTGAGCGCCGCCGCGACAGCCGTGAGCACGGCACCGCGGCGCAGCACGAGTGACAACGACATGAGATGACCTCCTGAGGGCGACGGATGGGTGGTCGGGCGGCGTTCAGAAGACCGCGACGACCTGGACGAGGCGGACGGTCGGTGACGTCTGCCGGCTGAGGCGGCCGTCGGCGGGGCCACTGGTCTGCTGCGCGCGTCCGACGGCGGCGAGCGCGTCGTCGTCTTCCCACAGGGTCAGGGAGAGCGCGCGGCCGGTGTCGGGCTCGAGCAGGTGGTAGCCGCCGCAGAAGCCGGGTTGGGCGGCGATCCAGTTGCGGTGGCGGGCGACGTACTGCGGGTCGAGGTCAGCCGGAATATGGCTGTGCTCGGCGAGGCGGGCGATCATCGGGGGTTCCTTTCGGTCGATGCAGCCAGCGTCGCCGCCCGCGGTCGCGACCGCGACGGGCGTGAGCCCTGTACCGCCCCCTGTACCTCGTTCCGGGCGGTTGCCGGTCGGCGCGTGCGGGAGGACACTGGGACCCGTGGACGCGCTTATCGAGCGGGAGTCCGAGCTGGCCGTCCTGGACGAGGTCGTCCGCGCGGCGACCACGGGGCAGGGCGCCGCCGCGCTGATCGAAGGGGAGGCCGGCATCGGCAAGACGCGCCTGATGGGACTGGCGCGCGCCCGCGCCGAGGATGCGGGACTTCGCGTCCTCTACGCCACCGCCGACGAGATCGAGAGCCGCGTGCCGTTCGCCGGCGCGCGGCTGCTGCTCGGGCGGGCGGCCCGGGACGTGGCGCCCGATGGCCCGGCGCGGCTCGGGGTGCTGGCGCTCGAAGGAGCGCTGCCGGATCCGAGCGGGCCAGGCTCGCGCAGCGACGAGGTGGTGCACGCGCTGTGGTGGCTGATCGTCGAGTTGACCGACGAGCAGCCGCTCGCGCTGTTCCTCGACGACGCGCAGTGGGCCGACGAACTGACGCTCGGGCTGTTGCGGCTGGCGGCGCGGCGTGCGGCGGAGCTGCCGCTCGTGCTCGTCATCGCGGCGCGGCCCGCGGCAGCCGGTCACCGGCACGCGTTCCTCGCCGCCGAGCGCGCGTTCGTGCGCGTCGAGCCGGCGCCCCTCTCCGCCGCCGGCACCGCACGGCTGGTCGAGGCGATGCTGGGGCGCCCGGGGTCGCTGGCCCTCGTCGGGCGGGCGCGCGCCGCGACCCGCGGAAACCCGCTCTACCTCCGCGAGCTCCTCGCGCACGGCGGTGACGCCGCGCTCGATGAAGGCCGCACGCCGCCACAGCTCGTCCGCCTCGTCGCCGACCGGCTCGAGCGGCTCAGCCCAGCCGCGACCTCACTGGCGCACGCGGTCGCTGTGCTGGGCGGCGACGCTGACGAAGCGCGGGCGCGCGCGCTCGCCGGGCTCGAGCCGTCCGCGGCGATCGCCGCGGAGGAGGAGCTGCGCGGCGAGCGCGTGCTCGACGCGCGAGCGTACGGCTTCACCCACCCGGTCGTCGCAGCCGCGGCGCGCGAGGCGATCGGACCGCTGGACGCGGCCGCGTTGCATGCCCGCGCGGCAGCGCTGCTCGCCGACGCGGGGTTGGACGACCAGCGCGTCGCCGAACACCTGATGCGCGCACCGCCGCGCGGTGACCCCGAAGTCGTGGCCTCGCTGCGGCGCGCCGCCGATGCCGCACGACGGCTGGGGGCGCTGACGACCGCGGCACAGCTGCTCGAGCGCGCCCTGGCCGAGCCGCCGACGCAGGATGTCGCCGACGCCGTCGACTTCGAGCGCGGCCGGGCGCTGAGGGACGCCGGCGACGACCGCGGCGGGCAGGTCCTCGCTCGCGTCGCGCACCAGGCGCCCGACGCATCCCTGCGCGTCGCCGCGGCGCGCCACCTGGCGATGCGGCTCGCGCTCGACGGCCAGGTCGCCGACGCGGTCGCGGTCCTGCGAGCCGTCATCGAGACGCTGCCCGACTCCCACCGCGAGGAGCGGCTTGTGCTGCTCGCCGAGCTGGGGTTCGTCAGCGGCTCCGACCGCGAGGGCATCGACGAGGCGCGGGCGACGATCGTCTCCGAGGCCACTCACGTGACCGGCCGCACCCCTGGCGAGCGGCTGATACTCGCCTGCGCGCATGTAATGCGCGGCGAGAGCCCCGCCGATCCCGTGGGCGGCGCCCGCGAGCTGCTCGCCCG
The DNA here is from genome assembly GCA_963740605.1 of uncultured Solirubrobacteraceae bacterium. Taxonomy (GTDB): domain Bacteria; phylum Actinomycetota; class Thermoleophilia; order Solirubrobacterales; family Solirubrobacteraceae; genus DASSUW01. The sequence goes on along the minus strand of CAVUFC010000022.1, from coordinate 100,915 downwards.
GCGCCTGCACCGGGACTTTCCCGGCGGCTTCGCGGTTGGCAGCCTCAACTTCTCGGCGGTGGCGCTGCTCATCAACGCGGACGAGCTCGACGATGCCGAGCGCGCGATGGATGTCCTGCGCGCCGACGCCGAGGAGGACGTGCAGCCGAACATGGTCGCGGGGTCGTTCTGGCAGCAGGCGCAGATCGCCTACCAGCGCGGCGACCTCGCCCGCTGCGAGCTCGAGGGCCGCGGCGCCATCGAGGCGGGGGGCGAGTTCGTAAGACGGCTGGCCACCCCCTGGCTGGTGATGGTGCTCGTCGAACAGGGGCGGCTCGCGGAGGCCGAGCAGATGCTCGGCTCGGTCGGCATGCTCGGCGCGATCCCCGCGAGCATCCTGCTGACCGCGATGCTCGGCTGCCGCGGCCGCCTGCGGCTGGCGCAGGACGACCCAGTGCGCGCGATCGAGGATCTCGCCGCCGCGGGGGAGCGCAACGCGGCCTGGTTGCTCCAGCGAGTCGAGCCCCCCTGGCGCCCCCTCCTGGCCGAGGCGTTGGTCCTCGCGGACCGTCGCCAGGACGCCGTCGCCGAAGCCGAGGCCTATGCGACGCTGGCCGCCGAATGGGGCACGCCTCGCGCACTCGGCCATGCCGCCCGGATGCGCGCTCTCGTCGCGCCGCGCGAGGAGGCGATCGCGTTGCTGGAGGAGGCGCGCTGGCATTTCGCGGTCAGCAACGCCCGGCTCGAGCTGGCTCGCTGCCTGACCGAGCTCGGCGCGCGGCGGCGCGCCGCCGGCGAGCGCCGCGCCGCGCGCGCGATCCTCCGCGACGCGCACGACACCTCGTATCTCTGTGGCGCCACCGTCCTCTGCGAACACGCGCGAGCGGAGCTGCTGCTGGCCGGCGGCCGGCCTCGCCCGCCCGCCGGCGCCGGCGCCGGCGCGCTCACGCCGGCGGAGCGGCGCGTGGCCGAGATCGCCGCGAGCGGCGCCACCAACCGCGAGATCGCCCGCCGGCTGTACCTGTCGCCCAAGACCGTCGAGATGCACCTGCGAAGCGCCTACCGCAAGCTCGACCTGTCTGGCCGCTCCGGGCTCGCGACCGCACTGCACTGACCGAGGTCCAGGGCCCGGTACAGGGTCAACGCCCGTCGCGCGCCGGTCGCCGGCAGGGCAGGCTCGGTACATGGACCTGCACGAGTACACGAGCCATGACGCGATCGGGCTCCGCGATCTGTTGCGGGCGCGTGCGGTCACCGCCCCCGAGGTCGAGGCGATCGCTCGCGAGGCGCTGGTCACGGCCGACGCCGAGTTCAATGCGCTCGCCCTGCCGCTGTTCTCCCCGGCGCTCGACCACGCGGCCGATGGGCCGCTCGCGGGCGTGCCCTTCGTCATCAAGGACAGCGGACCGATGGCGCACGGGGTGCCGTTCGGCATCGGGAGCCGGAGCCTCCAGGGCGTCCGCGCGCGCCACGACAGCGACCTGATGACGCGGTTCCGCGCCGCCGGGCTGGCCACCGTCGGACTCACCACGGTGCCCGAGCTGGCCATCAGCTTCGCGACGGAGTCGGTCAAGCACGGGCCGACCCGCAACCCGTGGAACGCGGAGCGGGGCGTCGGCGGCTCCAGCGGAGGCGCCGCCGCGCTCGTCGCGGCCGGCGCGGTTCCGATCGCACACGGCAACGACGGCGCCGGCTCGATCCGGGTCCCGGCCGCCTGCTGCGGACTCGTCGGGCTCAAGCCGAGCCGCGGTCGCACACCGTGCGGGCCGGACGCCGGCGAGCCGCTGTTCGGCGTCGCCGCCGACTTCGCTCTGACGCGGAGCGTCCGCGACGCTGCCCACCTCCTCGATGCGGTCCACGGGCCGGGCGTCGGCGACAAGTACTCCGCACCGCCTCCGCACGGCCTTTACGCCGATGAGCTGAAGATCGGGCCCGGCACATTGCGCGTGGGCGTGACCACGGAAGCCTGGTCGGGCGCTCCGGTCGACCCCGAGGTCGCTGCCGCGGCCGTGCTCGCCGCGCACATGCTCGAGGACCTCGGGCATGTCGTCGCCGACGCGAGCCCGGTCGTCGACTGGGAGGCCGTCATGTGCAGCAGCCTCGGCCAGCTGGCGGGCATCGCCGCGCCCTTCCTCACAGCGCGGGTCGACCCGAGCAGACTGGAGGCCGTCTCGCGGACGGTGCTCGAGGGCGCGCGGGACCTCGCCGCACTCGATCTCGTCGCCATGTTCGACGCGCACAACCGTGTGACGCGATCGGTCGCCGCGTTCTTCTGCGTGCACGACCTGCTGGTCACACCGACCCTGGGACAACTGCCCGCGCCGCATGGCACGCTGGAGCAGGACAACCCGGATCACACGGCGAGGACCTGGCTGGAGTCGCTGTTCGACTACGGCCCGTTCACCGCTGTCTTCAACATCGCCGGCCAACCGGCGATCAGCCTGCCGCTGGCACAGAGCGCATGCGGCCTACCGATCGGCGTGCAACTCGTCGCTCCGTACGGGCGCGAGGACCTCCTGTTCCGGGTCGCCGCTCAGCTCGAACAGGCCATGCCGTGGAGTCAGCGCTCCGCTCGGCCGAACGGCCGGACCTGACGCGATCGGGGGCGTGGAGTTCCCCCGCTTCGGTGGACCGCACACGGGCAGCTGACCATCAAGGGGAATTTGCCGCACGCGACTGCCAGAACACGAACCGCTAGCGCGTTCCCCTTCGTCTCGCTGTCAGGCGGGGACGATCCGCGCGCACGTCATTCGCCTTACGATCAGGGACAACAAATCGGCATCCCTGCATTAGCATCCGCGCGGCCTTCGGACACGGCTGTTCCCGGTGTCTGCTCCGCCGGCCTCAGCCGTCACTATCACGACGACGCCGTCAGAGGGGGACGCCCGTCAATGCGCCTTCGACATCGTTCCCGGGGTGCTTTGCGCCTGGGAATCCCGGTTGCTGCTGCAGTCGCTCTGGCCCTCATAAGCTCCGGCGAGGTGATTGCCGCGACAACCGACCCGAACCCTGGTCCGCTGGAGCTCGCGAACGCTGCCTTGTCGAAGAAGGCGGCCACCGAGGGCATGGTGCTCCTGGCGAATCATGACCATGCCCTGCCCATGAGGAAGTCGGGCAACGTGGCCGTGTTTGGCGTCGGGGCCTACAAGACCGTCAAGGGCGGCACGGGGTCCGGTGACGTCAATAACCGATACACGATCACCGTTCGCCAGGGCTTCGAGAATGCCGGCTACACGGTGACGACCAGTGATGCCTACTGGGACGCGATGACGAGTGCGTACGACGACGAGTACGGCAACGGCGGGGGTGGCATCTTCGGACCGCCGATCGACTACTCGTCCGTCGAGCAGGAGCTGACTGACGAAACGGTGAAGCCGTCGGCGCCGACCGACACCGCGTTGTTCGTCGTGGCCCGCAACTCCGGTGAGGGCTCCGACCGGTCCTCCGGTGCCGGCGACTTCGAGCTGACCGACGTCGAGAAGGGCGACATCGCGCTCATCGGCAAGACGTACAAGCACGTCATCGTGGTGCTCAACACCGGCGGCATCGTCGACACCTCCTTCTACGACGAGGTCAACGGCTCGACGGCAGATCCTGCGGGTGGCACCGCCGTCGACTCGCTGCTGCTCATGAGCCAGGCCGGCCAGGAGTCGGGCAACGCGCTCGTGGAGGTCCTCAACGGGACGGTGACCCCGTCCGGGAAGCTGACCGACACGTGGGCCTCGAAGTACTCGTACTACCCGGCATCGGCGACCTTCGCGAACAACGACGGCAACGCGGCGACCGAGAACTACAGCGAGGGCGTCTACGTCGGTTACCGCTACTTCGACTCGTTCTACAAGAAGATCAACCCGGCCGACCCGGCCTCCGTGGTCAACTACCCGTTCGGATACGGGCTGTCGTACACCTCATTTGACATCAAGACGCAGAGCGTCAAGGCCGGCATGCACACTGTCGCGGTGAGGGCCAAGGTGACCAACACGGGTCACCGCCGCGGCAAGCAGGTCGTGGAGGTCTACTTCTCCGCGCCCCAGGGCGGTCAGGACAAGCCGTATCAGGAGCTGGCGGCCTACGGGAAGACCGACGTGCTGGCGCCGAGGGCGTCGCAGACCCTGAGCATCAGCTTCGACACCACGCAGATGTCGTCGTACGACGCCGCCCGAGCGGCCTACGTGATGGACGCCGGTGACTACCTCATTCGGGTCGGGGACTCCTCGCGGAGCACCTCGGTGGAGGCGAAGGTGCGGCTGAAGCACACCCTGATCACGGAGCAGGTCGCGCACGAGCTGACCGATCAGGCGCCTGACACCGAGCTCGCCAGCTCGCCGGAGGACTTCTACACCTACGCCGGCGAGCAGAAGGAGATCAAGAAGGCGCGCGTCGACACGCTGCACCCGAAGCGCGTCAGGGCTGCGCACCACGCGTCGCGCTACGAGCAGGACGTCAACGTGGATTCGAGCTCGCCGTACTACGCCATCGACGGTTCGCCGATCTCGTCGACGACGGCCTACGTGGACCCCGGCCAGACGAACTGGGAGGGGACCGGTTCGCCCTACCAGCCGAAGACCGGTGAGAGCGTCAAGGGCGTCAGGATCAGGTCCGGCGCGACGCTGTACGACGTCGCCATGGGCCAGGTGTCGATGAAGCAGTTCGTCGCCGGCCTGGATGTCACCCAGCTCGCGAACATCGTGGAGGGCGCCGGCTCCGGCGGCTCAACCTTGTCCGCGGCCGGCGCCGCGGGCTACTCGACCTCGGAGTACGAGGACATGGGCATCCCGCAGATGACCATGTCCGACGGTCCGGCCGGGCTGCGGATCACCCAGCAGATCAACACCGACCCGCCCACGTACCAGTTCGCTACGGCCTGGCCGATCGGGACGATGCTGGCCCAGACGTGGAATCACGACCTGCTCGTTGATGTCGGGACGGCGATCGGCAAGGAGATGCGCGAGTACGGCGCGACTCTGTGGCTGGCGCCGGGGATGAACATCCACCGTGACCCACTCAACGGGCGCAACTTCGAGTACTTCTCGGAGGACCCGCTCATCGCTGGGCTCACCGCGGCCGCCGAGACGGCAGGGGTGCAAAGCAACCATGGCGTCGGTGTCACGCTCAAGCACTACGTCGCGAACAACCAGGAGACCGAGCGCAACTCGTCCAATTCCGTCATCGGTGAGCGGGCCGCCCGGGAGATCTACCTCAAGGGATTCGAGATCGCGGTCAAGGCCTCTCAGCCAATGGCGATCATGACCTCCTACAACCGCGTCAACGGCACCTACTCGTCGGCTAACTACGACATGAACACCGACCTCCTGCGAGGTGAGTGGGGGTTCAAGGGCCTGGTCATGACGGACTGGGGCGGAAGCCACGGTGCGGTCGCCACGATGTACTCCGGCAACGACCTCATCATGCCGGGGAACAACCCTGACGAGGTCATCACCGCCACGACGAAGGTCGAGCCGACGATCGACGCCGCGGGCCTGCCGGTTTACACCAAGCAGACCTTCACGTTCGGCACGTTCACGTTCACCCGATACACGTGGCAGCTCGGTGCGTTCACGCTGGCCGCGAACGGAGGCGAGACCATCAGCACGACGGTCGACTCGACCGCTGACCTGTCGCAGCCGCAGTCCGGCGAGATCACGCAGGACGGGTTCGTGCCGGTCGACCCGTACAGCTCGGTCGACGACGCGTATGCCGCGACGACCGCTCTTCTCGCGCCCGACAGCAACGCCCTCAACAACGCGCAAAAGGCCGCAATCTCGATCACCGACGTCGAGCACGCAACCCCGGGGGACGACTCCTCTCCGGTCACGGCCTACACGGTCGTCATGAAGGGGAACTACCCCACGTCGTACGACATGCGTCTGGGTGACCTGCAGCGCAGCGCGAGGCGAATCCTGAACATCGCGATGCAAAGCGCCCCGTTCGACGAACTCGCCTCGATCCAGGGCGTGAACGGCATCGACGTCGGGTCCTACACCGCGCAGTTCCGGCACCTCAAGACGTTCGTCTCAGTGAGGACGAGCAGCGCGTGTCACCGTTGCGTTTGGAGCCGTCCGCACCACAAGCCTCGTCAATACGGGCGGTGACACGACCCCAAGCAGCAACGCCATCCAGGTCATCGACGTCCACACCGGGAGACCACACCCGAGCGCTCTCTTCAATGACGCCGTGCTCTGCGCCGGCGTACACGACCTGCTCGACTGACGGCACGCCATCCGCAGGGGCCACGGCCGGTCCCTGCGGGCGCATGCCCGTGGCGCGCATGAACGGCAGCGGTACTACTCGCGGCTGGTGTCGCAGTGCACGCTCATGGCGTCCTCCGCGTGAGGAACGTTGGGAACCGGGGAACGCGAGCTGTTCCCAGTCGTCAGAGGCGTTGTCACGGACAACTCGCCCCCGGCCTGAGCGCACAAGCCCAAGAACGACAAAAGCCACGACATGCGTGGCCTTTGTCACGGACATTGCCGTGCGCCGGCCATGATCGAACATCACGGCGCCGACGCTTCCACGGCCTCGCCGGGCCCAGCGACCCGTCGTCTCGCGCACCTGCGACCTGGCGCGCTCCTTCGTCTGACGCACGGTCTCGCGCTGAGCTCAGCGCACCCAGAGCTGGTCGAGCAGGAGGCCCCACTGCGGGCTGCGCTGGACGCCCCCGACGCGCGGTGAGACCAGCTCGATCGCCTGGGGGTTGAAGAGCGGGACCGTGGCGGCCTGATCGACGATGCGACGCTCGGCCTGCGTCCAGAGCGCGTTCGCCCGGATCTGGTCGGTTGTCTCGGTGTGCAGCGCACGGGCGATCAGCCGGTCGGTGCGGCGGTCGCAGAATCGCGACGGGTCGCCGCTGCGACAGCGGTAGGGGAGCAGGACGTTCGACGCGGCCGGGTAGTCGGCCCCGAAACCCCACGTGCCGATCTGCGCGCGATGGCTGGGGTCGAGCACGTACGGGACCTGCGTGTCGAGCGGCAACAGGCGGAGCGACGCGCGGTACCCCAGTTGGTCGAGCACCTGTCTCGCGAGCTGCCCGATGCCCGCATCTTCGGGAGTGCTCGACCACACGGTCACATGCATGCCTTGCGTGTGCGAGCGCGCGACGAGGCTGCGGGCCTTGGCAGGTTCGGGCGATCCCCAAGCGGTGCCTTTGGTGGTGTAGGGGCAGTACGGCCGGTAGGCGGGGAAGTTCGCCGGCAGCGGCTGGCAGGTTGGCTGCGCAGCGAGCGCGCCGCCCTCGACCTCCACCGCGGTGCGGCGATCGATCGCGTAGTTGAATGCGCGGCGAACGTCGACGTCGTTGAACGGCGGCACCCGCGTGTTAAGAAACAGCGCGGTGGTGACCGGCTGCGAGCTTGGATGTACCTGTGCGCCGAAGCGCGTGAAGACGTCGCCGAGCTGCATCGGCGTCAACTGCGTCCCGCTGTCGAGGTAGTCCGCCTCGCCGCGCTCGACGGCGCGGATGGCGGTCCCGGCCTTGACACCGAACCGAACGGTGATCGCATCGACATTGCCGTCTGGCTTCGCAGCCGCGGACCACGCGCGAAAGTGCGGATTGCGCACGAGCTCGAGGGTCCGCGACGGCCGGATGTGTGCGATCGCGTACGGACCCGTCGCCGGCGGCGCGCGGCCGGCGACGCTATGGGCGGAAACCGCAACCGCGGCGGGCAGTGCGAGCTTGTCGACGAACGCCGCGTCGGGGGCGGTGAGATGGAAGGTGACCGTCCCGGCGTCGTCGTCGACGACGATCCCGCGCGAGAGGTCGCACGTGGCCGGACGGCTTATGCAGCGCGACGCGCCGTCGATGCCCGCGTAGAGCTCGGCGGCCGGGCCGCCGGCGCGCAGGTCGCGTGCGAGCCCGCGGCGGATATCGGCCGGCACGACAGGCTCGCCGTCGGAGTAGCGGATGCCTCGACGCATCTGAAAGGCGTAGGTCAGGCCCGCGTCGCTGATCCGGGGCAGGGAGCGCGCAAGATCGGCGGTGAGCCTGTACCCGTCGGGGCCTCCGCTGCGCCGGAACGCGGTGAGGCCGTCGTTCGTCAGGCTCAGGATCTGCCATGGGAAGGTGATGTACGAGCCCGGGGCGAAATGCCCGGCGCTGAACCGCTGCTGCGTCACGACGCGCAGCGTGCCGCCCCGATGGCCGGCGCCGGATGCGCGCACGCCGACCCACAGTGAACGGTCGACGAGTGCGAGCCCCTGTGGGCGATACCCGACGTGCACCGCGCTCACGGCCTTTCCAAGACGGGGATCGATGCCGACGACCGTGCCCGCGAACTCGTTGCTGACCCACACCATGCCGGCGCCGGCCATCACGTCCGAAGGCCCATCCCCCGGACGGAGCGGGACCGTCGCCACCACGCGGCCGCGCTCGGGGTCGATCTCCGAGACCGTGTCCGCCAGGGTGTTGGCTACCCATAGGGCGCCGCCTGCGAGCGCAAGGCCGCTCGCCCCGTCACCGGTAGGGATCGGCTCGACCGCCGCGCCCGTCGCGGCGCTCAGCCGTGTGACGGTGCCGCCCTGCCCGCTGCTCGCCCAGACGGCCGATTCGCTGCACGCCAGGTCCGTAGGCCCGGTCTCGAGGCGGGTCGTCCCGGCGGGACGTCCGCTCCGTTCGTCGATACGCGTGACCGCCCGGTCGTCGGTGCTGGCCACCCACACCGCCCCATGGCCGATGCAGATGCCGCTCGGACCGTCGCCGACCCGGATCTTCTTGACGACTTTGCCGGTCGCGGCCGCGATCTTCCAAACGGTGCCATCGAGGCTGTTTGCCACCCAGACGGCGCCATCGGCGACCGCCAGGCCGGTCGGGCCGTTGCCGACAGTGACCGTCTGACGGATCGCGCCATCGTGGGCGTCGACGCGCGAGACGCTGCGCCCGTTGGCGTTCGTGATCCAGAGCGTCCGCCCGTCAGCGGCCAGGTGCGACGGCGAGGGACCGACGCCTACCGAGCCGGTCACGCGATCGGTGGCGGGGTCGATCGCGATGACTGCGTCGGCTCGGGGTAACGCGGGGAGACCGTCCTCGCGGCCGCCGGCGAGCACCGCCGCTCCCACCGCCGCGGCGACCAGCAGCGCGCCTCCTGCCGCGAGCAGCGCGCGCCTGCGCGGTGCCGCGCCCAGCGGGCGCGGCCACGCGCTCGGCGCCGGGGCGAGCTCGGGGTCCTGGCGCAGGATCGCCGCTTGCAGTTCGCTCAGCGCGGGGCCAGGCTCCACGCCCAGCTCGTCGAGCAGCACGTGCCGCGCGTCGCTATAGGCCTCGAGTGCCTCCGCCTGACGGCCGCAGCGGTAAAGGGCGACCATGAGCTGCGCGCGGAGACGTTCGCGGAGCGGGTGCTCGGCCACCAGTCCCTCGAGCTCGGGAACCAGGTCGGCGTGTCGGCCGAGCGCCAGGTCGGCGTCGATGCGCTGCTCGAGCGCCGCGGTGTGCCGTTCCTGCAGCCGTGCGATTTCGGCCTGCGCGAACGGCTCATAGGCGACGTCCGCCAGCGGCGGCCCGCGCCAGAGCGCGAGCGCCTCGCGCAGCGAGGCGGCCGCATCGGCGGGGCGACCGGTCGCCAGCGCCCCGCCACCGTCAGCGACGAGCCGCTCGAAGCGATCCAAATCGAGGTCGCCGTCCGCCACCTCGAGCACATAGCTGCGACCCCGCGTCAGCAGTCGCTGCCCCTCGCGGTCGTCGAGCGCGCGGCGCAGGTGGGCGATGTGGTTCTGGAGGACCTTCGCGGCCGTCGCGGGCGGTCTGTCACCCCACAGCGCATCGATCAACCGATCGCTCGAGACCGCCTCGTTGCGGTGCAACAGCAGGAGCGTCAGGACGCTGCGCTGCCTACCTTCCCCGAGCGTGAGAGGGCGGTCTCCGTCGCTGACCTCAATGGGTCCAAGTACGCGATAGCGCACGTTTCAGACCTCCTGATGACACCGTAGATCAGGGCGGGTCGCGCACGCAACAGCGCAAATAGGTCAGGAATGGGTGCAAATGGGCGCGTCGAGACCGGCACGGCGCACGGTCGGCGCATCGGATCGCACCGGGCGATCCCGACCGGAAGGAGCGCCATGCGCACCACCCGCACCGTCGCCGCCGCCCTCCTGAGCGCGGCGACCCTCGCCGGCCCCGCGTTCGCCATGCCCATCGACCCGCCGCACAAGCCGGAACAGATTCCCCTCGTGCAGCCGGCCGCGCCCTCCGACCCACCGTCCTCGGGCTTCGACTGGAGCTCCGCGGGCATCGGCGCCGCCGCGGGCGTTGGAGCGTTCGCGATCGCGCTCGCCGGCGTCGCCGGCACCCGCCGCCGACGGTTCCCGAATCGCGGACCGCTCGTCACCGACTAGCCGAGGCATGCGGCCGCGGCGCTCCGTCCTGCGGACGCTCGCCGTCAACGCCGATCCCGATCACCGAAGTCGGCACCTACCCGACAAAGGAAGACTCGCCATGACCCGACGTCCCCTCATCCTCCGAAGCGTCGGCACCGCAGTCGCGGCAGCGGCGCTCGCCACATCGGCGGCCCCGGCCATGTCTGCGCGAGACACGGGCCGAACAGGCAAGCGGCACGAGATCAGCCTGGTACCGGCCCAGGTCGACGCGGCCGCCCACGCGGCGACCATCCGCGGCATCGGCGCCGCTCTCGCCCAGCGACGCTGCGGCTAGCGGCTCACACAAACACGGCACATCCGGCGCCGGACGACAGGTCGGTGCCGGATGTCCACAAGCCCGTGCATGGACCGGCCAACCGCCGGCTCGTCCAGCGGCCGTCCTCCGAGGGTTTGGCAGCCGCAACTCGCATCTGATCGGCGATCGACCCAAGAACGACAAAAGCCCCGACATGCGGGGCCTTCGCTCGATGCGCCGAGGAGGACTCGAACCTCCACCCGATCATCCCGGGCCAGGCCTCAAGGCGATCGTGGGCGTGTGCGCTGTGTCCATTTGGCTCTGGAGCGTCGTTCCCGTCCATGAAATTGGACCGCTCGGACGGCAAGGACGGGATGAATGTTGTCACGGACGTTGTCACGACATGCCCCGCGGCCGCGAGTTCTTCGCGACATCGTCACCCGGGGGTAGGCTACAACGCAGGAGTCGCCTGCGAGCTCCGGCGAGCCGCGGAAACGGCGTTGGAATCGTCCGAATGGGATGAGCCTCCGGTCGCGGCACCCACCTAACGTCCGTCGAGATGATCCGCCGCGATATGTCACCACGAGGAGACCGTGCGACGACGGTTCGGCTCGAGCGAGGCGGCTACGCATCGCCGCAAGAAGGTGGGTGCGTGATCGACGTGACGGCGATGCGAACCGCCGGTATCGCGGAGCGGATGGTCGCGCTGTGAGCGAGAGGCGGCGCAGTGAACCGCGCCTCGTAGGTCTCGCGCTGGCCGCCGTGGCGGTCCTGGTGCTCTGCATCGGCGCGCTCTTCGCGACCGACGACGTCTGGCTCGTCGTGCTGATCGTGCTCGCGATCGTGCTGGCCGCCGTGGCACTCGCGCTGGTGTTCTGGCGCATGCTGGCGGCCGGCGGCGATAACGTGTCCACGGCGGATGCGGACGACGCGACGGAGCCCCCGGCTCGTTGATCAGGAGCGATCGACGGACTTGCTCATTGGCGTCACCCGGTTGGGAGGATGTGGACGGTAGTCCGTCGTCATAGCTTGCGGGTATGAGCCTGGATCTCGCGCTTCTGATCTTCGACCACATCGAGAGCGCCGAAAGGGCGTACGCAGACGTGCTGAACGCTTCGGGCGACGCGCCGTGGGTTCACGAGATCGCGTTCGTCGAGCACCATCGGCACGACCGGATCGTGGTGCGCGGCACGTTCGGGGGCCGCTACGTCGATGTGGACGAGCAGGGAGACCTGATCGGCAAGCGAACCGCCGAGGGAGCCCTGACCGGCGCCGTTGCCGGGATCTTCTTCGGTCCGCCTGGGCTCGCGGTCGGGCTCGTGGCGGGAGGCACGGCGGGCGGCCTCAGTGAATCCAAACACGTCCCTCGGCTACACGACGCGTTCATCGACGACGTCCGTGCCGAGGTTCCCGAGAAATCGTCGGCGGTTCTGCTCCTCGCAAGTCCCGAGCACGCAGACGCGATGGTCTCCGCCTTCGAGCACCATGGTGGTCGCCTGGTGCGTCATCACCTGTCGCCAGAGGCGGCAAAAGCGTTGGAGAGCGCCGTCGCGGGGAGTCCCCCGGCGACCGGCGCATAGAAGAACATTCGCTGCTCGCCAGATGGGTGCGCGCGTGCTCGGGTTCGTGTGATCACGACGAACGGACCCTGCGCACAACGCGCACCGTCAGCGTCGCCGAACGCGCATCCACGCCAGGATGAGCAATGGCACTACGACCACAACGATGATGATCACCGGCCACACGGGCGCGAGCCTAATCCATCCGATCCTCGGACTGCCCACGACCCGGCGAACGACGCGCCGAGCAATCACGTGATGCCATGCCGCCGCTCTCATCGACGGGCTGGCGTTTGGACCTCAGGCTCGGCTTCGGCGCGCCGAGGGATGGTTCCGCCGGCGGCGAACGGGAACAGCGATGGGCGAGGGGTCAGAGTCGCTGACTCGCGAGCAGCGTCAAGCGCGCGAGCGTTGGCAGGCGCGCTGGAATCTGCCGATCATCGTCGCGGATCGCGCCCCGCTAGCTGCACACACGTCGCGGCAGGTTCGACCTGGGCATCGTGGTGCTCACGTTCCCGTTCTATTTGTTTCCCGGTGTCGCCGGCGGCTCGGCGGTCCTGCTGCTTGCCCGTCTCGCGCGTGTCGTTCGGGTCCTGCTCGCCACGGCCGGGCTGCGACGGTTCGCAGCGCGCCTTGGGAAGGTCGCCGTGGTCGCCGCGGCGGTATTGCTGCTCGGATCGCTCGCGGCCTACCAGGCCGAGCATCCGACCAACCCGGAGTTCGCGACCATCGGGAACGCCCTCTGGTGGGGGATCGTCACGCTGACGACGGTCGGCTACGGGGACATCGTGCCGATCACCGAGGCCGGCCGCTTCCCCGGCATCGCGATCATGTTCTCGGGCATCGCGATTCTCGGCGTGCGCTCTCGGGTCGCTCGCGGCGCTCTTTCACTTCGACGAACCGTCCGCGGACACCGAGTCGCGCGACGCCGCGCCGCCGGCGCTTCCGGACTCGCCGTCGATCCATGCCGAGCTGGTCGATCTGCAGACCCAATTTGCAGACCCTGCAGCTGCGCGTCGGGGAACTTGTCGAGACCACGCGCTGGTCCCCGCGCTCCCGACTAGCGCGCAAAGACATGTACCCGATCGCGCCTGATTCTCAGGTAGCCAGGGCCTCTGGAATCGTCCCGCGCACGGTCGTGCCCCGGCCGGGCGAAGAGACGATCTCGAGCTCACCGCCGACCGCGCCGACGCGGTCGCGCATCCCGATCAGACCGTCGCCGTGACCGCGCTCCGAGTGGTCGATTCCCACCCCATCATCACTGATCGCGAAATGGACTCGATCCCGGTCACGACCGACGCTCACGCCAACGCGTACGTTGCTGCCCGCGTGCTTGATCGCGTTCTGGATCGCCTCCGCCGAGCAGAAATAGATCGCCGCCTCGACCGGCGGCGAGCATCGTCCGATGCCCTCATCGTCGACGGAGATCGCGACCGGTGCCGTCATCGCAAGTGAGCGAAGAGCGTTCACGAGACCGCCGCTTCGCAGCACGGGCGGATAGATCCCGTGCGCCAGACTGCGCAGCTCCTCGACCGCCGCTTGCGCGTCGTTGCCGATCGACTCGAGCTGCGCGACGACCCGATCGTCCTCGATCTGCTGCTGCGCCAGTCGAAGCTTGACCTGGACCGCCATCAGCCGCTGTTGGGCGCCGTCATGAAGATCGCGCTCGAGCCGACGGCGCTCGTGATCGGCGGTGTCCACGATTCGCGAGCGCGATGCGCGCAAGTCGTCGAGCAGGCGTATGTTCTCGACCAGCATCAGCGAGGTCGCCGCTAGGCCCTCGAGGGCATCGGGGTCGATATCGAGCGTTGGGTGGTGGATCAGAGCAGCGACCGGGCCGTTGCCGTTTGTGATGTGAGTGACGCCGCGCACCCGCGGGTCTCGTGGAAGCTCGAGCGGCGCGCCGTCCACGTCGACGTAACCGGCGCGCGCGGGCGCCCACAGGGCGAGCGCGGTGGTCGAATCCCCAAGCGCCTCGCCGATCACCGTCTGCACACCCGCGGCAGTCAGCGGCTTCCCGCCCGCGCGCAGCGCGATCTGTCCAGCGCTCCTCGCCGCATGCAGGTCCTCCCAGACCAGGCCGAGGAAAATTGCCATCGGAATCGCCAGTCCCAGCACACCATTGACGATCGTCACCACCGACGCCGCCTCCGGATAAGCGGGGAGCACGTACAGGGAGATCACAAACCAGGCGACGGTGGCGGTAAAGACGGCGGTCACCGGGGTAAGCGCACGGCGCAACACGGGTCCCGGCGCACGCGCCTTGTCGAAGAGCAGCATCGTGAGGCCGATCAGCCCGATCGTGAACACGATGCTCGCCGCCGTGTTCAGCGCCGTCCCGATCACACCATCGCCGCCGACCAGGGCATTGGGAGGACAGCGGGTCCCGCAGTCGTTGAACGAGCCGGCCCCGGGAAACGTTGGCGATAGGGCCAGGATCAGGCTCCACAACACAGCCGTACTCAGCGCGTAGGCACGGATGAACGCGCGGTCCAGCCTCGACTCGAGACGCCCCCCCGGATAGGACAGCAACAGGTAAGCCGTGTACACGACATACACGGCCCACAACACCATCCCCAGCGTGTACGCCGGCGACGCTCCCGACGCATTGAACGACGTCGCGGCATACAGGGCTCCGTTGCCCACAAGTAGCGGGCCGAACCTGCCGTCAGGTCGACGCCACCACCGATACAGCCCCACCGCCACATATGACGCGACGACCAGGGCGCGCCAGATCGCAACCGACTTCGGGTCAACGAGGATCGGGCTGTTCGCGACCGCCCACAGCGTCAGCGCCGTCGCAACGATCCCCGCCACGCCGACCGCGGCCAACACAAGCGCGCGGGGCGCGGCGCGTCGACGCCAATCGAGTCTTGACACTGATGCCGTCGCCACCGAGATCGAATCCTCTGCGCCGACCGCAATGCTGTCAACCTGAGGATCTCATCGGGGGTCGGCGGACGCACACGACTTGTGCCTCACCGTACGTCAGCCGCTCTCCTGGAACCGCAGCCAGATCTCGTCGAGCAACCGCGGGTCGAGCACGCTCTTCCAGATCACCGCGTCCACGCAGTCGCCGGCCGCGCGCGGCAGCTCATCGGGGTGCGTGGTCGAGATGAGGACCATCACGGTCGACGGACGGCTTGCCTTGATCTCCTCGGCTGCTTTGAGCCCCCCGATACCCGGCATCCGGACGTCCATGAGGACCATGTCGGGCTCGAGTGCCCGTGCCGCCGTGATCGCACCTTCGCCCGTCTGCGCTTCGCCGACGACCTCGAGGTGACCTGTTGCGCGCACGACGTCGCGCAGCAAGGCCAGGAATGGGAAATCGTTGTCGACTGCGAGCACGCCCGCGCGATCGACATCGCTCGTCCTGGATCGCCCGACGCTGGGCATCTCCGCACAAGGATCGACTCCCCTGGACGGGCGCGCCACGTGGCACGCATGTGAACGTGAGCGGTGTTACCCGACCTGACCGGCGAGGTACAGCACAGCCGCCTTGACGCGTCGGCTGATGTTCTCGGAGTCGCCGAGGTCGAGCTTCATGAAGATCGAGTTGATGTGGCGCTCTACGGCCCGCTTCGTTATCACGAGCTGCTCGGCGATCGCTCCGTTGCTCCGTCCCTCGGCGACCAGCGCCAGGATCTCCTGCTCGCGCGGTGTGAGCGCATCAAAGTGGGAGTCGGAGCGCTTGCGTTGCGCCGCCAGGAGCAACTCGACGATGAGCGGGTCGACGACCGATCGCCCCGACGCCACCTCGCGCAGCGCACGGGTGAGGTCGCTTCGGTATTGCACGCGATCCTTCAGCAGGTATGCGCGGCGATCAGAGCCTTCCTCAAGGAGCTGGGTCGCATACAGCGGCTCGGCGTACTGGCTGAGAATCACGACGCCGATGGCAGGGTGGGACGTGCGGAGATCCTCGGCGAGCCTGATGCCCTCGTCGGTGTTCGTGGGCGGCATCGAGATGTCTGTCAGCACGACGTCGGGCAGAACGTCGTCGACCGTCATGCGGAGCGAGTCGAAGTCGCGGCATGTTGCGATGAC
This sequence comes from uncultured Solirubrobacteraceae bacterium, assembly GCA_963740605.1. Classification (GTDB taxonomy): domain Bacteria; phylum Actinomycetota; class Thermoleophilia; order Solirubrobacterales; family Solirubrobacteraceae; genus DASSUW01. The sequence goes on along the minus strand of CAVUFC010000022.1, from coordinate 84,733 downwards.
CTCGATGTCCTCCTCGTTCTCGAGCGCGCGGAGGATCCCCTCGCGGGCGATGTAGCTGTCCTCTCCGCACACCACGCGAATGGTCAACGGTTTCCCAGGGTTCGTCGGTTGCGACCGATGACGGACTCTCCCGCATGGCACGGAGGATCTCCTCATCCGTTCCGGGTGATCTGATCTGGCGGCCCGATCTCCGCGATTGCCCGGGTCTAGCCGACGCCTCGCAAGGTCACGACCCGGTCGACCAGATCAAGGCCTTCGTCGCGGTGCGTGATCAGCAGCACCGTACGACCGGCCCCGGCCGCGAACACGTCGCGCACGAGTTCGGATGCGGTGCCCGGATCGACGTGGGCGGTCGGCTCGTCGAGCACGAGCACCGGCGCGTCGGCCAGCAGGGCTCGCGCGAGGACGAGCCGCTGCCGCTGGCCGCCTGATAGTGCGCGGCCCTCCTCGCCGACGAACGTGTCTAGGCCGTCCGGGAGCGCTTGGGTCCAGTCCCAGATCCGGGCGCGGCGGAGGGCCTGCTCGACGTCGGTGTCGCTCGCGTCCGGGCGGGGCAGGCGTACGTTGTCACGGATGCTCGCCGAGAACAGATGCGACTCTTGGCCGGCGACCGCGATCGCGCCGCGGACATCCGCGAGGGCGTAGTCGCGAAGGTCGCGCCGCCCGAACGTCACTCTTCCCGTTTCGGGATCGAGGAAGCGCAGCAGCAGGTTGGTGACGGTGGTCTTCCCGGCTCCGCTGGGGCCGACGAGGGCAACGTGCTCGCCCGGCGTGAGCCGCAGGCTGAAGCCATCCAGAGCGGGATCTGGCTGGTCCGGGTAGCGGGCGCGGACGTTGTCGAGCGCGAGGGTGAACGGCCAGACCGGTGGCGCGGCCGGCACGACCGGGTCGCGTACCGCCGACTCCCGCGCGATCAGCTCGAGCAGCCGGCGGCCGGACGCGACGGTGGCCGACAGCTCGCGGGCCGCGGCGGCGAGCGGCGTGACCGCCTCGAACGATGCGAGAGCGAGCAGGGCCAGCATCGCGATCAGCACGCGGTCGAGCTGGCCGTCGGCCGACGCCTCGATCGCGAGCGCGAGGACGCCGGCGACCGCGACGCCGGTCACGGCCAGCCCGAGGGCATCACCGGTACCGGTGGCGAAGGCGTCGCGCCGGGCGACGTTCACGAGCGCGGCGTCAGCATCCCGGATGCGAGCGAGCGCGGCCGCTTCGCCGCCGAAGGCGACGATCTCGGGCGCGGCCCCGAGGAGCTCCACGAGCTCGGCCGCCAGCTCGCCGCGAGCGCCGGCCTGGCGTCTCCCCGCGCGAGCTCCGAGATAGCCGGACAGCGCGGGCACCGCGAGTCCGGCGGTGACCAGGCCGGCGGCGAGGACCAGCCCTGCGACCGGCAGGAATGCGGAGGCAACGCCGACCGACAGCCCACCGCCCATGAGCGCGACGACGGGCGGCAGCAGGCCCCGGAGGTAGAGGTTCTGCTGGGCGTCGACGTCGGCGACCATGCGCGTGAGCAGGTCGCCCTCCCGGTAGGGGTCGAGCTCGGCCGGCGCGATCGGCTCGATGCGCTCGTAGAAGCGCGTCCGCACCCGCCCGAGCGTGCGCAGCGCGATGTCGTGCGAAGCGAGCCGCTCGAGATATCGGACGATCGGCCGGCCGAGACCGAACGCCTGGACCGCGGCGACGGCGACCATCAGGGACAGGATCGGCGGGCGCTCGGCGGCGCGTGAGATCAGGTAGCCCGCCACGGTCATGAGCCCGACTCCGAAGACGACCGTCAGCGCGCCCAGTACGGCCGCGGCGACGAGCCGCGGCCGTGGCGCGTCCGCGAGCTTCAGCAGTGCGGGCAGCGTCCGCTTCATGCGGCGCTCCTGTGAGCCTCGGTGATGGCGGCGCCGTCGGCGAGGCGTACGATGCGATCGGCGCTCCGGACGAGCTCGGCACGGTGCGCGATCACGAGCGTGGTTCGGTCGCGCTGCAGCCGCCGGACCGCGTCGGCGACGATCGCCACGCTCTCCGGATCGAGATCGGCGGTCGGCTCGTCGAGGACGACGAGCGGCGCGTCCCGGAGGAAGGCACGAGCGAGCCCGATCCGGCGGCGCTCGCCGGGCGACAGCGAGCGCTCGCCGTCCCCGACCATCGTGGCGTAGCCAAGCGGCAGCGCGCGGATGAAGTCGTCCGCGCCCGCCCTGGCGGCGGCCTGGCGCAGCTTTCGCTCGGAGGCGTCCGGATCGGCGAGGCGGATGTTGTCCGCGACGGTGCCGCGCAGCAGCGTCGGCTGCTGGGGCGTCCAGGCGATGTTTCGGCGCCACGACTCAATCGAGCACGAGCGAAGGTCGGCGCCGCCCACGCTGATCCGGCCGCCCGTGGGCTCGAGCAGACCGAGCAGCAGACTTGCAACCGTGCTCTTTCCCGCGCCGCTCTCGCCGACCAGCGCAACGGTTTCCCCGGGAGCGAGGTCGAGGTCGAAGCGGTCGAGCACGAGCGCGGGGCGGGCGGGGTAGGTGAAGCACAGCTGTTCGAGCCGTACGGCGGCCTGCCGCGGGCTCGGTGCGAGCGCGGCGCCGCGCGGCGGTGCTACGGCCGGCGTGTCGAGCAGCGCGAACATCCGCTCCGCGACTGCCCGCCCATCCGCGCTGGCGTGGTACTCGGCGCCGAGCCGGCGGAACGGCAGATACAGCTCGGGCGCGAGGACGATCACGGTGAGGCCCGCCTGCAGCCCGAGGCCACCGTTCACGAGCCGCACTCCGGTGATCACCGCGACGAGCGCCACCCCGAGCGTCGCCGCCAGCTCCAGCACGCTGCCCGACAGGAAACTCACGCGCAGCGTCTCCATGGTCGCCGCCCGGTACCGCTCGCTCACGTCCGCGATGGCAGCCGCTTGGTCGTGCGCGCGGTTGAAAGCTCGCAGCGTCGGCAGGCCCCGCACGACGTCGAGGAACTGGGTCGAGAGGCGGCGCAGCGCCTGCCATCGCGCGCGTGTGCGCTCCTCGGTATGGCGGCCGATGAGCCACATGAAGACGGGTACGAGCGGCAGCGTCAGCAGCATGATCACAGCGGCCGCCAAGTCCACGAACGCGACCCATGCGATCACGATCAACGGGACGATCGAGGCCAGGATCGCCTGCGGCAGGTAGCGGGCGAAGTAGCTCTCCAGGCCTTCGATGCCCTGCACGGCGACCGCCGCGATCTCGGCGCTCTCCGCTCCGTCGGCGGCCGTCGGCTGCGCGCGCAGGCGTCGTTCCACGAGCTCCAGTCGCAGCTCGGACAGGAGGCTCCACGCGGCACGCCGCCCCGCGATCTCCATGACCCACATCAAGCCGCCTCGCAGCACGAATGTGCCCACAAGCAGGCCGAACTCGAGCCCGAGCGCGGACAGCGGGACGCCGGAGAACGCCCTGGCGACGATCCGCGCGAGCAGGCTCGCCTGCACGAGCACCGTCAGGGCGATCGCGATGCCGAGCACGGTGTCGGTCGCCAGCAGCGGCCGCGCCGACCTCGTACGGTGAACCAGTCGCGGGTCGAGCGCGCGCATCGCGCTAGCCGATGGGAGAGCGGATCTCCTCCCCGCCCAGTCGCTTGCGGAACACGTGGTAGGTCCAACCCTGGTAAAGCAAAATGAGCGGCGTGAAGATCACCGCGACGACCGTGATCACCTGCAGTGCGTAATGCCCCGCCGCGGCGTTGGAGATCGTCAGGCTGTCGGCAAACGTCGGGTGGGAGACGAGCACGCGCGGATACAAGCCGGTGAAGATCGTCGCGACGAAGCCGATCGCGCCCAGGCCGGTCGTCGCGAACGCCCAGCCCTCGCGGCGCGCCCGCGTGAACAGCGCGGCCAGGAGCAGCGCGAGCGCGGTCAGCACCGCGGGAACGGCCGGCGGCAGGATCCCCCGGCTGTTGCGATCGTGCGCCACGGCGACGGTCCACGCGACGATCACCACGCCGAGGATGACGGCAGGCAGCGACAGCCGCCGAGCCGCGGCGGCCGAACGAGCGCGGAGGTCACCGGAGGTCCGCAGCGTCAGGTACGTCGCGCCGTGCACCATGAAGATCGCCACCACGGCGAGTCCAGCGAGGACCGTGTATGCGCTGAACAGGTCGAGGAAGTCACCCGTGAACACATGTGAGGAGTTCAGCGGCACGCCGTGGACGAGGTTCGCGAGCGCCACGCCCCAGATGAACGCCGCGCCGAAGCTCCCGACGGTGTTCGCCCACATCCAGGTCGCCCGCCAGCGCGCGGTGCCGTGCTTCTCGCGCCACTCGAACGAGACCACGCGGACGATCAGCAGGACGAGGATCAGCAACAGGGCGAGGTAGAAGCCCGAGAACATCGTCGCGTACCAGGCCGGGAAGGCGGCGAAGGTCGCGCCGGCGGCGACCACCAGCCACACCTCGTTGCCGTCCCACACCGGCCCGATCGACTCGAACATCAGGCCACGCTCGCGCTCGTCGCGGGGCAGGAACGGGAGCAGCATCCCGACCCCGAAGTCGAACCCCTCGAGCAGGAAGTAGCCCGCCCAGAGGACGCCGATCAGGACGAACCAGAATTCCTCGAGCCCCATGTCACCCCGCTCCGGTTGCCGGCGCCGGTTTCCGCGGCGCCGCGAAGCCCCCCAGCCCACCGCCGTCGCCGCTCTGCGGCGGATCCACGCGCGCGTAGCGGCGCATCAGGACGAAGTCGACGATCCCGAGCGTGAGGTAGAGCAACGCGAACACGCTCAGGCTGGTCGCGACGGTGGCGGTGCTGATGTTCGGCGAGACGGCGTCCGACGTCTTCAGCAGGTCCTGCACGATCCAGGGCTGGCGGCCCATCTCGGTGAGGATCCACCCGGCGGTGGCGGCGATGTAGGGGAAGGCGATCGCCACGATCGCGATCCGCTGGAACCACCGCGCCTCGTGCAGCATGCGTTTGCGGTACAGCCACGCCCCGAGTGCGGCGATCAGGAACATCGCCACGCCGAGCATCGCCATCGTCCGCATCGACCAGTACATCAGCCGGACGCGCGGCATGTAATTGCCGGGCCCGAACTGCTGCTCCTCCTTGGCCTGGAGCTGGTTGAGGCCCTGCACCTGGCCGTCGAACGAGCCGGTCGCCATCCACGACAACAAGCGCGGGATGACGATCGAGACGCTCGGGTCCGGATCCTCCGCCGAGAACCCCCCGATCTGGAACAGCGAGAAGCCGCACGGCTGGCAGGTGTTCCACTGTGCCTCGGAGGCGGCGATCTTCATCCCCTGCGCGCTCGTGACGGCCTCCCCGAAGCGGTTGCCGACCGACAGCTGGATGAGCGTCGCCGGCACCGCGACGATCAGCGCCAGCTTCGCGGCCCGGCGGAACAGCTCGACGTTGCGGCCACGCAGGAAGTGCCAGCACGCGATGCCGAGCATGACCATCGAGCCGAAGATCAGGCCGGCCAGGACCGTGTGCACCCACGCGGTCAGGGCAAAGTGGTTCGACAACAGCGCGCCCACGCTCGTGAGCTGGGCCTTGCCGTCGACGACCTTGTAGCCGACCGGGCGCTGCATCCACGAGTTGGCCACCAGGATGAAGAACGCCGACAGCCACGTGCCCAGCGCCGCGATCCAGATCGTCGCGAGATGCAGCCGGGCCGGCAGCTGGTTCCAGCCGAAGATCCACAGCCCGAGGAACGTCGCCTCGAGCATGAACGCGGCCAGGCCCTCGATCGCCAGCGGCGCGCCGAACACCCCGCCGACAAAGTTCGAGTACTCCGACCAGCTCATCCCGAACTGGAACTCCTGCACCAGGCCCGTCGCGACCCCGATCGCGAAGTTGATCAGCAGCAGCGTGCCGAAGAACCGGGTCAGCCGCAGCCAGTCGTCGTTGCCCGTGCGATGCCAGATCGTCTGCATGATCGCCACCAGCGGCGCGAGCCCGAGCGTGAGCGGGACGAACAGGAAGTGATAGATCGACGTCGCGGCGAACTGCAGCCGCGCCAGGTCCACAGTCGTGATCGCGAACGAGCTCACGGCGCCGTGACCGTCTCCGGCGCGGGGTCGTCCTGCCAGTCGATCTGGGCCGCGTCCGCGCGGTCGAGGACCTGCGGGCCGCGGCGGCTGGTGAAGTAGTCCGAGCCCCAGTTGATGAACGCGTCGACGCGGTTGCGCACGCCGCTCATCAGCGCCGCGTGCACACCGAGCCACGCCGAGAACGCGATCACGCCGTGCAGCTCGTGGCGGTGCTCGCCGACCTCGGCGATCGCGGCGCCGCGGCCGATCATCGCCATGATGCCCTTGTCGTGGTAGTGGAAGGACTGTCGCGGCTTGCCGGCCGCGTCGGCGAGGATGTTCTCGGCAGCAGCCTGGCCGCTCTGCAGCGCGACCGACCCCAGCTGCGGGTGCGGCCCGCCGTGCGGCGCCGGGATGTTGGCAACATCGCCCACCGCATACACGCCGGGAGCGCCCTCGACGGTCAGGTCGGGCAGGACGTCGATGCGCCCGCCGCGCCCGCGCGGCAAGGCGCCGACGGAGGCGAGCGGCGGCGCCATGATGCCGCCGCCCCAGACCACGCAGCGCGTGCGGATCACGGTCCCGTCACCGAGCGTCACGTGACCGGGCGCGATCTCGGTGACCGCCACCCCGAGGTGCATCTGGACGCCCTTGCGGGTCAGGATCTTGGCGACGTAGTCGTGCGCCTTGTCCGAGAACGGCCCGAGCAGCGTGGGGCCGAGGTCGACGATGTGGATCTGCGCCGACGTGACCGGAACGTCCCGGTATTGGTCGGTGAGCGTCTCGTGGATCAGGTCCGCGAGCGCGCCGGCCAGCTCGACGCCGGTCGGGCCGCCGCCGACGACGACGAAGTTCAGCGCGCCCTGCCCGATCAGCGACGGGTCGCGATCAGCCTCCTCGAACACGCTCAGGATGCGTGACCGCAGTCGTTGGGCGTCATCGAGACAGTAGAGCGGGAACGCGTGCTGCTCGGCCCCTTCGGTGTGGAAGAAGTTCGGTTGCGAGCCGGCCGCCAGCACGAGCGCATCACCGCTGATGCGCTCGCCGTCGGCCGTGGTCACCGTCCGCGTCGCGAGGTCGAGGTCGGCGACCTGCGCGAGCTTGACGGCCACGTTCTCCTCGTCCTGGAACAGCTTGCGCAGCGAGTACGCCACGTCGCTCGGGGCCAGCTGACACGTCGCCACCTGGTAGAGCAGCGGCTGGAACTGGTGGTAGTTGTTACGGTCGACCAGCGTGACGTGCACGTCGTCGCGACCGGCCAGGCCGCGCGCGCACCCAACGCCGGCAAAACCGCCGCCGACGATCACGACGTGGCGCTGCCCGTTGGCGTCGTCAGGCGGCATAGGTGGCTCCATCGGCTCTTCGTGGCGAGGCGGACGTTGCGCCTCGTCGCTGCGTGAATCTCCCGCCGCGCCGCGATCGCAACAAGTGTGCTCACAGGTGGATCGCCCGACGCGACCGATGTGTTTTCACCACATCGGGGGGTCGGCGGACACGCAGGTCTTGCGCCTCCTCATCCACCTGCGCGCCCACTTGTCCCGCGCCCCCGTCCGCTGTCAGAAACTGGGGAATGAAACCGGATCCTCGAAGCCGCGCGTAGTTCGTCCGATGCGGAGACCGCAGTTCACCATGCTGCAATCGGCCCACGGCGGGCCGACCATGCAGATCCACAGCCGCGGCTTGCAGGTTCTCGACGACCCGCAGACGAACCGCGGGACCGCGTTCACGCTGCGGGAACGCGACCATCTCGGCCTGCACGGCCTCCTCCCGCCGATGGTGGAGAAGATTGAGGACCAGGTCGCCCGCAGCTACGACCAGTACAACGACATCGACAGCGACGTCGCCAGATGGGTCTTCCTCACGCAGCTGCACGACAGCAACGAGGTGCTCTTCTATCGCCTGGTCTGCGAGCACGTCGAGGAGATGCTCCCGATCGTCTACACGCCCACCGTCGGCGCGGCGATCGAAGGATTCAGCCACCTGTTCCGTCGCCCGCGCGGCCTGTTCATGAACGTCGACGACGTCGACGGGATCGATCGCGCGATGGAGGCCACGAAGCTCGGGCCTGACGACGTCGACCTGATCGTCGCCTCCGATGGCGAGGCGATCCTCGGTATCGGCGACTGGGGCGTCGGCGGTGTCGACATCTCGATCGGCAAGCTGGCCGTGTACACGGTGGCCGCGGGGATCGATCCCAACCGCGTGCTTGCCGTCGGCCTCGACGTGGGCACCAACCGTGAGGAGCTGCTCACGGATCCGCGCTACCTGGGGCTGCGACGCTCGCGTGCCCGGGGGGCCGAGTACGACGCGTTCATCGACGCGTACGTCACCGCGGCGAGTGACCGCTTCCCGAACGCGATCCTGCACTGGGAGGACTTCTCAGGCCCGCAGGCCCGCGGCATCCTCGAGCGCTACGGCGACACGCTGTGCACGTTCGACGACGATGTCCAGGGCACCGCGTCGATCGGCCTGGCGTGCGTGCTTTCAGGCGTGCGCGTCGCGGGCGGCCGGCTGACCGATCAGGAGATCGTGATCTTCGGCGGTGGCGCGGCCGGGATCGGCATCGCGGACCTGATCGCTCACGCGATGAGCGAAGAGGGGCTCAGCGCACAGGAGGCCGCGGATCACGTGTGGATCATCGACCGTCCCGGGCTGCTGACCAGCGACATGGACGGGCTCTACGACTATCAGCGGCCGTACGCCAAGGACCCCGCCAAGGTCGCCGACTGGCAGTCTGCAAATGGGAATCGCGGGCTGGCGGAGGTCGTCGAGAACCTGCACCCGACGATGCTCGTCGGTACCTCGGGGGTCACCGGCGCGTTCACCGAGGACGTCGTGCGCTCGATGCACGCGCATTGCGAGCGGCCGATCGTCTTGCCGATGTCCAATCCGACGGTGCTGGCGGAGCAGACGCCGGCGAACCTACTCCGCTGGACCGACGGTCAGGCGCTCGTCGCGACGGGAAGCCCGTTTGGGCCTGTCGACCTCAATGGCAAGACGTATCGGATCGGTCAGGCGAACAATGCGCTGATGTTCCCGGGGCTCGGGCTGGGGACGATCGTCTGCCGGGCGTCGGTCATGTCCGAGCCGCTGTTCCTGGCGGCCGCCCGCGCGATCGCAGGGTTGACCGATGTCTCGGATCCGTCCAAGGGTCTGCTGCCCAGCATCGATCGTCTGCGCGAGGTGTCCGCGACGGTCGCGGTCGAGGTCATCAAGGCGGCGACCGAGGCCGGCGTCGCCCGTGTCGAGGTCGACGATCCCATCGGCGCGGTCGAGATGGCGATGTGGTCGCCGGACTACCCACCGATCGACCTCTAAGGAGTCGTCATGGCCCAGACGGTTGCCGAAGTGCTCGTGGATCAGATGGTCGAAGCCGGTATCCGCAACGTGTACGGGATCGTCGGCGACTCCGCGAATCCAATCGTCGACGCGCTGCGCCGCCATACGGCCGCGATCGAGTTCGTGCATGTGCGCAACGAGGAGGCCGGCGCGTTCGCGGCCGGCGCCGACGCCCAGGTCTCGGGGCGCCCGACGGCCGTGCTGGGTTCGTCCGGGCCGGGCAGTCTCCATCTCCTCAACGGCCTCTATGACTGCCAGCGCAACGGCGCGCCGGTGTTCGCGATAGCGACGCATATTCCGCAGACCCAGATCGGCACCGGCTACTTCCAGGAGACGCGACCCGAGGAGATCTTCGCGGGCTGCTGCAACTACGTGGCGATGATCACATCGCCCGACCAGATGCCCCGGCTGTCCGAGCTCGCGCTCCAGGCCGCGATCCTCGAGCGCGGGGTCGGCATGGTCATCCTCCCGGGCGACGTCGGCGCGGCCCACGTGACCAAGCCGATGCTCAAGCACGCGATCGTCACCGAGCGCCCGGTGATCCGTCCGACCGATACGGAGCTGGATCGGGCCGCCGCGCTGGTCTCCGGCGCTCACAAGATCGTCATCTACGGCGGCGAGGGGACTCGCGCTGCGCGCGACGAGGTGCTCCAACTCTCGAAGCTGCTGCAGGCGCCGGTCGCCTACGCCTACCGCGGCAAGGACGTGGTCGAGCACGACAACCCTGCAGCAGTCGGGATGACCGGGCTGCTCGGCTGGGGTGGTGCGACGAAGGCGATGGGGGAGTGCGACCTGCTGTTCATGCTCGGCACCGACTTCCCCTACCACGTGTTCCTGCCCGAGGGCCCGGAGATCATCCAGGTCGACGACAACTCGTCGCATCTCGGCCGGCGCGCGAACATCGCGCTCGGGCTCGTCGGCGACGTCGGCGAGACGCTGCGCGCGCTGCTGCCGCGGCTGACCGCCCGTACCGACTCGACCTTCCTCGACCACATCACCGCTGCGCACCACAAGGCCGTCGAGAAGCTGCAGACCTACGTCAGCCACGACGGTTCCGGCAAGGGGCTGCGCCCAGAGATGGTCGCCGCGACGCTGAGCGAGCTCGCCGAGGACGACGCCGTCTTCGCGGTTGACACCGGCATGTGCAACGTGTGGGGCGCGCGCTACCTGGACATGAAGGCGGGGCGCCGCATCCTCGCGTCGTTCGGCCACGGCTCGATGGCGAACGCGATGCCGCAGGCGATCGGCGCGAAGGTCGGCTCGCCGGATCGCCAGGTGATCGCACTGTGCGGCGACGGCGGCTTCTCGATGCTCATGGGCGAGCTGCTCACCGTGGCCGGGCTGGACATCCCGGTGAAGCTCATGGTCTTCAACAACTCGACGCTCGGGATGGTCCGCGCCGAGATGATGGTCGTCGGTTACGAGCCGTTCGGCACGGACGTCATCAATCCCGACCTCGGTGCGCTGGCGACCGCGGCCGGCATCCACGGCGAGCGCGTCGAGCGGGCGGAGGGCGTACGCGGAGCGATCCAGCGCGCGCTCGACCACGATGGCCCCGCGCTGATCGACTTCGTCACCGACCCACGCGCTCTGGCCATGCCGCCGGAGGTCACGGTCGCCGAGGTGAAGGGCTTCGCCCTCACCACGAGCAAGCTCGTGTTCAACCACGAGTTCGCCGAGGTCTGGGGCCAGGTCAAGTCCAACGTGCGCGACGTCAGACAGGCACTGTGAAAGGAGCGAGATGAATCTGCAGACCTACGCGCCCGTGGGCGACAAGGAGAACTCCCCGTTCTTCGAGGAGTACGTCACGAAGATCTACCAGCGGCGCCAGGAGACGGGCCTCGACGAGATCGTCGGCGACATGCGCGGCGTCGTCATCCAGGTCGAGCACGGCGACGGGGTCCGCTACCTCGCCGAGCTGACCGCGATGGGCCCGTACCGCTTCGTCACCGCGAGGCTCACAGACACGCACAGGGTGTACTTCCTGCAGTCGCGCCCCGAGTTCCCGCGCCTGATCGTCCTCGAGCCGCTGAGCCCCTCGTACGAGGACGCGCTGACGCGCTGGAACAAGCTCTACCCGCTCGCCGCGCGCAAGCCGAACGCGCGCTACGTCGGAGAGGTCTACGAGGCGACCTCCGTCTCGGCGGTGCGCGAGGCGCTCGAGCCGCTGAACATCCGCTTCGTCTACGACGGTGACTCGCCGAACAAGCTCTACTCGCGCGAGCACCTGTCGTTCACGTTCCTGTCGGACTACACGTACAACCGCGTCGGCTACGTGGACGTCGACATCGACGACGTGGGCGCGCTTGGCCTCGGCGAGGAGTTCCGCCTCAGCGACGACGAGGTCGACATGCTCAAGCGGGCCGACGATCTGCAGGAGGTGCACGGCATCAAGGACCTCGTGCTCGGGCTCGACCACATGGCGACCCGGATCCTCGCGGGCGACCGCGAGGACGCGATTCTGGAGTACCTGACGATGGTCCCGTACTACTTCTGGGGCGCCTACAACATCGTTGAGATGAACTCGTCGACGAACGTCACCCGGCATCCCGACATCGACGACGACAAGAAGTCACCGGCGCGCGTGTTCACTGCGAACAACACCCCCGCGTTCGTCAACTCGTTCGAGAACCTCCCGATGCCGACGGAGGACTTCGTGCGCAATTTCGGGCGGCGCATGCACCACATGGCGCTCGCCGTTCAGGACGGGCACATCGTCGACGAGAAGAACGTGGACTTCGTGGTCCGCCAACTGGGCGAGATGGGGACTCCGTTCCTCGCCCACGTCGTCGGCGAGTGCAAGGCCGATCCGAACCTGAAGCAGATCTTCTCCAAGAGCTCGCAGTACTCGATGCTCATCACCGAGTACATCGAGCGCTGCCACCACTACGAGGGCTTCTTCACGCGCGACAACGTCGCGTCGTTGACGGCCGCCGCCGGCGCCGACGAGCGCTACGCGCACGGCCACGTGTTCGACTGAGAGGAACGCTGCGATGGAGAAAATCGGATGGAACGCGCTGTGGCTCGCGATCGTGCTCGCGCTCGTCGTCGTCGGCCTGGCGTTCGTCAGCCCGTGGTTCCTGTTGCTCGAGCTGATCTTCGTGCCCCTCGTGCTGCTCGGGCTCTACGACGTTACCCAGCGACGGCACAACATCCTCCGCAATTACCCGATCGCCGGGCACATGCGCTTCCTGCTCGAGTCGATGGGCCCGGAGCTCCACCAGTACCTCGTCGAGAGCGACGAGAACGGTCGGCCGTTCAACCGCGACGTGCGCTCGCTCATCTATGAACGCGCGAAGGACGTCGAGGACAAGAAGCCGTTCGGGACAGAGCTCGACGTCTACGCCGCGGGCTACATGTGGCTGACGCACTCGATCTCCACGCGTCCGATGATCGAGGACCCGGAGAAGAACCTACGGACGACGATCGGCGGGCCGCAGTGCAAGCAGCCGTATTCGTCATCGATCCTCAACATCTCGGCGATGAGCTTCGGCGCCCTCGGAGCTCCCGCGATCCTCGCGATGAACACCGGGGCGAAGATGGGCGGATTCGCCCATGACACCGGCGAGGGCGGGATCTCGCCCTACCACAGCGAGCCAGGCGGCGACCTGATCTGGCAGATCGGCACTGGCTACTTCGGCTGCCGCACCCAGGAAGGGGAATTCAGCCCCGAGCTGTTCGCCGAGCGGGCGACCGACGCGCAGGTAAAGATGATCGAGATCAAGCTGTCGCAGGGCGCCAAGCCCGGTCACGGCGGCATCCTGCCGGGAGCCAAGGTCACCCAGGAGATCGCCGACACGCGACTCGTGCCGGTGAGCAAAGACGTGTTCTCGCCCACCTACCACAAGGCGTTCTCGACACCGAGGGAGCTGTGCGCCTTCATCGCGCAACTGCGCGAGCTGTCCGGCGGCAAGCCGGTCGGATTCAAGATCTGCATCGGCGACCCGCGCGAGTTCATGGCGATCGTCAAGGCGATGATCGAGACTGGCACGCTCGCGGACTTCATCGTCGTCGACGGTGGCGAGGGCGGCACCGGAGCCGCGCCGCTGGAGTTCTCCAACGCCATGGGCTCGCCGCTGATCGAAGGACTGCTGCTCGTCAATAGCACGCTCGTCGGCGCGGGCATCCGCGATCAGGTGCGCATCGGCGCCAGCGGGAAGATGGTGACCGCGGGGGCGATCACCGGCGCGATGGCGCTCGGTGCCGATTGGTGCAACTCCGCGCGCGCGTTCATGATGTCGGTCGGCTGTATCCAGGCCCAGCGCTGCCACACGAATCGCTGCCCGGTCGGGGTGACCACGCAGGACAAGAAGCTCCAGCGCGCGCTCGACGTGCCCGACAAGTCCGAGCGCGTCCATCACTTCCACAAGAACACCGTTCACGCCGTCGCTGAGATGGTCGCCGCGATGGGCCTCGACCACCCGACCGAGCTGCGGCCCGAGCAGGTCTACGGTCGCAGCGGCGGACGCGTGATGACCTACACCGAGATGTACGAGTTTCCGGCCCAGGGCGACCTTCTCGCCGGCACCGCCGCCAAGCAGTTGCAGAACTACTGGGACGCCGCGACACCCGACAGCTTCCGACCGCAGGCGGTGACGGCCGGGCACGTCTCATGATCGCCACCCCGCCATGGCCGCTGCTGGCCGTCGCGTGTGTGCTGCTCGTCGCCGGCTGTGGTCCCGCCAACGCTCCGAGCGGCACGCCCAAGGCCCAGCGAGCCGAGCAGCTCGTGTCCTCCGCAAAGGCCGCCGGCGTCGCTCCCCACCTCACCGTCGGGGTCGCCGAATCGATGTACGGATCGACCGCACCCGGGGTCTGCAAGGTCTTCGAGGATGGTCTGACAACCGCCGAGAAGAATGATCTGCTCGGCAACCCGTCCGGCCGGCGAGCCAAGTCGATCACGACCGACGCGGTGACTTATGGACGGCTGGTGGTGCAGGCGTACTGCCCGCAGCAGTTGGGGCACTACGACGCGGCCGTCAAGGACCTCGACCCGCTCACCTCGTCGAGCTAGGCGAATGGCTTCCACGGCCAAACCGGATTCCGCAGCGGTGCAAGCGCCGAGCGGCGCGCGCGGCTCTGTCGCCGGGATCGCGTGGCCCGCGCTGGGCATGCTCATGGTGGCGAGCGTCGGGAGCATCGCGCAGCTCTCCGACTCCGCGACGTTCGGCTGGGGTGCCGTGACGGTCTACCTGATCCCCGCGGTGATGTTCCTGATCCCCGTGGGGCTGGTGTCCGCGGAGCTCGCGACGAGCAATCGCGGCGGCATCTTCGTCTGGGTGCGAGACGCGTACGGCGACCGGTCGGGCTTCCAGGCCACGTGGTTCGTGTTCATGAACAGCGTGACGCTGTATCCCGCGCTCCTGTCATTCGGCGCCGCGGCACTGGCCACGGCGGTCGGGCGGCCGGATCTCGCCTCCAACGGCCTCTACATGGGCGTCGTGGTCCTGGTGGTGTTCTGGATCGCGACCGCGATCGTGACGCGCGGTATGGAGGCTTCGACCGGGATGAGCAACATCGGCCTGGGTCTCGGCACGATCCTGCCCGCTGCGGCGCTGATCGTCTTCATGTTCGCGTGGCTGGCCGGCGACAAGCCGAATCAGATTCCCTGGGACGGCGTCAGCGGCCTCACGCCGCCCGTCACCGGACTCTCGAGCATTGCGCTCGTCGTGGGGACGTTCATCGCCTTCGCCGGCCTCGAGGTCAACGCGGTGCACATTGATCACCTCAGGGGCAAGCCGACCAACTACCTCAAGTCCGTGATGCTGGCCGCCGGCGTCGTGTTCTTCATGTACCTGCTCGGCTCGCTCGCGATCTCCGTGGCGGTTCCCGACGCGAGCCTCGAGCTGACCTCCGGCGCGTCGCAGGCGTTCACCACGTACGCCGATGGATTCAGCGTGCCGATCGTCGCCAACATCCTGTCAGGGCTCCTCGTCGTCGGGGCGTTCGCCGCCTCGATCGCCTGGATCGCCGGCCCGAGCCGCAGCATGTGGCTCGTCGGCCGGGCCGGGTACCTCCCCCGCGGGCTGCAGAAGACCAACAAGAACGACGTGCAGACCCCGCTGCTGTTGCTGCAGGGCGCCGTCGTGTCGATCCTGGCGCTCGTGTTCGTCGTCGCCCCGAACACCTCGTCCGCGTTCGCACTGCTGCAGGACATGTCGGTGATCCTCTACATGGGCATGTACCTGTTCATGTTCGCGTCGGCGATCAAGCTGCGGCGTACCCAGCCCGACCGTGAGCGCCCGATCAAGATCCGCGGGCTGCCCGCGATCGCCGGGGTCGGCATGGTCGCCGCCGTCGCCGCGATCGTCCTGGGCCTGACGCCGCCCGCGGGCTTCTCCTCCACCTCACCGACCGTCTATGCCCTGATCGTCGCCACCGGAGTGATCATCCTGGCCGTGCCGCCGCAGATCATCCACCGCATGCGCCGCCCATCATGGAGCGACGACGCGCGACCGCCGGACGGGTTGGAAGCGCCTTGACACTGGTCGACTCGCTTCCCTCAGCAGCCTCGGCGCACGAAGCGTTCTACTCCCAGATGCCGCTTCGGCGTCGCGGGGCGGCGCCCGCGGACGGGGAGGCGTCCGCATCATCGCGCGAGCTGCCCGAGTCGCGCGAGTGCATCCAGGCCGCTGCGGAAGCAGAGCGGCAAAGGATCGAGCATGCGCTGCACGACGGCGCGCAACAGCGGCTCACTGCGGTGCGGATCTCGCTCACGTTGGCGGCTGAGCGAGTCGAGGCGCTCGACAGCGAGGTAGCCGAAGACCTGCGCGGGCTCGGGATCCAGATCGAGGAGGCCATCGAGGAGATCCGCTCGCTCGCGCGCGGGATCTACCCGCAACCGTTGAGCCAGGGCGGCCTGGTCGAAGCGCTGCGCGCGGTCGTCGCGCGCTCACCGTTGCCGACCACGCTCCGGCACTCGGGCGTCCGTCGCTACGCGCCCGAGATCGAGGCGGCCGTCTATTTCGTGTGCGTGGAGGCGTTGCAGAACGTGGCCAAGCATGCGCGCAACGCGTCCGCGGTGGTGGTCGAGCTGTCAGACGACGGTCGCCTGCGCCTGGAGGTACGCGATGACGGCGACGGCTTCGATTTGGCCTCGATGGCCCTCGGAGTCGGCCTCCCGAGCATTCGCGACCGCGTGGCCTCCGTTGGAGGCAACGTGACGATCGAGTCAACGCCCTCGCGCGGGACGCGCATCCTCGCCAGCATTTCCAGCGCCAAAGCGACGCCCAGCCGGCCGCGTTCATGTGATGGCCACACCGCGGCGTCGGCTAGCACGCAGGCCGCCCGAGAGACGGCTCCGCCGTCCCCGTCGAGGGTGCGGCTGATGTTCACCCGGTCAGGATGAGGCGCTCAGGCGTCGGCTCTGCTCGAGTTACACCAATGGCCGTCACGTGGCCCGTCCGCAGTGTCATCGCCGGCGCCGCCGGCACGGCGACGATGACGCTTGCATACGCCTCCGAGCGGCGGCTCCGCAAGCGGGCGAAAGGGCCGCTGGACTACGACGACTCGCTCGTTCCCGGCCAGATCGTCGCCTCGGTGATGCACCTTCCGCACGTCACCGACCGCGAGGAGCACGAGCTCGGGCTCATGCTGCGATGGAGCTACGGCTCCGCCTTCGGCTTGCTGCACGGGGAGCTGCGGCGGCGAGCCGTCCCGGAGCCTTGGGCGAGCGCTGCATTCGGCGGAACGCTGATCACGGCGACGATGACGCTGTTCCCCCTTGCTGGGCCGGACGCCACCGCCTTGGCGCTGGCCGGCGGCGATGCTTGCGACAAGCCTGGGCACGCATGCTGCGTACGTGCTTGCGGTGGCAGCGGTGGACCGCGCCACCCGTGGCGTCGGCCGATGACGTCGCTGCCCAAGGTCTAGTTGACGAATAGCGGTATCACCGCGGCGAGGCGCGCTGGCCCGGGCTCCGGCAGCGCCTCGCCGCACCGCCGCGCATCGTCGAACGCCTCGGCATCCTCGCGACAGTAGAACTGGCGGCTCTTCTGCAGGCCGTCCTCGCGCCAGCGCACGACGCGTGGAGTACGTTGGGAACTGGGGAACGCGACCTGTTCCCCAGTTGTCAGAGGCGTTGCCACGGACAACTGACCGCGTCTGAGCGCACAGCCCCAAAACGACAAAAGCCCCGACATGCGGGGCCTTCGCTCGATGCGCCGAAGAGGACTCGAACATCCACCCGGTTATCCCGGACCAGGCCTTCAAGCCGATCGTGGGCGTGTGCGCTGTGTCCATTTGGCTCTGCGGCGTCGTTTGCGTCCGTGAGAATGGACGCCGCGGACGTTCCGGACGCCACGAATGTTGTCACGGGTGTTGTCACGACGCGGGCCGCCAAGGCGGGAGCCCGTCCCGATGTCTTGTCAAAGCCAGGCGATTGCGGGCTGTTCGTCACGGCTCGGGAGGACCCTCACAAACCCCAGCACTGATGCTTTGCATGGCGCGGCGCTTGTGTGACGTGCAAAATCACACTTCTCTTGATGCCCAAGCTTCGTTGGTATTGACGCGCGCTCAGCAGCCCGGCGTCATGCGCCACTGCTCGGTGTCGCAGGGACCAGGTCCGTCCGCGACGGCGGGCTTGTTCCAGCCCAGGCCGAGCGGGTCATTGTCGGTGATCGCGACGTAGCCGCCGTAGATGGCGCCAAACAACGTGAACGTGACAAACGCGATCGCAAGGAGCGCGCCGACGATCTTGCCCACTTCGATGTCGGTGAAGTGCTCGATTACGGCGCCGAGAGCGCAGTAACAAACCACGGCCGCGACAACAACAAGCCAAGCTGGCATCGCCACGTCGCTCCCTACGTCCCGTCCTGCGGGCACATGTCTTTCGAGTCGCCCCAGCAGTCCGTCTTGGTCAGGTACGCGCCGGCGTTGGTGTCGGCATGGAGTTGATATCCGCCGATGACCTGCTTGCCGCGCGGGTTCTCCATCACCAGCTGGATGCAGAACCGTTTCTGGGCCAGGTACTCGGGGTCGGGATCCATGTCTGCGCACATGTCGATCACGGACTCGTACTGGTCGACGATCTCGGGCTCGCCGAGCTTTCCGGGCGGGAACCGGTGCGTGTAGGCGATGAACACGTCCTGTGCTTGCCGCTGCCACCGGAGTTCGTCCGAGATGCCGATTGCGACGCCGATCATCACTGCGAACGGGACCACCGCCGCCGCGATGGCGACGCGCCACCGCGGCCAGCGGTAGCTGAGCGCGAGCACGCCCAGGGGCGCGAGCATCCACAGCAGGCCCGAGCCGCCCCACCAGTCCGGGCTGTCGATCCCCTGCATCGGGAGCGTGTCGACCGGCTGGACCCACTGGAGCCAGACGAAGAACGTCGCAAACGCCGACAGCAGCCCAACCACGAGCGCCGGCCACGGCCAGTGCGCTCGTAGCGGATGTTCGCTCTCAGGATCAGCGCCGTCGAGCGGATCGCCAGCCCACGCCTCGTCGGTCCGCGAGTCCGTCATTGATCGCAGAGCGCCTGGCCGTACTCGGGCATGGTGTCCTCGCCGTTCTGCCACCGCTCGTAGAGGTCGGAGCAGTACGCCCGGTACTCGGGCCAATGCATGCCGTTAGGCGCCAGGTCCTCTTCGGGTTCCGACGAGCCGCCAGCGTCGCCGAGCGTGTCGGCCGCGCCGTCGCTCCCGTCCTTACCGTCCTTCCCGTTCCGCCCATCGGCTCCGGGGACGCCTTGCGGCCCCTGCGGACCTCGTGGGCCCTGCTCGCCGGCTGGCCCCTGCGGCAGCAGCCCGGGCGCGAAGTGCGCCGTCGCCACGGTGGTGCCCGCAGAGACTGCCACCACCGCAGCCAGGGCGAGGGCGATCAACAGGACTCGTTTCATCGTTCTCTTTCGTTCGTCAGGTCGCGGTCAAGTCGGTGGCCGGGCGCTCGATTCCGGTACGCCCGCCGTGCATCCCTGCCGAAGCGGTGGTCTCCCCGTCGCGGCCAGTGTCGGCCGCACATGCACCCCCACCGCGTACATCGACCCATCGCGTGGACTTCTTGACCGTTCGAACGCCAAGGCTCGCGTTGCGCCGCGGTGGAAAGTCCAACTGGGCCGGGTCGATGCCGGCGGCTGCTCTTAGTCGAAATGGTGGCCGGACGACGCGCGAACCCGCGGTCTATTCCGACGCGGTGGTCTATGCCGATCGAGCACAGGCCTATGCCGGCCGACGACTCGGCCGTCGTGGTCGCGGCGATGCCGCCGATGTTGACCGGCCGGTGCCTGTCGCGACCAACTGGGGCACGTACGCCCCGACGCTCGCGGCGCACGTGGAGTGCGTGCTCGTGTCGACGGACTCGGGCAAGATGACGTCGATCGGCAAGCTAGTGATCGACGGCGATTCGAGCGCGACGGTGGACGACGTCCAGCGCGGCCGCGACGACGATGCCGACGACGCCGAGCAGGCCATCGCCGCCGCTCTCGCCATGGGTGCGCGACCAAAGCCGGCAGGTCAAGACGGCCGTCGCCGTGGAACTGGGGTGTTCGCGCCGGACGGTCGACCGGGCGGCGATCCGCACGCTCGAGAGGGGCGAGGTCGCGATCACGAGCGCGGGCTTCCCGCGTACCACGACATGGGCGCCAGCCGACCCCGTCGGAGTGGAGTCTGACAGTGGCCGGCACGTCGGTTACGACAAACCCGAACCCCCGAGCTGTCGCTTGCCGGCCCCCGAGCCGCGCACAGCGACGACGTACCACCAGTTTCTGCCCCCGGGGTGTCGCGCGTCCTGCGCAGCATCCCGGCCGCCACCCGCCGGACGGTCTGGCAAAGTTGTCCGGTGCCATTCATGGCGACCCTCATGCTTGCCGACGCGGCCCAGGCCGTAGACAACAAGCTCTACGTGCTCGGCGGTGGGTGGTCGGTTGTCGGCCCTGGCCCGTTCACGTCAGCTCTGGCGATTTCGCTGAAGGTGCCGTGGGACGAAGCGGAGGTTCCGCACCAGATGCGCCTGGAGCTGCTGGATAGCGATGGACACCCGATCGTCGTACCGATGCCTGTCGGCCAAGAACCGCTGGTGATCGAGAGCGAGTTTCAGACCACACGCGCCGTGGGCGTTGCGCCAGGTACACCGACGGATATCGCGTTGGCGATCAACCTGGGCCCGATTCCACTACCACCGGGTGGGCGCTACGAATGGCGGCTCTCGATAGACGGGTACCACGAGGCACACTGGCACGCCGCGTTCAGTACGCGGGCCTTGCCGGACTCAGGCGAAGGGGACTAGCAGCCGCGAGTTGTCGGGGCGGTCCGCGGGATCGGACGCGATATCGGCGCCCGGTGTCGAGTAGCGGAACGTGATCCGAGCTGGCCGGTTTGTCGTGCTCCCGACCTGCCAGCGGATTCTCCGCCGGAGCAGCTCGTCGCCGCGGACGGCTTCACCAACCGGCGAGCCGTCGTCGTTGAATGCGAGAAGGAACAGCTCGCGTGCCGTCATTGGCCTCCGGTCGATCAGATCGAAGATGCCCTCGACTGCCGTTCGCTGGTCCTCGTACGTGTCCAGCGTGTCGCCCTCTATGTCGCTGATCGCAAACCGCATGGTGGTGCCGACGCTACTGATCGACGGAACTGATGTCGACCAGACTAGCCACACACCTTTCGGCCGGTGCCCAGATCGTCATATGGCCGTCCACTTGGTCTCGGTCTTCGTAGCGAACACCAGGCCCCTTAAACGCGACGGTTGCGACGTAGCTGCCGATGCGTGGCGTCTCTCCGGGAGCGAGTCTCGCCGCAATTCTCCGTTGCCGGTCCACGGCTTGCGCTTTCGACTTGAAGACCGACAGACCTCCGTGTACCGCCGGTTGCCGCTTCTCGCGCCCCCGCGGCGGCTTCCCCCGCTCTGCGTTGGAGCGGAAGCAGTTCAGGAGCTCGGCGTGGTCCCGATCGTCCGTGCTCACGAGTCGATAGACCGTTAGGGCTTCACCGGCCTGTAGCTCCACCCAGCGCACCTGATCATCGGCGGTCACCAACCAATCATCGCGTCGAGCCCGGAGGTATCGCCCCGCGACTAGGTCTCCCAGCAGGTCCGCTGGTTCAACACCGCGCGGCCGCTCTCGTGGCGGGCTCGCCGAGCCGATGGAGGGCCTATCGCGGGTTCGCCCGGCGAGCAAGTGCCGCTGAAAATCGCCAGACGTACGTTGTCCGAGGGCAGTGTCGATGATCGGATCGAACCATTCCCTGTCTGAGTTCGGTTCGATCTCGAAATGCTCGCTCTGCTGCGCCGCTCGAGCGAAGCCCTGACTCGGCGCTCGGGAACGGCAGTCAGACCGCACGCCGGACACCGGGCACGCACTTGCATCAGGCTGCGTTTACAGGCACGCTACATGTATGGCACGCCGCCGCAAGCGTCGCGCGGCGAAGTCGCGACAACCGACTGAAGGCGTCAGTCCGCCGCCGGAGACCGCGGCGTGGACGGCGCCCGGCGCTCGCGTCGCACGCGTAGCGGTCGACGACGAAACCTGGGCCGAGTTCCGCGCAGCTCTGTGGACCGACTCCGGCAAGCATCCGGCTCGGTGACCTCGTGCGCGCGGAGGTTGCCCGCGCTGGCCGTCGACGCGAGCCCACGGTCGAAGCACTCCAGGCTCTTCGCGTCATCACGGACCAGGCGCACGCGCTCGAGTCGTACGTCCGGCGCCTCCCGCGCAGCGCATGAGCTGAGCATCGCATGGACCAAGCGGCCGCGTTGGGCGGCTTGGAAGCCATGGACGAGACGTACCGGACAGACGTCACGCTGTTGAGGCCGTGTGACGTCGTGAAGATGCTCGGCGTCTCGCGGTCGTGGCTCTACGACGCCGCGAAGTCCGGACGCATCCCGTGCGTTCGACTCGGCGGCGATGACGGGCCGGTTCGGTTCCGCCCGGACGAGGTCGAGGCCTGGCTCGACGCGAGCCGTCTCGTGCCAGCGGTCGCAGCGACGCGGCCCTCCGTCGTCTGCCGACGGGCAACGCGCACCGCAGCGGCGGCGATCGGCTCATCCCCGGCGCGCGGTGTCGGCCGCCGGCGAGCAGCTCGGTCTACTGCCGGCGGCCGACGCCTGAGTCGGGTCAGCCGCTCGGACCCGCGGCGATACGCGCTTCGGTCTCCGCGACGGCCTCTCGCATGAACGACAGCTCGAGGTGGCCATAGTGCTCCTCGGTTGTCGTGATCGAGCGGTGGCCGAGCTGGCGCTGCACGAAGATCAGCGGGTGGCCGGTAGCCAGCCACGCGGCCGCAGCCGTGTGGCGTAGTGCGTGGAGCGGCATGTCGCGCAGGCCGGCGTCGACGAGCGCCGCCTCGTGCCAGTCGTGAACGGTCTTCCGGCTCGGCGGTGCGGGAACCTCGCGGCCCGAGTACTGGCCACGGACCGGGATGGGGCAGAGGAACAGCCAGTCGCCGGCCGCGGCGCCTCGACGGTCGCGCTCGTCGCGTAGTGCTGCCGCGAGCGCCGGCCCGATCTGGACGGCTCTGAACCGCTTGCCCTTCGTCGGCTTGAGCGCGTCACCGTCGCGATCGCGCTGCCGATGGATCCGCACGACGCACTGCTCGAGCTCGACGTCGTCGAACCGCAGGCCCAGCGCCTCGGAGATCCGCGCGCCCGTGCCGATCAGGAAACGGGCCAGCAGGACGTAGTACGGCGCGCAGGCTTCGAGGTACCGCGGGATCTCGTCGAGCCGGAGGTAGTCGAGCTCCGTCCGCTCGACCGGCAGCGCGGGGACGTGCGCGCACGGATTCCGCGGCACGAGGCCGCGGCGGCAGGCCTCATTGAGAGCGACCGACAGGCACGTCCGCGCGTTGTTGATCGTCTTCGGCGACACCTCGCCCGCTTCGACGGACTTGACCATCTCGGCCATCCACCGCCGCACCGCCGCCTCGTCGACTCGGGCGATCGGCGTCCCGCCGAAGGCTGGGAGCAGCCGCTTCCGCCCGTGCGACTCCAGGTCGGCGATCGACCCCTTCGTCAGATAGGCGCGCCGCTCGTCCAGGAACCGCGTCCAGAACGTCCCGAAGGTCTCACGCGCGACCTTGACCTCGCCGCGCTCGATCGACTCGATGAGTCGGCGTCGAGCGCTCGCTGCCGCCCGTCGGCTGGTGAAGCCGCGGCGGTTCGACTGCGAGCCGTCCGACTGCCAGAACACGAAGCGGTAGCGCGTTCCCGGCCTTTGTCTCGTACGCGTAGATCCCGTCGCCGCTCGGCCGCCCCGAGAACGCGCCCGCGTCGGCTCGGGCGCCGGCGCGCTTTCGGCCCGCCGCGAGCCTCATCAAACGCCTCGGCTTCCTCGCGACTCGTCGAACCGCCGGCTCTTCTGCCGACCGTCCTCGCGCCACCGCACGACGTACCAGTCGCTGCTGGTCTCGTCGAAGTCGATGCTCACGACAGCCTCCTCACCGAAGGGGAACCGGGAACGCGATCTGTTCCCCAGTTGTCAGAGGTGTTGTCACGCGCAATTCGCCCCTGACCGGCGATCGGGCCCAAGAACGACAAAAGCCCCGACATGCGGGGCCTTCGCTCGATGCGCCGAAGAGGACTCGAACCTCCACCCGGTTATCCCGGACCAGGCCCTCAACCTGGCGCGTCTACCAATTCCGCCATCGGCGCGGGTGCGGGCGGAGTATAGCCCTGCACGTCTCTGCCGTTTGCGTCCGTCCTGACCCCCCGCTACTGTGTCGAACAGATGTTCGCTTCCCAGCCACGACACGAGGAGCCAGAGCCCGTAATGGACATCGGGAAGGACCTGACGAAGCGCCAGCAAGAGATCTTCGACTTCATCAAGAAGTACTCGGCGAAATACGGCTATCCGCCGACGGTGCGGGACATCGGCAAGGCGGTGGGCCTCGGCTCCCCGTCCACGGTGCACGCGCATCTCGCCAACCTGGAGAAGATCGGGCTGCTGCGGCGCGATCCCACGAAGCCGCGCGCGATCGAGCTGCTCGACCGGGCCGCCGATGCCGTGAAGTCGGTGGTCGGTGGAACCGGTGGGTTGCCGCTCGTCGGCAACGTCGCCGCCGGTCAGCCGATCCTGGCCGAGGAGAACATCGAGGACACCGTGCAGGTCGATCCACGCGTCGGCGGCGACGAGGGCGAGTACGTCCTGGCCGTCCGCGGTGACTCGATGGTCAATGCAGGCATCCTCGCCGGCGACCTGGTGGTCGTACATCCGCAGGACACCGCCACCGACGGCGACATCGTGGTGGCGCTGCTCGGCGAGGACGCCACGGTCAAGCGCTTCTTCAAGGAGCCCGACCACGTGCGACTGCAGCCGGAGAACGACTCGATGGAGCCGATCCGCTCGCGCGAGGTGCAGATCCTCGGGCGTGTGGTCGGGGTACTACGGAAGGTGGCGTAATCATGAGTACGTTGCTCACGCGAAGTCCCGTCATCCGACACAGCGAAGAGGCGTGGCGCCTGCGGCGGCCCGACTCCGGGCCGACGCTGGAGGATGTCGTCTGCCGCGCCTGGGAGGTCCTGGGCGCCGAGCTACCCGCCGGCTGCCCGGTCTGCGGCGGCGAGCTCCTGCCGCGCGAGTCAGCCGCCGGCGGTCACTGCGGGTCCTGCGGCTCGTCGCTGACCTGAGGTCGCGGCGCTCCGCCGTGGGCCGATAGCCTGCCCCGGCACATGAGCGTCGAGGACGACCGCAAGCGCATCGCCGAGCTCCAGCACGACTGGATGGCCGGCGTCCAGCACCGCGACATGGAGCGGCTCGAGGAGCTCGTGGCGGATGGCTTCCGCTTCACCGCGATCCACCTGAACCCCGAGCCGATGACGCGCGAGCAGTGGATGGGCGCGGCCCGCGAGGGCTACACGATCGTGTCCTTCGCGTACGAGTCGATGGACATCGACGTGTTCGGCGACACCGCCATCTGCCACTCGCGCTACTCGCAGGTCGCGAGCTACCACCACACGAGCCTGTCGAACGCGTTCCGGCTCACCGACGTGTGGAGCCGCATCGACGGCGAGTGGCGGGTCGTTGCGCGGCACTCGTCGATCTTGAGCTAGTAGACGCGTCCGTAAGTTCTGATCGTTAGGCCGCGAGTTGGAGGTGGGGCTCGCGGTCGGCGATCTTGGCGAGGACGCGGTCAAGGTCGGCTCGGGTGAAGGTCCACTTGAAGGGGCGCGCGATCTGGCGGTAGTGCTCGCCGAAGCGCAGCAGGCGCTCGGCGAGGTGGTCGAGCGATGCGAAATCGTTGGGCGTCAGCGCCTTGCGCTGGACGATCGAGAACAACAGCTCGGCCTGGTTGAGCCAGGAGGCGTGGATCGGCAGGTGGATCAGGTGGGCATTGGAGTGCGCGACTTGCATGCGTCGGATCGATGTCTTGCCGGCGTGCGAGCTGCCGTTGTCGACGATCCAGAACACGCGCCGCGCCGACTTGTAGGGCTCGGTGGTCATGACCTGCTCGACGAGTCGCCCGAACGGCTCGATCCCGGTCTTGGGCTCGACGCGATCAAAGAGGTTGGCGTGGTGGACGTCCCAGGCGGCGAGGTAGGCCAGCGTGCCACCGCGGCGGTACTCGAACTCGACCAGCGCCGGACGGCCCGGCCCGACGGCAGCGTCTCATGCCGGCGCCCGAGCGCCTGCAGCTGGGACTTCTCATCGGCGCAGATGACGTACTCGTCGGGGCGCAGGCGCTTGCCCTCAAAGACACGGGCGTAGAGGTCGAGCGCGCGGCCGGCCTTGGCCGCGCAGTCGGGGTCGCGCGGGAAGATCCACGAGCGCGTCTGCCACGGCTTGATCGCGTCGTCGTGCAGCCAGCGCCAGATCGTTGTCGCCGACGCGTCGGTCACGCCGCGCTCGATCACCAGCCGGTGCAGCTCAGCGCGCGAGAAACGGCCGAGCGGCAGGCCGCACGTCACGGGCAGCTCGCACGCGATCGCCTTGACCTCGGCGACCTGCTGCGGGGGAAAAACGGCGCGGGCGACCCGCGCGCGGCTTGTCCTTCAAGACCGTCCAACCGATCGCTCGGAAAAAGCGCCTTCGCCACTTCCCCACGATTCCCGCCGTCGTGTCCAACCTCGCCGCGATCTCGGTATCGCGCAGACCCTCGGCCGCGTAGAGCACGATCCGCGCGCGCTGGACCTCCTGCCATGGACGCTTCTCAGCCCGCGCGATCGCGACCAATCTCCGCACGCTCTTGCTCACTAAGCAAAATCCGGTGACGGGCCGGGCGCGCCATCACCAGCAACGTTCAACGCGCCCGTCCCGACTCCTTCACCGATTCCAACCAGTACTTACGGACGCGTCAACTAGTGCCTCAGCTCCGCACGGGGCCGGAGCGCTACGCGCGCGAGTACTCGTAGAACCCGCGCCCGGACTTCCGCCCGAGCAGCCCCGCCTCGACCATCCGGTTCAGCAAGGCCGGAGCCACCGAGGCCGGATCGCGGAACTCCTCGTACAGCGACTCGCTCACCGCCAGCAACGTGTCCAACCCGATCAGGTCCGACAACCGCAGCGGCCCCATCGGATGCGCACAGCCCAACACCATCCCGCGGTCGATGTCCTCGCGCGAGGCAAACCCGGACTCATACATCCGGATCGACGACAGCAGGTACGGGATCAGTAGCGCGTTGACCACGAAGCCGGCGCGGTCCTGGGAGTCGATGCACTCCTTGCCCAGCGTCTTTTCCGCGAACTCGCGCGCGCGTGTAGCGGTGTCGTCCGCGGTCATGATCGAGTGGACGATCTCGACCAGCGGCAACACCGGCACCGGGTTGAAGAAGTGCAGTCCGATCACCTTGTGCGGCTGCGAGGTCTCGGCGCCGAGCTTCATGATCGGCACCGACGACGTGTTCGACGCGAGGAACTGCGCGTCGGGCAGCAGCTCGTCGAGTCGGCGGAACATGTCCCGCTTCAGCCCCTCGTCCTCGATGATCGCCTCGATCGCGGCGTCGGCGCCGGCGACGTCGTCCAAGGACGTCGAGAAGGCGAGGTGCTCCAGCGCCGCCGTGCGGTCCTCTTCGGACACGTGGCCGCCGCGCACGCCACGGTCCAACGAGCGGGAGATCGACTCGCGCGATTTCTCGCAGCGATCGGGATCAACTTCGACCACGGTCACGTCCACGCCCGACCGGGCGCACACCTCGGCGATGCCCGAGCCCATCAACCCGCCACCGATCACTCCTACGCGCATGGGCGGGGACGCTATCTCACGGCGCGATCACGACTCCGTCCGCCGCTCCCCGAGAAGCGGCGGCTCGCGCGTAACGCGCGGCGGGGAAGCTACGCGGCTTCCGCGTCGACGCGCACGACACAGACGCAGTTGGGCAGCTTCGTCGACCCTGGGAGCATCATGCGGCCGGCACCGCGCTCGGCAGCAGCCTGCCGAGCGACGTCGGTCGCTTCCTCCCGATCGTCAACGTGCTGCGCAACGGGCGTCTCCGAACCGTGCGCATCGATGTAGATCACGTCGTACATGAGTTCAGTGTTTCGCGCCATGCGGACGAACCGCTTGGTCTGATCACAATACCTTTACGCGCGATACCGTTCCAGTCCGCAGACCGAGCAGCTCGCGGAGGTGTGAGCGCCTTCGAGGAAAGTCCGGACACCACAGGGCACGGTGGTCGGTAACGCCGACCCGGGGAAACCCGCGGGACAGTGCCACAGAAAACACACCGCCTAAGCCCGCCACAAGCGGGCCGGCAAGGTTGAAATGGTGCGGTAAGAGCGCACCGGCGCTGCGGTGACGCGGCGGCCAGGCAAACCCCACCGGGTGCAAGGCCAAGCAGGACCGTTTGCAGGTTGCCCGCCGAGGTCCAGGTAGGCCGCTCAGATGGATGGCTGCTCAAGACAGAATCCGGCTTACAGGTCTGCTACGGGAAAGGTCCCTGGAAACGGGGACCTTTTCTATCGAGAGGCCGACTACCCCCGTCTCGTCACGCCATGCGTGGAATTTTCGGAGATCTGACCGTAGGCGCTTGCGACGGTCGAACCCAAGTGCGAACATGTGTTCGCTTTGATCGTCTGCATCTTGATCCCGCGGTTCGAGCTCGTGGTCGCCGCCGGCGGCCGCGAGGCGCTGGCCACCGGACCGGTCGCGCTTGCGCCCGAGCCGGGCCGCGAGCAGCTCATCGGCGAGGTCTCCGCGCAGGCCGAGGCGCACGGGCTCAAGCACGGTCTCAGGCTGGGGGAGGCGCTCTCGCGCTGCCCCACCCTCAGGCTCGTAGCACCCGACCCAGCGGGGGTAGCCGACCAGTGGGATCGCCTGCTGGCGGCGCTCGAGGGGATCGGCGCGGCGGTCGAGTCGGGCCGTCCCGGGCTCGCGTGGTTCGACTCCCGCGGGCTGCGCAACCTCTACGGCGGCTCGACCGAAGGGGTGATCGCAAAGGCGCGGCAGGCGCTCAACACCTCGGTGCGTGTGGGAGCGGCGCCGTCGCGCTTCGCCGCCCTCGCGGCGGCGTCTCAGGCCCGTGCCCGCCGCGCCGAGCTCGCGCCCTCGAGCCCGGGATTGCTCGCCGCCTACCTGGCGCCGCTGTCCGTCGACCTGCTGAGAACCCGGCCCCAGACCGCCGCGCTGCCGGAGACGCTGGAGCGGTTCGGCGTCCGCACGCTCGGCGAGCTCGCCAAGCTGCCCAAGCCCGCGCTGGCCGATCGGTTCGGCGCCGCCGGCCCGCTCGCCAGAGAGCTCGCCAAGGGCCACGACTCGCCGCTCAGGCCCCGCCGCCCCTCCGAGACTCTCGAGGAGCGGCTGGAGCTGCCGGAGTCGGCGTCCGGGGAGCAGCTCGAGCGCGCGCTCGGCCTGTTGATCGACCGGCTGCTCGCCCGCCGCGAGCGCCGCGGCCGGGCGATCCGATCCGCCGTCCTGGCGGCCAAGCTCGTGGAGGGAGGGACGTGGCGGACGCGCGTCACGTTCCGCGAAGCGATCACCGACCCGCGGCGCATGCGGCTCGTCCTGGTACCGAAGCTCCAGGAGCTCCCGGCTCCCGCGGACGTCCTGCGCCTCCGCGCCGAGGGCTTCGGCCCGCCGACCGGTGAGCAGCGCTCAC
The DNA here is from genome assembly GCA_963740605.1 of uncultured Solirubrobacteraceae bacterium. Lineage (GTDB taxonomy): Bacteria > Actinomycetota > Thermoleophilia > Solirubrobacterales > Solirubrobacteraceae > DASSUW01. The sequence continues at coordinate 55,483 of CAVUFC010000022.1, read as the reverse complement.
TATTGCAAGAGGCCACCGCCGTCCGGGCGGGGCGGCTGCGCGAGGCAGTCCGCCAGGCGCGCGCCGCCGCGGGGCCCGACGCCGCCCTGCGCATCCTCGCGGTCGATCCCGATTCACGCGTGCCCGAGCGCCGTCTCGCGCTCACGCCCTGGGACCCGTGAAGCGCCTCTCGGAGCCGAAGCCCGTCACCGTCGACACCGCCGACGACGGTCGCCCGCAACACATCGACGGCCACGCCGTCGAAGCGATCCGCGAGTCGTGGCTGATCGAGGACCGCTGGTGGACCGATCGGCCACTGCGCCGCCGCTACTGGGAGGTGGTGACCGCCGACGGGCGCAACCTGGTCGCATTTCGCGACCTCGTCCTCGGTCGCTGGTTCACGCAGAGATGAAGCGGGGCTTAGGGTCTCGCACGTGACCCCCATCGATCGCTCCCGCCTGCAGCGCCTTCTCACCGACGAGCGCGCCGCCTACGCCGCCGCCCACCCGCGCTCGGCCGCCGCCTATGCCGACGCCCACCCGCACCTGCTCGGCGGCGTCCCCATGACCTGGATGAACATGGCCGCGGGCGGGTTCCCGCTCTATCTCAAGAACGCGCGCGGCGCGCGCGTGACCGACATCGACGACCGCGAGTACGTCGACTTCGCGCTCGGCGACACCGGTGCGATGGCCGGCCACTCGCCGGAGCCGACGGTCGAGGCGATCGTGCGGCGTGTGCAGGGCGAAGGCGGGATCACGGCGATGATGCCGACGTTCGACGCGGCCTGGGTCGGCGCCGACCTCGCGCGCCGCTTCGGGCCGCCGGTGTGGTCGTTCACGCTCACCGCGACCGACGCCAATCGCTGGGCGATCCGCCTCGCCCGCCAGGTCACCAAGCGCCCGAAGATCCTCGTCTACGCCTACTGCTATCACGGCAGCGTCGACGAGTCGTTCGCCGTGCTCGAGAACGGTCGCGTGGTCGCGCGGGAGGGCAACGTCGGCGCACCGGTCGATCTCGCCGAGACCACGCGCGTGGTCGAGTTCAACGACGTCGAGGCGCTCGAGCGCGAGCTCGCCCACGAGGACGTCGCGGTCGTGCTGATGGAGCCGGCGCTCACGAATATCGGCATCGTGCTCCCGGACGACGGCTATCTCGCGGAGGTGCGGCGGATCACGCGCGAGACCGGGACGCTGCTGATCGACGACGAGACGCACACGTTCTCGGCCGGGCCTGGCGGGGCGACGCGCGCCTGGGGCCTCGAGCCCGACATCGTCACGATCGGCAAGTCGATCGCGGGCGGGATCCCGATCGGCGCCTACGGCATCTCTGACGCGCTGTCCGAGGCGATCTACGCCGACAAGGACGCCGACATCGAGGACGTCGGCGGCGTCGGCGGGACGCTCGCGGGCAACGCGCTGTCGCTCGCCGCCGCGCGGGCGACGCTCGAGTTCGTGCTCACCGACGACGCGTTCGAGGGGATGATCGATCGCGCGACCCGCTTCGCCGACGGCGTCAACGGAGCGCTCGAGCAGGCCGGGCTGAAGTGGACGGTCTCCCAGCTGGGTGCCCGCGCCGAATATCGCTACGCCGATCCGCCGCCGCGTACCGGCTCCGAGTCGGCGGCCGCGGCGGACACCGAGCTCGACGACTTCCTGCACGCCTTCCTCGCCAACCGCGGGATCCTCATCACGCCCTTCCACAACATGGCGCTGATGTGCCCGCAGACGACGGATGAGGACGTCGACCGCCACACGGAGGCGTTCACGGAGGCCGTGTCGGCGCTCACCGGCTAGGGCGTCTTCACACAACTCTGGACGCTTTCCCAGCTTTTCCTCAGGAACGCACCTAACACTCTGGGGCATGACCACCGTGCGACCCCTGGTGATCCCCGCTGCGGCCATCATGTTGGCGGGGCTCGCACCGGGCGCTCAAGCCCGGACGCGCGCGTCGGTCAGTCGTGTGTGGGTCAAGACCCCTGGGCCCGCACTGCAGACGGCCGCGGTCGGGACGGTTCCCGACCGCGTTCTCCCGGTCCGGCAAGCGACAACCCTCCCCGTCGTAGCCAGGACATCCCCAGTGGAGATTGCCGTCCCGGGCGACCACCACCCGGCCGCGGCGGAACTCACCGGCACCGCCGCGGCCGGTCGCCCGGCAATCGCGACCGCTCGCGGCCCACCAAGCTGAACCGGCCCTGCGCGGCGGGAGGGTAGTGAGGGACCCACCTCCCGCCGCGGTCGCCGGACCGGCGCGTTTCCGTCCGGCGATCATGCGAACATGTGTTCGCAATGTACGTCGAGCTCCACGCCCACTCGGCCTTCTCGTATCTGGACGGGGCGTCGCTGCCAGATGAGCTGGCGGCCGCCGCGGCCGACTACGGCCACTCGGCGATGGCGCTCACCGATCACAACGGCGTCTCGGGCTCGATGGAGTTCGCGCAGGCGGCTTCGGCGCTCGGGGTGCGGGCGATCCACGGCACCGAAGTGGATCTCGCCGACGGGCGGCACATCACGCTGCTGGTGGAGTCCGAGCAGGGGTGGCGCAACCTCTGCCAATTGCTTACGCGGGCGCACGCGCACACGCGTGGAACGGTTGACGAGAGCGCGGAGGACCGGGCAGCCCGGCAGGAGGGTCGCGGCCGCCACCAGTCGCTGGTCGGCACCCGCATGCGGCGGGTGGACGTGTCGCCACAGCTCCCGCTCGCCTCGGTCGCCGAGTACGCCGCCGGCCTCATCTGCCTGAGCGGGTGCGCGACCAGGGGGGTGCACGACGAGCCAGGGCTGCGGGAGCTCCTCGCCGTCTTCGGGCCGGACCGATTACGGGTCGAGCTGCAGCGCCCCTTCCAGCGGGACGACCGCGCGCGCAATCGCGCGCTGGCCGATCTTGCGGCGCGCCTGAAGGTGGCGACGGTGGCGACCGGCAACGTCCACGCGCACGCGCGCGAGCGCGGCCCGTTGCAGGACGCGTTCGTCGCCCTGCGCAATCACACGACGCTCGACGCCTCGGAGCCGCTGCGCCGCGGCAACTTCTCGCACGTGCTCGCCCCACCCGAGGCGATGGCCGCGCGCTTCCCCGAGCACCCCGAGGCGGTGGCCGAGACCGAGCGGCTCGCCGCGCGCTTGAAGTTCGACCTGCGGTCGGACCTCGGGTACCGCTACCCGGGCTCGGAGGATGAGGAGGCGCTCGGCAAGCTCGCCGAGCTGTGCTGGGCGCGGCTGGGGGAGCGCTACCCGGCGGGGAGTCCGTACGTGGCGGCGGCGCACGCCCGGCTCGAGCAGGAGCTGCGGGTGATCGACCAGCTCGGCCTGGCCGGCTTCTTCCTGCTCCACCGCGACCTGCTCGAGCTCGCGCGCGAGGTGGCGGTGCAGGTGCGCGGCCCGTCATCGGTGCGCGCGCTGCTGCCACCCGGTCGCGGGCGCGGGTCGTCGGTGTCCTCGATCGTCTGTTACCTCACCGGCCTCTCGCACATCGACCCGGTGACCAACGAGCTGTTCCTCGGCCGCTTCCTCAACGAGGAGCTGACCGCGCTGCCGGACATCGATCTCGACTTCCCGCGCGACATCCGCGAGGTCCTGATCCCGCGCGTGCACGAGCGCTACGGGCGCGAGCGCTCGGCGCTGGTGGCCGCGTTCCCGACGTTCCGGTCGCGCGGCGCGATCCGCGAGCTCGGCAAGGTGCTCGGCCTCGCGCCGGGTGAGCTCGAGCGGGTCGCGCGTGGGGCCGAGCCGTGGGCGGTGCGCGGCGTGACGGCCGACGTCGAGGCTGCGCTGGGGCTGGAGGCCGGCGGCCCGCAGCCGGCGCTCAACGATCCCGACAACCGCGCGCCGTTCGCGATGTCGACCGAGGAATGGCTGGCGATGGTCAACGGGCGCGACCCGGCGGACGTCGCGCAGCGGATCGCCGACGAGACGCGCTACAGCTCCCTGCCCGGCCGCTGGAGCTGGCTGGCGCGACTGTGCGACGAGGCGTACGGGCTGCCACGGCACCTCTCCCAGCACTCGGGCGGCATGATCGTCTCGACGCGCCCGCTGATCGACTGCTGCCCGGTCGTCCCCGCGGCGATGGAGGGCCGCCAGCTGTGCCAGTGGGACAAGGACTCGTGCGCCGACGCGGGCTTCCTGAAGATCGACCTGCTCGGCCTCGGGATGCTGTCGGCGGTCGAGCGCTGCGTGGACTACATCGAGCGCACGCGCAACGGGCGGATCGACCTGTCGCGGATCCCGTTCGACGACCAGGGGACCTACGCGGCGATCCAGGAGGCCGACACGATGGGGGTCTTCCAGATCGAGTCGCGCGCGCAGATGCAATCCCTCTATCGCACGCGGCCCGAGAACCTGGACGACCTCACGATCCAGGTCGCGATCGTGCGCCCGGGGCCGATCCTCGGCGGGGCGGTGAACCCGTACATCGAGCGCCGCCAGCGGATGCGCGTGGATCCCGACTTCGTCGTGCCGTACGACCATCCGTCGCTGGAGCCGGTGCTGCGTGACACGCTCGGCACGATCATCTTCCAGGACCAGGTGATCGAGGTCGCGATGGCGTTCGCCGGCTTCTCGCCCGGCGAGGCCGAGGGCCTGCGAAGGGCGATGAGCCGCAAGCGCTCGGCGGCGGCGATCGACGCCTACCACCAGCGCTTCCTCGACGGCGCGGCCGCCACCCACGGCGTCGACGCCGAGACCGCCGAGCGCGTCTACACGATGATCGTCGGCTTCTCGGGCTTCGGCTTCCCGAAGGCCCACGGGGCCGCCTTCGGCCTGCTCGCCTACCAGTCGACCTGGCTGCGCGTGCACTACGGCCCGGAGTTCCTGTGCGCGCTGCTCAACGAGCAGCCAATGGGCTTCTACGCGCCTGACACGCTCGCGCACGAGGCCCAGCGCCGCGGCATCGAGATGGCCCCACCCGACGTCAACGCCAGCGAAGCCGAGTGCACCGTCGCGTGGGTCGCTCCCGTCGCGTTCTCTCCGCCCGCCGCCGCGCCCTCACCGGAGGTCGCGGCGCCCCCACCCATCGGCTGCGTCCGGATCGGTCTCGGCTACGTGCTCGGCGTGCGGCGCGAGGAGGTCGAGGCGCTGGTCGTCGCCCGGCACGAGCACGGGCCGTTCCGTTCGCTGGCCGATCTCGCCTCACGCGCCGGGGCGGGCCGGCCGGCGCTGGAGAAGCTCGCGTGGGCGGGCGCGTGTGACGAGCTCGGCGGCTCGCGCCGGACGGCGCTGTGGCAGCTCGGCGTCGCCGCGCCCGGCGAGCGCGTGCGCGAGGGCACCCAGCTGGCGCTGCCGCTCGAGGTGCCCGCCGCGCCGGAGCTGCGCACGCTCGACCGCTGGGAGGGCATGGTGGCCGACTACGCGACCACCGGCGTCACGCTCGGCCCGCACCCGCTGAAGCTGCTGCGGCCCGCACTGCCGGACGGGACCGTGTCATGCGCGGACCTCGGGCGGCTCACGCACGGGACCCCGGTGCACATCGGCGGCCTGGTCGTCGCGCGCCAGCGGCCGGGCACCGCCAAGGGGATCGTGTTCATCCTGCTCGAGGACGAGTTCGGCACCATCAACCTGATCGTCCCGCCGCCGGTGTACGAGCGGCGTCGGCTGATCGTGCGGATGGAGCCGCTGATCATGGCCCATGGCCGGCTGGAGCGGCTGCCGCAGGCCGGGGGAGCGATCAACGTCTATGTGCGCGACCTGGAGCCGCTGGTGGCGCCCGAGGACGACGCCGCGGATGTCGTCGCGCTGGCGGAGCGGCGCGCGGCCGCGGCCGGCGCCGCAGCGGCCGCAGCGAGCGACTTCCGCGGGGTCGCGCCTGCCGTTCAGAGCTTCGCATCAGGGCGGCGGCGATGAACCAGCGGCGTTCCAAGCCGCCCGACCGGGTAGATTCCCGCCTCGCATGACGACTCTGATCTTCGTGCTCACGTGGGTGTTGCTCGGGCTCGGGCTCCTGTTCGTTGCGCTGAGCGGCGGCGCAGGCGGTGCCGGCGAGCGGTTGATGTCCACGCGCCGCGGCGCGCGGCGCGCGGCGGCGGTGCTGTTCGCGCTCGCCCTGATCCTGCTGGGCGTCGGCGTGCCAGCGGCCGTGATCGCGGCGGTGTCCAACGACGACAACATCCCCGAGGCGAATGTGACCAACCTCACGGCCTCGGAGTTGCACGGGCGCGAGCTGTTCGGCATGCGCTGCGTGAACTGCCACACGCTCAAAGCCTCGAACGCGATCGCCGAGATCGGCCCGAATCTCGATCAGCTGCGGCCGCCGAAGGCGCTCGTGCTCGACGCGATCGCGAAGGGCCGCGCCAACGGCAACGGCCAGATGGCAGCCGGTCTCTACACCGGCCAGGACGCCGAGGACGTCGCCAACTACGTGGCGAAGGCCGTCGGCCAGACCGGCAAGTAGGGCTCCGGAGCTCGCGCGCACAACGCGCGCATCCGTTCCTCGCAGATTGCAGGGTCCGTCCGAGGGTCCTGCAAGCCTCCTCGCTGCCGTCACCTGAGCGGGTGTTACAGTCGGAACCGTATCCGCTGAGTTCCCGAATCCAGACGGGAAGCGGGGGACCCACTCAGGTGGGGCGAGTCGTCTCCGGGATCCGGAAGGCGTAGCGCCGCTCTTCGGCGCGAGCCCGACAGCTAACCCCGTAAGCCACGAAGAGGACGATATGCCTGAACGCGAGGCCCGGGCGCGGGCCGTCTACGACCACGACAACGAAGAGCCGCGGCCATCCGGCCGGCGGCGTCGACAAGTGGCCGACTGGGGCGTTGGGGAGGAGCTGTTCGACGGCATGCCGGGGCGTCGCTTCGATCGTCGCCCGCACCGTGAGCTCCCGCGTGAGGACATTCCGCGTGGCGACGCAGCCGACGGTCGCCGCACGATCGTGATCGAGACCGGTAATGACGAACTCCCGCTCGAGTCTCTCGAGCCTGCCGAGGAGGAGTTCGCCAGCCGCGACGAGGCGCTCCGCGCTCGCGACGTCAACGACGAGCTGTGGGCAGGCGACGAGCCGTTTGCCGAGCGCGAGCCGGAGCCCCTCGCCGAGGAGCCGGTCGACGAAGCGCGATTCGACGATGCGTACGACGCCCCGCTCGACGCGCCCACCGACGAGATCGTCCGCGGCACCCAGGAGGGGCGGCGCACCGTGAAGATCGGCGGGCGCCCGGCGGAGTTCTACGGGCCGCCGGCGCGTGCACGCCAGCGCCCGCCGCGCACCGTGCACGAGCGGCTCGGGCCGCGGCCGGAGCGGATCGCGGCGTGGGCGTTCGCGCTCGGTCTGCTGCTGATCCTGATCGCCATCGTCACCGCGAACGCCTAAGCGATTACCCCGGGACCTGCGCGCTCGCAAGGGTCCGGAATCAATCGCCGCGAACCTCGTGGTCCGTCCGGCTGCGGACCGCGGTCCGGCCTCTTCGCGTGATCCGAACCGGAAAAGAGACCCGGATCGCCTTCTGCTGCGTATACGCGGTTGTAGGCCCTTGTTTGGGGGCCTAGACTTACATAGCGTAAGGAGGGTCACTCCGGAGCCGGGTTGGCCCTCCGCCTCCCCGGATCCCCACTGGCAGGTCGCGATGCCCAAGACCCAGATCAGCCGCTTTCAAATTCACGACGAACTGACCGCACCCGAGGGGTCGCTCCCCGTCCTCAAGGGCGCCAGCTCGTCCGCCGGCCAGTTGCCGAACTTCCTCGGCGTGCTCGCCGGATCGCCGGCGGCTCTGCGCGGCTACACGCGCTTCCGCGGCGAGCTCACGCACGGCAGACTCAGGCGTCCGACGCTGGAGCGGATCGCGCTCGCTGTCGCCGAGCACTATCACTCGGTGCCCGGCGTCACGGTCCACTCGCGCACGGCGCGCCAGGCCGGCGTCGGGATCGACGAAGTCGGACGCGCCCGCGAGTGGGACTCGACCGACCCCTCCGAGGCCGCGCTGCTGCGCTATCTGCAGGCGCTACTGACGCAGCGCGGCGCCGTTCCTCACCACCTGCACGAGGAGGCACGTGAGGCCGGCTGGAGCGACGAGCAGCTACTTGAAGCCATTGCGGTGCTCGGCCTGGAATCCTTCACGGCGATGGTCAATGTCGCCGGCGAGATTCCCGTGGACGGCTCCGTCGAGGAGACGCGGGTGCTCCGCGCCGCATAGGTCATGGCCGGCCCTCCGGGGAGCCAACGCAAGGCTGCGGTCGCGACGCTCGACCGTCCGGAGGCCCGACCGCATTGCTGCCCCCATTTCCACCAGGCGGTGGAGCTGGTGGGAAAGCGCTGGACCGGGGCGATTCTGTACGTGCTGATCCAGGCGCCCGGGCCGCTGCGGTTCTCGGAGATCGCTCACGCGGTGCCGGACCTGTCGGACCGGCTGCTGTCGGAGCGGATGAAGGAGCTCGAGCGCTGCGGGATCGTCGACCGGCACGTCGCCGCGACGAGCCCGGTGCGCGTCGAGTACGCGCTGACCGACCGCGGGCGCGACCTCGAGCCGTCGCTGGCCGAGCTCAAGGGCTGGGCCGACCGCTGGTTGGACTAGACCCGGACCGTGGGTCCACCTCGTCGCGGCCACCACTTGGCTAGTCTCCCGCCCGATGCCGCCCGAGGGAGACAGGCCGCAGTCGGCCGATGACGTCAAGGCGCTCGTCGAGGAGCGCGGGATCCGGTTCATCCGGCTCTGGTTCACGGACATCCTCGGCCAGCTGAAGTCGTTCTCGATCAACGCCTCGGAGCTCGACGACGCCTTCGAGGGCGGGATGGGCTTCGACGGCTCGTCGATCACCGGCTTCAACGCGATCGAGGAGTCGGACATGATCGCGATGCCCGACCCGACGACCTTCAACGTGCTGCCGTGGCGGCCGGAGGAGGACGGGGGCGGCGTGGCCCGCATGTTCGCCGACGTGCTCACGCCCGAGCGCGAGCCCTACGAGGGTGACCCGCGCCACGTGCTGCGCCGCGCGGTGCAGCGGGCGAACGAGATGGGGTTCGATGATTTCTTCGTCGGCCCCGAGCTCGAGTACTTCCTCTTCCGCGACGCGCGTGGCACCGAGGTGCTCGACCTCGGCGGCTACTTCGACCTCACGACGCTCGATGCCGGATCCGACGTCCGCCGCGACACGGTCCTGGCGCTCGAGAAGCTCGGGATCGACGTCGAGTACTCCCACCACGAGGTCGGCCCGAGCCAGCACGAGATCGACATGCGCTACGCCGACGCGATCAAGATGGCCGACGACTGCATGACGTACCGCATCACGGTCAAGGAGATCGCGCAGAACTACGGCTGGCACGCGACCTTCATGCCGAAGCCGCTGTTCGGCGAGAACGGCTCGGGGATGCACACGCACCAGTCCTTGTTCAAGGACGGCCGCAACGCGTTCTACGACGCCGAGGACAAGTACTTCCTGTCCGAGACCGGCAAGGCGTTCATCGCCGGCCAGCTCCGCCACGCGCGCGAGATCTGCTCGATCTTCGCCCAGTGGGTGAACTCGTACAAGCGGCTCGTGCCCGGCTACGAGGCCCCGGTGTACGTCGCCTGGAGCCGGCGCAACCGGTCAGCGCTCGTGCGCGTGCCGCTCTACCACCCCGGCAAGGAGCAGGCGACGCGAATGGAGCTGCGCTGCCCCGATCCGGCCTGCAACCCGTACCTGACGTTCGCGGCGCTGTTGATGGCTGGGCTCGAGGGCGTCGAGCGCGGCTACGAGCTGCCCGAGCCGATGGAGAAGAACCTCTACCACCTGAGCCCGGACGAGCGGCGCCGGCTCGGCATCGAGCAGTTGCCCGAGACGCTGGGCGAGGCGATCGAGATCACCGCCGAGTCAGAGCTCGTGCTGCGCACGCTCGGCGAGCACATCTTCAACCGCTATATCGAGATCAAGCGCCAGGAGTGGGAGGACTACCGAGTCCAGGTCACTCCCTGGGAGCTCGACCGCTACTTGGCGATCCTCTAGCGAGCGCCGAGCGTGGCGTCGTAGAGCTCGCGCTCGGTGATCGTGCGCTCGGCCTTGGAGATCTTGCCGTCCTGGTCGAGGTCCCAGGCGAGCTTCTTGCCGGAGGTCCCGTCGGCGCCGGTGTGCACGACGTCGCCGTCGTACTTCGGTCCGTCGATGATGTTGACGTTCAGCGTCCCGTCCGCGTGCAGCACCCGCAGCGCGACCGGCGGCAGCTTGCCCTCGCTGACGAGGCGCTCGACCTTCGCCCGCCGGCCGGCGCTCGTGGAGTCCATCTGCTGCTTGACCTCCTTGGAGAACGCCGGGTTGTCCTCATCACCGCAGCCGGCGATGCCCGTGAGCACGAGCGCGGCGCCGACGAGGATGAGGACGATCCTGGTCATTCCACGCTCTGCCATTCCCCGTTGACCTTCTCGGCAAGCACCCACTTGTCGTCGATCCGGGCGTAGTGCAACGTCGTGTGCGTGTCGCCTGAGTCGATCCGAACGTCGTAGGTCTTCTCCGCCGGATTCCAGTGCAGGTCCTCTTGGTGGGCGACGACGTGCCCGTCGTGGGCGATCGTGCCCTCGCCGGGAGCGTCGAACGGCCAGTCCCAGACCTTCTCGAACGTGCTCGGGTTGTCCTGGTCGTACCCGGCCGGCACGTTGAGGTCGTCGATGTCCGGCGGGTGCGAGCCCTCGTACTGGACGTCGTACAGCGAGGTCATGCCGTCGCCCGCGGCCTCGGCGTTCCCCAGCCCGGCGTCGTACAGCTCCCGCTCGTCGATCTGGCGCTCGTCGGCGGAGATCTCGCCGTCGTGGTTGAGATCCCACTGCAGGTTCGAGTCGAGCGTGCCGTCGCCGTTGGTGTCGACCCGGACGATGTCGTGGTCGTAGTTCGGCCCGTCAATGAAGTTGACGTTCAGCGAGCCGTCCGAATGGATCGTGTGCATCGCCTCGGGCGGCAGGATGCCGAGCTGGACCTGGGAGGCGATCGAGAGCTGCTTGACGCCGGCGAACGCGTCCATCTGCGCGGGCACCTCGTTCTCGAGCGCGTGCTTGACCGCGTCGGTGGAGAAGATCTCGTCCAGGCCCTTGCCGGCGATGATGTCGAAGCCCGGCACCTTCCCGGGCGGCGTCAGGCCGACGAGCTTGCCCGCGGCCGACTTGGCGAAGCCGTTCATGGCGTCGGACATCTTCGCGTCGTCGAGGTTGGCGTCGGCGGTCGCCAGCACGCCCATCTCCGACAGCGCGCCGGCACGGTTGGCGAACAGCGTGTCGTGCTGCGCGGCGGACTGGTAGCTGTCGTAGCCGACGCGGTCGCCGACGATCTGTGTCGCGTTGCCGCGCGTCGCGTCGTCGCCGACCAGCGCCTTCAGATAGTCGTGGCCCTGCTCGTACGTCAGGTCGTGGATCCCGTCCGCCGGACCCGGGAGCGGCCCCGGCTCGGCACGCTCCATCGCGACGTGCTCGAAATCGGCGATGTGGTCGTCGAGGATCGTCGTCAGCGCCGTCTTGGCGCCGTCTCCGAGGCCGTCCATGTACGTCGGGGCGCCCTGGATGACCGCGTGGGCGGCGTTGTTGGCCAGCGTGATGTCGGTGGCCCGCAGGTCGTGCGTGCCGGCCTGTATCAGCGCGCCGAGCGCCGAGCCGTCATCGGTGTAGCGCGGGCCGTAGCGCAGCAGCGGGCCGACGTTGGACAGGTAGTTCTCGGGCCCGTGGTGGCCGGCGAGGAGCTCGCCCGCGGCTGCCGGGTTCTCGGCGATGAACTTCATGAAGTCCTGGTAGTCGGACAGCTCGACGAACGGGGGCGCGTCCTCGGCGTCCTGCGTTTCGACGAGGACCTCCTCGCCCGTCCGCGCGAGGAACTTGGAGCTGTAGTTCGACGCCTGCCCGGCCATCAGGAACGCGACCATCTGCAGGTGGCCCGGGATGCGGTCCCGGATCGAGCCGCCGCCGATGAAGTCGTCGGTGAACCCGCTGCGCGGGTCCTTGCTGCGCGTCGCGGTCCGGAGCAGCGTCGCGAACGGGGCCTTGAGCGCCACCAGCGACGGGTCCTTGAGCCCGTGGCCGGTGCCGTGGAAGAAGATGATGTTGGTCGCGAGGTCACGCGCGCCTTCGCCACCGAGCTGGTTGTAGAAGCCGGTGGCGAACTCGTCGTCGTGCTGGAAGTGGCGCACGACGCCGGCCATGTCCTCCATCGAGTGGCTGCCCTCGCCGTAGGAGGCCTTGTAGGACTCCTTGGCGATCTCGGCGGCGATCGCGCGCTGCGTGTCCTTGGGCAGGTAGTTGAACGCGACCTCGTCGAGCACGGAGTAGTCGCCTGCGCGAACGCGCGCAAGGACCTGGTTCTCGATCGCGGTCGGCGAGCCGCCGAAGACGGCGGCGGCCGGCGAGTCGCCCGCGACGCCGTCGAACCCGCTCGCCGCGGCGCGGGCGGCGTCCTTGGCGTCCTGCTCGGCCTTGTGACCGCGGCGCTTGGCGTCGTCGAGGTCGTTCTGCGCCTGCTCGAGCCGGCGGCGCGCGTCGGCCGACGCGTTCTGGGCGGCCTGAAGGTCGGTGCTCGCGCTGTCGTAGTCGCCGGACGCGCTCGGGTCCGGGACGCCGGCTGACAGCCGCGCGCCGGCCGAGCTCATGCGGTTCGACGCGTCGGTCTCGGCGCCGTACGCGGCCTCGAGGTCGGCCTGCGCCTTGTCGATGCGGTCCTGCGCGTCGCGCGCGTCGGCGATCGCCTTCCGCGCGTCCTTCTGCGCCTGGTCGAGCTCGTCGGCGTAGGTGGTGGCCGTCTGGGCGCACGTGCCCATGGCCGAGGCGGCGTCGTCGACGCAGCCGCCGTTGGTGATCACGGTGCCGCCGTAGGCGGCCGATGCGGGGCCCTGCCAGTCGGCCACCAGGCCGGGGACGCTGCGCAGGTCGCCGCTCGCGCCGTGCAGCCCGCCGGCGACGCCGTGGAACGTCTGCGCCGCGTGGCGGATGCTGTCGGGCTCGCCCTCGGGGACGGTGATTCCGGCAAACGACTCGGCTTTGGTCAGCCCGCTGGGATCGCGGATTCGTCGACGGTCAGGTACGCGATCGACGCGCTGCCGAGGTTCGAGCCGATGCTCCCGACGGAGTGGGAGACCATCGCGAGCGAGGCCTGCCAGCTCTGCACGGCGCCGGTCATGGCTTCCTCGACGGCGGGATCGCCCGCGGCGGACGCGGCGTCCGCGGCGGTGGTGAGGCGGCCCGAAAGCTCAGTGAGCTGGCCCGCTATTTCCGACTGGCGTGTGCCGGCGTCAGTCAGGGCACCGGGTTGCACTTCCATGCGCATGAAACCTCGGTTACCCCTTGCTCCGCTCTGTAAAGCCAAAAAACGGTCAGGAACCAGACCAGGGAGGGCGGCCGGAGCCGCCCTCCCGCGATCGCTAGCGCGTCCAGCGCATGACGAGCGTGCGGTGGGTGCCGCCGGTCGTCACCTTGACGGGCAGCTTGTGCGAGTTGCGCACGAGCTCCTGTGCCTTCGGCTTGAGGTGGACCTTCACCAGCTTGATGTGGTGGGCCCGGATCGAGTAGTGCTTGTGCCCGAGCGTGCGGTGCTTCGCCACGAGCTTGACGGTGCCGGTGCAGCGCTGGCCCGTCGTGCAGCTCAGCCGCACGAGGACGTTCCCGGAGGCCGTCATCCACAGCCGCTTCTGCACGATGTGCGGATACGGCAGGCCCTTGGTCTTGAACTGGACGTCGGGCCCGTAGACCACGCCGAAGTCCGTCACCGCCACCGAGCGGTAGTGGTACCGCGTGCGCGGGTGCAGCCCGCTGATCGGAGCCGAGAACGCGATCGGAGCGTTGCCGGGCGCGAGCTGCTGATCGTCGGTGCGGCTCCCGTAGGCCTTGGTGAGGCCGAACTCGAAGTGCACCTTGACCGGAGCGCCGCCGCGATCCACCGAGCCGTTCAGGCGCGCGGTCGTCGGCTTCACGTGGCTCGCCACGTGCGTCCGCACCGCGTCGACCTGGTAGCCGTGCGCCAGCAGCTTGTGCGGCGCCGAGCTGGTCAGGTCGAGGAAGAACGGCGTGCCGACCGTGCCGGCCGGAGGCGTCTGCCCGTCGGCGGTGAACGGATCGGACGTGTTCGACGACGAGATCGGCGAGCGTCCGCCGGTCTGCTCCGCCGTGACGTTGTCGACCTTGAAGGTCGTCAGGTCCGCGAAGTGGCCGACGACGGTCTTGTCGTTCGAGTGCCAGGTCACGTACGGCGTGTTGCCGGAGAACGTGATGTCCGGATCCTCGGCGTCGATGTTCGGGTTCGACACCGGCTTACCGCCGTTGGCGAGCTCGAAGTGCGTGCCGCCGACGAGGCGCGACACGAAGATCCCCTTGTGGCCGTTCGAGAGCTCCTCGGCCCAGGCGATCCACGGCGTGGTGGCGCCGCCCGGGACGAGCGTGCCGGCCGCGACGCGCGGATCCTCCGCGCCCTTGTCCGGGTTCGCGTTGAGCGACGCGTCGCCCTCGGCGGTCGCGTTCTCGGCCGCTCCGCCGAACTTGTTGTTGCCGGAGTTGTCGAGCGCCGCCGACAGGCGGTTGCCCACGACCACCCAGTGGAACTTGCCACCACCGTCGTTGACGGCCTTGGCGGCGAACACCATGTCGTTGTTGTGCAGGCCGGTGATCTTGCTGTCGTCGACCTCGTACCAGGTGACCCACGGAACAGTGTCGTTCGGCCCGGTGAACGCGATGTCGGGCTCGATGCCGTTTCGCGTCGGGTCGACGTTGAGCGTCGGGTCGCCGCCAGGCTCGAGAGCGTCGGCCTTCAGGCGCCCGTTGCCGACCTGCTGCCAGCAGAACGCGCTGACGGAGGTGCCGCCGCCGGGTAGGTTGGCCGAGCAGTCGGTCTGCTTGATGCCGCGCGAGACGAAGATCTGATCGATCGCGTGGTCGGGGTCCCCACCGTCCTTCTCCTGCCAGGCGACCCACGGCACGGGGTCGTTGCCGGCCGTGGCCGCGCCGCCGGCGAGGGCCGGGTTCTCGGCCTCCTGGTTGGTGTGGATGTTCAGCGACGGGACCTTGTTGTTGGGAGCACGGTCCTGCCCCTCGGGGATCCACGTGTTCTGCGCCGCGGCGAACCGGCTGGCGAAGATGTTCGTCTTGTCGCCGAGATGAGAGTTGGGCTCGTACCACGCCGTCCACGGCACGGTGCGGCCTGTACCGGCGAAGTCGATCGACGGCGCCTCGGCCTCTTGATCACGCTCGATGTTCAGCGACTGGCCCTGCGTCTTCCACGCGCCGTTCTTGAACGCGCGCACGAAGATCTGCTGCTCGCCGCTGGTCTGCTGCTCGAACGCCGCCCACGGAACGCGGATGCCGCCGGCCGCGAGCGAGCCACCGACGACATCTGAGGCACCTGCGTCACGGGCCGGGTCGATCCCGGCGGCGAGGTCGTCGTTGACCTGCGCTCCGGGCGGGAGTTGCTGGAGCGAGGCACCGGCCGTGGCGGCCAGGCCCAAGGTCGTCAGCGCGACCGCTCCAAGGGTCGCACTGCGCCGCATGCTCAGTGGCATGGGTCCTCCTGGGGAGAGTGGGACACGTCACGGAGGTGGACGCCCCACCGGCGCCGGGATTCCCTACGACGGTTCGTAGTTGAGCAGCGCGCGCAGGTCGTCCGGCTCGGTCACCGGCCGCTGACACACGAAGTGCTGGCACACGTACGCGGCGGCACGGCCGTCGACGGGCTCGCGGCCGGCCAGCAGCGGCACGCCGTTCGCGGCTCCGCCGGCCAGGACGATGTGCGGCCGGAACGTCTCGCGGACGACCGCCTCCAGCGGCGCGCGGTCGTCGCCGACGAGGGCCACCTCCTGCACGTCGGCGAGCACGAAGTCGATCGCCTGCAGCAGATGTCCGAACGCCGGCGGGTGCTCGGAGGCGAACGTGTGCAGCAGCCGGATGTGGCCGAGCGCCGCGTCCTCGTAGCGAGCCTCGCCGGTCAGTCGCGCGAGCCGCAGCAGCCCGAACGCAGCAGCCGAGCTGCCGCTCGGGATCGGCGTGTCCTCGAGCTCCTTACGGCGGACGATCAGCGCTTCGTGGTCGTTGGCCGTGGAGAAGAAGCCGCCGCGCTCGGGGTCGGCGAAGCGGTCGAGGATCTGGTCGGCGAGCGCGCGCGCCTCGCCGAACCAGCGCGGGTCGAACGTCGCCTCGTACAGCGTCAGCAGCGCTTCGAGCAGGAACGCGTGGTCCTCGAGGTAGGCGTTCAGGTGCGCGCGGCCCTGGTTGTAGGTGCGCAGCAGCCGGCCGTCGCGGCGCAGGTCGCGCAGGATGAACTCGGCGGTGGTGACTGCGGCGTCGCGATAGCGCGGCTCGCCGAGCGCGGCGCCGGCGTCAGCCAGCGCCGAGATCATCAGCGCGTTCCAGGCGGTCAGGCGCTTGTCGTCGAGTCCCGGCCGCACACGCTGCTCGCGGGCGGCGAGCAGCGTGGCCTTGATCTCGTCGATCCGCTCGGGATCCGGCGTGGTGCGGACCGGGATGTTCGCGCCCTCGAAGTTGCCCTCCTCGCTCATGCCGAAGTGCGCGATCGCGGTGTCGGCGAGCTCGGGGTCGAGGGCGGCGCGGACCTCGTCGAGCCGCCAGACGTAGAACTTGCCCTCGACGCCCTCCGAGTCGGCGTCGAGTGCGCTCGCGAACCCGCCCTCGGGCTGCCGCAGCTCGCGCAGCGCCCAGTCGACCGTCTCGCGGCAGACCCGTTCGAAAAGCGGCTCGCCGCTGACCTGGAACGCGTGCAGGTACGCGCGCACGAGCAGCGCGTTGTCGTAGAGCATCTTCTCGAAGTGCGGGACGATCCAGCGCGCGTCGACCGAGTAGCGCGCGAACCCGCCGCCGATCTGGTCGTAGATGCCGCCGCCCGCCATCCGGCGCAGCGTGTGCAGCGCCATCTGCCGCTCGCGGGCACCGCCTCCCGCCATGATCGATCGGGCGTCTCCCTTCTGTCGGGAGGAGGTCCGCAGCAGGAACTCGATCGTCGAGCCGGACGGGAACTTGGGCGCGCCGCCCCAGCCGCCGTACTCGGCGTCGTAGCTGCGTTTGAGCGTGGTGACCGCGCCGTCGAGCGCGGCGGGGGCGAGCTCGGCGTCGGGCGCCTCGAGCGCGGCCGTCGCCTGCAGGCGGGTGATGATCCCGCGCGAGCTGTCGACGATCTCCTCGCGCTGCGTCTCCCACGCGTTGGCGATCGCGTCGAGCACGTTGCGCCAGCTCGGCAGGCCGTGGCGTGGCTCGGGCGGGTAGTAGGTGCCGGCGTAGAAGGGCACGCCATCGGGTGTCAGGAACGCGTTCAGCGGCCAGCCGCCGTGGCCTGTCATCGCCTGCACGGCGTCCATGTAGATCGCGTCGACGTCGGGCCGCTCCTCGCGATCGACCTTGATGCACACGAACGACTCGTTCATCGCCGCCGCGGTCGCCTCGTCCTCGAACGACTCGCGCTCCATCACGTGGCACCAGTGGCAGGCGCTGTAGCCGATCGACACCAGCAGCGGCTTGTTCTCCTCGCGGGCGCGGCCCAGCGCTTCGTCGCTCCACGGGTACCAGTCCACAGGGTTGTCCTTGTGCTGGAGGAGATACGGGGATGTCTCGTTCGCGAGCCGGTTCATGAGATCGAGTGCGGCTTACTCGCACTCGCGCGAGCGCCTTAGGATGCCTAACCATGTCCCATCATCGCGAAACCGTTCATGCGGAGGGCGCTCCGGCGGCCGCGGGGCCCTACTCGCACGCCGTGATCTCCAACGGCCTGATCTTCCTGTCCGGCCAGACGCCGGTCGATCCGAGCACGGGCTCGCTCGTCGAAGGGTCGATCGGCGACCAGACGCGGCGCTGCCTCGACAACCTCGCCATCGTCGCCGCCGCTGCGGGCGCCCAGCTCGCCGACGCGGTCCGCTGCGGCATCTACGTCACCGACATCTCCACGTTCAAGGACGTCAACGAGGCGTACGGCACCTACTTCCAGGGCGACCCGCCCGCGCGCAGCACGATCGGCGTGGCCGCGCTGCCGCTGGGGGCGGACGTCGAGATCGACGCGATTCTCGCCGTCCCCGACTGATGGGCACCGTCACGGCCGATGACGTCGCCGCCGCGCGGCCGGCCGTGGAGACGATCGCGCGGCGGACGCCGATCCTGTCGTCGCGCACGATCTCCGAGCGCGCAGGCGGTGTCGTCGCGCTCAAGGCCGAGAACCTGCAGCGCACCGGCTCGTTCAAGATCCGCGGCGTCGCGGCCAAGCTCGCGGCGCTGGGCGAGGGCTGCACCGCCGGCGTCGTCGGCGCCTCGGCCGGCAACCACGCTCAGGCGCTCGCGGCCGGCGCGCGGGCGCGCGGCGTGCCGTGCGAGGTCTACGTGCCGACCGACGCGCCGCTCGCCAAGATCGAGGCGACGCGCGGCTCGGGCGCCAAGGTCCACATCGGCGGCGACTCGGTCGACGAATGCGTCGAGGTCGCGATCGCGCGGGCGCACGACGACGGGCTTGCGTTCGTCCACCCGTTCGACGACCCGGACATCATCTCCGGCCAGGGCTCGCTCGGCCTCGAGCTGATCGAGGACGTGCCGGATCTCGCCAAGGTGATCGTGCCGGTGGGTGGGGGAGGGCTGTGCTCGGGCATCGCGATCGCGGTCAAGGCCGCCCGCCCAGACGTCGAGGTGATCGGGGTGCAGGTCGCGGCGTGCGCGCCGTACCCGGAGTCGCTGCAGCGCGGCGAGCCGGTGGCGGCGACCTCGGTGCTGACGATCGCTGACGGCATCGCGGTCAAGCGACCGGGCAACATCACGCTGCCGTTGCTCGCCGAGCACGCCGACGGCATCGTGGTCGTCGACGAGGAAGCCGTCGCCGAGGCGATGGTCGTGCTCATGGAGCGCTGCAAGCTGGTCGTTGAAGGTGCGGGCGCCGTCGGCGTGGCGGCACTGCTCGGCGGGCAGGTGAGCGCTGCCCAGAGCGGGACGACGGTCGCCGTGCTGTCGGGCGGGAACGTCGACGCCGGGCTGCTCGCCTCGGTCGCGCGCCGGCACGAGAGCGAGTCGGGCCGCCGGCTCGTCCTGCTCACGCGCGTCGCCGACCGGCCCGGCGGCCTTGCCCGCCTGCTCGGCGAAGTGGCCGCCACCGGCGCCAACATCGTCGACGTCTCACACGTGCGCGAGGGGCTCGACCTGCACGTGCGCGAGACCGCGATCGAGCTCGTGCTCGAGACCCGGGGGCACGAGCACGCCGACAGCGTCGTCGCGGCGCTGCGCGAGGGCGGCTACGAATCGCGCGTGATTCGCTAGTACCGCCGGTACTTAGATCCCTGGGGCCCAGGGCCCGCCGACGTTCTTGTCGAACAGCGTGCGCGGGTCGTCGGCCGGCGCGGGCTGCGGGTGGGCCTCGGTGGTCGTCTTCAGCGGTCCGAGCGCGTTTGCGCCAGGAATGCCCAGCCGTACGACGTCCCAGGCCTCGTCGGAAGAACGCGCCAGCCAGCGGTGTCGTGCGCGTTCGGGGTGCTCAGCGTTGAGCGCCCTCGCTCGGTTCTCGGCTTCAGCTCTCGTCACGACGGGGATGATCAACGCCCATGTTTCGGCCCACATTAATTCTCGTAGCAATCGTCACAGCCGTCGCTCTCCCGGCGGCAGCGGCATTCGCTACCCCGAAGGACGACTGGCCGCACCGCAACGGTGTGCTGTACATCAACACCAACGATCTCGACCGCGCGGCTGGTGGCGGCGACAAGAACGACGAGCTGCTCGGCGGCCACGGCGACGACCGGCTCTACGGCGGCGCCGGCCACGACGTCATCTGGGGTGACCACAAGGCCACCGGCAACACGACGCATCAGAACGACACGGTCTACGCCGGCGCCGGCAACGACTGGGTGTACGCCAGCCACGGCTACAACAACATCCACGGCGGCGGCGGCCAGGACACGATCCGCGTCTGGTTCGGCCACGGCTTCGTCGACTGCGGCCCCGGCAGGCACGACATCCTCTACGTGAGCAAGACGCAGGACAAGAAGGTCAGGCGCAAGAACTGCGAGACGGTCTCGCACAAGAGCGCCCGTAAGGCGGTCCACGACCGCGATCACTTGAAGTACCCGTAGATCAGGGGCGCGCCAGCGCATCCTCCTCGGCCACGGTCGGGGCGAGCGGCTCCACACCCGGATCGCCCGCCTCGACCTCGTAGTCCGCCGCGACCGTCTCGTCGGGTGGCTGCCACGGCGACTTGCGCAGCAGCAGCGTGCCGACGACGACCACGAGCAGGTTCACGACAAGCGCGACGAAGCCGGTGTAGATCGTCACCTTCGTGTCGAACCCGAAGTTCGACAGCGCGTACGAGGAGCCGCCGAAGTGCGCCTTGCCGGAGGTCGGGTTCGGCGTGTCGTAGACCATGTAGAGCCCGGCCGCGAGCCCCACGGCCCACCCGGCGAGCAGTGCCCAGCCGTGAGCCCACCGGCTGTAGAGACCGATCACGATCGGCGGCAGCGTCTGCAGGATGATCACGCCGCCGATCAACTGCAGGTCGATCGAGAACTGCGGGTCGAGCGCCAGGATCACGACCACGGCGCCGGCCTTGACGACCAGCGACGCGAGCTTGCTCATCCGCGCCTCCTGGGCGGGCGTCGCGTCCTTGTTGAGGTACTCCTTGTAGACGTTGCGCGTCCACAGGTTCGCGGCCGCGATCGACATGATCGCCGCCGGCACGAGCGCCCCGATCCCGATCGCCGCGAACGCGATGCCCGCGAACCAGCTCGGGAACATCTGGTCGAAGAGCAGCGGGACGACCGTGTTGGGGTCCGGCTTGCCGTTGGTGGTGATGGGCGTCACGCCGGCCGCGATCGCCATGTAGCCGAGCAGCGCGATCAGGCCGAGCACGATCGAGTACGCGGGCAGCGCGGCCATGTTGCGCTTGATCGTGTCGCGGCTGCGTGAGGCGAGGACGCCTGTGACCGCGTGCGGATACAGGAACAGCGCGAGCGCCGAGCCGAACGCCAGCGTGGCGTAGCCCAGCGTCTGCGTGTTCGCAAGCAGCGTGCCGTCCGCGGGTGCCGGCGTGCCCGAGAATTTCTTGTCGGCGGCCGCGAAGATGTCGCCGAAGCCGCCGAGCTTGATCGGGATGTAGATCACGGCGACGATCACCACGATGTAGATCAGCGCGTCCTTGACGAACGCGATCAGCGCCGGCGCGCGCAGGCCGGACTGGTACGTGTAGGCGGCGAGGACGGCAAAGGCGATGATGATCGGCCATTCCCCGGAGACGCCCATCGCCTTCAGCACCGCTTCGATGCCGACGAGCTGAAGGGCGATGTAGGGCATCGTCGCGACGATGCCGGTGATCGCGATGCCGAGCGCGAGCGTCGCCGAGCCGTGGCGGCCGCGCACGAAGTCGGCCGGCGTCACGTAGCCGTGGCGATGCGCGACCGACCACAGGCGCGGAGCGGCCAGGAACACCAGCGGATACACGACGATCGTGTACGGGACCGCGAAGAACCCGAGCGCGCCGGCCCCGTAGACCAGCGCCGGGACGGCGACGAACGTGTACGCGGTGTAGAGGTCGCCGCCGAGGAGGAACCACGTGACCCAGCCGCCGAAGCTGCGGCCGCCCAGGCCCCACTCGTTGAGGTGATTGAGGTCAGCGCGACGCCAGCGCGACGCGACGAATCCGATGATCGCGACGAACGCGAAGAAGAAGATGAAGATGGCGAGCTCGACGCCATTGACGCCGCCCGACATCAGCGCTCACCCCGCGTCTTGCGGTACACGACGAGCGTGCAGACCACGCTGAGCGGGACCCACAGCATCTGGTACCAGTAGAAGAACGGGACGCCGATGAACGTCGGGTCGGCCGAGTTGTAGATCGTCGGGATCAAGGTCCCGACGAGCGGCACCAGCAGCAGCCAGTACCAGCCGCGGTTCGCCTCATGGCGTGTGGTCGGTTCCGAGAACCGGTGCGTGCGCTCAACTGACAAGGAGCCTCCTCCCAAAGGTCTGCGATCCCCTCGTACCCACGGCGCGCGGGCGGTAACACCGCGAAACCTGACGCCTGCGTCACCTTTGCCGGTACAGTTCCCGGATGGACTACGACTGGGCGGTCGTGGGCTCTGGCTTCGGCGGCAGCGTCTCGGCGCTGCGGCTGCGCGAGAAGGGCTACAGCGTCGGTGTGCTCGAGTGCGGCAAGCGCTTCTCCGACGACGACTTCCCGAAGTCGACCTGGGACCTGCGGCGGTACTTCTGGGCGCCACGGCTGGGGATGCGCGGGATCTTCCGGATGTCGACCTTCAAGGACGTCGCGATCGTCAGCGGCTCCGGCGTCGGCGGCGGCTCGCTCGGCTACGCGAACACGCTGTACCGAGCGCGGCGGCGCTTCTACGAGGACCCGCAGTGGGCGGAGCTGAACGACTGGGAGACCGTGCTCGCGCCGCACTACGACGAGGCGGAGCGGATGCTCGGCGTCGTCGCCTACGACCAGGACGACCCGGCCGACGACCTGCTGCGCGAGTTCGCGCGCGAGATCGGCGTCGAGGACACGTACGCCAAGACGCGCGTCGGCGTCCTGCTCGACGGCAGTCCGGGCGAGCGGCTGCCCGACCCGTTCTTCGGCGGCGCCGGACCGGAGCGCACGGCGTGCCTGCGCTGCGGGCGCTGCATGGTCGGCTGCCCGCACGGCGCCAAGAACACGCTCGTCAAGAACTACCTGTACCTCGCCGAGCAGGCCGGGGCCGAGGTGTTCCCCGAGCGCCAGGTGGTCGACGTCCGCCCGCTCGGCGCGCCCGACGGCTCGGAGGGCTACGAGATCACGACCGAGCGTCCCGGCGCGTGGCTGAGGCGGCGGCGACGGACGTTCACGGCCCGTGGTGTGGTCTTCGCGGCCGGTCCGCTCGGCACCAACAAGCTGCTCGCGGCGTGCAGGCTGCACGGCTCGCTGCCGGGGGTCTCCGACCGCATCGGCAAGCTCGTGCGGACGAACTCGGAGGCGATCCTCGCGGTCACGCTGCCGCCCGGCGCGCCGGACATCCAGAAGCGCGTCTCGATCACCGGGTCGATCTATCCCGATCCCGACACGCACATCGAGACCGTCGTCTACGGCGACGCGGCCGATTCGATGAGTGCGCTCTACACGGTGCTGGTCGGCGACGGGTCGCGCGTGACGCGGCCGCTCAAGCTCGTCGGCGCCGCCGCCCGCCGCCCGGTCACGTTCCTGAAGCTGCTCGACCCGCGCGGCTGGTCGCGGCGCACGATCATCGTGCTCGTCATGCAGACGCTCGACAACGCGATCGCGTTCAAGGCGCACAAGACACGGCGTGGCGCGCGGCTGCAGACCGAGCGCGACCCCGAGCGCCCGATCCCCACGTTCATCCCGGTCGCCAACCAGTTCGCGGCATGGCTGGCGAAGCGCACCGGCGGCGTCGCGCAGACCGCGCTCATGGACGCGGTCGCCAACGTCGCGACGACGGCGCACGTGCTCGGCGGCGCCGTGATCGGCGCCGACGTCTCAACCGGCGTGGTCGATGCCCGCCAGCGCGTGTTCGGCTACGAGAACCTGCTCGTCTGCGACGGCTCGGCGGTGCCGGCCAACATCGGCGTCAACCCGAGCCTCACGATCGCCGCGATGGCCGAGCACGCGATCAGCCACGTGCCGCCGGCTTACGACGCGGCGGTCACGTCGCGCGCGAAGGCCTCGAACACCTCGACGTAGCGCGCCAGGTCCGCGTCGGTGTGCGACACCGACAGCGTCCACTCCTCGTCGCGGCCCGGGGTCATGAAGATCCCGGCGTTCATGTGGTACAGCCACGCGAGGTCGGACAGGTCGTGGTGGATCTTGGTGAGGTAGTCGCGGTACTCGCGGACCGGCTCGGCGCTGAACACGACGCAGCCCTTGGAGCCCATGCCGACCGTGTGGGCGGGAAGCCCGTACTCGGCGATCACGCGCTCGCAGCCGGCCATCAGCGACTTGTTGGCGGCGTGCAGCTTCGTGTACGCGGCGTCGGTCAGGACCTCGGTGAGCGTCGCCTCGGCGGCGGCCATCACCAGCGGGTTGCCGTTGAACGTGCCCTGCTGGCGGACGCGTCCGTCGGCCATCAGCGCGGCCAGCTCCTCGGTGACGCCGATCGCGCCGCCCGGCAGGCCGCCGCAGATCGCCTTCGCCAGGCACACGACGTCGGGCGTGACCCCGTACAGCTCGGTCGCGCCGCCGGCGGCGACCGCCGCGCCGGTCTTGACCTCGTCGAAGATCAGCGTGACGCCGTGGGCGCTCGTCAGCTCGCGCACGCGCTCGAGGTAGCCAGCCACGGGCGGCACGATGTTCACGTTCATCATCGCGGGCTCCAGGATCACTCCGGCGACCTTGCCCTCGAGCTCGTCGAGCAGGCGCTCGAGCGTATCCGCGTCGTTGAACGGGACGACGCGCGTGAGCTCCACCATCGCTTCGGGATAGCCGAGGCCGTAGGCGACCGAGGCCGGGTGCGCGCGGTCGCCCATCAGGTCGGCGGGCGGCTTGACCGAGACCATCACGGCGTCGTGATGGCCGTGGTAGGTGCCCTCGATCTTGATGATCACGTCCTCGCCGCTGGCGGCGCGCGCGAGGTGGATCGCGTCCATCGTCGACTCGGTGCCGGAGTTCGTGAAGCGCCAATGGGGAAGGCCCCAGCGGCGCTTGAGCTCGGCGGCGACGGTGATCGACCCCTCGGTGGGGGCCGCGAAATGGGTGCCGAGGTCCATCTGCGCCTTCACGGCGGCGGCGATGACCGGATTGGCGTGGCCGACGCACATGACCCCGAAGCCGTTGTGGAAGTCCAGGTACTCGTTGCCGTCGACATCCCACACGCGGGCGCCCTCACCGCGCGCCACGTACACCGGCCACGGGTCGCCGGCCTGGAACTGCGACGGAACACCGCCCGGCATGACCTCGGCCGCGCGCTCGAACATCCGGCCCGAGGCCGCGGTCCGCTCACGGAAGGTCGCGCGCTGGCGCTCGGTGAGCGCCGCTACGCGGTCACGGTCAATTGACGCCGCAGCGAGCGAAGTCACGGTCATGACGAGCAGGGTATCGGCGCCCCCGGCAGCCGTTTGGGGGGTTAACCCGCCATCGAATACCGCCAGCAAAGGCGATGCCAAGCCTTCGCCAAGGTTTCGCCAACCACCGAGGCGCATCATGCGTCTCAGCGATAAGGAAGTCGCGGAAACACATCCCCCCTCCGCTGGGTTTGCCCTAACGGCAGCCCACGGCACACGGCGGACGCGGCCTGACCCACTGCTATCCGCCGACCCCCTGACGAAGGGCCCGCCTCCCCCAGGCGGGCCCTTCGCCGTTTAACGCCTCAGCACTCGCACCCCGCCCGCCGGCACGATGCCGTCGTAATCGGTGCCCGTGAGCAGGTCGTGACCCGTCGCGGCCACCGGAGCATCGGCGTCGCCGTGATTGATGAGGAACAGGTACCGGCGGTCGTCGAGCACACGCTCGACGGCCTCGACGGCCTCGACGCCCTCCGCCCGCGACGCGATCTCCGCCGCTGCGAGCACCGGCCCAAGCACCGCGCGGAGACCGTCGGCGTCGAGTCGCGTGGCGACGTACCAGGCCGACCCGGCGCCGACGTCGTGGCGCGTGACCGCGGGCTCGCCGCCGTCAGGGCCGTCGGTGAAGCGGCGCTCAGCCTCGGCGCCGCGCAGGATCACGTGCTCGGACCACACGTCGGCCCGCAGGCCGCTGTCGACCGTCACCGCGTCTTCGGCCGCCAGCGGATGGAACTCCTCGATCTCCAGGCCGAGCAGGTCGCGCAGCGCGCCCGGGTGCGGGCCGGGCGGGATCGCGTCGTTCTCGTCGACCATGCCGGAGAAGAACGAGACGAGCAGCCTCCCGCCGCCGGAGACGTACTCGGTGAGGTTGCGGGCGACCGGCTCGGGGACCATGTAGAGGCTCGGGACCACGACGAGCCGGTACGGCGACAGGTCGGCCCCCGGCTCGACGAAGTCGATCGTCACGTTGGCGTTCCAGAACGCCTCGTAGTAGGCGCGGACCCGCTCCTGGTAGTCGAGGTCGATCGTGGGGCGGAACTCGAGCTCGAGCGCCCACCACGCCTCCCAGTCCCAGACGATGGCCACGTCGGCGGTGAGCGTCGAGCCCTGCAACTCGGCAAGTGCGCTGACATCGCTGCCCAGCGCGACGACCTCACGCCAGATGCGGCTGTCGGTCCCGGCGTGGGGGAGCATCGCCGAGTGGAACTTCTCCGCGCCGAAGCGGGAGGCGCGCCACTGGAAGAACATCGCGCCGTCGGACCCACGCGCGACGTGCGTCAGCGAGTTCCGCCGCATCTCGCCCGGCGCCTTCGCCAGATTGCGCGGCTGCCAGTTGACCGCCCCGGTCGAGTGCTCGAGCAGCAGCCACGGGCGACCGCGCGACAGCCCGCGAGAGAGGTCGGCGGTCATCGCCAGCTGGACGTGGTTGTCCGCGTCCTCGGCGATCAGGTAGTGGTTCGTGGAGACGACGTCGACCTCGTCCGCCCAACCCCAGTAGTCGATGTGGCGGCAGCTCGTGGTCATGAAGTTGGTCGTGATCGGCACGTCGGGCGACAGCTCGCGCACCACGTCGCGCTCGAGCCGGTAGCAGTCGAGGTACGCCGACGACGAGAAGCGCATGAAGTCGAGCTGCTGCGAAGGGTTGACCGGCATCGGCGCGCGCCGCGGCGCGGTGATCTCCTCCCAGTCGCCGTAGCCCTGGCTCCAGAACGTCGTGCCCCAGGCGGCGTTCAAGGCGTCCAGCGTGCCGTGGCGCTCGCGCAGCCAGGCGCGGAAGGCCGCCGCGCTGGCGTCGCAGTAGCAGGGACCGACATGGGAGCCGTACTCGTTGTGGATGTGCCAGAGCGCGAGCGCGGGATGGTCGCTGTAGCGGGCCGCCAGCGCGCCGGCGATCCGCACCGCCGCGCGGCGGTAATCGGGCGAGCTCGGGCAGTACGACTCGCGCGCGCCGATACCGAGCGTCTGCCCGTCGACCGTCACGGGCAGGCTGTCGGGATACGCACGCGAGAACCACGGCGGGGGAGAGGCGGTCGGCGTCGCGAGGTCGACGAGGATGCCGCCTTCGTGCAGCAGGTCGAGCACGCGATCGAGCCAGTCGAAGTCGAACTCGCCCTCGGCGGGCTCGAGCCGCGACCACGAGAACACGCCGACCGTGACCATCGTGACCCCGGCCTCACGCATCAGCGCGACGTCCTCGTGCCAGACGGACTCCGGCCACTGCTCGGGGTTGTAGTCGCCGCCGAAGGCGAGCGCCTTCAGCCGGCCTGGCCAGCGTGCGCCGGTGGCGGCGCGCAACGACGGTGCTGATCGCGTCACGGTTCCGGTTCCCTCCCGTCTGGGAGCGGTCACACTATCGACCGACCGCCTTCGCGGCAAGCGGGTTTTGATTTGACAATCGCGCAGATGTCTGCCTAGTCTGTGAGCGGTCACAGACGAGTCATCCGGGGAGGAGACAGCGATGGGTCCGACGGCTCGCGAGCAGCTGCTCTGCTGCTCTCACTTGCGCTGCTGGCCGGCTGCGGAGGCAGCTCCAGCGACGACAATGCGCCCTCCTCGCAGAAGAGCGCGACGAGCGGCGAGCCGGTGACGCTCACGTTCTGGACGTGGGCGCCCAACATCAAGAAGGTCGTCGTGATGTGGAACGACGCACACCCCGACATCCACGTCAAGGTGAGCACCCCGGCGCAGGGCGACGCGCTCGTCACCAAGCTGATCGCCGCCAACAAGGCCGGCAACCCGCCCGATCTCACGCAGGCCGAGTATCAGGCGCTGCCGTCGCTGCTGATGAGCGACGCCGTCGCCGACATCACCAAGGACGTCGAGCCGATCAAGGGCGAGTTCACCGACGACACGTGGAACCTCGTCACGTTCGGGGACAAGGTCTACGGCGTGCCGCAGGACGTCGCGCCGATGATGCTCCTGTATCGCAAGGACCTGTTCACGAAGTACGGCATCGACGTGCCGACGACGTGGGACGAGTTCGCCGCCGCCGCTCGCAAGGTGCACCAGGCCGACTCCAAGCGCTTCCTGACGACGTTCTCCGCCAACGACCCGGGCTGGTTCGCCGGGCTCTCGCAGCAGCCGACCTGTCGACCTACGACGACGGCCGCTTCTGGCGGTGGGCGCTCAACAGCCTGATCTACGCGGGCGTGGGCTCGGCGCTGTCGGCGGTCGTGTCCGCGCTCGCCGGCACCTATTGGTCGGTGCTGCTGCCGACGATCATCAGCCCGTTCGGGATCTACCTGTGTCGCATCTATGCGGCCGCTTCGGTGCCCACCGACACGCTCGAGGCGGGGAGGATGGACGGTGCCGGAGAGCTCCGGCTGTTCCGCTCGCTGGCGCTGCCGATGATGGCGCCGGCGCTCGTCACCGTGTTCCTCCTGCAGTTCGTGGCGACGTGGAACAACTTCCTGCTGCCGTTCATCATGCTCTCGGACGGGGACACGTTCCCGCTCACGACCGGGCTGTACACGATGATCAACCAAGGTGCACAGCAGCCGGCGCTGCACTCGCAGGTGATCGCGGGTGTCCTCATCTCGATCATCCCCCTGATCGCCCTGTTCCTCTCGCTCCAGCGGTTCTGGCGGATCGACCTGATCAGCGGAGCGATCAAGGGATGACCGAACTCGGCGCCCCGCATCCCAAGTCGCGCGGCGCGGCCCGGCGGGCCACCCGGCGCGGACCGACGATCGACGACGTGGCACGCGTCGCCGGGGTCTCGCGCGGCACGGTCTCGCGCGTGCTCAACGGCGGCCACTACGTCAGCCCCGCCGCGCAGCGCGCGGTCGAGCTCGCGATGACCGAGACTGGATATGTCGTCAACACGAGCGCGCGGGCGCTGGTGACGCGGCGGTCGAACGCGGTCGCGGTCGTGCTCTCCGAGCCCCAGGAGCGACTGTTCGAGGATCCGAACTTCAGCGTGCTGCTGCGGTCGGCGTCGCAGCGCCTCGCCGACTCCGACCTCAGCATGGTGCTGATGATCGCCGGCAACGCCGACGAGCGCGACCGCGTGGCGCGGTTCGCACGCGCGGGGCATGTGGACGGCGCGCTGCTCGTCTCCACCCACGCCGGCGACACGATCTTCGACGAGCTCAAGGCCGCGGGCGTGCCGGTCGTGGCGTGCGGCAAGCCGCTCGACCGCGAGGACAAGATCCCCTACGTCGCCGCCGACGACCGCGAGGGCGCGCGCCAGATGGTCCGCTACCTGCGCGACTCGGGACGCGAGCGGATCGCGACGATCACCGGCCCGCTCGACACGCCGGGCGGCCGCGATCGGCTCGCGGGCTACCGGGACGTGCTCGGAGCCGAGGCGCCCGAGGCGCGGATCGTGCCGGCGCGCCAGTACACGCAGGAGGCGGGGGAGGAGGCGATGGAGCGCCTGCTCGGGCGCGCGCCGGACATCGACGCCGTCTTCGTGGCGTCGGACCTGCTGGCGGCGGGCGCGCTCGCCAGCCTGCGGCGGGCCGGGCGGGCGGTTCCGGGCGACATCGCGGTCGGCGGTTTCGACGACTCGCAGATCGCCCTGGCGACCACGCCGCCACTCACGACCATCCGTCAGCCGCTCGAGCTGGTGGCGGTGACGATGGTGGACATGGTGGTCAAGCACATCGCGAAGGAGCCGGTCGAGTCGGAGCTCGTTCCCACCGAGCTGATCCGGCGCGAATCGGCCTGACAGAAGGGATCCGACATGTTGAGGTTGGGCCTGGCCGCCCTCGCGGCGGCCCTGGTTTCGTGCGCTCTGACGGCACCCGCGTGGGCGCTCCATGACGTCACGCTCAGCGGCAACGCGGTCAGGACGCAGCGCGTGAGCGTCGGCGATCACCGCTGGTACACGCTCGAGGCGCAGGTGCAGCGCACGCTCGACGCGCAGAGCTCGATCGGGCTCGACTGCGGCGGCCGCGATCACCGCACCGCGGTGCCGGCGCTCGACAGCGCGCCGCTGCGCATCACCGTTGCCGCGCGTGCGGATCGCCGGGCCTGCACGGTCACGCTCCGCAACCGCGGCGGCACGACATCGTTCGCCGCGCTGAAGGTCTCGCTCGGACACCACCGGCTGTCGGTGCTCGGCGCCGACGTCTCCAGCCTCGCCAAGTCCGAGGACCTCGGCGGCGTCTACGGCTACTGGCACGGCACGCTCGCCGACCTGCAGTGCAACGTCGACGACGTCGCCACGCACTACGGCCAGGACGTGATCGTGGCCGAGACCGCGTACCCGTTCACGCTGCCGAGCGACGACGGCCTGGAGAACATCATCTTCGACCAGAGCCAGCTCGTCCCCGGCTACGCGGCGACGCCCGAGGGTCAGGCCGCGTGGCTGCGCGACCTGCTGACCATCGTCCGCGCGGTGCCCGACGGGCGCGGCCTCGGCGCGTTCTGGTGGGACGCGACGTGGACGGTGGTCGACGGGAACGGCTGGAGCCCGCGTGACCCGCAGTCGGGCAACGGCTGGGAGAACCAGGCGCTGTTCGACTATCGCGACCGGGTGCTGCCGGCCGCGGACGAGTTCCGCCGGTAGTCCCCCAACGGGGTGGACGCGATCAACCGCATCGGGGGTCGCGTTCACCCCGGTAGGGCCTGCGAACCGCGGGCGATCTGGCGCACAACAGAGGTGTGCTCCGTGTCATCGCCCTCATCTTCGCCGTCGGGCTCATCGCCGCCCCGGGAACCTTCGCCGCGACGCCGGGCACCTACGGCGACCGGCTCGGCGCGCACTCGATGATCTACCTCAACTCGCCGCCGGCCGAGCAGCAAGCCGCATTCGCGACGACCGCTGCCGCTGGTCTGCGCTACCTGCGGATGGACTTCGCGGTCGGGCAGGTCTACCCGCAGGGCGGCGTGGACTTCTCCGCCGTCGACCGCGTCAACGCGCTCGCCGTCGCCTACGGCGTCGACGTGCTCGGCGTCGTCACGACGACGCCGTGGTACATCGCCGCCTGCCCTGGCGGCGCCACCGAGCACCTCGACCGCTGCGCCCCGGCGCCGCGGTACCGGGCGCGGTGGCGGCGCATGGTCGCGCGGCTCGCGCGGCGCGCCTCGAACGTGCGCTTCTGGGAGCTTGGCAACGAGCCCGACATCGGCTTTGGCTTCGTCGGGCCGCCCTCCGACTACGCCTGCTGGGCGGGGCTCGCGGCCGAGGGGATCCGGGCCGCCCGGCCGGACGCGACGATCGTCATCGGCGGCTTCGCGCGCGTGGACGGCACGTACATCAAGGCCGCGCTGCGCGACAAGCAGCGTCCGCTGATCGACCGCGTCGACGTCGCAAACATCCACCTGCGCGGGACGCTCCGCGGCGTGCGCGCGGCCCGCCGGCGGGCGCAGGCGATCTACCGCCGCGCCGGCTTCGACGGCCCGCTGTGGGTGACCGAGATCGGCTACCCGTCGCGGCCCGAGCAGCAGACGCAGCCCGGTTATCAAGACGGGCCGCGCGGCCAGGCACGCTGGTTGCGCAGCGCGCTGCGGGCGCAGGTCGACGACGGGGCGGCCGCGGTGTTCGTGACACTGCGCGACAACCCTGAGTTCCCGGCCACGAGCCCATTCTGCAGCGAGGGGATCGTGCGCTGGCCGAGCGCGCAGCCGAAGCCGGCATTCCGGGCGGTCCAGCGCCTCGCCGCGACGGCGCGGTCAGGGTGAGATCGCGCCGCGCTCGAACGCGAGCCGGACGAGCTCGGCGCGCTTGCGGTTCTGCGGCATGTCGGGAACGTCGAAGAGGTCGAACAGCGTGTGCATGTGGCTTTTCACGGTCTCGACCCCGATGAACAGCTCGGCAGCGATCTCGCGATTGGAGGCGGGCGTCGCCAGCGGGCCTTCGATCGCCGGACGGCAGAGCGCGTCGAGCACGCGCTGCTGCGCCGGCGAGAGCTCGGGTGGCGCGCCCGACTTCGTGGTCACCGTCGTGCGGACCTGGCCCTCGGTCGCGACGAAGACGATGAGCGTTCGCCCCACCACGATCGCGTCGCCGTCGTCGAGCCGGCGGCGCCCGTGCACGCGCCGCCCGTTGACGAACGAGCCGTTGCGCGACAGCCCGTCGTCGATGAGCGTCCAGGCGCCGCCGACGCGCTCGAGCACCGCGTGCGTGCGCGAGACCTCGCTGTCCCAGTCGAGGCGGACTTCGCTGTCCGGCTCGCGACCGATGCTCAGCGCCGTCCCCGCCGCCAGCTCGACGACGTGCTGATGGCGGCCCTCATCGAGGTAGAGCAGAAACGGCGTGCCGCGCCGCTCGGCCTCGAGCCGCTCGGCGAGCTCGCGCGGCGAGACGAAGCGGAGCGCGGGTGGCAGCGCCTTGATCGTCATGAGCTTGCGTCGCGGCCGATGCGGATGCGATGGAGGTTCGGAGACTCCACGGCGTCGAAGCCCGCGAACGGTTTCCAGACGCGCGTCTCGTCCGGTGCGAACACACCCTTGCCGGGCTGGATGACGAGGATGGCGTCCTCCAGTCGCGGCGCGCTGTGCACGAGCACGATGACCTCGGGGCGGCGGTTGCCGGCGATGTCCATCACCGAGAGCGCCCAACCGGCCGCCCAGCCCGCACCCTTCGGCCCGGGCAGCCCGGCACCGAACTCGAACGCCGCGGCCGCGGCCGGCCGGTATCCCGACGGGCCGCCGCGGAGCACGGTCACGCGGCCGTCGACGCCGTTCTCACCGGGCGCGCTGATGACCATGTCCGCGAAGCGATCGGCGTCGAGCCTGGCCGCGCCGACGCTGGTGCCGAAGCCGTCGTTGAACGTGTCAGTGCCGGGCACGTCCTTCGCGCGCTGATCGATGATCTGGGGCGTCCGCGCCGGGCGCCTGCGCCGGCCGAGCCAGATCCGCACCTCGCCGCCGGCCGCGACCAGGCCAACCACCTGCGGCTCGACGATCGCGTCGCCCTGGATGATGTCGTCCCGGCCGTCGCCGTTGACGTCCGCGACTGCCAGGCCGGACGTGCCCGAGCTGTACGGCCCTTTGAGCAGGTGACACGTGCCCAGTCCGTCGGCGTGTCCCATGCAGTACGACGCGTGGCCGAGGACGCTGCCGTCACGCTGGTCCGGCGCACCCTCGACGAGATCGACGCGGCCGTCGTTGTCGAAGTCGCCGGTGCGCAGCCCGGTCCCGAACCCGACCAGGTCGTCCTCTGGGCGCTGCACCTCCTGGGCGTTGTCGCCGGACAGGCCGTCGGGGCCGCCGAAGAGGATCTGGATGATCCCCGAGCCGATGCGGCCCTGGTCGGCGTCCGGTGCACCGAGCACGAGGTCGTCGTACTTGTCGTGGTTCATGTCCGCTGCCACCATCCGGCTGCCGAAGCGGCCCTCGCCAGGGTCGGAGCGGAAGTCGTTCCCGCGCCGGACGACCTTCGCTCGGCTGCCGCGCAGCCCCTGCGGCGTCCCGCTCATCACCGCCACGGCGTCGCGACCCGAGCTGCTGATCGCGAGGTCCGCCCGCCCGTCGCGGTTGAAGTCACCGCTCGCGACGTTCCGACCGAACTCCACATCCGAGTCGTACGGCGGCTTGATACCGGCGTCGGCGGGTTCGATCACATGGCGATCGCGGCCGCTGCGCACGACGACGACGCCCGAGTGCGTGGCCCCAGAGCCCGGCATGCCGAGGACGAGCTCGCGGTGGTGGTCGCCGTCGAAGTCGTACGGGAGCGCCGGGGCCACCGCACGTGCCTTGACCGCCGAGTCCGTCGGCGCCGCCGGCGGCGCATCGTCGCCGATCAGGAACACGGCGCCGGCGCCGGCGGCCGCGACGACCGCCGTGGCGGCGGCAGCCACGCGGCGACGGCGGCCGCGCGATACGACGCGGGTCGTCGGCGTCTCGGGCGTGGCGGTCGAGACGGCCGCGGTCACCAGCGTCGGTATGGGCACGGCATCTGGTCGGATCGCCGCGCTGCGGCGCCAGTACGGGCCAAGCGCCTCGACGGCGATCTCCTCCAGCGCCTGTGATGCCGCCGCGGCCGACGCCGGACGCTCTTCCGGCGCCTTCTCGAGCAGCCACTCGGCCCACTCGCAGACCGGCTTCGGCGTGTCCGGCGCCAGCTCTGCGAGCGGCGGTGGCGGGGTGTGGACGTGACGGTACAGGACAGCGACCGGAGGCGTGCCGGTGTTGAACGGCGGATGTCCCGACAACAGCTCGTAGGCGATGACGCCGAGGGCGTAGAGATCGGTGTAGGGCCCGAGCGGCTCGCCGGTCACCTGCTCGGGCGCCATGTACGACGGCGTGCCGATCGCCGAGTCCGTCTGGGTGAGCGACGGCGTCAACGCGTTGTACGCGCGCGCGATGCCGAAGTCGGCGATCTTCACGCCGCCCGCGCGGGTGAGGAGCACGTTCTCGGGTTTGAGGTCGCGGTGCGCGATCCCCCGCGTCTCGGCGTGGCTGAGGCCCGCGAGCACGCCCTCGAGCACGCCGAACACCTGGGGGAGGGAGAGGTGGCCGACGAGCCGCCGCAGCGAGCCGCCGCTGACGTACTCCATGGCGATGTACGGGACGCCGCCGTGCTCGAAGAAGTCGAACAGCGTGACGACGTTCGGGTGGTCGAGCCCCGCGGCGAGCTTCGCCTCGCGCACGAAGCGCTGCGCCAGCGTCGGGTCGGTCGTCTCGAGCTGCAGTCGCTTGAGCGCGACCTGGCGATCGAGCGTCGGCTGTACGGCGAGATACACGACGGCCATTCCGCCGCGTGCCAGCACTCGCACGACCTCGTAGCTACCGACGAGCTCTTTCACGGCACCGCCGCGAGCCTATCCCCGTTCAAGAACGCTTAGCAACCGTCGCGCAGCGCTGCCCGGCGGACTTTGCCGCTCGCGGTTTTCGGCAGCTCGGCGGCGAAGTCGACGACGCGGGGGTACTTGTACGGCGCCGTCACGTCCTTCACGTGCTCTTGGAGGTCGCGTGCGAGGTCGTCGGACGGGGCAAAGCCCTCACGCAGGACGACCACCGCGCGCACGACGCTGCCGCGCTCGTCGTCGGGCGCGGCCACGACCGCGGCCTCGGCCACGGCGTCGTGGGCGACGAGGGCCGACTCCACCTCGAACGGGCCGATGCGGTACCCGGCGGAGATGATCACGTCGTCGGTGCGGCCGACGAAGTGCAGGAAACCCTCGTCGTCGCGAGTGACGCGATCGCCAGTGCGCCACAGACCGTCCGGTGCCGGGTCCTCGCCGAGGTAGCGCAGGAAGAACGTCGGGATCGTCCGCGGGTCGGCGACGAGCTCGCCGTCGTCGACGTCGAGCCGCATGCCGGGCAGCGGGATCCCCATCGAGCCGGGCTTGGCGGGGATGCCGAGCGGCATGCCGGTGAGCTGGCCCGTCTCGGTCTGGCCGTAGCCGTCGCGGACCCAGATGTTGGTCGCCTCGCGCCAGGCGCCGAGCACCTCCGGGTTGAGCGGCTCGCCGGCGGCGACGGCGCCGCGCAGGTCGATCAGCCCCGGGATCGTCGTGCGCTTGGCGATCACGCGGTACTCCGTCGGGGCCATGCAGAGCAGGTCGACGCGCTCGCGGTCGATCAGCTCGAGCCGCTCCTGTGGGTCAAAGCGCGCGTCGTGGAGGAGCGCGGCGGCGCCGCGCAGCCACGGCGCGATGAACGCGTTCCGCGCCGATTTCGACCAGCCCGACGCTGCAGTGCACCAGACGAGATCGCCCGCCCGCGCGTCGAGCCAGTGACGCGCCTGGAGCATCTGGCCGGCGAGGTAGCGCTGTCCGTGCAGGACCGCCTTCGGCTCGCTCTCGGTGCCGGAGGTGAACGTGATGAGGCACGGGTCGTCCGGGCTGAGGTCGGCCGCCGGCGGCGTCGGCGCATCCGGCAGCTCGCCCCACGGGACCGACACCGTGGGCCCGGTCCAGCCGGCGTGCTCGAGCACCTCGGCGTTGCGCTCGTCGCAGACGACGAGGCGCGGCTGCGCGACCCGCAGGCGCAGCTCGAGGTCCTTGGCGCGCAGCTGCTCGTTGCACGGCAGGGCCACCAGCCCGAGGCGGAAACACGCGACCATCGCCAGCACCCACTCCGAGCGGTTGCCGACCAGCGTCAGCACCACATCTCCGCGCTCGAGGCCCTCGGCGTGCAGCCGCGCCGCGACCCGGTTCGTCTCGCGCGCGACCTCACCGAACCGCCACTCTCTCCGGCCGCCCTCGCGCGAGATCTCCACGAGCGCGCGCTCGTTCGCCGGCGCGGCCTCCAGCACGTCGGTGGCGAAGTTCACCGGGGGCATCCTAGGACGCGAGCACCGGCAGTGAGGGGGCGAAGTTCGCTGCGTGGCGGATAAACCACCATATGGGTGGGATATCCGACACCGACCTCGTGATCGCGACGCTGGCGGATGTTCAACACGGCGTCGTGGCGCGCGCGCAGTTGTTGGCGCGAGGGCTGACGGCTCGGCAGGTCGAGCGCCGCGTGCACGCGGAGCGTCTGCGCCGGCTGTACTACGGCGTGTACGCGGTCGGGCATCGGCGGCTGACTCTGGAGGGGCGCTGGATGGCCGCCGTGTTGGCCTGCGGCCCGGGCGCCGTGCTCAGTCACGCGAGTGCCGCAGTCGCGTGGGAGCTCCGCCGGTTGGCGAGTGGCCTCATCCACGTGACCGTGCCGACGACCGCGGGGCGCGAGCGCCGCGCGGGGATCAGGCTGCATCGCAGCACGACGCTGACGACGCAAGACGTCAGCGAGATCCGCGGAGTGCCGGTGACAAGCGTGGCCCGCACGATCGTCGACCTCTCGCGGACGCTGAAGGGCCGCCCTCTGGAAGCGCTGATCGACCGCGCCGACCAACGCGGCCTCGTGGACTTCGAGGCGCTGAGATCGGCCAACTCCGCCTCCCTACAAGCGGTGTTGACGAGCTACACCGCCGCCCCGACCCGAAGCGAGCTCGAGGAGCGGTTTCTCACACTCTGCGACGAGCACGGCATCGAGCGGCCCGAGACGAACGCCCGCATCGAGGGCTACGAGGTCGACTTCGTCTGGCGCGCCCGGAGGCTGATCGTCGAGGTCGACGGATACGCGTACCACCGCTCGCCGAGCGCGTTCGAGAACGACCGTGAGCGCGACGTGCGCCTGCAGATCGCGGGCTGGCGCGTCATGCGCTTCACGTGGCGGCAGATCACGGATCGCGCCGCGTGGGTCGCGGCGGCGGTGACCGGCGGAGCGACCCGCGGGGCGCGGGTATCCTCGCGCCCATGGCCATAGCCACCCCGTTCTACGAGAAGACCGACGAGCAGAGGGCGATCGTCGAGATGGTCCGGCAGTTCGTCGACGAGCAGATCCTTCCCAAGGCCGAGCACTACGACCACGAGGACGAGTTCCCTGAGCCGATCGTCGAGCAGATGAAGGAGCTCGGCCTGTTCGGCACCACGATTCCCGAGGAGTACGGCGGGATGGGGCTGGATCTGACGACGTACGCGATGATCGTGGAGGAGCTCTCGCGCGGATGGATCTCGATCTCCGGCGTCGTCAACACGCACTTCATCGGGTCCTACCTGTTGATGAAGTTCGGCTCCGCCGAGCAGAAGCAGCGGCTGCTGCCGAAGATGGCCACGGGCGAGATCCGGGCGGCGTTCAGCCTGTCCGAGCCGGAGCTGGGGTCCGACGTGGCGGCGATCAAGACCACCGGCGTCAAGACGGATGACGGGGACTGGGAGATCAACGGCCAGAAGATGTGGGTCACCAATGGCCTGCGCTCGGCGGTGGTGTTCGTGCTCGTGCGCACGGACAAGGACGCGGAGAAGCCGCAGTCGGGCATGACGTGTTTCGTGTGCGAGAAGGAGCCGGGCGCCGCAGAGAACCCGGGACTGACCGTTCCGCCGCAGATCAA
The DNA here is from genome assembly GCA_963740605.1 of uncultured Solirubrobacteraceae bacterium. Lineage (GTDB taxonomy): Bacteria > Actinomycetota > Thermoleophilia > Solirubrobacterales > Solirubrobacteraceae > DASSUW01. Next base: position 17,878 of record CAVUFC010000022.1, on the reverse strand, counting down.
GAAGCTTGGCTACAAGGGCGTCGAGTCGACCGAGCTGGTGTTCGACGGCTATCGCTGCCCGGCGGAGATGATTCTCGGCGGCGAGGACGCCGGCCTGAACAAGGGCTTCCCGCAGATGATGGACGCGCTCGAGGTCGGCCGCGTGAACGTCGCCGCGCGCGGTGTCGGGATCGCGCAGCGGGCGTTGGAGCTGGCGCTGCGCTACTCGCAGGAGCGCAAGGCGTTCGGCAAGCCGATCGCCCAGCACCAGGCGATCCAGTTCAAGCTCGCGGACATGGCGACCAAGGTCGAGGCCGCGCGGCTGCTCACGCTGAAGGCGGCGCGGATGAAGGACGCCGGCGAGCGCTCGGACCTCGAGGCCGGCATGGCGAAGCTGTTCGCCTCCGAGGCCGGCAAGGAGGTCGTGGAGGACTCGTTTCGCATCCACGGCGGCTACGGCTACAGCAAGGAGTACGAGATCGAGCGCCTGTATCGCGACGCGCCGCTGCTCCTGATCGGCGAGGGCACGAGCGAGATCCAGCGGATGGTGATCGGCCGTACGCTGCTGCGCCGTCACAAGATCTGAGCCTTGACTCACGGTAATTCGAGCGTCATCGGCGATTGACTCCTGTCATCTCGCTGACTAGCATCGGACCAGTTGGTGTAACTGAGCAAGGAGCCGTGCGCGTGGTGCTCGCTACGGATTTGGCGACGGCAGGACGCTCGAAGATCCTCGTCATCGAGGACGAACGGAAGATGGCGCGACTGCTCGCGCGCGCGCTCTCGACCGTTGGCTTCGACGTCGTCACTGCGGCCGGCGGTCATGAGGGCCTCGACCGGCTGCGCACGAGCCCGTTCGACCTCGTGATCCTCGACCTGATGCTGCCCGACATCGACGGGTTCTCGGTGCTCTCGGCGGCGGCGGAGCTGGATCCCGACCAGCGCGTGCTGGTGCTGTCCGCCGCCGGCGACGTCGGTTCGAAGGTCCTCTGCCTCGAGCGCGGCGCATGCGACTACGTCACCAAGCCGTTCCAGCTCGCGGAGCTCATCGCGCGCATCCGCCTGCGCGTCCGCGAGACGGCGCGATCGGAGCGGCGCCGCGCGCTGCAGAGCGGCCAGTGGACGCTTGACCTCCAGCGGCGGGTCGCCGAGGACGGAGAGCGCCAGGTCGAGCTCAGCACGCGCGAGTTCCGGCTCCTCCGATACCTCATGGAGCGAGAGGGCGATGCCTGCTCTCGCAACGAGCTACTGGCGGACGTCTGGGGGTACGAGTTCGACCCCGGGACCAACGTGGTCGACGTCTGCGTCGGCCGTATCCGGCACAAGATGGGCGGGCACTGCGTGAGGACAATCCGCAATGTTGGCTATTGCTTCGTGGGCACGTAGGTACTGGCCGGAGCTGCTTTGGGCCGCGTTCGCCGCGGCGAATTTCGTGGTTCTGGTGCTCATCGACGAATGGGAGACCGTGCCGTTCCACTTCGTCTGGGTGAGCCTCACGCTGGTTTACGGCTTCCGCGTCTGGCGGATGGACGTCACGCTCGGCGTGCTGATCATCATCTGCGCGCTGAGTGCTGCCACGTACGGCTGGCTTGTCCTCAACGGTCCGCAGGGGCCGGACGAGCTGACCGAGATCCCGCTGATGGCGGCGATGTTCCTGGCGATGGTGTGGCACGCCCGCCGACGCCAGGCCGCGCTCGAGCAGGTGGGCCGGGCTGTGGAGCGCGAGCGCCAGTTCGTCCGTGACGCCTCACATCAGCTGAAGACGCCGGTCGCGGTCGCGCGCGGCATCGCCGAACTGGTGAAGCACGAGGACGGGTCGGCCGCCCGCGAGAGCGACCTCGACGACCTCGTCGAGGAGCTCGATCGGCTGGCGCGCGTGGCGGACGACCTCTTGCTGCTCGCGATGGCCGAACAGCGAGGGGGGCTTCAGTGCTCCCCCGTCGAGGTCGAGGACCTCGTCGTTGAAGCTGTGAGACGGTGGAGCCGCGCGGCCCCGCGGCGTTGGGACGTCGATGCGATGCCGGAGGGAACGATTGAGGCCGATCGGCACCGGCTCGACGCGGCACTCGACGCGATCCTCGAGAACGCGATCCACGCAACGGGATCCGACGACGCCATCTTCGTGCGCGCCTTTGCCGACCACGACTGCGCCGTCATCGCCGTCACCGACACCGGGTCCGGCATTCCCGCGCACCTCATCACAAACGTCTTCGATCGCTTCTGGAGCTCCCCGTACGGGCCCGACCAGCGTCGCGGGACCGGGCTCGGGCTGGCCATCGCCAGGGCGGTCGTGGAGGCGCACGCCGGCACCGTGGCGATCCGCAGCGGCGCGTCGAACGCGACGATCGTCACCCTCCGCATCCCCGGTCTGACACAACCTGACGGGTGCGAGCTCGGCCTCGGGCCAATGCGCCACATGCAGCAGGCCTGAGTCGACACCGCGTTCATTACGGATCCGTCATTTGTTGTCATGTGGCCGCAATACATGACACTCAGGTGTCAGCGAGATAACAGTCAGTTAGACGGTGGGTTACGGCGAATTACACCGTCAACAGAAAGCTCGCATCCGCGGCGCGCGTCGGCAATGAATTGCCTCGCACCGTTGGCTCTCAAGGAGCGGCCAGATGTTGTTCGCTGCGAGTCGTTCTGCTGCACGTCATGCCGGAACCGTCGCCCTAAGGCAAGCGCCTCGCGCCGCCTGGCTGCTGCTGCTCGGCGCAGTGATCTGCGCTGCGCTCGTGCTCGCAATCGGCTCGCTGGCGAGGTCGGCCGTCGCCGCCGATCCGCCGACGGCGCAGATCACGATCGTTCCGCACGACTTGGGCTCCGGTGCCGTCCTGGGCAAGTTCACGTACCTCGTCAACGAGGACAACGCGCATCTCGGCGACGCCGCGAACGCGGCCGATCGCCCGATGCGGGCGCCGACTCAGAGCTTCAGCCAGATCGTCGCCGAGGGCGACCAGGCCTCGGCGCCGCTCGACCTGCCGAGCGACTGCACCGGTCACGCCAACGTCGCCAGGGACGGCCACGGCTGCCGCTACCTCATCTCGGTGCGCGCGTCCGACCACAAGCTGTGGGGGAAGCACATCACGCTGCCGGCCGACGCGGGGACCGTGCGGATCGACATGTCCGAGGCCAGCGCCGCGCATCCGCTCCCGACCGGCAAGCTGCGCGTGTTCGTCTTCAACGACAACGCGTGGACGAACTCGGCGCCCGATGCCGAGGAGCAGACGCCGGGGCTCGGGATGGGCGGCTTCCACGTGACGCTGACCGAGCAGACGAACTCGCAGGTCTCCGTCGACTATCACAACCGGCCGCTGTGCTCCGCCGCGTCGGGCTCGGTCACGGGAAATCCGGGCAACTGCACGACCCAGGACGACGGGTTCTTGCAGATCAACGACCTGTCGCCGGCGACGTACAACATCTCGGCCACGCCGCCGGACGGTCCGTGCAATGGCGACCCCGACAGCGAGTGGGTCCAGACGACCACCATCGACGGCGGGTTCCCGCTGCTGGCCGGAGTCGAGGAGGGCAGCGACGGCACCGGCGCGCCGGGCGAGAACATCTTCGCGACGCCGAACCGGCGGACCGGCTACTGGTTCGGCTTCGTGTGCGTGCCGACCGCGCTTTCCCCCGGCTACGCGGGCGGCGGCTCGATCACCGGACAGGCGTTCAACTGGCAGGGCTGGCCGCCGTTCGACACGCTGATCTACGACCACAACCACCCCGTCGACCGGCCCTTCGTCGCGCTCACGGACTCCGGCACCGATCAGACGGTGTGGGTCGGCCGCGGAGACTCCGACGGCAACTTCAACATCCCCGGCATCGCCGCCGGCGACTACCTGCTGTCGATCTGGGACGAGCCGCTGAGCTACATCATCCGCTTCCTGCCGGTCACGGTGGGAAGCAACGAGGACGTCTACCTCGGCGACGTCGGCGTTTCGCGCTGGTTCGGCTGGCTTGACGGCACGGTCTACCTCGACCGCAACGGCAACGGGCAGTTCGACGATGGCGCGGACACGCCGATCGGCAACACCGACGTCGACCAGCGCTGGAACGACGGCTCGATCAAGGAGGACACGTTCACCGACGGCGACGGCCACTACGAGTACCCGACGGCGGAGGGCGGCGCGCTCGGCAAGTGGTTCGTCGGCGAGCAGGGCTTCGCCCGCTTCACCGCCCTACCCGGACCGTCCGTCCACGACGAGATCACCGCCGACGTGCTGCCGTCCTGCAGCGCGTCGAACGGCCCCGCGGACGACTGCCTGCCCACCGATCTCGGCGGCGGGCTGCTGACCAACCAGCTCGTGTCGGAGGGCCACCAGTCGACGGTCGACTGGGGCAAGGAGACCTACCCGGCCGGCCAGCCGGGCCAGATCGTCGGCATCACCTACTTCGCGACCACGCGCAACGAGTTCGACGCGCAGTTCGCTGCGCACGAGAACTACGAGCCGGCCGTGCCGGACGTGATCGTCCGGCTCGAGGACGCGGCCGAGCTCGGTCCCGACCGCGTCGCCGGCACCGCCGATGACCCGCCGTGGGACCCGAAGTACCTCGTCAACGAGTACAGCACCGATAAGTGGCAGAAGCCCGGCGAGTCGACCGACGGCCAGACGTGCGCGCCGATCCGGGACTACCTCGGCAACGACATCACCGACCAGCTCAACCCGGCGATCGCCCCCAACTGCCTGGAGACGCCGATCAACGGCCAGCAGACCAAGGACGGCGCCTTCGACGGCGGCTACGCGTTCGCCGACTACTGCCCGAATGGGTTCGACGAGAACGCGCCCGACCCGGACAACGAGCCGTGCTTCGCCGCCGGGACCGGTCACGCAGCGCCGACCGGGCTCGTGGCCGGCAACTACGTCACCCACGTGATCATGCCGAAGCTCCCGAACGATTCGCGCACGTGCAACCCGACGGTGTCGACCATCGGCCAGCAGGTAACGGACACGATCGGGACGACGGATCTCGACGCGTCGATCCAGGACCAGCAGGGCTGCCTGTACCGGATCGAGCGCGAAGAGGACGTGAACGTCGATCTTGGCAACCAGTACACCCCGGCGATCCCGCCGCCGCCATGTGCCGGCAACCAGCACAAGATCGATCAGGCGACGCTGACCCCGCGGAGCAATTTCCATAGGAACAACCAGGCCGACAGCCCGTCGAAGCCGCTGTGCGACATGCGGTTCATCGAGATCAAGAACCAGCAGAACGCGAACGCCGACTTCTTCCTGACGACGAACTTCCCGGAGGCGATGCAGAACCCGGACGTCGCACCGGCCGACCATCCCGACCCTGTCGGCGGCGTCGAGGAGCCGGGGCGCATCTTCGGGGCCGTGTTCGACGACATCAACTTCGACGCCGACACGCAGTCCGTCTGGTACGGCGAGCCGCGCCCGATCGGCGACGTCCCGGTCGGCATCTACGGCGTCGACGCGCCGGGCGACGGTCCGCAGAACTGGCGCTTGCTGACCACGGTCAAGAGCGATCCCGAGGGCCAGTACGAGGCGCTGCTGCCGTCGACCGAGACGTTCAACTGCCCGATCCCGCAAGGCCCCTGCCCCGGCATGTACATGTTCGTGATCAACGATCCGGGCAGCAAGGCGCACCCGAACGCCAACTACCGGCCGGACTACCTGACCGCCACTACGGCCTACGACGTCTGGCCGGGCCAGACCGACGTCGCGCTCGACACCCCGCTGGACCCGATCTCGGGCACCGCCTGCTCGCAGTCGCGCGTCGACAGCACGGGCAACCCGGTCTCCACGAAGCCCGAGCTGCTCCGGGTGCGCAAGGTCACGGACACCGCCGGCAACGTCAATCGTCCCAACGGCGAGCAAGGCCCGTTCGTGCGGTCCACGGACACGGGCAACAACCGGCTGGTCGCGATCGACGCCGACTTCATCGGCCCGGCGGGCGCGGTACTGCTCGGGCAGTTCGGCGGTCACGTCAACCTGACAGACGCCGCCGGGAACACGACCACGCTGACACAGCTCAACGGCGGCATCGTCAGCTGGACCCAGGGATCCGCGAGCGTTGCGGACCGGATCGTCATCCGCGTGCCCGCGGTCAGCACGAGCTTCCCGGCCGGCCCGCGGCAGCTCGACATCGTCACGAGCATCACGAACACCGGCGGCGCCCTGACCTCGAGCGACGGGATCACGCTGCACGTGCTCGGCGGCAGCGGCAGCACCGCATACAACCCGCCGGTCGTCAAGGTCCCGGCGCCAACGCTCAACGGGACCCAGCTGCAGACCGCCATCAACAACGCCGCGGCGAACAGCCTGGTCGTGCTCGGCGAGGGGACCTACCGCGAGAACGCGGTCATGTGGAAGCCGCTCAAGCTCCAGGGTGTGGGCCCCGGCGGCATCATCGGTGCTCACGAGCTGTTGCAGAAGCAACCGGACGACCCGCGCTTCAAGGTCGCGGGCTCGGTCATCGACGGCGCCTACTATCGCGACAACGCGGTGGCCCGGCAGGCCGTCGTAGACGCGCACAGCTATCGGGGCGTCGACGCGAACAACAGCGTGCTCGCCGGTGGCGACATCACCGTCCTGTCCGCCACGTCGGAGCCGGTGTTCCCGAGCGGGCTCAACGCGCCGCGCGTCGACGGCATCGGCCTGCAGTACGGGCAGACCGACGCAGCCGTCGGCGGCTCCAACGGCGGCGCCGGAGGCATCGAGGCGCAGGCCTTCACCGACAACCTGCGCATCACCAACAACGTGCTGCTCGGCAACTCCGGCCCGATCGCCGGGGCCATCGCGGTCGGCAAGCCGCTCGTCTTCAACGGCAGCGGCAACGAGATCCCCGACGGAAGCAGCCACAACGCCGACGTCCAGATCGCCAATAACCGCCTGCTCGGCAACGGCGGCGTGACCAAGGCCGGCGCGATCGGCCTGTTCGGCGGCGCCAACCGCTACAGCGTCACGAAGAACTACATCTGCGGCAACTTCGGCGTCGAGTACGGCGCCGGCATCTCCCACTGGGGCTACAGCCCGAACGGGGCGATCCGCGACAACGAGATCTTCTTCAACGACGCCGTCGACTCGGGCGCCGGGATCGCGATCAACGACCAGACGCCCGCCGCGACCGCGTCGCTCGGGCTCGGCTCGGGCGCGGTCGACATCGACCGCAACCACCTCCAGGGCAACTACTCGGGTGACGACGGCGGCGCGATGTTCATCCAGAACGCGCTCACCGAGCGCGTGAACGTCCGCAACAACATGATCGTCGACAACGGGGCGGCCGACATGGGCGGCGGCATCGCGCTCGACGACTCGTCGAACGTGGCGATCGCCAACAACACCGTCGCGAACAACGTCTCTACGGGGACCGCCGAGAGCTCGTCGCCGATCGACCAGGGCGGCGTCCCGCTGGCCGCCGGCCTGGCGTCCGAGGCGAACGACCCGCGCTTCACGGGCCACGGCCGCTTCTCGAACCCGGTGGCGCTGTTCAACAACGTCTTCTGGAACAACGACGCGTTCCTGCTCGACCACGCAGGCCCCGGGGCGACGCTGGTCGACCAGGGGTTCATCGACTTCGGCGTGCACAGCACCGGCGTCGCCGGCGACGTGCTCACGCCGCGCTACTCGATCGTGACGCCGGGCGGCGACACCTCGATCAACGGTGCCGGGGCGCGGGTCGCGCCGCCGGGCGCCGGTCAGGGCAACCTCACCGCCAATCCGTCGTTCGCCGATCCGTTCGTGCTCGAGCTGTCCGTCGCCGGCTCGCGGCTGGACCCGCAGCAGGCGTCGGTGACGATCACCGGCCAGGACCCGGCGGACGGGATCGCGGGCGACTACCACATCACGGCCGGCTCACCGGCGATCGACCGCGGCGTCCGCTGCGCGCTGATGCCGGTGCCGCCGCCCGCGAACGCGGTGACCGCGAGCTGCACCACCACGCCGCCGGCCGGTGGGCGCGGCGTCCAGGCGCCGACCGGAACGCCGTCGGCGACGAACCTCGGAGGCGGCGACTTCGACGGGCAGTACCGGCCGCAGCAGCGCATCTTCCTGCCGGTGAACCCGCGGCTGCGGACGCCGTGGGATCTCGGGGCGGACGAGCTGATCGGGATCAACGTGACGGTGCCATGAGCAGCGACCGGGCACTGAGCGAGGAGCACACCATGGAGCGGTTCGAGCACGCGTCGACACGCCGGCAGTTCCTCCAGGCCGCCGGCCTCGGAGCCGCCACCGTGGCCGTGGGTGGCGGCGTGCTCGCCGCCACCCGCGGCGCGGTCGAGGCGGCGGCGCAGACTGGCGCGGTCAGCGCGCGCAATCGCGTCGTGCTCGCAGGCGGCACCCTGTACATGGCCGCCACCGACGGCTACATCACGGTGCCCGGGCGTGAGGACGATCCGCTCTACATCTTCGGCTTCATCCCGGTCCCGAACGACACCGTCGCCAACCTCGAGAACGAGTTCAAAGGCCGCGCGCAGCACGTCGCGCCGATCCTGGACACGACGGAGGGCACGGACGTCTACGTGAAACTCACGAACCTGGGGCTGATCCAGCGACCGGATCTGGTCGACTCGCACACGATCCACTGGCACGGCTTCCGGACGCCGACCGCGCTCTTCGACGGCGTCCCCGAGGTGTCGATCGCGGTCCCGGTCAACCGGCAGTTCACGTACTTCTACCGCCCGCACAACGCCGGCACGTACATGTACCACTGCCACTTCGAGGACGTCGAGCACGTGCAGATGGGGATGACGTCGGTCGTCTTCGTGCGGCCTGCGGCTCACCTGAACTGGGCGTACAACGACAGCTCCACGGCGTTCGACCGGCACGTCGCGATCCTGCTGAACGAGATCTGGAACAAATTCCACGACGGCGACCGCGACATCCAGGAGAGCATCCCGACCGACTACGACCCGCAGTGGTTCACCCTCAACGGCCGCTGCTATCCGCAGACCGTCCTCCCCAACGACGACCCCACGCTCGCGCCGGGGCTGCGGATCCTGACGGAGAACGCGAACAACGGCGATAGCGAGGCGAGCCAGCCGGTCTCGGCGCTGATCCAGGCGAACCCGGGCGAGCGCGTGCTCCTGCGGCTCGCGAACCTGGGCTACCAGCAGCACGCGATGGAGCTGCCCGGCATCCCGATGCAGGTCATCGGGCAGGACGCGACGTTCCTCGGCCCGAACACGAGCCTCGGCGTGACGTACGACGACCGGCGCTACACCACCAACACGCTGTACATCGGGCCGGGCGAGGCGCGCGACGTCCTCTTCACCGCCCCTGCCTACAGCGCCCTCGCGCCGACGTTCGGCGACGGCTGGGGGAACTACAACCGCTACTTCTTCCGCAACCGCGATCCGCGCAAGCTCGCCAACAACGGCGATGCGGGCGCGGGGGGCGCCAACGGCGCGGTCGCGGGACTGGGCGGCATGGCGACGGAGGTGCGCATCTACGCGCCCGGGGGCAGCAACCCGCTGCCGGCTCCGGCGCTCGACTCGGCGGGACGGATCTCACCCAACCTGACCTACGTCCGGTGATGACGATGCTCAAGAGAACTGGACAGCTCGCATTCCCGCTCGCGCTGGCGGCGCTGCTGTGCGCCCCGGCAATCGGTCTGGCGGCGAAGACCGGCATGCAGTGCGCGGCCGGCGGCCCGTCGTACAACCTCGTCGCCAACACCGGCGACATCGAGACGCCCGACGGCAACAGCGTGTTCCTGTGGAGCTTCGCGAACCAGGACGTCAATGGCGGCCACTTCCAGTCGCCGGGCCCGGTCCTCTGCGTCAACCAGGGTGACACGGTCACGATCCACCTCCACAACGGGCTGAACGTGCACCCCAGCGCGCCGAACATGCAGCCCGAGAACGTCTCGATCGTGTTCCCGGGCCAGGAGAACGTGGCGGCGAGCGGCGGCGCCGCGGGCCTGTTCACCCGCGAGGCCGCACCGGGCGGCGACGTCACCTACACGTTCACCGCGTCACACCCGGGAACGTACATCTACGAGACCGGCACCGACCCCTCCAAGCAGCTGGAGATGGGCCTCTACGGCGCGCTCGTGGTCCGGCCGGCCGGCAACGCGGATCGCGCGTACGGCGCCGCCTCGACACAGTTCGATCCGGGCCGCGAGTACCTGATCATGCTCAACGAGCTCGACCCTGATCTCCACCACGCCGTCGAGGCGGGCGGCGCCTACGACTTCAACACGCTGCACAACCGCTACTTCGCGGTCAACGGGCGCGAGTTCCCCGACTCGCTCCAGGACAACGACATCGCCTGGCTGCCCAACCAGCCCTACGGCGCGCTCGTCCGCCTTCAGCCGTACTGCAATCCGTCGAACCTGAGCGACCCGCTCAACCCGCCCCCGCCCGCATGCACGGCGGGCTCGACTCCGAACCAGCTACCCGCGCTTATCCGCATGATCAACGTCGGCGAGCTCAACCACCCCTACCACCCGCACGGCAACCACCTGCGTCAGATCGCGCAGGACGGGCACCCGTTCGCGGCCGACGCGTCGTCGGAGCGCTTCGGGGAGACGATCGGCTCGGGCCAGACGCAGGACTACCTGCTGAAGTGGACCGACCAGGACTTCTGGGACGCGGGGACCAAGCCGCTTCCGAACGGGGTCGCGACCGTCGACTATCGCAACCTCACGTTCAAGGACGGCAACACGTTCTTCAGCGGCAGCGCCTACCTCGGACTCAAAGGCACGCTGCCCACGGGGGTCGTGCAGCAGAACGTCTGCGGTGAGTGGTACTTCCCGTGGCACAGCCACGCGCTGAACGAGTTCGCCAACTTCGACGAGGGGTTCGGCGGCATGGCGACGCTGTTGCGCGTCGACCCGGGCGGTGGCTGCTACGCATTCGCGAGCTCGTCCTCGATCGTCGGCGGCACGCTCAAGAGCGGCAGCTACAGCGCGCTCGGCGTCAACGACGCCACCTACTACGAGGTGAACCCGAAGACGACGACGCGCACGTCGGCGACGACCGCGGGGCAGACGACGATCACGGTCGCGTCGGCCAGCGGCTTCCCGCCGGCGGGCGGTGGCAACTACTTCATCCGGATCGACAACGAGGTCCTGCAGGTGACGGCCGGCCAGGGCACGACGACCTGGACGGTCTCGCGCGGGCAGCTCGGCACGACCGCGGCTGCGCACTCCTCGGGCGCCACCGTGACCGCGCTGGCGAACGACTGGTACGCCGGCTTCAAGGGTCTCCCGACAGGAGCGCAGAACCTGAAGGTCAGCTACCGGGGCAAGAACTGCGCGAACACGACCACGGGTACGACGTGCACGGCGCTGACGACCAACCTGCCGCAGCAGACGCTGAAGGTCTGCAACTGGACGGTCGCGGGCGCGAACGGCTGCGCGACCGCGACCTCGAGCGGCTGGGTGACCCTGCCGCCGCCGCCGCCACAGCCCCAGAGCGTCGGCTCCACCGAGGCCGCGACGCCGACGACATGGACGCTGCCAGGTTCCGCGAACGCCTACATCGGCACGGGCTCCTACAAGGGCCAGGTGCGCGTCCTCGTCCACACGCAACGTTGGACGACGCCGAGTCCCACGCCCTTCTCGACCTGGGGCAATTTCATGCAGCTCGTCTACGACGCGCCGTGAGGAGAGTGAGGCACTGATGCACAAGAGAGCCCACAGGCGTATCCCGCTGGTTCTCGCACTCTGCGCGGCGGTGGCACTCGTGGTCGGCGTCACGACGGCCTCGTCGGCTAACGTGCCGATCAACCTGTGCGCGACGACGGGCACTGTGGACCTGCCCGGTAGCCCAGGCGTCGATATCTGGGGCTTCGTCGTGAAAGGCAGCTCGGCGGACTGCAGCGACGTGCGCGGAACCGCGACGCTGCCGGGGCCGGTGCTGCGCGTCCAGCAGGGCGACAACGTCACGCTGAGCGTCACGAACGACCTTCCGGCCGGGCACACGCTCTCGTTCGAGGCGCCGGGACTGAGCTTCGATCCCGGCGACAGCGACGCCGCGGTGGGGAGCACGCTCACGCGCACGTTCGTCGCCGGCGCACCCGGGACGTATCTGTACCAGGGCGTGGGGGACGGCGAACGCCAGACGGCGATGGGCCTGTACGGAGCATTGATCGTCGACTCGACGACGAGCGGCCAGGCATACGGCACCGCCGCGAGCGCGTTCGACGTCGAGGCGCCGCTGGTGCTGAGCGCGGTCGACCCCGCCTTCACCGCCGACCCGGACGGCTTCGACATGCGCGACTACCGGGCTACGTACTGGCTCATCAACGGGAAGGCGTACCCGGACACGAGCGCCATCCACACGGCGAACAGCACGACATCTCGGCGAGTGCTGCTCCGGTACCTGAACGCCGGGCACGACAACACGACGATGTCGCTGCTGGGGCTGAGCGAGAACGTCATCGCCAGGGACGCGCACGTGCTGCTCAACCCGTTCGATGCGAACGCCGAAACGATCCCGGCGGGCGAGACCGAGGACGTCATCGTGACGGTTCCGGCCGGGAGCACGCCGTCAGGGCTGACGAACGGGTTCCCGCTCTACAACCGGCAGTTACATCTCGGGAACGGCGCGCCCAGCACCTCGCCGGGCGGGATGATGACGTTCATCCAGTCTCCGTGAGCGGGCATCGTGCGCGCAACCGCCCTGGCCACACGATCGCCGGCGACGCGCGCGCGGCTGCTGGGCGTGGTCACCGGCGTCGCCGTGATGCTGGCGGCCGTCGCCGGTTACCAGCTCACGCGCCACTCCGACTCCGCTCAGCCGCCACCCCGTGCCGCGCTGACGCCGCCGCTGCTGGGACGGGCGGCCTTCGAGCAGCGCACCGGCGTGCACATCACCCGCGTCGCGGTCAGCGGAGCCGGGGGACTGCTCGACCTGCGCTATCAGGTGCTCGATCCGGACGCCGCGGCGTCGGTCCATGACGCGGAGACGCCGCCGCGGCTTGTCGACGAGCGTAGCGGCGTGCTCGTCGACGGCCTGTTCATGGGCCACAGCCACCAAGGATCGCTGAAGATCGCGCAGACCTACTACCTGGTCTTCGACAATCCGGGTAGCCTCGTGCACCGCGGCACGCGCGTCACGGTGCAGCTCGGGGCGGCCCGGGTCGCACACGTGCCGGTGCGATGACCGCGATGGCGTGCCGACACGGCCTCCTGCTCGCCGTACTCGTCTGGGCCTTCGCTGCGGCCGCGCCCGACGCCGGCGCTCACGCCGTTCTGGCACGCTCCCAGCCGTCCGACGGTGCGACGCTGGCGCGGGCGCCGCGAGAGATCCGCCTCGAGTTCAACGAGGCGATCTCGGCCCGGTTCCGCGTGGTGCGGGTCATCGACGGGCGCGGTCGGACGGTGGCGGGAGCGCGCGTGCGCACCGGCGGCGCGGATGCGCTGAGCGTGGCGCTGCCGACGCTGCGCCGCGGCGCCTACCAGGTGTCGTGGGAGGTGCTGGCCGAGGACGACGGGCACGTCACCGGTGGCGCCATCGCCTTCGGCGTGGGGGCGCCGCCGGGTAGCGCTCGCGACTCCAGCGTGCCGGGCGCGGCGCCGGCGCCGGGGGAGGCGTGGCTGCGGTGGCTGGATCTGGCGCTGCTCGTCGGGTTGATCGGCGCGCTCTCCGTGTACACGCTGCTCGCCCGGCTCCCCGGGTGGGGCGCGGAGGCCGCCCGGCAGCGGCTGCTCGCCACGGCCGCTGCGGCCGGCGCCGCCGGGCTGGCGATCGGGCTCGCGCTGCTCGCGCGAGAGGTCGCGCGCGTCCAGGCGACCGTGGCGCCTGGGGCGGGCGTCGACGAGGTGCTGAGCACGCGCTGGGGAGCGCTGTGGAACGCACGCGAGTTGCTGCTGGCGATCCTCGTCGGCATCGCGCTCTGGCTCCGCACGACGAGCGCGGGCCCCCGCACGTCCGCCCGGGCGAGATACGCGTCCCTCCTACTCGCGGCCGCGTCGGTGATCGCCCTCGTGGTCGTGCGCGCGCTCGCCGGGCACGCCGCGGCGGGGCCGCATCGGGCGCTCTCGGTCCCGGTTGCCGCCGCCCACGTCCTGGCCGCGGGCGTGTGGATCGGAGGCGTCGCCGCGTTCGGCCTCGCGCTCGCCGCGGCGCACGGCGAGGCGGGCGCGCTGGCGCGCGCGTGCCGGGTCCCATTCGCCCGCATGGCTGGTGCCGGCATCGCGGTGCTCGCGGTCACGGGACTGGTCGAGGCCGGTGCGCAGGTCGCCTCCGTGGACGCGCTGCTGACTACCGACTACGGGCGCACGCTGATCGTCAAGACCGCGCTCGTGGCCGCGGCGGCCTCGCTCGGGCTGGCGAATGCGCTGCTGCTGCGCCGCGGCGAGCGCCCCCGGCTACTGTCCGTCGAGGTCTCCGTCGGCCTTGGCGTGCTCGTCGCGGCCGCCGTGCTGACCGCCTCGCCCCCGGCCAAGGGACCCGAGTTCGCCGCGCCGCGGCCGCCGGTCGTGCCGACCCTCGCGGGCAAGGCGGGCGACCTGCTGGTCACGGCGACCGCACGGCCGAACCGTGCCGGGCCGAATGTCGTCAGCGTCGTCGCGGCCAGCTCGCGCCGCCCGCCGCCCGCACCGGTGGATCGCGTGGCGCTCCGGCTCGCGCCCGCCGGCGGGGCGTGGCGCACGGTTTCGCTGACGGCGCAAGCGGCGGGGCGGTTCGCCGGCGGCGCCGAGCTGGACGCCGACGGCCGCTGGCGCATGACCGTCGCGGTCTGGCGTGGCGGCCGCCGCATCCTCGTTCCGCTCAGCTGGGACGTTGCCGCGCCGGATCCGGCGCGTCCGGTCGTCCACTCCGCGCGCCCGCTCGCCCCACTGGTCGACCGCTTCGCAGTGATCATCGTCCTGCTGCTCGGCGGCGCCGCACTGGCGGCCGCCGCGCGGCGAACGCGCTGGGCGCGCCGGTCCGGCCCCCGCGCGCACATCGAGCCACTCGGCAAGGAGGCCCCATGACCGGCCAGCCCCTCACGCACTCCCATCGGCTCGTCGCCCTCGCATTCGCCGCGCTCGCGGCGGCGGCGTGCGCGACCGCGCCCGCAGCGCGAGCCGCCGCCCGCGTCGACCCTGCGGTGAGGCTGATGGTGCAGCAAGCCGCCGCCGGCGAGAAGCTCGACGTGATCGTCGTGCTCCGGCGTCAGGCCGTCCTCCCGGTTGGCCCGCGCGTCCGCCGGGCCGCGATCATCAACGCCCTGCGCGACACCGCCGACCGCGAGCAGCGGCGGCTCGTGGCGCTGCTCGCGATCCGCCGGCTGCAGGGACGCGTCGCCAAAGTCCGGCCGTTCTGGATCGTCAACGGCCTCGAGGTCGTCGCCGACGCGGACGTCGTCACCGAGATCGGGGCGCTGCCCGAGGTCGCCGAGATCAAGCCGAACGCGGTGGTCGCTGCGCCGAGCACGCCGCTCGGCTCGCCCGCGGTCGAGTGGAACGTCGCGCGCGTGAACGCACCGGCGCTGTGGAGCCAGGGCTACCGCGGGCAGGGCGTCGTGGTCGCGAACATGGACACCGGCGTCGACGTGACCCACCCTGATCTGGCTGCCCGCTGGCGGGGTGGGGGGAACAGCTGGTTCGACCCCAACGGCGAGCATCCCACGACGCCGGTCGACCGCAACGGCCACGGGACGTGGACCATGGGCACGATCGTGGGGGGGAACGCCGGCGGCTCCGCGATCGGGATCGCGCCCGACGCTCGCTGGATCGCGGTGAAGATCTTCAACGACCACGGAACCGCCACGACCGCCGGCATCCACTCCGGCTTCCAGTGGCTCCTGGACCCCGATCACAACCCGTCCACCGACGACGCTCCCGACGTGGTCAACGACTCGTGGACGATGGGCGCCGGCTGCAACCTCACGTTCGAGCCCGACCTGGTGGCGCTGCGCGCCTCCGGCGTCGTGCCGATCTTCGCCGCCGGCAACTCGGGCCCGAGCGCCGGCACGAGCACGAGCCCGGCGAACAACGCCGACGCGTTCGCGGTCGGCGGCACCGACGCCGCCGACGCGATCGATCCGTCGAGTAGCCGCGGCCCGTCCGCGTGCGGCCAGGGCACGTTCCCGCAGCTGGTCGCGCCGGGGGTGGACGTGCGCACGTCCGACCTGTTCGGCTCGTACATGAGCGTCACGGGTACGTCGATCGCCGCGCCGCACGCGGCCGGCGCGCTCGCACTGCTGCTGAGCGCCTTCCCGGGCCTCGACGCCGAGCGGCAGGCGGCCGCGCTGCAGAACGCCGCCTTCGACCTCGGCGCGCCAGGCCCGGACAACGTCTTCGGAGCGGGTCTTCTCGACGCGCTCGCGTCGTATCAATGGCTGGCGGCTGTGCCGGACTTCAGCGTCGCGGCGGCGCCGTCGTCGGTCACCGCCGCCCCCGGCGGAAGCGCCGCCTACACCGTCGACGTGCAGGCGCTCAACGGCTTCTCCGGCGACGTCTCGCTCTCGCTTACCGGGCTCCCGGCCGGCCAGGCGAGCTGGAGCTTCAGCCCGGCCACCGTGTCCGGCGGCGCCGGCTCCGCGCAGCTGACCCTCGCCACCGGCGCAGCGCTCGCGCCCGGCGCGTACTCGCTGACGATCACGGGGACAAGCGGCACGAGCACGCGCTCGGCCGTCGTCGAGCTCGTGATCACGCCGCCGCCGGACTTCTCGCTCGCTGTGACGCCCGCGTCACGCACGACGGCGCCGGGCGGCACCGTCGACTTCACGGTCTCGACGAGCGCGGTCGGCGGCTTCACGGGCGATGTCGCTCTGTCGCTTGGGGGCTTGACGGCCGCGCAGGCGACCTGGAGCTTCGCGCCGGCAGTGATCGCGGGTGGCGCCGGAGCGTCGCAGCTCACGCTGGCGACCGACGGCGCAATCGCCCCCGGCACCTACACGCTGTCGATCACCGCCACGAGCGGTTCGCTGACGCACTCGACCGCCGCCACGCTGGTCGTGCCGGACTTCTCCCTGTCGGTGTCGCCGGCGACGCGCACCACGACCCCGGGGACGGCCGTGACGTACAGCGTGTCGGTGGGGGCGGTCAACGGCTTCGCCGGGACGGTCTCGCTCGGCCTATCGGGGCTCGCACAGGGCACCTGGACCTTCGCTCCGTCGAGCATCACCGGTGCCGGAACGGCGACGCTCACGGTAACGCCGACGGCGGCAGGCACGTACTCGCTGACCGTGACCGGAACGAGCGGCTCGATCGTCCACACCCGCACGGTGACGCTCGTCGTGAGCGCGCCGGCGGACTTCGGCGTCTCCGTGACGCCCGCGTCGGCGACCGTCGTCGCGGGCAAGAACGTCTCGTACACAGTGTCGGTGTCGTCGATCGGGAGCTTCGCCGGCAGCGTCAGCTTGTCGGTCGCCGGGCTCCCGGCATTGACGACGGCGAGCTTCTCCGCCAACCCGGTGACTGCCCCGCGCTCGGTCACGATGACCGTCCGCACGACGCGCCTGACGCCGCGCGGGACGTTCACGATCACGGTGACGGGGCGCAGCGGGAGCCTCGTCCACTCGGCCGGCGCGACGCTCGTGGTGCGCTCGTGACGCCTTGAGAGGTGTGCGGTGGCTGGGGAGGCGCTCACGGTGGTGGTGGCCGAGGACGAGGTCGAGGTGCGGCGGGCGCTGGTCGCCGTGCTCGAGACGTGGAGCGGTGTCGAGGTGGTCGGTGTTGCGGCCGACGGCCTCGAGGCGGTCCGGCTGCACGACACGCTGTCGCCCGACATCGTCATCCTCGACGTCGCGATGCCGCGGTGCGACGGGCTTCAAGCGACGCGGCGGATCCTGGCCGCAGCGCCCGAGACCTGCGTGATCGTGCTCTCCAGCGCCGACGATGCCCGGCTCGTCGGTCTCTGCGTCCAGGCCGGAGCCCGCGGCGTACTGCGCAAGGACCGGCAGAGCCTGACGACCGCAGGCCTCGTCCTGCGCCTGCTCGCGATCCGAGCACCCCGCTGATTGCCTGCTAGACATTCGCCGTCATGGCGCTTGCC
>CAVUFC010000021.1:0-507109 GCA_963740605.1 uncultured Solirubrobacteraceae bacterium | reverse complement strand
AGCCCTTCGCCGTCGCGCGCCTGCGCTTCGGCCTTCGGGGCGCGTCTCGGCATCACCGCGGCGGCGAGCAGCGGCAGGCCGGCGGCGAGCACCAGGACGGATTCGAACCCGTGGGCGAGGTCGGCGAGCAGCGGCCCGATCGCCAGTCCGCCGTAGTTGGCGAGACCGATGTGCCCGAGGGCGCGGCCCCGTGTGGCCGGGCCGCTGAGCCGCAGCAGCCACAGGACGGCGGCGGCCATCATCGCTCCCTCGCCGATGCCGACGACCAGCCGCGACGCGATCTGCGCGCCGGTCTGGTCGATGACCGCGGGCGCGACACCGACCGCCATGATCGCCGCCCCCGCCGGCAGCACCTTGCGAGGCCCGATCCGATCGGCGAGCCGCCCGCCCGTGGGTCTCGCGACGAGGCCGGTGAGCGCGGGCGCGCCAACCGCGAGGCCGATGGCGAAAGACGAGGCGCCGAGGTCGCTCAGGTGAGCGGGGAGGACGCGCAGGACGGCGCCGAGCGCGGCGTAGCAGAGGAGGGCGGCGGCGAGGACGCGTTGGTAGGCCATCCCCTCCAGCCTGGGGTCGAGATGCTTCGGCCGGGGGCGAACCGTTCCGGCGCTACCGTCGAGACATGGCCTCACCGACCGCCGCCGCGACTCACCCCTCTGGCGCGTCTCACCCCTCCGGCGCGTCGCGCGGCGACGCCGACCTCGCGGCTCTCGGCGCCGTGCTCGCCGAGCCGGCCCGTGCGCGGATGCTGCTCGCGCTCGGCGACGGCCGGGCGCTGGCGGCCAGCGTGCTGGCGAGTGAGGCCGGCGTGGCACCCTCGACCGCGTCCGGCCACTTGAGTCGCCTCGTCGACGCCGGCCTGCTGTCGGTACTGCCGCAGGGCCGCCACCGCTACTACCGCCTCGCCGGCCGCAGGTCGGAGAGCTCCTCGAGGTGCTGTCCCGGGTGGCTCCCGCCGCCCCGGTCCGCTCGCTCCGCCAGGGCACCCAGGCGGAGGCGCTGCGTTCCGCCCGCACGTGTTACGACCACCTCGCGGGGCGTCTCGGCGTCGCGGTCTTCGGCGCGCTGCTCGAGGGCCGCCACGTGGTCGGCGGCGACGGAACCCACGATCCGCTGGCGGCCCACGAGGACCGTCTCTCCGCCGCGGGCCACGACATCGACTACCGCCTGACGTCGTCAGGCCGCTCCGCCCTCGTCGACATCGGCGTCGAGCTCCCCCGGTCCGGCGCGCTGCGCTACTGCGTCGACTGGAGCGAGCAGCGCCACCACCTCTCGGGCGCGACCGGCCGCGCGCTCGCTTCACGCCTGCTCGAATTGCGCTGGATCCGGCGCGCGGACAAGGGCCGCGCCGTGTTCGTCACCGACCTCGGCCGGCGTGAGCTTTCGGCCAACTTCGGCATTTAGGGAAGCGGGTTCGGCCGGGGTGGACGACGTTTGTCACCCAGGAGGTGACATTCGTCAGCCACCCCCAATGCCGCAGTTAGCCCTAGTCACGCATCGCAGGGAAGAGCACGACCTCGCGGATCGTGTCTCGCCCCGTGAGCAGCATGACCAGGCGGTCGATGCCGATGCCGATCCCGCCGGTCGGTGGCATGCCGTGTTCGAGCGCGCGGACGTAGGCCTCGTCGTACGGCATGGCCTCCTCGTCGCCGGCCGCGGCCTCGGCGCGCTGGGCACTGAAGCGCTCGCGCTGGTCGTCGGGGTCGTTGAGCTCGGAGAACGCGTTGCCGAACTCCATGCCGCCTCCGAAGACCTCGAAGCGCTCGACCAAGCCAGGCTCGCTCCGGTGCTTCTTCGCCAGCGGTGAGAGCTCGATCGGATAGTCGAACAGGAACGTCGGCTCGATCAGCTTCGGCTCGACGTACTTGGACAGCAGGTGATCGACGAGCCGGGCCCAGGTGGTCTCGTGCTCGGCCGGGTCAAGCCCGGCGGACACCATCGCGGCGCGCAGCGTCGAGAGGTCCCGGTGCGCGTAGATGTCGATCCCCGTGCGTGACTGGATCGCGCCGCCGAGCGTCTCCCGGTGCCACGGCGGCTCGAACCCCTCCACGCCCACGGCACGGGCCACGGAGGCGACGAGCTGCTCGCAGCGCGCGGCGATGTCCTCGTAGTCGGCGTAAGCCTCGTACCACTCAAGCACGGTGAACTCGGGGTTGTGCTTGAAGGAGACGCCCTCGTTGCGGAAGTCCTTGCCGATCTCGTAGACGCGCTCCAGGCCACCCACGATCAGCCGCTTCAGGTACAGCTCGGTGGCGATCCGCAGGTACAGCGTGCGGTCGAGTTCGTTGTGGTGGGTCGTGAACGGCCGGCCCATCCCGCCGCCGTAGATCGGCTGCAGGATCGGGGTCTCGACCTCGACGAAGCCCGCGGTGTCCAGGAACCGCCTGATCTCCGTGATGACGCGAGCGCGCGTGATGAACAGCTCGCGCGACTCCTCGTTCGCCATCAGGTCGAGCTCGCGCTGGCGGTAGCGGGTCTCGACGTCGGTCAGCCCGTGGTGCTTCTCGGGCGGCGCCAGCAACGACTTCGCGAGCAACGTCCAGTCGTCGATCTTCAGCGAGAGCTCGCCGCGGCGAGTCCGGAAGACCGTGCCGTCGGCGCCGATCAGGTCGCCGAGATCGAGCCCGACCAGCCGGTCGAGCGACTCCTGCCCGAGCACATCCGCACGGGCGTGCAACTGCATGCGCCCCGAGCGGTCGACGAGGTCGACGAAGGCCGCCTTGCCCTGCCCGCGGCGCGCGGCGATCCGCCCCGCGATCCGCGCGCGGACATCGGTTTCCTCACCCGCCTCGAGCCCCTCCTGCGGCGCCTTCACCTCGGCAATCGGCACCACGCCCGGGTAGGCGTGCGGGAACGGCTCGACACCCTCGTCGCGCAGCGCGGCGAGCTTGCGCCGGCGCTGCTCGACGAGCTCGTCGCTCACGTCTTCGCGACGTCGATCTTGGTGATCTTGAGCTTGCGCGCCTTGCCGCTCGGCAACTGGACGTCGACGACGTCGTTGCGCTTGTTCCCGAGCAGCGCCTTGCCGACGGGCGACTCGTTGGAGAGCCGGTTCTCGCCGGGGTTGGCCTCGGTCGAGCCCACGATCGTGTACTGGAGCGACTTCCCGGAGCCCTCGTCCTTGACGTTGACCACCGAGCCCACGCGGACGACGTCGTTGGACAGCTCCGTGGCGTCGATCACCGACGCCGAGCGCAGCTTGTCCTCGAGCGACGCGATCCGCGCTTCGAGCATCGCCTGCTCGTTCTTCGCGTCGTCGTACTCCGAGTTCTCGGAGATGTCGCCGAACTCGCGTGCTTCCTTGATGCGACCGGCCACCTCCCGGCGCTTCTCAGTTGAGAGGAACTCGATCTCCTGCTTGAGCTTCTCGAGCCCTTCAGGTGTGAGGATGACGTCCTTCTGCATGTCGTCGTCCTTGGGGGTGGGGTCCGGAG
Organism: uncultured Solirubrobacteraceae bacterium; assembly: GCA_963740605.1. GTDB lineage: Bacteria > Actinomycetota > Thermoleophilia > Solirubrobacterales > Solirubrobacteraceae > DASSUW01. The sequence continues at coordinate 503,678 of CAVUFC010000021.1, read as the reverse complement.
AAAGAAAACGCCCGCACAGGGCGGACGAGTGGATGCGCTTAAACGCTGGCGCGGCCGAGCATGGTAGCACCGAGGTCAGCGATGATCGCCCTCTGTTCGGAAAGCGAGTCGGCGCGCTGTAAGGCGTCCTGCACCGGGCGTCCAACGCCCAGTCGTTCGGCGTACCAGGGATGGAACTTGCGCAAGTAGCGAGCGGCCCGTTCGGCGCCCAGATGCTCCTCGGCGCGATCGACCACCCACTCCCATTCCTCGACGATCTCCTCGCGTGCCGGGGCGTCGTCACGGGCGCCGAGCACCTGCGCGAACAGCCATGGATTGCCGAGGCTCCCGCGGGCCAGCATCACCGCCTCGCAGCCGGTGTAATCGAACACCCAGCGGACGTGGTCGGCGCCGTCCATGCCGCCGGTGACGATCACCGGCACCGGGAGGTCCTGTACGAGCTGGGCGGCGAGGTCGTAGTCGGGCGTGCCCTTGTGGCGGACCTTGACCGTGCGCGGGTGGAAGGTGATCCCGGCCACGCCGGCGTCCTCGACGAGCCGCTTCGCCACGTCGAGACCCTCGGCGCGCAGCTTGACGGTGACGGGCAGCCCCGACCCTTCGCGCGCGGCCCGAGCGATCGCGACCGCCTGGCCGGCGTCCTGCAGCAGCGCCGCCCCCGCACCGGTCTTCATCACCTTCGGGACCGGGCAGCCCATGTTGATGTCGATCAGGTCGGCGCCGAGCGTCGCGACGTGTGCGGCAGCCGACCGCATGATCTCGGGATCGTGGCCGAACAGCTGGATCGCCACTGGCCCGCCGTCACGCTCGCGCGGGTCGATCACGAGCAATTCGTCGTGCGTCTTCTGGTTGCCGTAGTGGATGGCAAAGCTCGAGACCATCTCGCTGACCGCGAGCCCCGCGCCGTAGCGCTTGGCCTGCAGGCGCACGAACCAGTTGCCGATCCCGGCCAGCGGCGCGAGCACGACCCGGTTCGGGATCGTGACGCCGCCCAGCTCCCAGCTGTCGTGCAGAGAACGCACGCCCGAAAGCTTAGGCGGGCTGGTTGCGCTCCCAGATCAGCCTCAGGCCCGTGAGCGTGAGCAGGTCGTCGACGACGTCGATCGAGTCGCAGAACGGGACGACGGTTTGCGCGAGCCCGCCGGTGGCGAGCGCCTTGGTCTCGGCGCCCAGCTGCTCCCGCAGCCGGCCGACGATCCCGTCGACCATCGCCGCGTAGCCGAAGATCATGCCCGAGCGGATCGCGTCGATCGTCGACTTGCCGATCAGCGAGCGCGGCTCGACGAGGTCGATCTTGGGAAGCGCCGCGGCGCGGTCGGACAACGCCTCAAGCGAGATCTCGACACCGGGGAAGATCACGCCGCCGAGGTACTCGCCCTCGGCCGACACGACGTCGTGCGTCACCGCGGTGCCGAAGTCGACAATCACGCACGGCCCGCCGAGCCGCTCGAAGCCCGCGACGGCGTTGACGAGCCGGTCGGGCCCGATCTCGCGCGGGTTGTCGTAGCGGATCGGCATGCCGGTCTTCAGCCCCGGCCCGACCGCCGGCATCTCGTGCCCGAGGTAGCGGCGCGCCATCTCCGTCCACTCGGGGCGCAGCTGCGGCACGGTGCTGGAGACGATCGACGCGTCGATGAGGTCGAACGTCACACCGCGCAGCGCGAGCAGCGCGCGCAGCGCAGCCCCGAGCTCGTCGGCGGTCGAGCGACGGACGGTGGCGAACCGCCAGTGCTCCACCAGCCGATCCTCCCGGAACGTGCCGATGTGCGTCTGCGTGTTGCCGACGTCGACGACGAGCAGCATCAGTGGACGGGCAAGATACGCACCCGGGCGGTGACGGCGCGGGTGAGCCCTTGCGCGTCGCGCACCGCGACGTAGACATGGCCGGGGTTGCGGCGCTTGAGCGCGCGCCGCTCGCGCGGCGACAGCTGGATCCGCAGGCGCCGGATCTGGCCCGGCCGCAGCCCGACCCGCCGCACACCCAGGATCACCGAGTGGCTGCGGGCGAGCGTGACCACGCCGCGACACCCGCCGGCCGCCGAGCTCGGACAGCCGACCCGCACGCGCGCGCGGCGGTGGCGGTCCACGCGCACGCGCGGCGACAGCACGGAGGCGCCGGCGAACGGGCGCGCCGCGTGCCGGCGCGGCCGCGGCAGCCCGTGCAGCGTCGTGATCTGGGGCACGAGCGCGACCTCGTCGACGTACGCGTCGTTGTAGGTCCCGCCCGCGGTGCCCGCGCGCACCGTGACGACGATGCTGCGGGTCAAGCGCGGAACCACGCTGCGCGCGGACCGCGACGCGAGCATCGTCGTCCGCCCGCGCTGGGCCGCCAGGACGGTTCCCAATGTGATCGCTCCGAGCCGCGCATCCAGCGCGCTGCGGAAATGTGCCATCACGACGGCGTGATCGTCGCTCGCGCGGAAGCCGCCGAGCAGCGCCGACAGCCGCATCACCGCCCCGGAGCGGGCGTCGATCTCGGGTGCCCAGCGCGACACGTCGATGACCTGGCGCAGGCTCGCCGGCCCACCCGGCCCGGCGGCGAAGAACGCGTGGCCGGCGCGCAGCGTCGCCGCGGCGTCGAGCGTCGGGAACGCGAACACACCCGCGACCGTCCCGTAGCGGACGCTCGTGAACGCGCCGGTGCGGGCCCAGTGCGGCGGCGCCGGGGAGGCACGGTCGTCGATCGCCGCCGTGCCCTGCTCGGCCCCCGGGTTGGCGATCAGGTTGCCGGCGGTCGACGGCGGCGCCGGAGGCGGGCGCTCGAGCGCCCCGATGTCCCGGCGCGCGGTGCCATCGCCGTCTCCGTCCATGATCCGCACGGCGCCCACGGCATCCGCCTGCGGCTCGGTCGCCTCGAGCGGCTCGGCGTCGGCGTCCACGGCCGGCGACCCGGGCGCGGGCACGAACGTCGGGAGCAGCCCGGGGTCGGTGCCGGGGAGGATCGAGCGCGCCGCGTCGACGGCGCCGGTCACGGCGGTGGTGACGATCGAGTCCACGAGCGCGGCGCGGCCGCTCACGCTACCGACCGTGAGGTGGCGGCCAGTCAACGTGCCCGATTCGACATCGATGCCGGCGGCCAACACGCTGTGCATCGCCACCGCGCCGGCCGTGGTGATCGTGCCCGCGACCGCCGACGAGCGCAGGTCCGCACCGTCTCGCAGGCGGACGTCGCCGGTCACCTCCAGGTCCGTCCCGTCGCCGCGCAGCGCGAGCCCGTCCCGCAACGACACGCCGCTCAGCCCCGAGGCGTCCTCGCCGAGATCGACGCGGCCGAGCACGGTCGCCCCCCGCCCGTCGCCGACGATCCGCACCGCACCACCGTCGTCGTCGAACACGCCGTCCTCGGTGTGGCGGCCGATCCGCACGGTGTCGAGGCCCGGCTCGCCCGCCGCCGCCGCGAGCGCCGCCGCGACGGTCGGCCTCTCCACGCACCCGGGCTCGCTCGTGGCGACGCAGAACGTCGCCGCTCCCGCGGGCGCCGCTCCCGCGAGCAACGCGAGCACGGCGACGACCGCGAGCCTCACGAGCGGACGTCCAGCGGCGGACCCACCCGCCGTACGTCCTGCCCCGGCCCGAGCGCCGCCAGCGCGTCGGCCGCGCGCCCGTCACCGGTCACCTCGAGCTCGGGGTCGAGCTCGAGCAGCGGGACGAGCACGAACCGCCGCGTCGTCACCTCACGGTGCGGGAGCCGCAGCCGCTCGGACTCGTGCTCGACGCCCTCGAGCAGCAGCACATCGACGTCGATCGGGCGTGGCCCGTGGCGCACGCCGCCCGGCTGCCGCCCGAGCGCGCGCTCGACCGCCTTGCAGGCGTCGAGCAGCCCTTCCGGATCGAGCGGCGTCTCGATGCGCACGCACGCGTTGTAGAAGTCCCGCTGGTCGAGCACCTCGCCCACCGGCTCGGTCTCGTAGACCGACGAGGAGGCGAGTACGACGACGTCGTGCGTCCACAGGTCCTCGATCGCGGCCTGCAGGTTCTCCCGCCGGTCGCCGACGTTCGAGCCGAGCCCGAGGTAGCCGAGCCGGTTCACGTCTCACCGAGCCGCAGACGGGCGTGCAGGCGGGCGAGCGGGCGCGGCGCCCACCAGTTCCAGCGCCCGAGCAGAACCATCAGCGACGGCACCAGGAACGTCCGCACGATGAACGCGTCGATCAGGACGGCGAGCGCCGTGCCGACGCCGAGCTCCTTGATGAACACCACCTGGGACGTCGCGAACGCACCGATGGCCACACAGAACAGCAGCGCGGCGAACGTGACGATGCGGCCCGTGCGCTCGAGCCCGGTCGCCACTGCCTCGCGATCCGGCATGCCGGAGTCGCGCGCCTCCTTGATCCGGGTGAGCAGGAACACGCCGTAGTCGGTCGAGAGCCCGAACGCGATCGCGAACAACAGGATCGGTTGCGTCGATTCGAGCGCGCCCTGCGAGTGGTAGTCGAGCACGCCCTCGAGCCGGCCGTCCTGGAAGATCAGCACGAGCAGGCCGAAGGCGGCGCTGAGCGTGAGCAGGTTCATCAGCAATGCCTTGACCGGAAGCACGACGGAGCCGGTCATCACGAACAGGATCGCAAGCGTCGTCGAGCAGAGCAGCACGAGTCCGAGTGGGAGCGATCCTCGCAGCGACTCCTGCTGGTCGAGGAACGAGGACGCGCCGCCGCCGACACGATGCGGGAACGGAGCCGGCACGGCACGGACGTCGCGCACGAGCTGCTTCGATTCGTCGGACAGCCCATGCGCATTGCCGACGACGTCGATCCGCCAGATGTCGCCGGCGCGGACCGGTTCCGGCGCCGCCGCGACGCCCGGCACCTGGCCGAGCCGCGCGGCGTAGGCACGCACCGCGCCCGCGTCGCCCGTCCGAGCGACCGCATAGATCGGCGTGGTGCGCCCGGGCGGGAACTCGGTGTTGATTGCATCCGACACGACGCGCGCCGACTTCGCGCGCGGAAGGACGTCGGCGTCGACGCCGGTGAACGCGATCCGCAGGAACGGCAGGCCGAGCACGATCAACAGTGTTGAGGCGATGATCGCGATCGGCGCCGGGCGGCGCATCACGAGCTGCGAGAAGCGGTACCACCCGCCGGAGCGCACGTGCTCGGCGTCGCGGTTGATCGCGACCTGCCAGCGTTTGAGGCTGAGCGCGTTTACGCGCGGGCCGAGCGCGGCGAGCAGCGCCGGCAGCACGGTGAGCGACACCAGCGCGGCGGTCAGGGCGACGAGCGCGCCGCCGTAGGCCATCGAGTACAGGAAGCGCAGGTGGAAAACGATCAGCGACGCCATCGCGGCGGCGACGGTGACCGCGCTGAACAGCACCGTGCGGCCGGCGGTGCGCATCGTGGCCTGCAGCACGGCGCCGCGCGTGGCGCCCGTCGCGAGCTCCTCCCGGAAGCGCGAGACCACGAACAGCGAGTAGTCGATCGCCAGGCCGAGCCCGGCGCCGGTGATCAGGTTGATCGCGAACACCGACATCGGCTCGAAGCTGTTGACGAGCCGCAGCCAGACGAACGTGGCGAGGATCGTCGTGCCGCCGACGATCACCGGCAGCAGCGCCGCGACGGCGCTGCGGAACACGACCAGCGAGAGCAGGAAGAGCAGCGGAAACGCGAGCATCTCGGCCTTCGTGAGGTCCTCCTGCACCTGCTCGGACACCTGCGCGAAGGCGAGCTGGCCGCCGCCCGCCGTGACGCCCGGCTCGCGCTCGACGCGGTCCTGCAGCTTCTCGGCCAGCTTGTCGTCTGCGACGCCCGAGTGGAACGTGGCGAGCAGGTAGGTCGAGCGGCCGTCGCGGGACACGAGCGCGCGCGGGCCGCCGGTGCGGTACGCGATGACGTCGGCGACGTCGCGATCGCGCAGCTCGCCGGCGACGCGAGCGATCTTCTGCTGCGCTTGCGCGCTGTCCGCCGGCGCGCCGAGCCGCACGAGCACGACCATGTCGGGCGCGGCCGACTGGCCGGTCGCGCGCTCGACGTCGGCACGCGCGAGCACCGACTCGGACTGGTGGTCCTGGAAGTCGTCGTCGGAGTTCAGCAAGCTGACGACGGGGCCGCCGTAGGCGGCGGCGAAGAGGACGAACATGCCCGCCGCGATCAACACGAGGCGGCGGTGGCGGTCGGCCAGGCGCGCGAGCGCGTCGAACATCAGCTCGCCTTGAAGGCCTCCTGCCAGGCGGCGACGACGGGGTTCTCCCCCTCGATCGCCCCGAGGTCCATCGCCGTGACGATGTTCAAGTGCATCCCGTACGCGAAGAAGCGCCAGATCTCGTCGGGCGGCGCGCCGGACAGCTCCGAGACCACGCTGATGACCTCGCCGTACTTACGCCGCACGTGGTCGCGGATCTCCGGGTCTGAGACCGCGACATAGCCCTGCATCAGCATGAACAGCGCGTGCCGGTCGGGCAGCAGCTCGGTCTCATATGCCGCGCCCATCGCGTCCAGCTTCTGGCTGGGCTCGGCGTCGGCCGCCGCGCGCCGGAAGGCGTCGACGATCTTTTCGCAGGCGCGGTCGTCGCAGGCGAGGAAGAGCTCCTTCTTCGTGCGGAACAGGCGGAACAGATACGGCTGCGAGATGCCGGCCTCTTTGGCGATCGCGTCAGTCGACGTGCCGTGATAGCCGCCACGGCCGAAGTGCTCGATCGCGACCGTGAGGATGTCCTCACGGCGTTCCTCGGCGGACTTGCGGCGGGTGGGAGCGGTAGCCATGCCCGCTGATGTTAGTGATTACTTACAAGCCAGTCAACACTTCAGCATCGCGCGGCGGAGACCTGCGCGACTGGCCGTCATCGCTCTTCGCGCCAGACCTCGACCGAGACCTCTTCCACGGGCAGTGGAATCGGCGGCTCGGGCTTGGAGGCCTTGACGGTGACGCTCTCGGCGCCGAACTGCGATGCGAGCCGGTCGGCGATCACCGCGCACAGCCGCTCGAGCGTCTTGTAGGAGCGCTGCTGGGCGATCAGGGCGATGACCTGGCAGACCTCGCCATAGTCGACCGTGTCCTCGACCCGATCGGTGATCAGAGCGTCGGGCTCACCGACGTCGAAGCGGACGTCGAGCACCAGCCGCTGGCCGATCTCACGCTCGGCGGCGGTGACGCCATGGTGTGTGTAGAGCGACAGCCCGACGATCTCGACGGTGACCCCTACCTCGGGGCCCTCTTCGTCATCGTCGCCGTCGGTCAGGTCGTCTTCGTCGTCGTAGTCCTCGTCGGGATCACGCGCCATTGGCCGAACGTAGCAGCCGTTACGGCGAGCGCGTCGGCAGTGGCGGCCACGTCGTGGACCCGGAATACCCGCGCGCCGCGCTCGAACGCGATCACGCTGGTGGCCACAGTCGCGTGCACGCGCTCGGTCACGTCGCGGCCGGTGATGCGGCCGAGGAAGCTCTTACGGCTGGTCCCGATGACCAGCGGGCGGCCGAGCGTCGTGAGCTCCTCGAGGCGGCGGAGCAGCTCGAGATTGTGCTCGAGCGTCTTGCCGAAGCCGATCCCGGGATCGAGCTGGATGCGCTCCTCCTTGATCCCTGCGTCGGTCGCGGCGGTCAGGCGCGCGTGGAGGAACGCCTTGACGTCGTCGACGACGTCCACGTACTGCGGGTCCTGCTGCATCGTGCGCGGCTCGCCGAGCATGTGCATCAGGCAGCAGTCGACGCCGCGGTCGGCGACCAGCGAGGCGAGCTCGGGCTCGTGGCGGAAGGCGCTGACGTCGTTGACGTAGCTGGCGCCGGCGTCGATCGCGGCCGCCGCGACCTCCAGCTTCATCGTGTCGATCGAGACCTGGATCGGGAGGTGCAGGCCGGCGATGCCCTCGACGACGGGGATCGTGCGCTCCAGCTCTTCGTTCGGCGGCACAGGATCGGCGCCCGGCCGCGTGGACTCCCCGCCGACATCGATGATCGACGCCCCTTCGCTCGCCAGCCGGCGGGCGTGCGCGATGGCGGCGACGTGGTCCTCGAACGCGCCGCCGTCCGAGAACGAGTCCGGCGTGACGTTCACGACGCCCATGAGCGTGTACGGCAGCATCCGTTCGAAGGTAGCCCATGTGTCCATGTGCATGAAGTACCCCTTTGGCTTGGCGCGCCTGCTGCCGATGCGGCTCGCATGGAAGTCCAGGCCCAGGCCGCGCTCAGCATCCTCACGATGACCGTGCAGGGTGCGCACGACGCGCTCCAGCGCGCGCAGCGGTCGCCGGTCCCGGCCGACGCCCCGGCTTCCGCGCACGCCGACGTGATCCTGCAGCTGTCCACGGCTGCGCAGGCGCTGATCACGCCTTCCGCGTCATAGCGGCGACCCAGCCCGGCTTCTCTTCCAGCTGCCACCACGTGAACCGCCGTGTTCGCCATCCTCTCGTGCTCAGGACGACGTCTCGCTCGCGGTCGGATTCGAACTTGCGACGGGAGCGGTGGTGCTCGTAGCCGTCGACCTCGACGATCAGCTTCCGGTCCCGCCAGACGAAGTCGACCAGGTAGCCCTCGATCAGCACGTTCACCTCTGGCCGCTCCACGCCGTGTTCTCGACAGAGGCGCAGGAAACGGCGCTCCAGTGCGCTGCGGGTCGGGGCCGTCTCGAAGGTTCGCAACACCGCTTGTAAGGAGGGGGATCTGGCGGCCCGGAGGTCCCGGAAGTCCACCAGGCCGCGGTCATCGGCGCGGTGGACCAACTCTTCGAGCTCGTCCGGGTTCAGCGTTCTGGAGAGGTCGATGATCGTTCGCGCCACCGTCGTCACCGGCAGCCCGCGAACCCGGGTCACATCTCGCTCGGTCAGCGTGACGCTTCGATGGACGCGGATCCCGTCGCGTTTCTTGCGCCCAGGATCGCCCGGCACCGTCACGTGAATCGGTCCACTCCCCACCCGGCGCAGGTCCCAGACCGCCGGCGCGGTCTGATGACTCAGCGCCGCGCCCTCACCGCACGCCAGTACCGCCGCCATCCAGTACCCCTCGACGCGCAACACGCGGTGACCGACCGCGTACACGCCCCGGTGCAGTCTCTGGAGCCGCCCCGCCGCCGCGCGGCCCCCGATCTCTCGGCGCGTCAGGCCGCGCTCCACCAACTGCGCGTGTGCGACGACGCCGTACTGGGCGCCGGCGAGAGCGGCAATTTCGAGGTCGCTGGCGCTTTGTGCACCCATACGGTGCTTAAAGCGCCAGGGCGCGAGAATTCGCCCCCTCTACCCCCAGGAGAACGGTGGGTACTGCCTCGTCGTGAAGTAGGCGTAGGCGTTGCCGCGGACCATCCAGCGCAGCCCGGGCGTCATCAGCTCGAACACCCCGCGCGGGATCTGCTTCGTGAACAGCACGGTGAAGAAGGTCACGATCGTCAGCAGTCCGGTCAGCCAGTAGAGGACGCCGGCGATGACCAGATACGGCCAGACGAGCAGCCACTGCACGAGCGGCCGCCAGCGCTCGACGTGCTCCGGATAGTCGACGTTCACGCGGACCGGATACGACGGGTCGTCCTGCAGCGTGAACGGCGGGTACGCGTCCGTCATCAGGTGCACGTATGCGGCGACGCGGTAGAGCCATCGCAGCGTTCCGACCATGTAGTCGAAGGCGCCGCGCGGGTAGTGCCCGGTGAACAGCACGGCGAAGAACGCGTAGATCGACACGAAGAACGCGCCGATCGCGACGAACGCCAGCACGATGTAGTGCGGGATCGCGAGCAGCCACTTGACGAGCGGCAGCCAGCGGTTCAACTCGGATGGATAGGTGAGCTCGATCCCGGCCGGGTAGATCGGCGACGGCGGGCCGGACGGTTCCGGGACGACGAGCTGCTCGGAAGTGCTCATTCGCCAACCCTACGCCGGATAATCGGACGGCTGCCCACCGCGCTCGTGACCGGCGCCGACCGCGGCCGCTCAGAGAGCCCGCGGAGCCGGCTGGTGAACGTGGGGTCGGGCGGCGGCGCGCTCACCGGGACGCGCGACGGCGCGCCCGCGTACTCGCTCTCAAGGGCGGCCCTCAACGCGCTCACGCTCATGCTTGCGGATGCGTTGAGGAGGGACTGCGTGCTGGTGAATGCGATGTGGGGTGGGCGGGAACGGGTCGTGGCGACGGACATGGCCGGCCCGGGAGGACGGCCGGTGAGCGACGGGGCGCGCGGGATCGTGTGGGCTGCGACGCTGCCGAACGACGGTCCGACGGGCGGGTTCGTCCGCGACGGTCGGCCGATCGACTGGTGACGGCCGGCGCGGGAGCGCGCCGAGCGCGATGCCGACGAGGATCGCCGTCCCGCCGAGCATCTGCACACCGCCGACGATGTCGTGGAACGCCACGGCGCCGGTGGCAGCGCCGACCAGCGGCTCGAGGTTCACGAACGCGCCCGCGACCTCCGGCGACACGCGCGTCTGCCCCCAGGCGAAGAGCCAGAAGGCCAGGGCGGTGCCGGTGAGCGCGAGCATGACGACGGCGATCACCGGGGTGGCCGAGACGGGCGCGGCGGGAACCCCGCCGAGCGCCGCGAACGGCAGCGAGAACACGCCGCCCGCGGCGAGCTGCACCGCGGTCACGGCGCCGGCGTCACGTCCCGCCAGCAGCCGCGGCTGGGCGACGATGAACGCCGCGGAGCCGGAGACCGACGCGAGCACCAGCAGGTCGCCGGTGAGCGACGTGCCCGAGCCGCCGCCGCCCGCGACCAGTCCGACGCCCACCAGCGCGACCAGCGAGCCGGCCCACGCAGCGGCGGTGGCCGTTCCGCGCCCGAGCGCGGCGGCGATCATCGCGACGAGCACCGGCACCGCGCCCACGATCAGCGACGCGTGCGTGACGCTCGTGTGCTGGATGCCCGCGTTCTGAAGGAGGATGACGCCGCCGTAGCCGATCGCGCCGGCCGCGATCACGCTCGGCGAGATCGCGCCGCGCAGGTGCCGCCGCGCGAACAGCGCGAGCAGCGGCGCCGCCACGGCGAAGCGCACGACGGCCAGCCAGCCTGCGTCGAGCCATTCCATGCCGAGCTTCGAGAGCGGCACGGTGAGGCCCCACAGGGAGCCGGCGAGGGCGAGCGCAAGGATCGCGTGGGCGGTTGTGCGGCGACGGATTGACATTTCGATAAGAACATCGGCGGATCAACAGGAATCTGAACTACAGTTTGACAAATCGTCAATCTGACGAAATATTATTTTGTCAGATGGCACTTTCACTTGATTTGATTGATGTACGGCTGCTCAACGAGCTGCAGGAGGACGCCGACCGGCCGAACGTCGAACTGGCACGGCTGGTGGGGCTGTCACCGGCGGCGACGCTGAACCGCGTCAAACGGCTGAAGGAGTCCGGCGTCGTGCGCGCGATCCACGCGCGGCTCGACAGCGCGGCGGCCGGCTTCGCGCTCCAGGTCTACGTGCTGGTGACGCTCGGCCGGCACGACGAGGCGGCCAACCGACGGTTCCAGGACGAGGTGGCCAAGCTGCCGCAGGTGATCGCGGCAGACTGGGTCACCGGCGAGGTCGACGCGATCCTGATGGCCGTCGCGCGCGACGTGACCGAGCTCCAGCGCGTGCTCTTGCGCCTGTCCACGCGCGGTGGCACCCGTCTGCTCACGCTGCTGCGGTTGGAGGAGCTCAAGCCGAGCTCACCGCTTCCGCTCGAGCCGACTCGGACCTAGGCCTGTCACAAACAGGGGTCGGAGGGTGAGTATGTCCACATGCGCGGCGACGACGAGCTGCTCCTGAGGACGCCGAAGGAGCCCGAGGCGTTCGGCGAGTTCTACGCCCGGCACGAGACGGCGATCCTCGGCTTCATGCTGCGCCGTACCGGCGAGGCCGAGCTCGCGGCCGACCTGACCGCCGAGACGTTCGCGGCCGCACTCGTCTCCGTCCGTCGCTACAAGCCCGGGCCGGCGCCGGCCGCCGCGTGGCTGTACGGCATCGCCCGCAACGTCCTGGCGCGCAGCGTCAAGCGCCACCGCGTCGAGGACCGCGCACGCCGCAAGCTCTCGATGCCGCCGCTGCCGATCACCGACGAGCTGCTCGACCGCGTCGAGCGCCAGGCCGGCGATGAGCGGGTCGAGCAGCTGCTCGCCAACCTCAACCCCGAGCAGGCGCAGGCGATCCGGGCGCACGTGATCGCCGAGACGCCGTATCCAGAGATCGCCGCCGAGCTGCGCTGCTCGGAGTCCGTCGTACGCCAGCGCGTCAGCCGCGGCCTCGCCGTCCTGCGCAAGGAGGCATCGTGATCGAGTTCCCGGAGCTCCAACAGGCACTCGTCGAGGCCGCCGGGCAGCGGCGGCGCCGGCCGCCGCAGCTCGTCCGGCCGGTGCTGATCGCCGCCGCCGCGTGCGCGATCGTCGTCGTCGCGATGCTGGTGATCACGCGACAGCCGAACGACGAGCGCACCGCAGCCCCCGCTCCCGATCCGCTGGAGGCGTACGCGGTCTTTCAGCGCGCAGAAATCAGGGCCGATGAGCCACCGTCCGCGGTCACGGGGATGCCGGGCCTCCACGTCGAGCAGGCGCGCGTCGTGGCGATCAGCGATCCGTGGCGCGTGTATCTCGTCGCGGGCACGCTCGACGGCCGCCGGACCTTGTGCGCATTCGCCGTCATCGATCAACGCGCCCGGTTCGGCTGCGACCCCGCGGGCAGCGTGCACGGATACGGCTTCCCGCCGTCGGACGGCGAGCCCGGAGGGATCGTGGCGACGGTGCCCGACGGCGTCCACGAGGTCGAGATCGCGTTCCGCGGCCAGGCGCCGGTGTATGCGCCGGTGCGTGACAACGCTGTGCTCGCCCCGCTCGATCGCTGGCCCGCCAGTCCGGCCACGATCACCTGGGACGGGGGCGAGGTAGCGCTGAAGTCCCCTTGACAGACGATGCTTTACCGGTACAGTCCTTACCGGTAAAGATGCAAGTCAAGCCCGTAACCCTCGCAACGATCGCCGAAGCCGTCGGCGTGTCACGGATGACGGTCTCGAACGCGTACAACCGGCCCGACCAGCTGTCGCCGGCACTGCGCGAGAAGATCCTCGAGACCGCCCGTGAGCTCGGCTACGGCGGTCCCGACCCAGTCGCCCGGACGCTCAAGCGCGGCGCCACCGGCTCGGTCGGGGTCGTGCTCGACTACCCGCTGACCACGGCCTTCACCGACCCCGCGACCGTGCAGTTCCTGCAGGGCGTCGCGGCCGGTTGCGAGGAGGCCGCACGCGGCATGTCGCTCGTGCCCCGCATCGAGGGTCGCGACGCGATGCTCGTGGGCGCGGCGCTGGTCGACGGCTTCGTCGCCTACTGCGTGCCGGAGGGGGATCTGCGCTGGGACGCCATCACTGCCCGCGGGCTCCCGTTCACGCGCGTCGACTTCAAGCCCGACCCCTCGTCCCGCAACGTGAACATCGACGACGAGAGCGCGGCGCGCCAGACCGCCGAGCACCTGCTCGCCCTCGGCCATTCCCGGTTCGGCATCGTCCTGACCCAGAAGGAGCCCAGCGCGACCGCGGCCGGAGCGCAGCAGGCTGCCGTCTACTTCGTCGATGGAGCGCGGCTCGCGGGATGGCGCGCAGCAATCGAGACCGCCGGCCTCGAGTGGGACACGATCCCCGTCGCCGGCGCGGTCGGCCACGGTCGGGACCTCGGCCGCGCCGCCGGCGCCCGGTTGCTCGACCGCGCCGAGCGCCCGACCGCGATCCTCGCGCTCTCCGACCTGCTCGCCATCGGCGTCCTCGACGCCGCCGCGGAGCGCGGCATCTCCGTCCCTGCCGACCTGTCCGTCGCGGGCTTCGACGACATCCCCGCGGCCGCGACGGTCACGCCCACGCTCACCACCGTCCGTCAGCCCCACCAGCGCAAGGGCGTCGAGGCCGTCCGCCTGCTCCTCGCAGACGACCCGGCGCAGAACGTCCTCCTCCCCACGGAGCTCGTCGTCCGAGCTTCCACCGGTCCCGCTCCCCGAAAGGAGTCCTCCCCATGAACGGTCAGCCCAGCGCCATCTACATGGCAGTCGAATCCACCCGCCGCAACCTGCACGAGCCGGAGACCAGGCGCCCACGGCGCACACGCCGCGTGGCCGCGCGCGTGCTGCTGTCGGCCGCCCACCGGCTGGACCCGCGTGTGGCGCCCGCGCCGCGCGCGAGCCTGAGCTAGGTCAGGTTCGGCTTGTCCGGCCCGATCCCGCGGGCCTCGGCTGCGCCACCGGCGAGGCCGGGACGCGGGAGCGGGCGCGGCGGGGCCGGACTGGCCGCGCCGGGCAGCTCCGGGCGCTCGGGGGCGCCGGTGGCCGGCGGCGCCTCGTCGCCGAACACCTCTTCCTCGGTCTTGCCCTCGAGCAGCGCCACGAACTGCTCGCTCTCGATCGTCTCGCGCTTGAGGAGGATCTCGGAGATCGTCTTCAGCGAGTCGCGCCGCTCGCTCAGGATGTCCTTGGCCTGCTGGTGCGCGCCCTCGACGATGCGGCGGATCTCGTCGTCGATCTCGCGCGCGATCTCGTCCGAGTAGTCCGGCTCGGCCGAGAACTCGCGACCGAGGAACGGCATCCCGTGGTCGTGGCCGAACACGCGCGGCCCGAGCTTCTCGCTCATGCCGAAGCGCATCACCATCTGCTTGGCGGTCGCGGTGACCTTCTCGAGGTCGTTGGACGCGCCGGTGGTGATCTCGCCGAAGACGATCTCCTCGGCGGCACGGCCGCCCAGGGTCATCGCCATCGTGTCGGTCAGCTCCGCCTTGGTGGTGAGGAACTTGTCCTCGGCCGGCAGCGAGATCGTGTAGCCGAGCGCCTGGCCGCGGCTGATGATCGAGATCTTGTGGACGGGATCCGAATGCTCGAGGTAGTGGCCGACGATCGCGTGGCCCATCTCGTGGAAGGCGGTGATCAGCCGCTCCTTCTCGCCCATGACGCGGGTCTTCTTCTCCGGGCCGGCGACCACCCGCATGATGCCCTCTTCGAGCTCGATCTGGGTGATCTCCTTCTTGCCCGTGCGGGCGGCGAGCAGCGCGGCCTCGTTGACGAGGTTGGAGAGGTCAGCGCCGGTGAAGCCCGGAGTCTGGCCGGCCAGCACATCGAGGTCGATCACCTTCGCGAGCGGCTTGCCGCGCGTGTGGACCTCGAGGATCTTGCGGCGGCCGAGGCGGTCCGGGCGGTCGACGGTGATCTGACGGTCGAAGCGGCCGGGACGGAGCAGCGCCGGGTCGAGGATGTCGGGCCGGTTGGTGGCCGCGATCATGATGATGTTGTCCTTGGCCTCGAACCCGTCCATCTCGACGAGCAGCTGGTTGAGCGTCTGCTCGCGCTCGTCGTGACCGCCGCCGAGGCCGGCGCCGCGGTGGCGCCCGACGGCGTCGATCTCGTCCATGAAGATGATGCAGGGCGAGTTCTGCTTGGCCTGCTCGAACAGGTCACGCACGCGCGAGGCGCCGACGCCGACGAACATCTCGACGAAGTCCGAGCCTGAGATCGAGAAGAACGGCACGCCCGCCTCGCCGGCCACGGCGCGTGCGAGCAGCGTCTTGCCGGTGCCCGGAGGGCCGTACAGCAGCACGCCCTTCGGGATCCGCGCGCCGAGCGCCTGGAACTTCTTGGGGTTCTCGAGGAACTCCTTGATCTCGTGGAGCTCCTCGACCGCCTCGTCGGCGCCTGCCACGTCGCGGAACGTGATCTTCGGCGAGTCGACCGACAGCCGCTTGGCGCGCGACTTGCCGAACGACATCACCTTCGAGCCGCCGCCTTGCACCTGGTTCATCAGGAAGATCCAGAACCCGATGAAGATCAGGAACGGCAGCACGTAGGTCAGCAGCGAGAGGATCACGCTCGAGCGTGCGGGCTTCACGTCGAAGCTGGAGATCGTGTCCGCGGTCTGGGCCGCGCGCAGCTTGTTGACCAAGACGTCCGAGTAGTCGATCGGATAGCCGATCTCGTACTTCTTGCCGTCCGCGCGCGTGACCTGGACGGAGTTGTCCTTGGTGTCGAGCACGACCGTCTTGATGTGGTCGGGCGAATTCGCCGCCGACGGCGTGTCCAGCTGCGTCAGGAATTGCGAGAACGTCGTCTTCTCAGCGCGGTCCCCGCTCGAGATCAGCTTCGAGGCGAAAAACGCCAGGATGATCACGATGATGATCGGGAATGCGGCGCTCTTGAAGAAACGGGTCATGGGCGCACCCGCGGTACGGGAGCGAAGCTGAAACTGCTGGACAAGGGGGTCAAGGCTACCAGTGGTCGAGAGCGGGACCGGAAGCTGCCGAGTGTGGTCGTGCTTCCTATGGATCTGTTAATCGGCACGGAATGCCGTTTATTCCGCAATCCCCGTCAAAGTCGCGACATACGGCAGGTTCCGGTAGCGCTCGTCGTAGTCGAGCCCGTACCCGATCGCGAACTTGTCGGGAATCTCGAAGCCAACGTAGCGCGCGGGCATATCGACCTTGCGCCTTTCTGGCTTCGTGAGCAGCGCACAGACCTCGATCGAGGCCGGATTGCGGGCCTCCAGCGTGCGCATGAGGTATTGCAGCGTGAGCCCTGAGTCGACGATGTCCTCGACGATCAGGACGTTGCGGCCCTCCAGCGGGGCGTCGAGGTCCTTGAGGATCCGCACCACGCCGCTCGAGTCCGTCGACGAGCCGTACGACGACACCGCCATGAAGTCGACCTCGCACGGGACGTCGAGCTCGCGCATCAGGTCGGCGAGAAAGAAGACGGCGCCCTTGAGGACGCCGATCAGCAGCAGGTCGCGCCCCCGGTAGTCGCGCGAGACCTCGGCCGCCATCTCCTTGATGCGGTGCTGCAGCTCGTCCGCCTGAACGAGTATCTCCCCGATGTGCTCGTCCTGGAGCAAGGACGAGCAGTCTAGGGCCAGCGGAGGGAGACCCGCCGGGTCGTCGCCGGACCGGCCGCGAAGCGGTCCCCGGTCGCGACGCCCGGGATCCAGGCGATCTCGTCGCCGGCCACCACAACCGGCACCGCGGCGCGCCGCTCGCGCGGGACCTTGCGGTCGGTGAAGAGGTCCTGCAGCGCCCGGCTGCCGGCGAGGCCGAGTGGTCGCATCCGGTCGCCGGCCTGCCACGGGCGGACCGCGAGGGTCGGGCCGAGCCGGTCGGCGTCGAGCGGGCCGTCGTCGGCTTCCTCGCAGGTGAGTTGGCCGGTGCCGTAGGCGACGCTGCCGGGCACGGTCAGGACCGCGGGCAGCGGCGGCGCGGATGGTCCATAGTCGAACCTCAGCTGCCCGTACTCCGCGACCGCGCGCAGGCCGCCACCGAGGTCGAGCGTCTGGGTGCCATGACGGCTGAGGGCGAGGATCTCCGCCAGACGGGTGCCGATCGGCGCGCCCGCCATCTCGGTGATCGTCAGCCGCGCGAGCGCGCGCGGCAGGGCGGCGAGCGCGTCGAGGTCGGCCTCGGGGGTGACGAGGTCGTCGAGGACCTCCGCCTCGTCACGGAGGATCTGCAGCGTGCGCAGGATGTTGGCCTCGGCGGCCGGATGCAGGGCTCGCAGCGCCGGCAGCAGCTGATGGCGGACGCGGTTGCGGGCGAAGTCGAGGGACTCGTTGGTGGGGTCCTCACGCCACGCCAGCCCGCGCTCGCGGCAGTAGGCGGCGGTCTCCTCGCGCGTGACCTCGAGCAGCGGGCGGATCACGCGGCCCTCCTGAGCGCGCATGCCGAGCAGCGCGCGTCGGCCCGGCGACGCGGCGAGGCGGTACAGCACGGTCTCGACCTGGTCGGTCGCCGTGTGGCCGGTGGCGATCAGGCCGGGCAGGCGCCGCGCCTCGGCGTACCGAATCTCGCGCGCCCAGGCCTGGAGGTTGCCGTGGGGCGGCCCGGCGTGGTGGACGTGCAGCGGCACGCCGAGCCGCGCGCACAGGTCGATGCAGAACGCCTCGTCTCCGTCAGCGGACTCACGCAGCCGGTAGTTGACGTGGAGCGCGGTGACCGGGTCCGCGTGCCGCACCGCGAGATCGAGCAGGCAGACCGAGTCGCGTCCTCCCGAGAGGAGCACCACGACCGGGCCGGTGAGCAGCGCCGTGTTCATGCCGGGCGCGCCAGGAACAGGTCCGTCGCCTCCTTGAACCCCTTCAGCTTCACGTTGCCGATCGGCTCGAACGCCAGGTGCGACCCGGCCACGTCCACCACCTCGCGCGTGACGAGCACCTCACCGCCGGCCGCGCGGGCACCGACGCGCGACGCGAGGTTGACCGCGCGGCCGTAGTAGTCGCCGTCGCGGTACAGCGCGTCGCCGCTGTGGACGCCGATCCGCGGCAGCGGCCGCCTCCCGGCGTTGAGCGCCTGGAAGCCGACGGCCCAGTCGACCAGCGCGGACGGGTCGGCGCCGACCACCATCACCTCGTCGCCGATCGTCTTGATCACGCGCGCGTCGTCGGGGAGCGTGACCTCGACGGACTCGACAAACCGCTCGACGACGTCGAGCGCCTCCTCCTCCCCGACCTCCTCGGTGAGGCGCGTGTAGCCGGCGAGGTCGGCGAACGCGATGCCCACGTGCAGGCGTCCGAGCTCGTCGCCCGCGCCCTCGAGCTCGAGATGCCCGACGACGTCCTGGCCGACGAAGTGCTGCAGCGACCGGTAGTGGACGCGGTCCATGATCGGCGAGGCGAGCGGGAGCAGCTCGGCGGCGAGGCCCTCCATCGCCTCGGCGATCTCCAGGCCCGGAATGCCGTCGCGCATGAGCGGCTCGTGCACAAACAGGTGGAAGAGCTTGACCTCGGCGTCGGCGATCCGGGCGAGCGCCTGGCCATAGACGCGCACGAGCTGCAGGAAGGCGACGAGCGGGAACCCGGCGTCGAGGACGCTCGCCATGTAGCGCAGCAGCTGCATGTCCTCCTCGCCGATCCGGTCCAGCGACTCGGCCGAGAACCCCACGGCGGTCCAGATCCGCTCGATCAGCGCGGGCTCGAGGCCGGTCTCCTCGCTCGCCTCGGCGAGCGAGCGGGTCCGGGCCGGCGGCGGGAAGAGATCCTCGAGATAGCCGTAGGCGAGCCGGCCCGAATGCGCGGCCTCGCGCAGCTGACCGAGCGAGTACCCGCGCGCGCGCAGTCTCGCGACGATGCGGGCGTGGGCGACCGCAGCGGGCGTCCAGCGGCCGTTGCCGAGCGGGATGATCCCGTCCTTGACCCAGCGCCGCAGCGTGGCCGGCGAGACGTCGAGCCTGCGGGCTACGTCGCTGAGCGTGAGATCCGGCATGACCCCGAGAATGAAAGCGGCGGGACCGCGGTCGTGGTCCCGCCGCCTGCGGGCAATGCGGCCCGCTGCCTCGGCCGGCGGCGTTCGTCCGAAGGCGACGCCTTGCGGGTGACCCTGCGGCCCCCCACTTCCCGACCTATTGCCTGGTCCGGGTGCCGCACGTAATAGCGCGGGATTCCGCGGGTGTCAAACCGCGTGGACGGAGCCCAAACACCTAGACGGCGAGGTGCGGATACTCCTCCTGGACGAAGTCCCTGTAACGGGCGTAGATCGGCTTCGTGATCGGGATCAGGCTGAGCGCCGCCTTCACGTCGCCGCCCGACTTGATCCGCCGGCGGGCGAGGGCCATCGCGATGTTCTCCTTGCCCTGGAAGTACCGGTTCGCGATCTCCGATGACATCTCCATCTTGACCTTCGGCTTCCAGTCGATGTCGTCGGTCCATTCCCAGTGCAGGTTGCCGTCCTCGCCCGCCTGGGATGCCCGGATGTTCACGACAAGGTCGACGTCCGGGAACTCGAACCGCTGCGGGACGTCCGCGTCGCGCAGCTTCGGGCCCATCTCCGGGTCTTCGCTCATCGCCGAGAAGATCCAGTCCATGATGGTCCGGAACTCCTTCGGCGATGAGAACTCGGCGCCCATGGTTCAGGAAGACGAGGAGGAGCCGGAAGACCCGGTGGAACGGGAGCGCGTCGAACGCGTGCCGGCCGGCTTCTTCGCCGCGGTGCTGCGCGACCGCGTGCCGGCCGGCTTCTTCGCCGCCGTGCTGCGCGACCGCGTGCCGGCCGGCTTCTTCGCCGCCGTGCTCCGCGAGCGCGAGGCCGCGGGCTTTGCTGCGGTGCTCTTGGCGGCGGTCGACCTTGCAGCCGTGCGGCGGGGAGCCGCGCTGCTCGTGACCTTGCCCTCGAGCGCCGCGACCCGCTGGCGCAGGCCCGCCACTTCCTTCTTGAGGTCGTCAAGGACCTTCAGATCGCCCATCGCTTCGCGGAAGCGGCTGGCGGCTTGAGCGACTTCGTCGACGATTTCACGGGCGTGCTTCTGCGCGCCGCTGGTCCCCTCGCCCGTCGCCTTCAGCGTACGCTCGACAGCGCTGCGAACGGCCTCGACCGGATCACCAGTGCCGGAGTCCTTCTTGTCCTTCTTCTTCTTGTCCTTCTTGGCCATGGCGCGAGTCTAATGTGAGTGCGCGTGTCGGGACCGGTCCATTTACGCCCTCACGCCGATGTCGCCGAGCGCGTGCTGCTCCCCGGTGACCCCGGCCGCGCGCTGCGCCTCGCTCAGCAGTTGCTCGATGCGCCCAAGATGCTCAACCACCACCGCGGCCTGTGGGGCTACACGGGCGCGGCAGCCGACGGCGCGCCGCTGACGATCCAGAGCACGGGCCTGGGCGGCCCGAGCGCCGCGATCGTCACCCAGGAGCTGATCGGCCTCGGCGCCCGGCGGCTCGTGCGCGTGGGGACCTGCTACGCGCTCGCGGACCTGCCGCTCGGCGCGCTGGTGATCGCCGACGCGGTGCTGGCGCAGGACGGAGCGAGCCGTGCACTCGGCGCTGGTGATGAGCTCGCGGCGGACGCGGCGCTGCTCGCCGCGCTGATCGCCGCCGGCAACGGCGCCGTCCGGGGCCGGGTGTTGACGACCGACCTGTACTACGCCGCGCGCGCCGCCGACGCGCTCGCCGCCGACCTCACGAGCGGCGCCGTGTTCGCGGTCGCGGCGCGTCACGGCGCCGCCGCGGCGTGCGTGCTCGCGGTCAGCGAGGCCCAGGGCGAGCGGCTCGACGCGGACGGCATCGAGGCCGTCGAGGTCGAGCTCGGCCGCGTCGGCGCCGCCGCGCTCGGCGGATGGCGATCGAGCTAGAGGTCCAACCAGAACCGCTCATGGCCGACTGACTCGGCCCGGATGTCCTGGACCTTGGTGGAGATCATCAGGAAGGCGACCTCCGAGTCCGAGTCGTTCCGCGCGGCGCGGGGCGTCCCGGCGGGGATCAGCACTGCGTCGCGCGGGCCGAGCGTCAGCACGTCGTCGCCGAGCTTGATCGTGAGCTCGCCGTCGAGGACGAAGTAGATCTCCTCGATCGTGAGGTGGCTGTGCCCGCGGGTCGGATCGCCGCCGGGCGGCATGTGCGCCATGCCCGGCTCGAGCACGCGCACGTTGACGGCGAGTTGCTCGGATTCCATCGGCCGCGCGTAGCCGAGGAAGGCACCGGGGTGCTCGCCCGTGTAGTCCGGCGCATCGGCGGCACGCAGGACCGTGTAGTCGCTCACGCCTTCTTCTTGGCGCTGCTGCGCCGGCGCGCGGGCGTCGAGGCCGCCTCGTCGACCTTGAGGCGTTCCTGCTCGCGCGGCGGGGGCGACGGCGAGGTGTCGAGCGCCGACGCCAGGTTGGAGACCTCGTTCGTCAGCCGTGACAGCTGACCTTCGAGCGCGGACAGCCGCTCGTCGAGCGCGCCGGCCGGGGCGGCGAGCCGCTGGTCGAGCCGGTCGACGGCCTCCTCGATGCCCTCCATCCGCTGCGAGACCGACCGCAGGCGGCGCGTGAGGCGCTCCATGTCCGCGGCCGACGGGATGTTCAACGCCCCCATCGCGGCCTCCTGTGCCTGCGATGCGCGCTCGCGCGCTTCGAACGCCCGGGCGATCGCCGAGTTCACGATCGGGTTCTCGAGCAGCTCCTGCGCAACCTTGCCCAGCGCGTCCTCGCCCTGTCGGGCGAGCCGGTCCCGCAGCCCGCTCGAAGCGGTCTCATCTGCCATCTGGGTCCCTTTCTGAGGCGTGCGTGCAATCGAAACCTAGCGTTTAGGACCTCCGCTAGGCTGCCATAACTAGGTGGGCCGACAGTGACGGCGGGAGAAAGCGACATCCCCCATATGCGCGGCGAAACGGGTGTCAAACGGATGTCGGGGGATCACCGCCTTACCTAAGGCTCAACTCGAGGGTTATCCCGTACGAAAGTTTGTGGCGCGGTGGCGAATTACCGCAAGACAATGGGCGTTTAACCGTTCGAGATTGCGTCAGGCCCCATGCGACCGATAGCCTCACCCACACTTCAGAGGGTCCAACCCGCGGCGATCGAGGGATGTCGAGTCAATGCCGTGGGCGCGGGAGAGGGCCCGTACCGGGATGAATAGCCGCAAGCTGCTAGGGATCGCGCTCGCCGCTACCGCGCTTTACGCGGGAGTGCTCGTTGCGAGCGCATCGGCCGAGTTGCACCGCGTGCAGGTGACGCTGATCACCGGCCAGGTGCTCACGGTCACCGTCGACGTGCCTGCGGGCACGCCGGTCCAGCAGGTGCAGATCCCCGGTCTACCGGCCCCGGTCCAGAACATCGTCGACCTCGGCCCGGTGGCGACGCCGACCCCGATCCCGACGCCGGCCGTCCCGAAGGTCCCGGACGTCCCCGAGGTCAAGGTCCCGAGCGTGCCGACGCCCGGCAACCAGCACGGCGGCGGCGACAACAACTCCGGCGGCGGCAACAGCAACTCGGGCGGCGGGGACGGCTCGACCCAGACCCAGGTCCCGACGCCCGACGAGAGCGCCGTCAACCGCGCCGACGGCAACGTGCGCTCCGGCACCGGCCGCGCGAAGGACAAGGTCAAGGACACCGTCGACCCAGCGACGGACACCAAGGCGGACGGCTCGCCGAGCCCGGCCAACCCGACGTACTCGCTGTCCACGCCCGGGCCCGCGCGTATCGGCGTGCCGAACTTCTTCATCAACAAGTTCCGGATCCCGCCGTTCCTGCTCCCGATCTACCAGGCCGCCGGCATCCAGTACGGCGTGCGCTGGGAGGTCCTCGCGGCGATCAACGAGATCGAGACCGACTACGGGCGCAACCTCAACGTCAGCACCGCCGGTGCCGTCGGCTGGATGCAGTTCCTGCCCTCGACCTGGCGCCTGTACGGCGTCGACGCCAACGGCGACGGCGTCAAGGACCCGTACAACCCGGTCGACGCGATCTTCGCCGCCGCGCGCTACCTGCGCGCCGCCGGCGCCGACACCGACATCCGCCGCGCGGTGTTCGCCTACAACCACGCCGACTGGTACGTCGACTCCGTGCTCCTGCGCGCGCAGGTGATCGGTGGCCTGCCGTCCAACCTCGTCGGCTCGCTCACCGGCCTCACGCAGGGCCGCTTCCCGGTCCAGGCACGCGCGACGTACGCGGGTCAGCTGAAGGCCAAGTCGAAGAAGGTGCGCGAGGGCAACGCGGCGATGCTCGTCGAGTCGACCAACCGCCGGGCCATCAAGGTCTTCTCGCGCGACGGCGCGCCGGTCGTGGCCGTCAACGACGGCCGCATCGTCGCGATCGGCACCACCAGACGACTCGGCAACTACATCAAGCTCCAGGACGTCTACGGCAACACGTACACGTACGGGCATCTGGAACGGATCACCAAGCGCTACCCGGTGCCGAAGCTGCAGCCGGCGACCCAGCAGGAGGGCGAGGCCACGCTCCCGAAGCGTGACGCCGCCCCGTCGCAGCCCGCGTCCGACACGGCGGCGCCGGCCACCAAGGAGCCGACGCGCCGGCTCGCCGCCAAGGCGGCGCCGAAGGGTCGCAAGGACGCCAAGCCCGCGCCCGCGAGCAAGGAGCGCCTGTTCGCGAACCCGACGCGGCCGAACGCGTCGGCGGCCGGCGGCGCCAACCAGGAGTTCCAGCGCACCGGCCGGATCGACGGCGTCGAGAGCTTCGAGGGCTACTACTCGCGGATCCTCGGGCTCGACCGCAAGGACGTCCAGCTCAAGCGCCTGCGCCCCGGCGCCCGCGTCGTGGCCGGCACGATCCTCGGCCGCCTCGGCAAGGTCGACAGCCGCGCGCCGTACCTGCAGTTCGAGATCCGCCCGGCCGGCCGCGGCGCCCCGCGCGTGGATCCGAAGCCGATCCTCGACGGCTGGAAGCTACTCGAGTCGACCGCGATCTACCGCGCCAACGGCAAGAACCCCTTCTTCGGCGCTGACGCCGACAACCCGTCGATCGGGCAGATCCTGCTGATGAGCAAGGAGGCGCTCGCCCGCCACGTGCTCAACAACCCGCAGATCGACATCTACGAGTGCGGGCGCCAGGACATCCGCGCCGGCCAGATCGACCGTCGCGTGCTCGCCACGCTCGAGTTCCTCGCCGCCTCGGGCCTGCGGCCGACCGTGTCGACGCTCAAGTGCGGCCACAGCTACCTGACGACGTCGGGCAACGTGTCCGAGCACACGACCGGAACGGCCGTCGACATCGCCGCGATCAACGGCATCCGGATCTCTCCGGCCACGCAGGGCAAGGGCTCGATCACCGAGATGACGATCCAGCGCCTGCTGACGCTGCAGGGGACGATGAAGCCGCACCAGATCATCTCGCTGATGCAGTTCTCCGGAACCGACAACACGCTCGCGATGGCCGACCATTACGACCACATCCACGTCGGCTTCCGCCCGCTGTTCGGAACCAACTCAAAGGAAGCGCGCCAGATCAACGCGATCCTCAAGCCAAAGCAGTGGATCAAGCTGATCAACCGACTCGGCGAGATCGACAACCCGACGGTGCGCCGTACGCCGTCGAAGTACGCGGTCCCGACCCGGAGCTCCGCGTCGCACAAGGGCGAATAGGCCGCCCTGACGCGGTTCGGGTTCGTCCAGTGGGAGTTCGCGGGGCGGCTCGGCCCCGAGCCTGGGCGCTACGTCGCCCGCCGCTTCGCGGGTGACGACGCCCAGGCCGTGCTCGTGATCGGCGGGCTCGACGCACCACGACGTCGGTTGCGGCGGCGCGTGCGCCGTGCCGAACCCGGCCCGCCGGGCGAGGTGGAAGTCACCCGCGCAACCGTGATCGACGCGGAGCCTCTAGGTGAGCTTGAGGCTGCGGACGCGTGGCTGGCGCGGGCATGCGGGGATGACTCGGCACGCGTGGTGGGCGACGCGCTGTTCGTGCTCAACCAAGCGGTCGCCGGGCAGCGGCTCGCCGCCCGCGACCCGTGGCTGCCCGACGCCGACCCGGCGCGCGCGCTGGTCTGCCGGGTCGGGTACGGCACCGGCGAGCAGGTCGCGGACGGGGACTGGGAGTCGGCGCGCGAGCTCCCGCTCGCGGCCGCACGGCGCACGATGTTCGCGCCGCAGGAGCGGCTGGCGGCACTGCTCGGGGGCCGCGAGGTGGCGTTGGCGTGCGAGGAGCTCGCGCTGCGCGCGCGAGGCGACCTCGACCACGGCCGCCCGCGCGAGGCCGCGCTGCAGCTGTCGGTCGCGCTCGAGGCCGCGCTGGCCGAGCTCGAGGGCTGGCGCGAGCAGCTCGGCGACCGGCTCGACGAGCTGGCCGGGCACCGCCCGGCCGTGGCGGCGGCGGCGCACGCCGCACTCGCGGGCGGGCTCGACGACGAGACGGTCGAGGCGGTCGAGACTGCGCTCGGCCGGCTCGAGGCCGCGCTCAGAGCGCGAGCCGCGCTGTAACGCAGACCGCATTGACGACGCGAGCGACCGGGAACACGAAACACGATGAGGATCGAGGTTGACAGCGCCCAGCTCGGCGGCGCCGCCGCCGAGCAGCTCGGGGTCGCGACCGCGCTCAGCGAGATCGCCGGCCGCGCCGCCGCGGCCGGCGCGAACGCCGCAGCCGCCGGGGCGCCGCAGGCGCAGGCCGCGCTGATGGACTTCTGCGAGCACTGGACAGGCAGCCTGCGCGGGAACGCGGACGCGATCGGCGGCCTCGGCGCCAACGTCGGCACGGCGGCGTCCAACTACGTGACCTGCGACGCGAACGCGTTCCAGTGAGCGAGAGCTTCGCGGGCATCACCGTGCACCCGGGAGAGCCGGGCGCGCTGGAGACGATGGCCTCGTCATGGCTCGGGATGGGAGCGGCGCTGGAGGGCGCTGCCAGTCGCCTGCGCTCGATGCAGGCCGGCATGTCCAGCTGGCAGGGGCCGGCCAGCGTCGCGTTCGCGGGCGCCAATCTCACGGCGAGCGACGGCGTCAGCGTCAACGGCCAGGCGTTCGATTACGCGGCCGGCGCGACCAGCCGGTACGCGCACGCGCTGCGCGAGGCCAAGCACGAGGCGCGCGCCGCCATCCGCGATGCGCGCGACGCCACCAGCCGCATCGAGCGTGCGACGGGCGCGTTGGGCGACGCTCGTGCGCGCGGCGGCGCTGCCGCCGCCGCCGAGGCGATCGCCGCGACCGAGGTGATGGCGAGCAGCCTGCTCGGGCCGCCATCGGCATCCGCTCAGGCCGATCAGGCGCTCGCCCAGCAGCGTCGCGAGCAGGCCGAGGCCGATGCGGCCCGCGCCCACCTTCCCCGCCGAAGGAGGAGCACCACGGGCTGTTCGGGAGCATCGTGCACGGGATCGCGGGGGCAGGTGGGGCCGTCAAGGACTTCACCGTCGACACCGCCAAGGGCGTCGGCGACTTCGCGGTCGGCATGAAGGCGTCGCCGTGATGGGCTGGCATCTCTCACCCGTCTACGGGGCCATCGATCCGGAGCGCCAGCGGCGCGAGCTCGAAGGCCTCGGTCAGGGCCTCGAATACGCCTGGGAGCACCCCGTGCGGGTCGTGACGGCGCGCCACCCGTCCGCCCCGCCGAGGACCTCGACGATGGCGTCGCCGGCGGTGACGCGGGCGTGCGTGAACTGTGCGGCGGCGAGCCGCGCGGCCAGCTCGGCCGGCGTCGTCGTCTCCGCCTCTCCCGGCGCCGCCGGCCCGTCGTCGATCCCGGCGAGCAGGGCCACCGCGGCCGTCAGCGCCGCGGCGGGCAGCGGGACGAGCCGGACGCAGCCGGTCGGGTCGATCGCCGTCAGTGCCGCCGCCGGCGGATCGGCCCAGACCTCGACCGGCGCAGCGCCGGCGCGCTCGACCGCCGCGATCTGGCCGCCACGCACGGCGCGTACCCCGGCGTACAACACCGGATGCAGGCGGCCGCCGCGCACCGCACCGCCCGCGGCGAGCGCGGCCCGCATCTCAAGCCGCGTGCCCGGCTCCACGAGCTCGCGAAACGCGGCCGGCGGGGCGGCGAGCGCTCCGCTGCCGAGGTCGAGCGAGACTCCGTCCCGTCCGCGGTCGTCGCGGAGCCCGGCGACCGCGAGGCGGGCCATCGTCTCGTCGGCCAGCTCGGTGCGCACCGGCGTCAGAGCGCCGCGAGGACGGCCGTCATCTCGTCCTGTACGTCACCGTCGAGACGGACGGCTGCGAGGCGGTCGAACGGCGTCGCGCTCATCGTGAGGATCGCGATCTGCCCGCCCGCCTCGATGGTCAGCTCGGGCAGGCCGGCCGCCGGATAGACCTCCAACGAGGAGCCGACGCAGAGCATCAGGTCGGCGCCGGTGGCGAGGTCGCTCGCCCGGGTCATTGCGGCCTCGTCGAGCATCTCGCCGAACAGGATCACGTCGGGCTTCAGCGGCTCGCCGCAGTCGCAGCGCGGCACGCCGTCCTCCACGGCCTCCAGCCGCCGCCGCACCTCGGCGAGCAGGTAGCGCGACCTGTCCACCTGGCATGAGGCCGAGGCCACGGAGCCGTGGATCTCGACCACGTCGCGCGAGCCCGCCGCCGCGTGCAGGCCGTCGATGTTCTGCGTGATCACGGGGATGTCGAGCTCGGCCAGCGCGCGGTGGGCGCCGTTCGGCTCCTTGCCCTCGAGCAGCGCGAAGCGCTCGCCGTAGAAGCCCCAGAAGCGCGCCGGGTCACGTCGCCAGACTGAGATGTGCGCGACCTCCATCGGGTCGACGTTCGCCCACAGCCCGGTCCCGGGCGACCGGAAGTCGGGGATCCCGGACGGGACCGACACGCCGGCCCCGGTCAACGCGACGACCGACCTCGCCGAGCGGATCAGCTCGGCGAGGCGATCGTGACCGCCGCGATGTTCGCGAAGCGAACTCGCAAGGCCAAGCTTGCTTGGCCCCCGCGCCTTGCGCGGCCCGCTCACTTGCCCTTGAACTCCGGGTTGCGCTTCTGCAGGAACGCGCCGATGCCCTCGCGCGCGTCCTCTGAGGCGAAGACCGACGCGAACGCCTCCTTCTCGGCGGCGATGCCGTCGTCGAGGTCGCCCTGGTGCGACGCGCGCTTGATGGCCTCGAGCGCAAGCGGCGCCTGCTGCGTGTACTTGCGCGCCCATGACATCGCGGTGTCGAACAGCTCGTGGTCCGGCACCAGCCGGTTCACGAGGCCGTACTCGAACCCTTCCTCGGCGGAGACCGGCTCGCCGGTCGTGTTCATCTCCAGCGCCTTCGCCGGGCCGACGAGCCGCGGCAGTCGTTGGGTGCCACCGAAGCCCGGGATGATCCCGAGGTTGATCTCGGGCTGGCCGAAGGAGGCCGAGTAGGCGGCCAGACGCACGTCGCACGCCATCGCGATCTCGCAACCGCCGCCGAACGCGAGGCCGTTGACCGCGGCGATAGCCATGATCCGCGACCGCTCCCAGTCGCGGAACAGCTCGTGCGCGCGGTTGAGCAGGTCGCGGCCGCCCGCCTCGTCGAGCGAGGTGAACGCCTTGATGTCAGCGCCCGCGCAGAACAGCGCCGGGTTCGGCGAGGCGATGATCATCGCCTTCACGCCGCCGCCCTGGATCGACCGCCACGCCTTCTCGAGCGCCTCGATCACGTGCGGGGCGAGCGAGTTGGCGGGCGGGTTGTCGAGCCACAGGATCGCGATCTCGCCGCGCGTGTCGAGCTTGACCGGCGCAGCCTCGTAGCCCTCGTCGGGCTGCGGGTACGGGTAGAAGCCCTGGCCGCTCTTGGCGCCGAGCCGGCCCTGGGCGACGAGGCGCCGGAGCACGAGCGGCGGCTCGAAGCCCTCGCCCCACTCGTCCTCGGCCTTCTCGAGCGCGGCCAGCACGTCGTCGAGCCCGCGGAAGTCCGCGCGCGCGAACGGCCCGGGGATCATTCCCGTGCCCATCATCAGGCCGAGGTCGATGTCACGAACACCGGCGATGCCCTCCTCGAGCACGAGGCAGGCCTCGACCAGCGCCTTGAGCTGGAAGCGATCGGCGATCCGCTCGTCGATCTGCGCGCTCGTCTCAGGAGTGCTCATAGAAGCCCTTTCCGGTCTTGGCGCCGAGGTCGCCGGCCTCGAGCTTGGACTCCATGCCGCGGTGCACGTAGAAGCGGTCGCCGTACGCCTCGCGCATGTCGCGCGCGACCTTCACGACTGTGTCCAGGCCGGACATGTCGGCGACCCGGAACGGGCCCATCGGCATCTGCGCGTGCTCGGTGATGAACGTGTCGAGCTCCTCGACGTCGATCCCTGTCTCGTCCTGGTAACGCCAGATCTCGCTCGCGGTGGAGACGAGGATGCGGTTGACCACGAAGCCGGGGCACTCGTGGCAGCGGACGGCCATCTTCTTGATCGCCTGGGCGAAGTTGGCGGCGGCCTGGGCGGTCTCCGGCGAGGTGTCCTCGCCCTCGATCACCTCGATCAGCCGCATGTAGGACGCCGGCCAGAAGAAGTGGAAGCCGACCACCTTGTCGGGCCGGTTGGTGGCGTCGCCGATCTCGGTGATCGACAGGCCCGAGGTGTTGGAGGCGAGGATCGCGTGGCCGGGCGTCGCGGCGTCCAGCTCCGCGAAGACGACGTGCTTGATCTCCATCTTCTCCGGCACGGCCTCGATGACGAAGTCGACGTCGCCGAACTCGCCGTAGTCGGTGGTGCCGGTGATCAGCTCCAGTGTGCGGTCCGCCTGGGCGGCCGCATCCGCCTCCGAGAGCTTGCCCTTCTTCACCAGCTTCGCAACCTGGCCCTGAGTGACCTCGCGCGCCTTTTCCAGTCCCGCGTCGACGAACTTTGCGTCGACGTCCTTGAGCACCACTGGGATCCCCGCCGCGGCGATGACCTGGGCGATCTCGCCGCCCATCACCCCCGCGCCAACGACTCCTGCTTTGAACACGAACATGCGGCTCACCCTAGCCGCTCGGCGGTTGCCCTCGACGCACCAGTCTCTGTAGCGTCGGCTCGCCATACGAGTGGGATTCGCGGTGCTCGTCCTTGTGCTGTTGCTCGCGGCGCCCGCGCGCGGGGGTGATCAGTGTCACGACCTTCGGCGACTCGCCGAATCCCACTACCTGTTCGCTGCGCGACGCGATCGACGCGGCCAATGGGAACGTCGCCGTCGACACCTGCCCCGCCGGCGAGGCGATGGCGACCGACACCGTGCAGCTCCCCGCGGGGCCATATGCCGTGTCGAACGGCGCCGCCGGCGAGGACGGCAATTCGACGGGCGACCTCGATGTGCTGGCTGGCGGCGGCCCGCTGGTGATCGCCGGCGCGGGCGCTGGGACGACGTCCATCTCCGCGCCCGGCGACCGGGTGCTCGACGTGGTCGGCGGGACGGTGACGCTCAGCGGCGTGACCGTGACGGGCACGGCGCCGCCGGGCGAACCCGGCGCCGGTGGACGGGGCTTTGATCAGGCGGCGTGAACGGCCTCGATGCCGGCGAAGGCGGCCCCGGCGGCGGGATCTTCAACACGGGCGCGTTGACCATCGACCACTCGCGGATCGTCCGCAACCATGCCGGCGTGGGCGGTCGCGGCGGGGATGGATCGATCGGCGGCGCCGGCGGCAACGGCGGCAGCGGCGGCGGCCTGGGGACCGCCGGGATGCTCATGCTGACCTCCACGCTCGTCGCGGACAACGCCGCCGGTGCGGGCGCGTTCAGCCCGTCGGCGCTCGCGTTCACATCCACCCGTGTCGGCGGCGTGCGCCGCCTGTCCGTGACGGCGCGCAACACGGGTCTGCCCAGGCGCGCCTTCCCGGCTGTCGACGTCACCGGCGCGCCGCACTTCCGTCTCGGCTCGATGACGTGCTCAGCCACGCTGCTGGGCGGCGCGAGCTGCGCGGTCACCGTCGCATTCACGCCCAAGGGCTCCGGAGCTCGCGCCGGCGCCCTGCGGATCGGAGCGCAGAGCTTCCTGCTCAGCGGCACGGGCGTGCGTGTGTGCGTCGTGCCCAAGCTCAAGGGCAAGACGATCAAGCAGGCGCGCAAGCAGCTCCGGAAGGCGCACTGCAAGCTCGGCAAGGTCGTCCGCCGCGGTCACGGCCGGCCGGGCCGCGTCCGCTCCACCAAGCCCAAGGCAGGAGCGCAGCGGCCGGCCCGCACGTCCTTGGCAGTCGTCGTCAATCGACGCCGGGCACCGTGAGGGCCGCCCGCCGCCCGCTCACGATCTGGTGACCTCGGCGCGCCGCTCGTGCCCGAAGCGGTCGACGGTGCGCTGCAGCGAATCGCGCAACGCGCGCCGGATGAACAGCAGATCGACGATCGGATTGGCCGACTTAAGCCTGTACTCAAGGGTTAGATTCAGTCGTACCTGATCGCCTTCGGGCTCGAACGAGACGGTCTGGGTGCCGAACAGCCGCGAGTCCTCGACGTCGAGCGTCTGGCCGCTCCGGGGCTCGTACGCGGCGACGCGCTCGGACACCCGGCCGCGGCCCTGCGGGCGGGAGTCCCACAGCAGCCGCGCGCCGACCTGCGGCCACTCCCCCTCGAGCTTGTTGACATGCCCGAAGCCGTCGATCCACGCCGCCCAGCGGTGCGGGTCGTACCACAGCTCCTCGGCCTCGACGACCCGGCCGGGCACCACGGTGGAGGCGGTGACGCGCGGCATTCCGGCAGACTACGTCGCCTCGCATGTCCGCCGTCGACCTCGCGCTCGAGCTGATCCGGCTCGACACCGTCAACCCTCCCGGCAACGAGGGCGTGCTCGCCGAGCTCCTCGGTGAGCGGTTGTCCGCCGCCGGCTTCGAGCTGGCCGTGCACGAGCACGCGCCGGGACGGCCGAACCTGATCGCGCGCCTTCCCGGCACCGACCCGCAGCGCGCGGCGCTGTGCATGACCGGCCACATGGACACCGTGCCGCTCGGGGGAGCGCCCTGGAGCGTTGAGCCGTTCGGATCGGTCGACGACGGTCGGCTACACGGCCGCGGGTCGAGCGACATGAAGAGCGGCGTGGCCGCGATCGTGCTCGCCGCCGAGCGCGTGGCGGCGCTCGACCGCGGCGAGGCCGGGCTCGAGCTCGTGTTCACCGCCGCCGAGGAGACCGGCTGTGAGGGTGCGCGGTTCCTGGCCGCCGAGCGCGGCCTGCTCGGGCATGTCGGCGCCGTGCTCGTCGCCGAGCCGACCGGCGGGATCCCCCACGTCGGCCACAAGGGCGTCCTGTTCGCGCGCGCGACGACCCAGGGCGTCTCCGCCCACGGCTCGGCGCCGCACCTCGGCCGCAATGCGATCTACCCGCTCGCGCGGGGCGTTGCGGCGCTCGCCGACCTCGAGCTCGCGTTCGATCCCCATCCCGTGCTCGGCGAGGCGACGCTGAACGTCGGCACGATCTCCGGCGGCACCGGCGTCAACCTCGTGCCCGACCGCGCGGAGGCGCAGATCGACGTTCGCACCGTGCCGGGCCTCACGGGCGAGAGCGTGCTCGCGCAGCTGGCCGAGGCGGTCGGTCCGGACGTCGCTTTCGACGCGTGGATCGACCTCGCGCCGGTCATCACCGACCCGTCGGACCCGTGGATGCAGACCGTGTTCGAGGTCGCCGGGGGCGAGCCGCGCGGCGTCTCCTACTTCACCGACGCCGCCGCGCTCACCCCCGCCTACGGCGATCCGCCGACGGTCATCTGGGGCCCCGGCGAGGCCGCCCAGGCACACCAGACCGACGAATACGCCGAAGCTGCGAAGATCGACGCGGCGGCCGACGGCTACTTCGAGGTCGCCCGGAGGTGGTGTCATGGCACGTAAGAGGAAGAAGAAGCGCTGGAGCGATCTCTCGCCAGGCCAGCAGCGGGTGATCGTTGGCGCGGGGATCGTGGAGCTGGGCATGAAGGTCGCCGCCCTCGCCGACCTGCGCCGGCGACCCGCCGAGGAGATCCGCGGTCCCAAGCCGCTCTGGGGCGCGATGCAGCTCGTGAACTTCTTCGGGCCGCTCGCCTACTTCGCGTTCGGCCGCCGGAAGGTCAAGCCGGAGGCGTGAGCCGGCCGGTCTTGATCCGCTCGATCAGCTCCTTCGAGTCCTCGCGCAGAATCGTGCCGTCATCGAACTCGATCGCCGGCAACACCCGTGTGCCCGCGCGCTGCTCATAGTCCGTACGGTTGCGGCGCAGCGCCGGCTCGAGGACGAGCTCGTACTCGATCCCGGCCTCGTCGAGCGCCTTCTGGACATTCCAACACGGATGACCGCTCCATTTGGAGATCATCACCCGGCAGCGATGCAGCTTGATCGGCATGAGCGCGCTCCGAACATACCTGGATGAGCTGACCAGCCGCGTGCAGGCGCGGCTCGGCGACCGGCTGGTGGCCACGTGGGTCGTCGGGTCGGGCGCGCTCGGCGGCTTCGATCCCGAGCACAGCGACATCGACGTCCAGGCGCTGACCTCCGACCGGCTCGCCCGGCCGGAGCTCGAGGCACTCGCCGCCGAGCTGTCGCACTACGCGCTGCCGTGCCCGGTGCGCGGCCTCGAGTTCGTGCTCTACGCGCGCGACGACCTCGCCGACCCGCGCGGCCCGGCGTTCTCGCTCAACCTCAACACCGGCCCGCGGATGGACCACCACGCCGGCTACGACCCGGATGCGGAGCCGCGCTTCTGGTTCATCCTCGATGTCGCGATCGCCCGCGAGCACGCGCTGTCGCTGGCCGGGCCGCCCGCGGCGACCGTGCTGCCGGAGTTGCCGCGGGAGCTGATCGCCGCCGCCCACCGCGAAGCGCTGGCGTGGTGGAGCGACCACGACCGCAGGCAGGCGCTGCTCGCCGCCGCGCGTGCCGCCGCGTGGGCCGAGACCGGCCGCTGGCTCTCCAAGGGCGCGGCGGCCGAATCGGTGATCGCGCGCGTCGACCGTAGCCTTGACCTTCTGATGGATCTGCGCCCGATCGGCACCGTCGAGTCACCGCTCGCCGAACGCTCGCAGGCTCCCAAGCAGGGGGACGAGGGCGCGCCCGACGCCTGGCTCGCGTTCGACGACTCGGTCGCCGCGGGCCTCGAGGGGATCGCGGCCGGCGACGAGCTGGTGCTGCTCACCTGGTTCGACCGGGCCGCGCGCGACGTGCTCCAGGTCCACCCGCGGGGCGACGTGTCACGCGGCCTGCACGGCGTGTTCACCACTCGCTCGCCCGACCGGCCGAATCCGATCGGGCTGCACCGCGTGCGCGTGATCGCCGTGGACGGCACGCGGCTGCAGGTGGCCGACCTCGAGGCGCTCGACGGCACCCCGATCGTCGACGTCAAGCCGGTGCTCGGGCGGATCGACGAGCGCTAGGCCGCCGCGAACGCGTCGACTCCCGTGAGCTGGGCGGACACCCTCCACAGGCGGGCCGCAATGTCGGGATCGATCGCGTGCGCGTCGACGCCCTCGATCCGCGCGGTCGGCGACCCGACCTCGGTCGGTTCGGCGATGTCGCAGTTCTCGCAGTAGACCCCGCCCATGCCGTCGAGCTTCGGGTTGGTGGCCGCCCACGTGGAGGTCGAAGCGCCCTGCTCTGGCGTCTTGAACCGCTCGTCCGGGGTGCCGTCGTCGGACATCCAGCCCGACGCCTGCATCTCCTCGCGTGTCAGGTGGCGCTGGAGCGGCGTGAAGATCCCGCCCGGGTGGACGGCGAAGGCGCGCACGCCGGCGTCCTGGCCGAGCGCGTCGAGGTGCACGGCGAACAGGCTGTTGGCCGACTTGGCCTGGCCGTACGCCTGCCATTTGTCGTAGTCGTGCTCGAACTGCAGGTCGTCGAAGCGGATGCCGGAGATCTTGTGGCCGGTCGAGGTGAGCGCGACCACGCGGGCGCCGCCGTCGGCCAGCAGCGGCCATAGCCGGTTCGCAAGTGCGAAGTGGCCGAGGTGGTTGGTCGCGAACTGCGCCTCCCAGCCCGCCCCGACACGTGTCTCCGGGCACGCCATGATCGCCGCGTTGTTGATGAGGATGTCGATGCTGCGACCGGCGTCGAGCGTGCGCTGCGCGAACGCGCGGACGCTGTCGAGGTCGCTCAGGTCGAGCTCGTCGACCGCGACCGCATCGAGGCCCGCGAGCACCTGGCGCGCGTGGTCGGGCCGGCGGGCCGGGACGACGACGTCGGCGCCGGCGCCGGTCAGCGCGCGCGTGGTCTCGAGTCCGAGGCCGGAGTAGCCGCCGGTGACGATCGCCAGCCGACCCGTGAGGTCGAGGCCTGCGAGCACCTCGACGGCGGTGCTGCGGTAGCCGAAGCCCGAGTTGATCCGATGCTGCTGAGTCGCCATGACCCCAGCCTAAGCGTTCGAGCGCGCTCTAAGTCAAGCGCTTCAGCGAGTCAGGCGCGAGAGCATCCAGCGCGGCAGCGGGACCGGCGACCACGTGCGGGCGGTGGCCGCCGCGAACGCGGCCGGCTCGAGCCTGGACAACAGCCAACGCAGCTCCTCCCGCTCGGCCGAGCTCATCGAGAGGCCGTGCATGACGAGTTGTCGCAGGCGCCGCCGCTCACCGCCGTCGAGGCCGCGCAGGTGCCGCCGTGCGAGCAGCAGCGTCTGGGCGATCGCGAGGAGCCGGAAGAACGGAATCGCGCGCATCATGCGGAGCATGAGACTGGTCTACCCGGTCGGCGCGGGAACTAGTTCAACGTCGTATGAAGGTGATCGCGAGGTCTTCGTCCCAGGTCTGCCCGTCGCGCGAGAGCTGCCACAGGCCGGCGATCATGCCGTCGTCCATCTTCCCGATGAAGTGCTGGGAAAAGCCGGGGTGGTCGCGCGAGAGCGTCCACTCGCTGTCGCTGATGGCCATCCGGTAGACGCGATGGACGCCGCGCGCGTCGAAGTAGAACATCGCGAGCTCGCCGCCGTCTGGAGCGCCGATGATCGAGACCGAGTCGGGGGCGTCCGGATGGTCGTTGCGCGAGCGGTGGATCAGGAACTTCTCGCCCTCGAGCCACTCGAACGTCGCCTCGCCGCGCACCACGCGGTCGAGCATCGGGTGCGTGGCCTCGATCGTCCACGTACCCACGAGGGTGTTCAGCGCGTCAGTCATCGCGCTGGATCGTGCGGACGTTGAGGAACAGCATCAGCGCGCCGAGCACGGCGATGACGAGGAAGCCGGGCCAGATCTTGGCCCAGACGAGGTCCTCGAGGATCAGCGAGCGCAGACCCTCCATCACGTAGGTCACCGGGTTGAGCGTGGCGGCGACCTCCATCGGCCGCGTGAGCAGGTCGCGCGGCACGAAGTTCGGCGCCGATGCTGTGCCGGACCGCGTCGGGCTCGCGGGCGACGTCCAGCCCGGCGACCCGCGCCGTGCCGGCGGTGATCGTGAGCAGCGTCGTGAGCATCTTCACCGTCGTCGACTTGCCGGCGCCGTTGGGTCCGAGAAATCCGAGCACCTCGCCGGCCTCGACCGTGAGGTCGACCCCGCGCACGGCCTCGACATCGTCGTAGTGCTTCACCAAGCCTTCGGCCTGCACGGCCGCGGTCGTGGCGGCTGCCTGCACGCCGTCGCTCCTCGCTGTCGTCGCGCTCATGATCCTTAGACGGTCGTCGGTGCCAGAACTCATCGGCGGCGGACGGTATCCCCGGCGCCCGGCCACGTCTTCTCGAAACGTGCCGTGTCCCGGCCCCGATAACCACGCATTAACCTGCCGGGGGTGCGACGGGCGGTGGTGTTGATGGTCCTGGCGCTGGCGGGGTGCGGGGAGAGCGATGACCGTCCGGCGCCGACCGAGCACCCGCGCGAGCTCGTCTACATGTC
Source organism: uncultured Solirubrobacteraceae bacterium (assembly GCA_963740605.1). Lineage (GTDB taxonomy): Bacteria > Actinomycetota > Thermoleophilia > Solirubrobacterales > Solirubrobacteraceae > DASSUW01. The sequence continues at coordinate 466,971 of CAVUFC010000021.1, read as the reverse complement.
CCGCAACACGTTGTGGGCGGTGCCCGATGACATCGCCGTCTACTCCGACGGCCGCGTCGACTACCGGCTGCTGCTGCACACCGAGGTCAACATGAAGGTGCGCCGGACGCGACTCTCGCCTCCGGCGCTGTCGAGCCTCGAACAGCTGGTCGCGGACGCGCGCCTGGACGGCGCCGACCGCGCGGGCAGCACGCAGCCGCGCAACGGCTTCACCTACCTGCTGCGCATCGAAGGCCACAGCATCACGACGGTCGACGGCCGGCTCACGGCGGGTGTGCGGCCGTTGATCGAGCGCCACGGCAAGCTCGAGGACCGGATGCTCCTGCGCGGCGAGTGATCGCCCGGACCGGGTGATGCGCGACCGCCGGGCGAGCGGCGACACTCGCGGGTATGAGCCGTGAACGCTGGATGGCGCTGTCGTTCGCGATCGGGTCGCTGTGCTTCCTGGTCGGCCCGTTCCCGGGCTACGCGCAGCTTGTCGGGGCAGAAGCGGACGCCGTCACGTTCTTCGCCGGCTCGATCTTCTTCACGGTCGGCGGCGCGCTGCAGGTCTCGCTGAGCGGCGCCGGCCCGGACCGGCAGGCGGCGATCATCCAGTCGGCGGGCACGCTGTTCTTCAACGTCACCACGTACCAGGCGCTCCACACGTCGGTGTCCAACGCCGACTACGACCGGCTCGTCTGGCGCCCGGACGCCCTGGGCTCGGTCTGCTTCCTCGTGTCCGGCGTGATCGCGTACCGGGCCCGGCGCAGCGGCGACGGCTGGGAGCCCGCGGTCAACTTGCTCGGCTGCGTCTTCTTCGGCATCTCGGCGGTCGCCGGCTATGTCGTGCCTGAGACAGGCTCGACCCTCGATCTCGCCTGGGCGAACTGGAACACCGCGCTGGGAGCGGCGTGCTTCCTGGGCTGCGCGGTCGCGACGCTGCGCTCCGGGCGCACGATGAAGTCGCCGCGACTGCGGCGACTTCACCATCTCGAGGCAAGCGTCGAGGAGCGGCTGTCTAGTGCGCGCCGAGGCCGGTCTCAGCCCTGACGTGGAGCTCGTCGTAGCTCCGCGCAGCGCGTCCCTCACGGCTCAGCACCGTCCCCAGCCAGCAGCACAGGAACCCGATCGGGAACGAGAACAGCGCCGGGTTGGACAGCGGCACCGGCGCGCCCTCGCCGTCGGGCCCGGGCCACACCGCCGGGCTCAGCGCGATCAGGCTCAGTGAGGCCGCGAGGCCGCCGAGCACACCCGCGAACGCGAGGCCGACGAGGATCGACACGTTGAAGCCCTCGCCCGCCTCGATCGCCACCGCGATCGCGAGCACGCCGAGGCCGACGGCGGCGATCCGGGCGACCCGGACCTCCTCGCGCTCGTGCGCCTTGCCGCGCCGTACCACGTTCGTCCACACGTCGTGCGCCATCGCGCCCGACGCGGAGATCACGAGGCCGGCGACGACCGCCAGGATCGTCGCGAAGGCGATCGCGCTCACGACGGCGAGGAAGACGTCGCCGCCGACCGTGCCGGCACCGCCACCGAGCTCCTCCACGAGCGGCGGATCGCCAGGTTGCCGCCCGCGCTCGCCTCCTCGGCGCCGCTGCCGAGGATCGCCCGGGCGCCGACGCCGATGACCACGATCATCACGTAGAAGGCGCCGATCAGCAGCACGGCCCGGCCGACCGAGCGCCGCGCGGCGCGCGCGTCGGGCACCGTGAAGAAGCGGACGAGGATGGCGAGCGCTCGATCGCCTCTCAGTCGTGTTCCCCTGTCATGCGGGAGGTGGCACCCCACCTCCCGCACTTCACCACCGCGGTTTCCCGCACTCGCACGCTCGCGCAGGAAAGCCGCAGTTACACGGCGGCGGGCTCCTCGATCCGCCGCGGCAGCAGCGTCTCGCGGGCGATCACGAGCCGCTGGATCTGCGACGTGCCTTCGTACAGCTGCATGATCTTCGCGTCGCGCATCAGCTTCTCGACCGGGTAGTCCTTGATGAAGCCGTAGCCGCCGTAGACCTGGACCGCGTCGGTGGCGACCTCCATCGCGCTGTCGGCGGCGAACCGCTTCGCGTGCGAGGACTCGATCGTGTTGCGCAGGCCCTGGTCGAGCAGCACGGCCGACTGCCAGGTGGCGAGGCGCGACAGGTGCACCTTCGTCGCCATGTCGGCGATCATGAACTGGATCGCCTGGTGCATCGCGATCGGCACGCCGAACTGGATGCGCTCCTTCGAGTAGTTGGTCGCGAACTCGAACGCGGCGCGCGCGATGCCGGTGGCCATGGCCGCCACGCCGGGGCGAGTGCGGTCCAGGGTCATCATCGCGATCTTGAAGCCCTTGTTCTCCTCGCCGATCAGGTGGTCGGCCGGGATCTCGGTCTCGTTGAAGGAGATGGTCGCGGTGTTGGACGCCCGCTGGCCCATCTTGTCCTCCTTCTTGTCCACCGTGACGGTCTCGTCACGCGGGACGATGAAGCAGGAGATGCCGCGGTGGCCGGCTTCCTTGTCGGTCTTGGCGTAGACCGTGAACCAGTCGGCATAGCCGCCGTTGGTGATGAAGCACTTGGAGCCGTTGATGACGTACTTGTCGCCCTTGCGCACAGCGGTGGTGCGCATGCCCGAGACGTCGGAGCCGGCGTCCGGCTCGGTCAGGCAGAACGAGGCGAGCTTGTAGTCCTCGCACAGCATTCCGAGGTACTTCTTCTTGAGCTCATCGGAGCCGGCCAGGCCGAGCGGAGCGCTCGCCAGGCCGTTGGCGCCGATCGAGGTCGCGATGCCGGAACAGCCCCAGCTCAGCTCCTCCTCGATCAGTGCGCCCTCGAAGTACGAGGCGCCTGGCCCGCCGTACTCCTCGGGCGTGTGCACGTTCATGAGACCCAGTTCCCAGGCCTTACGGAGGATCTCCTCCGGCCAGGTGCCGTCGCGGTCGTACTCCCAGGCGACGGGACGGATCTCCTTCTCGGCGAAGTCGTGCGCCATTTCGCGCAGCGCCTTCTGCTCGTCGGTCAGGGTGAAGTCCACCATCGGTTCTCGGGCTCCCAGATTGACTGGTCAGTCAACAGCTCATTGAAGGGTACATACCCCGTTCGGTCCGAACAACAACTCCTGGCCGGATGGACGGCGATTGCCGCGTGGATCGGCACAATGGAACGTATGGAAGGCGCGTTCGCGATCGTGCTCTTCGTGGTCGTCGGCGTGGCGGCCGTCGCAGCGGTGTGGGCGCTCGCGACCAGCAAGGGCTCGTACGAGCAGATCGGCCGCGGCGGCATGTCGATCGGCGACGAGGAGGCGCCGCGAAGGGGTGGCGGGGCGGCTGAGCGCGAGGCCGAGATCCGCCAGATGCTCGAGGCCCGGAACGCGCGCCGCGCCGCGCGGGGCGAGGCGACCGAGGACGTCGACACGCAGCTGCGGGCGCTGACCGCGCCGGCCGACGACGCCGAGCTGCGTGACGAGGTCCGCACGCTCGTCGAGGCGACCAACGCCCGGCGCGTCGCACGCGGAGAGGAGCCGCTCGACGTCGAGGCCGAGATCGACCGCCGCCTGCGCGATCGCTCGTGATCGCGGCGCCTGCTCGCGGGCATCAGCCGCCCCACGCGCGGGCGGGTCGAGAGCGCTGCCCCGCGGGCGTTCGGCGTCGCCGCCGCAGCCGCGGCGCCCAGGCGGGTGCGTCGGTCGTGGAATCCATCATCTTGGTACGGGGAACGCCACCATCGCGCCGCCGGGTGCCACACCCGCAGACGCCTGCTGCCCCCGCGGCGGCCCCACGCTCTCGCTGGGACGCTGGATCCCATGCGAATCGCCTCCATCATCGCCGCCTCCGTGGCCGGCCTCTTCTCTCTCGGCCTGCTCACCGCCGGCGGTCTCCTCCTGTGGGGCGACAGCCAGAAGGACGAGCAGGGGTACCTCTCCACCACCACACATCGCTTCGCCACGAACAGCGCGGCAATGGCGACCGAGAACCTCGATCTCGACCTCGACGGGCTCGACTCGGTGATCGACCAGGACCGCTACGGCAAGGTCCGCCTGAAGGTCGATGCGATCAATGGCAAGCCCGTGTTCGTCGGCATCGCGCCGACGCGTGAGGTCACCCGCTACCTCAACGGGACCTCGCACGCGCTCGTGACCGACGTCTCCTACAGCCCGTTCAACGCGGACTATCGCGCCCATCCGGCCGGTCCGAAGCCGGGCACGCCCGCCGAGCAGACGTTCTGGGCCGCGACGGCCCACGGCACCGGGCAGCAGACGCTGACGTGGGACGTCGAAGACGGCGACTGGTCGGTCGTCGTCATGAACGAGGACGCCTCCCGCAACATCGACGCGCAGATCAGCGCCGGCGCCGAGCTCCCGTTCCTGTCGGGTATCGGCTGGGGCGTGACGATCGGCGGGCTCGTGCTGCTCGTGCTCGCCGCCGGCCTCACGGTCGTCGGGGTACGCACGAAGCCGCGCGAGCTCGTCGCCGCCTAGCGGCGCAGCGCGCGCGCATCGCGGCGGTCCGCGACCAGCGACGCGACGATCCCGATCGTGAACGCACACGCCACGACGGCCAGCGAGGCCACGTGGCCGACCTTGTACGTGTCCTCGAGCAGCAGCTTGACGGCGACGAGGGCGAGCACGATCGCGATCGTCTCGTCGAGGTAGCGGAAGCGCCGGATCAGCCCCTCGACCAGCACGAACAACGCGCGCAGACCGAGCAGGGCGAAGATGTTCCCCATCCAGATCAGCACCGACTCGCGCGTGATCGCGAACGCGGCCGGGATCGAGTCGACCGCGAACGCGATGTCGGCCGCGACGATCGCCGCCAGGCAGACGAAGATCGGCGTCGCCTGGCGGTGGCCGTCGACGCGGGTGAACCAGCGCCGGCCGTCGAAGTCGTCGGCCACCGGCATCACCTTGCGCACCGCGCGCACCATCAGGTTGCGGCTCGGGTCGACGCCCTCCTCGACCCCGCGCAGGATGCGCCACGCGAGCACGAGCAACAGGCCGCCGAGCACGTAGATGACGAAGTGGAAGCGCTCGATCAGCGCGACGCCGCCGAGGATCGCCAGCCCGCGCAGCCCGAGCGCCGCGACGATCCCCCAGAACAGCAGGTTCGCCCGGTACTTCTGCGGCACCGCGAAGTAGCTGAACAGCAGCAGGAAGACGAACAGGTTGTCGAGCGACAGCGAGCGCTCGACGAAGTAGATCGTCGTATACGTGACGGCATCGTCGGCGCTCGACACGAGCCACACGACCGGCGCCACGAGCATGGCCAGCACGAGCCAGCCGATCGACCACACGACACCCTCACGGAACGTCGGTTCACGGCCGGGCGCGAACACCTTCACGTCGACCAGCAGCAGCGCCACGGTGATCCCGGCCAGAGCGAGCCATGGCCCCGGCCCGGTGATGAACGCAGCCGTCATCAGACGAAGAAGAAGACGATGCCCAGCACCAGGTAGACCGAGAGCAACTGCACGCCCTCGAACCAGGTCGACTCGCCTTCGTGTGTCACTTGGTTGGCGATCAGGATCGCCAGCATGATGGCCCCTAGTTCGAGCCCATTAAAGACGAGCGGCATCGGGAACGGGCCGATGAAGAACGAGAGCAGCACGAGCACGGGCGCGACGAACAGCGCGATCTGGGCGCTCGACCCGATCGCGATGTTGATCGACAGGTCCATCTTGTCCCGCGACGCGAAGTAGACGGCGACCCAGTGCTCGGCGGCGTTGCCGACGATCGCGACGACGATGATCGACACGAAGAAGGGCGAGATCCCGATGCCGTGAGACGCCTCCTCGATCGACCCGACGAGGATCTCCGACATCACGCCCACCGCGACGCCGGCGAGCGCCAGCGCAGTGACGCTCCTGCGCACGCTCCAGACGTTCTCGCCGACGTGACCGTCCTCGCCGTGCGAGGGGTTGAACAGGTCGCGGTGCGTCTTGAGCGAGAAGAACAGGCCGGCGACGTAGGAGGCCAGCAACACCACCGCCACCGCCGCCGACATCCACTCCAGGTCCGACGGGAAGCGGTCGTTGCGCTCGGTCGGCTGGGGCAGCGAGCCGCCGATCACCAGCTCGAAGATCGCGGGCATGATCAACGCGACCGAGGCGAGCAGCAGCATCAGCGACTGAGCCTGCGCCGCCGTGGCGTCGAAGCTCTGACGATCGCGATTGAAGCCCCCGACCAGCATCGCGGCACCCATCACGAGCAGGATGTTCCCGAGGATCGAGCCGACGAGCGACGCCTTTACGACCTCGTGGAGCCCCTCGCCGAGGGCGAACAGGGCGATGATCAGCTCCGGCGCGTTGCCGAACGTGACGTTCAGCAGCCCGCCGATCCCGGGCCCGCTGCGCGCTGCCAGCTCCTCGGTCGCCCGCCCCATCAGCGCCGCGGTGGGGATGACGCCGAGCGCGGACGAGAAGAACACGAGCGCGGCGTCGGCGTCGGCGAACCGCAGCGCGACGGCGATCGGGATGAACGGAACCAGGACGTACGGCCAGCCCTCACCGCTCAGCAGAAAGCGCCGCAGGTTGAAGGCCTGCGCCTGACTCACCGCCTTGATTATGCGGCGTCGGCGGTTACGGCGTCAGCAGGTCGGCGCACTTCTGCATCTTGCTGGTGTCGCCGTTGGACTTCTGGATGCACTCGGAGTACTTCTGCAGGTTCTCCTGGCTGGCGCCGGAGGAGCCGCCGGACTGGCCCGAGGCCCCGCCCCCGGCGCTGAGCCCGGGGATCCCGAGGCCCTGGAGCTTGGACATCAGCTCCGCGAACGGCTTGGTGTTCTCGGGCGCCTTGATGTCCTGGCTCTCGTTGAGGTCCTGAAGCTGGAAGTCGACCTTGATATCGGCGGACTGGGTGCCGGCGCTGGCCTTGTTCGGCACGGCGAGCTTCATCGTGACCAGGAAACGGCGCAGGATCTTGTCGTCGGCGCCGGTGTAGATCTCGACGTTGAGATCCTTGATCGCGTCCTCGGCCTGCTGCTTGTCCCCCGCGGACAGCTGGCTCGGCAGCTGCGCCGCCTGGGCGCCGCCGATCAAACGGATCTTCTGCAGCGCCGTGTTGACGTCGTCGAGCAGCTTCGACACGTCGACGTCGCCGGTGATCTTGATCGTGTCGGTGTCCCCGACCTTGGCGTTGCCCTCATTCTTGGCGTTGGTCAGCCACTTGCTCGGATCGATCCCGAGGCTGGACAGCGACTGGTTGCCGTTCGAGCCGCCCTGCTTGGCGGTTTGCTCGAACCCGGCCTTGAACTGCTGGAACACCGCCGACGGCACCGCATAGTCGGTGCCGCCGTAGCTCACGAAGCCCTGGTCGCCGGTCGACGTGACGCCGGCCTGGAAGCTCTGACCGCCGCCCTCGAGGCTGGCGTCGATGTCGAGCTTGGGCAGCTTGCCCGAGCCCTGCGTCTCGAATGGCCCCGAGACTTTGACCGCGAAACTCTGCCCGCCCGAGTCGACGTTGGCCGCCAGGTCGAGCTTGCCGGACTTGATGTCCTTCTTGCCGGAGAAGGTGTCCTTGAGCAGCTGGTCGACGTCGGTGCTCGAGTCCGCCGCCTGACCGTCGTCGCCGCTGCCGCAGCCTGCAAGCAGACCGAGCGCGAGGACGGCGAAGAGGAGCGGGAGGAGCGAGCGGAGACGCATGAGCTGGGAATTGCAGCGCACCTCACGCCGCAACTTCGAGCCTAGCATCGGGGTCATGGATGTCATGCGGTTCGCCTGTTGCCTTTTCGTGGGAATTCTGTGCAGCCTCGGCGCGGCGGCTTCGGCCTCCGCCGACGACGTGCTCGTGCTCGGGCACGACGGAAAGATCCGGCACAGTGAAGATAAGGCGCTCCCCGCCACGACGCTCCAGTCCGCCCGCGTGCGGCGCGGTCACGCGGTCGCGACGACGGCACGGAAGAAGAAGAAGCCCAAGCGCACGGTGACACGCGAGCTCAAGCGCCTCCGCAACGCCGGGCAGATCACCGCCGAGGACTACACCGCCCGCCGCGCCGCGTACCTCGACGCGCGCCGCAAGGCGACGAAGCTCGCGGGCCGCGGCCGCTCGCAGATGACCGCGGTGGTGCGTTCGCTGGATGACATGGCGGCGCGCAAGAAGCTCACGCCGTCACGGATCGTCCCGCTGTGGATGACGCTCGAGCGCAACCTGCAGTGGTGGAGCACCGGCAAGTCGCTCGGCTCGGGTCAGCGGGTCGAGTTCGCCGGCTCCGAGCTTGTCTGGCAGTACTACCCCGGCCAGGGGCTCCAGCTCCAGATGCTCGGCAACTTCGGGAAGCTCAACGGACTCTGGGGCGCGAAGGACAACGCGCGGCTGAACTTCATGCTCGACGAGCTGCTCGCGCTCGCCGCTGCCCGTGCCGGCGGTGTCGCGTGGGAGTACTACTTCAGGTTCGGTGGCGGGAAGCCGCCGTGGGTGAGCGGGCTCGCCGAGGGCACCGCCGTCCAGGCGCTCGCCCGCGCCGCCAGGCGCCTGCACCGCGAGGCCGAGATCCTGCCGATCGCCCAGAAGGCGCTCGGCGTCTTCAAGAGGAAGACGCCGACCGGCGTGCGCGTCCCGGCACCGCACGGCGACCACTACGCGATCTACTCGTTCGCGCCCGGCCTGCGCGTGCTCAACGGGTTCATCCAATCGCTGGTCGGGCTCTATGACTACGCGCGGCTGTCCAAGGACCCGCTCGGCACCCAGCTGTTCCAGGCCGCCGAGCCGGAAGCGCGCGTGGAGACGCCGACCTACGACACCGGCGCCTGGTCGCTGTACTCGCGCGGGACGTCCACGCACGAGTCGACGCTCTCCTACCACGACCTGCTCGAGGGCTTCCTCGCCGGGCTCTGCAAGCGCACGAAGGTCGACGTGTACTGCACGACCGCCGACCACTTCGTCGCGTACAAGAGCGTGCCGCCCGACCTCACACTGCACACGGCCCGGTTGCGCGGCGGCAGGTACGGCCGCGTGAAGTTCGAGCTGTCGAAGGTCTCGACCGTGTCGCTGGAGATCACGCGCCGGGCGCGCACCGTCGAGACGCGGCCGTTCGGCTCCGTCGGCTACGGCAAGCGCACCTTCGGCTGGCAGGTGCCGCGCAAGGCCGGCAGGTACACAGTGGTGCTGACGGCGCGCGACCTGGCCGGGAACGCGACGAGTGCTGCGACGACCGTGCGTGTCCTGAAACCCAAGAAGAAGAAGCGACCGTAGACTGCCGGGGCTTCAATGGGGCCCCGGATCATCCTGTACACGGGCAAGGGCGGCGTCGGCAAGACGTCGGTCGCGGCGGCCACGGCGCGACGCTGCGCGGCGGGCGGCGCGCGGACGCTGGTGCTCTCGACCGATCCGGCGCACTCGCTGGCGGAGTCGCTGCAGCTGCCGGTGGGCGCCGGGCCGACGGATGTGGGCGACGGCGTGTGGGCCCAGCAGGTCCAGGCGCAGGACGAGCTCGAGCGCAACTGGTCGGCCGCGCAGGAGTGGCTGGGCGGCGTGCTCGCCGAGCGCGGCGTCGAGCGGATCGCCGCCGAGGAGCTGACGGTGCCGCCGGGCGCCGACGAGCTGTTCTCGCTCCTGCAGCTCAAGACCCACGCCGAGTCCGGCAAATGGGACGCGATCGTCGTCGACTGCGCGCCGACCGGCGAGACGCTGCGGCTGCTCTCGTTCCCGGACGCGGCACGCTGGTGGCTGGATCGTGTGCTCGGGCGCGAGAGCGCGCTGCTGAGCGCGGCGCGGCCGTTGGCCCGCGCGTTCTTCGATCTCTCGCTTCCCGACGAGCGGGTGATGGCAGACATCCAGCGGCTGGTGGGCAACCTGATCGCCATGCACGAGCTGCTGCGCGACGCTTCGCGGGTAACCCTGCGGCTGGTGATGACGCCCGACCGCATGGTCGTCGCCGAGGCGATGCGCACATTCACGTACTTGAACCTGTACGGCTACCTCTGCGACGCCGTCGTGGTCAATCGCGTGTTCCCGGAGAACGTGGGCGAGTACTTCGGCGCGTGGCGGGCCGTGCAGGCCGAGCAGCTCGCTGACGTCGAGGCTTCGTTCGCGCCGGTGCCGGTGCTGCGGGCCGCCTACTTCGAGCAGGAGGTGCTCGGCGCGGCGATGCTCGACCGGCTCGCCGCCGACCTCTTCGACGGCCACGATCCCGGCGCGGTGCTGCACGACCGGCTGACGCAGGAGCTCTCGTTGAACGGCTCGTCCGCGGAGCTGCGGCTCGACCTGCCGTTCGTCAGCCGCGGCGACATCGCGCTGAAGAAGATCGGGCTCGAGCTGGTGGTGCGGGTGGACGGGTATAAGCGGACGATCGTGCTGCCGGGCGCTTTGGCGGGATTCAGGCCGACGTCGGCGAAGCTCGCGGACGGCTCGCTGGTGGTGGGGTTCGAGGATGGCTGAGCCGGATCCCTACGCCGAGGCCGAGCGGCTGATGCGCGCGGCGCAGGCGGCAGCCGAAGCGGCGGCGGCGGCCGCGGTCCCGCCGCGCGGCTGGAGCGTGCCCGGCGAGGAGCCGGCGCCGCCGGCGTTCGACCTCTCGCAGCTCACGGCGCTGGTCGAGTCGCTGCGCGGCGTCGTCCCGCCGGACCTGGCCCGCCAGCTCGCCGAGTCGCTGCGCCAGCTGCTGCTCGCCCTGCGCGCCGTTCTCGACTGGTACATCGCGCGTCTGGACGGCGACGAGGAGCCGCCGCGCGACGTGCAGGACATCCCGGTCGAGTGAGAGACTTGGCCCGGTGAGCGTCCTCGCACGCCTTCGGGCGCTGCCGCCCGAGCTGCGCAACGCGGGCATCGCCGCGGCCGCGCTCGTCGTCTCGATGTTCTTCCCCTGGTACCAGGAGTCGTACGTGCCGCAGGGCGCGCGCGTGTTCGTGCAGAAGAACCTGTCCGCGTTCAACGTCTTTTCGTTCGTCGAGGCGGCGATCCTGCTGGTGGCGGGCGGCGTGCTGTTCCTCATCTGGGCACGCGCTCAGGGCCGCGCGTTCCACCTGCCCGGCGGCGACGGTGTGGCGATCTCGGTGGCCGGCGGCTGGGCGCTGCTGCTGCTGATCTGGCGGCTGTTCGACAAGCCGAATGTGGACGACCCAGGCGCCACGGTCGGGATCCAGTGGGGGATCTTCGTGGCGCTGCTGGCAGCCGGAGCGCTGTTCGCGGCGGGCGCACGGGTCCGTGCCGTCCACCGCCCGGAGCCGCCTCTGCCTGCCGCGGACGACGACGATTTCGCCGAGGCGCCGCCCCGCACCCCGCGGCCGCCGCGCCGCCGGACCGACTCGACCGCGGTCACCGAGGTGCTCGGCGACCGGCCGGACTGGTCCGGCGAGCCGCCCGAGGCGCCGGGCCGCGCGCCCCGTTCGGAGCCGTCTGCACCGCGTGAGCCCTCTGAGGAGCCCACGCGGCAGAGCGACGACGAGCGATTGTTCTAGGCGGCCGCCCGCGCGACGAGCCCGGCGGCGCGCGCCTCGGCGACCTCGACCAGCGCCGTCACGACTTCGCCCAGCTGCTCCTCGACCTCGGGGTCGCGCAGCGCACCGCCGGCGTCGAAGCGCTCGTCGCCCTCGGGCACGGGCAGCTCGTGGTCGAGCACGCGCGCGCCGATCGTGGACAGGACCTTGCGCGTATCAGCCTGGGCCCAGACCGCGCCGAACATGCCGGTCGAGGCGCCGACGACGGCGGCGGGCTTGCCACGCAGGGGGTTGGTGGCGTGCGGGCGTGAAGCCCAGTCGAGCGCGTTCTTCAGCACGCCGGGGATGGAGGCGTTGTACTCCGGGGTGGCGATGAGGACGGCGTCGGCGGACTCGATCGCCTCGCGCAGCGCCGCCACCGGGGCGGGCGCGGGCGTGACGTCGTCGTCGGCGTCGTAGGGCGGGATCCCCTTCAGGCCGTCGAACACCTCCAGCTCGACCCCGGACGGCAGCAGTTCGGCTGCCGCCCGGAGCAAGCCGGAGTTGTACGAGTCCCGGCGGAGGGAGCCAGATATGCCGAGGACTCGCATCGCTCAGCTCTGGGCGAGCTCGAGGTCGACCGACAGCGTCACGTCGTTCGCGAGCATGAAGCCGCCCTTGGGCAGCGGGGCGTTCCAGTTGAGGCCGAACTTCGTGCGGTCGATGACGGTCTCGAACTGGAGGCCGAGCTTGGTGTTGCCGAACGGGTCCTCGATCGGTCCGACGACCGAGCCCTCGGCCGTGATGCGCTCGGTGTGGCCCTTGACGGTCAGGTCGCCGCTCAGCGTCGCGGCCGGCCCGTCGATCGTCAGCTCGACCGAGTCGAAGCGGATCTCCGGATGCTGCTCGGCGTCGAAGAACTCCGGCGACTGCAGGTGGGCAACGAGATTCTCGTCCTTGACGACGACCGAGTCGACCGGCACCGAGCCGGTGAGCGTGGCGGCGCCGTTCTCGTCGACGGACACCGTCGCGTTGATCGTGCTGAAGCTTCCACGGAACGTGGACAGCATGTGCTTGACGGCGAAGCCGGCGGTCGAATGCACACCGTCGGTGGTGTACGTGCCGGCGGGAATCGCAGTGGCAGTGGTCATTTTGAAGTTGTCTCCCCGTTTAGGATCCGGACCGGACTGTGGTCCGTTTTCGTGACGAGCACCACTGTAGCACACAACCGGACCGTGGTCCGGTTCCGCTATACTGACCCTCATGTCGGCTACGTTGTCCATCGTGAAACTGCTCGAGGTGCTCCAGGACGAGCCGCCACTGCGCGCCGACGCGGCGCGCAACCGCGACAAGGTCCTGGCCGCCGCCGAGAAGCTGTTCGCGGAGCGCGACGCCGACTGCGTCACGATGGACGCCGTCGCCGCCGAGGCGGGCGTGGGCAAGGGCACCCTGTTCCGCGGGTTCGGTGACCGCGCCGGGCTCGTTCTCGCGTTGCTGCAGGAGCATGAGACGCGGCTGCAGGAAGCCATGATCCGCGGCCCCGCCCCACTCGGACCGGGCGCCCCACCGATCGACCGCCTGATCGCGTTCGGCGAGGCGCTGCTCAAGCACATGGCCCAGCACGGCGAACTCGTCGCCGCCGCCGAAGGCAAGCTCGACCGCTACCGCGGCGGCCCGTACATCGTCTATCGCACCCACGTGGCCATGCTCGTGCGCGAGGCCGACCCGGACGCGGACTGGGAGTACATCACCGACGCGCTGCTCGCCTCGCTCACCGCGAGCCACCTGCGCTACCTGCGCCGCCGCGGAATGAGCGAAGAGCGCCTCGCCGCCGGCTGGGCGGACGTCGTGCGGCGCCTGCTCAGTTGTCGTTGAGGTAGAGGCCGAGCGGCAGCAGGATCGTCGCGACGAAGATCATCCCGATCCCGGTCGCGATCACCGCGTTCGACTTGTAGATGTGGCCGGTGACGCCGACCAGGAACCCGAGCCCCATCAGCACGATGAAGGGCAGCGGATCCGGATCGAAAACGGCGAGCACGGCCGCGCGAGGATGGCATAGGGTCAGGCCATGAGATGGGTCGTGCTGCTCGTGGCCGCGGGCACGCTGACCGTTGCGACGCCTGCGACACGTGCCCGGACAGAGCCGGTCCGACCGGCTGCCCCGTCGTCCCCAGCCCGCCCAACCAGCCACCGACCACGCGGTTCCGCACGCCGCCGTCGGGCGGCGCGGTCGGGCCCGCGGTGCGGATCGAGCTCGACGCCGCCGACGACCGCGGCTCGCCGACCGTCAGAGTGTTCGACGACGACGGCACGATCTGCGTCCTGCACGCCGCGCCGTACGCCTGCAACTGGACGCCGACCGGCGCCGACGTCGGCCGGGCCACGCTGCTCGCCAGCGCCGTTGACGCCGGCGGGCTGAGCTCGCTGGCGAGCGCCGTGACCCGGAAGGCACGACGCCACTGGGCGGCGCCGAGCCCCCGGGCCACGACTCTAGACTCCCAGGCGCGATGAGCGCCCTTCCCGCATCCGTCGACGACGTCGCGACCGGCCTGCGGGCCGCCGGCTACCTGCCCGGCGACTCGACCGCGCTGGTGAGCTACCTCGCGGCCCGGCTCGGCAAGCCGGTGCTCGTCGAAGGCCCGGCCGGCGTCGGCAAGACCGAGCTCGCCAAGGCGCTGAGCCGCTACCTCGGGCGCACGCTCGTGCGCCTGCAGTGCTACGAGGGCCTCGACGAGGCCAAGGCGCTGTACGAATGGAACTACCGCAAGCAGCTCCTGCGGATCCAGGCCGAGGCCGACGGCACCGGCTGGGACGCCGTCCAGGACGACATCTTCGGCGAGGAGTTCCTGCTCTCCCGCCCGCTGCTGACCGCGATCACGACCGACGAGCCGGTCGTGCTCCTGATCGACGAGATCGACAAGACCGACCAGGAGTTCGAGGCGATGCTGCTCGAGCTGCTGTCGGACTTCCAGATCACGATTCCCGAGCTCGGCCGGATCGAGGCCCGCACGCACCCCGTCGTGCTGCTCACCTCGAACAACACGCGCGAGCTGACCGAGGCGCTCAAGCGCCGCTGCCTGTACCTGTGGCTCGACTACCCGAGCACCGACCACGAGCTCGAGATCGTCCGCCTGCACGCGCCGGAGCTCGGCGAGCACGTGGCGCGCAAGCTCGTCGAGGTCGTCCACCAGGTCCGCGACCTCGACCTCAAGAAGCCGCCCTCGATCGCCGAGTCGATCGACTGGGCGCGCGCACTGCTCCTGCTCGGCGCCGACGACATCGACCAGGACGTCTTCCGCGACACGATGTCGATCATCGTCAAGCACCGCACCGACATCGACACGGTGGCGGAGCGGGTCGGCGTGCGGCTCGGCGCGACCGCGTGACGTTCGACGCGCGGATCCTGCAACTGGGCGAGGCGCTGCGCACCGAGGGCGTCGCGATCGGGACGTCCGAGCTCAACGACGCGTTTGCCGCGCTCGGAGAGGTGCCGTGGACCGAACCCGGCGACTTCCGCGCGGCACTCGCCGCCACGCTCGCCAAGTCGCCCGAGGACCGGCGCGTCTTCGACCTCGTCTTCGAGCGGTTCTTCTTCCGCGCCGCCGAAGCGCAGGCACTGCATCACGAGGTCCGCGAGGGCGGCGAGGACGGGATCACCGGCGGTGAGCGGATCGAGCTCGACAACCTGCGCGAGCAGCTCCTGCAGGCGATCGCCGAGGGCGACGACGCCGCGATGCGCGATCTCGCGCGGCTGGCGATCGCCGCGTTCGGCCGCCGCGGCGAAGGGTCGGGCGTGCTCGGCGTCGACGTCCAGCGGATCCGCCGCGCGCTCGGCCTGCGGTCGGAGCCGGGAGGGCCGGTGCAGGAGGATCGGTCGCAGGACCAGCCGCGACTCACCCGCGAGCAGATCCGCCGCTTCGAAGCCCACCTGCGGCGCGAGCTCGAGCGCGCGCAGATCGAGCGCACGCAGGCGCTGCCGCCGTCGCGGCCGCTGACCGAGCTCGACCGCGCGCTGCCGACCGGCCCGCTGCAGGACCTCGCCGCCGTCCACCGCGTCGTCACCCAGCTCAAGCGCCGGCTCGCGACCCAGGGCCACGAGGTGCGCGGCCGCAAGCGCCACGCGCACGTCGACGTGCGGCGCACGATGCGCGCCTCGCTGCAGACCGGCGGCGTGCCCGTGGTGCTCAAGTACCGGCCGCGCCGCCCCCGCCGCCCCGAGCTGTATGTGCTGTGCGACGTCTCGACCTCGGTCACGAGCGCCTCGGTGTTCTTCCTCTCGGTGCTGCACGCCCTGCACGACGCGTTCCGCAAGATGCGCTCGTTCGTGTTCGTCGAGCGGATCTCCGAGGTCACCGACGTCTTCGAGCGCGAGCGCTCGTTCCGCGCCGCGAGCGAGGCGATCTCGAAGGATGCCGGCGTCGCCGACGTCTCGGGCTACACGGATTACGGCCGCGTCTGGAGCGAGTTCCTCATCCAGGTGGAGGACGACCTGCACCCGCGGGCGACGGTGATCGTGCTCGGCGACGCGCGCACCAACGGCCGCGATCCGCGTGCCGACGCGTTCGCCCGCATCGCCGCCCACGCCGGCCGCACGTTCTGGCTGAACCCCGAGCCGCGCCTGTACTGGAACTACGGCGACTCGGTGATCGCCACCTATGAGCGCTACTGCCAGGCCTATGAGTGCTGGACGACCCGCCAGCTCGAGGACTTCGTGAAGGCGCTGACACGTCCCAGCTGGGACTAAGGGGGACAGTCCCCCTTAGTCGGGGCGGCGGGCGCGGTAGGTCCTCAGCGGCGTGGAGAGGCCCTTGAGCTTCTTCTCGCCCGCGTACGACCACAGGAAGCCGTCGGCGGCGTCGCGGACGTTCTGGGTTGCGAGCACGGAGGCCGGGCGGGCGCGCTCGGTCAGCCGGCTGGCGACGTTGACGGTCGAGCCGTACCAGTCGCCCCAGCGGTTCACGGCCGGGCCGTAGGCGACGCCGGCCCGGATCGCCGGAAGGCCCTCGGCGCCGTCGGAGGCCTCGACGAGCCGTAGCGTGGACTGCACCAGGGAGGCGGGCTCCGGTGAGACGAGCATCACCGCGTCGCCGATCTCCTTGACGATCTTGACCGGCGGCTCGATCGCCTCCTCGGCCAGCCGCGACAGCCGCCCGGCGACGCTCCCGAGCTCCTCCGACGGGATCGTCTCCCCCAGCTCGGTGAAGCCGACGAGGTCGGCGAACGCCACCGCGGTGTCGCGGCCACCCATCTGCCCGGTCGCAAGTTGCTCGGCGGTCACCACCTCCTGGCGCAGCGCCTCGCGCATGTGCATGCTGAACACGTACTCGAGCCACGGCCCGGCGAGCGGCATCAGGATCTGGGTGACGAGCTCGAGCCGGTTCGCCAGCTCAGCCTCGTCGGTGCCGGCCTGGAGGAACGTCTGGCCGACGAGGTCGCGCACCGACTCGGCGTACCGCGCCATGCCCCGGCCGAGCACGCGCTGAGCCTCCATCGCGTCCTCCTCGGGCAGCCCGACCTCGCGGTACTGGCGGCCGAGCTTGGCCGACTCGAGGTCGGTCTCCCCGTACACGCGCTCGTCCGGGTCGGGGACCGCGAGGCCGAGCGCGCGGCGCTGGGCCTGAAACCAGTCGAGGTCGAGGCCGGACTTGTCGGCGATGTCGCGCGTCGTGTAACGCGCCTCGGAGGCGAGCAGGCGGTCGACGGGCAGGAGCGCGAGCCGCTGCTCGGCCACCGCCTGGCGCAGCTCCTCGACCGGCACGCCGTCGGCGAGGAGCTTGTCGAGCAGCGCGCGCCGCGCGTCACGAGTGGCGTCGTCCGTCAGACCCTCGAGCAGTCCTTCCGCTTCCCAATCCATCGTCAGGCCCGCAAGGTACCGCCCGGCGGGACCGCATACGACGGTCGGCTACCCATGAGAGTCCCAAGCCCGAGCGCGCGTTAAGAGGTCAATGAGATCACGCACGAGCTCGATCACGGCTGCGCTGCTCACGGCCGCCGCCCTGACATTTCTGGGCGCCGCGAGCGCCTACGCGCAGACCGACGTCGACACGGCGATCGCGGACTTCGATGCCGGTACTTACGCGCAGACGTACGTCGCCCCCAACGGGCCGACCGACGGCACGGTGCTGCTGAGCCCTGCGGTGCGCGCCCAGTTCGACAGCGGGCCGGATCTCCCGGCCGACTGGTCGTCGAGCCCGTGGTCCGGCGGCGGCACGGCGGAGGTCACCGGCGGAGCCCTGGTCGTCGACGGCGCGAGCGCCGGGACGACGGCGACGTACGCTCCCGGCCGCTGGCTCGAGTTCGACGCGACGTTCGGCGCCGCGGAGTTTCAGCATGTCGGGTTCGGCGTCGACTTCAACGCTACGCCTGTTTGGGCGATGTTCAGCACCGGTGGCGGGACGCTTCCGCTCGGCTTGTACGCGCGCACTCGCAGCGTGTCCGGCGCGGGGGAGGAAATCACGCGCCTGGACCCCACGATCGATCCGCTCGTCCCGCACCGCTTCAGGATCGACTGGACCGCGGCCGGGGTGACCTACTTCATCGACGGCGCCGAGGTCGCCGCTCATACCAGCGCACCGACCGCCGACCTGCGGCCTCTGGCGAGCGACTTCGTCTCATCGGCGGCGGGGTCGCCCACGCCGGTCGTGGCGGTCGATTCGCTGCGCATGGGCCCGTACGCAGCGGAGGGCACGTTTACGTCACGCGTCTTCGACGCCGGCGACGACCGCGCGCTCTGGCAGACGGTCACGGCCGACGCGGCCACGCTAGCTGACACAAGCGTGTCGCTGGAGACCCGCACGGGGCCGTCCGCAACACCCGACGACTCCTGGTCAACGTGGCACGCCGTGGGTTCCGGAGGGTCGATCGCTGCCCCGGCCGGACAGCGATACGCCCAGTACCGCGCTACGCTCACGACGACCGATCCCGACGTCACGCCTGAGTTGCTCTCCGTGACAATCGTCCACGAGGTCGACTCCGTGGCGCCCGTGACGACCATCGATGCGGCAAGCGTCACCGGAACCACCGCACGGGCTGAGTTCTCGAGCGAGGTGGGAGCCAGCTTCGAATGCAGCCTCGACGGCGCGCCGTTCCAGTCGTGCACGAGCCCCCGCGACTACTCGGGGCTGACCGCCGGCACCCACACCATCCAGGTGCGCGCGACCGACCAGGTCGGCAACGTCGGAGCAGTCGCGGACCAGAGCTTCACCATCGCCGCGCCCACGACGACCATCGACGCTGTGACCGTGACCGCCACCGCCGCACAGGTCGAGTTCTCCAGCGACACAGGTATCAGCTTCCAGTGCAGCCTTGACGGCAGTCCCTTCCACGCCTGCACCAGCCCTTACCAGTACTCGGGCCTGACCGCCGGCACGCACTTCGTCCACGTGCGGGCCACCGACCACGTCGGAAACACGGGAGCCACCGCGGAGAAGAGCTTCACCATCGCGGCGTCGACCACGGAGCCACCGGCGACGAAGCCGCCCGGGTCCTCCCCGCCGAAGGCGCCGGCGGACACCCGCGCGCCGAGAATCCGGCCGCAGACGCGCTCCGCCGGCGTGTCCCCTGCGGGCAAGGTCCGGCTGATGCTCGGCTGCCCCGGCACCGAGACGCGCTGCCTGATCACGCTCAAGCTGCGCTACCGCGGACGGACGATCGCCACCAAGGCGGTCTCGATGCACGCAAACGACGTGAAGCGCATGACCCTGAAGCTCCAGCGCTCGGCGCGGACCGCGCTCGCGAAGAAGGGCAAGTTGACCGTGCACGCGCTGACGACCGCGCGGGACGCGGCCGGCAACGTCGCCACGACGGACACCCGGATCAAGCTGCGCGCGAAGTAGCGTTCCGCAGGTGACGGAGCGTCAGATTGCGCAGCGTGTCGTCGCTGTGACCGGAGGCGGGCGCGGGATCGGCCTCGCGACGACCCGTGCGCTGGTGGCCCGCGGGGCCCGCGTCGCGGTCGGCGACCTCGACGCCGCTCTCGCGACCGAGGCGGGCGGAGCGCTCGGCGCGGCGCTCGACGTCACGAGCCGCGAATCGTTCGCCGCGTTCTTGCACCGGGTCGAGGGCGACCTCGGCCCGATCGACGTCCTGATCAACAACGCGGGTGTGATGCACGTCGGGCCGTTCGTGGACGAGGACGACGCCTGGACCCGCCGCCAGTTCGACGTGAACGTGTACGGCGTGATCCTCGGCTGCAAGCTCGCGCTGCCGGCGATGCTCGCCCGCCGCTCCGGGCACATCGTCAACGTGGCTTCGGCCGCCGCGAAAGTGGGCGTGCCGCGCGAGGCGGTCTACGCGGCGACCAAGCACGCCGTGCTCGGGTTGTCCGAGTCGCTCCGCGCCGAGCTGCGGGGGACCGGCATCGACCTCTCCGTCGTGATGCCCGGCCTCGTGCGCACCGAGCTCGCCGCCGGCACGCTCCAGGGCTCGAAGGTGCTCGCGCCCGATGACGTCGCCCAGGCGATCGTCGCCGTGATCGAGCGCCCCCGCTTCGACGTCTACGTGCCGCGCTCCTACAGCGGCCTGCCGGTGCTCGCGGCACTGCTCCCCCGGCCCGCGCGCGACGCGTTCCTGCGCGCGATCGGCGTCGGCCGCAACACGGCCGGCACGACCCGCGATGAACGCTCCGCATACGAGAGACGCGCCGCGGGCGAGTAGGCTCGGCGAGATGTGGGGCGACGCGTATCGGTCGCTCACCAGAGCCGAACCTCTCGACGCCGACGATCTCGAGCGGCTCGCTACCGCTGCGTACATGCTCGGCCGCGAGGACGAGTATCTCGACGCGCTCGAGCGAGCGCACCACGCGCATCTCGAGGCAGGTGCCGCACAGCGTGCCGTCCGCTGCGCGTTCTGGCTGTCGATGACGCAGCTGATGCGGGGCGAGCGAGGTCGCTCGGAAGGCTGGTTCGCGCGCGCCGAGCGGGTGCTGGAACGCGAGACCGGCGAGTGCGTCGAGCGCGGCTACATGCTGCTGCGTGACGTCGTGAACCGGCACGCCTCCGGCGATCATGCGGCGGCACTGGCGACCGCCGCCAACGCCGCGGCGATCGCGGAGCGCTTCGCGGATGCCGACCTGCACGCCCTGGCGGTCCATGAGCAGGGCCTGTGCCTGATCCGGCTTGGACGCATCGCCGACGGACTGAGGATGCTCGACGAGGCGATGGTCGCGGCGGTCGGCGGGGAGCTTTCGCCGATCGTCACGGGCCTCGTGTACTGCAGCGTCATCGACGGCTGCCAGGAGATCTACGCCCTGCGGCGCGCGCAGGAGTGGACGGCCGCGCTCAGCCACTGGTGCGAGGAGCAGCCCGACATGGTCGCGTTCACCGGCCGCTGCCTCGTCCACCGCGCGGAGATACTCCAGCTGCACGGTGCGTGGCAGGACGCGCTGGACGAGGCGCGGCGGGCGGGCGGCCGGCTGACTCGCGCCGCCGGTCAGGCGGCCTACCGCCGCGGTGAGCTGCATCGGCTGCGCGGCGAGCTCGCCGAGGCCGAGGACGCGTACCGCGAGGCGAACCGCCACGGCGCCGAGCCGCAGCCCGGCCTGGCGTTGCTGCGCCTGGCACAGCGCCACGGCGACGCGGCGCTGGCCGCGATACGACGCGCGCTCTCCGAGACCTCGGACCCGGTCGCACGCATCCAGCTGCTGCCTGCCGCGGTCGAGATCATGCTCGCCGGCGACGAGCACAACCAAGCGCGCGCCGCCTGTGAAGAGCTTGCGCGGCTCGAGCCGCGCTTCGCGAGCGTGCTGCTGGCCGCTCTCGCGGCGGGGGCCCGCGGAGCGGTCGACCTCGCGACTGGGGACGCGCGTGCCGCGCTCACGGCACTGAGGCGATCAGAGCGAGCCTGGGAGGACATCGGCGCGCCGTACGAGCGGGCACGCGTGCGCGTCCTCATCGGGCTCGCGTGCCGCGCGCTCGGCGACGCCGACTCCGCGGCACTCGAGCTCGAGTCGGCGCACGACATGTTCGTCGCGTTGCACGCGGCGCCCGACGCCGTGCGTGTCGATCGGCTCCTGAGGCGCCCGCAGCCGGTGCATGGGCTCACACCACGCGAGCTCGAGGTGCTGCGTCTCGTCGCTGCCGGCGAGACGAACAAGGCGATCGCGGCAACGCTCGTGCTCAGCGAGCGAACGGTGGACCGCCACGTCAGCAACATCCTGACGAAGCTGGGCATCTCGTCGCGCACGGCCGCAGCCGCGTACGCGTACCGCCACGAGCTCGTGTGAGTGAAACCACCCACCCGCGCGAAGGCGCGGATGGGTGGTTCCTCCGAAGCGCAGCGGGCCGGCCGCTGACAGGGTCGGCCGATGCTCAGATCTCACGTCGACACCCCGAGGGCGGCCCTGCTGGCCGGACTCCCGCTCGCCCAGCGCCGGATCGGGCCGGCGGGAATCGCGACCACCCTGCTGGAGGGCGGCGGCGGACCGCCGCTTGTGCTGCTCCACGGGCCGGGCGGGAGCGCGACGGACTGGATCGAGGTCGCACCCGCGCTCGTGGGCCGCCACCTTGTGATCGCCCCCGACCTGCCGGGGCACGGCGGCTCGGAGCTCGGCGACGATCTGGTCGCTTGGTTGGACGCGCTGATCGAGGCGACGTGCCCGGCGCCGCCGGTCCTCGTCGGCAACACGGCCGGTGGCGCGCTCGCCGCGCAGTTCGCCCGCGACCACGGCGACCGGATCGCCCGCCTGATCCTCGTCGACCCGCTCGGACTGGTGCCGTTCGCGCCCGCGCCCGAGTTCGGACAGGCGCTGCAGGCGTTCATGGCGCAGCCGACCCGCGCCACGCACGATCAGCTCTGGGCGCGGTGCGCCTTCGACCTCGATCGCGTGCGCGAGCGGATGGGCGAGCGCTGGGAGCCGTTCACCGCCCAGAACCTCGAGCATGCCGACTCGCCAGGGAGCGCCGCGCTGATCGGCCAGTTCGGGATGGCGGCGATCGACGACCTCGATCGGATCGCGGCGCCGACCGCGCTGATCTGGGGCCGGCACGACCTCGCGACACCGCTCACCGTCGCCGACGCGGCGAGCGCCCGGCACGGCTGGCCGCTCCACGTCATCGAGGACTGCGCAGATGCCCCGCAGATCGAACAGCCCGAGGCGTTCGTGCGCGCGCTCGAAGCCGAGGCGCTGCGGGCGCGGCTGCACGGCCCGCTACTGCTGCCGGCCGACACCGAGTTCGCGAACGTCACACGGCTCTGGAACGGCGCGATCGTCAAGTCGCCCGCGCTGATCGTTCAGGCCACGGGAACGGCCGACGTCGTGGCGGCCGTCGATTTCGCGCGCGAGCACAGTCTTGCCGTCGCGGTCCGTGGTGGCGGCCACAACATCGGCGGCTCGGCGCTCGCCGAAGGCGGCGTGACGATCGACATGTCGCTCCTGCGCGGGGTCGTGGTCGACGCCGCCGCGCGCACAGCCACCGTGGCGCCCGGCGCCCTGCTGGCTGACGTGGACCGTGCGACCCAGAGCCACGGCCTCGCGACGCCGCTCGGCTTCATCTCGGAGGTCGGCGTCGCGGGGCTCACGCTCGGAGGCGGGTTGGGCTACCTCACCCGCCGGCTCGGCTGGACGGTCGACAATCTCCTCGCGGTCGACATCGTGACGGCGGACGGAGCGCTCCGGACCGCCGGCCGCGACGAGCACGACGACCTCTTCTGGGGCGTGCGCGGTGCCGGCGCGAACCTCGGCGTCGTCACCTCGTTCACGTTCCGGCTGCACGACGTCGGTCCGACGGTGGTCGGCGGCCTGATCGCCTGGCCATTCGCGCGTGCGGCGGAGATCCTGGACGCGTACCGGACGCTCACCAGCGACGCGCCGCGCGAGCTGGCGGTCTGGTGCAACCTGCTGCGCGCGCCGGCGGCGCCGTTCGTCCCCGCGGAATGGCACGGCGAGCGGGTCTGTGCGATGGCCGTCTGCTTCAGCGGCGACGTCGCGGCCGCCGCCGAGGTCCTGGCGCCGATCCGTGCGCTCGGCGACCCCGTCTTCGACCTCGTGACCGAGCGGCCGTACACGGAGATGCAATCGCTCCTCGACGCCACCGAGCCGAAGGGCGCGCACTACTACTGGAGGACCGAGTATGTGGACGAGCTGAGCGACGGGCTGCTGGCGAACCAGCTCGGGCTGGCCACGGCATGCCCGATCCCCGCCGCGCAGATCGGGCTCCTGCACATCGGCGGCGCGCTCAACGAGCATGCGGCTGACGATGGCGCGGTCGGCAACCGCGACGCCCGCTATGCGTGCGGCGTGATCGGCGCCTGGTCCCCGGGCGAGTCACGCGCCGACGAGTACCGGCGGTGGGTGCGCGAGGGAGGCGAGAGCCTGCGGCCGTTCTCGACCGGCGGGAGCTACATCAACTTCCAGACCGACGACGAGGACGAGGGTCGGGTGCGCGCCTCGTACGGCGCGAACTACGATCGGCTCGTGGCGATCAAGCGCCGCTACGACCCCGCGAACGTCTTCCGCTCCAACCGCAACGTCTCACCGACATGAGGCTCGAAGCCGAGCGCCGATTCGCCGTGCCGGTGCGCGAGGGCTTCGACTACATCACCGATCAGCGCAACTGGCCCGAGTACTGGCCCGGCTTCGTCCGCATCGAGCCGGGCTCGCGCTGGAGCGAGCCCGGCGACGTGACGCGCATGGTCGTGCGGATCGTCGGGCGTGCGGTGCCGCTCGAGATGACGCTGCGTCGCGTCGAGCCGCCGCGGCTCGTCGAGTACACGAGCACACAGCCCGGAATGCCCGATGCTCGGCATGAGCGCGTGTTCGACGACGTCGACGGCCGGCTGCAGTACCGGATCGCTGTCGAGCTCGAGCCGCGCGGCCTGTATGACCGCATCGTGGTGCGCCGCGGCATCGCCCGCGCCCTGCAACGGACGCTGGCGAACCTCGAAGCCGTGTTCAGCCGATACCCTGACGGGTAACGAAAACCCAGGGGGGCTGGGGAGAACGCCCGGCTGAGATAGGTCCTCGCTGGACCTGACCCTTCGAACCTGTGGGGTAATGCCCGCGGAGGGAGCGATGCGGACCGAGGTCGAGGCTCCCGGTGTGGAGCCTCGCGACGTTTCAGGCGGCGTCACCGTCGCCGCAGTGGGGAAGGCGTTCGGGGCCGTCCAGGCGCTGGACGGCGTGTCCCTGCGCGTCCCGGCCCGCGAAGTCGTGGCCGTCGTCGGCCCGAGCGGCTGCGGCAAGTCGACGCTGCTGGAGCTCGTATGCGGCCTCCAGTCGCCCGACAGCGGGACGATCGAGGCGCCGCGCGCCGCGCTGATGCCGCAGCGAGACGGCCTGCTGCCGTGGCTGTCGGCGCTCGACAACGCCGCGCTGGCGCTGCGCGTCGCCGGGGTCGCGCGCGAGCAGGCCCGCGCCGCAGCCCACGAGCACTTCGCGGCGTTCGGGCTCGAGGGCTTCGAGCAGACCCGCCCCAGTGCGCTCTCCGGCGGCATGCGCCAGCGCGTCGCGTTCCTGCGCACGTTGCTCGCCGGCCGCCCGTTGCTCTGCCTCGACGAGCCGTTCGGCGCGCTCGACGCGCTGACGCGCGGACAGATGCAGCGCTGGCTGGCCGACGCCCTCGAGCGCGAGCCGCGCACCGTTCTGCTCGTTACGCACGACGTCGAGGAGGCGGTGCTGCTCGCCGACCGGATCGTGCTGCTCTCGCCGCGACCCGGGCGCGTGATCGCGACGCTCGACGTCGCGATCTCGAGGCCGCGCCATCGCGCCGACGACGAGGTCGTCGCGTTGCGCGAGCGCGCCCTGACCGCGCTGGAGGGCGGCGAGACCGGTGGGGGCGGCGGATGAGCGCGCTGATCATCGTGCTGATCGGCCTCGCGGGCTGGGAGGCGCTGGTGCGCCTCGGCGGTGTCGACGAGCTGATCCTCCCCGCGCCGACGCAGGTGCTCGACAGCCTGTGGACCGACCGCAGCATCCTCGCGCCCGACCTCGCGACGACGACATGGGAGGTGCTGCTCGGCCTGGCGGTCGCGATCGCCGCGGGCGCGCTGCTCGGCATCGCCATGCACGTCTCGCCGCGCGCCCGGCGGGCGTTGCGGCCGCTGGTGATCGGGTCCCAGGCCGTGCCGGTGCCGGTGATCGCCCCGCTGGTGATCCTCGTGCTCGGCTTCGGCATGGCACCGAAGGTGCTGCTCGTCGCGCTCGTCTGCTTCTTCCCGGTCGCGATCAACCTCTACGACGGCCTGCGCGACACCGACGCCGACGCCCGCAAGCTGCTGCGCTCGCTCGACGCGACGCGCTGGCAGACGCTGCGCATGCTCGAGCTGCCGAGCGCCCTGCCCGCGACCTTCACCGGCGTCAAGATCGCCGCGGCCGTCGCCGTGATCGGCGCGGTGTTCGCCGAGTGGGCGGGCTCGGACGCCGGGCTCGGCCACGCGCTGCTGACCGCCAACGGCCAGCTCGCGACGGCCCGCGCGTTCGCCGCCACCCTGCTGCTGTTCCTGCTCGCGGTCGTCCTGTACGGCGCGTTCGCTCTCCTCGAGCGGCGCGTCGTCGACTGGACCCCGCGCTCGACTCCCGGAGGACCATGACCCGTCTCGTACTCCTGCTCGCGCTGCTCGCCGCCGTCGTCGCCGGCTGCGGTGAGAAGTCCGACGCTCCGTCCGCCGGCTCGGGCACGACCGAGAAGCTCACGGTCATGCTCGACTGGTTCCCCAACGCTGACCACGCCGGGCTCTACGCGGCGCAGGCGAGCGGGGAGTACGAGCGCGCCGGCCTGGACGTGAAGTTCGTGACGCCGAGCGATGCGGCGACGCCGCTCAAGCTGCTCCAGGCGGGCCGGGTCGACCTCGCGGTGTCCTACCAGCCGGACGTGCTGCTCGCGCGCGACCAGGGAGCGGACGTCGTTGCGGTCGGCGCGCTCGTCCAGAAGCCGCTGACGTCGCTGATGTCGCTCGGCGCCAAGGGCGTCACCGACCCGAAGCAGCTTGCCGGCAAGACCGTCGGCACCGCGGGCATCCCGTACCAGTCCGCGTACCTGAAGACGATCCTCGACAAGGCGGGGGTCGACCCCGGCTCGGTCAAGGAGGTCAACGTCGGCTTCAAGCTGACCGGCGCGATGATCTCCAAGAAGGTCGACGCGACGCTCGGCGCGTTCTGGAACGTCGAGGGCGTCGAGCTCGCGCGCGTCGGTCGCAGGCCGAACATCATGCGGATGGAGAACCTCGGCGTGCCGACCTACAACGAGCTCGTCGTCGCGGCCCGCCAGGGGGACCTCGACGAGGCCGGCGGCTCCAGGGTGCGCCGGTTCATGCAGGCCACCGCCCGCGGCTACGCGATGGTCGAGGCCGACCCGGCGGTCGGTGTCGACGCGCTGCTCGGCGCCGACAAGAGCCTCGACCGCGAGGTCACGACCGCCACCGTGAAGGCCACGATCCCCGTCTTCTTCCCGTCCGACACCGACAACCCGTTCGGCTGGCAGGACCCGCGCGCGTGGGCGCTCTACGAGCACTGGATGCGCGCGCACAACCTGCTCAAGCCGCTCGAGCAGGGAGAGCGGGCGCCGCTGACCAACGAGTTCCTGCCGGGCGAGGGCTTGGACCAGGGGACGAGCGGGCTGGGATGAGCCCGCGCGCGGCGGCGTGCATGAGGTGCGCGCCGGCCAGTCCCTTCCACTCCCCGTAGCGCTCGAAGAAGCCGCGCACCTCGGCCTCGTCGGCGCGCGCCCGCGGGTTGCCCGTCATCAGCCGCCCGACGATCTTGATGAACCCGAGGTCGCCGGCGGGCACGACGTCCATCCGCCCCTGGCCGTGCAGCCCGAGCATCTCGACCGTCCACTGGCCGATGTCGCGGATCGCGAGCAGGCGGCGGACGTCTTGGTCGTGGAGATCGACACGACCGCGGGCGACCTCGTCGGCGCAGCGGCGCATCGCGATCGCCCGCTTGGGCGCGAGGTCGAACGACGCAAGGCGGGCCGGCGCCTGGGAGGCGATGACCGCCGGCGTCGGCGCGTCGCGCATCCCGGTGGCCGGGCAGCGGTAGCCGAACGCGCCGATCAGCCGCTTCTGGATCACCATCGCCCGCTCGAGCTCGATCAGCTGCTCGGTGATCGCCCCCAGCAGCGTCTCCCACGGCTGCGGCTGGCGGCGGACGCGCAGCGTGTAGTGGCTGCGCACGGAGCGGCCGATCACCGGGTCGTCCCGGAAGCGGTCGTGGAACGCCCGCAGGTCGTCGTCGACGCCGGTGGCGAAGCGCATCCGCGCGATCGCGGCGTGCGCCGCTGCCTCGGACGGGCCGCGGGCGGCGTAGACGACGCGGTGGCGCGCCGGCTGCACCATGCCGACGAGCACCGGCTCGCCGTCGATCCGCAGCAGCCGCTGCAGTGCGGCGCCACGGCGGCGCAGCAGGCCGTCCATCGAACCGCCGCTCAGCCGGAACGGCCACGGCGGCCGAACCTCGACGCGGACCTCGGCCATCGGTTAGCGCTTGAGCAGGTGGACGTCGATCAGGAACGAGTTCGACGCCATGATGTCGCCGAACGACGTGCTCTTGCGCCGCCGGCGCGAGACGCGCGTGCGGCGCCGGTGCACGACCGCGACCGTTGCGGCCCCGGCCACGAAGCCGGTGGCCGCCAGCGCCGCCGCCTGGCGCGCGGGCACGAGCGGCCGTGAAGCCTCGATTGAGCGTGGTGGTGCAACGACCGGCAGGCCGTCGACGATCTCGCCTTCGTCTTCGTCGAACTGACTCACGAACCCGACAGCATGAAGGCTTTCCCGGACGGGTGCCTTCTACCTCGCCTCGTCGCGCCGCGAGAACGTCCGGAACACGACGTCCCAGTAGGGAGCGCTGATGCCGAAGCCCTTCTCGTCGTCCTGGAAGTGGTGGCGCATATGGAGCTCGCGCAGCCGCTTGCCGAAGCGCGTCGTCGGGGTGTGGTGGTGAAGGGCGTAGTGGATCTCGTCGTAGATGAGGTAGCCGATCAGGAAGCCCGCCGCCACCGCCGGACCGTGCACGGCACCGGCGATCAGGAAGATCGCGCCGACGACCACGATCGCCAGCGGGATGCTCGCCGCCGGTGGCATCACGAGCCGCAGCGGGTCGTTCGGATGGTCGTGGTGGACGCCGTGGATCATCCAGTGCAGCCGCGCGCCGATGCCGTCCTCGGGTTCGAAGTGGAAGACGATCCGGTGCAGCCAGTACTCGAAGAGAGTCCAGACGACGTAGCCGACAAGAACGAGCCCGAACGTGTCCCACCACCCGTCGCGATCGACTGCGAGAACGAGCATGAAGACGATGACGGGCGCGTAGATAAGCACGGGCACTACGGGGTGCACGCGCGTGAAGCGATCAAGCAGCCTCGACTGGAACATGGGGGGCGAGGCCTTCAGGTAGTCCGTGCGCCGCATGCTCACACCTTACTTCTTAGGGGCCCCTAAGCGGAAGGGATGGTCCGCTCGTAGACACGGAAGCGACGCACGATTCGGCCTCCCATCGCCTCCATTGCCCGGTTCATGTTCTTGTTGGTCTCGAGGATCCAGCCCATCTCGCCCCACCTCTGCGGGCGGATGCTCGCCATGTCGAAGTGCTCGACGTACATCTTCGCGGCGACGCCGGTGTGCTGGAACTCGGGCTTGACGCCGAGGAAGCCCACGCGAACGCGATCGATGATCTTGCCCTTGCGCAGGAAGTGCCACCAGCCGAGCGGGAGCAGGCGCCCGTTCATCTTCTTGAGCACCTGGTTGATGTCCGGCACCGTGATCGCCACCCCGACGGTCTCGCCCTCGGCGGTCTCGGCGACCATGAACCAGTGATGGTCGAAGACCAGGTGCAGCTCCTGGGTGTAGGCGTCCAGGTCGGCCTTCGAGTACGGCACGAAGCCCCAGTTCTCGCTCCACGCCGAGTTGTAGACGTCGGCGAACCGGTCCATGTCGCGCCGCAGCGACCGCCGCGACATCTTGCGCAGGCGAATGCCGTGGCGTGGCTCGACCTCCCCGGCGAGCTTGAAGACCACCGGCAGGATCCGCTCGCGGTCGTCGATCACGAGCTCCCACATGAGCAGGTCCATCGCCTTGCCGAGCCCGGCCTCCTCGCAGCGCTGCTGGTAGTACGGCGGGTGGCAGGGCTCCTTGATCAACGGCATGCGGTCGAAGCCCTCGATCTGCACGCCCGACTCGTCGTTGATCGTGAAGTCCATCGGGCCGATCATGTGGTCGCGTGCATGACCGCGCAGCCAGTCCTCGGCGGCGGTGAGGAGCGGGGGCAGGATCTCCGGGTCGTCCTCGAGCTCGAGGAACCCGAACATCCCCCAGCGGTTGGAATGGAAGTCGTTGAACGCCTGGTCGTACTGGGCGCTGATGCGCCCGACCACGCGGCCGTCGCGCTCGGCGAGGAACAGCTGGGCGTCGCCGTGCTTGAAGAACGCGTTGAAGCGCCGGCTGAGGAAAAGGCGCCGCTCGATCCGGAGCGGGGGCACCCAGACTCGGGAAGTAGAGTGCAGCCGGAACGGGAGCTCGATGAAGTCCCGGAGGTCCCGCCGACCCTGGACGGGACGTACGACCACAGACACGAGAGCGCACCCTATATGCCGACCGCCATCGACGTCTTCGAGAAGGTCCGGGGGCATGAGCGCGCCGAGCAGCTGCGCGCCGCCCGCGAGGCCGACCTGCTGCCCTACTTCCGCCGGCTCGAGTCGCCCGCCGCGCCGATCGTCGAGATGGAGGGCGCCGAGCGGATCATGCTCGGCTCGAACAACTACCTCGGGCTCACCGGCGACGAGCGGGTGATCAAGGGCGCGCGCGACGCGCTCGACCGCTACGGCACCGGCCTGACCGGCTCGCGCCTGCTCAACGGCACGATCGACCTCCACCTCGACCTCGAGCGCGAGCTCGCCGAGTGGATGGGGACCGAGGAGGCCATCGTCTTCACGACCGGCCACCAGGCCAACGTCGGCTGCCTCGGCACGATCCTCGGGCCGGGCGACACCGTGATCGCCGACTCGGGCGACCACGCCTCGATCCTGGACGGCTGCCTCCTGTCGCGTTCGAAGATGCGGCCGTTCCGCCACGGCCGCCTCGACAAGCTCGAGAAGATGCTCGAGCGCGCGGGCGACGATGGCGGCGGCGTGCTCGTCGTGGTCGACGGCGTGTTCTCGATGGAGGGCGACGTCGCCGACCTGCCCCGGATCGTCGAGCTGACCAAGGCGCACGGCGCGCGCCTGATGGTCGACGAGGCGCACGCCGCAGGCGTGCTCGGCGCGCGCGGCGCCGGCACCAGCGAGCACTTCGGCGTCGAGGCCGACGTCGACCTCCGGATGGGCACATTCTCGAAGTCGCTCGCGAGCTGCGGCGGCTTCATCGCCGGCTCGCATGAGGTCATCGAGTTCCTGCGCATCAGCTCGCGCGCGTTCCTGTTCACCGCGGCGGCCGTGCCAGCAGCCGTCGGCGCGGCGTTGGCGGCGCTGCGGATCATCCGCTCCGACGAGGGGCCGCCCCTGTTCGCGCAGGTGCTCGACAACGCCCGTTACCTGCGCGACGGGCTCCGCCAACTCGGCTTCGAGGTCCACGACGTCGGCCCGCCGGTCACGACCCCGATCATCCCGGTCGTGGTCGGCGACGACTGGAAGGCCGTGATGCTCTGGCGTGCGCTCTATGACACCGGTGTCTATGTCAACGTCGCCCTGCACCCGGCGGTCCCGCCGGCCGGCGCGCTGCTGCGCACGAGCGTGATGGCGACGCATGACCGAGCGACGCTGGACCGCGCGCTAGAGGCGTTTTCATCGGTCAAGACCGCTTTCGAATCTGAGCACGGTCCGCTGCCCGGCGAGTCGCGCATATAGCACATTTTTCGCTCTGGCGCGTGATTTCCTGACGTTTAGAAAAGAGCCGCTTCTAGCGAATTTTCGGGTCGGTTCCCGGTTGACCATTCACCCGCTCGGTGTCTAGCCTGCGCCCTCGGTCGGTGAGTCGCGCCGGACGCTGAGAGAGGGAACGCACGAATGTGGGGCTCGAGAAGGTCCCGGTGAGCCGCCGGGGGCCGAGCCCCCTTGCGTCCGTCGCGAAGACGTCGACCGGTAGTTGTCAATTTCAATCGGGGCGCGCACGTCAAGGAGACGTGGGTCTTGCCCTGCGGGGAGGTTTCATGAGCGCAACTGCGACAGCTCCTGCCGCGCAGCACATGCGGGCGCTTGCGCAGGCCAACCGGGTTCGGCTCGCACGAGCCGAGCTCAAGCGGCAGGTAGCGGAAGGCGAGACGTCGGTTTCGGACATCGTGCTCGAGTGCCCCTGGGAGGCCGAGAGCATGACGATCAGCGATCTGCTGATGAGTCAGCACCGATGGGGCCGTACTCGCTGCCGCAGGTTTCTCGCGTCAATCCCCATGATGGAGACGAAGACCGTCGGCTCGATGACCGATCGCCAGCGCAATGCCCTCGCGGGCATGCTGACCGGCGATCCGGTCTACACGGTCTCCGATCTTGGCTGGGGGCGTCGGTGACCTGACGCGGCTTCGAAAGCGCCGGCGACGCGGTCGTTACGCGGCCGCGCCGCCGGCGCCGGAGAAGCCCGGACCACGGGTCGCGATCTCGACGATGTGCCCGTCCGGATCGCGCACGTAGATCGACCGGAAGGCCCCGCGGTCGAACACGTCGGTGCACTCGACGCCCTGTCGGCGCAGGTAGTCGCGCCACGCCTCCTGCTCGTCGGGCGAGTCCACGATCAGCGCGAAGTGGTGCGTTGAGCCGGTCCCGACGACGCCCTTCGGCAGGTCGGGGTACTGCATGAAGCTGACCAGCGTGCCGGGCTCTCCGTCGAGCGCGCCGAACCACACATGGCGCGTCCCGGGGTCGTCGTCCGACGGCCCGTCGGAGACGATGGCGAGCCCGAGCAGGTCGCGGTAGAAGGCGGTCGTGCGGGCCAGGTCGCTCGAGATGAGCGTGAGATGGTGCAGCCCGCGGAGCTGCATGCGCTTCGGCTCGGTCACTGCGCCAGACTAATGGGCGCGACGTTCGTACGCGCGCCAGAGCAGCCGCGCGCCGAGCGCGAACATGGCCAGTGCGGCGGCCACCACGACCAGCCACGGGGCCTGCAGGAAGTACAGGGCGGCCGCGACCGCGACGGTCGGGACGCCGGCCAGAACCGCCGTGTGCGACTTGAAGCCGGCGAAGTGCTCGCGGGCCGCCGTGTCGAGGCCGCCGAGCGAGCCAAGGGCCAGGCCGACGACCAGCAGCGCGCGGCCGTGCGGCGTGTCGGCGGAGAACAGCCCGACCACGAGCAGCACGATGCCCGCGAGCACGCACAGCTCCACAAGGGGAAATGGATGCCACGGCGCGTTCGGTCGGCTCATGAAACGGGTTTCGCCTGCCAGGCACTCGCCTGGCGGCTCGTGCCTTCGGCGACGTTACAGGGGCGTTACGGGCAACCGCTGGACATCTTGACCTGCCACCAGCCCATCAGCATGCCGAGCAGGCCCGCCTTCGGGCGGACGTGGTAGTCGCCGCAGCCGGGGATGCCGAGGTCGGCGTGCGTGATGCGGCGCCACTTGTGCGCGGGCGGGTCGGCGAGCATCCGCTCGAGCTCGCGCGCGGCGTCGGCCTGGCGCGCGCTCTGGGCGGCGGCGGCCGCGTGGAGGTCGCCGAGGCGGGCGGCGATCGCGTCGCGGACGCGCTCGAGCTCGCCGAGCGAGAGCACCCGGGGAGCGCTGGCCCAGGGGGCCAGGTTCCCTTGCGGGTGTTCGCTCACAGCGCGAAACCCGCGACCGTCCAGCGACGGCGATCGCACGCGGGCGTCGAGGCGCGGGTAGGTGGCGATCGCGACCGCCGACAGCTCGCGCTCGAGCCGGGCGATCTGCTCGCGCAACGTCCTGCGCGCGGCGTGCTCGTCGACCGCGACACCGGATACGCGGATCTGATCGATCGCTGCCATCAGCTCCCGCGACGCAGCGTACCACCGGATTCGAGGCCCTATCCTCGCTTCAGCAGATGCCGCGCAACGACCCGACCGACACCGGTGGCCTGTTCATCGGCCGCCGCCCCGGCACCGGGCCGCTGCACTATCGCGGCGCTCCGGATCGCGGCGGTCCGGGCCGCCGCCGGGCCGACTCGCTGGCCGCTGCCGCGGTGCTCGTGCTCGAGGTCCTCATCTGCCTGACGCTGTGGGGCCCGCAGCCGCTGGGCTGGCTGTGGGTGGGCTCGCAGGTCGACTACGCGACCGACTCGGTGACGTTCGGGATCGCGGTCGCCTTCGCCGGCATGATCGGCACGCTGATGCTCACGCTGGCCGTGCTCGCGCGCCTGGACCGGCTGTGGCGGATCCTGCGCCGCGCCGCCGGCTACGACCAGCAGCAGGGCGTGCTGGTACGGATCTTCGCGTCCACGGCCGTCGTGGCCGGCGCCGCGTTCGCGTTCTGGCTGGTGATCATCCAGGGCCCGTCGCCGTATCCGACGTGAGGCGCTTCCTGGACTACTACCGGCAGTTCGAGGAGCTGTCGCCGGAGGAGATCAGCCAGGAACTGATCGAGCGCCGCCATGCCGAGCGGGCACAGGCGCTGACCGAGGTCGTGCCGCTCGACCTCGCGAGCCCGGCCTGGCACGAGCCGCCCGACGCCGAGGCCGTCAACGCGGCCACGTACGCGCTGCGGCGGGCGCTGAACGCGTACCCCGACCCGGCGCCGCTGCGCGAGGCGATCGCTGCGCGCCACGGCGTCGCGGCGGACAAGGTCGCGCTCGGCCACGGCGCCGGCGATCTGCTGCGCGCGGCCTTCCGGCGGTTCGCAGGTGCCGAGGTCGCGGTCGCGTGGCCCGGCTGGGGTCATCTGCCGCGCCTGATCGACGAGGCGGGCGGCACCCCGGTGCCGGTCGAGCCTTCTCTGGACGCGCTGCGGGCCGCCCGGGCGGACGCGCTGGTCGTCTGCAGCCCGAACGACCCGACCGGAGAACTCGTGGACCTCGCCGCGCTCGCGGCTGACCTCGGCGAGTCGGTGTGGCTGATCGTCGATGCCGCGCTCGCCGAGTTCGCGCCTGAGGACGACGGCGCCGCACTGATCGGCATGCGTGAGCGCGTGATGGTCGTGCGCTCGTTCTCCAAGGCTCACGCGATGGCGGGCTTGCGGGTCGGCTACGCCCTGGGCGAGAACGTGACGGGGAGCGGCGTCTCGGCTCCGGCCCAGGCGGGGGCCCTGTGGGCCGTCACCGACGGCGAAGCAGTCGCCTCCCGCCGCCGTGCGGCCGCGGCCCGCGAGCGTGAGCGACTGGCCGCCGCACTGGAGGGCACGCCGTTCTCGTTCCCGGCCGGCCACGGCCCGTTCGTGTGGCTGTCGTCGACCGAGCACGACGGCGCGGCGATCGCGTCCGGCCTGGCCGCACAGCGCGTCTACGTCACGCCCGGGAGCGCCTGGGGCGACGAGCGGCACGTGCGCGTCGCGCTGCGAGGCGCGGCGGCGACCGACCGCCTCAGTGATTCTTTGCGCGAGCTTTGACGCGGAACGCGCCGCGCATGAACGGGTGGATCTTGCAGAAGTACGTGTAGGTGCCCGGCTTGAGGTTGCGCGGCGTGGACCACGTGTCGCGGTTCGCCGCTGCGGTAAAGCCCGCCGGGCCGAAGCCGAGGTTTCCGGAGTCGAACGAGACCGCGCCGTTGGCGAGCGGGTAGGCGATGCCGGTCGTGCGGTTGCAGGGCGCGCGACACGACGTGATCGAGTGCAGGACACCTTGGGCGGCGTCGCGGTTGACGAACTTCAGTGAGCGGCCCTGGCGGATGGTCGGCGGGCGCCGCTTCGCGCCGGTGCGCAGTTGGTCGCCGCGGGCGTAGAGGAAGTCGCGGATCGCCACGGTGCGGTGCGGAGGCGGCGCGATCGACAGCATCCGCCGCGGATCGGGGAGGCCGGTGAACAGGCCGCCGTGGTTACGGTTCTCGCGCAGGTGCCCGTGCGTGAGGAGCCCGCGCTTGTCGACGTTCACCTGGAACGGGTCGGGCCCGGTCCCGCCCGGGTGGAACATCGTCGGCATGATCCCCATCGACTCGTACCAGGACGCCCGTCTGGAGTCGTACGTGGCGGTGACGGTCAGCACGTCGCCCTTCTTCACCGCGACACGCCAGTCGGGCCGCGTCGCCTCCATCGCCACGTCCCACGAGACCGCGCCCGCGGGCTCGAAGTACTTCGCGCGCGAGCGGAATATCCGCACCCGTTTGTTCCCGCGTGACACGTAGAGGTCCGTGTACAGCCCGCCGGGGTGCAGATGGCCGGCGGTGCCGACCAGCACGCCGTCCTGCGGCACCACGTAGCGGTTGCGCGTATACCCGGCCTGGTGCGACTCGCGGGGGTACGTGTAGCGGCCATCCTTGCCGCCGGCGCCGCGATGGACGTCGAACACCGGGTAGGCCTGCACGCCCATCACGTCCAGCCACATCGTCTGGACCGCCTGCATCGAGGCCGCCTCGGGCGCGGTGTCCGGGACGAAGTCGAGGTCGTAGGTGATGTAGACGTCGGTGGCGTCAGGCGTGAGGTTGTGGATCATGTGGTTCATCACCCACTGGTCGCCCGTGTGGTACCGCCACCCGTACCCGCTCGGCGCCTGCACGGCGGTCTTCTCCTCCCCGGCGGCGAACGTGGGCGCGCCGTTGATCAGCCACACGCCGTGGTGGAGATGGATGACGTCAACGCGTGGCGTGTCGCCGTTGCCGGCGTAGACGAGGTTCGGGCGGAACCCGGTGATCCAGCCGTTCACCGGCGGGCGCTGCTCGTTGAGGTCGAAGACGATGTCGTTCCGACCCGGGGCAATGTGGATCGGGCCGAACTTGTAGTGGAGCGTCTCGGCCTGCGCCGGCGTGGCGAACAGGAGAAAGAGCGCGCAGGCGAGCAGGACGCGGCGCATGTGGCCGGCGAAGCGTACGTGGTCGTCAGCCGTCTTGCGCCCGGTTGGACGAACGTTGCAACGGCGGCTAGCGGAGGATCTCCCACGCCGTCCACAGCGCCTCCTCGACGAACAGGTCGGCGACGTTGGGGACGGCGACGGCGACGAGCGCCATCCGGCGCGTTGCGCGCGTGACGGCGGCGCGCGGCTCCGGGTCGCCGAACAGCACCGACACGGGCCCGTCGTCGTCGGCGATCACGAGCACGCCCTCGTGCTCGCGCAGGCACAGGGCTCCGACAAGACGGTCGGCGTCGAACGCCACGACGCCGACGCCGGTCTCGAGCACCGCGACCGTGCACGCGTCGTCGACCAGGTTGCGGGGATGGAGGCCGCCCTCGAGCAGCCGCCGGAACGCGACCGCCTCGATTGGCGTGCGGACGACGTCCGGGTCGAGGCCGACGTGGCGGAAGAACACGCGGTGGGCGTGCGGGACGTCGCGGCCGCGCAGAGCCAGCGCCTGGGCGCCTCCGATCCGGTCCGCGTGGCTGCGCAGGCGCGCGGCGAGCTCGCGCGGCGTCGGCCCCGGCGTCGCCTCCACCTCGGTCCATGCCAGCCACAGGCCCGGATGCTCGTCGGCGAGCGCGGAGGCCACCTCGCCGCGCTGCACGAGCGGCTCGTCGGCGTTCACAGTGCTCCGATCGCCTGCTCGAGCTGCTCCGGCGTCTGGCTGCCGAGCAGCGTCTGCTCCACCTTCCCCCCGCGAGCGGCGAGCGTCACGGCCGGGCAGACCGCGACGGCGTAGGCGTTCGCCACCGCTCCGTCGCGATCCCAGCCGACCGGCAATCGCCAGCCGTGCTCGCGGATGCGGTCGCGCAGCTTGGCCCGGTCGCCGCGGATCGCGACGGCCGCGAACTGCACGTCCGGATACCGGGAGCGCAGGCGGTTGAGCGCGTCGACCTCGTCGTCGCAGCGCTCGGACGGCTCGGCGAAGAACGCCAGGACCACCGGGCCGCGCTCGGCCAGCTCGCACACGTTGAGGATCTTCTCGCCCCGGACCGAGCACGCCTTGTCGGACACGTTGGCGTCGCCGTCGAGGTCGGACAGCGCCAGCGGCATCGCGAACGGCGGCAGCTGCGTGCCCTCCTCCACGCCACGCGATCCAGGACCCTCCGTGCGCAGCGTGTTGAGCACGATGTAGACCATCACCGCGAAGACGAGCACACCGACGTAGACCCCGGGGCGCTTCACGCGGGGAGCGCCGGGACGGCAGCCCGCTCCGGCGTCCGGCGCAGCGCGGCACGCCGCTCCGCCAGCATCAGCACGGCCGGGAGCACCGCCAGCACGCCGAGCAGCGAGACCGTCAGGTCGACCACGGTGACGAGGCCGAAGTCGCGCAGCATCTGGATGTCCGACAACGCCAGGACGGCGAAGCCGGCGATCGCGGTCATGCCCGAAGCGAGCACCGCCGCGCCGGTCGAGCGGTAGGTCCGCTGCAGTGCCTCGGCCGCACTGCCGGCGCCCGCGCGCTCGGCCTCGAAGCGCGCCGACAGCAACACGGCGAACTCGGTCGAGATCGCCAGCACCAGCGCTCCCAGCGTCGCCGACAGCGGGTTCAGCGGCACCCCGAGCAGCCACAGGACGAGCGCCGACCAGCCGGTCGCGAGCGCGATCGGGACGACCGGCACCCACGCGCGGGCCCACGCGGCCCGCCAGCCACGACGCCGGTGCACGAGCAGCAGCACCACGAGCACGGCGGCCAGCGCCACCACCAGAGTCAAGAACCGCCGCAGCGGGTTAGACAGCGACTCGTTCGCCTCGGCGGCCAGCACCGGCAGCCCCGCGAGCCGCGCGTTCACGCCCGCGGGCGGATGCAGCTCGGAGCGCATCTGATCGATGATCTGCTGCTGGCGCTCAAGCGAAGCCAGCCGGATCCCGAACGCGAGATTCGCCGTCTTGCGGTCGCCGGTGATCACCGCGCTTGAGAAGTAGGGCGGCACCGCGTCGAGCAGCGCGCGGATCCGCGCGCGGTCGCTCGCCGACGCCTGGGTCCGGAACAGATCCGGAAGCGACAGCGCCGGGCACAGCTCGGCCCGGCCGCAGCCGCGGTCGGCGCTGTAGCCGTAGCGCTTGAGCAGGCCCGCCTGGTAGTCGCGCATCCACTTGACGACCGCCGGCTCCGTGAGGTCCTTGCCTTCGACGACGACGTCGATCTCGCCCGCGACGCCGGTCGCCTGCTGCAGCGCCTCGAGGTCCTGCACCGCCGGCAGATCCTGCGGGACGAGCCGCTCGATGTCGGACACGACCTCGGTGCGCGAGTCGACCGCCCAGCCGAGCGCGGCGACGGCCAGGCCGACCGCGAGAAAACGGCCGGGGTGGCGCAGAGCGGCCCCGACCGTCGCGTCGCCCACTCGCTGCGCGGGGCGCCCGAGCACGCGACCGATGCCGCGCCCCGCACCCTCGACCAGCTCGCCGGCCCCGCGCAGCGACTGCGACAGCGGGCCGTCGCGCGGCGGCAGCGACAGCGCCGCCGTACCGGCCGTCAACGCGAGCAGGAACGCCACCGCGATGCCGGCGACGAGCAGCACGCCGAACCCGCGCACCATCGGCACCGGCGACAGCAGCAGCACGAGGAAGCCGGCGCCGGTGGCGAGCGCCGCCGTCGCGATCACCGGCACCGCGACGCGCGCGGCCCGTTCCGGCGAGCCGGTCTCCTGCACCCGCGCCTGGTACTGGATCGCGTAGTCGACCCCGAGCCCGAGCAGCACCGGCAGCACCGCGATCGACGCCATCGTCAGCGGCGCGCCCACGAGCGCCATCGCCCCGAACGTGATCGCCACGGCGGCGAGCGCGATCAGCAGCGGCAGCAGCCGCAACCGGCTGCGGAAGACGAGGCACAGCACGACGGCCATCACCACGAGGCCGACGAGCAGCAGCCGCAGTGTCGAGCCCGCCAACGCATCGGTCAGGTCCTCGGCCACGACAGGCGCGCCGGTGACCGTGTAGGCGGCGTCGCCCTTGAGCTTGAACTCCGGCATCCGCACGGCCGCGCGCACGAGCGCCACCGCCTCGGCCCGCTGCGCGTCGGTCAGCGTCGGCTTCAGCCGCACCTGGATCAGCGCCGCCTTCGACGACGGCACGAGGTAGGCGAAGCGCGCCTTCGGCGTCGTGGCGCCGCGCGACGGGTCGAAGAACAGCGCCGAGACGAAGTTCGGGTCGTCGACCCGCGGCAGCCCCGTCAGCCCGAGGCCGTACCTGAGGTTGATCTGCAGCAGGTCGCGCACGAACTGGGCGTAGACGAGCTGGCGCGCCGAGTCGGCGAGCCGCTTCTGCTCCGCCGGCGACTTCCCCTGCGCCTTCGCGATCCGCCGCGCGGCGATGGCCGCCTTGTCCGCCTGCGTGGACTGGGCCTTGACCCGCGCCTGGATCTGGTCGTTGATCTCACCGACCGACGCGTTGGCGAACGTCCCCGGCCCGTAGACGACCTTCACGGGCTTGAGCGTCGCCAGCCGCCCGCACGGCGACTGCGGCCCGCCCGGCGCCTGCCGATCGGCGGGCTTGTTGCCCGACAGGCAGCCCTCGAGACCGATCAGACGGCCGAGGTTCGATGTCAGGAGCAGGTTCGACAGCTCGCCGCGGACGAGCACGATCACCGAGTGGTCGCCGAACTTCTCGCGGTAGCGCTCGGTCGCCTTGTACGTGTCGGCGCCGCGGCCCACCAGCGTGTCCGTGGCCGCGCTCGGCTCGAGGCGCAGCGCCAGCGCGCAGCCGATCGCCGCGAACACGGCGACGATCACCAGCACGCGGGCCGGCCGCCGGGCCGCCGCGCGCACGATCCGCTCGAAGATCGTCATCGCTCCCGCACGTGCGGGTACTGCGTCACCTCGCCGCCGAAGTTGTACTTGCCCTGCAAGCGGCACGGCGGCGCCGCGCCGCCGCGCTGCGTGCCGTTGAAGGCGAACTGCACGATGTTGTTGAGCAGCGCGTCGGGGATCAGGTCGCCGACGGCGGGCGGGAGCGGCGGCAGCGGCACGTTCGTGATCGCCGGCAGGCCGTTGCTGCAGTGACGGTTCTCGAAGACGGGCATTCCCTGGCGGAGCTGGAGGAAGTTGAGCGGCTTGGCGTACGCGTTGGGCCGGTTGGTACCCACACGGCGCGGATACACAGCCAGGTTCTCCGGGTTGAACGGGTTCGTCGTCCGCAGGTAGTGCAGCTTCTGCGCGTTGCTCGCCTGCGTCGCCGCGACCGAGTTGGCGAACAGCGAGACCAGCTCGGGCTTGTAGAGGCCGAGGAACTGGAAGATCGGGGTGAGCTGGCGCATCGCCGGGTCGAGCTGCCCGATGAACGGCTCCGCGTCACGCAGCACCTGCTCAGCCGCCGGGAAGCCCTGGCGCGAAGCGTCGATCAGCGGCCCGAGACCCTGGAAGAACGCCTTCAGGTCGGGCGACAGCACCCCCAGGGCCTGCAGCGTCGGGCTCAGCTGGACCGCTGCCGGACGCAGCTGCGTGACCAGCGGGTTCGTCGTCTGCGAGAACTGCGCGAGCCGGTTGAGCGTCAGCGTCGACTCGCGCTCGAACGTCGGCAGCGCGATGAAGATCTGCTTGAGCTCCTCGTCGCGCGCCGCCGTCGCCTGGAAGACGCGGTTGGAGTTCTGGATCAGCGACCGCAGCTGCCCGTCGCGCTCGCTCAGCGCGTCGAACACCACTCCCGTGTTGGAGATCAGGCTGGTGACGGCGCCCTGCTGGCGGTTGAGGATGTCGACGAGCCGCGCGGAGTCCTCGGCGAACGGGGCGAGGTTGCCGAGCGCGTCGTTGACGTCGCGCCCATACGGGCCGATGCCGCGCCCCTGCTCCTGCATCCAGATCATGAACGCCTGGCGCGTGGGCTCGTCGAACGAGCGGAAGATCTCGTCGAGCTGGACGGTGTCGGAGATCTGGCCTTCGGGCAGCGAGCCGCCCTCGGGCACCTTCAGGGCGTCCGGCGTGCCCGGCGTGAGCTCGACGTAGGTCTCACCCAGCAGCGTCTTCTGGCGCAGGATCGCGCGGGCGTCCGACGGCAGCGGCGCGTAGCGCGTCTTGAGCTCGATCGTCACGTCCGAGCGGCCCGTCTTGTTGTCCGGCTCGATCGACTTGACCTTGCCGACCGGCACCCCGGAGATCCGCACGTCGGCCTCGGTCGAGAGCTGCGTCGCCTCGGAGAACGACGCGGTGAAGCGGTAGCCCTTCGGCTTCAGCGGAACCGGACCGCCGAACGCGAGCCACAGGAACAGCAGCAGGCCGAAGCACGACAGCGCGAACACGACCATCGCGGCGATGCGGCCGAAGGAGGGTGCCGACTTGTTCACGGCACCTGCCCTGACGTGGGACAGATCTGCTGGACGCTCGGGGCGTTCAGGAGGGCGACCAGCGTGCCGAGCTGCTGGTTGGTCGAGGCGACCGACTGGAGCAGCTGGGCGGTGCTGCAGGACAGGATGATGAGCCCGTGGCGGATCGGGCCGTGGGCGTCCTGCGTCGAGAACACGGTCGAGCCGATGTGGTTGAGCCACGACAGCCAGAACAGGTAGCCCTCGCTGGAGGAGCCCGGCGGGTTGTAGGCGAGCGTGTTGAGCAGAACGTTGACGACCTTGAACGAGCGCGTGAGGTTGGGCGTGACCGCCGCGAGGTCCTCCAGCGCCGGCCGCGCCTCCTTGACCGTAGGGAGCGCCGCGCGCGTGAACGGCCTGATCTGGTTCTTGAGGATCGGGGTCGTCTTGATCAGGAACGGCTGCGTCGCCTGCAGCGCGGGGCCGAGCGCGCGGGCGCCGGGCCGCAGATCCTCCAGCGTCGGGCCCAGCACCTTCGCCAGCCGGTCGACCTTGGCGAGCGTCGTCGACGTCTCGTCGAGCGCGCCGGGCAGCTCGGCCACCGACGCGCGCAGATTCGCGTCCTGGCTTGCCAGCGTGGCGAACACGGCGTTCGAGTTCACGATGAAGTCGGCGAGCTGCTGGTCCTTGTTGCCGAGCTCCTCGGTCAGCAGCGAGAAGTTGTGGACGACGCGCTTGATGTTGTGGCGGCGCTTGGCGAGCTGCTCGTTGACCTTTCGCGTGTACTTCGCGGTCGGCTCGAAGCGGCGGATCGTCTGCGCGAGCCGGCGGCCGTTGTCGTTGAGCGCGGTCGACCCCTCGCCGAGCAGGACGCGCAGGTAGTCGCGCGTGTCGGCGTCGAGCGAGGAGAGGATCTCGTCGAGGTTGACGTCGGGCAGCGTCTGCGAGGCCGGGATCGGCTCGCCCTCGGGGAGCTCGCCGGCGTCCTTCGTGCCGGGATCCAGCTCGGCGAC
Organism: uncultured Solirubrobacteraceae bacterium; assembly: GCA_963740605.1. Classification (GTDB taxonomy): domain Bacteria; phylum Actinomycetota; class Thermoleophilia; order Solirubrobacterales; family Solirubrobacteraceae; genus DASSUW01. The sequence continues at coordinate 424,572 of CAVUFC010000021.1, read as the reverse complement.
CATGTCCTTGAGGCCGGTCTTGGGCCGCAGCAGCACGGTCGCGTTGCGGTAGATGCGCGCGTGGTCGCGCTCGATGTCCATGCCGATGACGGCCTTGCCGTCCTTGAGCTCGACGCTGGAGATCTGGCCGACCTCGACGCCGGCGATGTTGACCGTCTGCCCCTGGCCTGGCGTGACGGCCTGGGCGGTGGTGAGCTGGGCGTCGACCCGCACGAAGTCCTTGCCGAGCAGCGGCACGCCCGGCGGGAGCGCGAGGCGCTGGTGGGAGAGGATCACGCCCCCGACGATCAGCGCCACGATCAGCAGCACGATGATGGCGATGAAGTCCTTGAGGTGCTTGCGGATCGCGAGCGTCACTTCGCCCCGTCCTTCTTGGAGCCGAACGGGCGGAGCTTGGAGCGCAGCAGCGGCAGCGCGTTCTTGGCGGCGGCGGTCGCGGCCGCGCCGGTCGGCAGCGTCTTCGCGCCGGCCGGGCCGTTGAGGTTCGGCCGCGTCTGCTTGTAACAGGTGGCGCTCGGCTTGTACGGCGGCTTCTTGCTCGGCCAGGCCGGCCGGTTGCCGAGCGGCACGGCGACGTTGTTGCCGAACAGCTGGCCGCTGCTGGCCGTGGCGGATCCGAGCGAGACCGACTGCGAGCCGCCGCCGGTCTGGAAGCGCACGTACATGCCGTTGCCGTCGGAGTTCTGGCCCTCTCCGGCGAGCCCGACGAGCGTGTAGAAGAACTCCTTGTAGTTCTCGACGCCGCTCGTGAACTCGTCCTGGATCACGACGTTGCCGGTCGGCAGCACGACGCGCGTGGCGCACAGCGACGCCAGGTTCGTCTGCGGCAGCAGCTGGATCGCGGCGTCGGTGGCGCTGGCGAGGGCGGCGCTGGCGGGCGCCAGCTGCGCGGCCAGGCCGCCGAGCTCCTTCGGGCCCATCAGCGGCCGCGCCTGGGCGATCCACGGCAGCGCGGCGTTGATCGTGGCCTGCGTCTCGCGGACGCCCGGGAGGATCTCGCGCGCGAACGCGCGCGTGGGCGGGAACGCGGCGTTGAGCGACGAGAACGCGCGGTTGGCGTTCTCCAGCGTCGTCGGTAGCTCGCGGATCGCCAATTGCAGGTTCTGCGACTCGGAGCCGAACGCCGCCATCGTCACGTTGAAGTTCGTGATCAGGCTCTGCAGCGCGTTCTCGTTGCGGATCAGCGCGCCGGTCGTGCGCGCCGTGCCCTCGATCAGCCGCGCGACGTCGCGCTCGGGCTCGACGCCGAGGAACGCGTCGAGCACCTCGGCGGTCGACTTCTCGGCCGCGGGGATGTCGTCGTACGCGTCGTTGAACGACTGGGCCGCGGTCTCGCCGCGCGCCGACGGGTCGCTGCTGCGGTCCTCCGCCGCCGTCGGCTTCGAGTTCAGCGTCACGTTGAGCTGGTCAAGCAGGTCCTTGAGGTCCTCGCGCGACGAGCTCTGCAGCGTCGTCAGCACCTCGTCGAGCTGGACCGGCGTCGCCGTCTGGGTGACCTTGATCGTGTCGCCGCTGTCGAGCTTCGGCGCCGACGGCGAGCCCGACGTGAGATCGACGAAGAAGTTGCCCTCGAGGAAGATGCGCGGCCGGATCTTCGCGGTCGCGTCGCTGTGCAGCGGCAGCCCGTTGTGGTGGATCTGCAGCACGACGACGGCGCCGTCACCGCCCTCCTGCGGCTTGATCTCCTTGACCTTGCCGACCTGGACGCCGGCGATCCGCACCGGCGAGCCGGGCCGGATCGAGTTCGACGACTGGAACACCGCGTTGACCTCGAACGGCCGGGTGAACGGGATGTCCTTCGTGAAGCCGAGGTACACGAGCACGATGACCACCGCGCTCGCGATGAGGCCGATCACGACCGGGCTGCGTGGCTTGCGGCGCTTCACCGGGTCGTCTTCTCCGTCGTCGCCGACTGCTTCCCCGGCGGGTTCCCGATCACGGTCTGCCCGGCGGCGTAGTGCTCGTTGCCGGCCTCGCACTCCTTCGGCTGCCCCGGCGACGCCGAGTTCGGGTACGGGTTGGCGTGGAGGTGGTTGGCCTCGGTCGGCCCGTTGGCCGGCCCGGAGGACGGGCTGCCCTCGTTGTTCGGGCCCTGCGGCGTCGGGACGATGATGAACCGCTGCCAGGTGCCGTTGCGGTCGCCTTCACTGAGGTGCGAGGCGACGTTGCGGAAGAACAGCGTGATGTAGTTGCACTGCGTCTGGGCCGGCGTCAGGTACGCCAGCGTCGGATTCAGCGTGTTCAGTGCCTGCGTCGTCGCCTTCAGACCGCGCGGGACCATCGGGTCCTCGGAGAAGCGCTGCAGCTCCTCGAGCAGCGAAGCGAGCCGGCGGTTGAGCGGCGGCGTGCGCGGCAGGACCTTGGCGCCCTCCTCGAGCGCGTCGGCGATCGTCGGCGCGTACGTGCGCAGCGCGGCGGCGCCCGGACGCAGATCCCGGAACAGCAGCTCGCTGTTGCGCAGGAAGGGGCGCTGGATCGGGAAGTCGCGGATGCCGGCGTCGAGCGCCGGGACGCCTTCGACGATCGATTCCTTGATGAACGGCGAGACCTCGCGCAGCGCGCGGAACGTGATGTCGAGGTTGACGAACAGCTCGGCCTGGTCCTCGGCCGCAGGGGCGACGATCGCCGCCGTGTTGCCGAGCGCCCGGAAGAAGCCGCGCAGGTCGGTCTCCGGCGACGACAGGTTCTGGGCGACCGGGATGACGTCGCGCAGCAGCGGCTTGAACGACCCGATCGCCGTGTTGATCGACTCGCCGCGGCCCGCGAGCGCGTCGCCGAAGCCGGTCGTCGCCGCGGCGGCCCCCTCGCGCGTCTTGTCGTCGAACATGCTGAGGACCTCGTCCAGCTCGACGGGCCTCGGCGTGGCGGCGCTGATCGGGATCGTCGAGCCGTCGGCGTAGCCGCGCGCGTCTGTGCCGCGCGTGATCTCGACGTACTTGAGGCCGAGGGCGGAGCGCGAGCGGATGATCAGCGTGGAGTCGCGCGGGAGCGGCGCGACGGACTTCTCGAGCGTGAGCGTGAGCACCGCGACGGTCACGCCGTCGTCGTTGGTCTGCGGCGTGATCGCGCTGACGAAGCCGACGCGGGAGCCGCCGATGCGCACGTCGTTGCCCCGGACGAGGTTGGCCGCGCTCGGCACCTCGGCCTTGAGCTCGTACGTCGGCACGAACGGCAGGCCCTGGTTGGCGTTGTAGGCCAGGAACACGGCGACGAGCACGACGAGCACCGTCGCCGCGCCGATCAGGACGGGGTTGCCGGCGATTCCGGCGCCGCGCCTCATCCGTCCCCTCCGAACAGGTAGTCGAGCAGCGTGTCCGTCTTGGACTGGCTCGGATCCGGCGTCGCCGTGGGCGTCGGGGTCGCGGCCGGCGCCTTGGGCGCCTGCACGACCTCGTCCACCGGCTTCGGCGCGACCTTCTTGACCTTCTTGCCCGCCAGCGCCTGCGCGGAGCGCACGAGCGACTCGTCACCCGACGCGGCGGCGGACGCCTCGGCCGACGTCGCCGAGGCCGAGCTGAAGTTGGCCGAGCAGCCGAGCACCGGCTTGACGGCGTAGTTGGTGCACGGGTTGACGATCAGCGCGGCCCGCAGGTAGTGGCCGAACGAGTCGAACCCGTTGATGCCCCCGGTCTGGAAGAACACGTAGTCCATCGCGCGCTCGATGCCGCCCGTGTTCTGCAGCGACTCGAGCAGCTTGCGGGCGTTGGCGCCGACCGGCTTCGCGGCGGCCGCGAGCTGGCGCAGGTCAGTGACGACGGGAAGCGCCGCCTTCACCGCGGGCGTGCCGCGGTCGGCCGCCTCGCCGAGCGACTCGAGCGCCGGGATGCCCGCCGTCGAGAACGGGCCGAGCGCAAGGATCATCCGGTTGATGTCCGGCGCGACCGCGCCCAGGTCGGTGAACACCGGCGTCATCTGGTCGGTCAGCGCGCCGAGCCGGGCCATCGTCGGCGTGAGCTGGGACAGGAACGTCGGCAGGCGCTCGATGTCGGCGGCGAGCGCCACGCGCTCCTCCGCGGTCGCCCGTGCGACCGCGCTCGAGTTCTCGATCGCGCCGCTCACGTGCCGGCGCTCGCGCGCCAGCGGCGCCAGGATCGTGTCCGAGTCGACCGCCAGCCGCTGCAGCGTGTCGTTCTGGGAGGCGAGGATCTTCAGGACCTTGTCGACCTCCTTGAGCGCCGGATCGGCACGCCGGATGACGACCTTCAGGTCCTCTCCGCGACCGGCGACACCGACGCCGAGGTCGTCGAGGATGATCGAGAGCCGCTGGCGGACGGGCTCGCGCATGATGTTGTTGATCAGGTCCAGGTCGACCGCCTTGGACGTGTTCTGCACCGGCAGCAGGTACTGGCCCTTGCCGGGGTCGTCCTTGATCTGGTCGAGCTTCGGCGGCGGCTCGGTCCCGGCCGGGCGTGCCTGCGTGAGCTCGCACTCGACGAACCGCTCGCCGATCAGCGACTGCGGCCGCACCGTGCACTCGGCGTCGTTGCGGAAGTCCTGGTAGCCGGGGTCGGTGATCTTGAGGACGACGGCGGCCTTGTTGTCCTCGGTGACGTCGAGCGAGTCGATCGTGCCGACCTTCACGCCGGCGACCTTCACGTCCTCGCCCGGGATCACGAAGCCGGCGTTCTCGAAGATCGCGCGGACCTTGTAGCCGCCACCGCCGTCGTCGTCGGCGGTGACCACGAAGACGGCAAAGCCGGCGAGGACGATCATCAGGGCGAGGAGGACGACGATCCGCGTCATGGTCCGGGCGGCACCAGCGCGGGGTTGCAGTCGACGGTGCCGCCGTCGGTGAACGGCGCGGACCCGTCGGGCGGGGCCTGGGTCGCGGCGCCCGGGCAGCGCCGCTCGTTGCCGGTCGACAGGCCGGTCATGCGCGCGCTCGGCGGGATCGGCGTCAGCGCGCCGCCGGCCGGGTTGTCGGTGAACTGGAAGGCGTTGAAGATCGGCTGGATGCGCGCGTAGTGGCCGTTCGCGTCGTAGTTGGCGGCGCCCTGGCCGAAGTCGCGGAACCAGCCGACGAGGTCGGGCGTGTAGGGGCGCGCGAACTCGAGCACCGGCTCGGCCTGGATCAGCGCCTGGCGACCGTTGCGGAACGCGGGCGACGCGACGCTCTGCAGGCGCGGGAACTTGCGCGTCGCGTCGACCAGGTCGTTGTTCGGGCCGGGCCTGTTGATGGCGAGGCGCAGGTCGTGCACCACCGGCCTGGCGTCCACGAGCAGCGGTCGCAGCTGGCGCAGGAACGGCGCCAGGTTCTTGGTCGCCGGCTTGGCGGCGGCGACCAGCACATCAAGGTCGTCGAGCGTGGCGCGCAGGTTCACGAACGTCGTGTTGGCGCGGCGCAGCGTGGTCGGCAACAGGCCGAGCGCGCGCGCCAGCGCGACGTTCTCGGACCCGATCGCCGAGGCCGTGTCGTTGGTGTTGGTGACGAGGTCGGCGAGGTCGTTGCGCTTCTCGGCGATCGCCGTCACCGCGGCCGACGAGTTGAGCAGGAAGCGCGTCAGCGCTCCCTCGTCCTGCGTGACCTGCTGCACGAGCCGGCGCGAGCTCGACAGCACCGGGTTGAAGTACTTCGCCGACTGGCCGACCTCGTCGCCCTTGCCCCCGTACTGCGTGGCGAAGCCCTTGATGACGCCGGCGAGGTCGCCCGACGTCTTCTTGTCGAGCGCGTTGAAGATCTGGTCCAGGTCGACGACGTCGGTCGTCGACTCGCTCGTGAGCGTCGCGCCGTCGGGCAGGTCCTTGGCGGTGCCGGGGCCGGGCGTAAGCGCCACGTAGCGGTTGGCGATGCCCGACAGCGACGTGAGCCGGATGATCGCCTGCGTGCCCTCGCGCAGTGGTGCGTACGGCTCCTGGACGACGATCTTGATCGCGGCCTGGTTGTTCTCGGTGAGCTCGATGTCGCGCACCGAGCCGATGCGGCGACCACCGACCTGGACGTCGTCGTCCTTCACCAGCTGGCCGGCGTTCTGGAAGATCAGCGTGTACTCGGTGCCGCCGTCGCCCTTGAAGAGCAGCAACCACACCGCCAGGGCCACGGCCAACGCCAGTGCGCCGACCGCAGCGGCCCTGGCCACCGTCACAGGCGACGCTCCCTTACGCGATGACTCGACGGGCTCGGCACTCCCTCTCCGCTACATCCCCCAGAAATCCAGAAGCGGGAACCCTATCGGGCGATTTCGGCCACAGGGGACAGTCCCTACTTACGGGGGGGAAAGTTTCGACGCGCCGGTTGGGGACTGTCCCCACGCGCGGTGGCTCTATTCCATGCCGAGCGGGCCCTGCGACGCACCGCTGAGGAACTGGCGCACGAACTGGTTGTCCGAGTTGAACAGGTCCTCGGCCGGACCGGACTCCACGATCCGCCCGCGCCACAGCACCGCGATGTACTCCGCGACGCGCTTGGCGGACATGATGTCGTGCGTGATCACGACGTAGGCGCCGCCGTTCTCCTCGTGGACTTCCTTGATCAGCTCGCACAGCAGCGCGGTGCGAACGGGGTCCAGGCCGGAGTCGGGCTCGTCGAATAGCACGATGTCGGGGTCGAGCACCAGTGCGCGGGCGAACCCGGCGCGCTTGCGCATGCCGCCCGACAGCTCGTTGGGCGCCTTGTCGCGCGAGCCCTCGAGGCCGACCTCGCGCAGGCGGCGCATGACGATGTCGTCGATCTCGTCCTCGCCCTTGTCCGTGTGCTGCCGGAGCGGGAACGCGACGTTGTCGTACAGGTTCATCGAGCCGAACAGCGCGCCGTCCTGGAACAGGACGCCGAACTTCTTGCGCATGTCGAACAGGTCGTCGTCGGCCATGCCGGGGACCGACTCACCGTGGACCAGGACGTCGCCCTCGTCCGGGTAGAGCAGGCCGACCATGTGCTTGATGCAGACGGACTTCCCGGTGCCCGACGGGCCGAGGATCATTGAGATCTTGCCCTCGGGGATGGCCATGTTCAGCCCGCGCAGGATGCGGTTGCGGCCGAACGACTTGTGGACGTCCACGAACTCGACGGCGTCCGGCGCGCCGGTCGGGCGCTGCTTGCCGGTGTGCCACTTGAACTCGTCGTCGCGCTGTTGCTCGATCGCCACGTTCATCCTCCGATGGGCGCCCTTGGGTTCGCGCCCCAGAAAAGCTGCGTGCCAAGCATCCCGATGAGATGCACCAACACGATGTTAAGCACCATCGATTTGGCCGTCGCCGTGCCGACCCCTACCGGTCCGCCGCTGGCGTTGTACCCGTAGTAACAGCCCACCAGCACGATCACCGTGGCCATCGACATGCCCTTGATCACGCTGTACAGGAGGTCCGGTGGGTTCTGGAACATCCAGAAGATCAGCGAGTAGCCGCCGCTGGATACCTCGCCTATCTGTTGCACCACCGCCAAGTAGGAGGCGAAGAACCCGGCGCCGATGCCGCTGAGATACATGAACGGGAGCACCAGCCAGGCGGCGAGCAGGCGGGTCGCGCACAGGAACGTCATCGAGGAGATGCCCATGACCTCGAGCGCGTCGATCTCGTCGGAGATCCGCATCGAGCCGAGCTCGGCGACGATGCCGGTGCCCACCTTCGCGGCCATCATGTAGCCGAACGCGTACGGGACGAGCTCGCGCAGGTCGCACCAGGCGGCGAACACGCCCGCGTAGGCCGGTGAGCCGACGGCGCGGTTGAAGTACGCGCCCTCGATCCCGCACTGGAGGCCGATGATGAAGATCAGGCCCCAGATCACCAGCGTCGACGTGAGGATCAGCAGGCCGGCCTGACGCAGCGCCTCGCCGAAGAAGCGGAAGACCCGCAGGCCGAAGACCTCGCCGACGACCGTCCCGCAGAAGCGGACGATCTCGCCGAACGAGGCGAGCCATTCACGTGGGACTGCTAGCCACTGGCGACCCATGACTACTTGATGTTGAGGATCTCGGGGTGGGTGGCGAGCAGCGTCTGCGTGAACACGTAGTTGAACGCGAACACGCCGAGCGTGGCGATCACGACCGCCTGGTTGACCGCGCGGCCGACGCCCTCGGCGCCACCGGACGCGGTCATCCCCTTGTAACAGCAGACGATCGCGATGATCGCGCCGAACATCGTGCACTTCAGGACCGAGCCCCAGAGGTCCACGACCGACGAGTTCGTGAAGAACGTGGCCCAGAACGGGCCGAGCGGCGCGCCGTTGACCAGCGTCGCGAGGACGCCGCCGAAGATGCCGAACAGCAGCGCGTAGATGTCGAACAGGCCGGTCACCAGCATCAGCGCCAGGAAGCGCGGCACGACGAGGTTCTTGACCGGGTCGACGCCCAGCACCTGCAGGGCGTCGAGCTCCTCGCGGATCTTGCGCGCGCCGAGATCGGCGGTGATCGCGGTGCCGGCCACGCCGGCGAGCACGATCGCGGTCACGAACGGCGCGAACTCGCGGATGCTGGCCAGCACGAAGAAGCCGCCGAGGCGATCGAGCGAGCCGAACAGGTTGAGGAAGTTGGCGGCCTGCAGACCCGGCGCGCCGTACCCGAACGCGACCGTCGAGACGACCAGCGGGAACCAGCAGAGCTTGAGCGCGAAGAGGAACTGGTTGACGAACTCACCGCCGTACGGGTACGGCGGCCGCAGGGCAGACATGATCGTCTTGCCCGTCAAGATCATCATGTCGCCAACTTCCTCCAGCATGTTCTTTGCCGGAAGGAAGGCTCGATCGGCGACGGTTCGGACCAACGCTTCTCCCCTAGTTGTGGCGCTCGCTTCACGCGGGCGACGGCGCCGAAGGTTATTTCACCGCCCGTACGAGGCACAAACGTGAACCGTGGCCGGAACTTGCGCTCACGCCTTCGGACCGGTGGTAGCCTCGCGCGCCGTGAGGAGACGGATGCTGCTTTGCGCCGTGCTTCTGGCGTTCGCCGGATGCGGTGGCGGGCGCCAGGACTCTGACGAGCCCAAGGGCGAGTTCACGCTCTCGGTCGAGAAGGCGTCGTTCCCCGCGGAGCAGACCACGGCCCAGCACGCGACGATGCGGCTGCGGGTGCGCAACACCGACGATCGCGAGCTGCCGAACCTGGCGGTGACGATCACGACCGACCCCGGCAAGGGCGGCAAGGCGCCGACCGCGTTCGGGCAGGCGAAGACCGATTCCCGGCTGGCCGACCCGAACCGCCCGGTGTGGATCGTCGACAAGGACCCCAGCGGCGGCCAGAGCGCCTACACGAACACCTGGGCGATCGGGAAGGTGTTCCCGGGCGAGACCAAGGACGTCGAGTGGCAGCTGACCGCGGTGCGGCCCGGCAGGTACAAGGTCAACTACCGCGTCGCCCCGGGCCTGAACGGCAAAGCCGTCGCCGCCAACGGCCAGAAGGTCGCCGGCTCGTTCGACGTCACGATCTCCGACGAGCCCGTCCCCGCGCGCGTGAACGACAAGGGCGAGGTCGTGCGCGACCAGTCCGGCGGGTGATCCGCCCGGCCCGGGCGGGCGACGCCGTCGCGATCGCCGCGCTCGACGCGGCGACCTGGTCGTTCGACGTCACGCCGTCTCCTCGCTCGTCGATGCCGAGCTCGATCGAGGGGATGCTCGTGGCCGAGGACGGCGGCGAGATCGTCGGCTACGTGGCCGTCGGACGGGCCACCCGGCTGGAGTCCAACCGCCACGTGGCCGACATCCGCGGCCTGGCCGTGGCCCCGGATCATCAGGGCCGCGGTCTCGGGCGTGCGCTGGTGCACGCCGCGCTGGACGCCGCCCGCGAGCGCGGGGCGCGCAAGGTCATGCTGCGCGTGCTCGGCCCCAACACGGCCGCCCGCGCCTTGTACGAGTCGTGCGGCTTCGTCGTCGAGGGGGTGCGGCGCGACGAGTTCCTGCTCGACGGCCGCTACGTCGACGACGTGCTGATGGCGCGCGACGTCAGCTGACCCTGCCGGTGCCAAGGTCGAGCAGCCCGGACCGCGCCTGCAGGCTCGGGATCACGGCGCGGACCTGGTCGGCGCCGCCGGCGGCCTCGTTCGCCGCGACCTCCGCGTCCCCGCCGTGCGCGGCGCAGTCCGTGTGGCCGATGACGTGGACGGTCCGGACGCCCAGCACCTCGTGCGCCATCTGCAGCGAACGGAGCACGTCGTCGGAGACCTGGGCGCCGGCGTTCCGGAGCACCACCGCGTCGCCGAGCGAGAGCCCGAGCGCGTCCAGCGGGTCGATCCGGCAGTCCATGCACGTGAGGATCGCCAGCGCCCGCGCGGGCTTGCGGCTCAGCGCGGCCTCGGTGTCGGGCTCCGTCTCCGGCGGCGGCGGCGCGGGCGCGGGATCAAGTGAGGTACGCCCGAATGGCTCCCAGCTGAAGGCCATAACCGGATGATGCCTCACCAACTGCGGCATTGCGGGAGTGGGATCGGGCGCCTCGGTTGGCACCCTGGCGCTTTTTACTGCCATAGGAAGCAAAAGGCGCCAGGGACCGCCCAGACGATCGATCTCTCGCCGCCCCACCCAGCCGCAGTTGACCTTCGCCGGTCAGGAGACGCGCACGACGCCGCCGCTACGCCGGAGGAAGTCCTCGCCCGGGCCGAACAAGACCTCGGCGCCGACCGCGGCAAAGCCGGCGGGCTGAAGCGTGCGCAACGACGCGGCGTTGGCAGCGGCGACCTGGGCGAACACGGGCTCAGACGGCGCAGCGGCAGACAGCGCGGCGGCGACGAGCCGGCGGGCGAGGCCGCGGTCGCGCGCGCCGGGGTCGACCTCGACGCTGAGCTCGAGCCGGCCGGCGAGGCCGCGGCCGATCACCACCATGCCCGCGTCGCCGGCGAAGACGCGCAGATCCCGGCGCCAGCGCCGCGCGCGCACGATGCGCGGGTGGTCGCCGGGCTCGATCTCGCGCACGGCGACGTCGGCGGGCGCTGCGCGCTCGGGCACCCAGGCGAGCACGACGTCGAGGCTGCCCGCCCGCAGGCCCGTGCGCTCGGCGAGCCAGGCCAGGACCCCGGGCGCAGCCGGTCCGTTGAGGTTCGTCGGGTCGATGGCCGCGAGCACCTCGTCGGCCGGCACGTCGGCCGCCACGACGTGGTGCGCCGTGAACGACAGCACCGCCGCGCCCGCACCCGCGACGGCGCCGACCACCTCGGTCACGCCGTCCTCAGGCGGGAACGTCCCGCGTGCCGCCGCATGCAGCAGATCCAGGATCACCCGCGGGGTTCTAGCGCGGCAGGCCCGGCGCGATGATGCGGTAGGCCTTCAGACCCAGGCCGAGGCGCTCGCGGTCCTCGGTCTGCATCGGATCGAGCCCGCTGAGCTCCTTCACGCGCTCGAGCCGGTACGCCACCGTGTGGCGGTGCGCGTAGATCGCGGCGGCGGTCGCGTTCATGTTGCAGTTGTGCTCGAGGTAGGCCTCGAGCGTCTGCACGAGGTCGGTGCGGTACTGGTCGTCGTAACGCACGATCGCCGCGACGGTGTCCTCGTAGAACGAGCGGACCTCCTCGGGGTGCGACGCGAGGACGCGGAACAGCAGCCGGTACGTGCCGGTTCCGATGTCCTCCTGGATCGGGCCGCCGAGCCCGTCGCCGCGCTGGAGCACCTCGAGCACGAGCTCGGCCTCTTGAATCGCGCGGCCGAGCTCGCCCGGGTCGGCGTAGAACGACGACAGCGCGACCACGCCGTGCCGTTGCAGGCGTCCGGCGAGCGTGCGGGCCGCGGTGACGGTGGCGTTCTGATCGCCGCGCGCCGGCAGCAGCGCGTACACGCGCCCGGCCGGCCCGCCCTCGATGTGCTGCGCCAGCGCACCCGCGTACTCGGATGCGATCAGCGCCACCACGTGGCGCGGCCGCTCCGAGGAGAGCTCCGCGCACAGCACTACGGCGCCCTCCGAGAGATCGCAGCCGAGCCGGCCGGCGCGGCGGACGACGTCGCCAGCGTCGATCGCGTCGGGCCGCTCGCGCAGCTCCTCCAGGAACGAGCCGCGGACGTTCTCCTCGACCTCCTCGCGCGCCTCCTCGACGGCGACCTCGGTCAGCGCCGCCACGGCCGCCAGGTGCAGGAACTCGACCGCTTCCGGCTCCGGCCGCCCGGGCTGGAGCAGCACGACGCCGCCGATCCGCTCGTCGCCGGACGCGATCGGCACCTCGGCGACGATCTCGCTCGGCACCGGCGCCACACGGCCACGGCCCTGCTCGCCGACATAGCGGCGCACCGCCCCGAGAACGGGTTCGCCGCCCGTGGACGCGACCGCGACACCGAGCCGCGGTACGACGATCGCGACCGGACCGCCCGCGGCCCCCGCCGCCAGGTCGGCCACCGCCGCCAGCCCGTCGCCGGTCAGGACGGCGTCGAGCATCTGTAGATGCACCGCGCGCAGCCGCTCGACGAGCGAGGTGGCGGCGGGCGGAGTGATGTCAGGTTCAGCTGGCATGTCTCCCGCAATGAACGGGGCGGCCCGGAGGCCGCCCCGTTCGAGTTCAGGCGGTGGCCTGTGCGGCCACCTCAGGGTGTGCCTGGAGCGTCTCCTCACCGGACTCGCCGGTGCGGATCCGGTAGGCCTCCTCGACCGGCATGACGAACACCTTGCCGTCGCCGATCTGGCCGGTGCGGGCGTGCTTGAGGATCGCGTCGACCACTGTCTGCACGTCCTGCGAAGCCACTACGCACTCGAGCTTGACCTTCGGCCGCAGCCAGTTGGTCAGCTCGGCCCCGCGGTAGCGCTCCGTGATGCCCTTCTGGCGCCCCGACCCCTTGACCTCCGAGATCGACAGAGACGGGAACCCGAGGCTGAGGAGCTCCATCCGGATCGGCTCGAACGACTCGTGCCGGATGTATGCCTCGATCTTCTTCACGTGACCGGAACCTCCTTAGTGGTGGCGCCGCGAGCCGTCTCACGCGCGGGCACACCGCCGGGTGCGGGGCTGTAGCCGATGAGCTCGGGGGCCGGGATGAACTGCTCCGGGTACCCGTACATGCCGTGCTCGGAGATGTCCAGTCCGGCATCTTCTTCCTCAGCCGTGACGCGCAGGCCGTAGGTCTTCTTGATCACGTAGAACACCGAGTACGAGACGACGAACACGAACGCGAACACGACCACGACGCCGAGGGCCTGGCTGCCCAGCTGGTGCAGCGAGCCGTTGTACACGAAGCCGGCCTCGCCGACCCCGTTGTACGCGGCCAGCCGTGGTGACGTGAAGAGCCCGCAGGCGAGCGTGCCCCAGATGCCGCACAGGCCGTGCGCGGTCAGCGCACCGACCGGATCGTCGATCCGGCGGTCGATCGCGTAGACGCCGAGCGGCACGATCACGCCGGCCGCGAAGCCGATGATGAGCGCGGCCCAATTCTCCACGTAGCCCGAACCGGCCGTGATCGCCACCAGCGCGCCGATCGCGCCGTTGCCGGCCATGCCGATGTCGATCGTCCCCGTCTTCCAGCGGGCGACGAGCAACGCGCCGAGCACACCCGCGGCGGCGGCGAGGTTCGTGACCACGGCGATCTCCGGGAAGCGCCCGTCCATGGCGTTCAGCGTCGAGCCCGGGTTGAACCCGAACCAGCCGAGCCACAGGATCAGCACGCCGAGGCCGAACAGCGGCATCGAGTGCCCCGGGATCGCCCGCGGCTTCCGGTCCTGTCCGTACTTGCCGCGCCGCGCGCCGAGCTGCAGGAGCACCGCGAGGGCGCCGGTCGCGCCGATCAGGTGCACCGCGGTCGAGCCCGCGAAGTCCTGCATGCCGACGTTGGCCTGCAGCCAGCCACCGCCGAACACCCAGTGCGAGGCGATCGGGTAGATCAGGGCCGCGAAGATCGCGGCGTAGATGATGTAGACGCCGAACTTGATCCGCTCGAGCGTCGTCCCCCAGACGATCGCGAGCGAGACGGCGCAGAACGAGAACTGGAACAGGAACTTGCTCTCGATCGTGGCGTCGGACGCGCCCATGATCCCGAAGGCCTGCTGGGGATCACCGTAATCACGGAGCAGGAACCCGTGCGTGCCGATGATGTCGCCGTTGCCGAACGCGAACGCGAAGCCGACGGCGTAGTAGAGGATCGCGGCGATCGAGAAGTTCACGAGGATCTTCGGGACGACCGTGCCGGCGTTCTTCGCACGCGAGAAGCCAATCTCGAGGAACGCGAAGCCCGCCTGCATCCAGATCACGAGCAGGGCCGCAACCACGACCCAGATCGAGTTGATCGCCACGCTGTCCGCCAGGTTGCCGCTACTTGCGGCATCCAGCGTGTCCGCGTACGCCGCCCCCGGCAGCGCTACGCAGGCGAGCGCGGCTCCAAGCAGCGCCGCGCCGGTCCTTCTGCGCATCAGTCCTCCTCGGTCGGAAACCATCAGCTCGACATGGTCGTGACGGGAGGGCGAGGGGTCTTTGTCCCGATGTCGAAGATTCCCGGTCGGGGTTTCTCCATCCGGTCGACAGTCGAACCGGTGCGCCTGATCTTTGGACATAGGGACAAGGACGCTCCGCGAGGTCCGCACTAGGCTGGCGCGTCGACCCAGGCAAGCCCGGAGGAGGACCCTCGACTACATGCCACCCCGTACTCGCACTCCCAATGTCAACGCAGCCCAGTGGAGCCCCAACGGGGGCGCGCTCGGGCAGGCGGACCTGACCCAGCCCGGTGCCAACGTCTTCGGCGAAGCCGTCTTTTCGACGGCCGTCCAGCGTCAGCGGCTCCCGAAGGCGATCTACCGCCAGCTTCAAGAGACCCTCGAGGCCGGCGAGCTGCTCGAGCCCGCGCTGGCCGACGCCGTCGCCACCGCCATGAAGGAATGGGCGATGGAGCACGGCGCCACCCACTTCACGCACTGGTTCCAGCCCCTGACGGGCTCGACCGCCGAGAAGCACGACTCGTTCTACGCCCCGACCGGCGACGGCAACGCGATCGCCGAGTTCTCGGGCAAGGAGCTGATCCAGGGCGAGCCGGACGCGTCGTCGTTCCCGACCGGCGGCATCCGGGCCACGTTCGAGGCCCGCGGCTACACCGCGTGGGACCCGACGTCACCGGCGTTCATCCTCGAGAACCCGAACGGCGCGTTCCTCTGCATCCCGACGGCGTTCGCGTCGTGGACCGGCGAGGCGCTCGATCACAAGATCCCGCTGCTGCGCTCGATGGACGCCCTGTCCAACAGCGCGCTGCGCGCGCTGAAGCTGTTCGGCGACGACGAGTCCACGCGCGTGTTCACCACCGTCGGTCCCGAGCAGGAGTACTTCCTGATCGACGAGCGCTTCTACTTCGAGCGCCCCGACCTGATCACCACCGGCCGGACGCTGTTCGGCGCCAAGCCGCCGAAGGGCCACGAGCTCGACGACCACTACTTCGGGTCGATCCCCGAGCGCGTGCTCGCCTGCATGCTCGAGACCGAGCAGCAGCTCGCCCGGCTCGGGGTGCCGATCAAGACCCGCCACAACGAGGTCGCGCCCGCGCAGTACGAGGTCGCGCCCGTGTTCGAGAACTCCAACGTGGGCTCCGATCACCAGCAGCTGACGATGCAGGTCATGCAGAACGTGGCCCGACGGTACGGGCTCGTCTGCCTGCTGCACGAGAAGCCGTTCGCCGGCGTCAACGGCTCCGGCAAGCACAACAACTGGTCGATGGGCACCGACACGGGCGACAACCTGCTCGAGCCGGGGGCCACGCCGCACGAGAACCTGCAGTTCCTGTTCTTCTGCGCGGCCGTGATCCAGGCCGTCGACAAGTACCAGCAGCTGCTGCGCGCGTCGGTGGCGAACGCCGGGCAGGACCACCGCCTCGGCGCCAACGAGGCGCCGCCGGCGATCATCTCGATCTTCCTCGGCGCCGAGCTGGAGAAGGTCTTCAACGCGATCGAGTCCGGCTCGGGCGACGCGGCGACGCCGCAGAGCTACCTCGAGCTCGGCGCGTCGGTGCTGCCGTCGCTGCCGATGCACGGCGGCGACCGCAACCGGACCTCACCGTTCGCCTTCACCGGCAACAAGTTCGAGTTCCGCGCGCTCGGGTCCTCGATGTCGCTGGCGCTCCCGAACACGGTGCTGAACACGATCGTCGCCGCGGCGGTCGACCAGCTGGCGGATGCGGTCGAGTCGGCCTCCGGCGACGGCAAGTCGCTCGAGGAGGCCGTGCTCGGCGTCGTCAAGGACGCCTACTCGGGCCACAAGCGGATCGTGTTCAGCGGCGACAACTACTCCGAGGAGTGGCACGCCGAGGCCGAGCAGCGGGGCCTGGCGAACCTCGCCCAGTCGCCGGACGCACTCCCGTGGCTGGTCGAGCCCAGCACCATCGAGGTGTTCTCGAAGTACGAGGTGCTGTCCGAGCGCGAGCTCGAGTCCCGCTACGAGGTGTCCGTCGAGCAGTACGTGACGACGGTGAACATCGAGGGCGAGACCGCGGCGTCGATCGCCCGCACGATGCTCCTGCCGGCGGCCGTCCAGTGGGCGGCGACGCTGGGCGCGGCCGGCAGCTCGGCGGGCGTCGGCAAGCTGCAGGGCGAGCTGGAGACGCTGCTCGACGAGTTCGTCGACACGATCTTCGCGCTCGAGACCGCCAACCGAGATCACCCCGAGGACGGCGAGATCCTGAACGAGGCCAAGTACGTGCAGGGCACGGTGATGCCGGCCATGCAGGCCGTGCGCGACGTCGCCGACCAGCTCGAGAAGATCGTGCCGGACGACCTCTGGCCGCTGCCGAAGTACGCGGAGATCCTCTTCATCAAGTAGGGCACCCGCCCACCCTCACCGAGTCCTGGGTCAGTGGGGCCCCGCCGACGGCGGGGCCTCACGTCGTTGTGCGTGGCAGGCTGCGGCCATGCCACTGACACTCGAGCAGTCCCAGACGCTGATCGCCGCCGCCCGTGAGAAGGCCATCGAGAACGGCTGGAACGTCACCGTCGCCGTCGTCGACGAGGGCGGCCTGCTGCAAGCGCTCGCCCGCATGGACGGCGCGCCGCCGCTGAGCGCGCAGATCGCCGAGGCCAAGGCGGTCGGCGCCGCGGTCTGGCACCGCGACGGCGACGCGCTCGCGGCGGTCCAGGCGGACCGTGCGACCTTCTTCGCACAGGTCAGTCAGCTCACTCGTGTGCCGATCATCCCGGCCGACGGATCGGCGGTCATCCGTGACGGCGCAGCGGTGCTCGGAGCGGTCGGAGTGAGCGGCGCGCAGTCCCCCGAGGACCGCGAATGTGCCGAAGCCGGAATTCGCGCGGTTTTCGGCTAAAGCCGCCCACGAGCGGTGCCGATTACGCGACTGGGCCCGCTCGCTACCGCTTTCGCCCCTCCTCCCCCTCCCAGGTGGAAGCTTCAACGGTGAGCGGGCCCCTTTCTATGCCCCGATCGGCCTGAGCTCCTCGGCGTAGGACAGCGACCACCGGCGCAGCTCGGCGTAGGTGCGCTCGTCGGGGCGGTGCGCGACGAGGTGGCGCCAGCTGCGCGGCGAGGTCCTGGACGAGCCGCTCGAGCTCGTCCTGGTCGAGATCACGGTTGGGCATCGAAGAGGCGCGCCGGGTTGGCTCTGGACACGGCGTGGCGGACGGCAGGGCCGAGCGAGGCGAGCGCGGGCGGATCGGCGATCGGCCGGTCGGAGCCGAGTACGAGCCGGTCGACGCCGACGACGCGCAGCATCGCGTCCACGGCGTGCGGGCCGTACGAGGACACATCGAACCAGGCGTGGTCGTCGTGCACCGCGTCGGCGGGGCCGCCGCGCGCGGCGAGCCGCTCGGCCTGCAGCGGCGCGCAGCCGGCGAGCATGGCCCACACGACCTTCAGGCTCGAGTGCGCCGGACGGCCCCACTCCGCCCAGGCGAGCCAGGCGGCCTGGATCTCGGCCACGTAGGAGGTCATCGGCGGCCACCACGCCGGCAGCCGGGAGTCGCCCGCGGGCGCCGGACCGGGATGGACGAACAGCGGCGCGCGGCGCTGCGTCAGCCGCTCGAGCACCGGGCCGATCGCGTCGAGCTTTGCCGGTGTCGTCAGCGTCGCGGCCGGCAGACACAGGCCGGTGGCGCCGAGGGCGAGCAACGCGTCGACGGCGGCGGGCTCCGCACCGGCGAGCGCGAGCGAGCCCCACGGCATGAACGGGCCGCCGAGCTCGAGCACCCCGGCGTGGAAGGCGTCGAGCAGCGGCTGCGCTTCGGCCGCGGGGAGGCTCTCGATCCCGAGCGGTGACGAAGGCGCCACGAGCACGCGGTCGACGCCGTCAGCGGCGGCAACATCCGCGCGGGCGGCCGGGTCGTGGGCGCGGGTGTCGAACGCTGCCACGGCTTCACCGGCCAGCTCGAGCTGCCAGCCGCCGCCGCCGCGGCGCAGACGCGGTGCCTCGTCGCGCGCGGCGAGCAGACCGAGCAGCGGCTCCGGCCACAGGTGCTGATGGACGTCCGTCGCGGGCATGTCGTCCCAGCTTATACTACTTTGCCGACCGGTTTGATCGAGAATGTCGTCCCTCACTCGGCCCGCAACGCTACGGGGACGACCACCCTGCGTGCTTCACGGGCGGCGAGCGCCGAGATCGCGGCCACCACCGCGAGCGCAGCGGGGAGCGCCAGCAGCACCACCCACCACGGCGGCAGCGTGGCGACGTCGGGACCGTCGGACGGGTCGGTCATCCCCACGACGGTGCGGAACATCCACGCACCCCCGGGCAGACCCGCGAGCACCGCCGGCAGCGCCAGCATCACGCCACCGGCGACCACGGCGCCGGACACCTGGCGCGGCGTGGCGCCGACCGCGCCGAGGATCGCCACGTCGCGGCGACGCTCGCGCACGCCGAGCAGCAGCGTCGTGAGCAGGTTGACGGCGGCGATTGCCAGCAGCAGCGCCGAGACGCCGTAGACGATCGGGCGCATCTCGTCGATCTCGCGCTGCAGCGAGTCGAGCGGGCGGCCGGCGAACAGACGGCCGGCGCCGCGGCGGGTGACCTCGTCCTCGGCACGCAGGGGATCGGCGCCGGGTTGGAGCCGCACGATCCAGCGCGGGCGCTCGAGCGCGGCCGCGGGAACCGTGCCGGCGAGCACGACCGCGCCGAGCCCGTTGGCGTCCGGCTCCACGTGACGGCCGACCAGGCGAGCGGTGAACGGCTTCCCGGCCGCGGCGAGGTGGACGTCGTCGCCGATCTTCAGCCCGAGCCGCTCGATCGCCTCTCGCCCGAGCGTCACCTCGCCGGGCTGCTGCACGCCGCGTCCGTCCGGCACCGCGAACGCAAAGGCCGACGGCGACCCGTCGATCACGCGCGTCTCGAGCTCGATCCCGCCGCTGGTGGTGAGCACGTCGTAGCGCCGGCCGACCTCCGCCACGCCGGGGATCGACGCGAGCACGCGGTCCGCCTGGTCCGGCGGCATGCCTTCGTCGTCGACGGCGAGATCCCACGGCTGGGCACGCAGCGCCGAGTCCGAGCCGATGCGGTCCATCGTCGCCTCGAACGCGAGCGCGCAGACGACGACCATCGCCGCAAGCGCGAGGCTTGCCATCGTCAGCAGCGCCCGGGCGCGCTGCACGTACGCGTCCTTGGCGCCGAGCACGGCGACCACGGGCGCGTGCAGCGCCTGCGCGATGCGGGCGGCGGGCGACGCGCGGTCGCTCCCCGACGCGCGCGCGGGCTCCAGCGCGACCACCGGCGGGAGCCGGCCGGCGCGCCACGCGGGCAACGCGGTGGCGATGACGACCGCGAGGAGCACGAGCCCGGCCACCGCGGCGATCAGCGCCAGCGCGGGCGCGCCGGGCTGCGGCGTGCCGAGCAGCGTCATCGTCCTGGAGACGAGCGGCGGCGCGATCAGCCGGCCGGCGAGCAGCCCGAACGGGAGTGCCAGCACGGCGACCGCGAGATAGTGCGAGACGAGGACGCCGGTGACGCCGCGCGGCGTCACGCCGACCGCGCGCAGCAGGCCGATGCGACGGCGGTCTGCGAGCACGCGCCCGCCGATCGCGGTCGCGAGCGTGAAGCCGGCGGCGAGCAGCGCGAGCAGCGTCGACGTGCCGATGATCGCCAGCGTGCGGCGCGACTCGTCGCTGAAGTCGCTCCGCGCGTCGAGCCAGGTGTCCACCCTGACCTGAGGCGTGGCGGGAAAGTCGCGCGCGGCGTTCGGGTCGTGCAGCCGCAACGAGATCTCGGCGACCTTTCGGCCGTGCGCGAGCTCCGCCAGCAACGCGGGCGTGACCCATGCATCGGCGTTCGCCAGCGCCAGCGAGCCGACCCCGACGATCCGCAGTCGCCGCCCGGCGACCACCATCTCGCTGCCGGGATGCATGCCCATGCCGAGCGCCAGCGGGCGACTCGCCAGCGCCTCGCCGGTGGTGCGCGGCAGCCGGCCCTCGGTGAGCAGCGGTCGGTCGACGTCGACGTTCGGCGTGCCGAGCACGAGCCGGCCCTGCTCCCGCCCCAGCCCGGCCTTCACGTGCACCAGCGGCGCGACCGCGCTCGCCTGCGCCACTTCCGGCCTTGCGGCGGCGCGGCGGATCGCCGCCGGCGGGCCGGTCAGTGTCACGTGGGCTCCGTTGGTCGCGCGCATGAGGTCGTCGAACGGCTGGTCGAGCACCGCGCGCAGGTGCAGCGTCACGAGCAGCGCCGCGGCGGCGATCGCCACGACGAGGCCAGTGAGCGCGGCCTGCAGCGGCCGCTGCGCGAGGTCGGCCCGGATCAGGCGACCGGTCGCCCGCAGCACGGTCATCCCTCCCGCGGCATGACCCGGGTGAGCGCGGCGTTCGCGTCGCCATCGCCTTCGAGGTCCGCCTCGCCGACGATGCTCCCGTCACGCATCCGCAGCACACGGCTCGCGGCACTCGCGACCCGCAGGTCGTGGGTCACGAGCACGATCGCCTGGCCCTGGTGCGCGCGCTCGCGCAGAACTCCGACGACATCGCGCGCGGCGGCGCTGTCGAGGTTGCCGGTCGGCTCGTCGGCGAGCAGGACGCTCGGGCGGTTGACGAGCGCGCGGGCGATCGCGACGCGCTGCTGCTGGCCGCCCGACAGCGCTCCCGGCACGCGCCCGGCCGCCGCACTCAGCCCGAGCCGATCGAGCAGCTCCGCGGCGCGGCGGCGCGCCTCCTTGGTCGGCACGCCCGCGAGCAGCGCGGGCAGCTCGACATTGTCGGCGACCGTGAGGTTGGCGATCAGGTTGAAGAACTGGAAGACGAAGCCGAGCTCGCTGCGGCGCAACTGCGCGCGGCGCGACTCGCCCGCGCCGTCGACGCGCTCGCCGTGCAGGTGGATCTCACCGGCGCTCGGGCGGTCGAGCCCGCCGAGGAGGTTGAGCAGCGTCGACTTGCCGCAGCCGCTGGGGCCGGTGATCGCGAGGAACTCGCCGTGGTCGAGCGTGAGGTCGACGTCGTCGACCGCGACCACCGCCGCCCCACCGCTGCCGTGCAGCTTGCGCAGCCCGTGTGCCTCGAGCACGGCGGTCATCGCGCGAGCTGCTCCTCACAGCGGTCGAGCCACTTGAGGTCGGCCTCCAGGTGCAGCGCCGCACCCTCGACGACGAGCGCGGTCGTCCCGTCGACGGGCAGATCGTTGGCGAGCACGCGCTCGAGCTCGCCGAGCGAGCGCAGGTAGGCGACGCGCTGGCGCGCGATCAGCTCGGCCGGGTCGGCGAGTCCCATCGAGTGCGCGAAGACGAGCTTCATAAAGAAGTCGTCGCGCAACCGGGTGGGGGCGCTGGGCGTGCCGAGCCACTCGAACAGCGCGTCGCGGCCCGCGTCGGTCAGCCGGTACACGCGCTTGTCCGGCCGCCCCGACTGCGCGACGGCGTCGTCGGCCACGAGCCGGTCGCGCTGAAGGCGCTGCAGCGTCGTGTAGACCTGCCCGGCGTTCAGCGGGGCCACCACGGTGCCGAACCGCTCCTCCAGCCCGCGCTTGATCTCGTAGCCGTGGGCGGGCTCGTCGGCGAGAAGCGCAAGGACGGCATGCCGCATGCGCAATATCTAACAGGTATCTATACCCGCTAGTCAAGGGGGCCTGACCCCCACGCCCGGCCAACCTTGCCAAAGGTGTGTCAAGGTTGCGCTACCCTTCGCGGCCATGCGTGATTTCCTCGCCACCGTGCGCGATCACGTCGTCGTCTTCGACGGTGGGATGGGCGCCACGCTCGAGCAGTTCGACCTCTCGCTGGAGAAGGACTACCGGCTGCCGGGGCGGTGCCACGAGGCGCTGGTTCTCAACCGTCCGGACGTGATCCAGGGCGTCCACGAGTCGATGATCGAGGCCGGCGCGGAGGCCGTGGAGACCGACACATTCCAGGCGTCACGCATCAAGCTCGACGAGTGGGGCCTCGGCGAGCACACGCTCGAGATCAACCGACGCGCCGCCGAGATCGCGCGCCAGGCCATCGGCGAGGACCGCTTCGTCGCCGGCTCGATCGGGCCCACCGGGCACCTCCCCGCATCGGAGGATCCGACCCTCGGCGCGATCTCGTTTCGCGCGCTCGTCGCAACGTTCGCCGAGCAGGCGCAGGGCCTCCTGGAGGGCGGCGCCGACCTGATCATCATCGAGACCGCGCAGGACATTCTCGAGGTCAAGGCCGCCGTCTTCGGCACGCGCGAGGCGTTCAAGCTCGTCGGGAGAAGCACCCCGATCCAGGCCAGCGTCAGCCTCCTCCCGAACGGCGGCAAGATGCTGCTCGGCACCGACATCAGCGCCGCGCTCGCCACGCTCGAGGCGCTGAAGGTCGACGTCATCGGGCTCAACTGCTCTACCGGCCCGGAGGACATGCGCGACGCGGTCCGCTTCCTCGGCGAGTTCGCCTCGGTGCCGATCCACTGCATCCCGAACGCCGGCATCCCGCACCAGGGGGCGAACGGCGAGACGATCTTCCCCGAGACGCCGGACCAGGTCTCCAATGCGCTCGGCGAGTTCGTCGAGCGCTACGGCGTGAACATCGTCGGCGGCTGCTGCGGCACCACGCCCGACCACATCTACGCGCTCGCGCAGCGTGTCGAGGGCCGCAACAGCTCGACGCGCCCCGAGCGCCGCCCCGCGCACGTCAGCTCGATGATCAGCGCCGCGCCGCTCGCGCAGGAGCCGCGACCGACGCTGGTCGGCGAGCGCGTGAACTCGCAGGGCTCGCGCAAGGCCAAGGAGCTGCTGCTCGCCGACGACTACGACGGCCTGCTGCAGGTCGCCGAAGACCAGGTCGAGGGCGGCGCCCACGTGCTCGACATCTGCGTCGCGCTGACCGAGCGCCAGGACGAAGACGAGCAGATGCGCCAGGTGGTCAAGAAGGTCTCGCTGACCCAGCCGGCGCCGATCCAGGTCGACTCGACCGAGCCGGACGTCATCGAGCGCGCGCTCGACCAGATCCCCGGCCGCGCGATCGTCAACTCGGTCAACCTCGAGGCCGGCCGCGACAAGCTCGACAAGGTCGTCCCGATCGCGCTCGAGCACGGCGCCGCGCTGATCGCGCTGACGATCGACGAGGTCGGCATGGGCAAGACGCGCGAGCGCAAGCTGGAGATCGCCCAGCGCATCCACGAGCTCGTCTGCACCGAGCACGGGATGGATCCCGAGCTGCTGATCTTCGACGCGCTGACCTTCACGCTCACGACCGGCGACGAGGAGTGGAAGCCGTCCGCCGTCGAGACGATCGAGGGCATCCGCCTGATCAAGGCCGAACTGCCGGGCGTGAAGACCTCGCTCGGCGTCTCCAACGTGAGCTTCGGCATCGGCCTGCCGGCCCGCTCGGTCCTGAACTCCGTCTTCCTGCACCACTGTGTCGAGGCCGGGCTGGACCTGGCGATGGTCAACCCGAACCACATCACGCCGTACGCGGAGATCCCGGAGGGGGAGCGCGAGCTCGCCGACGACCTCGTCTTCAACCGCCGCGACGACGCGCTCGAGCAGTACATCGCGCACTTCGAGGGCAAGACCGAGGAAGCCGCCGAGGCCGCCGACCCCACCGCCGGCATGGAGCCCGAGGAGGCGCTGCACTGGCACATCCTGCGCCGCAAGAAGGAGGGCGTGGAAGACCAGATCGACGCTTCGGTCGAGAAGATCGGCGCCGTCCCGACGCTCAACGACGTGCTGCTCCCGGCCATGAAGGAGGTCGGTGACAAGTTCGGCGCCGGCGAGCTGATCCTTCCGTTCGTGCTCCAGAGCGCCGAGGTGATGAAGAAGGCGGTCGCCCAGCTCGAGAAGTACCTCGACAAGCTCGAGGGCTACACGAAGGGCACGGTCGTTCTCGCCACCGTGTTCGGCGACGTGCACGACATCGGCAAGTCGCTGGTCAACACGATCCTTACCAACAACGGCTACACGGTCGTCGACCTCGGCAAGCAGGTCCCGATCGGGACGATCCTCGACGCCGCGCAGGAGCACGACGCGACGGCGATCGGCCTGTCCGCGCTGCTCGTCTCGACCTCCAAGCAGATGCCGCTCGCCGTCCAGGAGCTGCACGAGCGCGGCCTCCAGTACCCCGTGCTGGTCGGCGGCGCCGCCATCAACCGCGACTTCGGGCGCCGGATCCTGTACCCCAAGGGCCAGGAGTCCGACGAGGTCTATGACCCCGGCGTCTTCTACTGCAAGGACGCGTTCGCCGGCCTCGCCGTGATGGACCAGCTCGTCGAGCCGGACAAGCGAACCAAGCTGGTGGACAAGTTCCGCGACGAGGCGCGCAAACTGCGCGAGAAGGGCCCGGAGCCCGAGCTCGGCCCGACCGACGACGAGTCGGTCCGCTCGGCCGCCCGCACCGACGTCCCGGTGCCGACGCCGCCGTTCTGGGGCGTGCAGGAGATCACGGTCGACCTCGACGACGTGTTCCCCCACCTCGACACCCATGTGCTGTTCAAGCTTCACTGGGGAGGGCGCGGCAAGAAGGGCGAGGAGTGGCGGGCGCTCGTCGACGAGGAGTTCCAGCCGCGCCTGGAGCGCATGTGGCGCGAGCAGGACTACCTGCACCCGCGCGCGCTGCTCGGCTACTTCCCGTGCAACGCCGTCGGCAACTCGCTCGAGCTGTACGACCCGGAGGATCCCGAGAAGCTGCTCGACAAGCTCGTGTTCCCGCGCCAGCCCGGGCACGACCGCATCTGCATCACCGACTTCTACCGCCCGAAGGAGAGCGGCGAACGCGACGTCGTCGCGATCCAGGCGGTGACCGCCGGCCCGCAGGTGACCGCGCTGATGGCCGAGCTGGAGAAGCAGGGCGAGTTCGCCGAGCAGCTCTACACCCACGGGCTCGGCGTGCAGACCGCTGAGGGCATGGCCGAGTGGATGCACGCGAAGGTGCGCGCCGACCTCGGCATCACGCCCGACCAGGGCCGCCGCTGGTCATGGGGCTACCCGGCGTGCCCGGACCAGTCAGAGCACACCAAGGTGTTCCGCCTGCTCGGCGCCGACCGCATCGGCCTGTCGCTGTCGGGCGGCCACGCCGTCGAGCCCGAGCAGTCGACGGTCGCGATCGTCGCCCACCACCCCCAGGCCGTCTACTTCGGCATGAAGTCGGGCTTCATCCCGAAGGACCGCTCGCCGGACGAGGTCATCAAGGGGTCCGAGAAGGACCCGCGCCGCGGCGGCGCGACCGTTCCCTCGTAGACGCTCCTCGGTCATGATCTGAGGCGTGCGCCTCATGAACGTCCTCGCGATCGACGGCGGCGGCATCCGCGGGCTGATCCCGGCGATCGTGCTCGCCGAGTTCGAGAGCCGCACCGGCCGCCGCATGGGCGAACTCGTGGACCTGATCGCCGGCACTTCTACCGGCTCGATCATCGCCTGCGCCCTTGCGCGGCCCGATCCGATGCCGGCGGAGCGGATCGCCGAGCTGTACGAGATCGAGGGCCCGCGCATCTTCGACCGCTCGTTGATCAAGAAGATCACGTCGGTCGGCGGGCTCGTCGACGAGCGCTACGACTCGGCGGGGCTCGTGGACGCGCTGACCCGCTGGCTGGGGCCGGGCCGGCTCGCCGACCTCGACCCGCCCGTCCTGCTGACCGCGTACGACATCCAGGCCCGCCGCGCGCTGTTCCTGGGATCCAGCGACGTCGCGATGATCGACGCCGCGCACGCCAGCTCGGCGGCCCCGAGCTACTTCGAGCCCGTCCGGATCGGCGACGCCACGCTGGTCGACGGCGGCGTGTTCGCCACCAACCCGGCCGTCTGCGCGTACGCGCAGGTCGGCGGCAAGCTCGACCTGCTGCTCTCCCTCGGCACCGGGGAGCACACGCGCCCGCTCCCCTACGACGAGGTGCGCGACTGGGGCCAGCTCGAGTGGGCGCGGCCGATCCTCGACGTCGTGTTCGACGGCACCGCCGACGCCGTCGACCTCCAGCTGACCGGGCTGCTCCCCGGCGGCTACGCGCGCCTGCAGACGCGGCTCGACGAGGCGAGCGACGACCTCGACGACGCGAGCCCCGAGAACCTCGCCGCGCTCCGGCGCGAGGCCGAGCGCCTGATCGCCGCCAACGACACCCAGATCGACGAGCTGTGCGCCCGCCTCACGCGCGGCCGTGCGGCGCGCTGAAGTCGAGGTCGAGCGGCCCGGCCGGGATGATCCGCTTCGGGTTCAGCGAGTCGTGCGTCGTGTAGTAGTGGACCTTGATCTCGTCCATCTTCACGGTCTCGGCGACGCCGGGCTGCTGGTGGAGCTCGCGCGTGTAGCCCCAGAGGTTCGGGCAGTCGGCGACGCGGCGGCCGTTGCAGCGGAAGTGCGTGTAGTAGACGGTGTCGAAGCGCACGAGCGTGGGGAACAGCCGCCAGTCGGCGAGCGTGATCCGCTCTCCCGCCAGGTAGCGGCGCTCGCCGAGTAGCTGCTCGAGTCGCTCCATCGTCGCGAACACGTTCGCGAACGCCTTGTCATACGCCTCCTGCGAGCGCGAGAAGCCGGCGCGGTAGACCGAGTTCTGGAAGCCGTCGTAGACCCAGTCGTCGAGCTCGTCGATCTCCGCTCGCAGATCCTCCGGGTACAGGTCGACCGCGGGGTCGCCCCAGTCGTTGAGCATCCGCACGATGTCGGTCGACTCGTTGTTGACGATCGTCTGCTCCTCCCGGTCCCACAGCACCGGGACGGAGATGCGGTCGTCGTAGCCGGGCCGCGCGGCCTCGTACGCCTCGCGCAGGTACTCGAAGCCGTTCACCTCGTCGCCGCGCAGGCGCCAGCCGCGCTCGTCTCGAAACGGGTGGGCGAGCGTGACCGACAGCTCGTCGTCGAGCCCCTTCAACCGCCGGACGATGATCGTGCGGTGCGACCATGGGCACGCCGGCGCGACGTAGAGGTGGTAGCGGCCGGGCCCCGACTCGATGTCGGCCCAGTCACGGAACGCCGCTTTGCGGCGCACGAAGGCTCCCGCCGTTGACACCTAGAGGAGTCTAGGCGCGGCTCTCGGCCTCGCGCGGCAGCGGACCGAGTGAGACAGGGGCGGTGTGCATCGCGCGCAGGCGCACCTCGCGCCACGACAGCCCCTCCTTGACGAGCGCGGGAGCGCCCATGACGATCGCGGTGGCGATCTCGACCGCCTGCAGGATGATCCCGTACCCGAGCGCCTGCGCCGCGTTGACGCCGTAGGCGCCGGTCAGCACGGCCAGGCAGGCGGCCTGGAACACGCCGAGGTTGGACGGCGTCAGCGGCAGCACGGCGGTGACGTTCACGGCAAACAGCACGGCGGCGGCGGCGCCCATGTCGAGGTCCAGCCCGAGCGCGGCGAGCAGCACGTAGCAGGCGACCCACTGCAGCGCCCAGGCCCCGAGCTGCATCGTGAGCGCCTCGGCCCCGAGCCGCGGCGAGCGGAAGACGGCCAGCCCCGTGCGCACGCGCGCGAGCGCCTCGCGCACCTGCGTCACCCAGCGGTGCACGCGGGTCGAGCGCGACGGCAGACCGGAGCGCAGCAGTGCCGGCGCCACGAGCACGGCGCACAGCACACCAAGCGGCGCCAGCGCATACCAAACCAGGGCCTGCTGGCGGCCGGCGAACAGCCCGATGGTCGCGAACATCACGGCCCCGAGGATCACCAGCGCGAGCACGTTCAAGAGCGTCTGCGAGACGATCGTGCCGAGCACGGCGGGTAGCCGGTCACGCGGCCGGCCGAGGCGGCGGGCGACCACCAGCGCGCGCGACGGCTCGCCGAGCCGCGCCGGCAAGGTGGCCGACATCAGCACGCCGATCGTCGTGCCCTGTATGGCGTCGACCAGGCGCGGCAGCGCCTCGGGCAGCGCCGCGCGCAGGATCGCCCACCAGGCGACGGCGCGCCACAGCATCGACAGGCACATCAGCGCCAGCGCGACGAGCACCCACACCGGCTGGGAGTCCACGAGCGCGTGCGCGATCGGCCGCAGGCCGATCCGCTCGAACGCGAGAAGCGTCCCGACGCCGGCGCCGATCGTCGCGGCCGCGAACGCCGCGCGACGGACGATCTTGAACGCCCGGTTGCCGCTCGACGGCAGCGGCTCGAGCGAGGTCAGGCGGCGGGCCGGCGAGCGCGGCTGGCCGTCGGCGGGCAGGGCACCGATCCGCAGGGCAGCTCGCGCCGGCAGGGTCTCGGGCGCGGGCACCGCGCGCGCGTCCTCATAGGCCTCGACGACCTGCTCGGCGACGCGCGGCCACGCATAGCGCTCGACCGAAAGGGCGGCGGCGGCGCCGAGCGCCTCGGTCCGCGGGCGGTCGATCGCGAGGTCGCGCAGCGTCTCGGCCAGGCGGGTAGCGTCGCCGCGCGGGACCAGCAGGCCGTCGACGCCATCGGCGACGACGTCGCGGTAGCCGGCGATGTCCGAAGCGACGACCGGCGTGCCGGCGGCGAACGCCTCGGTCAGCACCATGCCGAACGACTCCCCGCCGAGCGACGGCGCGGCGAGCACGTCGCCGGCGAGCAGGGCGGCCTGCCGCGACTCGTCGTCGACGCGGCCGAGCGCGTTCACGCCCGTGCCGTCGACGAGCAGCGGCTCGATCTCCTCGGCGCTGGCGCCGACGATCGTCAGCTCGGCGGGCACCTGGCCGCGCAGCGCCTCGAAGGCACGCACCAGGACCGGCAGGCCCTTGCGCTCGACAGCCTGGCCGACGAACACGATTTTCAGCGGGTCGCCCGGCTGACGGTGGCGCGGCGCCGGCACGCCGCCCGCGGGCAGCGCGACGCCGTTGGGGACGATCCGGTAGTGGCCGCCGTAGAAGCGGCGCCCGGTCCACGCGGCGGCCTCGGACACGGCGAGGCGCACATTCAGCCGATTGAGCTTGCGGCGCGCGCCGAGCAGCGCGGCGACCATGTGCGGCGGCTTGGACTCCGAATAGCAGTGGAACGTGCCGACGAGCGGAGCGTCGACGCTGGTCAGCGCGTCCCAGCCGACGACCGGGGTGACCGGCTCGTGCACGTGCACGACATCGGGGTCGAACGCCCGCAGTTCGCGGCGCATCGTGGAGATCGCGTGCGGGGTCCCCGAGAGGTTGGAGACGGCCCCGTTGGAGGGCCAGCCGATCGTGCCGCCGAGCGGTACCAGCCAGTCCGGGGCCCCGCGCTGCTGGGGCCGTGTCCCGCGGTGCAGGAGTGCGGCGCGGCGCCGGTCGCGATCGAACGGCGCGAACACGCGGACGTCATGGCCGGCGGCGATCAGCTCGAACGCGAGCGCCTCGATATGGCGGGTGACACCGCCCGGGTACGTCCACGAATATGGAGACACGAGGGCGACCCGCATCGCTCGAATCCTAAAGACCGCCGCGGATCGTCCCGGTGCGGCTATCCCCCGTGTTCCTATTCTTTGTGAAGCAACCATGCCCGAACGTCATTTCGTCAAGTACACGTTCCTGAAGGTAGACCCTGCCTGGCGTCGGCTCGATGACGCCGAGCGAGCCCGCCACAAGCGCGAATTCCTGGCCGCCTGCGAGGACTTCGCCAGCGAGCGGCTGCTGCGCGCGTTCTCGCTGGTCGGCACGCGCGGGGATGCCGACCTGATGCTGCTCAGCCAGGCGACGAACCTCGAGCGCATCCACGAATTTCACGTCGTGCTCGCCCAGAGCGGCCTGATGAAGTGGTGCGAGACGCCCTATTCGTATCCTGGCCATGACGAAGTCGTCGGAATACTCCGACGAGTCCCGCCTGCAGGTCCGTCCCGCCCACGCCAAGTACCTGTTCGTGTACCCCTTCGTCAAGACCCGCGAGTGGTACCGGCTGCCGCCGGACGAGCGCTGGCGCATCATGCAGGAGCACATCGCGGTCGGCCGCGAGTTCCCGCAGATCGACCTCAACACGAGCTACTCGTTCGGGCTCGACGACCAGGAGTTCGTGGTCGCGTTCGAGACCGACGACCCGGGCTCGTTCCTCGACCTCGTGCAGCGCCTGCGCACCACCGAGTCCTCCGCCTACACCAAGCGCGACACGCCGACGTTCACCTGCGTCGGGTGCTCGGTCGAGCGGGCGTTGAACGCGCTCGACGGCGAGCCGCTGACCGTCGAGGTGGCCGCGTGACGACCTCGACGGCGGCCGACCTCGACGAGGTCCGCGACATCACGGTGATCGGCGCCGGCCCCGTCGGGCTGTCCACCGCGTTCTGGGCCGGGATGCGTCAGGCGTCGGTACGGATCATCGACTCGCTGCCGGAGCTCGGCGGCCAGTGCACGACGCTGTATCCCGAGAAGTGGGTGTTCGACGTGCCGGGTCACCCGAAGATCCTCGCCAAGGATCTCGTCGGGCTGCTGCGCCAGCAGTCGCTCGAGCAGTTCGACGTCCCGGTGCACCTGGAGACGACCGCCGACACGATCTCGTGGGACGACGAGTACGTGACGCTGCACACCGACCGCGGCGACCTGCGCTCGCGGGCCGTGATCGTCGCCGGCGGCCACGGTGCGTTCGAGCCGAAGAAGCTGCCGGTCTCGGACATCGACATGGCCCCGTGGGAGGGTCGCGGCGCGCACTACATCGTCGGCGAGAAGTCGGTGTTCGCCGACAAGCGCGTCGTCATCGTCGGCGGGGGCGACTCCGCGTTCGACTGGGTCGTGAACCTCGTCGACACCGCCTCGCGCGTGACCCTCGTGCACCGCCGCGAGGGCTTCCGCGCCCACGAGGCGACGGTCGCCGAGGTGATGGGGCACGTCGACGCCGGGCGCGTCGACCTGCGCGTCCCGTACGTGATCAAGAGCGTCGCGGGCAACGGCATCATCGAGGGGGTCGAGCTCCACCACGCGGCCGAGGACAGGCCGATCGAGCAGCTCGAGTGCGACGCGGTGCTGCTCCAGCTCGGCTTCTCCACCAAGCTCGGCCCGCTCAAGGAGTGGGGCTTCGAGCTCGAGAAGGGCGCCATCGTCGTCAACGGCGTGATGGAGACCAGCCTCGACCGCGTGTGGGCCTGCGGCGACATCACGACGTTCGACGGCAAGCTCAAGCTGATCGCCACCGGCTTTGCCGAGTCCGCGATCGCCGTCGCACAGGCCGTGCACCGCATCCGGCCCGACATGAAGCTGCAGCCGGCCTACTCGACGAACACCGGCGTGCCCGGCGGCGCGCCGGGCCAGGCCTAGCGCTCGCGCTCCGCGCGGCGTCGCTCGCGCTTCTCGTCGAGCTCGCGACGGCGCTTCTTCGCAAGCTCCTCCTCGAGCCCGTCGAGATCCGGCGCGGGCCCGTACAGCCGCCAGCCGTTGCGCACGATCGCGATCAGCGGGAGCAGCAACAGCCAGACGGGCCAGAACTGGCCTTCCGCGCCGGCGAATGCCCAGACCGCGGCGCAGATCAGGAACGGCACGAACGCACCGCCGGTCTCCTGGATCAACTCGCCGCGGAGCCGGCGACGGCGCTCGCCCAGCTCGTTGCGGGTACTGAGCGCGGGGAGGTCGCGGCGGAGCTCGGCCAGCTCGCCCTGCGTGCGGGCGCCATAGGCCGCGTCGAGCCGCTCGTTGAGCTCGTCCTCGGTGAGCCGGCCGGCGGCGTAGTGGTCGCGGATCTCCGCGGCGGTGCGGTCGCGTTGCGCGTCGGAGGCGCGGAGGTCAGGCCGCTCGGTCACGTCCGTGCAGCATCGCGGATCGCGAGCAACACCTCCACGACGTGCAGGCCGAGCTCGCCGCTCGCGCGCTGAGGGGTGCCGTCGCGGACGGAGAGGCAGAGGTCCTGCAGCCCGAGGCCGCGGGCGTTGTGGCTCCACTCGGACACGAGCTCGAGCGGCTCGTCCTCCTTGCCCCGGCGCACGATCACGGGACCGTCGAACGTGTTGGGATCACCGCCGACGAGCGTTCCCTCGCTGCCGGCGACCTCGACGCCGTGGCGCGCGGCGCCGTCGGCGTCGAACGTCGCGACGAGCGTCGTCAGCACGCCGCAGTCGTGCAGGAGCACGGCGCCGACGCGGGTCGGCTCGGCAATGGGGAAGTCCGCGCCGCTGAGCGTGGTCGCGGTCTCCCGCGGGCGCGTCGCCAGCGCGGTGACCCGGCGCACCGGCCCGACGAGCTCGACCGCGGTCGCGATCCCGTACGGGCCGATGTCGAGCAGCGGGCCGGCGAGATCGGCGTACAGGAAGGCGGGCGACGGGTGCCAGGACTCCGGCGGCCGGGCCAGCATGCGGATCTGGACGAGCGCGGGCGTCCCGATCACGCCGTCGTCGAGCGCGGTCTTGACGGTCTGGATGCCGGCTCCGAGGAACGTGTCCGGCGCGCAGCCGACGAGCAGGCCGGCGGCGTCGGCCGCGTCGAGCACCTCGCGGCCGCGCTCGACGCTGGTGGCGAGCGGCTTCTCCGTGTAGACGTGCTTGCCGGCGGCGATCGCCTGCAGCGCGACGTCGGCATGCAGGTCCGGTGGGGTGAGGTTGAGGACGACGTCGACGTCGTCGCGGGCGAGCAGCGCGTCCGGGGTGCAGGCGACCAGGTCGTGCTCGGCGGCGGTGCGGGCCGCGGCCTCGGGGTCGACGTCGGCGCAGGCGACGAACCGCAGCCCGTCAAGCTTCGGCCCGTTCGGCAGGTATTGCTGGCTGACGTTGCCGCAGCCGATCAGCCCGACGCCGAGGTCCGTCACGGCAGCGCGTTGCGCAGCGCCGCGAGCGAGAGCGCGACGTCGTCGACCGGCAGCGAGGACGGGTTGTCGAGCTCGACCACCATCCGCGTCGCGCCGGCCGCGATCGCGGCCTCGACGATCGCGTCCCAGTCGATCTCGCCGTCACCCGCGATCACGTCCTCCCACGTGCCGTCGGCCTTCTGGCGAACGTCCTTGGCGTGCACCAGAGGGCAGCGGCCGTGCAGGTCGCCGATCTCCGCCACCGGGTCGCGCCCGGCGACGACGAGCCAGCCGACGTCCGGCTCGTGGTTGAGGCCCGCGGCCTTGAGCCGGCTCCACAGGTCGGTGCCGTCGTCGAGCGTGCGGAACTCGAAGTCGTGGTTGTGGTACGCGAAGCCGCGCCCGCCGGCGGTGATCGCGTCCTTGACCTTGACGATCCGCTCGACCAGGTCATCGGCTTCCGCCGCGGTCTCGGGCGGAGTGACCCACGGCAGCACGATCGTCTCGGTCCCGACGATCTCGGCGACCTCGAGGACCTTGTCGGGCGCGCGCTCGAGGCCCTCGAACGGGACGTGGCCGGCGATCGCCTTCAGCCCGGCGGCGTCGAGCGCGGCACGGAACGCGGGCGGCTCGCGATCGTAGAAGCCGGCGAGCTCGACCTCGCTCGTGCCCGCTTCGGCGAGCTGCGCGAGCGTTCCCTCGAGGTCCTGCTCGAGCTTGTGGCGCAGCGTGTAGAGCTGGACGGCCAGCTGCATGGGCGCGGGACGATACCCGGCTACGGTGCTCGGCGTGATCGCCGTGCCCACCACGCTCCGCAGCCAGCTCGCCGCGCTGCGCGGCGCGTCAGAGGGAGAGCTCCCGCCCGCGCTCCTCGACATCCGCGTGCAGCAGGTCGGCGATCTGCGCGTCCTGCGACCACGCGACTGGGAGCAGCTGCGCCACGAGGAGGGCGGGGCCGGGCGCGGCGTTCCGTACTGGGCGATGCCGTGGCCGAGCGGACGCGTGCTGGCCGAGACGGTCGCCGCCGAGCCGCCGGTACCCGCGACGCGCGTGCTCGAGCTCGGCTGCGGGCTGGCACTGCCGAGCATCGCGGCGGCGCGTGCCGGCGCGCAGGTGCTGGCAACCGACGGCGCGAGCGACGCCGTCGCGTTCGCCGCCCACTCGTTCGCATTGAACGAGGTCGAGGCGGAGGTCGCGCACGTCGACTGGGCCTCGCACGGCGAGGCGCTCGCCGAACGCGGCCCGTGGGACCTCGTGCTCGCCGCCGACGTCTTCTATCTCCAGGTCAACGTCCAGCTCGCGCTGGGCCTTCTGCCGCGGCTCCTCGCGCCGGGCGCTGAGGTCTGGCTCGCCGACCCGCGCCGCGCCGGCACCCGCGACTTCCTCGCCTCCGCGCGTTCGACGTTCAAGCTCGCGACCACGGAGCACGGCGAGGTCGCGGTTCACCGGCTGACATGACGGATGTCATGCCGGATCCAGGACGCGCGACACTGGTTGGATTCGCGGTCCCGACCTAGCGTTTCCAGCATGAATACAGCAGTCCTGAAACTCAGCTCGCACCGGGCGTGGAGCATCGGCGGACCTGTCTTCGGCGCCCTCTGGCTGGCGGCCCCGGTCGTCGCCTTCGCCTTCACCGATCCCACGGGTTGGCAGATCGCCCTTGTCGCCGCCGGCGTGCCGGTGTTCGCGGCCCTGTTCCTCTACGTCGTCATGACCGAGCAGCCCGTGCTGCGGCCGGTCGGCGCGATGATCGCGATCGCCGTGGCGCTCACGCTCGCGGCCGACCCGGTGTTCGGCTGGCTGTTCGCCTGGGCCGGATCGGCGGCGGGCGTGCGGCTGTCCGCTCCGTCGAGCCTCAAGGCCGTCGCCACGATCACCGCGATCGCCGCGGCCTCGATGGCACTCGCCGGCGAAGGGTGGGCGTTCTGGGGCGTCACCTATGCGGTCGCGGCGACCAGCGCGCTGTGGCTGTTGATCGGCGGCCTGTTCCGCAGCAACGCGGCGCTGCGTGAGGCGCGTGCCGAGCTCGCCGAGGTGGCCGTCGCGGAGGAGCGCCTGCGCTTCGCCCGCGACCTCCATGATCTGCTCGGCCACGACCTGTCGCTGATCGCCTTGAAGGCCGAACTGGCCGGCAAGCTGCTGCCGGACCGGGTCGACGCCGCCGCCACCGAGGTCGGCCAGATCCGCGACCTCACCCGCAGCGCCCTGAGCCAGGTGCGCGAGGCGGTCGACGGCTACCGCCGCCCGACGCTCGGCACCGAGCTCGCCGGCGCGAAGGTGGCGCTCGAGGCGGCCGGGATCGAGGTCCGCGTCGAAGGCCCCGCGGGCCCGCTCGACCCCGAGGCCGAGTCCGTGCTCGCCTGGGCGGTGCGCGAGGGTGCGACCAACGCGATCCGCCACAGCGGCGCCGAGCACGCGGTGATCACCGTGCGCGACGGGATGCTCGAGATCGCCGACGACGGCCGCGGCGCGCCACCGGCCGACCCGAGCGGCAATGGGTTGACCGGGCTGCGCGAGCGCGCGCAGTCGGTCGGCGGGACGGTCGAGGCCGGCGCCGGCCCAGACGGCGGGTTCCGGCTGCGAGTGCGAGTCCCGGCGACGTGATTCGCGTCCTGCTCGCGGAGGACCAGGCGATGGTGCGCGGCGCGCTGGCGAGCCTGCTCGGCCTCGAGGAGGACATCCAGGTCGTCGCCGAGGTCGGGCGCGGCGACGAGGTGCTCGACGCCGCGCACCGTGCCGCGCCCGATGTCGCGCTGCTCGACATCGGGCTCCCGGGCATCGACGGGCTCGACGTCGCGGGCCGGCTCCGTGAGGCGCTGCCGGCGGTACGCGT
Organism: uncultured Solirubrobacteraceae bacterium; assembly: GCA_963740605.1. Lineage (GTDB taxonomy): Bacteria > Actinomycetota > Thermoleophilia > Solirubrobacterales > Solirubrobacteraceae > DASSUW01. Next base: position 388,973 of record CAVUFC010000021.1, on the reverse strand, counting down.
GGTGATGCTCACCACGTTCAACCGCCCGGGGTACCTGCGCCGCGCCATGGAGGCGGGAGCGTCCGGCTTCCTGCTCAAGGACGCGCCGGCCGCCGAGCTCGCCCGCGCGATCCGGGCCGCCGTCGCGGGCCAGCGGGTCGTCGACCCGGGCCTGGCGGCCGCCGCGTTGAGTCAGGGCGAGAATCCGCTGACTGCCCGCGAGCAGGAAGTGCTCGACGCCGCGCGCCGGTACGGCACGATCGCCGAGCTCGCGTCGGCGCTCTATCTCTCACCCGGCACGACCCGCAACCACCTGTCGGCGATCATGCAGAAGCTCGACGCCCACAGCCGCATCGAGGCGATCCGGGTCGCCGAGGAGCGCGGCTGGCTCTAGCGTCCGGGCGGTCTCTGACGCATGAGACCCCAAGCACGTCACGGCGGGGAGCCCGGCGCCGTCGGTCATGCGCAGATAGGTGCTCTCGCTCGTCGAGCAGCGCCGCCGCGGAGGAGCGCTTCATCGCCGACGGCTACGCGCGCACGAGCATCCGCACGGTCGCGAAGGCCCCCGCCGCGTCTTCGTCCGTTCACCCGTCGAGCGCAAGCCCCGTCGACTTCGACAGCCTGGCGTCCGCACGCTCAGCCGCTTCCGCGCGCGCGCCGCGAACAGGCTCCGGGCGCGCCGGTCGAGTTCGTCGAGATGCTCCCCGCCCCAGACGAGTGCTGGCCGGAGAGCAACCCGGGCACCACACGTGCGAGCCGCGCGTCGTGGCGGTCGATCAGCGCGCGACGGTCCGCTGGAGCAGCGCGAACAGCTCCGTGTAGTGGCGCTCGGCGGCCGCTTCGTCGTACGCGGGAGTGTCGGCCATCGTGTAGCCGTGCGCCGCCCCCTCGTAGACCTCGGACCGGTGACGGACGCCCGCCTCGTCGAGCGCGCCGTCGACGGTCGCGATCTGCTCCGGCGTCGCGCTGCGGTCATTGTCGGCGAAGCCGAGATAGACCTCGGCGGAGAGGTCGCCGGCGCTGAGATGGGGGCTGTCGCCGCCGTCGGTCACCAGGCCGCCGACGTGGAAGCCTCCGAGCGCGGCGACGCGATCCGGCTGGGCGGCGGCGATCCGCCAGCCGATCCGGCCGCCCATGCAGTAGCCGGCGACCGCCACCCGCCGATCGCCGAGTGCGTCCAGATACGCGGCTCCGTCGGAGACGATCTGGTCGGGCGTCAGGCCCTGGACGAGGGGCATGACGCGCCCGAACACCTCGCTGCGGCGGTCCGGGTCGTCGATCCCGTCGAGTGAGACCACCGGCGAGCGGCCGGCGCGGTAGAAGACGTTCGGCGCGAGCACAACGTAGCCCTGGTCGGCGATCCGGTCGGCCATCCGCTCGATCTGCGGTCGCAGGCCGTACGCGTCCATCACGAACAGGACGGCGGGATGCGAACCGGCGTCGTCGGGCCGCGCGAGGTACGCGTCCGCGATTCCATCCGGCGTCCGTACGTCGATCGTCTCCCCGCGCGCCATCGCCCTCCGATCAGTGTTTGATCGCGAACAATAGGAACTGGGTGAACTGGGTGGCGGCGAAGTTGTTGTCGCTGACCAGCACGAGCGATCGGCGACCGCCGTGCAGCCGCGGCCCGAATGTCATGCCCTCGACGTTGTCGAGTGGGATCCCGAGGTCGTCGAGGTCGAGCAGCAGCCGCTTGTGGGCGACGCCGCCCCGCAGGGACACCGTGTAGAGCTTGATCGTGTTGCCCGTTCCGGGCGCGCCGACCGAGAACGAGCGCTCCATGGTGATCAGCGTGTCGTGGGCGAGGGGCAGGATCTCCACGATCCCGTTGACCGAGAACGCCGTCGGCGGCACCGGCGGCTCCGCGACCGGGTCGGTCTCGTAGACCCACTGGCGCTCCAGCCGGTTCGTGCGCAGGTCGTAGCGCAGCAGTCGCGAAGGGCTGCCGTTCGCGATCGTCGCCGCCGGACCGTCCTGGAACAGCGCGTTCTCGGTCGCGGTGTAGAAGTGGCGGCCATCGGTCCCCGCCGCCTCGAACCCGAGGTTCGGCCGCACCCCGCTCGACTGGTCGGCGGTGACGCGGAACGCCTGCGGCACCGGCAGATCGCTGACGAACGAGCCGTCGAGCCGGTAGCGCCGCACGAACGGGTCGATCAGGGTGGCCGGGATCCCCTCGGAGGTCAGGATCAGCCGCCGATCCTTGGTGAGCACGAGACCCTCGGGATCAAGACCCGCCGTCGGGTACGGCGCGCCGTTCGGAGCCAGAAGTGTTGTGACGTCCTTCAAGCGCACGTCGTCATCGGTCAGGCGACCGTCCCGCACGTCGACTCGTGCGGTGTAGAAGCGCGCGTTGCTCTGATCGTCGGAGAGGACGTAGTAGCGGTCGTGCCGCTTGTCGTACGTGATCGACGACAGCCCGCCGACCGTCGTGCCTGCGAACGTCGTCCCCGTCGGGACGATCGCCTGGCCGCGGAAGTCCAGCCGCTCATGGGCGACCGCCGGCGACGCGAGCACCAGCGCCGCGAGCACGACTGCGAACGTGAATCTCATACCTGCCCCTCCCTCGCCTGAGGTGATGGACCATAGACGACAGGTGCCGTACTCTTGCTCCCGGCGCGGTCCCGCGCCCAACCCTCGGTCCCGGCGCTCACGCCGCCGGCTCAAGCGGGGGCAAAGGGGGCCAGAGCTCTCGGGACACCGGTCGAGTGTTGCCCTTTCCGGTGGGGCGCCCGTGAGCGTGAGTCACGGAGCCGCCGCCGCCGAAGGAGCACCACATGACCACGCAGAAGTCGTTCAAGCGCCTCGTCCGCACCCGCATGGAGAAGACCGGCGAGACCTACACCGCAGCCCGGGCGTCGCTGCTGACCGCGCCCGAGCCGGGGACCGAGCCGGTCCTCACCAGCTCCGACGCGTCGATCCGCGAGCGGACCGGCCGCGGCTGGGAGGAGTGGTTCGACGTGCTCGACGAGTGGGGCGCGCCCGAGCGCTCGCACAAGGAGATCGCCCGCTGGGTCGCGACGCAGCTCGACATCGAGCCGCTCGGCTGGAACGCGCAGGCGATCACGGTCAGCTACGAGCGTGCCCGCGGCGGGCGCGAAGTCGGCGAGCGCAGCGACGGCTCGTTCACCGCCACGATCTCCAAGACGGTCGCCGTGCCGGTCGAGGAGCTGTTCGACGCATTCGCCGACGAGGCGCTGAGCGTGCGCACGGCGACGCGACCGAAGTCGGCCCGTTACGACTTCGCCGGCGACGGCACGCGCGTCCACGCGACGTTCATCGCCAAGGACGAAGCGAAGAGCACGATCGCGCTCGAGCACACGCGGCTGCCCGACGCCGGCGAGGCCGACCGCATGAAGAGCTACTGGCGCGAGCGGCTCGACGGCCTCAAGACCCAGCTCGAGGCCCGATGACCGACGTCCTCGTCTAGCTGCCGCCGCCGAAACCGCCGCCGCCGCCGATCTGGCCGTGGTGCCCGTGCGCGTAGTGCTCCGCCTCGGCGCGGAGCTCCGCCGCGTCGCGTTCACGCTTGTGCACCTCGCGCTCCCCGGTCTTGCGGTCCCCGCGCCGGAACCACTGCTTGAGACGGCTGAACATTGGGCGAAGGCTACGACGTCGGCCCGTTCTCGGGCAGGCAGTCGTCGAGCTTGTACTTCTGCGCGAACGGGCGGGTGTCGCCGGCGATCTGCGTGAACTGATCGGTCAGGTCCTGGAGCTTGTTGCGATCGCCGCTGCGGGTGGCGTCGGCGAGGTCCGGGATGAGGTCGAACGCCTTGTCGATCCCGGCCATGAACTTGTCCCAGTCGGCCTTGAGGTCGTCGGGCGGGGTGAGGTCGTGCAGCTGGTCGAGGTACGGGTCGTACTCCTTCGCCGTCTCCTCGAGCACGTCGGCGACGACCTTCTGCTGCTCCTCGGCGGTCTTGGCGTCCTGGATCTTGGTCTGGACCTCTTGGGCCTTGGTGTTGATCTTCTGTGACCCCTCGCGGCAGATCTGGTTGGCCTTGGCGACGAGGTCGGTCTGCGACAGCGGGTCGCCGCCTCCGCTGCCACCGCCGCCGCTGCTCTTGTCGTCGCCACCGCCGCAGCCCGCCACCAACGCGAGCGCGACGCCCAGGGTGAGGAGCGTTCGCGTCATGTCTCTTTGAGACTACGCACCTGAAGCCGGAGGAGGTTCTTGCCGATGGTGTCCCCATGACGCAGCTTCAGGCAGAGCGCTTCCAACTCGTGACGCGCAGTGACTTCGACGGGCTGGTGTGCGCCGCCCTGCTCCAGCACCTCGACATGCTCGACGACGTCAAGTTCGTCCATCCCAAGGACGTGCAGGACGGCAAGGTCGAGCTCGGCGCCGGTGATATCACCACCAACCTCCCCTACCACCCGGACGTGCACATCGCGTTCGACCACCATCACTCGGAGACGCTCCGCGTGGAGGGCCGCCCGGCCAACCACGTGATCGTGCCGGGCGCCGAGTCGGCCGCCCGCGTCGTGTACGAGCACTTCGGCGCCGAGGCGACGTTCCCCGGCATCGAGGAGCTGATGGACGCCGTTGACAAGGCCGACGCCGCCCAGTTCGAGCTCGACGAGATCCTGAACCCGAGCGGCTGGGTGCTCCTCAACTTCCTGATGGACCCGCGCACCGGCCTCGGCCGCTTCCGCGACTTCCGGATCTCCAACTACCAGCTGATGATCGAGCTGATCGACGTCTGCACCACGCTGAGCGTCGAGGAGATCCTCGAACTGCCGGACGTCGCCGAGCGCGTCGACCTCTACTTCGAGCACACCGGGCGCGCGGTCGAGCAGATCAAGCGCAACGCCGCCGTGCACGGGAACCTCGTGGTCCTCGACCTCCGCGACGAGGAGGTCATCCACCCCACGAACCGCTTCACGATCTACGCGCTGTTCCCCCAGTGCAACATCTCGATCCACATGCTGTGGGGTCTGCGCCAGCAGAACACGGTGTTCGCGACCGGCAAGTCGATCATCGATCGCGGCAGCCGGACGAACGTCGGCGAGCTGATGCTCTCCTACGGCGGTGGCGGCCACGAGGCGGCCGGCACCTGCCAGATCGAGAACGACGAGGCCGTGCGCGTGCTCGGCGAGCTCGTCGAGCGCATCACCACCGACGGCTAGACGCATAGGCTCCGGGGCCGTGCAGGCCCCGGACGCCCACCTCCACCGCTCCGACCCGGTGATGGCGCGGCTGATCGACGCCTACGGCGGGCCGCTCCCGCTCGAGCCGGACTTTCGCGGCCGGCCGCAGGACGCGTACGGCGCGCTCGTGCGCGGGATCACCGGGCAGCAGCTGTCGGTCAAGGCCGCCGCGTCGATCTGGGCGCGCTTCCTCGCGCGCTACGACGGCGTGACGCCAACGCCTGAGCAGATCCTCGCCGACGACCCCGAGGAGCTGCGCGTCGCGGCGGGCTTCTCGCACGCCAAGGTGCGGTACCTGCGCTCGCTCGCCGAGCAGATCGTGAGCGGCGAGCTCGACCTCGACCGCCTGCGCGAGCTGTCTGACGGCGAGGTCGTCCGCGAGCTCACGGCCGTGAAGGGGATCGGCGAATGGACGGCGCACATGTTCCTGATGTTCACGCTGCACCGGCCCGACGTCCTGGCCACGGGTGACCTCGGGGTGCGCAACGCGGCGATGCAGGCGTACGGGCTCGACGCGCCGCCCAGCGCCCAGGCGCTGACGGAGATCGCGGAGCCGTGGCGCCCGTACCGCACGCGCGCATGCCTATACCTCTGGCGGAGTCTCCGTAACGAACCGCTTAGATGACGCGGCTACCCTCATCCGCCGTGATGAAGAGGCTCGTTCTCGGGGCGCTGCTCGGCGCCATTCTGGTCGCCGGCTGCGGCGGCGACAGCGGCTCCAGTGACAACCCCGCCTCGCAGGTGCCCGAGTCGGGCGGCCTGCGCGACAAGGTCACCGCGGCCCAGAGCGCCAAGGTCTCGGACTTCCCATCGGCGAAGGGCAAGACGCTGCAGCAGATGGCCGAGCAGGTCAAGGGTGCCGGCTCGACCGAGGTCGGGCTCGCCAGCTCGATCTTCACGGTCGGCAAGGACCGGCTCGCGTTCGGGATGATCGACAAGCAGGGCCAGTTCCTCTACGGGCCCACCGCTGTCTACGTGGCGCCCAACCCGGGAGCGCCGGCCGTCGGGCCGTTCGTCGCCCCGGCCGACGTGCTGCTCACCCAGGGCCGCTACCGCTCTCGCCAGTCGGCGGAGGAGACCGACCCGTTCGCCGCGGTCTACGAGGCCCAGGTCGACTTCAAGCAGAAGGGCCCGTGGGCCGTGCTCGCCGTCACGAAGGACGGCGGCAAGTTCGTCGCCGCGCCGTCGCAGGTACAGGTGATCCCGAAGAAGCAGGACACGATCCCGGAGGTCGGGGCGGCGCCGCCGCGGGTCGCCACCGACACGCTCGCCTCGGTCAAGGGCAACGAGAAGCTGCTCGACACGCGCGTTCCGCCGAGCGACATGCACAAGCAGTCGTTCGATCAGGTGCTCGGCAAGAAGCCGGTCGCGCTGCTGTTCTCGACCCCGCAGCTCTGCCAGTCGCGCGTCTGCGGCCCGGTCACCGACGTCGCCATGCAGCTCAAGGCCAAGTACGGCGACAAGATCGAGTTCATCCACCAAGAGGTCTACAAGAACAACGACGTGAACGCCGGCCTGCGGCCGCCGCTGGAGGCGTTCCACCTGCGCACGGAACCGTGGCTTTTCGTCATTAATAAGGACGGGAAGATCACGGCGCGTCTCGAAGGGTCGTTCGGAGTGACGGCGTTCGAGAACGCGTTGAAGACCGCGCTGTAAGCACACCCGTTTGCGCACCATCCGCCTCGCCACCGTGCTGCTTGCCGCTGCGCTGGGGGCCCCGGCGCCGGCAGTGGCCCATAGCGGCCTGACGCAGCAGAACCTGCCGATCGCGCAGCTGATGTTCGCGGTGGCGGCGACCGCCGTGCTGTGCGTCTCGTTCGTCGCGCTCGCCCGGCTGTGGGCGACGCCGCGGCTGCAGGAGCCGCACTGGCGGCCGCTCCCGTTCGGGCGGGCGCTCGGGAGCCGCGCCGTCGAGGTCGTGTGCGCGGCCAACGGCGTCGCGCTGCTGGATCTCGTCGTCGCCGCCCGCTACGCCGGCGAGCAGTCGGGGGCCGGGAACCTCGCGCCGACGTTCATCCTGATCATCTTCTGGGTCGGGCTCGTGGTGCTGTCGCTGCTGTTCGGCGACGTGTTTCGCGCCTTCAGCCCGTAGCGGGCGATCGGCCGCACGACCGGCGCGCTGCCCGGGCACCGGCGCCCCATCCCTACCCGGCGCGGCTCGGGCGCCGGCCGGCGGCCGTTGTGCGGCGTGGTCGGCGTGCGCCCGCCGCTCGGCGGCCTTCCTTCACTGGATGCGGCCGCGGGCACCGTGGCGCTCGTGGCGGTGATGATCGGCACGGTCACGTTCGACGGGTTCAGCCAGGGCCCGCTGTGGGGCGACCTGCTGCCAGACCTCGTCGACGCCTTCACGTCGCTCGGCCTCGGCTTCGCGGCCGCCGAGAAGCTGGCCGGCACGGTCGGGCTGCTCGCGGGCGTGGGGCTCGTCGCCGGCTTCTACCGGCCCGGGATCGAGGGCGCGAAGTCGGTCGGCGGCGGGATGACCGCGCGGCGGCTGGCGACCAGCTTCGCGCACACGCTCGTGCCGATCGCGGCGGTCTACGTGCTCGCCCACTACCTGACCTACCTGGTGTTCGACGGCCAGGCGATCATCTACCTGGCCTCGGACCCCGCTCGGCCAGGGCTCGGACCTGTTCGGGACCGCGGGGTCGGGGATCGACTACTCGGTGCTCAGCCCGAACGGCGCCTGGTACCTCGAGGTCGCGTTCGTCGTGATCGGCCACGTCGCGGCGCTTACGCTCGCACACGACCGCGCGCTGGTGCTCTACCGCGACCCCAAGCTGGCCGTGCGCTCGCAGTTCTGGATGCTCGGCGTGATGGTCGGCTTCACGATGCTCGCGCTGGCTGCTGACCGAGGCCGGTAAGTAGGTCAGATCACGCGCTGCGGGTGGCCGTTGCGGTCGCCGATCACGATCCGGCCGCGGTTATAGTACGCGCCCCAGGTCTGCGGCGGGCCCGGAGTGAGCAGCACGTAGTCGATGCTGCTCGCGGGCTGCTTCTTCGTCGCGCCCGCGCGGGTCAGCCGCTCGGGGGCGCCCGCGTCGATGTTCGTGTAGGCGACGACGGCGCGCGTGCCGGGCGCGTCGCCGCTGCCGAGCTCGCGCAGCGCACCGTCGGGCGTGATCTGGACCTGGTGCAGCTTCGTCCCCTTGACGAGCGTGGCGTCGACGCGGTCGGGCGCGACCCGGATCGCCATCGGCTTGCCGAGGCCGGCCTCGCTGAGCTTGCGCAGTGCCGGGCCGAAGTTGTTCTCCTGGATCAGCGAGTCGCGCTGCAGGCCGGCCGGCGGCGGGACCGCCTCCTGCGGCGTGACCTGATCGATGAAGTCGTTGCCCTTCTCGACGGCCGCGTTGCCGACGAGCCCGACGGCGGCGATGATCGCGGCGATCACCAGCAGGCCGGCGAGTCCGCCTCGACGGCGGCGGCGCGGGCGGACGAACACCGGGCGCGGCGGTGTCGGGACCGCGGGCTCGGGTCCCGGCGCGGCGACCACCGGCTCAGGTTGCGCGACGGCGGGCGGCGGCGGGTTGACGGCGTCGCGCAGGCCGGCAAGCGGGTCATCGCCGATCTCGCGGCCGAAGGCGTCGTACTCGGGCACGACCGGTATAGGAGCGCAGACGCGCCGAACGGTCAACCGCCGTTCGCTCAGTTCGGGGGACTGTCTTCCATAGTTCCGTAGCGCGTAAGGGGGACTGTCCCTCTCAGCAGGTGATCTTGGGCGGCGGCGCGCCCGGCGTGCGATCGCCGCCCCAGGCTTGCCACTCCGCGAGCGCCGGCCGCGTGCGCGTCAGGTCGGTGGTCACGAGCCCGGTCGGGAACAGGTTGTCCTCCCGGAACTCGTACTGCACGGCCAGCGTCACGCGCGGGTCGCGGTACCACTGCAGGAGCCGCTGGTGCAGCAGCCGGCACCCCTGCGCCTGACTGGTGATGCCGCGCGCCAGTGACAGCCCGCCGGGCGCCGGGCCGACGCCCGTCTCGGTGATCCAGATCGCATACCGCTGCGGGCAGCCACGCGCGTCGAGCGCCTTCGCGACGACGGCGACCGGATCGGTCCCTCCGATGTAGGCGTGCTGCGACCACATGCGCGCCGAGCAGACGACCGACCGCGGCAGCTCGCGGATCATCTCCGGCACGCCGGTGGCGCGCGCGGTCGGCTCGCGGAACCCCGCCGTCTCGCCGAGCACGAGCTCCTGGTCGCCGGGCGCGTCGGCCAGCTCCGCGCGCGCGGCGCGGGCCAGCGGCGCGTACCCACGCGCGGCGAGCGACGGCGCCGACGGATCGCAGCGCGTCCGCTGCGGCGCGAGCGAGTACGGGTGGTTGGGCTCGTTGTACGGGCTGACGTAGCGGATGTCGGCGCCCTCGTCGCGCGCGAGCGCGAGCACGTCCGCGATCAGCGTGCGGTACGCGGGCAGCGCGTCCTCGCGCGGAATGCCCGCAATCGGCGACGCCCCGCGCGTGCACCCGGGGACGTGGGCGACAGCCCAGTCCGGCAGCCCGGCCAGGACGATCATCCCCTGCCAGCCGCGTGCGGCGAGCGCGCGCAACTCGTCGCGCAGCCCGGCGAACGGCGCGCACGGCCCCTTGTCGCGCACGCACCCGTTCTCGGCCAGGGCGAGGTTCGGCGGCGCATCGGCGCGCGGCTGCACCTCGTTCCAGGGCACAAAGATGCGGTAGACGACCGGGTTGAGCCGCGCCATCTCGGCGCGCCAGTGCGCCCACACCGGCTCCAGGTCCGGCGGAGGCAGGTCGGCGAGCAGGTTGGGGTTCTCCTCGGTGATCCCGACGGCCAGCGACGGGCCGTCCGCCGGGCGGTCGAGCACGATCGGGACCGGTTTCGGGTGCTTCGCGGGCGGATGCGGCTCCTCGCCGCTGCGCGTCAGCAGGAACACCGCCAGCGCGGCCGCGAGCACGAGCACACCGGCGGCAAGGCGGCGAAACGGCACGTGTTCAGACTAGGCAGGCGGGGTAGGGGTGGCTGCGGCAAAGGGGACCGAGGGAGGAACTATGCGTAGTAGGCGAGTAGCCACGATCGTGGCTTCGGCCATGGTGCTCAGCGCGGCGCTGGCGAGCGGCGTCATCGCCGGCGCGGGCTCCAGTGACGAGCAGGCGCTGCGACCCACACGCTCTGCCGCGGACCGCGGCATCGAGCAGAAGGTCGACAAGCTGCTGAAGAAGATGACCGTCGACGAGAAGCTGCAGCAGGTACAGCTCCTGTCCGACGGCCAGATGGGCGAGGACGGAGGGCAGGCCGGCGACCGAGCGGCGAAGGCCGGCGTCGGCGGCGTGTTCAGCCTCGTCGACCCGGACAAGATCAACCACTTCCAGCACGTCGCCGTGGAGCAGTCGCGGCTGCACATCCCGATCCTGTTCGCGTACGACACGATCCACGGCTACCGGACGATCTTCCCGATCCCGCTGGGGACGGCGAGCAGCTTCGATCCGAGTGTCGCGCAGACCGACGCGACGATCGGCGCGCGCGAGTCCGCCACGGTCGGCCTGAAGCAGATCTACAGCCCGATGGTCGACGTCTCGCACGAGGCCCGCTGGGGCCGCATCTCCGAGGGCGGCGGCGAGGATCCGTACCTGGGCTCCGCGATGGCCGCCGCGCGCGTGAAGGGCGCGCAGGGGCGCAACTACGGGGCGGGCGACAAGGTCGTCACGAGCGTCAAGCACTACGCCGCGTACGGCCAGCCTGAGGGCGGGCGCGACTACAACACGACCGACATGTCCGAGTCCCGGCTGCGGAACCTGTACCTGCCGCCGTTCAAGGCCGCGATCGACGCCGGCGCCGACACCGCGATGTGCTCGTTCAACGCCATCAACGGCGTCCCGGGCTGCGCGAACAAGGAGACGGAGACCGACATCCTCAAGAAGGAGTGGGGCTTCGACGGCTTCATCGAGTCCGACTACACCGCGGTCGCCGAGCTGCGGGCGTGCCCGCCGAAGACGCCCGACACCGGCCCGTGCGGCCACGGCGTCGCCGCCGACGGCCCCGACGCGGGCGCCCAGGCGCTCAACGCCGGTACCGACTCCGAGATGGTCAGCACGAACATCCGCGACTACGGCAAGCAGCTGCTCGCGCAGCACCGGATCTCGATGCAGCGACTCGACGACGCCGTCCGCCGCATCCTGCGCGTGAAGTTCCGCGCCGGGCTGTTCGACCACCCGTACGTCGACGTCGCCAAGGCGAAGGACCCGAGCAGCTTCCTCAAGCCGGAAGACCGTAAGGCCGCGCGCTCGGGCGCCGCGCGCTCGATGGTGCTGCTCAAGAACGAGGGCGACCTGCTGCCGCTGAACCCGGACAAGAAGACCGCCGTGATCGGGCCGCTCGCCAAGAGCGGGCACGACATGCTCGGTCCGTGGTGGGGTCGCGGCGATGACGCGGACGCGGTGACGGTGTTCGACGGCATCCACGCGCAGAGCCCGAACGCGACGGTCGAGCCGGGCTGCACGCTGTCCAACCTCGAGCCGCCGCAGTACGACCCGGCGCAGGACTGCCAGTCGAGCGACGGGTTCGCCGCAGCGAAGGCCGCCGCCATGAACGCCGACCAGGTCGTGCTGGCGCTCGGCGAGACGCGCGAGATGAGCGGCGAGGCCGCGGCGCGCACCGACCTCGGGCTGCCGGGCGATCAGGAGGGCCTGATCGACGCGATCAAGTCCACCGGCAAGCCGTTCGTGGTCGTGCTGTTCAACGGCCGGCCGCTGGCGCTGTCCGACGTCGCCGGCAAGCCGAACGCGATCCTCGAGGCCTGGTTCCCGGGTGTCGAGGGCGGCAACGCGGTCGCCGACGTGCTGTTCGGCAGGGTCAACCCCGGCGGCAAGCTGCCGGTGTCGTTCCCGCAGCGCGTCGGTCAGGTGCCGATCTATTACAACCACGAGCCGACGGGCCGTCCGTGTGACGCCGGGCAGAAGTACACCTCCCGGTACCGCGACCTGCCGACGTGCGCGCCGCTGTGGGAGTTCGGCTACGGCCTCAGCTACACCAAGTTCGAGATCTCGAACCTGCAGCTGAGCTCGTCGCACGTCTCGCGCCGCGGGACGGTGACCGCCTCGGTCGATGTCAAGAACACGGGCTCGCGCACGGGCGACGAGGTGGTGCAGCTGTACATCCACGACCCGGTCGCGAGCATCTCGCAGCCGGTCCGCCGCCTGCGCGGGTTCGAGCGCGTGACGCTCGACCCGAACGGGCCGAAGAAGACCGTGCGGTTCCAGCTCGACGCGTCCGACTTCGGCTTCTACGACAACCGCGGGAGGTTCGTCGTCGAGCCCGGCCAGATCGACGTGTACGCGGGCGACAGCTCGAGCGCGACGCTCACGAAGTCGCTGACCGTCACTCACTAGACGACGGCCTGGAGAGCAGAGAATGCCTCGGCGTCCAGCCGGTACGGGACGTCGAGGCGGATCAGATCGAGCGCGTCCTCGTCGGTCAGGGCGTGGCGGTACGGGCGCTCCGCGGTGAGCGCCTCGTACACGTCGGCGACGGCGAGGACGCGCATCGGCAGCGTGAGGTCGTCGGCGCTCAGGCCGCGCGGGTAGCCGCCGCCGTCGAGCCGCTCGTGGTGCGCCACCGCGATCGGCGCGAGGTCGCGGAAGCAGCTCACGCGCTCGAGCACCCAGCGCGTGAACAGCGGGTGCTCCTTGACCATCTCGTACTCGGCCTCGGTCAGCGCGCCGGGCTTGTCGAGGATCCGGTTGGAAAGTGCAAGCTTGCCGATGTCGTGCAGCAGCCCGACGCGGCGCAGACGGCCGAGCTCCTCCTCGTCGAAGCCGAGCGCGGCGCCCATGTTGGTGGCGATCAGGCTCGTGCGGTCCGAGTGGTGGTAGGTCCACGGCGACTTGGCGTCGACGATCGCGGCGAACGCGGTGGCGAGCGTGAACTGCGTCTCAGCGTCGACGGTCAGCACCTGGTCCGGCGGTTCCCAGCGGGACAGGTCGGGCTCGCCGAGTGAGGCCCAGAACCCGTCGTCGTCGCGGAACGCGCCGAGAGCGTCGACGAGATCGGGGTCGAACCAGCGGCCGCTGCGGCGGTCGGCGACGTCGTAGGCGCCTTCGATCCCGCCCGCCGCGTGGAAGATCTCGACCGTCTGCGCGAGGCACAGGACGCGGCCGAGCAACGGGATCTCGTCGCCCTCGATCCCCAGCGGCTGCCCCTGGCCGTCCCAGTGCTCGTCGAGCGTGCGGATCGCGTCGGCGGTGCGCTCGGTCAGGCCGATCATGCGGGCGATCTCGGCGCCGCGGTCGCAGCGTGCCTGCATCAGCGAGCGCGTGACCTCGCCCTCGTTCCTGATCGCCAGCAGGCGGTCGAGCCGGGCGCGCATGCCCTGGCCGGGTGCGACGCTGCGGGCCGACCACAGGAACGCGGAGAACTGGCCGGACCAGTCGACGCGCTTGGCGCTGTGCTTGAGCTCGTGGTCGTCGGCGCCGAACAGCGCCGCCATCCGCGCTGCGTTGGCGGTGCAGCCCGCGTCCTTGAGCAGGAGCGCGTAGAAGAGGTCCGAGCGGGTGGCGGCGTTGAGCTCGAGCTCCTCGGCCAGCCGCATGCCGATCACGCACGAGCGGGTCGCGTGGCCCGGCGGCTCGCCTTCGGTGAGGTCGAGCGCGTACGAGAGCGCACCGATGACCTCCGAGAGCAGCATGATCCCCGGGCCGGCAGACAAGCCCGTCCGAGTCTAAGTGAAGCCGGGTCGCGTGTTAGACGGCGGAGACTTCTTCCTCGTCCGCCACGCGGAACGAGGAGCCACAGCCACAGGCCGCGACCACGTTCGGGTTGTCGACCTTGAAGCCGGCGCCCTGCAGGCCCTCGACATAGTCGACGACGGCGCCGCGCACGTACGGGAGGCTCGGGCCGTCGACGAGGATCCGCAGACCGTGGTCTTCGAACACCTCGTCACCGTCACGCTGGGTGTCGAACGCGAGCGCGTATTGGAAGCCGGAGCAGCCGCCCCCGCGCACTCCGACCCGCAGGCCGGCGGTGTGGATCTCGGCACCCTGGGAGGCCAGGAACTCCTGCACCTTCTCGGCGCCTCTCTCAGTGAAGGTGATCATCGCTTCAGAAAGAATAGCGCCCGCTACTCTCTGTGTTCGTGCCGAGCACCGAGGAACTCAAGCTGCGCATCGAGTCCGCGATCCCTGGATCCCGCGTCGAGGTCACCGACCTTACCGGCGGCGGGGACCATTTCCGGGCCAGCGTCGCCGCACCGGAGTTCGCCGGCATGAGCCGGATCGAGCAGCACCGCCGCGTGTACGCGGTGTTCGGGCCTGACATCGGCGGGCCGATCCACGCGCTGTCCCTCGAAACGCGAGCGGAGTGAAATGAGCGAGACGACGGAGAACCCCATTCGCGAGGCGATCGCCGACGCGATCAACGACCACGAGGTCATCCTCTTCATGAAGGGCACTCCCGAGCGCCCCGCGTGCGGCTTCTCCGCGCGCACCGTGGCCGCTCTGGAGGCGACCGGCGCGCCGTTCGCGGCCGTCGACATCCTGCCCGACCCCCGCATCCGCCAGGAGCTGTCGGCCCTGTCCAACTGGCCGACGATCCCGCAGCTGTTCGTCAAGGGCGAGCTGGTCGGCGGCTGCGACATCGTGGTCGAGATGTACGAGAGCGGCGAGCTCGCCGAGACGCTCGGCGTGGCCCCGCCGGCCGACGCGCCCGACCACGCCCCGGCCGGGAACGAGCCGGGCGCCCCGCCGCTGCAGATCCAGAACAACCTCGAGTCCTAGCAGCGCGCGAACCGATAGCCGGGAGCGCCGGCCGCAACCACGTCAAGGTCCCGCAGCACCGTTGACCTGAACACCCGGCACGTCCGGCGCAGATCACGCCGCCGGTACTCCACCGCCAGCACGTGCTGGCCGTACATGCGCCTGTAACCCGCGCACTCGTGCCAGCGGCCGCACTCCTCGGCGATCGCGAAGTCGAACCCGAGGCGGCGGCCGTTGAGCTCGACCGTGTTCTTCTGCGCGGCGGCGAGGCCGTGGCGGTGGGCGACGCGGACCAACCGCTTGGCGTACGCGACCGAGTCTGCGCGGCCGAACGGCGCGTCCGGGTAGCGCGTCCACGAGTCGAGGTTGTCGTACTCGACGCCGCGGAAGCCCTCGGCGGCACAGCGGCGCACGTGCTGCTCCACGTGCCGCGCGGCCCGTAGGCGCTTGCCGCCCGTCGAGATGTCGATCGCGAACTCGCCCGGCCAGTCCGGGTCCTCGAGGTCCCACAGCACCAGCGAATGCGGCCACCCGTCGCCGGGCTGGTACTGGAACGCGTTGATGTAACAGACCGCGTAGTCGCCGGCGGGCCGCGCGCGCCAGTCCCGCGAGACCACAGAGACGCCGCCCGGGAGCGGGTAGGCGCCGCCGATCTGGTAGTCGAAGCCCGCGCCGACGGGAGGCGCAGCGACAGCCAGAGCGGCGAGCAGCGCCGCGATCACGCCGCGCCCGCGCCGGTCAGCTCGTGGAGGCGGTCGATGTCCGCCGTCTGCCGGTCGTCCGCGATGGCTGGAGCGTACGGATCCACGCTGCGATCAGCACCACGGCGAGACTGCCGAGGCTCCACCACAGCTGGTCGCGCACGTCGTCGACCGTCGCCATCGACCCGATCACCACCGCGATCAGCAGGTACACGAACAGGGCCACCGCGCCGGACGAGTTCACCAGCCACAGGAAGATCGTCTCCGGCCACAGCGCGGCGAAGATCACCGAGATGTACCCGACCGAGGTGGCGAGCAGGATCGCTCGCGCCGGCACGCCGCGCTGGTTGATCTTCACCGTCCACTGCGGCGCGTCGCCGCGCTTGGCGAGCGCGAACATCATCCGCGAGGCGACGTAGATCCCGGAGTTCAGGCACGACAGCACGGCCGTGAGCACGACCGCGTTCATGACGTCGGCGGCGCCGGGGATGCCGATCTCGTCCAGCGCCGCGACGAACGGGGACTCGCCGAGCTTCGTGCTGTCCCACGGCAGGATCGAGACGATCAGGAACACGGACAGGACGTAGAAGACGAGGACGCGCCCGATCACCGAGTTCGTCGCCTTCGTGACCGCCCGCTCGGGCTCGTCCGACTCGGCCGCCGCGATCGTCGCGATCTCGGCTCCGACGAAGGCGAAGATCACGATCACGACCCCGGTCAGCACCTTCCCCATGCCCTCGGGCGCGAAGCCGTCGCTGGTCAAGTGCGAGAACCCGACGTCGCTGCCCGTCAGCCCGAGCGCGAACGCGAGCGCGATCACGATGAAGGCGATGATCGCCGCGACCTTGATCGACGCGAACCAGAACTCGAACTCGCCGTAGGACCTGACCGACCACAGGTTCGTCAGCGTCAGCAGCATCATCAGAACGAGGCTGGAGGCCCAGATCGGGATGTCGATCCAGCGCTGGATGATCTCGGCGCCCGCCACCGCCTCGACCGCGAGCACGATCACCCAGAACCACCAGTACAGCCAGCCGGTCGTGAATCCCGCCCAGTTCCCGAGCGACAGACGGGCGTAGTCGGCGAACGAGCCCGTGCTCGGGTTCGCCACCGCCATCTCGCCCAGCATGCGCATCACCAGCACCACGAGCACGCCCGCGATCAGGTACGAGAGCACCGCCGCGGGGCCGGTCTGGTTGATCACTGCGCCCGAGCCGACGAACAGCCCGGCGCCGATCACGCCGCCGAGCGCGATCATCGTCACGTGCCGGCGCTTGGGCCGATCTGAAGTCCGTCCATGCCGGGAGGGCTACCCGCGCGGGCGCGCGCAGATTCGCGCGCCTCAGAGGTCTCGGCGAGCGAACGCGGCGCCCGCGAGAGCGCCGACGACGGCGAGGTAGGCCACGGTGTACGGCCACAGCGCGGCGCCGGCGGACTGAGCACCGCCGAACGGGCCGAGGTCGATCGCCAGCCGCGTGAAGCCGACGGTGTCGGTCGTCAGCTGGCTCAGTGCGGACTGGTAGAGCGCCTCGAACGGCAGCGCCCAACTCACGATGTTCGAGACCCGGTCGAGCGTGTGCGAGCCCAGCGCCTCGCTGATCTGCCCGAGCAGCCCGGCGGTGAGCCCCGCGCCGAAGAGCATGAACACGGCGATGCCGTTCGCCGTCGAGGCGAGCACGACCGAGCCGGCGAGCGACAGCGCGGCGATCACCGCCACGGCCAGCGCGAGCTGGATCGCGGGCACGACCACCCGGTCCGGCCACCAGTCGCTGAACGCCCACGTCAGCACGACCGTCGCGAAGAAGATGGCGATCACGTACGCCATGCACACGCCGGAGGCGGCGATGAAGCGGCCGAGCAGGACGGTCCGCCGGCGCACCGGCCGCACGAGCACCGGTTGCAGCAGACCCCGCTCGGCATCCCCGCGGACCGCGCCGAGCGTGAGGAACACCGCGAGGATGGTGCCGAGGAACAGCGTCGCGAACATCGCGAGCCCCTGCACGGTGGCCCCGGCGACCGTGCGCGCGTCGACACCCCGGATCGGCTCGTCGAACTGCCCGACGCTGTCGAACAGCTGCCACGCGCCCAGTCCGTAGAGCACGAGGAACACGAGCGTGAGCAGCCCGACGACGAGGAACACGCGCCGCCGCACGGACTCCTGGAGCGAGAACACGGCGATGATCCGGGCCGCGTTCACGACTCCCCGACCGCCTCGAGATAGGAGTCCTCGAGCGAGGAGCGCAGGACCCGCACCTCGTACACGTCCTCCCCCGCCGCCACGAGGTCGCGCACGATCGCGGGCGCGTCGTCGCGCGTGGCATCCGGGAAGTGGCGCTTCCCGTTGGCGGTCTCGACCTCCACCCCGCCGTCGCGGCTGAGCTCGCTCGGCGTGCCCGCCCGGAGCAGCTCGCCGCGAGCGATGATCGCCACGCGGTCGCACACGAGCTCGACCTCCGACAGCAGGTGCGAGTTCAGCAGCACCGCGACGCCCTCGCGGCGCAGGTCCTCGAGCAGCCGCCGCACGGTGCGCCGCCCGGCGGGATCGAGCGCGCTCGTCGGCTCGTCGAGCAGCAGCAGCCGCGGGCCGCCGACCATCGCCTGCGCGATCCCGAGCCGTTGCTGCATGCCCTTCGACATCGCGCCGACACGGGTGTCCGCGGCCTCGGGCAGCCCGACGGCGGCGAGCAGCCGCTCGCGCTCGGCGGCGCCGCCGTCGGAGCCGGCCAGTCGCTGGTGCATGCCGAGCAGCTCGTCGGCGCTCAGCCAATCGGGGAAGCGGAACAGCTCGGCGAGATAGCCGAGCGCCCGGTGGGCCTCGGGGGAACCGGCCGGAGCGCCGGCGATCTGGGCGGTGCCGGCGGTCGCGGTCACGAGGCCGCAGGCGATCTTCACCAGCGTCGACTTGCCCGCGCCGTTGGGACCCAGCAACCCCACGAGCTCGCCCTCGCCCACCTCGAGGCTGACGCCCTTGAGCGCCTGGGTCGAGCCGTAGGACTTGCGCAGATCGGAGGCCTGCAATGCGGGTGGCATCACCCTAAGTGTCGCGATTCGCAATTTCGCTGGCGGTCTGCGACCGAACTTGAGATCGCGCCACTAGCATCGTGCCCGATGGCGCTCACGGACACCGCATCGCCCCTCAGCTGGGACGGGACCAGCCTGCGCGTGCTCGACCAGACGCGCCTGCCCGGCGAGGAGGTCGTGCTGACGCTCAGCGGGGCCGACGACACCGCCGCGGCGATCCGGCGGCTCGCCGTCCGGGGCGCTCCGTTGATCGGCGTCGCCGCCGGCTACGGGCTCGCGATGGAGGTCGCGCGGACGCCGACGACAGCGGCGCTCGAGCGCGGCGCCGCCGTGCTCGCGGGCGCCCGGCCGACCGCGCGCAACCTCGGCTGGGCGGTGGAGCGCATCCTCGCGGCGGCCATGGCGTCGCCGGACGACATCGTCGCCGCCGCACGCGCCGCCGCGGAGGCGATCCACCGCGAGGACGAGGCGGCCAGCGCCGCGCTCGCCCGCCACGGCGCCGACGCGCTCGAGGCCGTCCTCCCCGCCGGGCCGGTCACGCTGATGACGCACTGCAACAGCGGCGCGCTGGCGGCGTCCGGCCGCGGCACCGGGCTCGCCGTGATCGCCGAGCTGGCGGACCGGCGCCCGGTGCACGTGCTCGCGTGCGAGGCCCGGCCCCTGCTGCAGGGCGCGCGGCTGACCGTGTGGGAGCTGCGCCGGCTCGGGATCGAGCACTCGCTGCTCGTCGACGCCGCCGCCGCGGGCCTGCTGCGAGGCGGCGCGGCGCACGCGGTCATCACGGGCTTCGATCGCGTCGCCGCGAACGGCGACGTGGCGAACAAGGTCGGGACGTACGGGCTCGCGCTCGCCGCGCGGGCGGCCGGCGTCCCGTTCCTGGCCGCCGGCCCGTCGTCGTCGATCGACCTGCGGCTCCCGACCGGCGCGGGGATCGAGATCGAGGAGCGCGAGGCCGACGAGGTACGCGCCGCCGCCGGCGCGCTGCTGACCGTCGCGGGCACCCCGTGCCGCAACCCGGCGTTCGACGTCACGCCCGCCGAGCTCGTGTGGGCGCTGGTCACCGAGCGCGGGACCGCGCAGCCGGTGACCACCGACACCCTGGCGAGGGTGGCGTGAAGGTCGCATTCACGGTCGCGGTCGACGACACCCGGATCGAGCAGCGGCCGGATCCCGTGTGCGGCCCGGGCGACGTCGTCTGCCGCGTGCTCGCGTGCGCGACGTGCGGGTCGGACGTCGGCTGGTACGTCGAGCGCAAGCTCCCGTCGGTGCTCGGGCACGAGCCGGTGGGCGAGGTCGTCGCGGTGGGTGCCGAGGTGGTCGGCGTGACGGTCGGCGACCGGGTCGCGATCCACCATCACGCGCCCTGCGGCGAGTGCCGCCGCTGCCGGCACGGCCACGAGACGCTGTGCGAGCAGTTCCGCGCGACAGGGCTCGATCCGGGCGGCTTCGCCGAGTACGCGCGCATCCCGCCGGAGCTGGTCGGCGAGCTGCTCCCGCTCGACGGGGTCGACGCCGCCGTCGCCACGCTGACCGAGCCGCTCGGCTGCGCGCTCCGTGCGCAGGACCGCGCCGGGATCCGCCCCGGCGACAGCCTGCTCGTCGTCGGCGCGGGCTGCAGCGGGATGCTGCACATCGCTGCCGCGCACGCCCGCGGCGTCGACGCCGTGTGGGTGCGCGAGCCCGATCCGCAAAGGCTGGCGGCCGCGGAGGACTGGGGCGCGACCGCCCACGGCAACGAGCCGGTCGACGTGGCGATCGTGTGCACCGAGCACCCGCAGGCGATCGCCGACGCGGCCCAGGCGCTCGCCCCCGGCGGCTCGCTGTGCCTGTACGCGCCGCCGGAGCCCGGCTCGCCGCTCGCGATCGAGGGCTGGGCGGTGTTCGCGCGCGAATTACGTGTCACCGCGAGCTGGTCGGCCGGGCCGGCCGACATGCGGGCGTCCCTGGCGCTGCTGCGCGGCGGGCAGACCCGCGTGGCCGAGTTGATCACCGCGCGGTTCCCGCTCGCGGAGACGGGCGCCGCGCTCGCCGCCCAGCGCGACGGCGAGGTGTACAAGGCCGTGGTGGAGCCGTGAGAGCCGCGCTGCTGTTCGGCGACGAGGACCTGCGAGTCCTCGACGTGCCCGACCCCGTGCCGGGGCCCGGCGAGGTGCTGGTGCGGATCGAGGCGGCGACCACCTGCGGGACCGACGTGAAGATGTGGCAGCGCGGGCACCCGATGATCGCGACCTACCCCGCTCGCTTCGGCCACGAGATGGCCGGCGTGCGCGAGGACACCGGCGAGCGCGTGCTGGTCGGCGACTCGGTGGCCTGCGGCACCTGCCGCCACTGCCAGGCCGGCCGGCCGCAGATCTGCAGCGCCCCGCGTTGGCTGCTGGGCGGCTTCGCCGAGCTGATGGCCGCGCCCGAGGAGGCCCTGCACGCGGTCCCGGACGGGCTCGAGCCCGCGGCCGGCGCGATGGCCGAGCCGCTCGCCGCGGCCGTCCACGCGATCGCCCGCGCACCGGCCCGCCCGGTCGCGCCCGACGTCGGCGTGCTCGGCGGCGGCCCGATGGGCCAGATGCTCGCCGCGCTGCTGGTCGCCGAAGGCCGCACGGTCACGCTCGCCGACCGCCACGCCGAGCGCCGCGCTCAGGCCGAGGCGGCGGGAGCGATGACCCGCGAGCGGCTGGCCGACCACGACGTCGTCTTCGAGGCCGTCGGCCGCCCTGACGCGTGGCGCGAGGCGGTGCATGCCTGCGCCCGCGGCGGCTGCGTCGTGTTCGTCGGCGGCTGCAAGCGCGGCACCGACGCCGCGCTCCCGACCCGTCCGCTCCACTACGACGAGCTCGACCTCCGCGGCGCCTTCCACCATTCACGCGAGGAGGTCGATCGCGCGCTCGCGCTGCTCGCCGAGGGAGCCGTGGACTGGCGCGCCCTGGCCGCCGGCCCGATCGGGCTCGACGACCTCGCGCACGTCCTCGGCACCGGCAACGCCGGCCCTGCGCGCAAGTGGGTCGTCGTCCCGGAACCCGCTTGATTTCGGCGCAAGACCGCTTTCCGGTTAACCGGTCAAAGGTGTAATGACGTCCCCGTTCGGGAACGGGCTATATGGATGTCCGGCCTTGCAACACCGACGACACCCGCTGCGCGCCGGGTGTCGCAGGCGGAGGCTCTCTCGCTGTGGCGCCGTTACCGGTCCACCGGCGACGAACAGCTGCGCAACCGCCTGATCATGACGTACGCCCCGCTCGTGAAGTACATCGTGTATCGGAAGATCCGCGAGGTGCCCGCGCACCAGGAGGCCGACGACTACATCTCGCACGGCCTCGAGGCGCTGATCACGTCGATCGACCGCTACGACCCGAGCAAGGGCGCCACACTCGAGCAGTTCCTGTGGACGCGCATTCACGGCGCGGTGCTCGACGAGCTGCGCCGCCAGGACTGGGCGCCGCGCTCGGTGCGCCGGTTCGACCGGCAGATCACCGCAGCCGCGCGCTCGTTCCGCGCCATCCACGGCCGCGAGCCGAGCGACGACGAGCTCGCCGACGCGCTCGCCGTGAGCGTCGACGACCTGCACAGCCACCGCGCCGACCTGATCCGCGCCGACGTCGGCTCGCTCAACACCGCGACGGCCGACGCGGGCGATGACGATGAGGGCATCGAGCGCGTCGAGACGCTCCATTCCGACGACCACCGCACCCGGCCCGAGCACGCGGCCATGCTCGGCGACTCCAAGCGCGCGTTCCGCGAGGCGTTCGACACGCTCTCCGAGCGCGAGCAGGAGGTCTGCGTACTGTTGTACGTCAAGCACCTGACGCTGCAGGAGGTCGGCCACGTGATCGGCGTGACCGAGTCGCGTGTGTCGCAGATCCACTCCAGTGTGCGCAAGAAGCTGCGCGAGCGCATGCACGGGCACGAAGACGCGCTGCTGTTGATGGACGCCTGACAGCCCCCGTCGGGACCGGCGCGTCGCTACGGGCTGACCTCGGCGAGGCGCCGCTCGAGGAACTCGCGCTCGACCGGGTTCTCGGCGACGGCGAGCGCGCGCTCGTAGGCGGCCGCCGCTTCAGCGCGGCGGTCGAGGCGGCGCAACAGGTCGGCTCGCGCGGAGTGGAAGAGGTGGTAGCCGTCGAGCTCCGGCGCCAGCTCGTCGACCAGCAAGAGCCCCCGCTCCGGCCCGTGCGCCATCGCCACCGCGACGGCGCGGTTGAGCGCGATCACCGGGCCGCCCTGGATGGCGAGCAGCCGGTCGTAGGCGCCGGCCACGCCCAGCCACTCCGGGCCGCCCTCGCGCACGTGCTCGACCGCGATGAACGCCTGCAGGACGTACGGACCGTCGCCGCCGAGCGCGAGCGCCCGCTCGACCAGCCCGGCGCCCTCGGCGATCGCCTCGCGGTCCCAGCGCGCGCGGTCCTGGTCCTCGAGCAGGACGAGCCGGCCGTCGTCGTCGACGCGGGCGTCGCGGCGCGAGTCGTGCAGGCGCATGAGCGCGAGCAGCGCGAGCGCCTCCGGCTCGTCGGGCATCAGCGTGCACAGCACGCGGGCGAGCCGGATCGCCTCGGCGCACAGCTCGCGGCGGATCAGCGCGTCGCCCGCCGTTGCCGCGTAGCCCTCGTTGAACATCAGGTACAGCGTCGCCAGCACCGACGCGCGACGGGCGGGAAGGTCCTGCGGCCGCGGGAGCTCGAAGCGGATACCGGCGTCGCGCAGCTTGCGCTTGGCGCGCTGGAGCCGCTGCGCCATTGCGTCCTCGGACACGAGGAAGGCGCGCGCCACCTCGCGCGTGGAGACGCCGCCGAGCGCCCGCAGCGTGAGCGCGACCCGCGACTCGGGCGCGAGCGCCGGGTGGCAGCAGGCGAAGATCAGTTCGAGCCGCTCGTCGGGGATCGTGCTCATCGAGTCTTCGCCACCGAGCGCCTCGAGTCGCGAGAGGGCGGGGTCGGCGAGCGCGCTGTCGCGCTTGTCGCGCCGCAGCCGGTCGATCGCGCGGCGCCGCGCGGTCAGCGCGATCCACGCCGCCGGGTTCGGCGGCACGCCGTCACGCGGCCAGCGCTCGAGGGCCACGACGAAGGCATCCTGGACCGCCTCTTCGGCGCGGTCGAGGTCGCCGAACGCGCGCGCCAGCGCGGCGACCGCCTGTCCGGACTCACGCCGGAACAGGCGGTCGATGATTACGCCGGGAGCGCTCAGGCCACGCCCTGGCTACGGGCCTCTTCGCGGCCCATCGCCTCGTAGTCCATGATCGGGCGCACCTCGATCGAGCCGAACCCTGCGCCCGGGATCTTCGCCGCCCAGCCGATCGCCTCGTCGAGGTCCTTGCAGTCGAACAGGTAGAAGCCGGCGAGCTGCTCGCGGGTCTCGGCGAACGGGCCGTCGGTGGTCAGCGTCTCGCCGTCGCGCACGCGCACGGTCGTCGCTGTGCTGGTGGGCTGCAGGCCCTCGCCGCCGAGCATCACGCCGGCCGCCTTGGCCTCTTCGGTGAAGGCGCCGTACGCGGCCATGATCTGCTGCGACTGCTCGGGAGTGACGTTGCCGAAGCCGGACTCGTCGGTGTAGATGGTGAGCAGGTATTGCATGTGTCATGCCCTCCGTGTGGTCGTCGCAGCGCCCTCCGCGCCGCATTCACCCTACCGACGACGCGGCCGCCCGCAAGCGACAATTCTGGCGCACTGCCGCTATCGCTCTGCGCGCCAGCGGAGGTGCTCGATGATCCGGTGCGAATCGCAGATCGCGTCGCGCCCGAGGACGAGCAGCGGGACGCGATCCTGCCCGGTCAGCTCGTCGACCTCGTCGCGGTCCGCCTTGCGCCACGGCACGCGCCGCTCCTCCACCTCGATCCCGCGCTTGCGCAGCTCGCGGGCGACGCGCCCGCATGCGCACAGGTGGTTCGTCGGCGTCCTGCAGCGGTAGAGGATCGCGGTCACGGCAGCAACCTCGTGGCGCGGCCGACCATCCGCCAGCTCAGCGGCTGGCGGCGGCCGTTGCGCGCGATCCGATCGCCGAGCCGCTCCTCGTGGAAGCGCACCGTCGACTCGACCGTGTCCTCGTGAGGACGCGTCGTCCAGCCGAGCTCGCGCCGCGCCTTGGCTGACCGGTAGGTCCACCAGTGCGCGGCGGCGCGCACCTCGGACGGCGTGATCGGCGTCGGGCCGGGGGCGCGCGTGGCGGTCTCGGCGAGCGCGAGCGCCGCGCGCAGCGGCAGCCGGACGGCCGGGCCCTCGACGCCCGAGAAGCGCTCGAGCTCGCCGAACAGCCGCTTCCACGTGTAGTTACGGGTACCGAGGATGTAGCGCTCGCCTCCGGCTCCCCGCTCCTCGCACAGGATCAGACCAGCCGCGACGTCCTCGACGTCGACGATGCAGATCGCGCCGTCGACGTAGGCGGGGATGCGGCGGAGCAGGAAGCGACGGACGACCTCGGTCGAGGAACGGCGCTCGTCGCCGCGTCCGAGCACGTGCCCGGGGCAGGCGATGACGACATCGAGCCCGCGGGCGGCGACGCGCAGCGCCTCGACCTCGGCGGCGTGCTTGGCGTCCGCGTACGGGATGCCGAGCGGGCCGACGTACACGTGGCGCTCGTCGAGCGCTCCGCCCGGCCGCGCCGGCCCGATCGCCGCGACCGACGACACGTGGACGACGCGCTCGACCTTGGCGGCCAGGCAGGCGTCGAGCACCGTCCGCGTGCCCTCGGCGTTGGTGCGCAGAACGTCCGCCTCGGCCTTGCGCAGGTTCGTCGTGCCGGCGACGTGGAACGCCCGCTCCATGTTGCGCGCGGCCCGTCGCATCGCCTTCGGATCGGTGATGTCGGCGTTGACGCGCTCGACGTCGAGCCCTTCGAGCGGACCGAGCTTCGAGGACGCGCGGACGGCCACGCGCACGTCGTCGCCGCGCGCGAGCAGCCCAGGGACGAGATGCGACCCGATGAACCCGGTCGCCCCGGTGACGAGCACTCGAGCCACGGCGCGAGGATAGGCTGCTCGCCATGGCAGGCGTCGCGGTCGTGACCGACACGACCCACTACATCCCGCAGGAGGTCGTCCAGCGGCACGGGATCCACCTCGTCTCGCTGTACGTGAACTGGGACGGGCGGACCGACCGCGAGAGCGATCTCGCCGACTACGACGCCTTCTACGACCACATGCGCACGGCGGCGACGCTGCCGAGCACGTCGCAGCCGTCGGTCGGCGACTTCCTGACAGTCTACGAGCCGCTGCTCGAGGCCGGCGACGACGTCCTCTCGATCCATCTCTCCGGGGGCATCTCCGGCACAGTGGGCGCAGCCGAGCAGGCGCGCGACGCGCTGATCGAGCGCGGCATCGCGCCCGAGAGGATCCTCGTGCTCGACTCCGACACCGGAGCCGCCGGCCACGGGCTGATGGCGATCGCGGCGACCAATGCGGTGCGCAACGGTGCCGACCTGACGGGCGCGGCCGACGTGGCGCGCGCCCTGCGCGAGCGCATGAAGATCATCTTCGCCGTCGACACGCTCGAGTACCTGCGCCGGGGCGGCCGCATCGGCGCCGCACAGGCGTACGTGGGCTCGGCGCTGAAGATCAAGCCGATCCTCACGATCGAGCGCGAGATCCTGCCGATCGAGCGCGTGCGCACAGCCGGCCGCGCGCTCGAGCGGCTCGTCGGTCACCTGCAGGACTGCCGCGACTCGGGCGCCGACGTGTTCTTCATCCAGCACATCCAGGCGCACGAGGTGGCCGCGAAGCTGACCGAGCGCGGCCGAGAGATCTACGGCCGCGAGCCGGAGTTCGTGTCCGAGATCGGCCCGGTGATCGGCGCGCACGTCGGCCCGGGCCTGTTCGGCGTCACGGGCCTGCCGAGCTCGGTTCTGGGCCCGGTTTAGGCGGCGGCGCCACCGTCGCTCCGGGCACGATCGACAGCCGCCGCAGCGTCACGTACTCGCGGATCGTGATCTGGATCGCGGCCGCGACCGGGATCGCGAGCACGGCGCCGAGCACGCCGAACAACGTCGAGCCGAACAGCACCGAGACGAGCACGATCAATGGTTCGAGCTGCACCGCGCGGGACTGGATGCGCGGCTGGATGACGTTGTTCTCGACCTGCTGGTAGACGATCGCGTAGATCGTCCAGATGATCGTGTCGAGCGGGAAGTCGGAGAACACCGTGACGATGCCGACCAGGATCGCGCCGAGCGTCGCACCGACGAGCGGCACGAGGTCGAGCAAGAACACGATCACGGCGAGCGGCAGCGCGTAGGGCACACCAAGGACCAGCAGCATGATCCAGCTCGTCACGCCCGCGATCGTGGCCTGCACGAGCGCGCCGGCCACGTAGTTGCCGATCGCGTTGCCGATGCGGCCGAACAGGTTGTGCATCCACGCCTCGCGGTCCGGGCCCTGCGAGCGCGCCCAGGCCTCGAGGAACCGCCTCCCGCTTCCCACCATGAAGAGCGACAGCACGAGGATCGTGACCGCGGCGAACACCGAGTTGACGATGCCGAGGCCGATGTCGCTGAGCACGCCGGCCGCGTCGCCGAGTCGCTGGGGCAGCTTCTGCGCCTGCTCCTCCAGCTTGCCGGTGAGGTCGTAGTCCTGCTGCAACTTGCGCAGCTGATCGTTGTTGTTGACGAAGTCGGTGAACTCCTGCGCGTACTCCGGCAGGTTGTTCACGAGGTTGTTGGCCTGCGTCACGACCGGCGGCACGAGCAGACCGATGAGCGCGAACGGCGTGAGGATCAGCGCGAAGTAGACGATCGCGATCGCCAGCCCGCGCTTCATCCACCGCTCGAGGAACGCGATCGGGCCCGACAGCGCGATCGCGATGAAGCCGGCGATGAAGATCCACGTCAGCGGCTTGCGCAGGATGTAGATCAGCACCAGCGTCAGCACCACGGCCACGACGACGAGCACCGTACGCAGGACGGCGCGTACGGTCATGAAGTCGGGTGGGCGGGGCGGAACGGCGGCAGCCATCCGCACCCGTGGTTCGCCGCGTGCGGTGGATCGCCTGCCGGTCGCTACTCGCCGAGCATGTCCTCGGCCTCGGCCACGGCGGCCTCGACGAGCGCGCTCTCCAGCAGCCCCTCGGTGGCCAGCGCGTCGATTGCCTTTGCGGTCTCGGGTTCGTGCAGGAAGCCTCGTTCCACGAGTACGCGGACGACGTGCGCCGCGGCCTGCGTGCGCTCGGCGACCGACGTGCCGGCGCGCGTCGAGAGGCTGGTCAGCGCCTCGACGAGCGCGGCCCCGCGCGCGGCCTCCGCGAGCTCGATGGCGGCCTCCGCCTCGGCGCGGGCGTGCAGCTCCGCCCCGACGATCATCACCACCTCGGGCGTGAGGAACCCCTGCGCGAGCAACCTGCCGCCCGCGTCATGGACGGCCTCGCGCAGCCGGTGCGCCCACAGGTGCTCGACGAGGACGACCGCGGCGTGGTCGCCGGGCCCGATCTCATCGGTGAGCCGGCGCAGGTCCTCGAGCGCGAAGCCGACCGTCCCGGCCAGCGGCTCGCCGATCGAGTGGTGACCGTTGCCGTTCCCGCCGCTGAGGCCGAGCAGGTGGGCGACCGGGTTGCCGGGAGGCGGGTCCGCCAGCAGGGGGTTGAGGTCGACCTCCGTGAGCACGCCCTCCTCCCCACGGACGAACAGCCGGGCGTCGAGCACGCGGATCATCCCGCGGCCGCGCAGGTCGGCGATCTCGCGCGCGATGTCGCCCCGGAAACGGTCGGTCGTCTCGAACCCGATGAGGACGAGTTGGAGCGGTCCGATGGGCTCGCTCACTGGATCGAGCGGCCCGTACCGCGCCGGCTGAAGAGGTGGGCCGCCAACGCGTGGCGGCGCTCGGCGCGCTGGAGCGCCCGCCGTGCCTTTTGCTGGCTCAGCTTCATGAGGCAGTACCTCTCCTCCGCCGCCTCGAACGCGCGAAGCGCCGTGACGCTGTCGGGGTGGGCGAGCCGCTCGGCGGCAGCCCGACGATGCGCGGCGGCCTGTCTATCGACGAGCCGGTCAACCGCGGCGCAGCGCTGGCGCAGCTTCTCAAGCTTGGTGGACCACACTCTCGAATCACGGTACCCGGGCCGAGATGAGACCACATCACCCGTCACGGGTGAAGATTTCTCAGCGGTGCGCGACACAGTCGGGCTCGACTCGCGCGCCGAAAAGCAGCACATTGCATCCCACGGCGATTCGCCGCGGGTCAGGTGCGCGCGGCTCAACGCGTTGCCGTCGACGAGATCTGGCATGTACACGCTCAAGGGCCCTTGTCCGTGAAGAGGATGAAGACATCGAGCACGTGGGCCTTCTTGCGCGAGAAGCGGTCCACGTGGAACTGTGTTTCGACCGGCCGGTGGTGGTAGCGGCTCTTGATGAAGTACCAGCGGTCGCCGGTGTTGTCGTGGGCGCGACGGACGCGCGTGCCGTAGTGCCTGAAGAGGCGCGCAATCGAGCGGCGGGCGAAGATCGCGTTGCCGTCGGCGAGTTTGAACGACTGGCCGCGGAACCCGGCGATGATGAACATCCGCACGTGCTTCGGCGGGTCGAGGTTGCGGTAGACGTCGAAGATCCGGTTCGCGCTGTCGGGCTCGTAGAACAGCACCCCGTTGCCGTTCTCGTCCTCGGGGGCGCCGAGCTTGGCGATGACCTGCGTGCGCGTCATGTCGAGCCGCGCGCCGGCCGCGCCGCGACCGACGACGATCGTCCCGTGCGTGACCGGATCGGCGTGCGCCGGAGCGGCGGTGAGCAGCGCCGCGAGCGAGGCGGAGATCGCTGTGAGCCGGCGCATGTGTACATCATGCGGCATGACCATCGACTACGCGATTGTCGATCCTGACGACGCGCGCGACTACTACGAAGACACCGACGTCCCCGGCGAGTTCCGCCGCCTGACGGAGTCGCTCGGCGCCGAGCAGCTGGCGGCGACGCTGATCCGGGTCCCGCCGCACTCGGACTTCGAGCAGGGCACCGGGCACTTCCACGACGAGATCGAGGAGCTGTACCTGGTCACGCGGGGGACGCTGACGATGCGGTTCGGCGACGAGATCCACAAGGTGAGCGCGCCGGCCGCCGTGCGGGTCGCCAACCGCACGCCGCGCTCACATCGCAACGAGGGCGACGAGCCGGTCGACATGTGGGCGATCTCGATCCAGATCGACCACGGCGACGCAACCAAGATCGACGACTTCTGGGACGCTTCGCCCGACGCCAAGCAGAAGCGCTAGCGAGCTACCAGTCGTACTCGCGCGACTTGCGCCGGCCCGTGAGCAGACCGGTCATCGCGGCCACACCGCCGCCGACCACGAAGCCCGCGACCGCCGCGCCGATCAGGACTTCCTTCTTGTGGCGCTGGAACTGGCTGCGCCAGTCGGTGGCCTTCACCACCTCGCCGCGCAGGCGCTCGACGGCCACGCCGAGCTGCGCGCGGTTGGCCTCGATCGACTGGCGGATCTCCGCCGGCGTCCGGGTCTGGGCCATCAGGTACGCGCTCCCTCGTGCGGGCCCTGCGGCGTCGCCGGATGGGCGCTGGTCACGGTCTCCTTGATCAGCTTGCCCTCCTCGATCGCCATCTGCGGCGTCGGGGGCACGCCGCGCTTCACGAAGCGCGCGGCGATGAACGCGGCGAGGGCGCCGAGGATCCACAGGAGCACCGCGACGATCAGGAAGCCGACCCACGGACTGTTCACGTCGCCGCCCTCGAGGAGCTCCCAGATGAGCCAAGCCATCGAGGTCAGGAAATAGATGAGGCCGAGGACGGCGAAGATGCCGGCGACGATCGCGACGACGGCGCCGGTGAGCAGCTTCGTGCCCTTCTCGAAGACCTCGGTCTTGGCGAGCTCGATCTCCTCACGGATGAGGAGCGTGGCCGTCTCGGTGATCTCCTGGATCGCCTGGCCGAGCTCTGAGGTGTCGGTGTTGTTCGTCGCCATGGCTAGTCGAAGATCCGCTTGAGGATGCGCGCCGCGAGGAACGCGCCGACGAAGGCGCCGCCGATCAGCACCTCGGGTCGCTGTGCCGGGCCGGCGGGCGGCTCGAACACCGGGGGTTCGATCACCGGCGGCGCCGCCGCGGCCTCGGCGTCGACGGCAGCCCGCATCCGGTCGGCCTCGGCGTGGACTCGGTCGGCCTTCTCGCGCAGACGCTTCTCCTTGCGGGAGAGCTTCTCCTCGGCCTTGGCCGCAGCTTCGGCCTCGGCGTGCGCACGGGCGACTTCCTCCTCCGCCCGCCGCGCGTCGGTCAGCGCGAGGTTCTCGCGCAGCTCGGCGCCGCGCACCTCGCTGTCCGCCATCGCCTGGGTGTCTTCCTCGCTCATTCCGGAGGATCTTCCCCGAAGACCCGGCGCCAAATCAGTGCGGCCAGCCGCGAGGTCACAACCGAGGCAAGCGCCCCGATCCCCGCGAGCAGCCCGGCCCACAGCAGGCGCTTGACCATCTCATTGTCGGTCATGCGCCGCAGTCTAAGCCTGAAGGCCGTCGCAGATCGTTCCGACGACGTAGTCCTTGGCGCGCTCGTAGGCTGCGTCGCCCTCGTCGAGGGTGCCGAAGATCCAGCCCGTCAGGACCTGCTCGATCGCGCCGTAGAAGGCCATCGCCGCGAACTCGGCGCTCACGGTGTCGCGGAACTCGCCGCTCTGCTGGGCCTGCTGGACGATCCCCGAGATCTGGCCGTAGGCCTCGGCGATCTTGGCGAGATGGACAGCGCCGAAGGAGTTCGCGGCGCGCGTGACCTCGACGATGATCACTTTCATCAGCTCGGGATCGTGGCGGTAGGACTCGATGATGAACGAGGCGATCCCGTACAGCTTGTCGCGCGCCGGGATCTGCTGGGAGTCGATCTCGCCGATCGCCTCGAGCATGACGTTCCAGCGCTCGAGGAACAGCGTGTCGAGCACCTCGTCCTTGGACTGGAAGTAGTGGTAGACGAGCCCGTAGGCGACGCCCGCCTCGTCGGCGATGTCAGAAACCCGGCACGTGTGGAAACCCTGGCGCGCGAACACCCGGACCGCGGCGTCGAGGATCATGCGCCGCTTGTCGACCGCAGAGCGGGCGGTGGCCATCAGGCGTGTACCTCCTGCGGCCATGCGTACGCATGCGGCCGGCGGTTGGCGAGCGAGGGCAGCGCCCGGCGGATCTCCGCCTGACGGTCAAGGTCGAGCTCGGCGGTGATGAACGTCTCGCCGTCCGGCGCCTGCGCGAGCACGACGCCCCACGGGTCGACGATCATCGAGCGCCCACCGGACCGGAAGCCCTCAGCGTGGCGGCCGACCTGGTTGGCGGCGATCATGAACGCCTGGTTCTCGATCGCGCGGGCGCGCAGGAGCGGCTCCCAGTGGTCGCGCGTCGTGGCGAGCGTGAACGCGGCCGGCACCGTGATCACGCGCGCGCCGCGCACTGCGAGGATCCGGTACAGCTCCGGGAAGCGCAGGTCGTAACAGATCGTCAGACCCAGCTCGACACCGCCGGCGGTCTCCGACAGCACGATCTCGTCGCCGGGCGCCTCGTTCTCGGACTCCCGGTACACGCGCCCCGCGACCTCGACGTCGAACATGTGGATCTTGCGGTAGATCGCCCGCACCTCGCCGTCGGGCGCGATGTGCACCGACGTGTTCGAGCCGCGCTCGCGGTCGGGAACGCGCTCGGCGATCGAGCCGGCGAGCAGGTCGATCCCCAGCTCGCGGGCGATCGCGCGCGCCCAGCTGAGCGCGGGTCCGTCGAACGGCTCGGCGCCGGCGGCGGTCTCCCCGGGCGTGCCCAGCAAGGCCCACTTCTCGGGGAGCACGACGAGCTCCGCGCCGGATGCGGCGGCGGCACGGGTCAGGCGATCAGCGGTCGCGAGGTTGCGCTCACGATCGGCAGTGGCGGTCAACTGGACAGCGGCGGCGCGCACGAGTCTCTCTCCTTCCATGAGATTGACTCGTCAGTCAACCTCGGTGCGGCAGCATACCGCGCGTGCGGCCGAATCCGCCCGAACAACTGCCGCTGCTCCGCGACGGCAGGCCGCTGAAGCGATGGATGTACGTGGGCGCCTATGGGCCTGACGTGATGCTGTGCGCCGCGCGGGGTCGAATCGGCGTGATCCCGTTCTCCTGGTGGGCGGTGTGGGACCGCACGCGGCTGATCGAGGGTCGCCGCGGCGTGAGCGTGTCGGCGCAGCGGGTCGCGGTGCGTGGCGTGTTCGAGCTCGAACTGTCCTGCGGCGCTCCCGTCGACGCGATCTCACCGCACGAAGGCCGGCCGATCTGGACGCGTAAGCGCATCGTCACAGCGCGCGGCGTCTGCGGCGGCCGCCCCGTCGACGCACGCGCGATCATCGACGAGTCCGCCGGGTATCACGCGCGCCACACGGCCTGGCGATGGTCGGCAGGCGTCGGCACGGCCGTCACCGGTGAAGAGGTCGCCTGGAACCTCGTCGACGGGATCCATGACGCGCCGACCGGCTCCGAGCGCGCGGTGTGGGTCGACGGCGTCCCGCATGAGGTGCCGCCGGTCACGTTCGCGCCCGACCTCTCGTCGGTCGCGGGGCCTGCGGTTCACCACGGAGGCGACGCGCGCCCGCCGCGAGAACTTCATCGTCGTCCGTTCCGACTACGAGCAGCCGTTCGGCACGTTCGCGGGCGCACTGCCCGGCGGCGGCCCGGAGCTGCGCGAGGGCTGGGGTGTGATGGAACGGCACGAGGTGACCTGGTAGCCACGCTGCTGGCACTTGCCGCGCTCGCCGCCGCCCTCGGCGCCGCGGTGGTCCGGCCGCGCCGTGCGCCCGACTGGCTGGTCGCGATGGCCGGCGCCGCACTGCTGGTCGCCACCGGCGTGATCGGCTGGGACGACGCGACCGACGAGGCGCAGGCGATCGGCCCGACGCTGGCGCTGCTGGGCGGGCTGCTCGTGCTCGGCGACGGCTGCGAGCGGGCCGGTCTGTTCGATGCGCTGGCGGCGCGGATCGCGGTCGGCGCCGGCGGCTCGCCGCAGCGGCTCCTCGCGCTCGTGTTCGCGGCCGCCGCCGCGGTGACCGCCGTGCTCGGCCTCGACGCGACGGTCGTGCTGCTCACGCCGGCGGCATTCGCCGCCGCCCGGCGCGCGCGGCTGGACGCCCGCCCCTCCCTGTACGCGTGCACGCACCTCGCCAACAGCGCTTCGGTGCTCCTGCCGGTCTCCAACCTCACGAACCTGCTGGCGTTCCGCGCCGCCGACGTCTCGTTCACGCACTTCGCCGCGCTGATGGTGCTGCCGTGGGCGGCGCTGCTCGGCGTCGAGTGGGTCGGGCTGCGGCGCTGGTTCGCGGGCGAGCTCGAGGCGCCGGCCGGACGGACCCCGGGCAGCGCGCCGCGGCTGCCCCGCGCGCCGCTGATCGTGCTCGCCGCGACGTTCATCGGCTTCGCGAGCGGCATCGACCCCGCGTGGCCGGCAGTGGCCGGCGCCGCGGTGATGCTCGTGGTCGAGCGCGTGAAGCCGCTCGACGTGCTGCGAGCGGTCGACGTCCCGCTGCTCGTGTTCGTGCTCGGCCTGGCGATCATCGTGCGCGCAGTCGGGGCGCACGGGGTCGGGGACCTCGCCGCCGACGTGCTCCCGACCGGTGACGACCTGCTGGCGCTGATCGGCGTCACGCTCGTCGCAGCCGTCCTGGCGAACCTGCTCAACAACGTGCCGGCGGTGCTGCTCCTGCTCCCGGCGGCCGCCGCGGGCGGCACGGCGACCGTGCTCGCGGTGCTGATCGGCGTCAACGCCGGGCCGAACCTCACACCCACCGGCTCGCTCGCGACGCTGCTGTGGCGGCGCGTGCTGCGCGCCCGCGACTCCGAGCCTTCGCTCGTCGAGTTCCTCAAGCTCGGGGCGGTGACGGTGCCTCCGGCGCTCGTCCTCGGTACGGTCGGGCTGTGGCTGGGCCTGCAGGTGATCGGATGACGCGGGTGCTCGTGTGGGTGACGCCCACCGGCTGGGAGGCGTGCATCGACGCCGCGCGCGCCTATGACGACGTCACGTTGCTGCAGGTGAGCGACGTTGGCCCGCCGGCCCCCGGTGGCCTGCTGGGCCGGCACCGCCCGCCCCACGCCCCGGTCGCCGCCGACGACGAGCTGCTCGACGCCGCGCGCAAGCGCCTCGGCCGCGAAGCCGCTGCGCTGTCGCCTCCGGGCAAGCCCGAGCACGCGGTCGTCGACGCCGCCGACGACTTCGACCTGCTGATCCTCAGCCGCACCAACCTGCGGCCGGGACCGCACTCGATCGGGCACGCCACCCGCTTCGTCGTCGACCACGCGCGCTGCCCGATCCTGCTGGTGTGGCCCGGTGAGCCGGGAATCGGAGGGCCGCCGCGGCCGTGAGCGACGAGCCGCGCGAGGTCGGCGTCGGGCCCCACCCAGAGCCGTGGCCCGACGATCCGCGCCTGGACCCGGCCCTGCTTGCAGAGGGCGACCGCCGCAACGTCGTCGACCGCTACCGCTACTGGCGCCGCGACGCGATCGTCGCCGACCTCGACACCCGCCGGCACCCGTTCCACGTCGCGGTCGAGAACTGGGAGCACGACCTCAACATCGGGACCGTCGTGCGCAACGCGAACGCCTTCCTGGCCGCCGAGGTCCACATCGTCGGCCGCCGCCGCTGGAACCGCCGGGGCGCGATGGTGACCGACCGCTACCAGCACGTCCGCCACCACGGCACGCTCGAGGCGTTCGCCGGATGGGCTCGTGAGCAGGACCTGCCGCTGTTCGGCATCGACAACCTGCCGGGAGCGCGGCCGATCGACGCGTATCCGCTCCCGGAGCGCTGCGCGCTGCTGTTCGGCCAGGAAGGCCCGGGCCTCTCAGTCCAGGCCCGGGCGCTGTCCGTCGCCGTGCTGGCGATCCGTCAGTTCGGCTCGACCCGCTCGATCAACGCCGCCGCCGCGTCGGCGGTGGCGATGCACGAGTGGGTCCGCCGCCACGCCTAACGGCGGACGCGGTAGCGCAGGTGGGTGACGGCCTTGCCCTCGGTGATCGAGACGGGCCCCTCGAGGTCGACCGGGCCGCCGGTCAGCCCGTCGAAGAACGGAGTGCCGCCGCCCAGCAGCACCGGCACGAGATCGACCCACACCTCGTCGAGCAGGCCGGCGTTGAGCGCCTGGCTGGCGATCGTGCCGCCGTTGAGCCCGACGTCCTTGCCGCCGGCGATCTCCTTGGCCTTTGCGATCGCCGCCTCGACGCCCTCGCTCACGAACGTGAACGGCTCGTCGCCGGTCCAGCCCTCGGGCGCGCGGTCGCTGTGCGAGAGGACGACGATCGGCCTGTCGAGCGGGTGAATCCCGCCCCAGCCGCTCGTGATGTCGAAGAGATGCCGGCCGACGACGAACGCGCCGACGTTCCCGAGGTAGCTGTCGAGGTGGTCGATGCTCGCCTGCGTCATCTGCCACGTCATGTCGGCGTGCGTGGTCTGACGCGTGACATCGCCGTTCCCGTACCACTGGAACAGCTTGTCGAAGCCGGACTCGTTCGGGCCGCCGATGTAGCCGTCAAGCGACATGCTCGCGCCGGTGGTGATCTTGCTCATGGTGTCCTCCTGCGTCGTCATTGCACCTGTAACGACGCGAGTCCCGAAGACTCATCGGTCGCTATCGGGGAACGACGAGCAGCGACTGCGCCCCCAGCGCGACGACGCCGTCGTCGTCGCTGAGCGTCGAGCGGGCGAGGCCCGGGCCGCCCTCGGCGATCGTCGTCTCGGCGTCGAGGCAGATCCACTCTCCGCGCGGCTCGCGCCGGAAGTGCACGCTGAGCTCGGTGTTGATGAACAGCCACTCGCTGAGCGAGAGCACCGCCGAGACACCGTTGCCGGAGTCGGCGACCGCAAGCACGCGCTGTACGCCGGTCGGCTCCTCGCCGGCCACGACAGGGACGCGCAGCCGCGTCCAGACGGTCGCCGGGCGGCGCTGCCACCAGCCGCCGGCCGCGAACCGCAGCTCGACCGCGCGGCCGTAGCCGAAGCCGTCGAGCTCGGCGGGCGGCGGCGTCGCCTCGTCCGGGCGGGGCAGGTGGCGCGCCTCGAGCTCGACCGTCGGGGCGGGACTGCGCTTCACGCGCCACGCGCGCGTGATCACCACCGGCTCGCCGTCCGCGGTCAGCTCTCCCTCGAGCAGCTCGACCGACCGACCGGGGCGCACCACGCGCGCCGCGACCTGCACCTCCGCGACGGGGACGGGCCGCAGGATCTCGAACGTCGTCCGTGCGATCACGAAGTCCGCGCGCGGCTCGCAGCGCTCGAGCTCGCGGCCGAGCAGCGCCGACGGCGGGCCGGCGTGCTGGAACGCCGGGTCCCACGGGCCGCGGGTGTGCGGCGTCGCGGCGAAGCGGCCGGCGCCGAGCGGCTCGTAGAAGGCGTCGGTCACTGCGCGCGCTCCAGCGCCTGCAGCAGGAGCTTGGAGTGCATCGCGCCGATCAGCTCGCGCAGGGGCTCGCGCCCGGCGCGGATGATGTCGACCACCTTCTCGGGGTCCTCGCCGCCGAGCCGCTCGAGCACGACGCGGACCTCCTCCTCGACCAGCGGCTGCAGCGCGTCGCGGTAGCGCAGCGTGTCGTAGACGGTGAAGCCGAGCGCCTCGTCGTAGCCGCCGGCACGGAAGTGGACGATCGCCTCGATGATCTTCAGGTCGTCGGCGTCGTAGCCGCTGCGGGTCGGCTCCAGCACGCCGATCTCGGCCAGCCGGTCGAGCACGTTGGCCGGAAGCCCGTAGCGCTCGAGCACCTCCTTGCGGGGCGTGCGCGGGCGGTCGGCCTGCTCGAGCACCTCGCGGATCAGCCGCAGCGGCATGAACCGCTCCTCCTGCAGCTGCTTGATCGTGCGGATCCGGTCGACGAACTCCGGCGGGTAGTAGGCCATGTTCCGGCTCGTCCGCACCGGCTCCGGCAACAGGCCCTCGCGCAGGTAGTGCTTGATCGTGCCCGCCGAGACGCCGGACGCGTCGGCGAGCTCGCTCATCTTCAGGCCGGGCTTGCCGCTCATGCCACGGCGCCCGCCTCGCGCAGCGCGCCGATCTCGTCGTCGGAGAGGCCGGCCTCGGTCAGCACTGCATCGGTGTCGGCGCCGCGGGGCGGGCCGGCGCCACGCGTCGGGTCGGCGGGGGTGCGCGAGAGCCTCACCGGCGTGCCGAGCAAGCGCTCCGCGCCCGACTCCACGACCATGTCGCCGGCGCGCGCGAGCGCCTCGTCAAGGGCGAGGACCGGCTCGACGCAGCAGTCGTGCTCGTCGTTGAACGCCTGCCACTCTTCGCGCGTGCGCGCAGCGAACTCCTGCTCGACCGCGTGGTGGGTCACCGAGCCGATCGCGTCGAACTGGCGGTCGGCGAGGTCGGGGCGACCGACGCCATGGCACCACGCCTGCCAGAACTTCGGCTCGAGCGCGCCGAGCGTGACCCAGCCGTCGGCGCAGCGGTACGGGCGGTAACAGATCAGCCCGCCGGCGAGCGGGGCGCCGCCGCGCGCCGGGGCTGCAGCGCCGGCCAGCACGCGGGCGGCGTCCATCGCCAGCCACGACAGCGCGCCGTCCTTCATCGAGATGTCGACGAACTGGCCCTCACCGGACACGTCGCGCTCGCGCAGCGCGGCCAGGATCCCGAACGCGGCCATCAGCGCGCCACCGCCGAGGTCGGCGATCTGGCCGGCCGCCTGGACCGGCGCCCCGTCAGGCTCGCCGGTGAGGCCGAGGAGACCGGCGAGCGCGAGGTAGTTCATGTCGTGGCCGGCACGCTGCGCGTACGGCCCGGCCTGCCCGTAGCCACTGATCGCGCAGTAGACGAGCCGCGGGTTCTCCTCGCGCAGCCGCTCGTAGCCGACACCGAGCCGGTCCATCACGCCGGGCCGGAACGACTCGAGCACGACGTCCGCGTCACGCGCCATCCGGACGAACGCTTGCTTCCCGGCCGGGTTCTTGAGGTCGATGCTGATCGCCCGCTTGCCGCGGTTGAGCGCGTGGAAGGCCGGCGGGTCGGCGCGCACGTAGTCGCCCATCCCGGTGTCCTCGACCTTGATCACGTCGGCGCCGAAGTCTGCGAGCAGCAGCGAGCAGAAGCCGCCCGGCAGCAGCCGCGACAGGTCGAGCACACGCAGCCCGCGCAGCGCGCTAGACATCGCCGGGGGCCCGCCCAACGGGCCATTCCGTGTGGAGCGATGTCCCGTTGGGCACCCCGAGGCCGAGCAGCTCGCGCGTCTCGGCGATGGTCGCGACGCGCCGCCCCGCGTCCTCGGCCATCTGGCGCGCCTTGGCGACGAGGTCCCCGTTCGAGCGGGCCATCTCGCCGTCGGGCAGGTAGAAGTTGTCCTCGAGGCCGACGCGCACGTTGCCGCCGAGCGACAGCGCCGCGGACACGAGCATCCACTGCTCGCGCGAGATCCCGATCACGCCCCACTGGTGGCGGACCGGCGGGACCTGCTCGGCCATGTGGGCGAGGTTGCGCGCAGTCGGCCGGATGCCGCCGGTCACGCCCATCACGCACGACACCTGCAGCGGCGGCTTCAGCACGCCCATGTCGAGCAGCGGATCGAGGTTGGCGAGATGGCCGGAGTCGAAGCACTCGTGCTCGGGCCGGACCCCCGCCTCGTTCATCGCCTCCAGCAGGGCGATGATCGTGTCGAACGAGTTCTCGAACACGGCCTTGAAGACGAAGTCCTTGCGCCGGCGCGAGTACTTCGCGTAGTTCATCGAGCCCATGTTCAGCGCGCCGACGTCGGGTTTGAGCTCGCGCAGGTAGGCGATCCGCTTCTCGACCGGGACGCCGATCGCGCCGGTCGAGTAGTTGATGACGACGTCGCCGGCCTCGCGCTTGATCGCCTCCGTGATCGCGCGGAAGTCCTCGACCTCGTGGCTCGGCGTGCCGTCGGGGCGGCGCGCGTGGATGTGGATCATCGAGCCGCCCTCGTCGACGATCCGGCGCGCCTCGGCGGCGTACTCCTCCGCCGTGTACGGGATCGCGGCGCACTGGTCGCGGTTCGCGACCGCGCCCGAGATCGCGCACGTGATGATGACCGGATCGTCCAGGCTCATGGTAAGTGGGAAGTCCCACTTACCACTTTGCCTGATCTCCGCGCGCCGCGCAAAGCCGTAGCAGGCTGCGCACGGAGTCGCCGGCCAGCGCGCGGAAGATCGGCGAGCCGGTCGGGTCGAGCGGCTGGCCGTCGCGCCCGAAGACCTTGATCGGCAGGTCGCGCAGCCGCGAGCCGGTCAGCTCACCCAGGCTGACGCCGCACAGATCCGCGGCCGCGTCGTTCGAACGGGTGATCCGACCGTCCGTGTTGACGACGATCAGCGCCTGGTCCAGGCACGCGACGATCGAGGAGCTGAGCCGCTCGGCCGCCGCCAGCTCGGTGACGTCCTCGAAGCTGACGAGCACCCGACCGTCGCCCATCGACTGCGTACGCACGCGGCAGAACCCGTCGCGGTAAGGCTCGACGGTGTCGACGGTCTCGCCGGCGAGCGCGGCACGGGCCGCATCCTCGCCGCGGTACGCGTCGTCGTCGCCGTTGGTCCAGGCCAGCGCGAGTCCGCCGTCCCCGGCGGATTCCCACAGCTGCAGTCCCACTGGCAGTGCTGCCAGCACCATACGCGCGTCCGACCCGGCCACGACCGGGCGCGAGCCTACAGGAGGTCGCGCGGTTATCGCTGGGCGTACGCGAGGTCGAGCGTGTCCTTGTGCCCGCCGGTCCAGCTCAGCGACAGCTTCCAGCAGCCCGGCGGAAGATCGACGTACGAAGGGCCGACGTCGACCTTGCGCGTGAGCGTCTGGTCACCCTGCGTCGCGTGGATCGTCAGCTGCGCCGGCGGCGGCGGGGTCGTGCGCGCGACCCAGAGGATCTTGTTGCTGCGGTCGGGCGCCGGCGGCGCGACGAGCGGGTCGCCGAAAATCACCGCCGCGATCGCCCCCGAATCGCCGACGACGTGCGGCATCTTCGGCTCGGGGTCCGAGAACCCGGTGCGCGCCCACTTCGGCAGCACGCCGCGGTCGACCGCACAGGCGGACGCGTCGGCCTTCTTCGACGATCCCCCGCAGCCGGCGAGCAGGGCCAGCGCGAGGATCAGACCGGCACTACGCCGTGCCGCTTCCACGGCCGCTCCATCCGCTTGCCTTCCGCCATCTCGAGCGCGCGGATGATCGTCGGGCGCGTCTCCCGCGGGTCGATCACGTCGTCGATCATGTCGTTCCGCGCGGCGATGTAGACATCGATGATCTGGCGGTAGGCCTCGATCAGCTCGGCCTTCTTGGCCGCCGGGTCCTCGGCCTCCTCAACCTGCTTGCGGAACACGATCTCCACCGCTCCCTCGGCGCCCATCACCGAGATCTCCGCGCTCGGCCAGGCCACGATCAGGTCCGGCTCGTACGCCCGCCCGTTCATCACGTAGTAGCCCGCGCCGTATGCCTTGCGCAGCACGACCGTGACCTTGGGCACCGTCGCGTTGGCGACCGCGTAGAGCATCTTCGCGCCGTGGCGGATGATCCCGGCCTCCTCGACCTTGGTGCCGACCATGAAGCCCGGGACGTCCATCAGGAACACGAGCGGGATCGCGAACGCGTTGCAGAGGTTGACGAACCGCGCCGCCTTGTCGGCCGAGTCGTTGTCGAGGATCCCGCCGAGCTGTCGCGGCTGATTGGCGACGATGCCGACCGGCCGGCCGCCCATCCGCGCGAGGCAGGTGATGATCGTCTTCGCGAACTGGGGCTTGAGGTCGAGCCAGTCGCCGTCGTCGACGATCCGGCGGATGACGTCGTACATGTCGTAGGGCTTGCGGTTGGACTCGGGCAGGACATCGAGAAGCTCGTCGTCCATACGCTCGGCGGGGTCGATCGGTTCCCGCCGCGGCGGGAGCGCCTCGCAGTGCGACGGGAAGAAGGACAGGTACTGCTTGATGCGCGCGATGCACTCCTCGTCGTCCGCGACCTCGAGATCGCCGACGCCGGACTTGCGACAGTGCACGCGCGAGCCGCCCAACTCCTCCTGCGTGACGTCCTCGCCGACCGCGGCGCGCACGAGGTGCGGGCCGGCGAGCGCCATCGAGCCCCGACCCTTGACCATCGGCACGAAGTCGGCGAGCCCGGGGATGTACGCCGTTCCGGCGGCGCACGGGCCCATCAACGCCGCGACCTGCGGGATCACCCCGCTCGCCACGACCTCCTCGCGGAACAGGTGCCCCGAGCCGGCGAACAGCGACCCGACCGCCTCCTGGATCCGCGCGCCCGCGCTGTCGAGCAGCCACACGAACGGGATCCGCTTCGTCAGCGCCAGCTCGCGCAGCCGGGCGACCTTCATCTCGCCGGTCATGCCCATCGAGCCCGCCATCACGGTGAAGTCGTAGGCGCAGACGGCGACCAGCCGCCCCTCGACCTTCCCGTAGCCGGTGATCACACCGTCGGCCGGCGCCTCCTTGCCTTCGAGCCCCCGCACCGAGTAGTGGATCCCGGCGTGGATGCCGAGCTCGGCGAACGTCCCCGCGTCGACGAGCAGTTCGATCCGCTCGCGCGCGGTGAGCTTCTCCTGCGCGTGCTGGCGGGCGATCCGCTCCTCGCCGCCGCCGAGCTTGGCCTTCGCCCGCCGCTCGTGAAGGTCTTCGACGAGGGGGCGCAGGATCGACTGGGGCTTGGACGTCTCGCTGGACAAAGTGAGAAGTGAAACGTACCGCTTCCTACGCTTGAAGAAGGCGAGCTTCGCGACGCTCTTGTACGTCTCGCCGGTGCAGATGATGCCCTCGTGCGACCACGTCGGGGTCCGCCTGCTTGATCAGAGCGCGGAGCCGGGCGAGCGTCGCGCCCCACCAGTCGCCCAGCTCTTCGATCCGTGCGTCGATCTGCTCAGCGGGAGACTCGGTCGTCATGTCGTCGAAGGTACGCGACGCTCTCAGCAGGATCCAGCGCCGGCGCGTCGAAGCCGGACGGCCAAGGCGCCTTCGTCGCATCGTCCTCAAGAGCGGCGTCACGCAGGACGCGCAGCTGTGGAACTGGCGCAAGGCCATCGAGCAGGGAACCGCGGACCGCCGCAACGGATCGATCATCCTCGTCGATGACGCCCGCACCCCGATCCTGCGCCGGCACTTCTCCAATAGCTGGGTGTCGAAGTTCACCGGGCCGGACTTGAACGCCGAGGCGAACGACGTCGCGATCGAGACGATCGAGATCGCCCACGAAGGCCTCACGCTCGACACCTGACATGGACGCCGCGGAGCCCGACGACGGCGTCATCGTGGATGTCGTGTTCGAGGACGGCGTTCTGTATCTGGAGTTGGCGAACCTCGCGCCCCGGCCGGCGCTCAGGGTCGCGTGCACGTTCGAGCCGCCGCTCGTCGACGCCGCAGGCCGGGACGTCTCGAAGCTCCGGCTGTTCCGCAAGATGAAGTTCCTCGGGCCGGAGCGACGAGTGCGCACGCTCCTCGATTCGCTACCGGGGTATTTCGGGCGCAAGGCGCCTGCGCGCGTCGCCGTGACGATCACGTACTCGCGGCCGGGTCAGCGCAGCCGCGCGACGACGAAGGTCACGCACGATCTCGCGGTCTACCGCGAGCTGTCCTACCGCGTGTGAAGCTCGGACTCGAGTAGCCGCCCCGCGGCGAGGACGAGTGCGTCCTCGCCCGGCCGGCCCATCAGCTGGACCGATGCCGGCAGGCCGTCCTCGGCCGGCCCGCACGGGAGCGCGAGCGCAGGGCCGCCGACCGCGTTCCACGGGAACGTGAGCGACAACATCCGGCCGCGCAGCTCGAGGTCGCCGACGCCCGCCGGCTGCGCCACCCACGGGATCGTCGGCGCGACGATCAGGTCGACGTCCTCCATCAGGCCGGCCACGCGCTCCTGGTAGAGCGCGCGCAGCCGCCGGCCCTCCTCGGCCTCGGCGTCCGTGATCTGCAACGCAGTGCGCATCTTGGCCGCGACCGTCGGGCCGTACTGGTCCTCGTGGTCGCGGAACAGGTCGGTGTGGACCTCGACGACCTCGCGCGCGAAGCCCGTGTAGACGCCGTCGGGGAGCGCGAGGTCGATGTCGCGCCGGTTCGGGAAGTGCGCCGCCGCTTCCCGCACCCGCTGCGCGACCAGCGGGTCGGCGAGGTCGGTCCACGCGACGCCGACGCGCAGGTCCTCCAGCGCGGTCTCGGTGCGCGCGTAGCCCGGCGCCATCGCCTCCATCATGCGCTCGCAGCCGTCGACGTCGTGCGCCATCGGCCCGGCGGTGTCGTAGGTCGGCGCGAGCGGCCAGCAGCCGACGATGGGCACCGCGCCGAACGTCACCTTGAAGCCGACGACGCCGCAGCACGCGGCGGGGATGCGGATCGAGCCGCCGGAGTCGCTCCCCAGGGCGGCGTCGACCAGCCCCGCGGCCAGCGCGGCGCCGCTGCCGCCGCTCGAGCCGCCGGCCACGCGGCCCGGTGCGGCCGGGTTCGGCACCCAGCCGTAGTGGTCGTTCTCGGACGTGATCCCCCAGGCGAACTCATGCAGGTTGGCCTTGCCGACCATCACGTAACCGGCGTCCTGAAGGAGTGTCACCGACGCCGCGGTCTCGTCCGGCACGTGGTCGCGGAAGATCGCCGACCCGTACGTGGTCCGCACGCCGGCGGTGTCGAAGATGTCCTTGACGGCGAGAGTCGGGCCGTCACCCGCGGCTTCGACCTCCGTGATGAAGATGCTCACGCGGCGAGTTGTACAGGCTGCAGCTCCGCGCGTTCGAGCGCGAGCGACGGGAACGCCTTGGCTGCGGGCGGCTGGCGCCGGTCCGTCCGCCACACGAGCGCGATCGGCCACGTGATCGGCTCGGGCCGGAACGGGCGCAGGACGACCGACGGGCCGTCGAGCTCGGCGATCGAGCGAGGGAGCACCGCGACGCCGAGGCCCTTGGACGCCAGCGCGCGCACCGCGCTCATCTCCGTGCACACGAACGCGTTGCGCGGAGCGATGCCGTCGCGGCCGATCGTCGACTCGAAGCGGCGCCGTAGCGCGGAGTTGTCGCGGTAGGCGATGAGGTCCTCGTCGATCAGGTCCTCCCATGTGCAGTGCGGCTGGGACGCGAACGGGTGGTCGAGCGCCGCGACGACGACGAACTCCTCCTGCCAGAGGAGCGTGCCGGCGAACTCGGAGCCGATCGTGTCGGGATCGACCGAGGCGAACGCGCAGTCGAGCTCGTCGCCGCGCAGCATCGCGAGCATCTCGTCCTGGGTGTCCTGGACCATGTGGATCGCGACACCCGGGTCCTGCAGGTCGTCGAACTCGGCGAGCACGCGCTTGGCGTGATCGAGGATCACCTTGCCTTCCTCGGTGATCTCCACCGAGTGGCTGGAGCGCCGGAAGATCTGGATGCCGATCTCGGCCTCGAGCCGGCTCAGCTGCTGCGAGATCGCCGACTGCGCGAGGAAGAGCTCCTCGGCGGCCCTGGTGAACGGAAGCCATCGATCACGTGGCGTGATGGATGGGCA
Source organism: uncultured Solirubrobacteraceae bacterium (assembly GCA_963740605.1). Classification (GTDB taxonomy): domain Bacteria; phylum Actinomycetota; class Thermoleophilia; order Solirubrobacterales; family Solirubrobacteraceae; genus DASSUW01. The sequence goes on along the minus strand of CAVUFC010000021.1, from coordinate 344,092 downwards.
GCAGCGCGGCGACCGCCTCCGCGCGGCCGGGATCCTCGAGCGCTGTGACCTCGATGCCCACGAGGCGCCCGCCGTCGGCCAGCGCGCGCAGGGCGTCGCGCACTTCGTCGAGGCTCAGGCCGCCGGGAACCGGGAACTGGACGGGCATGACCGTGGGGTCGAGGCCGTCGACGTCGAGGTGGACGTAGACCAGGCCTTCCGCCGGCACGCCCGTCTTCACACCGGCGGCGGCGACGTCCTCGCGCTCGCCGGGATCGAGCTCGCGGACGCCGAGGAAGTGCACGGTCTCCGGGTCGATCGTCTCCGGCCAGCCCGCGTCCCAGCGCCCGCACGCGGCGCCGAGGCACATGCCACCGAGGAAGCCGCTCGGCGTCGTCTCCGGCGTGTTGAAGTCGCCGTGCGCGTCGATCCACAGGATCCGCACCCCCGGGATGCGCGCGGCGACGGTCGGCAGCGTCGCGATGCAGATCGAGCAGTCGGACGCGGTCAGCACAGGCAGCTCGGCCTGGTCGAGCGCGGCGGAGATCTCCGTCGCGGCGGCCGCGAGCACCGGCTTCGCGTCGGGTAGGTCCTCGCTCCAGTCACGCGGCCGGCCCGGCTCGGCCTCGCCGATCACGCGCCCGTCGAGCAGCCGCGCCAGCGTCTCCGCTCCGTGCCCGGCGCCGTCCGTCCGATCGGACGTCCGGCCGCGCAGGCAGGTGATTCTCAGCGGCCGGTCCACACCGGGTCCCGCTTCTCGAAGAAGGCCTTGACGCCCTCCTGGATGTCGTCGGTCGAGAACGCGACCGCGAGCTGCGTGTGGAGGAACTCCAGCGCGTCCTCGAGCGCCATGTCCTGTGCGCGGTACAGCGCGTCCTTGCCGAGCCGCATCAGCACCGGCGACTTGCCGGCGAGCTTGGTCGCCCAGTCGCGTACGGCATCGTCGAACTCGCCGGCCGGCGCCACGCGATTGACGATCCCGATCCGCTCCGCCTCGACCGCGGAGATCTGCTCGCCGAGCAGCAGCAGCTCGGTGGCCTTCTTGCGCGGCACGTTGCGGTAGATCAGCGCGAGGATCATGAACGGGAAGACGCCGAGGTTGATCTCGGGTGTCCCGAACCGCACGCCCTCGCGCGCGATGATCAGGTCGCAAGCGAGCGCGAGCCCCAGGGCGCCGGCCAGCACGTGCCCGTTGGCGGCGCACAGCGTCGGCTTGCCGAGCTCGCCGATCAGCCGGAACAGCCGCGGGAACCGGTCGGTCCCCCAGTACTTGTGCACGAGCGGCGCCTCGGCGGCGAACCCCGCGAGGTTGCCGCCGCTCGAGAACACCTTCTCGTGCGTGGAGGTCAGGACGACGCAGCGCACCGAGTCGTCGTCGCGCGCCATCTCGAACGCCTCGATCAGGTCGTCGAGCACCTCGTCGGAGAGCGCGTTGCGGGTCTCGGGTTGGTCGAGCGCGATCGTGGCGATGCGGTCAGCCACCTCGTAACGAACCGATGAGGGCATGGTGCCGCACCCTAACGCCGGACGGGTTAGCGTTGACGCATGGCCGCCACCGACGTCTCCAAGCCGGACCACGGCGCCGCGCGGCGCCACTTCATCTTCACCGACGAGCATGAGGCGCTGCGGGAGTCGATCCGCGCGTTCGTGACGAAGGAGCTGCGGCCGCACGCGGACGAGTGGGAGGAGACGACCTTCCCCGACTCGGTCTTCAGGCGGATGGGCGAGCTCGGGCTGCTCGGTCTGTCCTATCCCGAGGAGTACGGCGGCCAGGGCGGCGACTACTACTGCAACCTCGTCCTCGCGGAGGAGATCGTGCAGTCAAACTCCGGCGGCCTGTGCATGGGCGTGGCGGTCCACACCGACATGGCGACGCCGCCGGTCTACCTCTTCGGCACCGAGGAGCAGAAGCAGGACTACCTCGTGCCGTCGATCCGCGGCGAGAAGATCTCCTGCCTCGGCATCACCGAGCCTGACGCCGGCAGCGATGTCTCCGGGATCAAGACCCGTGCGGTGCGCGACGGCGACGAGTGGGTCATCAACGGCGCGAAGACCTACATCACCAACGGCCACCGGGCCGACTTCATCGTGCTGGTGACGAAGACGGACGCCGACGCGGGCTACGACGGCTTCACGCTGTTGATCGTCGACATGGACCTGCCGGGCGTGATCCGCGAGGAGCGGCTGCAGAAGCTCGGCATGCACGCCTCGGACACCGCGCTGCTCGCGTTTCAGGACGTGCGCGTGCCGCACAGCGCCGTCCTCGGCGAGATCGGCAAGGGCTTCTACCACATCATGTGGGAGCTCCAGGGCGAGCGGCTGATCGGCGCCGCGGGCGCGGTGGCGAGCGCCCAGGCGGTGTTCGACAAGACGCTCCAGTACGCGAACGAGCGACAGGCGTTCGGGCGGCCGATCGGCAAGTTCCAGGTGACCCGGCACAAGTTCGCCGAGATGGCGACGAAGATCGAGTCGGCCCGCCAGCTGACGTACACGACCGCGTGGAGGTTCGCCAACGGCGAGTATCCGGTGCGCGAGATCTCGATGGCGAAGCTGTACGCGTCGCGGATCGCCTGCGAGGTCGCCGACGAGTGCCTGCAGATCCACGGCGGCGCCGGCTACATGAAGGAGTACGGCATCGAGCGCGTGTGGCGGGACCTGCGCCTGAACCGGATCGGCGCGGGCACCGACGAGATCATGCTCGACGTGATTGGGCGATCGTACGGTCTGTGAGCAGGTCGCCCTCGACCACGAGGTCGACCAGGACACCGGCGACCTGCGGATCGAACTGGGAGCCCGCGCCGTGCTCGAGTTCGGCGATCGCGCGTTCGATTGCCATGCCCGGCCGGTAGATCCGCGACGAGGTCATCGCCTCGAGCGCGTCGGCGCAGTGCAGGATGCGGCTCTCCAGCGGGATCACCTCGGCGGCGAGCCCGTCCGGGTAGCCGCGGCCGTCGAAGCGCTCGTGCAGGTGCTTGACCCAGGTGGCGATCTCCTCCAGGCCGGCTCCGGCGATGATGTCGCGGCCGAGCTCGGAGTGGCGGCGCATGACGGCGAACTCGTCGGCGTCGACCTTGGCCGGCTTGAGCAGGACCGCGTCGGGGATTCCGATCTTGCCGACGTCGTGCAGGACGCCCGCGGTGCGCAGCAGCTCGAGCCGGTCCTCGGGCAGCCCGAGCGCGCGGCCGAGCTCGGCGGCGTAGCGGGCGACGCGCTGGGAGTGCGAGTGGGTGTAGCCGTCCTTGGCGTCGACCGCGCGGGCGAGCGCGTGGACGGTGTTGACGAGCCCGGCGCGGAGGTTGCGCTCGGCCGCCTCCTCGGCGGACAGCGCGAAGTCGATCGAGTCCGAGTAGACGAACGTGCGCGCCTTGCCGTGCGACTTGGCCCAATACATCGCGCCCTGGGCGAGGTGCAGCAGCTCGTCCTGGAGCGTGCCGTGGCGGGGGAACGAGACGATGCCGGCGCTGAACGGGCTCCCGACCCGCGCGCGGATGCGCTCGACGATCAGGTCGGCGGTCCCGACGTCGGCCGCGACCAGCGCGAGCATGAACTCGTCGCCGCCGACGCGGCCGCAGACGTCGCCGGCGCGCAGCTCGTCGCGCACCGCGGCGGCGACGATGCGGAGCGCCTCGTCCCCGACCGCGTGGCCGGACGCGTTGATCGTCTTGAAGTCGTCGAGGTCGAGCGCGACGACCGACACCGGGTAGCCGCCGCGCTCGGCACGCCGGAGCTCGTCGGCCAGGCGCTCCTGGAAGGCGCGGTGGTTGAGGAGCCCGGTCAGCGGGTCCTTGAGCGCCTCGAGCAGCGCGTCGGCCATGCGGTCGAAGTCGCGCGCGAGGGCGCCGATCTCGTCGCGACCGCCGAGCTCGGTGCGGGCGGTGTTGTCGCCGTCACGCAAGCGGTTGGCGACCGCGCGAACGCGGTCGAGGCGGCGGACGACGGTGCGCCCGAGCAGCAGGCTGACGAGGCCGCCGAGCACGAGCGCGGCGGCGATGCCGACCAGCGCGAGGATCGTGCGGTCCTTGGCGCGGGCGCTGTCGAGCGCGGCGAGGTCGTAGTGCAGCTCGAGCATCGCGTCGGCGCCGACCGGATAGTGGATCTCGGCGTGGTGGCCGTCGGCGTTGTCGATGACGCGGTAGTCCTGCGGGCCCACGTCGATCGCCGGGGAGTGTCCCGTCGGGTCGTCGCCCGCCTCGGCGACCTGGTGGCGCCGTTGGCGTCGTGCCACGAGACCGCGATCTTGATCAGGTGCGGGTTGCGGTCGCGCAGCCGCTGGACGCGCTGCTGCATCAGCTGCGGGTCGGCGAGCTCGCTGGCGTCGAACCCGTCCTCCCACGTCGTCGCGATCGCGGTCAGCTCGGTGCGAGCGGCGCGCTCGTAGGCGGCGTCGAGCGAGCTTGCCGACACCGACTCGCGCCGCGGCCGATGCCGCCTCCCTCGGTGCCGCAGTTCGTTGGCGCCGCCTCGCGCGCGGCATCGCCGGCGGCCGAGATCTCACCTCATGGCAAGCGCTTAACCGCATAAGACTCGTGCCACGCGCACCCTAAAGGTGCGGTTACCCGTCCTTTGCGCCGGGCGGTTGGCTGGGACAGTGCCTTCCATGCCTGGAGTCATCGCGCACAATCTCTTCCACCGAGTCGGTGATCTCCGCACCGGCGTCGACGTGCTTCGCGACGTATCCATCGAGGCGCCGGCCGGCACGGTCACCGCCATCGTCGGTCCCGCCGGCTCCGGCAAGACCTCGCTCCTCCACCTCCTCGCCGGGCTCGATCGCCCCACCGCCGGCAGCGTCACGCTCGACGAGCGCAACCTCCGCGGCCTCGACGACATCGAGCTCACCCGCCTGCGGCGCGATCGCATCGGCCTGCTGCTCCCAGCCGCGTCGGTCCTCCCCACGATCACCGTCCGTGAGAACGTCGCGCTTCCGCTGCTGATCGCGCGCCGCCCCGTGGCGGCCGAGGCGGTCGACGCACTGCTCGAGCGCGTCGGCCTCGCGGACCGCGCCGACGACCTCCCGTCGCAGCTCACCGCGGCCGAGCGCCAGCGCGTCGCGCTCGCCCGGGCGCTCGTCGGCGGCCCCTCTCTCCTCCTCGCCGACGAGCCGTGCGGCGACATGGACTGCGAGGAGGGCGCATACCTCCTGCTGCTGCTGCGCGAGATCGCGCACACGGACGGTGTGACCGTCGTGCTGTTCACGCGCGACATCGACGACGCCGCGGGCGTGGCCGACCGGATCGTCACGCTCGACGCGGGTCGCGTCGTCGCCGCTGCAGCGCCGCTCGCCGCGTAGCGTCAGACTCTCCGGCCTCCGAACGACGAATCTGGGGCCGGAGCCGGCCCCATCAAGAACTGGAGGCCAGGAAATGGGAGTCCTCGACGACAAGGTGGCGATCGTCACCGGCTCGGCGCGTGGGATCGGCCGGGCGACGGCCGAGCTGCTCGCCGAGCACGGCGCGAAGGTGCTGATCAACGACCTCGACGCCGACCTCGCCGAGCAGACGGCATCCGAGATCGACGCCGAGACCGTGGTCTACGGCGGCGACCTCACGCAGCCCGGCGCCCCCGACGCGCTCGTGCAGACCGCGATCGACGCCTGGGGCAAGCTCGACATCATCGTCAACAACGCCGGCTACACGATCGACGCGCCGATCCACAAGATGAGCGACGACGCGTTCCAGAAGATGCTCGACATCCACACGGTGGTGCCGTTCCGGGTCATCCGCGCCGCCGCGCCGCACCTGCGCGAGCCGGCCAAGGTCGAGCGCGAGGAGGGCCGCGAGGTCTTCCGCAAGATCGTCAACGTCTCGTCGATCTCCGGCACGATGGGCAACGCCGGCCAGGCCAACTACGCGGCCGGCAAGGCCGCCGTGGTCGGCATGACGAAGACGCTGGCCAAGGAGTGGGGCCAGTTCAAGATCAACGTCAACGCCGTCGCGTTCGGCTACATCGAGACGCGGCTCACCGCGTCCAAGGACGAGTCGAACGTGATGGAGATCGGCGGCGAGAAGGTCCAGCTCGGCATCCCGGACCAGATGCGCGGGATGGCGTCGATGCTGATCCCGCTCGGCCGCCCCGGGACTCCCCAGGAGGCGGCCGGCGGCGTGTTCTTCCTCTGCTCGCCGTGGTCGAACTACGTGCACGGCCAGGTGCTCAACATCACCGGCGGGCAGTTCACCGGCATGACGACGTAGCCGAGAGGGTCGACATTGCGGAATAGGTGCCGTACCGTTGGCGTCGTGCTTCTCCGAGTACGCCGCGCCACCGTCGTGTAGCCGGCCCGCAGCCGCGGGCGGCGACGGTGGCCCACGCCGCGTCCTTCTCAGCGACTTAGGAGCACCGCAGTGTCGACCTCTCCCGCCCCCCGATTGCGCGCCGTGCCGGCCGAGCCGCAGGTCGCGGCGCGCCTGCGCGGCGTGCGCAGCTCGCCGGTCCGCGACATCCTCGCCCTCACCGCCCGGCCGGGCGTGATCTCATTCGCCGGAGGCCTGCCGGCACCCGAGCTGTTCGACACCGTCGGGCTGCGCGCGGCGTTCGCCGACGCGCTCGCCGACGGCGGCCGCACGTTGCAGTATTCGACCACCGAAGGCGACCCGGACCTGCGCGCCGCGATCGCGGCGCGGCTGACCGATCGCGGGCTGCCGACCGGGCCGGACGAGGTGCTGATCTGCAGCGGCTCGCAGCAGGCGCTGACGCTCGCCGCGACTGTGCTGGTGGAGCCGGGCGACGTCGTGCTCGTCGAGGAGCCGTCGTACCTCGCCGCGCTGCAGGCGTTCTCGCTCGCGGGCGCCCGCGTGGTGCCGGTCACGTGCGACGACGAGGGCCTCGACCCTGGCGCGGTCGCCGCCGCGGCGACGCGCCACAGCGCGCGGATGCTCTACACGATCCCGACGTTCCACAACCCGACCGGCCGCACGCTGCCGCTGGAGCGGCGCGTCGCGCTGGCCGCGGTCGCCGAGCGCTACGGGTTCTGGCTGCTCGAGGACGACCCGTACGGCGAGCTCCGCTACCGCGGCGAGCCGCTGCCGAGCCTCGGCACGCTTGCCCCCGACCGCACGCTGTGCCTGTCGACGCTGTCGAAGGTCGCGGCGCCGGGCCTGCGGATCGGCTGGATCCGGACCCCCGCCTCGCTGCGCTCGTCGCTGGTCGTCGCCAAGCAGGCGGCGGACCTGCACTCGTCGACGATCGACCAGGCGGCCGCGGCGCGCTGGCTCGCCGCCGTCGACCTCGACGCCCACCTCGCCCGCCTGCGCGACGTGTACGGCGCGCGCCGCGACGCGCTGCTCGTAGGGCTCCTGGCCGCGCTCCCGCCAGGCGCGACTCACAACCGACCCGACGGCGGCATGTTCGTGTGGGCGCGACTGCCGGACGGCTGGGACGCCGAGGACCTGCTCACGCGCGCACTCGCGCGGGACGTGGCGTTCGTCCCCGGCTACCCGTTCTTCGCCGGCGAGCCGGATCGCGCCACGCTGCGGTTCTCCTTCACGACCCATTCCCCGGACGAGATCGCGGAGGGCCTGGCGCGGCTGCACGACGCGTGGCACTAGTCTGGCGGCCATGAAGGTCGTCAAGCCAGCAGCCGAGGACCGCGCCACTGCCCGTGGCGTCGTCGGCGGCGCGGAGATCTCGCAGGCGACCACCGGGGCCACGAACATCTACATGGGCGTCTTCCGCGTGCCGGCCGGCGCCCAGTCGCGGCCCCACTACCACGAGTCCTGCGAGAGCGCCGTCTACATGCTGTCCGGGCAGCTCGAGGTCAAGTGGGGAGACCAGCTCGAGCAGACGGTCTCGCTCGGCCCCGGGGACATGGTCTACGTCCCCCCGCGCGAGACCCATCTGCTCACGAACCTCTCCGACGCCGAGGCGGCGGAGTACGTCGTCGCGCGCGATTCGCCGACCGAAGACTCGGTCGAGGTTCCCTGGGCGGGCGAGTAGCCGCCCGCCCGGGTCGAACTTCAACTGCGGCATTGAGGGAGGCGTGGGAGGCAGCATTTCGTCGCAATGCTGGGCTCGCCGGCCGTGAGTGCGACGAAATGCTGGCTATAGGGGACGAACGTCACACGGACGGCGTCGCCGGGCGCGATTGTGACGAAATGCTGGCTGGCTCCCTGATCACCCCACCCAGCCGCAGTTGAAGTTGTGAGCCACCACTCACTTGGCGCGTAGGCGCTCGCCGAGCCCTTGACGGACCAGCGAAGTGAGTGAATACTCACAACCATGCCTAGTGAGCACTCACAACACAATCGTCGGCCGGGCTGGACGTTCGCGATCGTGTCGGTCGCGCTGTTCATGGTCGTGCTCGACAACCTGGTCGTCACCACTGCACTCCCGTCCATCCGCGCCGACCTCGGCGCCACGATCCAGTCGCTGGAGTGGACGGTCAACGCGTACACGCTGTCGTACGCAGTTCTACTGCTGACCGGCGCCGCGCTGGGCGATCGGTTCGGCCGCCGGCGCATGTTCGTGATCGGTCTTGCGCTGTTCACCGCCGCATCGGCCGCGGCCGCGCTCGCCCCCACCACCGCGGCGCTGATCGCCGCGCGCGGGATCCAGGGCGTCGGCGCCGCGATCGTGACCCCCCTGACGCTGACGCTGCTCGCCGAGGTCTTCCCGGCCGAGAAGCGCGGGCTGGCGATCGGCGCGTGGTCGGGCATCTCCGGCCTCGGCGTCGCCCTCGGCCCGCTGGTCGGCGGCGCCGTCGTCGACGGCATCTCGTGGCACTGGATCTTCTGGATCAACGTCCCCGTCGGCATCGCCGTGATCCCGTTCGCGGCGACCAAGCTGGCCGAGAGCCGCGGGCCTGCCCGCCAGCTCGACCTGCCGGGCGTGGCGCTCGCAAGCGCCGGCCTGCTCGGGATCGTCTACGGCATCGTCCGCGGCTCCGAGCTCGGCTGGACGAGCACCCCGGTGCTCGGCTCACTGCTCGCCGGTGCCGCGCTGGTGGCCGCGTTCCTGGCCTGGGAGGCGCGTACGGAGCACCCGATGCTGCCGCTGCGGTTCTTCCGGTCGCGCGGCTTCGCGTCCGTCAACCTCGTGTCGCTGAGCATGTACTTCGGCGTCTTCGGCTCGATCTTCCTGCTGGCCCAGTTCTTCCAGGTCGCCCAGGGCTACTCGCCGCTGGAGGCCGGGCTGCGGACCCTGCCGTGGACGATCATGCCGATCTTCATCGCGCCGATCGCCGGCATGCTGTCGGACCGGATCGGGTCGCGGCCGCTGATGGCGACGGGCCTGGCGCTGCAGGCCGGCGCGATCGGCTGGCTGGCCTCGGTCTCCTCGCCGACCGTGCCCTACAGCGAGCTGGTGATCCCGTTCATCATGGCCGGCACCGGCATGTCGCTCGTGTTCGCGCCCGCCGCCAACGCCGTGCTGAGCTCGGTGCGCCCGGAGGAGGCCGGCCAGGCGTCCGGCGCGACCAATGCGATCCGCGAGCTCGGCGGCGTCCTCGGCGTCGCGGTGCTGGCGACGGTGTTCGCGCACAACGGCTCGTACGCGTCGCCCGCGGCCTACACCGACGGCATGACGAGCGCGATCTGGGTCGGCGCCGCCGTGCTGGCGGCCGGTGCGATCGCCGCGCTGTTCGTCCCGGGCCGTCTGGCCCAGCGCAAGGCCGCCACGGCGCCGGCGCTAGCGCAGGTCGAAGCGGCAGCCTGAGTAGTAGGCGCCGGCGGGAGACGCTAGGAAGGCGGCAAGCTCCGCCACGTCTCCCGCCGGCGTCGCCGCGCCGGGGTGGATCGCCACCGGCCGGATCCCCAGCCGCGCCCACTCGATCGACAAAGTCCGCGCGAGGTTCTCGAGACCGGCGCGCGCGGCCTCGGCGTGGGCGTCGCCGGGCGGCGGCGCGAGCAGCACGATGAGCTTCGCGCCGCTCGCCTCCGGCTGGATCGCCGCCCACGCGCCGTCGAGCGCGCCCCGGACGGCGTCGACGCCGGTCGCGGAAGCGAACATCGCGGCCGCGTCGACGATCAGCGCGTCGGCGGGGCGATCGGTCGAGGCGCCGAGCGCAGAGAGGCGAGTAGCGACGGCCTCACCGAGCGGCCCCGCTCCCACCACGCGAACGCGGACGCCGTCGAGGACGCCCGGCCGTAGGACCTCTGTCACGCCCGCCGCAGCTCGCGCCGCTGCCGGACGACGCCGCTCCGGCCGACCGACTCGAGCTCCGCGTACAGCTTGCGCACCTCGTCGAAGATGGCGTTCGCGACCTGCTGCTGCTGGTCGCGCGTCGGATCCTCGACTCGCTCCCAGCGGATCGGGTCCCCGTACAGCACCGTGACCTTCGGGAACTGCAGCCGCTTCCAGTTACGGACACGCGAGGAGCCCTGGATGGCGATCGGCACGATCGGCGCGCCCGACTGCAGCGCCAGCCGCCCGATCCCCGGCCGGATGTTGTCCGACAGCTTGCCCGTGCGCGAGCGCCCGCCTTCGCTGTACATGGCGATCACGCCGCCGCGGTCGAGGATGCTGCGCGCGGTGATGAACGCCTCCTCGTCCGCGAACCCGCGGCGCACCGGGAACACGCCTCCGGGCGAGTAGATCCACTCCATCGGCGGCTTGAAGAGCTGGGACTTCGCCATGAAGCGGACCTTGCGGCGGATCGAGGTGCCGAGGAAGAAGTGGTCCATGAACGAGGAGTGGTTCGGCGCGAGGATCACCGGCCCGCTGTCGGGCACCTTCTCGGCGAATACCCCACGCGTGCGGAAGAATGTCCACGCGAACAGCGTGGTGGCGATCCGCACCGCCTCGTACTCCCAGTTCGGGTCGGTCGTGCGCGACCGCTGGTGGAAGCGGTCGAAGTGCTCGGCAGGGCGCGGGTCCTTGTAGACCTGCTCCTTGAGCTGGCTGAGATTCTCCTCCGTCATCTGCGCTCATTGTGACTCGTTAGGATCGGCGCCGTGCGCAAGCCCAAGCAGCTGTTCCAGATCATCCCGCTGCGGCTGATCGGCGCCGAGGCCCGCGGGCCGAGCATGCGTGCGCCGATGGCCCTCGGCGCGCTGGCGATCGGCGCCAGCGCCTTCGGTGCCATGGCGATCGCCCGATTGGCGATCGGCCGCGCGAGGATCAACAAGCTCACGATCGAGGAGCTCGAGGTCGGCACGCTGCGCGTGCGCGACCTCGAGGTCGAGAACCGCTAAGGGAGGAGCGCTGTGGCGGAGATCGAGGCCCACATCACGGGCACCGTCTGGAAGGTCGAGGTGGCGATCGGCGACACGATCGAGGAGGGCGACACGGTCGTGATCCTCGAGTCGATGAAGATGGAGATGCCCGTCGAGGCCGAGGACGAGGGCACGGTGAAGGAGATCCTCGTCTCCGAGGGCCAGTCGGTCTCGGAGGGCGACACGCTCGTCGTGCTGGAGTAGTGGACCTCGCCGGCGGCAAGCTGCGCCTGGATCACCCGGCCGACCACGTCGCGCGGCTGACGATCGACAATCCGGACAAGCGCAACGCGCTCGATCACGAGATCCTCGACGCGTTCGCCGCAACGCTGCCCGGGCTCGACGCGCGCTGCCTGCTGATCACCGCCACCGGCCCGGTCTTCTCGGCCGGCTACGACATCGGCAACCTCCCGCGCGAGGAGTTCGCCGACCGCGCCGAGGCACTCGTCGCGCACCCGTTCCACGCAGCGATCGAGGCGCTCGACGCGTTCCCGTATCCGTCGGTCGCCGCGCTCAACGGCCACGCGATCGGCGGCGGGCTGGAGCTCGCGTTGTCGTGCGACCTGCGCGTCGCGTCCGAGGAGGCCAAGCTCGGCATGCCGCCCGCGCGGCTCGGGCTCGTCTACGGCCACACCGGGCTGCGCAAGTTCGTCGACGCGATCGGCGTGCCGCGGACGAAGGAGCTGTTCTTCACCGCCCGCAACATCCCGGCGCGCACGGCGCTGCAGTGGGGCCTCGTCAACGAAGTCGTGGCGCCCGACGAGGTCTCCGAGCGCGGCGTGGGGTACGCGGCGCGGATCGCCGCACTCGCGCCGCTGTCGCTGCAGGGCAACAAGCGGACGCTGCGCGAGCTGCTCGCCGCCGAGGGCGAGCTCGACCCCGAAGTCGAGCGCGAGCTGGTCGCGCTGCGCGAGGCCTGCTTCCACAGCGAGGACTTCTTCGAAGGTGTGCGGGCGTTCGCCGAGAAGCGGCCGCCGCACTGGCAGGGCCACTAGAAACTGGACATTCGTCCACCCTCGTCAAGCGCTTTCCGGCTGGGCCGATGCGTATTTCATGTCTCGCCTGCACGTCCTCGCAGCACAACCCCGGCTCGCGCTCGGCGCGCTGCTGACGCTGCTGCTGGCGGCCGCGGCTGTCGTGGGCTCAGGCGCGGACTTCACGGCCTCCTCGGCGAACCCGGCGAACACGTTCGCCTCGGGCACGCTCAGCATCGTCAACGAGAAGGAGGGCGTCGCCGTCCTCTCCGCGAGCGGCATCCACCCCGGTGACCCGGCTCAGACCGGCACGGTCGACATCCAGAACAGCGGCTCGCTGAGCGGCACCTTCACGCTGGCTCTCGGCACGCTGACCAACTCGGACAGCACGAACCCGCTGGCGGCGAAGCTCAACGTGATCGTCACCGACTGCGGCGTCTGGACCGACGCGAGCACACCGAACGTCTGCGGTGACGGCGACGACGTCCAGAAGTACTCGGGCACGCTCGCGGCGATGGGGACAACGTCGCTCGGCACGTTCGCCGGCAGCGCGAAGCACCGTTACAAGTTCTCGGTCGCCCTCGACAGCAGCGCGGACAACGCGTACCAGGGTGACAACGCGACCGCGGCATTCGACTTCGACGCCGCGTAGGAGCGGCGTAGATAGGGCCAGGGACGGCCATGGCGGGCACACGGAGGGCACGAACACGCCGCGTCGGACGCATTGCGTCCGGCGCGGCGTCCGCCTTTGCGGCAGTCGGGATGACGCGGCTCGCCGCCATCCTCCTGCTCATGCTCGCCGTCGGCGGGAACGCCGGCGCGTCCGGTGCCAACTTCACGGCCAGCTCGTACTCGACCGCTGCGATCACGACGGCAGCCGACTTCAACACCGTCGTCGTCAACCTCGCCAGCCCCGGCTCGCCGCTGACCGGCACCGTCGCGCTCAACGCCACCGCGACTTCAGACCGCGGCGTGGCTTCGGTGCAGATCCAGTACGCGCCGACCGGCACCAGCGACTGGGTGGACATCTGCACCGACACATCGGCGCCCTACAGCTGCTCGCTGGACACCACGGCGCTGGCCGACCAGAACTACGACTTCCAGGCGATCGCCACCGACAGCGCCGGCTACGCGAAGACGTCGGCGGTGACGAACCGCGCCGTCGACAACTACACGCTCGACGTCACGCTCAACGACCCGGGCGCGATGAGCGGCACCGTCAACCTCACCGCGAACGCGTCCGGTGCGTCGCCGGGGCTGCAGGGCGTGAAGATCCAGCAGCGCGCGACCGGGAGCACGACGTGGAACGACGTCTGCGCCTTTCAGCCCACGACGCCGCGCACGTGCGCCCTCGACACGACGGCGTTCGCCGACGGCAACCGCCAGCTGCGCGCGGTGGCGACCGACACCGGCGGCCACACCGCGCAAACGGCGGCGATCACGCGCCTGGTCGACAACGCGCCGCCGACGACGACGCCGACGATCCCGGCCTCGGGCACGGGCACCGTGTCGATGTCGGCGACCGCCAGCGACACCGGCTCAGGCATCGCCTATGTCGCGTTCGAGGCCCAGTACGGAGGGGTCTGGTACGAGTTCTGCCGCGACACGTCCGCGCCCTACACGTGCTCGGGCGACAGCGCACAGGTCGCGGACGGCACCTACCCGATTCGCGTCGTCGTCGCGGACAACGCCGGCGTGAAGACGACGAGTGCACCGACGTCGATCACGATCGACAACGCGCCGCGCGGCACCGACGTGCAGGCCGGGAACGGTGGGGCGACCGCGGGCCTCCTCGAGTCCGGCGACTGGATCCGCCTGACCTGGACCGAGACGATCGCGCCGGCGAGCGTGCTCGCGGGCTGGAACGGCTCGAGTCAGGCCGTTCGCGTGCGCGTAGCGAACGTCGGCACCAACGACCAGATCGACTTCTACAACGCCGCCGGCACGACGCGGCTCAATCTTGTGGCCACTCCTGCCGATCTCAAGCTCGGGGGAGACTTCGTGACCACCGACTCAGACTTCAACGCGACGATCAGCCAGAGCGGTGCCTCGATCACCGTCACGCTGGGCACCCAGATCTCGGGAGGCGCGCTCAACACCGCCGTCGCGGGCACGATGACGTGGAAGCCGTCGGCGACCGCCACGGATCTGACCGGCCACCCGAGCACCACCACCCAGGTGACCGAGACCGGCGGATCGGACGTGGACTTCTGATGCGCGCGGCGGCCACCCTGATCATGTCGCTCGTGATGGCGCTCGGCGCCATCGGCCTCGCCGTCGCCGCTCCCGGCGGTCACCGCCTGGCGAGCGCGGAGATCCAGAACGCGGGCGGCGCGGTCAGCATCTCCAACTCACGCGCGGGCCAGGCCGTCTTCTCGGCCCTCGACATGCGCCCCGGAGAGGGCGTCAGCGGCACGCTGCGGATCGGCAATGACGGCGACGTCGCGGGCAACTTCGCGGTGCGCCCCTCCGCCGTCGACGACACGCCCGGGCCCAACGGTGGCCTACTCTCCGAGCGGATCGATCTCGTGCTGTTCGATGTCACCGACGTCGGCCACCCGGTGACCGTCTACGCCGGTCACCCCGCCGATTTCGACCAGGTCAGCCTCGGCGAGTTCGACGCCGGCGAGCATCGCAACTACCTGTTCTCAGCCACACTGCCCGACGGTGGCGCGAGCGACAACGCGTACCAGGGCTCGGGCCTCAGCCTCGGGTTCGAGTGGCGCGCCAGCGCGACCCCGCACGCGACGCCGACGCCCACGGTCACCCCGACCCCGACGCCGATCGCCACGCCGACGAAGCCGCACGTGGCGCCCACCCCGACTCCCACCGCGCCGGCCAAGCCGACGACGATCGACTACGCGAGCGCGCTCGGGCTCCCGCCCGCCACGCGCTGTGCCAAGCGCGGGAAGCTCAAGTTCAAGCTCAAGGCCCCGGGCGCCAAGGTCAAGTCCGCCACCGTCGCCGTCAACGGCAAGGTCAAGCTCCGCGTGAAGGGCAAGAAGGTCCGCAAGCCGGTCAAGCTCAAGAAGCTCAAGAAGACCTTCAAGGTCTCCGTGACCGTGAAGACCACCAAGCGCAAGACCTACAAGGCCACGCGCACCTACCGCGTCTGCGGCTAGAGCCGCGGCCCCGCATCTCGCGCCGCCGCGGCGAGAGCCGTCCGGGCTCGGCCGTACCGTTCGCGAAACGGCTCGGCTGAACAAGGAGCGCGGATGCTGGATCTCGACGACCGCCTGGACGAGCTGAAGGAGCTCGGCCTCTACCGCCGCACCCGCATGGTGAGCGGCCCTCAGGGTCCGCGGGTGGTGCTCGACGGGCGGCCGGTACTCGTGCTGTGCTCGGGGAACAGCCTCGGGCTCGCCGATCATCCACGCGTCCGCGAAGCCGCGGCCGACGCTGCCATGCGGTGGGGCGTCGGCGCCGGCGCCGCGCGCATGTCGTCGGGAACCATGACCCTGCACCGCCGGCTCGAGGAACGGCTCGCCCGCTTCACCGGCGCCGACGCGGCGGTCGTGTTCGGCTCGGGCTCGCTCGCCAATCTCGGCGTGATCCCGGCGCTCGCGCGCAAGGGCGAGGTCGTCTTCCACGACGAGCTCGCGCACGCCTCGATCGTCGACGGATGCAAGCTGGCGGGCGCCGACACGTTCGCCTACCGTCACGACGACCCCGATCACCTCGCGTGGGGCCTCCAGCAGGCCGACGGGCGCGGCGCGCTGATCGCGACCGACGGCGTGTTCGGGCTCGACGGCGACGTCGCCCCGCTCGTGGAGATCGTCGAGCTCGCGCGGCGCTACGACGTCCGCGTGCTCGTCGACGAGGCGCAGGCGCTCGGCGCGGTCGGCCCGGGCGGGCGTGGCGCCGTGGCCGAGGCCGGGCTCGAGGACCAGGTCGACGTCATCACCGGCTCGCTCGGCAAGGCGCTCGGCTCATACGGCGGCTTCGCCTGCTGCGACCACGTGACGGCCCGCTACCTCGTCAACAGCGCTCGGTCGCTCGCGCACTCGACGGCGGCGCCGCCGGTCGCGATCGCCGCCGCGATGGCGGCGCTCGAGCTGCTCGAGGAGCAGCCGCGCCGCGTCGAGAAGCTGCTCGGCAACGCCGAGGCGCTGCGCGACGAGCTCGCCCGCGAAGGCTTCGAGGTCGCCGGCTCGTCGACCCACATCGTCCCGTTGCTCGTCGGCGGCGCCGATACCGCCGCCGAGATCGTCGAGAACGCGCTCGATCAGGGCGTGTTCTGCGAGGCCGTGACGCCGTCCGCGGCCCCTGAGGGCGCGGCGCGGCTGCGGCTCGCCGTGATGGCTTCCCACACCCGCCCCGAGCTCCGGGGCGCAGCGCGGGTACTCGCGCGCGCGGCGCTCCGGGCGGGCATGCGGCCCGGCGCCGGAGCGCCGGTCGCGATCGCGCAGTTCGACGAGCTGCAGCGGGCGGCTTAGGCCGGTACTCAGACGCCGACGACCATCAGGGTGTTGCCGTCCTGGTCGCGCAGCCAGAACATCGGCGGGACCGGGTCGCCCATCGCGCTGACCTCGTCGTCGACGTCGACGCCGGCCGCCTTGAGGTCGGCGTGGACGCCGTTGATGTCCTCGGTGTGGAACGCGATACCGGTCTCCACGTTGCCGGTCGGCTTGCCCTCCGGCGGCCGGACGATCGCGATCGTGGTCTCGGCGCCCGGGGGCGCGACCTCGACCCAGCGGTAGTCGCCGCCGAACGGGACGTCCGCGCGCTTCTCGAAGCCGAGCTTGTCGACGTAGAACTCGATCGCGCGGTCCTCGTCGACCACCGGGATGATGACCACCCCGACCTTGCCGATCCGCGTCTTGGTTGTGCTCACGACGCCCTCCTGGGATTGAATTTGTCGTAGAGACTTCGGGCGAAGGAGAAACTCATCGCGGTCGCCGAGAAAATCGCCGAGGCACTGAACGCGCACGACGTCGACGCGTTCGTCGCCTGCCTGCACGACGACTACACGAGCGAGCAACCCGCCCATCCTGACCGCGCGTTCGCCGGTCGCGAACAGGTCCGTGAGAACTGGTCGGCGATCTTCGCGGGCGCCAGGGACTTCCGCGCCGAGCTCGTGCGCGCCGACGCGATCGGCGACGTCGAGTGGAGCGAGTGGCGCTGGCACGGCACGCATGACGACGGCTCCCTTCTGGACGTGGCGGGGGTGATCGTGTTCGGGATCCGCGACGGCCGCGTCGCGTGGGCGCGGCTCTACGTCGAGCCGATCGAGCACGCCGGCGCGGGCATCGAGGCGGCCGTGCGCGGTATGACGGGCGACTAGCGGGTAAGGCTGCTCGTATGAACCGCGACGAAGCGAAGGGCGAGTGGGCGGGGACCGCTGACGAGGGCATCGTGCCCGACGAGCTCAGTGGGTCTGACGACGCCGATTTTGTCGGCCGCGAGGCCGAGTCGGACGAGCCGGCGACCGAGGACGGCGTCGATCTCAGCGCCGGCGATCACGCCGACGCCACGACCCAGGGCGGGCAGAACCGCCCCGACGACGAAGAGCCGGACCTGCGCGACGCGGCCGGCGGGCCGCGGCAGGTCGATATCGACTCCGCGAGCTAGCTACCCCAGGGCTCGCGCTCGAGCCGTGTGTCCGGCACGTCGTCGGGCCAGAACAGCCATGGCCCGAACGCCTTGGCGCCGTACCCGTGCGCGAAAGCCACAGCCCCGAAGCGATGTCACGCCCTTCGACAGTCATCGGAGCGAGCATATGCTCCGCACATGGCTGACAAGGTTCTCATCAATCTGGCGACCGGGCTCGAAGACAGCGAGCGGGTCACGATCGCGTTCCTCACCGCCGGCGCGGCACTCGATACAGGCCGCGAGGTCGCGATGTTCCTCACCAAGGAGGCCGTACGGCTCTGTGTGCCGGGTGTAGCGGTCGGCGTCGCCTGCGACGGTTGCCCGCCCCTCGAGCGCGTGTTCGAGCAGTTCGCCGAGAAGGGCGGCCACCTGCTCGCCTGCCCGTTCTGCGTGAACTCCCGGCAACTCGACGGCGAGTCGTTCGTCGCCAACGCCAAGGTCGCCGGCGCCACCCCGATGTGGGAGTGGCTCGGCGACGGACCGCACACGGTGTTCAGCTACTGATGAACCGGGTCCAGGCCGCGCTCGGCAGCGGCCTCTTCCTGTTCGCGGCGCCCGGCGTCATGGCCGGGCTCGTGCCGTGGCTGCTGACCGGCTGGGACTCCACGGACCCGCCCAAGGTCGTCGCGGTGGTCGGCGCGATCCTGATCGTCGCCGGCACCGCGGTCGTCCTGCTCGCCTTCGCCCGCTTCGTGCTCGAGGGCCGCGGTACCCCGGCGCCGATCGCGCCGACCGACACGCTCGTGGTCGGCGGGCTGTATCGCCACGTGCGCAACCCGATGTACGTCGCGGTCGGCACGATCATCGTCGGCCAGGCGCTGTTGTTGGGCCGCCCGGTGCTGCTCGTCTACGCCGCGGCGTTCTGGGTGGTCGTCGCTGCGTTCGTTCACGGCTACGAGGAGCCGACGCTGAGCGCGCGCTACGGCGAGCAGTACGCGACTTACCGGCGCGCGGTCCCGGCCTGGGTCCCGCGCGTGCGGCCCTGGCGCGGCCCCTCATAGCCGCGCCAGCCATTCGAGCGGGAACGGCGGCTGCGCCAGCGGCTTGACCGCGAGCCGCATCAGCAGCAGCGGGTTGTCGTCGCCCGCGATGCGGTTCATCCGCACGGTCGCGCAACCCCCGCAGCGGTGGATGAGCGCCCACTCTCCGTCGGCGCGCACGCAGATGCCGATCGGCTCCATCGAGCCGGAGCAGTCCGCAGCGCGGTCGCCGGGAGTGTTGTCGAGGTGACGGCTCCACAGGCAGCTGGGGCAGTGATTTCGGTGTTGGGTGCCCGGCGCGTCCATCGACACGTCGAGCCGGCAATGGCCGCATCTGAACGTCTCCGGGCCACGCCGTCGGACACGGGTGCGCTGTTCGCGCGACAAGCGGTACCTCCGAGTACTTACGAGGGGAACAGGAACCGGCGTCGCGCGAGAGCCCCGGCTAGCGGGGGTGGCGCGACGTGGGGTGTTCCGAGGTGGCGGCCATAGACGCATCACCTGCCTTCTCGTAGGCAGACGCCGGAGGGTACCGGCGACCTGCTCAGTTGTCGAGGTACTCCTTCGCCAGACGCTTGGGTGCCCGCATGAGCCAGGCCTCGACGATCACCTCGGTGAGGTCCTCGACGGAGATGTTCTCGAGCTGGATGAGGATCGCCGGGTAGCCATCGAAGTGCGGCGTCGTGAAGAACACGTCCGGATCGTTGGCCATCAGCGCCTCCTTGGCCATCTCGTTCTCGACCCGCGCGCCGAGGATCGGGCCGTCCGGCGCGGCGTCGCCGAGCGCCTCGAGGTCGCTGCGCCGCAGCGGGCGCTCCCAGACGAAGCCCTTCTCCTTCACCCGCCAGGAGCGGTTGCCGTGCGAGGTGCTCTCGTCGGTCTCGGGCAGGTCCAGCGCGATCCGCCGGACGTCTTCCCAGCTCGCCATCACGCCGCGCGCGAGACCTTGACCGCGGTGCCGTAGGCGCAGATCTCGGTCCAGGTCGAGCCGAGCTCGGACGTGTCGAAGCGGAACGCGAGCACCGCGTCGGCGCCCTTCGCGGTCGCCTCTTCGACCAGGCGCTCCTGCGCGTGCTGGCGGCCCTCGGCGAGCATCTTGGTCATGCCCTTGAGCTCGCCGCCGACGATCGACTTGAGCGACGCGCCGATCTGCGAGCCCACGTTCCGGGAGCGGACCGTGAGCCCGAACACTTCGCCCAGCACCTCGTCGACGGTGTAGCCGGGCAGGTCGTTCATGGTGCTGATCAACATCAGCCGAGCATACGCAGCGAGTCCTCCCACAGCCGCTCGGCGTTGGCCGGGTCGAGCGCGTAGCGGGCGACGCCGGCGGACGCGTAGCCGTCGCGCCGATCGATGACCGCAGCCTGGAGGCAGTCCTCGTAGTAGCGGCCGCCGATGCCCTCCAACTCGGGCGAGACCGCCAACAGGACCGATGTCGCGGCACCCTGCTCGGTCGTCTTGAGCGGCAGCACGCCGGACCTGCGCGCGCGGTTCATGTACTCAGGGTCGAGGTGGCGCTGAAGGGCCGTCGCGATGCCGCCCGGCATCAGCGCGTTGGCGGTGATCCCGTCGGCGGCCCAGCGCCGGGTCGCCTCGACCGCGAACAGCACGTTCGCCGTCTTCGACTGGCCGTAAGCGAGCCACGGGTCGTACTCGCGGAAGTTGAAGTGGATGTCATCCCACACGACCGGCGAGCGCAGATGCGCGGCTGAGCTGACCGAGACGATGCGCGCGTCGCCGTCGGCGGCGAGGGCGTCGTGGAGGCCGAGCGCGAGCGCGAAGTGGCCGAGGTGGTTGGTGGCGAACTGCATCTCCCAGCCTTCGGGCGTGCGCGTGAGCTCCTGGATCGCCATCACGCCGGCGTTGTTCACGAGCACGTGCAGCGGCCCGTCCCAGCCGGCGGCGAACGCCTTCACGGACGCCTGATCGGCGAGGTCGAGGTGGGCGGCGCGGACATCGCCGCCGATGTCGTCGGCCGTGCGCGCGCCCGCGTCGAGATCGCGCACCGCGAGCGTCACCTCGGCGCCGGGAGGGAACCTCCGTTTAGGTCCGGCCTCGTGCCCTGAACAGCAGCGCCGCCGCCCCGCTCCCGAGCACGATCGCCCCTGCGCACCACGCCACCGCAGCGAGCGCGTCGCCGCCCGCCGGCGCGCCCTCCAGCAGCGCCCGGACGGTCTCGATGATCGGCGTGATCGGCTGGTGCGAGGCGATCGCCTCGAGGATCCGCACGGTGGTCGTCTTGCCGCGCCGTTCGGCCCGAGCACCGAGAACACGGTCCCGGCGTCGACGTGGACGTCGAGCCCGGCGACGAGCTCGTGCTGCTGATGATCAGCCGGGCGGCGGGCGAGCCGGATGCGTACGCGGACGGGGACTGGCGCGAACGCCTCGAACGCTGGAGCTGGGACCTCCTGCGGCGGCTGCGCAGCCATCCCTGGGTCCTCGGGCTCCCGCTCAGCCGGCCGCCGTGGGCGCCCGCCCAACTCGCGTGGCTCGACCGCGGGCTCGCCGCACTCGCGGGCACCGGGCTGACCGAGGACGAGAAGGCGTCGGTCGTGCTCCTGCTCAACGGCCACGTGTTCAGCCAGGCCCGATTCGTGGTCAACCTCGGCGCGCCGGACGACTTCGACCGCCACATCGAAGAGCTCACCGAGCTGATCGACGCCGAGCGTTTTCCGGCGCTCCGGCGCGCCGTCGACGCGGGGATCTTCGCACCGTCTGAGGACGAAGCGGACAAGGACTTCGCGTTCGGCCTCGAGCGAGTGCTCGACGGCGTCGAGCGGCTGGTCGCGCGCCGAGAACGCTGAAAACCTGCCCGAACGGACCTATCGCCGGGATGGCCGCTGATGTAGGCATGACTTACATCCCCCGTCCCCCGTCTCAAGGAGGAGCCATGGAGGCAACCATCGAGAAGGCGGCCCCCTACCAAGGCGATCTCTCCATCGCCGCCAACGGCCACGCAGTGGCGGTACCGGCCGATCCCGCGGTTCCCTACGCAATGGGCTGGAACCGCGACCTGCCCGACCTGCGCGACTACACGGTCGAGCACGAGAAGGTCACCGCGATCCTCGACGCGCGACCCGCGGGCGCCACGATCCGCGCCGGCGCCGCGGCGAACAAGGTCGACCTCCGGCAGTGGTGCTCGCCGATCGAGGACCAGCGCGACATCGGCTCGTGCACGGCCAACGCGTCGGTCGGCATCGTGGAGTACTTCGAGCGGCGCGCGTTCGGCAAGCACCTCGACGGCTCACGGCTGTTCGTCTACAAGGCGACCCGCAATCTGCTCGGCCTGACCGGCGACACCGGCGCCTGGCTGCGCAGCGCGATGGGCGCGCTGGCGACGTTCGGCGTGCCGCCGGAGAAGTACTGGCCATACGACACCAAGAAGTTCGACGTCGAGCCGCCCGCGTTCGTGTACGCGCTCGGACAGGCCTACCAGGCGGAGAGCTTCTACCGGCTCGACCCGGTCGGCACGACGCCGGACAAGGTCCTGGACGCGATCAAGAAGCACCTGTTCGCCGGCATCCCTTCGATGTTCGGCTTCACGGTGTACGACTCGATCTCGCAGGCCGACGGCGCCGGCAAGGGCAAGATCCCGTTCCCACTCGTGACCGACCGCGTCGCAGGCGGCCACGCGATCTCGGCCGTCGGCTACGACGACGACATCGAGATCAAGCACGCCCGCGCGACGGCCCCGACGAAGGGCGCGCTGATCATCCGCAACTCGTGGGGCACCGCGTGGGGCGACCGCGGGTACGGCTACCTGCCGTACGAGTACGTGCTCAAGCGGCTGGCGGTCGACTGGTGGGTGCTGATCAAGTCCGAGTGGCTCGATCAGGACCCGTTCAAGCAGTAGCCGCCGCGCGGCCAGGCGGTGGGTGTCTCACCCACCGCCGTCGGCCGCCGCGTGCACGATCGACGTGTCGACCAGCCACTCGACCGGCGCGCGGTCGTCCGTGTAGACGGGCCCGCCCGTCAACGCCGGGGCCAGACGCCCGGAGGCGTCGATCGCGAGTGGCTTGAGATCAGGCGGGAGCGACTCCTGTGCCTTCAAGAGCGTGTCGCGCGAGGGCGGCGTGTCAGAGGCGATGAGGATCGTGTTCTCGCGCTTGACCGGGTCGCGCATCACGTACGTGAACGCGCGACCGAGCGTGGCGCTGAGCACTTTCTCCAGCTTGTCCGAGGCCTCCGGGTGCCCGACGTTGATGAGCACCGCGCCACCGGGCCGCAGCCGGTCGTGGGCGAGCTGGAAGAACTCCTTGGTCGCCAGGTAGAACGGGATGTACGGCTGGCGGTAGGTGTCGAGGAAGATCGCGTCGAAGCGCTGCTTGGTGGCCCGCAGGAACGGCCGCGCGTCGGCAGTGTGCTCGCGCAGCTGGGGCCGCGGCTCGAGGTCGAAGTAGCGGCGCCCGATGTCGAACAGCTCGCCGTCGATCTCGACCGCGTCGATCACCGTGTCCGGGAAGTAGCGCGCGTAGGCGCGCGCGACCGTGCCCGCGGCGGTGCCGAGCATGGCGACGTGAGCGGGAGCGCGCGACTGCACGGCCAGGGGATCGACGAGGAAGGCGTCCCAGTAGCCCCCGGTCAGAACGGTGCCCGGCCGGTACAGCGAGTGGATCGCGATGCCCTCGTTGAGCTCCAGGTGGCGCGTGCCGTTCGGGAACTCGACCACGCGGGCGTACTGGTACTCGGTGTCGGCCTCGTCGATCACGCGGCCCTCGCCGGAGCCCTTCGTCGTGCCGACCGGCACCAGCATCAGCGCCGCGATCGCCAGCGGCACGAGCGCCCACCGCGGCCGCAGGCCGAGCGCCGCCACCGCGGCCGTGATCAGCGCGAACGTCAGGAACGTGCGCTGGGTGCCGACCAGTGGGATCAGCAGCAGTGCGGCGGCGAACGTCCCCAGCAGCGAGCCGACCGTCGAGATCGCATACATGCGGCCGGCCACCTCCCCCGAGTCCTCGACCGAGTGCATCTTCAGCCGGAGCGCCCACGGGGAGACCGAGCCGAGCATCAGCACCGGCACGGCCACCAGCACGAGCACGCCGAACAGCGAGCCGGCGAACGCCCCGACCGAGTACTCGTCGAACGCCTCCACGCTCAGCGTCAGGAACGGGTGCGAGACGAACGGCACCAGCGCCATCAGCACCGATGCCGCCAGCACCGTCGCGCACAGGGCCGGGAGCGTCGGCCGGCGATCCGCCATCCGGCCCCCGAACCAGTAACCGATCGAGAGCGCCACGAGGACGATCGCGATCGTGTTCGCCCACACGATCGTCGACGCGCCGAAGAACGGCGCCATCAAGCGCGCCGCGGCGATCTCCGTGCCCAGCGTCGCAATTCCGACGCTGAAGACGAGGAGCTCCAGCGGCGGCCGGGAGCTACTCCTCGTAGGGCGAGAAGTCGGCCTTCCGGGCGCCGCAGACCGGGCAGAACCAATCACTGGGGATGTCATCGAAGGCCGTGCCGGGCGGAATTCCGCCGTCGGGGTCGCCCTCGGCGGGATCGTAGATGAACCCGCACGACTCGCAGATCCACTTCTGGATAGTGCTCGTGGTCATGGGCCATGAGGGTACCCTTATTCCCGTGGAGGTTGACCGGCCCGCGCCTGGCGAGGAGCTCAACACCGGCGCACCGACGGAACCCCGTGCTGCCGCCACGGTGATCGTGTTGCGGGGCGGCGACGAGCGCCTGGAGGTACTCCTCGTGCAGCGAAACCCGGGCGCCCGCTTCATGCCCGGGGCATGGGTCTTTCCCGGTGGTGCGCTGGACGGCTCCGAGGATGCCCGGACCGCCGGCGTGAGGGAGGTCGAGGAGGAGGCGTCGGTGGCGCTGCCCGACCCCAGCGCGCTCGTCGAGTTCTCGCGCTGGATCACGCCGCCGGAGGTGCAGATCCGGTTTGACACGCTGTTCCTGCTCGCCGCGGCTCCGGACGCTGCGGCGCCGCAACCCGACGGCGGCGAGACCGTCGCCGTCGGCTGGTACGCGCCGCGGGCGGCGCTCGATGCCTTCGAGCGCGGCGAGCTCGAGCTCGTCTTCCCGACGATCAAGACGCTCGAGCAACTGGTGCGGTTCGCCTCCGCCGCCGAGCTGCTCGCATGGGCGGATGGTCGGGTCGTGGAGCCGATCGAGCCGCGAGTCATCGTCGAGGGCGAGGTCGCGCGCATCGTGCTCCCGGGAGAGCCCGGCTATCGCGACTGAGTCGCTCACGGTCGCCGTCACGGGGCCGACCGGCGATATCGGCCGCGCGTTCCTGCGCGCCTGCGACCGCTCGCGCGCCGTCGGCCGCGTGCTCGGGATGGCGCGACGGCCGTTCGACCCGGGCGAGCTCGGCCTGCGCAAGACCGAGTACCGCCAGGGCGACGTGCTCGACCGCGCGGCGGTCGACGCACTGGTCGCCGACGCCGACGTCGTCGTCCACCTCGCCTTCATCATCATGGGCGGTCGCGAGGAGAGCCGCCGCATCAACCTCGAGGGCTCGGAGAACGTGTTCGCCGCCGCCGCGGCATCCGCGCGTGTGCAGCGCCTGCTCTACACGTCGTCGGTCGCCGCGTACGGCTTCCACGCGGGCAACCCGTCGCCACTGACCGAGGACGTGCCGCCGCGCGGCAGCGCCGAGCACTACTACTCGGCGGAGAAGGCCGAGCTCGAGGCGCAGCTGTGGGAGACGATCGGCGACCTCGACGCCTACGTGTTCCGGCCCTGCATCGTCACGGGACCGGACGCGCTGATGCCGTTCGAGTCGATCCCGTGGCCGATCCGCCAGGCCCCGTTCACGCTGCTGCCCGACACCGGCATCCCGTTCCAGGTCGTGCACCACGACGACGTCGCGTCGGCGCTGGTGGCGGCAGTGCGGGGCGCCGGCGCGCCCGGGATCTACAACCTCGCCGGGCCGGGCGAGCTCGTGCCGCGTGACCTCGCGCGGGCGCTCGGCTGGCACGCGATCCCCGCCCCGCGCGCGGTGGTGTCGCTCGCGGCCGCCGCCGCCGGGCTGCCGCTGATGCCCGCGCAGGCACAGTGGCTGCACGCGTTCAGCGTGCCGATGGTGATGTCGGCGGCGCGCGCCCGGAAGGAGCTGCGGTGGCGACCCCGGCATGGTGCGTCCGAGACACTGGCGGGCGCCGTCGCCGCCGCCCGCGAGCGCGGCATCCTCTGAGCCGCCCTTCGCGTGGGCGAAGAGCGGCTCAGGTGGGGGAGGATCAGCTCGCGGCGAGCCCGGCGACCGTCTCCGGGACCTCGTCGCCAAACGCACCGATCGCGCTGAGGGCGCCGTCGTCGCCGACGGTCCAGCCGAACACCTTGCGCGCGTCGGCGTCGATCGCGTACAGGTACCGGCCATCGCGCGAGATGGCTTCGTCGCGAATGCCCTTGTCGCCGAGACGGGTCGAGCCCGCGACGGGGTCGCGGAGCTCGAGACCCCCGTTATCGGCGATCGTGAAGCTCGACACGGTGCCGTCGCCGAAGTTCGTCACGTACGCGAAGCGCCCGTCGTGCGAGACGACGGCCCAGCAGACCTCGCTGCGCGTGTCACGCACCGAGCCGCTGACCGGCGCGATCCGCCCGGGCTCGGTCAGCGAGTACGAGGCGGCCGCCGCCGCGCCGATCTCGCCGCCGAACGCCTCGGTCACGATCATCGCGCCGTCCTTCGTGAAGTCGAACCCGTACGGGGTCTTGCCGGAGGCCTTGATCGTCGTCGGGCCCTCGGCATAGCCGCGGTCGTCGACGGCGAACGTGCTGATGCTGTCGGTCCCGCGCTCGGTGACGGCGAGCGTGCGGCCGTCGCGGCTGAACGAGATCTGGGCGGGATCCGCGTGGGGTGCGCTCAGCGGGCGCTGCGAGCCCGCGAGCCCGACCAGCCGGCCGTCCGCGATGCGGAATCCGGCGATGCCGGCTGTGCCGTTGTTGAGGGCGTACACGAGGTCTCCGCTCACCGCCACGCTCGTCGGGGTCACGCCGCCGGTCCCGACACGGTCGGCCAGTCGGAGCCCGCCGCTCTCGACCGTGAACAGGGAAAGGTCGTCGCTGCCCGCGTTCACGACCAGCAGGTGCCGCCCGTCGTCCGCGAGCGCGAGCGAGCTCTGGGAGGCGAGGTGGGGCTGGCCGGTGCCGCGGCCGCCGGTGGCGAAGCGTCCGAGCGATGTGAGGGCGCCGTCGGCCTGGCGCGCGAATGCGAGCACCTCATTGCCGGTGGCGTCGTTGGTCTGCACGTATACGGCGGCGGTCTTGTCGTTCATGAGTACTCCTGGGGAGGGGATCGGCTGGCCGGTGTCGTCTCGCAACACCCGCCTCGCGTTACAAACCGCCATAGTGCGGCGACAGCGACGAGGAGGAGGGACGGGCCATGGCCGACGACAGCCGCAGCGCGCTGATCTTCGGAGCGCGGAACCTGGGCAAGGCGATCATCGAGACGCTCGTCGGCGACGGGTGGAGCGTGGCGGGCGTCGCGCGGTCGGACGCGACGCTCGCCGGCGTCGCCGACGCGGGCGCGCTGGCGATCCGCGCCGACGTGACGGACGCGGCGAGCGTCGGCGAGGCGCTGCGGCAGGCGGCCGACGCGAACGGCCCGCTCGATCTCGTCGTCAACGCCGCAGCGGCGTATGGCGGTACGCGCACGGGGCCGTTCGGCGGCGGGCCGCTGGCCGAGGCGTCGCCCGACGCGTTCGACTCCTGGGCGGTCGCGCCTCCGCGGGCCGCATTCACGTTCATGTCGGCGACCGCGCGCTTTCTCGTCGAAGCCGGCCGTGGCGGGACCATTGTGCAAGTGACGGGCGGGTCGTCGCGGCGCGCAATGCCCGGCCGCGGCCTGTGGGCGGCGGGCGCGTTCGGCGTGCGCGCGATCACGCAGGCGGCGGCGCTCGAGCTGCGCGAACGCGGCATCCACGTCGCGCTGCTGATCGTCGACGCCGGTATCAAGCCGCTGGTCGGCACGCGCGAGGGCGTCGATCCGGCGAGCCTTGCCGACGCGCATCAGATCGCCGGGGCCGTGAAGTTCCTGGCCGAGCAGGGCGCGAGCTCGGCGACGCACGAGCTGCAGGTCACGCCGCTCGGCGAGCGCTGGGTGCCGTAACCCGAAGCGGGTGATGCCGCCCGGCACGGGCGATGGGACGATCGGCGCCGGATGAGCTCCGAGGAGACCGGCTGGGGCGACGGCAGCCAGCGGCTGGCGGTCCTGCTGGCGATGGCGATGTTCGTGCTCGTGATCTGATCGGGCGCAAGCGCGCGTTCGTGCTCGGCCTGCTCGGCTACGCGATCGGCGCCCTGGCCATGGCACTCGCCCAGGGCGTCGTGGCGATCATCGTGTTCTGGGCGATCATCGGCGGGCTCGGCGCTTCGCTGCTGCTGCCCGCGATGCAGTCGCTCATCCACGGCAACTTCGAGGGCCCGGCGCAGCGCAAGGCGTACGCGCTCGTCGGCGCCGCGGCGGCGATCGCCACCGCCGTCGGGCCGCTGATCGGCGGCTTCCTGACCACCACGCTGTCCTGGCGGGTCGGGTTCCTGCTCGAGGTCGTCGTGATCGCCGTGGTCCTCAGCGGGCTGAAGCTGATCCGCGACGTGCCCTACACCGGCCCGCGCGGTGTCGACTACGTCGGCGCCGCGTTGTCGGCGGTCGGCATGGGTGGCGTCGTCATCGGCGTGCTGGTGTGGCAGGAGGGCGGCGAGTTCGTCGGCGTGCTGATCGCGATCGGGGCGGTCGCGCTCGGGTCGCTCGTCCGCTGGCTCAAGCGCCGCAAGCGCGACAGCAAGCCCGCGCTGCTCGATCCCGACCTGTTCAAGCTCGACCTGTTCCGG
The DNA here is from genome assembly GCA_963740605.1 of uncultured Solirubrobacteraceae bacterium. Lineage (GTDB taxonomy): Bacteria > Actinomycetota > Thermoleophilia > Solirubrobacterales > Solirubrobacteraceae > DASSUW01. The sequence continues at coordinate 315,640 of CAVUFC010000021.1, read as the reverse complement.
CTCGGGGTCTCCTCCCAGATGCTCCAGAACATCGCCCTCGGCGGCATGATGATCGCGCTCCCGATCTACCTCCAGATGGTGCTGGAGTACAACGCGCTCGAGACCGGCCTCACGCTCACGCCGCTGTCGCTGACGATGTTCGCGACCGCTCTGATCGCCGGCCGCCGCGCGGGCAACATCCGGCCCGCGAGCCTGATCCGCTTCGGGTCCGGGCTCCTGACGCTCGGCGTGCTGCTGCTGATCCCGATCGTCCCGCGCGCGGACTCCGGCTGGGCGCTGGTGGTGCCGTTGATGCTCGCCGGCGTCGGGCTGGGACTCCTCGTCTCCCAGCTCAACAACTACACGCTCTCGCCGATCTCGGACGAGCGCGTCAGCGAGGCCGCCGGCGTCAACTCCGCCGCCGGCTCCTTCGGGCTGTCGTTCGGGCTCGCGTTCGCGGGCGCGATCATGCTCGCGACGCTGTCGATCGCGTTCACCCAGCTGTCCGAGGACAGCGTCGTGCTGCCGGCCGCCGCCCAGGAGCAGGTCGCCAACGCGCTCGAGGACGACGCCGAGGTGATGAGCAACACGCGCCTGGAGCAGCAACTCGAGAGCCAGCCGCCCGCGATCACGGCCGAGATCCTCCGGATCAACACCGACGCGCGGCACGTCGCCCTGCAGATCGCGCTGGTCATCCCGCTCCTCGCCGGGCTGCTCGGCCTCGTCAACGGCTTCCGGATGATGCGCCGGCCCGACCCGGCGCCGTCGGATTCCGCTGAGATGGCGCTGGCCTGACGTAGGGCTAGCCGCCTTGCGCCTGCTGACGGCCCGGGCGTAGGCTCGCCCGCGTGGAGGTCCTCGAGGACGCTCTGCTCCAGATCCACCTCCTCGGTGGGTTTGTGGCCACGATCGCCGGACGGACGGTCACCGACGATGCGTGGCGACTGCGGCGCGCGCGGACGCTGATCAAGCTCCTGGTGCTCGCGCCCGAGCGGCGGATGCACCGCGAGCAACTCGAGGAGCTGCTGTGGCCGGCGGGCGAGCCGGCGGCGAACGCCCTCCATCAGGTGATGTACACGGCGCGCCGCGCGCTCGGCGGTGCGCAGACGCGGCTGGCGCTGCGCGACGGGATCGTGGCGCTGGCGACCGACGGGCTGTGGGTCGACGTCGACGAGTTCGAGGCGCGAGCGGCCGAGGCCCGCGCCGCCCGCACGACCGCTGCGTTCCGCGAGGCGCTCGCGCTGTACGGCGGCGAGCTGCTTCCCGAGGACCGCTTCGAGGACTGGGCGCAGGCGCGCCGCGACCAGTTGCGCGAGACGCAGCTCGCCCTGCTGGTCGAGCTCGCGGCGCTGCAAACTGAGCGCGGCGAGCGGATCGACGCGGTCGCGACGCTCCAGCGCGCGATCGTCGAGGACCCGTTGCACGAGGCGGCGCACCGCGAGCTGATGCGGCTGTTCGCCGGGGACGGGCGGGGCCAGCAGGCGCTCGCGCAGTACCAGCAGCTGCGCGACGTGCTGCGCCGCGAGCTCTCCGCCGACCCCGATCCGCAGACCCGCGACCTGTACCGCGAGATCCTCGCCGGCCAGCACGAGTCGGCGGTCCCGAGCAGCCTGCCGCGCCAGCTCACGGGCTTCGTCGGGCGCGAGCGCGAGCTGGCGGAGCTGGGACGGCTGCTGGTCGACGCCCGGCTGCTCACGCTCACCGGTCCCGGCGGCTGCGGCAAGACGCGGCTGTCGCAGGAGCTCGCCGCCCGGCACGACCCGCAGCGCGCACGGTTCGTCGAACTGGCGCCGATCCGCGACCCGGCACTGGTCGCCGGCGAGACCGCCACCGCGATCGGGCTCCAGCTGCGCGCCGAGGAGGACGCGGTCACCGCGCTCGTGCGCCAGGTCGGCGACGCGCGCCTCCTGCTCGTGCTCGACAACTGCGAGCACCTGATCGACGCCTGCGCGCAGCTCGCCGACGCGCTGCTGCGCTCGTGCCCGAACGTGCGGGTGCTGGCCACCAGCCGCGAGAAGCTGCGCATCCCGGGCGAGGTCGCGTGGCGCGTGCCGTCGCTCTCGCTCCCCGGCGACAACGGCCCCGAGCAGTCCGAGGCGGTGCGGCTGTTCGTGCAGCGCGCCGCGGAGACGGCGCCCACGTTCACGCTGACCCCGGACAACGCCGAGGCGGTCGCCGAGATCTGCCGGCGGCTCGACGGCATGCCGCTCGCGCTCGAGCTCGCCGCCGCGCGCGCCGACGTGCTGTCGCCCACGCAGATCGCCGAGCGGCTCGGCGGCGCGCTGACACTGCTCAAGGCCGGCAGCCGCACCGGCCTGACCCGCCAGCAGTCGCTGCGGGCGACGCTCGAGTGGAGCCACGACCTGCTGTCCGAGCCCGAGCAGACGCTGTACCGGCGGCTCGGCGTCTTCGCGGGCAGCTTCGGCGTGGAGGCCGTCGAGGGCATCTGCGACGGCACGGTCGACCTGCTCGCACGGCTGGTCGACAAGTCGCTCGTCCAGGTCGAGCCGTCCCCCGCCGGGCACCGCTACCGGCTGCTGGAGACGATCTCCCAGCACGCGTGGGAGATGCTCAAGGGCGCCGACGAGTGCGCGCGCCTGGAGGCCGCGCACCGCGAGTGGTACCTCGCGCTCGCCGAGTCCGCCGACCGCGACGTCGACCCGGCCGTCGCCGCGACGTGGCCCGCCGAACGGCTGATGGCCGAGCACGACGACCTGCGGACGGCGCTCGCGTCGGCGATCCGCCGCGACCCGGCCGCCGCGCTCCGGCTCGCCGCCGCGCTGTGGTGGTTCTGGATGGCGCGCGGCTACTTCGTCGAGGGCGGACACCGGCTCGAGGAGGCGCTCGCCGCCGCGCCCGACCCGACGCCCGAGCGGGCGCGCGCGCTGTTCTGCGCCGCCGGGATCGAGGTCCGGCACCGGCACGGCCGCTACGAGCGGCTGCTCGCGCTCGGGAACGAGGCGCTGGACATCGCGCGGGCCAGCGGCGACCGGCGCGCTGTCGCACGCGCACTCGAGCGGCACGGGCTGATCATGATGGGCAGCTTTCACGTGGTGCCTGGCGAGCGGGCGTTCGTGGAGGGCCTCGAGCTCGCCTGCGAGATCGGCGACAAGCCGACCCAGGTGGCGATCAAGCACGCGCTCGGCGTGCTGACGGCCTGCCGCGGGGACAACGCCGCCGCCCGTGTCCTGTTCACCGAGTGCCTCGAGCTGCTCGACGAGATCCAGGACGAGCGCGCGCCCCTGTTCTGGGCGTCCCACATCTCGCCGGTCGTGCTCCCGGTGGGTCCGGAAGGGGCACCGCGGTTCTTCTTCGAGGACACGTTCGTGCTGCTGCGGTCGGTCGCGCGCACCGCAGGCACCGGCTATGTGCTCTGCAACATCGGCGAGGCGTGGCGGGCGGACGGCGACTGCGACACGGCCCGCGACGCGCTCGGGCGCGCGCTGGCGTTGTTCCGCGAGGTCGGGGACGACCAAGGGGCCGGCGTCGCGCTGAACGCGCTCGGCAACCTCGCCCGCGTCACCGGCCAATACGAGACGGGGCGCGCCTGCTTCACCGAGGCGCTCGCGCTGCGGCGCGCGGCGCGCGACCGGCGCGAGATCGCGATGAGCCTGTCGGGCTTGGGCCTGCTCGCCCTCTACGCGGGCGACCCGGACGGCCACGCGCTGGTCGACGAGGCGTCCGAGATCTTCGCCCGCACCGACGACGGCCCAGGCGCCAAGCTGCTGCCGATCAACGTCGCGGCATTCGAGCTCGACGCCGGCGATCCGGCGCGTGCGTACGACCTGCTCGAGAGGGTGGCCAAGCCGGAGGGGCACGACTTCGTGCGCAGCCGCGGCTGGCCCGCCGCGGTGCGGGCCGAGGCCGCCATCGCGCTCGGCGATCGCGACAAAGCAGAGCCGGCGCTGCGCGACGCGCTGACCCGGTTCCGCGAGATCGGGGAGGACCGCGGCGTGCGGCACGTGCTCGCGCTCGCGTCGCGGCTTGAGAGCCGGATGAGCGGTTGTTGAGTGACCGCCCGTAGCTTCGCCGCATGACAATTCACGAGATTCCCGTACTCGCCGAGGGCTCGATCGCGGAGCTGTCGGCAGCCATGCGCGGGCGGCTCGTACGCCCGAGTGACTCCGAATACGACCAGGCGCGTGCGATCTGGAACGGCGCGCACGACCGCTATCCCGCGCTGGTCGCCCAGTGCGCCGGCGTGTCCGACGTCATCCGCGCGCTCGAGTTCGCCCGCAGCGAGGAGCTGACCGTCGCGGTCCGCTCCGGCGGGCACAGCATCCCCGGCTTCTCCAGCGTCGACGGCGGCCTCGTCATCGACCTCTCCCCGATGCAGGGCGTGCGTGTCGATCCCGTGCGCCGCGTCGCCCGCGCCGAGGCCGGCGTGACGTGGAACAGCTTCGACCACGAGACGCAGGCGTTCGGGCTCGCGACCACCGGCGGCCTGGTGTCCACGACCGGCATTGCCGGCTTCACGCTCGGTGGCGGCATCGGCTGGCTGATGCGCAAGCACGGCCTGGCGGCCGACAACCTGATCGCCGCCGACCTCGTCACCGCGGACGGGCGGCTCGTGCACGCGAGCCAGGACGACAACGCCGACCTCCTGTGGGGCCTGCGCGGCGGAGGCGGCAACTTCGGTGTCGCCACCTCGCTCGAGTACCAGCTCCACGAGGTCGGCCCGATGATCACCGGCGGCGGCGTGTTCTACCCGGCCGACAAGGCCGCCGACGTCCTGCGCGTCTACCGCGACTGGGTCGGCACGGCGCCCGACGAGCTGACGACGCTGGTGAACCTCCTCACGTGCCCGCCGGCGCCGTTCCTCCCCGAGGACTGGCACGGCAAGCCGCTCGTCGCCGTGATCGGCATGCACGCCGGGCCGGCCGACGCCGCCGAGCGCGCGCTGCGCCCGCTGCGCGAGATCGCCACCCCGGTCGCCGACCTGTTCGGCCCGATGCCGTACGTGGCGATGCAGAGCCTGATCGACCCGCTGTGGGGCCCCGGCGCCCACAGCTACATGAAGGCGGGCTTCATGAGCGGGCTCGACGACGCCGCGATCGACACGCTCGTCGCCCAGCACGCGAGCGTGACCTCGCCCAAGACCGAGATCCACGTCCAGCACCTCGACGGCGCCGTGGGGCGCCAGGCCCCGGACGCGACCCCGTTCGGCGGCCGCAACGCCCCGTTCGTGCTGAACATCATCGCGAGCACGTTCGCGCCCGACGGGTACGACGAGGCCGTCGACTGGGCGCAGGACACCTACGCCGCGCTCGGCTCCGCGCTCACGGGCAGCGCCTACGTGAACTTCCTCTCCGACGAGGGCGAGGAGCGCGTCCGCGCGGCCTACGGGCCGGAGACGTACCGCCGTCTGGTCGCACTCAAGGACAAGTACGACCCGACGAACGTCTTCCACCTCAACCAGAACATCCAGCCGTCCTGATCTCTCCTCCCGGCACGGGCCGCGCCGTCGCGCGGCCCGTCAGCCGGGCGGACCGAGCAGGTCCCAGAGGTTGCCGGCGACGTCGAGAAAGACGGCGACCTTGCCGTACGGCTCCGAGCGCGGCTCGCCGGCGAACTCGACGCCCCCGGCCTGCATCCGCTCGTAGGCGGCGTCGAAGTCGTCCACGCGGAGGAACAGGCCCACGCGGCCCGCGAACTGGTTCCCCACCGCCGCGCGCTGCTCGTCACCGTCGGCCTGGGCGAGCAGGAGGCCGGTCCGCTCCCCCGGCGAGCGGACCACGACCCAGCGCTTCGGGCGCCCGCCGTGGGTCGTCACCGCCGCCGAGTCCTCGACGAGCTCGAACCCGAGGACGCCGACAAAGAAGGCGATCGCCTCGTCGTAGTCCTCGACGATCAGCGCGAAGTGCTCGAGGTGCATGCTCACAGCCGCTCCAGCGCCGCGGCGACGTGCCGGTGGCCGAGCGTCTCGTAGCCCACGACCGTCACGACCGGCGCGAGCATCAGGACGAGCAGGCAGACCGTCACGCTCGCCCCGGCCGTGGCGAGCACCACCGCCAGCAGCAGGAACAGCGCGGTGCCCACCAGGAGGCCGATGTGGAACGGGTCGCGCTCGCGCATCAGCAGCGAGTACACCGCGTAGAGCGTGAACACGTAGATCGCCACCGGAATCGCCACGCTCAGCACGATCGCCGTCGACCCGATCTCCGCCTCGCCGTCGAGCCCGTAGGCGGCGACGTGCAGCCCGCCGCCCATCGCCGCCAGCGAGCCGAAGATGGCCAGGTGCCCGTAGCCGAAGCTCCATCCTCGCTCGCGGTGCCGGGCCAGCGGCTCGGCCCACGGCAGGGCGAAGTACATCCACCAGCAGCCGAACGTGAGCCCGACGCCGGCGACCGCGAGCAAAGCGGCCTCCATCGTCCACCCCGCCTCGCCGTGCACGACCGCGTTGAGCGCCGCCACGGTGCCGAGAATCACCTCGCCGAGCGTGATGATCACGAGCAGCCCGTAGCGCTCGGCGATGTGGTGCGGGTGCCACGGCGTACGGCCCTTGCGCTCGGCGAACAGCGGGCCTGCCAGCTCGAGTCCGATCAGGACCAGGTAGAGCGCGATCGTCCCCTCCACCGGCAGGTCGGCGATCGCGAGCGCGACCCAGCCCGCCTGAGCAATGCCCGAGCTCGTCATGTACGAGCGAGCGGTGTTCCGGTGCGCAGGATCCTGGCGCGACACCTGCCACCACAGGAAGATCAGCGCCACGCGCATGATCACGTAGCCCGCGACCACCACGTCGAGGTCGAGCGTGTCGCCGTGTTCGAGCGACGCGAACAGCTGCGGCAGGCCGAGCGAGACCACGATCACGCCGACCATCTGCACCATCGTCGCCAGCCGGAACACCCAGTCGTCGGTGTCGTAGGCGGACGCGAACCACGTGTAGCCCAGCCACGCCCAGCTGACCGCCACGGCGGCGAACATGAACCCGCCTACGCCCGCGCCGATGTGATCGTCGGCGATGTAGTGGGCCAGCTGGTCGGCGGCGGTGCCGAACGCGACCACGATCGTGAGGTCGTAGAGCAGCTCCAGCGGCGTCGCGGCGCGATGCTGCTCATCCGGGTCACGGCCCGTGAAGCGGCGGCGAGCGTGCGCAGGCATCACGGCGCATTGTGCACGGACTGGGGAATCCCCTGATGCCACGAGGCGTCAAGAAGGTGAAGCTGCACACATCTCCCCTCTCTCCCTCTGATTCGGAGTCGCTCCCCAATGACAATCCAACGCTGGACGCTCGTGGTGGTCTGCGCGGCCACCGCGATGCTCATGCTCGACATCGCCGTCGTGAACACGGCGTTGTCGCGCATCGCCGAGGACCTGAACACCGGCCTCAGCGGCCTGCAGTGGGTCGTTGACGCCTACACGCTCGCGCTGGCCAGCACCGTGCTGACCGCGGGTGCTCTCGCCGACCGGCTCGGCCGGCGGCGCGTGTTCTCGTTCGGCCTCATCCTCTTCACGGGCGCCTCGCTCGCCTGCGGCCTCGCCCAGGACATCACGATGCTCAACACCGCCCGCGCGGTGCAGGGCCTCGGTGCGGCGGTCATGTTCGCCGTGTCGCTCGCCCTCCTCGCCCACGCGTACCCCGGTGCTCGTGAGCGCGCCGGCGCGTTCGCCGCCTACGGCGCCACGATCGGCGCGTCGTTCGCGGTCGGCCCGCTGATCGGCGGCCTGCTCACCAGCGGGCTCGACTGGCAGTGGATCTTCCTCGTGAACCTGCCGATCGGCCTGTTCTGCCTGTACGTCACGCGCCGCTACGTCCAGGAGTCGCGCGATCCCCGTTCCCCCGGCATCGACTGGCCCGGCCAGATCACCCTGACTGCCGGGCTGTTCCTGCTCGTGCTGGCGCTCCTGCGCGGCAACGAGCTGGGCTGGACGAGCGACGCGATCCTGGCCGAGCTGGGCGGCGCGGTCGCCGCGCTCGTCGCGTTCGTGATCATCGAGTCGCGCGTCCGTGAGCCGATGCTGCCGCTGAAGTTCTTCCGCAACCCGTCGTTCACGGGCGTGCAGATCGCGGCGTTCTCGATCTCGGCGTCGTTCTTCGCCGTGTTCCTCTACACGACGCTGTACCTGCAGCAGATCCTCGGGCTGTCGGCGATCGAGGCCGGCCTCGTCTACCTGCCGGGCACGATGGTGATGCTGGTCGTCTCCGGCGCCACCGCGCAGCTGCTGGCGAAGGTCCCGGCGCGCACCGTGATCAGCATCGGCCTCGGGATGGTCGGCGTCGGCATGATGCTGTTCACGCTCGCCGACGTCACGTCGTCGTGGTGGATCGTCCTCCCCGGCGAGCTCGTCGCGCTGATCGGCACCGGCCTGTTCAACCCGGCCGTGACCAACGTCGCGCTGAGCTCGGTCCCGATGGAGCAGAGCGGCGTCGGCGCCGGCGTGCACGACACGTTCCGGCAGGCGGGCATCGCCGTCGGCGTCGCCGCCCTCGGCGCGCTGATCCCGGCCGAGAACGCGTTCGGCGGCGATCCGCAGGCGTACGTCAACGGGCTGCACGACGCCCTGTGGGCAGGCGCCGGCCTGGCGCTCGTCGGCGCGGTCGTCGCCGGCAAGCTGATCTCCAAGAAGTACGGCACGGCGGCCGAGATGCCCCCGGCCGAGTTGGCGATGGCCGCTGCCTAGCGCTGTAACAGCTCGACGGTGAACCCGTCGGGATCCACCGCGTAGAGACACGTCACGCCCGCCCAGTCGCCGTCGTCGTCGATGGCGACTGGGCCGCGTGAGCGGAGCGTCGCCCCCGCGGCGCGCAGCCGCTCCGCCGCCGCGGCGACGTCGGTGACCTCGATCGCCACGTGGCCGCTCCCGGGCGCGTTCGGCGCCGCCGCCGCGCGCTCCGTCACCGGCTCCAGGTACTGCAGGAGCTCGACCACGTGGCCGCCGCCGGCATCGAGGTCGGCGAAGCGCACGCGCGCACCGGCGAGCCCGGTGATCGCCTCCAGGTGAGCGCCGTCGTCCTCGCCCTGCGCGCGGACCGGCAGGCCGAGCAGTCCGTGGTAGAAGCGCAGCGACCGGTCGAGGTCGGCGACGGTGACGCCGCAGTGGTCGAGCCGCGCGGTGTCGCCGACATCGCGCGCGAAGACGTCCGCCAGCCTCTCGCGGCGCCGCACGAGCTCGTGGTGGTCGGCGCTGACGAGCACGGTCGCCGGCCGCGGCATCGCGTTGAAGTTGCTCGCCGCGGCGTCCTGGTAGGCGCCGGTGTCGAGGATGGCCAGCAGGTCGCCCGACTCCACGGCCGGCAGGTCGGCCTTCGCGGTCAGCACGTCGAATCCGCACGAGCGGCCGACGACGTCGCCGCGTAGCGCGACCGGCTCGCCGAGCCGCCCGGCAGCGAGCACGGTCCAGCGGTTGTGCTCGAGCAGGCCGTCGGGCAGGAACGCCTCGCTCGTGTCGGTCTCGATCCACGTGTACGGCTCGGGCGCGGTCTGGCGCTTGACGCCGAGCACGCGCGTGAGGTGCAGGCCCGCGTCGCCGAACAGCGAGCGACCGGGCTCGACTTCGAGCACGGCCCCGGCGAATGTCGCCAGCTCGAGACGCAGGCGCGGCTGTCGGGCTACCCCGACCTACTGCCTGCGGCCGAGCGACAGATGAACGAGCGCTACGCCCAGGTCACAGGCGGCTGACGACCAGGTCCGCGATCGCCAGCGACGCAGTCGCGGCCGGCGACGGCGCGTTGAGCACGTGCACGGCACGCCCGGTCTCCGCGACCAGGAAGTCGTCGACCAGCGCGCCGTCTCGCCCGACCGCCTGGGCGCGATAGCCGCGCGGCCCGGCCGTCACGTCGCCCCTGCCGAGCCCGGGCACGAAGCGCGCCGCTTCGCGCATCAGGAGCCCGCGGCTCATAGCGTGCGAGATCTCGGTGATGCCGGGCCTCCACCACTTGCGCATGACGCGCCAGGTGCCCGGCCAGCGCAGCGTCGCGCGCACGTCCGTGTGCGTGGGCGCGAGCAGCGCCGTCGGCCCGATGATCACGCTGCCGCCGATCGTGCGCGAGAGGTGCACGCCGAGGAACGGCAGCGCCGGGTCGGGCACCGGGTAGATCTGGCCGCGGACGAGGTCGGCCCGCTCCGGGCGCAGCTGCAGGTACGCGCCACGAAACGGCACGATCCGCACGTCCGGCCGCGCCCCCGAGGCCAGCGCCAGCCGGTCCGACCACGCGCCGGCGCAGGCGACGGCACGGGCAGCGGGGACGACGGAGCCGTCGGCCAGCGCGGCCTCGACCCGGTCTTCGCGCTCGATCAGCGCGCGCACGCCGGCGCCGCGCCGAATCTCGCCGCCGTGTGCCTCGATGTCGCGCGCGTAGGCGGCGGCGACGGCCCCGAAGTCGACCATCCCGGTGTTCGGCGAATGCAGCGCCGACAGGCCGCGCGCGGCCGGCTCGATCGCGGGGATCTCGTCCGGCCCGAGCCGCTGCAGCCCCTGCACGCCGTTGGCGCGCGCCCGCCGCTCGAGCTCGTCGAGCCGCGAGAGGTCCGCCTCGCGCACCGCCACCACGAGCTTGCCGCAGCGCTCGGCGTTGATGCCGTGGTCGGCGCAGTAGTCGTACAGCCGGGCGGCGCCGTCGACGCACAAGCGCGCCTTCAGTGAACCGGGCGCGTAGTAGATCCCGGCGTGGATGACGCCGCTGTTGTGCGTGGTCTGATGCTGCCCGAGGCGGGGCCCGCGCTCGAGCAGCACGACGCGGCGGCCTGCCAGCGCGAGCGCCCGCGCGGTCGCGAGCCCCACGATCCCTCCGCCCGCGACGGCGACGTCGTGCATCAGCGGTTCCGACCGTGGGTCCGTGCGCCGACCAGGTGGCCGCCGGCGCCGTCTGGCAAGGACGCAGGAGCCGGGCATGCTGGTTGCATGTCCGGACTCCGAGGACGCCGCCAGACGGTGATCGGCGGTCGCTTGGCGGTGTGCGGACTCACGATCGCGACCGCTCAGCCCAGGAGATCCAACGCCGCGCCGACGACCGACTCGGCGTCGATCTGGTGGTGCTCGTAGAGCTCGAAGATGTCGCCGGACTGGCCGAACCGCTGCACGCCGAGGCACGTCATCGGCACGCCGTGGATCGCGGCGAGGAAGCTGAGCGTGTGCGGGTGGCCGTCGAGCAGCGAGACGATCGGCAGCCGCTCGTCGAACAGCTCGTCGAGGATCGATGGGTCGCCGTCGGCGAGGCCGGCGCGGGCCTGGAACGCGCGGTACAGCAGATCGGCGCTGGTGATGCAGATGACGGCGGCGCCGAGCTCCTCGGCCGCCTCCATCGCCTCCGGCACGAGCGCGCCCATCACCGCGATCGCGACGCGTGAGCCCTCGCGCATCCGGTACCCGCCCGCCAGCACGTGCTCGCGCGACGCGTCGCCCGCCAGCGCCTGGTCGACCGGCCGCGTGCTCAGCCGGAAGTACGCCGAGCTGCCGTCCGGGCGTCCCAGCTGCGACAGCGCGTGCAGGAACGTCCACTCGAAGTCGCGCCCGAAAGCGGGCTCCCAGGCGACGCAACCCGGCTGCTCGATCCCGATCGACGGCGTGATCACCGACTGGTGCGCGCCGCCCTCGGGGCCGAGCGTGACGCCGCTCGGCGTGCCGACGAGGATCGACTGCCCGCCCGCGTAGATGCCGAACGACCATGGCTCGAGCGCGCGCGCGACGAACGGGTCGTAGATCGTGCCGACCGGGAGCAGCGGCTGGCCGGAGCGCGACCACGTCGCGCCGAGCTCGCCGAGCGCGCCCACGAGGTTGACCTCGGCGATCCCGAGCTCGATGTGCTGGCCATGGTCGTTCTCGCGCCAGCGCACGAGCGTGTCGGTGTCGTCGGCGAACCAGTCGATGCGGTCGCCGATCGACCAGATGCCGGCCTTGTTGATCCAGCCGCCGAGGTTGGTCGAGGTGCCGACGTCGGGCGAGACCGTGACGACGCGTTGCGCGACCTCCGGGGCCTCGCGCTCGAGATCGACCCAGAAGCGCCCGAACGCCTGCTGGGTGGACTCGCGGCCCCGGTGCTCGCGGCCGAGCGCGGCCGGCACCGGCGGTGGGGAGACTATCTCGGGCGGCTCGCGGCGCAGGCGGGCGCCCGCCGCGGCGCACAGCTCGGCCTCCGGCGTGCCGCTCTCGAAGCCCGCCCACGGGTCGTCCGGATCGGTGCCGAGCGCACCCGCCAGCTCGGCGAACTGCTCGGCGCTGAGCAGAGCGGAATGGTTCGCGGGGTGCCCCTCGGTGGGGAGCCGCCAGCCCTTGATCGTGTACGCGAACACGACGCTCGGGCGATCGTGCACCGCGTCGGCGGCCTGGAACGCTCCGATCAGCGCGGCCAAGTCGTGGCCGCCGAGGTCGCGGAACGCGGCGAGCAGCTCGGCGTCGTCGCCCGGCAGCACGCCGACCTCGAGCCGCTCGCGCAGCTGGGCGGCGTCGGCGCGGAGCAGCCGCTGGTACTCCTCGTTCGGCATCGCGTCGATCCGCGCGCGCAACGCCGGGAGCTTCTGCAGCCGCGGCCCGTACTTGACCATCTCCACGTGCCAGCCCGCGGCCTCGAACATCGCGGCCAGGCGCCCGGCCGCGATGTCCGGCACGACGCGGTCGAGCGACTGCCGGTTGAGGTCGATGACCCACATGACCTCGCCGAGCTTGGACACCGTCGGGTCGGCGATCGCCTCCCAGCAGGCGCCCTCGTCGAGCTCGGCGTCGCCGATCAGCGCGATCTGCCGGCCCCCGACCGGCACGTCGAAGTGCCCGGCCACGTAGCGATGGGCGAGCGCGCCCCAGATCGGCGCCGTCGCGCCCAGCCCGACCGACCCGGTCGAGTAGTCGACCGGGTCCGGATCCTTGGTGCGCGAGGGGTACGACTGCAGGCCGCCGAACTGGCGCAGGGTCTCCAGGTACGAGCGGTCGAGCCGGCTGAGCAGGTAGTTGATCGCGTGCAGCACCGGCGACGCGTGCGGCTTCACGCTCACGCGGTCCGGCGCTTCGAGCATCGCGAACCACAGCGCGGTCATCAGCGACACCATCGAAGCGCTCGACGCCTGGTGGCCGCCGACCTTCACCCCCGAGGCGTTCGGCCGCACCCGGTTGGCGTGATGCACGATCGCGGTCGCCAGCCACAGGACGCGCTGCTGCACGCGGTCAAGGACCTCGAGGTCGAGCTGCGGCGGAGCGGGCGCGATCGCGATGGCTGCATGTTAGATCTGCAAGGGTGCGCGAATGGATCCCACGAACGGAGCGCTGATCGAACGTCTCTACGCCGCCTTCGGCCGCCGTGACGGAGAGGCGATGGCGGCGTGCTACTCGCCGGACGCGACCTTCCGTGATCCGGTCTTCGGCGAGCTGAAAGGCCCCGAGATCGGCGCGATGTGGAAGATGCTGACCGAGCGAGCGCCCGATCTGAAGGTCGAGCTCGTGGAGCACGACGCCTCCGAGTCGGAGGGCTCCGCGCGCTGGATCGCCCACTACACGTTCAGCCTGACCGGCCACCCGGTGGTCAACGACGTGCAGGCGACGTTCCGCTTCGCGGACGGGCTGATCGTCGCCCACGACGACGACTTCAAGTTCCGCAAGTGGGCGCGACAGGCGCTCGGGATCCAGGGGAAGCTGCTCGGCTGGATGCCGCAGCTAAAGCTCGGCGTCCACCGCCAGGCCCGCGCCAGCCTCAGCCGAGCCATGGAGCAGGGGAACGGCACCGCTCCAGCCGCTCCGCAGGACGGCGAGTAGCGTCGGCGGCGTGATCACCGTGGCGTCGCCCGGCGGGCGATCGACGCGATCGGTGTAGCCGGCCGGCGTCCAGCGCAGCAGCTCGTCACCGACGACCAGCCACGGCGCGTCCTCACGCAGCACGAATGCGCCGTCCGGCAGATCGCCGGCGCCGTGGTGGGAGAAACGCTCGGCGTGCAGGCGGGCATCGACCGCGTCCGCTCCCGGCTCGCCGACGATCTTCAGGAAGCGGTTGTAGTCCTCCCGCCGGCACAGCGCGCACGGGCGGTGGCCGGCTGCGAACGCCGTCGCCTCGTCGAGGAAGAACAGCTCGGTGAAGCGCCCCGGTTGGAGAAGCGGCGCGCGGTGCCAGCCGCGGAACCGCAGGCGGCAGGCGATCCAGCGGCGTCCGTTGTGGTGGCGGCGGATGCGACCGCCCGCGTCGTGCAGGCAGCCGCGGTTGCCGTACACGAGCCCACGGGTCGGGGTCGCGATCAGCTCGCCGAGCGGGGTGACGCGATTCTGCAACGGCATCGCTCACGCGTAGTCTGCGCGGTTATGGCGCCCGAGGCGAACTGGGCCGGCAGCTACGAGTACCGCGCCCGCACCATCCACGAGCCGGACACCGTCGAGCAGTTGCAGGAGATCCTCGCCGCCGCGCCGCGCATCCGCGTGCTCGGCTCGCGGCACACGTTCAGCGACATCGCCGACTCGGACGAGCTCGTCTCGCTCGCGCGACTTCCCGCTGACGTCACGGTCCACGGCACCAGCGTTTCTGTCGGCGGCGCGGTCCGCTACGGCGAGCTCGCGCCCGTGCTCGACGAGGCCGGCCTCGCACTCCACAACCTCGCCTCGCTGCCGCACATCTCCGTCGCCGGCGCGGTCGCGACCGCGACGCATGGCTCGGGCGACGGCAGCGGCAACCTGGCGAGCGCGGTCGCCGCGCTCGAGCTCGTGACTGCGAGCGGCGAGCTCGTCACCACCGCTCGCGGCGACGACGACTTCGACGGCATGGTCGTCAACCTCGGTGCGCTCGGGGCGGTCACGCGCGTCACGCTCGACGCGGAGCCCGTCTACGAGGTCCGCCAGCGCGTGTTCGAGGGCATCGGCTGGCCCGAGCTGCTGGAGAACTACGACGCGGTCACGGCGACCGGCTACAGCGTCAGCGTGTTCACCCTCTGGGACGACACGTCGCAGGTGTGGGTCAAGAGCCGCGACGAAGGACCGACTGAGCTGCTCGGGCATCCCGCCGCGAGTGAGGACCGGCATCCCATCCCCGGCATCGACCCGGTCAACTGCACCGCCCAGCGCGGCGTCCCCGGCCCGTGGTGGGATCGCCTGCCGCACTTCCGCATGGGCTTCACGCCGTCGGCCGGCGAGGAGCTGCAGTCCGAATTCCACCTCCCGCGCCGCCATGCGGCCGCCGCGATCGAGGCCGTCCGTGCGCTCGCCGACAGGGTCCAACCCATCCTCCAGGTGACCGAGATCCGCACGATCGCCGCCGACCGGCTGTGGCTCAGCCCGCAATACGAGCGCGACAGCGTCGCGATCCACTTCACTTGGAACCGCGACCCGGAGGCCGTCGAGCGCGTGCTCGTCGACGTCGAGGCCGCGCTCGCGCCCTTAGACGCACGCCCGCACTGGGGCAAGCTCTTCCTCACCGCGCCGCGGCACTCACGCACCGACGACTTCCTCGCCCTTGCCGCGCGACTCGACCCCGACGGCAAGTTCCACAACGGTTGGTTCGAACGGCATCTGATAGGTTCTCAACCGTCCGGTTGATAAACCGTTCGGATGAGCACCGACCAGCTGACGATCACCTTCGCCGCCCTCGCCGACCCCACCCGCCGCGCCATCCTCGCGCGGTTGTCGGAGGGCGACGCGACGGTGAACGAGCTCGCGGCGCCGTTCCCGGTCAGCACGCAGGCGATCTCCAAGCACCTGAAGGTGCTCGAACGCGCCGGGCTGATCATCCGCGGGCGCACCGCCCAGCTGCGGCCGTCACGGCTGCAGGGGGCCGCGCTCAAGGAGGTCGCCGACTGGGTCGCCGACTACCGCAGCCACTGGGACGAGAGCTTCGACCGCCTCGATGAGCACCTCAGCGCGTGAGATCACGATCACGCGCGTCTTCGACGCGCCGCGCGGGCGGGTCTGGCGCGCGTGGACCGAGCCGGCGGAGATCGCTCGCTGGTGGGGCAAGCGCGGCTGGAGCACCCCGGCTGAGTCGGTCACGCTCGACGTGCGACCCGGCGGCGCCTTCCGCCTCAACTCGATCAACGACGAGGACGGCCGCGAGATGCCGCTCGACACCGTGTTCCGTGAGGTCGTCGAGCCGGAGCGGCTCACGTTCGGCGAGGCCACGGTGACGTTCACCGACCTCGGCGACGGCCGCACCGAGATGGTCTTCCACACCACCGTTCACATGACCGCAGACACCCTGCGCACGGCCACCGGCGGGCTGGGCAGCGCGTTCGACCGCCTCACCGACCACCTGGAGCTCCCCACATGATCACCGGCACCGACTTCCTCGTCATGCACACCAAGGACTTCGACACCGCCGTCGATTTCTACGGGACCACGCTCGGCCTGCCGCTCTCGGCGCGCTACGGGAAGATGCCCGGCGCGGAGTTCGAGACCGGCAACCTCACGATCGCGGTGATGCAGTCGGACGCGTTCGGGATGGAGTACCAGACGACCACGAACCCGCTCGCGCTGCGCGTCGACGACGTCCAGGCCGCGAAGGCCGAGCTCGAGGCCAAGGGTGTGCAGTTCGCGCCGGAGACGATCGACTCCGGCGTGTGCCACATGGCCTTCTTCCGCGACCCCGACGGAAACGCGCTGATGCTGCACCACCGCTACGCCCCGCGCGATTAGACGCGCGCACCTCCAAGCGCGGGCAGCACGTCGCTACCGAGCACCTCGATGGCGCGCTCGACGTTGCCGGCCGAGTTGTTCTGGAGCACCAGCACGGTCGCGCCGAGCTGCTCGAGCTCGCGCAGCCGATCCTGGATCTCCTCCGGGTCGGACGCCGCGACGATGTTGCCCGCGAACTCCTCGTCGGACATCTCCTGCTCGCCGTGCTCGTACATCTTCCGCGGCTCGTGCCAGTCGGCGCTGAAATGGTCCTGCGGCTGGGCGCCCTTCCACTTGCGCGCCTGCTCGACCGCCTCGTCGTCGGTCGGCGCCCACGACACGAGCACCTGGAAGACGATCTCGCCGTCGCCACCGGCGTTGCGGTAGGCCTCGATCACCTCGGGCGTGGACTCGGGATCAGGGAGCGTCCACAGGCCGTCGCCGCGGCGGCCGGCGACCTCGGCGGCCTGCGGGCCGAAGGCCGACACCCAGATCGGCGGCTTGCGGTCGCCGAGCGTGTGCAGCTTCAGGTCCCGCGCGCGGAAGAAGCGACCGTCCTCGGTGATCGTCTCGCCGTCCCAGAGGCGACGGATCATCTCCAGCGCCTCGTCCATCCGAGCGATCTGGTCGCCCGTCGACGGCCAGTCGTCACCGACCGGGACCTCGTTGAGCGCCTCGCCGGAGCCGATCCCGAGGTAGGGACGGCCGGGGTACATGCGCTCGAGCGTCATCCACGCCTGCGCGATCAGCGCAGGGTGGTAGCGGGCGCCCGGGGGCGTGACCGCGGTGCCGATCGGCACGCGCCCGGTGGCCTGCGCGGCCGCGCCGAGCCACACCCACGTGTGGCCCGACTCGCCGGGCTCCCACCACGGCTGGAGGTGGTCGGAGGCGCCGATGCCGTCGAAGCCGGCACGCTCAGCCGCGACGACGTGCCGCAGCGCGTCGTCGGGCGAGAACTCCTCGTGCGAGGCGCCGTAGAAATATCGCGTCATCCCTTGGGCCTACCCAGGGGATGAGCGCCCTATCGGTTCCAGTCCGGATCGAACGCGCGCCGGACGAGGACCTTCGGCTTGCCGCCCCTGTAGGGCATCGTCACCACGTTGTGCTTGCTGCTCGGATCGGCGCCGCCGGTCGCCCCGAGGACGGTCGTCCCGTCGGCGGTCAGGTCCGCGGCGACGAAGCCGTTCTCGGAGTCGCGCGACAGCGCGCGCACCTTGCCCGACTTCGGGTTCACCGCGAAGCCGACGCTCGTGTCCTGGCCGACGAACTCGGCGATCAGTCGCTTGCCGTTCTCCGACAGCTCGAGCGGGATCAGGCCGCTGGATAGCGGCGGGATCGTCAGCGCGGTGATCCGGCGCAGGCTGCCGCCGTCCGGCTTGATCTCGAACAGGTTGTAGGACGGCGCCGCGTTGTCGCGGATCCGCTGGCGGTCGTGGATGATCCCGCGGGCCGTCCACAGCGGGTTCAGCGACTTGCGGTCGCGCGTGATCCGGGTCCGCTGCTTGTCGGCGATCGAGAACGAGTACAGGTCAGTCGGCGAGTCGAACGACTGGTTGCGCCCGGCGGTGCCGAACGCGATCGACGTCGAGTCCGGCGAGAAGGAGAAACCGCGGACGTTGCCCGAGGCGGCCCTCACGCTCTCGCGGTCGTGGATGTTGTACGCCCACACGCGCGTGCTAGCTCCGATGCCGAGCAGCTTGGAGTCGGGCGAGAACTGCAGCGTGTCGATCTGGCCGGCCTTCGCGACGTCACGAGCCTTACGGCTGCCGTCGGCGAGCCGCAGCTTGGCGACCTGGGGGCCCTGGCCGGCGACCCACGCCACCCAGCGGCCGTCGGGCGATACCACAGGCTCGAACCCGCGGCCGACCTTGTGCGGGTCGCTCCCGTCGTTGTCCGCGACGAAGACCTTCGGCAGGCCGTTCTTCGCCGTCTTGTTGTAAACCAGCGTCGCGTGCGCAGGGGCAGCGAGTGAGAGCGCGATCGTCGCTCCGAGCAGCGTCGTGATCGTCCGTTTCGCCAACGTGGGGCCTCCTTGAGAGCTGCGGTGCACCGCAGCATCGAACCGCGATCCTAACCCCGTAGCAGGCCAAAGGTTGTGGTGTCGCGGTTCGATCGGGTACCGCTCAGTCATCGGCCGACGGGCGGCGGCGCCCCCGTTTGGTCTCCCCTCGGCGCCGTTTGGAGTCCACGCGCTTGCGGCGAGAGGTCACGGTCGGCCGCGTCTTGTGGCGCGGGCGCGCGACCTCCAGCGCCGCCGCGAGCCGGTCCCCCAGACGCTCGAGCGCGAGCTCACGATTGCGCAGCTGCGACCGCGTGTCCTGGGCCGAGGCGGTCACGCGCGGGCCCAAGCGTGCCGCGATCCGCGCCTGCTGAGCCTCGCTCAGCGTGCTCGACGCGTGCACGTCGAACACCGCCTCAACGCGCGAGGCGGTGACGTTGGCGTGCTGACCGCCCGGACCGGACGAGCGGCTCGTACGCAGCTCGATCTCGGTCAGCGGGATCGCCACGCCTGGGCGTATGGGGAGTGTCTCGGCCAAGATGCGCCAACATTCTCAGCAACTCTTCGCCGAATGGGTAGTTAGAGTCGCCGACGGTGGAAGCTTCCGCAGTCCACGCACCAGCCGCAATCGGGCGGGTCCCGCTCGGTCCATCCCTGCTCAGGCTGCGCTCGGACGAGCAGCTTCTGGCCCTCTTCCGGGCCGGGAGCGAGGAGGCGTTCCGCGCCATCCACGACCGCTATCGCCAGCGGCTGTTCGCCTACGTGCGCCAGATGCTGTGCGCCGGCCCGCGGCAGGACGCCGAGGACGTGCTGCAGGACGTGTTCGTCCGCGCCTACGGCGCGCTGCGCCTGGACTCGCGCCAGGTGAACGTGCGGGCGTGGCTGTACCGGGTCGCCCACAACCGCTGCATCGACCACCTGCGACGCCCGGTCCCGCCCGCCGCCGACGTGTTCGACATCTCGCGCAAGCCGCTCCACGACCCGATCGAGGAGGCGCAGCGGCGCGAGGACCTGTCGCGGCTGGTCTCGGACATCGGCCGCCTGCCCGAGCAGCAGCGCTCAGCGCTGTTGATGCGCGAGATCGACGGCATGGCGTACGTCGACCTGGCGGCCGCGCTGGACGTGACCGTCCCCGCCGTCAAGTCGCTGCTCGTGCGGGCGCGGATCGGGCTCGTCGAGGCCGCCGAGGCGCGCGACGCGGACTGCGCGGAGATCCGCGTCGAGCTGCTCGCTGCGTATGACCGCGGCGTCAAGGCCTCCAGCCGCGCGCGCCGGCACCTGCGGAGCTGCGACAGCTGCACCGAGTACCGCGGCGCGCTGCGCGGGATCCAGCGATCGTTCGCCGCCCTCAGCCCAGCCGGCGCCGGCCCGCTGGCGATGGCTGTCGCGAAGCTGCTCGGCCTCGGCGGCGCTGGTGGCGGCGCCGCCGCAGGCGGCTCGGCAGCCGCCGGCGGAGGCGCCGCAGCGGCCGGCGGCATCGTGGCCTGCAAGGTCGCGGCGGTCGTCTGCACGGCCGCGCTGACCGCGGGCGGAGCCGTCGAGGTCAACCACCTCACGCGCGGCCACAAGGCCCCACCGCCGCGGGCTGCGAAGGCCGTCGCCGCGCCGGCCCCCGCGCCCGCACGGGAACTCGCGGCCCCCGTGGTCCGCCAACCCGCTGGCACCTACGCGCCGCTGCGCGAGAAGCCCGCGAAGCCCGAGAAGGCGAAGAAGAAGGCGCCGGTCGAGAAGCCCGCGCCCACCACGCCGCCGGCCGCGATCGCACCCGCGCCGACGACCACCGCCCCGCTGCCGACTGGCTCGTCCGGCGGCGTCCAGGCCCCCGATCCGCCCGCCGACCCGGTCACCACCACCCCGCCGGCCGACAGCGACTCCGGCGGCGCGACGCCGCCCGCGGACCCGCCGGCCGATCCGCCCGCCAGCACCACGCCGCCTCCCGACCCGAACGCCCCGCCGCCCACCGAGCACTGAAGGGGGTCAGACCCCTTCAGTGGCCCCGACTCAAGGGGTCTGACCCCACCCCGCTGTACTAGGCTCGGGGCCATCGAGTACATCGAGCCGCTCACCCACGAGGCCCTGCTCGTGCGCCGCGGGCGCCGATCGGGCCTCTACTCGATCGTCGCGGTGCATTCGACCGCGCGCGGGCCGTCGCTGGGCGGCTGCCGGATGTGGACCTACTCCGACGAGCGCGCGGCGGTGCGCGATGCGCTGCGGCTCTCGCGCGCGATGACCTTCAAGTCAGCGGTCGCCGGTCTCCCGCTGGGCGGCGGCAAGGGCGTGATCATGCTCCCCGGCGGCACCGCACCGCCGACAGGCGACGACCGCCGGGGCGTGCTGCTCGACTTCGGGGACACCGTGCAGGCGCTCGACGGCGCCTACATCACGGCCGAGGACGTGGGGACGTCCGAGCCCGACATGCGGACGATCTCCGAGGTGACGCGCCACGTCTCCGGCCTCGCAGTCGACAGCGGCGGTTCGGGGGACCCGAGCCCGTGGACGGCGATCGGCGTCGAGGCGGCGATCCGCGTCGGCTGCGAGCGCGCCTTCGGCACCGACTCGCTCGACGGCCGCACGATCGCCGTGGTCGGCGTCGGCCACGTCGGCGGCCCCCTCGCCGAGTCGCTCGCGGCCGGCGGCGCGACGCTGGTGCTCGCCGACATCGTCGAGGAGCGGCGCGAGCTCGCCGACCGCCTCGGCGCGCAGTGGACGGACCCGCGCTCGGCGCTGACCGCCGACGTCGACGTCGTCGCGCCGTGCGCGCTCGGCGGCGTGTTCGACGACGAGATCGTCCCCCAGCTGCGCTGCCGCGTGATCGGCGGTGCGGCCAACAACCAGCTCGCCGCCGAGTCGGTCGGTGAGCTGCTCGCCGACCGCGGGATCCTCTGGGTGCCCGACTTCGTCGCGAACGCCGGCGGCGTCGTGAACATCGCCGTCGAGCTCGAGCCCGAGGGCTACGACACGGCGCGCGCCGAGGAGCGAGTGCGCGCGATCGGGGACACCGTCCGCACCGTGCTCGACCACGCGGACGCGACCGGTACGACCCCGCTCGCGGCAGCGATGGAGATCGCCCGCCGGCGCGTGGAAGAGGCCGAGACGCCCGACTCCGCGGCCGCGTAGAGACCGCGCGTCCCGCCGCGCTACGCGCGACCCTCGGCGCGCAGCTTCTGCAGGTGCGCGCGCAGCGACACCGCCGCGAACGGCCGCAGCTGCTCGGGCGCGTCGGCCCACGCGGCGTCGAGCAGCTCGTCCTCGCTGCGCAGCCCGCGATCGAGCGCGGCGAGCAGCCGCTCCTCGCGGTCGAGCCGGTGCGCGATGTACTCGTCGAGCTTGCCGCGCACGTCCCAGATCGGCGGCCCGTGGCCCGGGCACAGCACCGCGAGGTCGCGATCGCGCAGCTCGCGCAGGCCGTCGAGATACGCCGCCAGCTGTCCCGTCACGAACACGCTCCCCTCGCCCAGCACGGCGTCGCCGACGAACCCCGCCCGGCCGGCCACGAACGCGAGGTGGTCGTCGGAGTGGCCGGGGAGCGCGACGACCTCGAGCGGACCGACCCGGTCACCGCCCTCCGCGCCCGTCCGCGCGGAGATGACCGGCACGTCTCCGACCCGCTCCAGCAGCCCGTCGACGCCCTCGATGTGGTCCTCGTGGTCGTGCGTGAGCGCGATCCCGTGCACGTCGCCGGCCGCCGCGACCGCGTCCAGGTGCGCGTCGATCGCCGGCCCCGGGTCGATCACCCAGCCCGACACGAACCACGTGTTGGTGCCGGTGAGGGTCA
Source organism: uncultured Solirubrobacteraceae bacterium (assembly GCA_963740605.1). Lineage (GTDB taxonomy): Bacteria > Actinomycetota > Thermoleophilia > Solirubrobacterales > Solirubrobacteraceae > DASSUW01. The sequence goes on along the minus strand of CAVUFC010000021.1, from coordinate 293,375 downwards.
GCGGGCTCGGATTGTCGGCGCGGATCAGGACGACGCCGTGATCCGCGAGCTCAGCCACGGTCAGCGCGGGACGAGCCGATACACGGGGCCATTCACCGAGGTCGCGTACGCCCGCTTGCGCCCGTCGACGCCGAACGACGACAGCGCGTCGACCTTCAGCCCCGTCTTGCGCACGTCGAGCGCCTTCAGGCCGCTGATGCGGGCGGACTCGACGACGCCGGAGCAGAAGTCGCCGAACACGTAGCGCCCCTTGAGCGCCGACAGCACCGGGTCGCGGACGACGACGCCGCCCGTGATCGAGCAGTTGCCGTCGGAGTGGAACCGCTGGATGACCGGGAAGATCGCGTTCGGCGCCGTCTCGCCGGGCGAGTAGCGCCGCCGCCCCTCCCACACGCGCCAGCCGAGGTTCGAGCCCTTCTTGTTGATGACGTCGACCTCTTCGACTGTTTCCTGGCCGACGTCGGCGATGATCATGTCGCCGGACGGCGCGAACGTGTATCGCCACGGGTTCCGCAGGCCGTACGCGTAGATCTGGGCCTTGGGGTGCTTCGCCCGCGGATGGCTGAAGCGGATGATCTTGCCGAGGAACGTGTGCAGGTCCTGCCCGTTTCCGCGTGTCCCGTGCTGGTCACCGCCGCCGCCACCGTCGCCGAGGCCGGCGTACAGGCGCTTGTCCGGCCCGAACAGCAGCAGCCCGCCGTTGTGGTTGTTCGCCGTGTGCGTGACGGACAGAATTCTGCGACCCGACGCCGGGTTCGCGCGGTTGGCGCTCTTGCGGCGGAACTCAACGATGCGGATGTCGCCGCTGGAGGCCGTGTAATAGACGTAGAAGCGCCCGCTCTTGCCGTAGTCCGGCGCGAACGCCATCGACAGCAGGCCGCGCTCTCCGCCGGTGCTGATGCGGCTCGCGATGTTCAGGAACGGCTGCGCGAGCTTCTTGCCGTCCTTGAGGATCCGGATCGTGCCGCCCTGCTCGACGACGAAGATGCGGTGGCGATCGCCGCGAGGAGAGGTGACGTAGACCGGGCTCGAGAAGTCCCCGACCTTCTTCAGGCGCAGGCCCGGCTTCGCCACGACGGCGCTCGGGGTCGAGCTCCTCGTCGCCCCGGTCGCGGTCCGGTCCGGCGTGCGCGCGGTGGCGCGATCACCGCTTCCGCCGCACCCCAGAACCACGATTCCCGCCACGACGATGAGTCCGCGTAGGCGTCTCACCACATCCAGGATGACAGGCGCGGCGCTCGCGCCCGCCGGTCGCCGGCGCCGCGCCTATCGTCCCAACCACCACAACGCACCGGAAGGCGGAAACTTGCGCCGAGCTGCGCGCGATCAGCGCGGCGACGAGATGGTTGGGCTCGGCGAGCGCCTCAGCGCTGCACCAGCGTGGTGAACAGATGGTCGAGCTCGGCGGCCGGGTCCGCGGTCAGCCCGGTGTGCACCGGCGACGCCTGAACGATCGTACTCGACGGCGCCGTCAGCCAGTGGAAGCGCTCCGACGGCTCCATCGCGGCGATCGGGCCGCCGGCCGAATCGCCGGCCGCGACGCGCGCCAGCGTCTGCAGATGCGCGCGCACCTCAGCGGGGTCGCAGCCCGGCGACAGCGCGGCGAGCGCCGCCGCGTCGAGCTCGGTGCGGGCGGCGAGGAAGCCGTGGCGGCGGGAGAACAGCACGACACCCGCGTTGAGGGACTCCCCGCGCTCGACCCGCGGGATCACGCGCAGGATCGCGTACTGGAAGTCCTCACGGGCGGGCACGGTCGGCCTCCTGTACCCACTCGCGCGGCTCCGCGAGCCGCGCCTGGAGATGCTCGGCGTACGGCGCGCCGTCGCGCCAGGCGTCCGGGACGAGCGCGGCGGCCATTGCCGGGTCGGCCCGCGGCGCCAGCCGCGCGTCGGCCTCCAGGATCGAGCCTGCGGCGGGCAGGAGCACGTGGTCGCGGATCGCCGGGAACGGGCGCCGCGCCACCGCCAGCGGGTCGCCGCTGCCGTGGTGGACGAACAGCGACGCACCGTGGTCGATCAGCCACAAGTTGCCGTGCCAGCGCAGCATGTTCGGGTTGCGCGGCGTGCGATCGACGTTCTCCACCAGCGCGTCGAGCCACACGACCGCCGCCGCGAGATCCGGCGCGGGCGGCCGGTCGGGCGAGTACGGGAGCGAGCCGGGCAAGAAGTCGAGGCCGAGGTTGACGCCGACGCTCGCGTTGATCAGGTCCTGGATCTCGGGGTCGGGCTCGGCGCGGGCCAGCTCGGCGTCGACGTTGACGAGCACCAGCTCCGGGACCGGCAGCCTGAGGCCGCGAGCCAGCTCCCCCGCCACGATCTCCGCCGCCAGCGCCTTCGGCCCCTGCCCCGCGCCGGTGAACTTGAGCACATAGAGCCCGTCGTCGTCCGCCTCCACGATCGCGGGGAGCGACCCGCCCTCGCGCAAGGGCGTCACGTAGCGGGTGGCGGTCACCGTGCGCAGCATGGCTGCCATGATCCCGCGCGATGCCGACGCTGTTGTGGGAGCCGCCCGGGGAGCTGGTCGAGCGGGCCGTGATGACCCGCTACCTGCGCGAGCGCGGATTCGACGATTACGCGTCGCTGTGGCAGTGGTCGGTCGACGATCTCGACGGCTTCTGGGCGTCGATCTGGGACTTCTTCGGCGTCGCCGGGAGCTACGACCAGGTGCTCGGGTCGCGTGCGATGCCGGGCGCCCAGTGGTTCCCGGGCGCCGAGGTCAACTACGCCGAGCACCTGTTCGGCGGCAAGGACGACGACGCGGTCGCGATCGTCCACGCCTCCGAGCTGCGCGAGCTGAGCGAGCTGACCTGGGGTGAGTTGCGCCGGCAGACGGCGAGCATGATCGCGCGCCTGCGCGCGCTGGGAGTCGAGCGCGGCGACCGCGTGGCGGCCTACATGCCGAACATCCCGGAGGCGACCGCCGCGTTCCTGGCATGCGCGTCGATCGGCGCCGTCTGGTCGAGCTGCTCGCCCGACTTCGGCCCGCGCTCGGTGATCGACCGGTTCGCGCAGATCGAGCCCAAGGTGCTGCTCGCCGTCGACGGCTACCGCTACAACGGGCGCGACTTCGATCGCCGCGACACGGTCGCGCGGATCGCCGCCGAGACCGGCGGGCAGGTGGTCACGCTCGGCTATCTCGACGGCAGCGGCTGGCCGGACGAGCCCTCCGGTGAGCTGGAGTTCGAGCGCCTGCCGTTCGACCATCCGCTGTGGGTCCTGTACTCGTCCGGCACCACCGGGCTGCCGAAGGCGATCGTCCAGGGCCAGGGCGGCATCCTGCTCGAGCACCTCAAGAAGCTCCACCTGCACGTCGACGCCCAGGCCGGCGACCGGCTGTTCTGGTTTACGACGACCGGCTGGATGATGTGGAACTTCCTCACCTCGGGGCTGCTCACCGAGGCGGCGATCGTGCTCTACGACGGCAGCCCGGCCCAGCCCGACATGAACGTGCTGTGGGATCTCGCGGACCGCGCCGGGGTGACGACGTTCGGCACCAGCGCGGCCTACATCGCGAGCTGCATGAAGGCCGGCGTCGAGCCCGCCGCTGGCCGCGACCTGAGCAAGCTGCGGGCGGTCGGTTCGACGGGGTCGCCGCTGTCGCCGGACGCGTTCCGCTGGGTCTATGAGCACGTCGGCAGTGACACGTGGCTGTTCTCGACCAGCGGCGGCACTGACCTGTGCACGGCGTTCGTCGGCGGCTGCCCGCTCGTCCCGGTCTACGAGGGCGAGCTGCAGGCGCGTTCGCTCGGGGCGTCGGTCGAGGCCTGGGACCCCGACGGCAAGCCGCTGATCGGCGCGGTCGGCGAGCTCGTGATCACCGAGCCGATGCCGTCGATGCCGCTGCGGTTCTGGAACGACCCGGACGGCGAGCGCTACCGCGAGTCCTACTTCGACATGTACCCCGGCATCTGGCGCCACGGCGACTGGATCGAGATCACCGACCGCGGCACCGCGATCATCAGCGGCCGGTCGGACTCGACGATCAACCGCGGCGGCATCCGCATGGGCACGGCCGAGATCTACCGCGCCGTGCTGGCCGTCGACGAGATCACCGACGCGCTCGTCGTAGACATCCCGCGCGACGGCGAGGACTGGATGCCGCTGTTCGTGGTCCTGCGCGACGGCAGCGAGCTCGATGACGCGCTGATCAAGCGGATCGCCACGCGCATCCGCGAGGACTGCTCGCCACGCCACGTCCCGAACGAGGTCGTGGCCGTCAACGAGATCCCGCGCACGCTTTCGGGCAAGGTGCTCGAGCTGCCGGTCAAGCGCATCCTGATGGGCGCCGACCCGGAGAAGGCCGCAAGCCGCGACTCCCTGCAGAACCCGGAGGCGCTGGACTTCTTCGTCAGGTGGACAGCTGACCGCCGTTAGCGCGGATGCGGCGGATGCGTTCCGCCGCCGCGCGGTTCTCCTCGAGCGTGCGGGTGCTGCGCATCCGCGGCCATGCGGCTTCGCCGGACGGGATGAACGTCGCCCGCGAGGCGATGCCCTTCAGGTCCTTGGCCGGCTTGTGATGGAGGAAGAACGGTTTCATGGCGGTGGTGGTGGCCCGCGTCGCAGGGACGGGGCGCGAACGGTCTCGATGATCAGGATACCGGCGGCAAGCGCGGAAACAACCGCAGCGAGCGCCCACGTGCTGTCCAGGATCCACGGCCTGGCGCGGAAGCCGAGCGCGGCGGCGGCGAATAGCGCCGCAAGCGTGCAGGCGACGAGCAGCAGCCGATAGCGCACGAGCATCACGCGCAGTAGCGGGTGCTCGTCGGTGCGCAGCACGAGCGCGGAGAACACCGCCGACGTCGAGAGCACGAGGCCGATCGCCGCACCGGCGCTCGCGGCCAGGGCGTGGAGGTCGGCGAACAGCCACGGCAGGGCGACGAGCAGGCAGATGACCGTCGCCACGAGGGCCGCCGGCCCCAGGAACCGCCAGCGCTCGGCCCCGTACTGGACGAGCAGTCCGGGTCGCTGCAACTCGACCTGTGGGTCGGCGACGAAGTAGATCGCGGGCCGGTCGGCGTCGCGCGCGCCGGCCCGCAGGAGCGCGCCCGTCGCGTCGTCGAACAGGTCGGTCGAGCGGGCGCGCAGGCCCGGCGGCACCGCCACCTCGACGTGAAAGGTGGCCGCCTGCGTACATCCCGGCGTGGCGTAGAAGTGGCTGAGCGCCGGCCGCTGGGCGAACCCCTCGTCGTGGGCGAACTTGAACACGCGCCGGCGGTCGAGGCCGCGCACGATCGCCCACAGGATGAAGTTGCGCGACAGCGTGTCGGCCGCCGCGCGGAAATCGCTCAGTGGCTCCAGGCCGCGATCGTTCTCGAGCGCGTCGATCTGCTCGGACAGCTGCCGCACATCGTCGGCCAGCACTGCCTCGATCAACGCGTCCGCCGCCGTCAGCGCCTCGGCGTCGGCGTCCTGCTCCTCGAGGTCGGCGTCGAGCGCCTGGTAGAGGAGCTCGCGGCCGATCGTCCGGTTCTGATCCGCTGTCAGCAGCGGGATCGAGTGGCCCTCTTCGTTGCGCAGGTCGAAGTGCACAAGCGGCCGCTTGGCGAGCAGCGCGAGCGGCACGACGTACTCGTCGCGCGACAGCCGCAGGCTCTCGCGGTACTCCTCCGGCACCGTGAAGTCGACCGACACGTGACGCCGCACCTGCTCGTGCGTGAGCACGGTGATCGTCTCGACACGCCGGTGGCGCCAGCCTGCCGAACGCCGAAGCAGCACGCCCGCCGCACTCGCGATCTCCGCCGCCCGCTCCTCGATCTCCTCTCCCGGCCACGCCGCCACGCGGGCGATGGTCTCAGAGGTCCAGGACGACCTTCACATCGTCGTCGCGCTTCTCCAGCGCGTCCTCGAAGTCCTCGAGCGGGACCCGGCGGGAGACCATCTTCTCGAGCCAGGCGCGGTCGGCGCGGCCGAGCGCCTCGGCGGCGAGCGCGTAGTGGTCGAGGTTGGCGTTGACCGACCCGAACACGACGTCGTTCTCGAGCACCAGGTCGCGGTTGAGGCCGCCGATGTCGATCGTCAGGTTGCGCCCGCGCGGGGACACGCCGGCCAGGCAGACGATCCCGAACGCGGCGTTGTACTCCATGGCCTCGAACACGACCTCGGGCGCCCCCGTGGCCTCCACGATGATGTCCGCCTTGAGGTCCTTGGCGACCGTCTCGACGTCGGTGTAGTGGTAGTGCGCGCCTAGGCCGTGGACGAGCTGCGGCTTCGGGCCGCCGCGGGCGCGGTCGACCACGTGGACCTCGAGCCCGCGCTGGACGCCGAGCAGCGCCGCCAGCAGCCCGATCGGGCCGGCACCGGTGATCAGCGCGCACTTGGGATCGAAGTACGCGCGGCTGCCGATCCGCTCGATCTGGTCCCACACCTTGGCGACGATCGTCGTCGGCTCCATCAGCATCCCGACCGACTCGAGCGACGGGTCGAGCTTGACCGCATAGCCGGCCTCGACCGTCCAGCGCTCGGAGCCGTAGCCGTGGATGTCCTTGATCCCGCGCTCGGTGTAGCGGCCGTTGCGGCAGAAGTCGAACTGCCCGTGCGCGCAGGCCCCGCACGGCTCGGGATCGGGCCGCCGCACGACGCCGACGACGAGATCGCCCCTGCTGAAGTCGCTCCCGTCCGGTGCTTCGAGCACCCGGCCGAGCGACTCGTGGCCGAGGATCAGCCGCTCCTCGCCGGGCGGTGCCCAGCCGTAGTCGCCGGCAATGATCTCGCGGTCAGTGCCGCAGACGCCGAGCGCGATCCCCTCGACCAGCAACTCGTTCGCCCCCGGCTCGGGATCGGGCATGTCGATCACCGCTGCCGTACCGGATTTCAGCGGGATGACGGTCAGTGCGCGCATGCTGTCTGTCTACCCACGGCCGGTTTCCCCACTAGCATCGCAGCAGACGGCACATGCGCGCTACGTCCTCCACCCGTCTCGGGATCGCGCTCGCGCTGCAGGCGGCGATCACCGTGGCCGACATCGCGATCCAGAGCACCGCCCTGGTCATTTCAAGCGCCGCGCTGCTCGTGACGTTCGTGCTGGCGATCATCGGGACCGAGCGCGAGACCGCGATCACAGCCGTGGTCGCGTTCCTCGTCGGCATCGGCAGCCTGTTCTGGAATACCACGCCCACCACCGGCCAGGCGATATACCGGATCGCGTTCTACGCGCTGGTGGGAATGCTCGCGGTGATCGCGGCACGCGCCCGTGAGCGCGCGACGAGCCTGGCCGAGCGCAACAAGGCGCTCGCGGGCGACCTCGACGCCACGCAGGCGCGGCTCGACGGGATCCTCGGCTCGCTCGGTGAGGCCGTCACCGTGCACGACGAGCGCGGGAAGACGATCTACGCGAACGAGGCCGCCGCGAAGCTGCTCGGGTGCGAGAGCGTCGAGGAAGTGCTGGCAAGCGAGCCCGGCGACCTCGCCGCGCACTTCACGATCACGAAGGACGACGGCACTCCGGTGACCGTCGACGACCTTCCCGGCCGCCGCCTCCTCCGGGGCGAGAACACGCCGACGCTGCTCACGCGCAGCGTCCGGCGCGACACGGGCGAGTCGTTCTGGCTGCTCACAAAGGCGACCCTCACCGATGACCCGTCCGGCGGCCGGCTGGCGATCAACATCATCGAGGACGTCACCGACGCCAAGGACGCCGAGCTGCGCCAGCGCTTCCTCGCCGAGGCCGGCCAGCTGCTCGCCTCGTCGCTCGACTACGAGGCGACGCTCGAGCGCGTCGCGCGGATGATCGTCCCGCGCCTCGCCGACTGGTGCGGCATCGACATGCTCGACGACAACGGCGAGCTCGTGCACGTCGCCGTCGCCCACGTCGATCCCGCAAAGGTCCAGATGGCGCACGACCTCAGCGCCAAGTACCCGCCGGACATGGACGCGCCGACCGGGGTGCCCGCGATCCTGCGCGGCGGTCCCGCCGAGCTGTACCGCGAGATCCCCGAGGACCTGATCGAGCAGGGCGCGCGCGACGAGGAGCACCTGCGGATCATCCGCGGGCTCGGGATGCGCTCGGCGATGGCCGTGCCGATGCGGCTCGGCGCCGAGACGCTCGGCACGATCACGTTCGTCGCCGCCGAGAGCGGCCGGACATTCGACGACGACGACCTGCTGTTCGCGCAGGACCTGGCGCTGCGCGCGGCGACTGCGGTGCAGAACGCGCGGCTCTACCAGGCGCAGGAGCGCGTCGCCCACACGCTGCAGGCCAGTCTGCTGCCCGACCGGCTGCCCGACCTTCCGGGCTGGGCGATCCACGCCGCCTACCAGGCGGGCGAGCGGGGCGCCGACGTCGGCGGCGACTTCTACGACATCCTGCCGGTCGACAGCGGCCACCTCGTCGTGCTCGGCGACGTCACCGGCAAGGGCATCGAGGCGGCCGCGCTGACATCGCTCGTGCGCCACTCGGCGCGGATGGCCGCGCGCTTCGATCCCAGGCCGACGCGCGTGCTGGCGCTCGTGAACCAGGTGCTGCGCGAGCAGTCGCGGCTCTCGCTGGTGACCGCGGTGTGCGCATTGGTGCACGACGACGGGGCCCGCGCGCGGCTGACGGTCGCGTCCGCGGGCCATCCGCTGCCGCTGCTCCTGCAGCCGGGCGCCGCGCCGGAGCCGTTCGGCAACCACGGTGTCCTGCTCGGGGTCGACGGCGCGGAGGACTGGACCGAGGGCACCGTGACGCTGGGTCCGGGCGACACCGTGCTCTTCTACACCGACGGTGTGACCGAGACCCCCGGCGATGCGGCGCGCTTCGGCGAGGTGCGCCTGCGCGAGGCGATGACGCGCGCGGCCGACGGGCCGATCGCGATGCTCGCCGAGATCGACCGGTCGCTGCGCGACTTCCAGGCCGGCGCGACGCTCGACGACCGCGCGATGCTGGTGCTGCAGTTCCTCGGCCTGCACGCGGCCGCCGCATGAAGCGCCGCTACGACGTCGTCGTGGTCGGAGGCGGCCACAACGGCCTGGTGGCAGCGGCGTATCTGGCGCGAGCGGGGAAGTCGGTCCTGGTGGCGGAGCGGTCCGACCACGTCGGCGGCGCGGCGGTGTCCGAGGCGCCATTCGCGGGCGTGGACGCCCGGCTGTCGCGCTACTCGTACCTCGTCAGCCTGCTGCCGCGGGCGATCGTCGACGAGCTCGGGCTGGCGTTCTCGGTCCGGCCCCGGCGGGTCTCCTCGTACACACCGGTGCCGGGCACCGACCGCGGCGTGCTGGTCAGCGACCCGGCGACGACGCGCGCGTCGATGGGCGACGCCTTCGATACGTGGCAGGCGTTCTACGAGCGGCTCGTGCGCGTGGCGCGGGTGGTGTTCCCGACGATGCTCGACCCGCTGGTCGCGCGCGAGGAGCTCGAGCGGCGGGTCGGTGACCGCGAGATCTGGGAGGCGTTGTTCGAGCGCCCGATCGGCGAGACGATCGAGCGCGTATTCGATGACGACCTGCTGCGCGGGATCGTGCTGACCGACGCCCTGATCGGCACGTTCGCGGGCGCGCACGACGCCGACCTGCGCCAGAACCGCTGCTTCCTCTACCACGTGATCGGCAACGGGACCGGGGCGTGGGATGTGCCCGTAGGCGGGATGGGAGCGCTGACCGGCGAGCTGGCGCGCTGCGCGTCGGCTGCCGGCGCCGAGCTGGTGACCAACGCCGAGGTCAGCGCCATCGAGGCCGACGGGCGCGCTGCCGGAGTCCGCCTCGCCGATCGCACGGTGTCCTGCCGGCACGTGGTCGCGGGCTGCGCGCCGGCGGTGCTCGACGGGCTGCTGGGCCGCCCGGTCTCGAAGCGACCGGAGGGGGCCCAGCTCAAGGTCAACATGCTGCTGCGGCGGCTCCCGCGGCTGCGCGACTCGACCGTCGCGCCGGAGGACGCGTTCGCCGGCACGTTCCACGTGAACGAGACCTACTCCCAGCTCGACGCCGCCTTCGAGGCGGCCGTTGCGGGCGACTTGCCGTCCCCCGTGCCGTGCGAGATCTACTGCCACTCGCTGACCGACCGCAGCATCCTCGCCGACTCGCTCGACGCCCACACCCTCACGCTGTTCGCACTCCACACGCCGGCGCGGCTGTTCGAGGGCGGCGTGGGTCCCGAAGCGGCGCTCGACGCCACGCTCGCCTCCCTGAACTCGGTCCTCGCCGAGCCGATCGAGGACTGCCTGCTCACGGCCGCCGACGGAACGAGGTGCCTCGAGCTCAAGACCCCGCTCGACCTCGAGGCCGAGCTCGCCCTGCCGCGCGGCAACATCTTCCACCGCGACCTCGCCTGGCCGTTCGCCGAGGCCGAGGACGAGGAGGGCACCTGGGGCACCGAGACCGACGTCCCCAATGTGTTCATCGGGGGAGCGGGCGCGCGCCGCGGCGGCGGCGTGTCCGGGATCCCCGGCCGCAACGCGGCGATGGCGATCCTCGGCAACGGGTCCGCCACCGGCGAGCACGAGCTGACGTCAGCCCGGGCCCGCTGACGTCTCGGTTTCAAGCAATCGGGGCGCCCGGATTTGAACCGGGGACCTCGCCGACCCGAACGGCGCGCGCTACCAGGCTGCGCCACGCCCCGAGAGCAGACCGCAGTCTAGCCGCTCGGGGTCGCCCCTCTCCAGCGGTTCGATTCCTACGGCAGCTTGATTCCCGTGCCGTCCTCGACCGCGTCGGTGACGTCGTTGACGGTGTCGTTGACCGGCGGTGGCAGGACGTTGTGGACGGTGTTGGTGACGGGGTCGGTGATCGGCGCGGCGGACTGCGTCACGCCATTGACGACCGGCGCGACGGGTTGGGTGACCTGGTGGACGACCTGCTTGACGGGCGCGGCAGGATCGCCGGCGCTGCTCGGGAGCGTGAGCTTCGGCAGCGACGTCCCGCCGCCCGAAGCGGCTGCGCTGGTGCCGCCGGCCGCGACGGGCGGTGCCCCCCCGGCCGCGGAACCGCCGCCGGTCTGGCCCGAGCCGGACTTGCCGCTCGACGCGGACTTCTTCTTCGCGGTCCTCTTGCCCGAGCCGGCGCTGCCCTTCGACGAGGAACCGGTCGTGCGGTTGACCGTGGTGGTCGCCGCGGCGGCCTTGTGCGTCGCGGCGTCGCCGGTCGAGCCGGCCGCCGCGCGCTTGGGCGCGGCGTCCGAGGAGCCGTGGTGGGCGATCTGGTTCCCGACGCCCGCGACGCCGACGCCGGCCGCGAGGACCGCGGCCGCCGTCGCCAGCTTGCCCCAGCCGCCGGAGAGGCCCTCCGACAGCATCGGCGCGTGCGTGGCGGCGTTGCCGCGGAAGCGCTCGAACAGCGGGAACGGCAGCAGGCCGGCGACCTTCGCCGCCGCACGCTTGCGCAGCGGGACGTGCGTGAGGATCGTGGCTTCGAGCCCGGCGGCCATCGCCTCGCGCCGGCAGGGCTGGCAGTGCGAAACGTGGCGGGCCAGCCGGCGGGACTCGCGCGTGCCCAGCCGGGCACCGGCGGCCGTGGCGATCAGGCCCTGGATCCGCATGCAGCGGGCGCCGCTGACGAGGTCGTCGTACTCCTCGGTCAGGCGCCGGCGCGCGCGGAACAGCGTGCTCTCGACGGCCGGGCGGCTCATGCCCATGCGGTCGCCGATCTCGCGGTAGGAGAGGCCCTCGAGCTCGCGCAGGACGAGGATCTCGTGGTGGGTGTCGGACAGGCCGCCGAACGCGCCGCACAGATCGTTGAGCTCCTGCTTGGCCGCGACGGCGTCGTGCGGGGCCGGATCGGAGCCGACGAGGCGTCCGTAGTCGCGCGGGGCGAGGCCGTCGTCGGCCTCCAGCGAGACCTCCTCGGCGCGCTTGGAGCGCCGGAACTGATCGATGCAGGCGTTCTTGGCGATCTCGTAGATCCACGGCTTGAAGGCGATCGGCCGCTCGGTCTCGCGCATGCGGCGCAGCGCCGAGACGAAGACCTCCTGCGTGACGTCCTCGGCGCGGCCGTGGTCCTTGACCATGCCCATCACGTACGCGTGAATGCGGCGCTGGTAGCGCGAGTAGAGCGCCTCGAAGGCGCGGTCGTCCCCACGACGCACCGCCGCGACGAGGCGCTGGTCCTCGTCGACGATCCGCTCTGCAACGATGGGCGTCATGTCGGCGACGCCACCTGATCCCCTACCCACGTGGAGTGTCCCTTTCCTGCGCTGCGTCGACTCCAGTGTTCGCGTCCGCCAGCGCGAAGACAGGAAACTCTAGCGTTCATTTGAGCTCATACCCGGCATTGCGCCGCGCGATGCCTTGTTCCCGTTTCCGTGCCCCGACTCACATCGATCATCACCGCACTGGACGAACTACTGAGTCCCGCGGATTACAAGGACTTGGGGCCGAACGGGCTCCAGGTCCCCGGCGCGGACGACGTGGTCAGGGTCGTGACAGGGGTCACCGCGTCGCGCGAGCTGATCGAGCGCGCGGTGGCCGAGCAGGCGCAGCTTGTGCTCGTCCACCACGGGCTGTTCTGGGACTTCCATCCGACCGGCCTGACCCCGGTGCTCGCCGAGCGGCTGCGACCGCTGTTCAAGCACGACATCGCGCTGGCCGGCTACCACCTGCCGCTCGACGGCCATCCGGAGCTCGGTAACAACGCGCTGCTCGCCGAGCGGCTCGGCTGCGAGCGCCACGAGGCGTTCGCCGGCATCGGCCGGGCCGGCACGTTCCCCGGCGACGGGATCGCCGCGACCGAGTTGCTCGAACGGGTCCGCGAGGTCACGGCGCGCGTGCCGACCGTGTTCGACGGCGGCTCGGACATCGTGCGCCGCATCGGCATCGTCTCGGGCGGTGGCGCGAGCTACCTCGAGGAGGCGATCGCGCTCGGGCTCGACGCCTTCCTCACCGGCGAGCCGCGCGAGCACGTCATGTCACTCGCGCGCGAGGCGGGGATCCACTTCATCGCCGCCGGCCATTACGCGACCGAGACGTTCGGGGTCCGCGCGCTGGGCGATTGGCTGGCCGCCCGCTTCGGCGTCGAGCACGTCTGGATCGACATCCCGAATCCGGTCTGACGCACTCCCCGGAAGGCTGGACTTTCCGCGCGGCCCGGCCGAATGTTTAGGGCATATTGAGAAGTTGTTGTTGATGCCGTCTGAAAGCCGCGCTACCGTGCCGGGTTACGTGGTAACCCGCACAGGAGGCACTCGTACGATGGCAATCCATCTCACGCCCACGGAGCTCGCGCGGGAGGCCGGAATGGAGCGGCGCGAGGTCATCGAGAAGTGCATGGAAATGGGCGTGCCGATCTTCCAGGGCCGTATCGACAAGACCCTGTTCCTGGCGAACTGCGCCGAGCAGGGCATGGTCACCATGAGCGCGCAGGTAGCTGCAGCCTGATTCTCCCGGCGCCCCGTCCCGGGCGCCACAACTAGAATCGCCCTCCGTCCGTCCTTTTGGAGGAGAGCGCATGGAATCCAGCACCGCACCTGCGGCGCCGTCGTCGACGGGGTCGACGACGATCGCCGACTTGATGGGCCTCGCCACCGACCGGTACGGCGATCACACGGCCGTCAAGTACAAGAGCGGTGAGGACTGGATCGACGTCTCCTACCGCGAGCTGGGGACGATCGTGTCCGAGATCGCGCGTGGATTGATCGACGTCGGCCTCGAGCCCGGCGATCGCGCGGCCGTGCTCTGCAGCACGCGCCCGGAGTGGACGTACGCGAGCTTCGGCATCGCCAGCGCCGGCGCCGTCGTGGTCCCGATCTACCCGACGAACTCGCCGGAGGAGTGCGAGTGGGTGGCGGGTAACTCCGAGTCGCGGTTCCTGTTCGCCGAGGATGCCGAGCAGGCGGCGAAGATCGCCCAGGTCCGGGACCGGCTGCCGAACCTCGAGGCCGTCATCGTGATGGAAGGCGACGCGCCCGACGCGATCCGCATGGACGACCTGCGCGAGCGCGGCCGTAGCCGCAACCACGCCGAGGTCGCCGCGCGCGCCGCCGCGGTCAAGCCCGGCGATCCGTACACGTTCATCTACACGTCCGGCACCACCGGGCCGCCGAAGGGCTGCGTGCTCCTGCACGGCAACTACCGGTCGGTGGTCACGATGTGCGAGGAGGAGTCGATCCTCCACGAGGGCGACGTCGTCTACCTGTACCTGCCGCTCGCCCACTCGTTCGCGCTGCTGATCGAGTTGATCGCGATCGATCTCGGCGGCACGATCGCCTACTGGGGCGGCGATCCGAAGGGCATCGTCGGCGAGTTGATGGCGGTCAAGCCGCACTACCTCCCGTCGGTCCCGCGCATCTTCGAGAAGATCTACACGCTGGTGACGTCGAGCGGCGACCCGGAGAAGATCCGCGGCGCCACGCAGCTCGGGCTGAAGGTCCGGGCGCTCGAGGCGGCCGGCCGGCCGGTCCCCGAGGAGCTCCAGGCGGCGTACGACAAGGCCGACGCGGAGCTGTTCTCGAACGTCCGCAACGTGTTCGGCGGCCGGCTGCGGCAGGCCACGAGCGGCGCGGCGCCGATCGCCAGGGAGATCCTCGAGTTCTTCTACGCCTGCGGGGTGCCCGTGCTCGAGGGCTACGGGATGACCGAGACCGCCACGGCGTCAACCGCCTCGACCGTCGCCAACTACAAGTTCGGCACCGTCGGGCGCCCCCTGCCAGGCACCGAGATCCGGATCGCCGAGGACGGCGAGATCCTCGTCAAGGGGCCGCACATCTTCAGCGGCTACTACAAGATGGAGGACAAGTCGTTCGGGGCGATCGAGGACGGCTGGATGCACACGGGCGACCTCGGCTCGATCGACGAGGACGGCTACCTCGCGATCACCGGCCGCAAGAAGGACATCATCATCACCGCGGGCGGCAAGAACCTGACGCCGGCGAACCTCGAGAACGACCTCAAGCAGTCGCGTTGGATCTCGCAGGCCGTGATGTACGGCGACCGCCGGCCCTACCCGGTCGCCCTCATCACGCTCGATCCCGAGGAGATCGTGGTGTGGGCGAAGGAGCAGGGCCTGCCCGAGGACCCGGCGGCGCTCGCCGACGAGCCGAAGGTGCGCGAGCTGATCCAGGGAGTGATGGACGGCGTCAACGCCAAGTACGCGCGCGTGGAGCAGATCAAGCGGTTCGCCATCCTCGACCACGACCTGTCGCAGGCAACGGGCGAGCTTACCCCGACGTTGAAGGTCAAGCGCAACGTCATCAACGAGAAATACGAGCAGCTGTTCGACGGGCTGTACGCGGAGGGCTGACGCCCGCGGCGAACGGCAGTCGGGGCTGGACGGGCACAGCGGCGCGGATCGGCCCGCGCGAGCGCAAGCGGGCCGAGAAGCGGCCGCTGCGATAGGTGCGGACCACACGCCGCGTGACCCAGCGCCCGCCTGACCGCGCCTGCAGTTCGACGAGCGCGCCGCCGCGCGGGACGTAGCCGCCGCGCAGGCGACCGCGGACGCGCGCGCCGCCGCGCTGCAGCGTGATCGGGGCGCGCACGCGCACCACGAGCAGCGGCGCGCTGCCCACCCGCAGCGTGCGCGACGGCCCAGAGCTCAGGAGCGTGGAGAAGCGACCGTCCGCCAGCGTGCGCAGGCCAGTCAGCGCGCGCCACGGGCCACCCGCGATCTGTTCGGACACCGTCAGCGTCGCCGGGAGGTCCGCGCCGGTCACGCGGCCGTGGACGCGGACCCGCTCGCCGTAGTCGGTCGTGATGGTAAGGGCGCGCCGCCGCAACCACGCGCTGACGGTCGCCGCGCGAGTGGAGAGGGTATGCGGGGCCGGAGCCGGTGGCGGAGTGGGAGACCGCGCGGGCGCCGTGTCGGCGACGTTGTCGACGACCCGTGTCGCGGGGCCGTAGACGGTGACCGCGTTGCCCGCAGCGTCCTCGGCCACGACGGCGATCGTGTGCGGTCCGTCGGCCAGCGCAGTCGTGTCGACCCCGACCGTCGCGCCCGCAGACAGGGGGCACGGCTGCCGGAACGCGAACCGGTACGCCTCGCCGCCGCGGCAGCGATCGTCGCCGATCGCCACCGGCGACCCCGGCCGCCCGTCCACCACCGCCCACGTGCGGTAGACACCACCGCCACGGTCGATCGCCGAGAACGAGAGCGCCGCCGTGCCGCGGAGAGGGCCCGACGCCGCGAGATCTCCCCGGACCGCAGAGATCTCCGGCGCGAAGGCGTCGTGCAGCAGCACGCGCGTGTCGCGCAGCGACAGGGTCGCCGTGCCCGCGGGCCTGCACTCATGCGGCCCGCCGCACTGCAGCAGCGCGACGAGGCCGCTCGCTTCGAGCCCGCTCGAACTTACCCAACCCCACGAGCGATTCACCGACGGCACGTCCGCCGCCACGACCCGCGCGTTCCCGTCGGCCCGCGCCAGGAACAGCGTGTTCCAGTCGCCGCTGCCGATCCCGCTCACCGACCGCTCGAGATCCCAGCTCGCGACCGTCGTGCCCTCAGGCGCCGCGTACGTCCACTCGGCGACCTCACCCGGCGAGAACGCCGAGCGCGCCCAGAACCGCGCCTCGAGATCGCCGTCGGCGCCGACCGGCGCCGCCACGAATGAGCCCAGCACGTATGGCGTCCAGCCGTCGAACCCACGCTGCTCGTACGTGCCCGCGCGCGCGGGCACGACGAGAGCCAGAGTGATGAGCAAGGTCAGGGCGGCGAGGCGCATACCACCCAGTAGGTGGCGACGCCGAGAATTCGCCCCGGGTCAGTCGCCGGCCGACTGGCGCAGCAGCGCGCTGGTGGTCTGCTCGAGGATCCGCCGCCAGGCGGGCGCGCTCGCGCCCTGCTCGGCCTCGAAGTGGCGCACGACCTTGCGCACACGCGTCGCCGAGATCTCGATCCCGTGGCGCGCCAGCGTCTCCCGCCACTGGTCGTAGTCGGCGGCGAGCTTGACGGTCACGGACTGGAAGCCGTGGCGGGCGACATCGAGCCGCGACCGGTAGTCGAGGATGTTCGTCTGGAACATCAGCTCGTCGTCGGTGTCGGGCTCGATCAGCACGATGTCGACGCCCGGATACCGCTCGCTCCACCCGCGCGCGACCTCGTGCAGCCGCTGGTAGGCGAGCAGCTTGAAGGTCTGGTAGCCGATCTTGGGGAAGCCCATGTCCGAGACCCGGCGCGTGCGGGTGCCGAACAGCGTCGGGATCTCCTTCGTAAAGTCGTTCACGTACGGGACCAGCGGGTTGACGACGACGATCAGCTTCGCGCCCGCCTCGACCGCGATGTCGAGGTTGGTGGTGGACACGATGCCGCCGTCGACCAGCTCGCGGTCCTTGAGCTTGGTCGGCTGGTAGACCATCGGCAGCGCCGCCGACGCCCGCACGGCCTTCGAGATCGGGACGTCGTCCCAGCCGGGCGCGCCGAGCACGATCCGCTCGCAGGTGTCGAGATCGGTCGCGGCCAGGTACAGCTCACACGCGAGCTCGCGGAAGTCGTCCGTGCGGTCGGGGTCCGACAGGGCGCTCCGGATGTACTCCTCGATCCCCGACCCGCTGTAGAGGCCGGAGGGAAGCAGTTCGGCGAGCGCGATCGCGAGGTCGACGGTCGAGAATGTCGACAGCGAGCGCCCGACCTCGCGCGCGAGTCCGAGCAGCTGCCACGGCAGCCGCAGGCCCTTGCTGACGAACTCGCGGTAGTTGGGCCGCAGCAGGGCGTCGAGCGAGACGTCGCTGAACGGCTGCGGCACCTGGTCGTTGACCACCCGCATCATCTGCTCGGGCGTCACGCCGTTGGCCGCCAGCGCCGCGATCAGCGCGCCGGCGCTCGTCCCGACGTAGACGTCGAACTGGTTCACGGTCCGGTCGACGGCGAGCAGATCGAGCGCGCGCAGGGCGCCGATTTCGTATACGCCGCCGGTGAACCCGCCACCGCCGAGCACCAGCGCGGTCTTGGAAGGCCGGCGCCGGCGCCGGCGTGACCCAGCCGACCCTTCGAGCTTTACGACGTTGCCCATCCCTGTTGACAGAGTGTACGGAGCGGCTCCGCGACTTCCGCCGTCTGGCAGGGTTAGCTACCGCCGATGGCCCGAATCGCCCTCCTCGCCGTACTGCTCGTCGCCGTGCTCGCGCCCGCTGCCCACGCGGCCGGCCGCGCCGGCACCATCAAGGCGCTCGATCGCGAGATGAACAGGGCCGGATCAGGCTCCGGCGCGTACGTCGTGGACCTCGACAGCGGCACTCCGCTGTACGCCCGCGCAGCTGATGTGCCGCGGATCCCGGCCTCGGTGAACAAGCTCTACACGACGTCGGCCGCCCTCGTCCGCTATGGCGAGAAGGGCCAGCTGAGCACCGAGGTCCTCGGCGACAGCGATCCCGACGAGAAGGGCGTCGTCACGGGCAACGTCTACCTGCGCGGCGGTGGCGACCCCGAGCTCAATCGCGCCGAGCTCGGCGGTCTCGCCAAGGTGCTCGCCGAGAGCGGCCTCAAGCGGGTCACCGGCCGCGTCGTCGGTGACGAGTCGCGCTTCGACAAGCTCCGCGGCGGTCCGGACTCCAACTACCGCACGTCGTTCTGGGTCGGGCCGCTGAGCGCGCTGTCGTTCAACCACGGGCTGTTCCTCGACAGCCGCACCCGCTTCCAGCGCAACCCGCCGTATTACGCGGCAAAGGCGTTCCGGCGCGAGCTCAAGCGAGCCGGCATCAAGGTGAAAGGCCCGGCACGCGCCGGCGTCGCACCCGCCGGCGCCGCGACGCTGGGCGACTGGGCCTCGGAGCGCATGGCGGTGCTGATCCGCCACACCAACCGCCCGTCGGACAACTACATGGCGGAGACCCTGCTCAAGGACCTCGGGGCCGACTTCGGCGGCGCGGGCACGACCGCCGCCGGCACCGCCGTCGCGCGCCGCAACGCCGCCGACTACGGCGCGCACCCGACGATGGTCGACGGCTCGGGCCTGAGCCGTCAGAACCGGACCACGCCGCACGACGTCGTTCGGCTCCTCGCAGGGCTCGAC
This sequence comes from uncultured Solirubrobacteraceae bacterium, assembly GCA_963740605.1. GTDB lineage: Bacteria > Actinomycetota > Thermoleophilia > Solirubrobacterales > Solirubrobacteraceae > DASSUW01. The sequence continues at coordinate 274,532 of CAVUFC010000021.1, read as the reverse complement.
GGGACCGACTTCGCCGACCCCATGCGGATCTCGCTGTCGGTCGCGGGCAAATCGGGCACGCTGTCCGACCGCATGCGCAAGTCTCCCGCCCGCGGGCGCTGCCGCGCGAAGACCGGCACGATCAACGGCGTGTCGAACCTCGCGGGCTATTGCACGTCGCGCTCCGGCGCCCGCGTGGCCTTCGCGTTCCTGATGAGCGGCGTCAGCGTCTACACGGCGCATCCGCTGCAGGACCGCATGGCGGGCGTGCTCGCCCGCTATCGCCCATGAACCGGCGCATCGACGGATCGCCCGTGGCAGCATGGCACGCGTGAACCCCGCCCGGTCCCTCACGCTGGCGGTGGCGCTGCTGCTCGGCTTCGCCGCACCGGCCGCCGCGCGCGACGCTGTTGTCACCTCGTTCGACGGAACCCAGCTCCAGGTCAGCCTTCACCCTGCCGCCGGCCTGAAGCCCGGCCGGCGGGCGCCGACGATCCTCCAGACCCACGGCTGGGGCGGTTCGCGCGACACCAACCCGGACAGCCCGTCGTCGGACGCCACCGGCAACGTCGGCACCGGGCCGCTGCGCAACGCCGGCTTCAACGTCCTGACCTGGGACTCGCGCGGATTCGGCCAGTCCGGCGGGACCGTCACCGTCGACTACAAGGGCAACGAGGGCCGCGACGTCTCCGCGCTCCTCGACTGGCTCGCGAAGCAGCCCGAGGCGCGGCTCGACAAGAAGGGCGACCCGCGCGTAGGCATGCACGGCGTCTCGTATGCGGGTGGCATCGAGCTCGTGGCGGCGGGGATCGACAAGCGGATCGACGCGATCGTCCCGACGATCGCCTGGCACTCGCTGGTCACGAGCCTCTACAAGGACGAGACCATCAAGGGCGGCTGGTCGGCACTGCTCTATGCGGGCGGGCAGAGCGGACGGCTCGACCCGCACATCACGTCGGCGTTCAGCAGCGGCGCGACCACCGGCAAGCTGTCGGCCGAGGACCGCGCGTGGTTCAAGTCGCGCGGGCCGGGCGACGCGCTCGTGGGCAAGATCCGCGTGCCGACGTTACTGCTCCAAGGCACAGCGGACACGCTGTTCACCACCGCCGAGGCGATCCGCAACTACGAGATCCTCGATCGCCACAACGTGCCGCTGAAGATGATGTGGTTCTGCGGCGGCCACGGCGAGTGCGACACCGGCACCGGGCCCGCGGGGCACTTCGAGGCGGCCGTGATCGCCTGGCTGCAGCGCTACGTGGCGGGCAAGAAGAAGGTCGCCACCAGGCCCGGCTTCGAGTGGCTGGCCGACGATGCCGTCTGGCGCCACTCCTCCCGCTGGCCGCCGCCGCCGGGCAAGGCGATCGTCGCGACCGGGTCCGGCACGCTGGCCGTCAACCCGGCCGACGCGGTCTCCGGCACGCCGCTCGCCGCCCGACCCGCCGCCAACGCGATCAACGTCGCGATCCCCGAGGCGACCGCGCAGGTCGTCGGCGAGCCGAAGCTCAAGCTCACCTACTCGGGCACCGGCACCGCGGCCTACGTGTTCGCCCAGATCGTCGACGAGAAGCGCAACCTCGTGCTGGGCAACCAGGTCACGCCGCTGCCCGTGAAGCTCGACGGCGCCTCGCACACCGTCACCCGCCCGCTCGAGGGCATCGCCGCGAGCATGACCCCGGGCGGCCGCTACCACCTGCAGATCATCGGCGGCAGCCAGATCTACGGGCCGGTGCGCGGCGCCGGGGCGATCACGATCTCGGGCGCCCGCCTTGCGCTCCCGACCGTCGGCAAGGCCGCGGCCGGCTGCCGCACGCACCGCGCCTTCACCGTCCGCCTGCGCCACAGCCTCAAGTCGGCCAAGGTGTGGGTGGCGGGCAAGCGCGTGAAGGTCCGCGGCCGCGCCGGCCACCTGCGCGCACGCGTGAACATGCGTGCGAAGCAGCACGTGAAGGTGCGGACGCTCGGCCGCGCGCGCGGCGGCAAGGTCGTGCGCAGCACGCACGTCTACGAGCGCTGCTGAACTCCATGTGACGGTTCCGCCGCGTGGGCGTAGTAGCAATGATGCTTCGTGCGCTCGCTCTGGTGCTGGTCGTGACGGCTGCCGCCGGCTGCGGCCACGAGGAGGCCCAAGGGATCTCTCCCGACTCGGCGTTCCCGAGCGCGACCATGACCGACTGGGTCACTCACGGCGACCAGCTCTCGGTCATCCGCATCGTCGATGAGACCCCGCCGACGCTCCCCAAGGACTGGAACTCGGGTGGGCTGATCGGCCGTAAGGTCGAAGTGCGGATCGAGTGCACGGTCTGGCACCGCTCGAAGGCGCCGCGCCGCACCGGCTCGTTCCGGATGGAGACGTGGGGCTGGATGATGGAGAGCGACCAGCGGGCCGACAGCCCCATCCACCCGATCATCGTGCGCAACGCGCCGCGGCTGAAGGTCGGCGCGCGCTACCTGGCCGTGCTGATCCGGCTCGACGACGGCTGGACGCCGCTCAACGACGACACGGTCATGACCCTGGACGGCGACACCGTGATCAGCCAAGTCGACGCGGGCGCGGCATCAGCGCCGGCGGCGTCCCTGCGCGGCAAGACCGTCGCCGGGGCGGCCGCGGTCGTCAGGCGCGCCGCCGGCTAGAAGTCTTCGTCGTCGTCGCTGTAGCCGTCGTCGTCCTCGAGGCCGAGGAAGAGGTCCGCATCCTCAACATCGGTGTCGAGCGGATCGGCGTCGGCTTCGATCATGTTGGGATCGTCCGGCGGGTTGCTCGACTGGAAATCACCGAGGCTCCCCTGGCCGAAGTTTTCCTGGTAGCTCTCCATGGGCGGGAAAATACTCGCCTAGGGCGTTGCGTCCAATAATTCGAGCAGGCCGGCCTCGTCGAGCACCGGCACGCCGAGCTTCTCCGCCTTCGCCAGCTTGGATCCCGGCGACGCGCCGGCGACGACGTACGACGTCTTCTTGGACACCGAGCCGGTGACCTTGCCGCCCGCCGCGGTGATCCGCGCTGTCGCCTCCTCGCGCGTGAGGTCGGGCAGCGTGCCGGTGACCACGAACGTCTGGTCGCGCAGCGGGCCCTCGCCGGGCGCCGGGCCCTCCTGCTCGAACTCCAGCCCCGCCGCGCGCAGGTCGGCGATCAGCGTTCGCAGCTTCTCGTCGGCGAGTTGGGAGTGGATCAGCTCGGCCAGCTTCGGCCCGACCCCCTGCGTCTCGGCGATCTGCTCTGCGGTGGCGGCGAGCAGCGCGTCGGCAGTGCGGAACTGCGCGGCCAGGTTGCGGCCCGTGACCCAGCCGACGCCCTCGATGCCGAGCGCGAACAGGACGCGCCCGAAGTCGCGCGCCTTGGAGGACTCGATCGAGCGCAGCAGGTTCTCGGCGCTCGTCTCGCCGACGCGGTCGAGCGCTGTGAGCTGCTCCTTGGTCACCCGGTAGAAGTCGGCCGCCGTGTGCAGCAGGCCGGCCTCCTGCAACTGCAGCACCTGCTTCTCGCCCAGGCCGTCCATCTCCATGATCCCGGCGAACGCCTTGAGCTGCTGCCACTGGCGCTCGGGGCACAGCAGGTTCGGGCAGCGCGTGAAGACGCCTGTCTTCACCGTCGGCGTGTCGCAGCTCGGGCAGCGGGCCGGCGGCTCCGGCGCCGGCCCGCGATCCGGCCGCTCGACCGCGTGCGGCGCCGGGGAGAGCACCTGCGGGATCACGTCGCCCGCCCGCAGGACGATCACGTCGTCGCCGACGCGCAGGTCCTTGCGTGCGAGGTCCTCCTCGTTGTGCAGCGTCGCGAGCTTGACCGTCACGCCGCCGACGTGGACCGGCTCGAGCACGGCGAACGGATGCAGGTCGCCGTAGCGGCCGACGTTCCACTGGATGTCCTTGAGGAGCGTGACGGCGGTGGTCGGCGGGAACTTCCAGGCGATCGCCCAGCGCGGGTCGCGCCCGACCACGCCGAGCCGCCGCTGGAGCTCGAAGTCGTCGACCTTGACGACCACGCCGTCGATCTCGAAGTCGAGCGCCGCGCGGCGGTTCTGCCAGGCCAGGCACTGGGCGACGACCTCGTCTTCGCTGTCGAGCCGCTTGACGTCGTCGTTGACGCGGAAGCCGTGCGCGCGCAGCCACTCGAGTGCGTCCCAGTGCGAGTCGAGCTGCAGCCCTTCGGTGACGCCGATCGCGTAGCACCACATCGACAGCGGGCGCTCGGCGGCGAGCGCGGGATCGAGTTGGCGGATCGTCCCCGCCGCCGAGTTGCGTGGGTTCATGAACGTCGACAGCCCGGCCTCAGCGCGGCGCTCGTTCAGCGCCGCGAAGTCGGGCAGTGACATGTAGACCTCGCCGCGGACCTCGAGCAGCGGCGGCGCGTCCTGGACCCGCAGCGGGATCGCGCCGATCGTCCGCAGGTTGTGCGTGACGTCCTCGCCGACTTCGCCGTTGCCGCGCGTCGCCCCGCGCTCGAGCGCGCCGTCGCGGTAGATCAGCGAGATCGCCAGGCCGTCGATCTTCGGCTCGGCCACGAAGCGGAATCGCGGATCCTCGATCCCCTCACGCGCGAGATGTGACCGCATGCGGGCCACCCAGGCGCGCAGCTCATGCTCCGAGTGGGCGTTGGCGAGCGAGAGCATCGGCCGCAGGTGCTGGACCTTCTGGAGCGCGGAGACGGGCTCCTCGCCGACCCGCTGCGTCGGCGAATCGGGCTGCACCAGCTCGGGATACTCGCTCTCGAGCGCCTTGAGCTCGTTGAACAGCGCGTCATAGATGTCGTCGCCGACCTCCGGGTCGTCGAGGACGTGGTAGCGGTGGCTGTGGAAGGAGACCTGCTCGCGGAGCTCGGCGGCGCGGGCGACGGCGTCCGCCGGCGCGGTCACTCGGCGATCTCCTCCGCGGCCGGGGACAGCAGTTGGGCCAGGTCGTACGCGCGCAACTGCTCGAGCCCGTGCTCGGCGGTGAGGTCGAAGTGCAGCGGCGTGACCGCGATCCGGCCGGCGGCGATCGCCGCGAGGTCGGTGCCCTCCTCGTCGTCGTGCACCGGCGCGTCGCCGTAGACGCGGAAGCGGCGCCGCGCGTCACCGTCGGTGTCGATCAGCCGCAGTGCGTCGCGGTAGATGCGCTTCCCGAGCCGCGCCACCTCGACCACCGAGGTCTCGCCGGCCGGGACGTTGATGTTGAGCAGCGTGCCCTCGGGCAGCGGGACGTCGTCGAGCCGGTCGACGACCTTGGCCGTGAACGCGGCCGCGATCTCGAAGTCGAACTCGTCGCCGAGCCGGAAGTCCATCTCGCGCGCCTGCGACTGCTGCGAGACGGCGAGCGCCGGCACTCCGAGCACGATCCCCTCGAGCGCGGCTGCGACCGTGCCCGAGTACGTGATGTCGTCGCCGAGATTGGAGCCGTGGTTGATGCCGGCCACGACGAGGTCGGGCTCGAAGTCCTCGACCAGGCCGAGCGAGGCGAGGCGCACGCAGTCGACGGGCGTGCCGTCGCACGAGTAGCCGTGCGTCCCGTCGTCGAACGGCACCTCGGTCACCCACAGCGGCCGCCGCGTGGTGATCGAGCGCGCCGTGGCGGACATGTTCGCGTCGGGCGCGATCACGGCGATCGTGACGTCCTCGACCGCCGCCAGCGCCCGGCGCAGCGCCTGCAGCCCGTCGGCGTGGATGCCGTCGTCATTTGTCAGCAGTACGCGCAGCATCGGCTCCGCCGAGGATAGAGATCCGAACTTGTGGCCAGGGTCGCACCGGCTTGGCGCAAATAGCCTGTTCGTTCATGGGTGAGCGCCGCGGTGTGACAGCCATCCTTGCCGCCGCCGCGGGTTGCCTTGTCATCGCCGCGATCGGCGCGTACGGCATGTACGCGATCCTCGACGAGAACGCGTTTGCCGATCGCGCGGCGACGACTCTGCGATCGGACGAGATCCGCGAGGAAGCCGGGACCCGCACGGGGGCTGCCGTGGTGGCAATGAGGCCGGAGCTCGCGCGCAGCGAGACCGCGGTGGAGGAAGCCGCGACCAGCGAGGCCAACGATCCCGCGTACGATCACGCTTTCCGCACCAGCGCTGCTCGCCTGCACTACACGCTCTTCAGCAACGCCGAAGCCGACGCGTTGTTGCGCGTCGACGGCTCGGGTGCCGCGCTGCGCGCGCGGCTGCGGGAGATCCGCGGCTGGGAGCACATGGCGCCGATCGACGACGTTTCGCTTCTGATGGTGGGCACAAGCGGGTTCGAGGGCGCGCTGCGCTCGCTCGCACCACCGGCGCGCGACGGCGCGCTACCGCTGACGATTGTCTTCGGCGGCGCAGGGCTGGCTCTGCTCGTGCTCGGACTCGCGCGCGCCCAGCGACGTGCATGGTGCGCCGGAATGACCGTGGCGGCAGCGGCTGGCCTGGTGGCAATGGGCGCCACCGCCGCCCGCGATGTTGTGCTCCACCAGTTCGACACGGGCTTCGGCCAAGCGGTCGTACGACAGGTGTGGAACGCCTACATCGGGGATCTTCGGACCTGGGCGCTCGCAGCGGCCGCCGCCGGCCTCGTCGTCGCGGCGGCCAGCGGTGGCCCTCGGCTCTCTCTGCGCCTGCTGCTCGCCACGCCTTCCACGCGCGCCGAACGGCTGGTGCGCGGCGCCGGGCTGCTTGCCATCGCCGCGCTCGCGGTCACGCTGCCCGGGCTCGTGGTCGATGTCGGGCTGGTGACCGTCGCGGGAGCGCTGGTCTATGTCGCGGCCGGTGAAGTGCTGCGCGCGCTCGCGCCGCCGACGGCGCTCGCCAGCCCGAGCTGACGGAGCATCTCCAGCGGGTTCCAGTAGACGGAGCCCTCGATCACGCGCCCACCGTCGTCGCAGGTGGTGATCAGGCAGCCGTGGGTCTCGACCCAGCGGCCCGTCGGCGGGATGCCCATGATCTCGCCCTTGTGCGTGCCGGTGCTGGTCCACTCCTGCGCCAGGCGCTGCCCGTCGACCGTGTACGAGTTGACCTTCACGCGCAGGTCGGGGAACGCGAGCATGTACGCCTGCGCGGCCGCCTCGAGAGCCTCCGGACCCTGCATCGGCATGCCCAGTGCCACATCGCGCCAGATGACGTCCTCGGCCATGTTGGCCACCACGCCTGCCGCGTCGCCACGGTTCCAGGCGGCCAGCGCCGCGTCTGCCCATTCCATCATCTCGCGCCGACTCATGCGGCGACGCTACTCCTGCGCGACAGGAGACTCAATACCGCACAGCGGCGAGGTAGAGGCCGTGTGGCGGCGCGGTCACGCCGGCCTCGCTGCGCGGGCGGCCTTCCAGGAGGCGCTCGAATTCCCGCACGCTGCGGCGCCCGCTGCCAACCTCGAGCATCGTCCCGACGAGGACGCGGTTCATGTGCCGCATGAACGTGTCGGCCTCGATCCAGAATTCGAGTACGTCGCCGGTCTGACGCCACTCGGCTCCGAGCACGTCGCGTTCGAACCGCTGGTGGTACGTCTCGGTCGGCGTGAAGGCCGTGAAGTCGTGCGTCCCGGCCAGCGCCGCGGCGCAGCCCTGGAGCGCACCGACGTCGAGCGGGTGCGGCCAGTGGAGCGAATGGCCGGCCTCGAACGGCGAAGGCGTCCGCCGGATCAGCAGGCGGTAACAGTAGGTGCGGCTGCGGGCGTCGTGGCGGGCGTTGAAGCCGGCCGGCGCCTCCTCGGCGGAGAGCACGACGATCTCGTCGGGCAGCAGCGCGTTGACCGAGCGCAGCAACGGCAGCTCACCCTCGTATGAGACGACCTGCCCGAGCGCGTGGACGCCGCGATCGGTCCTCCCCGCGACGGTGATCGCCACCGGCGCGCGCAGCACCGTCTCGAGTGCCACCTGCAGCTCGCCGGAGATCGTGCGCTGACCTGGCTGGGCGGCCCATCCCATGAACGGGCCGCCGTCGTACTCCAGGGTGAGCTTCGCGGTCAGACCAGCTCTAGATAGACCATCTCGGTCGCGTCACTGGAACGCGGACCGAGCTTGAGGATCCGGGTGTAGCCCCCGGGCCGCTCGGCGTAGCGGGGAGCGATCTCGTCGAACAGCTTGTAGATCACGCCCTTGTCGGGGTGCTGGAGGATCGAGATCGCCCGCCGGCGCGCGTGCAGGTCGCCCTTGCGCGCCAGCGTGATCAGCTTCTCGATCTCCGGCTTGACCGCCTTGGCCTTGGCCTCGGTGGTCTTGATCCGCTCGTGGTCGATGACCTCGATGCACAGGTTGGCCAGCAGCGCCTTGCGGTGCGAGGCGTCGCGGGAGAGCTTGTGGCGAGTCTTCTGGTGGCGCATCAGTCAGTGCGAAGGGTAAGGCCTCGCTGCGAGAGCGTCTCGATGACCTCATCGATCGACTTCTTGCCGAAGTTCGGGATCGCCGCCAGCTCGCCCTCGGACTTGGAGACAAGGTCGCCGACGGTCTGGATACCGGCCCGCTTGAGGCAGTTGTACGAGCGCACGCCGAGCTCGAGCTCCTCGATGAGGATGTCGTCCATCGGCGAGCCGCCGGCGCGGCCACCGGGCTGCAGGGCAGCCCCGGCACCGGCGCCGTTGTCCAGCGCGGCCATCCCGCCCGGGCCGGCGCGCAGCTCCACGATGCGCTCCTCGTCGGTGAAGATCGACAGCGACGAGATCAGGATCTCCGCGGCCTCGCGCAGCGCGGCCTGCGGGTCGATCGACCCGTCGGTCTCGATATCGAGCGTCAGCTTGTCGAAGTCGGTCCGCTGGCCGACACGCGCCTGCTCGACCGAGTACGCGACACGGCGCACCGGCGAGAAGATCGAGTCGATCGGGATGACCCCGATCGGCTGGTCGGGCGACTTGTTGTCCTCCGCCGGGCGGTACCCGCGGCCGCGGCCGATCGTCAGGTACATCTCGAGCTTGGTCTTCTTCTCGAGCGTGGCGATGTGCGCGTCCGGATTGAGGATCTCCACGCCGGACGGGAGGTCGATGTCGCGAGCGGTGATGTCACCGGGGCCGGTGACCACGAGCGGGGCCTCCACCTCGGTGGCATCCGAGTGCATGCGGCACACGATGCCCTTGAGGTTGAGGACGATGTCGGTGACGTCCTCGGTGACGCCCTTGATCGTCGAGAACTCGTGGGCGACCCCCTCGATGCGGACGGAGGTCACCGCCGCGCCGGCAAGCGAGGCGAGGAGCACACGCCGCAGTGAGTTGCCGAAGGTGTAACCGAAGCCGCGGTCGAGCGGCTCGACCACGAACTGGCCACGGTTGTCCTCGACGGACTCGGCGGTGATTCGGGGGATCTGGAAGTCGAGCATAGGGTCCTAACGTCGTCTCAGGTTCTCGGGGGAGCTTCGAAACGGCGCCTGGGGAGGGGGGCGCCGGGCAAGGCGGGGCGCTACTTCGAGTACAGCTCGACGATGAGCTGCTCTTGCACCGGCGCGGCGATCTCCGCGCGCTCGGGCTTGCGCAGCACCTTCGCGGTGAGCTGGTCGTGATCGGCCTGGAGCCACGCGGGCACCTGCGCCACCAACTCGGTCGCGTCACGCACGACCGTTTCGGCGTCGGAGCCGGTCTTGAAGGTGATCACGTCGCTCTCCCGGACCTGGTAGCTCGGGATGTCGACGCGACGGCCGTTCACCGCCCAGTGGCCGTGCCGGATCATCTGGCGGGCCTGGCGGCGGGAGGCGGCGAATCCGAGGCGCACGAGCACGTTGTCGAAGCGGCACTCGAGGATTCGCAACAAGTTCTCGCCGGTGATGCCCGGCTGGCGTGAAGCCTTGGCGTAGTACGTGCGGAACTGCTTTTCCAGCACGCCGTAGTAGCGGCGGGCCTTCTGCTTCTCACGCAGCTGTACGCGGTACTCGGACTGCTTCTGGCGACCACGGCCGTGCTCGCCGGGCGGATAGGAGCGCCGCTCGACGCCGCACTTGTCGGTCAGGCAGCGCTCGCCCTTGAGGAACAACTTCTGTCCCTCGCGGCGGCACTGCTTGCACTGGGGAGAGGTATCGCGAGCCATTCGGTGAGTCAGACCCTCCGCCGCTTGCGGGGGCGGCAGCCGTTGTGTGCCTGTGGGGTGACGTCCCTCACGCCGGTGACCTCGAGGCCTGCGGCCTGCAGTGAGCGGATCGCGGTCTCGCGGCCCGAGCCCGGGCCCTTCACGAAGACCTCGACCTTCTGCATGCCCTGCTCGATGCCCTTGCGGGCGGCCGCGTCGGCCGTCACCTGGGCGGCGAAGGGAGTCGACTTGCGGGAGCCCTTGAAGCCGGCGCCGCCGGCGGACTCCCACGCGATCACGTTGCCCTCACGGTCGGTGAGCGCCACGATCGTGTTGTTGAAGCTGGTCTTGATGTGCGCTTGGCCGATCGGGATGTTCTTCTTGACGCGGCGGCGGCCACGCTGGGGACGGCGGGGAGCGGGACTCACTTCTTGCCCGCCTTCTTCTTGCCCGCCACCTGCATCCGCTTGGGGCCCTTGCGCGTGCGCGCGTTGGTCTTGGTGTTCTGGCCGCGGACGGGAAGGCCACGACGGTGGCGGATCCCGCGGTAGCAGCCGATCTCCATCAGGCGCTTGATCGCCTGGGACCGCTCGCGACGCAGGTCGCCCTCGACCATGTAGTCGCCGTCGATCATGTCGCGCAGCTGGGAGATCTCGCCGTCGGTGAGGTCACGGACGTAGCGATCCTGCTCGATCCCGAGCTTGGCGAGGATCTCGTTCGACGTCGGGCGGCCGATCCCGTAGATGTACGTGAGGCCGATCTCGACCCGCTTGTTCAGGGGAATATTGACGCCAGCGATTCGAGCCATGGCCTCCCTAACCCTGCCGCTGCTTGTGTCGCGGGTTCTGGCAGATGACGAGAACCCGCCCGTGGCGGCGGATGATCTTGCACTTCTCGCACATCGGCTTCACCGACGGTCGTACCTTCATGGTCCCTTTCGGCTGATGATCCAGACGGGGTGGCTCTGGCGGCCGGGGCGGCCACCGCTACCAATCCCCCGGACGAAAAAGTCGTCGCACGGGTACCTCGCGGCCCAGAGCGCGACCCAGGAGAATAGCAGTCCCAATCGGTTGGCGGCGTCCGCGATCATCGAGGGATGGCGGTCAGCGAGGAGGAGTTTCGCAGGCGGTAGAGCCTCATCGCGCCGAGCTGCTGGCGCACTGCTACCGGATGCTCGGCTCGGTCCACGACGCGGAGGATGCGCTCCAGGACGCCCTCTTGCGGGCCCGACGGGCGCTGCAGGGCCAGGGTGCGCTGCGCTCGTGGCTGTACCGGATCGCGACCAACGCTTCGCTGGACGTGATCGAGCGCCGCCGGCGGCACGTCGAGGTCGACCGCTTCCCGAACGCCGAGCTCGATGCGGAGGCACCCGACCCCGAGGCTCGGTACGAGCTGCGCGAGGGCGTCGTGCTGGCGTTCGTCGCGGCACTTAGGTCGAGAAGAGAGTACCGGTTCGACACCGGCACGGAGCGTCAAGACGCTGTCGGAGCTGGTCGGCGGGCGCTCGCAGCTGCTCGTCTACTCTCTTCATGTTCGGCTCGAACTAGCACGATACTCTGCGTCTCGCGCGCGCCGCTCGGCGAATCCATGCAGGCCTACAATCACCCGTGATGCGTTGCGGCGGTTCGAGTGGCGTCTTCGTCGCACGGCACCGACTTCAACGTCGACTTCGGCGTCTCGTTCACCGATGGTAGCATACAGCGCGGCCGGTTCGGCGAGTACAGACGTCGCCTGCGTCGGAGCACCTCGATGTCGCAGCTGCCCGGGCTGACCGCCGTCGCCTCTCCGCGACGGCGTCGTGTACCGCGTCTACTCGACCTACATCTCGCTACATGTACATCAAGTGACAACGTCTACCTAGCTGCTCTATTCTCTACGCCGCTGGGTCGCACGAGGACGTGACCGGCGACTACTATTCCGCCGCCACGACTATTATCCTCGATCATCTGTGTATGTCGTACATCCTGAGCCCTGAGTGCGAGTCCTAGCTCCCTTTCCTGCTCTTCCAGCTCTTTCTCTCAGCTTCCTTCTCCTATAAGCTCTGCGCGACTCTCTACGAGGTCTACCCCTCCGGCCGCTTGTCTCCTCTGCACACTCACCACGCCTATGAGTAACTGCTGATCTTGCTCTCTTTCACACCTACCTTGCTAACCTTTGAGTGCTAGCTCTAGCTCTCTCCCTTTGACGTCTTGTCTTTCCCTCCGCGCTCCTCCCACGCACCATCCTGAACCGTTCTTCTGCCCTCTCTCTTCCTGATCTCCTCACTATGCTGTACCCATTCTAGCACCCCTATTCCAATGCTCTCTTTATCCCCTCACACCCTCGTGATGCTCGCGTTCCGCGGCGATGCCGTGCCTCCGCGACGTCGCACGGGTACCTCGCGGCCCAGAGCGCGACCCAGGAGAATAGCAGTCCGCATTCGTGGCTTGCGCCCATGAGAGCGGCCCTGTCGCGGGCCGGCGACGACCGGGTCCGCCGCCACCACGAGTATCCGCGATCATCGGTGGATGGCGAACATCCTGAGCCCTGAGTGGGAGGCCGAGCTGCCGGGCCTGCGCGGCCAGCGGGTGGGCGCGGCGGCCGGCGCCGAGAAGCTCGGCGCGACGCTCTACGAGGTCGATCCCGGCGGCCGCGTGTCGCCGCTCCACACCCACCACGCCAACGAGGAACTGCTGATCGTGCTCGCGGGCGCGCCGACCCTGCGAACCGGTGACGGCGAGCGCGAGCTGGCGCCCGGCGAGGTCGTGGCGTTCCCGGCGGGGCGCCGCGGGACGCATCAGGTCCTCAACCATTCGTCTGAGGCCGCGCGCGTGCTGATCGCCTCGACGATGCTCTACCCGGAGGTGGTCGAGCACCCCGATTCCGGCAAGGTGCTCGCGTTGTCTGGGCGCGTCGACGAGGCTGCCGCAGTAATGCTGGCGTTTCGGCGGGACGATGCCGTGCCGGTCACTGACGGCGAGGAGGGTCCCGAAACTGCGGCTGGGTAGGGCGGCGAGCCAGCATTTCGTCGCAATCTCTGCGAGCCGTCTCGGGATTGCTACGAAATGCTCGCTATAGGGGAGTTTCGTAGCACGCGCGGGCCGCGATCGCGCGATTGCTACGAAATGCACCCTCCGCTCTCAATGCCAGGGTTGGCCGGCGGCTGGCGGAGACGGGTCAGGCCGCGACGACGCGCGCCTTGGACTCGTGCCAAGGCGTGAGGATGCGGGGACCGTCGGCGGTGACGGCGATCGTGAACTCGAAGTGCGCGGCGACCGACCCGTCCTGGGAGTAGATCGCCCAGCCGTCGTCGCCCATGCGAACCATGTGGCGGCCGGCGGTGGTCATCGGCTCGACGGCGAGCACCATGCCCTCCTGGAGCTCGGTGCCCTTGCCGGGCGTGCCGTAGTTGGCGATCTGCGGCTCCTCGTGCATGCTGCGGCCGATCCCGTGGCCCACCAAGGAACGTACGACCGAGAACCCGGCGGCCTCGACGTGCTCCTGCACGGCGTGGCCGAGGTCGCCGAGGCGCTTGCCCGGGCGGCACTGCTCGACGGCGAGGAACAGCGACTCCTGGGTGACCTGCAGCAGCTTGGAGGCGACCGGCGAAACCTCGCCAACCGGGAACGTCCGCGCCGCGTCGGCCACCCAACCGTCATACACGACGCCGATGTCGATGCTCAGCACGTCGCCGCGTGAGAGCTTGAACTTGCCGGGGATGCCGTGCACGACCATGTCGTTCGGCGACGAGCAGATCGAGCCCGGGAAGCCGCGATAGCCCTTGAACGCCGGCGTGGCGCCCTGCGAGCGGATGAAGCGCTCGGCCGTCTGGTCGAGCTCCATCGTCGTCACGCCCGGACGTACCTTGCCGGCCAGCAGATCCATCGTGCGCACCAGGATCTCGCCGGCGCGGGCCATCTTGTCGATCTCCGCCGGGGTCTTCTTGATGATCATCGCGGGCTCAGAGTCGTTCTTCGAGCCGCAGCGTCGCGAGCGTGGCCCTGATGTGGTCGTGGACCTCAGTCGGGCTCCGCGTGCCGTCGAAGCGCCGCAGCAATCCCTTTTCCTCGTAGTAGTCGATCAGCGACTCAGTCTGTTCATGGTACGTCGCGAGCCGCTTCTGGACCACTTCGGGCTTGTCGTCCTTGCGCTGCCTGAGCGGACGGCCGCAGAGGTCGCACATCCCCTCGGTCTTCGGCGGGTCGAACGTCACGTGCTGGATGTGGCCGCTCGAGCACTGGCGCCGGCCGGAGAGTCGCTCGACCACCACCTCGTCGGGCGCCGCCACGTACAGCGCGGCGGTCAGCCGGCGGCCCATCTGCTCGAGCTCCTCATACAGCGCGTCGGCCTGCGCGTCGTTGCGCGGGAACCCGTCGAGGAGGAAGCCGTCGTCGCCCTCGCTCTCGACCTTGCCGAGGATCATCGCGATCACCAGCGGATCGGGCACGAGCTTGCCGGCGTCCATGTACGAGGACGCCTCCTTGCCGAGCTCGGTCTCCTCCTCGACGTGGTGGCGCAGAAGGTCGCCCGTGGCGATGTACGCAAGGTCGAAGTCCTTGCGCAGTCGGGCAGCCTGCGTGCCCTTACCGGCCCCGGGAGGGCCGAGCAGAATCAGATTGAGCTCAGACACAGAGGCGGGCAGGTTACTTCAGGAAGCCCTCGTAGTTGCGCATCATCAGCTGCGCCTCGAGTTGCTTCATCGTGTCTAGCGCCACGCCGATCACGATCAGGATCGACGTGCCGCCGAAGTAGAAGTTCGCCGACGTCTGGTTGACGAGAATCGTCGGGAGTGCCGCGACGGCGGCGAGATAGAGCGCGCCCGGGAACGTCAGTCGCGCGAGGATGCGGTCGAGGAACTCGGCCGTGGGTCTGCCAGGCCTCACCCCGGGGATGAACCCACCGTACTTGCGCAGGTTGTCCGCCTGGTCGACGGGATTGAACGTCACCGCCGTATAGAAGTACGTGAACAGGATGATGAAGATGGTCTCGCCGACGATGTACGCCCAGCCGTTGGGACTGAAGAACGTCGACAGGCCCTTGGCGCCCGGGACGAGCTCGCCGAGCGTGGGCGGGAACGCCATGATCGACGCGGCGAAGATCACCGGGATGACGCCGGCCATGTTCACGCGCAGCGGCATGTAGGTCTGGCCGCCGGCGCTCATCCGGCGCCCGATCACGCGCTTGGCGTACTGGATCGGGATCCGGCGCTGGCCCTCCTGGACGAACACGATCGCAGCGATCACGCCGAGCGCGACGAACGGCATCATCACCTTGAAGACGGCGTCCGGGTTCTTCCACCACGCCTCGATGCCGGCCGGGAGCCGGGAGGCGATCGACGCGAAGATCATCAGCGAGATGCCGTTACCGATACCGCGCTGGGTGATCAGCTCGCCGAACCACATCAGCAGCACGCAGCCCGCGGTCAGGCAGACCACGATCAGGATCACGCCGCCCGGCGTGAAGTTGTCGATCACCGGCGCGCCCGCGGTGTTGCCCTGCGAGCGGAACAGGAAGACGTAGCCGATCGCCTGGGCGGCCGCGAGGCCGACGGTCAGGTAGCGCGTGTACTGCGTGATGCGCTGCTGCCCGACCTCGCCCTCCTTCTGCAGCTTCTCCAGCGACGGCGAGACGACCGTCAAGAGCTGCAGGATGATCGAGGCCGTGATGTAGGGCATGATCCCGAGCGCGAAGATCGCGATGCGGGACAGGCCGCCACCGGTGAACAGGTTGAGGAAGCCGAGGATGTTCGAGCCGGCGTAGTTCTTGGAGATCTGGTCGATCGCCTCGGTGTTGACGCCCGGCACGGGGATGTACGCACCCAGCCGGTACAGCGCCAACATGAATGCCGTGAAGGCAATCTTCTTCCGGATGTCGGCGACCCGGAAGGCGTTGAGGATCGTCCCCAGCATCGCCGGCGCGCTGCCTTAGTCGATGACCTGGCAGGTCCCGCCCGCGGCCTCGATGCGCTCGCGAGCGGTCTTGGAGAACGCGTGGGCGTGGACGGTCAGCTTCTTCGTCAGCTCGCCCCGCCCGAGGATCTTCACCGGCACGTTCTTGCGCGTGCCGAGGCCGGCGGCGCGCAGCGTCTCGAGGTCGACCGATGCGCCGTCGTCGAAGCGCGCATCCAGGTCGGCCAGGTTGACCGGCTGGGTGTGCGTGCGGAACGGCTCGAACGGCATCGACATCTTCTTGTTCGGGCCGCGCAGCTTGCGCATCCGCATGTGGATCGGGTTCTGGCCGCCCTCGAAACGAGCGCGATCCTTGGCGCCGGCACGGGAGCCGTAGCCCTTCTGGCCGCGCCCGGCGGTCTTGCCCGTGCCCGAGCCCTCGCCGCGGCCCACGCGCTTGCGCGGACGCCGCGAGCCGGGGGCCGGCTTGAGGGTGTGGAGGCCGATGAACTCGGGCTTCTCGTCGTCAGCCATTTACTTCTCCTCGACTTCTACGAGATGCCGGACTTTGTGGACCATGCCGCGCAGCTGCGGCGAGTCCTCACGCTCGACGGTCTTGCCGATACCGCGCAGGCCGAGCGAGCGCAGGGTGTCGCGCTGCTTGCCGTCGGCGCCGTTGGAAGACTTGACCTGCTTGATGACCAGGCTCACGCCGACACCTGCGCCTCATCCTCGCGATGTTCGCCGCCAGGCGAACTCGCAAGGGAATCGGCGCCAGCCGATTCCCCGCCACCCAGGCCGAGCACGCGATCGACCGACAGGCCGCGCAGCGTCGCAACCTCTTCGGGGCGGCGCAGGCCCTGGAGGCCGGCGATCGTCGCCTTCACGAGGTTGATCGGGTTCTGGGTCCCGAGCGACTTGGAGAGGATGTCGTGGATCCCGGCCAGCTCGAGCACCGCGCGCACGCCGCCGCCGGCGATGACGCCGGTACCGGGCGAGGCGGGCTTGAGGAACACGCGCCCGGACCCATAGATGCCGGTCGTCTGGTGCGTGATCGTGGAGCCGTGGCGCGGCACGCGGAACAGGTTCTTCTTCGCGCGCTCGACGCCCTTCTGGATCGCCAGCGGCACCTCGTTGGCCTTGCCGTAGCCGACGCCGACGATGCCGTTCTCATCACCCACGACAACGAGGGCGGTGAACGAGAAGCGCCGGCCACCCTTGACCACCTTGGCGACGCGGTTGATCTCAACGACGCGCTCTTGGAGGTCGAGGCCGGTGCTGGATACGGATCGGTCGGGGGCTGCCATGCGTTCCTTCGAGTCTAGAAGTTCAGTCCGCCCTCACGGGCGCCTTCAGCCAGGGCCTTTACTCGGCCGTGGTACTGGTAGCCGCCGCGGTCGAACACAACGGTCTCGACGCCGGCGGCCTTGGCACGCTCCGCGAGCAGCTCGCCGGCACGCTTGGACTGCTCGAGCGGCTTGAGCTTGCGCAGGTCGGCCTCCGTCCAGTTGACGGCGGCCAGCGTGACGCCGGCGTCGTCGTCGATGAGCTGGGCGAAGATCCCGCGGTTGGAGCGGAACACCGACAGGCGCGGACGCGCGGCGGACCCGCGCACACGCGCGCGCACGCGACGGCGGCGCTTGAGCCGACGAGCGGGAGCGGTGAGAACGGTCATGCGCGCTTACCGACCTTCCGGGCGACGTACTCGCCCTGGTAGCGGATGCCCTTGCCCTTATAGGGCTCCGGCGGCCGCTGCTTACGGATGATGGCGGCGATCTCGCCGACCTGCTGCTTGTTGTTGCCCTTGACGATCACGCGCGTCGGCTGCGGCACCTCGAACTCGATGCCCTCCGGCGCCTTGATCGGCACCGGGTGTGAGTAGCCGAGCGCGAGCTCGAGGTCGCGGCCCTTGAGCTGGGCGCGGTAGCCGACGCCCTGGATCTCGAGCGTCTTCGTGAAGCCGGTGGTCACGCCCTCGACCATGTTCGCCACGAGCGAGCGGGTCAGCCCGTGCAGGGCGCGATGCTCCGCGCGGTCGGTCGGGCGGGTGACGAGCAGCGTGTCGCCCTCCTGCTTGACCTCGATCACGCGGTTCTTGCGCTCGAACAGATCCCCGCGCGGGCCGGCGACGCGCACGACCTCGGGCTCGACCGTGATGGTCACGCCGGTGGGGATGGGGATGGGCTTCTTTCCGATACGGCTCATGTGGCTACCAGACCTCGGCGACGACCTCGCCGCCCACGCCCGCGCGACGCGCGTCGTGGCCGGTCATCACGCCCTGGGATGTGGACACGATGGCGGTACCCATGCCCCCCAGGACCTTCGGGATGTGCTTGGCGTCGACGTACGTCCGCTGTCCGGGCCGGGACACCCGGCGCAGGCCGGAGATGACGGACGTGCGGTCGTCAGTGTACTTCAGCCGGATCAGCAGCTTGTCGGATGCGGAGCCCGGAACGCCGGGTGCCTCGTCGAAGCCGACGATGTATCCCTGCTCGACCAGGATCCGCGCCATCTCGCGCTTGAGACGGCTGGCGGGGATCTCGACCTCCTCGTGGGCGGCCATGATCCCGTTGCGGATACGGGTCAGGAAATCGGCGACTGGATCGGTCATCGACATGGCTACCAGCTCGACTTCGTCATGCCGGGGATGTAGCCCTGGTGGGCGAGCTCGCGGAGGCAGATGCGGCACAGGCCGAACTTGCGGTACACCGCTCGCGGCCGGCCGCAACGGCGGCAGCGCGAGTAGGCCCGCGTCTTGTACTTCGGCGGGCGCGACATGCGCACGATCTTGGACTTCTTTGCCATGTTCTCCTCTAGGCCGCTACCGGCTCGGCAGCAAGGCTCTCGAAGCCGGCCGGGCGCCCGTCGCGAGCGAAGGGCAGCCCGAGGCCGTCGAGCAGCGCGAACGCCTCGGCGTCGGTTTGGGCGGATGTCGTGATGGTGATGTCGAGCCCGCGCACCTGGTCGACGCTGTCGTAGTCGATCTCCGGGAAGATGACCTGCTCGCGGATCCCCATCGAGTAGTTGCCGCGACCGTCGAACGAGCGCGGGTTGAGACCGCGGAAGTCGCGCAGGCGGGGCAGCGCGATCGCGGTCAGGCGGTCGAGAAACTCGTACGCGATCTCGCCGCGCAGCGTGACTGACAGGCCCACGGGCATGCCCTCGCGCAGCTTGAACGCGGCGACAGACTTGCGGGCGCGGCGGATGTTCGGCTTGCGGCCGGCAATCGTCGCGAGCTGCTCCTGCGCGGCCTCGAGCATCTTCGAGTCCTGCTTGGCCTCGCCGACGCCCATGTTGAGCGTGACCTTCTGCAGCTTCGGAGCCTGCATCGGCGTGCTGTAGCCGAACTTGCTCACGAGCGCCGCGCGGATCTGCTCGTTGTACTGGTCCTTGAGTCGTGCCATGTCAGTCCAGCTCCGCTCCGGAGCGCTTCGTGACGCGCATGCGCCCGCCGTCTTCGCCGCGGCGGATGCCGATGCGCGTCGGCTTCTTTTCCTTGGGGTCGACGACCGCCACGTTGGAGATGTGGATCGGACCCTCCTTCTCGATCACGCCGACCTGCGCGTTGGGGCGCGCGGGATTCGGGCGCTGGTGGCGCTTGACCATGTTCAGGCCCTCGACGTAGACCCGGTCCTTCTTCGGGTCCGTGCGCAGGACCTTGCCGGTCTTGCCCTTGTCCTTGCCGGCGATGACGATCACCTGGTCCTCACTGCGAATCTTCATCACAGGACCTCCGGCGCAAGCGAGACGATCTTCATGAACCCGCCGTCGCGCAGCTCGCGGGCCACCGGCCCGAAGATGCGCGTGCCGCGCGGATTGTTCTGCGCGTCGATGATCACGGCCGCGTTCTCGTCGAAGGCGATGTAGGTGCCGTCGTCACGCCCGAACTCCTTCTTCGTGCGCACGACGACCGCCTTGACGACCTCGCCCTTCTTGACCGAACCCTGCGGGTTGGCCTGCTTGACCGTGGCCGTGATGACGTCCCCGACGCCCGCGTAGCGGCGGCGCGAGCCGCCCTGGACGCGGATGCAGAGGATCTCGCGGGCGCCGGTGTTGTCGGCGACCTTGAGGCGCGTCTCGTTCTGGATCACTTCGCACGCTCCAGCACTTCGTCCAGACGCCAGCGCTTGCTGCGGGACATCGGGCGGCACTCGACGACGCGCACGGTGTCGCCCTCGTGGGCGTCGTTGCGCTCGTCGTGGGCGTACAGCTTGACCGTCGACCGGAGGATCTTGTGGTAGCGCCGGTGGCGCTTGACCACGTCGATCTTGACCGTGATCGTCTTCTCGCCCTTCTCTGAGACGACGATGCCCTGGCGCGTCTTGGGACGGCCCGGCCCGTGCTCGGGGGCGTGGTGCTCCTCGCGCGCCGGCGCGGCCTCGCGCGCCTCGGCCGACTTGGTCTTCAGGCGGGCGCGATAGGCGCGGCGCTGCTTGGCGAGGGCGGCGCGGCGCTCGCGGCGCGCGGCGTCGCGCTCCTCGGGCGTGCGCGGCCCGCGCTTGCCGGCCTCGGACTGTCGGTCGGCGCGCTTGGCCTCGAGCTTCTCGCGACGCGTCGGACCGGCCTTGGCGCCAGCCTTCGCCTTCGGGGCTTCGTCGGTCGGAGCCTCCTCGGCGGAGGCCGCGTCACCAGCGTCGGCGCCCTCGTCGGCAGCCGCGCCAGCGGCCTCGACCGACGCCGCGTCACCAGCGTCGGCGCCGCCGTCAGCGGCCGCGCCAGAGGCGTCGGCGGCCTCGACCGACGTCGCGTCGGGGGCGTTGGTCTCGTCGTCCGCGGTCGCGCCAGCGACGTCGGCGTTCTCTGGAGTCTCGTTCTCAGCCATTGTCGGCCTCAGCCTTCACATTGGGGTCGACGCCGCGCTGGCGTGCGATGGTCAGCGCCCGCGCGAGCTCGCGCTTGGCGTGCCGCAGGCGCGCGGTGTTATCCAGCTCGCCCGTCGCGGCCTGCATGCGCAGGCCGAACAGGTCTCGCTTCGCCGTGACGATGTGGTCGAGCAGACCGGCATCCGGCATGTCTCGCAGGTCGGCCGCGCGCATTTACGCGTCCTCCCGCATCACGAACTTGGTCTTCACGGGCAGCTTGTGGCCGGCCAGGCGCATCGCCTCGCGCGCGAGCGGCTCCGGCACGCCGGACAGCTCGAACATGACGCGCCCGGGCTTGACGACGGCCACCCAGCCCTCGGGGTTGCCCTTGCCGGAGCCCATGCGGGTCTCGGCCGGCTTCTTCGTGTACGGCTTGTCCGGGAACACGTTGATCCAGACCTTGCCGCCACGCTTGATCTTGCGCGTCATGGCGATACGAGCGGCCTCGATCTGGCGGTTGGTGAGCCACCCGGCCTCGAGCGACTTGAGCCCGTACTCGCCGAACTCGACCCGCTGCTGACCGCGTGACAGACCCGCGCGCCGACCGCGGTGCTGCTTGCGGAACTTGACTCGCTTCGGGGACAGCATTACCGGCTGATACCTCCGCTGAGGTCCGGACGCTGGCCGCCACGGCCACCGCCGCCACGACCGCCGCCGCCGCGACCGCCGCCGCCACCACCGCCGCGACCACCGCGGCCCGGGCCACCGGGTCCGCCGCCACGGCCGCCGCCGCCACGGCCGTCGCCGCGCCCGCGGCCGTCACGGCCGCCGCGCCCACGCCGGCGATCGTCGCCCTGGTCGTCACTGCGCCCGGGCGGCTCGTCCAGCGAGGTGAGGTCCTGGCCGGTGTAGCCGGCGGGCATGATCTCGCCCTTGTTGATCCAGCACTTGACGCCGATGCGGCCGAACGTCGTGCGGGCCTCGTAGAAGCCGTAGTCGATGTCGGCGCGCAGCGTGTGCAGCGGGACGCGGCCGTCCGAGTACTGCTCGGTGCGCGCCATCTCGGCGCCGCCGAGGCGGCCGGAGACCTGGATCTTGCAGCCCTTGGCGCCGGAGCGCATGGCGCTCGTGAGCGAGCGCTTCATCGCGCGGCGGAACGCCACGCGGTTCTGGAGCTGCTCGGCGATCGACTGCGCGACGAGCTTGGCGTCCAGTTCGGGGCGCTTGATCTCGAGGATGTTGACCTTGATGGCCTTGCCCGTGAGCTTGTGCAGGTCGCGCCGCAGGGCGTCGACCTCCGATCCGGACTTGCCGATCACGATGCCCGGCCGGGCGGTGTGGATGTTGACCTCCACCTCCGCGGCGTCCTTGCGGATCGTGATGTCCGAGAGGCCGGCGTGCGCGAGCTTGTTCGTGATGTGGTCCCGGATCCGGACGTCCTCGATCAGGAAGTCGGAGAAGTTCTTCTCGGAGAACCAGTTCGACTTCCAGTCGTGGATGTAGCCCACGCGCATGGCCTCGGGATGAACCTTCTGACCCATGCGGTTCAGGACTCCTTCGGGGTGAGAGTGATGGTCAGGTGCGAGGTGCGCTTGCGGATCCGCGTCGCGCGCCCCATCGCGCGCGGGCGGTACCGCTTGAGCGTCGGGCCCTCGTCGGCGTGGACGGCCGCGATGACCAGGTCGTCCCCCACCAGTTCGTGGTTGTGCTCGGCGTTCGCAACCGCCGACTCCAGCAGCTTGAGCCACGGCTTCGCCGCCGCGCGGGGCGTGAACGCGAGAATCGCGCGCGCCTCGACGACGTCCTTGCCGCGGATGTGATCGCACACCAGCCGCGCCTTGCGGGCGGACGTGCGGACGTACTTGGCCTGCGCGCGGACGAGGACACCCGGCTCGGGGCGGCGCCGGCGGTCGCGCTTGCGCGGCTGCGCGGCGGCGGCCTCCTGGGTCTCCTTGTCGGTCGCTGCGGCAGCGGCTTTCTCCTTGGTGCCCTCGGGCTTGGTCCCCTCGGGGTTCTTGTCCTCGGCGGCGACCCGGCGGCGCTTCGGAGCCGGCTTCTCCTCAGTGGCCTCGGCGGCCTCCTTGTCGACGCCGGTCTCCTCGGCGGCCTGGCCCTCGGCCTGCGGCTCGGCCTTCTTCGCGCGGGGGCGCTTCGGCTTCGGCTCGGGCTGCTCGGCGGACTTGGCCGCGGCCTCGACCTTCGAGTCCTTGGCCTCCTCCTCGACCTTGGCGTCGTCGGGCTTGCCCTGCTGCGGATCCTGAGGAGTGTCAGGACTCATCGAACCTTGCCCTTGGAGTCATGGCCGCGGTAGGTGCGCGTCGGGGCGAACTCGCCGAGCTTGTGACCGACCATCGACTCGGACACGAACACGGGCACGTGCTTGCGCCCGTCGTGCACGGCGATGGTGTGGCCGACCATCTCGGGGAAGATCGTCGACGCGCGCGACCAGGTACGGATCATCGACTTCGTGTTGGCTGAGTTCATGGATTCGATGCGCTCAATCAGGCGCTCCTCGACCCACGGCCCCTTCTTCGACGAACGACTCATCAGCGGCTGCCCTTCTTACCGCGGCGGCGGCCACGGACGATGTAACGATCGGACTGCTTGCCCTTCTTGCGGGTGCGGTAGCCGATCGTCGGCACGCCCCAGGGCGTCTGCGGGTGGTTGCCGAGCGGCGTGGCGCCCTCGCCGCCGCCGTGCGGGTGGTCCACCGGATTCATGGCGGTACCGCGCGTCTGCGGGCGCACGCCCATGTGACGCTTGCGACCGGCCTTGCCCACGGTGACGTTCTGGTGGTCGGCGTTGCCGACCACGCCGACCGTCGCGCGGCACTCGACGCGAACCATGCGCATCTCGCCGGAGGGCAGGCGCAGCGTCGCCATGCCGCTCTCCTTCGCCATCAGCTGGATACCGGCGCCCGCGGAACGGCCGAGCTGGCCGCCGCGCCCCGGCTGGAGCTCGACGTTGTGGACCAGCGTGCCGACCGGCATCAGCGACAACGGCATCGCGTTGCCGACCGTGATGTCCGAGCCGGCGCCCGACTGCACGGTCATGCCGACGCGCAGGCGGTTCGGGGCGAGGATGTAGCTCTTCTCGCCGTCGGCGTAGTGCAGCAGCGCGATGTACGACGACCGGTTCGGGTCGTACTCGATCGCGGCGACCTTCGCCGGTACGCCGTCCTTGCGGTTGCGCTTGAAGTCGATCTTGCGGTACAGGCGCTTGGCCCCGCCGCCGCGGTGCCGTGCCGTCTTGCGGCCGTTGGCGTTGCGGCCGCCGGACTTCTTGAGGCCCTCGACGAGCGTCTTCTCGGGCTCGCTCTTGGTGATCTCCGCGAAGTCGGGATACGTGACGAAGCGGCGACCCGGCGAGGTGGGCTTGGGCTTGCGAATCGGCATTACAGCTCAGCCTCCAGGCCCTGGAAGATCGGGATCGTCTCGCCTTCGCGCACCTGCACGATGGCCTTCTTCCACTCGCGCGTGCGGCCGGACGTGTAGCCGCGGCGCTTGGGCTTGGACGGCACCGACGAGGTGCGGACCTCGACGACGAAGACGTTGAACAGCTCCTCGATCGCCTGCTTGATCTGCGTCTTGTGCGCGTCCGGGTGGACGCGGAACGTGTACTTGCCGATCGTCGCCAGCGCGTACGACTTCTCGGAGACGATCGGCTTGATGATCACCTGGCCGGCGTCCATCAGGCAGCCACCTCCTCGGCCTTCCCACCGATCTTCGTGGCGCGCGCCGTCACGGAGTCGAGCGCGTCGGAGCTGAAGACGATGCTGGCGGCGCCGATGATGTCCGCCACGCCGCAGTCCGCGGCGGCCAGCACGTTCACGCCGGCGAGGTTGCGGAAGGACTTGAACGCGGTGACTTCGTCCGGCCCGGACAGCACGATCAGCACCGAGCCGCTGCGGCGGTCGGCGATCAGGTCGGAGGCCTGCTTGGTCGACGGCGCGTCGAACCCGGCAGCGTCGAGCCCGAAGATCGAGCCGCGCTCGGCGTGGATCGACAGCGCGCTGCGCAGCGCGGCGCGGCGGGCCTTGCGGTTGACCTTGACGATGTAGTGGCGCGGCTGCGGGCCGAACACGACGCCGCCGCCCGCGAACTGCGGTGCGCGGATCGTGCCCTGGCGGGCGCGGCCGGTGCCCTTCTGGCGCCACGGCTTCGACGTACCACCGCTCACAAGCGCGCGGTTGCGCGTCGCGTGCGTGCCGCGCCGGCGCGCGGCCAGCTCGGCGATCACGACCTCGTGCACGAGCGGGCCGTTGAACGGCGCGCCGAACACGTCGGCGTCGAGCTTGAGCGTCTTGGTCGAGCCCAGGATCGGCGCGTCAGCCATCGGTGCGCACCTCCACGGTGCCGCCCTTGGGCCCCGGAACGGAGCCGCGGACGAGCATCAGGTTCTGGTCAGGGATCAGCTCGACGATCGTCAGGCCCTTCTGGGTCACGCGGCGGTTGCCCATCTGGCCGGGACCGCGGATGCCCTTGAAGACGCGCGACGGCGTCGCCGAAGCGCCGATCGAGCCGGGGGCGCGCACATTGTGCGAGCCGTGCGACTTGGGACCGGCGGCGAAGTTGTGGCGCTTGATCGTGCCGGCGAACCCCTTGCCCTTGCCCTTGCCGGCGACCTTGACGATCTGGCCGACCTCGAAGTTCTCGACGGTGACCGTGTCGCCCACCGTCAGCTCGCCGGCCTCGTCACGGAACTCGACGACGTGGCGGGAGGGCGGTGCTCCGGCCTTCTTGAGGTGCCCGAGCTCGGCCTTCGAAAGGGCCTTCTCGCGCACGGTTCCGAACGCGAGCTGGACGGCCTCGTAGCCGTCGATCTCGTGGGTGCGGATACCGGTCACCGGGCAGGGGCCGGCCTCGAGCACGGTGACGCGCTCGACGCGGCCTTGTTCGGTGAACCGCTGGGTCATCCCCAGCTTCTTGGCAAGGATTGCGGGCATATCTAGCCGAAGGCGAGTCGGATCTCGATGTCCACGCCGGCGGGAAGGTGATCGAGTCGCTGGAGCGAGTCGACGGTCTTCGGCGTGGGCTGGTGGATGTCGATCAGGCGCTTGTGCGTGCGGATCTCGAAGTGCTCCTGCGAGTCCTTGTCCTTGAACGGGGACTTGATGACCGCGTACACGTTCTTCTCGGTGGGGAGAGGCACCGGTCCGGACACGGTCGCGCCCGTCCGCGTGGCGGTCTCCACGATCTCCTTGGCCGCCGTCTCGATGGCCGACGAGTCGTAGGCCTTGAGGCGGATGCGGATCTTGTTTTGGGCTACGGCTGCCAATTTCTGTCCGGTGCTTGTGGTCTCTTGTTCTCTGGGTTTCTGCGCGCGGGCGGTTGCCCTTGGCGCGCACTAAGGGCGAGCCCCATGCTCGGGGCTCGCCCCCTAAGGTCGTATCTGTCGACTTCTGCTCAGCGGGTGATCAGCCCGCGGGTGCTACTTGACGATCTCGGTAACGACGCCCGAGCCGACCGTGCGGCCGCCCTCGCGAATCGCGAAGCGGAGTCCGGCGTCCATGGCGATGGGCTGAATCAGCTCGACTTCCATCTGCACGTTGTCGCCCGGCATGACCATGTCCGTGCCTTCGGGCAGGTTGGCGACGCCGGTGACGTCCGTCGTGCGGAAGTAGAACTGGGGCCGGTACCCGTTGAAGAACGGAGTGTGGCGGCCGCCCTCTTCCTTCTTGAGGACGTACACCTCGGCCTTGAACTTGGTGTGCGGCGTGATCGAGCCCGGCTTGCAGAGCACCTGCCCGCGCTCGATCTCCTCGCGCTTGATGCCTCGCAGCAGGCAGCCGACGTTGTCGCCGGCCTGGCCCTGGTCGAGGATCTTGCGGAACATCTCGACGCCGGTGACGACCGTGTTGGAGGTCTGCTCGTGGATACCCACGATCTCCACCGTGTCGCCCGTGTTGACGATGCCCTGCTCGATACGGCCGGTCGCGACGGTGCCGCGGCCGGTGATCGAGAAGACATCCTCGACCGGCATCAGGAACGGCTTGTCGAGATCGCGCTCGGGCTCCGGGATGTAGGTATCCAGCTGCTCGGCGAGATCGACGATCTTCTGGACGTACTCCTCCTCGCCGTCCAGCGCCTTCAGCGCCGAGCCGATCACGAAGGGGATGTCGTCCCCGGGGAACTCGTACTCGTTGAGGAGGTCACGGACCTCGACCTCGACAAGCTCGAGCAGCTCCTCGTCATCGACCATGTCGGCCTTGTTGAGGAACACGACGATGTACGGCACGCCGACCTGACGGGCGAGCAGGATGTGCTCGCGCGTCTGCGGCATCGGACCGTCAGCCGCTGAAACCACGAGGATCGCGCCGTCCATCTGCGCAGCACCCGTGATCATGTTCTTCACGTAGTCCGCATGGCCCGGGCAGTCGACGTGGGCGTAGTGGCGGTTGTCGGTCTCGTACTCGACGTGAGAAGTCGCGATCGTGATGCCGCGCGCCTTCTCCTCCGGCGCGTTGTCGATCTCTTCGAATGAACGGGCCTGGCCGCCGTACTTCTCGGACAGCACCTTGGTGATCGCCGCGGTCAGCGTCGTCTTGCCGTGGTCGATGTGACCGATGGTGCCTACGTTGACGTGCGGCTTGTCCCGCTCGAACTTCTCCTTCGCCACTTTGCTAAGTCCTCTCTAAGTCTCGCTGGAAATCTCGATCTTGGGCGAACCCGTGCAGACTACCGCGTTCATGCGGGGACGGGCTCACCAGTGCGCGCCTCGACCACCTTCTCGGCGATGTTGGGCGGCACTTCCTCATAGCTGTCGAATTGCATCGTGTAGGTGGCGCGTCCCTGCGTCATCGACCGCACGTCCGTCGCGTAGCCGAACATCTCGCTCAGCGGCACATGCGCCGAGACGACCTGCGCGTTGCCACGCGGCTCCATGCCGTGGACGCGTCCGCGCCGGCGGTTGAGGTCGCCGATCACGTCGCCCATGTACTCCTCGGGCGTGACGACCTCGACGGCGAACACCGGCTCGAGCAGAACCGGCTTGGCGCGCTTGGCCGCCGCCTGGAAGGCGAGCGACCCGGCGACCTTGAAGGCGATCTCCGACGAGTCCGTGTCGTGGTACTTGCCGTCGACCAGCGTCACCCGCACGTCGACCATCGGGAAGCCGGCGCGCACGCCGTTCTCCAGCGCCTCTTCGACGCCCTTCTCGACGGCCGGGATGAACTCGGTCGGAATCGAGCCACCGCGGATCTTGTTGACGAAGTCGAAGCCCTCGCCGGGCGCCGGCTCGATGTTGATGTAGACGATGCCGTACTGGCCGGAGCCGCCGGTCTGGCGAACGAAGCGGCCTTCGATCTTCTCGGCCGTGCCGCGCACGGTCTCGCGGTAGGAGACCTGCGGGCGGCCGACGTTCGCGTCGACCTTGTACTCGCGCAGCATGCGGTCGACCAGCACCTCGAGGTGCAGCTCGCCCATGCCGGAGATCTCGGTCTGGCCGGTCTCCTCGTTCGTGCGCACCTGGAAGGTCGGGTCCTCCTCGGCCAGGCGGCCGAGCGCGACGGACATCTTCTCCTGGTCGCTCTTGGTCTTCGGCTCGATCGCGACGGAGATCACGGGGTCGTCGAACTCGATCGCCTCGAGGCGGATCGGCTTGTCCGGCGCGGCCAGCGTGTCGCCGGTCACGACCTGCTTGATGCCGACGGCGGCAGCGATGTCGCCCGCGTAGATCTCCTGGACGTCCTCGCGGTCGTTCGCGTGCATCATCAGGATCCGCCCGATGCGCTCGGTGCGGCCCGTGTTGACGTTGAGCACGCGCGAACCCGCCTCGAGCTTGCCCGAGTAGACGCGGAAGTAGGTGAGCTTGCCGACGTAGGGGTCGGCCATGATCTTGAACGCGAGCGCGGAGAACGGCTGGTCGTCGGACGCCTCGCGGACGGCCTCGCGGTCGTCCTCCTCGCCCTTGACGGGCTCGTGACCGCTGACCGGCGGCACGTCGAGGGGCGACGGCAGGTAGTCGATCACCGCGTCCAGCAGCGGCTGCACGCCCTTGTTCTTGAAGGACGAGCCGCACAGGACCGGCGTCATCTTGATCTCGAGCGTCGCCTTGCGGATCGCGGCGATCAGGCGATCCTTCGGGATCTCCTTCTCCTCGAGGATCAGCTCGACCAGCTCGTCGTCGTAGTGGGAGACCTCCTCGAGCAGGTGCTCGCGGGCGGCCTCCGCCTCGTCGACCATGTCGGCGGGGATCTCCTCGATCACGACGTCCTTGCCGAGCTCGTCCTTGTAGACGATCGCCTTCATGTTGATGAGGTCGATGATCCCGACGAACTCGGACTCGGCGCCGATCGGCAGCTGGACGGGCACCGGGTGCGCGCCCAGGCGGTCGATCATCGTCTGCACGCCCTGCTCGAAGTTCGCGCCGATGCGGTCCATCTTGTTGATGTAGGCGATGCGCGGCACGTGGTACTTGTCGGCCTGGCGCCAGACGGTCTCGGACTGCGGCTCTACGCCGGCGACGGAGTCGAACAGCGCGATTGCACCGTCGAGCACGCGCAGCGAGCGCTCGACCTCGACGGTGAAGTCGACGTGCCCGGGCGTGTCGATGATGTTGATCCGATGGTCCTTCCAGTCGGCCGTCGTGGCCGCGGAAGTGATCGTGATGCCGCGCTCCTGCTCCTGCGCCATCCAGTCCATCGTGGCCGCGCCCTCGTGAACCTCTCCCATCTTGTGGGAGCGGCCGGTGTAGTAGAGGATCCGCTCGGTCGTGGTCGTCTTGCCCGCGTCGATGTGGGCCATGATCCCGATGTTGCGAGTCTTCTCGAGGCTGTACTTGCGCGGCATGGAAAGGTCTTTCGTCGTCTGCTGCTTCTTCGCGGTGCGGGTGGGTGGGTGGGTACCCAATCCCGGCAAAAAAACGGGCCCTCACGAGGGCCCAGGGTTCGCTTCACACAGAGTTCGGCCCGGAGATGTGGGCTATGTCTCGAGGCTCTCCATGTGAGGTTTCCCTGGTGCTGCGGCGGCAAGCTTCGCCCCACAGCGGCCTAGGAGAATAGCATCCGACCTGTGGCCCGCTTCGCACCTCTCGTGCCCCTCGTGGCGGGCGCTCTCCTGCTCATCGTGGCCGAGTTCGTGGCGGTTCGCGAGATCCATGCGGTGACCGTCATCCCGCCCGGCGGCACGTCCACCGGCGGCGGACCTCCACAGCTACGCGCTGGGGATCATCGGGCTGGCCATGCTGCCGATGTCCTACGGCGCCGTCATGCGTGGTGCGCGGCCGGCCGCGGTGGCACTGATCGTGCTCTCGCTGGCCGCCCTCGTGGTCGTGCTATTCGTCGATCGCCCGGTGCTCGACGACACGGGCCTGATCGGCCGCACGTACGACCTGGCCGAGGCGCGGCCGGCGACCGGGTTCTATCTGGAGAGCCTGGGCGCGGTGCTGGGGCTGATCGGGGCGGTGTGGGCGTACATCGCCGCGCCGGCGCGAACGCGGTGGGTAACCCCACGCGAGCGCGCACGCACTAGCTCCTGAGATGACGCCTGCCGACGCCGAGCTCGTCTGCCGCGCCCGCGGCGGCGACCGCGACGCCTTCGCCGAGCTGGTGGCCCGCCACCACGCGACGCTGGTGCGCTGCTGTCGCCGCATGGTCGGGCCGGACGCCGCGCTCGACGCCGCCCAGGACGCAGTCGTCACCGCGCTGCTCTCGCTCGACGCCCTCCGCCGCCCCGAGTCGTTCGGCGCCTGGCTCGTCGGGATCGGGATGAACGCCTGCCGCGCGCAACTGCGGCAACACCCAGGGGTCAGACCCCTTGAGCCGCTGGGACTCAAGGGGTCTGACCCCGTTCTGGCTGCCGAGGCGGCGGAGCTGGCCGAGCGGGTACGGGCCGCGATCGCGGCGCTGCCCCGTGGGCAGCGTGAGGCGGTGACGCTGTACTACCTCGCCGGCCTGTCGCAGGCCGACGCGGCGGCGCATCTCGGGATCCCGCCGGGCGCGGTCAAGACCCGGCTCCACAAGGCGCGCGCGTCGCTGCGCGTGCGCCTCCAGCCCTTGAGGGAGCGCACGATGCCCGTTCACATGCAGGTCACCGACGTCCGCCGCGCCGGCGACAAGCACGTCCTGATGCTCGCGGGCGACGGCCACGAGCTGAAGATCTGGGTCGGCGCGCCCGAGGCCGAGGCGATCGCCGTGCTGCTCGAGGACGTCGAGCTGCCGCGGCCGACGTCGCACCACCTGACCGCATCGCTGCTGCACGCCACTGGTTCGTCGGTCCGCGAGGTCCGCGTGACGCGCCTGGTCGAGCACATCTTCTACGCCGACATCGTGCTGGCCGACGGCACCAGCGTCGACGCGCGGCCGAGCGACGCGATCGCGCTCGCACTCGTCACCGACGTCCCCCTGCTCGTCGACGAGGCCGTGCTCGAGGCGACCGCCGAGATCGATCCCGACTGGGCCGACGAGCACGCCGCCGCCGACGCGGCCACCGACGACCGCCGCGTCCTCGCCGACGAGGCGCGCAGGCGCGTCAGTCGACCGTGAGCACGAGCTTGCCGCGCACGTGCCCTTCCTCCAGGAGCGCGTGCGCGTCGGCCGCGCGCTCGAGCGGGAACGTCTCCTGCACGTGCGGGCGCAGGCTGCCCTCGTTGACGAGCGGCGTCACGTGCTCGCCGAGGTCGTAGCCGCTCGGGCGCACGAAGATGTAATGGACCTCGTGGTGGCCGTTGCGGGGCTCCGGGGGCGGGCGGGCGATCGAGACGAGCCGGCCCCCCGGCCGCAGTGAGGCGAACGCCTGCTCGCGCGGGTCGCCGCCGAACAGGTCGAACGCGGCGTCGGTGCCCGAGTCCGCCAGCAGGTCGCGCACGCGCGCGGGGAGATCGTCGATCGCGTAGTCGAGCGGCTCGGCTCCGAGCTCGCGCAGGAAGTCGTGGTTGCGCTCGGACGCGGTCGCGACCACGCGGGCGCCGCGCGCGATCGCGAGCTGGATCGCCAGGTGGCCGACACCGCCGGCGCCGCCGCCGATGAACAGCGTCTCGCCGCCGCGCAGGCCGAGCGCCTCCAGTGACTGGTGCGCGGTCAGAACGGGGAGCGGCATCGCCGCCGCCTCGACGAACGACAGATCGGCGGGCATGTGCGCGAAGAAGCCCTCCGGCGCGGTGGCGTACTCGGCGTACGCGCCGTACTCGAGGTGGTGGCGGCGGATGTACCCGTAGACCTTGTCGCCGGGCTTGAACCACGTAACCGCCGGGCCGGCCTCCTCGACGACCCCGGCCACGTCCCAACCGAGGATCACCGGGAAGTGGAACGGCAGAGCCTTCGCCATGTAGCCGCCGCGGATCTTGGCGTCGACCGGATTGACGCCCGCGGCCTTGACCTTCACGAGGACCCCGTCAGGGGCGACCGGCGGGACGTCGTGCTCGATCAGCTCGATCTTGTCCCGCTCTCCCCATTCGCGTACGGCGATTGCGCGCACGCCGAGACCCTATCCGCGGCGCGGCGCGCCGAAACGGCTTCCGCTACCAGCGGTAGTGGGCAAAGGCCTTGTTGGCCTGCGCCATGCGGAAGATGTCGTCCTTGCGCTTGAACGCGCCGCCCTGCTGGGACTGCGCGTCGAGCAGCTCATTGGCGAGCCGCTGCGCCATCGACTTCTCGCGCCGGTTGCGGGCGAACTCGACGAGCCAGCGCACGGCGAGCGTGCGGGCGCGGCGCGCCGGGACCTCGACGGGCACCTGGTAGGTGGCACCGCCGACGCGGCGGGAACGAACCTCGAGCACGGGCGTGAGCGCCTTGATCGAGATCTCGAGCGCCTCGACGGGCTCCTTGCCCGTGCGCTCGGAAAGGATCGCGAGCGCGTCGTACACAATGCGCTCGGCCTTGGACTTCTTGCCGTCCAGCATCACGCGGTTGATCACCTGCGAGACGAGCTTGGATCGGAAGACGGGATCGGCCTCGACCGGCCGTTGCGTGGCGGCAGCGCGGCGCGGCATTACCTGGCCTTCACTCCGTACTGGGAGCGGGCCTTCTTGCGATCGGACACTCCGGCAGCGTCGAGCGTGCCGCGGATGACCTTGTAACGAACGCCAGGCAGATCCTTGACGCGGCCACCGCGCACGAGCACAACGGAGTGCTCCTGCAGGTTGTGGCCCTCGCCGGGGATGTACGCCGTGACCTCCATCGTGTTGGTGAGCCGCACACGAGCGACCTTGCGCAGCGCCGAGTTCGGCTTCTTCGGCGTCGTCGTGTAGACGCGGGTGCAGACACCGCGCCGCTGCGGAGCGGCGACCTTCTTCTTGCGGCCCTTGCCGGACTTCAGGCCCGGCGTGGCCAGCTTCTTGGTCTTCGGATTCCGGCCCTTGCGGACCAGCTGGGAAGTCGTGGGCATACGGCGCGTAAGGCTAGCAGCGGCAGATGGCCGGCTTCGTGCCCCGCGTGCGTGGGGTGCGGAGCCGGTCATCTACGCAGCCGCTTGTTCCCCGAGCGCGTCGAACAGGTCGGCGTACGGCTGCCCGGTCGCCTCGGCCACCGGCGCGTAGGTCACCTTGCCGGCGACGACGTTGACGCCCTTCGCAAGTCCGGGGTTCTGCCGCGCAGCGCCCGCGACGCCCTCGTCGGCGACATCGAGCACGTACGGAAGCGTCGCGTTCGTCAGCGCGTAGGTGCTCGTGATCGGCACCGCGCCCGGCATGTTCGCCACGCAGTAATGCGTCACGCCGTCGACCTCATAGGTCGGGTCTGAGTGCGTCGTCGGCCGCGAAGTCTCAAAACAGCCGCCCTGATCGATCGAGACATCCACCAACACCGCGTTGCGCTTCATCAGCTTCAGCTGGTCCCGACGCACCACGTACGGCGCCTTGGCCCCGTGCACGAGCACCGCCCCGATCACCAGATCCATGTCGGGCAGCCGCGTCTCGATGTCCAGCGTCGACGCGTAACACGTATCCGCGCGACCGCCGAACGCGATATCGAGCTCCCGCAACCGATCGATATTGCGGTCATAGACGTAGACGGTCGCCTCCATCCCCAGCGCGATGAACGCCGCGTTCATCCCCACCACGCCCCCGCCGATGATCATCACGTTCGCCGCCGCCACCCCCGGCACGCCACCGAGCAGGATCCCGCGACCGCCGAGCGGCTTCTCGAGCATGAACGCCCCCGCCTGCGTGGCGATCTTGCCCGCCACCTCACTCATCGGCGCCAGCAACGGCAACCGCCCGCGGATGTCCTCCACCGTCTCATACGCCACACACGTCGCGCCCGACTCCACCAAGCCGCGCGTGAGCTCAGGATCCGGCGCCAAATGCAGATACGTGAACAGCGTGTGCCGCCCCTCGAGCATCCCGACCTCGACCGGCTGCGGCTCCTTGACCTTGACAATCATGTCCGCCTCACCGAACACCGCCCCAGCGTCAGACACGATCCGCGCGCCCTGAGACACATAATCGCCGTCAGAGATCGCCGACCCCTCACCCGCCCCAGCCTGGATCACAACCTCATGATCATGCTCGACCAGCTCCCGCACGCCCGCCGGCGTCAGCGCAACGCGGTACTCGTCCGTCTTGATCTCGGTAGGGACGCCGACCTTCACCTGTCGTTCCTCTCTTTCACTGGCGGATCAGCTCGCGCCCGCGGAGCGCCAGCCAGAAGTCGATGCGATCGCGCGCGGAATCCAGCGACCGGCCCGTCAGCTCCTCGACGCGCCGGATCCGGTAGCGCAGCGTATGCCGGTGACAGTACAACTGGCGCGCGGCTCGCTCCCACTGGCCGTTGCATTCGATGAACGCCTCGAGCGAGCGCATCAGCTCGCCCCCGTACGCGCCCTCCCCCTCCTCGATCGGGGCGAGGATCGAGTCGCAGAACAGCCGCAGCGCCTCGTCGTCCTGCAGGGAGAGGAGCAACTGGAACGAGCCGAGGTCGTGGTAGGTGGCGAGCCCGGCCGGGGTGCCGTTGCCGTCGGCCAGCCCGCGCGCCTCGAGCGCACACCGGGCTTCGTGGAAGGCGCGGCGCAGGTCGCCCGCAGCGACCATGCGGCCGGCGCCCGCGGCGAGGTCGGTGCCGACCTCGGTCGAGACGCGCCGGCGCAGGCGCTCGGCGAGCGCGAACACCTCGTCGTCGCCCCCGCCGCGCGGCGGCGCCACCAGCACGCACGAGAAGCGTCCGGTAGCGGCCGCCAGGCCGATACCGGCCTCGTCGCGCAGGGCGCGCGCGAGCGCGTCCTCGGTGGCGGCCTTCAACGGCCGCGGCGGCACCAGGACGACGACGGCGGCGCGGTCGCGCAAGCCGAACGGCTGGAGGCGACGCGCGAGCTCGGCCCCGTCGAGCTCCCCGGACACCATCGCGGTGACGACGTCGCCGGCGAGGCGGCGCTCGGTGTCGTCCGCAACGCGACGGCGGAGCAGCTCGAGCGCGACGACCGTGACCGCCTGGTGCAGCGTGAGGCGGTCGAACTCCGTCAGCGGGCCGCCGTCCTTGGCCGCGACGAGCCACGCCTGCGGCGCCGGGCCGTCGCCCGCGGGAGCGTTCCCCTGGGGCGTCCGCGGGACCGGCAGGGCGAGCGCGCGGCCCGCCAGCTCGCCGCCGGGCGCGTAGCCGCGGCGACCGCCTGCACGGGCGCGCTCGCGCAGCTCGTCGGACAGTGCGGCGACCGCGCTGTCCTGCAGCGGCGCGCGGCCGGCGCGACGGGCCAGGACCTCGCCGCGCAAGTCGAAGATGATCGCCGGGCCGCCGATCAGCGACGCGAGCGCGCCCGCCACGCCGTCGAGCCCGCGCTCGGACAGCACGATCCGCTCGAGCCGCTCGTGGGCGGACAGCGCGCGCTGGAGGACCGCGTAGTGCTCGTTGACCAGGTGCGTGAACGCCTTCTCGGTGACCGCGATGAACGGCACCTCGTACGGGACCTCGAACAGCGGGAAGCCGTACTCGTCGGCGGCCTCGCGCATCGCCTCGGGGATCGTGGTGTGGGCGAACCCGGTGCCAAGCCCCAACCCGGATAGCCCGTGGCCGGCCAGCCGCGCGACGTACTCGCGCTGCGCCTCGGGCCGTTCGAGCTGCAGACCGGTCGTAAGCAGCAGCTCGCCGCCGGATAGCCACGGCGTCGGATCGACGATCTCGGAGATGTGGACCCAGCGGACCGAGTTGTCCACGCCCGCCTCGCCCGCGACGAGGCTGACCTCGAGGTCGCGGAGGAGGTCACGGAGCGCGAGCACCGTTTCGTTACAGAACGTCGAGAGTCATACGCCGATTCGTACAACCTAACTGCGGCCGTGAGCCGGCGCAATCACTACGCTCGCGCGATGCTCGCCCACGACCGTACCGGCTCCGGCTCACCTCTCGTGCTCCTGCATGGCCTCGGCTCGTGCAAGGAGATGTGGCGGCCCGTGATGCCGTTGCTCGCGCGCGACCACGACGTGATCGCCGTCGACCTGCCGGGCTTCGGCGATTCGCCGCCCGGGGCGGACACAGTGGATGGGCTCGCCGCGGAGGTCGCGGCGTTCGCTGCATCGCTCCGCCTGGACGGCTTCCACGTGGCGGGCAACTCGATGGGCGGCGGCATCGCGCTCGATCTCGCCGCGACCGGGCGCGTGCGGTCCGCGTGCGCGATCTCGCCGGTCGGCTTCTTCGGCAACGACCGCGAGCGGTCCTACGCCCGCGGGGTGCTCGTCGGCACCCGGTTCCTCGCCCTCGGCGTGGCGCCGATCGCGCACGCGATCGTGGGCAACACCGCCCTGCGCTCGCTGCTGTGCGCGCACGTGGCGGGCCGGCCGTGGCGCATCCCGCCCTCCGACGCCGAACTGTGGACCCGCGTCTACGCCGACGCCCCGGGGTTCTGGCCGCTGCTGCGCAACGCGCCGGCGTGGAGCGTGCGGCCGCCGGCGGTCCCGACCACCGTCGCCTGGGGCTCGCGCGACCGGCTGCTCATCTACGCGCGTCAGGCCCCGCGGGCACGGCGCTGGATGCCGGAGGCGCGCCACGTGACGCTGGAGCACTGCGGGCACGTGCCGACGTGGGACGACCCTGAGCGGGTCGCCGATGTGATCCGGGAGTCCGTCGCGGCTTAGTGCGCCGGCTGCGCGTGCGCCTCGGCCGCGCGCATCGGCGGCGGAGTGACGAGCGCGGCGACGACGACCAGCACGAACGCGAACGCCTGGACGGCGATGCCGACCGTGTCGCGCGGCATCGGGTCACCGAAGACGATGATGCCGCCGAGGATGCAGGAGACGTTGGCGGCGGTGGAGGTCGCGGCGATGACCGGGACGGCCTCGCCGTCCTGCAGGCCGCGAGCGGAGGCGTAGAAGGCGACGACCGAGGCGAGCACCGCGACGGCCAGCCACGGCGAGACGAGAATCGCGAGCGGGCCGTGGAGGCCGGTGAGCGCCTTGATGGCGACGTCGGAGACGCCGAAGAGAACGCCGGCGGCGGCGCCGAGCATGATCCCGTGGTGGTGATCAGGGGCGCCGATGCGGGGGCCGGAGATCAGCAGCGCGCCGATCGCGAGCATGCCGCCCTCGAAGCTGAGCATGCCGGCCAGCGAGTAGGCCGAATGCGCGCCGGACTGCGCCGGGAGGGTGATCACCAGCAGCAGCAGGCCGAGAGCGGTCATCGCGACGCCGACCCACTGGCGGGCGCCGACCTCGAAGCCGAAGATGCGCTCGGCCATGACGGCGAGGATCACGACGCCGGTGCTGAGCACGGCCTGGACGACGCTCAGCGGAGCGAAGGCCAGTGCGGCGACGTGAAAGAACCAGGCCCCGGTCGCGACCGCCATGCCGACCGCGAACCACTTGGACGAGAAGAGATCCTTGACGGTCCGGAGCGGATGCCGGATGTCGACGGCGGGTGCGGCGTTCGCCCCCTCGTGCTTGTACAAGAAGCCAAGCTGCGTCGCAACGGCGCACGCAAGCGCCAGCAGAATCCCGATTTCGAAAGTCACTTGTGTTCTAAGACCCAGTTGGAACGCCCCGGCGCCTGTCGCCAAGGTCTTCCATGTTCATCGGACCTCAAGCCCCCCGGCTTGAGTCCAAAGCGAAGCGGGGCCAGACTAGCGTCCCCTCGCTAAGTGCCAGATCAAATTCCCCTTCTGCTCGTCGACGTGGACGGGGTGGTCTCCCTGTTCGGCTTCGACCACACCAGCCCTCCCCCTGGTTTCCCCGTAGCGGTCGATGGCACTCCACATTGGCTGTCCGAGGGAGCGGGAGCGCGCCTTGTGCGTCTGGCTCGCACCTTCGAGTGCGTCTGGTGCACGGGCTGGGAGGAGCGCGCCGAGGAGCACCTGCCGTACTTCCTGGGTCTTCCGGGCGGCTGGCAGCACCTGAGCTTCGACCGGCCGCGCGCCCAGATCAACGCGCACTGGAAGCTCGACGCGATCGACGCATTCGCCGGCCCGACCCGCGCTGTGGCGTGGATCGACGACGATCACGACGACGAGTGCCGGGCGTGGGCGGGCGCCCGCCGGGCGCCGACGCTGCTGGTCTCCACCGACCCCGCGGTCGGGGTGACCGACGACCACGTGGCCGAGCTGGAGGCCTGGGCACGCGAAAACGGCCCCGCCGCGGGGACCGCGACGGGGCCGTGAGCGCGTCAGCGCCTACTTCTTGTCGTCCGAACCGCCGTCGATGTCGAGGTCGGAGCCGATGTCGTCGAACGAGCCTCCGCTCGTGCCGAAGCCGGCGTTGATCTCGTCGAGCTCGGTGGTGTCGAAGGCCGGCCCGAAGCCCTGCAGCCCCTCGCCGTCCTCGAGCCCGAGCTCGGCGGCGAGATCGTCGCCCTCGAGCAGGCCGACGTCGTCGATCCCGCGGGGGAGCGGCTCGGTCGGCTCGATCTCGATCGTGCGGTAACGCTTGAGCCCGGTGGCGGCCGGGATCAGCTTGCCGATGATCACGTTCTCCTTCAGACCGGCCAGACGGTCGATCTTGCCCTCGAGCGCGGCATCGGTGAGCACCTTGGTGGTCTCCTGGAAGGAGGCCGCCGACAGGAACGAGTCGGTCGCCAGCGAGGCCTTGGTGATGCCGAGGATGATCTCCTCGAACTGGGCAGGCTCGCCGCCCTTGGCCTCGACCGCTCCGTTGATCCGCCGCAGCTCGTGCCGGTCCACGAACTGGCCCGGCAGCAGGTCGGTGTCGCCCTTCTGGTCGATCCGCACCTTCTTGAGCATCTGGCGCCCGATGAGCTCGATGTGCTTGTCGTTGATGTCGACGCCCTGGGACTTGTAGACCTCCTGCACCTCCTTGACGAGGTACACCTCGGTCGCGGTCCGGCCGCGCAGCGCGAGCAGCTCGTGCGGGTACAGCGAGCCCTCGTTGAGCTGCGTGCCGAGCTCGATCTTCTCGCCCTCGGCGACGTGCAGGCGCGTCCGGCGGGGGAACGTGTTGCGGTGCTCCTCGCCGGCGTCGTCGGTGATGACCACGGTGCGCGACTTGTCGGTGTCCTCGATCGACACCACGCCGCCGACCTCGGCGATCTTCGCCAGGCCCTTCGGCTTGCGTGCCTCGAACAGCTCCACGACACGCGGCAGGCCGTGCGTGATGTCCGCGCCGGCGACGCCGCCGGTGTGGAACGTCCGCATGGTCAGCTGCGTGCCCGGCTCGCCGATCGACTGCGCGGCGATGATGCCGACCGCGTCGCCGATCATGGCCAGCTGGCCGGTCGCGAGCGAGCGGCCGTAGCAGGCCTGGCAGACGCCGGTCGTCGCCTCGCACTTGAGCACCGAGCGCACCGGCACGGTGGTCTCGCGCGCGTCGCCGATCGCCTCGACGAGCTCCGCGACGATCTCGCGCGTGATCTCCACGCCGCCCTCGAGCAGCACCTTGCCGCGCTTGGTCGTGAAGTCCTTCGCGGAGAGGCGGCCCACGAGCATCTCGTTCGGGTCGCCCGTCTCCTTGAAGAGCGGGGCGTCGAGGTACTCCTCGGTGCCACAGTCCTCGATCCGGATGATCACGTCCTGCGCCACGTCGACCAGACGGCGGGTCAGGTAGCCCGAGTCCGCCGTGCGGAGCGCCGTGTCGGCGAGACCCTTGCGGGCGCCGTGGGTGGAGGTGAAGTACTCGATCACGTCGAGGCCCTCCATGAAGTTCGCCTTCACGGGCCGCTCGATGATCTCGCCCTTCGGGTTGGCCATCAGGCCGCGCATGCCGGCGAGCTGGCGGATCTGCTTGAACGATCCGCGGGCACCGGAGTTGGCCATCATGTAGATCGAGTTCAGCTGGTCGGCGCCCTCGATGTTCTCGATCATGGCGTCGGCAACTTCCTCAGTGGCCGCGTTCCACTTGTCCGTGACGGCCAGGTGGCGCTCCTCCTGCGTGATCAGGCCATCTTCGTACTGGTCCTGGATCGCGCGGACCTCGGCCTCGTACTTGGCGAGGATCTCCTGCTTGCTCGGAGGCACGAGGACGTCGTTCTTGGAGATGGTCACACCCGCCTGTGTGGCGTAGTGGAAGCCGAGGTCCTTGAAGGCGTCCAGCACCAGGGCGATCGCCGGGGCGCCGTACGTCTGGATCAGCGCGTCCACGAAGGTCGTCACGTCGCGCTTCTTGAGCGTCTTGTTGATGAAGCGGTACGTGGTCCGGTCGAACTCCTCGCCGAGCGCCTCTTCGAGCGCGCGCTCGATGCGGTCGTTGAAGATGATCCGCCCGACGGTCGTCAGGATGTGCCCGCCCTCACGGCCCGGCGCGCGGAACTCCGCCAGGGCGTGCAGCTTGACCATGCCGTGCTCGTAGGAGAGCTCGGCCTCCTGCGCCGTACGGAACACGTGCGGCTTCGTCTTCTCGCGGTTGAGCTTCTCGAGCTCGGGCTCCTCCGGCCCGTACGAGAGGTAGTACGTGCCGAGCACCATGTCCTGGGTCGGGGTCGCCAGCGGCGAGCCGTGGGCCGGGGACAGGATGTTGTTGGAGGAGAGCATGAGGACGCGGGCCTCGGCCTGCGCCTCGGCGCTCAGCGGGAGGTGGACCGCCATCTGGTCGCCGTCGAAGTCCGCGTTGAACGCGTGGCAGACCAGCGGGTGGACCTGGATCGCCTTGCCCTCGACGAGCACCGGCTCGAACGCCTGGATGCCCAGGCGGTGGAGCGTCGGCGCGCGGTTGAGCAGCACCGGGTGCTCGTGGATGACCTCCTCGAGCACGTCCCAGACCTCCGGGATCATCGAGTCGACCATCTTCTTGGCCGCCTTGATGTTCTGGACGGCCTTGCGCTCGACGAGCCGGGCCATGATGAACGGCTTGAACAGCTCAAGCGCCATCAGCTTCGGCAGGCCGCACTGGTGCAGGCGCAGCGACGGGCCGGACACGATGACCGAACGGCCCGAGTAGTCGACGCGCTTGCCTAGCAGGTTCTGGCGGAAGCGGCCCTGCTTGCCCTTGAGCATGTCGCTCAGGGACTTCAGGGCGCGGTTGCCCGGGCCCGTGACGGGCCGGCCGCGGCGGCCGTTGTCGAACAGGGCGTCGACGGCCTCCTGCAGCATCCGCTTCTCGTTGTTGACGATGATCTCCGGCGCGCCGAGGTCCAGGAGCCGCTTGAGGCGGTTGTTCCGGTTGATGACGCGGCGGTAGAGGTCGTTGAGGTCGGAGGTCGCGAAGCGGCCGCCGTCCAGCTGGACCATCGGCCGCAGCTCCGGCGGGATCACCGGCACGGCCTCGAGCACCATCATGTCCGGCTTGTTGCCGGAGTTCAGGAAGGCCGAGACGACCTTCAGGCGCTTGACCGCACGCTGCTGCTTCTGGCCCTTGGCGGTCTTGATCTGCTCCTCGAGATCGGCCGCCTCGGCGTCCAGGTCGACCTGCTCGAGCAGGTCGCGGATCGACTCGGCGCCCATGCCGCCGCGGAAGTACTCGCCCCAGCCATAGGGGGAGCCAAAGCGGTCCTTGAGCTCGCGGAACGTGGACTCGTCGTTGACGATGTCCTTCGGACCCATCGACTGGAACAGCTCCCAGACCGACCGCAGACGCTCGATCGCGTCCTCGATGTAGGCCTCGGTGTCCTGGATGTCGGCCTCGAGGAGCTTGCGCATGTCCTTGAGGTGCTTCTCGCGCTCGTCGTCCTCGAGCTTCTTCGGGTTCAGGTCGAGGTGCTCGGCCCAGATGTGGTCGTCGTCCGAGAAGCCGGACTGCGAGCCGGTCTTGAGGTACTCCTCGCGGCGCTCGAGCGACTCACGCAGCTCCAGCAGGCGCTGCTCCTTCTCGCCCGAGTACTCCTCGATCGTTTCGTCGACCTTCTTGCGCAGCTCGTCCAGGTCGGTCGCCCGCGCCTCTTCGTCCACCCACGTCACGATCGACGCGGCGAAGTAGAGGACCTTCTCGAGCTCCTTGGGAGCCATGTCGAGCAGGTAGCCGATGCGGCTCGGGACGCCCTTGAAGAACCAGATGTGGCTCACGGGGGCGGCGAGGTCGATGTGACCCATGCGCTCGCGGCGAACCTTCGAGCGCGTCACCTCGACACCGCAGCGCTCGCAGACGATGCCCTTGTAACGGACGCGCTTGTACTTGCCGCAGTAGCACTCCCAGTCCTTGGTGGGACCGAAGATGCGCTCGCAGAAGAGCCCGTCCTTCTCGGGCTTGAGCGTCCGGTAGTTGATGGTCTCCGGCTTCGTGACCTCACCGCTCGACCACGAGCGGATCTGCTTCGAGGACGCGAGGCCGATCTCGATAGCGTCGAAATTATTGATGTCGATCAAAGTGATTCCTTATTCCTCGTCGGCGGCCAGGATGTCGCCGATCGGGGCGGCTTCCTCGTCGGTCAACTTTGCGTCGGCCTCGGCGGCCGGGCTCTCGTCGCCTTCCTCGGTCTCTTCTTCTGTTTCCTTGGCGGCCTCCTCGTTGGAGGCATCGCCGTCGGTGGTGCGCACGCCGGAGAGGTCGATGCCGAGCTCTTCGGCGGCGCGTAGTAGGTCGTCGTCCTCGTCGCCCATCTCGGCGCGGGTACCTTCCTCGGAGACGACGTTGACGTCCAGCGCCAGCGACTGCATCTCCTTGAGCAGGACCTTGAAGGATTCCGGGATCGATGGTTCGGCGATGTTCTCGCCCTTGACGATCGCCTCGTAGGCCTTCACGCGCCCGACGGTGTCATCGGACTTGATGGTCAGCATCTCCTGCAGCGTGTACGCGGCGCCGTAGGCTTCCAGCGCCCAGACTTCCATCTCGCCGAAGCGCTGGCCGCCGAACTGCGCCTTGCCGCCCAGCGGCTGCTGGGTGACCAGCGAGTACGGGCCGGTCGAACGCGCGTGGATCTTGTCATCCACCAGATGCAGCAGCTTGAGGATGTACATGTAGCCGACGGTGACCTGCTTCTCGAACGGCTCACCCGAGCGGCCGTTGAACAGCGTCACCTTGCCCGACGCCTGCTCGCCGGCACGCGCCTTGGTGTCGATGTCCATCCGGATCGCGCCCTGGTGCTCCTTCTGCCAGTGGACCAGCGCGTGGTCGACGTCGGCGACGGTCGCGCCGTCGAACACCGGGGTCGCGACGTAGACGCGGTTGTTGTCGGTGCGCGAGTTCTTGTAGGCCTCGGTGCCGTCGTCATACCAGCCCTGCGCCGCCGCCCAGCCCAGATGGGTCTCCAGGATCTGGCCGATGTTCATCCGGCTCGGCACACCCAGCGGGTTCAGGATCACGTCAACCGGCGTCCCGTCCTCAAGGAACGGCATGTCGGCCTCCGGCACGATCTTTGAGATCACGCCCTTGTTGCCATGCCGGCCCGCGAGCTTGTCGCCCTCGGCGATCTTGCGCTTCTTGGCCACAAACACCCGCACCAGATCGTTCACGCCCGGCGACAGGTCATCCCCGGCCGCGCGCGAGAACGTCTTGACGTCGATCACCACACCACCCTCGCCGTGCGGCACCTTCAGTGACGTGTCGCGGACCTCGCGCGCCTTCTCCTTAAAGATCGCCCGGATCAGCTTCTCCTCCGCCGTGAGCTCGGTCTCACCCTTGGGCGTGACCTTGCCGACCAGCAGATCGCCGGACTGCACCTCAGCCCCGATCCGCACGATCCCGCGATCGTCGAGATTGCGCAACGACTCCTCGCTGCGATTCGGGATATCGCGCGTGATCTCCTCATCACCGAGCTTGGTCGTGCGGGCGTCGACCTCGTACTCCTCGATATGAATCGAGGTCAACTCGTCGTCCTTGACCAGCCGCTCGGACAGGATGATCGCGTCCTCGAAGTTGTAACCCTCCCACGACATGAACGCGACCATCAGATTCTTCCCGAGCGCCAT
Organism: uncultured Solirubrobacteraceae bacterium; assembly: GCA_963740605.1. Classification (GTDB taxonomy): domain Bacteria; phylum Actinomycetota; class Thermoleophilia; order Solirubrobacterales; family Solirubrobacteraceae; genus DASSUW01. Next base: position 230,831 of record CAVUFC010000021.1, on the reverse strand, counting down.
CTCACCGCGATCGGAGGCGGAGCCGTCGGCCAGCACGTCGCCGGCCTTGACTTCCTGCCCACTCTCGACGAGCGGCTTCTGGTGGATCAGCGTGCCCTGGTTCGACCGCATGAACTTCTGCAGGTCGTACTCGTCACGGCCTTCGTCGGTGGCGATCGTGATGCGCTCGGCGTCGACGTACTCGATCGTGCCGGTGTTCCCGGCGATCAGGACGTCTCCGGTGTCGAGCGCCGCGCGGCGCTCCATCCCGGTGCCGACCAGCGGCGCGTCGGTCTTGAGCAGCGGCACCGCCTGACGCTGCATGTTCGAACCCATCAACGCACGATTCGCGTCATCGTGCTCGAGGAACGGGATCATCGCCGTCGCCACCGACCAGATCTGCTCCGGCGAGACGTCCATGAGGTCGACCTCGTCCGGCGCGACGCTGACGTACTGACCGGCGAGCGTGCGGCACAGGACCGTGCCGCCCTCCTCGCCCAGCAGGTGGCCCTTGTCGTCGATCGGCGTCGTCGACTGCGCGATCGTCCGCTCCTGCTCCTGGCTGGCGTCCAGGTGCAGGATCTCGTCGGTGACCTTGCCCTTCTTGACGACCCGGTACGGCGTCGTGACGAAGCCGTGCTCGGAGATCGTCGCGTAGCTCGAGAGCGAGCCGATCAGGCCGATGTTCGGCCCCTCCGGCGTCTCGATCGGGCACATCCGCCCGTAATGGGTGGGATGCACGTCGCGCACCTCGATCGGCGCGCGCTCGCGCGTGAGGCCGCCGGCGCCGAGGGCGCTGAGGCGGCGCCGGTGGGTCAGGCCGGACAGTGAGTTCGTCTGGTCCATGAACTGCGACAGCTGGCTGGACCCGAAGAACTCCTTCAGCGCCGCGACGACCGGGCGGATGTTGATGATCGTCTGCGGCGTGATCGTGTCCGCGTCCTCGGTCGTGAGGCGCTCGCGGACGACACGCTCCATCCGGTACAGCCCGATCCGGAACGCCTCCTGGATCAGCTCACCGACCGTGCGCAGACGGCGGTTGCCGAAGTGCTCGTACTCGTCGAGACGGTCGGCCACCGCTTCACGCGGGCGCGAGAGGGCCTCGGCCGCGTAGTCGGTGTAGGCCGCGTCGTCCTCGCTCATACCGAGCGCGCGCGGGAGCGTCACGAGCTCCTTGACCAGGGCGATGATGTCGTCGTGGGTCAGGACGCGCGTGTCGAGGTCGATGTCCAGGCTCAGGCGCGAGTTCAGCTTGTAGCGGCCGACGCGCGTGAGGTCGTAGCGCTTGGGATCGAAGAAGAGCTGGTGCAGCAGCGAGCGCGCTGACTCCACGCTCGGCGGCTCGCCCGGACGCTGCTTCTTGAACAGCTCGATCAGCGCGCCCTCTTCCGAACGCGTGACGTCGGTGTCCGCCTCGATCGTGTTGCGGATGTAGACCGAATCGTCGAACAGCTTGAGGATCTCCTCGTCCGACGCGTAGCCCATCGCGCGCAGCAGGACGGTGACCGGCAGCTTGCGCTTGCGGTCGATCCGGACGTAGACGCGGCCCTTCTTGTCGATCTCCAGCTCCAGCCACGAGCCACGGGCCGGCATCAGGTTGCCGACGAAGACCTGCTTCTCGACGTCCTTGGGCTCCATCAGGTAGGCGCCCGGGGAACGGACCAGCTGCGTCACGACGACGCGCTCGGTGCCGTTGATGACGAACGTGCCGCGCTCGGTCATCCACGGGAAGTCGCCCATGAACACCGACTGCTCACGGATCTCACCCGTCTCACGATTGATGAACCCGACCGTCACGGTCAATGGACGCGCATACGTGAGGTCCTTCTCACGGCACTCCTCCAACGACGCCACCGGCGGATCGAAATGGAACTCGCCGAACTGCACGGCGAGGTTGCCGGTGTAGTCCTCGATCGGGGAGATGTCGTCGATCGTCTCCCGCAACCCGCCCCCTTCGGGATCGACAAGCCAGGAGAACGACTTCTTCTGGATATCGATCAGGTTGGGGACATCAAGGACCTTTTCCAGCCGCGCAAAGCTGCGGCGGGTGCGGGGAGCGTCAACGGAAGCCAAGACGGCGACTCCTCAGGGTGGCTCGGAGGACGGACGAGAGAGAGCGCGCAAGGAGCCCGACAAGCTCTACAAGGCGCGACCATCCAAGATAGCACAGGGGGTACCGGACCCCTGTGAGGGGCGCTCGGCGCTCACGGACCCCGTCCGGCCCGGCTCCCGTATGTGGCGGGAAGGGCGCAGAGGACGGCTACGACTATCGGCCGAGTACTGGTCAGTCTAGCGCCGGACGCAAGCGTTGCATTGGCGCAACTACGCTCGCGCGACGACCGCGTAGTTCTTGGGATGCCCAACGGTCGTGACCCGCCGGCGAATATCGATGGCCGCCGCGAGCTCGCTCGCGAACCCCAGGAAGCGCCGGATTGGCGCCCAGCGGCGACCGCGCAGCGACCGACGCGCGACGGCCAGCTCGTAGCTCACCGTGCCCCAATACCCCTCGAGCCATTCGACCGTCACTTCGGCGAAACCGGCGCCCTCGAGCAGGTAGCGCAGCCCGTACTGGGTGTACCGGTAGAAGTCGTAGGGCGCCTCGTGCTCCTCGTAGAACAGCGGCGTGCTCGCCCAGAGCATGCCGCCGGGCTTGAGCACCCGGTGCAGTTCGGTCAGCACGGTGGTCGGTTCGGGGAGGTGCTCGAGTACCTGGCTGAGCAGCACGAGGTCGTAGCGATCCGCCTCGACCGGGATCGCGGAGAGATCGCACACATAGTCCGTGCTCCCGTACACCTTCGACGGCACCTTCTGGAAGTCGGCCGACTCGTACTGCGTGTGGCCGAAGTGGTGACGGTAGGGCCCCTCGCCGGCGCCCGCGTCGAGCACGAGGCCCTGAGACGGGACGGCCGCGGCCGCCTGGCGCGCGAACGCATCGAGGTACCAGCGGCTTGAGTTCACGGCATCGACAGTAGCCTGCCGCCCATGGCAGTGCGCGGCGGGCGCCCCCTGCAACGAGTGGCGATCACGAACACCGTGGCCCTCAACGGCGGCGACGCCGCGATCGCGATCGCGATCGTCGAGTCGCTCCAGCGCGTGGCACCGTCGGCGCGGCTGGAGCTGCACGACGCGCAGCCCGACGTCGCCGGCCGTTATTTCCCGGACCTGTGCTGGTGCCCTTCGCTCGCGTCGATCCTCGGGCTCCGCCGCAGGCCGCGCGTGCCCGTGATGCTGAACCGGCAGCGGCTGCTGCTCGCCGCGCGCCTATGGCAGCGTTGCGCGACACGCGCCTTGGCGCGCGGGCTGCTCGGCACGACCGAGCGCCGCTGGATCGCCGACTTCGCGACGCTCGACGCGGCCGTCAGCACGGGAGGCACGTATCTGGTGGAGCGGTATCCGCTCGGCGCGCGGATCTTCGAGCTGCGGATGGCGCGGGCGCTCGGCGTCCCGACGGTGTTCTTCACCCAGTCGCTGGGACCGTTCACCGACCGCCGCCTCCGACGCGACCTCCGTTCCATTCTCGCCGGCTCCCCTCTCGTCCTGCTGCGGGACGCGCGCTCGCGCGACCACTTGCTCGACATCGGCGTGCCCGACACCGCGCTCCATGTCGTCGCGGACGCGGTCTTCGGCCGCACGGCATCCCGGCCGTTCGTGCCCCGGGGGGCCCGGCCGGTGCGCTCGGTCGCGGTGTCCGTGCGCCACTGGCCGCCGCGCGCCGACGCGACGGACCCGGCGGTCCAGGCGTTCCGCGCGGCCGTGGCGGCGGCGGTGACCTGGCTCGTGCGCGAGCGCAACATCGAGGTGACATTCCTGTCGACGTGCCAGGGCGTCGAGGAGTACTGGACCGACGATTCAGCGGTGGCCGAGGAAGTGGCGGCCGGGCTGCCCGACGACGTGCGGGCGCGCGTCCGCGTCGACCGCGGGTTTCATCACCCGGACGCGCTCGCCGCGGCCTACGCGGACTTCGACATGGTGATCGCGACGCGGATGCACGCGGCGATCCTCGCGCTGACCGCGGGCACGCCGGTGCTGCCGATCGCCTACGAGTTCAAGACCGTCGAGCTCTTCCGTGCACTCGGGCTCGGCGACTACGTCATCGACATCGACGGCATCGACGCCGAGCAGCTGGTCGAGCGCGCGAGCGCCTTCATCGACGACCTCCCCGCGCTCACCGACCGGCTCCGCGCGGGCGTCGACGGCCAGCGCGCGAGCGCACATCGGGCCGAGGAGCTCGTCGCCGCCGCGCTCGCGACCCGATGACGGCGCCTACAATCGCGGCGGGGGCCCACCGCAGCGATGCGCAACACCGGCGATCCGTTACTACGCCATCCGCGCGTTGGTGCGCGGCTGCGTGTGCGCCTGGCCGCGGAGGTGCTGACCACGTATGTGCGGGTCCGACGGCTGATGCGCGGGCGCGACATCATCGACGTCGTCGCGACACTGCGCGAAGGGGCCGATGACCGGCTCGACACGGAGACGGCGCGGCGGCTCGCCAAGCGCCTGGATCGGCCGGTGGCGCGCACGCTGGCCGTGCTCCCCGCCGACTCGCGCTGCCTCGTGCGCTCGCTCGTCGTGCTGCGCATGATGGCCCGCCGCGGCGTGGCCTGCCAGCTCTCGATCGGCGCCCGTTCCGACACCGGCTTTCAGGCGCACGCCTGGGTGGAGCACGACGGTCACCCGGTGCTCCCGACGCTCGGGTACACATCGCTGACGACGATCTGACGGGATGGCCGCACCCCCCGCCGAGCGCCTCGATGCCCAGGCCTACTTCCTCGGAGGCCGGGCCGCCGCGCGCTCGCCCCGCCAGATCGCCCGCCTCACGCGGACCGCGATCCGGCTGTCGCGCCGGGCGAGCCCGCGCCTGTTCACGATCGTGATCGCCGTGCAGTTGGTCGGGGCGTTGCTCGTCGGACTGCAGATCCTGCTCGCGCGCGCGGGCATCGCGGCGGTGCTGGAACAGGCGAACGGGGCGGGCGACGTGTCGGCCGCGCTGCCGCCGCTCGTCGGCCTCGCGATCGCTGCCGCGCTGGGTGGGTTGATCACGAGCAGTCAGACGCACCTCCAGCGGTTGCTGGGCGAGAAGGTGCAGTGGGCAAGCTGGACGGAGATCCTCGCCGTGACCACGTCCGTGGGCCTGGCGCGATTCGAGAGCCCTGAGTTCTTCGACGACCTGCAACGCGTCAGGGTCAACGCGCTGAGTCGGCCGCTCACGCTCGTGACCGGGCTCGTGCAGGTGATCGGCGCGGTGGTCACCGTCGTCGTGCTGGCTGTCGCGCTGTTCGCCGTCGAGCCCCTGCTCCTCCCGGTCTTCGCCGCGGGCGCGGTCCCGATGTGGTGGCTCGCCCGCCGGTCCGGCCGGCTCGAGTTCGCGTTCGCGGTCGACCAGACGCCGCAGCGACGCCGCCGCACCTACCTGGAGGACGTCCTCTCGAGCCGCGATGAGGCGAAGGAGATCCGTGCGTTCGATCTCGGCGGCACGTTGATCGACCGCTGGCAGCGCGACTACGGCCGCTACTTCCGCGACCTCGACCGCCACATCCGCACCCGCCTGCTGCTGGCCGGGGCGTCGGCGCTCGTCACCGCGGTCGCGACGACGGCCGCGCTTGCGCTGCTCGTGTGGCTGGTCTTCGACGGCCGCGTCGCGCTCGCCTCGGCGGCGGTTGCGCTGATCACGATCCGGCTGCTCGGAGGCCGCATCCAGCAGCTGCTCACCGGCATCGGCGCGCTGTTCGAGTCGAGCCTGTTCATGCGTGACCTGGAGATGTTCCTCGCGCGCGCGGAGCCGCCCGACGCCGGCGGTCCCGCGCGGCCGCGCGCGGAGACCTTGCGCGAGGTCTCCGCCGAGGACGTCAGCTTTCGCTACCCCGGCGCGCACCGCGACGCGCTCACCGGCGTGTCGATATCCGTCAAGGCCGGCGAGGTGGTCGCGCTCGTCGGCGAGAACGGGTCCGGCAAGACCACGCTCGCCAAGCTCCTCGCCCTGCTGTTCGAGCCTGCACACGGCAGCGTGCGCTGGAACGGCGAGGACGCCCGCGGCCTGGACCCGGTCACGTTGCGGCCCCAGATCGGCGTGATCTTCCAGGACTTCGTGCGCTATCAGCTGTCAGCCCGCGAGAACGTCGGGCTCGGGCGCTGGGAGGCAGAGGCCGACCTCGAGGCGATCGCCGCCGCCGCCTCGCGTGCGGGCGCGCACGACGACCTCAATGGCCTGCCCCACGGCTACGAGACGACGCTCGGCAAGGAGTTCTTCGGCGGTCACGACCTGTCGGGCGGGCAGTGGCAGCGCGTCGCGCTCGCCCGCGTGTTCTTCCGGGATCCAGCCCTGCTCATCCTGGACGAGCCGACCGCCGCGCTCGACGCTCGTTCCGAGCATGCGGTGTTCGAGCGCGTGCGCGAGCTCGAGCGGGGTCGCAGCGTGCTGTTGATCTCGCATCGCTTCTCGACCGTGATGTCGGCCGACCGGATCTACGTGCTGCAGGGCGGGCGCGTGATCGAGCACGGAAGCCACGAGCAGCTGATGGAGCTCGGCGGCCACTACGCGGAGCTGTTCGAGCTGCAGGCCCGCGCCTACCGCTGAGCCGGCGGTCCTGGCTCGCCCTCCTGCTGGGCCGGCGGTCCCGACTCGTCCTCCTCGGGCGTGATGCGCAGGATGCCCGGCCCGTAACCAGCGTCCGGGTCGAGGATCAGCGCAGCCGCCGCCTCGCGCGAGCGCACCCCGAGCTTGGCGAACGCCGACGTGAGGTGGGCCTTCACGCTCGCCTCGGTCACGAACAGCTTGTGAGCGATCTCGAGGTTGGCGAGGCCGAGCACCACCATCGCGAGCACCTGCTTCTCGCGGGCCGACAGCAGCGGACGCTCGAGCCGCTCGCGAAAGCTCAGTGGGTAGCAGCCCTGCCCGGCCAGGACTGCCTCGACGGTGGGGCGCAGGGCTGCCTCGAGCCGGTCGAGCGCCACGATGCCGTCGAGACGCAGCGTGAGCGCGCGGATCAGGTGCGGCGTGGGCAGCTCGTCGATGACCGCGACGAGCGGAGCGCCTGCCTGACGATCGCCGGCGAGCTCTCCGAGCGAGGCCCGCGTCACCGAACGCCGGCAGGCGACGACGACTCGCGGATCGTCATCCGTGACGACGAAGCCGTCTCGTGCCAGCTGGTGCGCGACCCCCTCCTTGAAGTCGTCGCCGACGACGCGGACCGCTGCGCTGGCGCCGCCCCCGCCGCTCAGGGCTGTGAGGACGTTCCGGCGCCGCCCGGCGGGATCGGGTCGCCCTTCTTGTAGTCGGCGTCGAAGTCGCCGTACAGGTGGCCGGCGGCTGTCAACTCGGTGAGATCGCCGTAGTCGGTCACCGACGGCGTGACGTAGTCGTCGCGGAGCATCTTGTCGTCCATTACCACTCCCGTCTCGTGGTTACCGCACCGAGCCTAGGGGATTTCGCCCCGTCGACAAGTCGAGATTAAGTCGATGTGCGCAACACACGTTCGACGCGATGCACGAGCGCGGGCTCAGCCGACCGGTCGGCGAGCTCGTCGGCGAACCGCGGGTCCTCGAGCTGGCGCAACCAGCATTCCAGCGCTCCCAGCTGCCATAGCCAGCCCGCGTCAGCCCGTGCGATCGGACTGCGCAGGCGCTCCGCGATCGTGCCGAGGCGGCCCGGGGCGAGGAACTCTCGGAGACGCGCGCCGCGCGGATCCAGGAGCTCAGCGAGCAGAGCCCGCTCGCCCCGGTCCAGCGACCGCGTCAGCAGACCGCTGAGCCCGCTCTTGCCCGGCCGCAGGCGCACCTCGTCGGGCACGCGAGCAAGCTGGGAGGCACGCGCGACCGGGCGGTCGTGGCGGGCGTCGAATGACGGCTCGGGCGGCGCGCGCAGCGCGAACTCGACGAGCTCGCTGTCGAGCATGAATGGATGCCGGTCCGTCACGCCCGCCAGTGTGGCGGTCCTGCGCAGGGACCCCGCCGCGTCGAGGAGCTGCGGCACCGTCACGAGGGCGCGCCGCCGGTATGCCCACCAGCGCGGCGCGCGCTCCGCGAGCCACGACCACTCGTCGACCACGGCCGCGGCCTCGCGCGCGTCGGCATCGCTCAGGAGTGGGTGGGCGCGGCGCCGCTCGCGTGCTCGATGGACGCTCGCCGGCATCAGGCCGCGGCGCAGGAAGTGGGCGAGGACGCGGGCGCGGTGGCGGCGCGTGGTCCCACGGTGGCTGCCCGGATAGCGCAGGGTCAGGCCCCAGGCGGCCCGCAGCCGCCCCCCGGCGACGAGGTCGGCGAACAGGTAGAAGGGCCGCTGGTCGAACAGCTCGTCGCCGCCCTGGCCGTCGAGCATCACCTCGACGCCGGATCCCGCGGCATCCGCGAGCAGCGGCAGCCACAGGAACGTGTTGGGCGACGTGCTCGGGAGCTTCCACGTCGCCAGGTAGCGCAAGCCGCCCTGGAGTGGCCGCCCCCATTCCACCACGCTCCGGAGACCGGGCAGGCCGAGGCTGCGTGTCAGCGTGTCGATCAACTCGCTCTCATCGGCCTCGCGGTCGCCGGGGAACGTGCCCGAGCAGGCCAGCGGTGGCGCAGCCGGGCGCGCGGTGGCGAGGGAGGCGGCGACGATCGCCGAGTCGAGCCCGCCGCTGAGCAGCACGCCGAGCCGCTCAGACGGCCCCGCCGCGCGGACCACGGCGGCATCGATCGCCGTTCGCAGGCGGTCGGCGAGTCCGTCCGCGGGGTCGGGCTCGCCGTAGGCCGGCTCCCAGAAGCGCTCGAGCGCAGGCGTGCGCCCTGTATGCCGAAGCGCCGTTCCGGGCCCTAGCCGGTGCACGCCTGCGAAGAGCGTCCCTTCGGCCGGCACCGCGCCGTAGCCGAGCCACGTGCTGACGGCACGGCGGTCGGGGGCCGGCGTCGCCGGCAACAGGGCGAGCACGTCGCGGGCGTCCTCACCGAACACGATTCCGGAGCCGGCTCGGGCGTGGTGCGCGGAGCGGCCGCCGAGCGGATCGCGCGCCAGCGTGAGCGCACGCCCGTCCCAGATCACGACGAGCCACTCGCCCCGCAGCAGTGACAGAGCCGCCTGGCCGAGCCGCCCGTAGGCGAAAGCGGCCATGACCGCCGGTTCGGCGCGCGGCAGATCGGGCACCCGCGCAAGCAGCGGGCCGACGTCCGACAAGCGACCGGCGAACACGGCGGTGACGCCGGCGTGGACCCCGACCCCCGCGTGACCGGCGACGATCAGTCCGGGGACGTCCACGAGCACGGGAGCGGTCGCGGCGACGCGCCGGTGGACGTCCGCGCCGGCGCCTGCCGAACCCGCGATCGTCGTGGGCCGCGCGGCGGTCACGGCACGGCGCCGCGGAGAACGGAGGACTCGAAGTGCTCGCGCAGGACGGCCGCAACGCGACCCGGGCTGCCCCGGCGCGCCACGCGGAACACGGGCGCCCGCTGCGCCACATGGTGCGCCACGTCGAGCTGGCGCCGCAGGCGCTGCGGGTCGCGTACCGACAGGTTGTACGTGGCGCCGAGCAGCGCCGGCCCGGGATCCGGCACGGGCGCGATCGCCGGGCCGGGCGACGAAGGACCCAGCAGGTACACCGCACGCAACCGGTGTGGCCCGTCGACGACCGGCGCCGCGTACCGCGTACGGCCCTCCTCGCCTCCCTCAGCGGTGAGGCGCGACGCCGCAGGCACCGTCTCCGGGGCGCGCAGCCGCAGCCAGCGGCCGCCAGGGTGCGCCCAGAGCTCGCCGTCCGCAGCCTCGATGGCGACGACGTCGTCGCTCACGAGCTGCGCTCCGCCCTCCACCAGCCGTGCAGCGAGCGTCGATTTGCCTGCGGTCACCGGTCCGGCCATCATCAGCGCGGCTCCGTCCAGCACCACGGCGCTCGCGTGGAACGGCTCAAACCCGCGCAACGTGCACGCGAGCGGGAGCACCTGCGCCACCAGCGCGGCCGCCCAGTCTGGCGCGTCCGTCGGGGCGCAGAGCACGCGCAGGCCGTCGTGCGCGACGAGAAAGCGCCCGTACACGGGCATCGTGAGCAGGTATCCGACGCGCGGCGCGTGCGCAACCGAGAACACGAGCGCGTCGCCTGCGCGGAGCTCGCGCGTCATGTGCGCCTGCGCTTCAGGCCATGCGCGTGCGATCTCGTCCGGATCGCCGATCCTGACCGTCGTCGGCGGGAGCCGGCCCGCCCCGTGGCCCGGCGCGAACGCGCGGGCATCAACCCCCGCGCATACGTCGATCGCAAGCCCGAACGCGTGCCTGCGGTCAGCCGTCACGATCGGCGGGCTCGATCAGGCCGCGCTCGAGCAGCTCGGCGCACAGAGTGGCCGCATCGCGTTCGACCTGCGCCGGCTCGACGTCCCACTCGTCGGCAATGCGGTCGACGGCGACTCGCGGGTCGCCGGTCTCCTCGAGGACCTCGAGGATCCGCCCTGCGACCGGGTTGAGCCCGTGGTACCCGCCCGTGCGCAGATTGAGCACGACCGTCTCGGCCGCGAACCTGCGATGGACGACGTGCTCCGGCACGACAAATCGCTGATCGAGCAGTTCGCTCACCGGTCAGCCTCCTTGCACGGATCGTATCCAGTCGAGCGCCGCTACCGCGAGCCCGTCCGGCGAGGTGCTGCGGGGCTCCAGGCGGCGCAGCGGCACGGCGGCCGCGAGTTCTGCGGACAGCTCGAACCGGGCGCGCTCGCGCTCAGCGGCGCGCGGGAACGCAAGCAAGCTGCTGAGCACGTGGCGCCACGCGTCGCCCGACTCCGCCAGGCACACGATCCCGGCGAGCGGGCGCGCCCGTTCGGCACCCGCGACGGCCAGCCATGCCTCGTCGCCGACATCGGCGATCGGCGTCCCGAGGCCGGCCGGAGCGGGCCGCGCGACCGTGAGGACGGGCGGTCCCGGGACGGCGACGATCTTGTCGCCGTCGCGCCGGAGGACGAGCACGTCATCGGTGTGGAAGCCGCAGCCTGCTTCGAGCAGCGCGACGATCGCCGACGACTTGCCCGAACCGCTGGCGCCCATGACGGCCAGCAGGCCCGCGTCCGTCGCGACGGCGCCGGCGTGTAGTGCCTCGTACCCGCGCTGGAGGCTGACCGTGAAGAGCGCCGAGTCGAGCAGGATCCGCATCGCGGCGAGCGCGTCGCCATCGTCGTTCGCGACGATCAGGCGTGCGTGGTCGGCGGACAGGTGCATGTCGATCGAAGGCGCGGCGCGCAGGCGCAGGTCGCCGGCGGTCCCATGCTCGACGATCAGCGGCCGCCCGTCGGCGCGGCCGTTCCAGCCGATGCGGTCAGCGCCGCTCCAGGCGGCTGCGACATCGGCGTGCGCCGCAGGCTCGACATGCAGCGGCGGTAGGCCGGCACCCGGGCAGCGCCAGCGGCCGGGAAGCTCCATGGCGCTCGTGATGTCCAGCCCGAAGGCGCTGCACACCATCCGCGGTCAGCGCCGGCAGACGAAGATCGGCTCGACCGCGCCGTACTTGCGCAGCCGGTGCCGGGCCACGAGATCGTCGCCGAGCGCCGTCTCCGGCCGTTCGACCTCGACGGCGAGACCCGCCTCCTCGAGCCGGTCGACGTAGTCCCAGCCGTATCTGCGCACATGGTCGTACTGTCCGAAGCGGCGTCGCCGCTCGTCGGGATCGACGACCGCCGGGTCCTCGTCGGTGACGTCCGCGGACACGTCCGGCACGAGCAGGATCGCCTGCCCGCCGGGCTTGAGCACGCGCGCGATCTCGCGCATCGCACGGCGGTCCTCCGGGACGTGTTCGAGGACGTGGTTGCACATCACGACATCAAAGCTCGCGTCCTCGAACTGCAAGCGGGTGACGTCGATCCGCTCGGGCCCGAATTGAGCTTCGAGGTCGCCGCCAACGTACTTGACATCCGGGACGCGGCGAAAGCGCTCCCCAAGGATGCGTTCGGGCGCCACGTGCAGCACGCGCACGCCCGGCCGGGTCAGCTCTGGGTGACGGTCCAGGGCGAGCCACAGCGAGCGCGTCCGCTCGAGCGAGCCGCAGTTCCAGCAGACGCGATCGGGCCCGTTGAAGTTCTGGAAGCGGCGAAAGCGGGAGCCGCAGCACGGGCACTCCACGCGCCGGCCGCGCATGACGACGCTGCCGAGGACGGTCCTGCCGCGGGACGCGAGCGTCCGCAGCATCAGCGGCCCCCGTGCGAGCGGTGCGCGAGCCGCGACCGGATGAAGGCCGCGACCAGACGCCCGTACCGGTCGTGGCCCGCCTGGGTCGGATGACCGTCTGGCCGCTGCAGACCGGCCCGGGACCGTGGCAGCCGGGCGTCCAGGTCGAGCGCGCCGATCACGTTCGGGCTGGCCGCGGCCGCGCGCAGCACCGCGCGGTTGAGCGCGGCGAAGTTGGACGGAACCGGGTAGTGCGGGGCGAACGGCACGACGACGACCTTGGCCGAGGGCAGGGCCCTCGCAATGTACGCGTACAGGCGCCGGGCCGCCTTCTGGACCTTCTTCGGATCCTGATTGATGTCGTTGATGGAGCCGCCGACCACGACGACATCCGGACGTGCGCGACCCTTCCCGAGGTTGGCCCGTGCCCGTGTTAGGTAGTCGTCGTACTTGGCGCCGACGTTGTCCTGCACGTACCCGGTCCCTCCGAGCGCGTCGACAGTGGAGTCGTCTGAGCCGAGCCGAGCCGTCGCCTGCTCGACGAGGTCGGTGAAGCCCGCGTAGCGCGCGCCGGTACCGACGAAGAACGAGTCGCCCAGCCAGTAGAGCGACCGGCCGTGCGGGCGCGGTGGCGCCGAGACTTTGTCGCCCTCACCCGCAACGATGCCAGCGAGCCAGGCACCGCCGCGCAGCTCGAACTCGACGACGCGGCGCTTGTCCGGGTCCGACTGACTGAAGTCCAGGCCGATCGTGTGCAGGGCGTAGTCGCTGCCGACCGAGCGTGGCCGCGGATCGACGTACTTCCCGTCGACCTTGGCGCGCCACTGCCCGCCGCGGCTCCAGACCCGCAGCCCGAGCCAGCGCCCGCGATGGCGCATCGCCACCACGTACCGACCGTGCTCGATCGTGGTCCAGTGCTTGGCCACGCCTGGGCCGACGAACCGCGCGTCGCTCCCGGACCCGGTGCCCGGATATCCGATGCCCCAAAGGCCAACCTTGGCGCCGTCGGCGTCGACCGTGTAGCGCCGGCCGCTCCGGGCGATGGTCGTCGTCTTCCACGTCTGGACAGCCCCAGCGCTGCTCTCACTGCCGACCTCGACCCGCGCGGCGGTCGCGACAGCGTCGTGTGCGGACGGTGTGCTGCTGCCCGAGCCGCATGCGGCGGCCACCAACGCGACGCACAGCAACGCGGCCGTCATGCCGGGCGGACGCACTAGCGGAGCTCACCCTGCGGGAGTCGAAGCGGCAACGGGTGCGCGGCGAGCGTCGCGTCCGACGCGTTGGTCATGCCGAACGCGCGCCAGCGTCTGGTGACGCGCTTGAACCTGCCGATCCCGGCATCCACGGTGTTCTCCGAGCCGGCGGCGGGAGCCCGCAGCGAGCGCCAGTAGTCGGCACCGACGCTGAGCGCGACGCACCCTTCACGGGTTCCTCTACGCGTGAGCCGGGCGCGCGCCAAAACGGCGACCGCGTCGACCTTCTTCGCGTCGAACGCGACGCGACCGGTCCCCGGCCAGAAGTGGAAGTTGTAGCCGCGGCGCAGACGGACCGTCGTGCCGTGGCGGCTGCTGCCGACCACCCGGGCCGACACCGCCGGCCGTGCGTAGTCCTCGGCGAACGCCGAGCCTTCGAGAGCGGACGGGCGCTGCGCCCGCTTCCAGGTATCGCCAACGAGGAACCACGCCTGCAGATCGCGCACCTGGACCGTGCGACGGTGGTCGTACAGCGAGCCGGCGCAGCGGTAGAGCTGACCCCAGGCCGTGAACGCGGTCCAGCCCGTGGGCGCCTCGCGGCGCCCGATCCTGGGCTTCTTCGCCCAGTCCCAGTACTCCGGCACGCCGTGCGGTCGCGCCTCGTGCGCGGTCGTCATGTCCGACCTGAGGGTGTCAGTGACCGGACGGCCGTGCACCGCCGAGGATGGGTCATCGGAACCAGCGCCAGAGGCGGCCACGAGTGCGGCGATGCTGAGCAGAACGGGAAGCATGTGGAGAGCTTTGAGTGACCGGACGCGCCTCATACTGTCCAGCGCCCGACTGCCACGTGAATCGGCCCCGCCACAGGTCAGCTTAAGTCGTGGTTCGCCGGATCGCTCCGGACGGAAACCCCGTTGGGCGCACAGTGCCGCCGCCGAGTCCCCGCGAACTAGGATTGCTGAGCTTGTTGGAACAATTGTCGAGCAAGACATCTGAGTCGCTCCGTCTCACCTGAAGAGGAACTCGTTTGGCTTCTTGCCGGCGCCGATCAGCGCCGGCGCCACGAAGAGGCTCGCATACGATCGCTCGCGGCGCGTGTCTCATTCGAGACCGTCGTTGCGGTTCTGCGTCGCCATCGGCTGCTGCTCGTGCTCGGCCCGCGCGCGCAGGCCCTGGGCCCGACGCCGGTGGCGTTCGACGCCGCGATCGCCGAGGCGCGCGAGGTGGCGGATCGCCGCGCGCTGGTATTCGAGAGCGTCACGTACGAGGCCGAGCTCCAGCTCGAGCGCGCGGGCATCGCGGCGCTGCCGCTCAAGGGCGTCGACTTGGCCCGTGACGCCCACGGCCGCCCGGGCGCCCGGATCTCTGGAGACGTCGACCTGCTCGTCGGCGCCGGCAACCTCGAGCGCGCCGTCGACGCGATCGCCGCGCTCGGATATCGCCCCGCGACCAACGCGCACCGGTCGCAGATCCATGTGACGCTGGTCCACGAGCAGACTTGGCGCCCGCCGATCGAGGTGCACTGGCGCGTGCATTGGTACGGCGATCGCTTCGCCGCGCGTCTGCTCGCCGACACGATGCGCGAGCGTGGCGGCGCCCGTAAGGCGCGGCCGTCCGCGATGCTCGTCGCCCTGCTCCTGTTCTACGCCCGTGACGGCCTCAGCGGGCTCCGGCTGCCGGCCGACATCGCAGCATACGCGGACGCCCTCGCGGATCGCCTGCCGCCCGCCGAAGTCGCAGCGTATGTCGCGGATGATCCTGAGATCGCGATGCCCGTACATGCGGCGCTGGCCGTGCTGCGCGAAACCGTCGGGCTGCAGCTGGCAGTCCCCTGCCCGTCGCTGCGCCGTCGCGACCGCATGGCGATGCGGCTCGCCGACTGGCGACTGGCCGGCGAGTCCGACCAGATCAGCGCGACCGTACGGCTCGTCGACGGGCTGCTCGCGCCGCCCAACCGGCTCCGCAGGTTTGTGACCAGCCGGTTCACGCCGTTCGAGACACTCGGTTCGAACGCGCTGTACTTCGCCAAGACGATGGTGCGCTGGGCAGCCGCACTGACCTCGATCCGCCGTGGCCGGACCGCGCAGCCGCTGCCGCGGCGAGGCGCGCCGTGAGCGCCGTCGCGCGCGCCCGCAACGCCGCGCTGTACGCGGCGGGACTACTGATGGGCTCCCTCAACACGGTGCGCCATCGCTATCGCGGGTACGTCACTCCGCGTCCCTTCTCGGCGTCGAACGTCGAGCGCACGATCGCGCACGCGCTCGAGATAGCGGACCGCTGGGAGGCCGCCGCGGCGCTCGACTGGACGAACAAACACGTTCTCGAGCTCGGACCAGGCCCGGATCTCGCCACGGGCGCCGTCGTGCTGGCGCGCGGCGCCGAGTCTTACCGTGCGATCGACGCATTCGACAACACCGCCCAGGCGGACCCGCGACTGTACGAGATGCTCGGCAGACGCCTCGGCGCGCCGGTCGACCGCGCGCGGCTGGCCTTCACGCTCGCCTCGTTCCCCGACCTCGACGAGGTTGCGGGCCGTTATGACCTGATCCTCAGCAACGCCACGCTCGAGCACATCGCGCAGATCCCAGCTCTGCTGCACACACTGCGGCGTCTCGCCGGACCCGAGGCGCGGATGGTCCATCACGTCGACGCGAAGACGCACATGCGCTGGATCACGGCAGTCGACCCGCTGAACATCCTGCGCTACCCGGACCGCCTCTACGCGCGCCTGCTCGACTTCCCGGGCGCGCCCAACCGCCTGCGCGCCGATGACTACGTGGCCGCCGCGCAGGCCGGCGGATGGAACGACGTGCGGGTCGTGCCCGCCGAGATCACCGACCCCGGCTATCTCGAGCAGACGCGTGTCGCGCCGCGATTTCGCGCGTCGTCAGCGCTCGACGTGCTGACTTTCACGCTCGTCGCCGACGCGTGAGCCTGCCATCGCCACGGCGCGCCGCCGGCGGCGCCGGTTCTGCTCCAGCCCCTCCACGGCACCCTGCAGCCGTCGCGGATGCCGCAGCACGCGCCTGACGTAACGCCACGTCAAGGGCCATTGCTGGGCACGCATCGCCGACCGGGCGCCCTCCCAGTACATGCCGCCGAGATACCGCTCGCAGGTGCTGCGCGACCACCAGTCGCGCCGGGCATAGTGGCGGGCGATGCCCGCCCGCGCGCGCTCAACCGCCCCCGTCGCCTGCTGCGACTTGCTCGTCGTGTCGCGCCGGTAGGTGAGCACCGGCGTGGGATCGCACCACCCCCGGCCGCGTTCGAGCAGCCGCAGCCAGAGATCGAGGTCCTCGCTGTAGCGCAATCCGACGTCGAAGCCGCCGAGCGCTCGCACGATGTCGGCGCGCACCAGCGTGGCGCTCGTGACGATCGGATTCGCCGGCGCGAGGATGTCCGCGGGTGAACGCAGCTCCTGCCCTCCGGTGCGTGCCGTGCCCAGTAGCGTCACAAGCTCGTCGTCCACCGTCAGGAACGCGGCGCCGCTGACCAGCACGTTCCCGTTCGTGTGCGGCCACAGCGTCGACAGCAGCGACCGGCGCCAGAGGTCGTCGGAGTCCAGGAAGCAGACCCACGGCGTCCGCACGCGCTCGAGACCGGCATTGCGGGCAGCCGCGGACCCGCCGTTGACGCTGAGCCGGACCACGTCACAGCCGGGCAGGCCCTCGGCCACCGCGGCGGAGCCGTCGGTGCTGGCATCGTCGACCACGATGGTCGCCGCCACCCCCGGTCCGACCTGCTGCGACACCGACGCGACCGTCTCGCCGATGGTGTCGCGCCGGTTGTAGACCGGGATCACAACCGTGACCGGAAGCGTCATCCCCTGCCGCCTATCGTATGCGCCCGATGACCGCCGACGCTCGCGAGCCGAGGTTGCCGCTGCGGGCGCTGCTACGCGCGGACTCGCATGCGAACCGCCACGACGCCCGCGTCTGGCTTGTCGTGATGCTGTTCCGGATCACGGCGGCGGCGCGCGGCAACGGGCCCCGACCCCGTCTGGTGGCCCTGCCACTGATCGTGCTGTACAAGCTGCTCGTCGAATGGGGGCTCGGAATCGAGATCCCGCTGCGCCTGCGCGTCGGGCCGGGCCTGCGCCTATTCCACGCCCACGGCATCGTCATCCACCCGGACGCGCGGCTCGGCTCCGACATCGTGCTCAAGCACGGCGTCACGATCGGGCACCGCGGCGACGAGGACACCGAGGGACCGACGCCCACGATCGGTGATGGGACGGTCCTGGGGCCGTATGCGCAGGTGCTCGGCGATGTCACGGTGGGCGCCGGAGCGCGGATCGGCGCAGGCGCGGTGGTCGTCAGCGATGTGCCTCCCGGGGCCACCGCCGTCGGGGTCCCGGCGCGCATCGTCAGCGGCGGCTGACTGCCTCGCGCACGAACCGCCTGCGCCGGCGCGACCCCTCGGCGTGGCTGCGCAGCACGTCGTTGTAGGTCGCTTCGGTCGCCGCGGCGATGCCGCCCCAGTCGTACTCCTCGCGGACGTTGTCGCGCAGCCGCT
The DNA here is from genome assembly GCA_963740605.1 of uncultured Solirubrobacteraceae bacterium. Lineage (GTDB taxonomy): Bacteria > Actinomycetota > Thermoleophilia > Solirubrobacterales > Solirubrobacteraceae > DASSUW01. Next base: position 213,038 of record CAVUFC010000021.1, on the reverse strand, counting down.
GCCCGACCGCTGTGCGGTCCTCGGCGCCGATCGCGTGATCGATCGCGCTCGCCAACTCCTCGTGATTGCCCACCGTGGCTGTCTCGCCGAGCACCTCGCCCTCGACGGTCACGGGCTCGAGATTCTCGGGGATCTCGCTAACGATCGGGTAGCGCGCCGAGGCCAGCGCCTCGAGCAGCGCGATCGGCAGGCCCTCGATGCTCGAGGGCTGGACGAACGCGAGCGCGTTGCGCAGCAGCCACGCCTTGTCGCGCCGTACTGCGGGCCGACGATGTGGACGCGAGGATCGTCGGCCGCCAGGCGCCGGAGCTCGGCGACGTACTCCTCCGAGTGGGAGTCGGGTCCGGCGACCACCAACGGCAGCTCGGTCTCGACGCGCCGGTACGCTGGGATGAGCGTGTGCACGTGCTTCTCGGGCACGAGCCGGCCGAGGAACAGCAGGTAGCGGTCGGACTCGAGGTGGAGCTCCGGTGGGCGCTCCGGTGGACGCTCCGCTTCGGCCTCGTCGGCCACGCCGTTCGGGATGTACACGGGATGCGCCCCGTGCTCCTCGGTCAGGTAGCGCTCGAGCTCGCGGGAGACGACGATCGTGCGGTCGGGAAAGCGGGCAGAGCGCGGGCGGCCAGCTGGAGCACGGACCGCGCCCCGGGCCCCACTTCTCGCGCCGCCAATCGAGCCCCTGGACTGTCACGACCGCCGGCGTGCCCGCGAGCTGCGCGAGCAGGCTGAGCGCGCCCGGCCCGGTCGCGTGGAGGTGGATCAGGTCGTAGTGGCCACGAGCCAGAGCGTGGGCCAGCGCGACGCATGCTGTGGCTCGCCGCCTCGAGGTGCTTGGTGTTCACCTGCGGCAGGCGGATCACGCGGACGCCGCGATGCTCACGAACGTCGGGATCCGAGTAGGCGCTACGCGCATACACGGTCACGTCATGACCGCGCTCGACGAGATGCGCGGACAGCTCCTCCACCGCGCGTTCCACACCGCCGTATGTGGCAGGTATCCCGCGCAGTCCGATCATGGCGATCCGAAGCCCCTTGGGAGAGCGGGCCGCGCCGGCCCGCTCCGCTACGGCGTTCGTCATAGGTCCTCCGACCGTGCACTTTCGTAGACCGACATCAGACGTTCGTAATGGCGAGCGGCGGTGTGCTCCTCCAGCACGTCGTGGCGGGCACGCGCTCCCAGGCGCTGCGCCTCGAGCGGATCCGCCAGCAGCCGGTCCATGGCTGTAGCGAGCGCGTCAACGTCGCCGCCAGCGACCACCAATCCCGACTCCCCGTCGGACACGAACTCGGGGGGCCTCCGCGATCGCTGACGATCAGCGCAGCGCCCCGCGCCTGCGCCTCGAGGATGACGAGCGGGCCGTTGTCCTCCCACACCGATGGCAGGACGACCACCCGCGCCTGATCGAACTGAATCCCCATCTCCGCCGGTTCGATGCGGCCAAGGTACTCGATGCGCGGGTCGCGCGCCGCCGCCCTTCTTATCTCGTTCTCAAGCTCGCCGTGGCCGGCGATCCGAAGCTTCGCGTCCGCTTGAACGTGCTCCCAGGCGGCGAGCAACTGTGGATTCCCTTGGTCGCGTCAAGCCTTCCGGCGTACAGAACCGCGGGGGCCCGCGGCCCGGACGGAGCGTCGACGAGCTCGGCGTCGGGCAGGAAGTTCGGTACGTAAACGATGCGATCGGGCGCGATCCCGGCCTCGGACGCGACGCCGACCGCGAAGCGACTTGGCGCGATGAAACGCTGGACCTTCGCGTACGTGGCGCGCCGACGCGCGACCGCGGCCTCGCCGGCCGCCAGCGCGCTGGCCAGCGCGGAGTCCTTCACGCAGCGGTGACGGACCGCGTTGATCACGCTGCCGCGCACGCAACGCCGGCACGGCGCACCCTCGGTGAACAGTGTGTATGCCGGGCAGGCAACCTTCCAGTCGTGCAGCGTCAGCACGATCGGGATCCGGCGCGCGGCGAGCTCGTCGACGACCGACAGCGTGAGCTGGTGGTAGACGTTGTGCAGATGGGCGACCTGCGGCGGATGCTCGTCCAGCAGCGCGCCCAACGCCCGTCGAGCCTTCCACGAGTAGACCGACGCCCCCGCATCGCGGATGCGGAGGTCGAGACGCGAACCAGACTCGTACGATCGCTCGGGCGCGAAGTAGCGCTCGTACGGTGACGCCAGGTTCGCCGGATGCCGCATCGCGAAGTCGACGACCTGGTGCCCGTGGGCGCGCAGCAGATCGCACGTCCGCAGGAACAGGTTGTCGGCTCCGGCGCGCGGATGGAAGAACTTGTTTACTTGAAGGACGATCACGGTCAGACGTCGGGCGGCAGCTCGCGTCCCGACGCCGCGGCGAGACCGAACATCATGCCCAGCGGCACGATCAGGTTGATCGACGTCAGCGTGTTGTCGATGAACGACAGCGACGCGAGCGCGACCCCCACGCCGGCGAGCTCGAACCTGATCGAGCGGGGCGCGAGGGCGACGCAAGTGCCGATCGCCAGCACGATCGCCAGCACCACGACGCCGCCGCCGATATAGCCGCCCTCGAGGAAGAAGCGCAGATACTCGTTGTGCTGCGCGAGAAACCCCTGCTGATGGATCCTCGTGATCGGCCCGGAACCGAGCCCATGCCCAAAGAGCGGTGACTCTTTCGCGATCGCGTAGAACTCAGACGACGCTGACGAACGGCCGCTCGTCGGGTCGTCGATGGTGCCCGTCCCCACGTAGTACCGGCCACCGCTGTTTCGGGACTCGAGCTTGGGAATCACCGTCGCCCCGGCGAGCACGACGACGATCGCCACGGCACCGAGCCGCAGGAGTGCGATCCGCGGTCGACGGGCGAGCGGCAGCAACGCGAACCGCAGCGCCGGTACGACGGCGGCGATGGCGAACGCGATCGCCGCGCCGCGCGTGACCGTGAGCGCCAGGATCGCCGCGTTGGCCGCTGAGCAGCCACAGCGCGGGGCGCCAGCGGAGCAGGCGCCACGCGACGTACGCGACGGCACTACCGCCGAACGCGGTGAGGCCGAGCTGGGCCGCGATCGACGCTCCGCGCAATCGGTACGACGCATCGAAGCTGGTCGGGGTGTCCCACAACGCGTGCAGGCCTGCCGCGTTCAGCAGCACGCCGAGCGCGACGCAGAGCGGCGCGATGCAGCAGAGGACCTTCAGATAGCGCGCGTCGCGCCGCCAGTCCCACCGAATCGCGATCGCGATCCAGCCGGCGGTCAGCGTCACGAACGTCGATGCCATCTGCTGCTCGGTCAGCCCCAGCGCGAGATCGCCGTGCAGATAGCCGAGCACGGCGAGCACGGCGTAGGCGAACACGGGCAGGATGCGCCGCGGATCGACGCCGCGAACCAACGCCATCGCGAGCAGACCGACGTAGATCAGTCCCTTCTGCAGCTCGGGCCGCGTCAGCGGCCCGAGGCTCGAGTCGAGGTACTCCGGCGAGTAGGCGAGCGCGACGAAGGCAAAGCCGAGGAAGAGTGCGGGTGCTCGGGCCACGATCGCGGCGAGGACGATCCCGCCCGTGGCGGCGGCCGCGACCGTGGGCGCGGCGACGGCCGCCACCCCGATCGGCGCGGCAACCGCCAGCGCGACCCCCGCGGCGGGCCAGCCACGGTAGCGCGTCGCTCCCGCCAGGGGTGCTGCGCTCACCTCAGCTCGGCTCTCGCGATCCGTTCTCGTCAGCCCACGGATCAGAAGGTGGCGGCTCAGGCTCGCGCATCCGCAGCAGCGCGATCGCCACGCCGACGAGCAGGCCGAGCACGGCCGCGATCAGCCCGTTGCGCACCGTCTCCTGAGCGATCGGCACTCCGGGGACAGCGGCCGGCTGCACGATTTGCACCCCGTCGTTGTCGAGCGCCTCCATCGCGTCCAGGTTGTTCCGCTTGCCAACCAGAAGCCGCCGCTCGGCCTTCGTCGGAGCGCGTTTGATCTGCGCTCGCAGCACTCGGCGTGCATCCTGCAGCGAGTCGCGGATCGTCTGCTTGCGGTACTCGAGGAATGCCGCGGCGGTCGCGTTGGCGAGCAGCGCGGCCGACTTCCGGTCCGGCGCCTTCGCAACGATCTGCATCGTGTCCGAGCTGCTCGAGTACTGCGGTCTCACGCTGGCGCTGGCGGGATGGAAGTCCGGTTCGTTCTCCAGCCGCTGCGCCGCAAGATCCGCGACGGCGGAGAGCCGGATGAGATCCGCGCTGGTGCGAGCCCGACGCTGGGCGTCGACCGGGTTGTAGCCGCCGGCAACCGCCTGCTGGTAGCCCGGATTGTTGAAGAGCAGCGACGCGGCCGTCTCGTAGCTGATCGGGCGCGTCAGCGAATACGCGACCGCTCCTCCGGCCGCGATCAGCGCGGCGAGGAGGATGATCGGCCACGAGCGCAGGACGCCGCGTAGCGTGCCCCGCAGCGAGTCTGTCTCGGAAGCCCCTGGACGCTGCTGGGGCGGGGTGCGCGGTGTATAGGTCGTCATGTCCGCGTCCGTCGAGGGTACTGCGCCCCGATTCGCGACTCGATCCAGGGTGTCCGCGACGTCGATCTAGGATCCCCGCGGCGCTGATGATTCGTCGCCGTCCGCTGCTCGTCGGGGTCACAAACTGGGATCCCCGCGACGACAACCCGTACCTCGCTCGCTCAGCCGACGCGCTGAGTGCGCTGGGCGTGGCGCTGGCGCGGACCCGGCTCGCCCCACTCGCGATCGTGTGGCTCTTCGCCCGGGGCGGCCGTGCGATGCACGTCCACTGGCCCGAATACCTGGTGCGCCCGGTGACGGCGTCGCGCCTGGATGTCGGACTCAATTTCGTGCGGCTGCTCCGGGTGGCGCTCGGCCTCGCGACCTGCCGGCTATTGCGAGTGCGCATCGTCTGGACCGTCCACAACCTCAGCCCACACGACCGCGACGCCTCGTGGGCGGCGCGCGAGGCCTACGGCCTGATCGCCCACACGGCCGATGTCTTCGTCGCGCATTCGCACGCCGCGGCGGCGCGGACCCGGGCGCGCTACCCGCGGGCGGAGGGCCGTCTGGTCGTCGTGCCCCACGGCCATTACATCGGCGCCCACCCCGCGGCGACAACGCCGCGCGCCGAGCTGCGAGCCCGCCTCGGGGTGCCCGAGAATGCGTTCCTGCTGCTCGCGTTCGGCCAGGTGCGGCGCTACAAGCAGCTCGCCGGGCTCACCCGCATGGTCGCGGAGGCCGATCGCACCGATCTGCACCTCTTGATCGCCGGAGCGCCGTCCGGCGACGCCCTCGCCGACGAGCTCGAGCACGCACGCGGTGGGAGCGGCCGCGTCCACCTGGACCTCAGACGCATCCCCGGTGACGCGGTCGCCGACCTTTACGGAGCGTGCGATGCTGCGGTCGTCAACCACGACGAGTTGTTCTCGAGCGGCACGCTGTTGCTCGGGCTCAGCCAGGGCATCCCGGTCATCACAGCGGAGTCGGATGCCGCGCGCGAGCTCGCCGGCTGGCCCGCCGTGAGCACCTTCCGCGACGGCCGCGGCCTTGCAGCGGCGGTGGACCGGCTGGCGGCCGTCGATCCCGCGACCCGGCGAGCCGCCGCGCTGGACGCCGCCGTCGCCGCGTCGTGGGAGATCGTCGCGATGGGGCTTCGGGACGCCTATGGACGGCTATGAGCCCAGCTGCGCCGGCGAGGTGGGTCGTCGCAGCACCCGCGCGGTGGTGTCCGCGATCCGCGCCTCGCGCGCTGCCCCGTCGCGGGGAATGCGCAGCGCGCGGCGAGCGACGAGCAACCGCAGTCGCTCCCAGGCCGACGCGAGGAAGCCGTCGTCCTCGGCGTATCGGATGTCGAGGTCGCGCAGCGTCCAAGGCACCGGCCGGGAGGCGCGGCGGCGTGCCTCGATGCGCAGCCGCGCGGGCGATACCGCGCGCACCGCTTCGGCTGTCCAGCCCCGGTGCTCGTCGGGAAACTCGTCGAGGACGACGATCACATGCGGATCGGCTCCCGGTGCCCGTACTGCCGGGGAGCGGTTCTCGAGCAGGTAGCCGGCACACCACGTCAGGAACATGACCGCGTCGAGCAGATGGAAAACGGCGCTCTCGCGCCTGCCCCGCGCCGCGTGCGCGGCGGCGACGGCGAGGTGGCGCGCCAGCCAGTAGGGCCGCGGCCGCATGAACGGGACGTCATCGTGGCGGACGAGCCAGCCCGCGCACGCGCCGTAGCGCGCCCGCAGGCGCACAAGCGCCCGCAGCGTCGTGCGGTGCCGATGCTCGACGAGCGCCTCCGGCACATAGCCGAGGCGCCAGCCCGCGGCCTGCAGCCGCCAGCAGAACTCGCGGTCACCGCCTGAGCGGATCCCCTCGCAGAAGCCGCCGACCTGCTCCCACGCCGCCCGGCGGACGAGCAGGTTGGCAGTGGCCGCAAACGGCCGGCGCGGGTCGTTGACGGCGTCCTGTTGGTTGAGGTAGCGGCGCCAGCGTGAGTAGCGGGCGGTCAGAGACTCCTGCTCGGGCACCCCGACGATCTCGCCGGCGATCGCTCCGGTGGTCGCGTCGATCGACCGGGCGAAGAAGGCGTCGAGCGTCCCGGGCGCCGCACGGCAGTCGGCGTCCATGAACCACAGCCATTCGCCCGCCGCCGCCGCTGCTCCGACGTTGCGGGCGTAGTACGACGACCGCTCATGCGGCGCCGGGAGCACGCGAACGCGGGCCGGCAGGCTGCGTCGGGCGGCGACGTCCTGACCAAGCGAGTTGTCGACGACGAGGATCTCGTCGGCGTCGGAGACGGCCAGCGTCTCCAGGCCCTCCAGCACCTCGCCGAGCTCGGACGGGTCACCCCCGAACGGCACGATCACGCTGGCGGTGGCACGCGACACGACGCGTCGCACCGTAGCGGCTGCGCCACGGCCATGGCTCTACAGTCAGGGCGCGTCGTGGTAGCGAGCTCAGCGCACCCACCCGACCCCGTCGTCACCGTGATCGTGCCGGTGCGCAACGGCGGCCCGCGGATCGACGAGCTGCTGCGCGCGCTCTCGGCACAGACGCTGTCCGCGCCGTACGAGGTACTCGTCGTCGACGACGCATCGACCGACGGGACGGCGGATCGGGCGGACGGGCCTGGCGTGCGGGTGCTGCGCCAACCGCGGCGCGGCGGGTCGTACGCGGCGCGCAACCGGGCGCTCGGCGAGGCCCGGGGCCAGGTGCTCGCATTCACCGACGCCGACTGTACGCCGACGGCGACCTGGCTGACCGAAGGCCTTGCTGCGCTCGAGCGCGGCGCGGACCTTGTCGCGGGCCACATCGAGGTCCCACTGCCGTCGCGGCCGACGATTGCTGCGCTCGTCGACCGCGTCCGCTTCCTCGACCAGGAGCGGTACGCGACCACCGGCTTCGCTGCGACGGCCAACCTGCTTGTCCGCCGCGCGCTGGTCGAGGAGCTCGGCGGCTTCAACGGCCGCCTGCGCTCCGGCGGCGACCTCGAGTTCGGCCTGCGCGCCCGGGCTGCGGGCGCCAGCGTGGTGTACGCGCCTGAGGCCGTCGTCCTGCACGACAGCCGCGACACCCTTCCGGAGCTGGCGCGCAAGGCCTTCCGGATCGGGCGCGGGACTGCCGCCTACGGACGGGTCGGCACGGGACCGATCCGCGAGCAGCCGCCGCTGGCCGGCAACCCACGCTCCTATCTGCCGCGCCGCCGCGTGCCGGGGTGGGAGCGGCTGCAGGGGCTCGGTGTCGGCCGCGGGCGCAAGGCGCTCGTCTGGCTCGCCGAGTACGGCACGGTGCAGCTTCCCCGCGCCGCCGGCGCGCTATTCGGCACTCTCCGCGATCGGTGACGCGCGCACCGGATCGACCCGTCGTCGCGGTATACCGCCGCCTGCTGCTCGCCCCGAGCGAGACGTTCATCCGCGGCGAGGCGCTCGCGATGGAGCGCTACCAGGCGCTGTTCGTGGGCCAGCGGCGCCGCGACGGACTCGAGCTGCCCCGGCGCCAGGTCCTGTTGGCGACACCCGGCGGGGCACGCCGGCGCGCACTCCGGCGCCGGCTACCGCGATTCGACCCGGTCGGGCGACTCGCGCGTGGCTGCCGGGCGCACGGTGTCCGGCTCGTGCACGCGCACTTCGGGCCGGACGGCTTGACTGGGCTGGAGCTCGCGCGGTGGATCGACGTTCCGCTGGTCGTCACGTTCCACGGCTTCGACGCGACGATGTCGCAGGACGCGATGCTCGCCAAAGGCGGCGGCCTGGCGGACTTCGCGCGCCGCCGCACCGATCTTTTCGAGCACGCGACCCTGCTGCTCGCGGTGTCCGGCTTCATCGCCGACGAGCTGCGCCGCCAGGGCGCGCCGGCCGCGAAGCTGCGCGTCCACCACCTCGGAACCCAGCTGCCGGCCGCCGCGGCCGACGGCGAGCGGGAGCGCGCCGTCCTGTTCGTCGGGCGGCATGTCGAGAAGAAGGGCCTCGGCGATCTCATCGAGGCGATGGCCGACGTGAGCTCGCGCGCGCCGGGTACGCGGCTCATCGTGGTCGGCGACGGCCCGCTTCGCCCGGCCCACGAGCAGCGCGCGCATGCGCTCGGGCTCAACGCGACCTTCACCGGATGGCAGACGCCCGACGAGGTCGCCGGACATTTACGACGAGTCCGCGTGCTCTGCGTCCCCAGCCGCCGCGCCTCCAACGGAGACGCCGAAGGCCTCCCCACCGTGATTCCCGAGGCGGGAGCGCACGGCCTGCCGGTCGTCGGCACGCGCCACAGCGGGATCCCCGAAGCGATCGGCGACACGGCGGGGCTGCTCGTGGACGAGGGCGACGTGACGGCGCTCGCCGAGCAGTTGCTCGCCGTGCTGAGCGACGGCGATCTGTGGACGAAGCTGAGCGCAGGGGCGCGAGCAAACGTCAGAGCGAACTTCGAGCTCAGGCAGCAGGCCGCGGAGCTTGAGCGCCTGTACGACGAAGCGCTCGACGGTCCGACAGCCGCGTAGCAAGCCGCATCACATCTCCCCAAGTGTCCGGGAACACTGTCCGAACGATGAGCGCATTGACGCCAAGGCCGAGCAGCCCGGGAACCAGGATCGCGATCCCGACCGGTAGGCCGGCGTGCGTGCACGCCTGTACGCCGAGCCACGTCACGAGCAGCTGCGGGAGGCCACCGGCGACGGCGGCAATCACGTCGTCGCGGATCGTCTCGAGCACAGGGATCCCAACCTGCCGCTCGACGACGAAGTACTGCAGGCCGACGAACGTCACGAGCCGGACGGCAACGACGGCGATACACACCGCGGTCAGGCCGGCGTCGACGACTGCGAGCACCGCAGCGACGTAGGCGACGAAGACGACCAGGTTGTACGCGAACAGCGCGCGGGGGCGACCCGCGGCCAGCAGCAGCGGGCCTGTGCCGGTGCCCACGGCGGCGATCATCCCGCCGACAGCCAGGATCTGGGCGTAGTGGGCCGCCTCGGCCCACGGCGCGCCATACATCCACGGCACGAACTCCGGCGCGACGGCGATCAGGCCGAACAGCAACGGGTACAGCACGGCCGTGTGCACCCGGATCATCCGTGCTCGCAGCCGCCGCATCTCGTCGAAGTCGGTCGTGCGCGAGAGGACAGGGAATGCGACCTGCAGGAGAATCGTGCTGATCTTCGACTGGTAGTCCCAGCCGAGCGCGAACGCCCGCATGTACAGGCCGACCTGGAACGCCGGGAGGAACGCTGCCAGAAGCAGGTAGTCCACGTTCCGGGTGCCTGCGTAGAGGACCGAGGACCCGGACGCCGGGACACCGTACCCGAGCAGCTCGCGCGTCTCGTCCCGATGCCAGCGCGGCGAAGGTGGAAGCGCGAGCGCCGTCGCGAGTACCGCCGTGACTGCGGCGCCGAGCAGCCACCCGAGCACCAGAGCCGCCCCGTTCAGGCCTGCCGCCGCGAGCGCGATCGCCGCCACGGGGCCGGCGAGGCTGGCGCTCGCCTGCGTGACGCCGAGGCGGCCGAACTGCAGTCGGCGCTGGAGCTGGGCAACCGGCACGGCGGCGAGACCGGCGAGGAGCCACGCCGGTGACGCGAGCACGGTCAAGCCCGCCACGCCATCCCCGAAGATCGGCGGTGCCACGACGATGGCGAAGGCGAGCGTGAGGATCGTTCCGGCGGCGCCGATCAGGACCGCCGTCGTGTATGCCGCCTGGAAGTGGCTCGGCGACGGCGACTGATGCGAGACGAGGAACGACCCCACGCCCTGCTGCGATACCGCGCCCGCGATCGCGATCACGAACAAAGCGACGGCGGTGCGGCCGAACTCGTCGGGTGCGATCAGACGCGCGAGGACGATGCTCGAAACGAACGCGCAGGTTTCCGCGATCACGCGGGCGAAACCCATCCAGCGTACGCCCGCGAGCGCGCGCTCGCCCAGCGTCTCGCCCTGGCCCGCCTGCGCCGTCAGCTTGCCGGGCTCGTGCGGCGCCACCGCGGTCATGGTATCCAGGCCCGTCGGAACCACCGGGGTATCCTCGCCGCGATGGCACGACTCGAGGATGCTCTCCTGCAGCGGCCGGCCACCCGGCGGCTGATGCTGCGCACCGTCTATGCCGGCCACGGCGTGAAGTGCCCTTGCTGCGGATCCACGTTCCGGCGGTTCGAGGCCTTCAAGGGCGCGCCGAACCGGCGCTGCTGGACGTGCCGCTCGCTCGAGCGGCATCGCCAGGTCGCGTTGCTTCTCGACCACCGGCCCGAACTGCGACGCCACGACGCGCGCGTGCTCCACATCGCGCCAGAGGACGCGCTCCGCCGGCTCGTGGAGCCGTGGGCGGCCGACTACGTCACGGCCGACCTCGACGAACCGGGCGTCGATCTGCACTTCGACCTGACGGAATCGCCGCTCGACGACGACTCCTTCGACGTCATCCTCTGCAATCACGTAATGGAGCACATCCCGGACGACGCCGCCGCGCTGAGCGAGATCCGGCGAATGTTGGCTCCGGGCGGCTGGGCGCTGCTGATGACGCCGATCGTCGTCGACACGACGATCGAAGACCTGACCGTGACCGACCCCGAAGAGCGGCTGCGGCGTTTCGGCCAGCACAACCACGTTCGCCGCTACGGCTGGGATTACGTCGACCGGCTCGAGCGGGCGGGCCTATCGGTCACCGTCGTCCGCCAGGAGAGCGAACTCGGTCCGGCCGCCGTGCGCACGCACCGGCTCGAGAACCTCCAGGGCTCCGTCGAGCCGATCTTCGTCGTCGGTTGATGATGCCCAGCAGCGTGCTCCAACGAGGCTGCGCGGGCACCGGCAAGGCGATCTGGAGCCTGCGCCGGCGCGCTCGCCGCAGGCAGGGCTTGCGGCAGCTTGACCGGTCATCGCACGTCAGCGCTCTCGCCATCGCCACCGCGCTCCGCGACCTCGACGCCGGCCGGCTGGCGGCCGAAGAGGAGCGCTGGGTCGCGGCAGTCGAATCCAAGCGCGCCGAGCTCGACGCCTCGATTGACACGATGACGATGCGGCGCTCCGACTACACCGGTGACCCCCGCGACCATGATCGGACGGAAACCGAGATGGTGGGCGCGATCTCGCGACAGGGCAGCAAGAGCCGTGCAGCGGCGCTGCTGCTCCACAAGCTGATCCGCGAGCTGCAGCCCGAGCGCTGTCTCGAGCTCGGCACGTGCGTCGGCATCTCGGCGGCGTATCAGGCGGCGGCGCTCGAGTCGAATCAGCGCGGAAAGCTCGTCACCTGCGACGCGTCGCCCGATCGGATGGCGGTCGCCGAGCGGACGGTCGCCGACCTCGGCCTGATCGATCGCGTGTCGTATCGCCTCGGCCGCTTCCAGGAGACGCTCGGTCCGGTCACCGACGAGATCGGACCGATCGACTACGCGTTCGTCGACGGTCACCACGATGGCGCGGCGACGCTCGACTACTTCGAGCGGATCGTCCCGGCGCTCGCGTCCTACGGAGTCGTGGTCTTCGACGACATCCGGTGGTCGGAAGACATGTTCCGGGCGTGGAGCCGGATCAGTGCGGATCAGCGCGTCGGGTTGAGCGTGGACCTCGGCGCGATGGGGCTTGCCGTCGTCGACGCTGATGGCCGCAAGGAGTCGATCTCCGCACCGATGGTGTAGGGCCGCGCTTTCCCTGAAACCGGACTGTAAGGACCACGACAGCGCAACCTCCGGCGCACCACTCTGAACGCGCCAGAACGATGTTGAGGAGTTGCAAAGGCGCACAGCGACACGCGCTCAAGTGGGGTACGGTGACACCTCGAACAACGCCTGTCCTGGCGGGACTACCGGGGTAAGGGCCAAGTTCGACTTGGCGGCCATGTGTAGGCGAGGGTTCGTGCTCTAGTTTCGAGCACTGGGCCGTTCGCCTATGCGCAGATTTCCTGATTGATGTTCAGCCTTCAGGGTCAGACTCACAGGCACGACACGCACCCAATCGGGCGGCGACGTTTCCTGCGCCGTAAATGGGCGACGCCGCGTTCGCCGCTGCTCGCGGAAGACGAGCCATCGCGGATCGTCGAACGTCGCGACCGAAGCTTCCGCCGCGCGATCGTCGCGTCCGACCTCGCCGCCGGGCTGATCGTCGCCGGGCTTCTCCTTGCGTGGCTGCCAGCGCGCGACCTCTCCTGGACCGCGCTCCTGCTCCCCGCCCTCGTGCCAGTCGTGAACGCGGCGAACGGCCTCTACCTGCGCGACGGCTATGTGATCAACAAGAGCACGCTCGATGAGACACCCGTGCTCTTCAGGGCGGCCACGATCACGACCGTCGTCACGTATCTACTCCAAAGCGGGATTCTCGTGATCCCGATCGGAGCGCAGGTGGTGGCCTCGACCTGGGTAGGACTGACGATCTGCATTCCGACCGGGCGGACGATCGCCCGACGTGTCGTCCGGAGACGGCTCCCACCCGAGCGGTGCCTCGTCGTGGGGGACGACGAGCAGAGCCGGCGTCTGGCGGCAAAGCTCGCCGCGCCCGGTGGGGTCAAGAGCGAACTCGTCGGCATCGTGCCGTTCGGCGACGGCGACGCCGCGAAGCGCGGGGGCGACTCGCCGATGCTGGAAGCGCTCGACCGCGAGCTGGCACAGCGGGACGTGCATCGCGTGGTGATCGCCGGCGACTCGGCCGCCCCGCACCAGCAGCTCGAGGCCATCCACGCGGCCAAGGCACTTGGTCTGAAGGTTTCTGTGCTCCCGCGTGTCCTCGAGGTCGTCGGCGCGTCCGCGACCTACGACTTCGTCGACGGGCTGACGATCCTTGGCGTGCCGCGATTTGGCCTTTCGCGGTCCGCGGTGGTCATCAAGCGAACGTTCGACATCGTCGGCTCGGCGGTCGTGCTCTTCCTCCTTGCGCCGTTGATGATCGCGATCGCCATCGTGATCAAGGCCACGAGCCCGGGACCGGTGTTCTTCCGTCAGACGCGGGTCGGCCGCGGCGGGGAGCCGTTCGGGATGCTCAAGTACCGCTCGATGCACGAGGGCGCGGAGCGGCTGCAAGACGCCCTCCGCAGCCGGAACGAGCAAGAGGGGCTGTTCAAGATCGCGGACGACCCGCGGATCACGGCCATCGGCCGCCAGTTGCGCCGGACGTCGATGGACGAGCTCCCTCAGTTATTCAATGTGCTGCGCGGTGAGATGGGATTGGTAGGCCCCCGGCCGCTCGTGCCCGAGGAGGACGCACAGATCCACGGATGGCATCGTCGGCGGCTCCACTTGACGCCAGGGATGACCGGCCCGTGGCAGGTTCTCGGCTCGGCTCGCATACCGCTTTCCGAGATGGTCACGATCGACTACCTCTACGTCGCGAACTGGTCCCTGTGGGGCGACATCAAGATCATGCTTCGTACGATCGGGATCGTGTTCGCCCGTCGCGGCTGTTGACGTGGCGCAGTCATCGCATCGCGGTCGCAGCAAACGGCACGGTCAGCGGGCTGGACGCGAGCGCCTCGGGCGTGATCGTCATGCTAAACACGCGCCACTGGCCGTCGACGCGCTTGAACCGGCCCACCGCGGCACCGGTGACATCCGTGGAGGTGTTGGTGCCACCGCTGAGCGTGCGCCAGTAGTCGCCGCCGACGCTCAGACCGACGCAGCCTGCTCGCGCCCCTTGGCCGATCAGTCGGGCCTTGACCATCACGACGATGCTCATGACGCTCGGGCTCCACGGCGCGCGGCCGGCCGCCGGCCAGAAGTGGAAGTTGTAACCGTCGCGCATGCGGATCTTCGTCCCGGTGGCGCCGCGCGAGACGACGTACGGCGCCGCCGCGGAACCCGTGAAGTCCTCGTGGAACGCCGAGCCGCTCAAGTTGGAGTCGTACTGCACGCGCGTCCAGACGCCGTTGCGGAGCATCCACGTCTGCATGTCGCTCATCTCGATGATGTCGTCAGGATCGTATGCCGACCCGGCGCACGTGTAGACCTGGCCCCAGCCAGTGAACGCCTTGAACGCAGACGGAGCGGCGCCGAGCCGGACGAAGGGAGCCTTAGCCCAGCTCCAGTAGGTGGGGACACCATGTGGGCGAACCTCGTGGGGCGTGGTCATGTCCGACGCGAGCAGGGCGTCGGAAGCAAGGTCGGCCTTGGCGCTTGACGGGGCGACGGTTGCAAAGAGCATGAGGGCAGCGAGGAGCACGAAGCAACGTGCGGAGAGCAGACGATGGGTCATGAGCTTCGAATCGGCAGTTGGGGCCGGGGAGATGAGAGCGATCGGCTGACGACGCGCTCCGTGCGCCGGGTAGCGCGGCGCACCGTTCAGCCGTTTCGATGAGTACCCGCAGAAGGATCAACTGACGCGACGCCCGCTAGAAGCTGGCAACATCTCGGCGCGCTCGGAGGGCGCGTATCGGACAGTGACGTGCGAGAGGAGCTCCGAATAGACGTAAGCGTCGTTGTCGCCTTGAGCGGCGATTGGCCGGCGGCGGCCGACTGCCTTACATGCGCTTTGGCCCAGGAAGACGTGCCGGTCGAAGTCGTCGTCGTCGACTGCTCAGCCGGTTCCGCCGCGCCCACGGACGTCGAGCGGCTGCTCGCCGACGCTCGTGTCACGGTCACCGCAGGCACCCAGAGCAGTGCCGCGCTCGCGCGCAATCGCGGAGTGCGCGCCGCACGCGGACGCTGGCTGGCCTTTCTCGACGACTCCGACCTGTGGGCGCCCGGTCACTTGGCGACGATGCTGCACGAAGCTCGGCGACGCTGATTTCGCGTACTGCGCCTCGTGGATCATCGACCAGCGCCGCCAGATCGTCGGATACCGCTCGGTACCGCGCCCCAGCGAGCTTCAGGCCGATCTGCTGAGCGAGGACGTGATCGGCACGCCGTCGAGCGTCATCGCATCGACGCGACCTGTGGGAGCGCGCCGGTGGGTTCGACGAGTGGCTCGACGCGCTCGCGCCCTGGGACCTGTGGATCCGCTGGAGCCGTGCCGGCACTGCGTCAATGTCATCGACGCCGACGGTCGCGGCCCGCGCGCTCGCAGACGCGCCAGTCGCGCGCGAGGAGCTGCGCGAGCTCCAGCGACGCTACGGAGCCGATGCCAAGCGGGCCGGGCGTACCTTCGGGTCGGGCTCCTCCACGACGACGAGCCTGGCCCACGCCGCTCGCCCGCCATGGGTGGTCGAGGTCGCCGACCGGGCCAGCCAACCGCCCCCACCGGCGTACTGAGGCGATCGGAACCCGCCGACGCTTCCGGTGCGGCGGGCCCCGCGCCATCCTTGCGTCCCCTCCTTCTTGTGCCGACGGTCGTCCGTGACCGGTCCGGCGTTCCCTCGAGTCCGTTCCCCCGGGGCACAGGTTTCGACAGGTTCCAAACTAGAGTCGTGACCCCATTTCAGAAGTCGAACAACCGTCCAAATATCGGTCTATCGCAGTTACCACTTCCGGGGGATGGTGGGACCGCTCAAGGCTCGTTACCGTGCTGTCCGCCCGAGGAGAGAGGGCGTTGACGCAAGCCACGCCGGAGCCACGGTCCGTACGCCCGAACCGCCTCCGGCTTGCCTCGCCGGTGCAGAACCGGCACTTAACTGACGCTCGCGGGTCAACGGAGGGAACGAACGAGGGGCGGCCGGTCTACCGGCCGCCCCTCGTTTTTCACCACCAGCAATCCCCAGATCTGACTCATCCCGGGTATATCCCTCCGTCGATCGAGATCACCTGGTTGGTCAAGTAGCCATTCTCGAGGATCGCGAGCATGAGGTCGGCGACCTCGGCAGGCGTGCCGAGCCGCTTGACCGGCACGCGGGCGGCGAGCTCGCCCGGGTCGCCGGGGAGCATCGCGGTCTCGGCGATCAGGGCCGGGGCGATCGCGTTGACGGTCACGCCGTCGGCGGCCACGCGCGAGGCGAGGTGATGCGTGAGGCCGTGCAGGCCCGCCTTGGACGCCGCGTAGTGCGGGCCGATGATCCCACCGGTCAGGCCCGCGACGCTCGACGTGAAGAGCACGCGCCCGAACCCGCGCTCGCGCATGCCCGGCAGCACCCGGCGGGCGAGCAGGAACGGCGCGCGCAGGTTGACGGCGAGCGTCTCGTCGAACGCGGCGCCGTCGACGTCCTCGTACGACGCTGGGCGGCTGAGGCCGGCGTTGGCGGCGAGCACGTCGATCGGCCCGAGCGCGGCCTCGACCGCGTCCACGAGCGTCTCAGGCGCCGCCGGGTCGCGCAGGTCGGCCCGGAAGATCGGCGCGCCGGTCTGCTCAGCGGCGGCGCGGTTCTCGGCGTAGTGCACGGCGACGGTCGCGCCTGCCGCGCGCAGCCGCGCGGTCAGCGCGGCGCCGATCCCGCCACTGCCGCCGGTCACCAGGGCGACCCGTCCTCGCATGGGCGGGACTCTACGGCCGTGAAGATCTCGGCGCGGACGGTGCTGCGGAAGCGCCGCGGGTCGGGACGCGAGGTCGCGCCGACACGGCACAGCCGCGGGTCGGCGCGCAGGGTCGCGCGCCATTCGCGCGTGCGGCGACGGACCTCCCGCCCCCACGGCGCGCGCGAGCGGACCGCGACCGGCGTGACGAGCACGATCCGGCGCCCCGGCCGGAGGTCGATGCGCGGCGTCGGACCGGCTCGCAGGCGCGGAAGGGCGCTCCGCCAGTCCATGACCGACGGGTCCGCGGGCGAGCCGAGTGGCGTCACGTACACGAGGCCGGCCGGCAGGTAGCGCTCGAGCACGGGGACCTGTTCCGGCTGCGTGGAGATCACGACGTCCCCGGGGCGGAGGCCGATGCCGGCGCTGACCGCGACGGCACGCGCGTTGCTCTTCGCCGGCAGCGGGATCAGGAGCAGGCCGACCGCCGCCGGGACGACCCACGCCGGTCGCCGCGCGATCGCGAGCACCGCAGGTCCGTAGAGCACCAGCAGGTAGCGACCCGACCACGAGGGCTCGACCTGCGCGGCGGCCCAGCCGAGCACGACGCCGATCGCCGCGACGCGCGCCATCA
The DNA here is from genome assembly GCA_963740605.1 of uncultured Solirubrobacteraceae bacterium. GTDB lineage: Bacteria > Actinomycetota > Thermoleophilia > Solirubrobacterales > Solirubrobacteraceae > DASSUW01. The sequence continues at coordinate 195,690 of CAVUFC010000021.1, read as the reverse complement.
GCCGCGCGGGCTCAGCGGTCGTGCGGGCAGCGATCAGGACCGGTGCGAGGAGCGCGCCGAGGACGAGCAGCGACGGCGCCGACGACCACGGCGCTCCCGTGTGCCGCAGCTGGAACGCCAGGGTCGGCAGCCACGGCGCGTACGCGATGGCCACGGCGACCGCGACGAGCGCGCCGTCGCGCGGGTCCACTCGCCGGCGGCGCCACAACCCCACCCACGCGATGGTCATCGCTGCGGCGAGGAAGAGGCCCCAGTTGTGCGTGTACAGCAGCAGTACCGTCGCGACGCCGAGTGTCACGAGGTGGCGCCGGCGCGCCTGCAGGAAGGCGAGGACGAACGCCGCGGCCGCGACCAGCGACAGCAGCGCGACCAGCGTGTACATGCGCGCCTCCTGCGCGTAGTAGCCGAGCAGCGGGCAGCTCGCGGCGATCGCCATCGCCGCGACACCCGCCCGGCGCCCCGCGATCGCGTTCCCTGCCCACCACGACACCGGCACCAGCACGGCGGCGAAGAGCAGCGACAGGGAGCGCGCCGCGGGCTCGCCGTCGCCGGTCAGCGCGAGCCAGCCGTGGAGCAACAGGTAGTAGAGCGGCGGTGACCCGTCCTCCCGCAGGAGCCCGGGGATCTCCGTGAAGCCGTGCTCGGCGATGCCGACGGCAATCCCCTCGTCGATCCAGAAGCCGGCATGCAGGTCGCCGGTCCGGAGCAGCACCGAGACCACGGTGGCGAGCAGGAGCGCGCCGGCGACGGGCACGCGGCCCACGGTCCCAGCGCGCGCGCCCGGCGGGCGGGCCCGCTAACGCCCGGCAACAGCTCCTAACGCGCGGGGAACTGCTCGAGCACCCAGTCACGGCCGAGCTCGCGGCGGCGATATGAGCGCCCGTTGATGAGCACGTAGTCGCGCGTGCGCAGGTCCATCGGGAGGTCACGCTCGACGGGATACCACTCGTTGTGGGTGCGGATGAGCTCGTTGAGGTCCTCGAACCTCCACGCGCGTGCGGTCGCCTCCCAGCGGTGCGCGAACATCCCTGCGTCCTCGCCGCACTCCTCGCGGAGCGCCGCGTAGGCGGTCTCCAGCCGCCGTAGCTCGCGCTTGGTGCCGCGCTCGATCTCGATCAGGCGCTCCATCCAGCGCGGCCGGAGGCCGGCACGCAGGTACGCCTCGAGCGAGCGCTGGGACTGGCGTGCACGGTCGGAGATCGGGCGGCCCTGGCTGCGGGGGTCCTCCATCTTCTCCGTCAGGAGACGCTGCACCGGCGAATCACTCACGCCCCTCCCACTGTAAGGGGTGCTCGACTCCAGGTAAGGGCCAAGCCGCCTGAGGTCGGCCTGAGTGCCCGATGTAAGGGGGCCGGTTCTGGCGCAGTATGGAGGCATGCTCCTCACCGGCTCTCCCCAGATCGACGCAGAGCGGGCGTTCGACCGGGCTGCCCGCGGCCGCCGCCGTGCGGCGCTGACGCGGCGCGCGCGCCGGCTTGACGTCATCGACGAGCGGTGCGTGCGGGCGCGCCGTCATCCTCCGGGCCGCGAGGTGGTCGAGATCCCTGTCGCCGCCATCACGGGCACGGTCGAGCCGAGCCGCGCCACGCAGTTCGACGGCGACTTCCGGCCGGCTCCGATCGCCCGGACGCGCTGGCAGCGCATCTGGCTCGCCGAGCATCAGGGCACACCGCTCCCCCCGATCTCCGTCGTCCCGGTCGGCGACGGCTACGCGATCCGCGACGGCCACCACCGCGTGTCGGTCGCTCGCGCGCGCGGGGCTTTAACGATCGACGCCCGCGTGGAGCACGCGGGCGCCTGAGAATGGTTTCCGCTGCCAGGCACCGCCCGTTGACCGCGCGGCCGATCTCGGCCGTGCGGCCCGGACGGATGCCTCCGGCGACGTTACGCCTTACTTGACCTCGACAGACGCGCCGGCCTCTTCCAGCTCACCCTTGAGCTTGTCGGCCTCTTCGCGCTCGACGCCCTCCTTGATGGGCTTCGGCGCCTCGTCCACCAGCGCCTTGGCCTCCTTGAGGCCGAGGCCGGTGGCTGCGCGGACGACCTTGATGACCTGGATCTTCTTGTCGCCGGCGCCCGTGAGCACGACGTCGAAGGCGGTCTGCTCCTCTTCCGCGGCGCCGTCGTCGCCGCCGGCGGCCGCGCCGGCCGGGGCCGCAGCGGCGACCGCGGTCGCCGACACGCCGAACTCCTCCTCGAGCGCCTTGATGCGCTCGGAGAGCTCGAGCACGGAGATCGACTTGAGCTCCTCGATCCAGTCTTGGGTGCTGGTTGCCATGGGTGTCTAGTCCTCCTGGGTGTCAGTGGAAGTTTCTTCGGCCGGAGCTTCCTCCGGCGCGGACTCTGGTTCGGGCTCGGGCGCAGCCTCAGCGGCCGGCTCTGGCGCGGCTTCGGCAGGCGCGGCAGGCGCCTCCCCGCTGACCAGCCCCTGGTCGGCGATCTGCTGCAGCTGGCGGGCGAGGCCTCCGACGAGCCCGCCCAGGCTCGTCACCAGGCCGGTGAGCGGCGAGGCGACCATGCCGACGAGACGCCCGTAGAGGACCTCGCGCGACGGCAGCTTGGCGATGGCTTCGATCTCCGGGGCGCCGAGCGGCGCGCCGTTCATCCAGCCGCCCTTGAACTCGAGCAGCGTCCCGCCGCTCGCCCGCCGGAAGTCCGCCAGCGCCTTGGCGGCCGCCGCGGCATCGCCGCGCACGAACGTCATCGCCGTCGGTCCTTCGAGCAGCTCCTTGAGCCCGTCGGCGCCGGCCTTGTCGGCGGCCCGCTCGGTCAGGGTGTTCTTGACGACCCGGAAGGAGGCGTCGGCGTCGCGCAGCTTCGTGCGCAGCTCGGCGGCCTGCGGCACGGAGATGCCACGGTAGTCCACCGCGAAGACGGCCTCCGACTCGGAGATCTGTGCGGCCACCTCATCGATGACCGCGGCTTTCTGGTCTCGGTTCAAGCGGTTCCTCCTGTCCCGGACTTATGGTCGCCGGAGGTCTGTGGAGAAACGGGAGCTGTCAGCCCTCAGGCGGTGACAGCCTCCGCTTCAACTAGGTCACGGGTACGCGACGGGTCGATCTTGATGCCGGGCCCCATCGTCGAGGCCATCACGACGGAGCGCAGATACCGGCCCTTCGCCGCGGACGGCTTGGCGCGGATCAGCTCCTCGATGATCGCCTGGTAGTTGGCCAGCAGGTGATCGTCCGGGAACGAGGTCTTGCCCACGGTCATGTGGACGATCGCGGTGCGGTCGGTGCGGTACTCGACCTTGCCGGCCTTGGATTCCTCCACGGCCTTGCGGACGTCCATCGTGACGGTGCCGACCTTGGGGTTCGGCATCTTGCCCTGCGGGCCGAGGATGCGGCCCAGGCGGCCGACCACCGGCATCATGTCCGGCGTCGCGATCGCGACGTCGAAGTCGGTGAAGCCCTCGTTCTGGATGCGCTCGGCGAGGTCCTCGGCGCCCACGAAGTCGGCGCCGGCCTCCTCGGCCTCGCGCGCCTTGTCGCCCTTGGCGAAGACGGCGATCTTCACGTCCTTGCCGAGGCCGTGCGGGAGCGCGATCGTCCCGCGCAGTTGCTCGTCGGCGTGACGCACGTTGAGACCGGTCCGGATGTGGACCTCGACCGACTCGTCGAACTTCGCGCGCTTGGTCTCCTTGACGAGGCGGACCGCCTCCTGCGGGGAGTACTCATGCTCGCGATCGACCTTGGCGCGCGACTCGATGAACGCGCGACCGTGCCTGGCCACTACGCCACCACCTCCACACCCATCGAGCGCGCGGTGCCCTCGATGATCTTGGCCGCCTGATCGACGTCGTGAGCGTTGAGGTCGGGCAGCTTCTTCTCGGCGATCTGCCGGACCTGGTCCTTGGAGATCGTTCCGACCTTGTTGCGGTTGGGCTCGCCCGATCCCTTCTCGATGCCGATGGCCTGGCGGATCAGAACCGCGGCCGGCGGCGTCTTGGTGATGAACGTGAAGGAGCGGTCCTCGAAGACCGTGATCTCCACGGGGATCGTGGTGCCCATGTCGTTCGCCGTCTGGGCGTTGAACGCCTTGACGAACTCCATGATGTTGATGCCGTGCTGGCCGAGCGCCGGGCCTACCGGCGGCGCCGGCGAAGCCTGGCCGCCTGGGGCCTGCAGCTTGATGGTTGTAAGAACTTTCTTCATCTGAGATCGCTTTCGCCTGGCAGGCGAGATCCTCCTTCGTCGGACTCGCCTTCGGCGACGTTACTCATATCTTCTTCACTTGGTCGTACCCGACCTCCACAGGCGTCTCGCGCCCGAAGATGGATACCAGGACCTTGAGCTTGCTCGCGTCCTCGTTGATCTCGGAGATCTCGCCTGAGAAGTCCGACAGCGGGCCGGAGATGACCTTGACAGACTCGCCGATCGAGAACTGGGCGCGGCTGGGCGCCCGGATCGGCGACTCGCGGTGCATGAGCCGGTCGACCTCGGTCTGCGTCAGCGGGATCGGCTCGTTGGACGCGCCGACGAAGCCGGTCACGCCTGGCGTGCCCTTGACGACGGCCCACGAATCCTCATTGAGGTCCATGTTCACGAGCACGTAGCCGGGCATGGTGCGCTTCTCGACCGTGACCTTCTGGTTGTCCTTCATCTCCTGGACGGTCTCGGTCGGGACGACGACGCGGCGCACCGAGCGCTGCTGATTCAGCGAGGACACGCGGTGCTCAAGGTTCTGCTTGACCTTGTTCTCGTGCCCGGAATAGGTGTTGATTACGTACCAGCGGAACATTCAGTTACAGGATTGCCTCGATAAGCGGTTTCCAGATTGCGTCCATCAGGCCCAGATAGCTACCGGCGATGACGACGAATCCGAGGACGACGGCGGTGCCCTGTGCGACGTGACGACGGTCCGGCCATATGACGCGGCGGAGCTCGTCGACGACGTGGCCCAGGAAGGTGAAAATCCGACCTCGCGAGCGGCGCGGATGGCGCTCCTCGTCGCGCTCCTCGGTGACCGCCGGATCGAGCTGATCCGGGGCGACTTCGACAGCTTCCTCCTCCGCCTCGACGAGGTCGATCGTCTCGTCGACGTCGACATCGTCGTCGACCGGCCCGACGGCACCCCGGGTCGGGAAGACGGTGTCCGTGGGCTCCTCGATCGGAGTCTCGCGCGGACGCGTCCGGGCAGGCCCGGTGCCGCCCGACTGGCGACGCCGGCGCTGCTTCGCGCGCTGTCGGTCGCGGGCCAAAGCGGTTGCCTAGCGTGTCTCGCGGTGCCCCGTGTGACGCCGACACCACTTGCAGTACTTGCGCAGGGTGATGCGGTCGGGGTTGTTCCGCTTGGACTTGTTGGTCTGATAGTTCCGGCGCTTGCACTCCTCGCACGCGAGGGTGACGGCGATCCGGACGTCTCCACGGGCCATGATGCGGCGCGCTCCGAGTTCGTGATCTACTGGCGCCGGGCAAGGAAAAACCCCGCTCCGGCGCGAGGTCGGCATCTGAGGATAGCGCAGCTACGCTGCACGCCCGCATGCCGCCGTCCATGCCCGAGCTCGCGGACACCGAGCACAGCTTCCACGACCTGGCGACGGGCGTCCGCGTGCACCTCGCGGCGTCCGGTCCGGCGGACGCGCCGCCGCTCCTCGCACTGCACGGCTGGCCGCAGCACTGGTGGTGCTGGCGGGCCGTGATCGCCGCGCTCGGCGGCGAGTACCGCGTCCTGTGCCCGGACATGCGCGGCTTCGGCTGGTCGGGTTGGCCGGCCGACGGCGACTTCCGCAAGCAGTGCGTCGCGGACGACGCGCTCGCGCTCCTCGACGCGCTCGGCTTGGAACGCGTGCAGCTCGTCGGACACGACTGGGGCGGCTGGGCGGCAATCCTCGCCGCGCTGGCAGCGCCCGAGCGCTTCTCGAGCCTGCTCGCGCTGGGAATCGGACACCCGTGGGTGCCACGCCGCCTCGCCGCCCGCAACGCGTACCGGCTCGCGTACATGCTGCCGCTCGCCGTCTACCCCGGGCGACTGCCGCGCGCGATCCTGGACGGCGCGCGCCGCGACGGCGTCGGCTGGACCGCCGACGAGCTCGACACGTATCTCGCGACCGTCTCGCCGCGCGCCACCCGGCGCCTGTACGGGCACTTCCTGACGCGCGAGCTCAGCGGCCACCACGGCCGGCTCACGGTCCCGGCACGGCTGCTCCTCGGCCGCCGCGAGCCGCTCGGCCACTACCTCGCCACGGGCTTCCCGGGCGATGTCGAGCTCGTCGACGGCGCCGGGCACTTCCTGCCCGAGGAGGCGCCGGTGCTGGTTGCCGCGAGGGTTCGAGAACTGCGGCATTGAGGGCGGCGGGATCGGCCCCCGCGCAGGACTCTCTGGCGCTTTAAGCACCTATACGGTGCACAAGGCGCCAGGAACCGCCAAACCGGCCAATTCCCTCGCCGCCCTACCCAGCCCGCAGTTAAGAGGTTCAGGCCGCTGCGGGCTCGCGACCCACGCGCTCGCGAGCTTCCTCGCGGGTCATCGACCGCTTGCCCCAGCGGGTCTCCTCCGCGTAGTCCATCAGCGTCCCGAAGAACTCGGGCAGCCGCGGCGCTCGCTCCAGGCCCGGCAGGGCCGCCCGGGTGCGCGAGTCGTCGAACACGACGTCCATGTCGAAGTACGGCAGGTAGACCGCGCCGTGCTCGTCGTCGTCCGGGCCGCCTTCGGGCACGACCTCGGGCCGCGGGCGGTCGAAGCGGTCGCACGCGAGCTCCACGACCTCGTTGGCGAACGAGGCGTCGCGGCCGGCGACGAGGTTGAAGACGCCCTGGTCGGGCACGTCGAGGAGCCGCACGAGCCCGTCGGCGACGTAGTCGACGGGCACGATGTCCACGTGGGCCGACGGCAGTGCCGGGATCTCGTCGAACAGCCCGCGCGAGAACGCACGCAGCGGCCAGTACAAGACGTTGAACGCCGGGGTCCAGCCGGAGTCCGACTCGCCCATGACGATGCTCGGGCGGGCGATCGCCGGCTGCAGGTCGGTGGCCGCGCCGACGATGTGCTCGGCCTCCCACTTGGTCTGCTCGTAGGTGTTGCGGAACTCCTGGCCGGCGTCGAGCTGGCGCTCGCGGAACGTGCCCTCGAACTTGCCGGACACGTACGCGGTGGAGACGTGCACGAAGCGGTCGAGGCGACCGAGCGCCTTGCACTCGCGCGCGAAGCCGATCACCTCGCGCGTGCCTTCGACGTTGATGGCGCGCGCCTCGTCGAGCGGCAGGTCGAACGAGATCGACGCTGCGCAGTGGAGGATCGCGCCGACGTCCTCGGCCAAGCTCGTGCGCTCGCCGTTGGCGATGCCGAGCCCCGGGCTGGTGACGTCGCCCGCGACGGCGCGGACCCGGTCGCGGTACGGCGACGGATCGCGCCACAGCTTGGCGAGCACGTCGTCGAGTCGCTCCTGGGCGGCGGTGTTGTCGCGCGCGCGCACGAGCGTGATGACCTCGCGGTCACCGGCCTCGAGCAGACGGGCGAGCACCTCCATCCCCAGGAATCCGGTCGCGCCGGTCAGGAACACGGGCGGCTTCATGCAACGGCCTCCTCGGCCACCGGCGCCAGGGCGGTTCCCATCGCGTGGAAACCGCCGTCAACATGCAGGATCTCCCCGGTGACGGCGCGCGCCAGATCGCTCAACAGGAACAGGATCGCGCCCGCGACGGGACCCGGATCGTCGGTGTCCCAGCCCAGCGGCGCCTGGCTCTTCCAGGCGGTGGCGAGATCGCCGAAGCCCGGGATGCCGCGAGCCGCCAGCGTCCCCAGCGGGCCGGCGGAGACGAGGTTCACGCGCACGCCGCGCGGTCCGAGGTCGCGGGCCAGGTAACGCGACGTCGCCTCGAGCGCGGCCTTCGCCACGCCCATCCAGTCGTACACGGGCCACGCCACCGAGGCGTCGAAGTCGAGCCCGACGACGCTTGCCCCCTCCTCGGGGTACAAATCGGCGAGCCCGGCGGCGAGCGCCTTCAGCGAGTACGCGCTCGTACGGAACGCCGTCTCGGCGCTCTCCGGCGGGGTGTTGAGGAAATTGCCGCCGAGTGCGTCCTCGGGCGCATACGCGATCGCGTGCAGGATGCCGTCGAGGCGTCCCCAGCGCTCGCGCAGGTCCTGGGCCACGGCTTCGATGTCCTCGGCGTTGTTGACGTCGAGTTCGAGGACGTCAGACGGCTGCGGCAACTTGGCCGCCGACCGCTCGGTCATCCGCTTGACGCGGCCGAACGAGGTGAGCACCACCTCGGCGCCGGCCTCCTGGGCCTGGCGCGCGACCTCGTACGCGATCGACTCACGGTTCACAACGCCCGTGATCAGAAGCTTCTTGCCTTCGAGCATGCTCATTCACACCACCTCACGGTGGGGTTGGCAGGTCATAGAGGAATCGGGACGAACTCGCCGTTGACCGCCGACTCGGTCTCGAGCTCGGCGATGTCGCGGCGCCACAGCACGTCCACGCGCGCGCGACAGACACAGCGTTCGTCCTGGTTGACGACGCTCCACCCGAACGTCACCAGGCCGGCGTCCTCCGACCCGGGCGTCAGCTCGGCGATCCGGCCCTCGACGTGGAGGGTGTCGCCGAACCGCACCGGGCGCTTGAACGTGGCCTGGGAGACTGAGCGCAGCGCGACCACACGGCCGGGATCGAACGGGACGAGCCCGGACGCGAGCGAGACGACCAGCATGCCGTGGGCGATCCGCTCGCCGAACGGCGAGGTCTCGGCCCACTGCGCGTCCGCGTGCTGCGGATGCCAGTCGCCGGTGAGCTGGGCGAAGCCGACGACGTCGGCCTCGGTGACGGTCCGGCCGCGGGTCGTGAACTCCTGGCCGACCTCGAGCGCCTCGAACGGCGCCCACCAGCTGATCGTGTCGGTGATCGCCGGCGTCATAGAGGAATGTTCCTGACGCCCTGGGCCGGGTGCGCGATCGCGTCGAGCGTCGACAGCGCCTCGGTCAGCCGCCGGCGGGTGTCGCCGGGGAGGATGACCTCGTCGATGTACCCCTCGGCGGCGGCGGTGGCCGCGCTGAGGTGCTCGTCGGCGTACTCGGCCGCGTACTCGTCGCGCGCGGCGGCCGGATCGTCGGCGGCCGCGATGTCGCGGCGGTTGACGATCGTCACCGCCTGCTTGGCGCCCATGACGCCGAGCTGGGCCTGCGGCCACGCGAACGTGTAGTCGGCGCCGAGGTCGCGCGCGTTCATCGCGATGAACGCGCCGCCGAACGCCTTGCGCAGCACGACCGTGACCTTCGGCACGCTCGCCTCGGCGAACGCGTGCACGAGCTTGGCGCCGTGGCGGATCACGCCCGACTTCTCCTGGCGCGTGCCCGGCATGAAGCCCGGGGTGTCGACGAGCACGACGAGCGGCAGCCCGAACGCGTTGCACGTGCGCACGAAGCGCGCGCCCTTGGAGGCGGACTCGGAGTCGAGCACGCCGCCCAGGTACTTCGGCTGGTTGGCGATCACGCCGACCGGGCGGCCGTCCATGCGCGCAAAGCCGCAGACGATGTTCTTCGCCCACTTGGTGCCCCACTCGAGCAGGCGGCCGCCGTCGACCACGCCGCGGATGACGTCGCGCACGTCGTAGACGCGCCGCTCGTCCTCCGGCACCGGCTCGCCCGCGTCGTAGCCGACCGGGCCGACCGCACGCCACTGCGGCGCGCGCTCGTTGCTGTTGGCGGGCAGGTGGTCGAGCAGGTCGCGGGCGAGCAGCGCGGCATCCGCGTCACCGGCGGCGACGAAGTGCGCGACGCCGTTGCGCTCGTGCACCTTGTAGCCACCGAGCTCGTCGGCGCTGACGTCCTCGCCCATGACCTCGCGGACGACCGCGGGGCCGGTGAGGAACATGTTCGCCCGCTCGGTCATGATCACGAAGTCGGTCAGCGCGGGCGAGTAGGAGCCACCACCGGCCGACGCGCCGCAGATCACCGAGATCTGCGGGATCTTGCCGCTCAGCGCGACGTGCTCACGGAAGATCCGGGCGTAGCCGGCCAGTGCGGCGGTGCCCTCCTGCATGCGCGCGCCACCGGACTCGATGAAGCCCACGACCGGCGCGCCGGCACGGCCGGCGAGCCGTAGGACCTTCACGATCGAGTCGGCGTGCTGCTCGCCCAGCGAGCCGCCCAGGTAGGACGGATCCTGCGCGTAGCAGAACACCGGGCGGCCGTCGACGCGGCCGGCGCCGGCGATCACGCCGTCCCCGGGGCGGGCCTTCTCGCCCATGCGGCGCGAGCGAACGTCCGAGCGCAGCAGCGTGAGCGAGCCGCGGTCGCAGAGCGCTTCGAGGCGCTCCACCGGTGAGAGCCGCAGCTCCTCTTCCTGCCGGATCATCTCGACGGTCATGCAACCTCCAGGCACAGGACGGCGTTGTGCCCGCCGAAGCCGAACGCGTTGGACAGGGCGACGGCAGGCTTGCCGTTGATGTCCAGGGTGCGGGCCTCGTTCGGGACATAGTCGAGGTCGAGACCCTCATCGGGGGTCTCGTAATTCAGGGTCGGCGGTGCGACGCGGTCGCGCATCGCCAGGATCGTGGCGACCGCCTCTACGGCACCGGCGGCGCCGAGCAGATGGCCGATCGCCGACTTCAACGAGGAGACCGGGACATCCTGCCCCAGCACCTCCTTGATGGCGATCGTCTCCGCCCGGTCGTTCAGGGGCGTCGACGTGCCGTGGGCGTTGACGTACACGACGTCCTGCGGGCCGTAGCCCGCGTCCTCGAGCGCGTGCTTCATCGCCGCCGCCGCACCCAGGCCCGCCTTATCGGGGGCGGTGAGGTGGTAGGCGTCCGAGGACGCGCCGTAGCCCGCGAGCCGGGCGAGGATCGTCGCGCCGCGCGCGCGGGCGCGATCGCCGTCCTCGAGCACGAGGACCGCAGCGCCCTCGCCCATCACGAACCCGTCGCGCTGGGCGTCGAACGGGCGCGAGATGCCGATGTCGCTGAGCGCGTCGAGCGCGCCGAAGGCGGCGGTCGCGAGCGGCGTGAGCGCGGCTTCCGAGCCGCCGGTCACGACCGCGTCGGCGTCGCCCATCTGGATCATCCGGGCAGCGGTGCCGATCGCGTGCGCGCCCGCCGCGCAGGCGGACAGCGTGGCGAACGACTGGCCGCGCAGCTTGTGCCGCATCGACACGGCGGCCGAAGCGGAGTTGCCCATCAGCAGCGGGATCGACAGCGGCGAGACGGCCTTGGGGCCGCTCTCGAGCAGCTTCTTGTGGTTGGCCTCGAGCGTCCCGATCCCGCCGATGCCCGTGCCGATCAGCGTGGCGACACGGTCGGCGTCGTACGGAAGCTCGTCCTTGAAGCCGGCCTCGGCGAGCGCCTCGTCCGAGGCGACCATCGCGAACTGCGAGAAGCGGTCCGCGCGGCGTGCCTCCTTGACGGTCAGGTAGTCGGTCGGGTCGAACTCGGTCGCGGCACCGACGCCATCCTGGATGCCGGAGGCGCCGGCCCGCCAGCGTTCATAGAGCGTGCGGGCGCCGACCCCGAGCGGGGTCACGGCGCCGACACCGGTGATGACGATCTCGCGATTCATCCTGCGCGGCTCACCACCAGGTCGATCGCGTCGCCGACGGTCTTGATCTTGCCGACGTCGTCGCCCTTGAGCTGGACGCCGTACTCGTCCTCGATGATCTGCGAGAGCTCCGCGAGGTCGAGCGAATCGACGTCGAGCTCCTCGAACGTGGCGTCGCGCGTGATCTGCGACTCGTCCACGCCGAACTGCGGCAGCGCCTCGGTGACGGTCTTTTCAACGGCTTCGGGAGTAATAGTGGCAGCCATGGTTTCTTGGTTTCTCCTTTTACGCGGACATTCCGCCGTCGACGAACAGCGTCGTACCGGTCACGTAGGCGGCGTCGTCGGAGGCGAGGAACCGCACGGCGGCGGCCACGTCCTCCGGCGCGCCGACCCGCCGGGCCGGGATCGCTTCGATGACGGCGTCGGGAATGTCCTTGGTCATCTCTGTCTCGATGAATCCAGGTGCGACCGCGTTGACGGTCACACCGCGCCGCGCGACCTCCGCGGCAACGGTCTTGGTCATGCCGATCAGTCCGGCCTTGGCGGCCGCGTAGTTCGACTGGCCGGCGTTCGCCCGCGGCCCGACCACCGACGCGACGTTGACGATCCGCCCGTAACGGGCCTTGATCATCGGTCGCATCGCACGGCGGGTGAGGCGGAAAGCGGCGGTGAGGTTGGTGCCGATCACGCGATCCCAGGACTCGTCGTCCATCTGGATCGCGAGCCCGTCGGCGGTGACGCCCGCGTTGTTGACGAGCGCGAGCACCGGCCCGAGCTTCTCCTCGGCCTGCTTGAACAGCTCATCGGGCGCGCCGTTGGTGACGTCGGCGTGGAGCGCGACAGCCTTGCCGCCGGCCTCCTCGATCGCCTTCACGGTCGCGTTGGCGCCGTCCTCGTCCGAGCGGTAGTTGACGGCGACGTACCAGCCGTCGGCGGCGAGCGCCTTGGCGATCGCGGCGCCGATGCCCTTCGAGGCGCCGGTCACGAGTGCGGTGGCGTTATCGGGACGCGCCACTTAGGCAATCCCCCATTCGATGACGCCGGCGCCCCAGGTGAACCCCGCGCCGATGGCGGCGAGCACCACCTTCTGTCCGATCCGCAGGCGCCCGTCCTCGCGCAGCAGCGAGAGCGTGAGCGGGATCGACGCGGCGGACGTGTTCGCCATGTGCGCGACGTAGTCGGCGACGCGCGCGGGCTCGAGGTCGAGCCGGTCCCCGACGGCCTTGATGATGCGGCCGTTGGCCTGGTGATAGACGAACAGGTCGATGTCGTCGAGTTCGAGGCCGGCGCGCGCGACGGCGGCGACGGTGGCCTCGCTGAGGCGCTTGACGGCGACCTGGTAGGTCGAGTGGCCGTCCATCTCCAGCACGCGCTTGTCGTGGCTGGCGGTGATGCGGTCGGCCAGGCCGCCGTCGGCGGCCATGACGATCGGGCCGATGTCGCCCTCGCCTTCACAGCCGACGAGCACGGCGCCCGCGCCGTCGCCGAACAGCATCGCCGTCTTCGGGTCGTCGAAGTCGGTGATGCGCGTCAGCAGCTCTGCGCCGATCACCAGCACGCGGTCGGCGCGGCCGGTCTCCACCTGGCCGGCGGCCAGGCGCAGCGCGGCAAGCCAGCCCGTGCAGGCGGCGCCGATGTCGACCGCGCCGGCGTGCTCGGCGCCGAGCGCGTTCGCCACGACCGGCGCGGCGTTCGGGGTGATCTCGTCCGGCGTCATCGTCGCGACGAGCACGAGGTCGACGTCGAGCGGGTCAACGCCGGCGTCGGTCAGCGCGCGGCGGCCGGCGAACGTCGCGTAGTCGGTCAGGCGCTCGTCCGGCAGCGCGCGGCGGCGCGATTTGATGCCGGTGCGCTTGACGATCCAGGCGTCATCGACGCCGATGCGCTCGGCGATCGGGCCGTTGGGCACGACCTCCGGCGGCACGTGGTGGCCGAGCCCGAGGATCCGGGCCGTGCGCGCGGGCGCGCGCATGTTGCCGTTGCGCGTCGCCTCACGGGCGATCGTGGCGAGCTCGGGCGGGAGCGAAGCGCTACGCATGGGCCAGCTCCTCCGCCGGGGTCTCCACCTTGCAGTCGGGCAAGATGCGCTTGCCCAGGCGGGCGAGCACCTTACGCGGCCCGACCTCGACGAAGCGGCGCCCGCCTGCCGCATGCATGGCCAGCACGGTCTCGCGCCAGCGCACGGGGCGGGTCAAAACGTCGGTCAACTCGGCACGGACGTCCGTGAACGGCTCCGTGGTCGCCGAGGAGAAGACCGTGAACGCGCCCTCGTGCAGCTCGGTCTCGTCGAGCGCGGCGCGGAACGGTGCGACGGCCGGTTCCATGCTCGGCGAGTGGAACGCGCCGGCGACGTCGAGCGGGAGCACGCGGCGGCCGTACTCACGGGCGGCCTCCTCGGCCTCCGCGAGCTTGTCGCGCGGGCCCGAGAGGATGACCTGGCCGGGAGCGTTGTCGTTCGCGACGGTCACCTCGGCGGCCTCGGCGATCGCCCGGGTCTCGTCCTCGGTCGCGCCGATCAGCGCGAGCATCGTGCCGACCTGGTCGGCATCGGCCATCAGCTTGCCGCGCAGCACGACCAGGCGCAGGGCGTCATCGCGCTCGATCACGCCGGCGGCGGCAAGCGCGGCCAGCTCGCCGAGCGAGTGGCCGGCGCCGGCCACGGCGTCGAGGTCGAGCGCGTCCCAGCCGGCGAGGCTGGCGCAGAAGATGGCGGGCTGGGCGAAGCGGGTGGAGTCGCTGGCGCGCGGGAACGGATCCTCACCCACGAGCGCGACGCAGCGCTCGAGCAGGTCAGGGGCGCGCTCGGCAACGAGGTCCCGCATCTCAGGTGTCTGGCTGCCCTGGCCGGGGAAAAGCGCGACCGGGGCAGCGGGGTCGGTGATCAAGGTCACACCAACACCTTGTCCGGCGGGTACTAGGGGTCACAGCGCTTGCACGACAAACCCCCCAGCCGGGGGGTGCGCTTCCCCCCGCCTGCTGCCGATATCAGCCGGTTGTGCTGACCGTCACGAACTTCAATTGCGGCATCGAGTGGCGGAGGGAGCATTTCGTAGCAATCGCGCGAACGCGACTCCCGCGCGCTACGAAACTCCCCTATAGCAAGCGTTTCGCAGCAATCCCGAGGCGGCTCGCAGAGATTGCTACGAAATGCTCCCTCGCCGCCCTACCGAGCGCAGGTGACGTCCGCTCGCGCTACGAGATCAGACCGAGCCGCTGGGCCTTCTGCACGGCCTCCGCCCGGTTCCGAACACCCAGCTTCCGGTACAGCGTGCTGGTGTGCTCCTTGACCGTGTGCGGCGACAGGAACAGCTCGGCGGCGATCTCGCGGTTGGTGGCGCCGGAGGCGATCGCCTCGAGCACCTCCCGCTCGCGCTCTGACAGCGGCGGTCCGGCAGGAGCCTCGTGGGGCCGGAACACGGTCATGCCGAGCCCGACCATCCGGACGGCGCCGGCGATGTCGGCTGCCGGCCAGTCCTTGGAGATGAACCCGGCGGCGCCGGCGGCGCGCGCCGCGTTCGGCGAGATCCGGCCGGCGCCGGAGATCATCAGCACGTTGGTCTGCGGCGAGATCGCGCGCAGCCGCTCGCAGATCTCCGCGCCCGACTCCTGACCGACGAACAGATCCACCAAGGCGACATGCGGCTCGTAGCGCTGCGTCAGCGTGATCGCCTCGGCGGCGTTGCGTGCGCTCACGCAGCGCTCGACCCACGGCTGCTCGCCGAGCATCAGCCGGAAGCCCCAGTGCACGACCTCGTGGTCGTCGACGATCAGCACGCGCAGCTTGCGATCGGTCGACCCGCCGGTGGCGAGGCGGCCGGGGTTGACGTCAGGGGCGGTCAACGGGCACCGCCATTCGTACGCGCCAGGTGCCCGGCTCGCGCTCGCCGAACTCGACGATGCCGCCGACCTGCAGCGCCTCGAGCGCGGCGAGCCGCAGGCCCATGCCGGTCTGCTTCGGGCGGCCGGACACGCCGTCGTTGGCGACCTCGAGCGTCAGCGTGTCGTCGGTCATGCCGAGCGAGACCTCCACGCGCGACGGGCGCGCGTGCTTGTGCGCGTTGCGCACCGCCTCGGCGAGCACCGACTGCGCGAGCGGCTCGAGCTGACGAGGCACCTCGACGCGCTCGGAGCCCGGCGTGAGCCGGATCGCGAGGTCGCGGTGCTCGCGGCGCAGCCGGTCGACCTCCTCCAGCACCGTCGTGCGGGTGGCCGGAGCGACCCGGCCCAATGGCCGCTGCAGCGCGCGCCGCAGATCGAACAGCGCGGCCTGAAGCTCGGCGGCGATGCGCTCGCGCGCCTCGGGCGACAGCTCGGCCTGACTGGAGAAGACGAGCTGGACGCCGAACAGCCGCTGGATCACGCCCTCGTGGACGTCGCGTGCGAGGTCGATGCGCTCCTGGAGCTGCCGCGTCCGTGCCTGGTTGTTGGTCGCGAGGCGCGCGAGCGTGGCGAGTGCGGCGGTCTTGCCGAACGCCCACAGCGCCTGTCGCTCGTTCTCACGCAGCGGCGCGTGGCCGGGACCGCGGTCGGACAGGATCACGCCGAGCCAGCGACCGGCCGCCGACAGCGGCGTGCACACCAGCGTCGCCTCGCGGAGCAGGTCGCGGTACTCGTCCGGGACCTCGGGCGTGTCGTCGTCGCGGACCTCGATGACCCGGTCCTCCTCGAGCGCCTGACGCGCGATCGGGGCCGACTCGACGGTCAGGTGCGCGTTCTCGAACAGATCGAGCTCGATTCCGAACGCACCGGCCGCGCGCACGCGGCGCCGGGCGTCGTCGTAGCGGAAGATCACGGCGCGGTCCATCGAGGCGACGCGGCAGATCGCCTCGCACAGGCGGCTGTAGAAGTCGTCGGTCGAGCCGTCGGCCTCCATCTGCCCGAGCAGGTCGACGAACGTCTCGAGCGCGTCGATGCCGACGGCAGGTTCGCTGGTCAGGTCACGGGACATGAACCGAGGCACATCATGGCGTACCCCACTCGAGTCGCGGGGTTAGCCGGGAGGACTGAACCGCAGAATGCGGTCGTCGCTGTCTGCGGGGTCGCCGCGGCCGTCGCGATTGCTGGTGAGGACGTACAGCTTCTTGTCGAGGTCCTGGACGACCGTGCGCAGGCGTCCGTACCGGCCGTCGAGGAACTTCGTGTCGTCGACGATGCGATCGCCGTCCATGCGCAGCCGGTGCAGCGCCTCGCCGCGCAGCGTGGCGAACCAGAAGTCGGCCCCGACGAACGTCGCGCCCGACGGGGCGATGGCCTCCTCGTACAGCTTCAGCGGCGCGGTGAAGTCACCGTGGTCGGTGCCGTAGACCTCAGGCCAGCCGTAGTTGTGGCCCTTGCGGACGTCGTTGATCTCGTCGTAGCCCTCGGGCACGTCGCCGCCGGACGGGCCGTGCTCGGTCGAGATCAGATGCCCGGTGCCCGGCTGCCAGTCGAAGCCCTGGGGGTTGCGATGGCCGAGCGACACGATCTCCGGCGCGCTGGGACCGCCGTGGTACTGGTCGGGCGTCAGCCGCAGGTACTTGCCGTTGAGCGAGTTCGGGTCCTGCGCGAGCTCCGGCTGGCCCGCCTCGCCGGTGGCGATGTAGAGGTCGTCGTCGGGCCCGAACGCGATCCGGCCGGAGTCGTGGACGGTCCCGGCCTGGATCGTGCCGTCGATCAGGTCGCTCTCGCGCGTGAGCGTGTCGTCTTCGAACCGCCAGCGCTCGAGCTTCATGGCGGTCGGCGTCGTGAAGTACAGGTAGACGAGGTGGTTGGCGGCGAACTGCGGGTCGAGCGCCAGCCCTAGCAGCCCGCCCTCGCCCTGCTCGGAGACGTCGACCTCGGCGACCGGCTCGGCTCGCAGCTTGCCGCCGGCGTCGAGCATGCGGATCCGGCCGGGCCGCTCGGTGACGAGCGCCCGGCCGTCCGGCAGGAACGCGATCTCCCACGGGATCTCGAGGCCCGTGGCGACGGTCTCGACCTTCAGGCCGCCGCCGGCCGGCTGATCACCCCCGCCGCAGCCCGCCAGCACGGCGAGCAGTGCGACTACTCCGGCTCGACCTTGACGTAGAAGATCCAGCGCGCGACCTGGTTGCCGTTGACGTACCACCGCGCGACGTGCTTGCCGACCTGGCCGATGTTCCACGTGGCGCCGCGATGCCAGTGCCGCTTCTTCCCGGTCGTCCGGTTCGCGCATTCGCGGTGGACAGGGTCGCGCACGCAGACCTTGTAGTGCGTGTACGAGTGCTTGCGGTCCTTGATCTGCAGGACCGGCAGGTCGCCGCTGACGAAGTGGTGGTGGCAGCCGCTGCTCTCGGCGACGCAGGCCGTGAACCGCTTCGACGCGCTCGCCGACGCGGGGACGAGGAGCAGCAGGGCAAACCCGACGAAGATCAGCCGGTGGGCCATGTGTGGACGGGCTCGTTGGAGTGCATGTGCTCCCGATACCCGCACGTCATGGCTCTCAGCGCATCAGCGCGATCGAGGTTCTCGTAGAAGCGGTGGAACGTGTCCGCCTGCCACGACGCCCCGTTGCGGCCCTCGACGCACCGGCGTTCGATGATGCCCAGCAGCCGGTCACGGTCGGCGGCCGCGACGCCCCAACGGTCGAGCCCTTCGTAGGCCAGCGGGAGCAGCCGGCGCAGCACCAGCTCGGCGGCCGGCACCTCGCCGACGCCCGGCCAGTACACGCGCGCCGCGATCCCGTCCCGGGCGCAGGAGTGGAAGTTCTCCTCGGCGGCCGAGAACGACATCTGCGTCCACAGCGGCCGGTCCTCGTCGGCGAGCACACGTACGAGCCCGTAGTAGAAGGCGGCGTTGGCGAGCGTGTCCACCACGGTCGGTCCGGCGGGCAGCACGCGGTTCTCCACCCGCAGGTGGGGCCGGCCCCGCACGACGTCGTAGATCGGCCGGTTCCAGCGGTAGATCGTGCCGTTGTGGAGGCGCAGCTCCTGCAGCCGCGGGGTGTCGCCGCGCTCGAGCACCTCGACCGGGTCCTCGTCCTCGACCACCGGCAGCAGCGACGGGAAGTAGCGGACGTTCTCCTCGAACAGGTCGAAGATCGAAGTGATCCAGCGCTCGCCGAACCAGACCCGCGGGCGCACTCCCTGCGCCTTGAGCTCCTCCGAGCGCGTGTCCGTCGCCTGCTCGAACAGTGCGATCCGCGTCTCGCGCCAGAGCTCGCGGCCGAAGAAGAACGGCGAGTTCGCGCCGACCGCGAGCTGGATGCCGGCGATGCACTGGGCGGCGTTCCAGTGCCGCGCGAACGCGCCGGGATCGACGAGCTGGTGCAGCTGGATGCTCGTGCACGCCGCCTCGGGGGCGATCGTGTCCGCGTACACCGACAGCCGCTCGACGCCGTCGATGGCGAGATGCAGGTCCTCCCCGCGCGCGGCGAAGATCTGCTCGTTGAGCAGCTTGTAGCGCGGGTTGGCGCTGAGCACCGAGCCGTCGAGCGTGCCCTCGTCGAGCGTCGGCAGGATCCCCACCATCAGCAGCCGGGCGTGCGCCTTCTGCGCGCCCTCCTCGGCATGGTTGAGGGCGGCGCGCACCTCGGCCTCGAGGTCGGACAGCACGCTGCCCTCGAGCTGGCGCGGCGGGATGTTGATCTCGATGTTGAACTGCGCCAGCTCGGTCTGCCAGGCGGGGTCGGCGATCATCTCCAGCACGTGCGCGTTGGCAAGCGCCGGGTCGCCGGTCTCCTCGGTCAGGTTGAGCTCGATCTCGAGGCCGATCGAGCGCCGGTCGGCGTCGAACCGCGCCTCGGCGAGCATGCGCGCGAACACGTCAAGGCAGCGCTTGACCTTCTCGCGATATTGCTTGCGGTCCTCTCCGGTGAAGACCCTGGCCGCAACCTCGTCCCCCACGTGGCGGAGTCTGCCCGCAACCGGGGTCGCTGACAACCCCGCGTACGGCGTTACGCGGCGGCGGGGGCGACGAGCAGCTCTTCGGTGGGGCGCTCGCTGGGCTCGTCGGCGTTCGCGGCGACGAGGTCGGCGGCGCGCACGAGGTCGACCGCGACGGAGCGGACCTGCCCGCCGACGAGCACGACGTCGGGCCGCTCGATCGAGGCCGCAGCGGCCTCGTTGGCGGCGCGGACGGCCAGCCGGCGGCCGGGCTCGGCGTGCGACGGCGCGTCGTAGGAAGCGGCGAGCTCCCAGACCGCGTTCGACAGGTCGCGCACGGCGCCGTGCAGGTTCTCGGGGACGTCCTCGCCGTCACGCACGAGCGCGACGACGTTGCGCGCGAGCACGCGCGTGTTGCGGACGGCGTAGTCGATCTGCGGGATGCTGCGCTCGTAGCGGTCGAGCAGCGCGCGCGACGAGCGCGGGCCCGGCGCATAACGCGCGGTCTCGCGGCCGGTCACAAGCTCGGCCTCGACGGAGCGGACCAGCGGGTCGATCCCGCGGGTGTCGAGCAGCGCGCGCTCGGCGGCGCCGGCGTCGCGCGACTCGAGCGCGCCGGCGATGCGCTCCAGCGCACGGCCGAGCTCGACGAACATCGCCTGCGCGGCGCGCCCGGGGGCGAGCGCCGGATCGGGCGGGAAGAAGGTGGCGCTGACGGCGAGCGCAGTGGCGCCGCCGATGATGCCCTCGAGGATGCGGTTCGGCGAGAAGCCGGCCGCCGCGCCCGGGTCGAGGGCGACGATCAGGATCGCCGACACGCCCGCCTCGACGACGACCAGCTCGGGCAGGCCGAGGGCGATCGCGGAGCCCATGGCGAGGATCACCAGGACGCCCATCTGCCAGGCACCGGTGCCGAGGAGCTCGAGCATCAGCGAGGCGACCGTGATGCCGATCACGACGCCGGTGACGAGCTGGAAGGCGCGGCCGACACGCTCGCCGTTGGTGGCGCCGACTGCGATCACCGCAGCGATCGACGCGAACGCCGGGCGCGGGTCCGGCAGCAGCAGGACCGCGAGCTCCCAGGCGACGACGGCCGCGGCGGCCGTCTGCATGACCGCGAGCAGGCGCCCGCGCAGGCGGGCACGAGCGGCGACCGTGACGCCGCGCATGCGGTCGAGGATGAGGGACGGACGGATCACTATCAATTGATATTCGGCAGGCGCCACCCGGTTTCACAAGCGACTGTGAGCCATGTCACTCTGACGCGATGAAGGCCGGACTAATGCGCGCGTTCTCAGAACCGCTACAGGTCGAGACCGTCCCCGACCCCGAGCCGCCCGCCGATGGCGTCGTGATCGCGGTTCGCGCGACCGGCGTCTGCCGCAGCGATTGGCACGCATGGACGGGCCACGACCCGGCGATCGTCCTTCCCCACGTGCCGGGACACGAACTCGCCGGTGAGGTGGCGGCGGTCGGGCCAGCGGTCCGCGGCTTCGCCGCCGGCGACCGCGTCACCGTCCCGTTCTGCTGCGGCTGCGGCGTCTGCGAGCCGTGCCGGCACGGCCACACGCAGCTCTGCGACCGCGACTTCCAGCCCGGCTTCACCGCGTGGGGCTCGTTCGCCGAGCTCGTCGCGATCCCGCGCGCCGACCTCAACCTCGTGCGGCTCCCGGAGTCGATCGGCTTCGTCGAGGCGGCGAGTCTGGGCTGCCGATTCATGACGGCGTTCGCGGCGGTCACCGAGCACGGCCGCGTCGGCGCCGGCGACTGGGTCGCCGTGCACGGGTGCGGCGGCGTCGGGCTGTCGGTGCTGATGATCGCCACCGCGCTCGGCGCGCAGGTGATCGCGGTCGATGTCGACGACGCCAAGCTCGAGCTCGCCCGCGCGCTCGGCGCCGCGCACACGCTCAACGCGCGCGACCCGGTCGATGCGATCGTCGGCCGCACCGGCGGCGGCGCCCACGTCTCGTTCGACGCCCTCGGCAGCGCCGCCACGTGCGCGAACTCGGTCCGCTGCCTGCGCAAGCGTGGCCGCCACGTCCAGGTCGGGCTGATGCTCGCGGACGCCCGCTCGGCGCCGGTGCCGATGGACCGCGTGATCTCCTACGAGCTCGAGCTGCGTGGCGTGCACGGGATGGCGGTCGGCCACTACGACGCGCTGCTGCGGCTGGTGACCTCCGGCGCGGTCGAGCCCGCGAGGCTGATCGGCCGGAGGATCGGGCTCGAGGACGCAGGCGCCGAGCTCGCGGCCATGGGCGAGTTCGCCCAGCGCGGGGTCAGCGTGATCGAGCTGTGAGGCGGGCGCGAGATCTCGCCGGCTACTTGTCGGCCCAGTAGATCGCGCTGCCGAGCATCGGCCACTCGCGCTCGGGGTCGGCGCGGTACAGCGGGTTGTCGGCGAACACGACCAGCCGCGCAGTGTCGGCCGTGTTCGTCCCGTGGGCGATGATCGCGGCGCCCGGTGCGGTCGTCGTGTTCGAGTTCGGCCACAGGCCGGCGGCGAAGAAGTTCGACGACGGCAGCCGCGCGTCGACGGTCATCGTCGCGGGCACGGCGCTCAGCCAGGTCGGCGGGTCGACGATCGCGGTGTCGCGCGCCGGGTAGGCGCCGGTGACGATGCTGGCCGGGCCGCCCGTGTTGTCCCAGTAGACGATGCCGCTGCGGCCGTTCCCGGCGGCGTTGGACGCCGTGAGCCCGGTCACGAGGCCGGCGGCCGTGACGAAGTTGACGCCCGCCGACTGCGCGCCGACATACCCGCCGCCGCTCGCGAAGAACGCCTGCAGCCGCGACCGCGCCGTCGTGTTCGCCGGGTAGTTCCCGGTGTTGAACACCACGTCGTAGCCCGGGAGCGGATCGGCGGCGCCGGTGAGCGACACCGGGTCGGCGGTGAATCCGAGCCGGCGCAGCGACCACACGTCCTGGTTGACGGCGCCGGTGAGCACGGCGATCCGCGGCGCGCGCTCGATCGGGTCGCCCGCCGGCGGCACGGTCTTCAGCCGCCGGAACGTCAGCCCGCTGTCACGCCCGGCGTCGTCGAGCGCACGGCGTGCGTCCGGGCTGAAGGTCGCGATGCCCGGCGTGAGCGAGGCCGGCACGCCGGCGGCGAGCACGGCGTTGAGCGTGCGCACCGCGGTCGGCGAGTCGAGGTCGAGCGCGTAGCCCTTGGCGTTGCCGTGGCCCGACTCGACGCCGCCGTGCAGGCGGTTGGGCCGGTACACCTCGTCCGTGCGCGGCGAGAAGCGCGCGCCGTCCGGGATCGTCACGGTGTCGGCGCCCCACAGGTAGCCGTGGCTCCACGCGGCCGGCGGCGCGTACAGGCGCTGGATCCGCCGTGAGATGTCGACACCGATGCTGAGCGCGGTGTCCGCGAGCCCGCGCCGCGGCTGCGCCATCCAGATGACGTACGAGCCCTCCTCGAAGGTCGTGCTGCCATAGCGGTAATCCCGGTCGATCCGGTCGACCTCGATGTCGTTGAACAGCGCCCACTCGACGAGTCGGTTCGCCTCGGCATCGCTGCGCTGCCCGGCACCGAACGGGATCACGTACGCCTTCGGGTAGTTGAGCATCCAGTTGTGGAACTCAGCCTTGAACGGGTCCGGGCAGCACTCCGGCCGCGGAGCGTCGACGTCGCCGCGGATGTAGTTGACGAGCTCGTCGTGGAACATCGCGGCGCGGTGGGCGGCCACGAACTCGAGCGTCGACTGCGTCACCGTGTTCTGGTTGATCCGCGCGCCGGCACGCCCGCCACACGCGGCCGGACCGCTCGCGGCGCTGTCCATGCACATCTCGACCGTGGACGAGTCGAGTCCGATGTGCTGGTGGTACATCGGGCCGTAGAACGGGCCCCAGTCGTCCCAGCCCTCGGCGACGTCGGGCCCGGGCGTCTCACCGGCGTCGCACAGCCCGTCGGCGCGTGACGGCATGTCGCCCTCGGGGCACCAGTCGTTGATCGGCCGCGTGATCTGCTGGCCGATCGCGTTCATGGCGGCCTCGTTGTAATCGATCCGTGCCTGGTTCCACTTCAGCCAGTTGTCGTACTCGATGCTCGGGTTGTGCGGCTTGGTCGTCGCCTCGATCAGCGTCGGCGTGACGTAGCCGTGCATGTCGAGCATCTCGGGCGCCAGCCACTTCTTCATCCAGCCGACCGACGCGAGCGTCTCCGGCTGCGATTGCGTGAGGTAGTCGCGGTTGAGGTCGAACCCGTTGCCGTTGGCGCGCGTGCCCGCGATCCGGCCGTCCGGGTTCTGGATCGGGTTGAAGACGAGGATCGTGTGGCTGAGGACCGAGTCGATCGCCGGATTGGTCCCGTACGGCGTCGTCGCGTACTTCTCGATCGTCGCCATCGCGGAGTCCACGCCCTCGTACTCGTTGCCGTGGATCCCGCCCTGGACGAACACGGGCACCTTGACGTGGTCGCCGAGCCGGCCGAGCCGCTTCTGCGCGGCGATCGGCTCGCGCAGCATCAGCGCGCGGACGCCGAGCCAGCCGAGGTAGTCGCGCTTCTCCTCGCGGGTGCGCAGGCGGTTGATGACGACGCCGTACATGTCGCGCCCGGTCGCCGACTTGCCGATCACCTGCACCTTCATGCGCCCGTGGCTGCGCGACTGGATGTCCTGCAGCGTGCAGCCGATCGCGTAGTACGGGATGTGCGGGAAGGCGCCGGGCGCGTTCGGGTTCAGCGCCTCGGCGGCGTCAGCCTCAGGCGTACCGCACCAGGGCGGCGCGATATCGGCCGAAGCGCTGGCCACCGGGCCAAGCGCCAGCCCGACCAGCGCGAGCAAGAGCGACTTCCGGAACATCCCCACACGGATTGATAAGGCCCACGACGGGACCGGGTCAAGCCAGACCGCAGGATCCTGATAGCTCCTCCATGCGCAGGATCGTCCGCTCGATGTCGTCTTCCGTCGTGCGCGGGTTGATCGTGCACATGCGCAGCGCGACCCGCCCGCCGACCTCGGTCGTGCTCGGCGCCGCGAACCCGTCGGCGACCATCGCCTCGGCGAGGAGTGTCTGACCGGCGTCATCGCCGTCGCGGCGGAAGCAGACGATCGCGAGCTGCGCCGGGCTCACGACCTCCCAGCCCGGTCGCTCGCGCAGCAGCGCCTCGGCGTGCTCCGCAAGCGCGATGCCGCGCGCGATCGCCTCGCGGAACGCCGCCAGCCCGAACACGCGGATCGACAGCCACAGCTTCAGCGCGCGGCCACCGCGCGTGAGCTGGACCGAGCGGTCGCGGAAGTTGACCTCGCCGCCCATCGTGTCGCGCAGGTAGACGCCCGAGAGCGCGAACGTGCGCTCGAGCAGCTCGCTGTCGCGCACCAGCACGCAGCCGATCTCGTAGGGCTGGAAGAGCCACTTGTGCGGGTCGAGGACGAGCGAGTCGGCGCGTTCGATCCCGGACAGCACGGCCCGGCCCCGCTCGGTCAGCATCGCCGGCGCGCCGTAGGCGCCGTCGACGTGCAGCCACAACCCGAGCTCCTCGCAGACGTCGGCGAGCTCGGGCAGCGGATCGACCGCGCCGGTGCTGGTGGTCCCCGCGGTGGCCGCGACGATTCCCGGCGCGCCGGCGGCGCGGACCGCGTTCGCGGTGAGCTCGGGCAGGACGCGGACCTCGAGCGCGAGCAGCCGGGCGGCGCGCGCGACCGACGCGTGCCCCTCGGGCGAGACGAAGACGACGCCCGGGCCGCGGGCGGTGCGCGCCGCGGCAAGGCCGACCAGGCTCGCGACCGACCCGCCGGTCACGAGCACGCCCTCGGTGCCGTCCGGCATCCCGCACAGCGAGCGCAGCCAGTCGAGCACCACGAGCTCGACCGTGGCCGGGCCGGAGCCGCCCGTCCACGAGCCGGTGAAGACGTTGTAGCCCGAGGCCGCGAGATCGCCGAGGACGCTCACGTAATTGCTCGGACTGCCGATACGGGCGAAGAACCGCCGATGATCGGGGAGCTGCACGAAAGGCAGAACTTGCTCGAACAGGGCGTCGAACGCCGCGTCCGGGTCACCGGGCGCCTCCGGCGGCGGCCCGCCCAGCGCTGCGCGCAACTCGGCCGCGTCGCCGACCCGGATCGGTGGCAGCTCCTCCAGCTCGCCCAGGTGGGCGACGATCCGGTCCACGACCCGGTAGCCGAGCCTGCGCATCTCCTCCGGCGGCAGCGACAACGGGTCCTGCACGCCGACGAAGGTACCCGGACCTGTCGCGCCAACGCGCCAGCCCGTGTACATTCAGCCGCGGGCAGGTGGCGGTGACCAAACCCGAAAACAGCGGGCGTAATCGGCTCAGTCTCCTGGCTCGCGCGGGCGAACTGCTCTCATCGCCCGGGTCGGGCGATCGGATGCTGGAGCGTCTCGCTGCGCTGCTCGTGACCGGGTTCGCGAGCTCGTGCGCGATCGACGTGCTCGACGAGGACGGCGCGATCACCCGCGCCTCGACCGCACCGAACGGCTGCTCGCCGCTGCCGGCCGACGCGCCGCACGGCGCCGCGGTCGTCATGCGGACCGGCGAGCCCGAACTCGTCGGTTCGTACATGTGCGTGCCGCTGATCGCGCGCGAGCACCCGTGGGGCGCCATCACGCTGACCTGCGAGCGGCGCGACTTCGACCGCGACGACCTGGCGACGGCGTCCGAGCTCGCGCGGCGCGCCGCGGCGGCGATGGAGATGATCGAGCTGGTTCAGTCGCTCGAGCGCTCCGAGGAGCGCTATCGGATGCTGTTCGAGGCCAGTCCGCTGCCGATGTGGGTGTACGACGCCGAGTCGCTGCAATTCCTCGCCGTCAACGACGCGGCGATCCGCCACTACGGCTACACGCGGCAGGACTTCTTCGGCATGACGATCAAGGACATCCGGCCGCCGGAGGACGTCGACGCCGTGCTCGACAGCCTGCGCCGCAGCGGGGGCCCGGGCTCGCCGATGCCGGGCACCTGGCGCCACCGCACGCGCGACGGCACCGTGATCGATGTCGAGATCACGGCCGGGCGGATCCGCTTCGAGGGCCGGCGCGCAGCGCTGGTCCTCGCGCACGACGTGACGGACCGGCTGCGGCTGGAGGAGCGGCTGTCGCAGGCCGAGAAGATGGAGGCGGTCGGCCGGCTCGCCGGCGGCGTCGCGCACGACTTCAACAACCTGCTGACCGTGATCTCCGGGTACACCGAGATCCTGCTCAGCCGCCCGGAGACGACCGGGCGCGAGCAGCTCGGCGAGATCGCCCACGCGGCCGAGCAAGCCGCCGCGCTGACGCGGCAGCTGCTCGCCTTCAGCCGCCGCCAGGTGCTGCACCCGGTGGTGCTCGACCTCAACGAGATCGTCGCCGGCATGGAGCCGATGGTGCGGCGGATCATCGGCGATGACGTCAACGTCGGCGTGCGGATGGCGGCCGGCCTGCCGACGGTCGAGGCCGACCGCGCACAGATCGAGCGGGTGATCCTCAACCTCGCGGCCAACGCGCGCGACGCGATGCCGCACGGCGGCCGGCTGACGATCGAGACCGGCTCGGTCGAGCTCGACGAGGACTACGTCGCCTCACGCGGCGAGGGCACGGCCGGCCCGAACGTGCTGCTGGCGGTCAGCGACACCGGCGTCGGCATGAGCGAAGAAGTCCAGCGCCACCTGTTCGAGCCGTTCTTCACGACCAAGGGCCCGGGCGCCGGCACCGGTCTCGGGCTCGCGACCGTGTTCGGCGTCGTCAAGCAGAGCGGCGGCAGCATCTACGTGTACAGCGAGGAGAACCGCGGCACGACGTTCAAGATCTACCTGCCGGCGGCGACCGGAACGGTCGAGGTCGACGGCGCGCCCGACCCGGCGGCCGAGCTCGGCAGTGAGACCGTGATGCTCGTCGAGGACGACGAGAGCGTGCGCAACCTCGTGCGGACGATGCTCGAGACCAAGGGCTACGAGGTGCTCGCGGCGGCGGGCGCCGACGAGGCCGAGCGCCTGTGCGAGGCGCGGACCGGCGGCGTGGACCTGCTGCTGACCGACGTCGTGATGCCCGAGGTCAACGGCCGCGTGCTCGCCGAGCGGCTCGCGGCGCTGTCACCGTCGATGCGCATCCTGTTCATGTCGGGCTACTCGGACGAGGCCGTGTACCGGCACGGTGAGATCAGCCCGAACGCGTCGTTCATCGAGAAGCCGTTCACGGACCGCACGCTCGCGCGCAAGGTCCGTGAGGTTTTGGACGGTTAGCTAGGCGACGCCGCCGCGGACCGCGAGGCGGCGGCGCGGCGCGGCGTTGATCTCGACGCCGTGCCAGGCGGCGTAGGCGTACGGGTGATTGAAGACGTCGAGGGCACGCTCGCCGTCCCGGATCTCGATCGTGAACTGGTCGCCGGTCTTGTCGTCCGCGACGGACACGAGCACTTGGTTGTCGCGCTCACGCCAGAGGAGCCACACGTCAATTCGATCGCTTGTGCGGTGGTCGAGTTCGCGGAGGATTTCGTCGTTCATGATGATGAGTACGGTCCCAGGACCAGGCTGGGCGGACCATGGGGGAAATCCCGTCAAGCGCCGGGGGCTGGCCTGCCGGATCAGGGTGAGGGGAGCCGTACCAGGAACTCGGCCTGGGCCGGGTTGAGCTTCTCCCGCGCCTCTTCGATCGAGAACCAGCCGGCGCGGTCGACCTCGGGAAACGCCTGCAGACGGCCACTGCGCGGCGGCCACTCCATCTCGAACGTGTTGCTGGAGATCGTCTCCGCGTCGAGATCGCCCTCCGCGGCGAACGCGGTGATGCGCTTGCCGCTCTTCTGCTTGACGGTGCCGAGCTCGACCAGGTCGGTACCCGCCGGGAGCGCGCTGCCGAGCTCCTCCTCGAACTCGCGCAGCGCGGCCGCGCGCGGGTCGTCGCCGTCCTCGTACTCGCCCTTGGGGATCGACCAGGCGCCGGCGTCCTTCTTGGCCCAGAACGGGCCGCCCGGGTGGACGAGCAGCACCTGGCCGTCGCGGTGCAGCAGGATGCCGGCGCTCTGCTTCGGAGGCATCTAGCGCCGGCGCGCCGACGGCTCCAACGCCGGGTTCGCCCAGCCGGTATCGCCGGGGTTGACGTTCGACCCGGGCGGCACGATCTCGTCGATCTTGTCGAGCACGTCGGCGGACAAGGTGACGTCCGCGGCTGTGAGCTGCGACTCGAGCTGCTCCATCGTGCGCGGGCCGATGATCGCCGCGGTGACGACCGGGTGGTTGATCACGAACGCGATCGCCATCTCGATCAGCGTCATGCCCGCCTCGTCGGCGAGCTGAGCGAGCTTCTCGGTCGCCTCCAGCTTCGCCTGGTTTCCCGGGATCGAGAGGTCGAAGCGCTGCGGCAGCCGCTCGGCGCGCGAGCTCTTCGGCGGCTCGGCACCCTTGCGCCACTTTCCCGAAAGCCAGCCACCGCCGAGCGGGCTCCACGGGATCACGCCCATGCCGTAGCGGCCGCAGGTCGGCAGCACGTCCGCCTCGATCCCGCGGATGAGCATCGAGTACGGCGGCTGCTCGCACACGAACCGCTCGCGCCCGCGCTGCTGCGCGACCCACTGCGCCTCGACGATCTGCGAGGCCGGGAACGTCGAGCTGCCGATCGCCCGCACCTTGCCCTGGTGGATGAGGTCGCTGAGCGCGCCGAGCGTCTCGTCGATGTCCGTGTCCGCTTCGGGGCGGTGGATCTGGTAGAGGTCGATCCAGTCGGTCTTCAGCCGCCGCAGGCTGTTCTCGACCTCGCGCACGATCCAGCGCCGCGAGTTGCCGAACTCGTTCGGGTCGTCGCCCATCGTGCCGTGGATCTTCGTGGCGAGGATGACGTTGTCGCGCTTGCCGCCGGCCAGCGCCTTGGCGACGATCTCCTCCGACTCGCCGCGTGAGTACACATCGGCCGTGTCGATGAAGTTGATACCCGCATCAAGAGCCGCGCGGATGATCCGCACCGACTCGTCGTGGTCGGGGTTCCCCCACTCCCCGAACATCATCGCCCCGAGGCAGAGCGGCGTGACTTTCATGCCTGTGCGGCCGAGCGTGCGGTGGTTCATCTGGCGGGCTCCGGTACGGGCCGCCCGGTGGGACGGCGGGTGAGCAGAAACGTGGGGGCGAACGCGGCGATGCCGCCGATCGCGCTCAGCGTGAACGCGATCGTGAACCCCCGCTCGAGCGGGATCTCGGTGCCGGCGAGCGTGTTCGCGGAGATGATCGCGGCGGCGACCTGCGCGCCGAGCGACGCGCCGATCGTGCGCATGATCGTGTTCATGCCGCTGGCGACGCCGGTCTCTTCTGGTCGCGAGTAGTCGATCACGAGCGTGCCGAGCGTGGCGAAGCAGAACGCCAGGCCGACGCCCATGAAGACCATCCAGACGTAGATCGTCCACGATTGGTCGTGGAACGTGGCGAGCATGGTCATCGCGAGCACGAGTGAGGCGAGCCCGATCCGCAGCGGGATGATCCGGCCGACACGCTGCCCGAGCACGCCGGCCACCGGGCCGGCGACGATCATCGCAATCGACGACGGCACGAAGAACAGGCCGACCTCGACGGGGGTGGCCCCGAAGCCGTAGTCGAGATCGGCGGCGATCTCGTCGGGCAGGCCGGCGGGGATCTGGACGAAGTTGGGCAGCAGGATGAACGTCGAGAACATCGAGAAGCCCATGATCAGCGTCGTGAGGTTCGTCGCCGCCATCTCGCGGCGCGCGAACGTCTTGAGATCCACCAGCGGCTCCGGCACGCGCTTTTCGATCCGGACCCAGACGAAGAACATCACCGCCGACGCGGCCACCAGACCGAGCACCCCGGCCGAGGTCCATCCCCAGTGACTGCCTTCGCTGATCGCGATCAGCAGCGTGCCGAGCGCGACGGACAGCGCGGCGCCGCCGACGTAGTCGGGCTTCGCCGGCGTCTTGACCGGCGACTCAGGGACGAACAGCGCGAGCAGCACGGTGGCGCCGAGCACCGGCACGGCGCCGATCAGGAACAGCCAGTGCCAGCTCAGGTGCTCGATGATCACGCCGCTGAGCACCAGCCCGATGCCGCCGCCCGCGCCGAACACCGAGCTGACGGTGCCGATGCCCACGCCGACCTTGTCGGGCGGGAACTCGTCGCGGATGATCCCGAACGACAGCGGGAACACGGCGGCTCCGGCGCCCTGCAGCACGCGGAAGAACACGAGCGAGGCGAGGCTCCACGCTGCCGCCGCGGCAAGTGATGCGAGGCCGAAGATCGCCAGCGAGATCACGAGCATCTTCTTCTTGCCGTGGCTGTCGCCGAGCTTGCCGAGGATCGGCGTCAGCACCGAGGAGCTGAGCAGGAACCCGGTCGCGATCCAGGTCACCCAGCTCGCCGAGGTGTGGAACTCGCGCTGGAAGAACGGCAGCGCCGGTACCACCAGCGTCTGCATGATCGCGAACGAGACGCCGGCGACCGTGAGCAGGCCCAGCGTGACCCCGTAGTGCTGCCGGCCCTCCTCCATCGGGCGGACTCTAGAGATCGACTACTTCGAGCCCGGGACGGCGGGCGCGCAGCAACTCGGTGAGCACGCGGCGGTGGCAGACGGCCGGGTCGGCCTCCAGGCAGAGCAGCGCGGTCCGCGGCCCGCGGTCGAGCTCGTCGGCGAGATCGTCGAGCTCGTGGGCGGCGTGCTCCTCGACGTGCGTGCGGAACAGCGGCGCGCCCTCGGCCGGCTTGCCGGACTTGTAGTGGAAGCGGATGTCGGGCGGCGTGCCGAGCGCCTTGCGGCTCTCGTAGGCGATCCCGTGGTCGGCCAGCAGCTCGCCCAGCCGCGTCTTCGACATGCCGGGCCGACGCGACTGCGGCCGGTAGCGCACGTCGATCAGCCGCTCGACCCCCGCCGCCTGCAGCTCGGCGACGAGCTCAGCCGGCAGCAGTCGTTCGTACCCGATCGTCCAGACCGTCGGCAAGGCCGAAGGCCTCCGCGATCAGCTCGTAGGAGCGCCGGCGAGCCTCGTGGTCGTGCGTGATCGTGACGATGATCGCCTCGTCGGCGCCGTACTCGGAGACGACCTCCTCGATCCCGGTGCGCACGGTCTCGGGCGAGCCGACGATGCGGCGGCGGTTGCCGGTCGGGAACGGGTGCTGGGCGAGGTAGCGCAGCGCCGTCTCGGGCGGCGGGACCGGGATCGGGCGGTTCTGGTGCAGCATCGCCATCGCCATCGCGATCGAGGAAGCGAGGCGCTCGGCCTCCTCGTCGCTCTCGGCGCAGATCGCCCACACGCCGACCGCCGTGCGCGGGAGCTCGGCCCGCTGCCGGTAGTCGGCGGCGATGTGCGCGCCCGCCGGGTTGATGAAGTCGGCGAACGCGTACGGCAGGTTCAGCTGGCCGGCCCAGATCGCGCTCTGCGCCGACGAGCCGAGCAGCCAGACCTCGGGCTTCTCTTCGCCGCCGGGCAGCGACAGACCGAGCCGCGCGAAGGGGTGGTCGGCGGGCAGGCTGCGGTCGAAGTGGGCGAGCAGCTCGGCGAGCTGTTGCGGGAAGTCGTCGGGCGAGACCTGGCGGCGGTCGCGCTGCAGCGCGTAGGTGGTCAGCGGGTCGGTCCCGGAGGCGCGGCCGATCCCGAGATCGATGCGGCCCGGGTACAGGCCGGCGAGCAGGCTGAAGTTCTCGGCGACCTTGAACGGCGAGTAGTGCGGCAGCATCACCCCGCCGCTCCCCACGCGGATGCGCTCCGTCGCGGCCGCGACCGGCCCGATCAGCACCTCCGGGCTCGGCCCGGCGAGCGACAGCCCGTGGTGCTCGGCGAGCCAGTAGCGGTGGTAGCCCAGCCGGTCGGTGAGCTGCGCGAGGTCGAGCGTGTTGCGCAGCGCGTCGGGGCCGGTCGACCCCTCCGGCACCGGTGACTGGTCGAGGACGCTCAGGCGCACGCCTTCTCCAGCGCCTGCACGAGCACGTCGGCAGGCTGCGCTCCCGACACGCCGTAGCGGCGGCCGAGGACGAAGAACGGCACGCCCTGGATGCCGATCCGCTGGGCGAGCATCTCGTCCTCGCGGACCGCGTCGGCGTACGCGTCGGATTCGAGGGCGTCGCGCGCGTTGAGGCCCAGCCCCTCGCCGAGCCCGATCAGCGCCTCGCGGTCGCCGATCGGGACGCCCTCGGTGAAGTAGGCGTGCATCACGCGTTCCTTCGCCTCGCCCTGCTTGCCGTGCGCGGCACCGAGGTGGATCAGCCGGTGCGCGTCGAAGCTGTTGCCGCCGCGGGCGCGCTCGAAGTGGTACTCGAGGCCTTCCTGCGCGGCGAGGTCGGTCATCTTCACGTGGCTGGCCTCGGCCTGCTCGACGCTCATGCCGTATTTGGCGGCGAGGTGCTCGGTTGCGGTGTGCCCGCGGACCGCAGGCGCGCTGGGATCCAGCTCGAAGCTGCGCCACACGACCTCGACCTCGCCGTCGAAGCGCTCGACGGCGGCCTCGAACCGGCGCTTGCCGATGTAACACCAGGGACAAACGACGTCCGACCAGATCTCGACGGTGAGCGGCGCCACCGCACCCATGCTAGGAAACCGGCGACCTCGGCTTCAGGAGGCGGCGGCGCGAGCGGCCGCGACCGCGAGCTGATCGGCCCGGTCGTTGAGCGCCTTGTGGGCGTGCTGCTTGCCGGTCTCGTGCCCGCGCACCCAGTGCCAGCGCACCTCGGCGTGGCGCCCGATCTCGGCCTCCAGCGCGCGCACGAGGTCCTGGTTCTTGACCGCGTCGCCACCCGCGGTCTTCCAGCCGCGGCGCTTCCAGGCCTTGATCCACTTGGTCATCGAGTCGAGCATCAGCCGCGAGTCGGTGACGATGCAGGCGTGGCTGTTCGGGGGCAGCGAGCGCAGGCCTTCGAGCGCGGCCATGTACTCCATGCGGTTGTTGGTGGTGTGCGACTCGCCGCCGGACAGCTCGACCGTCTCCGCTCCCGACACCACGATCGCCGCCCAGCCGCCGGGGCCCGGGTTGCCGCTGCAGGCGCCGTCGGTCCACACGAGGACCTCGCCGTTACGTGCTTCGACTGGCTTCTCCATCGCGCGGCGATGGTAGAGACAGGTCAAGACGCCAGTCGTTGCAATGCATCCAGTTTCCGGACGCCGGCGGGTACTCGAACCGGCACACCTCGAGCAGCGTGAAGCCGAGCTTGCGGCAGATCGCGTTCGACGGCGGGTTGTCGGTCGACGGGAACCCGTGCACGTAGCGGTGGGTCTCAGCCGCGCGGACCTTGTCCAGCACGAGCGCGGTCGCGGCGCTCGCCAGGCCGCGGCCCTGGGACGCCGGCACGACCGACCAGCCGACCTCATGGACGGTCTCGCCCCGCCACTCACGGTCCCAGAAGCCGACCGAGCCGACGGCCTCGCCGGTCTCGACGTCGACGATCTTGAACATGCCCTCGGTGGACTCGTAGCGGGCCTGGCGCTCCGCGATCTTCTCGGGCGACTCGGGCCCGCCGAGATGCTCGGTCATCGCCGGGTCGCCCATCAGCTGTTGCAGCAGCTCGAGGTTCCCCGGCCCCCACGGCTCGATGCGTGCCGGCACGGCGCGATTATCGCGCGAACGGCTCGAGGCCCTCGCGCGCCCGCGCGATCGCCCACGCGTGGTTCCAGCGGAAGGCGGGCCGCAGGATCGGCGTGAGTAGGCGCAGCAGCGGCTTGTCGGCGAACACCTGCCAGTCGAAGCGCACGTGCGTGCCGCCGTCGGCGTTCTCGGTCAGCGTCCACTTGCCGTGACCGCGCAGATCGCCGTCGACGTCGGCCTCGATGATGTGCGGCGGCTCGAGCCGGGTGATCGTCGAAGTCGTATGCAGGTGGTACGGCAGGCGGCCCTTGAAGTGCTGGTGCGAGACCTTGCCGACCTCGGCGTCGCCGTCGGAATCCACGTCGAGGTAGACCGGCTTCCACCACACGGGATAGGTGCGAGCATCGGAGATCGCGGCGAACACGCGCTCGCGCGGCGCAGCGACATCCCACTCGTCGACGAACATGTACTCACGCGAGGCGACCGCGAGCACGGCGCCCGAGAGCGCGCGCTGCGCACCCAACGACGGCCGCGTCGCCGAGCCCTCGCTCGCGAAGTCGCGGAAGATCCCCGCGGCGTCGACCGGCCCCGGCCACCCGAAACGGTTGACCTTCATCGACGCGAGCCGCTCGAGGAACTCCTGCGTGCGACCGGCGGGCCGGAGCGTGACGCGCACGCGCCCCTCGCCCTCGCCGCCGGCGAGCTGCGCGTGCGGGGTGCCGGGCGGTGTCGTCATCTCGTCGCCGGGGCCGAGCAGGTGGTCCTTCCCGTCCAGCCTCAGCCGCATGACACCTTCGATCACCTCGTAGTGCTCCGACTGGTTCAGGTGCACGTGCTCGACCGCGAGGAAGCCGCGCGCGCGTCCGACGACGTCGAACTCGATGTACTCCCCGTCGGTGTCGGCGGCGGTCCGACGCAGCTCGACGTGAACGCCGAGGCCGGGCATCTGCAGAACGGCTGCGGTGGTGATCATGTCGGCCTGTTGCGTACGGGCGACCTTCTCGGATCACACGGGACGCGTCAACGGCTTCACGGTCCGGCCCGCCGCCGAATCCTCGATCAGGGCAGCGAGCCGGCGCTCGCGCGTCTCGGCGCGCTTCGCGCTCGTCACCCAGTGCAGGGCGGCGCGGCGGTACGAGGGCGCCTGGCCCTGGAACCACTCCCACGCTCCGGCATCGGCCTTGAACCGCTGCTCCTGCTCGGGCTCGAGCTTCGCCGCCCGGCGCTGCTCGTGCGAATAGACCGCTGAGCGGTCGTCGGTGCGCGCCTCGAACGCGGCCAATCCGGCCGGCGTCATCCGTCCGAGCTCGATCAGCTCGTCCGCGCGTTTGATGTTCACCGCGCTCCAGATGCTGCGGCTGCGACGCGGCGTGAAGCGGATCGAGTAGCTCTCCGCGTCGATCCCGCGCCGGACGCCGTCGATCCACCCGAAGCACAGTGCCTCGTCGACCGATTCGGGCCACGTGATGCTCTTGCGACCGGTGCTCGTCCTGTAGAAGCCGACGAGCAGTTCGTCCTCCTCGGCGTGGTGGCGCTCCAGCCAGGAGCGGAAATCGGCTGGTGTGGCGAAGAATCTCGGCGCCATCGCGCCCTCGAAGATTACGGAGCCGCAGATATCATCAGACAGATGCGCGATCACGGGCTCGTCGAGTCGGCGGCGGCCTTTGGACTGAATGGTCACGCCTGCTGGACCTACGAGGACGACGACGAGCTGGTGCGCGGAGCGTCCGAGTTCTTGGTTGCGGGCGAACGGCTCGGCCAGCGGCTGATCTACGTCGGGCCGTCACTACCCGAGCCGCTGCGCGGCCATGCGGTCGATCTCGTCGGGCTCGACGAGGTGTACGGATCCGATCCTGAGACGCTGCTCGCGTACTACAGCGCCGCCACCGACGCGGCGCTGGCCGACGGCTACACCGGGCTGCGGGTCGTCGGCGAGGTCAGCACGTTCGTGCACGACCCGCGCGTGTGGGAGAGCCATCTCGCCTGGGAGACGCTGGCCGACCGGTACATGGCGAACCGGCCGCTCGCCGGCCTGTGCTGCTACGACCTGCGCGTCGTCGCGCCCGAGCTGATCCGCGACCTGTGCGCGCTGCACCCGGCCGTACGGACGTGCGGCGGGCACCCCGTGCCTTTCCGCATCTACCACGACGACGATGCCGTGGTCGTCGACGGCGACCTCGACTTCTTCTCGGCCGACCGCGCCCGACGCGCGCTCGCGGCGACGGCGCGCGAGGGCGATGTGCTCGACCTCCGGCGGCTGCGCTTCGTCGACCACAACGGCGCCGTGGCACTTCTCGATAGCGCGGCGACGCTTCGTGGTATCCCGAACATGATGCGGCGGGTGTTGGATCTCAGGAGCCTCGAGGGATGAACGCGTTCCATCACGAGGCGCTCTTCTACGACGACCGCGAGCAATATCTGGCCGCAACGCTCCCCGAGATCCGGCAGGCGCTGGCCGGCGACGGCGCGGTGCTCGTCGCCGTCGGCGAGGACAAACGCGCGCTGCTGGAGGGAGCGCTCGGCGCCGAAGCGGACGCTGTGGCGTTCGCCGCCATGCTGGAGCTGGGCCGCAATCCCGCCTGCATCATCCCGGCCTGGCGTGAATTCCTGCGCGAGGCCGGCCCGGGGCCGATCGTGGGGATCGGAGAGCCGGTGTGGCCCGGGCGCAGCGACGCCGAGCTGGTCGAGTGCAGCCGGCACGAGTCGCTGCTCAATCTGGCGTTCGACGGCGGCCGGCCGTGGCGGCTCCTGTGTCCATACGACTCCGTGCAGCTCACGCCGAACGTGCTCGCGGAGGCGTGCCGGAACCATCCGCACCTTGGCTACGAGGGCACGACCGAGAAGAGCGGGAGCTATGACGGGACGCACGCGGTGCTGACCCGCGAGGACGCCCTCCCGGCGCCGACGGGGCCACCCGCCGAGCTGCTGTTCGGCCGCGACGACCTGACGCTGGTGCGCGAGTTCGTCGGCCTGCAGGGCCGCCGCGCCGGCTTCGCCGGCGAGCGACTCGAGGATCTCGTGCTCGCCGCCAACGAGCTGGCGACCAACTCGATGCGCCACGCGGGCGGCAGCGGCATCCTGCGTACCTGGCACGACGACGACACGTTCTGCTGCGAGGTACGGGACCGCGGGCGCATCGACGACCCGCTCGCGGGCCGCGAGTGCCCGGCCGGTCTGCGCGGCGGCGGCCGCGGCCTGTGGATCGTCAATCACCTGTGTGATCTCGTCCAGATGCGTTCGAGTGCGTCAGGAAGCGTCGTTCGGCTGTCGATGACGCTGACGTAGCCGTAGATCGCGGCTACATTGGGCCGAAGGCCCCCGAGGATGGACCCGATGGACGAGGAGGGAGGGAATCAGGGGCGCGCCGGAGACGACGCGCTCGACGAGTTGCTGCTCGCTCCCGCCGGCGTTCTCGAAGGGTTGCCCGACGCGGTCGTGGCCGCGTCGTCCGGCGGCACGATCGTCTATGTGAACCATCTCGCCGAAGAGCTGTTCGGCTACCCGAGCCACGAGCTGGTCGGCCGTCCCGTCCATGTGTTGTGGCCGGAGCGGGTGCGCGAGCGCTACACGACCAACATGCAGCTGTACTTCGCCACCGAGCACCCGCTGCGGTTCTCGACCGAGGTCTGGGGCCTGCGGCGCGACGGGTCGGAGTTCATGGGCGAGATGAGCTGGGGCATCGTCGAGACGGCCGCCGGCAAGCTGCTGCTCGCGATCGGACGCGACGTGTCCGAGCGGCGCGCGGCCGAGATGCGCCTGCGCGCCGTGGCCGCGATGGGCGAGCGCGCCCTGGCGGGCGCCGACCCGTCCGACCTGGCGAACGAGGCCGTCGAGCTGCTGCGGCTGACGCTCCCG
Organism: uncultured Solirubrobacteraceae bacterium; assembly: GCA_963740605.1. Classification (GTDB taxonomy): domain Bacteria; phylum Actinomycetota; class Thermoleophilia; order Solirubrobacterales; family Solirubrobacteraceae; genus DASSUW01. The sequence goes on along the minus strand of CAVUFC010000021.1, from coordinate 158,103 downwards.
ATCGAGCGCGCCGCGGTCGTGCTCGCCAGCGGCGACATGCTGGCCGAGGACGGCGGCGGTAACCGCGTCGACGAGCGGCTCGGGATCGGCAACGGCGACGAGCTCGTACTGGCATGCGAGGAGCAGCTGGCAGACGAGGAGCTGAGCTTCGCCCGCGCGGTCGCGAACACACTCGGCACGGCACTGGCGCGCCTGCGGACCGAGCAGCAGATGCGGCACGAAGCGGTGCACGACCCGCTCACCGGCCTCGCGAACCGGACCCTGCTGCGCGACCGGCTCGAGCACGCGCTCGCCCGCTCCCAGCGTGAGGAGGAGAAGGCGACCGGCGTGTTGTTCGTGGACCTCGACAACTTCAAGCACGTCAACGACGCGTTCGGCCACGCGGCCGGCGACGCGGTGCTGGTCGAGCTCGGCCGGCGGCTGAAGACCGCCGTGCGGCCCGCCGACACCGTCGCCCGGCTCGGCGGCGACGAGTTCGTCGTCGTGTGCGAGGAGGTCGACGCCGAGGCGGTCCTGCATCTCGGCGACCGGCTGCTGGGCGCGATCCGCGAGCCGGTGAAGGTCGGGGAGATCAACCACAAGCTGACCGCCAGCATCGGCGTCGCGCTCGGGCGGACCGACCCTGACGCTCTGCTCGGCGACGCCGACGCGGCCGTGTACCAGGCCAAGGCGGCCGGACGCGACCGCGTCGAGCTGTTCACCCGCCGCGCCCCGCGCTAGCCGGGATCAGGTGCCGAGTCCGCCCTCCATGATCTTCGTCGTGTCTCCTACGATGCGCCTCTCCTTTTCTATCATCCTCAGCGTCTGTTTCATGGCGACCGGTCTGAGACTTCCAGTACCGGGCCGGTAACAGTTGTCGAGAAAGCGGATCAGCACGATCGTCGCGGCCATGACCGCGACGACGGTCCCGATCAGCACCGCCTGGACGACCCCCGCTCACGTTCACGGCGCGGGAGACGACGAGGATCACCACCGCGTACGAGATCAGCGATTCGACGGCCATGAGTGCCCTTGGCCCGCCGCGTCAGCGGCATCGTGTCGACCGCTGGTCGAGCCATTTCGAGTAGGCCGCCTGCTCGGAAGCGGTATGTCGCTGGACGGCCCGCTGGCTGCGAAACAGCGCGACGCCCCACAGTTCATCGCGTCGGGCTGACCGCGATCGCGTTGGTGAGCGACACGTAGAGGTAGTCGCTGAGTCTGGGCCGCCAGTCGGATCGCCCGGTAGCGTCCTGCGGGAACTGGAAGTCCGGGTCGCGACGGCCGCGTTCGGCGCGGAGCCGCGGCGGGCTCGTCGAGGTCGTGAACGCGAGCACGACACGAGCCCGAGACGGCGATGATGTTCGCGAGCACGCCGAATACGACGGCGCGCGACGCCGTCGGAAAAGCAGCTCGCCGGCGCTCAGGCTCCCAGAGTCGGCGCCCGCGAGGGGCAACGAGGAGGATGACGAGCGCCGACGCCGATCATGCATCGGCGATGACGAGGAGGGTGGAAGACCGCCCAGACGTCCTCACGCACGTCGGGTGATCGAGCCGACTCACCCGCTTGTGGTGCAGCCGGACGCCACCGCGGTCGGGAGACTCGGCCCGTGGGTCACGTCCACGGCCGAGCAGCGCGACGCTTATGTCTCCGCACCCGCCCCGGACTGAGCTCGGCGAGCGGCACGGTCCTGTCTCGCCTCACGACGCTGCCACCCTGTCGCACCAGCTGCCCTCGGCCATCAGGATCATCAGCAGCACCGCGGGCGAGGCGAGCAGCAGCCACGACCACCAGTGGAGGTCGATGATGTGCCAGTCCTTCGCCTTGTCGATCGCCGCCAGGCCGGCCAGCAGCGCCACATCGACAGCGAGCACGATGACCGCCTCGGCCCGGGCCTCGCGCAGCACCCCCCCCCCCCCCCCCCCCCCCCCCCCCCCCCCCGGCGGTCCAGTGGGCTCAGCGGTGGTTCGCTCACCCGACGGAGGCTATGCGAGTCGCGCCTACTGGTCGACCAGCGTCCCGGCGCTGATGTTCGCGGTGGCGGCAGTCATCGAGCGCGCGCGATCCGAGGCCACGAACGCCGCGACGTTGCCGACGTCCTCGAACGTCGCCGCGCGGCCGAGCATCGACGCCTCGTCGATCTCGCGCGTGATCTGCTCGACACCCGGGAAGCCGGCGGGGATCGACTCCGGGATGCCGCCGGTGCGCAGCGTCACGACGCGGATGCCGTCACGGCCGAGCTCGGACGCGAACTGGCGCCGCATCGTCGTGCGCACACCGATCAGCACCGGCTGCGTGTAGTCGTCGACCGACATGTCGACCATCGGCGTCCCCTGCACGACGGCGTGCGAGATCAGGTTGAACGAGATGTCGATGCGGCCGGCCTCGGCCGCCACCGCGTCGGCATGGGCGTCGACCGCCGGCTCGTCGAGCGCGTCGACGATGGCCGTCCCGGCCCGGCCGCCGGCAGCACGGATCTGCCCGGCGACCTCGTCGAGCGGGGCCGCCGTGCGGCCTGCCAGGTACACGCGCCCGCCCTCGTGCGCGAACGCGCGCGCCACGGCACCGCCGATCGCTCCACCGCCGCCGTAGATGACGGCGTTCTTGCCTTCTAGCAGCATGTGATCTTCCCCTCTTGCCATCTAGGACGGGCGCGGCGCGCAAAACTCATCGCATGCCTGAGATCACGTTGCCGCAGGGAACGATCCGGTACCGCGACGAAGGTGACGGACCGCCGGTCGTCTTCGTGCACGGCCTGCTGGTGAACGGCCGGCTGTGGGGGCCGGTGGTCGAGCGGCTGGCGGGACAGGTGCGCTGCATCGTGCCGGACCTCCCGCTCGGGTCGCACAGCGTGCCGGTGCGGCGCGACGCCGACCTCGGTCCCCACGGGCAGGCGCAGCTGATCGCCGACCTGCTCGCCGCGCTCGACCTCCAGGACGTGACGCTGGTCGGCAACGACACGGGCGGCGCGCTGTGCCAGTTCGTCGCCGTCCGCCATCCGGAACGGGTCGGCCGCCTCGTGCTGACGAACTGCGACGCGTTCGCCCGCTTCCCGCCTGCCGCGTTCCGTGGCCTCGTGATCGCCGCGCAAACGCACCTGCTGACCGCCGCCTTCCAACCGGTGCGGCTACGCGCCGTGCAGCGGCTGCCGCTCGCCTACGGCTGGCTGAGCAAGCGGCCGGTGCCGGACGACGTGCTCGACAGCTGGGTCCGGCCGTTCCTCGGCGACGCCGGCGTGCGGCGCGACGCGCGGCGCGCGCTGGCTGCGATCGACCCGGCGCTGCTGCTCGACAACGCGCTGCAGCTGGGCCGGTTCGACCGCCCGGTGCTGATCGCGTGGGCGCCCGAGGACCGCTTCTTCCCGGTCACCGACGCCCGCCGACTGGCGGCCGTGTTCCCGGACGCGCGCGTGGTCGAGATCCCCGACGCGCGCACGTTCATCAGCTGGGACCAGCCCGACCGGCTCGCGGAGCTGATCGCAAAAGCAGTGCGCCCGCCGGCTGCGGGGCAGCGAGCCGGCGGGCGCTATTAGGGATCGGACGGCCGGGTCCCGACCCCTGACGTGGATTACGGAAGGAAGTAGAAGGGGTTCGGAAGCTTGAACGCAACTCCCGAGTGGCCTCCGGCCAGATCGCTGTACTGATCGCCCAGATTGGCGACGATCCGGTACCCCTGCTTCTCGATGGTCTTCCGCGCGCCGGACTTGTAGACGACCGTGCTGTCGGTCGACGCGTCCGGCTTCAGGACCAGCTGCTTGTAGCCCGTGAAGCCCTCACGCGTCAGGTTGGACGTCGTGTGCACGCGGGTGTTCTCGCGCCGCCCGGTGATCAGGAAGATCGTGATGTGCTTCTGCTTGGCGAGGTTGAAGAGGTCGAGCGACGGATCGATCGCGGTGCCGATCTCGTTCGTGGCCTCGGCCTGCGACTGCGGCCCGTACGTGAAGTTGTCCGCGTCGATCGCCGTGTAGTTCGACAGCAGCGTCTCGTCGACGTCGAAGACGATCGCCGCCTTCTTGCCGTGATGCTTGGCGTGGTGCTTGCCGTGATGCTTGATCGCGGACATCGCGCGGCGGGCGCTGTGGCCGAACTGCTTGGCCTTGAAGTGGAACTTGTTCTTCAGCTTGCCCGCGCGGCGGAGCCACTGGGCGGCCACGGCGTCGACCTTGGCGAGCTGGCTGGTGTACACGCCAGTGTCGTGATACGTCCGCAGCGTGTTCTCCCAGTCCCCGGCGTTGTAGGACGTCGAGGAGCCGAGATAGGGCAGCCCGCCGCCGCCGTCCCACAGCTCGACCATCGGCGTGCGGTCGAGCTTGGTGAGGATGGGGTCCGACGCCGGCGCGAGCTGCGCGGACGCGGAAGCTGGCGCGACCACCGCGGCGGCGGTCACGAGAAGGATGATGAATCGTCGCATGGCGGGCCACCCTAGCGCCCGGACAGTCAGACAGATGGGATTTCGGCGTGGACTGTCGTCCCGCTGCCAATCGGGCTGTCGAGGCGCAGGCTCCCGCCGAGCGCTTCGACGCGATCGGCGAGCCCACGCAGGCCTGAGCCGCCGGTCGTGGCGGCGCCGCCCACCCCGTCGTCGGCGACCTCGATGAGCGCGAATCCATTCTCGCGCGCAACCCGCACCGAGACCTCGGACGCCCGCGCATGCTTGGCCGCGTTGGTCAGCGCCTCGGCGACGACGTAGTAGGCCGCGGCCTCGACCGGCTCGGGCAGCGGCTCCTCGAGCTCAACCGCCACGCGCACCGGCACCGCCGCGCGTGCCACCAGCGCGTCGATCGCCGGCTGCAGCCCGCGGTCACTCAGCACGGCCGGGTGGATGCCGCGCGCGAGCTCGCGCAGCTCCTCGAGCGCCTGGGCGAGCTCGTCGCCGGCACGCGCGAACGCATCGCGCGACGTCTCGTCGTCGGGATCGCAGGCGCGCGCGGCGAGCCGCAGGTTGAGGGCGAGCGACACGAGCCGCTGCTGCGCGCCGTCGTGCAGGTTCCGCTCGAGCCGGCGGCGCTCGGCGTCGCCCGCCTCGACGATGCGGGCGCGTGAGGCCGCGAGCTGGGTGCGCGCTTCGGCGTTGGCGAGCGCCTGGGCGGCGAGCTCGGCGAAATTGCTCACACGCTGTTCAGAGCCTTCCGGGAACGGCTCGGGCTTGATGCTGGAGACGATCATCGCGCCCCACAGCCGGCCGCCCAGCTTCACCGGCGCGGCGACGGCGCACCGGAAGCCGAGGCTGCGCAACATCGCAGCCAGCGCGCCCTCCATGTCGTCGTAGCTGTCCACGCGCGCGGGCGCGCCCGTGCGCCACACGCGCGCCGCGACGGTGTCGCCGTCGAGCTTGACGTACTCGCCGACCGGGACGCTCTTCACGCCCGGCGCGTTCCAGCCGCCGACGACGGCCGCGGACCCGTTGCTGTCGAAGCGAACCATGTTCGCGGTCTGCGCACCCAGCAGCCGGCCGGCCTCCTCGGTCACCAGCCCGAACAGGTCGGCCGGGTCCATCTCGGCGGCGACGGCGGTCGCCACCCGTCGCAGCGCGGCCTGCTCGGAGGCCAGCCGGCGCAGCGCCTCCTCGGCTTTGCGGCGCTCGGTGACGTCGCGCATGTAGCCGCAGAACAGCGGCTGGCCGGGGAGCTGAGGGCGCGTGACCGCGAGCTCGACCGGGAACTCGGAGCGGTCCTGGCGCATCCCGCGCAGCTCGACCGGGTGGTTGATCATCCGGGACTGGCCGGTGTCGATGTAGCGGATCAGCGCCCTGCGGTGCGCGTCCCGCAGATCCGGCGGGATCATCAGCGCGGCCAGCTCCTGCCCGATCATCTCCTCGGCCGAGTAGCCGAAGGTGCGCTCGGTCGCCTTGTTGACCTCGACGATGTGGCCGCGGTGATCCATCGTCACAACGCAGTCGAACGCGGCGTTGAGGATGGCGCTCTTACGGGCGTCGGCCTCGCGGACGGCCTCCTGCGCGCGGCAGCGCTCCACGAACTGCCCGATCTGCAGGCCGAGGCTGGCCATCGTCGCGAGGAGCGCCTCGTCGGCGGCGCGCCTGGCCGACGTGAAGAACTCGATCACCCCGAGAATGCCCGCGGCCCCACGGACCGGGAAGCCGAACGCGGTCAGCAGCCCGGCGCGCGCCGCCGCCTCCGCGCGCGGGAGCGTGGTGTCGGGCGGGACGTCGGTGAGCCAGGCGGGTGCTCCCGCCGCCCACACGCGACCGGGCAGCCCTTGCCCGGCCGCGAGCGTCAGGGCCTGACTCTCGGCCGCGAACTCGGCACCTCGCGGCCACGTCGCCACGCACCGCAGCGCGTCGTCGACGACCGGCACCCAGACGGCGCCGAAGTCCCACGCCAGCGCCTCCCCCATCGCGGCGAGGAGCTCGGGGTATGCCTCCGCCTCGCCGGGCGCCGCCGCCAGAACGCGCGCGACCGCGTGTTCGGTGTGCAGCAGCTCCGTGACGTCCGAGTCCATCGGACGCAAGCCTTCCACATGCACCGTGCGTACTCGCTCGCGCGCGCGGGTAACGGGCCGTGCAAGCGGCCACAGAGGGGGGCACCGTGGGAGTTGGGTTACTCGATCGCGACCGTACCGTCGCGCCGATGGGGTACGCGCGCTGGCTGATTCCGCCGGCCGCGCTTGCGGTCCACCTGTCGATCGGACAGGTCTATGCGTTCAGCGTCTTCAAGAAGCCGCTGGTCGCGCACTTCGATACCATGCTGACGCCGATCGGCTGGATCTTCAGCATCGCGATCCTGATGCTGGGTCTGTCAGCCGCGTTCGGGGGAACCTTCTACCTCGTACGCGTGATCGCGCATCCCTCTATCCTACATCTCCCTCTCCACCTTCTTTCCCCTACCCCTCCACCCATCCATCTCTTCTCCGCCTATCCCTCGCCCCTTCCACCCCATACCTTCTTCGCTCACCACCACCTCCCGATCGCCTGCTTCCTCACCCTCCTCTCTACCTTCTTCTCTTCCCCCTCGTGCTCCCGCCCGTCCCCCCGCCCGCACCCTCCCCCCGTCCCCCGCCCTCCCCCCTTCCTTCCTCTATCTCTTTCTCCTCCCCCCTCCATCCTCGCCCGCCCGATTCCATCTTCCCCGTCGACGCGCCGACGCCGCTTCGTCGCATCTCACCTCAACTGGCGGCCGCTTCGTGTCATCATGGTCGGCGTCCTCGCGGTCGGCTTCATCGCCAACCTGCTGATCCGCCCGGTCAACGAGCGGTTCCACGAGACGACCGACCGCCAACACGGGTTCGAGCGTGAGCGGCCCGTCGAGATGCCAACGATGGAGAGGAGCTAGGCCATGGACGGATTCGCCGTACGCGCAATCATGCTGTGGATCCTGGTGGCGGGTGCGTCGCCTACGGCGTGATCAACGCGATCAACCTGATGGTGGACCTGTTCAGCTCCTGAACGACCAAACCGTGCTCGTCACCGGGGCCACGGACGGCCTCGGGCGAGCCCTTGCGCGCGCCGCCGACGACGCCGGCGCGACCGTGCTCGTGCACGGGCGCAGCGAGGAGCGGATCGCAGAGACGCTCGGCGAGCTGAGCGACCGCGCGCGGGCCTACCGCGCCGATCTCGCCTCGCTGGCCGAGGTCAAGCGCCTGGCCGACGAGGTGCTGGAGGCCGAGGACCGGCTCGACGTCCTCGTCAACAACGCCGGCATCGGTAATCGCGTGCCCGGCGGCGGCGTACGGCAGGAGAGCGCCGACGGCTTCGAGTTGCGCTTCGCGGTCAACTACCTCGCCGGCTTCGCCCTGACGAACCGGCTGCTCGACCTGCTGAAGCGCTCCGCGCCGGCGCGGATCGTCAACGTCTCCTCGGCCGGACAGGCGCCGATCGACTTCGACGACGTGATGCTCGAGCGCTCCTACGACGGCGTCCAGGCGTACTGCCAGAGCAAGCTCGCGCAGATCCTGTTCACGTTCGACCTCGCGGACGAGCTGGCGGGCAGCGGCGTGATCGCCACGTGCCTGCACCCGTCGACGTACATGCCGACGAAGATCGTCCCGTCGCCGATCAGCACGGTCGCCGACGGCGTCGAGGCCACGATGCGCCTGCTCACCGGGCCGCCCGACGAGGTCGGCGGCCGCTACTTCAACGTCCTGCGCGAGTCGCGCGCTGACGGGCAGGCCTACGACGCCGACGCGCGGCGCCGGCTGCACGAGCTGTCCGAGCAGCTCACGGCTTGAACGTCTGCACGCGCGACTCGAGACGCTCGAGCCGGGCGATCCGCGCCTCGAGCGACGGGTGCGTCGCCAGCAGCGCGTGCTTGACGCGCGCGACCGGCAGCAGGTGAAACGGGTCGCGCGCGGCGACCGCGCGCAGGTCGCGGGTCGGGACGGCCACGACGCCCTCGGACACCTTCATCAGCGCCGAGGCGAGCGCCGCCGCGTTGCCGGTGAGCGCCACAGCCCCGGCGTCGGCGGCGAACTCGCGGTACCGGGAGAGCGCAAGCGTCCCGAACCTCGAGACGTGGCCGATGGCCACCGCGACGAGTGCCCCGAACTGCAACGGCCAGACGCCGCCACGCGCCATTCGCGAGCCGCCGCCGACCAGCACGGCCCCCGGGCCGCCGACCAGGGTCATCACCGTGGCGTCACGGTGCGCGACGTGCGCGAGCTCGTGGGCGAGGACCGCCTCGAGCTCGGGTGGCTCCAGCCGGTCGAGCAGCGCCGTCGTGACGTGCAGGCGGGCGCGCCCGCGGCCGAGGCTGACGACCCAGCTGTTCGGCTGCCGCTCGGTCTCGATCACGATCCGCGGCTTCGGCAGGTCGGCGACCACACACAGGCGCTCGACGACCGCGTGCAGCTCGGGCGCGTCGGCGGGCGAGACCTCGCGCCCCTCGGCCGCCTCGGCGCGCTCGCGCACGGCCAGGACGATGCCGACGATGGCGGCGAGCGCGAGGCCGATCAGCAGCTTCACGGGCGCGACCCATACGACTGCGGCGAGCGCCGCGACCACGACGAGCGGCGTGAACACGGCGGCAGCGACCATCCGCACCGTCAGCCCGTGATCGGTGGGGAACTCGCGTCGCCGGGGCATGGTCGGCTACGAGCTCTTCGAACGCGCGGCGCCGGTGACCCGGCGGACGCGGCCGTAGCGATCGTGCAACAGCACGGTCACCTCGGCGAAGCGGCGGGCGCGCTCGCGGGCGGCGTGCGTCGCGGCGGTCGCGTCTCCGAACTCAGAGACCGGCTCGCGCTCGGTCTCGTCACGAACAACCCAACTCCCTCGGCGCGGCTCGACATGAATCGTGGCTGCGGTCACCTCGCCTCCCAGCGTACGACGGGAGCAGAGGTCATTCAAGGAATCCTTCTCAGACCGGAAACCGGAGACGCACAATCACCCGCGCGGGACGGCTCGGAGGCGTCAGCGAGAGGAAATCGCGAGTCGGCCCGGTGTGCAGGCAGAACGGGCAGCCGATCCAGTCGGCGGGCTCGACGGGCCGGCTGAGGACGACCGGCGCGTCGCACTGCGGGCACGCCAGCGTGCCGGTCGCGACCGGCCGGTCGCGGATCAACCGGCGCTCTTCGTATGACCCATCGAGGCGGTGCTCCATCAAGACGAAGTCTACGGCGATGAGTTTCTCGGCCCGCTGCCGTCTCAGCGGCATGACCATCGAGCGCAACATCCACCGCACGTTCCGTGGACCTGTCTACCTCCCGGGTGATCACGCGTACACGACGGCAAGGGCGACGTGGAACGGTGCGCTCGACCAGCGGCCGGAGCTGATCGCCGAGGCGCTCGGCGCCCGCGACGTCCAGGCGGCGGTCGTCGCCGCTCGCACGCACGGCATGCCGTTCGCGATCCAGGCGACCGGCCACGGCACGCGCGAGGCGTGCGACGGCGGCCTGCTGCTCAAGACGTCGCTGATGGCCGAGGTGCTGGTCGATCCAGACCGGCGGATCGCGCGCGTCGGGCCGGGCGCCAAGGTCGGCGATGTGGTCGCTGCGGCCGCGCCGTTCGGCCTGTCGCCGATCGCGGGCTCGCATGCTTCGGTCGGCATCGCCGGCTTCACGCTCGGCGGCGGCTATGGCCCGCTCTCCCGCCGCCACGGCTTCGCCGCCGACAACCTGGTGCGCGCCGACGTCGTCACCGCCGAGGGTGAGCGGCTGACCGCGACCGCCGACCGGAACGCCGACCTGTTCTGGGCGCTGCGCGGCGGCGGCGGCAACTTCGGCGTCGTGACCGCGATGGAGATCCGCCTGCACCCGCTCGAGACCACGCTCTCGGCGACCGCCGCCTTCGGTGCCGAGTACGCCGCCGAGATGCTCGCCTTCTACCGCGACTGGGCGCCGACGCAGCCGCTCGGACTGACCACCTCGGTCGTCCTCGGCAGCGGCGGGCGTTCGCGATCCGCGGCACGCCCATGGCGAGGAGGCGGCGCGCGCGCTCCGCCCGCTGTTCGACGTCGCCGGCCCGCGCCTGGGGTTCGAGGAGACCGTGGCGGGGACCGCGCCGATGCGTTTCCACCTGTTCCGCGAGCTGCCCGAGATCGCCGCCACGACGGCGAACGAGATCGAGGTGCGCTATTGGGGCGGCGCGATGGCCGAGGGCGACGCGCCGGTCGGCCACCGCGACGCGCCGTGCTCCGTCACCGTCGACGGCACGGACGAGGCGCTGGCCGGCGGCCACCGGCGGCTCGTTCCTCAACTTCCTCCAGGACATGAACGCACCGCGACGGCGTACACGCTGGCGAACTACGGCGGCGCGCGAGGTCAAGCGGGCGTACGACCCGGACAATGCTCTCGCTGGGCCACAACATCGCTCCGGCGACGGCCTTTCGCGGGCGGCGTAGTGGTGCGGCTGGCCCCCGGCGGCAGAGCGCAGGACGTACCCGCAGCCGCCAGCCAGCCTCCGCAAACCCCGGCCGCCCGGTGACAGAGTTCCCTGTCGGACGCACCGCACAACCTCCTCCATCTCATCCGCGTTCAACACTCTGGTCGTCCGGGACCTTCCCTCGCTCCCCAGGCCCGCGCTCGGTTCCGCGCAGGCTCGGTGACCGCGCTCACCCTGTCGATCTCCGCTTGATCTTCGAAGGCCCCGCTCCCCGGCGGCGCCTTCACTGCTTCTCGGCCGCAAGTTCCGGCCGCGAGGTGCGTTCGTGCGGATATGCACCTGTCGCGATCCGCCGCCATCCTCGGCGCAGCCCTTGCCATCGCGGTTCCCGCGTCGGCGAACGCCGCTGCCCGCATCCTGCCCGCCCACGCCGGCCTGAAGGACCTCGACGCCCGCACCGGGCACGTGACGGTCTCGGCCGCGCAGAAGCAAGCGGTGAGCGCACTCGGTGGACGCGCGCAGTGGAATCGCTACGGGACGCCCGCATCGCTGATCGCAACATGCAGCAGTCGAACTTCGGCGTCGCCCGTGATGGCGATCCGGAGCTCGGCAACGTCCAGGCCGGTGCCGTGACGGGCGGCGCGCCGAGCTACCTCGGCCGCGACAACGCCAACCAGATCACGCTCAACGACGGCATCCCCGGCATCACCAACCAGTACCTGTTCCAGCCGATCGCGGCCGGCTTCTACGGCCCGTGCGTCGACGGCGACCTCGACACGTCGGTGTTCGGCCACGAGTACACGCACGCGATCTCCAACCGCATGGTCGGCGGCCCCGACGACGGCCTCACCGGCGTCCAGGGCGGAGCGATGGGCGAGCGCTGGTCGGACCTCGTCGCGCTCGAGTACCTGCACGCGCACGGCGCTGCAGTCGAGCTGGATCGAGGGTACGTACGTGACCGGCAACGACCAGACCGGCATCCGCGACTACGCGCTCGACAACAACCCGCTCAACTACTCCGACGTCGGCTTCGACCTGACCGGTCCCGAGGTGCACGCCGACGGCGAGATCCGGAACGCCGTCAACTACGACCTGCGCCAGGCGCTGGTGAAGAAGTACGACGCGAAGTTCCCGTCGAGCGACGCCGCGCTGCAGCTGCGTTGTGCCGACGGCGTGCCGGCTCTGCGGCTCCCGCCGCGCCGCTCCCGCCCGAGCTGTGCCCGGGCAACCGGCGCTGGATCCAGATCATGTTCGACGCCTTCCTGCTCCAGCAGGGCGACACGAGCATGCTGACCGCGCGTGACGCCTACCTGGCCGCCGACCGGATGCGCTTCGGCGGCGCCAACCAGGCCGAGCTGTGGGCGGCGTTCGCCAAGCGCGGCATGGGCGCGTCGGCGCGCGACCGACACGACCGAGGACAACCAGCCGACGCCGGGCTTCGACTCGCCGCTGGCGAACAACGCCACGGTCACGTTCGCGACCAACGCGCCGGACGCGACGTTCTACGTCGGCCACTTCGAGGCACGCGCGACGCCGGTGGCGACCACGGCGAAGTTCGTGCCCGGCACCTACGACGTGCTCGTGCGCGCGCCGGGGTATGGCCTCCAGCGGTTCAAGCTGACGGTGGCCGCCGGCCAGACCGTGACGAAGACGTTCACGCTCAAGCCGAACCTCGCGTCGATGAGCGCGGGCGCCTCGGCGGCGGGTGCGGGCACCAACCTCGACGACCTGATCGACGACACCGAGTCGACGACGTGGGACTTCACCGGCACCGCGGTCAACGTGACCAAGCCGTCGGTGACGATCTCGTTCGCCGGCGCCAAGCCGGTGCGCACGATCGCGGTCAGCGCCCTGCTCGACCCGGACGACCCTGACGCCGACGAGGGCCGCTTCAGCGCGCTGCGCTCGTTCAAGGTCGAGACGTGCGACGGCCGCACGGCGAACTGCGCGCTGCCGACGAGCTGGCGGGCGCTCTACACGTCGCCGGCCGACGCGTTCCCGAGCATCGTCCCCCGGCCGCTGGCGCCGGACCTGACGCTGCGGACGTTCGACGTGCCCGACACGACCGCGACGCAGATCCGCTTCACCGCGCTCGACAACCAGTGCACCGGCGCGCCCGGCGTACCAGGGCGAGCTCGACAACGACCCGCTCAACGCGACCGACTGCGACACGGCATCCGACCAGGGCACGGTCCTGCACGCCGCCGAGTTCGAGGTCTTCGGCTAGCCGGCGCTTACGGTGAGTTAGCATCGCCTGCCATGAAGGCGGTGCAATTTTCGGAGTACGGCGACCCGGATGTCCTCCGGGTCGCCGACGTTGAGGAGCCGCACGCCGGTCCGGGCCAGATCCGAATCGCCGTGCGCGCTGCCAGCGTCAACGCCATCGACTGGAAGAAGCGCTCGGGGATGCTCGCCGAGGTCCTGCCGGTCGATCTGCCGCACGTTCCCGGCTATGACGCGGCGGGCGTGGTGGATGAAGTGGGCGACGGGGTGGAAGAAGTGGCCGTGGGCGACGAGGTGTTCGGCTTCACCGCGGGCAGCGCCGGCGGGTATGCCGAGTACGCGCTGCTCGACCGCTTCGCGGCCAAGCCGGCGGAGCTGTCGTTCGAGGAGGCGGCCGGGTATCCGGTCGCGGTCGAGACCGCCGCGCGCGTGCTCGACCTGCTCGGCGATGGTGAGTCCATCGTCGTCAACGGCGCCGCCGGCGGCGTCGGCACCGCGGCCGTGCAGCTCGCCCGCCAGCGCGGCCTGCGCGTGATCGGCACCGCAAGCGAGGGCAACCACGAGTTCCTACGGTCGTTGGGGATCGAGCCGACGACCTACGGCGACGGCCTGGTCGAGCGCGTCCGCGCGCTCGGCGGCGCCGATCTCGCGTTCGACGCGGTCGGCTTCGGGGCCCTGCCCGCGCTGATCGAGATCACCGGGAGCCCGGACAAGGTCGTGACGATCGCCGACTACACCGCGGAGCAATACGGCGTGCGGGTCAGCGGCGGGGGCGGCCCGGGCGATTACGCGCTCGCCGAGGCGGCCAAGCTGGCGGCCGCGGGCACGTTCAGCCTGCCGGTGACGGGGGCGTACTCGTTCGCGGATGCGGCGGCGGCCCACCGCGAGAGCGAAGGCGGCCACGTCCGCGGCAAGTTGATTCTCACCCCGTTGTAGAAATCACCAACGAGGCGCTGACATCGTTGTCATCCGGCCCGATGACCGGCGCGCTCACCCCTGGGAGTCTTCTCGACGAAGGGAACACCGACCGGGGAGTCAGGACTGTTGGGAGTGGGAATCGCGCTGGCGCTCGCGTGCGCCGCCGCTACACAGCTGGGTTTTCTGTGCAAGCACCGCGGCGCCTCGCAGGCGCAGCGCGTTGAGTGGCAGCGGCCACTTCGCAGCGCCAAGGCGCTGCTTGGGAAGAAGTGGTTCGCGATCGGCCTGGGAATCGGCGCCGGCGCGTTTGCCCTCCACGTTGCCGCGCTGGCACTCGCCCCGCTCTCAACAGTCCAAGCCGTTCTCTCGACCGGCGTCGTCATGCTCGCGGTCCTGGGGGACCGTCTGTTCGGCCACAAGGTCGGCAGCCGCCAATGGGTTGGCGTGGGCATGACGGCGACCGGTCTCGGCTTGCTCGTCCTGACGCTCCCGTCGCCCGACGGCACCGGCGCCGCGTTCGCGGTACCCGGCCTGCTCGCGTTCGAGGCGGCCACGCTCGCGCTCGGGACGCTGCTGATCGTCTCGCCCCGCCTCGGCGCCCCGGTCCACCATCATGGCGCGCTGCTCGGCGCCTCCGCCGGCGTGATGTTCGGGGTCTCTGACGTGGCGATCAAGGCGCTCACCGGCTCGGCGCTCCTCTCGCCGTGGCTGTTCATCGCGGTCAGCGCCGGCGTCATCGCCTTCTTCGCCTCCGCCCGCGGCTTCCAGGAGGGCGAGGCCGTCCCGGTGATCGCCTGCACCTCCACGGCCGCGAACCTCACCTGCATGATCGGCGGCATCCTCGTGTTCGGCGACGCGCTCGCCGCCGGGATCCTGCTGTTCGTCCAGATCGCCGCTTTCGCGCTCGTCGCCGTCGCCGCGCTCGTGACGCCCACCGGCCAGGCTCAAGCGGCAACGGCCTAGCAGCGATAGATTCGCGGCATGGCGGCCGCGGACGTCGTCGTCGGGAATCTCGTCGCCGAGATCGAGGGCGAGATCGAAGTGCTGGTCCCGCAGATCGGCGAGCGCATCCGCGAGGAGATCCCGGACTTCCGGCGGCTGCCCGCCGAGACGCTTGCGAGAGCGATCCGCGGCAACGTCGGCCGCGCGCTGACCGCGCTCCGCGATCTCCGCCCGCCGACCGGCGCCGAGCTCGAGCAGGCGGCGGAGGTCGGCCGCGAGCGCGCCGAGCAGGGCCTCACGGTCGACGCCGTCCTGCATGCGTACCGCATCTCAGTCACCGCCGTGTGGTCGCGTTTTGGCGAGCTCGCGCGCGAGCGTGGCGCCGACGTCACCAGCGTGCTCGCGTTCTCCGAGACGCTGTGGGTGTGGGCCGACGCGGTGATGGACATCGTCGCCGCCGCGCACCGCGAGGTCGAGCTCGAGCAGGCCCGTGAGGAGCAGCAGCGGCGCGACGCGTTCCTGCTCGCCCTGCTCACCGGCACACTCGACGCGACCGAGCTCCGGCGCGAGAGCGCGACGTTCGGGCTCGACGCCGACCGCGAGTTCACGCCGTTCCGCGCCCGCGGCTGCGCAGCGACGCAGCTCTCGCACCGCGTCGCGGTCGCGCTGAGCGGCGACGATGGGCTCGTGATGTCGCTCGATCGCGACCTCGCCGGCGTCGCGACCCGCCCGCCGGAAGCGCTGCCGGGGATCGTGACCGGCGTCGGACCGCCCGCGCGGCTGGAGACCCTCCCCGCCGCGTTCGCGATGGCGAGCCGTGCGCTTCAGACCGCGGTCGCGTTCGGCGAGGAGGGGGCGTTCGCGCTCGCCGACCTGTCGATCCGCCCGGCGATCGTCTCCGACGAGGTGCTCGGCGACGCGTTCGCCGCCCGTTACCTCGAGCCGCTTGCGGGGCTCGGCCGGCTCGGCGCCGAGCTCGAGGAGACGCTGCGGACGTGGTTCGACCAGGGAATGCGCGTCGACGACACGGCGCGCGCGCTGCACGTGCACGCGAACACGCTGCGCCACCGGCTGCGCCGGTTCGAGGAGGCGACGGGGACCACGCTGCGCGATCCCCGGCACCTCGTCGAGCTGTGGTGGGCGCTCGAGCGCCGGCGGCTGGCGGGCTAGTCGTACTGTCCGGTCCAGGCGCCGAACGCCGCGCCCTGCGGGTCGGCGAACACGCCGAGCCGGCCGGCGGGCATCTCCATCACCTCGTGCAGGACCGCGCCGCCCTGCGCCGGGATCTTCTCGAACAGGGTGTCGACGTCCTCGTGCCCGAAGCAGGGCATCCAGGCCGAGGGGCCGTCCGGCGAGAGCGCCATGCCGCCGTTGGAGCGCTCGCCGTTCTTGATGATGCTGTAGCCGTCGACGCCCGGGATCGCCTCAGCCGCCCAGCCGAACAGGCTGCTGTAGAACGCCGTTGACTTCTCGAGGTCGGGCGTCACGAGCTCGTTCCACATCAGCGCGCCGGGCGCGTTGACGATCGTCGCGCCGATGCTCGTGCGCGGCTCCCAGAGGCAGAGCCCGGCGCCCTCTGGATCGACGATGATCGCCATGCGGCCGACGTCCATGACGTCGAACGCCTCCTGCAGCACGTCCGCGCCGAGCTCGCCCGCCCTGGCCGCCGAGTCGTCGGCCGACGCGACCGTGACGTAGCTGTTCCAGTGCGGCGGCTGGTCGGAGGCGAACAGCGCGGCGGCCGTGCCGCCGTCGCGCGAGGCCATCGTGTACAGGAGCCCGTCGCCGACCGGGTTGTCTTCGAAAGACCACCCGAAGATGTCGCCGTAGAACGTCTTGGCGGCGTCAGCGTCACTGGTCGCCAGCTCCGCCCACGAGAAGGTTCCGGGGGGATAGCTCGTACGTTCAGCCATACCCGCGATGCTACGCCCCCAGGAAATGAACCTCCGGAACGCGACGACAGTGGCGGCACTTATCGTGCTCGCCGTTACGTGGGGATCGAAGCCGCCGACGCTCGTGCTGATCATCGTCGGCGTCTTCCTCGCCACCTCGGTGCTGTCGGCGGTCCATTTCGCCGAGGTCGTGGCACACCGGGTCGGGGAGCCGTTCGGGTCGCTCGTGCTCGCCGTCGCGGTGACCGTGATCGAGGTCGGCCTGATCGTCACGCTGATGGTCTCCGACAGCAAGGGCAACGAGACGCTCGCGCGCGACACGGTGTTCGCGGCGGTGATGATCACCACCAACGGCATCCTCGGGCTGTCCGTGATGCTCGGCGCGGTGCGCGATCACGTCGCTTCGTTCAACGCCGAGGGCACGGCGACCGCGCTCGCGACGGTGTCCACGCTCGCCGTGCTCTGCCTCGTGCTGCCGACGTTCACGACCAGCGCTCCCGGGCCGGAGTTCACGTCCTCCCAGCTCGCGTTCGCCGGCGTGGCGTCGGTGGCGCTGTACGGGTTGTTCGTGTTCGTCCAGACCGTCCGCCACCGCGACTACTTCGTGGCCGAGGACGAGGAGCACGCGGCGCTGCCCAGCGACCGCGAGGCGGTCATCTCACTCGTGCTGCTGGTGGTCGCGCTGGTCGCCGTCGTGGGACTGGCCAAGGTCGAGTCGAAGGCGATCGAGGACGTGGTGACCGGGCTCGGCGCGCCGAAGTCGGCGGTCGGCGTGGTCATCGCCCTGCTCGTGCTCGGCCCGGAGACCCTGGCGGCGGTGCGCAACGCCCGCCGCGGGCGCGTGCAGACGAGCCTCAACCTCGCGCTCGGCTCGGCGATGGCGAGCATCGGCCTGACGATCCCGGCGATCGCGGTGGCGTCGATCTGGCTCGACGGCCCGCTCGTGCTCGGGCTCGACTCGACGCAGATCGTCCTGCTCACGATCACGACGATCGTCGGCGCATTGACGGTGCTGCCGGGACGCGCCACGGTCCAGGAGGGCGGCGTCCACCTGGTCCTGTTCGCCGCGTTCGTCTTCCTCGCCGTGAACCCGTAGCGTGTCTCGCATGTCCGGTCTATCCCGACCCCGCCGCGGGCGCATCATCGGCGGCGTGTGCGCCGCGCTGGCGCGGCGGTTCGACGTCTCGCCGCTCATCGTGCGCGTGCTTTTCGTGATCTCGTGTGTACTGCCCGGCCCGCAGATCCTGCTGTACGCAGGGCTGTGGATCGTCATCCCGTCGGAATGAGCGTCCTCGCCATCGACCTCGGGACGAGCGGCCCGAAAGTCGGTCTGGTCGGTGCGGACGGGCACGTCGAGGCCTCCGCGTTCGAGCGCGTGCCTCTGCTGCTGCAGCCCGGTGGCGGCGCCGAGCAGCGGCCGCAGGACTGGTGGGCGGCGATCGTACGGGCGGCGCGGCGGCTGTCGCTCGACGGCGTGCGCGCGATCGGCGTCACCGCCCAGTGGGCCGGCACCGTGGCGGTCGACGCGGGGGGCGCGCCCCTGGCGCCGGCGGTGATCTGGATGGACGCGCGCGGCGCCGCCGCGGCAAGCGCGCTCGCCGGCGCGCGGGTGCGGGTCGCGGGGTACGACCCGCGCAAGCTCGCCCGCTGGGTGCGGCGCACGGGCGGCGCGCCGTCGCTCTCGGGGCGCGACTCGCTCGGGCACATCCTGTGGCTGCGCGCCGAGCGGCCGGCGATCTACGGCGCCGCTGCGAAGTTTGTGGAGCCGGTCGACTGGCTCGGCTTCAAGCTCTCCGGCCGGATCGTGACGACCGGCGTGACCGCGACGCTGCACTGGGTCACCGACACGCGCGACGCGTCGCACGTGAGCTATGACGAAGACCTGTTGGCCGTGGCGGGGCTGCGGCGCGATCAGCTGCCGGAGTTGCTGCCGGCGAACGCCGTGCTCGGGCCGATCACCGAGACGGCTCGCCGCGAGCTCGGTCTTCGCGATGCCGTGCCGGTCGTGGCCGGCACGCCGGACACGATGTCGGCCGCCGTCGGCTCGGGCGCGACCGCCGACCATGCGGCGCACCTGTACGTCGGGACCTCGTCCTGGCTCTCGTGCCACGTGCCGTACAAGCGCACCGACCCGCTGCGCTCGGTCGCCTCGCTGCCATCGGCGCTCCCAGGGCGCTGGCTCGTCTCGTGCGAGCAGGAGACGGCGGGCGCCAGCGTCACACTGGCGCGCGACCTGCTCGCGCCCGCCGGCGGCTACGCCGAGCTCGACGAGCTGGCCGGCGCCGCAGCGCCGGGCGCGGGCGGTGTCCTATTCACACCGTGGCTGAACGGCGAGCGCACGCCGGTCGACGACCACGTCGTGCGCGGCGGGCTGCACAACCTCACGCTGGCGACGCGGCGCGAGGACGTCGCCCGCGCCGTGCTAGAGGGCGTGGCGCTGAACACTCGCTGGATGCAGGCGGCGGTCGAGAAGTTCTGCCGCCGGTCGCTGGATCCGATCGCGTTCGTGGGTGGCGGCGCACGTTCGGCGCTGTGGGCGCAGATCATGGCCGACGTGCTCGGCCGGACCGTCCATCGAGTGGCCGATCCGGGCAGTGCCAACCTGCGCGGGGCGGCGTTGCTCGCGCTGCTCGGCCTCGGCGAGCTCGAAGCGTCCGAGCTGCCCGGCCGCGCCCCGGTCGAGCACGCGCACACGCCGAACCCGGCGCACCGCGCCACGTACGACGAGCTGTACGCCGCCTTCCGCGGCACCTACCGCGCCAGCCGCCGCACGCGGCGCAAGCTGGCCGCCGTTCGCGAGGAGGCGAGCCCATGAGCACCGACCCCCTGGCCGACGTCGTCGCTTCGTTGCGGCCGTACCGCGACCTCGTGCCGACGTTCGAGCGGCTGCCCGAGCAGGGTCGCGAGCGCGGCGCGGTGCTCGCCGACCTCGAGACTATGGCCGCGCGCGAGCGCCCAGGCTGGGCCGATGGGAAGGCATCCGGCGCCGTCTATCACGGCGATCCCGAACACGTCGCCTTCCTCGCCACCGCCTACGCGCTCCACTCCCAGAGCAACCCGCTGCACGTCGACCTGTGGCCGAGCGCGACCAAGTTCGAGGCCGAGATCGTCGCGATGACGGCGGACATGCTCAGCGGCGGTGAGGACATCGCGGGCGTCGTCTCGTCGGGCGGCACCGAGTCGATCATGCTCGCGGTCAAGGCGCACCGCGACCGCGTGGGGATGGAGCGGCCACAGATGGCGCTGCCGGTGACGGCGCACGCGGCGTTCGACAAGGCCGCTCAGTGCTTCGGCGTCGAGGCGGTGAAGGTGCCAGTCGGCCCGGACATGCGGGCGGACGTCGCCGCGACGGAGGCGGCGCTGACCGACCGGACCGTGCTCGTGGTCGGCTCCGCGCCGTCCTACCCGCACGGCGTGATCGACCCGATCGAAGACCTCTCCGAGCTGGCGCGCGCGCGGGGAATTGGTTTTCATACCGATGCCTGTCTCGGCGGCTTCCTGCTCCCGTTCGCCTCGCGTCTGGGTTACGACGTGCCGCGGTTCGACTTCCGGCTGCCCGGCGTGACGTCGATGTCCGCCGACACACACAAGTACGGCTACGCCGCCAAGGGGACCTCGGTCGTGCTCTACCGGGGCGACGAGCTCCGCCACGCGCAGTATTTCGCCTACAGCGACTGGCCCGGTGGCCTGTACATGACGCCGACGTTCGCCGGCAGCCGCCCGGGCGCATTGAGCGCGGCGTGCTGGGCGGCACTGACCGCGATCGGCGCGGACGGCTACCTCGAGGCTGCGCGGCAGATCCTCGAGGCGGCAGCGGTCATCCGTCGCGGCATCTCCGGCATCGAGGGTCTCCGTGTCCTCGGCGATCCGCTGTTCTGTATCGCCTTCACCACAGAGTCGGACGAGCTGGCGATCTACCGCGTGCTCGACGCGATGAGCGCCCGCGGCTGGAGCCTCAACGGCCTGCACGGCCCACCCGCCGTCCACATCTGCACGACGCTCCGCCACGCCCAGCCCGGGGTCGCCGAGCGGTTCGTGTCCGACCTCGCGGCAAGCACCGCCGCCGTGCTCGCCGAGCCGGCGGGCGAGGGCGGGATGGCCCCGATCTACGGGATGGCGGCCACGATCCCCGACCGTGGTGCGGTGTCGACGATGCTCAAGCGCTTCATGGACCTGTGGTTCCGCCCGTGAGCAGCCGGCGCAGGCCGGAGGCGCGGGCGACCGGGCGGGCGACCGCGGCGCGGATCGACTCCTCGCTGCCGACGACGATCAGCTCCTTGCGCGCGCGGGTGACCGCGGTGTAGAGCAGCTCGCGCGTGAGGATCGGGGAGGTCGGCTCCGGGAGCACGACCGCCGCGGTCGCGAACTGCGAGCCCTGGGCCTTGTGGACAGTCATCGCGTACACGGTCTCGACGTTGGCGAGGCGGGTGGGGCTGAGCTCGACGCGCTCGAACGCCGCCATCAGGCCCGGCTCGGCCGCGATCACCACCCCGGTGTCGCCGTTGAACAGCTGCAGCCCGTAGTCGTTGGCCGTGACGAGCAGCGGCCGGCCCGCGTACCACTCGGCGCCGCCCGCGCCGGTCCAGTCCTCGATCCGGGCCGTCCAGGTGCTCACGCCGTACGGACCGCGGCGGTGCGCGCACAGCAGCCGGAACGAGCCGAGCGCGTTGATCGCGCGCGAGCCGTCGCCGGCCTCGGCGGCGGCGGTGACGTCGCGGCCGGTGGCGACTGCGCGCTCGCGCACGATCGCGTCGTCCTCGACCCACGTGACGCCGGCGAGCGCCGACACGGTCGCGTCGCCGTCACCGCGGCGGATCGCCTCGGCGACGCGACCGATGCTCTCGTCGTAGCGGTAGACCTCGTCGAGCGTGACGATCGCGTCGCCGCCGGCCGCGGCGATGTCGCCGAGCACCGCGCCAGCCTCGATCGAGGTGAGCTGGCCGGGATCGCCGACGAGGATCAGCCGCGCACCCGGACGGACGGCCTCGACGAGCCGCGCCATCTGCCACAGCCCGACCATCGATGTCTCGTCGACGATCACGACGTCGTACGGCAGCCGGTTCCCCCGGTCGTGGCGGAAGCGGCTGTGCGTGTCCGGCCGCCAGCCGAGCAGCCGGTGCAGCGTGCGCGCCTCCACGTGCTCGATGCCGGCGAGGCGCATGGCGTCGGTCAACCGCGCGGCGGCGACAGCGGTCGGTGCGGCGAGCGCGATCAGCGTCGCCGGGTCCTGCTCGAGCAGCAGCGCGACGATCCGCGCGACCGTCGTCGTCTTGCCCGTGCCCGGGCCGCCGGCGATCACCGCGAACCGGCGGCGCATGGCGGTCTCCGCGGCCAGCCGCTGCTTGGCGTCGTCGAACCGCTCGAGGCCGGCCGCGTGGACGGGCGACGAGGGGGCGGCCATCAGCGCGCGCAGGTCGGCGGCGAGCATCCGCTCCTCGCGCCAGTAGCGATCGAGGTAGAGCCCGCTGCCCTCGAGCTGGAGCGGGCCGCCCACCAGGGGGCTGTTCGCGACACGCGCAGACCAGCCCTCGGGGTCAGGCCACGGAAGCGCGGTGAGGTCGACGGGCTCGTCGGTGTCGACCGTCGCGGTGTCGCGGATCGTCGTCAGGTCGACGTAGACGTGCCCGAGCCGGGGCGCGCGGACCGCGAGCGCGACCGCCAGCATCACCGTCTCGTCGTGCTCGCCGGCGAGCGCCGCCAGCCGCGTGGCGACGTGCACGTCGGCGGGCGCGAGCACGCCCGCGTCGTTGAACTCGCGCAGTAGGCCGGCGGCCTGAACGGCGATCCGGGCGTCCGTCATGCGCGGTCCAATCCGTCGCTCAGCGCGGTCACCAGCGCCGCCGGCGGCCGCCAGGCGAACACGCCGCACGGCGTGCCGTCGACAACCGGCGTGTCCGGCCCGACCATCCCGCGCACGAACAGGTACAGCACGCCGCCGAGGTGCTGCTCCGGGTCATATGACGGCAGCCGCCAGCGCAGGTAGCGGTGCAGCGCGACCGTGTACAGCAGCGCCTGCAGCCCGTAGTGGCCGCGCTCCATCTCGGCGGCGAGCGCGGCCGGGCGGTGATGCCACTCCGTCAGCTCCTCGCCCGCGGCGGCGAGCCAGTTCGTCTTGTAGTCGACGACGGTGAAGCGCTCGCGGGTGCGTGCGACGAGGTCGATGCTGCCGGTCACGTAACCGCGCACCGTGCTGCGCAGGGCCGGATCGGCGAGCCGGTCCGCGTAGCCGGCGAGCGGGTCGCCGGCCTCCAGGTGCGCGCGCAGGACGGCAGCGATCGCATCGAGCGCGACGCGGCCCTGCGGCTCGTCGCCGCCGACGAGCGGGAACTCGAAGTCGAGCTCGTCGAGCCGGTCGGCGCGCGTGAGGTCGCGGAGCCGCAGCCCGTCGACGAGCGGCGTCTCGATCGCCGCGCGCAGCCCGGCGATCACCGCGGCCGTCTCGCCGATCTCGACCGCCCGCCGCGCCTGCACCTCGGCGACGCGCGCGGTCAGCTCGGCGTCGAGATCGGCGGCGGCGAAGTCGGTCGCCTCCAGCACCCGGTGCACGAACGTGCCGACGCTCGTGCCGGCCGGCATCGCGGCGAGCAGCGACGGCGTGGCGTGGAGATTGGCCGCCGCGAGCGTCTCCGCGGCCGCCGGGCGCACCGGCGTCTCCGGCTCGTCCTCCAGCACCGCCTCTTCGGGCTCGCTCGCCACACGCGCCTCGTGCGCGCCGCTCGTGATGTCGCTGAACGAGGTCCGCCGCCAGCGGCGGTCGAGCGCGCGGTCGAAGCGCGCCGCCACGAGCTCGGCGGGCGCGCGCAGCGGCCCGCTGTAGGCGAGCGGCTTCCCCAGCCGCGAACGCTCGACGCTGATGCAGCCGACCACGTCGGCGGCGAGCTTCTCGAACCGGCCGACGGCGGCCTTGTCGCTCGGCGTGAAGCGCCCGATCGCCGGCACCGTGCCGTCGTCCCTGCGTGCGAACAGCAGGCGCCCGAGCGCCGAGTCGCGACTGTTCCACGACGGCGCCCACCACACCACGGCCTGGTGCTTGGCGCGCGTCAGAGCCACGTAGGCGAGCCGCAGGTCCTCCCCGCGCTCCTCGATCAGGTGCTGCTCCTTGTGGCGGTCGAAGTCCTCGCCCTCGAGGCCGACATCGATCGTCCGGCGATCGCCCGCGGCGGGGTCGTGGTAGGCGACCGGCAGCCCGGGCGGGATGTACCCCGGCTCCCACAGGTAGGGGTAGTAGACGATCGGGAACTCGAGCCCCTTGCTGCGGTGCACGGTGAGCACCTGGACGGCCTGGGCGTCGGACTCCAGGCGGCGGCTGCGGTCCTCGTCGCTGGTGTCCTGGTCGGCTTCGGCGATCCGGCGCCGCAGCCACGCGACCAGCGCGGTGGTGCCGAGCTGCTCGGTGGTCGCCGCGGCGTGCAGGAGCTGACCGACGTGCCGCAGGTCGGTCAGCCGCCGCTCCCCGTCAACGGCCGAGAGCACCCGCTCGGGGAGCCCTTCGGCGAGCGTGACGGTCTCGATCAGAGACGCGACGCCGTTGGACCGCAGCACGCGCGCCCACTCGTGCAGCCGGCGATGGACGGCCTCCCACTCCTCATCGGCCGCGCCGGCGATGCGCGCGGCGCTCCAGCCCAGGAACGCGGTCAGCGCCGCGGCATGCGCGCGCGGCTCGGACGTCGGCCGCTCGAGCGCCTCCAGCAGCCGCAGCCACTCGCGCGCCTGCGTCGTCCCGAACACGCTGCCGGCGCCGTTGATGACCGCGGGGATGCCGGCCTCGCCGAGCGCGTCGCGCACCTGCGCGGCGGCCCGGTTGGTCTGCACGAGCACGGCGACGTGGCCGGGCTCGACCGGCGTGCCCTCGACCTTGGCGTCGGAGTCGAGCAACCGCACGAGGTCGAGCGCGAGGTCGGTGGCGATGTGCTCGCGGGCCGACGCGTTGCGCGCGTAGCCGCCCTGCGTGGTGGAGATCGACACCTCGTCGCGGTGCACGACGCGGATCCGCAGCGGCGCGGCGATCGGCGCATCGGTCAGCCGCGCCTCCTGGTTCTCCGGGGTCGCGCGGACCTGGCGGTACACGATCCCCGGGTGGCCGAGCGAGGCGCCGCCGAACAGCGCGTCGTACGCGTCGATCAGCCCCTGGTCGCTGCGGTAGTTGACCTCGAGCGTCGCCTGCGTGGCGGCCTCACGCGCGGCGTCGAGGTAGGCGTAGACGTCGGCGCCGCGGAACGCGTAGATCGCCTGCTTCGGGTCGCCGATCAACACCAGCGTGCCGCCGCCGAACGCGCGGCGCATGATGTTCCACTGCACCGGGTCGGTGTCCTGGAACTCGTCGACGAGGACGACCTTGTAGCGATGGCGCAGCCGCTCGGCGACGAGCTCGCCGCCCGGCCCTTCGAGCGTCGCGTTCAGGCGCGTCAGCAGGTCGTCGTAGGTCATGACGCCGCCGCGCTGCTTGCGGCGGTCGAGCTCGGCGCGCACGGCGCCCGCCAGCCGCGCCCGCATCGCGGGCACGCTCCCCGCCTCGGCCTGCGCCGGCTCGATCGGCGCCAGCGGGTTGGCGACCGCGATCGACGCGATCTTGCCGGCCTGCTCGCGGCTGAACGCCGGCTCGCCCTCGGCGCGGTGGAAGCGACGGACGTACAGGTCGTCGACGACCTCGTCGGCGATGTCGGTGACGTCCTCGACGAACACGGCGTCGCGCTCGACGTCGCCCGCAACGCCGAGCCCGCTCAGCACCTCCTGGCAGAAGCCGTGGGTGGTGGCGATCGTCGCGGCGTCGAAGTCGGAGACCGCGCGGGCGAGCCGCTCGCAGCGCGTCTCGTCGGTCTCGGCGGCGAGGTCGCGAACCAGCCGCTCGCGCACGCGCTCGCGCAGCTCGCCGGTCGCCATCCGCGTGAACGTGACGAGCAGGAGCCGCTCCAGCGGCGTGCCCTCCGCGACGTAGCGCGACGCGAGCGCGGCGATCGTCCACGTCTTGCCGGTGCCGGCGCTCGCCTCCAGCACGGTCACGCCGGTCGGGAGCGGTCCGGTGACGTCGAACTCGCGGGTCATCGCTGCTCGTGCCTCAGGACGGGGTCCCACAGCCGCCGCGCCCAGCGGCCGACGCGGCGCGTCTCGTCCATGTCCCACGCCTCGTCGGTGCGCGCGGCCGGGAGCATCAGGTCGGCGAAGCTCAGCGGCCCGAGGACGAGCTGGTGCTCGGGCTCGGCGTCCTCGCCCGGGAAGCGCGCCGACTCCCACGCGCCGGCCGCGTCGCCGCCGCTCGCGTACGCGGCCGACGTCAGGCAGTACAGCGGCGGCGGCTCGCGCATCCCGCGGTCGTACAGATCGAGCAGCTCGACCAGGTAGTCGCGCGCCAGTGCAGCGTCGATGCCGCCCACACGGGCCACCCCCACGCCGTCCTGACCGCGCCCGACGGTGACCGCCTCGAACTCGCGGTTCGGGTACGCGGCCTGGACCGCGAGCAGCCGCACCCAGGCCGCGATCCGGTGCCGCGGATTCACCTTCGAGTACGTCACGGTGCGCAGCGTGTCGTCGACGATGTTCGCCACCGTCCCGCTCAGCCGGCGGCCGTCGGGCAGCGTCACCCGCACGTCGAGCGACGTCGCCTCGCCCTCCGGCGCGCGCTCGACGATCGCGTCGACCACCGGATCGATCCGCCCGATCACCGGCTCGCCGAGCGCCCCCGGCGGGAGCTTGCCACGCGCGATCTCGGCGAGGATCGCCCCGCGCCGCTCGGCGCCGCGCAGCCGCGCGTTCAGCAATCGCTGGCCGACGCCCCACTCCTCCAGGGCGTCGAGCTCGACCGAGAGCGCGTCCTCGACCTCGTCGGAGTAGTCGGCGACGCTGATCCCCAGCCGCTTGCGCAGGAACGTCCGCACCGGCCGTTCGACGAAGCGCACGAGGTCGTCGAGCTCGACAAGCTCGGTGGCGAGCGGTGGCAGCGGGTCGGTGAGGAAGCGAGGGCGCGGTACACGCTCGGCGGTCAGCGCCTGAGCGCCCCGCAGCGTCACGCGATCGAAGCTCCAGGTCGTCTCCGGCACCAGCGCCCCGCGCTCGAAGTTGCGCTGGTCGAACGGCTGCAGCGGGTGCCGGACCACGACGTCGTGACCGACGAGATCGAGCAGCTCGCCGACCGGGACGGCGGGCGGCCGCGCGAGGTTCGTCCGCTCGTCGTTTCCCGTGTAGGTGACGATCAGCCGGTCGGTCGCGGCCATCAGGGCGTCAAGAAGCAGCTGGCGGTCCTCGGTGCGGGCGTCGCGCTCTCCGATGTGCGGGTCGTCGAGCAGCAGGTCGTCGCCGTCGCGCGGCGTCTTGCGCGGGAACACGCCGTCGTCGAGGCCGAGCAGGCAGACGACGCGATGCGGAACCGACCGCATCGGCACCAGCGTGCAGATCGTCAGGTGACCGGTGCGGAAATTCGCGCGCGTCGGGCGTCCCTTCAGCCGGTCGGCGAGCAGCGTGCGCAGCTCGGTGAGCGCAATCTCGGCGGTGTTGCCGGCGGCTTCGCTGACCACGTCGTCGAGCAGGCGCTGGAGCTCGGCCCGCTGCCAGGCGTCGCGCGGCGGGGTGGTGGTGAGCACGTCCGCGGCCGCCGCGAGCGCGGCCGCCCACTCGTCGATGGCCTTCGGCTTAGAGAGCGCGTCGACGCTCCCCTGCAGGCGGTCGATCAACTCGGCGAAGCGGCCGACGAGGTCGATCGCCCCGCTCTCGACGTCGTCGATCGGCAGCACGCGCTCGAACAGCCGCTGGTCGTCCTCGGACATCGTGACGCCGAGCAGCAGCCGGTCGAGCCCGGCACGCCACGTGCCGCTCGGGAGCTGCTCGAGCTTGAACGGCGCGCGATGCGCCGCGTCGAGCCCCCAGCGGATCCCGCTCGCGCGCACCCACTCCTCCATCCGCGCGATGTCGTCGTCGTCGAGGCGGAAGCGCCGGCGGACCGGCTCGCGGTCGGCGAGGTCGAGCACCTGCGAGGCGGTCAGCCGCTCGCCGGCGAGCTCGATCAGCCGGGCGACGACGCCGAGCACCGGGTTGGTCTGGCGGAGCGAGCGGTCGGCGAGCCGGACGCGCAGGTCGGGCGGCGCGCCCTCCACCGGCTCGACCTCGTCGTCGCCGGCGCCGAACGTCGCCTGGATGAGCGGCGCGAACGTCTCGATGTCCGGGCACATCACGATCACGTCGCGCGGCTCGAGCGTCGGGTCGTCGGCGAGGAGGTGGAGGATCGCGTCGCGCAGGACCTCGACCTGGCGGGCGCGGCCGTGGCATGAGTGGACCTGGATGCTGCGGTCGCTCGGGTGATCGGCGCGGCGGTCCTCGCGGACGTCGGCCTGCACGCGCGCGAGCAGCGTGTCGGTGCGGTGCTCGATCGGGTGCAGGTGGTCGACGTGGTCGGCGCCGAGCACGAGCTGCAGCTCGCGTGAGTCGTGGCCCCAGGAGGCGAGCAGCGGATTCGCGGCCCGAGACTGCACCTGCGCGCGCCGCTCCACGGGCGGATGGCTCTTGAGCCGCTCCCACTGGGCGGGCGAGGGATGGAGCAGGAACAGGTGGACGTCGCGCTGGGCGGCGAGCGCCTTGAGCACCTGCAGGTGCCCGACGGGCAGCCGCGTCAGGCCGAACAGCGAGAGGCGGTCCGGCAGGTCCGCGCGCTCAGGGTGATCGCGCAGCACCCGGCACGCGACGTCGCGTCGCTCGGCGGGGCCGGGCACGGTCAGCTCGTCGCACAGCTCGCGCCACAGGTGCGCCTGCCAGTGATCGCCCTCCCCCGCTGCCCAGCGCTCGAGCAGCTCGGGCCGGTACAGCGCGTAGCGGTCGAACAGTTCGGCGACGTGCCGGACGCTCGAGAACCGGCGCGCCCGCCGCTCCTCGCCTGCGCCGAGATGGTCGGCCAGCAGCTTCAGCCACGGCTCGTGCAGCGACGCGTCGACGATCTCCAGCAGCGGCCACACCGCCCGCTCGGGCCGCCACGGGTCGCTGTCGGGATCGATCCCGGACGCCGTCGCGACGGCGTCGGCGATCAGGCGCCCGGGCGGCGGGAAGTCGACGTTGGCGCACACCCCGTCGCGCCGCCCCGGCCTAGTGCCGAGGGCGGCGGACATGCGCTGCGTGAGCCAGCGCTCCATCCCGCGCGTGGGCACGGCCACGACCTCGCGCGCAAACGGATCCGGGAGCGGAGCCGCCAGCAGCGCGCCCAGCGCGTCGACGAGCGCGTCCGCGCGTTCTGATCGGTGAACGTGAAGCACTCGGTTGCCACCGTAGGTGTCGCGGCGGACGCGCGCGTTCTGACACAGTGGGTTCGGGCATGGGGCTGACGCCGAACCAGATCGAGCTGCACGGGCATCAGGTCAGCTATCGGCAGGGTGGCAGCGGTCCGGCGCTGCTCCTGCTGCACGGTGTCACGAACTCCTCGGCGACCTGGGAGCGCGTCGCTCCGAGCCTTGCCGACCACTTCACGCTGGTCGCACCGGACCTGCTCGGGCACGGCGAGTCGGCCACGCCGCGCGGCGACTACTCACTCGGCGCGCACGCCAGCGGCGCCCGCGACGTCATGACCGCGCTCGGGATCGAGCGCGCGACGATCGTCGGCCATTCGCTCGGCGGCGGCGTCGCGATGCAGTTCGCCTACCAGTTCCCCGAGCGCTGCGAGCGCCTGGTGCTCGTCTCCAGCGGCGGCCTCGGGCGCGAGGTCCACCTCCTGCTGCGTGCGGCGACCCTTCCGGGCGCCGACTATGTGCTCCCGGCCCTGACGTCGGCCGGCCTGGTCGGCATCGGGCGCCGCGTCGGCGGCCTGCTGCGCCGCGCGCGCATCACTCCGGGCGAGGACATGCAGGTGCTCGCCGAGGGCTTCGCCTCACTCGACAACGCCGGCTCTCGGCAGGCGTTCCTGCACACGGTTCGCGCCGTGATCGAGCCGGGCGGCCAGCGCGTGAGCGCGCACGATCGCCTCGAGCTGGCTGGGCTGCTCCCGTCGATGGTCGTGTGGGGCGAGAAGGACTCGATCATCCCGGTCGAGCACGGCGTCGCGGCCCACGAGGCGATGCCCGGGAGCCGTTTCGAGGTCTTCCCCGACGCCGGTCACATGCCCCACAACACCGACCCGGAGCGCTTTGCCACACTCCTGGTCGACTTCTGCGCGACGACCGAGCCCGCCAAGCTCACCGCCGATCACTGGGCTATGGCGATCCGATCACCGCGTTGAAGGTCGGGCTGGGCCGCATGACCTCGGTGGCCTTGTCGCGGTCCACCCAGTAGTAGCCGCCGAGCTCGACGCCTTCGCCCTGGACGCCGTTGAGCTCGGCGACGATCGCCTCCTCGCTGGAGGCCAGCTTCTCGGCCAGCTCGCCGCCCAGTGCCTGGGCCCAGTACAGGGCGAGGTAGAAGTGGCTGCCGCGGTTGTCGAGTTCGCCCACCTTCCGCGACGGCGACCGGCCGTTCTCGAGCAGACGGCCCGTACCGGCGTCGAGCGCCTGCGCGAGGTCGCTGGCGCCCGCCTTCTCCAGCGAGACGGCGAGTGCGAGGAACTCGCCGAGCGAGTCCCAACGCAGATGGTTTTCCTTCACGAGCTGCTGGACGTGCTTAGGCGCCGAGCCGCCGGCGCCGGTCTCGAACAGCCCGCCGCCGTTCATCAGCGGCACGATCGAGAGCATCTTCGCGCTGGTGCCGAGCTCGAGAATCGGGAACAGGTCGGTCAGGTAGTCGCGCAGCACGTTGCCGGTGACCGCGATCGTGTCCTCGCCGCGGGCCGCGCGTTCGAGCGTGAAGCGGGTCGCCTCGGCGACGGGGAGGATCTCGATCTGCAGCCCTTCGGTGTCGGGCAGGTACGCGCGGACCTTCTCGAGCACCTGGGCGTCGTGCGCGCGCGTCTCGTCGAGCCAGAACACGGTGGGGACCCCGGTCGCGCGGGCGCGCTCGACCGCGAGCTTCACCCAGTCGCGGATCGCGGCGTCCTTCGTCTGGCAGGCGCGCCAGATGTCGCCGGGCTCGACGTCGTGCTCGAGCAGCGTCTCGCCGGCAGAGTTCACGACCCGCACGGTGCCCGCCGTCGCAATCTCGAACGTCTTGTCGTGGCTGCCGTACTCCTCCGCCTTCTGCGCCATCAGGCCAACGTTGGGCGTCGTGCCCATCGTCGCCGGGTCGAAGGCGCCGTGCTCGCGGCAGAAGTCGATCGTCTCCGCGTACAGCGCCGCGTACGAGGAGTCGGGGATGACCGCCTTGGTGTCCTGCGGCTCGCCGCCCGCGTTCCACATTTGACCCGACGTGCGGATCATCGCCGGCATCGACGCGTCGATGATCACGTCGCTCGGCACATGCAGGTTGGTAATGCCGCGGTCTGAGTCGACCATCGCGAGCGCCGGGCCGTCGGCGAGCGCGCCGGTGACCGCCTGCCGCACCTCCGGGGAGGCCGTGGCGAGGACGGCGCCGAGGCCGTTGTTCGGATTCGGCAGCTCGGCACCGAAGCGGTCGAACACGTCGGCGAAGTACGCCCGCACGGCGTGGCCGAAGATGATCGGGTCCGAGACCTTCATCATCGTCGCCTTCACGTGCAGGGAGAACAGGACGCCCTGCGCCTTGGCGTCGGCGACCTGCTCCTCCAGGAACGCGTCGAGCGCGCGGCGGCGCATCACCGCGGCGTCGACGATCTCGCCGTCGAGCACGTTCAGCCCGTCGCGCAGCACGGTGCCGTCGAGCTCGATCCGCAGCACGTCGTCGCGGTCCATCGTCACCGACTTCTCGGTCGAGCGGAAATCGCCGTCGCTCATCGTCGAGACGTGCGTCTTGGACTCAGACGACCACGCGCCCATCGAGTGCGGGTGCTTGCGCGCGAACGCCTTCACCGACGCGGGAGCGCGGCGGTCGGAGTTGCCCTCGCGCAGCACCGGGTTGACGGCGCTGCCCTTCACGCGGTCGTAGGGCTCCGGGTCGTCGTCGTAGTCCGGGATGTCGTAGCCGTCGTCCTGGAGCTCCTTGATCGCCGCCTTCAGCTGCGGAATCGAGGCGCTGATGTTCGGCAGCTTGATGATGTTCGCCTCGGGCGTCTTGGCGAGCTCGCCGAGCTCGGCGAGCGCGTCAGCGACGTGCCCGAACTGCGCGAGGATGCGGCCGGCGAGCGAGATGTCGCGCAGCTCGACTTCCACGCCTGCCGGACCGGCGAACGCGCGGATGATGGGAAGCAGCGAGTGCGTCGCGAGTGCGGGCGCCTCGTCCGTGTACGTGTATATGACCTTCATCGGAGCGCGACACGGTATTACTGGACGCATGGCGTTCGTCCCTCCCGCCCGGCATCTGCTCCGTGCGAAGGACCTGGCGGACGCCCGCTACTTCGAGCCGCTCGACGTCAACGACCTCGCCCAGGCGGCGGGATTGAGCCGTGCGCACTTCAGCCGCGAGTTCCGGCGCGCGTTCGGCGACTCGCCGCACCAGTACCTGCTCACGCGCCGGCTCGAGCGGGCGGCCGCGCTGCTCCGCAACACCGATCGCTCGGTCGCGGACATCTGCTTCTCGGTCGGCCTGCAGAGCGTCGGCTCGTTCACGACGAGCTTCACGCGGACGTACGGGAAGTCGCCGACGGTGTACCGCGCGGAGTTCCCGCCCGCCTCCCATCTGGCGCGGGTTCCGGCCTGCGTGCTGCGTGTCTACGGGCGCCCGCAACGACAGCACGTTTGAAGAAGACAGGGCGGCGGCGCGGCCGTACCGTGGTCGCATGGTTCGCATCGCCAATTCACAGCTCTGGGTCCACGACCAGGACGTGGCCCTCGCCTTCTACACCGACAAGCTCGGCTGGGAGGTCCGCTCCGACGTCACGATGCCCGAGATGGGCAACTTCCGCTGGCTCACGGTCGGGCCGGCCGGCCAGGAGGACTTCGCCGTCGTCCTGATGGCGATCCCCGGCGCGCCGGTGATGGACAACGGGACCGCCGATCAGGTCCGCGATCTGATGGGCAAGGGGTTCGCCGGCACGGTCTTCCTCACCACCGAGGACGTCCGGTCCGACTACGAGGACCTCAAGGATCGCGGCGTCGAGTTCACCGAGGCGCCCGAGGAGCGTCCGTACGGGATCGACGCCGGATTCCGTGACCCGTCGGGCAACTCGTTCCGCCTCACCCAGGTCACGGTGGATCTCTGATGCGATGGCGGGCGGCCGGGCACGCCGGCCGCCCGCTTCGCGTCTCTATGCCTTGATCAGGCCGTGCGGGTTGAGGACGAACTTCTTGGCTACGCCGGAGTCGAAGTCCTTGTAGCCCTGAGGTGCGTCGTCCAGCGTGATCACCGTGGCGTTGACCGCCTTGGCGATCTCCGCCTTGCCGTGCAGGATCATCTGCATCAGGCCGCGGTGGTACTTCATCACCGGGCACTGGCCGGTCGTGAACGAGTGCGACTTCGCCCAGCCGAGCCCGATCCGGATCGACAGCGAGCCCTCCTTCGCGGCGTCGTCGACCGCGCCCGGATCGCCGGTCACGTACAGGCCCGGGATGCCGAGCGAGCCGGCCGCCCGCGTGATGTCCATGATCGAGTTCAGGACCGTTGCGGGCGCCTCGTGGTCGGCGTCCGACCCGTGGCCGCGGGCCTCGAAGCCGACGGCGTCGACCGCCGCGTCGACCTCGGGCACGCCGAGGATCTGCTCGAGCTGATCCTTCGGATCGCCCTTGGAGACGTCGATCGGCTCGCAGCCGAAGCTCTTGGCCTGCGCGAGCCGCTCCGGGATCAGGTCGCCGACGAAGACGACCGACGCGCCGAGCAGCTGCGCCGAGTGCGCCGCCGCCAGGCCGACCGGGCCACCGCCCGCGATGTAGACCGTCGACCCTGACTTCACGCCCGCCGTGTAGGCGCCGTGGAAGCCGGTCGGGAAGATGTCCGACAGCATCGTCAGGTCGAGGATCTTCTCCATCGCCTGTTCCTTGTCGGGGAACTTGAGGAGGTTCCAGTCCGCGTACGGCACGAGCGCGTACTCGGCCTGGCCGCCGACCCAGCCGCCCATGTCGACGTACCCGTACGCCGAGCCCGGCCGGTCCGGATTCACGTTCTCGCAGACGCCGGTGTGGCCCTCCTTGCAGTTCCGGCAGCGCCCGCAGGCGATGTTGAAGGGGACCGAGCAGAGGTCGCCCTTCTTGATGAACTCGACACCCGGGCCGACCTCGATCACCTCGCCGGTGATCTCGTGGCCGAGGATCAGCCCCTCGGGCGCGGTGGTGCGGCCGCGGACCATGTGCTGGTCGGAGCCGCAGATGTTGGTGGATACGACTTTGAGGATCGCCGCATGAGGCAGCGACCTACCCACGTTGGCCGGGTTGACGCCCGGACCGTCCTGGAGCTCGAAGGTCGGGTAGTCGATGTTCTGAACCTCGACCTTGCCGGTGCCCATGTATGCGACACCTCTGTTGTCAGCCATGTGCTGACCCCCTTCCGCCTTGTGCGTTCGGGAACCGAAGCTACTCCCCAACGCTGGGAGGTTCCTGTGAGGCGAGCGCGGTCGTCAGGTTCTTTACAGCTCGTGTTCGGCGAGCCGGGCCTGGAGGTCTTTGACGCGATTCCGGAGCTCTTGCGTGCGGGCTCTGGTGGCCGCGTGCCGCGGGTGATCGTTGGATCGCGCGCCGTGGGCGAACGCGTACTCCCAGCTCGCCAGGTGCGTCTTCAGCTGCCGTGTCGCCGCCTCGAGCTGCTCCCGGAGCTGCTCGGTCATGTCACCGATCCTACGCGGCGTGCTCGGCGATCAGAGCCTTCAGGTCTGCAACCTTCTGGCGGATCGCCCGGTGCTGCGGGTGGTCGCCGACGCTGCACCCATGGCCCATCGCGTATGCGTACTCCCACGAGGCCAGCAGGGCCTTGAGCTCGGCGCGGAGCGCTTCGAGATCCATTGCAATGGGATATCGGCCGTTCCGGCGGAACTTGTAGCGGTCGTCACGAGATGGTCGGTGGGTGGCAAAGGTCCAGCCGCTGATCGTCGGCGAGCGCCTTGCGCAGCGATGCGAACGCCACCGCGCCCGTGAGCAGCGGGATCCAGAACAGGACCACGCGGTACAGGAGCACCGCGGCGGTCGTCGCCGCCGCGGGGGCGCCGTACACGATCAGCGTGCCGATCAGGCCGCCGTCGATCCCGCCGACGCCACCCGGGAGCGGGAGCAGCCCGCCGATCTGGCCGATCAGATAGCCCATCAGGATCGTCGTGAGCGGCACCGACATGCCGACCGCGTGGAACGTCGCCCACAGGACGGCGTTGTCCCACGCCCAGTAGCCGATCGCGCCGATGAGGACGAGCGCGTCGTGCTCCTTGACGATCTCGACCGCCTCGGCCGTGCCGCCGACGAGGGCCTTGCGTGTCGCCGCGACCGCCTTGCGGATCTTGCCGGCGTCCTCGCGGGGATCGGCGCCCGGGCCGAGGCGCGGGACGGCGGCGACCAGCGCGATCGCCGCCGCGGCCAGGGCGGCGGGGAGCGCGGTCAGCCACAGCGGCTGGTCGGATGTGAACACCATCACCGCGCCGAGCACCGCCACGGCGACGAAGTTCACCGACGACTTGATGAGCAGGAACGCGACCGAGCGGCGGGCGACCTTCTCCGCATCCATGCCGCCGCGGGTCAGCACCCAGGCGCCGAGCGCGACACCGGCCGCGCCGCTGGCCGGGACGATCGACCCGACGGCGAGCTCGGAGCCTGCGATCTCCCAGCTCGTCCGCCAGCCCATCGCGCGGCAGAAGATCGGGCGAAACATCAGCACGTACGAGACGCAGCTCAGGAGCTCGAACACGACCGCGACCGCCATCCAGCCCGGTGCAGCCTTGGTCAGCAGGTCGCGGACGTCGCCGAGCCCCGGCGTCAGCACCGCGATCAGGATCAGGACGACGACGAGGGCGAAGACCTGCAGCGCGCGGCGCGCGAGGCGCGTGGGCGCGACATCGTCGGGGAGCGCCTGATGCCCGCCGGACACGCTGGCAGCATAGGTGGGCTGACCATGGTCCCCGGCACCGCGTTCGAGAGTGAGGTCGTCATCCGCCGCCGGCGGTTCGCCAGCGAGGACACCGGCTTCGGCGTGCTCGACGCCGACTGGGACGGGGACGAGATCGTGCTGGTGGGGACGATCGGGCATCTGGAGCCACGCGAGCGCGCGGTGGTGCGCGGCGTGTGGACGGAGGACCGGCGCTACGGGCTGCAGGTGCACGTGTCGATCGCCGAGCCGGTGGCGCCGTCGGGTGCGGCCCTGGCGGCGTACCTGCGGCGGGTCAAGCACGTGGGCGCCGCCAGGGCGGCGCGGTTGACGGGACGGCACGGCGACGACGTCCTGGACGTGATCGACCGCGACCCGGCCGGGGCGTTCCGCTCGTTGGGGCTGAACCCGCGGCGGGTGAACGAGGCCGTCAAGTCGTGGCAGGCGCTGCGCTCGACCCGCGCGCTGCACCTGCTGCTGGCGCCGCACGGGCTGGCGTGGCTCGTGCCCCGTCTCGTGAAGGAGTACGGCGACCGCGCGGCCCAGGTCGTGCAGCAGCGGCCGTACGACCTCACGAGCGTGTTCGGCGTCTCCTTCCAGATCGCCGACACGATCGCGCGTGCGGCGGGTGTGGATCCGTCGTCGCCCGCGCGCGCACGCGCGGGCGTGATCCACGTGCTCGGCGAGGCGGAGAAGGACGGATCGACGTGCCTGCCGGTGCCCGCGCTCGGCGCGGCGGCGGGCGAGCTGTTGGGTGAACCGCCGAGCGCCGCGGCGCTCGCTGCGATGCAGGAGGCCGGGCAGCTGGTGCTGGAGGTCGACGACGGCGTCTGGGCATACCGCCCGGAGACCGCGGCGCTCGAGGCCACGCTGGCGGAGCGCATCCGCTCGCTGGCCGGGGCCGACGCCGTCCTCTCGGCGCCCTCGGACTTCGGCGATCTCGTGCCGGCGCCCGAGCAGGCGGCAGCGGTGCGCGCGGCGTTCGCTTCCCGGATGTCGATCGTCACCGGCGGCCCGGGCACCGGCAAGACCGCGACGATCCGGATGATCTGCGCGGCCGCCGAGGAGCAGGACGCGTCGGTCGGGATGGTCGCGCCGACCGGCCGCGCCGCGCGGCGGATGGCCGAGGCGACCGGGCGCGATGCATCGACGATCCACTCCGCGCTCGGCTGGGTGCCCGACCTCGGGCCCACCGTCGACGAGCTCGAGGTCGACCTGCTGATCGTCGACGAGACATCGATGGCGAACCTCGAGCTGCTGGTGACGCTGCTCAACGCGGTCGGCTCGCGCACGCACGTCGTGCTCGTCGGCGACGCGGACCAGCTCGCGCCGGTCGGCGCCGGCAAGCCGTTCGCCGAGCTCGTGGAGGCGCGGCCGTTCCCCGTCGCCCAGCTCACCCACATCTTCCGGCAGGCCGCCGGGAGCATGATCGTGCGCGGCGCCCATGCGGTGCGCCACGGCGAGCCGCCGTCGTTCGAAGCCGGCGACGAGCTCACCCGCGACCTGTTCCTGATCGAGCGCGGCGACCCGGCGGCCGCATTGGACGAGGTCGTCTCGCTGGTATCCGAGCGTCTGCCGTCCCACTACGCCGTCGACCCGGTCGCCGACATCCAGGTCTTCGCTCCCGTGTACCGCGGAGCGCTCGGCATCGACGCGCTGAACGCGCGGCTGCGCGAGGCCCTGAACCCGCGCGGGGCGCCCGTGCTCGGCGGCCGGCTGCGGATCGGCGACAAGCTGATGCTCTCCGGCCGCAACCTCCACGACCTCGGGCTCATGAACGGCACGATCCTGCGCCTGCTCGACTACCGCGAGGAGGCCGAGATCCTGATGGTCGAGGCCGAGGGCGCGGTCTTCGCGCTACCGGAGGACGAGGCGCCGCGCCTCCAGCTCGCCTACGCATGCTCGATCCACAAGGGCCAGGGCATCGAGCTTCCGGTCGCGATCGTCATCGCCCACCAGGCCGCGGGCGCGTTCTTCCTGCGCCGCGAGATGCTCTACACGGCCATGACCCGCGCGCGGCAGGCCACGCTGATCGTCGGCCAGCGCTCGGTCGTCGCGCGGGCGGCGGCGACGCCCGACACCTCACGCCGTCACTCGCGCCTCGGCGAGCGGCTCGCGTAGGGATGTCCGCACCGCCGAACGCCTACTGACCGCACTGAGGGTGGCCGCGGCGCGGGCGACCCTGGATGCACGACTGTCGCCACACGCAACCGCTCGCTGGCCTGGGCCGGATACGCCGCGTCCCTCTGGGCGATCACGTACGCGATCGGGGTCCGCGGCTACCAGGGGCTCGGCGGCACCGTGGGGCTCGCGGGCACGTTCGAGGACCCCGCCGGCATACAGCGCGCCAGCCTGATCGCCGGCGCCGGGATCTTCCTCGTCGGACTCGGAGCGCTGGCGCTCGTCCGGCCCTGGGGCCTACGGCTTCCGCGCTGGCTGGTGATCGTCCCCGCCCTGGTCGGCTCGGCCTACGCGATGGCGCACGCGTTGACCGCGTACGTGACCAAGCCGCTCGACGCGTTGGACGTCGTCCACCTGCGGTTCGACGGCTGGGCGACCCGGAACCAGACCGGGCAGTTCCTCTGGGACCTGCTCTTCTACGAGCCCTGGTTCCTCGGGCTCGGCGTTCTCGTCACGCTCGGCGCGATCGTCGTCGCTCGCAGCTAATCAGCCCACCAGTCGCGCCGGCCCTCGACGTCCTCGCGCCGACCCTCGCCGAGATTGGGCGCGCCGATGACGAGGATCTCGAGCCCCTCCGGCCCGGCCTCGTAGCCTCGCCACGCACCGGGCGAGACGCGCACCGCGTCCCACTCCTCGAGCGCGACGATCTCGTCGTCGACCTTCATCCGCCCGCTCCCCCGCACGACCACGTACACCTCCTCCTGCGTCGTGTGCGTGTGGCCGTACGGAAAGCGATAGCCGGGCGGGACGCGCTGGTAGCTCAAGCCCGATTGCTCGAGCTCGAGCGCATCGGTCGCCAACCGGAACTCCAGGTCCGGCGCGCCGTCGAACCTGGACCCGACGTCCTCCAGATCCGCCTTGAGGTTCTTTAGCGTGAAGGGCAAATCACCCACCGGTGTAGTCCCGGCAGGGTTCGCCGCGCAGGCCGGGGCACGGCGGCAGGCCCGTCGGCACGTTCACCCCGCTGACGACGGGGAGCAGCAGCCGCGACGGGCGCGAGGGCGAGCGCGCGATCGTCACCTTCGGATGCCCGTGCGCCGGGCGCGTCTCGGCGAATGCCCAGATGGGCTGGTCGCCGTTGACGGCCGAGATGATCACCCGGAGCCGGGAACCCGCCCGGTAGGCGTGGCCCTGGTAGTAGAGCGGGATCGTCAGCTTCGCGAACTTGCCCTTGGGCATCGGCGCCGCGTCGGAGCGGCGGAGACTCAGGACCGGCTCGAGCTGCGTGCTCTTCTTCTTGTCGAGCTTGCGCACGCTCGCGCGCAGCCAGCCGCTCTGCACGAACGTCTCCTTGCCGTCCGGCCGGACCTCGGTGACCGTGGCCTGGAGGTCGACGTCACGAGCCGTCGAGCGGACCCACGCCTGCACCGCGCCACCGCCGACCACGACCGTGTTCGTCGTCAGCGGTGCGCTCACGTAAGACAGCGCCGTCCCCGCCGGGTTCTGCGTCCAGTTGTACGCCGGGATGGCGTTCCAGAGGCCGCCGGACCCGGTGTCGCCGGTGAAGTCGGTCGCCGGGCGGGCGCCCTTGTTCCAGGTGAACGTGTCCGAGCCCGCTGAGACCTGCTTGGCAGGCGCCAGCACTCCCCCGTCCTCCAGGTACCACGACGCCGCGGTCGTGCCCGGCAGCGGGAAGCGCGCGAACGACTGCTCGAAGCCCGGATACGGGTGGCCGGGCTGGCCGCCCGCACCGTTGTCGAACAGGACCCGCACTGACGGCAGGGCCTCGAACGCGGACCGCGCGGCGGCCAGGCTCGGCTTGCCCTGGAGTGGGTCGGGTGGCAGCGTGACGCCGTCGACGCCCATCAGGGCCTTGAAGACGGTCGGCGCCAGCGCCTTGGCCGAGGCGGGCATGTTCGGCGCCCGCTGCGCGACGTAGATCTCCAGGAAGTCGTACCAGCGGTTGAACGACTCGGGATCGAGCGAGTCGGGGTGCACGCCGTTGGTGAACGTGAACCACTTGTGCTTCGCGTGAGTGAACCGCTTCGCCAGCGTCGGGCAATGCGCACCGGTCTGCTCATCGGTCCACTGGCACGCGAGGTACGTCGGCGCCTTGATCTTGTGCACGAACGTGACCGGTGCGAGCGAATCGGCGACGCGCGGCCGGTAGTAGTTGTTCGCGCGG
This sequence comes from uncultured Solirubrobacteraceae bacterium, assembly GCA_963740605.1. Classification (GTDB taxonomy): domain Bacteria; phylum Actinomycetota; class Thermoleophilia; order Solirubrobacterales; family Solirubrobacteraceae; genus DASSUW01. The sequence continues at coordinate 118,166 of CAVUFC010000021.1, read as the reverse complement.
ACCCTGCGGATCGTGTCGATGGCTTCGGCGTGCAGCGCCTGGTTGCCCTTGCACGTCTTATCGCCGCCCTTGATGCGGTCGTACGCCCACCGCTGGCCGCGCGTCGCAGTCGCCGGTCGCGCGTCGTCCGCACGATCCTTCGCCCACGACAGCGCGAAGCCGGTGTTGAGGATGCCGCCCGGATAGAGCGTCGTCTGCGTGTTGTCGATCACCGACAGCGGCGTGATCGCGGCGAGGCTCGGCGGCCGGGTCTCGGCGACGAACAGCTGGCTGATACCGCCGTACGACACGCCCGCCATGCCGACCTTGTGGTGGAGCACCCACGGCTGGCGCGCAACGGTCTCGATGATGTCGTAGCCGTCGAGGCCCTGGAGCGGCTCGAAGAAGTCGAACGCGCCGCCCGAGCAGCCGGTGCCGCGAATGTTGACGTCGACCACCGCGTAGCCGAGCAGGTTGAGGACCGGGCTGATCCCGGACTGCGCGCCCGCCGGGTTGGCGTAGCCGTAGCCGGCGTACTCGATCACCGTCGGGAACGGGCCGGCCCCGGACGGCACGCGCACGTCGATCGCCAGCTTGGTCCCGTCGCGCGTACGGACGTAGCCGTAGCCGCTCGCCGGGATCGTCTGCTTGTAGAGCTTCGTGCTCGGCGGCTTGGAGCGATTCGGCATCACCGTCAACCGCTTGGACCGCAACCGATAGCCCTTGCCGGGCTTCAGATTTCGGAACACCGCCCCGCCGAGCTTGCCTGCGCGCTTGACGGCGACGCGATGGCCGTTGCGCATCAGGATCAACTTCGAGCCCTTCTTGGCGCCGGTGACCTGCACCTGCTGGACGCTCCCTCGGGCATTGAAAGCGGCCTCCGCAGAGGCCGCTGGGACAAGTGTGATCGCGGCCGCCAGCGCGAAGACGGGGACTCTCCTCATCCCGAGAACTTACATGCGCGAGGATGCACGCCGTGGAGGTCGACCGAGAGACGCTGCTGATCGTGCTCGCCGTCGCGGCGCTCGCACCGGTCATCGCGGACCTGCCGACACGGGTGCGCGTACCGATCGTCGTGGCCGAGCTCGTGCTCGGGATCATCGTCGGGCCCGACGTTCTCGACGTCGCCAAGCCGGGCGACATGCTCGACGTGTTCAAGCAGCTCGGCCTCGCGTTCCTGTTCTTCCTGGCCGGGATGGAGATCGAGTTCGACCGCGTGCGCGGCGCACCCGCTCAGTTGGCGGCGCGCGGTTGGGGACTGTCGCTGGTGATCGGGCTCGCGGCGGGAGGCCTGCTGTACGCGGTCGGCCTCGTCGGCACGCCGGTGCTGGTCGGGCTGGCGTTGACCACGACCGCGCTCGGCGCGATGGTCCCGATCGTCAAGGACGCGGGCCTCGTCGACCAGCCGTTCGGGCGCTGCGCGCTCGCCGCCGGCGCGGCAGGCGAGCTCGGCCCGATCGTCTCGCTGTCGATCATCCTCGCCGTGCTCTCCGGCGACGCGTGGCGCTCGCTGCTGCTGCTCGTGTTCGCCGCGGTGGCCGTCGCCGCCGGCGGGCTGGCGCTGCGCGCGCGGCCGCCGCGGCTGGTGCGGCTCGTCGAGGCGACGATGCACTCGAGCGGCCAGCTCGCCGTCCGTCTCGCCGTGCTGCTGCTCGGTGCGCTGTTCCTGCTCGCCGGGTCGCTCGGCCTCGACGTCGTGCTCGGCGCCTTCGCCGCCGGCCTGATCACCGGCCTCGTCGCGCAAGGTGAGGCGGCGGAGGCCTTCCACGTCAAGCTCGAGGGCATCGGCTACGGGTTCTTCATCCCGATCTTCTTCATCGCGACCGGGATCGAGTTCAATCTCGACGCCCTGCTGAGCAGCGCGACCGCGCTCGCGCTGGTGCCGGTGTTCGCGCTCATGTTCCTCGTCGCGCGCGGGGTACCGGCGTGGCTGCTCTACCGCAACGAGCTTCCCGCCCGCGAACGGATGGCGCTCGCGCTGCTGTCGGCTTCGGCGCTCCCGCTCATCGTCGCGATCACCGAGGTGGCCACCCAGACGGGCCGGCTGGGCGACGAGGAATCGGTGGCGCTCGTCGGCGCCGGGATGGTGTCGCTGCTCGTGCTGCCCGCCGTGGCGATCGCCCTTATGCCCGCCAGTGGCTCGCAGTGAAGAGCACGAGCACCGGCACGATCTCGAGCCGTCCCAGGTACATCAGCGCAGTCAGCACGACCTTGGAGAAGTCGCTGAACGGTGCGAACGAGCCCATCGGACCGGCGAACCCGAGCCCCGGGCCGACGCCTCCGAGCGTCGTGATCGACGCCGCGAGCGACTGGAACGCGGTCAGGTCAACGTCCTGAAGCGCCGAGTCGGCGAGGATCACCAGCGCCCCGGCCGCGCAGACGCCCAGGTACAGGAAGACGAAGACGATGATCGCGCGCAGCGCCCGCTCGTCGATCGGCTCGCCGTTGACGCGCAGCGGCGCGACGACGTGCGGATGCACGCTCTGGTCGATCTCGCGGCGCAGCATCTTGGCGATCACGATGTGACGGATGAGCTTGATGGAGCCGCTGGTTGAGCCAGCGGACGCGCCGAGCAGCGCGACGCCGAACAGCACGAGCGCGGTGAGCGGCGTCCACAGGCTGAAGTCGGCGTCGGCGAAGCCCGTCGTCGTCAGCATCGACACCGTGTTGAAGACGCCGGAGCGCACCGCCGTGGCGCCGTGGAGCGTCCCGGAGCTCAGCAACTCGACGACGACGATCAATGCGGCTGCGGCGACGACGAGCAGGCCGATCCGGAACTCGTCGTCGCGCGTGAACACGCGCGGGCGACGCGCCACGATCCCGGCGTAGAGCAGGGCGAAGTTGGTGCCGGCGACGAGCATGAAGACGACGATCACCCACTGACTGGCGGGAGCGAACGGCTCGATCGAGCGCGCCTCCGGCGAGAATCCGGCGGTCGCGATCGTCGCGAATGCGTGCGAGACCGCGTTGAACACGCTCATGCGCGGGTCGATGCCGGTCCAGCCGAACACGGCGAGGATCGCCGCCTCGAGCGCCGTGATGGCGACGTACAGCACGAGGAACCGGCGGCCGGCCGCACGGATCGTCGTCGCGAGCGGCAGCTCCGGTCCGGGCATCTCGGTCTTGAAGAGCGCCTGGCGGCCGCCGATCCGCAGGCGCGGCAGCACCGCGAGGAACAGGACGATGATTCCCGCGCCTCCGATCCATGTCGTGAACTGGCGCCACATCAGCATCGCGTGCGTCAGCGCCGGGATATCGGTGAGCACGCTCGATCCTGTCGTGGAGAAGCCGGACATCGACTCGAACAGCGCATCGATCGGCCGGGACAGTTGCGGCACGGCGAGCAAGTAGGGCAGCGCGCCGAACACGGCGACGAGCACCCACACCAGCGAGACGACGAGGTAGCCCTCGCGCGCGCCGACCCGGTCCTTGCCGTTGGTCACGCGCTCCAGCGCCTCGCCGCAGGCCGCTGTCGCGAGCCCGGCGACGAGGAACGGCCACACCGGGTCCCCGTACACGAGCCCGACGGCGACCGGGAACAGAAACGCCAGGCTGAGCCACTTGACCAGCGATCCGACCAGGTTGAGCGCCCCACCGACGTCGACCCCGACCACGCGAGCGAGGGCTTTGGCAGCACGCATGCCCGGGATCATCGGCGATCCCGTACGCTCGCGGCATGCGGATCGTCGTGCTTGGCGCGGGCCACGTCGGCCATGCCCTGATCGGCGCCCTTCACGAGGAGCACGACGTCACCGTCATCGATGCCGACGCGCACCAACTCGCGGCGCTCGCCGACCACTTCGACGTGGCGACGGTCGAGGGCGACGGAACGTCCAAGCGCGTGGTCACGCGAGCGACCGACGGCGGCTGCGACCTGTTCGTCGGGTGCAGCCCGCGCGAGGAGGCCAACCTGATCTGCGCGATGCTCGTCAAGCGCCTGGCCGGGGCGCAGACCATCATCCGCACCACGAGCGCGGCCTACCTGGAGGCGTGGCGCGAGCGCCAGCTCGACGTCGACTTCATGGTCTCGCCGGAGCTCGAGACCGCGAACGCGATCGCCGGGATCCTCGGCATCCCGGCCGCGCGCCACACGGACGCGTTCGCCGATGGCAAGGTCCAGATCGTCGAGTTCGACGTCCCGGGCGAGGCGCGCAAGGGCTCGATCATCGGTCGCGCGCTCCGTGAGGCCGACATCCCGGCGGAGTCCCGCATCGCCGCGCTGATCCGCGGCCGCCGGATGGTGGCGCCGCGCGGCATCGAGAAGGTGCTGCCGGGAGACCGCGTCGTGGTGATCGCCTCGCCGAGCGGAGCGCGCGCCTGGAGCCGGGTGATCGCGGGCCGCGACGATCGGGTCAACGACGTCGTGATCTTCGGCGCCGGCCAGATGGGCACCACGATCGCGCGCGTGCTGATCGAGCACTCGATCCGCGTCCGGCTCGTGGACGCCCAGCGCGAGCGCGCCCGGGAGGTCGCCGAGCAGCTGCCGGCGGCGCGCTGCTTCCACGCGCACGCGTTCGACCCCGACTTCCTCGAGCGCGAGCGGATCGGTAGGGCGACGGCCGCCGTGTTCTGCCTCAACGACGACGCCCGCAACCTTTACGGGGCGATTCTCGCGAAGTCACACGGCGTGCGGCTCACATTCGCGCTCGTCCACGACGAGGTCTCGGTCGGTGTGTACGAGCGCGGCGGCGTCGACATCGCGATCAACCCGCGCCAGGTCACCGCCGAGGAGATGGTCCGCTTCGCGCACGACCCGCGGATCCGCCAGATCGCGATGCTCGAGGGCGACCGGTTCGAGATCCTCGACCTCACCGTGCGGCCGGATTCCGAACTGGCGGGCAAACGCTTCAACGAGCTGCCGGCGACCGGGTCGACGATCGGGGCGCTGATCCGCAACGGCAACGCGGTCTTCCCGCACGGCACTGACGTCCTCCGTGCGGGCGACCGCGTAATCATCTTCGTCGAGGCCGAGCGCGCGTCGCAGGTCGAGCACGCGCTCTGACGCCTCAGGCGGGCTGCGGGGCCGCGACGCGCGCCGTGGCCCGCTCGCCTGCACGCCAGCCGGTGCGCCAGACGGCGTCCGGGGCGCGCAGCAGGTCGACGCCGATCCACGCGAACGCCACCGCCATCAGCGCCCCGCCGATGCCCTCGGAGATCGGGAAGAAGAACGAGACCACGCCGACGATCAGCACGACGGGGATCGCGCGCGGGACGCCGCCGCAGCGCCACAGCGCCGCCGCCAGGACCGGGAAGCCGAGCAGGCCGAACAGCACGCACAGCTCCGCCAGGCTGTACGCGGCGTTCTCGTGGATCGTCGTCAGGACCGTCACGTCGCCCGGGGTCACCCCGTCCTGCGCCAGGCCCGCGAGCGTGGCGCTGTGGGCGACGTCGGCGGCGTTGCCGACGAGGTTGAGCAGCAGCAGCGCCCCGGCGACGTGCCCGAGCCGCGAGCCGCGGTCGCGCACCAGGTGCACGATCGCGACCGTGCCGGGGATCAGCAGCACGACGGCGATCAACTGGGCGACCGCCGAGACGTCGTTGCGGGTGCCGTGCGCCGCGACCGAGTCGAGCATCGCGCGCTCGTCGGCCTGCGAGACGGTCTTCGTCGCGAGTGAGACCGCAAGCGCGACCGGGCCGGCAATGAGACAGATGCCGGCGAGCCGGCGACGGAAGCGATCGACCTTCGTGGTCATGGTGCGTCCTCCAGGTTCGATGACGTGGCGAACGTACGGCGGCCGGCGCCACGGGTCATCGCCCGCCGGTCGCGAGCGACGTCCCCCACACGGGCGATGTCTTCCGGCAGACGGATCGCCCCGCCGGGCGATGCGCAAGACGCGCGACGCGGGGTACGTTGGCGGCGAGATGCCCGAACCGCTGCGCCTCCGACGGCAGGACCTGCTCGACGCGCTGATCGCGCTCGCGCTCGCGACGCTTGCCGTCGCGACGATCGTCACCGACGCGCTCGAGCATCCGCGCGCGGCACTGGTGCCGCTCGCGCTCGCGATGACGCTGCCGCTCGCCTGGCGCCGGCGGCGTCCGCTGACGGTGCTGGTCGTCGTGATGGCCGCGATGGCCGCGCTGACGCTCGTGAGCCCGCATGCGGGCGGCGACCTGTCGGTGATCCTGGTGACGCTCGTCGCGACGTATTCGGTCGGAGCGAACGCGGAGCGCCGCGCGAGCCTGATCGGACTGGCGATCGCGGTCGCCGTCACGGCGGTCGGACTGGCGACGGCGCCCGACCCGCACGGCGCGGGCGATTTCGTGTTCGTCGTCATCCTGTTCGGAGGCGCGTGGGGCCTCGGAGCAGCGCTGCGCGACCGGGGAGTGCGGGCCGCGCGCCTGGAGGACCACGCGACCCGGCTCGAGCGCGATCGCGAGCGCCTCGCCCGCGAGGCCGTGCTCGAGGAGCGTGCGCGGATCGCGCGCGAGCTGCACGACGTCGTCGCCCACTCGGTGAGCGTGATGGTGGTCCAGAACGGCGTCGTGCGCCGGCGGATCGCCGGCGACCGGCCGGAGGACGCGCAGCTGCTCCACGAGGTCGAGGAACTCGGGCGCGGCGCGCTCGGGGAGATGCGCCGCCTGCTCGGTCTCCTGCGCACCGACGACGAGGGCCTCGTGCTCGCGCCGCAACCGGGGATGGAGAGCCTGCCGGCGCTCGTCGACCGCCTCCGCGAGGCGGGCCAGCCGGTCGAGCTGGCGGTCGAGGGCGAGCCGCGCGCGCTGCAGCCCGGGCTCGACCTCGCTGCCTACCGGATCGTGCAGGAAGCGCTCACGAACACGCTCAAGCACGCGTCGGGCGCGCCGACCCGCGTGCTCGTGCGGTTCGGCTCCCGCCGCCTCGAGCTCGGGATCGAGGACGACGGCGGCGCAGGGACGGCGGCGCGCAACGGCCACGGCCACGGTCTCGTGGGCATGCGCGAGCGCGCCGCGCTGTACGGCGGCGAGCTGGCGGCCGGGCCCCGCGCCGGCACGGGCTTCGCCGTCCACGCATCGCTGCCGCTCGAGGAGATGCGGTGATCCGCGTCGCGGTCGCCGACGACCAGGCGATGGTGCGCCGCGGCTTCCGGCTGCTGATCGACGGCGAGGCCGGGATGGAGGTGGTGGCCGAGGCCGGCGACGGCGAGCAGGCCGTCGCGGCGGTCCGGCGCTACCGTCCGGACGTCGCGCTGATGGACATCCGCATGCCGGTGGTCGACGGTCTCGAGGCGACGCGCCGGCTGGTGGGCGAGGACACCCCGACGCGGATCCTCATCCTCACGACATTCGACCTCAACGAGTACGTCTACGAAGCGCTGCGCGCGGGCGCCAGCGGCTTCCTGCTCAAGGACGACCCCGCCGAGAAGCTGATCGAGGCCGTCCGTGTCGTCGCGGCCGGCGACGCGCTGCTCGCGCCCTCGGTCGCGCGCCGCGTGATCGAGCACTTCGCCGCGCTGCCGCGCCCGCGCGCGGACCTGGCCGCCGCGCTCGAGGAGCTGACCGCCCGCGAGCTCGAGGTGCTGAGGCTGGTCGCCGGCGGGCTCTCGAACGCGGAGATCGCCGCCGCACTGGTCGTCAGCGAGCACACGGCCAAGACGCATGTCGGGCACGTGCTGTCCAAGCTTGCGCTGCGCGATCGCATCCAGGCGGTCGTCTTCTCGTACGAGTCCGGGTTGGTGCGGGCGGGCGAGGGCGCGGCGTGAGCTCGATGTCGCCTGTCTGACCCGCAGGCGACAGGTATGACGTATCCCGCAGCGATCGGGTAGGGAGATGCCGTACGGCTCCCCGCCCCAAGGAGATTCCATGAGCACGCCCGATCGCCCCAGGACGACCACGGACTCCGGCGTCCCCGCGCCGAGCGACGAGCACTCACTGACCGTCGGCCCGGCCGGTCCGATCGCGCTGCACGACCACTACGTCGTGCAGAAGATGCAGCACTTCAACCGTGAACGCGTGCCTGAGCGCGTCGTCCACGCCAAGGGCGGCGGCGCGCACGGCTTCTTCGAGGTGACCAACGACGTCACGCAGTTCACGAAGGCAGCGTTCCTCTCGCAGGTCGGCAAGCGCACCGACATGTTCGCGCGCTTCTCGACGGTCGCCGGCGAGCAGGGGTTCCCGGACACGGTCCGCGACCCGCGCGGGTTCGCGCTGAAGTTCTACACCGAGGAAGGCAACTTCGACATGGTCGGCAACAACACGCCGGTCTTCTTCGTCCGCGACCCGTCGAAGTTCCAGGACTTCATCCATTCGCAGAAGCGGCTGCCGGACACCGGCCTGCGCTCCAACGACATGCAGTGGGACTTCTGGACGCTGTCGCCCGAGAGCGCCCACCAGGTCACGATCCTGATGTCCGAGCGTGGCATCCCGGCGAGCTGGCGGCACATGCACGGCTTCTCCAGCCACACCTATTCGTGGATCAACGCGGCCGGCGAGCGCTTCTGGGTCAAGTACCACGTCAAGACGGTCCAGGGCATCGAGACGTTCACCGAGGACGAGGCGGCACGGATGGCCGGCGAGGACGGCGACCACCATCGGCGCGACCTGCACCGCGCGATCGAGGCCGGCAACGCGCCCGAGTGGCGCTTCTGCGTGCAGGTGATGCCGTTCGCCGACGCCGCCGACTACCGCTTCAACCCGTTCGACCTGACGAAGGTCTGGCCCCAGAGCGACTACCCGCTGATCGAGGTCGGGCGGATGGTGCTCGACCGCAACCCAGCCAACTTCTTCGCCGAGGTCGAGCAGGCCGGCTTCAACCCGTCCAACCTCGTGCCCGGCACCGGCCTGTCGCCGGACCGGATGCTGATGGCGCGCATCTTCAGCTACCACGACACGCACCTGCACCGGATCGGCCCGAACTACGAGCAGCTCCCGGTCAACCGCCCGCAGTGCCCCGTGCACTCGTACAACAAGGACGGGGCGATGACCTACCGCCACGCGGGCGATCAGCCGGTGTACGCGCCGAACTCGTACGGCGGCCCGGCTGCCGACCCGGCCCGCGCTGCGGACCTCGGATGGGACGTCGAGGCGGGCGAGCTCGGACGCACCGCCTACGAGAAGCACTCGGCCGACGACGACTTCGGCCAGCCCGGCACGCTGATCCGCGAGGTGATGGGCGACGCCGAGCGCGAAGCGCTGGTGTCGAACATCGTCGGTCACGCGTCCGATGACGTCACGCCGCAGATGCAGCTGCGCGTCGTCGCCTACTGGACGCGCGTCGACGAGCAGGTCGGCCGGCGCGTCGCCGAGGGCCTCGGCCTCACGAACGGCGCCACGCCCGGTGGCGAGGACATGCGGCGGGCTCAGGAGCTGATCGACGCGCGCGCGGGCAGCGCCTGAGCCCCGGCCCAGAACTCCGTCAACAGCGCCACGTACTCGGCCGGGTGCGTCCTGTGCGGGACGTGCCCGGCCTCGGGCAGGGTCAGGCGTTCGACGTCGGGCAGCCGTGCCGCCAGCCGGTCGGCTACCACCGCGAAGGCGGGATCGCTGCGGCCGCCGGTCGAGAGCAGCGTCGGGGCCGTGACGTCCGCCAGAGCGTCGGCGTCGAGCCACACGGCGTCGGCGTCGCGCTGCTCGTCCAGGAAGGTCGGACCGTTGGCGATCATCGTGCGCTTGATCTCGGTAGGGATGACGGTGTCCCACGTGCCCGGGCCGAAGATCTGCTCGGCGAACCGCCGCGCCCCGTCCTCCCACTCGCCGGCAGCGAGGCGCTCGAGCACTGGCTGGATGCCGGCGACGAGTGCCGCCACGGCGTCTTCGTCGCGCGCGATCTCCCAGGACGATGGCTCGTGTAGCGCGAGCGAGCGAACGAGATCGGGGCGGTCGGTCGCTGTCCGGAGCGCGATATGGGCGCCGAGCGAGTTACCGACGAGGTGTGCCGCACCCGCACCGAGCTCCTCGATCAGTGCCGCCAGGTCGGCGACGTCCTCGGCGACGTAGCCCTGGCCGGGCGGACATTCGCTGCCGCCGTGGCCGCGGCGGTCGTAGCGCACGAGCCGCCGCCCCTCGGGTAGCTCGCCGACGAGCGCGTCCCAGGCGTGGTGGTCGCTCCAGGAGCCGTGCACGAACACGACCGGCTCCCCGTCGCCGGATTCCTCAACGTGGATGTGCAGATCGTTGATGTTCATACCGCCGACGCTAGATCCCCGGCGGGCCGCCGGGAATGGGGCACCTTCCCCATCACAGGAGGTCGTGCTCGGCGGCGAACAGCGACGCGGCGGCCCGCGTCGAGCAGCCGGTCTTCTCGTAGATGTGCTCGACGTGGTGGCCGGCGGTCTTCACCGAGATCGCCAGCTCGCGCGCGATCGCGCGGTTCGTGTTCCCGCGCGCGAGCAGCCGCAGGACCTCGGCTTCGCGGTCGGTCAGTCCCGCCGGGCGGGGCCGCTCGACGCGTCCGCGTTCCCCCGCCGCAGCGAGTACGGCCTCGGCGGCGTCGCCGTCCAGTCTCCCGGCGCGCACCTCGTCCTTGACCGTGTCGGCCGCGTCGGAACGTGGCGGCCGGTGCGGTCGGGCCTCCGTCAGGGCGTGGTAGACGTCGGCGGCGGCGAGCACGCGGGCGCCGGCGGGCAGCGACGTCGCGCCGCAGCCACGGTGGTAGCCGGAGCCGTCGAGTCGTTCGTGATGGAGCCCGGCGATCGCGGCGAGCGACGCCAGCGCCGGGGCGTGCGCCAGCACGCGCTCGGTGAGGTACGGATGCAGTCGCACGCGCTCGCGCTCGTCGGCGGTGAGCGGGCCCGGGCGGTCCCAGACGCTGTTCGGCACACCGACGCGCCCGAGGTCGTGGACGAGGGCGGCCCGCCGCACCAGCACGGCGTCGAGCCCGAGCCGCCAGGCGGCCGCCTCGGCCAGTTCGGCCACGCCGGTCGAATGCCCGAGCGTCCACGGCGATTTGATGTCGGCGAAGTCGGCGATCGCCCGGCAGGTCGCGTCCAGCCCGTCGTCCGTGAGGCGCCGGCGCGGCGGCGGCTCGGCCGCGAGGGCGGCGTCCCAGACGGCCTCGGACGTGGCCGTGAGCTCGGCCGCGGCGCGGCAGAAGACGGCCGCGAGGGCCGGGTCGTACGCCGCGCCGGCGCGTGCGCGGACGACCTCGACCGCCGCATCCACGCCGCCGATCCGGTGGAACACCTCGGCGTCGCGCGCGATCGCGACGACCCGTGATCCCGCGCAGATCCGCTCGCCGGACAGGCCGGCCGGGAAGCCCTTGCCGTCCCAGCGCTCAAACGCCTCCACCAGCGCGCGCTGCACGTCTCCCGGCAGCCCGAGGCGCTCGGCCAGCCGGCGTGCGACCTCGCAGCTCGTGGCGTAGATCTCGCGCGGGCCCTGCGAGAGGCCGCGCGCGAGCATCGCGGCGCGTCGCGGCAGGCGCTCCCCGGCCCCGGCGTGCCGCACCATCCAGCCGAGCTGGTCGCGGACGCTCCCGGGGTCGACCGTAGCGAACGCTTCCCGCGCCGCGATCTCGTCGCCGGCGAAGGCGCTCATCAACCGGGCGTCAGCGGTACAGCCGAGGTAGCGCAGGAGCCCGGTGTAGTAGACGACCGGGCGGTCGGCCGGCGCCAGCCCCGCCGCCTCGGCAAGGCGCGTCGCGATCAGGCAGGTGCGTAGCGCATGCTGCAGCGGCTGGCCCATCCCGAGGTCGGTCGCCAGCGAGAGTGCGGCGACGATCTCGGCCAGACGAAGGTCGGGCCCCGGCACGGCCCGACGATACCGTTGCCGGACATGAGCGACGAGTACCTGCTCGACACGCTGGTCGTACGCGAGTTCATCGCCGACGTGCGCGACGCCATCGCCGCGGCGGACTCTCCCGCCGCGGCGTGCGACGCGATCCGCCCGCGCTTCGGCGCCCTACTCGACGATCCCGATTGGCTGCCGGAGCGCTTCCAGCAGCCCAACCCGGACAGCGGCATGGGTGGCGGCATCGGCCAGTGGCTGCTGTTCCGTGCCGAGGACCGGTCGCTGACGCTGTTCGCGCTGATCGTCCCGTCCGGCTCCGCGACGCCGATCCACGACCACCTCGCCTGGGGCCTCGTCGGCCTCTACCGCGGCACCCAGGACGAGGAGATCTACGACGCGGGTGTCGACCTCAAGGAGCAGCGGGGGCTCGTCCCCGGCGACTTCTACGCGCTGCTCCCGCCACGCGACGACATCCACCGGGTCCGGACCACCTCGGACGAGCAGTCGGTCTCGATCCACTTGCTGACCAACGACACCGGCTGCGTCTGGCGGCACGCGTACGACGAGCACACACACGAAGCCGAGCCGTTCCGGTCCGGCTACGTGAACGTGCCGTGTGACTAACTCGTTACCAACTTGTGTACGCTCACCGCGCCGTGTTCGGCTACCTGGATCCCGGTACGGGGAGCATGCTCGTCCAGCTCGTGGTGGGGGGACTCGCCGCGATCGCCGTCACGGCCAAGTTCTACTGGCGCCGGCTGTTGGTGTTCTTGCGGATCCGCAAACCCGAGCCCGAGCCGGAACACGAATCCTGAGCGCCGATCCCGGCTCGTTCCGCGACCACGAGAGTCGCGTCGTCACCACGCCGGACGGTCTATTCCGTGTGTTGAGCGCGACCGGACTCCAGGACTGGGAGGCGCTGCACACGTCCACGCTCTGGCCCGAGCTCCAGCGCGAGCGCCTGGTCGTCGCCACCGAACCGGCTGAGCTCGACGGCCTACCCGACCTGCTGGCCGGCGAGGCGGCGGGAGCGCTGCGCCACGAGCGCGTCCCGTTCGTCTCCTACCCGTACGAGTGGCCGTTCTCGATGCTGCGCGACGCGGCCCTGCTCCAGCTCGAGCTCAACCAGCGCGCGCTCCGCGCCAAGCTCGCCCTGAAGGACGCGACGCCGTACAACGTCCAGTGGCGCGGCACTAAGCCGGTGTTCATCGACATCGGCTCGTTCGAGCGCCTCCGGCCCGGCGAGCCGTGGGTCGGCTACCGCCAGTTCTGCATGCAGTTCCTGTATCCGCTGATGTTGCAGGCCTACAAGGACCTGCCCTACCACGCGGCGCTGCGCGGTTCGATCGACGGGATCTCCCCGCACGACGCGCGCGCGCAGCTCGCCGGCGAGCGCTTCCGCAAGGGCGTGATGTCGAACGTCCTCCTGCACGCGCGGCTGGAGGAGCGCCACGCCGACGAGGCGGGCCGTCAGGTCAAGCAGGACATGAAGCGCGCGGGCTTCAACGAAGAGCTGCTCGCAGCGAACTTCTCCAAGCTCGAGAAGCTCGTGCGGCGGCTGGAGTGGAAGGCCGGCGAGACCGCCTGGACCGGCTACGGCGACGACAACACGTACGACGACGCGTCGGCCGCCGCAAAGGCCGAATTCGTGCGCGAGGCGGCGGCGCGCAGACATTCGCGGCTGGTATGGGACGTCGGCTGCAACGACGGCCGCTACTCCCGGATCGCGGCCGAGTCCTCCGACCTCGTCGTGGCGTTCGACGCCGATCACGCCACGGTCGACGCGCTGTACCGGTCGCTCGGCGGTCGCGAGGACATCCTGCCGCTGGTGATGAGCGTCACCGACCCGTCGCCCGACCTCGGCTGGCGAGGGCGCGAGCGCGCCTCGCTGGAGCGGCGCGGCACGCCGGACCTGACGCTCTGCCTCGCCGTCGCGCACCACGTCTGCATCACCGGCAACATCCCGGTGCGCGAGTTCCTCGACTGGCTGCGGGAGCTCGACACCGCGCTCGTCATCGAGTTCCCCGACCGCAGCGACCCGATGGTGCAAAGGCTGCTCAGCGGCAAGCGCGACGGGAGCAATCCCGACTACGAGACGGCCGCGTTCGAGCGCGCGCTGGAGGAGCGGTTCACCGTCGAGCGAAAAGCGGCGATATCCGAGACCAGGACGATCTTCCAGGCACGCCCCTGACCGGTTTCCCGCGCGCCGCCCTGCACCTCGGCGGCCTGTGGGCGCTGGCGTTCGCGCAGCCGCTGCTCGACCAGCTGGAGGACAACGCGGAGTTCTTCGTCGCGCGCGGGAACACGGCCGGCGACATCCTGACCCTCGCCTTCGGCTACACGCTCGTGCCACCACTGGTGGGTGCGCTGATCGTGTGGGCGTTGCGCGGCTACGGGTGGTGGGCGATGCTCGTCTTTGTCGCCCTGCTCGTCGCAGCCTTCGTGCTGCCGCCCGCCGGCGACCTGCTCGGCGGTTCGGCGCTGGCGATCCCCGTCGCGCTGCTGATCGGCGCGGGCGGCGCGGCGCTGTACGCGCGCGTGGCGGGAGTCCGCTCGTTCGTGAGCGTGCTCGCGATCGCCCCGGTCGTCGTGCTGCTCCTCTTCCTCGTCGTCTCGCCCGTGCACACGCTGGTGCTCCCGAGCAGCGAGGCCGCCATCGCGGGCCCGCGCCGGTCGACCGTGCCGATCGTGCACGTCGTGTTCGACGAGCTGCCGCTGAGCACGCTCGTCGGCGCCGACGGGCAGATCGACGCGAAGCCGTTCCCCAACTTCGCCCGCCTGGCGCGCGCAGCGACCTGGTACCGCAACGCCACCACGGTCAACGACCTCACGGCCGCGGCGGTCCCGGCGCAACTGACCGGCGAGCAGCCGGGGCAGAACGAGTTGCCGACCGTCCGCGACCACCCGCGCAACCTGTTCACGCTGTTCGAGCACAGCCACCGGCTGACCGCCGTCGAGCCGATCACCGCCCTGTGTCCGCAGCGGCTGTGCCACGCCACGCGGGTCAACACGCTCGACCGTCTGGAGTCGCTCGAGTCCGACCTCGGGCTCGTCGTGAAGCATCTGCTGCTGCCCGACGACCTGCGCAAGAACCTGCCTGCAGTCGACCGCGTGTGGGAGGGGTTCGAGGCCGACACCGACGAGCTGCAGAGCGGCGCGAACCTCCGGCGCGACGTGCTCGCCCGGCTCGCCCGCGACGACCCGACCGCGGGTTTCGAGCGCGCGATCGCCGCGCTCGGCCGGCCCGGATCGAAGCCGCCGCTGCTGTTCGTGCACTCGACGCTCCCGCACGGGCCGTGGCGCTACCTGCCCGATGGGAGCACGTACGACGTCGACCACCACGGCTACCCCGGCCTCGGTACGGACCGCTGGACCGGGCCGCAGTGGCAGGTCGACCAGTCGTTCGCGCGTCACGTGCTGCAGACCCAGTACGCCGACCGCCTGCTCGGCCGGCTGCTCGACGCCTTGCAGTCCAGCGGCACGTTCGATCGTGCGCTGATCGTCGTCGCCGCCGACCACGGCGCGTCGTTCACCACCGGCCAGCCGCGCCGGCCGGCCAACGCCGCCAACGTCGGCGCGATCGCGCCGGTGCCGTTCTTCGTCAAGCTTCCGGGCCAGGAGCGCGGTGCGATCTCCGAGAACGCGGTGCGCACGATCGACGTGCTGCCGACGATCGCCAAGGCGGAGGGCGTGCAGCTTCCGTGGAAGCCCGACGGGATGCCCGCCGACGAGCGCCCGGTCGATCCCGACGCGCCGATCGACCTCTCGCACATGGGCGTGCACGTGCTGACCGAACCGCTGCGCTCGATCGAGGCCAAGCGCGCGGCGCGCGAGCCGGTCGAGGACCGGCTGCTGCGCCACGGCCCGTACGCGATCGGGCCACGCCCAGACCTGATCGGCCGCCCCGCGCCGTCGGGCGCGCGGCCGGTCTCCGGCGGCGCCTACGTCTGGGGCGACGTCGCGGTGCCGGACGGCGCCGACCTCGCTGTGGCCGTCGACGGCCGGATCGTGGCGACGACCCGTGCGTTCGACCGCGAGTTCACGGCGATCCTGCCCTCGGAGGGCACGGTCACCGTCGCGCCGGTGCGATGATCCGCGTGTGGTCGATCCCGTCCCGCCGCATCTGCACACGGTCACACCGCGCCTCGTGGTGACCGACGGCGCCGCCGCGGTCGAGTTCTACGCGCGCGCGTTCGGCGCCGAGGAGATCTCCGACCGCTTCACGGGGCCGGACGGCGAGGTCATCCACACCGAACTGCGGATCGGCGACTCGGTCGTGATGATCACGCAGGATGCCGAGGGCGGCGGCTCGATCCTGGCGACGTACTGGCCCGACGTCGACGCCGCCTGGCAGCGGGCCATCGACGCGGGCGCCGAGGTGGTCTATCCGCTCGCCGACCAGTTCTACGGCGAGCGCGGTGGCCGTCTGCGCGATCCGTACGGGCATCAGTGGATGCTCGCCCAGCGGACCGAGGAGCTCTCCCACGAGGAGATGATGAGGCGCGCCGCCGAGTACTTTGAACGTCGGTCGTAATACCGTCCTGCTGGCCAGCACGATGGCGTTGTATTCGGCCGTCCTGCAGCTTGTGGCGGCGGTGTCATCGATCACGTTCGTGCTCGTGACCGGCGTGCGCGGCCTGCTCGGGCTGGGGCCGGCGATCTTTCTGCTCGCGTCCGCGCTGGCCGCCCTGCCGGCGGGCCGCGCGATGGACCGCATCGGGCGGCGGCCGGTGATCGCCGGCGGGTACCTGTCCGCCACCGCCGGCTGCTGCCTGACCGCGCTGGCGACCAACATCGGCTCGACGCCGGTGCTGATCCTCGGCTTCATGCTGACCGGCGCGGCGAGCGGGGTCGCGCTGCTGATCCGCGCCGCGGCGGGTGACATGTACCCGCCCGAGCGGCGCGCGCTCGGCATCTCGTACGTGCTGTTCGGCTCGGTGTTCGGGGCGATCCTCGGCCCCGCCGTCTTCGGTCCGCTGTTCGCCGGTCGCGAGCTCGACGCCGCCGCGCTGACCGTACCGTGGCTCGCTGCCGGCGGGATCGCGCTCGTGGCGTGCCTGCTCGTCCTGCTCGTGCGGCCGGACCCGAAGGAGATCGCCGAGGCGATCGGCGCGCACGCCGACGAGAACGCGCCCGCGGCGCCGCTGCGCGAGATCATCGTCCGGCCCGGGGTGCGCCCGGCGATGCTCGCCGCGCTGGCGAGCTTCGGCGTGATGGTGTCGGTGATGAACCTCAGCGGCTACGTCGTCGTCGAGCACCATCACCACACGCAGAGCGACGTGTTCCCGATCATCGGCGCGCACGTCATGGGGATGTACGCGCTCGTGCTCGTCGTGGGGACGCTGATCGACCGCATCGGCCGCATGCCGGCGCTCGCCGGCGGTCTGCTGGTGATGGCGGCTTCGACGATCGGCCTGCTGTGGATCGAGAGCGTCGTGGGGACGGCGATACTGCTGTTCGGCCTCGGCGTCGGCTGGAACCTGTCGTTCGTGGCGGCGACCGCACAGCTGGTCGATGCGACCGCGCCGAGCGAGCGCGGCAAGATGCTCGGGTTCAACGACCTGCTGTCCGCGCTACTCGGGGCCTCGCTGGCATTGCTCGGCGGCTACGCGCTGGACTCGATCGGAGTCGCCGCCCTGGCGATCGGCGCGACCGCGATCGCGGCCGCGCCGATCCTGTGGCTCGTCCCGCGCCGTCAGCCGGTCCTCAGGCCATAGCCGTACGGGAACAGCGGGTCGTAGTGGCGGTCGCCGACGTTGATCGGCTCCTGATCGATCGAGCGCGGCCACGTCATCGGCAGGCGCCCCGTGTACGGCCGGGCGCCGAACAGCGTGTCGGCCACGCCCGCGCCCTCGCTGCCCGGCAGCCAGGCCGCGACGAGTCCGTCGAGCTCGTTGCGCTGCGCGCGGTCGATGATCAGCGGGCGGCCGGAGACGACCACCATCACGCATCGCCGGGCGGCGGCGCACACGGTGTCGACGGCGGCCTTGTCGGTGTCCGACAGCATCATCGTCTGCGGCGGGCGGAGCACGCCGTTGTCGGCGGGGTCGAAGCCCCACTGTGGGCCACCGACGTCACCGAAGCCCTCGGCGTACGGCGTCTCGCCGACCACGACGATGCCGGTCGCGTTGCGCGGCACGCGCGCGGAGGCGTCCTCACTGAACGTGACGTGCTTGGCGTGCTCGCGGATCCCGTCGAGGATCGTCGTCCCCGGGATCACGTTCTTCGAGCCGCCCTGCCAGGTCAGCGTCCAGCCGCCGGCCTGGTTGCCGATGTTGTCGGCGTTGCTGCCCGCGACGTACACGTTCCCGCGCTTGCCGAGCGGCAGCGTGTGCTTGCGGTTGACGAGCAGCACCTGCGACTCCGCGGCCGCCCGGCGGGCCAGCCGGTGGTGCTGCGCGGAGCCGATCTCGGCCATGTGCCGGCGTGGCGTGAACGGGTGCTCGAACAGCCCGAGCTCGAACTTCTTGGTGAGGATCCGGCGCACCGCGTCGTCGATCCGCGCCATCTTGACGTCGCCGTTGCGAACCTCGGCGAGCAGCGTCGCGATGAAGTCCTTGTAGCTGTTGGGCTCCATCATCATGTCGATGCCGGCGTTGACGCCGGTGCTGACCTGGGTCGCCCAGTCGCCGGGGAGTTGGTGGATCCCTTCCCAGTCGCTGATCACGAGGCCCTTGAAGCCGAGCTGATGCTTGAGGACGCCGTCAATCAGCTCCTGGTTGCCGTGCATCTTGATCGGGTCGCCGACGCCGTCCTCGATCCAGTCGACGCTCGAGAACGACGGCATCACGCTGCCGACGTGGTGTTGCTTCACCGCCGGGACGTATTGACGGAGCGCGTTGCGCCAGAAGTCGCGCTTGGTGGTCACTGCCACGCCCTGGTCGATCGGATACTGGCCGGTACCGGCCTTGCTCTCGTCGTACTTCGTGTCACCGTCGCCCGCGTAGTGCTTGGCGGTGGCGAGCACGCGATCGGATGCGCTGATGTCATGGCCCTGGAAGCCGTCGATCGCCGTCTCCATCTTCTCGACGAGCTCCGGGTTCTCAGAGAAGCTCTCGTACGTGCGGCCCCAGCGGTCGTCTCGGGCGGCGCAGATGCACGGCGCGAACGCCCACTGCGGGCCGCTTGCGCGGGTCTCCTCCGCCGCCACGTGCTCGATCTGCTCGACCAGCCGCGGGTCGCGCGTCGCGCCCAGGCCGATGTTGTGCGGGAACACCGTCGCGCCGAGCAGGTTGCCGTGGCCGTGGACGGTGTCGACGCCGTAGATCAGCGGAATGTGCAGCCGCGTCTTGAGCGCAGCGCGCTGGAAGCTGTCGACCATGTCGGCCCACGCCTCAGGGGTGTTCGGCGTCGGCACCGAGCCGCCGCCGGACAGAATCGAGCCGAGGCCGTACGTGGTGATCGGCGTGACGTCGTCTGTGAACTGGAAGCGCTCGGTCTGGGTCATCTGCCCGACCTTCTCCTCGAGCGTCATCCGCTTGAGGAGATCGTCGACGCGCTGTTTGACGGGCAGCCGCGGGTTCTCGTACGGCTCCTTCGGGGGCGCGTGCGACGGTTTCGCTGCCACGGGTGCGGCAACGGTCAGGGCCGCCACAGTCACGAGGGCGGCCACGAGTGGCTTAGACATTGTTCCTCCTCCCTTGCCACAAGGGGCGTATCACGCCGGCCGCGGTCGCGGCAGCGACGCCGGGTTTGTCGTGAGTTGACGAACTCGCGATTGTCCGCTCGATGACATCAATCGGCGGGCACGAGCACGGCCAGCGCCTCCTCGGCGGAGCCGTAGATCACGAACAGCTCCGTGGTGCCGGTCAGCTCGAACGTCCGCCGTACCGGACCGGGCCCGCACAGGATCACGAGCTCGCGATCTTCGGTGCCGAGCAGCCCGCGCGCCCGCATCAGCGTCGCGAGGCCGGTCGAGTCGAGGAACGTGGCCTTCACCAGGTCGACGACGAACACGCCGGTGGTGGTGCGGATCTGCATGTCGAGCGCCGTGTCGAGCGCATCGACGGCGTTGATGTCGATCTCACCGCGGACGGCGATCCCGGGGACGTCCCGGAGCCGGGCATCGCCGATCTCGAACCGCTTCACCGCCCCACGAAGAAGAGCAGCAGGGCCACGATCGCCAGCGCGAACAGCAGCGGATGCACGATCACACCGCCTGCGATGGCGATGATCAACAGCACGATTCCCAAGATGAGCCACAGCACAGATTCCCCCTTGTCCGGTTCGTCTACATCGAACGTGACCGGGCACCGTAGGTCGGTGAGTTAGGGATTTGGGCGCGTTGGTCGCGGCCCCGACGTCCGAGGTCCGACATCTGGGTAGAGCAGGGGACATGATCAGCATCGTCGACGCCGACCCCGACCTTGGCGACCTGCTCTCGCCCGGCGATCTCGCTCGCGCGCGTCGCGAGGCCGTGACGCGTGTCTCGCGGCTGTCGCCCGGGGAGTGGGACGCCGCCGCGGCCGAGGAGCCCGCGGAGCACCATCGCGGGTTCCTGATCGTGGACGGCCTGTTGAGTCGAACGGTCAACGTGCTCGGCAAGCACTGCGTCGAGCTGGTCGGACACGGAGACGTGATGCGGCCGTGGAGCTGGGACGAGACCGGTTCCCACGTGCGTGCGGAGGTCGGCTGGCACGTCCTGGAAGAGACACAGCTCGCCGTGCTGGATCACGCGTTCGTGCTGCGGATCGTGCCGTGGCCGCAGCTCGGGCTCGAGCTGTTCAACCGCGGCACACGCCGGGCGCATCATCTGGCGGTCGCGCTCGCGATCGCCCACCACCAGCGCGTCGGCGACCGGTTGCTGCTGTCGCTGTGGCACCTCGCCGAGCGCTGGGGGCGGGTGCACCCGGACGGGATCGTGGTGCCGCTGCCGCTGGGTCACCAGCGGCTCGCGGATCTCGTCGGCGCCTCCCGGCAGTCGGTGACGACGGCGTTGGGTGAGCTCAGGCGCGACGGGATGCTCTCGCGGCGCGACAGCGGCGAGTGGGTGCTGCACGGCGAGCCGCCGGACGAGTTGCGCAATCACCGCCTGGTCGCTGCCTTGACTTGAGATTCGTGGTCTGGTCAAATGCCTTAGTCAAATGACTAAGGCATTGATCGAGCAGACCGTCCGCGACTACTTCGAGGGCTGGTACGACGCCGATGTCGCGCAGATGGATCGCGCGCTCCACCCCGATCTCGTCAAGCGGTCGGTGGTGAGCGCCCGGATCACGACCAAAGAGCGGATGCTCGAGCTCACAGCGGCGGGCGAGGGCCGCAAGGACGGCGTCGACCGGTCGCTGAGCATCCGGATCGAGGACGTCCGCGAGGACATCGCGAGCGTGACGATCGAATCTGCCGTGTACCACGAGTACGTCCACCTGATGAAGACGCCGGACGGCTGGCGGATCGCGAACGCGCTGTGGCGGTACTCGTGAGCGTCACGGCGGCCCGCGCCACCGCCGAGGAGGCCCTGCTCGACGCCGCCGAGCAACTGCTCGTCGACGTCGGCCACGCCGGCATCACGACGCGCCGGCTCGCCGAGGAGGCGGGCGTCAACCACGGGCTCGTGCACTACTACTTCGGGTCCAACGAGAACCTGCTCGTGCGCGCCCTGGAGCGGTTCACCGAGCGGATGATCGAGCGGCAGCGCGAGCTGTACGCGGCGGATGAGTCGTTCGTGGAGAAGTGGCGGACCGCGATGCGGTACCTGGTCAGCGAGGACGTCCGCTACCAGAAGATCTGGATGGAGCTGTCCGCGCTGTCGTGGAACGACGAGGGGCTGCGGGAGCGCCTCGCGCGCGTCAATGCCGAGTGGCGGGGAGTCCTGCGCGGCGCGTTCGCCGAGCCGCATCGCGAGCTCGGCATCAGCATGCCGCTGGACGCACTGGTTTCGCTCGTGATCACCTTCAACCTCGGGATCATCGTGGAGCGCCTGGGTGGCATCGACACCGGGCACCGCGAGCTCCTGGACTGGATCGATCAATGGATCTGTCGCTAGCCGTTCCCGCTGAGCAGACGCGGGCGATGTACCCCGACGAGTCCGGCTACGTCGAGCGCGAAGGCGTGCGCTTGTACTGGGAGGTGTACGGCACGGGCGAGCCGACGGTCTTCCTGATGCCGACGTGGTCGATCATCCACTCGCGCCACTGGAAGATGCAGATCCCGTACCTGGCGCGGCACTGCCGGGTGCTCGTGATGGACGGGCGCGGGAACGGCCGGTCCGACCGGCCCGAGGCGGGCTACTCGGAGACCGACTTCGCGCTCGACGCACTGGCGGTCATGGACGCCACCAAGACCGAGCGGGCGGTGCTCGTCTCCCTCTCGCGCGGCGCGCAGCGATCGCTGCTGCTCGCGGCCGACCATCCGGATCGCGTCGAGGCCGCCGTCTTCATCGGCCCGTCCGTTCCGTTCGGCGGGATCGTCGATGCCCGGGCGGCGCTCGACTGGGATTCGCCGCGCGAGTCCTACGAGGGCTGGCAGAAGTACAATCGCCACTACTGGCTGTCGAACTACCGCGAGTTCCTCGAGTTCTTCTTCGGGGAGATGTTCCCCGAGCCGCACTCGACCAAGCCGTTCGACGACGCGGTCGGCTGGGGGCTCGACACGACGGGCGAGACGCTCGCCGCGACCATGCTCGAGCGCGAGCTCGACGAGGAGCAGACGCGCGCGCTGTCCCGTCGCGTGTCCTGCCCCGTCCTGGTCATCCAGGGCACCGACGACCGGATCACCGGCCCGGGGCGCGGCATCGCGCTCGCGCAGGAGACCGGCGGCGAGCTGGTGCTCATGGAAGGCTCGGGGCACGGGCCGCACGTCCGCGATCCCGTCAAGGTCAACCACCTGCTGCGCGACTTCATCGCACCCCCGCGCCGCGCGCCGCAGTGGGTCCGCGGCCGCTCGCGCGGCAAGCGAGCGCTGTTCATCTCCTCGCCGATCGGGCTGGGCCACGCGGCGCGCGATGCGGCGATCGCCGAGGAGCTGCGGCGTCAGGCGCCGGGGCTGGAGATCGACTGGCTCGCCCAGCACCCCGTCACGCGCGTGCTGGAGGGGCGCGGCGAGCGGATCCACCCCGCGTCCGCGCTGCTCGCCAACGAGTCCGGCCACATCGAGAGCGAGTCCGCCGAGCACGACCTCCACTGCTTCCACGCGATCCGGCGGATGGACGAGATCCTGCTGGCGAACTTCATGGTCTTCGACGATCTCGTGCGCGAGGAGCAGTACGACCTGTGGATCGGCGACGAGGCCTGGGAGCTCGACTACTACCTGCACGAGAACCCGGAGCTCAAGCGAGCCGCCTATGTGTGGCTGACCGACTTCGTCGGCTGGCTGCCCATGGAGGGAGGCCGGGAGTCGTTCCTCACCGCCGACTACAACGCCGAGATGATCGAGCACATCGATCGCTACCCGCGGCTCCGCGACCGCGCGGTCTTCGTCGGCGATCGCGACGACATCGTGCCCGACGCGTTCGGGCCCGACCTGCCGCTGATCCGCGACTGGACATCCGAGCACTACTCGTTCTCGGGCTACGTCACGGGGTTCAGCGCCGGCGACCTCGCCGACCGTGTGGCGCTCGGCTACGGCGACGACGAGAAGGTCTGCATCGTCACGGTCGGCGGCTCAGGCGTGGGCGGGCATCTGCTGCGGCGCGTGATCGAAGCGTTCCCGGAAGCCAAGCAGCGCGTCCCGCAGCTGCGGATGATCGTGGTCGCCGGCCCGCGCATCGACCCGGCGTCGCTGCCGTCGCACCCGGGCCTGGAGATCCGCGCGTACGTCCAGGACCTCTACCAGCACCTCGCGGTCTGCGACCTCGCGATCGTGCAGGGCGGGCTCACCACGTCGATGGAGCTGACCGCCAACCAGCGGCCGTTCCTCTACTTCCCGCTGCGCCACCACTTCGAGCAGAACTTCCACGTCCGCCACCGGCTCAACCGGTACGGCGCGGGACGGTGCATGGACTTCGAGACCGACGGCCCGGCCGAGATCGCCGCCGCGATCGCCGAGGAGATCGGCCGCGACGTCGCCTACCAGCCGGTCGAGACCGACGGCGCGGCGCGCGCGGCGAAGCTGATCGCTGAGCTGCTGTAAGCCGGTATCACCGGCGACACTGCGGTCAGCCGACCCCTAGGAGTACGGGTAGCCGCCGCGAGGCTTCGAGGGGCCGTCTTTAGCGTGCCCTAGATGCGCAATCTTGCTGCCTGGTGCCACGACCGGCGCCGTACCGTCATCGGGATCTGGGTCGCCGCGTTCGTCGTGCTGGCCGTGCTGTGGGGCGCTGCCTCCGGCGAGTTCGTCAACAACTTCCAGCTGCCGGGGACCGAGTCGCAGCGCGCCTACGACCTGCTGAAGGAGCGCTTCCCGGCCCAGTCGGGTGACACCGCCAGCGTCGTGTTCGCGGTCAAGGACGGGAAGGTCCTCGATCAGGCCAACCACGGCACCATCGACGCCGCGATCGCGGAGATCAAGAAGTCTCCCGAGGTGCTGACCGTCGGCGACCCGTACGCCGAGGGCGCACCGGTCTCCCAGGACGGCAAGATCACCTTCGCGACGATCCAGTTCCGCAAGGGCGGCGGTGATGTTGACCCGAAGGCGGTCAAGGTCATGACCGACAACACGCTCAAGCTGGACGGGAAGGACGGCGTCCAGATCGCGCTCGGCGGCGACATCATCCACTGGTCGACCGCCCAACAGGGCGGCGCCGGCGAGATCTTCGGCATCCTGATCGCGGCCGTCGTGCTGTTCCTGACGCTCGGCGTCGTCGCGATGGGCCTGCCGCTCCTGAACGCCCTGTTCGCGATGGTCGTGTCGCTCGGCCTGATGGCCGTGCTCGGAACCCGGATCCTCGACGTCACCGACTGGACGCCGCAGCTTGCGGCCATGATCGGGATCGGTGTCGGCATCGACTACGCGCTGCTGATCCTCAACCGCTTCCGGCTCGAACGAGGCGCCGGGCGGGAGGTGCGCGAGGCGACGTTGGTCGCGATGGACACCTCCGGCCGCGCGGTCCTGTTCGCCGGCATCGTGGTCGTCATCGCGATGCTCGGCATGATGCTGCTCGGCATCTCGTTCCTTTACGGACCGGCGATCGGCGCGGCGCTGGCGGTGCTCGCGACGATGGCCGCGTCGCTCACGCTGATGCCGGCGATCCTCAGCAAGATCGGGCGGCGGATCAAGCCGTCCGGGAAGGGCGCCGACGTTGAAACCGGCTTCGCCGCCCGCTGGAGCCGCTTCGTGGCGAACCACCCGGCGCCGGTGGCCGTGGTCGCGCTCGCGATCCTGGTCGCGCTGGCCGCTCCCGCCCTGCACATGCGGCTCTCGACGAGCGACGCCAGCACGTACAAGACGGACGACACGTCGCGCGTGGCCTACGACCTGATGAAGCAGGGCTTCGGCGCGGGCTTCAACGCGCCGCTGCTGATGGCCGTCGAGCTCCCCAAGTCGGGCGACGACGCGGCGCTGACGCAGATCAGCGACGCCCTGTCGAAGCAGCCGGGCATCGCGGGTGTGCTGCCGCCGCAGGTCAACCAGGCCGGCGACACCGCGACGATGATCGCCTACCCGACGACGACGCCGCAGGAGGAGACGACCGACGAGACGGTCAAGACCGCACGGAACACGACCCTGCCGCCGATTGAGGCATCCACGGGCGCGCGTGTGTCGATCGGCGGCGCAACAGCGACGAACCTCGACTTCTCGCAGACGATCCGGGACAAGCTCCCGCTGTTCATCGGCGTGGTCGTCGGGCTCTCGCTGCTGCTGCTGATGGTCGTCTTCCGGTCGATCCTGATCCCGATCAAGGCTGGCGTGTTCAACCTGCTCTCGATCCTGGGCGCGTTCGGTGTCGTGACGCTGATCTTCCAGGACGGCCATCTCGCCTCGCTGTTCGGCGATGCGACGGGCCCGATCGAGTCGTTCCTGCCGATCATGGTCTTCGCGGTCGTGTTCGGCTTGTCGATGGACTACGAGGTGTTCCTCATCTCCCGCATGCACGAGGAGTGGGTGCACACGAAGGACGCGCGCTACGCGGTCCGCCACGGTCTCGCCATGACCGGCCGGGTCGTCACGGCGGCGGCGATCATCATGATCGCCGTCTTCGGCGCCTTCGCGATCGGCAACGAGCGAGCGCTGGCGATGATGGGCGTCGGCTTCGGCGCGGCGATCTTCATCGACGCGTTCATCATCCGCCTGCTCCTGCTGCCTGCGGTGATGCACATCGCCGGCCCGGCGATGTGGTGGATGCCGGCCTGGCTCGACAAGCGCCTGCCGCACGTGCACATCGAGCGGCCGGACGAGGACGACATCGAGCCGCTTGCGGACATCGAGCCCGAGCGCGAGCGCGAACGGGTCTAGGACGTTTCGCGGCGCCCGGCGAGTCCCGCACTCGCCGGGCGCCGTGAGGTAAGTCTCTCAGCGCGCGGGCGCGACGCGGGCGGCGAGCCCGAGGATGCCCCGGCGGCGCTTCGGCTGCGCGATCGGCTCCGGCTGGTCCTGCTTGTAGGCGCGGGCGACGCGGGCGTTCTCGGCTTCGCGGACGCGGTCGGCGTGGATGACGGTCACGAAGGTGTGTGTGGGGAACATGCGGCGCACCTTTCCGACCGCCCCTTGGCGTGCGCTTGCCGCTTGCTAGGTGCGTGCTTGTGGCGCGTGTCATCGTGGGCGCGTGACGCCCAGGCGCATCGTCATCGGCCGCCGTGTGCTGGTGCTCGCGGTCGTGCTGTTCCAGCTCGGCTTCGTCGTGCGCGGCTACTCGTCCGACCACAAGGTGTTCGGGTTCCAGATGTTCCCCGAGTCGAGCACGTGGCGGGCGGACGTCGTCCGCGTCACCGCTGACGGGCGACGGGTTCCGGTTTCGCAGCCGTGGGCGGGCTACCAGTGGGACACGCTCGTGCCCAACGTCGGCCTCGCCTACCCGTCGGTCGAGCACCACGCCGACGCGGGCCTCGACAACCAGCTCGCCTTCCTGCGCTCCGCTCTGAACTACGTCGCGGCTCACACCCCACGCGACCACGACACGCGGTATCTCGAGGCCACGGTCACGTCGTCGCACAACAACGTGGACCCGCCGCGCGTGCAGGTCTTCCGGAGCCGGATGCGGTGACCACGACGCTCCACGCCCCCTCGCGTCTCGCGGCGTTCGATGAGCTGCTCGGCCGGCCGGTATCGATGCGGTCGCTGGCGCTTCTGCGTGTGTTCGCCGGCCCGATCGTGCTGCTCCATCTCCGGCCGTTCCTCGTCGACGCGTGGAACGGCCACATCTACTCGGACGCGTTCTACGAGCCCTACGCGTCCTGGTATCCGGAGCTGCCACGCGGTGTCTACGTCGGCCTGCTGTTCCTCGCCGCGGTCGCCGCGGTGTTCATGTGCGCCGGGCTGTTCACGCGGGTGGCCACCGTCACGACCTTCGCCATCGTCACCTACAACCTCTTCCTCTCCACCACCCACTTCCACAACAACCGCGCCTACCTCGTCATCGTGCTCGCGGTCCTCGCGGTGGCGCCGTGCGGTCGCGAGATCTCGCTCGACGCGATGTTGCGGCGCCGCCGCGGCCTCCCACCGCTCGATCTCTCCGCCCCCGCCTGGCCGCTGTGGTTGCTCCGCTTCGAATGCGCCGCCGTCTACGCGGCCTCCGGCACGAGCAAGCTGCTCGACCCCGATTGGTGGGGCGGCACCGTCAGCTGGCAGCGCACCGTCCAGGCCAGAGCCGACCTCACCGCACTCCCGGACTGGGCGATCTCGATCCTCACCAACCGCGAGTTGCACACCTTCGCGGCCAAGCTCGTCATCGCGACCGAGCTCTTCATCGCCTTCGGCCTGTGGTCCCGCCGCACCCGCTACGTCGCCGTCTGGGTCGCCGTCGTCTTCCACATCAGCATCCAGTTCTCCGCGGCGGTCGAGATCTTCTCGGTCCTCGGCATCGCCGTGCTGGTCGTCTGGGCCGCCCCCTCGACGCGCGACCGCGTCCTGTACATCGACCCCGGCCGCCACGCGCTCATCCGCCGGCTCGACTGGCTCGCGCGCTTCCGGGTCGAGCCCGGCGACCTGCGGGTCGTGGACCGCGACGGGACGATCCGGGGCGCGACGTTCGCGCTCAGCCGGCTGCCGCTGACGGCGTGGCTCGCGCTGCCCTTCGCCTGGTTAGCGGCTTCTCGAACCAGTGGTCGGCGAACGGCTCGTCGTTGAACGCCGGCACCTCGACCCACCCGGCCGACCGATAGAGCGCCATCGCCTCGCCGAGGACGGCGCTCGTCTCGATGTGTGCGACGCCGGCGCCCGCGGCCTGCGCGCACGCCTCGAGGTGCTCGAGCAGCCGGCGCCCGAGCCCGAGCCCGCGCGCTGACGGAGCGATCCACATGCGCTTGATCTCGGCCGGCGCGTCGGCGTGGTGCTTGACGGCGCCGCAGCCGACCGCCTCGCCGTGCAGGTACGCGACGAAGAACTCGCCGGCGGGCGGGCGGACCTCGTGGGGCAGCGCGGTCGCGCCGACGGAGGGGTCGAAGCCGCGGTTGGACCGGCGGTTGAGCTCGGCGACGTACTCGGCGAGGCAGTAGCGCGCATCAGGGTGTTCCGGATCGACGGCCGTGATCTCGACGCTGGCCGCGGTCAGCAGCCGCTCCACGTCCTGCATGGCCGCGATCAACCGCTCCCGTTGCCGCGCGCTCAGCGGTGCCAGCAGCGAGCGCGCGAGATCGTCCGAGCGGTTGTCCAGCGCGGCGCGCTCGGCACGGCCGGCCGAGCGTGAGGCGCGCGACGCGCACCCGCCGGTCACGCTCCTCGGCCACCACCTCGATCAACCCCGTCGCCTCGAGCGCGCGCAGCAGCCGGCTGACGTACCCGGAGTCGAGTCCAAGCCGCGCCCGCAGCAGCCGCACCTCGCAGCCGTCGAGCCCGATCTCCCAGAGCAGCCGCGCTTCGCCGAGCGGCCGATCGGTGCCGAGGAAGTGGTCGTTGAGCGCTCCCACCCTCTCGGTGACCGTGCGGCTGAAGCGCCGGACCTGCTCGACCATCGCCGCCTCGGACATTCTCTGACTTTAGTCAGGCAATTCAGCGGCGTCAAGGGAATGATGCAAGTGACCCCGGACCCGCCCGGGCCCGGGGTCCGCGGCGTGCGTCAGGGAGTGTGGTCTCCGTAGATGTCCTGGTCGAGGCCTCCGGCACGCGGACAGGTGTCCGGCCCCCAGGTGCCGTCAGCCTGTGGCTCGCGGCACTGCTTCACGTCCGCGCCCGTCACATCCGAGGCGGGCTCGCGCTGGTCGATGCCCGGCACGGTGTTGCGCCAGTCCGCCCACACGCCGAACGTCTGGCCGGCCTGCGCGTCGATCCACAGGTAGTCACCGGCGAACGGCACCGTGCGCCCGCCGAACTGCTCCCAGTTCGGGTTGGACGCGACGTCGGTGAGGCGCGTCGACGGGGTCCACCCGTCACCGCGGCTGGACGACGTGCTCGCGTACACGTCGAGCGCGCCCGCCGACTGCGACCCGCCGGCGAAGTTGCCGATCGGCCGCTGCGGCGAGTAGGCGGGGTCGTTGCGGGAGTCCCACCACAGCGCGTGGAGCGTGCCGCCATCGACGGCGACGTCTGGGAACAGCTGGTGGCCGCGCGCCTGTGGGGCGATCTGCGTCGGCGCGGTGCTCACCCCGCTCACGCCGTTGAAGCGGACGAAGTAGACCCCCGACTGCGAGCCGGTACCCGTGCCGACCGATCCGTACGTCGTGCCCGTCGGCACCTCGGTGCCGGGGATCGTCGGGTCGTAGACGATGTACACGTTCTCGCTGCCGGTGTCGTTCTGGTCGGCCGTCGCGCGCACCTGCGTGTCGCGGCGGAAGAACACGTAGTTCGACGCGCAGTGGGCCTCGAGCGATCCGCAGTCGCGGGCTCCGCCGCCCTCGATCTCCTCCTCCATCGGCTCCTCGGGACCGCTGCTCGGCGCGGTCGCCTCCTCCGGATCCGGCACGTCGCTCGCGTCGTACGGGGTGAACGTCCGGACGGTCTGCGGCGGCGAGAACGTCTTGCCGCAATCCGTCGACTTCGTCACGAGGACGGCGTCGGTGACGTTCTTCTTGGCGCCCGAGAAGCGCCGGAAGGTCACGTAGACGTGGCCGTTGCCGGTGATCGCGACGTCCGGGAACTGGATCTCCGAGCTGACCGGACCGAGGTTGATGCCCTTGCGGAAGGTCTGGCCGTGGTCGGTCGAGCGCGAGAAGTTGACGGTATTGCCGCCGTTGCCGTTGTAGGACGACCAGGCGAAGTAGACGTTGCCCTCGCAGGCGCTGCTCGTGCGGTCGGCCTCGATCGACGTCTTGTCGTTGAACTTGCCGCCGGTGCCCGGCGCCGAGGATCCCTTGGCAACGACGACCGAGCGCTTGAACTCCTTGCCGTCGTCGATCGTGTTGGCGTTCGCGCCGCCTGGGTTCTCATAGGTCCCGACCCAGACGTCACCGAAGCCCTTCGGCGTGCCGGCCGGATCCTCGCTCGACTCCGCGCCGGCGAACAGGCGGCCGTGCTTGTCCCACGCGAGGACGGGATCGCCCGCGGACGCGGTGCGGATGTGCGCCCGGCCGGCATACGGCGACGTGTCACCCGGATACCCCGGAACGAGCGAGGACTGGAAGCTGCTGCCGCCGTTCTGGGAGCGGTAGTACCCGAGCCAGATCGGCCCGACGGGCTGAGGCACGCCAGCGACGGTGGTGTTGAAGACGCCGCAGTAGTCGTTGGAGGAGCCGACGATCACCTGCGTCTGGCGCGGGTCGATGGCCACGGAAGGCTCGTTCTCGCGACCGCGCGACCGCGAGCACTCGTCGAGCGTGGCGTCGCTGTACGGCCGTCCCGTGACCGTCGTGTAGTTCGAGACGTAGCCCCCGCCCGGGTCGTCTCTCGTGAGCCGGACGTCCGCGCCCGGTACCGCGGCGATGGCCGCGGCACTGACCGCGAGCACGCCTCCTACGGCGACGATCGCCAGCCTGATCACGCGCGACATACACACCCTCCTCCGTTAAGCCCTTGCCCAACCAACGCGCCGGGGGCGGGCGGGTTGGCGACTTGGCGCTCAGCCCAGATCGGCGAGGAAGGCGTCGATCAGCGCCGCGAGCTCACGCGGCGCCTCGATCGGGATCTCATGACCGCAGTCGATGATCTCGAGCCGGGCGTCAGCCAGTGGTGCGACGACGGCGGCGCGCAAGGCGTCGGGCGAGAACATCGCGTCGCCGCCGCCCGCGATGACCAGCGTCGGAGCCGCGACCGGGGCGGTGAACGACGAGGCCATGACCGCGTTCAGCGTGCCCGCGAGCGCGGCGCGACCGATCGTCGCGGCATCTTCGCCGAACCGCCGCATCAGCTCGGGCTCGACCGGGCGCGTCATGAACGGCTCGGCCACCTGCGCCAGTCGCACCGGGTCGCCCTCGCGGGCCAGCCAATCATCGGTCATCTCCTGCGGCAGGTGGATCTCGCTCGTCGGACAGCCGGCGATGAGGATCTGCCCGATGATCCGGTCCGGTGCCAGCACCGACACGTACTGGCCGAACTTGGCGCTCATGCTGAAGCCGACCAGGACGAACTCCTCCAGGCCCGCGGCGTCGGCCACCGCGAGCGCGTCGGCCGCGATCCCGTCCAGCGTGTAGCCGTCGGTCGCCGGATCGGACTCACGGTGACCGCGGAGGTCGTACGTCACCGCCCGCAGTCGCGTCAGGTCGAGGTGCGCGATCGTCGCGTCGAAGTAGCGCCCGGAACCGGCCCAGCCGTGCATGAACAGCAGATCCGGCGGGCCTTCGCCCACGGCCGTGTAGGAGATCGCGACTCCATCGTCGGTCGTGACGGCAGACATGGTCTGCCGACCTAACCAGTTGCCATCGGTGGGCGCAAGGCCTCCGCGATCGCCTCGTCCTGGCTCAGCGCGCCGCCCTGGGCCCGTGCGCGCTCCCACGCGTCCTCGCCCAGCGCGGACGCCGTCGCCTGGATGCCTGCCTCGTGCTCGGCGCGGATCGTGGGCCAGGGCGCGATCCGGGCGCGCTCCCGGATCGTCTCCTCGACGCCGAAGAGGCGGGCAGCCCGGACGTGGTGCCCACGATCCGCAGCCAGGACCGCGAACGCGTCCACGCAGACGGCGACGCCCCACGCGTTGTCGAGCGCCACGAAGCTGCGGAGCGCCTCGGCCTGCATGGCGCTCGCCCGATCCAGGTCGCCCAGCTGCCGCGCGGCCCGGCCGACGTTCATCAGGCACGTCGAGACCATCCACATGTCGCCGCCCTCGCGCGCGATGCGGACGGACTCCTCGTGGTGCTCCAGGGCTTCGGCCGCGTGGCCCTCGAGCCCGGCGAGCGAGCCGAGGTTGGACTGCGCGAGCGCGGCCGGCCACCACAGGTCCACCGACATGGCGAGTGCGAGCGCCTCGTCGTAGAGGCGGTGCGCCTCCTCGAAGCGGTCGCCATAGCGCGCCACGGTGCCGATCATGTTCAGGGCGATCGCGCGGTACCAGTCTTCGCCGGACATGGTCAAGCTGTCGCGGCAGGCGCGTTCAGCCTCCTCGAGATCGCCCTCCAGCATCCGGAGGAACGCGGCGACGGTGAGCGCCCGCGCGCGTCCGAGGCTGGGGCCGCCCGCGGTGCCGAGGACCGTCGCGAGAGAGCGCTTGCCCTCTTCGATCAGGCCGTGGGCGATCCAGAACGGCCCGAGGCCGGCGGCCAGTCGCAGGCGCATCTCCAAGTCACCACCCGCCCAGGCGAGCGCGGCACGCAGGTTCTCGCGCTCGTGGCCGACCCGGCTCAGCCAGGAGATTCGCTCGTCTCCGCGCCGGTTGGGTCCTCCCGCCTCGGCGAGGGCGAGGTACACGCGCGCATGGGCGGCCCGGATCGCCGGCTCGTCGCCGAGGAGCGCGGCCGCGAGCTCGCGGATCGTCTCGAGCATGCCAAAGCGCCCGTCCGTGTCGTGCAGGACGAGGTTCTTCTCGACGAGCGAGCGCAGCCCATCGCGCGCGCCCGGTCCGCACACCGCGGCGGCGGCGTCTTGCGTCCACCCACCGGCGAACACCGCGAGCTGCGCGAACAGGCGCTGCTCCTCGGGCGCGAGCAGGTCGTAGCTCCAGAGCAGCGTGTCGCGCAGTGTCCGCTGGCGGGCCGGCACGTCGCGCGGACCGTCGGTCAGCAGCTCCAGCCGCCGCTCGAGGCGCGCGAGGATCTCCGGCGGCTCGAGCGTACGGATGCGCGCCGCGGCGAGCTCGATCGCCAGCGGCAGCCCGTCGAGCCGCGCGCAGATGTCCGCCACCGTGTCGGTGACGACGAAGTCGGGACGCACCGCCGCGGCACGGTCGGCGAACAGCGCGACCGCGTCCTCGTGCGTGGTTAGGGGCGGTACGGCGTACTCGGTCTCGCCGTACAGGTTGAGATGGGTCCGGCTCGTCGCGAGGACGGTCAGACCGGGCGCCGCGGCCAGCAGGTCGGTCGCGAGCGGCGTCGCGTCGAGCAGATGCTCGAGGTTGTCGAGCACGAGCAGCAGGTTGCGATCGACGAGGAAGGCGCGGAGCGCGTCCTCGCTGGACTGGCCGCCGCTCGGCTGCAGAGACAGCTCCTGCGCGATCGCGTCGGGCAGAAGCTGCGGCTCCGGCACAGCGGCGAGTGGCACGAAGCGGGCACCGTCGGCGAACTCGCCGGCGATCGCGCGCGCGACCTCGAGCGCGAGCCGCGTCTTGCCCGTGCCGCCCGCACCGGTGAGCGTGAGCAGGCGGGTGGCCGGACGGCGGATCAGCGCCTGCACCTGTTCGAGCTCGCGGTGGCGGCCGACGAACGACGTCAGCGACCCGGGCAGCTCGCTCTGGGCACGACTGCCCGGCATCAGCGCGGGGTCGTGCGCGAGGATCCGCCGCTGCAGATCGCCGAGCTCGTCGCCCGGCTCGAGCCCGAGCTCCTCGACCAGCGTCTTCCGTGCTTCGCGGTACACCTGGAGCGAGTCCGCCTGGCGGCCCGAGCGGTACAGCGCGAGCATCAGCTGACCCGCGAGGCGCTCGCGCAGCGGGTGTTCGCGCACGGCGGCGGCAAGCTCTGAGACCAGGTCGGCGTGCCGGCCGTCGGCGAGCTCGCGCTCGAACCGTCCTTCGACGGCGGACAGGCGGAGCTCCTCGAGCCGCGCGATCTCGCTCTGCGCGAAGTCCTGGAACGCGAGGTCGTCGAGCGGGGGTCCGCGCCAGAGGGCGAGCGCCTCCTCGTGGCGGTCCTGGTCGAGCAGCGCGCGGAAGCGGTGCAGGTCGAGCTCATCCGCCGCGACGTGCAGCACGTAGCCGGGCGGCTGCGTCTCCAGCCGGCCGGCGCCGAGCTCCCGCCGCAGCCGCGACACATAGCCCTGCAGCTTCGTCTTCGCGGTCGCGGGTGGCGACTCACCCCACAGCGCGTCGACGAGCCGGTCCTGGGCGACGACCTCGTTCGCGCGCAGCAGCAGATACCCGAGCAGCGCGCGCTGCCGCCCGCGCTCGATGGCGAGCGCACGCCCATCCTCCACCACCTCCAACGGTCCCAGGATCCGGAACTCGATGCGCGCTCCCCTCGGTCGGCTCGACGCTACCCGATTCCGATAGCGAACCGTTAGCGGCGCCACGGATCGTGGCGGGCGTGAGGAGCTACGTGCTGGAACTCCCTGGGGGCGACGCGACCATCGGCGAACGGGCGCGCACAGCCGCCGAGCAACTGACGCGCGAGGGCACCGCGGTGCGGTTGGTCCGCTCCGTCTACACGCCGGAGTACGAGACCTGCCGGCTCATCTTCGAGGCGGTCGCGCCGGATGCCGTCGAGCTGGCCGGCGCTCGCGCCGGACTCAAATACGAACGGATCGTCGAGGAAGGACGCCCGACATGAATCGCAAGACCCTGGCTCTGATGGTGGGCCTGCTGTGCGTCGCCGTCGCAGTCCTGGCAGTCGTTGTCGTGGGCGGCGACGACGAGAGCACCGCCGGCGCCGCTGCAGCTCGTCCCGTCGCAAGCGCGCCGATCGAGATCCCGCTCAAGACCGAGCATCACTCGGGCGTGACCGGGACGGCCACGCTGGTCCCGGACGGCTCGAACATGAACGTCACACTGAAGCTCAGCAAGCCGATCGCCGCCACCCTCCCCGCCCACATCCACACCGGGCCGTGCAGCGACGAGCCGACGGCGACCAACCCACGGGTCTGGGCAAACCTCAACGAGGTCGTCAAGGGCACGTCCAAGACGTTCGTGAACGTCGTGACGCTGAAGGAGCTCCAGTCCGAGCCCGCCTCGATCAACGTCCACGACCCGACCCACAACCTACGAGCGATGGTCTGCGCGGACATCCCGCAAAGGAGCACGCGATGACTACGAAGACACTCGTTGTGGCTCTGTGCGCGGTCGCCCTGAGCGCCGCCCCCGCACAGGCCAGCTCAACGCTCGCCGTCAGCCTGGTGCCCAACTTCGCTTTGCCGGTCTCCTGCTCCGGCGACGGCTTCGGGCTCGACGTGAACTCCCTGACCGGTCGGCCGCTCGGCACGGGCCAGACCTGCATCGCCGCGAGCGTCGGCTGCGACCCCTTCACGCCGTTCTGCCGTCAGTCGGTGCGCTCGACGCTCACTCTCAACCTCCCCCACGGCTCATTGACGGCGCCGCTCAAGCTGCTCGAGATCCTCCCGACGCAGAGCTCGTTCATCCAGGTCGGCAGCGGAGAAGTCGCTGGCGGCACGGGCATCTACTCGGCCGCCCGGGGCCACGTCACGGGCGGCGGCGCGGGGTCGTTCGACGAGATGGGGACCTTCACCGGCCGGCTCGTCTACGTCGCCAACCTCCGATGAGCGCTCGTGGATTCTTGGGTCTGGCGCTCGCCGCCGGTCTCCTGGTCGGTGGCGGCGTGTTGGGCTCCCCGGCTCTGGCGGCGAATTCGACCGCCGGCGCGGCGGCGAAGCCCAAGCGAATCAAGTGCCGGAAGAGCCAGGTCCCGATCAAGATCAACCGGCGCAACCTGGGGTGCCGCTCGCGCAGCGCCGCGCTGCCCCGGCCGCGGCAGGGCGACAGCCGGCTGCTGTACGCCCGGCTCGCATTGGCCGACAACCTCGCCGGCGTGCGCGATCGCCGCCACCGGCGGGCTCCGTCACTCAAGAAGCTGTTCCACAAGGTCAACCCGCACGCCTGGGCGGCCGTGCAGCACGGGCTTCGCAAGGGCCTCGGCCGTCTCGACAAGCTCGCCGCGTCCCGGACGCTCGCGCGACTCGCGCGCAGTTCGGGGTGTGGGGAGGCCAACCTGCCGACGCGATCGGACACGTTCAGCACGAGCGCCGGCGGCGAGAAGCTGACGGCGACGATGACCTTCGGCCGCGAGGCGGTCCTTGGACTGGAGCTGGAGAGCGGTGACTACGTCATCCACCTGGAGCTCGCCGACGGCGGTGAATGCCATCACTTCGATGCACCGGCCTGCCCAACCGCGGCCGGCGTGGTCGACGCGACCGACAGCTCGGTGTTCCTGTCCGCGTTGTCCATCGCGAAGAGCGGCCACGTCCTCGTCAACCAGCGCGTGCGCTTCACGGGCAACACGAGGATGCACGCCGAGGTGGACGGGGACGCGAAGCTCGACCTCATCGACATCGACGACAGCCAGACGGCGAATATCGACCTCGGCGGTAGCCGGCAGTCGTTCGGCCCGGTGAGCCTGCACTACACCGGGCTGCACCGTACCCGCGTCAAGATGCCGGGGCGCAGCTACGACACCGGTCGCGGCGCCGTCGACATCGCCTTCACCGAGCGCGGAGTGACCTTCGGGAAGTCCCAGCTCGGGCAGGACGCGGCCGCCATTGCGAGCTCCCTCGACAAGGCGTTCGCCACGCTCGTCGACAAGGAGATCACGAACTTCCAGAACCTCGAGACCGGCTGGAGCGTCCCGAACGCGTGCGTGACGCTCCAGTTCGACCCGGCGTCGCTGACCCGCACCCTGCACCGCCACCAGCACGGGTCGATGTCCGCGCAGGCCATAGCCGTCCGGGGCGGCGGAGCCTCGTTCGGCAAATGGGACGCCGGCGCGCCGCAGAACGCCCGGTTCAGCCCGGGCAGCGCGACGGGCGCCAGCCCGCAGTTCTCTTACGACGTCACCAACGCCGGGAGGGACATCTTCGTCAAGCTCACGCTTCACGTGAGGTCGCGAGCGGGCGTCGGCGAGGGCACCTGGACGCAGAAGACCGAGGACGTACCGCTCTACCGCGGAACGGTCAGCGGAACACGGCACTTCTTGTCGCCCGGCAGCTGCAGCACGGAGTGGCAGTGGAGCTACAGCGCGCGCCTGGCGGACATCGCCGGGGCCGATCAGCCGTTCGCGATCCTCACGCTCGATCCCGGCAGCGGCATCGAGTTCGGTAGTGCGGGCGCCTACGACGAAACCGGCAGCGGCACCTACACACGTTCGCCATGTCCGCCCTTCGCAGACCCTGGCTGCTCCACCGCTCTCGCCCGCGATCCCGGCTTCGGTCCCGGGGTGGCGTCGTTCGACGCCGACGCCGACACCGTTACCGCGGACGTCAATGCGTCGGACTTCACCGGCACCTGCGACCACGACTGGTCGCGCTTCCTCGGCCGGGGAACGTTCCCACGGAGCAGCATCGGCGACGACACGATCCCCGTGGCCCTGTCGTGGACCGACGGCAGCAGCGGCACGCTCACCCTCACCCGCGCCGACTAAACGGAGCTCAGCCATGCCGATCAGCAGAACCAAGCGCGTGTTCGCAGCGGCGGCCGGCGGGCTGCTCGTCGCCGCCACTCTTGGGGCCGTCGCCTCCGCGACGATCCCCGGCGACGGGAACGTCTACAACGCCTGCATGCTCAAGAACGTCGGAACGATCCGGCTGATCGACCCGTCGCTGGCGAGCGGCAACCTGATGAGCCGCTGCACCTCGCTCGAGACGCAGGTGTCGTGGAACCAGAAGGGTCTGCCTGGGCCCGCGGGGCCAGTCGGCACCAAGGGCGACAAGGGAGACCCGGGCTCGCAGGGTCCTCCCGGAGTCTTCGCCGGAACGCTCACGAGCCCGAATGGCGCCTACTCGATCAGCGTCACCGACGCCGGCATCGTCCTGCGCGCTCCCGGCGCCAGCGCGCGCCTCGTCGGCAGCGATATCGCGCTCGACAGCGACAGTTCGACGACTGTGCAGACCGGCACAGACTTCGGCCTCGTGACCGGTAAGGACCTCAGCCTCGCGAGCGGCGGCAACACGAGGATGCAGACGGCCAAGAGTCTCGCCGCGTCAAGCGGCTCCGACACGAGCCTCGCGGTTGGAAAGGACTTCTCGGAGTCAGTCGGCGACGCGACGAGTTTCCAGGGCGGCGGGAACGTGGCCGTCGCGATCGGTGGCACGACAACCCTGCATGGATCGGGCAACGTGACGATCGACAGCGGGGGCGCTGCGACGTTACGCGGCGCTGCGGGCGTGCTCCTCTCTAGCCCCGGCCTGGTGACCGTGAACGGCACTCCGATCCCGTAGCCAGGCGACGGGCTGGACTCGCCTTCAACAGGTGGAGCACTCGTCCACTGCCGAAAGCGTCTTTGGCCTGCGGAGGCCGCTTGCGAGCCGTCGGCCGCCGGCAGGAATTGCGCGGCCGGCGGCCCTGCGGCACAGTTGCGCCGTGCCCGCGGTCGATCCTGATCTTCCGCTCCGTCAAGCGGCGGTCACACACGCGCGCGCGCTGGCCGAGGCGTATGACGACCTCGTGCCGCTCCCGCGGCTGCGCGAGGGCTTCGTGTTCGAGAACCAGCGAGTCAGCTTCGGATCGTTCCAGCGCGGGATCCATCGCGGCCGCGATCAGCGCGGACCGGCCGCACTGACGCTCACGACATCGTTCAACGACCCGTACGCCGACACGTTCGACGCGGCCGGCGCGATGTTCACGTACGCCTATCGCGCCGGTTCGATCGACCAGCCGGACAACCGCGCGCTGCGCGCCGCGTTCGAGCTGCAGACGCCGCTCGTGTACTTCCGCGCGTTGGCGCCGAGCCAGTACCTGGTCATTGCCCCGATGTTCGTGACCGCCGACGATCCGGCCGCGAAGGTTGTCGTGCTCCAGCCCGGCCTCCCCGTCCAGGACATGCAGCCCGGCGGCCTGGTGTCCGCACCGGACGTCCGCGCCTACGCCACGCGCGATGCGCGCATCCGGCTCCACCAGCAGCGCTTCAAGCTCGATGTGATGCGCGCCTACCGTGGCCGCTGCGCGATCTGCTCGCTGCGAGAGCGCGCGCTCGTGCAAGCCGCCCATATCGTTCCCGACGTCGACCCCGAGGGCATCGCCGCGGTCGTCAACGGCCTTGCCCTCTGCGCGATCCACCACCTCGCCTTCGATCGCAACCTGCTCGGCATCGACCCCGACGGCGTCGTCCACCTTGCCGACCGGCTGCGGCGAGAAATAGACGGGCCGATGTTGCGCACCGGGCT
Organism: uncultured Solirubrobacteraceae bacterium; assembly: GCA_963740605.1. Lineage (GTDB taxonomy): Bacteria > Actinomycetota > Thermoleophilia > Solirubrobacterales > Solirubrobacteraceae > DASSUW01. Next base: position 79,175 of record CAVUFC010000021.1, on the reverse strand, counting down.
GCAGGGCTTCCACGGCGAGGCGATCGCCGTGCCGCGGCGAGCTGCGGATCGACCGGATCCGCTTCGGCTGGAGTCGCGGTTCGAGCGGTTCCTGCACGCCGCGGCCTGAGCGCCTCGCCGATCGCGGAGCGCTCCCCGAACGCTGCTCCTCCTGCGCCGCTCAATTCCGAAACGGTCCTTTAGCTCTGACAGTCGACCGCGACTGCCAGCGCGCGGCAGACTTCGTGCATGCGGGCATCGGCCAGGCGGCCAAGCCGTTCGACGAGCACACGGGTCGTCACGCTCTCGACTGAGTCGAGGTTGACGGCCGAGTGCCGGGGGACCGGGTCGTCACCGGGTTCGAGGATGACCTCGCTCGGGAGCGCCCGGATGGTTGTCGTGCATGGCGCGATGAGCACTCGCCGAACGCGCGGAATCGCCGCGTCGCGTGAGAGAACCACGACGGGGCGGCGGCCGATCCCCGCGAGTTCGCACCACCAGACTTCACCCCGAGCGGGGAGGGCGTTCACGATGCGGCAGCGGCCTCGCGGAACGACGCCAGGTCGCCCCACTCGTCCGGCTCGTCAAGAGGGTGCGCGTCATAGGCGGCGTAGCTCGCGTCGAGTTCGACCGCGCGGTGGCGCGAGAGGAATGCTTTCAGGGCCTCGTCGATGAGCGCCGCGTCGGCGACCCCCGCGCGCACGCGCCTCGCGCCATCAAGGAGGTCCGCGTCCACCGTTGTGCTCAAACGTGTGCGAGCCATGCCACGATTATGCCACGAATGAGAGACCGGCTCTGCGGATCGGGGTGCGCGGGCGCAGTCGCCGAGCTGGTACCGCTACATCCGACGTCCGAAGAGGCGACGGAGCAGACCGGGTTGTGGAGGCTGCGTTCGCAGCCACTCGTCGCGCGCGGGCAGCCGGCCCGCCTTGCGCTCGGCCAGGGTGCAGGCCGTGTGCGCGTGCCGGCGGCGACGCGCGTCGCCTTCCGGCATGACGAGTACGTGCTCGGACAGCGACGGGAGCAGCTCGTTGCAGAACGGGCATCGGTAGGTCGCGGGCTTGCGGTTCTGAGCGCTGCGGACGGTCCACCAGCGCGGCGGCTCGGTCATCGCCGTCGCCGGGGCTCGCCGGCCGCCCACGAGTCGAGCTCCCCGCCGCGCTCGCGGGCGTCCTCGATCGCCCGCGCCCCGCCCTCTGGGCGGCTCGGATCGCAGGACGTCCACAGCTCGCGCGCCGAGCATTTGTAGCTGCCGACCAGCTCGCGCACGGCTCGCCTCCTCGCCTTCTCGCCAGGCTCCGGCATCGCACGACGGACGCTACCGTCCCCGGCCATGGCCCTTCCCGCCGAGGCCGTCGCCCAGGTCGAGCGCTATTGCCAGTCTCGCGTGCCTGAGGAGATGCGCCCACAGGTGCGGGTCGAGCACGGCGTGCGCGGGAAGGCGATTACGATCGTCGAGCGACGACCGCCGTGGCGCGAGGACTTCGGTCAGGAGTGGTCCTCGACGAAGGTCGCGCAGCTGCGGTACGAGGGCGGCATGTGGACGCTGTACTGCTCGGACAGCAACGATCGCTGGTGGCTGTACGACGACATCCCTCCGGCACGCGACGTCGCGCCGCTGCTCGCCGCGATCGAAGAGGATCGCACCGGCATCTTCTGGGGCTGAGGTCACCGGGACGACCGCGAGTCGTCCGGGAGCGACCGTACCGTTCGGCGAACAGATGTTCGTCGCGGAGGCCCCCAATACTGCTGACTGGCTGGAGGAGCTGAACCCGGAGCAGCGGGCCGCTGCGCTGTACCGGGACGGCCACCTGCTCGTCCTGGCCGGCGCCGGGACCGGCAAGACGACGACGCTCTGCGCGCGTGTCGCGTCACTTGTCGCCGGTGGTGTCCCCGCGGAGCGGATCTTGCTGCTGACGTTCACGCGCCGTGCGTCGCGGGACATGCTCACGCGCGCGCAGGCGATGGCCGGTGGCTCGGCTCGGCGCGTCCTCGGCGGGACGTTTCATTCGGTGGGGCACCGCTTCGTGCGCGGGCACGCGGCGGCGCTCGGCCTCGGGTCGGACTTCGCGGTGCTCGACGCGGGTGATGCCGCCGACCTGCTCGACCTCGTCCGCCAGGAGCAGGGTCATGGCGAGACCGGGAGGCGCTTTCCGCGTAAGCACGCGCTCGCCGATATCTACTCACGCACCGTGAACGCGCAGCGGTCGGTGCGCGAGGTCGTGGCCGAGAGCTTCCCGTGGTGCGAGGAGCACCTCGACGTCCTGGGTCCGCTGTTTCAGGCGTTTACGGCGCGCAAGCGAGCGCTCGGCGCGGTCGATCTCGACGACCTGCTCGTCCTCTGGCGAGCCCTGATGATCGACGAGCACGCGGGGGCGCACATCGCGTCGTCGTTCGACCACGTGCTCGTGGACGAGTACCAGGACGTCAACGGGCTGCAGGTGGCGATCGTCGACGGCTTCGCGCGGAGGGACTGCCGGGTGACCGCGGTCGGTGACGACTTCCAGGCGATCTACGCGTTCCGCTCGGCGTCGGTGCATCACATCCTGGAATTCCCGGACCGCTTTACGGCCGCGACGACGGTGACCCTCGAGCGCAACTACCGTGCGACGCAGCCGCTGCTCGACGTCGCCAACGCCGTCGCGGCGCAGGACGCCGAGGGCTTTCCGAAGGTCCTGCGCGCAGATCGCGAGGGCGGAAAACGGCCGGCGCTGGTGTTCTGCCGCGACCAGCTGCACGAGGCGGTCGAGGTGTCCGACCGTGTGCTGGCTGCGCGCGAGGAGGGGATGCTGCTGCGCGAGCAGGCCGTGCTCGCGCGCACCGGACATGACTCCGACGCGCTCGAGCTCGAGTTGTCCCGGCGGCGGATCCCGTTCGTGAAGTACGGCGGGCTGCGCTATCTCGAGGCCGCGCACGTCAAGGACTTCCTCGCCGTGCTCCGCCTCGCGGACCGCCCGGCGGACGAGATGGCGTGGTTTCGCGTGCTGCAGCTCCTCGAGGGCGTCGGCCCGGGCCGGGCACGCCGTGCGGTCGACCGCCTCGTGCTGGACGGTGCGGACCTTACGGAGCGGTGGGCGACCGCACGTGCCGAGCTGCCGCCATCGGCGCTCGAGCTCGCCGACCCGCTGGTCGCCGCGATCGCCGCTGCGGGAACCACCGCGCCAGGTCCGGCCGTCGAGCGGCTGCGCGACGCGCTCGCGCCGCTCGTGCGCGGCCACTACGTCGACGGCCCGGTACGCCTGCAGGACCTCGACACGCTCACCGCGCTGGCCGGCGACGCGCGCGACGTGCGCACGTTCATCGCCGAGCTCGTCCTCGACCCGCCGGCGTCCTCGCAGGATCTGGCCGGGCCGCCGCAGCTCGACGACGACTGGCTGGTGCTCTCGACGGTGCATTCCGCCAAGGGGCTGGAGTGGCAGTCGGTGCACCTGCTCGCGGCGTACGACGGCAACTTTCCGGCCGACCTCGCCGCCGGGACGAGCGAGTCGATCGCCGAGGAGCGGCGCTTGATGTACGTCGCGCTGACGCGCGCGCGCCGGTCGCTCTCGATCTACGTCCCGCGCCGCTACTACCGGCGTCCTCGTGATGACGGCCACGGCTACGGGAAGACGTCGCGCTTCCTGACGCCGGCGGTGCAGGCCCTGTGCGACGTGACTCATCTCCCGGACGACGCGCCTCGGGGACCGTTCGCGGCGCCGGCGGGGCCGCCGCGGCGCATCGCCGCGTCGGTCGACGAGCTGTTCACGTAGGTCAGCGCCGGCTGAGTACTGTTCGGAGCGCATGACCGTTGCCCCCGAGCGTGTCGGCGTTGCGTCGTTTCTCCAGCAACTCGCGCGCGAGCGCGAGGACTACGCGCTGCCGCCGCGGCTGCGCGAGCTTGCCGAGCGCTTCATCCACCGCTCACTGGAGCTGCTGTTCCCGCACTTCGCCGCCGAAGTGGGCGGCCGCGCCGGCGACGTCGCCGACGAGCTGGGCGCGCTGCGCACGCTGCTGGCCGACGCGCTGCGGCTGCCCGAAGCGCACTGCGCGGACCCCGACGATGTCGTCGAGCGCTTCTTCACCGCCTTGCCGGACATCCGCGAAGCGTTGCTGCTCGACGCCCAGGCGATCTGCGACGGCGACCCCGCCGCGCACTCCGTCGACGAGGTGATCCTCGCCTATCCCGGCTTTTTCGCGACCGCCGTCTACCGGCTCGCGCACCAGCTGCAGGGCTGCGAGGTGCCGCTGGTGCCACGCGTGCTGACCGAGACCGCGCACCGCGACACCGGCATCGACATCCATCCGGCCGCAATCATCGGTGCGTCGTTCGCCATCGATCACGGCACAGGCATCGTCATCGGCGAAACCGCCGTGCTGGGCGCGCGCGTCAAGCTCTACCAGGGCGTGACGCTCGGGGCACTAAGCGTGGAGAAGGGCATGGCGCGGACCAAGCGCCACCCGACGATCGGCGACGACGTCGTGATCTACGCCAACGCGACGATCCTGGGCGGCGAGACCGTGATCGGCGACGGCACCCGCATCGGCGGCAACGTGTGGCTGACCCGCAGCGTGCCGGCCCACTCGGTCGTGACGCCGACCGCGCGGGTCGATCCCGCGATCCGCGACGACGAGCCGCTCGACTTCAACATCTAGGAGACGGAGGCAGCGTGAAGGCCGCGAGCATCCTCGAGACGATCGGGGACACCCCCCACATCCGCATCAACCGCCTGTTCGCCGACCGCCCGCAGGTGGAGGTGTGGATGAAGGCCGAGCGGGCCAACCCCGGCGGCTCGATCAAGGACCGCATCGGGCTCTCGATGATCGACGACGCCGAGCGTCGTGGCGTGCTCGGACCGGGCAGCACGATCGTCGAGCCGACGTCGGGCAACACCGGCATCGGGCTGGCGATGGTCGCCGCGGTGCGCGGCTACCGGCTGATCCTCGTCATGCCGGAGTCGATGACGATCGAGCGCCGGCGCCTCATGGCCGCCTACGGCGCCCAGCTCGAGCTGACGCCGCGCGAGGGCGGGATGAAGGCCGCGATCGCCCGCGCCGACGAGCTCGTCGCGGAGATCGAGGGCGCCTGGATCCCGCAGCAGTTCGAGAACCCGGCCAACCCGGCGATCCACCACGACGCGACCGCCCAGGAGATCCTGCGCGACTTCCCCGACGGCGTGGACTTCCTCATCACCGGCGTCGGCACGGGCGGTCACATCACCGGCGTCAGCGAGGCGCTCAAGGAGCGCTTCCCGAGCCTGCAGACCTTCGCCGTCGAGCCCGCCAAGTCAGCGGTCATCAGCGGCGGCGAGCCCAGCCCCCACCGGCTGCAGGGCATCGGCGCGGGCTTCGTGCCCGCCAACCTGCACACCGACACGCTCGACGGCGTGATTCAGGTGAGCGAGGAAGACGCCTACGCGTACGCGGTGCGAAGCGCGAGCGAGGAGGGGATCTTCGTCGGCCCGTCGTCGGGCGCCGCGCTCGCCGCGGTCGCGCAGAAGCTGCCGGACATCCCTGACGGCAGCACCGTGCTGACGTTCTGCTACGACACCGGCGAGCGGTACTTCTCGGTCGAGGGACTGTTCGACTCCGACGGCACGGCGGTGCAGGTCGGCAAGCACTCGTAAGCGATCGCTCCGGACGCCGAAGGCTCACTGGCGCGCGGACCCCGCGCGCTCCCCCCGAACTGCCTCGACGACGTCGAAGACGCCGGTAAGGGTGATCTCATGCTCCAGTGGCGCGATCCCAGCCAGCCGCCGCTCCTCGCCGGCCATCCAATGCGGGTCATCGCGCATGGTGTCGATCGCCTCTGCGTCGCCGTCGAAGAAGGCGAAGGTGATCACCTCGCGCGGGTCGTCCTGGCGCCGCAGATGGTACGCGCTGTCCATCCGCGGAGACTCTACGCCCGCGCACCGCGAGGGCGGGACCGGCGCTACGCCCCGCCGGAGCCGTGGTCGAGGTCACGCGGCCGGACGAACTCGATGAGGTCGGCCTTGCCGCGATCGAGCACGGCCCAGCTAGGACCGCGAAATGCAAGCGTCGCGAGCGCGGCGGTCGGGAACTTCACCTCGAGCTCCGTGGATCCGTCGCGGGCGAGCAGCAGCGCCAAGTCCTGCAGAGCTGGGTTGTGGCCGATGACCATCACCGACCGGACGCGCGCCGGAACATGCTGCAGGCGTGCGAGCAGCGCAGCCGACCCGGCCCCGTAAAGCTCGGCTTCGACGCGTACGGCGCCTCGTCCGAGTGCCGGCTCGATGCCCTCGAGCGTCTGCCGCGCGCGTTTGGCCGTCGAGCAGAGCACCAGCTCGGGATCGATCCCTTGCTCCTTCACGTGCCGGCGGATCGCCTTGGCCGCGCGTCGGCCCCGGCCCGCGAGCGGGCGTTCGTGATCGGCAAGCCGTTGGTCCTTCCAGCTCGACTTCGCGTGACGCAGCAGATAGAGGCGCCTCTCGGCCACGCGCACGAAATCAGTCGGCCGCGCTGCTGTTCTCGATCATCCTGCCTTCGGAGCGACCGCCGCGAGAGGCCGGTCCGCCTTCCTGGCGGTGACGACCGTCACCGGGAGACCCAGACGGCCCACGCGGGCGGGCAGATCGATGTGCAGCCAGTGCGACACGCGCGCGGGAAGCGTCGAGACGATGACCTCGTCGTACGGCTCCGCCTCCAGGGCTGCCGAGACGGCCAGGAACGGATCCTCGGCGCCCACGAGTCCCTCGACGCGAGCTCCGGCCGCGTCCTCCAGCAGCGGGATGGCAAGCTCGAGCGTGATCGCCGACTCCTCGGTGTCGGCATCCCAGAACGGCCGCGGAACGAGGAGCGTGAAGTGGCAGGGACCCTCCGACGCGCGTCCGCGGACCTCCGCGAGCAGCGCCGGCGTCGCGGCGGTGCGGTTGGCGACGACGAGGACGTGGCGAGGATGCGAGGGCTCCATCGCACACTCGTCCTACTCCTCGAGCGGCGTGACGTCAAGGCGCCGGTAGCCTCGGCTCGTGACCGCCGTCGTCGCCACTGAGCGCATGGATCTCGTGCCCCTCCCTCCGGCCCTCCTGCAGCTGATCGCCGACGGGCGGAACGCCGAGCTCGAGCGGGCGCTGGGAACGCGCGTCCCTCCGGGGTGGGCGGACGGGATCCCTGCGTCGCTGCGACTCGAGCAGCTCGCGGCCGACCCGTCGGAGCAGCCGTGGCTGGTGCGGGCGATGGTGCTGCGGGCACCGCGGCGCCTGGTCGGCAGCGTCGGCTTCCACCAACCGCCGGACGCGAGCGGACGCGCGGAGATCGGCTACGACGTCGTGGTGACCGAGCGGCGCAAGGGCTACGCGCGTGAGGCCATCCATGGCCTGACGGCGTGGGCCTCCGCCACGGGACGGGCGCACGTCTGCGTTGCTTCGGTCAGCCCCGACAACGCGCCCTCGCTGGCGCTCGTCCGCTCCTTGGGGTTCCGCCAAGTCGGTGAGCAGATCGACGAGGTCGACGGCTTGGAGCTGGTCTTCGAGCGCCGGCTGCCGCTCGACGGCGCCCCGTAGGCCGCCGCGGGACGATGGGCCGCCGTTACTTCTCCTCGAACACGAGCTCCTCGGGCGGCCACGTCAGCTTCACCGTCTGGCCGTCAACGACGACGACCGTGTCGAACCCGGTCTTCTGACCGGTTGGGACGATCCAGACGAGGTCAGCCTGTTGAGCCAGGAACTCGTTGAAGCCCGCCAGCGACAGGTCGCCGTCGTTGAGCTGCAGGTACTCGGCCAGCCGGCGGAAGAGCTTGGGCAAGATCACCGCGCTGTCGGTGAGCGTGGCCTCCGACTCGACCGTGACGCCGCTCTGGGTGCGATCGTCGGCGAAGACGCCGGCACCCGCGGCACGCGCGGCCTGCGCCTGCGTGGCGAGGTCGTTGCGCAGGTCGACGTAGAGCTGGGTGTAGAAGGTTGGGTAGGCGAGCCCGGACGTGATGAGTCGGTGGTTGGCCGTCTCGCGGAGCAGTGGCACGTCGACGAAGAGTTGTTCGCCGCTCGTCGCCGGAGCGTCGGCCCGGCCGACTAACGCGACGCAGCGCCCGTAGAGGTCCGCGCCGCGGGTGAGGATGAAGCCGCGACGGTCGTCCGCCTGGACGCTGGTAACCGTCTCCCCGTCGCGCTCGACGTCGCGGAAGCCGAGCCAATCCAGGAGGTCGGCGGCCGCCGCGTGCGCGAGCTCGAGCGGCTGGTGCTGCGTGCCCCCGCCCGGCGGCGTGTAGTGGGTCTCGAGCGCGTCGACGGCGTCGAGCCGCAACTGGGCGGCGCCGCTGGCGTTGCGGCGGACGGCGTTCGGCCCCGGGACCTTCGCCCAGTCGGCAGGGTCGTCGGGGCGGAAGCGGATCGAGTCGCCGTCCGGCTCGGCGCCGAGCACGTGGAACGTGCCGGCCAGGCACAACATCGGCATTCGTACATCTTGCCGCTCGGATCACGTCCCGTTTGCGGCGACCCGGAGTCTGCGAGAAACGACGCCGCCACGAGCGGGCGGCGATGCGAGTCCTGCGATCGGTCAGCGCCGGCGGTTACGCCGGCGCGCCGCACGTTCGGCTTTGCGCCGCTTCTTGGCGTCGACCGCGTGCGCGGCTCGCGCCGCGGGTGGAGCTGGTCCGCTCGGCCTCGCTCGCTCCCACGACTCCGGCAGGGCGGCGAGCGCCGCGCGATGCGCTTCGAGGTCGTACTCGCGCTGGTCGTGCAGCGCGCCCCACAGCTGCGGGGCCATGGCTGCGGCGAGCATGTGCAGGACCTCGTGCCGCCCGTAGCCGAGTCCTCGCAGGCGTTGCGCCGTCGCCCAGACTTCGGGCGGGTCGTCGTGGACGATCTGGGTCGCGATGATCTCGTGGATGGTCAGATGCAGCCTCGGGTTCATCTCGTGGCCATCCACGAGCGCACTCTCTGCTTCGGTGTCGAGCTCCGGGTGCGCGGCAGCGATCAGCAGCGCGCGGTCGTCCGCGTCGCTCGGGTCGAGCCACTCGTCCGGCTCGGGCATCGGCGGGATGGAAAACGCCAGTCGCCGGTCACGGTCTGCCCGCTCGCCGGTCATGAGCGTCGGTCATCGAGCGCCGCGTACTGCGGCGGCGGCGTACCACGAAGCTCGAGCACCCGGGGATGGTCGCCCGGCTCGGCGGCGACCCGCTCGCGTACGGTCAGGCGGACGCGCCAGTCGTCGCCGAAGTCGAACACGTAGCCGATTCGCTGGCCGAGGTGAAGGTCGAGCTCGGCGAGCGGGACATCGGCCGTGGCGGCGCCCGCGTCGGGCGCGTCCGGGGTGGTCAGCTCGACCTCGTCCGAGCCGAAGAAGCTGCCATCGAGCCAGAACGAGTACAGGTGGTCGTCGTACCAGCCGAACGCCTGCTGGATCGCGTCGTGTACGGCGGTGAGCGGCTGGCGCTCGAGCACCGCCAGCCGCGCGCGGACGCCGCGCACGTTGAGCAGCTCAGCGTCGAAGACCAGGCCGGCCTCGCCCGCCGCGGCCGTAATCGTGGCTGGAGCGGGAGGCTGGACCACCGCCAGGCGCGTCCCGGCGGCCGTGAGCTCGAACGTGAGCGGCTCCCGGTGCCGGCGGACGAGCCCATACCCCTCGGCCCGGCACAGTGTGGGCTGCAGCGCACCGAACAGCGTCCACCCCTCCAGCCGGCCACCGTCGGCATCCCGCCAGCCTTCGACAGCGAGCAGCCGGCCCACGATCTCCCTCAATCGATCGCTGTCCAGCGTCCCGTGCTGTTGCAGCACCTCCTCGATGAGCAGCCACGCATCGCCCTCGAAGCCGTCGCCGCCGAGGTCGTCGTGGAGCAGCTTCACGAGCGCCTCCGGATCGGCGAGCAGCTCGCGCCCGCGCAGAGTGGTCAGCAACGTCTCGCGCCGTCGGCGCATCAATCGCAACCGCCGCAGCCCGGCGTGCACCTCCGCCAGCACCGGCAGATCGCTCTCGCGATGCGGCGGGCCGAACAGCTCGTGCCTCCACCAGTCCGGCCAGCGTTCCGCCGCCTCCCGGACGACCGTTCGCCGGAGCGCGTGGGTCTGGGTTAGCCCGACCCCGTCCACGCCGGCCTCAAGGAGCCAGCGCACCACGGCGGTCGCCTCGTCAATCTCGGCACGTGCGTCAGGCATGGCGCGAGGGCCAAGGATCTCGGATGAAGGCGAGCACGGCGATCGCTGAAGCCGCTCGTTGCGCGAGGATGTCGCCGGCGGATCAGGACTCGCCGAGCTCCTCGAGATCAAGGAGGTCCTGCGAGCGCCCGGCAGCACGCTTCATTGCGATTAGGTCAACCGCGCGAACAGACCCGCACCGGGCGACGTAGTGATAGCGCCGCGCGAACATCCGGCTCGTGCCGCCTCGTTGCGACGGATCCACGCCTGGACCGCACGATCGTCAGGCATCGCACGTGATCGCACCGAGGGGCCCGGCACGAATGCCGAGCACGTCAAGCGCCGATATCCCGGGGGAGCGGGCGGGTGACGAGTCCCTCGGCCACCGCCCACTCGATCGTGCGCCGGAAGGTCTCAGCTACCGGTGTGTAGATGAGGCCCAGCTCGCGCGTCGCCCGTGAGCCGTCGTAGCGGTGACCGTGGAGGATTGTCCGGACCCGGGCGCGGCAGAGCGACGAGGTTCTGCCTCTCGCGCGCGCGACACCCTCGGCGAGTGCCGCCGCCGTGCTCGCCACCGCGGGCGGGACCATGCGAACGGGATCGGAGATCCCGGACAGCTCCGAGACGATTCTCAGCGCCTCGTCGGACTTGATCGTCGCGCCGTTGAGCACGTAGCGCTCGCCGCTGCGACCCCGCGCCGCGGCGAGGAGGTGTCCCTCCACCGTGTCGGCGATGTCGACCACGCTCACGTGGGTATGCACGAACGCCCGCAGCCGGCCGTTGAGGTAGTCGATGATGATCTTCCCGTTGCCCGACGACCGGCCCGGCCCCTGAACCGACGACGGGTTGACCGCGACGAGCTCGACGCCCAGTTGACGTGCGGCCCGGAATGCCGCCTGCTCACCCAGGTGCTTGGACCGGTCGTAGACGGAGAGATACGAACCGCGGTGTGTCGTGTCCTCGCGCCCGACCGTTCCCGCGGACTCGCCGACCGACGCAGCCGACGACGTGAAGACCATCCGCGGGATCCCGGCGCGCGCGGCGGCCCGGACCGCGGCCTCGGCGCCGTCCACGTTGACCCTGAGCTGCATGGTTGGGTCGGACGGGCAGTGCGTGTTGACGCCGGCGACGTGATACGCGAGCGCGCAGCCTCGCATTCCGGCGGCAAGACTGTCCTCGTCCCGCAGGTCGCCGCGCGCGACCTCGCACCCGCGTCCCGCGACGACCGCCGCCGCCTCGCCCGAGCGCGCGAGTCCTACCACCTCGTCACCGCCCTCGAGCAGCCGGGCGGCGAGCGCGCCGCCGATGAAGCCGCTCGCGCCGGTGACGAAGACCCGCGTCAGACGATCTTCCCCGGGTTCAGGTTCGCTCCGGGGTCCACACCGCTGAACAGCGCCTGCAGCATCGCGACTCCCGGCGCGGAGATGTCCTCCTCGAGCCAGCGCGCGTGCTCGGTTCCCACCGCGTGGTGATGCGAGAGCGTCGCGCCCGTGTCGATGAACGCCTGCTGGATCGCCGACTTGACGCGGTCGTACTGCGACAGGCTCTCGGCCGGCTGCGAGGGCGTGAACGCAAACGTGAAGTACAGGCACGCACCCGAGTGGTAGGAGTGCGACAGGTGGCACATGATGTAGCCGCGCACGCCGAGCTCGTCGAAGGCGCCGTGGGCGGCCGCCATCACGGCGTCGTACACGCTGGACAGCCGACTCCACGGCGCCGCTGTTTCGGAGACGTCGCCGAGCGTGCCGCGGTCGAGCAGGAAGTCGCGGATGTACGGCGTGTCGAACTTCTTCTGGTCGTATAGCTCGCCGGGAGAGGCGCCGATGGAGAGCCCGCCGTGCCGGGCGACAATCCGCCCCACGGCCTTGCGCTGGGCGGCGACGTGATTCTGCGTTCCCTCGTATCCGATGAACGAGAGGCACATCGCGTCGATGTCGAAGCCCCGCCGGCGCCGCAGGTAGGTAGTGAGCGCCCGGGACTTGATCCGGTCGAGCAGCGTGGGCGCCTTCCGGGTTGCGAAGGAGAACGCCGTCTCGTTGGCGTCGGAGACGCGTGTAACCGAGGCCGCCGTCTCGCTCTCCGCGATGTCGCGCATCGCCGCGAGGCCGTCGGACCAGGTCGGGAACAGGTAGCCGAGGATCACGCGGCGCTCGGGAACGCGCCGCACCTGCACGGTCGCCTCGGTGATGACGCCTAGGCGACCCTCGCTGCCGAGCACCATCTCCCGCACGCTCGGCCCGGTCGAGGTGTGGGGCACCGGACGTGTCACGAGCAGCCCGGCCGGCGTCACGACGCGCACCGCCCGCGTCAGGTCGGCGATGTCGCCGTAGCGGTCCGACTGCATGCCCGAAGAGCGCGTGGCGATCCAGCCACCGAGCGTCGAGTGGGTGAAGCTGTCGGGGAAGTGGCCGAGCGTCCATCCCTGCGCGTTGAGCTGCCGCTCGATGTCAGGGCCGAACGCGCCGACCTGGACCCGGACGAGGCCGGAGGGCGCGTCCACGGCGAGCACTCGGCGGAGGCTCGAGACATCGAGCGAGATGACCGTGCGCTGCTCCTGCGCCGGGGCCTCGAGACTGCCCGAGATGCTGGTCCCGCCACCGAAGGGGATGAGCACCGCGTCGGCGTCCAGGGCGGCGCGCATGACCGCGACCACCTCCCCCTCGTCGGCCGGCCGGACGACGACATCCGGGAGCCTGCCGAGATCGCCGCCGCGGTGCCGGACGAGGTCGCGCAGGCTCTTGCCGCGGGCGTGGACGACGCGGTCGAGCGGATCGGTGGAGACGTCGCCGACCGCGGTCTCGAGCGCGGCGGCCAGATCCGGGGCCAGCGACGGCTCGGGGATCTGCAGGGCGTCGAACGCGGTCGGCTGGGAGGCTGCGCGGCTGACGTCGATGTCGAGGTGGCGCTCCAGGAACGGCCCGAGCGCCGGCTTGTCCTCGTGCGTGAAGGAGACGCCCTCGTCTCCCCACCCCCACCACTTCATCGCGGCGTTCCGCCTCCTTCGTTTTCGGTCACGGCACACGACGTGCCGCGGACCGTCGGCGACCATACGCGATGGCGCCGTACGGGGTCTGTGCGAAGGGGGCGAGTTTTCCACGTGCTCGCCTCCACGAAGCATGAAAGCCCCACGCACACCGATGGATCTACACGAGCCGATCGACGTATACGTCCCCGAATCCGCAACGGACCCGCGCACCGACTCCGCGATCCCCGGCGTCAGGATCCGGCGAGGCCCACGACTGCACCCGGATGACGTCACCACGGTCAACGGCATACGGGTCACGTCGCCGTCCCGCACGCTGATCGACCTGGCCGAGGTAATCAGCGCCGACGAGCTCAGGGCGGCCTTCGCGCGTGCTCGCGAGATCGGCCTGCTCGACCCGGAGGCGCTGCGCGCCGCCCGCGGGCGGGTCGAATGGCGGCCGTCGCTGGCGCTGCTCGACGAGGTGATCGACGAGTTCTGCAGCTGAGGTTGGATGCTCGACCTCGGGCTCGATGCAGCGCGACCTGCTCGTGCGCTCGTCTGGACCGAGGCGCGGTCCAGACGCTGTCATGTCCCGTACTAATTCGGACGGTTTTGGGGATAAATTCGGCTGAGAGGTGACACACTTCTCCTCGCAAGTCGACCGGCTTGAAGGGTGGGAGGAGAAATGAAGCCACGTCGCATCGCCGTCGTCGCGCTCGTCGCGGCCACCGCGATCATCGCGCCCGCGACCGCCGACGCGCATGGGCACGGGCACGGCGCCCCAATCGCCCGGACCGACACCGGCCTCGTGCGCGGGCTCAAGGCGGAGGGGACCGACAAGTTCCTGGGTATCCCGTACGCCGCGCCGCCGGTGGGAGCGCGCCGGTGGAAGGCGCCGACGCCGCCGAACCGCTGGCGTGGCGTCCGTGACGCCACTCGCTACGGCTCTCGCTGCCCGCAGCTGCCGAGCTCCAACGGCGCCGGCTCCGACGCCGAGGACTGCCTGTACCTGAACGTCTACCGCCCGGAGCACAGTCACCACGGCAAGGCGCCGGTCCTCGTCTTCATCCATGGCGGCGGCCTGGTCAACGGTTCCGGCGACCAGCACGACGGCGCGCTGATGGCGCGCACGAACGGCATCGTCGTCGTGTCCTTCAACTACCGCCTCGGCGTCTTCGGCTTCCTCGCTCACCCGTCGCTCAGCGCTGAGGCGTCCGACGGGGCATCCGGCGACTACGGAGTGCTCGACCAGCAGGCGGCGCTCCGCTGGGTGCATCGCAACATCACGCACTTCGGGGGCGATCGGCGCCGCGTCACGATCGCCGGCGAGTCGGCGGGCGGCTGGTCGGTCTGCGCGCAGCTCGCCTCGCCGCTGATGCGCGGCCTCTTCGTCGCCGCCGCGATCCAGAGCGGCAGCTGCGCGAGCCAGCCGCTCGCCGCGGCGGAGAGCTCCGGCACCACGTTCGCCCAGTCGCTGGACTGCGACGACGCCGCATGCCTGCGCGGCAAGTCCGTCCCCGACCTGCTGGCCGCCACGGCCGGGCAGCAGGCGACGTCGATCACGTCCGGAGGCCGCGAGCTGCCGATTGCGCCCGCGGACGCAATCGCATCCGGCCACTTCAACCGCGTGCCCGTGATCAACGGCGCCAACCACGACGAGGGCCGTACGTTCGCCCAGGACCTCACGGACCTCGACCAGCAGCAGTACGAGGGATTCGTCGGGAGCCTGTACGGGGCGCAGGCGCCGGCGGTGCTCGAGCAGTATCCGTTCAGCGCGTTCCCGAGCCCGTACACGTCGGCCTACGCGATCGGCGCGATCTGGACCGATAGCGGCTTCATCGCGGGCATCGGCGGCTGCGCCACGCTGGCGCTCGACCGGCAGCTCGCGCGCTGGACGCGGACCTACGGCTACCAGTTCGACGACCGCAACGCGCCGGGGCTGAATCACAATCACCCGGGCTACATGTGGGGAGCCGGGCACGCGATGGAGCTCGCCTACATGTGGCCGAGCTTCGACAACGGCATCCCGCTGGCCGCGCAGTTCACGCCCGCCCAGCAGCAGCTCTCGCGCGAGATGGTCCGCTACTGGGGCGCGCTGGCGCGCTTCGGTAGGCCGTCCGTCCCGTTCCAGGCGCGCTGGCCGGCGTACCGCTCCGGCGGCTCGATCCAGTCGCTGCGCCCCGGCGGAGCCACGCAGCCGATCACGGAGACCGAGTACGGGGCGCAGCACAAGTGTGCGTTCTGGGAGTCGCTGAACTAGAGCGATTTTCTATGTAGTCATGCGCGAAATACGTCGGAGACTCGACGGATTGGGGGACACGTGGTGAGAAAAGCCTTCGCGACGCTCGGTGCGCTCGCGATCTGCGCTGCGACCGCCGGAGGCGCGGCCGCGGCGGACCAGCCATGGCGCGACCCAGGTCAGCCGCCACTCGTCCGAGCCGACGAGCTGCTCGCCGCCCTCAGCTTCGACCAGAAGGTCGACATCGCAATGGGCCAGTTCAGCTCGACCGCGAGCTCCGGCGTGCCGCCGATCACCTCCGATGACGGCCCCAACGGGGTGCGCGCGGACGGCACCACCAGCTGGCCGTCGGCGCAGACGCTCGCGTCGACGTTCGACCGCCGCCTCGCGCGCGCGTACGGGAACGCGGTTGCGGCCGAGCTGCGCGGCAAGGGCTTCAACACCTGGCTCGGGCCGGCGATGGACATCGCCCGCACGCCGCTCGCGGGGCGCCAGCCCGAGAACCTCGGAGAGGACCCCTTCCTCGCCGGCCACACGGTCGCCGCGGAGATCAAGGGCGTCAAGTCCGGTCACGCAATGGAGACGCTCAAGCACTACGTCGCCAATAACCAGGAGTACGAGCGCACCGGGTTCGCGGCGCTGCCGAACGGGGACCACGCTCCGGCGATCAACGCGATCGTCTCCGAGCGCACGCTGCAGGAGATCTACGAGGCGCCGTTCCGCACGGCCGTCCAGCGCGGCGGCGCCGACGGCGTGATGTGCTCGTACAACCGCGTCAACGGCACGCCGACGTGCGAGAGCCACCAGGTGCTCGATCGGCTCAAGCACGACTGGGGCTTCAATGGCTTCGTGGTGCCGGACTTCGCGTTCGCTGTCCGCGACGGCCTGGCCGCGGCCAACGCGGGCGTCGACTTCCCGGCGCTGCCGGGTGATTTCACCGGCGGCCTGCGCACGCGCGACATGTTCACTTCAGGCCAGATCTCGGCCGCCCGGCTGGACGACATGGTGCGCCGGATCCTGTTCGCGATGTTCGACAGCGGCGTCTTCGACGACCCACTGACCGGCCCGCCCGCGGACGTGGTCAGCACGCCGGAGCACAAGGCGCTCGCGACGAAGATCTCCGAGGCCGGCATGGTGCTGCTCAAGAACGACGATCACGCGCTGCCGCTCAGCACGCGGCACCTGCGCTCGCTGGCCGTGATCGGGCCGTCGGGCGACGACGCGATCTATATCACCGGCGGCTCGGCCGCGGTGCCGATCACCGCCGGCCCCGCGATCACGCCACTCGCGGGCATCACGGCCCGCGCGACCGGCGTGAAGATCAACGCCGCGCAGGGATCGGTGGGCGACATGCCGCTGCCGACCACGGTGCCGACCGACGTCCTGGCGCCGCCCTCGGGCGGCGGCCACGGCCTGTCCGCGAGCTACTGGAGCAACGGCGACCGGCAGGGCGCGCCGACGCGCACGCAGGTCGATCCGACCGTCGACGTCGGAGCGTCGCCCCCGGACCTCGGCCCGGTCTGGTCGGCCCACTGGACCGGAACGCTCACGCCGCCGGAAACCGGCCTGTACCGGCTGACGCTGCTCGAGGCCGGCATCGCCAAGCTGTACGTCAACGACCGCCTCGTGACCTCCGGCTACCGCGAGGGCACGCAGTTCCTGGTCGGCCCGCAGTACCCGGAGAGCGGGACGGCCTTCCTCAAGAAGGGCCGGCCGGCGAGGATTCGCATCGAGTACTCGAGCAAGTCGGGCCTCTTCGGCCACTCGATCCAGCTGCAATGGCAGCCGCCGTCGACATCCGGGATCGGGGCCGCCGTGGCGGCGGCCAAGCGCTCCGACGTCGCGGTCGTCTTCGCGAACAACGCGCAGGGCGAGGGCATGGACCGCGACACGCTCGCACTGCCGGGCGACCAGGACGCGCTGATCGAGGCCGTGGCGGCCGTCAACCGGCACACGATCGTCGTCCTCAACAACGGCAGTCCGGTGCTGATGCCGTGGCTGCGCCGCGTCGACGCCGTGCTTCAGGCCTGGTACCCGGGGCAGCAGTTCGGGACCGCGCTGGCGTCCGTGCTGTTCGGCGACAGCGACCCGGGCGGTCGCCTGCCGGTGACGTTCCCGGCCAGCGACTTCCAGGGCCCGGCGCCGCCGACGCGGCCCGAGCGCTACCCGGGCGTGAACTCGAACGAGCGCTACGACGAGGGTCTGCTCGTCGGCTACCGCTGGTACGACGAAGTCGGCCAGCGGCCGCAGTTCCCGTTCGGCTACGGCCTCTCGTACGCGTCGTTCGGCTTCGGCAGGCTGGACGTGCGGGCGCGCCACGACAGCGTCCGCGTCTCGTTGCGCGTGACGAACAGGAGCCGGCGCGTGGGCTCGGAGGTGGTGCAGCTCTACCTCAGCCACCCGGCGTCCGCGGGCGAGCCGCCCAAGCAGCTCAAGGGCTACCGCAAGGTGACGCTCGGGCCCGGCGAGAGCCGCTGGGTCGAGCTGCGGCTGCGGCGCGACGACCTCGCCGTGTTCGACGACGGCTGGCGCCTGCCGCGCGGCCGCTACACGGTGCTGGTCGGCAGCTCGTCCCGCGATCTGCCGTTGCGCGGCAGCTTCGTCGTCAGATAGGCCGCCGTTGGGCCGGACGGTGTCCGCACCGCCCGGCCCTTGCGGCGCCGCCCGGACCGCTCACTAGGATTGCCGCGAGCCAACAAACCCCAGGCTCGGATGCCGTCGCTTAACGAATTGCGTGAGCTCAATCGCCGCCGGATGCTCGAGGCGCTGCGCCGGGCCGGCTCCGCGGACCGGGCCGAGCTGGCCCGCCGCACCGGGCTGTCGCGGGCGACCGTCTCGGCACTCGTCGGCGATTGCCTGGCCTCCGGCCTGATCGTCGAGGAGGCGGCGCGAGCTGACGCCACACCGCGCGGTCGCCGTGCGGCTCAGCTACGCCTCGACCCGGCAGCGGCGACCGCCGTCGGCGCGGACTTCGGTCACCGCCACGTGTGTGTGGCGCTCGCCGACTTGGCGGCGAGCGTGCTGGTCGAACGACGGGTCGAGCTCGACGTGGACGCCGGGGCGGCCGAGGCGCTCGACACGGCTGCCCGGCTCGTCGCGGACCTCGCGCACGTCGCCGGCGTCGATCGCGAGCGGATGCTCGGCGTCGGAATGGGCGTGCCGGGACCAGTCGACCGCGCGACGGGGACGGTCCGCTCGTCGTCGATCCTTCCCAGCTGGACCGGGTTGCGGCCCGCCGAGGAGCTCGAGCGCCGGCTGCGGCTTCCGGTGCGACTGGAGAACGACGCGAACCTCGGCGCGCTTGCCGAGTACACGCATGGCGCCGGCCGCGCGGTCGACGACATGCTCTACATCAAGGTCGCGTCGGGCATCGGCGCCGGGTTGATCCTCGAGGGGACGCTGCACACCGGCGCGAACGGGATCGCCGGCGAGGTCGGCCACGTGGCGGTGGCACCGATGGGCAACGTCTGCCGCTGCGGCAACCGGGGGTGCCTGGAGACGGTCGCCTCGATCGGTGCCGTCGCGCGCCGCGCCGGCGACCTCACGCCCGCGCGCCTGCTGGAGCTGGCGCGCGATGACGACCCGGCCGTGGTGCCGGCCCTGGAGGAGGCCGGCCGCCAGATCGGCCGCGTCGTCGCCGCGTTGTGCAACGCGGTCAACCCCGCGGCCATCGTCGTGGGCGGCGAGCTGGGCGCCGGCTCGACCACGCTCATCAATGCGATCGGCGCGGAGCTGCGGCGGGTCGCGCTCCCGCGCGCGGGCCATGTGCCGGTGACGCCCGCCGTGCTCGGCGCCCGCGCGGAGGTGCTGGGAGCGATCGCGGTCGTGCTGGCCGACCGGACATGGCAGCGCGAGGCCGCCGTCGTCGCGCTGCACGAGGGCGACGTCCACGCGGCGGCCGTCGCACGACGATGAGTACGCCGGAGGACCTCCGGACGCGGAACGTCGAGGTGCTTGTCGACGCGCTGCGCCTCCACGGTCGCGCCTCCCGGAGCGACCTCGCCCGCGCCACCGGGCTGTCGCGCTCGACGGTCGTCTCGATCGTCGGCGAGCTCGATCGCCGCGGGCTGATCGTCGAGTCGCAGGCCGAGGGCGAGCTGCGCGGCCGCGGCCGGCCGGCGACGCTCGTGCGCCTGCACTCGGCGGCCGGGGTCGCGCTCGGCGTGTTCGTCGGTCGCGACGACATGCGCGTCGTCCTGACCGATCTCTCGCTCACCGTCCTCGCCCGGCGGCACACGAGGTTCGAGCTCGGCACGCCCGCCGAACGGCTCGTCGATGTCGCGGAAGAGCTCACGAATGCCGTCCTGGCCGAGGCGGAGGCGTCGCGGCAGGACCTCGTCGGCGTGGGCGTCGGTCTGTCGAGCCCCATCGACAGCGCCACGGGCGCGGTCGATCCGATCGTGCTGCCGAGCTGGGCCGACCGCCCGGTCCGTGAGATGTTCGAGCAACGCCTGGGCGCGCCGGCCGCCGTGGAGAACGACGCCAACCTCGAGGCGCTGGCCGAGCTGACCATGGGCGCCGGCCGCGGGCTCCGGCACTACGTCTACGTCAAGGCATCGTGGGGTATCGGCGCCGGGATCATCGTCGGCGGGCGGCTGCGCCGCGGCGCAACCGGCTACGCCGGCGAGTTCGTGCACACGCCGCTGCGCGACGACGGACCGGTGTGCGGCTGCGGGCGGCGCGGCTGCGTCAATTCGCTGGCCTCCGGCCATCGCCTGGTCGAGGGGCTGGCGGCGGTACACGGCTCGCACCTCGAGCTCGGGGACATCGTGCGCCTGGCCGGTGACGGCGACACCGGCGCCCGCCGCGTGCTCGTCGATGCAGGCCTGGTGATCGGCGAGGCGCTGGCGCCGGTGTGCAACGCGCTCAACCCGGAGGCGGCGATCATCGGCGGCGAGCTGGCGCCACCGGGTTCGCCGCTGATCGAGGGCGTCCAGGAGTCCATCCGGCGCCACGCGCTGCCGGCCGCGGCCGGGGTGATGACGGTGCGCGCGGCCGGGCTGCAGGAGATCGGCGGAGCCCTCGGCGCGGCGGGCCTGATCGTGCGCTCCGAGGAGGCGGCGCGACGGGTCGCCACCTTCGCGATGTAGGCGTACGGTCGATTTCGCCGCCACCCCTGGCTGCGGTTCGGGGCGCAGCCCATAGGGATTGTCCTCGGGGCCCAGCGCGCGGCCGAGCGGGAGTTCGGGACTGGTGGCGTCGTCGGTGCGATTCGGCGCGCTCGCGCAGCGCCGGTAGCGCCGGCGGCGACTTCCGATCAGTCGCACCTAGCCGTGCGCAGAAACTGATGCGCACGTGGTCAGCCGCCGGACAAGCCGGTTGCGATCGGCGCGTCGACGAGACAAGGATCGCTACAGCGGATGGCCTACCAACGCACGACACATCGGGAGCAGTACCGGACGCTCGAGCGCCCAGCGAAGACCGCCCGACCCGCGATCGCGTCCAAACCAGCCGACACGATGCTCGCGTTGCAGGCGACTGCCGGCAATGCGTCGGTCGTGCGGCAGCTGCAGCGCCAGCGTCAGGAGGCGTTTGCGCCGCACGAAGACCCGAGGATCACCGACGCGAGCGCCTTCCGGACCGCGTACGGCGAACTGCCACGTACGGGGCGCGGTTACATCGACGAGTGGGTCACGAAGTGCCACCTTGTCAGCGCACGGTGACTCCAGGGCCCGGTCAGTGGTCCGGCGGCTACGGCGGGCCGGCGCGATCGTGTTGCGGGTTCGTACGGGCACTTTCGGCGCGACGGCTTGCGTGAGTCACGGTGCGACGTTGACATTGCGCCGGAACACGTTGCCGGGGTCGAAGCGCGCCTTGAGCGCCTGCAGGCGGTCGAGGTTGGTGCCGTAGGCGGCACGAGCCGTGCCGTCGCCCATCATGAAGTTCGCGTAGCCGCCGGCCAGCGCGCCCGGCCGCAGTGCGTCGGCGAATCCCTCCGCCCACTCGCGCAGCGCGGCGTCGTGCCCCGGTCCGGGAGCCACGCCGACGAACATCTGCGCGAACTGGGCGTCGCGCCACGGCCATGCCGTGTCGGCGGGCGCGACGCGCGCGGCAGCGCCGTCGATGGGGTAGAGGTGGGTCTGGCACAGCGGCGTCGGCATGGCGGCGCCGAATCGCGCGAACGTGCTCCCGGAAGCTGCCGGCACCTGCTTGAACAGCAGCCCCGCGGCGTGATGGTGGGTGCCGGCGGCCGCGGACTCGTCGAACGCCGACTGCAGCGCGGGATACGGAAGCTCGGCGACCGCGTCCAGCAGCGGCGGCGCCACCGCCGTGCGGAACGCGGCCAGCGCGCTCCGCGAGCGCTCCGCCGGAGCGGTGTTGCACCACACGAGCGCGCACACCGGCCGTCGCCTAAGCGCGGGCGGGAACGCGTCGGCGTCCGGCAGCGTCACCAGCGCCAAGAACGCGGAGATATCTTCGGGCTGCTCGGGCATCCACTGGCGGTAGAAGTCGAGGATCGTCCCGGCGTCGCCGAGGTCCCAGAACATCGGGCCGCCGGTCACGATCTGCACCGGGTGTAGGCGCAGGCGCAGCTCAGTGACCACGCCGAAGTTGCCGCCGCCGCCGCGCAGCGCCCACAGCAGGTCGCGCTCGCGGTCCTCGCTGGTGCGCACGAACGTGCCGTCGGCGAGCACGACATCGGCGCCGATCAGGTTGTCCAGCGCGAGGCCGCAGGCGCGGGTCAGGTGGCCAATGCCGCCGGCGAGAGTGAAGCCCGCGACGCCGACGCTGGAGACCGTCGCGGTCGGCGTGGCCAGGCCGAACGCGTGCGTGGCGTGGTCGAGGTCGCCGGCGGTCGCGCCGCCGCCGACGCGAGCGATGCGGGCGGTGGGGTCGACCTGTACGTGGCGCAGATGCGTCAGGTCGATCACCATCCCGCCGTCGACCGAGCTGAAGCCCGCCACGCTGTGGCCGCCCGCCCGAACGGCGAGCTCGAGCCCTTCGTCGCGCGCGAAGCGCACCGCGGCGATGACGTCGGCCGCGTCGGCGCAGCGGGCGATCAGCGTCGGGCGGCTCTGGCAGGACTGGTTGTGGATCCGGCGCACGGACTCGTAGGAGGGGTCGTCGGGGCCGATCGCGGTCCCGTGCAGCCGCTCGTCGAGCGCCGTCGCCGCGGCAACGGAGGTCATGCCGGCCAGCGTCCGCGACGCGCGTCAGCGCGGCGTCGGACGGCGCGTCAGCGCAGCGTCAGAGACGATCCAGCGCAGGCCCAGGCCGCGCGCCTCGACCAGCGCGCGGTCCACCAGCTCGCGCGAGCCGCTCAGCGCGCCGAGCCGGAAGCGCGCCGCGGTCGCGGCCGGGCGGGCGCCGATCCGCTCGGCCATCGCCAGCGCGCGCTCCAGCCGCGCGCGTGCAGTCGCAGCGCGGCCGGCGGCCGCCTCCAGGATCCCAAGGTAGTAGTCGACCGGGAAGTGGCAGCCCGCGGCGCGCGCGATCACCGGCAGTCGCCCCGCGGCCGGCTCCAACCGCGCCGCCAGCGCGGCCGCCTGGTCGGGCTCGCCGAGCGCCACCACGGCGGCGGCGAGCGCGCAGCTCGCGGGCGCGTTGGCGTCGCGAGGCAGCGCCGCGAAGTCGTCCGCGGCGAGCTCGGCGAGCAGCGTCCGCGCGCGCTCCAAGTGTCCAAGCCCGAGCTCGCGCTGGACAAGCGGGAGCTTGTACGTGACCGCGAGCGCGGCGCTCGGCGGCTGGGGGATCTCGATCTCGTCGAACGCGCCGCGCACGATCGCGTGCACGTCGCGCTGGATGACCACGTGCAGCGCCGCGTTCGCGTCATCGGCGTGTGCGCCGATCCGCGCGGCCTCGCCGTTGTACCGCTCCATCGCGGCGAAGTCCCCGCGCAGCCCGGCGAGCGTCCCCCGCCAGAGCGGGACGTACCAGCGCCAGTGCGGCAGCGCGAGCGCATCGGCGTCGCGCGCGTAGGCCTCGACTTCGCGCTCGGCCTCCTCCACCCGCCCGAGCTCGAGCAGGTCGAGCACGCGCCAGTTGCGGCCCTGCAGCGCCGCCTCCGGCTCGATCGCCTGCTCGACCATCGCCGTCGCGGCATGCAGCCGCTCGGCGAGGTGCTCGCCGTCCCACAGCGCGACCCGCCGGGCGTTGAGCGCCGCCGCCACGGCGTTGGCTTCGCCGGTCGCCTCGGCGGCGCGCAGCGCCGCCCCGCTCAGCTCCCGCGCCCGCCCGCGATCCTCGTAGTACAGCTCGACCGCGAGCCGGGCGAGCAGCCGCGCGCGCGTCGCCGGGGCTTGCTCGCGGCGCAAGGCCGTCTCCAGCAGGGCCACCGTGCGCGGGTCGGCGGGCGCGATACGCACGCCGAGGCCGCCGTGGCCGAGCGCCGCGCGCGCCAGCGCGGCGCCGTCTCCGGCCTGCTCGGCGAGCCGCCCAGCCTCGGCGAACGCAGCCCGCCCGGCCGCCGCGTCGCCGGCGCGCAGCGACGCCTCGCCGAGCCCGAGCAGCAACCAGAGGCGCCGCTCCTCGCGCCCCGCGGTCGCGAGCGCACGGCGGTAGTGCTCTGCAGCCTGCTCGAATCCCAGCCCGGCCGCTCGCGCCGCCCGCTCGTACCACTGCGATGCACGCTCGGCCTCGCCGGCGGCGAGCCAGTGCGCGGCGAGCTCGGGAGCGCGCGCGTCGGCGCCACCGTAGTGGCGCTCGAGCGCGGGGGCAAGCGCGCGGTGCAGGCGCGCCGCCCGTGCCCCGGATAGGCTCTCGCGCAGCGCCTCGGCGACGAGCGCGTGGGCGAAGCCGAAGCCGGCCGGGCGCTCGACCAACAGCCCGGCAGCGGTCGCCGCCTCGGCGGCGGCGAGCACATCGGTTCCGTCGAGCCCGGACAGCAGGGGGGCGAGCTCGCCCGCCGTCGCCTCCAGCGCCGCGAGCTCGACCTCCTGCCCGAGCAACGCCGCGAGCGTGAGCGTGGCCCGCACGTCGCGCCCGAGCCGCCCGACGCGCCGTAGGATCGCCTCGCGGACCCGCGTCGGCAGCGCGGTGCCGGTCGGCTCGGCCTCGACGCCCGTGAGCAGCTCGCTCACGAACAGGGGATGGCCAGCCGTGCGCGCGTACACCGCGTCGCCGATCTCGGCGGGGAGGCCGCGGCGCTCGACCAGGTCCATGACCTCCCCCGCACTGAGCCCGTGCAGCGGGACGGGCGTCAGCGCGCGGATCCGCCCCAGCAAGTCCAGGCGGCCGGAGTCGGCACCCTCTTCGCGGTAGGTCGCGACAACCAGCAGCCGGCAGTCGTGTGCCAGCCGCAGCACGTGACGCAGCAGCGCGAGCGTCGGCAGGTCGGCCCAGTGCAGGTCGTCCAGCACGAGCAGGATCGGGCGGCTCCGCGCCGCCCGTTCGAGCACGGCGCGGACGGCCTCGAACGCCGCAAACCGCTCGCTGGATGGCGGCGCATCGCCGAGCAGCCACGCGAGCTCGAGTGGCGGATCCAGCAGCCGTTCGCGCTCGCCGGCGTCGAGCGCGTCGAGGTAGCGGGTCAGCGCCTCGGCGAACGGCTGGTAGGGCACGTTCTCCTGCTCGTCGCAGCGGCCGTACAGGACGTCGCCGCCGACCGCCGCCGCGAGCTGCCCGCACAGGCGAGTCTTGCCGATCCCCGGTTCACCACGCACGAGCGCCGCCCCCGGGATCCCGGAGCAGGCCGCGCGCCAGGCCGCCTCGAGCGTCCCGAGCGCCTCGCGGCGCCCGGCGAACGGGCCGTCGAACACGAGCGTGGCGGGCACGTGTGGCGGCCGCTGCGCGACCGCTCCGGCCAGCTCGCCGCGCCGCAGCGCGCCGACCAGCGCGCGCGTCTGGCTCGAGGGCGGGACGCCGTGCGCCTCGCCCAAGCGCCGCGCGAACGCGTCGTGCGCAGCGAGCGCCGCGGTGCGGTCGCCGGCCGCAGCCAGGCGTGCGAGCAACTCGCAGTGCGCCGTCTCCGACAGCGGGTCCAGGGCCGTCCGTCGGCGCGCCCACACGACCGCGTCCCGGGGCTCCGCGGCGGAGTCGGCGAGTGCCGCGAGTAGCGCGTCGACCTCCGCGCGGTGCTCGTCGCGGGCGGTAAGGATCCAGTCGTCCTCGAGGCCCGCCAGCAGGTCGCCGCGGCAGAGCGCCAGCGCGCCCTCGAGGTCGCCGCGGGCGCGCCGCCGCCGGAACTCGTCGCGATCGATCCACACCGCCTCGCGGTCGAGCGCGATACGGTCGCGCGTCGCCACCAGCGCGCCCGGGCCGAGCGCGCGGCGCAGCATCCAGACGTCCTGGCGCAGGCTCTGTCGCGCGCTGCGCTCGAGCACGTCGGGACGCAGCCGCCCGGCCAGCTCCGAGCGGCCGTGCGGGCCGGGCTGCAGCGCAAGCCGGGCGAGCAGCGCCCGCGCCCGCGGGCCGGCCGGGAGCGCAAGCGATGCCCCGTCCACCTCGACCTCCAGCTCGCCGAGCACACGGACGCACAGCATGCGTGCAAGTTTGACCGGTGGGCCCGGCGTCAACCAGCCCTGGGCTCCGTGCACCTCCAGCCCGTCGGGGGGTGGCCGTCACACGCTCGAACCGACGCCGACACCGGCACTCTTGCTCTCGTTTGCTCGAACCGGAGACTCCGGACGCGCCCGTGCCGCCCATCGGAGGACTCGCACGAGCGTTGAGCGAGCGTGTTCACCTGAGTCCCGTCGTGCGCCGCGAGCCCGCCAGGGCCGCCGGTAGTTGCTGTCGGCCCGCGACGTCGAGCTTGCGGTAGGCGCTGGTGAGGTGCATCTCGATCGTCCGGCGGCTGAGGAAGAGCGCTTCGGCGATCTCGCGGTTGCTGAGCCCTTCGGTCGCGAGCGCGGTAACCCGGCGTTCCTGGGTGGACAGCGCGTCGACACCGCGGAGCGCGGGGCGGCGCGGGCGGGCGCCGGCGGCTCGCAGCTCGTCCAGCGCCCGGTCGGTTTCGAGCACCGATCCGCAGCGATTCGCTAGGTCCAGGCCTTCGCGCAGCGGCGCGCGGGCGTCGCGGCGGTGGCCGCGACGGCGGAGCGCGGCGCCGAGGTCGATCAGCGCCCGGGCGTGGGCCACGCGCAGCTCGGAGCCGGCGAGGACGTCAATCGCGTCTCTGGCGCGGTCGGCCATGTCGGCGTTCGGAGCGAGCAGCGCCTGCACGCGCAGAGCCTCGCCGATCGGCTCGGGAGCGCCGAAGCGGCGCGCGATCTCGAGCTCTTCTGCGATCAGCTCGTGGGCCTGGTCGCGCTCGCCGAGGCGGGCGGCGGCGAGTGCCGCGTAGCTGCGCCACATCAGGGCCATCGGGTTCACGTAGGCAATCGCCAGCGCTCGCCGGCCGGCCTCCTGGAGGTCGGCGAGCGCGGCGCGGGCATCGCCCATCCGCAGCGCGAGCCGGCCGCGGGAGGCCAGCGCCTGGCTGACGCTGAGCGTCTGTGGCAGCTCGCCCGATGGCCAGTAGTCGCGCAGCAGCGCCGTCGCAGCGTCGGGCGAGCCGCGCTCGATGTAGACATCGGTGAGGGCGGACAGCACAGTCGGCAGAACGATCGGATCGTCGGCGGGGAGCAGCGGCAGTGCTGCGACGGCGTCGGCCTCGGCACCGCCGAGATCGCCGCTCCACTCGCGGGCCGATGCGCGCAGTCCCAGCGCGTTGGAGTACAGCAGCATCGAGCTGCGCGCTCGTGCCTCCTCGACTCCGGCGGTCCACACCTCGATCGCGCGGCTCAGGCGGCCGGTGAGGGCGATGGCGACCGTGGCGGCCGTCAGCGCGATCGCGCTCGCGGGCGCCGCGAGGGCGGGGTGCTCGGAGCGGACCTCGACCAGCAGCTGCCCATCGCCCCAGGCCGTCTCGGCCAGCGCCGCGACCTCGTCCGCGGTGCGCGCCGTGGTGGCGGCGAACACGACCGCCATCATCGCGAGCAGGCTGCGCTCGGCCGCCGTCTCGCCGCGGCTCACCTGGGGCTCGAGCTCCAGCAGCCGTACGAACGTCTCGGGACTCGGCATCCCGCCGACGAGGCGGGTCGAGGCGGCCTGGAACTCGAGCCCCAGGCGCAGCTCGCGCTCGAGCCCATCCGCTTTGCCGAGCACGTCCTCGCACGCGGCAACCGCCCCCGGTAGGTCGGCGGCGAGGAAGCGCGCCATCGACAGGCCCAACGCCGCGTGCGCGTGCTGGCCCGGATCGCTCGACAGTCGCTGCGCCTCCTCCATCCGCCCGGCCGCCTCCGGCATGCGGGCCGCCGACTCGGCGGCGCCGAGGTCGAGCAGCGCCGACCGCCGCAGCGAGGCCGGCGCGTCCTCCTCGAGCGCCCGGCGCAGGAACCGCACCGCCTGCTCGGCCGAGCCGCGGCTGTCGGCTCGTCGCGCCGCGGCGGTCAGGGCATCGAACGCCCAGCGCTCACCGACCGGCCCGTCGACGGCCAGCAGATGCGCAGCCGCGGGTTCGCACCGGGCGGGATCGCGCGCGACTGCGCGGGCGGCGGCCAGATGCAGCTGCACGCGGTGGGCCGGCGGGATCGAGTCGTGGAGCGCCTGGTGGATGATCGGATGGACGAAGCTCGGCGGAAGCCCGGGATGCAGGAGCTCGGCCGCGATCAGGGTGTCGACCGCGTCCGCAGCGCTGCGGCGATCGACCGCCGCGACCTCCGCGGTGTCGCTCAGCGACGCGTCGGCGCCGAGGATCGCCAGCGCTCGGGCGACGGCGGCGACCGCCGGGGGGCGGCCCTGCAGCCGGCCGCTCACGAAGCGGGCCACCGACGGGGGCCCCAGAGCCGCGACCGAGGCGGCGTCGACGCTCACGCGGCCCTCGAGCGCGGCGATGAGCTGCCGCGTGAGGAGCGGGTTCCCGCCGGTTGCCCGGGCGCACTCGAGGCACACGGCGTCCGCGGTGTCCTCGCCCAGGCGGCCGCGCACCAGATCGGCGATCGCGGCCGGGCTGAGCGGCGGCGGCCGGACGACCACCCGCGGCTCATGATCGATCAGCTCGGCCAGGGCGTCGGGCGCCGCCGCGGCCTCGCCGGTGCGGACGGCGAGGATCGCGCACGCCGGGATCTCCTCGATCCTCGCTGCGAGGTAGGCGAGGAAGCGGAGCGAATGCGCGTCCGCCCAATGCACATCGTCGACCAGGAGAGCGAACGGGCGCTCCTCCGCCAGCCTCGCGCACAGCCAGTGCAGTCCGTGGAACCTCGCGAACAGGCGATCCTCGCCGGTCGCCCGGTCGGGCACCTCCTCGAACAGCGGGCGCGCCAATCCTGCCGCGCCTGCGAAGGCCCGGTCGCGCTCGCGATCCGTGAGCGGCTCGATGCGCGGCGCCAGGAGCTGAAGCACCACGCCGAGCGCGAACTCGCGCTCCAGCGCAGCGCCCCGCGCGCGGAGGACGGCCATCCCGCCCGCTCGCCGCGCGACCTCTCCCAACAGCGTGCTCTTGCCGATGCCGGCCGCCCCCTCGATCACCACGAGGCCTCCCGAACCGGCGACGGCGCGCCCGAGCATGCCGCCGATCTGCTCAAGCTCGGCTTCACGCTCCAGTAGGCGGGTCATCTGCACACAGCCTGCGGTGGGTCCACGGAGCGAAGCGCGGCACGTCGGCCGTGGCGCGCTCGTCAGGACCATCACATCATGATCGCGGCGATCGGCATGCGGGCATGGCCCGCTCCGCCTCGATCGCAGCTGCTGCTGCCTCGAGCGGTCAGCTCGAGGAGACGCCGCTCGAACGGGTCACCGCGCACGGGCTCCCGAGCTTGAAAACGAACCGGTGTCGGGCCGCGTGGTACTTGCGGTCCGCGCCGAAGAAGCACTCATGCGAGCGCGCGAGCTCGTCGGCGCGGTAGGCAGCGAGCGGTCGGCGCTGTTCGTCGCGAGCGCGTGAGCGACGCTTGTCGGCCAGCTGAGCGGGCCTGCCGGCGCTGGACGCCAGGTGCTCGGCATACCGCCGGACACCGGCTCGGAACTGCTCGGCGGTCTCGCCGAAGGCGTCGTCGAGCAGCCCGATCTCGACCGCGCGGCGCGCGCCGAGAGGCTCGAACGGCGCGGACGTGAGCTGGGCGGTCATCCGTGCGCCGACGCGTCGCGGCAGGAGGTAGGTCCAGTACTCGGAGCCGTAGAGGCCGCCCATGTGCCGGTAGTAGGGGTTGAGGACGTTGTCCTCCCGTGCGAGGACGTGGTCGGCCGCCAGCGCGAACGGCACACCGCCCGCTGCCGCGTCGCCGGTCAGCGCCGAGACCACGAGCTGTGAATCCGTCTCGATCACCTCTCGCACGACGTCGTCGATCGCTTGGAGATTCGACCAGGACTCCGCCGCCGGGTCCTCGGCTGCCTCGATCACGTTCAGGTGGATGCCGTTCGAGAAGAAGTCAAGGCCGCCCATGAGCACGATGACGCTCGTCCCGCGGCCGCGCGCGTAGCGATACGCGTCGAGCAGCCTGCGGCACTGGTCGGTGCTCATCGCGCCGTTGTAGAACTCGAAGTGCAGGTAGCCCACACCGCGGCGCTCCTCGTAGGCGATCTCGCGGAATGTCCGCGGAGAGAAAGGCGGGGCATGCAGCGGGGTGGACAGCTCTGGCACGTCGACCCGGCAACCGGCCACGGCGAGCGCGCGCATCGCAGGCAGCTTGAAGTGGCCAGGGCGCTTTAGATGGCTGATCCACACGGCTCCATCGACCGTCGCTCGGCACACCGCGCCGTGCCGCTGCGCCAGGATCTCTCCGGGCACCCCGCGCAGCGCATCCTCGCGGTGGACGCCGAACAGGTGGAACTCGAGCCCCGCCAGCGCATCGAGCACCCCCGGGTGGCCCTCCGCGGCGCGTACGCGGCGGATCACCGTGGCCGTGGAGTCCGCGGTCCAGTCGATCGCACGGTCGGGCTGCCGGATGAGCGGCCGCGCGCGGCCGGTCACGCGCGGATCGCCGTGGTCGACCGGCTCGGACGCCCGGCCCCCACCGGCGACGGCAGTCACGGCATCGACGACCGCCTCGACCGCTGCGCGCCGGACCTCGTGCCGGTAGAGGCTGCTCTTGCCCGTTTCGCGCGTACGGAACGTCCGCGAGGCCCAGACGTCACCGCCGTCGACGTCATCGGTCGCCTCGAGGACCGTCACGCCCCATTCGGCCATTTCGAGCTCGATCGCCCAGTCGAGCGAGGACGGTCCGCGATCGCCCTTCGGCCCGGGATGCACCACCAGGCAACGATGGTTGGTCCAAATCGAGTCCGGGATGATCGTCTTGAGCATCGGGCAGACGATCAGCTCGGGCGTGCGGCGCGCGACCGCCGCCTCGATCGCCGCGCTCGACTCCACGACCTCGACCGTGACGTCGTGACCGACTTCGGTAAGGGCCACCAGGACGCGCTGGCTGAGGCTGTTGTGAGCAGAGGCGAGAAACAGGATCCGCAGCGGCCGCTCGGCCCGCGGAGCGGGCGGAGCGTCGAGCGCGACCGTGCGGGCGGTAGCGGATGCAGCGAGGTTGGTCATGGGGAGGCTCCAGTGGGCGTGGAGCGTCCTTTCACGGGGCTGTCACGTGGGAGCTGCGGTGCGGTGCGTCGGGCACGGTCGTCACCGGCGCTTGCAGCGCCGAGGGCTGCGGGTCTGGGCGGTGGGCCGGCCGTGGCCCCGGCTCAGGCAGCCGGGGAGAGGGTCGAGCCGGGCGTTCGCCGGCGCGGGAGGCGCGCAGTGCCCGCGACGCCAGCAGGACGAATAGCGGTGCCGGTGCCATGGTCGTCTCCCCCTCAGGGCGCGGCGCACGCGACGCGATGGTGCATCGCGTGCGGGCCGGAGCTCGTGACGACCGCGGAGGAGCCGCTGCCATCCAGGAAGAGGAGTAGCTGGAGGGGACGCTGTCTCATGCCTGGCGACGCTACGGTCGACCGGCGAGGTTTCGCTACGTGGACCCACCGAAGGGTTTACTCCCGCGCTCAGCCCGTGCGCTAGCTTCCGCGTGGCGGCATCCGGTGTAGCCCGGGCTCGTCGGGCTCTACCCAGCGCGAAACCCTACGGTTGCTCCACGTAGCGAACGGCGGCGGACCGGCCGTAGCGTCGGGCGTCATGAGGCTCGCTCCAGCGTCGTGCCGCCTGCCCGCCGCCCGGCAGCGATGACGCAGATCGCCCCGATGCTGGGCATCTTGGGGGCGCTGGTCGGAATCGCCGGCAATGTCCCGTACATGCGTGACACGCTCCGCCGGTCCACCCGGCCCCACCAGGGGACGTGGCTGATCTGGTGCGTGCTCGCGATCGTCGTCTGTCTCTCGCAGCGCGCCGACGGCGCCTCGTGGAGCCTGCTCGTCGCCGGCACGCACGTGGTCCTCAACGCGGCGATCCTCGCCCTGGCGATCCGGCTCGGCACCGGCGGTCTCAGCGCCGGCGACCGGATCCTGATCACCCTCGCCGCGGCGGGTGTCGCGGGATGGCTGATCGCCGACGAACCGATCGTCGCGACCGCCTGCGTCGTCGCCGCCGACCTGATCGCGGCGGCGATGATGGTTCCCAAGACCCACCGTGACCCCGGCTCCGAGACTGCCTCCACGTTCGCGCTGGCGAGCCTCGGCGGCGCGCTCGCCGCGGGCTCGGTCGCCGCGGTCGAGCCGCGGCTCCTGCTCTATCCCGTCTACTACTGCCTCGTCAACGGCGCTCTCGCGCTCCTCATCGTGCACCGGCGCGCCGTCCTGTCGGGCGTCCGATCGGCGCTCGTGACCCACTGATCACGCGGCGAGGCGCTCGACGGGCTCATACTCGTCGCGCTCGGTCACATGCCGATAGCGCCAGCTCGCCCCGGAGCCGGCGATCTCTCGCAGGGCAAGCGTCAGGCGGTCGATGTCCCCCGGCGTCGTGCCGAGGCCGACGCTGGCGCGCACGGCGCCCGGGAGCTCCGGCCGGCGGCCGGCGTCGAGGTCCGCGCGTAGGCGGGCGAGCGCGACGTTGGAGACGCCGAGCAGCCGCGTGAGCAGCGGGTGCGCGCAGAAGCATCCGTGGCGGACGCCGATCGCATGCTCGGCGCTCAGGATCGCGGCGAGCAGCGGATGGGGGTAGCCGGCGAGCGTGAAGGTCGCGACGCCGACGCGCTCGGCCGTCGGCCACAGCCGCAGGACGGTCAGGCCCGGGATGTCCTCGAGCCCACGCCACAGGCGCGCGGCCAGCGCGCGCTCGTGCTCGGCGACGGTGTCCATGCCGAGCTCGTGCAGCCGCCGGCATGCCGCCGCCAGGGCCACGACACCAACGACGTCGGGCGACCCGGCCTCGTGGCGCTCGGGCGCGTCCTCCCAGACCACGTCGTCAAGCGTGACGAGCTTGACCGCGCCACCCCCGCGGAGCAGCGGAGGCCCGGTGCCGAGCCGCCGCGAGGCGGCGACCAGCGCGCCCGCGCCAAACGGCGCATAGAGCTTGTGGCCCGAAAGCGCAAGGTGGTCGATGCCGCTGGCGGCCATGTCGATCGGGCGGTGCGGCGCGAGCTGCGCGGCGTCGACGAACAGCTCGGCGCCGTGCCGGTGCGCCACCTCCGACAGCTCCGCCACCGGCCAGATCTCGCCGGTGACGTTCGAGGCGCCGGTCACGGCCAACAGGTCGAACCGCTCCTTGCGCAGGGCCCGCTCGCAAGCGTCGAGCAGCTCCTCCGCCGAGCTGGTGAAGGGCAGCAGCCGCACGTCGTGGCGGCGCCAGGGCAGCATGTTGGCGTGGTGCTCGACCGGGCTGCTCAGGACACGCGTGCCCGCCGGCATCGTGGCGGCCATCACGTTGATGGCCTCGGTCGTGTTGCGGACGAAGACGACCTGGTCGTCCGCCCGGGCGCCGACGTAGGTGGCGACTGCGGGGCGCGCCTCCTCGAATGCGGCGGTGGACAGCTGGGACTTCGCGCCGCTGCCGCGGTGGACGCTGCTGTACCAGGGAACGAACGCCTCGATGGCGGCCCACACGTCCGCCATCACGGGCGTGCTCGCCGCATAGTCGAGGTTCGCGTAGCGCCGCGACCGTCCGTCGACGCACGGGACCTCGACGTCGGCGCCCAGGAGTAACGGGAGCCGGGTCATGCGCGCACGCTACGGCCGGTCAGCTGCGCTTCGCTACGTGGACCGACCGCAGGTTTACGTTCGGCCCGCGAGCGCTCGGCCCAGCTCCCGGCGCGAGCTGACACCGAGCTTCCGGTAGGCATGCGTGAGGTGCATCTCGATCGTGCGCACGGTCAGGAACAGGTGCTGGGCGACTTCGCGGTTGGTCAGTCCCTCCGCCACCAGGCCGACCGTGCGGCGCTCCATCGGCGTGAGCGCCTCGACGCCGGTCAGGTCGAGCCGGCGCGGCCGTGCGCCCGTGGCGCGCAGCTCCTCCCGGGCGTGGCTCGTGAGCGAGTGCGCCTGGCAGCGCCGGGCCTGGTCGAGCCCGCGTCGCAGCGGCCCGCGCGCGTCCTGACGCTGGCCGCCGCGACGGAGCGCCGCACCGAGGTCGATCAGGGCACGCGCCTGCTCGACCGGGGAGGGGGATCGCTCGAGCTCGGCGACGGCCTGCCGCAGCAGCTCGACGCCGGCGTCTCCCCCCTCGATCAGGCCCTGCGTGCGCAGGGCGAGCCCGATCGCCCGCGGTGCGCCCCAGGCGCGCGCGTCCTCCGCCTCGGCGGCGGCGAAGCGACGGGCCTCGTCGCGCTGCCCGAGCCGCAGCGCCGCGAGCGCCGCACCGGAGCGCCACGGGTAGATCGCCGGGTTGCGGGCTCCCCACGCGCGCGCGATCTCGTCGCAGGCGCGGAAACCGTCGAGCGCGTCCTGGGCGCGACCGGCCACGAACGCGAGCCGCGCCCGACCCGCGAGGAAGTAGAAGTAGGTGCTGCTGGCTCCCCAGCGCTCGTCGGCGTCGGGCACGTCGAGCGCCTGCGCGGCGGCGTCGACCTCGCCCCGATCGAGCAGGGCCTCGGCCAGGACCGCGCGAGCGGACGGCTGGTAGAGCTCCCAGCCGAAGCGGGCCGCGTCGCAGGCCGCGGTGGCGTCGGCCACCGCCTCCGACAGCCGGCCTGCGCGGTACCGAGCCGTGGCAAGGGCGTGCGAGGCGTCCGCGTGCGCGAGGACCGATCCCTTCCGGCGCGCCATCTCGAGCGCCGCCTCGGACACGCGGATCACCGGCTCGTATTCCTCGCACATCCCCAGCGCGAGCTCCATGAACACGGCCGCCCGTGTGCCGTCTCCGTCGACGAAGGCCTGTCCGTCACCGAGCGCGCGGAGCGCGAGCGCGCGTACCTCGTCGCGTGTCGCCTCGAGCGCCATGCCGCGCTGGAAGGCGACGAAGGCCAGCAGCGACCGCTCACCGGAGTAGCTTGGCTCGCGCTCGCGGAGCGAGCGGTCGAGGTCGTCAACCGACGCCGCGTTGGGCGCTCCGTAGCGGCCGCAGATCTCCACTCCGGCCCGCAGGGTGGCCTGCAGCTCGGGAGCCTGCGCGGCCGTCGCCGCCAGCTCGGCGAGGCCGCGTTCGAACGCCTCCGCCGCGTCGATCATGCGCCCGAGGTCGAGCAGCGCCTGACCCATGACGATGAGCAGCCGCGCGCGCTCCACGCAATCCGCGGTCAGCTCGATCGCCTGTTCGAGCAGCTCGAGCGCGTCCGCCGCTCCGGTGAGCCGCGCCGCGGATGCGCACTCTGCCAGCAACTCGGCGCGCAGCGGGCGCGGGCAGGGTTCCTCGAGCGCCCGGCCGAGATAGCGGCCGGCGGCCCCTGGGACGCCGCGGTCGAGCGCCCGCCGGGCGGCGATCCGCAGCTGCTCGACGGCCCAGCCCTCACCCGACGCCGACGCACGCAGGAGCTGAGCTGACACGAGCTCGGGGTTGGCCCCCACCTCGTGCAGCAGCCGTGCCGCCTCGCCGTGGCGGCGTGCGCGTGCGGCGGCCGGTATGTCGTCGTAGACGGCCTCGCGCACGAGGGGATGCACGAAGCCCAGCGGCTCCCCGGGGCGCAGCACACCGGCCTCTGCGAGCGCGTCCGCGACGACCGTGCCCGCCGCTGGATCCAGCCCGGCGAGCGTGCTCGCCCGCCCCACGCTCGTCCCCTCACCCGCGATCGCGACGGCCCGCGCGAGCTCCAGCGCGTCCTGACCTCGCCGCGCGACGCGAGCGAGAACACTCGCCGACACCGCCCGCGGGCGCAGTTCGGCGACGCGCGAGCCCTCGTCGGCGCGTCCGGCCATCGACGCCTCCCGGATCGCGCCCACCAGCTCCACGACGTACAGCGGGTTGCCCCCGGTGAGCTCCGCACACGTGTCGCAGAAGCGCGGCTCGGCCTCGGCGAGCGCGCGCCGGACGATCGCCGCCACGCCGCTCCCGGTCAGCGGTGCGAGCTCGATTCGCGGGCGGCCCGGCCCAGCGGCGAGCGCGAAGAGCTGCTCGTGCACCACCTCGCCCGACCGCCACGCGACGAGCAGCGCGACCGGCAGCTCGTCGATCCGCACCGCCAGGTACCGCAGGAAGCGCAGCGTCGGCTCGTCGAGCCACTGCGCGTCATCCACGACGAGCAGCAACGGCTCGTCGTCGGCGAGGTTGGCCGTCAGCCAGTAGAGGCCGTGCAGCAGCCCGAAGATCCGATCCGAGTCCGACGGCGCGCCACCTGCTGCTGGCTCCGGAGCAGCCAGCAGGGGACGGACCAGCTCCGCCGCGCCCACGAGAAGACGCCCGCCACGGGCCGGCTCGTTCAGCAGGCGCTCAAACAGCTGCAGGCAGCCACCGAAGGCAAACTCCCGTTCCGCATCCTGGCCACGCGCCGCCAGCACCCGCAGCCCACCTGCCCGCGCCCGCTCTGCCGCCGCCGCCAACAGCGCCGACTTGCCGATCCCGGCCTCGCCCTCGATCAGCACCAGCGCACCGCGACCGCTGGATGCGCCGCCGAGCAGCTCGTCGATCAGCCCCAGTTCGCGCTCGCGCTCGACCAGCCCGGCACCGGTTCCCGCCTTCACCGCGAGCGAGGGCGACATCCGTCCATGCTACGCCGAAGCTCTACGTGTCCGGCAGCGCGCGGGCCACGCGCAGCTCGGCGCCGGCGAGGCCGGTCACGGCACAGCCGCCAGAACGATCGGATCGCCGGCGGGGAGCAGCGCCGGTGCCGCGACGGCGTCGGCCTCGAACTGCTACTCCGCGTCGCCGCCGGCAGCATGGCCACGCTCGGTGCCGGTGAGCGCGGTGACGGCGACCGCCAGCGCCGGTGCCAGCAGCACGAGGGACGGCAGCGTGTAGCGCGGCATGAGCTGCTGTGCGAGGGCCGGCCCGAGGTAGAGCGCGAGGCCCATGGACGCGAACAGCAGCGCCGCCGGCCGCAGAGCCGACCGCCGCGCACGGCCGATGCCCGCGGCCGCCGCCAGTCCCAGCAGCAGCCCCGCGGCGAGCAGCGGACCGGGGGTGAAGGCGACTCGCTGGAAGCCGCGCAGGAACTCGACGAGCTGCGGCTGGACGGACCCGCCCGTGCCGCCGTACGAGCGGATGACGGGGTCCGCCTGCTCGCGCCGCGGGAACGTCGGCTGGAACGTCCAGACGTCCTCGAAGGAAACGCGGCGTCGCGGCACCGTCCGCTTGAAGGCGAAGCCGTGCACCACGTCGCCGAGCACGGTCCGCGCGTAGGCCAGCGGCTGCTCGCGGATCGCGCGCCTGGCGAAGTCGCCCGCGAGCACCTCCCGTTCTCGCTCGGGGACGCGGTACAGCGGCGATGTGGCAGACCAGGCGAAGTCCTGTGAGGAGGGACGCTCACCCACCGGCTCGTCCGGGCAGAGCGGGCGCTCGGCCGGCGGGACCGACACCACACGGCAGTCGACGAATGCCGCCACACGCGCGTAGAGGAAGCGGCCGGTCGGGCCGACCAACGAGTACTCGCCGTGCTGGGCGTGGTACCAGATCGTGTAGCCGCCAAGCGGGACGGCGAACGCCGCGATCAGCACGGCGACCGCTGCCCAGCGCGACGGCCGTCCTCCTGCGACGACGACGGTGACGACGGCCGGCACGATCACAAGCACCGCCACCACGCGCGTGAGCCCCGCGAGGGCGAGCGACACGCCGGCGAGCGCAACTAAGGAGAGCGGGATCGGCCTCCGCCACAGCAGGAGCGCGCACGCTCCGACGATGAGCAGGTCGAACAGCGTCTCGGTCATCACGAACTGCTCGATCAGCAGCTGGAACGCGTCCAGCAGCAGCGGCGCGGTGGCGAGCGCCGCGAGCCATGGCCGCAGTCCTAGGTGGAGCAGCAGGACGTAGAGCGCGACCGCCAGCAGCAGGGCGAGCAGATGCTGGACGAGGGGGACGACCTCGAGGCCGTGCGAGAGCGGCAGGACACGCAGGAACACCGGGTAAACGACCGGCCAGCGGCCGGACGGGACGAGCTGCGCCGCGTTGTCCAGGTAGCCCTGCGAGTCCTGGTAGAGCAACGCGGGCCGGTAGGCGAGAAACGTGACGATCCGTAACGCCGCCCCCGCCGCGAGCAGCGCCAGGAACACACGGTGATCGCGCGCGATCGCCCACGCCCGGCGGTGCGTCGCGCCCGCGACGCGTCGCTCGCCGGGCCGCTCGAGCGGGCCGGCAATCAGCGGCGGGTTGTCGGTCTCGGGGATCGTGATCGCTTCGGATGGGCTTGGGCGTACATTAGGCCCCTCCGTGGCTGCCGGCACGAGTTCGCCAGTTTCGTT
Organism: uncultured Solirubrobacteraceae bacterium; assembly: GCA_963740605.1. Classification (GTDB taxonomy): domain Bacteria; phylum Actinomycetota; class Thermoleophilia; order Solirubrobacterales; family Solirubrobacteraceae; genus DASSUW01. The sequence goes on along the minus strand of CAVUFC010000021.1, from coordinate 41,374 downwards.
GGCGATGTGGGAACGTGACCGTCGTGAGGCTTGACCTCGGCTGCCAGGTCCGTTGCACGGACGACGCGTTCGGCGAATTGACCGACGTGGTGATCGGCCCGACGACCGGCAGCGAGGACCAGATCGGACACGTCGTGCTCGAGCACGGGCCCTGTTGGGCCGGCGCGAGGTCGTGAATCCCGATCGGCGCGGCGTGCTGGCGGCGAGTGACAATGCCACCTGGGCGGACCGACTCACAAAGCTCACGCGCGTGCGCGACAGGGACAATCGCGTAGCGCGTCGCGCGCCGACCGCTCCGCGGCCTCGTGGAGCTGGCGGCGGACTGACCCGGGCCGCCGGGGTTCGGGTCCGGACCGATGTAGTCGCGGGGTCGTGCGTGTCCAGGTCATCGCTCGGCTCGATGTCAGTCGGAGAACGGGCTTGCGATCGGTTCGCGCGGCGGAGGGGTTGAGTAGTGCAATCACGCTTGGAAGGAGGCCCGGCGCGATGTCATCGACGCATACGGAAGGGCTGCAGATCATCACCGTCAATTCGCAGGACGCGGAGTGTGTGGTGTGCCTCGAAGGCGAACTGGACGTTGCGACGGCAGAGCCGGTACGCACGTGTTTGCGGGAACTCGGCGACCGGCCGGTCGTGATCGACCTCACCGGTCTGACGTTCACCCACTCCACCGGCCTCGCCCTCCTGCTGGAGGCGCGGGCGGAGGCATGGCGGCGAGGGGCAGCGCTTCAGGTTCGCGGCGCCGCCGGACAGACTCGCGAGCTGCTCGAGCGCACGGGAGTGCTCGACCTCCTAGCACGACCGGCAGACCTCGTTTGAGACGCATCACGGGCGCGTCGTCCGTCGCCTGACGGCGAGCCCTGTGCTTCGCCAAGCTCCGTCCGGCGTTTGCTGACGCGGCTCAGGCCGCCGTCGCCATCGCGTCGCGCCGGCCGGACCGCTCGGTGCCGGCGTGGGCGACGATGTGGTCGGCGACGCGGCCGGCGTCGCGACCGACGCCGCCGATCAGCATTGACGCAAAGGAGTACAGGAACGGGAGGCCGACGAAGTACAGCCCGGGCGAGGACTCGACGACGCCGTTCGTCTGCTCGGGCCAGCCGTCCTCGCCGGTCACGGGCACGTCGATCCAGCTCACGTCCTTGCCGAAGCCGGTGCACCAGATGACGTTCGCCACGTCGAGCACGCGGCCATCGGCGAGCACCGGGCGGCCCCCGTCGACGCCCACCACCCGGGCCTCGACCTGCTCCACGCCACCATCGCGGAGGTGCGCGCGCTTGACCCGCAGCAGCGGACCGCCGTGCGCGCGGATCTTCACCCGCGCCTTGCGGCCGATCGGTGTGCGCATGGTGAGCACCTGGTTGGCGATGCGCCACAGGATCGGAAGGGCGACGCGTGCCATCGGCCCCTCGATGTCGAACGGCAGCTCGCCGTTCACATGGCCGGACAGCACTGTGGGATGGTCGGCCGCCACCTCGAGTGCAATGTCGGCGCCCGAGTGGCTGGCGCCGACGACGAGCACGCCCCCCGGTGCGAGCTGCGCGGGCCGGCGGTACTCGCTGGAGTGCAGCTGGCGGATCTGCGGGTCGAGCTCGGCGGCGAAGTCCGGGACGACCGGCTCCTGGAACGTGCCCGACGCGACCACCACGTTGTCGGCCGTGAAGCGGTGTGCGCCCGCGCGCACGACGTAGCCGTCGCCGTCCGCGCTCAGCCGGTCGACACGGACCCCGGTGATCACGGGCAGCTCGAAGCGGGCCGCGTACGCCTCCAGGTAGTCCGCGGTCTGGTCCTTGGTGGGGTACGTCCACGGGTCGAGAGGGCCGGCCCAGCCCGGGAGCGCGTTGAAGCGCGCCGGGCTGTAGAGGCGCAGCGAGTCGTAGTGGTTGCGCCAGTTGTCCCCGATCCGGTCGTTGGCCTCGAGGACCACGAACGACCGGTCCTGCTGTGCGAGGTGGTAACCGACCGCCAGGCCGGCCTGGCCGCCGCCGATGATGACTGTCTCGAAGCGCTCGGTCATGGCTTCCTCTCGTTGCCTGCACCCGACCCTAGGCGCGGCGTCGTGCATGCGCATCGGGTGGACCACGCAACTTGCGCGACGGCCGGTCTACGTGGTTCCACGTAGCTCGGTGGTCAGAGGAGCCGGTGCTCGTAGGCGTACGCCGTCGCGGCGGCGCGCGTGGAGACGCCGAGCTTGGCGAACGTGTTGGTGATGTGCCGCTCGAACGTCCGCTCGCTGAGGACGAGCTCGTCGGCGATCGCGCGGTTCGTACGGCCTTCGGCGACCAGCCGGAGCACCTCCAGCTCGCGCGCTGTCAGTCCATGGCGCAACTCGTCGCCGGCGAGCGCCTCGACGCGCTCGCGCTCGCGCGCCGCGCCCAACGCCGTGAACGTACGCCGTGCCGCCTCGAGCTCGAGCTCGGCCGCGTCGTCGTCGCCCAGCGCCCGGCACGCCACGGCGATGAGCAGGCGCGCCCGCGCCGCCTCGTAAGGCGCCGCGAGTTCCTCCCAGACCCGCCACGCGCGTCGCAGCTCCGGCAGCGCCGCTTCCGCGTCCCCCGCCGCCAGCTCGACCGCCCCGCGGCTCTGGGCGGCGATCGTCTTGAGCACGCCGACCTCGTGCGTGCGCGCGATCGCCTCGAGCTCGTCGGCGGCCTCGCTCGCCCCCTCGATGTCCCCTGCCGCGAGCATGATCTCGACGCAGGCCGGCAGCTGCTCCGCGCGGTCCGCCGTGGCGGTCGTCTCGGCCAGCACCCGTCGGATGGCGGCGACCGCGGCCTGACCGTCGCCCTGGGCGAGCCGCAGCAGCGCGAGCCCGGGTTGCGGCTCGCGACCGTGTTCGCTCGCGGCTCGATATGCGCGCTCGGCCTCGAGGAACGCACCCCGCAGCCGGTGCACCTCGCCCTGCACGTACGCGGCCTCGGCCAGCGCCGAGCGGTGGTTCCCACGGCCCGCGCGGTCCGCGGCGACGCGCGCCTCCTCGAGCGGGTCCGACCGGTCGCCGTGCAGCTGGCAGAGCTGCGCGCGGTGCACGTGGCAGCGGCCTGTGAACGCCATCAGGTCGGCCTGGCGCTCGCACCAGCGCGTGAGTTCGGCGGTCCACTCCTGTGCGCGACGCGGCTCATAGGCGGCGCGGCAGGCGAGGATCACGACGCCCGTGGCAATCGGAGAGACCTCGCCCGTGGTGACGGCCACCATCGCCTCGTCGAGCAGCGCGAGCCCATCGGCGACCCGCCCGGCCCTCACCAGCGCGTGGCCATGCACGTGGACCGCGACGGCGACAGGTCCTGGTCTGCGAAGCGCCGCGCGATCTCCGTCGCGTCGCCCGCGGTGGCGGCAGCGCCGTCGTAGTCGCCCTGCATCTCGCACCGGAACGCCACCGGCAGCCGAAGATAGCCCTGCTCCACGCATGCGTTCGCCTCCTCGTCGACGAGCCGCTGCGCGCGGCTGATCCACCCGCTCCCACGACCCATCTCGCCGGCGAGCAGCAGTGGCATGCCGGTCCAGAACGCACAGCGCGCGGCGCGCTGCGTCGCCCGGTCGTCGAGGTGCAGCTGGTACGCGCGCGCCATGGTGTCGACGTACTCCTCGAGCCGCCCGAGCATGTACGCCGAGACCGCCAGCTGCTCGACGTCGGTCGCCACGAGTTCCATCGAGCGGTCGGCGCGCTCCAGCGCGTCATGGCCGTCCAGCCAGGCGCCCTGCTCGCACAGGGCCCGGCCGCGCACGAGCTCGTCCGCAGCGGACATACGGTCCAAGGTACCGCCCCTCGGGGACCCGCAGGCGGCACCACGGCAGTACTCCGGGTCGAGGCCGACGCCGGTGCCGCGCGGCCAGATATCGACCGCTGCCTGCGAGCCCGCAACCGACGTCAGCACGCGTTGCCCGGCGGCGAGCTCGGCCGGCTCAAGGGTTGCCGCGCGGCCGCGGATTGGAACTCGCGACCGCGGCGAGATCGTCAGGGCCGAGATCGCTCGCCACCGTCAGGGCTGGATGTTCTGGTTGACGTGGAAGACGTTGTCCGGGTCGTAGCGCCTCTTGATCGCGGTGAGCCGCTCGTGGTTGGCGCCGTAGGAGGCGTAAGCCTGCTCGGGGCCCTCGTCCATGAGGAAGTTGGAGTAGGCGCCGCCGATCGCGTACGGCGCAAGCGCATCGGCGAAGCCGGCGGCCCAATCGCGCAGCGCGTCTTCGTGGCCAGGCCCGTCGGCGGCTCCCAGGCACATCTGCGCGAACGCGGCGTCGCGCCAGGGCCACGCGGTGGCGTCGTTGCCGGCGCGGCCGGCGGCCCCGTCGACCGGGTAGACGTGCGTGAAGGAGAGCCAGTTCGGGGCGGTCCGGCCGAAGCGCACGAACTCTGCGGCGGACGCCGCGGGCAGGGTCGTGTAGCACTGCCCGGTGATGTGGTTGTGGTTGCCGAGTGCGGCAATCGGGTCGAAGGAGCTCTGCAGCGCCGGGTAGGGGAGCTCCGCGACGGCGTCCAGCACGGGACGCGGCGCCGCGGCGCGGAAGTCCTCGAGCGCGGCGTGCGCGCGCTCGGGCGCGGCGGTGTTGCACCACACCAGCGCGCACACCGGGCGCAGGCGGATCTCCTCGGGGAAGGGGTCGGCCGGAGGCACGGTCATGACGGCGAAGAAGGCGGAGATATCGTCGGGCTGCGCGGGCAGCCAGCGTGCGTAGACGTCGAGGACCCGCTCCGTCTCCTCGAGCGGCCAGAGCATCGGCCCGCCGACGACGTTGCGCACAGGGTGCAGAGCGAAGCGCAGGTCGCAGACCACGCCGTAGTTGCCGCCGCCGCCGCGGAGCGCCCAGAACAGCTCGGGCTCGCTGTCTTCGCTCGCACGAACGAGGCGACCGTCGGCGAGCACGACGCCGGCGCCGACCAGGTTGTCGACCGCCAGGCCGTGCGCGCGGACGAGGTGGCCGATGCCGCCGCCGAGCGTGAAGCCGGCCACTCCCACCGTCGAGACGGTCGCCGACGGCGTCGCCAGCCCGAAGGGATGCGTCGCGCGGTCGAGATCGCCGGCAGTCGCCCCGCCGCCGACGGTGGCGGTGCGCGCTTGGGCGTCGATCTCGACTGAGCGCATCGCGCGCAGATCGATGACCAGGCCGCCGTCGACAGAGCAGAACCCGGCCAGACTGTGGCCGCCGCCGCGGACGGCGAGCTCGAGCCCCTCCGCCCGGGCGAACCCCAGCGCCGCCGACACGTCGGCTGCGTCCGCGCACCGCGCGATCACCGCGGGATGCCGGTCGAACGACCGGTTGTGACCTCGCCGCGCCTGCTCGTAGTCGGGGTGCTCCGGGCCGATCGCATCGCCGCCCAGCCGCTCGTCCAGCCTCGCGGCGAGGCCCGTAGTGGATGTCGTCATAGGATCGCCTCCTTGTCTGCGGACGCCGCGCGGCGATCGTGAAGCGCAGCGTTCTGGCCTTGAGCGGTTGCCGGCCGCGTCGATGGCCGTGATCCGTATCCGGTAACGTGTTCTGGTCTACCTTATGCGACTGCCTAAGTCAAGTGCTCAACACCGTTCGAGGGGCTGGCCGTTCGTCGGTGCAGGACAACCCGAGCCCGTGGAGACGTCGACCGACCTGGCGCTGGGGGTGCGGCGGTAGGTGGCGACGAGGCACGTGCGCCACGAGCCGGGCGATGTCCGCAGGAGCAACGTCGCGGCGTTCCTCGATGCGGCAGAGCGGCTGCTCGTCGAGGACGGATACTCGGCGATCACGACGCGGCGGCTGGCCGCGGAGGCCGGTCTCAACCCGGGCCTCGTGCACTACTACTTCGGCTCGATCGATGAGGTCCTCGTCCAGGTAGCGGAGCGCTTCACCGCACGGCTCACGACGCGTCAGCGCGAGATGTACGCCAGCGACGCGCCGTTCCTCGAGAAGTGGCGGACGGCGACGCGCTACCTGGAGGAGGACCTCGCGGCCGGCTACCCGAAGGTCTTCTTCGAGCTCTCGGCGCTGAGCTGGAACCGGCCCCAGCTGCAGGAGCGGGTGCAGGCGCTGCAGAGCGGCTGGCGCGCGATCCTCACCGAGGCGTTCGAGCGGGCGGCGGACGAGTACGGCCTCGACCGTGAAGAGGTTCCCATCGACGTGCTGGTGGCCCTCGTGATGACCTTCCAGCAGGGACTGCACCTGCAGCGGCTGTCGGGGGTCGCGGACGGGCACGCTGCGCTGCTCGCGTGGGTGGACGGCCGGATCGAGTCGCTCGAGCGAAGGCGCGTCCCGTGAGCGAGCAGATGCGTGCCCGCTATCCCGACGACGAGGGCTACGTGCGGCGCGGCGGCGTCCGCATCTTCTACGAGCGCTACGGCGAGGGCCAGCTGGCCGTGTTCCTCCTGCCCACGTGGTCACTCGCCCATTCGCGCGTATGGAAGGCGCAGATCCCCTACCTCGCCCGCCACTTCCGCGTGCTGACCTGCGATCCCCGCGGGAACGGGCGCTCCGACCGCCCGCGCGAGCCGCTGGCGTACGCCGAGCGGGAGCTCGCCGACGACGCGCTGGCGGTGATGGACGCGACCGGCACCGAGCGGGCGGTGCTGGTCTCGCTGTCGCGCGGCGCCGAACGCTGCCTGCTGCTCGCGGCGGCGCATCCCGAGCGAGTCGCCGGCGCCGTGTTCATCGCGCCGGGCGTGCCGCTGGGACCTCAGCCGTCGCGTGCCCGGGCGGAGACGTTCACGCAGCGGCTCGACAGCTACGAGGGCTGGCAGAAGTTCAATCGCCACCACTGGCTCGAGCACTACGAGGACTTCGTGGAGTTCTTCGTCTCGCAGCTGTTCACCGAACCGCATTCGAGCAAGCAGCGCGAGGATGCCACCGCGTGGGCGCTCGCGACCGACGCCGAGACGATGGTCGCGACCCAGCTCGCTCCGCGCCTCGACGAGCCGGGGCTGCGCCGCCTGACGGCCCACATCCGCTGCCCGGTCCTGGTCATCCACGGGAGCCAGGACGCGCTGCGCTCCCCAGAGGCGGGTGCAGCGCTTGCCCGCCTCACCGGCGGGCAGTTCGTGCTGCTCGACGGATCCGGGCACGTGCCGCTCGCGCGCCATCCCGTCGAGGTCAACCTGCTGCTGCGAGAGTTCGTCGCCCCGACCGCTGCGCGCCGGCAAGTCCGGCGCAGGACTCGAAAGCGCGCGCTCTACGTCTCCTCGCCGATCGGCCTCGGCCACGCGCGCCGCGACCTCGCGATCGCCGGAGAGCTGCGCAAGCTGCATCCGAGCCTCGAGATCGAGTGGCTGGCCCAGCACCCGGTGACCGCGCTGCTCGAGGCTCACGGCGAGCGCGTCCACCCCGCCAGCGCACAGCTGGCCAGCGAGTGCCGCCACCTCGAGTCCGAGTCGGCGGAGCACGACCTGCACGCGTTCCAGGCCTTCCGGCGCATGGACGAGATCCTGGTCGCGAACTTCATGCTCTTCCACGAGGTCGCCGAGGCGGAGCGCTACGACCTGTGGGTAGGCGACGAGGCCTGGGAGCTCGACTACTTCCTGCACGAAAACCCACAGCTCAAGAGCGCCGCCTACGTCTGGCTGACCGACTTCGTCGGCTGGCTGCCGATGCCCGATGGCGGCGAGCGCGAGGCGTCGCTGACCGCCGACTACAACGCGGAGATGATCGAGCAGATCGCCCGCCATCCGCGCGTGCGAGACCGGGCGATCTTCGTCGGCGAGCCCGCCGACATCGTCCCGGCGAGCTTTGGACCGGGACTGCCGCCGATCCGCGACTGGACCGAGCGCCACTACGACTTCTGCGGCTATGTGACCGGCTTCGACCCCGCCTCCGCGGCCGACCACGAGCGGCTGCGCGCCGAGCTCGGCTACGCGGCGGACGAGCGCGTCTGCGTCGTCACCGTCGGCGGCTCGGGCGTGGGCGTCGACCTGCTGCGGCGGGCGATCGACGCCTTTCCCGACGCGAAGGCGCGGGTGCCCGAGCTTCGGATGGTGGTAGTCACCGGGCCGCGAATCGATCCCGCCGCGTTCCCGGACGCAGCCGGGCTGGAGGTGCACGGCTATGTAGCCGACCTCGACCGCCATCTCGCCGCGTGCGACCTGGCCGTCGTCCAGGGCGGGCTTGCGACGGCGATGGAGCTGACCGCATGCCGGCGGCCGTTCCTCTACTTCCCGCTGCGCCACCACTTCGAGCAGGCGTTCCACGTCCGCCACCGGCTCGAGCGCTACGGCGCCGGTCGGCGGATGGGCTTCGACAGCGACGGGCCGGCCGAGATGGCAGCAGTGATCGCCGCCGAGATCGGCCGCGACGTCTCCTACCGGCCCGTCGAGACGAACGGCGCCGCGCGCGCGGCGGCCACGATCTCCGAGCTGCTCTGACGAGCGAAGACCGCGAGGAAGCCGGCGAGCCGGCCTTCGGGCGTGAAGTTGATCATCCCGAATCGACCCGCCGGGCTGCGCCCGCAGGAGACGCTCGCGCTCGAGTGGCGGCACGTGCGCGAGCGGACGCTTCTCGTGGAGCGCGCGCTGAGCGACGGCCAGCTCAAGCCGCGGCTTCCGGCGAGTTCTGGCAGGCGACCGACTGTCCGTAGTGTAAGAAAGTCCTATTGGGTATCAAATCGGTATCATTACTTCATGGCGATGACCCTGCGACTCACGGACGCTCAGACCGAGGCGCTCCGGGCCCGTGCGAACAAAGAGGGACGCAGCATGCAGCAGGTGGCGCTCTCGGCGATTGATGAGTACGTGCTGCGCACTCAGGACGACGAACTGACGGACCGGCTCACCGAGCAGGGCGCCCAGCGCTTCACCGAGCTGCTGCGGCGCCTCGGCGAGTGACGCGGTACCTGACGGTCGAGCAGGCACTGCGCATCGCCCGAGCCGCCGTGGGCGGGCCGATCGATGTGCGCGACGTCGGCCTGCTCGAGTCCGCCGTACACCGGCCCCGAGCCAGCGTGCTCGGGCAGGACGCCTACCCCGACCTGTTCACGAAGGCCGGCGCGTTGCTGCATTCGCTTGCCCGCAATCACCCGCTGGTCGATGGCAACAAGCGCCTTGCGTGGCTCGCGACATGGGTTTTTCTCGCGAAGAACGACACGATCCTCGATCCCGGCGACGACGCGGCTTACGAGCTCGTCGTCAGCGTCGGGGGCGGCGCGATCGACGACGTCGACACGATCGCCCACGTGCTCGCGTCGTTCGCCGTCGGCAGGTCCGGCTGACCGACTCCGGCGGCCGGCGCCAGAAGAGGCGGCGCAGTCCTCCGGAGTCCGCACTTGCGTTTCCACCGGCGATCGCTTCAGCTTCCGCTAAAGCGCCGGAGAGCCCACGTCCCCGCGCCGGAGCCGGGGACCGAAGTGCCGCAAGGAGCGCAGGTGCTGTTGCGCGGCGGCGGGTTCTCGTCCGACTTCGGCATGGCAGATATGGAGGACGTGATCTGGAGGTCGGATCTCGACGCCCCGAAGGCTGAACCAGCAGCAGGCACCATGTGAGATCTCGAAGCGACCGGCGCGTTCGTGCGCGGCGCGGCGGTCGCGCCTTCGTGATCCGGGTCGTCGTCTTCGCCGTGCTCGGAGTGTCGGCCATGGCGACCCGCGACACACCCCTCCACGCGGACGGCCAGTGGATCGCGCGGATCGGCGGATCGCACATGACGGTCGTCGACCTTCCGCTGACCGAGCATCGGCGCGGTAGTTGAGCGCGGCCCGCGATCGCTGATGCCGGCGCGCGCGGCGAGCGCCGCTGACCGTTGGCCAGATCCGGGCGTGTAGGTGCGGCCGTCGGAGCACGCTGGACCGTGCATCGGGTCCGGCCCTGCCGGCATCCTCACATTGGTAGCGGCGCGCGAGTGCGCGTGGGTCGCTCCGGCGATCAGCGCGCAGACGGGCGCGCCGGGCACGCAGGCGGCCACCAGCACCTTCAGACCCGGCCGCACGGCGACGCGCATCGCGCACCCGCGCGGATCACGCCACGTCCAGCCGCTCGAAGCACTGCCGCGCAGCGACCGCGGCGGCGATTGCGACGCCCCCGAGCACCGCGAACGACGCGAGCCCGGCGCCCGTCGCGAGCTGGTCGTCCCCGACCGCCCAGTAGAACGGCGAGGCGAAACGCAGCGGCCTGATCCAGTCCGCGGCCGGGGCGAGCGAGCTCACGAGGTAGGAGACGGCCGCGACCGTGCTCGCGATCCCGATCGCCGTGCCGCGGCTGCCGGTCGCCCCGCCGACGGCGAGCGCGACCAGGCCAAAGTCGACGCCGAGCAGAAGCACCGCCAGCGTCGCGGTCGCGACGTGCCACGCGTCGAGGTCGACGTCGAACCCGCGCCCGACGAACACGCACGCCGCGACGGCGACCGTGAGGACCAGCGCTTGCACGACCATCGCCGCGATCTTCTCCGCCAGGATCGTGCGGCGCGCCACGGGCAGCGCCACCAGCAGGCCGAGCGTCCCGTCCTCGCTCTGGCCGGCGATCGCGCCTGCGCCGTAGCCGATCGTCAGCAGCAGCATGATGAGCGGCAGGAAGTTCGCGTAGGCGTTCACGTTGACCCAGCCGGCCGGGGAGGTCAGCGTGCCGGTCGCGCCGAACAGCGCCGCCAGCGTCGAGTCGCCGCCGGTCAGGTCGTTGAGCTCGGTCGAGTGCTCGAACGACGGGTAGAGCACGACGATCACGAGCATGTAGAGCGCCATCCCGACCGCGTAGGCGACCGTCGAGCGGCGGCGGTTGTGGAGATCAAGACGGGCGATCGGCATCGGCGGTCGGGTCGTCCCGGTAGTAGGTCAGGAACAGCTCGTCGAGGTCGGTCCGGCGCACGACGACGTCGACCGGCTCGTGGTCGGCGATCACCCGCAGCAGCGGCGCCAGCTCCCCGGTGGCCTGCAGCGCGACGCGATCGCCGTCGACGGTCACGTTCTGCACGCCGGCGACGGACTCAAACGCGGAGGCCGCGACCGGCGCCTTGAAGCGCAGCTCGAGCGACTGCGGCGCCCGCCGGCGCAGCCGCTCGACGGTGTCGCTGACCACGAGCCGCCCAGCGCGGATGATCGCCACGCGGTCGGCGACCCGCTGGACGTCGTCGAGCTCGTGTGAGGAGAGGAAGACGGTCCGCCCGCCGGCCACGGTCTCGCGTAACAAGTGGTGGAACTCGTCCTGGACGAGCGGGTCCAGCCCCGACGTCGGCTCGTCGAGGATGAGCAGCTCCGGCTCGTGCATGAACGCCAGCACGAGCCCGAGCTTCTGGCGGTTGCCCTTGGAGAGCTCGTGCACGCGCCGGTCGAGCGTCACGCCGAGGCGTTCGACGAGCTCGTCGCGCCGTGCCGCGCCGCCGTCGCCGCGCGCGCTCGCGAACCAGTCGATCACCTGCGCGCCGGTCATCCGCGGGAACAGCTCGAACTCGCCCGGCAGGTACCCGCAGCGCGCGTGGATCGCGACGCTGTCGCGCGCGCTGTCGAGGCCCAGCACCCGTGCGCGGCCCGCGCTCGCGTGGTGCAGGCCGAGCAGCAGCCGGATCGTCGTCGTCTTACCGGCGCCGTTGGGCCCGAGGAAGCCGAACACCTGGCCGGGCTCGACGGCGAGCTCGAGGCGGTCGACCGCCACCGTCGCGCCGAAGGACTTCGTCAATTCGCTGGTCTCGATCGCTGCGCTCACGCTCGGGCCCCGCACATCTGCGCCACGACGCGAACGCTAGTCGACGCGCGCGCGACCGATCCACGGCGTCCGAAAGCGCGACGTCGACGACGCGCTTCACGCCGTCCGGCGTGTGCGGTCCGATGACCTCGGCGGGGTGTGCCTCGTCCAGCGACGACGACGTCCGGCGCGTCCGAGCTGACGTGCTCCAGGTCGCCGCCGCGCGTGACGGCAGAACGACCGCGGCAAGAGACGCAACCAAGGAGCCGGCGGCCACCCTGCCTCCGTCCGACAGCAGAACCGCGAGCGCCCCCGTCCGGAGATCGGCCAGCGGCACGTCTGCCGCTCAGCGGAGATCCACGCGCCCGAAGGCTGGCTCCAAGGTCGCGTCAAGGCTTCGACAACCACGCGGCGCAAGGCTGCGCTTCATGAACCTCGCCCTGACCCGCCCCGGCTCTTTTCGCCGCATCACGACTGGCGCGACGGTGGTGCTCGCCGGCCTGATCGCCGCGACGAGCCCGGCGCTCGCGACGCCGATCGCTGACGGCACCTCCAACACGATCCAGTTCGCCGCCAGCTCGGCCGCGCTCGATCAAGTTCACCACCGCGTCGTCGTCACGGCCCCGGTGCCGGGCGGGCCGGCGCCGGGGAAGCGCTTCGCGACCGCCGAGCTCGCCACTCCCCGGTTGACGGTCATCCTCACGGACGTACTGGTGGAGAGCGTGGCCGGTAGCTCAGACTCGTTGGCGCTGAGGTTCACGGCGATCAACATCGGCGGCGCCGACGCAGCCGCCACCACCCCGGCCGGGAGTGGCATCTGCGCGTTCCCGGACGTGTGCGCGCGCGGCGCCGACCCCTCTGGCGATGCGGCGTTGATCCTGTACAACGGCCACGCCGGCCTTGGGACCGTGAGATTCAACGTCCCCGATGTGACAGTCATCCCGCCCTTGTAGCCGGCGCCCCCGCGCTCGGCGGCGAACGTCAGCCCAGTGCCGGTGAGGTGGCCGTGCCGGCCGAGGATGGCGGCGATCTGGTGGTCGCGGTGATGGGCGGTGGAGCGTCGGATGAGCTCGACGGTGTCGTCACTCAGGCGGCGTCGCTCAGACCCGCGCGTTGAGCTTCACGCTCAGGTCGGTGCAGGCCCCGCCTTCTCAGCAGATCTCGACTGGAATGGTCGACTGGTACAACCACGCGCAACTGCACCGCGACGACGTCACGGCGGTCGACGCCCAACAAAGCGTGTAGCATCAGTGCTACAGTCGTAGCAATGCCAGACGTCTCCTCGCGCGACCTGAGGAACCACACCGCAGACGTCCTGCGGCGCGTCGAAAGCGGAGAACGCGTTCGCATCAGCGTCAATCGCCGCCCGGTCGCCGAGCTCATACCGCTCGGTCGTCCGCGATGGACGAGCGGCGCGGCGATCGAGCGGGTCCTTCAAGAGGCGTCGGCCGATGCCGGGCTCCTCGAGGATCTGGCTGCGATCCGCAATCAGACGATCGAGCGGCGGTAATGCCGGGAGCCATCCTCGACACCTCGGTGTTCATCGCCGGCGAGCAGGGACCGGCGCTGCGGCGACCGCTTCCGGAGGAGGTCAGCGTCTCAGTCGTGACGCTCGCGGAGCTCGAGCTCGGCGTGCTGACGGCGCGTGACGCCGACACCCGAGCGCAGCGCCTCACCACGCTCACGCGCGTGCGCGAGCACACGGCAGGCCTGCCCGCCGACGATCGCGTCGCCTCGGCGTACGCGCGTCTGGCGGCCGCCGAGCTTGCCGCGGGTAGGAAGCCGCGCGTGCACGACACCTGGATTGCCGCCACCGCGCTGGTCCACGGCGCGCGGGTCTGGACGCAGGACGCGGACTTCACGAGCTTCGCGGCGGTGGACGTCGTGCGCCTCTGACCCCTTCCGCACGCCCGGTCACTTCGCGGATGCGGGCCCACAAAACCCGCGCCCCCGACGCCGGCCGGCTCCACGACGGTCCGCGCCAGCCTCTTAGCCGCGCGGCATCAACGATCTAGGGAACATCTGCCCGGGCGGCCTCCTGGATGAGCCGGATGCCGTCCGGCACCGTCAGGTGCCGGTCGGCCACGAGCCCGACGGTGTCGCGCGTGACCTTGCGCACGTAGTCGCCGTGGTTGCGGTAGAGCGCGGCCAACTGCGCCTCGCCGAACGGCACCTCGTGCCCGGCGATGCCGCAGAACGAGGGGCCGGTCGAGCTGCCGAACCACGTGCTCGTCGGCACGTCGAGGTACGGCGAGCGCAGGCCGCCCTGCACGTTGCCGAACTCGTCGAGCACGGGTGCGGGCGGGCTCCCGGAGACGAGGATCGGATCGGCGTGGGGTGGGGCGATGCCGAGGCGCACCCACCAGTCGAGGTTGCGCAGCGCCGCGTCGAAGAAGATGCTGCTCGGGAAACGGCTGCGCGGGCCCTCGTTGCACGCTCCCGGCGGGACGGCGCGGCCGGCCTTGACGATGTCTGTGGCCGTGGCCGAGTAGAACAGCTCGTCGGGCGTCGCGTGGGCGGCGCCGGCCATCTCGTAGTGGCGGTAGCGGTCCTGGCGCGCGTCGCTGTCGGGCCGCCGCGCGTCGATCCCCGTCAGGTAGTCCGACTGGGACATCATGTGGATGATCGGCGTGCCGGCGTCCTTGAACTGCCTGCGTGGATCGCCGTTCGGCGGCGCCGGCTCGCACTGGTTGATCGGGGCCGCGCCGATGAACCTCCCGCCCGCGACGGCGACGATGTAGCCGTCGAACATCGGCCGCCCGTCGGACTGCTTCACGAGCGGCTGGATCGCGTTGATGTAGTCGTACTCGAAGCTGCCGGTCTGCGAGTAGCCGAAGTCGTAGACGCGATCCACCGGCGAGCCGTGATGCTTGCCGTAGGTCAGCGGGTTCGAGCGATCGCGGCTGCGGACCCACGCGCCGATCTGGCTGGTGATGTCGTAGACCAGCCCGTCCTCGGTAGCGCGCGAGGCCGGCGTGATGAACGAGACCGGCGGATCGCAGTTGCGCGGATCGTCCAGCGGGAGCGGGTTCGCCATCGACAGCGAGCCGTAACGGACAGGGTCGAAGTTCTTGAGCGCGTCGATGGAGATCGGCTTGCCGGTCACCCCGACCCACGCGTCGCCGTGGGCGACGATCTGCCGCTGGGCGAGCCCCCAGCCGATGTTGAGGTCGAACGCATTGGACGGGTTGAGGATCTCGACGATCACGTTGCCGCTGAAGCGCGAGACCTTCGCCGGGCGGCGTACGAGCACGCGCGTGGTGTACGGCGCGTCCGGCGTGCGCACGACGGCGGGGCCCGGCGCCGGCCAGCTATAGACGTTGGCCTTGCCGCTCGCCAGGTACTCGTCCTCGACGTAACCGATCTTGGACAGGTCCTGGGGGACCTGCTGGTGGTCGGCGGCACCGAACGGATACGAGGTGGCACTGACAGGTAGCGGCCCGCTCACCTTCGGGACCGGCGTCGCGCCGGCCGCGGCCGGCAGAGAGAGCGCCAAAGCGCACGCGAGCGTCGCGCTCGCACAAAAACGGTTCACGATCCCCTCCTCGCATCGCTGACCCCCCTTCGCGCACGCTCCTGCGAGCGCCCGATTCCTCCAGCAGCGGGCCGCAACGGACCTTAGGACGAGCGTTCGACATTGTCAAACGGAGTTCGACGACCACTGCGGCGATGCGGCTGCGCGCGGGTTTCTCGAGCCGATCCCACCAAGCGGACGGTGCTTCGCCGCCTGTGGGGTTGGTACACGGCACGACGCGGCCGTCCGGCGTGCTCGGGAGCGTCTGGTGCCGAGGCCCGACCCCGCGACACCTTCGTGTTCACACGCCAGTGGGCCGTCCCGAGCGGGCCGCCGGCGCAACGAGTTCGCCTGATCGCGCCTTCGGTGCATGCCACGCCCACGCATGTTCGGGGTCCTGGCCCCAGTGCTGGTCGCGCCAGCTGCGCTCGATCTCTGCCTTGCCGTGGGCCTCGTCGGCGACAAGAGCGGACATCTCACGCTCGAGACCGTGCTCCTCGACGTTCATCGCGCGCAACTGCCGGCGGATGGCGAACCGCTCGCCGTTGGTGGCGTCGTGCCGCCGGGCCCTGGCGAGCGCCTCGTCGGCGGCTGATCGTGTCCTGTCCTGCTGCATGTATCCATGATTGGTCGGTGCCCGTCGGATGTGCATCGGACGGACGGATGATCGTCCGGATGAGCTGCGGCCGTTCGATCAGCGGATACGCCGCGGCGGCGGCGCCGAGTCGCGTCGGTGAACACCGGGCAGCAGCAACCGGGACGCGGATTCGGTCGTCGCGCAACCGCTCCGGAAGTGACAGCCCGTCAAGCCCAGGCATGCGGACGACGGCGACCGCCGCGCGCTGCCCGGACGGCTCCGCCCAAGCTGTAACGCAAGCGAGCCAGATCGCGGCACGGGGCGCCGGTTCCACCGTTCTCAGATGCCACGGAGGGTGCCCTTGACCGAGGCCGGCCGGCCCCTGCGCGACGACACCTCCAGGGCTGGCCTCACGCAGGCAACGCGGAGCCGACACCCAGGCAACCACGTGTGGGTCGTGTCCCGCCAGGGATCGTCAGGCGACACGACGCCGTCGGTTCGCGCGCGGCTCGCCACCTGACACGGTCGGTTCTAGGCCAGGATGTTGCGGGCGATGGCGATACCGACTGCCTCGGCAAGGTCGTCAGCACCGAGCTTGGCGAGCAGGCTGTCGAGCCGCCGCCGGACGGTGGTCTCGTCGGCGCCGCTGAGCAGCGCGAGCTCGGATCTGCCTGCTCCGTTGCGGCTGAGCTGGAGCAGCCGGTGCTCGTGTGCCGTCAGCCGCGGCGTCCAGTTCGGCATGCGGTGACGCTGAAGATCGGGGCGGCCGTGGATGGCGCTCGGCGAGCGCGCTGCGCGGCCATGAGCGGCCGCGGCGACGTCGAGGCACATCGCTTCGTGGTCAGCGGACTTGCTGATGAACGCGGCGGCGCCTGCCTCGAGGCCGGCGGCCACGAGCTGGTGATCGTCGAAGGCCGACAACAGCACGACGGGAACCGGCGGTCCGTGACGGGCGAGGGCGGCGATGACGTCGATGCCGTCCATGCCAGGCATGCGTACATCGAGAACGGCGACATCGGGCTGATGGTGTCGGATCAGCGCAAGGGCGGTGGCGCCGTCGGACGCCTGGTCGATCACGTCGAAGGCTCCGGAGCTCTCGAGCGCGCGGACGACGCCGTGGCGGTAGAGGGGATGGTCGTCGGCGATGACGACGCGCAGTCGGGTCTCGGTCCCGCGCTGCGGGCCTGCGGCGGCGTCGACCGTCGGTGTGTCATGGATTGCGAGCATCGCTGCCGGCTCCTGAGGGTGGCGGGTTCGTGTCCGTCCACGATTGCGCTCCGGCCGCCGCGCCGCGATGGGGTGATCGTCGCTGGATCGGGCGCACGCGAGATCCGTCGATCGACGGTGCACGTGCTCGCCGGCGGTGATAGAAGCAGGGGGGTGAGCGAGCGCCGCGTCACGGTCCTGGTCGCCGACGACCATCCGCTGTTCCGAGAGGGCATCGCGCGCGCGGTCCGCGAGCGCCCGGAGTTCGAGCTCGTCGCCGAGGTCCGCGACGGCCGTGCGGCGCTGGAGTGCATTCGCGAACGCTCTCCGGCGGTCGCAGTCGTCGACCTGCGCCTGCCCGAGCTCGACGGCGTGGCGATCGCGAACGCGGTGGTGCGGGATGGGTTACCGACCCGTGTGCTGGTGCTGTCGGCGTTCACCGAGGCGCGGCTGGTGTATGAGGCCATGGCCGCGGGCGCGGCGGGGTACTTCTCCAAGGACGCCGACCGTGACGAGGTGCTCGACGCGATCGCAGCCGTTGCCCGCGGCGAGTCGCGCGTGGAGCCGGGCCTGCAGAGCGGCCTGTTCGAAGAGCTGCACGGCCGCGCCCTCGACGGTGACCGCCCGCTGCTGACGCCACGCGAGCTCGAGATCGTGCGGCTCATGGGCGCTGGCTTGTCGGCGCCCGCGATCGGCAAGCGCCTGTATCTGGCCGCCGCGACGGTGAAGTCACATCAGGCGCGCGTCTACGAGAAGCTCGGGGTGTCCGATCGCGCCGCCGCGGTCGCCGAAGCGATGCGGCGCGGCCTGCTCGAGTGAGTCCGCCTGATGTCGAAGGGGCCGCCCATCGCGCACCCAACGTGCGCGCGGAGCTCGGCGTGGCCTTGCTGCGTGTGGCGCTGGTCCCGCTGATTGCGTTCGCCGCCAGCACCGTCGAGCACCCCACCCCCAACTCGGATCTGTTCGCGCCGCTGCTCGTCGCGGTGGGCGTGTGGGCAGCGGCGCTGCTGGTCGCGCACGCCCTGCAGGCGACCGGGCGTCTTCCTGGGCTGCGGCGAGTCGCGCGGATCGAGCCGGTCGTCGATGTGGCCATGATCGCCGCGCTGACATACACGTCCGGCGGCCCGTATTCGGAGGCGCGGCTGGTGTTCTTCGCGTTGCCTGTCGTCGCCGCGTTCCGCCTGCGCCCGCTGCTCACCGCCGCGTGGACGGCCGCGGCGATCGCGGCCTACGTCCTCGTCTCGCTGCCGCACCCGGCCACGCGGTCCGCCACGGACGTCGACGCCATCGTCGCGAACGCGCTCTTCGTGCTCTGGGCCGGCGCCGGGGCCGTAGTGCTGTCGGCGCTGCTGGGCGCGCACGAGCGCCGCATCCGCGCCGACGCCGACGCGCGGGGCCGGCTCGTCGCGCAAGCGCTCACCGCCGAGGATCGCGAACGCCGGCGCCTCGCCGAGCTGCTTCACGACGACGCGATCCAGAACCTGCTCGTCGCCCGCCAGGAGCTGCGCGACCACCACCGCCGGCACGACGAGGACTCCTACCGCCGCGCCGACACCGCGCTCGCGACCACGGTCGATCAGCTCCGCGGTGAGATCTTCGAGTTGCACCCGTACGTGCTCGACCACGCCGGCCTACGCGCGGCGCTCACCGCCCACGCCGAGCGCGCCGCCCGGCGTGCGGGCGCCCACGCCGTCGTCGAGGTCGACGACGCCTCGCTCACGCTGCCCACCGACCAGCAACAGCTCCTCCTCTCGCTCGCGCGGGAGCTGCTCTCGAACGCCGCGCGCCACTCCCGGGCGCGGACGATCTCCGCGCGGCTGGCGTCGGACGACGACGCCGTCGTCCTGCGCGTAGCCGACGACGGCCGGGGCTTCCCCCCGGAGCGGCGCTCGCAGGCGCTGGCCGAGGGCCACATCGGCATCGCCACCAGCGCCGAACGCGCGATCGCGGCCGGCGGGACGTTCGACGCGGCGTCCGCTCCCGGGGCGGGCACGACGATCACCGTCCGCCTGCCCCGCCGGCCCGGCCCGGTCGTGTAGCGCGATCGGACCAGGGCGAGCGATCCACAGCGATCGTCGGCCGGGCCATGGCGGATGGATCGTGCCTGCGTCACGGTGAACGTGTCCCCCACCAACACACCCCGAATCGAGGCCGCAATGACCCCCGTGGCCACCGCACCGAACTTCACCATCTCCACCGACGAGCCGCTCAACCGGATGCCGACCCTCACCGAGCAAGAGCGCTGGCTACTGCGGCTCGCGCGCGCCGGCATCATCGACACGTCCGACCTCGCCCACCACACGGGCCTCTCGGCGGCGCAAGTCCAAGGCGCGCTGTCCAGCGCCATCCACAAGCTCGGCGCGGACACCCTCATGGAGGCAGTCGACGCCACCGAGGCGCTCGCGTCCAACGCGCAACGCAGCAGACCTTGACGAGCATGCGTCGCCCGTGGCCGCCGCTCGCCGGCACCCCGGTGAGCGGCGAAGGTCGTGCCGTCGCTACGGTCGCCGGTGCCTGATTTCAGCGGGCGGAGACGCGGCGGAGTGTTCGCGCTGGCCGCAGCCGATGGATCCGGATCGCCGCGGGATCTCGCCCAGCGCGGGGATCCAGGGCAGCAGGATGAACAGCAGCGAGAGGCGGTCCGCGCCGGCACCGAACGCAGCGCCGGGCCGGGTCGCCACATGCACGCAACAAGCGCGACATGTCGTTCACCGGCGCGAAGCGCTCGACCCACGGCCGGGCCGATGTAGTGCGATCGGACCACGCCAAGCGATCCGCGACGAGGGCCGGCCGGGCGATGGTGGGGCCGCGGTCTCCGCGTCACGGTGAACGCTTCCCGCCACTTCAGCCCGAACCGAGGCCGCCGTGTCCACCACCGCAACCGAGACCCTGCACTCGGAGCGCGCCGTTTCGCGCACCCGTCTTCTGCGCATCGTCATCGCCGACGACCATCCGGTCTACCGCGACGGCATCGTGCGCGCCGTGCTGGACACCGGGCGCTACGCGCTGGCCGGACAGGCCGGCGACGGCGAGACGGCACTGCGCCTGATCGTGCAGCGCCAGCCCGATGTCGCGCTGCTGGACCTGCGCATGCCCGCCCGCGACGCCCTCGGCGTCTTGCGACAGCTTGACCGCGAAGGCATCCGCGTGCCGATCGTGGTCCTGTCCGCGTTCGGTCACCCGCAGATCGCCGACCAGATCCTTCAGGCGGGCGCGGCCGGTTACCTGTCCAAGGACGCCACGCGTGACGAGATCGTCTTCGCGCTCGACGTCGCCGCTCTCGGCGGTCACATCGCTCAGCGCCCGGCGGCCCACGCTCACGGGCAGCCTCAGCTGCTGCCCGCTCAGCGGGCGATCCTGTACCTGCTCAACGACGGTTGGACCCCTGACGAGCTGCCGGGGATCACCGGCCTCGACGCCGACACCGTGCACCGCCACCTCGCCGAAGCCTCGGCCAAGCTCGGCACGACGAGCCCCGGCGAAACGCTCGCCCGAGCGCTCGCGCGCGGGCTGCTGAGTTGAGGTGAACCCGCCATGTTCCTGCTGTTCTTTGGCTACGGCTCCAAGGTCAAGCTGCTCGGCGCCGCCGCCGAGCGGACCTGCCCGCGCTGTCACAACACGGCCCGCTGGCGTCACCTTGAGCGCTACCGGTACCTGTCGCTGTTCTTCGTGCGCATCGCCCGCTGGCACCGCGAAGAGCTCGACGCCTGTCCGGTGTGCGGCCACGCCGAGGCACACGTCAGCACGCACATGCCGTCTCGGACGCGACTCCGCCGCCCCGTCTCGGCATGAGCGCCCTGATCTCCGCCCAGCTCGCCTACCCCGCGCTCGGGCTGTTGGTCGCGGGCGAGTCGATGGGTCTGCTGGTGCCCGGCGAGACGGCGCTGCTCGTCGCCGCGGTCCTCGCGCATCAAGGGCGACTCCAGATCGGCACCGTGATCGGGACGGCCGCCGTGGCCGCCATTCTCGGCGATAACGCCGGCTACCTGCTCGGGCGCGTGGGACTGCGCAACCTGCTCGCCGGCCGAAAGCGGCGTCAGTCGCTCCGCGGCCGAGCGCTCGAGCAAGGCGAGGCGTTGTTCACAGCCCACGGCGCGAAGGCCGTGTTCCTCGCGCGCTGGGTCGTCGGGGCACGCGTAGCAGCCGCCTGGCTTGCCGGGACGAGCCGCATGCCGTGGCGCAGCTTCCTGCTCTGGAACGCACTCGGCGGCATCGCCTGGAGCGTGAGCATCGGCCTCGCCGGCTACGCGCTCGGCGCCGCCGGCGGCAAGCTGCTCTCCGCCGGCGCCGCGGTCACGATCGTCGCGCTCGCGGCCGGCGCCGGCCTGCTCGGCCTCCTGCGGAACCGGCGAGGCCGACCGCGCGCCCATCCTCCGATCGCATGATCTCGTGCGCGCCGACGGTCCAGCCGACCGGACCATCGACGACGCCCCGCGCCCGGGCGACGCTTGTCCCATGCCCCTCCTAATCGACATCCGTAACCGCGTCACCCGCCGGCCTGCCACAGACGAGCACAGCGGCGCGACCCGGCACGAGTCACCGCACATCGACCCTGACGGCTTCGAGCGCACCGTCGCCGACGCGCTCGATGAGCTCCCCGACGAGTTCCTGCGCACGCTCGACCACGTCGCAGTGCTGATCAGCGACGACGGTGCCGCGCGCGGCGCCTACGGCCTGTACGAGGGCGCCGGCATCAGGGGCATCGGTGAGCCTGCGCGCATCGTCGTGTTCCGCGACACGCTCTGCCGCGACTTCGGTGCCGACCCGGACCGCCTCGCCGCCGAGATCCGCCGTACCGTGCTGCACGAGGTCGCCCACCATCTCGGCCACCGCGAGCAAAGCGTCGCAAGGCTCGGGCTCTGACGCCCAGTCGTAATAGGCCGAGCGCTGAGGGCGACGTCCACCCTCAGCGTGTGGCGCATCTGCGGCCACGTCGGTATCAGCCCGAGTGAGGTCGCCACGCATCAGACGTTCGGGCACGGTGTCATCGAGCATCGTCGACTGCTCGTAGCCCTTCTTTGCGACAACGATGTCTCCTGACGCGACTGCTTGGCCTGCTCGCCGTCATCCCAGGCGTCCAACAGATCGGCCATCAGGCCGACTCTTTCTCAACTGTCCGGCGAGCCGCGACGCGGATTCCTTACCATCAACGCGCGGTCAACTGCCGCTTGCTGCCGGATGTGTGAAAAAACCCTGCAATCAGTGCGTTCGGCGGCTGCGTCCCCCGGTCGCTGGTGCGCGATGTCCCGGCCCGGCGCTTCCTCGTCGCTTCCGTGCCGGAACTGCCGGCACACGCCGCCCACCAGCCGGCGCCGGAGCCAGCAGCCGTCCTCCTGACGCGTAGACGAGGCCGTGGTAGACGATCGAGAGCGCGGCCACGAGCCCGCCGAGCACGGGCTGGCCGGCGGCGTACAGCGCAACCGCCGCCAGCCCCGACACGGCGAGCTCCTGCGCGAGGCGGAGCGGCTCGGCGAAGCGGCCGGCCTGCCGAAAGTCCACGGCGCCCCAGAAGCCGAATCCCAGCACGGGAGCGCCCACGCCGAGCAGCAGCTTCCCACCGAGGCTCTCGCCGGCGTGAACGCCCCAGTACGCCAGTCCGAGGACCACGCCTGCCTCCAGCAGCGCGCGTAGGGTCAGGTTCAGCCGTTGGAGCGACGACATTGGCGGGCTCCCTCCAGGTCGCGGTCACGCCACCCATCTCGATACCACCGGCGGCGGCCGGTCGCGACCGTGTTCGTTTGTCGTCCGACGCGGCGCGGGCGGCCGTCCACGAGGTCCTCGAGGACCCGGCGCATCTCCGCGAGCGCTTCACGGTCGCCGAGCGTTGCTGCAGCCGCCTGCCTTGGTTGTGGCATGCCCGAGACCGCGCGGCGGGCGTCGGTGACGAGGGTGGCGAACGGTGGGGCGTCGAGCAGGCCGGTCGTCTCCAGATAGTCGAGCATGCGGGCGGCGTCCGGGAGGCGCTCGAGCGCGGTCATCATGTTGATGAACTCGACGGCGGCGATGCTGGCGCCCTGCATGTTGTCGGTATCGGCGAGCTCGGCGACGTGGGAGCGCAGGATGCGGAAGGCGCGCGGCCGGTCGCCGTGCCGGAAGGCGATTCGTGCTTCGATCGGCCGGTTCGGCGAGTGGGTGCGCTCGGGGACCTCGACGGCGACGGCCGCCTCGAAGAGCTGCTCGGCCCGGTCGCTCTCGGCCTGGAAGGTCGCGGAGTAGCCGAGCAGCATCAGCGTCCAGTTGAGCAGCGTCGGCGGGCCGTGGGTGCGGTAGCGGTCGGCGAGCGCACCGACGACGGCGTCGTGCTCGTCGAGGCGTCCGAGGTTGAGCAATGCGGCGCCGATGTCGACCTCGGCGTGCTCGGCGAGGTCATCGGCGCCCGAAGCGCGATGTTCGGCCACTGCCCGCGGCGCGCATTCCAGCAGCGCGCCCCAGTCCTCGTGGACGGACGCGCGCGCGTGACAAAGCAGGAGATGGTCGGGCGCGGCGTAGCGCGCGCTGAGCCGCTCGAACGCGTCAGGTTCGTGGGCGATCGCGTAGCGCTGCGCCGCCCACGCGAGCGCGAACACGACGGTCTCCTGGTCGTCGGGCGGCGTGATGGCGAGAAGCCGCTCGAGCCAGTCGCCGATCTCCTGGCGGCTGCGGAGCAGCACCTCGCCGACCACCGGGCGTACGAGCGCCCGCGCAAGGTCGCGGTCGCGAGCGCTGCAGGTCCGCTCGAACGCGGCGCGCAGGTTGGGCCAGAGCTCGTCAAGGCGGGCGACGCCCTCGATCTCCGCTCGTCGACGAGGCGCTCGCGGGCAGTGCGATACGCGGCGAGCGCGTCGGCCTGGCGTCCGACGCGGTACAGCGCCGTCATCAGCAGCGCCCACAGCCCCTCGCGGAACGGGTGCGCCGCCGTGAGCTCGGTCAGCGTGCCGATCACGGCCGCCGGGTCACGCTCGACACGCGCCTCGAGGTCCAGCTCCACCGCCCCCAGCCAGCGCTCGACCAGCGCATCCACCGGCGCCGTCAGGCCCGGAGCGTCGACGCCGGCCAGCGGCGTCCCCGTCCACGCTCGCAGCGCCGTCTCGACCTCGCCCACGTCCAGCAGGCCCTCGAAGCGCGCGGTGTCGATCGCGTCGGCCGGCACGTCGAGCCGGTATGCGAGCCCGGTGCGGACGATCGCGTCCGAGCCGAGGGCCTTGCGGAGGCGGGTCACGTACGACTGCAAGGTCCGCTCAGCCGTCCGCGGTGGCGTCTGGCCCCACACCATCTCCACGAGCCGCCACACCGGCACGGCCTTGCCGGGCGAGAGCGCGAGCGCCGCCAGCAGCGCCTGGCATTTCGCCGGCCCCACGTCCACCGGCTCGCCGCGATCGCCGACCGCGGCAACACCCCCGAGGAGCCGAATCCGCATGCGGCGATTGTCGCGCAGCTCGTGCTCAACAGGCACTCGACTGGAACACAACGCCTCCCGGTCATCTTCGCCGCATGACGACAACGCACCCCCTCACCACGCCACGCCTCGCCGGCGTCCTGTACCTGGTGATCATCGCCTTCGGCCTGTTCGCCGAGGTCTTCGTCCGCGCCCGGCTGATCGTTCCCGGCGACCCGGCGGCGACAGCCGACAACATCCTCGCCTCCGAGACGCTGTTCCGCGCCGGCTTCGCCGCCGACCTGATCGTCTTCCTCGCCGACGTCGCGCTGGCGATCCTCCTCTATCGGATCTTCAGGCCTGTCAGCCGTACCCTCTCGATGCTCGCGGCCGCCTTCCGCCTCACGCAGACCGCGATCATCGCCCTCAACCTGCTCAACATGTTCACCGCCCTGCTGATCCTGCGCGACGGCGGGTCGGAATCCCTGGCGCTCACCTTCCTCGACGCTCACAAGTACGGCTACCTGCTCGGCCTGACCTTCTTCGGCGTCAGCACAGGCATCATCGGCTACCTCGCGTACCGGTCCAACCGCTTCCCGAAGAGCCTCGGCGTCCTGCTCGGCATCGCCGGCCTCGGCTACCTGGCCGACAGCTTCTCCTTCTTCCTGATCCCCGGCTACGACGGGTCGGCCTCCGCGATCGTGCTCGCCCCGGCGGTGATCGCCGAGCTCTGGCTGGCCCTGTGGCTGCTGCTCAGCCGCACCGGCCTGCGCCGCCGGGAGCGCGCCGTGGCCCACCCGGCCGGAGCGGTGGCGTGATGCGCGCCGTCACGCAGCACAGCTTCGGATCGCCCGACGTCCTCGAGCTCGAGGCCATCGACCGCCCCCGGATCAGCGCGGAGGAGGTGCTGGTCCGGGTCCACGCCGCCGCCGTCAACCCCGGCGACAGCCACCGTCTGCGCGGCGTGCCGTACATCGGCCGCCTCATGGGCTACGGCCTGCGCAAGCCGAAGCAGCCCGTGCCGGGCATGGACCTCGCCGGGAGGGTCGAAGCCGCCGGCGACCGCGTCGCCGGCCTGCGGCCGGGCGACGACGTGTTCGGCTGGGGCGACGGGACCTTCGCGGAATACACGGCGGTGCCCGCGACCCAGCTCGCGGTCAAGCCCGCGAACCTGACCTTCGAGCAGGCCGCCGCCGTGCCGACCGCCGCGCTCGCCGCCCTGCAAGGCCTGCGGCGCGGCGGGCGGATCGGGCCCGGCCACCAGGTGCTCGTCGTCGGCGCGTCCGGTGGCGTGGGGACCTTCGCCGTGCAGATCGCCAAGGCGCTCGGCGGGCACGTGACCGGCGTCACCAGCAGCGGGAACGTCGACCTGGTCCGATCAACCGGCGCCGACCGCGTCATCGACTACACGCGCGCAGACTTCACCCGCGACCCAGCTCGGTACGACCTCATCCTGGACGCGGTCGGCAACCGGCCGCTGTCCACGGCCGTGCGAGCGCTCACGGCGACTGGAACCTACGTCGTCGTCGGCACACCGAATGCCCGCTCGCTCACCGGCATGGGCCGCTTCGCGCGGGAGCTCGTGCGATCACCGTTCGCCGGCCGCCGGCGCCTGCGCCCGCTGTTCTCGACGCCAAACGCTGACGACCTCGCGACTCTGCGCGACCTGCTGGCGACCGGCAAGCTGCTTCCCGTCATCGGCCGCCACTACGACCTCGCCGAGACGGCCGAGGCGGTGCGCTACGTCGAGACCGGCCGCGCCCGCGGCAAAGCCGTCATCTCCGTATCTTCGCGACCGGCCGACCGCGAGGTTGGGCGATGAGCTTCCACGAGTACATGCGCTGGGACGGCTGGCTGGCCGTCGTCGTCGGCGCGGGGCTCTACGTGTTCGGCCTCGCGAACGGACATCAGGGCGCTATCGACGCCGCGTTCAGCGGCGCCATCACGTTCGCCGGCACGGGCGTCTTCATGGCCGTCCGCCACCGCGCGCCGTTCTGCCGGCCCGGCGCCTGGTTCACCGCCAGGCCGCTCGCCGAGGCTACGGCGCACCGCGCGGCGCGCCCGCGCCGTAGCCTGCTCGCCGGGCTGCTCGGTGAGACGGCCGCCTTCACAGCCTTGACTCTCGGCCTGAGCTACCTGAGCGCTTTCTGGCTGACCTACATGGACGCCGGCGTCTGGATGGTCGCCATCGGCGTGGTCAAGATCGGGCCCGCCGCCACCCTCGTCGCGCGGCACGAGGCACGCGCCGGAGCCACCTATCGCGTCGCCCGCCGACCGCTCCGCGGCCTCGTGAAGCTGACGGCAGGCTGAACGGTGCCGCCCGTTGCGGGTCCGGATCGATGCAGTGGTCGGACCGGCTGGTGCACTCGGGCGCATCAACGAGCCCCACGGCAACGGAGCGCTCAGGCGGGGGCCTGAGCGAGCGCCGAGGGACTCCGGCAGCCGACGATCGCGGGAGCCTCACGGACGAGCTCTTCGCTTCGGAGCGCTTCGACCATGAACAGCGCGAAGTCGATGCGCCGCGTGCGGTTGCTGGCAAGGATGGGGTCGCCGACGTGCCGACTCCAGACCGGCAGGCCCTCGCTCTCACCCTCCTCGAGGTCGCTGCCACGCACGACGGTCCAGCGAGCATCGCTGTCGAACACGCGCCGGCAGGCCTCCACCTGGTCATCAAGGTCGGCGAAGCGAACGAGCCGCGCCAGTGGGCCGAAGACCTTCACGAACCAGCGCAGCTTCCGTGAATACACGTCCTGTCCGTCCCGCGTGATGTGCCAGCCGCAGGAGAACACCAGGCGCGCCCCCGGCTCCGCATGGTCGAGCACCGCTTGGGCCGTTCCCGACGCGTAGCCGTGGACGCCCCGCGGGACGAGCACGACCAGCACGCCGTCGAACCCCGCGACCGCGCGACGGATCACGGCGGAGTCGTCCGTCGCGCCCGGCATGACGGAGATCCGACCCTCGAACTCGCCCAGCTTGCCCACGCTCTGCTCGCGGCAGACCCCCACCACCTCGTAGCCTCGGTCCAGCGCGTGCCGGACCATGTACCTGCCGAGCTTCCCGGACGCGCCGACGATGCAGACCTTCATGTGCTGTGACTCAGCCATGCGCCTGCCAAGGGTACGCCGCGACGGGCCGATGTGGACGACCCGCGCGGGCATCGGCCAGGCCGGCGACGACCGAATCGCGCGCTCGATGTCAGTCGGCGAACGGGCCGGCGAGCGGTTCGCGTGGCGGCGGGGTTGAGTAGTGCAACCACGCTCGAAAGGAGGCCAGGCGCGATGTCATCGACGCATAGTGAAGCGCTGCACATCGTCACCGTCACTTCGCAGGAGGCGGAGTGTGTGGTGTACCTCGAAGGCGAACTGGAGTTTGCGACCGCAGAGCCGGTACGCACGCGTTTGCGGGACCTCGACGACCGGCCGGTTGTGATCGACCTCAACGGCCTGACGTTCACCGACTCGACCGGCCTTGCCCTCCTGCTCGAGGCGCGGACACAGGCACGGCGGCGAGGCGCGGCGCTTCGAATTCGCGGCGCCGCCGGACAGACTCGGGAGCTGCTCGAGCGCACGGGAGTGCTTGACCTCTTCGAACGGCCCGCAGACCTCATTTAAGACGCATAACGGGCGCGTTGGCTGTCGCCTCACGGCGAGTCCCTCTGCTCGCCAAGCTCCGCGGCGGCCCGCCCACCTGGACCGATGCCGATGTTCGCCGTCGGACGCAGCTGACGGCCCGGACCTGGGGGCCGTCGTGGGCGCCGTCGAGCGCGTGCAGCCGGGACGCCATTGGCCGTCGCGTGTAGCGAGCAGCGTCTCGACGGCGGTCGGGCCGGTGTTCTCGCCGAGCAGCTCCGGCGGATGGTCGCCGCGCAGCGTGAACCGGCGCGGGATCGTCCCGCCGAGCCGCTCGATCGCCTCAGCGTGCGCGTCGATGCCGAAGTGGGCGTCCCGGTTCACGCGTCCGCGCCACACCAGCCGGCCGGCCTCCGGGTTGGCCTCGGTCGTGGCGATCGCGTCTTGCAGGGCCTGGAGGTCCCAGCCGTTCAGGCGCTGGTCGGTATCGATGGACATGGTCCTCCTCTCGGGAGATGGTCAGATGCCCGCAACCTACGATCCGACCGTCAAGGCGCGGCGGCGGCGATTCGCTCGGCGGCCACTACGGAGATCGACCTCGAGCGGCGTCGGCCGTCACGTGATGCATGATCACGTCGTTGGACGGCCCGATCGCGCACGATGAGTACCGAGCGGCGGCGCAGCTGCGCGCGGGCCTGCGCGGCTTCCTGCACGCGAGCGAGCGCGTGTTGCGCACGCACGGGCTGACGCCCGAGCGCTACGAGCTACTGCTGGCGATCAGGGTTGGCGATCAGGCGTCCGTCGGCGAGCTCGCGGCGGTCCTGAACCTCGCGCTGAGCAGCACGACGCAGCTCGTGCGCCGCGCCGAGGACGCCGGGCTCGTCCGGCGCGAGGTCTCCCCCCGCGACGCCCGGGTTCGCCATCTGCGGCTGACCGAGCAGGGTGAACGCCGGCTGGCGGCCGCGGTGGCCGCGCTCCGGCCCGAGCGCGAGCGGTTGGCTGCCGTGATCGCGCGGCTGGACTCGAGCGGTCAGTAGTTCGTCGTGACGGCGAATCGGCGGTTGGGCCGGATGCGTGCCGCGCCGCCGTGCCCGAGAATCATTCGCACTACGTGATCATCACGCTCTGCGCGCACAACCGCGTCGGGCATCGCTCACGCAAGGTGGTGAAGACGCATGACAGAGCTTGCGCTCGGGCGCGAGCCGCTCAAGAATCCCGTCGGCACGCCGTTGATCGAGCTGGCCGGCGTCGAGAAGGTCTACCGGACCGGGAAGGTTTCCTACCGCGCGCTGCGTGGCATCGACCTGGCGATCGACAGTGGCGAGATGGTCGCGATCGTCGGACCGTCGGGCAGCGGCAAGTCGACGATCATGAACATGATCACGGGCATCGACCGCCCGACCTCTGGAAGCGTGACGGTCGATGGCCGCCGGATCGACGCGATGAGCGAGGAGGAGCTGGCGATCTGGCGCGGCCGCCGCGTGGGCGTGGTGTTCCAGTTCTTCCAGCTGCTGCCAACGCTGACCGCACTGGAGAACGCGATGCTGCCGCTGGACTTCTCCCGCCGCGTGGCGAGGCGATCACGCGCAGGGCTGGCGCGGCACAACCTCGAGCTCGTCGGGCTCACGGACAAGGCCGACCATCTGCCGGCCGAGCTGTCGGGCGGCCAGCAGCAGAGGGTGGCCATCGCCCGCGCGCTGGCGGCCGATCCGCCGCTGCTGATCGGCGACGAGCCGACCGGCAACCTCGACACAGCCACGGCGGCCGAGATGTTCGATCTTCTCGAACGACTCAACCGGGAGGGTTCGACGATCCTCTACGTCACTCACGACCTGGAGCTGGCGAGCCGGGCACATCGCACCGTGACCATCCGCGACGGCGTCGTCGCGGCGTGAGGCGGGCGCCATGTCCTCGACGCTGCGCAAGTCGCTCACCGACCTGACGCGCCGCAAGGCGCGGACGTTCTTCACCGTGCTCACCCTCGCGCTGGCGGTCGCGAGCGTGGGCATCCTGGCAGTGCCCACGCTGATGCAGCGCGCGATGGACCGCGAGGCCGCCGCCAACCGCCTCCCGGACGTGACCGTCTCGATGACGCCGCTCGAGCTCGACGCGCCGCAACTGGCGGCCCTGGATCGGTTGCCGAACGTCACGGCGGTCGAGCCCCGCAGCCTGTTCGTCACCCGAGTGTGGGTGGGCGAGCGGCGCGAGCGGGCGATCGTCGTCGGCGTCGCGGACTTCGCGCATCAGCAGGCGGATGTCGTGTTCGTGGACTCCGGAGCCGCGCCCGGCCCGGGCGCGCTGCTGACCGATCGCAACAACGCGCGCACCAAGGGGTTCGACGCGGGCGCAGGCGCATCGGCGCGGCTGCTCGCCGCCGACGGCAGCGTGGGCACGCTGCCGATCACCGGCGTGGCACGCAACCTGACCGACGGCGAGGACGATCCGAGCAACGACTGGATCACGTTCTACGCCACGCCGCAGACCGTCGCCCGGCTGAGCGGCACGCCGGGCTACACCTCGCTCGCCTTCCGCCTGCGCGACGCCGGCCGCCCCGCCGCCGAGCAGACCATCGCCGCCGTCCGTGACCGGCTGCGCGCGACGACCGCCTTCACCGGCTTCGACGACATGCCGCACATCCAGCAGCCCGGCACCTACCCCGGCCAGGACGGCGTCGAGAGCTACGCGAGCGTGCTCAACGTGATCACGCTGCTGGCGCTGCTGACCGCGGTCGTGCTGGTCTCCAACACGATGACCACGCTGATCGGCGAGCAGACCGGCGAGATCGCCGCGATGAAGGCGATCGGCGCCCGCCGCCGCGACATCCGGCGCATCTACCTGCGCACCGCCCTGCTGCTCGGTGTCCTCGGCGCCGTGATCGGTGCCGTCCTGGGGATCTTGCTCGCCAACGTGCTCGCCGGGTTCTTCGCCTCGCTGCTGGGCGCCGACGCCGGCTTCGCCGTCGCGGTGCCGGTCGTGCTGGTGAGCGTGGCGCTGGGGATCGCGGCACCGCCGCTGGCGGCGCTGCCCGCGGTCCGGCGCGCGGCGCGACTGCCGCTCAACGAGGCGCTGAGCGCCAGCGGCTCGGCAGTCGGCGGACAGGGACGCCTGGATCTGTTGCTGCGCCGGGTCCGAGCGCCGCGCAGCGCCCAGATCGGGCTGCGCGGGCTCGGCCGGCGCAAGCGCCGCAGCCTCGCCACGATCCTGCAGATCGCGCTCGCCGTAGCCACGTTGCTGGCGATGCTCTCGCTCGGCGCCGGTGTCGCCAAGACCACGCGCGCCCACTTCGACGACTACCACTTCGACATCTGGATCCAGTCGGTCGCCAGCGAGCCGTTCGGCGCGGAAGCTGACGCGCTGATCCGTTCGGACGACGGCGCCGGCCGGGCGCAGGCCTGGCTGCACAACCGGGTCCGGCTGGAGGGCCACGACGTGCAGGCCTTCGGCCTCCCGGCCGAGCCGCTGATCGACACGCACATGACCGACGGGCGCTGGTATCGCGACGCCGAGGCCGCGCGCGGCGCCAGTGTCGCCGTGCTCGGCCCGACGATCGCCAAGACGACGGGCGCGAAGGTCGGCGACCGCGTGCGTGTGAGCACCGGCAACGGAGACGTGACGCTGCGCGTGATCGGCATCACCGGCTTCCAGGAGGGCAACGGCGAGGCCGTCTTCACCCCCCTGAGCACCCTGCAGCACGCGCTCGGCGCTCCTGGGCTCGTCAACAGCTACTGGATCGCGACGGCCTCTCGTGACCACGGGCTCATCGACCGCACCACCACCCGCCTCGAGGACGGCCTCGCCGCCCATGGCAACCAGGTCGGCTCGCTCGTCACCTACGACGTCAAAGAGCAGACCGTCGCCGCCAACGCGGCCCTCACGACGATGATCACTGTGCTCGGCCTGATGATCGTCGCGATCAGCATGGTCGGGCTGGTCAACGCCATCACGATGGCCGTGCTCGAGCGCACGCGCGAGATCGGCATGCTGCGCAGCGTCGGCGCCCGCGCCCGCGACGTCCGCCGCATCTTCGCCACCGAAGGCCTGGCGCTCGCGCTCGCCGGCTGGCTCCTCGGCGTGCCGCTCGGCTACGCGTTCGCGCAGGCGATCGTCTGGGCGGCCGGCGAGGCGGTCGGCTTGAGCTTCGCGTTCGTGTTCCCCGTCGCCTACATCGCTCTGGCGCTGGTCGGCACGGTGCTGCTCGCCGTGGTGGTCATGCTCGCGCCGCTGCGCCGCGCGGTTCGCTTCAAGCCCGGAGAGGCCCTCCGCTATGCGTAACCGACCAGAGAGGAAGATGCCATGAACGACGGCTATCCCGTCGCGTTCTCGGTCGACTACCCCGACCGCGCCCTGAACCGCGTCAGCACGGCGTTCCGCATCTTCGCCGTGATCCCGATCGCCATCGTGCTCGGCGCGATCGGCGGCTACACCGGCCAGTGGGACACCGGCACCACCGAGACCACCACGATCGCGATCGGCGGCACCGGGCTGCTGTTCCTGCCGACGCTGCTGATGCTCCTGTTCCGCGAGAAGTACCCGCGCTGGTGGTTTGACTGGAACCGCGAGCTGCTGCGCTTCACCAACCGCGTCGGCATCTACGTCGCGCTGATGGACGACCGCTACCCGTCGACCGACGCCGAGCAGTCCGTCCATCTCGACTTCGAGTACCCGGACGCCGCGCACGAGCTCAACCGCTGGCTGCCCCTGGTCAAGTGGCTGCTGGCGATCCCGCACTACATCGTGCTGTTCTTCCTCTACCTCGGAGCGTTCTTCGCGGTGATCGCCGCCTGGTTCGCGATCCTGTTCACCGGCCGCTACCCGCGCGGGATCTTCGACTACCTCGAGGGCGTCATCCGCTGGCACAACCGCGTCATCGCCTACGCCTACATCCTCGTCACCGACCACTACCCACCGTTCCGGCTGCGGCCATGACGCAGCGCGGCGAACGCCGGCGAGCGCGGATCGAGCACGAGCTCGACCGCCGCACCGTGCGACCGGCAGCGTGGCTGCTGCGCAGGACCCGAGGACGCGTCGCGCGGCTGTGGCGCCGACGGGCGCTGGTCCTCACCACCCGCGGCCGCAGGACGGGACGGCCGCGCAGCGTGCCGCTGCAGTACTTCCCCGACGGCGACACGCTGGTGGTCGTCGCCGCCAACAGCGGCCTCGACGCGCCGCCGAGCTGGTACCTCAACCTCCACGCGCAGCCGACCGCCACCGTCGAAGTCGACCGCCGCACGCTCGCCGTGTACGCCCACGACCTTCCTGCGCATGAGGCGCGCGCCTGCTGGCCGCACGTCCTCGAGCAGGCACCCGACTACGCCCGCTACCTACGACGGACAGACCGGCCGATCCCGCTCGTGCGGCTCGTCCCGACCACCGATCGCCCGCACCCGAGAGGCCATTGAGCACGTAGCAGGTCCTTCCGCGGATCGTCGTCGGCGCGCTGTTGATCATTCACGGTGTCGCGCATGTCGACATCACACGCGCATGGGGGTCGCGAGACTCGGCCAGTTCCTGGCTCCTCGGCGACGCCGGCGGCCTCGGCACCGCGCTCGCGACGATCGCGCTCATCGGCTTCGTGCTGGCGGGGTTGGCCGTGTTCGCCGGACTCGGCGTCTGGCGGCCGCTCGCGATCGCGGCGGCGTGCGCCTCGCTGGTCACGATCGTCCTGTTCTGGGACTCCAAGATGGTGCTCGGGGTTGCCATCGATCTCGCGATCCTCGCGGCACTGGTGTGGGCGAGCTGGCTGGAGGATGACGCGTTCGCCGTCGGTCAGGGATGAGGCATGACCCGCCCGCGCGCGATCACCCATGCGGTTCCGCGCCTGCTCGGCGCTGTCGCGCTCGCGCTCGGCGCGGAGGCGCTGCTGCTCGTCCTCGGGGGTCGACCTGCGGCCCGCGGCCGCAGCCGTCGCCGTCTCCTCTGGCCTGCTCGGCTGGGGTCGCCGACGCTGGAACGGCGGCGCGCTCGACGGCCACCGCATCCTTAGACGCGGCCGAGCCGCCGACGCGATCGCGAGGACACGACGGTGACGCGCGCGTTGCCGGCCTCATGCCTTCGTCGCCTTCACGGCGATCGGCGGCGGAATCGCCCTCGTGGCGGGGCGCGAGCGAGATCGCTTCCCTCTCGAGTACCTCAACAGCACCCCGTTCACGTCTTCTTGTCGGCCGAGCTCATCCTGGCGATCGTCGTCGGGGCCAGCGCGGCCGGAGCCATCCTCGCCAGCTGGATCGTCGGCGAGATCGCCATCCTCAACCGGCGCGCGTCGACGATGACCGAAGCCGCCTCCTTCGCCCTCACCCTTGCCGTGGTCCGCACTCGGAGCGCTCATCGTCGCGTAGCACCGCCCGCACGGCAGCGACTCGGCGCGGCTCAGCGACCCGCCGAGTCGCATACGCTCGTGACGACACGACGCACGAACGGCAGCAGGTTCGCGTCCAGCACCGCTTCCAAACGCTTCCGTAGCGGCCCGCGTGGCCCGCAACGAAGCGGCGTCTGAACAACGAAACCCGCCGTTTCCAGCGGGTTTCTGAGAGCCCTCTGCCGGACTCGAACCGGCGACCCCTTCCTTACCATCAACGCGCGGGGTGCTGCCGCCTGTTGCCGGCGCCGTGAAATGCCTGCAAGCAGGTCGTTTCGTCGCTGCCGCTGCGAACCACTGCTACCCGGCGTTGCGGTCCAACGCTTCCTCACTGCTTCCATGCCGCGCCTCAAGCCGCGCGCCCGCAGCAGCTCGCGGCACGTGTCGTTGGAACTGGATCGCCGTCGCCGCCGGTTCCGCCGCGGAGATCGACGAGATCGGTCGTGCCGCCGCACGGCAGACACCGAGACCACCGACGAGACCGACCGGCCGGAACAGGCCGTGGCCGCCCGCGTCAGGACGGTGCTCTCGCAGCCCGAAGCGCTGTAGTCGGAGCGTCGCCTCGGTTGACGGCTTCGGCCCTCGAGCCCCGCCGAGGGGCGAGCGACGGGATTCGAACCCGCACCCTGGACGGATCGGACCTCTCACCCGCGCACTGCCACGCCGTCGCGGTCGAAGAGGTGCAGGCGGCTCGTGTCGATGCCGAGCTCGATCGTTTCTCCCTCCCGCACGCGGCTGGTGCGAGGGAACCGCGCGAGCACGAGCGCGCCGTTGGCGTGCCCGCCGGTTCCCGCGTCATCTGCGAGGGCTTCGAGGTCCTTAGTGCGTGCGTTCTCACCCTCGACGCGCAGGTGGACCATGACGTCGGACCCGAGCGCCTCGGTGAGGTCAACGTTCGCGGTGAGCCGCTCCCGGGGCGGGTGCTCGGGCTCCGCGGAGACGTCTCGTAGGTCCTCCGGGCGAACGCCGAGCACGAGCTCGCTTCAGGCGTGGCGGCGTAGCGCCGGCCGTTCGCTGACGATCGCAGCGGGGAGCTCGACGTTCTGGCGGCCGATCTGCAGGCGCAGCGCGCCAGACCGGTCCTCGAGCCGCGCCACGAGGAGGTTCATCGCCGGCGAGCCGATGAACGCGGCAACGAACAGGTTGTCCGGGTGGTCGTAGAGGCGTTGCGGCGAGTCGATCTGCTGGAGCACCCCACTCTTCATGACCGCGACGCGATGGCCCATCGTCATCGCCTCGACCTGGTCGTGGGTGACGTAGATCGTCGTCACCTTCAACTCGCGCTGGATGCGCGCGATCTCGGCGCGCATCTGGACGCGGAGCTTCGCGTCCAGGTTGGAGAGCGGCTCGTCCATAGGGAACGCGGCCGGGCGGCGCACGATCGCGCGGCCCATGGCGACGCGCTGTCGCTGACCGCCTGAGAGCTGGCGCGGCTTGCGGTCGAGCAGCTCGGTGAGCTCGAGGATCCGTGCCGCCTCGGCGACGCGCGCTGCCACATCCTCCTTCGGCAGCTTGCCCAGGCGCAGCGCGAACGAGATGTTCTGCCGAACCGTCATGTGTGGATACAGCGCATAGTTCTGGAAGACCATGGCCATGTCGCGATCGGCAGGGTGCACGTCGTTGACCACCCGGTGGCCGATCTCCAACGGCCGGTCGTGATCGTCTCCAACCCCGCGACCATGCGCAGCGCCGTCGACTTCCCGCAGCCGGATGGGCCGACGAGCACGCGGAACTCGCCCTCGTCGATATCCAGTGAGAGGTCGGAGACCGCGTGGTGGCCGCCCGGGTACACCTTGTTGACATCTCGTAGCGCGACCTGGCTCATGCCTTCACCTCGTTGCCAAGCTTCAGTCGTCCGTCGGGCGCGACCTCGACGGGCAGCGGATCGATGAGCTCGCCGACGAACGCGCCGCTGGCGTCGCGTTCTCGCCATGCGAGGTACTGCGGGCCTCGCTCCGTCTGCACGATGCGCCCCGCGAAGCATGTGGACCCGTCGAGGGGGCCCAGCGGCCCTGAGTCGACGAGGCGATAACGATCAGTCGGCGCCGCCGCGACGCCGTAGTAGGTGCCGGTGCGCGGCTCGCGTCCGGTGCGGTCACGCCACGCGGCGCTGTGCATCTCCGCTGAGGCGCAGAACAGCAGATACCAGCGACCGCGGAGCTCGACGATCTGGGGCACCTCGAGGTGTCCGTACTGAAAGTCCGGCTCCAGCCGGATCGGGTCGCGCACCTCCCAGTGCTCGAGATCGGGCGAGCAGGCGTGGGCGATCACCCCCCGCGCGTCGGCGGACCCGGCCAGGGTGCGAGCCGTGATGAATGCGTGGAAGCCGCCGTCCAGTCGCATGACCCACGGATCGCGCCACGTCTCCTCGAACCACACCTGCGTGTCGAGAGACTCGTAGCGCGCGGGGTCGATCTCGATCAGCGGATTCGCCGGATGCTTGCGCCACCGCACGAGGTCGTCCGACACGGCGGCTCCCACTCGCTGTATCAGGCCGCCCTCCTCGAGCCGCGTGCCGGTGTAGAAGCACCACCACCTGCCCTGATGCTCGATCACACTCCCGGTCCACGTCGCCCGGTCGTCCCAGGCGTCCTTCGGGCCCGGGCTCAGCGCATCCGGCAGCACCGTCCAGTCGCGCAGGTTCCGCGAGACGGCGTGCCCGACGGTGGCGTTCCGGTGCCGAAGCTCGGGATCGCCGAGCGACCGCGGAGCCTGGAGGTAGAACACGTGGTGGTCCGGCCCGCGCCTGGCCAGCCAGAAGTCCCACACCCACGTGTCCGCGAGCCGCAGCATCAGCCCTTGAGACCCGAGCGCGCGACGCTCTGGATGAACCCGCGCTGCAGGAAGACGAAGAGCGCGAGCAGCGGCAGGGTGGTCAGCGTGGCGTAGGCCATGATGTCCCCCAGATGATCGGCGGCTGCGTGCGGAACACCGACATGCCGAGCGGCAGCGGTCGCACGCTTTCGTCGGTGGTCACGAGCACGGGCCACAGGAGTTCGCCCCAGATCTGCAGGAAGCGCAGGATGCCGACGGTCGCGAAAGCCGGCAGCGACAGCGGCAGCACGACCCGCACGAACCCAGCACGGACGCATCGGGCTTGAAAGCGCCCACGAACATCACGGCCAGCGGCGCGAAGAACAGGCTGAGAACGACCAGCACGACGTACGTCGGCCAGCGCCGGTCACGCAGCTTGCGCTCCCTGTGCACGAGCGGCGCCTCGGCGTGCGTGCTCACAGGTCCCGGTCCTCCTTGATGAGCCTCCGCTGCACGAGGGTCAGCAGCAATACGACCACGAAGAAGATGACGGCGAGCGCAGATGCGCGAGCGATCTGCTTGCGCTCGTAACCCACGTTCACGAGCTCGAGCATCATCGTGTTCGTGGACCCTAGTGGTCCGCCGCGGGTCATGACATACACCTGATCGAACAGCCGGAAGGCGAGGATCGTCGTGACGGTCACGACGAAGATCAGCGTGTTGCGGAGCTGGGGGAGCGTGATGTAGAGGAACTGCTTGCGCCGGCTCGCACCGTCGATCGAGGCAGCCTCGTAGAGCTCGCCGGGGATGTCCTGCAGACCGGCGAGCAGGATCACCATCTGAAATCCCGCGCCCTGCCAGATCGACATGATCATGATCGCGGGAAGCGCCATCTGAGTGCTCTGCAGCCAGTCCGACTCCACCGCGCCGAACGTCACAAGCCGCAGGAACCCGTTGGCCAGCCCGGACGCCGGGTCGTAGAGCAGCAGCCAGATCGTGGCGGCCACGGCGAGGACGGTCACCACGGGCAGGAACAGGATCGCGCGGACGACCTTGACGCCGCGGATCGCCTTGTTGACGAGGATCGCCATCCACAGCGCCAGCGCGGTCTGGATCGGCACGACGAGCGCGGCGAACACAAGGTTGTTGCGGAAGGCCTGCCAGAGGTCCGCGTCGCCGAGGACGCGCGTGTAGTTGCGCAGACCGACGAACTCGACCGGCAGCGGAGAGGCGAGCCGCTGGCTCGTCAACGACAGGTAGATCGCCAGGGCGAAGGGCAGGACGAGGAACGCGAGCAGGAGCGCCACGCCCGGAAGCGAGAACAGATACCCCCAGGCGGCGTCGCCGAGCCGTGCCCGCCCCTGCGCGCGACCCAGTCGCGCAGCGGGGACGGGCACGTTGATCTCACGCCCGGACACCGGTCAGTCACCCCTCGGGGTTCGGATATCCGTCGTTGTCTTCGATGTCCTGGTCGATGACCTCGACCGCCTTGTCGAGCGACTCCTTGACGTCGGCGCCGTCGATGATGTCCTGGATCGCCTGGTTGAAGGCGTCCGACACCGTGTTGTAGGCCGGCGTCGTCGGCCGCGGCTCCGAGGTGCCGCCCTCGAGCTGCTTGACGTAGAGCTCGAGGTCGCCGCCGGTCTTGAACCGCGGATCCGCCTTGGCGACGGACGTGCGGGCCGGGATCGCGCCCGAGGCCTCGGCGATGACCTTCTGCTGCTCGGGCTGGAGCGTGAACTCGATCCATTTCCACGCCGCGTCCGGATCGCTCGCGCCGCTGCCCACGGCCCACTGCCAGCCGCCCTGTCCGGTCTTCGCGCCCTGGCCGAAGTCCGGCAGCGGCACGACGACGAGATCGTCACCGAACTTCTCCTTGTAAGGCCCGTACATCCAGTGGCCGACCCAGCTCACGGCCGACTTGCCGGACAGGAAGTCGGTGTCGTCCGTGTTGTCACCCACGAAGCCTGACTTGAACCACGACTGGAACGTGGCCAGCGCCTGAACCGCACCATCGCTGTTCAGCACACCGTCGGCGCTCGAGAAGTCGTTGTTGAGGAGATCGCCGCCGCCGGACCACATGATCGGCGCGAAGCCATAGGCGTAAAACTCGGTCTGGCCGTAGTTCTTCTTGACGTCCAGCGGCTTGCTGTATCCGGCGGACGTGAACTTCTCAAGGGCCGATGTGAATTCATCGGCGGTCCACGGCGCGTCGAGGGTCGGCGCCTCCAGGCCGACCTTCTTCAGCGCGCTCTTGGTCGTGTACATGGCGAGCCCGGAGTCGAACATGCCGCGTGGGCCGACACCGGCCACCCGACCCGCGGCCCGTTCTACTCCACGTTCCCGATCGCGCTCCTCGTCCTCGGCGTGGACTTCGTGGCGATCGGCTCCGACCACATGAACGCGGATACGGCCACGTCGGTCGCGCAGGTGCTGTGGATCACGGGGACGGCACTGGCATTCGTGTTCGGCATAGTCGTGCCGTATCGCTGGTTCACCGGCTCGATCGCATTCGAGCAGATCAACGGCGGCTGGTTCATCCCTCCCGTCGCCAACATCGTCGTCCCGGCCGCAGCCGCCCCGCCGATCAGCACGTGGAGCTCGCACGAGATGTCGCAGTTCGTCGCCCTCGTCGCGTTCAGCTTCTTCGGCATCGGCCTGCTGCTCTTCCTCGCCCTGGGAGCCTTGCTGATCGGGCGCCTCATCCAGCACTCGCTGCCGGAGGCCCACCTCGCCCCGACGCTGTGGATCGGCCTCGGGCCGATCGGCGTCGGCAGCCTCGCGCTCGCGCGGCTGGCAACGACCGCGACGCCGCTGTTCGGGCAGTCGGCGGCTGAGGCCGAAGTCGTCCTGCGCCTCGCCGCCTTGGCCTTGTGGGGCTTCGGCCTGTGGTGGCTGGCGACGGCGATCGCCCTGACCGCCCGCTATCTGCGCAAGCCGTTCCCGTTCGCGATGAGCTGGTGGGCATTCACCTTCCCACTGGGCGCATACACGGTGGCCACGTTCGTGCTCGGTGACGCCTACGACGCCGGGTACCTGACGGGCTTTGCCTTCGCCCTGTGGCTCCCGCTGGTCGCGGTCTGGGCCGTTGTGCTGGTGCGGACGCTCGCCGGGGTGTATACGGGTTCGCTGCTGAAGGCGCCCCCGGTGCCGCAGGTCGCCGTCCAGACCGCTCCCCCCGTTGAGGTCGCCGGTCGCAGCCGGGCCGCGCGTCCAGCGGTTGGTGTGACCGCGGTCGCAGGCGATCGCCGGCCGGCCACCCTCGAGCCCCGTCGCCGCGACCACGACCGGGGCTGACCGGCAGCTACCGATGCGACGCGCCGTGCCAATGATCGGCCTGACGGCCGGATACGTCGAGGCCCGATGGGGACCCTGGTCGGGGCCGGCCGTGCTCGTCGCCGGCGGCTACGTGTCGGCGGTCGAGCGCGCCGGCGCGGGCGCGATCGTGCTCCCCGCCGTCGGGAGCGTGAGCGAACGGCCGGAGCTCGTCCTCAGCTCGATCGATGCGCTCATCGTCACCGGCGGCTGCGACGTCGACCCCCACACCTACGGCGCCCAGGCGCAGCCAGAGACAGGGCCCGTCGATCGCAGCCGCGACCGCTTCGAGGTTGCGCTCGTCCGCGCGGTGTTCGCGCGCGATCTGCCCGTTCTCGCGACCTGCCGCGGGATGCAGCTGATGAACGTCGCCTTCGGCGGCACCCTGCAGCAACATCTGGACGGTCGCGCCGGCCAAACGCATCGCCGCCGGGAGGGCGAGTACGCGCGTCATCCCGTGCACTTGACCCCTGGCTCGCTGGCCGCGCGGGCGACCGGCGAACGGCGGCCTGAGGTCGACTCGCATCACCATCAGGCCGTCGACGTGGTCGCGCCCAACTTCCGCGTGATCGGACGCGCGGAGGACGGCCTGATCGAGGCGATCGAGGACCCCTCCAGAGGGTTCGCCCTCGGTGTCCAATGGCATCCGGAGGACGACCGGAACAGTCGCCTCATCCACTCGCTCGTCGCGTGGACGCGCAGTCGCGACGCGTGAACCGACCGTGAGCCCAGGAGTCGAGTGCCGAGGAGGCCGCGTCAGGATGCCGGAACACGGAACGGCGAGTCGTGCGTTGCCGGACGACAGCGGGGGTGCGAGGATCGGGATGTCGATGAGACCGCCGGCACCGGCCACGACCGCCGCAGAGCTCACGCGCCGTGAGGTGCACGAGCGTGTCCTGACTTTCGTCGCACGGCGCGTGGGGAGTCGCGAGGACGCGGAGGACATCGCCCAGCAGGTGATGCTGCGGATCCATCGTCACAGCGCCGACCTGGACCACGCCGACCGGATGACCGCGTGGGTCTATCGCATCGCCGCCAGTCCGCAGCGGACGGCAACAGGCGCCCGCGACGCCAACTGCTTCCAAAACGCTTCCACAGCGGCCCATGTGGCCCACGAACGGACGGACGTCTTCACGACGAAACCCGCCGTTTCCAGCGGGTTCCTAAGAGCCCTC
>CAVUFC010000020.1:0-29877 GCA_963740605.1 uncultured Solirubrobacteraceae bacterium | reverse complement strand
GACGAGCAGGTGCCCGCCGACGCCCGACCGGAGGCCGTGCCGCTCCTGCATCCGCAGAAAGCCGCAGTGAGCTCGTTAGTGCTGCCTTCCATGCGACTCGACACTTCGGCGACCGCGCCGTGGCCGCGTCCTCGTGCTGTTGCTTTCGCCTCGACGACGAGAGCGACGTGGACCGGAGACTCGGCAACCGCTGCGGACGACGCGCGAGCGGGTGACGGACTACCCCTCACCCGGCTGAGGGCGACTGTGTTCCTCTGGTGTTCCTCGATCGTCTGAGTCGATGAGGCACGAGGTACGAAAACCCCTGCAAATCTGCTAAGCCCTCTGCCGGACTCGAACCGGCGACCCCTTCCTTACCATCCAGGCCTTTTCCGCTATTTGCGGGAATCAGCCGTGAGGTCATACTGGCGATTTACAGGACTTTTCGGACGCAGCAGACCTGTGGCTCTGAGCGACGCGGCCCGAAAGCGGCCCAGGAACGCCGCGTCAGTAGGCACGATGGCGGCACGCGGACTCGACGCTGCCGGCCGATGGCGTCAGTCGATCGCTAGACCCATCCGTGCTGCCCCCGTTCGCGCCGCTCGGGCCCGTCGCCGTGATGCTTAGATCCAGCCGGACTGAGAAGGCTACGGATCCTTCGCCCCGGTTGGTCAAGACTCGCCGAGCGTAGCCACGCGGGCGCGACCCGCGGACGAACCCCCTGTCGGCGCTACTAGCAATGCCCACGAACGGACCACCACCGCTCTTGCGGGTCTCAAGGGCCTCATGGACTCCGTAGGCAAATCAGCGACTGGCCCGACGCATCTGCGCGCTACCCGTCTACGGCGTCGCGTCGATGATCGGCACATCCGACTTGCCCTTGTCGTGGACTACGAAACGGACGAGCGTGCCGTCAGACGATCCGGTCGATAGCGGGGCGAAGAAGACGAGCGCGAGGACGACGTCCTCAGCACCAAGGTCGGCCGGCACATCTGTGCCATCCGGTATCTCGACCACGGGGTACAACAAGAGCGCACCGCGCTTTGGGCGGTGCAGCTCCTGTGTGAGCGGGTCGTCGAGCGGCACACCAATGCCAGCGATGCGATCCGCCGCCGAGCGATGCTTCGGGTCGCTGATCGCCCCGAACAGTGGATCTCGGCGCCGCTGACGCCGAAAGACGCTGAGCTCGCCGAGGTCGAGCAAGTTCGCTCGTGGACCAGCTCCGGTGTGCTGAGGCAGGATCACGACCCAGTCCAATATCTGCTTCTCGGTTAGCCGCCTGAGCCACGTCAAGTCGGCTGCGAAGTGATCGTCGGGAACCCACCGAAGCTTCTCGAGCATTGCTACCAGTTCGGCGTGGTCCACCACTCCGTAACGGGCCGGATAGACCCGCTTCCCAGAATTCGTGGCGTGCGCCAGGCCGCCCTGCTCGGTCGCGATAACGACAAGAGGGGAAAGCGTCAACGTGTTGTGCGCGACGTCCGTCGGCTTGTTGGCGTATCCGACCGGCTCTAGACGCTCGCCTGGCGACCGGCGCTCCACCAAACGTGCGTTGTACATCTTGCCCGGACTCAAGGGGTCGTCGCAACACCGGGTTATCGGTGAGCGGACGGTAGCGAGTGAAACCCCGCGCCGAGGAAGTGGTGTGGTTCGTCGCGCGGCTGTCGTCGCGGAGGTCGAGCCCGTAGGGCGAGGCCGCAGCGGCGATAGTCGCGCGCGCGTCGCTGCGGGGACCAGCGGTGCTGTTGAAGCTTCGTGTTGTTGGAGTGCGTCAGGCCGCCGCGGCCAGGGACTCGTCGAGCACTTCCGCGGGGGTGCGCCATCCGAGCGTCTTGCGTGGGCGGCTGTTGAGCGCGTCGGCGACGGCGGCCAGGTCGTCGGGGCGGTGACGCGCGAGGTCGGTGCCCTTGGGGAAGTACTGGCGCAGCAGTCCGTTGGTGTTCTCGTTGGTGCCGCGCTGCCAGGGGCTCTGCGGGTCGCAGAAGTAGACCTGCAGGCCGAGGTCGATCTTCAGCCGGGCGTGCTGGGC
Source organism: uncultured Solirubrobacteraceae bacterium (assembly GCA_963740605.1). Taxonomy (GTDB): domain Bacteria; phylum Actinomycetota; class Thermoleophilia; order Solirubrobacterales; family Solirubrobacteraceae; genus DASSUW01. The sequence continues at coordinate 27,869 of CAVUFC010000020.1, read as the reverse complement.
CAGTTCGGCGCCTTGGTCCCAGGTCAGCGAGCGGCGCAGGTGCTCGGGCAGTCCGCCGAGCTGGGCGGCGATCGCGTCGCGCACGGCCTCGGCGCCGGCGCCGGTGACGGCCGGCCCGTTCTTGACGCGCGGGCCGTCGCGGCCGGGTAGCGGTGGCAGGTGCAGCAGCATGGTGAAGCGGCTGGAGCGCTCGACCAGGGTGCCGATCGCCGACCGGCCGGTCCCGATGATCAGGTCGCCCTCCCAGTGCCCGGGGACGGCGCGATCGGTGGCCTCGGCGGGCCGCTGGCTGATCATCACCTCCTCGCTGATGAAGCCCTTGCTGCGCGCGCCGACGCGGGCCCGGGGGACGCGCAGCGCCCGGCCGGTGCGCAGGCACGCGGTCAGCTCGCGGGCCAGCGCGCCGCGGCCCTGCACGAACAGCGACTGGTAGATCGCCTCGTGGGAGATCCGCATCGACGGATCATCGGGGAACTCGATGCGCAACCGGGCCGAGATCTGCTCCGGGCTCCACGCCGTCGCCCACCGTCGGTCCTGACGATGCGGCTTGTTGCGGCCCTTCCACGCCTTGATCGCCGGACCCGCCATCTCGGTCCCGTCGGGCCGCCGGACCTTGCCGGCGAGGCGGTCTTGGACGTAGTCGCGCAAGCGCTCGTCGGCGGCGAGCTTGGCCTTCTTGGGCCGGCGCGCCACCAGCTCGGCCTTCCATTGGGCCACCGAGGCTCGGTACTCGAGCTTGCCGCCACGCGTGGCCGCGTTGCGGCGCAGCTCGCGCGAGATCGTCGACGGCGACCGATCGATCTCGCGCGCGATCTCCCGCACGCCCTTGCCCTCGGCGCGCAGCAGGGCGATCTCCTCGCGCTCGGCAAAGCACAAGTACCGGCAGGAGGCCGGGTCGCGCAGGAGTGTCGCCATCCCGCCACGCTCGCGGAACCACCGGACACCAGCCGCCGAGGACACGCCGACCGCGGCAGCGGCCTCCTCGGTGCTGAGGCCCTTAGCGATCTCACGCCAGAACCACCGCTCGACCTCCAGTCGATGCGACGGCTTGCCCGGCGACTTCATCGCCGAGCGGCCCGTCAACGCCGTCATCCACCCAGCCGGCCTGCCCATCGCAACTCCTCACGTCGAGGTGTTGCGACAACCGCGTGAATCCGCCTTGTTCGTGGCGGCGGGCTTCAGCCACCCGATGTGCTGCGCCACGAGTGGCGGCACCTGAGCCGGAGTAATAGCGGGAACGCCATCCTCGACCTTCGCGTACCGTTCCAGCTCCGTCCTGAACAGCTCCTCCGAGCGACAGGCCGCCTCGAACGCTAGATACAGGTCGTACGTATCGCTCGGATCGTTTCCGGTGTCCGATCGTTTGATGTACAGTCGTACGAGGTCCTTGTAGCCCACGCGATAGCCGAACCATCGACCCATCTGCATGAGGGTGTCGGCCTGCTTAGTGACCCGGCGGTAGTAGGAGACCGTAAGACCCTCGACCGTAAAGCCTCGGGAGAGCTTGGTGCCGCCGACGAGGATCCGCCACACGCGGCGGCGTTCGAAGTCGACGTCCTCGGACGCGGCCTCCTTGTCGCCATTGACTATCAGCACCGGGTCGTTTGCCGACCCCTCGATCCGCCGGATGACCTCGCCGACGTGACGCTGAACCTCCTCGTACGACTCCGGGGTCGGCTCGCCGTCTGCTCTCGCCCGCATGACGGGGAGAACATCTTCGTTGAAGAGCTTACGCAGCCGGCCATGCCCGGAGGAACCGAGGTAGCCAGCCGTGCGCCAGAGCTCGCGGACATGATCCGCGAGCTCCCGATGCTCCGCCTGCCGGACCGACTCGTGCACAAGCATCGTGTGGTGGCGGAACCGTCCCACGTCGCCGTGCTCCTCTTCCCTGAACAGCTTCACCGCACCAGCTAGTACAAACATGTCAACCGCGTCGCGAAGGGCGAAATGAACTTCGTCGTCGGTGACGGATCGCACGAATGCTTCCTCGTTCGACTCCGCGATGGTCCGAGGCTCGTCCTCCGGGGGCTCGTCCAAGTCGTGAAATTCGCGAGCGCCCATGTAGCCGGGTGGACGGTCCAACGACAGGATGAAGTCGCGTGGGAAGATGTCGACCGCGTCGCTCGGGTCGACAAATACGTTCGCGAACGGCGTTGCTGTGTAGCCGATGTACTGACCCCGCGGGAGCAGTGACAGGAACTGTGATATCAGCTTGTTGATCGCCGTCCGCTCCGTCTGTCCTTCCTGCCACTTCTTCGGATTTGACGTGTTGATCGAGGCCTGATCGGACTCATCGTCGATAATGAGGGCAGGGATGTCCGCCAGCTTGGCCGTGATGCGCTTCAGGTCGCCGACGAACTTCGTCAGCACCGACTTGTTCTTCTTGACGACAAGCAGACGAACCGGGACGCGGTGGAGATTGACTCGATCGTTGAGTGACTTGGCTGGGTCGATCCGATCGAAGTCCAGGGAGGAAATCCCTTGCTTAAGACTCTTGTAGTCGCCAGCGCGCGTTGTCAGCCGGAAGATGTCGGGGAACCCGAGTTTTGACGGAAGATCGCCATGTCTGACGAACTCATCCCAATCCGGGTCTCCGTAATAATCGACAGTAAGGAGACCGTCCTCATCGTCGTCGTCAATACCCCGAAGTAGATTCTCGCGACCGACGAGCTCCTTGTCGAGGCGCCGCTGCGTCTGTCCGCGGAGCAGATCCGTCGTCCCCGTAAGCACGATGAGGAGCCGGTAGCCGGCGTCGGCTGCCTTCGCAAGTACGCCGGTGAAGTTGGCGGTCTTGCCGCTTTGCACGTAACCGACTACGAGACCCTTCGCCTGGTACGCGTCCTCGCGCTCGGGATCCGCCAACCTTTCGACGACGCGGGTCGTGTTGAGGTCCAGAGCGGCGATGGCATCTTCGTTCCATCCTTTGCCGGCGAGGTGGTCGGCGTAATGCTGCCAGTAGAAAGGATCTCGCTCCGCCATCACGCGGCCGTACCAGGGCTTGAACTCGCGACTCACGACCACTGCATCGTCGACGGCCACGGGCATGGCGCGGTCAAAGCAGTCGATCAGTTCATGACCGAGAGCCAGAAGTTGATAGATGACCTCGCGCCGCTCGGGGGTACGCGGCGCGCTCTCTGCGGTCCAGTCGCCGAGAGTGTCCGCGTCCCACGTGGCGAGCGTCAAGCGCAGCCGGCTCAGCAGCCGGTCCCCGATGTGAGCGCGGGATACGTAGTCAACGAGGACTGCCGGAGTGGCCAACGCATCGGCGTTTCTCAGCTTCGCCTCGAACTCGACGCGAAGCGCAAGCACCGACGGACCTGAGATCCTCATGCCGTCGAACGCTGCCGCGTAGATGTCGTGGAGAGTGCCGTTGGTTTCAGTCATCGTTCGTTCCGGTCGGCGTCCGCCTGCATCTCCGAAAGCAGGTTCGCGATAGTCGCGGGAGACTCGGACGACGACGATCGGTTAGTCACGTCGACCTCGTACGCGACCTGGCGGATCGCCGCGACATCGACTCCCGCCGCAGATAGCCGCTCCGCGGTCAAGCGTGGAAATGAATCGTCGACGAGGAAGGCGGCAGGGGCAGAGCGCAAACGCCAGCGGTCGACGAAGAGATCCGACTCCTCCGCACGCCATCCCACCCCCATAAGGCCCTGGCGCAGCAGCTCGCGCTCCTCCGGAGCCGCCGCTGCGATCAGATCCTCGATGAGCTCGGGCAGAGGGCGACCCGGGCCAGCACCCCCGCGCGTGACCTGGATCGACAACAACCAGAGTGGTGTTTCCGCGGTCGGGAGGAGTTGACCTAGCCCGTGAATCCAATGTTGCCGCCGCTCTCCCGACGTTGTCTTTACTTCCAGGTCGATGTCCGACAGCCCGAAGTCATGCTCCTCACGGTGAATGGCCTTCCAGCAGCGCACCGACGGCGCTGCTTCGGAGTTCAAGAGCGCTTCGAGCACCAACAGCTCACCGACCAGACCTACCTCGGCTTCCGGGCTCATACGAACGCGCGTCGCAAGGATCGCGCGCCAGGTCGCAAGCGTTTCCTCAAGCGCGGCGACCGCTGACCGCCCATCCAGCTGAATCCGATCGGCGATCGCGGTGAGCATCGCATAGCCATCGACTAGGAGCCGCTCGTCGGTTGTCGAGACTTCGAGGAAACGCTCTCCTTCGTGCGCGATACTTTCCACGCGAACGTGCGCGAGGGAGTTGGATGGCAGGTCCGCTTCCGCTGGCATGGGCGCTCGCAGGGAGACGCTGCCGCGCGCAGGGTTGATCGTCACCCGTAGAGGCGGCTCGCCAGCGACCGGCATGACAACCGGCACGCCGCCCGCCCAGTGCTCGAGCAAACCGGACGCAGTGAGATGGCGGTTGCCGGCGGACGCAGTCATGACGCCTCGACGTGTGCCGCCGAGGCCAGAACTGCTTGCCAGACCTCGAGGTTGTCCTTATCGCGCGGTCCCATGTTCTGCCCTGCGAAGATGTGCTCGACAAGCAGAAACATGAGTGCCTTGACGAGTGGGAGGTCGTTCTTGGAACCGCTGCGCCCGCCAAGCAGGTCGCGACGATACCGCTGGTTGAGCCAGAGAGTTCGTTGGTCGCGGTCAACTTCGAAGAACTGATCGCGTGGCAGCCTCGTCCACCTTACGTCGATTGCATCATCGTCCTTCAGCGGCAATTCTCGTCCGATTGCACGGCGGAGTTTGGGATCAAATCCAGCGCCCGGGGGCAGAACTGCAGACCGAACGCGCCGCCGCCGATTCGCCTCTTTCTGCACGCCGCGGGCCTCGTCGATGTAGTCGCTGAATCTCGTGCCGCCCTTGGCTGCTTTGGCGGCGTAGACTGCCGGCGCGAACTCCGGTCCGACTTCGATTCCGTTCTTCTCAGGCTTGAGCCTGAGCATGCCCTCGATGTCGCCGTCCACATCCACGGCGATGCGTGCAAGCGCTAGCTGCTTGTCGGGGTGCTCGAGTTCGTTCCAACCGCCTCGCTGAATCAGGCGGTCGTTGTAGTAGACGTACAACCCTTGGCGCTCGATGAGATTCCCGTCGAGTCGGAACTCGTCTAGGCTCGAGCGTCCCGGCCAAATGTGGCAATGCAGCGTTACGCTGCGGCCACGTCGTCCCACACGCAGCGACTTTGGCCAGCCACGCGCGCCCGTGCGCGGATACGCAAACGGGTTCAGGGGTTCGATGACCGTCCGTCCCAGGACCCCCTCATCAAGATCCTCGACGTCGAGGAAGAGGCGTACATCGCTGCGTTCAAGAATCCGGTGGAAGACCAGGCCCAGGTGCGATCGGATGCGTGCAAACGCGTGCTGAAGGAAGCGCTCGGCGGCGACGTCGTCGTCTCTGGAAGGGAATCCCCTGACGTCATCCCAACATACGAGAGTTCCCGTCGATAACGACTCGGGGAAGCCCCAACTTTGAGCAAGCTCCACCTGGGCAAAGTTCGAGTCAACGATGCGGCAGCTGAAATCCCGCTTGGCGTGCGCGAGGTGCCACTGGCGACCTACCGCCCGGGAGCCGGCAGCTTTCGCCAACACCGTGACCGTGCGCGCCTGACTGAAGGACGCGGCCTTGAGACCAAGTCCGAAGCGCCCTATCTCGCCCTCCTCGTAAGGTCGCGCGCCCCCGATCGTCATCGCTACGTCGATGCGCGAGTCGTCCATCCCTGCGCCATCGTCGACGACGACGAGCCGGAGCAAGCGGCCGCCGTCGCGCACGAAACGGATCAGGACGTAACCAGCGTGTGCATCGATCGAGTTGTCCACGAGCTCGGCGACCGCCGCTTCGAGCGTGTGGTTGCGACCAAGAGCCTCGAGCGAGCGCGGGTCAGGGGGAAGCTCAACCGAGCCCGTAGTCGGGACGTCGGCGAACGCTGCCATCGCGCTAGTCATTCAAGCCTCTCGCCTCGCGCGCCGGGACGAGGTCTTCGGCGACGCGGTACGCCGACACTACGTTCTCATGCTCCCACAAGCGAATCATGTCCACTCCGGGATTTGAAGCGTTCGACCTGAGCTCTAACGCCAGCAAGTCGCTTTCGGTTCCCCTGGCCGAAACTCGCTTGTTGCTTGTCGCAATAAACCTGGCTCCTTGCATCCGTGCCAATGACGACGATCGCAACAAAGCTACGACATTTCGATCGTCCGAACGGAAGGTCGGGACGATCGACTCGCTCTCGCCCAGATCCAACCGCGGATCCATGCGAATCCGGAGTAGGCCGTCGAGAGGCCTCGGCTCCGCGCCCCGTCGGGCAGAACGGAAGCACTGGGCAGCGGCCGCATTGCGGTCTCGGCCGGCACAACGTCGCGCCGAGGTCGAGGATCGCGTGGTTCCAGTCGCGAGCTCCATGTGCGGCAGCAACTCGTCGGCCGCCGCCTGAGGGATGGGTCTTCGCGCGGACGGGCACGAGTGATCTCGCTGAAGCCGAGGCGGGCGTGCTCGCGGATCACGTTCGGGTCGACGACGGCGACGCGACGGCCATGCGCGAAGCGAGGGTTGCGGTCGCTGCTTACTTGACGGCCAATAGGCGCCCTCCATCGTCCGTGGCACGCCGTCAGCGCGCTCGCCTCGAGGAGTGCCCCACCACGCAAGCGCCTCCTCGTCGTGAGACCCGGTTCCTGCGCTGACAACAGGCGGTTCTCGGCCTGGGGGCGAGATTCGCATGCAGAAACCTAATACTCGCATGGACAATCGGGCCGGAAGTGACTGGTTGGCGCTGTTGGCCGCCAGACCACAGTGCCCACGCGAGGCAGTCGGAAACTTCGCGCGCGCGAGGCTCGAAACCAAGTTCATCTCCTGTCGCCGTCCGAGCCACGAGACTGGCAGTGCCCGGCCGTCGTCGGAGCGCTCGAGCGTGTCGCCGGCGAAATCCGCCGCGTACGGCTTATGCAGACAGAGGTCGGCTTATCGTCGCGGCAGAGCCCTCGTCACACTGCTCATCTCCTGGGCGCAGACGAGGCTCTTCCGCCGGAATCGTAGGTAGGTTCGTCGCGGTGACGACGTACAGACTCATCGACCTGTTCGCCGGGTGCGGCGGAATGACTCTGGGGTTTACGCGGACGACACGGTTCGACCCGGTTCTCGCGGTGGAGTACGACGCCGATGCGGCCTACACCTACTCGCTCAACTTCGGACCTCATGTCGCCCGCCAGGAGGACGGATCGCCGTCGTCGATCGAGTCGGTGCCGGAATTTCTGGGCGCTGACGTCGTCATCGGCGGCCCTCCGTGTCAGGGTTTCTCGCCTCTCAACATGAGCGGCGTCGGCTTGGAACGCCGCGGCCTCTGGCGGGAGTACCTCCGAGCGCTCGCCGATGCGTCGCCGTGGGTGTTCGTCATGGAGAACGTGCCCCAGCTCCTACGTTCGGCTGAATATGCCGCATTTAAGGACGCGGCCGAGCGGGAGCTGGGCTATCGCGTCGACGGGCGCCTCCTCAACGCGGCGGACTACGGCGTGCCCCAGACGCGGCGGCGGGCCGTTGTCATTGGAACCCGTCTCGAAGGTGTGCCGTGGCCTGAAAAGACACATTTCTCGCCGACGGAAGTGCCTTTTGGCGGCGAGCCGTGGCGCACGTTCCGCGATGCGGTCGCGGGTCTGCCGCTCACGCCGACCGGCGAGGATTGGCACCACCCGCGAAGCCCCAAAGCGGTGAGTTTGGAGCGGTACCGGACGATCCCGCACGAGGGTGAGGGCCGGTTCGATCTCGCTGAGCGCCGTCCGGACATCACCCCGGATTGCTGGTTGCGTAAGAAGTCCGGCTCTACGGATGTTTTCGGGCGCTTGTGGTGGGACCGCCCGGCGTTCACGATCCGCACCGAGTTCTACAAGCCCGAGAAAGGTCGCTATCTGCACCCGTCGGAGCACCGCCCGATCACGGTGCGCGAGGCGGCGCGCTGCATGAGCTTCGAGGACGAAGAGTTCGTGCTCCCATCCTTGGCCGAGCAGTCGATGACGTCAGTTGCCAAACAGATCGGCAACGCCGTGCCGCCACTTCTTGCCGAACGAATTGCACAGGCTGTCGCCGCCCACCTCGACACTGCCAACATCCGCGGCGGCGTCGAGTCGCAGATCGCGAGCGCCGCTTAGCCCGTTCGAGGTGCTTGCTGGCGTGTGCGCTGGCGCTTCTGGAACCCGCCCGTCTTCTTTGGATGGCAGGTGTGGCTAAAGCGTTGGACCTAACGCGTGCACTACCGCGCCGCGCAGCTGCGCAACAGGCTCGCTCACGTCCTTTCGCGTAGCCGCGACCCGTGCGAACCTCCTCCGCGACCTCGAGCAGCCGTCTGGCAGCTTGGACGATTCGATCGGCGGCGTCGTCGCGAGGTGCCATGTGCCGATGAGGATGCCGGCTACCGCGTGATCTCCTGCTCGGAGGACGTATTCGAGTCCGCTACCTGCGCAAGAGCAGCGACAACCTTCTCCACGCACGCAGCGAGCTCGTGCTCAACCTCGAAGTCCCACAGACGCAGCACGGTCCACCCGGCCTCTGCTAGCTCCCGATTGACGCGCTTGTCACGCGCGCGGTTGCGCGCGATTTTCTCGTCCCAGAACTGACCGGACTGGCCCCAATAGTGCTCCGGATGGCCATGCCAGAACGCGCCGTCGACAAACACTGCGATCCGGCGGCCGATCCAGGCGAAGTCGGGGCGCCCAGCCACGTTCTTTGGGTGGCAGCGCCACCCCCGCAGGCCTGCGGACCAGAGGGCTCGACGCAAAGCGAGTTCTGGCGCGGTGTCCTTTACCCGCACGCGAGCCATAACTGCACTGCGCTGCTCTCTCGTCATCCGATCGGACACAGCCCGCAAGCCTACGACTGCGGTGGACGATCGTGGTGGTCCACCGTCCGTGTTGCGTCCGCCGACTAGCCTTGCGCCATAGTCGAGACGCTACGCGGCGTTCATCGGACATCCGCATGCGGCGTCCCGCGCGATGCGATCGACCGCGGCCGTAACGCACTCGTGTTCCAGATCCGAAGCGACCGCCAGCCCGCCGTGCGGAGGTCGAGATCTATCTGAGGATTGCGGGCACGGACTTGAGCGATCGCGTCGGTGCAGAATCCGCCGCGCCGAGCGACGCGAGCCGCGTGCCTTCGGTCAGCGGTGCCAGAAGCACCCGTCGACCTAGACCGCCAGGCGGCTGTCCTCGAACACGACATCGGTAAGCCCGCGGCCAAGGGCGCCAGCCGAACTCATGCCACGTACTCGATGCCGCGTCGGTCGAGCTCCGCACGAATGCGTCGTTCGTCCGTACTAACCGACAAGCTCACGCGGCTGCTTCGACCTTGCCGCGGACGGGGGCCTCGGCGAGGAGCACGTCAAAGAGCTCGGCCATGCGATCGATGCTCTCCGGCGGCGTAGGCGGGTCGTCCGGGCCGAGAGGGAGCGCGTCGAAGTGCAGCGCCGCGTCGTAGTCGCTCGCGCTCTCGATCCAGCGACTGCGGGCATCCTCGTCGAGAGGCACGTCAGGCGCGGAAGCATCGAGCAGTACAGTCGCCGCTGTGGTATTCACGGCCTTGGCGAGTGCGTTTGCCTCGCGGCCGGTGCGTTCTTCCTCGCCCTCCGGGGAGAGAACCCGGATCGCCCCGAGTGCGGTCGGCCGGTGGTGGGCGATCTCCATCCGGAAGAGGTTGTTGATCACGTCCTGGTTGGAGAGAGCACGCGCGGCTGGCCCGTAGTCCGCGCCGTCGCGGAACATCTCAGCCATCCACCAAAGTCGTGCGAGGGCGTGCTTGAAGTCCGGACCCACGAACCGCTCCAGCTTCGGAGGCGCGTTCGGGTCGTTCTTGGCGCCAGTGAAACGCCACCCGACGTACTCGGTGAAGCTCACCACGCCCAGGTAGCGCCAGACCCCCTTGCGCGCGGCCTCGCGACGCGTGAGCCGGAGCGCGGCATGCAGGCGCGGGCCCAGCCAGCGGTCAGATTGCGCCGGGTTCACGCCTTCAAAGCGATGAGTCAGCTCCCCGAGCACCGCAGCGGCCGCGTCGAGCGCCACGTCGCGGGCGAACGGCTGGATGAACTCGCGCAAGTCGGGCCTGCGTTTGCCGGCTACGAAGTCGAGGTCGAGTCGGCCGATTGCTGCCTGGTCCAGCTCGTGAAGTTTTCCCGGTCCCGTCACGTCAGACCTCCTTCAGGCTCTTGCCAAGGACGTTGATTGCCCCGCGCAGCAGCCGAGGCGCGCCAACGTGTTCCGAGACGGCCGTGAGGAGCTGCTGGTACAGGAGTCCGCCACCCTCCGGCTCTCGCGCACGCTCCGCCACTTCCGCTAGCGCGTCCTCCAGCGTCTTGTCGGGATACATGCGCTCGAGCAGGATCTCCAGCGCCGTGCGCTGCCAACCCTCCTCCGGCCAGTCCGGCACGATGCCCTCCTCGTCGAACTGGATCGCCTGAATCGACGCGTTGAACATCGCGGTCCAGGCCTCGATCGCAATCGTCGCCCGGGTCTGGTCGTGGAGCGCCTGCTCCCCGGGCTCGCGGGCGGGCTTGCGATCGAGGAGCGCCTTGAGCCCTTCGAAGGACCGATTGAGATACAGAACGGGCTGAACGTCGTCCAGCTGCAGATACGCGGGCTCCGCCTCGAACTCTTTGAGCCAGGCGAGGTGCTCATCTGGATGCCGAAATTCCTGCCACCGAATCTCGATTGCGCCGTGCGCAGGCGGCGGCGGGACATCGTCGAGTCGGATGGTCCACGGCTCGGCGTCGCCGATGACACGATCCGCAACCTCGTCGACCTCGGCGACAATCGATCCCCGTAGGTCGATGCGACCAAACCAGCTAGCCCGCTCGAGCTCGAGCCGACCATGCCAGGTCGAGGGATCGCGCTCGTCAGCGTCTAGTTCTATTGCCTGACGAGAATTCGACGCCGCGCAGTGCACGAGTGCGATCGCGCGGGCTGGCGTGTGGCGTTCCTGGAGCTCGAGCTGCGGGCCCGAAACTGTCACCTCGAGCTGCGCGCGTTCCCATTCTGACTTCTCCAGCTCGAGCAGCCGCACTTCGCGCCGATCGGAATCGATCCTGTTTCCGGGCACCCTGGCGCCATCGACCTTCAGCCCGTCAAGCCGGAGGTCGATATCGCCGAACAGACGCTCATACGGGTAGATCCAAGTGCTCATGCCGCCTCGTCCTTCAAAGCGCGAACATCGCGCAGGTCCACGCGGACCCGCGCGCGCGCCGCCTTGACTGGATAGCTGCCGGGATCGCTGACCGCTCGGAACGTGGCGGTACGGGCCCCCGCTTTGGTCACGAGCCGGCCATCGTGCAGCTCGCACCGCTCGCCTGGCTCGAGCACGTCCCAGGAGACTCCGATGGCCGGTCCGGAGTCGGTCCCGAACTTAAGGACCGGCGCCAAGGACCACTGGCTCCCCGACGGAAGTGAGATCGTGCCGTGGATCGTCCAGACGCCACTGCTGTGATCGAGCTCGGACTCCACCGTCTTGACGCGAGGCTTCTTGAGGTTCTCGGGTCGGGTTGTCAGCCGGAGGAGCTCCTTGAGCGATTCCGGCCCGTCAGCCCCGCCGCCGCCGCGGTCTCGCACCGCCTCGCGGATCGCGGTCTTGATCGCGTCTTCGAAGTTTCGGATGTTCGTAACGCCGCCGCGCTCGTAGCGCGTCGAGATCTCGCTCGTACCCGCCCACTTGTTGTGTTCGGGTGGCTCGGCGGCGCGCAGGAACTTCTCGGCCTGGCGCTCCTCGGGAGCGTGACCGGCAGCCTCTCCTGCAAGTAGCACGGCGTTGAACTGACGCGCTCCGAGCGGCAGGGATGTCAACTTGAAGTCGCGGATGGTCATGTTGTTGCCGCGGAGAAAGACCACGCGGCTGATCGACGGGCTTTCGGCTGGCTCGTCTGTGAAACCGACGAGCAGCGTGGCCGAGTGCTCGAACCCCGGATGCGGGTCCGGCTCACCTCGTGCCGGCACCCGGAGAGGCACGTCCACCGCGACTACGTCGCCGGTCTCGACCAGCTCGTCGGCGAGGTCGTCGTTGTAGTACTTGGACAGCGTGCTCACGAGCGGCTGGCGAAGGTCCGCCGGGTCGACCGCATACTCGCTGATTTGCTCGCGTCCGCGCTGGGTCCGGACCGTTGCACGCAGACGCGGCGGGCGGCTACCCCGGGGCATCATCGCGGCCCAGAAGTTCTCGGCAAGATGCTGGCGGAGACTCTGAGCGACGGACTCGAGATCGTCCGCCTCTCCGGACGGGTCGTAGGCCCCGACGATGAGGAACGTCGTCCCCGGGCGCTCGTCCTCGCGTTCGACGTAAAGGTCGCGTGCCAGCGTGGCGTTACCGGCGTACGAGACCGTGCACCTTGCCTGGTCACTCCATTCGCCGAGCCAGCCCGGGCCGTTCCAGCGCTCACCGTCAGCGTCCTCGTGCCATGGAAGCTCGGCGCGCACGAACAGCCGATTATCGGATATGCCCGCCTCCGGGATTGAGAGCTTGGAGTTCGTCACGACCACGCCCATCCACGAGGCAGCCCACATCGTCGCCTTGCCCAGTCCGTAGCTGCCGCCCGCGGTGTCGCCCTTCTGCGAATCAAGCGTGTTGCGGCAGACGGCCATGAAGCGCCCGGAGTCGAACTCCGGGCCGGTGAGGCCGTTGGCGCCGTAGTCGGCGATTCGGATCAGTCTCAGCCGACCGTCTCGCGCGAGTTGCTCCAAGCCGCTCGAGATGACCGCAGCGTGCTTGCGCGCCTTTTCCGTCGCCGAGGCCTCGAGGTGATGGCGAAGATCGCCGTTGTAGCCGAGTGTCGTGAGGAACTCGCGCGCATCCGCACCCTCGAGCTCGATCACGGTGTACTCCGCGTCGACTGTCTGCTCCCCCTCGAGGAGCTCATCAAGGATGTTCTGCCCGGTCTCGCGGACGAGCGTCCGCGGACGGAGCTCAAACGCGTGCCCAGCCGCGTCCCCCATCACACGCTGCTGGTCCGGCTGCGGAAGCTGCCAGTACCACTTCAGCCGTTCGCGGTACTCCTGTCGCTCTTCGTCCGCGTCGCGCGCGGGAGCCTGGCCGGCGCCGAACTCGAGCCAGCTTTCGTCGACCTGCAGCGCAGCAGCGATTGCGCGCACATTCTCGGCGGACGGGCGCTTGCGGTTAGCCGTTCGCACCCAAGAATTGACGGCGGGTGCAGACGTGCCAACCACGTCCGCCAGCTCCGTTTGCTTGAGACCACGCAGATCGAGCGCGATCTTGATCCTGTCCCCGATCTCTTGGTTCATTCTCACGTCCCGACAGCCGCAGCTTGTGTTTGATTTAAACCAATAGTTCATATTAGCGCGATAGCTGGCAGCTTGCGCAATACGTATTACCGCTTCGGTTAGGCGAACCTTCCCGAGGCTGTTGGTCGCAGTGTGTAACCGCTTCTAGATGTAAGCCCGATCAGCCCTTTGAGGGGCACGCGTCAAATCTGGGTTCGCAGCACTGAAGGGATCTCGCGGGGCTGCCGCTCGCGCGGGCAATTCGGGGCCACCGGCGACACGACCGCTAGGTGTAGTTCCTGAGGAGGTTGGTTCATCCGGGCCCCCTTGGAGGCTGGAGGTGTCTGACGCCACCAGTCCCAAGGAGGACACCGGATGAAGTTGCACGCTAACGCGGCCCTCAGCGTGAACAAGCGGCGGGTGCTCTGCCAGCGCGTGGTGCAGCAGCAGTGGACGCTGACGAAGGCGGCCGCGGCTGCCGAAGTCAGTGTCCGCTGCGCGCGCAAGTGGGTGGGTCGCTATCGCGTCGAGGGCGAGCTGGGGTTGCTCGATCGTCCTTCGACGCCGGCCACGATCGCCAACCGGACCTGCGAGCGGCGCATCCAGACGATCGCGGCGTTGCGTCGGCTCAGGTTCACCGGCCCGGAGATCGCCGAGACGCTGCGGATGCCGCTCTCGACGGTCTCGGGCATCCTGCAACGGATCGGGATGGGCCGGTTGGGGCGGCTCGGGCTCGAGCCAGTCGAGCGCTACGAACGCGCCCGCCCTGGCGAGCTGGTCCACGTGGACGTCAAGAAACTCGGCAAGATCGCCCGGCCAGGGCATCGCGTGCTTGGCAGCCGCGCCAGCCGCGGCTATCACCGCCGGATCTACGAACAGGGCTGGGAGTTCGTGCACGTCGCGATCGACGATTGCACCCGCTTGGCCTACGCCGAGGTTCTCCCAGACGAGAAGGCCGGCACCGCGATCGCGTTCCTGCGCCGCGCCGTCGCGTTCTACCGCCGGCATGGGATCACGGTCGAACGGCTGATCACCGACAACGGCGCCGCCTACCGCTCCACGATCCACGCGATCGCCTGCCGAGCGCTGGGCGTCCGGCACTTGCGCACCCGTCCTTACCGCCCGCAGACCAACGGCAAGGCAGAACGGCTGATCCGCACCATGCTCGGCGGCTGGGCCTACGGCGCGCTCTACCGCAACAGCACCGAACGCGCCGCAGCCCTTGACGGCTGGCTGCACTACTCCAACCATCAGCGACCACACAGCGCCCTCGGCCGCAAGCCCCGAGGTTGTCCGGATCGTCGTGGAACTTCGAGACGGCGATCGTGTGAGTGAATTATCTCAGACGGCGGTAGCGGCGACCTCGGGCGCCGTGGTCGGAGTGGTCGTGTGAGTGGTGTTGTCGGTGGTCCGTGTGGCGTGGCGTTCGACGGCGATGACGAGCTTGGCGAGGTCGCGGTAGCCGATGATCCTGCGGAACTGCTGCTCGGCGACGAGCATGCCGGCGGCCGTCCAGCGCTTGCGCATGGTCCCGTCGCGCCAGCGCTTCACGTTGCGCTGCGTGTAGCGGACGATCTCGATCATGGACTCGCACGGGTTCGTCGAGCACAGCGTCTGGGCGAGCATGCCGGTGATCCCGAGCCGCATCAGCGTGAGCGTGTCGTGCATGCCTTCGCGCAGCGAGGCGGCCGCGTCGGGCCAGGTGCGGTCAAGCTCGGACGCGAGCAGCCGCAGCCGCTGCTCGGCGAGGTCGGCGTCGGTCAGCGACCACGCCGCTCGCATCCGCGCGCGGACCTGATCACGGTCGCGCTCGGGCAGCAGGTCGCAGACATTGCGCTCCTTATGCCTTTGGCAGCGATGGACGAGTGCGTGCGTGCCGAAGACGTCCTTGATCGCCTTGCGGAGCGCTTTGCCGCCGTCGATGACGAACAGGATCGCCTGCTCGGGGTCGAGGCCGCGGTCGACGAGGTCGGCAAGCAAGGTGCGGGTGAGCGTGGCGTTCTCGGTCGAGCCCTCCCACAGGCCGAGCGGGATCTTGACGCCCTCGGTGCTGATGCCGAGCGCGACGACGTGCGTGCGGTCGGCGATCTCCAGGCCGTCGAGCATCATCACCGCCAGCCGCACATCCTCCAGCCGACGGCTCATCAGCTCGGTCAGCGCGGTCGCGGTGCGCTCGACGAACATCTCCGACACCGACGTCTTGCTCGTCGCGCTGCTCGAGCTCTCAACGCCCAGGCCGACGGGCTCGCCGACGGCGGCGAACTTCCTGGTCGAGACGCCGGCGAGCATGCGGTCCATCACCGCGCGCGTGAGCGGGTCGCGGTCGGCGAAGTACTCGTACGTCTGGACCGGGATCTCGTGCTCGTCGTCGGCGCTGCGCATGCGCGGCCGACGGACCCCGACGCGCCGGCCGCCGAGGGTCATCGACCCGTCCTCGTGGCCGTGACGCTTCGCCGTCCGGTCGAGGTTGTGCTTGCCCTTGGGTCCGACAACCTCGGTCACCTCGACGTCCATCAACTCGTGCACGACGCCGAGCCCGACACCGACGCTCAGCGCGAGCAGGCCCTCCCTCGCCGCGCCGACGAGCTCGCCGAGCGCCTCCTGGATCTGCGGTGGGAGCGGACTCTCAGCTGCCTCGACGGCCGTGACGACCTTGGCGGCGGGTACCTTCCTCATGGCGGTTCCTCCTGTCCTCATCGGACTTGGCTTGGTCGCCCCGAACGCTCCCAACCGGAGCGGACGAGGCGGGAGGACCGCCGTTCAAAGTTCTACGAGCTTTCGGACAACCTCCAAACCCCCGATCGCTCGCCTCAACGAGCGAACCAACCTGCTCGGGTCTTACAGCTAGGCCGCGCGCACAGGCGACGCAACCGGCAGCAGCGGCTGCCAGCCGCGCCGCAGGCTCTCAAACAGCCCGGGATGCGCCCGCGATCCTCTGCATCCTCGGATGAAGTGCAAGTGCGTGCCCGGTCCTGAAGTTGGTCTTGCCGTTGGTGCCGGGAGCGATGTCCGTGTGCGGACGTAGGCCATTCGTCGGGGCGTCTCGGTGGCCCAGTTCGCCGTCTCGGCGGCTTGAGGGATCGAGGACGACTGGATGCTCTCGATCGGCAAGCTAGCGACGGGTCAGGCGCGGTACTACCTCGAGCAGGCCGAGGGACGGATCGACCGCGTCACGAGCGTGGCCAGCTGGCGTCGAGGACTACTACGTCGAGGGCTCGGAGCCTGACGGCGTCTGGGCCGGCGCCGGCGGCGTCGCACTCGGCGCGACAGGGCCCGTGACCGCCGATGCGATGCACCGAGTCCTCGAAGGCGTGCATCCGGTCACGGGCGAGCCACTTGGCCGGCACGCCGCCGTGCGGGTGCCGGGCTTCGACGTCACGTTCTCCGCGCCCAAGAGCGTGAGCGTCCTCTTCGGCCTCGGCGACAACGCGCTGCGGCAGCGAGATCAGAGACGCGCACGAGGTCGCCGTCCGCGACGCGTTCCGCTACCTCGAGCGGGAGGCGGCGGTCGCCCGTCGCGGCCCCGGCGGATGCATCGCGGTCCGCGGCATCGGATTGGTCGCGGCCGCGTTCCGGCACCGCGCGTCGCGCGCCGGCGATCCGCAGCTGCACACGCACGTCGTCGTGGCGAATCTCGTCCAGGCCGGCGACGGTCGTTGGTCGGCGCTCGACGGGCGACGGCTGTACGCGCACGCGAAGACGGCCGGTTACCTGTACGAGGCGCGACTGCGGACGGAGCTCACGCGTCGGCTCGGCGTCGAGTGGACAGCCGGCGCGGAACGGCATCGCGGACATCGTCGGCGTGCCGCGCACTGTGCTGCGGGCATTCAGCCGGCGCCGGGCTGAGATCGAGGCCGAAATGGATCGCCGCGGGCAGAGTGGCGCGCGTGCTGCGCAGACCGCGACGCTCGAGACGCGGCGACGCAAGGACCACGGCGTCGCCCCGGCCACGCTCGATGCGGAGTGGCGCGAGCGCGCTGCCGCGCTTGGTTTCGCGCCCGAGCGCGTCCGTGAGCTCTGCGGTCGCGCTCGGCCGACGATCGACGCGGACGTCCTGACCGAGATCCACCGCGAGCTCGCCGGCGCGGACGGCCTCACCAAGGCGCGCACGTCGTTCTCGCGCCGCGACGTGATCCAGGGCTGGTGCGAGCGGCTGCCGGCGGATCCTCGGATCGACGTGGCGCTGGTCGAGCGACTGGCGGACCAGTTCCTCGCTTCTCGTGACGCCGTGGCGTTGGCGGTCGGCGAGCCGGCTCGCGCGCGCGACGAGATCCTGCAGCGCCACGACGGCCGCGTGGTGCGTGCGCTGCCTGACGAGCGGCGTTACTCGACACGCTCGTTGCTGCTCACCGAGCAGCTCCTGGTCGACGGCGCGGTCCGGCGTCGCGGTGCCGGCGCCGGGCTCGCGGCGCCGGCCGCGATCGAGCGGGCAATCGGCGCGCGCCCGACCCTGGCGAGCGAGCAGGAGGAGATGGTCCGGCGACTCACCTGCGACGGTGACGGTGTGGCGGTTGTGGTGGGCGCCGCCGGGACCGGCAAGACCTTCGCGCTCGCGGCGGCGCGCGAGGCGTGGGAGGCGAGCGGCAGGCCGGTGGTCGGAGCGGCGATCGCCTGGCGGGCGGCGCGCGAGCTCGAGGACGGCGCCGGCATCCCGTCGACGAGCATCGCCGCGTTGCTCGCCCACCTCGATCGCCGATGGCTGCCACGCGACGCTGTACTCGTCGTCGACGAGGCCGGGATGGTCCCCACTCGGCAGATCTCCGCGCTGGCGGACGCGGTGCGTCGCGTTCGCGGGAAGCTGGTGCTGGTCGGCGACGATCGTCAGCTGCCGGAGATCGAGGCCGGCGGTGCGTTCCGCGGGCTGCGCGCTCGGCTCCCGCTGATCGAGCTGCGCGAGAACCGTCGGCAGGTCGAGGCCTGGGAGCGCGATGCGCTCGCGCTGCTGCGCGACGGTCGCGGCGACGAGGCGCTCGAGCGCTACCGGGAGCACGGCCGCGTGCGCCTCGGCGAAGGCGACGCCGTGCGCGAGCAGCTCGTCTCTGACTGGTGGTCCACGGGCGAGACGCCGAGCGCGGTGATGCTCGCCTACCGGCGTGACGACGTCGCCGACCTGAACCGTCGCGCGCGGGAACGGATGGTGGCGGCGGGCGCCGTCGGCGGGCCCGAGCTCGTGGTGGGCGAGCGGCCGTTCGCGGCCGGTGATCGGGTGCTGCTGCGCCGGAACGATCGCCGCCTCGGCGTCGCCAACGGCGACCGCGCCGTGGTCGATCGCCGCCGACGTCGACAGGCGACGACTCGTCGTGCGCGTCCGCGATCGCGACGTCGTCCTCGCGCGCGACTACCTCGATGCAGGGCCGCGGGCGAGCGTCCAGCACGGCTACGCCATGACGGGTCACGCGGCGCAGGGCCTGACCGTCGACCGGGCGTTCGTGCTCGCCACCGAGGAGACGAGTCGCGAGTGGCTGTACATGGCGCTCAGTCGCGGCCGGCTGGACAACCGGCTGTACGGCTCGGCTGCCGGCGTGCGAGAGCGGGACGAGATCGCCCCCGCCGAACCGCCACGAGATGCCCGTGATGTCGTCGAGCTGGCGGTCCAGCGCTCGAGTGCGCAGCGCATGGCGATCGACTCACGCGTGCGGAGCCGGGGGCGAGAGCGCTGATCGAGCGGCTCCTCACGCCGAGCGACGTCGCCGAGCGCTGTCAGGTGAGCACCAAGACGGTGCTGCGCGCGATCCATCGCGGCCGGCTGCGCGCGAGCCGCTTGGGCGAGCACGGCGCGTTCCGGATCCGCGAGGCCGACGTCGAGCGCTGGATCGAGTCCTCCGTGCTCGACGTCCCGCTGGCCGGCGCACGCGATGGCGATGCCCGAGCGGCGGCCGGCGGCGCCGGCTGGCTGGTCGGCTCGTGCTCACATCCGAGATGGGCCGGTCGTAGGAAGGGGTCAGTTTCTGCTCTCCGGCTCTATGAGCGGTAGCAACCGCTCAACCCGGAGGGCCGCATGGTCGAGAAGCGCGAACGGCGACGTCGGGACGGCACGAGCTACGCCGTCTGGCGGACGCGCTGGCGCGACGAGCGCGGCGTCGAGCGCAGCAAGACCTTCGATCGTGCGACCGACGCGCGCGCGTTCGAGGCCAAGGTCCGGACGCTCAAGCGCAGCGGCGCCCTGGCGGACCTGGACGCCGGCACCGAGACGCTGGCCGACTTCGTCGAGGAATGGTGGCTCGTCTACGCCGGCCCGAACCTCGAACGCTCGACGCTGCGGGTCTATGCGCAGTTGTGGAACGGGCACGCGTTGCCGCGTCTCGGGCAGCTGCGACTGCGTGATCTCACGCCACAGACGGTCGCGCGTTTCCGCGCCGAGCTCGAGGCGGCCGGCGTCGGCATCGAGGCGATCCGCAAGACGATGACGATGCTCCAGGGCGTGCTGCAGCGCGCGGTCGAGTGGGGCCGCGTTCCGAGCAACGCGGTCAAGCTCACGCGCAAGCCGCCGAAGCCGCACCGGCCGGCTGTGCAGGCGATTCCGCCGTCGCTGATCGAGGTCATGCGTGCACGGTTGCTCGCCGACGGCCGGCTGCGTGACGCCACGCTGCTCGTCGTGCTCGGGTACGCCGGGTTGCGCCCGCAGGAGGCGCTCGCGCTCGAGTGGCGCCACGTGCGCGAGCGGACGCTGCTGGTGGAGCGCGCGCTGAGCGACGGGCAGCTCAAGGCACTCAAGAACCGCCGGCAGCCCCGGACGGTCGAGCTGCTCTCGCCGCTTCGCGAGGACCTGGATGCCTGGCGCGTAGGCTCGAACTCGTCGCCGACGGCGCCGATCTTCCCCGCGGCCTCGGGCGGCTTCTGGCGGGCGACCGACTGGCGGAACTGGCGCAAGCGGATCTACAAGCCGACGGCCGAGGCGGTCGGCATCGACGGCGCCCGACCGTACGACCTCCGCCATGCGTTCGCGTCGCTGCTCATCCACGAGGGCCGCAAGTCGATCGTCGAGATCGCCGAGCAACTCGGCCACAACCCGACCGTTTGCCTCGACACCTACGGCCACGTGATGCGTGAGCTGGCGGGCGGGGAGCGGATCAGCGCCGAGGAGCAGATCGTGCTCGCGCGCAAGGCGCTCGATGCTGGCGGCGACCAGCTTCGATTCTTCGGAATAGAGGACTGAGCACGATCTACTACAACCACTACGTGTAGCCATGGCGAAATCGCAGCCCTTTTCGATCCGGCTGGGCGGGGACGCCGAACTTCTCGTCACCGACGAGGTCACGCGCTCAGGCCGCTCGCGGAGCGCGGTGGTCCAGGAGCTCGCCGAGGAGGCCGCCAAGACGCGCCTGTTCCCCGGTATCGCGTTCCGCGGCTCACCGCGGCGCGCATGGATCATCGGGACCGGCCTCGACGTCTGGGAGATCCTCGAGCTGCTCCGCTCATACGCCGACGACGAGCAGCGACTCTGCGCGGCGCATCCGACGGTCGACGAGCGCCACCTGCGACTGGCACGCGCGTACGGCGAGCGCTTCCCGGACGAGGTCGTCGTGTTCCGCGACCAGATCGACCGCTCGCTTGACGAGCTGCGACGGCTGTATCCGTTCCTGCAGACGAGCGATTAGGCGCCCGCGTGCGCCTGCTGCTGGACGCGCACGAGTCGGGACCGAACATGGGACGCTGGCTCGAGCAGAGCGGGCACGACGTCCGAGCGTTCGATCAGGAGCGGACGCTGGAAGGTCTCGACGATGACGAGGTCCTCGCGCTCGCGGCGTCCGAGCAGCGCATCCTGGTCACGCACAACATCGCCGACTTCCCGCGGATCCTCCGCGAGTGGGCAGCCGCTCAACGCAGCCACGCAGGCGTGATCCTCGTGTACGGCATCGACCATGGCGAGTTCTCGGCCCTCGTGAGCGGCGTCGAGCGCTGGCTCGCGATGCGGCCCGACCACGAGGAGTGGCGCGACCTTGCTGCGGTGCTCGACCGCCGCTTCGCCGGCCGATAGTCCCGGTCGAGTGATCAGCGCCGCCGTGGCTCGCCGGCCGCCCACCAGTCGATTTCGCCCTCGTTCTCGAGCATCCAGGCGACGGTCTCGGGCCGGCCGAGATTGCAGAACTTCCACAGCTCACGGGCCGAGCGCTTGTAACGGTGGATGAGCTCGTCGAGCTCGAAGGCGTCGAGCTCGTCCGCGTCCAACCGCGCGAAACCCTCGCGCACATGCTCGAGCAGGGCCGTCAGCTCGCGCTCGTGGTAGTCGCCCACGAGCGCGCGAGCGGCCCTGCGCCTGGCCTTCTCGCCGACCTGGTCAGCCATGGCGACAGGGACGGTACCTCCCATCCGCGCCGGCGGCTACCGTCCATCCTGTGGCGCCCACGTTCGTCGTCGCCCGCAACCCGGACCCGGAATCGACGCTCCCGTACCTGCTGCGGCTGCCGGTCGACGGCGGGATCGAGCTGAAGGCGCGCGAGCCGTGGCCGGCGACCGCGCGCGTGTACTGCCATCCGCTCGAGGAGGGCTGGCCGGAGGCCGCCGAGGTGGTCGAAGAGGTACCGGTCCGCCGCTGCGCACGGCGCGGGCGAGCGGTCGACCTCGTGCTCGACCGCGCGCGCCAGAACCGCTCCCAGTTCATCTTCACCGAGCCGCACGCGCACCGGCGCGGCGGGCGGCCGATGATCTTCTGGCAGACGGCCCGCACCGCCCGCCGCGCTCGCCCCGGGCAGCGTGTGCCGACGGCCCGCGCGGCCGACGGCTACGCGCTCGAGATCACGATCGACACGCGCGAGCGCTACCCGTACAAGTTCGCCAACCGTCCGGTCACGACGGAGCGGTCGGCGCTCGCGATCGGCGATTACGCCGTGCTCGACGGCGACCGGCTCGTGGCGTCGGTCGAGCGCAAGACGTTCGAGGATCTGGTCAAGTCGCTGATCGACGGCAAGCTCGGCTTCCAGCTCGCCGAGCTGGCGGCGCTGCCGGCGGCTGCGGTGGTCGTCGAGGAGCGCTATGGCGCGCTCGCTGCCGCCCGCGCGTGACGCCCGGCTGGCCGTGCGAGCTCGTCGCCCAGCTCCAGGTCCGCTACCCGAGCGTGCCGATCGTCTTCGCCGACTCGCGCAAGCTCGCCGAGGACTGGACGCACCGCTACCTCGCTGCGGCGGCGGCCCTGCACGCCGCCGCGTAACGGCTCGAATCCGCAGCGCGGCCGGACCGGCTGCCACGATCGCTCGCGCCATAACCAGGATCGCCTGCATCGCCGATCTGCATGAGCACCTCGTCGACATCCCGGCGGTGCGAGCTGCTGCTGATCGCCGGCGCCGTCTCATTTGCGTTCAAGGCCGATCTGCCGAGCAAGCAAGGTTTCTCGCCGTGAGCGCAACTCTTTGACCCGCTGGACAGCGCTGTTTGCTACTACGGCAAACATTGCTATTTCAGACAACACTTGCCAGAATTGCGAAGGTGCCACCGCTTGCAAACTGGTCTAATCGGGAAGACGAACTCGTCGACCAGGGGATTGCCTGGCTCCGCGAGGCGCTCCCGGCGAGCTGGGAGGTGAGCCGGTCGGAACGAGCGGTCGCCGGCACCGCCGAGCCTGCACGCGTGCCCAACGCGGCGGTCGAGGTGCGCGCCGGCGACGGCGCCTGGGCGACGCTCGCCGTCGAGGCGCGGCTCACGTTCTCGCCCCGCGACGCCGAGCTGCTGCTTTCCCGCCTCGCTCGCTCGCTCCATGCCCTGGCCGGTCACGTCCCGATCCTCGTCATCGCGCCCTGGCTCAGCCCGCGCACGCAGGAGATCCTCACCGTCGACGGCATCAACTACCTCGACCTGACCGGCAATGCCCGGATCCAACTCGACAATCCGGCGCTCTACCTGAAGTTCACTGGTGCCGAGCACAACCCCGCGCCGCCGCCGCGCGGCGAGGTGCGTCTCCGCGGGCCGAAGGCCGGCCGGCTCGTCCGCGTGCTCGCCGACGTGCGCCCGCCCTATGGCGTGCGTGACCTCGCTACTGCCGCGCAGCTGAACCCCGGATACGTGTCGCGGCTACTCGACGCGCTCGATCGCGAGGCTGTGGTCGAACGGGATCCTCGCGGCCCAGTGCGCCTGGTCGACGTCCCCGAGCTACTCCGCCGCTGGGCACAGAGCTACGACGTGCTAAAGAGCAACGCCGCGACGGGATTCCTCGCCCGGGCCGGCGTGGCTGCGACGCGCGACCGTCTTGGCAGCCTCAAGCAAGCCGGCCGGGTTGCAGTCACGGGCTCCTTTGCCGCGGTGCGGCACGCACCGGTCGCTGCGCCGGCGTTCCTCGTCGCGTACTGCTCTGACGTAGCGGCCGTCGCGAGCGAGCTTGAACTGCTGCCTGCCGACGCAGGTGCCAACGTCGCTCTGCTCCGTCCCTTCGACCCGGTCGTCTGGATGGGCACGGAGCTGGACGACGGCGTTCCCTACGCCGGCGTCTCGCAGGTCGCGGTCGACTGCCTCACCGGCAACGGCCGGATGCCGGCCGAGGGTGAGGCGCTCCTGCGGTGGATGTCCGAGAACGAGACGCGATGGCGTGCGGAGTCGCTGGACGACCTCGCGCCGCTCGCTGATGTCGCGTGAGCGCGCCGCAGACACCTGTCGACCCGAACTACGTGGCGGCACGGCGGGCGTTGCTCGACGCGCTGGTCGCGCTCGAGGAGCAGAGGTCGGCGGTGATCGTCGCCGGCGCGCAGGCGATCTACCTGCGAACGGGTCAGAGCGACCTCGCCGTCGCGCCGTACACGACCGACGGCGATCTTGCGATCGACCCGACGTTGCTCCGCGACGCGCCCGGGCTCGAGGTCGCGATGCGCGGCGCCGGCTTCGAGCTTCTCCTCGTGGACGGGCACGTCGAGCCCGGCATCTGGGTCACCACGGCGACGGTTGACGGCGGCCAGCTCAGGGTCCCCGTCGACCTCATCGTGCCCGATGGAGCTGCACCGCCCGGCGGTCGCCGTGGCGCGCGACTCGGAGTCCATGGACGCCGTGCGGCTCGTCGCATCAAGGGCTTGGAGGCTGCGCTCGTCGACCACTCGCCGATCGAGGTCGCCGCCCTTGATCCCGGGGACAGTCGCAGCGTGCGTGCGGAGGTCGCGGGCGAGGCGGCGCTGCTCGTCGCCAAGGCACACAAGATCCATGATCGCTACGAGCGCGGCCGCGTCGCGCGTATCGACGACAAGGACGCCGCCGATGTCGTGCGCCTGATGCAGACCACCGGGCCTGCGGCGGTCGGCGCGCTGCTGGCCGAACTGCGACATCACCCGATCGCCGGTGCTGCGAGCAGCGACGCCCTGGTCTTCCTGGACTCGCTCTTCGGACGGATCGGAAGGCCCGGCATCGCTATGGCCGTCCGCGCGCTGCGGCTCGCGTTACCCGAAGCGACGATCGAAACGCTGTGCGTCGCGTACACGCGCGAACTCCTGACGGCCGCCCGCAGGAGGTCGTGAGCACACCCGTCGCGGGCCCGCATGCCGAGCCTCCCGATTTCGGCGGCACGACCCCTTCCGTGAACGCGCTTACGTCGCGTATGCGGCCCAAATGCGGCCCAGGAAGCGATGAGACATGCAGTCGCCGACCACAACGGCCCCGGAAAGGAGGCAAATCCAGGCCTTTCCTTAGAGCCCTCTGCCGGACTCGAACCGGCGACCCCTTCCTTACCATGGAAGTGCTCTACCAACTGAGCTAAGAGGGCATTTTGCAGGCAGTTTGCCGCTTCAGAGGCCTCGCGGCGAGCGGGTCCCTGTGTTGCCGACACAGAAACGACACACTCCGGCAAAGTTGCTGCGACGGGAAGCGTAGCGCCGCGACGCTCCCGCCGCGGCGAGAACGACGGTCAGACCGCCTCGAGGCACGACTCGGGGGCACCGATCGCGCCGGGACGGGGCGCGAGCGCGATCACGTCGACGCGCGCTCGCGTGCGGCGATGCTCGGGGCAGGAGCGCGGCTTGGTCCCGGGCCGCTTCGGGCGCTTCCAGTCGTGATCACCGGCCTCGCAGCGCAGCATCTCGGTCGCCGGCGCTCGAGGGGTCCAGGTGCGCGCGATCTCGATCTGGGCGCGCGCAAGCTGTTCCTCGAACCGCGGGTAGGGTCGCTCGAAGTCGTCACCGAGGTCCTCGTGGTACGGGCGGTGATCGTCTTGCGCGAGGTGCCGCAGCTCTCGGCCACCGCGGGGACGCTCTCGCCCGCCGCCAGGCGAGAGCTGATGTGCCCGCGCCTTCCGGCGTACGGGGTGGCGTCCGCCAGGTAGTCGCGCGCTGTGTCGGACTGCGCGGCCGCCTTGCACGCGGGGCGCAGGTACTTGCCGCCCCAGCGCTTCTCCTGGCTCTGGGTCATGTGGCCGCCGGGATGCTTGCGGCCGTGCCGCGGCGCGCGGCCGGGGACGATGAAGTCCTGCGGCCCGGTCGGCAGTCCGTGCCTGGCGGCGATGTCGCGCCACTCGCGTAGGCGCTGGGCGATCACGCCGGGCAGGATCGCGTCGCGCATCGAGCCGATGGTCTTGCCGTCATCGATCTGGCCGGCGGCGACAACCTCGCGCACACGTAGCATGCCGGGCGACTTCTCGGTGGGCCAGAGCAGCTGCCACCAGCGCGCGCCACGTGCCTCTTCGGGGCGGCAACCGCAGCCGAACTGCAGGTCGAGCATCGCGGCGTCGCGGTGCGGCTCCCACGTGCGCTGGTCGGTGCGAGCGACCACCTCGGCGCGGACGAGCTCGTAGTCGAAGGCGTTGAACGCGCGCGAGCGCGGCAGGCGAACATCGGCTCCAGACCGCCTGATGGGCCGGCTGCGCGCCCACAAGAGCGCGCGCGACGTGCTCGGGTTCTTGCAGACGATCCGGATGCGCTACCCATCGCGGCGCCGGATCTACTTGGTGATGGACAACCTCTCCACGCACTGGACCAAGGACATCCGCGACTGGGCCAACGACAGCAACGTCGAGCTGGTCCCGACGCCGACCTACGCCAGCTTCCTCAATCGCATCGAGTGCCACTTCTGGGCCATCGGCGAGTTCGTCATCAACAACGCCGACCACCCCGACTGGGAGACCCTGGCCCGCGCGATGGCCGACTACATCAACCTCCGCAACCGCACCCACGGCGGCGGCCCGATCGCCCAGATCGAAGCCCGCCGCCGCGTCGCGTGACCAAACCCCTTCCCCGTGCGACCTAATCGCGCGGTCCACTAGGAGCAGCCTTCGGCTACTCATCTCGCCGGTGGCGCCTAACGATCTGACGTATCTCAGGCACACCGAGCTGCCGATGCCGACACACGGGTTCGCCGCCGCGCCGCGACGCCCGATCCCTGGGCCGGGCGCCCGTCGGGCTGCCCGAACGGGTCTGGCCATCCCCGCGCTCGTGGCCTACGCTCAATGGGATGCGGTCCGAGCCGCTCAACCGCCAGCGCGAGGACGCCACCAGCCAGGCGCCGGCGGTCGAGACCGCGAGCGCGTCCCCTGAGGTCGCCGCGCCGTTCCTGCCGCAGGTCGAGACCGTGCTCGCGCTCCAGCGCACAGCTGGCAACCGCAGTGTCACCGGGCTGCTGGCCCGCCAGGGGGCGCCCCCGGACGCGCCGCCGCCGCTGCCGTCCGCCGCGATCCTCACCAACCGGTTGGCACAGTCGATCGGCGTGTGGGAGACCAACCGCGGCGGTGACGAGCCGAACCCGACCGAGTCGCGGTTGCGCACCGTCTCCGGCATCCGCGCGAGCATGGCCACGATCGAGCAGGCCACGATGCCGTACGCGATCGACGCCCTGCGCCAGCACGCGGCGCTGCGCGCCCGAGCCGAGCCGCCACTCACGATGGCCGAGCTCAACGCGGCCGCCGGCCGCACCAACGCGGTCCGCACCCTGATGGACCAGGTCCAGGCGGCCGCAAACGCCGGCACCGCGGCCGACGACTGGATCGACGCCAACGACGCGGTGATCGCGCCCACCGGGCTCGACGCCGCGCACGTGCGCACGATGTTCGAGGCGGTCGACCTCCGCGCCACGATCGGGGCCGCGCACACTCGGGTCGCGGCGGGCAACAGCACGGCGGCCGCGGAGGCGGCGGCCGTCCCGGCCGAGGATCGCCTCGGGCTCAACGAGGCGAGCCTGCGGACCTACATCCGCAATACCCGCACCTGGGGTGAGAACCGCGCCGCCTGGCAGCGCCTGGCCGTGCAGCGGATGGCCGACGATGTGGGCCAGCGGATCGAGGCGGTCGCCGTCGCCGACGACGGCACGGCGCTCGCGGCGCCGGTGATCCACGGCCGCGTGGACGCCCAGCTCGCACAGGACCCGCAGCCGACCGAGGAGCAACTCGTCCGCACCGTCGGGGGGATGAACAACCCGGGCGAGGCGAACTACGGCGCGAACGTCTGGGCCACCTACCAGCGCCTGTTCCCGGCGCCGGAACCGGACGCCGCGCCGGCACCGGACGCAGCGCCCGAGGCGGCGCCGGCGCCGTAGCCACGGCGAGCTGCGAGGACGTGCGCCGGATCGCGCTGGCGCTGCCCGAGACGGAGGAGGCCTTCTCGCGCGACCAGCGCCACGGACGTGCGTCCGCGACAAGTCAGGGGCGGCGGGCGCGCGTGTCGCTGATCAGCTCTTCGGCCAACCGGTGCTTGTCCGCGTTTGGGGGCCGGCCTGGTAGTTGATGAGCGCCGCGACGGTGACCCCGGACTCCGGGGCGTACCAGAGATCGGCATGGCACCCGACGATG
>CAVUFC010000019.1:0-38965 GCA_963740605.1 uncultured Solirubrobacteraceae bacterium | reverse complement strand
AGCGTCTTGGCGACGGTCAACGCAATCTCAATCGAGAAGGTCGACCTCCCGCGTGGTGCTACTCGCTGACGGACGCGGAGTCAGGCATGCTCGCCGGCGACGTCGCGGCGGCGGCTACGACGGCGCCGGACGGGCGACCGATGTCGATCAACGTCGAGGTGATCGGCGGAAGCATGATCGTGCAGCACTACGTCGAGGAGACCGGCGAGCCGCATCACCTGCAGCTCGTGTCGCGCTCGGACCTCTTCACGCCGGCGGGCCGGAGCCGGATCGACGTGGTCTGGGATCTCCGCGTGCGCCGGATCGACGACGCGACGTGCGCAGCTGACGAACACCGTGCACAGCTCCGCACCGCCGGAGCTGCAGGAGTTCCTGGCCCGGCAAGGACTCGCGTTCGACGCGTTCGCGGCTGGGCGCCGGCCCAACTCGGAGGCGCATAACCGCCAGGAGACGCCGCGGTTCGCGCAGAGCATCGAGCGCCACGCCCTGGCCCGGGAGTAGCGCCGTGTCCGACCTCCTCACCGATGGGTCGATCAGCGCGCTGCTCGTGATCGACCCGTACAACGACTTCATCTCCGAAGGCGGCAAGGCGTGGAGCCGGGTCAGGTCGACCGCCGACGTCAATGGCTGCATCTCCGCACATGGCCATGGTCATGGCCGCCGCGCGCGACGCCGGACTCCGGGTCTTCTACGCGTTGCACCACCGCTACCGGCCCGGCGACTACGAGACGTCGGGACCACCTCGCTCCCGTGCAGGAGCGCGCGTGGCGGACCAGGTCCTTCGAGGCCACGACGTGGGGCGGCGAGATCCGGACGGAGTTCGAGCCGCACGCGGGCGACGTGGTCGCGCTCGAGCATTGGGGTTCCAGCGGCTTCGCCAACACCGACCTCGACCAGCAGCTCAAGCTCCACGGCATCCGTCATCTGATCGTCATCGGGTTGCTGACCAACACGTGCGTCGAGCGAACGGTCCGACACGCCGTCGTCGAGCTCGGCTACAAGCCGATCGTGGTCAAGGACGCCACGGCGAGCCTCGCCGAGCAAGAGATGCACGCCTCGCTCGAGGTCAACCTGCCCAACTACGCGGCGCTGGGCGACGACCCGCGAGGTCGTGGACGCATTGTCCACGCTCGGGTCGCTGGCCCGTGCCTGAAGAAGGAGATTCCCATGGCTTCCGCCTCAGACCGGCCCGGGCTCACCCGCGGCCAGCTGCTCCAGCGCGGTGTCGCAGCCGGATTCGCACTCGGCGCTGCGGGCACACTCCCCGGCGTCGCTCTGGCGTCGAAAGCAGGCGCCGCAACTCCCCCCAGGGTTCGGCCGCCTCTTCACCAGCCGGTTCATCAAGGCCGGCGGCCTGCGCCAGCACGTGACGATCGGCGGCGACGGCCCGCCGCTGCTGCTGGTCCACGGCTGGCCGCAGAGCTGGTACCAGTTCCGGCTGCTCATGCCCGCCCTGGCGCGTGACTTCACGGTCATCGCGCCCGATCAGCGCGGGATGGGCGATACCGACAAGCCGCGCGGCGGCTACGACCCGGCCACGCTCGCAAACGACCTCGCGGCGCTGATGGATGCGCTCGGGCACCAGCGCTTCGCCGTGCTCGGCTGCGACACCGGGATGGTGATCTCCTACGCGCTCGCCGCGGATCATCCCGGCCGCGTCGTGCGCCTCGCGGTCGGGGAGGCACCGATCCCCCGGATCTCGGACTTCCCGGACCTGTTCCTCACCGGACCGGTCGCGGTGAGCCGCGTGTTCCATCTGCTGTTCAACCGCCTCGACGCTCTCAACGAGCACCTCGTACGGGGCCGCGAGGACGCGTTCTTCGGCTTCGTGCTGGACGCCGAGGCGGTGAACAAGCTTCCGGCCCACGCCGTCCGCCACTACATCGACAGCTTCGCGTCGAGCCGCGACGCGTTGCGCGGCAGCTTCGGGTTCTACCGCGCGTGGGACACGATGACCGCGCAGAACCAGGAGCGCGTGAAGGTGAAACTGACGATGCCGGTGCTCGCGATCGGCGGCGGGCTGTCGACCGCGGGCGGTCCTGCGATGACCATGCGCGCCGCGGCGACCGACGTGCAGGAGCTGGTCATCCCCGGCAGCGGCCACTTCATCGCCGAAGAGGCGCCCGGCGCGATGCTCGCGGCGCTGACGTCGTTCTTGCCCCGTACCGCCGGACCTGATCTGGAGATGTGCAATGAACACGAGCATGAACGGCCGCGGTTCCGACGAATGGGCGAAGCCGTGGACGCACCTGACGATCGATCGAAGGAGCCCGGGCTACTGCCGGATCACGTTCGAGCACCCTCCGATCAACACCATCATCGCGACCACCGTCGCGGAACTCGCCGAGCTCGTCGGCCTGATCGAGCAGGACCGCGATCTCAAGGTCGTCGTGTTCGACAGCGCGAACCCGGGCTTCTACCTCGCTCACTACGACGTGGAGAACGACCCCGGCGCACCGCGGCGCTGGGACTCGGGCCGACAGGGATGCCCGCGTGGCTCGACCTGCTCGCGCGCCTTTCGCGCGCGCAGGTGGTCAGCATCGCCTCGATCCGCGGATGTGCACGTGGCGCCGGGAGCGAGTTCGTGCTCGCCTGCGACATGCGGTTCGCCTCACGCGAGAACACGCTGCTGGGTCAGTTCGAGGTCGGCATCGGCGTCGTGCCGGGCGGTGCGCCGATGGCTCGGCTCTCGCGCCTCGTCGGCCGGGGTCGCGCGCTCGAGATCCTGCTTGTGGCCGACGACCTCGACGGGCCGCGCGCGGAGCTGTACGGGTACGTCAATCGCGCGATCGCCGACGATCGGCTCGACGGAGAGGTCGACGCCATCGCGGCTCGGCTGGCGCGGTTCGATCATGAGGCGATCGCACGCACCAAGGCGCACGTCGACCAGGTCACGCTGCCCGACGACAGCGAGCTGCGACCTGCCACGGCGGACTTCCGCGAGCTGTTCGCGCGTCCTGCGCAGCAGGCGCAGTGGGCGCGGCTGCAGGAGCTCGGGCTGAACGCCGACAGCGAGCTCGAGCGGTCGCTCGGCCGGCGCGTCGTCGAATCGCTCGGCGACGCCTGAGCTCACGCGTCAGCACCCGACAGTGCGCTCGCGAGCTCCCCTCCGCGAGCGCACTCCGAGCTTGGCGAACACCTTGTGCAGATGCCACTCGACGGTACGCGGGCTGAGGAACAGCCGGGCGCCGATCTCCGGATTCGACAGACCTTCAGACGCGAGCTGGGCGATGTGTCGCTCGTGCGCGGTGAGTTCGTCGCGTGCCTCGACGCCGCGCCGCCGGACCCGCTCGCCGGTCGCCGCGAGCTCCTTGCGCGTGCGTTCGGCGAACGCCTCCATGCCGATCGATGTCGAACTGTGCATGCGCCGCGCCGAGCTGCGCACGCGCGGCGGCGCGCCGGTCCTCGCGGCGCAGCCACTCGCCGTATAGCAACTGCGCGCGGGCGAGCTCGGGACGGATCCTCGTGCGGCTCAACCGCTCGATCGCCTCGCGGTACAGCGCGTCCGCGGTGTCGCCCTTGCTCAGCAACGCCCGGCAGCGGGCTTCGACGCCGAGTCCGACGTCCGTGCTGCCTGCTCGCGTCGTCTCCATCAACCGTCCGAACGCCTCGGCGGCCACACCCGTGTCCCCTGCCCGGGAGGCCCCCTCGATGAGCTCGGGCAGCGCCCATGCAGCCGTCCACGGATCCACGTCCGCGGCCCCGACCTGGCGGGCCGCTGCTGCTGCCTCCTCGTAGCGGCCGAGGGAGTTGTAGAGGATCGCGGTCGACCACCGCGCCCAGGCCGCCGCGAACCCTTGCCCTGCGACCGCCGTCTTCTCCATCGCGGTCGCGATCAGCGCCAAGGCCTCGGGTTCCTTTCCCTGCAGCGCCCGGAGGCGCATCAACGTGTACGGGGCGATCGGGCTGCCGGTTGCGGCCGCCGCGGCTTTCTTCTCCGCGACGAGGGCGTCAGCTCCGGCGAAGTCGCCCAGCCACGGCAGCGTCAAGCCCAGCTGACCGAGGTAGAACGGAGTTCGCGCCAGCGCGCCCGCATCTCGCACGAGCTGGACCATGCGCACCGCGAGGGCATGCATGCCCTCGAGGTCCACGTGACGCCGAACGCGGCAGGGGCCATCCAGCCCCACCGCAGGACGTCGTCGACGGGAAGGTCGGTCAGCGCTTCGGTCGCTCGCCGCAAGCTCGGAGCCGCGACAGCCGGGCCGTCCGTGACCACTTGCGCGAGGCAGTCCAGCAAGAGATCGAGGCGTCCGGACCGCCGCGGGCGTCGGCGGGAGCTCGTCGACGGCGTCCCGGAGCGCCGTTGCAACACCACCGGCGCCAATATTCCCGGCCATGCCCGCCGCGCCCAGGACGCTGAGGTACGTCTCGCGCGCGAGACCGAGATCGAATGGCTCCAGACGCTTCGCCGCCTTGAGCAGCAACGCCGGAGCATCGCGGCCGAGGCCGGACGCGAACGCGACGTGGGCGCGCAGCAGGTCGACCCGGGCAAGCTGAGATCGTCGGGGGAACGGCCTCGGCCGTCGCCGACAGCCGCAGGGCGACGTCAAAGGCGCCGGCCTGGAAGCTCGCCTGCGCCGCGGCCAGCGCCCGCTCCGCCCGCCGCGCGGGTCCTGCGTCAGCGCGACGGCTCGCTCCAGGAACGCGGCCGCGGCGGCGAGGCCACCGCGCGCCTCGGCTCGGCCAGCCGACTGCTCGAGCGCAATGGCGATCGGCTCGTCAGGTCCGGCCGCGGCTGCCGCCAGATGCCACGCTCGACGGTCCGGGTCGGCGTCCCGGTCGGTCGCCTCCGCCAGGGCCAGGTGAACCGCGCGACGATCCTCCCCGATGCTGAGCCGTACACGGCCGAGCGCACGAGCGGATGGCGGAACGACACCGCTCGCCGATTCTCAGGAGACCCTGCGCGTCGGCGTCGTCGGCGGCCCGGGGCCTGATGCCGAGCCGCGCGGTCGCGCGCCACAGCAACAGCGGATCACCCTGACTCGGCTCGGCCGCGACCAGCATCACGCGCCGCGCGTCGCCCGAGAGCGCCTCGAGCCGGCGGGCAAAGCTCGCCTCGAGCGGTCCCGTGAGTGCCTGCGATCCGACCACCCCGGACCCGCCGGCCAGCTGCGTGGCCTAGCCCGCGCGGCAGCTCGAGCAGCGCCAGCGGATTCCCGCGCGTCTCAGCGATGATCTGGTCCCGAACCCGCTGGTCGAGCTTGAAGCGAACTGCCCGGCCGAGCAGCACCGAGCGTGCCGTTGCGCACCCCCTGGACCTCGAGGTCGGCGAGCTGCTCGAGTGCTCGCCCGGCTCGCGCGCGGCGAACACGATCCCGATCGTCTCGGCCAGCAGGCGCCGGGCCACGAACGCGAGCGTGAGCGCCGTCGCCTGGTCGAGCCACTGAGCGTCATCGACGACGCACAGCAGCGGCCGCTCCTCAGCGGCCTCGGACAGGAGGCTGAGCGCGGCCAGCCCGACCAGGAACCGGTCGGGCCGGCGCCCTCGCTCAATCCGAAGACGACGCGGAGCGCCTCGCGCTGCGGGGGCGGAAGCCGCTCGCGGCGCTCGAGCAGCGGCGCGCACAGCTGATGAAGTCCGGCGTAGGCCAGCTCCATCTCCGACTCCACGCCCAGCGCGGACGACCCGGAAACCCGGCGCCGCTCCGACCAGGTTTTCCAGCAGCGCCGTCTTGCCGATCCCGGGCTCGCCGCGCAATAGCAGCGAGCGGCCCTCGCCTCGGCGGACGTCATCGAGCAGTCCGTCGAGGAGCGCGCACTCGCGCTCACGCCCGCGTAGGCTCACGCCGTCGCGTCCATGGACGAGCCCATCCTAACCGGGACGGCGACCTCGTCCGAAGCCGCCGTCCCGGGTGCCGTCAGGCGAGGGCGAGCCGGCCGGAGTCCGCCGCGCGGCCTCGCGATATGGCGCGAGGAACGCGGTCAGCGCCTCCAGCAGCGCGCCGGGCGCCTGCTCGGCGACCCAGTGGCCCGCGCCGTTGAGCACGACGCTCTGCACGTCGTCGGCAACCAGCTTCATCGCGTTGCCGATCCCGTCGCCTGCGCTCTCCGCCCCGCCGATCGCCAGGACCGGGATGGCCAGACGCCGGGCCTTGCGCTCCTCGTTCTGCGCGATGGTGGCGTTGACCGCCCGATAGAAGCCGAAGCTCCCGCGCAGGGCGTCCGGATCGTTCGCGAGCCGACCGACGTAGTACGCGACGAGGTCCCCGGGGAGCTTGTTCGTGCCCGCCGACGCGTCGAACTCCGCGCCGAAGAAGATCTCCTCGCGCCCGCGGACGAGCGCCTCATTGACCTCGGCGGGGAGCTGGTTGAACATCAGGTGCCAGAGCCTCGCGTTGATGGCCGGCGGGACGAACAACGGCGGCGAGGCCGACACTCCCGGCAGCTGCGCCTCCGAGACGGCGAGACGCTCGACCCGGTCCGGGTGGTCCACGGCCAGGGCGTAGGCGATCGGCATCCCGGTGTCGGTCCCGTACAGCGCGAACCGCGGGTGGCCGAGCGCGTCCATCAGAGCGACGAGATCGCGGGCGAGCGCGCCCGTGTCGTATCCATCCGCCGGCTTGCCCGTAAGCCCGACGCCGCGCTGGTCGGGAGCGACGACCGTGAAGTCCCGCGCGAGCGCCGGCATCACATGCCGCCATGCGTACCCGCTCTGCGGCCAGCCGTGCACCAGCAGCAGCGGTGGGCCGTCGCCGCCGATGGACGACGTGCTGGCGCAGGTCGCCGGTTTCGACATAGCGGCCGGCGAACGTTTCGTTGAAGCCGTCGGGAAGGTGCGGCGCCCCCGCGACTGAGCCATTCCCTTCCGGGATCGAGCTCATGACGATCTCCCTTCGGAGTGCGTTTGCGTGTGGACCACACGCTCTCGCAGGCAGGCACGCGACGCGCCCGTGGCGATCACTGGTCAGCGACTGGTCGCGACGGGCCGGGGTGCCGGGAGCTCGGCCCGCGGCAGCGCCCCCGTGAGCTCGCGGCACGAGCGGACGCCGATCTTCGTGAACACCTTGCTCAGGTGCCATTCCACGGTGCGCCGGCTGAGGAACAGCCGGGCGCCGATCTCAGAGTTCGAGAGCCCATCGCTTGCGAGTTGCGCGATCTGCCACTCCTGTGCGGTCAGATCGTCGCGCGTCTCGACGCTGCGGCGGCGGATGCTCGCGCCAGTGGCCACGAGCTCCCTCCGCGCTCGCTCGCCGAACGCTTCCATCCCCATGTCGGTGAACGTCCCGTGCGCCGTCTGCAGTTGCTCGCGCGCATCCAGGCGGCGGCCCTTGCGGCGCAGCCATTCGCCGTAGAGCAGATGAGCCCGGGCGTGCTCACCACGAACCCGGGTGCGGGCGAGACGGTCGATCGCCTCGCGATACAAGTGCTCCGCGCTCGCGTCGTCGCCGGTCAGCGCCCGGGAGCGTGCCTCGACTCCCAGCGCCCAGTCGGTGCCGCTCGCGCGGGTCCTGCGCGTCAGCTGGGACAGCGCATCCGTCGCGAGTTCGATCCGGCCGGTCCGCGCGGCCGACTCGATCAGTTCGGGCAAGGCGAAGTTGACGCCGGCTCGCCCTTGCGAATGGTCGCGAGCGCGGCCGGCGGCAGCGAGCGCCTCCTCGTACTCGCCCAGACCGTTGCACAGCAGGGCATGTGCGTACTCGCTGAAGGAGAGTCCCCATCCCTCGCCTCGGGAGGCCGCGTCGTGAGTCGCGGTCTCGATCAGGCTCCTGGCCGCCTCGTCCCGGCCTTGCCAGGCGGCGAAGCCCAACGCAGCGTAGGGTGCCGTGTGGACTCCCGTGGCCTCCTGCGCGGCTCGTCCTTCCGCCAGCAAGGAGGCGGCGGCGGTGAGCTCGCCGCAGAACAAGCGGATCGTCGCGACCGCGTTCAGTGCGTGCGGGAGCTCGCCCTGCGCGCCGGTCGATCGCGCCAGCTCGAGGTGCCGGCTCGACAGCTCATACCAACTGTCGTCATCCCACAGATCCGAGGCTATGGCGCAGCCGAGCCACAGCCACCGCATCCCCGTGGGGACCATCTCATCGTCGCGGAGCCGATGCAGGGCGGCCCGCGTGAGCGCCATCGCCGCTTCCTGATCCTCAGAAGCGAGCAACGCCACCAGCGCATCCAGAAGCACGTCGCCGGCCGTCGGCTCCGAATCCGGCGGGCGCGGGGCCGCCCGGCAGCCCGTGCGACCTCGCGCACGTCGGCGCCGGCGTTCGCCTGGGCCGCGAACAGCGCCGCGATAAATGCGTGCAGATAGGTCTCGCGCGCCGCTGCGATGTCGAGCGTCTCAAGGCGCCGAGCCGCGGCCAACAACAGCGGCGTGGCCTCGTTCCCGCGGCTGACCGCGAACGCCATCTCCGCTCGCAGCAGGTCGATTCGCGCACGCTGGAGCTGATCGATATGCACGTCGTCGACACTGCTGAGCAAGCTCCGCGCGACGCCGAATCCCCCGCCTCCACGTTCGCGAACGCGGCGTCGAGCGTCCGGCGCACCCGGACGGCCGGCGTCGGCGTCAGCGTGGCGGCGCGGGTGAGGAAGGCGGCAGCGGCCGCAAGGCCGCCGCGAGCGCTCGCCCGGCCCGCGGAGCGCTCAAGTTCATCGGCGACGGCCTCATCCGGGCTCGCCGTAGCTCGAGCGCGATGCCAGGCGCGCCGATCTGGGTCCCGATCATCGTCGGTCGCGTCGGCAAGGGCGCGATGGATGCGCCGGCGGTCTTCCGCTGCGACCGCGCTGTACGCGGCAGACCGGACGAGCGGGTGCGCGAATTCCACGCGCTCGCCGATCCTCAGCAGCCCGGCCTTCACCGCAGGGCCGGCGGCAGCCATTTCGAGGCCGAGGGCCTCGGCCGCGCGGTGCAAGAGCACCGGGTCTCCAAGGGGCTCCGCCGCGGCAGCCACGACGACGAGCTGGGTCTCGGCGGGCAGCTGATGCAGGCGCCTCACGTAGCCCTGCTCGATCCTGCCCGCCACCGGCTCGCCGTCGAGCAGCCCGAAACCGCCGGCGAGTTCTACGGCGCTGCGCGTGTGCGCGAGCGCAAGCAGCGCGAGCGGGTTTCCGTCGCTGTCTGCGACGATCTGATCGCAGACCGCCGGGTCCATGGGCCCCGGCACGTGCTCCAACAGGAACGCGCGTGCGTCGTCGTCGCGCAACCCGCGCACCTCCAGCTCGGCGACGTGCTCAGGTCCTTGGCCCGGTTCGCGTACGGCGAACACGATCGCCACCTGCTCCGCAAGTAGACGACGTGCGACGAACCCCAACGTCTGCGTGGACGCCTGA
Source organism: uncultured Solirubrobacteraceae bacterium (assembly GCA_963740605.1). Lineage (GTDB taxonomy): Bacteria > Actinomycetota > Thermoleophilia > Solirubrobacterales > Solirubrobacteraceae > DASSUW01. The sequence continues at coordinate 29,710 of CAVUFC010000019.1, read as the reverse complement.
TCCATCCACTGCGCGTCGTCGACGACGCACAGCAGCGGACGCTCGGCGGCCACTTCGGTGAACAGACTCAAGACCCCGAGCGCCACGAGGAGTCGCTCTGGCGCGGCGCCGACGCTCAGCCCGAACGCGATCTCCAGCGCCTGCCGCTGCGGTGCGGGCAGCCTTTCGAGCGGATCGAGCAGCCGTGCGCACAACTGCTGCAGGCTCGCGTATGCCAGCTCCATCTCGGACTCCACCCCCGCCGCTCGGGCGACAGTCAGGCCCGAGGCCGATTCGATCAGCCATTCCAGCAGCGCCGTCTTTCCGATCCCCGCCCCGCCCCGCAGGATCAGTGACCGGCTCTCGCCGCGACGGGTGTCCCCGATCAGTGCGTCCAGCACCGCGCACTCGACGGCACGCCCGCGCAGGATTGTGGGCCGCGAGGGTCCGGGAACACGATTCGACATCGCCGGCCGTGGATGCTACGCCCGCCGACGATGGGCGGGGTAGACGCTCGCCGCGGCATGTCCGCGCGGCCTTCGCCCCAGCTGCTGGGCAGAGCCCCGGCGTGCAGCTCAGCGCGTCGGGGCGGTCCCATCGCGTGCTCGCGTGGAGCTCCATCGGCTGTGGTGCTGAGCCGGGCGCCAACGATCGGCGCCGTGTGCTCCCTGCAGCGCGGAACCGAGGCACGAAGTTGGAAGCGCCGCGGAAACGCCAGGGGGCGACAGCGGGTAGCAGCGACGATGGGAACCCCGGCCGAAGCGGCCTACTTGCAGGACATTTCGCAGAGGGGGCAACACGCGGCAACAGCCCGCGCGTTGATGGTAAGGAAGGGGTCGCCGGTTCGAGTCCGGCAGAGGGCTCTAAGGAAAGGCCTGGATTTGTCGCCTTTCCGGGACCTTCTTGGTCCGCGTCTGCATGCGCTGTCGCTTCGTGGGCCGCATTTGGGCCGCGTACACGAAGTAGGCGCCTTTACGGAAGGGGTCGCGGGCGGGCCGTTCGGAGTCTCGAACGCACGCTCGAGAGGACCTGGCCCGATGTCAAGGGCGGATGAGCGTTCCAGAGTTTGGCCCGTTCCGTCGCTGACGGAACGGGTGCATGAATGGAACGCCGCCGATATCGCTGTCAGACTTGTGTTCCACAAAACGACCTGTTCCGGTGCCAACGGAACGCAAGCAAAATGGAACGCACGACTACAACCAACGCGCCGCCAACCGAGCGCGAGCTCATCCAGCTCGTGCGCGACACGCTGGAGTCGACGCTCCCGGCAGGATGGAGTGTGGAGGTCGACCGTCGGTCGCGCCGAGCTGATGCCGTTCTACGGTTGAGCGCGCCGGACGGCACGTCCGCGGCACTCGCCGTCGAGGCGAAGACCGTTGTTGATGCACGCGACGTGCCTGCGGTCAGAGGTCAGATGCGGCTTGATGACGATCCAGAAGCGAGGGGAGGCATGGTCGTCGCGCGCTACCTATCGCCTCGGGCCCGTGAGGCCTTGATCGAAGCCGGCATGTCGTATCTCGATGCGACCGGCAACATCCGCGTCGTGGTAGCGGAGCCAGCCGTCTTCTTCCAGACGCAAGGGGCGAACCGCGATCCATGGCGAAGTGCGGAACGGCCGACTAACTCGCTGCGCGGAAAGCCGGCAGCCCGCATCGTCCGGACGTTGGTCGACCTGCGGCCGCCGTGGAAAGTCCGCGAGTTGGCTCAAACCGCCGGTGCGTCGCTCGGTTCCACGGCGCGCACGGTGGACTTCCTGGCCCGCGAGGCCCTGGTCGAACGTGATGCGTCAGGCGCGATCGTCGACGTCGACTGGCCGGCGTTGCTAGAGCGCTGGGCCGCGGACTACGACCTCGTGAAGCGGCGGCGTGTAGTTCGACTGCTCGCTCCCAGGGGGTTGGAATCGATCGAGGACGATCTTCGCGGCTGGAAGGGGCGATACGCGATCAGCGGGTCGATGGCTGCTGCTCGGTGGGCACCGTACGCCGAGGCGCGGCTCGCGCTCGTCTATACGCCAGATGTCGACAAGCTGGTGTCTCGTCTTGGGCTACGTGAGCCGCCGAGCCGACCGAACGTGGTCCTGATCGAGCCCGACGACGACTACGTGTTCGAGCGGGATGTTGAGCGCGACGGGCTGCGACTTGCCGCACCCTCGCAGGTCGCGGTCGACCTCTTGGCGGGACCCGGCCGGAACCCGGAGGAGGGCAAGGCGCTGATCGGCTGGATGATGGCAAACGAACCCGAGTGGCGTGGACGGTGAGCTACTCACCGATCACCGTTGCGGCGCGGCGAGTGCTGCTCGATGCGCTGGTAGCGCTCGAGCAGCATCGGGAAGGTCTCGTACTTGTTGGCGCTCAGGCGATCTACCTCTACACAGGTGACGCGGATGTGGCCGTCGCAACGACGACCAAGGACAGCGATATCGCGTTGATCCCGTTGCGCCTCACGCCCGATCCGACGTTGGATGCTGCGATGACGGCCGCAGGCTTCAGCCACGACCGCACGGTCCAGCAGCCCGGCGAGTGGTCCTCGTCGGAGGAGCTCGACCCGCCCGTCGAGCTGCTCGTGCCTGAGAGGCTCCACGCCGGCGGCGGACGTCGCGGCGCGCGAATTCCACCGCACTCCAAACACGCGGCGCGAGTTGTGCCTGGTCTTGAGGCCGCGGCAATGAGTTACCGACAGATGATGATCGCCTCGCTTGAGCCGGACCGCGACACCCGGGAGATCACGATGCACGTGGGCAGTCCGGCGGGTCTGCTCGTCGCCAAGGCGTTCAAGATCGGTGAGCGCGCGACGACTGCGCCAAACCGTCTGCTCGACAAGGATGCGCACGATCTCTACCGGTTGTTGCGTGCGGTCCCGCAAGGCGATGTCGTGGCTGACCTGCGGCTGGTTCTGGGCGACGAGGTCGCCGGCCCAGTGACCGAGCGGGCGCTCGCGTGGCTCAGCGAGCACGCCGAGACGCACGAGGGGCTGATCCCGGCGATGGCGGGTCGTGCTGAGGCGCTCGTTGGAGACCCCGAGGACGTCGCACAGCGGACGTGGGCGCTCATTCAGGAGGTCCTCGAAGACGTCGGGAGTGATCGAACGTAGAGGACTTCCGCGCCGGCGAGGCGGGGAGTCGTCTCGGGCTGCCCGACACGAGGACCATAACCCAATGGGTTATGATGCGGCGGCGGCCTTGCACGGTCGGCCAGAAAGGAGGACGTGATGATCAGCTTCCAGTGTTCGGAGGCCGCGGTGCGCGAAGCTACGGTGGCGCGCGCCTAATGCCGCGGACGCACATGTCCGACGCGACTTCGGCGCGCGCCGGACTCGAGGTGCGGCGAGCACGCTTGGAGGAGGGTCTGAGCCAGGCGGAGCTTGCGCGACGAATGGGCGTCAAGCCGCCCTACGTCGCCGGCGTCGAGTCAGGAACGCGGAATCTCACGCTCGGCCAGCTTGCCAATATCGCTGACGCGCTCCGTCGCGGCCTCGACATCACGTTCCCGTCCGTGGCGTCGGTGTTCCGCGACCGCGAGCCATCGTAAGCCGTCGGCTCTGCTGGTTGGGTTGAGGCGTCGTTGCCGATCGCCTCAGCGACGGAGCGGAGGGCTCAACCGCCGACCAGGAAGGAGCGCGCCGCGGCGAGTACCTGCGGCCCGGTCTCCTCAAGCGTTCCCTCGCGAAGGAGTCGCGCCGGCGAACGATCATCGAGCTGCGGGTTCAGGCCCTGGAACCACGCCTGCGTTATCTCTCGGCCATCGCTTTCGTTCAGCACTAGCGCCACTTGGAGGGCAACGCGGAAGCGTTGCTGGACCTCGTTTCCAGGCGCTCGCGTCCCGTCAGCCCATTCGCGGACCGCACTCGTCTCGGCGACTCCGCCGATGTACGCCGCGAGACGGGCGCCGAGCAGCTCGCGCAGTTCGTGCGCGACCTCGCGGAAGGGCGCATGTACCGCGCGCTGATGAGCTGCAAAGTCGGGGCGAGGTCTGGGGAGTGCCATACGTTGGATCGTCGATCAGCCGACGACGACCTCGACCACAGGATTGACGGGGCGGTACTGCTCGTCCACGAGCGAAGCGTTGATGACGTCAGTCTCGCCGAGCCGGTAGCGACCGTAGGCGGGATGGATGTGCCCGCAGACCATGAGCTGCGGCCGGACGCGCTCGAGCGTCTCGGTCATGGCCGTCGATCCCACGTGCTCGCCTCGGGTCAGGTCGCCGTATCCGTGCGGTGGACCGTGGGCGACGATGACGTCGGTGTCCGCCGGGATCGGGTCGAACTTCGAGGCGAGGAACGCCTCGCCGTGACGCCGGGGCGCGTTGAAGGCCCAGTCGTGGAACCACGGCTGCCACGGTGTGCCCCACAGCTTGAGGCCGAACACCTCGATGCCTTCGTCCTGCAGGTAGCGGCAGCGCAACCCATCCGGCACGCCCCATCTCTCGATCGAGTGGTCGTGGTTGCCGGCCACCAGCACGACCTCCTGCGCCGGGGCTCGATCGAGCCAGTCCTTGAAGGCGCCGGCGAGGAACGCCTGCTTGCTCGGCAGGTCGCCCTTGAAGGCAAACGAGACGTCGCCGGCGATCAGCAGCAGTTCGCACGCCGGGATGTCGACGAGGTGCTCATGCAGATCGGCGATGCAGACGATCCTGGTCATGCTGCGATTGATCGTGCCATCCGGTCCTGCCGCGCCGGCGGGTTCGAACCGCTACGCGTCGGCGTGCAGGGCTGCCGCGGCCGCGAGGTAGCGGTGCGTCCAGTCCTCGGCGAGCTTGCGCGAGTCGGTGAAGACGATCGGCACGTTCGGGTAGCGGACCTGGAGCTGGGCGACGAGCTCGCACGGCCAGCCGGGCGTCACCCGCGGGGCGGCGGCCAGCGCGCCATAGCGCTCCTCGACGACCACCGCGGCCGCCGGCAGCGCCGACAGCTCGGCGAGCTGGAAGCCGAGCGTGCCGTCGATCAGCGACTTGACGAGATCCTCGAACGTCTTTCGCTCGACTGCCGCCACGAGCCGGTCGCCGTCGCGCACGGCGTAATCGCCGATCGCGAGCGCCGACCGCTGCGTCGTGACCGGACGGCTGGCGAACTTGTACGGGTAGCGCTCGCGCGTGTCGATCGTGATCTCGAGCGTCGTGCCGTCGGCGGCGCGGGCCGTTGGTACGCGCTGGCCGGGGCGCGCGCGGCGGCAGTGCGGGCCGTCTGCCAGAAGATCATCGGCCGCCCACCGCGCCGCTGGGCGTGCGGCTCGGTGAAGATGAACTGCGAGCGGTTCTGGCGTGCGCGGTCGAGCACGAGGTCGACCGCTCGCCCGCGCCGCGCGCAGATCCGCACCGGCACCTCCTCCACCACCTCGGCTGCCTCCGGCCAGCCCTCCTCGAGCGGATGGCAATACACCCGCGCCGCCGCCGGCCACGGCTCGCGCGCCTTCAGCTCGATCCCGCCGTCGACTGGGAGTCGCAGCAGATACGGGAGCGTCGAGTCTGGGTCCGGGTTGCGGGCGACGACGAAGGTGGGCGCCACGGGATGGACGGTAGCCGCCGGCGCGGATGGGAGGTACCGTCCTGTCGCCATGGCTGACCAGGTCGGCGAGAAGGCCAGGCGCAGGGCCGCTCGCGCGCTCGTGGGCGAGTACCACGAGCGCGAGCTGACGGCCCTGCTCGAGCATGTGCGCGAGGGCTTCGCTCGCTTAGACGCGGGCGAGCTCGACGCCTTCGAGCTCGACGAGCTCATCCACCGGTACAAGCGCTCGGCCCGTGAGCCGTGGAAGTTCTGCAACCTCGGCCGGCCCGAGGTGGCGGCGTGGGCGATCGCGGATGCGCGCGGGCGCGACGAGGAGGTCGACGGGTGGGCGGCCGGCGAGCCGCGGCGGCGGCGATGACCTATCCGCCACTTCGGTGGACCGTCCGCCGCGCGTAGAACCTCAAGCCCGCGACCTACCGCTGCCCGCTCTGCGGCGAGTTGCTGCCGGCGCTGTCCGAACACCTGCTCGTCATGCCCGAGGGCGACGCTCGTCGGCGCCGGCATGCCCATACTGCCTGCGCGCTGGCCGAACGCAAGGCCGGCCGGCTCCCTGCGCGCGACGAGTGGTTCGCGACCCAGCCGCGGCGGCCGACTCTCCTCCGCCGGCTGCTGCGTCGGTGATCAGATCTCAGCTCTCACAGGCGATGCCGTCTCCGTCGCGGTCGAGTTCGTACGGGTCGGCGCCGACGACGCGGACCGGGCCGGTGTAGTCGGGCCCGTCGCCACTGCCGCCTTCGCAGTCGTAGTCCGCCGAGTTCGGATCCAGGCAGACGCCCGCGTAGTTCGGATCGCATTGCGAGGCCGCCTCCTCGGCCTGCTTCTCCGCCTCGCTCGCGGCCAGCTGCGCTGCGAAGTCCGTGCAGCCGGCAGGCGTGCCGGAACCTGTCCGCACGAGGTGCTTCTCGGCGCTCGTGCAGGTGCGCCGGTCTCGCGCGAGGCGCGCCTGGCGGCGCCGCTCCCGGGCAGCGGCGCGCTTCTCGGCGATCTTGGTGTCCGCGGTGTCGATGACGTCGACGATGGCGGCTGTGCGATGGAGCTTGCGCGCCCGCGTCGCGATGGTGCGTGCCTGGGCGTACCGCTTCGCCTTCAGTGCGGCCCGCGCGCGCTTGTAGAGCGCGGACGCCCCGTCGCTCGCTACGCGGTCTGCGTCGCTGTGCAGGCCGGCGTTGTCGAGCGTCGCGACGGCCTCGGTGTAATTGCCGTTGTCAGCGAGTACCTCGGCGGCGGCGCGGGCCGCCTCGGCTGGGCTCGCGGTCGGAGTTGGCGTTGGCGTGGATGCGGGCGTCGATGTCGGCTTGGCCGTGTCTGACGCGGCATCAGCCGTTGTCGCGGCGCCCTTCTCTTCTGGATCACCGGTGAGCGCGGCGACGACGAGCAGAAGCACGAACAGGCCGCTGGTGATAAGGAACCAGCGGCGGCGCCAGAGTGGCGGCTTGCGCTGAGGCGGTTGGGCATCGTGCGTGGAATCGCTCATGGGTACCCTCTCAGCGCTTGAAGACGTACGACAGGCCCCTGAGCAGCCGTACCGTAAGTCGCAGTCCGCCCCGACCGGCTGAAACCGAGAGCCGGCCGCTGCGTCGCCCGATGCTTGGCCCGGACGCCGACGTCCCGGTCCACCAGCCTCCTCCAAGCGACCGCCGTCGGTAGTAGCGAAGTCCCATGCGCTCCTCCTTGACGCTGCTGACTAGTCAATGACGCAACGCTAGTGAGCGAACGCGCCCGCGTGGTCTTCCGCGGCGCGTTTCGTCAGTGCACGTACAGAGCGAGCTGCCCGACCCGGCCACGCAGTCCCGCTACCACGCGAAGTGGTCGAGCACCGTGCGCATGTGGTCACGCGGAAGCGGGCCGAACCGGACCGTCCACGCGCCATCGAGCTCTTGGCGGAACCTCGTCGTGAACCCGGCCGACTGGAGCTGGCGCTCGGCTTTCTCGGCGTCGCTGTATTGCGATCGGCACGGGGCACAGCCCATTCGCGGAGCTGCGAGAGCACCTGAAGCTGGACGTCGTCGAAGAGGAACGCTTCCAGAGCGGAGCCCTTGCGCAGATCCTGGTGCCGAAGCGATCGCCGCAGTGATCGCGACCAACCTGCGCCGAGAGCCGGATGTTCGCACCGGATGAGCTGATCGCCGCGCTCGCCGACGGCTCAGACCGTCAGCCGGATCTGCGCCTCGGCAGGCTCATCGTCGACGATGCGCACGCCGCCGCTGAAAACCTCGGGATCCAGGAACGCGCGCATCAGCCGCTCGTGGGCGCGGTGGCGCAGCGACTGGGTCTCGTACCGCAGTGCGTGCGCGTACTCGACGGGGTCGTTGCGCAGCTCACCGGCCAGGCGGCGGGCGACGATCTGCTCGGCGGCCCAGTGATAGACGGCGTTGGCGGCGGCCTCGACCTCGAGCATGCGGTAGGGCAGGTACTCGCGCACGCGTGCGGGCTTGAAGCCGGCGCGGCGGGCGGCGCGCTCAAGCGCCTTGAACTCGGGGCGACCCTCGTAGACAGTGACGATTCCGCTGTCGGGATCGAAGTGCGCCTCGATCAGCGCGTCCTCGTCCTTGCGCGCGATCTCCGACACCCAGCCGCTGGCGCGGTGGCGGACGATCAGGACCTCGAGCTCGGCCATTTCGCCGGCCGCTTCAGCGATCACGGTCAACCGTGCGCCCGGATCGACGGTGACGCGGGCACGCAGCGTGCCGGTCAGGCGCGACCAGCCGCTGCGGTTGGGCTCGGGCACCGTGTCCTGCCAGAACTTCAGCCGCAGGCCCGCGTCGGCGGTCACCTCGACCGGGCTGCCCGGCGGCACTTGTGCCGGGTCGATCACGAGCGAGACGCCGCGGTCCTCGCCCGGGCGCAGGCGCAGCGGCGACTGCTTGAAGCGCATCGCGCCGACCAGCGCGGCGTCGGCGGCCGGGCCGCGTTCGCGAGGCACGGCCGGCTCGACGGCCTCCGGCTCCACGCGCGCCGGCACCGAGGACGGCGTGCCGCCGCGCTCGAAGCCGGCGGTGCCGGGCGCGTCGAACGCGGTCCGCAGCGCGTCGTTGAGCGCCCGCAGGCCGACCTGGTCGCGCGCCTGCACCGCCCGGCCGGCGCGAACGAGGTGGGCGCCGGCGCGGCGCTCCTCCGCAGCGACGATCGGGCGTAGGACGCGCTCGACCGCCGCGTACATGCGCTGCACGAACGGGTGATGCTCGTTGAGCCCGGAGCGGTCGACCTTGACCACCACCTGCGGCCGAGGCGACTCGAGCGCCGCCCGCTGGAGCTGCTCGATCTCCTCGCAGATCACCTCGCCGTACAGGTGCCGCGTGCCCGGCTCGCCCTCGTGACCCGCCAGCGTCGTCTCGTGCGCCGCCCGCCCCGAGCGGATCACCAGCCCGCCGAGCCGGGTCGCCCGCGACGGGCTCAGCGGGATCGGCTCGGCCGCCCGCCGCACGATCACCCGCGCCCGCACCCCGCCGCCGACCTCGACCTCGTCGTCGAACAGCAACGGCCGCTCGCGGTCGGGCTCGGGCCCCGGCAGCGTGACCAGCTGCGGCGGCTCGCCCGGCAGCTCGAGCCACAGCTCACGCAGCGGGTCCTCGAGGACGGGCCGCAGCTGCACGAGCTGCCCCACCAGACGCCGGAGACGCGCGTTCGCCGGCAGCCGCCCCGAGGCCAGCGGCACCGTGATCCGCGTCCCCGACCCGTCGAGCCCCAGCTCGCGCCGGGCCGCGGCGCTCGCGTCCTCGTCGCGGACGTGCACGTATGCGTATGGGTTGTCGCCGCCGGACGGAAAGAACCACGACTCGACGAGCCGGCCTGCGTGAAGGCCCTCGATCCGCCCGCCGCCCTGCGCGAGCCAGACGTCGCGTAGCCCGCGCCCGAAAAGCCCGCGCTGCCCGCTCGCATCCGGCGCCACGCCGAGCGCGCCGAGCCGCCGGTCGACCGCCGCGGCGTCCATCCCGATCCCGTCATCGCTGCAGCGCAGCTCGTGCCGCCACTCCAGCAGCGCCGGCGCGCGCAACCGCCGCATTGCCCGCTTCCATTCAGCCGCAAACTCCGGGTCAGGCGCCCCGAACCGCAGCACGATCCGCCCCGACGCGCGGCCGCCGAGCGCGACCGCCGAGTCCGCGTTCGTCACCAGCTCGGGGACGATCTGCACCAGATCGATCCCGCCCTGAGCGAAGTTCTCCCGGAAGTAGCGGCCGTTGACACGGCCATGGCGGACGAGCGACAGATCAAGCGACACGACCGCCGACTCTAACCCCGACGGTGGACGCAGCAGCACCGCGCGACGGAGAGCGAGGCGTGCCTGGCGGCGACGTGGTTCAGAGCGCCAGATGCAGTCGCAGCGCGTCGTCGATCCGGCGCATCGTCGCCTCGGGCAGCTGCCCGAGGCGAGCGCCGAGCCTGTCTGCGGCCACGGTGCGAACCTGCTCGGCCTGCGCTTTGCTCGCGCGCGGCAACCCGCCGGCGCCAGACTCGAGCATCACATGGAACGACAGGATCCTGCGCACGTTCGAGGTAACGGGAACCACCGTGACAGTCCCACGTCCCAGGCGTTCTACGGTCGCGTTCGAGGCGTCGTTCGAGACGACTACGGCGGGGCGGCGGTGACCGGACTCGGAACCTCGTGGCTGGCCCAGGTCCACGAGGACGACGTCGCCCCGGCGCATCAGGTGCCGTCCGACACGGTGCGCTCCCAGAGCTCCGCGTCGTCGCCCTCGTCCCAGCCGACAACCGCCTGCTCGTACTCGCGCTCGAGCTGAGCATCCCGGAGCGCACGTACCGCGTCCGTCAGAGCGGCCGAGCGCGACGCCTTGCCGTGGGCCTTGGCATAGCCGTCGAGGAACTCCACGTCCTCGTTGCGCAGGCTCACACTTAGCTTCATACCCGAGATGCTACCGCAGTGCATACCGTCAGTAGTCCCGGCGTCCCCGGGGCGCGGCCCAGTGCTCACGAACGAGATGCGACGCGGTCCGGAGGCAGTGCCTCGCGAGGACCGTGCAAGACCAGCCGATTCCCAGCCGCCCGTCGCTTGGAGGTCAGACCTCCGGGCCGAAGAACCGGAGCTGATCGCTGCCGGTCTCGAGTGCCTCGCGCGCGAGCACGATCTGCTCCTCGGCGCTGATCCACTCGGCGCCCGCCAGCTCACGCATCACGTGGCCGTAGGTGTCGAGGCACACGGTCGGGTTGTGGCCGAGCTGCTCGGCGATCTCCACGATTGACTTGCGGCCCTCGTGGATGAGCAGCGACGCGAACGCATGGCGGAGGTCGTAGGGCCGGGCGCCGTCGATGCCGACCGCGTCGGCCGTCGGCTTGTAGATCCGCTTGCGCCAGTTCCGCCAGTCGGTCGCACGCCAGAAGCCGCCCGAGGCCGCGGGAAAGATCGGCGCCGTCGGCGACGAGTTCGAGCCTACGCGCCAGGCATCCAGGTCCTCGCGAAGCGGCGAGAGCAGCTCGACCGTCCGGGGCTGCCGGCGGTTCTTGAGTGCCTTGAGCTGCCCGTCGCTCAGCGCCCGCTCCACCAGCAGCGTCCGCTCGCGAACGTGGCGCCACTCGAGCGCGAGCGCCTCCTGCGGGCGCAGGCCGGCGTAGCCGAGCACGACCAGCAGCGTGGCGTCACGCAGCCGCCCGTCGGCGAGCAATCGTGCACGCATGACCTCGATCAGCGACGGCGGAAGCGCCTGGACCGCCGGCCGGTGCGGCTTGGGCGGTTTGCGCGTGAGCTTGACCGCGTTGCTCGGAACGCGGCCCCACTCGACCGCGCGCTGGAGCACACCCTGGAGCATCGTCATCGTCTTGCGGATCGCCTCGACGCCGACACCCGCCGCCTCGAGCTCGGCCCGGAAACGAGCCACGGTCTGCGGCGTGAGGTCGCGGAGGCGCATCTGCCCGAGCCGCGGCAACGCGTGCCCGTTCCACAACTGCGCGTAGACCCGTAGCGTCGAGCGCTCGAGGTTCGGGCCTGCGTACACGAGCCACCACTCCTCGACGAAGTCGGCCAGCGTCTCGGTGCCGGCGTCCAGGTCCGCCAGGGCGCCGCTGCGCTTGAGCGTCCGGACCTTGGCCTCGAACGCGCGCGCGTCGGTCGCGCGATCGAAGGTCTTGCTGCGCTCCACGCCGCGCTCGTCGCGCCAGCGTGTCCGCCAGACGGCGTAGCTCGTGCCGTCCTGACGTTGCCGTTCGCGTTTCTCGACCATGCGTCCCTCCGGGTTGAGCGGGTGCTACCGCTCATAGCGCCGGAGCGCAGAAACTGACCCCTTCCTACGACCGGCCCATCTCGGACGTGAGCACGAGGCGGCCAGCGGCCGGCGGCGCCGGCGGCCGCTCGGGCGTGGCCATCGCGCGCGCCGGCAGCGGGATGTCGAGCACGGAGGACTCGATCCAGCGCTCGACGTCGGCCTCGCGGATCCGGAAGGCGCCGTGCTCGCCCAGCCGGCTTGCGCGCAGCCTGCCGCGATGGATCGCGCGCAGCACCGTCTTGGTGCTCACCTGACAGCGCTCAGCGACGTCGCCCGGTGTGAGGAGCCGCTCGATCAGCGCTCTCGCCCCCAACTCCGCACACGCGAGTCGATCGCCATGCGCTGTGCACTCGAGCGTTGGACCGCCAGCTCGACGACATCACGGGCAGCTCGTGGCGGTTCGGCGGGGGCGATCTCGTCCCGCTCTCGCGCGCCGGCAGCCGAGCCGTAGAGGCGGTTGTCCAGCCGGCCGCGACTCAGCGCCATGTACAGCCACTCGCGACTCGTCTCCTCGGTGGCGAGCACGAACGCCCGGTCGACGGTCAGGCCCTGCGCAGAGTGACCGGTCATGGCGTAGCCGTGCTGGACGCTCGCCCGCGGCCCTGCGTCGAGGTAGTCGCGCGCGAGGACGACGTCACGATCGAGGACGCGCACGATGAGTCGTCGCCTGTCAACGTCGGCGGCGATGACCACGGCGCGGTCGCCGTTGGCGACGCCGAGGCGGCGATCGTTTCGGCGGAGCAGCACTCGGTCACCGGCCGCGAACGGCCGCTCGCCCACCACGAGCTCAGGCCCGTCGACGGCGCCCGCCGCCACCATCCGTTCCCGCCCTCGACGGTTGAGGTCGGCGACGTCGTCACGCCGGTAGGCGAGCATCACCGCGCTCGGCGTCTCGCCCGTGGACCACCAGTCAGAGACGAGCTGCTCGCGCACGGCGTCGCCTTCGCCCAGGCGCACGCGGTCGTGCTCGCGGTAGCGGTCGAGCGCCTCGTCGCCGCGACCGTCGCGCAGCAGCGCAAGCGCATCGCGCTCCCAGGCCTCGACCTGCCGACGGTTCTCGTTCAGCTCGATCAGCGGGAGCCGCGCCCGCAGTCCGCGGAACGCGCCGCCGGCCTCGATCTCCGGCAGCTGACGATCGTCGCCGACCAGCACCAGCTTCCCGCGAACGCGACGCACCGCGTCCGCCAGTGCGGAGATCTGCCGAGTGGGGACCATCCCGGCCTCGTCGACGACGAGTACAGCGTCGCGCGGCAGCCATCGGCGATCGAGGTGGGCGAGCAACGCGGCGATACTCGTCGACGGGATGGCGGCGCCCTCCTCGAGCTCGCGCGCCGCCCGCCAGGCGATCGCCGCTCCGACGACCGGCCTGCCGCTCGCCTCCCACGCCGCACGCGCCGCCGCGAGCGCGAATGTCTTGCCAGTCCCGGCAGCGCCCACTACGAGTGCCACGCCGTCACCGTCGCTCGTGAGTCGGCGGACCATCTCCTCCTGCTCGGTCGCCAGGGTCGGGCGCGCGCCGATCGCACGCTCGATCGCGGCCGGCGCCGCGAGCCCGGCGCCGGCATCGCGACGCCGGACCGCGCCATCGACCAAGAGCTGCTCGGTGAGCAGCAAGGAGCGCGTCGAGTAACGCCGCTCGTCAGGCAGCGCACGCACCACACGGCCGTCGTGGCGCTGCAGGATCTCGTCGCGAGCGCGAGCCGGCTCGCCGACCGCCAAAGCCACGGCATCACGAGAAGCGAGGAACTGGTCTGCCAGCTGCTCGACCAGTGCCACGTCGATCCGAGGGTCCGCCGGCAGTCGCTCGCACCAGCCCTGAATCACGTCGCGGCGCGAGAACGACGTGCGCGCCTTGGTGACGCCGTCCGCGCCCGCGAGCTCGCGGTGGATCTCGGTCAGGACGTCCGCGTCGATCACTGGCCGAGCGCGACCGCAGAGCTCACGCACGCGCTCGGCCGTGAACCCAAGCGCGGCAGCGCGCTCGCGCCACTCCGCATCGAGCGCGGTCGCGGCGACGCCGTGGTCCTTGCGTCGCCGTGTCTCGAGCGTCGCGGTCTGCGCGGCTCGCGCGCCGCTCTGCCCGCGGCGATCCATTTCGGCCTCGATCTCAGCCCGGCGCCGGCTGAATGCCCGCAGCACGGTGCGCGGCACACCGACGATGTCCGCGATGCCGTTCCGCGCCGGTGTCCACTCGACGGCGAGCCGATGCGTGAGCTCCGTCCGCAGCCGCGCCTCGTACAGGTAACCGGCCGTCTTCCCGTGCGCGTAGAGACGTCGCGCGTCGAGCGCCGACCAGCGCCCGTCGCCGGCCTGGACGAGGTTCGCGACGACGACGTGCGTGTGCAGCTGCGGATCGCCGGCGCGCGACGCGCGGTGCCGGAACGCGGCCGCGACCAATCCGTTGCCGCGGACCGTGATGCATCCGCCAGGCCCGCGACGGGCGACCGCCGCCTCCCGCTCGAGGTAGCGGAACGCGTCGCGGACGGCGACCTCGTGCGCGTCTCTGATCTGCTGCCGCAGCGCGTTGTCGCCGAGGCCGAAGAGCACGCTCACGCTCTTGGGCGCGGAGAAAGTGACGTCGAAGCCCGGCACCCGCACGGCGGCGTGCCGGCCAAGTGGCTCGCCCGTGACCGGATGCACGCCTTCGAGGACTCGGTGCAGCGCATCGGCGGTCACAGGCCCTGTAGCGCCGAGTGCGACGCTGCCGGCGCCGGCCCAGACGCCGTGAGGCTCAGAGCCCTCGACGTAGTAGTCCTCCACGCCAGTGGCCACGCTGGTGACGCGGTCGATCCGTCCGTCGGCCTGCTCGAGGTAGTACCGCGCCTGACCCGTCGCTAGTTTGCCGATCGAGAGCATCAGTCGTCCTCGATCCCTCAAGCCGCCGAGACGGCGAACCGGGCCACCGAGACGCCCCGACGAATGGCCTACGTCCGCACACGGACATCGCTCCCGGCACCAACGGCAAGACCAACTTCAGGACCGGGCACGCACTTGCACTCTCAAAGTGCTGCTCCGAGCCGGTCAGGTGCCCGACATCCGTTGACACCGATGCCTCCCCACCACCCAGCCTGCTGCCGGTTCGGTTGAATACGCTGCAAACGGTAAGCGTGCAGACGACACCGTCACAACCGGATTAGCAGTTCGCCGCGCCCGGATCGGTCCTCGAGATTCGCGACGAGACGTGGTTGGTCCAGCGCTCAGAGCGCGCGAGAGACGGCTGGTTCGTGGGCGTCCAAGGGCTCAGCGAGCTGGTGCGCGGCGTCGAGGCGACGCGTCAGCTTCGCTCGCATCGGAGGTAATTGAATATGAGGACACTGACGGGAAGTGCATCTCCGTCGACGTGCATCCGTTCATACTCCCAAGCCAGCAGCTTTCTCAACAGTTGACGCCCACCGCCGAGCCGCAGGCCCGCGGGGTGGAATCGGCACTAGGGCATCGACATCGACATCCACCGGCGGGACGGCCTGATCCAAGCTGGCGGTTGGAACCGGCTGCGAACACTCGACGAGCATGCGACCTTCGCGAGTATCGCGGTGGACCTCCCCGTCGGCGACGAGGACCGATTCGCCGTCGACGTCGCCAAGATGGGTGTGACGATTCCTGAAGACCTCAGACCGGGGCTGCGTGCAACGCCTCAGGCGCGGTGGCCGCCGGACAGGAGCGCTACCGCGATCATCTCGACGCTAACGCAAATCCTGATCGCCCGCCATCGGATTCGACGCCTACATTCGAAGCCATTAGCATCAGTCGTGACTGGTCAGCCATCCTTAACGTCGTGGATGACGTTCTGGGGGACGACCCGTTGCTCCGCGACCGATCGCTGCTCCGACTCGCCAATGCCGACCCAGACGAGGCCGCCGTTTCCTCGAGCGCCGCGTGAGCGTACGCTTGGCCGCCCACCGGCTCCTCCGGCGTCCTCCGCGGCAGCGACGGCGATGGGACAGGCGAACCGTGGCCGGGACACGGCTCCCGAACTGAGGCTTCGATCGGCGCTGCATCGCCGCGGACGAGGTTCCGGATCGACCGGCGCGTGGCCGCGGATCTACGAACGACTGCGGAGCTGCGGCCGCGTCCGAGTGGCGGTGTTCGTGGACGGCTGCTTCTCGCACCGGTGTTCTGAGCACAGCACTGTGCCCAAGGCCAACTGCGAGTGGTGGGCATCGAGACTCGAGGAGAATTGGGCGAGGGCCAGACGCGCGGACGTTGCGCTACGCAAACGGGGCTGGACCGTCATCAGGGTCTGGGAGCATGACGATCCAGAAGATGCGGCGCGTCGCGTCGCGGCGATCGTGCAGCAGGCGACGATGGGTGGGACGACGAAGTGATCAACAACGCCCAGATGACCTTGGACGACCTCGGGGCGGAGGATCCACTGATCCGCAACCTGGCTCGCACGATGCGTGATGGGCGAGGAATGAGCCTCGAAGCCGCCGTCGCTGAGACCAGCGAATACGCCGATCCCGATCGCGTCCGCGCGGCCGCGGACCGGATCGCCGAGCTCACTCGGCAAATACAGACGGCCCAGACGCCGCGGGCCGTGGTGGCGGGAAATATCGAGTCCTGGTATTTCGGCGCGAGGGCCGAGGACCGAAACTGGTCATCGCTCGTCGAGATCCTCAGGGACGACGGATGGAAGGACCCAGCTCTCAAGGATCTCAACGACGCCTCGGACAAGGTGGTCGCCCAACTTCCGAGCCCGCACGGTGACGGCGAGTTTCACTGCCGCGGTCTAGTCCTTGGCTATGTACAGAGCGGCAAGACGACGAACTTCACAGCCGTCATCGCCAAGGCAGCCGATGCCGGCTATCGCTTCTTCATCGTCCTGTCCGGGATCCATGACGCATTGCGCGCTCAGACACAGGAACGGTTGAACGCCCAGCTTTGGGAGCCGCACCCCGAGCTGTGGAACCGCCTGACCAATGAATCGGACTTCCGACCCACGGACAACGTCGATGCACTCCTGGCCACCCAGAACCAGCGAGTACTTGCAATCGTCAAGAAGAACGGACCACGACTACGGGCACTCAAGCGCTGGTTGGCCGGCGCACGCCCGGAACTTCTCGCGGCTTGTCCGATCCTGATCATCGATGACGAGGCCGATCAGGCGAGCGTCAACACGGCCAAGCCGGACAGACAGCCGTCACGCATCAACGGGCTGATTCGCGACATCGTCAACGGCGCTCCGAAAGCGGCGTACGTCGGCTACACGGCCACCCCATTCGCCAATGTCCTGATCGACCCGCAGGACTACGAGGATCTCTACCCACGAGACTTCATCATCGACCTTCCGCGGCCGGCGGTCTACATCGGCCCAGAGGCAATTTTCGGGCGTGAATCGCTCGAGTTCGACCCAGAAGGGGATGAGGACGAAGGCCACGACTTCATCCGGACCGTTCCTCTCGAAGAGATCGATGATCTACGACCCAAGGGCGCGGCCAGCCGCCATGCCTTCGAGCCCGAGGTCACTCCGAGTCTCGACGCGGCATTGCGCTATTTCCTTCTCAGTACGGCGGCGCGCCGCGTCCGCGGGATTGGGAACAAACACGCCACGGCCCTGGTTCACACTTCGCAGCACATAGACGTGCACGAGAGCACCGCGGGCGAGATCGCGAGGCATCTCCGATCGCTCTCGAATCAGCTCGCCAGGCGTGACACAGGCCTCATTTCGGACTTCGAGGAGCAATGGGCCGTCGAATGCGAAAGGGTGCCGAGCGCCGACTTCGGGCTCGAGGCGGTGCCCTGGGATGACGTTGCCGCTGTGCTCCCTGCGGTCGCGTCGGACGCCGAGGTCATCACCGACAACTCGCGCAGCCTTGAACGCCTGTCCTTCGACGACGCCAACCCCAGGGTGATCGTCGCGGTTGGCGGGAACACGCTTTCCCGAGGGTTGACGCTGGAGGGCCTCTCAGTCTCACTCTTCGTGCGGACCGCTTCGGCGTACGACACGCTGCTCCAGATGGGGCGGTGGTTCGGCTACCGCAGCGGGTATGCCGATCTGACGCGCATCTGGATGACTGATGAGATGCGTGAGTGGTTCCACCACTTGGCCACGGTCGAGCAGGAGATCCGGTACGACATCGAGCGTTACGAACGTGACCACCTCACTCCCGTCCAGCTCGGACCAAGGATTCGCACGCACCCCAAGCTGGCCATCACTGCGGCGGCGAAGATGCAGCATGCGCGAGCGGCTGACGCTTCGTACTCAGGTCGGAGACTCCAGACGATCCTTTTCAACCACCTCGATGACCAGTGGCTGCGGCCTAACCTGCGAGCTGGCCGCGAACTGATCGAAGCCGCCCGCTCGGCGCCGCGGCGGACGGTGCGGCCTGGGATCACGATCGTCGGGCCGGTTGACAGCCAGCTCGTGTTGGACTTTCTCGCGACCTACACGTTCCATGAGAACAGTCGCGATCTCAATGGTGAGCTGATCGGTCGGTATATCAATCAGCGGCGCCAGCGGGACGGTGAGCTGAGCCATTTCAACATCGCCGTGATGGGGCGCGCTGGGAGTTCGGAGTATTTGGGTGACGTGGATCTCGGACTGGGCGCGCCGACTGGATGCATAAACCGTGCGCGACTCAAGGCGATCGGCGGTGCCACTTATGCCGACATCAAGGCACTGATGAGTCACAACGACCGCGTCATCGACTTGGACCGTCCCAAGGACGAGCTCAGGAGCCTTTCCATCGGGGAGTTCGCGCGGCTTCGGAACCTGCCGAGTGATCGGGGCCGCGGCGATGGCACCGGTTTGCTCTTGCTCTATCCGGTCTCGAAGGACAGTCGCCCGCTGCGTGGCTCCGTCACCACGCGGGGGGCGTTGGGGGCGATTGAGCACATACTCGGTGTCGGCATGGCATTCCCCGTCAGCAAGTCGAGGACTGCGAACGTCGACTACATCACCGCCAATGTGGCGGCGCTCACGGACGATGTGGACGAGCCCGATGACGCCGACGCACTCGAGGAGACCGAGGCGGACGCCGCCGCATGATCGACGAAGTACGCATGGCCTTGACTGCGCTGCGCGCGAAGGGAACCCCAGGCGCTGGCCAGCTATCGGTCTTCGAGCTCGAAGGGGGCCTCGGCGCTTTCCTCGCGATCGATGAATCGGGTAGGCCACACTTGCTGATGGAGGTCGATCCGCGGGACCCCCTTGAAGTTCGAGCTGTTGCCGTCGCTGCGCTCGAGGTCGGCGCGAGAGAGTTGGAGGTCAGTAGCCGGACCGCGTCGTTCCTCGATGTGACGTGCCTCTTCGAGTCCGTCGCCGAGGTCTTCGACCACTTCATTGTTGCCGTCCTCGACCGCTTGAAGCAGGCGCCGGGCGCGCCGGCGACTGCATTGGCGGAGGTGCTCGGACGATGGAAGCAGTTCTTGGTGCCGAGCCAGGGTCCGCCGGGACGCGAGAAGCTCGCAACCGTGATCGGCGAGCTTCTCGTCCTCCTCGACGTCGTGCGTGTCGATGCGGCCAAGCGAATCGACTCGTGGCTTGGACCGTTCGGCGGTCGCCACGATATCCGCCGTGGCGTGACTGCGGTCGAGGTCAAGACGACGCGGGCACACACGTCACGCCGCGTGACGATCAACGGCGAAGACCAGCTCGAGGCGCCCGACGGTGGAACGTTGCACCTGCATTTCGTACGCCTCGAGGAGGTACCCGGCGGTGGGCGGTCAGTCGCATCACTTGTCGATGATCTGCTGTCCGAAGGCGTTCCGGCTGAGCCGTTGTTCGACGCGCTCAGCGCCGTGGGGATCCCGATCCCGGAGCTTCCTGCCACATCAGACACCGGATTCGAAGTCCGCGAGCGGTTCACGGTGCCGATCGACGACGATTTTCCAAGGATCGTCCGCGCGTCGTTCCTTGCCGGAACTCTTCCTTTGGGCGTCGCTGATCTGAGCTACGTGATCGACCTGGATCACAGCCTCGACGACGTGCTTGACGAGGGAGCCTACGCGGAGCTGATCGCCGCAGTCGGCGGTTCGGGGTGACGACAACGTGATGGAGCGCTACTCCGAGCCATACAGTGCCACCGGTGGTCTGGCGGCAGAAGGCGTAATCAACCAGCTCGGCCGCCCCGACATTGAACCGCTGGAGGTGTTGGTGCGCGAGGCGGTCCAGAACTGCTGGGACGCCAAGCGGCGAAACGTGGGAAGCATCCAGGTGGAGATCGGCAGGCGCCGGCTGGATCAGCGGGCTCGGACCGTGCTACGCGACCAGATGCTCGGCAGTCCGCCGCTAGGCCTGCCACTTCGGGAGTCCCTGGAGTCGGAGGTGGAGATCCTGTACTTCGCCGACATCGGAACCGACGGGCTCGGGGGCCCGACGCGGGCCGATCAACCAGGCACCAAACGAGACTTCGTCGACTTCGTGCGGAACATCGGACAGCCCCCCGACAAGGATTTCGGCGGAGGCTCGTTCGGCTACGGTAAGGCTGCGTTCTACATCGCCAGCGCAGCACGGACGATTCTCATCGACACGTTGTGCCGAGATGGCAACGGCGAATTGGAGCGACGGTTCATCGCCTGCGCGCTCGGTGACAACTTCGACCATCACGGGCGGCCGCACACCGGCCGCCATTGGTGGGGGCGCTTGGTTGACGGCGTCCCTGAGCCTCTCACCGGCGAAGACGCCGAAGCGGCGGCGCGGACGCTGTCGCTGCCCGAGCGCCGCGGCGAAGCCGGCCTCGGCACCACGATCGTCATCGTCGCGCCGAATGTGGCTCCCGATGCTGAGGACGGCAACGATCCGACCATGGCGTTCATCGCTGACACGCTGGTGTGGAACTTCTGGCCGCGGATGATCGATACGCCTGGGGCGACGAAGCGGACGATGAATTTCCGCCTCGTCGACGACGGAGTGGCGGTTCGCATCCCGAACCCGCGCACGCACCAACGCCTGCGCGGTTTTGTCGAAGCCATGGACCGGCACCGCGAGGAGCCCGGCGAAGACAGCGATCTCCTGATCGACCGCTCTGTTGACAGCCTCCGCCCGATGAGGCGACTCGGGCGCCTAGTGGTTCACAAGGGCCCAGTGGCTCCGGCCGATCTGCCCGATCGTGCGGTCCCACAGGGTGCCCGCATCACGGCGGACTCGGTGCATCACGTTGCGCTGATGCGCAATGCGGAACTGATCGTCAAGTATCTGCCCGGCGCGGCTCCGGTCACGGGGCGGATCGGGTATTCAGGCGTCTTCAAGTGCGCCCTCGACGTCGACGAGGCGTTCCGGAGCGCTGAGCCGCCCACGCATGATGACTGGGTCTACCGGTCTGTTCCCAAGGGACAGATGAGATCCGCCGTCAAGATCGCGCTCGAGCGCGTGAGCGGGTACTGCCGCGAAGCTGCGGGCTACGACTCCGCATTGCGCGCAGCGAGCGATGGGGCCGGCATACCCCTGGGCGAGTTCGCGGATGCGCTCGCGGTTCTGATGCCTGGAGCGCCGGGACCGGGCGCGCGGCAGCGAGCCGCGTCAGCGCAGAGAGTTGTTCGGCGGCGAAAGGCACCTGGGCGCACGCTGCTCCACGAGCACACTGAAGGCGTCTGGGTCGAGGGTCAAGGCGGCGGTGGGGCGGCGCCGGGCTCCGGCGGCGAGGTTACGACGCATGACGGCACTGCGGAGGCTGGGACGCGAGTGCCGCCTGGTCGGATCCGTCCGCCACAGGCACGCTCGGCCGGCGATCCTCGACCGGCGATCGCCAACGACGGAACGCCAGTGTTGCGGTATCCATTCGAGCTTCGCGGCCACGGCAATCGCGTGCGACTGAGTGCTGTCGTCGAGGTGATGGCGAACGATGGCGGTCAGGTTGAGAGCGAAGCTCCTGTGGGCAGCGAGCTGCCTCGCCCAAGACGTTGGGTGAGTCCCATCGGTGACGAGATGCTGATGGCCGAAGTCGAGGTGGGACCCGACGGCGTCGATGGAGCCTGGACTGTCGAGGTTCCGATAACTGACGACGTGATGATGCGCGTCGATATCGCTCCGGTGATTGTGTGAAGACGCCTTCCGCGCCGCCCTATCTGCTACCGCCTGAGGACTGCGTCGTCGATCACCCGTGGACACTCATCGATGGGCAGGCCCTCCCCGAGAGGCTGGAGCATTGGGACCCCTTCACCGATACGGAGGTCATCCGAACTGTCGAAGTCGACCTTGACGCTCTCCGAGAGGCGTGCCAGCTGGGTCCTGATGCCACATTCGGGATCGCCGCCTCCTGGTTCTCGAGTAGATCGAGGTTTACAGGGTCTGCCGACACAATCGAGCTGGGCGACCTCGCGGGGCTAGTAAGAGCTCCGGTCTCCTTGGTGGTGCGAGGAGCACAGGCCGGCGGACGGCTCGACCTACGCACTCGGCTGATTGTGCGGTACCCAGGAGCTACGCCCAGCGTGATATCGCCGCGGCGTGAGGGCGCGGTCCTCTGGTCCCAAGAGACTCGCGTGGCGCTCGAGGGAGGGTCGTCGAGGTTCCCGGTCACGGCTGTGGACTTCACCGCTGTGCCGCGGCTGCCGGACGGCGGTTCATGGGCGCTGGAGTGGAACCCCGAGGAGCTCGACGCACCGGTTCTGGGGGGTCTGAGACTCATCGTGAACTCTCAGGACGAGGCACTGGTGAGCGCTCTGCGCACTGGGACGTCGGATTCGCGTTCGACTGTGGTCCGATCCTTCGTGCTCTTCGATGTCGCGCGCACGTTGGTTGAGAGTGCGTTGAGAAGCGAGCGTTTCGTCTCGGATCCGGAGTCCTTTGATGAGGGCAGCGTCGGTCGCATGCTGTTCGAGCTTTTGACGTTGTGCTGGCCGGGGCTTCCGGTCGGGGCGCTCGTCGGGAGAAGCCAGGACGACCCTGGAAGGCTGGCCGCGGAACTGCAGGCACATCTCGGAGTGCTCAGATGAACATGGTGCTCCCGCGGCTCGGCCGTGACATCGCGATCGAAATGGTCGATCGCCACCGTCGCAGTCCACTCGCGGATATCTCTGCCGCGATGCCAGACCTCACGCCCAGCGTCACATATTCGCCGGTTGGCGGTGCGAGAGCTGAGCGTCACGACCTTGAGCGAGTACGGAGAGAGGTCGTCGGGCTTGCGGAGCGGTATGAGATGCCACGTCCTGCGACTCGCGAGCAGCTGCAGCGCTTTGAAGGTGAAGCGGCCCGAGTCGTTCACGAGCAACTACCGATGACGCCGCACGAGGCTTCGCAGGAGGAGGTCTGGAGCTATCTCACGTGTTGCTGGTTGCTCGACGTTGCCGTGTGGCGCTTCGGAGCCGAGACGACATACGAGCGATTCATCGGCCATCTCAACCGCAACACGTTCCGCCGCATGTGGTGGCGAGCAGAGATCTTCGGTCCAAGAATCGACCTCACACGCTTGGGCGAGGACGAACTCGTCAACATCATGGAGCGCCCCACCCTGTTCTCGGATCGCCGGCTCGCTCGAGCCATAGCAACTGAGTTCGTCCGCCGGCTTGACCGGGACGAGGCCCGAGATCGAATGAACCTGATGCGGGAAGCCACGAAGCGGCTGCTGCGGCTCACACCATTTGTCGCGTTCTCCGCCTTGGGAGACGAAGAAGTCCAATTGGTCGTATGCGATGCGTTCGATGCGGCTGCCCACGGGCTTGCAGGCCAAGTCGCGGCAATGCCTGTTCGCTCGCGCGAGACGCCGTACGACGCCTCTCCCGAGATCATCAACATCGAGACGATGGCCATCGTCGCTCCGGCTCATGACCCGCAGCCGCTGGGGCATCGCCGCCATCTCAACGACTTCGATGATGTCGCCGAGGCTGCCATGGACATCGTGCGTCGCACTGGACTGGTGACGAACATGACGCTTCGAGAGGTGGTCCCCATCACATCTGATGAAGCACGCGAGGTGTTCGCATCGCTCATGGAGCGGGGCGCGCTCGTTCGACGCGGGGTCAAACGCGGCACGCACTATGTGCTGCCCGATGCTTCAGAGGACGGGGATGGCGTGGGTCAGCGGCCGAGCGTGCCACCACCACCGCCCGAGCCGTCTCGTGGAGCTCCGCGGCGTCCACTCCGACCGTCGGAGACCGCATTGAGGCGGCTGCTGAAACGGGGTCGTTGAGATGCCGCCCGATTCGCTGCATCCGCTTCGCACGGACGGCTCCACCGTGGATGCAAGTTTCGACGTGTCCGCACTCCCGGTATTCGAGATCGTCTATCACCACAAGGCCGGAGCACGCGGGAGCCCTCGATCGGTCAACGCGGACTATCACGAAGGATTGGAGCTCCTGCTCAGGCGCCTCGCCGCGCTCGGCGCGACGATCCTCGGTATCTCCGTCGATTCTGGGGTCGCCCATACGCTCGACCCAGCTGAGCGAGAACTCGATCTTCAGTTTCCTATGTCCGTCGACAGCAGCACGGATGCCGCGATCCTTCGGCTGAATATCACGAGGGCGCAGAAGGTGGTGGCTCGCCGCCCGGATGCGAAGCCCGGCGGGGGCAACGATCAGAAGACCATCCGGATGACGATCTCGCTCCAGACGCCGGGGATCTCCACCGACGACTTGGCCACGCTCCTAGTTGAAGGCGACACTCACTCGGGAGAACAAGAGTGGAGAGCCGGATCCACGAGGTCGCTCCGTGACGTCGGCGTTGAACTCCGGCAGCAGCAAGAGGTCGAGGTGCCCTTGAACGGTCTGGCGAACACTGATTCCGGGGCCGATTCGGCGGTCCGCCAGAGTATGACCGCGCCGGGCAGCGAACGGGCTATCTCGGCTAGGCTCGAGTATCCGATGGCCACCAAACACGACCTCCAGGAGTGGGTCAGGGAGGCGCTGGAAACCCTCGGGGGAGCAGGCACCGTCGTCGAGGTTGCGCGCGAGATCTGGCGTTGCCATGAGGACGACTTGCGCGCCTCTGGCGATCTGTTCTACACCTGGCAGTACGACATGAGATGGGCCGCACAGGTCCTCCGAGACACGGGCCAAGCCAAGGCCGCCAAAGCCGCGCCCAAGGGGCGGTGGGAGCTGACACCCTGACGACGGGTCGCCATGTGGCGACGACGTCCCCTCAGCCACACAGTCCGGGAACGGCAACCAGGTTGACTCCAGAGCGACGAGGCATCACTGGCCCGCCGATCTGTCCCGCGACGCGCGCAGTCGCGAGGCCGCGCATCGGGATCGCTAGGTTGTTGTCCACGAGGTCGGCGATCGCCGCGGGCCTAGAGTAAGCGTATTGCCCGCAGCGATTCGACGAGCGCGCCGAGATCCTGGGGGAAGTCGGTCGTCGCGTCCCCGGGTGTGCCCGAGCGTGTTCGGACGGTCATCGCGGTCGTCTCCTCAGCTGGCATCTTCGCGGCTCAAGGGATTCCGTCGAGCCTCGCGTATCCCTCTGGGCAAAACCGGCTGGCGGCGCCGGATCCCGCCGATCGTGGACACCGTGTCGGCGTCCGGAGACGGACGCCGCGGGCAAGAATCATAGGTGCATGCTGGACGATCTCGCGGACCGGCGAGAACCGCCTCACGGGCCGGCCGTATACCGCCGAGTGGCGGGTCAGCTCGCTTTCGCGTCATCGGGTCTGCCACGGCCGTTGCATACGGACGGCATGAACTGCATCGCGAGCCGTCTTCGTCGAGCAGACCAAGAGCTCCGCTCGTTGGCATCGTCACGCGCTCTCCGTGTCTGAGACAGCGTCGTCTGCCAGCGAGGCGCGGACGAGCGCTGCGATCCGATCGGCCGCTTTCGCAGGAATCTCGTGCTCCCAGATACGGACGACGCGCCAGCCGCTCTCCTTCAACGCCGCGTCGGCGCGCCGGTCACGGTCGACGTTCGCTCGGAGTTTCTGTTCCCACCAGGTTCTGTTGCTCTTCGGCATGGTGCCGTGCTGCGGGCAGCTGTGCCAGAAGCATCCGTCCACGAACACGACAACTCGCGCGCGCCGGAACAGCACATCGGCGGTCACCCTTAGGGTTGGCTCTGGCCGCTCGTGAACTCGGTAGCGGAGCCCTCTTCGATGAAGCGCCGACCGCAGTAATCGCTCAGGCGAGGTGTCCCGCCCTCGGTTTGCCTTCCCCATCGCCGTCGCCGCCGGCGAAGATGGCGCTGGTCTACGCGATGGGCGATTAACGCCCGAGAGCAGTGATGTCCTCTGAGTCGGCATTCGCTAGGCGGAGTAGCAGGCGCTCTCGAAGAGGCACATCATGGCCTAGCACGTCGTCCACCACCGCGAGGATCGCCGGCCAGTCCCGACTGATGCTGATTGCCTCAGGATCTCGAGCGCGTTCGGAATAAGTCGGTGTATCTGTTAACACGTCGAGGTGATCGCGATAGCGCTCTTGCGCGACTGAGACCGCGGCGGAGGCCACCGCCTTGAGCGGCGGGCGAAGTTCCTCCGGCAGCGAGACACGCATCTTGGCCACATCGACGGCGAAGCGCCCCTCGCTGCCGATTGGCAGGTCGATGCTGATGCGGGCGAGCTTCGCATGCTCGTCGAGAGTCCGCAGGCGGTTCCACCCGCCGGCCTGGATGAGTCGCTCGCGCCGATAGATGTAGAGCCCTTGATGCCGGTTCCACCGGCGCGGCCCCGCCGCGTGCCTGTGGGCGTCCGGCGTCGAGAACAGGTGTTGTGCCGGTAGGACGTATGGCCGGACATCGATTGAGATCTTCCGGCCGTCGGCATCATCGTACGAGAGCACCTGCGGTGGGAGGAGCTGCGTATGAGGCTCACCCCGCGCGAACGGGTCCCAAGCGTCGACCGCCGTGCCATTGACCGTCAGCCTGAGCTTCGCGCGTCCGGCGTATGCCTCTCCGTCCAGAAATCGGTGGAGCACCATCGCAAGGTGATTCGTGATCTCCTTCGTGGCGGTGCCGAGCGTGCGGGACGTTAGCCCCTCTGTTGGACGCCGGGGCAGTACGCGGTCGAGATGCTCCCAGAGCACGACCGTACCGTGCTCGTGCTCGGACATCGGCTCGAGGATCTCTTGGGGGGCGGCCGACATCGGGATCCGCTCGAGAGCCCAAGCGTCGCTGCGGACCACCTCGTCGAGATCCCATCGGCGTATGGCTGTCCGCCGCGAGCCGCGCGCGCGAGAGGCCACGGTCAACCGGCGGCACTGGGATAGCGAGGCCGTCTTAAGGCCTAGTCCGAAATGGCCGAGCGACCTCTCGTCGTAGGCGGCGTGGGCGCCGTAGCGCATTGCCTCGTCCAACTCCGCGACCGACATCCCGTAGCCGTCGTCCGTTACGCGCACCCAGGACTGCGGACCGTTCGCGACAATTGAGACGTCGACTGTTCGCGCGTTAGCGTCGATGGCGTTGTCGACGAGGTCCGCAACGGCGCTGGGTGGGTCGTAGCCGATGTCGCGAAGTGACGACATCAGTCGTCCCGCGGACGGCAGCAGCTCGATCGTCCGGTCAGTCATGCCGCGACAGACTCCTGCCCAGGCTCGGGTAGCTGGAGTTGGAATGTGCTGACCCGGCCTGTGACGCACCGCGCGCGCACGGGACACCTGCCGCACTGCGGTAGCTGTGGCGTGCAAATCTCACGGCCAAGATCGAGCAGCGCTCGGTTGAACTCAGCATCGGGCCCGATCGAGCCGGCGAGCCGGTGCAAGTCCAACCTCTGTTGGAAGCGTCGCGGATCGGAGCTCCCAGTGAGTCGGCCGATCACCCGTGCCGTGGTGCGGTCGACGAGCACCTGCCGACGACCGAAACCGAACGTGAGCGTGGCCTGGCAGACGTAGTCGCCGACGCCCGGCAGCAGCCGCAGCGCCATCTCGTCGTCCGGGACTGTGGCGTCGAAGAAATCCACGAGGTCGCTGGCGACACGCACGAGTAGAGATGCACGGTCGCTTAGGCCAATGCTTTTCAGCGTCTCTTCGGGGCGGTGGTGCATCAAAAGTGCGGCTGGCGTCGGGGCTGCGTCCTTGAGCCGGTCAAAGAGCTCCTCGGCGTCATGCGGTCGAGCCCGGGATAGCAGGAGTTCCGCGGCGAGCACGAGCCATGGATTCCGGAGTGTCCGCCATGGTGGTGACCAGACATCCGCGCGGCTGCGCCAGTCCGTCAGCCGCTTATGGAAGCGCTCGGCGTTGGTGTCAGGCTTCGGGCGGCGTGGGGCTGCTAGCGCGCGAATCACTGCCGCCCCGACAGCTTCGCCGAGGAGCACGGGCACTGCGTTGCCGATCTGCCTGTAGCGATGGGTCTGAGTGCCCGCGAAGCGAAAGTCATCGGGAAAACTCTGAACCCTGGCCGCCTCTCTGATGGAGAGCGTCCGGTGCTGATCCGGGTGGATGTACCAGTAGCCATCCTTCGCGATGTGCGCCGTTATCGATCTGCAGAGCTCCGACCAGTGAAGGCGCTTGTACTTGTCTGTGAAGACATCCGAGCGGTATCGGCGGAGGCGCTTCGGGAGATCAATGTACGTCTGACCCTGCTCGAGCAGTCGGAACGCCTCCATGTCGTCAGACCGGACGTCACGGCAGATGTGCTCATGCACTAGGTCTGCGGCGTCGTCCGGGACGACTCGACGCATCCGGCGCTGGTACTCGGACGTCTGGCGTCGTGCGTCGTACGGCAGCGTCTCGGACCGCTGCGCTCGCGGTATGGGCGGCAGATCGCCAATGGCGTCCCGCAAGGTGACCAACTCGCCGACCTCCGTCGGCCACTTAGGCTCTCGGCCGCCGTCGATCCCGATGAGGATGAGCCGTTGCCGATGTTGTGGAACGCCCACGCGGAATCCGTCGATGATGCGCGCCTCCACCGAGTAGCCCAGCGCTCGCAGCGACTCGTAGAGACTGATGATCACGGCGCCGTCGTTCCACCGCGGGAGATCGGGCACGTTCTCGACTAGAACGGCCGACGGGCGAAGCCGCTGCACTACTTCGACGAATGACGACCATAGGTCAGCACGATGGTCGTGCGCGTTGCGTTCGCCGAGGACGATGAGGTCCTTGATGCGTGAAGCGCCCGCACGGCTGAATGGCTGACAGGGTACGCCGCCGGCGACGAGGTCAACGCTCTCGAGACCCCAAACGTCGAGCGTTGTCAGGAAGTCGCCGGGGTCTGAAAGGTCGCCGCACCAACTCAGTCCGGGAACGTTTGCATCGTGGGTCCGGATCGCCCACTCGTCGCTATCGGCACCCACGAGCACGTCAAACCCCGCACGCTCGAGGCCGGTCGACAACCCGCCCGCACCGCAGAAGACGTCGACGGCGGTGGGACGGTCTCGGCTCCTTCCAACGAAGGCGCGTATCGCCGATAGGTCTGCGGTGTCCGGGGTTCCAGGGTGGCGTGTGGGCCGCGCTGGGACGCCGCGATGATGCGCCACCATCGGGCGTCGCGTCGGCTGCGGCTGGGCGCGTCTTGGCTCGATTCTCCCGCTCACGGCTGGGTCGACGCTACACATCGAGTCGGACCGCAGATCGAGTGCGCGGTGCGTCGTTCTCGGTTCCACGCCCCGCGTTCCAGCACTTTGCGAGGATCTGTTGAAGACGTCGAGAGCTCACTTGACCTCTAGGCATCGAGCCGCATGAACTCGCCCCCGGTTGACCGACCTGCTCTCGCGGGTGGCTTACTCGGTGGCCGGGATTCTTGCGCTGTCCGTGGGCCGCACTTGGGCCGCGTCAGCGAGGGGCCACGGGTCGCGTGAGTCCGAAAAGTCCTGCAAATCGCCGCTATGGCGGCGAGCTCGATTCCCGCAAATAGCGGAAAAGGCCTGGATGGTAAGGAAGGGGTCGCCGGTTCGAGTCCGGCAGAGGGCGTAGCAGATTTGCAGGGGTTTTCGTACCTCGTGCCTCATCGACTCAGACGATCGAGGAACACCAGAGGAACACAGTCGCCCTCAGCCGGGTGAGGGGTAGTCCGTCACCCGCTCGCGCGTCGTCCGCAGCGGTTGCCGAGTCTCCGGTCCACGTCGCTCTCGTCGTCGAGGCGAAAGCAACAGCACGAGGACGCGGCCACGGCGCGGTCGCCGAAGTGTCGAGTCGCATGGAAGGCAGCACTAACGAGCTCACTGCGGCTTTCTGCGGATGCAAGAGCGGCACGGCCTCCGGTCGGGCGTCGGCGGGCACCTGCTCGT
>CAVUFC010000018.1:0-1078148 GCA_963740605.1 uncultured Solirubrobacteraceae bacterium | reverse complement strand
AGACCTTGTGATGACCGATCACGCTCCGAGGAGATTGTGGACCACGAGATCGATCAGCTTGATCCCGATGAACGGCGCGACGAGGCCGCCGAGGCCGTAGATCAGAAGGTTGCGCCGCAGCAGCGCGGTCGCGCCCACCGGCCTGTAGCGGACGCCGCGCAGGGCGAGCGGCACGAGCAGCGGGATGATCAGCGCGTTGAAGACGATCGCGGAGACGATCGCCGACTGGGGCGTGCCGAGGTGCATGACGTTCAAGCCGTTGAGCGCGCCGCCGTAGGTCGACGCGAAGATCGCGGGGAGAATCGCGAAGTACTTGGCGACGTCGTTGGCGATCGAGAACGTCGTCAGCGCGCCGCGCGTGATCAGCAGTTGCTTGCCGACCTCGACGATCTCGATGAGCTTCGTCGGATTCGAGTCGAGGTCGACCATGTTCCCGGCCTCGCGCGCCGCCTGGGTGCCGGTGTTCATCGCGACACCGACGTCGGCCTGCGCGAGCGCGGGCGCATCGTTGGTGCCGTCGCCCGTCATCGCCACCAGCCGGCCGTCGGCCTGGTGCGAGCGGATCAGTTCCATCTTGGCCTCGGGCGTCGCCTCGGCGAGGAAGTCGTCGACGCCCGCCTCCTCGGCGATCTTGGCCGCCGTGAGCCGGTTGTCGCCGGTGACCATGACCGTGCGGATGCCCATCCGGCGCAGCCGCTCGAAGCGCTCGGGCATGCCCTCCTTGACGACGTCCTTGAGATCGATGACGCCGAGCACCTGCGCGTTGCGGGCGACCGCCAGTGGCGTGGACCCGGCGCGCGCCACGTGGTCGAGCACGGTGCTGAGCTCGTGCGGGGCCGCGCCGCCCTCGTCGCCGACCCAGCGGATGATCGCGTCGCCGGCGCCCTTGCGCAGGCGCGTGCCGTTGAGGTCGACGCCGCTCATGCGCGTCTGCGCGGTGAACGGGACGAAGCGCGCGTGCTGCGACTGCAGCTCGTGCTCGCGCAGTCCGTACTGCTTGGCGAGCACCACGATCGAGCGCCCCTCGGGCGTCTCGTCGGCCAGCGACGCGTACTGCGCCGCCTCGGCGAGCTCGGACTCCTCCACCCCGGGCATCGGGATGAACGCGGCGGCCTGGCGATTGCCGAGCGTGATCGTGCCGGTCTTGTCGAGCAGCAGCACGTCGACATCGCCCGACGCCTCGACCGCGCGCCCGGAGAGCGCGAGCACGTTGCGGCGCACGAGACGGTCCATGCCGGCGATGCCGATCGCGCTCAGAAGCGCGCCGATCGTCGTCGGGATCAGCGCCACGAGCAGCGCGATCAGGACCGTGACCGAGAGGTCGGTGCCGGCGAACGCGGCGTACGACTTCAGCGTCACGACGACCGCGAGGAACACGATCGTGAGGCCGACGAGCAGGATCGAGAGCGCGATCTCGTTCGGCGTCCTGCGCCGCTCGGCGCCCTCGACGAGCGCGATCATCCGGTCGAGGAACGACTCGCCCGGCTCCTGCGTGATCTCGACGACGATGTGGTCCGAGAGCACGCGCGTGCCGCCGGTGACCGCGCTGCGGTCACCGCCGGACTCGCGGATGACAGGCGCCGATTCACCGGTGATGGCGGACTCGTCGACCGAGGCGATGCCTTCGATCACCGTGCCGTCGCCAGGAATCACCTCTCCGGCATCGACCACGACGACATCGCCGCGATGCAGCTCCGCGGCGCGCTTCTCGCCGCCGTCGCGTAGCCGCGCGACGGTGTCCGCGCGCATCGCCCGCAGCGAAGCGGCCTGTGCACGCCCGCGGCCCTCGGCCAGCGCTTCGGCGTAGTTGCCGAACAGCACCGTGAGCCACAGCCAGACCGCGACCGTGAACGTGAACCAGCCGGGATCGTTGGACCCGACGACCCAGATCGAGGTCGTCACCGCCGCCCCGACCTCGACGACGAACATGACCGGGTTGCGCACCATCAGACGCGGATCCAGCTTGAGGAACGTCTGGCCGATCACCGTGCCTCCAGCTCGTCGTTGAGCTTGACCACGTTCACGGACTTCGAGGTGCCGAGGCCGAACAACGGCCGGCTCGTCGCGTCATCGACGAGCGCCATCACCTGCGACAGCGGCAGGCTGCGCTTCGTCGCCACTCGGTTGGCCTGGATCTGCGCGTTCGCGTACGAGATCTGCGGATCGACGCCCGACGCGGAGGTGGTCACGGCGTCCGGCGGTACCTGTGCGCCGGTCAGACCGGGCGTGAACGGGCGCTCGCGCTTGAGGTACGTGGCGAGGTAGCCCGTGATCTGGGCGGCCAGCTCCTTCTGGTTGGGGCCCTGGTTGTTGAACAACGTCGCGTTCGGCGCGTAGCCCGTGACCGACGGGCGCGCCTGGAACAGGGAGTCGGGATACGCCTTGGCGATCAGCGTCGGGTCTCCGTCCGCCTTGTGCGGCCACAGGACCTGGGCGGCGCCGGTCATCGCGACGGGATAGGCGAGCCCGAGCACCACGGTGATGACGACGACCGCGATGACGGCGTTTCTCAGTTCACGCATCAGAAGAGTTGGTGGGTCATGCCCTGGACGACCGGGCCGAGGAGCAGAGCGGGGACGAAGGTCAGGAGCGCGATCAGGACGATCACGCCGACGAGAACGACGACGAAGGTCGGGGAATCGGTGCGGAAGGTGCCGGCGCCGGCCGGCGTCACCCGCTTCTCGACCAGCGAGCCGGCGATCGCCAGCGCGGCGAGCAGTGGCAGGAACCGACCGACCATCATCGTCACGCCGCCCAGCAGATCCGCGAAGGTCACGCTCGAGTAGCCCGCGAACGCCGAGCCGTTGTTGTTGGCCTGCGACGTGTAGGCGTACAGCGTCTCCGACCAGCCTTGCGGGCCGGAGTTGAAGATCGACACCTTGCCGTACGACGTGGCGATCGCGAGCGCGCTCGTGAGCAGCGCGAGCAGCGGCACGCCGATCGTGCCGAACACGGTGAGCCTGACCTCGCGCGCCTCGATCTTCTTGCCGAGGAACTCAGGCGTCCGGCCGACCATCAGGCCGGAAAGGAAGACGCCGAGGATGGCGAACATCAGCATCCCGTAGAGCCCGGAGCCGACGCCGCCGAAGATCACCTCGCCGGTCTGCATGTTCGCCATCGGCACGAGGCCGCCGATGGCGGTGAGCGACTCCATCGCGCCGTTGACGGCGCCGCACGACGCCACGGTCGTGATGACGGTGAACAGCGCGGTCGAGGCGATGCCGAAGCGCTGCTCCTTGCCCTCCATGTTGAAGCCGTGGACGCCGGCGGCGTCCATCGCGGGCGTCCCGTGGTTCTCGGCGATCGCCACGACGACGACGCCGATCACGAACAGGAACAGCATCGCGGAGTAGATCGCCCAGCCCTGGCGCCGGTTGCCGACCATCCGGCCGTACACCGACGTGAGCGCTGCCGGGATCGCGAGGATCAGCAGCATCTCGATGAAGTTGGAGAGCCATGTCGGGTTCTCGAACGGGTACGCCGAGTTGACGTTGAAGAAGCCGCCGCCGTTGGTGCCGAGTTCCTTGATGACCTCCTGCGAGGCCACCGGCCCGGCGCTCAGCGACTGGATGACACCCTGCGAGACGAGCACGAGCCCGATGACCACCGAGATCGGCAGCAGGACGTAGAGCAGCCCCTTGAAGAGGTCGTCGTAGAAGTTTCCGAGCGTCTTGCCCGAGCGCGCGGCGAAGCCGCGGATGACGGCGATCGCGACGGCGATGCCGACCGCCGCCGAGACGAAGTTCTGGACGGCCAGGCCGGCCATCTGCTGCAGGTTCGACAGCGTCGTCTCGCCCGGATAGAACTGCCAGTTCGTGTTCGTGATGAACGACGCCGTCGTGTTGAACGTGACGTCGTATGGCATCCGCGGCCGCAGGATCACGTACAGGACGACGAAGAAGGCCGCACTGAAGACGAGCACCGACCGCGCGTACTGCTTCCAGTTCTGCCCCTCCCAGCGGGACGGACGGCGGAAGACCCACGCCATGTAACGCCCGAGCAGCGGTGCGATCGCCGTGAGCAGCGCGACGTAGAGCGCGATCTCGACCCACCCGGCGGCCGTCATCGCACGCGCTCGAGGATCTCGATGAGCAGGAACAACGCCGCGAACGCCAGCAGTGCGATCAGGACCGACGAGGCGTCCTGCAGCGAGTCGAGAACTGACATGACCCGGACGCTAGGCCCGGGTCCGTCAAGCCCCCGTTCAGATCGGCGCGGGTGGCATCAAGATTCTGTGAAGCGGTATCCGACGCCGGGGTCTGTGCGGATGTGGTCGGACCCGATCTTGCGGCGCAGGTTGGCGATGTGGGTGCGCAGGACTGCCGTGTCGTTCGCGTACTCCGGCCCCCAGACCTCCACGAGCAGCGCCCGGTGCGTGAGCAGTCGCCCGCGGTGGCGGGCGAGCGTGCGCAGCAGGTCGAACTCGATCGGCGTCAGGTGCACCTCGTCGCCGTCCACGCGCACCACGCGGGCGGCGAGGTCGACCTCCAGCCCGTCGGCGCGCAGGACCGGCTCGTCGGGCGTGGTGCCTGCGCGCCGCAGCGCCGCCTGGAGTCGCGCGACGAGTTCGCGCGGTCCGAACGGCTTGGTGACGTAGTCGTCGGCTCCCGCCTCGAGCGCGCGCACCTTCTCCCCCTCGTCCCCCACCGCCGAGAGCACGATGATCGGCATCTCGCTCCAGCGCCGCAGCTCGCGTGTGACCTCGACGCCGTCGCCGTCCGGCAGTACGAGGTCGACGATCGCCGCGTCGGGCGGCCGGATCGACGCCTTGTCGAGCGCCTCCTCGGCGGTCTCGGCCGGGATCGCCTCAAAGCCCGCCTCGCGCAGCACGACGCGCAGCGCCCGCAGGATCTGCGGCTCGTCGTCGAGGACCAGGATGCGCCTCACGCGTGGACCGGCGCGGCCGCGGGCAGCGGCAGCTCGACGACGAACGATGTCGCCTGCCCGGGCAGCGACTCGACGTGCACGTGGCCCCCGTTGGCCTCGACGAACCCGCGCACGATCGCCAGCCCGAGGCCGGAGCCGTGCCCGTAAAAGGGCATGAAGATCCGCTCCTGCTCGGCGGGCGAGATGCCCGGGCCCTGGTCGACGACGCGCATGAGGATCCGCGCGCCGCTCACGCCGGCCCGCACCGAGACCGGATGCCCGGCGCCGTAGCGCAGCGCGTTCTCGATCAGGTTCGCGAACGCGCGCCGCAGCTGGGTGGCGTCGGCGCGGATCAGCGGCAGGTCGGGCGCGATCGCGAGCCGCACCGCGTCGGGTGCCGCACCGGAGTCCTCGAGCGCCGCGCGGATCACCTCGTCGAGCGAGATCCAGTCGGCGCGCGGCGCCGCGGCGCCCGCTTGGAGGCGCGACAGATCGAGCAGCTGATCGACGAGCCGCGTGAGCCGCGCGCTCTCGTGCACGATCGTGTCGCTGAGCTCGGCGCGGTCGGTGTCATCGAGCGCGGGCGACGACAGGGCCTCGCCGGCGGCGACGATCGCGGTCAGCGGCGAGCGCAGGTCGTGCGAGACCGACCGCAGGACGGCGGTCTTGATCTCGTCGCTGCGTCGCAGGGCGTCCGTCTCCACGACCTCGCGCGTCAGCCGCTCGCGCTCGAGCGCGGCGGCGAGCAGCGCCTCCAGCGCGGGTGCGACCCGCTCCCGCGCGACGCTCTCGGCCGCCACGGGAACGACGAGCGTCCCGTGGTCACCGAGCGGGATCGCCGCGTGCCGAGCGTCCCCCTCGACCCGATCCGGTACGACTGCGACCGAGTCGACCTCCAGCGCGTCGGCGATCCGCTTCGCTGCGCCCGGGAGCGCCGCGCGCGGCTCCGGCGTGCCCAGGAGCAGGCGCGCGAGCTCGGCGGCGAGATCGGCCTCGCGGCGGCGCCGCTCGGCGTCGCGGGCGCGCGCGCCCGCCAGCTCCGACAGCGTCGACGCCACCGCCGCGACGACGACGAACACCGCGAGCGCGACCCAGTTCTCGGCCTGAGCGATCGTGAAGCGCCCGGTCGGCGGGATGTGGAAGAAGTTGAACGCCAGCGCCGCCGCGAGGCTCGTCGCGAGTCCCAGCCACAGGCCCCAGACGATCGAGACGAACAGCACCGGGAGCAGGTACAGCACGCCGAGCGACACTGCGGGAGCGATGTCCTCGAGCGGGAACAGCAGCGCGGTCGTCAGCGCGATCGACCCCACCGCCACGATGACGCCGAGTGCGGTCCGGCGCGCACTCATGCGGATCAGATTAGGACGCGGCGCGGCCGGCCTGGCGCGCGCTGAGATGGCCGGCCTCGTAGAGCCAGCGGACGGTGTCGGCGATCGCCTGCGCGGCCGGCCGGAACGTGACCCCGAGCTCCTCGCGCGTGGCCCGGTCGTCGCCCGGCACGGCGTGGCTGCCGAGCCACGCCCCGCCCGAGTTGAGCGGCAGCCGGAACGGCACGACCCGCTGGGCCGCATCGGCCCCCAGACCTGACGCCGTGCCGACGGCGGTCGGGACGCGCACGGCAGGCAGCCGGCGCCCGGTGATCCCGCGCAGCAGCGCGTACATGCGCGCGAACGGCACGTTCTCGCCCGTCGCGAGGTAGCGCCGTGGGCCGCGACCCGGTTCCATGACGGCGGCGTGCACGGCGGCCACGTCGCGGACATCGACGACGTTCGGCCCGCCGCCGATGCGGAACGGGAGCAGGCCGCGCAGGACGTCGCGGGCGAAGATCGCGCTCTCCCCCACGTTCGGGTCGTGCGGGCCCCAGACCATGCCCGGGAGCGTGATGACGACCGGTGCGCCCGCGTCCTGCAAGTCGCGCGCGACCCGCTCGGTCTCGGCCTTGGAGATGTTGTACGCGCCCTTCGGCTCGCCCACCGGCGTGTCGGGCGTCAGCGGAGCCCGCGCGGGCAGCAGCGCGGCGAAGCTCGAGACGTGCACGATCGGGTCCAGCCCGAGCTCGTGCGCGGTCCCGAGCACGATCCGCACCGACGCCATGTTGTCGCGGCGCATGCTTGCCGCCCGGCGTGCGTCGAACGTGTAGACGCTCGCCGCGTGCAGGACGGCATCGCAGCCCTCGAGCGCGCGCCGAACGGAGTCGGCGTCTGTGACGTCGCCGACCACGTGCTCGGGCGCCTGTGTGCCGAGCGGCCCGAGCGCGGCCCCGATCCGATCTGGCGACCGGACGAGCATCCGGACCGTGTGCCCCGCGCCAAGCAGTGCCTTGACGCTGTGGGCGCCGACGAAGCCCGTCCCGCCGGTGACGAGGACCTTCACGGCGCGAGCCTACCGACTCAGTGCGGCACCCAGGCGTCCTCGTCAGCCACGAGCGTGCGCACGTTGGCCGGCAGCTCGCCGCTCACGACGTCGGCGAGCGTGACCTGCTCGAGCACACTGCGCAACGAGGCGCGGACGGCGATCCAGACATCGCGCATCGGTTCGGCCACACCGCCGAAGCCGAGCGACTCCGGGCGCACGCCGCTGACGCCGGCGAGCGGGCCGTCGATCGCGCGGATGACGTCGGCGAGCGTGACCTCGGCGGCCGGCCGCGCGAGCCGGTAGCCGCCCTCCGCCCCACGCCGGCTGTCGACCAGGCCGGCGTGGCGGAGCTGCATGAGGATGTTCTCCAGGAAGCGGAGCGGAATCGCCTGCGCGGTCGCGATCCGCTCGCCCTTGACGGGCTTCTCGTCGGGCGCGGCGGCCAGCTCCAGCGCGGCCCGCAGGGCGTAATCGGTCTTCGCGGAGACGCGCACGCAGCGGAGCTTAGGCGCTCGCGGGTTGTCGCTGCGCACGAGTCGGGTCAACCCTCACGTGCACGATCTGCCCTTCGACGATCTCGAGCCCGTCGGCCTCGGTGCGCGAGAGCTGCGCGTACAGCGCGTCGCCCTCCGCCGGGAGCAGCTCGACGCGGACTTCGAACCCGAGCCACCACAGCCGCGTGACGACGGCCTGGTGGGTCGTCTCGGCCGGCTCGGTGAGGATCTGGATGTCGTGCGGGCGCACGAGCTTGCCCGCGACGCGCGTGACCGGTCCGACGAAGCCCATCACGAACTGGCTCGCAGGCTTGTCGTAGATCTCGCCGGGCGACGCCGACTGCTCGATCCGGCCCTCGTTGACGACGACGATCTGCTCCGAGATCTCCATCGCCTCCTCCTGGTCGTGCGTCACGAAGATCGTCGTGACGTGCACGTCGTCGTGGAGCCGGCGCAGCCACCGCCGCAGCTCCTCGCGCACGCGGGCGTCGAGCGCGCCGAACGGCTCGTCGAGCAGCAGCACGCGCGGCTCGACCGCGAGCGCGCGGGCGAGCCCCATCCGCTGGCGCTGGCCGCCCGAGAGCTGTGACGGATAGCGGTCGCCGAGATGGCCGAGGCCGACGAGCTCGAGCAGTTCCTTGACCTTGGCCTTTCGCTCGTCCTTCGGGCGCTTGCGCACGGTCAGGCCGAACGCGACGTTGTCGGCCACGGTCATGTGCTTGAACGCCGCGTAGTGCTGGAACACGAAGCCGACGCCGCGCGAACGGGCGGGCTTGGACGTGACCTCCTCACGGCCGATCAGCACGGAGCCGGCATCGGGCCGCTCCAGCCCGGCGATCACGCGCAGGAGCGTGCTCTTGCCGCTGCCCGACGGGCCGAGCAGCGCAGTCAATGAGCCGTCCGGGACCGACACGCTGACGTCGTCCAGGGCCACGTAGTCACCGAAGCGCTTGGTGATGTTGCGAGCCTCGATGGCCATCCTCAGGTCCTTTGGTGTCGTCGTTGCAGCACGGTCATGAGCGTGAGCACCGAGATGCCCAGCAGCGCGAGCACGACGCCGGCGGCGTACGCGCCCGTGAGGTCGAGGGATTGGAAGCGGTCCTCGACGTACAGCGTCATCGTCTCGGTGCGGCCGGAGATCTTGCCCGACACCACCGCGACGGCTCCGAACTCGCCGATCGCCCGCGCGGTCGAGAGGATCACGCCGTAGGTCAGGCCCCAGCGGATCGTCGGCAATGTGATCCGCCAGAACGTCTGCCAGCCGCGGGCGCCCAGTGTCGAGGCTGCCTCTTCCTGGTCGATCCCCTCCTCCTCGAGGACGGGCAGCACCTCGCGCACCACGAACGGCAGCGAGATGAAGATCGTCGCCAGGATCATGCCCGGCGTCGAGAAGATCACCCCGGTGGTGCCGAACCAGCCGTCCCGACCCCACACGAGGATGAGCGCCAGGCCGACGATCACCGGCGAGACGGCGAACGGCAGGTCGATCAGCACGTCGAGCAGTCGCTTGCCGCGGAAGTCGTAGCGGGCGAGCACCCAGGCGGTCACCACGCCGAAGATCGCGTTGCACGGCACCGCGACGAGTGTGATCACGCAGGTCAGGTGGAAGGCGTGCTGCGCGGGTGGCGTCGTCACGGCGTCCCAGGCGGCGGCGAAGCCGTGCTCGAACGCGCGGTAGAAGACCATCCCGACCGGCACGACGAGCAACGCGGCCAGGTAGCCGATCGCGATCGTGCGGAGTCCGATCCGGCTCATCGCTGGATTCCTCTGCGAGCCACGTACGAGATGCCCAGCAGCACGAAGAACGAGATCGCGAGGAGCACGACCGAGACGGCGGCGGCGCCGGTGGCGTTGTCACTCTCGATCTGCCCGTACACGAGCACCGCGGCGACCTCGGTCTTGTAGGGGATGTTGCCGCTGATCAGCACCACCGAGCCGAACTCGCCGACCGCGCGCCCGAAGGCCAGGCCGACGCCGGCCAGCATCGCCGGCTTGAGCGCGGGCAGGATGATCCGGCGGAAAATCGTCAGCGGATTGGCGCCGAGTGACGCCGCCGCCTCCTCGACATCGCGCTCGAGCGCGATCAGGACCGGCTGCACGGCGCGCACGACGAACGGCAGCGTGATGAACAGCAGCGCCATCAGAATCGCCACGCGGGTGTAGGCGATGTTGATCCCGATCGGGCCGCTCGGCCCGTAGAGCGCGAGCAGCACGAGGCCGGCGACGATCGTCGGCAGGGCGAACGGCAGGTCGATGACCGCGTTGACGATGCTCTTGCCGCGGAAGTCGTCGCGCACCAGCACCCACGCGATCACCGTGCCCATCACCGCGTCGATCGCCGCGACGATCAGCGACGTGATCAGCGTCAGCTTCATCGCGGCGACCGCCTGCGGCGACGTGACGTCGTCCCAGAACGCGGCAAGGCCCTCGTCGAGCGAGCGCACGACGACGGCCGACAGCGGGATCAGGACGATCAGCGTGAGCCAGGCGACCGAGAAGCCGCCGGCCACGAGTGGCCCGGCCGACACCCGTTTGGCACGGGTCGGACGGGCCACCACGGCGGGGAAGCTAGCCAGCGGTGTTCACTCCCAGGTCCTTCTCGATCGCGGCGATCGAGCCCTTCTCGGGGTCGAAGAACTCGTCGTTGACCTTCGACCAGCCGCCGAACTCGTCGATCTTGAAGAGCTTCTGGGGATCCGGATACGTGCTCTTGTCCACGAGGTCCGGGAGCACTGACCGGTAGCCCTTGGAGGCGTAGATCTTCTGGGCCTCGGGCGTGATCAGCCACTCCAGGAACGCCTTGGCCTTGTCCGGGTTCTTCGAGTCCTTTGTGTACGCGGCCGGGTTCTGGATCAGGATCGTCTGGTCCGGGATCACGTAGTCGAGGTCGATGCCGGCCTTCTGCGCCGTGATCGCCTCGTTCTCGTACGAGATCAGCACGTCCCCCTTGCCGCCGGCGAACGTCTGCAGGGCCTCACGAGCCGACTTGTCCTGGACGGCGGTGTTGGCGAGCACCTTGTGGAGGAAGTCGGTCGCCTCCGCGGGCGACTTGCCCTGAGCGATCTGCGAGCCGTACGCGGCCATCAGGTTCCACTTGGCGCCGCCCGAGGTGAACGGGTTCGGCGTGATGACCTCGACGCCGGGCTTGACGATGTCCTCCCAGGACTTGATCCCCTTCGGGTTGCCCTTGCGGACGGCGAGCACGACGACCGAGTTGGTGACGAAGCCATCGGTCTTGGCGAGCTGCGAGGTCCAGTTGGAGTCGACGATGCCCGGCTCGACGAGCTTGTCGACGTCGGGGGCGAGCGAAAGCGCGACGATGTCGGCGGGCAGGCCGGCGGCGACCGCGCGCGACTGATCGCCGGACGCGCCGTAGGACTGCGTGAACGAGACGCCCTTGCCGGCGGACGTCTTCGTAAAGGCCGGGATCAGATCCCCGTAGGCCTCCTTCGGCGTCGAGTACGCGACGAGTGAGAGCTTGCCCCCACTCCCGTCTCCGCCGGACGCGGCGCCTTCAGCCGGCCCACCGCAGCCCGCCGCCACCGCTGGGAGGAGGAGGAGGGTCAGGGCGGCGGCGAGCCGCGATAGGCGCTTCGACATATGCACTATCTCCATCGGTTTGGTCGAGTACGTCTGGGAGCATTATGCACAATGCCGATGGAGAATGTCCGGATTAGGACGTGAGACCGTGGAACGCCCCTGCGAAAAACACGAGCGGATCGCGCTCCCGCGTGGTTCGCAGGGCGTCCACACGTGCCACAACGATCCAGTGATCTCCGGCGCGATGCTCGGCTTCTACCTCGCATTCCAGGACGGCGAGGGCGTCGGTGAGCAATGGCGCGCCGCGCACGCGTCTCCATTGGAGCCCGGCGAACCGGTCGACGCCCGGCGGTGACGCTTGCCGGACGAACGCCTCGTGGTGACGGCCCAGTCATATGCGCGGTTGGCGCCGAGGGGATGCATGAACGCGCCCGCCCTGATGTCGCGATAGGCCCGCGCGAGCGGGCTGCCGTTGCGATAGCCCGCACCGCCGGAAAGCGCGAGCGCGCGAGCGAGGACCCGGGCGGCGGCCTCGTTGACGAATGCTTTCGCCGCCTGTTCCTCAGCGAACAGGGCGCGCAGCTCGCCGGGGGTGCCGTCGCCCGCCGGGTTGACCGCACGGTGCTCGTCGATGAGCATCGCCGCGCGCGCCAGCACGGCGCGCGCGGCGGCGAGAT
Organism: uncultured Solirubrobacteraceae bacterium; assembly: GCA_963740605.1. Taxonomy (GTDB): domain Bacteria; phylum Actinomycetota; class Thermoleophilia; order Solirubrobacterales; family Solirubrobacteraceae; genus DASSUW01. The sequence goes on along the minus strand of CAVUFC010000018.1, from coordinate 1,066,216 downwards.
CGATCGCGGTCTCGGCCATCAGCATGCGAGCGCGTGCCGATCGCTGACCGCCGACGCGGGAGACCGCGTCCGCCGATTCGGAGATGCCCAGCGACGCCGAGGCGTGGAACAGCCCGGCTGCGAGGTTGCGCTCCATGTACGGCACCGCATCGCCCGCCGGAAAGCCGCCGCGCACACTGCTTGCGGGCAGGTCGACGTGGTCGAACGTGATCGAGTTGCTGCCCGAGGCGCGCATCCCGAGCGCGTCCCAATCGTCGTGCACGACGACACCGGGAGTGTCGATGGGGATCGTCGCGTAGGTGTAGCGGTCCCCTCCGTCGCCGTCGGTGGTGGTGACGGCGACGTACACGTGCGTGGCCGCCGGCGACATCGTGCAGAACGTCTTGTGCCCGTCGATCCGCCAGCCGGACTCGGTTCGCGTCGCGAGCGTGGCCGGCCGCGTGAGGTCCTGTCCGGGCTCGCTGATCGCGGCGGCGAGCACGATGCCGTCGCGGGCGATCTGCTCCAGCGACGCGGCGAACCCGCGCGCCCGGCGCTCCTCGCCAGCGGCGACCGCGACCTGGCGCCGGCGCTCCATGTTCAGTACGGCGATCAGGTGCATGTTCACGCCGATCGCGACCGAGGCGTCGCCGCGCGCCAGGCGGCTCGATGCGACGACCAGATCGTGCGCCGACGCAACCCCGAGCCCGCCGAGCTCGACGGGCACCGGAGCGGCGAAGTAGCCAGCCGCCCGCAGCACTTCGATCGCCTCGACTGGATACGTCCCGTCGCGGTCGTGCTCGGCCGCGCGGGCTGTGAGCGGGTCGCACAGGCGCTCGGCGAGCGCCACGAGGCGCTCGCCGGCGGCGGTGTGGGCGGTCAGCTCGATCGGCATCAGCCCACCGTCACCTCCATGGGAACGGGCACGCCGTTGGTGATCATGTCGAAGACGGCCGAGCGCTCGTGAGCGCGCGCCACGACCTCGCGGAGCTTCGCCTCGGGGGCGTTGCCGCTCACGCGGAAGGCGACCGAGATGCGCTCGAACCCGTTGCGGGGCTCGTCCGACAGCCCGAACGCGCCGCGCGCGTCCATGTCGCCCGTGAGCGTCGACTCGATTGATGTGAGCTCGACGTTGCGCGCCGCACGTCCGACGCCTTCACGACAGCCGTGACGTCGGACCCATCGGACAGCCCGAGGTCCTCCATCGCCTCGACGGTGATCGACGCGACGAGGCGGATCCCGTTGGCGTCGAGGACGACGTTGGCCGCCGCCTCGCCGTGCGTGATCGCCGTGACCTTCGCGGGGATCTGGTTGCGCGCGCTGAGCTTCATGGCTCCTCCGGGGTGAGCGGCAGCAGGCGAGTGGCCGTGGCCTTCCAGGTCGCGACCGCGAGCTGCCCTGGCTGGATCTGCATTGCGCGGACCGCCGGCTCCGTGAGCTCTGCGGTCAGCGGCTGTGGCGCCGCGAGGCCGATCCGGACGCGCCCACCGACCGCGGTGACGGACACGACCTCGACGTCGAGATGGTTGCGCGCCGAGCCGGGATCGACGCTGCCGCGCGGCGCCAGCGCGACGTCCCACGGATAGATCGTGACCGCGACCGGGCCGGTGGCGCGCTCGGGCGACGTCACCTCCCCCCCGCCGTCGAGCGTCACGCGGGTGAGCCCGTCGGCGGCCGGCGCGGCGGTGCCGCTGAGCACGATCGCGCCGGTGAAGTCGGCCACGAACGGCGAGGCGGGCTCGGCGGCAAGATCGCCGGGACTCCCGAGCTGGACGATCCGCCCGCCGTCCATCACCCCGACACGGTCGCCGAGCAGCGCCGCCTCCTGGAAGTCGTGCGTGACGAGCAGCGCGGGGACACCCGCCTCGTGCAGCACGGCGGCGAGCTCACGGCTCGAGGCGGCGCGGGTGCGCGCGTCGAGCGCGGACAGCGGCTCGTCGAGCAGCAGCGCATCGGGCTCGACCGCCAGCGCGCGGGCGACGGCGACGCGCTGCCGCTCGCCGCCCGACAACGTCCGTGGCGGCTCATGGGCCCGATGCGCGACGCCGAAGCGCTCGAGCAGCGCGATCGCACGCGTGCGCTTGTCGCGGCGCCTGCCGCGGAGCCCGTACGCGACGTTCTGCCACGCGTTCAGATGCGGGAACAGCGCGTAGTCCTGGAACACGTAGCCGCAGCGGCGCTCGTCCGGCGGCAGGTCGATGTCCTCGGTGGTGTCGAGCCACACGCGCTCGCCGCACGTGACCGTTCCGCTCTGGGGATGCACGAGACCGGCGATGACGCGCAGCACGCTGCTCTTCCCCGCTCCCGACGGTCCGGCGAGTGCGAGGCACTCCCCCGGTGCGACCGCGAGCGCGACGTCGAGTGAGAAGCCGCCGAGCTGCGCCTCAGCGGCGATCCGCAGCATCCCAGCCCCCGACGAGCTTCGCCGTCAGCAGGATCGCGAGGGACACGGCGACGAGCACACCGGACAGCGCCAGCGCGTCGTCGAAGTCGCTCGAGAACCGCTCATAGATCGCGAGCGGTGCGGTCTGCGTGACGCCCTGGAGCGAGCCGGCGAACATCAGCGTGGCGCCGAACTCCCCGAGCGCGCGCCCGGCGGCCAGCGCGCCGCCCGCGACGAGACCCGGCGCGGCGGTGGGGATCGCGATCCGCGCGAACGTTCGCGCCTCCGATGCGCCGAGCGTCCGCGAGGCCGCCAGCCAGCTCGGGTCGACCGCGCCGAACGCCGCCTGGCCCTGGCGCACGTAGAACGGCGCGGCGACGAACGTCAGCGCCACCACGACCGCGGACGTGTGGAAGGTCAGCGAGCCGCCGATTGCCGCCAGCAGGGCGATGCCCGCGACCGCCGGCGGCAGCACGAGCGGCAGCTCGACCAGCGTGATCGCCAGCGCGCGGCCGCGGAAGCGGCGGGTGGCGAGGAAGTACGCGGCGGGCGTGCCCACGAGCACGATGATCGCCAGCGCGGCGGCGGTCGTCCGCAGGCTCAGCCACAGCGCGTCGAGCGCCCCCGGCTCGCCGAGGCTCGCCAGCACATCGCCCGGCGGCCGGTCGACGAAGATCGCGATGACGGGAATCGTCAGGAACGCGAGCGTGACCGCGAGCGCTGCTCCGATCGCGATCGCGAACCACGCTCTCATGGAGCGGCGCCGAATCCCGCGTTCTGCAGCGCGTCGGCGCATGCGCCGACGGTCAGGCCGTCGAGGTACTGCCGCGCGGCGTCGGGGTGCTTCGCGCCCTTGACGACCCCGGCGCCGTACTCGACCACCGGCTGCAGATTCGCCGGCAGGGTGATCGCCTTGAGGCCGTCGACGAGGTCGGTGCGGTAGACGAAGCCTGCATCCGCGGCACCCTGCGTGAGCTTGCCGATCACGCCCTTCACGTCGGGTTCGTTCGACTTCACGTTCCCCATCACCTGCTTCTCCTCGGCGGCCGGCAGCTTCCCGAGCACGGTGCGGGTGTACGTCCCGACGGGCACGGTCTCGGAGCCGATCACGAGCTTGACGCCGGGCTTGGCGAGGTCGTCGAGCGAGCCGATGTCGCTGTCGTCCGGCACCGCGATCACGAGCTCGTTGGTCGCGAACTTCACCGGCTTGTCGAGCAGCCCTTCGCCGGCGAGCTGGTCGGGCAACTTGGTGTTGGCGGCCGCGTAGACGTCCGGCTTGACGCCCTGCCGGATCTGCGCCGCGAGCTCGTCCGACCCTGCGAACGAGAGTCGCACCTGGGCACCGTCGAACTGCTTGCTGCAGCTCTTGAGCGCATCGGTGAGCGACGCGGCGGCCGACACGACGACCTGCGAGTCGCTGCTGCTGCGCTCGTCATCGCCGCCGCAGCCCGCGAGCGCCACGGCAAGCAGTGAGAGCGCACTCCATCGCATCTGCCTAAGCATCGCATAGGTAGATACGGTTGCGCTCTACGTCGGCGGGAGCGTGCCTTCGACGCGCTCGCGCCCGGACTCCGTGACCTCGACCTTCCAGATCGGCGCCTCGGCCTTCACACGGTCGATCAGCGCCCGCGCTCCGGCGAACGCCTCGCCGCGGTGCGGCGCCGAGGCGGCGACGATCACCGACGGCTCGGACAGCGGCACGGTCCCCGTCCGGTGCTCGATCGCCACCGCGGTCAGCCCGTGGCGCTCCGCCTCCTCGGCGGCGATCTGCTCGAGCCGGGCCTGCGCCATCTCGTCGTACGCCTCGTAGTCGAGCTCCGGCACGTCGCGCGTCACGCCTTCGAACAGCACGACCGCACCGGCACGGGGATCGCGCACCGCGTCGGCGAGCGTCGCGACGTCGAGCTTCTCGCCGGTGATCCGCACGTGCCGCACGGGTCCGGACCCGCCGCTCACCGGTGGCACCAGCGCCACCTCATCACCGGCGTTGACGGGCTCGTCCGCGTCCGCGTACTCGCGATTGACCGCGACCACGCACTCACGCGGCTTGATCTCCCCGACCGCGGTGCCGGCCATCGCGGCCAGCAGGTCGGCGACACGCGCGCCATCGGGCAGCTCGACCTCGAGCCGATCGGTCCCGGCCCGCTCGCGCAGGCCGGCGAAGAGACGCACGGAGACAACCACGCCGCCGATGCTAGCCACCGGCGAACGGCGGCATTGAGGGCGGCGCAAACGATCGAGCCCCCACGCCGATCTCGCGGCCGCCCTACCCAGCCGCAGTTGGCCGGGGCACAGACGCGGGCCGCGGAGACGGAGCGGCAAGCGAGGCGACCCAACCGTTGGCAGCAACCTCTAACGCATCCACCGCGCTGGGGCACAAACCCGCCCCGCGCTGGTCGCGCACGATCGCCAGCGCCCTCTCGCGCGGCATCGCCTCGCGGTACGGCCGGTCGGCGGTCAGGGCCTCGTAGATGTCGGCGACGGCCAGGATCCGCGCCGGGCGCGAGAGATCGAGCGCGCCCAACCCACGGTGGTAGCCCGTGCCGTCGAGCTTCTCGTGGTGCGACGCGGCAGTCTCGACGATCCCGCGCAGGCACGCGACGCGCTCGAGGATCTGCTGCGTGTAGCGCGGGTGCTCGCGGATGGCGGCGAACTCCTCCGGCTCGAGCCGGCCCGGCTTGTCGAGGATGCGGCTCGAGACCGCGAGCTTGCCGATGTCGTGCAGGAGCCCTGCGCGGTGCAGGTCGCGCAGCTCGTCCTCCGCCATGCCGAGCACCGAGCCGGTCGCGACCGCCCAGCGGGCGACCTCGGCCGAATGGCGGGCGGTGAACGGTGACTTGGCGTCGATCACGCGCGAGAACGCGTCGGCGACGCGGTCGAGGCGGTCGTCGCCGGCGGTCAGAACGCGGTCGGCAGGCTCCCACGCGGCCACCTGCGGCACGTTGCGGGCATCCTCGAGCGGCCCCCAGAAGGCGCGGTCGTCGCGGACGGCGAGCAGCGCGTCGACCAGCGCGGGATCGAACCAGCGGCCACGTCGCTTCAATGCCATGCCGAGCGCGCCGCGCAGGCCGATCGTGCGCACGAACACCTCGACCGTTTGCGCCAGGCAGAGGATCCGCCCGAACAGCGGGATCTGCTCGCCGCGGAGCCCGAACGGCTGGCCGCTGCCGTCCCAGTGCTCGTCCAGCGCCCGGATCGCCTGTGCCGTGTCCTCCCCCAGCTCGAGCATCCGCGCGATCTCGGCGCCCTGCTCGCAGCGCGTCCCGATCATCTCGCGCGTGACCTCGTCCTCCTGTGTGATCCGGCGCATCTGCCGCGCCTTCGCGAGCGGTCCGCTGCCCGGAGCCACAGACCGCCACGTGTACAGCGCGAGCGAGCCGGGGCGCGACCAGTCGGTGACCTTCATCGCGCGTTTGGTCTGGTGGTCGTCGGCGTCGAACAGCGCCGACAGGCGCGAAGCGTTGGCCGAGCAGCCGGCGTCCTTGAGCAGCAGCGCGTAGAACAGCGACGACCGGTCCTCCTCCGCGAGCCCGACCTGCTCGGCGAGACGCATGCCGATAGCAGTCGTGCGGACCGCGTGACCGGGCGGCTCTCCCTCGGTCAGATCGAGCGCGTACGACAGCGCGCCCAGGACCTCCGAGAGCGCGACGCGCATCAGACGCGGCTCCGCAGGAGGCTCTCGAGCTCAACGGCCGGGAGCGGCCTGGAGAGCAGGAAGCCCTGCGCGTGGTCGCAGCCGAGTGCCCGCAGGCGATCGAGCTGGCCCTCCGTCTCGACGCCCTCGGGGATGACCCCCATGCCGAGCGCACGCGCCATGCCGACGATCGCCTCGACGATCGCGCCGTCACCGTCACCGTCTTCGCCGAGACCCATGACGAACGCGCGGTCGACCTTGAGGCCGTCGAGCGGGTAGCGCTGCAGGTACCGCAGCGACGAGTAGCCGGTGCCGAAGTCGTCGAGCAGCAGCCGTACGCCGAGCGCCTGCAGCAGCTCGATCGTCAGCGTCGTCGCCGGCGTCTCTTCGAGCAGCAGTCGCTCGGTGATCTCGAGCCCCAGCGAATCGGGGTGCAGACCGGTGGCATCGAGCACCTCCTGCACGGTGTCGACGAAGTCGGGTGTCGCCATCTGGCGCGCGGAGACGTTGACCGTCAGGCGCAGCGCGTGGTGCCCGGTGTCGCGCTGCCACTGGGCCACCTGCTCACAGGCGGCGCGCAGCACACGGGCGCCGAGCGGTACGACGAGGCCGCTCTCCTCGGCGACGGGGATGAACTCGGCGGGAGGGACGTTGCCGCGCTGCGGGTGCTCCCAGCGCACGAGCGCCTCGACGCCGGCGATCTCACGGCTCGGCAGCCGGTAGTACGGCTGGTAGACGACCCACAGCCGGCCCTCGCCCTCGAGCGCGCGGCGCAGGTCGGCCTCGAGCTGCAGGCGGGCGGTGATGCGGTCGCGCAGGCCGGCGTCGAACAGCTCGAAGCGCCCGCGACCGCGCTCCTTGGCGCGGTACATCGCGGCGTCGGCGTCGGACAGCAGCTCGTCGGCGGTGCGCGGCGCGACCGGGTTGGTCACGACGACACCGACGCTGACCGAGCCGAAGCGCTCTTCGCCGGCAACGACGAACGGATCTTCGAACGACGCGACCACCCGGCGCGCGATGTCGACGGCCTGGTCGACGTCGTCGATGTCCTCGCAGACGATGGCGAACTCGTCGCCGCCGAAGCGGGCGACTGTGTCGCTGGCACGCAGCTGGCCGTTGAGGCGCGGCCCGATCGCCTTCAGCAGCTCGTCGCCCGCGTGGTGGCCGAGCGAGTCGTTGATGACCTTCAGGTTGTCGAGGTCGACGAACAGCAGCGCGACGCGGCGCTGCTCGCGCGTCGACCGCGCCAGCGCGTGATGCAGGCGGTCCAGCAGCAGCGAGCGGTTCGGGAGGCCGGTGAGGCTGTCGTGCAGCGCGTCGTGGCGCATCTGGCGCTCCGAGCGCAGCCGCTCGATCGCGCCCGCGAGGACGTGGGCGACAGCCTGCAGGAAGTCATGGTCGCGCTCGTCGAACGCGCGCTCGTCGCGGCTGCCGACCGTGAGCATCCCGAGCGGTGCGATGCCACTGCCGATCGGCACGTCGACGGTGAACAGCGCGTCGAAGGGGGATCCGAGCTCGGCCCGCACGTGGGCAGTGCCGGCGTCGACGTGCTCGGTGATGGTCACGACCCCGACGCCGAGCGTCTCGGCGACCGCGGCGACCGCTCGCTCGAACAGCGCGTTGAGATCCGGCCGCTGGAGGGCGCTCTCGCCGAGCCGGGCGACGGCGGACTGCTGCGCCAGGCGGCGAGCGAGCTGCGCGGAGGCGGCGCGCCGCTCAGTGACGCCGCGCGAGGAGCACTGGATCTCGTCGCCGACGCGGCGGGCGGTCGTCTCGACCCACTCGTACTCGCCGTCGGCGCGGCGCAGCCGGTACTCGAACGTCGCGATGCCGTCACCGCTGATCGTCGCCATCTGCTCGCGCACGCCCGGCAGGTCGTCGGGGTGCACGAGGTCGCCGCTGGGGGTGCCGACGAGTTCATCGGGCGCGTAGCCGGTCAGCCCTGTGATCGACGGCGAGACGTACTTGTAACGGCCGATGGCGTCGTGCAGCGTGACCACGTCGGTCGCGTTGTCCGCGAGCAGGCGGTAGAGCAGTTCAGGGGTGGCTCTCGTCGGGTCCGACGCCATCGTTCACTGCATCGGCGTCTGGGCGAGGTTCTGTAGGCCTAACATGGGGGTCGATGGAGGGTTCGGCGCTCACACATCTCGATGCCGCGGGTCGCGCCCGCATGGTCGACGTCAGCGAGAAGGCGGCGACCGAGCGCTACGCACGCGCTCGCGCGGTCGTGCGGATGTCTCCGCAGGCCGCGGCACGCGTGGCCGCCGGCGACAACCCGAAGGGCGATGTGGCCGCCGTGGCGCGGATCGCGGCCATCCAGGCGGCGAAGCGGACCGACGAGCTGATTCCGCTTGCCCACTCGCTTCCGCTGACCCACGTGGCGCCCGAGATCGCGATCGATCCGGACGCGGGGACGGTCACGGTGGTCGCCGAAGCGCGCACGACTGACCGCACCGGCGTCGAGATGGAGGCGATGGTCGCCTGCTCCGTCGCGGCCCTCACGGTCTACGACATGGTCAAGGGCATCGAGCCCGGCGTGGTCATCGAGCGCATCGAACTGCTCGACAAGACCGGCGGCAAGTCAGATTTCCACCGGGAGAAGCTGGCGTGAAGCCGCTTGTCGACGGCCACGGACGTTCGATCGGGGACGTCCGGATCTCGGTCACCGACCGTTGCAATTTCCGCTGCCAGTACTGCATGCCGGCCGAGGGCCTGCCGTGGCTGAACCGCGACGAGCTGCTGACGTACGAGGAGATCACGCGCCTCGTCGCCCTGCTGGCTTCGATGGGCGTGCACGACGTGCGGCTTACCGGCGGCGAGCCGCTCGTGCGCAAGGAGCTGTGGCGGCTGGTCGAGAGCCTGTCGGCGATCGAGGACGTGCACGACCTCTCGCTGACCACCAACGGCTACCTGCTCGCCCGCCAGGTCGAGGACCTCGTGCGCGCGGGGTTGCGGCGCGTGAACGTGTCGCTCGACTCGCTGGCGCCCGACCGCTTCTTCCAGCTCACCAGGCGCGACTCCCTCCACCAGGTGCTCGAGGGCCTCGAGGCCGCGCAACGGCACCCGGAGCTGCGCCCGATCAAGGTCAACGTCGTCGCGCTCAAGGACTTCACCGAGGATGAGGTGCTGCGGTTCGCCGAGTTCGCCCGCCAGAACCCGTACGAGGTCCGCTTCATCGAGTTCATGCCGCTCGACGCCGACCGGACGTGGACGCGCGACAAGGTGCTCGCGAACGCCGAGATCGTGAAGCTGATCGACGCCGTGTATCCGCTCGAAGCGGTCGGCCGCGAGCGCCACGGCACCGCGCGCCGCTACCGGTTCGCCGACGGCACCGGCGAGATGGGCTTCATCTCCCCCGTCACGGAGCCGTTCTGCGGCGACTGCAACCGCATCCGCATGACCGCCGAGGGCCAGATGCGCACCTGCTTGTTCTCGATGAGCGAGACGGACCTGCGCGGCCCGCTGCGCGACGGCGCGTCGGACGCGGAGCTCGAGCAGATCGTGCGTGACGCCGTCTGGCGCAAGGAGCTCAAGCACCACGTGAACGACCCCGGGTTCGTACAGCCGGCGCGGTCCATGTCGCGGATCGGCGGATGAAGACCGTCGACGAGGCGCTCGAGCTCGTCCTGGACGGGTTGCGTCCCCTCGGTCCCGAGCGAGTGCCGCTCCCTGAGGCGGCGGGTCGTGTGGTCGCCGAGCCCGGGCTCGCCGCCGTCGACCTGCCGCCGTTCGACCGCTCGGCGATGGACGGGTATGCGGTGCGCGCGGCCGACACCGCGCCCGGCGTCGCGCTGCGGCTCGCCGGCGGCGTCGCGGCCGGCGAGGTCGCGGTCGCCGAGCTCGAGCCCGGCACCGCCGCGCGCGTGTCGACGGGCGCCGCGATCCCGCCCGGCGCTGACGCGATCCTGCAGTCCGAGCTCGCCGAGGAGCGCAACGGCAGTGTGGCGCCGACGCGCGCGCTCACGCCCGGCATGCACGTCCGCCGCCGGGGCGAGGACCTCACGGCCGGCAGCGTGCTCGCGGCGCCGGGTGACCGTCTCACGCTCACGCGCGTCTCCTCGCTCGCCGCCGCCGGCGTGGGCGAGGTGGCGGTGCACCGCCGCCCGCGGCTCGACCTGATCGTCACCGGCAGTGAGCTGCTGCCGATCGGCGCACCGCCCGAGCCGGGCCGGATCCACGAGTCGAACGGTCTTATGGTGCGTCTGCTCGCCGGCCGCGCGGGCGCGCGCGTCGTCGACCACGGTGTGATCGGCGACGAACGCGATGCCACCGTTGCGGCCGTCACCGAGGGCCTGCAGGGCGACGTGCTCGTCGTCTCCGGCGGCGTCTCGGTCGGGCCGCACGACCACGTGAAGCCCGCGTTCGAGGCGTGCGGCGTCGAGGAGGTCTTCTGGCGCGTGAAGATCAAGCCCGGCAAGCCGCTGTGGTTCGGCCGCCGTGGCGACACGCTCGTGTTCGGGCTGCCGGGCAACCCGCTCTCCACGATCGTCTGCTTCTGCGTGTTCATCGAGCCGGCGTTGCGGCGTCTGCAGGGTGAGCGGGACGCGCGCCCGCGCTACGAGGCGGGCCGCATGGCGGCGAAGGCCGCGGCGACCGACGGCCGCGACACGTTCCTCACCGCCTCGCTGCGCCCTGGAGCGGACGGCGTGCTCGAGGCGACGCCCACCGAGCGTCAGGGCTCGCACATGACCGGCGCGCTCGGCGAGAGCGACGGCTTCGTGATCGCCCCGATCGAGGCGGGCGAGCTGCCCGCCGGCTCACCCGTCGACGTCCTCAGGCTCGGGTAGCCCAGTCCTCGACGATGCGCCGCTGGACCGGCGTGAGCGGTGGCTTCTCGCCACGCTCGAGCGCCGCGGCGGCTTGCGCCAGGGTCAACCCGGTGCCTGTCAGGATCTCGCCGATCAGCGGCGGGACGTCGGACCCGCAGACGCCGGTGTCACAGGAGCCGTTCATGACCGCACCGAGGCTAGCGCGAGCGAGCAGCACGATCCTCGGCGGGTCGGCGCGCCGGGCCAACCCCGGCATTCAGGGCGGCGGGGTTGAGCGCACGGGCGATTGGTGTCGAGTTTTCGTCGGTATGCGACGAAAAGACGACACCAACCGGGCTCGGGGGCCCTCTTTGCGGCCGCCCTACCCAGCAGCGGTCGGCCGGGGCGGAGGACCCGTACCGAGGTGACCAGCCTCCGCTGGGATAGCCACCTCGGCCAGCGCTTCGATCTGCGCGCGCGGATCGGCGGCGGGCCACAGATGGATCTGCTGCGCTCCCGCGTCGGCGAATGCCTGGATGCGCTCGCGCACCTGGTCGGCACTGCCGAGCGCGCAGTGGGGGATCAGGTCGGCCGGCGCCTTGCCCATCAGCGGAGCGAGGCGTTCGGCGACCACGCGCTCGGCGTCGGCCCCGACGTAGAAGAACAGCGTGGCGACGATGCTGGGGAACGCGTCGGGATCGCGGCCCTCGGCGGCAAGGAGGTCCTGCAGGCGGGCCCACTGCTCCGCGAACGCGTCCGGCGTGCAGTGGAACGCGGAGGCCACCCAGCCGTCGCCGGAGCGGGCGACGCGCCGGAGGGCGCGACCCCAGCTCGCGATCCAGATCGGCGGCCCGTCGGGGCAGCGCGCGCGCAGCTCGGCGATTGCCTCGTCGAGCGCCGCGCCGCGCCGTTCGTACGGCACCCGGCACAGCTCGTGGTCGGCCGCGTGCGAGCCGATGCCGACACCGGCGATCAGCCGCTCGCCCGACAGCAGCCGCAGGGCGGTCAGCGTCTGCGCGGACACCGCGGCGCCCCTGAGCGACGCGAGCAGGATGGTCGTGGCGAGGCCGATGCGCTCGGTCCGGGCCGCGGCGGCGGCGAGCAGCGTCGGTCCGTCGAGCCACGGGCCGTGGTAGGTGATGTGATCGTTGACCGAGACCGCGTCGTAGCCGAGCCGCTCGGCGGCCACCGCGCACTCGACCGCGTCGGCCACGGCGTCCGCCGTCGGCCGCTCGACGAGCTGCGGGAGGTGGATGCCGATCGCCGTCACGGTGTGCCTACCGTCTCACGGACGGGCTTCGAGCACGAGGTGCAGCGGCGTGTCGGCCACGACGCGCAGGTTCGTGAAGCCGCCGGCGCGGATCGCATAGCTGATGCGCGGGCCGCCGGCGTCGACGACGAGCCAGGTGCCGCCGCCCGCCAGCGAGCTGCGGACGTGCCGCGCCACCGCGACCGGGTCCTCCTCCTCGCGCAGGCAGTCGAAGGAGGCGACGAGGTCGTAGTACGCGCCGGGGAACGTGCCGGCCTCGTCGCGGTCGAAGTTGTCGACGCGGGAGTTGGGGAAGCCGTGCGAGAGCGGGAGGCCGCCGCCGACGTCGGCGACGCGGGCGCCGGCGTGCAGCTTGGCCTCGACGCCTTCGAGTGCGGGGATCCACTCGTCGACGAGGTGATCGGGAGAACTGGGGAGGAACATGCAGCCACGGTCCCACGCGGTTCCATCAGTTGCAATTGCAATGCGCGAAGCTCTATAAGTCGCACTGATGATCGACGTCCGTCGCCTGAGGGTGCTGTCGGAGGTCGCCGCGCGCGGCTCGTTCTCGGCGGCGGCCGAGGCGCTGCAGCTCACGCAGTCGGCGGTCAGCCAGCACGTGGCGGCGCTCGAGCGCGAGATCGGGCTGCCACTGGTTGAGCGCGGGACGCGCCCGATCGGGCTGACCGACGCCGGCCACGCGCTCACCCGCCACGCCGCCGGCATCTTCTCGCGGCTCGATGTCGCCGAGCAGGAGCTCGGGGAGATCGCGGAGCGCCGCCGCGGACGGCTACGGCTCGGCAGCGTCCCGACCGCGCTCGCGACGTTCGTACCGGCCGCCTTCCGGCGCTTCCGGCGCCGCCACGGCGACGTGACGCTGACCGTCGTCGACGACCCGTTGCAGCGCCTGATCCCGCGCCTGGAGGTCGGCGAGCTCGACCTCGGCGTCATCTACGAGCACCCGGCGCTCCCGGAGATCGCAGCGCTCGACCTCGACCGCACACCACTGCTCGACGACCCGTATCAGGTCGTCCTGCCGCCGCTGCATCGCCTCACCCGCAAGCGCAGCCCGCTCGCGCTCGCCGACCTCGCGGAGGAGCCGTGGATCGGCGGCTCGGCGACGAGCGCGTGGTTCCGCATCCTCCTCCACCACTGCCGCCAGGCCGGCTTCACGCCCCGCTCCGGCTACGCGACGGACGACAACGTCGCCGTCCAGGCGCTCGTGGGCGCCGGCCTCGGCATCGCGGTGATCCCGGGCCTCGCACTCGCGCAGCCCCGCCCGGGAGTCGAGGTCCGGCCGCTCGACGGTGACGCGCCGGTCCGCCACATCGCGGCGGTGCGGCCGCGCGACGGCTACGCCAGCCCCGCCGTCGGCACGATGCTGGCGTGCCTGAGCGACGCCGCCGTGGCCGTCTAGAAGAAGAACCAGACGATCAGGAAGCCGACGATCAGCGCGAGCGCGATCCCGCCGATCGGGCCACCGAACGACAGCGCGCTGAGCCATGAGCCGATCCGCTGGAACACGGACGGGCCAGAGTCCCAGCGCGTGGGGTCGAGATCGGCCCCGCAGATCGCACAGCCGGCGGCGAACGGTTGCACGCGCTCGCCGCAGTTCGGGCAGCGTGAGCGGTCCCTCACCCCTTGCCTCCTCCGAAGAGCCGCTTCACCCGCTCCCAGAGCACAGAGAAGAAGAGGGAGAAGCCCTTGACCGGCGCCGCGGCAGCCGGCGGAGGCGGCGGCGGAGGCGGCGCCGACTCGACGTCGTGCTCCGCGGCCGCGGACGGCTCGTCGGGCGTGGCCGCCGGCTCGCCGAGGCGGGTCGAGAGACAGGTGGCGAAGTCGCGCATCAGGCGGTTCGAGACGTCCTCCATGATCCCGCCCCGCCCGAACTGGGCCAGCCGGCCCGTGATCGTGAAGTCCGTCACGGCAGCGACCTTCGTGCCGCCGTCGTGCTCGGACAGCGTGTTGACGATCGTCGCGTTCGCGCCGCCCTGGCCCCGCTTGTCGGTGCCCTTGGCCTTCAGCGTCGCGCGGTGGGCGGCCTCGTCCACGTCTTCGACCTTGATCGTGCCGTTGTAGGCGGCGGTCATCGGGCCGAGCTTCACCGAGAACGTCCCGTGGTAGGTGCCGTCCTCGTCGTGTCCGGTGATCGCTGCGCCCGGAAGGCACGGCGCCACGCGCTCGAGGTCGAGCAGCGCCGACCACACCTGCTCCAGCGGCGCCTGCACCTCGAAGCTCTGTTCCATCTTCATCGCCCTGCCAGCTCCTCTCGCGTGTCGACGTCCCTCGCGTCGGCGAGGTGCCCCACCTCGACCTCCCGTACCCGTGCCGCGGACAACAGATCGCGGAAGCCGGCGTCGCCGCGCAGTTCCCCGGCGCGTGCGAGCAGCGAGGCTCGCAGCAGCACCGGGTGGCTCGGCACCCCGTCGTACGTCGCCCGCACCGCGTCATCGTCGCCGTCCGCCGCCGCCACGGCGTCGATCGCCGCGGGCGTGACGCCGGGCTGGTCGCCGAGCACGACGAGCACCGCGTCGGCGCCGTCCAGCGCCGCCAGGCCGCAGCGCAGCGAAGCCGACTGCCCGTCGGCCCAGTCGGCGCAGACCACGGGCTCGGCGCCCTGCAGATCGACGCGTTCGAGGATCTCGTCCGCAGCGTGCCCGAGCACCACGACGCGCGGGGAGATCGACGACACGGCGGCCAGGGCGTGCTCGAGCAGCGGGCGCCCGTCCAGCTCTGCGAGCTGCTTCGTGCCCCCGAACCTGCGCCCTTCACCGGCGGCGAGGATCACCCCGCCGATCGTCACACGCCGACCTCGTGGATCCGGCCCTGTGAGTGCGCAAGCCGCCCGCCCGGGCGGCCGTGCCGCATCGCGACGATCTCGCCGATGATCGACAGCGCGGTCTCCTCGGCGGTCAGCGCGCCCAGGTCGAGACCGATCGGCGCGGAGATCCGCTCCATTTCACTGTCCTCGATCCCCTTCGCCAGCAGCCGCTCGCGCCGCTTCGCCTGCGCGCGCCGCGACCCCATCGCGCCGATGTATCCGGCATTGGAGCGCAGCGCGAGCACGAGCGCCGCGTCGTCGAGCTTCGGGTCGTGCGTCAGCACCGCGATCGCGGTCGCCCGGTCGATGCCCCCGAGCCGCTGAAACGCCTCCTCCGGCCAGGCGGCGACGACCTGCTCGGCGTCCGGGAACCGCGCCGGCTGGGCGAACCGCGCGCGTGGGTCGACCACGAACGTGCGCCAGCCGGTCGCCTTCGCCATCTTGCACAGCGCCGCCGCGAAGTCGACCGCGCCGAACACGATCAGCCGCGGCGGCGGGAATGTCACGTCGATGAACAGGTCGCCGCGGCGCTCCGAGCGCTCGGCCCACATCAGCTCGTCGGCGTGGCGGGCCGCCTCCTCGTCGATCGTGGGATCGCCGAGCGTGCCCTCGGTCCGGCCGTCGAAGTGCACGAGCAGCTTGCCGCTGCCGCCCTCCAGGTTGGTGACGAGTGCGCCGCGCCCGCCGGTGCGCGCAAGCTCGGCGAATGCGGACTGCGCGCTCACGGCTCGTAGCGCTCCACGTATACGTCGATCTCGCCGCCGCACGGCAGACCGACGTCCCACGCCTCCTCGTCGGCGATGCCGAAATGCAGCAGCCGCGGCCCGCTCTTGCCGCTGAGGACCTCCTCGGCGACCTCGACGACCGCGCCCTCCACGCAGCCGCCGGACACGGCGCCGGAGATCTCGCCGGTCTCGTTGATCGCCATCTTCGAGCCGGGCGGGCGCGGCGCGGAGCGCTTGACGCTGATCACCGTCGCGAGCGCGACGGCGTCACCGCGGGCGGTCCAGGCATCGACGTCTTCGAGTACGTCCTTCATGACAGTCCCTCCTCCATGAGCGAGGCCAGCGCCTCCAATGAGGCGATCGAGTTTCCCGGAAGCAGATGATCGACGTGCGGGAGGGCCGCCTGCATGCCGCGGGTCAGCGGCTCGTAGCGCGGATCGGCGGCCAGCGGGTTCAGCCACAGCACGCGGTGGGCGCAGCGGCGCAGGCGGGCCATCTCGGTCCCGAGCGTCTCCGGGTCGCCGCGATCCCAGCCGTCGGACAGCACCACGATGATCGCGCCGCGGCCGATCCGGCGGCCGTGCTCGCGGTTGAGCTCGGCCAGCGCGGCGCCGATCCGCGTGCCGCCCGACCAGTCGGAGACCTGTTCGGCGGCGCGCGCCAGCGCGCGGTCGGGATCGCGGCCGGAGAGCTCGCGCGTCACGCGCGTGAGCCGCGTGCCGAACACGAACGCCTCCACACGCGTGCGGGCGGTCACGCTCGCCTGCATGTACTGCAGGAGCATGCGCGCGTACGGGGTCATCGAGCCGGAGACGTCGCACACGAGCACGAGCCGGCGCGGGCGCTGGGCGGGCTCGCGGTAGCGGCGCTCGAGCAGCTCGCCACCGTGCCGCAGCGACACGCGCACCGTCGCGCGCAGGTCGTGGATGTCGCGCCGCCGCCGCGTCGGGCGGGTGCGGCGCGAGATCCGCTGCGGCGAGCGCCGGGCCAGCCGCGCCAGCAGCAGCCGCGCGAGCGCCCGCTCGGCGTCCGTGTACTCGGCGAAGTCCTTCTCCCGCAGCAGCTCCTCTTCGCTGTAGGCGGCGGGGACGGGCACGTCG
This sequence comes from uncultured Solirubrobacteraceae bacterium, assembly GCA_963740605.1. Lineage (GTDB taxonomy): Bacteria > Actinomycetota > Thermoleophilia > Solirubrobacterales > Solirubrobacteraceae > DASSUW01. Next base: position 1,049,577 of record CAVUFC010000018.1, on the reverse strand, counting down.
ATCATCTCCATCGGCCCGTCGGCCTCCATCGGGATGCCCATGCGCGGGAGCACCGCCCGCTCGATGCGGCCGAGCTGCTGCAGCGGGTCGCGGCTGTCCTCCTCTACCGCGAAGACGAGCGCGAACGCCTCCGCAAACGCGTTGAAGTCGGCGTGCGTCGAGCACATCACGCTGCGCAGCGCGAAGAAGGCATCGCGGCGTGACGACGGATCGATCGCGTCCAATGCGCGGTGGGCGGCGAGCAGCTCGCCCACGCCGACCGCCGCGCCGCCGGCGCGCATGTGCGCGGCAAGCAGCGAGAGGCGGTCCGTGACGGGCGCCTCAGACACCGCCGAGCACGTCCTTCTCGCGCACGCGCTCGATGTCCTCACGCACCTTCAGCGCCACCCCGAGGGTGCTCTCGAGGTCACCGTTGCCGTCGAGCGCCAGCAGCGCCCGCGCCCACGTGATCGTCTCCCCCACGCCGGGCAGCTTGTACAGCTCCTCCTCGCGCAGCCGGGCGACCGCCACGCACACGCGGTCGGCGATCGCCTCCGGCACGCCGGGCAAGCGGGTGCGGACGATCTCCGCCTCGCGCTCGCGTGTCGGGTAGTCGATCCAGTGGTACAGACAGCGGCGCTTGAGCGCATCGTGCAGCTCGCGTGTGCGGTTCGACGTGAGCACGACCAGCGGGCGCTGGCGTGCCGCGACCGTGCCGAGCTCGGGGATCGTGATCGCGAAGTCGGCGAGGAACTCGAGCAGGAACGCCTCGAACTCGTCGTCGGCGCGGTCGATCTCGTCGATCAGTAGGACCGCCGGACCGTCGTGCTCGAGCGCCTCCAGCAGCGGCCGCCGGATCAGGAACTCGGCTCCGAACAGCTCGCGCGCCTCGGCGCCCGCCTCGGCGGCGCGGATGGCCAGCAGCTGGCGCTGGTAGTCCCAGTCGTAGACCGCGTGGTGGAGGTCGATCCCCTCGTGGCACTGCAGCCGGATCAGCCGCGCGCCCTGCGCGGTGGCGAGCGCGCGGGCGACCTCGGTCTTGCCCACGCCGGCCTCGCCCTCGAGCAGAAGCGGCTGCTCGAGGGTCGCAGCCAGGAAGACGGCGGTGCTGAGAGCCTGGTCGGCGAGGTAGCCCTCGCCGGCCAGGGCCTGGCTCACAGTCTCAGTTGTGGCGAAGCGCACGACTTCATGATGACGCGTCCTCGAGCGCTCTCCGGGTCAGCACACGCGCCAGGTGGCGCTTGTAGTCCTCGGAGGCGTTGAGGTCGGCGGGCGGATCCGTGCCCTCGGCGGCCTGCTCGGCGGCCGCCGCGATGCTCGCCGCGTCGAGCGGCTTGCCGCGCAGCGCCTCCTCGGCGGCGGTCGCGCGCAGCGGTATCGAGCTCATGTGCGTGAGGCCGATGCGGACGTCCTCGCACGAGCCGTCGGCGGCCTTCTTGACGAGCGCGCAGACCGCCACCATCGCCCAGTCCTCCTGGCGGCGGTTGAACTTGTGGTAGCCGAACCCGTAGCCCTCGAGCAGGGGAAGCCGGATCTCCGTGAGGATCTCGTCGTCGCCGACGGCCGTGGTGAGGAAGTCCTGGAACAGGTCGGCCGCCGCGACCTCGCGCTGGCCGGCGTCGCCGCGCACCGTCACGGCGCCCTCACACGCGAGCAGCACGGCCGGCATGTCGGCCGCCGGGTCGCCGTGCGCGAGCGAGCCGCCGATCGTCCCTCGGTTGCGGACCTGCTGGTCGGCGATCGTGCTCGCCGCCCTCGAGGCGAGCCCGAGGCCCGCCGTCGCGACGTCGTGGTGGTGGGTCATCGCGCCGATCCGCACGGTGCCGTTCTCGCGCTGGATGCCAGACAGGCCCGGCACGCGCCGGAGGTCGACGAGCAGCGCCGGCGCCGCCAGCCGCAGCTTCATCAGCGGGAGGAGCGAGTGCCCGCCGGCGAGGACCTTGGCGTCCTCGCCGCGCAGCGCCGCGAGCGCGTCGTCGAGCGACTCCGGCGCGACGTAGTCGAACTGGGCGGGGATCATGACCCACCTCCCTCGCTCGGAGCCGTCGGTCCGCTGCCGGCGCTCCCACTCCCGTGCGCGTCCCACGAGCCGCCCTGCTTGCCCGGGTCGAGGCCCTTGACGCCCTCGATCGCGGACCAGATCCGCTGCGGGCTGAGCGGCATGTCGATGTAGCTGACGCCGAGCGGGCGCAGTGCATCGATCACGGCGTTGGTGATCGCGGCCGAGGCGGCGATCGTGCCCGCCTCGCCGACGCCCTTGACGCCGAGCGAGTTGACCGGCGACGGGGTCTCTGTGCGGTCGGTCTCGAAGCTCGGCACGTCGGCGGCGCTCGGGAGCGCGTAGTCGACGAACGTGCCGGTCACGAGCTGGCCGTTCTCGTCGTAGTGGATCCGCTCGAACAGCGCCTGCCCGATCGCGTGCGTGACGCCACCGTGGATCTGCCCGTCGATCAGCATCGGGTTGATCGCCGGGCCGCAGTCGTCTACGCAGACGTAGCGCACGATCTCGACCTTGCCGGTGTCGGCGTCCAGCTCGACGATGCAGGCGTGGGCGCCGAACGGGAACACGAAGTTCTCGGGGTCGTAGAACGTCGTCTCCTCCAGCCCCGGCTCCATGCCCTCCGGCAGGTTCTCCGGCACGTACGCCGCGCCCGCCAGCTCGGCGAGCGTGAGGCCCTTGTCCGGCGAGCCCTTGACCGAGTACTTGTTGTCGGCGAGCTCGATGTCCTCGGGCGCCGCCTCGAGCAGGTGCGCCGCGAGCCGCTTGGCCTTCTCGGCCACCTTGTTCGCCGACTTGGCGAGCGACTCGCCACCGACGGCCAGCGACCGTGAGCCGTACGTGCCGAGGCCGAACGGGCCGGCGCCGGTGTCGCCGTGGATCACGTCGACCTGGTCGGGCGTGGTGCCCACGCGGTCGGCCACGATCTGCGCGAACGTCGTGTCGAGGCCCTGGCCGTGCGGGGCGGTGCCGCTGTAGGCGGTGACCGCGCCTGAGGCGTGGATCCGGACGACGCCGGACTCGTAGAAGCCGCCCTGCAGGCCGACGCCGCTCGGACCGACCACGCGTGACGGCGCCAGGCCGCAGATCTCCATCCAGGTGGAGAACCCTATGCCGAGGTACTTGCCGTTCGCGCGCGCCTCCTCCTGCTCGCGCCGGAAGCCGTCGACGTCCACGTGCGTGAGCAGCTTGTCGAGCGAGCCGTGGTAGTCGCCGGAGTCGTAGACGAGGCCGATCGCCACCTCGGCCGGGAAGTCCTCGGCCGGGATGAAGTTCTTGCGCCGCAGCTCCAGCGAGTCCATCCCGAGCTCGGCCGCGAGCTGCTCGACGGTCACCTCGATCAGGTGCGTCGCCTCGGGTCGGCCGGCGCCGCGCGTGGCGTCCGTGGCCATCTTGTTGGTGAAGACGCCCTTGGCCGTGAACTTGAGGTTCGGGATCTTGTAACAGCCGCTGATCACGAAGCCGGTGAAGCACGGGATGAACGGCGTCAGCGTCTCGAAGTAGGCGCCGAGGTCGCAGATCGCGGTGCACTCCAGGCCGGTGATCGTGCCGTCGCGCTTGGCGCCGATCTTCACGTAGTCGATCTGGTCGCGGCCGTGGATCGTCGAGGTCATGTGCTCCGAGCGCGTCTCGGTCCACTTCACCGGACGGCCCAGCGTGCGCGAGGCGACCGCGGCGATGACCTCTTCCGGGTAGTGCATGATCTTCACGCCGAAGCCGCCGCCGACGTCCGGGGCGATGATCCGGACCTTCTCCTCGGAGATCCCGAGCTCGCCGGACATGAACAGGCGGATCAGATGCGGGTTCTGACTGGTGAGGTGCAGCGTCAGCGTGCCCGCGCGGAAGTCGGCCAGGCACACGCGCGGCTCGATCGGCGCGCCGGCCGTGCGGTGGTTGACGATCCGGCGCTCGATCACCACGTCGGCGTCCGCCCACGCGGTGTCCATGTCACCGCCGCCGATCGACCACTCGTGCGACTGGTTGGTCCCGAACTCCTCGTGCACGAGCGGGGAGCCGGACTCGAGCGCCTTCTCGGGATCGACGACCACGGGCAGCGGCTCGTACTCGACGACGATCTGCTCGGCGGCGTCGACAACCGCGTACTTGTCGCTGCCGACCACAGCGGCGATCGGCTGGCCGACGTACTTGACGACGCCCTTGGCGAGCGGCCATGTCTCCGGGGTCTTGACCTCGACCCCCGGCGGGATCCACACCATCGGGAGCGGCGCCTCGAGCTTGAGGTCATCGTGTGTGAACACGCCGTGGACGCCGGGCGCGTCCTTGGCACCCGCGGTGTCGATCGAGGTGATCGTCGCGTGTGCCTCGGTGGAGCGGACGACCGCCATGTACAGCATGCCCGAGAGGACCATGTCGTCGACGTAGCGACCGCGTCCCGTGATCAGTCGCGGGTCCTCCTTGCGGCGCATGGCCTGGCCGACCCACTTCTCGCTGGGAACGGCCTGCTCGATCGCGCTCATGCCGGCACCCCCTTCGACGTGTCGGCGGCGTCAAGGACCGCTTTGACGATGTTCTGATAGCCGGTGCAGCGACACAGGTTGCCGGCGAGCGCCTCGCGGACCTCGGCCTCGCTCGGATCCGGGTTGCGGGCCAGCAGGTCGGCTCCCGCCATGATCATCCCGGGCGTGCAGTAGCCGCACTGGAGCCCGTGGTGCTTCCAGAAGGCCTCCTGCAACGGATGCAGGTCGTTCTCGGAGCCCATGCCCTCGATCGTCGTCACCGCGGCGCCGTCCGCCTGCAAGGCCAGTACCGTGCAACTCTTCACCGCCTCACCGTCGAGGTGGACGGTACACGCGCCGCAGTTGGACGTATCACAACCAACATGCGTGCCCGTGAGCCCAAGGGTGTCGCGCAGGAAGTGCACGAGGAGCAGGCGCGCCTCGACGTCCTGGTCGTACCGAACCCCGTTCACACTCATCGAGACCCGTGCCATTACAGCGTCTCCTCCTCCGTCAAGAACGCGACCTTGGTGGCAGCCTAATGCACGCTGCCGTTCGGCGGGCGAAGGCGGCGCGCGGGGGCGCGGACGGTCTAGCGCGGGCGGTGGTAGGCCAGCGCGAGGGAGGCGAGCAGGAGCCGATCCTGGTCCTGGATCTGCTCGAACTCGACGCCGAGGTCGCTGTCGGTGATGCGGACGACACGGGCCTCGGCCACGACCTCGTGGCTGGCGACGGTGATCGTCAGATGCAGCGTCCCGTCGCCGGGCTCGCCCTCACGCGCGACGCACACGCCGCCGGCGCTGACGTCGCGGGTGACGCTCTGCCAGTCGCCGGCCGCGGTCTTGACGCGGACGGGCAGCGGGATCGGCGCGCGCGAGAAGATGCGGCGCTGGCCGAGGCGGATGTCGTCGGTGAGCCGCAGCACGACCTCTTCGGTGGACTGCGTGTGCACGTTGCCGCGCACCGCCTGCAGTTGCCCTTCGGACTCGAGCAGCAGGTAGGCGGAGGCGCCGACCGCGATCTCCTCCTGCGGCTGCATCTCCAGTGCGAGAACGACTTCAGGGCCGCTGAATCCGATGATGCGGCAAGCGAGACTCTCGCCCACGTCCAAGCGAGCGGCCTGTCCCTCAACAAGTGTCGCCATGGTCCTTGCGGACATTACCCACGGATTTATCGACGTAAGGATCGAAATCCTTGATTGCCAACCGGCCAACTTGGCGGGCCTCGGGGGCCGGCCTGAAGGGTGGGCCGGCCCCCGCGTCCTGGGGAGGGAAGGGCTCAGATGCGATCGCGCCAGCGCACTGCGGCGGACGCCACCTCGGCGAGCGCCGCCGCCAGCCCGCCGCGGTCACCAGCGGCACGCGCACTCGCCAGGCGCTTGATCGCCGCCGCCAGTACGGCCGGTCCGGACGGCTCGCCGGAACGCAGCTCGGCGAGCTCGCCGCCGGTCAGGCGGCGCTGGTCTTCGGCGACCAGGGCACTCAGCTCGCGCGCCCGGCGCTTGGCCTTCGCGGACTCGCGACGCGCCTCCGCGGCGTCGAGCGCGGCCGCCTCGGCCTGGTCCTCGGCGGCGCGCACACGCGCCTCGGCGTCGGCCACCAGCACCTGCGCCCGCTCCAGCACGTCGGTGCGGGGGTCGCGGCGGACCACCCGGACGCGATCACGAGCGCGGGGCTTGTCGCCGGCGCGGTGGACGCGGCGGCGGGTCTCGCCCACCTTCGCCTCGGCACGCCCCTCGACGAACAGCAGGCCACGCTCGAGCTCGACGACGCGCTCCTCGGCGACGCGGGCACGATCCAGCGCCTGCGCGAGATCGTCACGCGGCTCGACCGGACGGCGCGCCGACGCCACGCCCGCGCGTTTCGGCCCGGGCCGGTGCGGCTCCAGCCCCGCGGCACGGACGGCCGCGTCGAAGGAGCCGGCGAACGGGCGCTTGGCGGCGTTGGTCGAAGGCCAGACCCCTTCGCGGTACCGCTCGGCACGCCATTCCTGCGCGCGCCAACGGGCCAGCGACGGGTTCCAGTCAGCCGAGCAGGGTGGCTCGCCGTAGCGGGCGTCCCACTCGCGGATCTTCTCGATGATGAGTTCGCGGGTCCAGCGCGTCACACGACGCCCGCCCGCGTTCTTCGCGGACGGGTCCATGTGAGGTTCCGTCCGCTAAGAGCCGCGCGGCTGGTTCGTCGGGATGATGGCGAACGTCCGCGCACCCACCCACGAGCGACCCGCAGCGGCGGGCATGAGCTTCGTGTGGCGGTGCAGGCAGCTGGTTGCCATCAGTCCGGACAAGGTACAGGTCGATCCCCGGTTCGTCCAACCGGATTCGAACCCTGCGCGGTCTCGAGCTCGAACTGCGCATTGACGGAGCGGTGGAGTCGACCGCGCCACCGGCTCCCTCGCCGCCCTACCCAGCCGCAGTTCCCCGAGATCTCAGCGCGGGTCAGGGACCCGCGAACCGCGTGATCCACGTGCTCCGCAGCCCGAGCAGCGTGCGCACGGTGGCCGCCGACACGGTCTGATCCCCGCCACTCCCCCGCACGGTCACGGTCGCGGCGCGGTCAGAGCCGGTCCGTGACGCCACCTGTAGCCCCTGCAGCCTGCCGAGCGTCACCGACTTGAGCTTGCGCCGCGCCTGGGCCGCGGTGAAGCGGGCCGTCCAGGTGTGGTACGGCGACAGGTCGTCGTACGGGTCGTCGACCGACCGCAGGTAGGAGATCGGTGAGCCCCCGAATGCCTCCTCGTTGGTGGCCGTGCGGCCGCCGGAGGTCGAGAAGAAGAACGTCTGGGCGATCTCGCCACCAACCGTCACCACTCGCGCGCGCGTCGTCCTGACCGCCGCGTTGGACGCGCTTGTCTCGGCCGCCACACCCCGGTAGACCTGCGAGCGGACGTCGGCGAACACGTCGTAGGCGCCGGTCGGGCGGCGGCTCTTGAGCGCGTACGAGCGGGCGACGACCGCCTGGGCCTTCAGCGCCTCAGCGGGCCACGACGCCGGCATCTCGGACGGCACGACGCCGTAGAGGTACTGCTCGAGCCCGACGTTGTTGACCACCAGGACGCCCGACCCGTCGCGCGACAAGACCAGCCGGCTGCGGTACGAGCCGTTGGCGAGCCCGTTCTCGGCGGTGCCGCGCAGCGTCGTGCTGGCGCCGCCCGTGACCGTGACGGGCGCCTTCACACGCGCCTTGGTCTTGCCGTTGAAGGTGTTGATGATCCGGATCCGCTTCGAGTGAAGTGCCTTGAAGCGGTAGACGTGGGCCTCGGCCAGCCGGACACGCCGGCCGGTCGCCGCCCGCGCGAGCCTGGCGCCGCTGATCCGCGGCGCGCGCTGCTTCTTCAGCCGCACGCGCATGCGCGCCCCCGGGGCCGTGCCGTAGCTCGAGCCCGCGTAGTAGTGGCTGAGGATGAACTGGACGTCGCGGCTCTCGCGCAGTGCGTAGCCGTACGCGCCGTACTGGGACATGCCGACGCCGTGCCCCCAGCCGCGGCCGTCGACCACGACATCGTCGGCCGCCGCGCTCGCCGGAACAAGTGCCAGAAGAGCCAGGATCAGGATCGTGAGCCGCATCATCAGGGGCTGAAACAGTGACGGATCCGCGTGGTTGCGGTGTCATCCTTGCTCGATCACCGCTCCGGTCGACACCACCGGCAGTGAGCCCACGCCCTCGTCCCCTCCGCCGCCGGCCCCAAGCCGTCGCGGTGGCTCGCGCCTGCAGTGGGTCGGCCTTGCCGTGTCGCTGCTGTCGGTGGCCGGCGTCGTCTGGTGGGCGACGAAGCAGCAGGCGCCGCAGCTCCCGTCCACCGGGCCTGAGCTGGCAGCGCTGCTCGGGGCGATCGCGCTATACGGGCTGGCGACCGTCGTCCGCGCCGAGCGCTGGCAGCGCCTGCTCGAGGACGAGCAGGCCACGCCCGAGCGCGTGGACACCTATGCGCTGACCTGCATCGGCTACATGGGCAACAACATCCTCCCGGCCCGTGGCGGCGACGTCGTCCGCACGCTCCTGATGGCCCCGCGGGCGCACACGTCGATCCGTACGGTGATCGGCACGCTGTTGGCCGAGCGGATCCTCGACGTCGCCGTGCTCGTCGTGCTGTTCGTCGTCGTCGGCTACGGCCTGCTCGGCGAGGTCGGCGGCGGCAAGGTCGAGATCATCCTGCTCGTGGCGGCCGGGCTGGCGATCGCCGGCGCCCTCGGGTACGTCGCGGTCCGGCGCAACGAGAAGATGATGGCCTTCATCGCCCCGATGCTGTCCTCCACACTGGGATTGAGACGGGCGCACCACGGACTCCTGCTGCTCGGCATGACGCTCGTGATCTGGGGTATCGAGGCAGGCGTCTGGATGTCTGCCGGCGCCGCGATCGGCTTCGGCATGGACCCGATCGAAGGGCTCTACATCGTCGCGTTGGCGTCCGTGTTCTCGATGATCCCCTCCGGCCCGGCCTACGCCGGCACGCAGGACGCCGCCGCGATCCTCGGCATCAAGGCCCTGGGCGGGACGGGCGCCCAGGCGGTCGCGTACATCGTGATGCTGCGGTTCATCATCGTCGTCCCGATCACGCTGGTCGGGCTCATCCTGCTCGCCGCCCGCTACGGCGGCCTCGGAAAGCTCAAGGACGCGCGCCGATGACGGCCGCGACCATCGCGCAGCAGCGGGCCCCGGCCGCAAAGGCAGGCCGGTCGCGACTCGAGATCATCGCCTACGTCGTGCTCGTGGCCGTCGCGCTGGCGCTGCGGCTGTACGACCTCGGCGACCGCCCGTTCCACCACGACGAGAGCCAGGACGCCTACTTCTCGTGGCTGTTCGCCAAGAACGGCGACTATCAGTACAACCCGCTGCTGCACGGGCCGCTGCGCTTCTACCTGACGGCCGGGATCTTCAAGGTGTTCGGCGCATCCGACTTCACCGCCCGGCTGGCACCGGCGCTGATGGGGACGGCGATGGTCGCCATGCCGTACTTCCTGCGCCGCCAGATCGGCCGGATCGCAGCGTTCGCGGCGGCGGTGCTGTTGGCGATCGGGCCGTCGTACCTGTACTTCTCGCGCTTCGCGCGCGAGGACATCTACATCGCATCGATCACGCTCGCGCTCCTGGTCGTCACGTTCCGCTTCCTCGACCAGCCGCGCCGCTACCACCCGGCGCTGATCGGCGCCCTGCTGGCGGCCAGCTTCGCCACCAAAGAGTCGACGTTCATCACGGTGTTCGTCGCCGGGACGTTCTTCCTCGCCGTCCTGATCTCGCGCCACCGGCGGCTCGTGCTCGACCCGGTGCGCAAGGTCGGGCTCGACGCGTGGGGCTGGGCGCCGGCCGCCTTCATCGGCGTCTACACGATCACCTTCACGACCTTCCTCACGCACCCGAAAGGCGTCCAGGGCCTCTACACCGGGCTCGACTACTGGCTCGGCCAGCACAGCGTCGGGCGCGGCGGCGAGTCGGACGTCTTCTACGGCGTCGTGCTCGCCGGCGTCGAATGGCCGGCGCTGCTGCTCGGGGCGATCGGCGCGGTCGTGGCGATCAAGCGGCCGACGCTGCTGCGCGTGTTCGTGATCTGGGCGTTCCTGCTCTCGCTGCTCGTGTACTCGTGGGCCGGCGAGAAATTCGCGTGGCTGGTGCTGCACCCGCTGCTGCCGCTGGTGCTGCTGGCGGGCGTCGGCGTCCAGGGCATCTGGGAGACGCGGCGCCACTGGTACGGGAAGCTAGGCCTCGCCGCCGCGGTCGTCGCGCTCGCCTACGTCGTGTTCGCCTCATGGGAGGTCAACGCCGTCCACCGCGCCGACCCGCGCGAGCTGCTCGTCTCGACGCAGTCCTCCGAGGAGGTCGCCAAGGTCGCGCGCGAGGTCGTCGAGAAGGCCAAGGCGAGCGACCGGCCCTACACCGTCACGGTCGACTCGGCCGAGGGTGCGACGTTCCCGTACGCGTGGTACTTCCGCGACCTGCCCGTGGGCTACGTCGATCTCAGCACGCAGGGAGCGCCGCCGGACTCGGACGCGCTGATCCTCACCCAGGCGTCGCACGACCGACTGCAGTCGCAGCTGAGCGGCTACACCTCGCGGGAGTTCCCGTTCCGCGTCTGGTGGGTGCGCGACTACGGGAAGGTCAATCCGGGCTCGTGGTGGCGCTGGCTGACCAAGCGCGAGGTGTGGAATCCCACCGGCGGCATGCCGGAGTGGCTGTACCAGAAGCGTTAGTGCAGCCGCCAGACCGTGGTGCCGTCGCGGTCGAACACCCTGTCGCCGAGCTGGTCCCACTTCGCCAGCCCGGCGTCCCCGTACGTGGTGCGCTCGATCGGCCCGTAGACGACGTACTCGACGTTGTAGCGGGCGATCAGGTCGCGTGCCTCGTCGAGGTCGGTGGTCGTGTAGAGCGTCTTGACGTCCTGCTCGCGGCCGCCGGGCTGGTGGTCCCACTGGACCTCGTGACCGCCCCAGCCGAGCACGGTCGGGCGGCCGGTGAACGTCGAGATCCGCGCATGGCCGAACGCCGAGTAGTCCTCCCCCACCGCCTCGAGCACGACCGCCGAGCCGGGCGTGTTCGCGCGCAGCCAGTCGATCGCGGCCGGGTCGCCGGGGGAGCTGGCGCGGAGCCAGGCCAGCCCGTCGAGCGACGGTGACGCCGCGAAGCCGGCCTTGCGCGCGTACGTGCCCGCGTAGGGGTAGACGGCCCCGAGCAGCAGCAGGATCGCGGTGAAGCCCGCCCACACGGGCCACAGCCGGCGCGGCAGCCAGGCGCTCGCCCACGGCAACGCGCACGCGGCGGCGACCGCCAGCAGCAGCCACGCCTGGTAGCCGAGCTTGAACACCGTGTTCATCCGGTACAGGTCGCTGCCGTCGAACTCGTCGCGGACGTAGACCAGCTCGGGAACGATGATGCAGACCAGGCCGCCGGCGATCAGCAGCCACAGGAACCGCTCGGGCGCGCCGAGCCGGCGCGACATCAGCGCGCCCAGCGCCACGCCGAGCGCGGCGCCGAGCCCGGCCACGCCGGCGAGGTCGGACGGCGCCAGCAGCGACAGTACGAACGCGAACGCGATCACGCCCCACACAAGCGTCCGCACCGGTCTTCGGGTAGCGAGCACGCGCGCCGCGAACGCGGCCGCCAGCGGGCCGATGAACAGGCCGTAGAGGAGCAGCTGGTCGCCGACGAAATGGGTGAACGACGCGCGCTCCTTCACCCAGCCGATGCCGCGCGCGGCCGGGTTGAAGTTGAGCCAGAAGGGCAGCATCAGCACGACGCTCGCCAGCAGCACGAGCGCGAGCCAGACGAGCGCGTAGAGACGTCTGCCGGCACTGTCGGTCGACCGGAGCCAGGTCGCGATCGCCAGCACCAGCAGACCCGCGGCGGCGGGATACGACCACGAGTTGATCGCGTACAGCGCGCCGATCGCGAGGCCGGCGGCGAGCGCCTCGGCGACGCCGCGCCAGACCGCATCACCGCGCGGACCGGCGAGCGCGACCTGCAGCACGAACCCGAGCGCGACGAGCGTGAACGGGATCGCGAGCACGTGCGCGTGCATGTCCTGGAGCAGGAACGAGAACCAGGGGAACTCGTTGATCGTGCCGGTGATCACGCGCGACGCCCCGAACCAGTCGTAGTCGCCCGGTGGGCTGGCCGCGTCGAGCCACTCGCGCACGCCGGCGAGGTTGCCGAGCACGATGCAGACGACGACAGCGATCAGCCCGGCCGAGACCGGTCCGCCGCGCACGTTGTCGAGCCGCGGCCGAGCAGCCGCCCACAGCGTGCCGGCGAGCGTGAACACCGCGACCGCCGACAGCGCCGCCAGCAGCGCGAACGCGATGTTGTAGCCCACGTCGGGAGCGACGCCGGTGACCCGGATCAGCATCGCCATGACCAGGTGGCCGAGGTAGTAGTAGTTGAGGTCCTGGCCCGCCATCCACGGGTCGTGCGGCGGGAACGACGACGACGCGTTCGCCGCGTTGACGAACGCCATGTCCATCGGCTTCTCGGTCCCCCACACGTCGGGCGAGTAGGAGACGAGCAGGACCATCACCGCGAACGCGCCCGCGAAGACGAGCTCGGAGACGATCCACAGGCCGCGGCGCCCCGGGTCGTCGGCCGGCCACGCGCGCGCGGCGATCCAGTCGTACCGGACCCGGCCGAGCCAGCCCTCGGACCGCGGCTCGACGAGTTGAGCGCGTAGATACCGCTGGCGGGCCGCGACCAGCACGCCCACCACGATCAGCACCCCGGCGACCACCAACACGGTCGCCGTCGAGTACGGCGCGATCCCGACCGACGCGAGCATCCACACCACCCACGTCACGAGCAGGAGGCCGAGCGGCTTGGAGAACCCGAGCCCGGCGCCCGGCAGCCGTCCCAAAGCGAGCCCGGCGAGCGGCGCCGCCGCCAGGCCTACGACCTCGACCAGCGCGAAGAACCCGAGCGCTTCGAGCACGCCCGGAGGCTAGTCGCTGGACCGGCCATCAAGATGGCCGATTCCGCGACCCACGTACCGCCTGGGCGCGTCGGCCATGCGGGCACGCGGGCCACTGAATCGACCATCTAGGCTCACGTGGATGAGCACCTACGAGCGCGTCGCCGACCTGCCGCTGACGATCGATGACTACGCGCTCGAGGGCCTGTCGCGCCAGGTGTCGAGCGGCTTCAATCGCCAGACGACGATCGTGCACCTGCGCGGCAGCGGTGAGGAAGGCCTCGGTGAGGACGTCACCTACGACGAGAGCGAGCAGGAAATCGCGCAGGAGCGCGGCCCGGAGCACCCGCTCGCCGGCACGTGGACGTTCGACGCGTTCTCGGCGCATCTCGACGGCCTGAACCTCTTCCCCGCGGGCGAGCCGCGCATGGACGCCTTCCTCCACTACCGCCGCTGGGCGTACGAGAGCGCGGCGCTCGACCTCGCGCTGCGCCAGGCCGGCACCTCGCTGGCCGATCTCCTCGAACGCCCGCTGCACCCCGTGCGGTTCGTGGTCTCCTCCCGCATGGGCGAGCCGCCGACGCTCGGGCCGGTGACGCGGCGGCTGGCCCGCTACCCGAACCTGCGCTTCAAGCTCGACGCCACACCGGACTGGGACGACGAGCTGATCGCCGGCCTCGTCGACACCGACGCCGTCGACTCGTTCGACTTCAAGGGCGCCTACAAGGGCACGCCGGTCGACACCGACACGGATCCGGCGTTCTATCGCCGCATCGCCGAGACGTTCCCGGACGCCTGGCTCGAGGATCCCGACCTCGACGTCCCGGAGGCGCGCGAGGCGCTGCGCCCGTTCGAGGACAGGATCACCTGGGACGCGCCGGTCCACTCGGTGCAGGACGTCCTCGACCGGCCCGTGCTCCCCCGCACCGTCAACCTCAAGCCTTCGCGCTTCGGCGCCGTGCGGGCGCTGTTCGAGGCCTACGACTTCTGCGCCGAGCGCGGCATGGGCGCCTACGGCGGCGGGCAGTTCGAGCTCGGCGTCGGCCGCGGGCAGATCCAGTACCTCGCGGCGATGTTCCACGCGGACGGACCGAACGACATCGCGCCCGGCGGGTATGACGATCTCGATCCCGAGCCGGGCCTCCCGGAGAGCCCGCTCGATCCTGACCCCGAACCCACCGGTTTCCGCCGGCGGTCGTAGACTTCCGAGGACTCATGGCTCCCAAGCAGCGTCAGATCAAGGTCGAGCAGAAGAGCGCTCTCGCCGCGATGCAGCGGCTCGAGGGCCGGTCCGACGAGGAGCTCGAGGCCGAGACCCGCTTCCGCGCCGCCGCGCAGGCGATCCTCGGCGCCCGCGCCGCCGAGCGGATGGACGCCAAGCGCTCGCGCGAGCACTTCCGCGCCGCGATCGCCGCCGCCCGCCCGCAGGAGCGCCTGCAGCTGCGCCGGATGGCCGAGGCCTCGCTCGCCCTCGCCGAGCGCCGCGCCGGCGATCTGAAGGTGGCTGCCGAGAAGCTCGGTCAGGCGCCGCCGTCGAACCGCCAGCTCTTCATGCTGCAGCTGATGGGCTATATCGCCCCGCCGCCGGGATCCAGCATCATCCGGCGCGTCGGCGGCGTGCTGCTCGTGATCGCGATCATCGTCGCGCTGCTCGCACTCGGCTGGGGCATCGTCATGCTCGTCTCGCTGCCGTTCGGCGGGCTCGACCCGACGCTCTCCGTCTTCTGGGGCTTCCTGCTCGTCGCCGTCGTGCTCGGCGTGATGGCCTTCATCGGACGCCGGCGCCAGAACCGCGCCCGCGCGAAAGCCGCCGAGAACCGCGCGAATCAGGTCGCCGGCCGCCGGCCGTAAGCTCACGGAATCCCCGCGCGCCGCGTTACAACGCATGTGACGACCGTCGCGCTGCCCCCGTTCTGGAGTCTCGTCGAAGCTCACGGCGACGAGCTGCTCGCGCACGCGCGCAAGCTCGCCGGCGACCAGCACGCCGAAGACGTGTTGCAGGACGCACTGCTGCGCGCGCTGCGGGCGTATCCGCGGCTGCGGCATGCGGAGCACCTGCGCGCCTGGCTGTACCGGGTGACGACGACGGCCGCCATCGATTCCCACCGGTCGCGGCGGCGCGAGATCCCCACGGACGACGTGCCGGCGATCGCCACCCACGACGCCTATGACGAAGGCGCCTTCGAGGCGCTGATCGCACCGCTGCCGGATGGTGCGCAGACCGCGTTGCGGCTGCGCTTCGTCGACGACCTCGACTACGAGGGCATCGCCGACCGGCTCGGCATCTCCGCGGTCGCCGCGCGCCAGCGCGTGTCGACCGCCGTCCGCACCCTGCGAGAGAGGCTCGCCGCATGACCCCGCTCCCCGATTCCCTGCTCGAGGCCGTCGCCGCCGCCGCGGTGCGCGAAGGCCTCGCCGACGCCGTGTTCACCCGTCTCGCCACGCCCATCGGCCGCCTACTCGTCGTGCAGGGTGAGCACGGCATCGTGCGCGTGGGCTTCGAGGACGAGGCCGAGGACCGCCTGCTGGCCGAGGTGGCCGCGGCGTTCGGCCCGCGCATCGTCGCCTCCGACCGCGAGCTGGAGGCCACCCGCGACACGCTCGACGCCTACTTCGCCGGCGAGGGCGATCCGCAGGCGCTGCCGTTCGACCTGACGCTCGTTCCGGCCCCGTTCCGGCACGTCGTCCTCGAGACGCTGCACGACAGCGTGCCGCGCGGCGAGGTCGTCACCTACGGCAAGCTCGCGGAGCGCGCGGGCAACGCGCGCGCCTTCCGCGCGGCGGCGACGGCGTGCGCCCGCAACCCGATCCCGATCGTCGTCCCCTGCCACCGCGTGCTGCCCGCCGGCGGCGGTATCGGCAACTACGGCGGCGGCCCGGAGCGCAAGCGCGCGCTGCTCGAGCTCGAGGGCGCCCTCTAGGACTCGGTGACCTTGATGCTCTTGATCGTCACGGGCTTGACCGGCGCCTCGGAGTCGTCGGTCTTGACCTTGCCGATCTTGTCGACGACGTCCTGTCCCGACGTCACCTTGCCGAGCAGCGCGTAGTCGGGCGGGAGCTGGGCGTCGTCGGCGGTGACGACGAAGAACTGGCTGCCGGACGTGCCGGCCGGCTCGGCTCCCGTCTTCGCCATCGCGACGACGCCCTTCGTGTACTGGAGGTCCTGCGGCGGCGCCTCCTCGACGGTGTAGTCGGGGCCGCCGGTGCCGTCGCCGTTGGGGTCGCCGCCCTGGATCACGAATCCCGGGACGACGCGGTGGAACTTCAGGTTGTCGTAGAAGCCCTTGTCGGCGAGCGACTTGAACGAGCCGCCCGTCTTGGGCGCCTGCTTGGAGTCGAGCGTGATCTCGAAGTCACCCATGCTCGTCGACACGGTGGCGACGTAGGTCTTCGCGGAGTCCAGCGGCGCCGGGCCGCTGTCCGCGGTCGCCGTCGGCGTGGCGGCCGACTCGGTCGAGCTGTCGTCTCCCCCGCACGCAGCGAGAAGCAGCGTGCACGCGAGGAGGCCCAGGAGCACCAGCCGCAGCATGGGCGGCGATGATAGACACGCACCGTGCCCGTCTCCGCCCGCATCCGGCCCTACGACCACGTCCTGCTCGACCTCGACGGCTGCCTGTGGGTCGGCGACGAAGCTTGTGACGGCGCGGCTGACGCGGTCACGACGCTGCGCGAATCGGGCGCGTCGCTGCTCTTCCTCACCAACAACGTCCGTCACGCACCTGAGGAGCTCGTGCGCAAGTTGTGGCGCCTCGGCTTCCAGGCTTCGATCGCCGAGGTCGTGACCGTCGGCGCGGCGGTCCAGTACCACCTGGCCGGCCGCCCGCCCGGGTCGGCGTACGTGGTCGGCTCGCAGGCGCTGATCGACCACGTGGCGGAGGCCGGGCTGCGGATCCTCAACCGCACGCCGTTCGCCACCCGCGCGGACGTCGTCGTGGTCGGCGCGTACGACGGCTTCGACTACGACGAGCTGCGGACCGCCGCGCAGGCCGTCTCGCGCGGCGCCGAGCTCATCGGCGCGACCCGAGACCGCACGTTCCCGATGCCGGACGGCCCGTGGCCGGCCAGCGGCGCGGTGCTCGCCGCGATCGAACATGCGAGCGGCCACACGGCCGACGTCGTGGTCGGCAAGCCGGAGCCGCCGATGTACGAGGCGGCGCGCGACCGCCTCGGGCCCGGCCGGATCCTCGCGGTCGGCGACCTGCTCGACGTCGATATCGCGGGGGCGCGCCGCGCGGGCCTGGACTCCGCGCTCGTCCTCACCGGCGGCACGACCCGCGAGCAGGCCGACGCCGCCGACCCGAAGCCGACCTACGTCGCCGACTCCCTCGCGGCTCTGGTCCTGCCGTAGCTAGCCTCCCCGGCTCGCATGGACCGCCCCGCACGCCTGATCGTGAACCCGTCCGCCGGTGCCGGCCGCGCCGCGAAGCTGCTGCCCAGCGTCGAGGCGGCGCTGCGCTCGCACGGTTTCCCGTTCCGCGTCGACCGCACGGAGTCGATCGAACACGCGCGCGAGCTTGCCCGCGCGGCGCGCGACGCGGGCGAACTGGCACTCGCGATGGGCGGCGACGGGCTGACCGGCGCAGTCGCCGGCGAGCTGCAGGGCACCGACACGGTGATGGGGATCCTTCCCGGTGGCCGCGGCAACGACCTTGCGCGCAAGCTGGGGATCGACCATGACCCGGTCGCCGCGGTCGACGTCCTCGCCGCCGGCAAGGAGCGCCGGATCGACGTCGCAGAGGCCGGCGGGACCGTGTACGTGGGCATCCTCAGCGCCGGGTTCGACTCCGAGGTGAACGAGATCGCCAACGCCACGCGGCTGCCGCTCGGCACGCAGGTGTACGCCTACGGCGCCTTGCGCGCGCTGTGGTCGTGGCGGCCCGCCGACTGGGAGGTGACCGTCGACGGCACGCGGCACGCGTTCGCCGGGTATGCCGTGGCGGTGGCGAACTCAGGCGTCTTCGGCGGCGGGATGTGGCTGGTGCCCGACGCCTCGCTCGACGACGGGCTGCTCGACGTGGCGCTCACCGCGCATCGCCCGAAGCGCGACTACCTGCGGGGGCTCAACAAGGTGTTCAAGGGCACGCACGTCAACGATCCCGGGTTCACGATCGTGCGCGGGCGCGAGATCACGTTCAGCGCCAGCCGGCCGTTCACCGCCTACGCCGACGGCGACCCGATCGCGGACTTGCCGACGACGGTGCGCGTGCTGCCCGGCGCGCTGCGGGTGATCGTCCCGTGAGGCTGCAGGCGGGGCTGCTCGCCGCGCGCGCCACAGGCGTCGCTGCCCGCCTGGCCGGCCGTGGCGGCACGTCGCTGCCCGGCAAGGTGCTGATACGGGCGGAGCCGCACGCGATCGCGCGGCTGGCGGCGCGCCTGCCGCAGGGCAGCGTCGTCGTCTCGGCCACCAACGGCAAGACCACGACCGCGGCGATGATCGCGGCGATCCTCGGCCGCACCGGCACCAGGCTCGTGCACAACCGCGCGGGAGCGAACATGGCCGGCGGCGTGGCCGCCGCGCTCGCCGCCGCACGGGGCGAGCTGGGGCTGTTCGAGGTCGATGAGTTCTGGCTCGGCCCGGTCGCCGCTGAGCTCTCGCCGCGCGCGGTCCTACTCGGCAACCTGTTCCGCGACCAGCTCGACCGCTACGGCGAGCTGGAGATCATCGCCGACCGCTGGGCGGCGGTCGTCGCCGCCCTGCCCGCCGACACCGGCCTGGTGCTCAACGCCGACGACCCGCTCGTCGCCGACCTCGGGCGCGAGCATGAGGCTCTCTACTTCGGCGTCCAGGACGACGCGCTGGCCCTCCCTGAGATGCAGCACGCGTCGGACTCCAAGCACTGCCGGCGCTGCGGCCACGCGTACGTGTACGAGGCCGCCTACCTCGCCCACCTCGGCCGCTACGCGTGCCCGAATTGCGGCGCTCGCCGCCCTGATCCGAGCGTGAGCGCATCAGCCGTCGAGCTGCGCGGGATCCGCTCCGCGGCGTTCACGTTGAGCACGCCCGAGGGAGAGCGGCGGATCGAGCTGCCGCTGCCCGGCCTCTACAACGTCTACAACGCGCTCGGAGCCGCCGCGCTGTGCCTGCGGCTGGGCGTGCCGCTCGGTGAGATCGCCGCCGGGCTGGCCGCGGTCGAGCCCGCGTTCGGCCGCGCCGAGACGATCAACCTCGACGGCCGCGCCACCTCGATCCTGCTCGTCAAGAACCCGGCCGGAGCGAACGAGGTGCTGCGCACGCTGGCGCTCGAAGGCACCGAGCTCGACCTCTTCGGCGTGCTCAACGACCGCACGGCCGACGGGCGCGACGTCTCGTGGGTATGGGACGCCGACTGGGAGATCATCGCGCCGCACGTGCGCCGCCTCACGTGCTCCGGAACGCGCGCCGCCGAGCTCGCGCTGCGCCTCAAGTACGCGGGCGTGGCCGCCGACCGGCTGGAGGTCATCGACGACCTCGAGCGCGGGCTCGACCGCGCGCTCGCCGCCGGTCACGGCCCGCTGTACGCGCTTCCGACCTACACCGCGCTGCTCGAGCTGCGCGACCTGCTCGCCCGCCGCGGCGACGCCGTGGAGTACTGGCGGTGAGCACGGCGATCTGGCACGACATCGAATGCGGCGCCTACACCGCGGACCTGCCGCTGTGGGAACAGCTGGCCGCCGGCGGCCGCGTGCTCGACGTGGGTGCGGGCACCGGTCGCGTCGCGCTGCACCTCGCCCGCGCGGGCTGCACCGTGACGGCGCTCGATCTCGACGCCCGCCTGCTCGCAGTGCTCAGCGAGCGCGCGCGCGAAGAGGGCCTCGACGTGCGGGTGATCGTCGCCGACGCCGCGCGGTTCGACGCCGGGGACACGTTCGACCTCGTCGCCGTCCCGATGCAGACGATCCAGCTGCTGCCGGACGCGGCAGCGCGCGCGGGCTTCTTCGCGAGCGCCCGCCGCGCGCTCGCGCCCGGCGGGCTCGTCGCGCTCGCGATCGCCACCGAGATGGAGACGTTCGGCGACGGCGAGGTGCCGCCGCCCGACATCGGCTTCAGCGACGGCACGCGCTACGTATCGCAGCCGACGGCAGTGCGAGCCATCCCCGGCGGCACGCGGATCGAGCGCCAACGCCAGGTGACGCCGCCGGGCACCACCGAGCACGACGTGATCGTGCTCGCGACCGTCACCGCCGAGTCGCTGGCCGCCGAGGCCGCGGGGCTGCATGCCGAGCCGGTGCGCTCGATCGCGCCGACGGTCGACCACGTCGGCTCCGAGGTGGTGGTGCTGCGTGGCTAGGCACACGCTCAGGGTCTGCGCGCTGTACCCGGACCTGCTCAATATCTACGCCGACCGCGGCAACCTGCTGGTGCTCGAGCGCCGCTGCCAGTGGCGCGGCATCGGATTCGAGCTCGCCGGCGTCGACCTCGGCGACCCGCTCGACCCGGACGCCCACGACCTCTTCTACATCGGCGGCGGCCAGGACCGCGACCAGGCGCTGTGCGCACTCGACATGGTCCAGACCAAGCGCGACGCGCTGCACGCGGCCGCCGACCGCGGCGCGGTCGTGTTCGCGGTCTGCGGCGGCTACCAGCTGCTCGGCCACGGCTATGAGATGGGCGAGGAGCGGCTCCCGGGCGTCGAACTGGTCGACCTCGACACCGTGCGCGTCGATGGCCCTCGGCTGATCGGCAACGTCGCGATCCGGCTGTCCGACGGCCAGCTCCTCGCCGGGTTCGAGAACCACGGCGGCCGCACGCGCCTGGGCCCGGACGCCGAGCCGCTCGGCCGCGTCCTGCGCGGGCACGGCAACGACGGGCGGTCGGGCTACGAAGGTGTCCGTGGCGGCCCGCACGGCACCGTGGTGGGCACCTATCTCCACGGTCCGCTGCTTCCCAAGAATGCGCACTTCGCCGACTGGCTGACCGCGATGGCGCTTGGGATCGACCCCGTGGAGCTCACGCCGCTCGACGATGCGCTCGAGGCGGCCGCGCACGCGGCTGCGCGCCGTGCGGCCGGGGTTTAGCGTTACCGCCGCGCCCATGCGATCGCTCCTGCTCGTGCTCGTCTGCGCCGTGCTCGCAGCCGCCTGTGGTGGCAACGGCGACGATGCGGCGACGCCGGACCCGACGCCCGCGCCGAGCCAGTCCGGCGGGAAGATCCACCGCAACCCCGCCAACGCGAAGGTCGAGCTCACGATCGGCTCCAAGAACTTCACCGAGCAGAACGTGCTCGGCGAGATCTACGCGCAGGGCCTCGAGGCGGCCGGCTACACGATCGAGAAGCACCTCGACCTCGGCAACCAGGACATTGCGCTCGCCGCGCTCAGGGCGGACAGGGTGTCGGCGTACCCGGAGTACACGGGGACGGCGCTGATCGCCTTCTTCGACAAGAGCGCCGAAGACGTCCCTAAGGACCCGCAGCAGGCCTACGAGGAGGTCAACCACAACTTCGCTGCCGACGGCATGGTGGCGTTCCCGCCGACGCCGTTCACGTCGTCCAACGAGGTTGCCGTGACCGCGGCGACAGCCGACCGGCTCGGGCTGAAGAACATCTCCGACCTCGCGGGCAAGGCGAAGAAGCTCGTCCTGGCCGGCGCGCCCGAGTGCCGCCGGCGGCTCGATTGCCTCGCCGGGCTGGAGCAGGTCTACGGCCTGTCGTTCAAGAAGTTCCTGCCGGTCAAGGTCGGCCGGCGCCACCAGGTGCTCAGCTCCGGCCGGGCCGACGTGTCGATCGTCTTCACGACCGACCCCCAGATCCAGCGCGAGCAGGAGGTCCTGCTCGAAGACGATCGCGGCATGTTCCCGCCGTACAACTCGACGCTCGTGATGAAGCAGGCGACGGCGGACGCGGCGGGCGCCGACCTTCCCCGCACGCTCGAGCTGATCCAGGAGCAGCTGACCGACGAGAACATGCAGGAGCTCAACGCGCGCGTGGATTTGGACAAGAAGGATCCGGCCGAGGTCGCCAGGGAGTATCTGACGGAGACCGGCCTGATCGCCGCGGGGTAAGACCGCCGTAACCGGCTGCTCTTCAAGAGCACGCGCTAGCTCAACGCTCACGCCTCGGCGGCCTGGCCGCCGAGGCGCGTGGTTGCGATCACGGGTGGCGGTGGCCGAAGCCGAACGGCTCGTCGCCGAGGGCGTCCTTGACCTTCGCGGGGTCGATGTTCAGCTTCTTGGCGAGCGCCGCGGCGAACGCGTCGGTCTTCTCCTGGCGGAGCTTCTCGAAGGCGGCGCGCAGCTTGGCGGGCGTGACGCCGAGCGCCTTGGCGAGCGCGTCCTCGCCCGGGCCGAAGCCGGGCCGGCGGGGTCCGCCGGGGCCGCCGCGCCGGCCGGGTCGGTGGTCCTTGAACACGGTCGCCAGTGCCTGCCGAAGCTTCGCGGTGCTGACGCCGAGCGCATCGGCGAGCGCGGACGGGTCGCCGCGATGGTCGCGCTGCTGCTCGAGCGCCGCCTTGACCTTGGCCGTGCTCAGATTGAGCTGCTTGGCGAGCGCCTGCGCGAACTCGTCGCGCCGCCCGTCACGCGGGCGCGCTTCGCGCTTGGGCCGAAGCTTGTCGAGCGCCGACTGCGCCTTCGCGACGTCGATCCCGAGCGCGTCGGCGAGCGCCTGCGCCATGTCGTCGCGCTTGTCCTTGCCGAGATCGGTCAGCGCCTTGCGCAGGTCGGCCTCGCTGACGCCGAGACGGTCGGCGAGTCCGCTGAAGCGCTCACCCGGACCGCCCCAGTGTCCTGGGCCGCCGCCTGGTGGCGGCCCGTAGCCGGGCGCGTTGGTGGTCTTGGCTGCAGCCGCCGCGCCGTCACCGGCCTGGCTGCCGAGTGCATACGCGCCCGAAGCCAGCGCAACGGCGCCGGCCAGGGCGAGAGCTGTCGTTCGCTTTCTCCTGGTCATTCGTCGAGCGTGGCGTCACAACCGAAGAGAAACCGAAGAGGTTCCTAGGAAACTGGGCGGTGGTCCAGGGTGTCCGCCGGACCGGCCGCTAGGTTCGGGCTGTATGGCACTCGACATCGCGCTCGACGAGCTCCAGGTCCGGCTGCTGCACCCGGCCGCCCAGCCGCCCGCCCGCACGCGCCCCGGCGACGCGGCGTACGACCTGCGCTGCCTGCAGGGCTTCTCCCTGTGGCCGCGGGAGCGCGCGACCGTGGCGACCGGTGTGGCGATCGCGCTGCCGCCCGGGGTGGCCGGGCTCGTCACGCCGCGGTCCGGCCTTGCCTCCCGCCACGGCATCTCGCTGGTCAACTCGCCGGGCCTGATCGACCCGAACTACCGGGGCGAGGTGCGGATCGTCCTGGTCAACCTGGGCGACGCGCGGTTCGAGGCCCACGCCGGCGACCGGATCGCCCAGCTCCTGCTGGTCCCGTTCGTGGTGCCGGACGTCAGCGTCGTCGAAGAGCTCCCGCCGTCACCCGACGACCGAGGCGAGAACGGCTTCGGCTCCTCGGGCCGCTGATCAGCTCGGCGGGGCGAGCACCTCGGCGAGCTTGTCGAGCATCCGCTGCCGGTCATCGTCGCCCCCTGGAGGTCATTGCCTGTCGTGGCAGCCTACGACGCCCTGCTTATCTAGAAGCGTGGAGCTCGGACTCATCACCTTCGCCGACGTCGGGTCGGTCTCGCCCGAGCAGCGGCTGAAGAACCTGCTCGAGGAAGCCAGGCTGGCCGACGAGCTCGGGCTCGACGTGTTCGGCGTCGGCGAGCACCACCGCCCCGACTTCGCGGTCTCGGCGCCCGCCGTCGCGCTCGCCGCGATCGCCGCGCAGACCGAACGGATCCGCCTCAGCAGCGCGGTCAGCGTCTTGAGCTCGGACGATCCCGTGCGCGTGTTCGAGGAGTTCGCCACCGTCGACCTGATCTCCGGCGGCCGGGCCGAGATCATGGCCGGCCGCGGCTCGTTCACGGAGTCGTTCCCGCTGTTCGGCTACGACCTCGACGACTACGACGAGCTGTTCGCCGAGAAGCTCGACCTGCTGCTGGAGCTGCGGTCGAGCGAGCGCGTCACGTGGCAGGGTCGCCACCGCGCGCCGCTACAAGACCAGGGCGTCTGGCCGCGGCCGGTGCAGGACCCGATCCCGGTATGGATCGCGGTCGGCGGCACTCCGCGGTCGGTCGCCCGCGCCGGCGTGCTGGGCCTGCCGCTGACGATCGCGATCATCGGCGGTCAGCCGGACCGCTTCGTGCCGCTCGTCGAGCTTTACCGGCGTGCCGCCGCCGAGGGCGGCCACGACCCGGAAACGCTCCCGCTCGGCATCAACACGCACGCGTTCGTCGGCGATGACAGCGCGTTCGCGCCGCACTACACCGCGATGATGAGCCGGATCGGCCACGAGCGCGGCTGGCCGCCGATGGGGCGCGACCAGTACAGGGCGCTGCGCTCACCGCGCGGGGCGCTGGCGGTCGGGAGCCCCGAGGAGGTGGCTGAGAAGCTCCTCTACGAGCACGAGCTGTTCGGCCACCAGCGCTACCTCGCGCATATGAGCGTCGGCGCGGTCGCCCACGCCGACGCGATGCGATCGATCGAGCGCTATGGCAGCGAGGTCGCGCCGTTGGTGCGTGCCGAAGTCGCCCGCCGCTCTTCGGCGACGCGCTCGATCACCTGACCGCGCGCCACGAGCGGCTTCTCGGTCGCAGTGCGCGCCTCGAGTGACTTCTGCGGCGGGATCGAGCCCGCAGCAAGCACCAGCGTGGCGAAGACGACGGCAAACGTCACGATCGCCAGGGCGATCTTGGCCAACATGTCGGACCTCCTTGGTCAGAAGCTCTCTCCGTTGGCTTGAAGACGCCAGTCAGGCCGCGCTATTCCCTATGGGGCGACGATCGACCGTTTCATCGTCACCACATCGACGGTCACGCCGTCGGGCATCGTCACCGGCCCTCGCTCGATCTCGCGGAATCCGAACGCGCGGTACAGCGGGACACCGGCCAGCGTGGCGCCGAGCACGAGCTCTTTGAAGCCTTCAGCGCGGGCAGCGCCCTCGCACGAGGCCAGGATCGCTCGCCCCAGCCCGCGCCGCGTCCAATCACCGCGCACGAACATGGCTCGCACGCGCGCGGGCTCGCTCGCCGGATCGAGCAGACGGTCGTCGTCCTCGCCCGCGCCCGACCCGTTGTACAGCTTGCTCCGACGGCTCCAGCCGCCGCAGGCGACCACGTCGTCGCCGACCGTGTGCACGTAGTACGTGCCGTCCTCGATGAGTCGCATGTCGAGCTGGGCGATGTGGACGGCGGCGCTGGCGGTCTGCCACTCGTCATAGAAGGCCGGGAAGAGGTCGCGCACCGATGCGCGCATCAGCTCCCGGATCGCCGGGGCATCCGATCCGACCGCGAGACGCTGCGGTGGCATGAACGAGATTCTCGCCCGCCGCGCGGCGGCGGTGCGTCTAGCTCTGGTGCTGGCCGGCCCAAGCCATCAGCGCGAAGATGACCGCCGCGCCGCAGGCAAGGACGATCGCAGCGATGTCTTGCAGCTGTTCCATGTCACTGACTGTGACGCGCGCTCCCCAAGGGTCCCTGAAGGCCACCTCAAGCGCAGATGAAACTTCAGGCGGGGCGGTCGCCGTTGACGGCGTAGCGGTCGAAGCGCTCGGCGATCACCGCCGGGAGGCGGGCCTGGACGAGCACGCCGTCGGGCGTGTCGGTGCGCTCGAGATCGCCGGCCACGTCGTG
This sequence comes from uncultured Solirubrobacteraceae bacterium, assembly GCA_963740605.1. Classification (GTDB taxonomy): domain Bacteria; phylum Actinomycetota; class Thermoleophilia; order Solirubrobacterales; family Solirubrobacteraceae; genus DASSUW01. The sequence goes on along the minus strand of CAVUFC010000018.1, from coordinate 1,024,123 downwards.
CAGCTCGGACAGCGTCCCGCCCTCGGAGAACGGGACGAGCAGCTCGACATCGCGCATCTGGCGCTCGAACTCGTCGGCGATCCGCTCCTGCAGCTCCTCGAGCCCTTCGCCGGTGATCGCGCTGACGAGCGAGGCGTCGCCGTGGCGGAACGCGAGCTCGTGGCGACGCTCGTCGTCGAGCTGATCGGCCTTGTTGAGCACGAGGATGCGGGGCTGGTCGCCGACGCCGATCTCCTCCAGCACGTCCTCGACCGCCCGGGTCATCGCGAGGAGCTCCTCCTCGGGCGCGCTGGCATCCACGACGTGCAGCAGCAGGTCGGCGCGCTTGGTCTCCTCGAGCGTCGCGGCGAACGCGTCGACCAGCTGATGCGGCAGCTTGCGGATGAAGCCGACGGTGTCGGTCATCAGGTAGGTGCGCCCCTGCAGGCGCAGCGTGCGCGTCGTCGGATCGAGCGTGTGGAAGAGCCGGTCGCGGACGCCGACCTCGGAGCCCGTGAGCGCGTTCAGCAGCGTCGACTTGCCGGCGTTGGTGTAGCCGGCCAGCGCGACCGACGGCAGATGCGCCCGCTCGCGCTCAGCGCGCTGGACGGCGCGGTTGGAGCGCACGTGGTCGAGCCGGCGGCGCAGCGCGGTGATGCGGTCGCGCGCGAGCCGGCGGTCGGTCTCGATCTGGGACTCGCCCGGGCCTCGCGTACCGATGCCGCCGACGCCGCGGCCCGCGCCGAGACGCTCGAGGTGCGTCCACAGGCCGCGCATGCGGGCCATGTTGTATTCGAGCTGGGCGAGCTCGACCTGGAGCTTGCCCTCGGCCGAGTGGGCGTGGCCGGCGAAGATGTCGAGGATCACCGCGGTGCGGTCGAGCACCGGCACGTCGAGCTCGGCCTCGAGGTTGCGCTGCTGGCGCGGTGTGAGCTCGTCGTCGGCGACGACGAGGTTGGCGTCCGCGTCCTTCAGCTGCGCCTTGAGCTCGTCGACCTTGCCGGGACCGAGATACAGGTTGGCGTGCGGCTTGTCGCGGATCTGGACGACCTCGCCGACGGTCGCCACACCGGCGGTGCGCAGGAGCTCGCCCAGCTCGGCGAGGTCGTCGGCGTGCGGCGCGGCGGCGACCATGAAGGCACGCTGCTTCGCCCGTCCGGGGCTTTCCGGGGGCGCGTATCGGCTTTGGGTCTTGCGGCCGTCTCGGGACTTCTCCACTCCTGAGCCAGTGTAGGGTGCCGGGGGTGCTCGGTGACCGCCTGGCCGCCCGGACGCTCGAGCTGATCGACATCCCGTCGCCGTCGCGCGACGAGGCGAAGTTGGCGGAGCACGTCCGCTCCCTGCTCGACGCGGAAGACCTCGGCGACACCTGTCTGCTCGCCCGTAGCCGCGCGCCCGTGCTGCTGGCCGGGCACCTCGACACGGTGCCGATCCAGGCCAACGTGCCGGGCCGGCGCGACGACGAGCGCGTGCACGGCGCGGGCGCCAGCGACATGAAGGGCGCGCTGGCGGTGATGGTCGAGCTCGCCCTGGCCGGAGCGCCGTTCGACTGCCTGTTCTTCGGCCGCGAAGAGCTCCCCGGCAAGTTCAGCGCGCTGACGCCGCTGCTCGAGCGCGAGCGGCTCGACTACGAGCTCGTCGTGATGATGGAGCCGACGTCGAACGACCTGCACGCCGGCTGCGTCGGCAACATCAACGCGACCTGGACGTTCACCGGGCGCTCGGCGCACTCCGCGCGACCCTGGGACGGCGAGAACGCGATCCACGCCGCGGCGCGTGGCATCGCCTCGCTCGCGGAGCACCAGCCGGTGGAGCACGTGTTCGACGGCCTCACGTTCTACGAGGTCGCATCGGTGACCGAGATCGAGGGCGGGATCGCTTCCAACGTGGTGCCGGACCGTGCCGTCTGCGGCGTCAACTACCGCTTCGCTCCGGGCCGCACGCCCGACGCGGCGCGCGCCCGGCTGCGCGAGCTGTGCCCGGGCGGTGAGCTGGTGATCGACTCGCTGGCGCCGTCCGGTGCGGTGGCGACGCAGAACCCGCGCGCGCAGGCGCTGATCGCCACGGGCGACCTGACGGTCGCGCCCAAGCAGGCGTGGACGCCCGTCGCGGAGTTCGGACTGGCCGGCATCGACGCCGTCAACTTCGGGCCCGGCGAGCCCGCGCAGGCGCACCGGCGCGACGAGTCGATCGAGATCGCCGCGCTCGTACGCTCCTACGAAGTGCTCGAGGCGTTCGCCAGGTGAAGCTCTCTCCCGTCCTGACCGGAATGCGCACGTATCCCTTCGTGCGGCTGGCCGAGGCGGTGCAGCGCGTCTCGGCGAGCGGGGTCGAGGTCATCCACTTCGGGATCGGGGAGCCGCGCGAGGAGACGCCGGGGTTCATCCGCGAGGCGCTCGTCGCGGCACTGGACCCGCTGTCGACCTACCCGAGCACCGACGGGTTGCCCGAGCTCCGCGACGCGATCGCCGCGTGGGCCGGCCGCCGCTTCGGCGTGGCGCTGGACGGCGACCGCGAGGTGATCCCCACGTTCGGCTCCAAGGAGGCCGTGTTCCTGCTCGCGCAGGTGCTCGACGGCGACGTGATCCTCGTCCCGCAGCCCGCCTACCCCGTGTACGAGCGCGGCGCGCTGTTCGCCGGCAAGCAGGTGGTCGAGCTCCCGCTCGAGGCGCCCGACTTCCTCCCCGACCTCGACGCCATCCCGGAGGACGTGCTCGCCCGCACGGCGATCCTGTGGATGAACTACCCCAACAACCCGACCGCGGCCACCGCCCCGCCCGAGATGTACGAGCGCGCCGCCGCGCTGGCCCGGGAGCACGACTTCGTGCTCGCGTCGGACGAGGCGTACTCGGAGATCTACTTCGGCGAGCCCCCGGGCTCCGCGCTGCAGGTCGCCGACCGTACGAACGTCGCGGTCTTCAACACGCTCTCCAAGCGCTCGTCGATGCCCGGCTACCGCACCGGCTTCGTCGCCGGCGACCCGGACCTGATCGCCGCGCTCAAGCGCTACCGGCCGAACGTGGGTGTCGCGCCGCCGGAGTTCGTCCAGCGCGCCGCCGCGGCGGCCTGGGGCGACGAGGCGCACGTTGACGCGGTGCGCGGCCTGTACCGCGCGAAGCGGGACGTGTTAGCGCCCGCCCTGGCCGCACGCGGCCTGCGCCACGCGGGCGGCGACGCCACGTTCTTTCTGTGGCTCGAAGGCGCCGCGCCCGGCCTGCAGGACGAGCTGCTGCAGCAGGGCATCGTCCTCACCCCCGGCGACTACTTCGGCCCGGCGGGCACCGGGTATCTGCGGATGGCGCTCGTCCCCACTCTGGGGCAGTGCGAGCGCGCCGCGGAGCTACTGGTTGGCGTGTAGAGCGGCGTTCAGCCCGCCCCACGTGCCGGTGCGCGGGAGCGCCTCGACGGTTCCCGTCTGCGAGTTGCGGCGGAACAGTAGCCCGTTCGCCCCGCTGAGATCGCGCGCCTTGACGACCTCGCCGTCGGGCAGCTTCACCAGGATCCCCGCCGTCAGGTACAGCCCGGCCTCGACCACGCAGTCGTCACCGAGCGAGATCCCGATGCCGGAATTGGCGCCCAGCAGGCAGCGTTCCCCGATCGAGATCACCGTCGTCCCGCCGCCCGACAGCGTGCCCAGGATCGACGCGCTGCCACCGATGTCCGACCCGTCGCCGACGACCACGCCGGCGCTGATCCGGCCCTCGACCATCGAGGTCCCGAGGGTGCCCGCGTTGAAGTTGACGAACCCCTCGTGCATCACCGTCGTGCCGCTCGCCAGGTGCGCGCCGAGGCGCACACGGTCGGCGTCGGCGATCCGCACGCCGGGCGGCACGACGTAGTCGGTCATGCGCGGGAACTTGTCGACGCTGAAGACCTGGAACGGCTCGCCGGCGGACCGCACGCGCCGCTGGACGGCCGGCACCGCCAGCGGGTCGACGGGGCCGTGGCTGGTCCAGGCGACGTTGTTGAGCACCCCGAAGAGGCCGTCGAGGTTGGCGTCGTGCGGGCGGATCAGCCGGTGCGAGAGCAGGTGCAGCCGCAGATAGGCGTCGTAGGCGTCGACCGGCGGGTCGGCGAGCGAGCCGATCGACGTCACGATCGGCACGGTCTCGACCTTCCGGATCTCGTCGGAGTCGCGCTGCCCGGTGGTTTTCGTGCCCGGCTCGCCCCAGGCGCCGAGCCGCGGCTCGGGGTAATACGCGTCGAGGACGCGGTCGCCGGCCAGGGTGGCCACGCCGCTCGCTGAGGCGCCGGTATCGATCATCGCCGCGAGAACCTAGCGTGGACCGACGAGCCCTGTCTCATAGGCGAGGATGACGGCCTGTACACGGTCGCGCAGGCCGAGCTTGCCGAGCAGGTTGGAGACGTGGCTCTTGACGGTCGCCTCGCTCACCACGAGCGCGGCCGCGATCTCGGCGTTCGACATCCCGCCCGCCATCAGCCGCAGGACATCCAGCTCGCGCTCGGTGAGCTCGGTGAGCGCGCTGTCCTCGCTCTTGACCGACGCCGGCAGGCGGTGGGCGATCTGGTCGAGCAGCCTTCGCGTGACCGGGGCGGACAGCACGGCGTCCCCCGCCGCCACCGCTCGCACCGCCGCCACCAGCTCCTGCGGCCGGGCGTCCTTGAGCAGGAAGCCGCTCGCCCCGGCGCGCAGCGCCTCGACGATGTACTCGTCGAGCCCGAACGTCGTGAGGATGAGGACGCGGTGCCGCGGCAGCCGCCGGGTCGCCTCGATCCCGTCGACGCGGGGCATGCGGATGTCCATGAGGATGACGTCGGGCGCATGGGTCTCGGCGGCGCGGATCGCCTCCTCGCCGTCGCCCGCCTCGGCCACGACCTCGATGTTCCCGGTCGCCTCGAGCACGGTCTTGAAGCCGGCGCGCATCAGTGGCTGGTCGTCGGCGATCACCACGCGCAGCCGGCTCATCGGTACGGCAGAACGGCTTTCACTTCGAAGCCCTGCCCGGCGCGGGGGCCGGCCTCGAGCGTGCCGCCGAACAGCTCGGCGCGCTCGCGCATCCCCACGAGGCCGTGGCCGCGGTCGTTGCTGATGCTGACCTCGCCTTCGTCGGCGATGGTGAGCTCGAGCGCGCGGTCGCCGTAGCCGAGCGTGATCGTCGTCGGTGCGCGGTCGGCGTGCTTGACGACGTTGGTGACGGCCTCCTGCACGATCCGGTACGCCGACTGGTCGACCAGCGGCGCCAGCTCTCGCGGCGCGCCGTCGATGACGACGTTGATGGGCAGCCCGGAGGCGCGGGCGACGTCGACGAGCTCGTCGAGGTCGGCCAGGCCCGCGCCCGGTGTTCGTACGGCGTCCGCGTCGCCGCGCAGCACGCGCAGCGTGCGATGCAGGTCGGCCATCGTGCGGCGGCCGAGGTCGGCGATCGCGTCCGTGTGCTCGCGGATGCGCTCGTCGGTCGCGCCGAGCGCCTGGGCCTGCACGACCATCAGCGACACGTCATGTCCGACGGCGTCGTGCAGCTCGCGGGCGATCCGCAGGCGCTCCTCGGCCGCCGCGGCCTCGGCGAGCAGCTCGCGTTCCCGGGCGGCCGCTGCTCGCCGCACGCCGGAGTACATCCCGAGCGCCCCGGCCGTGACGCAGAGCGCAAGCGACGCCGCGTACGCCCCGAACGGCTCGTCGGTGGCCCAGATGAGGTCGTGCACGGCCATCGCCACACCAACGCCGACGGTCCCGGCGATGGTCATCGTTCGGGACCGTGCGAGGTAGATCGGGATCAGCGCCAGCAGCGCGAACGGCGTGTTGAAGGGCAGCGCGACGCCGGCGAACAGGATGGCCACCAGCGCGCCGCGTGCCCGCATGGTGTGGACCCTAGATGATCGATTTTGCGGCCCGCGTGGCCCAGGCGGGTGCGTGGGCCGTGAAATCGGTCATCAGATCTCCTGCGTCGCGCTTCGCCAGGCGCCCGCGGCCAGGGCGGCGGCCGCCCACGCCATCAGGATCGCGACCGCCGCGACGGCAGCGAGCCCGATGTCGTCCGCGCCGCCGAGCCGCGCCAGCGCGACCTGCGGGATCGCGAACCGGCCGTCGCCGATCGCCTCCCACTGGCCGAGCATCGGGGAGACGCCGAGCTGGAAGGCCAGCGCAAGCCCGATGACGGTGCCGCGCGAGCCGGTGAGCGCCGCGAGGCCGACGCAGACGGCGGCAGCGAGCGCGCCGGCCGCGACGACCTGTGCGAGGCCCTCGGCGATGTCCGCTCCTGTCGGGTTCGGGCCGCCGGCGAGCACGCTCGCCAGCACGGCGGCGAGGCCGGCCGCCGTGACCAGCGCCGGGAGCACGATCGCCCAGGCGCCGGGCACGCGGGCGAAGAACAGGGCGAGCCGCGAGCGGCCGGTGGCGACGAGGTCGCGGAACACGCCGGCTTCGATGTCGGCGGCGCCGGCGGTCGCGCCGACGATCACGCCGACGACCGAGCCGGACAGGGCGAGCACGGCGACGATGTCGTTGAAGTGGCCGGCGCCGCCCGCGCGGTCCGGGTGCATCGCGAACGTGACGCCGTAGTAGATGACCACGGCGCCGACGCTCAGCAGAGCACTCATCACGAGCATGCCGGTGCGGCGCTGCAGCTTGAGGATCTCGGCTCGGATCAGGCGGGTCATGCCCGGTCCTCCAGTCGGGTGGTCATGTCCAGGAACAGGTCCTCGAGGGTCGACGCGACCGGCGTGACGCGCTCGACCTCGATGCCGTCGCCCAACAGGCGACCGAGCATCTCGGTGACGATCTCGCGGTCCACCGGGGCCTCCGGCGACAGGGTCAGGCGGATGCTGCCGTTGTGCTGCGCCGCGCGGGCGACGGTCGGGACAGCGGCGAGCAGCCCTGCCGCGCGCACGTTCGGCGCCGCGACGATGTCGATCTCCCGCGCCTGGCCGCCGACCAGATCGGCGATCGTGCCCTGGGCCACGACGTGGCCGTTGTCGACGATCGCCGCGACGTCGCACGTCTTCTCGACCTCGTCGAGCAGGTGCGACGAGAGCAGCACGGTGCGGCCCTCGGCGACGAGGCTGCGGATCAGGTTGCGGAACTCGAGGATGCCGGCGGGGTCGAGCCCGTTCACGGGCTCATCGAGGATCAGCAGCTCGGGGTCGCACAGCAGGCAGCGCGCGACGCCGAGGCGCTGGCGCATGCCGAGCGAGTAGCTCCCGACCTTGTCGTCGGCCCGGCGGCCGAGGCCGACGCGCTCGAGGGCGGCGTCCACGCGCCCGTGGGCGCTCTTCTCGCGCGCCGCGGCGTGCACGTGCAGGTTCTCGCGGCCCGTGAGATGGCGGTGGAAGCGCGGCTCCTCGATGATCGCGCCGACGCGGGCGAGCGCCTTCGCGCGGTCCTGCTGCCCGAGCAGCCGGATCGTCCCGGTGGTCGGGCGGGCGAGGCCGAGAAGCAGCCGGATCAGCGTCGTCTTGCCGGCGCCATTGGGCCCGAGGAAGCCGAACGCGCAGCCACGTGGGACCTCGAGATCGATGTGCTCGAGCGCGACGCGTTCACCGAAGCGCTTCCCGAGCGCGGTGGTGTGGATGGCCAGGTCGGTCATGCGGACGAAACTACGTCCGCCCTGGCGTTCTGACCTCGGCCGAGCGGTTGAACTACGCGGTCCGTCTCATCCCTTTGGATGAGACAGCAGCTCGCCCTGGTAGATCGGCACCGCCCAGCCGGTGAGATCGACGTGCAGCGACTCGTCGACGTCCACCTCGAGCTCTCCCCCGTCGAGCTTGACCGTCACGGGTGAGTCGCCGCCGCGCAGGACGTGGGCGACGGCGGCGCCGGACGCGCCGGTGCCCGACGACAGCGTCTCGCCCACGCCGCGCTCGAAGATGCGGGCGCGGACCGTCTGCGCGTCGAGCTCGCGCCAGAACGACACGTTCGTGCGGTTCGGGAACAGGTCGGCGTGCTCGATCTGCAGGCCGATCGGTTCCAGCTCGAGCTGTTCGAGCGCTTCGCGGCTCTCGATGCGGATCGCGCACTGGGGGTTCCCGATCGAGACGTGCTGGAACGGGTAGCCGCGGATCTCGCCGGTCCCGTCCGGCGGGCCGCCGGGATAGTCCTTGGAGGTCAGCTTCGCGCGGCCCATGTCCACGCGACAGGTCGTCGGACCGGTGATCGTCGGGCGGATCTCACCGGCGACGGTCTGGACGCTGAACGTATCGGCCTGCGTCCAGCCGCGGTGGCGCAGGTACAGGATCGCCTGCCGGACGCCGTTGCCCGACAGCTCGGCCTCGGAGCCGTCGGGGTTGAAGATCCGCACGCGCGCGACGAACCCGGGCTCGTCGGGCGGCAGGAGCTCGAGCACGCCGTCGGCGCCGGGACCGAAGTGCGGGTCGCACAGGCCGCGGACGGTGTCCGGGGTCAGCGGCGCGGGCAGGTTCGCCCGTTCGATGATCAGGTAGTCGTTGCCTAGCGCCTGCCACTTCTCGAATCGCACGTGCGGATCATGCCGTGCAGCTCGGCGGCGACGTCGTCGGGGGCGCGACCGGTGACGTCGATCAGGTGGGCGTTCGGCAGCTTGCGCATCCACGTGAGCTGGCGCTTGGCGTAGCGGCGGGTGTTGCGCTGCATGGCCTCGATGTCATTGGCGCGCAGCTCCTCGAACCCGAGCGCCTTGCGGGCGGTGGCGGAGGCGGAGGCGTTGGCCGCGTTCTCGACCTCGTCTCGCGCTCCTGCCGCCACCATCTCGTCGACGCGTTCATCGATCCGCGCGTTCAGCGCGTCGCGCTCCATCGTCAGGCCGGCGAGCAGCGTCGGGTGACGCGTGTCGGTGGTCCACAGCTGCTCGCCCGCGGGTGGCTCGTGGCCGGCGTCGAGGAGCTCGAGCGCGCGGGTGATGCGCTGCGCGTCGGTGGGCTCGACCGCGGCGGCGGCCGCGGGCGCGCGGCGTTGGAGCTCTTCGTGCAGCGCCTGCGCACCGTCGGTCTCCAGCTGCGCCCGCCGGCGGTCGCGGATCGCCCGTGTCACGGGCGGTCTGAGATCGAGCTCGGCGAGCGCGGCGCGCAGATACAGGCCGGTTCCACCGACGACGATCGGCCTTCGTCCCTGTGCGAGCAGACCGTCGATCTCGGCGTGGGCGCGGCGCGCATACGCGCCGGCGCTGAACGGCTCGTCGACCGGGAGGAAGCTGACGAGGCGATGCTCGAGCCGCTGCTGCTGTTGCGGCGTCGCCACGCCGGTGAGCGTCTCCAGGCCCTGGTAGACCTGCAGCGCGTCCGCGGACACGGCGACGGGGTCCTCGCCGTCCGCGCGAAGCCGGTCAGCGAGCGCGATCGCGACAGCGGTCTTCCCCACCCCTGTCGGCCCGAAGACGGCGACGACGACGCACACGGCGCGGAGTATCGTCGTTGCCATGGCCGTCCACATCGGCGCCGGTCTGTCGACCAGTCCGGATCAGCGCGCGGGCGCGCTCGAGGCGGCATTGACGGCGCGCGAGGGCCTGGGCGGCGCGAGCTGCGACCTGGCGGTCGTGTTCGCCTCCGGCGCGCACCTGGAGGCGCCGGAAGCGGTGCTGGAGGCCGTGCTCGAAGCGCTCGCGCCCGAGGAACTGGTCGGTTGCGCCGCCGGCGGCGTGATCGGCGCGCGGCGCGAGGTCGAGGACGGCACGGCAGTCGCGGTCTGGGCCGCCCATCTCGGTACCGGCGGCGCGACGACGTTCCACGCGACCGTCGAGGAGGTCGACGAGGGCAGCGGCGCCCTCACCGGGATGCCCGAGCTCGACGGCGCCGCCGGCGTGATCCTGCTCGCCGACCCCGCGACGTTCCCCACCGACGCCGTCCTTCACTTTCTCGGGCAGGCGGCACCGGCGGTACCGGTGCTCGGCGGCCTCGCGTCGGCCCGCACCGCGGGCGGCGCCACCGCGCTGTTCGCCGCCGACCGCGTGGTCGAAGAGGGCGCCGTGGGCGTCCGGCTCGACGACGTCGAGCTTCTCCCGTGCGTCTCCCAGGGCGCCGCGCCGCTCGGCCCGGAGCTCACGATCACCGCCGCCGACGGCCACATCATCCGCGAGCTGGCGGGCAAGCCGGCGCTCGAGAAGCTGCGCGAGACGATCGAAGCGCTTCCGCCCACCGACCTCGCCCTGGTCCAAGGCGGGCTGCTGATGGGGATCGTGGTCGACGGCAACAAGCCCGAGTACGTCCAGGGCGACTTCCTCGTGCGCGGGCTCGTCGGCGCCGACCCCGCGACCGGTCAGGTGGCGGTCGCGTCGGACGTCCACGAGGGGCAGGTCGTGCGGCTGCACGCGCGCGACGCCGCCAGCGCCGACCGCGACCTGCGCGAGGCGCTCGGCGTCCGGATGGCGGCGCTCGGGGGGCGCACGCCGGCGGGCGCGCTGCTGTTCTCGTGCAACGGCCGCGGTCGCGGACTGTTCGGTCGCGGCGACCATGACGCGGTGGCCGTCGCCGAGGAGCTCGCAGGCGCCCCGGCCGCGGGCTTCTTCGCGGCGGGCGAGATCGGCCCGGTCGGCGGCGAGTCGTTCCTGCACGGCTTCACCGCCACGGTCGCCGTGTTTCCCTGACCGCGCGCCCGCGCCTCACCGCGCCCACCGCTCCGGGGCGCCACACACGGCCTCAGCGGCGCGCGCGGTGCCCCTCTCTGCCAGGCTGCGGGCCATGAATCTCGGGGGTCGGACCGCGCTGGTGACGGGCGCGAGCGGTGGGCTGGGCCAGGCGATCGCGCGCGGGCTGGCCGCGCGCGGCGCGCAGCTCGTGCTCACGGCGCGTCGCGTCGACGTGCTTGAGTCGCTGGCCGCCGAGACCGGCGGACGCGCCATCGCGTGCGATCTCGGGGACCGCGCGGCGGTCGAGCGGCTGGTGGCCGACGCCGGGCCGATCGATGTCCTCGTCGCCAACGCCGGCCTCTCGCTGTCGCGCAAGATCCAGAACACGTCGGTCGAGGAGATCGACCGCTTGGTCGACGTGAATCTCCGCGCCCCGATGGTCCTCGCGCGGATGCTGATCGACGGCATGTCCGAGCGCGGCGGCGGCCAGATCGTGTTCGTCTCCTCGCTCAACGGCAAGGCGGGAACGGTTGGCACCTCGGTCTACGCCGCGACCAAGTTCGGCCTCCGCGGCTATGCCCAGGGCATGCGAGCGGACCTGCGCTCGCGCGGCATCGGGGTGTCGACGATCTTCCCGGGCTTCATCCGCGACGCCGGGATGTTCCACGAGTCCGGCGCCAAGCTGCCGCCCTACGTCGGGACCAAGCGGCCCGAGGACGTCGCCAAGGCCGTCATCAGCGCGATCGAGCACGACCGCTCGGAGGTCGACGTGGCCCCGCTGCCGATGCGGATCGGGACGACGATCGCGAGCCTCGCGCCCGAGACCGCCGCGACCGTGCAGCGCAAGCTCGGGGCGGACGAGATCGCCACGCAGGTCGAAGACGGCCAGCGGGGCTAGCCCTCGTAGCCCTGCGTCACCTTGGTGCGGCGGCCCGAGTCGTCCGCCGGTTCGCCGTCGGCCGGCGCGTCGTCGTTCCCGTCGTCATCGGCGTCCTCAACGTCACGCGTGACGGCGCTGATCGCGGCCAGGACCTCGTCGGCAAGGCGCGGACCGTCCGTCTCGGCCAGTGGCGTGGCGGCGATCCGCACGATCACCTCGTCGCGGTCGATCTCCTCGAGCGAGATGTGCGGCTCAGACCGCACCGGCGTCCGCACCGTGTGCTCGAGCAGTGCCTGGAGGTCGCTGGGCTTGACGTCCGGACGCAGCCGCGCGCGCAGGTCCACCGACGCCGGCTCCCGTAGCGGCACGACCGCCGCCGTCAGCACGACGTTGTTCGGGACCATGATCGAGTCCTCGCCCTGCGCGAACGTGGTGTACAGGAGCCCGAGCGAGGCCACGACGCCCTCGATCTGGCCCGCAAGCCCGCCGGCCTGTAGCCGCACCCGGTCGCCGACCTTGAACGGCCGCGCCGAGATCAGCACCATGCCGGCGATCAAGTTGCCGAGCGTCTGCTGCGCGGCGAGACCGAACACGACCGCGGTGATCGCACCGCCGACGGCCAGCGTCTCCGGCTTCAGCCCCGCGGCCCGCAGCGCGAACAACGCCGACGCCGTCAGGAACACCAGGCGGATCAGGAACCCGACCGTGCCCGCCGTCGCGGGATCCAGGCGCCGGAACAGCGCCGGGGCCGTGAACCGCCCGAGGTCGCGCGCCAGCGCCCAGCCGAGCACGACCATCACGATCGCCGCACCCACGCGCACAGGCGTGTCGACGCCGAACACCTCCTCGCGGCGGAGGTAGAAGTACAGCGTCACGGCGAGCAGCGGCACCAGGACCACCAGCTCGCGTTTGGCGTGGCGAGCGCGCTGCGCCGTCTGCAGCGTCAGGCTGCGCGCCTTCCCGGGCGTGTTGAAATGCGGTTTCCGGATGCGTGGCATCTGTTCGGGCAACACGCGTTTGCGTACCCGGTTTCAGGTTCATTGCACGTCTGTGTCGCTCCTCACGCAAGCCTCGCGCCACGAGCGAGCCCGCCGCACTGGCCCTGCGCCGCGCTGTGCGAGCGTGCAGCAGGTTGTTCAGAACAGCGAGGCCTGTTCGACGGGCTTCACCTCCTCCTCACGCTCGGCGCCCGGCGCCCTGCCGCGACTGATCGCGTTTCCGCCCCGGTGACGGAACCGCTGCGCGTACGACCGGCTCGCCCACGGCGCGCCGGCCGCGCGCTCGATCGTCCGCCGCTCGTCGGCCGGCACATACGCCCCGCGCGCATACAGCCGCTCGTAGCGCTTCACCAGGTCCGGCCGGTGCTCGCGCAGGTAGTCGAAGAAGATCTCCTTGACCGAGCCGCGCAGCCACAGCGTGATGCCGCCGATGTGGACAGCACCGGCCTCGGTCGCCAGCGCGACGATCCGCTCCACCTGCTCCGGCGAGTCGTTGATCCCGGGCATCAGCGGCGCGATCAGGATCCCCGTCGGGATCCCGAGCCGGTTCAGCTCGGCGACCGCCTCCAGCCGCTTGAGCGGGTTCGGCGTGTGCGGTTCGGTCTCGCGCCACACCTTCTCGTCCAGCGTCGGCACCGAGAAGCACGCGCTCACCTGGGTCCGCTCGGCGATCTCGCACAGGAGGTCGGCATCGCGCAGCAACAGCGGCGACTTGGTGAGGATCGAGCACGGGTTCGAGAAGTCGCGCATCGCCTCCCAGATCCCGCGCATCAGCTTGTAGCGGCCCTCGACCCACTGGTACGGGTCGGTATTCGTGCCCATCGCGATGTGGTGTCGGCCCCACGATGGCCGCGCCAGCTCCGCCCGCAGCACCTCGGGCACGTTGACCTTGACGACGATCTCCTTCTCGAAGTCGCGCCCCGCGTTGAAGTCGAGGTACTCGTGCGTGGGCCTCGCGAAGCAGTTGTGGCTCACCACGCCATCGGCGATGTAGTCGCCGGTCCCGGTCGTGATGTCGTAGAGGGGCAACTCCATGCCGAGTGGCTCGATCGACCTGACATTCGTCAGCGCGTCGGACTTCAGTGCCACGCCGTCGACGCTGCGCTTCCGCGTGATCGCCGGGTCGGTCAGGTGAAAGAACCGCAGCCGCTCCTTGAGGCCGCCGCGAATGCGGACCACGAGGCAGCCGTTCGGCCGCGGTGGCTCGACGATGGTGTCGAACCCGAGCCGGTCGAGCGCCTCCTGCGTGTAGTGGATGATCTGCCCATCCTTGTTGGTGATGCGGAGAGCGTCCGCGCCGCTGCACGAGCCCTCCGCGTCGAAGATGCCGGCGAGGAAGCCTTTGCGCCACTGCATGTTCGGGCGTGTCGGCCAGCGGATGAGCTCGGTGACCGCCTCGTAGCTCGCTCGCGAGCCAGAGACGATGCAGCGCATCTCGCGGTGGCTGCCAGCCGCAGCGGCGAACAGGCGCTCGTTGGTGTGGATCTGGAGCCCGTCGAGGAAGAGGTGCGCGCGGCGCAACGCCTCGAAGTCGGTCAGCGCCAGCCTGAACGCGTGCTTGGTCTGGTACGGGGACACGGATCGTTTCAGATGAGCGTCGCCGCGGATCAAGCCGCAGAGATACCCGCGTCGGTAGTCGGCGTTGTGGCGCGGCGGGTCGGCGAAGCCGCCGGTGCCGAGCAGTGAGTTGTTCGTCGTGAGGTGCGGCCGGTCTGGCTCGGACCGCGCGGAATTGCATACGTGTTTCCAGCCCCGGTCAGACAGGAACCGGTGATCGCCACTCGTGAGCAGTCGCGTACCGTCCTCCAGCGTCACCGCCCAGACCGGCTTGATCGTCATCCAGTGGGCCAGCACCTCGGTCTTGACGTATCGCCGGCAGGTGCCGTCGCGGACCGTGCCGATGATCTCGTCACCGACTCTAAGGTCCTCGAGCTTGCGCGTTCGGCCGTCTCCTGTGAGGACCGGCGTAGTCCCCCATTGGCAATAGAGACAAGCATGAGAACAGCCGCGATAGGGATTCACCGTCCACTCGAACGGGACGCGTGAGGCCTCTGGGACGTGGTTGATCGCGGACTTGGTCCGAACCTCGTGGAAGCGGGTGTCGAGCGCCTGCGGCGCGTCGAAGCGGCGGACCACCACGTCCTCGCTGAAGCCCGGGAGCCGCGGGTCGAACTCGGCGTGTACGGTCTGTGATTCCCAGCGCACGAACATATGTTCGCACACGGGTCGGATGGATGTTGCTGCGCGTCAGCCGGCCCGGGCGAGCAGCGACATCTCGCCGCTGAGCGTCTGGCTCGTCGCGGCGGTGATCTGCACGGGGACGATCTCCCCCGGGTCGGCGAGGCCGTCGAAGTTCACGACCTTGTTGTGGCTGGTGCGACCGCGGATGCGGCTGGCGTCGGTCCGAGATGTGCCTTCGACGAGCACGTCGAGTGTGCGGCCGACGAACCGCTGCGCCCGGTCCCTGGCGCGACGCTGCACGACCTTGACGAGCCGCTCCAGGCGCTCGACCGACGTCTCGTGCGGGATGAGATCCTCGGTGAAGGTCGCCGCCTCGGTGCCGCGACGGGGCGAGTAGATGAACGTGAAGGCGCCGTCGTACCCGACCTCCTCGGCGACCTCGAGCGTCTGCAGGAAGTCCTCCTCGGTCTCCCCCGGGAACCCGACGATGATGTCCGTGGTGATCGCGCAGTCCGGCACGTGCTCGCGGATCAGCGCGACGCGGTCCATGTAGCGGCCGCGGTCGTACGTACGGCGCATCGCCTTGAGGATTCGCGAGCTCCCGGACTGGAGCGGCAGGTGGATGTGCCGGCAGACGCTCGGCAGCTCGGCATGCGCGCGGATGACGTCCTCGCTCATGTGCGCGGGGTGCGGGCTCGTGTAGCGGATGCGGTCGATGCCCTCGATCGCGTCGACGGCCGTGAGGAGCTCGGAGAAGCGGCGCTTCTGCGGACGCAGCCGCGTCCCGTACGAGTTGACGTTCTGCCCGAGCAATGTGACCTCGCGGACCCCGTCGGCGGCGAGCAGCTCGATCTCCGCGACGAGCTCCTCGAGCGGGCGGCTGACCTCGCGGCCGCGAGTCGACGGCACGATGCAGAACGAGCACCGCATGTTGCAGCCGGCCGAGATCTGCACCCAGCCCTGGAACGCGCGCGTGCGCTTGGCCGGCAGGTGGCCGGTGAAGCCCTCGAACTCGAAGAAACCCTGGGCCGTGAGGCTGTCGCTGGTCAGGAACTCGGCGAGCTTGTGGACCTGGCCGGGGCCGAACGCGACATCGACGAACGGGAACTGGCGGAACACCTGCTCCTTGACGGACTGCGCCCAGCAGCCGCCGACTCCGATGATCCGCTCCGGATCGCGCTTCTTGAGCGCTTTGGCCTCGTGGAGGTGGGAGACGAACCGCTCATCGGCCTTCTCGCGGATCGAGCAGGTGTTGAAGAGGATCAGGTCCGCGTCGGTGCGCTCCGGCGTCTCGGTGTAGCCGAGCGACTCGAGCATGCCCTTCATGCGCTCCGAGTCGTGCTCGTTCATCTGGCAGCCGAACGTTGTGACGTGGAAGGACGGCACTTCGTTGGCAGGGTACTGGCCGTGCTAGCGCGCGTAGTCCGTTGCTCGTGACTCCCTGATCACGGTCACCTTGATCTGGCCCGGGTACTCGAGCTCCTGCTCGATCTCGCGTGCGATCTCGTGCGAGAGCAGCACGGCGCCGTCGTCGTCGAGCGTGCCGGGCAGCACCATTACGCGGATCTCGCGTCCGGCCTGCATCGCGTAGACCTTGTCGACGCCGTCGTGGCGGGTCGCGATCTGCTCGAGGTCGCGCAGGCGCTTGACGTACTGCTCGAGCGACTCGCCGCGCGCGCCGGGGCGGGCGCCGGACAGCGCGTCGGCGGCCTGGACGATCACGGCCTCGATCGTCTGCGGCTCGACCTCGTTGTGATGCGCCTCCATCGCGTGCGCGACGGCCTCACTCTCGCCATGACGGCGTGCGAGATCGCCGCCGACGAGCGCGTGCGGCCCTTCGACCTCGTGCGAGACCGCCTTGCCGATGTCGTGCAGGAGCGCGGCGCGGCGCGCGGTCTTGGCCGAGGCTCCCAGCTCGTGCGCCATCATCGCGGCCAGTTGGGCGCACTCGACCGAGTGCGCGAGCACGTTCTGGCCGTACGAGGTCCGGTACTTCAGCCGCCCGAGCATCTTCGTGAGCTCGGCATCGAGGCCTTGGACGTTGGCGTCGAGGCACGCCGCCTCGCCCGACTCCTGGATGTGGCTCTCGAGCTCGGACTTGGCCTGGTAGTAGGTCTCCTCGATCCGGGCGGGGTGGATCCGCCCGTCCTGGAGCAGCTTCTCGAGCGTCATCCGCGCGATCTCGCGGCGGACGCCGTCGAAGCCGGACAGGATCACCGCGTTCGGCGTGTCGTCGATGATGAAGTCGACGCCGGTGAGGTGCTCGAGGGCGCGGATGTTGCGGCCCTCGCGGCCGATGATGCGGCCCTTCATGTCGTCGGCTTGGAGCTGGACGACCGAAACCGTCGTCTCGGCCGCGTGCCCCGCCGCCAGGCGCTGCATCACGACCGAGAGGATGTTGCGAACCCGGCGCTCCGCATCGCGCTTCGTCTCGTCCTCGATCGCCCGCAGGCGCCGCGCCGAGTCGTGCCGCACCTGGTCCTCGAGCTCCTGCATCAGGACGGCCTTGGCCTGCGACGCCGACATGCCCGACGCGCGCTCGAGCGCGCGGACCGTCTTGCCGCGCACGTCGTCGATCTCCGACTCGCGCGCGGCCATCAGGCGCTCGCGCTCGGCCACCTCCAGCTGGCGTTTCTCGAGATCCTCCTCGCGCGCGAGGAGGCGCTTCTCGACGCGTGCCGCATCACCCGTGGGCGGTGCGGCGCCTTCGCTCGGTTCGGTGTGCGGCACCGGCGGTCGCGTCTGGGGCTGGCCGTTCGCCACGCCGAGCTGCGGCGCGCGCGATGCCAGCACCCTGGCCGCGATCACCAGGCCAGCCGCGAGGCCCAGGGCCACGACGACCGCCGCGATCACAGTTTCCATTGCGTTCCTCTCCCCTTCGCCGCTGCCCGAGGGCCGCGACGCGAAGTTCTCTCACTGTCCGTGGAACGCGGCAGGCCGATCCGTGCCCGGCACAGAGCGGGAACGAGCAGGAAGGCGACCCCAGGCCGCCCCGTCAGATAGCGGCTGTGATGCGGTGTTGGGTCGGTTTCGCCGGGCGCGCCCGCCCGGATGCGACGCGTGATCGCTCGCAAAGATGAGTCGTGGTGGCCGTCTTCACTGAAGCTGCTGCTTCCGCTTAGAAATTACTGATTTGCTGGAGTTTCAACGAGCCGGTGCGGCTCGGCCTGTCGCTTGTGCCGGATCGTAGTACCGGGCGGGGCCGTTCGCAATCGGGTCTGGCAGTGATGCGCAACACCGGCACGAGGAGAGAGCGGCTTCAATCGAAGGCTGGGGCGCCGGCGTGCTGCCGGATCGCGTCGTGCGCCAGCTCGAGCTCGTACCCCTTCCGGATCAGCATGCCGAGCGCACGCTCACAGTCGCGCGGCGTGGCGGGCGGCTCCGGGAACCGGCGCTGCAGCAAAGCCACGGCCGCTGCCAGCTCAGCGTCCGCTCCCTGACACCCGATCGCGGCGGCCACGTTCTCGCGCTCGATGCCGAGCGCCAGCAGCCGCCGTTCGATCCGCTCGGCGCCCCAGCCGTCGAGGCGCCGGCGGTCGTCGGCGAACCGCTGTGCGAACGACGCGTCGTCGAGGTATCCCTGCTCGCACAGCTCCCCCACGACGGTGTCGATCACGGCCGGCTCGACCCGCTTGCGGGCCAGCAGCCGCGCGATCTCGGCCACTGTGTGCTCGCGCCGGTTGAGCGCGCGCCAGGCGAGATCGCGGGCGTGCTGGAGCCGGACCTCCGGGTCCGGAGACCGCTCAGGGGGCGGTCGGTCACTGTCGTCGTCAGCGAAGGAAGCCATCTAAGCGGCGGCGACCTCCGCGGCGACCTCCTCGACCGGCGGCGCGTCTTCGTCGCGCTCGATCGGCTCCACGAGGTCCTGATCGCCGAGGCCGAGCACCTCGTAGACCTTCGACTCGATCTCCTTCGAGATCTCCTGGTGCTCGTCCAGGTAGGCCTTGGCGTTGTTGCGGCCCTGGCCGAGCCGCTCGTCGCCGTACGAGAAGAACGAACCCGACTTGGTGACGATCCCGTGTTCGATGCCGAGGTCGAGCACGCAGCCCGAGCTGGAGATGCCCCGGCCGAACTCGATGTCGAACTCCGCCTGGCGGAACGGCGCCGCGACCTTGTTCTTGACGACCTTGACGCGGACGCGGTTGCCGACCGCCTCGGTGCCCTCCTTGAGGGTCTCGATCCGGCGGATGTCGAGCCGCTGCGACGAGTAGAACTTCAGCGCGCGGCCGCCCGGCTGAGTCTCCGGCGAGCCGAACATCACGCCGACCTTCTCGCGGATCTGATTGACGAACAGGCACAGCGTCTGCGTGCGGTTCAGGTTGCCGGCCAGCTTGCGCATGGCCTGGGACATCATCCGCGCCTGCACGCCGACCGTCTGGTCGCCCATCTGGCCCTCGAGCTCCGCGCGCGGCGTCAGCGCCGCGACGGAGTCGACCGCCACGACATCGACCGCGCCCGAGCGCACGAGCATGTCGGCGATCTCCAGTGCCTGCTCGCCGTAGTCGGGTTGGGAGACGAGCAGCTCGTCGATGTTCACGCCCAGTCGCTGGGCGTACAGCGGATCCATGGCGTGCTCCGCGTCGATGAACGCGCACACGCCGCCGAGCTTCTGGGCCTCGGCGATCACGTGGTAGACGAGGGTGGTCTTGCCGGAGGACTCCGGGCCGAAGACCTCGACGATGCGGCCTCGCGGCATGCCGCCGATGCCGAGCGCGAGGTCGAGTGACAGCGCTCCGGTTGGGATGGCCGCGACCTTCACTTGGGCGCCCTCGTCGCCCATGCGCATGACGGTGCCCTTGCCGAATTGGCGCTCGATCTGCGCGAGCGCCCCCTGCAGGGCGGCGTCGCGCGCCTTGGCGTCTTGGGTGCTCATATGGCGAAGAAGTCTGGACGCCGGACCGGACAGACCTCTACACGCGATTGCAAGGAATGACGGGCAGAAGTGTGAAAAGTCTCCGCAGGGCGCTGGCGGGGCGCAAGGGGCGGAGACCGCCGGGGATCGCGTGGATCAGCGGAGCTCGAGCCGGACGATCGGCTCGTACCGGGCGCCGCTCGGATGCAGGCGCGAGACGAAGAGCGTGAGCGCCTCGCCGAGGAACTCGAGGGACTCCGGAGCGGCCTCGACCGCCCGCGGCGCGCGGGCTCGGGGACGGAGGCGGGCGACGGTGGCGTGGGCCCGGAACGGTCGCGTTTCCGGCGTGTAGACCCCGGCGGCGGCGAGACCGTCGCTGACCCGCGACTGCAGCGCACCGAGGGTCCCGTCGAGATCCTCGAGCGAGGCGCACAGGACGCGGGCGCGGCGCGGCGGGAGCAGGAGCGCCGTGCCGAGCGCGAGCCGGGGCGCGGGGCCGACAGACGCGTAGAGGACCTCGTCGATCGCGACGAGATCGGTCGCCGGACGGCGGCCGAGGAACGCGAGCGTGAGATGGAGCGCGTCTGGCGCGACCGGGCGCCAGACCTCCGGGTCGGCCGCCGCATCGCGGAACGCGATCAGCGCCTCGCGGGCGGGCTGCGGCAGTTCGACCGCGACGAAGAGCCGGAGGTGGTCGGGCTCGGGCCTGGGCGCGCCCGTCACGCCGCGTCGGCTGCCCCGTCGGCGAGCAGCAGCCGCCGGAGCAGGTGCATCACGGCGGTGGTCGTGCGGTCGCGGACCGTGGCGCGACCGCCCGGCAGCTGCAGCGTGCGCTCGATGCGATCGGCGGCGCTGGAGACGCAGACGCAGACCATCCCGACGGGCTTCTCCGGCGTCCCGCCCCCCGGGCCGGCGATGCCGGTGATGCCGATGCCGACACCAGCGTCGAAGCGCGCTCGGGCGCCGTCGGCCAGCGCGGCGGCGACCTCCGGCGAGACCGCGCCCACGGAGGCGATCATCTCGGCGGGCACGTCGGCGAACGCGATCTTGGCCTCGTTGGAGTAGACGACGACGCCCCCCATCACATACGCCGAAGACCCCGCACGGTCGGTCAGACGGCCCGCCATCAGCCCGCCCGTGCACGACTCGGCGACGGCCACGGTCGTCACCGGCGGCCCGAGGAACAACCCCGCCACGATCTCGTCGACCGTCGACCCGTCGCGCGAGAACACCCGGTCGCCGAAGCGATCGACGACGGCAGACTCGAGCGACGCATAGTCGGTACCCGCAGCGGGGTCGAATACCGTCGCGATCTCGAGCTCGCCACGGCGGAGGCAGGTCGTGATCTCGAGGCGGTCGAGATCGAGCGGCGCCTCACGCAGGAGCCGCGCAAGCTCAGACTCCGGCACGCCGGTGACCCGCATGATCCGCTGCTCCAGCGCGCCCGCGCGGGCCAGCAACGCGCGCAGCGGGGGCGTATCGAGAGCGGCCGACCACATCGGTTGAAGCTCGCCCGGCGGCCCCGGGAGCACCAGCACCGGTGGCACGGAGTCGCCGAGCACGACCAGGCCGGGAGCGGTCCCCACGGGCTCCAGCACCACGGCGCCCTCGGGGACGAGTGCCTGTTTGCGCGCGCCCTCCCGCATCCCTTCCTCGCTCGCATCGCGCCAGCGTCCCCGCATCCGCGCGACGATCGCCCACACGCGCTCCTCGAGATCGGGATCGACGGCGAGTGGGCGGCCGGCGAACGAGGCGACGACCTCGGCGGTGAGATCGTCCGCCGTCGGCCCGAGGCCGCCGCTGGTGATGATCAGGTCCATCCCCTGGGCGGCGAGGAAGTCGAGCGACGCGCGAAGATCGTCCGGCCGGTCGCCGACGACGATCACGTCCGACAACGTCACACCGAGGCCGCGCAGCCGCTCCGAGAGCCACGGGCCGTTCTCGTCGCGGATGATGCCCGAGAGCACCTCGGTGCCGGTCACGACGATCCCGGCGCGGAGACTCACGCCGAGCAGTCCGGCCGCGCCGAGTTCGAGAGCCGCCGCGGGTCGCGGCCCGGCCGCACGACATAGCCGATCGGGTCCGCGCTGGGCTCGACCGAGTACGACTTGCCGTCGACCACCATCCGCACGTTGTCATTGCCGAAGTTCGTCCGGAACAGGCGGCTCTTATACACGCGCGTCCGGGTCCCGGTCGCCAGGGTCTGCTCGTCGATGACCTGCTTGCCGTCGCCGTCTATCAGGCAGACGTAGACCGGTCCCGTGGCGACGAGACGCAACCGGACCTCGCGCGGGCGCGCGGGTGCGCGCGCCTCGGACTTCGACTTCTTCTTCGCCGGCGTCGGCGTGGGCGTCTGCGAGGCCTGGTTCGGGGGCGCCGGCGTCTCGTCGTCCTGCCCGAGCGTCCCGAGCACCCACAGGACCCCAAGCAGCACGACGATGAGCCCACCGACCACGAGGACCGGCCCGAGCGAGGCCAGCCGCGCCCGTCGGCGCCGCTTCGGCGCGCGACGGGCGGAGAACGGCGTCAGATCCTGCGTCGCCGGCCGCTCGTACCGCTGGCGGTACTCCTCGACCAGCAGCCGCGCGTCGAGCCCCAAGTACTCCGCGTACGTGCGCAGAAAGGACTTGACGAACGTGGGGCCCGGGAGCAGGTCCCATTCCTCGTTCTCGAGCGCGCGGAGATACTTGCCTCGGATCTTGGTGGCCGTCTCGACCTCGGTCATGTCGATCCGACGCCGCATCCGCGCCTCGCGCAGCGTCTCACCGATCTCTGGCATGAGCCCGAAAGAGGCTACTCAGGCGGGTCGTCGTCGAGCACCGGGATCGGCTGCTGGCCCAGCGCGGCGAGCACCCGCGGGACGTCGCCCTCGCTGATCAGGACCTGTCGCGGCTTGGAGCCTTCGTAGCCCGAGATCACGCCGCGGCGCTCCAGCATGTCGATCAGGCGGCCTGCGCGCGTGTAGCCGAGCCGCAAGCGGCGTTGCAGCATCGAGGTCGACGCGGTCTGCATCTCGGCGACCAGCTGGATGGCGTCGGCGAGCAGCGGATCCTCGTCCGGGTCGAATCCGTCCTCGCCAGAAGACTCCGCGGCAGCCTCCTCGACCTCCTCGAGCAGCTCCTCGACGAACTCCGGCTCGCCCTGCTTGCGCCAGTCGGTGGTGAGCTTCTCGATCTCGCTCTCGTCGATGAACGCGCCCTGGATGCGCTGGAGCCGCGACGTGCCGACCGGGGCGAACAGCATGTCGCCCATCCCCAGCAGGGTCTCGGCGCCGTTCTGGTCGAGGATCACCCGCGAGTCGGTCTGGGAGGACACCGAGAACGCGATCCGCGACGGCACGTTGGCCTTGATCATCCCGGTGATCACGTCCACGCGCGGGCTCTGGGTCGCCAGCACCATGTGGATCCCGACCGCGCGCGCCTTCTGGGCGATGCGGATGATCGAGTCCTCGACGTCGGCGGGCGCGACCATCATCAGGTCGGCGAGCTCGTCGATCACGCACAGGACGTACGGGAGACGGGTCTCGCCGCGCCGCGCGCGGACCTCGTTGAGGTCCTTCAGCGTGCGCGTCCGCGACAGGGACATCAGCGAGTAGCGCTGCTCCATCTCGCGCACGAGGTTCTGCAGCGCGGTGGCAGCCTTGCGCGGCGACGTGATGACCGGCGTCAGCAGGTGCGGGATCGAGTCGTAGTGCGTGAGCTCGACCTGCTTGGGGTCGACGAGCACCATGCGCACGTCGTGTGGCGTGGCGCGCAGCAGAATCGACGAGAGCATCGCGTTCACGCAGCCGGACTTGCCGGCGCCGGTGGTGCCGGCCACGAGGAGGTGCGGCATCTTCGCCAGGTCGGCGCCGATCGCGCGCCCCGCGACGTCCTTGCCCAGCCACACGGTCAACGGCGACCAGTCGGACGGCGGCTGCTGATACACGTCGCCGAGGTGCACGATCCGGCGGCGCGCGTTGGGCACTTCGACGCCGACCGCCTGCTTGCCGGGGATCGGCGCCAGGATGCGGATGTCGGCGGCGGCCAGCGCGTATGCGAGGTCGTCCTTGAGCTGCGCGACCTTGCCGACCTTGGTGCCCGGCGCCAGTCGCAGCTCGTAGCGGGTGATGTGCGGGCCGGCGACCTTGCCGATCACGCGCGCCTCGACGCCGAAATGCCCCAGCGCCTCGGTCAGCTGTGCGGCGACCTTCTCCTGGCCTGCCGTGTCCGGCCGCGCGGCCTCCTCGGACGAGCGCTTGAGGAACGCGGTGTCCGGGACGGTCCACTCGAAGTCGGGTGAGTCTGTGATTTCGGCCCGGTAGCGGCCCTGCGGAGTGAGCTTGTCGGGATCGACGCTGGCGCGCGTGACGCCGGGCTCGTCCGTCTCGGGATCCTCGGCGAGACGGGGCTCCTCGGGCTCGGGCTCGGGCTCGGGGTCAGGCTCTGGTTCGGGTTCCGGGAGCGGCTCGGGCTCGACCACCTCGGTCGGCGGGTCGTCCCAGATCGGCTCCATGCGCGACACGCGCGGCTCGCCGATCTCGGCCAGCGCAAGCTCGTCGGTGGCGCGACGCCGCTGGACCGCCGCGCGCATGTCGCGCGTCGTCGTGGAGACCGAGCTCGTCGTCGCCTTCACCACGCCTGCGACCGACGCGCCCGTCAGCAGCAGCACAGCCGCCAGGAACAGGAACACCGCCACGATGTGCGCGCCGACCGTGCCGACCGCGCTCGAGATCAACCAGTAGAGCCCTTCCCCCACCACGCCGCCACGCGGGCGGACCCACTCGGCGTCCCAGTGCACGGCGCTCCCGCCCGGGCCGAGACCCGCGGTCCCGGCCGCGAGGCCGATCAGGAGCGCCCCGAACAGGCACAGGCCGCCCGCCCGGAACGGCCGCACCGCGGGGAGCATCGGGCCAAGCACGACCAGGGCGCCGATGGCGATCAGCGCCACCGGGAAGCCGTAGTGCACGGCGCCGATCAGCGTCCGCAGGCCGTCCAGCGCCCAGTGGCCGCCGTCGCCGCCGTCCCAGTGCAGGTAGATCAGGCCAGCGAAGAAGATGCCGGCCGCTACCAGGGCGAGCCCGATCAGGTCCAGCTGCCGCTGTTCGAGCGCAGGCAAAGTTGGCCAGGCCACGGGCGAGGAACGACGAGCTCGGGGCTTGCGCTTCTTGGCGGGCGGCATGTCGGCCGGATCCCCTTCGACGCGTGGGTTCGCCCTCCTGCCCGATCGAGCGCGCAGCCACGTCGGCCCCGGCCGGAAACGCCGTACCATCATTCCCGTGGAAGCGTCCGATCGCCCGATCCGCGTGCTCGTCGTCGAGGACGACAGCGAGATCGCGCACGTTCTGCAGCGCTCACTAAGGCTCGACGGCTACGAGGTCAAGCTCGCCGCCGACGGCGTGCAGGCCCTCGACGAGGCGCACGCCTTCCTGCCCGACATCATCGTGCTCGACCTCGGGCTCCCGCGCCTGGACGGCATCGACGTCGCGCGGCGGCTGCGCGACGACGGCGATGACGTCCCGATCCTGATGTTGACCGCGCGCGATGCGCTCGAGTCGCGCGTCGAAGGGCTCGACGTCGGGGCCGACGACTACCTCGTCAAGCCGTTCGAGCGCCAGGAGCTGCTGGCGCGCCTGCGCGCCCTGCTGCGGCGCCGGCCCCCGCGTGGGATGGCCCCGCTGCGGGTCGGCGACCTGATGCTCAACCCGGACACCCACGAGGTCACCCGCTCCGAGCGCGCAATCGACCTCACGCAGCGCGAGTTCGAGTTGCTCGAGTACCTGATGCGCAACGAGCGGCTCGTGATCTCCCGCCAGAAGCTGCTGGACGAGGTCTGGGGCTATGACCCGTTCTCGATCACCAACACGATCGAGGTGTTCGTCTCCAACCTGCGAAGGAAGCTCGAAGCCGGTGGCGAGCCTCGACTCCTCCATACGGTCCGCGGCGCGGGCTACGTACTCCGCGTATAGGCGCCTGCCGATCCGTTGGCGCTTGGCCGGCGGCTCGGCGGCGCTGACGCTGGTCATCCTGTGCGGCTTCGCGGCGATCGTCGGCGTGCTCACCACGCGCCAGATCCACGAGGACTTCCACAACGAGGTCGCCTCCAGCGCCGACAAGCTCGAGCAGGAGGCCCAGCTGCGGATGGTGGTCAACAACGGCCGCGTCGAGCTGCGGCCGACCCGCAACTCGACCGATCTCGACGACTTCGCGGCCTCCTCGAACGCGGCGATCCGCGTGATCACCGAGGACGACCTGATCGGCTTTCAGACCCCGCACGCGCCCGACTTCGGCGTCCCGTCGCCGCGCACGTTCGAGTTCGACGGCTGGCGGGTTGAGAACCGCCGCGTGAGCGTCATCCCCGGCGACCGCTGGTGGATCCAGTACGCGCGGAAGGTCTCGGAGGTCGACGACACCGCCGCGCGCGTGAAGGTGTTCCTCGCGTTCGGCGTGCTCGGCGGCGCGCTGCTCGCCCTGCTGGCCGGACTGGCGACCGCGCGCCGCGCGATGGAGCCGATCACCGAGTTGACCGAGGCCGCGCGTGAGATCGAGCGCCGCCGCGATCCATCGCTGAAGGTCCCACACCCCGACGCCGACGACGAGGTCTCCGAGCTCGCCCGCACCCTGGACGCGATGCTCGCCGCCCTCGACAGCGCGCGAACGGAGACGGAGAGCGCGCTGGCCCGCCAGCGCGAGTTCGTCGCCGACGCCTCGCACGAGCTGCGCACGCCGCTGACCTCGGTGCTCGCCAACCTCGAGCTGCTCGAGGAAGAGCTCGAGGGCGAGCAGCGGGAGACGGCCGCATCCGCGCTGCGCTCCTCGCGCCGCATGCGCCGGCTCGTCGCCGACCTGCTGCTGCTCGCGCGCGCCGACGCCGGCCGCCAGGCCCCGCACCAGCCCGTCGACCTGTCCGAGGTCGTGACCCACGCGGCCGCCGAATTGGAGCCGCTGGCCGGCGACCACGAGATCTCGGTCGACGCGCCCGCCGGCGCGAACGTCGACGGCGCCCGCGACGAGCTCCACCGGCTCGTACTGAACCTGATGGAGAATGCGCTGCGCCACACCGATCCGGGCACCGCCGTGGAGGCCACGGTCGAGCGCCGCAACGGCGAGATCGTGCTCGCGGTGGAGGACGACGGGCCCGGGATACCCGAGGAGTTGCGGGAGAAGGTGTTCGAGCGCTTCTACCGCGGCAGCGGCGATCGCAGCGGCTCGTCGGGCCTCGGGCTCTCGATCGTGCGAGCGGTGGCCGATTCACACCGTGGGAGCGTGCGGCTCGAGGAGCCGCTGGACGGGCGCGGAGCCCGTTTCGTGGTGCGGATTCCGACTGTCTGACGCCTCAAGTCGACGGCCGCTGGGCCGATCTTCCGAGAGGTATGTCTGACATCACTCCACAGCAGCTGGTCGTCTTCTCGCTGGGCGCCGAGGAGTACGCGCTCCCGATCGGCTCCGTCCACGAGATCATCCGTTACACGGAGCCGCGCACCGTCGCCTCCGATGCCGAGTGGATCCGCGGCGTCATCGGGCTCCGCGGCAAGATCATCCCGATCTTCGACCTCGCTTCGCGCATGGGGCTCGAGAACGGTTCCGAGCCCGGCAAGATCGTGATCGTCGAGTCCGGCACCGGCCAGGTCGGCGTCATGGTCGATGAGGTCGAGGAGGTCCTGACCATCTCGTCCGAGCAGCTCGAGGACGTCCCCAGCGCCAGGAGCGAGGCGATCGAGGCGATCGCCAAGATCGACGACCGGCTCGTGATCCTGCTGAGCCCGACGGGCCTGTTCGCCCGCGCGAGCGGCGAGGATCTCGCGGCCGCCTAGCGCGACCGGGAGGGGCACGAGCGTGCAGACGATCACGAAGCGGCGCATCGTCGTGGCGGACGACTCCCGCCTGATGCGCCGCATACTGGCTGACGCGCTCGCACGGCAGGGCTTCGATGTCGTCGCGACCGCGGCGGACGGTGACGAGGCTCTCGCCGCGTGCAACGCGCACCGGCCGGACGCGCTCACGCTCGACCTCGCGATGCCCGGTATGGACGGGCTCGGCGTGCTGCGGGCCCTGCGCGCAGGCAAGGCCGCGCCGGTGCCGGTCGTCGTCGTCTCCGCCTTCTCCCGGGCCCACGGTGCCCGCGCGGTCGACGCGCTGGCCGAGGGCGCGTTCGACCTGGTTCCCAAGCCCGCGTTCGGCGAGGACCTCAGCGTCTTCACCGCCGAGCTCGGCAAGAAGGTGCACGAGGCCGCGGGATCCCGTCCCCACCCACCCCGCATCCGCCGTCCGGAGACTCGGATCGCGCCGCGCCGCCCGGCGCATCCATCGCCCCGCCGCTCTGCCGTCATCGGCAAGCGCCTCGTGGTGATCGCCTGCTCGACGGGCGGCCCGAAGGCCCTCGGCGAGCTGATCCCGCGGCTGCCGGCGCAGCTCGGCGCCGGTGTCGTGATCGTCCAGCACATGCCGGCCGGGTTCACCGCTTCGCTCGCCGGCCGGCTCGACGCCGCCTCGCCGCTCAACGTCGTCGAGGCCGCGGGCGGCGACCTGATCGCCCCGGGCACCGCACTGCTCGCCCCCGGCGGATCGCACCTGCGCCTTGACCCCACCCGCCTCGCCCGGCTGTCCGACGACGCGCCGGTCGGCGGGCTCAAGCCGCGCGCCGACTTTACGATCGCCGACGCCGCCAAGGTCTACGGCTCGCGCATGGTGCTGGTCGTGCTGACCGGCATGGGTCGCGACGGCCTCGAGGGCGCCAAGGCCGTCAAGGCCACCGGTGGCCGCGTACTCGTCGAGGCCGAGTCCACCTGCACCGTGTACGGCATGCCGCGCGCGATCGCCGAGGCCGGCCTGGCCGACGAGATCCTGCCGCTCGACGAGCTGGCCGACGCGATCGTCCGCGAGGCCGGCCGATGAGCATCGCCACCCGCCAGGACACGGGCTTCCAGGCCACGCTGAAGACCGACGACTACGCGATCCTGTGCGGGCAGGTCCGCCGGCTGTGCGGCGTCGACCTGCTCCAGTACAAGCGCGGCCAGATGGAGCGCCGCGTGCGCACGTTCGCGCAACGCCGCGGCACGCCGGACCTCGCCGCCTACGCGCTGCGCCTGAAGGCGGATGCGGAGGAGCTCGACCGGTTCCTCGACCGCGTGACGATCAACGTCTCGCACCTGTGGCGCCACGAGGACCAGTGGACGGCGCTCGGCCGCACGATCCTGCCGGAGCTGGCAACGCAGGGCCGCGTCCGGTGCTGGAGCGCCGGCTCGTCGTACGGCGCAGAGGCGTTCACGCTTGCCGCGGTTGCACGTGACTCCATACCCACAGCGCGGGTAGAGATCGAGGGAACCGACCTCGACCGGCGGATGGTGGAGCGCGCCCGCGCGGGCCGTTTCTCCGTCGAGGACGCACGGACCGCCCCGCAAGGGCTATTGCGACGTTGGTTCGACCCTGCCGATGAAGGTGGTTGGCAGGCAAAACCGGAGTTGCTGCGCATGACGCGCTTCGAGACCGGCGACCTGCTCCGAATGCCCATCCAGCGCGCCAAGTACGACCTGATCATGTGCCGTAACACCGTCATCTACTTCACCGAAGAGGTCCGCGACGCCCTCCACGCGCGGCTCGTCGACGCCCTGGCTCCGGGCGGGTACCTCGTGGTCGGCACGTCCGAGCGGGTGGCGAACCCCGCCGAGCTCGGCCTCACGTCCCCCTTCCACTTCATCTACCGGAAGAGCCATTAGGGATGGACGTCTCGGAATACCTCCCCATGTTCCTGGCCGAAGGCCGCGAGCACCTGCAGGAGCTCAACCTGGCCGTCGTCCGGATCGAGGAGCGCCCGGACGACCAGGAGACGGTTGACGAGATCTTCCGCATCGCGCACTCCCTGAAGGGCATGAGCGCGACGATGGGCTTTTCCGGCATGGCCGCGCTGACCCATGAGATGGAGGACGTCTTCGAGCTCCTCCGCCAGCGCAAGGGCGGCCTGCCCCGCGCGGCGATCGACGTCCTGCTCGAGTGCCTTGACGCGCTGTCCGCTGCGGTCGACGCGATCGACGAGAGCGGCGAGGAGCAGATCGAGCCGGCGGCGCTGATCGCCCGCCTCAAGGGCCTCGTGCGCGAGCGCGACGTCGAGGAGGAGGCGCCGAAGGAGGCTGCCGAGGCTCCGATCGACCTGGCCGAGATGGCCGGTGGCCGCCGCGTCGTGCAGATCAGCGCGACGCTGTCCGACGACGTGCAGCTCCCGTCGGTGCGCGCCTACATGGTGCTGTCAGCGCTCGCGGAGCTCGGCGAGACGCTCGCCTGCACCCCGACGCCGGACGAGGTCGAGACGTTCGCCGGCAGCGAGATCGATGTCTGGATGGTCTCCGAACGGGCTGACTCCGAGCTGGCGGGCGTGGTGAGCTCGGTGTCCGACGTCGACCATGTCGAGGTCTTCGAGGCCGTCAGCGACGAAGCGGTGGAAACCGGGGACAGTCCCGATTCCGCTGCGAGCGCCGCTGCCGCGGGGACTGTCCCCCCGAGCGCCGCTGCGGCGGGGACTGTCCCCAGGGCCAAGGCCAAGGGCTCGTCGACCGTCCGCGTCGACGCGGAGCGGCTCGACCAGCTGATGCACTTCATGGGCGAGCTCGTCCTGCACCGCACGCAGGTGGAGGCGCTCGCCGCCGACGCCGACGTGCCGGGCCTCTCGCAGGCGATGCAGAACCTCACCCGCACGTCGCACGCCCTCCAGGCGATGGTCATGCAGGTCCGGATGATCCCGGTCGAGGCGGTCTTCCTGCGCTTTCCGCGCCTCGTCCGCGACCTCTCCACCAAGCTCGGCAAGCACGTCGAGCTGGAGCTGGTCGGCAAGGACACCGAGCTCGACCGCACCGTGGTAGACGCACTCGGCGACCCGCTCGTGCACCTGATCCGCAACTCGCTCGACCACGGCCTCGAGGGCCCGGAGGAGCGCGAGGCAGCCGGCAAGCCGGCCAGCGGCACCCTCCACCTGTCGGCCCGCCACGCCGGCGGCAACGTCGTCATCGAGGTGCGGGACGACGGCCGCGGCATCGACCCGGCCAAGGTCGCGGCCAAGGCCGCGGAGCGCGGCATCATCGCGGCCGACGCGGTCGACACGACCGACATGGCGAAGGCGATCGAGCTCCTCTTCCACCCCGGCTTCTCGACCGCCGAGGTCACCAGCGACATCTCCGGCCGCGGTGTGGGCATGGACGCGGTCCGCACCACGATCCGCGAGCTCGGCGGCGAGGTCCTCATGACCTCTGAGCAGGGCCAGGGCACCGCGGCCCAGATCCGCCTGCCGCTGACGCTGGCGATCATGGCCGCCCTCCTCATCGAGGCCGACAGCCGTCCGTTCGCGATCCCGATCGACCGCATCGAGCGCACCGTCCGCCTGGCGGACCACACTGTCCGCTCAGTGGCGGGGAGCCGGATGCTGGTCATGCGCGACGGCGTGCTGCCGATCGTCGACGCCGCCGAGCGCTTCGGCGGGTCCGCGGCGCCGGACGCCGAATACGCCGTGATCGTCCGCGCCGCCACCGGCTCGCTCGCGGTCACCGTCACCACGCTCTTCGGCCAGCGCGAGCTGGTCACTCGGCCGCTTCCCCCGGAGGTTGCCGAGAACTCTGCCCTTTCGGGCGCCGCCGTCATGTCGGACGGGCAGATCGCACTGATCGTCGATTGCGATGCCCTCGAGCCGTCCTCCCACCTCGTCGCCGCCTGAAAGGACCCTGTGAGTCACTACACCGAACTCCAGCTCGACGCTCTGCGTGAGCTGGCCAACGTTGGCTCGGGGAACGCGTCCACTGCGCTCTCGGGCATGCTCGGGCGGTCCGTCGACATCTCCGTGCCCAAGGCGCAGGCGCTGCCGTTCGCCGAGGCCGTCGAGGCGGCCGGCCCGGCCGAGCAGGACATCACGGGGATCGTGCTCGGCATCGTCGGTGAGATGAACGGCACCGTGTTGCTGCTCGTGCCGCCCGCCGACGCCGACAAGATCTGCCGCATGCTCGGCGTCGAGCCCGACGGCGAGTTCGCCCTCTCCGCCCTCGGCGAGATCGGCAACATCGTCGGCACCTCGTACATCAACGCGCTCGCCGCGATGACCGGCATGGACATCGAGCCGACCCCGCCGGCCACGGCAACCGACATGCTCGGCGCGCTCGTCGCGTCGGTGCTCGCCGGCCAGGCCCACGCGGGCGACATCGCCCTGATGCTGGACTCGAACCTCGTCGTCGAGGGCGAGGACTGCTCGATCTCCTTCTTCCTTGTTCCCGACCAGGGCGGCGTCGATGAGCTGCTCTCCCGACTCGGTCTGAGCTGATGACCCCCTCGGAGACCATGGTGCGAATGGGTGAGCTCGCGGTGTCGCGGGTGCCCGGCCACGTGCTGGTCTCGCTGGGGCTCGGCTCGTGCATCGGGCTGGCGTTGCTCGACCGGCGGATGGGCATCGCGGGCCTCGCCCACATCGTCCTTCCGCAGTCGCAGGGCGACACGGGCGAAAACCCTCGCAAGTTCGCCGACTTCGCGATCCCGCAGCTGCTCGCCGAGCTCGAGGCGCTCGGCGCGCGCAAGATCCGCCTGGAGGCCGCGCTCGTGGGTGGCGCGAGCATGTTCGCCGTCTCGGCGTCCAGCCTCGAGGTCGGTCAGCGCAATGAGGCGGCGGTGCGTGAGCTGCTCGAGCAGCACCGGATCCCCGTCGTGGCGACGGCGACCGGCGGCACCCGTGGCCGGACCATCCGCGTCCAGGCCGGTACATCGAAGATCGTCGTCCGCGAGGCGGGCGGCAAGGACACCGAACTGCTCGCGGCCTCGCGGGCACTGGAGATGGCGGCATGAGCGGCGACGGACACGTTCTCAGCGCGGACGCGATCGCCGCGCTCGTCGACGCGGCTCGCGAGGGTCGTCTCCCGGACGAGACGCCGACCCCGCAGCGCCGTCGCCGCATGCGCGCGGTCGACTTCACGCGCCCGACCAAGTTCACGGCCGACCAGGAGCGCCGCCTCAAGCGCAGCCTCGAGGCGTTCTGCCGCACCGCGTCGACCCGTCTCTCCGCCGAGCTGCGGGTCCCGCTCGAGCTCGAGGTCATCAACGCTTCCCAGCTCACCTGGGCCAACGCGCACGGCCAGGTGGTCCCCGGCTCGATCGACGCGATCGCCGAGGTCAAGCAGCTCGGGACGCGGCTGGTGATGAGCGCCGAGTCGGGCCTCGTGCTCGGGGCGATCGAGCTGCTGCTCGGCGGCACCGAGATCAGCGAGCAGCGCGAGCGTCGGCTGAGCGACATCGACTGGGCGCTGGCCCGCCACTTCTTCGACCGCCTGCTGGCGCAGCTCTCGGTGATCTGGACCGACATGGTCGATCTCGAGCTCGGCGTCGCGCAGCTCGAGACGCACCTCGAGACCGCGCAGATGGTCTCGGTGTCCGAGCCGACCCTGATCTTCACGATGGAGGCGCGCTTCAACGGCGTCTCGTCGACCGTCAACATCCTGCTCCCCTGGTCGGCGATCGCGCCGGTGGCGGACCGCTTCGCCGCCCGCGACGACGCGCCCGACCGCGGCGAGGCGGAGATCCGCCAGGTGCGGCGCGCCGTCGGCGGCGTCGACGTGACCGTTCGCGCCGAGGTGGCGTCGATCGAGTTGCCGATCGAGCAAGTGCTCGCGCTCCAGCCCGGCGACGTCCTGCGGCTCGACGCCCCCGCCGAGGCCGGCGTGACCCTCTACGCCGACAAGGTGCCCGTCCACACCGGCAAGCCGGGCCGCAGCGGTAGCCGCCGCGCCGTGCAGGTCATCGATCGCGTCGGGAGGAAGTCATGAGCGATGACGCCCTGATCCGCCTGGGCAAGTCCACTTCGGAGGCGATCTCCGGTGTGCTCGAGATGTTCGCCGCCGGCAAGGTCAGCGCCGGCGAGGTGTCGGTCATCCCGGCCGAAGCCAATCCCGTGGACTCGCTCGCGCTCCCGGCGGTCGCGACCAACGTCTCGTACATCGACGGCGTGACCGGCGGCAACGTGTTCGTCATGACGCTCGACGGCGCGCGCAAACTCGCCGCCGCGATGATGGGCATGGAGCAGCCGGAGGATCCGGACGCACCCGAGCTGTCCGAGCTCGAGCTGTCGGCCGTGTCCGAGGCCATGAACCAGATGATGGCCTCGGCGGCGATCGCGATCTCGTCGGTGCTCGGCACCGACGTCGAGATCGGCACGCCGGAGACCAAGACCTTCAACGAGCAGGCCGAGGCGCTCAGTGTCTACCCGAAGACGCCGCACGCCGTTCGCGCGAACTTCACGGTCTGCGGTGAGCCCTGCCGGCTGATCCAACTCGTCCCGAATGCCTTCGTGGTCCGCATGACGGCGGCGCTCGACGAGCTCGGGTCCGAGGTGACGCCGCCGTCGTCGGCGGCCGCTTCGCCGGGCGGCGCGCGCCCAGCCACCGGCGCCGTCGCCGGGCCCTCCCTGTCAGGCATTCCCGTTCGCGTATGGGCCGAGCTCGGTCGCACTCGGATGCCGTCCGCCCAGGTGGTCGGCATGCCGTCCGGATCGGTGGTCGAGCTCAACCAAGCGGCGGACGAGCCGATTGACCTCTACGTCAACGGCACTCTTTTTGCGACCGGCCGCCTGATGGTGGTCGACGGCACCGACTGGGCCGTGCGGATCGAAACGGTCCTGTCGCCCGCGAACACATCAAGTGAATCTCAGATGGAGGTGGCCCGATGGCCCGAGTCCTGGTAGTCGACGACGCCGCGTTCATGCGGAAGATGGTGAGCGACGCGCTGACCAAGGGGGGCCACGAGGTGGTTGGTGAGGCCGGCAATGGCGTGGAGGCCATCGAGCGGTTCCAGGAGCTCAAGCCTGAGGTCATGACGCTCGACATCACGATGCCCGAGAAGGACGGCCTCTCCGCCCTCAAGGAGATCATCGCCCTCGATCCCGCGGCCCGCGTGATCATGTGCTCGGCGCTCGGGCAGGAGTCGAAGGTCCTCGAGTCGATCAAGCTCGGCGCCAAGGACTTCGTCGTCAAGCCGTTCCAGGCGGATCGTGTTCTCGAGGCCGTCGGTAAGGCCCTCGGGTAACGCTGCATCGGTCCGAGAAACGACAGGGCCACGGGGTCGACAGTCGCGTTTTCGCGGAAAACTGCCGATCAAAGGATCGATGGACCGTCTGCGCGAGTTCTCGATCGTCACCGTGAGCCTCCCCGACTCCGCGCGGGCGAGCGAGTTCCGGGCGTACGTCGTGGGCGTGCACCGCGAGGTGGCGGCTCTGCAGCCGGTCGAGCGGGTCGAGCTGCCGGAGTCCATCGGCAACGTCCTCATGAGCTTCATGCACGGGACGCAGAGCGTCGGCCTCAAGGGCGAGCTGCGGGTCGAGGGTGCGCCGGACGATCTGCGCTTCCGCGTCACCGACGGCGTGTGCATCCCCCGGGTCCGGTCCACGCGGCTCAAGCTGTGCGCCCCCGCGTCCGTGGCGCCGGTCGACGGCGGAGCGATGACGATCTGCCAGACGCACGACGTCGGCGCTGACGGGCTGGTGCTCGAGGGCGTCAGCGGGTTTACGCTCGGCCAGCTCCTGTCGGTCACGGTGATGCTTCCCGAGACCCCCGACGCGGTGGCCGGCCGGGCGGTCGTGAGCGACTTCGACGACGCGCTGTGCGCGGTCGAGTTCGTCGGGCTGGACGGCGAGACGCGCCGGCAGCTGTCGGACTTCGTCAGCGAGCATTTCCGGCGCCGGCTGGAGATCGTGCGCTCGCTGCGCAGCGAGAACGGCGATGCTGGGCACTGAGGTCCGGCGGTGGGCCGGCTCGCGGGTCGACCGCGGCCGGTGGGAGACGATCCTGGGCGCGTGCTCGGAGGCGGTCGCCGTGCTCGACACGGACGGCACGGTGGTGCTCGCCAGCCCTCTGCTGGAGCGGACGCTGGACCGCCGCGATCTCGTGGGGCTGAGCTGGACCGCGCTCCTGCATCCGGGCGACGTCGCCGACTTCACGGGCACGTTGGTCGCGTTTCTCGCCGAGGTCGGCGTCTCGACGTGGTCGTCGTGGCGGCTTCGCTGTGGCGACGGCAGGATCGACGTCGAGGCGACCGCGACCAACCTGCTCGACACCCCGGGCGTCCACGGGATGGTGCTCTCGGTGCGCGACGTGACCGAGCGCAACGTCCTGACGCGCGCGCTGCAGGAGAGCCGGCGGCGGCTGGAGGCGGTGCTCGACATCGCGGGCGTCGCGATCTATGTGACCGATCTCGACGGCGCCTGCGTGCTCGCCAACCGACGTGCCCAGGAGCTCGACGGCGTTGGCGGGCTGGTGGCGCGCCACGGTGCGGATGTGTTCTCCGCGGGCTGTGCGATGCAGTTCGACGACGTGGTCGACGGGCGGTACCTGCTGTCGGCGATCGTGCCCGTGACGGATGCGGACGGAGTCGCCACAGGGTTGTGCGCCGTCGTCACCGACATCACGGACCGGGTGCACGCGCAGGCCGAGAAGCAGGAGCTGCAGACCGCGCTCGAGCGCGCGCAGCGGATGGACTCGCTCGGCCAGCTCGCCGGCGGCATCGCCCACGACTTCAACAACCTGCTGGCCGTGATCCTCAACTACACCGACTTCGTCGCCGAGACGCTCGAGGACGGGCATCCGGCGGCGCCGAGATCTCACGCGCGACCGAGCGTGCCGCGTCGCTGACGCAGCAGCTGCTCGTATTCAGCCGCCACGACCATCTGCGGCTCGAGCCGGTCGACGTCAACGAGATCGCGCTGGCGACGCAGCGCCTCCTCGCCCGCACACTCGGCGAGGACGTCGAGCTGACGGTCGCCCCGGCCGCGCGCGCGATGCGCGCTCTGGCCGACGCCGGCCAGCTCGAGCAGGTCATGGTCAATCTCGTCCTGAACGCCCGTGACGCGATGCCGCGTGGCGGCCACGTGGCCGTGGCGGTCTCCGAGGTCGTGCTCGACGGCGGCGCGGCCGTGCGGCGGGGCGTGCGCCCCGGCCGGCACGTGCGCGTCATCGTGCGCGACACCGGCGACGGCATGTCGCGCGAGGTCGCCGAGCGCGCGTTCGAGCCGTTCTTCACCACCAAGCCCAAGGGACGCGGGACCGGCCTCGGCCTCTCGACCGTCTACGGCATCGTCACCAACGCCGAGGGCCATATCGCGATCGAATCCCGACCCCAGGAAGGCACCACCGTCACCATGCACCTCCCGATCGTCGATGCGGACTCCCCCGCCTCCGAGTCTTCGGCCCATTCGCTCAACGAGCCCACCGGCGCGACGATCATGATCGTCGAGGACGAGGACGAGGACGCGGTCCGGACGTTGACCCACCGCATCCTCACCCGTCACGGCTACCGGGTCATCGGGTACGCGACACCGGCGGATGCGCTCTCGAGCTTCGACACACCCATCGATCTGCTGCTGACCGACGTCGTGATGCCGGGCATGTCCGGCAAGGACCTCACCGATCGGCTGCGGGCCGCCCAGCCCGGGCTGCGCGTGCTGTTCATGTCCGGCTACACCGACAACGTCATGGACCGCTACGGGCTCGACGCGGCAGGCGACATGCTCGTGCACAAGCCGTTCAACGCGCAGCAGCTGCTGGCGGCCGTGTAGGGCATGCTCGACTGAGCGCCTCAGGGTCGGGGTGCGGGCCCAGCCGAGCTCCCTCCCGGCCAGGCCCGCGGGCGTCGCTCCCACAGCTCCTTAAGAGCCACGGTGGCCGCCGTGGCTCCCTGCTGGCGAGCGACTTCGGGGGTCGTTCATGTCCCGTTATGGAATGTCGCGCGTGGTGCGCCTTGCGACCATCGGCCGACCGGGCGATCCGGCGGGTGAACCTTCAATACGCCGATCGGTGGAGGCCGTTGGCCCGATCAGGCGATCAGTCCGCGGCGCATGCCCTCCGCGACCGCGGCCGCACGATCGGAGACCCCGAGCTTGGCGTACACGTTGTGCAGGTGGGTCTTGATCGTCGCCGGGCTCAGGTGGAGCTGGGAGGCGATCTCCGGCGCCGACGCGCCGGTGGCGAGCAGACTGAGGATCTCGCCCTCACGGGTCGTCAGCGGGCTCTGCTGGGCGCCACGGCGCTGCTGCAGTTCGCTCGCCACGCTGCCCAGCGCCTCGGCCGACAAGACGGTGCGGCCCTGCGCGACCGCACGGATCGCGTCGCAGATCTCACTCCGGTCGGCGTCCTTGGCGATGTAGCCGGACGCCCCGAGGCTCAGGCACTCGTGGATGTCGTCGCCCTCGGTGTGGACGGACAGGACGAGCACCGGACACGGCAGCCCGCCCCCTTGCGCGCTGAGCTCGGCCAGGACCGCGTGCGCGGTGAGCCGGGGCATCCGCAGGTCCAGGACCGCAACGTCGGGCTGCGCGTCCCGGATCCGCTGCAGCGCCTCCTCCCCGTTGCGAGCGGTCGCGACAAGCTCGAGGTCCCCGCTGCGCTCGATCGCCGCCACCAGCCCGTCGAGGTAGACCGGATGGTCGTCGGCGACGAGTACCCGCGTTGCATCGCTCATCACTCCGGCTTCTAGCACGCCTACCCGTTTGGGGTTTGTCCGGTCGTCGCATCCGCACGACAATCCGCCGCCGATGTCTGCTGCGCCCGCTCGGCCTGAGGCTGTGTCTGATCCGCTCTCGCGCGGCGTTGCTGTCCGCGTCGCCTTCATCGCGTGCGTGGCCGGCGCGACAGCCGTGACATCGGAGGCGAGCGAGTGGCAACCGGTTGCGCTGACGCTCGCGCTCACCGCGGCGCTGGTCGCCGCTGACGCGGCCTCGGTTGCGGCACGCAGGATCCGGATTTCCTCCGGCCTGATGGTGCAGACGACGATCATGGCCCTGCTCGGACCTGGTCCGGCCGTCGCGGCGGCCGCATGCTCGACGTTGGTCGAGGCGCGGATTCACCGGATCGGCCGCCTTGGGATGCTCAACAATCTCGCGACCTTCAGCATCGTCGGCCTCGTCGGCGGGCTGCTGTTCGAGGGCCTCTCGCGGTCCTTCGGGCTTGATCGCACTGACACCGCTTACGCAGTTCTCGTACTGCCGGTCTACGCCATGCTCTCCGCACTCAACCTTGTCCTCGTGGTCGGCGCCCATCCCGACTTGGCGCCGGGGACACGACTGCGCGCGATCCGCGAAGCGGTCCCAGCGTCGCTGCCGCTCGAGGTCGTCAACGCTGTCATGGCCGCGGTCGCGGTCTTCGTCGGGGCTCGTGCAGGGCTTGCCACAGCAGCGGCGCTCGTCATGGTCCTGGCGGTCGTGATCCCGCTCGCGCGGACCGTGGCCGACGCGCTGAAGCGCAGCGACGATCTCGTCGAGCTGCGACAGGTCTCCGACGAGCGAGCCGTAGAGGTGGCACGCCTGGCATCCGACCGTGACCGGCTCCTAAGCGAATTCCTCGAGGCCGAAGAACGCGAGAGCGGCCGGCTGGCAGTTTCACTCCACGACGGCCCGATGCAGCGCCTGGTGGCACTTCGCCAGGACGCAGCAGAGCCCGACCCGGCCCCGCAGGGACGTCTCGCAGCGCACCTGGACGAGGCGATCGCTGAGACACGGGCGATCATCTCGGCGTTCCACCCTCCCACGGTGGCCGAGCTTGGCTTCGCAGCATCTGTTCGCGCCCCTGTCGCCCCCTTCCCGGCAGCGCGCACGATTCGTCTTTCGATCGAAACGGATGTTGATGATCGGGCGCTGGCCGGATCATTGCTGCTGCCCGTACCCCAGGAGCTGACGGTCAATGCTGTGAAACACACCAGCCCGACCGCCATCGACGTCCGTGTCACCGAATCCGATGGCTCGGTGACCCTCGAGATCAACGACGACGGCGTCGGCATCGACACTGCCGTGGCAGGACGTGCCGTCCAGGCAGGCCACGTGGGACTCGCAATGGTCCGCCGCCGTGTCGAGGACGCCGGCGGCACGCTCGAGATCGCCACTCGACCTGACGGCGGGACCGGGTCCCGCGTGATTCTTCCCGCGTGATGTCGACCGGGGCAACAGCTGCGGCATCTCCCCCGCTGCGATCGCTAGCGACGTCGCGCACGATTGCGGTACGCGTTGTCGTCATCTTCTGCGTGATCGCCGTGACCGCGGTCGTCTCCGACGCGGCCGAGTGGCAGCCTTTGTCTCTCGTGCTCGTGCTTTGCGCGGGGTTCGTCGTCGCGGATATGGCGACCATTGAGACCCGCCGGATCCGCATCTCGGCCGGCCTCACGGTCCAGGCAACGATCATGGCCCTGCTCGGGCCAGGTCCAGCCGTCGCCGGTGCGCTTGTCGCTTCGACTGTGGAAGGAAAGATCCATCGGATCCCGGCGGCCGCCGTATGGACCAACGTCGCGGTCTTCTCGCTCCTGGGCCTCGTCGGTGGCGTGATGTTCGGCGAGCTGCGGGCGGCGACGGGGCTCGAGCGCGAAGACGTGGCCTATGCGGTCGCCGTCATCCCGCTGTACGCGATCCTCGCGACGCTGAATATCGTGATCCTCGCGGCCATCCACGCCAACCTTGAGCCGGGGAGCAGGTCAAGCATCTTCCGCGAGAGTGGTCTGCCGTTCCTTCCTGTCGAGATGGCGAGTGGTGTCTTGGCTGCCGTCGCTGTGCTGGTTTGGGGGCAGGCCGGGCTCGCAGCCGTCGCCGCGCTCGTGCTGCTGCTTGCCGTGACGATCCCGCTCAGGCGCACGTTCGCGGACGCGCTCCATAGCGGTGACGACCTCGTCGCGCTGCGACAGGAATCGGACGAGCGTGCCGCAGAGGTCGCCCGGCTCGCATCGGACCGCGAGCGGCTGCTTTCGGAGATGCTCAAAACCGAGGAGCGCGGGCGGGCGCGGCTCGCCGAGAGCCTGCATGACGGGCCGATGCAGCGATTCATCGCCATCCGCCAGGACACCGCCGACACAGAGCCCGTGACAGCCGCCGAGCTGACGGAGCGGCTCGACAAGGCGATCGCAGAGACTCGCTCTCTGATCTCGGCGTTCCATCCGGCAACCATGCGCGAGCTCGGCTTCGAACGATCGCTGCGAGCGGCGATCGAGCCGTTTCCCATCGCGAGGAACGTCCGGCTCTCGATCCGGAGCGAGCTCGACGACCAAGCTCTCGCCGAGAGTCTGGTGCTCCCGGTTGCTCAGGAGCTGGTCGTCAACGCCGTCAAGCACGCCGACCCGACCGCCATCGACGTTCTCGTCCACGCTGAGGGCGACGACCTCGTCCTTGAGGTCAACG
The DNA here is from genome assembly GCA_963740605.1 of uncultured Solirubrobacteraceae bacterium. GTDB lineage: Bacteria > Actinomycetota > Thermoleophilia > Solirubrobacterales > Solirubrobacteraceae > DASSUW01. The sequence goes on along the minus strand of CAVUFC010000018.1, from coordinate 983,602 downwards.
ACGACGGCGTCGGTATCGACGCGGCGGTCGCCGGCCGGGCCGTCAGGGCGGGTCATCTGGGTCTGGCGATGGTCAGACAACGCGTGGAAACCGCTGGTGGCCAGTTCGATCTGGACACTCGTTTGGACGGCGGGACCCGCTCGCGGGTATCCCTTCCTTGGCTCTAGAAAGCCAAATGGCCCCGTGGGGTAAACCCGCGGGGCCATTCGTTGGACGTATGTTCTATTACGCCCTGGACGTACCCGCCCTAAGTTGCTGAGCGTCCAAGGAAGCGAACACAACTCCGTGAGCGGTGGCCGCCGCTAGCGGAGAGGGGAAAGGCGGGTCACAATGGGTTGGCGTAGCTAGTTCGCACGCACATGAACTTCTGAGACGAGCGCCGTTAGGCGCTCGTTCTCGTTAAACAGCAAATCGGCCATTTGCAGGCCAGGCTGAATCGAACGTGTGTCTAGGCCGCTGCGACGCGAGGACGGGCGTAGTCGGCGACCCGGCGGTCGAACGCCAGCTCGAGCTCGAAGTCCGCCTCGTCCGCGTGGCGGAACGCAACTCGACCGGACTGGACCATCTCAACAAAGTGCTCAACGACCTCGGGATCGAGCTGGCTGCCTGAGACGCGGCGCAGCTCGACGATCGCGGCCTCGGAGCTGACTGGCCTCCGGTACGAGTCGCGAGAGGTCATTACGTCGTACGTATCGGCCACCGAGATGATTCTCGAGCCAAGCGGAATTTCATCGCCGGCGATCCCGTGCGGGTACCCCTTGCCGTCGACGCGCTCGTGGTGGCTGATGATGATGTCGGCGACAGGGCCATAGCCTTCGATCCGACGGACGAGCTTGGCGCCCTGTTCCGGATGGAGCTTGACTGTCTCCCACTCCTCATCAGTCAGCTTGCGATCCGCGAGGAGAATCGAGTCCGGGAATATGAACTTGCCGATGTCATGCAGCAGGGCCGCCGTGTGAATGAGGTCTTGCTCGCGCTCGGAGATGCCCATCAAGCGTGCGACCTCCCGCGCGTAACGCGCCACCGCCGCTGAGTGCCGAGCGGTCATCGCATCGCGCATCGACAGGGTCTGCATCACAGTGCTGAGCAGTCCGACCTGAAGCGAGGCGAGCTCCCTGGTGCGCTTCGCGAGTTCCTCGCCGCGATCGTACGCCTGAACCCTCGCCCAGATGAGGTACTGGAACACGCCGAGCACGAGGGCGGCGAGGGCCACCGCGCCGATACCGAGCCGCACGTAGCCGTAAGCGACGGCTGCCGTGAGCAGGGCGGTCGCAATCTCCGATGGGAGCATCGTCACAAAGAGCGGCACAGCACCCGTCTTGATCGAGAAGCCGTGAGCCGCGCGCGAGTACGCCGCGATCAGCACGAAGTTCAAGACGTTGGTCGCCATGTACACGAGCGCGACGACCGCGAAGAAACCTATGGCGTTGTGTGCGGCATCGACCGCCAGCACGTCCGCCACGACACCGCCGACCACGGGGAATGTTGCCCAGACCGCCGCGTCGTTGAAGACCTTGGTGAAGGGCGGCCGCGAGATCGCCGCATAGGCGAGGGTCGTTGTAAGCCCGATCGCGGCCGCCGGGGCCGGCCCAAGAAGGACCATGGCGAGCACGACTGAGAAGAACGCACCCGAGACGGTGAGTCCCCGCACTTCGACGATCATCACGTCACTCGCTACCGCGAGAGCCAGAAGTACGACGACGAGCAAGAGCGGCCGCCAGTCCTCAGCCCGCGAGGTAAGTACAGCGGTGAATAGCGCCCCACTGAGCAGGGCCGCTTGAGCGGCTGGGATGAGCCCCTTGCGATCGGACACGACTCTCCGGTAATCGGCACGCCCTCAATGCGACTTAATGCGGCTTGAGCGTTCAGGCATTGGACATTCGTCCGGACTGGCGTCTTTTCGCTGGAGCACTACGATGCATGGCGTGGCGGGGCGCCTAGCACCGATGTCGGTCAAACCGTTTGGCCGGCTCCTCTCGTCGTACACGCTCAACGAGCTCGGCGACAGCGTGGGCATCGTTGCCCTTGCCGTCCTCGTCTACGACCAGACGAAGGCCGTCGCGCCTACTGCGGCGTTCTTCTTCGCTGCCAAGTTCCTGCCCGCCCTAGTAGCGCCGGCCCTGACGGCAGCGTTCGACCAGATGACGCTGCGCCGCATCCTTCCGGCGCTTTATGTCGTCGAGGCGCTGGTGTTCGGGGCGCTGGCGTTGCTCGCGCACGACAACTTCGTCCTCGCGCTCGTCCTCTTCCTCGGGTTGGTCGACGGCGCGATCGCGCTGACGGCGCGGTCACTGACCCGCGGTGCGGTCGCCGGCGTCCTGCAGCCTTCGGGGCTGCTCAAGGAAGGCAACGCGCTGATGAACATCGGGTTCGCGTTGGCCACCGTGGGCGGCTCAGCTCTCGGCGGTCTCCTCATCGCGGAGCTCGGTGTGTCGACGGCGTTGCTGGTCGACGCGGCGTCATTCCTCGCGATCGCGATCCTGATGGCGTCGACGCGCGGCCTTCCGACAGCGCTGGTCGAGCGCGAGCGGTTCCGTGAGCGGTTCGCCGCGGGGATGAATTTCGCCCGTACGAATGCACTCGCGCGGACGCTGCTGATCGGAGAGGCGATTGCGCTGATCCTGTTCACCCTGGTCATCCCCATCGAAGTGATCTATGCCAAGGAGAGCCTGGGCACGACGAGCGCAGGGTTCGGCATCCTGATGGCGTCCTGGGGCGCGGGGATCGTGGTCGGAAGCCTCATCTACCTCGTCGTCAGACGGCAGTCGACGCTGCTGCTCATACTCGTCTCGACGGCCGCAATCGGGGTCGCGTATCTCGGAATGGCGAAGGCGGAGACGCTGTTGCTCGCGTGTCTGGTCTCGATCGTCGGCGGGGCCGGGAATGGGATCCAGTGGATCTCCGTGGTGACCGCGCTCCAGGAGCACACGCCGGCCGACTATCAGGCGCGGATCGTGGGACTCCTCGAGTCGCTCGGTGCGGCGATGCCGGGCGTTGGTTATCTGCTTGGCGGCGTGCTCGTCGCGATCGGTTCGCCGCGCACCGCGTACGCCGTCGCCGGTGCGGGGGTGCTCGTGCTCGTGTTCGCCGGCTTCCTGTTGCGCTCGCGGATCCGTGTCGTCGAGGTCCGGCCTCATGCGCGCGCCGATGCGCAAGGCCCAGGCGACATGCCGCTGCCCGACGCCTTCTCCTCAGCGCCCGCGTTCCAGGCGAGCGCGGCCTCCCCGGGCGGCGACGATCGTCCGCCCGGTATAGCGGCAACGCGCCAGAACGCTTGAACCTCACGTAACGTGAGGGTCTAGCGTTCTCGGCGTGGAGATGACCGCGGAGCGATATCGGATCGGCGAGCTGGCGAACGTGGCGGGCGTGACCGTTCGCACCCTGCACCACTACGACAAGCTCGGGCTGCTGACGCCGTCCGAGCGGACGAGCGCTGGACACCGCCTGTACGGCGCACGCGACGTGGAACGGCTCTACCGGCTGCTCGCTCTGCGCAACCTCGGGCTGCCCCTCGACGCGATCGGCGTGCTGCTCGACGGCGAGGACGGGCTGGCCGAGACGGTCCGCAATCACCTCGCGAGGGTCGAGCGTCAGGCCGAGGCGCTCGATGCCCTGAAAACCCGGCTGACGCGGCTCCTGACGGCCCTCCAGGCCGGCGACAGCAGCGCAGAAGCGATCCGCGAGGCCCTGGAGGCGATGTCGATGTTCGAGAACTACTACACGCCGGAGCAGCTCCAGCAGCTGGAGGACCGCCGCCGCAACCTGGGCGACGCCGAGATCAAACGAGTCGAGGAAGAGTGGAAGGACCTCTATGCGCAGGTGCGAGAGCACCGCACCAACGGCACTGACCCCTCCGACCCTGCGGTCCAAGCGCTCGTGACCCGCTCCGGCGAGCTGATCCAGATGTTCACGGGCGGCGACCCGGGCATCGCCGCCTCACTCAAGCGCATGTACGAGCAGGAGGGCCCGCAGCGCGCCTCCCGCGGCTTCGCTGATCCCGAGGACCTGGCGTACCTCGAGACGGCGCGCGCTAGCCGGTCGTGATGCCCAGGGCCGGCCAGTCGGACTGGAGAGACACGGCGAGCTCGCGGATCGCCCGCCGCCACTGCGCCGGCGCGTCGTCCCACGAGTAGTCCCCGGACGCGACCTTGGTGGCCGTCCGCAGGTCCTCGTCCAGCGTGACGAGGCCGTGCGCGTCGGGCACGAGGCTCTCCAGGCCGCTCAGGTCGAGCCGGGTGTCGCGCTTGCGCGGCATCTTGTTGACCACCAGCGTCAGCGGCGGGCCGACGGTGCGCAGCAGCTCGGCGGCCTCGGCCACCAGCGATGCGGTCGCCGGATGGGCGTCTGACAGCAGCACGATCTGGTCCGCCGCAGCCTGGGCGGCGCGGGCGGCCGGCTCCTGGAGCCCGGTGCCGCAATCGAGCACCAGCACGCCGACCATCGACTGCAGCCGCGAGATCACGCGCCGGTAGGACTCCTCGTTGAGCTGGGCCATGCGCGTCGGATCGGTCGGCGCGGGCAGCACCATCAGACCCTCGAACGCACGCCCCAGCTGCCGGTCCAAAGCGGTGACCGACAGGTCGGGCTGCTCGAGGATGTCGCCGAGGTCGTCGACGAACACCTGGTGGTCGGGAGTCAACGTCCGGCCCAGCGAACCGAAGTCGGGATTGGTGTCGACGGCCACGATGCGATCGCGCCGCACCCGCGCCAGCAGCGACCCGAGGAGCACCGTCGTGGTGGTCTTCCCCACCCCGCCCTTCGGCGAGACGACCGCGATGGTCGCGCAGCGCGTCAGCCGCGGCGACGCGATACCGCGGTCCAGTCGCGCCTCGTAGTCGGTCTCGCGCCAGCTCGCGCGCCAGCGCTCGCCCGCCGACCGGTGCTCGGGCTTGGTGAGCACCTCGCGCTTGCTCTGGGTCGACGGCTCGGAGGACTCGTCGATCGGCGGCTCCTCTTCGTAGCCGAAGAAGGCCTTCACGGCGGCGGAGAAACGCTCGCCCTGCGAGAGCTCCTGCGGCAGCGCGGCCAGCGTCCGCTCGCGCGGCGAGCCGCGACGCGACGGCTCGATCGGCTTGCGGTCGACCTCAGCCGGCTTCGGCGGCGCCATCGCCCGCGAGCGCAGCTCGGTCAGCGAAAGCACGGCGCCGTCGGCGATCCCGCACTGGGCGAGCGTCCGGTCCAGCGGGAGCGGCTGCTGTCCGGGCGGCGCCACCGTCCACACGGGAGCGCGGCCGTTCTCAACCGGCGCCTCGTCCATGCTGAGCTCCACGAACGTGGGGATCAGCTCGGCGATCGGCGTCTCGGTCGAGACGACCAGGTCCACCCGCCGGTCTGGGCCGGCGATCGTGACAGCACACGTGTTCATCAATGTTCTCCCGCTGATTGAGCCCACCCACCCGACGCTTCAACCGGCGTCGGCGGTGAAAAGACGGTCTGGATCAAGACTGGGCGTTCCCCGCGCCGGACGAGCAGGCCACGGCCGGCGGGCTGGGGCTGGGCCTTCGCTCCGCCCAGCAGCGGCCCTTCTCCCGGGTCGCCGCTGAGCAGGACGCCGGGCGACCCGAGCTCGCGCAACCGGCCGAAGACCGCCTCGTAGGCGCCACGCGCGCTGCCGCCGACGCGGCGCGTGAGCACGACGTGGAGGCCGACGTCGCCGCCGACGGCAAGCACGTCGAGCAGTGGCGCCAACGGACCGCCGGTCGGCCCGGCGACGAGGTCGTAGTCGTCGAACAGGACCACGTAGCGCGGCCCGCTCCACGACGGCGCAGCGAGCGGCGACGCATCGGCCGGCGCCATCCGCTCCCCGCAGATCGCGCGCAGGCGCTCGGCCGCCTGCTGGGCGGCGGGCGGCGACGCCGCATAGGACATCACGTGCCCGTCGTGCGCGAGGTCGATCAGCGAGCGCCGCACGTCGACCACCACGAGCTGCAGTTCCTCAGGCGAGTGCGACGCGATCAGCCCGTGCCCCATGCCGCGCAGCAGCGACGACTTGCCGCTCTGGCTGTCGCCGAACACGAGGAAGTGCGGGTCGGGGCCGGCGAAGCGCGCCCATACGGGGTCGAGGCCTCGCTCCTCGACCCCGATCGCGACGCCCTCGCGCGGCGACGGCGGCGGCACCTGACGGGCGTCGAGCTCGCGTGGCAGCAGGCGGATCGGCGCCGCGGCCGGCCCGGTCCAGTGCTCGGCGGCCTCCCCCAGGAGCTCGCCGAACGCGAACGCCGCACCCTCGTCGGAAGCCACGCCGTCGACCCGCGGCAGCGCGACCTGGAAGTGGAGCCCTTCGGTCGTCAGGCCGCGGCCCCGGGACCTCGGCCGGCAGCGACGCCGCCGCCTGGCGCGAGACCAGCGAGTCGATCGCGTCGTGCAGCTTGAGCTCGTGCCGAGTGCCGAGGTTGTCGAGCAGCGCGGGCCGGATCTCGGCCCAGCGGTTGGCGGCGACGACGACGTGGACGCCTAAGCTGAGGCCGGTCGCGGCGAGCTCCTCGACCTCGCGGTCCAGCCCCTCGAACTCGCGCTTGAACGCCTCCCAGCCGTCGATCAGCAGGAAGATGTCCGGGAACGTGCGCGCGTTGCGGGCGGCGGTCATCGACTCGTGGCCGGCCTCGCGGAACGCCTGTTCGCGGTCCTCGACCTCGGTCCGCAGCTGCCGCACCACGCGCGTGACGGCCTCGCGCTCGAGCTTGCCCGCGACGCCGCCGACGTGCGGACCGCCGCTCAGCGCGTTCAAGAGCCCGCCGCCGAGGTCGATCCCGTAGATCTGCACCTGCGCCGGCGTGTGGCGCCAGATCAGCGCTGCGGCCAGAGTCCGCAGAACGGTGCTCTTGCCGGTGCGCGGCGAGCCGACCACGGCAAGGTGGCCGCCCGAGCCCGCGAGGTCGATCGCGAACGGCTCGGTGCGCTGCTCGGCCGGGCGGTCGAGCCGGCCCACGACAGCGCGCAGGCCCTCGGCACGCTCGCGGCCGCGCCACCACGGCGGGTCCGTGAGCACGGCGTCGAGCGGCTCGGCGGGATCGAGCGGCGCCACCCACACCTGATGGACGGGCGGCCGGTCGCCGGTCAGGCGCTCGACCAGCACCTGCAGCTCGCTCGGCCCGTCCGGCAGCGACTCAGCGGGGAGCGCGGGCAGCGACGGGAGATCCTCGCTCGCGTCGAACACGCGCACCGGGGCACCGGGCTCCACGCGCATCACGGCCGGGGTGTGCGGGCCGGACGCCAGCGCGGCACGGAACTGCACGTAGATCTCGGTGTCCACCTTGAGGTAGCCGAGGCCGGGCAGCGACGGCAGCAGGTAGGCGTCCGGCGTGCCGAGCACGAGCTTGGACTCGGTCGCGGAGTAGGTCCGCAGGCACAGCCGGTAGCGCAGATGGCTCTCGAGCCCGCGCAGGCGCCCTTCGTCGAGCCGCTGCGAGGACAGCAGCAGGTGGATGCCCAGCGACCGGCCCACCCGCCCCAGGCCAACGAACAGGTCGATGAACTCGGGCCGCGCGGCCAGCAGCTCGGCGAACTCGTCGACGATCACGAGGAGGTCGGGCATCGGCGGGATCGACGGATCGGCGTCGCGGCGCGCCTGGTAGGCGACGATGTCGTCGAGGTTGCCCGCCTCGCGCAGCATCGTCTGGCGGCGCTCCTGCTCGCCGATCAGCGCCGAGTGCATGCGGTCGACGAGCGACAGGTCGCGCTGCAGGTTCGTGATCAGGCCCGCGACGTGCGGGAGCCGCGACAGCTCGGCGAACGCCGCGCCGCCCTTGTAGTCGACGAGCACGAACGCGAGCTCCTCGGGCGCGTGCCGCGCCGCCAGGCCGCCCACCAGGGAGCGCAGCAGCTCGCTCTTGCCCGACCCGGTGGCGCCCACGAGGACGCCGTGCGGGCCCATCCCGCCCTCGGCCGCCTGCTTGAGATCAAGCTCCAGCACGTCGCCGTCGGCGGAGCGGCCGATCGGCACGCGCAGGCTGTCCGCGCGGCGCCGGCCGGGCGGGAGGGAATCCCATTGTCGCTCCAGGCCGCCAGGGAGCTCGCTCAGCCGGACCGCGGTGCCGAGCCCGCGCTCCCCGTCGCCGCCCTCGGCGAGCTTCAAAGGCGTCAGCGTGCGCGCCATCGCCTCGCTGGTGCCGAGATCGGCGGAGTCCAGGAAGACCTCGGGGATCGTCGGCGCGTCCTGGCCCCACAGCTCGCACGTGCCGGGCCCGCGCTCGGGAACGGTCAGCCGCGCGTCGATGTGCGAGGGCTCGCGGTCGCGCTCGTCGGTGAGCAGGATCAGGACGGTCTTGAGCTGCCGGGCGCGCGTCAGCAGCTCGCGGAACGCCGCGACCTCGTTGACCGGATGGTCGGGGCGAGCCGTCGAGGATCACGACCAGCTCGGGCACCACCAGCGGCACGTCGCGGCCGCGGACGTCGGCCTCGGCGAGGCGGCGCAGCTGCTCCAGCCGCGGGCGCTGCGCGGGCTCGATCAGCGCCTCGAAGTCCGACGCCGAGCGAGCGATCAGGAAGCTGCCGGGGATGTTCGGGTCGACCCGCTGGTGCGGCAGCCACTTCCCCCACTCCCACGGCTCGCTGTCGGCGCCGTCGAAGGCGGTCAGCACCCGCACGTCGTGCGGCGCGCGCCAGGCGGCGAGCTGGAGCATCAGCGTCCTTGCCCACGCGCGCCCGGCTGCGGTCGCCGGTGACGGCGAGCACGCCGATGTCGTGGAGCCCGACGACGACCGCCTCGCCGCGCAGCGTCGCGCGGCGGTCGACCAGCTTGCGCGCCTCCTGCAGCGACTGCGGCTGGTACTCGGCGAGCGGGTTCATGCCGAGGTCGAGCTCGACTTCGCGATCGAGCGGCACGTTGCCGGTCCCGACGCGCACATGCAGGAAGTCGCGATGGTCGGGGCGGCGCTCCCAGACGTTCTGGCGCTTGACCAGCAGCGTCCACAGCCGGGCCGGCTCCGGGTACAGGCGATGCAGCGCGCCACGCTGGAGCTCGCCCGCCTCCGCCAGCTCACCCTGGCGCTCGCGCAGGTACTTCGCGTAGCGGCGCGCCTCCTCCGCCGCCCGTTTGCGCACGCCGCGCTTCTGCGACCAGCGCATCCCGACCGAGAACAGCAGCATCAGCGTCAGCATTCCGCCCGCCACGTAGAGGAACGTGGGGTTGCGGTACACGAACGCGTACCCGACCATGCCGAGGCCGCCGACCACCGGGAACAGCGTCTGGATGATCGAGGTATGTGGGAGCCGGCTGCGTGGGCGGCGCAGCGATCCGCAGTTTCTCCGTCGGCACGGCCGGCGGATACTCGCGAGGCGGTCTATGGAAGGTCAGCGCGTCCGGTGCTGTCACTTGTCTCCACGGATACCACCGAGGCGGTTCCTTCACGCCTGCGGTGTTTGTCGGCTCTCTGTCGGGTACCCGTGATTGCGACGTCCATCACGGAGCCAAGGGAGGCAACCCCGGATGCCCAACATTGCTGTAACCCCCGAGCAGCTGCATTCCACCGGTAGCCAGCTGAATGCGGGCGCCGCCAACATCGAGTCGATCCTGTCCCAGCTCGCCAGCCAGGTTGCGCCACTGCAGAGCGAATGGCAGGGCGTCGCCCAGGCCCGCTTCCAGGAGCTGTGGGCCGAGTGGCAGCGCTCCAGCCGCGGGATCCAGGAAGCACTGCACGGCATCAGCCAGCTCCCCCAGCAGGCCGGCACCAACTACGCCGACACCGAGCAGGGCATCGCCTCAAGCTTCGGCCGCTAGGCCGCCAGATCCTTCAGACCTCCACGACGACGGGCAGCACCATCGGGCGTCGCTTCAGGCGCTCATAGATGAACGCCGCGATGTCGTCGTGGAGAAATGACTCGAGCACGTCGATCTCGGTGATTCGCTGCTCGGCCGCCCGGTCGAGGGAGTCCTCGATCGCCTCGCGCAGCTCGACGATGATCTGACCGTTCTCGTCGAGAAACGGCACCCCGCGCGCGAGCACCTCGGGCGGGACGACCGACGACCCGTCCTGCTCGGACACGGTCGCGACGATGATGAAGATGCCGTCCGCCGACAGCATGCGGCGGTCGCGCAGGGCGACGTCGGCCACGTCGCCGATGTCCACGCCGTCGACGAACACGAGCCCGGCGGGCTTCTTGTCGCCGAGCCGCGCGCCGCTCTCGTCGATCTCCAGCGGCGTGCCGTTCTCGGTGCGGAAGATGTTCTCGGGCGGGACGCCGACCGCTTCGGCGAGCTGCGAGTGGAGCAGCATCCGCTTGAAGTCGCCGTGCACCGGCATGACGTAGCGCGGGTGCGTGAGGTTGAGCATCATCTTCACCTCCTCCGCGTAGCCGTGGCCGGAGGCGTGGATCGGCGCGTCGCGGGCGGTCACGACATCGCAGCCGACGTGGTACAGCCGGTCGATCGTCTCGTTGACCGCGCGCTCGTTGCCGGGGATCGGCGTCGCCGAGAACACGACGGTGTCGCCCGACTTGAGCTCGACCGCGGGATGGTCGCGATACGCCATCCGCCGCAGCGCGGACAGCGGCTCGCCCTGTGAGCCGGTCGAGATGATCACGAGCCGGTCGTCGGCCCATTGCTCGAGCTCGCGCGGTGCGATCAGCTGCCCCTCGGGAATGTCGATGTGCCCGAGTGAGCGGCCGATGTTGACGTTCTTGCGCATCGAGCGGCCGACGAGCGCGACCTTGCGGTCGTGGGCGGCCGCCGCGTCGACGACCTGCTGGACGCGGTGGATGTTGGACGCGAAGCAGGTCACGACGATCCGGCCCGGGCAGTGCGAGAACAACCGCTCGAGCTGAGGGCCGACGACCGACTCGCTGGTCGAGATCCCCTCGCGGTCGGCGTTCGTGGAGTCGCCGCACAGCAGCAGCAGCCCCTCGCGGCCGAGCTCGGCGAGCCGCGCCATATCGGCCGGCGCTCCGCCGACCGGCGTCTGGTCGAACTTGTAGTCGCCGGTGAAGAGGATCGTGCCGAGCTCGGTCGTGAGCGCGACGCCCGCGGCGTCCGGGATCGAGTGCGTGAGGTGCACGAGCTCGATCGTGAACGGCCCGGCGTCCGCGACCTGGCCGATCGGCAGCACGTCGAGGTTGACTTCGCGGAGCTTGTGCTCGTCGAGCTTGGAGCGCGCCATCGCGACGGTCAGCTGGCCGCCATAGACGACCGGCACGCTGTCCTGCCCGAGCTCGCGTAGCACCCACGGGAGCGCCCCGAGATGGTCCTCGTGCCCGTGCGTGATGACGATCGCCTCGATGTCGTCCACACGCTCGCGCAGGTACGTGAAGTCGGGCAGGACGAGGTCGATGCCCATCATCTCGGCGGTCGGGAACCGGAGGCCGCAGTCGACGACGACGAGACGGTCCTCGTACTCGACGACCGTGAGGTTCTTCCCGATCTCGCCTACGCCGCCCAGCGGGAGGACCCGCAGCAAGCCGCTCACGCGGCGTGAACGGGTCGAGCCGTGGGCGGGTGGTGGGGGCTGGTGAACAGCTTGTGCCGCTCCAGCGCTTCGCGGATCACCGCGAGCTCGCTCTCGTCGGCCTCGACCATCGGGAGCCGGAGGCCGCCGACGTCGTGCCCCAACAGGCTCAGCGCGGTCTTGACCGGCGTCGGGCTCGTGGTGCAGAACATCGCGTCGAACAGATCGCGGAGCGAGGCGTCGATGTCCGCCCGCTGGTCGGGCTCATCGAACATCCGCCGCATCTCGTTGCCGACGATGTGACTGGAGACGCAGATGCCGCCGGCGCACCCGAGGTCGAGCGCGCGCGCGAGGTCCTGGTCGTTCCCCGTGAGGACCGTCAGCCCGTCGATCGGGCCGAGGTCGGGCGTGTGCGACTGCTTGACCGCCTCGATCCCGTCGATCTGGCCGAGCTCGGCCAGCAGCTCGCGGTCGATGTTGATGGTCGTGCGGCTCGGGATGTTGTAGATGATCACCGGCGTCCCGGAGGCCGCGCGCGCGACCTCCTCGTAGTGCCGGATGATGCCGCGGCGGTTCGGCCGGTTGTAGTAGCCGGTCACCGACAGGAGCGCCTGGGCGCCCGCTTGGGCCATCCGCTCCGCGAGGTGGGCGGCGTGGTGCGTGTTGTTGGAGCCCGCGCCGGCGACGACCGTCCCCTCGCCGCCCAGCTCCTCGACCATCGCGGTCACGAGCGCGACCATCTCGTCGTCGCTGAGCGTCGGCGATTCCCCGGTGGTGCCGCATACGACGAGCCCGTTCGAGCCGTTGGAGAGCAGGTGGCCGCCGAGCGCGACCGCCGCCCCCTCGTTCACGCCGCCGTCCGCCTTGAACGGGGTGACCATGGCCGTGAGCAGGCCTTCGTAGGGACGCATGGCCCCAAGTCTGGCACGCCCGCCGGAAATTTCCCTCAAGACCGGCCCCACGTCGGTCGATGCTGAAACCAAAGCCTCATGGTTCCAGACATGACATCTACGGCAGCTCCGAGTGAGACCTCGGCCGAGCATCGGCTCGCCGTCGCGGTCGAAGAGCTCGGTCGGCTGCCCGTCCTCAGTGCCACGGTGCGCCGCGTTCAGGCGATCGCCGAGAGCGAGGACGCCGGCATCGGCGACATGGTCGCGGCGCTCGAGGCCGACCAGGGGCTGGCCACCGACCTCCTCCGCTACGCCAACTCGGCGGCCTGCGCGCGCCCGCTGCGCGCCCGCAGCATCCGCGCCGCCGTCACGCTCGTCGGTCGCAAGTCGATCGCCCAGCTCGCGATCGAGGCCGCCACGTTCCGCTTCTTCCAGGCCGCGCCCGGCAACGGCGGCCGCTCGATCGGCCACCTGCATCTGCACGCGGCCGCCGTCGCGGGCTGCTCGCAGGCGATCGCCGAGCGCACCGGCGCCGCCGTCGACGTCGCCCACCTCGGCGGTCTGCTGCATGACGTCGGCAAGCTCGTGATGCCGCTCGCATTCGGCGCCGACGCACTCGATGCGATCGCCGCCGAGCACCAGGCCGGCACCCCGCGTGCCCAGCTCGAGCGGGAGCGCCTGGGCGTCGACCACGCCGCCGCCGGCGCGCTGGTCGCCCGCGCCTCGCAGGTCGAGGCGAACGTCGAGGCTGCGATTGCCTTCCACCACGGCGGCACCGACGGCCTCACGATCGCCTCACGCGAGGCCGCCTGCATCATCATCGCCGACGAGATCGTCGGCCTCGCCTCGCGCCCCGAGCCCGACTATGCGCTGCTCGGCCCCGCCCTCGAGGCGCTGGGCCTGTGCGACGAGGACTTCGACGACCTTGCACTGGAGGCCGTCCGCGGCGGCAAGGCCGGCGCGGCGATGGCTGCCCGCGTCGCCGAGCTCGAGCGCCAGGCGCGCGTCGACGACCTCACCGGCCTGCTCAACCGCCGCCACTGGATGGCGACCGTCCGGCGTGCCGTCGGCGAGCACGAGCCCGGCAGCGTCCTGATCTGCGACATCGACCACTTCAAGGCCGTCAACGACAACCACGGCCACGCCACCGGCGACCTGGTGCTCACCGAGGTGGCGCGCCACCTGGCCGCCCAGGGCGTCGCCGGCCGCCTCGGCGGCGACGAGTTCGCCGTCTGGGTCCCGGGCGCGCCCACCCGCGGCGACGACGCCGCTGCGGCCGTCCTGGCCGCGGTCACCGCCGCGTTCGCCGGCGAAGACGAGGCCCCCAACGTCGGCGTCTCGATCGGCGCCGCCAGCGCGGCCGCCCCGTCCGACTCGCTGTCGCTCGTGCTCTCGCGCGCCGACGAGGCGCTGTACGAGGCCAAGCGCTCCGGCCGCGGCCGCGCGGTGCGTTACTAGGGCGCGAACTTCAACTGCGGCATTGAGGCAGGCGGGATCGGCCGGCCGGGGCGCCTCTGGCGGATAAACCACCGTATAGGTGGGTTTTCCGCCACGGACCGCCGCGACGGTCAAACCCTCGCTGCCCTACCCAGCCGCAGTTCCCCGCCGGCGGTGCCGCAACGCATCCGTGAAGCGGCGAGGAACCGCGGGGTCAGAGCCCTCTTCCCACAGCGTCACGACCACGAGCTCGTCGCGCGGGCGGTCCCAGACGCATACGAACACGAGATCACGGCGGTCGAGATCGCGCACGTGGACGGTGCCGCGCTCGGCGGGCGTGACGCGCCCAGCGTCCCAGGCCGCCCGCACGCGCCCGGTGATCTCGGGCCGGGCGTCGAGCGCGCCGCGGACGCGCTGCAGATAGCGCTCGACCGCGTGGTCGGTCACGCCGATCGTCACGCGTCGAACAGCAAACGCTCGAGCCCGACGACCGGGGACTCGGGCAGATCCGCGACGCGGCGGATCGCCAGCAGGACGCCGGGCATGAAGCTCGTGCGGTCGGTCGTGGCGTGACGGATCGTGAGCGTCTGGGCGACGTCGCCGAGGATGACCTCCTGGTCGGCGACGATCCCCGGTAGCCGGACCGAGTGGATCGGCACGTCGCCCTCCATCATCGCGGCCGTATGGGCCGCGGTGCCGGACGGCGCGTCGAGCTTGCCCTCGTGATGGAGCTCGATGATCTCCGCCCGCGCCATCACCCGTGAAGCCTCCACGGCGAAGCGCATCATCAGCACCGCCCCCAGCGCGAAGTTGGGCGCCACGAAGGCGTTGGCGCGAGATTGGCGGGCGGCGAGCGTCAACGCCTCGAGGTCGAACCCCGAGGTGCCGATCACGACGTGCACCCCGGCCTCCAAAGCCGCGCGCGCGTTGTCCAAGGCCGTGTCGGGTCGGGTGAAGTCGACCAGGACGTCCGCGTCCGCCAGGACCTCAGCCACCGTCACGCCGAGGACCGGATCGGCCTGCCCGGTCAGCGAGAGATCGTCCGCGCCGGACACGGAATCGCACACCATGCGGCCCATGCGCCCGGCGGCGCCCGCGACCGCGACCCGGATCATGCCGTGACGCCGGGGCCCGGACAGACGTCGGCGACGGCGTCACGGAACGCCTGCTCGTCCGGCCCGATGCCGGCGGCGCTCAGCCGCTCGGGCGCCCACAGCTCGTCCGTCAGCTCGCGCAGGTCGTCGAGCGTCACCGCATCGAACCGCTCCATCACCTCGTCGGTCTCGAGCAGGGGCAGGCCGAACAACAGCGATGCACCCAGCCGGTTCATGCGCGACCCGGTGGACTCGAGGGCGAGTACCACGCGGGCCTTGACGTTCTCGCGCGCGCGCTTGAGCTCCTCGTCGGTGACGCCGCGCTCGCGCAATGTCGCGAGCTCCTCGGCGACGACGCCCATCGCCTCGCCGACCTTGTCCGGCCGCGTGCCGACGTACAGGCCGATCTGGCCGGTGTCGGCGTACTGGCCGGCGAACGAGTAGACCGAGTAGGCGAGCCCGCGCTCCTCGCGCACGGCCTGGAACAGCCGCGACGAGGACAGGCCGCCGAAGATCGCGTCGAGCACGCGCGAGGCGAAGCGGCGGTCGTCACCGCGCGGGAGGCCGATCGCGCCCAGACAGACGTGGCACTGCTCGGTGTCCTTGCGCTGGAAGCGCACCGTCGGCACCGGATCGGCGGGCGCGGGCTCAATGCCCGGCGCGCTGCCGATGCCGATGCCGTCGCGCAGCGTGTGCTCGGCCAGCTCCACGATCTGGTCGTGGTCGACCGACCCGGCCGCGGCGATGACCACCGAGCCCGGCACGTAGCGCGCGGCATGGAACGCGGCGATGTGGTCGACCGGGGTGTCCCGGATCACCGGCGCGCGGCCGATGATCGGCCGCCCCAGCGGATGACCGCCGAAGACGGCCTCGCCGAGCACGTCGAAGACCGTGTCCTGCGGGTCGTCCTCGTACATCGCGATCTCCTCGAGCACGACCTCGCGCTCGGGGTCGATGTCGCGGAACGCCGGTCGCCACACCATGTCGGCGATCACGTCGAACGCACGCGGCAGGTGCTCGTCGAGCATCCGCGCGTACACCGTAGTGCTCTCCTTGTCCGTGCCCGCGTTGAGCTCGGCGCCCATCGCGTCGAACAACTGGTCGATCTCCGCCGACGCGTAGCGGTCGGTGCCGCGGAACAACAGGTGCTCGAGGAAGTGCGACAGGCCTGCCTCGGCCGTCGACTCCCCGCGCGAGCCGGCGCTCACGAAGAAGCCAAGGGCCGCGGACCGGACGGAGGGCATTGCCTCCGTCGCGACCCGCAGCCCTGAGCTGAGCTGAGTTATCCGATGGGCCGGCAGGGCCTTAGCCCCGGTCGGGATCGCGATCGCCGCGCGGGGCGCGGGGCCCGCGATCGCGGTCACGGTCACGGCCACCGCTGCGACCGTTGCGCCGGTCGCCGCCACGTCCGCCACGGCCGCGGTCGCCGCCGCGATCGCCGCGGTCTCCGCCGCCGCCGCCGCCGACGGTCGCCAGCTCCTCCTTGGACTTGCCGACGATCTCCGGGTCCTCGGCCAGGCGCAGGCCGATGCGGCCGCGCTCGCGGTCGACCTCGACCACGCGGACCGAGATCTCGTCTCCCTTGTTGAGGACCTCCTCGACCGTCCCGACACGCTGGCCGGGAGAGACGTTGGAGATGTGGAGCAGGCCGTCGGTGCCCTTGGCGAGCTCGACGAACGCGCCGAACGTGGTGGTCTTGACGACCTTCGCGCCCGGGAACTCGTCGCCGACCTCGACGTCCTTGGTCATCGAGCGGATGCGCTCGGCCAGCGCGTCGCCCTGGGCGCCGGTCTGCGCGTACACGCGCACGTTGCCCTCGTCGTCGACGTCGATCTGCGCCTCGTACTCGTCCTGCAGCGAGCGGATCGTCTCGCCGCCCTTGCCGATCAGCAGGCCGATCTTGTCCGGGTCGATCTTCAGCGCGGAGATGCGCGGCGCGAACTCGGACAGCTCGGCGCGCGGCGCGCCGATCGCGTCGGCCATCTTGCCGAGGATGAACGACCGGCCTTCCTTGGCCTGCGTGAGCGCGTCGCGCAGGATGTCGAAGGTGACGCCGGTGATCTTGATGTCCATCTGCAGGGCGGTGATGCCCTTCTCGGTGCCGGCGACCTTGAAGTCCATGTCGCCGAGGTGGTCCTCCACGCCCGCGATGTCGGAGAGCACGACGTAGTCGTCGCCCTCCTTGATCAGACCCATCGCGATGCCGGCCACCGGCGACTTGATCGGCACGCCGGCGTCCATCAGCGACAGCGTCGAGCCGCAGACCGAGGCCATCGAGGACGAGCCATTGGATTCGAAGATGTCCGACACGACGCGGATCGTGTACGGGAACGTCTCCTGGTCCGGGATCATCGGGACCAGCGCGCGCTCGGCGAGCGCGCCATGGCCGATGTCACGGCGCTTGGGACCGCGCATGAAGCCGGCCTCACCCACCGAGAACGGGGGGAAGTTGTAGTGGTGGAAGTAGCGCTTGGACGTCTCCAGCCCGAGGTTGTCCAGGCGCATCTCCTCGCGCGTCGTGCCGAGGGCGACGACCGAGAGGGCCTGCGTCTGGCCGCGGGTGAACAGCGCCGAGCCGTGCGTGCGCGGCAGCGGCTTGACCTGGATGTCGATCGCGCGGATCTCGTTCGGCTGGCGGCCGTCCGGGCGCTTCTTGTGGACCGCGATGCGCTCGCGGATGAGCTTCTTCTCGAGCGCGTCGAACGCGAGCTGCGCCTTCTGGCGGAACTCGGCGTACGTCTCGGCGGCCGGGTCGCCGGAGTACTGCTCCAGCACCTGCTCCTCGACGGCCTTCGTCGCGTCCTGGCGCTCGAGCTTGTCCTCGACCTGGGTCGCGGCGTCCAGCGGCCCGCCGTGCGACTCGGCGATCTGGCGCGCGAGGTCGACGTCGACCTGCGGCACCTCGATCTCCATCTTGGCCTTGCCGGCCTTCTCGGCCAGCTCGCGCTGCGCGGCGCACAGCTTCTTGATCTCCGAGTGCGCGATGTCGAGCGCGTCGAGGATCTCGGCCTCGGGCACCTCGTTGGCGCCCGCCTCGACCATCAGGATGGCCTCCTCGGTGCCCGACACGACGAGGTCGAGGTCGGACTCGAGCAGCTGCTCCTCGGTCGGGTTGATCACGAAGTTGCCCTCGAGCTTGCCGATCCGGACCGCGCCGACCGGAGCCGGGAACGGGATGTCGGAGATCTGCAGCGCGGCGGACGCGCCGTTCATGGCGAGCACGTCGTAGGGCTGGACCTGATCGATCGACAGCGGCATGCCGACGAGCTGCGTCTCACGACGCCAGCCCTTCGGGAAGAGCGGCCGCAGCGGACGGTCGATCATGCGCGCGATCAGCGTCGCCTTCTCGCCGGCGCGGCCCTCGCGCTTGAAGAATGAGCCGGGGATCTTCCCGGCGGCGTACATCCGCTCCTCGACATCCACCGTCAGCGGGAGGAAATCGACATCGCGCAGGTTGCCTGCGGTGGCGGTGTTGAGGACGACGGTGTCGCCCGCGCGGACGACCACGGCCCCTGAGGCCTGCTTCGCCATCCAACCGGTCTCGAACGAGATCTCTGTTCCGCCGACCTCGACGGAGACCCGGTGCACTTCTGGCATGTGTACCTCTTTCTGCGCCCGCCGTTCGTTCGGCAGGCCCTCTGCATCTTCTCTGACGCTTCGGTAGTTGTTGCCTGCCATGGTAGTAGGAAGCACGTGCCGAGGCGCATCATCATCTTCGGGGCAACCGGCTTCACTGGACGCCTGGTCGCCGAGCGGCTCGCCGTCCAGGGGGCCGACCCGGTGCTGGCCGCGCGCTCCGAGGGCCCGCTGAGCGAGCTCGCGGAGCGCCTCGGCGTGCAGTGGCGCCAGGCCGACGCCCTGCGCCGCAACTCGGTATTCGCGCTGCTCGAGCCCGGCGACGTGCTGGTGAGCACCGTCGGCCCGTTCGCCAAGTGGGGCGAGCCTGCCGTGCGCGCGGCGATCGCGGCCCGCGGCACCTACATCGACACGACCGGCGAGCCGGCGTTCATCCGGCGCGTGTTCGACGAGTTCGCCGGCCCTGCCGAACGGGCGGGCGCGGCGCTGCTGACGGCGATGGGCTACGACTACGTCCCCGGCGCTCTCGCCGCCGCGCTCGCGCTCGAGGAGGCCGGCGAGGCCGCGGTGCGGGTCGACGTCGGCTACTACGCGTTCGGGATGACCGGCAGCGCCGGCACGCGCGAGTCGTCCGTCGGGATCATGCTCAATCCTGGCCATGCGTTCCGCGACGGCCGGCTGGAGCGCACGCGGATGGGCGACCGCTCGCGGACGTTCAGCGTGCGCGGCAAGGACCGGCCGGCGGTCTCGCTCGGCGGCTCCGAGCACCTCACGCTGCCCGCGTCGTATCCGCAGCTGCGCGAGATCAACACCTACCTCGGCTGGTTCGGCCCGCTGTCACGGCCGGTGCAGGCGGCGAGCCTGGCGGGCTCGCTGGCCGTGCGCGTCCCGGGCATGCGGTCGGTGCTGCAGACGGTGGGCGACCGCGCCGCATCGTTCGGCGGCACGCCCCAGGCCGGGTCCGGCGTCTCGCACGTCGTCGCCGAGGCGTACGACGCCGGCGGCACGCAGCTCGCCGACGTGCAGCTCTCCGGCCCCGAGCCGTACACGCTGACCGCCGGGATCGTGGCCTGGGCCGCGCAGCGCGCGGTTGCGAGCACCGGCGCGCTCGGGCCGCTCCAGGCCTACGGCCTCGAAGCGCTCGAAGCGGGCGTCGCCGACGCGGGCCTGACCCGCGTCAGCGCGTAAGCCGCCCGGCGGACAGCAGCGCGCGCGAGAGCAGGTTGCGCGGCTCGACGCCGCCGTCGCCGCCCACGCGCAGCGGCGTCCGCGCCGGGCGGTGGAAGAGCTTCCAGCGCAGCGCGTCGAGCTTGCGCGCCGGCACCAGCGCCTTCGGCTCGCGCAGCGGGAACACGTCGCACACGTCGTGCCGCCCGCCGGTGGCGAGGATCGCGTTCACCGCACGGCGCGCCGCCTCGTTGGCGCCCTCCATCGTCGCGAGGTCGGTGTTCGTTCGCACATAGTCGGCGGCGAGCACGAGGTTCGGGATCGCGGTCGCGGCGTCCGGCCGGTAGGCCCACGAGCCCGCGGTGTTGATCAGCAACGGCTCGAGGTTGGTCGCCTGTGTCGGGTTCGGGAACTCGATCGAGGGGTCCAGGAACCAGGCGAGCACGTGGCGGTCGTCGAGCACCGGCTGCGGGCCGTCGTTGAGGTGATCGGTCAGCTGGCCCCACACCTCGGTGCGGATCTCCTCGCGGCTGCACTCCATCGCGACCTTGCCGGTCCGCTTGCCGGGCGTCGTCCAATCGGAGACGTCGACCGACAGGACCCCCTTCACGCGCCCGTCGCCGTAGCGCTCGAGGTCGACGACGCCCTTCCAGAACTGGGCCTGGGAGATCGACGTCAGGGCCCACTCGGAGTCGATGTAGATCGCGTGGCCCTTGACGAGCGGCACGTCGTGGTCGAGGTAGAACAGCGCGCCGTTCATCCAGCGCGTGACGAGCTTGTCGAGCGCCGCGAGCCGCGGATCGAGCGCGCGCAGCGGCGGCCCGGCGAGGTTCCGCATCCGCTCGACCGGCAGGGCGGCGACGTAGAAGTCGGCGGTGACCGTCCCGCCCGGCGTCGTCACGCCGGCGATCCGTCCGTCGCGGACCGTGATCCCCTGCACCGGAGTCTGCAGCCGCAGGTCGACGCCGAGGCTGCGGATGTGCGCCACCCATGGGTCGATCCATGCCGCGTTGGTCGGCGCGTTGAGCACCCGGTCGGCGCGGGCGCCGGCACGCGTGAGGTCGAAGATCAGCTGGGCGAGGATCAGGCCACCGGTGCGGGCGCTGATCTCGCGCGCGCGGGCCGCGACGAGCGTGCGCGTGAGGCCTTCGGCGAGAAACTTCTTGAACGCGTCCGAGCGCTGCTCGGCCTTCACGTACACCCACCAGCTCTGCAGCTCCCACTGCTCGTAGCGGCGTGCGTCGCAGCTCGTGAGCAGCGTCAGCAGACGGTCCATCAGCCACGCGTGGTCGGCCGGCGTCATGCCGAGCCCGGTCATCACCTCGAGCAGGAACCTGCTGAGCACCGCGAGGTCGTCGAGCGACTCCGCGGCGTGCGCGGGCGCGATGATCTCGTTGCGTCCAGCGGCCTGCGCGAGCAGGATCCGCTCGGCGCCGACGAGGTGCTCGTACACGCTCGTCGGCCCGGCGGGGATCCGCCGCATCGTGTCCGGGATGTGCTGGTAGAAGCCCGGGAAGAAGCGGAAGCCGTGCTCGGCCGGCAGATCGGCGCGCCCGCCGGTCGCCGAGCCGGGCACGGGCAGGCTGCGGGCCTTGCCGCCGGGAATGTCGCGGGACTCGAGCACCACGACGTCGAAGCCGCGCTCGGCCAGCTCGTGAGCCGCTGTCAGGCCCGCGACGCCGCCACCGAGGATGGCCACCCGCGTCATGTGCTGACGCTATCCGGTCAGCACATGCCGCGGGGCGATCTCACGACACCGTGAGCGTCCCGTGCATTGTCGCCTTGTGGCCCGGGACGGGGCAGTAGAACTCGTACGTGCCGGGCTTGAGGTCGACCGTGACGTCAGCGGTTCCGCCGGTGACGGTCTTGCTGTCCTTGTCGACACCGTTGCCCTCGACCGCGATCGCGTGCTGAGTCTGAGAGTCGTTGACGAGCTTCAGGGTGACCTTGCCCGCCTTTGCGCTCAGCGAGCTCTTGTCCCACGAGATCGCGCCGCCCGGGTCGGCGGTCACGGTCAGCGAGCCTGCGCCTGAGCTCGAGCTGGAGCTGGAGCTGTCGCTCGACGTGCCGCTGCTGCCGCTGCTGTCGTCGCCGCCACAGCCCGCGGCTACCAGCACGGCCGCCGCCAGCATGAGCGCGAGAAGCCAAGTGGTGCGTCGCATGAAGCTCTCTCCCTCGCAGTTGCCAGTTCGCAGGGTGGTACGGAGCCCTGCGCGCAAGGTTCAGGACAACTTCGCGGCGAGGATGTCGCGGAGGACCAGCCGGCCGTCGGCCTCGTGCTGGCGGCGCACGATGCGGATCGCGTCGTAGTCGCCCTTGCGCAGCGCGGTCGTCAGCACCACGACGGCCTTGCCGCGGCTGTCGGTACGGAACGTGCCGGCGCTGGCGGTCCACGACTCCGCGTCGCACAGGACCTCGTAGACCGCGTGGTCGTCCTTCGGCAGGCCCTTGACCCACAGGTGCAGCGTCGTGCCGGAGTCGCTGCTGCTCAGGTCCGCGTGCGCCGCGGCGCCGGGCGCGGCGAGGCTGCGGAACGCGACGTCGTACTGGCGTCCGCCGTTCTCGCCGCCTCCGAACACGGTGAATGCGATCACGGCGGCAGCCGCGGCGGCGGCCGCCGTCGCCCCGATGGCGATCCACCGCGGGCGCAGCTTCCGGCGCAGACCGCTGACCCGGCGCGACGCCGGAGCTGCGGCATGGTCGCGCGCATACGCGTCCAGCAGTCGCTCCTCGAACGCGGGTGACAATGGCTCGTTGACCGCCGCATCCGCTCCGCCGGCCAGCGACAGCAGGCTGGGGAGCGGGACGAGGGCGTCGCGCTCGGCGGCGCACTCGGGGCATTCCTGCAGATGCCGGCGCACGGCGGCGGCGTCATCGACGTCGAGCCCACCGAGCACGTAGGCGCCGAGCGAATGGCGAAGCTCGTCGCACTCGGTCACGGGACGACTCCCATCTCTTCGAGGACGAGCCGCAGCGATCGCAGCGCGTACCACGTCCGACTCTTCACAGTTCCGATCGGCAGCTCGCACTTCTCCGCGATCTCCCGGACCGACAGGCCCTGGAAGTGCGCGAGACGGATCATCTGCCGGTGCTCAGGGGTCAGGCGCTCGAGCGCGGCCGCGACCTGCCAGCCGAGCATCGCCTGCTCGATCGAGTCGCGGCTGCTGGAGGCCTCGAGCAGCGGCTGGTCCCCCGATGCGAGCGCCGGCCGCGCGGAGGCGCGCCGGCGCATGTCGATGATCGCGTGCCGGGCGATCTGGTACAGCCACGTCCGCACGCTGCCCCGCCCCGAGTCGTAGCGGTCGGCGTGGCGCCACGCGCGCGTGAAGACCTCTTGCACGATCTCCTCGGCGGCCCCGCGCTCGCCCAGCGCGTTGAGGGCGAACCCGAGCAACTCGCCGGCATACGTGCGGTACAGGGCACGCAACGCGTCCCCCGTCGCGTCGTCGCGCAGGCGTTCCATCAGCTGGGCATCACTCGGCACGGTCATGTGGGGTACGGCCACATCGTCGCTGCGGTTCGCCCCGAGTATCGCTCGCCACCGACGAAAAGCGTCGGTGTGGTGACGACTCCGGCCCGCACCCCGCCACGGAACTGCTCGCGGACGCGCTGCGCGATCGGGTCCGAGCGCCGGTCGGCGTCGAACCGGGCGACGTCGAGGCCGAGCCGCTCGGCACGCGCCCACAGATGCGGGTCCTCGAGGCGCCCCTGATCCTCGAACAGCGCGTCGTGCATCGTCCAGAACGCGCCCTGCTCAGCCGCAGCCTCGGCCGCGTGCGCGGCGGCGTGGGCGCGGGGGTGGCTGCTGCGGATCGGGAAGTGCCGGAACGCGACCTGTACCTCGCGCTCGCGCAGCTGCACCTCGGCGGCGGCACAGAACGGGCACTCGTAGTCGCCGTACACGATCACCAGCGGCGCACCATCGGGCCCGCGCACATGGTCGTCGGGGCCGACCGGCGGCAGCGGGGCGGAGGTGAGGTCGGTCAGAGCTGATCGAAGATCAGGTTCGCGCCTGGCAGCTCGCTGAGCTGCGCGGCCTGGTAGCTCCATTTCACCACGGCATCAGGCCCGATCACGACCAGCGCGCGTTCGGGCATTCCGCGCTCGTGCAGCACGCCGAATGCCTCGCAGGCCGCGCCCTTGGGCTCGAAGTCCGACAGCTGCTCGATGTCGATCCCCAGCTGCTCCTTGAACGCCTTCTGCGACCACACCGCGTCGCACGAGACGCCGTACAGCGTCGCGCCCTTCGTCTTGAAGTCGTCGAGCAGCTCGTTGTAGACGCTCAGCTGGTCGGTGCAGACCGGCGAGAACGCGAACGGGTAGAAGACGAGGACGGTGGTGCGGCCGCGCAGATCGGAGCGGGTGAACGGCTCGCCGCCGCCGGCACGCGCGAGGGTGAACTCCGGGGCCGGTTGACCCGCGGGGATGACCACCGCCGCTAGCGGCGGAGGCCGAGCTCGCGGATCAGCGAGCGGTAGCCCTCGAGATCCTTCTTCTGCAGATAGTTCAGGAAGCGGCGGCGACGGCCGACGAGCATCAGCAGGCCGCGGCGCGAGTGGTGATCGTGCTTGTGCTCGCGCAGATGTTCGGTGAGGTGGTTGATGCGCGCGGTGAGCAGCGCGATCTGGACCTCGGTCGCACCGGTGTCGTTCTCGCCCTTACCAAACTTCTCGACGAGTTCGCGCTTGTCTTCAGACGTGATCGCGGTCATCTGCGGCTCGGCAGAGTAGCAGGAGCGCCCTTGACGCAATTGCGCCCGTGCGCCTTCGCAGCGTACAGCGCGTCGTCAGCTCTGCGCAGCAAATCGTCGGGTTCCTCCCCGCCCCAGGTCGCCCAGCCGACGCTGATCGTGACCCCGCTGGCGGCGACGTTCACGCGCATGTGCTCGGTCGCCTTGTTGGCGGCGCGGGCGTCGGTCTCGGGCAGGATCGCCAGGAACTCCTCGCCGCCGAGGCGGCCGAGTTGGTCCTCGGCGCGCAGGTGCTCGCGGATCGAGCGGGCGACGGCTGCGAGGACGCGGTCGCCCTCGGCGTGGCCATTGCTGTCGTTGATGCGCTTGAAATGGTCGATGTCGATCACGGCAACGGTGAGCGGGCGGTCGTGGCGGCGAGCGCCGCTGACCATGCCAACGAGCTGCGTGAGGATGAAGCGACGGTTGGAGAGTCCGGTGAGCGGGTCCTCGAACAGCAGCGCCTCCAGCCGCTTGGCCTGGGCGACGATCTCCTCCTGCAGGCCCTTGGTGCGCCCGGCCGCCTGCACGCGCGTGACGAGCTCGGCGTCGTGCACCGGCTCGACAAGGATGTCCTGCACGCCGCGTTGCAGCGCCGCCTCGGCACGATCGACGCCCGGCTCGCCGGGTTCGACGAGCAGCACCGCCGTCCGGAACCCGGTCGGGTCGCTCTTGATCTTCTCGACGAGCCCTTCACCGGCGGCCTCGTCGACCACTGCGACGTCCGGCTCCCATTGAAGGCAGCGTTCGAGGGCAGCGTCGACGCAGTCGCACTCCGCGACGTCGTGGCCCGCCTCGGCCAGCACCCTGCGGAAGCGCCGCCGTTCCCTCGCCCGCCCGTGGGCCACGACAACACGCATTTCTGGCTCGACTACGTACCCCGGACCCGCGACGTCAATCTCGTACGTGCGTCTACGCCGCGACGCGGCGGGTCTCGACGACGTCCTGGCCCATCTGCTCGATCAACGCCTCGACGCTGTCAAAGCGGCGCTCGCCGCGCAGGCGCTCGAGGAAGTCCAGGCGCAGCTCGCGGCCATAGATGTCGCCGTCGAAGTCGAGCAGGAACGCCTCGACGAGCAGGCCCCGGCCTGTCTTGAAGGTCGGGCGCACGCCGACGTTGACGGCAGCGATGTGCGTCTCGCCGTCGACTTCGGCTCGGCAGGCGTAGATGCCGTGGTCGGGGACGACCAGACGCGGGTCCGGCACGAGGTTGGCGGTCGGGAAGCCGAGTGTGCGCCCGCGCTTGTCGCCATGGGCGACGATGCCGCGCATGTGGAACGGGGCGCCGAGGAACCGCTCCGCGGTGGTGACATCGCCGGCCGCGACAAGCCCGCGGATGTGCGTCGAGGAGATGATCTCGCCCTCGAGCTCGACCATCTCGACCACGCGGGTCTCGAACGCGTCCTGGGAGCGCAGGAGGTCGGCGTCCCCGCGCGCCCGGTTGCCGAAGCGGAAGTTCTCGCCGACCGACACGCGCTGCGCCCCGAGCCGCTCGACCAGCTCGTGGTCGATGAACTCCTGCGCGGTCTGCGCCATCCGGTCGCCGTCGAACGGGATCACGACCAGCTCGTCGACCCCGAGCGAGGCCACCAGGTCGGTCTTCGTGGCGAGCGAGGTCAGCAGCTTCGGCGCCGAGTCGGGAGCCACGACGGTCCGGGGGTGCGGCTCGAACGTGAGCACCGTGTCGGCGCCTCGGATCACCTCACGGTGGCCGAGGTGCACGCCGTCGAACTCGCCGATCGCGAGGTTGCGCGACCGCGGTCGCGCATCTGGGAGCCAGGTGACTTCCATCAGATGGTCGGGCGCGCGGCCCAAGCGGCCGCATGGTCGTGGATCGTGGATGCCGGGCGGTAGCCGCGCGATCGGCACAGTGGCAGAGCCACGGGCCGATTCAGCGGGTGCCGATCCGGCGCCGCGAGACGCCTCCAGGCGGTCGTGTGGGTCGTGCGTCCGGCCATCTACCCGCGGAAGCCTACGACGGGCTTAAGGGTGCCGTCCCCACGTGGCTCGGCCAGGGCGATGAGACCGTCGGCGTCGCGGAGGCGCACGACGCCCTCCGCGTCTCCGGGAACCGCGACGCCGTGACCGGCCCGTTTCGCCTCGTCCGGGTCGAGATCGAGCGCGGGCAGGAACGCGAGCGCGTCGTCGAGCGGCAGGAGCCGCTCCGGGTCGGCGTCGGCGACGTCGAACGGCCCGATGCCCGTCCGCCGCAGCTCGAGGCAGTACGCGTCGCCGAGGTCGGCGATCAGCGACCGCACGTAGGTGCCGGACGAGCACTCGATCGCGAACGCCGCCCGATCCTCCTCCCGCCACAGCAGTTCGAACCGCGACACGCGCACCTCGCGCTCGGCGAGCTCGACGCTCTCGCCCCGGCGTGCGAGCGCGTAGGCGCGCTGCCCGCGGACCTTGACGGCCGAGTACGCCGGCGGGCGCTGGCGCAGCACGCCCGTGGGCAGCTCGTCCAGCGCGGGCGGGCGGCCGGGCGAGATCTCCCCCTCCGGGTCGCCCGTCGTCGAGACGTAGCCGAGCCGCGCGACGGTCTCGTACCGTTTGTCCAGAGCCATGAGAAACCGCTGCACGCGCGTGGCCCGCCCCACGAGCACGAGCAGCAGGCCGGTGGCGAACGGGTCGAGCGTGCCCGCGTGCCCGACCTTCACCTTTCGGCCCAGGCGCCGCCGCTGGGCCGCCACGACATCGTGGGAGGTCACGCCGGCGGGCTTGTCGACGAGAAGTACCCCGTCGGTCACAACTGCTCGGCGAGCGCTCCGCGCAGGAACGCCACGAGCTCGGGGAAGTCCAGGTCGGTCGAGAAGCCGGCCGCGCGGCGATGCCCTCCCCCACCCTGCGCCCGCGCGATCTTCGACACGTCGATGCGATCGTCGGTCGCCCGCAGCGACACCTTGCGCAGCGGCGACTCGCCGTTGCTGAGCAGGTCCCGCACCAGCCCCGCCACCGCGGTGCCCTCGACTGAGCGCAGGTGGTCGACGACGCCCTCGCTGTAGCTCTCGTCCGCTCCGGTGGACTGGTAGTCCTCGAGCGTCAGGTGGGTCACCGTCAGCAGGCCGCCGTCGAAGCGCTGCACGTTGGTCAGGCCGCGCGCCAGCAGCTCGAGCTTGCCCTGCGGGATCCCCTCGTACAGCCGGCGATAGATCGCGTGGACGTCGATCCCGCCCTCGATCAGCTCGGCCGCCATCTGGTGCGCCCGCGCGCCGGTGTTCTCGTACATGAAGCGGCCCGTGTCGGTCACCACGCCGACGTACAGCGCCTCGGCGATCGGCTGGGTCGGCGCCACCTCGAGCCCCTTCATCAGGTCCCACACCATCTCGGCGGTGCACGACGCGTGCGGGTCGACGTGGTTGAGCGTCCCGAACTGCGTGTTGTCGTGGTGGTGGTCGATGTTGAGGATGCAGCGTCCCTCGCCGTGCAGCGCGGCCGCGGGCGTACGGTCGATGTTGCCGCAGTCCAGGAACACCATCACGCGCTCGGAGAGATCCGCCGGCGGCTCGGTCACGAGCCCGTCGAGATGGATGAAGCGGTACTCGTACGGGAGCGGGAACTCGTCGGCGGTCAGGAACGCCACGGCGTCCTTGCCGAGCGCGGCCAGCGCCTGCTGCATCGCAGCCAGCGATCCGACCGCGTCGCCGTCGGGGCGTTCGTGCGTAGTCAGGAGGAACTTGTCGTGCTGGCGGAGCGTGGCGATGGCCTGCTCGCGCGTCGACGACGCGCCGTTGTCGGACATCAGTCGTCCTCGGCTTCGCGCTCGAGGAGCTCGTCGATCCGCTGCGCGCGGTCGAGGGTGTCGTCGTAGACGAAGTCGAGCGTCGGCGTGTGCTTGAGGTGCAGCTCGTCCGCCACACGTCGCTGCAGGTAGCCGTGCGCCGAACGCAGGCCGTCGAGTGAGCGGCGGCGCACCGGGTCGGTGCCGAGGACGGACACGTACACCCGCGCCTGGCGCAGATCTGGAGCTGTATCGACTGATGTCACCGTGACGAATCCGACCCGTGGATCCTTCAACTCGGACGTGATCGCCGCCGAGAGGACCTCCCTCATGGCCTCGTCGACCCGACGCATCCGGTCGCCGGTCATCGTAGTGACTCCAGGTCGTTCCATGACGCGACCCGCCGCTCGACCCGCACGCCCTGCGGGAAGCGAGCGTCGAGGTAGCGACCGACATTGTCCGCCGCCTCAACACAGCGGCTCTCAGAGCCGCCAGTCAGCGCCACAGCAAGGGTCGAGCGCTGCCAGGTGTCCTGGTGGGCGACCTCCGCGACGGTGGCTCCGCAGCGATCGCGCAGGTGGGCCTTGACGCGGTTGAGCTCAGAGCGCTTGCCCTTGAGCGAGCCGACTTCCGGGAAGTGCAGGTGCACACGCATGAGCACGACGAACGCCGGCTCGGACACGGATTACGAAAGCGTGCGCTCGACCTGCCGGGTCTCGTAGACCTCGAGCTGGTCGCCTTCCTTGATGTCCGCGTAGTTCTGGAGCACGATGCCGCACTCGAACCCCGCGGCCACCTCGCGCACGTCGTCGGAGCCGCGCCGCAGCGACGCGATCTGGCCGTCGTAGACGACCGCGCCGTCGCGGACGAGCCGGACCTTGGCGCCACGCGTGACGGTGCCCTCGGTGACGTACGAGCCGGCGATCGTGCCGACGCGCGAGGCCTTGAAGATCGCCCGGATCTCGACCTGGCCGACGGTCTCCTCGACCTCCTCCGGCGCGAGCATGCCCTGCATCGCGTCGCGCAGGTCCTCGAAGGCGCGGTAGATGACCGAGTATGTGCGGATCTCGACGCCCTCGCGGTCGGCGACCGCGGCGGCCTCACCGACCGGGCGCACGTTGAAGCCGAGGACGATCGCGTCGGACGCGGCCGCCAGGTTGACGTCGGACTCGGTGATGCCGCCGACGCCGGAGCGCACGACCGTGACCTGCACGTCGGCCTGCGGCAGCTTGGCGATCTCGTCCTCGAACGCCTCCAGCGAGCCGGACACGTCCGCCTTGAGGACGAGCGCGAGCTCCTGCAGCTCCGCTGCGCGGTACTGGTCGAAGATCGTCTCCAGCGACACCTTGCGGCCGCCGCGGCGGGCCTGCTGCTCGAGCTTGAGGCGCGTCGCGCGCTCGCCGGCCAGCTGACGGGCGCGGCGGTCGTTCTCGACGACGTGGGCGTACTCCCCCGCCTCCGGCACGGAGTCGAAGCCGAGCACCTCGACCGGCTCTGACGGGCCCGCCTCCTTGACGCGCTTGCCGGTGTAGTCGTGCATCGCCCGCACGCGGCCCCAATGGGCGCCGGCGACAATCGCGTCGCCGACCTTCAGCGTGCCGCGCTGGACGAGCACGGTCACGACCGAACCGCGGCCCGGGTCGAGCTTGGACTCGATGACCACGCCCGACGCCTCGGCGTCGGGGTTGGCCTTGAGCTCCTCGATCTCGGCCAGCAGGAGAATCGACTCGAGCAGGTCGCCGAGGTTCTCGAGCGTCTTGGCGGAGACATCGACGAACATCGTCTCGCCGCCCCACTCCTCGGGCTGGAGGCCGAGCTGGGTCATCTCCTGGCGGACGCGCTCGGGCTGCGCGCCCTCCTTGTCGATCTTGTTGACCGCGACGAGGATCGGCACGTCGGCGGCCTTCGCGTGGTCGACCGCCTCGCGCGTCTGCGGCTTCACGCCGTCGTCGGCGGCGACCACGATGACCGCGATGTCGGTCGACTGGGCGCCGCGCGCACGCATGGCGGTGAACGCCTCGTGGCCCGGTGTGTCGAGGAAGGTGACGGTCTTGTCGTTCTGATGGACCTGGTAGGCGCCGATGTGCTGGGTGATGCCGCCGGCCTCGCCCGCGGCGACCTCGGTCTCGCGGATGGCGTCGAGCAGCGATGTCTTGCCGTGGTCGACGTGACCCATGATCGTGACGACCGGCGGGCGCGGTTGCAGCTCCTCGTCGGTGTCCTCGAACTCCGGCTCGTCGCCCGCCTCGTCGGCGGCATGGACGATCTCGATCTCCTTGTCGAACTCGTCGGCAAGGACCTGGATCGCGTCGTCGGACAGCGTCTGTGTGAGGGTCGCCATCTCCCCCAGGCTCATGAGCTTCTTGATGACCTCGGGGATCGCGACGCCGAGGTACTCGGCGACGTCCTTCACGGTCGACCCCGAGTTGACCTTGATGACGTCGGCCTTCAGCGAAGCGACGTCCTGCGCGGCCGGCTCCACGTAGGCGCCGCGACGCCTGCGGCCGCCGCGACGCGGCGGACGGCGGATCGGGCCGCCCGGCCCGCCACCGGGACCGCCGGGACCGCCGGGCCCACCGGGCCCGCGGCGCGCGGCCTGAGAGTCGATGACGACGCGGCGGACACCGCCGGTCGTGCCGGGGGCGCGCTCACCCTGGAGCGACGAGCGCGTCGGCCGCTGACGGCGTTCGCCGCCACCCTGACCATCGCCCTGAGGCTTGGCGTCGGGCGCCTGGCCGTCGGCCGGCCCGGCGCTGCGGGGCTTGCCGCCGTCCTTCTTGGCGTCCTTCGGCTTGGCGGCCTCCTGCGCGCGGGCCTGTGCGGCCTGGGCTCGCCGCTGGCGCTCCTCGAGCCGCTGGCGGGCGGTCTCGGTCGCCGGGCGGTCGAAGCCCATGCCGGTCTGCTGCGGCTGCCGCGGGCCTTCGGCGTCCGCCTTGCCGTTGGACTCCTGCTTCGGCGGCTTGCCGGTGAGGGCGCGCTCGGCCTCATCCTCGTCCACGGCAGACGCCGACGCCTTGACCTTGAGGCCATAGTCGTTCAGCTTCTTCATGACCTCCGCGGAGGGCATGTCGTACTGCTTGGCTAGCTCGTGGACGCGCTTCTTGGCCATGTTTGAGTGAAGTCTACGGTGTCCTTGGGGATGGTCACGGACCCTCGGAAGGCCCGGTTGAAGCCGCGCGAGGCGCACGCGGCGTCGAAGCATTGACGTGATTCGTGTACCCAGGCCCCGCGCCCTGCGAGGCGACGCTCGGGATCCGGCACAACGCGACCCTCCACGGTAGCGAAGCGCCGCAACTGTTCCTGCGGGGCGCGCTCGCCGCACCCCGCACAGGTCCTGACCTTATGTCTGTCCGACGACGTCGGTGTCCTTGCCCTCGAGCGCCTGGTGCGTGTCGAGGCCGCAGTACCGCGAGTTCGGCAGCGCGGCGTTCGGGCAGCGGCGCCCGTTCGCGAGGATCGCGTGGCAGCGGCCGCCGACGTCCTCGGCGTCCTCCTCGCCGTAGCCGCCCTCGGTCTCCTGCTTGGAGAACTCGGTCTCAGACCGGATGTCGACGCGCCAGCCGGTCAGGCGCGCGGCGAGCCGGGCGTTCTGGCCCTCGCGGCCGATCGCCAGCGACAGCTGGTCGTCGGGCACGATCACCGTCGCCTGCTTGCCGTCGTCGTCGACCAGCACCTCGCGCACCCGCGCCGGGCTGAGCGCCTTGGCGACGAAGCGGGCGGGCTCGTCGTTGTACGGGATGATGTCGATCTTCTCGCCGCGCAGCTCGGACACGACCATGCGGACGCGCGAACCACGAGGACCAACGCAGGCGCCGACCGGATCGACGCCGTCGGCGTGCGAGACGACGGCGATCTTCGAGCGGTAGCCGGGCTCGCGGGCGACGTTGGTGATCTCCACCAGTCCGTCGGCGATCTCGGGCACCTCGAGCTCGAACAGCTTCTTGATCAGCTCCGGGTCACGGCGCGAGACGATGATGCTCGGCCCGCGGGTCGACGAGGAGACCTCCTTGATGACCGCCTTGATCCGCTGCGAGTGGTCGTAGCGCTCGCCGTCGACCTGCTCGGACTTGGGCAGCAGCGCCTCGACGCGCTCGCGCAGCTGCACGAGGGTGTAGCGCGAGTCGGACTGCTGGACTATGCCGGTGATCAGCTCGCCGACACGGTCGCGGTACTCCTCGAACATCATGTCGCGCTCGGCCTCGCGGATCCGCTGCAGGATCACCTGCTTGGCGGTCTGCGCGGCGATCCGACCGAAGTCGTGCGGCGTGACGTCGCGGGTGTCGATCTGGTCCTCGAACTCGGCCAGGCGCGCCGGGTCGATGTCGGGCGCCTCGGGGATGATGACCTCGCCGGTCTCGGGATCCACGCGGCGCTCCTCGAGCGTCGCCGCCTCCTCGGCCTCGTCGAGCAGCTGCTCCTCGAGATCGGCCGGCAGCAGGAGCTCGTCGACGCGGAAGTCACCACTGTCGCGGTCCATCCGCACGCGGGCATAGCGCGCCGCGCCGGGCTGCTTCTTGTAGGCCGAGAGCAGCGCGTCCTCGAGGGCGAGCATGAGCTTCTCCTCGGAGATGCCCTTCTCACGTCCGAGGACTCGCACGGCCTCCACGATCTCTTGCGACATGCTCCTCAGTCCCCCAGAAGGTTGGATCGGTGGATGTCGGCGTAGGGGATCGACACGACCCCCGTCTCGGCGGCGACGGTGACGCCGTCGTCGCCGGCGTCGAGCAGCTCACCGGTGAACGAGCGCAGCCCGTCGTGGTCGCCGCGCGTGCGTACGCGGGCGAGGCGGCCGACGAAGCGGCGGAAGTGCTCGGGCTTGGTCAGCGGACGCTGCGCACCCGGTGAGGAGACCTCGAGCGCGAACTTCTCGCGGACCTCGGGCAGCTGCTTGGTCACCCGCTCGCACAGCTCGAGCGTGACGCCGTTCGGATGGTCGATGAAGAGGCGCACGAGCCGGCTGCCGACGACTTCCGCCAGAAGGACCTCGACGTCGGGCTCGGACTCCGCGAGCCTGGCTTCGATGTCTTTCTGAATGGCGCTGCTCATACGTCACTTCACCTCTAGGTCAACAAAAAAGCGGGCGAGCGCCCGCTTTCTTAGGCCATGCGGCCGCGAAAAAGCTGTGTGCGTGTTATAGCACCAGACGGGTCAAGCGGCCTTGGCAGCACGGCAAAGCCGCGGGGCGGTTTTTGGCCGGCGAGATGGTCAGGCGGCCTTTGCCGCGCGCTCCCGGTAAATCCTGTAATCGCGCCGTTCTGGGCGCAGCTGAGCGGCCAGTGCGAGCGGCTTGCGGGCCTCCTTGGGACGCCCCAGCTCGAGCAGCGCGCGACCGAGGCAGAACAGCGCGTAGTCGTTGGTCGGCGCGCGGTCGACGACGGCCTCGAACTCGACCCGGGCAGCCTCGAACTGGCGCGAGCGGAAGTACGCCCGGCCGAGCGCCTCGCGGATCGATGTCTTCTCCGGCTCGAGCCCGGCCGCCTTCGACAGCGGGACGGTGGCCTGGTGGAACTCCCCGGCCTCGAGGAGCGCGGTCCCGCGCTTGAACAGGTCGTATACGTCGTCCACTTGAGCTTCGAGTGTAGAACCGGAGCGGGTCAGTCACTACGCGCCGTCCGCGGGCGATTCTCTGCGCCGCGCGGGAGGGGACAGACGCCGCGCGCTATCTCCCTGGAGGCAAGGCCCACCACGCGCGCAGGCGCGCGATCGGGCCGCCGCCACGGGCCAGCTCGCCGCGCAGGCCGCGGCGCTGCGCCCGGGTCGGCGCAGCGGGCCGTCCGCCGTAGCGCAGGTCGCGCACCGCGCGCACGTAGCCGACGGCGGCGGGCGAACGGGCGAACCGTCGCTCGAGCGCCTGCAGCGTCGTCCCGGCGGCCGGCAGCCGGCCCATGCGCTTGAACGCGCGCTCGAGCTCGCCGAGCGCGATCGCCGCCGCCGGCGTGCCGGCCCGGCGGCGCCGGCGCAGCACGAGCCAGGCCACGAGGCCGAGCAGCAGCACGACGCCCGCGCCGGCCAGCACGTACCAGCCCCACCACGTGCTCTGCTCGATCACGGCGGAGCGGCGGCCGGGGTCGGACGGCCGGTCGCCGCCGAGGCTCGGCGGCCCGTTGCTCCCGACCGCCGAGCCGCTCGAGCCGCCCTCGTTCGGCTGGTTGCGCGGCGGCGCGGAGGCGGGCGTCGGGTCGAACGTGACCCAGCCGATGCCCTTGTACCAGACCTCCACCCACGAATGGGCGTCGAGGTCGCGGACCACGTACTCGCGCGTCTTGGAGTCCAGCGCGCCGGACGTGAAGCCGGTCGAGACGCGCGCGGGTATCCCGGCCATCCGCAGCAGCAGCGCCATCGAGCCGGAGTACTGCTGGCAATACCCGCTCTTGGCGTCGAACAGGAACCCGTCGAGCGTCGCCGCCGAGCGCGGTGGCGTCTCGCTGTAGCTGAACCCCTCGCGCAGGTAGGAGAGCACGGCCTGGACGTAGTCCTCCTGCGTCTCGGACTCGGACATCAGCCGTTGCGCGAGCGCCCATGTCCGGCGGTACGGACCCTGGCGCAGCACGCGACGCGCGACCGGATCCGACAGCGGGTGCGTGTGGCCCTCCAGACGCGCGGCGAGCGGAGTGAACTTGTCGCCGAACGGCGGGAAGTCGAACGTGTAGAGCGGCGCCCCGGCCTGCCCGATGTCGATGCCAGACGGTCCCAGCGACAGGCGCCGGAAGCGCGCAAGGTCGGCGCGGGCGCCCTCCTCGCCGGCGTCGCGGCGCTGCGACTCATTGGTCTGCGGCGCATAGACGATCGCCGTGTAGGCGTCGCCGCGCCGCAGCGGGCGGCTGGCCGTCCACGTCCCGTCGCCGCGCGGGCTCTCGCGAATGGTGGGCGAGTCGACGGTGTCGGCGTACCCCGCGGTGATGAACTGGGTGCTCGAGAGGTTGCGGATCGTGACGCGGATGCGCTGCGTGTTGGTGATCAGCATGTCCTCGACATCGGGTGTCGACGCCGTGTCGAAGTCAGCGTCGACCTGGTGCCAGCGGGCACCGTCGAACCCGTCGAGGTTCTCGGCCTTCCAGTACGCCGGGCGCTTCTCGGCGCGCACGCGCAGCAGCTCGCGGCCGTCACGCGGCCAGTCCAGCGGGCCGTAGTCGTGGTCCCATGAGAACGACGTCGACTTGGCCGAGGCCGCGTCGAGCGCCCAGTTCTCGTAGTCGAACCACGGCTGATCCTTGTCGAGCGCGGGCGCCACCATCAGCGCCAGCACGGCCACGCCGACGGCGACGATCGCTGCGGTGCCGGCATCGCCGACCCGCAGCTTCTCGAGCCGCATGAACGCGAGTACGAGCAGCGCCAGCGCGGCGCCGCGCAGGAACTCGTTCTCGAAGTCGAGCGCGACCGCGGGGATCGCGTACAGGGCGACCAGCAGCCCAAGCGCGACCGCCGGGAACCCGATCCCCGACCGTCGCGGCCAGAACGCCACCGCACCGGCAACCGTCACCAGCACCGTGCCGCCGACTGGGATCACGGTCCGCGTCCACTCGTCGACGCCGCGGTACGGGACCCGCACGCCCGGCAGCGCCTGGAGGCCGCGGCCGATCCCGGACGCCAGCTCGCCCCAGCGATCGGGCCGCAGGAGCTCGTCGGCGACGCCGCCGCCGAGCAGGGCGAGGGCGAGCGTGCCGATCAGGACGCCGGTGGCGGCGACCTGCGAGGGGCGGAACGGCAGCCGCGCGGCGGCGAGCATCCCGCCGACGACGAGGATGCCGCAGCCGAGCGCGTACAGCGCGCGGTTCGGCACCGCCGGGTCCAGCAGCACCATCCAGTGCAGGACGCCGAAGGCGGCCAGCGCGAAGAAGGTCAGACCACGGGCGGTCGGCACCGGCAGCGTCGGGTCGCTCGAGAGCGAGCGCGCTGCCGGGGCGGCGGTCAACGGGTGATCCCCGTTGCCGTGGTCCGGCTCTCAGAGGCATTCAGCACGGGGATCACCCCGCCACCGCCTCCATCGCCGCGGCGGCGCCGGTGCGTGTGGCGAGGAAGCCCTGGCAGCCGGCCACCTCGAAGATGGCGCGGCGGTTGGGCAGCGCGCCGGGGACGACGAGCATGCAGCCTCCGGGCGTGCGGCCGAGCCCGCGCGGCGGGCGGTCGATCAGGCGGCCGGCGACCAGCACGACCAGCCCGCGACGGTTCTGCGCGGCGACCAGCGACGGGCCGACCGCATCGTCGAGCAGCGCCAGCCGGACGTGCGCGGCGGGCCACGCCACGAGGTCCTTCTCGATCACGTGCGCGCGACGGTCGCCGGGCAGCAGCAGCGACACGCCGCTGCGCTTGGCGAAGTGGACGGCCAGCGAAGCGGCGGCGCGCACGGCCGCGTCGAGCGCGTCCTGTGAAGTGGGCGCGCGCGGGTCGAGCACGATCAACGGCCGCGAGTCGGCCTCCGAGATCAGCTTGCGCTCCATCAACCCTTGGCCCTTCGCCAGGGCGGGCCAGTGGATCCGCGAGGCGGGCGAGCCGGGCCGGTGCTCGCGCAGGCCGTCGATCTCGGTCTCGGCGGCTGCGATCAGCGCAGCCCGGGCGTGAGCGGGCGTCGCGTCCCCCCCGCCCGCTGCCGCGCGCACGGGATACACCCGCGGCAGCACGAGCACCTCATCGGTGTTGGCGCCCGTGACGACGCGCTGGGCGAGCCCGAACGGGTCGCGCAGCACGAGTGCCGGCGGGGCGAGGCGGCGGCGCCCGCGGCGGCCGAACGTGACCTCGACGCGGACGCGGGTGCTGCGCTTGCCGGCCCGGAAGCGGACCGGCTCGGGCAGCAGCGGCTCGTCGATCCAACCGGGCGGGAGGGGCAGCCGGCCGGCGCCGGCGCGGATGCGCACGTCGAGCGGCTGCTCCTCGAGCACGCTGCGGGCGCTGATCTCGCGCTCCACGGTCGCGCCCCACGCACCGGCGCCGATCCACGCGGCGGCCCCGGCGCCGAGCAGCGCCAGCGCCGAGCCGGTGACGTACAGCGGCTCGGCGTCGAACGTGCCCGCGACCACCAGGAGCAGAACCCCCAGTGCGGCGCAGCCAATGGCCGACCTCATGGTCGCTAGAGGGCCGGTGTGGCGGCGACCGCGTCAGCCACGATCGTGGACCGCTCCACGCCCGCCGCCTCGGGCACGAGCATGATGCGGTGCGCGAGCACCGTGTCGGCGAGCGCCTGCACGTCGTCCGGAAGCGCGTGGTCGCGGCCCTGGACGAGCGCGCGCGCCTTGGCGGCGCGGAGCAGCATCAGGCCGGCGCGCGGTGAGGCGCCGAGCTCGACCCGCTGGTCGGCGCGCGTGTGGCGCATCAGGGCGACGATGTAGTCCCGCAGCGCGCGCGACGCGTGCACGCGATGGACGGCGTCGACGGCGTCGACGACCTCGGCGCGATCGGCAACCGATTCGAGGTCGAGCACGCGGTCGTGCGCCTCGTGGCCGGCGAGCATGCCCGACTCGTCGTCGGCGTTCGGGTAGCCGAGCGACACGCGAATCATGAAGCGGTCGACCTGCGCCTCGGGCAGCGGGTAGGTGCCCTCGTACTCGACCGGGTTCTGCGTCGCGAACACGAGGAACGGGCGCGCCAGCTCGTGCGAGGTCGCGTCGACGGTCACCTGTCGCTCCTGCATGCACTCGAGGAGGCCCGACTGCGTCTTCGGCGAGGCGCGGTTGATCTCGTCGACGATCACAACGTTGGCGAAGATCGGCCCGGGCCGGAACTCGAATCGCGCCTCACGCTGGTTGTAGACGTTGGTGCCCACGATGTCGGCAGGCAGGAGGTCGGCCGTGCACTGCACACGCGCGAACGCACAGTCGATCGAGCGGGCGAGCGCCCGCGCCAACGCCGTCTTGCCGACGCCCGGGTAGTCCTCGACGAGGACGTGCCCCTCAGCGAGCAGCGACACGATGACGGTCTCGAGGATCTCGTCGCGGACCTTGACCGCGCGCTGGATGTTCTCCCCGATCCGACGGGCGACGGAGACCGCCGCGTCGACCTGCTGGGGACCGATGCCGTCGGCCTCCGGGGTTGGCTCGAGGGGCTCGATGGGTTCCATTCAGCGGGGCACCTTCATGTCGGAAGATGAACGGCGGCTCAAGACCGCGTCCAGGATGGCAGTGGCGACCTCGGCCTTCGAGGCGCGGGGAACGTGGCGCTCGGCGTCCGGCGTCACGATCGTGACCTCATTCTCCGTGGTATCGAAGCCGATGCCGGGCGTCCCGACATCGTTGACGACGACGACGTCGAGGTCCTTGCGGGCGAGCTTGTCGCGGCCGTAGGCGACCGCTCCCCCGCCGTGCTCGGCGGCAAAGCCGACCAGCAGCTGACCGGGACGGCGGCGGGCGGAGAGCGTCGCGAGCACGTCCGTTGTACGCACGAGCCGCAGCTCCAGTTCCGAGCCGGTCTCGTCTTTCTTGAGCTTGCCCACGTGTGCGGCCTGCGGTCGGTAGTCCGCGACAGCCGCCGCCATCAGCAGCACATCGACACTCTCGAACCGCTCCTCGCAGGCCGCGGTGAGCTCCGCGGCGGTCTGCACGTCTACGTAGGCGATGCCGCTGCGGCGCGGCAGGGAGACGTTGGCGGCGACGACCGTGACATCGGCGCCGCGGCGGGCGGCCGCCTCGGCGAGCGCGAAGCCCATGCGCCCGGACGAACGGTTGCCGACGAAGCGGACGGCGTCGATCGGCTCGCGCGTCCCGCCGGCGGTGACGAGCACCGTGAGCCCGTCGAGCTCGCGACCGGCACTCAGCGCGGCCTCGAAGGCGGCGAGCAGCTCGGGCGGCTCCGGCAGACGGCCGGTCCCGTACTCGCCCAGCGACGCGAGCGAACCGGTCCCCGGCTCGAGCACAGTCACCCCGCGCGCGCGCAGGCGGCTGGCGTTCTCCTGGGTGGCGGGATGCTCGTACATCGCCCCGTTCATGGCCGGAGCGACGATCAGCGGTCGCCGGCACGCCAGCGCGGCCGCGGTCAGCAGATTGTCGGCGTGCCCGTTCGCGAGCTTGGCGAGGGTGTTGGCGGACGCCGGGGCGATCACGAACGCGTCCGCACGCTCGACCAGCTCGAGGTGTGAAAGCGGGGCGTGCTCGGGGGCCGGATCGCCCGGGAACGCGCCGCGCAGCGGATCGCTCTCCCACTCCGTGATGAGCACCGGCGCGCCGGTGATACCGGCGAACGAGGCCGTGCCGACGAAGCGGGTCGACGCCTCGGTCTGGATCACCCGGACCGCGTGGCCGGCCTTGATCGCCAGCCGCGCCAGCTCGAGCGCCTTATATGCCGCGATGCCGCCGCTGACGCCGAGCAGGAGGCGAGCCACGGGCTTCTTGTCAGCCGCGGTAGCGGTACTTGACCTTGCCGCTCGCGACCTCTTCGAGGGCGATCGTCAGGTAGTTCTTGGAGCCCGTGTCCACCATCGGCGGCGGGAACTCCTCGAACGTGCCCTCGCCCAGGTTGTGGTAGTAGGAGTTGATCTGGCGCGCGCGCTTGGCGGCCACGATCACGCTGGCGTACGGCGAGTCAACATTCTCCAGCAGTCGGTCGACGCGGGGTGAGATCAAGAGGGTTCCTCCGTCGGATTCGAGGCACCAGATGCTAGCGCCGTCCGGACGACCTCCTCCAATGCGCTGACCGCATCGTCGAGCCGGTCGTTGTAGACGACGTGTGCGAATTCCCCCTGCGCACGCAGCTCTTCGCGTGCCGTGGCGAGGCGTTTCTCGACGTCCTCGGGCGAGTCGGTGCCACGGCCGACGAGGCGTGTGCGCAGCGCCTCCTCGGTCGGCGGCGCGATGAAGATGCGCACCGCCTCGGGCATCGTCTCGGCGACCTGACGCGCGCCCTGGACCTCGATCTCCAGCACCACCGGGGCGCCACGCTCGAGCCGCTGGTCGAGGTCAGAGCGCAGCGTGCCGTAGCGCCGGCCCGAGTAGTTCGCGTGCTCGAC
Organism: uncultured Solirubrobacteraceae bacterium; assembly: GCA_963740605.1. Lineage (GTDB taxonomy): Bacteria > Actinomycetota > Thermoleophilia > Solirubrobacterales > Solirubrobacteraceae > DASSUW01. Next base: position 943,681 of record CAVUFC010000018.1, on the reverse strand, counting down.
GAACTCGCCGCCCTGCACGCGTACGTCGAACTCGGCGTCGTCGAGAAAGTGGTAGTCGACGCCGTGCTCCTCACCGGGCCGCGGCCCGCGCGTGGTCGCGGACACGGACAACTCGAGTTCGGGCACGCGGTCGAGCAGCGTGCGGATGAGCGTTCCCTTGCCGACCCCCGACGGGCCGGTGATGACGAAGACCCTCGGCACTACCGACGCAGCATTGACACCAGCTCCGTGCGCTGGCGCTGCGAGAGGCCCCCGATCGTCTTCGAGGGCGAGATCCGGCACGACTGCAGAACCTTGTTGACCTTCACGCGGCCGTACTTGGGGACGGCGAGCAACATGTCGAAGACCTTGGCGGTCTCGACGTACTCGGGTGGCTCCAGCAACAGGTCGTGGATGCTCTGTCGCCCGGCTTTAAGATCCCGCTTCAGCTGAGCGCGGCGCGTCCGGATCTCGTTGGCGCGCTGGAGTGCCTCCATCCGCTGTACGAGGGAGCGCTCAGGGGCAGCCACGGTCGGCTTGGCGGGCGTCTTGGTCGCTGGCGGCATGGGCGGCGAGTCTACATCCGATCTTTGGTTCGACAAGTCGTGGGGGACGAATTCGCCTAGACCTCAACTTGAGGTCAAGCCGCATGCAGGGGAGTTGACGGTAACCAGCGACTTTGCAGGGCTTTTCGCGGCACTTTGTGCTAACGCCGCACGACCGCCAGCGAGGGTGGCCTGTTTGCAGGGAAAGCTTCGTTTTCGACGGCCGCTTCGTGGGCGATTCTCGACGCGGCGAGCGGGTCGCGGAACGATTCCGTACCAACACCTATGAGATCCGCGCCAACGGCGTTGAGGTCGCTCGCGTGGCGTCCAGACTGGACTCCGCCCATGCCGATGATCGGCAGCGCGACCCGCTGGCGAACCTCCCGGACCTGACTCAACGCGATCGCCCGGACAGCCGGCCCGGACACGCCGCCGGTCCCGCCGCCGAGCCACGGTTCACCGGGGCGGTGCGGGTCGATCGCCATGCCGCGCAGCGTGTTGATGAGCGAGACGGCGTCGGCCCCGTGGGCCTCGGCCGCGGCCGCGACATCGGCCGGCGAAGCGCAGTTCGGCGTGAGCTTGACGATCAGCGGCTTGTCGGTTCGCGGACGTACCGCGTCGAGCAGGCCCGCGAGCTCGCCCGGGTCGGCGCCCATGATCAGCCCGGTCTTGACGTTCGGGCACGAGACGTTGAGCTCGAGCGCGGAGACCTCCTCGCGGTCGGCGAACGCCGACACCAGCCGCGCGACGTCCTCGCGCGTCGAGCCCATCACGTTGACGATCAACGGGACCGGCAGCTCGGCGAGCTTTGGCAGGTCGTGCTTGAGGTACCCCGCGAGGCCCTTGTTGGGCAGGCCGATCGAGTTGATCAATCCGCCCGCGAGCTCCCACAGCCGCGGCGGCGGGTTGCCCTGGCGCGGCTCGAGCGTGACGGTCTTGGACACGAACGCGGCGAACGGGAACTGCTCGAGCAGCGCGTCGCCGAACACACGGCGGGCGGCGATCGCGTCGAACGTCCCAGAGCCATTGATGATCCGGTGCGCGAGCGAGATCCCGCAGAACTCGATCACAGCGCCGCCGCCTCGAGTACCGGGCCGTCGACGCACAGCCGCACGTAGCCGTCCTTGGTCGGGACGACACAGCCGAAGCAGGCGCCGAACCCGCACGCCATGCCCGACTCCATCGCGAGCTGCGCCGGGATGTCGCGCTCGTTGCAGATCGCGGCGACCGCGTCCAGCATGCGCGGCGGGCCGCAGGCGTACACCTCGATGTCGGGGTCGCGCGGCAGCAGCTCGGTCACGAGACCGTGGTGACCGACCGATCCGTCGTCGGTGGCGACCCGGGCTCGGGGGATCAGCGTGGCGCCTTCGGCGTGAGCCGCGTCGCGGAACCCCAGAAGCGTCTCCGCGCCGCCGAGCGCGTCGCTCCAGATGGCCAGCGGCGCGATCCCGACCCCGCCCCCGATCAGCACCGGGCGGCGGCCGTCACGCGCCGGCACGAAGCCGTTGCCGAGCGGCCCGAGCAGCCACAGTCCGTCGCCTTCACGCAGCTCCGCGAGCCTCGCGGTGCCGGGACCGACGTCCTCGAGCAGGAACTCGAGGGTGTCGCCGCGCGCCCGCATCACGCTGAACGCGCGCGGGAGAAACGGCCGCTCATCCTCGCCCCCGCCCCACCGCTCGGTCGCGGTGAGCATGTAGAACTGGCCCGGGTCCGGGTGCGGGCCGTCGCGATCGTCGACCGTGAGCACGGTGTACGCGCCGACCGCGCGGCGCGAGACGATCTCGCCCGCCCGCCGGCCGAGAGGGATCTGACCCCTTGCGTCGAGGACACTCAAGGGGTCTGACCCCCGACTGCCGTTCCGCGTGCGTGCAGCTCCTGCAGCGACACGACGGCCGGGTCGCCGTGGCGGGCGGCGGAGATCGCGCGGCTGGCCGCCATCCCGCCGGCGATCGTGGTGATGCACGGGATGCCGCGGGCGACGGCGGCGCGGCGGATCTCGTAGCCATCGGTGCGGGCGGCGGTGCCGGTCGGCGTGTTGATGACGAGGTCGACGTCGCCGTTGTCGATCCAGTCGACGACGTGCGGCGACCCCTCGCCGATCTTGTTGATCCGCTCGACGGGGATCCCCATGCGCGAGATCGAGGCGGCGGTGCCGCGGGTGGCGACGATCCGGAACCCGAGGTCGTGCAGTTGGGCGGCGATTCCCATCACCGCCGATTTGTCGGTGTCGGTGACCGTGAGGAACACGGTGCCGGACTGCGGCAGCCGCGCGCCCGCTGCCGCCTGCGCCTTGGCGAACGCGGCCGGGAAGTCGGCGGCGACGCCCATCACCTCTCCGGTCGACCGCATCTCGGGGCCGAGCAGCGCGTCCGCGCCGGCGAAGCGGTCGAACGGCAGCACCGCCTCCTTGACCGAGACGTGGTCGCCGCCGGGATCGTCCGGCAGAGTCAGCGCAGCGAGCTTCTCCCCGAGCATCACGCGGCAGGCGAGCTTCGCCAGCGGCAGGCCGGTCGCCTTCGACACGAACGGGACCGTCCGCGACGCACGCGGGTTGGCCTCGATCACGTACAGGTCGTCGCCGAGGACGCCGTACTGGACGTTGATCAGACCGATGGTGCCGAGCGCGAGGGCGATCCGCCGCGTGGCCTCGCGGATGTCGTTGAGCATCTCCGCGCCGAGCGAGTGCGGCGGCAGCACGCAGGCGGAATCGCCGGAGTGGATCCCGGCCTCCTCGACGTGTTGCATGATCCCGCCGATCCAGACATCCTCGCCGTCGCAGATCGCGTCGACGTCGACCTCGATCGCGTTCTCCAGGAAGCGGTCGAGGAAGATCTCCCGGCCGCTCCCGTTCACCCGGACCAGGTAGTCGCGCAGGTGGTCGAGGTCGTACACGATCTCCATCGCGCGGCCGCCGAGCACGTAACTCGGCCGCACGAGCAGCGGCCAGCCGATCCCGGGAGCGGCCGCCAGCGCCTCGTCGGCCGAGTGGGCGGTCGCGTACGGCGGCGCGCTCAGCCCGAGCTCCCGCAGCAGTCCGCCGAAGCGTCCGCGGTCCTCCGCGAGGTCGATCGCCTCGGGCTGGGTGCCGAGCAGCGGCACGCCGGCGGCCTCCAGGCCGGCCGCGAGCTTGAGGGGGGTCTGACCCCCGAACTGGACGATCACGCCCTCCGGCTGCTCGACCGCGACGATCGCCAGCACGTCCTCGAGCGTCAGCGGCTCGAAGTAGAGACGGTCGGAGGTGTCGTAGTCGGTCGAGACCGTCTCGGGATTGCAGTTGACCATCACCGCGTCACGGCCGGACTCGCGCACGGTCATGGCGGCGTGCACGCAGCAGTAGTCGAACTCGATGCCCTGGCCGATCCGGTTCGGGCCAGAGCCGAGGATCATCACGCTCGGGCGGTCGCCACGCTCGATCTCGGTGCGCACCGGCGGCCGCTCCCAGGCCGAGTAGAAGTACGGCGTCTCGGCCTCGAACTCGGCCGCGCAGGTGTCAACGGCGCGGTACGTCCGCTCACCCTCGAACGCCGACCCCAGATCCTTCAGCTGGCGCAGGAACCACAGATCGATCCCCGTGCGGGCGCGGATCTCCTCCTCCGCCACGCCGCGGCCCAGCAGCTCGACGATCAGGTCGAACCGGTCCGCCGAGGGAGACTCGAGGCGTTCCAGCAGGTCGCCGCAAAGGTCCAGCTCGGCGTCGAGCTCGCGTGAGCGCATCGCCTTCGCGAACGCCTGCCGGAACGTGCGCCCGATCGCCATCACCTCGCCGACCGACTTCATGTGCGTCGAGAGGCCCGGGTCGACGCCCGGGAACTTCTCGAACGCGAACCGCGGCCACTTGACAACCGCGTAGTCGAGCACCGGCTCGAAGCTCGCCGGCGTGCGTTCGGTGATGTCGTTGTCGATCTCGTCGAGCCGGTAGCCGACCGCGAGTCGCGCCGCGATCTTGGCGATCGGGAACCCGGTGGCCTTGGAGGCGAGCGCCGACGAGCGCGACACGCGCGGGTTCATCTCGATCACCACGACCTCATCGGTCGCGGGGTTCACCGCGAACTGCACGTTCGAGCCGCCGGTCTCCACCCCGACCGCGCGGATCACCGCGATCGCCTGGTCGCGCAGCAGCTGGTACTGGCGGTCGGTCAGCGTCTGCTGCGGCGCGACGGTCACCGAGTCGCCGGTGTGGACCCCCATCGGGTCGACGTTCTCGATCGAGCACACGATCACGACGTTGTCCGCGCCGTCGCGCATCACCTCGAGCTCGAACTCGCCCCAGCCGAGCACCGACTCGTCGATCAGCACCTGCCCGATCGGCGACGCCGCCAGTCCGGCCTGGACGATCCGCGAGAGATCGTCCTCGCTGCGGACGATTCCGCCGCCGCGGCCGCCGAGCGTGAATGCCGGGCGGACGATCAGCGGCAGGCCGAACGCGTCCAGCGCCGCGCGTGCCTCGCCGACGTTGGTGGCGATCGTGTTGCGCGCGGTCCGCAGCCCGGCGGCCTGCATCGTGGCGTCGAACAGCTCGCGATCCTCGGCGCGATTGATCGCGTCGTAGGTCGCGCCGATCAGCTCGACGCCGAAGCGCTCGAGCACGCCGTCCTCGTGCAGCGTCTTGGCGAGGTTGAGCGCGGTCTGGCCGCCGAGCGTGGGCAGCAGCGCGTCCGGCCGCTCGCGCTCGATCACCTGCGTCACCGGGCCGGGGAGCAGCGGTTCGACGTAGGTCGCCGTCGCGAACTCCGGGTCGGTCATGATCGTGGCCGGGTTGGAGTTGACGAGGACCACGTCGTAGCCCTCCTCCAGCAGCACCTTGCACGCCTGGGCGCCGGAGTAGTCGAACTCGGCGGCCTGGCCGATGACGATCGGCCCCGAGCCGAGCACGAGGATCTTGTGCAGGTCGTCCCTACGCGGCACGGTCGAACTCGGCGACGAAGTTGTCGAACAGGCCGAGCGAGTCGTTCGGCCCCGGGCCGGCCTCCGGGTGGTACTGGACGCAGGCGGCCGGGACGTCGAGCAGCCGGAACCCCTCGACGGTGCCGTCGTAGAGGTTCACGTGCGTGAGCTCGGCGGCGCCGAGGTCGGAGTCGATCCGGCGCCCGACCTCCCCCGCGACCGCGAAGCCGTGGTTCTGCGAGGTGATCGCGATCCGCCCGGTCGCGAGGTCCTTGACCGGGTGGTTGGCGCCGCGGTGGCCGAACGGGAGCTTGAAGGTGTCCAGCCCGGCCGCACGGGACAGCAGCTGGTGGCCGAGACAGATCCCGAACACGGGCTTGCGCACGAGCAGCGCGCGGATCGTGTCGACGATGTAGTCGAGCGCCGCCGGGTCGCCCGGGCCGGGCACGAGGAAGAAGCCGTCGGGGTCGCGGGCGAGCAGCTCGTCGGCGGGCGTCGTGCACGGGTACAGCTCGAGCTGGACGCCGCGCTGAACGAAGTTGCGCACGATCGAGCGCTTGATGCCGGTATCGAGCGCGACGATCCGCAGCCTCCCGCCCTCGCCCTCGATCTTCGGTTGAGCCACAGTCACCTCGCGCGCGAGGTCTCGACCGATCATCGACGGTTCCGCGCGCACGAGATCCATCGCGTCGCCTTCCGCCATGCCGGCGGGGAAGATCCCGCCGCGCATCGCGCCCGCCGACCGGATGTGCCGCACGAGCGCGCGCGTGTCGACGCCCGCGATCCCGGGCACGTCGTTGGCCGCCAGCCAGTCGAGCCATCCCTGTTCCGCTCCGGGCGCGTCGGTCGTGTTGACCGCTTCGCGCATGATCGCCCCGGCCGCGTGGATGCGGTCGGACTCGTACGCGGCCGCGCTCACGCCGTAGTTGCCGACGTGCGCGGTCGTGAACGTGATGATCTGGCGCGCGAAGCTCGGGTCGGTCATCGACTCCTGGTAGCCCGACATGCCGGTGGTGAAGACCACCTCCCCGGTCACGCAGTCGAGCGCGCCGACGGCGTCACCGTCGAACCGCTCGCCGTCCTCCAGCAGTAGGTAAGCGGTCAAGCGCCCACCACGGAGAACGCCCGCTCCCGGTACGCGATCCCGCCGGCCGCCACCGTCGCGAGCACACGCCCGCGCAGCGCCCGCCCGGCGAAGCAGCAGTTCTCCGCGCGGCTCTCGTAGCCGTGCTCGCCGACGTCCCACTCCGCCTCGAGGTCGACGAGGCAGAAGTCGGCGGGCCTGCCGACCGCGATCGCCGTGAGCGGCAGGTCGAGCACCGCGGCACCCGCCGAGAGCTTGTCGACCACCAGGCTCAGCGGCAGCACGCCGGGCAGCACGAGCTCGGTGTAGACGGCGGCGAACGCGGTCTCCAGCCCGGTCGTGCCCATCGGCGCCTCCTCGAACGGCACCTCCTTCTCCTCGCGCGCGTGCGGCGCGTGGTCGGTGGCGATGCAGTCGATCGTGCCGTCGCGCAGCCCGTCCAGCAGCGCCTGCCGATCCGTCTCGGTGCGCAGCGGCGGGTTCATCTTCAGCCGCGTGTCGAGGTGCTCCAGCAGCGCCTGGTCGGTGAGCGTGAGGTGGTGCGGCGACGCTTCGCAGGTGATCAGCACGCCGCCGGCCTTCGCGGCGGCGACCGCCGCGACCGACTCGCGCGCGCTGAGGTGCTGGATGTGGATCCGCCCGCTCTCGTAGCCGGCGAGTGCGGCGTCGCGGGCGATCAGCGTCGACTCGGAGACCGACGGGATCCCGGCCAGGCCGAGCCGCGCCGACACGTCGCCCTCGTGCATCACGCCGCGGCCCGACAGCGTCGGATCCTCCTCGTGCAGGCACAGCACGCCGCCGGCGAGCCGCTGGTACTGCAGCGCCTTGCGTAGGATGCCGGCGCGGTGCACGGGCTTGCCGTCGTCGGTGAACCCGAGCGCGCCGGCGTCGCGCAGCTCGGCCATCTCGGTCAGCGCCTCGCCGCCGAGCCCGCGGGTGACCGACGCCAGGAAGCCGACCGGTACGCGCGCCTCGCGGCGAGCCTGCTCGCGCAGCGACAGCAGCACCGGCGCCGAGTCGACGACGGGGTCGGTGTTGGGCATCGCGACCACGGCGACGAAGCCGCCCGCGGCCGCGGCACGGGTGCCGGAGTCGATGTCCTCCTTGTGCTCCTGCCCGGGCGTGCGCAGGTGCACGTGCGGGTCGACGAAGCCTGGGAACAGGTGCCGGCCCTCGCCGTCGATCACCTCGACGCCGTCGTCGGGCAGCGCGCCGGGAGCGCCGAGCTCGGCGATCTCACCGCCGCGCACGAGCACGTCGTGCGGCGCGTCGATCCCGCTGCGCGGGTCGAGCACGTGGGCGCCGCGGACGAGCAGGTCGGCGGGCGGCGTCGGCCGCGCGTCGAGGGCGCTCACGCCGGCACCGGCGTCGAGACGGTCTCCGTGCCCTGCGGCGCTCCGCGCCCTGCCAGGCACTCATACAGCACCGCCATCCGCACGACAACGCCGGCCGCGACCTGCTGGCCGATGATCGCCTGCGGGGAGTCGATCACCTCGGCGGCGAGCTCGACGCCGCGGTTGACCGGGCCCGGATGCATCAGCACCTGGCGCGAGCCGAGCCGGCGGCCGTCGACCTGGTAGCACGCGGCGTACTCGCGCAGCGACGGGACGAACGAGTCGGTCATGCGCTCGTTCTGCATCCGCAACGCGTACACGACGTCGGCCTCGCCGAGCTTGTCGAGCGTGTACTCGACCTTGCAGCCGAGCGTCTCGATCCCGCGCGGGATCAGCGTCGGCGGCCCGCACACCGTCACATCCGCGCCCATCATCTGGAACGCGGGGATGTTCGAGCGAGCCACGCGCGAGTGCATCACGTCGCCGACGATCCAGATGTTCGCGCCGTCGAGCGAGCCGATCCGGTCGCGGAGCGCGTACACGTCGAGCAGCGCCTGCGTCGGATGCTCATGCTTGCCGTCGCCGGCGTTGACCACGCTGGCGTCGGTCCAGCCGGCCACCAGGTGCGCGGCGCCGACGTGCGGGGACCGGATGACGATCAGATCGGGCCGGTAGGCCGACAGCGTCGCGACCGTGTCCTTGAGCGACTCGCCCTTCTCGATCGCCGAGCCGCTGGAGGACAGGTTCACGACGTCGGCGCTGAGCGCCTTGGCGGCGAGCTCGAAGCTCGACCGCGTGCGCGTCGACGCCTCCCAGAAGAGGTTGAGCACGCGGCGGCCGCGCAGTGCCGGCACCTTCTTGATCTCGCGCTCGGAGACCTCGGTGAACGACTTCGCGCGGTCGAGGATGCGCTCGATCCCGGCGCGGTCGAGGTCCTCGATCGAAAGCAGATGCCTCATGCCAGCGCCTCCTGGAGCGTGACGATGGCGACCTCGTCGATGCCGTCGAGCTCGGCCACGCGGACGTTGACCCGCTCGCTGCGGGCCGTGGGCAGGTTCTTCCCGACGTAATCGGGGCGGATCGGGAGCTCGCGGTGGCCGCGGTCGGCCAGCACGGCGAGCTGGACGCGGGCGGGGCGCCCGTAGTCGAACAGCGCCTCGATCCCGGCGCGCGCGGTGCGGCCGGTGTAGAGCACGTCGTCGACGAGGACGACCGTGTAGCTCTCGAGCCGGAACGGCAGGTGCGAGGCGTGGACCGCGGGGTCGGCGGCTCGGGTGGACAGGTCGTCGCGGTAGAAGGCGATGTCGATGTCGCCGAGCGGGACCTCCTCTTCCAGCAGGTCGCAGACGAGCCGGTGAAGGCGGTTGGCGAGGTGCGCTCCGCGGCGGTGGATGCCGACGAGCGCCACGGGTTCGCCGGCGTTCTTCTCGACGATCTCGTGCGCTATGCGTACGAGCGTCCGGCGGACGTCGTCCTCATCCAGGACGACACTGGCGTGCGTCATGCAGGTTCCTTCCTGGCCTCACGGGACCGGGTTAAAGGGACGCGGTGGAACTTAGCAGCGGGTCCGGACGCGGGGCTCAGGCGGCGCGCAAACTGCGCGATGTCACCGCAGCGCGATCACGCGGTCGGCCGGGCGCGGCTCACTCGAACCCTCGGCAGGGCTCAGCCAGCCCGGCTCGCCGGCGAACCGCCAGCGCACCTGGACGCGCCTGCCGCCCTCGAACCACTCGTGGCGCTCGATCGGCCGGCCGAGCTGCTCCAGGTACCAGCGGGCCGCCTCAGCGGCGCACGACTCGGGCGTGCCGGCGGCGCCGAGCCCGCCCACGGTCGCCACCTGGTTCGCGTACACGCCGGAGCCGTCGAACTCCGCGCGGAACGAGGCGACGACGCTGCCCTCGTCGGCGTCGCAGAGATCGACGTACGTGGTCAGCACCCCGTCGATCAGGAACGCGCCGGAGCTCTGCGGCGAGACGTCGGGCGGCCAGTCGCGCGCGTGCTCGCGCAGCGCGGCGAGGAAGCGCTCGTGCACGCCGTTGCACGCGTCGACGAGACCGAACCAGGCGCTCATGACGCTCCCGCCGGCTCGGGCTCGCGCTCGGGCTTGACGATCGCCGGCTCCCCGCGCTCGGGGAACGGCACCGAGATCTCGTCGAAGTCGCGCGGAACGACGGTGTTGGCGAACACGGCGCGCGCCTCCTCGCGAATGTCGCGCGGGAAGTAGCGCGTCGAGAGGTGGGTGAGCGCGAGCAGGCGCACCCCGGCGTCGCGGGCGATCTCGGCGGCCTGTTGCGCCGTCGAGTGCGCGGTCTCGCGCGCGCGGGCGCGCTCGTCCTCCATGAAGGTCGCCTCGTGGACGAGCACGTCGGCGCCGTGGGCGAACACCTCGACCGCCTGGCACGGCGCGGTGTCGCCGGACAGCACGATCCGCCGCCCGCTGCGCGTCTCGCCCATCACCTGGTCGGGCCGCACGCCGTTGACGGTCTCGCCGCGCTGCAGGCGCCCGAACTCCGGGCCGTCCGGCACGCCGAGCGCGCGTGCGGCTTCGACGTCGAAGCGGCCTGGGCGGTCGTCCTCGATGAACGCGTAGCCGTACGCCTCGACCCGGTGGTTCACCGGGAACGGCGTGATCAGGAACGAGTCGAAGCGGATCTCGGCGTGCGGCTCGAGGTCGACGAGCTCGAGCGGGTACCCGGTGCGCCCGATGATCGGGCGCAGCCCGGCGAACAGCTGCCGCAGTCCGGGCGGCCCGTGGATCGTCAGCGGCCGGTCGCGGCCGCGCAGGTCGAACGTCTTGACCATCCCGATCAGCCCAAGCCAGTGGTCGAGGTGGAAGTGCGTGATGAAGATCGCGCCGACGTCGGGCAGGCCGACCGAGCGCAGCAGCTGCTGCTGGGTGCCCTCACCGCAATCGAAGAGGATCCGCTCTCCTCCGGCCCGCAGCAGCAGCGCCGGAAGTCCCCGTCGTGCGGTGGGGACCGATCCGGCGGTGCCGGCGAAGAAGAGCGACACGTCCATGGCCGCTGACGAGGTTAGTGAGGTGCGCCGACGCCCTGTTCGCGTCGCGTGAGCAGCCAGGCGCCCGCGGCGGCCACGACGGCGGCCTCGAGCCCGAGCAGCAGGCGGTAGTCGACGAACGCGACGAGCAGCGCGCCGAGCGCGATCGAGATCGTCTGCGGCGTGTTCACCAGCACCTCGATGGCCGAGTACGTACGGCCCTGAAGCGATCCCGGCGTCAACCGTTGCAGCAGCGTGAACAGCGCGACGACGATCCACGGGATGCCGGTCCCGAACAGCGTGATCCCGGCGAGCACGACCGGCAGGCTCGCGCTCGTGAGCAGCGTCACCCCGAGGCTGAACACGAGCATCCCGGCGCCGGCCAGGTGGCCCTCGCCGAAGCGCCGCACGAACGCGGCCGCAGTCGCGGCGCCGGCGACGGCGCCGATCCCCTGCACGCTGAGGAGCACGCCGACGAAGCGGCGCTCCTGTCGTTCTGGCGGTGAGTTCAGCGTGGGAGTTCGATCGTGACGGCCGCGCAGCAGAGATAGATCAAGCCGATGAGGGGGTCGGCGGAGTGGAAGCCGAAGGCGCGGTGGCTGATCAGGCGGATCTTGCTGTTGAGGCCTTCGAGGCGGCCGTTGGAGAGCCCGAGTCGGATGGCGGCGAGGATGCCGTCGCGGTGCTCGCGCAGGGTGCGCGCGAGCCGCACGAACGGTCGCAGTCGCGACCGTGACGCCCAGGCCAGCCAGGCATCCAGGTGCGCGGGCGCGAGCGCGGGGTTGGGCAGGTGGTAGAGCAGCCGGAGTTCTTCGCGCAGCAGGAACGCGCGGTAGAGCTCGCGGTTGGCCTGCTGGACTTCCCAGAGCGTCGCGAGCTGGCCGATCGTCTGGTTCTCCGGGGCCTTGAGCAGCCTCCAGCGCGTGCTCTTGACCCAGCGCCCGGCCGGCGTGTGCGAGCGGTCGTGGCGGTTCCATTGGTCGCGGCGGACCTGGTCGGTGGCGCGCGCGGCGAGCCGGACGACGTGGAACGGGTCAAAGCAGATCTCGGCGTCCGGGATGGCGACGCGGATCGCGCGCTGATACTCGCCGCTCATGTCGATCGAGACCGCCTGGATGGACTGCTTGCGGTCACCAAGCTCGTCGAAGGAGCCCTGCAAGGTGGCGCTGTTGCGGCCGGGCGCGCACCACACGATCGCGCCCGAATCGTGGTCGGCGACCGACGTCAGGTAGCGGTGGTGGCGGCGATAGGAGATCTCGTCGACGCCGATACGCACGAGGCCCTCGAGCCGGTCATGGTCGAGGTGATCGGTGACGACGCGCTCGACGATGACGCCGACCGTGCGCCACCCGATCCGCAGCAGCCGGGTGATCGGCGAGAACGCCATCTGCTGGGCGAGCCACGCGACGGTGTCTTCGAAGTCGCGGGTGTGGCGGGACCCGGGCCGCGCCCATGGCACCGCCTCGTAGCGGGCGCCGCAGTCGCGGCAGTACACGCGCCGCAGCTCGCACTCGATCCAGCACCGCGTGGCGCCGAGATCGAGGTGGCGCCAGCGCCTGACGCGGCGGCCGTGACGGTGCTGGCGACCCGTCTGCCCGCAGCCCGAGCAGACCGTTCGCCGGCGCCGCAACCGCACCGTCACCACGACCCCGTCGGCGGTGAAGCTGAGGTCGGTCACTGTCGCGCCGGGCAGGCGCAGAAGCCGGTTCAATGCCGTCGTGACGCGCACGTCGTCTCCCTTCGCGGGCCGCTTGACCTAGACAGCCAGCAGCCTGCCGCCGGAGACGGCGGCGCGTCACCTACGTTCCGCGCACGTTGCGACCAGCGCCGGCGCCATGAAGCCCCTGCTCACGCACGACAACCACAAGCCGCGTCACCACCGAATCGACCGGAGACCCGACGAAGCTCGGGTCCCGGCCGAGCCCGCGGCCGGCCACCTCGAACGTCAGCGTCTCGGAGAAGCCGATGACGAGCAGGGCGACGCCCGACGCCACGGTGACCTGGCGCAGCGGGATGGTCCGGCGCAGATGGCGCGCCCCATCGGCGATCCCGGCCAGCAGGTGCCCGGTGCGCGGTTCCGGCGCGGGCTCCACCACGCGCATCGTCGCCAGCAGGCCGGCGGCGATCCCGAACGTCGCCGCATCGAGCAGCGCCACCGCCGCCGCCGACTGCGGCGTACATGCCGGCGCCGGCCAGCGGAGCGAACAACCGCAGCCCCTCGCGCGCGGTCTGCAACACGCCGTTGGCTTCGGCCAGCTCGTCCTCCGGCATCATCGTCGCCAGCAGCCCCGAGAGGCCGGCGCCGATCACGGTGAACGAGAACCCGTACGCGAGCGTGACCGCGTAGATGATCCAGACATCGCCGCGGTCGTGGACGAGCAGCAGCGGCAGCACGGCCACGGCGGTGAGCAGGTTGGTGACAATCACCAGCGGGCGCCGCCGCACGCGATCGGCGAGCAGCCCGGACAGTGGCGCGAACAGGCCCGGCGCGGTGAGCCCGAAGATGACCATCCCGGCCGCCGCGCTGCTGCCCGTGAGCGACTTCGCCCACACGGCGAGCGCCAGCCACAGCGCCGTGTCGCCGAACATCGACAGCGTCTGGGCGATGGCGTACAGCCGCATGTCGCGTCGAGCGAGGACGCGGCGCATCAGCTCGGGACGAGGTAGTAGAAGCTGACGTGCTCGACCGCCCGCGACCCCTCGGGCCGCGTGGACGGGTCGGCGAGCCGCTCGCGGAAGCGGTCGCACAGCGCGAGCATCTCGTCGTTGAACGCCTTCATCTCGTCAGGCGTCACGTAGAGCGTGAACTGGTCCATGCCGGTGACCCGCCGCCACTCCTCCGGCATCGCCGCGCGCTGATCGAGCCCGGCCCGTGCGCGCGCGAACCAGGGCTCGCGGAAGACGTTCGCCAGCGTCGTGGCGGCCAGCGCGGTGTCGGGGTCTTCCTGCACGTCGGTGAAGCGCATGCCGGTGTGTACGGCCCGCCACGGCCGCTGCCGCCCGGTGCCGCCCTCGGCCTCCTCCACGAACCCGTACTTGGTGAGCTGGCGCAGGTGAAACGAGCAGTTGGACGGGCTCTCACCGACGCGCTCGGCCGCCTCGGTGGCGGTGAGCGTCCCGGCGTCGTTGAGCGCCTCCATCAGCGCGAGGCGCACCGGATGCGTATCGCCCGCATCGCGCGCGGATCAGTGAGTTCTCGCGGTCTCTCGAAAGCCATCTTTCGATGGCTAGCTTTCGAAAGATATGTTGTCAAGGTGTGGAGTGAACTCAACGCCGGCGGGTTGCGGGCGCGTTGACGCTCGAGTGTTATTCGAGCCGGGTCGAAATGGGCGGCAGGTCGCCGCCGCCTATGTCGGACCGGCGTAGGGCCCCGCCATCTGACGGGGCCCTTTTGCCGTCTAATGCTCGAGCTCGAACAGGTGCCGGGCGGCCACGGCGGTCCCGGTGAAGTCCGAGAACACGCCGTCGATCCCCAGCTCGTAGACCCGCAGGTACTCCTCGAGCGGGTTGTTGTAGTCGCTGAGCAGCCGCTTGCGCTCGTCGCGGAACGTCCAGGAATCCGGTAGGTGGAGACCCGACCCTAATCAAGCGCGAGGTGCTCGAAAGTGACCGCGTCGTGATCCACGGTCGCGAGGCCCATCGTGTGGTGCGGCGCGCGGCGCCGCTCGGTCGGTGAGCCGGGGTTGAAGATCGTGAAGCCGGCGTCGCGCTCGAGCAGCGGCATGTGGGAGTGCCCGAAGACGACCGCATTGGCGTCGGGGAAGCGCCGGCGCAGGCGGTCGAGCCGCCGGTCCGCCGGTCCGGCGTCGTGCACCATCGCGATCTTGACGTCCCCGGCCGTGACGATCCGGGTCAGCGGCAGGCGGGCCTGCAGCCCGGCGGAGTCGACGTTGCCGCGCACCGCGCACACGGTCGGCCCGAGCGCCTCCAGATCCTCGAGCACGCACAGCTCCATGAAGTCGCCGGCGTGGAGGATCAGGTCCGCGGCGCGCAGGTGCTCGACGCAGGCGGGCGGGAGCGCGCGGCCGCCGCGCGGGAGGTGCGTGTCACTGATGATCGCGAGCCGCACGCTCGATCAGGTCGGCCGCGGTCACCGTCCCGGGTCCGGCGGCGAGCCGGCTGGCGACCGCCGTCAGGCGGTTTTGCAGCGCCTCGTCGGCGAGCAGGCGCTCGATCGCGCCGGTGAGCTCCTCGGGCGCGTGCGCGTACGTATCCAGGCGGACGCCGAACCCGGTCTCGTCCAGCCGCTGCGCGTTGTCGTGCTGGTCCCAGAAGATCGGCATCACGATCATGGGCTTGCCGAACCGCAGCGACTCGGTGACCGTGTTGTTGCCCCCGTGCGTGATCACGAGGTCGACGTGCGGGAGGATCGAGACCTGCGGCAAGAACTCCTGGCCGGTCATGTTCGGCGCGAGGTCGAGCAGGTCGTGCTGCGGCCCCTTCGAGACCACGATCCGCGCCGGCACGTCGGCGAGTGTGCCGATCAGGGTGCGCATCAGGTCGACGTCGCCGGAGCCGAGCGAGCCCAGGCTGAGGTAGATCAGCGGGCCGTCGCCTTGTGGTGGCTCCCACGGCGCGTCGGTCTCGCGGACGCTGGCCTGCAGGTTGTGCCAGGTGGCGTCGAGCTTGGTCGCGCGGCCGTAGTCGACCTCGTCCGGATACAGGTAGAGGTTCAGGTACGGGCTCGTGTGCATGAACTCGAACTGCGGGAGTCCGGGCGCGCCGCGGTCGCGGCAGAACGCGTCGAAGTCCGCGTGCATGTCGCTGTGCGTGCGCGCGTACTCGTCGCGGAACTCGTCCCAACCGGTCGTGTCCGCCGCGGGGTAGCCCGAGAACGTCGGCGGCACGTCCGGGTCCTTGATCTCCGCGGGGTTGCAGGACACGATCCGCACCCACGTCCTCCCACACGCCGGCAGCGCCGGGAAGCTGACGACGTTGTCCTCGACGATCACGTCCGGCTGGACCTCGTCGATGATCTCGCGCAACCGCTCGTCGACGTACTTCGCGCCGTCGACGAGCGCCTGGAACGTCGGCGCGATGAACTCGCCCAGCTGCTCGATCGTGGGCTTGCGGAACACCGGCGCCGTCTCGCGGATGAAGTCCTTCCAGAACTGGCCGGGCTCCTCTTCCGCCTCCGGCGGCGGCCCGAGCCGCATCAGCCGCTCCTCGAACCCCTGCGCCTCGAGCGTGCCGGCGAACGACTCCTCGACGATGAAGACCACGCGGTGACCCCGGCGGCGCAGCACGTCACCGATGCCGACGCAGTTGTTCGTCGGGCCGTACGCGCCCTCGGGAAAGAAGACGATCGTGCTCACCGGCCGGGACGCTACCGCCCCGGCGGCAAGATCGGCCGTCCCGTTCGCCTCTCACGAAACGCGGGAGTCATACGTCCGATCCACAACGGGCTTGCGAGATTCTGCTAGCTCAAGCCCTTGTCTTTCAGGGCGGCTCCGCCCGGCACGTAGCCAGCGGAACCGGGCGTCGACGCGAGAGCCACGAGCGTCGAGGTCTTGCCCAACTCGCGCGGAACGACCGCCGTGACAGGAAGGCCCAAGGCCTTGACGCGGCGTATGAGGTCGCGTCGCACCCACTTCGACGTTCGTTTCGGCAGCGTCGAAATGATGATCTCGTCGAAATTCCCGTGGCGCACCGCGTTCTGGACAGCGTCGAAGGGGTCCGGGCCACCGACGAGACTGGCGACCCGCCCTCGGGCCGCTCGCTTCAAGAGCGGCAACGCGACATCGAGCGTCCAATCGGCTCTCTTGCGGTCAGTCGCGTCGGGAATCAGGAGCGTAAACGCGCAGGGCCCGTCGTCGGCGCGGCGACGAACCTCATCTAACAGACGCGGCGTCGCGGCCGTCCGGTTTGCCACGACAAGGATGCGCACGGTCGGCGCGGATGAATCCATAGGTCTGTGCCCCCAACGCCGTCTCGACAGCAGGACGTACCTGGATCGAATGGAGTGACTCTACCTGTGCCCTTGAGCTGTGCCGGCATTCTCGAACGCGAGTCGCGTGGCTGTTGGCGGGTCGGTGCGTCGCTGCCAAGCAGACCGTGCACAGCGGGGAGCCCCGCGGTTATGCTCGGCGAGGAGCATCCTGGTGTCTGCTCGACCGAATCCGGTGGCGCCTGATGCCGACCGCGTGGCTCGGCTGGAGCGTGAACTGGCCGAAGCGATCGAGCGGCAGACGGCTACCAGTCAAGTCCTCGAGGTAATCGGGCGCTCTGACTACAGGCTCGAGCGCGTCTTCGAGATGCTGGTACGTCACGCCGTCACCTTGTGCCGCGCAGACTGCGGCTACGTCTACCAACTTGATGACGACGTCTACCGGATCGCCTTCGTCGTCGGCGGTTCCGAGCAGTATCGGGACTTCATGCGGCGCCATCCCGTGAAGCAAGGTCCCGAGACGCTCGTCGGCCGGGTTGGGCTGGAGCGGCGCATCGTCCAGATCCCCGACGTGCTCGCCGATCCCATCTACCGCTGGCCCACCGGGCGCGAGCTGGGCGGGTACCGCACGATGCTCGGGGCGCCGATGCTTGTCGGGGACCGCGTGGCCGGCGTCCTGGTCCTCTGGCGGCTCGAGGTCGATCCGTTCGGCGACAGGACGATCGATCTGCTGACGACTTTCGCCGCCCAGGCCGCGATCGCGATCCGGAACGTCGAGCTCTTTCAGCAGCTCGAGCAGCGCAGCGCGCAGCTGGCGCGGTCGGTCGACGAACTCCGCGTGCTCGGCGAGATAAGCCAGGCGGTGAGCTCGAGTCTCGATCTCGGCCAGGTCCTGACGACGATCGTCACCCGTGCGGCCGAGCTTGCGGGAGCCGACGGCGCCTCGATATTCGAGTTCGACGCGGAGGCCGAGGAGTTCGTGCTGCGAACCTGCGCCGGCACGAGTGCGGAACTCGTCGGCGCGCTGCAGGGCATCCGGATCGGGCTGCAGGGGACGTTCATGGGCGGCGCGGCCGCCGTGGGTGAGGTACGCCAGGCGCCCGATCTCAACGCCGAACCGCCCGATCCACACGTCGAGGTGCTCCGCGCCCACGGGTGGCGCTCCATGGTGGTGTTGCCACTCCGGCGGCAGGACGAGATCTTCGGCTCACTGGTCGTCCGGCGCACGGTCCCGGGAGCGCTGCCGGAGGAGACCGTCGACCTCCTCGAGACGCTCGCAGGCCAGTCGGTCGTAGCCATCCACAACGCCCGCGTGTTCCAAGAGCTCGAACGTAAGACGCGCGAGCTGGAGGTGGCCAGCCAGCACAAGTCCGAGTTCCTCGCCAGCATGTCGCACGAGCTGCGGACGCCACTGAACGCGGTCATGGGCTTCTCAGATGTCCTGCTGGATCGGATGTTCGGCGAGCTCAACGAGCGGCAGGACGAGTACGTCCGCGACATACGCGACTCGGGGCGCCATCTGCTCGAGCTGATCAACGAGATCCTCGACCTCTCGAAGGTCGAGGCGGGCCAGATGGAGCTCGACCTCGAACCGGTCCTCCTCGCGGAAATGATCGAGCACGGCGTCGCGATGGTTCGCGAGCGCGCCGCCAGGCACCGGATCTCGCTCGCGTGCGACATCGAGCCGAGCCTCGGCATCGCCCAGGCAGATGCGCGCAAGCTCAAGCAGGTGGTCCTGAACCTCCTCAGCAATGCGGTGAAGTTCACGCCCGACGGCGGGTCGGTGACGGTCCAGGGCCGCCGGATCGGCGACGAGGCGCAGGTCAGCGTCCGGGACACGGGTATCGGCATCGCCGAGGACGAGCAGGACCGCATCTTCGAAGCGTTCCAGCGGGGCGGTCGCGCGGCGAGAACCGGTACGGAGGGCACCGGACTCGGCCTCACGTTGTCGAAGCGGATCGTCGACCTCCACGGCGGACGCCTGTGGATGGAGAGCGAGCTCGGCGTAGGAAGCACCTTTTCGTTCACGATCCCGATGCTTCCCGGCTCCGCCGTGCCCGCCGAGCCGACACCGGAGGCGGTGCCCGTGGCCGGCGGCAGCGTTCTCATCGTGGAGGACGACCACCGCTCGGCCGCGCTCCTGCGCGTCTACCTGGAGGACGCGGGCTACGCCGTGGCGGTCGCGCGCGACGGTGTCGAGGCGCTCGACCTGGTCCGGCGCCTCGTGCCGGCAGCCGTGATCCTCGACGTCCTGCTGCCACGACTGAATGGGTGGGAGGTGGTCGCCCAGCTCAAGGGCGACCCCGCCACGTCGGCGATCCCCGTGGTCATCGTCTCGATGATCGACGATCAGGGCGCCGGGTATGCACTGGGCGCCGCCGACTACCTCGTCAAGCCGGTCGACCGGGCGAGCCTGCTCGACGCGCTGGCTCGGTGCGTCGCCCCGCGAGGCGACCGGCGCACGCTCGTCGCGATCGACGACGACCCGGTGGACTTGGACCTCCTCGAGGCCGTACTTGCGCCGGAAGGATGGGACGTGGTGCGCGCAAGCGGAGGTGAAGAAGGGGTCCGTGTCGTCCGGCGCGTGCGACCGGCGGTCGTGGTGCTCGACCTGCTGATGCCGGACGTGGACGGCTTCGACGTTGTCGCGCGGCTGCGCGCCGACCCGCTGGTCGACGACGTTCCCATCGTCGTCCTGACGTCCAAGGACATGACGCGCGCCGACCATGACCGCCTCGCCGGCCAGATCAGCTACATCGCGCGGAAGGGCTCGCTGCGTAAGTCCGAGCTCGTCGACCTGGTCGACCGGCTTGTCGGCGCGAAGGACGAGCCATGATCGTCGCTGCGCTCATCCTCATCATCGAGGACAACCCAAGGAACCTGAAGCTGGCGCGCGACATCCTCAACCACACCGGCTACCAGACCCTGGAGGCCGAGAACGCGGAGGATGGGCTCGCGCTCGCCCGCGCGAGGCATCCAGACCTCGTGCTCATGGACGTCCAGCTGCCGGGCATGGACGGTGTGCAGGCGCTTGGCCGCCTGCGGTCCGATCGGGAAACGCGCGACATCCCGGTGATCGCCCTGACCGCGTTCGCCATGAAGGAAGATCGGGAGCGGTTTCTCGCGGCCGGATTCGACCACTATCTCGCGAAGCCGCTCGACATCCGCGAGTTCCCGCGACAGGTCGCGGCGGCGCTCGCAGCCACGGGAGCGAACGCGTGAACATGTCGGAGCATGCGACGATCCTCGTCGTCGACGACCTTCCGCAGAACGTGCGACTCCTCGAGGCGATCCTCGCGCCACGCGGGTACCGCGTGGCGGCGGCCAACTCGGGACGGGAGGCACTCGAGCATGTCGCCGCCGAGCCAGTCGACCTTGTTTTGCTCGACATCCTGATGCCCGAGATGGACGGGTACGCAGTGTGTCGAGCCCTGCGCGCCGAGCCGTCCACGAGCTTCCTCCCCGTCGTGATGATCACCGCCAGCGGCGAGCAGGAGAAGGTTGCCGCGACCGAGGCCGGGGCCGACGACTTCATCCAGAAGCCGTTCGACCAGGCCGAGTTGCTCGCGCGCGTGCACTCGCTGCTGCGCATCAAGCACTATCACGACACGATCGAGTCACAGGCCGCCGAGCTCGCCGCCTGGAATCGCGAGCTCGAGGAACGCGTCCGCGACCAGGTCGCCGCGCTGGAGCGCATGGGCCGGCTTCGGCGCTTCCTGTCCCCCCAACTCGTGGAGCTCGTCGTGTCGTCCGGAGACGAGTCGTTCCTGCAGAGTCACCGTCGGGAGATCACCGTCGTGTTCTGCGATCTTCGCGGGTTCACGAGCTTTGCAGAGACGGTCGAGCCGGAGGATGTCATGGCCGTGCTGGGCGAGTACCACAGGGCGCTCGGTGACCTGGTCCACCGCTTTGATGGCACGCTCGAGCGGTTCACGGGCGACGGGCTGATGGTCATTTTCAACGATCCGCTCGATTGTCCTGACGCGCCCGAACGTGCGGTCCGCATGGCGCTGGCGATGCGCGGTCGCGTCGCCGAACTGGCGGACGCATGGGCGCGCAAGGACTACGACCTGGACTTCGGGGTCGGCATCGCGCAGGGCCACGCGACGTTGGGCCGGATCGGGTTCGAAGGCCGTTCGGATTACACCGCGATCGGCAGCGTCACGAATCTCGCGGCGCGGTTGTGCGCTGAGGCCGAGCGGCGACAGATCCTGATCAGCCAGCGCGTGTTCTCGGCGATCGAGGACATCGTGGTCGCGGATTCGGTCGGCGAGCTGAAGCTGCGCGGGTTCTCGAAGCCGGCCCGCGCCTACAACGTCGTCGGACTCGACGAGGCACGCGCCAAGGTGTGACCGAGCTCACCGAATCCGCGCCGCGGCTGAGCGACCTCAGCGAGCACGAACGCAGTGCGCGCTTCGCCCTGCTCCAGGAGCGGCTCGTGCCGCTCTGGACGGCGATGCGGCTGAACCAGCCCGGCGAGTCGATCGTCGTCGTGCCGTCGATCGCACCCGACGCCACGCAGAGCGGAACGGTGCTGCAGGCGCTCGAGGAGCGCATGCTGTTCCTGCTGTTCCTGCTGCGCAAGCCCCGGATGCGGGTGATCTATGTGACCGGCCGTCCCGTGCCGGAGGGCGTGGTCGAGTACTACCTCGGACTGCTCCCTGGCGTGATCCCCCGGCAGGCCCGCAGCCGCCTGCACATGGTCTCGACGCACGATGGCTCGGCGCGGTCGCTGGCCGAGAAGTTGCTTGCGCGCCCGCGCGCGCTCGCGGAGATCCGCGCGCTGATACCAAACCCGGAGCGCAGCCATCTCGTGCCGTACGCGACGTCCGCACTCGAGCGCGATCTAGCGCTGATGCTCGGCATCCCGCTCTACGGCGCCGATCCGGTGCACCTTCCCTTGGGCACCAAGACCGGCTGCCGGCGGCTGTTCGCCGAGGCCGGGGTGCCCCACCCGATCGGCTTCGAGGACATTCGCGATGCCGACGGCGCCGTCGGCGCGCTCGCGCGGATGCGGGCGGCGAAGCCGGCCGTCACGAGCGCCATCGTCAAGCTCAATGACGGCGTGGCCGGCCGGGGCAACGCGGTCGTCGACCTGCGTGATCTGCCCCCGCCTGGCGCGAACGACGAACAGGCGGAGCTGGCCCGCCGACTGGAGGCGCTCGCCTTCGAGCATCCCGACGTTCGCCCGGACCGGTACTTCGCCCAGCTGGCACAGGACGGCGGCATCGTCGAAGAGCGCGTGACCGGCGTCGAGCTCAGGAGCCCGAGCGTGCAGTTGCGCGTGACGCCGCTGGGGGATGTCGAGCTGCTCTCCACGCATGACCAGCTGCTCGGTGGACCGAGCGGCCAGACATATCTGGGCTGTCGCTTCCCCGCCGACTTCGGCTACGCGCGAGCGATCACCCAGGAGGCCGCCAAGATCGGGACACGGCTGTCGCAGGCGGGGGTGCTCGGGCGCTTCGCCCTGGATTTCGTCGTCGTACGCGATCCCACTGGCGGCTGGACGCCGTACGCCATCGAGCTCAACCTGCGCAAGGGCGGGACGACGCACCCGTTTCTCACGCTCCAGTTCCTCACGGATGGCGCCTACGACGCGGACGCCGCGTTGTTCATCGCTCCAAGCGGGCGCGAGAAGCACCTGGTGGCCACCGACCACCTGCACGACGACCGGCTGCGCGGCCTGAAGATCGACGATCTCTTCGACATCGCCGTGCGACACCGCCTGCATTTCGATCAAGCGCGTCAAACGGGCGTCGTCTTCCACATGATGGGCGCCCTAGCCGAGCTCGGTAGCGTCGGCCTGACGGCCGTGGCCGACAGTCGCGACGAGGCGGATGCCGCCTTCCGGCGCGCCGAACGCGTGCTGCACGAAGAGGCAGATGCCGGGCCAGAGCTGCCGCTGCCGTTGTTCTGAGGACCCGTCGCTAGCATCCGTACTTCCGCGCCCGTAGCTCAGTGGATAGAGCGCTCGCCTCCGGAGCGAGAGGTCGCAGGTTCGAATCCTGCCGGGCGCGTAGCCGGCCCGAAAGAAACGACCCCGGCCCGTGGCCGAGGTCGTTTCCAGTCAGGAGCACGATGGCTATCCGTTCACCGTGCACCCCAGGTCGTCGGCCGCTGCGGGCGCGAGCTTGACGTTGGTGAGCCGTATCTGTTGCAGACGCGTCGAGGAACGGCACGCCGATCGGCACCGGCGGCAGGACGCAGCCCGCGTTGATCACGAGGTGTTCGACGCCCGCGGCCTCGGCGGCGCGCGCCGCGTTCCCGGTCATCGCGAGCGGACGTGCGAAGCGGCCTAGAGGTCGTCCTGGTCCGCGGGCCAGGGCAGCGGGAACAGCTCCCGGTACGGGCGGCCGTGATCGAGCACGCGGGCGACCGACGGGCGGGCCATGAGGTCGCGGTAGTAGCGCACGACGTTGGCGTGGTCGCCGCTCCAGCGGTGGATCGCCCGCAGGTAGAAGAGCGCCGGGGCAGCCGCGCAGTCGGCGACCGTGAACCCGTCGCCGGCCGCCCAACGGCGTGAGGCGACCTGGTCGTCGAGCACCCCGTACGCGGCGTCGAGCTCGGCCCGCGCTTCGCCGACCCCGTGCGGATCCTTGGCATCGGCGGGTCGGAGCTCGTCGGCGACGATCTTCTGCATCGGGGTCGAGACGTGGTTGTCGAAGAACCGATCCCACAACCGGGCCTCAAGGTCGGGGACGAGCGCCGGGGCGACGTACTCGATGATCGCCGTCGACTCGGGCAGCGTCAGGTCCGCCGCGTCGTCGCGCAGCACCGGGATCGTCGCCATCGGCCACAGCGCCGCGAGCTCGGCTCTCCCCTCCTCGCCCTCGACGATCCGGCTCTCGAACGGGACGTCGAGCTCGTACAGCGCGATCAGGACCTTCTGGCAGTACGAGGCGAACGGGTGCTGGTGCAGGACGAGCGTCATCGGTCCTCCTCGGTCAAGACCCGGATGCCGAGCGCGACTGCGAACAACCCGGCGTGGCCGACCACGTCGCCCCACGGCATCGCGGCGCCGCGCAGGCGGTCGACGCCCGTCATGCCGTCGAGCGTGCACGATCGCAGCTCGCAGCCGTCGATCCGGACGCCGGACATGTCGGCCTCGCTCAGGTCGCAATGGTCGAAGCGCACCGAGCGCAGCAACGCCTCGCGGAACTCCGCCTGGCCGAGCATGCAGCCGTCGAACGTCACGCGGTCGAACGTCGTGCCCGCGAACGTCGCGAGGTCGATCCGGCAGTCGCGGAACACGACGTCGGTGAGGCGGCCGCGCGTCCACTCGACGCCGGTGAGGCGGGCGCCGGAGAAGACGACTCGGTTCAGCGTGAGCTCGCGCGCGACCAGATTGGCGAGGTTGCCGCGCTCGACGACCGTGTCGGTCAGCTGCCAGCCGCGCTCGCGACCGCCGGCGAGGTCCGCGTCGACGAGCCGCGTCTCCTCGTCTTCCTGCGGTGGCAGCGGCGCCCTCACCGCGCCCCGTCGAGGCGGGGCGAGGCGGCCCGGCGCTTGAAGCGGTCGATCCCGAAGACGATCAGGAAGCAGATCGCCAGCACGACGAACCATGGGACCCAGAACCCGGCGCTGCTCAGGTGCACGTCGGCGTTGTGCGCGGGACCCCACGCGACCATTGAGAGCCCGGCGAGCCAGGTGATCCCGGCGACGATAAGCGCCCTGGTGCGCGGAAGCAGTAGGGCGGCGATGAGGGTGATGGCGAGAACGATGATGTCCATGGCGGCACCGTAAGCAGCGCGGAGCCGGGAAACTATCGGCCACGCGGACGATTTCGCACTGGCCGCGTGGCCGATGGCGGCGCGCCAGCGCACGGACTAGCTTCTCGTGCGTGGAACGCCCATCCGACCTCGTGGTCGACGGAGCGATCGCGGTCGCGCTGACCGTTCTCGCGCAGATCCAGATCGGTGCCTCGGAGCCTGCCGCCCACGCGGCGCTGCTGCTCACGATGGCGCTGACGTTCCGGCGGCGGGCGCCGCTCGCGGTTGCACTGTTCGTGGCCCTCGCCGCCGCCGTGCAAGGTCTGGCGGACAACCCGCCGTCCGTGTTCGCGGAGTACGTCGCGATCACGCTCGTGACCTACACCGTCGCCGCCAACGAGCCACTCGGGAAGGCGATCGCGGGCGGCCTGGCGATCGCCGTCGGGATCGTGCTCCACGACATCAACAGCCCGCAGTACGGCGACCTCGGCGGCATGGCGAGCGACGTGATGACGCCCGTCGCGTTCTGGTTCGTGGGCCGCGCGGTGCGCCTCGCGCTCGCCCGGGCCCGCACCGCCCGCGGGGACGCTGAGCGCGTCGCGCGGGAGGCCGTCGAGGACGAGCGTCGCCACATCGCCCGCGAGCTGCACGACATCGTCACCCACAGCCTCGGCGTCGTGGTTCTGCAGGCACAAGGCGCCCGACGCGTGCTTGACGGCCGTGAGGAGACCGTCGACGAGGCCCTTGGCACGATCGAGCGCTCAGGGCGCTCCGCGCTCGAGGAGATGCAGCGGCTCCTCGGGCTGCTGCGCGAGGACGGCGAGCAGCAGGGCGTCGCGCCACACCCGCGGCTCGCGCAGCTCGACGAGCTGGCCGCCCGCGTGACCGACGCCGGCCTCCCCGTGACGTTGCACGTGGAGGGCGAGCCGGCACCGCTCGAATCCGGGCTCGACCTGTCCGCGTACCGCGTCGTGCAGGAAGCACTGACGAACAGCGTCAAGCACGCCCACGGCGCCCACGCCGCGGTCACCGTGAGGTACCGACCCGACGAGCTGGAACTCGACGTCACCGACGACGGTGGCACACACGTCAACGGCGTCGCCGGCGCGGGGCGCGGTCTGCTCGGCATGCGCGAGCGTGTGAGCTTCTACGGCGGCCGGCTCGAGCACGGGCCGCGCGACGAGGGCGGCTTCCGCGTGCGCGCGACGTTCCCGCTATGACGATCCGGGTTCTGATCTGCGACGACGAGGAGATGGTCCGCACCGGGCTACGGCTCGTGCTCGACCGCGAGCCGGACATCGAGGTCGTGGCCGAGGCGAGCGACGGGCTCGACGCGCTGGAACAGATCGAGCGGCACGCACCCGACGTCGTCCTCATGGACGTGCGGATGCCGCGGCTGGGCGGGATCGAGGCCACGCGGCGCACCGCCGGCTCGAGCTCCCGCATCCTGGTGCTGACGACGTTCGACGAGGACCAATACGTGTACGAGGCGCTGGCGGCCGGGGCCAGCGGCTTCCTGCTCAAGTACGCACCCGCCGACGACCTCGTCCGCGCGATCCGCGTCGTCGCCGCCGGCGAGGCGATGCTGGCGCCCAGCGTCACGCGCAGGCTGATCGAGGCGTTCACGACACGCCGCGCCGACACCGCGTCACGGGAGGCAATCGATGCGCTGACCGCGCGCGAGGCCGAGGTGCTCAAGCTCGTGGCACGCGGGATGTCGAACACTGAGATCGCCGACTCCCTGTTCGTCAGCCGCGCCACGATCAAGACGCACGTCGCCTCGATCCTGGAGAAGCTCGGCGCGCGCGATCGCGTGCAGGCGACCGCCGTCGCCTACGAGTCCGGGCTCATGGATTGATCCCGACAGCGAGCAGGTGCGGGCTGGCGCCGAGCAGGCTCGGCTCGGCCTCGACGCGGCGGATCGACCGCAGCAGGACCTCGCGCCGCGCGGGGTCGTCGAGCCAGTCGTCGAAGTCCGCCAGCCACTGGCCGACGCCCTCGACCGCCAGCAGCGCGGTGAGCGAGAAGCCCGCGTCGCGCACCTCGCGTGCGAGGTCGTCCGGGATGTGCATGTACGCCGTCGTGAACCAGGCCGGGTGGCGATCCGGGTTTGCGTGCGCGCCGCCGCGCAGCACGCGCTCGACCATCTGCTCGAACTCCGGTGCGGTCATGTAGCCCTTCTGCAGCCCGTCGATCGTCGACGCGAAGCGCGAGATCGCCGCCGCTGCGAGCACGCCGCCCGGACGCAGCACGCGCCGTGCCTCGGCCAGAGCCTGCATCCGGTCGTCCGCGTCGACCAGGTGGTAGAGCGGCCCGAGCAGGATCACCGCGTCAGCGCTCGCGTCGGCGAACGGCAGCGCGCGGGCGTCGCCGACCGAGGCGATCACGCCCAGCTCGCGAGCCTGCTCGACGTGCAGCGCGACCGGGTCGAGCAGGTGCACTTGATACCCGAGACCGGCTAGCCACGCGGCGTAGGCGCCCGGGCCGCCGCCGACATCGAGCACGACGGCGGGCGCGGGCGGGAGGAAGCGCGCGAGCAGCTCCTGCGTGCGGACGAACTCCAGCCGCCCCCAGCTCCGCAGCCGGCCGTCCTCCTCCCCGCGGTCGTAGTAGGCGGTGATGTCTTCGTCGAAGCCCACCCGCGCATCATGGCGACCCATTGGCGCCGGGCCTCCTCCCCAGGAGCCCGGCGCCGGGTCTACCGCAAGTCGACGGTCGCCTCGGCGACCTTCAGCAGCAGCTTGTGGAGCTCGTCGCGCTCGTCGTCGTCGAGCACGCCGAACGTGCGGTCGTTCTCCATCTCGGCGATCTGCATCACGCGGGCGACCGCGACGCGGCCCTTGCCGGTGAGGCTGATCGCCTGGACGCGGCGATCGGAGTCGCTGCGGCGGCGCTCGGCGAGGCCGAGCTGCTCGAGATCGTCGACCAGGCCCACCATCGGGCTCTTGTCGATCTGCAGCCGCCGGCACAGTTCGCGCTGGGACATCGCGCCCTCGGCGTCGATCACTGCGAGGACCGACGCGTGCTTGGTGCGGATCCGCTGATCGGCGAGCGCGCGCTCGAACCGCTCCGTCGCGTGCTCCGCGATGAACGCCGCGAGGTAACCCGGCCAGTGCGTGAGCGACTCGGGAAGCGGCGGTACGGAGACGACTGACACGACCAAATCGTACCGCATCAAGATCGTCTTGACTACAGACCATCTCCGTGTCAGACTTTACCGGGCAGTGCTCGAAGCGCTTGACCGGGCAACGCAGGAGGAGACGCAGGGGATCCACAGGATCCTCCTCTCGGTCGGCGGCTCCGCCAACGACTGGCCCGCGCTCGACCGCGCGATCGAGCTCGCCGTCGCGCACTCCGCACTCCTCTCGATCGTGGCGGTGATCCCCGATCCCAAGCTCTACACGGGCTTCGGGATGATGGTGCTCCCCTGCTCCCCCGACTCGCTGAAGCGCGATGCCGAGCGCGAGATGATGCGCCTGCTCGCCGCGGCCCGGGACGAGGTGCCGGCGAACGTCTCGCTGACCACGCGGGTGTTGCACGGCCGCACGGGTCGCACGCTCGCGGACCTCGTGGACGAGGGCGGCTACGACGTCGTCGTCATCAGCGGCCGCCGCCCATGCCGGCGGCTGCGGCGCAGCGTGATCTGCGAAGTGATCCGGTAAGAAGTCGCGCCGCGGCGACGCCAAGGGGAGGATGTCGCCAGTGGCCGAGGAGACGCGCGCGCTGTCGATCGGCGCCCTGCGCGCAGGGCGCGGCGACGCGATGGCCGAGCTGCACGCGCTGCTGCTCAAGGCGGCGCGCTTCGAGCTGCACCGCCGCCGCCTCCCCTACGACGAGGCCGAGGACCTCGCGGCGCAGGCGGCGAACGACGCAATGGTCGCACTGCTCCGCAAGCTGGACACGTTCCGCGGGCAGAGCCGCTTCACGACCTGGGCGTACAAGTTCGCGCTGCTCGAAGCGGGCGTGAAGGCGCGCCGCCGTGCGTGGCAGGACCGCGAGGTGCCGCTCGAGGACTTCGTTCTGCACGACGGCGGGCCGACCGCTCAGCAGACGGTCGAGGACGCCGAGGTGCTGATCGCGGTCCGTGACGCGATGCGCACGGTGCTGACCGATCACCAGCGCCAGGTGTTCATCGCGCTGGCGCTCAACGGCGTGCCGATCGACGTGCTCGCCGAGCGGCTCGGCAGCACCCGCGGCGCGCTCTACAAGACGCTGCATGACGCCCGGCGCAAGTTGCGCGCGGCGATCGGAGGTGAGTCATGAGCCTGCTCGGCCCCACCGGCCCCGAGGTCAGCTGCGAGGAATGCTTCGAGCATCTCGACGCGTACGTCGAGGGCCGCGCCGTGCCCGGCATGGCCGCGCATCTCGATGGCTGCCCGGCCTGTCGGGAGGATTACGAAAGCCTGCTCGCGCTCGTAAGAGAAGACGGCGACGCCGCGCGAACCGAGCATGACTGACTCAACTACGGCCGCCCGGCAGGCGTTCCTGATGCTGCGGATCGCCTTCACGGTCGCGCCGA
Source organism: uncultured Solirubrobacteraceae bacterium (assembly GCA_963740605.1). GTDB lineage: Bacteria > Actinomycetota > Thermoleophilia > Solirubrobacterales > Solirubrobacteraceae > DASSUW01. Next base: position 914,743 of record CAVUFC010000018.1, on the reverse strand, counting down.
TCCTGTTCGGCCTCGACAAGTTCGCCAACGTCCTCACCGACGATTGGACGCACTACCTGTCGAGCGAGTTCAACAGCCTGCTGCCCGGCGACGCCGACACGGGAATGTCGATCGTCGGCGTGATCGAGATCGCCGCCGGTTGTGTCGTGGCGATCGCGCCCCGCTACGGCAGTGTGCTGGTCGCCGGCTGGCTCGGCGGCATCATCGTCAACCTGCTGCTGGTCGGCGGCTACGGCGACATCGCGTTGCGCGACTTCGGGCTGATGCTCGGTGCGCTCACTCTGGCGCGGCTCGCCTGGTCGGAGGTCGGCAGCACGCAGCGAGCCGCGACCCGAGTGGCGCCGCTCGGTCAGGCCCAGTCCATCGGCTCGTAGCCGCTGGTCCGCGGCGCCGAGATGATCAGGACCGATGCCGGCTCGTCGCCGTGGTTGACGACGGTGCGCGACAGGTGGGGGTCGAGCCGGGCGAACGTGCCCGCCGGCGTCTCGATCTCGCGCCCGTCGACGACCAGGCTCGGCGAGCCGTCGAGCACGAGGAAGACCTCTTCCTGGTCGCGCCCGGTCTCGTCGTGCTCGGGTATCCGCTCGCCCGGCGCGATCTCGACCAGGTTCATGCCGAACGAGTCGACCCCGAGCGAGCGGCGGACGAGCAGCCAGTTGCCGGTGCGCTCGAGGTCCTCGCGGCGGCGGATGGTGACGCCCTCGAGGTCCATGAAGGGCGAGACTAACGCAGCAGGCGTGTGACGACGTCCGGATGCTCGGGGCGGCTGAACAGGAAGCCCTGAGCCGTGTCGCAGCCCGTGTTCTGGAGATTGCCGAGCTGCTCGGCGGTCTCGACGCCCTCGGCGGTGACCGACAGCCCCAGCGCGTGCCCGAGCTCGATCACCGCGTTGACGATCGCGACGTCCTCGCTCGAGTGCGGGATGCCGCGCACGAACGAGCGGTCGATCTTCACGCAGTCGACCGGGAAGCGCCGCAGGTACTCGAGCGATGAATAGCCGGTCCCGAAGTCGTCGACGGCGATCTTGAGGCCGAGCGCCTTGAGCGCGGCGAGCTTGTCAGCCGATGCCTCGGGGTCCTCGACGAGCACACTCTCGGTGACCTCGAGGCAGAGCTGCGAAGGGTCCATGCCGCTGCGCTCGAGCGCGCCGGCGACGACGTCGATCAGGTCGTCGGCGGCGAGCTGCCGCGCGGAGACGTTGACACGCACGACGAGCGGATCGTGGCGCTCCTCCTGCCAGCAGCGGGCGAGCCGGCAGGCCTCGTGGAGCACCCAGGTGCCGATCGGGACGATCAGGCCGGTCTCCTCGGCGAGCGCGATGAAGCGGTCCGGCCCGACGAGACCGTCCTCGGGGTGCTCCCAGCGCACGAGCGCCTCCACGCCGACGATGGCGCCGGTCTCGACCGACACCTCGGGCTGGAAGAAGACGCGGAACTCCTCGTGCTCGATCGCGCGGCGGATCGCGCTCTCGGTGTGCAGGCGGGTGAGCGCGCGCTGGCGGGTGACCTCGTCGAACAGCATCAGCCGCCCGCCGCCGGCCTCCTTGGCGCGGTACATCGCCGCGTCGGCGTCGCGGATCAGATTGCCGACGTCGACGTCCGGGTCGGCCGCGAGCGCGATGCCGAGGCTGGCGGACGAGACCGCGTCGCCGTGCGTGAGGTGGAACGGAGTGCTGAACGCGCGCAGGATCCGCTCGCCGACCGCGATCGCATCCTGCTCGTCACGGATGTCCTCGCACAGGATCGCGAACTCGTCGCCGCCGAATCGCGAGACGGTCTCGTGCCGGCGCAGCGCGTGGCGGAGGCGCTCGGCGACCGCGACGATCAGCTTGTCGCCGGCCGCGTGGCCGAGGCTGTCGTTGATGACCTTGAAGCGGTCGAGGTCGAGGAACAGCACGGCGACGTGGCTGCCGCGGCGGCGTTGCAGGCGGTCGAGCGCCTGCGTCACGCGGTTGCTGAACAGCAGGCGGCTCGGCAGCCCGGTGAGCGGGTCCCGCAGCAGCTGGTTCTCGTTGGTGCGCCAGGCGACGACGTGCGCGGCGCTGGCGGCGAGCACGAACCCGCCGTGGATCATTGCCCAGCGCCACGGATGCGCAATCGCGTCGGCGTGGTTATAGACATGTTCCGGGGCGATGACGCCGACGATGCCGTGATGGGCGACGACGTAGCCGATCGCGATCCCGAACGCCATCCAGTCCTGGTAGAGCGTGAGGACGCCGATCATCACGAAGAAGTGGAAGTGCGCCTCGACCACGCCGTTGGAGAGGTGCACGAGCATCGCCGAGGCGGTGATCAGGCCGAACGAGGCGGCGGCCACGCGCAGGCGCAGGCCGACCCATTCGGACGTCGCCATCACCGCCGGGATCGCCATCAGCGTGCCCTCGACGGCCATGTGGCGCGGCGTCTGCCCCATGAAGAGGCCGAAGATCGTCAGGCCGACGACGTGCGCCCACAGCAGCCACACGATCGTCTGGTGCCGGCGGCGCAGGATGTGCTCGGGGAGCAGCTGGCCCTTCGGCAGCCAAGCGCGCGCAGCCGCAACCACGCGCGCGAGGCGCGAGGCCTCGACTGTCCACGGAAGTCGCTCGAGTGCGGCGTCGCTCTCCGCCATTGCCCCACAAGATCGGCAAACGACGGGAAAACTGCACTCAATGGTCGGTGCGCCAGGCCTCCCGCTCGGCAGCCAGGCCCGAGCAGCAGCCCGTGTGCCCGCAGTGGGGACACGTCGCCTCGGCCTGGGCGAACATCCAGCCGGGGTCGCCGAGGGCCGGATCTGCGTCGAGATCGGGTGTGCCGAGCGCCCATGTCTCGAACACCTGCCCGCAACGCGGGCACTCCGCGGTGAGGCGCGCGGGAGACGCCATGTGGGGACCGTACCTCAGCCGAGCAGCGCGCGCAGCTGCCTGTGCACGGCGGGGCGCAGCCACTCGACCTCGTGCTCGCCCGAGGTCAGCACGCTGAGGCGCAGGCCGTCGAGCGCCGCGACCACGAGGCGGAGGTCGAGCTCGGGCGTGAGCGTGCCCGACTGTTCCATCGCGCGCTCGCCCAGCGCCTGCAGCTCGCGGCCCCACTGGCGGTGCACCTCGCGTGCCTGCGGCGAGCCGAGCAGCTCGATCTGCAGCCGGTACAACGCGACCGCGACCTCGCGCTCGCCGGTCACCTGCTCGAGCAGCCAGTCGGCGAGCTCCTGCGCCCATGCCGCCGGGTCGAAGTCGGTGCCGTCGAGCCGGTCGGCGATCTCGCTGATGCGCGTGACCTCGCGCTCCGCCGTCCAGCGCAGAGCGGCCTCGAGGATGTCCGCCTTGGTCGCGAAGTGCCACGTCGTCGAGGACAGCGACACCCCTGCCTCGGTGGCGACGCGGCGGTGTGTGATGGAGGCGACACCCTCGCTCGCGGCGATGCGCACGGTCGCGGCGACGATCGCGTCACGAACACGCTCTGAGGCCTCGGCGCGTGAGCCGGTTGCGGCAGGCACCTGACGAATCTTATCCAGTACGTTCGTACTTGTACTACTCTTCTTCGCCGCCGATGACCCAGCCGAGCCCGACTACACGCCGTTCCTTCTTCGGTCTTGCGGGCGGCGCGGCGCTGCTGTGCACGATCGGCGGCGAGGAGGTCGCGGTCGATTCGCCGAAGGCGCTCGGCCGTGCCGACGCGGTCGCCGCGCGCGTGACGCGGCCGAAGTTCGCCGCGGCGGAGGACGTGCCGCAGATCCAGCCGCAGCCCGGTGGCATCCGCCGCGAGTACTGGCTGCAGGCCGAGACGCGCAACTGGGAGATCACTCCGCTGCGCAAGGACGAGTGGCACAACCGCAAGCTGACGAGCCGCAACTCCTATCGCGCGTTCATGTATCGCGAGATGACGGCCGGATTCGCCGAGTACAAGCACGCGGTGAACATCCCGGGGCCGACGCTGGTGGCGGAGGTCGGCGACGTGATCGTCGTGCACTTCCGCAACGCCGACACCAAGCTCAACCAGGCGGTCACCGTCCATCCGCACGGGGTCAAGTACAGCCCCGAGTACGACGGCGCGTACATGGGCTCGTTCACGCGCGCGGGCGGGTTCATCGCCCCGGGCGAGACGTTCACCTACCAGTGGGAGTGCGTGCCCGAGTCGGCCGGCGTGTGGCCGTATCACGACCACGGCCCCAACCACACGCTGAACACGTTCCGCGGGCTGTTCGGCTCGATCATCGTACGTCCCAAGGGCGTCCGCTGGCCGGACGTCGTGTACTGCCTGTTCGCACACCAGCTGCCGCCGCCGATCACCGGCCGGTCGCAGAACTTGCAGTGCTTCAACGGCCGCGCGTACGCCGGCAACACGCCGACGCTGCGCTCGAAGGTCGGCCAGGACGTTGAGATCAACGCCCTTGGCATGGACGCGAACTTCCACACCTTTCACATCCACGGTCACCGCTGGAGGGATCCCGCGGGGGCCTTCGTCGACAACCCCCCGATGGGGCCGGACGAATCGGTCACGGCCCGTTTCATCGAGGACAACCCGGGTCGCTGGCTCTACCACTGCCACGTGTTCCCGCATCAGGACGCGGGCATGGCGGGCTGGTACGTGGTGGACCCTTAATGGAGGAGAACACCATTCGCAACATGCTGCGCCTCGCGCCCGCCGCCATGATGGCGGCCGCGCTGCTCGTGCCCGCCGGCGCGAGCGCCCAGACCTACCCCGCCCCGAAGGACCCCGGCAAGGTTCAGCCGAAGCCGAAGGGGCCGCACAAGACGTACACCGTGTGCCACAAGAAGCACGCGTGTGATTTCCGCTCGATCCAGAAGGCCGTCAACAAGGCACGCGCCGGCGACACGATCCGCGTGCGCAACGGCGTCTACCGCGAGGCGGTGACGATCAACGGCAAGGGCAAGCGCTACCTGCGCCTGGTCGGCAACGCGAAGAAGCCCCGCAAGGTCGTGCTCCGGGCCAAGGGCAACATGCAGAACGGCGTGTTCATCAACAACGCCGACAAGGTCACCGTCGACGGCTTCTTCGCCCGCAACTACAAGGGCAACGGCTTCTTCGTCACGAACGCCAACGGCTACACGTTCACGCACCTGGTCGCGAAGCAGACCGGCGTCTACGGCCTCTACGCGTTCAACACCATCGGCGGCAAGATGCTGCACTCTGAGGCGTACTACGTCAACGACGGCGCCTTCTACATCGGGCAGACGCCGCCGCAGGACAAGCCGGTGCAGTCGATCGTGCGTGACGTCGACGGCTGGGGCAGCCCGATCGGCTTCAGCGCCACGAACATGCGCTACGTCACGATCACCAAGAGCCGCTTCTACAACAACGGCGTCGGCATCGTCCCGAACGCGCTCGACTCGGAGAAGTTCCCGCCGCCCGAGAACAACGTGATCGTCGACAACGACATCTTCTGGAACAACTTCAACTTTCACGTGGGGCATCCGCCGTTCCACGTGAACGACCAGGCCACTTCTGCGCTTGTGCCGATCGGCACCGGCATCGTGTTCCTGGGTGGCCGCGGGAACCGGGTCGAGAACAACCGGATCTTCGGCAACTACCTTGGTGGCGTGGCCGGCATCGACAGCTTCCTGCTCAAGCAGCACACCGAGGCGGCCTCCTTCGACGGCAACATCGTCAAGGGCAACGCGTTCGGGCGCGGCGGCACCGACACCAACCGGTACGACATCGTGTACGCCGGTCAGGGCAGCAACAACTGCTTCACGGTCGCGCCGACCGACACCGTGCTGGATCGGAACGCCATCGGCACGTGCACGGGCAAGAACGTGTTCAACCAGTCGACGTACAACACCATGCTCGGCTGGGCCGGGGGCAACGCGGTCAACGGCTGGCGCCCCAAGGGTCACCCGGCGAAGAAGGGCTTCAAGCCGCTGGAGGTCTACAACCCGTGAGGTCTCGCACCATCACGGCCGTCGTCGCCGGCGCCGCGCTCCTCGTGAGCGCGGTGCCGGCCCAGGCGGCCCCCAAGAAGACCGTCAAGCTCGGCGACAACTACTACACGCCGAAGACGCTGAAGGTGAAGTCCGGGACGACCGTGACGTGGAAGTGGCCGGGCTTCGAGATGGCGGGCGACGTCCACGACGTCAAGCTCAAGTCCGGGCCCAAGCACGTGAAGAAGTTCCACTCGCAGCCCGCGTCGTCGGAGTACAGCTTCAAGCGCAAGCTGAAGGTCGTCGGCACGTACAAGATCGTCTGCACGCTCCACGAGGACATGCGCATGACGATCAAGGTCAAGAAGCGCTAGCAGCGCTTCAGCGCGCGGGCGTAGAAGCGCAGGTAGTCGCCCCAGTGCGCGTTCCAGTAGGCCCCGTTGTGGCCGCCTGGCCAGCGGTGGACGCTGGCGTGCGCACCGGCGGCGCGTAGGTTCGCGGCGAACGCGCCGTCGCCCGGGCGGAACGGGTCCGCGTCGCCCGCGTCGAGCCAGACCGGCAGGCGGGTGAGCCGGCGCGCCGAGGCGATCACGTCGTGGCGGGCGAAGTCCGCCGCGTCGTCGAAGGCGCCGGGCGCGGTCTCGCCACCGGTCCGCCACAGCGCCGGCGAGTGGCCGCCGACCGCGCAGAAGCGGCGCGGGTGCAGCCGGGCGAGGTCGAACGCGCCGAAGCCGCCCATCGAGATGCCGCCGATCGCGACGCGGCGGCGGTCGGCGCCGTAGTTGCCCGCGACCTGCGGTATCACCTCGCGCATCACGTAGCGGCCCCAGTCGCCGCTGTCGCGGTTGTGCCAGTACTTGTCCACATCGCCGTCCGGGAACGCCACGATCGGCGCGCGCGAGCCGAGCGCCTTGAGCGCCTTCAGGAACGGCCCGTGCACGTACGAGCCCTCATCGCCGCCGCGACCGTGCAGGAACACGAGCAGCGGATGCTTGCGCCCGCCGTCCGGCACCACGACCTTGACCGCCATGTCCCGGTCGACGGCCTTGCTGTGCACCGTGTAGTCGCGCACCCGGATGCCCGCCGGCGCGTCGTCTCCCCCGCATGCGACCAGGGCGACGACGAGGAGGAGCGCGATGGCGAGGTTCCGTCCGGGCATGGGTCTACTTTCGCCGAGCATGGCGCTGTCCTCCTGCCCGAGCTGCGGTTCGCGCTTCCTGCAGCCGCTCCGCTGCGAGCCACAAGGCGACCAAGACACCCTGGTCGACCTGCGCTGCCCGGAGTGCATGACCCACCTCAAGGCGCCGTACACGCGCGCCGACATGGCCGAGCTCGACCGTCGGCAGAGCGAGTGGCGCGAGGAGATCGTCGCCGCCTACGAGCGGTCCGTGACCGAGAACATGGAGGCGCTCGCCGCCTGCCTGGTGCCCGCCCTCGAGGGTGACCTGATCGGGGCGGACGACTTCGCGGTGCCGCCCCGGCGAGCCGCCTAGCTGGCCGCTGACAGCGCCGCAGCGACGGCGAAGCCGAGCACGGTCAGCAGTCCGGCGATGTCGCCGGCGCGCTTCGCCGCGTCGGGGATCATCGCGTCGATCAGCATCACCAGCAGTGCGCCGGCCGCGAACCCGTCGATGACCGCCTGGAAGTCGCCGGACACGTTGTCGGCGATCGCGTAACCGGCGACGGTCGCGAGGGTGCAGATCGCGGCGACGATCAGCCACAGCCGGATGACCGTCCCGCGCGACTGGCCGGAGCTGATCATCGCGGTCGACGAGCCGACCGCCTCCGGGAGGTTGGAGATGAAGATTGCGGCCAGCAGCCCGACGCTGACGCCGTTGCCGGTGACGATGCCGATCCCGAGCACGGCCTGCTCGGGGATGCCGTCCAGAAACGCGCCGAGCGCGAGCGCCGGGCCGGCGTCGGCGTTCTCGCCGTGTGATGACGGCCCGCGGCGCTTGCCCGTGGTGCGCTCGACCACGCGGTTGGCGCCCCAGTACGTCAGCGCGCCGAGCGCAAGGCCGATCGCGACCGAGTCGCCACCGCCGAGGCGGCCGCCCTCCTCGGCGAGGTCGAACGCCACCGCGCTGATCAGCGCGCCGGCGCCGAACGCCAGCACCGCGCCGACGAGCTTGTCCGGCCACGGCCGGGCGATCCCGAGGAGCGCGCCGATGACCAGCGACGACGCGCTCAGCGCACCCCAGCCGAGGGCGGCCGTCAACCGCCGGCGACGGCCGGCAGGATCGTGAGCTCGTCGCCGTCGGCGACGGGCGTGTCGAGGCCGTCGAGGAAGCGGATGTCCTCACCGCCGAGATAGACGTTCACGAACCGGCGCAGCCCGCCGCCGTCGTCGGACATCCGCGTGCGCAGCTCGGCGTACTGGTCATACAGGCTCGACAGCGCCTCCCCCACCGTGCTGCCCTCGACCTGCGCCTCGGCCTGGTTGCCGGCGGCGTCGCGCAGCTGGGTCGGGAGCTTGACCTTGACCGCCATCAGGCCACCGCCGCGAACGCCGACTCGAACTCGTCGAGCGACGGCGCGATCTCCGTGACCGTGAACGTGTCGCGCACGACGTCGAGCGTCTTCAGGCCGTCGCCGGTGATGTAGGCCACCACGCGCTCGTCCGGGTCAATCTTCCCGGCCGCCGCCAGCTTCGCCAGCACCGCGGTCGTGACGCCGCCGGCGGTCTCGGTGAAGATGCCGGTCGTCTCGGCCAGCAGCCGGACTCCCGCCCGGATCTCGTCGTCGGTGACGCTCTCGATCACGCCGCCCGTGGCGTTCGCGAGCTCGACCGCGTACGGGCCGTCGGCCGGGTTGCCGATCGCGAGCGACTTGGCGATCGTGTCGGGCTTCACGGGGCGGCAGACGTCGGTGCCGGCGGTGAACGCCTGGGCGACCGGTGAGCAGCCCTCGGCCTGGGCGCCGCACATCGTCGGAACCTCGCCCGTCAGCAGGCCGGCCTCGATGAACTCCTCGAAGCCGCGCGCGACCTTCGTGAACAGCGAGCCGGAGGCGATCGGGGCGACCACGCGGTCCGGGATCTCCCACCCCAACTGCTCGGCGGTCTCGAACGCGAGGGTCTTGGAGCCCTCGGCGTAGTAGGGCCGCACGTTGACGTTGACGAACGCCCACGGGCGCTCGGCCGACAGCTCGGTACAGAGGCGGTTGACCGCGTCGTAGTTGCCACGAATCGCCACGATGTTGGTGCCGTAGGCGCCGGTGGCGAGGATCTTCTCCTGCTCGAGGTCGGCGGGGATGAAGACGTACGACGGCAGCCCGGCGGCGGCCGCGTGGGCGCTGACCGCGTTCGCGAGGTTGCCGGTGGACGCACAGGCGACCGTCTCGAACCCGAGCTCCTGGGCGCGGGCCAGCGCGACGGACACGACGCGGTCCTTGAACGAGTGCGTCGGGTTCGCGGTCTCGTTCTTGATCCAGAGCTCCCGGATCCCGAGCTTCGCGGCGAGGCGATCCGCCTTCACGAGCGGCGTCCAGCCGGTGGGCAGCGCCGACCGCGGCGGGCCCTCCAGCGGCAGGAAGTCCGCGTAGCGCCAGAGCGTGTGCGGGCCCGCCTGGATGCGGCGTTTCAGCTCATCCGCAGTGCCGCCCGGCGGCCCGTAGGCGACCTCGAGCGGGCCGAAGCAGCGCTCGCAGACGTAGCGCGCGTCGAGTGGATAGGTGGTGGAGCACTCCTTGCACTTCAGGGCATCTGCCGGCAATGGAATTGAACCTCCGCCTGGGGTCTATCGCGGCGAAGGTTCGAGGAGAGCCCTGCGCCACATCTCCCAGGCCGTCGTCTTGGAGCCTGATGGAATTGCCACCGTTTCTCGCTTGCGCGAGATGGTTGGCGGGGCTTCGTAGGGCCAGTCCCTCCACCCCTCTGGATGCGTACTGCTATGTGGGGAAACGGTATCACGCGTAGAATCCCTCCGGCGATGCCCCTGACGGACGACCCCCTCAGTTATGCCGAGCCTCCCTCGGTCCCCGTTCGGGCGTCGATCTTCGCGCCGCGCGCCTGAGACCGCGCCCGCCCACGACGAGCCGCACGTCGAGATCATCGAGTTCCCCGGGCTGCGGTGGATCAACATCGAACGCCCGCGGCAGGTCGACCTGGCGTGGGTGCAGGAGCGGTTCGAGTTCCACTCCCTCGACTACGAGGACGTCATCTCGCGCAACCAGCGCCCGAAGGTCGACGAGTACGACGAGTACCTCTTCATCGTCCTGCACTTTCCGCGCTACGACAAGCAGGTCGGGCGCCTCAACGCCGCCGAGCTCGACCTGTTCGTCGGCCCCGACTACCTGATCACGGTCCCGAACGAGCCGCTGCAGCCGGTCGAGTACCTGTTCGAGCGCTGCCGGACGAACGAGGAGCAGCGCGAGTCGCTGTTCTCCAAGGGCCCGGGTTACCTGCTCTACAAGATCGTCGACGAGTGCGTCGACGCCTCGTTCCCGATGCTGCGCAAGATCGGCAACAAGCTCGAGCGGATCGAGGAGGAGATCTTCGAGGGCGACAACTCGGCCGAGGTCGTGCGCGACATCTCCAACGTCAAGCAGGAGATCATCAACTTCCGCAAGATCGTCCGCCCGCAGCGGCCGGCCATCGCCGACCTCGAGCGCAACAAGGCGCGCTACATGACGGACGACCTCGACATCTACTTCGACGACATCAACGACGCCTCCGAGCGGATCTGGGACATGCTCGAGAACTACAAGGAGGTCGTCGAGGCGCTCGAGTCCACCAACGAGGCGCAGATCGCCCACCGGACCAACGAGACGTTCCGGGTGCTGACGGCGATCTCGGTCATCGTCCTCCCGCTCACGCTCGTGGCGAGCATCTGGGGCATGAACGTCGGTGTGCCGGGCGAGCAGGACTCCACGGCGTTCTGGGAGATCCTGGCCGCGATGGTCATCCTGCTCGGCGGCATGGCGTACTACTTCAGGCGCCGGGGCTGGCTGTGAGCGACCCCGCGTTAGCGGAGCGCCGGCTGACCGAGATCGCCGCACTCGAGCGGCCGGCGAAGTCCAAGCGCATGTTGGTCATCGTCAACCCGTACGCGACGACGATGTCGGACCGGCTCAAGGACCTGGTGGTGTACGCGCTCCAGGGCCGTTACGAGGTCGAGGCGATCGACACCCAGCACCGCGGGCACGCGACCGAGCTGATCACCGCCGCGCTCGGCGAGGCGTTCGACGTCGTGGTTGCGTTCGGAGGCGACGGCACCGTCAACGAGATCGCCAACGGCCTCGCCGGCACCGACACGCCGCTCACCGTCCTGCCGGGCGGCTCGAACAACGTGTTCGCGAAGATGCTCGGGATCCCCAACGACGTGGTCGACGCCACCGAGCACATCCTCGGGCTCGCCGATCGCTGGGCGCCGCAGCGCGTCGACCTCGGGCTGCTCAACGGGCGCCGCTTCACGTTCGCGGCCGGCGTCGGGCTCGACGCGAGCGTGGTCGAGCGCGTCGACCGCCACCCGCACCTGAAGGCGCGCTGGGGCGCCTGGTACTACACCGAGGCGGCGATCGTGACCTTCCTGCGCCGCTACGTCGTCAACCCGCCGCGGCTCGAGCTCGAGACCGGAGGCCAGCGCGTGCGCGGGGTGAGCGCCTTCTTCCAGAACGGCGTGCCGTACACGTACTTCAAGAGTCGCCCCGTCAACCTCGTCGACGGCGCATCGCTCGAGTCCGGCGACCTCGCCGGCGTCATGCTCACCCGCGCCCGCCCGTACGACGTGCCGACGGTGACCTTCCGCGCCCTGTCCGGCGCGGCCCGGATCGCCAAGCACCGCGGTATCGCCGCGCTGTCAGGCATCACCGAGGCCACCGTCCGATCGGTCGACGGGCGGCCGGTGCCCCTCCAGGTCGATGGCGACCACTTGAGCGACGAGACGGTCGCCGAGCTCAGCGTCGAGCCCGGTGGCCTCCACGTCGTCTGCTGACGCCTCGATCCGGCAAAGGGGGCGCCGGCTGCAGCGCCGGGAGACGTCGCTGCAGCCGGCTTTTGTGGGAGGAGCGACGCAGGTCAGCTGGTCGCGGAGAGGCTCCTTCCCGCCGTGCCGCTCACGATCGCGACCATGGCCGCCAGCGCGATGGCCCACAGGAGCAGGCCGGTGAACGGCAGGGTGCCGGCGAGCGCCCCGAGCTCTCGCCGGGCGGCGGTCGTCATTGACTCGCCACTGCCGGACGGGTTCTGAGCGAACTCGTCCTCGGTGCTCAGGCCGGGCCCGCCGCCCGTGCCTGTGCCCGTTCCGTCACCGGGGCCGCCGGCGCCCGTCACGGAGCCGCCGTCGGGCCCGGTCGGCGTGTCGCCGCTCGGCGTCGTGGTGGCGTCGCCGCCACTGTCCGGTGAGAGGATCGTGATCGGGGTGTTGCCGGTGACCGGCGCCTCGACGCGAGTCGTCGACGCCAGGCCGACCGGGATCGCCTGTAGCGCCCCGGTCGAGCCACCGGTCGTCTGGCTGCCGCCGGACGGCGTCGAGCCGCCGGTGGTGGCGGTGCCGCCGCCTCCGGACGCGTCGCCGCCGCCGTTCGGCGAGGCGACGGTAACGGGGGCATTCGCCGTGGCGGGCGCCTCGGCGGCCGCCTGCGGCGAGGCGCCCGCGGACCCGACCTGGCCGGCGCCGGACGATCCCGTGGTCGACTGATCGCCGCCGCCGGCTGTGTCGCTGCCGGCGGTTGCGGACGACCCGGTGTCGCCGGTCTGCGATGCGTCGCCTCCGCTGTTGGGCGAGGCGACCGTGATCGGCGCGTTGACCGTCGCCGGGGCGTCAGCGGCGATGGCCGGCGAGAGACCCGCCGAGCCGATCTGGGCCGCTCCCGACGACCCGCCGACGTCCTGGCCGGCGGCGCCGGACGAGCCGTCGCCGCTTGAGGCCGCGGCGGCGGTGTCGCCGTCGCGGGTGGCGTCGCCGCCACTGTTGGGTGAAAGCACCGTGACCGGTGCGTTCGCGGTAACCGGAGCGTCGGCCGCCGCACCCGCTGACCCGTCGGCGCTGTCGACCTGGGCCGATGCGCTCGAGTCGGACGTGTCCTGATCGGCGGACGCTCCGCCGGAGCTGCTGTCGCCGGCAGTCGCGCCGGAGTCGCCGGTGCGCGATGCGTCGCCGCCACTATTGGGCGACGCGACCGTGACCGGTGCGTTGGCGGTGGTCGGCGCGGTGGCGGCGCCGGCGCTCGGCGAGCCGTCCACCGAGCCGACCTGGGCCGCACCGGTCGAACCGCTGGTGTCCTGGTCGCCGGAGCCGGACGAGGAGCTGTCGCTCGACGCCGAGGCCGACGTGTCACCGGTCTGGGTCGCGTTCCCGCCGCTGTTGGGCGAGGCTACGGTGACCGGCGCGTTGGCCGTGACCGGCGCGTCGGCCGCGACGCCGGCCCCCGGGTCCGCCGACCCGATCTGGGCGGCGCCGGTGGACCCTGTCACGTCCTGGCTGGTCTGTGCACTCGCCACGCCCGGACACAGGACGATGGCGAGGGTTGCGGCTGTTGCCGCACACGCTCTTCGGAACATCTGGTGTGCACTGCTCCCTTCGCTTGCTCGAACGAACTACGGACGCCCGGTGGTCCGTCCGTGGTGGACCGGGCTCGATTGGCTTGCCGGGGAGCGGGCTAGCCGGGTCGTTCGGGCAGTGCGAGCACCGGCGGCATCGGAGCCCAGCCCTTCGGGAGTCGCAGCAGGGCGCCGAGTCGCGAGAACGCGAGGGTGAGGAGGGCCAGCAGGGCGAGGACCGCGGCGGCGCTGCCGGCGCTCGTGCCGGCGGCGGTCGCGGCCGCGGAGGAAGTCGTTGCGGGCACCGGCTCCGGGGCATGGGCCGGAGCCACGGAGTCGGTGCGCGGAGTCCGGTGCGGCGCCGCCGTCTCCGGAGCGGCCGAGTGCTCCGCGACGGCGGCGACGTTCACCGGGAGAGCCGGCGTACCGACCACGGAGCGCTGCCGGGCGGCGCGCTTGGCGGTGTGAGCCGGAGTGTGTGCCGACGCTGCGCGGGCCACGGTCGCGCCGCCACGGCGATGGCGGACCGTGTGCCGGTGCGCAGCCGGCTTGGGGGAAGGCTGGGTCGCGACTATGCCGCGGGCGGCGGTCACGGTGTTCTCGACGGCGGCCGGGGCGGCGACCGGCGCGACGGCCGGTGCGACGGCGCTGCGCTCAGCGGTCTCGCGGACCGCGGCGACGGCGGTGCGGATCGTGCGCAGGACGGGCGCAGCGGCTTGCTGCACCACGGCCGGCGCCGTAGGAACGGCGACCGGCTGCCCGCCCAGGGGACCGCTGGCTTCCGCGGAGGTCGCCGACAGCGCGTACGAGAGCATGCACGCCGCGACGAGGCCCGCCAGTCTGCTGACCCGCCAAGGAGGGCAAGAACGTCTTGCCCACATCAACATTCAGGTCCGGTAATTCCCCAAAGACCGGCGCGATAATCCACCGGTCAGAAGAGTTACTCGAATCTGGCGCGTCAGCCGCCGCCGCTCGGGATGACGCGGTACGCGTCGAACACGCTGTCGATCGAGCGCAGGCGGTTGATCGCCGTCTTCAGCGCCTGGGTGTCCCCCACCTCGATCACGAAGCGGTTCTTGACCATCGGGTGCTGGACGCTGCAGTACGCCTCGACGATGTTGATCCCGCCCTCCGCGAACGTCCGCGAGAGGTCTTCCAGCAGGCGGTGGCGATCCCACGCGTCGACCTGGATCTCGACCTTGAACGAGGTCTCATTGTCGCCGTCCCAGGACACCGGCACGAAGCGCTCCGGGTCCTTGCGCAGGGCTTCGGCGTTGGGGCAGTCGTCGCGATGGATCGTGATGCCGCGGCCGAGCGAGACGTAGCCGACGATCGGGTCGCCCGACACTGGGCGGCAGCACTTGGCGAGCCGCAGCGGCACGTCGTCGACGCCCTCGACGCGGATGCCGAACTTCGACGACGGCGCCTCCGGCTTGCGGCGGACGGTGGGCTTCAGCAGGTCGTCGGCCGCCGAGGTCTCGGCCTCGGCGCTCTCGCCCTGCTTGAGGCGCTGCAGCACCTTGTTGACGACGACCTTGGGCGAGATCTTCGCTCCGCCGAGCGCGATGTAGAAGTCGTCGGCCTTGCGGAAGCCCATCTCGCGGATCACGTCCGCCAGCAGCGGCGATCCGGTGATCTTCTGGGCGGGCAGCCCGGCCTTGTTGAGGTGCTCCTGCAGCAGGTCGCGGCCCGTGTGCTCGGAGTCCTCGCGCGACTCGGCCTTGAACCACGCACGGATCTTGTTGCGCGCCCGGGTCGTCTTGACGAGCGCCAGCCAGTCGCGCGACGGGCCCCGTTCGCGCTTGGCGGTGAGGATCTCGACGATGTCGCCCGACTCCAGCTCGGAGTGCAGCGGCACCATCTTGCCGTTGACCCGCGCCCCGACGCAGCGGTGCCCGACGTCGGTGTGGATCTCGTAGGCGAAGTCGAGCGGCGTGGCCCCGGCCGCCAGCGACTTGACCTCGCCCTTCGGCGTGAAGACGTAGACCTCGTCCTCGATCAGCTCGTCGCGCAGCTGCTCGGTGAACTCGCGCGGATCGTCCTCGTCGCCCTGCCAGTCGAGCAGCGACTTGAGCCACTTCAGCTTGACGTCGCTCGGGTCGATCCCCGCCTGGGAGCCCTTCCCGCCCTCCTTGTAGCGCCAATGCGCGGCGACGCCGTACTCGGCCGTCTCGTGCATGTCGCCGGTGCGGATCTGGATCTCCAGCGGCCGGCCTTCCGGCCCGATCACGGTCGTGTGGAGCGCCTGGTACATGTTGAACTTGGGCATGGCGATCATGTCCTTGAAGCGCCCAGGCAAGGGCTTCCACAGCGAGTGGATGACGCCGACGGCCCCATAGCAGTCCTTCACGGAGTCGACGATCACGCGCATGGCCGTGAGGTCGTAGATCTCGTTGAACTCGCGGCCCTTGCGGGTCATCTTCGAGTAGATCGAGTAGAAGTGCTTCGCGCGGCCGGAGATCTCGGCGTGGATTCCCAGCGCTTCCAGCTCTTTTGCGAGATAGCCGCCGGCCCGTGACACGTACTCCTCGCGCTCGTCGCGCTGCTGGCTGACCAGGCCCTTGATCTCCTGGTACTTGCGCGGATGCAGGGTCGCGAACGCGAGGTCCTCGAGCTCCCACTTGATCGCGTGGATACCGAGCCGGTGGGCCAGGGGCGCGTAGATCTCGAGCGTCTCCTTGGCCTTCTCGATCTGCTTCTGCTTGGCGAGCGCGTCCAGCGTGCGCATGTTGTGCAGGCGATCGGCGAGCTTGATGAGGATGACCCGGATATCCGTGGCCATCGCGACCATCATCTTGCGGTAGTTCTCGGCCTGCGCCTCGTCGCGCGACTGGAACGTGATGCCGGTGAGCTTCGTGACGCCGTCGACAAGGCCCGCGACCTCGTCACCGAACTCCTCACGCACCTCCTCCAGCGAGGCCGACGTGTCCTCCACAGTGTCATGCAGGAGCGCGGCACAGAGCGTCTCTGTGTCAAGTCGCATTCCCGCGCAGATCTTCGCGACGCCAACCGGGTGGACGATGAAATCCTCGCCGGAGCGGCGACGCTGGTCGGCGTGATGCTCGCAGGCGAACACGAACGCCTGGACCACGCGGTCACGGTCGATCGACTCGGCGACCTCGTCGGCGTGCTCCTCGACGATCGCGAACAGGTCGTGCAGCAGCGCCCGCTCGACCGATGTCAGATCGGACGGAATGTCGGCAGCCAGCGCGCCTGACGGATGCTCGGCCACGTCGACGGGACGGTGGCCCGCGACGGCGACCGACACGTCGACCTCGGGCGAGCCGCCGGCCATCGGGGCGCGCACGTCGCCCTCCTGAGGAGTCAGGCCGCTTGCCGGGTCGTGTCGCTGGTCAGGTATCGGAGTCCGTCCTCGAGCCTTCGATGGTAGGCCCGAAACGCCGGCGAGTGCTCCAGCGCGGTGCGCGCCGGCGACTCGTTCAGCCTCAGGGCCAGCCCTTCGCGTTCGAGGGCGACAAGATCGAGCTCCGCGAGGACCCGCACAAGGCGTCCCGCGAGCGCGGCCGACCTCGGTTGCGGCCCCTCACCCCGGAGCACGGCCTCAAGGGCCTCACCGCGGGCCTCCCCCGGCCCGCGCAGCGCGCGGTAGAGGGCGGTCAGCGGTTCGCGCAGGGCGAAGTCCCACTGGTGTATTCGTTGAGCAAAGCGTAGCTCAGCGTCACCCCACGCCAGATGGGCTCTCGCGGTGGCGGACGAAGGTTGGAGCAGCGCGACCAGCGCGGGGTCGAACGGCGGGTCGACGGCGACGACGTGCGCGAACGGAGCGGCCAGCTCAGGGGCGTCCTCGAGGGCGGCCCACGAGCACATCGCGAAGCCGCCGATCCGGGCGCTGAGCGTGCTCGCGCGGTACGGCGCGTGCGCCACCACGGCAAGCACCGGGTCGCCGGTGGCGACGAGGTCGGCGAGCAGCCCGGCGATCCCGGTCCCGCGTGCATCGCGCGCTGAGACCGTACGCGTCGCGGTCGGCACCGCGCGCGTCTCCGCGCCCGCCCACGCGGCCAGGTCTCGCCGCAGCTCCGCCGTCACGCCGGCGGCGAACTCCGGCTCGCCGATCACCTCGATCGGATCCGGGCGGGCGGGTCGCGCGTGCTTGATCACCAGCCGCGGCTCGACCGAGCCCTTCCAGCGGTTGACCTCGAGCCGAACGGCGGCGTCGACCGGTTCGTCGGGCTCGGCCGGCAGGCGGCCGCCGGCGCCGAACTGCACGCAGCGCGACCGGGCGCCGCCGGCGTGCAGCGTGAACGCGACGTGGCGACCCTCCGACAACGACCGCGGTTCGGCGACGTGCGCGGCCGGAACGAGCAGCGACACCGGCGGGTTGCCCTGGCCGAACGGGGCGAGCCGCTCGAGCTCCTCGGCGAGCGCGAGCGTCAGCACGTCGCCGGGCACGACGGCGTCGATCCGCAGCTGCGGCACGAGGTCGGCGGGCGTGAGCGTCGCCGCAGCGTGCGCGGTGAACGCCTCCCGGAACGCGTCGACGTCCTCGCGCGCGATCGTCAGGCCGGCGGCGGCACGATGGCCGCCGTAGCGGTCGAGATGGCGGGCGCTCGCGGTCAGTCCGCCGAGCAGGTCGAACGCCGGGATCGACCGGCCCGAGCCGGTGCCCTGCGCGCCGTCGAGCGCGATCAGCACCGCAGGGCGGTGGTGGCGCTCGGCGATCCGCGAGGCGACGATGCCGATCACGCCGGGATGCCAGTCCTCCCCCGCCAGCACGTACGCGGCGGCCGGGCCCTGCTCGGCGACCTGCGCCTCGGCGGCGAACAAAATCCGGGTCTCGACGTCGCGCCGCTCGGCGTTGACGGCGTCGAGCTCGGCGGCGATCGCCTTGGCGCGGCCCGGATCCTCGGTCAGCAGCAGCTCGAGCCCGGCGTCCGCGCGGTGCAGGCGCCCGGCGGCGTTGATCCGCGGGGCGAGGCGGAAGCCGATGGCGCTCGCATCGACCGTGCCCGGATCGACTCTGGAGACCTCCATGAGTGCGCGCAGCCCGGGCTTGCGCGTCCGCGCGAGGGCGCGCAGGCCGGCGCGCACGAGCGCGCGGTTCTCGTCCACGAGCGGCACGACGTCGGCGACGGTCGCGAGCGCCACCAGGTCGAGGTCCTCGTCCACGAGCGCGGCGCGGTCGCCGAGCAGGGCCTGCGCGAGCTTGTAGGCGACGCCGGTGGCGCACAGCTCCGGGCACGGGTTCGCGCCCAGCCGGGGGTGCACGATCGGCGCGTCCGGCAGCATGCCGTCGGCGCGTGGGGCGTGGTGGTCGGTGACCACCACATCGAGGCCGGCGGCGCGCGCCGCAGCGACCTCGTCGACCGCGGTGATCGCGCAGTCGACGGTGATCAGCAGGTCGGTCCCGCGTGCGGCGAGGCGCTCCACGGTGGCGGCGGCGAGCCCGTAGCCGTCGTCGATGCGGCTCGGCAGGTACCAGTCGACATCGGCGTTCAGCGTGCGCAGCGCGCGCACGAGCACGGCCGTCGATGCCACGCCGTCGACGTCGTAGTCACCGTGGACGGTGATCCGCGACCCGCGCTCGATGTGCGCCAGGATGCGCTCCGCGGCCTCCTGCAGGCCACCGAACGCGGACAGCGGATGGCGCTCCTCGGCGGCCAGGAACGCGCGCGCGACGTCCGCGGTCGCAAGATCCCGCCGCACCAGCACCTGCGCCAGCACGTGCGAGACCCCGAGCTCGATCGCCAGGCGCTCGGCGGTCGCGTAGTCGTACGGAGCGACGGTGAATCGGGTGTCCAGCAAGGGCACGGTGGGCGGAGCGTACGGTCGGCCCCCGACGGAACCGCCGCGCCGTGTCTCCGTGCGATCTCGGGTCGCGGCGAACGGCGCCTGGGTAGGGAGCCGTGGGAGCAACCGGCGTCGGCGGTCCCTGGCGCCTTTTACTGCCCACGGGAGCAAAAGGCGCCACGAAGCCGTCGCTGGCGCCTTTTGCACCCACACAGCTGCATAAAGCGCCAGGCTCCCTCGCCGCCCTTCCCAGCCGCTGTTCGCCGGCACCAAGGCGCGGCCGAAATCTAGCTCGGCAGCAGGTGCCGGACCTCGTCGAGGCGCGGGAGCGTCTCCCAGTCGCCTGTGCCGCGCAGCGCCCATCCGGCGATCACGTGCGCGGCGTGGGTGCAGCGCTCGGGGTCCCAGCCCTGGAGCAGGCCGTAGACGAACCCGGCCGCGAACGCGTCGCCGGCGCCGATCTCGTCGACGACCTCCTCGGCGCGCGCGGGCGTGACCTCGACGGTGTCGCCGCCCGTGGACACAAGCGTCCCGGTGTCGGTGCGTACGACCGTGCCGCGCGGACCCGGCGCGAGGAGCGCGCGCTCGGCGGCGCCGCACAGGTACCAGTCGACGTGCTCGAGCACCGGCTCCATCGCAGCGGCGGCCGCCGCCGCGCTCTCCCACAGTGCCGGGCGGTAGTTCGGGTCGAACGTGACGATCGCGCCCGCGGCGCGGGCGCGGCGGGCGACGTCGATCACGAGCTCGCGCGGCCGGTCGCCGAGCGCCATCGTGATCCCGGTGAGGTGCACGACCTCGGCGCCGGCCAGCGCCGCGTCGGGCACGTTGGCGGTCGAGAGGCGGCTGGCGGCCGACCCCCGGCGGTAGTACGCCACCGAGGAGCGGCCGCCGGCGCGCCACTTGTAGAACAGGCCGGTCGGCGCGGCGATGTCCTCGATCACATGGCGCAGATCGACCCCCTCGGCCTCCAATGCGCCCCGCACGAGCGCGCCGAGCCGGTCGGCGCCGAGCCGCGAGATCCACCGCACGGGCACGCCGAGCCGCGACAGAGCCACCGCGAAGTTGGACTCGGCGCCGGCGATCCGCAGGCGCAGCAGCGCGTCGAGCTCGAGCTCGCCGTCCTCGACCGGGTCGAGCAGCGCCATCGTCTCGCCGAGCGTGACGACGCGGCTCACGTGAACGGCGCGCGCGGGCCGGCGGGATAGTCGACGCCGCGCTCGGCGAGCCGGTCGCGGACGCGGCGCTTGATCGCCACGACCGTCGACTCCTCGGCCCGTGTCTGCTCCTTCAGATCGGAGATCTCGCCCTGCGCGCGCGCGGCCTCGTCGTCGTCACCGCGGCCGAGCGCGTCGCGCAGTCGCACGAACAGCGCCGGCGCGCAGTTGGCGAGCGCGCTGATCGAGCCGGTCGAGCCGGCGCGGACCGACCGCAGGAGCAGCGGCTCGGTGCCGGTGTAGAGCTCGAAGTCGTGGCCGTCGACGACGTTCAGATACGCCTCGTGGCGCGCGAAGTCCCCGGTTGAGTCCTTCATGCCCGCGAAGCCGGCCGCGGCGAGCTCGCCCGCCAGGGCCGGGTCGAGGTCGTTCACGGTGCGCGGCGGGATGTTGTACATGAACGCCGGCCGGCCGCCGGCGGCCGCCAGCACCGCGAGGAAATGGCGGCGCAGCTGCACCTGGGTGACCGGATAGAACCACGGGACGTAGGCGGCTACCGCGTGCGCGCCGGCGTCGAGAGCGCGCGCCGTCAGCGCGACCGTCGCGCGCGTGCTCGGCCGGCCGACCTGGGCGATCACGCGCAGGGAGCCCTCCCCCACGGCCCGCTCGACCAGCGCGGTCACCTCCTCGTGCTCGAGCAGGACGCCCTCACCGGTGGTGCCGGCCACGAACACGCCGTCGAGCCCTGACTCGGCCAGCCATGCCACGTGGGCGCCGAACGCGTCCAGGTCGACCGCCCCGTCCGGCCCGAACGGCGTCGCGATCGCCGCCAGGTTCTTCACCACTCCGCCACCGTCCCGTCTTGGTTGCGCCACAGCGGGCTGCGCCAAGGCTCCCCGCCGGCCGCCGCCCGCACACGCTCCTCATCGATGTCCACGCCCAGGCCGGGCCTTTGCGGCACCGCGATGTGCCCGTCGACGATGTCGAACACCGACCCGCCGAGCACGTAGTCGAGCAGGTCGGCGCCTTCGTTGTAGTGCATGCGCAGGCTCAGCTCCTGAATGACGGCGTTCGGCGTGCACGCGTCGAGCTGGAGCGAAGCCGCCAGCGCGATCGGGCCGAGCGGGCAGTGCGGCGCGACCGCGACGTCGTACGCCTCGGCCATCGCCGCGATCTCGCGGGTCTCGAGCAGGCCGCCGGCGTGCGAGAGGTCGGGTTGGATGACGTCGACCGCGCCGGACGTCAGCGCGTCCTTCAAACCCCAGCGCGTGTCCAGGCGCTCGCCGCAGGCGATCGGCACGCTCGTGAGCCGCGCGATCTCGCGCAACGCCTCGGGATGCTCGGGCAGGACCGGCTCTTCCAGGAACAGCGGCCCGTGCGGCTCCAGAGCGCGCACGAGCCGCTTCGCCATCGCGCGGTGCACGCGGCCGTGGAAGTCGACCGCCACGTCGAGCCCGGTCGCCCGCGCTGCCGCGAGCCGCTCGGCCGCCTCCTCCACATGCCGCTCGGAGTCCAGGTAGTGCAGCTCGGCCGTCGCGTTCATCTTCACGGCCTCCAGGCCCGCCGCCCGCGCCTGCTCGGCCGCGGCGCCAACCTCATCCGGGCGGTCGCCCCCGATCCACCCGTATACGCGTATCCGGTCGCGCGCCCGGCCGCCGAGCAGCTCCCACGCCGGGACGCCCAGCGCGCGGCCCTTGATGTCCCACAGCGCCTGCTCGATCCCTGAGATCGCGCTGCACAGCACCGGCCCGCCGCGGTAGAAGCCTCCGCGCCACATGGCCTGGAAGTGATCCTCGATCCGGAACGGGTCGCGCCCGACGACCATCTCCCCCAGCTCCTCGACCGCCGCGCGCACGGTCGCGGCGCGGCCTTCGACGATCGGCTCGCCCCAGCCGGCGAGGCCCTCGTCGGTCGAGAGCTTGAGGAACAGCCAGCGCGGCGGGACCGAGAAGAGCTCGAGCGCGGTGACCCGCACTACACGGTGCTGGGGTGCGCCTCTTCTTGGCGCATCCCGATGAACCAGACCACGGCCATGCCGATGACCGCACCCGGGACCGCCTCGACGGCGCTGAGCAGGCTCGTATCGCTCTGCCCGGGGACCGTGAAGCCGTTGATGATGAACCCGAAGACGAACGACCCGACGACGGCCCCGAGGAACGCGCCCACGATGCCCGACCAGAAATGGTCCGGCAGGAAGATCGTGAAATGCCAGAGGGCGATGCCCATCATGATCCACACGAGCCCGGACATCAGCGCGGCCTCCCGTGCCGCCGGTTGCGCGGCTTCTTCGGCTTGTCTCCGGAACCGTCACCGCTGTCCTGCTGCGGGTTCTGCGGCGGTCGGGGTTGTCCCGTCTGGCCGTTTGCGCGGGAGCGGGCACGGCGTCCGCCGGCCGGGCGGCCGGAGGGCGCAGCTGCCGGCTGCTTCTCCTCATCCTCGATGCCGAGGTCGCGCACCATCTCGGCGAACTCGGTCTGCGAGACGCCCTGCGACGGATCGTTCGGCTGCGTCACGCGGTCGCGTCGGCGCCTGCTCTCCTTCGGGGCGACGTCGACCGGCGCGCCCGCCATCGGGACCGCGTAGGCCGGCAGCTCGCCGCCGAACTGCTGGCGGATGCGCCGCTCGCGGGCCCTGTACACCGGCTCGCGCTCCTTCCAGTGCGTGAGCACCGGGCCGGCGATGAAGACCGACGAATAGGTGCCGGACAGCGTGCCGACAAGTAGCGCGAACGCGAAGTCCTTGAGGGTGTCGCCGCCGAACAGCAGCAGCGCGAGGATCGGCAGCGCGGCGCAGAAGCTGGTGGCCAGCGAGCGCACGATGACCTCGGACATCGACCGGTTGTAGATCTGCGAGAACGCGGCGTTCGGCATGCGCGGGATGTTCTCTCGGACACGGTCGAACACGACGATCGTGTCGTACAGCGAGAAGCCCAAGATGGTCAGCAGCGCCGCGACCGTCGACGCCGTCACCTCCCGGCCGAGCAATGCGTAGACGCCGCCGGTGATCAGCAGGTCGTGTGCGAGGGCGATCATCACCGGCACCGCGAACTTCCACTGGAAGCGCAGCGTGATGTAGATCCCGATGACGATCAGCGAGGCGATGATCGCGTAGATCGCGCTCTTCGCCACCGACTGACCGAAGCTCGCGCCGATCTGCTGGGTGCTGGGGTTGTCGGACAGGCCGAACTTGTCGCGGAGCGCGTTGGTCACGCCGTCGACGCCGCCCTTGCCGAGCTCGTGCGCACTGATCTGGACGACGTTGTTGCCGAGGTCCTTGTTCGTGATCGTCTGGACCTCGGCGTCGCTCAGGCCCTGGCTGGCCAGGATGCTGTGCACCTGGTCGACGGTCGCCGGCTTGCTCAGCGCGGCGGTGATCCGGGTGCCGCCCTCGAAGTCGATGCCGAAGTTCAGGCCCTGCACCGACATCGCGATCGCGCACACGAGGAGGATCACGCCCGACATCGAGAAGAACCACTTCGACTTGCCGATGAAGTCGAACCGGATCGGCTTGGAGTCGCGGGCGCCGAGCGCCGCCTTCGAGCTCAGCAGGCGCGTGCCGCGCAGCGAGAGCAGGATCGCCTGGGTCGCGACCACAGCGGTCAGCAGCGACAGCATGACGCCCACGCCGAGGGTGAACGCGAAGCCGCGCACGCCCGCAGTTGCGAGCATGAACAGGATGAACGCGACCAGGAACGTGACGATGTTCGCGTCGATGATCGCGGTGAGGCCCTTCTTGTAGCCCGCGGAGATCGCCTGGCCGATACTTCGGCCGGCGCGCACCTCTTCCTTGACGCGTTCGAAGATGACGATGTTCGCGTCGGCCGCTACGCCGAGCGTGAGGATCAGGCCCGCGATGCCCGGAAGCGTCAGGACGATCGGGAGGAGCTTGATGATCGCGTAGAAGTAGAGGGCGTAGATCGCCATGCCGGCGACGGCGATCACGCCGAGGACGCGGTAGAAGATCAGGAGGAAGAGGGCGACGACGACGAAGCCCGCGATGCCGGCGGTGAGGCCCTGGTCGAGCGCCTGCTGGCCGAGCGTGGCCGAGACCTGCGAGCGCGAGATCAGGTCGAGCCGGATCGGCAGCGCGCCGATCTCGAGGATCTTCGCCAGGTCCTGCGCCGAGTCGATCGTGAACGAGCCGGAGATCTGCGCGCCGGTCGAGCCGTCGATGCCGTCCGGGTTCTCGTTGTAGTTGATGTACGGCGCCGAGATGAGCTGGTTGTCGAGCACGATCGCGAAGTGCTGCGACGTCAGGACCGGGTTGTCGCCCGGCAGCGAGTTGTCGACGCCGCGTTCGGCGATCTGCTTGGTGATCGCGTGGAACGCCTCGCGGCCCTTCTTGGTGAACTCGAAGGTGACGATCGGCTCGTTGCCGGCCTGCGAGTCGGAGGTCTGCTTCGGGTTCTTGATGTCGGTGCCCGAGAGCCCGGGGTTGTCGCTGACCAGCCACCAGCGGTCGGGGTCCGGGGCGTTCGCGTCGGGCTTCTCGTCGCGGACGACGAGGATCCCGGTCGGCACCTCCACGACCTCGGCGTTCTTCGCCTGCTCCGGGGTCAGGTCCGCGAGCGCCGCCTCCTTGCTGTCGGAGGGCTGCCCGTTGTTGAGCGGCTGCTTGGAGGTCTTGTCGAACGCGTAGTACCGCGGTGCGTCAGCCGCGTTGTTGTTGCTGTCCTCGATCGGGTCGCACTTGGAGGCCGCCTTGACCGCCTTGTAGAAGCCGGTGATCGGCGTCTTCTCGCTGGAGTTCTCGTCCGGGCTCGCCTTGCACGTCTCGGGATCGAGGACGTTGGCTTCCCAGTCGTAGAAGAACAGCTGCGCGGTCGAGCCCACCTGCTGGGCCGCGCGCTCGGCGTTGTCGACGCCGGGGAGGTTCACCTCGATCTGGTTGCCACCCGCGAGCAGCAGCTCGGGCTCCGCGACGCCGAACGCGTCGACGCGGTCGCGCATGATGTCCAGCGAGCGCTGCAGGGCCTGCTGCGTGACCGTCGGCTGCTGCGCGGTCGGCTCGCCCTTATAGACGAGCTGGACGCCGCCCTGGAGGTCGAGGCCGAGCGTCGTCTTCTTGGTGGAGATGACGAACAGCGAAGCCGCGAGCAGCCCGAGGACGAGCAGCAGGACGAAGAGAGAGCGGCGACGTTCGGTCATTGCGGGGCTGGTGAAGGGTAGAACGAGCTACTTCGACGGCGTGAGCACCAGCAGCAGACCGCCATCGTCATCGTACGCCGGAAACAGATCTGCGACAGCCTTGGCGGGCAGATCACCCTCGGCGTTGACGACCACAGCCTTGCCGAGCTGGCGGACACCCCATTCCAGCACGGTGGCGACATGGTCAGCGTCATCCTCGAAGTCCAGCCCCAGTACCTCGCGCACCTCGCGGCCCATCACCTTCTCGTCGGAAAGGCCGGTCAGCTCGCGCGAGCCGCGGCCGCAGCCGATGATGCGTCCGTTCTGGTCGCACACGAAGAAGGCGGCGTTTGGGGCGGGGTAGTAGTCGTCGAGGAGCTCGAACAGGAAGCCGAAGCCGCATTTGGAGCAGCCTCGGGGTTGATTTCGGAAGCCTTGCTGGCGGTCGGTCGCGGTCGTCCGCGAGCCGCAATTCGGGCAGATGAACAGGTGCGCCATGGGATGCTTAGCGTAGTCCCGCGCGTGTAAAGGCTGGGTCAGAACAGCGTCGAGTCGTTCTCAGGTGGCTCGAGCCCGAGGTGGCGGAACGCGTGCGCGGTCGCGCAGCGCCCGCGCGGAGTGCGAAGCAGGAATCCGCGCTGAAGCAGATACGGCTCGTAGACGTCCTCGATCGTGTCCGCCTCCTCCTGCACGGCGACGGCGAGCGTGGACAGCCCGACCGGGCCGCCGGTGAACTGGCGGCAGATGACGCTGAGGATCTCGCGGTCCAGGCGGTCCAGGCCTTCGTGGTCGACCTCCAGCAGGTCGAGCGCCGCGCCGGCGAGGTGGGCGTCGATCGCGCCGCCGCCGTGCACCTCGGCGTAGTCGCGCACACGACGCAGCAGGCGGTTGGCGACGCGCGGGGTGCCGCGGGCGCGCTCGGCGATTGCTGCGGCGCCGGCGGCGTCGATCTGCACGTCGATCACCTTGGCCGAGCGGACGACGATGCGCGCCAGGTCGTCGACCCCATAGTGGTCGAGCCGGTGCTGGATGCCGAACCGGTCGCGCAGCGGCGTGGTCAGCAGGCCCGCGCGCGTCGTCGCGCCGATCAGCGTGAACGGTGGGAGGTCGAGCGTGACGATCCGCGCTCCGGCGCCGGCGCCAACCGTGATCGGGAGCTGCCGGTCCTCCATCGCGGGATAGAAGGTCTCCTCCACCGCGCGCGGGAGACGGTGGATCTCGTCGACGAAGAACACGGCCCGCGGCTCGAGGGCGGACAGGAACGCGGCGATGTCGGCCTTGCGCTCCAGCGCCGGGCCGGCGGTCTGGATGAACGGGACCTCGAGCTCGGTGGCGACGATCTGCGCCAGCGAGGTCTTGCCCAGCCCGGGCGGGCCGGCCAGCAGCACGTGGTCGAGCGGCTCGTTTCTCGCCTTGGCGGCCTGGAGCGAGACCGCGAGCTGGTCCTTGAGCGCGTCCTGGCCGACGAACTCGTCGAGCACCGCGGGGCGCAGCGAGGCGTCCTGGTCCTCCTCGGGGCGCGGCTGCGGGTCCTGGATGCGGTCGGCGCCGGGGGTGCGGATCATCGGCGCGCGCCCTTGAGTGCGTGGGCGATCAGGTCCTCGGGCGTGTCCCCGGGCGCGCCGTCGAGCAGCTTGTCCGCTTCCTGGGGGCTGAAGCCGAGCCCGAGCAGCCCGTCGCGGGCGAGCATCCGCGGGTCGTCCCCGCGCATGATCACGATCGGGTCGTCGCTCGTCGTCGCGCCGACCTTCTCGCGCAGCTCGACGACGATCCGCTCCGCCGTCCGCTTGCCGATCCCGGGTGCGGCCTGCAGCCGCGCGGTGTCGCCGGCCGCGACGGCGCCGAGCACTTCTCGCGGCGGGCCGCCGGAGAGGACGGCAAGCGCCATCTTCGGCCCGACGGCCTGGACGCCGATCAGCAGCAGGAACAGGTCGCGCTCCTCCTCGGTGGCGAAGCCGTAGAGCAGCAGCGCGTCGTCGCGGACGATCAGGTGGGTGTGGATCGTCACGTCGGTTCCCACCCGTGGCACGTGCCGCAGGGTCTCCGCGGACACCAGGAGCCGGTAGCCGACGCCGTTGGCGCTGACCACCACGTGGTCAGCCCGCCGGACCGCAACCTTGCCCTCGAGCAGCGCGATCATGCCGTCAGCGCCGCTCGCAGCGGCGCGCCGTTCGTGTGGCAGATGGCGATCGCGAGCGCGTCGGCCGCATGGTCGGGGCGCGGCAGCTCGGTCAGCGACAGCAGCGTCTGCACCATCCGCTGCACCTGGTCCTTGGCCGCTCTCCCGTTGCCGCACACGGCGCCCTTGACCTGCTGCGGCGTGTAGCTCGCGCACGGGATGTTGCGCTGGCCGGCGGCGAGCATGACCACCCCGCGTGCCTGCCCGACCGCGAACGCCGACCGCACGTTCTGGCCGAAGTACACGTCCTCGAGCGCGACCGCGTCGGGCTTGTACTCGTCGATCAGCCCGGCGATCCGCCGGTGGATCGCGGTGAGGCGCCTCGCCGGATCAAGCCCCGCCGACGTCTCGACGACGCCGCCGTCGAGCGCGAACAGCCGCCCGCGCTGCTGCGCGACGACGCCGTAGCCGGTGTTGGCCACGCCGGGATCGATGCCGAGGACGATCACGTACACGGCTGGGATTCTGCTTCGGGCCTCGGACGCCTCCCTTGACGAACTGCGGCATTGAGGGAGGCAGGATCGGCCGCGTCGGCCGGTTGGTGTCGTCTTTTGCTCGCTATGCGACGAAAACTCGACACCAACGCCCCGACCCGCCGCCGGCCCCACCCAGCCGCAGTTGGCGCGGCCGGCGGAGATTGGGCGGTCGGAGCCCTAGCCCCCGGGCAGCGACGAACCGGCGAAGCCGAAGAACCAGACCGCAGCGAGGACCACGGCCAGGCCGACGGAGATGATCATCACCCGGTCGAGCACGCCGCCGCGGCGCTCGACCTTGCGCTCGGCCCGCATCGAGCGGGTCCAGCCCGGGCGGTACTCGTCGACCGCGGCGCCGGTCAGCCGGATGTGGGCGCGGTTCAGGGCCCCGAGGCCCTTGCCGACCACGGCCATCCCGACCGGAAGGCCGATCAGCACGAGCAGGTACGGGCCCATGCTCGGGTTGGGTGCGTCGGCGAGCTTGGAGGCCACGTAGATGAGCCCGAGCGGCACGCCGAACCACATCACGACGCTGCCGAGCGCCATCAACGCCACGAGCATGATCGCCGCCGGGTTCCACTGAGACCGCATGCGCGGCTGGTACCCCTGAACGGCTCCGTTCAGCCGGCGACCCGCTCGAGGATCTCGGCATCGACGTCGAAGTTCGCGTGCACCGCGTCGACGTCGTCCTGATCCTCCAAAGCGTCGATCAGCCGCAGAACCTTCGTCGCGCCGTCCTCGTCCAGAGGCACGAGCGTCTTCGGCCGCTGAGCGACAGACGCCTCCTCCACCTCGACGCCCGCGTCCGTCAGGGCGGCGCGCACGGCGGCAAGGTCCGACGGCTCGCACAGGACCTCGAACACGTCGGCGTCCATCGCGATGTCCTCGGCGCCGGCGTCGATCGCGACCATCAGGTCGTCCTCGCTGTAGCGCTCGCCGTCGATCACGACGACGCCCTTCTTGTCAAACAGGTAGGCGACGGAGCCGGGCTCGCCGAGGTTGCCGCCGTTCTTGGTGAAGATGTGGCGCATCTCCGAGCCGGTGCGGTTGCGGTTGTCGGTCAGCGCCTCGACGAGGATCGCGACGCCGCCCGGGCCGTAGCCCTCGTACATGACGGCCTCGAGCGCGTCGGCGTCGGCGCCCTCACCCGTGCCCTTGGCGATCGCGCGCTCGATGTTGTCCTTCGGCATCGACGCGTCCCTGGCCTTCTGCACGGCAAGCCCGAGCGCGGGGTTGCCCTCGACGTCACCCCCGCCCTCCTTCGCGGCCACCGTGATCGCGCGCGCGAGCTTGGTGAAGAGCTTGCCGCGGCGCGCATCGACGATCGCCTTCTTGTGCTTGATCCCCGCCCACTTGCTGTGTCCAGCCATGCGTTCGATTCTAGATGGCGCCCCAGCGACCGGGACCGGCATCTTCGAGGGCGATCGCGTCCTTCGCCGTGTCCAGGCAGCGCCAGAAGCCGGTGTGCCGGTAGGCGGCGAGCACGCCGTCAGCCGCCAGGCGTTCGAGCGGCTCGCGTTCGAGCACCGAGTCGGCGGCGAGGTAGTCGAGCGCGCCCGGCTCGAGCACGAGGAAGCCGCCGTTGACCCATTCCTCGGAGACGGGCTTCTCGCGGAAGCCGCTGACACGCTCCCCGTCGAGCACGGCGACGCCGAACGGGAGCTCCGGCCGTACGACGGTCATGGTCGCCAGCGCCGCCGAATTCCGATGATGGTCAAGCAGGGCGGCGAGGTCGACGTCGGCGACCCCGTCGGCGTACGTGAGGCAGAACGGCGCGCGCAGACGGTCACGGACCGCGTGCACCCGTCCGCCGGTCGGCGTATCGACCCCCGTGTCGACGCATTCGATCGGCCACGCCGTGCCGGCGGCCCACGCGGCGACCTGATCGCCCTGGTAGCCCGTGAGCAGCACGAAGTCGCTGAATCCCTGCCGCGCGTAGATGGAGATCACGTGCTCGACGATCGGCCGTCCGGCGATCTCCAGCAGCGGTTTCGGGCGCTCGCCGTTCAGGCGGGTGCCGCGCCCGCCGCAGAGGATGAGAACCTGCATTCGGCGCGTATCCTGCCGTCCCCGTGTCGATCTTCAAGGCATACGACGTCCGCGGCCTGTACGGCGACGAGATCGACGGCGACGTCGCCTA
This sequence comes from uncultured Solirubrobacteraceae bacterium, assembly GCA_963740605.1. Lineage (GTDB taxonomy): Bacteria > Actinomycetota > Thermoleophilia > Solirubrobacterales > Solirubrobacteraceae > DASSUW01. The sequence continues at coordinate 884,583 of CAVUFC010000018.1, read as the reverse complement.
CGAGGTCGGGCGCGCGTTCACGCGCGTGCTCGGCGGCCGCAACCCGCGCGTGGGACTGGGCCGCGACATGCGCCTCACCGCGCCCGAGTTGGCGCAGCGGTATCGCGACGGCATGGTCGCCGAGGGCGCGCACGTCGTCGACGCCGGGATGGTCGGCACCGAGATGCTCTATTGGCTCGTCGGCTCCCAGGAGCTCGACGGCGGCCTGATGTGCACCGCCTCGCACAACCCGAAGGCGTACACGGGCGCGAAGCTCGTCGAGCGCGGCGCCGTCGCCCTGTCCGGCGAGACGGGCATCGGGGAGATCCGTGAGATGGTGAACGAAGGTCTCGGGGACGCCCCGGGAGGCGGTACGCACGAGACGCGCGACATCTACCGAGACTTCCAGCGCGCCGCCATGATGTTCATCGACCCGGCCAGGGTCAAGCCGCTGAAGGTCGTCGTCGACGGCGGCAACGGCATGGCCGGCCCGATGATCGGCCCGCTGCTGGACCAGCTCGGCCTCGACCTCGTGGCCACGTACTGGGAGCCCGACGGCGAGTTCCCCGACCACGAGCCGAACCCGCTGCTGCCGGAGAACCGCCAGTTCATCATCGACAAGGTCCGCGCCGAGGGCGCCGACCTCGGCATCGCCTGGGACGGCGACGCCGACCGCTGCTTCTTCATCGACGACACCGGCACGTTCGTCGACGGCGACTTCATGACCGCACTGCTCGCCGAGTCGGTGCTCGAGAAGCAGCCGGGGGCGGACATCCTCTACGACGTGCGGGCGTCGCGAGCGGTGCCGGACACCGTCGCACGGCTCGGCGGGACCGCGCACGTGAACCGGGTCGGCCACGCGTTCTTCAAGCGCCGCATGCGCGACGAGGGCGGCGCGTTCGGCGGCGAGGTCTCGGGCCACTACTACTTCGCCGACTTCTACAACGCCGACTCCGGCACCATCCCCGCCCTGCTGATCCTCGAGCTGCTCTCGACCCACGACGCCACGCTGGCGGAGCTGCTCAAGCCGCTGCGCGACCACTACTTCATCTCGGGCGAGATCAACTCCACGGTCGCCGACCCCGACGCGAAGGTGGCGGAGATCGAGGCCCGGTACGGGGACGGCGAGATCACGAAGCTCGACGGCGTCTCGATCGACTACGACGACTGGCACTTCAACGTCCGGCCGTCCAACACCGAGCCGCTGCTCCGCCTCAACCTCGAGAGCCTGGTCTCCCGGCAGGACATGGAGCGCCGCCGCGACGAGGTGCTTGACCTCATCCGCTCATGACCGCGGACATCCACTGCCTTTCGATCCCCACGCCGTTTGCCGTGGGGCGCGTCAACTGCTACCTGATCGACGACGAGCCGTTGACGCTGATCGACACCGGGCCGAACTCGGGCAAGGCGCTCGACGAGCTCGACATCGCGCTCCGCGCGCGCGGCCACACGATCGACAGCCTGCAGCGGATCGTCATCACCCACCAGCACATCGATCACATGGGCCTGCTCGGGATCCTTGCCCGCCGCTCAGGCGCCGAGGTGGTCGTGCTCGACCTGCTCGCGCCCGTGCTCGAGGAGTTCGGCGCCTACGCCGAGCGTGACGACGAGCTCGCCGAGTCGCTGATGCTGCGCCACGGGATCCCGCGCGACGTCGTCACCGCGCTGCGGTCGATGTCGCGCGCGTTCCGTGCGTGGGGCGGCAGCGCGCCCGTGGACCGCCGGCTCAAGGACGGCGAGGAGCTGACGTTCGCCAACCGTACGCTGCAGGCGCTGCACCGGCCGGGCCACTCGCCTTCGGACACGCTGTTCTGGGACGCCGACCGGCGGCTGCTGATCGGCGGCGACCACCTGATCGGGCACATCTCGTCCAACCCGCTGATCTCGCGGCCGCTCGGCGGCAAGTCGGGCGAGGCGGGCGACGGCCGCCCGCGCGCGCTGATCACGTACATGCGGTCGATGAGTGAGACCCGCGAGATGCCGGTCGAGATCGTCCTTCCCGGTCACGGCGAGCCGGTGACCGACCACGTCAAGCTGATCGACGAGCGCTTCGCGCTGCACGAGCGGCGCGCCGCGAAGATCGGCGGGCTGATCGCCGACAAGCCGATGAGCGCGTACGAGATCGCGCAGTCGCTGTGGGGGAACGTGGCCGTCACGCAGGCGTACCTCACGCTGTCGGAGGTGCTCGGGCACGTCGACCTGCTGATCGACCGCGGCGAGGTCCGCGAGACGGAGGTCGGCGGCGTCATCCGGTACGAGGTGGCCTGATGGACGAGATCGACATCGTCCTCGTCTCCCTGCTGCTGTCCGTGGTCGTGCTCGGCACCGTCGCGCGCCTGATCGGAGTCCCGTACCCGATCGTGCTGGTGGTCGGCGGCCTGGTGATGGGTTTCGTGCTCGGCCCGGACGACACGGTGACGCTCGACCCCGACCTCGTGCTCGTGATCTTCCTGCCGCCGATGCTGTACTCGTCGGCCTTCTTCGCGAACCTGCACGACATCCGCGCCGGCATCCGGGTGGTCACCGTCAACGCGGTCGGCCTCGTGCTGGTGACGATGTGCACGGTCGCGGTGGTGGCGCACGCGGTGGTGGACGACATCTCGTGGCCGGTGGCGTTCGTCCTCGGCGCGATCGTCTCCCCGACCGACCCGCTGGCCGCCACCGAGATCCTGCGGCGCCTGCACGTCCCGCGCCGGATGGTGTCGCTGATCGAGGGCGAGAGCCTGCTCAACGACGGCACGGCGCTCGTCGCCTACAACGTCGCGGGCCGAGCGGTCACGGCCGGAGCGTTCGTCTTCTGGGACGCCACCGGTCAGTTCGTGGTCACCGCCGCCGGCGGTATCGCGATCGGGCTCGTCGCCGGGAAGGTGCTGGTGGAGATCCGTCGCCGGATCAACGACATCCCGACCGAGGTGACGATCTCGATCCTCAGCGGCTACGCGGGCTATCTGCCCGCCGAGGCCGCGGGCGTGTCCGGTGTGCTCGCCGCCGTCACGGTCGGCATCGTGCTCGGCTGGGCCGCGCCGGAGATCTCGACTGCGTCGATGCGCCTGACCGGCTACGCGGTGTGGGAGATCATCATGTTCCTCCTCAACGCGCTGCTGTTCGTGCTGATCGGGCTTCAGCTGCCGACGATCCTCGAGGGCCTGCAGGACGAGTCCGCGGCGACCCTGCTTGGCTGGGCCGCCGCCGTCAGCGCGACCGTGATCCTGACCCGGTTCGTCTTCGCGCAGCTGTTCACGTGGTTCATCCGCTTCGTGGACCGGCGCGAGGTCCAGCGCGCGCGACGATCGACGTGGCGGATCCGTGTGGTCAACGCCTGGTGCGGGATGCGCGGCGCAGTGTCGCTGGCTGCCGCGCTGGCGCTCGACGAGGACTTCCCACACCGCGACATCGTGCTGTTCCTCACCTTCGCGGTGATCTTCGTGACGCTCGTCCTGCAGGGCCTGACGCTGCCGCCGCTGATCAAGGCGCTCCACATCGAGGACGACGGCGAGGACGAGCGCGAGGAGCTGATCGGCCGCCGCGCCTCCGTCGAGGCGGCGCTCAACCGACTCGATGAGCTCGGGGGAGCGGAGTGGACCCGCGACGACACCACCGAGCGCATGCGGATGATGTACGAGTACCGCCAGCGCCGGTTCGCCATCCGCGCGGGCGATCTCGAGGACGCCGACGGCATCGACGCAGTCGAGAGCCGTTCCAAGCGATACCAGAAGATGGTCCGGTCGGTGCTCGGCGCCCAGCGCGCGCGGCTCGTCGAGCTGCGCAACACCGGCGAGATCTCCAACGAGGTCATGCACCGGCTCGAGCGCGAGCTCGACCTCGAGGACGAGCGGCTGGAAATCTAGGGGAACACTGGCCCAGGGGCCAGGTTCCCTTGCGGGTGTTCGCCCAGAGGGCGAAACCCGCGGTTGCCTAGATGTTGTCGACGTGCGCGACGTTCGCGCGGTCGTCGTCGTCGAGCGACGGCTCGGCGCCGAACCAGGCGTCGAGGATCTCAGCCAGCACCGGCTCGGAGGTGGTGCGGAGCGACAACGCGAGCACGTTCGCGTCGTTCCACCTGCGCGCGCCGGCGGCGGTCGCGGCGTCGCCGCACAGCGCGGCGCGGACACCGGGCACCTTGTTGGCGGCGATCGAGGCGCCCGTGCCCGTCCAGCAGCAGACGACGGCCTGGTCGGCGCGGCCGTCGGCGACATCACGCGCCGCGGCCTCGGACGCCCACGCCCAGTCGTCGCGCTCGCCGGCGGTCAGCGCGCCATGCAGCAGCGGCTCGTGACCGCGGTCGCGCAGCTGCGCGACGACCGCCCCGGCCACCCCGGTGTGCTCGTCGGCGGCGACCGCGATGCGCATCTAGTGGCTCTTCCGCGTCAGGGTCATCTTGGCCCGGTCGGTCGTCCGGTTGCCGTCCAGGTCCGTGATCGTGGCCTTGATCGCCAGCTTCACGCGCTTGGCGTGCTTGAGGTGCCGCTTGGCCGCCTTGGTGAACTTGACCGTCACGCGCGAGCGCCCGTCGCCGATCACCTTCGTCAGCGCCGCGACGACGACCGGCGCCTTGGCGTTCTTCTTGAGATGGAGCCGGCGCGCGGTCTTCTTGTCGACGGTCACCTTCACCACGAGCCGGCCCGGCGCGCTCGACCGCACGGTCAGCTGCAGGCCCTTCTTGAGCGATGTCGCCAGCGGCGCCGACGCCTTGCCCGTGACGTTGAGGTCCGGACCGGGGCTCGGCTCCGGCTCGCCGACGGTGACCGGGATGCTCAGCGTGCCGCTGACGACCTCGGCGACCTGCTGCTTGACGATCTGCGGGCCGGGCGTCGCCGTGTCGAGGAGCCCGGTGCCCGGCTGCGAGGCGGGCGCGCCACCGGTGGCGAACATCGACAGCGAGCCGGTGAGGTCGTCGTTGCGCGGGAAGTCGTTGAGCGCCTTCAGCAGGTCCTTGAACGTCGTCGGACCGGTGTCATTGGAACCGCTCCCCGACCCGCCGCCGGTGTCCCCGCCGCCGTCGGTACCGCCCGTGATGTCGAGCGAGCCGTCGCCCGACGCGTCATCGGCGATCGGGAACGACAGCTTGACGGGCGGCACCGGGGTGCTGTTGCGGTAGTTCTCGAGCAGCACGCGGACACGCAGCGTCTCGCCGGGGGTGAGCGTGATCGTGTCGTTGCTGGTGACCGGCACCCAGGTCGTGCCGTTGAACTGCTCCAGGCCCTTGATCAGGTACTGGCGGAACTGCGACTGCACCGCCGCGGTCATGTCGATCGTGTTGAGCTTCACCGCGGTGAAGGGATTCTGGACGATCGTCGCCAGATACCCGAACATCTCGTCGGTCGACGCGAACGAGATGTCGGACGAATCCGCGAACCGGTTGTTGCGCGTCAGCGAGAACGGCTGGCCGCCGGCAGTGCCGGTGACCGTCCACCCGAGCGACATGCGGCCGGCGCCGAGACGGTCGATCGCGCTATCGACGCTCGAGAGCAGATGCGCCGTCGCGAGGTCGGGCGTGTCGTTGGTGCGGTTCACGTCGGTCTCGCCCGCGTCAGGGGCGCCGCCGTCGTCGGTGATGCGAGAGGTCACGACCACCGGCGTCGGCGCGGCGCCCAGCAGGCCGCGGATCCCGGTCATGCGGTCCTGGTCGAGCGTGCCGACGAGCCCGCCGATGTTCGCGACCTTGAACGGCGCGATCAGGTCGTCCTGGATCACGATCGCGGTCGCGTTGTGCACGCTGAGCGACGTCGGCCCGTCGAAGTTCATGGGATGGCCGAAGGCGATCACGCTGTCGCCGCAGCGCGCGGTCGTGGTGCCGACGCCGGCCGCCGCGACGTCGCCGTAGCTGAGCGCGGTGGCGAAGTTGCTGCCCGGCTGGATCAGCGCCGGGTCGCCGGGGCCGGCCGAGGCCGCAGCCGCTCCCGCGTGGTACGGGATGAACCGATCGCTACCGGGGAGCCGCGCGGCGAACTTCGCCAGCCGGTTCGCGTTGAGGCCGGACACCGCGAGCGGGATCCGGAGCTGGTCCATGCCCGAGGCGGCCTGGCGTGCAGTGACCGCGCCCGTCGCGACCATCTTGTGCTGCAGCGCCGAGGTCACCCGAGCGCTGAGCGGCGACGCGGGCGCCGCCGGGCGCTCGAGCACATCGACCATGTCATCCGCCGGAGTGATGCCCGCGATCGGCGACGCGCCGGTGCCAAGCCCGAACGAGATCGACCCGATGAGATCCCCGCCGGCGTCGTAGACCGGCGACCCTGACATGCCGGCCCAGATCCCCTTCACGCGGTCGTTGTTGAGCGCCGGGTAGTCGTGGACCTCGGCGATGATCATGTCGTGGCCGATCCCGATTCCGTCGTCGAGCACGCCGAGGATCGTCACCGGGAAGTCGTCGATCGAGTTGCCGCTGGAGACCGTCTTGCCGGTGGCCTCGAAGGTTGCGCCGTCGGTGGCGCTGCGCACGGCGTCGACCGACATCGTGGTGAAGCAGGGGGCGGCCTGCGCGGCGGGCGCGAACGCTCCGGCGGCGAAAAGCAGCAGTACAACGGTGAGTCGACGCATGGGGGCACCTCGGAACTCGATCATCGGCCGACCGATCAGACACGCTCACGGGTAGCGCGTCAAGCGCCGGTCGGCTAGGCCCGCCCCCAACCCCCGCCGCCCGGCGTAAGTACGGTGATCGTGTCCCCAATCTCCAGGGTGACGCGGGCTTTCGGCCCCAGCTTGCGGCGGTTCAGCCGGTTGCTCCCGGGCGTGCCGTCGTTGCCGCCGTGCGCGCCGCGCGGCGGGTGCCGCCGCCGATCGGACAGGATCGACGCCTGGCAGGGCTCGAGGACCGTGATCGCGCGGACCACTCCATCGCCGCCCGGGTGGCGACCGGCGCCCCCACTGCCGGCCCGCAGCGCGTAGCGCTCGACGCGCAGCGGATACGCCGTCTCGAGCGCCTCGACCGGCGTGTTGAGCGTGTTCGACATCGCCACGTGCACGGCCGACGGCCCCGGCCCCTGGGCCGATCCACCCTGGCCGCCGCCGATCGTCTCGTAGTAGGTGAAGCGCGGCGAGCCGAACGTGAGGTTGTTCATCGTGCCCTGACCCTGCGCGGGCGCGTCGACGGCCTTGCCGAACGCGCGCAGCAGGCAGTCGGCGATCCGGCTCGACGTCTCGACGTTGCCGGCGACGACCGCGGCGGGTGACCGCGCGTTTACCAGCGACCCTTCCGGTGCGGTCACCTCGATCGGCGCGTAGGCGCCGCCCGATGCGGGCGCGTCCGGGTCGGCCACGACGCGCAGGACGAAGCAGCACGCGGAGACGGTGACCGCGAGCGGGCAGTTGAGGTTGCCGGCGTGCTGGGGCGCCGTGCCGTCGAAGTCGACGAGCACGCGGTCGCCGTCGATCTCCACCGTGGCGCGGATCTCGAGGTCCTCGTCGGCGGCCTCGACGGTCTCGGTCGCCGCGTAGCGGCCGTCCGGCATCGTCTCGATCGCGGCGCGCGTGCGGCGCTCGGCGTAGTCCCACACCTCGGCGCAGGCGGTGCGCCACCAGTCCGCGCCGCGACGTTCCGTGAGCTCGGCGACGCGGCGCTCGGCCAACCGGTGCACGGCAAGCTGGGCGCGCAGATCGCCGCGGCGCTCGTCGCCGGCTCGTGAGTTGGCGGCGATCAGGGCGATCAGCGCGTCGTCGAGCCTGGTCGGCGGGAGGATCAGGCCCTCCTGGTGGAGCTCGGTCGAGTCCGCGGGCATCGACGCCGGGACCATCCCGCCGACGTCCGCGTGGTGGGCGCGCGACGCGGCCCAGCCGAGCAGCTCGCCGTCGACGTGGATCGGCGACACGAGCGTGATGTCGGGCAGGTGCGAGCCGCCGAGGAACGGGTCGTTGAGCACCCAGACCTCGCCGGCCGCGACGTCGTGCTCGCGCACCGCAGCGACCGACGCCGGCAGCGCACCGAGGTGGACGGGGATGTGCTCGGCCTGGATCACCAGCCGCCCGTCGGCGTCGAACAGCGCGGTCGAGCAGTCGCGGCGCTCCTTGATGTTCGGTGACAGCGCGCTGTGGATCAGCGCGGTGCCCATCTCCTCGGCGATGCCGCGCAGCGACCCGACCGCGACCTGGAGCTCAGCGGCGTTCACGTCGCGAGCCTCACGATCCCCTGGTCGTCGGCCTCGCCCGACCAACCCGGCGGGACCAGGCACGTGGTCTCCGGGAACTCGATCACCGCGGGACCCTCGATCGTGGTGCCGGCCGGGAGGCCCGTCCCCGTGAACACGGTGGCCTCGAGCTCCTCGCCCTCCCAGCGGATCGTCCGGCGCGAGCGCTCGACGTCGCCGGTGGCGGAGAGGCGGACCGCCGCGCCCGGCTGCACGGCGGCCGCGCGGAGCGTGACGAGCTCGACCGCGCGACCAGGGTCGGCGTGGCCGTAGCGGCGCTCGTGCTCGGCGTGGAAGGCGTCGGCGAGGTCCTTGGGGTCGCCGAAGGGGATCAGCAGCTCGAACGACTGCCCGGCGTAGCGCAGGTCGGCGGCGGCGCGCACGTCCTCCCCCTTGCGGGCGCCGGCGAGCTGCTTGACCGCGCGCTTGAGATCCCCGGCGTCGTCGAGCGGGCGCAGGAGGCTGCGGGAGCTGTCGCGGCGGCGCTCGGCAGCGGCGAGCCCAACCGCGGACAGCACGCCGCTGGCCGGGAGGCACAGGACCGTGCCGGCGCCGAGCGCCGCCGCGAGCTCGCAGGCGTGGAGCGGCCCCGCGCCGCCGAACGCGATCAGCGCGGCGCCGGCCGGGTCGTGGCCGCGCTCGACCGAGACGACGCGCAAAGCCTGCACCATCGCGTTGACCGCCACGGCCACCACTCCCTCGGCCGCCTCCTCCGCGCTGCCGACACCCAGCGACTCCAGCGCCGTGCGGGCGGCGTGCATGTCGAGCGTGAGGTCGGCCGCGATCGGCGACTCCGCGGGCAGGCGGCCGAGCACGAGGTTGGCGTCGGTCACGGTCGGCTCGGTGCCGCCGCGGCCGTAGCATGCCGGACCGGGATCGGCGCCCGCGCTCTGCGGGCCGACGCGCAGCGCGCCGCCGCTGTCGACCCACGCGATCGAGCCGCCGCCGGCGCTGACCGTGTGGATGTCGACCATCGGGAGCCGGACGGGCAGGCCGGCGACGCGGCGGTCGACGGTCAGCTCGGATTCGCCGCCGCCCTCGGCGAGCAGGAACGTATCGCAGCTCGTGCCGCCCATGTCGAAGCCGAGCGCGGGCGGCTCGCTGACGATCCGGGCCGCGACCGCCCCGCCGGCCGGGCCGGAGAGCAGCATCGCGGCCGGGTGCGCGGCGGCCTGCTCGAGGGTGGCGACGCCGCCCGAGGACAGCATCACGTGCGGCGCGGGCAGCCCGGCCTCCTCGGTCGCGGCGTGCAGCCGGCTCAGGTAGCGGCCGGTCGGCGGGCCGAGCGCGGCGTCGATCGTCGCAGTCGTCGCCCGCTCGAACTCGCGCACCTCGGCCGCCACCTCGTGCGAGGCGACCACGAACGCATCCGGGAGCGCCTCGCGCAGCATCTCCGCGACCCGCTGCTCGTGCGCCGGGTCCAGGAAGGCGAACAGCAGGCACACCGCAACCGCCTCGGCGCGCTCGCGCTTCAGTCGCCGTGCGGCGCGGTGGACGGTCTCCTCGTCGAGCTCACGGATAGCGCCCTCAGGCCCCATCCGCTCGTCGACTTCGACACAGCGGCGGCGCTCGACCACCGGCGGCGTCGGCGCCTCGTGCAAGCGGTACAGGCTCGGCCGCGCCTGGCGTCCGAGGAACAACAGGTCGCGGAACCCCTTCGTGGTCACGAGCGCCGTGCGGGCGAGGTTGCGGGTCAGGAGCGCGTTGGTGGCGACCGTCGAGCCATGGACGAAGTGCTCGACGTCGCCGGGCTCGACACCGGCCTTCTCGAGGACCTTGCGTGCCGCCTCGACCACGCCCTCCTCCTGCCGCTCGGTGCTCAGCACCTTCGCGGTGACCATCCCGTCCTCGGTGACCAGCACCGCGTCCGTGAACGTCCCGCCGACGTCGATCCCCAGCGCGCGATGTTCGCGCAGCGAACTCGCACGGGAAAGCTTGCTTTCCCCATTCACGACAGCACGGCCTCCGCCGCCTGGTCGCCGAGCCGGACGGCGTAGTTGGTCCCACGATCCTCGGGATAGACCTGCGTGGTGTTGGCGAGGTAGAGCCCCGCGACCGGCGTCTTCAGGGGCGGGATGCGCTGGTGGTAGCCGACGGTGACGATCGGCTGGGCGGCGGGCTCGCGGTGCAGCCAGCGGTTCTTGACCCAGGCGAGGTCGAACGCCGGGTTGACCTTGCGCAGGCCGGGCAGGTAGCGCTCCAGCAGTCCTTCGGGATCGAGGCCGAGCAGCTCGTGGCCGTGCTCGAGGTAGTTGGCGACGTAGAGGAAGCGGCGCCCGTCGTAGCGCGCGGGGTCGATGAAGTTGGTGTGCTCGATCAGGCCGACGAACGGGAGCTCGCGATCGGCGACGTTGGTCCAGTAGTAGTCGCTGAACCGGCGGTCGAGCTCGAGCAGCAGGCAGAGGGCGGCGAAGTACTCGATCGGTGCCTCGGGCAGCCCGGTCAGCTGGGCGAAGACGTCGTTCGGCACGGTCGCGAGCACACGGTCGTAGCGCTCGGCGCCGGCCCGTTCGAACGCCCGCGGGTCATGCCCGGCGCGGAACGAGCCGGTCGCGCCGAACGTCACCTCGAGGTCAGCGGAGATACTGGTCGCCGGCCGGTCGATCAGCACGCGGCCGCCGCGCGACTCGATCGCGTGCTCCAGCGCCGCGAACAGGTGCTCCCACGAGCGCCGCGGGTAGCCGAGGTGCTCTTCGCGCGCGTCCTCCCCGCGCCGCAGCCGCAGCTTGTTCCAGATCCACACCATCGCGATGTCGTCCGCGCGGGCGCCGAACTTGCCGCGCAGCATCGGGCCCCACACCTCGCGCCAGGCGGCGCTCCCCATCCGCTTCTCGATCCACTCGCGTGCGGTGATCCGCTCGTACGGCGCCTGGTCGTTGGCAAGGCGCTGCAGCCCGAGCACGGCGAGGCCCATCCGGACGCGGTCGAACGGCGGCATCGGGCCGAAGCGCAGGAGGTCCATCGGCGTCGTGAACGGCCACTGGCGGCCGTGGGCGAACATCGCGACGCTCGACGGCCGCCACTCGAGCTCGTCCGGCATCCCGAGCTCCTCGTAGAACCGCGCGATGTGGCGGTCGGTGGTGAACAGGTGGTGGTAGTAGCGCTCGAGCAGGTGGCCGCCGCCGACGTCGATCGTCGCCGCCTGGCCGCCGAGTCCCGGCCAGCGCTCGTAGACGTCGACCTCGTGGCCCGCCGCCGAGATCCGGTACGCGGCGACCAGTCCGCACACGCCCGCCCCGATGACGGCGATCTTCACTTCTCGAGGTTCGCGCGGTCGCGCACGACGTAGAGCGGGCGGCGTTTGACCTCGTCGTAGATCCGCCCGACGTACTCGCCGATGATCCCCACGCAGATCAACTGGATGCCGCCGAGCAGCAGGACGACGACGATCACCGACGGCACGCCGCGCTCGTAGATGTTCGTGTAGCGGGCGACGATCGTGAGCGGGACGGCGATGAACGCGAGCGCCGAGCACGCGAAGCCGAGCAGCGTCGCGAACTGCAGCGGGCGGTACGAGAAGCTCGTGATCGCGTCGAAGCTGAAGCGCAGCATCCGCCGCAGCGTGTACTTGGTGCGCCCGGCGCTGCGCGCCTCCCGCTGGAACGCGACCGCGGTCTGCGTGTAGCCGACCCAGACGCTCATCCCGCGCAGGAAGCGGTTGCGCTCGCGCATCGCCAGCAGCGCGTCGAGCGGCGCGCGATCCATCAACCGGAAGTCACCGGACTCCGGCGTGAGGTCGATGTCCGCGAGCGACCGGAAGAGCTTGTAGAACCAGCTCGCGGTCGTACGCTTGAACGCCGTCTCCCCCTGGCGAGCGCTGCGGACCGCGTACACGACGTCGGCGCCCTGGCGCCAGCGGTCGAGCATCTCCGGGATCACCTCGGGCGGGTCCTGGAGGTCGCCGTCGAGCATCACCACGACGTCGCCCGTCGCGTGCTCGAGCGCGGCGGTCAGCGCCGCCTGGTGGCCGAAGTTGCGCGAGAGGCTCACCACCTTCACGCGCTCGTCGGTGGCCGCGATCTCCGCGAGAACGGTGGCCGTGGCGTCACGGCTGCCGTCGTCGGCGATCACCAGCTCGAACGGCACGTCGCCGACGGCGGCCACCACGCGCTCGTAGAACGCCGCGGCGGTCCCCTCCTCGTCATGCATCGGCGCGGCGATCGACAGCAGTGTGGGCTCGCGGGCCATCCTCGAAGGTATCTTCCTTGACATGGTGGACGAGCGTGCTCTCGAGGCGGAGCTCGGCGCCGTCGGGCGCCGTCTGGCGGCCGCGATGCCGGTCACTCGCAACCCGCTGAAGGCCGTCGACGAGAAGGCGATGGACCTGGCGTCGCAGGACGCGGAGCTCAAGGCTGCGCTGTTCCGCTTCGTCGACGTCGTGCCCGCCTGCCGTTCGCTGGAGGACCTCGCGCGGCACCTGACCGGCTTCCTCGGTGAGATCGAGCAGCCGACCGCGCCGATCGGCGTCGCCATGAAGATGGGCTCGTCCAAGGCCGGCCGCGCCGCCCTCGGCGCTGCGGCCGCGACCGGCGTGCGGCGGATGGCACATCGCTTCATCGTCGGTGAGAACCCGCGCGCCGCGCTCGGCGTGCTGCGGGACCTGTGGAAGGACGGCGTGGCGTCGTCGGTCGACCTGCTGGGCGAGGCGACCGTGACCTCCGCCGAGGCGCAGCGCTACGCGGACCGCTGCGCGGACGCCCTCGACACGATCGTGGGCGCCGCGACGCGGTGGCCGGATCGGCCGCAGCTCGAGTCCGATTCGGCAGGGCCGCTACCACGCGCGAACCTGTCCGTGAAGGTGTCGGCATTGACCCCGCTGCTGCGCCCGGACGCGCCCGAGCGCGGCAAGCGCGACGCCGCCGACCGCCTGCGGCCGCTGCTGCGGCGGGCGAAGGACCTCGGCGCGCACCTGCACATCGACATGGAGTCGATGGACTCGCGCGACGCGGTCCTGGAGCTGATCCTCGAGTTGCTGGCCGAGGCCGAGTTCCGGAGCGGCCCGAGCGCCGGCATGGTCCTGCAGGCCTACCTGCGCGACTCGCCGCAGACGCTCGACACGATCCTGGAATGGCTCGGCCGGGTCGAGCGCGCGCAGCCTTTGACGATCCGCCTCGTCAAGGGCGCGTACTGGGACCACGAGATCGTGGAGGCCAAGCAGCACGGCTGGCAGACGCCGGTGTTCGAGGTCAAGGCCGACTGCGATCTGAACTTCGAGGCGCTGACCCGCCGGCTGCTCGACGCGCGCCCGGCCGTCCGCGTCGCGGTCGCCTCCCACAACCTGCGGTCGGTCTCGCACGCGATCGCCTACAACCGGCTGACCGGTGGCGACGACCGGGATCTCGAACTGCAGGTCCTGCGCGGGCTCGGCGATCCGCTGCAGGCCGCGCTCGCGCGCCAGGGCCTGCGCGTGCGCACCTACTGCCCGGTCGGCGACCTCGTGGCGGGCATGGCCTACCTGGTGCGGCGCCTGCTCGAGAACACCTCGAACGAGTCGTTCCTGCACGAGCAGGCTCGAGGCGCCGCTTTGGACGACCTTCTCGCGAAGCCGGTTGCGTCAGCGCCGGCCGTCCGAACCCCGGCCGGGTAGGACGGCGAGGGTGCCGGCCGCGGCGCCGAGTGTGAAGTTCTTCAGCCTCAGACTGAACAACTTCACACTCGACCGGGCGTGGCGGCCGATCCCGCCTCCCTCAATGCCGCAGTTGAACGCCGGTCTATCGTCTCGGCCGAAATGAAGGCGTTCACCAACGAGCCGATCCTCGAGCTGCGGCGAGGCGCCGTCCGAGCCCAGCTCGGCGATGCGCTCGAGGCCCACGACGCCCGCGGGCCGCTCCGCGTGCCGGTGTGGATCGGGAAGGAGCAGCGGACGGGCGCCGAGATCGTGTCCACCGACCCCGGCAACCCCGACCGGGTCGTGGCGGAGGCGGCGGCCGCGCGGCCCGACGAGGTGGAGGCCGCCCTCGCGCAGGCGCGGCCGTGGGACGCCCCGGCGGAGCAGCGCGCGGAGACGCTCATCCGGGCCGCCCAGTGGCTGCGCGAGCGGCGGCTGGAGATCGCCGCGCTCGAGGTCCGGGAGTGCGCGAAGCCGTGGCCGGAGGCCGACGCGGACGTGTGCGAGGCGATCGACTTCCTCGAGTACTACGCGCGCGGGGCCGTCGACCTCGCGCAGGGCGCGCCGCTGCTTCAGGTGCCCGGCGAGCGCAACGAGCTGCGCTACTCCGCGCGCGGCATCGTCGCGGTGATCTCGCCCTGGAACTTCCCCGTGGCGATCGCGCTCGGGATGACCGCCGCGGCGCTCGCGACCGGCAACGCCGCGATCCTCAAGCCGGCCGAGCAGTCACCCGGCTGCGCGCTGATCCTCGCGCAGGCGCTGCGAGAGGCGGGCGTGCCGCCGGCGGCGCTCGCGCTCCTCCCCGGCGAAGGCGACGTCGGAGCCAAGCTGGTGCGCGACCCGCGCGTGCACACGATCGCGTTCACCGGCTCCAACAAGGTCGGGCTCGACATCGTCAAGGCCGCCGCCGAGGTCCCGGCCGGGCAGAAGCACCTCAAGCGCGTGATCGCCGAGATGGGCGGCAAGAACTGCGTGATCGTCGACTCCGACGCCGACCTCGACGAGGTCGTCCCCGCGCTCGTGAAGTCGGCCTTCCTGTACGCCGGCCAGAAGTGCTCGGCCGCGGCCCGCGTCCTCTGCCACGAGGCGATCCACGACGCCCTGCTGGAACGGCTCGCGGGCGCGATCGAGGTGCTTGAGGTCGGCCAGGCCTCCGACCTCGAGATCGACGTCCCGCCGGTGATCGAGCAGGACGCCCAGGAGCGCGTGAACCGCTACGCGGCCGAGGCCGAGCGCGGCGGTCGTATCGCCGCCCGGGGCCGCGACGTGCCGGACGGCGGATGGTTCGCACCGCCGCGCCTCGCCGCCGACCTGCCGCCCGACTCGCCGGTGCTCACCGAAGAGATCTTCGGCCCGCTGCTCGCGCTCGAGCGCGTGCGCGACGTCGACGACGCCTGCGACCGCGTCGACGCCTCGCCGTTCGCCCTCACCGGCGGCCTGTTCGCCCGCAACCCGGACACCGTCGACCGCGTGATCGAGCGCAGCCCGGTCGGCAACCTCTACGTCAATCGGGCGATCACCGGCGCGATGGTCGCCCGCCAGCCGTTCGGCGGCAACCGCCTGTCAGGCACCGGCACGAAGGCCGGCGGTCCCGGCTACTTGCTGCAGTTCGTCGAGCCGCACGTGGTGACGGAGAACACCATGCGGCACGGCTTGGTCGTGTAGAGGTCAGACCCCTTGAGTGGCCTCGGCTGAAGGGGTCAGACCCCTTTGCCGCCGAGCGGCGTGAACTCGGCCCGGCCGTCCATGCCTGCGATCAGCGGCCGCGCCCGGGCGATCGTCTCCGGGACCCCGGGCGCGCGCAGCGAGGCGTCGTGCGCCTCGCGGTCAGTCCACACCTCGGACACCCAGATCGTGTCCGCGTCCTCGCCGCGACTCACCACATAGAGCAGGCAGCTGTCGTCCGCGCGCAGCGCGTCGGCGGCCTCGAGCAGGATCGCCGCGAGCGCTTCGCCCTGGCCCGGTTGCGCCTTGAAGTAGCCGTGCATCCCAAACACGCCTGGGACCCTAGTACGGTCCGCCGATGGCCCTCGAGTGGGTGCTCTTCAACCTCACCGGCACGCTCGTCGATCCGACCGTCCTCGCCCAGCCGTTGGGCGACACCGGCGGCGACGAGGACCTCGTGCTCGCGGCGCTCGACGACACCGTCGCGATGGCGATGGTCGACGCGATGACCGGCGGTTCGCACTCGCTCGACGAGCTGATGGGGGCGGCGATGCGGCGCCGGCTCAGGCTCGTGGGCGGCGACGAGACCCGCGCCGCCACCGCGCTGGAGCTGATCGGCACGATGCCCGCGTACCTGGAGGCGCCGGGCGCGCTGGAGACCCTGCGCGGCAGCGGGCTCCGGCTCGGTGTGCTGTCGCAGAGCTCGGCCACGGCCGCCGACAACGTGCTCCGCTTCGCCGGCCTGCGCGACCGCTTCGAGCTCGTGCTCAGCGCCCAGGACGCGGGCGCCTTCAAGCCCGATCTGCGCGCGTATCGCTACGCGCTCGAGCAGACCGAGGCCGAGAGCGGCAACGCGGTCTGCGTCGTCTCCACCCACTGGTGGGATGTCGCCGGCGCCAAGCGCGCCGGGTTGCGGGCGGGCTGGGTCGCCCGTCGCGAGCGAGCGCTGCTCGACACCGTCCCGGCGCCGGACTATCTGGGGCGCGATCTCGCCGAGGTCTCCGAGGCGATCGTCACGCGGATGTCCTAACCACGACACTTCTGCAGGGTTTCAGACAAAAGCACCGGGTATTATCACGGCGCTGAACCAAACCTTTCGCGGGAGGGCGGAGATGGATCAGAACGTGAACCGGCGGCGCTTCCTTGGCGCCGCGATCGGGACAGGGGCTGCTGCGACGTTCGCGCCGACGGCGCTCGCGCACGGCCGGCACGCGCACAAGTCGAGCGGCGGCGGCGCGAACAAGGTGCCGCGCAACCGCCGCGGCATCCAGCTGTACACGATGCGCGAGAAGATGACCAACCAGGCGGACGCCCGGTCGGTCCTGCGCTTCCTCGGCCGCGCCGGCTACACCGAGGTCGAGACCGCGGGGCACTATGACTGGACGGCGCAGCAGTTCCGGGCTGAGCTGGACCGTGCCGGCCTGCGCGCGATCTCAGGCCATGACGGGCCGGACTCGACGTTCCCGGCCAACTGGCAGGACGCCTACAAGACGACGCTCGAGTACGGCGCCGCGCTGGGCCAGAAGTACACCGGCTGGGCGTGGTTCCCAGGCCCGTACGACGACGTGGACGTGTGGCACGGCCTCGCCGAGAAGTTCAACGAGGCGGGCGCGCTGGCGCGCTCGTACGGCCTCCAGTTCTTCTACCACAACCACAACTTCGAGTTCGAGAACAAGCAGGCCGACGGCACGCCGGTCTACGACATCCTGCTCGAGGAATGCGACCGCCGGCTCGTCAAGTTCGAGCTCGACCTGTTCTGGATCACCGAAGGCGGCAGCAACGCCGTCGAGTACCTCAGTGCCGACCCGTCACGGTTCTGGGCCTACCACGTCAAGGACCACGTCTGGGGCAGGCGGGCGACCGACCCGAACTTCGAGGACGCCGGGCCGGGCATGCTCGACTTCCCGGATCTGTTCGACGCGGGCGACGGCCGCGGGCTCGACAAGCACTACTTCATCGAGCACGACATGCCGTGGCTGTCGCACCCGGACGACCCGGAGGCCGAGTTCAAGACGGCGAACGCCGGGATCCAGTATCTGGAGAACGTGCGCTGGTGAGGAAGAGCTCGTGCAGGCGCGTCTCCCCCGCGAGCTCGGGGTGGAACGAGATCGCCAGCACGTTGCCCTGCCGCACCGCCACCGGATGACCGTCGACTGCGGCGAGGACCTCGACGTCGTCGCCGCAGACTTCCGCCCACGGCGCGCGGATGAACACCGCGCGCACGGGCGGGCCGGTAACGCCGGGGATCCGCAGGTCCGCCTCGAACGAGCGGATCTGGCGGCCGAACGCGTTGCGGCGGCATTCGATGTCGAGCACGCCGAGGTGCGAGCGGTCGAGCATGATCATCCCGGCGCAGGTGCCGAACACGGGCGCGCCGGACTGCGCGAACTCCCGTACCGGCTCGGCGAGCCCCTCGCGCTCGATCCCGAGCGTCATCGTCGTCGACTCGCCGCCCGGGATGATCAGGCCGTCGAGCCCGTCGAGGTCGCTGGGGACGCGTACCTCGCGCACGTCGGCGCCGAGGCCCCGCAGCACCTTGCCGTGGGCCTCGAAGTCGCCCTGGAGCGCCAGGACGCCGACGAGCACTACCAGCCTCGGTTGGCGAGCAGCTGACCCTCGTCGAGCTTGCGTGTCTCGAGCGAGGTCATGGCCGTCCCGAGGCCCTCGGAGGCCCGGGCGACCCGAACCGGGTCCGCGAAGTGGGTGGTCGCCTCGACGATGGCGGCGGCGCGCGTGGCCGGGTCCTCGGACTTGAAGATGCCCGAGCCGACGAAGTTGCCCTCGGCGCCCAGTTGCATCATCAGGGCGGCGTCGGCCGGCGTCGCGATCCCGCCGGCGCAGAACAGCACGACCGGCAGCTTGCCGTCGTGCGCGACCTGGCGCACGAGGTCGAGCGGCGCCTGGTGCTCCTTCGCGGCGGTCGCGAGCTCGGCGTCATCCATCACCGCGAGGCGCTTGATCTCGGTGGTGATGCGGCGCATGTGGCGCACGGCCTCGACGATGTCGCCGGTGCCGGCTTCGCCCTTGGAGCGGATCATCGCCGCGCCCTCGGCGATCCGCCGTAGCGCTTCACCCAGGTTGGTGGCGCCGCACACGAACGGGACCTTGAACTGCCACTTGTCGATGTGGTTGGCCTCGTCCGCGGGCGTCAGGACCTCGGACTCGTCGATGTAGTCGACCTCGAGCGCCTCGAGCACCTGCGCCTCGGCGAAGTGGCCGATCCGCGCCTTGGCCATGACCGGGATCGTCACGGCCTCTTGGATGCCCTTGATGAGCAGCGGGTCGGACATGCGGGCGACGCCGCCGTCGCGCCGGATGTCGGCCGGAACGCGCTCGAGCGCCATCACCGCGGCGGCCCCGGCGTCTTCGGCGATCTTCGCCTGCTCGGCGTCGACGACGTCCATGATCACGCCGCCCTTGAGCATCTCGGCCAGGCCGGCCTTCACCCGGAAAGTAGCTTCGTCGCGCATACGCGACGGAGGATAGCTGTCAGTCGCCCGGCAGTTCAGGGCCCGCGACGGTCGTGGAAGCGGACGCAAACAGGCGGTCCCGCAGCAGCCAGCACTCGAGCTCCTCGAGGTCGGTCGCGCTCTCGGCTCCCGTGCGCGCGCGGGCGAGGCCCATCACGAGGTCGTGCGTGCTGCGCGGCTCGCCTCGCGTGAGCCAGTGGTCGGCGCGCGCGGGGTTCGCCCGCATCCACGACTCGGACAGCAGTCGTGCCGACGCCTGCGTGCCCTGCATACCCGGGCGCAGCCGCAGCCCGCAGTCCAGGCAGAACACGCTCGTCTGCTGGCCGCCGACGCTGCAGCGGGGGCAGCAGCCGTCGCGGGCGGGATGGAAGGCCTCGATCACCGGGACCACGCTAGCCCGGCCGAAGGGGATCCGCCCCGGCCGTGCGGCTAGTCATTCCTCGGGCCCGACCGGATAGATCCAGAGTGGCGGACGCGCGTCGACGTCCCAGCCTTCGACCTTGCGCGCCCACGCGAGCGCGGCCCACGCCTCCTCGGCGGTCAGCTCGACCCGCCAGCGCCCGTTCAGGACCGCGCGGATCGCGGGTGGCGCGTCGTGTGCATCGCGGGCGCGCTCCAGCCACACGGATCCTTCCGCGCGATCGGAGACCCGAAGGGCGTACATGCCGATTTCGCGCGCCAAGAGGCGCGGCATGCTAGGAGGGCCACGGGACTCTCTCCACCGCTGTTGCACATGTGTTGCAAGGGCGAGAACATGTCGCCATGCGGAGCATCCACTTCCGCGTCGCTGACGAGATGTACATCCTCATCCAGCAGGGTGCCGAGGAGGTGGGCGCGTCGGTGGCGCACTTCAGCCGCGAAGCGTCGATCGCCCGCGCGGTCCTGTGGGAGGCCCGACGCGGTCACGAGTGGACCAAGTCGGACATCTGGGACCAGATCATGCGCCAGATCGAGGTGATGGAGAAGCACGACGCGAAGGCCCGCGCCGAAGCGGCGCGCAAGCGGCGGCTCGGCGCCGGCGCCGCGCCGTGAAGTGGGTCGGGGTCGTCACGCTGCTCGCGAGCCTCGTACTCGCCGCGCCGGCGCTGGCGGCGCCCGAGCTGTACGTACGGACCCAGAGGTGGGACACGCATGAGGACAAGGGCCCCTGGCTGCCGCTCGCGTCCGCGCCGGCGATCGACTATCTCGGCGGCTACCAGATCGGCTACAAGCTCGAGACGGGCGGCTTCCAAACCGCGGCGTTGACGGTCACCAGCGTCCCCGACGGCACGCCCACGCAGCCCGCCAACGACCCGCCGGGCTGCGCCGGCAGGAACGGCAATGCGGGCGACATCGTCGAGGTTGGGTCCGAGATCCAGTTCGAGGGCGACGGCGCGTACTCGGTCAAGGCCTCAGTCGCACTAGGCGGCGCAGACTGCCTGACGGTCGGCGTGTCGAGCACCGGGTCGTTCTCGGTCCCCACACGCGTCGCGCCGCTCATCGTCGGCCAGCCCCTCACCTTCCGCGCGAAGCCGCTGGCCGCCAACGCGTTCGCCGGCGTGCGCGCCCCGCGCCCGCCCGGCGGCTTCGGCGACGTGCGCTGCTCGCTCGGCGCCGCGACCGTCCCGGACGCCGATGACCCGCATGAATCGCTCGACGAATCCGTCTTTCCGCGTCCCGGGGCCTGGAGCTGCGTGGCGCGCGGCACGGTCGAGGGCGTCGACGAGAACTTCGACACGCTCACGTTCGGCACCGTGCTTTCGGCGCCGGTGACGGTGGAAGTGCGCAGCGACTTCCGCCGCCGGCTCGGCAAGGTGGCGAAGCCGCGCTCCAAGCGCCCGCGCTTCACGTTCAAGGCCGAGTGGCCCGGCCTGTCGAAGGGCGGCCGCGCCACCGTGACCGTGTCCCGCGTCAAGGGCTGCAAGGGGAAGCGCTTCAAGCTGAAGAAGTTCGGGACGTTCCGCGGCACGTTCGGCGCCAAGAACGCGCAGATGCGGATCAAGCGGCCGCGCACGGATGGCTACTACCTCGGGCGCTTCGCCTTCTCGGGCACCCGCTTCATCCGCGCGGGTGTCGATCCGAACCCCGTGTACCTCGCCGTCGAGAATCACCGGCTCGGGTTCGCAAGCCAGTTCCCCGGGTGCTCGTAGCCGCGGTCTTCGAGGAGCGGTACTGGTACCCCGACGACGGCGGGCAGGTGTGGCTCGCCGGCTACACGCCGGTCGACGACGACGGCCGCTACCTCGGCCGCGACGACCCGGCGCTGACCGCACGCGGGCTCCGCATCGCGAGCGTCGCGGGCGCGGCGCGCCACCACGGCGAAGCGCTCGAGTCGGCAGCGCTGGGCTCCCCGCTCGCGCTGCGCCGCGACCCAGGCAACGAGCACGACCCGAACGCGATCCAGGTCCTCGCCGGCGACGACCAGATCGGCTGGGTGCCGCGCGACCTCGCCGCCGACCTGGCACCCGAGCTCGATGCCGGCCGCAGGTGGTCCGCGGTGGTGCTGCGCGAGCAGCGGGCTTCGCCCCGCGATCCCCGCACCGGGCTCACGATGCTGCTCGCGCCCGATCCCGTGATCGAGCTCCGCGCCTAGGTATCATTCGTCACATGGCGACCGATGACCTCATCGCCCCGGACGAGACCGCGTTCCGCCTCGAGCTGACGCCCGCTCAGCTCAAAGTCACGCACTCGGCCCTGCGGTCGATGCTCACCGATTTCGGGCACGACGAGCCGGACGTGCACCGCGTGATCCGAGAGATCCTCGCCAAGCTGCCGGACGAAGCGAGCATCCGCGCGATCGACCTCGGGACCGAATTGCGCCGCCGCTAGAGCGGTACGCTTGGTGGGTTGCGCAGCTACGCGCACCGCCCGCCAGGCTCTCTTGCGCTCTTCCTGACGAGTGTCCGCTCGAAGAGCATGAGGAGCCCCGGATGTCCGAGGCCGTCCTGCCCGCCCCCGGGCCCGCCGACGTCCAGCCCGTCGCGCACGAGACCCGTGACCGCATCGCCACCGGGCTCGTCACTGTCGTTCCCATGCTCGCGCTCGGCGTCGTCGCATGGCAGTCCTGGCAGGGCTTGCTCAAGCCCGTCGACCTGATCATCTTCGCTGTCTTCTACGTCCTCACCGGCCTGGGCGTGACGGTCGGCTTCCACCGGCTGTTCACGCACCGCAGCTTCAAGGCCAAGCCGGCGGTCCGTGGCACGCTCGCCATCCTCGGCTCGATCGCGATCGAGGGTCCGGTGATCTCGTGGGTGGCCGACCATCGCAAGCACCACGCCTTCTCCGACAAGGTCGGCGATCCGCACAGCCCGCACGTCGATCACGGTGGCGGGTTCCGCGGGGAGCTGCGCGGCTTCGTGCACGCGCACATCGGCTGGCTGTTCGTGCACGACCAGCGCGGATCCCGTGCGCGCTACGCACCCGACCTACTCCGCGACCCGGTCATCAGCTTCGTCGACCGCACGTTCGTGCTGTGGGCCGTGGGCGGCCTGGTGCTCCCGTTCCTGCTCGGCCTGGCGATCGGCGGCAGCCTCGCCGCCGGGCTGACCGCGCTGCTGTGGGGCGGTCTGGTGCGCCTGTTCGTGCTGCACCACCTCACCTACAGCATCAACTCGGTCTGCCACGTCTTCGGCCGACGGCGCTTCGCGACCACGGACGAGTCGCGCAACGTGTTCTGGCTCGCGCTGCCGACGTTCGGCGAGGCCTGGCACAACAACCACCATGCGTTCCCGACATCGGCCCGGCACGGGCTGCGGAAGTGGGAGCTCGACCCCTCCGCGCTCGTCATCCGCGGCCTGGAGGCGACCGGCCTCGCCTGGGACGTTGTGCGCGTGAGCCCGGAACGTCAGCAGGCCAAGCTGCAGACGTGAGCGGCCCCGCGCCGCCCTGGCAGTTCCTCCTGCGGGCCACGGCGATCGTGACCGGGCTGACGCT
Source organism: uncultured Solirubrobacteraceae bacterium (assembly GCA_963740605.1). Lineage (GTDB taxonomy): Bacteria > Actinomycetota > Thermoleophilia > Solirubrobacterales > Solirubrobacteraceae > DASSUW01. The sequence goes on along the minus strand of CAVUFC010000018.1, from coordinate 861,829 downwards.
GCTGCTGATCGTCGACGTCCACGGCGTGGCGTTCTACATCGCGTGGGCGCTGATCGTCCTCGCGCTCGTCACCGAGGCGATCGCCACGTTCGTGTACTGGCGCCGCACGAGGCGCAGATAGCCAATGCGGCTTACTCGCACTCGCAAGCTCGTGCGAGCGCCTTGATTACTTGAGCTTGAACGCCCGGATGCGGTCGTCGTACTGCGCGGCGTCGCGCGAGTAGACGCCGTAGGCGAGCGCCTGGATCAGCGACAGCAGGCCGGCGTGCGAGCGCACGAAGGCCGGCGAGTTGGACGAGTAGTAGAGCGTCCGCTCGGAGAGCTTGGAGACCTCGGACAGCGTCGCGTCGACAATCGCCAGCGTGCTCGCCTTGCGGTGGCGGGCGATCTTCATCGCGCGCACCACCAGCGGATGCGGACGCCCGGCCGACAGCCCGATCACGAGCGTGCCCTCTTCGATCCGCCCGAGCCGCGACAGCGCCTCCTGCGACGGCGAGGCGGCGATCTCGGCGCGGATGTCGAGCAGCATCAGCAGATGGCGCAAGTAGGAGGCGAAGAAGGCCATCTGGTCGGTGCCCGCGATCAGGATCCGCTCGGCGCCCGAGATCGCCTCGATCGCGGCCTCGACCTCCGAGCGCGAGACCTTGCGGGCGGTCTCCTCGACATTGACGTGATCAGCGGCGACGGCCTGCTCGAACGGCGTCTGATCGAGCGAGAACAGCGGCGTCGTGCCGTTGTGGCCGTTGGTCTCCGCCGGGCTGCGGTGGTGGTGGCGGTACTCCTCGCGCGCCGCCTCCTGCAGCTCTGGGAACCCCTCGAAGCCGAGCGCCTGCGAGAACCGCACGACGGTCGAGGAAGACGTGCTGGCGCGCCGGGCGAGCTCCTCGGCGGTATGGAAGGCCACCTCGTCGAGATGGTCGACGACGTACTGCGCGACGTCCTTCTGCGAACGGGAGAACTCGTCGAAGCGTGACGAGATATATGCGGACAGTGTCTGGTGGCCGCGAGCGGCGGTAGGCATCGTTGCGGTCCTCGGCATGGCGGAGGGTCTTTCGACGGTGGCCGCGTAACCTCCTGCCCGTTCGTTATGGAGCGCCTGGAAACCAAACTCGACGGTCTCGTCCTCCTCGCCCCCGCCAAGCACGGCGACGAGCGGGGGTTCTTCATCGAGACGTTCCGCGCTGAGACGTGGGCCGCGCAGGGGATCCCCACCGAGTTCCTGCAGGACAACCACTCGCGCTCGCGGCGCGGCACGATCCGCGGAATCCACTTCCAGAGCCGCCCGGGACAGGGCAAGCTCGTGCGCGTCGCCCGCGGGTCGGTCGTCGACGTCGCGGTCGACCTGCGGCGCGGCTCGCCGACGTTCGGCCACTGGGAGGCGTTCGTGCTCGACGACGAGCGCGCGCACCAGCTGTACGTGCCGGTCGGCTTCGGACACGGGTTCTGTGTGACGTCCGAGATCGCCGACTTCGTCTACAAGTGCACGAACTACTACGACCCGGCGACCGAGGCGGGCTTCCGCTTCAACGACCCCGACGTCGGGATCGAGTGGCCTGACGTCGAGCTCCTCTATTCGGAGCGCGACCGCACCGCGCCGCTGCTGGCCGAGATCGCGGACGACCTGCCGTTCACGGTGTGACCGGGCGCTTCGCGCCGAGCCCGACGGGGACGCTGCACCTCGGGAACCTTCGTACCGCGCTGCTCGCGTGGCTGTTCGCGCGGTCTGCCGGCAGCCGGTTCCTGATGCGGATGGAGGACCTCGACAGCGGGCGCGTGAAGGCGGGGATCGACGAGGAGCAGCTGCGCGACCTGGCGGCCGTCGGCGTCGACTGGGACGGCGACGTCGTCTACCAGTCGGCGCGGCTCGACCTGTACGCCGACGCCATCGCCGCACTGCAGACCGCCGGGCTCGTGTACGAGTGCTTCTGCACGCGGGCGGAGATCCGCGCCGCGGCGTCCGCCCCGCACGGGCCACTGCCCGAGGGCGCGTATCCGGGCACCTGCCTCCACCTGACCGCTGAGCAGCTCGCCGAGAAGCGCGCGAGCGGTCGCCCGCCCGCCCTGCGCATCCGCGCCAGCGACGCGCTCGTGGCGTTCACGGACCGCCTCCACGGTCCGCAGGAGGGTGTCGTCGACGACTTCGTCGTCCAGCGCAACGACGGTGCGCCCGCCTACAACCTCGCGGTCGTGGTCGACGATGCGGCCCAGGGCATCGGCGAGGTCGTCCGCGGCGACGATCTGCTCGACTCCGCGCCCCGCCAGCTGTTCCTCGCCCGCGCGCTCGGCGTGACAGAGCCGGCACACGCGCACGTCCCGCTCGTGCTGGGCGCCGACGGCGCCCGGCTCGCCAAGCGCCACGGCGACGTGACGCTGCGCGACGTCCCGCCCGCGGCGGCCCGCGCCTGGATGGCGCAGACGCTCGGCATCGACCTCGACCCGGCGACATTCGATCCCGAGCACCTCCCGCGACAGCCGACCACGTGGGACGGGGTCAGACCCCTTGAGTCGAGGTGACTCAAGGGGACTGACCCCCTAAGCTGCGCCGATGTTCGTAGGACGCGAACGCGAACGGGCACGGATCGACCGGTTGCTGGCGGAGGCTCGCGCCGGCAAGAGCGGCGCGCTGCTCATGCACGGCGAGGCCGGAATCGGCAAGACCGCGCTCATGCGGTGGGCGATCGGCCAGGCGACCGGGCTGCGCGTGCTGCGCGCCCGCGGCATCGAGACGGAGTCCGACATCCCGTTCGCGGGGCTGGCCGAGCTCGTCACGCCGCTGCTCGACCGGCTCGACGACATCCCGGAGGTCCAGGCACGCGCGCTGCGCGGAGCGCTGGCGCTCGGGCCGGCCACGCCGCACGACCGTTTCACGGTCCCGGCCGGGCTCCTGAGCCTGCTCGCCGTCGCCGCCGAGGAGCAGCCGGTGCTGGTGGCGATCGACGACGCGCAATGGCTCGACGAGCCGTCGCTCGAGGCGTTCCTGTTCGCCGGCCGCCGGCTCGGCGCCGAGGGCGTCGCGATGCTTGGCGCTTTACGCGAGGGCACCGCCGTCGCCGGGCTCGAGGTGCCGTGGCTGGAGCTGCTGCGGATCGATCCGCTCGCCGAGACCGAGGCGCGCGAGCTGCTGACCGCCTCGCAGGTCGAGCGCATCGCGCCGGCGGTCGCCGACCGGCTCGTGGAGACGTCGGCGGGCAACCCGCTCGCGCTGCTGGAGATCCCGCGGCTGCTGTCGGACGGTCAGCGTGCGGGGCGCGAGCCGCTCGAGGAGCCGTTGCGCCCGGGCACCGGCGTCGAGCGGGCGTTCCGGCGAGCGCTCGACGGGCTCGCCGACGGTGAGCGCCGTGCGCTGCTGCTCGCTGCCAGCGCGCATACCGGCCGGGTCGCGGCGATCGAACCGGCCCTGCGCGAGATCGAGCTGACGATGGACGATCTCGCCGCCGCCGAGGGAGCTCGACTGATCGCGATCGCCGACGGCGACGTCGAGTTCCGGCACCCGCTGCTGCGCTCGACCGCCTACCACGCCGCCAGCGCAGCCGAGCGCCGCGCCGCCCACGGCGCGCTGGCCGCCGCAGCGCCGCACGGCAGCCCGGAGCGCGCCTGGCACCTGGCGGCCTGCGCCGTCGCGCCCGACGAGGAGGTCGCCGCGGCGCTCGAGGCCGCCGCGCTGGACGCCCGTGGGCGCGGCGCGCACGCGACCGCGGCACGCGACTTCCTGCGCGCCGCGCAGCTCACCCCGGAGGACGAGCCGCGCGCCCGCCGGCTGCTCGAGGCGGCGACCGACGCGGCACGCTCCGGCGAGGCCGACCACGCGCTGTCGCTGCTCCGCGACGCCGCGCGCCTCGCGACCGACCCGCTGCTCGCCGCCGACGTCCAGCGCATGACCGGCCACGTCGAGATGCGCCGCGGCTCCCCGCTGGTCGCGTACGAGCTGCTGGTCGCCGAGGCCGAGCGTGTCCGCTCGCGCGACCCGCGGCGCGCCGCCGGCATGTTCCTGGAGGCGTCCGTCTCGCACATGATCACCGGCGACATGCACGCGCTCGTCGCCACCGCCGAGCGCGCCCGCGCACTTGCCACGTCCGCCGACCCGGCGGTCGAGCTGCTCGCGACCGCGGTGATCGGCGAGGCGTACCTGGCGCTCGGGGACGTCGAGCAGGGCGACGCGCTCGTGAGCGCCTGCGAGCCGTACCTGCTCGAGGGCGATCCGCTGGCGATCGTCGAGGTCGTGGGCATGGCCGCGCACTCCGCCGTCTGGATCGAGAAGTTCGATCGCGCGGAGCGGATCTTCGACCGCCTGATCGCCGCCGCGCGCGACGCCAGCGCGGTGAGCGCGCTGATCTACCCGCTGGCCGCACGCTCGCACTTGGATTACCGGCTCGGCCGCTGGGCCGCCGCGCGCGCCGAGGCGACCGAGTCGGTCGAGCTCGCGAACGACACCGGGCAGCTCCCGCTGCTCGCGCACAGCCTCGCGGCGCTCGCAAACGTGGAGGCCGGGATGGGCGCCGAGGACGTCTGCCGGCGGCACGTGACCGAGGGCCTGACGCTGACCGCGCGCTTCCAGGGCGAGGCGACCGGCACGTACCTCCACGCGGCGCTCGGGCTGCTCGAGCTCGGGCTCGGGCGCATCCCGGAGGCGATCGCCGCGCTCGAGGAGACCCAGCGCCACGCCGACCGCCTGCAGATGCAGCCGTCGCTCGTGCAGTGGACGCCGGACCTGATCGAGGCGTACGCGCGCACCGGCCGCCGGGACGAGGCGCTCGCGCTGATCGAGACGTTCGACGCCCGCGGCCGCAAGACCGGCTCGCGCTGGGCGCAGGCGGCGACCGCGCGGCTGCGCGCGCTGCTCGCGCCCGACGCCGAGTTCCGCGCCGGGTTCGAGGCGGCGATGGCGCTGCACGAGGGCCTGCCGATGCCGTTCGAGCGTGCCCGCACGCTGCTGTGCCTGGGCGAGCGGCTGCGTCGCGCCCGCCAGCGCGCCGACGCCCGCGAGCCGTTGAAGGAGGCATTGGAGACGTTCGAGCGCCTTGGCGCCCGCGGCTGGGCCGAGCGCACCCGCACCGAGTTGCGCGCGACCGGCGAGCAGCAGGCGCGCCGCGCCGAGACCGCGGCCGAGCAGCTCACCCCGCACGAGCTGCAGATCGCCGTGCTCGTCTCCCAGGGCATGACCAACCGCGAGGCGGCGGCGGCGCTTTTCCTCAGCCCGAAGACGATCGAGTATCACCTCGGCCAGATCTACCGCAAGCTCGACGTGCGCGGCCGGGCGCAGCTCGCGCGGCTGATGGCGATGGAGCTGCCGGAGGGCGAGCGGGACCCGTCCGTGCTCGCCGCGTCCCTCGGCTAGGACACGAGCACCGCGACGTAGAGCAGGCTCGCGGCGGCGAGCAGCACCATCGAGATCGTCGTGCGCACCCGGAAGCCGCGACTCGCGGCCAGCGGGATCAGGCACAGCGCGGGCAGGACGATGAGGCCGCCGACGATCGTCAGCAGGACCGCGAACACGATCGCCGCGATGCCGACGGCGAACGCGGCGTACCCGCGGCTTTCCGGCCGCAACAGATCGAGCCAGGCGATGCCCACCCAGAGGCCGACGAAGACGGTCCAGAGACCGACGAAGATGAGCGCGCCGACGAGATCCGCGCCGCCGTCGGTCAGCATCGCGAGCGCCGTCAGCGCCACCGCCGCCACAACCGCCCAGCCGAGCAGGCGCGTCCTAGTCAAGCTGCTCTTCCAGGCGCGCGGCGTGATCGCGCGCCTCCTCGGCCGCCGTCCGGGCGCTGTCGAGGTCCGACTTGGCCTCCTCGGCCTGCTCGCGGGCGTCCTCGGCGGCGGCGAGCGCGGTCTCGAGGCGCCTGGCGGCGCGCTCGGCGGTCTTCTCCGCGCGGTCGAGCTCGCGTTCACGGGAGCGGCGCTCGGCGCGCGCCTCGCGCAACTCGGCCTCGAGCTGGCGGCGGCGCTCGCGCTCGGCCTGCTCAGCCGCCTCCTTCTCCTCGCGTTCGCGTGCGGCCTGCTCGTCTGACTCTGCGCCGGCGGACGTGGGCTTTCGCGCGGACTTGCGCGGACGCGGCGTGACCGCGGGCGCATCCCAGCCCTCCATCAAGCCCCACGCCCCGCCGCCGGTGGCGTCCTCGACGAGCCGGCCGGCGTCGAGCGCGGCACGGACGTCGTCGTCGGTCACCGCGGCGTGCAGCGTCGTGCGCAGGCGCTCGAGCGTCTGGGCCGTCGGCTTCCGGCCAGCGGGTTTGAGCTCCTTGGCGGCATCGACAAGCGCGTCGACGGCCTCGCGCTCCCCCGCCGCGGCCTCGCGCAGCGAACCGGCGCCCTTCCCGGCGACCGCGCCCTCCTGCGTCGCGCGGAGCTTGTCGCCCGCCTTCAGCAGCGCCGTGACGAGCTTGCGCTGCTCGCGCGCGAGCGTGTTCGCCGCCCACGATCCCTGGCTCGGCTTGGGCAGCTTGGCGACCGCGTCAGCAGCTTCACGGTCCTTGGCCTTGCGCAGCTCGCGGGCGGTCGCGTCGCGCTCGCGAACGAAGTCCTCCAGCGGCAGGCCGTACAGCCGGCCGGCGGCCTTCTCGACAGGGTCACGGCTCCTCGGGCTAGAAGGCACGGGCGATCTCCGCCGTCGTCAACCCGCCGAGGAGCCGCAGGCACCCTCGTCGGGCCCGATGGCCGTGACGGCCGGCCCCGCCCCGACGCGCCAGCCACGCGTCATCGCCCCCGAGTTGAACGTGGCCGAAACCTCGCCGTGGGCGCTGACGGCGATCAGCCCGCCGTCGCCGCCCCAACGGCCGAGGTCCTTGATCGCCTGCGCGCACGCGTCCTGCAGCCCGCAGCCGCGGTGGCGCAGCAGCGCGTCGACCTCGTGGGCGAGTGCGGAGCGGATGATCGACTCGCCGTGGCCGGTGCACGACACCGCGACGGTGGCGTCGTCGGCCCACGTGCCGGCGCCGATCAGCGGGGAGTCGCCGACGCGGCCGAGCCGCTGGCCGGACACGCCGCCGGTCGACGTCGCGGCGGCGAGGCGGCCGTCGGCGTCACGGGCGACGGCGCCGACCGTGCCGCGGGCGCCGGTGACGTCGCCCTCCTTGAGGGCCACGAGCGCGAGCCGCTCGCGCTCGGTGACGAACCAGGTCTCGTTCTCGAAGTCGAGCCCGGCGGTGGCAGCGAACTCGATCGCCGGCGGGCCGACGAGCAGCACGTGGCGGCCGTCCTCGAGCACGGCGCGCGCGGCACGCACGGGGTTGCGGACGCCGCGCACGGCGGCGACCGCGCCGGCGGCGCGGTTGGTGCCGTCCATGATCGACGCGTCGAGCTCGACACGGCCGTACTCGGTCAGCGCGGCGCCGCGGCCGGCGTTGAACTCAGGGTTGTCCTCGAGCACGACGATCGCCGCCTCGACAGCATCGAGCGCGGAGCCGCCGTCGGCCAGCACCGCGTGCCCGGCGTCGACGGCCGCGTGGGCGCCGGCGCGCATGCGCTCGGCGCGCTCAGGGCCGGCGATCGCTCCCCCCGCCCCGCCGTGGACCACGATCGCGATCTCGTCCATCCGCGGAGACGCTAGCGCGCGCAGCCGTCCCAGGCCTCCCACCCGGGGACGTGCGCGAGCAGCCGGTAGCCGGTGGGGTCGAGCTTGGGATCGACCGGTCCGCCGCCGTGCGGGCGCCAGCGCAGGACGACGTCCGGCCGCTGCGGCGGGCGATCGATCCCGAGCATCGCGATGTCGAGCTGGAACGCGACGAGCGGCCGCACGTCGGGCGCCGTGCGGACGCGGCAGCGGGTGAGGGCGGCGCGCCCGCCGGCAGCGGTCACGAGGTCGCCGAGCGCCTCGCGGCGGTCCGCGCGGGCCTGCAGGTCGTGCGCCTGGTCGCGCAGGTCGCCGATCGTGATGAGCCCGGTGGCGACCACGACGACGACCGCGAGCACCGGCATGCGCGCGGCGCCGACGCCGGCCAGCACGCAGCCGACCGCGGCCGCCGCGACGAGGTAGCGCGGGTTGCCGGCGTAGCCGGCCTGGGCCATCACCGCGACGATCACGACCCAAAGAGCGGCCGCCGCGCCGAGGACGCGCACGACGCGCGGACCGGCGATCACCGCGACAACCGCCATGATCGCTGCCGGGATCGTGAGCAGGTCGACGGCGTCGGCGAGCACGGCGAGCCCCGGGATGGACTCGAGTGCGGCGCTGCCGAGGCTCGGCTCCCCGCGCGCGGCCCGCGAGGCGCTCGTCAGCCCGCCGGTGCCGAGCAGGTCGGGGCCGATCCACGCCAGCAGCACGACGACGGCGGAGCTCACCAGCCAGCGGCGGCTGGAGAGGCCGGTGCGCCACAGCCACAGCCCGTAGAGCCCGAGGAAGGGCCACACCTCCGGCCGCAGAAGTGCGGCCGCCGTGAGGAGGCCGAGCGCGGCGCGGTAGCGGCCGTCGAGATGCGCGACGATCGCCCACAGTGCGGCCGCCGCGAGCAGGCCCTCGGAGTTGCCGAGCGCGGTGTTGAAGGCCCACCAGGTGCTCAGGAGCATCAGCAGCGCGGCCACCGCGCCGGCGACCTTGCCGCCGAGCCGCGTCGCGAGCACCGCGGCGCCTGCCACGGCGAGCAGCCCTCCGGCGCGGGCGATGATCAGCCACAGCGCGGGCGCGGCGCTCCCCGTGATCGACAGCGGCGTCGTGAAGACGACGGGCAGCGGCTTCCATGACGGCCCGCCGCGGGTGTCGAGCGCGAGGCGCCCGAGGTCGCGTCCCCAGACCACCCACGCCTGCGGGTCGAACGCCAGGGCCCACGGCAGCAGCAGCGAGGCGGCGGCGAGGACCAGCGCGCCGCCGATCACCGCCGCGGTGCGGTTCAACTGACCGCGTTGACGATCATCAGGAGCACGATCAGCAGGCCCGCCACGAGCACCAGCGCGATCCCGCGGACGACCCAGGTCGCGACTGGCGACGCGCGGTTGGGGACGCGCTGGGCGGCGGCGACCCGCGCCGCGTCGGCTCGGTGACGCGTCGCGGCACGGCCGACCTCGGTCCGGCGCGACGCCGCCAGCCGTCCGGCGGGTGTCGCGGCGGCGGGTGCGTCGTCGGTCGGGTCGATGCCGTTCGCGCTCGCCGCCGAGACGACCCGGCGGTGCTCGGCGGTCTGGGCCTGCACGGCATCGAGCTCGCGGCGCAGCCTGCGGGCGGCGGCGCGCTCCTGCTCGAGCTCGCGCGCGACACGGTCGTACATGCGACGGGCGGCCTCGTCGGCCTCGCCGGTGCCGTCGTCGCCGTCGGCCGGCCGAGTGGCGAGCTCCTCGCGTAACCGGGCGGTCTCGGCGCGCTCGGCGTTGACGGTCCGCTCGGCCTCCTCGCGCGCGGACTGCAGCTCCGCGCGCAACCGCTCGGTCTCCTTGCCCTCGGTCTCGATCGTGCTGTTGGCCTCCTCGCGCGCGGTCGCGAGCTTCTCGCGGATCTCCGTCGCGGCGGCGCGCTCGGCGGCGAGCCGCTGCTCAGCGTCGAGCCGGCCCGCCTCGAGCTCGGTCTGCGCGCGGTCGCGCTCGGCCTCGGCGACGGACAGTGCGGCGCGCATCGCCTCGGCTTCGGCGCGCAGCGTCTCGACCTCTGCGCGCAGCGTCTCGAGCTCGCTGTCGCGGTCGCCGATCGCGGTCTCCGCCTCGTCGCGCAGGCCGACGATCTCGGCGTCGCGCTCGGCGAGCGTCGCCTCGAGCTCCTCGCGGCGCTTGCGCTCCTCGGCGAGCGCCGCGCCGTCGGGCGGCGCCTTGCGGCGGCGCGGCGGCGGCAGATCGACCACCAGGCGGCGGCCGATCTCCAGCTCGGCGCTCGCGATCGCCTCCGGCTCGCCGTCGTAGGTGAACAGCGCTCGCCACTTGCCGCCGCGACCGAAGTGGCCGCCCGGGTGGGCAGCCAGCTTCTCGTGCTCGCCGTCGATCTCGAGCGTCAGCACCGGACGGCCGAGGCGGCGCCCTTCGAGACCGCTCCAGCGGCCGCTGACCTCGAGCTGGTCGGGCGGCGTCCAGGCGAACCGCTCGAGCTCGAACGCGACCTCACTCACTTCGGGCATCGCCCTCTTCCTCGGGAGTCACGGCCGCGGTCTCCGTCGTGTCCTGCCGGTGGTCGACGACCGGGACGCGCTCGCGCATCGCGCGGCCCTCGACCGACAGCGAAAACCGCACGCGGCCGAACGTCAGCACCGCGCCGATGAACATCACGATCGCGGCGCCGAAGGCGATCCACGCGCCGCTGGCCGGATCCTGCCCGCCGGCTGCGGGTGGCGGGTTGATGATCTCGGCGGCGACGAGGACGGCGATCGCGAGCACGACCGCCGGCAGCCAGCGCCGGTCCGCATAGTCGACGTCGGGGACGATCTGGCCGAGCGCGATCACGAACGCGATCACCGCGAGCGCGCCGAGGATCACCTCGACGACCTCGAACACGTCCCACGCCGTGAGCGAGCCGTACCAGTCCAGGAACAGGCTCACCAGCAGCACGATTGCCGCCAGCGCAACGAGGATGGGCCCGACTTCGAATCTCCGCGTCATTCAACTTCCCCCTGTCGATGCTCGGGGGTCAAAGCATCGCGCACATACCCGTCGGAAGCCTTAAGTCACCACGGTTACCGGAATCCGGTGAGACGTTTGGACGCTGACCTGCGGGCGGTTACCGAATGTTGGTGACGGATAGTCAAGAAGAGAGCCGCCCTTCCCCCGAGGCGTCTCTCCCCTCCTCCTCCACGGCCGGGCGGGCGGCCGACCAACTCGGTCACTCGCCCGGCCGGTCCCCCGTCTGCGTCTCGAGCGGATCGCTGCGCTGGCGAAGCGTGTTGTACGCCGAAGCGCGGACCACTACGTCGCCGGTCACGCCGGGCGGGAGCGGCACTTCGACGACGCCCTGCGGCGCGCGGACCGGCTCCGGTGAGCTGGCGAGCAGTTGGCGCTCGTCGTCGGCCTTGTGCAGCGTGACGAGCAGGTACGAGGCCTTGCGCAGGCGTGCCGGGTCGAGCTCGTACGCGACGCGGACGCGCCCGTCGTCACGCTCGGCGCCGATGCTCTCGAGCTTCGGGTAGGTCGCCCGGCCCGCCTGGCGGACGGCGCTGCTGCCGACACGCAGCGGCTTCTTCGCCAGGCCACGGATGTGCCAGGCGTTCGGGCTGTCCCACTTCTGGCCCTGCTTGCCGGGGCTCGCCGGGCTGCGGCCCCCGAACTTGCCGCCGCCCACGCCCGTCGAGTTGCCCCAGCGGCCGACCCAGGTCCTCCAGTCGCCGAAGTCCTCGACGTGCGGGAGGATCGGCGGCAGGGAGTCGTCCGGATTGTCGATGCCGAGCACGTACGGATGGGCGCCGGCCTCGAAGTAGCAGGCGTGCGAGAGCGGAGCGACGTAGGCGATCGGGTGGTCGTTCTGGAAATGCTTGACGTCCTCCCACTTGTGGCCCTCGCCGCCCTCGTGCTGGGAGTACGTGACCGCCTCAGGCGTCCCGTTCGCGCCGAGGCCGACCTGCACCATCTCCCAGTCGCCCTCGTGCTTGCCGAGGCCGAGCAGGTGCTTCGGGTTGTAGTAGCACCACAGCCAGTACTGCAGCCAGGTGCGGCCGCCGTCCTCCTTGACCCGCCCGTACACGCGCTCGCGGTAGTTCGGGTCGGCCTGGAAGTGGCGGGAGGCGGGCAGCGGATCGCCGTCCTCGTCGAGCCGGTCGCCGTCCTTGGGGCCGGTGTAGGTGGTCAGGGTCTGCAGGCTGAGGCCGTGGCCGGCACGCGAGACGACATCGCCGTTGCCGCGCTTGAGGACGTTGTTGCGGTAGTCGGTGATCGAGGCCGCCGACATCGCGCGGTAGGCCTCCTGCGGGTCGTAGACGAGCGCGGGCCGGTGCTTCTCGAGCCGTGGATCGGTCACGTGAGCGTCTCCGCGGCGCGCCGCAGGTGCTCGCGGAGCACGGGCGGCCCATCGCTCTCCAGGCCGGCGATCAGCGCGCGGTGGTCGGCGGCGAGCTGGTCGACGGGCAGGTACGGCTGCAGTGCGAGCAGGAACAGCCGCATCTCGCCGCTCAGCGCTGCGTGGGAGGCCTCGATCCGCGGGCTGTGGGCCGCGTGGACGATCGCCGCGTGGAGGTCGCCGTGGGCTTCGTTGATCTCGCTCCACTGTTCGCCCGCGCACGCGGCCTCGAGATCCGCGAGGGCACGATGCACGGTGTCCGGCAGACGGCCGTCGTTGCGCTCGAGGGCCAGATGCGCGGCCTCGAGCTCGAGCGCGGCACGCAGCTCGTAGAGCCAGCGGACGTCGTCTTGCGTGAGCTGCGCGACGTGCGCGCCGCGATGCGGCTCGATCGTCACGAGGCCCTCCGCAGCGAGCGTGCGCAGCGCCGCCCGCAGCGAGTGGCGCGCGACGCCGTAGGTCTCCACCAGCTCGCGCTCGCGCAGCCAGGCGCCGGCCGGCAGGACGCCGTCGAGGATCTCGCGCCGCAGCGCGTCGGCCAGGGCGTCGACGGTCGACATGCGGTGCAGCGGGCGCGGTACGGCCATCACGTCATCCCATCATGCCGGGGTCGGCTCGGGCGATGCAACCGCCGTCGCCGGTGACCTGACCGCGAGCGTGACCAGACCGGCCAGCACGAGCCCGGCGCCGGCGATCGCTGGCCCGCTCAGCGGCTCGGCGAGCACGAGCGCGCCGAGCACGGCGGCGGTCAGCGGCTCGGCGAGGGTGAGCGTGGAGGTCTCGGCCGCGGTCAGCCGCCGGAGCCCGCTCGCGAACAGCAGGTACGCGAGCGCGGTCGGCACGATGCCGAGGAACAGCGCGAGCGCGATCCCGTCGGTGTGGAGCAGCCAGGTCGGTTGGGTCGCGAGCAGCGCGGGGAGCAGCACGAGCGCCCCGATCCCGAACGCGACGGCCATGACCGATTCCGCCGCGTGTCCGGTCGCGAGCAGCCGCTTGGCGGCAAGCGTGTAGACGGCGTAGGCGCCGCCGGCGGTCACCGCGAGCGCGACGCCCGGCGCCGACACGTCGGCCTCGCCGCCCGCCAGCGCGAGCAGCGCGACGCCGGCGCAGGCAAGCGCAGTCGCCGCTGCCCAGCGGTTGCTGGGCCGGCGGCCGTCGACGATCCACTCGAACAGGCCCGTGAGCGTGGGCGCCGACCCGAGCGCGACGATCGTCCCGACCGCGACGCCGGTGTCGGCGACGGCGGCGAAGAACGCGAGCTGGTACACCGCCACACCCGCCGCCGCGACCGCGACGGGCCCGGGCGCCCATGGCTTGCGGCCCAGGGTGCGGCGCGCCAGTGCGACGGCGATGAGCAGCATCCCGCCGACGAGGATCCGGGCCGCGCCCACCCCGACGGGAGTGGTGTCGCTCGGGCCGACCGCCTGGGCGGTGCCGGTGGTGGCGAAGCACAGCGCGGCGAGGGCGATCTGGAAGCGGGGATTCATCCGGCATGATTGTTCCACAATTCCACAACTACGGTCAAGGGACCGCGGCTGTGTAGGGCTGCGATAGACCGCCCGCGATGGTCGACCGTGAAGTTGTTCAGCCTGAGGCTGAACAACTTCACACTCGACGCGGCGGCGAGGCGCGCGGCGCTCCGGTCGGGCAGACTGCGGCGCCATGGAGCTCGGGCTCGAGGGCACCGCGGCGCTGGTGACCGGCGCGGCCGGCGGGATCGGTTCGGCGACCGCACGCGCGCTCGCCGCCGAGGGCGTCACGGTCGGCGTCCACTACCACTCGTCGGAGGAGCGCGCCAAGCGGCTCGCCGCGGAGATCGGCGGCGTCGCGCTGCAGGCGGACCTCACCGACGAGGCGGCCGCCGACGCGCTCGTCCCCCGCGCTGTCGAGGCGCTCGGGCGGCTCGACGCCTGCGTCGCCAACGCCGGCACCTGGGATCCGGAGGACGTCCCCGTCGCGCAGATGCCGCTCGCCCGCTGGCGCAAGACGCTCGACGAGAACCTCACCGCCACGTTCCTCACCGCGCGCGGGTACCTGCGCCATGTCGAGCAGGCCGAGCAGGGATCGCTGGTGCTCGTCGGCTCGACCGCAGGCATCTTCGGCGAGGCCGGCCACGCCGATTACTCCGCGAGCAAGGCCGGCATGACGCACGGGCTGCTGCTGTCGCTCAAGAACGAGGTCGTCGGCCGCGCCCCGACCGCGCGGGTGAACCTCGTCGCGCCCGGCTGGACGGTGACGCCGATGACCGAGAAGGATCTGACCGACGAGCTCGTCGACCGCGTGACGAAGACGATGCCGCTGCGCAAGGTCGCCATCGCGGAGGACGTCGCCCGCGCGATCGTGTTCCTCTGCTCCCCGCTCGCGGCCGGTCACCTCACCGGCCAGGTCATCACCGTGGCAGGCGGGATGGAAGGGCGGCTGCTGCACTGACGTCGCTGGGCAGCGGGAACCAGCGGGCGCGCTCGAAGTCGGCGGTCACCGGCGGGGCCTCGATCACCGCGGGCGGCGAGACGGACTCGAGGAGCGCCCGCCCGGCCTCGAGCTGGTCGGCCAGCGCGGCCTCGGACGTCCGGGTGATACGACACTGCCGCCGGTGTGACGAACACGATCGTGCCGCCGGACGGCACGGTCGGGACGGCGCGGTGGAACAGACGGCGCTTCGCGACCAGCACGCCCGGCGTGCCCGGCCCGCCCGCGAACTTGTGCGGGGACAGGAACACGGCGTCCTTGCCGGTCATGTCGATCGGCAGGTACGGGCCGGCGGACGCGTAGTCCCAGAACGCCAGCGCACCGTGCCGGTGCAGCAGCGCCGAGACGGCTTCCGTGTCGGTGATGATCCCGGTCACGTTGGAGGCGGCCGAGAAGGTCCCGATCTTGAACCCGGCGTGCCGCCGCAGCTCCCACTCGAGGTGGTCGAGGTCAACGCGGCCGAGCGCGTCCTCGCGGATCGTGACGACGTCGGCGCCGGACTCGCGCCACGGGAGCTCGTTGGAGTGGTGCTCGTACGGGCCGAGGAACACGACCGCGCCGGTGAAGTCGAGGGCGCGGACGAGCTTGTCGATCGCCCCGGTGGTGCCGGAGCCGCAGAAGATCACCGCGTCCTCGTCGCTGCCGTTGACGGCGGCGTGGATGATCCGGCGCGGGCCGAACGGTCCTTCAAGCACGGCGTCATCGCCGATCACCGAATCCCGGATGTGCCCGACCAGCTCCTCAAACGAGGCGGACATGTCTCCACCGACGCCGCAGCGCCGTGGTTATTCCGCGAGATGCGCCGTGTCGTTGTAGACGCGCAGGATCTGCCCGCCGTCGGGCAGGACCACGATGCGGGTGATCGACGCGTTGTCGGCGTTCAGGAACGCGAACGGGCGGCTGCCGGTGGCCTGCCGGCACAGCTCGGCGACGACGCCGCCGTGCGTGACGACGATCGCCGCGCCCGGCCCTGCCGCGACGATCTCCTCGGCGGCCGCGCGCACGCGCGCCTGGAACGCCTCCATCCGCTCGGCGCCGGGGATCACGTCCCAGCGCTCGGCCTCGAGCAGGCGGGCGATGATCGGGTCGCCGTGGGCGACGGCGATCCGGAACTTCCCGCTCTCGAGCGCCCCGGTGTTCACCTCGCGCAGATCGCCGATGAACGCCGGCTCGAGCCCGCAGGCGGCGGCGATCGGCTCGGCCGTCTGCCGGGTGCGGGTGAGCGGGCTGACGAACAGGCCCGCATAGCGGTCGCCGGCCAGCCGCCGCGCCACGCGCGCCGCCTGCTCGACGCCCGCGGGCGCGAGCCCGGGATCGCCCTGGCCTTCGACGAGCTCGAACTCCTCGCCGGGCACCGCCGCCGCCGATGAGCCGTGGCGGACGAGCACCAGCTCGGTCGAGTCCGGCGGCGGCTCGTAGGCCCGCTGGTGATACTCCCCCCGAAGAGACACGGCCGCGCATCCTGACACCATGCCCGCGTGCTGCTCCACGAGCTCGTCGACGCCTCCGCCGCCGTGCGCGACAGCTCCGCGCGCACCGCGAAGGTCGAGCGGTTGGCCGAACTGCTGCGCCAGGCCGAGCCCGCCGAGACGCCGGCCGCCGTCGCGTGGCTGTCGGGTGAGCTGACGCAGCGGCAGATCGGGGTCGGCTGGGCGACGCTGCGCGACCGCCCGGCGCCCGCCGCCGGAGCACAGCTCACGGTCGCGGAGGTCGAGGCGACGTTCGATCGCATCGGCGCGCTGTCGGGAGCCGGCTCCCAGTCCGGGCGGCGCGACGCGGTGCAGCAGCTGCTGGGCCGCGCGACCGAGAGCGAGCAGCGCTTCCTGACCGCGCTCCTGCTCGGCGACATCGGCCAGGGCGCGCTGGCGGGCGTGATGACCGACGCGGTCGCGAAGGCCGCGGACGTCCCGAAGGCCGACGTCCGGCGCGCGCTGATGCTGCGCGGCGACCTCGGCGCGGTCGCGACCGTGGCGCTCACCGAGGGCGTCGCCGGCCTCGGCGCGATCTCGCTCGAGCTCCTGCGGCCGGTGCAGCCGATGCTGGCCGCGCCCGGCGACGATGTCGACGCCGCGCTCGAGCGGATCAGCCCCGCCGCAGTCGAGTTCAAGCTCGACGGCATCCGTGTGCAGGTCCACCGTCGCGGCGACGAGGTGCGCGTGTTCACGCGCACGCTCGACGACATCACGGGGCGCGTGCCGGAGGTCGTCGAGAGCGCGCTCGCGCTGCCCACCGACACCGTCGTCCTCGACGGGGAGGCGATCGCGCTGCGGCCCGACGGCCGGCCGGAGCCGTTCCAGGTCACCGCCAGCCGGGTCGGCCAGGGTCGCCTCAACGTGCAGTTCTTCGACGTGCTGCACGCCGCCGGCGAGGATTTCATCGACCGCCCGGGCGCCGAGCGCTTCGACGTGCTCGCCGAGCTGCTGCCGGAGTCGCAGCGGGTGCCGCGGACGGTCGCGACCGATGCCCAGAGCGCACGCGCCGTACTCGCCGAGGCGCTCGCCCGCGGGCACGAGGGCGTGCTCGTAAAGGCGCTCGACGCGCCCTACGCGGCCGGACGTCGCGGCGCGGGCTGGCTGAAGGTCAAGCCGCGCCACACGCTCGACCTCGTCGTGCTCGCCGTCGAGTGGGGGCACGGCCGCCGCCGCGGCTGGCTCAGCAACCTGCACCTCGGCGCCCGCGAGCCGGACGGCTCTGGCTTCGTGATGCTCGGCAAGACGTTCAAGGGCCTGACGGACGCGATGCTCCGGTGGCAGACCGACGCGCTGCTCGCGCTCGAGACGCACCGCGACGACTGGACCGTCCATGTCCGGCCCGAGCTCGTCGTCGAGATCGCGTTCGACGGCGTGCAGGCGAGCCGCCGCTACCCGGGCGGTGTGACGCTGCGCTTCGCGCGCGTGCTCCGCCACCGTCCCGACAAGCCCGCCTCGGAGGTCGACACGCTCGACGCCGTGCTGGCCGTGCATGCCGCGTCGCGGTAGCCGTGTGACGTAAACTTGCCGGCGATGGCACTCATGGCACTCAGCGAGGCCTGGCAGACGACACTCGCGCTGGTCGGCGTGTTCGGGGTTCTGTTCCCGGCGCTCGTGACCGGGTGCATCGCGTTCGCGGTCGCCCAGGCGATCAGCGAGCGCCAGCAGAACCGCGAGCGCCGCGCCAACCGCTAGGTCACAGCACGCGGCCGAGCACCAACGCGACCGCGACCAGCAGCAGCAGCACCATCCCGAGCGCGACGAGCCGGACCGCCCAGAGCGCGCTGCCCTCGCGCGGCGGAGCGAGCCGGCTGTCCGGCGGCGGCGCGTGCGTGCGGCGGAGCGGCCGGCGTGCGGGCTCGGGAGCGGGGGCTGAGGCGAGCTCGCGCTCCAGGCGCTTGCGCTCGCCGCGCACGGCGACCAGCTCGGCCTCGACGCGCTCGCGCCCGGCGCGGGCGGCCACGAGCTCGGTCTCGACGCGGTCGCGGTCCGCCCACGCGGCGGCGAGCTCGCGCTCGAGCCGGTCGACCTCGGCCGACTTCTCCGCGACGGGCGCGGGTCTGCTGCCGGCCTCCGCGAGCTGGGCGCGGAGGCGGTCGCCATCCTCGTTCGCCTTCGCAAGCTCGGCGCGCACGTGCTCGAGCTCATGGGCGATCCGCTTGCGGGCGGTCTGGGCGGCCTCGGCCGCTTCGAGGCGGCTCTCGAGGTCGCCCTGGGCGCCCAGGCGCGCCTCGAGATCGGTGCGGTCGGCCTCGACGGCAGTCAGGCGCGACGCGAGATCGGCACGCGCCGCCTCGGTGGCGGCGAGCGCCGCCTCGAGCTCGGAGTGGCTGGAGCGGGCGGCGCCGAGCTGGCGTTCGGCAAGGTCGCGCGCGGCCTCCGCCTCGCGCTGGCGGACGAGCGCCTCCTCGGTGGCGGCCAGCGCGCGCTCGCGCTGGCGGTACTCGTCGTTGACGAGGCGCTCGCCGTCGGCGCGAGCATGCTCGGCCTCCTCGCGGGCGGCGTCGCGCTCGGCGCGCACACGCTCGAGCGCGTCGGCCTCGCGGCTCGTCTTGTCGACCGTCTCCTGGAGCGCCCGGCGCTCTTTCGTCTCGGCGGCGAGCTGCCCGCGCAGGCGCTCGACCTCGGTCGGCTGCCGCGCCTTGGCCGTCTGCGGCTCCTTCGGCGCGGGCGCGCCGGGCACCGGCAGCTGCACGACCAGTTCGGTCCCGACCTCCAACTCGGCGCGTTCGGCCTCGAGCTTTCCGCCGCTCCACGGGAAGGCGGCGACCCACTGGGCGCCCTCCCCCACGGCCCACGGCTTGTGGTCGAGCAGGGCAACGAGGCGCTGCCTGTCCTCGCCGTTATAGAGCCACAGCACAGGACGCACGAAACGGCGTCCGCGCAGGCCGCGCCAGTGGCCTGCGACCTCGAGCCGCTCGCCGTCTGGCTCGAAACGCTCAACCGTGAAGGCCGGCTCCGCGGCCGCAATATCCCCGATGATTCCAGCCACGCCCGCTCGCCAGGCTAGCGCTTGCCCCGAAATACCGGGTTTGAGACCAAGGGTTCAAGGTCACTATTGACGCAATGTCCCCGCTGCTCTCCATGCGGGCGCCAATCAGTGTCAATGTGCGTCTCCTCGGTGCGTGCGGGATCGCCGGGCTGATAGCGGTCGTCGTCGCCATCGGAGCCGGATCCGATAAGCCGACTGCTGCGGTCCCGGCGTGCCTCGCAGTTGGCTGCGTCTGCGCCGCGCTCATGGGTCACCTGCTGTTCGCCTCGGCTCGCGCCGTCGGCGACAGACGGCTCCTGTGGGTTTCGGCCGGGGTCACGGTCGCGTTCGCCGGCCTCGTCGCAACGCTGCTGAGCCAGCCCGACCTCACGCCTCATGAAGTTCCGGTGAGGCTCAGCCTGGGCGAGGACTCCAACGCCGCCAGGTACGTCATCTGGCACCTCGCGTTGCTGATCGCCGTGCGCGTCGCGGTCGACGACGTCGGCTCCGGCTTTGCCTCGTTCCGCCACGTCACGCGCGTCAACCCCGAGATCCTCAAGCTCGACCGCTCGCTCGTGTGCGGGATTGACGGGGACCCGGTCCGCCAGTCCCTCGCGGCGGCGATCGTCGGGTTCGCTCGCGAGGTCGGCGCGATCGTCGTGTCCGAGGGGATCGAGTCCCAGGACGAGCTGTCCTGCCTGGTCGACCTCGCAGTCGGCTGCGGCCAGGGCTTCTACCTGGCGCGTCCGGAGCTGGGGCGCGTCGAAGCACGCGTGCCGGAACCCGCCGTCGGCTGACACAATCCCAGCGCCATGACAATCGTGGACTGCGCGGTCTACGAGGACGGCTGCCGCCGGGCGGGCGAGATCCTTCTGTTCATCAACCGCGACTTCATGGTCACCGTCCGGCACGGCCAGAGCCGTCTGCACGACGTGCGGCTGGAGATCGAGAACCGGCCGGATCTGCTGCGATACGGGAGCGGCGCGGTGCTGTACGCGATCGTCGACGACTACGAGCCGGTGATGCAGGCCGCTGCGCACGGACTTCCGCGACGTGCACGACCACCTGCTGCGGCTGATCGGCCGGATCGACGGCTTCCGCGATCTGCTCTCGAGCGCACTGCAGGCCAACCTCACGCAGGCGACCGTGCGCCAGAGCGAGGACATGCGCAAGATCTCGGCGTGGGTGGCGATCCTCGCGGTCCCGACCGGCGTCGCCGCGATCTACGGCATGAACTTCACGGACATACCCGCGCCGCAGTGGCAGCCTCGGATATCCGGGCGTCCTGCTTCTGATCGTATGCATCTCCGCCATCTTGTACTGGCGCTTTCGGCGCTCGGGCTGGCTCTAGCCGCGTGCGGTGGCGGCGATGACGCCGCGCCGGACGTGCCCGACACGATCAAGCTGACGAGCCCGGCGTTCGCGGACAGCGCCACGATCCCCACGCGCTTCACCTGCGCCGGTGACGAGATCTCCCCGCCGCTGCGCTGGCGCGGCGTGCCGGATGCCGCGCGCGAGCTGGCGCTCGTCGTCGACGATCCCGACGCCCCTGGCGGCACGTTCGTGCACTGGGTGCTGTTCAAGCTGGCGCCCGACCGGCGAGGCCTGGCGGACGGCGAGGTGCCGGCCGAGGCGCGCCAGGGCGAGAACTCCACCGGTCACCGCGCATACGCCGGGCCGTGCCCGCCCCCGCGCGACGATCCGCACCACTACGACTTCACGCTGTACGCGCTGCGCTCGCCGCTCACCGAGAAGGACGGCGCGAGCGCGGACGCGATCCGCACCGCCGTCAGCGACGCCGCGATCGCCCGCGGGGAGATTGTGGGCCGCTTCGGTCGCTGAGGCGTGAGAGGATCCGCGCGGGTGGTCGTTCGAGGAGGAGGTAGGTGCCGTGCGAAGGGGTCTCGTGGCATGCGTCGTGGTCGTGGGGTGCTGCTGGACGGGCGGTACGGCGTGGGCGGACGGCCCCGGGGTCGGGACCCCCGCGATCGTCGCGCTCGGCGACTCGGCGATCTCCGGTGAGGCGGGCCGCTGGGCGGGCAACACGAACGACTCGAGCTCGAAGGTCGACGCCTTGGGGTCGTCGGCGTACTGGGACACGGCCGGCCGCGAGGCGATCCGCGGCTGCCATCGCTCCCAGTCCGCCGAGGTGCGGATCGGTGGCGGCGTCCTGAGCGCGAACCTTGCGTGCTCGGGCGCGAAGACGACGACCAACGCGGGCGGGTCGGACTTCAAGCCGGGCATCGACTTCTACTCGGACTCGTCGGGGCGCATCGGCCAGGCGCTCGCGCTGCAGCGGTACGCGGCGATTCACAACGTTCGCGCGGTCACGCTGCTGATCGGCGCGAACAACTACGGCTTCGCCGACATCGTCCAGCAGTGCGTGACCGACTGGCTGACGTCGCCGTCGTGGTGGCCCAACTACTGCAACGACGACTCCTCGATCGCGTCCCGGTTCACTCCTGCCCGGATCGCGACCGAGACCACGAACGTCACCAACGCGATCCTGCGCGTGACCCAGGCCATGCTGACCGCGGGCTACTCGCCGTCGCAGTGGAAGCTGCTCGTGCAGACGTACTCGTCGCCGATCCCGAACGGTTCCGGCTTCCGCTACTCGCAGAGCGGGTTCACGCGGCAGACGGTCGGCGGTTGCGGCGTCTGGAACCGCGACGCCGACTGGGCCAACAACACGGTCGTCGCGACGTTCAACAACACGGCGCGCAACGCCGCCGCGGCGAGCGGCCTCACGAACGTGAAGATCCTCGACATGACGAATGCGCTGGCCGGGCGGCGGCTGTGCGAGAACACGGTCGGGCTGCTCGAGGAGAAGGGCGTCGCGTCGTGGAAGTCCGCCGGCGCGGTCGACAAGACCGAGTGGGTCAGCCAGATCCGGACGGTGACGGCGATCCTGCCGCCGTACCAGATCCAGGAGGACGGCCACCCGAGCTACTGGGGCCAGCTGGCGCTGCGCAACTGCCTGCGGCAGGCGTATTACGACGCCCGGCCGGCGGGCGCGACGATGACGTGCGTGCGCGGCAACGGCCTCAACGGCTCGTCGGAGCCGAACATGGCGCTGCAGTGACTCAGGCGGCGGCGTCGACGGCGCCGCCGGCCCACTCCAAGGCCTCGCCGTAGGCGCCCTGCAGGCTGCCGTCGTCGCTGGGGAACTCCCCGCGCTCGTACGCGACCACGGTGTTCAGCAGCTCGCCCTTCGGGCCTTCGCGGGTGAGGAGCGCCGCCTTGATCTCGTCGCTGAACGGGAGCGTCTCCAGCACCTCTTCCATCGGCGAGTCCAGCAGCGCGTCGGCGACCGAGAACAGGCCGACCGTGAAGTGGCCGTCGGCGGCGTCGAGCGCGGTGCTGCCGCCCAGCACCTCGCACATCCGGGCGCGCTGGAGTGCGAGCTCGACGAGCTCGTCGGGCGCGTCGTCGGCGGCGCTGACCAGCGCGACCACAGCGGCCCAGCGGCGGACCGTGGCGGTGCCGAGCAGCGTGAGCGCCTCGCGGACCGACTCGACCGTGCGCGGGAGGGCGAAGAAGGCGGAGTTGATGTAGCGCAGGAGCTTCAGGCTCAGGCCGACATCGGAGCTGATCGCCACCTCGAGGTCCTCGAACGAGGCATCGGGGGCGGTGACGGCCGCGAGGGCCTTGAGGCTGGCGATGCCGCCCGTGCCGACCCGACGGCGGCGCGTGAGGTCGGGCTTGGCGAAGAAGTCGCCCTGGAAGGCGGTGAAGCCGAGCGCGGTCGCGCGGGCGACCTCGTCCGGCGTGTCGACGTCGGTCGCGAGCAGCTGCATCTTGCGCTCGAGCGGCTCCTCGATCAGCGCGCGCAGCTCGTCGTCGGTTCGGTCCTTGATCGAGATTTTGAGAATGCCGCAGACGGGCATCAGCCGGTCGTCGGGCCCGTCGAGTGCCAGCGTGTAGCCGCTGAACTGCAGGCGGCGCAGCGCGGTCAGCACCTCGTCGGTGACGGGCGCGGCGGCGAGCTGGAGCACGACCTTGTCCGGGCGCACCGGCGGCGTGCCGACCTCGAGCAGGAACTCGGGCGAGATCCGCACCCACGCAGGGTGCCGTCCGGCCACGCGCTCGAGCCCGATGTCGCCAAACACGTCGAGTAGCAGCCCGGCCGTGCCCTTGACGCCCTGGCCGTCGGCGACGAGCTCGTAGCCGAACACGTTGCCGGTGGCATCCGTGATCGGCCGGCGCACGACCGCGATGTCGTGGTCCTCGCCCTCGGCGGAGACCTCGTCGGGGAGGAGCTCCTCGACCGAGATCTCGGCGGGGGACTCGGCGATGGGCTCGGCGGCGGAGATCTCCTCGGGCATCGCGACGATCGGCTCGCTCACCGGCGGGGCGACGGAGGTCTCCGGGGCCGGGGGCGGCGGAGGCGGTGGCGGCGGGGCGACCGGAGTGGGCTCGGGGACGACCTCGTGGATCTCGGTCAGCGCGAACTCGGCGGGGTAGCCGACGCCGCTGCGGGTGGCGGTGGCGGTGAAGGTGCGGTCGCCGAGCGCGACGGTGATCGTCGCGGGCACGGACAGGTCGGCGCCGTCGAAGCCGGTGCCGGTGAGGAAGAGCACATCGCCGCGCGGGGGCGCGGGCGGCGCCGGGGGCGCGGGCGGCGGGGGCGGTGGCGCCTGGCGGCGACCGAAGAGCGACCTCAGAAGGGACATTCCTTCCGGAGTTTCGGCCGCGAGAGACGGTGGCTTGAGTCACCATTGCGCGTCTCATGGCCGTCCTGGTCGACGAGTTGCGCGAATACCCGCACACGAGGCTGCCGTTCCGGCACTGGTGTCACCTCGTCAGCGACGCGGATTTCGAGGAGCTTCATGCCTTCGCCGCGAGCCTCGGGATCCCCCGTCACCGCTTCCAGGGCGACCACTACGACCTGCCTCCGCACCTGCGCGCGCGGGCGATCGAGCTCGGCGCGGAAGAGGTGTCGGCCCGCGACCTCACCGGGCGCATGGTCGGGGACCGCGGAGACCGCGTCAGGCGCCGGCGCGCGGCGCGGCGCGGCGCCTGAAGAGCGCACACGCGCCAACCGAACGATCGTCCAGACCTCTTGCGGTTCGCTCAGGCACCACTAAGTTGCTCATCGGCGGTCGACCAGGGCAGGGTCGAGAGTTTGCGGGAGTCACGGAGGACCAGAGGTGCATCGCTGGACGCGCGGGAACCTGTTGGCGACGGTCGTGTGCGCCCTGGCTGGGCTTGTCTCAGCCACACCGGCCGTAGCGGCGCAGCCGCTGGAGATCTACAAGCAGACCACTGACCGCTACTTCACGCCGAACGGCGACGGTCACGAGGACGTCGGACGGGTGGAGTACGGCCTCACCCAGGCATCGACGGTCGACGTCACGATCATGGAAGTACCGGTTCGACGGCTACGGCGACGGCACGCTGCGCTGGAACCCGGCACCGGGCGCGTCGCGCTACGAGATCTACACCGTCCCGGCGGCCGGCGAGGGCGAGTTCCCGACCGGGCAGTTCCCCGGCACGCCGGTGGCGCAGTCGATCACGACCGAGGTGAAGATCCCCGGCGGCGGCGGGCCTGACAAGTGGTACGGGATCAGCTCGATCTTCCCCGACGGCCATCGCGAGATGTTCCACGCGATCACGCAGGCGACGCTCCCGCCCGACAAGGACGACGACGGCGTGCCGGACGACGAGGACAACTGCCCGAGCGTCAGGAACGCGGGCCAGGGCGACCGTGACGGCGACGGCATCGGCGACGCCTGCGATGCGCACGATGACAGCCCCGACCCGAACCCGGATCCCCAGCCCGATCCCGACTACGACGACCCGGGCATCCCGAAGCAGGACCCGGACTGCTCCGACAAGACCTACCGGATCGAGTTCAAGGGCATCGAGGCGTACGCGTCGTGCTTCAAGAAGATCGCCGACCACAAGTACGCGTCGTCCGCGCGCGTCCGCGTCGGCGGCATGGACATCAAGCCTTCGGGCAGCGCCGACATCGTCGTCGACACGCACGAGCTGAAGATCGACACGACCGGCTCGGTGGAGGTCAAGGCCGGCCCGATCGTGTTGTGGCGGGCGCCAATCCACTTCGACTTCAACAAGGAGGTGTCGCTCAAGACCCCGGGCGGCATGTTCCTGCTCGGGCTCCCGTTCACCGGCAAGCTGACGTTCCACATCGGCACCGGCGGCTTCCTGATCGACGCCCAGGCCGGCCTGCCGGGCAAGCTCGGCGGCATCACCGGCCAGACCCAGCTGCGGCTGACGAACGGCGACGGCCTGCGGATGGACGAGCTCAAGCTCGACATCCCGGGCTTCGAGCTCGGCAAGCTCGGCGTGGAGAAGGCGTCGCTGAGCTACAAGCGCGACGCCGACGACACCACGGTCGGCACCTGGGGCGGCGGGGCGACGATCCTCCTCCCGCGCCCCGGGCTCACCAAGCTCGGGATCAACGGCTATATCGCGTTCCACGCCGGTGAGATCAAGGAGTTCCGCGGCGGCGCCGATGGCCTCAACGTGTTCCTCGGCGAGGGTTTCTTCCTCCAGCGCCTGGGCGCGAGCCTGTTCTTCCGCCCGTTCGGCTTCGGCGGCTGCGCCGGCGTCAGCTTCGGCCCGCAGGTCATGGGCAAGGAGGCCGGCAGCCTCGACGGCAAGCTGACCCTGACGCTCGAAGGCGCGAACAGCTACGAGGGCACGGGCGAGCTGCAGATCGCCGAGGTCACGATGGCCACCGGGCACGTGTCGTACACGACCGGCGGGGCGCTCGACTTCGGCGGCGAGTTCAACTGGGAGAAGTTCGGAGTGGGTCTCGAGGCCGGCGTCGACGGCTGGTTCTCCGGCATCACGTCGTTCAACGCCCACGGCAAGGCGACCGTCAAGGTCCCTGGGATGTCGGTCGGTGGCGAAGCGGTCCTCTCCAGCAAGGGCATCGCGGGCTGCCGTCACCAGACGCTCTTCCCGGACGTCGGCTTCGGCTACGGCTGGGGCTCCAGCGCGCCGCACATCTTTGCCGCGTCCTGTGACGTCGGTGAGTGGCAGGCCACGAAGGCGTCCGCGCGCGCGGCGGCGCTCGGCACGATGATCCCGGCGAACCAGAAGCTCGCGACCTTCGCGATCCGCGGCGCCGGCGCCCCCCCGCGCGTCACGCTGAAGGCTCCCGACGGCTCGACGATCACGACGCCGGCCGCCGGCGGCGCGATCAATAGCGACCGCGTGCTGGTGTTCCAGAACCCGGCCGACAGCACCACCTACGTCGCGGTCGCGCAGCCCGCCGGCGGCAACTGGCAGATCGACACGCTGCCGGGATCGGCCGGCGTGACCGGCATCCGCCACGCGCTCGCGCTGCCGGAGCCGAAGGTGACGGGCAAGGTCTTCGCCAAGCGCTCCAAGCGGACGCTGCGCTACACCGTCCGGCAGATTCCGGGCCAGAAGGTGCAGTTCGCGGAGCGCATCCCTGGCGGCCGCATCCGCGTGCTGGGCACCGCCCGCGGCGCTCGCGGCACGCTGACGATCAAGGCCGAGCCGGGCGCGCGCGCTAAGCGCCGCATCTTCGCGCAGGTCAGCCAGTACGACCTGCCGCGCGACGAGCTCGACGTGGTGTCCCACACGCCGCCGAAGAGCGCGAGCGGCAAGGTCCAGGGCCTGCGGCTGGCCGCCCGCAAGGGCAAGCTGAAGGCGACCTGGAAGCGCGTCCGCGGCGCCAAGGCGTATCGCGTCGCGGTCCGCGTGAGCGACGGTCGCCGCCTGGTGTACCTCGACCAGCGCAAGCGTTCGCTTACGCTCCCCCGCGTGACGCGCGGGATCAAGGTCACCGTGCAGGTCCGGGCCGAAGGGCTGCTCGGCGGCACGCCGCCCAACGCGACGAAGTCGATCAAGGTCAAGCGTTGAGCTGGACCACGCGCCAGGTCGGGCCGCTGGGGGCGATCCTGCTCCCCGGCCCGGTGCTCGTCACGGGGCTGCTGGCGATGCAGGCGGTGGTGCCGAGCGATGCGGTGAACGCCGGGCTGTTCCTGGCGGCGCCGCTCGCCGCCGTCGCGGCGGTGCTGATCGCGGAGCCGTCCGGGCGCCTGCACACCGTCGGTTTCGCGTTCGCCGCGTTCCTGTGGACGGTGGTCGTGCTGATCCTGATCGGGATCGCCGCGCTGCTGATCGCGTCAGCGGCCCATCCGCTTTAGCCCGTTCAAGGCGAGCGTCCCGAGGACGGTCCCCAGGGCGAGCAGCGCCACGAGGCCCGGCCACGTGTGCGACCAGCTCGGCTCGATGCCCACGACGGTCGCCTGTCGCGCCATCTCGAGCACGTGCGTCATCGGGTTCAGGTGCGCGACCTCCCCGAGCCAGCCGTGCAGCAGCACCAGCGGCGTGTAAGCAGTCGAGAGGAACACGACGAGGAACACGCCCTGCTGCATGATCGGGCCGGCCTGCTGTGTGCGGAACGAGAACGCGATGAACATCCCCCACAACGCCGCGGCGGCGCAGAACCCGGCCGCGGCACCGTACAGCGCGATCAGGCCGAGCACGCCGCCGGTGAGGTCGGCGCCGATCAGCAGGCCGACGATGAGCACGACCGTCGCCGGCACCATCGCGCGCGACATTGCGCCGAGGATCGGCCCGACGATCAACAGCGGCCGCGAGACGGGCGCCACGAGCAGGCGGTCGAACCATCCGATCTCGATGTCGCGGGCCAGGTTCGAGCCGGCGGCGGCGCCGGCGAAGCCCGCGCCCTGCAGGCACGACAGCGGCACGATCCACGAGACGTAGGAATCGGTCGGGAAGCCGTGGAGTCCGGTCAACCGGCCGAACTGGCCGGTGATGCCGAGCATGAAGATCACCGGGGCGATCGTCGCCGGCAACAGCGCCCCGCGCACGCGCAGGATCTCGTTGAGCGACCGGCGCCAGAGGACGAGGGCAACGCTCATAGGGTGCGCAACCGCTCCTTGAGGGCGAACGTCGCGAGCGCGGTCATCGACACGGCCAGCCCGCAGGCCGCGCCGAGCCCGGCCCACGGGCTGCCGAGCGTGCGGTCACCCTCGAGCAGTGCGCGGATCCCGTTGACCACGTAGGTGAGCGGGTTGATGCGCGAGATGTTGTGCAGCGCGGGCGTCAGCAGCTCCTGCGGGAAGAACGCCGGCGCCGTGAACAGCAGCACGAACATGAACGGGAACAGGCTCTGCAGCAACGACAGCGAACCGGTGCGCAGCGCGATCGCGGAGGCGATGCCGCCCATCCCGACCGCGGTGATCGCAGCCAGGCAGATCGCGCCGAGCACGCCCGGCACCCCGCCGCCGTAGCGCGCGCCGAACACCATCGCGATGGCCAGGAACCAGATCGTCTGCGCGACCGAGAGCGCCATCACGCCGACGAGCCGGCCGAGCACGATGCTCGTGCGGTGCACCGGCGCCGCGAGCAGCCGGTCGAAGAAGCCGAACTCGATGTCGGCGGCCATCATGATCCCGGCGGTCAGGCCCGCCAGCAGCGTGCCCTGCGTGATCGTGCCGGGGACGACGAACGCGAGGTAGGACGACACGTCGGGGAACCCACGCAGCCCGCGTCCCGCGCTCGTGCCGCTCGCGATCACCGCGAGCAGCAGGACCGGGAGCAGGAACGTCGGCAGCAGCAGTTGCGCGCGGCGGCGCTGGACGATCAGCACGCGGTTGGCGAGCGCGCCGACCTCGCGCGCGATCACGCGACCGCCGCCCCTTCGAGATGCGAGCCGGTCACCGCGGCGAACACATCGTCGAGCGTCGGCGTCTCCACCTCGACGAACTCGACGGTGACGCCGTGTTCGTCGAGCGCCCGGATCACCGGGGCGATCGCCGCCTTGCCGGCAGCCGTCGCCAGCGCGACTCGTGTCGGCGTTCGCGGGTTCGGGTCCTCGACGGTGCCGAGGCCGGCGAGCGCCTCGCGCGCGGCGGGCGCGTCCTCCGGATCGGCCAGCTCGATGTGGACGGTCGGCTCCTTGACCCGCTCCTTGAGCGAGCTCGGCGTCCCCTCGGCGACGAGGTTGCCGCGCGCGATGATCCCGACGCGGTCGGCGAGCTGCTCGGCCTCCTCGAGGTACTGCGTGGTGAGGAAGACCGTCGTGCCGTCGTCGTGTAACGCGCTGACCTCGCGCCACAGCGCGATCCGGCTCGTCGGGTCCAGGCCGGTCGTCGGCTCGTCGAGGAACAGCACGTGCGGGCGGTGGACGAGCGCGAGCGCGAGATCGAGCCGGCGGCGCATGCCGCCCGAGTAGCCACCGACGCGGCGGTCGCCCGCCTCGGTCAACCCGACGCGCTCGAGCAACTGGACGGCGCGGTCGCGCGCCTCGGGCCCGCGCAGGCCGTGCAGCGCGCCCTGCATCCGCAGCAGCTCGCGGCCGGTCATCAGCGGGTCGATCGCCGCTTCCTGCAGCGCGACGCCGATCGCGCGTCGCACCGCATCGCCCTCCCTCACGACGTCATGGCCGGCCACGCGTGCGTGGCCCGACGTCGGCCGCAGCAAGGTGGTGAGGATGCGCACGACGGTCGTCTTGCCGGCGCCGTTGGGCCCGAGGAAGCCGTAGATCTCGCCCTCGTGCACTTCGAGGTCGAGACCGTCGACGGCACGGATGCCACCTTTGAACTCGCGGACGAGCTGCTCGACTTCTACGGCCGTCTTCACGGCGAGTGAGCCTATCCACGCTCAGCGGCGGCGTATCCAGCTCGGCGTCCGTACACCGCCCCGGCAGTGAGGCCGCTCCCTCTCCGGTAGTTGTGGAAGAACAGCCCGCCGACGAGCTCACCAGCCGCGTAGAGGCCCGGGAGCGGGCGGCCGAATGTGAACGTGATCCGGCACGTGACCGGGAACGCGGTGAACGGCGGCTCGTCGATCGGCAGCGCCCAGTTGGACTTCGGCGGCGTGATCCTCTCGGTGCGCTTGCCGTCCTTGATCGCGGGGTCGAAGTCACCCGCCACGATGGCGCCGCTGAACTCGCGGACCGTCCGCTCGAACCGCTCCGAGTCGATGTGGAGCGCGTCGGCAAGCGTGCCGGCGTGATCCTCGGACCCCTGATGGAGGTTCAGGCGCGCCGCGCGCTCGTCGGGTCCAGTAACGACCCGAGCGTGTTCGTCGGCCGGCCGCTGACCGTGATCCTGCTGCTGATCGCGCTCGCCGCGTTCATCGTGCCGAATCTTCCGTCGCTGACGGGTTGGCGACGGGAGCGGGCGGCAGCGGCTGAGGAGGACTGACCACGCGGCCGTCGTCGCGCTCGGCGCGGATCACATGCATGACCGCGTTGATGAGCGCCAGGTGCGTGAACGCCTGCGGGAAGTTGCCGAGGTGGCGGCCCGTCCGCGGGTCGATCTCCTCGGCGTAGAGGCCGAGCGGGCTGGAGTGCGACAGCAGGCGCTCGCACAGGCCGCGCGCGCGGTCGAGCTCGCCGATCTCCGACAGCGCCGACACGAGCCAGAACGAGCAGATCGTGAACGTGCCCTCCTCACCGGTGAGCCCATCGTCGGTCTCGTCGACGCGATAGCGCAGCACGAGCCCGTCGTATGTGAGCTCGTCGGCGATCGCGAGCACGGTCGCCCGGATGCGCGGGTCGTCCGGCGGCAGGAACCGCACGAGCGGCATCAGCAGCGTCGAGGCGTCGAGCGCGTCGGTGGCGTAGTGCTGGGTGAAGACGCCGCGCTGATCAACGCCGTTGGCGCAGATGTCGGCGTGGATCTCGTCGGCGATCGAGCGCCACTGCATCGCCCGGTCCCAGTCCTCGCGTAGCTCGGCGAGCCGCGCGCCGCGGTCGAGCGCGACCCAGCACATCAGCTTCGACGACGTGAAGTGCTCGGGCTCGCCGCGGACCTCCCAGATGCCGTGGTCGGGCTCGCGCCAGTTGGCGATCGCGGCCTCGACCTGCGTCATCAGCAGCGGCCACACGCGCTCGGGAAGGAAGTCGCGCGACTTGGTGTGCAGGTAGACCGAGTCGAGCACCGCGCCCCAGACGTCGTGCTGGTCTTGCGAGTGGGCGCCGTTGCCGATCCGCACCGGCCGCGCGTTCTCGTAGCCGGAGAGGTGGTCGAGCGTCTCCTCCGGCAGCTCCGCGCGGCCGTCGATCCCGTACATGATCTGGAGCTGTCCCGTAGCCGCCTCGGCGACGTCGGCGACGAAGTAGAAGAAGTCGTTGGCCTCCCAGTCGAAGCCGAGCGTGTACAGCCCCCATAGCGCGAACGTGGCGTCGCGGATCCACGTGTAGCGGTAGTCCCAGTTGCGCTCACCGCCGGGCGTCTCGGGGAGCGACGTCGTCGCGGCGGCGATGATCGCGCCCGTCGGCGCGTACGTCAGCCCCTTGAGCGTGAGCGCGCTGCGCTGCAGGTCCGAGCGCCACGGGTGGTCGGGGAACTCGCCGCGATCCAGCCAGTGCTGCCAGTGGTGGGCGGTCCAGACGAGCTTCTCGTACGCGTCGTCGTAGGTCCGCGGCGCCGGATGCTCGCTCCACGCCAGCGCGCAGAACAGCGTCTCCCCTTCTTTCATCATGTGCCGCGCGGTCGCGCGCGGGCCTTCGATCCCGAGGTTCATGTCCGACACCAGGTGCAGCCCGATGTCGATTCCGGGAGGCCGGATCACAACCTCGTGGTAGTCGTCGCCGGCGTACTCCCAGCGCCCGCGCACGCGCCCGTACTCGAACACGGGCTCGCAGCCGAGTGAGATCTGGACCTCGCCGTTGACGCAGCGGACCGTGCGCAGGAGCACGTGGTCGGCGTCGTAGTCGGTCGGCGCGCGGCGGTGCGTGTGCGAGCGCTCGTCCTCGTGATGCCACGGGCCGATCAGCAGGGCATCGCGGATGATGATCCAGCCGCCGCGCGTGCCCCAGCTCGTCTCCAGCACCATCGTGCCCGGCAGGTAGCGCCGCGCCGCCGGCACCTGGACGCCTTCGGGGCCGAGCCGGAACGCCCCGGCGTCGCGGTCGAGGATCGCGCCGAAGATGCTCGGCGAGTCCATCCGCGGCAGGCACATCCACTCGACGCCTCCGTTCGGCGCGACCAGCGCCGTCGTCTCGCAGTCCGACAGGAATGCGTAGTCCGCGATCG
Organism: uncultured Solirubrobacteraceae bacterium; assembly: GCA_963740605.1. Lineage (GTDB taxonomy): Bacteria > Actinomycetota > Thermoleophilia > Solirubrobacterales > Solirubrobacteraceae > DASSUW01. Next base: position 830,008 of record CAVUFC010000018.1, on the reverse strand, counting down.
CGGGAAAGGGGCTGCGGGCGAAGCCGCGAGCGTCAGATTCTTCGGGGTGGCTGCGCAGCGGCGCCGATGCTACAGACGAGCGGGCGCGCGCAAGAACTCGGTGATCGCGGCAGGGTCCATCGGCCGCGCGAAGTAGATGCCCTGGCCGAGATAGCAGCCGAGGTCGCGCAGCGCGTCGGCCTGCTCGGGGTGCTCGATGCCCTCGGCGACGACCGCGAGGCCGAGCGTCTGGCCGATCGCCACCACCGCGTTCGCGAGGCCGTCCGGCTGGCCGCCTGAGCGCAGGAACGAGCGGTCCATCTTGAGCACGTCCACCGGCATGCGGCTGAGGTAGCTGAGCGACGAGTAGCCGGTGCCGAAGTCGTCGAGCGCGAGCCGCACGCCGAGCTCCTTGAGCTCGTGCAGCCGGCGAATCGCGAGGTCGGCGTCGTTCATCATCGCGCTCTCGGTGATCTCGAGCGCGAGCGCCGCCGCCGCCAGGCCGGACTGCGCGAGCGCGTCGCGCACGTCAGCGACGACGTCGACGGTCTGGCGGCACGCCTCGTTGAGCACCCAGGTGCCGAGCGGGACGATCAGGCCCATCTCCTCGGCGAGGCCGATGAACTGGTCGGGCGGGATCAGGCCGCGCTCGGGGTGGCGCCAGCGGACCAGCGCCTCGGCGCCCGCGACGTTGACGTCGCCGAGCCGCACGATCGGCTGGTAGTGCAGCTCGAGCTGGCCGCCGCTGATCGCCTCCTGCAGGCTGGCGCGCAGCTCCAGGCGCTCGAGCACGCCGTCGTGCATCGCGGGCTCGAACAGGCGGTAGGTGCCCTTGCCGTCGCGCTTGGCGATGTACATGGCGGCGTCGGCGTTGCGGACGATCTCGTCAGCGCCGGTCCAGCCCTCGTCGACCGAGATGCCGAGGCTCGCGCCGACGCGCAGCTCCTTGCCGGCCACGGTCAGCGGAGCGGTGAGCGCGGCGAGGATGCGCTCGGCGGCGTCGGCTGCCTCCTGCGGGCCGCCGACGTCCTCGAGCAGCACCGCGAACTCGTCGCCTCCGAAGCGGGCGGCGGTGTCGCTGGGCCGGATGCTCGCGGCCATTGAGCACGATGCCGCGGACGTGCTCGTCGTCGAGCAGGTCGGTGACGAGGATCTCAAACTGGCGCGCCTCGCCCTCGCTGTCGCGCAGCCGGCACTCGACGCCGCCGCCCACCAGCACGCTCGCCAGTCAGAGATTCAGCGCATCACTTGAGCCTGCGGACTTCCCGAACCGCGGGAACGTGGACTTCCCCGATGTGCCGTCGGTGCCCGGCGTCGACACTCGCGGCAGGATCATCGTCTGAACGGAGGTCACGATGTCCACGAAAGCCCACCCGCATCCGCACTCAAATTCGCTGGAGGACTGGGTCGAAGACGCGGCGTTCGTCGGCATCTTCGTCGTCGGCGCAGCGATCGCCGCAATCATCCTGCTTCTTCTGATCGTCCTCTAGGCACGGGGTGGCGGGGCTGATACAGCCCTAGCGGCCCCACTCCGGGCACCTCGATCGCGGCCAGGACGCCCCAGCCCTGGTCGGACGGCTCACCTGTGATCTTCACGCCGCGCTCGCGGAGCTCGGCGAGTGTTCCGTCGAGGTCGTCGGTCATCAGATAGAGCTCCTGGCGCCCGCCCTCGTCGGCCGGGTGGACGGCGAGCTCGGCAGGCGGCAGCGCGAAGATCAGCCAGCCGTCGCCGCCGTCGACCGACTCGAGCTCGAGGACGTCGGCGAAGAACCGCCGCGCCGCCGCCGCGTCGGTCGCGAAGAGGATCGAATGGACCGCGTTGATCATGTGGTCGACGGTACCCCGCGGGAGTAGTGTCGGCGTATGCGACGCACGTCGACGACGGTCTTGGTCGTCGCCGCGCTGGGGTTGCTCCCGGGCGAGGCTCTGGCGGCGGCGACCATCAACGCCTCCCCAACCCCGTGCACGCTGGGAAGCGCGTGCACCTATCCGGCAACGTCGACAACGGGTGCCTGCCCGGCGATCGGGTCACGCTGATGTCGAAGGCGTTCTCGCACAAGCACGAGTTCGCGGGTGTCCCGGCGGTCTTCGCGCGCGTGCGGTCCAACGGCAACTACGGCAAGCGCACCCGGATCCCCAAGACCCGGACGCCGAAGAAGTACGCGATCACCGCGCGCTGCGGGGGCGGCAGCTTCGGCGTGGCGCGCAAGCTGAAGGTGCTGGCGCCGTAGTCGGCCGCCGCGCGCTCTTCCGGCTCGCCACCAGCGGCGCGTTCGAGCGCGCGGTGCGAGCGTTCCCGGGCGGCACGGACCGGGCCTGGCGATCTGCGCGGCGCTACTTTGCCGGTGAGGGGATCGACGACGCGATCGCGACCGCGAGCCGACTCTCCGCCGTCGGCCTTGCCGCGAGCGTCGACCTGTTCGGCGAGCGCGGCTCGCTCGAGGAGGCGCCGATCGTCGCGGCCGCCTACGAAGGGCTCTGCGCGCAGCGGACCGACGCAACGACATGGGTGTCGCTCGACCTCTCGCACATCGCGTTCGACGCCGCCGCGCTGGACCGGATCCTGGCGGCCGTCCCGCCGGGCCGCCGCCTGCAGATCGGCGCCGAGGAGGCGGCGGGGACCGACCGCATCCAGGCCCTCGGCATCGCGGCGGCGCGCCGCGGCCTGCCGGTCGAGCTCACGCTCCAGGCCAACCTGCGCCGCTCGGTCGCCGACGCCGACCGGCTCGCGGCCGAGGGCATCTCGATCCGGCTCGTCAAGGGCGCCTACGTCGAGCACCCCGCCGACGCTCACCCCTGGGGCCCGCCGACCGACAACGCCTATATCGCGCTCGCCCACCGGCTCGCCGCCGACGGCATCGACATCGCGCTCGCCACGCACGACGCTCGCCTGCGCGCCGAGCTGCTTCGCGACCTGCCCTCCGCGCGCTGCGAGCTGCTCCTCGGCGTCCTCCCCCACGACGCCACCGCGCTCGCCGCCGCCGGCCGTCCGGTCCGCATCTACGTCCCGTTCGGCCCCGACTGGTTCCGCTACCTGATGCGCCGGCGGGCCGAGTCGCAGGGGGCGTGACCGGGTACCCCGCTCCCCAACGCAACCGGAGGGGGAACGAGATGGGGATCGCACGGACGAGGCGCTACCAGAGCGGGGCGGTGGCAAGGGCGTCGATCGCGCGCTTCGTGATCCTCGCCGCCACCGCGGTGGCCCTGATCCTGCTTCTCGGGATCGTGCTGGTGCTGCTCGGGGCGGACCGGTCCAACGACGTCGTGCAGTTCGTGCGCGACGTGGCGAACTTCCTGGCCGGCCCCTTCAACGGCCTCGTCAACCTCGATTCCAACAAGGCCGAGAAGGCCGTCAACTGGGGCATCGCGGCGGTCGTCTGGTATGCCCTCGGCCGGGTCATCGCCCGGCTGCTCCTGCGCCGCTGAGCGGCGCAGCCAGGTCAGGACGACCTGGCTGCGGTGCGCGTGCGGCTACGGCTCGTCGTGCGGCGACCCGGCGACTTGGCGCGCGAGGCGGCAGGCTTCGCGCGGGTTGACGAGGACTTCGCTCGGGTTGACGAGGACTTCGCGCGCGACGTGGTCGCCTTGGCGCGAGACGTCGTCGGCTTGGCGCGCGAGCTCGTCGACCGGCTCGTCGACGCGGAGCGCGACGAGGTGCGGCGGCTCGCGGGCTTGCGACGCTCTGAGGCCGGGATCTCCTCGGTGACGACCGCCTTGGTCAGCTGCGGCAACTGCTTGGTGAGGAACGCGGCCATCCGCTCTTCCTGCCTGCGGTGGTCGCGCGCGAGCTTCTCGGTCTCCTTGTCACCGACGGCCTTGGCGAGCTCTTCGATCGCGATGTAGTTGCCGATCTCTTCGTACTCGTTCCAGAGCTCGGTCTTCGCGTTCTTGAGCAGCTTCTCGGCCTCGCCGGTGCCGCGCAGCGCGTGCGCGGAACCCTTGGCCGCCGCCATCGCCTTGGTGGCTGCGGCGGTCGCCTTCGACGCCACCTCGGTCGCCACCTCCGGACCCGGCAGGCTGACCCACTCGGCCTTGCCGCCGATCTTCTTGATGCGGCGCTCGAGGTTGCGCGCCTGCGCCTTGGTCTCCTTCAGATGATCCTGAAGGCGCTTCTTATAAGTGGCCCTGCCCGACGCCATCTTGATGTGCGCCTGCAGCGCCGTCTCCAGTTCCTTCTCCTTGCCGAAGGCCTCGTTGAGGTACTGGATCAGCTTGGTGTCGCTGGTGCTTAGGAGTTTTTCCGCCATGCACCGGTTCCTTCCCATATCGGCGAGCGAGGAACCTCGACACTGCGGCGGCCGCGGTCACACCCGCGAGCGCGAGCACGATCGGCATCACCGGAAGGTTGCGACGGACCCCGGCGAGCAGCAGTCCCCCGATGAAGCTGATGCCCGCGAGCAGGAGCGCGATCGGCAGGACCTCCCAGCGACGTCGCAGCGCCAGCAGCGCGAGCCCGAACAGCCCGAGCGCGACCACGATGTAGTGGAAGGCAGAGCCGGCGAACGTGTAGCTCGGGTCGCCGGCGCCGTGCCACATGTGGCCGATCTTGCCGACCATCATCCACGCGAAGTCGAATGGCTGGTGCGTCGAGTAGTGCACGAGGTTCATGCGCCCGACCTTCTGCAGCGCCTCGTCGCGCGGGAGGTCCGGGTAGCGGTTGGCGACGCGGTCGAGCAACGGGTTCATCGGGATCCGGCGCAGGCGCTCCTCGGGGATCGGCGGGCCGCCGCGGATCTCGTGCAGGAGGTGCTGCTTGACGCCCTCGTGGATCCCGTCGCCCGGCAGATAGGTGCCGATGAAGAGCGCCTTGCCGCCGCCGGTGCTGACCGGGACGAAGCGCCCGAGGTCGTTCGACACGTGAATCGTCCACGGCGCGATCACGACCGCGAACGCGGCCACGAGAGCCGCGCCGGCCAGCACGCCGCGCAGGAAGCCGCCGCGGCGGGCGACGAGCACCAGCGCGAGCAGCGCGAACAGGGCGGTGAGGAGCAGGTACTCCGGCCGCAGGTACGCGGTCAGCCCGAACAGCGCGCCCGGGACCAGCCACGCCCACGGCGTCCGCCCCGGGTCGCTCGCCCACAGGAACGCGAGGATCGCGCCGCCGACGGTGAGCATCGCGATCGGCTCGCTGGAGAACAGGCTCGTGTAGAAGATCGCCGCCGGGTACACGGCCGCCAGCGCGGCGCCGATCACTCCCGCCAGCGGGCCTCCGAGGCGGCGCCCGAGCAGGAAGACCACCAGCACCGCCAGCGTCCCCGCGATCGCCATGCCGATGCGCGCGGCGGTCGGGTCGACATCGCCGATCAACCAGTACACGGCGGCCGCGAAGTACGGCTCGCCGGGGGCGAAGTCGTACAGATTCTCCGAGCCGGGGACACCGAAGCCGTCACCTCCGAACAGGCGGGCCGCCAGCCGCTCGTACTGATCGGCGTCGCTGCCGTGGCGGAAGTCGTAGGCGTGGGTGGCGGCCCACACGCGCAGCACGAGAGCGAGCGCCAGCACCGCGAGCAGCGCCGCGAACATGAGCTTGCCGCCGCAGCGTTCAGGCAGCGTCCTAGCCCAGGCGCGGATCACGCCGGGGCACGTTAGCGGGAGGTGCTTACGGCACCGGCGGCCCGCCGCCGCCCACGATCGGGCAGTTGGGGCAGGGAAGCTGCCGCGGCGGCTTGCCGGGCGGAGTCGGCGTCGGCGTCGGGTCGACGACGACGGGCGGCACTTCCTCGACCACCGGCGGCAGCGGATCGATCGCCACGTCGGGCGTCTCGGTCTCGGCCGGCTGCGCGACATGAGTTCGCACCTGCGGCTTCGGCTTGGGCGTCGGCGCGGGCCGCGGCGCGACCACCGGCACCGGCGTCGGCGCGGGCGCTGCGACGACGAGCGCGGCCGGCGGCGGCGCGACGCGCTTGCGCTTCGGCTTCGGCGTGTGCCGGCGCACGTGATGGATCGCGACCACGGGCAGCTCGGGCGTGGGCAGTGTGTACGCGGTCGTCGCGGGGATGCGCGGGTGCGTCGGCGCGCGCACGACGTCGGCCGCCGCCAGCCCGGCCCCGGACAGCAGCGCGAGCCCCGCGCCGGCGAGCACGGCGAGCCTGCGCGGGCGGGTGACGCGCGCAGCAGGCGCCGACGTCCGCTCCGCCGCCTTGGCGACGCTCGCGCGCAACCAGAGCACCGGCACGAGCGGCATCCACAGGCGGTACGCCGCGCCGGCCTCCTGCATCGCCTCCACCCGCACGCGGCAGGTCGCGCAGTCGACGAGGTGGCGGGCGAGCCAGTCGGCGCTCTTCGCGTCGCCGAGCTCGCCGTCCTGCGCGAGGGCGAGCAGCGGCAGCGCGGTCTCGCACTCCGGTGACGCCGCCTGGATCGACACCAGCGCGCCGTGACGCAGCCCGGCACGCAGATTGATCCGCGCGCGCGAGATCAGCTGGGCGACCGAGTTGCGGTTCATGCCCATGAAGTCCGCAACCTGGTCGTACGAGAGGTCCTCGAGCTCGCGCAGCGCGAGCGCCTCGCGCTGGCGCGGCGGGAGCCCTTGGTTGGCGACGCGGATCTGCTCCTGGTGCGCGGCGCGCAGCGCGCTCGGCTCGGGTCCGTCGACCGCTGCGCCGGCCGCCACCGGGACCGCCGAGTCCGGGATCTCGGCCGCCGGCGTCGCGCGCTTGCGCCGCTCGATCGCGTCGTAGCTCGCGTGCCGCGCGGCGGTCAGCAGGTAGGAGCCGAAGTGCAGCTCGCGCCCGCTCAGGCTCGGCAAGCGCTCGAGCACCTTCAGGAAGGTCTCCTGCGTGGCATCGGCCGCGTCCTCCGCCGAGCCGGTGATGCGATAGCAGAGGTTGTAGGCGCGGCGCTCGTGGCGGTCGTAGAGCGTCGCGAACGCGGCCGCGTCACCCTTTGCCGCACGCCGGGCGAGCACCGTGTCGTGAACATCCGCGCGCATGGCTCCAGAACACCGCTGCGGCCTGGAAATTACGCCGCCGGCCGCAACCCTGCCCGTTCGTTCAGTCCTGCGGGCCGCACCGTAAGCCGGGCCACCTACGCCCGTTGGGAGCGCATCAAACCCCGAGGCCCGAGGAGGCCCACCATGCGTTCCATCTCCCTCCGCCGTCCGTCCGCTTCGATGATCGTCTCGTGCGTCGCTCTGTTCGCCGCACTGGGCGGGAGCAGCTACGCGGCGGTCAAGATCACCGGCAAGGAGATCGCCAACCACACGCTCAGCGGCATCGACGTCAAGAAGCGCTCGCTCGGCCCCACGACGATCAAGTCCAATTCGCTGGGCGGCGCTCAGATCAACGAGTCCAAGCTCGGACCCGTGCCGAACGCCGACACGCTCGACGGCATTGACTCGACCGGCTTCATGAAGAGCACGCAGCGCCTGTTCGAGGCTTCCGCCGACACCGTCGACAACTTCACGAGCGGCGCCACGCTCGTCCAGCTCAACCAGGTCCCGGCCGGCAGCTACCTCGTCAGCGCCAAGCTCACGTACGACAACGACGGCGCGAGCGGCGTCTCCGAGACCTGCACGCTCGAGGTCCCGGGTGTCAATGACACCACGGAGCTGTACCCCGCGAACACCGAGATGGTGACGCTCCAGAAGGCCGTGAACGCCGGTGCCGCCTTTGACGCGTCGGTCAGCTGCACGAGCGAGGGCAACGACGACGCGCTCGGCAAGATCAGCCTGATCGCCACGCGCATGGACTAGAGGAGGCGCTGCGCCTCTTAGATCGCCCGCTGGAGGTCCGCGACGGCGTGGATGCCCTTCAGGTCCACGCCGCTCGCGACCAAGGCCTCGGTCGTCTCCGACGACAGGCCCGTCAGAATCACGCGCGCGCCCAGCAGGCGGCAGGCCGCCACGGTCTCGACCAGCTGGGCCGCCACCTCAGGGTCAATGGCCGGCACGCCGGTGACGTCAATCACCACCACCTGCGCCCGGCCGCGACGGATCCCGCAGCCGCAGGTTGTCGAGCGACACCCGCACGTGGGCGGCGAGGTGCTCGAGCAGGTCCTGCTCCGCCGGTGAGAACGGGCGTCCGGCGCGGGCGACGGCCAGCACCCGCTGAGGGCCGCGGCCGTCGCCGACGATCTGCGACACGAGCGGGATCGCCAGCGCGGTCTCCTCGCCTTCCCCGTTCAGCGCGGGCACGACCGACAGCGCCGCTTCGGCCGCACTGAGCGCTTGGCCGAACCGCTGCGGGTCGCCGGCCGCAAGCCGCTCGACGAGCGTCCCGTCGTCGGCCCGCTCGCTCAACCGCCCGGCGTCGGCTTCCACCGCCTCGACCGTCGTGGTGAGCAGCAGGCGCTCGAGCCCGGCACGATCGAGCGTCATCGCCTCCCCCACCCGCAGCCGCGCCCGCCGCAGCTCCTCGGCCTGGTCGTCGAGCATCCGGGTCGACCGGCGGTACGCACGGCCGAGCGAGAGCTCGTGCTCGATCCGGCGCCGGCGCTCGTGCGCGATCAGCGCCAGCAGTCCGCCCGGCGGGACGGCGAGCAGGTACGCGTAGGCGTATTCCTCGCTGGCCAGCACGGCCATGAACCCGATCGGCGACAGCAGCACGTCCACGAGGTAGACGACGCCGAGCACCGGCGCGAGCTCCCGCGGCGGGATCCCGGAGCCAAGACGCTCGCGCAGCGTCGAGGCGACGAAGTCGGTGCCGAACTGGGCGAACAGCGCCAGCGCGTACACCCCGGCGTCGGCCCAGGTCGGCGCGCCCGGGTCGAACAGCGCGAACACGACGGCCGGCCCGACCGCGTACCAGCTGCCCGCGAACGCGAACAGGGCGCGCTCGCGATGCACGCGGCCGACCAGGATCTCCGGCAGCGCGCCGAGCAGCGAGCCGGCGGCCACGAGCGCCGGGACCGCCTCGGGCGGGAGCAGGAACAGCATCGGCACGAACACGAACTGCGTCGGGCTCACCTGACCCGGCCCGAGCAGGAAACTGACTCTGTCCACCACCGCGTAGGTGGCGGTGAGAAGCACCGCGGACAGGGGCTCATCCCAGTGGCCGGCGGCCGCCAGCATGACCCCGGCAACGACCACGAACAGCGCGGCAGCGACGATCTCGACACGCCGCTCGTGTGGAGCGAGCCGGCGCCGTCCCTCAACGTCCCGCTCGAGGGCGGGCGATTCCGAGAGGTCGTCAGAGGTCGCGCCGGAAGTATCACGCCGCAGCGTCTGGACGCATGTTCGAGCTATGAACAGCGCCGATCCGGGGATCAGCTGAGTCGATTGTCGCCCTCTTCCGGCGCATCGGCCTAGCCGGAATCCTCGCGCTCGCCGCCCTGGGGTTCACTGGTCCGCCCAGCGCGATTGCCGCTGGTTGCCCGGTGCAACCGCTCTCCCAGACGTTCTTGCCGTGGCTGGACGTCGCTTGGTACGTACCCGCTCCGGACGGTGGATTCGAGGGCGGCGCGGAAGGATTGGACGCTCGAGGACGGTGCCGCACTCGTTGACGGGAACAACCCGTATCTCTCCGGCGAGAGCGCACTGGCCCTGCCGGGCGGCGCTTCGGCAACGACTGCGCCGATGTGCATCGGGGTGGAACATCCGACCGTCCGGTTGTTCGCACGAAACGGCGGCTCGCCGAGTTCGGCGCTCGCCGTGTCGGTCGTCTTCAGCGATCCGCTTCTCGGGGTCACACGATCGCTGCCGATCGGCTTGATCGGCGCCGGGGACTCATGGTCGCCGACGCCGGTCTTGCCGGTTGTGGTCAATCTTCTCTCGCTGGTCGGCGACCAGCAGGTCTCGTTCCGCTTCACCGCGCTCGACGATCACGGTGAGTGGACGATCGACGACGTCTACGTCGATCCCTACAAGAAGCGCTAGCTTCCCCGGCGTGGCGCCGGACCCGACGATCTACCAGTGGGCGGGCGAGCAGGCGGCGTTCGAGCGCTGGCTGAACGCGTTCTACGACCTGGTCGAGCAGGACGAGCTGATCGCGCCGCTGTTCGGCGGCACCGTGAGCGAGGAGCACCGCCGCCACGTGACGCTGTGGTGGTGTGAGGTGATGGGAGGACCGGCCGCCTACACCGAGGGTCACGGCGGCTACGAGCACATGCTCGCCCAGCATCGCGACCTGCAGATCACCGACGAGATGCGACTGCGGTTCGTGACGCTGCTGAGCCGCGCTGCCGACGAGGCGCGCCTGCCGGCCGACCCCGAGTTCCGCGCCGCGCTGATGGGCTACGCCGAGTGGGGCACGCGGCTCGCGATGCACAACTCGCAGCCCGGCGCCGAGGTGACCGAGCACGCGCCGGTTCCGCGCTGGGGCTGGGGCGTCGCCCCGCCCTATCAGCCCTGAGGCGGGCCGAGCGTCGCGGGCAGCCCGAACGCCTCGAACAGCTCGGGATAGAGGAAGTTGGTGATGCCGACGATCTCGCCGTTCTCGATCTCCAGCACGGCGAGGTTGAACGGCGACCACGTGTCGGGCGCGCTCGGCTTGTATATGGCGACGGCCGGGCAGCCGTTCGCGCGCGTGACGAGCACCTGCCCGTCCGCGCACTCGATTCCTGGGCCGAGCATCCAGTCGTGCACGTTCTGCGTCCCCTGCAGCCACAGCCGGAAGGGCGGCATGTTGAACACGACGTCGTCCTTGAGCAGCGTCACGAGCTTCGCGACGTCGTAGCGCTCGAACGCCTCGACGTACTTGCCGAGCAGCTCCTGGTGGTCGTCGTCGTCGACCCAGGCGGGGCCGCTGGCGTCAAGGTCGAGCTCGTCGATCGTGGCCCGCGCCCGCTGTAGCGCGCTGTTGACCGACGCGACGCTCGTATCGAGCAGCTCGGCGACCTCGCTCGCCTGCCAGCGAAGGACCTCCCGCAGGATCAGCACCGCACGCTGACGGGCGGGAAGATGCTGGAGCGCGGCCACGAACGCGAGCCGCAGCGTCTCGCGCGTGGCAGCCAGCTCGGCGGGATCGCTGGTCTCCGGCATCACGCGCGCGTCGGCCACCGGCTGGATCCAGGCCTCCTCGGCCATGCCCCCGTCGAGGATCGCGTCGATCGGCGCGGCCGGGCCGAAGTCCATCGGCCGCGCGCGGCGCTGGGCGCCCTGCAACATGTCGTAACAGACGTTGGTCGCGATCCGGTACAGCCACGACTTGAGCGCTGCCGGGTCCTCGAGCCGGTCGACGCTGCGCCAGGCGCGCACCATCGTCTCCTGCACGGCGTCCTCGGCGTCGAACCCGGAGCCGAGCATCCGGTAGCAGTAGCCGGTCAGCTCGCGCCGGTGCGCCTCGAGGTCGAGCTCCTGAATTGTCGAGTCGGGATGAATTGCCATCGCCGACATCGTAAGCGATGAGTTTTCCGGTCCAAGGGCGTCTAACAGGTGGATGAGCGACGACTGCCGGGATCGGCTGTCCATCGCGGGCCGACGGCTACCCGCTGCGTTCGCGCGCCGTGAAGTGGTCATCGCTCCCGGGGACGAGCGTCCCTACGACGCCTCGGAATGGCGGGACGCGCTCGTCATCGTCAAGCGCGGCGAGATCGCGGTGGAGTGTCTGGCGGGCGGCGTGATCCATTTCGTCAGCGGCGACATGCTGTGGTTGACGGGGCTGCCGCTGCGCCTGCTGCGCAACGAGGGGCCCGAACCGGTCGTGCTCGCGGCGGTGTCGCGGCGCACTAACGTCTGACGCCGTGCCCGAGCAGGAGATCCGCTTCTGCGCCGCCGGTGACGCCCGGGTCGCCTACGCGACCGTCGGATCAGGTCCGGCGCTGCTGCTGCCGGCGCTGTGGGTCAGCCATCTCGAGCTCGAGTGGGGGTTCGAGGACTACCGCGACTTCATCGGCGAACTCGCGCGTGACCGCACGGTCGTGCGCTACGACCGGATCGGCACGGGCATGTCGGACCGGCCGCCGTCGCCGGAGATCTCCATCGAGGCGGAGGTGCGCACGATCGCGGCGGTCGCCGACGCGGTCGGGTTGGCCGACCTCTCGCTGCTCGGCATCTCGTGGGGTTCCTCTTCGGCGGCGGCGTTCGCCGCGGCGTTCCCGGACCGCGTGCGGAGGCTCGTGCTGATCGGCAGCTACGCACGGGGCTCCGAGGTCGCCCCCCAGGCGCTGAGGGCGGCCATCGCCGACACCGTGCGCGCCCACTGGGGCGCCGGGTCGCGGCTGCTCGCCGACGTCTGGACGCCGGGCGCCGACGCCGACACGCGCGAGCGCTTCGCCCGGCTCCAGCGCGCGGCCGCCGAGCCGGAGGTCGCCGCGGCGATGCTCGAGGCGGTGTACGTCACCGACATGCGGGAGGTCCTCTCGCGCGTGCGCGCGCCCGCGCTGGTCATCCATCGCCGCAACGACCGCGCGATGCCGTTCGCGCAGGGCCGCGAGGTCGCCTCACTGCTCCCGGACGCGCAGTTCGTGGCCGCCGAGGGCGACGCTCATCCTCCGTGGCTGGGCGACCGCGATGGGATCGTGGGCGCGGTGCGCGCGTTCCTCGCCCCGCCGTCGGAGCTCAGCGCGCGCGAGGCGGAGGTCCTGCGCCTCGTCGCCGAGGGGCTCAGCGACAGCGAGATCGCCGCGCGGCTGATCGTCAGCCCGCACACGGTGCACCGGCACGTCGCCAATATCCGCACGAAGCTCGGTCAACCGTCGCGCGCGGCGGCCGCCGCCGACGCCACACGCCGCGGCCTCATCTAGCCGTACCGACCACCAGCGGGGCGACCAGCGACGGCATGCTGCGCCAGCGGCTCGGCGCAAGCTCGAGCGACAGGCCCGCGCGCTCGAGCAGCGCGACCGTCGGTTGGTTGCAGCGGCAGCCCATCGCAACCGTGTGCCAGAGGCCGGCGAAGCGGTCCTGCCGGCACGCGAGCCGCGGCGCATCCGCGCGCACGTGCTCGATCAGCAGCAACCGGCCGCCCGGGGCTAGCACGCGCCGCACCTCGGCGAGCGCCGCGTCGGGATCGGCGACGGTGCACAGGACGAGCGTCGAGACCACGGTGTCGAACGAGTCGTCCGGGAACGGGAGGCGCTCGGCGCCGGCGTCGACGACCGTCGCACGCCCCTCGGCGCGTTTCTGCAGTCGAGCGCGCATCGCCGGATCGGGCTCGCTGACCACGAGGTCGACGCCGTCGGGGTAGTGGCGCAGGTTGAGCCCGGTGCCCGCACCGAGCTCGAGGACGCGACCGCGCGCCGAGGCGAGTAGCTCACCCCGGCGCGCGGCCATTCCCCGTCTCTCGCTGAGCGCGAGGGAGATGTCGTAGATGAAGGCGTTGAGCGGCATGCGACAGGTTGTACGTCCCGGCGCCTGCCGTTTCATCGCCGTTTCCGGCCATCCGGCCGGGATGGCCCGTTCAGGTAGTCAGCTCTCCACCAGCAGGTCGAGCCGGATGTCCTCGAGCCAGCGCGCCGGCCTCCCGAGGCCCGCGATCCGGTCGACCTCGTCCTCGAGGCGCTGCGAGCGCGTGCAGACGGCCAGCAGGTCGAGCGACGCCGACAGCATCAGCGCGTGGTGGTCGAGCACCTCGTGCAGCCGCGACGCGTAGGCGCGCACGAGCGGGTCGCGCGAGGCGGGCAGCGCCGCGGCGAGCGCCAGGAACCGGCTGGCCAGCCGGCCGCCGCGCGGCGCGAGATCGGCGAGAGGCCCGCGGTCGCGGATGTCACTCAGCAGCACCTCGGCTTCGTCCTGGAGGATCAGCGCCTCGGCGGCGATCCGGCGCAGCCGCGCGAGCTCGTCCGGGCGGGTGTCGCCGTCCTCGGCGACGATGACCGCGCGCACATCGTCAAGGTCACGATCCCGGCGACGGAACACGTCTCCATTCTCTCGCCGCGGCCCCCGCGGTCAAGCTAGCGTCGCGCCCATGGGGCATGTCGTTCGAGACGACCGAGCCTCCCGCGCCTGCCGAAGTTCGACAGCGAGGGTGCATTTCGTAGCAATCTCCGCCGATGGCCCCGCACGTGCGACGTTAGTCACCTATAGCGAGCATTTCGTCGCACGAACGCCCGCTCCGCGGACGATTGCGACGAAATGCACCCTCGCCGCCCCACCCCGCCGCAGTTGGCGTGAGAACCGGGCGGACCAGGTCTACGTCTCGTTGAGGCGCGCGGACCAGCGCTGCTCGATGCGTCCGAACCGCCAGACGGCGAGCGCGAGCACCCACGTCAGGACGAACAGGCCGACGATCCCGTACCCGACGTAGTTGAGGTCGAGGCCGGAGACCAGGTCCCACACGCCGCCGGTCAGGCTGAGCTTGTCGGAGAAGACCACGATCAGCTCGATCGTGCCGATGATCAGCGCGACGGCCACGGACAGGGCCGTGATCGTGATGTTGTAGTAGATCTTGCGCACCGGCTTGGCGAACGCCCACCCGTAGGCGAAGTTCATGAACGCGCCGTCGATCGTGTCGAGGAGCGACATGCCGGCCGCGAACAGGATCGGCAGGCAGAGGATCGCGTAGAACGGGATGCCGCTCGACGCCGCGGCGGCGCCCGCGGTCGCGAGCAGCGCGATCTCGGTCGCCGTGTCGAACCCGAGCCCGAACAGCAGCCCGAGCGGATACATCTGCCACGGCTTCTTGATCGCCCTCGTCGCGCGGCCGTAGAGGCGCGTCATGAACCCGCGCGCGTCGAGTTGCTCCTCCAGCTGCGCCTCGTCGTACTGGCCCTGGCGCATCCGCCGGGACACCCGCACGATGCCGACGAGGACGACCAGGTTCAGCAGGCCGACCAGCACCAGGAAGAACCCGGACACGCCGGGGCCGATCAGGCCGGTGACCTGGTGCAGCGTCGAGCTGTCGTCGCCGACCGCGCCGCTCAGCCCGCGGATGCCGAACGCAAGCAGCGTCGCGAGCGCGAACACGATCGTCGAGTGACCGAGCGAGAAGAAGAAGCCGACGCTCAGCGGCCGCTGTCCCTCGTTCATCAGCTTGCGCGTGACGTTGTCGATCGCGCCGATGTGGTCGGCGTCGAACGCATGGCGCAGGCCGAGCGTGTACGCGGTGATGCCGAGCCCGAGGCCGAACACGGCTCCGGTCCCGAGCTTCAGATCCTGCGGCACGACGAGCGCGAGCAGCACGAAGAAGCCGACCACGTGGAGCGCGACGATCACCGCGGTCAGCCCGGCGGCGCGCCGCCACTCCGGCGGCGAGAGGCTGCCCTTGATCCGTGCGATCACGAGTCGGTCCCGCAGTCCCGACAGCGGCCGGCGATCGGGAAGTGCGTGAACCGCGCCTCGTAGCCGAACTGCGCGCGGATCAGGTCCCGCACGCCGTCGAGTTGCTCGGGCTCGAGGGCCGTCACGGCGCCGCAGGCCTCGCACAGCAGGTACTCGTGCGTCGCGGCCGACGACCGGGCGTAGAAGCCCGGGCCGTGGCCGAGATGGAAGTGCCGCACGAGGCCGAGCTCCTCGAGCGTCTCCAGGTTACGGTAGACCGACGCGACGTCCATCTCCCCCGCGAGCTGCTCCGCAGTGAGCGGGCCGTCCGCGTCGTACAGGGCCTCGAGGACGAGCCGCCGCGCCGTCGAGAGCCGCAGGCCGCGCGCACGAACCACCGCCGTGGCCGCATCGAGGTCCGGCGCATCTGCCAACGGGACTGCACTGTGTGCGCGAGTCATGGCAATTGCGAACGCCTGCAATTGCGACCCTACTCCTGTTGCGACCGATCGCCAAACAGGTCAGTCCGCGCTGGCACCTACGCCACGTAGTACAGCGCTGAGGCGCAAGCTGTCTCTATGCCGGCAGCAATCCCGAGCCCGCCCACCAACGTCCTCCACGTCGGCCCGCTGGCACTGCACGTGTACGGCCTCTGTTACGCGCTGGCGGTGCTGGCGGCGGTCGCGATCGTGCGGCGCCGCTGGGAGGAGCAGGGTGGGTCGCGCGAGCTCGTCTACGACGTCGCGCTTTGGGGGTTCCCGGCCGGGATCGTCGGCGGCCGCCTCTACTACCTCGCCACGACGCCCGAGGGGTCGTTCGACCACTGGTGGGGCCCGTTCGCCGTCTGGCACGGCGGCCTCGGCATCTGGGGTGGGATCGCATTGGGGACGCTCGTCGGGATCTGGCGCGTGCACCGGGCCGGCGCCGACATCCCTCTTTTCCTCGACGCGGCCGCGCCCGGGCTGCTCGTCGCGCAGGCGATCGGGCGCGTCGGCAACTACTTCAACCAGGAGCTGTTCGGCCGCCCGAGCGACCTCCCGTGGGCGATCGAGATCGACCCCGAGCACCGGCCCGCGCGCTACCTCTCCGATCCGACCTTCCACCCCACGTTCCTCTACGAGCTGTTGTGGAACCTCCTGCTCGCCGCAGCGCTCGTGTGGCTCGGGCGCCACCGCACGATCCGGCCGCCGGGCCTGTTCGCGCTCTACGTCGCCGGCTACTGCGCCTTCCGGATCGTGGACGAGCTCCTGCGGGTCGACACCGCCGCACACGTGCTCGGGCTCCGCTGGAACCTGCTGCTCGCGTGCGCGGGAACGTTGATCGGCGTTGCGTGGTTCGCCGTGAGCCAGCGGCGGCCGGCGGTCATCTAGACCAGGCCGAGCTTGGTCGCGGACGCGACCGCCTCGCCGCGGGTGCGCGCCGCGAGCTTGCGCAGCACGGCGGCGACGTGATGGTCGACCGTTCGCGGCGAGAGCACGAGCCGGTCCGCGATCTCCGCGTTGCGCAGTCCCTCCGCGACCAGCCGCAGCACCTCGAGCTCGCGCACGGTCAGCGCGGCCGGGTTGGCGCGCGTCGTGCGCCGCGGGCCGCGCGGGACCGGCGCACCGAGCGTGCGCAGCCGCTCGCGCGTGAGTCGCACCGACGGCGCGGCTCCCAGACGCTCGAACTCGGTCAGCGCAGTGGTGACCTCGTCCGGGTTGTCCGACTCCGCGAGCGCCCGTGCCGCCTCGTACGGGCAGCCGTGCGCGCGGCAGCGCTCGGCAGCCCTCGCCGGATCACCGGCGATCTGCAGCCGGTAGGGCTCGGCGATCCAGTCCGGCGCGGTGTCGAGCGCGCCTGCCTTCCGCTGCCAGGACGCGAGCTCACCAGCGAACCACAGGTGGCGCTTCTCGAGCGCGAGCGGGTCCACCGCCCCCGCCTCGGCGATCGTCGCCTCGCGATCGCGGGCCAGCCACGCCGCCTCCGCGGGTGCCGCGTAGATGTGGCCGAGCCGCTGGAGATGCCCACCGGGCCGCGCGACCGCGAGCGCGTCGTCGAGCACGGCGCGGGCGCCCGGATCGCCTCGCCGGGCCCGCACGCGGCCGAGGGCGACAGCCGCGGCGATCCCCGTCGGTGTCGAGCGCTGTTCGCGCAGCATCTCGGCCGCGAGGTCGGTCGCCTCTGCCCAGTCGCCACGGTACGCGCGCACGATCGCCAGCCAGGCTTGCGAGTAGGCCGGGTCGACGCCCTGGCGGGCTCCGTAGTCCATGTGCTCGCGCAGCCAGTGCTCGGCGCGCTCGAGCTCGTACATCTCGCCCAGCCCTGAGCCCAGCATCTCCATGGCGTGCTCGATCCGGTGCTCGAGCCCGTGACGCGTCCCGAGCGCGAGGCTCTCCTCGAGCACCGCGGTGCCGCCGTCGATGTCGCCGCCCATCAGCATCGCCGTGCCCTTCATCGTGAGCCCGAGCACGAGCACGTCCGGCTCGTCGAGCTCACGGGCCAGCGTGACGGCGTTGTCGCCTGAGCGCACCGCGTCGGCGTTGTCGCGCTTGATCATCCGCAGGTACGACTGCCATCCGTACGTGGAGGCGAGCTCGGGGCTCGGCGGGAGCGCCTCGAGGCAGTCGACGGCGGCGTCGATCGCAGCGTCGGCCTCCGCGTTGCGACCGAGCCGGATGAACGGCACCGCCAGCCGTGCGAGGTGCTCGCCCTCACGAAGGCGGTCGCCGAGCTCGCGGCGGAGCGCGATCGCCTGCTCCAGCGTGTCGACCGCCTCGGCGTAGCTGCCGCTCGCCTGGGCCTCGTTGGACTGGGCGGAGAGCAGCTCGGCGCGTTCCTGCGGCGGGAGCCCTTCCAGGTTGAGAACCCGCGCGTACTGAGCCGCGGCCTCGCGGTGCGCGCCGCTCTTGGCGCCATGCTCGGCAGCGGCGCGGCCGTAGCCCAGGATCGCGGCGGCGTCGCCCGCAGCTTCGGCGTGGTGGGCGAGACGGGAGCTGTCGGCGACGCTTGCGGCCTCGAGCGCGTGCAGGATCGCGGCATGCAGATCGCGCCGCCGACGCGGTGGCACTGTGCTCTCGACGGCACGGCGGGCCAGCTCGTGGCGGAACGCGACCGCGCCCGACCTGGCGACGAGCATGCCCGCGGTCACGCACTCGTCGAGATGGTCGGCCACGTCCGGAAAGGCGGCGTCGAGCAGCCACAGCTCGACCCGCGCGGGAACGAGCGCCGCGCCTTCGAGCAGCCGGCGCGCTGCGGGCGTCAGGCGGGCGGTGCGCGCGAGAACGGCGTCGCGGACGGTCGCGGGCACCGCGTCGGGGCGCGAGGCCAGCAGCTCGGTGACGAAGAACGGGTTGCCGCCGGTAAGCGCATGAACCGCCTCCGCGCGCTCGCCCGTGAGCTGGCGCACGCCCGCCAGCGAGAGCGGCGGCACACCGATCCGGACCACATCGGGCGACGAGGCAAGGTCGCCGAGCAGGCGCCGCAGCGGCTGGTTGTCCTCCTCGTCGCGGTACGTCGCGATCACGAGCGAAGGTGTCGCACCGATGCGGCGGCCGACGAGACGCAGAGCATCGAGCGTCGCCTCGTCGGCCCAATGCAGGTCCTCGACGACCAGGAGGGTGGGGCGCCGCAGCTCGTCGAGCAGCGTCAGCGCGACGCGGCGCGGCTCCCGCCCGGCCTCGATGTCCGCCGCCAACGAGCCCTTGGTCTGCTCGGCGATGTCGACGATCGGGCCGAGCGGCGCGGGTGTGACCAGGTGCTCGCACGCGCCTTCGAGCACGCGTGTGTCCGCGTCGGCTGCGAAGCCCCGCACGAGCGCGGTCTTGCCGACACCCGCCTCCCCACCGACGAACACCAACCGCCCGCCCTCACGCTGCGCGGTCGCGAGCCGCGCGAGCAGCGCCTCGCGTTCGATCAGCACCGGCTCAGACTTTGGTCCGCTCGATCGCCGCGTTGACCGCCGCGACGAACTCCTCCGCCTCGTTCTGGCGCTCCAGCGGAACCCAGATCGTGAGCGTCAGGATGTCGAACTCGGTGCGGACGCGCTCTTCCTTCTTGCCGAAGAGGCCGAGCGTCTTGCCCTTGTCATGCCGCACCACCGAGCCCGGAGTGAGCTCGGACAACGGGTACCGGTGCTCCTCGGCGCCCCAGCGCAGCGCCGAAAGGTGAGTGTCCTCGAGGATCAGCGCCCGGTCGTCACAGCCTTCGAGCTTGCGCATGGACGGGACTCTAACCGCGCCGGGCTCGAATCCGACTGCGTGGCGAGCGCGCCTGTTGGGTAGGCCCGATCCCCGCAACCGAGGAGCTCACCATGAGCGAGTCAACGCAGGATCGGCCCAACAAGGACGACGACACGACCGCGAAGCCCGGCGAGCAGGACACCGAGACCGTGGCCGGCCAGCCGAGGAAGCCGCCCGAGTCCAAGGACGGCGAGCAGTCGAAGCAGGACGAGTAGCCGGGGAGTCCCTCCGGACGCCGCGAGCCGGGCTGTTCGCGACAGCGGCAGCCCCGGCTCGCCACGGATGGGCCGGGGCGGAGTCGAACCACCGGTCCGCTCCAGGATCGGTCCGACCGCTGACGGCTACTCAGCCGCGGCTGCGCTGACGGGCGTGGTCCTCGCGTCGTGGAGCGGGGGTGGAATCGACGTCGCTTCGCGCGGGTCGCGCGCGCCGACGACGTTCGGCGTTGGGCGGCGCATCGCCCGCCAGGCACCGCGGACCCATACGCCGTCGGACCATGTCGACGGGCTCTCACCGGACACGCGCAAGCTGCTGACCCCTGCCGTGAGCCCGACGAGGGTCGCGATGCCGAAGAACAACGACAGCCCTGGGGTGCCCCAAGCGCCGGCGGTCATCACACCGGTTGCCACCGCACCGGCGAGCGAGGCGACCGGTCCTGCGAGCGCGATCACAAACGTGTGACGCGGGCTGGCCAAGTCGTCCTCGTAAAGGATGAATCCGGCTGCATCACCCTCGCCCGTGACCGATCCGAGCCGCAGGCGGAAACTGCCCGCGCGCAGCGTGAGCAGCGGCGACGCGTCGCCGACGGTGAGCTCAGTCACTCGCCGGCGAAGCGCGACGGCGGCGACCGCATGGCCAACCTCGTGAATGAAGACGGCGAACGGAAGGGCGAACGTCCCGGTCGCAAAGCACAGCGCGGCATCGACGAGCGTCATACGGTTCATGAAGTCCACGAACGTCTCGGCGAGCTCGTACAACACGTCCGGCACCATCGTCACATCGACGCGAGCTGCGACGTGCTTTAGCCCAGCCGCGCAGACGAAGTTCCACTCGAGTAACGCTCAAGCCGGGATAGTCAGTCCGACACCGGTGGCCTCAAGTTGCTCGGAGTGCTCGCAATCGTCGCGTGCCTCGGCTGCGCCGCCGCGTGCATCAAGGTCCTGCTCCCGCATGAAGCTTTCGACCCAGTCCACCGCTGCTTCGAGCGCGTCCTCGCGCTGGTCGACGCAGCGTCAGCACCTCCGACGATCGCAACCCCCAGTTTGGATGTATGCCTATGGGCCGGGGTGGATTCGAACCACCGCGCGACGGATTATGAGTGCCGCCAGCCCGTTACCGTGAATCGGCTCTGCAGGGTCGTTTGTGGCTCTAGTGCGGGGTTTTGACCTGTCCGCGACTTGCTCTCAGTTGCAGTCACGACCCGCCGAATTCGGGGGTTCGCGACGCGGCCCGGGACATAGCTGGGGACACGTTTTCCCGCTCAGCCGCGTCGGCTGTGGCCGGTGCGTACCGACCGGTGACGCAGACGATGTCGGCTTCGTTGACGATGAGAAAGTCGTCTTCCGACGCCTCCAAAGGGCTCGTCCCTGATGCCTTCACCGCCATCGGTCGAACGAGCAGCAACTCCCGCGCATCCGCCACGACTGGAGAAAACGCATCCAGGATCCCGACGACCTTGCGACCGTCGCGCAGCTCGAGGCCGAACGACGAGCCCCGACACTAGGCCGGCGGCTCAACGCTACTGCTGCGCTGCCGTGAGAAGGCAGCGCCAAGGTGACCGCGCTGCTGCGATCTGCCTCGACGCGATAGCGGTTCCTACCGACACTCGTGGGGGGTTGTGATGCTTTGGGCGATCTGAGAGCGTAGGGCTCTCCTATCGCCTGTAGGAGCATTCGATGCAACCACTGACACACACTCGGGTCTTGGTCGTTGCCAACCGGACGGCGGCCGCGCCGCGTCTCCTGAAGGCCGTCGAGCACCGGGCCGCCGAGGCGCCGTGCCGCTTCACGCTGCTCGTGCCCGACGTCGCGAACGCGCGTGCTGCCGACTGGACGCTCGACACGGCGCGACGGTTGCTGGGCAAGGCGGCTGGCACACCGGTCGGCGCACTCACGGGCGGTCCGGATCCGTTCACTGCCGTCAAGGACGCGGTCGCCACCGGCGATTTCGACGAGATCATCATCTCGACGTTGCCGCGCGGCGTGTCGAAGTGGCTGCGGCGCGACCTCGTCACGCGCGTGCGCGGGCTCGGGCTGCCGGTCACGTCGATCATCCCCGGCGACCGGCCGCGCCCCGGCATGGCCGAGGACGCGATGAGCATGACAGGCGGTGCGTACTACGCGGCGTCACGCGGCAGCGGCCACGAGGACAGCTAGGGAGACCGTTCCGCGCTCAGGCGCCAGGCAAGCGCCTCGGAGCAGCATCGCCCGTCCGACCCACGACGGCGCCCGCAACCCGTTGATGACCTCGGCGACCCACGGCTCGCTGCGGCAGCGAGCGCGCGAGGTACCGGACGCCCGCGCGTCGTCCCCGGGCGAGTGTCGCCGGCCGAACAGTCGGTGGCCGTCGCCATCGGGCGCGCGGTAAGCTCCCGAAACCAGGCGGATTGATATGTCTCCAGCAGCCTCGATCGCGGACCATTGGGCTGATCGCGACGTGTACGGCCTGATCGTTTCTGCGCTGGAGCGGGCGTCGAAGTCTCTGGAGTCGTTGACCGTGGAGGACTTGGCGCCGATCGACCACTTCCACGCGCGTGGCTTTCCCGCCACCGTCGACCTCGCGGATCGGCTGCCCGTCGAGTCCGGCCACCACGTACTCGACATCGGCTGCGGAATCGGTGGCCCGGCCCGCTACTTCGCGCAGCGCTTTGGGTGCAAGGTCAGCGGAGTCGACATGACCGGGCCGTTCGTCGAGGCGGCGAACAAGCTAACCGCGTTGCTCGGCATGGGTGACCGAGTCTCCATCGAGCAGGGGGTCGGCGAGCGGCTGCCATACGACGACGGCTCCTTCGACGGTGCCTATGCCCAGCACGTGACCATGAACGTCGCCGACCGCGAGCGCTTCTTCGGCGAAGCATGGCGCGTGCTGAAAGCCGGTGGGTTCTTCGCGCTCACCGAGCACGGGCTCGGCGCCCTGGGCAGCCCGCACCATCCCGTGCCCTGGTCCGAGGACGGGACGGGCGAGTTTCTCGTCAGACCATCGGAGACCCGGGAGCTCCTCGCCCGCGCCGGGTTTGTGGACATCGAGAGCGAGGACACCGGACCGAAGTACCGGGCCGCGTACCGGGCCGCGCTCGAGCTCGCCGATCGGGGTGAGCTGCCGCCGCTCGGCCTGCACGTGCTGATTGGCCCGACCGCGCCCGAGAAGATGCGTAACTCCGCCCGTAATATCGAGGAAGGGCGCACGCATCCTGTGCAAGTGGTGTGCCGTAAGCCATGCTGAGCTGACGGTGCGCTCATCGTCGGCGCGCGAGCGCTTTCGCCTGCCCGGAGCACTCCGCGTACCTATCCGCGGAGTGCCGCAATGCGCGACCGATGAAAATCAAGGGTGACGCTGGCGGCGCCTGGACGGAATTTGCGGTGATTTCGGACGACGGATCGGTCGCGGAGGTGTCGCCGAGGGCCTTAGAACGGTCCGTGTGAGGCCGACTCTGCCGCCACCGGCCCGGATCGGCGTGGTTGTGGCCGGATTTTGCGCGCGCGTGGTCTCCGTCGCGGTGGTCGACGGCGGCTGAGGAGCGCTAGGTTGTCGTGTGGGCGCGAGCCGATGACGAGTCAAAGAGCAGGCGTCTGGAGCTCGCGGGCCTGCCGCGCGACGTTGCCCTTTGAGGGCCTGATCTATGCGCGCTCCGCTGTCACGCTCGCGCCCACCTTTCTCGTCGGGGCTGCGGCCTGCCGGTCGGTGACGAGCCGCTTGTAGGAGGCCTCGGCCTGCGCGGCGAGCTGCCTTTCGGCTTGGCGCATCCTCTGGTGGGTGACCCAGACGCCGGATGGCTTGCCCTTGCGAGCCGGCGCGCCGGCGGTGATCTCGAGCCGGCGCAGCTTCTTGTTGGTCAGCGACGGTTGCTGGTGGGCGTAGTCCTCGCCGCGGCAGAGCATGCACCAGAACAGGATCGCCAGCTTGCGCGCGGTCGCGACGATCGCCTTGCCGTGCCCGCGGCGGGCGCGCGTGCGGTCATAGAAGGCGTGCAGCGGGCCGGGCTGGCCGACGACACTCCAGGCGGCCTCGACCAGCGCCCAGCGCGCGGCGGCCGAGCCGCGCTTGCTGATCTTGCCGCTGCGCGCCGGCGCCTCCCCGGACTGGCGGACCTTCGGGTCCAGGCCCAGGTAGGCCACCAGCTTGCGACTGGTCAGGAACCGGTCGGCACGCCCGATCGCGGCGATGAAGGTCGCGGCGCCGATCAGGTTCACGCCCGGGACGGTCATCAGCCGCCGGATCTCGGGCCAGTTGAGCGCCTGTTGGGCGACCAGTCGCTCGACGGCGGCGATCTCGGCGTCGAGGAAATCGATGTGACGGATTCCGGCGTCGACGGACTCGCGCTCCTCCAGCGGCAGCTCGAGACCGGCCAGCCACCGGCGGCCCTTGACCCCGAACAGGTCCGAGCACGGCGGCTTGCCCTGCAGGCGGCGCTGCAGCACCGCCTGGATCTCGTTCTTCGCCCGCGTCCGTGAGCGCACGAGCTGCTCGCGCCGCGCCAGCCGCCGACGCAACACGCGGCAGCGCTCGTCGGGCATCCACACCGACTCAAGCTCCCCCGACCACAGCAGCCGCGCCAACGTGCGCGCGTCCAGCCGATCGGTCTTAGCGCGCGCTTGCGCGATGCCGGTGTCGTCCGGGCTGACCACCACCACGCGCTCGACGTGCGGCTCGAGGATCCGCGCCACCTCCCAACAGCTGCCCGTGACCTCCAACGCCACGCGATCGGACTTCACCAGGCTCTGCGCCAGCACCCCCAGCCCCTCCGGGGTGCTCGGCACCCGAGCACCGGACCGGACCTGGCCGTCCTCACAGATCGCGACCACGCAGAAGTCACGGTGAACATCCAGGCCGATCGCCCGACCGGCCCACCTCTCCAACGCCATCCTGAACCTCCCACGATGCGCTTGACACGACGGGAGAACCAGCGGGACAACGACACAGACCGATACGTGCTCGCAGCACAATCCAGGCAAGTCGCAGGGGCGGCCGAACGAAAAGCCCGGGCTCGAAGCCCATCGCGCATTCCGGCCTACCCGCCTGCGTTCTCCCAACGAAGCCCCTGTCCCGGATCACTCGACGCTACGGCCGGACCCGGACAGAGCCTCCAAGGCGCATTTTCATGCCGCGATGAGCGGCGTTCGGCTATGGAGTGTGGCTCAGCGCCGCAGCGATCCGCGGACCGGGATCATGGGCGCGCGGCGCGCGTAGACGGTCTCGATGATCTCGGCATTGTCGATGCCTTGCAGGTAGACGGAGGTGATTCCGAGGTTGCTGTGGCCGAGCTGGCGTTGGATTACCACCAGCGGCACGCCCTCGTGGGCCATTTCGACTGCGTGGGCGTGGCGCAGCTGATGGGGGGCGAACCGCCGAGGCACGCCAGCTGCCGCGGCCGTCCGGCGCAGCTCCGCCCGCGCGGCCGCACTTGATCAGTGCCGGCCGCGTGTCGAGCCGTTGATGACGCCCGCAGCGGCCCCACGGGCAGCACGACGCGAAGGTCGAGCCACGGCTGCAGCTCGTCCCAGCCCCCACCCGTCCATGCCAACCTCGCGACGGCGACCTCCCTTGCCGCGTCGAACCAGCACCGCGCCGCGCCGGTGATCCAGGTCGGCCTCTGTCAGAGCCAGCGCTTCCTGGATGCGCAGGCCGGCCCGCCAGAGGATCACGATCAGCGCGCGGAGCCGCCTGCCGTGGGCGTGATCGCCAGCGGCGCGCATGACGGCGACGATCTCCTCGATCGTCGGCGGATCCGCCGGGTAGCGCAGGCCCTTGTTTCGCGGCGGTCGGCCGGCATGGAATCCCGGCATGGTCGCCGGCGAGCGGCGACGACCGGCACGATCGAGCAACGGCTCGGACATGGTCCCTCCTCAGACACCGAGAACGAGCCCCGAGAATCCCGAGCTCATCGCCGCTTCGGCAGCGAAGCACCAGCGATCCTGCCCCAAGCCCTACCGCCGTCTGGCATCGAAACCAGCAGTCGCCCCACGGCGGCTTTCTGCTGCTGACAGGCGAAGACGGAGGCCGGCTGCGCGCCCGGGCGACCGCTGCGAACGGACAACGACCCGGATAGGCGTTCGGAGCACGCGGCCGAGCAAGGCTCTAGGGATCGACTGCCTTGACTTGCCGTCGTGAACGGACGAGTGTTCCTGACGTCGGCGCCTTCGGGAGGTCCCGTCACAGAAGAGCTCGTCGAGATGAGGTGGTGCACCGCTCCGCGATTGCGCGTGCGGTCGCTCTCGCGCTCGTGATTGACGCGACGTCGACTCCCTCATCGGCGACCGCGCACGCGCCGCCAGCGTGCGGATGAGGGTCCACGACAGCCCGAAGCCTCGTCGGCCAGTGGCGGCACCGACCACGGTCAACCCCAACCCAAGGAGGTCGAGTCATGTCGAGTCCGCAGGCCAGAGGCCATAGGCGCCGGGGAAGGAAGGCGATGCTCGTCGTCGCTGTCGGCGCCCTGGTGACGGCAGCGCTGGCTGTCCTCATGGGCCAGGGCGTTGCCGCTTCCGCACACCCGGGCAACAACGCTCCGTGGCTCGATCCCCACAAGCGGATTCAGGCCCGAGTGAACGCCCTGCTGGGTGCGATGACCTTGCCCGAGAAGGTCGGGCAGATGGACCAGCAGCTCGTCGACAACGTGACCGGTCCGTCCAACGCATGCGGCAGCCAGGGCTGGGCCCAGCTGAACCAGAGCTGCCTGAAGACGTGGCTGGTCGACAACCACACGGGCTCTCTGCTCGCGGGCGGTACCGACAACCCGCCGGATACCACCGGGCAGGGCGGCACCGGTAACACCGGCTACGACTGGGCCAACGAGTACAACATGATCCAGCAGTACGCGATCCAGAATTCGCGGCTCCACATTCCGTTGATCTTCGGGGTCGACGCAGTGCACGGTTTCGGCCATCCCTGGCAAGCGCCGCTCTATCCGCAGTCGATCGGCATGGGCGCCACCTGGCATCCGTCAGCGGCTCGCGCTGGCGGAGCCGCGACCGCTGACGCCGTCCGCGCGACCGGCTGGAACTGGGTCTTCGCCCCAGTCCAGGATCTGGCTCGCGACAACCGGTGGGGACGTACTTACGAGACCTGGGCCGAACAGCCGGTACTGGCGGCGGCGATGGGTGCCGCGAACATCCAAGGCATGCAGGCGCGTGGTCCGGCTGGTTCGCTCGACGTGGCGGCAACGGTCAAGCACTTCGCCGGCTACTCGCAGTCGATCAACGGTCACGACCGCAACGAGGCGCTGCTGCCCCTGAACTACCTGCAGAGCGTGATCCTTCCGTCCTACACCGGCGGCATCGACGCCGGAGCTGAGACGGTCATGGCGGACTCTGGCTCCATCAACGGCGTTCCGGCCACCGGGTCGCACTACCTACTGACAAACATCCTGCGCAAGCAGATGCACTTCCGGGGCGTCGTGATCAGCGACTACCAGGACGTGCAGGCATTGCAGACTGCCTACCACGTCGCGGCCACTCCGGCCGAGGCGATTGCCAAGGCCGTGAACGCCGGTGTCGACATGGCCATGTACGTGGTCAGCCCGGATCAATGGCAGACCGCGACCCTTGAGGCCGTGAACTCACATCTGATCTCGAAGGCACGGATCGATGAGGCGGTGCGCCGGATCCTCACGCTGAAGTTCGAGCTCGGTCTGTTCGACCAGCCCTGCGTCCGCGACCCGAGCAAGCCGTGCGTCGACGCCAACGCCGCCAACGCAGCGGTCACCGCTGGGCGGAACGGGACACTCAAGGCGGCGCAGGACTCGATCACCCTGCTGCGCAACCAGAACAACGCGCTGCCGCTCTCGACGTCAGCCCAGGTCGTCGTCACCGGCCCGAGCGCCGACTCGATGACGAACCAGCTCGGCGGGTGGAGCGTCAGCTGGCAGGGTGTCTTCGGTGCCGGTCACGTCTGCTGCATGGGCCCGCCTGACCAGATCCCGCCCGGCACCACGGTGCAGAAGGGGATTCTCAACAACGACAGCAACGCCGTGTTCGTGCCGGAAGGCGACACCGCCGCGCATACCCCCGCCGACGCCTACGTCGTGGCGGTCGGTGAGAAGGCGTACGCCGAAGGACTGGGCGACAACCCGGCGCCGCAGTTGCCGCCTGACCAGAAGGCGTTGATCACGGCGCTCAAGGCCACCGGCAAGCCGGTGATCGTCGTCGTCATCGCCGGACGTCCGGTCGGCCTGGGGGCGGATGCCGAGAACGCGAACGC
This sequence comes from uncultured Solirubrobacteraceae bacterium, assembly GCA_963740605.1. GTDB lineage: Bacteria > Actinomycetota > Thermoleophilia > Solirubrobacterales > Solirubrobacteraceae > DASSUW01. The sequence continues at coordinate 802,324 of CAVUFC010000018.1, read as the reverse complement.
AATTCTGATGGCCTACCAAGGCAGCACGGAGGCTGGGCAGGCAGTCGCCGACGCGATCTTCGGCAGGATCAACCCGAGCGGCAAGCTGCCGATCAGCTGGCCGTCCGACGCCGCTGCGCCGGGCGGGGACTTCGACGGCTCCGCATTCTCACCGCTGGGTGACCAGCCGAAGTTCTTCGACCAGCTGCCGGGCACGGGATCCGGGCAGGGGCACGCCTACAACCCGCTCTACCCGTTCGGGTTCGGCCTGTCCTACACCACGTTCACGACGAGCGGCCTCTCGGTGAAACCGAGTGTCTCTCGCCACGGCACGGCCAGGGCGACGTTCACGGTTACCAACACCGGAACACGTAGCGGGACCGACATCGTTCCCGTCTACGTGGCCCAGCCGGTCAGCAGCGTGATCGTGCCTCCGCAGCGGTTGGTCGGATTCGCGCGGGTCACGCTCGACGCCGGCCAGGCCAAGGTCGTCCACGTCGACTTCCCGGTCTCCACGCTGGCCGAGACGCAGGGGGACATCGACGCGTCCAGACCACCGACTGTCGAGCCGGGTAGCTACATCGTCCAATTGAACAACAACGTCACGACGCCGTACAACGTCGCCGCGTCAGCGGCGTTCACCATCCACTGATCCACGAACGCGGAATCGCCGCGCCAACTCCGGCGCGGCGATCCCGCCACCAAGCTCACGAGGATCGTGTCGGCGAACGGTCTCCGCGTCACGATGATCACGCCGGGTCGTGTGGCCGCTCGGGAGGCAAAACGCCGCGGCGATACGAGCGGCTTACCGCTAGCGCTATGGACGACGACCAGCAGTCGTGACGCGGTGCCCGGCGTCATCGCGACGCGCGATTGCGATAGCTCACGAGGGATCGCCCGCGCTCCTGCGTGTGCCTCGTTGCGACAGCCGTCCGGTGATCGCGGTGGTCGCGCTGTCGTCGTCCGATCAGTGTCGATAGTGCATGACGATCCGTCGCGTCCACCCGGCCTGGCGGAAGTGCACTTGCACGACGCTCGGCGGGCAGTGGTGCGGATCGTCGGCCGGGCTCTCGAAGCGTCCCTCGGCGACGATGACGCGGTTACCGGCAACCACGTTCGTGAGCGAGTACGCGACGCCTGCCTGAAAGTCCTGCTCGGCGACCTGCGCGATGTAGCCGCGCCCGCGCACCGCGGGGCGCTCGCCGAGCCGAATCTCGACGTCCGGCGCGCAGCGTTCCGCGAATGCGCGTATGTCGTGGCGCGTCGAGAGCGCCGCTGTGAGCTCCTCGAACTCGCGAGCGGAGCGCTCTGCCTCGGCCCGCGGCGCGCTGTCGACGACCGCCGCGTCATCGAGCAGCGCCTCGGCGAGCCTGCGCTTGGCCTCGTTGAGGCGGCTGCGCACCGTGCCGACGGGCACGCCGCAGAGCGCCGCGATCTCTCCGTAGGAACTGGCGCCCGAGAAGCAGCGCAAAACGAGCGGCGCCTGTAGCACCTCGGACAGTCCGTCGATCGCCTCCCACAACCAGGCGCGCAACGCGATCCGGTCGAGCGCCTCGTCCACCGACGCCGAGATCGAGCGCTCACGGACGGCTGCGATGCCGGCGGTGCATCGCTCAGTGTCGCGCGATCGCAGCTGCATGAGGCAAACGTTGCGGAGCACCACGTGCAACCAGCCCCCGATCGCGGCGGGCTCGCGCACCGACTCGAGCTTGCACAACGCGACCATGAACGTGTCCTGGACGGCGTCGTAGGCCTGCGCACGAGAACCGCCGAGCAGATGCAGTGCATGCGCGAGCAGCGCTGGCCGGTGCCGTTCGAGTAACAGCCCCAGCGACGACGACTCACCCGCTCGCGCGGCACGCACCAGCTCTGCGTCCAAGGTGGTCATCGCCAGCCCATTGTCCCGCCTCACGTCGCGCACGCTACGCCGAGGATCATCGGCCGCTCGATCTGCGGCGCACCGGGCACGTCGCCGTGGCGCACCGCTTCGACGGTGAAGCCCGAAGCTGCGATCGTGCCAAGCGTGTCGCGATTCGGCTCGCAGTCGATGAGCGCTCGGTAGAACGGTCGAATCCTGTCCTGCCGGCGGCCGATCCTCTCATCCGCGGAGCGCACGTGCTCGAGGAACAGCAGTCGGCCGCCGGGCTTCAGCACACGCCGGACCTCGCTCAGGACACGGCCAGCATCGTCGACCGTGCAGAGCACGAATGTCACGACCGCTGCGTCGAAGCTGTCGTCGGCGAACGGCAGCTGCTCGGCCGATGCCGCGACGATCTCCGCCCCGACGCGCGCTCTCTCGACCCGGCGTGTCAGTCGCTTGATCATGTGAGCATCGGGCTCGACCAACACGAGCCGTTCCAGCGCAGCGGGATAGTGCACGAGGTTGACCCCGGTGCCGGCGCCGATCTCGATCGTCGCGCCACGCGCGCCCGCCAGCAGCGCCTCGCGCTCGCCGGCGAGGCCCGCGGCCTCCGACCTTGCGTTGACGGTGTCATACATGCGCGCCCACAGCGCGCGAGGAACAAGTGCCATACACCTACAGATGCGACAGGCACGACGAAGTTCGATCGGGCGAGCGTGGCGGCGATACCGACGGCTGACCCAAGTGGAAGTTCTCGCGTCGTACGTCTACAGCGCGAAGCGACACGGCACCACACACGTAGCGGCTGCGTTCGCGTCGGCGAAGGCGCGAACGCGGACCCTGAGCCAGGCGCGTGGAGCCTGGGCACCCGGCGCCGCGCTTCCGCCTTCGCCTGGGAGGAGCGGTCCGCGAGCGACGACGCGTACTGCTCCTCATGCCTCGATGCGATAGCGCGACCAAGAGTCAACCGAGCGACTGCTCAGGACTTGGCCGGAGTTGCGGCGACGACTGGCGCGGACTTTTCAGCGAGTGCACGCTGGCGGCGTTCGTCGACGCGCGCGGCGAGTATCTCGGTAGCGATGTACGCCGTGGTGACCGAGACGATGATCAGTGGGCCGACGGCGAGTCCGGCCGACGACGTGAGGAGGAGCGCGATGACCACGGAGGACAGCGGCAGTCGCAGCATCGACACGCAGGCGGCGCCCATCAGCACCGCGACCGCCGGTGTCTCCGAGAGCCCGGGTAGGTGACCGGCGAGCAGTCCCGCAGTGGTGCCGAGGAACAGCGCTGGAAACGTCGGGCCGCCGCGGAAACTGCCGAGCGAGATGCTCCAGGCGATTCCCTTGAACACGAGCAGCCACGCGAACACCGACAGGGAGAGGTCGGGGGCGTCCTTGAGAAGCGTGCCGAAAGCGTCCTGGCCGGAGAAGAGCACGGCGTCGGTCGGCTGGTCGGTCACTTGATTGAAGGCGATCGCGAGCCCCCCGACGACTAGCCCGGCGATGGTGGTGAGCAGCACCGGGCTTCGCGCGAGAAGTCCCGCGATGACCCGGGCAAGCTCGACGATCGCGAACACGACGATGGCCGCAGCAACGGCAAGGGCCACCGCCCAAAGAAAGTGGACGGCGGTCGGCTGCGAAAACGCCGGCAGGTCGAACGGGCTGAGGGCCCACGCGCTCGTGCTCAGCCCTGTCCACGCTCCCATGCCGATGAAGACCAGCGAACCTAGGCCGGCGGCGACCAGGCCAGGAAGCAGGACGACCGGCAACCTTGCCCCTCCGAGCCCGCTCGCTTCGATCAGGATCACGGCCCCGATCACCGGTGACCCGAACACGGTCGAGATCGCCGCAAAGCTGCCAGCGGCGGCCATGACCATCACAAGCTGCTCGGGCGCGTCGCGCTTGGCTCGCCTCACCGCGAACACGCCGAGGCCCATGCCGAGCGCGATCAAGGGCGCCTCCGGTCCCAGCACGAGGCCGAGCCCCAGCGTCGCCAGCGCGGCCATGAGGACGCCAGGGAGCTCGATCGGCTGCGTCGGCCCCGCACCGCTGCTCAGTCCATTCGCCGGTACGTGACCGCCGGTGCCAGGGAGTCGCGTAATGGCAATCGCGGTGAGCAGCCCAGCAATCGCGAGCCACGGCAACGGCCACCACCAGGGCGCCGAGTCGAAGCCCAGATCGCCCGGCAGTTCCTGATAGACGCCCACCTGGATGCCGTGGACGAGTTCAAGAAACGCCCACGCCGCGAACGAGACCACAACGCCGACGATCGCCGCGAAGACGAGCATCACGCGGTACTGGCGGCTTCGTATCAGCGCACCAGGATCGACCGGCGCGTCCTCGGCGTTCATCTCGTCATCCGTCATGACTCGCGATCATCGCCCGACGATCACGCAGCGACCTCCTACGGATCGGATGAATCCCCGACCGGACAAGCGCGGCGTCGTAGCTTCCCGCAGCAATCCGCTCGTTCGAGGTGCCGCGCCCCGCCGCATGTCGAGTTGCGCTTCCGCCTGAATGGAGCAGCGCGTCGACGTTTCCAAACCAGGGGAGATTGCTGTTCGGAGCCAGGGCCTGCAGCAGCGCAGTAGTGCTGCGGTCAGGCAGCTAGCCGCTCGCGCAAGTCCTCACGTCGAACCCACAGCGCTTCGCGGCCGTCGAAGTCGTCAGGCCTCGACGCCACGTGCTCGAAGATCGCAGCGGCGAGCTGGTCCAGTTCCTGCTGCAGTGCGGCGACGTTGTTGCATGTCATGCGTACCTGTATCGGCTCGCGTCATCGGAAAGACGAGTTGACGGCGAGTAGAAGCTAAGGGAGCAACGTGCTTCTGAACGCTATCTCGGCGCCGGTACACGCCAGCACCACGGCGCTGGCGGTCACTCACCGCCGGCGATAGGGGTACTCCGAGTTGCTCGCCTCCTTGTCGAGGAAGCGCTGTATCTCCATCACCGGGTATCGCATGGCGCCTCCGAGGTAGACAGCCCGGAGGTACGGCCGTATGTGCTTGACGAAGTGCGGGACACTCACCCCGAGCGCGGCGGCGGACTCCTTCTGGTTGAGCGCGAGGCGCGGCGGCGGAACGAGGTAGATGGCGCGGTCGGTCATGCGCCGACCGTAGCGCCGTGCTGCTGTACTCAGCCGATGCCGAGTTGGCCTTTGATCGCGGCGCTGACCACGGTTTCGAGGATGCGCTGCGCGCCCGACTTCGCCCAAAGGCCGGGCGCTGCTTGCTTGATCCGCTGCCAGCGCCGTACGGCCTCCTGGTCGTCAAGCTCCGAGCTGGTCAGCGCTTCAAGCTGCTCGCGAACGTCAAGCTCGGTTGCCGGGTCGAGGTCCTCATCCTCGAGGAGATTCATAAGCTCGTAGATGCGGCCTTGCCGGCTGACCCACGGAAATGGCGTCGCGCAGTGGTCGCAGAAGTCCGGCGGCGTGTAGCCGCCGTACCCCCCACTCGGAGCGCCACGAATGCGTTGCTGACACCGCGGGCACTGGACGAGAATCCCCGCGCCGCATCGAGCGCACCGCGGCGGGATACCACCCGACCCTGAGTACTCGACCGCTTCGCTCTCGACGTGACCGCGCCGGCAGACGGCCGCACTGCGGTACCTGGGCAGGTCTTCCGGGTCGACGTACATCTAGTCGTCGAACGGCCAGAGATCCACGCTTTGAAGGCCGCTCACGCTGGCGTTCGGAGGAAGCTCGGCACCAGCCTCGGCGAGATTCGCGAGCATCGATGCCCACGCCACACGTGCTCCGGCCGTCGCCGCATCGCTGACCGCGCCGACTTGTAGGGCTCGGTGGTCATGACCTGCTCGACGAGTCGCCCGAACGGCTCGATCCCGGTCTTGGGCTCGACGCGATCAAAGAGGTTGGCGTGGTGGACGTCCCAGGCGGCGAGGTAGGCCAGCGTGCCACCGCGGCGGTACTCGAACTCGACCAGCGCCGGACGGCCCGGCCCGACGGGCAGCGTCTCATGCCGGCGCCCGAGCGCCTGCAGCTGGGACTTCTCATCGGCGCAGATGACGTACTCGTCGGGGCGCAGGCGCTTGCCCTCAAAGACACGGGCGTAGAGGTCGAGCGCGCGGCCGGCCTTGGCCGCGCAGTCGGGGTCGCGCGGGAAGATCCACGAGCGCGTCTGCCACGGCTTGATCGCGTCGTCGTGCAGCCAGCGCCAGATCGTTGTCGCCGACGCGTCGGTCACGCCGCGCTCGATCACCAGCCGGTGCAGCTCAGCGCGCGAGAAACGGCCGAGCGGCAGGCCGCACGTCACGGGCAGCTCGCACGCGATCGCCTTGACCTCGGCGACCTGCTGCGGGGGAAAAACGGCGCGGGCGACCCGCGCGCGGCTTGTCCTTAAGACCATCCAACCGATCGTGGAAAAAGCGCCTTCGCCACTTTCCCACGATTCCCGCCGTCGTGTCCAACCTCGCCGCGATCTCGGTATCGCGCAGACCCTCGGCCGCGTAGAGCACGATCCGCGCGCGCTGGACCTCCTGCCATGGACGCTTCTCAGCCCGCGCGATCGCGACCAACTCCGCACGCTCTTGCTCACTAAGCAAAATCCGGTGACGGGCCGGGCGCGCCATCACCAGCAACGTTCAACGCGCCCGTCCCGACTCCTTCACCGATTCCAACCAGTACTTACGGACGCGTCAACTAGCTGCTCGCCGATCCGGTCAGTGAGGTCGAACTCGGGCATCCGCTAGGCGGCACGCCGCCGGTGCTCGCTGTCAAGGGCCAACAAGATTCCCCACTGGTGGCCAGTTAGTTCCCCGGGGCGCTGGCGCTCTCGACGTGGAGGGTTCCCGCTGGCGTCTCGCGCAGCGAAGGCGCGAAGCGCCGAGCGGAGCGAGACGCCAGCGCGCGCTCGCCGCGGGGGTCGGTGGCGCGGCCCGGGCTCGTGGTCAGGCGGGCGTGACGACTTGGCGGGCTTCGCGTAGGCGGTAGCTCTCGCCGTCAAGCGCGATCACGTGGCAGTGATGGAGGAAGCGGTCGAGGATCGCGGTGGCGGTCGCGGCGTCGGGCAGGAACTGGGTCCAGTTCTGGAAGTCGACGTTGGTGGTGATCGCGATCGAGCGCTGCTCGTAGGCGGCGGCGATGAAGCGGAACAGGTGGTCGGCGGCGACCCTGTCCAGGGCGGTGAAGCCGAGGTCGTCGATGACGACGAGATCGTGGCGCAGGAGGCGTTCGATGAGCTTGCCGACGGTGTTGTCGGCCAGGCCGCGGTAGAGCGCCTCGACGAGCTGGTCGGCGGGGAAGAAGCGGACCTTGCGGCCGGCGGTGATCGCGGCGCGGCCGAGGGCTTGGGCGAGGTGGCTCTTGCCGACACCGGCCGGGCCGGCGAGGCAGAGGTTGTCGTTGCGATCCAGCCATTCCAGCGAGGCGAGGAACTCGAACGTCGGCCGCGGCAGCTGACTGGCCTTGAGGTCGAAGCCGTCCAGCGTCTTGTGAGCGGGAAACCCTGCGGCCTTGATCCTGGCGCGCTCGTTGGACGCGTCGCGCGAGGCGAGCTCCTCGCGAACCAACGTGGCCAGCAGCTCTGCCGGTGGCCAGCGCTGCGTCTTGGCGGTCTGCAGCAGTTCGGGGGCGAGCTCGCGCATCCCGCGCAGGCGCAGCCTTCGCAGCCCGGCCTCCAGCTCGGGGTCCAGGGGCTGGGTCATCGGCGTGTGCGGCGGTAGTCATCGAGCGAGCGGACCGCGACCTTCGGCAGCCCCTCGAGCGCCAGCGGTGCGGCGTCGACGACCGCGCTCGGCGGTGCCGCCGCCAGCCCGTCGGCGATCGAGCCCAGGTCGCCGTGCGCGAAGCGCCCGAACGTCGTGGCGCGCGCGAGCGTCGCGCGGGCCTGGTCTTCCCCGCGCGTGCGCGCGAGGACCAGCGCCTCCTCCAGACGCTCGTGCAACCTGGCCGTGCCTGCGGCCGCGGCGGCGCGCAGGTAGTCCTCGGCCTCGTCGCCGAGCGCCAGGAACGCGTGCTCGGACGGCGTGCGGGGTCGCAGCGCGCGAACGCCGGTCGGCGCCGGCGTCGGGTAGTGCGCGTCGGCGATCGACGCCTCCCCAGGTGCCAGCAGCGCGTGCATGGCGACCGGGACACCCAGGTACATGATCACGACGTCGCGGTCGCTGGCCTGCACCGTGACGTTCTCGCCGACGAGGCGGTGCGGGACCGAGTAGCGCGCCGAGCAGAAGCGGATCGTCGCCAGCCGGTCGACCTTGCGCAGCTCGCCGCACGCAACGACCGGGCGCGTCGCCGGCAGCGCCCGCAGCAGCGGCAACTCGACCCGCAGGCGCTCAGTGGGCCGGGCGCGGGTCTCGTAGTGGATCTCGGCGTTGACCTCCTGACACCACGCCGCGCCGGCCTGGTTGGCCTCGTCTAGCGAGCCGAAGCCCTCGTAGGGGATCAGGTCGGACTTCGTGAACCGAACGAGCGCCTCAACCTTGCCCTTGGACTCCGGGTCCTGACGCTCGGTCGTCCTGGGCGAGAAGCGGTAGTGCGCCGCCAGGCGAACGAGGTCAGGGTTGAGCACCGCCACCCCTGCCAAGTGGCCGGTGGCGACGGTCTTGGGGTTGTCGAACAGCACCCGGCCGGGCACCCCGCCGACCTGCTCGAAGCTGTGTGCCAGTCCAACCGCCAGCGCGCCGAAACGCTCGCTGCAGGAGAAGCTGACCGTTCGGTAACGCGACCAGCCCATGACCCCGGAGAAGAACGACAGCTTCCGCGGGCCGGCCGCCGTCGGGACCGTGCCGGCCGCCCCCCAGTCGCAGAGCATCCATTCGCCCGGCGCCGAGATCCACGGCCGGTAGACGCGCCCATCGGCCGCCTGCTTTTGGCGCCACCGCTCCTTGGCGTCGGCGACCGCGCGGCGCAACGAGCGCTCCGAACCGCAGTAGCCCGCCGCGCGAGCGATCCGCAACAGCCGCCGCGCCGTGATCTTCGCGTGCGTCTGCTCGACGCGCTCGGCGATCACCTCGGCGACATCGTCGGTCACCCGCGACCGCGTCAGCGCCGGCGCCAACTGCCCGGCATCGCCGGCCGCCTCGACGTAGCGCTTGACCGTCTTGTGGTCGCAACCGACCAGCGCCCCGACCGCGCGATAGCTGCCCAACTCCTCGTAGAGGGCGATGATCTCCACCTGCGTCCTTCCGCTCTTCATGGGCGTCCTCCCGACCGTGCGTGCAAGAGCACCGCACCGTCGAGCGCGAACCGGACGGGTGGGGAATTACGTGGCCACCAGTGGGGAGTTTCTCGTGGCCGCGGTCACTCGCCGGGTTCGGGCTTAAACAGGATCCGCTGAGCGAGGAACTTGAGGCCCGCGTCGGACGGGCGCCAGACGCTCGGTTCGCCGAAGCCAACGGGGCCGTTTCGCACGTGCCCGAGCCGCTTGAGTCGTGAGAGCATCGGGCGCACGTTGTCGCTGAGGATCAGTTCCGCGTCCACGCTTGGATGGATTGCGCCCGGCTCGCGGTGCCTGACGACGTACGCCTCGAGATCCCAGGCGGCAACGCCGACCACGGGACTGAACCGCCCCGGGGTTTGTGGAGGCTCCTCTAACGAACTCGGGGCGGTTCAGGACCGAGGCCCGGGTCCCGGTCAGACTGCAGCTCGCTCAGGCAGGACAACGAGCGCCAGGAGCAGTTGAGCGTCCTTGTTAGCCGACAGTCGGAACAGTCGATGGCGCAGCTCACTCATTTGAGCAAACGCTACACGGCGTACCGGCGGACTACAGCACCGCTGTGGCGCGCGAGAGTCTCCTGACACGGGGCTCCGTCAACGCGACGCTCGCACGGCGACGGGGACATCTTGGGGACACGTCCAGTGCACCTGTTTCTCATTTTCTACCCGTTTCCAGGTATTTCGCATGGGCCGGGGTGGATTCGAACCACCGCGCGACGGATTATGAGTCCGCTGCTCTAACCGCTGAGCTACCGGCCCGGGCGCCACGACGGTAGCCGACCCTGTGGTCGGAGAGTCGGCCAGCGGTTAGGGTCGGCCGATGAGTGAGAACCGCGTGGATCTGGTGTTCGAGGGTGGCGGCGTGAAGGGCATCGGCCTCGGCGGCGCGTTCGCGGCGCTCGAGGACGCCGGGTACACGCCCAACAACGTCGCGGGCACGTCGGCGGGCGCGATCACGGCGGCGCTCGTGGCCGCCGGGTACGGCGCGGGCGAGCTGAAGGACATCGTCTTCAACATGCCGTTCCCGCGGTTCAAGGACAGCGGCGGCATATCGCGGATCCCCTTCTTCGGCGGCCCACTCAATGTGCTGGCCGACCTCGGGCTGTACGAGGGCAAGTACTTCCATGCCTGGATTTCGGGACTGCTGGCGGCCAAGAACGTCACCACGTTCGGCGACCTGCTGAACCCGGAGTCGACAGGCCCGGACGACCGTCACCGGCTGCGGGTGATCGCCTCCGACGTCACGCACCGGCGGATGCTGATCCTGCCGACCGACGCCGCGCACCTCGGAATCGACCCCGACGAGATGCTGGTCGCCGACGCGGTGCGGATGAGCATGTCGATCCCGATCTTCTTCGAGCCGGTCGAGGTCAAGGACGCCAACGACGAGCACATGATCGTGGACGGCGGGATGCTGTCGAACTTCCCCGTCTGGCTGTTCGATGCGGTAGCCGGCCAGCGGCCGCGCTGGCCGACGTTCGGCATGATGCTCGTCGAGCCCGAGCCGCGTAAAGCGATCGGTCACCGGCTCGAGAACGAGGACGATCCCGGGGTGCGCCACGGCTCGCTGATCGACTTCGCGAAGTCGCTCGCGCAGACGATGATGGCCGCGCACGACCGGATGTACCTCGACGAGGCGACGTACGCACGCACGATCGCGATCCCCACGCTGGGCGTCGGGACGACCGAGTTCGAAATCTCGTCGAGCCGCGTCGAGTCGCTGTACCAGTCCGGATACGACGCGGCGCAGAAATTCCTGTCGGGTTGGGACTTCGAGCAGTACATCGCCGCCTACCGGGAGGCCGAGCCCCCCGGCAGGCAGGAGCAGATCCGGGCGGCTACGCCGGCTCCAGAAAACCAGTGACCTCGCGCAGACGGCCGTCGTGCGCGACCGTCGCGAAGTCGACGCCGGCGGCGACCGGCGACGCGTCGGCCGCGGCGACGAGGCGCCAGGCGAAGCGGACGCGGTCGTGGTGCAGGTCCGGCCCGTCGGACAGCTCGAACCGCATGCCCGGGAACTGCTTCTGGGCGCCCGCGACCATCGCGTCGATCCCGGCGGGCCCGTCGCCCGACTGGATCGGGTCGAGGTAGCTCGCGTCGTCGGCGAACGTGTCGGCGATGATGGCGCGACGGTCCTCGGGGGCCGTCTCGTTCCACATCGCGATGTACTTGTGAACCGTGGTGGTGATGTCGCTCATGTCCCCCAGCGAACCAGCGCGACGTCGCCGTCTCAATTACCTCCGAGGTAGGTGCCGGACGGCGATCCCGGCGCTACGGTCACGACCGTGAGCACGATCGAAGCCCCACTCGGAGCGCTGCTGCGCGACTGGCGCCAGCGCCGCCGCATGAGCCAGCTCGACCTCGCGCTCGAGGCCGGCGTGTCCGCGCGGCACCTGAGCTTCCTGGAGACCGGTCGCTCCAAGCCGAGCCGCGAGATGGTCCTGCACCTGTCCGACCAGCTCGAGGTGCCGCTGCGCGACCGCAACCAGCTGCTACTCGCCGCCGGCTTCTCCCCCGCGTTCGCGGAGCACTCGCTCGACGCGCGGGAGATGAGGCCGGTGCGCGAGGCGCTCGATCGCATCCTCAAGGGCCACGAGCCCTACCCGGCCGTGGTGGTCGACCGCTGGTGGAATCTCGCCGCCGCCAACGCCGGCATCGCGATGTTCACCGCCGAGGTCGCGCCGCACCTGATGGAGCCGCCGGTCAACGCGCTGCGGGTCACGCTGCATCCCGACGGCATGGCGCCGCGGATCCGCAACCTGCCGGAATGGCGCGCACACCTGCTCGACCGCCTCCGCCGCCAGGTGACCGTCACCAACGACGACCGGCTGGCGGCGCTGTATGCGGAGCTGAGCGACTACCCGGGCGGCGAGGAGTCGCTGCCGGCGCACGAGCCCGGCATCGCCGTGCCGCTGCGCGTCGTCGTCGCCGGCACCGAGCTGTCGTTCTTCAGCACGATCTCCACGTTCGGCACGGCGGTCGACATCACGCTCGCCGAACTGGCGATCGAGGCGTTCTTCCCCGCCGACGAGGCGACGAGCGACTACCTGCTGAACGCGACGAGCGCTTCGAGCTCTTCGCGCGCGGGCGCGGGAAGCGACTCGAACCGCACCGCATAGCTGTCGAAGCCCTGCTGGCGCAGCACGCGCACCCTGCCGCTGATCCGCGGCGGGAGCTCGAAGCTCAGGACCTCGTCGGCCGACAGCGGACGCTTCGTCGCGACGCACATCCCGCCCGGGCCGAGATCAAGCGTTCGAGCGTCGATCGGCGACCCGCTGCGGCGGTGCAGCGTGCACGCCATCTCGATGGACACCCGGGGAGAGCGACGGCGATCGTCCACTGTCGCTGGTTATGCCCGGAATCGCGGGCAGGCTCACCGCAAGCAGGATCGCGGGTATCGGTGCCGCCGCGATCACCCACAGCACCGCATGCAATCCCCACTGGTCGGCGACGACGCCGAGCGCGGTCGCGGACACGCCTCCGAGCCCGATCGCCAGGCCGAGCGTGACCCCGGACGCCAAGCCAAGATGGTTCGGCAGGTACGCCTGACCGAGCACGACGGTCACCGAGAAGCTCGCGATCGTGAAGAAACCGATCGCGCCCACGAGCACGATCGCCACCTCCTCGCCGACGAGCGGGAGCAGCAGCAGCGGCGGCAGCACCGCGACCATGGTGCCGACGAGCACGGTCCGGGCCCCCCAGCGGTCGACGAGGCCGCCGCCGACCAGCGTGCCGACCGCGCCCGCCGCCAGGAACAGCGTGAGGGCGGCGTTGCCGGTGGCCTCGGAGGTGGCGAGCTCGGCGACGAAGAACGCGGGCACGAACGCCTGGATACCGAAGTGGACGACCGAGCGCGCGGCGATCAGCCCCGACAGGCGGCTGAACGCGCCCCAGTCGTCGGCGCCCGACCCCACAGAGCGCGCGGGCCGGTTCTCGTCGAGCTTGCGCAGACGAGGAAGCTCGCGGGCGAGGACGATCGCTGCCGTGAGCGGGAGCACGGCGAGCGCGAGCGTGCCCGACAGCCCGAACACGAGCACCAGCGGCGTGGTGAGCAGCGGGCCGAGCGCGAACCCGGCGTTGCCGCCGACCGTGAACAGGCTCATGCCCCTCCCCCGTCGCTCGCGCGAGGCAAGCCCGGCGAACTTCGCCGCCTCCGGGTGGAACGCCGCCACACCGAGGCCGGAGAGGACGACGGCCACGGCGGTCAGGCCGTACGTCGGCGCCGGACCGGCGAGCCCGATGCCGACCGCCGCCACCGCCAGCCCGCCCGGCATCAGCCACGGCCGCGCGACGCGGTCGGAAAGGATCCCGAACGCTGGCTGGATGATCGACGAGCCGATCGTCGAGAAGAGCACCAGCGCGCCGAGCGCCGCGTACGAATAGCCGCGCTGAGAGGCTAGGAAGGGCAGCAGCGCGGGTACCGCGCCCTGACACAGGTCAATGCAGAGGTGGCCAGTGCCCAGCATCCCGAGGGCGCGCCGGTCGAGTCCGGTTGTCACGATCCCGCCGCCACCCGTCGCAGGATGCGTGCGTCATCCGCGACCACCAGCGTCACCGCGCCACCGCGGTCGATGACCGCGTGCGGCTCGTGCAGGCTCTGCGCCCACTCGCGCAGTGCCGGCGCGAACTCGGACTCGTCACGCGGCGTGTCCCAGCGCCAGCGCATCACCAGCACGCTCTTGCCGCCGGACTGCCACAGCTCATAGCGGTCCCCGCCCCAGCCGGCCGCGGCCTCGGTGGAGTGGACCAGCTCGCGTGTCTGCAGCTCTCCCCAGGTGCCGGCCGTGGCGCGCTTGAAGCCGGGCACGTTGCGGATCCGCACCGGCTTCGGCTCGTCGGCGTCGAAGTAGGCCTCGGGGTGCAGGATCTGCTCCGTCGAGGACGGCATGTGCAGCCGGTAGGCCGTGTTCACGAGATCCCAGCGCCCGCCGGCCTTGTCGCGCAGATCCTCGACGAACGCCTCACCGCCGACGTAGGGAAAGACCACCTGCGCCTCGAGGAACGGCGGCAGGTCGCCGGTGTCCTGGAACGACGCGCCGAGCAGGCTGCCGAGTGTCTCCTCGCCGCTGAAGTGGCGCAGGACGTAGGCGTACATCAGCCACGTCGCCGAGCCCTCGATCAGCGCCGTGCGCGCCAGGGAGCGGTCGTCGCTTCCCGCGTTGGAGTCCGGGAACGAGAACTGCTGGTCCTCGAGCGCGTGGGTGAGCTCGTGCGCGAGCGTCATCTCCCACAGCACGCGCGTGCCGGTGCCGGCGCCCTCGACCACGCGCAGCCGCCCGTCCGTGGGGTCGTAGTAGCCGAGCACGCCCTGCTCGAACAGCGAGCCGGTGAGCGATCGGAGGTCCTGGTCGGGCGCGATCAGGCCGAGCAGCTTGTAGATGGTCTCGTCGGCCCGGCGTTGCGCGAGCGGATACTGCTTGTCGAAGTCCGCCAGCCCTTCCTTGCGCGCGGTGGCGGCGCTCACCGGCACCGGTTTCGGGACCTCCTTGAAGCGCAGGTCACGTAGCGCCTCTACCCGGTGCGCGATCACGGACACCGGCGCGGCCGGTTGCTGCCCGGGCGCCTCGTCCTCGCCGCTGGTCAGAAGCGAGACGCCCAGCAGCGCGACGAACAGCACGGCAATGACCACGAACGGAGTCCGCATCCCTGATTGGATAGCGGGTCCATGACCGAAAGACGCACGCCCATGCCTGATCGCGCCGCTCTCGTCACCGGTGCCTCGAGCGGGATCGGCCTCGCGATCGCCGATCTGCTGCGCCAGGAGGGATACGCGCTGACCGTCGCTTCCCGGCGTCCGGACAAGCTGTCGGCGGCCGCCGAGGAGCTGCGCGGCAAGGGCTATGACATCGAGGAGGTCGCCGCCAACCTGACCGACGAAGAGGACGTCAAGCGCGTCGTCGCCGCCCACAGGGACCGCTTCGGCCGTCTCGACGTCCTGGTCAACAGCGCCGGTGTCGGCGTCGGCGCGCCGGTCGCGGAGATCGAGACCAAGCGCGCCGACATGCATTTCAACCTCAACCTGCGCGCGATCATCCTCTTCTACCGCGAGTGCGCCGAGTTGCTCCGCGCCGCCGGCGCCGAGCACCGGAACGCCCTGGTCATCAACCTGTCCTCGATCGCCGGCAAGTCCGGCGCCGGCTGGCTGTCGGTCTACGCGGCGACCAAGGCGGCGGTGCTCGGCTGGACGCAATCGATGAACCAGGAGCTCGTGAACGACGGAATCAAGAGCGTCGCGCTGTGCCCGGGCTTCGTCGACACGCCGATGACCGACTTCGTCAAGGGGCAGGTCGCGCCCGGGGGAGGATCCAGACCTCCGACATCGCCGAGGCCGTCCGGTTCCTCCTGCGAACATCGCCATACTGCCTCGTGCCCGAGATCGTGTTCGAACGGCCGGGCGAAAGCTTGTAGCAGTTCGCGCAAGCAAACCGATTTACGGGCGTTTCTGCTGCCAGTAGGCTTGACATGCGTTGGCAGGACGTACATCCGAGGTGACCCCTTCCGAGAACGGAGACACCGTCGCAACGCTCCGTGCGCGCTTGCAGCGCACTGAGCAGCAGGCGTCCGCGCGCCAGCACCAGCTCGAGCGCTACGCCGCCGACCTGCGCGAGGTCTTCAAACAGGAGCGCTCACGCGCCCAGGAGCTCCGTGACTCCTACAAGGCGACGGTGCAGGCGCTGTCCAACGCGGTCGAGGCGCGCGACGCCTACACGGGCAAACACGCCGAGCGCGTGACCGCGTACGGGATCGCGCTCGCCCGCGCCGCGGGGCTCGACACCGACCGCCTGCCGCAGATCGAGTTCGGCTTCCTGCTGCACGATGTCGGCAAGGTCGGCGTCCCGGACGCGATCCTCTTCAAGCCGGGCGCGCTGAGCGAGGACGAGTTCGCGCTGATCGCCCAGCACCCGGTGATCGGGTCGGAGATCCTGCGGGACGTCGAGTTCCTCGGCGAGGGCAAGCTCGTCGTCCGCCACCACCACGAGCGCTGGGACGGCACCGGCTACCCCGACCAGCTCGCCGGCGACGACATCCCGCTTCCCGCGCGCGTGTTCGCCGTGGCCGACGCGCTCGACGCACTGACGACCGACCGCCCGTATCGCCGCGGCACCCGCTTCGCGCGCGCCCGCGATGAGATCCGCGAGCACGCCGGCAGCCAGTTCGACCCGGCCGTGATCGCCGCGTTCGACACCATCTCGGACGACACGTTCGCCGCGCTCCGGGAAGGGAACGCGTGACGCGGACCATCCTGATCGTCGACGACGATCCGATGATCCGCAAGCTAATCGCCACGACACTGGAGGACGTCTCGGGCTACCGCTTGACGGAGGCGTCGAACGGCGCCGAGGCGGTCGAGCGGGCCGTCGAGGCACGGCCCGAGATCGTGTTCCTCGACGTCGACATGCCGCGGGTGAACGGGATCGAGGCGTGCCGGCGCCTGCGCTCTGACCCCGCGACGGCGAGCGCGACGATCGTGATGCTCACCGGCGACTCGGGGCCGCAGGCCGAGCGCGGGGCGCTCGCCGCGGGCGCCGACCTCTTCCTCACCAAGCCGTTCTCGCCGCTGCACCTGCTCCGGCTGGTGGATCGGATCGGGAGCCCGGGCTGATACCGTCGCGCGCCGCATGAAGCTCGGCGTGGCGATCGGATACTGGGGCCTCGGCCTCTCGTCGGAGGACCAGCTCGCGATCGTCCTAGAGGCGGAGCGGCTCGGCTATGAGTCGGTGTGGGCGGCGGAGGCCTACGGCTCCGACGCGGCGACGATCCTCGGCTGGCTCGCGCAGGCGACGTCGACGATCCGGCTCGGCTCGGGGATCTTCCAGATGCCCGGGCGCTCGGCGGCGATGACCGCGATGACCGCCGCGACGCTCGACCAGCTGTCGGGCGGGCGGATGATCCTCGGCATCGGCTCCAGCGGGCCGCAGGTGGCGGAGGGCTGGCACGGCCAGCGGTTCGGCCGCCAGCTCCAGCGCACGCGCGAGTACGTCGAGGTCGTCCGGATGGCGCTGCGGCGCGAGCGGGTCGTCTACGACGGCGAGACGCTGACGCTGCCGCTCCCGGACGGCCCGGGCAAGGCGCTCAAGCTCACGATCGCGCCCGTGCAGGAGCAGATCCCGATCTACCTCGCCGCGATCGGGCCGAACAACACGACGCTGGCGGCCGAGATCGCCGACGGCTGGATCCCAACGCTGTTCTCCCCCGAGCACGTCGCCGAGTTCCGGCCGCTGCTCGAGGAGGGGTTCTCCCGTGCGGGCGGCGCGAAGGGCTTCGACACCTTCGACATCTCCCCGATGGTCAACGTGATGGTCACCGACGACATCGACGCGGCGCGCGACACGATGCGCCACTACGTCGCCCTGTACGTCGGCGGCATGGGCTCGCGCGACAAGAACTTCTACAACGCGCTGGTGCAGCGCTACGGGTTCGAGGACGCCGCGAAGACGGTCCAGGACCTGTACCTCGACGGCAAGAAGGACGAGGCCGCGGCGGCGCTCCCGGCCGAGCTGATCGACACCGTGTCGCTCTGCGGGCCACCCGACGTGGTGCGCGAGCGGCTGGCCGTGTTCCGCGACGCCGGCGTCGGCACGCTGATGGTCGCGCCCATGGCGTGGACGCGCGACGACCGGCTCGAGCAGCTCCGGCTCCTTGCCGAACTGAATTCTTGAAGGTCCTCCTCGGCGCGTTCGGCGACCCCGGGCACGCGTTCCCGATGCTCGCGCTCGGCGAGGCGCTGGTTGCGCGCGGGCATTCGGTCGCGCTGCAGACGTGGCGGCGCTGGGAGCCCGACGCGGTCGCGGCGGGGATGGAGTTCGCGGCGGCACCGGAGTACCAGGTGTTCCCGACGCGCGAGCGGCCGCTGAAGCCGTACGAGGCCGCGGTGCGGGCTGCCGAGGAGACGCGCCCGGTGATCCGGTCGTTCGCGCCGGACGTGGCGGTGTCGGACATCCTCACGCCCGCGCCGGCGCTGGCGGCGGAGCTCGAGGGCGTGCCGGTGGCGACGCTGGTCCCGCACGTGTATCCGGACCTCGCACCGGGCTTCCCGCCGTACGCAATCGGGGCGCGCCTGCCGCGGACGATGGTCGGGAAGCTCGGGTGGCGGCTCACCGATCCGCTGATCGCGAGCGGGCTCGAACGGGGGCGGCGGGAGTACAACGAGTGCCGCGCCCGCCTCGGTCTCGGTCCGCTGCCGTGGCGCCACACCGGCATCTCGCGGTCGCTGGCGCTGGTCGCGACGCTGCCGCAGCTCGAGTACCCCCGCTCGTGGCCGGAGTGGCTGCGCATCGTCGGGCCGTTGATGTGGGAGCCCGCCGGGGAGCGCGTGGCGCCTCCCCCCGGCTCGGGCCCGGTCGTGCTGGTGGCACCGTCGACGGCGCAGGATCCGTCGCACCGGCTGCTGCGGGCGGCGCTGGCCGGCTTGGCGCGCGAGGACGTACGGGTGATCGCCACCTACAACGGGCGCGAGCCCGTGCCGCCGCTCTCGGTGCCGGTGAACGCCGTGCTCGTGCCGTGGCTGTCCTACTCGCAGACGATGCCGGCCTGTGACCTGGTCGTCGCCCACGGCGGGCACGGGACGCTGATGCGCGCGCTGGCGTGCGGTTGCCCGGTCGTGCTGTCGCCGGCGGGCGGTGACATGGGCGAGAACGCGGCGCGGGTCGACTGGGCTGGGCTCGGCGTGCGGCTGCCGCGACGGTTCTGCACGCCGCGGGGTGTCCGGCTCGCCGTTCGTCGCGCGCTGGGCTCTGATCTCCTCCCGCGGGTACAGCGCGCGGCCGACTGGATCGCCGCCCACGATGGTGGCTCGCGGGCGGTGGACGAGATCGAGGCCTGGGCTAGCTCTCCAGGAACGCGTTGACCTCGTCGAGGCGCTTGTCGATCGCGGCGCGGACCTTCTTCGTCGCGGAGTCGAACAGGTCCACCTCGCCCTTGTCCCACGTGCCGGCCGCCTCGCCGTCGACGAGGATCACCGGCCGTCCGTCGCCGCGGAAGTCGTAGCAGCGCTTGACGACGTCCGGGTGCGCGAACCGGTCACGCCCGTCCGGCGCGTAGCCCATCTGGTAGCAGTCCCACTTGGGGAGCAGGTCCACACCGCGCGCCGGTTTCGCGCCCGCAAAGGCGCGACGATCGCGCGTGCGGATCAGGTAGCCGTCGACCTCCTCGGTGTCGTGCTCGGCGAGCGCGGCCTTGGCGCGGCCGGCGGTCACGCCCGCCCACCACGTGAAGTCCTTCACGCGGATCGGCCCGAACGCGCGCAGATACTCTCCCGCGAGCCAGGCGAGCGCCTCGTCGGCGTCAGCCTGCGGGAGCGCTGCGGCCTGGTAGCGCAGCTCGTTCGAGCGCAGTCCCTTGCCTCCCGCCACGCGGACCAGCTCGCCGTCGCGCGTCATCTGCGCCGACACGCCCTTGATCTCCTTCGCGTCGGCGCCCGCCGCCTCGCGCAGCCCATCCTGCGTGAGCGGTTCCTTGGCGGCCTTCAGGAGCGCCGTCCGCAGCTCCTCGTAGCGCTTGTCGGAGACCTTGAAGTGGCGCATGCGCTTGGCGCGGTCGGCCGCGGGCGCCGGCGTCGCGTGAAACGCCAGGTGCGCGGTCTTGCGCGGGAGCAGGTGGATCGACTGCCGCATCGCCGGCAGGCGCAGCGTGGCGAGCCGCCGGAACGCCGCGCCGTCGAACTTCGCCGCCCGCGCGTGGAGCGCGAGCGGCGCTGACGGATGAGCGCTGTAGACCGCGATCACGTCCTTCAGCGCGGCCGCCCCGTTCGGTGCGGCGCGGCCGAGGCGTTGGCGCTCGTAGGTGAAGGCGCGGAGCTGCTCGACGTCCACGACCCGGCATCCTCCCGCAATGCCGTCGATCGAGCTGTTCGACGTCGCGCCCGGCGAGGACGACGAGTTCCTAGCGGCCTGGGAGGCCGCTGGGGCGCCGGGCGTGCTGCTGCGCGCGGTGCGCGACGACGCCCCGGTGCGCTACATCGCCGTCGCGCCCGAGGGCGAGTATGAGCTCGTGCACGAGGAGGGCGCGGTCGACGAGCCGGGCGGCGTGATCCTGGTCGAGCCGTGCGCGACCGAGCCGGGCGCGTTCGCCGGGAACCGCGGGTATCTCGGCATGCGTGTCTACTCCGGGCCGAGCGACGTCACCGTCGCGCGCTGGTCGAGCCCGCTGATGATCCAGCGCGCCGGCGTCGCGTACGCCGCGCTCTATCAGCGCGTTTAGCGGAGCCCGAGCAGCACCAGGCGGAAGCGCTCGCGCACGAACGGGTTCGGGTGCGAGCGGCTCGAGTACGGTCGCGTCGCGCACGTGGTCGAGCGCCTCGATCAGGCACAGGCAGTCCTCGTCGCAGCCCGGCAGCCGGTGGATCAGGTTCGGCACGCCGCGCGGCCGTAGTCCCGTTCGATGACGTACTGCGCAGCGTCCTCCTCGTCGGGGTCGCGGAGCTCGCCGATCAGGACGTCGAGCGGCTCGGGGCTCACTTCGACGACACGTGGTACGTGCCGATCATCCCCGCGGCCATGTGGGACTCGACGTGGCAGTGGTTGAGCCATGTGCCCGGGTCCTTCTCCTTCCAGCGGATCCGGAACGACTCGGCTGGGCCGACGGTCTGGGTGTCGCGGTCGCTCCCGTCGGGCGCCTTCCAGCGATGACCGTGGACGTGGAACGTGTGGTGCTCGGAGCCCGTCGCCATCACGTCCCACTGCACGGTGTCGCCGACGCGTGAGCGGAAGACCGGTGTGTTGCCGACGAAGGCGCGGCCGTCGATCGTCTGGAAGCTGAGCATCGGGGCGAACACGACGACGAACTCGCGGTCCGGCACTTTCTCGTGGCGGCCGCGGATCGAGAGCATGCCCCACATCCCGCCGTCGATCGAGGCCTCCATCTCCGGCCCGTGGTCGTGGTAGGGCCAGGCGCCGATCGAGTCCTTGCGGGCGTTCAGCTTGTACGTGTAGGTGCGTCCGGGCTTGACGTTGGCGTCACGGCCGGGGCCCAACGCCTCAATTGACGATGACCTGCCCGTGCATGAAGGGGTGAATCATGCAGTCGAAGTCAAACGTCCCAGGGGTGTCGAACTTCACGGCATTCGCGTTGGCCGGCGTTGAGCCGGCGTCGTTGTCCATCACGCCGGAGTTCCAGAATCCGTTGCCGTGCAGCGAGAGCATGTAGCTCGCCACGGTCGGCGGCGGCTCGCTCGGGTAGAGCCCGCGCTGATCGAGCTGCGCTCCCGTGAACGTACTGGCGATCTGGCCCAGGTAGGAGTTCGGGTCGGCGTTCGGATCGCCGGGGCCGAACGTCGCGTGCTGCCGGCGTCGCACGGTGCGACGGTCGTGCTCCAGATGCATCTCAAGGAGCGCTTAGGCTGGTGGCCGGTGCGCACGGCCAGGCTCGACGCACACTCGCGCGCACGCTTCGCCGTCAAGCTGCGGCGCTCCGTGCGGGCCTGGGTCGTGCTCACCGCCGGCGACGGCGTGACGCCGCTGGTCCACAGCTCGGTGCTGCGGCTGAAGCCGCATTAGCCTCAAAGGGGGTCCATGGTGCCCCCGCGAAGAATCCTCTGGTCCGGCGCCGCGCTGCTCCTCCTCAGCGCCCTGGCGGTCGTCGTGCTCATGCCGCCGGGCCCGCGCGCGCGACCGCGGGCCGTCCGCCGCACCGACCGGCGTCCGAACATCGTCTTCGTCCTCACCGACGACCTCTCGTGGGACCTGTTGCGGTTCATGCCCCATGTCCGGCAGCTCCAGCGCGACGGGATGACGTTCCGGCAGTTCATGGTCTCGGACTCGCTGTGCTGCAGCTCGCGGGCGACGATCTTCACCGGTGAGTTCCCGCACGACACGCACGTGCTCAGCAACACTCCGCCGTACGGCGGCTACTACGCCTTCCACGCGGCCGGCGCGCAGCGCCGTAGCGTCGCGATCTCACTCCAGCGGTCGGGCTACCGGACCGCGCTGTTCGGCAAGTACCTCAACGGCTACCAGCCGTTCCGCGAGGGCGAGGACCCCGGTTGGAGCGAGTGGCTCGGCTCGAGCTACGCCTACGACGGATTCGGCTACGAGGAGTCCGACAACGGCCGGCCGACGATCGCCGGCTACCGCCCGCGCGACTACGTGACCACCGCGCTGGCGCGGCGCGCGCTGCGGTTCGTCCGCGGGTCTGCCGGGCGTGGCCCGTTCTTCGCCGAGATCGCGACCTACGCGCCGCACGCGCCGTTCACGCCGGCGCCACGGGACCGATCGAAGTTCCGCCACCTGCGGCTTCCGAGCGGCGGTGCGTTCGATGCGCCGAGCAGCGCGCCTCCGGCGTGGTTGGGTCACCGCCCGCCGCTGCGCCGCGACCAGATCGCGCACCTCCAGCGGGTGTTCCGCGAGCGCGCGCGGTCGGTCCTCGACGTGGACCGCATGATCGGGCGCCTGCGTGCCGCGCTGCGCGCGACCGGCGTCGCGCGCAACACGTACATCATGTTCTCGTCCGACAACGGCTTCCATCTCGGCCAGCATCGCCTGACCGACGGCAAGCGCACGGCGTTCGATTCCGACATCCGCGTGCCGTTGATCGTGACCGGCCCGGGCGTGGCACGGCACCGGGCGACCTCGGCGATGACCGGCGCGGTCGACCTCGCGCCGACGTTCGAGGACTGGGCGCGGCTGCGGGTCGACCGCGGACGCGACGGCCGGTCGCTGGGTCCGCTGCTCGATGGGCGGCGGCCGCGGCACTGGCGTCGCGCACTGGTGATCGAGCACACCGACGACGCGGTCCGCCCCGGCGACCCTGACGCGCAGGGCTGGGCCGAGGGCAAGCCCGACAGCTACACCGCGCTCCGCACCCGGCGCATGACCTACGTCGAGTACGCCAACGGCGACCGCGAGTTCTACGACCGCCGCGACGACCCCTACGAGCTGCACAACCGCGCCGCCCAACTCACCCCAGCACGCCGCGCGCGGTTGAGCGCCGCGCTCGCGCGCTACCGAGGCTGCCACGGCGCGAGCGCCTGCTTCGCCGCCGGCTTCAGCGCGCCCCTGCGGCGCCACACCTGACGGCCGGGGGATCGATTTCACCCCCAGGTTGGAGGTAGGCGGACCGCGCGTCCGAGACCTTGGTGACCGTCCACTAGACGGTCGAACGAGGAGGATCGGATGGCCGACGCGGCCAAGGATCGGCGGTTCCGGGTCGGCGCAGGAGTCCTGCTCGCCGGCATGCTCATCGCGTGCTGCGGGGCCTCCACGGCGAGTGCCGGCACGAAGCCGCCGAACGTCGTCTTCGTCCTCACCGACGACCTGTCCTGGGACCTCGTGCGCCACATGCCCAACGTGCGCCGGCTGCAGCGCGACGGCATGACCTTCCGGCAGTTCATGGTCTCGGACTCGCTCTGCTGCAGCTCGCGCGCCACGATCCTCACCGGCGAGTTCCCGCACAACACCCACGTGCTCGGCAACACGCGGCCGGGCGGCGGCTATCCGGCGTTCCGCCGCTACGGCGCGCGCCGGCGGAGCATCGGCCGCTCGCTTCAGCGCGCCGGCTACCGGACCGCGCTGATGGGCAAGTACCTCAACCTCTACCACCCGGATCGCGACGGCCGCGATCCCGGCTGGGACGAGTGGCTCGCGTCGAGCTGGGCTTACACGGGCTTTGGCTACCAGCAGTCCGACAACGGCCACGCGACGCTCGCGGGATTCAAGCCGCGCGACTACGTCACCGACGTGCTCGCCCGTCGCGCCGCGCGGTTCATCCGGCGGTCTCGCCGCCACCCGTTCTTCGCGCTCGTGTCGACCTACGCGCCGCACAAGCCCTACACGCCGGCGCCGCGCCATCGGTTCCTGTTCCGGCACCTGCAGATGCCGCGCGGCGGCTCGTACGACGACGCGACCAGCGGCGCTCCGCGTTGGCTCGGGCGCCGGCGCGCCTTGCGAGCGGGCCAGCGGCTGCACCTCCTGCGCGTGTACCGCATGCGCGTGCGATCCGTGCAGGCAGTCGACGAGATGATCGGCCGGCTCCGCGCCACCGTGCGCGCCGCGGGCGTCGCCCGCCGGACGTACTTCGTCTTCAGCTCCGACAACGGCTACCACCTCGGCCAGCACCGCCTGACCGAAGGCAAGCGGACGGCGTTCGATCACGACATCCGCGTGCCGCTCGTGGTTGCCGGCCCGGGCGTGCCCCGTGGTCGCGTGAGCAGCGCCCTCGCGGGCACCGTCGACCTCGCGCCGACGTTCGAGCGGTGGGCCGGCGTGGCGCGTGACGCACGGCGCGACGGGCGGCCGCTGACGCCGCTCCTTCACGGCGAGCGGCCGCGGGACTGGCGCCGCGTCCTGCTGGTCGAGCACTCGGACGCCGGCGTCCGCACCGGCGACCCCGACGGCCAGGGCTGGGCCCAGGGCAAGCCGCCGAGCTACGGTGCCTTGCGAACGCGCTGGACGACCTACGTCGAGTACGACAACGGCGATCGCGAGTTCTACGACCGCCGCCACGACCCGTACGAGCTCCACAACCGCGCTGGGCGGCTCTCGCCCACGCTCCAGGCCCGGTTGAGCGCCGCACTTGCGCGGTACCGGCACTGCAGCGGTGCGAGCGCCTGTCAGGCGGCGGGCGAGATCTGACGTGTCACCTCCAGATCATCGGGTAGGGCATTGGTGATGCTCACATTGACTCCAAACGCCGAACAGGCCGTGCGTAAGCTCGTCGCCGACTCGCCGATCAGCGAGATGGAGGGCGGCTTGCGCATCGCTCCCGGCCAGCCAACGCCCGAGGGCGTCCCGCTGGAACTGTCGATCGTCGGCTCGCCTGAGCCCGACGACCAGGACGCCGGCGCACCCGACGCCCACGTCTACCTGGAGCCGACCGCCGCCGAGGCGCTGGACGACAAGGTCCTCGACGCCGAGGTCGAAGGCAACAACATCGGCTTCGCCCTGCTCGACGCGACCGGACCACCGCCGCCGAGCGAGAACGGCACCGGCCCGATCGCTTGATCTGAGCGAGGGCCCCGCTTCTCGAGAGAGGGAGCGGGGCCCTCAGCTCATGTGGATCTCGACGTCGTCGGCGACGCTACCGAGAATCGTGTAGTCGGTCCGCTCCGTCTGCAGGACCGAGCCGGGGACGAACTCGTTCACCGGACCGTGCGCGACGAGCCGGGCGATGAACCGCTGCCACGAGACGCCGCCGCCGAGGTCGCCGTCCAGCCAGAAGCTGCGATGGCGGGCGCCGAGCACCTCGCGCGGGCCGATCGTGTTCGCCTTCGGCGGGACCCACGACCAGTCGCTGCCGAACGAGTGCAGCGCGTTCTGCATGACCGTCATCGGATGCAGCTCGACGAGCCGCGCGCCCGCCTGCTTGTACGCCTCCAGGTCGCCGTCGAACTCCGCGCCCAGATGCGGCTCCCAGAACGCGATGTGCCCGCTCCAGCCGATCCCGCCGTAGCAGACGTCGGCGCCGCCGAGCGCCTCGATCCGCGCGCTGTAGTCGGCGATCGCGTCGGTGGTCGGAAAGTGGATGCGCCCCTCGGACGGGCGCAACTCGGGATCCACGAGGTTGAAGAAGCCCGCGAACATCGCGCGCTGGAACGAGCCGGGCCACGAGACCGGCGCCGTCACGCCGTCCTCGTTCGCGTACTCGTCCATGTTGAACGTGTGCACGTGGTCGAGTGACAGGCGCTCCTCATTGATCAGCCGTGCCGCGATCTCGTACTGCGGCATCGGGCCGACCGGCAGGATCGCGACGAAGTCGCGCTGTTGATCGCGCGCTGCGCGAATGCGGTCCACCAGGTCGGTGGCGAACCGGGTGTAAAAGTCGCCCGGCTCGTCGACGAGCGCGATCCGGAAGTCCGGGTTCGGGTGGTCGGCGAGCAGCGCCCGCGGGATCGCACGGACGCGCTCGCACGCGGCGCGATCCCGGAAGGCGATGAACGGCGACAGGTCGTACTCGAAGGCGGTCACTGGGCATCCGGCGGGCAGTACTGCTTGTACTTGCCGGTGCAGACGTCCTTCCAGGCCACGAAGTCGTCGGCGATGACCGTGTCGGCGATGTTGTCCTTGGTGATGGTCACGGGGTTGAGGAAGATCGTCGGCACCTTCTTGGCGCCGTTGTCGACCTCGGTCTCGATGCCGGTCGGCTTCTCGCCGCGGGCGATCTGGACCGCCAGGTTGGCCGCCTTGGTCGCCTGGTCCTTGATCGAGAAGTAGACGGTCATCGCCTGCTCTCCGGCCAGGATGTGCTGGACCCCCTGCGCCGTCGCGTCGAGGCCGGTGACCGGCACGAGGTCGAGCTTGCGCGCCTGCTGGGCGGCGATCACCGAGTTGGCGAGGGTGTCGTTGGCGGCCACGACGCCGTCGATCTTGTTGCCCGTCTTCTGCAGCATCTGCTCGAAGATCGTCAGCGCCTGCTGCCCGTCCCAGTTGGGGACCGCCTGCTCGGCGACCAGCTTGTAGTCGCCGGAGTCGAGCTTGGGCTTCAGGACCTCCTGGTAGCCCTTCTTGAGGTCGGTCGCGAACGAGTCGGTGGGCGCACCGTGCAGCTCGGCGATCGACGCTTTGGACTTGCCCGCCTTGTCGAGCCCGTCGATGAGGCCCTTGCCCTGCAGCCGGCCCGCCTCGGTGGCGTCGCCGGACACGTAGTAGTCGGCGTCGCCCTTCAGCGTGAGGCGGTCGTAGTCGATCATCGTCACGCCCTGCTCCTTCGAGGCCGCGATGATCGCCGCGCCGCTCCCGGAGTCGAGGTTGACGAGGAGGATGACCTTCGCGCCCTCGGTGACCGCCTGCTCGGCCTGGCTGCGCTGCGTCGCCGGGTCGCCCTGGGCGTTGTTGATGATGAAGTCGTCGTCGGAGAGCCCGGCCGCCTTGAACGCCTCGCCGAAGAAGCGGCGGTCGGCGTTCTCCCAGCGGTCGGACGACTTGCTGTCGGGCAGCAGCACGGCGATCTTGCCGCTCAGCTCCTTGCCGCCACCGCTTCCGCTACTCGAGTCCGACGAGCTGTCGTCGCCACCGCACGCGGTCGCGCCGAGCGCCAACATCGCCGCGAGAACCACTCCAAGTGCCCTGCGCATGAGGACCTCCCCGTCCGCCGCCGCCAGTCAGGTAAGGATTCCTAACACATCGCTGACCGCCGCGGGCCGCGACTCAGACGAGAAAGCCCGCCCCTCGCGTATCGCGGGGAAGCGGGCCTCGTACTCGGGGGGTGGGACTCGAACCCACAACCCTTCGGTTAACAGCCGAATGCTCTGCCGATTGAGCTACCCCCGAAGGCTCGATGACCGCGAGATCAGGCCGCGGCATCTCCTCCGGTCATCGGCGGAAAGGTTAGCCGCTTGACACCCGCCTCGACCTCGGCATGGCATCGAGCGCAGAGGAGTACGCACTTGGCCGCTTCGGCTCGCGCGGCGGCGAGCGATCGTGTGCCGCCGGTGTAGCCGACGCCGAACGACTTGGTGGTGGGATCGACGTGATGGAAGTGCAACGCAGCCGGCGTGCCCGAGTAGCCGCAGAGGATGCAGGCGCCGCCGGCTTCGGCCACCAGGATCCGCTTCATCTCACGCCTCCGACGATCGACGGCTTCCGACCGGCAACGCAGGCAGCGGAAGGCCCCCGCACCGCGGCGTGCGAGCATCACGCGGTCGTGCCGGGGACAGAGGCCGCGGCAGGTCTCCGCACCTGCCGCCCGAGCATCGGCCGTCTCTGCGAGCCGGCGGGCGCGTGGCGTCGTGAGCTCGTAGCGCCGAAGCCAATGGCGGACGGTCGTGTAGCTCACGCCGAGTTGCTCCGCGATCGCACGGATCGGCATTCCCACCTCGACGAGTGGTTCGAGCGTCTCGCGCGCGATGCCGCCGCGGGCGACGTGCCTGGGCGCATGGGCGGATGCGAGGTCGTGCTTGGCGACCCAGTAGGCGACCGTGGACGGGCTGCGGCCGACCTCGCGGGCGATCGACTCGATCGAGCGTCCGGAAGTGAGTTGGGATGCGAGCCACTCTGCGTCCATGCCATGCGAACACTAGTTCGTATGGCTGGACGGACAAGGCGAGCCGGGATCAGCTCAGCCGGTGGCGGATCGCGTCGAGGACCTGTTGGCGCTCGGCGGCGAGGTCGTGGATGCGCTCGTGGCCCTCGGTACGGGCGGTGGCGATGCGGCGATCGAGGTTGTGGAGGTCGAGCTGGAGGGCCTCGAGCTCGAGCTTGGCCGGCGTGGCCTCGAGTTGGCCGGCGCGGATGACGAGCTCGGCGACCAACCGGGCCAGCGATTCGTCACCGGCCGGGAGCTCGCCTGCGGGAGAGCGCAGACGGCCGCGGAGATACTCGGCGGCGCGGCGGGTCTCGGGCGAGGAGAAGAGGTCGTCGAGGTCGGCGGTGGCGAGGCGGGACTCCCCCTCGTCCGGCAGCGCGAGGCAATAGGCGAGGAACGCGCGCTCGGTCTGCTCGCGGCGATCCAACACCGCGCGAGCCCCGTTGGTCGGGGACGAAGACGGCGACGACGTGTCCGAGAGCGGCCGGCGGCCGGTGAGCAGCGCCGAGCTGACGAGGTTCTCGCTGAGCCCGAGCCGGCCGGCGACGAGCTGGACGAGCTCCTCGCGCAGCACGCTCGGAGGGAGTGGGCGGATCGCGGCCGCCGCGGCCTCGAGCGCCTGGTCGCGCCCGTCAGTCGACGCACCGCCGCCCTCGAGCGCCATCTCGACCTCGAATCGCGCAAGTGGCACGGCTCGATCAAGGAGCGAGCGCATCGCGTCGGCCCCGTCGTGCTGCACGACGTCGGCCGGATCCTTGCCGACGGGCAGGCGGACGATGCGGAAGTCGAGCCCGCGGCCCTGGGTGCGGTTGTTGAGCGCACGCACGGCGGTGGTGCCGCGCTTGACGGCCTCCTGGCCCGCCGTGTCGGGGTCCTGGCAGAACAGGACGGTGGGCGCGAGCCGCTTCAGGGCGTCGACCTGCTGCTCCGTCAGCGCGGTGCCCATCGAGCACACGACCTCCGGCACGCCGGCCTGGCGCAGCGCGATCACGTCGGTATAGCCCTCGACGAGCACCAACCGGCCGGCACGGGCGGCGGACGCGCGCGCGAGGTCGGAGCCGTAGACGATGCGGCCCTTGTGGAAGACCTCGTTGTCGGACGAGTTGAGGTACTTGGGCCGGTCGTCGGGGCGCAACGCCCGGGCGCCGAACCCGAGGACGCGCCCGCGCTCGTCGCACAGCGGGAACATGATCCGGCCACGGAAGCGATCGATCAGCCCGCGGCCGTCACGGCGCTGCGAAGCGAGCCCGCACGCCAGCATCTCCGCGTCCGAGTAGCCGGCCCGCGACGACGCCGTGAGCACGCGGTCGTAGGCGCTCGGCGAGAAGCCGACGCGGAACTCGCGCAGCGTGGCCTCCTCGAGTCCGCGACCCACGAGATACGCGCGCGCGGCCTCAGCCTCCGGCGACTCCCACAGCACTCGCACGTAATACGCCGCGGTCCTTTCCAGCAGCGCCCGCAGGCGGTCGGTCCGCTCGCGCCGGGCGGCCATCGCCGGGTCCTCGGCCTCGCGCTCGAGCTCGACCCCGTAGCGGTCGGCCAGCGACTCGAGCGCGCCACCGAAGTCGAGCCCCTCGGTCTCCATGACGAACGAGAAGACGTCGCCGCCCACCCCGCAGCCGAAGCAGTGGTAGAGCTTCTCGACGGGATCGATCCCGAACGAGGGCGTCCGCTCGTCGTGGAACGGGCACAGGCCCTGGAGCCGCCGCACGCCCGCCTTGCGCAGCTCGGTGCGCGCCCCGACGAGCTCCTCGAAGTCGACCGCGTCGCGGACGCGCTCGCGGGAGTCCTGTGTGTAGCGCGGCATCAGATGGCCGAGGGCCGGTCCCCGCCCTCGCGAGGCCGCGTCTGATCGAGCTGGGCGGTGCACGTGGGTGAAGCCGATGGTGGGGCGATCGGCGAACCCGCGGGTGCCGATCCAGCGAAGGTCAGGCGTGGCATCCGCGGGTGTGGGAATCGGTCCTCGGTCATCTAGACCGCGAGGCCCTGCGGCACGAACCGCTCGGTCCACGCGCGGATCGCGAACCGGTCCGTCATCCCCGCGATCCAGTCGATCACGCGCTGGTCGAGCGAGGCCCCGTCCGCCGCCTCGGGGAGCTCTGAGGGATGCTCGCAGTACCAGTCGAACAGCCCGCGCAGGACGCGCTCGATACGGGCGTGCTCGGCCCGCGCGATCGGCCCGAGGTAGACGTTCTCGAACATGAACGACCGCAACCGCAGCATCGCGCCGCCGACCTCGTCGCCCTGCACGATGTCCCCCGCCCGCTCGGAGTGCTCGACGAGGTCGTGGACGAGCCGGTCGATCCGCGAAGACCCCGTCTCCCCCAGCACCGCGAGCTCTCCGACCGGCAATGCATCCGTGGACAGCACTCCGGCGCGCAGCGCATCGTCGATGTCGTGGTTGATGTAGGCGATCCGATCGACCAGCCGGACGATCTTGCCCTCGAGCGTCAGCGGCTCGCCGGCACCGGATGAGTGCCTCAGGATCCCGTCCCGCACCACGCCGCTCAGATTCAGAGGCTCGATCACCTCGACCACCCGCAGCGAGTGTTCGTTGTGGCGGAAGCCGCGGCCGAACCGGTCGCGACCGCAGCGGTCGAGCACGTCCTCACCGATGTGCCCGAACGGCGGGTGACCGACATCGTGGCCCAGCCCGATCGCCTCGACCAGGTCCTCGTTCAACCGCAGCGCCCGCGCCACGGTGCGCGAGATCTGCGTCGCCTCGAGCGTGTGCGTCAGCCGCGTCCGGTAGTGGTCGCCCTCCGGCGCCACGAACACCTGCGTCTTGTGCTTGAGCCGGCGGAACGCCTTCGAGTGCACGATCCGGTCGCGGTCGCGCTGGAACGGTGTGCGCAGACGGCAGTCAGGTTCGTCGCGTTCGCGGTCAGCCGGATACGAGCGTGCGGCAAGGGGCGACAGATGCGCCTCTTCGTACGCCCGTATCCGGGCCGCGTAGTCGTCCGCGACGAGCACGACACCCATTCTGACCGCCGCAGCGGCCAGTACCCGCGCGTCGCGACCGAATTTCCACGGCCAGCGCGGGATTACGTCACAAAGCGCGCGCTATGCGAGCGCCTTTGCCTTCAGCGCGTTGAACTCCTCCTGCGTGATCGCACCCGAGTCGAGCAGCCCCTTGGCCTTCGCGATCTCGTCCGCGGAGCCGCCTGCGGCGTCGCGCACGTACGAGTCGAACGCCTGCTTCTGGTCCTGCTGCTGCTGGATGCTGCGGTCGCGCATCCCGTTGTGCTCGACGATCAGGTAGATCAGCACACCGAGCCACGGCACGATGACCACGAAGATCACCCAGAGTGCTTTGGCGAAGCCTCCGATGTCCTTCCTCCGGAAGACGTCGATCAGGACCGTGATGACGATCCAGATCCAGATCACCCAGAAGAAGAAGATGATCATCGTCCAGAAGACGTCCAGGAACGGATAGTCCGCTGCCATGGGCACCATTTTGGCTCTCCCCTCTTTCGCTTACAAAACCAGGGGAGATATACGGCCCGACCCGGACGTTCACATCATCACGAATGGGTGATCTGCGCCTGCGCGGCCGCCACGCGGGCGATCGGCACGCGGAACGGCGAGCACGAGACGTAGTCGAGCCCGGCCATGTGGAAGAACTCGATCGATTCAGGGTCGCCGCCGTGCTCGCCGCAGATCCCGAGCTTGAGCCCGGGATGCGCCTCGCGCCCGACCCATGCCGCCAGCCGCACGAGCCAGCCGACGCCCGGCTTGTCGATGGTCTCGAACGGTGAGCGGTCGATGATCTTGCGCTCCAGGTAGACCGGGACGAACTTGGACTCGACGTCGTCGCGCGAGAACCCCAGCGCGGTCTGCGTGAGGTCGTTCGTGCCGAACGAGAAGAAGTCCGCGTGCTCGGCGATCTTGTTGGCGACAAAACACGCGCGCGGGAGCTCGATCATCGTGCCGACCAAGTAGTCCTCGCGCTCGGTGAGCCCGTGCTCATCGCCGACCCCGACCACGAGATCGCGCAGGATCTCCAGCTCGTGCTCGTAGTCGATCAGCGGGATCATGATCTCCACCAACGGCGCCTCGTCCATCGCGGCGGCCGCGCGCATGATCGCCTCCACCTGCATCTCGTAGATCTCCGGATACAGGATGCCCAGCCGGCAGCCGCGCGTGCCGAGCATCGGGTTCTCCTCGTGGATCTGCTCCACCCGCGTGAGCATCTTCTCCAGCTGCGGAAGATCGTCGGTGCACTCGATCCGCGCGCGCTCGACCTGCGCCCGCAGATCCGGAAGGTTCTTCAGGAACTCGTGCAACGGCGGATCGAGCAGCCGGATCGTCACCGGCAGCCCCTTCATCGCGTCGAACAGCCCCTCGAAGTCCTCCTGCTGGTACGGCAACAGCTCGGCGAGCGCGGCCCGGCGCCCCTCCTCGTCGTCGGCCATGATCATCGCCCGCATCTTGGGCTGGCGGTCCTCGGCCATGAACATGTGCTCGGTCCGGCACAGGCCGATCCCCTCGGCGCCGAGCTCGCGTGCCCGCACCGCGTCCTGCGGCGTGTCCGCGTTCGTGCGCACGCCGAGCCGGCGGATCTCGTCCGACCACTCCAGCACCCGCTCGAAGTACTCGTTGACCTCGGGGTCCACCAGCGGCACGTCCTCGAGCGTCACGCAGCCCTTCGTGCCGTCGATCGCGATCCGGTCGCCCTCGTTGATCTTGGTGCCGTCGACGGTGATGACCCTGGCCTTGAGATCGATCGCCAGCGCGCTCGCACCGACCACCGCCGGCCGCCCCATGCCGCGCGCCACGAGCGCCGCGTGCGACGCCTTGCCGCCCTCGGACGTGAGGATCCCCTTGGCTGCGTGGAAGCCCGCGACATCGTCGGCCTCGGTGAACGGGCGGACGAGGATCACGTCGCGGCCCTCGTTGCCGGCCGCCACTGCGTCGGCGGCCGTGAACACGACCTCACCCTTGGCCGCGCCCGGCGACGCATTGACCCCGCTCGCCAGGACGTCGAATTCCGCCGTGGGGTCGAACGTCGGGTGCAGCAGCGCATCGAGCGCGCCCGCGTCGATCGTCGCGACCGCCTCCTCCTTGGTCAACAGCTCCTCGTCGACCGCGTCGCAGGCGAACCGCACCGCCGCCTGCGCCGGACGCTTCGCGTTGCGCGTCTGGAGCATGTACAGCTGACCTTCCTGCACCGTGAACTCGGTGTCCTGCATGTCCTTGTAGTGCTTCTCCAGCGTGCGCAGGATCTCCATCAGCTGCCCGTGCGCCTCCGGCATGACGTCCTTCATCTCGGCGATGTCGCGCGTGTTGCGCACGCCGCTCACCACGTCCTCGCCCTGCGCGTTGACGAGGAAGTCGCCTGAGGGCTCGGGTGCGCCGGTCACCTCGTCGCGGCTGAACGCGACGCCGGTCCCGGAGTCGTCGCCCGTGTTGCCGAACACCATCTGCTGGACGTTGACCGCAGTCCCCCAGTCGTCGGGGATGCGGCTGATCCGCCGGTACTGCACCGCGCGGTCGCCCGTCCACGAGTCGAACACCGCACGGATCGCCTGGCTCAGCTGCTCCTGCGGATCCTGCGGGAAGTCGTAGAGCTCCTTGAACTTCGCGGTGAGCTCCTTCAGCGCGTCGACGTCGAGCTCGGTGTCGTCCTTCACGCCGCGATCGGACTTGACCGCCTTGATCGCGTCCTCGAACTGCTCGCCGGATATGCCACGCGAGACGTTGCCGAACATCTGCACGAAGCGGCGGTAGGAGTCCCACGCGAAGCGCTCATTCTCGGTCGCCCGCGCGAGCCCTTCGACCGACGTGTCGTTCAGGCCGAGGTTGAGCACGGTGTCGAGCATCCCCGGCATCGACTCGCGCGCACCGGAGCGGACCGACACCAGCAGCGGGTCCTCGTCGTCGCCCAGGCGCTTGCCGGCCTGCTCCTGGAGGCGCTCGAGCGCCTCGGCGACCTGATCCGCCATCCCGTCGGGCTCCTTCTGGCCGCCCTTCATGTAGGCGACGCATGCCTCGGTGGTGATCGTGAAGCCTGCCGGGACCCGATCGGCGCCCAGCACCCGGGTCATCTCCGCCACGTTCGCGCCCTTGCCGCCGAGCAGCTCGCGCATGTCCTTCGAGCCCTCGGAGAAGTCGTACACCCACTGCTCCATGGCGCGATCCTACCCCCGGCCCACGGGCCGGAGCCGCACGTGTCCGTGATGTTCCAGCGTTTCGAGAATCGCGCGCTCCGCTTGCGCCAGGGCGCGCGGCGAGGCGTCCGGCACCTCCGCCAGCGGGAGGCCGAGCGCGGTTACGAGGAAGTCGTGCGCCTCTTGGTCAAGCGGGAACGAGCCCGCCTCGCAGGCGGCGCAGACGACACCGCCGGCGGCCCCCGAGAAGCCCATCAGGTGCTCTGCCTCACCGCACGACGCGCACGCCGCCAGTTGGGGAGCGAAGCCCGCCGCGAGCAGCAGCTTCAGCCGGAACGCGAGCGCGTTCGAGCGGCCGGCCCGCGCCACGTCGCCGTTGAGCAGCGCGAGCTCGTTGGCGAGCAGGTGATAGACGCCGCGATGCGGGTCGCCGTCGTCGAACACGCGCGCCACCGCCTCGCAGGCGCGGGCGGCGCCGTCGAGCGCCGCGGCGTCCTCGCGCAGCCGCGGGTGGCCGGCGAGCGTCTCGACGCTGGTGACGGTCAGTAGGTCGCTGCGGCCTTCATACAGCACGAGATCGACGCGGAAGAAGGGCTCCAGCCGCCCGCCGAAGCGCGACTTCGCCCGCCGCACCCCCTTGGCGATCGCGCTGATCCGGCCGCGATCGGGGGTATAGAGGTGCAGGATCCGGTCGGCCTCCCCGTAGCGGAGGCTGCGCAGGACGATGCCTTCGGTCTTCAGGGAGCCGGACACGTCGCTATATTTAGTGAAGTCTTGAGCAGGGTCACGATTTACACGACTGAGCCGTGTGGGTTCTGCCGCGTGGCGAAGGGGCTACTCGCCAAGCGCAACGTCGCCTACTCGGAGATCAATCTCGCGAAGGATCCGGAGGGGCGCGCCGAGCTGGTGCGGATCACCGGGATGATGACGTTCCCCCAGGTCGTCATCGACGGCGAGCCGATCGGCGGCTATCAGGAGCTTGTCGCTGCCGACAAGTCCGGCCGCCTCGCCGCGCTCACCGAAGCTGCCGCCTAGCGGCCGCGCGGCTTAGGCTGACACTTCTCGCAGACGTACGTCCCGCGCCCCGCGGCGCGCAGTTTGCGCACCGTGTGGCCGCAGCGCGTGCACGGCAGCCCCTCGCGCAGGTGCACCAAGAACCGGTCCTGGAACGTCCCGGCGACGCCGTCCGGGTCGCGGAAGTCGTCGATGCTCGCGCCCTTGGCCGCGATGCCCGCGCTCAAGGACTCGATCACGCCTTCGCGTAGCGCGTCGACCTGCGGGCGCGTGAGCCGGTTCGCCGGCCGCAGCGGGTGGATGCGGGCGCGGAACAGCGCCTCGTCGGCGTAGATGTTCCCGACGCCGGCGATCCGCTTCTGGTCGAGCAGGAACGCTTTGACCGGCGCGCGCGATGCGCGCGTGAGCGCGTACAGGTGTGAGGTCGTGAACGCGTCGTCGAAGGGCTCCAGACCGAGGCGCCCGGCGAAGAACGCCTCCATAGCATCGGCCCCGAGCGCAAGCTCGCCGGTCCCGAACCGGCGCGGGTCGGTGTACGCGAGATCGTGGCCGTCGAGCCGCAGCCAGACGCGGGTGTAGGGCGGCGCGCCGACCGGGTCGAGCAGCAGCGTGCCGGTCATCCGCAGATGCTGGAGCAGGTACGCCTCATCCGACAGCTCCCAGATCAGGTACTTGCCGCGCCGGCCGAGCCGCTCGACCTCGCGGCCCTGCACCGCCGCCGCAACCTCCGCGCCCCGCAGCGGGCGCGTCCAGCGGTCGTCGAGCACCTCGAGCGCGCGCAGCGTGCGGCCCTCGACGTGGGGCGCCAGATGGCGGCGGATGGTTTCGACCTCGGGGAGTTCTGGCACCGGTTGATTATGGGAGCTGGCTGAGGCTGGTCCCGAGCTCGCGCTTGAGCGCACGATTCACGAGCTGTGGGCCGGGCGTGCCGCGCAACGACGCGTCGTTGAACGAGTCGTAGAGCTTCAGCAGCTTCTTGTCGCCCCAGCGGTCGACGATCGCGTACGCCGCCGCCGAGCTCGTCGCGTACGCGCGTCCCTGCGCCGTGCCGCTGAGCTTCGCGATCGCGCCGGGCTGCGAGAGCGGCGCGAGGTCCGGGTTCGCCGGGGCGGGTCGCCGGTCGCCCGACACGTACATCGCCACGCCCTCGACCAGCCACGCCGGCGTCCGTCCCGACGTCGCGCCGGCGAGCGCCGCGTGCGTGAGCTCGTGGGCGATCGTCCGCCGCCGCCCTTCGGCGGTCAGGCTCGCGTACGCGCTGTAGACCACCAGCAGCCGTAGCGACACCACCTTGCTCACCGCCTCCGCCGAGCCGCGCTCGGAGATCGTCGCGTCGGAGATCGCGGCGAGCGAGCTCAGCCCGTGGATCTGGCTGGTCAGCGCCCGCGCCTGTGCCGGGTTCGCGGCCGCGATCACGAGGTAGCGCGGCCGCAGCCGTTGCTCGAGGCGCGTGCGCATCGCTGCATAGCCGCTCTCCAGCGCCGCCAGCAACGAGTCCACCGGCATCGGCCCTGGCCCGAGCACGACGAAGTGCGGCGTCCGGTGCTCGCGGAAGTCAGCGACGTCCCACGGCGGCAGCCCGCGCCTGCCCTTCACCGCGGCGACTCGCCATCGCTCCCCGACCCGCACCAACCTGACCTGGCGCGTCGTCCCGAAGCGGCCGGAGATGCGGGCCATGCCGTAGCGCTCCTCAACCTTTGTCATCGCATGGCGACCCTTGACGCTGATCATGCCCGGGTCGAGCACGACGTCGCGGAGGTGCAGTCGCTTCGCGCGCTCGATCGCCACGCTGTCGCGGCGCCGCATCGAGCGTGTGGACGTGGCGAGATAGGCACGCCGGTCACCGCGCTCGAGTGCGACGCCGCGGTCGCGCAGGACGTCGGCGATCCGCTCCTCGTCCGACGGCGGGTGTGGCGTCGCGCGCCCGGTCGCACCCGGCGTCGGCGTTCGCGCCGGCGAGTGTCCGCTCCCGCCACAGCCCGCCACCAACAGCAGGACCGCGAGCGCCGCGGCGGCTCTCACGGGAGGAACGGGTCTCCCGGGAGATCGGCGTCGCGGCCCGTCAGCCAGCGCAGGACCGAGGCACCGACGTCGGAGAACGGGCCGTCGTGGCGGAAGCCATCACCGGCGAAGCGGGCGAGCAGCGGCACGTGCTCGCGCGTGTGATCGGTGCCGGGGAGCGTGGGGTCGACTCCGTGGTCGGCGGTCAGGACCAGCAGGTCGTGCTCCGGGTCCAGGTGCTCGAGCCAGTCGCCCACGGCCTTGTCGATGCCCTGCAACGCGCCGTGGAAGCCTTCGACGTCGTTGCGGTGGCCGAACATCTGGTCGGTCTCGACGAGGTTGGTGAACACGAAGCCGCTGTCGAGCCCGCGGATGAGCTCGCCGGTGGCGGCGATCGCCGCCTCGTTGGTGGACCCCTTGTGCTGCTCGTCGACACCGACGCCGTTGAACACCTGGCCGATCTTGCCGACCGTGTGGACCGGCATGCCCGCGGCCTGGAGCTCCTGCATGTACGAGCGGCCGGGCGGGTCGAGCGCGATGTCCTTGCGGCCCGCGGTGCGCTCGAACGCCCCCGGCTCGCCGCGGAACGGCCGCGCGATCACGCGGCCGACAGCGTGCTCGCCGGTCATGATGTGGCGCGCCGCGGCGCACGCCGCGTACAGCTCTTGAACCGGCACGACGTCGACGTGCGCGGCGATCTGCAGCACCGAGTCGGCAGACGTGTAGACGATCAGGTCACCGGTCCGCATGTGCTGGGAACCGAAGTCGTCGATCACTTTCGTCCCGGAGTACGGGCGGTTGCAGAGGACACCTCGCCCGGTCGCTGCGCGTAGCGCGTCGATCACGTCGTCGGGGAACCCGTCCGGATAGGTGCGCAGCGCCACCGGCGTGATGACGCCCATCAGCTCCCAGTGGCCGGTGATCGTGTCCTTGCCCGGGCCGAGCGGATGCAGGCGGCCATGGACGACCGGGTGCGCGACCGGCGCCGCGCCCTTCAGCGGCATGATGTTGCCGAGCCCGAGCGACGTGAGGACCGGCAGGTCGAGGCCGCCGGTCGCCTCCGCGACGTGCCCGAGCGTGTTGGCGCCCGCGTCGCCGTAGTCGGCGCTGTCCGCCAGCTCCCCGGCGCCGCAGGCATCGATGACAATCACGAAAGCGCGCACGTCACGCGGCACGATATCCGTCGCTCGCCGGCCTCCTCGAGCGGCCGGGCCCAGGGCGACGGAGATCGGGCGAAGCCCGTTTAGAGCAGCTCGGCGATCAGGGCGGCGGCGCGGGCGGCGCCGTCGCGCTCGACGTCGGCGGCAGGCGACTGCGTGCGCGCCGCGGCGATCGCGGTCGCGATCGACTCAGGCGTCTCGGATGCCAGCTCGATCGCCTGGCCCGCGCCGTAGCGCTCGAGCCGGTGCCGCACGTGGACGCGCTGCTCGAAGTGACGCTCGAGCGGCGCGTACACGAACGGCGTCTTGGCGGCGGCGAGCTCCATGCACGTGGTCAACCCACCCTGGGTGACGGCAACCGTGCTCGAAGCGAGCCGCTGCGAGAGCTGATGCACGTACGGCACGACCTCGACGCCGTCCGGCACCGCCAGCGATGCCGGGTCGATCCGCGGTCCGCAGACCACGAGCATGCGCAGGTCGTCGACCAGGGGTGCGGCATCGATCACGCGCTGCAGCAGGCCGCCGCCGACGCCCGAGCCGCCGACCGTGACGATGCAGACCGGCTCGCGCTCGGCCGCCTCGCCCGCGCCGGGAGCCAGGACATAGCCGGAGAAGTCGAAGTGCTCCTCGACCCACGGGCGGATCGCGGGCAGCCCCGCGCCGAACGTCTGGGGGACGATGTCCTCGGGCGACCCGACGAAGATCGCGCGGTCGCGCACCCGCGGGAAGCGGCCGATCTGCTCGATCATCTCGGCGTTGTAATCGGCGGTCAGGCGCGCCTCGTCCACCCCACCTTCCGGCAGCGGGATCCAGCCGACGAAGTCGGTCAGGAAGCAGTACGCGGCACGCTTGAGCTCGGGGTTCTCGTGCAGGAAGAAGTCGAGCTCCCAGGCCTCGTCGCCGATCCACAGGTCGTACGCGTCGTCGCGGACGATGTCGTCGAAGACCATGAAGTTGGCGACGAGGATCTCGTCCATCCGGCGGATCGCCTGGAACGCGTTGAGCTCGTGCCCGCTCGACTCGGCGGTGACGTGGCGCGACTCGTTGGCGAGCAGCGCGCTGGCGGGATGGATCGTCTCGCCGCAGGCCTCGAGCACGCGCGTGACCGGGTCCTGCGCCAGCCAGTCGATCTGAAGGTCGGGATGCAGCGTGCGCAGCTCGCGCGCGATCGCGACGTCCCGCCAGACGTGGCCGAGCCCGATGGGCGACGACACGTACAGCGCCCGGCGTTGACGCGTCAGCGCCCGGCGCCAGCGCGACGGCGGCTTCGGCCGCTCGTAGGCGCGCTCGGAGAAGTCGCGCACCAGGTGGTTGAAGCGGACGGGATGACGGGCGTTGGGAAGGTGGCCGACGCCCTCATAGGTGACGAGCTCGGCGCCGGTGAGCCGCGCGAACTCCTCCGAGCGGTCATCCGGCACGAGGCGGTCCTCGTCGCCCTGCACGACAAGCAGAGGCAGGTCGATGCGCTCGAGCATCGCGAAGATCTCGTCGTCGGGCACGCCCGGGCCGTCGATCGTGTGGATGAGCGTCTCGCCGTCGGTCTCCAGCGCCCAGTTGACCGAGTCCTCGATCTGCTTCGTCGAGTGCGGCTCGCTGAAGACCTCGGCCATGAAGAACTCGGCGTAGTCGCGGTAGTCGCGCGTCCAGTGGTGCCGGTTGGCCTTCGCCCAGCCGTCGTAGGACTCCACGTCGGCGTCGAACGAGTGACCGACGCGGGCGGGCACCGGCGGCGTGAGCGGCAGCGCGGGCGACATGAAGATCGCGCCGCGGAAGCGATGGCGGTGGTTCGTGCAGAGCAGCAGCCCGGCGGCCGCGGAGCCGCAGTGCACGACCATCGCGCAGTGGTCGACGCCGGCGGCATCGAGGACCGCGACGGCGTCGCGCTCGAGCATGCGCGGCCCGTATAGGTCCGGGGCCTGCGGGCGATCCGAGTGGCCGTTGCCGCGCGGGTCGAACGCCACGACGCGGAAGTGGCGGGCCAGGTACGGGATCTGCGCCTTCCAGAAGCGCGAGTGGACGATGGCCCACGGAGGTAGCAGCAGGATCGTCTCGTCGCCCTGGCCGAAGACGTCGTACGCGATGCGGACGCCATCGACGTCGGCGAAGCCGCTGCGCTCAGGCAGCAGAGCGCGCGACGAGTCGATGACGTCCGCGGTGATCACGTCAGGCCGCCACGCCGGCCTTGAGGGACTTCACGGCGTCGGTCGTCAGGGCCTGGCCGCCGAGGCCCCAATCACCGCTCTTGACCTCGTCGATCACGACCCAGGTCACGCCGCGCATGTTCTCACCCTCGATGTCGACCATCGTGTCGGTGAGCTTCTCGATCATCTGCGCCTTCTCGTCATCGTCGAAAACACCTTCGATGAGACGGACGTTGATGAGGGGCATACAGGGGCTCCTTCCGAGAGAAGTTGGTCGTTCGACCGACCAAATAATACGGTACACTCCAGCCATGTCAAGTGCCGCCGGGACCGACGGTCGGGCCATCAAGGGCGCGGCGACGCGTGACCGGATCATCGAAGCGGCGCGGGAGGTCCTCGTCACGCACGGCCACGCCGGCACGAGCACGCGGGCGGTGGCGGAGGAGGCGGGCGTCAACCTCTCCCAGGTCCACTATCACTTCGGCGGCCGCCAGGGCCTGCTGATCGCGGTCCTGCACCGCGAGAACGAGGCGCTGCTCGCGCGGCAGAACGCGCTCTACGCGGCGCCCGGTCCGCTGTCGGAGAAGTGGCGGCTGGCGAGCGACTTCCTCGACGAGGACCTCAACTCAGGCTACGTGCGCGTGCTGTGGGAGCTCTGGGCGGCGGGGTTGACCGATCCCGAGATCGCCGCAGGCTGGCGCGACGCGGTGCGCGGCTGGCATGAGCTGCTCGAGTCGGTGTTCGCCACCTGGATCGAGGACGTCGGCGTGGAGCTGCCGATCACCCCGCAGGTCGCGGCCACGTTGGTCTCGCACGTGTTCCTCGGCATCGAAGTCCATCGCCTCGGCGGGTTCGAGGCTCCCCACCGTGAGGTGCTCGACATGCTCGGCGCGCTGATCGAGCGCGCCGAGGAAGGGCTCGACTACGACGCCTTGGCGCGCGGGTGGGCGTCGAAGTAGACGTCCTTCAGCCGCTCGGCTGACAGGTGCGTGTAGACCTGCGTCGTCGCGATGTCGGCGTGGCCGAGCATCTCCTGCAGCGAGCGGAGGTCGCAGCCACCGGCAAGCAGGTGGGTCGCGAACGTGTGGCGGAGCGTGTGCGGGCTCATCTTGCCGTCGAGCCCGGCCGTGCGTGCGTGGCGCTGGACGATCTTGTAGAGGCCCTGGCGGGTGAGCCGGCCGCCGCGGTGGTTGAGGAATAGCGCCGGCTCCATCCGATCGCCGGCCAGCCGCGGCCGGCCGCGGCCCAGGTAGGCGACGACCGCGCGCGAGGCCGTCGATCCGATCGGGACCAGCCGCTCCTTGGACCCCTTGCCGCGCGCTCGCAGGATGCCGGTGTCGAGGTCGACGTCGGCGATCTCGAGCCCGATCGCCTCGGACGCCCGGAGCCCGCACGCGTACATCAGCTCGAGCAGGGCGCGGTCGCGCAGCGCGGGCGGCTCGGTGCCGCGCGGCGCCTCGAGCAGGCGCCCGACCTCGTCGCGCGAGAGCACCTGCGGGAGCCGGCGGCTCTGCTTGGGCGCGCGCAAGTAGACGGTCGGATCGTCGGTGATCAGGTCCTGGCGGCGCAGGTGGCGGTAGAACGAGCGCAGGCACGCGACCTTGCGCTGCAGCGTCGCGGGCGAGACCGCCGGGCGGTCCTCTCCCCCGGCCGCGAGGTCGGAGACGAAGTCGGCGAGATCGCCGTGGCGTGCCGTCAGCGCATCGGCGCCGGTCTTGCACAGGAACGCGCCGAACTGCATCAGGTCCGAGCGATAGGCCTCGAGCGTGTTGCGCGACAGCCCGCGCTCGAACTCGAGGTAGGCGAGGAAGTCGAGCACCAGGTGCTCATAGGGTTGCGCGGGCGCGGCGATCGCCATGGAGGAACTCAATTCGCCGCCGCGAAGGGGGCGCCTGCCCCGTGCAACGTGCCTGTCAGACGTGGGTCGACGTCGACCGCTACATCGCCGACACGCTGCTCGGCGACGATCCCGCGGTCGAGCACCGGGATCTGCCGCGCGCCGAGGTCTCGGCACCGCAGGGTGCGCTGCTCGAACTGCTCGCGCGGCTCGCGGGCGCGCGGGCGATCCTCGAGATCGGGACGCTCGCTGGCTACTCGACGCTCTGGCTCGCACGAGCGCTCCCGCCTGGCGGTCGCCTCGTGACTCTGGAGGCCGACCCGCACCACGCCGCGGCGGCGCGCGCGAACCTCGGTGAGGTGGCCGAGGTGATCGAGGGCCCCGCGTTGGAGACCCTCCCGACCCTCTCCGGGCCGTTCGACCTGATCTTCATCGACGCCGACAAGCGCAGCAACGCGCTGTACCTCGAGTGGGCGCTGCGGCTCTCGCGGCCCGGCACGCTGATCGTCGCCGACAACGTGGTCCGCGACGGCGCCGTCGCCGACCCCTTGTCGACCGACCCGAGCGTGGCCGGCGTCCGCGCGTTCTTCGCTGCGGTCGCGTCCGAGCCGCGGCTGCGCGCGACCGCGATCCAGACCGTCGGCGTGAAGGGTTACGACGGCTTCGCGCTGGCGTTAGTGTCGGCACCATGAGACGCGCACCCGTCGCCGCCGCCATCGTCGTGCTCGTCCTCGGCCCCGCGGCCGCCGTGGCGGCCGCCCCGAAGAAGATCACGCCCGCGGGCGTCGGTCAGGTCAAACTCGGCATGACCTTCAGCGACCTGCGCGCGCAGCATCTGATCGGCAAGCTGCACCGCGGCTGCCCGCTCGTCCCCGG
Organism: uncultured Solirubrobacteraceae bacterium; assembly: GCA_963740605.1. GTDB lineage: Bacteria > Actinomycetota > Thermoleophilia > Solirubrobacterales > Solirubrobacteraceae > DASSUW01. The sequence continues at coordinate 759,224 of CAVUFC010000018.1, read as the reverse complement.
CTCGCGCTTCGCGCGCCTGCGCTCACCGCTGCGCGGGTCGGTCGATTTCTCGAGCACCGCGCCGCGGGTCGCCACGAACATCTCGGTCACCCGCGGAGCGCGGGCTCGCGGTGTGAAGGTAGGCGACACGATCGCGGACATCAGGCACCAGTTCCCGAAGGCCCACGTGCACCACAACACGGAGAGTGCCTTCGGGGTGACGACGGTGGTCGTGCCCAAGAGCGGCGGCGGCCGCATCTCGTTCGCGGCCCCGACCGACACGCACAAGATCAGCATCATCGCGGTGCCAGACATCGCGTTCTGCGACTAGTAGTGTCGGCACATGAGACGCACAATCGCTGCGATCGCGGGCGTGGCCGCGATCGCGCTCGGCCCGTCGGCGGCAACGGCGGCGGCTCCTAAGAAGATCACGCCCGCAGGCGTCGGTCAGGTCAAGCTCGGGATGACGTTCCAGCAGCTGCGGGACAAGCACCTCGTCGGCAAGCTGCACAAGGGCAACTGCGACGCAGCCGGCCCGAACGCTTCGCCGTTCGCGAAGCTCCGGTCGCCGCTGAAGGGCATCGCCGACTTCACCAAGAGCGTGCCGCACAAGCTCACGGACATCGCGATCCGCGGTGGCGCCAAGGCCCGCGGCGTGGGTATTAGTGACTCGCTCGCCAAGGTCAAGTCGAAGTTCCCCAAACGCAAGGTCCGGCACGACCTCGGGTTGATCTTCGTCGACATCCCGAAGACGGCGAACATCAAGGAGCAGTTCATCCTCGACGAGAACACGAAGAAGGTCACCGACATCGGCGTGCCCTTCGTCGCGATCTGCGAGTGAGTCAGCGCAGCCGGTCGCGCAGCCGGTAGAGCGCGATCAGCGTCTTGGAGTCCTGCGTCTCGGCGAGGATCTGGTCGAGGTCCGCCACTGGGCGGACCTCGACGTCGATCCGCTCGTCGTGCTCGACCTGCGGGCGCTCGTCGACGTCCGAGATCCCGGTGGCGAGGAACAGGTAGACCTGCTCGTCGGTGAACCCCGGCGACGTGTAGAACGAGCCGAGCGACTCCCAGTGCTCGGCGCGCTTGCCGATCTCCTCGGCCAGCTCGCGCTTGCCGGTGTCGAGCGGTGACTCGCCCTCCTCGTCGAGCTTGCCGGCGGGGATCTCGAGGAAGTCGGGGCTGCCGAGCACCTCGCGCGGCTGGCGGACGAACCACAGGTCCTGGCCGTCGAGCACCACGACGCCGACGGCACCGGGGTGGCTGACGATGTCGCGCGAGACCTCCTCCCCGTCCTCGTGACGGAACGCGTCCCTGCGGACCGTGAAGAAGCCGCCCTCGAAGACGGTCTCGGAGCCGGTCTTCTCGAAGCGGCTGCTCATGCGGCAGCCGCCTCGTCCAGCAGCACGAGCGCGACGTCGAGCATCCCCTCGAGCGCCACGACCGACACGCGCTCGGTCGGCTCGTGGGCGCGCTCCGTGCCGTTCGCGAGGCAGATGCACGGGAAGCCGGACGCCTGCAGCGCGTTGGCGTCGGACCCGCCACCGCTGGCGATCCGGGAAGGCTCGTAGCCGCAGGCGCGCAGCGCCGCCTCGGCGGCGACCAGCTCCGGCGCGCTCGACCGCACCTTGTAGCCGGCGAACGTCTTCTCGGACACGACGTCGACATCGCATTCCGACGAGGAGGCGCCGTCGTACAGGGCGTCGATGATCCCCGAGACGACGGTCTCGGCGCGCGCCAGGTCCAGCGAGCGGCACTCGGCGGCGAGGCGGCAGCGGTCCGGCACCACGTTGGTGGTCCCGACGCCGCCGTGCACCGAGCCGACGTTGGCGGTCGTCTCCGCGTCGATCCGGCCGAGCGGCATCTCGGCGATCGCGCGCGCGGCGGCGAGCACGGCGCTGCGGCCGTCCTCCGGCCGGATGCCCGCGTGGGCGGCCTTGCCGTGGAAATCGGCGTCGACGCGGTAGGCGGTCGGCGACGCGGTGATCACCTCGCCGATCGGGGTCGCATGGTCGAACACGTACCCGAAGCGCGAGCGCAGCCGCGTGGCGTCGAACGCCTTGGCGCCGGCCAGCGAGTCCTCCTCCGAGACGGTGAACAGCAGCTCGATGCCGACCGGCGAGCCTTCGATGGTCGCCCGGCGGGCGACCGCCAGCATGACCGCGAGCGCGGCCTTGTTGTCGGCGCCGAGAATCGCTTCGTTGGCGTTCTCCCAGCCGCCGTCGACCAGCACCGGCTCGATCGGCGCGGCCGCCTCGACGGTGTCCATGTGCGCGCAGAGGAGCACCGACCGCTCGTCGCGGCCGGCGATGTGAGCGAGCAGGTTGCCGGTCTCGTCGGCCGCCGCGCTCACCCCGATCGCCTGCAGCTCGGCAAGCACGCGGACCGAGCACTCCTGCTCGTGCCCGGACGGGCTCGGGATGCGACAGAGGTCGGCGAACAGCTCCGCGAGCCGGGCCTTCTCGGCCTCGGACGCGGGCCTCACGTGCTGTGGGCCGGCTGCTGCGCGCCGATCTCCTGCGGGCGCCGCTCGCGCGCGCGGCTCAGCGCGGCGTCGACGAACTCCCGGAACAGCGGCGCCGGCCGCTGGGGCCGGGACTTGAACTCCGGGTGGAACTGGGACGCCACGAAGAACGGGTGGTCGTGGATCTCGATGATCTCGACCAGGCGCTCGTCCGGCGACGTGCCGGAGATCACCAACCCGCCCGCCTCGAGCCGCTTGCGCAGGGAGTTGTTCACCTCATAGCGGTGGCGGTGGCGCTCATAGATGACCGCCTCGCCGTACAACTCGCGCGCCTTCGTGTCCTCGTGGAGCTTGATCGGGTCGGCGCCCAGGCGCATCGTGCCGCCCATGTCCGCGACCTCCTTCTGCTCGGGCAGAAGGTCGATGACCGGGAACGGGGTCTCAGGGTCGAACTCGGTCGAGTTCGCGCCGTCCATGTCGACGACGTGGCGCGCGAAGTCGGCGACGGCCATCTGCATGCCGAGGCAGATGCCCAGGAACGGGATCTTCTGCTCGCGCGCGATCCGCGACGCGGTGATCTTGCCCTCGATCCCGCGAACGCCGAAACCGCCGGGGATCAGGATGCCGTCCGCCTGGGCGACGCGCGCGCGGACCTCCCCATCGTCGAGCGTCTCCGAGTCGACCCAGTCGATCTCGATCGGGCAGCCGTGCATGAACCCGGCGTGCCGGAGCGCCTCGGCCACGGAAAGGTAGGCGTCCTCGAGCTTGACGTACTTGCCGACGAGCGCGATCCGGACCGGCGCCTCGCCGGCCGCCTCGGTCGCGCTGCGCATCAAGCGCTCCCAGTCGCCCAGGTCGGGCGGGTGCGCTTCCTCCATACCGAAGTGCTCGAGCACGAAGTCGTCGATGCCCTCGGCGTGGAGGTAGAGCGGGACCTTGTAGATGTTGTCGACGTCGCGCGCTGACACGATCGCCTCCTCGGGGAGCGAGGCGAACAGCGCGATCTTCTTGCGCACGTCGTGCGGGAGGCCGCCCTCGGAGCGGCAGACCACCATGTCGGGCTGGATACCGATGCGCCGCAACTCGTTGACCGAGTGCTGCGTCGGCTTCGTCTTCAACTCGCCCGCGTGGCCGATGTACGGCACCAGCGTGAGGTGGATGAACATGCAGCGGCGGCGGCCGACATCGACGGGGAACTGCCGGATCGCCTCCAGGAACGGCAGCGACTCGATGTCGCCCACCGTGCCGCCGATCTCGGTGATCACCACATCGACGTCCTGGCTCTCGGCGATCAGCTTGATGCGGTGCTTGATCTCGTCGGTGATGTGCGGCACGACCTGGACCGTGCCGCCGAGATAGTCGCCGCGACGCTCCTTACGGATGACGCTGTTGTAGATGGCGCCGGCGGTGACGTTGCTGCCGCGCGAGGTGTTCGCGTCGGTGAACCGCTCGTAGTGACCGAGGTCGAGATCGGTCTCCGCGCCGTCCTCGGTCACGAACACCTCGCCGTGCTGGAACGGCGACATCGTGCCGGGGTCGATGTTGATGTACGGATCGAACTTCTGCAGGGCGACCTTGAGGCCGCGCGAGACGAGCAGGCGGCCGATCGAGGCGGCCGCGATGCCCTTGCCGAGCGAGGAGACAACCCCGCCGGTGACGAAGATGAAACGGGTGCGGGGTCGAGACTCAGGCATTCGAAATCCTCCTGCCGGGCCAGTCTAGAGCGCGAAGCGGCGGGACCGGCCCGGTCACCTCGTCGATCCCGCGCTCTCGGCCAAAACGAGCCCGGATCGCTCAGGGTGGGGCAGCGAGATCTCGTCGAGTGTGAAGTTGTTCCGGCCAAGGCTGAAGAACTTCACACTCGACCGAACCGCCGCCCTACCCAGCCGTTGCCGTGCATGCCGCGGCCACGCCGAGATCTCCGCGGTTACGCGGCCTTCAACAGCTCGCGCGCGTGGCGGCGGGCGGCGGCGTCGCCGTCCTCGGCGCCGAGCATCCGGACGAGCTCGCCCACGAGGTCGCCTCGCTCCAGCCGCGTGACGGTCGTGCGCGCGGTGTCGGTCGTCGTGTCCTTGACGATCGTGAAGTGGCGGTCGGCCATCGAGGCGATCTGCGGCAGGTGGGTGATGCAGATGATCTGGCGGCCGGATGCCAGCTCGCGGAGTTGGTCGCCGACCGCCCGGGCGGTCTGGCCGCCGATCCCGGCGTCGACCTCGTCGAACACCAGCGTCGGCGGACCGGCCTCGGCCGCGACGCCCATCAGCGCCAGCATCACGCGCGAGAGCTCGCCGCCGGACGCGGTCTCGCGCAGCGGGCCGGCGGGGACGCCGGGGTTGGGCGCGATCAGGAACTCGACCTCGTCGCCGCCGCTCGGCCCATAGCCCGCGCGCGGAGTGACGCGGGCCTCGAACGTCGCGCCCTCCATCGCCAGCCCTTCGAGCCGAGCCACGACCGCGCCCGCCAGCGCATCCGCCGCCTCGAGCCGGGCGGCGCGCAGGGCCTCGGCCCGAGCGGCAAGCTCCGCGCGGGCCTCGGACAGCTCCGCCTCGCCCGCCTCCAGCGCCTCCTCGGCGCCCGCCAGCTCGTCGCGCCGGCGACGGCACTCCCCGGCGTGCGCCAGCACCGCCGCGATCGTGCCACCGTGCTTGCGCTTCAGCCGGTCGAGCAGCGCGAGGCGCTCCTCCAACTCGTCGAGCCGGCCGGATGGCGCCTCGATCGACTCGCCGTAGCGACGCAGCTCGCTCGCCAGGTCATCCGCCTCGACGACGAGCGCGGACGCGCGATCGGCCAGCGCGTCGAGCGCTGGGTCGACGCCGCGGACGGCCTCCAGCGCATGGGCGGCGCCCGACAACGCGGACGTGGTCTCCTCGCCCAGGGCGGCGGTGCCGCCCGCCGCCGCGGCCTGCAGCGCCTCGAGGTGGCGCAGCCGCTCACGCTCGCCGCGCAGCGAGTCCTCCTCCGCCTCATCAGGGCCCGCGCGCTCGATCTCCTCGAGCTCCCACTCCAACAGGTCGATCTCGCGGTCGCGCGCGCCGGCGCGCTCGCGCAGCTCCTCGAGCGCCTCGCGCAATGACCGCTCGCGGGCGTACGCGGCGGCGAACGCCGCCCGGCGCTCGGCCTGCTCGGCGCCGCAGAAGCCGTCGAGGATCTCCAGCTGCGCCGACGCCAGCGTGAGCCGGCGGTGCTCGTGCTGCCCGTAGAACGACAGCAGCGCGCCGCCGAGCTCCGCCAGGTCGCCCGCCGTGGCGCTGCGGCCCCCGACGTAGGCGCGCGTGCGACCCTCGCCGCTCACGCGCCGCGCCAGCACGAGCTCGTCGGCGTCCTCGGGCAATCGGTCGCCAAGCGTGTCGCGCAGGGCGGCCGGCAGGCCGAACACGCCCTCGACGTACGCCTCCGACGCACCGGGCCGCACGATCCCGGGCCGTGGCTTGCCGCCGAGCAGCAGGTCGAGCGCATGAGCGAGCACGGTCTTGCCGGCGCCGGTCTCCCCCGTCAGCACGTTCAGCCCTGGGCCGAGCCCGAGCTCGGCCCGCTCGATCAGCAGAAGGTTCTCGACGCGCAGTTCGTGCAGCACGCCGGAGGGTCTATCAGCGGCCCCCGACGGACCCCCGGGTTCTCCGCAGAGAATTTGCAGTTGGCCCGGATCCACCGATGACCGGTGGATGTGTCGGCGCCGGAGGCCGAGTCAGAGTCGATCGGCCGCGCATCCATGTGGTAGGCCCCACCTGGGTCGCCGCCGATCGGCTATGGCGAATGCATCCGGTGGCGACGCGCCGCCGGGATCGGTGGATCCGGGCCTAGCGCGCGAGTCGTCCGAAACGCTCGCGCAGGCGGTGGTAGAAGCTCGCCCCCGGCAGCTGCGCGAGCGTGCCGTGGCTGCGCACGAACTCGACATGAACGTCCTCGCCGGGCGGGAGCTCGCACGTCGGCCGGCCGTCGACGTGCACCTCGACCGGCTCCTCGCGCGACGCGTTATTGATCGTGAGGATGTCCCCCGGGGCCACGACCAGCGCCCGCGCGGTCAGCGAGTGCGGCGCCACGAACGAGACGACGTAGCCCTCCACTCCCCACGCCATCACCGGGCCGCCGTTGGCGAGGTTGTAGCCGGTCGACCCCTGGGGAGTTGCCACGACCAGGCCGTCGCAGCGCACGCGCCCGATCTCCTCCCCGGCGAGCCCGTACGCGAGGTCGGCGACGCGGTGCCCCGGCTTGCGGTGGACGCTGACGTCGTTCATCGCGATCCAGTTGCCCTCGGGCCGCCCGACGGCGATCGCCGGCAGCCCGATCGTCTCGAACTCGCCCGCGAACGCGCGGTCGAAGTGCTCGGCGAGCCCGTCCGGGTCGACGGTCGCGAGGAACCCGACCTCGCCGAAGTTGACGGCGAACACCGGTACGTCCGCGCCCGCGTAGTGGCGCAGCGCCGTGAGGATCGTGCCGTCGCCGCCCATGACGATGCACAGGTCGACGTCGTCGACCGCCTGCGAGTCGAGATCGATCCCGTCGGCCGGCCGGAGCGAGTGCTTGGCCGTCTCGTCCTCGGTGAACCGGAGCACGACGCCCGCGCGGCGGGCGGCGGCGATCAGCTCGCGCAGCGCCACCGCGGTGTCGGCCACGCGGCGGTGGGTGAACACAGAGGCAGCCTTCATGCGTCGACGCCCTCCAGCGCTCCCACGACGTCGGTCAGCGCACCCTCGCGGCCCTCCTCGGCGAACCACACGAACGTCTCGCGGTTGCCGGCCGGGCCGGGAAGACCGGACGGTGCGAACCCCTGAACCGACACGCCGGCGGCGACCGCCGCGATCGCCTCGCGGCGGAGCTCGACGTCGCGCACCACGCCGCCCTTGCCGACGCAGTCCCGCCCCACCTCGAACTGCGGCTTGACCATCGCCAGGCAGTCGTACCGCGGCGCGGCGACGCCGAGCACGGCGGGAAGGACCTTCCGCAAAGAGATGAACGACACGTCGATCACGATCAGGTCGGGTGCGTACGGGAGCTGGTCGGCGTGGACCGAGCGCGCGTTGCAGCGCTCGATCACGGTCACGCGCTGGTCGTTGCGCAGCCGCCAGTCGAGCTCGCCGTAGGCGACGTCGAGCGCGATCACGTGCGCGGCGCCCCGCTGCAGCAGGCAGTCGGTGAACCCGCCCGTCGAGGCGCCGACGTCGAGCGCCTGGCGGCCCCCCACATCGATCCCCAACGCATCAAGCGCATTCGCGAGCTTGATGCCGCCGCGCGAGACGAACTGGGCCGGAGTGTCGATGCTGAGCTCGATGTCGTGCTCCACAAGTTGTCCCGGCTTGGACGCTCGGGCGCGCCCGGCACCGATGTGCACCTGGCCGGCGAGCACCGCCGCAGCGGCCCGCGAACGTGAGGTGAAGAGCCCACGGTCCGCCAGCAGGCTGTCGAGGCGGACCCGGGGCACGGCGCAAAACGGTAACGAAGGCGCGACGGTGACCGAACGCACAGTGCGTTTCGGCCCGGAGAGTGACGATGTCCGTGTGATGTTGCGCCGACTCTCACTCCCTGAACACGGCGCGGTCGAGCTCGTCACCGGGCTCGGCCTGATCGCCGCCCCACTACTGCTGGGCTTCGGCTCCGCGGGCCTGCTGGCAAGCATGACCGCCGGCGCGATCCTCGTCGGCCTCGGCCTCACCGAGGGCCTCCCGATATCGGCCCACATGACGTCCGACTTCGTCGTCGCGATCGGCCTGATGGCCGTGAGCGTGGCGCTGGCCGGTGGCGGTGAGCGGGCCGCGGGCGGGCTCCTGGCGACAGCTGCGGCAAGCGAACTCGCGCTCAGCCTCGGGACTCGCTGGACGCGCCGGGCCTAGATGATTGATTCCGCGGCCCGCGTGCCCGCATGGGTCGTGGAATCAATCATCTAGACGAGCGAGCCGCGGCGGTCGGCCACGGCTGCCTCGATGCGCTCGGCGATCCGCTCGGCGGTATAGCCGACCTCCTCGTGGAGGAGCTTCGGCGCGCCGTGGGTCACGTAGCGGTCGGGCAGCCCGACGCGCAGGATCCGCGGCGCAGCACCGCCGTCGGAGAGCGACTCCCACACGGCGCTGCCGAACCCGCCCATCAGCACGCCCTCCTCGACGGTGACGACGAGGTCGTGCTCGGCGGCGAGCTGAGCGAGCAGCCCGGCGTCGAGCGGCTTGGCGAAGCGCGCGTCGGCGACGGTGACCTCGAGGTCGTGACCGGCCAGCAGGTCGGCGGCGCCGAGCGCCTTCTGCACACCGCTGCCGTAGCCGACGATCGCGACCCGCTCTCCCTCGCGGAGGATCTCGCCGGTGCCCACGTCGATCACCTGTGGCTGCGACGGGATCTCGACACCGACCGCCTCCCCGCGCGGGTAGCGGATCGCGGACGGACCGTCGATCTGCAGCGCGGTGTGGAGCATGTGGGTGAGCATCGCCTCATCGCGCGGCGCCATCAGCGTGATGTTGGGCAGCGGCCGCAGGTAGGCGATGTCGAACGCGCCGTGGTGGGTCGGGCCGTCGTCGCCGACGAGGCCGGCGCGGTCCATCGCGAACGTCACCGGCAGGTTCTGCAGGCAGACGTCGTGGACGATCTGGTCGAACGCGCGCTGCAGGAAGGTCGAGTAGATGGCGGCCACCGGGCGCATGCCCTGGAGCGCGAGGCCGGCCGCGAACAGGATCGCCTGCTGCTCCGCGATGCCGACGTCGAAGTAGCGGTCGGGCATCGCCTTCTGCAGGATCGAGAGCCCGGTGCCGGAGTTCATCGCCGCGGTGATGCCGACGACGCGCTTGTCGCGCTTGCACTCGCGCACCATCGCCTCGCCGAACACCTGCGTGTACTGCGGCGGCGCGGCGGCTCCCGTCTTCGGCTTGCTCGGCGCCGGACGGCCGTCGGCGATCGAGTTCGGCTTGGCGGCATGCCACTTCTCCATGCCTTCCAGGCCGCCCTCCTCGGCCGGCGCGAAGCCCTTGCCCTTGACCGTGGCGACGTGGATGACGACCGGCCGCTCGGCCTCGAACGCTGAGCGCAGCGCCTTGCGGAGCGCACGCACGTCGTGGCCGTCGATCACGCCCATGTAGGCCCAGTCGAGCTCCTCCCACCAGAGTCCCGGCTGCCACAGCGCCTTGACGGACTCCTTGACCTGCGGGCCGAGGCGCTCGAACGCCGCGCCGATGCCGCCCGGCAGCCGCGTGAGCTTCTCCTCCACGCCCTCGCGCGCCTTCCACAGGCCCGGGTCGAGCCGGACGCGGTTGAAGTAGCGCGACAGGGCGCCGACGTTGGGCGCGATCGACATTCCGTTGTCGTTGAGGATCACCACGATCGGGGTGCCGAGCCCGCCCGCCTGGTGGACGGCCTCGAACGCGACGCCGCCGGTCATCGCGCCGTCGCCGACGACGGCGACGACCTTGTGGTCCTCGACGTCGCCGTGGCGCATGGCCTCCTTGAGGCCGACGGCGTAGCCGATTGCCGTCGAGGCGTGGCCGGCGCCCATGATGTCGTGCTCGGACTCCTGGATCGAGCAGAACGGCGCCAGGCCGTCGTACTTGCGGATCGTCTGGAGCTGGTCGCGGCGGCCCGTCAGGACCTTGTGCGGATACGCCTGGTGGCCGACGTCCCACACGACCTTGTCGCGCGGCGAGTCAAGGAGCGAGTGCACCGCCACGGCGATCTCGCACGCCCCCAAGTTGGCGCCGAAGTGCCCGCCGATCTCCCCCACGGTGTCGATCAGGAGCTCGCGGACCTCCTGCGCGACCTGCTGCAGCTCGTCCTCGGACAGCCCGTGCAGGTCCTGGGGACGGTCGATGCTGTCGAGGAGGCGTGTGGTCATGAAGAGCGGGTGTAGATGAAGTCCGTGATGTGCTCGAGCTCCGCCGCGCCGCCCACCCGAGACAACGCTTCCCTGGCGTTGCGGTGGGAGTCCGCGGCCATCTGGCGCGCACCGTCAACCCCGTATTGGCTCACGTACGTCAGCTTCCCATGGCGCTCATCGCTGCCCTGCGGCTTCCCTAGGGAGTCCTCGGTTCCCGTCACGTCGAGGATGTCGTCGACGATCTGGAACAGCACTCCCAGCTCAGCCGCGAAGGCACGGAATCCAGGCAGTCTAGTGGAGGCCGTCGCGTCCCTTGTGAGGAGCAGCACGCATTCGACGGACGCGGCGATCAGCCGGCCGGTCTTCAGCTCGTGGAGCCGGCGCAGCGTCACCTCGCCGCCGGGGACGAGCCCGCGGACGTCGATGTACTGCCCGCCGACCATGCCGTTCACTCCGGTCGCCGCCGCGAGCTCGGCGGCGGCTTCGAGCAGCTGTTTCGGCTCGGCCTGCTGCTCGTGCAGCAGGTGGCGGAACGCCTCGGCATAGAGGCCGTCACCGGCAAGGATCGCGACCGCCTCGCCGTACTTGACGTGGCAGGTCGGCCGTCCGCGACGCAGGTCGTCGTCGTCCATCGCCGGCAGGTCGTCGTGGATGAGGCTGTACGTGTGGATGAGCTCGAGGGCGGCGGCGAGCGGCAGGACGCTCGCCGGCTCTTCGTCCAGCGCACAGGCCGTGGCGAGCGCAAGCACGGGACGGATGCGCTTGCCGCCGGCCAGCAGGCTGTACCGCATCGCCTCCTCCAGGCCTTCGAGCCCGGCCTCCTCCGCGAACTTCAGCTGCGCCAGGTACTCCTCGACCTGCGTGCGCAGGTGGTCGGGGTAGCTCACTGGTCGAGGGCGAGCTGACCGGCGGGGCCGGGGGCGTCGACGGCGCGGACCTCGCGGTCCAACGCGGCGCCGGCCTCGGCGGCGAGCCGGGCGCACTCGTCGACCAGCGCGGCCGCGCGCTCGGGATCGAGATCCCCGGAGCGCAGTTCCGCCGCGGCAAGCTCCAGGCGGTCGACGATCCGGTCGAGGGCTTCAGGCGGCATGCGCTCCGCCATTCTCGCGCACGGCGCGGAGCACCGCTCCGAGGATGCCGTTCACGAAGCCGGGCGCGTCGGCGCCGCAGAACGCCTTCGCGGTCTCCACCGCCTCGTCGATCGCGCCTTCCGGCGGGATCGGCTGGTCGCCCTCTACAAGGTCGGGGTGGAGCATCTCCAGCAGCGCGGTCCGCAGGATGGCGCGTTCGAGCGGCGCGATGCGGTCGATCGACCAGCCCTTGGCGTGCTCGGAGATGTGCTCGTCGAGCTCGGGCGCGTAGTCGGCCGTCGCGTGCGCGAGTGCGCGGGTGAAAGGTGGTGCGTCACGCTCGAAGACGTCATCGAGCGCGCGGCCGGTGAGATCGTGCTGGTAGAGGGCGAAGACGGCGGCCCGACGCTGGTTGGAACGTTTCACGCGCGGGACATGTACGAGCCGGAGCGCGTGTCGACCTTGATCTTGTCGCCGATGTTCACGAACAGCGGCACGTTCACGGTCGCCCCGGTCTCGAGCGTGGCCGGCTTGTTGCCGCCGCCGGACGCGGTGTCGCCCTTCACCCCGGGCTCGGTGTGCGTGACCTCGAGCTCGACCGACGCCGCCAGCTGGATGTCGGACGGCTCGTTGTCGATGAACAGCAGGTCGACGGTCTCGCTCGGCTTGACCCACTTCAGGGTGTCCGCCAGGCTCGGCTCCGGGATCGCGATCTGCTCGTAGGAGCCTTCGTCCATGAAGTGCGCGTCGGTCCCGTCCGCGTAGAGGTACTGCATCTTCCGGGCCTCGGTTCTGACCGGCCGGAACTTCTCCCCCGCGCGGAATGTGCGATCGATCACCGCGCCGTCGGACGCGCGGCGCAGCTTGGTGCGCACGAACGCGCCGCCCTTGCCGGGCTTGACGTGCTGGAACTCGAGGATCTTGAAGACAGTCCCCTCGACATCGATGTGATTGCCGTTCTTGAACTGGTTGGTGCTGATCACTGGCCGTGGAGTTTAGGAGCGCCGGCGGCCTCGAGGCGGGCGAGGGTCTGCTTTTGCCGGCGGACCGCCTGGTCCCACGTGACGCGCACCACGCGCTCGCCGTGGGCCTCGAGGATCGCGTGACGGTCGGCGTCGTCCTCGCGGGCGAGGCGGAAGTCGTGCCACTCGGCGCCGTCCGCCTCGATCACGAGCCGCTGCTCGGGCCAGCGGAAGTCGGGGATCACCAGGCGGCCGTTGATGTTCAGCGGGCGGTTGACTTCGGGCACGACGAGTCCGCCGCGGACGATCAGGTCGAGCACCGCGTCCTCGAGCTCGCTGCGCGTCGGCGTGTAGCCGCTGGCGAGGATGCGTCTGAGGTTGGCCGTGCCGCGGCGGTTCGGCTGCATCGCGGCCACGATCTGCCCCGGCGCGACGAGTCGCTTTGCCATGGCTTCGCGGACCGCGCGCCGGAGCGGCTTGTACGGCAGCACTGAGGCGAGGTCGACGAGTGTGCGCGCCACGGTGGTGACCGGGACGCCGCGGACGCGGGTCGTGTCCCCGCGCAGCGTCGAGGAGCGGTGGACGCGGATGCCCGGGTGTCTCGCGCCGCACTCGGCCGTCACCTCGGGGAAGCGGTCATCCCATTCGACGATGCCGTACAGCGCAGCGGCCGAGTAGTGGCTGAGGACCGTGCCCGGCGGGCAGGCCTTCACCGCGGCGAGAAAGCGGCCCTCGAGGCTGACGTTGGTGTGACCGACGGCGTAGACGCCGCGGTAGAGCAGGTGGAGGCGGCCGGCGCGAACCCGCGTCCAGATCGCGTTGTAGGAGAGCCCGCAGCGGCGCAGATCCGCGACCGAGACGACACCCCACTGGTCCGCCGCGAGCGCGGCGACGCGTCGATCGTGAAGTTGTTCAGGCTCAGGCTGAACAACTTCACACTCGATCGGGTGGGGCGGCGACATGCCCCCGACGATGGCGGGGATCGTGTGACGGCTCTACGCGTGTTTGTGTCAGAAGACGCCGAAAGTGAGCACGAACAGCAGCGCGGCGAGGCCGCAGTAGCCGAGGCAGAGGCCGACGAGGGCGGCGGCGCGGCCGGTCTCCGTGCCGGCGGCGCGGCGGATCTGCCCGAGCGCGATGTGGCCGGTGACGATGGCGGCGAGCGAGCCGAGCCAGCCGAGCCACAGGAAGCCCGCGACGAGGGAGACGACCGACAGGGTGTTCACGCGCGAGCCCGGCCGGATGAACACCAGCGGGGGCGTGATGTCGGCGGTGAGCTCGGAGAGCTCGGCGTACGTGCGCGCGGAGTAGGCGGCGGCGAGCCGGTGCTCGAGCTCGTCGTTGTCGAGCCGCCCATCGAGCGCCGCCGCACGCAGCTTCTCGACCGCGGCCTCGCGATCGGCGTCGGACGCGCGCAGCGCGGGCTTGCCTGACTCGAAGGACAAGGTCGCCCAAGCGTACGTCGAACGGCACAATTGACAGCCGCAGTAGATTCCTTGACGATGGCAACGACCACTCCGACACGGGTCGCCTCGGTCCGCGCGTTCAACCGCTTCTACACGCGTCGTCTCCACCTGCTCGGCACGGGGCTGCTGGGCACGCCGCATCCGCTCCCCCAGGCCCGCGTCCTCTACGAGCTCGGGCAACGGCCGCTCACGGCGACCGGCGACCTCAAACGGGCGCTCGACCTCGACGCGGGGTACCTGAGCCGGCTCCTCGCCACGCTCGAGGCCGAAGGGCTGGTCGAGCGGAGGCAGTCCGCCGCCGACGCCCGCCGGCAGGAGGTCCGCCTGACCGCGTCCGGCACCGAGGCCTTCCAGGAACTCGACGATCGCTCAAAGCAGGAGATCCGCGAGCTGCTCGAGCGCCTCCCCGACGACGACCAGCGCCGCGTGCTCGACGCCATGCACGCCCTCGAACACGCCTGGGACGAGAAGCCCGCGCCGCGTGCGGTCACCCTCCGCGAGCCGCAGGCGGGCGAGCTCGGCTGGGTCGTCGCGCGGCACGGCGCGCTGTACGCGCGCGAGTACAGCTTCGACCAGAGCTTCGAGGCGCTCGTCGCGCGGATCGTGGCCGACTACGCCGAGCAGGGCGACAGAAGCAAAGAGCGCGCCTGGATCGCCGACGTCGACGGGGCGCCGGTCGGCTGCATCTTCTGCACGCGCAAGGACGAGGCGACCGCCCAGCTGCGGTTGCTCCTCGTCGAGCCGGGCGTGCGCGGGATGGGCGTCGGCGCCCGGCTCGTCGAGCAGTGCGTGCAGTTCGCGCAGCAGGCGGGCTACACGTCGATGACGCTATGGACGCAGAGCATCCTCGAGGACGCGATCCGGCTCTACCGGCGCGCCGGCTTCGCCCTCACCGCGGAGGAGACGCACCGCAGCTTCGGTCGCGACCTCGTCGCCCAGACGTGGTGGCGCGACCTCAGTCGCCGCCCTCGTACTTGAACGAGATCGCCAGCCGCACGCGGAAGCTGCTGATCGCGCCGTTCTCGATCGTCACGTCCGACCGGACGACCTCGGCGACGCGGAGGTCGCGGACGGTCTTCGCGGCGGTCTCGACCGCGTTGCGCGCGGCTGCCTCCCACGACTCGCTACTGACGCCGATCACCTCGGTGACGCGATAGACGCTGTCGGCCATCTGAGTTCCTCCTGCGGTCGTTGCAGTTCCCGCGCAGGACTCTCCCAGAAACCGCCGAGGCCCGCCATGCGGCGGGCCTCGGCACCAATCGTCTTCTTCCGGAGGATCAGTTCCAGATGAAGTAGTACTTGCCCGCGCTCCGCTTGGCCTCGTCGAACGGGGCGAACGGGGTGTCGTTCACGTCGAGCGCGACCGGGCACGTCCGCGACTTGAAATGCGGCAGGCACGGGTTGAACGGGTTGACCCAGGCCTGCGACGGCAGCCCGGCGCGCGCGGTGGTCGCCGTGCGCGAGTCGAGGCCCGTGTTGCCCGCGAGGGCGCGGCTGCACTCCATGACGTTCGGGATGCCGTCGTGGTCCTGGTCGTCGGCGCCGTCGAGGATCCCGTCACCGTCGGTGTCGGGGTCGTCGAGGTCGGTGCCCGAGTAGGACAGCGGATACGGCGCCTCGTCCTTGTACAGCGCGTCCCAGAGACCGCGGTTCATGCAGCCGCGCGTCTCGTCGAAGTTCGACAGGCCGTCTCCGTCCTCGTCGCGCTCGGAGTCGTCGAGGTAGGCGTTGCCGTCGCGGTTGTAGTACAGCCGCTCGGCCGCGGACACCGTGTGATCGCGGTTCGCGTCGCGGATGTCGAACACGTCGGCGACCGGGTCACGCGGCGCGTACCACTCGGCCTGCGGGTCCCACAGATCGGTGCCGATGTTGGCAAGCGCGACGTTGCGATACCCGTGGCCGCTGGTCCAGGCGAGGAAGGCTGCCTGCTTGTTGTAGCCGTCCGCGAGCAGGTTCGGCGTGCGGACGCCGGTGCCGCCCGCCCGCGTGCCCTTGGAGTACTGCTCGCCGGCCGAGTAGCTCAGCCGCTCGAGCGTGCGCGGCTCACCGCTGTGGGCGATCGAGTACTTCCAGAGCTTGTACTCCTGCATCAGCGTCAGCGTGTCGCCGTCGTGATCGGTGTCGGCGTCGGTCTTGTCGAGCGGGTTCGGGTACGGCTTCTTGGCCGGGTACGGGGCGTACGCGTTCGGGTTCTGGTACTCGTCGTCGTTGAGGTCCTTCGCCGACTGGTACTCGTAGCCGTCCTCGATGCCGTCGCCGTCGCTGTCGGCGTTGCACTCGTCCAGGCGCAGCGACTTCTCGAGCGTGTCGGGAAGCAGGTCGTTGTCGTCGTCGGTGTCGAGGCGGTTGGGCGTGCCGTCGCTGTCGCAGTCGGCGTTCGGGTCGACCGCGACCGGCTTCGGCGGGGCCGGCGGCTTCTCCGGGCCGACGACCGGCGACTTCGAGCGCGAGGTGAAGCGCTTACCGAACTTCGCCGCCAGCACACGCACCGACAGTCTCGTGGGCGTGGGCGTGCCGTTCATGACCTTCAGCACCTTCTCGAGGCGCTTGGGCAGCGTGACCCGGAGCATCTTGGTCGTGCCCTTCTCGGCCTTGACGAACACGGCCTTGGAGCCGGAGCGCTTGAACGCGACGGTGTTCTTGTTCAGGCCGCGGCGGAAGTGGTGGCCACGGATCGTCAGCGTCTCGCCGACGTACACGTGCTTGGGGGTGATCCTCGTGACCACCGGGGCACGGGTCTTGGCGTTGGCAGTCGTGCCCGCGACGGCGGGCACCAGCAGCGCGGTCAGCGCGGCCAGCAGGCCGGCGCGGCGCAGCATTGGGCGGGTGCGGGCTCGAAGTTCCATCCCGCCCGGTATCGGCTCCCCGCGCGCCAGCCTTGAGTGGGTTCTACGCCCTAGTCGACGACAACAAGCGCTTTCGTGGTGCCGGAGAGCACCTCGTGGCCGTCCTCGGTGACCGCGGTGAGATCCTCGATCCGCACTCCTCCGCGGCCCGGGAGGTACACGCCGGGCTCGACGGTGACGATGTTCCCGGCCACCAGTGGCTCGTCGCCCGTCCGCGCCAGCCGCGGCGCCTCGTGGACCTCCATCCCCACGCCGTGCCCGAGGCCGTGGCCGAAGTGCTCGCCGTGGCCGGCCGCCTCGATGATGTCGCGCGCCACCGCGTCGATCTCCCGGCCCTCCGGCCCCGGTCGCACCGCCGCCAGCGACATCTCCTGCGCACGGAGCACGAGCGCGTAGGCCTCGGCGAGATCGTCCGGCAGGTCACCGGTCGCCCACGTGCGCGTGCAGTCCGAGCAGTAGCCGTCGAGGCGTGCGCCGATATCGAGCGTGACCAGCGTGCCCCGCGCGATCGGGACGTCGGCGGGCTGCGCGTGCGGGAGCGCGCCGCGCTCGGCCGAGGCGACGATCGAGTCGAAGCTCGGCGCTTCGGCGCCGAGGCGGCGCATCTCGTTCTCCAAGGCGAGCGCGACCTCGCGCTCGGTGCGGCCGACGAGGCCCTCCGAGCGGAGCATCACGTAGACCGCGTCGGCGAGCTCGGCGGCCGCCCGGATGCGTGCGATCTCGCCCGCGTCCTTGACCGCCCGCAGCGCCTCGACCGCCCCGCCCGCGGGGACCAGCGCGACGCGGTCGGGCAGCAGCTCGCGCAGCCTCGTGTAGCGCCGGACCGACACCTGGTCGTCCTCGAACCCGAGCCGCAGCGAGCCCTCCGGCCAGCCGCCCGACACCGCGGCGTTGAAGTCCTGCGGCGCCAGCTCGACATCGAATCCTTCGACCTCGGACGCCGCCTGCTCGGTGTAGCGGAAGTCGGTGATGAAGCGACGGAGGTCGCGCCCGACGACGACCATGCCGTTCGAGCCCGTGAACCCGGTCAGGTAGCGCACGTTGACGAGGTTGGTGACGAGCAGCGCGTCGACCTCGAGCCCATCGGCGAGGCGGTCGGCGCGGCTCACAGCGTCTCCTTCAGGGCCGCGAGCGCGTCACGGTAGCCGTCGACGCCCTTGCCGCTGATCTTCGCCACGCAGATCCCCTCGAACACGGACACGTGCCGGAACGGCTCGCGGTTCTCGACGTCGGACAGGTGCACCTCCACCGCCGGCAAGCCGGAGACCTCGACGGCGTCGCGCAGCGACCACGCGTAGTGCGTCCACGCGCCCGGGTTGAGCAGCAGCCCGTCGGCGTAGTCGGCCGCTTTGTGGATCTCCTCCACGTACTCGCCCTCGTGGTTGGACTGGAAGAAGCGCGTCTCCAGGCCGAGCTCGTGCGCGAAGGTGTCGATCTGCCGCTCGAGCTGCGAGAACGTCAGCCCGCCGTAGTGCTCGGCGGGCCGCCGGTTGAGCGCGTCGAGGTTGACGCCATGGAGGACGGCCACGCGATTCTTCATCCGCCGCGCAACTCTGCCACGGCAGCCCGCAGCTCGCCTTCCGACACCGGCCGGCCCGGGCGGACGTCGCCCGGCGCCTCGACGAGCACGAAGCCGACACGCCCGCCGCGGCGCTTCTTGTCGCGCTGCACGGCCGTGAGCACCGCTGCTCCGTCGACCGCACCGTCCAGCGCCACGGGCAACCCGCGCGCGGCCAGCAGCTCGGCGACCTCGCCGCGCAGCCCGGCCTGGCCGGACAGCGTCAGCGCAGCCAGCAGGCCGAGGCCGACCGCCTCGCCGTGCCGGTAGCGCCGGTAGCCGGTCGCGGTCTCGATCGCATGTCCAACCGTGTGGCCGAGGTTGAGGGTTTGTCGCCGGCCGCTGTCGCGCTCGTCGCTCGCGACCACCGCGAGCTTGGTGCGCGCGCACGCCAGCACGAGGTCGCGGTCGAGGACGGCGCCGGCCCGCACGCGCTCCCACAGCGACCCGCCGGCGATCAGCGCAGTCTTGATGACCTCGGCCCAGCCGGCGGCGAGCTCGGGCTGCGGCAGCGTCGCCATCGTCGCCGGGTCGACGAGCACGGCGCTCGGCTGGTGGTAGGCGCCGGCGTAGTTCTTGCCCTCGGGGAGATCGACGCCGGTCTTGCCGCCGTACGCCGAGTCGACCTGGGCGACCAGCGTCGTCGGCACCTGGACGACGCGTACGCCGCGCTGGTAGACCGCAGCGCAGAAGCCCGCGACGTCGCCGACGACGCCGCCGCCGACCGCGACCACATGGTCGTCATGGTCCATGCCGGCGGCCGCCAGTCCTCGCAGCAGCTGTTCGACGCTGGCCAGCGTCTTGTGCTCCTCGCCGACCGGTATCCGCAGCTCGGCGGTCGCGTCCGGCACGCGGTGATGCGCGGAGACCGCAGAGTCGGTGATCACGAAGCGCCGCCCGGGGACCGGCCAGAAGCCGCTGCCGAGCAACCCCTCTCCGACGTGCACGGGATAGCTCCCCGACGCGCTCACCGCCCACAGCAGCCTCACGCCGTCCGGCAGTGTTCGCAGCGCGGGCACCGCCTGCCGCACCGCGTCGCGCGACGAGTCGATCAGCACGGCGTCGGCGATCGACTCGTACAGCGGCTGGCGCTTCGCGTGCAATGCCTGGAACGCGGCGCGGTCGCGCGCCAGCGGGCGTCGCTTGTTCCCGCACCGCCGCCAGGCGGTCTCGACGTCGACGTCGAGCAGCACGACCGTGTGCCGCTGCAGCAGCTCGCGGACGCGCGCGGAGAGCACGGCGCCGCCGCCGAGCGACAGCACCGCGGTCGGCGGCCGCTCGAGCAGCCGGGCGACGATCTCCTCCTCGACCTGCCGGAACGACGCCTCGCCGTGATCGGCGAAGTGATCGGCGATCGAGCCGCCGAGGTGGCGCTCGATCTCGTGGTCGGCGTCGGTCGCCCGGGCGTCGAGCAGTCCGGCGGCGGCCCGCGCCGCCGACGTCTTGCCGGCGCCCATGAAGCCGATGAAGACGAGCGCGCGTCGGCTGGCGGTTATGGCCTGGGCTTCCATCCGATGCGCTGCTCGTAGGCCGCCATCGCGGCGCGCACATCGTCGATGTGATCGCCGCCGAACTTGGCCCGGTAGGCGTCGGCCATCACGATCGCGAGCATCGCCTCCCCCACCACGCCCGCGGCGGGCACGGTGCAGGAGTCGGTCCGCTCGCGCAGGGCGCCGGCCGGCTCGTGGGTGGCAATGTCGACCGAGCGCAGCGGCTTCGTCAAAGTCGGCAGGGGCTTCATACCGCAGCGGACGACCAGCGGCTCGCCGGTCGTCATCCCGCCCTCGATGCCGCCCGAGCGGTTGGTCTCGCGGTAGTAGCCGCGCTCCTCGGAGTAGAAGATCTCGTCGTGGGCGGCCGAGCCGGGGCGCCCGGCGAGGTCGAACCCGTCGCCGATCCCGCAGCCCTTGACCGCCTGGATCGAGAGCATCGCCATGCCGATCCGGCCGTCGAGCCGCTCCTCCCAGCTCACGTGCGAGCCGAGCCCGGGCACGAGCCCGAACGCCAGCACCTCGAAGACCCCGCCGAGCGACTCGTTGCGCTTGCGCAGCACGTTGATCTCCTCGACCATCGCCTTCGTGGCGTCGGGATCGAGGCAGCGGACCGGCGAGGCGTCGACGTCGGCGAAGTCGCGCGGCACGAGGCCGTGGGTCTCCGGCGCGCGTACGGATCCGATCTGGGTGACGTGCGAGAACACCTGGACGCCGAGCGCGGACAGGAAGCCCTTGGCGAGCGCGCCGCCCGCCACGCGCGCGGCGGTCTCGCGGGCGCTGGCGCGCTCGAGGACGTTGCGCACGTCGGTGAAGCCGAACTTCTGGACGCCGGCGAGGTCGGCGTGTCCGGGCCGCGGGAGGTGCACCTCGGGCACCTCGGCCTCAACCGGCCACGGGTTCATCCGCTCTTCCCAGTTCGCGTAGTCGCGGTTCGCGACGCGGACGGCGATCGGGCCGCCGAGCGTGCGGCCGTGGCGGACGCCGGAGGTCACCTCGGCGCTGTCGCGCTCGATCTTCATCCGGCCGCCGCGGCCATGGCCGAGCTGGCGGCGCGCCATGTCGCGATCGATCGCGGCAAGGTCGAGCTCGAGGCCTGCGGGCAGGCCCTCGACGATGCAGGTCAGGCCCGGGCCGTGTGACTCCCCGGCGGTGACGACGCGCAGCGGCACGCCGGGAATCCTACGAGCCGCGGCTCCGGGGTCCCGGAGCCGCGGTCGCAGAGAGGGTGTCCGCGTGTCTGGACGCGCGGTCTACTTGATGTCGACGAGGTCGAGCTCGTACTGCGCGGTGATGGTGCCAGTGGCGTCATCGACGACGTCAAAGAACTCGGTCTCACCGACGGCGAGCTCGATCGTCTCGCAGTTGCTCGGGTGCGGCTTGCAGTCGCCGTCGCCCGAGGGCTCGAGCGAGGCGTCGACCATGAAGACCGCCTTCTTGCCGTGATCCGTGAGGCCCGTGTAGACGAGCAGCTGGTCCACGTCCGGATCGTTGGGCAGCGCGGCGAGCTTCTTGACGTTCATCCGCGTCAGCTTCGACGTCGCGTCACCGAAGCGCACGATCAGGGAGTCCTTCTCGTACACCTTCTTCGGCGGCGCCGGCGCGACGGGCGTGCTGGGTGCCGACGTCGAGGGAGCCGGAGTGGACGGCGAGCTGGTCGACTCATGCTTCGGAACCGCCGGGGCCGGCGTCTTCTTGACCTTCTTGACCGCCTTGTGCTTCTTCTTCGCGGCAGCCGGCGTGAACGGGTCCTTGCGGACGCCGAGCACACGGCGGCGGCGCGAGCGGTCGTCCGCGGAAGCCTTGGCGACGACCGGCTCGGCGAGCGCCTCGTCGGCCTTCGCGGTCTGCTGGGCCGGCGCGGCCGCAGGCTGCTCCGGCGGAGTCACAGGCGCGGGTTCACGCGACAGCAGCACCGGCACGGCCGCGAGAGCGGCGACGAGCAGGACGGCGACCGGCCACAGCCGGCGGCGCACGAGCTGGCGCCAGGTGGTGGTCAGGACATTCATTGCGCTGCTCCGGCGGTCGCGGTCGTGGTCGGCGTCGAACCCGGCGACGACGGGGTCGACGGCGTGGTGCTCGCGTTCTCGGTCGCAGCCGAGGGCGCGCCGGCGGTGCCGGGGACGCCTTCGACGGGCGGCACGAGGTAGGCGGCGGCGCCGATCGCGGCCTGCATGTCCGGGAACCCGGCTGCGGACGGCGTGATCGAGACGCTCTCGAGCCGCAGCAGGCGACCGGTCGCGTCGATGCGCTGGTTGTTCACCGTGACGAAGTGCTCGAGCTTCGCGAAGAACGTCGACAGGTCGAAGAACCCGCCGCTGAACGAGAAGTTGAACGGCATCGCCGACAGCGCGCCGCCGGCGACCGGGATCGCGCCCGGTGCCGACGCGAGCTCGCCCGACGTGGCTTTCGTCGGATCCGCGGCCTCGGACTGGGCGCCCGCGAGGCCGCTGCCGAGCTCCAGCGTGGTGAAGTCAACGCCGGTGGCTTCGGCGGTGGCCTCGAGCTGGACGAGCAGCGAGCGGACGTCGTCGTCGGCGGGGACGGCTTTGCCGAGCCGCGCCAGCGTCGCGTAGTTGGTCTTGTAGCTGGCCTTCGCCGTCTCGTAGCTCGACAGCATGGCCTGCGACTGGGCGACTTCGGCCTGCTTGCCGGCGATGTCCTTGTCGAGCTGCGCCACCTGGTCCCGCTTGGGAGCGAGCATCAGGAAGTAGAAGGCGAACGAGGACAGCCCGATGGCGGCGACCGCGATCAGGATCTTCGTGGACCGGGTCACTTGGCATCCCCTCCCTGCGGGGTGGACGCGGGCGTGCCCGTCCCGCTCGCGGCGGGGTCGGCCGGCGGCGTGGTGACGCCGGAGGCCGGCTGCGTCGTCGAGGTGGTCTTGGTCGTCTCCGGCGCGGCGGAGCCGTTGGCGGCCGCGTTGCCGGTGCCCGTCGAGACGGTGATGTCGTCGACGCTGCTCGGGACCGTCGAGCGCTCGAAGAACATCACGAGCTCGAACGCGGGCGGCCGGCCCGCACCGCACCCGGTCTCCGGCGTCGCTGCACCCGGAGTCGTCGCCGTGTTCGACGCCGCCTCCTGAGGCTTGGCCGACTTGGTGAGCGTCACGCGGGTCACGCCGTCAACGGCGCGCAGACGCGAGAGTAGCGTGGCGACCTGCTTCTGGCCGGTCGTGCAGCCCTGCAGCGCGACGGCCGGGGCGTCGATCGCGCCGCGGACAGCGCTGCCGCCGCCGGCGTTCGCGCCGCTCGAGATCGAGCCGTTGAGCGAGGTCAGCGTCACATCGTTCGGGATGGCCCGCGAGATGTCACGCAGCGCCTGCTCCCAGTCGAAGCGAGAGGCGGCGAGGTCCTTGACGGTCTGGATGCGCGTCTCGGCCATCTGCTGGAAGTCCGCGTACGGCTTCAGCTGAGCGGCGCGCTGGGCGCTCGTCTGCGCCTGGGCGGTGACCGCGTCCAGCTGGGCCTGGCGGTCCTTCACCGAGTTGGTGGTGAGCACGTACGCGGCAAGCGCGACGACGCAGACGGCGAGCGCGCCGAGGACCACGAAGGCAGCGATGCCACCGGGCTCCTCAGTCACGGCCACGGCCTTGGTCGCGCCGAGCTTGGGCGTCGTACGCGAGTCGGGGGGAAGCAGGTTGATGGCCTTCATCTCGCTTGGCTTATCGGCACCCATCCGATGCGCCTTGAGGCGATCGAGTGGGGTCGCCGCCCTAGTCGGCCGACTAGCTGAAGGTTGCGAGGTACCAGTCGACCATCGCGTCGCCCACGAACAGGGCGACGACCCCGCCAAGGGCGAGGAAGGGGCCGAAGGGGACCGCGGTCTTGCGGCCTTCGGCGACGCCCTTGCGGGCCATGATCAGCGCGCCGACGAGCGTGCCGGAGATCAGCGCGATGAAGATCGCGGGACCGACAGCGCGGCCGAGGAAGAGCCCCATGACGGCAGCGAGCTTGATGTCCCCCACCCCCATTCCGCGTGGGTACGCGAGGACGGCGACGAGGAAGAATCCGCCGGCGGCGACGCCGGCGATCAGGTGCTCGGCGATCGCGTCGGGCTCGAGCCACAGCACCAAGGCCGGGGCCACGACTGCGCCGATGATCATCAGCTTGTTGGGGATGATCCGGTGGTCGAGGTCGATCAAGGTGACCGGGACCATCAGGAGCACGAAGACGAGGGGCAGGATCGCGTCCTCGTCAAAGCCCTTGGCGAGCACCACGAGGCCGCACAGCAGGGCTGTGCCGGCCTCTACGAGTGGATACCGCAGAGAGATCCCCGACCCGCACGCGCGGCACTTGCCGCGCAATGCGAGCCAGGAAAGGATCGGGACGTTGTCGTACGGCTTGATCGGCGTCTCACAGCCCGGGCAGCGTGAGCGCGGGTGTGACAGCGACTCGCCTCGCGGCAGCCGGTAGGCCACCACGTTGAAGAACGAGCCGAACAGTGCGCCGATGAAGGCCGCGAACGCCATCTACGTCTACTAGGCGATGTCTTCGACGGCTAGCCCCGCCGCGACCGTCAGACGGCCGAGGTCGGCCCCCTCGTCGTCCGTGGCGACCACGGCCGGCGAGAGCGGCAGACGGAGCTGCTCGGACAGCGCCTCGACGAAGCCGGGGATGGCGACGGCGGGACCCGTCAGCACACCCTGCTCCACCTGCTCGGCGCTCTCCTGCATCCGGTAGAAGTTCAGCGAGTTACGGACGGTGTCGGCGAGCTGGTGCACGCCCTCCTCGAGCACGGCGCGAGCCGCGGCCACGAGGTCGGGGTCACCGTCGACACCCTCGAGCGGGGCGTGCAGGCCGACGTGCTGCATCCACTGGCGCGAGTGCTCGGCGGTGAGGCCGCGACGCTCGGCGAGCGTGTTGACCATCGCATCGAGGCCGCCGGCGGCGGCGCGGGTGAACAGGCACCCGCTGGCGTTGGCGACCGCGACGTTGGTGAGCCCGGCGACGCTGACGTAGAGGACGGCACCGGTCACCTTGCGGTCGGCCAGCGCGCGGACCATGCCGAACGCGGACAGGTCGATGCCCTCGACCGACAGGCCGGCCTCGCGGGCGGCGCCGGCGAGCTTCTCGACCATCTCGCGGCGGACGGCGACGACGACGACGCGGGTGCGCTCCTGCCCCGCGGCGTTGGTCACGTTGCCGAGCGACTGCCAGTCGAGCACGGCCTCGTCCATCGGCATCGGGATGTGATCGGGTGCCTGCACCTTGACGGCGGCGGCGAGCGCCTTCTCGTCCTCGAGCGGCGGAAGGTCGAGCGTGCGCACGACGATCCGCTGGTTGGCGATGCCCAACCGCACGCGCGTGGACAGCCCGTTCTCGGCGAAGAAGGTCTTCAGCGCCTCCGCGAGAGCGGGGACGTCGGCGACCTCGCCGTCGCGCAGGATGCCCGGGCGAAGGGGGGTGACAGCGCCGCGCTTGAGCGACACCGAGCCGTTGGCGGTGACTTCGGCCGCGGCGATGTGGCCGGGATCGAGGTCGAGGCCGACGATCGCGGCCTGGGAGGAGGAGCGCTTCTTGAACACGTTCGTGATATCGGCTCGTTACCGCCAGGACTTAACGACGAAGCGGGCCCGTAGGCCCGCTTCGTAGAAAACGAGGTGTCGGCTAAAGCCGGCTTACCACTTGCCGTCGGACGGGCAGCCGCCCGTGCCCTGGCTGGCGCAAGTGCGCGCCACCGTCGGGGCACCGGAGTTGTCGGTCTTCGCGATCGAGAACGTGTTGGCGGCGCCGGACTTCGACGCCACGGTGACCTTCCACTCGTTGACGGTGGCCGTGTCGACCGTCAGAGTCGGGCCGTCGCCGAGCGAGGGCTCGATCTTCACGAGCTCGGCGAGGGTCGCGCCGGTGTACTTCTGCTCGTTGACGTAGTACGTCTCAAGAGCGGTCTGCGCGGTGCGGGCCTTGCTCTTGGCCTCGGTGTCCTGCGCCTTGCTGCGCTGGTTGAGGAACGCGGGAAGAGCGATCGCGGCAAGGATGCCGATGATCAGAATGACGACCAGGAGCTCGATCAGGGTGAAACCCTTCTCGCTCTGGGCGCGCTGGCGGAGCTTATGAAGCATTGTGGGTGGTCCCTCCTGAAGGGATCGATGGGCCTGTGGACTTCCTTGCCAGGTCCTCGGTCCCGTTCCCACCACCGGCGGTGGCAACCCGGCTCGCTCCTTCCTGGAGCTCCGTGGCTTTGCGCCTCACCCTCGCGGGCGATTTGCCTTTGACACCTCGGTTCTCTGGCACCACCGGTATCGGCAATCGGGCCGAACTTCTTAACCCCTCGTTATGGCCGTTCTGGACGACCTGTCTACCCTCGGTGAATGCTCGGCCGGCGCTTTCTGCTGCTCGTCGTCGTCCTGATGGGCCTCACGGCTCTGGCGGCGACCATCGCCCCGCGCGAGCCGCTGATCCGCGACGGCGCGCGCCGCACGGCCACGCCGACCCCGACGCCGGCCGTCGAAGCAACCGCGGCGACGCCCGTCCACGAGATCAGCCGGACGCTGATGATCACCGCCGATCCGGGTCGGATCACGGTCAAGCAGGGCACGCTGCTCGAGCTGACCGTCAAGGGCGACGAGCTCGGCAACCTCTCGCTGATGGATCAGGTCGAGCCGATCGAGCGCGAGTCGCCGGCGATCTTCAACGTGCTCGCCGACACGCCCGGCGAGTACCCGATCGCGATGGTCGACGAGGACCGCGACGTCGGGACGCTCGTCGTCAAGAAGACGAGCTAGGGGCTTCGCCGCGGCGCGCCGCCTGGGCGTCGTGCCCGGGCTGGTACTCGCCGCTGCCGTCGCACCACGGGCACGTCACGGTCTGCGGCGTGCCGCCGAGACCGGAGATGACCTTGCCGGTACCGCGGCAGGCGGTGCACTGTTGCGGATCGTGGGAGTCGGCCGGCGCTTCGCTCACGGCCGGGCAGGTTAGCCGCTTAGCCGAGGCCGGGAGGAGCGACCGATGTCGAGGCCCGCGGGTCGTCGCCGGTGACGACGAACGACGGGTCGGCCGGACGGTCGGTCGGGAGCGCGCGGCGCAGCGTCGGCGGCACCTCGCGGTCGGTCAGCGGCCGCAGCAGCCCGAACTGGCGGAACACCGTCTCGGCCTTGCTCGCGTCGGTGACGCGGAACAGCAGGCCGTAGATCGCGGGCGCGCCGAGCGGCGAGCGGGCGGCGATCTCCTGCGCCATCTCTCCCACGAAGCACTCGACGGCGTCGTCACCCAGCGGCTTGGTGAACAGCAGCGCGGCGTTCGGCGCGTCCTCGGGATCGCCGAGCACGGTCAGCGCCGAGCCGCCGAGGCTCGTCCACAGCCAGCCCTCGATGCCCTGCTCGCGCGGCACGACTGCGGTCGCGCTGAGGCGCTTGAGGATCGGGAAGCGACCGCTCATGCTGCCCGGCCGTGCCGGACCGGGGTCGACGAGGCCGAGCTGGAGCGTGCCCAGCGGCACTCGCAGCGCGGTGTGCAGTGCGCGGTCGTGCGTGATCGACGCGCCCATCGCGCTCAGGCGCAGCAGGTCGAGCGCGCCCTTGCGCCCCCAGCTCTTGGAGGCCTCGAGCTCGATCACGTAGTCGCGCAGGCCGGTCGAGGTGCTGGGAGGCGGGAGTGACATCGCTATGTGACTAATCGGCGCGAAGAGCCGCGCGCTTGACGTTCTTACCCGGCGTCGCGATGAACAGTGTCGGGCGCGAACGCGGGCAGGCACACCGCAATGTAGGAAGCGCCGTCGGGCGTCGAGTAGCGGACCCACTCGCCGCCGGGCACGAGCACGGCCTGGCCGGCCTGGACATCGAGCGCGCCGTTCTCGTGCTCGACGCGCAGCCAGCCGTCGAGGACGACCGTGTACTCGTCGAAGTCGGGCCGCTGGCCGGGCTCGAGCCAGCCCGCGGGCGAGCGCATGTGCGCCACGCTCACGCGGTCTTCGGTGGTGTTAACACGACCGACGTACTCATCGATCAGCTTGGGTTTGGTACCTGCCGCCTCAACGCGCGACGGGGATTCGATCAACGTGGGCATCGATTCGGGGTATATCAGCGAGATGGAACGTGTGCCGGTCATGCGGGGTGTGACGCACTTCTGGGCGTTCTGGTGCGCGCTGGCCGCCACGATCCCGCTCGTCGCGCTCGCCCCGGGCGGCATGGCCCGCGGCGCGGCGCTCGTCTACGGGGCCGGGATGTGCGTGCTGTTCGCCGGCAGCGCGGCGTTCCACCGGCTGCGCTGCGGCCCCCGATTGCGGTCGCTGCTGTGCCGGATCGACCACAGCGCGATCTTCATCTTCATCGCCGCCAGCTACACGCCGGTCGCCCTGCTCGTGCTCGACGGGCCGACCTCGACCGTGCTGCTCACCAGCGCGTGGGCCGGCGCGATCGCCGGTGTGGCGCTCAGCCTCGCCTGGATCGGCGCTCCGCGAGTCCTGTTCGCGGCCACGTACGTGGCGCTCGGCTGGATCGCGCTGCTCGCGCTGCCCGACCTCGTGTCGCAGCTGCCGCTCGCACCGATGCTGCTGATCGCCGCCGGCGGCCTGCTGTACACGGCCGGTGCCGTCGTCTACGCGCTGCGCCGGCCGGACCCGTGGCCGAGCGTGTTCGGCTTCCACGAGGTCTTCCACGCCCTGGTGATCGCCGCCGCCGCGATGCACTTCGTCGCGATGGCGGGCTGGATCATCCCCGCGGGCTGACCTCGATCTCCAGCAGCTCGCCGCCCTCATGCTCGACCTGGAGGGTCGTGTGGTTGATCTCGAACTCGTCGTGCAGCATGGCCTCGAGCGTGCGGCGGACGTCGTGGCAGTCGGTGTTGCGGCCGACGACCACGTGCGCCGACAGCGACGGGAAGCCGGACGTCACCTCCCACACGTGCAGGTCATGGACCTCGGCGACGCCCGGCCACGCCGCCATCACGCGGCCGATCTTGTCGGGATCGAGCCCGCGCGGCGCCGCCTCCAGGAACACACGGCCGGACTCCTTGAGCAGCATGTAGGCGGCGCGCAGCATCAGCGCGGCGACGAACAGCGCGGCGATGCCGTCGGCGCGTCCGAACCCGGTGGCAAGCACGACCGCGCCCGCAATGGCGGTGGCGATGAACGCAGCGAGGTCGGTGAGGATGTGCTGGTAGGCGCCCTCGATGTTGAGCGACTGGCGGTTTGCGCGCGCGAGGATCATCGTCGCCACGAGGTTCACGGCGATGCCGAGGATCGCCACGGCCAGCACCAGGCCACCCTGGACGTCGGGCGGGTTGACGATCCGCCGGACGCCCTCGATCACGATCAGCACGCCGAGCACGAGCAGTGTGGTGCCGTTGATCGCCGCCGCGAGGATCTCGGATCGCTTGAGCCCGTAGGTCATCGCGCCGGCGGCGGGCCGCCGCGCGAGCCGGATCGCGACGAGCGAGAGCGCCAACGCGCCCGCATCGGTGAGCATGTGGGCGGCGTCCGACAGCAGCGCCAGCGAGTCGGCCACGATGCCGACCCCCACCTCGACGCACATGAACGCGAGGATCAGGACGAGCGCGGTCGCGAGCTTGCGCCCGTCCGCGTCCGCCGTCACCCCGTGGTGATGATGCTCGTGCCCCACACCCTTAGTTTGGTCCACGCGCCCGCGGGAGACACCAGTTGTTGCAGCAACGACTTCTCTCGGAGGTAACCTCATGAAACTCGGAGCACCGCTCATGCGCGCCCTGATCGGCGGCCTCTTCGTCGGCCACGGCACCCAGAAGCTGCTGGGCTGGTTCGACGGCCCCGGTCTGGAAGGCACCACGGGGATGATGGGCAAGCTCGGAATGCGCCCTCCGCGCCGCCATGCGCTGATCGCGGGCGCGGCGGAGACCGGCGGCGGCGCGCTGCTGGCGACGGGCGCGCTCACGCCGCTCGCCACCACGATGCTCACGAGCACGATGACGACCGCGATCCGCAAGGTCCACGGGGCGAAGGGTCCGTGGGTCACCCAGGGGGGCTGGGAGTACAACGCCGTGCTGATCGCGGCGCTGACCGCGCTCGCCGACCACGGGCCCGGCGCCGCGTCGGTCGACTCCAGGGCCTTCCCGCGCCTGCACGGCCGCGGCTGGGCGCTCGCCTCGCTGCTCGGCGGCGTGGCCGGCTCGTTCATCGCGAGCTCTCCCCCGTTCAACCCGCCCGAGCCCGAGGACGTCGAGCGCACGCACCGGTTCGAGCGCAGCGAGGAGCGCGTCAGCGCAAACGCATGACGGCGATGCGCCGCGGAGCCGCCCGCCGCACGTACGCCGGAAATCCCGGATAGACCTCGGTCGCGAGCGCCAGCAAGCGCTCGCGCTCGGGCCCTTCGACCTCCTCGGCCCGGACCTCGCGGCCGTTGACCCATGCGCACGGGTCGGCACGCAGGTTGTGCACCCAGGCGGGATGCTGGGCCTGGCCGAAGTTCGAGCCCACCATCACGAGGCCGTCGCCCTCGGGGACGGCGAGGATCGGCGTCGTGATCTGGCGCCCGCTGCGCCGCCCGGTCGTCGTGAGCATGACCACCGGGATGCCGGAGGCCACCGACGCGAGCGTCGCACGCCCGCCCGTCGCGCGGTAGACGACGCGATCCGCGTGATGCGCCGTGCGGGCGAACACGCGCGCGCCGGGCGCTGTTCCTGCGGCCCGCACCATCAAGCGCTGGAAAGCGTTGCGCTGCATCGCTTCACATCGTATGGCGCGGCTAAGCCGCCGCAGGGAGCGCGTCGAGATCGTCGAAGCGGCGGTAGACGCTCGAGCCGAGCAGCTCGATGTCGGCGCCGTAGACGTGAATCGAGATCGTCAGGCCGCGGCCGCCGGCCTCGACGAGGTGGATGTTCTCGGCGGGCGGGATCAGCGCCTCGACATGGCCGGGGTGCGCGTCGATCGTCTCGACCGCGTGCAGGTACTCGCGGCCACTGCGATCGACGAGCTGGTAGCGGGTCTCCTGCTCGACGCCGCGGTAGACGCCGACCACGCACCACGACACGTGGTCGTGGATCGGGGTCCGCTGGCCCGGGCGCCACACGAGCGCGACCACCGACAGCCCGCGGCACGACGACACGTGCAGCAGGTGCTGGCGGTAGCTGTCGATGCCGGGCATCTGGTGCTCGGGCGCGAGCCAGCCGTCCTGCTCCAACAGCCCGGCGAGCCGGTCCGCGATCGCCTGCGGGTCGTCGATCAGCGCTTCGGCGTCGCGAACGAAGTCGGCGAAGGCGGGTGCGTAACTCATGTCACGAGATTCCCAGAGCCCTCGGCACCCGTCACGGGAGCAGCCCACCCGCCGGAGGGTGTGGATGTCCCTACCCCGCGAACAGGGCGGCGGCGCTGCCGGCGGGCGGCGGATCGTCGAGGCGGCCCGGCGGGTGGAGCGGCTCGTTCGCCGCGGCGGCCCAGTCGACGACGGCCTTCGCCGGGTCCTTCGGGTCGACGCAGACGGGCACCTCGGCACCGGGCGCGGCGAGCCAGCCGGCGTAGAACGGGACGACGGTGTTGGCCGCCGTCGCGCCGGCGCCGTCGTCGAGCGTCAACGCGACATCGAAGTTGTCGGTCACACCGAACGCGCTCGTGCGGCGGCTGAGGCCGGTGATCGTCGCCCGGCGCGGCGTCCACTTCTTCAGGCGCCGCTCCTCGGCCCAGTCGACGGACTTGTCGACCACGCCCTCGCCCGGCGCCCTGCGGCGACGCTTCTGCATCGGCTCGCTGCTGACCCTCCAGCGCGCGCACATCGCCGGCCAGTCGAGCACCACGGCGTTCCCGTCGTCGTGGCGGACGAGCACCTCCATCCCGAGCCGCAGCCGCGCGAGCGCGTGCATCGGCCCGCCCATGACCTGGACGCCGGCCGTCTGCGTCCCGCTCGCGGTCGGGATCGCGACGGCGACGAAGCGCGACGTCGTGCTGTCGTCGAGCTTCTGCTCGAGCCCGACGATCGTGGCGCTGGCCGCGGCGCCCTTCGCCAGCGCGCGGTCGGCGCGCTTGAAGCCGGGGTCCGAGAACGTCGGGTCGAGGACGTCGGGCGCGCGGCGGTTGAGCCAGCTGAGGAGACCCATGGGCGCGATCGTATGGTTTTCCGCGTGATCCCGACCATCCAGCTCAACGACGGCCACGCGATCCCCCAGCTCGGCTTCAGCGTCTTCAAGGTCGACCCCGCCAAGACCGCCGCGGTGACGCGCCACGCGCTCGACGCCGGCTACGTCTCGCGGATCGCGGAGGCCGTGGACCGCACGCCCGAACCCGATACCTTCGATCGCATCTGAAAGGAGGTTCGCGATGCTCGCGAACAGCAAGGCGTTCAGCGGCTTCGCCGTCCCCGACATCGAGGCAGCGCGCGCGTTCTACGGCGACACGCTCGGGCTGAAGGTCACCGAGGAGTACGGGATCCTCACCCTGCACCTGGCGGGCGACCGCCCGACGATCGTGTACCCGAAGCCCGACCACGAGCCGGCGACCTACACGATCCTCAACTTCCAGGTGGACGACGTCGAGGCCGCGGTCGACGAGCTCACCGCGCGCGGCGTCGAGTTCGAGATGTACGACGGCGCCCCGCAGGACGAGAAAGGGATCGTGCGCGGCCAGGGACCCGAGATCGCCTGGTTCACCGATCCGGCCGGGAACATCCTCTCGGTGATCAAGACGGATTAGCTACCGCTCTTCGAGCACCGCGACCGCGCCGGCCGGGCCGCTGGCCCAGCACGCACCGCGCACGCAGTCGACCGCGTCGTAGTCGGCCGTGTCGAACGCGGTCCAGTGGCGCGCGCCGTCGTAGCTCACATCCGAGCCGGTCGGGCCGACCGCGATCAGCGTGGCGCGCGAGCCGCTCACCCACTCGACGCCGGAGCGGTAGCCGGACAGGTCGCCGCCGCCCAGCCAGTGGTCACCGTCGCGGGTGAAGCCGGACGCGTCGACGCCGTTGTCGGGCGCGCTGAAGTCGCCGCCGACCATCACGCCATCGTGCGGGTTGCGGAACGCGAGCGAGAACACGCCGCCGGACTCGGCGGGCGGGATCGGCGCGGTGGTCGCTGTCCAGTGCAGGCCGCCGTCGCGCGAGTGGAACACGCGCGCGGCGGCGCCGCCGCCGGCGAACCACGCGTCGCGCCTGCCGCTCGCCACCAGGCAGGTGCCGCTGGCGGCGAAGCCGAACTCCCCGTCGATCGCGGGCGGCATGCCGTTGGGCGGGAGCACGTGCCAGCTGCGGCCGGAGTCGTCGGTCGCGGCGATGCGGAACTTGCCGTCGACCGGGTCGCTCATCGCGAGGCCGCGCCGGCCGCCCTCGAAGAAGTCCATGCAGTCGTAGAACGCGTTCGGGTCGTGGTTGACGAACGCGGTCTGCCAGTGGCGGCCGCCGTCCGTGGTGCGGTAGATCCGCGAGTCCTCGCCGTTGCCGATCGACAGCACGCTCGCGCGCTGCGCGCTCTCGGCCTCGACGTCGCGGAACAACAGTCCCGCGCTGTCCGGCGGCGAGACGTCCTTCCACGTCCTGCCGCCGTCGGTCGTGCGCAGCACCTCCCCGGCGCTGCCGCCGACCCAGGCGGTCCTCTTGTCGACGGCGTCGAGTCCGCGGTACTGCTGGTCAGACCCGGTGGGCACCGGCTTCCAGCGCGGCGCCTTGTGGTGGGCGGCGGCGGTCGCGGGCAACGCGAACACGGCCACGAGGATCACGGCGACAACCCGGCTCATCGCTGTGTGGCCTGCCCGCCCCCGCTGGGCGCCAAACCGCTCAGCCAGTCGGCGGGCAGAAAGCGCGGTACCGCGCCGCGATAGTCGGGGAACAGCTCGTGCGCGGCGGCTGCGGACGGGTGCCGCGCGACGTGGTCGCGCAGGTCGTCGAAGCCCTCGAGCGAGCGCACGCTGCACAGCACCTGGAACGTCGCGGCGGTCGGCGCCTCGACGCTCAGCGTGCCCTCGGCGAGCAGGGCGTCGGCGTAGTCGAGCGTCTGCGGAAGCTCCTCGAGCGAGCGGCGGACGGTCGCCGCGTCGGCGCCCACCACGCGCGCGTAGTACCACGCGGGGACCACGCTGAGACGCGCTGCCACCCCCGGCGCCGGCACGCCCGACTGTGCGCCGATCCAGCGGCGCAGGTCCGGGTGGTGCACGGTGCCCCAGCGCATGATCCGGCGCGGCACCATCTGCAGGACCTCGTCGCCCCAGCGCTCGATCTCGTCGTGCCGCGCCCGCGTCGCGGCGTCGGCCGGGAACAGCGGCGGTTCGGGGCGCACCTGCTCGAGCGCCCGGGCGATCCGGCGCGTGCCCTGCACACGCCGACCGTCGAGCTCGAGCGCCGGGACCGTGCCGTGGCGGAAGCCGGCGAGCCGCAGCTGTATCCGCTGCATCCCGGGCACGACGCCCACGAGCGTGTAGTCGATCCCCTTGCGGTCGAGCATGCGCCGCACCGCCTGCGCCGGATGCGAGGCCGGGAACCAGTACAGCTTCGCGGTCGGCGGCATCGGCGCGATTCAATCACCGATAGGACGACGCCCGCTGTAGGGTCCGCGGTCGGTTCCAGTAGGTATCCATGAGGGGGGTCAAATGAGGAAGTACGTTGCCGGTGCAGCGGTCGTTGCCTTGAGCGCCGTCGCGTTGTTGCTGGTGTCGACCGGCGCGGGTGCGGCTGCCGGCGGCTCCGAGAAGCAGTTCGTCGTCCTATATGCGGCGGGCGCGTCGTCGGACGCCGCACATGCCGCGATCAAGGCCGCCGGCGGCACGGTGCGCAGCGAGAACACCGAGGTCGGCGTGGCCACCGTGACCACCACGAACTCAAACTTCGCCGCCCAGGCCACGGCTGCACGCGCCATCGACGGCGTGGCGCAGAACCGGGTGATCGGGCGCGCGCCGGCCGACGCCATCGCCGGCGGTGAGATCAAGAAGTTCGATCCCGCGACGGCCGACCTCGCGGGTGGCAAGGCCTCGCGCCATTCGGGCAAGCCCGGAAAGCACGAGGAGCCGCTTGCCAACCTCCAGTGGGACATGAAGCAGATCGGCGCCACGGCTTCCGGCTCGCAGAAGTACGAGCAGGGCAAGGGCGTGCGGGTCGGCATCATCGACACGGGCGTCGACGGCAACCATCCGGACATCGCCCCGAACTTCGACCGCAAGCTCAGCCGCAACTTCACGACGGACATCCCGGTCGACGCCAACGGCGACGAGATCGACGGGCCGTGCGAGCACCCCAGCTGCAAGGACCCGGCGGACGAGGACGACGACGGCCACGGCACGCATGTGGCGTCCGAGATCGCCTCGCCGGTCAACAACCTCGGGATCGCCGGCGTGGCGCCCAAGGCCACGATCGTCAACCTGCGCGCGGGCCAGGACTCGGGCTACTTCTTCCTGCAGCCGTCGGTGGACGCTCTGACCTACGCGGGCGACCACGGCATCGATGTCGTGAACATGAGCTACTACGTCGATCCGTGGCTGTTCAACTGCGTCGACAACCCGGCCGATTCGCCGCAGGACCAGCTCGAGCAGCGCACGGTCATCACCGCGATGCAGCGGGCGCTCGACTACGCCCACCGACACGGCGTCACGCTCGTCTCGGCGGCGGGCAACGGCGCGACCGACTACACGAAGACGCTGGTTGACGGGTCGAGCCCCGACTTCGCCAGTGAGCCCGGAGAGATCGCTTACGACCGGACGATCCCGACGTCGTGCATCTCGATGCCGTCCGAGGGCAACCACGTGATCTCGGTCAGCAGCACCGGCATCTCGAAGCGCAAGGCGTACTACTCGGACTACGGCAACGGCTACATCGACGTGTCGGCGCCGGGCGGCGACGTCTACGACACGCCCGACAACACGCGCGACATCACAAAGGCCGTGCTCGCCGCGTACCCCGAGCGGCTCGGCCGCGAGTCCGGCGCGATCGATGACGCCGGCAATCCGACGATCCCCAACGTCGTCAAGGACTGCCGCGGCGCGACCTGCGCGTACTACCAGTACCTGCAGGGCACGTCGATGGCGTCACCGCACGCGACCGGCGTCGCGGCGCTGGCGGTCGGACGGTGGGGCCTGCCGGACTTCCGCAACGGCGGCAAGTTCCAGTTCCCTGACGTCGTCGAGCTGTTGATGCGCAGGACGGCGACGAACACCCCGTGCCCGACGCCGCCGGCGTTCACGTACACGCGGCACGTGCTGCAGCCCGACGGAACGTTCCGCACCGTAACGGACACGCACACGTGCGAGGGCACGACCGGCAACAACGGGTTCTACGGCGACGGGATCCTCAACGCGCTGAAGATCTCGCGCGGGTTCTAGAAAACGACGGAGGGCCGCCCGGTCACGGGCGGCCCTCCACGTACCCCAAAGAAACTGCGGCGCTACTTGATCGCGTCGTAGACCTTGAACATCGGCATGTACATCGCGACGACGATGAAGCCGACGATGCCGCCGACGAGCACGATCATCACCGGCTCCAGGATCGAGGTCAGCGCCTTGATCGCGGCGGCCACCTCGTCCTCGTAGAAGTCGGCGACCTTGCTCAGCATGGTGTCCAGGTTGCCGGTCTCCTCACCGACGGCGATCATCTGCGCGACCATCGCCGGGAAGATCGGGGTGTCCTTGAGCGGCGCCGCGATCGAGCCACCGGACTTGACGGACTCGATGACGGACTCCATCGCCTCTTCGAGGACCGCGTTGCCGGCGGTCTGGCCGGTCACCTCGATCGCCTGCATGATCGGCACGCCGGCCGAGTACATGGCGGAGAAGGTGCGCGACCAGCGGGCGAGCGAGATCTTCTGGACCGTCTGGCCGATCTTGAACGGGATCCGCAGGCGCAGGCGATCCCACTGCGGGCGACCCCAGTCGGACTTGCGCCACTTGCGGAAGCCGACGACCAGGCCGACGGCCACAGCGATGAGGATGTACCAGCGGCTGGTGACCGCGTTGGACATGCCCACGGTGAACTTGGTGATCATCGGGAGCTCGCCGCCGAAGTCCTTGAAGACGCCGACGAACACCGGGACGATGAACGCGATCAGGCCGATCAGCACGGCCAGCGCGAACGTCAGCACGACGGTCGGGTAAGCCATCGCGGACTTGACCTGGCGACGCAGCGAGTCGTCCTTCTCGAGCTGATCGGCGACGCGCTCGAGCGACTCCTCGAGCACGCCGCCAGCCTCGCCGGCGCGCACCATGGCAACGTACAGCGGGTTGAAGATCTTGGGGTGCTTGGCGAGCGCCTCGGAGAACGAGAGGCCAGCCTCGATGTCCTCGCGGACGCCGCTGATGGTCTCGCGCAGCAGCGAGTTCTCGATCTGCTCCTCGAGCACGTAGAACGCGCGCAGGAGCGTCATGCCGGAGGAGATCATGGTCGCCAGCTGGCGCGTCATGATCGTCAGCTCGTTGGGCTTGACCCGCTTGAGAAGCGTGATCTCCATCTGGAGACCGCTCTTCTTCTCCTTGAGGTCCATGACCGTGAGGCCACGAGCCTTGAGCTCCTCGACAACAGCGTCCTTACCGGCGCCGACGATCTCGCCCGCCGACGGGATGCCGGAGGCGTCGACCGCCTTGTACGTGAACGTCGCGGCGGCCATTACGCTGCCACCGCCGACGGGGGCGCCGACGTCGCGGGCGTGACCGGCGCCATGCTGCCCGGGGACTGGACGAGCTTGCGCATCTCGGCGGGCTCGGTCGAGCGCGTCTCGGCCACCGCCATCGTGATCGTGTTCTCACGGACGAGGCTGGCGAGCGACGAGTCCATCGTCTGCATCCCGTGCTGGCCGCCGGTCTGGATCAGCGAGTAGATCTGGTGCGTCTTGCCCTCGCGGATCAGGTTGCGGACACCCGGGGTCGGCACGAGCACCTCGGCCGCGACCGCGCGGCCCTGGCCGTCGGCCGTCGGCAGCAGCGTCTGGGTGACGACGCCCTGGAGGCCGATCGCAAGCTGCGCGCGGACCTGACCCTGCTGGGCGGGCGGGAAGACGTCGATGATTCGGTCGATCGTCTGCGGCGCGTCCTGCGTGTGGAGCGTCGCGAAGACGAGGTGGCCGGTCTCGGCCGCGGTCAGCGCGGTTCCGATCGTCTCCATGTCGCGCATCTCGCCGACGAGGATCACGTCGGGGTCCTGCCGCAGCGCGGCCTTCAAGGCCAGCGAGAACGACGCCGCGTCGGCGCCGAGCTCACGCTGGTTGACGATGCAGCGCTTGTGCGAGTGCAGGAACTCGATCGGGTCCTCGATGGTCATGATGTGCTCGTCGCGCGTCTCGTTGATCTCGTTGATCAGGGAGGCGAGCGTCGTCGACTTGCCGGAGCCGGTCGGGCCGGTCACGAGCACGATCCCGCGCGGCTTCTTGGAGAAGCTGCGGACGACCGACGGCAGACCGAGCTTCTCGATCGGCACCGTCTCGGTCGGGATCAGACGGAAGGCAGCACCGATGGTGCCGCGCTGGAAGTAGGTGTTGACGCGGTAGCGGCCGACGCCGGGGATCGAGTACGCGAAGTCGAGCTGCCAGTCCGTCTCAAGACGCTGGCGCTGCGAGTTGTTGAGGATCGCGTACACGATCTCGCGGGTGTCGGTCGGCGTCAGGGCCGGCATGCCGTCGATCGCGACGAGCGAGCCCCGGATCCGGAGCATCGGCGGCGCGCCGGCGGTGATGTGCAGGTCGGACGCCTTGTTCTTGACGACCGCCAGGAGGATCTCAGCGAAGTCCAGGCTCACGAGCCATTACATCGGCAAGTGGAGGGCGTCCCTATAGGGGTCTTCACCCCAGGCGAACTGCGGCTGGGTAGGGCGGCGAAGGAGTTGGCGTTTCGGCGGTCTCTGGCGCTTTGTGCACCGTATAGGTGCTTAAAGCGCCAGGACCGACCGCAGCGCTGATCCTGCGCCTCCCTACCCTGCCGCAGTGAACCCTCAGCGCGTGCCGGCGACGCGCGCGATCTCGGCGATCGACGTGAGCCCGCGGCGGACCTTCTCGAGCCCGTCCTCGCGCAGACGCATCATGCCCTCATGGACGGCCGCGTGGGCGATCGTCTCGGAGGGCTCGCGGGCCACGGCAAGCGAGCGGATCGTGTCGCTCACCCACATGACCTCGTAGAGGCCGATCCGGCCCTTGTAGCCACTCCCGCCGCAGCGGGCGCAGCCGACGGGCTCGTAGGCCTCGAGATCGAGGCCGACGTTGAACCCGTTCGCGCGCATGACCTCGGACTTGATCGTCGTGCGGCGCTTGCACTCCTCGCACAGCAGTCGTGCGAGCCGCTGGGCGACCACGCAGTCGACCGCCGAGCCGACGAGGAAGGGCTCGATGCCCATCTCGATCAGACGGGTGACGGCGCCCGGGGCGTCGTTGGTGTGGAGCGTCGAGAGCACGAGATGGCCGGTGAGTGCCGCCTCGATCGCGATCTGGGCCGTCTCGCGGTCGCGGATCTCGCCGACCATGATGATGTCCGGGTCGGCACGCATCATCGAGCGCAGGCCGCCGGCGAACGTGAGGCCCGCCTTGTTGTTGACCTGGACCTGCGTGATGCCGTCGAGCTGGTACTCGACCGGA
Source organism: uncultured Solirubrobacteraceae bacterium (assembly GCA_963740605.1). Lineage (GTDB taxonomy): Bacteria > Actinomycetota > Thermoleophilia > Solirubrobacterales > Solirubrobacteraceae > DASSUW01. The sequence goes on along the minus strand of CAVUFC010000018.1, from coordinate 720,173 downwards.
TCCTCGATCGTGATGATGTTCTGCTCGACCGTGTTCAGCTGGTTCAACGCGCCGTAGAGGGACGTCGACTTACCGGAGCCGGTCGGGCCGGTGACGAGCACGGCGCCGTGGGCCTGCGAGAACGCCTTGGTGAACCGCTCGAGAGCCTGCGGCAGCATGCCGAGCTCCTCGAGCTCGATCATGACCTTGCTCTGGTCGAGGATTCGCATGACGACGTTCTCGCCGTAGGCGCACGGGAGCGTTGCGACACGGAGATCGATCGGCTTGTCGGCGACCTCGAGCGAGATGCGGCCGTCCTGCGGGACGCGGCGCTCGGCGATGTCGAGGTCGGCGAGGATCTTCACGCGCGAGACGACGGCGGGGACGGCACTGCCCGGGATCACGGCGGCCTCGGTGAGCACGCCGTCGATCCGGTAGCGGACGCGCATGTCCTCGTCGCCCGGTTCGAAGTGGATGTCGGACGAGCCGCGTTCGACGGCCTCCTTGATCACCCGGTGCACCAGCTGGATGACCGAGGCGTCCTCGCCGGAGGCGCCGAAGTTGATCGGCGCGTTGTCGCGCAGGTCGTACAGCGGCGCGGCGGGCGCCGACGGGTGCTGCGGCGCGACGTCGTCGACCTCGTCGCCTTCGTCCTCGATCGGCGCGGTCGCGCCGTTGCCGAAGTCGGGGTCCTCCATGCGATCGACGAGACCGTCGATATCGGGCGGGGACGCCACCGCGGGGCGCACCTCATAGCCGGTCATGACCGCGATGTCGTCCTGCGCGAGGACGTTGGCGGGGTCGGACATGGCGACCAGCAACGTCCGGTCGCCGGAGAACGACACCGGGACGGCCTGGTAGCGGCGGGCGGCGGCGGGAGTGACGAGCTTGGCGGCGTCGGGGTCGACGCGGTAGATGCCGAGGTCGATGTGGTCGAGGCCGAACCGCTCGGCCACGGCACGGGCGAGCTGGTCCTCGGTGATGGCGCCGTCGGCGACGAGCAGGCGCTCAGGGAGCGATCCGCCCTCCTCGGCGCGTCGGACCACCTGGTCGACGGTGCTCTGCTCCACGAATCCAAGGTCGACGATGACGTCCGTCAGCATGCGGCCCGAGCCACCCCGCCGCGATGGCGTGGTGAGCCCGTTGCCTTTTTTCTTGGTGGGTGCCCCTTGAGCTGGCGGATTCATGTCTCGGCGATGGTGGTGGCGGCCACCCGCATCGCCTCACGGGGAGCCTCCAGGCCGGTCCAGCGCTCGAACGACGCGGCACCTTGAGCGACAAGGATCTCCAGGCCGTCGATCACGCCCGCTCCTCGCGTTCTTGCCGCTTCGAGGAGGTGCGTCCCGCCGGCCCGGTACACCATGTCGACTACCAGGCTTCCGGCACCCATTTCATCGGCCCGGACCGGAAGCGCCTTGAACGTGGCCTCCGGGTCGGTGAGGCCCACGGACGTGCAGTTGACCAGGATGTCGGCCATCTGCGGCGCTTCGACGGCACGCACGCCGAGCTGTGCGGCGAGCGCCTTGGCGCGTTCGGGCGTGCGGTTCCAGATCGCCACGTCGGCCGCGCCGGCGCCCTTCAGCGCCCACGCGGCGGCCCGTCCGGCGCCACCCGCGCCGAGGATCAGGACCGTCTTCCCCGCGGGCGATAATGGAAGCGCTCCCAGGAGCCCGGGAGCGTCGGTGTTGTCGGCCACGATCGCCCCGTCCTCGAACGTCAGCGTGTTCGCGGCGCCGATCGCCCGCGCCGCCTCGGACGCCCGGTCGGCGACCGCGAGCGCCGCGTGCTTGTGCGGGATCGTCACGTTGACGCCGCGGAATCCGGCCGCCGGCAGCGCGCGCACGGTCTCCGCGAACAGCTCCGGCGGCAGCGGCAGGCGCAGGTAACGCCAGTCGCCGAGCCCGGCGGCCGCGAGCGCCGCGTTGTGCATCTGCGGCGAGCGCGAGTGCGCGACCGGCCAGCCGCAGACACCCAGGTAGATCAAGGCCGGGATGCCTGGTAGCGCGCGTTGTCGCGCTCGAACTGCGCTTCGTTGGTGGAGAACGCGTGCGCGCCGCTCTTGCCCGGCTTGCGCACGAAGAACAGGTACTTGGTGCGGGCGGGGTTGGCGGCCGCCTTGATCGACTTCAGGCCCGGGTTGCCGATCGGGGTCGGCGGCAGCCCACGGCGCAGGCGCGAGTTGTAGGGGTTGTCGTCGTTGAGCTCGGAGACGCGGATCGGCCGCTGCCAGTTGTTGGTGTGGTAGCGGATCGTCGCGTCGATCCCGAGCGGCATCCCCTCGTGCAGGCGGTTGTAGATCACCGAGGCGATCAGCGGCCGCTCCTTGTCGAGCTGCGCCTCGCGCTCGACCAGCGAGGCGATCGTCAGCACGTCGTAGCGCGTGAGGTTCTTCCGCCTGGCGTATGACATGTCGACGCTGCCGAAGTTGTCCTTGAAGGCGGCGAGCTGCTTGCTCACGAGGTTCTTGACCGGCGCGCCCTCGAGCAGCGTGTAGGTGGCCGGGAACATGAAGCCCTCAGCCGTCTTGGTGCCCTTCGGGGCGCCCAGCTTGCGGATCGCCTTCAGCGTCTGGGGCGCGTTCGCGGCCTTGGCGTAGCTGCCGGTGAACGACGCCTTGTCGATCTTCGGCGCCTCCTCGCGGATCGACGGGCCCTCGGGGATCGTGACGTTCGTCGTCGGGACCACCTTGACCTTGGGGCCCTTGCTCAGCGCGCCGATCGCGTCGCCGTTGCTCATCCCCTTCCGCAGCGTGTAGTTGCCGGGCCGCATGCCCCCGCGGCGGCCGGTGACCGTGGCGTTGAGCACGAAGAAGCGGCTGCTGTCGACGACGCCCTTCGCCTCGAGGATGTCGCCGATCTGGCCGGCGTCGGCGCCGGCCGGGATCTTCACCCTGACGGCGCCGTCCGCGTCGCCGTGGAACGGCTGGAACGTCGCGTTGATCGCGTACAGCGCGAAGCCGATCGCGGCCAGGGCGAGCACCGCCAGGATGCGGCGACCCCAGTGCCGGGTGTGCTGGCGCGGCGGGCGACGGAGTGCCGGGCGGCGACCTGCGGGCACGCGACGCGGCGGCGGCGGGAGCGGCGGTGGAGCCTCGTCGGGAGGGAGTTCCTGCACGGCCGGCTCGACCGTACCGGCCCTACGCGCGGCCCGCTCGGCGCGGGCGCGCTCGCGGTCCTCTGCCGACCGGTCCATCAGCTGGTGTGCCGTTCCTCAGCTTCCAGCAGCAGGTGGAGCGGACGACGGTCCTCGCCGGGGACGGCCTTGAGGGTGCCGACGACTGGGACCATCAGGCCCTGGCCGTGCATGTACGTGGACTGTACGGACACCGATTCGATCTCCCCCGATGCAAGCTGCCGCAGCTGCTCCTGCTGCTGCTGGTACCCGGCACGGTCGTGCGGCGACGGCCAGGCGGCCTTCGCAAACGCGTGCTCCTGGTACCCCACCAGTCTTGCAAAAGCGGGGTTGAGTTCGCGGAACCGGCCGTCGAGACCGAGGATCGCGAGCGGCTGGGAAACGTCGTCGAAGCCGTGGCGCGGCTCGCGGTTGGAGGCCTCGCTCTTGCGCCGGAGGTCGGACGCGGGCGTGTTCGGACGGCCGAGCTTGGGCGCCTCGGCGACCGGTGCGCCACCGCGGGCGGCGGCGAGCAGCTGCTGGAAGACCTCGGTGACGCCCGAGTTGCTGTCGGCCGCGCTCTGCTGGACGGCGCGCTTGGCCTGCTCGGCCTCGCGGCGGGCGATGACGGCGGCCTGGCCGGCGGACGTGAGCCCGGCCTTGACGTCCTCGAGCGTCTTCAGCGCGTAGGTGAGCTCGGCCTGCATCGCCTCGACGCGGCGGTCGCCGGACTCGGCGGCGACGCGGGCGGCGGCGGCGTCCTCGCTGACGCCCTTGGACTGCTCGCGGACCGTCTCGATGTCGCTCCGGATCGCCTCGAGGCCGTCGCGGGCCTCCTCGGCGATACGGCGGACGGCGGCCAGCTCGGTGCGCAGCTCGGTGCCCTGCGCCTCGATCGCGGCGGAGGAGGTCTGCCCGGCTTCGACCAGGTCCTTGCCGAGGCGCTCGACGCGGCCGCCGATCGCGTCCAGGCGCTCGGTGCCGACCGTAACGTCGCCGCGCAGCGCGGTCGTCTTGGTCTCGATCTCGGCGAGCCGCTCGGCGGTCCGCTCACCGGCGGTCTTGGCCTCGGCGGCGTCGGTCTTGGCTGCGGCCGCGTCGGCCTTGGCTTCCTCGGCGGCGCCGGTGGCCTTCTCGACGTCGGCGCCGAGGGCGCTGACGCGCTCCTCCCCGGCCTCGAGGTCGCGGCGCAGCGCGCCGGCTTCCTCGCGGGCCTTGGACGCGTCGTCGCGGGCGGCGGTGGCGCCCTCGCCGGCGGCGGCCGCCTGCTCGCGGGCGCCGAGCGCCTCCTGGCGAGCGTGCTCGCCCTGCGAGCGCGCGGCCTCGAGCTCGCCGCCGAGCCGGGCGACGGCGGCGCGCAGCTCGTCGGTGTCGGTTCGGGAGCCGCTAGCGGCCTCCTGGGCGGCCTCGGCGACGCCGGCGAGCTCGTCGAGCCGGTCGCGGAGCGTGCGGACATCGGAAAGGACGGTGCCGGCGCCGCGGTCGACCTCGTCGAGCCGCTCCTGCAGCTCGTTGACGGCCGCGGCGGCGGTACGGGCGGTGTCGCCATGCTCGTGCGCGGCGGCGGCCTGCTCGGCGATCTCGTTCAGCCGGGCGTCGACGGCCTCGCGACCTGCCGCCAGCTCGTCGATGCGGCCGGCGACGTGGTCGATCTGCGCGACGCGCTCGGCGGCACTGCGAGCCTCGGCGGCGGCCTCGTCGGCGCGCGCGGCGACGGCGTCGATCTCGGCGATGCGGGCGGTGGCGGCCTCGACCGCGTCGATCCGCGCGGCGGCGCTCTGCGCGTCGGCGCGGGCGGCGTCGGCGTTCGCGGCGGCGGCGCGGGCCTCGTCGGTCGCGGATGCGAGCTCGGCACGAACGGCCTCGGCGGCCTCGGCGGCGGCGCGGGCCTCGTCACGAGCGGCGTCGGCGGCCTCGCCGCTCAGGCGGACGTCGGTGCGCAGCTCGTCGGTGCTCGCGGCGGCGCGCTCGGCCTCGGCGCGGACACCGTCGACCTCGCCGCGGACGGCCTCGGCGGCGGCGCGGGCCTCGTCGGCGACGCGGGCGACCTCACCGCGGACGCTGTCGATCTGGGCCAGGCGGGCGTCGGTGTGGGCCTGCAGCTCGTCGATGCGATGGCCGACGGCGTCGCCGGCCTCGCTCAGCTCGTCGATCCGGCGCGTGGTCGCGTCGGCGGAGGCGGCGATGTCGGCCATCCGCATCCGCAGCGCCTGCTCGGCGGTGCGCAGGATGTCGACCTGGCTGCCCATCTGGTCGACGACGTCACGCTCGACGACCTGGTCGGCGGGGACGCTCGGCTGCTCGTCGCGCTCCTCCAGCGAGCGGCGCAGCTCCTCGACCTGGGCGGTCGTGCGCTCGCCGGCGGCGCGGAACTCGTCGCGCTCGCGGCGAGCCTCTTCGAGCCACGTGCGGACCTGCTCCTGCTGGCGGCGCAGGTCGTCGAGCCGCTCGACGGACGCGGCGGTCTCGCGCAGCTCGGCCAGCTCGGTCCGGAGGGCGTCGACGTCGGCGGTGCCGGCGCGCAGCTCGTTCAGCTCCGCGCGCAGCGACTGCGCTTCGGCGGCGCCCGCACGCAGGGCGACGATCTCACCGCGCAGGACGGACAGCTCGAAGGCGCCCTCGTGCAGCGCGGCGATCTCGGAGCGCAGGGCGTCGAGCTCGGCGGAGTCGGTCGCGCCATCCAGGCGCGTCTCCAGCGCCTCGAGGCGGGCCGCCGTGTGCTGGAGCGCGTCGAGACGGGAGCGCAGCGTGTCGAGCTCGGAAAGGTCGGTCTGGGTGGTGCTCTGGAGCGCGTCCAGCCGGGCGCCGAGGGCGGCGATGTCGGAGGCGGACGCGTCACCCGCGGTCGCGGCGACCGCGTCGATGCGGGCCTCGAGGGCCGGGATCGCGGCGCGCAGCGGCTCGATGTCCGGCACGCCGCCACGCAGCGCGGCGACCTGCTCGCGCAGGCCGACCAGATCGGCAGCAGTCGTCTGCAGCTCGGTCAGCTCGGCGCGGAAGGCGTCGAGATCGCTGCTGCCCTGGAGGGCGTCGAGCTCGCGACGGAGCTCGGTGATCTCCTCGGTGCGAGCGGCGACTTCGGAGCGCAGGGAGTCGAGCGGCGCCAGCTCGGTGCGCAGCGCGTCCATGCGGGCGCGGGTGGCCTCGGCGTCGCGGGCGAGCTCCTCGAGGCGACGGCGATCCTCGCCGGCCTCGGCGCGCTCGACCGTGATGACGGTCAGCTGCTCGCGCAGGGCGTCGGCCTCGCGCTGGACGGTCTCGACGCGCTGCAGCGCGGCGGCAAGCTCGGCACGAGCGGCCTCGGCCTCGCGGACACGGTCGCGCTCGAGGCGCTCGATCGTGGCGGCGAGCTCGGCCCTGGCGGCCTGCGCGGCCTCCTCGTGCTCGGCGCGGACCTGCTCGAGCTGGGCGACCAGCTCTCCGGTCGCGACGTCGCCCGCGGCGGTACGGCCGCGCTCGGCCTCGGCCAGGCGGGTCTCGACCAGGGCGCGGGCCTCGTCGGCGCGGCGGCCGGCCTCGGCGATCGCCTCGTCGGCCTTGCGCTGGGCGTCGGCGACGGCCGTCGCGAGGCGGGCGTCGGCGGCGGAGGAGGACTCCGCGCGCTGGCGCTCCAGCCGGTCCAGGCGGGCGGTGAGCTCGTGGCGGGCGGTCTCGGCGGCGTCGAGGGCGCGCGAACGGTCGTGCGCGCCCTGCTCGGCGTCCATCTTGGCGCGCTCGAGGCGCTCCAGGCGGGCGAGCAGCTCGCGTTGCTGCCCCTCGTCCACGCCCCCGGTGGGCGCGGTCGCGAGCACGCGATTCATCTCGGCGCGCAGTGCCTGGGCCTCGCGCTCGGCGGCGTCGGCGCGGCGCTCCGTGCTCTGGCGGGTCTCCTCGAGCTGGCCCGGCAGGCCGAGCGCGACGCGCTCGAGCTCGTCGATGCGCTCCATCGCCGACAGCAGGCGCGCCACCACGGCGGCGGCGTCGTCGAGGTCGGCGACCGAGTTGCCCTGGATGCCGGGGTCGAAGTTGGTGAGGCGCTCTTCGACCTCGGCGTCGGTCGCGGCGCGCTCGGCCTCGCGGCGGGCGAGCTCGGCCTCGATCCACGGGGTGGCGCCGAGCGGGCGGAACACGACGAGCGTGCCGGCCGTGCGCCAGCCCTCCCAGGGCTGGGGCTCCGGCTCGAGCGCCTGGCGCAGCGCGCGGACGACCACGGGGTGCTGCGCGCGCATACGCTGCAGCATCAGGTTCATCGGGAGCTCGAAGCCGAGGTCCTCGAGGAAGAGCGAGAAGTCGAAGCCCTCGTCGAGCTTGACCGGGACGAAGACGGCCTCCATCGGGAACACCGAGCCGTCGGCCTGCTGGCCGGAGACGTCGATGCGACCGGCGGCGGTCGGCGCCTCGCCGGCCTCCAGGAAGCGGCGCCACGACTCGGCGGCGGCCGGCACGGGAGCCTGAATCAGCGTCTCGAAGAACGACTGGCCGAGGATGTCCTCGGCGGGGCGGCCGAACAGCAGCTCAGCGGGCTCAGACCACTTGGAGACAGACCCCTGTCCGTCGGTCAGCACGAAGTAGCCGCCGACGATCTGGCGCAGGATCGTGTCCAGCGGATCGTCGGCCGCCGTTTCGGCAGCCGAGGTCAGCACCTCGTCGGTGGTGGGTCCAATGCTCGTGGTTGAGTCCACGTTTCATCTATCGGCAGGAGGACGCCGGACCCTCAGCCATTCGTCGAGAAGAATCGCCGCCGCGCGAGAATCCAGCGACGCCTCTCCCCCGGCCTGCTGCGCCAGCGACGTGGTGAAGCGCTCGTCGTAGAGCTCCACCGGAACGCCGACGCGGCCCTCGAGACGGTCAGCAAATTGACGCACCTCGCGCGTCTGGGCGCTGTCCCCTCCGCGCAGGCTGACCGGCAGGCCCACCACAACGAGCTCGGCGCCCACGTCGTGCACGACCGCCACCAGCCGCTTGAGGCCGTTCTTCGTGCCGGGCCGGCGCACAGGCTCGAGCGGCGTCGCCAGCGTGCCCGTGGGGTCGGAGACCGCGACGCCGCAGCGCGCCGCGCCGTAGTCGAGCGCCAGAACCCTCAACCCGCGAGTGCGCGCTCGATCTCCGCGCGCGCGGCCGCCAACGCGTCCGGCAGCTTCTCCGGCTCGCGTCCGCCCGCCTGGGCCATGTTGTCGCGGCCGCCACCGCCGCCGCCGACGACCTGCGCCGCCACCTTGACGACCGCGCCGGCCTTCACGCCGCGCTCGATCGCGCCGGGCGTCGCCGCCACGATCAACGTCGCGCGCCCTTCGCCGGGCGCGCCGAGGACGACGACCGCCGGGTCGCCGAGCTGGTTCTTGATCCGGTCGGCGAGGTCGGGCAGCGCCTTGGGGTTGTCGACCTGCTTGATCTCGAACGCCGCCTTGATGCCATCGAGCTCGACGGTCTCGAATGACGCGTCCACCGGCGCCGCCTGCTGCGACCGCTTCTCCAGCTCGCGGCGCTTGGCCTCGCGGTCGGCGGCGATCTCCGCCACCTGGTCGGGCGACGTGCGCAGCACGCGCGCCGCCTCCGCGAGCACGCGGTCGTGGCGGCGCAGCTCGTCGATCGCGACCACGCCCGTGATCGCCTCGATCCGGCGCACGTTCGCCGCCGACGACGTCTCGGTGGTGATCTTCAGGACGCCGATCACGCCGGTGCTGCGGACATGGGTGCCGCCGCACAGCTCGCGCGACCAGTTGCCGTCGCCGATCTCGACCATCCGCACGACGTCGCCGTACTTCTCGCCGAACAGTGCCATCGCGCCGAGGCTGCGCGCCTCGTCGAGCGTGGTCGTGAGGGCGCGCACGGGATAGTCGGCGATGATCTGCCCGTTCACCATGTCCTCGACGTCGCGCACCTCGTGCTCGGTGAGCGGCGCGCCGTGCGTGAAGTCGAACCGCAGCTTGTCGGGCCCGACGTAGGAGCCCGCCTGGCGCACGTGGATGCCGAGCCGCTCGCGCAGCGCCGCGTGGAGCAGATGGGTGGCGGTGTGGTTGCGCTCGGTGAGCCGGCGCTCGGGGTCCACGCGCGCGATCACGCGCTCGCCCTCGTGCAGCTCGCCCTCGAGCGGCTCGAGCACGAGTGCCTGATCGTCGCCGAGCCGCACGACGTCGACGACGCGCGCGCGGCAGTCGCCGTCCGCGCACTCGACGACACCATGGTCGGCGACCTGGCCGCCGCCGGTCGCGTAGAAGGGCGACTCGACGAGCTTCGCGAGCACCTTCCCGTTCTCGCGCGAGACGGCGCCGACCGCCGTCGCCTGCTCGAGCGTCTCGTAGCCGGTGAACGTCGTCGGGTCGCTGGACTCGGCGAACGCCTGGATGCGTTCGCGCTCGGAATCGCGTCCGCCGCCGCGGCCCGCGCTCGATCGCGCGCGCTCGCGCTGCTCCTGCATGAGTTCCTCGAAGCCCTGCTCGTCGACGCCGAGACCCTGCTCCGCCGCGAGCTCGAGCGTGAGGTCGAACGGGAAGCCGTAGGTGTCGTGGAGTAGGAACGCCTGGTCGGCGCCGATGCCCTCCTCGCCGTTCTGACGCGCGCGGGCGACGACGTCGGTGAGCAGCCGCATGCCCTGCTCGAGCGTGCGGTTGAACGCCTCCTCCTCGCGGCCGAGCCACATCTGGATCGTGTCCCGGTGCTCGTGGATCTCGGGGTAGCCGGACGCCATCAGCTCGTGGACGACGTCGGCGAACTTCGGCAGGAACGCGTCCTCGATCCCGATCCGCCGGCCCTGGACGATCGCGCGGCGCATCAGGCGCCGGAGCACGTAGCCGCGCTCCTCGTTGGAGGGCACGACGCCGTCCGCGACCAGGAAGCTCATCCCGCGCGTGTGGTCGGCGAGGATGCGCAGCGCGCGATCGGTCTCGAACGTCTCGCCGTACTTCTTGCCGCTGAGCTCCTCACCGAGCGCGACCAGCGGCGCGAACTGGTCGGTCTCGAACACCGACTGCGTGCCCTGCAGGATCGAGGCCATGCGGTTGAGCCCCATGCCGGTGTCGATGTTCTTCGCGGGCAGCGGCGTGAGCGTGTTGACCGGGTTCTGGTCGAGCTGCATGAACACGAGGTTCCAGTACTCCAGGAAGCGCTCGTTCTCGCCGCCCGGCAGGTCGTCGGGCTTGCCGAACTCGAGCCCGCGGTCGAGGTAGAGCTCGCTGCACGGGCCGCACGGTCCGGTCGGGCCCGCCTGCCAGAAGTTCTCCGACCGCGGGAGCTCGACGATCCGGTCACGCGGCACGCCGATCTTCAGCCACGCCTCGATCGCCTCCTCGTCGGGGCCGAGGCCGAGCTCGTCATCGCCCTCGAAGACCGTCGCCCAGATGCTCTCGGGTTCGAATCCGAAGCCCTCGATCGACAGCTCCCACGCGAACTCCGCCGCCTGCTGCTTGAAGTAGTCGCCGATCGAGAAGTTCCCGAGCATCTCGAAGAACGTGAGGTGCCGGAACGTGCTGCCGACGTTGTCGATGTCGACAGTCCGGAAGCACTTCTGGCAGGTCGTCAACCGGATGTGCGGCGCCTTCTCCTGGCCCAGGAAATATGGCTTGAGCGGGTGCATTCCCGCGCTGATGAGCAGCGTCGACGGGTCGTACGCGGTCGGCACGAGCGGCGCCGACGGCAGCCGCTTGTGGTCGCGCGACTCGAAGAACTCCAGGAACCGCTGGCGGATCTCGTCCGAGGTCATGGGAGGATGCAGTCTAGGTGCAGCCGCCCCGCGTGACCGCCACCCGGATCGTCTACGAGAACCGCTGGATGCGGCTCCGTGAGGACACGACGGAGCGGGCGGACGGGACGCCCGGGCTGTACGCGTGGGTGGAGAAACCGCCGGCGGCGGTGATCGTGCCTGTCGATGGGGGCTCCGTCTGGCTCGTCGAGCAGCACCGCCACCCGATCGGCTCGCGGTTCTGGGAGCTGCCGCAGGGGGCGTGGGAGGACGACCCCTCCGCCGCTGCCGAGGACCTTGCGCGCGGGGAGCTGGCGGAGGAGACCGGGCTGCGCGCGGGGGTCATGGAGCACCTTGGCCGGCTGTTCTTCGCCTACGGGATCACCAACCAGCCGTTCGACGTCTGGCGGGCCTCGTCGCTCGTCGCCGGGGACCAGGCTCTGGAGTCCACCGAGCACGACTTGCGGGTTGGCCGGTTCTCGGTTTCCGAGTTCGAGACGATGATCGCTTCCGGACAGGTACGCGATGCGGCTACCGTTGCTGCATGGCACCTGGCGACTCGAGTGGCCTAAAGCCCTGGGTCGGTCGGGCCGAGCGCGACGACCGGATCATCATCGGCGCGTTCATCGTGAGCGGGCTGATGCAGTTCGCGCTGCTGCCGCTGATCCCCGCGCTGGTCTCCTCGCACCCGGCGCTGTTGGAGTTCATCCGCGGCTCGACCGCCTCGATCATCAACATGGGCGCGCGTGCCCGCGTCGGCGAGACGTCGATGCTGTTGGCGGTCTTCCTCGGGATCCCGTCGCTGATGATGTTCGACTGGGCGTTCTGGTGGGCGGGCCGCCGGTGGGGCGACCAGGTCTTCGTGTGGATGACCGGCGGGCCGGGTCCCCGCACCGATAAGCGGCTCGCGCGCCTGCACCGGCTGGAATCCCGCTTCGGCCCGTTCGCCGTCGTCTTGGCCTACCTGCTCCCGATCCCGTCCGCTCTGGTGTACGCGGCGGTCGGCGACGGCGGGATGCGCCTGTGGGTGTTCCTCATCCTCGACTTCCTCGGGACGCTGGTGTGGACCGCCCTGCTCGCCGGCGCGGGCTGGCTCGCCGGCCGCACCGCGGTCGACGTCGCCAACGCCGTCGGCCACTACTCGCTCTGGGTCACGATCGCCCTGGTGTTCGGGGTCACGATCTGGAGCTCGCGCAACCGCCAGCCGCGCTGACCTGCGGTGCGGGCCTACCTCGCGCCCAGGTTCGTGTCGAGGAAGGAGACGACGCGCTGCTCGTAGGCCTCCGGGTATTGCTTGAGCGCCGCCGTGTGGCCTGCCGCCGGCAGGTACCAGAGCTCGGAGCGGGCGCCGCCGGCCGTGTCGTAGAGCTCGCCCCACTCCTTCTCGGGCTTACCGGCGGAGACGAGCAGGTGCGGGGCGTGGCTGGCGGCGATCTGTTCGGCGAGTGACTTCTCAGGCCCGGAGCGGCCCTGGATCACCTCGATGGTCTTGAACAGCACCCACATCGGCACTCGCGTCAGCGTGTCGTCGGTGTAGGCCTTGATGTCCTCGTAGCCGATCGCGGCTGAGCCGTCGGCCACGACGGCCTTGACGTCATCGCGGCGGGCGGCGATGTCAATCGCGATGTCGGCACCGGTCGAGAGGCCGAGGACACCGATGCGCCCAGGCTCGACGTCGTCGCGCTGCGCGAGGAAGGCGAGCGCCGCGGCGGCGTCCTTCTCCCAGCCCCAGCCGTACGAGTTGACGGTGCCCTCGCTGTTGCCGGAGCCGCGCGGGTCATAGAGCAGCACGCCGTAGCCGTGGCGGACGAGCATCTCGGCGTGGCGTACGGTGCTGCGGCGGTTGCCGCCGCCGCCCGAGATCATCAGCACGGCTGCGCCGTTCTGGGACGGGCGGTACCAGCCCTCGAGCTGGACGTCGTCGTCGGCCGTGAAGCTGACCGTCTCATAGGCGGCGTCGGGCGGGCGGCCGATCGACCGGTGCAGCGAGTGGATATCGACGATCGCCATCCCGACCGGCATGAAGGCGAAGGCCGCGGCGAACAGGAATCCCGGCAGGACCAGCACGCGGATCGCCCAGCGGCGCACCGGCCCCGCGGCGCCTTCGCCACGATGGCGGAAGGGAATCCAGGCGGCCAGTCCGACCAGCACGACGCCCGCCGCCAGCGCCAGAGCACCCGTGACATCGTTGGCCGTCGGCCCTCCCTGGCTGACGATGTGGAAGGCGTGGCGGCCGCCATTGACGGCCGCGAGCAGGCCGAACGTGAAGGCGACGGCGGCGCGGACCCCCGGCCGCAGCGAGGCGAACCGAAGCGCGGCGAGCACGCTCGCCACCAGCGCGATCGAAGCGGCGAGCGCGTGCTGGGTGAGCGGCACACCGCCGCCGGGAAGAAGGAAGGCGTCATCGAGCGCGTGCAGGAGCGCCACGACAGCGGCGACGCTGAACACGAGCGCCTCGGCCGAGCTGGCATGGATGGCGCTCGCAACGCGGGTGAGCAGCGGGGCGCGGCCAGGCGACGTCGCCACGGCGGATGCGGTCATGGTCGTCTCCCGCGGTCGAAGGTCAGGTGCACTCGGAGCACCCTGCCGCCCGCACCTCTGCGGGGCCAGGGAGCAGTCAGGCGTCCCGCCGGGTGCCGCCCGTTCGCTCCAGAGGGCGGATAGCCGTACGCAGGCACGGAATAGCCGGCGCGTTCAGGGCGTCCCCCGGTATCCGCCAGTGACCCGCCAGGAGGTACCGCCGTGTCCAGCCGTGTGCTCCTCGTCGGACCTAGTGTGCTGTTTCTCGTGATGGCGGCGCTCGTCGCCCTCGGCGGCACGGCGGGCGCAGCCACTGCGGTGCCGGCGCCCACGCTGAAGCTGCTCGCGGGCACGGGTGTCCCGGGGTATCTCGGCGACGGCGGCCCGGCGGTCGGCGCGCAGCTCAACCATCCGACAGGCGTGGTTGTCGACTCCACCGGCGCATCCTGATCGCCGATCACCACAGTCGGGAGTCATCCACACGCTCGCCGGGAACGGGGTGAGCTTCGTGCCGATGAGTCCTTTCTTCCGCCGCCTTCATAGGCGGGACTACTGGGTCAGGCGAGCCGGCTCGCTCGGCGCGAGTAAACCCGACCGGTCCCACAACGGCGTCCTTTCGCAGGATGATCTTGGCCTCGTTCTTACGGATGACCCGCGACCTTGAGGCTCGAGCCCTTATACCGGATCCGCTTCACCTATCCCGAGGGCTGGGAAGTCGGTCTGGAGGGCGGGTGGGAGCAGCATCTCTACTTCGCCGAAGGGCGCTGCGAGGGCACGATCTCCGGCCGCTTCCGGGGTGCGAACTTCCCGCGCCGCGAGGGCGCGGACGGCCCGTTCCGGCCGGACTTCCGCGCGGTGATCGAGACCGACGACGGAGCGACGATCATGTTCGAATGGCACGGCTACGGTCGCGCCTCCCCACCCGGCCGCCGCCAGATCGTCGGGTCCGTCTTCCACCTCAGCGACCGCGACCCGTACCGCCGCCTCAACGACGTCGTGTGCGTCTGCGTCGGCGAGGTCCGCGGCTCCAGCGATCCGGACCTGGTGGTCGACGTGGCCGAGCTGATCTGGGAACCGATGGCCGACTAGCCCTCGGCTCTGGTAGACCTGCCTCCGCGCCATGGCAAGGCCGTTCGAGCTTCCGTCGATGACTCGCCGCGACGCCCTCAAGGGCGCGGTCGGCCTGGCGGCGCTCGGCGCGGTGCCGGCCGGCGCCGCCGCAAGCGCGCGGTCGGGGCGTGAACGCGTGGCGATCGTCGGTGCTGGTGCGGGCGGCGTGGCCGCGGCCTACTTTCTTGCCGGCAGCTTCGACGTCGACGTCTTCGAGGCGCGATCCCGGATCGGCGGCCACTGCGATTCGCGGGTGATCAAGCACGGGGGACGGAGCATCACCGTTGATCTCGGCGCCCAGTTCTTCCACCCCGACACGCACCCGATCTACGTCACGCTGCTGGAGGAACTGGGCCTCTACAAACCTGAGCACCCGGGCGCCGATGCCACGGTGCAGGCCGCGGCGAGCCTGTGCATCTTCCGGACGGCCGGGGGCACGCCCATCTTCTCGTCGTCGCACCCGCTCTCGACGCCGCGACGTGCGATCGACTTTGCGACGTTCACCCAACTCGCGCGGCAGGCGGTCCTGTCGGACATGGCGTGGGAGATCAGCGTCGAAGCCTGGATCCGCAGCCTGCCCGTACAGCGAGCGTTCAAGAACGACGTCCTGTATCCGTGGATCACGGCGACGATCGGGTGTACGCGGAGCGACGCGCGGCGCACGTCGGCGCGGTCGATCCTGCAGACCTTCGCGCTGGCGTTTCCGGCCAACCTCCTCGACGCCGCCAGCACCTACACCTCGAAGATCGGGCTGCAGGGGAACCTGCAGCGCATGCTGGACCGCAGCCCGTCCGCCAGCGTGCATCTCTGCACGCCGGCGCAGGCCCTGAGTCGCAAACGCGGCGACTGGTTCCTGCAGACGCCGGCGGGCCGGAAGGGGCCGTACCGGTTCGTCGTGTTGAACGCGCCTCCGCGCGCCGGACGCGAACTGCTGCGTCCGCTGCCCGCATTCGCCGACGCCACGGCGCTACTGGACGTGTACCGGTACTTCGACTCGCGCCTTCTGGTTCACACCGATCCGGCCTACGTGCACCGCGACCGCCGCAACTGGGCGGCCTACAACGCCGGGGTCGACGGTCATCGCTCGGAGGGCAGCGCCTGGCTCGGTGCGCTGCAGGAGAAATCCGCCTCGGGCGCCAGTGCCCACGTGTTCAAGTCGTGGGCCCAGCGCCGGCGTGCCGACCCGAAGCACATCCTGTTGGAGCGGCGGTTCAAGCACCCGCTGATCACCCGCTCGAGCATCGAGGCGGCACGCGCCTTGCGTCCGCTCCAGGGTCGCAAAGGCCTGTACTTCAGCGGCCAGTACACCACCGGCATGGACCTGCAGGAGTCAGCGCTCTACTCGGCCATGCAGGTGGCCGAGGCGCTCGCTCCCAATAGCCGGACCCTCGCGTCGCTGGAGGCGCGGTTGAGCGCACGTGGACGCGCCGGCATTTCGTACGACCTCTGATCAGCGGGGCGCCGCGACGAAGACGGGAATCTGCCGCTCCGTGCGTTCCTGGTACTCGGCGTACGGCGGGTAGGCCGCAACCGCCCGTTCCCACCACGCGGCGCGCTCGTCTCCCGTGACCTCGCGGACGCTGACATCGACGGGTGTGGCGCCGTCCTGGATCGTCACGGCCTCGGGATCGGCCTTGAGGTTGTGGTACCAGACGGGATGTTGAGGCGATCCGCCCTGCGACGCGACGAGCGCGTACTCCCCGTTGTGCTCGACGCGCATGAGCGGCGTCTTGCGCAGCTTGCCGCTCTTGTTCCCGCGCGTCGTCACCACGACGATCGGCAGGCCGGTGTCGCGCAACGTGTTGGCCCGCTGGCCGCCCGACGCCTCGTACTCCGCGACCTGCTCGCGCACCCAACCGTACGGGCTCGGCTCGTACTCACCTTCAAGCGGGGACATGGTGTTCACCTACCCTAGACGGGCGGCCATCGGCCGGCGACGCGGACGCGGGTTCCGCCGATGAGCCCGAAGCTGCGCACGCGCACGATCTGGCTGCTGGCCGAGGACTCCGGACGGCGCTCGATGTCCTTGCCGCCGAACAACACGAAGCCGCCGACATGGACATGGACGTCGGCGGGCACGACCAGCTGCGCCCCGCCGAGCAGCGAGACCTTGAGATATTCGTGGAGCGCGGCGTCAGCGCGAGCTGCCCGTCGTCTTCAGCTGGAGCGGCGAGGTGAGGCTGCCGATGAAGAGCCCGTCGTCGGGCGCGAGAGTCGCTACGTCGATCGACCCCTTCGCCGAGGACTACAGTCGATGTCGTGAGGGTGTTGCTCAATCTCATCTGGCTCGTGTTCGGCGGCCTCATTCTGGCACTCGGCTACGCCGTCGTCGCGCTCGTCATGTTCGTTCTGATCATCACGATTCCGTTCGGGATCGCGAGCGCGCGAATCGCTCTGTTCTGCCTCTGGCCCTTCGGACGCACGCTGGTCCGCCGTCCGGACGCCGGTGCCGGTTCGCTGATCGGGAACATCATCTGGTTCGTGCTCGCGGGATGGTGGCTCGCGCTCGGCCACGTCATTACCGGCGTGCTCATGTGCCTGACCATCATCGGCATCCCGCTCGGCTTGGCGAACTTCAAGCTGATTCCCGTTTCACTCACGCCGTTCGGGCGAGAGATCGTCGACATCGACCAGGCTCGGAGGCTCGGCTACGCAGCCGGCGTGAGCGTGCCGGCCGGCCGCTCGTAGACCGGCGCTGGAGCGGCGGCTTGCGCGGCGCGGCGGGTTCTGAGCGGTTCGGATCGTCGAGCGACAGAAAGGAGTCGTGATGACTGATCGAGCCCTGTTCGTCGGGTTCGGCGCGCCTGCACGCGGCCGCGAGGAGCGGGCTGTCGAGGTGTTCGGCGAGTTCGTCCAGATGTTCGGGCGCATGCAGTCCGACGGCCGGATCGCAGGGACGGATGTGTCGCTGCTCGATCCGCATGGCGGTGACCTCGGCGGATTCTTCATGGTCCATGGCAGCGAGTCTCAGTGCGCGGCGCTGGCCAACGACGAGGAATTCCGTCGTGCGAGCATCGACGCAGCTCTGATCGTCGACAACTTCGGCGTCGTGCCCGCTGTGACCGGCGAGGGCGTCGGCCGACAGATGGCGATGTACGGCGAGGCCGTCGGGAAGGTCGGTATCGGCGGGCACGCGCTCGCCGGTGCGCGCAACGGCGGTTGATGCGGAATTGTCCGGGGCGTCTCGACGCCCCGGACGACATCGCTTGGCATGATCGCGCGATGACCTCCCCAGTCGACTCCCTTCGGAACATCGTGCGCGGACGGGTCAGCCTCCCTGGCGAGCCGGGCTGGGACGAGGCGCGCGCCGCGTGGAACCTCAGCGCAGACCAACGGCCGGCGGCGGTCGTCCAGGCCACGGACGCCGACGACATCGCCGCCGTGCTGCGGGCCGGCTGGCGCGTCGCGCCCCAGGCGACCGGTCACGGCGCCGACGTGCTCGGCCCGCTCGATGAGACCGTGCTGCTCAAGACGTCAGAGCTGCGCGGCGTGTCGGTCGACCGCGGCGCGCGTGTGGCCCGGGTCGAGGCCGGCGCGCGGGCGGCGGACGCGGCCGGCGCGGCGGCCGCGCACGGGCTCGCGCCGGTGCTCGGGTTCGCCGGCACCGTCGGCGTCGTCGGCCTGACGCTGAGCGGCGGGACGGGCTGGCTGAGCCGGCGCCACGGGCTTGCCGCCGCCAATGCCTTGGCGTTCGACGTCGTGCTCGCGTCCGGCGAGCGGCGGCGGGTCGATGCCGACAGCGAGCCGGACCTTTTCTGGGCGCTGCGCGGCGGCGGTGGGCGCGGCGCCGTCGTCGTGGCGGCCGAGCTTGCCCTGCACCCGCTGGCGGCCGTCTCCGGCGGCATGCTCGCGTGGCCGGTCGAGCAGGCGGCCGACGTGCTCGCCGCCTTCCGCGCGCTGACCGGCGCGCCCGACGCGCTCGGAGCCGCCTTTCGCTATCTCGAGCTGCCGCCGCTGGAGATGATCCCGCCGCCGCTGCGCGGCCGCCAGATCGCGACCGTTATCGCGGCCTACCTCGGCGACCACGGCGAAGCGGTCGACCTCGTGGCGCCGCTGCGCGCGATCCCCGGCAGCCTGGTCGACACGTTCGCGCCGATCGGCCCGACCGACCTCGTCCGGATCGCGGGCGACCCCGAGACGCCGGTGCCCTCGCGCGGCGACGGCTTCCTCGTGCGCGAGCTCACGGAGGAGGCGGCGACGGTCGTGGCCGAACTGGCGGTGGGCGGCCAGCTTGCCCCGCTCAGCGTGCTCGAGGTGCGGCTACTCGGCGGCGTGATGTCCGAGCTCGACGGTCACGACGGCGCCGCGCTCAGCGGCTTCGCGGCGAGTCACTCGGTTTTCGCGGCCGGCGCGGCGCCTGCGCCTGAGGCGACGGCGGCGACGCTCGCGCGGCTCGACCAGGTACGCGCCCACCTCGCACCGTGGACCGCCGACCAGGTGATCCTCAGCGCGGCGACGACCGATCGCGACCCCGAGCGCGCGTTCGGCTCGGCGGGCTGGGATCGCCTGCAAGGGGTGCTCGACGCCTACGACCCCGAGCGGCGGATCGTCGGCGGCGCGCTCGGCTGACGCTTGCCGCCGCGCGCGGGTACCAGTCGGGAGACGGCGTGACGCGCCGTCTGGCCGCGCTCACTTCTTCCGGCGGGGCTTGGCAGTCGCCGGCTTGAGTCGAACCCAGAGCTGGTCGCCCCCGGTCTGGCGAGGCACGTCGCGCACTTCGACGTAGGCCTGCGCCCGCACGAGCTCGCTGAGCTTCGGCGCGCCGTAGTCGCGGGAATCGAACGCCGGATTCGCCTTGATCAGGTAGGACCCGACCTCACCGAGGTGTGACCAGCCGTCGTCCTTGGACGTGCTCTTTATCGCGGTCTCGAGGACCGGTCTCAGCTTCGGCAGTGGCGGAGCCGGCTCCTGATCTTCCGACGGCGTCTCGGTCGGCTGCCCTGTCTCCGCACGCAGCAGGTCGAGGTAGATGAAGCGGTCGCAGGCCGTGACGAACGGGGTCGGCGTATTCCGGCGGCCGATCCCGTACACCGTCATGCCCGACTCACGCAGCCGTGTCGCCAGCCGGGTGAAGTCGCTGTCGCTGGAGACGATGACGAAGCCCTCGAGGTTCCCGGCGTAGAGCAGATCCATCGCGTCGATGATCAGCGCCGAGTCGGTGGAGTTCTTGCCGCGCGTGTAGGCGAACTGCTGCATCGGCTGGATCGCATGCTCCAGCAACTCGGTCTTCCAGCCACCGAGGTTCGGCGTCGTCCAGTCGCCGTACGCACGCTTGATCGTCGGCGTGCCGTACTTGGCGACCTCCTCGAGCAGCTCGGTGGTGACGCTCGCCGTCGAGTTGTCCGCGTCGATGAGGACGGCGAGTCGCGTTGCGTCGTCAGTGGGCACGGGTGCATCCTCGCAAGCAGAGAGAGTTGCGGCGTGCGGGGTCCGTGCGCAAGGCTCAACTCCCATGACCAGCGCGCAGGTCGACATCGCGGTGCTCAAAGCCTTCCTGGCCGCGTTCAACGCCCACGACGTCGCCGCGATCATGTCGTTCTTCATCGACGACTGCGTCATGGAGATGCCGCGCGGGCCGGGGTCGGGAGGCCGGCGGCTCGTGGGTAAGCAGCAGGTGCGGGAGGGGATCCAGTCGCGCTTCGACGGGATCCCGGACATCCACTACGGCGACGACCGCCACTGGGTCTGCGGCAACCGCGGCGTCTCCGAGTGGACGATCCGCGGGACGCAGTCGACAGGCGAGCGCATCGAGGTGCGCGGGTGCGACCTCTTCGAGTTCGTCGACGGCAAGATCAGCCGCAAGGACTCGTTCTGGAAGATCGTCGAGTAGGACGCTGAGAGGGAGCCCTGCACGCGAAGCAGCGAATTGTTGAGTCAGAGCCCGGAACGACCACGCCGGCGGACGACAGCGCAGCGCTGACCCGGGCTCGGTACTCCGATTCGCGCCGTTCTCGGTAGCCCGTAGTGAGGCAGGCCGATGCTATGCCGCCCTCCAGACCACCAGCCACAGAGCGTGCGGCTAGACAACGGGGGAGTGTGGGAGACGGGCGCGGCATGGCCTCCCGGAGCGCTCAACGGCGAGCCTGCGAGCTGTGCTCCGGGAGGGCATGCCGCGGACCGGCAAGGACCGCGCCGGAGAACGCTCTTAGAAGGCCGCCGCTGCGGCCTCCGCGACCGCGGTGTCCTGATCGCCGTCCCCGCCGCTGACGCCGACCGCGCCGACGACCTCGCCGTCACGCTTGAGCGGGACGCCGCCGGCGAAGATGATCACGCGGCCCTTGTTGGTCTCCTGGATGCCGTAGAACTGGCCGCCGGGCTGGGACTCCTCGGCGAGGTCGGCCGTCGGCAGATCGAACGCGCGCGCGGTGTACGCCTTGTTGATCGCGATATCGACGCTGCCGATCCACGCTCCGTCCATGCGGACGTGGGAGACGAGGTTGCCGCCGGCGTCGACGACGGCGATGTTCTGCGGCTGCCCGATCTCGTTCGCGCGCTCTTCGGCGGCGGCGGTCACGCGGCGGGCGTCCTCGAGCGACACGGTCCCTTGGGAGGTGATGGTGCTTGTCATGGGGCCTTCTCTCCTTGTCTGGTCACTCCATGGACTACCCGCGCGGCGTGTGGGCCACCAGCCAGTCGGCTGGTATCGCAACCGTGAGCTGAGGACAGCCTCAGAAAGCCCTGCAGGGAGCCTCGATGGTCGGTGAGCGGCAGCGCGCCGACCATGGGGTCATGGCCTCCCCACGCGCGCTCCTCCTCCTCTTCGCCGGCGCCCTCGCTGCATTCGCAATCGCCGGTTGCGGCTTCGCCGACGACGGTCCGCGCACCACGCAGACCCGCGACGTCGCCGCCTTCACGCAGATCGACAATCGCGGCTCTGTCGACGTACGGCTCCACGTCGGCGAGAAGCAGCAGGTCAAGGTGTGGGCCGGCGAGAAGGTGATCAACGACGTCCGGACCGAGGTGCACAACGGCACGCTCGAAATCGCGTTCGACCATCACGGCTGGGGCGGCAACGACGTCGTCGTCGATGCGTCGGTGCCGAGGCTGGCCGGCATCGAGGCGTCCGGATCCGGCGACATCGACGCCGATGGCATCAAGGCCCGCGCGTTCGAAGTCAGGTCCGACGGCTCGGCCGACATCGCGCTCGCCGGGGCGGCGGAGACACTCCGCGTGTCGCTCAACGGCTCGGGCGACGCCGATCTCGCGGACCTGAACACGCACGCGGCCACCGTCGCCGTGAGTGGCTCAGGCGACGCCGATGTGCGCGCCGACGACCGCCTCACGGTCGAGGTCGACGGCTCGGGTGACGTCCACTACCACGGCTCCCCGGAGCTCACCCAGCACGTCGACGGGTCGGGCGGGCTCCACCACGTGGAGTAGATACCGTGAGAGGTCGTGCGCGTCACGACCTGGAACGTCAACTCGATCAAGCAGCGGCTACCGCGATTCCTGCCCTGGCTGGACGAGCGGCAGCCCGATGTCGTCTGCCTGCAGGAGACCAAGCTCGCCGACGACGCGTTCACCGAGCTGCTCGGCGCAGGGCTGACGGACCGCGGCTACGAGGTCGCGCTGCACGGGGAGCCGGCCTGGAACGGCGTGGCGATCCTCAGCCGGCAAGGACTCGCGGACGTCGTCCTGGGCATCCCCGGCGCGCCCGGCTTCCCGCACCCCGAGGCGCGTGCGGTGACCGCCACCTGCGGCGGCATCCGGATCACCTCCGTGTACGTGCCGAACGGCCGCGAGCCCGACTCCGAGCACTACCAGTACAAGCTCGCCTGGCTCACGTCACTTAAGGAGATGGTCGCCGCCGGCCCCGACGCCGCGATCGTCACCGGCGACATGAACATCGCCCCCACCGACGACGACGTCTTCGACCCGGACGCCTACATCGGCCAGACCCACGTCACGCCGCCGGAACGCGAAGCGCTCGCGAGCCTGCAGGAGCTCGGCCTCCACGACGTCGTCCGCGACCGCTGGCCGAACGAGCGCGTGTTCACGTACTGGGACTACCGGGCGGGCATGTTCCACCAGGACCTCGGCATGCGCATCGACCTGGTGCTGGCGAGCGGGCCGGTCGCCGACCGCGTCCAGGCCGCCTGGATCGACCGGCAGGCGCGCAAGGGCAAGGGGCCGAGCGACCACGCTCCGGTGATCGTCGACCTCGACGAGGCGCCGGACGGGGACATCGGCCCGGTCGTGCCGCCGCCGTCCGCGCCGGTGACCAAGCGCGGGGCGAAGAAGCTGCCGCAGGCGCCTTAGCGCGCCAGGAACGTCTCGATCATCGGCAGCAGCCACTCGCTGCGATCGAGCAGCCCCGACCCGGGCGGGATGAAGTGCGAGGTGCCGGGGAGCACCGCGAGCTGTGACTCCGGCAGGCCCTGGAGGTCGGCCATCACGCCGCCACCGCGCAGCTTGAACATCTCCACGGCGTGATCGAGCGTGACCCCGTCGGAATCCCCGAGCACGATCAGCATCGGGGCGGGAATCCCGCGGACGTCCTCATCCGGCCAGGCGAAATCCGTCGAGTCGAGGGCCGTGAGCTTCTCGACCAGCTTCGGGAAGTCGCCGGGGTTCGGCGCCAGCTGCTGGTAGGCCTCCTCCATCGGCGACCCCGCGAACATCTCGGGCGTGATCGTCGGGAACATCTCGCGCGCGACGGCGGGCATGCCGTCGAAGCGGAACGAGGCCGACGCGACCACGAGCTTGCGCACGAGCTGGGGGTGCCGGATCGCCGTCTGCAGCGCCGCGCCGCCGCCCATGCTGTAGCCGACGACGTCGACCCGGTCGAGCCCCAGCTCGGCCGCCAGGCCCGCCACGTCGTCGCCCATCTGCTGGTACGAGAGCGGGCGGTCGGTGAGCGCCGTGCGCCCGTGCCCCTCCAGCTCGGGGACGATCACCCGGCGCCCCGCCGCGAGGCCGACCGTCAGCGGGGCCATCATGTCGGCGGTCATGTAGGCGCCGTGCAGCAGGATCAGCGGCTCGCCTTCGCCATGGACCTCGTAGTACAGGTTCAGCGGGCCGATCTGCGCGTAGCTCATGCCGTGATCGTGCCCCATCCGACCACGACATCGCCGCGAAGCAGGCAGGCGGTCTGGCCGGGAGCGGCGCCGTCGACCGGATCGGCGAGCTCGAGCTGCAGGCGGCGATGGTGGCCGGGCGAGACGTCGCCGGCGACGCGGCATGCGACCGGCTTGGAGCGGTAGCGCAACTTGACGGCGTCGACCTCGGCGCCGGAACGGTGCAGCCGCGCGCCGCGCACGGCGACCGCCTGGGTGGCGAGCTCGGCGCGCGGACCGACGACCACGCGGTTGGCGCGCGAGTCGGTGCCGAGCACGTACATCGGCTCGGGAGCGGCCACGCGTAGCCCGCGCCGCTGGCCGACCGTGAAGTGGTGATGGCCCGGGTGCCGACCGACGACCGCGCCGGAGCCGTCGACGATGTCGCCCGCCCGGTCAGGAAGGCCCGCGTGCCGGGCCAGGAACGCCGCCTTGCCGGTGCCGGCGAGGAAGCACAGATCCTGCGACTCGGCCTTTGACGCGACGGGCAGCCCGGCGTCGGCGGCCAGCTCGCGCACCTGCGGCTTGGTCAGGTCTCCGAGCGGAAAACGCAGCCGCGCCAGCGTCGCGGGCGTCACCGCGGCGAGCATGTACGTCTGGTCCTTGGCCGGGTCGGCCGCCGCCCGGAGCAGCCCGTCCTCGGTGACCCGTGCGTAGTGCCCGGTGGCGAGCGTGGCGGCGCCGATGCGGTCCGCGAACTCGAGCATCGCGTCGAGGCGCACGTGCCCGTTGCAGCGCACGCATGGGTTCGGCGTCTCGCCGCTCGCGTACGAGGCCAGGAACGGATCGACGACGCCGGCGCGGAACTCCGCCCGCAGGTCGAGCGTGAAGTGCGGCATGCCCATCCCGTGCGCGACCGACCGGGCGATCCGGACCGCGTGCGCCGAGCAGCACGATGCCTCGGCGTCGTTCTCCGAGTCGGCCCACAGCTCGAGCGTCACCGCGGCGGCGTCATCGCCGACCAGCAGTGCCGCGACCGCGGAGTCCACCCCGCCGCTCATCGCCACGAGCGTGCGCCCCGAGCGAGCCACCGAAGCGCGCGTCCGCACCGCCACGCCAAGCGCGCGGTGCAGCGCATCGGCCGCCAGGTCGGCGGCGTGGAACTTGCCCGGCGACAGCCCGCCGAGCTCTTCGGAGATCGCGTGCGCGCCGACCCGTGCCGCGTCGAGCACGTGTGCACCGGACACGAGCGTCACCACCGCCGAGCCGGCCGCGGTCATCGTCCCGCAGCCCGAGGCGTCGAAGCCCGCGGCGGTCACCCACTCACCGGAGACGGCGAGCGAGATCCGGATCAGGTCACCGCAGGCGGCGCCGCCGGCCGTGCCGTCAAATGCGTCCGCCGGGCGCTTGCCACGCCCGGCGGGATGCTCGAGGTGCTCGCGGAGGGCCTCCACGAGCGATGAGTCTAGGTGCGGCGGTCTAGAAGGCCGAGCCGCAGCGGAACAGGCCCTGGCCGTCGAACTTCTTGTTGAGCCGCTTGCTGATCGGCGCGATCGCCGTCTGGAACGTCCCCTCGGCGGCGAGGGCGTCGGCGAAGCTCGTCGACGGCTTGATCTTGGCCGCGTACTGCGCGACCACGAGCTCGCCGGCAGCCAGGTCCTTCGCGGCCGCGGTCTTGAACGCCTTCCACTTCTTCGGGGCCTTGACGGACCCGAAGCTCGCGATGAAGTCCTGGTACGCGCGGTCGTAGGTGCTCAGGCGCGTGTCGAGCTTCTTGACGTTGCCGCGCGGGTAGTAGTTCGGGATCGCGTTCATGCGGTTCGAGTTCTGCACACAGACCTTGTCGACCGACTTGAGGTAGGCGTCCGTGAACAGGCCCGTCGAGTTGCGCAGCGCGTCCACGACCGACTGGTCGATCGTCGTCGTGTCGACGTAGCCGACGAGCGTATCCGCGCGCAGCTCCGTGTCGGCGACGACGACGGTCGGCGACTGCTCGACGTCGACGCCGCGAGCGATACGGCCGTACCGGGAGATCTTTCTGATCGACGCGGTCTGGACCGACACGCGGCCGTCCCAGCGGTCGACCTTCTTCAGCGCGGCATGGACGGCCTTGTCGTCGGCCGACTTGCCGTTCCAGAAGAGCAGGACGAGGACCTGGTGCTTGCGGATCGCCTTGGCGACCGGCTTCGGCAGGCCCGCAAGGTCGGCCGACGTGGCGGCGGCGACAGCGGGCGCGGCCGGGTCGGTGGTCTTCGTGGTGGTCGAGGTGCCCGAGGCGGACTCCTCAGCGTCGACGCCGTCGACGCTCTCCTGCGACTGGAGCTGCCCGTTGGCCGCCGCGACGGCGCCTTGGGCGGCCTCCGCGACCTTGCCGGGCTGGCTCACGGCAGGTGCGCTGGTCTGGACGTTCGGAGCCGGATCAGCCGGCGGCGTGACCTCCGTCTTGGGACGGAGGAACAGCATGTAGGCGCCGAGGAAACCAATGGCGCACACGAGAACGATTCGAATCGGCGGGGAGATCTGGCTCACGCACGGCGTATCGGCACGTCGGGCGCGAAGGTTGAGATCTCTTGGGGTCTATCCCCTAGCCCGCGGGCGGCGCGGTGACCTTGATTCCGAGCTCGGCGAGCTGTGCGTTGTCCACCGTGCTCGGCGCCCCGGTGAGCAGATCCGACCCGCTCGCGGTCTTGGGGAAGGCGATGACGTCGCGGATCGAGTCGCGCCCGGCGATCAGCATCGCGATCCGGTCCAGGCCGAGCGCGAGACCCCCGTGCGGCGGGGCGCCGAACCGCAGCGCTTCCAGCAGGAACCCGAAGCGCGCCTCGGCCTCCTCCTCGGAGATCCCGAGCGCGGTGAAGACCTGCTGCTGGACGTCAGGGCGGTTGATACGGATCGACCCGCCGCCGATCTCCGAGCCGTCGAGGACCACGTCGTAGCCGCGGCTGCGCAGTGCCCCCGGATCGTCGAACGAGCCGACCGGCGCGGTGAACGGATGGTGCAGCGCGTCCCAGCGCCCCTCGTCCTCGTTCCACTCGAACATCGGGAAGTCCATGACCCAGACCAGGTCGTGGCGGCCGGCGGGAACGAGGTCGAAGCGGCGCGCGAGCTCCAGCCGCAGCTCGCCGAGCGCGGTCGCGGCGACCGTGAGCTTGTCGGCGACGATCAGGAGCAGGTCGCCGGGCTGGGCGCTTAGCAGGCGGCCGATCGCGGCGCGCTCGTCGTCGGACAGGAACTTGGCGACCGGCGAGCGCCAGCTGCCGTCGTCCTGCACGAACGCCCAGACGAGGCCGCCGGCGCCGAAGCGCTTGACGATCTCGGTGAGCGCGTCCAGCTCGGAGCGGGGCACCTCACGCGCGCCCGCATTGAGACCGCGGACGACGCCGCCGTGCTCGAGCGTGCCCGAGAAGACCTTGAACTCGCTGCCGGCGACGGCGTCGCCGAGATCCTGGATCTCCAGCCCGAAGCGGGTGTCCGGGCGGTCGGTGCCGAAGCGGGCGATCGCCTCGTCGTAGCCCATCCGCGGCCACGGTGGCGGCGGGGCCTCGAAGCCGGTCTCCTCGAAGACGCGCTGGAGCATCCCCTCGATCACGCCGAGCACGTCGTCCTCCTGGACGAAGGCCATCTCGAGGTCGAGCTGGGTGAACTCCGGCTGGCGGTCGGCGCGCAGCGCCTCGTCCCGGAAGCAGCGGGCGATCTGGTAGTAGCGCTCGAAGCCGGACATCATCAGCATCTGCTTGAACAGCTGCGGGGACTGTGGGAGCGCGTAGAAGGAGCCCGGGTTGCTGCGGGCGGGGACGAGGAAGTCGCGCGCGCCCTCGGGCGTCGAGCGCGTGAGGTCCGGCGTCTCGATGTCGAGGAAGTCGTGCGCGTTGAGGTAGTCGCGCATCGCCCGCGTGATCGTGTGGCGGACGGTGATCGCGTCGCGCATCGGCTCGCGTCGCAGGTCGAGCATGCGGTAGCGCAGCCGGATCGCCTCGTCGACCCCGCTGTCGTCGTCGAGCGGGAACGGCGGCGTCTCGGACTCCGCGAGGCGCTCGACGTCGCGCGCCGACAGCTCGATCTCCCCCGTCGGGATCTTCGGGTTGACCGTGCCTTCCTCGCGCTTGACGACCTCGCCCGCGACGGTGATCACGTGCTCGGAGCGCAGCCGCTGGGCGAGGTCATGCGCCTCCGGCGAGTCCTCCGGGTGGAAGACGACCTGCAGGATCCCCGAGCGGTCGCGAAGGTCGATGAAGACCAGGCCGCCGAGATCGCGCCGGCGCTGGACCCAGCCGGCCACACGGACGGTCTCACCCGCGCGGGAGCTGTCGAGCTCGCCCGCCCAGGCGTCGCGGTAGGGGTTGGGCCGCGGCGGCCTCAAAGCGCCTGCCTGATGTGGTGCATCACGGTGCTCGTCTCCACGTCGCGCTGCTCGCCCGTTTCCATGTCCCTCAGTGCCGTACCCTCGTCCCCGAGGATCGCAACGTATCGGGCGCCTGCGCGATCCGCCTGCTTGAGCTGGCCTTTGAGGCTGCGGCCGCCGAGCTCGACCCGCGCCGCGTGCCCGGCGCGGCGGGCGTCGGCGGCGAGCCGGAACGCCTCGCGGCGGAAGTCCGGGCCGGCGTAGGCGACGAACAGGTCGACGGGCGTGGCGGCCTTCGGCGGCTCCGGCGAGGAGAGCAGGATGCGCTCCACCCCGGACGCCCAGCCCATGCCGGGGGTGTGCAGGCCGCCGATCTGCTCGATCAGCCCGTCATAGCGGCCGCCGCCGCCGACGCCGGACTGCGCGCCGAGCGCATCGGACGTGAACTCGAACACGGTGCGCGTGTAGTAGTCCAGGCCGCGCACGAGCGTGGGATCGACCTCGTAGACGAGCCCGGCCGCGTCGAGCAGCTCCTTGACGCTCTCGAAGTGCTCGCGGTCTTCGTCGTGCAGGCGGTCGAGCAGCAGCGGCGCGCTCGCCATCACGTCGCGGGTCCCGGGGTGGTCGGCGTCGAACGCGCGCAACGGGTTGAGCTCGATCCGGTCGCGGACCTCCTGGGACAGCCGGTCCTCGTTGTCGCGCAGGTACTGCTGCAGCTCGGCGCGGTACTCCGCGCGCGTGTCGGGCGTCCCGAGGCTGGAGAGGCGCAGCCGCAGCTCGCGCGTGTTGACGGCCTCGAGGATCTCGGCGAGCAGCAGGATCGACTCGGCGTCGACGGCCGGGTCGTCGGAGCCGATCGCCTCCGCGCCGACCTGCCAGAACTGGCGGTAGCGGCCCTGCTGCGGGCGCTCGCGGCGGAAGAACGTGCTCAGATACCACAGCCGGACCGGCTGCGGGAGCTTGTGCATCCCGTGCTCGAGGTAGGCGCGGCAGACCGGCGCGGTGCCCTCGGGACGCAGCGTGAACGACTCCCCGTCAGCCTCGTTGAAGGTGTACATCTCCTTCTGGACGACGTCGGTCGACTCCCCCACGCCGCGGGCGAACAGCGCGGTCGACTCGAACGTCGGCGTCTCGATGCGCGCGTAGCCGGCGCGTTCGAGGATGCGCTTGGCGGTCGCCTCGACGTGCGCGCGGGCCTGCGCCGAGTCGGGCAGCACGTCGAACGTGCCGCGCGGTGCCTGGATCCGGTCGCTCAAGACGCGAGCTGGTGCAGGAAGGGATTGCTCTCGCGCTCGTGGCCGAGCGTGGTCGCACCCATGTGGCCGGGCAGCACGCGCGTCTCGTCGGGGAGCGTGTTGAGCAGCATCGCGATCGACTCCAGCAGCACCTCGCCGTTGCCGCCGGGCAGGTCGAAGCGGCCGACCGAGCCGCGGAACAGGACGTCGCCGTCGAGCAGCACGTGCTCTTCGGCGATCGAGTAACAGACGTGGCCGGGGCTGTGGCCGGGCGTGAACAGGACGTCGATGTCGAAGCCCGCGAGCGACAGCCGCTCGCCGCCCTCGACGGTCTCCTCCGGGTCCCACGACTCGAACGGCCCGTAGCCCGGGAACAGGTAGGCGTTGATGTCCTGCAGGACCGGGACCTCGAGCTTGGGGCAATAGACGGGCGCCTTCGTGTGCCGCGCGAGCGCGGCGACGGCGCCGACGTGGTCGAAGTGGGTGTGCGTGAGCAGGATCGCCTCGACCGTCAGGCCCTCGATGGCCGTGATGAGACGGTCGGCCTCGTCGCCCGGGTCGACGACGAGCGCGCGATCGCTGTCCTCGCGCCGGACGATCCAGCAGTTCTCCTGGAGCGGCCCGACGGTGAAGCAGCGGACGTCCATCAGCCCTTGGTTTGCTGCTTTCGCTTCTGCGCGCGCGTGTACACGAACCGATCGGTCGCGTACGCGATCGGCGTGTAGAGCAGCAGCGCGAACAGGCAGATCGCGATCGACTGCCCGATCTGCGCCTTGCTGCCGAACAGCCCGATCTGCGTGAACACGAACAGTAGGCCGGCCATCAGCCCGGCCTTGAGGAACGCGCTGTTCCAGGTCGGCGGCTTGTTGAGCCGTGCCTCGCGCGCGCTCTGGCGCTGCTCCTTCTTCTGCTCTTCGGCGGTCGGCCGGCGGCCGGTGCGGCCGCGGGACTCGACGACGCCTGCGGCGTTGCCGCGATGCTTGGTCCGGCGCTTGCGCTTGGTCTGTGCCATGGGCTGGGTGGAGGGTAGAAGAAAGTCAGGGGAGCAGGGGCGCTCCGGTCAACGGTATTTCGGGGGGAAAGGATTCGAACGCGCCGCGTGGAGCCGGCGCGACGAGCTCCGCCTCGGTGACTTTCGCGTATTGCTGCACTTGTCTGACGACGGCGGCGGGCGTGGTGGTCGTCAGGTCTTCGATGTTGGTGGAGACCTGGATGCGGTCCGCTCCTTTGAGATGCAGGCCCAGCGCCTTGACCGTGTCGCTCCGGATCGCGGCCGCGATCGTCTTGGCCTGCTCGAGCGTGGCGTCGACGTACATGTTGAAGGCGGCGAGCGGAGGTCTGGCGGCCACCAGGGTCGCCCCCGCGGTCGGGTGCACGCGCGGGAGGGCGCCGGGCTTCCGCAGCTCGGCGCGAGTGCGCCCGCCGGCCAGCATCCCGTACAGGTACACGGGAATGTGCAGCTCGTGCTCCAGCCGGTCGGCGAGGATCAGTGCCTCGGCGCAGGCGGCGCCACGGTCTTCTGCTTTCAGGTAGACGATCGGGGCGACATCGATCGCGCCGACCCGTGGGTGGACGCCCTCGTGCTCCGTCAGGTCGATCCGGTTGACCGCCTCGCGCGCCGCGTTCATGACGAGCTCGTGAAGCGCCCCGGGCTCACCCTCGACCGTGAACACCGCCCGGTGATGGTCCGCGTCGGCCGACGCGTGGATGAGCCCGGGGCGCAGCGCGGCGCCGATGGCGTCCAGGGTCCGTTGGTCGCGACCCTCAGAGAAGTTGGGAACGGCGAGGAGCACCGGCGGCGGGAGTGTTCCACCCCCGCCGCGTGTGCGTCTTACGCCGCGACGGCCAGGCGCTGCCGCATCTGCTCGCGGAAGCGGTCCGCGACGGACGGCGTGCGGCGGTACGCGAGGATCCCGGCCGCGCGGGCGCGCATGTGCGCGAGCAGGCGCGGGGCGTTCGGGACCGACGCCATGATCGCGCGGTTCTCGTCGATCGCGAGGGCGGCGGCGATGACCCCGTGGATCTCGCCGACGAGGATCTGGCCGGTGGGCCACTCCTCCTCGGTCGCCCAGCCGAGGCGGACGAGCTCGGGCACGTCGGCGACCTTGGCGTCACGGATCTTGAAAGCGGTGGCAGAGAACATGGGGGGACTCCTCGGAGGAATGGCTGCGTTAGTCCCCTAGACGCCCTCCCGCCCTTGGTTATTCCATGGACGTGTTGGCCCGCAGTCGTGCGCGGACCGTGGTCCCGGTGCCCGCCTCGCTGTCGATCTCGAGCTCGCCGTCGAGCGCGCCGACGCGGTCGTGCAGGCCGCGCAGGCCGGAGCCCTGGCCGGGGTCGGCGCCCCCGACGCCGTCGTCCCGGACCTCCAGCACCGCCCAGCCGTCCGTGACTTTCACGTCGATGTCCACGTGCTCGCAGCGGGCGTGCTTGACCGCGTTGGTCAGCGCCTCGGCGGCGACGAAGTAGGCGGTGGTCTCGATCGCGGACGGGAGCCGCTCCTCCGGCAGCGCGCCGAGTTCCACCGGCACCGCGGCGCGCGCGGCGAGCGCCTGCAGCGCGGCGCCGAGCCCGCGGTCGGTGAGGATGCTCGGATGGATGCCGGAGGCGAGCTCGCGGAGGTCGCGCAGTCCTGACTGCAGCTGCTCGAGCGCCGCATCCACGAGCTGGTGCGCCTGGTCGCCGGAGCGGGCGAGCTTCTCGCGCGCCATCCGCAGGCTCAGCGCGGCGCTCACGAACTCCTGCTGGGCGCCGTCGTGGAGGTCTCGCTCGAGCCGGCGCCGCTCGGCGTAGCCGGCCTCGACGATCCGCGCGCGTGAGGCGGCGAGCTGGGCGCGGGCGTCGGCGTTGGCGAGCGCGGCGGTGACCAGCTCGGCGAACCCGGCGACGCGCTGTTCGCTGTCCGCGGGGAACGAGTTGGGCTCAGCCGAGACGCACATGATCCCGCCCCAGATCCGGCCGCCGACGTGGATCGGCGCGCCGACGGCGGTCCTGATCCCGCCCGCCCGCAGCCGCGCCGCCAGCTCGCCCGGCACGCCCTCGTAGTCGTCGACCCGTTGCGGCATGCCGGTCTCGAACAGCTTCCCGGTCACGGTGCCGGCGTCGATCGGCACGCTCGTGCCGACCGGGAACGACGGCGCGCCCTCCGCCACCCACGTGCCGACGACCGTGCCCGTCCCGTCGCCCTCGTAGCGGACGATGTCCGTGCTGTCGACGGCGAGCAAGATCGCCAGCTCCTGGCAGACGGTGTCGAACAGCCGCCGCGGGCCGGGGTCGGCCGCGACGAGCGTCGCGACGCGCCGCAGCGCGGACTGCTCGTCCAGGAGCGCGTGAAGCCGCTCCACCGTGTGCTCGTCAACATGCACGGGCGTTCAAGTGTGCCGCAATAGGGCGCTAATCTTCCCCGCGCCCCGGCCGGAGTAGCTCAGTCGGTTAGAGCGGCGGAATCATAAGCTGCACTCGCGACAGCGTTTATGCTGCAAATCCTGCACTTTCTAACGAGCCGCGAGGTACGGTTCTGACGAAGTCGGCAGGGCACCGCAGCATCGAGGCCGTCGGCAGGCGCATTGCGCGGCCCTGACGGACGGCGCGGCGGCTGCGCAGGCGCCTCGGCCGCGCGTCCGCGCGCGACCGCGGTAGCGGTGCACGGCGTCCTCGATCGGCTCGAGCGCGAAGAACGCGGCGAGCGTGCGGGCGCCTCGCGGTTGTCGGGTCCCCAACACGCGAACGCACCCGCCCAGAACCGCGGCGCGATCCGCAGGTAGGAGGCAAAGCTCGGCGCCGCGAGCGCGCACAGGCCCGGCAGGTGCGCGAGCACGCCCGCGATGAAATGGCGGGCGGAGGAGGAGAGCCGGTCGGGCTGGGCGGCGTCGTGGAACAGGTTGCGCTCGCCGTCGGCGCTCCACAGGGAGAAGTGGATGTGGCCGCCGTTGCCCGCCGCCTCGGGCCACGGCTTCGGCGACAGCGAGGCGACATAGCCGAGCTGCGACGCCACTCCGCGGATCGTCTCGCGGACCAGCAGCTGCTCATCCGCGGCCTGCACGGCGGGCGCGTGGGCGATCGAGATCTCCTGCTGACCGTGCCCGAGCTCGGCGTAGTACTGCTCGACCGGGATGCCCTGCTGCTCGAGCGCGTCCACGAGCGCGTCGGCGTAGTCCTGTGAAGCCGTCATCCCGATCGTCGAGAAGCACAGGCTCTCGTCGATGGGCCGGTAGCGGCCGTGCTGCTCGGTGGCGAGCGTGAACTCGTGCTCGAACGCGGCGTGCAGCACGGCGCCGCGCTCTGCGAGTCGCGCCACCTGGCGCTTGAGGAACGAGCGCTGGCAGACCGGGGCGGGCGCACCGTCGAGGCCGACGTGATCGGTGAGCATCGCTCCCGCGTTGGGCGCGTACGGGAGCACGCGGAAGCTCTCCGGGTCCGGGACCAGGCGAACCTCCCCCACCGGTCCCATCTCGTCCACCGGTTGGAGCTCGTCGAGCCCGTTCATCGCCTGCATCGCGACCGTCAGCCCGATCCCCGCCTCGATGCGCCCCGCGAGCCCGTGCCGCGACGACGCCTTCGCCCGGATCGTGCCGTCGTTACCGCAGTACACGAAACGGACGAGCCGGAGCCCCGCTTCCTCCGCCCGCTCGACGACCTCGGTGATCACGTGGGCTCCCTTCGATGGTCAAGCGCGAGGCACGCGCGCGACCGATCCTCCCGGATGGCGCGTCACGGCGGCAACGCCTCGCGGTCGCCTCGCACGTGCCGACCGTACCCGAGCCGCGCGGCGGCGGGCAAGGCCGCGTCTCGGCTCCCGCCCTGCCGCGACGCTCGCAACGGGTCGGCCTCGCTGGTAGCTTCGGCGTTCACGGTGGCGCGGTCGCGTTTTATCCATCTGCAGCTCGGCGATCGGCTGTGGGAGACGATCGCCGAACGGGCCAGAGCCACGGGAGCGACGACGCACGACGTGGTCGTCGCGGCGTTACGCGCCCATCTCGGGCTCGACGACACGGCGTTTCAGACCTCCACGATCGGGGCCGTGATGGACGGCGTCTACCACGGCGACACCACGGTGCGCGAACTGCGGGAGCACGGCGACCTCGGGATCGGCACCTTCGACGCGCTCGACGGCGAGATGGTGATGGTCGACGGCGCCGTCTACCGCATGGACGGTGATTGCGCAGCGCATGTGGCCGCGGACGAGGCGCGCACGCCGTTTGCGACGGTGACGCACTGGACCGCAAAGCATTCCTCGAACGTGCGACCGGGCACCGACGTCGCCGGGCTGCAGGCCCAGCTCAACACGATCATGTCGTCGCACAACTACGTCTACGCGGTGCGGGCCGAGTGCCGGTTCGCGTGGATCAAGGTCAGAAGCGTCAAGCCGCAAGAGCCCGGAACGCGACTCGTCGACGCCACGCGATCGCAAACGGTCAGAACGTTCGACGGCTGCGACGGGACGCTCGTCGGGTTCTTCACCCCGGAGTTCCTGGCCCACGTCAACGTGCCCGGGCTCCATCTGCACTTCATCACGCGAGCGCGCGATGCAGGAGGGCACGTGCTCGCCGCGAGCGTGGACGCGGGAACGGTGATGACCGACGAGACGACACGCCTGAGCCTCGCCCTACCCGACACCGAAGAGTTCCGCCGAGCCGCGCTGGCGGTCGACAAAGACGAACTGCAGACCGCGGAGACGTGAGCGCGAGGGTCCGAGCGCCGTGGCACGCGTCCATCCGACTCACCTGAAGGTGGCGGTCAGCGACTGCGATCCTCGCGACGGGTCGATCGTGCAGCTGGGATTGGTCCCGGTACACGCGCCCGACCAGCGGTCGAACTGGACGGGTTCGATGCCTGCCGACGCTGCGTGCACGTGGACGTTCGGGCCGCGCTCGGGGACGCGGACCGTGCACGTCCACAGGCCGATGCGGAATCCGCACACGTCCTGGTTTCCGATCTGAAGGATGCCGAGGCTGAAGAGCGGTTGAACCCGCAGGGTCAGCGTTACGGTGGGGTCCTTGAAGACCGCGACGAACGGCGTGTCGGCGGCGATCTGACCGGTGCAGTGATTGAGCTCGATCTCCTCACACGGCCCCTCGAAGTGCGAGAACTCGGCGATCGGATCGGGCTTCGCGGTCACGCGCACCGGTTCGCCGACCTGGTGCGGCGCTTCGCAGACCCGGACCTGGTGACACAGTTCGGTCCCGTCCGACAACCGCTTGACCGTCACCCGGCCGTGGCCGTCCGCGGCCGCGATCGCGTCGGTGGGGACGAACTCGGCTGTGAACGTCAGATCGGGCTCGTTGAGCGTGACGACATGGAGCCCCTGGCCGGTCGCGGCACCGCTCCAACCGGTGAACCGGCTGCCGGCACCGGGGCGCGCCAGCAGCGCGGGCCCGACATTCGGCAGGAACCGCGGATCTGAGACCACGACCACGTAGCCCGCGGGGACCGCGACCGTTCGTCGGCCGTGGACGGTCTCGCGATGCTCGCCGTCGACGTAGTACTCGATCCTGCCGTCCCCGCCGTGCCGCCCGGCGACGTGCAGCTCGACCTTCGGTTGCGGGAAGGCGATCGTCAGCGAGCTGCGCGACCGGTAGCCGGTCGCAGCGGGAGCGCTCGCCCTCGCCGCGGCCGCATACGAGCCCCCGGCACCCCCGCCCGAGCCGCGCGTGCCGGCCGCGCCACCGCCATAGCCGCCTCCGCCCTGCGGATCATCGCCCGCCCGGCCGCCATGACCGGGCATCCAGTGCCTGGGCACGTCGCCCTCTACCCCGATCCAGGACGAGCCGCCCCCGCGCCCGCCGATCCCGTCCAACCCGTCCAGGTGCGAGTCCTCCGGCTGCACGCCGCCGACGCCGTCGCCACCGCCCTCGCCCGGCAGGCCACCCTTCGTGCAGAACGGCGGGGTGCGCGAGCCCTGTCCGCCCCTGCCGCCCGCGGCGGAGACCGGCGAGTGCGAGTGGGAGGCGTCCGCCCGGTGCCCGCTGCCTCCAGGCCCTGCACCGCAGCCGGCGATGTAGTTCGAGTAGAAGCGCCCCTGCGCGCCGGAGCCCCCGGCGATCGAATAGACATCCCCGAGCGCGAGGCCGTGGTGCAGCGGCGTCGAGAGCGCCATCGTCGCCGAGCCGGCGTGCATCCTGTTGTCCGTGTAGGACTGGTCGCCGGACTCGCCGACATATGCGTACAGGTCGCTGTGCCGCAGCGCGCCATAGTTCATCACGGTCCGCGCCTCGCCCGGACGGCCGCGCGCCGTGCAACACGAAGCACTGACCCAGCCGCCCTGTCCACTGACGGCCGTGATCGTCACCGGCGTGTTGCTACTCAGATTCCCCGCCAGCACGGGCACGTCCTCCGGGAAGCCGATGTGACCGCTCGACTCCACCACACACTCCACGTACGGAGTCTTGCCGTACTCCGTCCCGTGACACCGGGCCGGCGCCCGACGCAGCCTCGATCTCCTGCGCGCATGCTGCCGTGCCTGCGTGGCCGGATGCCGCTCCGCCTTCGCGAACGACTGATCGCTACCCGCGTGCAGGGAGCGCGCCTCCGACGGTGCGGGCACGCCGACCAGCACACAGACGACGATCGCCGCCACGCCCACAAGCCCCTGGCCCGCGCGCAGGC
The DNA here is from genome assembly GCA_963740605.1 of uncultured Solirubrobacteraceae bacterium. Classification (GTDB taxonomy): domain Bacteria; phylum Actinomycetota; class Thermoleophilia; order Solirubrobacterales; family Solirubrobacteraceae; genus DASSUW01. Next base: position 683,618 of record CAVUFC010000018.1, on the reverse strand, counting down.
GGCGGCCCGCAGCGCCCAACCCCACGGACCGGTTCCTCCCTTGCATGGACCCTGCTGAACGCACCTCACCGATCACGGTCATCGATCGCTCGCTCGAAGGGACCCGCTGGTACATGCGACTCGCACCCGGTGCCGACCGTAACCGGCGGGCGCTCGACTGGCGACAGCTTACACATCGTCGAGCGCCCCCGCTCGTACAGCCGCAGGCGGCCGGTGTCGGTGGCGCGGCGCCCCAGGTCGTCCGTGACGATCAGCCGCAGCCGGTAGGCCCCGCGCCGGAGCGGGCGCCGCGCGCCGCGGCGGCCCGTGACGAGCCGGATGCCGCACCGGTGTCTGCCGGCCCGCCGCACGCGGCACGTGGCCGCGATCCGGGCTCCGCGCCCGGTCACGACGAGCCGGGCCGTCGCGGCCGTGCTGGTCCCGAACCGCACGCGCAGACGGGCGCCGCCGACGGCCTGGTGCTGGGCGGACACGAGCTGCGCCGACAGCCCGCCCCCGTTGGGAGACGGCCCGTCCACGTCGTCGACGGCCACGATGAACCGGCCCGTCGTGCTCGGCGCCGCGGTCACGAGCGCGCCGCTGGTGGGCGGCTTGGCGCCCTTGTATGCGTAGCCGCCACCGCCACCGCCGCCGCCCTTGCTGCTCCCTCCGGTGCCGCCACCGCCGCCGTAGCCGCCGTCGCCGCTGGTGCCGCCGCCGACCGTCGTCGCGCCGACGAACGTGGCATTGATCCAGCCGACCGTGCTCGCGTCGTTCGCGCCGGCGCCCTGGCCGCCTATGCCGCCCTGGGCCGCGCTCCCGTGCCGTCGCTCGAGGCGCGCCCGCCTCCGCCTGCGGCGTTGTCGTTCGCGCCGATCCCCTCGTGACCGCCGAGCGGAGCGTGGCCGTTGCCGCCGGCTGCCGACACCGAACCAGTTGACGTCGGCCCAGCCATGCAGCGCGACAGCTCCCCGCCCAGTCTCCTCGTCAAGCTCTTGCGCGCCCTTCGCCATGTGGTGCGGTAGGTACAACTCCTCCACTCCGGCGCTGCGCTCCCAGTTGTCGAGAAGTGCCAAGAACTCGACCATGTTGGTGTTGTCGCGTTCGTCGCGCACGTAGCCACGCCAGGCGTGCGCGGCTGGGTCGAGGATCACCGCCTGGATGCCGCGACTGCGCGCCCATCTCGCCCAAACGGCGGCGACGTTCTCATTCCACAGCGGCAAGCTCTTGCCCCGCGCGTGAACGACGATTAGCCGCTCAGCCGCCGCCGTGCTGAGGGCAAGATCGCGCATCCATCGGCGGAAGCGCCGCTTGTCCATCTCATAGTTGATGAACAAGAGGCTGCCGTCGAGCGGCTTGGCCTCATAGCTCGCCAGGAAGTCGCCGCCCTCCAGCAGCGCCCGCACAAGGTTGAGCATCAACGTGGTCTTGCCCGCCTTCTCACGGGCCACGATCGACACGTTGTCGCCCGTCGCAACCAGCGAGCGAATCCGCCAATTGACCTCGTCCTCAACAAGTGCAAGCTCGCGGCGTGCGCTCCATCCGGCATCGGGCGGCGTTGCCAGGTTCGGTAGCCGCTGAAATGCGATCACCGCTTGTGCCCGTTGGCGCGCCATGAGGTCGTGCGCGGCCCGCTCGACGCGCTCGGGTGGCGGATCACCGATCCGCTCTAGCCCTAGCTCCAGATCGCTTTCCTGCTCGACCTCCAGGCGCGCTCCAATGTCGTCGTCGCCCTCGGGCGGCCACCACGGCGCAGGCCGGTTGAGAATCTCTTCAACCACGCGCTCGGGCACTCGCCCATTGCGCCGACCCTGCCGCTCTACAGCCATCCGAGCCTCCTCTCTAGATCAGTGCGCGAGTGCTCGCGCAAGTAGTCGGTCAAGTCGTATCCACGCGGTCCCCGTAGCCCCAGTTGATCCGCCGTGGCGCCAAGGGTCCGCAGTCGCTGGACGGCCATGCGCGCGTAGCGCTCACTGCCAACGTCGTAACAAACGGTCACGTCGCGGCCCGCCAGCTGCGCCTCCCACTCCTCTCGCCACACAGCCTCGCCAGCCGTAATCGAGCAGGCGGGAATGCCAACCGACCGGCAGCGCAGCGCATCAAGCTCGCCCTCGCACAGCACAATGCGTCGCTCGCGTCCAAGCGCGAACAGCGGGAACGCATGCACACCCGGCCAACTGAGCATTTGGTGTCCGCGCGCCGGGATGCGCCGCTTGAGATTGACGAGCCGGCCATCGGCGTAGAGCGGAAAGACCAGCTCGTCGCCGTTCCATCCGACCTTCCAACGTCGTAGCTCGCGCGCCGTAATCCCACGTTCGCGCCGCAGCCAACGCAGCGCGTTGCCACAACCAGCGGATCGCGTCCAAAGTCGCGCCGCCCAGCACATCCACGCGTGCGCTATCCGGCAGGGCAACACGCCCATTGCTTGATCCCCGGTCCCCACGGCGGATCACGAGGTACGTCAGCGGGTTGCTCAAGAACGTCCAGGTATCCGGAGCGCCAGCGGCCTGGGCTAGTTCCCGCGTCCAGTGCTCGCCCCGCTCGCACGTGTGACAGATCATCGTCCAGCCCGACTTGGCATGGCTCGACGCGCTGACGTGCAGGTTGTGCCCGCATAGCGGACACTCGCAATCGGAGGTCACGATGTGCCAGGTGCGGATCGCGCGCAAGTGCCCCGGCGGTACATGCGCTCTCGCCGTGATGCACAGCTCTCTCGCGGCCTCCGAGCACGCGGCCGGGGAATCCGGCCTCGGGCTTTCGTAACGGCGGTAGACGGCGCTCTACGCGCCCGTGGACTAGGCCTGTTGACGAGGCCAGTGAAAGTGAGTTCGTCTTGCACCATGAAGCGCCCGCCTCCTCGCGGGTACTGTCATGGCTGAATCACCTCCAACCGCGTGCCCAAGTGTCAAGCACGGTGACGTCCGTCAGCCTAGATGGAATGTGGCTCCGTTCGGCCGAGTCTGGAACGGAGCGGGGCGGGCGGATGAACACCCGCCCCTAGCCATTCCAAGTCGGCTTACCCGTAAGTCTACCGGCCCGACCTGATTACAGCAAGTCTAGTAAATCACCCAAATTGCGTGCGCCGGCTGGACTGCCGTGCTCAGAGTTGCGTACAATTCTGATCGGTGCTAGACCTCCGACCGAGCCGCACCGGGAACCAGTGCGACGGTAGCGGTTCACCTGGCAGTTCGCCCTTGACTCTGGCGGCAGAACCGGTGTCCTCCCGCCAGAGCGAGGGCGGCCATTCTGATGTAAAAAGGGCGCTCACGAGGAGCGCCCTGGTCCTGCTAAATGGCCGGCTGACGCTTTCGTTCTCAGAGCAGCGAGCCAGCCCATAGCAGCGCACCAGCAAAGCTCGCCGCCCAGAGCGCCAGCGCCGGGCCGACCTCGCTGCGCGCCGCCATCACGATGCCGAGCACGACACCAATGAGCGGCAGGAATGCGGCCAGCACGTACACGCCCCACTGCACGTGCCAACCCTGCGGCCGCTCATCCTCGGCGACCATCACGCGGCCACCTTGATGCTCGCGCGCCCGACGGCGTTGACCAGCGCCTCGCAGGGCTTCGCCCCATCGGCCGCGTGCTTGGCGAGCACGCGCTTGTTCCGCGCATACGGGACCATCGCGGCGTAGAACTGCGTGGACCGCAGCTTGCGGCCAGTGCGCTCGCGCATTTGTGACCAGGTCAGGTTCTCCTTGAAACGGAGGTCGTACAGGGTCTTGGCGGCGGCCGTCTGCTCGGTCTTAGTCATTTCGATTTTCACTCTCATATCGGGGCGGGCCGTTCCCGCCCTGCACCTCTAGTATCGGCGGCACATGTTCGATTCACAAGTGATTTACCAAAATAATTCAGTTCCCAATTACTGGTAGGTAGGATTTGGGATCGACGACGCCGGGCCTTGACAACCAACTCTCGCGGCGCTACGGTCGGTTGACCGCGAGGCAACGGGGCGGTAGGCACCCTGGCAAGTGCCTACCTTGGTCACTCGGGTTAGCTGTCGGACAGATCGGTCATTTGTGGCCGGACTAGCGCTGATCCAACGCAGTACCACAACGTAGTGTGGCCGTGACATGGTTCGTCGTAACCAAGTCCCGCGCGGGCACTTGCACTCAACACACAGAGCACCGGAGAATTCTCCAGTAACTCCCTAAAAACTGGAGGGTTTGTGTCACACATTCGTTCGCGCAGGCTGGCCAACGGCCAGAAGCGCTACCAGGCGAAGCTCACAGACGCGCTCGGCCGCGAGCACGTCAAGACGTTCACAAAGCAGCGGGACGCCAAGGTCTGGCTTGCCGACCGTGAGGCCGCGTTCCTGCGCGATGACCTCGTGTCGCCGAACGCTGCCGCGCAGAACATGACGTTCCCGGAGCTGGCGCAGCGCTGGCAGGCAACGTCGTGGCACCGGCTCCAGCCGAACACGACGCGCCGCTACCAGGAGCTTCTGGACCTCTGGATGCTGCCCTACTGGGGTCACACGCAATGTCGCCTCATCACGCATGAGCGCGTCCAGGCGTACGTCGATGAGGTGGCTGCCGGGACGGTGCGCGGTGTCCGCGTCGGCCTTGGCACGCGCAAGCGCCCGCCCTCCCCCACGACGGTGCGCCGCGTCCACGCCGCCCTCTCGACCATGTTGTCTGAGGGGGTCCGCTGCGGCGCGCTCAGCTCCAACCCGCAAAGCACTGTCGGCTGCCGCGCACGATCAAGCACGCGCCGGTGATCCTCAGCCTCGCGGAACTGGAAGCGCTGTACGCCGCGTTCCCGCCGCCGTTTGACCTCGCGGTGCAGCTGGCCGCGAGCACCGGCCTGCGCGCGGGCGAGTTGTGGGGCCTTCAGGTGCGCGACCTCAAGACCGCACCCGATGGCCGGGCGATCCTGCGCGTCGAGCGCGCGCTCAAGGACCTCAAGGGCCACCTAGTGCTCGGGCCGACCAAGACCCACGCCGCCCGGACGGTGACGCTCCCCAATGCCCTTGCCCTGACCTTGCGCGCGCACGTGGCCGGCCAGCCCACGATGGCCCCGATGTTCGTCGGCGGCAAGGGCGCACAGGTCCGCCACAACCTCTGGATGTGCCACGTCTGGAGGCCCGCTGTCGCCGCGACGTTCAAGAGGCTCCCTCAGCGCAAGCTGCGGTTCCACGACCTCCGGCACACGCACGCCAGCTTGCTCCTGGCAGCGGGGCACGCGCCCACAGCCGTGGCAGCGCGGCTCGGACACGCGAGCGTCACAACGACCCTGTCCATCTACGCGCACGCGCTCCCTGGCTCGGACGCGGCGCTGGCGGCGATGTTCGACCCGAACTCCAATGAGGAGGCCGCATGACTCGACAGCTCTCGATCCTGCGCGGACTGTACGAGCAAAGCGAGACTCACCGGCGCGTCTTGTTCCTGGAGGCCGTCGCCGACGCCATCGTCCGCTTGGAGTCCGCGCCCGACCTGGAAGAACCCTGCGCCCAGCTGCGCGCGACCCGCGAGCGCGACTGGGGTCGGAATCCCTGGCCGCGCGCAACCGAGGAGCAGACGTTCCACGGCTACGTGACCGCGCTCGCACGCGGCTTCACGGGCGCTTCGACTGGCAACCGCTATCCGGGCCGCAAGCTGTCAGACAGCCACCCGAGTGAGGTGGCGTCTAACGGCAAGCCTGACCCGATCCCCGCCCACATCCGCGCCGCTTTGGACGCGGATTACGAGTAGCCAGACGGACGTATGGCGGACGCGGCCAGTCGGAACCAGGGCGAGCCGACTGGCCGCATCCCCAGCTAGAATGCGCCCTCCCGCCGGAGTAGCTCAGTCGGTTAGAGCAGCGGAATCATAATCCGCGTGTCGGGGGTTCGAGTCCCTCCTCCGGCATCCTCGCTCTTGGCCGTGACGAGTGGCTCGCCGGCGTCGAGGCCGGCCGCATCGGCCGGCGCCGCGGCCGCGGCAAGCCCTACAGCTCGACAACGATCGAGGACTACCGCCGTTCGTATGGCCACTTCCTTCGCCCGGAGTTCGGCCCGATGGTGGCCGACGAAATCGGCGAGGTTGAATGGCAGATGTGGGTCGACCGCCTCAGCGGCGAAAGCCTCTCCCGCTCGCGCATCGCCGGGCACGTCTCCGTCGCTTCCGCGATTTACGCCTGGGGCATGACGCCAAGCCGGCGCTACGCCACGCGCAATCCGCTCCGCCTGGTCGAGCTGCCGCCGAACGACGAGAAGCCGCGGCTCCGCGTCGCAGTGGCGCCCGAAGCCGAGCGGCTGCTGGCGGCGCTCGACCCGCCCGACGCCGTGCCGTACGCGATCGCGTTCTACGCGGGCCTCCGCCGATCCGAGATCGACCGCCTCGAGTGGCCGGAGGTGCTTGCCCGAGACGGCGTTGCGACCCGCCTGCTCGTGACGCGCTCGAAGAGCGAAGCGGGCAGAGAGCGTCGGCCACCGGTCGCGGAGCCGCTGCGCGCCGTACTCGCGGCGGCCTGGCACCGCCAGGCCGGCGGCCTGGCACCGCCAGGGCCGCCCGAGTCGGGGACGCGTCCTCGAGCGCTCGGCGATGTCGGGCAAGCTCGCGACGCGCGCAACCGCTGCGTGGGCCGACGCGGGACTCGACCGGATCACGCTGCACGAGTGCCGCCACACGTACGCCTCGCTGCTCATGGCCGCCGGCTACACGATCAAGGAGCTCATGGAGTTCATGGGCCACGCGGACCTGCAGATGGCCAGCCGCTACGTGAAGCTTCTCCCGCAGCCCGGCGAAAACGACGCGGCCAACAGGCTCGACGAGTACTTGCGCCGGGCCCACGAGCGGGTCCCTTGAGCGTTCGCCAAGCCGTCGGGGTCGCTACCGGGTTCACGCGAAAGGAGCGGTCCCGTCCATCAGCTTCGCGGTTGTCAGCCGGCGGCCGTGCCTAGGCACGGCGCGAGGCCCGGGGCTTATGGCGCGCTTCTGCGTGGCGTCCGTAGCGGGCATCTCCGGCGGTACAGACGTGCCGCCCGCTGTCCGGGGTGAGCGGCTGTCAATCTCAAGCGATGCTCGAGGTGGCGGGGGGCGTTCTCGCGGGATTTGCGAGCCGTGTCGAGACGGTTTGATCAGCTGCCTGCCCGGAAGCTGATCCCGTCGAGGATCGCGATGGTGGCGTCCGCGATGACGCCGCCGTCGGATCCGGGAGCGAAGCCCGTGCCGAGGACTTGCGCGAGTGTGGTGTGTGAAGCGGGGCAATTGCCGCCAGCGAAGCAGGCGATGGCCTGGGTGTGCGCGTTCCCGCTGGCGGGTCTGTAGCCGCGGGGAAGGTTGAAGGCAATCTCTCCGGCGCCGGCGCAGCTGTAGGCGCCCCTCAGATGGACGACACCCTCGCGGTCCTTGTAAAAGCCGACGGATTGGAGAGAAGGGTTCGCCAAGTACTGGACACAGGGTGGGTTGAACGCCGGCTCTCGGGGCGCGCCGATCTCGTGGAAACTCTCGGGGGCGGTGAGGTTGGCCGCGATCAACGCGGTGTCGGCCCGAGCGGCGGTGTCGGCGCGAGCGGCGGTGTCGGCGGCGCGTGCCGTGTTCGCCGAGGGTACGGTGCCGAGCGTTGACTCCTTGACGGCCGTCCCTGCGACCGTGTTGCGCTTGAGTTTCTTGCCGGCGATGCTGCGGTTCTTGATTTGCGAGCCGCTGATCTGGCCGACCGCATAGGAGCTGCCGCCGAGCGCGATGAAGACGGCGATCGTCGCCATCACGTTGGCGTAGCTGGAGCGGCGGCGGAGGCTGGCGAGCATTGCGGTCCCTTCCATGTCGACGGGCCCTTAGCGGCGCACGATCGTGAAGGTCGCGCGGGTCGGTCTGGAGCGGTTGCCGACGGGGTCGGTGGCTGTGATGGTGGCCCGGTAGCGGCCGGGCGGCAGCGCCCGTTTGCCGATGCGGCCGCTGAATCGGATGGCGGTGTCGCCGGCGGGGAGGCGGCGGCGGGTGAGCGTCCCAGTGGGCTGGTAGCGAGTGCACTGCCGCCGCTTGCGCAGCTTGCGCGATGGGCGCTTGCAGCGACCGCCGACCCGCCGGCCGGGGCGCGCCCGCTCGATCGCGATGCGCGCGTCGGCCAGCTCGGAGAGGGTTAGGCGAAGACGCGAGCCGCGCGGCGCGGCGCGGCGGGCTGTCGCCGCGCGGGCGTCCGTCGGGGTCGCTGAGGACGCCGCCCGGAAGCGGCGCGGGGCGAAGGCGACGTTGGTCACGGTCGGGGCGAGCGTGTCGGGCGGCGGCGGAGGCGGCGGAGGCGAGGACGGCGTCGCGCGGTCGAAGATCGCCACGGCGCTGGAGAGCTGGGAGCTGACGTACACGCTGTTGGCGTCAGGGCTCGCCGCGACGCCGAAGGCGGCGTCGAGCGCGGTGCCGTCCTGGCAGGCGCCGGTCCCGGTCTCCGAGATGCAGGCCAGGCCGGGCTTCTGGGTCAGTTCGCCGGTCGCAGGGTCGCGGTCGAAGACGGCCAGCGCATTGGACAGGAATGAGGCGACGTAGACGCTGCTGCCGTCCGGACTCGCGGCGATGCCGGAGGCGCCGTCGAGTGCGCTGCCGTCTTGGCAGAGCCCGCCGGTGCCGTCTTCGGAGACGCAGCTGGCGGTGCCGGGTTTGCGGGCCAGCGCCCCGGTCGCCGGGTCGCGGTCGAAGACAGCCACCGCGTCGGAGGACGTGAAGGTGACGTAGACGCTGGTGCCGTCAGGACTCGCGGTCACGAACCACGGGTCGGCAAGGTCCGGGCCGTTCTGGCAGGCGCCGCCGCTGCCGTCGGCTGAGATGCAGCCGGCGGTGCCCGGCTTCTGGGTCAGCGCCCCGGTCACCCGGTTGCGGTCGAAGATCGCCACCGCGTCGGGGGAGACCGCGGCGACGTAGACGCTCTGGCCGTCGGGGCTCGCCGTGACGCCGGCGGCGCCGCGGAGCGCGGTGCCCTGCTGGCAGGCGCCGCCGCTGCCGTCGCCTGAGATGCAGCCGGCGGTGCCGGGTTTCTGGGTCAGCGCCCCGGTCGCCGGGTTGCGGTCGAAGATCGCGACCGCGTCCGATTCCCCCGATGCGACGTAGACGCTCTTGCCGTCAGGGCTTGCGGTCACGCCGAGTGGATGGTTGAGCGCGGTCCCGTTCTGGCAGGCGCCGTCGCTGCCGTCGGCGGAGACGCAGCCGGCGGTGCCGGGCTTCTGGGAAAGCGCTCCGGTCCCAATGTCGCGGTCGAAGATCGCCACCGCGTCAGAGGGATCGGAGGTGACATAAACGCTCTTGCCGTCGACGCTCACGACCACATGGGCGGCGCTGTCGAGCGCGGTGCCGTTCTGGCAGAGCCCGCCCGTGCCGTCGTCCGAGACGCAGCCTGCGGTGCCGGGCTTCTGGGTCAGGGCCCCGGTCGCGGGGTCGCGGTCGAACACCGCCACCGCCGCGGAGGAGATCGATGCGACGTAGACATTTCTGCCATCGGGGCTGGTGGCGACGCCCGTCGCGTTCTCCAGTGCCTTGCCGTTCTGGCAGAGGCCGCCGGTGCCGTTCTCGGAGACGCAGCCGGCGGTGCCGGGCTTCTGGGACAGCTCCCCGAGTGCCCACGCAACCGGCGCCGACAGCAGCGCCGCGGCCAGCGCGAGTAGCGCCGCGCCGCGGCGCCTCGTTCCGCGTGTCGGCTTGATCGAGCCGGCCATCGGTCCTCGCCTTCGTCTCAAAGCGCGAGTCGCTTGACGGTGATCATCAGGCGCGGACGCGGCGAGTCAACGCGGCCAGTTCGCGATTGAAGCGCTCGGGCTCCTCCAGGAACGGCACGTGCCCGACGCCGTCATACCAGGAGGCCTCAGCGGTCGGGCAGGTGGCGAGGACGTGCTCGGCCATCGCCGGCAGCACGACCGAGTCCGCGCGGCCGTGCGTGACCAGCAGCGGCACATCGAGCGTGCGCAGCACGTCGTCGTCATCTATCTCCCGCGCGAAAAGCGCGGCGCGGACGCGGGCCGGCACGACGATGTTCCAGCACAGCGCGGTCTCGAAGTCCTCGGCGGGGAGTGGCTTCGCCAGGCACGCCTTGATAAAGCCGCGCATCGCGGAGATGTTGGTCGGTAGGTCGTCGGCCGTCGCGTCCGCGAAGTGGTCGAGGATGCCGGGCCCGATCAGCGTCCCGAGCGCCGCCTCGCTGAGCTTGACGACGCCTTCGACGAACTCAATTCCCGCGATCCGCTCCGCGCCGTGCGTGCGTACGTAGTCACAGATGACGAAGGATCCGTACGACCACCCGACGAGCACTGGCCGGTCGAGCCGCAGCTCGTCGATGATCGCCGCGAGGTCGTCGGCCCAGAGCTGGCCGTCCGTGTAGTGCTCGGGCTCGAGCGGCGTCTCGGACATGCCGTGGCCGCGCAGGTCGAACGCGATGAGCCGGAACTCGTCGGCCAGGGCGCTCTCGTACTGGTTCGCCCAGCTGAGGTGGTTCTGTGACCACCCGTGGATGAACAGGATCGGCGGGCCGGCCGGGTCGCCCCACTCGCGTACGTGCAGCCGCAGGCCGCCGCCGCCCGTGACGGTGTGAACTTCCGTGCGCTGCGTCACCGTTGCCATTCGCGTCCCTTTCGTGCTCGTCGAGTGCGACGCGATCGTCCCTGGCAAGCGGCGCAGGCGCATCGGGCAGTAGGCCTTATCTTGGCCCGCGGGCCGCCGTATCTTGTGGTCACGCGGGGCCTACGGCGATACTCGCGGCATGCAGGTGCGCGCGAGCGCGGCGTTTGTCGGGCGCGTCCGAGAGCTCGAGGTGCTTGAGCGAGCGCTGAGCGCAACGCAGGCTGGCCGGGGTGCGACCGTGCTCCTCGCCGGCGAAGCGGGGATCGGCAAGACGCGGCTGGCGTCCGAGCTCGCGACCCGCGCGCGCGCGGCCGGCTTCGAGGTGCTGCTCGGGCGCTCGCTCGACCTCGTCGGCACCCAGATTGCCTTCCAACCGCTCGCCGAGGCGCTGCGGCCACTGGGCGGGATTGGCCCGGGAGGCTCGCAGCGAGGCGTGTTCGAGGCGACGCTCGCGCTGCTGAGCGAGCGCGCCGCCGCCGTCCCCGTGCTGCTCGTTCTCGAGGACCTGCACTGGGCCGACGCTTCGACGCTCGACATCGTGGTCTACCTCGCGCACAACCTCGGCGCCCGGCGCGTCCTCCTGCTCGCGACGCTGCGCGCCGACGAGCCGGCGTCAGCGGCCCGGTTGCATCGGCTGGCCGATGGCGTCCGGCGCTCCGGCGCGGGGCAGGTCCTCGAGCTCGGGCCGCTCGAGCGCGCGGAGCTCGCGGCGCTGCTCGACGCGCGCGCCGGCGCCCTGCCGGCGGCGGTGACAACCGCGATCCTGACCCGCTCGCAGGGCAACCCGTTCTTTGCCGAGGCGCTGCTCAGCGCGGTCGGCGAGCGAGGCGACGCTGAGCTCCCGCGCGGCCTGCGCGACGCGCTCTTGACGCGGGTGTCCGGACTGGACCGGCGCGCACAGAGCCTGCTGCGCGTAGCCGCCGCCGCTGGACGCGACGTCTCCTATCCGCTGCTCGTCGCGGTCACGGCGCTCCCCAAGCGCGGCGTGCGCGAGTCGCTGCGCGCGGCGGTCGAGCATGGCGTCCTCGTGGCCGACCAGCGCGGCGGGCGGTACCGCTTCCGACATGCGTTGCTCGCCGAGGCGGTCTACGGCACCGTCCTGCCCGGCGAGCGGGAATGGCTGCACGCGCGCCTCGCCGACGAGCTGGCATGCGATGACGATGCGGGACCGGCCGAGCTCGCCCGGCATTGGGCCCTGGCCGGGCGCAGCGACGATGCGCTGACGGCATCGGTCGCGGCCGCACGCGAGGCGCAGGCCGTGTTCGGGCTCTCGGAGGCCCGCGGACACCTCGAGCGCGCGCTCGCGCTCTGGGACGCCGTGCCCGACGCTTCCGGCCTGGTCGACCTGCGCCTCGACGAGCTGCTCGAGCGGACCGCGGAGCTCGCCAGCCAGACGGGCGACGCGCCGCGCGCCGTGGAGCTCACACGGCAAGCGATCGCGCTCGTCGGCACCAGCGACCGGCCGCGCGCGGCGGTCCTGCACGAGCGCCTGGGAACCTACGAGTTCGAGTGCGGCGGGGGCGACACCTTCCTCAGCGCCTTCGAGCGCGCTGTCACGCTCGTGCCCGCGCAACCACCGTCCCGAGAGCGTGCGCGAGCGCTCGAGGCGCTCGCGCACGGTCTGGCGCTGTTGTGGCGCTTCGACGAATCGCTCGCGCTCTGCGAGCAGGCGCTCGAGCTCGCGCGCACGGTGGGCGCGCGCGAAACGGAGCTGCGAGCGCTGACGACGCTCGGCAGCGACCTCGCATACCTGGGCCGGGGTGACGACGGCCTCGCGCACCTGACGCAGGCCGTCCAGCTCGCCGCCGGTGATCCCGACGCGTTGCACCGCGCCTACGTGACCCTCAGCGACGCGCTGACGATGCTCGGCCGGCCACGAGCGGCGGCGCAGCGTGCCGAGGAAGGCCTCGCCGCGCTGAGTCGGGACGAGGCCGACCACACGGTACTGGCCGCGAATTGGATCGAAGCGCTGCTGGCCATCGGCGAGTGGGACGCGGCGGACCGTGCGAGCGCCGCCGCGCTGCGTGCGGTGACCGCCAACTACCCGCACATGCCGCTGATGGTCCGCGCCGACCTCGAGCTCGGCCGTGGTCGCTTCGAGGCCGCTCGTGCGCACCTGGACGCGGCCCGCGCCACTGTGCGCCACGAGCCCGGCCTGGCGTACCTGGACGCGTACGTCGCCGAGCTCGCCCTGTGGCAGCGCCGGTGGACGGACGCCGCCGACGCCGTTCGCGACGGCCTGGCGTGGGCCCGGCCCGCCTGGGGAGCGCAGATCCGCGTCTGGCTGTGTGCCAAGGGACTGCGTGCGCAGGCCGAGCTCACCTCGCTCGCCGGTGCCCGTCGCGACGCCGACGCCGTCCGCGTCGAGCGCGACAAGGCAAGCGCGCTGCTGACCGACGCCCGCCGCGCCGCCAGCGAAGCCGCGGCCATCACCCCGAACGCCGGTGGCTGGCTCGCCCTCGCCGAGGCCGAGCACGACCGCGCCGAGGGCGCGGTGCGGCCCGACCGGTGGGCCGACGCCGCCGACGCGTGGGAGCGGCTCGAGCGCCCGCCGCTAACGGCGTATTGCCGCCTGCGCCAGGCCGAGGCGCTCGTCGCCGCCGGCGCGTCCCGCACCGACGCCGGCGCGCCGCTTCGCGCGGCGCATGCCGTCGCCTCGCGGCTCGGCGCGGCCCCGCTGCTACGCGAGCTTGAGCTGCTCGCCGCGCGGGCGCGACTCGATCCCGCGCCACTGCCCGCCCACCCTCCCCAGACCGCCAACGCGCTCACGGACCTCGGCCTGACACGGCGCGAGGCGGAGGTCCTCGCGCTCGTCGCCCGCGGCTTTACCAACCGCGAGATCGCCGCCGAGCTCGTCATCAGCGTCAAGACCGCCGGCGTACACGTCTCGCACATCCTGCGCAAGCTCGACGCGCCCAACCGCGTCGAGGCCGCCGCGATCGCCCACCGGCTCGCCCCGCCCGAACCCCAAACCTGACCACCGGCCCATCAGACCGCTACAGAACTCACGAACGCCCGCCGAGCACGCCGCAGTCAACCCAGCGTACGCCGCGCACGGTGATGAGACGCCTCATCAGCGGACCCCTTATCGAACACTGTTCGACCGGATGCGGGCGTCCCGAAACGCTCCCCGCAGCCTGTCGCTCCGGACGGCCAGCAGGAGCGCCCATGCCCTCGACCGAGTCGAGCGGTGCATACGCACCATATCGGGGCACGTGACGTCCCCGACAGGGCGCGGCGCGCACGCCGTCGCTTGCGCTATGCGCGATTAGCAGCAGGAGTCGCGCGACGCGCGGAGGCTCCTCCTCCGAAAGGCGGGAGCTGTTGAGTACTCCTCATGATGACGCCGTCCGTCGCGGATACGGCGATCGGATGACGTGACGGGAGTGCCGGTGAACCCATCGTTCGAGTTCCGCGACGGGAATGAGGACGAGCTGCCCAGAAAGAACGACTTTGAGCTCCGGCTGGACCTTGCGCTCGAAGTGGTTGATGCTGATCCCGAGTGACGCGGCGGCCTCGCGGCCGGTCAGCGTGTTCCGGGGAACCGTCTCGATGGGGCGGACCGACCTCTTGGCCATGGCTGCGATCACCTCACCGCTCGCGCTCGAGCTCGAGCCCGGGTTGGAGCCTCGGCCGTAGGCTGCAGCTAGTGCAGGGCGCAGCGGAGATTCGCCTGGTGTTCGAGCCGCAGGAAGAGGGCGGCTTCCATGTCTCCTCGCCTGACGTACCCGGGGTGAACACGGAGGGCGATACGCGCGCTGATGCGATCGAGAACCTCACCGAACCGTTGCTGCTGGCGCTAGCGCTCGACGAGAACGACGAGCTGCGCTGACCGCTCCGGCAGCTGAGACGCGCGTCCGAGGGCGCCCGTAGGGTCAGTCTTCGTGTCCGGCCCGTTGCGTCTGCCGCGTGCTCGGAAGGTGGCTATTCCGACCGAGAAGCTCATGGGGTATGCCCTCGATCCGGAGCATCCACGCGGACGCCAGAAGGCGCGCGTCTTCGCCGCCGCACTTGGCATCGGAAAGTCGGACTGGCGCTATCTACATGACCAGATCCTCGAGGCGATCGTGCACGGCGAAGTACGCGGGACGCGGATCTCGCCGCACGGCACCCTCTACGACGTGCTCGTGCTCGTGCTCGTGGACGGCCTGAACGGCGCGACGCAGCCAGTGGCAACTATCTGGCTGGTCGCCGGAGATCGCCCGCCGCGGCTGGTCTCAGCCTGGGTGGACATTCCATGATGCGCTGTGAGAATCCTTCCCATGGCTCCTGAGCGACACAGCGTCCTCGACGTCGTCGAGCTGCTCACCGATTCCGGGCGCTGGCCGGCCGGCACCGTCGGCACCGTGGTCGAGGCCGACGATCGCAGCGCACTCGTCGAGATCTCAGACGACCGGGGTCATGGCCTCGACTTCGTAAGCCTCCCTCACGACGCGCTCACGTCCGCGAGCGGACGTGTCTCACGCGCGGCGTCGTAGCCGGAGACGGCAGATGCGGCGCGGTTGTGTCACCTTTCGTGCCCCCCAACCCCCGCAAACGACACTGTAGAGCCAAAGCAGTGCGGAATCATGATCCGCGTGTCGGGGGTTCGATTCCCTCTCCGGCACTGAGACAGCCGCGCCACGGCGCGGTCTTCCGTTTCTCTAACCGCTCGCATGCGGCTCCGGGGCCGCGGCTGACCTCGCGACCGACGACTGCCAGGGAGAGCAGTTCCCGGGTCGGCCGCTACTGACTATCCGAAGGCGGCGTTCTGGCACGCCGCTCGGCCAACAGCGGGCGGGCAGCTTCGAGCGCCTGGGCCCGCAGCGCGGCCACCGCAGCCTCGCTCGCGGGCGTCCACTCGTAGAACCGCTCGCGGGCGGTGAGGGCGGGCGTGACCTCACGGGCGGCGGAGAGCACCGGGAACAACTGCTCCGCGATCGTCGCGAACGTGCGGATCCCGCCGAGGTCGGTGGTGGCCAGCGGGCCGGTGGCCAGCCAGCGCGGCGCGAGGCCCTCGCAGATCGCCGCGTCGATCGTCGCCGCATCGGCCACACCCTCGTCGATCAGATGCAGGCATTCGCGCAACAGCGCGAACTGGAGCCGGTTCCACACGAACCCCGGCACGTCGCGGCGGGCGACGATCGGGGTCTTTCCCATCCGCCCGGCGAGGTCGCGCAGCGTCGCGATCGCCGCCTCCGCGGTGCGCTCGCCGGCGATGATCTCGACGACCGCGGTCTCGTGTGCCGGGTGCAGGAAGTGCAGACCGGCGAAGCGCTCCGGCGCGGCGAGCTCAGCGGCCAGAGCCGTGATCGACAGGCTCGACGTATTGGTGGCCATCACGGTTCCGGGTGCCGCCCAGCGCTCGAGATCGCGGTAGAGCGAGGCTTTCGCGTCGTGGTCCTCGGCGATCGACTCCAGGACCAGGCCGGCGCCGACGACCGCGGGCTCGCCGAGCGCGCACGGCTCCACACAGCGGCCGGACCAGGTGGACGCCAGCTCGGCGGCGACACGGGCGCGGGCCACGTCGCGCGCCGCCAGCCGCACCTGGAGCCCCGCCACCGCGAAGGCGGCCGCGATCGTCGGCGCGGTCCGGCCGCTACCGACGACCGTCGCGCGGTCGATGGTCATCGGGTCATCGGATGCAGGCATAGGCGCTCGTCGGCCAGCGTGCCGGCGGTGAAGCACTCGAAGTCTTCGGGGATCATGGAGCGCCAGTCTGGCGCGCGCGCGACCCGCACGCCGGCGCGGCAGAGCCGAGCGCCGCGGCGTCATGGTCCGCGTGTCGGGCTCGGGTCCCTCCTCCGGCATGAGAAGCGGCTGCAAAGGGCAGTCAGATCATCGTCACACGGCGGGCGACTAGCGGACTTTGAAGTCGGCCGCCGCACCGCTGCCCGTGACGAGGAGCCGGCCGGTGCGGCTCTTCCGCCCGCCCGCGTCGGACCGGTAGTTCCACGTCACCCACGGCTGGCCGTCGCGGGCCCGATAGACGTCCATCGCGCCGGGGCCGCGCTTGTTGCCCGGCAACCGACGCTTGCGCATCGAGGGCGGCAGCGCATTGTGCGGTGCGGCATAGGCGAACCAGGCGACTCGGTGGTTCGGCATCTGGTGGCACAGTCCGTCGGCGAGCTTGGAGCCGCAGTTGGCGATACCGGTCGCGTAGTAGTTCGTGTTCCAGCTGTTGCCGGAGTAGAACAGGTACCAGGAGCCGTTATTGGAGAACGCACTCGGGTTCTCGATGACCGTCACGCCGCTGTCGCGGTAGTGCGCCCAGGTGAGGCCGTTGCTGCGCATGATGACCCTGGGTTTCGAGCCGCGATCGACGTTGCCGTTCTTGCGGAACTTCAGGCGCATTGCCGACAGCGCGGACTCAGGCCCGCGCGCACGCTGGCCATCGCGCCAGGTCATCCAGGCCGCGCGGCCGGCCCCGACCGTGACGTCGGCGTCGAGTGCCCAGCGGTTGCCCTTCTCCGGGCACACGAGCGGCTTCGGCTCGGCCACGTAGCCGGTGAACGGCTGCGTCGAGTGCGCGACGCCGACGCACTTGCGCCCGCCGGAACTCCTCGCCGTCGCCGTGTAGAACAGGTAGTAGCGGCCGACGCCGGCCTTGACCTTGTAGAAGGCGCCCGGCGTCCAGATGCCCGAGCCGGGCTTGGCCCAGGCCCCGCCGCCGTTCGGCAGCGCGTCGCCGCCCACGATCGATGTGCTGCCGACGTCGTTGCCGCTGCCGTGCCGGGCCCAGGGCACCTTCCTACCCCCCGTGCTGGCGCCGAACGTCCCGTACTGGTTCGACCCGTCGTTGAGCGCGATCGTGTCGGCGCCAGGGAATGGAAAGTCGTTTGCCTCGCTGTCCCGAAGCGGGGCGGCGCCGGCCACGGCCGGTACGACGGCGAGGGCGACGGCGGCAAGCGCGGCCGTGATGAGCGGTCGGAACGATCGGTGCACTGCTGTTCTCCCCTGCAAGTCGACTTCCTCAAGCCCGGGGAACCCCTCGAGGCCTGCGAAGTTGCGGGCCTCACGCGACGGGCTCGCAATCGAACACTTGTTCGTATAGGCTCGCGCCGTGACCGACTACGACTCAGCCCAACGCGCAGTCCTCGGCGCTCTGCTCGCCGCTCACCCGCGCATGCTCGATGCCGACGAGCTGCCCGACCGACTCGCCGGTGTTCCTCGCGTTCGCGAGGCGTTGCGCGTGCTCGTTGACGACGGACTCGCGACGAGGCTCGGCGACCGCGTCGGCGTCAGCCGAGCGGCCGTCCGGTTCGACGCGCTCGCGCCGCTCTAGACCGCCGAGTCCAGGAGCTCGGCGGTCGTAGACTCCGGCGGGTAGCCGTAGGCGTAGACGACGAGGTCCTCGTCGCCCTGGTTCACGGTCTGCAGCGGTGTCCCCGCGGGGACGGTGACCACGCCGCCCGTGGGCACGTCGACGCGCTCCGGTGGCTCGCCGAGGTACATCGACAGCGCGCCGGAGAGCACGACGAACGTCTCCTCCTGGATCGGGTGCCGGTGACGGCGGCCCGCCGCGCCCGGCTCGTAGCGCCAGACGTTCCCGCGGACGTGCGTGACGCCGAGACGCTCGCTGAGCTCCGCGACGTGGCGGGCCGGCTCGCCCGGCTCGTGCGGCCGCGTGATCCACTCGAACTCGTCGGGGCGAACGATGCGAAAGCTCATGGCCGCCACGGTACCGGCAGGGGCGCGGGCATTACCCCACGGAGGGGGGCGCGCACCGTTGTCGAGCACCGACGCCGCGCCTACTGTCGGGTCACTCCATGCCGCAGCCGCTGCCATCGCCGGACGTGCGCGTGCTCACGGTCGACGACCAGAAGCTGTTCCGCCAGATCGCCGGGGAGGTGATCGCGGCGACTCCGGGCTTCGAGGCGGTCGGCGAAGCGGCGAACGGTGAGGAGGCGCTCGACGCCGTCAACCAGCTGGCGCCGCAGCTCGTCCTCTGCGACGTCCGCATGCCCGGTCTCGACGGGATCGAGGTCGCCCGCCGGCTGGCCGCGACACATCCGGAGACGGTCGTGGTGCTCATCTCGATCGGCGACCGGACCGACATGCCGGCGGCGGCGCAGCTCGGCGACGGCGTGCCGCTGGTCCGCAAGCAGGATTTCGGGCCGATCTTGCTGCGACGGCTGTGGAGCGAGCACGGCCGCTGAGCGTCAGAGCGGGATCCGTGCGCTCACGCGCGTCCCGTGGCCCGGCCGCGACTCGATCGTCACCTCGCCGCCCACGGCTGCGACCCGGTCGCGCATGCTCGTGAAGCCGACCCCGCCCGTCACCGTCAGCGGATCGAACCCGCCACCGTCGTCGCGGACCTCGAAGTGCAGCTCGCCGTTGTCGGAGATGTCCACGACGACCGCCGCGGCGCCGTGAGCGTGCTTGGCCACGTTCTGCAGCGCCTCGAGGCAGCAGAAATAGGCGGCGCTCTCCACATCCTGCGGGTAGCGGCGGACACCGGCGGCGAGCACCGTCGTCGGCAGTGTCGAGCGCAGCGCCGCTGAGCGCAGCGCTTCGACGAGCCCGCGGTCCGCCAGCGACGCCGGGTAGATCCCGCGTGCGAGCGAGCGCACCTCGTCAAGCGTGTCCTCCACCTCGGTGCCGAGCCCGCGCAGCATCTCGGCGGCGCCGGCGTCCGTCTCGTCGGCCCGCTCGGCGGCGAGCTCGAGCTTGATGCGGAGCGCGACCAATCGCTGCTGCGCACCGTCGTGGAGATCGTGCTCGATCCGGCGTCGCTCGTCGTCGGCCGACGACTGGATCCGGGCCCGCGAGTCGCGTACCTCGCGCAGCAGCGCCTCCGTCTGAGCCGACAGGCGGTGGTTGTCCAGGGCCATCAGGGCATAGGCCGCGGCGGTCTCCGTAAACGCGTCGTCGTTCTCGAGCGCGGGGTCGTGGACGATCGCGGCGATCCGGCGATCGCCATCGCGCACCTCGGTCACCCCGCGGTCTTGCGACTCCACGGGGGCGGCAACGGCGCGGCCGGCGGCATCCACCCAGCGGCCGCCGCCGTCCTCGATCCAGTAGACGATGTCCAGCGACGGGTCGTCGAAGGCGTCGGCGAGCCCCGCGCGCAGGGCCTCCGGCCCGGGATGCGCGCGCACCTGCGTGGCCACGCGCTGCATCGCCGAGGCCATGAAGAGCCGCCAGTTCCAGACGCCCACGAGAAACGCGAGCGCCAGCAGCGGCACGGTGAGCCCGAGCAGCCACGCTCCGGCCTCGACGAGCGGCGACTCGGGATCGATGCGGCGCCCGGCGACCGTCAGCGCGAAGGCGCCGAGCCGGAAGAGCGACACCGCCAGCACCGGCCCCAGCGCGCGCCGGCTGAGCGAGCCGGCAGTCCGCATCCGCCAGGCGATACGCGCGGTCGCCGCCACGAACAGCGCCACGATCAGGGCATCGCGCAGCGGAAGGATCACGTCGCCGACGAAGGCGGGCTCGCTCGCCACGACCATGAACGCGTTGCCGGGGCAGCCATCGCCGCAGTCCGCCCACGGCGACGGCACCGGATAGGTCTCGACCAGCAGCGCGGTCGGCAGGTACAGCACCAGAACCACAAGCCCGGCTCCCGCCACCAGCGCACGGTCGACGCCGGCCCGCAGCCTGCCGGTCGGGAACGCGAGGATCAGGTATACGAGCACGACCTCGACCAGCCAGCCCGACACGCGACCCACGCTGTAGATCCACGCGTCGTGCGACTCGGAGAGGGTCGCCATGAACCAGCCGAAGCCGGCGACGACGAGCAGGCTTCCGAAGCGTGCGGTCGCGGGCTGCCGGCGCGCGTACAGGCCAACCGCGATCGGCGCGCCGACCATCAGGGCCCGCGCGACGGCCTGCAGCGCCGCGTCCTGTGATCCCGGACCCGACGCCGTCAGTGCGGCGGCAACACCGCAGGCCGCGAGCCCGGCGACGACAATGCCGAGCGCGCCGAGCCGGTCAGTGTCCATGTCGGAAGCGTCGCGCACCGCATGGGATCTAACCGGACCCAGGCGAGCGCGACACGAGAGCCCCGCCGGAGCGGGGCTCTCGCGCTGCCTGTCCCCCAGGCTCAGTGGCCGCGCCGCAGGCGCGCCGCGTACTCGCGGCGCGCCTTCTTGACCTGACGCGCGGCCTTGATGGCCTTCAGACCCGTGCACCCGTTCGGGACCGAGACCGTGGTCGTGCACGTGCGCTGGTTGCCGGCGACGTCGCGTCCGACATAGGTCAGCGTGTACACGCGGCCATGCCCGGACGTCGACCGCTCGGCGCGGAGCTGGCCCGATGTGTCGGCCGTGCCGAGGCTGAACCCGGTGATGTCACCGGTGGTCGCGCCGTCGGCGCTGCCGGGTGCGTCGTACGGCTCGTTGCTCGTGGCGGCCGCGAGGAGACCTCGTCGCCGGCGATCAGCAGGAGCGACAGGAGGGCGACCTGCCTCCCGGACGCCAGGTCGACCGGACTCGATCCGGCGACGACCTGCACGGGGCCAAGTACGCGGAAGTCCAATTCGTGCACCGCTCGACGTGCCCGCCAGGGCGGATCCTATCCGGACGTAAGTGCCGATTCTCGGGCCGCCCACGCGCGCGCCGCGCGCTCGCCCGCGGCGCGCAGGCGCACGTCGTCGGGCGCGCCCGCGAGGTTCAGCTCGACGAGGCGCGCGGCGGCCCGCGTGGCCGCCTCGGCGAGCAGCGTGGCAGCCGCGGCATCGCCCTCGAGGCTGGGTCGGCCGCCGCGCGCGAGCTCCGCGGCCAGCTCGGCCACCTCGCAGCCGACCTCGGCGATCGCGAACGGCGTCTCCGCTGCGGCCGACAGCGCGGCACGCAGTCGCTCGGCGCGGTGGTCGTCGTCGGCGGGCAGCCGCTGCGCATCGAGCACCGGCGCGAACGACTCGAGGTCCGCGTCGGCCAGCTCGAGCGCCCGCGCCCGCAGCGCCGCGGCGCGCTCGTGCGGCGGTCCGGCCGACATCTCGACGAGCGCCGCCGCGAGCGCGCACGCCACCGCCGCGGTCGACCCGCCGCCCGGCGCGGGCGTGGCGGCGGCGATCTCCGCCAGCAACGCCGCGAGCGATCGGTCCGCGAGTGCCACTAGAAGAGTCCGACGGTGCGCCCGTCCTCGTCGATGTCGACGTTGAGCGCGGCCGGCGACTTGCCGAGCCCGGGCATCTGCATGATGTCGCCGCACAGCGGCACGACCCAGCCGGCGCCCGTGTACGCGCGGATGTCGCGCACCTGGAGCGTGAAGCCCTCTGGCGCGTTCAGCAGCGTCGGGTCGGCTGACAGCGACAAGTGCGTCTTGGCCATGCACACCGGGAAGTGGTCGAGCCCGTCGCGCGTGTATGTCTCGAGTCGCTTCTCCGCCTCGGGGTAGAAGAACACGTCCGCGGCGCCGTAGACACGCGTCGCGACGGCCTCGATCTTCTCGCGGATCGGCGCGTCGTCCTCGTACAGCTGGCGGAATTCGTTCGGCTGCTCGCACGCGTCCACGACCGCGCTCGCGAGGTCCGCCGCGCCGGCGCCGCCCCGGGCGAACCCGTCGTTCTTCTCGGCCGCGAAGGCGCCTGCCTCGACGGCGGCCTGCTTGACGAACGCAATCTCCTCGTCGGTGTCGTCCGGCCGCCGGTTGACGGCGACCACCGCCGGCATCCCGAACTGGCGGATGATCCCGAGGTGGCGGCGCACGTTGGCCATGCCCGCCTCCAGCGCTCGCATCGCACGGGTACGACCGACGCGCGGATCCGCCTCGACGCCGCCGTGGTGCTTGATCGCCCGCACGGTCGTGACGAGCACGACGGCGCTCGGCTGCAGGTTGCCGAAACGGCAGACGATGTCGAAGAACTTCTCCATCCCCATGTCGGACCCGAACCCCGACTCGGTCACCACATACTCCGCGGTCTTGAGGCCGATGAGGTCGGCGATCAGCGAGTTGTTGCCGTGGGCGATGTTGGCGAACGGGCCGCAGTGCATTAGGCACGGCTGGCCCTCGAGCGTCTGGATGAGGTTCGGCTTGAGCGCCTCCTTGAGGAGGACCGTCATCGCTCCCGCGGCGCCGAGATCCTCGGCGGTCACGGGCATGCCGCCGTTGAATGAGTGCGCGACCGTGATGCGCCCGAGTCGCCGGCGCAGGTCATGCACGTCGCGCGCGACGGCCATGATCGCCATGACCTCGCTTGCGGCCGTGATGTCGAAGCCGCTCTCGCGCGGGTAGCCGTTCGCGCGCCCGCCCAGCCCGACCGTGATCGAGCGCAGCGCCCGGTCGTTCATGTCGACGGCGCGCCGCCAGTCGATGCGCAGCTGGTCGATGCTGTGCGGGTTGCCGTGCAGGATCGAGGCGTCGAGCATCGCCGCCAGCAGGTTGTTCGCGGCCCCGATCGCATGGATGTCTCCGGTGAAGTGGAGGTTGAGGTCCTCCATCGGCACCACCTGCGTCTGACCCCCTCCGGCGGCGCCGCCCTTGATCCCGAACACCGGGCCAAGCGACGGCTCGCGCAGACACGCGACCGGCCGCTTGCCGATCGCGCCAAGGCCCTGCGTGAGGCCCACGAGCGTGGTCGTCTTGCCCTCGCCCGCACGGGTCGGCGTCATGCCCGTGACGCAGATCAACTTGCCATCCGGACGGTCGGCGAGACGCTCGGTGACGGACAGGTCGATCTTGGCCTTGAAGCGGCCGTACGGCTCGAACTCGTCGGGCTCGAGGCCGAGGTTGCCGGCGATCTCCTCGATTGGCCGCAGGACCGCGTCCTGCGCGATCTCGAGGCTGCTCTTCATCCGCACCCCTCCTGAGTCGCCGCGCATCATATGCGGCGCTCGATGACTCAAGAGCGCCGCCGCGCCGCCGACAAACGGGGCATGCGGACCACCGTTGCGCTCGTGCTGTCTGTGCTCGCCATCGCGGGGGCGGTGCTCTACGCATCCGAGTCGCAGCGCAAGGTGTCGGACGAGAACTACCACGAGGCGATCGTTGCCCGCGAGCTCGCCGCCGACATGCTCTCGCGCGAGAACCTGCTGCACGAGTTCCTGCTCAACGGCGGCACGGATCGCGTCGTCGACATCTACGAGCTCGACCGCCACCAGACGGCGGTGCTCAAGGAGGCGCGCGAGCTGTCCTCCGACAGCAAGGAGGAGCTCGCCACCCTCGATCGCCAGAGCGAGGCCGCGCAGCGATGGAACCAGATCGCGCAGACCACGATCGGCACGCGGACCGACGGCCGCACCTCCACCGGCGCGGACTACACGAAGCTCCGCGAGAAGGTCGTACAGGACTTCCTCGCCGCGAACCGCGCGTACCAGCAGCAGCTCGACGCCGCCCGCGTCGAGGAGCTCAACGGCGCCGCGCTCGTCCCCGTCAAGCTCATCATCCTGCTCAGCGTCATGTTCGGCGCGATCGCCCTCGGCATCGCGACGCACCGCCGTCGCTCCCGGACCGCCGCCGGCGCTGCGGAGGCCGCGCGCGACGCGGCCGAGCGGCGCTACGCCGACGGACAGGCCCGCTTCGGCGAGGCGATGCAGGTCGCCGAGAATCAGAACGAGGGTCACGAGCTGCTCATCAGCCACCTCGAGGCCGGCACGCCCGACGCGGCGATCACCGTCCTCATCCGCAACAACAGCGGCGACCGCCTCGAGCCCGCCGTCGAGCTTCCCGAGCACTCCCCGCTCGCTGAGCCGCTCGAGCACGCGAAGCCGCGCAGCTGCCTCGCCGTGCGCCTCAGCCGGCCGGTCGACCAAGGTCCGACCAGCGACGAGATCCTCACCTGCGAGGTGTGCGGTGCGCAGGAGGGCGAGTCCACCTGCCAGCCGCTGCTCGTCGGCGGCGAGGTCATCGGCTCGGTCCTGACCAGCGGGCAGCGCGCCGCCAGCGACGCCGAGCGCCGCCGCATCCACGATTCCGTGACCCAGGCGGCGCCGGTGCTCGCCAACCTGCGCAACCTCGCGCTGGCCGAGCTCCGTGCCGCGACCGACGCGCTCACCGGCCTCCCCAACCGGCGCGCGATCGACGACCACCTCAAGCGCCTGCTCGCCGGTGCCGGGCGGTCGCTCACGCCGATGTCGACGATCCTCATGGACCTCGACCACTTCAAGCAGATCAACGACACCTTCGGCCACGAGCGCGGCGACGAGGTGCTGGCCGCGGTCGGCGCCCTCATGCGCACCGAACTGCGCGGCAGCGACTTCGCCGGCCGCAGCGGCGGCGAGGAGTTCGTCGTGATGCTCCCCGACACCGACCGTGCCGGCGCGTTGCGCGTCGCCGAGCACCTGCGCCAGGCGATGCATTCCCTGTCTCTCCCGGGAGTCACCCGCGAGGTGACGGCCAGCTTCGGCGTCGCCAGCTACCCCGACGACGCGCTCGACGGCGAGACGCTGATGCGCCTGGCCGACCGCGCGCTCTACTCCGCCAAGCAGCACGGCCGCGACCGCGTCGAGGCCACCTCGTCCGCGGGCCTCGGCCTGCGCCGCGCCCAGCCGCTCGAAGCGGCTGTCGACGCGCCCAGCGAGTCCTGAGCCTCAGATTCACCCGTTATGGGTGACGAACCCCGCCCCCGAGAGGTGGAGCATCCTCGCATGTCCATTAGCGAGCATCCCGTGACCCCGCCCGGCTCCTCGAACGGCGAAGACGAGATCGCCCGGCATCTGGAAGCGCTGGCCGAGCGTTACGGCAACAAGTTCCTGCGTGAGGCAGCTCCCGACAATGAGCTCTCCGAGCACGGGATGACCCCTGTCGACGCGATGCGGCTGATCGGCGAGGAGCTGGTCCTTGACGGCATCCCGATGCGCAACCTGGCGACGTTCGTGACCACCTGGATGGAGCCCGAGGCGCAGCGCGTGATCGCCGAGAACCTCCATCGCAACTTCATCGACCATGCCGAGTATCCGCAGACCGCGGAGATCGAGCAGCGCTGCATCCGCATCATCGCCAGCCTGTTCAACGCGCCCGGCGAGACGACCGGCGCGCGCACGCAGGGCTCGTCGGAGGCGATCATGCTCGGCGCGCTGTCGCTGAAGTGGAAGTGGCGCCAGCGGCGCGAGGCGGCGGGCCAGGACACGAGCCGGCCGAACCTGATCTTCGGCGGCGACGTGCACGTGGTGTGGGAGAAGTTCTGTCGCTACTTCGACGTCGAGCCGCGGATCATCCCGCTGCAGCCCGACAAGTACACGATCGGCCCCGAGGACGTGGAGCCGCACGTCGATGAGAACACGATCGGCGTCGCCGCCGTGCTCGGGACGACGTTCACCGGCCACAGCGACGACATCCCCGGCATCAACGACATGCTCATCCGGCTGCGCGACAAGACCGGGCTCGACGTCCCGCTGCACGTCGACGCGGCCAGCGGCGGGTTCGTGTGGCCGTTCCTGTACCCGGACTCGGAATGGGACTTCCGGCTCGGGCAGGTCCGCTCGATCAACGTCTCGGGCCACAAGTTCGGGATGGTCTACCCGGGCATCGGCTGGCTCATCTTCCGCGAGAAGAGCGACCTCGCCGAGGACCTCGTGTTCTACGAGAACTACCTCGGCAAGACCGACGCGACGTTCACCTTGAACTTCTCGACCGGCTCGGCGATGGTGCTCGCCCAGTACTACAACTTCATCCGCTTCGGCTTCAACGGCTACCGCTACCTGATGGAGACGATGCAGGCCAACGCGCATGGCCTGGCCAAGCGGATCGCCGACATCGGCCACTTCCGGCTGATCGGGCTCGACGGCGCCGAGCAGCTGCCGCTCGTGGCCTTCCAGCTCACCGACGGTCACGAGTACGACGAGTTCGACGTCGCCTCCCAGCTCGCGTCCGAGCGCGGCTGGATGGTGCCGGCCTACACGCTCCCGCCCAACGCGCAGCACGTCACGATCATGCGGGCACTGGTCAAGCTCACGCTCAGCCACACGCTCGCGTCCAAGCTCGCCGACGACATCGCCGCCGCGTGCGAGACGCTCAAGCTCAAGGGCGGACTGCACGAGCACGACCGCAAGCGCGTGAAGACCGGGACCGGTTACTGAGACAGCGCGAAGCCGCCGAGCTCGGCCGGTGGGAGCGGCCGGGCGAAGTGGTACCCCTGCGCCTGGTCGCAGCCGAGGCGGCGCAGGATCTCGTGTTGCGCGCCGGTCTCCACGCCCTCGGCGATGACCTCCATGCCGAGCGCGCGGGCCATCTCGATCACCGCGGCGATGATCGAGTCGGCCGCGGTGTCGGCGCCGAGCTCGGACACGAACGAGCGGTCGAGCTGCCGGCCAGGCTCGCGGCGACCCCGGCGACGAGCTCGGGGTCGCTTAGCTGGCGCGTCGACAGGCTGACCGACACGCGCACGGTCGGCTATTCGGGGTGCTCGCGCGGGGGCTCGTGCCGCCCGCCGAGTTCATCCCGCTCGCCGAGGACACCGGGCTGATCGTGCCGCTCGGCCGGTGCGTGATCGAGCAGGCCTGCGCGCAGGCCGCGGCATGGCGCCGCTCGGGTGCTCCCAGCGCACGAGAGCCTCGAACCCGCACAGCGCGCGGTCGGTGACGGAGACGATCGGCTGGTAAGTGAAGCCGCAGATCGCCCTCGGCGACGGCGCGGCGCAGCTCGCGCTCGATGTCGAGCCGCCGCACAACGCGAGCGTGCATGGCCTCGTCGAACAGCATGCAGCGGCCGCGGCCCTGCTCCTTGGCCCGGTACATCGCCGCGTCGGCATCGCGCACCAGCGCGTGCGGTGTCGCATCGCCGGCGGCGGCGAGCGCAAGCCCGACGCTCGCCGTCACCGACAGCTCGTGCCCGTCGACGACGGCCGGGCGGCGGAGCTCGTCGGCGAGACGCTCGGCGACGCGCAGCGCGTCCTCGTCGCCGCCGACGTCCTCGCACAGCACCACGAATTCGTCGCCGCCGAAGCGGGCCACCGTCTCGCGCGGGCGGCCGATCGTGTCGCTCGTGCGCAGGACGCGCTCCAGCCGCTCGGACAGTGCGACCAGCAGCCGGTCACCCACGTGATGGCCGAGGCCATCGTTGATCAGCTTGAAGTCGTCGACGTCCATGAACAGCACCGCGACCGTCGAGCCGAGGCGACGGGACCGCGCGAGCGCGTGGCCGAGCCGGTCGAGCAGCAGGCCGCGATTCGGCAGGCCCGTGAGCTCGTCGTGCAGCGCCTGGTGGGCGAGCCGCTCCTCCGCTCGGCGGCGCCGCATGTACTCGCCGATCTGGTGGCCGATCGTGGCGAGCGTGTTGAGCAGCGCGTCGTCGAGCTGGTTCGGGCGGCGGCTGTAGAACTCGATCACGCCGAGCACGTCGTTGCCGCTGCTGATCGGCATCCACAAGGCGCCGCGCAGCCCTTCGCGCGCGGCGGCACCGGCGCGCGGGTAGTCCGGCTCCTGCGCGGCGTCCTCGCTGCTGTACGGGGCTCCCGTGCGCCACACGCGGCCGAGCGGGCCGGTGCCGCGCTCGATCACGAGCGCGGTGGTGAGCTCGCGGAACTCCGTCGCCTCGATCGTGTCCGTCCGCCACAGCGACCGGCAGCGGAGACCCTCGGCCTCGTCGTCGACGAGCCAGGCCGCACCGAGCTCCCAGTCCATGCTCTTGCCGAGCGCCTGCAGTAGGTGCGGGATCGCCTCGTCGATCGTTGTCGCGTCTGCGAGCACGCTCGCGACCGCATGCTGGGCGGCGGCGTTGCGCTCAGCCCACACGCGGTCGGAGATGTCGCGGATGTAGCCGGTGAACTTCGGCGGTTCGACGCCGCGGATGCGCGTGATCGTCAGCTCGGCGGGGAACTCGCTCCCGTCGGCGCGCATCGCGGTGATCTCAACGCGTTGATCGAGCAGCTTGCGCTCGCGCGTGCGCACATACCGCTCGAGGCCGCGGCGGTGCGCTGCACGCAGGTGGTCGGGCACGATCAGCCCAGCGAGCTCCGCGCCGATCGCGTCGTCGCGCCTGTGGCCGAAGGTTCGCTCGGCGGCCGGGTTGAACTCGAGTACCCGGCCCTCATGATCCATCGCCACGACGCCGTCGAGCGAGGACTCGAGCATGGCGGTCATGAGCGCCTCGCGGGCGTCGGCCTCCGCCCTCCTGGCGGACCTCAGCCGGCGGGCGATCCAGGCAGGGCCCGTCCACGGCACCCGGTCAACTCTACCCAGCAATCAGCAGCGCGGCCTCAGGCGACCACGCGACGACGCGTGAGGCCGCCGGCGACGAGCAGCATCAGGCCGAAGCTGGTTCCGGCGCCGATCGCGGCGTCGGTCCAGTCGAAGCCGGCCGTGCCGGGAGCGGAGATCCGCACCACGCGAGGCGACGTCGCCGTCGGCGGCGCGTAGTGCTCGGCGGCGTCCCGGGTGTCGGGCGACCGCAGGTCCTGCACGTGCGCGGCATCGCTGCCGTAGAAGCTGTAGTAGAACGGCCGCGTGTGCTCCGCCGCGTCGCGCGTGTCGGGCGAGCGGAGGTCCTGACCGGGCGCCGCCACCGCCGGGGCGGCGGAAGCGAGCGTCACGGTGACGACGGCGACGGTGCGGGTGAGACGCGACGGGAGCATTTGGCCCCTCCGTTCCGCAACGCCGCGCGCCGCGCCGGCCTGCGCATCCTCGGCTCGGCCAGCTGGAACCCGCAGGGACACAGCTACCGGCGGATCGCGCAGCAAGTCGCCGCGTCAGGCGCGCGTGCGGTCGTGCTGCTCGGCAACCTGAACACCAACTCGGCGGCCGTCATCCGCGACCTCCGGGCGGTGCTCGGCAACTCGGTGACGATCATCGGCTGGCAGGGCAACACCCCGGTCTCGGAGCTGTTCGCGCAGGCCGGACGGGCTGCGCGCGGCGTCTACATGTCCGGCGGCGGGCCTGCCCTCGACCCACGGCATCCAGCCGCGCAGAAGTTCGTGCGCGACTTCGGTGCCACGTAGCCGGACGGCCGCGTCACGACGTTCGACGGCTACGAAGCGACCGCCGTCGAGGTCATGCTCGACGCAATCGCGCGCTCGGACGGCACGCGCGCCGACGTCACCCGTGCACTCGCCGCGACGCGCCTCGACGACGGCCCGTTCGGGCCGATCGCGTTCAATCGCCGCGGCGAAGTGCTCCGGAATCGGATCTCGTTCGGGCGCGCGGTGCGCGACCTCAGCGATTCGATCCCATCGGTCTTCGACGACCTCTCCGGTGCGCTCATCACCGACACCATCACGATGCCGGGGCGCCTCATCGCAGACCCGCGCTGATCAGCGCCGGATGCCGAGCGCGAGCAGGTACTCGCGCGCGTGCACGATCGAGCCGTTCTGGCGGTAGTCGGACTCGAAGAAGTCCACCCACGTCCGATGCAGCTCCTCGCGGCGGTCGCCGAGCGACTCGGCCAGCGCCCTTGCGGGGCCGTAGCTGCTGGAGAACAGGTCCCAGTACGCCTCGCCGGACGGCAGCATGAGGGTCGATACGTGCTCCTCGAAGTGCAGCTCGAACCAGTCTCCCAGCAGCTCGCGGACCCGGGCCTCGGAGCCCCAGTCGAACGGGCTGCTCGGCGGCACGGTCGGCTGGAACGGGGCCATCATCTCGAACATGCGCGCGAGGCCGCCGGTCGGCGTCCAGTTCGCGAGCGCGATCCGGCCGTTGTGGCCGGTGACGCGGGCGAGCTCCCGCGCGGTCGCCTCGTGGTCCGGCGAGAACATCACGCCGCAGGTCGACGACACGGCATCGAAGCGCTCGTCGGGGACGTCGAGCGTCTCGCAGTCGCCGACCCGGTAGTCGATGCCGAGCCCGCGCACGTCCGCGCGCTCGCGCGCCGTGTCGATCAGCGCCGGGGCCAGGTCGATCCCGGTCACCCACGCGCCGCGGGCGGCGGCGCGCTCGGCGACCGCGCCGGTACCACACGCGAGGTCGAGCCAATGCTGGGCCGGATGCGGCGCGAGCCGCGCGATCACCTGCTCGTGGATGTCCGTGATGGTCTCGGTGATCCGCTGGTACGGACCCGCACCCCACATCACGCTCTGCCGCTGTTTCAGGTCGTCGTAGCCCATGGGGCGACCGTACGGTCGCCCCATGTCCATCACATCGGTCAGATGACGTAGGTCGTACGCGTCCGGCGACGTATTCACGCCGCAGCCGGCTGCGGATCCGGCCGCACGATCACCGTGTCGGCGACCTCGATGATCTCGTCGACGGGAAGGTCGGCGAGCGACGCGTGCTTACGGATCGCCTCGGGGCTCGTCGCCTGGTAGATGCAGACGGTCCCGACCGAGCCGGCGCCCTCGTCGAGCACATAGCTGCGGATCCAGCGCACGTCGTCGGGCATGTCCTCGTCGCCGACCTTGGTCGAGCGTGCCGCGGCCGCCTCGAGGTCTGCCGGGGAGCGCCAGCCGCTGCGGCGCAGAATCGCGTAGAGCTTCATTCGATCGTCCTCCACGTGGGTGGTTGAACCGCATAGAGACCGTATGCGCACGGCCGCGGCGCGGCATCGGCAGGAATGCCTATCTTTGCCCTGCAGGCGCCAGTAGCGTTGGGCCGCCATGGGTCGCCGCCCGCCAGGGACGCGCTGATCGCGCTCGCCGTTGGCGTGTAGACGCAGGCGGAGCTCTTCACCGTCGACGGCCCGCAGCACGACGTGCTGATCGCGCGCCTCGCGGTGCTGCTCCTGGCCCTCGCCGTGCTCTTCCGGCGCAGCATCCCGGTGCTCGCCGGGCCGTTCTTCGCGTTGCTGTTCATCGCCTTCTCGATCGGCGCCAATGCCGAGGGCCGCGAGCTCGTGCTCGCCGCCGCCACGCTGCTCATCGGTGCGGTGGTGGCCGTGCGGCTCGACAATCCGCCCGGCGGCTGGGACGACATCTTCTTCGCGCTGACGATCCTCACCGGCGGCCCGCTGCTGGTCGGCCGGCTCGTGCGCGCGTGCCGGTGGAGCGCATCGCGTGAACGTGCACCGCTTCTCCCCGCGGACGGTCGACATCGCGCTGACCGTCGCCGTGCTGGTCGCCGCGGTCACCGAGGCGCTCACGCTGAGAGCTGATCGGCGCCGGCCACGGGCTGATCGGCATGCGCGAGCGGCTGCGCGCGCACGGCGGCGAGCTCCGCGCGGGCGCGCGCCCGGGCGGCGGCTTCCAGGTGCTCGCGCGGCTGCCGTGCCGGCGCGCGAAGGCGAGCGTGCCGTGACCGGGCAAGGCGAGCTTGGCCCGCTGCGCGAACATCGCGTGCGGGTGCTGCTCGTCGACGACGCCGCGTTCGTCCGCGAAGGCTTCCGGATGGTGCTCGACCCGGAGCCGGGGATCGAGGTCGTCGGCGAGGCGGCCGACGGCGTCAGCGGCGCTGCCGAGGCGGAGCGCCTACGGCCCGACGGCGAGTACCTGCTCGAGGCGCTCGACGCCGGCGTCAGCGGCTTCGCCCTCAAGGACACGCCGCCGGAGATTCTGCTGGCCGGGATCCTCGCGGTTGCGCGCGATGACGCGCTGGTCGAGCCCGAGACGACGGTCCGCGTGATCGCCCGCTCTCCTCGCAAGGGATCGGCGATCGATGTCGCACCCGCCGAGCGCGCGCCCCTCGACCTCGTCGCCGCGGGCCTGTCGGACGCCGAGATCGCACCGCGGCTCGGCCTCGACGAGATGACCGTCGGCGAGCAGGTCGCGGCGCTGCGCGCCACGCTCGGCGTGCGTGACCGCATCCATGCGGTCCTGGCCGCCCACCGCTCGAGCTAGAAGTCCTTGTCGCGCGCGCCGGTTTCCCTGACTTGCGTGGTCAGCGCCGGGATGCCGAGCAGGTCGGTCGCCAGCGACGACGGGCGCCAGGTGATCGTGCCCTTGCTCGCGGTGGTCACCGCGCCCGAGATGAGCGAGCCGAGCGTGACCGTGATGACGCTGCCGGTCTGCTTGATCGTCCCGTTGAAGACGGTGTCGGTGGTGACGAAGTTGCCGCCGAGGTTGAGGTCGGTGTCGCTGTTGACCAGGTTCAGCCGCGTCGTGCCCGCCGAGTTGCGGAAGTCCATCAGGTCCGCGTTGCCGGAGTTGGTGATGTAGACGCGGATGGCGGTCGATGTGCCGGTCCAGCCGGACAGGATCGAGGCGGGCGCGATCTGCTTGCTGAAGGTGAAGCTGATCGTGTCGTTCTGCTCCAGGCGGCCGGTCGTCGAGCCGCCGTTGGTGGTCGCCACCGCGGTGCCGGACGGCTGCCGGTCGATCGCGCGGCCGGCGACGACCGCCGACGTCGTCGTGCGACCGGCGTTGTCGGTCACGCGGGCACGCAGGTCGTAGTTGCCCACCGTCACGGCCGTCGTGTTGAACGCGCACGTCGACGCGGAGCCGGTGCAGATCGTAGTCCACGAGTTCGCGCCGGCGAGACTGCGCTCGAACACGACCGTGGCGATGCCGCCGCCGTCGTTGGCGTCCGCGGTCAGCGTGACCGTGCCATACAGCGGGGTGCCCGGATCGGTGAGCGTGACGGTCGGGGCGACGTTGTCGACGCGAATCGAGCTGCGGGTCGCCGACGCCGTCGTGTTCCCGGCCAGATCGGTCGCGACGGCGCGCAGGTCGTAGACGCCGTCGGTCACTCCCGCGGTCGCCCACGAGCAGCCGTACGACGCGGTCGTGTCCAAGCAGGCGTCGGTCCACGTGCTGCCGCCCGAGACGCGGTACTGGACCGTCCAGGAGGCGACGCCCGAGCCGGCGTCGGCGGCCGTGCCGGTGAGCGAGACGTTGCCGGACAGCGAGGTGCCCGGGCTGTTCAGCGTCGCCGTCGCCGGCGCCGTGTTATCGATCCGCACGGTGACGATCGCGGACGTGGTGCTGAAGCCCGCCTTGTCGACGATGATCACCCGGGCCTCGTACAGGCCGTCGGGATACGGCGTCGTGTCGAGGCCGGTGCACGCGTACGGCGCGGTCGTGTCGGTGCAGACATCGGTCCAGGTCGAGCCGCCGGCCTGCCGGAACTGGCCGGTGACCGACGCGACGCCGCTGCCGGCGCCGTCGTCGGCGTTGAGGCTGACGTCAACCGTGCCGCGCAGCGGCGTGAGCGCCGGGACCGAGCCGGTCGGCGCGTGGTTGTCGACCACCCGGGTGAGCGTCGAGTCGGCGACGTTGCCGGCCGCGTCGGTGGCGCGGGCGCGCAGCTCGTACGAGCCGTCGATCAACAGCGACGTGTTGAGCGCGCAGGAGCGCGGGGACGTCGTGCCGGAGCAGGCGGTGGTCCAGGTGCCGCCGGCCGGGCGGTAGTCGATCTGGAGGCCGGCGAGGCCGCTGCCGGAGTCGGACGCGGTGGCGGACAGCGTCTTGGTGCCGGTCAGGTAGGTACCGGGGTCGGCGAGCGAGACCGTGGGAAGCGTGTTGTCGACGCGGCGCGAGGCGACCGTGGCGGAGGTGCGCGTGTAGCCGGCGGTGTCGGTGGCGATGGCGCGCACGTCGCGCAGGCCGTCGGCCACGGCGGTGGTGTCGAAGCTGCAGCTGAATGGCGCGCTGGAGGCGGTGCAGGCGTCCGTCCAGGTCGAGCTGCCGGCGGGCGCGGTCTGGTAGCGGACGGTGGCGATGCCGCGCTCGGAGCCGGCGGTCGACGCGAGCGACACGGTGCTGCGCAGCGGCGAGCCCGGGTCGGTCACCGTCACGGCGACGGTGTTGAAGTCGGCGGCGGCGGCGAACGCGTTGCCCGGAGACTTCGAGCCGCTCGTGAAGTCGGCGCCGGACGCGGTGATGCCCGCCCCGAGGACGAGCAGGACGAGCGCGAGGACGGCGAGCGAGCGCCTCATGCCGCGTTCTCCGCGCGGCGAGCGGCCTCACCGAGCTGGCGCCACAGCGCGAACAGCGTGGACAGAGCGATCAGCAGCGCCGGGAGGGCGATGATGATCATGCGCACGTCCTGGCGCGAGAGGGCCCAGAGCACCCGCCCGACATACGGGACGCCGACGCGGACACGCGCCTGCGTGGGCTGGCTGAGGCGGAACGTCCACGGGTCGGCGACCTGGTTGGCGTCGCCCCTGGTGCGGAAGATCCGGCCGCCCGTCCGGTCCTCCCCGATCCAGGCGATCCGGTGGGTGATCAGGTGGTCGGGACCGGCGCCGGAGGGCGGCAGGTAGGTGATCACGTCGCCCACCTTGAGGTCCGCGACCGGGACGACGTCATCGAGCACGAGCGTGCCCTTGTCGTACGTGCCGGTCATCGAGCCCGACACGATCGCGTAGCGCTGCCAGCCGAACAGCGAGGGAAGCAGAACGAGCATGGCGACGATCACGGCAGCCAGGAGCGCTGAGCCACACGCCCAGCGCCCTGCCTGACGGATCGCCGCCATGCTCGATTCCCCCGAGTCCCGTCGGGTTGCCTACGCGGCGTTCCAGTCGAACTCGACGCTCGAGGTGTCGCCCTGGTAGGCGTTGCCCGCGGTGCTGTCGAGCTGGACCGTGAACTGGTAGCGATGCTGCTCGTTGGCGGCGTACGTGCCGAGCGCGGTCACGAGGTGACCGGTGGTGCCCATCTGGGCGATCGTGCCGGCGCTGTACTTGCTGACGTCGTCGCCGTCGCCGCAGGTCGGCGGGGTGGCGCCGACGAAGGTGCCGCAGTCGACGATCGTGAGATTGAGCTTGCTCGACAGCGGGTTGGCGCCGTCGGAGTCGACCGGGGCGGTGCGCGACAGCGTGAACGCGCCGCTCAGGCCACCGGTGTTCTTGATGTCGACCGTGCCCGACTGGCTGTTGCCCGGGCGCAGGTTCGTGGCGGAGAGCACGGCGGTGCCCTCCTTGGAGTTGAGGATGCTCAGCGTGCCGGCGGCGAACGTGTTCGCCGGGTTGGCCGAAGAGGCGGTGAAGTCAGCGCCTGAGCCGACGACCGCAGCGGCGGCCAGCAGGAGGGTCAGGAGGGCGCCGAGCGCGAGCCGGGGGTTGGCCGCGAGAAAGCGAAGACGGGACATTGGGACGGATAGCTCCTTCGAGGTGCCTGACGGATCGGCGCACGAGGCGCCTTTTGCCGGCAACCGAGCTATCTCCTGTGGATCCCGAGACCTCTGGCTTTGCGTCCCCGCCTCACGACGGGTTTGCCATTGTCAGCACTCCTGTCATCGGCAATCCGTCCAGTTGCTTTAGTCGATCGTATGGTCAAGGTGTATCCGATCGGACAGTCCTGTTGGACCGACGCGCCGGACGACCGGTCAGTGCTACAAAGCCCGGGTGCCGGCCCGCGTGCTGATCGTGGACGACCACCCGCTGTTCCTCGAGGGGATCGGGATGCTGGTCGATCGGCTGGACGGCGTCGAGCTCGTCGGCCGCTGCGACTCCGGCGAGGCCGGGATCGAGGCGCTGGTCTCCGCAGCCCCGGACCTCGTCGTACTCGACTTCCAGATCGGCGACATGACGGGGCTGGACGTCCTCAACCACATCAACGAGGCTGGGATCCAGGTCCGCGTGCTGTTCGTCTCCGGCCGGCTGCAAAGCGACGACGCCTACCAGGTCGTGGAGGCCGGCGCCTACGGCGTGATCGAGAAGGACGCGACGTTCGATGAGATCGCCGACGCGATCCAGCGCGTGGCGCGCGGCGAGACCGTGCTCTCCCAGCGCGTGCAGGCGTCGGTGATGGCGGGCGTGCGCGAACGCCGCGACCGCACGCCGATCATCCCGCTGAGCGACCGCGAGCTGGCGATTCTCAAGGGCCTCGCCCGCGGCCTCACCGCGCCGGCGATCGCCAAGGAGCTCGACCTGAGCGCGTCGACGATCAAGTCGTACCTGCAGCGCGTCTATGAGAAGCTCGGCGTGTCCGATCGCGCCGCCGCCGTCGCGGAGGGCATGCGGCGGCAGCTGATCGAGTAGTTCGAGGGAGGGCACTATGCGTGGGAAGTCCTGGGCAATCGCTGTCGTACTCGTGGTGCTCGCGCTACCGGCGCCGGCGTTCGCCGGCCATTACGTCGCCGGGGCGCCGGGGAGCGGCGACCCGTTCTTCCCGCTCGCCGGCAACGGCGGCTATGAGGTCTCCCACTACTCGCTGGCGATCACGTACCGGCACGAGCTCAGGGGCCATGTCGCCGTCTTCGCGCGCGCGACCGAGAACCTCTCGCGCTTCGACCTCGACCTGCGCGACTTCCTCGAGGTCTCGAAGGTCACGGTGGACGGCCGGCGGGCGACGTTCAGCCAGCGGCACGGCCAGGAGCTGGTGATCCGGCCCGCGGTCAAGCTCGACCGCGGCGACCGGTTCGTCGTCGCCGTCGACTACGCCGGCGTGCCCGAAGCGGTTATCGACCCCGACGATGCGATCGAGGGCTGGGTGCCGACGGACGACGGCGCGTTCGTGGTCGGTGAGCCGCAGGGCTCCCCCGGCTGGTTCCCGGTCAACGACTCGCTGAAGGACAAGGCGACGTACGACTTCGCGATCGCCGTGCCCGCCGGGAAGACCGTGATGGCCAACGGGATCCTGCTCGGACGCGACACGGCGCACGGCATGACGACGTGGCGCTGGCGCGAGGACAGCCCGATGGTCTCGTACCTGGTGACCGCCACGAACGGCACGTTCCAGACCCGGTTCGACCGGCCCGGCGGCCTCCGCCGCTACGACGCCGTCGACCCCGAGGCGCGCGAGCTCGAGGACGACCCCGCCGGCAACCCGGGGCTCGGCTTCCGGCGGCTCGACCCGGAGCCTGAGATCGTCCGCTTCTTCTCCGGCCTCTACGGCGACTACCCGTTCGAGAGCGTCGGCGGGATCATCGACTGGGCGCCGTTCGTCGGCTACGCGCTGGAGACCCAGACCAAGCCCAACTACGAGCGCATCCCCGACGCGGCGACCGTGGTCCACGAGCTCTCGCACCAGTGGTGGGGCGATCAGGTGACGATCGCGACGTGGCCGAACATCTGGCTCAACGAGGGCTTCGCGACGTTCTCGGAGTGGATCTACGACGAGCGCCACGGCGGGCCGCCGGCGCAGGAGCGGTTCGACGAGGACTACGCGACCCCGGAGGACAGCGAGGACGGCCAGGACCTGTGGTTCCCGGCGCCGGCGGCGCTCCCCGGCCCCGCGGACCTGTTCGGGACCCCGGTCTACGACCGCGGCGCGATGACGCTCCAGGCGCTGCGGGTGAAGGTCGGCGACCGCACGTTCTTCCGCATCCTGCGGACGTGGTTCCGCGACAACCGGGACCGCAATGTGACGACGGCCGACTTCACGCGGCTGGCCGAACGCGAGAGTGGCCAGAACCTCCGCGCGTTCTTCCGCGTATGGCTCTTCGAGGAGGGCAAGCCACAGAGTTGGTGAGGCGGTAGCGTCTGCACATGTCCAAGCTGTCGATCAGGCACCACGAGCGCGTCGAGGGCCATCACCACCCGCACATCTGGCATGTGTACCTACATGGACGCGACGAGCCGATCCCCGTCGAGCTGCCGCCGGATGAGCGCACGGGCCTCGAGCTGACCGACGACCAGATCCACGACTACCTGCCGACGGCTCTTCAGAAGCACCTCGAGGACAACCGCGACGACCAGCTGCCCGGCGAGGAGTACCACGACGCCTCGCTGGAGTACCCGGTGCGGTTGTTCCAGACCCACTTCAACAACTGACGCGTGGCGATCGCCGCCGCACACCGCGATGCCGCGCTGCTCGAGCGCGACGTCGCGCTCGCGGCGCTCGAAGCGGCCGCCGCGGGCGTCACCGACACCGGCGGCCGGCTCGTGCTGATCGCCGGCGAGGCCGGCGTCGGGAAGACCGTGCTCGTACGGCGCTTCTGCGAGCTGCACGGTGACGCCGCGCGGATCCTGTGGGGCGACTGCGACGGGCTGTTCACGCTCTCGCCGCTCGGTCCGGTGGCTGACATCGCGGCGGTCACCGGCGGCGAGCTCGCCTCGCTCGTCGCCGACGGCGCACCGGCGTACGACGTCGCCGCCGCGCTGCTGCAGGAGCTGAGTGGGCGCCGACCGGCGATCGTCGTGCTCGAGGACGCCCACTGGGCGGATGACGCCACGCTGGACGTCCTGCGCCTGCTGAGCCGCCGCATCACGACCGTCCCGGTGCTGCTGATCGCGACCTATAGCGACGACGAGCTCGACCGTGCGCACCCGCTGCGGGTCGCGCTCGGCGACCTTCTTCGCCGCGAGGCCGTCGAGCGGGTGCGGCTGGTCCCGCTCTCGCCCGCGGCGGTGGCCGAGCTGGCCGCGCCGCACGGCGTCGACGCCGCCGAGCTGCACCGCCGCACGGCCGGCAATCCGTTCTTCGTCACCGAGGCGCTGGCGGCGGGCGGCGTCGAGCTGCCCGCGACGATCCGCGATGCCGTGTTGGCGCGCGTCGCGCCGTTGAGCGAGCCGGCACGAACGGTGGTCGATGCGGCGGCGATCGTGCCGGGCACCGTCAGCCTCCCGATCCTCGAGGCGCTCGCC
This sequence comes from uncultured Solirubrobacteraceae bacterium, assembly GCA_963740605.1. Lineage (GTDB taxonomy): Bacteria > Actinomycetota > Thermoleophilia > Solirubrobacterales > Solirubrobacteraceae > DASSUW01. The sequence continues at coordinate 644,931 of CAVUFC010000018.1, read as the reverse complement.
GGCGACACGGTCTCCCATCTCGGCGAGTGCCTCACGTGCGGCGTGCTCGGAGCGGTCGGCAGCGGCGTCGCGTTCCGGCACGAGCTCGCGCGCGTGGCGATCGAGGAGACGCTGGCGCCCGATCGGCGGCTGGCACTCCATCGTCGCGCGCTCGCCGCACTCGCCGGCTCGGACCCGGCGCGGATCGCCTACCACGCCGAAGGCGCTGCCGACACTGCCGCCGTGCTGCGGTTCGCGCCCGCCGCCGCTGAGCGCGCCGCGGCAGCCGGCGCCCACCACGAGGCCGCCGCGCAGTACGGCCGCGCCCTGCGGTTCGCCGCCGACCTCGGACCGGCCGAACGCGCCCACCTGCACGAGCGCCGCTCGTATGAGGCCTTCCTCGCCGACCAGCCGGACGTCGCGAGCCAGGAGCTCCACCATGCGCTCGAATGCCACCGGCGGCTCGGCGACCGCCGCGCCGAAGGCGACGCGCTGCGCCGCCTGTCGAACATCGTCTGGTGCCCGGGTGACAGTCACGCGGCCACCGTCGCCGGCCGCGAAGCGGTCGCGGCGCTCGAACCCTTCGGCCCGGGGCCTGAGCTCGCGCGCGCGTACGCGAACATGGCGTCGCTGGCGATGAACGACGAGGACGCGGGCGCCCTCGCGCACTGGAGCGCGCGCGCGCTCGACCTCGCGGGCCGCCTCGGTGACGAGGCGGTCGCGGCCAACGCGCTGTGCTCGCTCGGCACGATGGAGTTCCTCAGCGGCGGCCCGGGCGCGCGCGGAACCGCCGAGCGCAGCCTGGAGCTCGCGCTGCGGCTGGACCTCGTCGAGGACGCGCTCCGCGCCTACGCGAACCTCACGTGGGCCGCGATCCGCCACCGCGCGCTCGGGCTCGCCGACGCGTACCTGGACGCGGCGACCGACTATGCCAGCGACCCGTGGCTCGACCTGTGGTGGATCTATCTCACCGGCTATCGCGCGCGCACCGAGCTCGACCACGGGCGCTGGGACGACGCCGCCGAGACCGCCGCGCTGGTCGTGCGCCGCCGCCGCGTGTCACCGCTGCCGGTCGTGATCGCGCTCAGCGTCACCGGGCGGCTGCGCGCGCGCCGGGGCGATCCCGACGTCTGGACACCCCTCGACGAGGGACTCGCGCTGGCGGGAGTGGAGCTGCAGCGGATCGAGCCGGTCGCCGTCGCACGCGCCGAGGCCGCGTGGCTGGCCGGGGATCAGGCGCGCGTCGTGACCGAGACCGATCGTGTGCTGGAGCTCGCCGAAAGCCGCGATGCCGACTGGGTCGTCGGCGAGCTCGCGAGCTTGCGCGCTCGTGCCGGTGCGCCGATCAAGCCCGCGATCGCGGTCGCCGAGCCGTATGCGCTCGAGCTGGCCGGAAAGCACGAGGAAGCCGCCGAGTGCTGGACCGCGCTGGGCTGTCCGTACGAGTCGGCGCTCGCGCGCGCCGGCGCGCGTGATGAAGCGGCACAGCGGCGCGGCTACGAGGAGCTGCTGGCGCTCGGCGCCGGTGGCGCGGCCGCGGTCGTCGCCCGCGAGCTGCGCAAGCGCGGCGCGAGCGGACTGCCGCGCGGCCCGCGCGAGGCGACCCGGGAGAACCCCGCCCACCTGACCGCGCGCGAGCTCGAAGTCCTCGCGCTGGTCGCCGAGGGCCTGCGTAATCGCGACATCGCGGAGCGGCTGTTCCTGTCGCGCAAGACCGTCGAGCACCACGTCGCGTCGATCCTCGCCAAGCTCGGGGTCCGTACGCGCGGCGAGGCCGCGGCGCATGCGCTGCGCCACGGCCTCGTCGAGAAGTAGTGCGGCGCAAGGCGCATGACCAAAGCGCCCGGGCGGGTATTGCGCGGGCATGCAACCGCTGCGCCGCATCGGGTCCTGGACGCTGATCGTCGTCGGTGTTCTGGCCCTCGCGCTGTTCGTCGCGACGTTCGCCAGGACCGACGACAAGAGCGACTGGCCCGGCTTCGTCGTCTTCTTCCTGATCGCGCTGGCGGTGGTCGCGCTCGGCGTGCGCGGGCTGCGCGGGACCCGGCGAAAGGGGCCGAAGGTCGAGCCTCCGTCTGAGCGGTTCACCGACGCCTACCGACAGCTGCAGACCGGCGAGCCGATCGTGCTCAACCCGAGCCGCAAGCGGTGGTCGGGCGTGCTGGCGATCTGCGCCCTGCTCGGCGGCGCGTGCGTGGCGGGGACGATCGCCGAGCCGAACGTGATCGCCGCGATCGGCGCGCTGCTGTTCGTGCCTTTCACCATGATCGCCGCCCGGGAGCTGATCCCGGGCCGCGCGTACCTGCGGCTTCCCGACACGTATGGCATGCGTACCGCCGATCTCGCCGCGCTCCTCAACGCCGCCCGCGACCGCTATGCCACCGCGCACGGATGGAGCGCCTCCGCGATCGCCGACATGCGGCTCGCGGACGAGGCCGCACACGTGCGGCGGGACCGCATCCCGGCGGTGACCGTGATCGTGGCCGTGACCTGCGTCGTGGGCTTCGTCGTCAAGGTGGCGCGCTTCGGGCCGTTCCCGAACGCGTTCGATCTGCTCGACGCCGGCGCCACGTCGCGCGACGCGCTCGCCGACGGGCAGTGGTGGACGCTGCTCAGCGCCAACCTCCTGCACGGCGACCCGTTCCACCTGCTCTTCAACCTGGTCGGCTTCGTGCTCATCGGCGTCCTGCTCGAGCGCGAGGTCGGCTGGCCGCGGTTCACCGGCGTGTGCCTCGTCAGCGGCATCGCGGCGATGGGCCTCGCGGTGCTGCTGAGCGGCGCCCCCGTCGTCGGCCTGTCCGGCGTGATCTTCGCGATCGCCGGCTGGGCGGTGATGCGCGACGCCCATCGCACGCGCCTGCTCGGCGTCGTGGCATGGGCGGGGTTGCCCCTCAGCTTCATCTATACGTTCTTCACGCCGCACGTGAGCGTCGGCGCTCACGTCGGCGGCCTGGCTGTCGGGCTGGCGGCCGGCTACGCGTTCGAGCGCCGCGGAATAACCCGCGCTCCGGCTGCGTCGTTGTAGCCATGTCCGCAATCGCCGCGCCCCTGACGCTCGCCGAGCAGCTCGACGCGATGCTCATGGGCTGGCTCGAGCGCGTCGCCGACCAGCGCCGCCCGGCTCCCGCCGACCTGCGGGCCACCGCGGTGCTCACGATCGCCGACACGGCGCTCTCCGACGTCGAAGCGGTGTGCGCGAACTGGGCGATGACCGTCGAGCGCCCGGCCCGCGGCCGCATCGCGGTGATCGAAGGCCCGGCCCGCGTGGTCGAGGGCTTCGCTGAGATCGCCTCGCTGTTTCGTCGTTAGAGCCGCTCGACGATGGGCCCTTGGGCTGCCAGGCTGGCCGGGCGCCTGCCGCTGATCGAGGACGCGCTGCAGCGGCCGGCGGGCGGTCTCGCTGTGCCTGTGCGGCGTCGGCCCGCGCACGCGCACGCGCGTCGCCTGGCTAGCGCACCACGCGGAAGCGCGCGCGGACCGGCTTGCCGGTCCGCCCGTTCGCGCGCGGCGTCGCGACGAGCTCATACCGCCCGGGCCTGACGCGCTTACCGCCGATCCGGCCGGTGAACCGGAACGTGTTGCGGCCCAGCTTGCCGGTGCGGGTGAAGCCCCCGTGGACCTTGCGGCGGTGTCGTAGTGCGACGACGGTGAAGCGCGTGCTGGCCGGCACGTTGAGCGTGTAGGCGACCTTGCTGCCGAACTGGCGCTTCGCCGCCCGCGCGCTGGGGCCTCGCCGCGCCGCAGGGAACCTGGCCCGCGAGATGTGCAGGGACTCGATCTTGGCGATCGGCGCGGGCGGCCCCGCCACCGGGCATCCGGCCTGCGGACCGGCCTCGCCGGGGCATTGGTCCTGCGTCTCGTCGCCGAAGTCGTCGTGATCGAGGTCGGGTTCCAGTATCGCGCTCACGCTCACGCGAGCCGCCGGGTAGTTCGCCGCCCCCCAGGTCAGCGCCGCTGCCGCGTCCGGCTCATCGTCGACGCCGATCTTGGCCTTCGACCCAGCGGCGAGGGAGTTGTTGAACTGGCAGGCCGGCCTGGTCTGCGTTCCGGTCCGAGGACCCACACCCAGCGCGACGAGGTCGTTCGCCACGACCGGGATCCGGGTGGCGAACGGGCCGTTGGCGCCATCGACGTTGTAGACGGGCGTGATGTAGTCCGACACGGCCTCGACGGCGAACGTGGTCGCCGACACGGGGCGCACGACCTTCAGCCGAACCGGCCCCTGGTTGAACGTGGCGCCGGTGTACGTCCGCCAGCTCGTGATCACCCCGTCGCCCGGGATCTCATAGCGGGGCGGAACCCCCGTCGACGTCACCGCCCAGGTCCCGGTGTCGCAGAACGGCATCGCCGTCACCTCGGAAGGCTGCGCCGCCACCTGACCGACGGTGATCGCGGCCGAGGCGACGGGCGCGATGAGGAGCGAAGCGCAGAGGGCGGCAGCTCCACCCCAGATGGCCGAAGGCACCGCGCGAGTCTACGGCTCCTGTCCTTCATCCGTCAGGCGTGCCCGGCAGCGCCGCCGTGTGGCCCGCCGCCGGCAGCTACTCAGTCGGCGGGGCTCACCGCATGGAGCTCGATCCGATAGACAAGGGTGTCCTCGCCGATCGGCCCAGCGTGCGCGGCGCGCTCGCGCAGGGTCTCGCGGTCGGCCTCACCGGCTCGCCGGACGTCCGACTCGGTGATCGCGGCGAACGGGACGAGCTCGATCGCGTCGATCTCGATCAGCCCTGAGCCGACGCGGTAGCGGCCGCCCTCCTTGACCTGTGGCCGCTTCCACAGCCGGACCGACAGCGTGATATCGCCGGCCAGGACGTCATCGCGCAGCTCGCGGCTGAACTCCACAGCACGGACGGTAGCCAGCGACGGCGCCGCGGCACCCACTCGCGTGTGCCCCTGGAGGTCATCGGACTGGAACCCCGGCGGCCCAGGCGCTCGACGTTCCTGATCCTGACGGCGCTGGCTGGAGGAAGCCAGCATGGCTACGGGATCATCACCGACGTTGAACAGATCTCGAAGCGGCGCGTGCGACTGCGCGCCGGGACGTTGTACACGGCGCTGGACCGGCTGCGCGCGGACAACCTGATCGCGGTCGACCGCGAAGAGGTCGTAGACAGCCGGCTGCGTCGCTACTACCGGCTCACGCCGACGGGCGAGGAACGGCTCGCCGAGGAGGCGGCGCGTCTGCACTCCAACGCGCGCGTCGCGATGACACGACTGGATCCGAGTGGAGGTGTGGCGAGCACATGACGGCTTCGACTCGCCTGGAGCGCCGCTATCGACGGTTGCTGGCGTTTTACCCGAAGGCATTCCGCCGCGAGCAGGAGCGGGAGATCCTCTCGGTCCTGATGGCCGGCGCCGCGGAGGGTCAGCAGCGCCCCCGACTGGCAGAGACCATCGATCTGCTCATGAACGCCGTCTTCATGCGGTTGCGCCAGACGCGGCTGCCCGGCCCGTGGGAGTACAGGCACTCCCGCCTCATGCTGCCTGTGCGGGTTGTCATCGGTGCCTGGCTCGTGTTCCTCACGGCCATCCTGTACGGCAACGGCGTCGGCGGGTTCTGGGGAGTGCTGCTGGTACCGGCAGCAGCACTGCACTTCCTCGTCGCCTACCGCCTCAGGCACCACCCAGAGCCGGCGGGCGGCCGAGCGCAAGACAACAGACGAGCCTGACCGTCCGCGGGCGCAGCCGAACCGCAGGAATTCCGCGCCGTTGGCCGGCGTCATTGGTGGCATCCACCGCGCAACCCTCCACGATCCTCGCGACCGTGGCCGGATTCTCGGCGCTCGCCGGCAGCGCGGAGGCGCAGAGTTACGGCGCCATCGGCGACGACGCCCGTTGATCAGGTCGGTGTCGGTGCGGCATAGCGCCGACGGGGAGCGGACGTGGGCCGCCACCGATCAAGCCGGTGGCGGCCCACGATGCTTCGAATGCGGCTGCCCCCTGGACGGCGCCGCCGCGATCAGGCGGCGGCGAAGAAGTCGACGAGCAGTTCGTTCACGCGCTCAGCCTCGTCATGGTGGACCCAGTGCGACGCGTCGGGCAGAAGCTCGACCCGGAGGTCGGGCACGTCGTCCTGGTGCGGCTCGGCGAGCTTGGGGCCGAGGTAGCGATCGCCCTGCCCCCAGATGACCAGGGTGGACGCCGAGACGGGGCGGACTTCCTGCTTGGACTCAAGCCGCACCGCGGCGCGGTAGTAGTCGATCATCGCCTTGACCGCCCCTGGCCGGGACCAGGCCTCGCGGTAGCGATCGATCTCCTGCTCCGTGTACTGCGGGCGCGCGTCGCGCAGGAAGCGCTTGAAGAACCGCCAGTGCCGGCGGCGCGCACGGCGCTCGGGCAGCCACGGGAACTGGAAGTAGAAGAAGTACCAGGACCGCAGGAGCTGACGCGGGCTGCGCAGGCCTTCGTTCAGCTTGCGCGGATGGGCCGCGTTGAGGATGGCGAGGCGATCGACGACCTCGGGGTGATTCATCGCCAGAGTCCACGCCACGGTTCCGCCCCAGTCGTGGCCGACCACCATCGCGGACTCGGCGCCGAGCTCGTGGATGAGACCGCGGATGTCCTCGGCCGGCTTGTCGGCCGTGTACTCGGTGAAGTGGTCCAGCCGCGACGACAGGTTGTAGCCGCGCAGGTCGGGCGCGACGACGCGGAAGCCCGCTTCCACGAGCGGCGCGATCTGCTGCCGCCAGCCGTACCAGAACTCCGGGAAGCCGTGGAGCAGGACGATCAGCGGCCCATCGCCGGCCTCGACGTAGTGCAGGTCGATGTCGCCGACTCTTGCGTAGCCCTCGCGAAGGGCGAGGCCGGCGTCGATCGCCGGGCTGGTCGAGGTATCGGGTGTCGTGGTGGTGGTCATGACGATCTCCTCTCGAGAGGTCTAGTTGTATGGGCAACTGGATCCTCCCTCTGTCGCCACCACGTCGCGCCCGTGAAATGCCCTGGTCTGCACCCCCGGGGGCGCGCGCCCCGGGTCGCCGCTCAGCGCCCGAGCGTGCGCAGCAGGTTGTGCCCGCGGTCCGGCAGCTCGCCGAGCCGCTCGCGCACGTCGGTCAGGCCGGCGCGCAGCTCGGCGTCGCCGACCTCGACCGGCATCATCGAGTCCTGCAGCTCGATGAGGATCCCGTCAGCCTCCTCGAACGCCTCGATCGCCGCCTCGACGAACGCGCGCACACCACGCGAAGGCGCGCCGGACGAGGCCGCCTCGAACGTGCGCCCCTCGAGCCCGTGCCGCTCAGCGAACCCGGAGTAGGTCCGCTGAGCGCGGGCGTACGCGGCCTGCGCGGGCCGGAACATCTGCTCCTCGAGCACGTCGGCGGTGTGCTCGTCGAGCTGGTCATAGGCGTCGCCGAGCGCGGCCAGCGCCCGGCCGAGCTCGTCGATCGCCTCGGCGATGCTCGCCAGCAGGTCCTGCCGGGCCTCCTGGCTTGCGTACGCCATCGCTCAGTCGGCGCTCCAGCCGAACGCCGCGGCGCGCGCGCCGACGGCGTGGAACGTGCGCGTGATCGTCAGCGTGCCGCCAGTCTGCGGCTTCGTCTTCTTCGAGTACTTCTTCTTGTGGTCGAAGCGCACCTTGTAGGCGCCGGGAGCCGCGCCTGAGCTGACGATCTTGCGGCGCGTCTTGAAGGTGCCGCACGGGCCCTTGGCCGTGGCGATCTTCGCGTCGGACCGGTAGTGATGCGGCCCGCGGATGTGCATGTAGACCTTCCGCCCGCCGGTCATCCCGTAGCCCTTGATCCGCAGCTTCTTGCCCGCCGCCGCGTGGGTCGGGTTCACGTCGACGTGGCGACGCGTGACCGGCATCTGCACGCTGGCGGTCAGAGCCGGATTGGCCGTGTCCGTCTCCACGAGGGTCTCGGTCTCGATGCCTTTGGCGCCCGGGAACGTGAGCTTCAACGGCTCGCTGTTGCCGACGGTATCGACGCTGAAGACCCCGCTCTGGCCGGCAAATGTGGCGGTGACCTGCCCACCGGGCGTGAACCCGGCGCCTGTCGCGATCGCTGTCTCACCGCTGATGTAGCAAGCCTGCACCGGGTCGATGCTGAGCGTGGCCGCCTGAGCCGTGCCGACCATCGCCGTCATGCCCACCGTGGCCACCGTGAACGCCATCACTACGCGTCGCAAAGGGATCCTCCCGAATCGATTACTGCCCGTCGGCGCCGAGACTACCGTCAGATCTCCGAAGGTCAACACGCGCTGAGTGCCACAGAGATCCAGACCGACATGAGGCGAGCCGCCCCGTAACGTTCCGTCTATGACGAGCGAACGACGGCCGGCGATCTTGGCGGTGGACGACGAGCCGGCCGTCCTGGCGGCGGTCGCGCGCGACCTGCGACGCGGCTTCGGCGAGCGCTTCCGGATCATGCGCGCCGGCTCGGGCCGCGAGGGGCTCGATGTGCTCAGCGAGCTGCGCCGCCGCGGCGACCAGGTGGCGATGCTGATCGCCGACCAGCGGATGCCGGGGATGGAGGGCACCGAGTACCTGGTCCAGGCGCGCACGATCGTCCCCGACGCCAAGCGGCTGCTGCTCACCGCCTACGCCGACACCGAGGCGGCGATCGCCGCGATCAACGAGGTCGCGCTCGACTACTACCTGCTCAAGCCGTGGGACCCGCCGGAGGAGCAGCTGTTCCCGGTCGTCGAGGACCTGCTGACAACCTGGGAGGCGGGGGCCGCGCTGGAGGCCGGCGGCGTCCGTGTGATCGGCCACCGGTTCTCGCCCGAGTCGCACGACCTGCGCGACTTCCTCGCCCGCAACCGCGTGCCGGCCCGCTTCCTCGACATCGAGCGTGACGGCGAGGCGCGCGAGCTGCTGCAGGTCGCGGGCGTCGACGCCGACCGGCTGCCGGTCGCACTGCTCGAAGACGGGAGCGTGCTCGAGCGGCCGACGATGATGGAGATCGCCGAGCGCCTCGGGATCTCCGGGCAGCCCGCATCGGACCACTACGACCTGGTGATCGTCGGCGGCGGCCCGGCCGGCCTCGCGGCCGCCGTGTACGGCGCCTCCGAGGGCCTGCGCACCGTCATGATCGAGCGCGAGGCGCCCGGCGGCCAGGCCGGGCAGTCGAGCAAGATCGAGAACTACCTCGGCTTCCCGCAGGGGCTGAGCGGCTCCGAGCTGACGCAGCGCGCCACGTCGCAGGCGCGGCGGCTCGGCGCCGAGCTGCTGACCGTGCAGGACGCCGTCGGCCTGCGCGTCGAGGGTTCGGGACGCTTCGTCGAGCTCAGCGGCGGCGGCGCGTTGAGCGCGAACTGCGTGCTCGTCGCGTCCGGCGTCGCCTATCGCCAGCTCGAGACGCCGGGGTTCCCGGAGCTGACCGGCGCCGGCATCTACTACGGCGCGGCGGTCACGGAGGCGCGCTCCTGCGCCGACCAGCACGTCGTGATCATCGGCGGCGCCAACTCGGCCGGCCAGGCCGCCGTGTACTTCAGCGAGCACGCCGAGAAGGTGACGATGCTCGTGCGGTCGACGCTCGAGAAGTCGATGTCGCACTACCTGATCGAGCGGATCTCCAAGCTCGGCAACATCGACATCCTCGCGGGCAGCCACGCGACGGCCGCCGAGGGAGAGGACGGCCATCTGGCGCGCCTGCACGTGCGCAACGGCGACGGAGGCGAGCGGGTGCTCGACGCCGACGCCTGCTTTGTCTTCATCGGTGCCGCCCCGCGCACGGACTGGCTGGCCGGCGTCGTGATGCGCGACGACCGCGGCTTCATCCTCGCGGGACTGGACGCGAAGGCCGACGGCTGGCCGCTGCCGCGCGATCCGTACCTGCTCGAGACCAGCGTGCCCGGCGTGTTCGTGGCCGGCGACGTGCGCTCGCGCTCGATCAAACGTGTCGCCAGCGCGGTCGGCGAGGGCTCGATGGCGGTGTCCCTGGTCCACCAGTACCTCTCCGACACATGAGCGGGTACACCGTCGCCGATCTGCGCCCCGTCGACCTGTTCGACGACCTCGACGATGCCGAGCTCGCCGCATGGGCCGCGGTCGCCAAGCCCTACGACCACGCCGCCGGCTCCGTGCTCCACGAGCAGGGCGCCGAGCCCGACGGCGTCGTGCTGCTGCTCGAAGGCACGGCGATGGCGGTGATCGCCGACGGCGAGCGCACCGAGCCGGTCGGGCGCCAGCGCTCGCCGACGTGGATGAGCGCGATCGCCGTGATGACGAGGCAGCCGGTGCCGGTGCGCATGCTCGCCGAGACCGACTGCCGCGCCGCGATCATCGAGCCCGACGACTTCCGCCGGCTCGCAATGGCGGAACCCGCAGTGCACGGCCGCGTGATGCGCCAGGTCGCGCCGGTGATGGCCCGTGTCACCGCGGTGGAGCAGAACCGCGAGCGGCTCGCTTCGCTCGGCACGATGGCCGCCGGGCTCGCGCACGAGCTCAACAACCCGGCGGCCGCCGCCCAGCGCGCCGCTGCCCAGCTCGCCGACGCGCTCGACATCGTGGGCTCGGCGATGGGCCGCTTCGTCGAGGCGGGGATCGAGCGCGAGGACGCCGAGACGCTCGTGGCCCTGCAGCGCGAGGCGCTCGCAGCGGCGGCGGCCCAGACCCCGCTCGACACGCTCGACGCTGCCGATGCCGAGGAGGCGCTGCTCGAGCGCCTGCAGGCGCACGGCGTCGCCGAGGCGTGGCAGATCGCCGAGCCGCTCGCGGCGGCCGGCCTCGACGAGACGTGGCTGGAGCGCGTCGCCGCCGCCGCCGGCCCGGCGTGCGACACCGCGGTTCGCTGGGTGGCCGCGTCGGTCGCGGCAAAGGGCCTTGCGAGCGAGCTGCAGGAGTCGACGCGGCGGATGTCCGATCTCGTCGGCGCGGTCAAGCAGTACACGTACATGGACCGCGGCGGCATGGTCGGGGTCGACCTGCACGAGGGGCTGGAGACTACGCTCAAGGTGCTGGGGCACAAGCTCAAGCACACGTCGATCGAGGTCGTGCGCGAGTACGACCGTTCACTGCCCAAGCTCAGCGTGCGCGGCTCCGAGCTCAATCAGGTGTGGACCAACCTGCTCGACAACGCGATCGACGCGCTCGGCGAGCACGGAACGATCACGATCGCCACGCGGCGCGACAACAGCTGCGCGATCGTCGAGGTCGGCGACGACGGCCCCGGGATCGCGCCGGAGAACCGCGACCGCGTGTTCGACTCGTTCTTCACCACTAAGGACGTCGGCGCGGGCACCGGGCTCGGCCTGGCGACCGCGCGGCGCATCATCGTCGACGGTCACGACGGCTCGCTCACGTTCGAGTCCGAGCCCGGCCACACCACGTTCCACGTGTCGCTGCCCATCCGCCAGGAGACGCCCTGATGCCCTGCACACACCTCGACCATGTCCACGTCACCGAGCTGCCGGAGTCCGTCGAGGGCTGCGAGGAATGCCTCGCGACCGGCGGCAAGTGGGTGCACCTGCGGATCTGCCTGGAGTGCGGGCGTGTGGGCTGCTGCGACAGCTCGCCGGGCCGGCACGCGAGCGCGCACGCCCGCAGCTCCCAGCACCCGATCATCCGCTCGCTCGAGCCGGGAGAGGACTGGTCGTGGTGCTTCGAGGACGAGGTGGGCATGCGCATCCCCGCCGTGCACGGCGAGACGCAGATCCCGCCTTCACCCCTCGGCTGAGCGGCGGACCTGCTCGAAGACCTGGTCGGGGTCGCCGGCGCCGTCGACGCGCCGCAGCAGCCCGAGCTCGTCGTAGTAGGCGATCAGCGGCTCGATCTCGTTGTGGTAGACCCGCAGCCGCTCGTGGGCCGTCTCCAGGTTGTCGTCGCTGCGACCCTCCCCGCGCGCGAGGATCCTCTGGATCACGACCTCGTCGGGGACGTCGATCAGGATCGCGGCGCCGAGCTCGCGCCCGAACTGCGTGATCCCGCGCGACATCGCCTCCGCCTGCGCGCGCGTGCGCGGGAAGCCGTCGAGCAGCACGGCCTTGCCGTCGAACGCCCCGATCACCTCGCGCACCATGGCGAGGATCACCTCGTCGGGCACGAGATCGCCGCGGTCCATGTACTCCGCCGCGCGTTTCCCGAGCTCGGTCCCCTCCAGTCGTGCCTCGCGCAGGAGGTTGCCGGTCGAGAGCGGCACATAGCCGAGCTCGTCCTGTAGTCGTGCGGCCTGGGTCCCCTTCCCGCTCCCCGGTGGCCCCAGCAGCGCGATCGTGCCGTGCATTCCGCCATCATCGCGGGTCAGACCGCGCCCTCGTCCTCCGACCGCTCGAACAGCGGCCGGAGGACGACGCACGGCTACGCTCCGACGGGGAGGCCGCCGGCGGGTGCGGGCGGCGCCGGACGCACCGGCGGGACGTCGCGCACGGTCGGCGGCGTCGGCGGTGCCTGGCGGGACAGCGGCCACCAGCTCCAGCGCCCGAGCAGCGAGGCCGCGGCGGGCAGGAGGACGGGCCGCACGATCAGCGCATCGAGCACGATCGCGATCGCCACGCCGACGCCGAACACCTGGATGCTCAGCAGGTCGACCGCCGCGAACGGGATGACGACCGCGAGCATCACGGCGGCGGCGCCGGTCGCCGCGGCAGCCGTCTTCGTGAGCCCGGTGCGGACCGCGGCGTGAGCGTCGCCGGTTTCCAGGAACGCCTCGCGCGTGCGGTAGAGGAGCGCGACCTCATAGACCATCGACACGCCGAAGATGAAGGCAAAGATCCCGATGATCGAGACCGGGTCGATGTAGCCGGGCCCGCCGAGCAAAGGGTCGCTACCGGAGTACAGGAGGCTGAGGATCCCGAACGTCGCAGCCGCGGTGAGCAGGTCGAAGGCCACTGCCACGACAGGCAGGACCACAGAGCGGAGCATCACGATCAGCATGATCAGGATGACGATGGACTCGCCGATGACGACTGGCCAGATCCTCGCCGTGCCCTCGGTCTTGAAGTCGCCGAACGCCCCGCCGTTGCCGCCCACGGCGGCTTCGAGGTGGGTCGACTTGGCAAAGCCGCCGCTCATCGAGACGAGGTCCTTGCCGAGGTCTTGCGTGGTGGTCGTGGTGGCCGACTCCTTCGGGATGACCATGATCATCCCGGCGGTGCCGCCGCCATGGAGGTTCACCACCGACGCCGCCTGGTTGCGACTGTTGGCGGGGGACCCCGCCACGGCCGCGAGCACGAAGTAGCCCGAGTCGAACAGCCCTGGTGATGACGCCTGCAGCCGCTCGATGTCGCGCGCCGACGGAAGGTCGCCGCGGAACTTCGCGACCGCGACCTGCATCTTGTCCAGGCCGCTGATCAACGGGTCGATCTTGCCGGGGGCGGCGCCGAGCCCGCCCGCGAGCTGGCTGTTGCCGCTCGACAGCTGGTTGAGGCCGCTCTCGAGCTGCCCTGCACCGGCCGTGAGCTTCTGCAGGCCGGCGGTCAGCGACCCGCCGCCGGTGTTGAGCTGGCTCATGCCCGCGACCAGGTCGCCCTGGCCCGCCTGCAGCTGTCCGGCGCCGGCGTTCAGCTTCGCGATGCCGGAGGAGAGTGCCCGTGAGCCGCCGTAGAGCTGCTGGAGGCCGGCGGACAACTCGGCGACCTGGTCGGCGAACGCCGCCGAGACCTGTGTCGCTCCGCCGAGCTTGCTCGCAGCGGCGCCGATCGACGACGAGGTCGATGCCGCGCTGGTGCTCGCCTGCGCGAGCGCGGCGACTGCGGCCTGGTAGGCCGGGTCGCCGGTTCCCGTCTTCATGGCCTTGAGCTGGGCCGTGGCGGTGTTGATCTGTGCGGCGGTCGTCTGCGCGGACGCGACCGCGTTGTTGACCGACGACGCGCTGGCCGCAACATCACCGGCCATCGCCTTCACCACCGGCACGCCAGGCGTGACCTTCGCGACGGCCTGCCCGAGCCCGCCGGCGATCTGCTTCGACCCGGCGAGCGCGTCGGAGGTGCCGCCCTGGAGCTGGCCGGCGCCCGACTGGAGCTTCTTCGCCCCCGCGAGCGCCGTGCTCAGCCCGCCCGAGATCTTGGCGGCGCCCGACTGCGCAGCGGCGAGCCCGGCGTGAAGCTGGGACGACCCGGACGATGCCTGACCGGACCCGGATGCCAGCTGCTGCGCGCCGGCGGCGGCCGAAGCGATGCCGGATTGCAGCTCCGCAGAGCCGGAGCCGGCGGTGCCGAGACCTTTCTCGAGCGTCTTGAGACCGGCCGGCGCGGTCTTCAACATCTTCTTCGAGCTGTCGAGCTGCTTCGGCAGCTTGTTCAGGTCCGCGGTGGTGGCGTAGAGGTCGCCGGGGCCGACAACCGAGGCGACGCGCGTGTCACGCGCGATCTCGGCCTGGAACGCGTCGATCTTGCGCAGCATCGCGCGATCGGTGATCGGCTTGTCCTTCGAGACCAGCACGATGTTGAACGGCGTGCCGAAGCCTGGTCCCATGACGGCGGAGATCTTGTCGTAGGACACGCGAGCCGGATTGTCCTTGGGCAGCAGCGCCGGCGAGATCGGCCCGGTCTTGAGGCTCAGCATCGGGATGGCGAGGACTGCAAGCAGCGCGGTCGCCACGGCGCCGACGCCGATCGCGTTGCGGATGACCCATCCACCGCCACGGGTGGCGAGCGCGTTCCAGGGCGCGAGCAGGAACCCGGGCACGCCGAACGAGAACGCCTCCAGGCGATGCCCGAGGATCGTCATCAGGGCCGGCATCACGACAACTGCACCGCCGATCGCTAGCGCGGAGCACAGCGTGGCGCCGATGCCCAGCGAGATCAGGATCGTGTCGGGGCCGAGCAGCGGCGCCAGGGCGAGCGATACCACGAGCGCCGTGCCGCCGATGAGCACCGCGCGGCCCGCGGTCTCGACCGCGCGACTCGCAGCGAGCGCATCACCGGCGCGCCCGGACGCGTCGACGGCGCGGCGCTCCGTGCGCCAGCGCCGGTACACGAGCAGGGCATAGCTGACACCGAGCGCCATTCCCGCCATCGACCCGAGCGTCACCGCGGTCGGGTCGACCGCGATGGCCTTGCCGAGCAGCGCCATCGCCCCGAAGCTCATGAGCGTCGTGGCCCCGCCGATGGCGGTGAGTACGAGCGCCGCGACCGGCGCACGGAGGATGAGCAGTAGAACCAGGAAGAGGATCGGCAGCGCGAGCAGCTCGGCGCGCCGCGCCGTGTCGAGCGACTGGTCCTTCGTCGCCAGGTCGATCGTCGGCGTCCCGGTGATGTACGACGTCACCGGCGCGGAGATCTTCTGATGGACGGTCCGGTCGATGTCCGCCTGAATCCCGTCGACCATCGCCTTCTCGGTATGCGCGACCGACGCCACGATCATGGCGTGGCTCGCATCCGGGCGCATCGCTGCGCCGGTGTCGCCGACGTCCCATGCCGACAACACGCGCGTGTCCCTGCGCGCGGCGAGCGCCTTGACGAGCGCAGGCCCCTGCCTGTCGAGCTGGGCCTTCGGCCCCTTCAAGAGCACGGGCACCAGCACACTCGGCCCGAAGTTCGACTCGGCCAGCTGCTCGGCCCGTGCGGTCTCGCTGCCGGGAACCACGACGATCGTCGGGGACAAGGAATAGGTGACGCCGAGCCCGATCGCAGCAAGCGCCGCCGCCACGACGAACCAGAGGGCTAAGGACACGAACGGCCGGCGCGTGGAGAAGCGGGCGAGGTGCAACATGAGACACCCCTTTCAGGCTCAGGTGTTCTCTCACGGTATGGCGGCGCCGCGTGGGTGTCATCCGCGGTCCGCCGCGGACGCGGTGCGGGTTTGCTACGGCACGACGATCACGGGGCAACACGCCTCGCGGACGACGCGGCGTGACACGCTGCCGAGAAGGGCGCGGCGGACCGGCCCGCGGCCACGCGTGCCGATCACCAGAAGGCCGAGCGTGGCCGAGGCGGTCGCCAGGGCATGGCCCGGATCGCCGTCGAGCACGATCGTCGTGTCGTCGTCGACCGGTGCGCCGTGCGCCAGCGGGCGGTCGTACCACGGGGCGTGCACGCGCAGCGCGCGCAGCGGCACGCCGGCAGCGTCCGCCAGGTCCGTCGCGAAGGCGAGCGCCGCGTGCGCCGGCGGCGAGCCGTCGAAGGCGACGCCGATCAACGGCGGGTCGAGCGAGGCGTGGTCGCGGAATCCCGGCGGTGCGATCGCGACCGGGCACGGCGCACCCGGCACCAGGAGGTCCGTCGACCCGCCGAGCAGGGCCCGTCCCAGGACGCCGTGGTGCGACGAGCCGAGAACGATCATCGCGGCCCCGGCACGGCGAGCGGCGTCGTGCAGGCCGCGCGCGAGCGACGGGTCGATCACCGGCATCAGCTCGCCGTCGTCCCCGCGCGGAAGCGCGGCGACGATCGCCCGGCGCGTCTCGGTCATCCGCCCGCGGACTCGCTGCTGCTGCGCGAGCGACAGCTCACCGTGCTCGATCATGTCGCGCAGTACGTGCACGACGAGCAGATCGCTGCCGGTGACGTCAGCGAGCAGGTGAGCCAGCGCAAGGCCGTCCGCGGCTTCCTCGGTCGCGTTGTATGCGGAGATGATCGTGTGCCGATGCATGGTCGGGCCTCCGGTATCCCCGACCGTACGACGCGGGGCGCGCCACGACATCCGTGACAACTCCGTCGCTCAGCTGCGGGTTGCTGCGGATGTTCCGGCGCCGGCGACAGAGGACGATGTTGCTATGACAACCATGCCCTCTTCGGCGAGCGGCCCCACGTCTGCGGACGAGTCCGCGCAGACGACGACGCTGGGCCAGATGATCCTCGCCACCGCAGAGCGCCACAGCGGCGTCGCCATGCGGTTCAAGCGCAACGGCGCGTGGACCGACATGACGTTCGCGGACCTTGCCGACCGTGCGCGCGAGCTCGCGCGCGGCCTGATCGGCCTCGGAATCCGGCCCGGCGATCGCGTCGCGGTCCTCAGCGCGACTCGTCCGGAATGGACGCTTGTCGACTGCGGGGCGCTGTGCGCCGGCGCGACCGTCGTGCCGATCTACCAGACCAACTCACCCTCGGAGTGCCAGTACGTGCTCGCGCACTCGGGCGCGCGCGTCGTCTTCTGCGAGGACGCCGCCCAGCTCGCCAAGATCGCCGAGGTCCGCGCCGAGTGCCCCGACCTCGAGCACGCGATCATGATGACCGATGAGGAGGCCGACGGCGCCCTGCCGCTGCGCGCGCTGTACGAGCGCGCCGCCGGCGTCGACCCCGGCGCGATCGAGGAGGTCCAGCGCGAGCTCTCACCCGACAGCATCGCCACGATCGTCTACACGTCGGGCACGACGGGGCCGCCGAAGGGCTGCATGACCTCGCACGGGAACTTCCGTGCGGTGCTCGACATGTACGAGCGCCAGGTGCCGATGGGCAAGGACCCGGTCATCTTCATGTTCCTGCCCCTCGCCCACTCGCTCGCGCGCGTCGTGCAGATGTTCGCGCTGGACACTGGGGCGACACTCGCGTTCTGGCAGGGGGACCCGCAGCGCATCCTCGACGACGTGCTCGAGGCGCAGCCGACCCACTTCCCGTCGGTCCCGCGTGTGTTCGAGAAGATCCACACCAAGGCCACGAGCAGCGCCGCCGAGTCGAGCCGCGTCAAGCGCGCGATCTTCGACTGGGCGCTTGCCAGCGGCAGGCAGGCGCGCGCCGCCGAGCGGGCGGGCCACCGCCCCAGCGCGCTGCGGCGCCGCCGCCAGGCGCTCGCCGATCGGCTCGTGCTCTCCAAGGTCCGTGGCCTGTTCGGTGGGCAGTTGCGGATCGCAATGACGGGCGCGGCGCCGATCGCCGCCGAAATCCTCGACTTCTTCGATGCCTGCGGCGTCGTGATCCTCGAGGGGTACGGCATGAGCGAGACGTGCTCTGCGGGAGCGCTCAACACGCTCGAGGCGATCCGCTTCGGCACTGTCGGCCAGACTCTGCCGGGCGGCGACGTGGCGATCGCCGACGACGGCGAGATCCTGATGCGGGGACCGCACGTGTTCCCCGGCTACTACCACGACCCGCAGGCGACCGAGGAGACCTTCGACGGCGACTGGCTGTGCTCGGGCGATCTCGGCGCCGTCGACGATCAGGGCTTCCTACGCATCACCGGGCGCAAGAAGGACCTGATCATCACTTCGTCGGGCAAGAACATCGCGCCGTCGAACATCGAGACGGCGCTGCGCGAGTCGCGCTGGATCTCGCAGGCCGTCGTCTACGGCGACAACCATCCCTATCTGGTGGCGCTCCTGACACTCGATCCGGATGAGCTGCCCGCGCTGGCCGCCAAGGTGGGATGCGCGCCGGACCTGGAGACGATGATCGCCGACCCACGCGTGCGCGCGGAGTTGCAGGCGGTCGTCGACGAGACCAACCAGCGCTTCGCGCGGATCGAGCAGATCAAGCACTTCGCGCTGCTCGACCGCGATCTCACGCTCGCCGCCGGCGAGCTCACCCCGACCCTGAAGGTCAAGCGCAACGTCGTGTCCGACGAGTTCCGGGAGGTCTTCGAGGGGCTTTACTCGACATGACCGAGGTCGCGCTCCGCGACGGCGCGCGAATCGTGTTGCGACCGATCCGCGCATCGGACCACGACCTGCTGGTCGCGGGCTTCGAGCGACTGAGCGCGAGGTCGCGCTATCAGCGGTTCCTGGCGCCGATGGATGACCTGCCGGAGGCGATGGTGCGGTACCTCACGGAGGTCGATCACCACGACCACGAGGCCGTGGTCGCCATCGATGCCGCCTCCGGTCGCGGCATCGGCGTGGCGCGCTTCGTCCGCCTCGAAGCCCGTCCCCACGTCGCCGAGGCGGCAGTCACGGTGGCCGACGACTGGCAGGGCCGCGGGGTCGGCACGCTGCTGCTCGAGGCGCTGACCGCCCGCGCGCGCGGAGAGGACGTGCGGACGTTCACGGCCGTCCTGCTCGCCGCCAACCACGAGATGCTCGAGGTGCTCGAGCACGTGGCGCGCGTGCGGGTCGTCGACCGGCAGACCGGCACGGTGCAGGTCGAAGCGGACGTGCCACCCGAAGGCGAGATCGCGTCGATCCGCAAGCTGCTGCGCGCCGCGCACCCGCCGACCGCGGCGGCAGCGGCCTCGAACTAGGCGGCGACGGGCTGCGGAGTGAAGTGCTCGCGCCGCAGATCGGGCCCCATGTTGAGCAGCAGGTCCGCGATGCGCTGGCCAGACGGACGAGTGGCTAAAGTCGCCGCCCATGGAGCATCGGCAGCTCGGCGACTCGGACCTGCACGTCTCGGTCATCTCCCTCGGCTCGTGGCTGACCTACTCGGGTGGGATCGGCCGCGACCAGACCGAGGCGTGCACGAAGGCGGCGTTCGACGCCGGCATCACGTTCTTCGACACCGCCAACGTGTATGGCCGCGGGGCGGCCGAGACCGCGTGGGGCGAGATCCTCTCCCGCTACCCGCGCGACTCGTTCACGCTCGCGACGAAGGTCTACTTCCCGATGGGCGGGCGCGACCGCGGGCTGTCGCGAGAGCAGATCCTCAAGCAGATCGATGCCTCGCTGGCCCGGCTCCAGACCGACTTCGTCGACCTCTATCAGTGCCATCGCTACGACGACGACGTGCCGCTCGAGGAGACCATGGGCGCGCTGACCGAGGTCGTGGAGGCGGGCAAGGCCCGCTACATCGGCTTCAGCGAGTGGCCGCCGGACAAGATCCAGGCCGCGCTCGACCTGGGTGAATCGCCCTCTGGGCGATTCGCCAAGTTCGTCTCCAGCCAACCGCAGTACTCGATGCTGTGGCGCGGGCCGGAGGCCGAGGTCATCCCGCTGTGTGAGCGCAACGGAATCTCGCAGGTCGTGTGGTCGCCGCTCGCCCAGGGCGTCCTTACCGGCAAGTACCGCCCGGGCGAGGCGCCACCGCCCGACTCGCGCGCCACATCGTCGTCCATGAACCGCTTCATCAAGCAGTGGCTCAACGACGAGATGCTCGCGGCGGTGCAGAACCTGCGGCCGATCGCCGACGCGGCGGGGCTGACGATGTCCCAGCTCGCGCTGGCGTGGATCCTGCGCCAGGACAACGTCGCCGCCGCCATCATCGGCGCGACGCGGCCCGAGCAGGTGCACGAGAACGTCGCCGCGGCGGGTGCGGAGCTGAGCGACGATACGCTCGCGGCGATCGCCGACGCGGTCGGCGCCGTCGCGATCCGCTAGAAGAGCGGCGGGGTCGTCACCAGCGGCTCGATGCGCCAGCTGCCTCCTGGCGCGGCGGTCGCGTGCCACAGCTCGTCGAACCCCTCCTCGGGCACGGGCCGTTGGAGCGCCCTCGCCGTCGCCGCCACACGCGACAGCGGGATCCCCGCGCGCGCGAACGCCTGTGCGGCGTCGACCTCCACGAGGTAGCCGACCACCTTGAAGCCCGCGTCGCGCGCCGGCTCGATGTAGCGGGCACGGTCAGCCGGCGTCGGGTTCGTGTTGTCGACCACGAACGGCTGCCGGGTCTCGAGGCACTCGCGCACGAGCTGCCCTTCGCGGCTGCGGCTGCGCAGCAGGTCCAGGCTCACGTGCACGTGGGTGGCGCGGAACCGGTCGCGGTACAGCGTCGTCTTCCCGCTGCCCTGCACGCCACAGAGAACGACGGCTTGCATGGAGGCTCAGCAGGTTCCCTGATGCGATGACGTCGTTGCAACAGCAACCTCACGTCGCAGGTCCTCCTCCCTCCCCAGGACGATCGCGCTGATCGCGCTGGCGATCGTCGCCGCGCTCACCGCCATCGTCTCCCCCGCGTCGCCGCGCCGCGCACGACGCCGTACAAGCTCCCCGCCGACTTTGCCCTGCCCAACGACCTGGTCGCCGGCCCCGAAAGCGCGATGTGGGTCACGGACTCGAGCCTCGGCCGGATCTGGAAGCGCCGACGGCGCGCTGTGGATCGCGTAGACCACCGGCGGCTGGGCCCGCCGCGCCGCCGACGGCTCGTTCCTCGTCCGCGGCCGCCACAGCTACGAGAAGAAGGGCACCCGCAAGGTCGTCGTCCGTATCACCGACGGCGTCGAAAAGGGCATCGACGCCAAGGTCACGAGCACGGCGGTGGTGTCGCAGTAGCTACTCGCCGATGTCCTCGTCCCACACCTCGGGCGCGCGGGCGATGAAGCCTCCAAGCATGTCGACGCACTCCTGCGAGTCGAGGTCGATCACCTCGACCCCCGACTCGCGGAGCCAGTCGACGCCGCCCTGGAAGGTCCGCGACTCGCCCACCACCACCGTCCCGATGCCGAACTGGCGGATCAAGCCGCTGCAGTACCAGCACGGGGCGAGCGTGGTGGCGATGGTGACGTCGCGGTAGGAGCGGCGGCGGCCCGTGTTGCGGAACGCCTCTGTCTCCCCGTGAGCGGACGGGTCGCCGCGCTGCACCCGCTGGTTGTGACCACGGCCGAGGAGCGCGCCGGTCGCGTCGAAGAGGGCTCCCCCGATCGGGATCCCTCCCTCGGCCTCGCCGGCGCGCGCCTCCTCGATGGCGATCGCGAGCATCGCCTCGTGGTCAGCCATCAGCGCATCCTTCTCGCATCCGCGCGATCCGACACGTTGACGCGCACGCGCTCCTTGAACTGCGTCTGGCCGCCGGGCCGAAGACCCCCCGAGGCCGCGGCCGTGGCCGGCACCAGCCCGAGACCCACGACGGCGAGAGCCGCTCCCGACTTCAACCGCATCCCCACTTCCTTTCTCGGTCGGTCGCGATCGTACTAGCCTTCTCCGTCCGTGCCGACCATCGAAGGCCTGACGTTCTTCTACGCACTCCACGTGCTCCCGCCGGGCCGTATGCCGTTCCGCCGCTGGCGCTGGGAGCTGTGGCACGGGGCCACGCTCGTGGCCGCCGGGTGGCGCCTCTCGCGGCCGCAGGCAGGGCGCGCCCTGCGGGCCAGCGCTGCCGAGTTCGGGCACCGTCTGTTCGGCTTGCCGGCACCGCCCAAGGAGCACGCCGACGGCCGCGATCTGCAGCCCGGGACCGCTGAGCGGCTCGCGATCGGCTCGATCACCTGCATCCTGTTGCCTCGCGCGCTGGAGCTCCCAGTGCCGGCGGCAAGCCCGTCATAAGCGCGCGCCAAGGGGGCCGCAACCCGGCGCCAACCGCTCTTTTGGAGTGTTGGCGCATGAAGCCGTTCCCGCCTCCCTACTCGAACTTCAAGCGTTCGCTCCCCATCGCGCGATCGACTCCCCGCCCGCTCACGACGAGCACGATGCGCTCGACCGTTCTGCAATCGCTCCTGCTGTGCCCGGACGGCGGCGTCGACTCGCACCGCCACGGACAGGGCTCGACTCGCCCAAGGCCCCGCTGAGATGAGCGCCGTCATGGATGACCCCCAGCCGCTGCGCACGATCGTCGCCGACGACGACCCGCTGGTGCGGCGGCTGATCCGCGACACGCTGCAGATGGACGGCGTGACCGTGATCGCGGAGGCCTCGACCGGACGCGAGGCCGTGGAACTGGCGCTCTTCTACCGCCCCGACGTCGTGGTGATGGACTACATGATGCCCGAGATGGACGGCATCGAGGCGACGCGGCGCATCTACGAACAGG
This sequence comes from uncultured Solirubrobacteraceae bacterium, assembly GCA_963740605.1. Lineage (GTDB taxonomy): Bacteria > Actinomycetota > Thermoleophilia > Solirubrobacterales > Solirubrobacteraceae > DASSUW01. The sequence goes on along the minus strand of CAVUFC010000018.1, from coordinate 622,536 downwards.
CCCCGGACGTGCGCGTCGTGATGCTCACGGGCGCCGCCGATACGGAGATCGGGATGCGCGGCCTGCGCGCCGGCGCGGCGGGGTTCCTGTCCAAGGACATGGAGCTCGGCTCGCTCCCCCGAGCGCTGCGCTCAACCGTCGAAGGCGAGGCCGCCATCTCGCGCCGGCTGGCGATGCATCTCGTGCAGCACTACCGCAGCGCGCCGGCGGCCGGCATGGGCCTGCGCCCGGTCCGCTCGTCGCTTACCGACCGCGAGTGGGAGGTCCTGGACCTGCTCTCGGGCGGCGCGTCGACCGAGGACATCGCGCGGCTGCTCGTGCTCTCGACCGAGACGGTCCGCTCGCACCTGAAGAACCTGTACCGCAAGCTCGAGGTCCGGACCCGCGAGGAGGCCGTCGAGGCCGCCGTGCGGCTGCGCGAGCTCGGCGCCGTCGCGGCCTGATCGTTCAGTTCTCCGGCGTTGGCGTTGCCGGTCCGTCTCCGACACGCTCGGTTGTCGAGCCCCCGCTCCATCGTGGTGGTCTGGAGGGCGGCATAGCATCGGTCTGCGTGGGTACGGGCTACCGAGATCGACGCGAATCGGAATGCCGAGCCCGGGTCGGCCTTGACCGTCTCCGCCGGGCATGCTCGTCCCGGGCTCTGATTCAACAATTCGCTGCTCCGCCCGCCGGGCTCACCGCGACCCTCGGCGTGATCCCGAGCGGGGCACCGCCGCTGCTCTTGCAAGCGATAGCGCGGTCGGCGGCAGATCGGCCGTGATCGCGGCTGCTCACGTGCATGGGAAGCAGCAGCCACAGGGGGGACCGTGGTGGGGCCGCTCAGGCTTGAGGTATCCGACGCCGGCGGAACCCGGCGAACGCCGCCGAAGCCAGGAGGGCCGCCACCAGTCCCAGCCAGGCGAGGGCCGTGGTGTCGATGGCGTCGGCCGGCGGCTTTCCCACGTGGGTCAGCGGAGACAGGTTCAGCACCCAGTCCGGAAGCTGTAGACCCGAGCCGAGCAGCCCGATGAACGTGACCGCGCCGAACGCTGCCCAGGCCAGGGCGAATGCACGGGGAACGAATCCGTAGAGCACCACCGCGACGGCTGCGATGACCAGCTCGGCGGGCAGATAGGCCAGCCCGGACTTCAGCAACATGCCCAGGTAGCCGGAGTCACCGGTCGAGAGCGCTGTGGTGGCGGCGAACACGACAGCCGAGACCACGACCAGCACAACCAGGCCGGTGGTCACGACCAGCACTTGTGCGCCGAGCCAGCGGATCCTGCTCAACGCTCCGGCGAGGACGGGTTCAAGGCGGCCAGCCGCCTCCTCGCGTCGTAGTGAGCCGAGCGCCTGGACGACGTAGCCGCAGGCGATGATCGCGAGGTAGACCTGGGTCGACGCGAGGAAACCGTCGGCGGCGTTGTCCTTGGTGATCCCCATCGCCTTGCTGAGCGACGGGTTGCCGAGGATGGCGCCGACGACTTCCTGCGCCAGCGCGCCCATGACCGCGGCCAGCGCGACCGATCCGACCATCCACCCGAGGAACGAGCCGCGTTGCCCGTGCAGCGCCAGGCCGAGGGGTCGGACGAGCCAGGACGAGGCAGAAGGTTGACCTGGTCCCTGGCGGTACAGCGCAGCACCGAGGTCCCGTCGCGTTGCCAGCGCGACGGCGAGGATGGACAGCCCGGTCGCGACGATCATGGGGATGAGCAGGACCCACCAGCGCTGGTCATCGGCGAAGGGAGCGGTCTTCTCCAGCCAGCCGAGCGGGGAGAGCCACACCCAGAACGTGTCGTTGACGTCGCCGACACCACGCAGGATGTACGAGAGCCCGACGGCCGCGAAGCCGAGCGCATATACACCCCTGCTGTGCAGGACGACCTGGGCGCAGACCGCTGCGAACGCGGCGAAGACGACAGTCACCATGCCGAGAGCCAAGGCGTAGAGCACCGCCGGGCCGAGCTCGATTCCGGCAGCGAGCAGGGAGAGCACGAAGCCGACGTCCATCATCACCACGGCGGCGCCCACGAGCACCAGCGCGCTGAGGGCCGGGACCCGTCGGTCGATCCGCCCTGCCAGCAGCGCTTCGAGCCGTCCGGACTCCTCCTCGCCCCGTGTCATTCCCGCGACCAGGGCCAGCCCGATCAACGGCATCAGAAACGAGGCGATGAAACCGAACTCGTCCTGGATGATGCCCCCGAGGGTGTCGATGCCCTCCACGTGGCCGTTGATCGCGATCAGGGCGTCACTGGCCACAGCCTGACCGTAGGACGCGATCTCCTCGGGCGTGTTGTAGAGCTGCGCCACGGCCGTCGCGGTGAAGGCAAGCGCGCCGACGGTCGCGAGCACCCACACCAGGAGACGTCGGCGCTGCGCTCGCCACAAGATGGCCAGCATGGCTCTGATGCCCGTCATGCGTGCACCGTGCCGGTCTTGTGGTCGCTGTAGTTGCGCAGGAATAGGTCGTCCAGGCTCGGCGGCTCGACGGTGAGGCTCCGAATGCCGGCGGCGTGGATGAGTCCAATCGCCTGGTCGAGCGCATCAGGACCGACGGTGAACCGCGTCTCGACGCTTCCGTCGACCTGACGCGTGGTGAGGCCCTCCAGCCCGGCGACCGCTTCCAAGGACTCGACGGCGGACCCGGTCAACGCGTGGACGCTGGTGCGGGTGTGTCGGCGCAGGTCCGCGAGCGTTCCGGAGGTGACCGTCTTACCGCGCCGGATGATGCTCACCCGGTCGGCGAGCGCCTCCACCTCCGAGAGGATGTGGCTGGACAGCAGAACCGTTGCGCCCTGCTGGCGGCGCTCCTGGATCACCTCTTGGAACACCTGCTCCATCAGGGGGTCGAGCCCGGACGTCGGCTCATCGAGGACGATCAGTCCCACCTCGCTCGCCAGCGCCGCGACGAGCGCGACCTTCTGCCGGTTGCCCTTGGAGTAGTCGCGCGCCCGCTTGGTCGGATCGAGCTCGAAGCGCTCGATGAGCTCGGCTCGCCGCCCCGGGTCCATCCCGCCGTGGACGCCGGCCAGGATGTCCATGCACTCCCCGCCGGTGAGACCCGGCCACAGCGACACGTCACCGGGCACGTAGGCCAAGTCGCCTCGCAGCCTGGTTCCCTCGCTCCACGGGTCGCGGCCGTAGAGCATGATCGTGCCGCCGTCGTGGCGCATCAGGCCGAGCAGGATCCGGATCGTGGTCGACTTCCCGGCGCCGTTGGGCCCGAGGAACCCGTGCACCTCGCCGCGCCGTACGTCGAAGTCGAGACCGTCCAGCGCCCGGAAGCTGCCGAACTGCTTGACCAGGCCCTCGATGCGGACGATGTCGTCGCTCATGTCTCTCCTTGATCTCTCGCGCGAAAGGCGCCGTGGGCGTAGACGTCGATCGCCTCGCAGGTCCAGGCCGCCATGCCGGCAGGTGTCCGAAGGTCGAGCCCCAGGGCATCCCGGAGCTGTGGTCCGAGCAGGAGCAGCGCGAGGTCGTTGACCAGAAGGAAGGCGGCGCGCACCCGCCGGTCCTTGCTCGGGCGGGCGACGCCCGCCTCTTCCATTACCAGCAGCACCCGTTCGCTCGCGGCCAGCCAACGACGGAACACACGATCCCCTGTGGGGTCGTTGGTCAGCCATAGCCGACGCAGGTAGTCCGGCAGGGGCGAGCCTGCAGGGAAGCCGGCGAAGAACGCCTCGGCCAGCGACGTCGCGTCGCCACCGCCGAGCGCATCATGCAGTTCCGCGTCGGTAAGGGTGTCGAGCATCGCGTCGAAGGTCTGCGCGACATGCTCGTCGACCGCCTCGCGGAGGCCGGCCTTGCTGCCGAAGTGGTGCATCACCAGCCCGGGCGAGACCGCCGCCGCAGCGGCCACGTCCCGCACGGTGACCGTGTCAGGACCCCTCTCGGCGAACAGCAGTAGCGCCTGATCGCGGATCCGCGCCTTTGCGGTCAGGTCCCATGAAGGACGGAGATCACTGAACATGCGTACAGCTTACCGCACATCTGTTCAACCGCAAACATCGTCGAACGGCCAGCACCCACAGCGACCCCTCATACGCGGGGGCTGCTGCTTTGGCCTGGGAGGGCGCCGCGCCCACGCTCGATGCGCTTCCGCTTCGGACAACGACCGGCGCTCGGGGCGGTCCGGGGCACCGCTGCTCCTTTGAGTTCTCTGAGCGCTGTCGCGCTCCCTCCGGGGTCTTGAAAAGGGGCGGATGATTCGGGCGTCGCCCGTAACGCCGATCTTCTTGCCTTGGCGCCTGTGAGCCTGTTTTGAGTCTGGCGTGCGGGGTCTCCCCGGAGCTCCGGAGTGTGCTGCGAGCACGACTGTCAGATTCGTTTGTCCTTGAGGCCCCTGGGCGGCGGTCATGCAGTGGTCGACCGAAGGAGGCGAGTTGTGCAGACCATCGTCGAGCGCCCGGCGGCGCTGGACGTCCACAAGGCGCAGGTGACCGCCTGCGCCCGGGTGCCGGGCGGGCGTGGCCGGCGCGAGCAACACGTGGCGGAGTTTGCGACCACCGTCCGCGGGCTTCTCGCGCTGCGTGACTGGCTCGCCGGTCACGCTGTGACGCAGGTCGTCATGGAAGCCACCGGCGTCTATTGGAAGGCGCCGTGGGCGATCCTGGAGGACGAGTTCGAGTGCATGTTGGTCAACGCCCGGCACGTCAAGCAGGTCCCGGGCCGCAAGACCGACGTCTCCGACGCGGCGTGGCTGTGTCAGCTCGCCGAAGCCGGGTTGTTGAAGGCGAACTTCGTGCCGCCCAAGCCGATCCGCGAGCTGCGCAACCTCACCCGGTATCGCAAGACGCAGATCCAAGAGCGCGCCCGCGAGGTCAACCGGCTGCACAAGGCACTGGAAGACGCCGGCATCAAACTCGACACCGTTGCCGCGGACATCATGGGCAAGTCCGGGCGCGACATGCTCGACGCGCTGGTCGCCGGCGAGACCGACCCGGTCGTGCTCGCCGAACTGGCGCGGCGGCAGATGCGCAAGAAGATCCCCGCCCTGCGCGAGGCGCTCGCCGGACACTTCGACGCCCATCACCGGCTCTGGGTCGGCGCGATCCTGCGCCACATCGATTTCCTGGACGAGCAGATCGAACAGCTCACCGGCATGATCGAGGAGCAGATCCGCCCTTTCGCGCCCGCGGTTGAGCTGCTGTGCACGATGACCGGCATCCAGCACCGCGGCGCCCAATGCATCATCGGCGAGATCGGCGCCGACATGACCCGGTTCGCGACCGCGCGGCACCTCGCGTCGTGGGCCGGCCGGTGCCCGGGCAACGACAAATCGGCCGGCAAGCGCCGCTCGGGCAAGACCCGCAACGGGTCCAAATGGCTGGACTTCGCGCTCGAGGAAGCCGCGATGGCCGCGATCCGCGTCAAGGGCCACTACCTCGAAGCCCAATACCGGCGGCTCAAGCCGCGCCGCGGGCACAAACGCGCCCTCGGCGCCGTCAAGCACACGATGATCTGCGCGATCTGGCACATGCTCTCCACCGGCGAGACCTACCGCGACCTCGGCGGTGACTACTTCACCAACCGAGACCCCGAACGCCAGACCCAACGCCTCGTCAAACAGCTCGAACGGCTCGGACACCACGTCACGCTCACGGAGGGGGCCGCGGCAGCCTGAACGAACTTTTCCTGTCAGGCAGGAGGACCAGTCCTCCGAGCTGCCCGCTGGCCTTCGCGTTCAGCGCGATAGGAACAGTCGCGCAGTGGCCGGAGGAGGCCGGTTGCAGCGACCCCTTATCGGGCGTAGGTTCGCGCAAGGCGACTCCGAGGGGGCGACCATGTTCCAGGCCCTGAAGGACCGGTTCTCGAAGGACGACGATGCGAAGGCTGAGCGCAAAGCGCGCAAGGCCGAGACCGTGGCGAAGCGTCGCGAGTTGAAAATCGAGCGCCTTCGCAAAGAACATGAGCGTCGGGCTCGAATGGCCGGTAAGGACGGCGGCGGCTAGTGCCCGCCAGGTCGTGCGCCCAGTCGAGGCATGAGCGACAGTGCTGGAGCCAGGCGTAAGCGGTACGGATGGTCGTCCGCGTCGTCGTTGGCGCAGCGATGCGGCTCGACGGCCTAGTCGCTGACTGTCGCGAAGGCGGCAGCTCGTCGCCACCATCCGAGGCGGGACTCGTCCTCGCATTTCTCGTCGGCGCGCGTCGAGAACGGGCGGTCGGCTCCGACTCATGGGCACCGGCGGCCAAGGGCCGCCAACGCGAGAGGAGCACGAACGATGACCAAGGTGACCGCCCAGATGTCGGTGTCCCTCGGCGGCTTCTACACCGGACCGCGGGACACGCAGGCCCCCAAGGACATGAGTCGCTGGATGCAGGGTCCCGAAGCGCCCGGTTTCTTCCGGGTCACCCGCTGGGTCGTCGACGCCATGGCCTGGCGCGAGCGGCTGGGCTTCGCCGGCGGCGAGCGGTCGATCAACTCGGAGATCATCGAGGAGACGTTCGCGGCGGCCGGTGCCTATGTCATGGGCCGGCGGATGTTCGACGCCGGCGAGGTCCCCTGGGGCGAGGAGCCGCCGTTCCACGCGCCGGTGTTCGTCGTCACCCGCCGTCCCCGGGACGTGCTCGAACGCCCGGGTGGCACCTCCTTCACCTTTGTCACTGAAGGACTCGAGCGGGCGATCGAACTGGCCCGGGACGCCGCCGGTAACCAGGACGTGGCGGTGGCCGGCGGCGGGGAGCTCCTGCGCCAGGTGCTGACCGAGGGGCTGCTCGACCAGCTCGAGGTGCACATCGCCCCGGTGCTGCTGGGCGACGGCCAGCGCCTGTTCGACCCCAGCCTCGGCCTTGCTGGTCGGCGCCTATGGCGTGGCCGACGAGGTGAACGCCAAGATGGTCCGAGTCACCGGCGGGACGCCCGTGGTGACCGACGGCCCCTTCGCCGAGGCCAAGGAGTACCTGGGCAGCTTCACCATCCTCGACTGCGACAGCCTGGAACGGGCCCTGGAGATCGCGGCTCGCAACCCGGCGGCGCGCTACTGGGGTGTCGAGGTCCGGCCGCTCATGCACGAGGCCAACGTCGAGCCGTGACCGACTGGCAGGCCGTCCGGCGCCTGGTCCCGGAGGTGCTCAGTGCGCTGGTGCGCCGCTACGGCAACTTCGACGCCTGCGAGGACGCCGTCCAGGAGGCGCTGGTGGCGGCCGCGGCCCAGTGGCCGGTGCAGGGGTGGCCGGAGAATCCCCGAGGATGGTTGGTGACGGTGGCGTCGCGTCGCCTGGCCGACCAGCTGCGCAGCGACGCGGCCCGCCGCCGGCGGGAGGAGGCCGATGCCATCCGCACCCCGCCCCCGCCCGCCGGTGGCGAGGTGTACCCCGAACTCGAACCCGGTCGCCCCACCGGCGACGGCACCCTCACGCTGCTGTTCCTGTGCTGCCACCCGGCGCTGACGCCCCCGTCGCAGGTCGCGCTGACCCTGCGGGCCGTCGGCGGCCTGTCGACCGCCGAGATCGCCCGGGCGTTCCTCGTGCCCGAGGCGACCATGGCGCAGCGCATCAGCCGGGCGAAGCAACGCATCAAGGCGGCCGGAGCCAGCTTCGACCCGCCGCCGCCAGCTGAGCAAGCGGAGCGGCTCGGCGTCGTGCTCCATGTGGTCTACCTCGTCTTCAACGAGGGCTACACGGCCACGTCGGGGGCGCAGCTGGTGCGGGCCGAGCTGACGGCCGAGGCCATCCGGCTGGCCCGCGAGCTGCATCGGCTGGTCCCCGGCGACGGCGAGGTGGCCGGGCTCCTGGGCCTTCTGCTGCTGACCGACGCCCGCCGCCAGGCCCGCACGGTCCCGGACGGGTCGCTGGTGCCGCTGAACGAGCAGGACCGGACGCTCTGGGACACCAAAGCCATCGCCGAGGGCGTGGCCCTCGTGACCGACACCCTGCCGAGGGGCCCGATCGGCTCGTACCAGCTCCAGGCCGCCATCGCCGCCGTCCACGACGAGGCACCCACCGCCGAAGTCACCGACTGGCCGCAGATTCTGGCCCTTTACACGGTTCTGGAACGCGTGGCACCCAACCCGACGGTGACGCTCAACCGCGCCGTGGCGGTGGCCGAGGTACAATGACCCGCGGCCGGGCTCGCCCTGCTCGACGCCCTCTCGGCCGACGAGCGCATCTCCGCTTCGCACCACCTCGTGTCCGTGCGGGCGCACCTGCTGGAGATGGCCGGCGACCACGACGCGGCGCGCGCCGGCTACCAAGAGGCGGCCCGACGCACCATCAGCGAACCCGAGAGGCGCCACCTCCTGACCCGCGCCGCGCGGCTGGGGACCCTCGATTGCGCCAACGCTCCGCGAGAATCAGCATGACGCCGGGTGATGAGCTTTCGGGCCGCCCGCCGTCACACACGCCATGAGCCCCATCACCGACGACCTCCGGCCGCTCGACGAGCAGGCCTTCAGCGCCCGCGTCGAGCCGCACCGCCGCGAGTTGCACGTCCATTGCTACCGGCTGCTCGGGTCGTTCGAGGAGGCCGAGGACCTCGTCCAGGAGGCGTTCCTGCGCGCGTGGCGCCGGCGCGAGACGTACAAGGGCCGCGCGTCGGTTCGCGCATGGCTGTACCGGATCGCGACGAACGCCTGCCTCGACGCGCTCGACAAGCGCCCGCGGCGGCCGAGCGCGAGCGGCGAGGTCGCGTGGCTGCAGCCCTATCCCGACGAGCTGCTCGAGCAGCTGCCCGACCGGCGCGAGGGCCCGGAGGACGTGGCGCTCGCCAAGGAGACCATCGAGCTGGCATTCATCGCCGCGATCCAGCACCTCGCGCCGCTGCCGCGGGCCGTGCTCGTGCTGCGCGACGTCCTCGGCTGCTCGGCGAAGGAGACCGCGCGACTGCTCGAGACGACAGAGGCATCGGTGAACTCCGCGCTGCAGCGCGCGCGGGCTGGGTTGCGCGAGAGCCTGCCCGAGAACCGCGAGGCCTGGCAGCTCACCGCCGAGCCGACGGCCGCCGAGCGGGAGCTGCTCGCCCGCTATGTCGAGTGCGGCGAGCGCGCCGACGCCGAGGGCCTGGCCGCGCTCATGCACGAGGATGTCCGCTTCTCGATGCCGCCGACGCCCGGCGTCTGGACCGGCCGAAGCACGGTCGTGCAGGGCTGGATCGACGGCGGGTTCGGATCGGAGGCGTTCGGCAGCATCCGGTGCGTGGTCACCCGCGCGAACGGTCAGCCCGCGGTCGCGGCCTACGTGCGCAAGCCGGGCGACGCCGCGTACGAACCGCTGGCGATCGACGTCCTGCGGGTACACGACGGGGTCGTCACCGAGATCGTGACCTTCGACGGCACGGTGTTCGCGCACTTCGACCTGCCGGCCACGCTCAGCGCGGCGGTGAGTACGAGGTGAACTCCCGCATCACGCCAGTCTTCGTTGCCGACCTGCTCGCCGAGGGCGAGCGGATGCCGGTCTACGTGCACGTCATCGACCATCCCGACGCGCGCGTGCTGGTCGACACCGGCATGACGGAGCCGCACCCGGCCGTGGCCGACCTCGATCCCCGCCTGCGGCCACTGAGCACGCAGGACTTCGATCTCGCCGGCATCGACATCGTCGTCAACACACACCTGCACTTCGACCACTGCGGCGGCAACCACCTCTTCGCCGGCAGGCCGATCTACGTCCAGCGTCGGGAGCTCGAGGACGCGCGCTGCGAGGACGACTACACCATTCGCGAGTGGGTCGAGGCGCCCGGCGTGCGGTACATGCCGGTCGACGGCGAGCTCGAGCTGCTTCCCGGGCTCCGGCTCGTCCCCGCGCCGGGCCACACACGCGGCATGCAGGCGGTCGTCGTCGAGACCGGCGGGCGTCCGGTCGTCGTCGGCGGCGACGTCGCGGTGTGGTGCGGTGAGCTCGACGAGCCGCACACCGAAGGCCAGCTACGGGTGCGTGCGCTCGACCCCGAGCTGGTCTGGCTTGCGCACGAGCACGAGCCATGGCGACCCCGCACCGTCTGAGGCATCGATGTCAGTCCGACTGATGGCGGGCGTGCCCGTAGGCGCATGTGGCCTTTCAGCATCACGTGAGCGAGCTGCTGGAGGAGAACGGCGAGTACGTCGACACGCGGGCACTCGCGCCGGCGCAGACCTGGGTGCGCTACGGCGGCCCGGACGCCGCCCCCGTCACCACCGACGGGCCGCACCCCGAAACCAGTGACCTGGTCGCCGGCTGGTGGATGATCGACGTCGATTCGCACGAGCGTGCGGTCGAGCTCGCGGCCTACGTGTCCTCCGAGCCCGGCCCGGGCGGAACGCCGCTGTACGAGTGGATCGACGTCCGCGAGGTCATGTGGGAGCGTCCTGGGACGACTGACGCGGCGTGATCGACGAGCGGACGCGGCAGCCGGACGAGGATGCGTTGCGGGCCCTCGTCCCTCGGGTACTCGCGGGCCTCGTCCGGCGGGGCGAGGACTTCGACGCCGCTGAGGACGCGCTGCAGGAGGCGCTGCTGGAGGCGCTGCGGGTGTGGCCCGAGCACCCGCCGCACGACCCGCGCGCGTGGCTGGTGACGGTCGCGACCCGGCGGCTCGTCGACGCCCGCCGCAGCGAGGCTGCCCGCCACCGCCGCGAGGAGGCGGTAGACGCCGAGCCGCGAGCGGACGGACCTCCTTTCGTCGAGGGCGACGACACGCTCTTCCTGCTCTTCTGCTGCTGCCACCCCGACCTCGCGCCCGCCTCCCAGGTGGCCCTGACCCTGCGCGCCGTCGGCGGCCTCACCACCCACGAGATCGCCGACGCCTTCTACGTGCCGAAGGCGACGATGTCGCAGCGGATCAGCCGGGCCAAGCGCACGCTGCGGGGGGTACGCCTGGACCGGCCCGGTGACCTCGCCGTCGTGCTGCGCGTGCTCTACCTCATCTACACGGCCGGCCACGGATACGGACCCACCCGCCCGGACCTGGCGCGCGAGGCGATCCGGCTCGCCCGCCAACTCACGCTCGCCACCGACGAACCGGAGGCGCGCGGGCTGCTCGCGCTGATGCTCCTCAACCACGCGCGCCTCCCGGCGCGGTTCGACTCAGAAGGTCGCATCGTCACGCTCGACCGGCAGGATCGCGGCCTGTGGGACACCCGCGAGGTCACCGAGGGCGTGCGCGTCCTGCAATCGGCGCTGGCCGTCCAGCGCCCCGGGCGCTACCAGATCGAGGCCGCCGTCGCCGCCCTGCACGACGACGCGGCCGGCGCCGAGGAGACCGACTGGCCGCAGATCCTCGCCTGGTACGACGACCTCGTCGCCCTCACCGACGACCCTGTGCGCCAGGACCCCGCCGCCGTGCTCGGCCGCGCGGTGGCAGTCGGCCACGTCGTCGGTCCCGCCGCGGGGCTGCTCGAGACCGATCGGCTGCGCGAGGTGCTCGGCGACCGCCACCGATGGCATGCCGTCCGCGGCCACCTGCACGAGCTCGACGGCGACCTGCCCGCTGCCGCCACGGCGTACGTCGAGGCCGCCCGGCGCGCGACCAACGTCGCCGAGCGCGATCATCTGGTCCGTCAGGCCGCCCGCGCTCGGGCCGCCGACCGGTAGGGCCTCGGCAGCGATCGATGAGATCGGTGGTTCGGGCCGGTCGTAAGCAAGGACGACCATTCACACGTCTGATCGCCTCGGCGTCGTCATCCGCAGACCGTGCGGCGGGATCCCCCGATGGGTCCGCATCGCGCGCTCCGATGGTCCTCCGACCGAGACGTATCCCAGGGTCACGCTCAAGCCCGCATTCGAGCTGCTCGCCCCGTCTGTTTGAATGCTTCACAGACGGACGAACACGGAACTGCGAAGGACGGAGAGCCCGATGAGCGACAACACCGAGACCGCCATCCTCGCTGGAGGCTGCTTCTGGGGCGTCGAGGAGCTGCTGCGCCACCGCGACGGAGTCATCTCAACGCGGGTCGGCTACACCGGCGGGCAGAACGAGAACCCGACCTACAGGAACCATCCCGGTCACGCCGAGGCGGTCGAAATCGACTTCGACCCCGAGCGGATCTCCTACCGAGACATCCTCGAGTTCTTCTTCCAGATCCACGACCCGACGACCAAGGATCGCCAGGGCAACGACATCGGCTCCAGCTACCGCTCGGAGATCTTCTTTACGAGCGAGGAGCAGCGCCAGGTCGCCGAGGACACGATCGCCGACGTCGAAGCGTCGGGGCTGTGGCCGGGCAAGGTGGTGACCGAGATCAGCGAGGCCGTCCCGTTCTGGGAGGCCGAGCCCGAGCACCAGGACTACCTCCAGCGGTACCCCAACGGGTACACGTGCCACTTCCCGCGGCCGGGCTGGAAGCTGCCACACCGCGAAACCGCGGCCTGACCCCCACGAGTCCGGGACGGTTGCTGCACCTCACCAGGTGCGGTTAGCGCACGCGCGGACGGGGCGACGCAGCTGGCGGCGCAGGTCGCCGACCAGCGATTGCGTTGCCGCGAACGACCGGGCGGTCTCGGCAGCCGCCTCAGCGGAGGAGTTCGCGAGTCCGCGGACGACCTGATCGCTCTGGCTGCCGAGCAGCCGCAGCTCACTCGCCTCCCCGAGTGCCTGTGCCCTGCAACGGCCGAGCCCTCCGTGCTCGGCGATCGCGTAAAGCACCCCACCTGACACCCGGCCATCGATCGCCAGATGCGCGAGCGGCCAGCGGACGCAGTCTCGCCAGCTGAGCGTGGCCACCGGGGACCGCGACGGGCAACTATCCAGGTCCCGGCCGGCCGCGCGTAACTGCCCGCCGGCGATTCTGCGCGCGGCTCGCAGCGACCGCACGCTCGCGCGACTCGCCGCGCTGGGCGGTCGCGGCGAGGGCGGGGCGCGCAGCAGAGCAGCGCCACGGGAGCCGACCCGGTCGGCCTCCGGGGCTGATGATCGGCCGCCGATCGGCAAAGAGATCAGCAGCGCGACTGCGGGCGCGACGCCGATAACAAACCCGGCGAGCATCGCCCGCCAGAACGTGCGGCGCTCGGTGCGAATATCGCACCTCCTGTTACTGGCGCTTGGTCCGACACTACTCCGGTCTGATTAGTCGAATGAGAAAACTTTTCGACCGATCGTGAGGCCGGCGGCTCCGACAACTCGGACGCGGAGGGCGTAGGCTCGCGCCGACCCTTTCGCGACCAGACAGGGGGACGGCGATGAACGAGTCGTATCCGGTGCAGTTCGCGGTCGATTACCCCGACCGCAATCTCAACCGCGTCAGCTCGGCGTTCCGCATCTTCGCGGTGATCCCGATCGCCATCGTGCTCACGTCGATCGGTGGCTGGAGCAGCAGCGGGCACTACTCGGCCGACGCACAGACGACCACCGTCGTGATCACCGGCGTCGGCGTGCTGTTCCTGCCGCCGCTGCTGATGATCCTGTTCCGCCAGAAGTACCCGCGCTGGTGGTTCGACTGGAACCTCGAGCTGCTGCGGTTCAGCAACCGCGTCGGCATGTACGTCGCGCTGATGGACGACCGCTACCCGTCCACCGACGAGCAGCAGTCAGTCCACCTCGACTTCCCGTACCCGGATGCGGTCAACGGGCTCAACCGCTGGCTGCCGCTGGTGAAATGGCTCCTCGCGATCCCGCACTGGATCCTGCTCGGGTTCCTCTACCTGGGCGCGATCTTCGTGGTGATCCTGGCGTGGTTCGCGATCCTCTTCACCGGCCGCTACCCGCGCGGACTGTTCGGCTACATCGAGGGCGTCGCGCGCTGGCAGAACCGCGTGATCGGCTATGCGGTCGTCCTCGTCACCGACGACTACCCGCCGTTCCGGCTGGGCGCCTGACGGACGAGCAGGCGGTCGTTGCCGGCGGACTCGTCGGGCACGATGAAGCCGGCGCGCCGGTAGAACGGCACGGCCCGCTCGCTGGGAGAGAGCACCAGTCGCGCGTAGCCGCGCTCGTCGGCGGCGGCGATGACCGCGTCCAGAAGCGCGGCGCCGACCCCGCGGTTGCGGAACGGCTCGAGCACGAACATGTTGCTGAGGTAGCCCCAGCGCGAGGCCGCCCGTCCCGGCCGCGGCATCCGTCGGTACTCGAACACCGACGCCATCCCGACCGGCTCGTCGTCGACCCTGGCGAGCCACGTCGTGCGGCGGTCGCCCTCGGCTTCGAGCCAGTCGGCCATCCGCTGCGCGAACCCGGGCTCCTCACCCTCGCTCCAGCGCGCGCGCAGCTCCGCGAGCGCACGCGCATCGTCCGCGCCGGCCTGCCGCACATCCACGCTCGCCATCCGGCCGGACGCTAGCGACTAGGCCAACCGGCGATGCGCGTCCTCGAGGATGCCGCGCACGGTCGGCACGTGCACCGGCTCGACCTTGGCCCAGACCGCTCGCGCGCGCGGCTGCCGGCACCTTGATCTGGTTGACATTCATGACGATCCATACAGTACTGTATGGATCATGCCCGCCGCAACCCGCACTCCCCGTAGCGAGTGGATCGACGCCGGCCTGAACGCGCTCGCCGCCGGCGGGCCGGACGCGGTCCGGGTCGACGTGCTGGCGAAGACGCTCGGGGTTACCCGCGGCGGGTTCTACTGGCACTTCGCCGACCGGCAGGCGCTGCTCGACGCGATGCTCGAGACGTGGGAGCGGCGCAGCACCGACGAGGTGCTGGAGCGCGTCGAGCGCGAGGGCGGCGAGGCGAGGGACAAGGTGCGCCGCGCCGGCATGCTGACCTTCTCCCCCGCGCTGCTGCCGATCGACCTCGCGGTCCGCGACTGGGCCCGGCGCGACGAGGCGGTCGGCGAGCGCCTGCGCCGCGTCGACAACCGCCGCATGGCGTACCTCCGCACTTTGATCGGCGAGCTGTCGGCCGACGAGGGCGACGTCGAGGCCCGCAGCCTGCTCGCCTTCTCGCTGGCGATCGGCAACCACTTCATCGCCGCCGACCACGGAGCGCGCGACCGTGTGGAAGTGCTGGACCTGGCGATGCGACGGCTGCTGAGCTGACGCCGCCTTAGACTCGGCGCGTGCTCGTAGCCGTGTTCGGAGACGCGCATGCGCACGCCGAGGCGTTCGATGCCGCGGTCGCCGCGGCCGAGGGGTCCGGTGCCGAGGAGCTGTGGTCGCTCGGTGACATGGTGGGAGGCGGTCCCGATCCCGAGCATGTCGTCACCCACACGCGTGAGCGCTGCCGCCTCGCGCTGATGGGCAACCACGACTATGGCGCGACTGGGTCGGCCGAGCCCACGCGGTTCGGGGAGCCGGGATCCCTGGCCGTACGGTCGATCGAACTCGCGCGCGAGCGCCTCGGCGACGACCAGCTCGACTGGATGCGATCGCGCAAGCCCGCCGGGCGTCGCGCCGAGGTCCAGTGCTGGCACGGCAGCCCGCGCAACCCCGTGCACGAGTACGTCGGCGCGTCGAACGCCGCGGCCTGTCTCCACGCACAGAAGGCCGAGCTCGGCCTCGTCGCCCACACCCACGTCGCCGCGGCGTGGCGGCGGACACCGCGCGGCGCGCGGCCGGCGAAGCTCCGCGTCGGCCAGCCGCTCGACCTCACCGGCGGCAAGTGGCTGCTCAACCCGGGCGCGGTCGGCGCGCCGGCACCGACCCGGCTCGGCTGGTGGGGCGGCCTCGACGAGCAGGCCGCCACCGGCGCGTTCTGGCTGCTGCTCGACCTCGACCGCCGCACCGCGACCTGGCACCGAGCGCCGTACGACCCGGCTCCCGCGCGCGAGCGCGCGATAAGACTCGGCCTGTGCGCGCCCGACCCCTGACCGAGGCCACGCGGCCCGACTTCGCCGCGCTCGTCGAGCGCCATCTGTGCATGGGCGGATGGATGCACGTTCCCCCTTCGAAGCGCAGGTCGTCCGGTGCTGAGCGCGCCGTCGCGACCGGTGGAACCGCGCCATGGCACAGCCGGACCGCCTCGCGTTCTCGTCCCCGTTGAGTTAGGTTCGAGGGGATGGCCCCCGACGACCCCGCGTGGACTCGGCCGCCGCTCGACACCGGCCGCGGCACCGAGGCGCAGCACCTCAGCAAGCGCGGCTACGAGAAGGAGCTCGCGCGGCTGCAGGTGGAGCTCGTTCGCCTCCAGGATTGGATCATCTACAAGGGCCTCAAGGTTGTTGTGCTCTTCGAGGGTCGTGACACGGCCGGCAAGGGCGGGACGATCAAGCGGATCGCGGAGAAGACCAACCCGCGTGTGGTGAGAACCGTGGCGCTCACGACGCCGACCGAGCGCGAGCGCACCCAGTGGTACTTCCAGCGGTACGTGGCCCACCTCCCGGCCGCCGGCGAGATGGTCCTGTTCGACCGCAGTTGGTACAACCGCGCCGGCGTCGAGCACGTCATGGGCTTCTGCACCCAGGACGAGTACGAGGAGTTCATGCGGACGTGCCCGCAGTTCGAACGCGATCTTCTGCGGTCCGGGATCATCCTCGTCAAGTACTGGCTGTCGGTCAGCGATCAAGAGCAGGAGCGCCGCTTCAAAGCGCGGCTGAACGACCCGGCGAAGCAGTGGAAGCTGAGCGGCATGGATCTCGAGGCACGCAGCCGCTGGGTCGATTTCGCGGAGGCCAAGGACGAGATGTTCGCCTACACCGACACGCGCGAGTCGCCGTGGTACGTCGTCGAGGCCGACGACAAGCGCACGCTGCGCCTGAACCTCATCAGCCACCTCCTCAGCCTGATCGATTACGAGGAGGTCCCTCGGAAGAAGGTCAAGCTCCCGCCGAGACAGAAGCGAGCCTACGTCCGGCCACCGCAGCGCGATCAGAACTTCGTCCCGGTGCGCTACGAGGTCAGTTGACGGCGCGGACGAGCAGGATGTCGTGATCGGTGTGCGTCGCCGGCCGCGATCTAGAAGAGGTTCTCGATGCCGCGGACCGCGGCCCTGCCCAGGACGATCTCGAGGAGGACGCCGGCGCCACCGACGATGAGCCCGGCGACCACGACCGCGAAGTCCTCCAGCAGGATGCCCAGCGATAGGAGCACGACTCCGACGGAAGGCAGCGTGTCCAGGCCCCTGAACGGGGCCGCCAGGAACGCGCCGAGCGAGCCGGCGATCACGAGCACCCCGAAGACCGTGTTGGTCGCCCGGTGGTCGAACAGAAGGCGCAGGCGGCGTTGGGAGAAGCGCTCGATCCAGCGGATCGTCTTCATCAGCCCGTTGATGAATCGCGTCCGGCCGCCGCCGGCTCCGAGCTCGACCTTGCGCCAGCGCTCGGGCAACCAGATCCTGTCGCGTCCGGCGACCAGCTGAAGCGCCACGAGCATCGCGATTATCTCGAACACGTGCGTGGCGCCGCCGGTCGGCAGTGGCAGCGCCGGAACGCCAAGCAGGAGGATGAAGATCAGGGCGAAGCTCTTTTCCTGGAACACGTCGATCAGGCTGCCCAGCGTCTTGTCGCCGTCGCTGGTCAGCCAGCGCTCGATCTGATGACTGACCTTCTCCGGCGCTGGGCGTGGCTGTCTCGTCGCCGCATCACGTTCGGGCACGTACACATCTTCCCGACGGTCACGTTTCGCGCTCGCCGCCGGTCATGGGAGTAGTGACCACGACAACCGGAGGCACAGCAATGCTCGAGAAGGTCTTCTACACGAGCGTGCTCGTCAGCGACCAGGACAAGGCGCTCGACTTCTACACGAACGTCCTTGGCCTCGAGAAGCGCGTTGAGAACCCGACACCCGACGGGCCGCGGTTCCTGACCGTCGGCGTCAAGGGCGACGACTTTCAGCTGGTGCTCTGGCCCGGGACACCGGGGCAGGCCGAGCCGGCGATGGGACGCCCGCCCGCGGCGATCACGATCGAGACCGACGACATCCAGACGACGCTCGAGGAATTGAAGGCGCGCGGCGTCGAGTTCATCTCAGACGTGATCGAGTTCCGAGGGATCCAAGTCGCGCAGTTCCAGGACCCCGACGGGAACCGGCTCCAGATACGAGAGGGCGGCAAGTCCGCGTGAGCGGAAACGACCTAGCGTTCCGGTTGCGCCTGGCGCTGTCGAGAGCTCCGACCGGGCTCCGCTCACCAGGTGAACGGCCGTGACAGGCGCAGCCGACGACACCCGGAGACCTATGACGATTCAGCGGATGGACAACGTGCTCATCGTTGTCGACGACCTCGAGGCTGCCAAAGCGTTCTTCGCCGAGCTCGGCATGGAGTTGGAAGGCGAGGCGACGAATGAGGGGCGTTGGGTGGACCGCGTCGTCGGGCTCAACGATGTCCGTGCCGACCTCGCCATGATGCGGACCCCGGACGGCCACGGACGGGTGGAGCTGACGAAGTTCCATACCCCGCCGGCGGTCAGAGCCGAGCCGGAAAGCGCGCCGACGAACACGCTGGGCATGCGCCGCGTCATGTTCACCGTCGACGACATCGACGACGTCGTCGCCCGCCTGCGCACCCACGGTGCCGAACTCGTCGGCGAGATCGTGCAGCACAAGGACATCTACCGGCTCTGCTTCCTGCGTGGCCCTGAGGGCATCATCATCGGACTCGCCGAGGAGCTCAGCTGACCTCCGTGGGCGCTACCAGCGCCGAGTCCGTCACGATGTCGGCGGCCGGAGCGAACCCGAAGCGACGGAGCACCGCGACGTCGGCTTGGTCGAGCGGGGCGTGGCGTGATGCGGCGAGCTGTGTCGTGAACCACTCCGTGGCGTTGCCCGACGCGCCGGGGCCGTCGAGCCGGTAGCGGGGTGGGAGCAGCGGCCCGACCAGCAGCGCCTCGGTGAGCTCGGGGCGGGCGAGCAGATCGGGCGCGACGCCGAGCTCGTCGGCGAGGCGAACCGCGGCTTGCGGAAACGGCCCGACGCGACGACGACCCCGTCGAACCGCTCGCCGTCGACCTCCCCGATCGCGGACACATGGCCGACGGGTGCGTGCAGCCGGACCCGGTCGGTGATGTCGAACTGCTCCGCGTAGGTGCGCAGATAGGTGTGGATCTGCTCGGCGGCCGGATGAAGCGGATACTCGGCAGGGGCGGCGAAATCCGAGAACGCGGTCATGGCGCGACTCGTGTTCGTCCGCATCCCCCGGCCATACGCCGCTGTGGGCGGCGGTCGCGTGCCACTGGCCCCCCCGAGGCCCTCGCTCGCCTCGAACACCGTCACGTCGAAACCAGCCTGGATCGCGTGCTTGGCGGCGCTCAAACCACTCGGGCCGGCGCCGATGATCGCGACACGTGCACCAGGACGCAGCCTCACGTCACGACGCTAACCGATCGGCGGCCACACGAGACCACCCGCATCACGCCGTGATTTCGGGCCACCGGCAGAGGGGCCCTGTGGACGACAAGCAACAGGCGCGTGGACGCCCAGTTGCGCCGTCCGGAACACGCGCCGGCGCGGCTGGCGCCACGATGATTAGCCAGTGATCTCCGCGGTGACGGTCAGGATCGCGCGGCCGAGGATGTGGCTGAGGAAGTTGAAGTTCAGGAATGCCGGGGTGGCGTCCTCGGGGACGCCGATCTTCTCGACGTCGAGGGCGTGGATCACGAAGAAGTAGCGGTGCTCACCGTGCCCGGCCGGCGGCGCTGCGCCGATGAAGCGCGTCGTGCCTGCATCGGTGCGGAGCTGGAGCGTGCCTTCGGGCAGCCCGGAGCCGGTGTCGTCGCCCGCGCCCTCCGGCAACTCCGTCACCGTGGACGGGATGTCGGCGATCGCCCAGTGCCAGAAGCCCGACTGCGTCGGGGCGTCGGGATCGTAGACCGTGACGGCGTAGCTCTTGGTGCCCTCGGGGGCGCCGCTCCATGAGAGCTGCGGTGAGACGTCCTCGCCGCCGGGAACGCCGAAGATGCCGGACATCTGCGCGGCGGGCGTTCCCCCGCCTTCGGTCAGCGTCGTGCTCGTGACGGTGAAGCTCGGGACCTCGGGCAGGCCTGAGAAGGGATCGTTGGCGCTCATCCGATGCTCCTATTGGGTCGAGGTCTGTCTCGCAACAATCACCGCGATGCCGGTCACGCGGCTGTGCCGCGCGATGCTAGTCGCTCCCGCATCGCTACCCGGCGCGACATGGCTCGTAGCGCTGCCAGACGGAAGCGAAGTGCGCAGCGATGTCACGCCGGATATTGCGGGCGGCCGGCAGGCCGGTAGATCTGGATCGTCACACCCTTGGAGTCGGTTCGCGAGTCGACCAGGTCAAGCGCGATGTCCGGGCCGGCGTCGGGGAACAGCCGCGCGCCCTGGCCGAGGACCACGGGGACGATGATGAGCTGCATCTCGTCGACGAGGTCGTGGTCGAGCAGCGACCGGATCAGAGCAGCGCTGCCGTGCACCTGCAACTCACCCCCCGGCGTGGCTTTCAGCTCGCCGATGGCCGCCGCAAGGTCACCGGAGAGGACCGTCGTGCCCGCCCATTGCGGATCGGTGACCGTGGTCGATGCGAGGTACTTGGGCTTCGTGTTCAAGGCATCAGCGATCGGATGGCTGCCCCGATCCATCGCGCCCCAATAGGAGGCGAAGAGGTCGTAGGTCCGCCGGCCGAACAGGAACCCGCCGCTGATAGGTCTCGGTGATGAACCTCATGGTCTGGGCGTCGCCCGCGCCTAGGGCCCAGCCGCCGCGCTCGAACCCGTTCCTGCGGTCCTCACCCGACGCGCCGCCGTTCCCTGCGTCACGCCATCGACGGTGACCTGCGTCTGGGTCGTCAGCTTCATGGTCGCGGTTCCCTTCTCGTGGGTTGAGCACTGTTTCGGTAGGACCCGACCACGGCACCGGACTCATCGGTCCATCGCGATCGACGGCCGCGTTCGCGTGGCGGCGATTGACCGCTGCCATCACCTGCGCGGCGGACCGTGAGCCCGGCACGACCACGCCGGCAAGGACCACCGCCGAGAACGAACGATCAGGCCACCCCAGCGTCGTGGGCGAGCAGCGCGATCTGGACCCGGTTGTCGAGGTCGAGCTTCTGCAGGAGCCGGGACACGTGAGCCTTGACGGTCGCGACGCTCATGAACAGCTCAGCGGCGATCTCGGCGTTCGACTTGCCCTGGCCGATCGCGACGGCGACCTCGCGCTCGCGGTCGGTCAGCCGGTCGAGCAGCTCGCGGGCGCGGGCGGCGCGCCCGGACATTCCGTCGTCATCGGCGACGTGGGAGATCAGGCGGCGGGTGACGGTCGGAGACAGCATCGCCTCGCCTGCCGCGACGAGCCGGATCGCGCGCACGATCTCCGGCGGCGGGGTGTCCTTGAGCAGAAACCCGGCCGCGCCGGCGCGCAGGGCGCGCAGGACGTCGTCGCCGGCCTCGAACGTCGTGAGCACGATCACCTGCGGCGCCTCCTCGCGAGCGCGCAGGGACTCGGTGGCGGACAAACCGTCGACGCCGGGCATCCGGATGTCCATCAGCACGACGTCGGGCGCGGACGCCGCGACGGCCGCGGGCACCTCGGCCCCATCGGCGGCCTCGGCCACCACGCGCACGTCGTCGCTGCCCGCCAGGATCATCGACAGCCCGGCGCGGACCAGCGCGTCGTCGTCGACGATCAGGACGCGGATCACGTCGACCATGGCAGCCACGCCCACAGCCGGTAGTCGCCCGCCTCGGTGCGGCCGTGCTCGAGCCGCCCTCCCGCCAGCGAGGCCCGCTCGGCCAGCCCGATGATCCCCGTGCCGGCGCCCGGTATCCCCGACGCGGCGACCGCACCGACCGGCAGCCGGTTGCGGATCTCGATCTCCAGGCCGTCGTCCGGAGCGCCGGACAGGACGACGTCGACCACCGAGCCGCGCGCGTGCTTGCGGGCGTTCGTGAGCCCCTCCTGCACGATCCGGTAGGCGTTGCGGCCAAGGCTGTCCGGCGGCGCGACCAGATCCGGTGAGGAGAAGGTCACGCGCATCCCGGCGTCGCGCGACTCGCCGATCAGCGCCGGGAGGTCGGCCAACGTCGGCTGCGGCGGCTCCGGCGCATCCCCGGGTGCTTCGCGCAGCACGCCGATCACCGCCCGCAGGTCCTCCAGCGCCTGGTGCGCGGAAGTGCGGATCACGCCGGCCGCGCGCGCGACCTCCTCCGGCGACGCATCGGGCCGGAACTCCAGGGCGCCGGCGTGCAGCGACAGCAGCGAGATCCGGTGGGCCAGCACGTCGTGCATCTCGCGCGCGATGCGGGCCCGCTCGGCGGCGCGGGCCTGCTCGACCCGCAGCTGCTGCTCGGTCTCGGCCCGCTCGGCCCGGTCGCGCAGCGACAGCACGAGCTGTCGTCGGGAGCGGACGAACATGCCCCACGTGAGCACGACGCCGATGACCAGCCACGAGAGCACGAGCGCCACGACGTACGGGCTGCTGCTGCTCGAGTAGATCTCCAGGTAGATCGGCTGCAGCACCGCCGCCAGCGCGGCGATCGGCGCCGCACGGCGGAACGGCTCGTGGACGGTGACCGTGAACAACGCAATAGCCGCCGCGCCCCCGACCGACGAGAACACGATGCTCAGCAGCGTGAGCACCAGCGCGAGGCCGAACGGCCACCGCCGGCGCGTCCACAGCGACAGGCACGCCCCGATGCCGAACAGGCCGTCGACGGCCGCGAACCAGGCCGGCAGATCGCCGTGGTTGTGCGCGTCGGCGAACACCAACCCGCCGATGAGCAGC
This sequence comes from uncultured Solirubrobacteraceae bacterium, assembly GCA_963740605.1. Taxonomy (GTDB): domain Bacteria; phylum Actinomycetota; class Thermoleophilia; order Solirubrobacterales; family Solirubrobacteraceae; genus DASSUW01. The sequence continues at coordinate 600,089 of CAVUFC010000018.1, read as the reverse complement.
GCGATGAAGAAGCACAGCCAGTCGATGATCCAGTCGCGCGTCGTCCGCTTGCCGCCGCGACGGTCGGGCACGAGCACCGACGGGAGCAGTCGTGGGTATTCGAGCTGCGCGTCCACGCCGCAAGCCTAGGCACGCACGGGCGCGAGCAACAGTCGACCAAGGTCGGCATCGGCATCGACCTTGGTCGGTGCGGCATCGCCCATCGGCGGATAGACGGTCGCACCGGCGGCGTCGATGCTGAAGCCCATGATCGCCGTCGACCACCTCACCAAGCGCTACGGCTCCCAACTCGCCGTCGACGACATCTCGTTCGTATGCGAGCCGGGGACAGTCACTGGGTTCCTCGGCCCGAACGGCGCGGGAAAGTCCACCACCCTGCGGATGATCTGCGGCCTGACGCCGCCATCCGCCGGCACCACTGCGGTCCTCGACCGGCCGTACCGCAATCTCGACAACCCCGGGCGCCGCGTCGGTGTCCTGCTCGACGCGTCCGCCCAGCACTCCGGCCGCACGGGTCGCGAGGTCCTCGCCGTGTCCGCACAGGTGCTCGGCGTCGCGCCCTCGAAGGTCGGCGAGCTGCTCGATCTCGTCGGGCTCGACAAGCAGGCCGCGAAGAAGCGTGTCGGGCAGTACTCGCTCGGCATGCGCCAGCGCCTCGGCATCGCCCACGCGCTGCTCGGCGACCCGAGCGTGCTGATCCTCGACGAGCCCGCCAACGGCCTCGATCCCGAGGGCATCTACTGGATGCGCGGGCTGCTGCGCGACTTCGCCGACCGCGCCGGAACCGTCCTGCTGTCCTCACACCTGCTGGGCGAGGTCGAGGCCGTCGCCGATCAGCTGCTCGTGATCGGCCGCGGCAAGATCGTCGCCCAGGGCGCCAAGCACGATCTGCTGTCGGCGGCGGGCGTGATCGTCCGCGCGCTCGACACCACCGCGCTGCACGAGGCGCTGGCCGAAGCCGGATTCACCGCCACGCCGGGCGCCGACGGCGCGCTGCTGGTCGAGGCGCAGGCCGAGGACGTCGGTCGCATCGCCGCCGCCAACGGCATCGTCCTGCTCGAGCTGCGCCCGGCCGACACCGGCGGCCTCGAGCGCCTGTTCCTGTCCCTCACGCGCGAGGAGGCGCTCGTCGCATGACCGCTCTGACCCAGACCTTCCCCCGTGCGGGCCTGCCGCGCCTGTCGCGCGTCGAGCTCCGCAAGATGGCCGACACGCGCGCCGGCTTCTGGCTGCTGCTCGTGATCGAGCTCGTCGCCGTCGCGATCGTGACCATCACCGTGATCGCCGGCAACGACGCCGACAAGGACTTCTTCAGCCTCTTCCAGGGCACGCTGTGGGTCGTCTCGATCCTGCTGCCGGTACTCGGGATCCTGCTGGTGACCAGCGAGTGGTCGCAGCGCACCGGCCTGACCACGTTCGCCCTGGTTCCCGAACGCGGGCGCGTGATCACCGCCAAGATCCTCGCCGCCATCGTGCTCGCGCTCGCCGCGACCGTCGCGTGTCTGATCACCGCGGCGGCCGGCAACCTGGTCGCCGGCGGAAGCTGGAGCCTCAGTCTCGGCGCGATCGGCCGCGGCGCGCTGTTCGAGACGCTCGGCCTGCTCGGCGGCGTCGCCTTCGGCCTCGTGTTCATGAACTCGGCCCTGGCGATCGTCCTCTACTACATCCTCCCCACCGTGTGGAGCATCCTCGCCCAGAGCATCCACGCGATCGAGAAGCCGGCCAAGTGGCTGGACACGAGCCAGACGGTCCAGCCGCTGGTCGACGGCGGGATGACCGGCACCGCCTGGGCGCAGCTCGGCACCTCGATGGCCCTGTGGCTCGGCGCCGTGATGCTGATCGGCGTGTGGAGGCTGCGCCGCACCGAGCTCAAGTAGCTCAGTCCGGCGGCTGCTGGAAGAGGTCGCTGTCGTCGAGCGCGAAGCTCCAGCGCAGCCGGCTGAGCCCGACCGGATCGGGATGGGCGTACGGCTTCGCTGCCCCCGCGGGCAGCGAGCCGTCGGCCGTCACCTTGACCATCACCTCGACCTCGGTGATGGCGCGGCCGTCGCTCGCCGTGAGCGTGACCTTCGCCTCGCCGGCGGCGTTCGCAGGCGGCTCGATCACGAGCTCGTAATCGGTCCCGCCGAGCGCGTCGACGCTCGCCGCGAACCGGTTCGGGGCGACGGACTTCACCGAGACCACGAGGTTGCCCGGGGCCGTCTCGCGGTCTGTGACCGTGACGGGCACGCGGTGTTCGTCACCCGGTGTCGCCGAGATCGGGGGGATCGGCTCGAAGTCGGGGGTCTCCTCCATCGCGATCGGGAGCAGCGACAAATCGTGCCCGCGGCCGACGTAGGACTTGTGGATCGGCCACTGGATCAGCGTGGCGATGTCGTCCTTGAGCTTGGCGTCGATCAGCCACTGGACCAGCGTGGCCTCCTCGGCGTTCCCCCACGCCTGCGGATCGGTGCCGCCGGTTGCGGCGGCAGCGTCGAACGCCGGCTTGAGAGCGGAGAAGTCGATGTTGGCCGTCGTCTGTCCCTGCCACTCCGCCTCGATGTCCGAGACGCCGAACAGCGACTCCGGCGAGTAGACGTGGAGGCGCTCGAGGATCGCCACGGCCATCTCGGACGTGAAGACGTCGCCCAGTGCGCAGCCGGCCGGGGCGCCGCCGATCCCGCCCCACGGCGTCGTGACCAGCGCGCGCAGCCGCGCGCGGCCGAGCGCCCACATCTGCTCGCGCAGCACGCGGCTCATCCGCGGCGCCATCTGCCAGCGGTAGATCCAGTGCCAGTGGTGCAGGACCTCGATCAGCAGGAAGTCCTCATGGTTGACCGCCAGCGCGCCGCCGGCGGCGACGGTCGCCGGGTTCACCTTCCGGTTGTCGTTGAACGCGCCGGCCTCGTCCTGGAACATCACCCAGCCGCGGTACTTGCGCTGGCCGGAGGCGAACGTCGCGACCGGCGGGTCGGCCCACGGCTCCCGTGGCTGCAGTCCGAAGGCGCCGAAGAACGCCCAGTACTCGCGCGGGTCCTCGGCGGCGAGCATCGACAGCGCCGGGCACAGCTCGCCGGGATAGACCACGCAGTCGGCCGGCCCGGCTCCGAGGCCCCTGCCGTTCGCCCGCTTCGCGAGGCCGAGCGTCCAATGCACCGGGCCGCCCGAGAGGATCGCCGAGTCGTAGGCGTTCATGCCGTCGAGCACTCCCTGGCACTCGACCTCCGAGACGGCCCGGATCACGCGATAGGTCGACCAGAACGCCGCCTGCTGCGGCCGCTGGGACGGGTTCGGGTTGGCGCCGAAGATCGTGTCCGGCCGGATCTCAGCCTCAGGCCACGTGTGGCGCCCCGCAAGCGCGAACGCGCCGCCCCAGGAGAGCGCGGAATAGGTCGACACCGTCACCGGCACGCCCCACGGGCGCGTGGCGCTCGCAGGGAAGTGCTTTGTGAAGTCCCACGCCAGGAACGTGAGCGACGCGTCCGGCACCTGGACCCGGCGCCAGACGTTCTGGTGCGCGGGGTCGATCGCCACCGCCGTGACGATCGCCGCCTTGTCGGCGGCAGAATTTGGGTCGCGCAGCGTCTTGAGGTCGGCGGCGGAGAGGTTGCGGGCCTCGATCACGGTCGGGCAGTACCAGTCGCGCTCGACCCACATCTTCACGAGCGTCCGCGTCTGGGCGTTGAGCACGCCGGAGATCGGACCTGCGTAGCGCTGGTCGTTGCGCTCCTGGAGCAGGTTCGTCGCGATGCTCGGGTTGGCGACGACGGGCACCTCGCCGGCCGCGGCCACGCGGGCGACGAAGTCCATGGACGCGTAGATCTGGAACTCGCGCACCGCCGACTCCAGGTATGCCCCGAACGACCGGCGCAGGGTCGCGGCGTTGGCGGCCTCGTTCGCCGCGGTCGTCGGGTCGTCGGTGATGTCGCCGTCGGCGAGCGGACCGAAGCCGATCTGCTCGAGGTCCTTCCGTAGCTCGTCGACATAGGCGGGCAGCGGCACGGTCGCGTCCGCGACCCCGTCCTGACCCGCATACGTGAACCGCGTGTCGTTCGCGCTCGGGTCCTTGTCCCCGCGCCGCAGGTCGTGGCCGCCATACGCACTCTCGCCCTCGGGCGGTGCGAAGCCGGCAAGCGAGATCAGCGACTCGTTGAGCATGTCGAACACCAGCTCCGAGTAGCTCAGCCGGCGATGGTCGGCGGCCCGGAACGGGTCGCGCGCCGCATCGGGATGGACGCGCGCCCACAACGTTTGAGCCTCGTTGTTCCATCCCCGCTGGAGGTCCTCGGCGTCGTCGGGTGCCGCCGCCCGCAGGCGGTCGCGCACGCTCGGAGGCACGGTCGCGCTCCGCACCGACGCCTCGTCGATCAGGAACGCGAGCAGCGCCACCGCGCTCTGCAGCGCCCCTGCCGCGATCGGCTCGCCGAGCGCCCGGAACGCCTCTCGCTCGAGGTCCTCGTCGTCGGTGAGCGAAGGGAACGTCCACAGGTCGGGCTGGAACGCCGCCAGCAGCCCCGTGGTGCCGACGTCCCAGTCGGTGGTCATCCAGGCGTTCATGATTCGCGTCGCCAGGTCCAGCCGCGCGGGCTGCTGCGGGATCGTGACCTGATTGGCGATCCCCGCGAGATCCGGCGCGGCGGCGTCGTACATGAGGAAGTCGAAGCCACCGATCGAGCGCACGTACTGCGCGAGCCCGGCGGTCGCGTCGACGGGCACGATCGTGCTGGTGAGCCCGGGGCGCGGCTCGAGCCACATCAGCACCGAGTGCGGCTGCGTCGACGGCCACGCGGGAGCGACGTCGCTCTCCATGTAGTCCGCCCACGACGTCGCGACCGCGGAGCGCGGCGACAGCGTGACGAGCAGGATGTCGCCGCCAACCGGCGGCCCGATGACGAGCTGGTCGATGCGGTATCCGGCCAGCGCGAGCAGGAGCAGCGTCGGGTGAAGCGCCTCGTGGAGCGCACGAAGCCCCCCGACGTTGACCGCCATGCCCGCCCAGACCAGAGGCTGTGGGGCGGGATCGTCGCGGCCGCGGACGCCGAGCTCCTGGATCCTGCTGAGCGCCACCGCTCGACTCATGCCTCGCGTTCGAGCCTACAGAAATGTCACCGCACTGACTGGAGATCTGGTAGGACAGGTCTGCAGTGGCGGAGAGCGCGCTCGGTTCCCTCCTGGCGGGCGTCACGAACGCGATGGCGCCGCTCCGCGGCGCGTTCTCCGACCCGGTCAGGTTGTCGGCGCTGCTGCGCGAGTTCGACCCTGAGCTGACGTTCGACGCCGAGGCGCTCGCCGAAGCGCTCGCGAGCGGCCCGCTGCACGAGGTCGGGGCTGCCGTGTCGGCAGCGATGAGCGACGGCGCGGCGGCGATCGACGACCTCGACGGCAGCGACGCCGAGCAGCTCGAGGCGGTGGCGACGCTCGTCGCGGTCATCGTGCGGCTCGTCGAGGCGATCGACGACCTCCCCGACTCGGTGATGGCACTTGACCTCGCCGCACTCGGGGTGCCTGCGCACGCGCGCACGGTCACCTACTGGAAGCGCACGATCGCCGGCCCGCTCGCGTCGCGGCTGCTCGCCGACCACCTCGAGCACCGGCTGCCGCCTCTGTATCGCCTGCTCGTGATCCTCGGCGCGATCGACGAGGCCGACCCTGCGCGCCGGATCTCGCTCGACGCGCTCGGCGACGCACTGGCTGACCCGGCCGCCACGCTGCGCGCGTTCGCCGGCTGGGGAGCATCGACGCTCGACGGGGAGTGGATCAACGGCACGATCGCCGACCTCGCCGGCTCCGCCGGGCTTGCCGCGCGGATCGTGGTGCCCCCGGCCGAGGTCGTCGAGCTGATCGGGGGCGTGCAGCCGGGCGCACGCGCCGTCGAGCTGCCCGTCGCCTCGGGGCTCATCGGCAACGCACTCGTCGAGGCGGGACTGCTGATCGTGCCGACCGGCAGCGCGCTCGCGCTGACGAACCTGACATGGGGCACGCTGACCGGCGCGGCCGACCTGCCCGACCCGTGGGAGGCGACGGTCAGCGGCGCGCTTGACGCCACCGCGGCGGCGGGCGTCCTCGTGGCCCCGAGCGGCGCGTCCGCGCTGAACAGCTCAGGGCATGCCTCACTCGACGTCACGCTGGCGGGCGAGCCCTCGCAGCCGTGGCGGCTGTTCGGCAGCCCGACGTCGTCGCGGCTGGAGATCGCGCGGATCGAGACCGGCTTGACGTTGACCTTCGACGGCGACCCGGCGGCGGTCCTCCGCGCAGCGATCGTCGGTGGCCGCCTGATCGTCGTTGCCGGCGACCCATTGACGCGGGTGATCCTCGGCGCCGAGCAGCTCGAGGCGCCGTTCGATGTCGACGCGCGCTGGTCGACGGCCGCGGGGTTCACGATCGCGGGCGGCGTCGGCGTCGTGCTCGTGATCCCGGTCGAGCGCGTGCTCGGCTTCATCACGCTGCACACGATCGAGCTGTCGATCGGGATCGACAGCGCCGGCGGCCTCGTGGTCGGCGCCGGCGCCGACCTCGAGGGCGCTCTCGGGCCGTTCGCGGTCACCGCCGGAGGCCTGGGCCTCGAGCTCGCGCTCACCGACGCGCCGGACAACGACGGGACGCTCGGCCCGCTCGACGCGGCGCTCTCGTTCCTGCCGCCATCGAAGATCGGGCTGTCGCTCGACGGCGAGGTGGTCCACGGCGGCGGCGTGATCGACCTCGATCCGGCGATCGGGCGCTACAGCGGTGCGGTCAGCCTCGACTTCCTCGCGATCGGCATCGACGCGATGGCGGTGATCGATACGCGACTGCCCGGCGACCGCGACGGCTGGGCGCTGTTTGCGAGCCTCTCGGCGCGCTTCCCAGGGCTGCCGCTCGGGTTCGGCTTCACGCTGCTCGGCCTCGGCGGCATCTTGGCGGTCAACCGCGCGATCGACGGTGAGGCGCTCGCCGCCGGACTGCGCGAAGGGGCGGTCGACGCGCTGCTGTTCCCCGACGACCCCGTCCGCGATGCGTCGCTGATCCTCACCCGGATCGATGACTACTTCCCGCTCGCCGACGGCAACACGGTCATCGGGCCGGTGGCCGAGATCGGCTGGGGCGCGCCGACGCTGATCACCGCCGAGCTCGGGATCGTGCTGTCGCTGCCGCAGGGCGTGGTCGTGATCCTCGGCTCGATCGAGGCGCTGCTCCCGTACCCGGACGCGCCGGTTCTCGAGTTGCGCATGGACGCGCTCGGCGTCATCGATGTGCCGGGCGGGACGGTCGTGGTCACGGCGTCGCTGTACGACTCTCGGCTGCTCGGCGTGATCGAGCTGAGCGGCGACATGGCGCTGTACGTGAGCGTCATCAACGACCCGTTCTTCCTGCTCTCGATCGGCGGCTTCCATCCCGGCTACCAGCCGCCCTCGACGGTCCCCGCCTCGGTCGAGGACCTGCGGAAGCTGCGCGCCGACATCGATCTCGGCTCCGCAGTCACCGCCACGCTCACCGCGTACTTCGCGGCGACGTCGAACAGCATCCAGTTCGGCGGCGGCTTCCACCTCACCGCCACCGTCGAGTTCCTCCTTGTCGACTACACCGCCAGCGGCTGGTTCGACTTCGACGTGCTCGTCGAGTTCGACCCGTTCCGGATCGTCGCCGACCTCGCGGCGGGCGTCGCCGTATGCGCCGGCGACAAGGAGCTGATGGGCGTCGACCTCGAGGTCCACGTCGAAGGCCCGGATCCGTGGTACGCGAGCTGCCACGCGCGCTTCAAGTTCTTCCTGATCAAGGTCAAGTTCGATTTCACCGTCGGCGGCCACGCGCTGCCCGAGACGCCGCCGTCGGCCGACGTGCTCGGGCTGATGGACGCGCAGCTCGACCTCGCCGCCGCGTGGTCGGTCGTCACGCCGACCGGGGTCGTGGCGGGCGTCGTGCTGCGAGACGACCAGTCGAGCTCGCTGCTGCGGCCCGACTCGCGCATCGTGGTGCGCCAGACGGTGGCGCCGCTCAACCGCGACCTCGACGCGTACGGCAACTGCACGCCCGAGCAGCGCCGCATCACGGTGAGCGGCTCCGGCATCCGCGACGCCGCGGGTGCGGCGCTGGCGGGCGTCACCAGCGCCGTCGAGCAGGACTGGTTCGCGCCCAGCCAGTACAGCGTGATGCGCGATGAGCAGCGCCTGTCGGCGCCCAACTACGAGCGCATGGACGCCGGCGTGTCATTCGGCGCCGAGGGCGTCTTGATCCCCCAGCGCGCGAAGGACCAGATCCTCGCGCCGGAGGGGCACGAGACGAAGCTGTGGGAGCCGCACACCGACACGGTGCACACGTACAAGGGCTCGGTGATCGCGACCGGCGTCGATACCGCCGCGACGGTCCGCGCCACCGCTGCCGGGGCGACGGCGCGTGCGGTGCGCGGCGTGGCGGTGGAGATGGAGCCACTGGCGCTCGCGCCGACGGGCTACGTCGTCGTCGACGACGTCAACGGGACTGTGCTCGCCGGTGACGCCGTCGGTTATCTCGAGGCCGCCGCAGTGGCGGCCGCGGACGGCGGTCGCGCCGTCCCCTCGCACGTGGCGGCGGTGGCATGACCGGGACCCTGTTCCTGCCCTGGCTGCGCCGCGGCATCGGCCAGGGCATCGCCGACCGCGACGACCTCACGAGCCCGCTCCCGCTGCGACCGCAACTCACCGCCTTCATCGAGCTGACCGACGACGCCGGCGGCGCGGAGTCGTCCGAGAGCCCGTTGAGCCTGCTCGGTCCGGGCGACGTGACGGGCCTCGCCTCGGGCCAGGTCGTTCGCTGCGAGCCGACGCCGGGGACAACCGACTTCGAGCCCAACTACCTGCCGTACGTGGAGCTCGCCGCGCCCGAGCTGCCTTGGCTGCTGACGCCGGCGGCCCCGAACAGCGCGAACGCGCTGCGGCCGTGGATCGTGCTGATCGTCGTCGAGGAGCGCGACGGCGTCGAGGTCACCCACCCGGTCACGGCGCCGTGCCCCGTGCTGGTGGTGGACGCGAAGCTCGCGGCGACCGAGCTGCCGCCGCTGGAGGACTCGTACGCGTGGGCGCACGTGGCATCGGCCGTCGACGCCGACGCGGTCGGGACCGAGGTCGAGGCCGGCTCGGGCGCGGTGGTGGCGCGGTTGGTGTGCCCGCGCCGCCTGCAGCCCGGCCACCGCTACCGCGCCGCGATCGTCCCCGCGTTCGCGACCGGTGGCACCGACCTGCAGCCCGCGTGGACAGCCGCCGGCAGCGCGCCGGTCGAGCTGCCGCTGTACTACACGTGGACGTTCTCGACGAGCCCCGAGGCCGGCGACTTCGAGGCGCTGTGCCGGCGGCTGGAGCCCGACAGCGGAGGCGGTCGGATAGGCGTGCACGGCGCCACCGTCGACGCGGGCGCGCTGCTGGCGACGTTCACGGGCAAGGCCAACTTCGAGGCCGAGGGCGCGCTCGTGGACCCGGGGACAAAGGGCGCCGATCTCGGCAAGACCGCGAAGACCTGGTTCGAGGGCGGCCTGACCCCGGTGCTCAACGCCGGCGCCGGTCGCGCGGCGGCGACGACGGCCTCGCCCTACGTCCCCGAGCGCGATGACCCGGTGGTCGCGCCACCGCTGTACGGCAGCTGGGCGGCGCGGCGCTACACGGTCCCGGCGAGCGGCTGGCAGCGCACCGTCAACCTGCGCCCCGCGGGCCGCGCCGCCGCGGGGCTGGGAGCGGCGGTGGTGCGCGCCGCCGAGACCGAGCTGCTCGCCGCCGCCTGGGATCAGGTAGGGCAGCTGCGCGAGGTCAACGATGCGCTCAACCGCGGCCGGCTCGCCGCCGAGATCGGCCGCAGCCACCTGCGCCGCCTCAGCACGCTCGACGACGCCACGCTGCTCGCCGCCACGGCGCGCGTGCACCCGTTCGTCATCGACCGCGGCAAGAGCGTCGCGCGGCGCATCCGCGACTCGACGGTGGTCCCGGACGGGCTCATGGCGCCCGCGTTCCTACGGCACACGCGGCCGTCGGGCACGCTGTCGCGCCTCACCGCGCACGAGCCGGCGGCGCGCCTGGCGAGTCGGGTGACGAAGGCGTTCGTGGACGCCTCGGCACCGGCCGCGCAGCGGCCCGAGGACGTCGAGCGCTGCGCGACCTTCGGCCGCGACTTCGTGCCGGCCGGCGCCCACACGCTGCAGGCCGTGGCGCTCCGTCGCCGGCGCGTGCCCGTCGGTATGACGCTGCCGCGCGTGAGCCGCGTCGTGACACGGCCGGGCGATGACGTGCGCGGCCTCGCCGGGCTGGTGCGCGCCACGCTCGACCCGCTCGCGTCTGTGCGCGCCGGGCTGCTCGACCGGATCGGCGGCCTCGCGGCCGGGACGCTCGGCGCCGGTCTGCCGACGCGCGTGGTCGTCGGGCCCGACTTCCCCGACCCGCTCTTCCCGAGCCTGCTGGCGCTCGACCGTGAGCTCGCCGTGCCCGGCATCGGCGACTTCGGCCTCAACCGCGTGCGGCTGCTCGCCGCCAACGAGGACTTCGTCGCGGCGTTCCTGGTCGGCGCCAACGAGCAGTGGGCGCAGGAGGCGCTGTGGGCCGAGTTCCCGCAGTCGCTGGGCGCCACCGCGTTCGCCCACTTCTGGGACAACCTCGACGGTGCGCGCGACCTGACCGCCGACATCCACCAGTGGAAGAGCGGGTCTTCGCTCGCGTCCCACGTCGGCGGCGCCGGCACCGCGACCGTCGTGCTGGTGCGCGGCGATCTGATCCGCCGCTACCCGTCGGTCGCGTTCACGCTGCTCAGCCCGATCGCCGGCGAGCCGCCCGTACTCGACGACGGCACGATCCCCGCCGCCAACATCACCGCCCCGTCGTTCCGCAGCCTGCTCGACACCAACACGGTCGTCGTCGGCTTCCCGGTCGACCCGGAGGTCGTGCTCCGCGAAGCCTGGTACGTGTGCCTCGAGGAGCCGTTCACGCAGCCGCGCGCGGGCCTCGACGAGCCGGACGAGGACGCGAGCTACGGGCATTCGCCAAGCGTCACCTGGGCCGACCTCAGCTGGGCGAACGTCGCGCGCCGCGCCGCCTACGCGAGCCTGACGCACATCCGCTTCGGCGACGCGCCGTGGCTCGACGACTTCGAGCTCGAGCAGCGCACGTGGGGCCGTAACAGCGCGCACATGGCCGGGATCACGTTCCAGCAGCCGTTCCGCTTCATCATCCCCGCGGCCCAGCTGATCGGCGGGCTCGAATGACCGGCCCCGAGCTGTTCGACCGCCTCGATGACGGGCTCCCGCTCGCCCTGTTCCCGGTGCGGCTCGTGACGCGCTTCCACCGCCCGGACCCGCACAGCCCGCCGACCGAGCTGCACCTCCGCATCCACCCGGACGTGATCCACGCGGACGCCCACGACCCGACGCTGACCGAGCAGGAGCAGCTGATCGGCAAGGAGTACTGGTCGCGCGTCACGGCCGCCCACGGCGACGACGCGCTGCTCGCCGACGCCCGCAGCTGGCTCGCCGACCAGGTCGACCCGTACCGCGCGCTGTGGGTCGCAGCGGCGATGCGGCCGAGCAAGCAGGCCGTCACGACCCGCACGGCCCCGCGGCCGACGCTCGCTCGCCTGCTGCCGGAGCGCTGGCTCGCCGTCGGGTACGTCAACAACGAGGAGGTCGACCGCTGGTGGAGCGCACCGGTCACGGCCGACCTGCCGATGGCGCCGAACCTCGCGGCGCTCGAGAAGGGCGACGGCATCCGCGCGTTCCTGCGCCGCCAGGGGCTGCAGTGGATGGTCGACTTCGAGGCCGCGGTCGACGCCGGCATGGGACTGAAGATCCCGCTCAACAACATCACCGCCACCGTCGGCTTCAGCGAGCTGATCGTCGTCGGCGTCGGTGACCGGCCCGACGACGCGGCCGCGCTCGCCGCGCTCCTGGGCGCGCACCGCTACACCGAGGGGCTCGAGTTCGTCCCCCAGGGCTCGCCGACCAACAACATGGACGCGGCGGCGTCGGCGGTCTCGACCGACGCGCCCGACCTTGAGCCGTTGTTCGCGTCGGAGTTCGCCACCGTGTTGCCGCGCGGCCGGCCCGCGCTCACCACGGCGCCGCTCCTCTACCGCATGGGCGCGGCAAACACCGCCGCGACCGCGCTCGGCCTGACCGCGGCGAACGCGCTCGACCGCGCGACCACCGCCGGTCTCGCCGAGGCCTCGCGCGCGCACACGATGAACCAGGTGCTGTGGGGCGCGACCGTCGAGTACCTGCTGTCGAGCCCGCTCGCCTATGACGACCGGTCTGTGCTGCGCACCGCCGACCGCGCGTGGCTGCGCAACTGGTTCTGCGACTACGTCCGCGGCGGCGCGGCGCTGCCGGCGCTGCGGATCGGCGAGCAGCCGTACGGGCTGCTCCCGGTGACGTCGATGCCGTTCGGGGCCGGGTTCTGGACGCCGACGACGAGCCGGGCGTGGCTCGAGAAGACGGTCAGCGACCTCTTCAACACGTGGATCGCCTCGGTGGCCGACGCGCCGTCGCTGTCGCCCGTCCCCGGCGGCGTCCCGCCCGGCAAGATCCCCGGCGACGAGGCGGTCACCGTTGCCTCCGTGCTCGGAGCCGTTCCCCATCCGATGCGGCTGCGCCTGCGCGTCGCCACCGACGAGTTCGACGCGCTGCGCGACGAATGGGAGGGCCAACTCGACGACTTCGACGCGGCCCTCAACCGTGTCGACGACAACTACCGCACGCTCGCCCGCAACTACTACGTCAACCGGGAGGACGCGATCCGCGGGGACAGCGGCGTGATCGGCCAGCTCGACAACCTCCTCCTTCTACGGGGCGATTACGAGAACGAGTGGACCGGCAACGAGGCGAACAGCCCGTTCGCTGAGCTGAAGGACCTGATCGACGACGTGCTGACGCCGACGCTCGAGCGCCACGCCGACCGCGCCAAGCTCAGGCTCACCGTCTCGGGCCTGCCGCGGCGGGCCGCGCTCGCGGACGCCGACGACCCGCGCCTCTGGTATGTGCTGTACGAGGACAGCGACGAGCAGGCGCCGACGCTGAAGGTCGTCGACGACGACCCCGCGGCGCTCGCGACGATGCTGCGACAACTTGCCGACCCAGAGCCAGGGCCGGTCGTCACGATCCCGCCCGCCGTCCCGATCCCGCTGCTGCACCGACTGATCCGGCGCTCGGCCGAAGCGCCGCCGGCGGACTTCGTCGCCGATCTCAAGGCGGCGATTCTCCGGATCGCCGACATCGCCGACGGTGAGCTCGCCGACCCTCGTGGCGAGCTCGAACGCCTCACCGCCGAGACGCTCGGCCTGCTCTCGCACCGGCTCGACGCGTGGCACTCCAGTCTCGCCGCCGAACGACTCGCCCAGAAGCGGCTCAAGAGGCCGGGCGGTATCCAGGTCGGCGGCTACGGCTGGGTCGTGGACCTCGCGCCGGACCTCGGGGAGCGGGACACCCAGGGCTTCATCCACGCGCCGTCGCTCGCACACGCGGCGACCGCGGCGGTGCTGCGCAGCGCCTGGAGCGCGTTCTCGACCGAAGCGGGCGCCGCCGCCTACGCGGTCGACCTCTCATCCGACCGCGTGCGGCGCGCGGGCTGGATCCTCGAGGGCGTCCGCAACGGGCAGAGCCTCGAGCAGCTGCTCGGGGGGCGGTTCGAGCGACGGCTTCACGACGCGCTGCTGGACACCTACATCGACACGATCCGTGCCGCCGTACTGACCGGGCAGGGCAGCACCGCGCCAACGTCGGCGATCGTCGACGGGCTCGCGCTGGCCGAATCGTACGCCGACGTCGTCAACCCGCCGGCGAACGATCCCGTGCGAACCGCCGTCGACGCGGCAATCGCAGGCGCCGACGCGAAGCGACTGCGGGCACTGCTGCACGAGAACTCCGTCGACCTCGACGCGGTCACCGACGCGCTGACCGCGCAGGCGGTCCACTCGGTGCTGACCGGCGACCTGGCCGAGGCGGCCGCCGCCACCGCCGCGATGGGCAGCGGCGACAGCGGGGTGCCCGAGCTGTCGTACGCGAATGTGCAGCGCGAAAGCGACCTGGTGACGAATCGCGTCGCGGCGCTGCTCGGCAACGAGCCGCCAGCCGTCCCGTCGCTGCTCGGCACGCTCGAGCCCGCCGTATGCGCGTGGGCGGAACGCCTCGTCACCGGGATCGAGAAGGCCGCCTGCCGGGTGAGGTTCTCCCCCGGCGGCGACGTGACGTTCCCGCTCAATGCGCTCGGCCTCACCGCGTACGAGCTGCTCGCGCTCCCGGACAGCCGGCTCGCACGCCTGGTGGGCGCGTGGGCACGGAGGTTCAAGGCAACCGGATCGGTAGAACGCGTCGAAGTCGAGCTTCCGGACGTGCTCGCCGCGCTCGGCCCGCTGCGGCAGGCGATCGGGCGCGCGCGGCCGCTCGACGCGCCCGACCTGGCGCGCGACGGGGTCGCGAGCACCGCCGACGTCACCGAGCTCGACGCGCGGCGCGGAGCCGCCGTCAAGTACGCCCGCGCGCTGCGCCAGGCCGCGGCGGGCGACGACCTGCTGCGCACCCGGCTCGCGGACCTCGTGGCGATCGACGACGCCGGCACGATCGCGGCACTGGAGGCCGACGACCCGGCAGCGCGCGCGGCGGCCGTGGGGGCACTCACGCGCCGCGCCGAAGCCGTCGCGGACGCCCTCGAGGCCGACCTGCCCGAGGACTGGGACGCCGGCGACCTCATCGAGCGGCTCGCGGCCGCGAGCCGGATCCCGATCCCGGTGCTGCCGCGCTTCACCGCGCCGGATGCGGCCGGCCTCGCGCAGGCGTTCACGGCCGGCGCCGCACGCGCCGGCTCGGCGATCGCGATCCCGGCGTGGCTCCTGCAGGTCGGCCGTGTGCACGCTGCGACCGGGCTCCTGCACGAGGGCCTCGGGTTGCTCGAGCTCGCCGCCGGCACCCAGCGCGCGGTGTACGGACTGGCGCAGCTGCCGGACGAGGCCGGCGAGCCGTGGGCGGCCGTGGCCCAGCCCGCCGGCCCGCGCACGTGCATCGTCTCCGTCACCGACTCGCAGGCTCCGCTCAAGGCGACGACACTGCGAGGCCTGCTGTTCGACGCGTGGACCGAGCCGGTGCCGCGGCGCGACGTCATGACCGGCGTCGCCGTGCACTTCGACAGCCCGAGCGCGCGGCCGCCGCAGGCGGTGCTGCTGATGACCGTCCTGCCCGACCCGGGTTTCAACGTCAACTCGGTGCTGGAGATCCTCGGCGACACGCTGGCGATGACGCGCTGCCGCGCGATCGGCACCGAGACGCTCGTCTCGCTCGGCCACTACCTGCCGGGGCTGTTCCTGCCCGAGGGCTACGCGGTGGATCTCGCATGAGCTGGCAGCGGATCGAGGCCGCGACGATCGATCCCGAGCTCGACGAGGGGCTCGCGGCGCGGATCGCCGACCCGTACTGGCTGCTCGCCCGCCAGTGGCAGACCGGCGAGTTCGGCGGCGAGGACGCCGCCAACCCGCTCTTCATGTCGATCAGCGGCCGCTACCTCCCACTCGACCGGCTGCGGATCGGCGGGCGCCCGACCGACCCCCAGACCACGCTCGACGCTCCGCTCGAGCCCGTCGTCGAGCGCGAGCCTGTGCGCGGCGGCCCAGCCGGCGCTCGCGTCGCCGCCGAGCTCGGCCAGCTGCTGCTGAACGGGCTGGCCGCGGCGCAGATCCCGATCAAGTGGCGCACGGACCTCCGCACCGCGCATCCGGTCGGGCTGCCGGCGGACGACGGCCTCGATCCCGAAGGTCGGCGCAGGCTCGAGCTACTTGCGCGGCTCAGTCTCGACGGCGTCGCGGTCGCGGCCGCCCTCGCCCCCGCCGCGAGCCTGTCGACGCTGCCCGAGTTGGCCGCCGCGCCGGCCGCGATCCGCACGCGCATCGACGCGGTCGGGCGCGCGTGGCTGCCGCAGGCGCTCGGTGTGTTCAGCGAGCCCACTGGCACCGGTGCGTGGGCGCCGAACCGGATGGAGTACCGGTTCGCGGTCGGCGCCGCGAGCGCCACGAAGCCGATCGAGCTGAGCGCCGACGGCTACGGTGGCGGGCGGCTCGACTGGTACCACTTCACGTGGTCCGCCGGGCCGCCGCTCGCCGCCGACGAGCCGAACCTCAAGACGCACGACGCCGAGCTGCTGCCCGCCCCGCTTCGCTTCCGCGGGATGCCCGCCTCCCGCTTCTGGGAGTTCGAGAACGGCGACGTGTACTTCGGCGGCATCGACGCCGCGCCCGAGGACCTCGCCCGGCTGGCGGTGGCCGGCTACGCCACGTTGTACGGCGGCGACTGGTACGGCATCCCGATCCGCCTCCCGGCCGGGACGCTGGCCCAGATCTCCGAGCTGGTGGTCGTCGACGACTTCGGCCGCTCCACGACAATCCCCGCCGCCGCCGTGCGCGACGGGCCGCGCCGCGCGTTCCGCTTCTTCGAGATCAGCGGCGACCCAGGCCCCGGCAGTGGCGTCGCGCCCCTGCTGCTGATCCCACCGACGGTCGAGACGACCGACGCGGCGCGACCGTTGGAGGATGTGCGGTTCCTGCGCGATGAATCGGCGAACCTCGCCTGGGCCGTCGAGCAGCGCATCGAAAGCAGCACCGGGCGCCCGGTCGACCTTGGCGCCCGCATCGGCCCGGGCGCGCCGTCGCCGGCGCCTGCGAGCGATCGCTGGCGGTTCGTGGTGTCGACGGCGAAACCGGAGAACTGGGTCCCGCTGGTGCCGGTCCGGATCGGCGACCGCGGCGCGATCGCCTTCCAGCGTGGCCGCGTCGCCACGGCCGGAGGGACGCGTGGAGCGCGCGGGCGCGTGCTCGAACCGCGGACACGGCTGCTCATCAACGAGGAGGACATCCCGCGGGAGGGCGCGCGCGTCGTGCGCCGGTTCGAGTCCGCCCGCGGCCCGGACGGCCGGCTGCACGTGTGGATCGGCCGGCGCAAGGGGCCCGGGCGCGGTGAGGGATCGAGCACACTGCGTTTCGACACGATCGACCGCCGGGCAAACGACTGACATGGCAACCGAGATCACCGAACGTCAGGCTCGGGAGGTCGCCGAAGCCGCCCGTGAGGGCGAGTGGAAGCTGCCGAGCTTCGGCAAGGACCTGTTCCTGGGTCAGCTGCGGCTGGACCTCATCCATCCCCAGCCGCGGCTCGACGCCGCGGCCGTCGACAAGGGAGAGCGCTTCCTGCGGCGGCTGCGCGCGTTTCTGGTCGAGAGCGTCGACCCGCACCAGATCGAGCGCGACGCGAAGATCCCCGACGCCGTCATCGACGGGCTCAAGGAGCTCGGCGCGCTCGGCATGAAGGTGCCGGAGGAGTACGGCGGGCTCGGGCTCAGCCAGGTCTACTACAACCGCGCGCTCACGCTCACCGGCTCCTGGCACAGCTCGCTGTCCACGCTCCTCTCGGCTCACCAGTCGATCGGCGTCGCCGAGCCGCTGCTCCTGTTCGGCACCGAGGAGCAGAAGCAGAAGTGGCTGCCGCTGGTGTCGCGGACGCACATCTCGGCGTTCCTGCTCACCGAGCCCGACGTCGGCTCGGACCCCGCCCGTCTCGGCGCCACCGCGACGCCCGACGGCGACGGCTACCGCCTCAACGGCACCAAGCTGTGGGCGACCAACGGCGCGATCGCCGACATCGTCGTCGTGATGGCGCAGGTGCCGGACGGCGGCATCACCGCGTTCGTGCTCCCGTACGACGCTGACGGCGTGACGGTCACGCACCGCAACCAGTTCATGGGGCTGCGCGGGATCGAGAACTCGGTCACGACCTTCGAGGACGTCTACGTGCCGGGGGAGAACGTGATCGGGCGCGTCGGCCAGGGGCTGAAGGTGGCGCTCACGACGCTCAACACCGGCCGCCTGGCGCTGCCCGCAATCTGTGTCGGCGTCGCCAAGTGGGCGACGAAGGTCGCGCGCGAATGGTCGACCGAGCGCGTCCAGTGGGGCCAGCCGGTCGGCAAGCACGACGCCGTGGCCCAGAAGGTCGCGTTCATCGCCGCGACCGCGTTCGGCATGGAGGCGATGCTCGACGTCGCGAGCCGGATGGCCGACGACAAGCGCAACGACATCCGCATCGAGGCGGCGATCGCGAAGCTGTACGCGTCCGAGATGGGCTGGCAGGTCGTCGACGAGCTGATGCAGGTCCGCGGCGGCCGCGGCTACGAGACGGCCGAGTCGCTGCGCGCTCGCGGTGAGCGCCCGGTCGGGGTCGAGCAGGCGATGCGCGACATGCGCATCAACCGGATCTTCGAGGGCTCGAGCGAGATCATGCACCTGCTGATCGCGCGCGAGGCCGTCGACCAGCACCTGCAGGTCGCCGGCGAGCTGCTCGAGGGTGACGGCGACCTCAGGACGAAGGCGCAGTCGGCCGTGCAGGCGGGCGCTTTCTACGCGAAGTGGCTGCCGAAGCTGGCGGTCGGCGAGGGCCTGAAGCCGAGCTCGTACGAGGAGCTCGGCGAGCTCGCGACGCACATGCGCTTCGCCGAGCGCTCGTCGCGCCGGCTCGCCCGATCGACGTTCTACGCGATGGGGCGCTGGCAGGCGAAGCTCGAGAAGCGCCAGGCCGTGCTCGGCCGCATCGTGGACATCGGCGCCGAGCTGTTCGCGATCGCGTCGGCGGTCGTCTATGCGGACACGATCCGGCGCGAGCAGCCGCAGCGCGCCGCCGAGGCGACCGAGCTCGCCGACCTGTTCTGCAAGCAGGCACGCCGCCGCGTCGAGTCGCTGTTCGGCGCGCTGTTCGCCAACGACGACGTCGAGGCCTACGGGCTCGCCCAGGGCGTGCTCGGCGGGCGCTACGCCTGGCTCGAGGAGGGCGTGCTCGACCCGGGCGACGCCTGAGCCTTCTCCGGCCAGCCATGCGCGTCGCAGACGCGCATGGCGACCCGGAGGACCGCCTCCGCGTCGTCGCCTTCGAGGTGGCGGCCGAACAGCTCCTCGACGATGTCCAGATGCACCGGGAGCGCCCGCTCGACGGCTTCGCGCCCCGCGTCGGTGATCACCGCGAACGTCGCACGCCGGTCGTGGGCCGGGGTCTCCCGCTCGACCAGGCCGGCGGCCTCCATGCGCGCGATCAGCCGCGTCGCGCCGCCGCGCGACAGGATCAGGTCGTCGGCGAGCTCGTTCATCCGCTTCGGCTCCACCTTCAGGTTCGCGAGCACGTCGGTCCACGCGGCGGGGAGCCCCGTGCGGCGCTCCATCTCGTCAGCGATCCGCTCGGTCAGCCGCGCGTTCATCTTGGCCTGCACGTACCACGCGAGCCAGCGTTCATCCGGATGCATGGTCGACGATTGTAGAGGTAAGGGTTGACACGTCAACCGTCCTGTGCCAGGGTTCCGTACGCAACAGTTGCTTCATCAACTCTTGCTCCAGCAACTCCGGGAGGGTCACCCGTGTGGCAGGCGCGCAACGCCGAGGCGCCCGCGGTCCAGGCCCGGGTCGACGCCTGCATCCGCGACGCCGGCCGGCTCGACGGCATCGGTGACCCCGTCCCGGCCGAGCGTGCCGACGTCTCGCGTGACGGGACGATCGCGATCGCCCGCATCCCGCTGACCGTCTCCCCCGGCGCGGTGCCGCTGGAGACCCGCCGTGAGCTGATCGACATGGCGGCCGCGCGCAGCGGCGACGGCCTGCGGCTCGAGCTCGGCGGCCAGGCGATCGGCAACGCGCAGCGCGGGGCAGTCTCCTCCGAGACGATCGGCTTCGCGATCGCCGCGCTCGTGCTGCTGCTGACCTTCGGCAGCATCGTCGCCTCCGGCCTGCCGATCGCCACCGCGCTGTTCGGGCTTGCCATCTCCGGCGCGCTCGTCGGCGTGCTGGCGGCCGTCGTCGACACACCCGACTGGGCCGAGTCGGTCGCCGCGATGATCGGGATCGGCGTCGCCATCGACTACGCCCTTCTGATCCTCACGCGCTTCCGCACCGCGCTCGCGCGCGGGCTCGACGCCCACGACGCGACCGTCGAGGCGGTCACCCACGCGGGGCGCAGCGTGCTGGTGGCCGGGAGCACCGTCGTGATCTCGATGCTCGGTCTGTTCGTCGTCGGCCTCCCCTACCTCTATGGCGTCGCGCTGTCGGCGATCGTCGCCGTGCTCGTCGTGATGGCCGCGTCGCTGACGCTCCTCCCGGCCCTGCTCGGCTTCGCGCGCGAGCGCGTGAACCGGCTGCGGATGCCGTTCACCGGCCGTGCGGCGGCCGACCCGGAGGCCTCCCCCGCCGCGCGCTGGAGCCGCGCCGTCCAGCGCCGCCCGTGGCGCGCCGCCGCCGCGGCGCTGGCCGTGCTCGTGGTGCTCGCCGCACCGGTCACGGGACTCCGGCTCGCGTATCCGGACCAGGGCAACGACCCCCACGGCACCACCACCCGGACGGCGTACGACCTCGTCGCGCAGGCGTTCGGCCCGGGTGCGAGCCGGCCGCTCGTGCTGGCCGCGCGCGTCGCGCCCGGCGAGCGTGCCGCCGTCGCGGCGCTCCCGGCGCGGCTGCAGCGCGTGCCCGGTGTCGCCGCGGTCAGCGCGCCCGCCTTCAACCGCGCCGGTGACGCCGCGGTGATCACGGTGACGCCGGCCACCTCGCCCCAGGACACGCGCACCGAGACGCTCGGGCACGAGGTGCGCGACTCGTTGCCGCCCAACGTCTACGTCGGCGGCGCGACCGACCAGAGCACGGCGACCGCGATCGCGCTCAAGGCGGGTGTGATGAACCTGCTGTCGGTGGCGACCGCGTACGGGATCGTCTCGCTGGTCGCCCAGGGCGGCCTTGCGGGCCGTCTCGTCGGGATCGACACGCCGACGCCGGTGCCGCCGTTCATCCCGGTGATCATGTTCGCCGTGCTGTTCGGCCTCTCGATGGACTACGAGGTGTTCCTGCTCTCACGCGTCCGCGAGGCGTTCGACGCGGGGCGCGACACGGCCTCCGCCGTCACCGAGGGGCTGAGCCGCACCGCGCGGGTGATCACCGCGGCGGCCGCGATCATGGTCGCCGTGTTCGGCGCATTCGCGCTGTCCGATCAGGTGTTCCTGAAGTTGATCGGGATCGGCATGGCGAGCGCCATCGCGATCGACGCGACGGTGGTGCGGATGGTGCTCGTCCCCGCCGTGATCCTCGGCGACCGCAGCTGGTGGCTGCCGCGCTGGATGGACCGCGTGATCCCGCGCGCGCAGCTCGAGCCGGCGACGTAGCCTGGATCCAGGCTTAGGGCGCCAGCCCGAGCGTGCTCAGGACGGCCGCCTGCACCCGCGCCTCGCCGGGGAGGGCGGCCGTCTCGAGGTTCTTCGCGTACGGCAGCGGGACCTCGGCCATGCCGACGCGCTCGACCGGCGCGTCGAGGTAGTCGAAGCACGCCTTCTGGATGCGGGCGGCGAGCTCGGCGGTGACGCCGTAGGACGGCCAGCCCTCCTCGACGCAGACGACGCGGTTGGTCTTGGCGACCGACTCGGCGACGGTGTCGACGTCGAGCGGGCGCAGCGAGCGCAGGTCGACGACCTCGGCGTTCACGCCGTGCTCGCTCGCCAGCGTCCCAGCGACGTGCAGTGCGCGCACGGTCGCGAACGAGTGCGAGACGATCGTGATGTCCGACCCCTCGCGCGGCACGGCGGCGCGGCCGATCGGGGTCAGGAACTCGGGGTCGAGCGGGACGTCGCCCTTCTCCTTGTAGATCGGGAGGTTCTCGACCACCAGCACCGGGTCGTCGTCGCGGATCGCCGACTTGAGCAGGCCCTTGGCGTCGGCCGGGTTGGCGGGCGCGACGACCTTCAGGCCGGGCGTGCCGGCGAACCACGCCTCGAGCGACTGCGAGTGCTGGGCGGTCAGCTGGTTGCCGGCGCCGTTAGGCGTGCGGATGACCATCGGGCAGCCGACCTCGCCGCCGAACATGGTCCGCACCTTGGCCGCGTGATTGATGACCTGGTCCATCGCGACGAGCAGGAAGTTGATCGTCATGATCTCGACGATCGGGCGCTCGCCGCCCATCGCGGCGCCGACGGCGGCGCCGACGAAGCCCTCCTCGGAGATCGGCGTGTCGCGGATCCGCTCCGGGCCGAACTCGCCCATCAGGCCGGCGGTCACCTTGTAGGAGCCCTCGAAAACGCCGACCTCCTCGCCCATCACGAACACGCGCTCGTCGCGGGCAAGCTCCTCGCGCATCGCGAGGCGCAGCGCCTCGCGGTAGGTCATCCGCTCCACACCAGTCTCCACGACCGCGCTCATGCGCCCAGCCCCGCGTCGAAGACGAGCGCCTCCTCGCCGAACGGGCTGCCGGCGCGCATACGCGCGAACTGGCCGCCGCTGCCCGGCGCGTAGACGCTGCGGGCGAGCTCCGTTACCTCGGGCTCGGGGCTCGCGTCGGCGAACGCGACCGCGGCGGCGACCCGCTCGTCGACCTCACGGTCGATCGCGTCGAGCTCGTCGTCGCCGAGACCGTGCTCGCGCAGCATCGTCCGCAGGCGGGCGATCGGGTCGTTCGACTGGCGCGCGACGATCTCCTCTTTGGTGCGGTAGGCGAGCCCGGCGTCGGCGACCGAGTGGCCGCGGTAGCGATAGGTGACGGCCTCGAGCACGGCCGGCTCGCGCGTCTCGCGGGCGCGGCGCAGCAGGCGGTCGGACGCTTCGATGACGGCCTCGAGGTCGTCGCCGTCGACGCGCTCGCCGTGCATCCGGAAGGCCGAAGCGCGGCGGTAGAGCTCGGGCTCGGCCGACGCGCGCGTGACGCTCGTGCCCATCCCGTAGCCGTTGTTGACGACGAGGAAGACGACCGGCAGGTTCCACAGCGCGGCGAGGTTCAGCGACTCGTGCCAGGCGCCCATGTTGATCGCGCCGTCGCCGAGCTCGCAGACGACCGCCTGCTCCTTGCCGCGGCGTACGAGCGCGAGCGCGAGGCCGGTCGCCACGGGGAGCTGGCCGGCGACGATGCCCCAGCCGCCGTAGAAGCCCTTGTCGACGTCGAGCAGGTGCATCGAGCCGCCGCGACCGTGGGCGCAGCCGTCGGCGCGCCCGAACAGCTCCGCCATCACGGACTCGGGGGATACCCCACGAGCGAGCGCGAACCCGTGGCATCGATAACCCGTGACCAGGATGTCCTCCGGCTGCATGGCGTGGACGACACCGACGGTCGTCGCCTCCTGGCCGGAGCTGAGGTGGCAGTAGCCGCCGATCTTGGCGGCCTTGTACTGGCGCTCGGACTCGGTCTCGAAGACCCGGCTGAGCACCATCTGCTCGTAAAGGCTGCGCAGCTCGGCCGGCGCCAGCCGGGTGCCTGCTTCCATCGTCGTCACGCGATCTCCTCCTCGAAGTAGTCGGGGTGCTGCTCCCGGATCGCGGGGAGGGTGGACAGCACCATGCGCAGGTGGTGTCGAAGCTTGTTCTCGGCCTCGTCGGGGTCGTGCTCGGAGACCGCGGAGACGACCGCGCGATGCTCGGCGATCATCTCCATCATGTAGCCGGGCTCGGGCATGCTCAGGCGACGGATGCGGTTCAGGTGCCCCTTGGCGCGCTGGCTCAGCGCCCACGCGATGTCGTGGCCGCTGAGGTCGCAAAGCAGGTGGTGCAGCTCGTCGTCGAGCGCGTAGAAGCGGTCGAAGTCGTTCGCCTCGCGGGCGGCGTCCTGGCGGCGGATGATCGCCTCGAGCGCGGCGAGGTCGGTGTCGCGGGCGCGCAGCGCGGTGCCGCGGATCGCCGCGCACTCGAGCGCCTCGCGGACGAACTGCGCGTCCGAGACCGCCGCCTCGCTGATGTGCGTGACGAACGTGCCGAGCTGCGGCACGATCGCCACCAGCCGCTCCTCGCGCAGCCGCTGCAGCGCCTCGCGGATCGGGGTGCGGCTGACGCCCAACAGCGCGGCGAGCTCGTTCTCGGAGATCTGCCGGCCGGGCGCGAGCTGCGCCGACACGATCGCGTCGCGCAATGTCGTGTAGACGTGAGCTCGTGCCGGTCCGCGGCGTGAGCGCTCGGCTACGGGAAGTAGCGCCTCCATGGCCTTGGATACTTGCATACAAGGTCCGTCGCGAAACTAAAGATCCCCCAAGTGTCGGGGTTGTTGGGCGTCCAAACTGCGGCACTAAGGGAGGCAGGATCGGCCGCCGCGTGAGGGTTGGCAAGTTATGCGCCCTGAGCGAGTGGAACTTGCCAACCTTGCGGCGCGGCCGGCTCCCTTACCTCCCTACCTGTCGCAGTTCGCCGGCGGCGCACGAGCGCTCGACGAGATAGTTCGCTAAACTAATTAGCGATGCAAACAACGTCTCGGCCCGATCTCGCCAGCCACCTGCGCCTGACCATCGCGCGTACCGCGCGCCGGCTGCGCCAGGAGGGCGGCACCGGGCTTTCCCCCTCGATGACCGCCGCGCTGGCGACGATCGAGTGCCACGGGCCGCTGACGCCGAGCGAGCTCGCCACGCGCGAGCGCGTCCAGCGCCCGACCGCAACGCGGGTGATCGCACGGCTCGAAGAAATGGGCCTGATCGCGCGCACGCCCGACCCACAGGACCGGCGATCGAGCCTCGTGTCGGTGACCCCGGACGCCACCGCACTGCTCGCCGAGCAGCGCACGCGCAAGACCGCCTTCCTGGCCGAGCGGCTCGACGGGCTCAGTCCCGAGGACCGTGCTGCGCTGGAACGCGCAGCCGACGTCCTGGAGAGGATGCTGGCGGAGTGAGCGCCGGCTTCCAGCGCACCTTCGCTTCCCTCAGCGTTCCGAACTACCGCCGGTACTTCAGCGGCCAGGTGGTCTCGATCACCGGCAACTGGATGCAGAACGTCGCCGAGATGTGGCTGGTGGTCCAGCTCACCGGCAACGGCGTCAGCGTCGGCCTCACCGCCGCGCTGCAGTTCCTGCCGATCCTGGTGTTCGGCGCCTGGGGTGGCCTGCTCGCCGACCGCATTTCCAAGCGGCGCCTGCTGACGATCACGCAGACCCTGCTCGCGCTGCCCGCGCTGACGCTGTGGCTGCTCACGGTCAACGGATCGGTCGAGCTGTGGATGGTCTACGCGCTCGTGTTCACGCGCGGCTGTGTGAGCGCGATCGACAACCCCGCGCGCCAGAGCTTCGTGATGGAGATGGTCGGGCCCGACAAGGTCGTCAACGCGGTGGCACTCAACTCGGTCGTCGTTCACACCGCGCGCATCCTCGGCCCGGCGACCGCCGGCGGCATCATCGTGCTCATCGGCGTCGGCCCCTGCTTCCTGATCAACTCGCTGTCGTTCGGCGCGATGATCATCGCGCTGCGGCTCATGAACCCCGCCGAGCTGCACGCCCCGCCCGCGCCCGCCCCGCGCGGTCCCGGCCAGCTGCGGCACGCGTGGCGGTACGTGGGACGCTCGCCCGAGCTCCTGATCCCGCTGGCGATGATGGCCGTGATCGGGACGTTCTCCTACAACTTCCAGGTCATCCTGCCGCTCCTGGCGAGCTTCACCTGGCACGGCACTGCCTCGACGTACACGGCGCTCGCGGTCGCGATGGGCGTCGGCTCGGTGATCGGCGCGCTGGCGGCGGGTGCGCGCGGGCGCGTCGGCCCGCGCCTGCTGGTGACCGTGGCGTTCATGTTCGCGGCGGCTGAGACGCTCGTGGCAGCCGCGCCCGACGTGCCGCTGCAGCTGCTGGCCCTGATCCCGCTCGGCGCGGTGAGCGTCACGTTCGCCGCCGGCGTCAACTCGCTGCTCCAGCTCGCGGTCGAGCCCGCGATGCGCGGCCGCGTCATGGCGCTCTACTCCGTGGTCTTCCTCGGCTCGACGCCGATCGGGGCCCCGATCGTCGGTTGGCTCGCCGAGGTTGCAGGCCCCCGCGCCGGGCTCGCGCTAGGCGCGGCGGCCGCGCTTGTTGCCGCGATCGGCGGCACCGTCGCGTTCGCCCGCGCCGCCGGCGAGCCCGTCGCTATGCGCCAGCGCGGCGGGCGGATGCTGGTGGAAGCGCTCCGCCGCTAGCCGAGGAACTCCACGCGGTTTCCCCAGGGATCGGCCGTGTAGAACCGGCGGACACGCGGGAGCGCGGCGTCCCAGTCCACGCGGCGGCCCGCCGCCGATAACCGTGCCGCGAGACCGTCGAGATCGTCCACCCGCAGCGCCGGATGCGCCTTGCGAGCCGGCGCGAAGTCCTGCTCGACACCGACGTGCAGCTGCTCGAACCAGACCCCGCCGCGCGCCCGCAAGGGCTCAGGCTTCTCCACCTCGACCAGTCCCAGCAACCCGCCGTAGAACTCCCGCGCCTCCTCCTCACAGCCCGGTGGCGCCGCCACCTGGACGTGGTCTAGGCGCGGGCCGGCGACGGGTCGCTCCTCGTCATCTTCACCGAGGCGGACAGCTCGGCGGCGGCGCCGCCGCGGAAGACGCCCTTGACCGGCGGCACGTCGGCGTAGTTGCGGCCGTGGCCGATCTTCACGTGCGACTCGCCGCCGAGCGTCCGGTTCGTCGGGTCCGCGGGCACCCACACCGGCTCGCGCTCGCCGGGTACGAGCGCCTCGAGCCAGGCGTGCGTCTCGACCTCCGCCGAGTCGACGCTCTCGTCGCCGTTGGGCGGCGCCCACAGGTAGCCGGAGACGTAACGGGCGGCGATCCCGTGCCGGCGCAGGAGCAGGAGCGCGAGGTGCGCGAAGTCCTGGCACACGCCGGCGCCGACGTCGAGCAGGTCGGCCACCGTCGAGCCCACGTAGGTCACCCCGGGCCGGTACTCGAAGCGGTCAGGGATCAGCTCGACCATCCGGCGCACGGTCGCCAGCGGCGTCTCGGCGCGCGAGAGGCCGACGAGCTCGTCGAGCACCAGGTCGTCCGGCTCGGTGCCGTCAGGGAGCAGGAACTCGCCCGCCTCGACCCGGTACGGCGCCTCGTCGAGGTCCGCCCACGGCGCGTCCGGTGGATCGTCGGACGGCGCCGTCTTGACGCGCGCGCGGACGTCGATCGACAGGTGGTCGTGCGGTCGCGAGATCCCGAACTCGATCACCGTCGTCCCGAAGTAGTCCAGGTGCTGGTGCAGGCGCGACTCGGGGTCGACGCGGACGCCGAAGTCGTCGACGCGCTGCGTACGCGTCGTCGCCGGCTTGACACGCAGGGAGTTCAGGTTGTCCGTGACGGGCGCGCCGTAGCGGTACTCGGTGAGGAAGCGGATGGCGAAGTGCATCAGGCGGTGGCCAGCCGGGCGACCGGCGTGGCAGGGCCTCCAAAGTACCGTTGCGAGATGTCGGCATCGACCTGGGCCAGCTCGGTCTGGACCGCGCCGAGCGTCTCCGCCAGCGCCCGGTCGGCATCGGCGGCCGTGCGGGCGCGGAAGTCGAGGTCGGCCATCAGCCGCCCGACGCGCAGAACGGCGGGCGAGCCGCGGTAGCTGGTGTCGGCGGCGGTCAGGGCGGCGTGCAGCGCCTCGACCGAGAACGCCACCGAGTCCGGGTAGTCGCGCTCGAACAGCAGGAAGCGTGCGACCGGGTCGGCGTTCGGCGCCGCGGGCACCGCGCGGCGGTAGGCCTGGAAGCCGCCGACCGCCTGCAGCAGCGCGAGCGCCTGGCCGTCGCGGGCGTGCTCCTCACCCTCGGGCGGGAGCGTGACGCGGAGCATGCGCAGCACCATGTCGCCGGACTCGATCGCCGCGCCCGCCTGCAGGAACGCGTGCGCCTCGTCGCGCAGCATCGTGCGGCTGGTGACCCCCCAGAACAGGCCACAGCGGTCGCGCACGTAGGCGTAGACCGAGTACGGGCCGGTGCGCAGCGCGGCCGACATGTCCTGCCGCAGCAGGCCGAGGTGGAACGTGTTGATCGCCTCCCACATCTCGGCCGAGAACACGTCGCGCACCGTACGGGCGCCCTCGCGCGCCCGCGTGACGCAGTTGAGCACCGAGACCGGCACCTCGGGATCGAGCGTCAGCGCGCGCAGCACCGCGTCGCGCGACGCGGGCGTCTCTGGCGGCTCGCCGCTGACGATCGTGAGCAGGTGGTCCCACGAGAGCAACACGCCGGCCGGGTCGTTCGGCCGCGCCTGCACGTCGGCGTGGAAGACGCCGTCGAGCATGCGCGCGGTGTGCTCGGCCCGCGCCAGTTGGCGGCCGATCCAGTACAGCTCGTGAGCGATCCGCGCAAGCACGGGCTACTGCTGCTGTTGCTGTTGCTGGCCCGTCCACTCGCCCTGGCTGAGCCCCGGCATCCGCGGCAGCGACCAGCGCCCCGGCCCGACGGCATCGTCGACCGGCAGTTCGCCCTCGTCGAGGACCCACGTGTCCTTCGACCCGCCGCCCTGTGAAGAGTTGACGATCATCGACCCGTCGCGCAGCGCGACGCGCGTGAGCCCGCCGGGCACGATCCGGATGTCGTCGCCGAACACGGCGAACGGGCGCAGGTCGACGTGGCGGGCCGCGAGCGAGCCATCGGCGGTCGCGGTCGGGACCGTCGACAGCCGCACGAGGTCCTGCCCGATCCAGCGCTCCGGCTCGCGCATGATCATGTCGGCCTGACGGGCGCTCTGCTCGTCGCTGGCCGACGGCCCGATGAACACGCCCTTGCCGCCCGACTCGCTCGTGGGCTTGACGACCATCTCCCCCAGCCGCTCGAGCACCCACGCGCGCTGGTCGGCGTCCGCCATCAGGTAGGTCGGGACGTTCTCGAGGATCGGCTCCTCGCTCAGGTAGTAGCGGATCATCTCCGGCACGTAGTGATAGATCGCCTTGTCGTCGGCGACCCCGGTTCCCACCGCGTTGACGATCGCGACGCTCCCCGCCCGGTACGCGCGCATCAGGCCCGGCACGCCGAGCAGCGAGTCGGGCCGGAACTCGAGCGGGTCCATGAAGTCGTCGTCGATCCGGCGGTAGATCGCGTGCACGCGCTGGAGCCCGCGGGTGGTGCGGATGTGGCAGACAGCGTCTCGTACGACGAGGTCGGAGGCCTCGACGAGCTCGACGCCCATCTGCCGCGCCAGGAACGCATGCTCGAAGTAGGCGGAGTTGAACGGGCCCGGCGTCCAGACGACCACCGTCGCCTCCTCCTCGCCCCCGGTCGGCGCGACCTCCTCGAGCGCCGTCCGCAGCAGCGCCGGGTAGTGGTCGACCGGACGCACGCGATAGTGGGCGAACAGCCCGGGCAGCAGCCGCGTCATGGCCACGCGGTTCTCGAGCACGTACGAGATGCCGCTCGGCGTGCGGACGTTGTCCTCGAGCACCTTCCACGAGCCGTCGCCGTCGCGAACGAGGTCGCAGCCGGAGACGTGGCAGTAGACGCCGCCCGGGGGCCGGATCCCGTGCGCGGCGCGGGCGAAGCCGGAGCGGGACACAATCAGGTCCCACGGGACCTTGCCGTCGTGCACGATCTCGCGCCCGTGGTAGACGTCGTCGATGAAGAGGTTCAGCGCGCGGATGCGCTGCGCCAGGCCGCGCTTGATCGTCTTCCACTCGCCCGCGGGGATGATGCGCGGCACGAGGTCGAGCGGGAACGGGCGGTCGCGCACCGGTCCGTCGGCGTCAGGACCCGCGGCGTCGAACGTGATCCCCTGCTGCATGAAGATCGCGTCACGCCGGCGGCCGGCAGCGGACAGCGCCTCGGGGCCGAGCTGCTCGAGCGCGTGCACGAGCGTCTGCGCGTGCGGACGCGGCGTCCCGTCCGCGTCCAGCATCTCGTCATAGAAGCCCTCGCGGACTGTCAGCACGCAGCCATCCTCACACCTCGGTCCGTACCCACGCAACGCCGTCATGTACCGCGTCGGGCGCGGGCGTTTCGCCCCACGGTCGAAGCCCGAGCTCGATCGCGACGTCCGCGGGTAGCGCCGCGCCGGCGGCGACCTCCCGCTCCCAGACGTCGCGAGGGCACGACTCGCGCGCGGCGGCCTCGAGCCGGACGTCGAGCGGGTCGGGCCTGGAGTTCGGTGGCTCCAGAGCGCGGCTCGCACCGGCGAGCTGCCCCGCCGTCGCCGCTTCGCCTCCCCGGGCGGCGACGACTGCGAGGGCGCGGAGGATTTGCGGCAGCCCCGTGCGGATTCCGAGGGCGCGGTAACGCCGCATGGCTTCGCGCAGCAGTACCAGCGCGGCTGCGTTGTCGCCCATCTCGAGCGCGATGATGCCGCGCAGCACACGCGCCGTTGCGAGCTCGTTCCAGTCGCCGCGCTGCGTGATGATCGCCATCGCCCGCTCCACCAACTCGCGCGCGCCGTCGATATCCCCGCGCGCCGCCGCGGCGTAGGCGACCTCCTCCCAGAGTCGGCTGAGCGTGCGGAGATCGCCCGCGCGCTCGAGGTGCCGGGCGGAGCGCTCGGCGGCGAGCCGCGACTGCTCCGCATCGTCTGTGCTCACCGCGAGGGCACGTAGCGCTGACCCGTACACGTGATCGTCATGCCCAGTCGCCAGCCGGACCGCCTCTTCGGCGGCGCCGACGGCACCGGGGTCTCCCGCCTCCCAGAGCAGTGTGGCGCGCGCGGTGTACGTCCACGCGACGCCCTCAATGTCACCTGCTTGCTCGAACAGCTCGCGTGCGCGGTCGAGCGCCGCGATTCTCCGCTCGACGTCGTCCACCGGCCAGAGCATGTACGAGACCGCCGTCAGTGCGTCTCCACGAAGGACCGGCTCGACGTGCGCGCCATTCTCAAGACCCCACTCGAGCCACCCGATCGCCTCAGTCCAAAGGCCGCGCTCAAACCACCACTCCTCGAGCGCGACCGCCGCGTCGAGGACGCCTGCCGCATCGCCGGCGGCTCGCGCCCAGCTGAGTGCGGCCCTGATGTTGGCCGCCTCTACGTCGATTCGTCGCACGGCCTCGACCTGCGCGCCGGCGCGCAACTCGGGCTCGATCTCCCTCGCAAGGCGCAGGTAATGATCGGCGTGTCGGCGCTCGGTGTCGTTGCGGTCGACGAGACGGCCCGCCGCGTACTCACGCACGGGTTCGAGCAGCGCGAGGCGGCTCGACCCGTCGGCCCCGACACGCCGAACCACCATGCTCTTGGCGACGAGTCCGTCAAGCGTGTCGAGCGACGCCCCGGTCACCTCCTCGGCAGCGGCGACGGTGCACCCGCCGGCAAACACCGACACCCTTGCGAACGCCTCCGCCTCGTCGTCGTCGAGTAGGCGGTGACTCCAGTCGAGCGTCGCCCGCATGGTCTGCTGACGCTGCGGGGCGTCCACTGGGCCTGATCCGAGGCCGTCTTCCAGGCGTGCCGCGATCTCCCCTGGTGACAAGACGCTCGTGCGAGCGGCCGCGAGCTCGATCGCCAGCGGGAGCGCCGCGACCCGGCGGCACACCTCGGCAATCGCCGCGACGTCGGTCTCGGTCGATTGGAAGCCGGCATTGCGCGCACGCGCGCGCTCGACGAACAGGTCGGCGGCGGCGTCCAACGACAGCGGCTCCAACGGATACCGCTGCTCGCCGCGCAACGCCAGCGCCGCGCGACTCGTCACCAGCAGGGTGAGCCGTGGCGCCGCCTCGAGCAGCTCTGCGACCAGTGGCGCCGACGCGTTCACGTGCTCGAAGTTGTCGAGCACGAGCAACCCATCCCGCGACGGGATGAGGCGGAGCAACGTCTCGCGTGGCGACGCCGCCGGGTCGACGGCTCCGCCGATTGCCTGCACGACGGCGTCGGGCACCCCCTCCGGCCCCGCCAGCGGCGCGAGCTCTGCGAAGCCTACGGCTTGGACGCGGTGTGCGATCTCAAGCGCAAGGCTCGTCTTCCCCACACCGCCGACGCCGGTGATCGTGACGAGACGCGCCCGGCTCACGAGGTCGAGCACCGCGGCGACGTCAGCGTCCCGGCCGATGAGATGTGCCGGCCGCGATGGGATCCGGACGGCCGAGATGCCCAGGTCGAGATCGTGCTCGTGAATCAGGATCTGCGACTGCAAGGCGCTCAGCGCCGGGCCTGGCTCGAGGCCGAGCTCCTCGGTCAGGTGCGCGCGTGTGCGCCTGTAGGCGTCGAGCGCGTCGGCCTGGCGTCCGCAGCGATAGAGCGCGAGCATCAGCTGCGCGGCCAGTCCCTCGCGCGTCGGCTCGGAGGCGACGAGTTGCTCGAGCTCGGGCACGAGCGCGGCATGGTGGCCGAGTTCGAGGTCGGCGGCGATCCGCGCTTCGATCGCGACGAGCCGCAGCTCTTCGAGCCGCCGCACCTCACCCTGGGCGAACGCTTCGTAGGCGACCTCGGCGAGCGCCGGGCCGCGCCACAGCGCGAGCGCCTCCCGCAGCAGCTCGCTTTGGCCGGCGGCACCGGGAGCCGTGCGGGCGCGGTCGATGAGCTCCTCGAACACCGCCGCGTCGAGCTCGCCGGGCGCGACGGCGAGCAGATAACCGCCGCCGACGGTCTGTAGCTCGCCGCCCGCCGCGGCGAGCGCCTTCCGCAGCCGCGTGACCGCGACCGGGAGCGACTTACCTGCCCCAGCCGCGCCAGGCCACAGCTCCTCGGTAAGCCGCTCCGCGGGCACCGCGCGGTTGGCGTTCATGAGCAGGTACACCAGGAGAGCCTGCTGGCGACGCGCGATCGCGACCGGCTGCTCGCCGTCCGAGAGCACAATCGGCCCGAGGATTCCGTACTTCGTCATCGCGATCGCGATCCGACCGTACCAGCCTGTTACCGCCGTGTAGTCGGGCTGTAAGCGCCGGGGCGGACAGTGCGGCAATGCACCCCTTCGCCCTCCACAACATCACCCAGTCGCGCGCTTCCCGGCGGCGCGCGCGGCGTGCGGCGATCGCCGTCGTCGCCGGCCTCCTCACGATTCCCGGTACGAAGGCGTTCGCCGATCCGCCCCAGCTGCAGTTCCGGACGCCGCACGCCCACGTTCACGGCCCCCAGCGCTGGCACCAGTCGGACGCGGCGAAGCACGCGACGCTGCCCGGCGGCCACGCCGGCGTCCACTACGTGGCGGCGGCCGAGCCGACGGCCGACGACGGCGGCACGAGCGTCGACTGGGAGATCCCGGCGATCATCGCCGCGAGCGTGCTCACCGCCGGCGGCCTGGCACTCACGCAGCGCCGTCGCGTCGGCCCGGCGACGTGAGGCATCATCCGCGACCGTGCCCAATCTCAGCATCTGCGTGGCCGGAGCGACCGGCTGGACCGGAGCGGCGATCGCCGACGCGATCGCCGCTGCGGACGACCTCGACCTGCGCTCCGCGGTCAGCCGCTCGGCGGCCGGGAGCGAGCTCCACGGCGCCCCCGTGTACCCCTCCGTCGTCGAAGCGCTGGACGGCGTCGACGTGATGATCGACTTCACCTCCCACGACGTCGCGAAGGCGAACGCGCTCGCGGCGATCGAGCGCGGCGTGGCGGTCGTGATCGGCACGTCCGGGCTGACCGCCGAGGACTTCGACGCGATCGACGCGGCGGCGCGCGAGCGCGGTGTCGGCGCGGTCTCGGCGGGCAACTTCTCGCTGACCGCGGCGATGGCGAAGGCGGCCGCGACGCTCGCGGCCCGCTACCTGCCGAGCTGGGAGATCATCGACTACGCGAGCGCCGGCAAGGCGGACGCCCCGAGCGGCACCGCACGCGAGCTCGCCGAGACGCTCGGCCAGGCCGCCAAGGAGCGGTCGCTCGCGGACACGCACGGCGCGGTCGAGGCACGCGGGGCCGACATCGCCGGCACGCAGGTCCACTCGCTCAGGCTGCCGAGCTTCGTGGTCTCGACCGAGATCGTCTTCGGCCTGCCCGACGAGCGGCTGTCCATCCGCCATGACGCCGGCTCGTCACCGGCGCCGTACGTCGCCGGCACGTTGCTGGCCGCCCGCGCGGTGCCCACACGAACCGGCCTCACACGAGGTCTTGATGCGCTTCTGTCCGACAGCTGAACGCTACCCTCACGGAGCTTGAGTTGAAGTGGCCGCTTCGTTCTCAACCTCGTTCCCGGCCGGCCCCACCGCACCGGCGCTCGCGCGCCGTGCCATCAGCGAGTTCCTGCGCTCTCACGGTGCCGATCCCAGGGCGCTCGCTGACGTCATGCTGGCGCTGTCCGAGGTCGTGACGAACGCCGTGGTCCACGGCTACCGCGGCGGAGAGGGCGAAGTCCGCGTCGCCGCCGAGCACGCCGACGACCGGCTGCTGCTGTCGGTCGCCGATCGCGGCCTGGGCATGGCGCCGCGCACGGACAGCCCCGGGCTCGGGGTCGGCCTCCCGCTCGTCGGCCGGATCGCCAAACGGGTCGACATCACCGCCGAGGCCGGCGGCGGCACGGTCGTGAGCATGTGCTTCTCGCTCGACGAGGCGAACTAGGGAACCTCCCGAGTGGGACGACTAGAACGCGCGGATCTGCCTGCGCACCACCCGGACGAGGTCGCCCTGGGCGATGTTGGCGTCGACCAGGTGCAGGCCCCACGCCGCTGTCGGTGACGCGTTCGGGACCGGCGTCCCCGGCGCCGACGCGATCCGCAGCACGTGCGCGCCGCCGGCGTGCGAGCAGCGGCCGGTGAAGCCGCCGTTGCTCTGGATGAACGTCGTCGGCGCGGCCGGCCACTGGAGACCGAGCACCGAGATCCCGGCGGCGATCAGCGTCCCCGGCGCGAACGGCGCGGTCGGGACCAGCGACGTGAGCTTGACCGAATGGTTGTGGCGGAGGTCGGCGGGGTTGGTGCAGGCGGTCTCGAGACCATGGCCGTGGGGCAGCCCGAGAAAGTCGTCCACGCCGCTGCCTCCGCGGCCGAAGATCGACGGATCCGGCGGCGTGTCGTTGAACGTGCTGAAGGCGATCACGCACGCGAGCTGCGTGGCGCGCTCGCATGTCGGCACGTGCCGGAACACGCCGCCGCGGTCCGAACCCTTGCGGACGGTGACATCGCCGCCGAGCAGGACGGCCGACACCAGCCGGCGGCGCAGCGCGGGCCTGTCGTCGATGCGCCGGCGGATGAGCCGCTGCAGGTGGAACGTCCCCTGCGAGTGGCCGATGAGCACGAAGCCACGGTGGGAGCCGATGCGCCGCAGGAACGCGTCGAACGCCTTCTCCACGTCGCGGTACGCCGCGAGGTAGTCGCTCTTCGTCGTCTTCCCGGCCTGCAGAGCCGGAACCGTCGCCTGCCGGTACACCGGCGCGAAGACGCGGCAGACCTGCGAGAAGCGCGCCGCCTGGTAGAGCGCGATCGAGCGGATCTCGGGATCGACGTGCTTGTTCGCCAGGCGCGTCTGCTGATCGGAGACCGTCGGGTAGACGTAGAAGCAGGCGACGCCGCGGTCGCCCGCACGCTTCGGCGTCGTCTCGCCCGTGCGCGTGTCCCAGCCGCGGTACAGCGTGGTGCTCAGGCTCGGGCGGCAGGGATCGTTCGCGACGCCCGGGCCGCACAGCCACTTGGTCGCCGCGGATGCGTTGCCGGCAGCGACCAGCACGACGGCCACGGTCGCCGCGCAGAGCAGGATGCGGCTTCTCACCCGGCGACAGTAGCGTTTCGGCAGGTGAGAGCGCGCCTGCAGCGCGGCGCGCTGTACGCCGGTGGGTTCCTCGGCCCGTTCGGCGGCGGCGTGCTGACGGTTCTGATCCCCGACCTGCGAACCGAGTTCGGCGTCTCGACCGCGGTCGCGAGCCTCGTCATCCCCGCCTACATCGTGCCGTTCGCGGCGCTGCAGCTCGTGTCGGGCACGATCGGCGAGCGCCTGGGCGCGAGGCGGACGACCCGCGTTGCCTACATCGCCTACGCCGTGGTGTCGCTGGTCGCGGCGCTCGCGAGTGGCTTCGGCGTGCTGCTCGTCATGCGCGCACTGCAGGGTGCCGCCAACGCGTTCACGACGCCGCTGCTGCTCTCCGCGCTTGCCGCCGACACCCCGCCGGAGAAGCTCGGCCGCACGATGGGCTTGTTCGCCTCGGTGCAGACGGCGGCGATCGTCGTCGCGCCGCTGGTCGGCGGGATCGCCGGCGAGGCCGACCTCCGGCTCGTGTTCGTCGGCCCCGCGATCGCCGCCCTCGCGCTCGCCACCGTGCCCCTTCCGGCCGCCGCGGCCCGCGCCGAGGGCGTGGCGCCTCCGCGCCTGCGGACCGCGCTCAACCGCCGCGTCGCGTGGCTTGCCGCCGCCGCGTTCCTCAGCTACCTCGCGGTCACCGGGCTCGGCTTCCTGGTCGCGCTGCAGGCCGCCGACCACTTCGGCGTCGGCGCCACCGGGCGCGGGCTGATCCTCGCCGGCTTCGGCCTCACCGGGATCGTCGTCGGCCCGCTGGCCGGCGGGTTCATCGACCGGCTGGGACAGGTCCCGGTGACGATCACGGGCTCGCTCGCGTGCGCGGTCATCGTGCCGCTGCTCGGGCTCGTCGACACGGTCGGGCTGCTCGCCGTCGTGTGGGCGATCGCCGGCATCGGGTCGGCGGTCCTGTGGACCGGCCTCAACACGCTGACGGTCGAGGCCGCGCCGGCCAACCGCGGCGGCGCGGTGTCGTTCATCGGCTCGTGGAAGTTCGCCGGCAACGCCGCCGGCCCGGTCGTCTGGCTGCCGATCTACACCCAGCAGGACTGGCTGGCGTTCGCGCTCGCCGGCGTCGCCTGCGTCGTGATCGCGGTCACCGTGCTGCGAGCCAGCGCA
Organism: uncultured Solirubrobacteraceae bacterium; assembly: GCA_963740605.1. GTDB lineage: Bacteria > Actinomycetota > Thermoleophilia > Solirubrobacterales > Solirubrobacteraceae > DASSUW01. Next base: position 563,727 of record CAVUFC010000018.1, on the reverse strand, counting down.
GTGCCGGTGCGATGACCCTGACGTACGTCACGCTCGCCTGCTGGGCCGTGCTCGAACTGAGCCTCCGAGTCCGCGAGACCGCGCGCGGCAAGGGTCGCCGCAGCCACGATCGCGGCACCCGCGTGCTAATCGCGATCTCGATCGGGGCGGCGATCGCGGTCGCCGCCGCGGCGGGCTCGCCATCGCCGTCGCCCGCGTGGCAGGTTGCGGGCGTCGTCGTGATGTGGCTGGGCCTCTTGACGCGGATCTGGGCCGTCGCGACGCTCGGCCGCTCGTTCCGGACGACGGTCGAGGTGGATGCCGGCCAGGCCGTCGTGTCGACCGGCCCGTATCGATGGGTCCGGCACCCGTCCTATACCGGCCTGCTGCTGATCATTGCCGGGTTCGGGCTCGCCGGCGGCGACTGGCTGTCGCTGCTGGCCTGCCTCGTGCTGCCGCTGCCGGCGTTCGTACGCCGCATCCACGTCGAGGAGGCCGAGCTCAACCGCGTGCTCGGCGACGCCTACCGCAGCTACGAGGCGCACACCGCCCGGCTGCTCCCTAGGGTCTGGTGACCGTGCGGGCGGTCCGCCGCGCGCTGTCGAGTCCCCAGCTGACGATCCGCTCCGGATGGATGCGGATCATCGGCGTCGGCATCGCGATCGCCTCGCCGCGCCCGCGGACCTCGACCGCCCGCGGGCGCCACGGGTCCGTGCTCTCGAGGTCGTCGATCACGATCGCGGCACGACCCGTCCGGGCGACGTCGCGGAACTTCTTCGTCCGCTCGATCTCGCTCCCGCCGACGTCGATCGTGTCGCGCGCGGCGTTGTAGATCCACGCGACCGGGACCACGTGCGGCGTGCCGTCGACCCCGACCGTCGCGAGCCGGCCGAGCTGGCGCCCACCGACCAGGTAGCGCAGCTCGGCCTCGGTGAACACGCTCACCGCCCGCTACGCGTCTGGGTACGGCGCGTAGCGGTGGTGCAGCATGAGCTGGTTGCCGTCGGGGTCGGCGAAGATCGCCATGTGACAGACGCCGGTGTCGAGCGTGTCGCCGAAGAAGGTCACGCCCTTGGACTCCAGCTCCGCGCGCGCCGCATGGACGTCCTCCACGCGCAGCGGCAGCGGGTTGCCGGTCTGCGCGATGAACTCCATCCCGACCCGCTCGGGCTGCCAGACGCCGAAGCACGTGCTGCCCGCCCACTGCTCGTACTGCGCGTGCTCGTCGGGACGCATGCCGAGGACGTCGCGGTAGAAGCTGCGTGCGCGGTCCGGATCCCGCGAGGGGATGCCGATGAAGTCGAGCTCTTGGATCAATGCCATGGGCAGCAGTCTCTCATTGCTTCGTCATCGCGATCTTGAGTCGCTCCTCGGGCGTGATCAGGTGATCGAGGTCCTCGGCGGCGTCGGCGATGTCGATCTGCACCCACTCGACGGAGCCGGTGAAGCGGCTCTCCTCCGGGGTCCGGTCGGGCTCGACCGGCGTCGCCCCCTCGTAGATCGCCGGGTAGTACTGGTTGGTCTCCCCACCGATGAATCCGTAGAAGTACTCAAAGCCGCCGCCGGCGCTCGGCCAGGAGTCGAACGGACCGACCGGGCTCGTCTCCCACACCGGAACCTCGTGGCACTTGCCGAACTGCGCGGTCGCGTAGCCGTTGAGCTTGAGCGTCTCCGCCAGCGGCGCACACGTGTTCGGGCGGATCGAGTTGTAGCCCGGCGCCGAGGTCGCGATCTCGGTGATCCCGCCCATCCCGACCGTATGGTGGTTGCGGCCCGACAGGAGCGCCGCGCGCGTCGGTGAGCACAGCGCCGTGGTGTGGAAGCGGCTGAACTTCAGCCCTTGCCCGGCCAGGCGCTCCGCCGTCGGGGTCTGGCACGGGCCGCCGAAGGCGCTCGAACATCCGAAGCCGGCAAGCGCGCGCTACGTTCCGCCCGCGCCGACGCACTCCGCGAGCACGCTCACAAGCGACTCGTTCACGACCACGGTTCTTTGAGCATCAGTGCGAAACACCGCGTCGCCAACCTTCATAATCGGCGCGGACCGCCATGCTGCAAGGACGGATGATCCTTCTCCGCCCGGTACGCGACGCCGATGTTGACGCGATGTATGCCGCGCACGTGAACATCGTGGACCGGGGTCCTCACTTTCCCCTCGGCGTCCTCTCCGAGCCCGCATTCCGACGGGAGTTCGCCGCGCACGGGTTCTGGCAGCCGGACGAAGGCACGCTCCTGATCGTCACCACGGATGGTGGCGAGATCGCCGGCCACATCGAGTTCTTCAAACCCGTCAGCTACTGGGACGCGTTCGAGCTCTCGTACCAGCTCTATGGGGACCGTTTCGCCGGTCGCGGCTATGCGACGGAGGCCGTTCAGCTCCTGGTGGACTACCTGTTCGCCGCAAAGCAGAGGCATCGCATCCACCTGGCCATCGTTCCCGAGAATGCCGCTTCCCGTCATATCGCCGAGAAGTGTGGGTTCGCGTTGGAGGGAACGGTCCGCGGCGCGTTCTTCAACGACGGCCGTAACCAAGACGTCTTGCTCTACTCCCTTCTGCGGACCGACCCACGCCCGTGGCACGATGACCCCGGTGGCGTGAATCGGCAGTAGCGACCGGTCCTCGCGCTCTCGCAACGTCGCAGCACAGGGTCGCCATGGGAAGCAGGAGCGCTCGTGGACGAGGCGAAAGACAGCCGTATGAGTCGCGGCTACGCGCGGGATCCTCGCGGGTTTGCGCTGGAACGTTGGGTGTTCGGTCGGAACGCGTCGCGGCCGAATCCCCATGTCTGAGGTCCCCGCGCCAGACGACGCGCAGTCGGCAGATGGCGCCGCAGATCGCTCAGCCCGGCACGACCGTCGAATCGAGCTGCTCGTCACGATCCTGCTCGCGATCGCCACCGTCGCCACCGCGTGGAGCTCGTACCAGTCGGCCCGCTGGAGTGGCGTGCAGACGATCAACTTCAGCCGGGCGAACGCCGCGCGCGTCGAGTCCACGGCGCAGTCGACCCTCGCCGGACAGCAGACGCAACTGGACGTCGCGACGTTCATCGCGTGGACCGGCGCCTACGCGGCGAACGACACGACGCTCAGTGACTTCTACTTCAAGCGGTTCCGGGCCGAGTTCAAGCCCGCCGTCGACGCCTGGGCGGCCACCCGGCCGCTGAAGAACCCGGCCGCGCCGCTCACTCCGTTCGCGATGCCTCAATACCGCCTCGCCGCTCAGGGCAAGGCGCAGGCGCTCACGCGGACGGCGGAGGCGGCGACGGCCGAGGCGAAGGTCGACAACCAACGCTCGGACAACTATGTCCTCGCCGTCGTCCTGTTCGCGTCTGCCCTGTTCTTCGCCGGCATCAGCACCAAGCTCGACGCCATGCGCTCGCGCGTCACGATCGTGGCATTGGGCTACACGCTGTTCTTCGGCACACTGATCTGGCTCGCGACCTTCCCCGTGTCCATATCGGTCTGACCAGACGGCTGGCCATGACCGCGCGGGTCGGCAACGCCATACGCCTGCCCGATCGACCAGCCAGACGCGCGGTCCACCGGATCCTCGACAAACGGTCGGTACAAGTCCCAACCTGACCTGCCGATCATTTGGATATGCAGGAGATCATGCGCATCGTGGACAGCGACGAGCGGTCGCTCGCCGTCCGTGTCGAGACCGCGCTCGCGGCGCTCGGCGGGCAGGCGATCGTCTCGCGCTTCACGCTCTGGTACACGACGCGGCCGCCGGTGCATCACGCGGTGCTGCGCTCCATGCCCGAGCCGGGGCCGCTGCAGTAGCGTTCGGCGCGCATGCGCCTGAGCCCGTCCGATCAGGACAAGCTGCTGCTCGCGGTGGCGGGCATGCTGGCGCGTGACCGGCGGGCGCGCGGCGTCAAGCTCAACCACCCGGAGGCGGTGGCATTGCTCTCCTGCTGGGTGATCGAGGCGGCTCGCGACGGGCGCTCGGTCGCCGACCTGATGGAGGCCGGGCGGCGGGTGCTGAGCCGTGATGACGTAATGGAGGGCGTGCCCGAGCTCGTCGACGAAGTCCAGGTCGAGGCGATGTTCCCCGACGGCCGCAAGCTCGTCACGCTCCACGAGCCGATCGCATGATCCCGGGCGAGCTCGTCACGCAGCCGGGTGAAGTCGAGCTCAACCAAGGGCGCGAGACGCGCACGCTCCGCGTCGCCAACACCGGCGACCGGCCGATCCAGGTCGGCTCGCACTTCCACTTCGCCGATGTCAACGACGCGCTCCAGTTCGACCGCGACGCGGCGCAGGGCTTCCGCCTCGACGTGCCGGCCGGGACTTCGGTGCGGTTCGAGCCCGGTGCCGACCGCGAGGTCCAGGTCGTCGCGCTCGGCGGTGCCCGCAAGGTGCCCGGCCTGAGGATCAAGTCATGAGCCGGATCGGCCGCGATCGCTACGGCGCCCTCTACGGCCCGACCACGGGCGACAAGCTCCGCCTCGCGGACACCGACCTCTTCCTCGAGGTCGAGGAGGACCGCTGCGTCGGCGGCGACGAGGCGGTGTTCGGCGGTGGCAAGACGATCCGCGAGTCGATGCTGCAGGGCACGCGCACCGCGTCCGAGGGCGCGCCCGACCTCGTGATCACCAACGTCGTCGTGCTCGACCACTGGGGTGTCGTCCGCTGCGACGTGGGGATCAAGGACGGCCGCATCGTCGCGCTCGGCAAGGCCGGCAACCCCGATGTCGCCGACGGCATCGACCCGGCGCTGGAGATCGGGCCGAACACGGAGATCGTCGCCGGCGAGGGGCGGATCCTCACCGCAGGCGGCATCGACTGCCATGTCCACTTCATCTGCCCACAGATCGTCGACGAGGCGGTCGCGGCCGGGATGACGACGCTGATCGGCGGCGGCACCGGGCCGGCCGAGGGCACGCGCGCCACGACCTGCACCCCGAGTCCGCGAGCGATCGGCGAGATGCTGCTGGCCATGGACGCGATGCCGGTCAACGTGCTGCTGCTCGGCAAGGGCAACACGGTGTCGGCCAAGGGCCTGGAGGAGCAGCTGCAGGCAGGTTGCGGCGGCCTGAAGCTGCATGAGGACTGGGGCTCGACGCCGGCGGCGATCGACGCCTGCCTGCGCATCGCCGACGCCAGCGGCGTCCAGGTCGCGATCCACACCGACACGCTCAACGAGGCGGGCTACGTGCAGTCGACGCTCGCCGCGATCGGCGGCCGCACGATCCACGCGTACCACACGGAAGGCGCCGGGGGCGGCCATGCGCCGGACATCATCGAGGTCGCCGGGCAGCCGCACGTCCTTCCCTCCTCGACCAACCCGACGCGCCCGCACACCGTCAACACCGTCGACGAGCATCTCGACATGCTGATGGTCTGCCACCACCTCAACCCGCGGATCCCGGAGGACCTCGCGTTCGCCGAGAGCCGCATCCGCGGCACGACGATCGCCGCTGAGGACGTCCTCCACGATCTCGGCGCGATCTCGATGATCGGCAGCGACTCGCAGGCGATGGGCCGCGTGGGAGAGACGATCGTGCGCACCTGGCAGACCGCGCACGCGATGCAGGCGCGCCTCGGCGCGCAGGGTAACGAGCGGCTGCGGCGCTACATCGCCAAGTACACGATCTGCCCGGCGATCGCGCACGGGATCGACCACCAGGTCGGCTCCGTCGAGGTCGGCAAGCTCGCCGACCTCGTGCTGTGGGATCCGGCGTTCTTCGCGATCCGCCCGCGGCTGGTGATCAAGGGCGGCGCGATCGCGTACGCGCCGATGGGCGACGCCAACGCCTCGATCCCCACGCCCGAGCCGGTGCTGATGCGGCCGATGTACGCCGGCGGCGGCCGCCTCGCCGCGCGCCGCTCGCTCGTCTTCACCGCGCCGGGTGCCGACGTCGCTCACCTCGGCCTCGAGGCCACAGCCGTCGCTGTCCAGGACACCCGCGACCTGCGCAAGACCGACATGCCGCTCAACGACGCGCTGCCGGAGATCAGGGTCGAGCCGGACACGTTCCGGGTCTGGGTCGACGGCGACGAGATCGAGCCGGCCCCCGTGGCCGAGCTGCCGCTCGCCCAGCGGTATTCGCTGTTCTGATATGGACGCGCTGATGCTGCTGCTCGCGGACTCGCGCTTCCCGGCGGGCGGCTACGCGCACTCCCTCGGGCTCGAGGAGGCGGTCAACAACGGGTTGCGCGCCGACGGCGTGCCGGCGTTCGCCGCCGCGCGCCAGCGGCTCGTCGCCGAAGGAGACGCCCGCGTCGCCGTGGCCGCCCGGCGCGGCGAGGACGGCGTGGAAGCCGAGTGGGCCGCGCGCTGTCCGAGCCCGGTGCTGCGCGAGGTCTCCCACCGCCTCGGCTCGCAGCTGCTGCGCTCCGCCTCCGTGGTCTGGCCGGAGCTGACCCCACGCCGGACCCCACGCCCGGTGGCGCTGGGCGAGATCGCGCGCGTGACCGACCTCGACGACGAGGCCACCGCGCTGCTCTCCCTCTACGACGACGCCGCGACCGTGACCTCGGCCGCGCTCAAGCTGCTGCCGCTCGACCCCGCCGTCACCACGCGCTGGCTCGCTGAGCTGACGCCGGCGATGGCCCTCGCCGCCCGCGCGATCGCCGCCGATCACCGGCCGCTCGGCGAGCAGCCAGCGCCCGCGGCGGTCGCTCTCGAGCTCGCCGCGCCCGTCCACCAGCAACGAGAGGAGCGTCTCTTTGCCAGCTAGAGCCCTGCGAGTGGGAATCGGCGGCCCCGTGGGGTCGGGCAAGAGCAGCCTGATCGCCGCGCTGTGCCGGGAGCTGGGCGATCTCCGCCTCGGCGTGGTGACCAACGACATCTACACGACCGAGGATGCCCGCTTCCTGCGGGCGACCGGCGTGCTCCCCGAGGAGCGCATCAGCGCCGTTCAGACCGGCGGGTGCCCGCACACCGCGATCCGCGACGACATCGCCGCCAACCTCGAGGCCGTGGCCGAGCTCGAGGAGGCGACCGGCCCGCTCGACCTCGTGTTCGTCGAGAGCGGCGGCGACAACCTGACCGCGATCTTCTCCCCCGCGCTCGCCGACGTGCAGGCGTTCGTGATCGATGTCGCGGGCGGCGACGACATCCCCCGCAAGGGCGGTCCCGGCATCACGCGCGCCGACCTCCTGGTGATCAACAAGACCGACCTTGCGGAGCTGGTCGGATCCGACGTGGAGCAGATGCTGGCCGAGTCGCGTGACCGGCGCGAGGCGCTGCCGGTCGCGGCGACGTCGCTGCGCGGGCCAGACGGGGCGCGCGAGGTGGCGGACTGGGCGCGCGGCAAGCTCGCCGCGTTCCGAGAGCACGGGCATCTTCACTCGAGCGCGGAGGGAGCTCCGGATCACCACCACGACCACGTGGACTGAGGTCGTCGTCGAGGACGGCCGCATCGCGGTACTGCGTCCCGGTCCGCGCCTCGCCCCGCGAGTGCTGAGCCGCGGGCCGCTGGTGCGGGTCGCCCTCGTGCCCGTCCAGGCCGGTCCGCTGAACGGTGACCACGACCGGATCCGGCTCCACGTCGGCGCGGGCTGCACGCTCGTCCTCGTCCCGATCGCCGCGACGCTCGCGCTCCCGGGCGCCTCACGCCTGGAACTGCACGCGACCGTCGAGGGCGCGCTGCAGCTCGACGAGCCGCCGCTGATCGTCGCCGAGGGCGCGGACGTGACCCGCCGCACACGCATCGAGCTCGCGGCAACCGGCATCGCGACGGTCACGGACATCGTCGTGCTCGGCCGCGCCGGCGAAGGTCCCGGCCGGCTCGACAGCGAGCTTCGCGCCACCGTCGAAGGCACGCCGCTACTCCACGACGCGCTGAGGATCGAGCCCGCCGCGTCGGACGCCTACGTCGCGCTCCCACCCGGCCATCGTGTGGTCGGCACCGCGTGCCTGCTGGGAGCGCCGGGCGAGCCGCCACTCGCCGGGCCGGGCGCGTTGCGTCGGGCGACAGGGCCGGACCTGCCGTCAGTCGAGGCCGCGCTACGGCCGTTCAGCGAAATCCGCGGCGACTGAGGTCGATCACGCGGGCCGCGTTGGCCGGCGTCACGAACTGCGGACCGGTCGGGATCAGCTCGCCCTTGGCCGGGAACAGCAGATGGCTGGAGCGCTCGGCGAGCAGCATGACCGGCAGGTAGCCCTGCAGGTACGGCTGCTGGTCGACGGCGAACAGCATCCTCTTGTCGCGGACCGCCGCGAGGACCTCCGGCGACAGATCGAAGGTGGCGACCTTGATCCGCCGGTCGAGCCCGCTCGCGCTCAGCGCGGTGAGCGCCGGCTCGGCGCCGCCCGGCCCGAGCGACATCACGCCGTCGATGCTGCCGCCACCGACCGCGGCGGCGATCTTGCGCCTCGCGCCGGTCGCGTCCTGGACGTCGACGCCCAGCTCACGCAGCGTGCCGCCGACGCGCTTCATCGCCGTCTCGATGCCGTGACATCGCTCCTCCAGCCCGGCGTTGCCGACCTCCTGGTTGACGCACAGCACGTGCCGCACGCCCGCGCGCGCGAGCCGCTCGCCGGCGCCGACGCCGGCCTTGAACTCGGGTTGCCCGACATGGGCGAGCACGCCGAGCTTGCGGAACTGGTCGCTGCCGGAGTTGATCGTCACGACCGGGATCCCGGCCCGCTCGGCGCGCTTGATCGCCGGCGTGAGCGCGTCCACGTCGGGTAGCGAGACCACGAGCCCGTCGAGCCGGGCGCTGATCGCCTCGTCGATCATGCCGCTCATGCGCTGGATGTCGTAGGTGTCGGGTGCGCGGTAGGAGGTCGCGACGCCGGTCTTGCGCGCGGCGTCGTCGACGCCCTTCTTCACGATCGCCCAGAACGGGTCGGACGCCTGGCCGTGGGTGACGACGGCGATCCGCGCCGACGCGATGCGCAGCCCGCGCCCGCGCTCTGGTGTGGCGGCCGGCGTCTGCCGCGCGGGGACGGCCTCGTCGCCGCGGACCACGAGGTCGGGCTCAGACAGGTTCGTCGTGCTGCCGCACCCCGCCAGCGTGGCGAGCGCGATCAGCAGGAGCAGCGCGCGGCGCAACTACTCCTCCCCCCGCGCCGGGATCCGCGCGCCCAGCCGCGTGCCCTCGCCGAGCGGGCTGTCGACCATCAGCTCTCCCTCGAGCGCGGCGAGCCGGTCGCTCAGGCCGCGCAGGCCCGAGCCGGCGTCGATCTGCGCGCCGCCGATGCCGTCGTCGGCGACCTCGACCTCGAGGAGGTCCCCGTGGCGGCGGACGCTCACGCGAGCGCGTGTCGCGTTGGCGTACTTGACGACGTTCGTGAGGCCCTCGGCGACCACGAAGTAGGCCGCCGCCTCGGCGGCGGGCGACAGCGGGTCGTCGAATGCGAGATCGCATTCGACCGGGATCGAGGCGCGCTCGATCAGCACGTGGATCGCCGGCCCGAGGCCGTGATCGGACAGCACCGCCGGGTGGATGCCGCGGGCCAGCTCGCGCAGCTCGGCGAGCGCGACGTTGAGCTTGTCGGTCAGCTCTCCGACGGTCTCCGCCGCGGCCGGGTTGTCCTTGAGCCGGGCGCGCAGGAGGCGGAGGTCGAGCGCCAGCGAGACGAGCTGCTGCTGCGCGCCGTCGTGCAGGTTGCGCTCGATCCGGCGGCGGGCGTCGTCGCCGGCCTCGACGATGCGGCGGCGCGAGTGGCGCAGCTCCTCCAGGCGCGCCCGCAGGTCGGCCTTCAGGCGCTCGTTGTCGAGCGCCAGCACGGCGGCCGACGCGGCGGCGTGGACGAGTTCCGGCGTCGCGTCGAGCTCGGCGTCGTGCACGATCGCGGCGACGCGGATGCCCTCGCGTTCGACTGCGGTCCAGGCGCGGCCCGAGCCGGCGCCGGGCAACGTGACCTGACGGCCGCGATCGTCGACGAAGATCTCGCGGTCCGGCAGCCAGTAGGCGATGTTCAGCGATCGGTCGCCGAGCCGCTCGGCGAGCATCTCGCGCACCGGCCCCTCCCCCGCGGTCTCCGACCGCAGCAGCGCCTGCGCGAGCCGCCGCAGCAGCCGGCCGATGCCCCCGTGGATGGCGATCGCCACGATCGCCGCCGGCAGCGCGAGCAGACAGAGCAGGAGCCCGATCGGGATGCCGAGCGCCCACGGGCCGACGAAGCGCTCGCTGTCCCCGCCGAGCCCTTCGACGCCGAGCGCGAGCAGCCCGAGCGCGAGCGCCACCGGCAGCGCGCCGAGCACGAGCGCGAGGACGGCGATCGGCAGGCGCAGCAGCAGCATTCCCAGCGCGCGCCAAAACGCGGTGCGAGTCGTGTACTCGAGCGCGCGGCGCCAGTCTCCGCGGGTGCCGCGCGGGCGCCGCACCGGCGGCAGGTGAGCGTCGAGCAGGCGGTTGGCGGTGCGGCGCTCGCCCTCCGCGAGCCGCCAGGCGAGCCGCGCCACGGCCGCGAGGATCGGCAGCCCGATCCAGACGAGGCTGAGAACGGCGCCGATGATGGCCCCGCCGAGGATCACGACGAGGTAGGCGAGCCCGTACGGGATGCCGAGGAGTAGGTAGACGAGCGTCCGGCCGGACGCCCGCAGGTGCCAGGGCAGCTCGAAGTCCGGCGTGGAGCGGATCGCGGTCACGGCGAGCTCTCCACCGTGACGTCGCCGCCGCCGCTCAACGCCTGGACCGTGTACGGGGCATCGTCGGCGACCGTGAGCCCGCGCACGCGCTCGGTCCCGGCGTCGCTGTTGGCGTCGACGCGATAGCGGCCGTTCGGCACCACCGCTTGCACGTCGCCGCTCCCGGACCGCAGCTCCATCCGATCGGGTGAGCAGTCGGCGGCGGCGCGGACGTCGCCGGAGGCTGACGTCGCCACGAGCGTGAAGCCGCAGAAACCGGTGATGGCGATCGGCCCGGAGTCGCTCGCGGCCCGCGCGGAGCCGTTGAGACCGCTGATCCCGATCCGGCCGCTCGATGTCCGCACGTTGACCAGCACGTTGTCGGGCACCGCGACGCGGAAGGCCGCCTGGCAGCTCCCGAGCACGGTGTCGGGACAGCTGGAGGTGATCCGCAGCACACCGCCGCTCACGCTGCGAGTGATCTTCGGCGGATGGTTGAACGAGATCTGCTCGGTGCGCCGGACCTCCACGGCGCCGCCGGCGCCGCCGGCGATCTGGACAGGCGCGTCGCCGAGGTCGAGCTCGACGGCGGTCAGCGTGCCGAGGACGCGGAACCGGACGTTGCGCGTCTCACGCGTCGCCGCCCACCATCCGGCGAGGACGAGGGCGACGACGATGAGCAGGAGCGCGGAGCCGGCGACGAGCCACCACCATGGCGACGCCCTCCGGGCAGAGCCTGGCAGTCGAACGTGTGAGCGGCGCGCCGCCGGGGTCGGTGCCGGGGCATCCTCCGTGATGCTCATCGGCGACTACCGTAGCCGCCGCGCGGCGGGCTACGCGAGTGCGGGGCGAACCATGCGACGCAGCGTGCGGCGGCGCGGACGGTCGCCCGCGGCGGCGCGCAGGAGGTCGACCAGCTCGGCGCTGGGCCAGAACGGATCGGCGACGGCGCGACCGCTCTCGACGTCGAGCGCCGCCCGGACCTCGCCGCCGGCGAACGCCAGCAGCACGTCGCCGTCGAGGGGCCTCGCACTGTCGAGCGCCGCAAGGCGCTCGAGCTCGGTGGTGTCGGCTGAAGTGGCGGGGCGGAGGACGAGGGCGGTCATTTCGGGGCTCCTTCGGTCGAGTTGAGGAAGTGTTGCGAGAGGTCGCCATAAACTCAAATGATCGTTACTGATCAAGGTGATAAAGTCATCTTATGGATGATCTCCGGCTGCTGAAGGTTCTGCGCGAGGTGGCGTTGCGTGGCTCGTTCTCCGCCGCGGCCGAGGCGCTGTCGTACTCGCAGCCGGCCGTGTCGCAGCAGATCGCGCGGCTGGAGGCGCAGGCGGGCGTGAAGTTGCTCGACCGCCAGCCCAAGGGCATCAAGCTCACGCCCGCGGGCGAGGCGCTCGTCCGCCACACCGAGCGGATCCTCGCGCAGCTCGCGGAGGCGCAGGCCGAGTTGACGGAGATCGCGTCGTCCGCGCGCGGGCGTCTACGGATCGCCTCGTTCGCGACCGCCGCCGGGACGATCGTCCCGCTCGCGGTCTCCGCGTTCCGCCATCTGCGCCCGGGTGTGCGCGTCGACATCGAGCTGTTGGACCCGCCGCTGTCGGTGCCCGCTCTGCGGCGCGGCGACTTCGATCTCGTGATCACCGAGGAGGGCGGCTTCGAGGACGACCCGGACCTGACCGGGCTCGGCGTCGAGCGGCTGATGGACGATGTCCTCTACGCGGCCCTACCGGTCGACCATCCGCTGGCGACCCGGCGCGCGATCGCGCTCACCGACCTGATCCACGAGGACTGGATGCTCGTCGGCCTGCAGGGCACCTGCCAGGGCTCGAACATCGTGCTGCGCGCGTGCGCGCAGGCGGGCTTCGAGCCGCGCGTGGCGTACACGTCGGACGACTACTTCGCGATCCAGGGGCTGGTGGCGAGCGGCATGGGCGTGGCCCTGGTGCCGGGCCTGGCGCTGGCGAGCCAGCGCGAGGACGTGGCGGTCCGCCCGCTGCGCGGCCGGCCGCCGTACCGGCGCATCGGCGCGGTCTACAGCGGTGAAGCGGTCGGTCCCCTGGCCGTGATGCTCGACTGCCTGCGCGACGCCGTCGAGGCCTATAGACGCGACACTCCGATTTCCGCAGTGGCCGCGGCGTGAAATCTCGGGGTTCGGTTTCCCGTACCTCGATTGGCAGGCGGACCGTATCGAGGGGGGCCTCCCCCATTGGGAGTATTCCCCTCGTTCCCCCCAACACATAGAGGCGAGGCCCAAGGAAGGGCTACACCGCCTCCTAAGCTCCGACCCCGGCTTGCTCCCTCTCTCCTCCCCGGCGGTCGCAAGGTCGGAAGCAACGTGACTAAAGGTCACCGTCGCGGTCCCCCAGCCGCGGCGGTGTACCTCACGTTTCTCTACTCTCCGACGACCTGATGCCTCCGGTCGTCGCCTGCCTGCACTACCTCAACGACGTGTTCACCGGCCACGCCGGGGCCGTCCTGGTCGACGCGGGCATCTCTCTGGACAACCGCCACCTGCTGGCCGGCGAGCCGCTCCCGCTGATCGACGAGATCGACGGCGTCGTCGCGTTCGGCGGCGATCAGTCCGTCACGCGGGTCGACGGCGACCCGATGCTGCTCGCTTCGGCGGAGTTCCTGCGCTCGTGTGTCGATCGTGACCTGCCGGTGTTCGGAGTCTGCCTCGGCGCGCAGCTGCTGGCGCACGCGCTCGGCGGGTCGGTGGCGCGGCTGCCGCGCCGGATCGTCGAGTGGGCGCCGATCGAGGTCCTGCCCGCAGCGGCCGGCGACCCGGTCGCGGGCGCCCTGCCGGACGGGGCGACGGCGCTGCACTGGAACGAGGACGGCTTCCAGCCGCCGCCAGACGGCGTCGAGCTGCTCGCGCGCGTGAGCGCGGGCGGCGAGATGTTCCGGTTCGGAGCCTCCGCCTGGGGCATCCAGTTCCACCCCGAGGTCGACGAGCCCGGCCTCGACAGCTGGTACGCCGAGGGCGGCCGCGAGCTCGCGGAGGCCGGCGTGGGCGAGGATGACGCTCGCGCCGCCGACGCGAAGCACCTCCCCGGCCAGCGCGCGCTGTCCGAGGCGCTGTTCGGCGGGTTCGCGCGCATCGTCGCCGCCCGCACCGTGGCCGCGTGACGCTCGAAGACTTCCCGCACCGCTCGTCGATCCCGACGCGCTGGGCCGACAACGACATCTACGGCCACGTCAACAACGTCGAGTACTACGCCTTCTTCGACACCGTCATCAACGCGTTCCTGATCCGGTCCGGCTTGGACATCCACGGCGGCTCCGTGATCGGCCTGTGCGCGGAGTCCCACTGCTCGTTCACGGCCGCGCTCGCGTTCCCCGAGATGGTCACCGCCGGATTGCGGGTGGCGCACCTCGGGCGCTCCAGCGTGCGGTACGAGATCGGTCTGTTCGCCGAGGACGGCTGCGAGGCCGCCGGCGGGTGGTTCGTGCACGTGTTCGTGGACCGCGCCTCGCGCCGGCCGGCGGAGATCCCGGATGGTCTCCGCGAGGCGCTGGCGTCGCTTCAAACTGCGGCTGGGTAAGGCGGTGAGGGAGCATTTCGTAGCAAGCTCCGCGAGCCGTGCCGTTCGTGCGACGAAACGCACCCTATAGGCAGCATTTCGTCACACGGACGGCCCGATCTCGGACGAGTGGTACGAAATGCTCCCTCGCTCCCCACCCGGCCGGGGTTCGGCCCGCGCTACGAGACCGCCGGAGTCTTCGCCTCCATCAGCGCCTTGACCCGCTCCATCGCCTTGGCGTTCTGCTTGCGCATGTAGGCCCGCGCGACCGGGCCCTGCATGCGCTCGACGAGCGAGGCCGGCTCCATCTCCAACGTGAAAGTCACAAAGGTGCCGTCGCCAGAGGGCTCGAGCGTGAAGGTGCCGCGCGTGCGGGACTGCATGTCCTTGCCGCCGCGGCCCGTCTCGACGATTCGTGAAGGGGAGGATTCGATAACCGTGATCTCGGCGTCGCGGTGCGAGCCGACGGTCGCTCGAAGGCGCACGCCGGCACCGAAGCCGCGGGTGTCCTCGCGCGTCATGTGCCAGTCGACGAGGAAGTGATCGGTGAACTGCTCGTGGTTGGCGAGGTCGTCGAGCAGTTCGCAGACGTCCGCCGGGGACTTCGCGTCGCGAACTCACGCGCGCCCGACGGGCCGAGGCCAAGGATCGGATCGTCAGCGCCACCGAGCGCCTCCTCGCCCACACCGACTTCCGCGACCTCACGGTCGATGACGTGATGGTGGAGGCCGGGCTCAGCCGCACGCTCTTCTACCGCCACTTCGACGGCCTCCCCCAGGTCGTGCTCGCGCTCCTCGCCAACATCGAGGCCGATCTGGAGCAGCAGATCCCGCCCGGGCCGGCGGACGAGCAGTGGATGCAGACGATGCCGACCATCGGCGTGAACGTGTTCGCCGACCACGCCCGCTTCCTGCGCGCGCTCGACGATGCGGCCAGCCACGACGCCGAGATCGGGGCCGCCTGGCGCGCGTTCGTCACGCGCTGGGTCGACGAGACGGCAGCCCTCCTCCCACACACCGGAGAGTGCTACGAGCTCGCCCGCGCGCTGAACCTCATGAACGTCCGGTACCTGATGGAGACGCTGGGCCACGATCCCGGCTTCGACCGCGAGCTCGCCCAGCGCACGCTGCTCGCCGTGTGGAGCGCGGTCGCGCGATCCATGCTGGAGTAAGCCGCCGATGCGACCGATACTGCTCGCCCCCAACGCGGTGGCAAAAGCCGCCGCGCTCGGCACCAGCAAGCGCGAGGAGCGCTGGATGCTCGCGCAGCCGCGCGAGGTCCGCCGCTCGTACGTCGAGGCCGTGGTCGATCGGCCGGAGGATCCTCACGCACAGGAGCGCTGGATGCTCCTGCAGACGGACGCCGTCCGGCTCAGCTACGTCAAGGACGTCCTCGCCTTCGACCGGACGGCCCCACCCGAGCGAGCGTGGATGCTCAAGCAGTCGCGCCCGGTACGCACCTCGTACGTCCGTGAGGTGCTCGACGCGTAATGCCGCGCAATACTGGCGACGTGCCCACACCTGACGACCTGCTCGCCGAGGCGCCGCTGGAAGCGGCGGTCGCCGCTCTGGCGGAGCGCAACCACCATCACCTGGCGCAGATGAACCCTGCCGAGCGCCAGGACGCGCTCAAGCACTGGCGCGAGCTCGCGGTCGCGGTGCTGACGGCGGCGGGTGCCGCTTTGGGTGACGAGTCCCCGGTCGCGGACGGTGGCGCACCCGGCCGTGCGGTGATCGTCCTCGAGGACTCCGGTCCCGAGGAGATCGCCATCCACGCGACGTTCTTCCCGCAGCTCCAGGACCTCGGAGGCGGCGAGGTCGGGGCGACGCCCGCCCAGGCGGCGGCGCTGGAGCTCCTCGAGCAGATCTCCGACGACGACGATCCAGGCACCGGCTGACATACCCACGCAGGGCCTCTGGCTGAGCCAGACCTTGGAGGAGATCGTGGCCCAGCTACGGCGGGCGTTCGACCTGACGGGCTGCGCGTTCCTGATGGTCGACTGGGAGGAGCGCTACATCCGCCCGGCCGCCGCCTGGTTCTCGACGCCGGCGGTCGGCGACGCGTTCGGGGCCGTCCTCAGCCGCCCGTACGACCCGGAACGCCCGGGCATCACCGAGGCGGCGATCGAGCGGCAGGCGCCGTTGCTCGTCTCAGGGATCGAGGAGTGGCCGGGCGCCCCGCGCCTGCGCCGCCGCCTCGACGAGGAGCTGCCGCCCGAGCAGGCCCGCCACACGTGGGAGTGGTACGTCACGTCCTCGCTGCTGTCGGTCCCGGTGCAGGCGCCCGACGGCCGCATCTTGGGCGTGCTCGCGATGTCCTCGAGCGCCTTCACCGACGACGACCTGCGCGGCGCCGAGGTATTCGCCAGCCTGGCCGGGATCGCGCTCGACCGCTCCGAGCTGCTGCACCGCGAGGAGCTGCGCAGCCACGACGAGCTCCTGCTCAACCAGGCGGTTCGGGAGATCGGCCGCTCGCTCGAGCTCGACGACGTCTACCGCGCGATCGTCGCGCAGGCGGCCACCGTGAGCGGCATGACGAAGGTGATGCTCACCCGCCAGGAGCCGGCGAGCCGCGACCTGCACGTCGTCCACGCACAGGGCGTGTCGGAGCGGATGCGCCGCGAGCGCTTCGTGGTCGGCGAGGGCATGATCGGCCGTGTCGCCGCGACCGGCGAGCCGTACGTGAGCCGCGACGCCGACCGCAGTCAGTTCCTCGCCTGGGTCGTCGAGGAGGAGGGCTTCCGGTCGTTCGCGCACGTCCCGCTGTCGATCGGCCCGCGCGTATTCGGGGTGCTCACGGTCGGCGACGAGCACCGTGTGTGCGACGACGCGCTGCTGGCACGGATGGTCTCGTTCGGGCGATTTGCGGCGGGGATGATCGCCAACGCGCTCGACTTCCAGCGCGAGCGGCGCGTCGCTCTGGCGCTGACGCAGGGGTTCATCCCCGGCCCGCTGCCCGAGCTCGAGGGCTTCGACGCCGGCCTCGTCTACGCGCCGTCGGGGCACGCGGCGGGCGGCGGCGACCTGTTCGGACTGTGGCGAATGCCGAGCGGCTCGGTCGCGCTGCTGGTCGGCGACGTCAGCGGCAAGGGAATCGAGGTCGCGGCGATCAGCGCGATGGTCCGCTTCTTCGTCGAGGCGCGCACGTGGGACGCGACCGACCCCGCAGAGGTGATCGAGCAGACCAACGCGCTGCTGCGGCGGCGCCTCCCGGGCACGACGTTCGTGCCGGTCGTGATGGCGGTGCTGGACGCGGACACGATCCGCTGGTGCAACGCCGGCCACACCCCGCCGGTGCTGCTGGCGGCGGACGGCAGCCGCGTCGACCTGCGCGGCACGGGGCTCCCGCTCGGCGTCGACGAGGACGCCGCCTACACGAGCGCGGTGACCGCGCTCAAACCCGGCGATGTCGTGTTCGCCTGCACCGACGGACTGACCGAGGCGCGCCGCGAAGGCCGCCAGTTCGGCGACGAGCGCCTCGACCCGCTGCTGGCCGAGCACGGCCGCACGCTCGAGCCCGAGGCGCTCGTGCACCTCCTGCAGCGCGAGGCCGAGGCGTGGGCCCCGTCGCTCGACGACGACATGGTGATCCTCGCCCTGCGCAGGCAGCCGTGACCGACATTCGCCACGAGCCGCCGGACGCCCCGGCGGCTCAGGCCCTGTTCGGCGAGTACATGGAGCTCGTGCGCAAGCGCGCCGGTGCCGACTTCCAGCCGGTCGAGCACATCTTCGCCACGCCCGACGCGTTCAGCGGCCCGGGCGCCGCATGGCTGGTGTTCTACGACGGCGACATGCCGGTCGCCTGCGGCGGCCTGCGCGCACTCGATGACGGCACGAGTGAGATCAAGCGCATGTTCGTGACCCGCAACGCGCGCCGCCAGGGTCTCGCCAGCCGCATGCTGACCGAGCTCGAGGGCATCGCCCGCGACGCCGGGCAAACCCGCATCCGCCTGCTCACGACCGAGCTGCTGCCGGAGGCGATCGAGCTCTATCGCAAGACCGGCTACGCGATTGTCTCGAGCCACGTCGAGGACGGCCACACGGATTACTGGATGGAGAAGGCGCTGTAGCCGCTAGCGTCTCTGTCGTGGCCGAGGAACTGTGCACCGCCAACGGCGTCGAGCTCTGTTACGAGACCTTCGGCGACCCGAGCGACCCCGCCGCCCTGCTGATCATGGGTCTCGCGACCCAGATGGTCGGCTGGCCGGACGAGTTCTGCGAGGAGCTCGCGGGCCGCGGCTTCTTCGTGATCCGCTTCGACAACCGCGACATCGGGCGCTCGCAGAGGATGCACGGCCCGGTCCCGACCGTGCGCCAGCTCGTGTTCCGCGTCAAGAAGGCGGCGAGCTACACGCTCGACGACATGGCCGAAGACGGGTTCGCGCTGCTCGACCACCTCGGGATCGAGCGCGCGCACATCGTCGGCGTCTCGATGGGCGGCATGATCGCCCAGCTGATGGCCGCCCGGCGGCCCGAACGGGTGCTCTCGCTCGCGTCGATGCTGTCCAACACCGGCTCGCGCTGGAGTGGGCAGCCGTCGCCGCTCCTGTACCCGGCGATGCTGAAGACGCCACCGCGCGACCGCGACGGCTACGTCAACCACGGCGTCGAGCTGTTCCACAGGATCGGGTCCTCGGACTTCCCGCGCGACGACGAGCAGCTGCGCGAGATCGCCGAGCGCAGCTACGACCGCGGTGTGAACTTCGCGGGCAGCACGCGCCAGCTCGCGGCGATCGTCGCGTCCGGCGACCGCACCCGGCTCCTGCGCACGATCACCGTCCCCACCGTGGTGATCCACGGCACCAAGGACAAGCTCGTGCCCGTTTCGGGCGGCCGCGCCACCGCGAAGGCGATCCCCGGTGCGCGGCTCGTGCTGATCGACGGCCTCGGCCACGACCTGCCGCGCGGCGCCTGGCCGACGATGCTGGACGCGATCGAGGAGAACGCCGCGCGCGCCGGCGAGCCGGCGGCGGCATGAAGCGGGTCTCCACCTGGCGGTGACCGCCGCGATCTCGTATCCGCCGGAGCTGCCGATCAGCGCCCGGCGGGACGATCTGCTCGAGGCGATCCGCGACCACCAGGTCGTCGTGGTGGCCGGCGAGACCGGATCCGGCAAGACGACCCAGCTCCCGAAGCTGTGCCTCGAACTCGGGCGCGAGAAGATCGCGCATACCCAGCCACGCCGGCTCGCGGCGCGCACGGTCGCAGCGCGGATCGCCGAGGAGCTGCGGGTCCCGCTCGGCGAGGACGTCGGTTACGCGGTGCGGTTCCACGACCGCTCGCGGTCGGACACGCGCATCCGGCTGATGACCGACGGCCTGCTGCTCGCCGAGACGGGCCGCGACCGGCGGCTGCGCCGGTACGACACGATCATCGTGGACGAGGCGCACGAGCGCAGCCTCAATATCGACTTCCTGCTCGGCTACGTCCACCGGCTCCTGCCCAGGCGGCCGGACCTGAAGCTGATCATCACTTCGGCGACGATCGACCCGCAACGGTTCGCCGACCATTTCGGCGGCGCGCCGGTGATCGAGGTGTCCGGTCGCACGTACCCGGTCGAGGTCCGCTACCGGCCAGTCGAGGACAGCGACCGCGACCAGGAGGACGCGATCGCCGACGCGGTCGAGGAGCTGCAGCGGATCGGCCCCGGCGACGTGCTCGTGTTCCTGTCCGGCGAACGCGAGATCCGCGACACGGCCGACGTGCTGCGCGGCCGCTTGCGTTCCGACATCGAGGTGCTGCCGCTGTACGCGCGGCTGTCGGCGGCCGAGCAGCAGCGCGCGTTCCAGCCGCATTCGCGACGGCGCGTGGTGCTCGCCACCAACGTCGCCGAGACATCGTTGACCGTTCCCGGCATCCACTACGTCGTCGATCCCGGAACGGCGCGGATCAGCCGCTACAGCGCACGACTGAAGGTCCAGCGGCTGCCGATCGAGCCGATCTCGCAGGCGTCGGCCGACCAGCGCAAGGGCCGTTGCGGACGCATCGCCGACGGCATCTGCATCCGGCTCTACGACGAGGAGGACTTTGAGGCGCGGCCGCGCTTCACCGAGCCCGAGATCCAGCGGACGAGCCTGGCGTCGGTGATCCTGCAGATGGCCGCGGCGAACCTCGGCGACGTCGAGGACTTCCCGTTCCTGGACCCGCCCGACCGCCGCCAGGTGCGTGACGGGATCGCCCTGCTGGAGGAGCTCGGCGCGTTGCGCGTAGGCAAGCTGACCAAACCCGGGCGCCGCCTCGCAGACCTGCCGATCGACCCGCGGATGGGGCGCATGGTGCTCGAGGCCGACAAGCTCGGCTGCGCGACCGAGGTGACCGTGGTCGCCGCCGCGCTGTCGATCCAGGACGTGCGCGAGCGGCCGCAGGACAAGCAGGCGCAGGCCGACCAATCGCATGCGCGGTTCGCCGACGAGGGCTCGGACTTCATCGCGTACCTGAACCTGTGGAACTACCTGCGCGAGCTGCGCCGTGAGCTCTCGTCGAACCAGTTCCGCAAGCGCTGTCTCGCCGAGTACCTGCACCACCTCCGCATCCGCGAATGGCAGGACCTGGTCGAGCAGCTGCGCCAGGCCGCCAAGGGCGTCGGCGTCACGTTCAACCGCACGCCGGCCGAGCCGCGCGACATCCACGTCGCCGTGCTGTCCGGGCTGCTGTCCCACATCGGGCTGCGCGACGAGCGCGAGTACGTCGGGGCGCGTGGGGCGCGGTTCGCGATCTTCCCCGGCTCGACGCTGTCCCGGAAGAACCCCGACTGGGTGATGGCGGCCGAGCTGGTCGAGACGTCGCGGCTGTGGGGGCGGACGGTCGCGCGGCTCGACCCACAGTGGATCGAGCCGCTGGCCGGCCATCTCCTGCGGCGCACGTACTCGGAGCCGCGCTGGTCGAGCTCGCGCGGGTCGGTGGTGGCGACCGAGCGCGTAACGCTGTTCGGGCTCCCGATCGTGACCGACCGCACGGTCCAGTACGGCCGGATCGACCCGGCGCTGTCGCGCGAGCTGTTCATCCGCCGCGCGCTGATCGAGGGCGACTGGAAGTCTCGGCACGAGTTCCTGGCCGAGAACCAGCGCCTCGTGGAGGAGGTCGAGGCGCTGGAGGACCGTGCGCGGCGGCGCGACATCCTCGTCGACGACGCGGCGCTGTACGGCTTCTACGCGGCGCGGATCCCCGACGACATCGTGTCGGCCGCGCACTTCGACCGCTGGTGGCGCGACGCCCGCCGCGACGAGCCCGGGCTCTTGACGTTCCCGCGCGAGCTGCTGCTGCGCGGGACGCCCGACGACCCGCGCGACTGGCCGGAGACGTGGAAGCAGGGCGACCTCGAGCTCGAGCTCAGCTACCGGTTCGAGCCGGGCGCCGAGGACGACGGCGTGACCGTGCACGTGCCCCTGGACGTGCTCGGCCAGCTGCGGCCGGATCGCTTCGAGTGGCTCGTCCCCGGCCTGCGCGAGGAGCTCGTGACGACGCTGCTGCGCTCGTTGCCGAAGGAGCTGCGGCGCCCGCTCGTGCCGGTGCCCGAGACCGCCGCGGCGGTGCTCGCGGCGCTGCGGCCGCGGCGGCGCCCGCTGCTCGACGACATGGCCGAGCAGATCGAGCGGCTGCGCGGCGTGCGCGTCCCGCCGCCGGCGTGGGACCTCGGCCGGCTCCCGCCGCACCTGCGCGTGAGCTTCCAGGTCGAGGACGGCGAGCGCGGCGTACTGGCGGTGGGCAAGGATCTCGCGCGCGTCCGCGAGGCCGTGCGCCCGCGTCTGCGCGCGGAGCTGACCGCCGCCGCGGGCGCGCTCGAACGGCACGGCGAGACGAGCTGGACGATGGGCACGCTGCCGCGCGAGGTCACGCTTCCCGGTACCGGCGCCGCGGTCACGGCGTACCCGGCGCTCGTCGACGAGGACGACGCCGTGGGCGTGCGGACGTTCGAGACACCGGGCGCCCAGCGGGTCGCGATGGCCGCGGGGATCCGCCGGCTCTTGCTGCTCACCTGCCCCTCCCCCGCCCGCTACGTGATCGGCCGGCTCGACAACGCCGCGCGGCTGGTGATCACGCAGCCGGTGCTCGGCGACGCGATCGCGGCCGCCGTCGACGCGCTGAGCACCGAGGCCGGCGGCCCGGCGTGGGACGAGGCGGGGTTCGCGCGCCTGCGCGACGCCGTTGCCGGCTCGCTGGCCGAGCGGACGCTGACGATCGTCGACGAGGTCGTGCGGATCCTCGACGCCGCGCGCGAGGTCGAGCAGCGGCTGCAGCCGCTGACCGCGGTGCCGCTGCAGCCGGCGCGCGCCGACGTCCGCGAGCAGCTCCGGCGGCTCGTCTACCCCGGCTTCGTGACCGCGACGGGCGCCGCGCGACTGGGAGATGTCGAGCGTTACCTGCGTGCTGCCGCGCGGCGGCTCGAGCGCCTGCCGAACGCCGTCGCCGTCGACCGCGACCGGATGAACGCCGTGCACGAGCTCGAGCGGCTGTATCGCGAGCGGTTGACGGCCGCCGCGCGCCCGGACCTGCTGCGCGACGTGCCGTGGATGCTCGAGGAGTTGCGCGTGGGGCACTTCGCCCAGGCGCGTCGGGGTCAAGGGCGGTGCGTCGAGCAAGCGCATCCGGCGGCTGCTGGACGACGCCGTGCGACCCGCGTAGGGTGGCCGCAGACCGTGGCGGAACCCGGAGATCGCATCGGTGCGTACGAAGTGGTGCGCTTTATCGCCCGCGGCGGGATGGCGACGGTCTACGAGGCGTTCCAGTCGGCCCTGCAGCGATCGGTCGCGCTCAAGCAGCTCGACCTCCGCAGCGACGACCCGAACCACGTCCAGCGCTTCATCCACGAATCGCGCCTGTCGGCGTCGTTCAACCACCCGAACATCGTCACCGTGTTCGACTTCTTCGAGCACGACGGCGTGCCCTTCATCGCGATGGAGTACCTGCCGCGCGGGTCGTTGCGGCCGCTCGTCGGCAAGCTGTCGGACGCGCAGGTGTTCGGCGTCCTGCAGTGGATGCTCGCCGGGCTCGCGCACGCGGAGGAGCACGGCGTCGCGCATCGCGACCTCAAGCCCGAGAACCTGCTGATCACCCGCACGGGCGAGATCAAGATCGCCGACTTCGGGATCGCCAAGGCCTACCACTCGACGACCGCGCAGCTATCGGCGACCGGGGCCGCGCTCGGGACGCCGACCTACATGGCGCCCGAGCAGGCGATGGCGCAGCCGGTCGGCCCGTACACCGACCTGTACGCGGTCGGGATCATCACCTACGAGATGTTGAGCGGCGGTCCGCCGTTCGTGAGCGGCGGGACGCCGATGGCGCTGCTGTACAAGCACGTCAGCGAGCCGCCGCCGCCGCTCACCGGACAGGACACGCGGATTGCCGCGTGGGTTGCGCGGCTGCTGGAGAAGGAGCCTGCAGCCCGGCCGCCCGGCGCGAAGGAGGCCTGGCGCGAGCTCGAGCCCACGATCGTCGACCTGCTCGGCCCGTTCTGGCGCAACGAGGCGACGCTCGGCGAGGTGCCGCGCCACGAGTACGTGACGATGGTTCACGACCGCGAGGTCGGGCTCGCGACGCCCGGGCCGGAACCGCCCGCGCCCGAGCCGCCCGCGCCCGAGCCGCCCGCGCCCGAGCCGCCCGCGCCCGAGCCGCCCGCGCCCGAGCCGCCCGCGGCCGAGCCACCCGCGCCCGAGCCGAGCGCGCCCGTCTCGACGCCCGACGACGGGTACGTCACCGTCGTCGGCGGCACGTCCGCTGCCGAGACGCCGGCCCCTGAGCCCGAACCAGAACCGGAGCCTCCGCCGCCAGAGCCAGAGCCAGAGCCGCAGCCTCCGCCGCCAGAGCCAGAGCCAGAGCCAGAGCCGGACTCGGAGCCGGAGCCTCACCCGCTCCCCGCCGCGACCCCCGACGCGGCCACCACGATCCCGCCGACGCCCGTCACGCCGGCGCCGCCCGTCGAGGGTCCCGAGCGTGGCTCCCGGCGCGGGCTCGTGATCGGCGGCGTCGCTCTCATCGCCGCCGTGGTCGTGGGGGCGGTGATCGTGCTCGGCGGCGGCGGTGGTGGCGACAATGGCGGATCCGGAGACGGTTCGCCTCCCGCGACCAACGCCGCGGCGCCGTTCGACTTCGACGGCGACGGCATGGCTTCGATCACGATCGGGCTGCCCGGCGCGGGCAAGGTCATGGTCGACGACGCGACGCTCGGGGGGCCCGGCGGGTTCGGCACGGCCGTCGCGAGCGCCGACTTCAACCGCGACGGCAAGGCCGACCTCGCCATCGGCGCGCCCAAGTCGAACGCCGTCACCGTCTTCTACGGCGGCGACGACGGGCTGAGTGACGCGCGCAAGGCCGACCTCGGCGGCGACAACCGATTCGGCACCGCGCTCGTGGCGGGCGACTTCAACGGCGACGGCTTCGGCGACCTCGCCGTCGGCGCGCCCGGCGGCGACGGCACGATCCGGATCGAGCTCGGCGGTAGCAAGGGCCTGAGCGAGCAGGCCGAGCAGACGATCGAGCCGCCCGACGACCTCAAGGGCGCGTTCGGCTCCCTGCTCGCGGCCGGCGACATCGACAATGACGGGGCGCTCGATCTCGCCGAGGCCGCGCCGGGCGGCAGCGGGCACGCGTCCTACTGCGCCGGCGGCAACCGCGGCCCGACGGCCTGCACCGCACTCCCGAGCGGCGGCAGCGGCCCTTCTGCGCTCGCGATCGGCGACGTCGACGGCGACAAGTTCGGGGACATCGTCGAGGGCTTCCCACGGGGCGGCGAGGACGCCAAGCCGTCCGGCACCGGCCCGGGTCCGGCGGGCCTCGTTCGCATCGTGCCGGGGAGCGCCGACGGTCCCCGCGACGACGCGCTGACGGTCACGCAGGACACACGGGGGGTCGCGGGCGGCAGCGAGGCACTCGACAAGTTCGGATCGGCGGTCGCGGTCGAGGACCTCGACGGCGACGGCAAGGCCGACCTGGTCGTGGGGGCCCCGGGCGAGGACACCGACACCGGGCGGGTCACGATCGTGCGCGGTCCGGCCGACGGCAGCGCCACCCGCAACGTGCCCGGCTACGGCCGCAACAAGGACGCCACCGGCGTCGACATCCCGGTCAGGGCCGGCGCCCGATTCGGGGCGGCCGTGCAGCTGCTCGACCTCGACGGCGACGGTCACACCGATCTGATCGCCTCCGCCGCGGGTCAATCAGAGGTGTTCATGCTTCCGGGTACCGACAAGGGCATCTTCACCAAGGCCGGTTCGGCGATCAGCAAGCTCCCCGACGGCGCGACCGAGGCGACGCTCGGGCCGACACCGCCGTGAAGCGGCTGATCCTCACGTTCCTGCTGCTGCCCTCTGGGGCCGCAGTCGCGGCACCACCCCCGCAACCCGCCACGCGGGCTGAGATCGTCGCCTATCACGACTCGGGCGACTGGGACGCTGATCTGGGGCGCATCACGCACCGCGCGCGGAAATTCCTCGCCCGCCATCTCCACGACCACCGGCCGGCCATCGTGCTCGATGTCGACGACACGTCGCTCTCGAGCTACCGCTGCCTCAAGAAGGTCCGCTTCCGGCGCTCGAAGTCCGACTGTGCGACGCCGGGGAAGATGCCCGCGATCCGGCAGACGCGGTCGCTGTACCGGTACGCGCGCAGCCACGGCGTCACGGTCTTCTTCATCACGGGCCGCCGGACACCGCTCCGCAAGACGACGATCGCCAACCTCCACCGCGCCGGCTACGGCGGCCACCTCAACGTCCGGCTCCGTCCCAACCACGAGCCGGCCGGCACCCACGACGGCTGGAAGGCGCGGACCCGCGCCGAGCTCGTCGCGCGCGGCTACCGGATCGTCGCGAACGTCGGCGACCAGCGCAGCGACCTCGACGGAGGACGCGCGCTGCGGACGTTCAAGCTTCCGAATCCGATGTATGTGATCCCGACGGCCTGAACCGCTCGAACACGGTCACGACCACATCGCCGCCGCAGTCGAGGCAGATCTTGTCGCGGATCGCCGAGGGACGGATCAGGCTCGTGCCGCCGCGCCGGCACTCCACACAGTGGAAGACGCACTCCACGAAGGCACCCGAGCGCAGCAACCGGTCGTCGGCATCCATGCCCAACGCAGCGTGACAGCGGCCGCGGACCGTCGCAAGGCGCCCGCCTGGCCGCCCGGCTAGATGGTTTGATTCCACGGCAGGCGGCGCGGCGGCGCGGACGAACGGCGGCGAGGTACGACGGCCGGGTCGCGAGGCTGGCGCTTTGTGCACCGATACGGTGCTCAAGTCGCCACCGATTCCGCGCGCGCCAGGGCGGCCGATCTCTCGCCGTCCCACTCGGGCCCGCAAGCGGCCGCTCAGCCACCTGCGGACCTCGTCAGTCGACTGACAATTCGAGCGCACCGGGCCAAGAGTGGAATAGCGTCAGCGCTCTGAGCTCGGAGCGTGTCCCCGTGACGTGCCTGGTTGAATGCACACGCTTTGTGTGCATCACCGCAGTGGTGGTGGCTACTCTGGCGGCGCTCCCAGCGGCCGTACCGGGGAGCGCACAGGCCGTCGCCGCGCAGCCGGGGAAGCGCCTGTTTGCGCTGCGCGCGCCGCGCGACCGACAGTTCGTGCACGACCGCGCGGGCGTCTGGGTCCGGGCCGAGCTCAAGCGCGGGGTGAAGCTCCGCACGCTGCTGCTCAACGGTGTCCGCCGCCCCGCGCTCACGCGCCGGCTTCGCGCGAGCGCCGGTCCGCTGTCCAGCGGCCGGCGGCTGGTGCGGGTGCGGATGGACCGTCTCAAGCGCGGCCGCAATCTGGTGGCGCTGCTGGTGCGGCGCCGCGGGCGTCAGGACTCCGAGCAGGTGCTCGTGGACCGGGCGCGGCCGGTGCGCGGTCTGATCCGCCGCTTCCGCGTGAGCGTGAGGTTGCCGCGTAATCCGCAGGTCACGCTGCTGCCGGATCGGCTGCGTGTCGAGGTCAAGGCGTGGCTCAACGGACGCAACGTCAGCCGAGCGTTCGAGCGCGGCGACCCCCTGCGCCGGCGTCTCCGGCTGTCGCCCAAGGACGGCCTGCGGCAGGGCGTCAACCGGCTCGTGGTGCGGGTGCGCAGCTTCGACGGGCGCTTCGAGACGACGCGCCGCACGTTCTTCGTCAGCCGCGGGCGCCCGCTCGCCGACGCGGGTCCCGACCGGCGGGCGCGCGCCGGGCTCGCCGTCCGCCTGAACGGCTCGCGCTCGCTGCCCGCCGTGGGCCGCAGCCGCACCGGCCTGGGCTACCGCTGGACGGTCGTCGCCAAGCCGCCGGGAGCCGAGCCGGTGCTGAGCGGGGCCAACCGGCGGCGCGCGATCCTACGCACCGACCCGACCCATCCGGGACGGTACGTGGCCCGGCTGCGCGTGTCCTCGCACAAGGGCGGCGGGGTCCGGACCACCGACACGACCGAGACCACCGCCGACGCCCAGCCGCGGGTGCCGGTGGAGACCATCGCCACCGCCGGCGGCAAGCACGGGATCGC
Source organism: uncultured Solirubrobacteraceae bacterium (assembly GCA_963740605.1). Taxonomy (GTDB): domain Bacteria; phylum Actinomycetota; class Thermoleophilia; order Solirubrobacterales; family Solirubrobacteraceae; genus DASSUW01. Next base: position 536,253 of record CAVUFC010000018.1, on the reverse strand, counting down.
GCTGGGGACGACGATCGACTGCGAGGACGCCACCGTCGGCGCGGCCGAGCCCTGCTTCTACGCCAACCCGGGCTCCGATGACCAGCTGCAGGTCCTGGTTCTCGACCGCGACACGCTCGCGCCGCCGCTCAACTACCCCAAGTACAACCAGGCCTACACGACGAGCAATCTGACGAGCTTCAAGACCCAGATGCAGGCGCTGGTGACCGGCCAGGGCGGCGCCGTGTGCCCGAGCTATGACGACCGCTTCCTGGTGCTGCTCGTGCTGCGCTCGGGCGCGGTCACCGACACCACGAACTTCGCGGCCGGCATGAACGTCTTCAACGTCAGCCCGTCGGCGCCGAACGCCACGTCCACGTCGCAGTGCGTCGCCACCCGCACGGACCCCGCGGCCGGACCGTTCTCGGTCATCGGCGTCCCGGGCATGCTCACGGGCAAGGCGTGGACGAACGCCGGGCTGACGATCGGCACCGCGACCGGCGAGGACGGGATCACCGGATCGGTCAGCGGGTTCCTGAAGGAGGTCGACGACAACCCGGGATCGGAGACGCCGGAGATTACGCGCGGCTTCAGCTTCCCCGACGCGATCCCGTTCCAGACCCGGGCCGCGGGGGCCAGCTCCGCGACCACCGGCGACGACACGTTCGTCCTCGGCTCTGACTCGGTCCCGCTGCTGCCGGGCACCGGTGCCGTGAACGGGATCAGCGTGATCAGCTTCGACGCACTCAACCCGTCTGGGACGCTGACCCGCGAGGCGTTCGTCACCAACATCGACGGCGAGCCCACGGTCGGCATGGACTGGGACCAGCTCAACACGGTGCTCGGGCAGCTGATGGCGGGAACGCCGCCCTCCGGGCACTGCAAGGTCTGCGGCGTCGGGCTCGTGGTCAGCGGGCAGACCGGCGGCTACGAGTTCGAGCCGGACTTCACCGGGTTCCAGGCCGTGCTCGCCAAGCTCGAGCAGCTCGGCGTGAACCCGGATACGTTCGTCCGGGCGCTGAACTCCACGGACACGAACACGCCTTCCGGCCACGGGACCTACTCGATGATCGCGGCCAACGGGATCGGCTTCGCCAGCTCGAACGTGATCGCCGACGGCGTCAGCGACGCCAACCAGTACCTGCAGGTCTACGACGGTGTGCTGACCGGGGTGCTGCGGCGGGGCGCCGCCGGACTGCTGGCCCCGGCCCAGGCGGACCCGGCGGGGCTGCAGGGACCGAGCACGATGACGCCGATCCTCTACGGCGCGCAGGGCGACTGGCTGCTCACGCCGGCGCTGGCGGACACGACGGCGTGCGCGACCGACACGACCGGGCCCGAGACCGGCTGCCAGGCCACCGGCCAGGAGGTCGCGTTCGCGTACGTCGCCGAGCAGGCCTTCGCCAACCTGTTCCCCGACACGCCGCCGGTGCTGTGGACCGGCGGCACCGCCACCGCGACCGGCACCGCTGTGCCCGGGGTCGCGCTCGCGGGCTCCGCCGACTCGCTCGACGGCGACGGGTGCGTCACCAACGAGGCACCCGCGCCCACCAGCGACGCCGCCGGCCAGGGCACGGTCGTGGACGCCTCGTCCGTGCGCAGCGCGTCGCTGGTGCTGCGCAACACCTACGCCTCGTCGCTCACGCTCGACCCGGGGGCGCCCGGCTTTGTGAAGTTGCCGGGCGGCGCCCCGTTCACGCAGTCCGACCTCGACTGCGCGATCAACCAGATGCACGACGAGCTCGACGCACGCAACACGGTGAGTGACCTGGTCTATCGCGTCACCGACAGCGCCGCCGGCCTGGGCGGCGTCATCGACGTGGACCTGGGTCAGGTCGCGGAGGACGTCCAGACCGGCGCCATGGCCTCGATCTCCCAGCAGATCAGCGCGCAGCAGTCGTCGGCCGCGAGCTGGTGGGCCCAGATGGCGATGCAGTGGACCCCGGGCATCGCGCGGATCCTCACCTTCGCCGAGGACGCCAACCCGTTCCTCAAAGACGCCTACGAGTGGCTGCAACTGTTCGGCGACACCGGCCAGATCGCGATGGGGACGATCAACGGGCCCGACGGCAATCCGGCCGCGCTGGTCGAGCAGTACGTCCTGCTGGAGGCCCAGCTCCAGCAGCAGGAGATCGACGTCGAGAGCCAGGTGGTCAACGCCATGCAGGCCCAGACGAACGGGGTCTTGCTCAGCCGCGAGATCCTGCTCTCCGGGCCGACGATGATGGCGGCAGCCGACCATGCCGCGGGCACGACCTACAACTACGGCGCCAACGACGCGAACGTCCAGATCGCCGCCAACAACGCGTACCTCTACAACGTCCGCCAGCTCGCCTACCAGGCGCTGTGGCCGCAGGTCTACGACGGTGTGCGTGTCAGCTACGCCAACACCTGCGAGAACACCACGGACGGCGGGCTCTCGTGCTGGAACGCCGACGCGGACACGTGGCAGAGCGCCTACAGCAACACGGCGACCGACCCGAGCGTCTCCACCTCGCTGACCCTCGCATCGCAGGTCTGGTGCAACGGCTTCGTCCCCGGCCACCCGTTCCAGGCCGCGCGCACGGGCAGCCCCGCCGGGCTCGGCGAGGGGACCGAGTACCAGCCGCAGGCGAGCGTCGCGTCGGCCTCGGCGCCCACCCAGTACCTCGACTACGCGATGGTCGAGGCGAGCTCGATCTCGGCCTCCAGCTTCAGCAAGGGCCTTTACCCGACGGTGGCGGACATGAACGTCGTGCAGCCGTTCTTCGCCCAGCCCGACGACAGCTCGCAGGACGTGGACGCGAGCGCCGCACCGGGCTTCTATGCACCCGACTTCTGGTTCCAGAACCTCAACCCGAGCGTGCGGCTGTCGTGTGACGGCTATGCGAAGTCGTCGGACCCGACGATGGACATCGGATCGGTCGGCGCCTGGTACGACGGCGTCGACATCAAGCAGGACCTCTGGCCCACCCCGCCCTTCAACCCCGACGAGCCGTGCACGTGGGAGCCGATCGGCACGACGAACCGGGTCCGCGCCGTCTGCGTCTTCCCGGGCGGGTCGCGCAAGTACACCAACGGGACGCGATTGAACGTGAACGCGTTCGTCCCGGCGCTCGGCGGCGACCTCGGCTCGTCCGGCATCTGGATCGCTGCGTACGGCGGCAGCGGCGCCGGCGGGGGCACCAGCGGGGGCGTCGCCGTGGGTGGCTCCGGTGGCGCGGGCGGCTACGCGCAGACGTACTTCGACAGCGCGAACTCGCTCGCGTCGGAGCTCGGCGGCTCGGTTCTCTACTACTTCAACGCCCGCGCCGGGAACGTGGGCGGATCTGTACATGCCGCGGGCGGCGGCGGCGCGGCGACGATCATCGGCTCGCAGGACCTCAGCGCCGCCGCCACGGCGCCGTGCGTGCTCGCCGACTCCAACGCCGTCAACGGCGGCGGCGGGACGGTGTCGGTGCCGAACCTGAGCACGACCGGCAGCAGTTGCGCGAAGCAGAACGTGATCGTCGTCGCCGCCGGCGCCGGAGGCGGTGGCGAAGCCGACGCACTCTCCGACGGCGGCGGGGGCGGCGGCGGGGGCACGGCGATCGCGGCCGGCCGGACGGTCTCGTCGGTGGGCGGCACCGGGGGCGGCAAGGGCGGCCACGAGGGCGTCGCCGGCAACGCCAACGGCGCGGCCCAGGGCGCCCGCGGCTCGACCGACGGCGGCGGCGGCGTGGGTGACTCCGGGATCGGCGGCACCGGCGGCGATGCCAACGACGCGAGCAGAGTCGGCTGGTCGAACGCCACCCCGTACGTCGGCTCTTACGGGAGCGGCGGCCACGGCAGCACCCAGAACGGCGACGGCGGCTACGGCGGCGGCGGGGGCGGCGGCTTCGGCGGCGGCGGCGGCGCGGGCCTGGGCGGCTCCTCGACCGGCGGCGGCGGGGGCGGCGGCGGCGGAAGCTACGCGCTCAAGGGCGACAAGCCGCCCAGCGGCGGCGCGATCGTGAGCACGCGTCCGGCCGGGGCTGGACCGTTCATCATCGTCGTCGACGACGTCGACGGGCCGTCGCCCGCCGGGGGCGGCGTGTCCGCCACGCTCGGCTCCAGCCGCCACCAGGCGCGCGGAGGGTCGCGGCTGCGCGTCCGCTTCGGCACGACCGGGCCTGCCACCGCCCGCCTGGTCGTGACCGGCCGGGGCGTGCGGATCGCGGTCACGCGGCGGGTCAAGGGGCCGGGCTGGCACCGGCGCGCAATCCGCCTGGTGGCCGGCGGTCGCCCGCTGCGGCGCGGGAACTACCGGCTGCGACTGATCGTCACCGACGCACGCGGCCGCCGCGCCACGGACAGCGCGCGGCTCCGGGTCAGCGAGGCCGGCCGCTAGGGGGCTCGCCGTGCCGATGACCGGGCCCGCGTTGGACGGACCGATCGCGGTCCACGACATCCTGCGGGGCGGGGCTCGCGGCCGGCTATCTCGAATTCGGTCTGCGCCCGGGGGACCGGGTCGCGTCGCTGATGGGGAACCAGACCGAACTGCTGGTCCACTACGTGGCCTGCATGAACTGCGGTTGGCCGCGATGCCGCTCAACTACCGCTATCAGCTACGACGATGACGGCGGCCGTCGCCCGTCGATCTGCCCGCGCCCGGACCGGCGCAACCGACGATCCTGTTCTTCGCCTCAGCACCGCCTGTCGCTGATGACGCTGGCCGCCGGCGCCCGTGTCGTGCTGTCGCGGACGTTCGACGGCGACGAGATCCTGCCGCTGCTCAGGCAGGAGCGCCCGAGCGCCGGTGTGGTCGGCGTCCGGAGCCCGCGCACGGCGAGAGCGTGCGTGCCTACGTCACGCTCGACCCTGCCGCGCCGAGGCCGACGACGCAGGACCGCGCGCGCCCGGGTCGGCGATAAGGCGCCGGAGGAGAGCGTCGTGCTCGACCGCATGCCGCTCAACGCCACCGGCAAGCTCGACCGCGTGACGCTCAAGCAGTGGCCGACGGACGGGATGCCGCCGGTCGGACGTGAGCGAGCTCGGGCCTGACGGGCCCTGAAGGCCTCGGCGACGAACACCGTGCAGGATGCGGGCACATGCCCCGTCCCCTCGTCTGGACGCTCTACGCGCTGCTCGTCCTGATCTGGTCCTCCACCTGGGTGGCGATCAAGATCGGCCTCGACGACATGCCGCCGCTGCTCTCCGCAGGGATCCGGTTCGGGGCCGCCGGCGCCGGGCTGCTGCTGCTCGCGAAGGCCCTGAGGCGGCCGCTGAGCACCGATGCGACGCTCGCCGCGATCCTCGGGCTGCTGCCGTTCGCGACCGCGTACGGGCTCATCTACTGGGGCGAGCAGTACGTCCCGTCCGGCCTCGCCGCGGTGCTGTTCGGGATGATGCCGCTGTACAGCGCGACGATCGCTTCAGTCGCGCTCCAGGACGAGCCGCTGACGAAACGGCTGATCCTCGGGATCGTGATCGCGATCTGTGGGCTGGCGCTGGCGTTCAAGGAGAGCCTCTCCCTCGGCGACGCGGAGTGGGCGGCGCTCGCGGCCACGGCGTGTGCGCTCGCGCCGCTGGCGAGCGCGATCGGGAACGTCTCGATCAAGCGCCGCGGGCAGCGACTGGACGCGATCGTCCTCAACGGCTGGGCAATGCTCGGCGGCGGCGCCCTGTTGCTCGTCACGAGCATCCCGACGGAGGACTGGGCCGCGGCGACGTGGACCGCCACGGCGATCGGCACGATCGTCTACCTCGCGGCGATCGGCTCGGCGCTGACGTTCGTGACCCTGACGATCCTGCTCCGGGAGCTGCCGGCGGTGACGATGTCGTACATCACGCTGCTGCTCCCGTTCGGCGCGCTCGTGTTCGGCGCCGTGCTGTACGACGAGGCGATCACGGCCGCGGCGATCGGCGGTGCAGTGCTGGTCGCGGGTGGCCTGACCGTCGCGGCACGGTAGAAACCGCATATGTGCCGCACCCGTAACCCGCTGCTCTGCGCCGTCCCGCCGTACCTACTCCACGAGGTCGCCGCCCGCGGCACCGAGCGCCAGCGCCAGTGGGCCCTGAAGACGCTCTCGGCCGACACGACGATCCGCCACGCCCGCGCGATCAACACCAAAGCACGCGGCCGCAAGGGCCCGCGTGAGGGCTATGACGCGCTCGCGGCCGCGACGAAGGCCAAGCGCAATCGCATCATCTGGGACGCCCACCACACGTACGAGGTGAGCGGCCTCAAGCGCGTCCGCGACGAGGACGACCCGGCCGTCAAGGACAAGGCGGTCAACGAGGCGTTCGACGGCCTCGGCGAGACCTGGGACTTCTGGCGGCGCGCGTTCAGCCGCGACTCGATCGACGACGAGAACATGCCGATGCGCGGCATCGTCCACTACGGCGACGAGTACCCGAACGCGTTCTGGGACGGCCGCCGGATGGTGTTCGGCGACGGCGACGGGGAGATCTTCACCCGCTTCACGAAGTCGCTCGACGTGATCGGCCACGAGCTCGGGCACGGCGTGATCGAGGACGAGGCGGCGCTCGAATACCACGGCCAGTCCGGCGCGCTGAACGAGCACATCGCCGACGTCGCCGGGATCATGGTCAAGCAGCGCAAGCTCAAGCAGACCGCCGACCAGGCGGACTGGCTGATCGGCGCCGACATCCGCGGCAGCGAGTTCCACGGCGACGCGCTGCGCTCGATGAAGGCGCCCGGCACCGCGTACGACGACCCGCGGCTCGGCAAGGACCCGCAGCCGGCCCACTTCAAGGACTACGTCAACACCGTCGACGACAACGGCGGCGTCCACATCAACTCGGGCATCCCCAACCACGCGTTCTACCTGCTCGCCACCAACCTCGGCGGCCGCTCGTGGCAGACGCCCGGACGCATCTGGTACGACGCGCTGCGCCACCCGCTGCTCACGCCGACGAGCACGTTCGTCGACTTCGCCCGCATCACCCACCGCGCGGCCCGGCAGCGCTTCGGAACCGGCTCGCACGACGCCAAGGCCGTCCGCGAGGCCTGGGCCGAGGTCGGAATCGACTGGGAATGAGGATCGAAGTCCGCCAGCAGGGCGGGTTCGCGGGACTCCGCCCTCCGCCGCTCGTCGTCGACACCGCGCGGCTCGACCCGCGAACGGCCGGCGAGCTCGAACAGCTCGCGGAGACCCTGCCGCCCGGGAACGAGGCCGGCCGCGGCGCCGACCTGATGCGCTACGACGTCCAGATCGACGACCGCAGCGTGACCTTCTTCGAGCCGGACGTGCCGGCCCCGGTCCGGCGGCTGCTAGCTCTCGCTCGCGACGCCGGCCGGAGCGCGTAGCTCCTCCGGCACCTCGTTGACCGTCACGAAGTGCTGGCCGACGGCGGTGATCGCCAGCAGGCGCTGCACCGCGACGCCGCCGCGCACGAGCAGCAGCTTGCGCCGGTCGCGCTTGGCCCGCCGGTTGGCGGCCAGCAGGCGCGCCAGACCCGACGAGTCGAGAAACGACAGGCCACGTAGGTCGAGCACCAGGCACGACGGACGCTCCCCCTCAACGCGCCGCAACTCCTCATCGAACGTGTACGCATGCTCGAGATCCAACTCACCGCGGAGCGCCACGCGCACCGCACCGCCCGCAAGTGGCTCGATGGTCAGCCCGAAGCCTCGCATCGTCCCTCCCCCAATCGGTCGTCGCGCCCAACGGTACCCGCTCAGCGGATGGTCATACCAGCCGTTTTGGCGCGTGTGCGCGGCGCTGACGGGACGAAGGGGCCAGTGCGCGCAGGAACGTGTCGACCACCGCCGGGTCGAATTGAGCGCCGGAACAGTCGAGAAGCTCCTCGCGCGCGGCGTCATGGCCCAGTGAAACCCGATATGGACGGTCAGCGGTCATCGCCTCGTAGGCGTCGGCGACGGCGAGGATCCGGGCCTCGAGCGGGATCGCGTCGCCGGCCACCCCGTGCGGGTAGCCGCGGCCGTCGACGCGCTCGTGGTGGGCGAGCACCCAGCCGCTGATGTCGCGTAGGTTGGCGTGGTCGAGGATCCGCGCGCCGAGCTCGGGATGGCGGCGCATCTCGGCCCACTCCTCGTGGGTCAGCGGGCCTGGCTTCTTCAGCACCGCGTCGGCGACGCCGAGCTTGCCGATGTCGTGCAGGACACCCGCCGCGCGGATCCGCTGCACACGGTCCTCGGGCAGCTGCAGCGCGCGGGCGATGCCCTCGGCATAGCGGCCGACGGTCTGAGAGTGGCGGGCGGTGCTGACGTCGCGCAGGTCGAGCGTCTCGGCCAGCAGCATCGCCGCGGCGAGCTGCTCGCCGCCGTCGCTCTCCTCCTCGAGGGACCCGAGCAGGGCCTCGAGCGCCTCGGCGTGGTAGGCGACACAGCGGTCGCGGCCGAGCCGCTTGGCCCCGAACACGGCGCGCGTGGCAGCCCGCAGCACCAGCGAGGCGGTCTCGGCCCCGGGGCCGCTGACCGCGACGCCGACGGAGGTCGTGAGCGGCCACGGGAAGTCGACGAACGCGGCGGGAACGGCCGCGCGCAGGCGCTCGGCGATGGCCATCGCCTCGTCCTCGGCGCGGCCGGGGAACACGAGCGCGAACTCCTCGCCTCCGAGCCGGGCCGCGAGGCCACCGGCCTGCTCGAGCACGCCCGCGAAGCGGCGCAGCGCCTCGTGGCCCTGCACGTAGCCGAGCGCGTCGTTCACGCGCTTGAAGTTGTCGAGGTCGCAGACGATCACAGCGACCGAGCCGGCGCGCGTGATCTCGACGTCGATGTGCTCCTACAGCCCGCGGCGGTTGCGCAGCCCGGTCAGCGGGTCGTGCTCGGCCAGGTGGCGCATCAGCTCGAGCTGGCGAGCGGACTCAACGGCACTCATCGCGTGGTTGGCGAACGCGCGCAGCGCCCGCAGCATCTCGTCGGTCGGGAGCAGGCGGTCGGCCGGGTCGTCGGCCCACAGGGTGCCCTCGAGCCGGCCCTCGCGGTCGCGCAGCGGGACGAGCAGGACGTGGTTGTCCCAGGCCCGCCGGCCGCGGCCGCCTGCTGGACGTGCTCGAGCGCGAGCGCGGCGTGTGCCGCCACGGCGACGAGCAGGTCGAGCTCCTCGTCGGTGGGGCGCTTGCGGCTGGTGGGCTCGTCGACCGACAGGATGCCGAGGACCTCGCCCGCGCTGGAGCGCAACGGGACGAACAGCGCGTCGTCGGGATGCCAGGCGTCGGGGTCCGTCGACGCCGCGATCGGCGGCACGTACGTCGCCATCCGGTCCTGGCTCCAGTCGAAGTCGTGCAGCACGTACGCGCCGCGGCGCTCGTAGCGATCGTCGAGCAGCAGCGCCCAGTCCTCGGCTGTCGAGCTCTGCCCGAGGAGCAGCCGGTTCGCCTCGTCGCTGCCCTCGACCATGACCGTGTGGAAGTCGTCCCAGGCGGGCCGGTAGAGGTTGGTGACCGCGGTGCCGAAGCCCAGGCACGCCGCCGTGGTGCGCGCCACGGTCCTGAGAACGGGATCGAGGTCGTATCCGGTTGAGGACATCAACCGGTGTTATCGGCCCCTTAGGGCATGATCGACAGCGTGCGTTCTGACAAGAAACGGCGGCGCCTCCGGCTGATCGTCCCCGCCGTGGTCGCGTTCGTGCTCGGCGCCGTGATCGGCGCCCGCGGCCAGGACGGCCCGCCGCGCGCGAAGCCGGCGCCGAAGCCCGTCGAGCGCGCCCAGGCACAGACGCAGAAGATGCCGCTCGACCAGCAGGTGGGCCACCTCGTGATCCTGCGCTTCGCCGGCACCCAGGCGCCCGGCTACGTGATGCGGGCGCTGCGCGAGGGCCGCACCGGCGGCGTGATCCTGTTTCGCGACAACCTCGCTTCGCCCGGTCAGCTGAAGGCGATGACCGGCGCCATGAGCAAGGCGTACGGAGGCGAGCCCGTGGTCTGCGTCGACCAGGAGGGCGGCGACGTGCGCGTCATGCCGTGGGCCGGCCCCGAGCAGGCGGCGCCCGACCAGGCCGCCGCCGGCACCGTGCGCGCCGATGCCCGGCAGGCGGGCCGCGCGCTCCGCGCCGGCGGGGTCACCGTCACGCTCGCGCCGGTCGCCGACGTGCCGAGCGTCGACGGCGCCGCGCTTGCCGGCCGCGCCTTCTCGCGCGACCCGGCGGCCGCCGGCGACGCGGTCGTCGAGTCGATCGGCGGCTGGCACGCGGCCGGGGTCGCCACGACCGCCAAGCACTTCCCCGGCCTCGGCGGCGCGACCGTCAACACCGACGACGGGCCGAGCACGATCCGCCGCACGCGCGAGGAGCTGCAGGCCGACCTCGCCCCGTTCCGGGCCGCGATCGCCGCCGGCACCGAGTTCGTGATGGCGAGCCACGCGACCTACCCGGCACTCGACGGGCTCCACATCGCGTCGCAGTCGCCGGCGATCATCGACGGACTGCTGCGCGGTGACCTCGGCTACGACGGCGTCGTGATGACCGACTCGCTGGAGGCCGCCGCCGTGCAGGCGACCGGCGACGTCGAGCAGGCCGCCGTGGCCTCCGTGGACGCGGGCGTGGACATGATCCTGACCACCGGCCGCGGCTCTTACATCCGCGTGTACCGCGCACTGCTCGAACGCGCCAAGTCCGACCCGCAGTTCCGCGCGAAGGTGCGCACGTCCGCGGCCCGCGTGCTCGCCGCGCAATCATCTCTGCATGGCTGACACCGCAACCGCGTTTGGGATCGGGGACACCGTCCCGGCGTTCACGTTGACCGACACCGAGGGCGCCCGCCACGAGGTGCCCGCCGAGCAGGCCCCGCCCGCGACCGTGCTGATCCAGACGTGCAACCACTGCCCGTACGTGATCGCGTGGAACCCCCGCCTGCGGGCCGTCGCCGAGGAGTACGCGCCGCGCGGCGTGCGCTTCCTGGCGATCAACTCCAACAACCCGGAGACGCATCCGGCCGACTCACCGGAGCGGATGGCGCAGTTCGTGCGCGACCAGGACTGGCCGATCCCGTACGCGTTCGACGAGTCCCAGGACGTCGCCCGCGCTCTCGGAGCCGAGCGCACGCCGGAGGTGTTCGTGCTCGACGGCGAGCATCGCCTCGCTTACCACGGCGCGCCCGATTCCAGCCACGAGGACCCGTCCGCCAACGCCGCCTGGCTGCGCGCCGCGCTGGACGCTGTGCTGCACGGCGGTGAGGTCGAGCGCGCCGAGACGCCGCCGCGGGGGTGCTCCGTGAAATGGCGAAGTTGACGCGTACGTAGAATCGGCACGTGAGCCGCCGGGTCAACGAGCAGAGCCTCGCCCTGGCGCGCGAGTGGCGGAGGCTCGGACGCGCCGCGACGATCGTCGCCGTCATCACGTCGCCCGCGCTCTTCGTCGCGCTCTATGACCGCTTTCAGTGGCCGCTGTTCTGGGCCATCGTCGGCACGATCCTGGGCGTCGCGGCGTTCCGCGGGCTGATCGACGTCCTCGCCCACCGGCTGATCCCGGCGCCGTCCCTGTACGGCGCCGAGAAGGAGCTGCAGGCGCAGGACGTGATCTGGCGCCGCCGCCTGTACTACTGGCGGCGCAAGTACCGGCTCGTGCGCTGGATCCTCGTCGTGCTGGCGATCTCGGTGGCGATCTCGGTCTCCATCAACTCGATCACCGGCGGCGACACGTCCGTCTGGGGAGCGATCGGGGCGATCGGCGACTTCCTCGCCAGGACGCTGCCGCAGATGTCCGGCTACCTGCTGGTCCTTCCGTTCCTGTTCCTCATCAACTTCGTGATCCTGTTCGGGCCGATGCTGGCGCTCGGCATCCAGCAGATCAAGGCCTACGAGCCGGGCGATGCGGACTGGGGCGTCAAGCTCGCCGACGTGCGCGGGCAGGCCGAGGCCAAGGAGGAGGTCACCCGCGTCGTCTCGCTGTGGCAGTCGGGCGAGGCGTTCGTCAAGGCCGGCGGCAAGCGCGAGCGCGGCGTGCTCTTCCTCGGCGCGCCCGGAACCGGCAAGACGATGCTCTCGAAGGCGATCGCGACGTCGTTCAACTGCCCGTTCGTGACGATCCCCGGCTCCGGGTTCGCGCAGACGTTCATCGGCATGGACGCGGTGCTCGTGCGCTGGCTGGCCTGGAAGGCGCGCCGGCTGTCGCAGAAGTGGGGCGGCCAGTGCATCGTCTTCATCGACGAGATCGATGCCGTCGGCATGCGCCGCCGGGCGCTCGGCGGCGGCGGCGCGAGCCTGAGCCCGAGCCTGCACGACGAGCTGTTCTACGGCCCGATGGGCGCGCTCACGATGGAGGGCGACCTCGTGCTCGAGAACAAGGAGTGGCGCGAGCGCATGTTCGCGCGCCGCGCCGACTCGCCGCGGCAGATCTACCCGGCGTTCTACGACCGGATCCGCAACATCGTCCCCGGCTTCATGGGCGGTGGCGGGGGCGGCGGGCTCGCGCTCAATCAGCTGCTCGTGGTGATGGACGGCATCGACGAGCCGCCCGCGATGCGCAAATGGACGACGCGCAAGATGAACACGTTCCTGGACGCGCTGTACATCGTCCCGCAGCGGATCGGCAAGCTGCGGCTGCGCCGCAAGCCGCCGCTGCCGCGGTCCGAGCAGATCTACTTCATCGGGGCCTGCAACGTCGACCTCGAGGTGCTCGACCCGGCGCTCACGCGCCCCGGCCGCATGGGTCGCCACATCTACTTCCGCACGCCCTCGTGGGAGGACCGGCGCGACATCTTCGACCTCTACCTCGGGAACGTCGACCACGAGGAGGACCTCGACGGCCCGGGCAAGCGCGACGAGCTCGCGCGGATCACCAACGGCTACTCCCCGGCGATGATCGACCAGGTCTGCTCGCTCGCGCTCACGTACGCGCACGCGCACGGTCGCGAGCGGTTCTCGCGGATGGACATCCTCGGCGCGATGACGACCGTCGAGTCGGGCGTCGCGATCGGGCAGCCGTACGCCAAGCACGAGGAACGGGCGACCGCGGTCCACGAGGCCGGGCACGCCGTGTGCGGCCACCTGTACATGGAGAACCGCCTGTCGACGCGCCTCTCGATCCGCAAGCGCGGATCCTCGGGCGGGCACCACGCGGCGATGGAGATCGAGGACCGCAGCGGGCACTGGCGCTCGGAGGAGGTCGGGGACCTGATCTGGGGCCTCGGCGCGATGGCGGCCGAGTACGTCTTCTACGGGCAGAACACGACGGGCGTGACCGGCGATGTCCGCGGCGTCACCTCGCGCGCGGCGCTGATGGTCGGCTTCCGCGCGATGGGCCCCGCCCGGATGGAGCTGGCGGACCGCATCGAGGACCGTGACGAGCGCCGCCGCGAGGAAGAGCGGGTCCGGCAGCACTTCCAGGACATCGGCTACAAGATCATGAACCGCGCGCCCGGCGGGCTCGACAGCAACCAGTTCGCCGCCACGCTGATCGACCGCGCCAAGCGTCCGCTGATCGCGGAGCTGATCGGGCAGGGGTTCGTCGTGGCGTACCAGACCATCGTGCAGAACCGCCAGGCCACCGAGCGGATCGCCGACGAGCTGGTGGCGAAGGGCGAGCTGTACGGCGACGACGTGACGTCGCTGCTCGACGGCGTGGGGCTGCGCAAGCCGGAGATCGACGTGCTCGACGAGGCGATATGGCCGGCGATCTGATCCCGCCTCCCTCCCCCGCCGGCCGCCCGCCGCCGGACTCGATGGCCGACGTACGCGCGACCGTCCACCTCGAGGACGCGACGCACCTCGCCGACGACGCCGCGAACGGGAACGCCGGGCCGAGCCCGTACCGCGGGCGCTTCGGGTTCGTGTGGGGCGCGCTCGCGGGCATCGCCGTCTGTGTGGTCGGGCTCGCCGGCGTCCTCGTCGCGTCCTCGGGCAGCGACACGCCACCGCTCGCGAAGCACTGGTCAGACTGGCAGCCTCCGACGTCGCGCATGCTGCCGGGCGGCGAGGACATCGCCGCGCACGTCGCGCGCGAGTACAAGCTCGACACCGGCGACCAGCTGGCGGCAATCCGCAGCGGCGCCTTCGAGATCGGCGGGACGCCGATCGGCGTCGCGGTGCGGCCGAAGGGCGGCGAGCTCGAGGTGCTGCGCGGACCGGGCCTGCTGTACCTGCTGAACGGCCTCAGCACCGAATCCAAGGCCACCACCGGCAAGGCGGGCCGGACGAATGAGCGGCTGATGATGCGCGAGGCGGTCGAGCTGGCGCTGTACTCGTTCCGCTACCTCGACGACGTCACGATGGTCGCGGTCATGCTGCCGCCGCGCACCGGCCCCGCCGAGGCATCGACCGACGGCCAGCAGTCGCGCACGATCTTCTTCCGGCCCGGGGACCTGCTCGCCCGGCTTGAGGTGCCACTTTCGCGCACGCTGGCGGCGACGCCGCCGCGGCCGAAGCAGGTCACGCAGGAGGTGTCCGCGAAGATCGACTCGCTGGCGCTGCGCAACCTGTTCCTGGCGTCGATCCAGCCGCTCGACAGCAACCTCAGCTACCTCGTGCTGTCACCGCCCGAGGTCATCGACTGACGCTCGTAGCCGGAGCACTCGCGCACGGGTAGCGGCGGGTACTTGGCGAAGCGCCCCGGCTCGGTCCGGTGGCGCAGGCACATCGAGAAGGTCGCGCCGCGCGTGTTGTGGATCAGCTTCTGGTGCGCGCAGGTGTCGCAGAGACCGGCGTTCAACGGATTCCGCGGTGGCCCAGCCGTGCAAGGTCCTCGTGATGCTGCGTCACGCGCAGCTTGACCGGGTCGCCGTCCGGGCGGCTGTGCACGATCCCCCACATCGCATCGGCGACCTGCTCGGCGGTCTCGGGCGTCGCGCGCGCGCGCATCTCGTCGACCAACGCGAGCTCGAGGCGCTCGATCTTCTGCTCGGCCGTGCCCTCGCCCAGCGACGGGAACGGAACGCCGCGCAGGTTCTCATCCCAGGCGCCCTTGACCATCGCGAACCGGTTGCGGAGAGAGATCGCATCGGACATCCGGTGGGCGAGTGTCGCACAACTGCCCTCCGTATCGTGTCAGCCCAGTGAGCACGTTCAACCGACTCCTCGGATTCCTGCGGCCGTATCGCTCCGGCGCGATCTGGTCGATCGTACTGGCCGCGTTCGCGATGGGCGTCACCGTGCTGATCCCCTACCTCACCGGCCTCGGGATCAACGCCGTCGACCGCGGTGACCGTGGCGACCTGAAGCTGTATGCGGGGCTGATCCTGGCGGCCGCGCTCGTGCGCCTGGCGCTGTCGGTCCTGCGGCGGCTCGTAGCCGGACGCGTGTCGCTCGGCATCGAGCTCGATCTGCGCAACCTCATGTACGCGCACCTGCAGGGGCTCGAGCTCGGCTTCTTCGCGGGCCAGCAGACCGGGCAGCTGATGTCGCGCGCCACGGTCGACCTGCAGGCGGTGCGCTTCTTCCTCGGCTACGGGCTCGTGTTCATCGTCCAGAGCGCGCTGACGATCCTGCTCGGCTCCGCGGCGATGTTCCTGCTGCAGCCCGGCCTGGCGGCGCTGGCGCTGATCCCGGTGCCGTTCGTGGTGCTCATCTCCGCCCGCTACGGGCGGCAGTCGCGGCCCGCGCTGCAAGAGGTGCAGCAGCGGATCGCGGAGCTGACAGCGGACGTCGAGGAGAACGTGTCCGGCGTGCGCGTCGTGAAGGCGTTCGCGGCCGAGGAGCGCCAGCTCGATCGCTTCCGCGGCAGCGTGCTCCGCGTCTTCGACCAGTCGATGATCGCGACGCGGATGCGGGCGTTCTACAACCCGTTCATCGGCTTCCTGCCGAACATCGGGCTTGCGGTCATCCTGCTCGTCGGCGGACGCCAGGTGATCGGCGGCACGCTGTCGCTCGGCGACTTCACCGCCTTCTACGCCTACCTGCTGATGCTGATCGCCCCGATGCGCCAGCTCGGCGTCGTGCTCGGCTTGGCGCAGCGGGCGACGGCCTCGGGCGCGCGCGTGTTCGAGCTGCTCGACCGCGAGCCGCGAATCGTTTCGCCGCCTGGTGCGCCGCCGCTGCCGGAGGGCCGCGGCCGGGTGGAGCTGCGCAGCGTGCGGTTCGCCTACGAAGGGGCGTCCTCCCCGGCACTGCGCGACATCGACCTCGTGGTCGAGGCCGGCACGACCGTCGCGCTGGTCGGCGGGACCGGGTCCGGCAAGTCGACGCTCGTGCGGCTGCTCGGCCGGCTCTACGACGTGACCGAGGGCTCAGTGCTGATCGACGGCGTCGACGTGCGCGAGGTCGACCTCGTCTCGCTGCGCCGCGAGATCGCCGTCGTCGACGACGACCCTTTCCTGTTCTCGGCCAGCGTGCGCGAGAACATCGGCTACGGGCGGCCGGACGCGACCGACGCCGAGATCGAGCTGGCGGCCGAGCGCGCGCAGGCGGCGGGGTTCATCGCCGAGCTCCCCAACGGCTACGACACGCGCGTCGGTGAGCGCGGGCTCACGCTGAGCGGCGGTCAGCGCCAGCGGGTGGCGATCGCGCGGGCGCTGCTGGCTGACCCGCGCATTCTCGTGCTCGACGACGCCACCAGCTCCGTCGACGCCTCCACGGAGCAGGCGATCAAGACCGCGCTGCGCGAGGTGATGGCCGGCCGGACGACGTTCGTGATCGCGCACCGGCTGTCGACGATCGCGCTGGCCGACGACATCGTCGTACTCGAGGGCGGCACGGTGGTCGCTCGCGGCACGCACGGCCAGCTGCTCGACCGCAGCGAGCTGTACGCGGAGATCGCGGCCAAGGGCCTGCCGGACCAGGTCTTCCTCACGCGCAAGCCACGCGAGGCAGCGCCGGGCCTGTGACGTCGCGCCGGGACGAGATCGTCCGTCGCTGGCGGGCGACGAGCGGACGCGGCCGCAAGCTGCGCGGTCTGCTCGTGCTGCTGCGCCCTTACCGCGCGCGGACGACGCTGATGTTCGCGTCGCTGGTCATCGGCACGGCCGCCGCGCTGGCGCCGCCGCCGCTCGCCAAGCTCGCCATCGACGACGGGATCACGCCGGGCGACACGAAAACGCTCACGTTGGTCGTGATCGCGTTCCTGGTCAGCGCGCTCGTGTACTGGGGCGCGACGTGGGTGCAGACCTACCTCGTCGGCTGGGTCGGTCAGCGGGTGCTGCAGGACCTGCGGATCCAGCTGTTCGCGCACCTGCAGACGCTGTCGGTCGGGTTCTACTCGCGCCGCCAGGCGGGAGTGATCATCTCGCGGTTGACGAACGACGTGCAGGCGCTCGACCAGCTCGTCTCCGACGGCGTGGTGACGCTGTTCGGCTCCACCCTCACGCTCGTCGGCACCGCGGTGATCCTGCTCATTCTCGACAGCCGGCTGGCGCTGCTGACGTTCCTCGTCTTCCCGATCCTCGCGCTCAGCTCACTCGGGTTCCGCGTCGTCTCCGCCAACGCGTACCGGCTCACGCGCGAGAAGGTCGCGTTGATCACCGCGTACCTGCAGGAGAGCCTGTCGGGCGTGCGCGTCGTGCGCTCGTTCGCGCAGGAACGGCGGCACCTCGAGCGGTTCAACGAGCTCAACGAGGACAACTACGACGCGAACATGAAGACGGTCAACCTGAATGCGGCGTACTTCCCCGGCGTCGAGATGCTGTCCGCGGTCGCGACCGCGGGGATCCTCACCTACGGCGGTTACCAGGCGATCCAGGGCGACGTGACGGTCGGCGTGCTGGTGGCGTTCATCGCCGCACTGAACAACTTCTTCGACCCGATCCAGTCGCTCTCCCAGCTCTACACGACCTACCAGGCGGGCATGGCGGCGCTCGACAAGATCTTCGAGCTGCTCGACGAGGAGCCCGAGCTGGCCGACGCGCCGGACGCGATCGACTTCGACCGTATCCGCGGCGAGATCGACTTCGAGCACGTCACGTTCACGTACGGGTCAGGAGTCGCCCTCGAGGATGTCGACTTGCACGTCCCACCGGGCCAGACGGTGGCGCTCGTGGGCGCGACCGGCGCCGGCAAGTCGACGTTCGCCAAGCTCGTGGCGCGCTTCTACGACCCCTCCGAGGGCCGCGTGCTGGTCGACGGCCACGACCTCCGCGGCGTGACGATGCAGTCGCTGCGCTCGCAGATGGGGATCGTGCCGCAGGAGGCGTTCCTGTTCAGCGGCACGATCGGCGACAACATCGCGTTCGGGCGGCCGGGCGCGGATACCGCCGACATCGAGGCCGCCGCGCGAGCCGTGCACGCCCACGACTTCATCTCCGCGCTCGACGACGGGTACGACACCCAGATCGGCGAGCGCGGGATCCAGCTGTCAGCGGGCCAGCGCCAGCTCGTCGCGTTCGCGCGGGCGCTGATCGCCGACCCGCGCATCCTCGTGCTCGACGAGGCGACCGCGAACGTCGACATCCACACCGAAGGGCTGATCGAGGCGGGCCTGCGGCGCCTGCTCGCCGGCCGCACCGCGATCGTCATCGCCCACCGCCTGTCGACGATCCGCACCGCCGGCCGCATCGTCGTGCTCGACCACGGCCGCATCACCGAGCAGGGCACGCACGACGAGCTCCTCGCGGCCGAGGGGGCCTACTGGCGCCTGTACCGCGACTGGGCCGAGCAGGCCGCCGCGGTCTGAACTGCGGCTGGGTAGGGCGGCGAGAGATGGGCCCGGGCGGTCGAGTGTGAAGTTGTTCAGCCTCAGCCCGAACAACTTCACAGTCGACCCGTGGGCCGGCCGATCCCGCCTCCCTATATGCCGCAGTTGGCGCGGCCGGCGGAGACCGGCTCAGCCGATCTTGCGCAGATCGACCGCGAAGACCAGCGTCTCGTTCGGGCCGATCGGTCCCGAGCCCTGCGGGCCGTAGCCGAGGTCGGGCGGGATGATGAGCAGCCGGCGGCCGCCCTCCTGCATTCCGACCATGCCCTGGTCCCAGCCGGGGATGACCATGCCGGCGCCGAGCTGGAACGGGAAGTGCTGCTTGCGGTCCCACGAAGCGTCGAACTTCTGGCCGTTGGACCACGAGTAGCCCGTGTAGTCCATCGTCAGCTTCTCGCCCGCCTTCGCCTTCGGGCCCTTGCCCTTGACGATGTCCTTGATCACCAGCTGCGAGGGCGGGTCGCCCTTGGGCGTGACGATCTTGGGTTCCTTCTTGGTGTTCTTGGTGATGCCCGCCGCGATCTCGTCGACGTTGGCCGGCGTCGGGGTCTCGGTGGGCGTGGCCGTGGCCGCCGTCTCGCCGGACGAGGAATCGTCACCGCCACAGGCGCCGATGCCGGCCCCGAGGAGCAGGGCGAGAACGATGGAGAGCCACTTCACGCGCACAGTTGAGGCTGCGGGGCAGGGACTCGAACCCCAACTACCAGAGCCAGAATCTGGCGTGCTGCCAATTACACCACCCCGCAAGTGGAGGGCGCGAAGTATAGGAGGGCCGACTTCCATCTGCGGCATCCCGCGCTACCTTGGTCGTCACCGCGGTGCCCGGTGGCGGCGCAGGGGACGAGCGCATGCGAGACGGCGGGAACGGATCCATACAACTTCTCGAGGCCGACCCAGAGCTGGGTCGGGGCCTCGATCCGCGTCGGGTGCGCGAGATGTCCCCGCGCCTGCTGGCCCGTGCCGTCGACATCCCGCGCGGGCCCTGGAATCCCGGCCGCACGCTCATGGGCGGCAGCAACCCGATCGGCCTGCTCGTGCTCGACGGGCTGCTGGTGCGTGAGGCGACGGTCGGCGACCACCCGTCGGCCGAGCTGCTCGGCCCGGGCGACCTGCTGCGGGCCTGGGAGGATCGTGACACCGAGGTGCTGCTCCCACGCAGCCTGCGCTGGAGCGCGCTCACGAACGCCCGCGTGGCGATCATCGATCACGCGCTGGCGGTGCGCGCCGCGCAATGGCCGGAGATCTTCGCCCAGCTCGTGGAGCGCGCGGCGCGTCGCGCCGAGCGGCTGGTGGTCATGCAGGCGATCGGCCACCTCACCCGCGTGGACGACCGTCTGCTGGCGCTGCTGTGGTGTCTGGCCGAGCGCTGGGGCCGGGTCGTGCCCGGCGGCGTGCTCGTCAATCTGCGCCTGCCGCACCGGACGCTGGCGGGAATGGTCGGCGCCCGCCGACCGTCGGTGACCACCGCGCTGGGTCAGCTGATCGCGCGCGGTGACATCGAGCGCCGCCCCGACGGCGGCTGGATCCTGCATGGACAGCCGCCCGAGCCGCGCGTGCTCGAGGCCGGCAAGCCGCTCGGGCTCCGAGCCCAGGCGAACTAGAGCGCGCCTGCGTCGACCGGCTCGCCCGAGGTCATCGCCTCGCGAGCCTTCTCGAGATCGTCGGAGCGGCCGACGGTCAAGGCGCCCTGCATCCGGCCGCCGTCGAGGTAGAAGATCGTGAACTCGCCGTCGTCGATCGAGCCGCGGACGACCTCCTGGTCCCACGACGTGGCCGGGCCGACCGACTCGAGCGTCGCCCAGTCGGCGAGGTCGGACCAGAAGTAGGGGATCTCGTCGAAGGGCTTGGACTGGCCGGCGATCAGCGCGCCGACGTGCGAGCCCTGGGCGCGGGCGTGCTCCCAGTGCTCGACCCGCACACGACGGCCGTGGACGACCGAGTCATAGTCGCAGGCGTCGCCGGCCGCGTAGATGCCCGCCGCCGACGTCTCCAGCTGCTGCGAGCAGACGATCGCGCCGCCGTCGGTGATCTCGAGGCCGGCCGAGCGCGCGAGCATGATGTCCGGCGCCACGCCGATCCCGACCACGACCATGTCGGCGGGCAGCTCGCGCCCGCCCTCGGTCACGACCTTGCGGACGCGGCCGTCGCCCTCGAAGCGGCCGAGCGCGTCGTTGGGGACCCAGTCGATCCCGTGGTCGCGCAGCACGCCGGCGAAGAACTCGCCCGCCTGCTTGCCGAAGCCGAGCGATAGCGGCCCGTCCTCCTGCATGACCAGCGTGCAGCTCTTGCCCTCGGCGGTCAGCGACGCGGCAACCTCGCAGGCGATGTACGAGCCCCCGATGAGCACGACGCGCTCGGCGCTGGAGGCATCGCCGCGGATCGCGTCGGAGTTGCCCAGCGTGCGCAGGTAGTGGATGCCATCGAGGTCACAGCCGTCGACGCGGACGCGCTTGACGTTCGCGCCGGTGGCGAGCACGGCGTGGTCGAAGCTGAGCTCGTCGCCGCTGGAGAGCTTGGCCGTCTTCGCGGCCGGGTCGAGCTTCATCACGCTCGTGCGGATGCGCAGGTCGAGCTTGCCCGGCAGCCCGAGGTAGGTCTCCTCGCGCGACATCTTGCCGCGCAGATAGTCCTTGGAGCAGTACGGGCGCTCGTACGGCGGGTCGACGTCGCGACCGGCGAGCAGCACCGATCCGGAGAACCCGCCGTCGCGGAGCGCTTCGGCGCAGGCCGAGCCGGCCCCGCCGGCTCCAACGATCAGGACATCGACGTCAGCCATCGCTCCCATCCCCCACGAACTCGCGTGTGATGTCCTGCTCGAGCCCAGGGTCGAGCACGACCAGGACCTCGTCGCCCGCCTCGACGACCGTGTCGGCCTTCGGCACGAAGCCGCTCCCGTTGCGCAGCACCGAGATCACCAGCGCGCCGTCCGGCAGCGACATCTCGGACACGCGCCGCCCTGCCGCCGGCGCGTCCTCGGCGACCACCAGCTCGATGATCTCGAGCCGCTCCTCGGGCAGGTCGAGCAGGTGGACGAGGCCGTAGCGCGGCACCTCGTGCTCGATCAGGCGCAGGATCAGGTCGGTCGCCGACACCGCGGGCTGGATCCCCATGAGCTTGAAGTGCTCGAGGTTCCGCGGGTTGTTGACGCGGGCGATGATCCGCTCGCAGAGGTACTTCTCCTTGGCGACCTGACAGATCAGCAGGTTGTCCTCGTCGTCGCCGGTGACCGCCACGACGAGGTCCGCGCGCTGGATGCCGGCGCGCTCGAGCACCCACAGCTCGGTGGCGTCGCCGTACTGGACAGCGTGCTCGAGCTCCTGCTCGACCGTGAGGTAGCGGCGGCGGTCCTGCTCGAGAACGGTGACCTCGTGGCCCTTCTCGATCAGCTCACGCGCCAGGTTCCAGCCGACCTTGCCGGCGCCGGCGATGATCACGTAAAGACCGGCCATCAGGCTTCGGCCAGTGCCGCCTGCTCAAGCTGTTCGATCGCGATCTGCGTCGGGCAGATCGTCTGCAGCCCCTGCTCCGCATACCAGGCGGCGCGCCGTGGGTCGAGGACGCGGGCGACCACGCGCGGGACACTGAACCGGCGCTGAGCGATCTGCGACACCACGAGATTCGTGTTGTCCCCGTTCGTGGACGCGATGAACACGTCGGCTTCGTCGATCCCCGCTTCGATCATGGCATCGAGCTCGAGCGCCGTCCCGATCGTGAAGCGGCCGCCGGCCTCCTCCCACGACTGGCCGAGCTCGACGTCGAGCCGCTCGTGCGAGAGCGGATCCTCATCGAGCACCGAGACCGTGTGCCCGGCGCGCAGCGCCGAGGTGGCCACCGAGGAGCCGACCCGGCCCGCTCCGACAACGAGGACGAACATCGCGCCGAGACTCTAGCCGGACGGGACGGGGAGATGGCCCTGGGGCACTTCGGCGGTGTCGTCGACGACCCGCGTCGGGTCCTGGCCTTCGCCGGGCGGAGCGGTCAGCAGCACGCGGCACTGGGCCTTGTTGACGACGTAGCGGGTGGTCTCCCCCACGTACGTGTCGCGCAGGCCCTGCTTGCCGCCGTACAGCACACCGCCGCGCAGGCGCGTGGGCTCCTCGGCAGCCAGCACGATCGCCTCCACGCCGCGCCGCTTGGCCTCGCGCACGATCGCCTCACCGGTCCGGCGCGCGCGCACGACCGCCGTCGCCACCTCGACGCCCTCGTACTCCTCGCCGACCGCCTTGGCGCGGGCCAGTGCCTTCCGGGCGCGTTTGAGCTCGGCGTCGGGCACCGGCGTGTCGAGCGGGAGCGCCATCGGCACCTCGAACACCCACAGCGCCTCGATCACCGCCCCGCCCTCGCCCTCGTCGTCGTTCTCCTCGGCCGCCAGCCGCCCCGCCGTCTGGACGATGTCGTCGTCGAGCGCCATGCCGGAGATCGGCACGAGGATCGACCCGTACTGGGCCTCCTGACGCTTGCGGGTGAGCACGGTCTCGGGAACGCTGATCCGCTTCAGCAGCGGCTTGTCCTCGGAGATCCGGTAGTAGATGTAGACGAGGATCCCGAACGCCATCCACCCGAGGCCGACCCAGCGTGCGCCGGTGTGGAAGGCGAGCACGGCGACGAAGGCGGCGCCGGAAAGCAGCGTCCCGAGCGCCGCCGGGAGCGGCAGGTCACCGCCCCCGATGCGCACGTTGAACGGCATCCGGTACGGGCGGTCGCGGTCCGGTTCGCGGTAGCGCAGGCGACAGACCGACAGGCAGACGAGCGTGAAGGCGACCGTCGCGCCGAACGCGGAAATGCCGAGCAGGAACTCGAGGTCGGCCGTGAGCAGCAGCAGGATCGCCCCGACCGCGCCGATGCCGATGATGACCACCGGCGTGGCCCACTCCGGGTGCAGGTAGCCGACGCGCGACGGGAGCTGGCGGTTGATCGCAAGCGAGTAACCGAGGCGCGAGACGCCGAGCATCGAAGCGCTGCAGGCGGCATAGAGGATCGCGCAGGCCGAGATCGCGACGAGGTAGCGGAGCGGATCGTGCAGCCACGGCTGGGAGAACTCCTCGACGACGCCCAGCATCGGCGCCTCGATCCAGCTCTTCCCAGGCTCGTCTGGGAGCGCCGTCGAGGCCACCAGCGCGATGCCGACATACGGCACCAGCGCGGCCAGAAGCCGGACGCCGATCAGCCTCCGCAGCCCGCGCCGGCCGATCGCCACCTGGCCGGCCAGCCCGGACGAGGCGTCGAGGCCGCTGAACGCCACGATCACCAGCGGGAACGCGAACACGAGGTCCTCGAGCGACGGCGTGCCGCCGATCATCGACGGCGACGTGAGCACATCCGGATCGAAGATCAGGGCCAGCCCGAATGCGACGATGAACAGCTGCAGCGCGAGGTCGCCGAGCACGAGGAACACCGCACGGTCGTAGCGCGGCGCGCCGGAGCGGCGAAGGTTGCGCCACGTCACCGCCACGACGACGCCGGCGGCGAGAAGGAACTCCGGCGCCCCCGAGCCCAGCGGGTCCCAGAACACGGCCGCGTAGTCGGTGATCGCGAACGCGCAGATCGCGATCAGGATCAGGTACTCGAGACAGATCGCCCAGCCGGCGATGAAGCTGACGAGCTCGTTGAACGCGAAGCGGGCGATGACGGTCACGCCGCCGCGCTCCTGGTGCAGGGACGCGCCCTCCACGTAGCAGGGCACGACGAGCGCGAACAGCAGGCCGCCAAGAAGGAACACCAGCCACGTGAAGCCGAGCGCGCGCTCGGCCACGAGCCCGACGACGAAGTACACCGACGCGGCGATGAAGCCCTGGACGATCCCGAACAGGGCGGGCTGCCCGAGCGTCTTCTTGAGCGGCTTCACCGGTGCCGCTCCAGGTACAGGCGGCCGCAGCCCGCGGCCATGAACAGCAGCCCGACGACAATGCCGAAGGCGATTGCCCCGCCCTCGGCGAACGTCCGCACGATGATCGCCAGCCCGATCACGACCATCGCCGACGACAGGATCAGGGTGACGACCCTCATACGAGGCTCGCCTTCATCGTCGCGCGGCGCTTGGCGCGCGTCGGGTCGGGCGCCGACTCGATGATCACCCGGCACGGACGCTCGGCGAGGACGGTCTCCAGCGTCTTGCCGAACAGCGACGCGCCGTCGACGCGGCGCGGCAGCGGCATCACGATCGCCGCGGCGCGCATGTCGCCGGCCTCCTCGACGATCCGCCGCCCGGCCTGCCCGGCGCGGATCTTCTCGACGTGGCCGGAGACACGCCGGCCGCCGTGGATCTTGCCCTGCTCGATCACCGAGTCGGCGCCCGCCTCGGCGTCGGTCATCGTCGCGTCGATCGGCAGCGCGTTCGGCACCGTGACGAGCGCCAGCACGTGGATCCCGCGGCGCCGGCGGTTGGCCAGCCGGCTCGCGGTCGCCATCACGCGCTCGTCGTAGTTGCCGTCGAGGATCGGCACGAGCACGGAGTCGTACTCCGCCTCGTGGTCGACGACCGGCTGCGGGATCGCGACCTTGACCGTCGAAACCAGATCGAGTCCCTGGCGCCGGCGGAACGCCACGTAGATCGCGACGCCGACCACCAGCCAGCCCACGCCCGCGGCCGCGACCGCCGGGTTGAGCGCGACGATGGTGACGAAGGCGATCGCCGTGAATGTGCCGCCTACAGCCGCGAACAGCGGGATGTCGTAGCCGCGGATCGTGATGTTCCCCGGGCCGCGATACGCGCGCGGGAAGTCGGGCAGCTTGAACCGCAGGCGGAACACCGCGGCATGCGCCATCGTGAACGAGAGCAGCGCGCCGAACGAGTAGATCGCGCCGAGGAACACCTCCTGGCCCGGCAAGATCACGATGATCGCGAAGGTCGAGAAGACCAGGATCCCGATCCATGGCGTGCGGTAGTGCGGATGCAGGGTGCGCAGCGCGTCCGGCATCTGGCGGTGAATGCCCATCGAGTACACGAGCCGCGAGACGCCGATGATGCCCGCGTTGGTGGCCAGGAACAGGATCGTCGCGGCGAGCAGGCCGACATACACCTCGCCGATGTGCTGGAACGGCCCGAGGTCCATCGTCTTGACCACACCGAGGATCGGGTCGCCGGCGTAACCACCGTCCTCCTCCGGGAGGCCGAGCAGCGTCTGGTACTCGCCGTTCGCGGTCTGCGTCACCGGCAGGGCGGACAGCGCGACGGCCGGCAGCGTGAAGTAGATCGCGAACACCGCGATCCGCACGCGGTTGATCGCCGTCGGGATCGTCTTGGCCTCGTCCCTGGCCTCCTCCGACATGTTCGAGATCGTCTCGATGCCCGTGTAGGCGAGCATCCCGATCGGGATCGCGAGCACGAAGTCCGACCACTCGGGCGCGATCCCGAAGTGCACGTTGTCGACGAGCACCTGCGGTGAGAAGACCAGGAAGACGCCGGCCAGCACCAGCAGCAACTGCGTCGTGAAGTCGATGACCGCCAGCAGGATGTTGATGCCGGTCGACTCCTTGGCGCCGAACACGTTGATCGCGGCGAGCGTCGCAATCACGAGGCAGCCGAAGATGATGTCGCCGGGCGAGTGGCGCAGATAGTCCCAGAACAGGCCGCCGAGATAGTGCGGCACGAAGAAGGCGGAGATCGCGATCGTCGCGACGTAGGTGAGCATCTGCGCCCAGGCGGCGATGAACGACCAGAACTCGTTGAACGCGCGTCGCGCGAAGCTCGACGAGCCGCCCGCCTCCGGGTACATCGTCGTCGCCTCGGCGTAGGTCGCCGCCGTGCAGAAGAAGAAGAAGCCGGTGATGATGAAGACGACCGGGGTGAGCCCGAGCGCGTACGACGCCACCAGGCCGAGCGCGTAATAGATCGACGAGCCGACGTTCCCGTACGCCGTCGAGAACAGCGCGTTC
Source organism: uncultured Solirubrobacteraceae bacterium (assembly GCA_963740605.1). Classification (GTDB taxonomy): domain Bacteria; phylum Actinomycetota; class Thermoleophilia; order Solirubrobacterales; family Solirubrobacteraceae; genus DASSUW01. The sequence goes on along the minus strand of CAVUFC010000018.1, from coordinate 509,917 downwards.
GCTCCCAGGACCCGCTCTAGGCCCTCCAGTCGCCGTCTTGCCATCTGCCGGCGATTCTAGGCGTCGGTACGCGGGACGCGGAACACGAGCAGCGCGAGATCGTCCTGCGTCTGGCCGCCCTGGAAGTCGAGCGCGGCGCGCATCACGTGCTCCGCGATCGCGTCCGCGTCAAGCCCCGCACACGCCTCCAGCGTCGGCATCAGGGCCCGGTCTCCGAACATGCCCTGCGGGCCGCGGCCCTCGGTCACGCCATCCGTGAAGCACACCAGCGCGTCGCCCGCCGCGAGCGTCACGTGCACGTCGCTGTGGGTGACCTTGGGCACCACGCCGAGCAGCGGCCCGCCGACCTCGATCGTCTCGATCGCCCCGTCGGCGCGCACCACGAGCGGCGGCGGATGCCCCGCGGAGGCGAGTCGGAGACGGGCCTCGCCGCCCTCGATCCGCGCCCGGCCGTGGAGCACGGTGCAGAAGCGGCCGTCGTCGAATTGGCGGATGATCGCCTCGTTCACGCGCCCGAGGACGTCGCGCGGCCGTGCCCGGTGGATCGCCTCGGCCCGCAGCGTGTAGCGCACCATCGCGGTCAGCGCCGCGGCCTCGGCGCCCTTGCCGCAGACGTCGCCGACGAAGAACGCCCACTCGTCGAGCACCGGGAACAGGTCATAGACGTCGCCGCCGACGAGCGTGCCCTCACCGCCGGCGATGTGGCGCGCCCCCGCTTCCAGCCCTTCGATCTCGGGGAGCCGCGGCGGGAGCAGGCTCGCCTGCAGCGTGCGGGCGATGTGTCGCTCGCGCTCTTCGAGGCGGACGTTCTCGAGCGCCAGCGACGCGTGCCGCGCGAGGTCCTCGAGCGCCAGCTCGTCCGCCGCGGTGAACCCGTCCGGCTTGCCGGCCGCCTCGACGCGCCCGAAGTCGCTGCCGTCGCGGGCGACCATCGTCTTGGCGAGGAACGGCTCGTCGGGATCGATCTCGGCAGGCCCGGCGACGGTGGTCACCTCCTCGGCCCGGTGCCGGCGCACGACCACCGCGCCTCGGCTCGCCCCGAGCAGGTCGCGGGCCGCCTCCGCGATCAGCGCGAGCCGCTTCTCGGGCGACCGGGTGCGATGGATCGACAGCGACGCCGCGGCCAGCGCGTCGAGCACCGCGGCACGCTGTTGCTCGGCGACCGCCGCGGCATGGGCGTCCTCATACAGCCGCGCGTTGTCGACCGCGACACCCGCGCGCAACCCGAGGTCGCGCGCCAGGTCCAGGTCGGCCTCGATGTAGCGGCGGCCCGACTCGGCCATCGTCAGGGACAGCGCGCCGAGCACACGCCCGCGGGCGCGCAGCGGGACGACGATCTGCGAGCGCGGGCCGATCGCCTCCATCAGCTGCGCACCCTCCTCGCCGGTGCGTGCGCGCGCGGACTCGACGACGGCGTCGGCAGCGATCTCCTCCATCAGCTTCGCCTCGCCGGTGGCGAACGTGCTCCCCATACCGACGCGCTCGCTCTCGCTCAGCGTGCCGCGCTCGCGCCACGCGCGCATCAGCGCCTCGCGCTCCGGGTCCTGATGGGCGATCGCCACCGGCCGCCGCCCGCCGCTGCCTTCGAGCAGCTCGATCTTCACGTAGTCGGCGAGCTGCGGGACGAGCAGGCGTGCGAAGCGGTCGAGCCGCTCGTCGACGCCGATCGCGGAGTCGAGCACCTCGCCCGCGCGGACGATCAGGTTCTGGCGCTCCGTGGCCTGCTTGCGCTCGGTGACGTCCTGGATGACTGCCACGCCCGCGACGACCTCGCCGGCGTCGACGATCGGGGCCGAGCTGGCCTCGATCGTGCGGCGCGATCCGTCGCCGCGCACGTACGTGATCTCCTCGCCACGGATCACCGCACCGGACCGGAGCGTGCGGAACAGCGGGTAGTCCGCGACCTCGTACGGCCTCCCGTCCGCGCGCCAGCCGACGAAATCGGACTCGCCGAGCTGCGCGCCCGCGCCGGTCCAGGTGACGAGGCCCATCTCCGTGAGCTGCTGGTTGCCGAGCAGGACGCGCCCTTCCGCGTCGACGATCAGGACGCCGACCGGCAGCTGCTGCACCACGCCCTGCAGGCGGAGCTCGGCCTCTTTGCGATCGGTGATGTCGATGACGACGGCCCCGACGCCCACGATCCGGCCCTCGACCCGCACCGGGAACCAGCTGGCGAGCACGTGGCGGACGTGGCTGCTCGCGGTCTCGCGCACGATCTCGCGCTCGAAGATCGCCTCGCCGGTGTCGAGCACGTGCTGATAGACGGGCACGAGGGCGTCGGCGAGCTCCGGTAGCACCTCGTCGATCCGCCGCCCGACATGCGCTTCGACCGGCCGCCCGTTGATCGCCGCAAGGGCGTCGTTGACGCGGACGAAGCGTAGCTCGGTGTCGACCAGTGCGAGGCCCACCGGCGCTCCCGCGCCGACGATGTCGAACAGGGCGCTGGCCTGGCTCGTGGGCACTGCTTCGGCAACCTAACATGCGCGGCCGTGGTAGATCTCACCAACACCGCGCTTGTGGTGGTCGACGTGCAGCAGGCGTTCGACGACGCCGGCTACTGGGGCCGCCGCAACAACCCCGATTGCGAGGCCAACGTCGCGGCGCTGATCGCCGCGTGGCGGGACGCCGGCCGGCCGATCGTCTTCGTCCGCCACGAGTTCGAGACCCACGCCTGGGACTTCAAGGACGTCGTCAGCGGCGAGCCCGACGTACTCGTCACCAAGGAGACCAACTCGGCCTTCTACGGCACGCCCGACCTCGACGGCTGGCTGCGGGAGCGCGGACTCGGCGCGATCGCGCTCTGCGGCATCAGCACCGACCATTGCGTCGAAACCACCGCCCGCATGGGCGCCAACCTCGGCTACGACGTCCTGTTCGCGCTCGACGCGACGCACACGTTCGACCGCACAGGCCCCGACGGGACCGTCATGACGGGCGACGAGCTCGCCCGCGCCACGGCGACGAGCCTCCACGAGGAGTTCGCCACGATCGTCAGCACGGACGAGCTCGTCAGCTGATCGGACTCAGGCCGCGGTCGCGCGGCGGCGGGGAACCCGTGCGAGCCGCACGGCCGCGGCGCCGCCGACGAAGGCCACGCCGGCGACGATGACGAAGACCAGGAGCGACGTTCCGTCGGACGTGTGCGCCGGGGGCGGCGGCGACGCGACCTCGTGGTGCGGTGCCGTGGGGGGATCGATGATCGGCATCGCGCCGGCGGGCGCGGCGAGCGCCAGGGCGGCGATGACGGCGGTGAGGGTGAGCAGGGACTTCATTGCGGGGCCTCCTGGGGCGGGCATCGGGGTCGCAGTCGAACCTACGGGCGCCTCGGACCGCCGCCATCGGGCACATGACGTATCCGCACCGCACGGAGCGACGTATTGATCACCCCCGCCGACCCCTGAGATGATCGCCTCCGGATGCGCCGCCTCGAGAGCCGGTCCTTCGTCGGCCGCGCCGCCGAGCTGGCGGTGCTGGAGGAAGTGCTCGCCGCGGCCGGCGGCGGCCACGCGTCCGTCGTGCTGATCGGCGGCGAGGCCGGCGTGGGCAAGACGCGGCTGGTCGCGGAGCTGAGCGAGCGCGCCCGCGCACAGCGCGTCACCGTCGTCACCGGCGCCTGCGTCGAGCTGACGGCGGGCACCGCTCCCTACCTCGCGATCACCGAGCTGCTGCGCGATCTAGCGCGCGCCCTGCCGGAACGCGCCTGGGAGCGCCTGCGCGCCGGCGCCGGCCCGGAGCTCGACGCGCTGATGCCCGGCGCCCGCGGCCGCGACGACGCGCGCGCCGACAACGCCTCGCGGGCGCGCCTGTTCGGGCAGTTGCACGAGCTGTTGCTGGAGGCGGCGACGGCGGCGCCGCTCGTGCTCGTGCTCGAGGACGTCCACTGGGCGGACCGCTCCACGCTCGACCTCACCGGTTTCCTCGCCCGCACGCTCGGTGATGCGGGCGTGGTGCTCGTCGGCACCTACCGCGCCGACGAAGTGCCTCGTCGGCCGCCGCTGCGCGGCTGGCTCGCGGAGCTCTCCCGCGTCGGCGCCGTCCACCGCATCGAGCTCGCGCCGTTCACGCCGGAAGAGGTCGCGGACCTGTGCGCCGCGATCCTCGGCGCCGCGGCGGCATCGCCCACGATCGCCGAGATCACCCGCCGGTCGGGCGGCAACGCCTTCCTCGCCGAGGAGCTGCTGGCCGCCGCGGCGGAGGGCGACCCGAGCGGCCTTCCGGTCTCCGTGCGCGACGTGCTGCACGCGCGCATCGCCGCCCTTACGCCGGCGGCCCAGAACGCCGTCCGCGCGGCCGCCGTCGCCGGTGCGCTGGTCGATGACGAGCTGCTCGCCGCGCTCGTGCCGGGTCCGGAGCTCGCGGACGCGCTGCGGGAATCCGTCGCGCATCACGTGCTCGTCGCGGACGCGCGCGACGGGCGCCTGAGCTTCCGCCACGAGCTGGCCCGCGAGGCCGCGTACAACGAGCTGCTGCCGGGCGAGCGGCGCCGCCTCCACGCGGGCTGCGCCCGCGTGCTGACCGAGCGGCCCGCGCTCGGCGGAGACGCGGTCGCCGCGACAGCCGCCGCTATCGCCGGTCACTGGCACGCCGCCGGCGACGACCGCAGCGCGCTCGCGGCCGGCACGCAGGCGGCGATCGCGGCCGAGGGCGTGCACGCGTTCGCCGAGGCTGCTGCGCAGTACGAGCGCGCGCTCGACCTGTGGGAGCGGGTCGTTGACGCGGCGGACGTCGCCGGGATGTCGCGTCTGGAGATGCTCGAGCGCGCGGGCACGATGCTGCTCCAGAGCGGCTCGGCCCGACGCGCCATCGAGCGCCTCGACGAGGCGCTCGCGCTCGCCGATCCGGTCACCGACCCCGTGCGCGCCGGCGTGCTGCATTCGCGGCGGGCCTGGACGTCGTGGGCCGCCGGCGCGGCCGGCCCGGACACCGATGCCCACCACGAAGCCGCCCTGCGGCTGATCCCCGCCGAGCCCACGCCGGAACGGGCGGCCGCCGTCACCGACCTCGCGTTCACGCAGATGCTCAACGGGCGGCACACCGCGGCGAGCGTCACGGCACGCGAGGCGGTCGACCTCGCGAGCCACGTCGGAGACCGCCGGGTCGAAAGCCTCGCCCGCACCGTGCTCGGCAGCGCGCTCGGGTGCCTCGGCGAGCTCGACGAGGCGATCGCCTCGCTCGAGCAGGCGGTCGCGATCGCCCGGGCGGAGCATCGGCCGGAGGAGCTCGGCCGCGCCTACGTGAACCTCACCGCGACGCTCGACGCAGCCGGACGGCTCGAGGAGTCGGCCGCGGTCGCGCTCGCAGGCGAGGCCGCGTGCCGCCGCCTGGGGCTCGGGCTCTACTGGGGCGCGTTCCTGACGGGCAACGCCGTCGAGGCGCTGATCTGGCTCGGGCGCTGGGACGAGGCCGACGCGCTCCTGTCCGCAGTGCCGATGGAGGACCTCACGCGCACGGCGTTCGTCCATCTCACGCTCGAAGGCGCGCGGCTGGCGCTGTACCGCGGCGACCTCGACGCCTGCGCCGCGATCCTCGGGGACCTACGAGCAGCCGGAACAGCGGGTCACGGCTCGGAGATGACCGCGCAGACCGCTGAGGTGAGCGCGGAGCTGGCGGTCGCCCGCGGACGGCCCGACGAGGCTCGCGAGGCGATCCTCGCCGGGCTCGCGCGCTCGACCGAGGACGTCCGGTACCAGGCGATGTTGGTGGCGACGGGCCTCGCGGCCGAGGCCGCTCGCCCTGAGCCGGACGACGCCGCCGTGGCCCGCGCACACGAGCTGATCGCGCGGCTCGACGGCATCGAGACGCGGCAGCTCGTCCTCGCGGTGGCCGAGACGGCGACGGCGCGTGCGGAGTTCTCGCGGCTCGGTACGCCCGACCCCGCATTGTGGCGCGAGGCTGCCGCGGCGTGGGAGGCGCGGCCGGCGCCGTACCAGGTTGGGTACTGCCGCTGGCAGGAGGGCGAGGCGCTGCTGGCGACCGGCGCGCCGCGCAGCGTCGCGGCCGAGCCCCTGCGGGCCGGCGCCCGGATCGCTCGCGATCTCGGCGCGCAGGGCATCCTGCGGGAGATCGAGCTGCTGGCTGCGCGCGCCCGCATCGACCTGGCCGAGCCCGCGCCTCCGCAGCCCGCGGCATCCGACCCGCACGGCCTCACGCCGCGCGAGCGCGAGATCCTCGCCTACCTGGCCGCGGGCCGCACCAATCGCGAGATCGGCGAGGCGCTGTTCATCAGCCCGCGCACGGCGGGCGTGCACGTGTCGCGGATCCTCGCGAAGCTCGGGGCGTCGACGCGCGGCGAGGCGGCCGCTGCGGGCCGCCTCGCGGGCGTGATCGACGAGTCTGAGCTGGAAGGCCTGGTGCGGCTCACTCCCCCTCGCAAGCTCGGGGGAGCGCCGTAGATAGCTAGGCGATCAGCGGGATGATCAGCAGGGCGACGATGTTCGCCACCTTGATCATCGGGTTGATGGCCGGGCCGGCGGTGTCCTTGAACGGGTCGCCGACGGTGTCGCCGGTGACCGACGCGGCGTGAGCCTCGGAGCCCTTGCCGCCGAACGCGCCGTCCTCGATCAGCTTCTTCGCGTTGTCCCACGCGCCGCCGCCGGCGGTCATGAAGACGGCCATGAACAGGCCGACCACGATGACGCCGATGAGCAGGCCGCCGAGCGCCTGATAGGAGAGCACGCCCACGACCAGGGTGACGACGATCGGGATCAGCGACGGGATGATCATCTCGCGCTGCGCCGAGCGCGTGACGATGTCGACGCACTGCCCGTACTCGGGCTTCTCGGTGCCGTCCATGATCCCCGGGTGCTCGCGGAACTGGCGGCGGACCTCCTCGACGACGGCGCCACCGGCGCGGCCGACGGCCTCCATCGAGAGCGCTGAGAACAGGTAGACCATCATGCCGCCGATCAGCAGCCCGACGAGCACGTCGGGGTTGTCGACGCTGAACACGACGGCGTGGCCGAGCTCGTCCTGGAGCTCGATCTTGAACGCGGCGAACAGCACGAGCGCCGCGAGCGCGGCCGAGCCGATCGCGTAGCCCTTGGTGACAGCCTTGGTGGTGTTGCCGACCGCGTCGAGCGGATCCGTGATGTCGCGGACCTCATGAGGCATGTCGGCCATCTCGGCGATGCCGCCGGCGTTGTCGGTGATCGGGCCGAACGCGTCGAGCGCGACGATCAGGCCGGTCAGCGACAGCTGGGCCATCACGGCGACGCCGATGCCGTAGATGCCAGCCAGGTCGTGCGAGAGCAGGATGCCGCCGACGATGACCAGGGCGGGCAGCGCGGTGGCCTGCAGGCCCTGCGCGAGGCCCTGGATGATGTTCGTCGCGTGGCCGGTCTCGGACGCCCGGGCGGTCTTCTTCACCGGCCCGAAGCGGGTCGACGTGTAGTAGTCGGTGATGACGAACAGCGCCGCCGTCACGGCGAGGCCCACCAGCGCGCAGAAGTAGATGTCCCAGGCGCTCGGTCCGGCACCGAGGTTCAGGTTCGTGTACGAGAGGCCGTCCATCATCCACTGCGTGATCGGGATGAACAGCAGCGCGGCGATGACGCCCGCCACGATCATGCCCTGGTACAGCGCCCGCTCGACGTTGCCGGTCGTGGTGCGCACGGCGAACGTGCCGATGATCGACGCGACGATCGAAACGCCGCCGAGCACCAGCGGGAACAGCACGACCTGGGTGGCGTCGGCGTCCGAGAACGTCAGGACGCCGAGCAGCATGACCGCGACAGCGGTGACCGCGTAGGTCTCGAACAGGTCGGCCGCCATGCCGGCGCAGTCACCCACGTTGTCGCCCACGTTGTCGGCGATCACGGCCGGGTTGCGCGGGTCGTCCTCCGGGATGCCGGCCTCGATCTTGCCGACGATGTCGGCGCCGACGTCGGCGCCCTTGGTGAAGATGCCGCCGCCGAGCCGTGCGAAGACGGAGATCAGCGAGCCGCCGAAGCCGAGGCCGATGAGCGCGTCGACGCTCTGCTTCTCCGTGCGGTCGAGGATCCCGTGCAGGATCCCGTAGTAGCCGGCCACGCCGATCAGGGCGAGACCGACGACGAGCATGCCGGTGACGGCGCCGCCGCGGAAGGCGACGGAAAGCGCCGGCGAGATGCCGCCGCGCGCCGCCTCGGCGACGCGGGCGTTGGCGCGCACCGACACGTTCATGCCGATGAAGCCGGCGGACGCCGAGGCAATGCCGCCGATGGCGAAGCCGGCGGCGACGTAGCCGTCCTGCAGGAAGATCAGCGCGACGAACAGGACGACGCCGACGATGGCGATCGTCGTGTACTGGCGGCGGAGGTACGCAGAAGCACCCTCCTGGACGGCAGCCGAAAGCTCGCGCATCGTCTCGTTGCCCGGCGACAACGCCAGCAGAGAGCGCGTGGTGAGCAGCCCATAGGCGACCGCAAACGCGGCGCATACCAGGGCGACGACGACCCCGTAGTCGGACAGGAAATCGGTCAAGGAAACCCCTCTAGATCAAGGAAGCAGGCCGCCGGGCCCGCGAAAGCTTTGGATCACAACGAAAGCGGCAGCCCGGGCGGGCCGCCGCTGGAGCGCGCCAGTTTACCGCCTGCGGCGGCGCTATTGCCCCGGCACCCAGAGGCGGCCGGAGCTCTGCGCGGGCCCGGGGCCTTCCGGCTCGGGCTGTTTCGGCGCTCCCGGCGCCGGTTCCTCGCTACCGGATTTCTGCACATAGACCATCTGCAGGCGCGACAACGCGTCGCGCACCGGCCCGAGCTGCTCGGCGTGCCGGGACTCGAGCAGCGGCAGCAGCGCGCGCGCCGCGTCGACCGCCTGCTTGACCTGCGGGAGGTCGGCGGTCGAGTCCTCGGCCAGCCCGGCCTTGCGGGCGCCGAGGTTCAGCAAAGTGACGACGGTCTGCAGGAGCACGTCGTCGACTGTGAGCTTCTCGAGCTCGGCCTCGAGGGCCTGGATCTCTTCTTCAGACGGCTGTCTCATACGTCGCTCTCGTTTCCTCGACGCACTTCGCGTACACCTCGAACGGCGACGCGCCGGCGTCGATCATGCGGCGCTGTCGCTGCGCGCCATTCAACTCCGGTAGGACGATGTCAGCTCCGGTCCAGGCTTTCAGCCGGTCGAGCGCCTCGGCGGCCGGGAACTCCTCGATCCGGTCGGCCTCGAGGTCGAGCAGGCGCCCGTCCTGCCCGAAGCGGATCGCGCGCCACATGTTCTCCTCGATCAGCCGCGGCGGGAGGTCGGGGGGCGTCTCGCCGGCGTCGATCTCCTTCAGCGCCTGAGCGACGCAGGCGACCATCAGCTCGGCGAGGCCGTCGGCCTCGGCGGCTGTGGTCTGGGCGTCGCAGATCCGCACCTCGACGGTGCCGAACGAGTGGTGCGGGCGGACCGACCACCACAACTGCGTGAACTCGACGATCGAGCCCGTGCGCACGAGCAGGTCGACGTAGTCGTGCCACGCCGGCCAGCCGCCGAACGCGTCCGGCACGCCGCAGCGCGGGAACGACTTGGTGAACGTCTGCGAGCGGGCGGAGTGCAGGCCGGAGTCGATCTTGTCGACGTAGGGCGAGTTGGCGGAGATCGCCAGCAGCAGCGGCAGCACCGGACGCAGTCGATCGCACACGAGCACGGCACGGTCGGCGCCCTGGACCCCGACGTGGACCTGCAGCGCGAACGTGTTGTTGCGCCAGGCGACGTACTTCAGCCCGTCCTCGACGCGGTGATAGTGGTCGGTGTCGATGATGTGCTGCTCGCGGTAGTCCGACAGCGGGTGCGTGCCGGTGGTCCCGAGCCGGACGCCGTGGTCCTCGGCGAGCGCGAACAGGCGGCGGCGCGCGTCGCGCTGCTTGGCGCGGGCATCGTTGACGTCCTCGCCGCGGCCGGAGCGGATCTCGATCTCGGACGAGATCAGCTCGCCGGAGATCGCGGTCGCGAGCACCGGGTCGGAGGCTCCGGCGCCGCGCAGGTCCTCGAACCGAGGGACCAGCTCCAGCGTTTCAGGATGGACGAGCGCGTACTCCTCCTCGATCCCGACGGTGAGATCCTGGGACCGTTCGAAGGTCTCGCGCGCAATGGCGAGGTCGATCAAGTCAGATAGAAGTAGAGCGCGTAGAGCAGGTCTACTGCGGGGCTCGAGGTGTGGACGGTGACCTCCGGAGGCACCTGCAGCAGCGCCTCCGAGTAGTTGAAGATGATCTTCACCCCTGCCTCGACGAGGCTGTCGGCGAGTTCCTGCGCGGCGGCCGTCGGTACGGCGAGCACGCCGACCACGATGTCCTCGTCGACGACCACGGTCTTGACGTCGTCGATGTGCCGCACCTTGACGCCGTTGATGTCCTCGCCGACCTTGGTGCGGTCGGTGTCGAACATCGCCACGACACGGAACCCATGGTCGGCGAAGATGTCCGACGAAGCGATCGCGCGCCCGAGGTGCCCCGCCCCGAACAGCGCGATGTTGTGCTGGCCGCTCGTGCGCAGGATCTTGCGGATCTGCGACACCAGCGAATCGACGTTGTAGCCGACGCCACGCTTGCCGAACTTGCCGAAGCCGGACAGGTCGCGGCGGATCTGCGTCGAGTTCACGTGCGTGTACTCGGACAGCTCCTGTGAGGAGATCGTCTCCTTGCCCATCTTGCGGGCCTGAGTGAGCACCTGCAGGTAGCGGGACAGCCGCGCGGCCACGCCCAGCGACAGGCGGTCGGACAGCGCTTGATCCTCCCCACGAGTCGCAACGTCGCCGAAGCTCATCCCGGCAGACGATAGAGCTTGGCTTCCAGTGCCGCCTCGTCGACGAAGAAGTCGAACAGCTCCTCGTCGCCGAGCGCGACGACCGGGATGCGCTCGAGGTAGCGGCTGTGCAGGGAATCGTCGGTCTCGATGTTCACCTCGCGCAACGTGAACGGCGCTCGGGCGCGCACGCGCTCGAGCGCCGCCCGCGCGTCGTCGCAGAGGTGGCACCCGGGGCGGCTATACAGCGTGAGCGTAGGCGTCGACATCGAGGTAGCCCGGGAACGCGACGGGCTCGACGAAGCGGGCGGCGGAGGCGATCATCGCCGCGTTGTCGGTGCACAGCTCGGGCGGCGGGACATGAACCGGCACGCCAAGCGCGGCGGCGCGCTCGCGCAGCAGCCGGTTGGCGGCGACGCCGCCGCCGATCGCCAGCCGCGGGTCGTCGTCGTCCGCCAGCGCGCGCTCGACGCGCACGATCAGCGACTCGACGATCGCGTGTTCGTAGCTCGCCGCGAGGTCGGCGGCGCGGCGGACCGTCTCCTCCTCCCCCAGGTCGCGCACCTTGTACAGCAGCGCGGTCTTGAGCCCGGCGAACGAGAAGTCCAGGCCGGTGACGCGCGCGGCGGTCGGGAAGGCGAACGCCCCCCGGTCTCCCTGCGCCGCGAGCTTCGACAGCGCCGGCCCGCCGGGGTAGCCGAGCCCGAGCAGCCGCGCGCCCTTGTCGAACGCCTCGCCGGCGGCGTCGTCGAGCGTCTGCCCGAGCAACTCGTAGCCGCGGTGGTCGGTGACGTTGGCGAGCAGCGTGTGGCCGCCGGAGGCGATCAGGCAGGTGAACGGAGGCTCGAACGGGTCGGGCTGCAGGTAGTTGGCGGCGACGTGGCCGTGCAGGTGGTCGACCGGCACGAGCGGGAGCCGGCGGGCGGCCGCGAGCGCCTTGGCCGTCGCGACGCCGACGAGCAGCGCGCCGACCAACCCGGGGCCCTGCGTCACTGCGATCCGCCCGACGTCGTCGAGCGTGGCGCCGGCGCGGCCGAGCGCGTCGTCGACGACCGCGTTGACGAGCTCGAGATGGTGGCGCGAGGCGATCTCCGGCACGACGCCGCCGAAGCGCGAGTGCACGCCCTGGGAGGAGACGACGTTGGCGAGCAGCTCCCCCTGATCGGTGACGACGGCGGCGCACGTGTCGTCGCACGACGTCTCGATTGCGAGGATCATCCGGGCGGCGCCGTGTTGCTGCGCCACATGATCACCGCGTCCTCACCGTTGTCGGCGTAGTAGCGGCGGCGCACGCCGGCCGCGCGGAAGGCGAACTGCTCGTACAGCACGATCGCGCCCGTGTTCGACTTGCGCACCTCGAGCGTGACCTGGGCGTCATCGCCGACCCGCCCGAGCAGCGCGGAGATCAGCGCGGTGGCGATGCTGCGGCGCCGGCGGTCGGTGTCGACGGCGACGTTCATCACGTGCCAGACCGTGTCGTAGCGCGAGCAGATGAGGTAGCCGACCAGCTCGCTCTCGACCTCGGCGGCAAGGCAGATGCCCGACGGCTTGGACAGCTCGAGCACGAACATCGCGAGCGACCACGGGGTCGTGAACGCCCGCCGCTCGATTGCCACGACCTGCGGGAGGTCGGCGTAGATGAGACGGCGGATCTCGACGGCGGCGGCGGGGGGTGCACTCACGGCTGTTGCGGTTTCGCGTCTGGCTCGCGACGATAGTCGGGTAGTAGTGAGTCGCGGTCGGCCGGTTCCACCTCCGCGCCGAGCCGGCAGACGCTGAGGGCACTGACTCGATGGAGAGGTGAATCGTCCGCCGGGATCACCGCCCCGGCCCGCTCGAGCGGCTCACGGAAGCGTACCGCCCCGTCCCCAATGGTCAGCCATCCTGGCTGGATTCGTGCGGCGAGATCCTCGGGGTCCAGCGCGGCCGGCCCGAACACCCCGTCGGCGGCCGCGAACACCTCGCCCCGCCGCGCATCGATCACGGCCAGGACGGGGTCAGACCCCTTGAGTGTCTCCGACTCAAGGGGTCTGACCCCTTGAGTCAGCGCGGCGAGGCTGGAGACGCCCACGAGGGGGAGCTTTGTCGCCTGGGCGAGGCCGCGGGCGGTGGCGATCCCGAGGCGCAGGCCGGTGAACGAGCCGGGGCCGACGCCGACCGCGATCCGCTCGATCTGCTCCCACTCCGCGCCCGCGGCGGCGAGCACCTCCTCGACCAGCGGGAGCAGACGGGCGGCGTGGGCGGGCCGGGCACCGAGCGGCGGCTCGTCGCGGCGTTCGACCTCCGGCCCGCCGGGCGCCCAGAGCGCGACCGCGGTGTCGGCCGTCGCGGTGTCGAGCCCGAGGATCATGTGATCTCGATCGTCCGCTGGTCGCCGCCGGCGTGGGCGAGCTTCACCCGCGCGGCGACCCGCTCCGGCGGCCACGCGCCCGGCCCCTGCTCCGGCCACTCGATGAACACGATCGCCTCGGGCGCGAAGAACGGGTCGAGCAGCCCCGGGTCCTCGTCGTCCATGCCGCTCAGCCGGTACAGGTCGAGATGCGATACCGGGCCGGCGGGGGCGTCGTAGGCGTGGCCGACCACGAACGTCGGGCTCGTGATCGGGCCGCTCACCCCGAGCGCATGCATCGCACCGCGGACGAACGTCGTCTTGCCGGCCCCGAGCTCGCCCGACACGAGCACGACGTCGCCGGGATCCAGGCGCGCGGCGAGCTCGGCGCCGGCGTGCTCGGTCGCCTCAGGTCCTGCCGTCACTGAACTTTCCGTGCCCATCGCCGATATCCAGGGTGATGATCCGTCGCCTCTGCCTCGCGCTGCTCGCCTGCCTCCTCCTCGCCGCTCCCGCGACCGCCTCCGCCAAGGCGCCCGTGGTCGGGCTCGGCGACCAGCATCCCGAAATGTTCTCCGACCCGGCGTTCCAGTCGCTCGCGATCACGCAGTCGCGCTACGTGCTCGAGTGGGACTGGTACCGCAGCAAGCGCAAGATCGCGGCGATCGACTGGTGGATGAGCGCGGCGGGCTACGCCGGCATCGACCCGCTGATCGCGTTCGGCCGCGACTGGCGCCCGAGCGGTCAGTTCAAGCTCCCCTCGCTCGCCGACTACCGCAAGAGCTTCAAGCTGTTCCGCGCCCGCTACCCGCAGGTGCACGAGTTCTCGGCGTGGAACGAGGCCAACCACGCCGCGCAACCGACCGCGAACAAGCCGAAGGCCGCCGCCCGCTTCTACAACGCGATGCGCCGGGCGTGCCGCTCCTGCACCGTGATCGCCGCCGACGTGCTCGACAGCCCCGATTCGCTCGACTGGATCAAGCGCTTCAAGCGCTACGCCCCGAGGGCGCGCCTGTGGGGCCTGCACAACTACAAGGACGCGAACGACCACACGAACACGACGCGCAAGTTCCTCAAGGCCGTCCGCGGCAAGGTCTGGCTCACCGAGACGGGCGGCATCCTGCGCCTGAAGCCGCACCCCGGTAGCCACGGCAACGGCCGCAAGGAGACCAAGGCCCACCAGGCCGGCGCCGTCAGCCGCGTCTTCAAGCTCGCCCGTAAATACCGGCGGATCCAGCGCGTCTACTTCTACGAGTGGCGCCATGAGACCAAGAACCGCTGGGACTCGGCGTTCCTGGACGCCGACGGGCACAAGCGACCCGCGTACCACGCGCTCGAGCGCAACCTGCGCCGCTAGCGCGGCCGCACCCGCGCCCGCAGCGCGACTCCGCCCAGCAACACCCAGAACCCGGCGACGGCCACCGTGATCGGGTCGCCGCCGGTGCGTGGCAGCTGTTGGGCGGCCGGATCGGCCTGCGCGGCGGGAGCCGTCGGTGCCGGCGCCGGCGCGGCCTGCGCCGTGCCGCCTGAAGGCGCCGGGGCCGACCGTTGGCGTGGGCGTCGGAGTGGCCGATGCCTGATCGTCGCCGAACGGGTCCTGGTACTGCTCGTCGCCCGCGCTCTGAGCGAGCGCGGTCGCCGGCGTCGCGAGCGCGAATGCGGCGATCAGTACGGCGAGGCGACGGCGGGGCACCGGGCGGGAGGTTAGCCTGACGCACCGATGCGTCGCGCCGTGCTCGCCGCCGCCGCGGTCTGCCTCCTGGCCGCGCCGACCGTCCTCGCCTTCTACTCCGGCGGCTACTACAGCGAGCCGCGGCTGATCGGCGGGGTCGTCGTCTGGGCGCTCGTGCTGGCGCTCGCGCTGGTCGGTCCCGCACCAACACCGCGCACGGCGGGCGGATGGCTGGCGGTCGGGGGACTCGCCGCGATCGCCGTCTGGAGCGCGGTGTCGATCGCGTGGGCGCCGGTCGGCGGCCCGGCGATCCAGAGCGTGGAGCGCCTCGTCGTCTACGTCGGCGCGCTGCTGCTGGCGATCGGCGCCCTGCGCGAGCCGCGGGCGCTGCGCGCCGTCGAGCCGGCCCTGGCCGCGGGCGCCAACGTCGTGATCGGATACGGCCTCGCAGGCCGGCTGCTGCCCGGCGTCCTCCACCTGGCCCACTCGCGCAGCGCGGGCGGCCGGCTGGAGCAGCCGATCACGTACTGGAACGCCGAAGGCGCGCTCGCCGCCGTCGGGCTCGTCCTGTGCGCGCGGCTCGCCGGCGATCGCAGCCGCCCGCCCGCGCTGCGCGTGTTGGCCGCCGCCTCGGCGGCCCCGCTGGGCGCCGGCGTGTACCTGTCGTACTCGCGCGGCGCGATCGCGGTCGCCGTGCTCGGTCTGGTGGTGCTCGTCGCCGCCGCGCCGACGCGCGCCCAGCTGCGGGCTTCGGCGGCCACGCTCGTCACAGCAATCGCGGCGGCGCTCGCCACCGCGTTCCTGCCCGGCGTCGCCTCGCTGGACGGCGCCCACCGTGGGCGGGACGGCGCGATCGCGCTCGCGTTCCTCGCTGTGCTCGCCGTCGGCGCGGGCCTGTACGCGCGCCGCGAGACACCGGATCTGCCGCTGCGCATCTCGCGCCGGCTGGTGCCGGTCGTGGCGGCGCTGGTGGTCGCGGTCGCCGTGGGGCTGGTCGTCGCCGGTCTGAGCGAGCGACCGAGCGCCGCCGATCTCGGGCGCGGCGCTCAGGCGACGCGGCTCACCACGGTGAGCTCCAACCGCTACGAGTACTGGCGCGTCGGGCTCGCCGCGTTCGCACACCACCCGTGCGCGGGCTGGGCGCAGGCGGCTTCCGGGTCGAGTGGCTCAAGCAGCGAAGGATCCCGGAGGGTGTCCGCGACGTGCATTCGCTCCCGTTCGAAATGGCGGCGGAGCTGGGTATCGCCGGGCTGCTGGCGTTCCTGACGCTTGTCGCCGGCGTTGCCCTGGCGGCCCGCAACGCCCTCGCGCGGCACGGCGCGGTGGCCGCCGGGCCGTGTGCGGCGCTGCCGGCCTGGCTCATGCACGCATCGATCGACTGGGACTGGCAGTTGCCCGCGGTAGTCCTTCCCGCGATCGCGCTGGCCGGCATGCTGATCGTGCTCGGCGAGAGCCGGCCGTCTCAGCCGCCGCGAGCGAACATGGGGTCCAGAACCCGCCGTGCCGCTAGCGCACGCGCCGCAGTCGCCGGGTCGTGATCCTTGGTGAACGTGTACAGCAGGCCCCACGCGGTCAGGTTGTCCGGCTCACGGCGCACAACGTCCTCGAGCACCGCAGCCGCCGCCGCATGTCGACCGGTCCGCTCGTACACGAACGCACGACCGACGTCGGGCGCCGTGTCCGGGTTCAGCGTGCGCGCGGCTCTGAACGCGGCATCGGCAGCCCCGAAGTCGCGCTGTTGGGCTGCCTCGACGCCGTCGGCCTGCCGCCGCACGTCGCGCTCCATCACGCCGAGCCAAGCGATGACGAGCACCGCCACCACGGAGACCGCGGCGCGCGTCACAGCGCCTCCGCGATCCGCGGCGCCTCGCGGTTGAACACCCAGGCCGCCACAACCCCCACGAGCACGAACACGACGATCGGCACCAGCCACAGGTCCGGAGCGGGAGCCGACGGGTCGATGACCCACTTGCGGGCGAGTCTCGAACAGCGGCGTCAGCGGGTTGAGCGACACGAGCTCACGCAGCCTGCCCGACAGAACGTCGATCGGGTACAGCACCGGCGTCGCGTAGAACAGCGCGGTGACGCCGACGCCCCAGATGATCGCCGTGTCGCGGAAGCGCGGGTAGAGCGCCGACAGCGATCGTCGCCACCGCGGTCGTGAACGCGAACAGCGCGGCCAGGATGAGCGGCAGCAGCAGCCACGTCCACATCGGCTCGACCCCGAACGCGAGCAGGAACACGAACACGACGACGAGGTTCACGCCCAGATTGAACGCGCTGGTGAGCGACGACGGCGAGCGGGATCACGAGTCGCGGGAACTGCGTCTTGCGGACCACCGCCTCCTGACTGACGATCGAGCCCACGGCCTGCGTCGTGCGCCTCCTGGAAGAAGCCGAACAGCACGATGTTGAACAGCAGCAGCACCGGATAGTGCTGCACCCGGTCGCCGAGGTCGAACGCCTGGGTGAAGACGACGAGCAGCACGGCAAACAGCAGCAGCGGCCGGGCGATCGACCACAGGTAGCCGAGCGCCGTGCCGAGGTAGCTGCGTCGGAACTCGGTGACGCGATGAGCAACAGCAGGTCGAGCGAGCGCCGCCAGCCGCCGCCGAGCGCGGACGGGCCGCGGACGTCGCGCAGCTCGACGGCGCTCACGACGATCGCTCCGCGTGGTCGCGCTCGAGCTCGCCTCGACGTCGGCCTCGACGGCCACGCTGCCCGGGCCCGGCCGCGTGCCGTAGACGACGAAGTCCAGCAGCCGGACAACGTGCAGCGCCAGGTCGCCCTGCGTCCGGTTGCGCGAGATCCAGCAGTTCGACGAAGTAGCGGCCCGGCAGCAGCGGGTTGTCGATCTGCCCGGCGATCCGGACGCGCTCGCCGGCGCCGACGCGCTCCAGTCGCGCTCGCGGTTGAAGCCGAACACCGTCACGCCGTCGGCGTCGAGGAAGTGGAAGCCGAAGACGGGCGCCACGAGCTCGCTGGCGCGCCTCGAACACGACGTCGAGGCCGATCGGCTCGCCCTGCTCGACGTTCTCGACTCGCTCGCCATCCGTGCCTCGAGCCAGGCGTCGACAGCGACATTGACGTCCGGGACGCCGCCGGGCCGGGTGGCCCGCCCTCGCCACCGGCGCCGGCGAAGTTCAGCCGGTAGTAGCGCAGCGCCGCCTCCTCCGGGTCGCCGATGTAGCGCAGCTCGCCGTCGTGGATCAGCATCGCCCGGTCGCAGAAGCTCTGGACGGTCGCCATGTCGTGGGTGACCAGCACGACCGTGCGGCCCGCCCGGCGCTTGTCGCGGAAGACGTCCATGCACTTCTGCGCGAACGACGCGTCGCCGACCGCCAGCACCTCGTCGACGAGCATGATGTCGGCGTCGGCCTCGACCATGACCGCGAACGCCAGCCGGACCATCATCCCCGACGAGTAGTTCTTCAGCTTGAGGTCGGCGAACTCGCGCAGCTCGGCGAAGTCGAGCACCGCGTCGAGCCGGCGCCGCGCCTCGCGCCGGCCGAGCCCCATCATCACGCCGTTGAGGACGACGTTCTCGCGCGACGTGAGCTCGGGGTTGAAGCCGACGCCGAGCTCGATGAACGGCGCCAGCCGCCCGGCCATCCGGATCCGTCCCGGCGTCGGCGCGGTAGATGCTCGACATGATCTTCAGCAGCGTGCTCTTGCCCGAGCCGTTGCGGCCGACGATCCCGAAGAACTCGCCCTCGTGGACGTCGAACGAGACGTCCGCGCAGCGCGCGCAGCTCGCGGTACTCGGGCCCGCGAACGGATGCAGGGCGCGCTCCTTGAACGTGTCGACCCGGTGGTCGGGGATGCGGAACGTCTTCTCGACCCCGCGCGCCTCGATGACCACGGGCCGGGTGTCGTAGTCGAACGCCAGCGTCGCCGCAGAAGCCTAGATCCGGGCGCGCCAGCGGCGCAGGCGCCTCTGCTCGAAGGCGAGCGGGTCGGGGATCGGTCGGCGCCGCGGCGCGGCCGAACGCCAGCCGCGCCACACGATGCCGCGCACCAGCTCGAGCTCGCTGCCCAGGGTCTCGTGGCGAGGCGCAGCGGCCGCGGGCCGCCAGCCAGGCGAAGGCCGCCGGCGAGCGCGCGGCGGCGACGTAGCGGCTCGAGCGCGCGGCGCTTGCGGCGGTGAGCCGGCCCGCAGCGCACGAGCAGCGTCTGCGCCTGCACCTCGCGCGCCGGCGTAGCCGAGGAAGTACGCGCCGCGCCCGCCGCGCAGCAGCCGCCGGCGGGCGCGCCGGCGCGCCGGCTGACCTCGCCGAACACGGCCCCCGCGTGCTGCACGTAGTCGTAGAGCGGGCGGTCGACGTAGGCGATGTCGCCCGCCGCGAGCGCCACGAGCCCGAGCCAGTGGTCGTGGAACTGCAGGCCGGGCGTGTCGGGGAACGGCAGCGCGAGCTCGGCGACCTCGCGCCGGAACAGCGTCGCGGCGCCCGTGATCGAGTTGGCGACCAGCATCGAGGCGAGGTCCGTGTGGTTGTTGCGGCGGCCGCGCCACAGCGTGTCGCGCAGCACGCGCCCGTCGGCGTCGACGAGCCGCTGGTCGCAGTACGCGATCGCGGCGCCGCCGAGCGCGGCGCGCAGGATCGCGAGCTTCTCCGGATGCCAGCGGTCGTCCTGGTCGCACAGCGCGAGCAGCTCGGCCTCCGCGGGCGCCAGCCGCAGCGCGCGCTCGAAGTTGCGGTAGAAGCCGCGCCGGTGCTCCGAGCGCGAGACCGTGAAGCGCGCGTCGCCGCCGACGTCGATCGCCGGCCGCTCGACGCGTCGTCGCTGATCACGCAGACCCAGTTCGTATCGGTCTGCGCCCGCAGCGACTCGATCTGGACGCGCAGCAGCGCCGGGTCGGGCTCGTAGGTCGCCATGCAGACCGCGATCAGGCCGGGCCGCGCCGGCCGGTCAGCCGCGGCGGCGGCTCGGGCTCGACGACGTCGATCCGGCCCAGCGGCACACGCCGGCCCCGTGCGGCGAGCTCCAGCTCGACCGCCCCCGGCGATCGCGGCGGGACGGGGACGACGCCCCAGAAGACGCACGCCCGCAGGGGGGCATGCCGGCCGCGGACGGGCGGTGGGCTACGCCGTCGACCACGATGCTCGTGCCGTCTCGCGCAGCGTCCCCAGCAGAACACGGCGGTGCCGACGCCGGCCGGCAGCGAGACCGGGAGCGGGCTCTCGAGATTGGCCAGCACGCGCCGGAACCTATCCTTCGCAGCTGATGGCCGCCTCGTCGACGCCCAGGCCGCCCTCGCGGCCGCCCGGGAGCCCCGCGCCGCCGCGCCGCGCGACGTACCTTCGCGCGGCGTATCTCGACCTGCTGAAGATCGCCTCTGCGACCTGGCGGGCGCCAGCACGGTCTCGGTCGGCGCGATGCCGACGGCACCGTGATGTCGCGCGAGCTGCGCGGCGACGGCCTGCGCCTGCGCGCCGCCGGGATGGACTGGCCGCTGCAGGGGCTGACGATGGTCGGCCTCGGCCGGCTCGACGATCTCCAGCGCTGCGTCGAGTCCGTGGTGGCCGACGGCGTGGCGGGCGACCTGATCGAGGCCGGCTCGTGGCGCGGCGGCGCGTCGATGCTCATGCGCGCGACGCTCGACACGCTGGGCGACGAGCGCACCGTCTAGGTGGCCGACTCCTTCCAGGGATTCCCGCAGCTCGACGCCGGCGACGAGCACGGTGCGCGCCTGAGCGACTTCGGGTTCCTCGCGGCGCCCCAGGAGGAGGTGCGCGAGAGTTTCGCGCGGCTCGGGCTCGACGACGGCGTCGAGCTCGTGCCCGGCTTCTTCGAGCAGACGCTCGCCCGCGTCGCCGACCGCGCGTGGGCGATCGTCCGTCTCGACGCCGACAGCTACGAGGCGACGCGCTTGGCGCTGAGTGCCTGTACCCCGGGCTCGCGTCGGCGGCTACCTCGTCATCGACGACTACGGGTCGTTCGAGGGCTGCCGGCGGGCGGTCGACGAGTTCCGCGCCGAGCATGGGATCGCCGAGCCGATCGAGGTGATCGACTCCACCGGCGCGCGCTGGCGGCGCGAGAGCGCGGCGCCGTGGTCGGGCCGGAGCGCCGCCCAGCGCGGCCGTCGCCGCGCGCCGCGGTCGCCGGCCCCCGCCCACGTGCCGACCGCGCGCGAGCTCGAGCTGGCGCGGCAGGTGGCCCACCTGCGCGAGCGCCTGCGCGCCGCCGAGGCGCAGATCGGCCCGGCGCTTGGCTGCGGCGCAGGCGCGGGCGATGATCGTCTTCGCCTCCTCGATCACCGAGCCCGACATCTACGAGCGTTGCGCCGAGCGCGGGATCCGGCTCGCCGCGGAGCCGGACTCCGAGGTCATCGCCAACGCCGCCGCGGGCTCGCTGTTCCGCTCCTACAACCTGATCCTCGACACGCTCGCCGGGCGCGACGACCTCGAGGCGCGTCGTGCTCGTGCACCAGGACGCCGAGATCGCCGACCCCGGCTTCTGCGCCAAGCTGCGGCGGGCGCTGAGCGACGCCGAGGTCGGCGTCGTCGGCTGCGTCGGCGCCATCGGCGTGCGCAGCATCGCCTGGTGGGAGGGCTCGGTGACCTGGGCGTCGTTCGTCCACCGCTACGGCGAGCTCGGCGGCGGCGAGCTGCCCGCCTTCTCGTGGAACGGGCACGAGATGCCCGCCTACGCGCGCACCGGCGAGGTCGACACGGTCGACGGCTTCGTGCTCGGCCTGTCGCCGTGGGCCGTGCGCAACGTCCGCTTCGACGAGTCGCTGGGCCAGCTGCACGGCTACGACTTCGACTTCTGCCTGCAGGTCCGCGCCGCCGGCCGCAAGGTCGTCACCGAGGACTTCAAGGTCATCCACCACCACTCGCTGGAGCTCATCGCCGACCCGGAGACGTGGATCCAGGCGCACATGCGGGTGGCGGAGAAGTGGGACGGCCGGATGCCGGGCGTCGGCGTCGCGGGCGGCACGTGGAAGGAGCGCGCCCGGCGCGCCGAGGCCGAGGCCGCGGCCACGCGCGCGCACGCGGTGTCGATCCAGCTCAAGCCGACGCTCGGGTGCGGCAGCTCGAGCGCGACTTCGCGGAGACCACCGAGAGCATCGGCTGGCGGCTCACCGAGCCGCTGCGGCGCGCCAACGCGTGGCGCCGGCGGCTGCGGCGCTAGTCGTCCCCAAGCGCGCGCCGGATGTCGTCCTTCGAGACGACGGACGCCCAGGTGGCGATCCCGGCGCGATGGCGCAGCCGCGACAGCCGCTCGGCCAGCCGAACGCGCTCGACTCCAGCAGCCGCCGCAGGACCGCCTCCTGCCGCGCGGCGCGCTCGCTGGCCCGCGCGGCCTGGACCATCTGGAAGTGCGACGACGCGAGGTGCAGCACGCGGTTGGCCTCGAGCCGCTCGAGCAGCGGGTTGCGGTCCCAGACCTCGAGGACCTCGGCGACCGCGTCGGCCCACGGCGCGCGCTCGTCCCAGACGACGCCGAGCCCGAAGAACGCGGGCACGACCGCGAGGCGCAGGCCGTCGCGGGCGGCGACGAAGTCCTCGACCGCGGTCAGCACGCCGTTGCGGGGGCCGCCCTCGCGCGCCGCCGCCCACCGGTACGGCAGGCCGCCGCGCCGGATGCCCGGCTCGCCGGGGAACACGCCCGCGCCCTCGTCGATCGGCTGGCGCGCTCCTCCGGCATCAGGTCGGGGTCGTAGTAGTCGTCGCGGCGCCCGTGCGGCCAGCCGACGTCGTGGAAGATCAGCAGCGGCAGGTCGCGCCGGCGCGCGCTCGGCGATGATCCGCAGCTCCTCGCTGACCGTGAAGTAGTTGTGGTCGCCGTCGATGATCGCCGCGTCGGGCAGCGGGATCGCGTCGAGCGCCTCGTGGCTCGTGGCGCGCACGAGCTCGAGCTCAGGCGCGCTCGGCGAGCGCGACGAGCGGCTTGCGCGGCGACGGGTCGATCGCCCAGACGCGCGCGCCGCTCCCGGCCGCCCACTCGAGCAGCAGGCCGGTCAGGTCGCCCGCGTAGGCGCCGACCTCGACCACCGACCTCGCGCCCGACGCGTCGAGCACGGCCGATGACCTCGGCGAGCGTGATCAGCGACGCGCCCCAGTGGCCTGGTTCGTTCGCGTAGGGGTCGAAGTCGAGCGACAGCCGCCCCATGAGGGCGGCGAGTCTAGCGGCCCGCAGGGTGAGCATGACCTGGAACAGGTCGCCGATCAGCATGTCGACGTCGAGCAGCTCGAAGCGCCCCGACCAGCGCTCGCGGACGTAGGCCAGCGTGATCACGGCCTCGCCGTAGGTCATCTCGCCGCCCTCGTACTGCGGGTGCGCGGCTCGGCCGGATGCGGCGCGAAGAGATAGCGCGGCTCGCCCGCGCGCCCGGTCGCCAGGTGGTGTAGCACGGCGTGAACCGCAGGTATTCGGCGGGCGCACGGTCACCACGAGGATCCCGCCGGGCCGAGCGCGCCATGCAGCGCGCGCAGCCAGCGCTCGTGGGCCGCTCGGAGAGGTGGGTGAAGACCGAGAACGCGAAGGCGAGGTCGAACGGCTCCTCGAACGGCAGCCGGTCGGGGACGAACTCCGAGCGCGCGAGCACGGCCGGCACGCGGGTCGCGCGGCAGACGTCGAGGATCCCCTGCACGGGATCGCAGCCGTAGAGCCGGCCCGGCGCGACGTCGCGCGCCAGCAAGCGCGTCAGCCGGCCCCAGCCGCAGCCGAAGTCGAGGACCCGCGCGCCGGCCAGCGGGCGGCCGCAGCGGACCCGAAGGCGTTCGTAGAACGCCGCGCTCTGGGCGGCCAGCGCGCGCCGCTGGCGCCGTTCCACAGCTCCTGCAGCGACGGGTCGGGCACGTCGGGGAGCAGCGCGCGGATGTGCGGGTGGGCGTTGTACTCCTGGGTGAGCAGCAGGGCCCACAGGTCGGTCTCGAGCTCGCGGAAGCGCGCGAAGTGCTCCGGCGCCCCGCCCGCGCAGACGGCGTCGAGGCGGGCCAGCCGCTCGTCGGCCAGCCAGGCGTCGTACCGGCCCGGCGGCGGCTCGACCGCACGGCGCTCCGGCGCGGCCGGGCGCAGCGTGCGAGCACCCCGGCCGAGCGCGCGCAGCGGCCGCGTGACGCGCCAGCTCAGCGACGACTCGTACTCGAGCCGGATGGCGTCGAGCTCGGAGGCGGCGCCACCCCCTGGGCCAATCGACATGAGCGCAGGGTACGCTCGGACGCGCCGTGGCCGCCGAGACCGCGCAGCCACCCAGGCGCTCCCGGCGGAGGGCGCTCTCGACATCCGCCTCGACGCGCCGCTCCCGGCGTCGCTCGCGGTCGGGCGCGGCACGGCGCTGTTCGTGTGCGGCACCTGTTTCGCGCCGCGCGCGCCGATCGCGTCGCTCGCGCTCGTCGTCGACGGCGAGGAGCAGCCGCTGATGGCCCACGGGATGCCGCGGCTCGACCTGCTCCGGGCCACGGAGGACCCGGCGGCTACCGCAGCGGCTTCTGGGGCCTGGCGCGGATCGCGCCGCGGCCCGCACGGCGACGTGCGCGCTCGGCCTGCGCGCGCGGCTGAGCGACGGCGCGCGAGGTGACGGCGAGCTCGCGCGGATCCCGCCGCGTCGGCTGCCCGAGCCGCTCCCCGGGCGCGCCGCTGGTCGCGATCTGCATGGCCACCTTCGAGCCGCCGCTCGAGCTGTTCCGCGCGCCAGGTCGAGTCGATCCGCGCGCAGACGCTCGCCGACTGGATCTGCATCGTCAGCGACGACTGCTCGGACCCGGCGGCGGTTCGCCGCGATGCGGGCGACGCTCGCCGGCGACCCGCGCTTCGTCCTCTCGCGCTCGCCGCGCGGCGCGGCTTCTACCGCAACTTCGAGCGCGCGCTGGCGCTCGCCCCGGCGCGGCGCGCGCTACGTCGCGATGGCCGACCAGGACGACGTCTGGCAGCCCGACAAGCTCGAGACGCTGGTCGCGCGATCGGCGACGCGCAGCTCGTCTACAGCGACCAGCGGATCATCGCCGAGGACGGCTCGCTGATCGCGGACACGTACTGGGCAAGCGCGCGCAACAACCACTCGAACCTGCTGTCGCTGCTGGTGGCCAACGCGGTCACGGGCGCCGCGTCGCTGTTCCCGCGCGCGCTGCTCGACGACGCGCTGCCGTTCCCGCCGGCGCAGTTCGCGCACTTCCACGACCACTGGATCGCGCTCACGGCGCTCGCGCGCGGCGACATCCGCTTCGTCGACCGCCCGCTCTACGACTACGTCCAGCACGGCGCAGCCGACGCTCGGGCACGCGAACGCCAACCGGATGACCGGCGCTGCGCGACCGGGCCGTCGTCGCTGCGGCGCGGCCCGCGCGAGCGGATCCGGCTGTGGCGGATGCACTACTTCGTCGACGTCTGCCGGCTGATCCAGTTCGCGACGGTGCTGCGGATGCGCGGCGGCGACCGCCTGACGCGCGCCAGCGCCGCGCGCTCGACCGCTTCGCGCGCGCCGACCGGTCGGTGCTGCCCGTGCTCGGGCTCGCGCTGCGCGGAGCGCTCGAGCTCGTGCGGCGCCGCCCGCAGACGCTCGGCGCCGAGTGGATGCTCGCCCACGCGTTCGTGTGGCGGCGCGCGCTGCGGGCCAGCGCGCGCGACGCGCCGCAGCGCGGCCTGCGGCTCGACGCCGTGCCGCCGCCCGCGCTGGACCCCCGCCCGGGCGCGCGCGCGCCCGGCGACCCCGAGCTGCGCGTCGTCGCCGAGAAGATCGCGCCGCTGCGCGCTGGCGGTCCGCGACGGCGCGCCGCGCGCGGGTCAACCTGCTCATCCCCACGATCGACCTCCAGCACTTCTTCGGCGGCTACATCGCCAAGCTCAACCTCGCCCGCCGGCTCGCCGAGCGCGGCCTGCGCGTGCGGGTGGTCACCGTCGACCCCGTCGGCGCGCTGCCCCGCGGCTGGCAGCGCGAGGTCGAGTCCTACAGCGGGCTCGCCGGGCTGTTCGACGCGGTCGAGGTCGCGTTCGGGCGCGAGTCGCCGGCGCTGGAGGTGAGCCGCGACGACACGTTCGTCGCGACGCACGTGGTGGACCGCGCACATCGCGCACGCGCGCGCGCGCTCGACGGCGAGCGGTTCCTGTACCTGATCCAGGAGTACGAGCCGTTCACGTTCCCGATGGGCAGCTACGCCGCGCTGGCCGACGAGTCCTACGGCCTCCCGCACTACGCGCTGTTCTCGTCCGAGCTGCTGCGCGAGTACTTCCGCCGTCACGGCTTCGGCGTCTTCGCGGGCAGCGCGGGGGACCGCGACTCGGCGTCGTTCGAGAACGCGATCACGCCGGTCGACCGCCGGCCGCCCGAGCTGGCGGCACGGCGCCCCGCGGCGCCTGCTGTTCTACGCGCGGCCCGAGCCGCACGCCGCCCGCAACATGTTCGAGCTCGGCGTGCTCGCGCTCAGCCGCGCGCTCGAGCGCGGGCGCGTTCGCGCGGCTGGGAGCTGCACGGCATCGGCACGGTCCGATCGGCGGCGGCGTGTCGACCTCGGCGGCGGCGTCGTGCCTCAGCTGCTGCCGCGCGCCGCGCAGGCCGACTACGCGGCGTGCTGCGCGAGCACGACGTCGGGCTCGCGCTCATGTACACCCCGCACCCGAGCCTCGTGCCGATCGAGATGGCCTCGGCCGGGATGCTGACCGTGACGAACTCGTTCGAGAACAAGACGCGCGGAGGCGCTGGCCGCGATCTCGCCGAACCTCGTCGCCGCCGAGCCCGGCGATCGAGGCAGTCGCCGACGCGCTCTGCGCCGCGGCGGCCGCCGTCGAGGACGTCGAGCGGCGGGTCCGCGGGCAGCCACGTGCCCTGGAGCCGCGACTGGGACGACTCCTTCGGCGACGAGCTGCTGGACCGCGTGACCGCGCTCCTGGGGCCTGAGTGGCGGCGGCCACCGCGGAACGCGCGCCTTCGCCGGCTGTCGCGCCACCGCCCGGTAACCCGCGATTCCCCCTCTTCGACTCACTGCGCGCGATTGCAGTGCTCGCCGTGCTTGTCTTCCACGTCTGCCTGG
Source organism: uncultured Solirubrobacteraceae bacterium (assembly GCA_963740605.1). Classification (GTDB taxonomy): domain Bacteria; phylum Actinomycetota; class Thermoleophilia; order Solirubrobacterales; family Solirubrobacteraceae; genus DASSUW01. Next base: position 483,240 of record CAVUFC010000018.1, on the reverse strand, counting down.
TCTCGGGCGCGCTGGCCGACCGTGTCGTGGGCGACGCCGCCGCCGTGCTCGGAGCCCAGGGGCCGATCCTGTTCTTCGCGATCTCCGGGTTCTTGCTGTACCGGCCCTGGCTGGTTTCGCCTCCGAGGGTCGGGCGCTACGCCCGGCGCCGGGCGCTGCGGATCCTGCCGGCGTACTGGGCGGCCCTGACGCTGCTGGCGATCTTCCCGGGCATCGCCGGCGTGTTCACAGCCGATTGGTGGCGTTATTACGGGTTCCTGCAGCTCTACTCCGCGGACACGATCGCCCAGGGAATCCCGGTCGCGTGGACCCTGTGCGTGGAGGTGTCGTTCTACATCGCCCTACCGATCTGGGCGCTGAGCGCCGGGCGGCTGGCGCCACGCGCCCAGCTCCTCGCGCTCGGAGTCATCGCGCTCGCCGGGGCGGCCGTGCAGGTGGCGGCGCTGCGGCTCAGCGTGTCGCACCTCGTCGCGCAGAGCCTGGCGGGGCAGTGCACGTGGATGGCGATCGGGATGGCGCTCGCGGTCGTGAGCGTGACGTGGCCGGCGCGGCTCGAGGCGATCGCCGGCGGGCACGCCGTCCTCTGCCGGCTGGGCGCCGCCGCGGCGTTCGTCGGCCTCGCGCTGGTGCGCGACCATGGCGGCGGCCTGCTCGGCATCATCCAGGCGCTCGCGACGCGGCAGACCTACGCGCACGCGCTGGCCGACGTCGCCTTGAGCGCCGCGCTCACCGCGCTCGTCCTGCTGCCCGCGTTGTCGGCCGGGCGGGCGGTGCCGCACCGCGTGCTGGCCTCCCGAGCCCTCGGCTGGGTCGGCCTGGTGTCGTACGGCATCTTTCTCTGGCATCTGACCATCGCCGAGTGGCTGGCGCTCCCGGCCGCCCCTCATCAGTTCCGTGCAGACGGGCTCGACCTTGCGGCTCGGCTCCCTTTCGCGGTCACGCCGATCCTCTTCGTGTTGACGCTGGGAGCGAGCTGCGCGGTGGCCGCGGCCAGCTATCGCCTTGTCGAGCTGAGGTTCCTGCGCCGCAAGGAGCGCCCATGAGGGTCGGCGTCGACGGACGCAGCCTGGCCGGCGACCGGCGCGGCGTCGGGCACTACACGGAAGGGATGCTGGAGGCGCTGCGCCCGCTGGATGTCGAGGTGAAGGTGCTGGTGCCGCGCGCGCGGCAGGGTCGGCCGCGGCTGGATCGCAAACTCGCGCCGGTGGACGTGCTGTGGCTGCCGGCGCCCGCGCCGGTAGCGATCGGCGACACGCCGTACGTCCTGACCGTGCACGATCTCAGCTTCTTGGAGCGGCGCGAGGACTTCACTCGCTACGAGCGGCTGTGGCACCGGCTCGCCCGGATCGACGCCCTCGTGCACGGGGCGGCGGCCGTCGTCGCGCTCACCGGCGACACCGCGCGGCGCGCCGCCGCGCACTTCGGCGTCAACGTCAGCGTTGTGCCCGGAGGCCCCGGTGCTCCCGGCCCGCCCGCCGCGCCCGACACGCGTTTCGGGCGCTACTTCCTCTACGTCGGCGCGCTCGAACCGCGCAAGGCACTCGACCGGCTCGTCGCGGCCCGCGACGGGCAGACACTCGTGCTGGCGGGCGAAGGGCGGCTGGCCGACACCCTGCGCGGACCGGGCGTGCACGTCCTCGGCCGCGTGGACGCGATCGAGAAGGCCGCGCTGTTCGCGGGCGCGCTGGCCGTGGTGCTGCCCTCGTGGGGCGAGGGCTACGGCTACCCGCCGCTCGAGGGCTTCGCGCACGGCACGCCCGCGATCGTGTCCGACATCCCTGCCCTGCGCGAGACCGCCGGCGCCGGCGCGCTGTACGTGCCGCCCGGTGACGTCGCGGGCCTCGCCACCGCCATGCGCACGCTCGCGACCGACGAGGCGCTGCGCGCGCGCCTCGCCGACGGCGGCCGCGACGCGCTGCGCGAGCGGACGTGGGCCGCCGCCGGCCGCGCCCTCAAGGCGGTCCTGGAGGCGGCAGCATGAGCTTCAGCGTCGTGATCGTGCTGCACGACTCCGAGCCCGAGCTCGAGCTGCTGCTGCGCTCGGTCGCCACGCACCTGCCCGAGCGCCCGCAGCTGATCGTGGTCGACACCGGCTCGCGCGACGGCGGCGTCGCGCTCGCCACGGTGCACGGCGCCGAGGTGATCACGCTGCCCGACAACCCGGGCTTCGGTGCCGCCTGCAACGCGGGCCTCGAGCTCGCGCGGCACGACGTCACCGTGCTGCTGAACCCTGACTGCGAGCTGCTCGACCCCGCGCTCGCGCTGCTCGCCGACGTCGCGCGCACGTGCCCGCGAGCCCTCCACGCGCCGCGGCTGCTGAACCCCGACGGCACGGTCCAGCGCTCCGCTCACCCACTTCCGGGAACGGCCGGCACGCTGCTACCGGCGCTGGTCCCGACGGTGCTCCTGCCGTGGGCGATGCGCGTGCGCGTCGAGCCGTACTTCGCGCTGGAATCGCGCACCATCGGCTGGGCGATCGCGGCCTGCCTGGCCGCGGCGACCGCCACGCTGCGGCAGCTCGGCCCGTTCGACCCGGCGGTCCATCTGTACGCCGAGGACCTAGAGCTGTGCCTGCGCGCGCGGGCCGCCGGGTTCCCGACGGTGCTGCACCCGATGCTGCGCGTGCGTCACGCCGGCGGGCACGCGACGCTGCGCAACGGCGAGGAGTACGACGCGATCGCGCGCCGGCGCCGCGACGCGATCGCGCGCACGCTCGGCGACCGCGCGATGGCGGTCGACGACGTCGCTCAGGGACTCACGTTCGCCGGTCGCACCGTGGCGCACGCGCTCGGCAGCGGCGACGCGAAGCGGCCGTTCAAGCAGCTGCGAGCGCTGGCGCGGGCGGTGGGGGCAACCCCACCGCCGGATTCCGGCACGCCGTAGCGGCGCGGCGTCGCTCCAGGACTAGGGTCCAGCCGGTGAGCGCCCGGCCCAGACGGTTCGTCGGCATCGTGACGCACGGTCAGACCTGGCTGAACCTCGGCTACAACCTGCTCGCCTTCCCGACCGGGCTCGCGTACTTCGTCGTGCTCGTGGTCGGCGTCTCGCTCGGCGTCGGCCTGGCGATCGTGATCATCGGCCTCGGCATCCTGCTGGCGACGCTCGCCGCCTGGCGCGCGATGGCCGCGCTCGAGCGCGGCCTCGCCCGCGGCCTCCTCGGCGTCCCGATCCCGCAGCCTCCCGACCGCCACGACCTGCCGCTGGTGGAGCGCGTGAAGCGCTACCTGCGCGACCCCGTGACGTGGAAGAGCCTCGTCTTCGTCGCGCTCAAGTTCCCGCTCGGCGTCCTGTCGTTCGGCGCCATCGTCGCGCTCGGCTGGTTCGCGCTCGTCCTGCTGTTCGCGCCACTGATCGTGCTCGCCACGACGGTGACGATCTTCGGCTGGATCGTCACGTCGCCGGTGCAGGCGCTGCCCCTGCTGGCGCTCGGCATCCCCGCCGTGCTGCTCGTGCTGCACCTCAGCAACGGGCTGGGCTGGCTGTGGGCGCTGTTCGCGCGCGTGATGCTCGGCCCGAGCACGGTGCAGCTGCACGAGCGGGTCGACGACCTTCGCGACGCGCGCGCCCGCATCATCGCCGCCGGAGACGCCGAGCGCCGGCGCATCGAGCGCGACCTGCACGACGGCGCGCAGCAGCACCTGGTGGCGCTGTCGCTGACGCTCGGGATGGCCGAGTCGCGCCTGAAGACCGATCCCGCGGCCGTCGCGCCGCTGATCGCGCAGGCGCGGGAGGAGGCGGCGCTGGCCGTCAAGGAGCTGCGCACGCTCGCCAGCGGCATCCACCCGGCGCTGCTGACCGAGCGCGGGCTCGGCCCGGCGCTGGACGCGCTCGCCGCCCGCGCGCCGGTGCCCACGACCGTCGAGGGCGTGCCGGCGCAGCGTCTCCCGCCACCGATCGAGTCCGCCGTCTACTTCGTCACCGCCGAGGCGCTCACGAACGTCGCCAAGTACGCGGGCGCGATGTCGGCGAGCGTGGCTTTGACGCCCGAGCACGGCCGGATCCGGCTGATCGTGCGCGACGACGGCGCCGGCGGCGCCGACACCAACGGCGGCACGGGCCTGCGCGGGTTGCGCGACCGCGTCGAGGCGCTCGACGGCCAGTTCCACGTCGACTCGCCGCCCGGCCTCGGCACGACGCTGATCGCCGAGATCCCGCTGGGAGGACACGCATGAAGCTCCTCCCCGTACTGCTGCTCGTCGCGATCCTCGTGGCCGGCTGCGGAAGCGGCACGCCGACGACCCAGACGCGCAGCGTCGGCGCGTTCGACCGGCTCGAAGTCAGCGGCGACGTCAACGTCGACGTCGTCCCAGGCGACAGCGGCGACATCGAGGTCACGGCCGGCGAGAAGGTGATCGACCGCGTCGTGACCGAAGTGAGCGGTGGCGTGTTGCGCGTGCACATCCGCGATCGCGGGATCGTGATCGGCCCCGACCCGTTCGACAACGTGCGGGTGCAGGTCGCGGCCGGCTCGCTCGACGGGATCCGCATCGAGGGCTCGAGCGACCTCAAGCTCGGCCGCATCGACCGCGACGAGCTGTCGATCGAGGTCAACGGCTCCGGCGACATCGAGGCGAGCGGCACGGTCGGCAACCTGACTACGACGATCGAGGGCGCCGGCGACGCCCATCTCTTCGATCTCGAGGCGAAGACCGCGACTGTCACCGTGCAGGGCGCCGGCGACATCCGCTACCGCGGCAACCCGTCGATCCACCAGACGATCGAGGGCGCGGGCGACATCCGCCCCGCGGACTAGAGCGTCTGCGGCAGCCCGTACCGCTCGTAGCCCTCCGTGGTCAGGAACGCGGTGATCTCGATGATCTCGGCGCCGCGCAGCGTGAGCACGTCGACCGCGTGGAAGACGTACGGCCCGCTCCCGGCGTCGCGCGTGTAGTGGGCGAGCGCCGGCTGGCCGTTGGCCCGCGTCTCGGCGATCCGGGTCTCGATGCCGGCGGAGAGCGGGTACCCGCGCAGGAACGTCGCGATCGCTTCGTGGCCGCGGAACCACGTCGTCCGCGGCGGCATCGTCAGTGCGGCGTCGTCGGCGAGCATCGCGACGACCGCACCGACGTCGTTGCGCTCCCACGCGGCGACGAAGCCGTCGACGAGCGCGCGCAGGCGCTCGTCGCCGAGCGAGCGCAAGGTGGCCTGCTGGCTGCGCTCCGGGAGTCGCTCGTCGACGGACTTGTGCGCCCGCTGCAGGGCGCTGTTGATCGCCGGGGGCGACATCTCGAGGACGTCGCCGGCCTCGCGCGCCGAGAAGCCGAGCACGTCGCGCAGGATCAGCACCGCGCGCTGCCGCGCCGGCAGGTGCTGCAGCGCGGCGACGAACGCAAGCTCGATGCTCTCGCGCTGCTCGTAGCGGGCGTCCGGGCCGGCGAGCGCGTCGTCGAGCGCCAGCTCCGCGTCCGGGTAGGGTTCGATCCACACGGATTCGGTGAGCGGAACGCCGGGGCCGTCGTGTGGGTCGGCGGGCGGCCCGTAGTCGATCGGGAGCACGAGCTTGGGGCGGCGCTCGATCGCCTTCAGGCAGACGTTGGTCGCGATCGTGTACAGCCACGTGCGCAGCGAGCTGCGGCCTTCGAACGTCTCCAGGGAGCGCCAAGCCCGCAGCAGCGCCTCCTGCAGCGCGTCCTCGGCGTCCTGCGCGGAGCCGAGCATGCGGTAGCAGTGCGCGCGCAGCTCGGCCCGGAACGGCTCGACGCGCTCGTCGTAGCTCATGCGCACTCCTTCGGCTGCCAGAACGCGACCTCACCGCCCGCCCCGGCGGTCACGACGCTGCGCCAGCCCGCCGGGCCCTCGCGCGGCTCGAGCAGCACCGACGCGCCGAGGCCCCGCGCCCGGTGGGTCGCCGCCGCGACGTCGTCGACCTCGAGGTAGGGCAACCAGACCGGCCGCCGCGCCCCGCAGCGGACGATGCCCCGGCCGAGCCCCATGGAGTGGTAGGCGCCGTGCGCGGTCTCGACCGGCTGCGGGGTCCAGCCGCAGCACGCCGCGTAGAACGCGCTCGCGCGTTCGAGGTCGCCGGTATGCAGCTCCAGGTGGACGACCGGGCTCGCCGTCATGGGCGGTAGGACCCCACTTCGCGCATGCGGGCCACGACCGGCGGCTCGTCGCAGCGATCGCGGACGTGCTCCTGGAAGCGCTGGAACGCCTCGACTCGCGCGAGCGGGTTATCGTCACCGTCGTGCGTCGCCAGGTGGACGAAGCTGACGCCGTCCTCGAGGACGAACGTCGCGTACGTCAGGCCGCCGGGCGCGGCGCGATGCAGCTCGTCGTACACCGCGCGCACGAGCGCCGCGTTCTCCTCGGCCCGGTCGGGCTTGACCTTGTACCGAACCATGACCTGTGCCATCAGACCGTCTCCTGGATCGTGTGGGCGGGGAGCGACGGGATCGACGACCGGATCCGGCTCGGCAGCGCGAGCCCGGCCACCGCGCCCGCGAGCGAGAGCCCGGCGGCCACGAGCATCGCCGGTGTGAAGCCGTCCGTGAAGGCCTGCGGGGAGATGTAGCTGCCGGCTCCGGCGAACACGGCGACGGCGAGCGCGATCCCGAAGACGCCGCCGAGCTCGCGCATCATGGTGTTGGTGCCGGCCGCCTTGCCGAGCGCCTCCGTCGCGACCGAGCCGACGACCGAGTTCTGCGCCGCCGGGATCGCCATCGACACGCCGACGCCCGCGACGATGAACGGCGCCAGCATCTCCGTGTACGCCATGGCGGGATCGGCGATCAGGGCCAGCCATGCCATGCCTGCCGCCTGCAGCACGAGCCCGCCGACCATCAGCGGCCGCTCGCCGATGCGATCGGCCAGCGCGCCCGCGACCGGCGCGACCGTCATGAACGTCGCCGTCCACGGGAGCAGCCGCAGGCCGGCGTCCAGCGGGCCGTAGCCGAGCGCGGTCTGCAGCAGCTGGGCGTAGAAGAACACCGCGCCGAACAGCGAAGCGAACGTGAAGAAGATCGCGGCGTTGCCGGCCGAGAACGCGCGCGAGCGGAAGAACCCCAGCGGGATCATCGGCTCGCGGGCACGCAGCTCCCAGGCCACGAACGCCAACGCCAGCAGCACGCCTCCGGCCAGCGAACCGATCACCTCGGCGCTGGTCCATGCGACCTGGTTCCCGCGCACGAGACCCCAGACGAGCCCGAGGGCGGCCCCGGTGACGAGCGCGAGCCCGGGGATGTCGAGGCCCGTGTCGGGCCCGTGGCTCTCGCGCATCTTCGTGAGGACGAGCGGGATCGCCGCAAGGCCGATCGGAACGTTGATCCAGAAGATCCACTCCCAGCTGATCCCCTCGACGACCGCGCCGCCGACGAACGGGCCGCTGGCGACGGCCAGTCCGGTGATGGCGCTGAAGATGCCGATCGCCGCGCCGCGTTTCGCGGGCGGGAACGCGGCGCTCAGCAGCGCGAGGCCGAGCGGCATGATCAGAGCCGCACCGGCGCCCTGGAACGCGCGCGCCGCGATCAGCGCTCCCGCGCCGGGTGCGAGCGCGGCCGCAGCGGAGGAGACGGCGAACACGCCGAGGCCGACGGCGTACAGCCGGCGCCGGCCGTACCGATCACCGAGCGCTGCCGCGGTGATCAGCAGCACCGCGAAGCTGAGGTTGTAGGCGTTCACCGTCCACTCGAGCTGCTCGACGGATGCGCCGAGGTCGAGCCGGATCGTGCTCAATGCGGTCGACACCACAAGCGTGTCGAGCGCCGCCATCAGCGACCCGACCGCCGTCAACACCACTACCCACCGCGTGCTGCTCATGTCTGCCTCGCTCCGGGAGATCGTTTGGCAGTTGAGATCCCGGAAGCCGGCGAAATCCATCGCAGCGCCCTTAACGACCGCGACCCGGGCAATTGCCCGGGTCGCGATCTCAGGTGGTGTGTGGGGCTCGGCTTACGCAGCCTCGCGCAGCGCCATGACGTCAGTGCGCTGGCTGAGGCGCTTGAGCGCCCGCTCCTCGATCTGTCGCGCGCGCTCCGTCGACACGCCGAGCTTGCGCCCGGCCTGGCTGAGCGTCTGCGGCTCCTGGTCACCGGCGCCGAAGCGCATCTCGATGACGTTGCGCTCCTGCTCCGGGAGCTCGGCGATCGCGCTGAGAAGCGTCTCTGAGCGAAGCTTCTCGCCGACTTCCTCGTCGACAGGGGCCGTCTCGATCGCCAGCAGGTCGCCGAACGACGTGTCACCGTCGTCGCCAACCGGCTTGTCGAGACTGACCACCGCACGGTCTGCCTTGCGGATCTCGATCACGTCCTCGAGCGGGAGGTCAGCCGCGTCGGCGATCTCCTCGTCTGTCGGCTCGTGACCGAGCTTGGTCGTGAGCTCACGCTCGATACGTCCGACCTTCCGGGAGCGCTGGGCTACGTGAACGGGGAGCCGAATGGTGCGGCTCGTGTTCTCAAGCCCGCGCTGGATGGCCTGGCGGATCCAGAGCGTCGCGTAAGTCGAGAACCGGAACCCCTTGCGCCAATCGAACTTCTCCACGGCCCTGATGAGGCCGAGCATGCCTTCCTGGATGAGGTCGCCCAGCGCGAGGCCCTGGCCCTGGTAGCGGCGCGCGTTCGCGACGACCAGACGCAGGTTGGAGTTGATCATGCGGTCCTTGGCAGCGAGATCGCCCTTCTCGATGCGCTGGGCCAGCTCGATCTCCTCACTCGGCTTGAGCAGCGGGTAGCGACCCGCCTCACGGAGCAGCAGTTGGAGAGAGTCCAGAGTCGGATCCGGCTCGTGCTCGAGGTCGGTCCGGGGACGCGGGATATCGGTGAGCGTGCTCGTTTTCGATCCTTTCAATGTTGTCGAAGCCACGAAGAAAACCAACTCTTCCAGTAGGAATTATAGTCGAATTCAGTTGCCGACGCAACCATCCACCGGCGTCGCCAGACAGTCCCGTCGCCACGTCCTGTGGCGACTGTCTGGGTCGGCCCGCCCGGGGGAGGTCGGACGGCCGCCCGTTGAGGCGGTACCTGAACCGGAACTACGCTGAGGACCCGTACTTCGGTTCAGCCCCGGCACTCGCGGCGAGTGCCAAGCACTACAGACAACCCTGCGGGCCGCCGCAAGTTACGCGGTTTCCTGCCCACTGGGGGCAGGTTTTAGGCACCGCTGATGAAGTCAAGCGGAAATGGCGCCGAAATGCGGCGCGGTCGCCCTCTCGTGTGACGAACTGCACACTTCGTTGCAGCTCACCGGCCTGCCGCGGCGCGACGGGCGGCTCGGCGGGGAAGCAGACCGCTCACCGTCGCGGGCCGGTTCTCCGCCCGCGCGGCCCTGTCGGCCGCCACCGCCTCGTCCACGATAGCGCGCAGCGCTGCCTGGAACTTGGCGATGTCGAAACGCTGAGCAGCGGCGACGCACACGGCCGGATCGAACGCGTCCGGATCGAAGCGCGAAACCACGTCGGCGAGCGTCTCCGGGTCGTTACGGCGGTAGTAGACGCCGGTCTCCCCCTCCACGACGCTCTCCAGCACCCCGCCCGCTCCGAGTGCGATCACGGGCCGGCCGGATGCGAGCGACTCGACCGCGGCGATCCCGAACTCCTCCGCGGCCGTGACCACCATCGCGCGGGCCGAGCGCATCATCTCCGCGACCCGCGCGTCCGGCAGGCGGCCGGTGAAGCGGACACTCGGGCCGGCGAGCTTGCGCAGCCGCCGCAGCTCGGGGCCGTCGCCGACCACCACGAGCGGGGCCTGCAGGCGGTTGAACGCGTGCACGGCGACGTCGATCTGCTTGTGCGCCATCAGCTCGGCGACGATGAGGTAGTAGCCGCCGACCGGGCCGGACCGGAACCGCTGGAGCTCCACCGGCGGGTGCAGGACCTCGGAGTCGCGCCCGAAGTAGCGGTGGATCCGCTGGGCTGTGAGCACGGAGTTCGCGACGTAACGGTCGACGCGCTGGGCCGCCATCCAATCCCACTGGCGCCAGCGCGAGAGCAGTACGCGCAGCGGCAGGCGGAGCGGAGCGGGCCGCGCGGCGACGGTCGCCTCGCGCTCGGTCCAGGCGTAGCGGAACGGGTTGTGGCAGTAGCAGACGTGCACCGCTCCGGGATCGACGAGTACGCCGTGCGCCCATGCGCTCGACGACGAGACGACGACGTCGTAGTCACGCAGGTCGAGCGACTCGATCGCATGCGGATACACGGGCAGCAGCACGCGGAACGTGCGGGCGGTCGGGCGCAGGTTCTGCAGGAACGACGTGCGTGGGGAGCGCGCCGCGAACCGCCCCTCGGTTCCCTGCTCGTCGTAGACGGCGGTGAAGACGTCGGCGTCGGGCCAGGCGTCGCAGATCGCCGAGAACACCCGCTCGGCTCCGCGCAGGTCCAGGAGGAAGTCGTGGACGAGCGCGACCCTGGGCATCTTCCCGAATGTAATCATCGCGTGATGACAGTCGCCATCACTGTGGGTGCCGGCCGGCACGCCGTATCGCGACGAGGCCGCGGCCCTGGCCGCGATCCGCTTCGCGCGTGAGCGCGGCATGCCGATGCTCGGCACCTGCGGCGGCTTCCAGCACATGGCGCTCGAGTACGCGCGCAACGCGGCCGGTGTCGCCGGCGCGGCGCACGCCGAGTCCGCTCCGGACGGCGAGATGCTCGTGGTGTCGGGGAGCTGGCCTGCAGCCTGGTCGGCCAGGAGCGCGTCGTGCGGCCGATGGCGGGCACGCGGTTGGCCGCGATCTGCGGCGACGATCCGTTCGTGGGCTTCCACTGCTGCGGCTGCGGGCTGATCCCGGGGATGGCGGAGCGGCTCGGCCTGGTGGTCGGCGCACGCACCATCCCTTCTATCTCGCGACGCTGTGTCAGCCGCAGGTCGGCACGTCTGAGCGCGGGGTGCTCCACCCACTTGTCGGTGCGTTGCTCACGGCTGCCGCCAGTGGGGCTCCTATGCTTCCGCGGTGATGCGTCGTGTCCTGACCGTGGCCGTGATGCTCGCGGCCCTGGTTGCCGCGACGCCTGCGCACGCCGCCAAGCGCGAGGTCCCGCGAGGTTGGCTGGGCGTCGTCGCCGACGGCCCGGTGATGGAGGGTGCGTACGGACCTCAGGAAGCCGAGTGGGACGAGCTCGCGGGAAGTGGCGCCGAGTCGGTGCGCGTCGCCTTCCGCTGGCGGATGCTGCAGCCGAAGAAGTCCGAGGCGCCCGACCTGGAGACGACCGACACGCTGGTCCTCGGCGCCTCCGCCCGCGGCCTGCGCGTCGTCCCCGTGGTGCAGGGCACGCCCGACTGGGCGGCTCGCTACAAGCACAAGCACGGGGGGTCGCCACCCCGCAAGGTGTCGACGTTCACCTCGTTCCTGCGCCGGCTCGTCAAGCGCTACGGCTCGAACGGGACGCTGTGGAAGGACCATCCCGAGGTCCGCAAGCTGCCGATCCGCGACTGGCAGATCTGGAACGAGCCGAACTTCCGTGAGTTCTGGTCAGTGCGGCCGTTCGCCAAGACGTTCGTGCCGCTGATGCGCACGTCGTACAAGACCGTGCACCGCGCCGACAAGCACGCGCGGGTGATCCTCGCCGGGATGGCGAACGAGTCGTGGGCAGGGCTCAAGCGCGTCTATCAGGCCGGCGGCCGCGGCACGTTCGACGCGATCGCGCTGCACCCGTACACGGCCAAGCCGGAGAACGTGATCAAGCTGATCAAGCTCGCCCGCAACGTGATGCGCGCCTACGGCGACGGCAAGCGGCCGATCTGGATCACCGAGCTGTCGTTCCCGGCCGCCAAGGGGAAGGTCGACCATCCGTTCGGCTTCGAGACGACGCAGTCGGGACAGGTCAAGCGGCTGAAGGCAAGCCTGCGCAGGCTCGCCAAGCAGCGCCGGAAGCTCAACGTCGACCGGGTGTTCTGGTACGCGTGGCTGACCACCGAGAACCGCTCGAGCTCGTTCAGCTGGTCGGGCCTGCGGCGCCTCCGCAACGGCTCGATCGTCTCGTCGTCGGCGCTGCCGGCGTTCCAGAGCGTCTCCGAGCGGCTCGAAGGCTGCGCCCACGCTCTCGGCCACGCCGGCAGCTGCGCCTAGCCGACCAGCGCGTCGACCTGGCGGGCCGTCCGCACCCAGGTGAAGGCGCGCGCGCGGTCGAGCCCGGCGGTCGTGAGACGCTTGCGCTCCGCGCCGTCTGAGAGCAGTCGCGTCAGCGCCGCGCTGAACGCTTCGCCGTTCGGGGCCGTCAGGACGGCGGCATCTCCGCAGGTCTTCGGAAGCGCCGAGGTCGCCGCCGCGACCACCGGTGTGCCGCTCGCCATCGCCTCCAGGGCCGGCAGACCGAAGCCCTCGTAGAGGGACGGCAGCGCGAACGCCTCGGCGCCGGCGTACAGGCCGGGCAGCAGCGCGTCGTCGACGCGGCCGAGCAGCCGCACCCCTTCCAGGTCGTGCTCGCGCGCGAACTGCGGTCGATGGCCGCCCGCCACGATGATCTCGACGCCGTCAGCGGCCAGCGCCTGCGCGGCGGGGACCAGCGCGGCGAGGTTCTTGCGCGCGGTCAGGCTCCCGACGCTGAGCACGTACGGGCGTGCGAGCTGCAGCGCGCGGCGCGCGGGCTCAGGGTCCGCGTCCGGCGAGAACCGGTCGTCGACGCCGCCCGGCACCACGTCGGCCTCGACGTGGAGCAGCTCGGCGAGCTCGGCGCGGGCAAACTCGGACACCGTGATCACGCGCCGGGCGCGGCGGGCGATCAGCGGCAGGACGGCGCGCTGCCAGGTCGCGTAGCTGCGGCTGTACCAGTCGGCGTGGCGCAAAGGCGCCGCGTCGTGGATCAGCACCACGGCGTTGCGGCTCGCCACCGGAGCCAGGTTGGCGGGGCACAGCAGCGCGCGCATGCGGGCGGAGTGGACCGGCAGCACGAGCTGCTCCCACGCGTGTCCGGCCCGATGCACGAGCCGCGGCGGCGGCCGCAGCACGGCGTAGCCGTCGGGCCGGAGCTCCGGCAGCCGCGCCGCGAGCTCGCGTGCCCAGCGCTCGACGCCGCCGAGCTCGGGTCGCGACGCGGCGCGCGCATCGATGCCAACGACGTTTCGCGGCTGGTTCGTCATGATGCCGGTGCGCTTTGATCTCTCGTGTGAGACGCCCGATGCTCCGCCGCCGCCCGCTCTCCGCGGTCGGTCTCGGCGTGCGCCCGGCCGAGGTGGAGCCGCATGCGCCGCCGCCCGACGCCCGTGTGCACCTGCGCGTCCTCGCCCGCGCCGACCGCGACGAGTTCCTCGCGCTCGCCCGCGACAGCCGCGAGCTGCACCGGCCGTGGACGTATCCGCCCGAGCGCGCCGACCAGTTCGACGACCTGTTCGCTCGCTCGCGACGCGACGACTTCGTGTGCCTGCTCGCCTGCGTCAACGACGGCAACGAGATCGCCGGCGTCTTCACGGTCTCGCAGATCGTTCGCGGCGCGTTCCAGTCCGCCTACCTCGGGTACTACGCGCACGCCGGCCACTCGCGGCAGGGCCTGATGCGCGAGGCCATGGAGCAGGTGCTCGATCACTCGTTCGGGCCGCTCGCGCTGCACCGGCTCGAAGCGAACATCCAGCCCGGCAACCAGCCGTCGATCGCGCTCGCCCGCGGCGCCGGCTTCCGGCTCGAGGGCTTCTCCCCGCGTTACCTGCTGATCGGCGGCCAGTGGCGCGACCACGAGCGCTACGCGATCACGGTCGACGAGCGGGCGGCTCAGAAGAGCCCGAGCTGAGACGCAGGCTCCGGCTCGCGCTCGGTCTCCTCGACGAGCTCGGGCTCGGGGATCACCAGCTCCGGCTCCGGCTCGGGCTGCTCCGGCGGATCGAGTGCCAGCAGCGCCGGGAGCCGCGCGAAGTCCTCGCGCAGCACCTCGAGCATCTTCGGCGTGTACAGCGCGGCCGCTGGGTGGTAGATCGGGTACAGCCGCACGCGCCGCGGCCCGAGCCGCCGCACCTCCTCGCGGCCGTGCAGGCGCGTGATTCCGGTCGGGTCGGCGCGCAGCAGCTTGGTGGAGAAGTTCCCGAGCGTGCAGACGACCCGCGGCTCGATCAGCTCGAGCTGGCGGAACAGGTAGTCCTGGCAGGCGTCGATCTCCTGCGGCATCGGGTCGCGGTTGCCAGGAGGCCTGCATTTGAGGACATTCGCCACGAAGACATCGGCACGTGTCAGGCCGATCTCCTCGAGCAGCGTGTCGAGCAGCCGGCCGGCCTGGCCGACGAACGGCAGGCCCTGCTTGTCCTCGTTCGCGCCCGGAGCCTCGCCGATGAACATCAGGTCGGCGTCCGCATTGCCGGAGCCGAAGACGACGGTCTGGCGGGTGGCGGCGAGCTGCGGGCACTTGGTGCACGTCTGCGCCTGCCGCCAGACGGCCTTGAGCTCCTCGCGGCGCTCAGCAGCAGTTCCCATCGGTACTGACTCTAATCGCGCCGACGGCGGACTAGACTTCGAATTGAACCTTGAAGCCGGTATCTCCGTGAGGGAACTGGACTTGATCGCCATCGTCGGTGCGGGCCGACTCGGTACCGCCCTAACCGCCGCTCTGCCTGCGGCCGGGTTTGCCGTACGCGGGCCGCTCGGCCGCGATGCCGACCCCGGCGACGCGACGGTCGTGCTCCTGTGCGTGCCCGACGGCGAGATCGCCGCTGCGGCGGCGGCGGTGCCGGCCGGCCCGGTCGTCGGCCACTGCTCGGGCGCGACCGGGCTCGACGTGCTGGCGCCGCACGAGGCCTTCTCGCTGCACCCGCTGATGACCGTCGCCGCAGGCGCGCCGCCCACCGTGTTCGCCGGCGCCGGCTGCGCGATCGACGGCACGACGCCGCGGACGCTGGCGACCGCCGAGGCGTTGGCGGAGGCGCTCGGAATGCGCGCGACGCAGGTCGCCGGCGAGGATCGCGTCGCCTACCACGCGGCCGCCTCGATCGCGTCCAACTTCCTCGTCACCTTGGAGGGTGCCGCCGAGCGGCTGGCCGCGACGGCCAGTGTCGAGCGCGAGCTGCTCGTGCCGCTGGTGCGCGCCGCGGTCGAGAACTGGGCCGCCGAGGGCGCCGAGCGCGCGCTCACCGGCCCGATCGCCCGCAGCGACGACGAGACCGTGGCGCGGCAGCGCGCGGCGGTGGAGGAGCGTACGCCCGACCTGTTGCCGCTGTTCGATGCTCTGGTCGAGGCGACGAGGGCGCTTGTATGAGGACGATCCGCACCGTCACGGAGATGCGGGCGTACGTCGGCGAGGCGCGCGGTGCCGATCGCACGGTCGGGCTCGTCCCGACGATGGGCGCCTTCCACGCCGGCCATCACTCGCTGATGCGGGCGGCCCGCGAGCGCTGCGACGAAGTCGTCGTGTGGCTGTTCGTCAACCCGACGCAGTTCAACGAGGCGAGCGACCTCGCCGGGTATCCGCGTGACGAGGCGCGCGACGCGGCCGAGGCGGCCAACCTCGGCGTCGACGTGCTGTTCGCGCCAAGCGTCGACGAGGTCTACCCGCCGGGGTTTGCGACCGCCGTGCACGTCGAAGGGCTGTCCGACGTGCTCGAGGGCGCGGCCCGTGGTGTGAGCCATTTCACAGGCGTCTGCACCGTGGTCACGAAGATGCTGAACATGGTCGCGCCGGACCTCGCGTTCTTCGGGGAGAAGGACGCGCAGCAGGTCGCCGTCCTGCGCCGGATGGTGCGCGATCTCAACATGCCGGTCGAGCTCGCCGTGATGCCGACCGTGCGCGAGCCGGACGGGCTCGCGCTGTCGAGCCGCAATGCGCGGCTCGACCCCGCCGACCGCGAGCGCGCGGTGGCCCTTTCGCGCGGCCTGCGTGCGGCCGAGGCCGCCGTGGCCGGAGGCGAGCGCGACAGCAGCGCGATCGCCGCCGCCGCACGCACGGCGATGGCCGGCGTCGAGCCCGAGTACGTCGCGCTCGTCGATCCCGACAGCTTCGAGCTGGTGCACAGCGTCAACGGCCGGGTATTGGTGGCCGTGGCGGCGCGCATCGGCGACACCCGCCTCATCGACAACACCGTCATCCACACGGCGGCGACCCCGGACGGGGCGCCGACCAGCTAGGAGGAACGTAGAGATGTCGTCCGCTCCCCGCCACGACCGCAAGCCGGTGACGCTCACCAAGCTGCACGAGATGCGTGCCCTCGGCGAGCCGATCGTGATGGTCACCGCCTACGACCACCCGAGCGCCGTGGTCGTGGAGGAGGCCGGTGTCGACGTCGTGCTCGTCGGCGACTCGGCCGCCAACAACGTCCTCGGCTACGCCGACACCGTCCCCGTCACCATCGAGGAGCTGCTGATGCTGGCGGCGGCCGTCCGCCGTGGCCTGACGGCGCCGCTACTGGTCGGCGACCTGCCGTTCGGCTCCTACGAGGCGTCCGACGCGCAGGCGATCGGCGCCGCGCACCGCTTCGTCAAGGAGGCCGGCTGCGACGCCGTCAAGCTCGAGGGCGGCGGCGCGATGGCCGAGCGCGCCCGCGCCATCGTGCGCGCCGGCGTGCCGGTGATGGGCCACGTCGGCCTGACGCCGCAGACCGCGACCTCGCTCGGCGGCTACCGCGCCCAGGGCCGCACGGCCGCGCGGGCGCGCCAGGTGCTCGAGGACGCGCTGGCGCTGCAGGAGGCCGGATGCTTCGCGATCGTCTTCGAGGCGATCCCCGCCGAGGTGACCGACGTGATCATGCAGCACATGGAGATCCCGGTCATCGGCATCGGCGCCGGATCGAGCACCGACGGCCAGGTGCTCGTCCTGCACGACCTGCTCGGGATCCACGACGGCTTCCAGCCGAAGTTCGTCAAGCGCTACGCGGACGTCAAGAAGGAGATGGTCCGCGGCGTGCGCGAGTACGCCGAGGACGTGCGCACGCGCGGATTCCCGAAGGCCGAGCACACGTACGGCATCGCCCCCGAGGAGCTGGACCGGCTGAGGGCTCAGCTACCGCCGCATCGCACCGTGGTCTGATAACAGCTCGTTCACAACTTGTTTACAAGCAGGCGGTGAACGCCAGACAGGTTTCCCTACAGTGGCCGCCATGCCGCGCCTGTCTCAGCTGTTCGCGCCCAAGGAGCGCGAGTTCTTCGACCTCTTCGAGGAGGCCGGGGCGAACATCGTCCGTGCCGCCGAGCTCCTCGCGCGGATGCTCGAGGACTGGCCCGACGGAGGCGAGCTGTTGCGTGATGTGGTCATCTGCGAGCAGGAGGGCGACCGGATCACGCACGACATCATCCAGCGCCTGAACTCGACGTTCGTCACGCCGATCGACCGCGAGGACATCTACGCGCTCGCCTCCGCGCTCGACGACATCGTCGACTTCATCGAGGAGACGGCCGACTTCCTGGGGCTGTACCGGATCGAGGCGTCGATGGACAAGGCGACCGAGATGGCGCACATCCTGCACCACTCCGCCCGCGCGATCGCCGGCGCGATCCCGCGCCTGCGGACGTTCAAGGACATCCACCACTACACCGTCGAGGTGAACCGGCTCGAGAATGATGGCGACCGCGTGCTGCGCGAAGCGCTCGCCTCGCTGTTCGAGCGGGGGATCGACCCGATGCTGGTGATCCGCTGGAAGGACATCTTCGAGCGGCTCGAGGACGCGATCGACGCCACCGAGACCGTCGCGAACATCCTCGAGGGCATCGTCATCAAGAACCAGTAGGGCGATGGACTCCGACGTCGTTCTCTGGATCGTGGTGGGCACCGCCCTCGCGTTCGACTTCACCAACGGGTTCCACGACACCGCGAACGCCGTCGCCACGTCGATCTCGACGCGCGCGATGGGCCCGCGCGCGGCCGTCGCGATGGCCTCGTCGCTGAACTTCGTCGGGGCATTCCTGTCGCTGGCGGTCGCTGCAACGATCGCCTCGGGCATCGTCAACGCCGCCGACATCACGCCGCAGATCGTGTTCGCCGGCCTGGTCGGCGCGATCGCGTGGAACCTCGCAACGTGGTACTTCGGCCTGCCGTCCTCGAGCTCGCACGCGCTGATCGGCGGCGTCGTCGGCTCGACCATCGCGGCCGTCGGCGTCGGCGGGGTGCAGTTCAACGGTCTGCTGGACAAGGTCGTGATCCCGGCGCTCGTCGCCCCCGTGCTCGCGCTCGTCGTCGCCGGCATCGCGATCCTGATCGCCTACCGGATCATCGGTCGCCAGCACCCGGGCACCGTCGCGCGCGGATTCCGACTCGGGCAGATCGTCTCCGGCGGCCTGCTGTCGCTCTCCCACGGCACCAACGACGCGCAGAAGACGATGGGGATCATCTTCCTGGCGCTGGTCGCCAACGGGAACCTGTCGTCGGACGCCGACATCCCGACGTGGGTGATCGTCTCGTCAGCCACGGCGATCGCGCTCGGCACCTACGTCGGCGGGTGGCGGATCATCCGCACGATGGGTACCCGCATCATTAAGATGGATCCGGCGCAGGGCTTCGCCGCGCAGGGCGTCGGCGCGGCGGTCATCCTGTCGGCGTCGCACGTCGGCTTCCCGCTCTCGACCACGCACGTGATCTCGGGCGCGATCATGGGCGCCGGCGCCGCGAAGCGATTCTCCGCGGTACGCTGGGGCGTGGCGGGCAACATCGTCGTCGCGTGGGCGCTCACGCTGCCGGCGGCAGCGAGCGTCGGAGCGCTGACCTACGGCGTCACGCGCCTGTTCGGCACCGGATCGGTCGGCCCGATGGTCGTGTCGAGCGGGCTCCTGCTCGCACTGGTCTGGGCGCTCGCGCGCCGGGTCGCCCACGGCCGGACGCTGACGGCGGAGGCGTGAGCGTGTTCGCCGCCGTCGAGGCCGGAGACATCCTCGAGGTGATCTGGGCCTCGCTGCTCGCGGGCGTCTTCGTGAGCATCACCTACTCGTGCGTCGTGCTCGGCACCGCGCGCTCAGCCGACGCGCGCCGCAATGGGCATGGCAGCGCGTCCGTCGCGTGGGCCGGGATGGCGGTGGTCGCCTTCGCCGCGTTCGCCGCCGCCGTCGTGTTCGGCGTCCACACGATGCTCTCGAAGAGTTGATTAGCTTGCGGGTTTCACCCCCCGGGCGTTAACCGCACGGTGAACCCGGCCCCCTGGGCCGGCGTTCACCCGACCGCGCGGATCACCTTCGCGGGGGCGCCGGCGGCGATCGAGTAGGCGGGGATGTCGGTCGTGACGACCGAGTTCGCGCCGATCACGCAGCGGTCGCCGACAGTGACGCCGCTCGTGATCACGACGTTCGCGCCGCACCAGACGTTGTCGCCCACCCGCGTCGGGCCTTTGGACGTGAAGCCCTGCCACGGCACCGGCTTGTCCGGGTCGTCGAAGCGGTGGTTGGCGTCGGTCACGAAGCAGCCGTTGGCGAACATGCAGTGCTCGCCGATCTCCACGAGGTCGGCCGCCGCGACCTGCACGCCGAGGTTGAGGAACGTGCCGCCGCCGATGCGGATCCGGGCCGGCGCCTGCGCGGTCAGCCACACGCCGGGCTCGAGCAGGACGTGCTCCCCGAGCTCCAGGCGGCCCTCCTCGAACATCTCGAGCACGTTGCCGTGGACGGGCCAGCGGCAGAACGCGCGACGGCGCGCGAACTCGTAGTGGATGCGCGCCCGGTTCCAGGGCAGCGAATTGCGTTCATACCAGCGCCATTTCTGCGCCCAGAGCGTTAAGTCGGCCCGATCCAAGGCGCTGAGGATGCCATGAAGGACGGCTTGCAGGGTGTCGTAATCCCGCGCGCACTGGTTCCCGTGGACTGTCGGCAGGGTGACTATCGGTAACGAATCCGGACCACGGAGGTCTACGAACGTGCGCCCGAGCCCAATCCTGCTCATCCTCATCGCGATGCTGATCACCGCTGCGCCCGCGTCGGCTGCTGCGCCACATACGGTGCAGCCCGGCGAGACGCTGTGGTCGATCGCCGCGGCGAACAACCTGACGACGCGGACCGTCGCCGCCTTCAACGGCCTGTCCGAGGACGCGCAGGTCGTGCTCGGCTCGACGATCCAGGTCCCGACGACTGTTGAGGGCTACGCGGCCCTGCAGCAGACCGGCGCGGTGGCGGCCACACCGACGGCAACCGCCGCGGTGGCATCTCCGCCCGCCGCGAGCGGTGGGGGGTCGTACACCGTCCAGGCCGGTGACACGCTGACGGCGATCGCCGGGCGTGCCGGCGTGTCGGTGCAATCGCTCGCCGCAGCCAACGGCCTTGATCCGGCGGGTCTCCTGTTGGCGGGCTCCACGCTCCAGCTCGCGGCCGGCGGCGCCGCCCCGGCCACGAGCGGCGCCCCCGCGAGCGGGCCGGCCCCGCAGGGGGCCTACAAGGTCCGCGCGGGTGACACGCTCGGCAACCTTGCCCGCCAGACCGGCGTGTCGGTGAGCGCGATGGCGGCGATGAACGGCCTTGACCCGAACGGCGTCCTGCCCGAGGGCACCGTGCTCAAGCTGCCGACCGGCGCTCCGGCGCCGGCGGGCGCGAGCACCCCGGCACCGGCACAGACCGTCGTTCCCAACGCGGCACCGGACCCGACGCCGCAGCGCCTCACGGCGGCCGACGTCCAGGGCATCGCTGCCGCGCACGGGGTTTCCCCGTCGCTCGCCGCGGCGATCGCCTGGCAGGAGAGCGGGTTCAACAACGGCATGGTGTCCGGCGCCAACGCGCGCGGCGTGATGCAGGTGATGCCCGGCACGTGGGACTACGTGCAGCAGAATCTCGCCGGCGGCCAGCAGCTGAACCCGGACTCCGCGACCGACAACGTGCACGCCGGCGTGATGTACCTCAAGCGCCTGCTCGACGACGCGGGCGGCGACGAGAACGCCGCGATCGCCGGCTACTACCAGGGACTGTCGTCGGTCCGCGAGCGCGGGATGTTCGACGACACGAAGCAGTACGTCGACAACGTGCAGGCACTGCGCTCGCGCTTCGGTGGCTAGAGCCCTTCGATCAGGGCGTCGATCCGGCGCTCGATGTCTGTGTGGTCGGTGACCGCGTGGGACGGGCCTCCCGCGGTTGCCGCCCACGGGACGAGCACGTCGAAGTCGAGCTCGCAGATCAGCTTCAGGCTCTCCCGATAGGCCTCGCGGTCGCTGGAGCCGAGTGCCGCGGTTGCCCATTCGCCGTCGCGCATGAAGATCGTGTCGCCGGTGAAGAGGACGCGGTGCTCGCCGGTGTCCCACAGGTAGACGGTCGTGCCCGGCGTGTGGCCCGGCGCCGGGATGACCTCGAAATCGTCGTCCAGCATGTGGCGGCGTGAGAACGACGCGCGCACGTGATGGGTCTCCTCGACCGCGGCCCGGTCGGCGGCGTGCACGAACAGCGGCGCGGTGAGAGCGGCCGAGGCGAACGCCGCCTCATGGCCGTGGGTGAGGTACTGGCGCCAGACATCGCCGGACGCGGTCGGCGTGCTGTAGACGAGTAGGTTGCCGCCGGGCCGCTCGACCAGGAAGGCGCGGATGACAAGGTCGCGGCCGAACGGGAGCGGCTCCGGCGCGGATGCGTACAGGTGCGGGATCACCGCCTCGGATTCCATGAGCTGCGTCATGCCTGGGACGGTGGCGCAGAGCCGCCGCGCTTTCTACGGGCAATTGGTCCTAGGACCTTTGACCCCACCAAGGTCTGCCGGCGACGTCCTTCCAGCTGAAGTCCTCGCCCACGGGAACCCGTACTTTCGCGCCTTCAACCGCTCTCTCGCGGCGCTCGGTGCCGGAAGCGCCGTCGACCACGCGCCGCCCTGCCAGCGGCGTCGGCAACCGCACCTCGAACTGCGCGACGATGCCGATCATGGGGATCGCAGTGGTGCCGGCCGGCAGATCCTCGTAGATCGTGATCGTGATGACGTCCGGCCCGTCTTGGACTTCGATGCGCCGCGGCTGAAGCGCTCCGAGAGTCGCCGCGATCCACACCACCGCACCACCATCGACCGGCTCGTAGCTTTGCCACTCGACAGCCCGGAGAGTCACGCCGACGATGATGACCGATCGGTTTAGCCTCTACGTCGTGCCTTCACAGCGATCGATCGCAGTGGTGGGGGGTGGATTCGGCGGCGTCGGCGCCGCGGTGATGCTGCGGCGTGCGGGCTACGACGACGTGACCGTGTTCGAGCGCGGCGAGCGGGTCGGCGGCGTCTGGAACGACAACACCTATCCGGGCGCGCGCTGCGACGTCCCCTCCCACCTGTACGAGTTCTCGTTCGCGCCGAACCCGTACTGGTCGCACCGGTACGCGGACCAGCGCGAGATCCAGGAGTACATGGAGGACGTGGCGCGGCGCCACGGCGTCGCCGACCGGATCCGCACCGGGACCGAGGTCACGCGGGCGAGCTGGAGTAACGGGCGCTGGGTGGTCGAGACGAGCCGCGGCAACCACGAGGCGGACGTGCTGCTCACCGCGTGCGGGCAGCTGTCGACACCGAGCGTGCCGCCGATCCCCGGCCTCAACGGCTTCGACGGCCCGACCTTCCACACGGCCCGCTGGGACCACGACGTCGAGCTCGCCGGCCAGCGCGTGGCCGTGGTCGGAACCGGGTGCAGCGCGATCCAGGTCGTGCCCGCGATCCAGCCGCAGGTCGCGCACGTCGACGTCTACCAGCGCTCGCCCGGGTGGACGATCCCGAAGCTCGACTTCGCCTACCGCGAGCGCACGAAGCGCCTGTTCGCGCGCTACCCGCGGCTCCAGCGCCTCGACCGTCAGGCGAACTTCGCCTTCCACGAGTACGGCGCGCTCGGTCTGACCCGCCACCCATGGCTGATGACGCCCGTGAAGGCGGTCTCGCGCCTGCAGATCAAGCGCGCCATCAGCGATCCGGAGCTGCGGCGCAAGGTCACGCCGACCGACGAGATCGGCTGCAAGCGGATCATGCTCACCGACGACTGGTATCCGACGCTCACCAAGCCGAACGTCGACCTCGTCACCGACCGCGTCGAGGCCGTGACCGCCGCAAGCGTCGTCGCCGGCGGCCGCGAGCGGCCGGCCGACGTGATCATCCTCGCCACCGGCTTCAAGAGCCACGGGTTCACCGCGCCGATGGAGGTCGCCGGCGATGGCGGCCGCACGCTCGAGGACGCGTGGGCGGGCGTGCCGAGCGCCTACCTCGGGCTGACCGTGCCGGGCTTCCCGAACCTGTTCCTGATCTACGGGCCGCACACGAACGGCGGCACCGGATCGGTGATCTTCACGATCGAGTGCGGCATGCAGCACGTCCTGGACGCGCTCGCGGCGCTCGACGAGGCCGGAGCGCAACGGATCGAGGTCCGCCCCGACGCCGCCGCGGCGTTTGAGCGCGAGATCAAGACCGCGCTCCCGCGCACGGTCTGGCACTCGGGCTGCCGAAACTGGTACGTCGACGAGGACGGGAACGACCCGAACCAGTGGCCGTTTCGGTTCTCCTCGTACCGCCGTCGCACGGCGCAGCTCGACCGCGCCGCCTACTCGCTCACGTGAGCCCGCGCCCGCCGTCGACGACGATCCGCTGGCCGGTGATGAAGCGGCTGTCCTCGCGAGCGAAGAAGCTCACGGCCGCGGCCACGTCGTCGGGCGTGCCGAAGCGCCCGGCGGGCACGGTCGCCAGGTACCGCTGCCGGTGGGCGTCGGTGACGTCCTCGTGGCGCTCGACGGGGATGAAGCCCGGGGCGACCGCGTTGACGGTGATGCCCTCGGGCGCCAGCTCGCGCGCCCAGCTGCGCATCATGCCGATCTGCGCCCCCTTGGCCGCGGCGTAGGCCGCCCCGCCGAGCGGGGGCTTGTCGACGACCTCGGAGTCGATGTGGATGATCCGCCCGCCCCCGCGCTCCCGCATGCCGGCGAGGACCGCCTGCCCGAGCAGCAACGGGCTGCGCACGAAGAACGCGAGCATGTCGAGGTGCCGGTCCCAGTCGAGCTCGTCGAGCGGAATCCCGGGCTGGGGACCGGTCGCATTCAGCACCAGCACGTCGATGGGACCGAGGGTGTCGGCGACCGCCCCGACGAGCCCGGCGACGGCGGCGGAGTCGGTCACGTCGGCCGGGAACGCGGCGGCCGTCCCGCCGGCCTCGCGGATCCCGCCCGCTACGGCCTCGCCGCCGCCGCGAAGGCTGTTGACGGCGACGGCGAGGCCATCGGCGGCCAGACGGCGCGCCATCGCGGCGCCCAGGCCGCGCGAGCTGCCGGTGACGAGCGCGACTCGCTGAGGTGTCATCCCCGCATTGTGATCAGCCCCAGACGCCGTCGGCGATCACGCTCGCGAGGTCGGCGACAAGCGCGAGCACGCCGACCGCCGTCGCCGCGGTCGTCACGCCGCCGGGTGCGCTGCGGCGGGCGAGGACGACGCCGCCGAGCGCGAGCACCGGCGGGATGCCGCTCCAGTAGGCGGCGGCGAGCAGGAGTCCGAGCAGTGACGGCGCGAGCGCCGTCGCGGGCGAGCCGCCGCGGGCGGCGTCGCCGGAGACGGCGACGAGCGGTGCGGGGTTGATCGAGACGGGGCGGGACATCGGGACCTCCTCGTGGGTGGAGCTCGATCAAACCGGCGCGCCGGCGGCCGGTCATCGGCGCGGGAGCGAACCCGATCGCTCCCGCGAGCGAACCGTTCTCGCTCTTGCGAGCGATGGCGCACCGGGGTTCTGTGGATTAGCGTGAGCAGCATGGTCAAGCGCGCGTGGGAGCGGTACGGAGACGCCCTGCTGGCGCTGGTCTTCCTCGCCGCCACGGCGGTGCAGATCGGCGCTGACTCGTCGCTGAGCACCGCGGAGCGGATCGGCTCGGCGGCGATGGCCGTCGCGGTGGCGGTCGCGATCTCGCAGCGCCGCCGCGCGCCGCTCGTGCTCGTCGTGATCACGCTCGCGTCGATGCTCGCTCGGCCGGCGATCCCGCCGGGCGGTGACGGCGTGACGTACGGGCTCGCCGCCCTGGTCGCGGTGTACACGTGCGCCGCCCAGCTCGAGGGCCGGACGCTCCTGGTCGGCGGTGTCCTGAGCGCGGCGATCGCCGTGACGCTGATGGTCACCGACGGACAGGACTTCGCCGGCGTCGTCTTCTACAGCCTGCTGTTCGGCGCGCCGTGGGCGGGCGGGCGGCTGATCCGGCTCGGCCGCCAGCGCCAGGCGCTGCTCGAGCGTCAGGCGGTGCTGCTCGAGGAGCAGCGCGACGAACAGGCCCGCGCCGCGGTCGCCGACGAGCGGGCGCAGATCGCCCGCGAGCTGCACGACGTGGTCGCGCACGCGATCTCGGTCGTCGTGCTGCAGGCGCGCGGCGGGCGCAAGGTGCTCGGCCGCGAGCCGGAGGCCGCGCGCGGGGCGTTCGACGTGATCCAGTCGACCAGCACGCAGGCGCTCGGCGAGATGCGGCGGCTGCTCGGGCTCCGTCGCCGTTGAGGGCGAGCCGGTCCCGCTGCCGCCGGGCATCGACCTGTCCGCATACCGGATCGTCCAGGAGGCGCTGACCAACGCGCTCAAGCACGCCGGCGAGGCCCGCGCCCGTGTCCTCGTCGCGTATGAGGACGACGCCGTGCTCGTCGAGGTGACCGACGACGGCCTCGGCGCGGCGGCGCCCGCCCTGAACGGGGCCGAGTCGGGCGGCCATGGGCTCGTCGGCATCCGCGAGCGGGTGGCGATCGTCGGCGGCGTGCTCGACGCCGGGCCGCAGCCCCAGGGCGGCTACGCGGTGCGCGCGCGGCTGCCGTACGCAGTCGGGCCATGATCCGCGTCCTGCTCGCCGACGACCAGGCGCTCGTGCGCGCCGGCTTCCGGCTGATCCTCGGCGCCGAGCCGGACATCGACGTGGTCGGCGAGGCCGCCGACGGGCGCGAGGCGGTCGCGCTCGCGCGCCGGGTCGAGCCGGACGTCGTGCTGATGGACATCCGCATGCCGGAGGTCGACGGCATCGAGGCGACGCGCCAGATCGCACGCCCGGAAGGCGGCGCGCCTGCCGTGCTCGTCCTCACCACGTTCGATCTCGACGCGTACGTCTACGAGGCGCTGCGCGCGGGCGCCAGCGGGTTCCTGCTCAAGGACGCGCCGGAGGAGCAGCTGGTCATGGGGATCCGCGTCGTCGCCGACGGCGGCTCGCTGTTCGCCCGGCGGTGACGCGCCGGCTGATCGAGCGCTTCGCGGGCACGGCGCGCCAGTCGGCGCCGCCTGCGGTCGACGAGCTGACGCCGCGCGAGGCCGAGATCCTCACGCTCGTCGCACGCGGGCTGTCGAACGCCGAGATCGCCGAGCAGCTGATCGTCAGCCAGCACACGGTCAAGAGCCACGTCGCCCACATCCTCGGCAAGCTCGGCCTGCGCGACCGCGTGCAGGCGGTCGTGCTCGCCTACGAGGCCGGGCTGGTGCGGCCGGGAGAGGGCGTCGGCTAAGCCGCCGCGGCGACCTTGCGGCGGCGAGGGCTCGGCTTCTGCTTGGCGGCCGCTGCTTCGACGAGCCCGCGCAGGTACTCGCCGGTGTGGGACTTCTCGACCGCCGCGACGTCCTCCGGGGTGCCCGTCGCCATGACCTGGCCCCCTTCCTCGCCGCCCTCGGGGCCCATGTCGATCAGCCGATCGGCAACCTTGATGACGTCGAGGTTGTGCTCGATCACGACGACCGTGTTGCCGGCGTCTACGAGACGTTGCAAGACCTCGAGCAGCTTCTGGATGTCGGCGAAGTGCAAGCCGGTGGTCGGCTCGTCGAGGATGTACAGCGTCCGGCCCGTGGCGACCTTGCACAGCTCGGCCGCGAGCTTCACGCGCTGTGCCTCGCCACCCGACAGCGTCGTCGCCGGCTGGCCCAGCCGCATGTAGCCGAGCCCCACCTCGTCGAGCGTCTGCAGCCGCCGGCGGATCTTCGGGATGTGGGCGAAGAACTCGACCGCCTCCTCGATCGGCAGCTCGAGGATGTCGGCGATGTTCTTGCCCTTGAAGCGGATGTCGAGCGTCTCGCGGTTGTAGCGCTTTCCGTGGCACTGCTCGCACGGGACATAGACGTCGGGTAGGAAGTGCATCTCGATCTTGATCTGACCGTCGCCGCGGCAGACCTCGCAGCGCCCGCCCTTGACATTGAACGAGAAGCGGCCCGGCTTGTAGCCGCGCGCCCGCGCCTCCTGGGTCTTGGAGAACAGGTCGCGGATCTGGTCGAACAACCCGATGTAGGTCGCCGGGTTGGACCGTGGCGTGCGACCGATCGGCGACTGATCGACGCTGATGATCTTGTCGAGCTGCTCGAGGCCCTTGATCCGCTTGTGCGACCCCGGCCGCATCCGCGACCGGTGCAGGCGGTTGGAGACCGACTTGTAGAGCACCTCGTTGACGAGCGTCGACTTGCCAGAGCCCGACACGCCGGTGACCGCGGTGAAGACCCCGAGCGGCACCTTCACGTCGACGTTCTTGAGGTTGTGCTGCGTCGCGCCCTCGATCTCGACGTAGCCCGACGGCTTGCGCCGCTTCTCCGGCACCTCGATCCGCCGCGTCCCGGACAGGAACTGCCCGGTCAGCGAACCCGCGACTTTCATCACGTCTTCGGCCGTGCCCTCGGCGACGACGTACCCGCCGTGCTCGCCGGCGCCCGGCCCCATGTCGACCAGGTGGTCGGCCGCGCGCATCGTGCCCTCGTCGTGCTCGACGACGAGCACGGTGTTGCCGAGGTCGCGCAGGCGAACCAGCGTCGCGATCAGGCGCGCGTTGTCGCGCTGGTGCAGGCCGATCGACGGCTCATCGAGGATGTAGAGCACGCCGACCAGCGACGAGCCGATCTGGGTCGCCAGCCGGATCCGCTGCGCCTCGCCACCCGACAGCGTCGCCGCCGCACGGTCCATCGACAGGTAGCCGACCCCGACGTTGTCGAGGAACTTGAGCCGCTCGTCGATCTCCCGGAGGATCAGCCGCGCGATCGCGCGATCCTGATCCGACAGGTCCAGCGCTTCGAGCCAGTGCAGCGCGCGATGCGCGCTCATCGCCGAGAACTCGTGGACCGGCAGGTCGCCGACCTTGACCGCCCGCGACTCCGGCCGCAGCCGCGCGCCCTTGCACTCCGGGCACGGCCGCACCGACATGTACTCCTCGATCTTCTCGCGCGACCAGTCCGAGTCGGTCTCCTTGTAGCGGCGCTCGAGGTTGGTCACGATGCCCTCGAACGTCGTCATGTACGAGCGCTTGCGACCCATCCGGTTGCGGTAGGAGACGTACAGCCGGTCGCCGTTCGTGCCGTACAGGAACAGCTTCTGCTGCTCTTCGTCGAGATCGTCCCACGGGGCGTCGAGGTCGATCTCGTACCGCTCGGCGATCGCCGTCGTCATCTGCTCGTAGTAGCTCGTCGCCCCGCTCGACCACGGCAGGATCGCGCCCTCGTTGAGCGAGAGCGACGGGTCCGGGACCACGAGCTCGGGGTCGATCTCCATCTGGGAGCCGAGCCCGGTGCAGCGCGGGCAGGCGCCGTGCGGCGAGTTGAAGGAGAACGACCGCGGCTCGAGCTCGGGCATCGAGATCCCGCAGTACAGGCAGGCGAACTTCTCCGAGTACGTCGTCGACTCGACCGGCCCGCCGTCGCGCGGCACGGTCTCGATCTCGACCATCCCGTCGGCCAGCGCGACCGCGGTCTCCACCGAGTCGGCCAGGCGCTTGCGCAGGTCGCGCCGCATCACCAGCCGGTCGACCACCACCGAGATGTCGTGCTTGTACTTCTTGTCGAGCACGATGTCGTCCTCGAGCATCCGCAGCTCGCCGTCGATCTTCACGCGCGTGAAGCCCTCGCTGCGCAGCTCGGCCAGCTGCTTGCCGTACTCGCCCTTGCGGCCACGGACGATCGGCGCCAGGACCATGAACCGCTCGCCGTCGTCCATCGCCATGATCTGGTCGATGATCTGCTCGGCCGACTGCGCCGCGATCGGGCGCCCGCAGTTGAAGCAGTGCGGCTTGCCGATCCGCGCCCACAACAGACGCAGGTAGTCGTAGATCTCGGTGACGGTCCCGACCGTCGACCGTGGGTTGCGCGACGTCGTCTTCTGGTCGATCGAGATGGCCGGCGACAGGCCCTCGATCGAGTCGACATCCGGCTTGTCCATCTGCCCGAGGAACTGGCGGGCGTACGCGGACAGCGACTCGACGTACCGGCGCTGCCCCTCGGCGTAGATCGTGTCGAAGGCCAACGACGACTTGCCGGACCCCGACAGGCCGGTGATGACGACCAGCGAGTCACGCGGGAGCGTGACGCTGACGTCCTTGAGGTTGTGCTCGCGGGCGCCGCTGACGACGAGAGACGAAGAACGGGACATAAGACCGCCTTGAATTCTAGGCGACCGAACGGACGTTCGGTCAGGCGGCGGTCGCCAGAACGCCCGCGTCGGCGAGCTTTTCCCGCAAGTAGCGCAGGAACGGCTCCACGCGCAGCACGTCCCCGGTCGCGCGGCGCAGCAACTCGCGCGGTGGGAACTTGCGGCCGTGCTGGTGGACGTTCGTGCGCAGCCACTCGCGCAGGGGTGCGAACTCGCCCTGCTCCAGCTGCCCGTCGACGTCGCCGAGGTCCTCGCGTAGGCGCTCCCACAACTGGGCGCCGATCAGGTTCCCGAGCGTGTAGGTCGGGAAGTAGCCCATCAGTCCGTTGCTCCAGTGGACGTCCTGCAGGATGCCGTCGACGGCCGTCGGGACCGGGATGCCGAGCAGCCGCTCGGTCGCCTCGTCCCACGCCGTGGGCGCGTCGTCGACCGCGAGCGAGCCCTCGATCAGGGCGAGCTCGAGCTCGAAGCGCAGGATGATGTGGAGGTTGTAGGTCGTCTCGTCGGCGTCGGTGCGGATGAGCGACGGCTGAACCGTGTTGACCGCGCGGTAGAGCGCGCTCGCGTCGAGCCCGGCGACCGAGCCCGGGAGCGTCGTGTTCAGGCGCGTCAGCAGCCAGGCGCAGAACGGCCGCGAGCGGCCGACCATGTTCTCCCACATCCGGCTCTGCGACTCGTGGATCCCGAGCGACACCGCGTCGTCGAGTGTCGTGCGGCGCAGCTCGGGGGCGAAGCTCGCCTCGTACAGGCCGTGACCGAACTCGTGCAGCGCCGAATACAGCGCGACGGCGAAGTCCTGCTCGTCGTAGCGGGTGGTGAGCCGCACGTCATCGGTCGAGAGGCCGGACGCGAACGGGTGCAGCGTCGGGTCGAGCCGCCAGGAGTCGGGGTCGAAGCCGAGCGCCTCGAGCACGTCGAGGACGGCGACGCGCTGCGCCTCGGCGTCGAACTCGCCCTGGAAGGCGCCGTCGTTGCGCGGCTGGGCGCGGTCGCCCGCGGCAGCGACGAGCGGGACGAGCGCGTCGCGCAGCTCGGCGAACAAGGGCCGCAGCTCGGCGGTCGTCAGTCCGGGCTCGAAGTCGTCGAGCAGCACGTCGTACGGATGGTCGAAGCCGGTGAAGCAGGCGACGTAGCGGTGGCGCAGCTCGACATGGTGCGCGAGCGCCGCCCGGAAGGGCTTGAAGTCGTTGGCCGCGCGCGCCTCGAGCCACGCGTGCTGGCCGAGCGCCTTGGCCTTCGTCATCTCGGCGGCGAGATCGGCGGGCACGCGCACGGCCTTCTCGAAGTCGCGGCGGGTCCAGAAGATCAGCCGGGCGTCCTCGGAGTCCGGGTCCTGCTCGGCGGCCCACGGCTCGAGCAGGTCGAGCAGCCGGGCGAGCTCGGGGTCGGTCTCGCGCGCGTGGATCACACGAGCGAGCGTCCCTAGCGAGTCGCCCCGGCCCAGGGCGCCGGCCGGCGGCATCATCGTCTGCTGGTCCCAGAAGAGCAGCCCGGCGATCGACTGGAGGTCGCTGATCTCCCCGAGGTGCCGGCGGAGCGCGGCGAGCTGCGCGTTCACTGGCCGACCTGCGAGTACACGTCGTCGAGCAGCGCGTCGGCGTCGGCGAGGCTGTAGTGCTCGGCGAGGTAGGCGGCGGTCTCCTCGCGCGGCGTCCCGCTCAGCGCCATGTTGAGCGCGATCAAGCGGGCGCCGGCCTCGTCGCCGTTACGGGAGGGCGGCTCCGGCTGCGGGACGGGCTCGGGAACCGGTTCGGGCTCGGGCACAAGCTCGGGCTCGGGAGACGGGGCGGGCTCGTCGCCGCCGAAATCGCTGACCTGCTCCTGCAGCCGGGTGAGCCCGTCGTTGAGCTGCTCGCCGCTGCGGCGGAGCGCCTCCAGCAGCGTCTTGAGCTCGCTCTCGAGCTGGTCGAGCTTGGAGAGCATCCCATCGGCGGCCTCCTCCACGCGCGCGACGTGCTCGCCCGCCTCGCGACCGGCCTCGGCGCGCAGCTCGGCGGCGCCGGTCTCGGCGGCCTCGAGGATCGCGCGCACCTGCTCGGACGTGCCGGCCGACAGCGGTGTCGGCGCCGGGCGGGACCCGGGGTTCGCGCGCAGGGCGTCGATCTCGTCGGCGACACGGCGCAGGTGCTCGTCCACCGCAGCCGGGTCGTAGCCGCGCCGGCCGACCGGGAAGTCGTGGCGCTCGATGTCCTCTCGATCCACGCCGGTGAGGATAGTCACGAAGACGGGACTTCTCGGACGACCGCGTGCGCGACGAAGTGCGTGACACCGCTTTCCCGGTCGATCGTGGAAGCGAGCGAAATGCGGCCGGCGAGCGGATGCGGCCGGGCTTCGACGACGAACGCGAAGCCGACGACCGCCGGCTCCTCGGCCTTGCCGTAGTCCGTGAACGGCGCCTCCGCGGTGCTCCAGCGCGTCGGCGCGCTGTGGAGCGACCGCGTGGTGACCTGCAACGTGTCCTCGACCGGGCGCACGTCGAGCCGGAACAATCCCGGCACGTGCAGGATCTGTGTGCGGGCGCCGTCCTCGACGAGCTTGTGGCAGGAGACCGACAGCCCGCCGTCCGGCAGCGCGCTCGCGAGCTGGCCGTGCGGTGCGGCGGTCGCGGCCACGGGGTCGAGCAGGTTCACCGGCGCCGCTCCAGCAGCACAGCGCGCCAGGCGCCGCCGCGCTCGTCGATCGGGTCGAACCCGGCGGCGCCGTACACGGCGAGCATGTCCTCGACGGCGGTGCTCGCGACGCCGGACGCGATCACGTGGATCACCGCGGGCGCGAGCCGCTTGGCGAGCGCACGATGGACTGCCGGCGGGACGTTGGCGGCGAGGGTCGGCGCGGGCGGCGGCGTGACCTCGCGCAGGTCGAGTTGCAGCGCCTCCACCTCAACCGCGTTGCGCTCGGCGTTGCGGCGCGTGGCCTCGACGCTGCGCGGCTCGTGGTCGACCGCGAACACCGGCCGGTAGCCGAGCGCGGCCGCGGCGATGGCGAGCAAGCCGGCGCCGCAGCCGAGGTCGGCGAAGCCACCGGCCGGCTCGAGGTCGAGCAGCAGCTCCAGGCACATCCGCGTCGTCGGGTGCGCGCCCGTGCCGAACGCGCCGGCCGGCGAGTCGATCACGAGCTCGGGCAGCCCGCCGCCGCTCTCGGGCGCCTCCGGCGGGCGCACGGCGAAGCGGCCGCCGACCTCCCAGGTCCGCGCGAAGCGGCGGCGGCGCTCGCGCAGGTCGTCGGGCGCGTCCTGCTCGTCGATCGCGAGCAGCGCTTCGCCCGCGAGCGTCTCGAGGTCGTCGCGCGGGACGTCGCCGCCGAAGATGGCGAGCTCCACCCCGTCCTCCACGTCGGCCGGATGGACCCCCTGCGGCAGCAGCGGCAACAGCCGGTCGAGCACGTCCTCGACCGCGTCCGCGCGCACGGTCAACGCGATCCGCCTCATGGCAGGTGCGGTCCGTCGGCGCCGCGGACGATCAGGCCGTCGCGCTCGAGGCCGGCGAGGATGCGGTCGTCGACGTCCGGCGGGCGCTCGCCGTTGACCAGCGCGGCGACGACGCGGCCGCGCGCGAAGCGGTCGCTGTCCTCGAAGCGCTCCGCGCCGCGACGGCGGGGGGTGACCGGGCCGCCGGCGCAGCCGTGGCGGACGGGGCAGTCATGGCACCGCGGCGCGCGTGGGCGGCAGACGGTGGCGCCGAGCTCCATCATCGCCTGGTTGAACGCGGCGGCCTCCCCCACCGGGATCAGCCGCCGGACGCGTTCGTCGAGCTCACGCGGGCGGCGCGGCCTGCCGTCGAAGCGCCCGAGGACGCGGCGGACGTTGGTGTCGATCGCCGGCTCCTGGCGGTCCCACGCGAACGAGCCGACGGCCGCGGCCGTGTACGGGCCGACGCCCGGCAGTGCGGTCAGATCGTCCGGCCAGCCGTGCTCGGCGACGTGCCGAGCCGCCGCCTTCAGCGCGAGCGCGCGGCGGTTGTAGCCGAGCCCGCTCCAGGCGGCGAGCACGTCCCGCGCCGGTGCGGCTCCAAGGGTCTCGGCGTCCGGGAAGCGTGCGAGGAACGCCTCGAAGTACGGCACGACCCGTCCCGCCTGCGTCTGCTGGAGCATCACCTCGCTGACCAGCAGCGCGTACGGGTCGCGCGTCGCCCGCCACGGCAGCGGCCGTCGCACGCGCGCGTACCAGTCGAGCAGCGCGACCGAGTCGAACGCCATCAGAAGTCCCAGCGCGTGGGGCTGGTGGCGAACTCGCTCATCGAGTGCGGTGCGCCGTCGGGCGCGACGGCGGCGATCCAGTAGCGGCGCGCGGCGGTCAGCTGCTCGACCGCCCACGACCACGGCAGTAAGCCGCGCTCGTCGTCGGCGATGCCGTCTCCCGGCATGTACGGCCGCGACGCTGTCGGTTCGGTCAGGCCCACAGGTGGATGATCGCGTGAGCGCGGTACGGGCGCCAGGCGTCGGCGGCCTCGACGCCGACGCCGAGCCGCGCGAGCCCGTGGCGGACCCCGAGGTCGGTCGGCATCCAGGCGTCCGGGTCGGCGAGTGCTCGCATCGCGATGTACTCCGCCGTCCACGGCCCGATGCCCGGCAGGTCGAGCAGCCGCACGCGCGTCTCGGCGAGGTCGACGCCGGGCCGGAGCTCGAGCCCGTCGGCGATCGCGCCCGCCATCGCCGCGACGGCGCGTTGCCGGGCGCGGGGCATCGGCAGCGAGAGCGCCACCGCGACGATCGCTTCCGGAGCCGGCCAGGCGTGCGTCAACGTGCCGTCCGGCTCGGGCAGCGGCTCACCCGTCGCCGCCACCAGCCGCGCGGCGAGCGTCCGTGCCGCCGCAACCGAGATCTGCTGGCCGAGCACGGCGCGGATCGCCAGCTCGCCCCCGTCGGTGGTGCCCGGCACGCGCAACCCCGGCCGCGCCGCCACCAGCGGTCCGAGCACGGGGTCGCGGGCGAGGTGGGCGTCGGCGGCCGCGCCGGCCTCCGGAGAGCCGAGGATGGGCCGCGCCGCCGGATCGTCGAGGCCGACGGCGCGCGCAGGCGTGGACAAGCGCGGGTCTGCGGCGAGGACGCGGCGATAGACGCCGTGGACGACCTCCTCGACGCCCGGGACCGCCCGCGCCGCGAGGAACGCCACGAGATGCGGCGGGGGTGGGACTACGTCAGACGCAGGTGCACCTCGTCGACGCCGTCGCCCTCGGGATGCTCGACCTCGCGCTCGACGGTGAAGCCGCACTTCTCGAGAACGCGCCGCGAGCCGGGGTTGTGAGTCACGACATGGGCGATGAGCGGCCGTCGCGGCTCCAGCTCGAGGAACTGGTTCAGCGCCTCGGTCGCCACCCCGCGCCCCCAGTGCGAGCGCGCGATCCAGTAGCCGACCTCGCGCTCGCCCACCCCGTCGCGCAGGAAGCTCACGATGTGGCCCACGTTCTCCCCGTCGACGTCGATCGTCCGGACCAGCGAGCTCTCGTCGGCCAGCGACTTCTCCCAGTGCGGGAAGTGCGCCTCCCGGTCACGCGCCGGCACCGCGGCCAGCCGCACCGACTCCGGATCGGCCTGCTGCTCGTAGAACGCCTCGAGGTCGTCGGCGACGACCGGGCGCAGCGAGACCTTCACTCGGCCGGCGCGGTCGCCTCGTCGAGCTCGCGGCGCAGCTCGCGGATCTCGTCACGCAGCTTGGCCGCGTACTCGAACCGCAGCTCCTCGGCGGCGGCGAGCATCTCCTCCTCGAGCTCGACGATCGTCGACTCGATCTCGTGCGGCGCCATGTCGACCGTCTTCTCGCGCCGCCGGCGACGGGACTTGGGCACCTTGCCCTCGCCCATCAGGAACTCCGAGATGTCGGAGATGCCCTTGACGATCGTCTCCGGCGTGATGCCGTGCTCGGTGTTGTACGCCCGCTGGATCTCGCGGCGGCGATCGGTCTCGTCGATCGCCTTGCGCATCGCCTCGGTCTGCTTGTCGGCGTACATGAGGACCTTGCCCTCGATGTTGCGCGCCGCGCGGCCGATCGTCTGGATCAGCGACGTCTCGCCGCGAAGGAAGCCCTCCTTGTCGGCGTCGAGGATTCCGACCAGCGACACCTCCGGCAGGTCGAGCCCCTCGCGCAGGAGATTGACGCCGACCAGCACGTCGTACTCGCCGAGCCGCAGCTCGCGGATGATCTGGATCCGCTCCAGCGTGTCGACCTCGGAGTGCAGGTAGCGGACCTTGAAGCCCATCTCGAGCAGGTAGTCCGTCAGGTCCTCGCTCATCTTCTTCGTGAGCGTGGTCACGAGGACCCGCTCGTTGCGCTCGGCGCGCGTGCGGATCTCGCGCATCAGATCGTCGATCTGGTTGCGCGTCTCACGGACCTCGACCTCGGGGTCGACGATCCCGGTCGGCCGCACGATCTGCTCGACGATCGTGGCCGAGTGCTCGCGCTCGTAGGGCCCGGGAGTGGCGGATACGAACACGAGCTGCGGCGAGATCGAGAGGAACTCCTCGAACGTCTGCGGGCGGTTGTCGAGCGCGCTCGGCAGCCGGAAGCCGTAGTCGACGAGCGTGGTCTTGCGCGAGCGGTCGCCCTCGTACATCGCGCCGAGCTGAGGGACCGTCTGGTGCGACTCGTCGATGAAGCACACGAAGTCGTGCGGGAAGTAGTCGATCAGGCAGTAGGGACGCGCGCCCGGCTCGCGCCCGTCGAGGATCCGCGAGTAGTTCTCGATCCCCGAGCAGAAGCCGACCTCGCGCAGCATCTCCATGTCGTACTGCGTGCGCTGGCGCAGGCGATGCGACTCGAGCAGCTTGCCCTCGGTCTCGAGCTCCGCGGTGCGCGCGTTGAGCTCGCGACCGATCGCCTCGACCGCGCGCTCCATCGTGCCTTCCTTGACGTTGTAGTGCGTGGCCGGCCAGATCGCGACGTGCTCGAGGTCGTCCACGATCAGCTCGCCCGTCAGCGGGTCGAAATGCTGCAGGCGCTCGACCTCGTCGCCGAACAACAGTGCGCGGAACGCCGTCTCGGCGTAGGCCGGGAACACCTCCAGCGTGTCGCCGCGCACGCGGAACGTGCCGCGCCCGAGTGCCGTGTCGTTGCGGTTGTACTGGAGGTAGACGAGCTTGCGCAGCAGCTCGTCGCGGTTGACGTCACCGCCCTTGAGCAGGATCTGGCAGTTGTCGTTGTACGTCTCCGGCGAGCCGAGGCCGAAGATCGCCGACACGGAGGCGACGATCACGACGTCGCGCCGGGCGAACAGCGCCGCGGTGGCGGCGTGGCGCAGCCGGTCGATCTCCTGGTTGATCGCCGAGTCCTTCTCGATGTAGAGGTCCTTCGACGGGACGTAGGCCTCGGGCTGGTAGTAGTCGTAGTAGGAGACGAAGTACTCGACCGCGTTCTGCGGGAAGTACGTGCGGAACTCGTTGCAGAGCTGGGCCGCGAGCGTCTTGTTGTGGGCGAGGACGAGCGCTGGGCGCTGCAGCCGCTCGATCGTCGCGGCCATCGTCATCGTCTTGCCGGTGCCGGTCGCGCCCAGCAGCGTGACGCCGCGCGCGCCGGACTCGACCCCGTCGACGATGCCGTCGATGGCCTGTGGCTGATCTGCAGTGGGCGAGTAGACGGCGTCGAGCTTGAAGGGCGGCATGGACCCCTGAACGATAGAGATGGCACCGGACAGACCCGCCGGCGCGTTTCGGGCGCCTCGGCACCGGAGATCACGAAGCCATGGCAGTAGCAGAACGCGGGGGGCTGTTCACCACCAAGCCGACCAAGGCGCTCGTCGCCGAGGCCGACGAGCAGGGCCACCAGCTACGGCGCGTGGTCGGACTGCTCGACCTGTCGGCGCTCGGGCTCGGCGCCATCATCGGCACCGGCATCTTCGTGATCATCGGCGAGGCGATCACGGCCACCGGGCCGTCGATCCTGCTGTCGTTCGTGCTCGCGGGGATCACGTGCGCGTTCTCGGCGCTGTCCTACGCTGAGCTCGCGTCGGCGATCCCGGTCTCCGGCAGCGCGTACACGTACACGTACGCGACGCTCGGCGAGCTGGTCGCGTGGATCATCGGCTGGGACCTGATCCTCGAGTACGGCGTCTCCGTCGCGGCGATCGCCGTCGGGTGGGGCCAGTACTTCAACGAGCTGCTCAACTCTGCCTTCGGCTTCACGCTGCCGGATGCGATCGCCAGCCCGCCCGGCGAGGGCGGCACCGTCAACGTGCCGGCCGTGTTCATCGTGCTGGCCGTCGCCGCGCTGCTGATCTCGGGCGTGCGCAAGAGCACGCGCGCCAACACGATCATGGTGATCATCAAGAGCGGCATCCTGCTGCTCTTCATCGCGCTGGCGTTCACGGCGTTCAACTCGGACAACCTGTCGCCGTTCATGCGCGGCGGCTTCGACGGCGTCGTCAGCGGCGCGTCGCTGATCTTCTTCGCCTACATCGGCTTCGACGCGATCTCGACGTCCGGCGAGGAGACCAAGAACCCGCAGAAGGACCTGCCGGTCGCCATCCTCGGTTCGCTGGCCATCGCGACCGTGCTGTATTGCCTGGTCGCGGTCGCCGCGACCGGCGCGCTGCCGTTCGACCAACTCTCGGGCGCGGAGGCGCCGCTGGCCACCGTCCTTGAAGACGGCGCCGGGATGCCGTGGGGTGCGACCGTGATCTCGGTCGGCGCGCTGATCGCGATCACCTCAGTGGTGCTGACGATCCTCTACGGGCAGACGCGGATCACGTTCGCGATGTCGCGCGACGGGCTGATGCCACGCTGGCTGTCGAACGTCAACGAGCGCACCGGCACGCCGATCGCGGTGACGATCATCTTCGCGTGCTTGATCTCCGTCCTCGCCGCGTTCGTGCCGCTGACGACGATCGCCGAGCTGGTGAACATCGGCACGCTGTTCGCGTTCGTGCTCGTCAACATCGGCGTGATCATCCTGCGCCGCACGCGGCCGGACATGGAGCGCGGGTTCCGCGTCCCGTTGGTGCCGGTGTTCCCGATCATCGGGATCGGGCTGTGCGTCTATCTGATGATCAAGCTGCCGCTCGACACCTGGCTGCGGTTCGTCGTGTGGATGGCGCTCGGCCTGGTCGTCTACTTCTTCTACGGCCGCACGCACTCGCGGCTGCGGCTCAACGCCGCAGGTCCTGCGTCACCTCCTGAGCCGTCGCGGTTCGACCGACGTTCGTGAGCGCGTAGTTCAGCCCCGCGTTCTGCCACTCGTCGCTGACGGTGGAGGTGCCGTCGCTGATCACGACGACCTCGTAGCCGGCGTCGGCGGCGTGGCGCGCGGTGTGCTCGATCGACATGTTCGTCCAGGCGCCGGTGATCACCAGCGTCTCGGTGCCGAACCCGCGCAGCAGGTTGTCGAGGATCGTGTTGTAGAAACCGTTCATCCGCGTCTTCTCGACGACGAGATCGCCTTCCTGGGGCTCGAGGCCGTCGACGGGCGCCGCGCCCCAGGAGCCGCGCACGAGCGCGTTGGCCTCCTTGACGCCCTGGAACAGCGGCGCGTTCTGCTTGAGCCCGGGCGCGCCCGCCTCGACGATGTAGTGGACATGGATGACGGGGACGCCGGCCGCGCGTGCGGCCGCCGCCACCCCTTTGACGTTCTCGACGACGTTCTGGCTCGCGGCGTGGGCCGGGGCGCCGGAGTCGGCGAACGCGCCGCCCTCCCCGATCACGTCGTTCTGCAGGTCCTGGATGATGAGCGCAGTGCGCGCAGGGTCGAGGCTCACCGGCTCTCCTAGTGGTAGGGAAGGCGGGCTGAGGCCACCTTCGTCTCGATGCGGTACACGGACGTCGAGGCGGCGATGAACAACGTCCGCCAGCCGGCGCCGCCCCAGCCGAGGTTGCCGATGTTCTCGGGCGTCTCGATCACGCCGAGGTGCTCGCCGGCCGGGTTGAACACCCAGACGCCGCCGGGCCCGGACACCCAGATGTTGCCGCGCTCGTCGCACTTCATCCCGTCGACGACGCCGTTCTCGATCACGCCGTCGCCGATGCCGTCGGCGAACACCCGGCCGTTGGACAGCGAGCCGCCCGCGGCGACGTCGTACACGCGGATCCGCGCGTTCGGCGTGTCGTTGATGTAGAGCAGCGACTCGTCGGGCGAGAAGCACAGCCCGTTCGGCGCCTCGAACTCGTCCTCGCCGACGACCAGCTCGAGCTCGCCGCCGCCGGCCGCGAGCTTGTAGACGCCCTGGAAGCCGAGCTCGACGTCGCGCTCGATGCCGAACACCGGCACCCGCCCGTAGATCGGGTCGCTGAAGTAGATCGTGCCGTCCGAACGCGTGATGACGTCGTTCGGGCTGTTGAGCTCCTTGCCGCGGAAGTGGCTGGCGATCGTCTCGCGCTCGCCGTCCGGGTGCTCGCGCACGAGCGACGAGGTCACGTGCTCGCAGACGAGCAGGTTGCCGTCCGCGTCGTAGACCATCCCGTTGCACTTGTTGGCCGGGCGCATGACCTCGGTCACGCCGTCGGCCTCGCTCCAGCGCCGGCGCACGTCGCCGGGCATGTCGCTGAAGAGCAGGAACTCCTCCTCGGCGTGCCAGATCGGCCCTTCGGTGAATATGAAGCCGCTGCCGATCGACTCGACCGCGCTGTCGGCGTCGACGAGCTCACGCAGCTCGTCGGAGTTGACCACCACCCCCACTGCTGTCTCCTCTCCCCCGGGTTTCAAGCCCCGGCCGGATGGTAAGCGTTATCCACCCGTGCCGCAGAAACCCTGCAGGTCGGTCGTGACCGCGACGATGCCGAGCAGGCGTCCGTCGTGGTCGACCACCGGCACGCGCCGCGCGTCGGTGCGCAACGCGAGCTCCTCGCCGCGCTTCGCCGGGTCGTCGGGCGCGACCGTCGGCCAGTCGCGCGCGAGCTCTGCGGCGGGCCGCTCCGGGTCGGCGCCGTCGAGGTCTTCGGGCACGAGGCAGGCGACGTAGCGCCCGTCGTCGGCGAGCAGCGCCATCCGGCGGCTGCCGCTCTCGGAGAACCAGGCGAGCACCTCGGCGACCGTGGCGCCCGCGGGCAGCGGGTTGAAGCGAGAGTGCGTGACGTCGGCGACAGTCAGGCCGGCGGCCTCATCTAGCCTCATGCCCAGACGGTACCGCTCTAAGGTCCGCCGCGTGATCACGCTGGAGGCGCTCGAGACCGACCCGCACCCGTTGCTCGCGCGCCTGCGCGAGACCGAGCCGGTGGCATGGGTGCCCGTGCTCGACGGCTGGCTCGTCACCCGCCGCGACCTGGCGATGCAGGTGATGCGCGACGCCGCCACGTTTACGGTCGACGACCCGCGGTTCTCGACCGGGCAGGTCGTCGGCCCGAGCATGCTCACGCTCGACGGGTACGAGCACAAGCGCCACCGCGACCCGTTCGCGGGCCCGTTTCGCCTCTCGCCGGTGCGCGAGCGCTTCGCGACCCTCGTGGCCGACGAGACCGAGCGGCTCGTGGGGGCGATCGAGCCGGACGGCCACGCCGAGCTGCGACGCGCCGTCGCCGGCCCGCTCGCCGCGGCGATCGTCACCTACGCGCTCGGGCTCGAGCTCGCCGACGTCGACTCCGTTCTCGGCTGGTACGACCGGATCGTCGGCGCCGTGAACGAGATCACGGCCGGCCGCCCGCTCCCCGCCGACGGGCGCGACGCCTACGCCGAGCTCGCCGCGGCGATCGGGCCATCGCTCGAGCGCGACTCGCTGCTCGCCGTGGCGGCGGGCGGCCTCGAGCGCGAACGTGTCATCTCCAACGCCGCGGTGATGCTGTTCGGCGGCATCGAGACGACGGAGGGCATGATCGCCAACGCGGTGCTCCATCTCCTCGAGCATCCCGACCAGCTCGCGCTCGTCCGCGACGACCCGGCACTGCTGCCGGGCGCCATTGAGGAGTCGCTGCGGCTCGAGCCGGCCGCCGCGGTGATCGACCGGTACGCGACCGCCGATATCGAGCTCGCCGGGGCGCCGATCAAGCGCGGTGACCTCGTGCGCGTGTCGATCGCGGCCGCCAACCGCGACCCGGCGACGTTCCCGGATCCCGACCGCTTCGACGTCCGCCGCGACAACGCCCAGCGCCACCTCGCCTTCGCCCACGGCCCGCACGTGTGCATCGGGATGCACCTCGCCCGGCTCGAGGCGCACACCGCCGTCGCGCGGCTGCTGCGCCTCCCGGACCTCCGGCTCGCGCGACCCACGCGGCCGCGCGGGCTGGTGTTCCGCAAGCCGCCCGAGCTGCTGGTGCGCTGGTCGTGAACGAGGGCGGCAAGCGCGTCAGCTGGGTCGAGCTGTACCTCGACCTGATCTTCGTGCTCGCCGTCGGCGGGCTCGCGCACATCATCGAGGCGGAGCCTGAGACGCACAGCGTGTGGATCGCGCTCGGCCTGTTCGTGACGCTGTGGTGGACCTGGATCGGCTTCGCCGTGCTCTACAACCGCCACGGCGCCGACACCCGGTCGGACCGGCTGATCTTCCTGGCCGGCAGCGTCCCCGCCGGGGTCGCCGCGATCGCGATCGAGCCCGCGTCAGAGGGCCACAGCGCGGCGTTCGCGATCGCCATGGCGGTCACGCGGATCGTGCTCGCGGTGGCGAACTACACCGACCGGCGGATCGCGCGCTCCTACCTCGCCGCGGCACTGCTGTTCGTCGTCTCGATCTGGGTGCCGGAGCCGTGGCGCTACGCGTTGTGGGCGATCGCGATCGGCGGCGAGTCGGGCGCGGTGCTGCGCGAGGACCGCGACGCGAAGCGCCAGGCCCGATCCGCGCGACGCGCTCGATCCACACCACTTCGCCGAGCGCTTCGGGTTGTTCCTGATCATCCTGCTCGGCGAGGTCGTGATCTCCACCGCCTCGGCCGAGGTCGGCGACACCGCCGGCTGGGGCGCGCTGGCGGCGGCGATGGTGCTCGCGGCCGCGCTGTGGTGGCTGTACTTCGACGCGGCCGTCGAGATCAACCTCAAGGTGCTCGAGCTGTCCGGTGGCTCGCCGACGATGGCGCGCGCGATCTTCGCCGCCGGCCACATGTTCCCCGCTTTCGCGCTGATCCTGATCGCGTCCGGGCTCGGGCTGCTGCTCGAGGGCGACCCGCCGAACAGCGCCTACACGCTCGTCAGCATCGGCATCGGGATCTACCTCGCGGGCACCCGCGTGTTCATCGGCGGCCGCGGGCGCATCATCGTCGGCATCCGGGTGATCCTGCTGGTGGCGACGTTCATGCTCCACCGGTTCCACACGGTCCTCTCGCCGCACGAGTACATCTGGCTCGTGACGGGTTGGACCGTGATGTGCGCGGCGCTGGCGACGACCGACGCCAAGGACCCGACCGACCAGATCAGAAGTCGCGGCCTCTGACGTCGACGACGCCGTTGGCGGCAAGCCAGCGAAGCGCCTCGTGTAGCGCCTGGAGGGCGCTGTAGCGCGGCGCGTAGCCGAGCACGGCGCGCGCCCGGTCGATGCTGGCCGCGATGCTGCGCCCGACGTGCTCGCGCGTCGCGCCGGCGTGCTCGGCGCCGACGCGGCGCTCGAACTCCGGCCAGTCGACGAACTCGAGCGCGGCCTCGCGCCCGAACCACGCGGCGACGCCGGCGGCGAGGCCGCGCAGCGTCATGGCCTGCTCGGCGACGACGTGGAAGCTCGACCCGATCGCGGCGGGGCGCGTCAGCGCGCGCTCGAACCCCTGGGCGACGTCGTCGGCATGCACGTGGTGCAGCACGCCGAGCCCGAGGTCGGGGAGCGGGAGCGGCTCGCCGCACGCCAACCGCCGCCAGACGTCGGGATCGAGATTGCCGGCCGGCGTGATCACCGGCCAGCCGGGGCCGGAGATGTGACCGGGATGGAGCACGACGGTCGGCACGCCGCCGGCGATCGTCTCGCGGGCGAGCAGCGCCTCGATCGCCGCCTTGCCGGTGCCGTACTCGCCGTAGGCGGTGCGCGGCTCGTCCTCGGTGATCGGGACGCGCGCGGCCGGGCCGTGGACCCAGATCGTCCCGCAGTGTACGAGCAGCGGCCGGGTCGGGCGCAGGGCATCAACGAGCTGCTGGGCCGACGCGGGCGTGAAGCAGATCATGTCGATGACCACGTCGGCTCCCAGCGCGGCGATCCGGGAACCGAACGTGCCGGCGGCGTCCTCGGCGTCGCGGTCGACTGTCAGCCGCTCGACCGCGCTCCACTCGACCGCCGGCGAGTACGGCTCGCGCTCGCCGCGGCTGAGCGCGACGACCTCGTGCCCGGCGCGGACGAGCCGCGGGACGAGGTACGTCCCAACGTGCCCAGTGGCGCCGATGACGACGACGCGGCTCAACGCACCGGCCCTGTCGATGCGCGCACCATCAGCTCCGGCCGCGTGGCCTCGAACGCCGGCAGCGGCTCGCCCGCGATCAACGCCAGCAGCGCCGCCGCGGCGCCCTCGCCGAAGCCGGCGTAGTCCACGCGCACGCTGGTCACGGGCGGCGCCGACAGCGCGGCGAGCGGGGAGTCGTCGAAGCCCGTGATCGACAGCTCGCCCGGAACCGCGATCCCGCGATCGCGAGCCACCGCCAGCGCCGCCGCCGCGAGCCCGTCGCTCGTGTGGACGATCGCCGTCACCTGCCCGACGAACAGCTCGCCGATCGTGTGCGCGACCGGGCCGGGCTCGACGCCCGCCGCCGCGAGGGTCTCGCGCCACACCCCCAGCCGCGCCTGGACGTGCTCGTAGTCTGCCGGGCCGCCGACGAAGCCGATCGAGCGGTGGCCGAGCTCGAGCAGGTGCTC
Organism: uncultured Solirubrobacteraceae bacterium; assembly: GCA_963740605.1. Classification (GTDB taxonomy): domain Bacteria; phylum Actinomycetota; class Thermoleophilia; order Solirubrobacterales; family Solirubrobacteraceae; genus DASSUW01. The sequence goes on along the minus strand of CAVUFC010000018.1, from coordinate 439,492 downwards.
GGCGACCAGCCGCATGCCCTCGGTGTGGCGCGTCTCCACCCACGGGAACCGGCACGGCGACACCGGATGGCCGGCCACGACCGCCGGGACGCCCGCGTCGCCGAGCACGTCGAAGCGCCGGTCGTCGACCTCGACGTCGCACAGCAGGAAGCCGTCGACGCGGCCGGCGGCGGCAAGCTGTCCATAGGCGTCGGCGTCGATCTCCGGCGCCACGCGCAGCACGAGGTCGTAGTCGCGGCGCGACAGCGTCCGCTCGATTCCGGCGAGGAAGCGAACGAAGAACGGATCGACCTCGAGCTGGTCGACGCCGCGGGCCAGCAGCAGGCCGACTGCGCGCGCCCGCGCCTCGGTCAGTGCGCGCGCCGACGCACTCGGCCGCCAGCCCAGCTCCTCGGCCGCCGCGAGGATCCGCCGCCGCGTGTCCTCCCCCACGCCCGGCCGCCCGTTGACCGCGAACGACACCGCGGCCGACGACACGCCCGCGCGCGCCGCGACGTCATCGATCGTCGGTCTTCGTGGTTTCTCGGAGCTCATCAGCGGGGAATCGTCTCACAAGGGGACTTAAGCGCTTTAGTCAGTTTGGGAGGAGATCGCGATGCGAATCAAGCGAGCGATCGTCGCGGGGGCAGTCCTGGCGGCGACGTTGGGGTCGGGCACGGCGTGGGCTACGCCAGAGCTATCCACCAAGGATCAGCTGAAAACCCGACGCTACGTCGCCGCCGGCGACCGCGCCTACGTGATGGGCTTCGAGGACGGCCGCTTCTACGCACAGGGCTGGCACATCACCGGCGAGATGGGCGGCGTCTGGACGCAGCCGTTGAAGCTCGTCGACGGCGTCTGGTTCGCCGTCGACGGCAAGTGGCTCGACCCGGCCACCAAGTTCAGCAGCGGCTGGGGCTACACGCGCATGGACTTCCCCGATGTGTCCGGCCTGCAGATCAGCCGTACCGACTTCGCGCCCGACGGTAAGCGCGCCGCGCTGTTCGGCCTGCGCCTGCGCAACCCGGGTGCGGCCAAGACCGTCGACATCGCCGTCGACGCGCATTCCGAGCTGATGTCGCACTACCCGTGGACCGGCACGACGCCGAAGGCCATCGACTACAACGCCGCGGACACCGGGACGTTCACCCGCCGCGCGCTGGAGTTCCGCGACACCGGCACCGCGGTGTCGGGCCCGCACGACTGGGCGGCGGCGGTCGGCTCGAACCTCAAGCCCGACGGCGGCGAGACCGGCGCGGGCCACTGGGGCCCGCAGTCCGGCGCCGTCTGCGCCGACAGCGACTTCTCGTGCGACGAGGGACCCGACGGCAAGGGCACCGGCGGCCAGCTCCGCTACACGGTCAAGGTCCCGGCGCACGGCGACAAGACCCTCTGGGTCGGCGTCGCCGGCTCCGACAAGGGCACTGCCGGCGCGCGCTCTGAGCTCGACGGCACGCTCGCGTCGCCGGCGCGCGCGCTCGCCGACAAGATCTCCGCGCGCGAGCGGCTCGCAGGCCACACGAAGCTGTCGCTGCCGGGCGACCCGCGACTCGAGAAGGGCATCGAGTGGGGCAAGCAGAACCTCGCCGACCTCACGCAGCGCGCCGACGACCTGCACGTCCGCTTCACGAATGAAGGCAAGGAATATCCGGCGCCCGCGGGCACCGTGCCGCACGCCCGCTGGATCGGCGCGGGGTACCCGGACTACCCCTGGATCTTCGCCACCGACGCCGAGTACACCGCCTTCGCGGCCGTGACCGTCGGCCAGTTCGCCGCGATCAAGGACCACGCGCGCGCATTGCGCGACGTGTCCGAGATCGTCAACGGCGACTCCGGCAAGGTCGCGCACGAGATCGTCGGCGACGGCTCTGTCTACTACGGCGCCCTCGCGAGCGCCGGCAACACCGACGAGACCGTCAAGTTCCCCAGCCTCGTCGCACTCGTCTGGCGCTGGACGGGCGACGACGCGTTCCGCGACGACCTGTATCCGTTCACGGTCCGCAACATGCACTACGTCGTCGAGCAGCTCGACGCCGATGGCGACGGCTGGCCCGAGGGCCTCGGCAACGTGGAGCGCACCGGGATGGGCGAGGAGAAGCTCGACAACACCGTCTACACGATCCGCGGCCTGTTCGACCTCGCCGACATGGCGAAGGCCTCCCGCGACACCGCGACCGTCAAGTGGGCGCGGCAGCATGCGCGCGATCTGGCGAGCCGGTTCGAGAACGCGTGGTGGTACGGCGGCGCCGACAACCAGTACGCCGACTCGCTCGACGATCCGGGCAGCGTGAAGACGTTCCAGAAGCACTGGATCGGCGTGACGCCGATGGAGGCCGAGCTCACCCGCGGCGGCAAGGCCGCTCCGGGCTTGGCCTCGCGCGCGCACGGCACCGCCGGCCTGGCGGGCCGCGAGAGCGACTGCTACTCGGGCTCGGGCACGTACAACCACGGCCTGTTCCACACGGCCTGTGGCGGCGGCGCGGACGGCAAGGGCGAGCGGACGATCTTCGGGCAGAACACCGCGATCCAGGCCGTCGGCGAGGGCAACTACGGCCGCCTGGCCCAGCAGAAGCGCTACACCAGCGCCGAGGTCGAGCCGATGTTCGGCGAGCCCTACAGCGGCGGCGACGTGGTGCACCACACGCCGGGCACGCCGGACGAGCAGCCCGGCGCGTCGCCGGAGATCTTCCCGTCGCCGGACAACGATGCGACGGGCCCCCGCGACGCGAACGTCGAGCGCTGCACCCGCTGCCGCTCGATGGTCATGCAGGCGTGGAACCAGTACGGGACGATGTGGCCGGTCGTGCACCAGCAGCTCGGCGTGCGCCCGGACCTAGGCCGCGGTCGCCTGACGGTGGTGCCGCAGCTGCCGTCGTCGGCGCCGATCGCCGGCTCGGACATCAAACTCGGCAACGGGCGCCTCGACCAGGTCAACGTGTGGCGCGACGGCCGTCGCTACGGCACGTCCGTGAAGGCCTCGCACGTGCCCGCCAACCGTCTGGTGATCGGCCAGACGCTGCCGCGCGGCGCGAGCGTCAGGTCCGTCACGCTCGACGGGCGGCGCCACGGCTGGCACGCCCGGACGACCAACCGAGGGCTCGAGGTCACCGTGTCCACGCGCCCGGGCCGGCACGCGGTGGTGATTACCGCAGGCTGAGGCCGTCCCAGGAGTTTTGGAGGGCCCACCGCGCGCCGACCGTCCAGGCCTGCACGCGGTTGGAGAGCGCCACCGGCTCGACCGCGCCGTCGCGGGAGACCGAGTACAGCTCGGGAGCGCGGCCGAGCCGGTCGAGCGCATCCAGCACCCCGGTACGGACGCGCTCGGCCTCGTCGGTCCGGCCGGCACGGCGCAGACCGCCCCAGCCCAGCCACGAGTCGAACGGCCACACCGCGCCGCGGTGGTAGGCGCGCGGCTCGAACACCGCTGACTCGCTCGACAGCGTGCGCAGCCCGAAGTCGGTGAGCACGTCCGGCGCGCACAGCCGCTCGGCGGCCGCGTCGCGCGCATCGGGCTCGAGCGCGTCGGCCCACAGCAGCCAGCCGAGCTGGGAGCCGGCGCCGGGCACCGGCGTGCCGTCGGGCTCGACGGCCATGACGTCCGGCGCGAGCGCCGACAGTGCCGCGCGCAGCGCATCGGCGCGTTCGTCGCTGCCGATTGCCCGGAGCGCGGCGTACGCGACCGCCTGGGAGTCGATGTCGGCGAGCGGCGGCTCCGGAACGCCCCCGTCGGGGCGCAGGATCCCGCCGCCGTAGGAGGCGGTGGGGTCGGCGGTGTCGCGCCAGCCCTGCTGCACGAGCGCCGGCCACTCACCGGGCCCGGAGCGGATCAGGCCGCCGCCGCGATCGAGCGCCCCCTCGAGCCACGCGCCCGCCTCCGGCGCCCCGACACCGAGGCGCGCCGCGACGATCAGGTACCACGACGTCGCGTCTGCGGTGCCGTAGTAGTCGAACGGCCCGTCGTCGGGCCAGCCGATCTCCAGGAACCCGTCCGGCGCGCGGTCGCGGAACTCGTGGCCGATCTTGCCGGGCTCCTCGAGCGTGCCGGGATGCTCGCGCCTTCCCTGCCGGGCCGCGAGACCGTCCAGCGTGGCGCGCGCGATCTCCGGCCGGACCGGCAGCACCTGGAGCGCCGTGATCAGCGAGTCGCGGCCGAATAGCGCGTGGAAGCGGCCGGGATCGCCCTCCTCGACCGGCGGCGTGGACGCGTACGGCCACCCCTCGTCGGACAACAGCGCTTCAAGGTCGGTGATGATCTCGGGCATGTGGTTCAAGAGCGCAGTCGTCTATCAGATCTACCCACGCAGCTTCGCCGACTCCGACGGCGACGGGATCGGCGACCTGCCCGGGATCCTCGGCAGGCTCGACCACCTGTCGGCGCTCGGCGTCGACGTGCTGTGGTTGTCCCCGGTGTACCCGTCGCCGCAGGACGACAACGGCTACGACATCAGTGACTACCAGGACATCGACCCGGTGTTCGGCACGCTCGCCGACTTCGATGCCCTGCTCGCCGCCGTGCACGAGCGCGGCATGAAGCTCGTGATGGACCTCGTGGTCAACCACACGTCCGACGAGCACCCGTGGTTCGTCGCCTCGCGATCGAGCCGCGACGACCCCAAGCGCGACTGGTACTGGTGGCGCCCCGAGCCGGCGAACGACTGGAGCTCGTTCTTCTCCGGGTCGGTCTGGGAGCCCGATCCCGCCACCGGTGAGCACTACCTGCACCTGTTCTCGCGCAAGCAGCCCGACCTCAACTGGGAGAACCCGGAGGTCCGCCAGGCGATCTACTCGATGATGCGCTGGTGGCTGGACCGCGGAGTCGACGGCTTCCGCATGGACGTCATCAACTTCATCTCCAAGGACCCCCGCCTGGAGTACTACGAGTCCGGTCCGCGGATCCACGAGTTCCTGCAGGAGATGCACCGCGAGGTGTTCGCGGGCCGTGACGGGCTGCTGACCGTCGGGGAGATGCCGGGCGTGACGCTCGAGCACGCCCAGCGCTACACCGACCCCGCGAACGGCGAGGTCGACATGGTGTTCCAGTTCGAGCACGTCGACCTCGACCACGGCGCGACCAAGTGGGAGGTACATCCGCTGCGGCTGACCGACCTCAAGCGGTCGTTCGGGCGCTGGCAGCGCGGCCTGGCCGAGCGCGGCTGGAACAGCCTCTACTGGAACAACCACGACCAGCCGCGGATCGTGTCCCGGTTCGGCGACGACGGCGCGTACCGCGTGCGCTCGGCGAAGCTGCTCGGGACCGTGCTGCACCTGCACCGCGGGACGCCGTACGTCTACCAGGGCGAGGAGCTCGGGATGACGAACGCGCCGTTCGCGGACATCGACGACTTCCGGGACATCGAGTCGCTCAACCATTACGCCGAGCGCGTCGTGGCGGGCGGCGACCCGGCCGGCGTGCTCCGCAACATGCGGGCGGTGAGCCGCGACACCGCGCGCACGCCGATGCAGTGGGACGCCTCGCCGCACGCCGGCTTCACGACCGGCACGCCGTGGATCGCCGTCAACCCGAACCACGCCGATATCAACGCCGAGGCGGCGGTGGCCGATCCCGACTCCGTGTTCCACCACTACCGCGCCCTGATCGAGCTGCGCCACAGCGAGCCCGCGGTCGCGCACGGCGACTTCACGATGCTGCTCGAGGACGACGAGCGCGTGTACGCGTTCACGCGCGGGCACGAGGACGTCCAGCTGCTCGTGGTCGCCAACTTCAGCGGCGAGCGGGCGGCCGCCGACGTGCCCGGCTGGGACGACGCCGAGCTGCTGCTCTCGAACTGCCTCCAGGACGGTGCGGCGCTGCAGCCGTGGGAGGCGCGCGTCTACAAGCGGACGATCACGCCCTCGCCCGGCGCGAGCACGTCCACCGGCCCGTTCTGACGATCCGGGTCGGTCGACAGCACGAGCAACCCGTCAAGGGCGACCGGTGCCGGCACGACGCCGAAGTTGATCGCCGCCACGAGCGCGTCGCCGCGCACCCAGGCGAGCACGTCCCGGCCCGCGTCGAGGAACCGCTGGCCGCCATCCTGCAGCACCGGCTCGTCGCGGCGGAGCGCCGCCAGCCGGCGGACGAACGCGAGCGTCGAGCGCGGGTCGGCGGCCTGGGCCGCCACGCTCAGCTCCGCTGCGTCCGCCACGAACGGCAGCCACGGCTCGCCCGTGCTGAAGCCGTACGCCGGCGGCGTCGCCGTCCACGGCAGCGGCGCGCGCTCGCCATCGCGGCCGTCGACGTCGACGACGCGCTCGGGCGGGATCTCCGCGTCCGGCAGTCCCAGCTCCTCGCCCTGGTAGATGAAGGGCGTGCCGCGCAGCGCGTACAGCAGCAGGATCGCGGCCCGGGCACGGTCGGTCCCGAAGCGGCTGGCGGCGCGTGACTTGTCGTGGTTGGAGAGGAACCAGGCCGGCCACGCCGCGCGATCGGCGAGCGCCTCGAAGTCGTCGATCGACGTGCGAAACGCGTCCGCCTCCCACGGGAGCTCGACGAAGACGAAGTTGTGCGCGAGATGCAGCTGGTCGCCGGACGCCAGGTAGCCGACGACGCGATGCAGGTCCTGCAGCGCGACCTCGCCGACGACCATCCGGTCGTCGTACTCGCCGATCACGCGGCGGATCCCGCGCAGGCGCTCATGGATGGTGTCCCAGTCCTCGTCGTGCCGGCGTGGTGCGCCGACATGGTCGCGCAGGAGCGGGTCCTTGGCGATCTTGTGGATCGCGTCGAGCCGCAGGCCGTCGACGCCGCGGTCCATCCAGAAGCGGATCACATCGTGCATCGCGTCCTCGACCTCGGGGTTGTCCCAGTTGAGGTCGGGCTGCTCGGCCATGAACGAGTGCAGGTACCACTGGCCCGTGGCCGCGTCGAGCGTCCACGACGGGCCGACGGCGCGGAACTGCGACGTCCAGTCGTTGGGCGGGCCGCCGTCCGCCGTTCCGTCACGCCACACGTACCAGTCCCGCTTGGGGCTGTCGCGGCTCGCGCGCGACTCCTCGAACCAGGGGTGCCGGTCGGACGTGTGGTTCGGGACCCAGTCGATCACCACGCGGATGCCGCGGCCGTGGCAGGCCACGACGAGCGCGTCGAAGTCCGCCAGCGTGCCGAAGACGGGATCGACGTCGCAGTAGTCGGACACGTCGTAGCCGAAGTCGGCCATCGGCGATCGGAAGAACGGCGACAGCCAGATCGCCTCGACCCCGAGTGCGGCAAGGTGGTCGACGTGCTCGGCGATGCCGTGCAGGTCGCCGATCCCGTCACCGCCGGAGTCGGCGAACGAGCGCGGATAGATCTGGTAGACGGCGCCCCGCTGCCACCACGCGACGTCAGGCATCGCGCGCGATCACGGCACCGCTCCAGGGCGCGAGCGTGCCGTCGAAGCGGCCGCCGCGGCCGCCGTCGGTTGCGAGCAGCACCTCGCCCGCGACGTCAGGGACCGTCACCGGCGCGTCGGACAGGTTGAGCGCCACGACCGTGCCGTCGCCGCGCGCGTACGCCCAGGCGCCGTTGGGCGCCGGCAGCGTCGCGTATGCGCCGGCGTGCAGATCGGCGCGCTCGCGCCGCAGGGCGATCAGGTCGCGCACGAGCTGGAGCGTGGTGCCCGTCTCGTCGCGCTGGGCGCCGACATTGCGGCTCGCGTCGGTGATCGGGAGCCACGACTCGGCCGCGTCGGTGAAGCCTCCGTCCGCCGTCCACGGCAGCGGCGTGCGGCACACGTCGCGGTTGTCCTCAGGGTTGCCGGTGCGGCGCGCGACCGGGTCGAGCGCCTCCCGCCAGTCGAGCTCGGCGTCCTGCAGCGCGATCTCGTCGCCGTAGTAGAGGACCGGCGTTCCGCGCAGCGTCAGCAGCATCAGCAGCGCCGCGCGCGCCTTGCGTTCGTCGCCGCCCGCCCAGCGGGTCGCCAGCCGGCCGGCATCGTGGTTGGAGCCGGTCCACACCGGCCACGCCGCCTCCGGCAGCTTGGCCTCGATCCCCTCGACCAGCGGGCGCATCTGCGCCGCGTCGAGGTCCGCGTGCACGAACAGAAAGTTGAACGCCAGGTGCAGCTCGTCCTCGCCGGTGCCGTAGAACGGGATCAGCTGGTCGAGCTCGAGCACGTAGGTCTCGCCGACGAGGACCTGCCCGTCGGTCGTCGCGCGGCGCCAGCGCTGCAAGACCTCGTGCAGCTCCGGGCGGTTCATCGAGTACTCGCGCCGCAGCCCGAACTCGAACACGCGCGGGTGGTCGTCGGCGGTCGCGGCGGGGTCGTCGCGCAGCTCGAGGTCCTTGACGATCGCGTGGCAGACGTCGATGCGGAAGCCCGACACGCCGCGCTCGAACCAGAAGCGCAAGATCTCGTCGAACGCCTCGCGCACGTCGTCGTTCCACCAGTTCAGGTCGGGCTGGCTCGGCAGGAACTGGTTGAGGTAGTACTGGCCCGTCGGCTCGTGCAGCGTCCAGGCGGGGCCGCCGAACACCGAGCGCCAGTTGTTCGGCACGCCACCGTCCTGCGCAGGGTCGGCCCAGACGTAGAAGTCGCGGTGCGCCGCGTTCCGACCGGTAAGCGCATCCTCGAACCACGGGTGGCGGTCGCTGGTGTGGTTGGGCACCAGATCGAGCAGCACGCGGATGCCGCGAGCCCTCGCATCGGCGACCAGTTCGTCGAGGTCGGCGAGGGTCCCCAGATCCGGGTGCACCGCGCAGTAGTCGGCTACGTCATAGCCCCAGTCGTCGTTGGGCGACGGCATCGTCGGGTTGAGCCAGATGCCGTCGACGCCGAGCCACTCCAGATGATCCAGGCGCGTACGAACTCCCTGCAGATCACCGATTCCGTCCCCGTTTTGGTCTTTGTACGAACGAGGATAGATCTGGTACAGCACGCCGTCCCGCCACCACGTATGTTTCCCCATGGCAGCGGAAGCATACGGACCATGGCCTTGACAGCTGTGGTGTGATGGAACCGCTTCCATATGAAGCGCTAAGGAGGAGAGATGAGGGGCGCCACCATCGCGGAGGTCGCCGCCGAGGCCGGTGTCGGAGTCGGCACCGTCTCTCGCGTACTCAATGGGTCATCGGCGGTGAGCGAGCGGACGAAGAACCGCGTGCTCGCGGCTATCGCCACGCTCGATTACCAGCCGAGCGCGGTGGCCCGGGCTCTCTCCACCGGACGCACCGGCGCGATCGGCGTGATCGCGCCGTTCTTCACCCAGCCCTCGGTCATCGAGCGCTTGAGCGGCGTCTCGCGGGTGCTGGCATCGGCCGGGTACCAGCTCATCCTGTTCGACGTCGAGCGGGCCGAGCAGCTGAACGAGTTCTTCAACGCCGGGGCATTGCGGGGGCGGATCGACGCGCTGCTGTCGATCTCGCTGATGCCGTCGGCACCCCAGGCGCGGCGGCTCGAGGCCGCGCGGGTGCCCGTGGTGCTGGTCGACCGCGGGCACGACGTGATCCCCACTATCACGATCAACGACGTCGACGGTGGACGGCTGGCGGCCGAGCATCTTCTGAAGCTCGGCCACCGCCGGATCGCCTTCATCGGCGACCAGGAGGAGAACCGGTTCGGCTTCGATTCCAGCGCACATCGGCGTGAGGGGTTCGAGGTGGCGCTCGCCGCCGCCGGATGCCCGCTCGCGCCCGAGTTGCTCATACGCCGGCCGCACGGCCGCGACATCGCACGCGATGCCGCCGCCGGGTTGCTGGCACTTCCCGACCCGCCCACCGCGATCTTCGCGACGTCCGACGTGCAAGCGATCGGCGTCATGAGGGCGGCACGCGCGGCGGGCGTCTCGGTGCCCGAACGGTTGTCGGTGATCGGCTTCGACAACGTGGAGGCGGCCGAGTACACCGGGCTGACCACCATTGCGCAGCCACTCGAGGAGAGCGGCGTCCTCGGCGCCGAGCTCTTGCTGCGCAGCATGTCCGGCGAGCCAGTGGAGGCTCGTCAGTTGCCGCTCGCGCTCGTTGACCGGGGCTCAACGGCCCCATTTCGTCGCCGTGGCGCGGGTGAGGGGAAGGACTTCAAGCACGAGATGAAGTCGGCTATCCGACGGAGGAGGGTTCACGCATGAGATGGAACCGTTTCGTCGCGCTGCTGTTGAGCGCGGCGCTTGCGAGCGTCGTGGCTGTCGGCTGCGGCGGCGATGACAGCGGCGGCGGCGGTGGTGGCGGCGGCGGCGGGAGCACGACCGAGAACGGCTCGACGTCCGGCGCCAAGGTCATCGACCCCAACGCGATGGACGGCGCCAAGGGCACGGTCACGTACTGCCAGGGCAAGGACACCGCCGGCAACGCCCACGAGATGATCGATCTCTTCAACAAGAAGTACTCGTCACAGGGGCTGACCGCCAAGCTCGTCGAGTTCCCGGCATCAGCCGACGAGCAGCGCAACCAGTTCATCCAGCGCCAGCAGGCGAAGTCCGGTGACTGCGACGTGTTCTCGTCGGACGTGATCTGGACGGCGGAGTTCGCGTCACAGAAGTGGCTGTACGACCTGACGCCGTACATGGAGACCAAGAAGTCCGACTACATCGACGCCACGATCGCGACCGTCACGTACGACGGGAAGGTCTGGGGCGCGCCGGAGACCACCGACGCCGCGTTCATGTACTACCGCACGGACAAGGTGTCCGAGGACCCGGGGACGTGGCAGGCGACCTACGACAAGGCCAAGACCACCGGTGGCATCGTCTACCAGGGCGCGGCCTACGAGGGCCTCACGTGTGACTGGCTGGAGATCGCGTTCGGCGCCGGCGGCGAAGTGCTCAGCGACGATGGGACGAAGGCCGTCATCGATTCGCCGGAGAACGTCAAGGCGACCCAGATGATGATCGACGGCATCAAGGACGGCGCGGCGCCGAAGGCCGTGACGACCTACATGGAGCCGGAGTCGCTCGCAGCCTTCCAGACCGGCAAGTACTCGTTCATGCGCAACTGGCCGTACGCCTACGCGCTCAACGAGAAGGCACCGAAGGTCAAGGGCAAGTTCGCCGTCGCTCCGCTCCCGGCGTTCGAGGGCGCAGGCGCGGCGAGCATCCTCGGCGGTCACAACAGCGTGATCTCCGTCTACTCGAAGAACCCGGGCGGCGCGCTGACGATGGTCGATTTCATCGGGTCACCCGAGATCCAGTCGCTGTATGCGAGCAAGTTCAGCCTCGCCCCGACGACGACCGCGGCGTATGACGACCCGGCCGTCAAGAAGGCGCTCCCGTTCTCGGCCGAGCTCAAGCAGGCGGTCGAGCAGGCGCGGGCGCGGCCCGTGTCACCGGTCTACCCGCAGATCTCGCAGGCGATCTACAAGAACGTCAACGCGGCGCTCTCGGGCCAGACATCGGCGGAGGACGCAATGAAGCAGGCACAGTCCGACATCGAGAAGGCGCTGAGCACCTTCTAAATCACTATGGAAGCCGCCTCTATCCAGGCGCCCACGCCGCAGCGGCGGCGCTCCCGAGGTCTCTCGGAGCGCCGCCTGGCGTTCGCCATGGTGTCGCCGTCGATGGTGCTCATCGCACTCGTCGCGGCGTACCCCATCATCTACGCCATCTGGCTCTCGTTGCACCAGTACTCGGTGCGCGTGGCCGGACTGTCCCGCTGGGCGGGCCTGAACAACTACAGCGACGCATTGTCGAACCCGGACTTCTGGGCCGCGATGCGGACCACTCTCGTCTTCAGCGTGGCGAGCGTGGCGTTCGAACTCATCATCGGCCTCGGCATGGCACTGTGCATGCACGAGGCGTTCAGGGGCCAAGGGGTCCTGCGAACCGTGGTGCTCGTGCCGTGGGCCGTGCTGACCGTCGTGACGGCGATCATGTGGCGCACGATCTTCGAGTCGCCGCAGGGCTTCGTGAACAGCATCCTGGGTGGTGACACGGTTTGGCTCGGGCAAGAGCCACAAGCGCTGATCGTGATCATCATCGCGGACGTGTGGAAAACGGCGCCATTCATGGCGTTACTGATCCTCGCGGGGTTGCAGACGATCCCGGGAGAGATCTACGAAGCGGCGCGCGTCGACGGTGCGACGAAGTGGCAGCGGTTCGTGAAGATCACGCTGCCGCTCCTGAAGCCGGCGATTCTCGTCGCCCTGATCTTCCGCACGCTCGATGCGCTGCGGATCTTCGACCTCCCGTACGTGCTCACGAAGGGCGCGCACGGAACCACGACGCTGTCGCTGATCGCGCAGCAGACGTTCGCCGAGAACCGGATCTACGGCCTCGGCGCCGCCTACTCGGTGCTCACGTTCATCACGGTGATGATCGTGGCGTTCGTCTACATCAGGACCGTGGGCGGCAACATCCGCGGCTTGGCGGAGGACTAGGCCATGAGCGCAGTCACTGTTCCCACTGAGCATGACGAGGCGGCGGATGCCCCTCCGACCAAGCGCAAGCAACGCTCGGCAGGGCCGAAGACCCCCTGGTACATGTGGATCGCCGTCACGGCGATCGTGGTCTTCTGCCTGTTCCCGTTCTACTGGTTGGTCAGCCTGTCGCTGAAGACCGGCGCCGACCTGTCGTCGTCATCGCTGCTCCCGCCGAACCCGACGCTCGCGAACTACAAGTCGATCTTCCACAACGACGACTTCATCCGGGCGCTCGGCAACAGCGTGATCATCTCGGTGGTCACGACGACGCTGGCCATCACCGTCGGGTCGTTCTGCGCCTACGCGCTCGCGCGTCTGCGCTTCAAGGGCAAGTTCTGGATCCTCGCCCTGGTCCTGTCGATCACGACGTTCCCGGCGATCGCGATCGCGGCGCCGCTGTTCCGTCTGTGGTCCGACATCGGGATCTTCAACACCCTGATCGGTCTGATCATCCCGAACCTGACGTTCGCGCTGCCGCTGACGATCTACATCCTCGTGTCGTTCTTCAAGGAGATCCCGAAGGACCTCGAGGAGGCGGCGCTGGTCGACGGCGCGACGCATTTCATGGCGTTCCGCAAGGTCGTGGTGCCGCTCGCGGCGCCCGGTCTGGCGACCGCGGCGATCCTGTGTTTCATCGCGGTCTGGAACGAGTTCCTGCTCGCGATCACGCTGACCTCGTCGCCCGCGGCGAGGCCGGTGCCGGCGGCGATCGCCTTCTTCACCGGTTCCACGCAGTTCGAGATCCCGTACGGGACCATCACGGCTGCGTCGGTGACGATCTCGATCCCGCTGATCGTCATGGTCCTGCTCTTCCAGAAGCGGATCGTGGCCGGCCTCACGGCCGGCGCCGTCAAGGGTTGATGCGGAGGGTCGCGGGGCCGCGTCAGCGGCCCCGCGGCTCCTCGCGATTGCCCGGATGGCCTTCGGAGAACCCCCCGAAGATCGCGCGGTCGGCGTTCTCCAGGACCGACGGTCCCTCGACCGGATGGCGGTGCTCCCAGCCGCGCTCCTGGGCGCGCTCGGGCGTGTCCTCGCCCTTCGGGCGCCGCGCGAGACGGCGGAGCCAACCGGGCACCTTGAGGTCGCCGCCCCAGGGCTGTTGCTGTTGTTGATGGCTCATGCGCCTAAGCTCGCAGGGGCCCCGCGATCTGTGACCCGCATCTAGGGTCACAAACCGACACCGTGCTCCGAGGTAGCCGTTGAGGAACGATGCAAAGCGACGACGATCTCATCCTCTCGAACGACCCAGAGGACTTCGGACGCTTCTACGACGGCACGATCGAAATGGTCCTGGGCTACTTCGCAAGACGGGTGCGCGACCCCGAGGTGGCGGCCGACCTGGCCGCCGAGACGTATGCCGCCGCGCTGGCGGCCCGGCACCGGTTCCGCCGCTCGTCGACCCCGGCGATCGCGTGGCTGTTCGGCATCGCGCAGCACAAACTCGTCGACTACCGGCGGCGCGGCGCGGCCGAGGACCGCATGCGCCGTCGCCTCGGCATCGAGCACGTGCGGCTCGACGAGGAGGACCGCGAGATGATCGGCATGCTCGGGCGCGACGCGGCGTGGAAGCTCATCAACGAGCTTCCGACCGAGCAACGCGAGGCCGTGCGCGCCCACGTCGTCGACGAGCAGGGCTATGGGGAGATCGCCGCGCTGGAAGGGACGTCCGAGGCGGTCGTGCGCAAGCGCGTCAGCCGCGGCCTCGGAACACTTCGGCAGCGGCTACGGGGGCAGCGATGAGCGATTTCGTGACACGTCTGCGCGCCGAGCTCGTCGACGCCGCCGAGCGCGAAGAGGAGCGCCCGCTGCCGCGCGCTCCGCGCCCGACGCCGCGCGTCCTGATGTTCGCGGGCGCCGCCGCGATCGCCGCCGTCGCGCTGCTGCTCACGCTCGGCGGCCTGCACACGGGGACGCAGCGTACGGTGCACCCGGCCGCCACTCCGGAGCCGACGCCGACCGTGCAGCCGACGCTCAAGGGCCGCGAGCTGTTCGGCGGCAGCCTCGAGAACGGCGTGCGGTACCGCACGCGCGCGTTCGTGCCGACGCTGTCGTTCGTCACCAACTCGCCCGACTGGTTCGTCTACGACGGCACGAAACAGGACACGCTCGCACTGGATCTGCGCAAGCAGGTCGGCTCGCTGCAGCAGGAAGGGCCGCCGATCGCCACGCTCGCCTTCGCGCGCATCCCGAAGGTCTATGACCCGTCGAAGACGTTCGACAAGAGCCTCGAGCCCGCACCCGCCGCGCTGTACGCCTGGCTGCGCTCGCACCCGGATCTGCGCGTGGGCCGCGCGACGCCGGTGACGGTGGCCGGCATCCGGGGCCAGCGGTTCGACGCCGTCGCGCGGTTCGACCGGCCAGCCCACGCGGACCCGCAGTGCCAGCAGCGGACGCTGAAGGCCTGCACGTTCATCGCGCCGAACATCTCGTTCCTCAACGGCGCACGGGTGCAGTTCACGATCCTGCCGATGGATCCCGACCCGCTCATCATCGCCACGATCAGCCTCGACTCACGCAACCTGCACAAGGTGCAGCAGACTGCCGGCCCGCTGCTGAAGACGCTGCGGATCGGCCATTAAGCGATCCACGCGAACGCGTACGGCCCGAGGATGAGGTAGTCGCCCGCCCGCCGCGGAGGGCGGCCGCCGGGCGCGTCGGCCAGCGGGGCGTCGCTGCGCACCGCCTGCTCGAGCTCGGAGAAGTTCGCGAACGCCGTGAACCGGTGATCGTCGAGCTCGCGCCGGTAGCCGAACACGTGCGGGTTGCCGCTGTCGAACGGCTCGACCGTGCCGCCGGCGTGGAGCGCCGGCCGCTCGCGGCGGGCCGTGATCAGTGCCTGGATCCCGGCGAACAGCCGACCTTCGATCGTCGCCGGATCGCTCCGCCGCGCGGCGGCGTCCCAGTCCATGCGCGGGCGGTGCAGCCAGCGGTTGTCGGCAGCCTTCGCCGGATCGGAGGCGTAGCCCGCGTCGTTGCGCAGGCCGAGCTCGTCGCCCATGTAGACGAGCGGCAGCCCGCCGTAGGAGAACACGACGCTGTAGAGCAGCAGGACGCGCCGCAGGGCGAGCTCGATCGCCGACGGGTCGGCTTGGTCGAGCGCCACGTCGAGGCCGGCGAGCGACGCGGCCATGCCGCTCGTGCGTCCCTCGCCGTTGAACTCCGGCTGGAACACCGCGCCGCGCGCCGGCGACTCCCAGAAGTCACCGCTGTAGTAGCGCACGAGGAACTTGCGGTGCTCGTGCGCGTCCTCGCCGACGGCCGCGGCGTTCTCCTCCGTGATCGCCCAACCGATGTCGTCGTGGCAACGCAGGTACGTGACCCACGCCTTCCCCGCCGGCGTCGGGGGCATCGATCGCAGCGTCTGCACCATCAGCGCCGCACGACGGCTGGCGAGGCTGCTCCAGAGCAGCACCATCAGCGAGTTGTGGTACGCCAGCTCGCACGCGCCGAGGTAGTCGACGAGCACGTCCGGCGAGACGATCGCCTCCGCCTTGAAGATCACCGCCGGGGCGACGATGCGCGTGATCGCGCGGAACGCCTCGAGCAGCTCGTGGACCTCCGGCTGGTTCTGGCAGTCGGTGCCCATGCGCTTCCACATGAACGGCACCGCGTCGAGACGCAGCACGTCGACGCCCGCGTTGGCGAGGTCGAGCAGGTTGCCGAGCATGCCCGCGAACACCGCCGGGTTGCCGTAGTCGAGGTCCCACTGGAACGCGTTGAACGTCGTCCACACCCAGCGTCCGAGCTCGTCCGACCAGGTGAAGTTGGACGGCTTGAAGTCCGGGAACACGAGCGGCAGCGTGCGCTCGTACGCGTCCGGCTCCGTTCGCTCCTCGAACGTGAGGTAGAAGTCGCGGTACGCCTCCTCCCCCGCCATCGCACGCTGCGCCCACTCGTGCTCGCGCGCGGTGTGGTTGACGACGAGGTCGACGCACAGGCTCATGCCGCCGGCGTGGAGGTCGGCGGCGAGCGCGCGCAGGTCGTCCATCGTGCCCAGTGCAGGGTCGACCTGGCGATAGTCGGAGACCGCGTAGCCGCCGTCGTCCTCGCCCGGGCGCGTGCGGAGCAGCGGCATCAGGTGCAGGTAGGTGATGCCGAGCTCACGCAGGTACGGGACGTGCTCGCGAACCCCCGTCAGCGTGCCGGCGAAGCGATCGACATAGGCGATGTAGCCGCTGTGCCGCTGGCGCTGGAACCAGTCGGCGGTGATCTCGCGCTCGTGATCGAGCCGTCGCAGCGCCGGGTCGCGGCCGGCGTCCGCCCGGACCATCGTCGCGAGGATCGCCGCGAGCTGTTCGTCGAACGCGGGATGCGCACCGTACAGCCGCTCGAGCGGCTCGTAGAACCCGGGGAAGAAGCGCTCGAGGCGCAGACGAAAGATCGCGTCGTCCGGTGCCGCGGCGACGGCGCGCTCGTACGCGTCGCGCGTAGCTGCCGACATCTCGAAGACGTTCTGCACTGGCCTCCCCTAGCGGCTTGACAACGCCGGGACTTCGTGAAACCGTGCCGAGTGTAACCGGTTTCAGTGGAGGGAGCGGAGCCGTGGCAGAGATCACATTCCAGAGCATCTGGAAGCGCTATCCGGACGGTTTTGAGGCCGTCAAGGACATGAACCTGGAGATCGGCGACGGGGAGTTCATGATCCTCGTCGGCCCGTCTGGCTGCGGGAAGTCGACCGCACTGCGGATGGTCGCCGGGCTCGAGGACATCAGCGACGGAGACCTCGTGATCGGCGGTGAGAGGGTCAATGACCTCGCGCCACGCGATCGCGACATCGCGATGGTCTTCCAGAACTACGCGCTGTATCCGCACATGACCGTCCGCGAGAACATGGGCTTCGCGCTCAAGCTCGCCAAGACGGACAAGAGCACGATCGACAGCAAGGTGTCCGAGGCGGCGAAGATCCTCGATCTCGAGCAGCACCTCGAGCGCAAGCCGGCCAACCTCTCCGGCGGCCAGCGCCAGCGCGTGGCGATGGGCCGCGCGATCGTGCGTGATCCGAGGGCGTTCCTGATGGACGAGCCGCTGTCGAACCTGGACGCCAAGTTGCGCGTGCAGATGCGCACCGAGGTCGCCCGGATCCAGCGCCAGCTCGGCACGACGATGGTCTACGTGACGCACGATCAGACCGAAGCGATGACGCTTGGCGACCGCGTCGCGGTGATGCGCGCCGGCATCATCCAGCAGGTCGACACGCCGGCCAATCTGTACGAGAACCCGCAGAACCTCTTCGTGGCCGGCTTCATCGGCTCACCGTCGATGAACTTCCTGGCGGGTCGCCTGGATGGCGGCGTCGTCAAGCTGCCGTTCGGCGACCTCCACTTGTCCGACAAGCTCCGTTCGGGGCTCGAGGGCGCGAACGGGAGCCGCGACGTGATCGTCGGCCTGCGCCCCGAGCACTTCGAGGACGCCGCGGTCGAGCAGGAGGAGCACGCGGACCGGATGAAGTTCCGGACGAAGGTGGACGTGGTCGAGTCGATGGGCTCCGAGCTGTACGTCTACTTCGACGTCAAGAGCGAGCACCTCGACTCCGCCGAGCTGAACGAGCTCGCGGCGGATGCGGGCATGGAGGACCTGCCGTCACACGGAGGCGGGCAGCAGATCGTCGCCCGCCTGTCGGCGGAGAGCAAGGCCAGGCCTGGCGGCGAGGTCGAGCTCAGCGTCGACACCAGCCAGATGAAGCTGTTCGACGCGGCCGGTGCCAGGATCGCAACGGGCTGAGCACCGGGCACAAGCGCCCACCATCCGCGACGTCGCGCGTCACGCCGGCGTCAGCTCCGCAACCGTCTCGCGCGTGCTCAACGACCTGCCGCTGGTGACAGGTCCCACGCGCGAGCGGGTGCTGAGCGCGATCGACGAGCTCGACTACCGGCCGAGCACAGCCGCGCGCAGCCTGACGTCGGGCCGTACACGCGCGATCGGCGTCGTGGCCCCGTTCTTCACGTCGCCGTCGGCGGTCGAGCGCCTGCGCGGCGTCGCGCGGGGCCTCGCCGAGAGCGGGTACGCCTTGGTCCTCTACGACGTCGAGACGCTCGAGCAGCGCGCCGACGTGCTCGCCGGGCTCGCCCATCGCGATCGCGTCGACGGCCTGCTCGTGATCTCGCTGCCGCTGGCGGACGACGAATGGATTGCGCTCGACCACGACGACCTGCCGATCGTGATGATCGACGTCCCGGACTCGCCCGACGCCGAGCTCGCGGTCGACGACGTGCGCGGCGGCCGCCTCGCGACCGAGCATCTCCTGGCATCCGGGCACCGCCGGATCGGCTTCGTCGGAGACGCCCCGGCCAATCCGTTCGGGTTCATGTCCAGCGAGAACCGCCGCCGTGGCTACCTGCGGGCGTTGCTCGGCGCCGGCATCGAGCCGGTGACAGAGCTGCAACAGCGCGGGCCGCACGGACGCGTCGAGGCCCACGCGCCGGCCGAGCGGCTGCTGACCCTGCCCGACCCGCCGACCGCGATCTTCGCCGCGTCCGACATGCAGGCGGTGGGCGTCATCGAGGCCGCACGCGCGCGTGGGCTGTGCGTCCCCGACGATGTCGCCGTGATCGGGTTCGACGACATCGAGGTGGCCGCGATCGTCGGGCTGACGACCGTGCGGCAGCCGTTGCACGAAAGCGGCGTGCGCGGCGCCGAGGTGCTGCTCGCGCGACTCGAGCAGCGCGAGCCGAACCCCGGCTCGCTGCCGCCGCTCGAGGTGGTCGAGCGGCTCACCGCATGACGCGGTGGCTCAGTACTTCACCGACGAGTCGCGCGCGCTGTGGCGGGCGCCGTGGTGGCCCTTACCCGCCATGCACTCGCGACCGTGCCGTGACACCGGCACACCGTCGGCGTTGTAGTGGATCTTCGGCGCCGGCTGCGCGACGGGCTCGCTCCCCGGACTGGTCAGCGCCCACGCGCCCGCGGCGAGCATGCCGGTCGCGACCAACGTCGCCACGCCGGCGGCCACCCACCGCCCGCGCCGCGGTGGCGGCTCGGGCGCCTCGGTGATCCGGAACTCGACATCGTCGAAACCGTCGTGCTCCATGGCTCTGATACTACGCCTCGTCGTGCGATCCCGCACGTAGACTTCGTGGCCGTGAGCGCAGCCCGGAGGAGGATCGCCGGCTGGGGACTGGCGCTCCTCGCGGTCGGCAACGGGCTCGTCGTCGTGGGCCTGTGGGGCGTCGACGGCGTCCGCGACATGCACGACACCGCCGGGGTGCTCACCGGCCTCGGCCGCGTCACCGGGCTGCTCGGGGCGTATCTCGCGCTCGTGCAGCTGCTGCTGCTCGCCCGGCTGCCGGTGTTGGACCGGCTCGTCGGGCTGCACCGGCTCACCGCGTGGCATCGCGCGGGCGGCTTCGCCGTGCTGGCGCTGCTCGTCGCCCACACCCTGCTCATCACGGCCGGCTACACGGTCGGCGACGACATCTCGCTGGGCGCCGAGATCGACCGGCTGATCACCGGCTACCCCGGGGTCATCACCGCCACCGCCGGGCTCGTGGCCCTGATCGGCGTCACCGTCACGTCGATCGTCATCGTGCGGCGGCGACTGAGCTACGAGACGTGGTACTTCGTGCACCTGTACGCCTACCTCGGCATCGTGCTCGCGTTCAGCCATCAGCTCGCGACCGGGAGTGACTTCGTCGGCGATTCGCCGGCCCGCGTGTACTGGTACGCGCTCTACATCGCCACGCTCGGCGCGATCGTCGGCTTCCGGATCGCGCTGCCCGTCGTCCGCAGCCTGCGCCACCGTCTGCGCGTGGCCAGCGTGAGCGATGAGGGGCCGGGCGTCGTCTCGGTGGAGATCGGCGGTGTGGCGCTCGAGCGTCTGCGCGCGCGCACCGGGCAGTTCTTCACGTGGCGCTTCCTCACGCGCGAGCGCTGGTTCCAGGCGCACCCGTTCTCGCTGTCGGCGGCGCCCGACCCGGGCCGGCTGCGGATCACGGTCAAGGGCGTCGGCGACTTCAGCACGAGCCTGCGCACGCTGCCGCCGGGCACGCGCGTGATCGTCGAGGGCCCGTTCGGCTCGTTCACGGCGGCGACGCGTCGCCGCGCGCGGGTCGCGCTGATCGCCGGCGGCATCGGCATCACGCCGATTCGTGCGCTGCTCGAGGACATGCCCGGCGAACCGGGCGACATCGCCGTCGTGTACCGGGCGATCGGCCCCGACGATGTGATCCTGCGCCACGAGCTGGACGAGCTCGCGGGCCGCCGCGGGATCGAGCTGCACTACGTGCTCGGCGACCACCGGACGAGCGAGTTCCTCGGCCCCGAGCATCTGCAGGAGTTGATCCCGGACATCGCGGCGCGCGACGTGTACGTGTGCGGGCCGCCGGCGATGACCGAGGCGACGCGCGCCAGCCTCGACCGCTCGGGCGTGCCGCGCCGCCACATCTTCACCGAGCGGTTCGCGCTCTGATGCGCCGCGCCGTCGTCGCGCTGCTCGTGACCGCGGTCGCCGTGGTGCTGGTCGCGCGCTACGAGACGCACCCGCCGGTGACGCTCACCGAGCGGACGATCCCTCCCGCTCCCCCGCCGCGAGCCGTCCCCGGCCAGCGGACCGCGGACGGCCCGGCGATGACGACGCCGTTCTCGGTTATCCAGGTCCAGGCCACGCTCACCCACGGCCGCCTGACCGGCGTGAAGACGATCTCGATGAGCGGCGACGGGCCGCACACGAAGGCGCTCAACGCGCGCGCGGAGCCGATCCTCCGCGCCGAGGCGCTGAAGGCCGGGAGCGCCGACATCGACGTCGTCACCGGCGCGACGTCGAGCAGCATGATCTGGATCGACTCGCTGCGCGGAGCGATCAGGAAGGCGCGCCGCGGTGGTTGAGCGCCGCATCATGGGGATGCGGGTGCGGGTCACCGGTGCGGACGACGCCGCCGCCGACGAGGTGTTCGCGTGGCTGCGCTGGGTCGACGCGACGTTCAGCACCTACCGCGCCGACAGCGAGATCTGCCGGCTCGATCGCGGCGAGCTCGCGCTCGCCGACGCCGACCCGCTCGTCGGCGAGGTGCTCGGACAGTGCGAGCGGCTGCGCGAGCGCACCGGCGGGTTCTTCCACCTCCGGGCGACGGGGCGCCTCGACCCGTCGGGGCTCGTCAAGGGCTGGGCGGTCGACCGCGCGGCGGCCCTGCTCGACCGCGCGGGCTGCACCCGCTTCTGCATCGACGCCGGCGGCGACCTGCGCCTGCGCGGCGGCCCGTGGCGGGTCGGCATCCGCCATCCGCACCGGCGCCGACGGCTCGCCGGGGTGATCGCGGTCAGCGACGCCGCGGTCGCCACCTCTGGCACCTACGAACGCGGGCGGCACATCGTCGACCCACACACCGGCCGCCCGGCCACCGACGCGCTGTCCGTCACGATCGTCGGGCCCGACCTGGCCACCGCCGACGCGTACGCGACCGCGGCGTTCGCGATGGGCGAGGCCGGGCCGCGCTGGACCACCGGCCTCGACGGCTACGACGCGATGACGATCCTGCCCGGCGATCGCGTGCTGTCGACGCCCGGGTTCGTCGCGCTGCGGAACTAGATGATCGGTTCCGCGGCCCCGCGTGCCCGCATGGCCGCGGGCGGGTGCGTGGGTCGCGGAATCGGTCATCTCACTCACGGCGTATGCTCGGCGCGATGTCCACGACCACCACCGCCATCGTCCTCGCCCTCGTCGGCCTGCTCGCGGTGGGTGGGGTGTCGTTCGCGTTCTACCTCGTCGGTCGCGCCGAGGACCGCGACCGGGCGGCCGCGGAGGAGGCGCGCACACCGCCGCCCGAGCCCGAGCCGGAGGACCACTCGCACGAGAACGGCCGGATCGCCCGCGAGCGACGCCGGCCGATGCCGCCGCGGCGGCCCTAGTAAAAGCTGCGATCCCAGCGGTGCCGCTTGAGCGCCGCCACCTGGTCGGCGGGCAGGCCGTTCCCGTCGCCGACCGCGGCGTTGCGCTCGACGTTGCGGACCGACCGCATGCCCGGGATCACCGACGAGACGGCAGGGCGCGAGAGGATGTAGCGGAGCGCCACCTCCGGAAGCTGCTCGCGCTCGATGCCGAGGTCGTCGAGGATCGCCTGCACGTGCTCGGCGACCTGCTGCTTGCGGTCGTCGCGGAAGTAGCGGTTGCGGAAGTCGCCGTCCGGGAACTCGGTGTCCGGCCCGATCGCGCCGGTCAAGGCGCCCTCGTCGAACGGCACCCGGGCGAGGACGCCGATGCCGTGCTCGGCGCACGCGTCGAGCAGCGCGTCCTCGGGCGACTGGTCGAAGACGTTGTAGATCACCTGCGCGGTGTCGACGGCGCCGCTCTCGATCAGCTTGATCGCGTTCGCCGGCTGGTGGTCGTTGATCGACACGCCGAACGCGCGGATCTTGCCGTCAGCCTTGAGCTGTTCGATCCCGTCGCGCCAGCTCCCGCGGTCGACCCACTCGTCGGACCACACGTGGAACTGCTGCACGTCGACGGTGTCGAGGCCGAGGTTGCGCAGGCTCCGCTCAGTCGACGCGATCACGTAGTCGGCGGGGAACGCGTCATCGGGGTCGGTGCCGTCCGCCGCCGGCCAGCGCATGTTCTTCGGCGGGATCTTGGTCGCGACGACGACGTCGCGCTCGCGAGCCAGCGCGCCGACGAGCTCCTCGCTGTGCCCGTTGCCGTACGCGAGGGCGGTGTCGAACATCGTCACGCCGAGATCGGCGGCGCGGTTGAGCGCCCGCACGGACTCGTCGTCGTCGGCACCCAGCCACATGCTCTGCCCGATGCCCCAGGCGCCGTAGCCGATCTCCGACACCTGCAGGCCGGTGCGGCCCAACGGTCTCTGGTTCATCGCAGAGACGTTAGAGGCCGAGCTCGTGCGCGTACTCGCGGCGATACTGGGTGCGCGCGCCGAGGACCTTCTGCACGTACGCGCGCGTCTCCGGGAACGGGATGTGCTTGGCGACGACGAACTTCTCGCCCCGGTCGGTTGCTTCGCGCCACCACTCGTCGACCTTGCCCTCCCCCGCGTTGTACGCGGCGAGCGCGAGCGCGACGTTGCCGTTGTAGTGCTGGAGCAGATAGCGCAGGTACCAGGAGCCATAGGAGATGTTGATCTGCGGGTCCGCGAGATCGCCCTGCACGAATCGCGTGCCGCCCGACTTGCGGGCGATGTAGTCGGCAGTCGCCGGCATCAGCTGCATCAGGCCCTTGGCGCCGGCGTGCGACGTCTGGTCGCGGAACCGCGACTCGACGTAGATCACGCCCGCGATCAGCGACGGGTCGAGGTCCTTGTCGGCCGCCTGCTGGCGGATCACGTCCTCGTGCCGGAGCGGGAGCTTGAGCTCCTGCACGGCCTTGTCCGCCCACGGCTTCAGCGTCAGCAGCGCGATCGCGGCGAGCCCGAGCAGCAGCGTCAGCAGCACGAGCCGGCGCCGCTGCACGCGCGAGCGGCGTCGCGGGCGGCGGCGGCTGGCTGTGCGGGTGTGTGCGTGGGCGCTCACGAGTTCAGCTTCTCAAGGACCGAAGACAGTGTCTTCTCCAACGCGTCGAGCGTGCCGGAGTTCTGGACCGCATACGTCGCTCTTTGCGCTTTCTCCTGCTGACCGAGTTGCCGGGCTGTTCGCTCGTCGACCATCTCGTGGCCGCGGGAGGCGGCTCGCTCGGCCCGGACGTCGTCGGCGGCGACCACCGCGATCGTCGCGTCGAACGCGGCGTGCATGCCCCCTTCGAACAGCAGCGGCACCTCGACGACGAGCGCGGGCGGCGCCGGCTCGCGCGTGGACTCGATCGCCCGCCACTCGGCGATCC
This sequence comes from uncultured Solirubrobacteraceae bacterium, assembly GCA_963740605.1. Lineage (GTDB taxonomy): Bacteria > Actinomycetota > Thermoleophilia > Solirubrobacterales > Solirubrobacteraceae > DASSUW01. The sequence continues at coordinate 415,429 of CAVUFC010000018.1, read as the reverse complement.
GCTGGCCGACCCGCGGCCAGATGAAGCCCTCGAGCCACTCGCGATCCTCCGGCGTGGCGAACGCGCGGCGGGCTACGGCGGCGCGGTCGACGACTCCCCCGGGCGCCACCTCGGGCCCCCAGTGGGCGACGACGGCCGCGTGGACCTCCGGATCGCGATACAGCTCGTGCACAACCGCGTCAGCGGACAGCGTGGCGGCACCGAGGCGCGCCAGGGCGGCGAGCGCCTCCGATTTCCCGGCGCCGATGCCGCCGGTCAGCCCGACAAAGGGCGGCGCGCTCAGGTCTCTTCTTCGGCCTCGGGCTCGGGCGTCTCTGCCGCAGCCTCGGGCTCGGGCGTGTCCGCCGCAGCCTCGGGCTCCGGCGTCTCCTCGGCGGCCTCGGGAGCCTCAGCGACCTCAGCGGTCGCCTCCGGCGCCTCGGCGACCTCGGCCTCCGGCGCCTCGGCAACCTCGGCCTCCGGCGCCTCCTCGGCGACCTCAGCATCCGGCGCCTCGGCAACCTCGGCCTCCGGCGCCTCGGCAACCTCGACCTCCGGCGCCTCGGCAACCTCGACCTCCGGCGCCTCGGCAACCTTGTCGCCCTCGGCGAGCTCGTCAATCTGGGCGGGCGGGGCAAAGACATCCTCGGACAGGCCCAGCTCGGGCACGTTCTCGAGGTCGCCCGCCTCGGCGGCCGAGCGGCGCGGGAGCACCTGGCCCTCGACGCGCTTGATCGACAGCGAGAGCCGGCGGCGCTCGGAGTCGATCTCGAGGATCTTGACCTTCACCTCGTCGCCGGGCTGAACGATCTCGCGCGGGTTCTCGACGTGCTGCTGAGCGAGCTCGGAGATGTGCACGAGACCCTCGACGCCCTCCAGGATCTCCACGAACGCGCCGAACGCGACGACCTTGGTGACCGTGCCCTCGAGCTCGTCACCCACGTTGTAGGTGTCGACCACACGCTGCCACGGATCCTCCTGGGTCTGCTTGAGGCCCAGGGAGATGCGCTGGCGGTCGCGGTCGATGTCGAGCACCTTGACCTGCACGGTGTCGCCGATCGAGAGGATCTCGCTCGGGTGGTTCACGTGCGACCAGCTCAGCTCGGAGATGTGGATCAGGCCGTCGATCCCGTCGAGATCGACGAACGCGCCGAAGTCGACGATGTTGGAGATCTGGCCCTCGATGATCAGGCCCGGCTGGAGACGCTCCAGGATCGCCTGGCGCTGCTCCTTGCGCTCCTCCTCAAGCACGGCGCGGCGGCTGAGTACCACGTTGTTGCGCGAGCGGTTGAGCTCGATCACCTTGCACTGGATGTTCTGGCCCAGGTACTCGTCGAGGTTCGGCACGCGCCGGATGTCGACGAGCGAGGCGGGCAGGAACCCGCGGACCCCGAGGTCGATGATCAGGCCGCCCTTGACGACCTCGATCACGGCGCCGATGACCGGCTCGCCGGACTCGGCGGCGGCCTCGATGCGGCGCCATGCGCGCTCGAACCGCGCGCGCTTCTTCGACAGGATCAGCCGGCCGTCCTGATCCTCCTTCGTGAGGACCAGAGCGTCGACCTCTTCGCCGAGCTCGACCTCCTCCGAAGTGTCGACCGACTTGCGGATCGACAGCTCGCCGGAGGGGATGACGCCCTCGCTCTTGTAACCGATGTCGACGAGGACCTCGTCCTTGTCGATCCGCACCACCCTGCCCGTGACGACGTCGCCCTCTTCGAAGGGGACGATCGTGGCGTCATAGTTGGGAACGATCTGGCCGTCGATCTCGAGGAGCATCCCGTCGGAGCCCTCGACGATCTTCGCATCGGTGTCGGTGGTGGGAGGGGTCATTGTGGCTTCCATTAGCGGCCAGATACTGTAGCGAGCCTGCCCTATGCCGGTACGTGCAACCAAGCGCGGCGCCGAGCGAACGCCGTTCGCTTCGGGAGCCTCATTTGACGTCCTGATCTGCGGCGCCTCGTTCGCGGGGCTGGCCGTGGCGCGCGAGCTGCGTGCCGGCGGCGCCCGCGTACTGGTCCTGGACCGCTACGAGATCGGTGAGCGGCAGACATCCGCGTGCGCCGCGCCGACCGAGTGGCTGGCCAATCTCGGGCTCGAAAGGTCTATCCGGCAGACCTTTGGCTCATTGCTCGTCCACACCCCGTCCCGGACCGCTCGCTGGTCGTTGCCATGGACGTTCTCGACGTTCGATTACCGCACGCTGTGCGGGTTGCTGTGGGAGCAATCGGGGACGGCGGCGTTCGAGACCGCGAAGGTGAACGGGCGCACCGGGTCCGTGGTCCACACCGACCGCGGGGACGTGTCTGCGAGATTGATCGTGGACGGCCTGGGATGGCGCAGGGTGCTGGGTTCGGACGCGAACGTGCAGCCGCCCGAGGCGGCGTTGTCGCGCGGCCTCGAGGTGCATCCTTCGGGTCGTGGGTCCGATCTGGAGCTGTGGCTCGACACGCGTTACATCTCGCCCGGCTACGGCTGGTCGTTCCCGGCCCGCGACGAACTGCGGATCGGCGTCGGGTCGTTCGATCCGCTCCTCCACGTCAAGCAGCCGACGCTGCAGCTGGCCGACGATGTCGCCGCCGAGGCGGTGCGCTTCCAGGGCAACTGGATCCCGCACCGGCTGCGGCCGTCCGTGGAGGACGGCGTGTTCTTCGTCGGCGACTCCGCGGGCCACTGCCTGCCGCTGACGGCCGAGGGGATCCGCACTGCGCTGTACTTCGGCATCGCCTGCGGGCGCGAGCTCGCCGCCGTTCTGGACGGCCGCCAGACCGTCGAGTTGGCGCTCCGCCGCTACGCCGACTTCTCCGCATCGCACCGATTTCAGTTCGAGTGCATGTACGCGGCACAGCAGTCGGTCCGCCGGCTGCATGGGCGGCCGATGGACGGGCTGGTCGGGTTGTTCGGCCGGCGCCGGGTGGCCCACTGGACCTTCCGGCACTACCTCGACATCGCTCCTCCGACGGCTGCGCTCCCGGCTCCTGCGCTGGGGTCTGCCGACGTCGCCGTGGCTGCCTAGGCGTCGACCCCGGCTGGGTGGGGCGGCCGCGAGGCCGGCGTCTCGCGTCGAGTGTGAAGTTGTTCACGCTCAGGCTGAACAACTTCACACTCGCCGCTTGAGCCACCCCTCAATGCCGCAGTTGACGTTCGTCGGCGGCGGCTACCAGCTCGCGTCGCCGGCATCGCCGGCGCGACGGTAGGGCGCTTCCTCGCGGCGGATCAGGTCCGGGTTCAGACGCCGGGCGCGGACGAGCGCGAGCGTGAGGGCCTGCAGTGCGCCCGCGCCCGCAAGCAGCCGCGCGAACGGGTCAGTGGAGGCCGGGACGGCCAGCCGCAGCGTCGGCATCCCGATCGCGGCAAGCGCGGACTCGGCGATCTCGGCGCGGCGGGCGATGCGCACGGATTCCTGGTCGGAGTCGATGAGCACGACCGCGGTGCCGGCGTCCTCGCCCGCGAGATGTCCGTGGAGCAGCGTTTCGAGATGCAGGCCGGCGGACTGCAGCCGCGCTCCCTCGGCGAGCTTCAACGCCAACTCGCGGGCGGTGATGAGGTCGATGCCGATGCCCGCGCAGAGGACACGCTCGGAGCCGGCCAGCACGGCGGCGTCGGGCGCTCCGGCGAGCACGCCGCGGAGCAGTGCCTCGGCGTCGGCCCCGGAGAGCGTCGTGAGGCCGAGCTCGCGCGCCAGCGCCGCCCCGACGGCGATCGCCGACGTGTAGGCCACGGTGTGGCACCAGGAGTCGTCGTGGACCGGGGTGACCAGCACGATCTCGGCCGGCCCGGAAGCGGTCCCGCCGGGTCGGCCGGTCGCCAGGGCCGTGCGCGCGCCCGCCGCGCGCGCGGCCTCCAGGGCCAGGGTCGTCGCCCGCGTCCCGCCGTCGTGCGACACGGCGATGCACACGCCGCTGCGCTGCGGGTGCTCGGCCGCGTCGAGCGACTGGCGCGCCACGACGGGCGCGGGCCAGCCGCCGCCGAACGCCGCCGCAAGTTGCTCCGCGATCGCCAGCGCGCCGTGCTCGGAGGTCCCGCAGCCGACCACCGTCACCGGCAGACCGGCGTCGTGCGCCTCGCGCACCATGCCCGCAAGCGCTCCCACGCCCTCCGGCGGCGAGTCCACGAGCGCCCGCACCACGGCGGGCTGCGCCGCGACCATCTCCTCGGTCACCCACGGAGGACCGGCACGCAGCTCCGGATAGTCGTCGGTGTGCCAGCCGGCCGCATCCGCAGCGGCTTCGAGCTCAGACATGTAGGCCGTCGAGCCCTGCGCGGATCGCGTCGGCGATCTGCTGCAGGTGCTCCACCTCTACCGTCAGCGGGGGCGACACGGCAACCGACCCGAGCAGAGGCCGCACCAGCACCCCTGCGTCGCGCGCGTCCTGAGCGACCTTCGCCACGGCGCCAGTGTCCTGCTCCAGCATCTCCGGAGCAAGCTGGATGGCGCCGAGCAGGCCCATGCCCGCGCGCACCTCGGCGACCGCCGGATGGTCGGCGAGCATGCCGAGCGTGTCCGCGAGCGGCACCTCCAACTCCTTCGCGCGCGCGAGGATGCCCTCGCGCTCGTAGATCTCCATCACCACGTTGCCCGCGGCGCAGCACGACGGGTGCCCGGCGTAGGTCGCGCCGTGGCGGAGCATCGGCCCTCCCGGAGCCTCGAAGAACGGCGCCGCGACCGCGCCGGAGACGACTACGCCGCCGAGCGGCAGGTAGCCGGACGTCACGCCCTTGGCGAACGTGATCAGATCCGGCCGCACGTCCTCCCAGCGCTCGATCCCGAACCAGGTGCCGAGCCGGCCGAAGCCGCAGATGACACTGTCGATGATCAGCAGCACGCCGTGCTCGGTACACAGGTCGGCGACGCCCTCGATGTAGCCCTCCGGGGGCGGGTGGACGCCGCCGGCGCCGAGGACCGGCTCGCAGAAGAACGCGGCCACGCGGTCAGGCCCGACGCGCAGGATCTCGGCCTCGAGCGCCTCCAGCGAGTCGAACTGCACGGTCGACGTCCCGCCGATCAGCGGGCCCCAGTTGCTCGTGTTCGCCTCGATGCCGCCGATGCTCGTCCCGAAGCCGTGCGTGCCGTGGTAGCCCTGCGTGCGGGAGATCAGGTGCGTGCGCTCGGGATGACCGCTGAGCACCCAGTGGCGGCGGGCGATCTTTGCCGCCGTGTCGATCGAGTCGCCGCCGCCGGACGTGAGGAACACGCGCGCATCGTCCATCGGCGCGACCGCCGCGAGCCGCTCGCACAGCTCGTTGGCGGGGCGGTTGCCGAAGTCGCCGAACGTCGAGTACGCGGCGATCTTGCCCATCTGCTCGGCGACCGCGTTGGCGATGTCCTCACGCCCGTGGCCGAGGTTCGCGTACCAGAGGCTCGCGGTGCCGTCGAGGTAGCGGTTGCCCTCGGTGTCGAACACCCACACGCCCTCGCCACGCTCGATGACGAACTCGCTCTGGCTCACGGAGCCCATGTCGGCGAACGGATGCCAGAAGCGGGTTGTCTTGATGCTCACGGCCATGGCAGGTGACGGTATCGACCTACCCGGCCGCGCGGGCGTCCAACACACGGCGGCACGGCGCGCCGCTGAGGACAGAGTGTCAGCGGGGGAACGTGATCGTCACGCGCCGGTTGCGACCGCGGCCCTGGGGATTGTCCGAGCGGTCCTTGTGCGTGTTCGCGGCCACCGGGTCCGCCTCGCCGTGGCCGTGCACGATCAGCCGCGGCGTTGCCCCTCCGAGCCGGCGCCGCACCGCCGCCGCAACCGCGGCGGCCCGTCGCTTCGACAGCCCGAGGTTGTACGCGTTCGAGCCCGTCGAGTCCGTGTAGCCGTCGATCTTGATCCGGTGCGGGTCGGCCTGCGAGATGCGACCGGTGACCTCGCCGATCCGAGTCTGGGCACGCGGGCTCAACGCGGCCTTGTCGAAGCGGAACAGTACGTCGGCGGCGAGCGTGACCTTCACCTGCTTGCTCGACTCGGCGGTCTGCACGCTGTCGTCCAGCGACGCCGTCTCGTACTGGAGGTCGACGACCGGGAGCTCGATGTCGACGACGCCGGGGGCCGCGGCCAGCGCGAGTGCGAGGCTAAGCGAGCGGAACATCGGTGAACGTCTTGACGCCCGGGACGAAGACGTTGACCTTCGTGACCGTGTCGGGCGGCGCGGCGAGCGTCGCCTCGAGGTTGACCGGCGCGTCCTCGCCCACGAACGCCGCGCTCAGGTTGTTGCTGCAGACGCAGCGGCCCGTCGTCTCGCGCGCCACCAGATACTTCTTGCGGCCTTCGGGATCGATCAGCGCGACGCCGTCGAACACGTCGGCGCCCTCCTGCGCGTCGGTGTCCTCCAGCGGCTGGGTGATGCCGTCGGCGAACGCGTCGGAGATCTGGATCGAGTCGCTCTCGCTGCCGCCCGCCAGCGAGACGCTCGCGTTGAGCACGACCGTCGGGCCGCTGCGCTTGAGCTCGGTGATCGTGAAGATGAAGCGGCCGCGGTCGGCGCTGCCCTCGCCCTGGGCGACTGGTGCCGTCGGGGCGGTGTCCGCGGCCGTCGGGGTCGCGGTGGCCGCCGGAGCCGCGGTGTCGGTCGGGGCCGGGGTGCTCGCGGTGTTCTGGTCGTCGCCGCCGCCGCAGCCCGCCAGCAGCGCCAGCGCCGCGACGAGCGCGAGAAGTCGTCACATGCGGACGAGCGTTACCCGACCGGCGCGTCTTTGACGCCCAGCGCGGTGCGCAGGGCCGCGCCGACGGCGTCGACCGCGTCACGCGCGACCGATGTCGCCGCGACCCAGCGGAAGAACCCGTGGATCGTCCCCGGCCAGCGAACGTGCTCGACCGCGACGCCCGCCTCGCGCAACGCGTCGACGTACGCCTCGCCCTCGTCGCGCAGGACGTCGGCCTCGGCGGTGATGACGAACGCGGGCGCCACGCCCGCGAGATCGTCGGCGCGCAGCGGCGACGCGTCCGGCACCCCGCCGTCGGCGCCATCGAGGTAGTACCCCCAGATCCGCCGCACCTGGGCGGCGGTGAGCCCGTAGCCGTTGCCGAACTGGCGGAACGACGGACGGTTGAGCCCGGCGTCGGTGACCGGGTAGATCAGCGCCTGCAGGCGCAGATCGACCTCCCCGCGCAGCCGCCGCGCGCAGACCGACGCAAGGTTGCCGCCAGCGCTGTCCCCGGCGACGGCGAACGGCCCGGCCCCGGCGGCGAGCCGGCTGATCGCCGCCAGGCAGTCGTTGAGCGCCGCCGGAAATGCGTGCTCAGGCGACAGCCGGTACTCGATCGCCGCGACCGTCGCGCCCGACGCGTTGGCGAGCCGCCGCAGCGGCGCGTCGAACGTGTCGATCGAGCCCATCATCCAGCCGCCGCCGTGGATGTAGGCGACGACGCCATGCGCGTTCTCGGGCACGAGCAGCCGCACGGGAACCTCGCCGCCAGGCGACAGAACCGTGACGTCGCGAACCTCGGCCACGCGTTCGCCCTCGCCCGAGAGCTGCTCGGCCTCGGCGATGTGCCCGGCGCGCGCCTCGGCAACCGTGACCTCGTGCGCCGGCGGCCCCGGCAATGCGTTCATCGCGTCCAGGATCGCCTGGATCTCCGGATGCAGCGGCACCCGCCGGACGCTATCGGAGCACGCCGTGTGGATCCGACGCCGACAGCGCGTTGGGATAGTTCACCATCGCGCCCGGCGGCGGATCGATGTCGCCGTCGAGCAGCGGGTCCTCGGTCTCACGCATCCACGTCTCCAGCCGCCGCTGCAGCTCGGCGAGGACGCCGAGGTGCGCAGCCTCGTCGGCGAGGTTGTGCGACTCGGAGGGATCGAACAGCAGGTCGTAGAGCGCGTCGCGCGGCAGCGGGCGATCACCCCAGCCGGCGGCGACGAAGAGGTCCTTCGTCGGCCCGTCGTCGATGTTCGCCAGCACCGGCAGCTCGTGGTCGGTCGTGAGGATCACCAGCGTGTCGTCGGCGATGTTCTGCTCGTCGAGCGCGTTGAGCACGGCGCCGACGCCCTGGTCGAGCGACCGTGCGCTGGCCTTGTAGGACGCCATGTCCTGGCGCATCTCCGGCGTGTCCGGCAGGTTGTCCGGCGGGAGCGAGTACAGACGGTCGCGGATCGACGTCGACGGTAAGTACTCGCGGTGCGTCTCGAAGAAGCCGACCGACAGGAAGAACGGCTGCGGCGGGCGCTCGCGCAGCAGCGCCACGGCGGCGGGAACGACCGACTCGACGCGCGTGGTGTCGATGTCGACGACGCGGTCGTAGCCGAGGATCCCCGGATCGACCGACAGGTGCTGCTCGCCGATCAGGCCCGACCAGTACCCCGCCCCGCGCAGCGTGTGCACGATGTGGTGCCCGTAGTCGTTGAGCGTCCAGCCGCGGTGCGCCAGCCCGGTCATGCCGTTGCTGTGCGCCCACTGGCCGGTGAGCAGGCAAGCGCGGCTGCCCGAGCACGTCGGCGCGGCGCAGAACGCCTCCCGGAACAGCATCCCCTGGTCGGCGAGCCGCTGGATGTTCGGCGTCCGCACCTGGTGGCCGTAGGGCTGGACGTACCGCCCGGTGTCGTGCGAGTGCAGATAGAGGATGTTCGGGCGGTCAGCCATCCCCGCTCACCTTATCGATCGAAGAAGTCGGGATCGCTCAGAACCCGCGGCGTTCGCGCGCGCGGACCGCGGCCCGGTCGTGCGGGTCGCGGTGGCGCGACGCCCACACGGCATGGGCAACCCAAAGGGAGGCGAGGACGACCATCGCGACGGTCAGGCCGGCCACCTGGCCCGGCGAGAAGGCGCCGAGGACGACGAAGAAGGCGAACAGCACGACCACCGCCAGCACGAGGATCCAGAACGTCTCGGACAGCGTCGCGAGCGTGCGAGACCAGCGCCGTTCCATGTGCGGATCGTATCAATCGATGCCGAGGATCTCGCGCGCCAGGGCGGCCGCGACGGGCTCGCGATCGAGCAGCGGCGCGAGCGTCAGCGCCTTCTCCACGAGCTCGGCATTGGACCCTGCGCGGCGGTCCATCGTGACCCGCAGGTTGTCCTCGAGACCGACGCGCACGTGGCCGCCCATGATCAGCGCCGCGGCGGCCAGGTGGAACTCCGCCGGGTAGCCGACGCCCGCCGTCGACCACGTGAAGTCCGGCCCGAACAGCGTCGTGGCCGTGCGGTGCATGTGCACGAGCTGCTCGAGGTTGGCGGCGTTCGCCCCGAGCACGCCGAGCACGAACTGGATGTGCAGCGGGAAGTCGACGAGCCCTTCGTCGGCGAGGTGGCGCAGGTTGTAGAGATGGCCGACGTCGTAGACCTCGTACTCGGGCTTGGTGCCCGCCTCGCGGAACAGCTCGGCCAGCCGGTGGATGTCGGCGAACGTGTTGCGGAACACGTAGTCGCGCGTGCCCTCGAGGTACTCGACCTCCCACGGCTCCATCTCGGGCCGCGCACGCACCTTGAAGATCCCGAAGTTGAACGAGCCGCAGTTGAACGTCGCCATCTCCGGCCGCAGCTCGGTGACCACGCGCGCGCGGTCGTCGATCGTCATGCCGACGCCGCCGCCGGTCGTCGGCTGCACGATCGCGTCGCAGCGCTCGCCGATGCCGGTGACGACCTCGCGGAACAGCCCGAGGTCGGCGGATGGGTGGCCCGTCTCGGGGTCCCGGACGTGGACGTGCACGATCGCCGCGCCCGCGGCGTGCGCACCCACGGCCGCGTCGATGATCTCCTCCGGCGTGACCGGGATCGCCGCGCTCTGGCCGGGGACGCTCATCCCTCCGGTCACGGCACAGGAGCAGAACACGCGCGGATCGGTCATGCGGGCCTCAGTCGGGTCGCGGTCAGGGGCAGGGCGGCACAGACGAGCAGCAGCGCGGTGGCGAACATCACCCACAGGCTCGCGGCGAACGAGCCGGTGGCGTCGCGCACGGCGCCGAGCCCGAACGGCGCGAGCGCGGCGAAGAGGTAGCCGGCCAGCAGCATCAGCGCGGCTGCGGCGCCGGCCTCGGCCGGCTCGTGCGCGACGTCGAGGCACATGGCAAGGCAGAGCGGGAACGTGGCGCCGATGGCAAAGCCCACCAGCAGCGTCCACAGCACGCCGGCGCCGGGCAGCGCGGCGAGCCCGAACGTGGCGACCGCGACCGTCGACGCCATCGCCAACAACCACCGCCGCAGCGTGCCGGCGCGATCGGCCAGCCACGGCACGAGCAGGCCGCCGGGCACCGTGGAGAACCCCATCACGGCCACGAGCGCGCCCGCCGCGCCCGGGCTCCAGCCGCGCTCCTGGAATGCGGCCGCGACCCAGGTCGTGATGCCGTAGTAGACGAGCGACTGGAGCGCGAACACGCTCACGATCATCCAGACGACCGGTCGCCGGACCGGCAGCGGCGCGGTCTCCTCGGCGCGCTCGGTCCAGGCGCCGCGGCTGAGGAGCACCCACACGGCGCCCTGCGCCACCGCCACGACCGAGAACGCGACCAGCGCGCCGCGCCAGTCGCCGAATGCGGTCGCGGCCGGCACGGCGCACAGCGAGGCGACCGCACCGCCGAGGTTATCCCGCTCGTGCAGACGCCGCTGGCGAACACCGGCCGATCGGGGAATCGCACCTTGACGGCGACCGGCAGCAGCGCGCCGGCGATGGCCATGCCGATGCCGATCGGCACCGTGAGCAGGAGCAGGAGCGGCGCACCCGGGACGAGCACGCGGGCGAGGCCGAAGATCGCGATCGCGGCGATCGATGCGGTCATCGCGTTGCGCAGCCCGGTGCGCCTGGCGACCGGCGCCGCGGCCGGCGCGAACAGACCCATGCACAGCACGGGGATCGTGCCAAGCAGCCCGACCACCGCGTGCGAGACGCCGAGGTCGTCCTGGATCTCGGGCAGCAGCGGCCCTGCGCCCACGAGCTGCGGCCGCAGCGCCAGCGCCGCGACGAACAGCGCAGCGAGCAGGACCGCGCCGCGGCGCTGGGCGACTACGGCCGTACGATCACCTTCAGCGCGCCGTCGCGGCGCTCGGCGAACGTCGCGTAGGCGTCGGCGAAGTCCTCGAGCGCGAAGCGGTGCGTGATCAGCTCGCCGAGCCGGATCTTGCCCGCGGCGACGAGCGCGATCGCCTCCGGCATCTCCCCCGCCGCGGCGCGCACGCCGACGATGTCGATCTCGTCGAGCACGACCCGCTGGAGCGGGATCGTCGCGCCCTCCATCGGGATGCCGATCACGGCGACGCGCCCGCCCTTGCGCACGAACGACGCGCACTGGCCGAGCGCCGCCGGGTCGCCCGAGCACTCCAGCGCGACCTCCGCGCCGAAGCCGCCCGTGCGCTCGCGGATCCCCTCGACCGTGTCCTCCGCGGTGAAGTCGAGCGTCTCGTGCCCGAGTGCGGCGGCTTTCGCCAGTCGCGCCCCGCGCCCGACCACGATCACACGCCCGGCGCCGGTGGCCTGCGCGAACTCGGCGACCAGCAGCCCCATCACGCCCGGCCCGACGACCGCGACCGTGTCGCCCGGCTTATGGCCGCCGCGCTTGACCGTGTGCAGCGCGATCGCCGTCGGGTCGAGCATCGCCGCCTCCTCGTCCGACAGCGCGTCAGGCACGGCGAAGACGCTCTTGATCGAGTGCACGACGTAGTCGGCGTAGGCGCCGTTGACATTGTGGCCGTACTGCTGGTGGACGCGCAGGTCGCCGAACCGCTCGCAGATGTTGTACCGGCCCTCGACGCACTTGCGGCAGAACCCACAGGCGGCGTGCGACGTGCCCGCCACACGCGTCCCGACCTCCCAGCCGAACTCGGACGCGCCCGGCCCGAGCTCGACGACGTCGCCGCACCACTCGTGTCCGGGGATCAGCGGCCATTCCTGCGGCCAGAAACCCGGGTAGTGGCCCTGGATGATGTGCGGATCGGTGCCGCAGATCGCGATCGCGCGCACCTTGCAGAGCACCTCGTTCTCGCCGGGCGTCGGCCGCTGAACGTCCTCCACGGCGAACTCGTTCGGCTCGGACACGACCAGGGCCCTCATGTGATCGCCACCGGGTCCAGCATCGAGCCGGTCGCGCCGCGGATGCTCAGCGGCAGCGCCACGAACAGGAACTCGGTCAGACCCGCGCGGGCGATCTCCTCGAGGTCGAGGCTCTCGAGGATGTAGATGCCGCGCTCGATCAGCAGCAGCGTGTGCACCGGCTGCGGGTTCGCCGGCGTGCCGCGGTCGGGCGCCGGCTGAACCTCGTAGGTCTCGGTGTCCGAGCCGGTGGCGAGCACCCCCCGCTCCGCGAGCATCTCCGCCGCCGAGAGGTCGGGGCCGGCGCCGCGATGCTCGGCCAGCGCCTCGGGATCGGGCCAGTGGGCGAGGTAACCGGAGCGGATCAGCGCGACATCGCCGGCCTGCGCCGAGACGCCCGACGCGGCCTCGATCGCGCGCAGCTCGTCGGCACCCACCGGCTCGCCCGCGGGCAGCGACTCGACGCCGCGATGCCCGGGCACGTCGTACAGCACGCCGCGCCGCCAGATCGGCGGGATCTCGGTGGCGTCGCCCTTGAGCGGCCCGAAGTCGCCGAGGTCGGCGCGGGCCGAGCCGCCGTGCCAGCGGTCGTCGTCGCCGATCGTCATGTGCGCGTGCGCATCGATGTGGGCGCCGGTATGCGTCGTGCCCATCACCAGCTCGCTCATGTAGCCCAGACAGGCGTCGTTGGGCGGCCCCCACGGCTGGTCGCCGGCCGCGCGGATCCCCTGCGGCGTGCGGTAGGAGATGACCTCGAACGTCGGGTGGCCGGGGAACAGGGGCATCTTGGGGAAGCGCTCCCGCGCGAGCCGGTACATGCGGCCGGTCTTCATCAGGCCGGTGAGCTCGCGCACCTGCGCCGGATCGTTCGCCGCCCGTAGCCGCGACAGCGCGGCCGCGAGCAGCGCCTCACCGATCTCGCGCGCGCGAGGCAGGTCGGGGCTGATCCGCTCGACCGAGTGGCGCAGCTTGCCCTCGGCGCGCTCGCGTGGCGCCCGGCCGCTCTCGACCCAGCCGACGACGAGCGGGACCATCGTCTCCAGGAACGAGAGGCTGTCCGCCGCCTGCACGAGGTCGGCCTCCAGCCAGCCGCCGTCCTCGTGCACGCGAACGAGCCCTGCGACCGCGTCGGCGAGCTCCGCCGACGCCCCACGGTCGCGCAGCCCCGGCCCGATCATGTCCGCGCACCGGTCCTGGTGCCAGCGGTTGTACTCGACCGAGTCCCAGTCGCGCGCGGAGTCCCACGGCGTGTCGGAATCGGAAAACGCGCGCTCGATGTCATGCGTTGCCGCGGCAATGCGAGCTGCGTAGGACGCGCCGGGGTCGAGCACGAGCAGCCAGTCGAGCGTGCGCTCCAGGTGGCGGTTGTGCGGGTGCACGTCGGCCATCCACGACTGGGCGCGCTCGAGGATCAAGTCGTCACCGGCCTCGCCTGCAGCACGTACAGCGATCCGCCCTCGAGCGCCCACTCGATGTCCTGCGGGCCGCCGAGCCGCTGCTCGAGATCGTCGCCGAGCTTGGCGAGCTGGCGCAGGTGGTGCTCCCCCAGCTTCTGCTCGCCGCCCTCCTCGCCGAGCTCGCGCTCCTCGGTGCCGCCGGCCTCGATTGGAACGATCTTGAAAGGTTGCGACGAGACCTGCGCTTTGCGGATCGTTCCGTCGCGTTTGAGGATGTAGTGGTCGGGCGTGACCTGGCCGGACACCGCGGCCTCGCCGAGCCCGAGCACCGCCTCGACGACCATGCGGTCGCGCCGCCCGCGTACCGGGTCGCAGGTGAACAGCACGCCGGCGACCTCCGAGCGCACCATCCGCTGCACGACCACCGCCATGCCGAGGTCGTCGAGCGACCCTTTCTTCTGGCGGTAGAAGATCGCGCGCTCGGAGAAGAACGACGCCCAGCAGTCGCGCACGCGGTCGCGCACCACGTCGGCGCCGCGGACGTACAGGTAGGTCTCCTGCTGGCCGGCGTAGGAGGCGGTGTCGGAGTCCTCGGCGCAGGCGCTCGAGCGCACCGCCACCGGCGGGTCGTCGCCGAGCGCGGCGTACGCCTCGGCGATCGCGTCGGGCACCTCGACGGCCGCGACGATCGCTTGCGCCTTCTCGTGGTCGGGGAGCGCCGCGCGCAGCGCCTCGGCGTCGACCACCGTCGCGAGCACGTCGGCCGGGACGACGAAGCCCTCCGGTACCGGCAGCCCGAGCTCGGTCATGCGCGCCAGTGATGCGCCCTTGCCGCCCGCCTGGGCGACCTCGCGGCACTGGGGATCGGCGAACTGCAACATCAGTCCTCCACGATCGCCACCGCGCGCACCGGCGCGGCCGTCGTCCCGACCCACTTGACCGGCAGGACGCTGAGCGTGAAGCCGTGCGGGCGGCCGATCTGGTCGAGGTTCATCAGGTTCTCCAGGTGCCAGTACTCCTCGTCCCACATCACCCGGTGGGCCTCCCAGAACTTCTTCTTCTCGAACATCGCCCACACCGGCGGGTCGAACGTGATCGCGTCGCAGCCCATCATCCGGACGCCGCGCTCGATCAGCCAGCGGGTCGCCTCGGCGCTCATGCCGGGATGGTCGGTGCGGTAGCGCTCCTCGGTGTTGTACGCGCCGGCGCCGGTGTGGATGAGGACGATGTCGCGGTCCTTGACGTCGTAGGAGATCTTCGCCAGCGCCTCCTCGATGTCGGCGGCGCTGATGATGTCCCCGGGCGCACGGTGCGTGAAGTCGAGCAGCACGCCGTCCGAGTAGCAGTACTCGAGCGGGATCGACTCGGGGCCGCCGGCGGTCGGGACGATGTGCTTGCGCGCATCGCAGTGGCTGCCGACGTGGTCGTTCTGGACCACGAGGTAGCTCGCGGTGAGCGAGTCGACGCCGTACTCGGCCGCTCCGATCCGCTCCGCGAAGTCGGTGTGGCTCTCGTACACGCACAGCGCCGGGGGCGGCACGCGCGGGAACGTGAGCATGTCCGCGTGGACCGGCATTGAGAGGTCGACGATGCGTCTCACAGCAGCTCCGTTTTCTGTCAGGGCGCAGCCCTATGGAGATCCATGGGCCGCAGCAGCTCCGCGGCCTCCATCAGGTGTCCGTGCATGGCCTCGGCCGCCGCGTCGGCGTTCCGCGCGCGCAGCGCGTCGAGGATCGGGACGTGCCGCTCGGACAGCGTCCGCAGGTCCAGGCCGGGCTGCGAGACCGAGATGTAGGTCCGCGAGAACGGCTCCAGGAACGACCACTGGCGCTCGAGCGTGGCGTTGCCGGCCGCGCGCACGATCGTCGCGTGGAACGCGGCGTTGGCCTGCGACTGCCCGTGCGCGTCGCCCCGCGCCGCCGCCGCGTGCATCGTGTCCAGCAGCTCGGCGAGCTGCAGCAGCTCGGCCTCGCTGATCCGGTCGGCGGCCAGCCGCGCCGCGAGCGCCTCGAGCGCCGCGCGCACGGGGAACGCCTCGATCAGCTCCTCGGCCGAGAACGCGCGCACCGAGCAGCCGCGGAACGGCGCGTGGACGATGCAGCCGAGCTGCTCGAGGTCGCGCAGCGCCTCGCGTACGGGCGCCTGTGAGACACCGAGCTCCTGCGCGATCCGTGTCTCCACCAGCCGCGCGCCCGGCTCGTAGTCGCCGTCGAGGATCCGCTGCAGGATCACGTCCTTGATCTGCTCACGGAGGTTGAAGCGGTTAAAGGGAACAGTGGTCACTGGCACGCGGTGAGCCCTCCGTCGAGCGTGAGCACCTGGCCGGTGATGAAGGCCGACGCGTCGCTGCACAGCAGCAGCACGGAGCCGACCACGTCGTCGGTCTCGGCGATCCGGCCGAGCGGGATCCGCTTGTAGAGACCCTCGCGGAACGCGTCGTCGGCCAGCAGGTCCTCGACCTGCGGCGTCCGGACGAACGTGGGCGAGATCGCGTTGACGGTGATGTCGTATTTCGCCCACTCGGTCGCCTGCTGGCGGGTGAGCGCGTCGAGCGCGCCCTTGGCTGCGACGTAAGCCGAGAAGCCGTTGTCGATGCCGAGCTGGCCGCGGACCGAGGAGATGTGCAGCACGCGGCCGCCCTTCCCGCCCTCGATCATTGCCCGCACCGCCGCCTGGGTCGGCAGCAGCGCCGAGCGCAGGTTCAGGTCGAGCATCCGGTCCCACTCGGCCTCGGGATACTCCTCGGCCGGATACAGCGCGCCGCCGGCGCCGCCGCCGACCGCGTTGATGATCACGTCGACGCTGCCGAACGCCTGATGGGCGAGCGTGATCGCGTGGTCGGCCTCCTCCTTGATGGTCACGTCGGCCGCGACGGCGATGCCGTCGCCGCCCGCCTGGTCGAGTGCCGCGCTCGCGCGCTTGGCGTCGCGGCCGATCACGACCAGCCGCGCGCCGACGCCGGCGAGCGCCGCGCACAGCCGCACCCCGATGCCGCCGGACCCGCCGGAGACGACCGCCACGCGGCCGTCGAGCCGGAACCGCTCGAGCTCGTCGCTCATCCTCGCCTCCTCCGGATGCCGAGCCACACGATCAGCAGGACGAGCCCGGCGGCGACCGGTCCGACGCGCTTGAGCAGGGCGCCGCGGCTTGCCGCCCCGAGGTCGAGCACGTCCTCGGTCCGGCGCGGCTCAGGCGCGCGCGCGGCCTCCTCCGCGGAGTCTCCGGCCGGCCCCGGCGGCGGCTCGGGCCGCTCGCCGGCGGTCTCGCCGGACGCCACGCCGGTCGCCGACGCGCCGGCCATCTCCTCGGCCAGGCAGTCGGCGAAGCGGCCCATCAGCTTCGCGCTGACGTCCTGCATCACGCCGCGGCCGAACTGAGCCGCCGGCCCGGTGACGCGCAGGTCGGTCTCGACGTGCACGCGCGTGCCGTCCTCGACCTCCTCCATCGTCGACGTGATGGTGGCGGCCGCCGTGCCCTGCCCGCGGCTGTCGCGCGCCTGCGCGCGCATGACCGCCCGGTGGGCCGCCTCGTCCGCCTCCTCGATCCGCACGGTCCCGCTGTACTGGGTCTTGATCGGGCCGATCTTGATCGTCATGGTGCCCTTGTGGGCATCGCCGTCGGTGCCCTCGATCGCGGCACCGGGAAGGCACGGCGCGACGCGCTCGACGTCGAGCAGCACCTGCCAGGCCTGCTCGAGCGACGCGGGGACGGTGAACTCGTTCTCCAGCTTCATACGGTCTCGTAGAACTCCCGCTCGCGCGCCTCGAGGATGTTCGGGATCGCCTCTTCCTTGACGAGGCGCGTGAAGTGCTCGGACGCCATGTGCGCCTCGTAGCCCGCCTCGTCGGCGTACTGCTCGTAGAGGAAGAACAGGCGCGGGTTCTGGGAGTCCCGATGCGCCTGGTAGAAGAGGTTCCCGGGCTCGGCGCGCGACGGCTCGGTCATCTCCTCGCAGATCTCCGCGAGTCGGCCCTCCTCCCCTTCCTTGGCGGTCCACTTGGCGCAGACGACGTAGGCCATGTCAGGCAGCTCCCTTTTGTCCGATGCGGTTGCGCAGCACGCCGATCCCTTCGATCTCCAACTCCACGAGATCGCCGGGGGCGAGCCAGCGGTCGAGCTCGAGGCCGGATCCGCCGGCCGCCGTGCCGGACCCGAGCACTTCGCCCGGGTACAGCGTCTGTGAGCGCGAGGCGTAGGCGATCATCGCCCCGAACGTGTGGTGCATGTGGGCCGACGTGTCCTGGCCCCACTGCTCGCCGTTCACGCGCACGCGCATGGTCGCGCCTGAGGCGTCGAGCTCGTCGGCGGTGACGATGCACGGGCCGAGCACGTTCGAGCCGTCCCAGTCCTTCGCCTTCCCGGGCCCCATGCCGACCGGCAGCTCGCGCGCCTGCACGTCGCGCGCCGACATGTCGTTCCAGATCGTGTAGCCGAAGATGCACTCGCCGGCGTCCTCGGGGACGACATCGCGCACCTCGCGGCCGATCACGGCGGCGAGCTCGAGCTCGTGGTCGAGCTTCTCGACCCACCCCGGCCACGGGATCTCCGCGTCCGGCCCGATCACGGTGTCGGGCATCCCCTTGTAGTAGGCGGGGATGTCGTACCACTCGTCCGGGATCGGGCGGCCGAGGCGCGAGAGCGCGTTCTTCATGTGGCCCTCGAAGGCGAGGAAGTCGCGCAGCGAGCGCGGGCGCAGCGGGGCGAGCAGACGGGCTTCGCCCACGTCTGACCGCGCGCCTTCCGGTGCGCCCGCCGCGATGAAGGCGACCATGTCGCCGTCGAAGCCGAGATCGACCACGGCGTCGCCTTCCAGCGCGCCGACGCGAGCGCCGCCGCCTGCGTCGTAGGTCACGAGACGCACGCGCGCACCGCCTCCTCGATCTTCACGTAGCAGCCGCAGCGGCACAGGTTGCCGCCGAGCGCCTCGCGGACGTCGTCGCCGGGCTGCATCGCCTTGACGGTCAGCACGAAGCCCGGCGTGCACCAACCGCACTGGAAGGCGTGCGTCTCATTGAACGCGCGCAGGACGGGATCCGCCTCGTCGAGCCCCTCGACGGTGGTGATCTCGCGCCCGGCCGCGGTCGCCGTGAGCGTCAGGCAGCCGGACACCGGCTCGCCGTCGAGCAGCACCGTGCAGGCGCCGCAGACGCCGATCCCGCACGTCTCGCGCACCGACAGCAGGCCGTGACGGCGCAGCGCCGGCAGCAGCATCTCGTCACTGCGGGCCTCGAGCGTCGCGGCGCGGCCGTTGAGGAACACGTCGACCTTCATCGCTCCAGCGCCTCCAGCACCCGCTCGGCCGTGATCGGCAGCTCGGTCACGTGCGCGCCGAGCGAAGCGAGCGCGTTGCCGATCGCGGGCGGGATCGGCGGGAGCGCCGTCTCCCCCAGGCCGTGGACCTCGGCGCCGTCGCTCTCGATCAGCTCGTGCGTGAGCTTCGGCAGGTCGCCGAACGCGGGCACGTTGTAGTCGGAGACGTTCGCGTTGGTGACCTGGCCGTCGGCGAACTCGACGGCCTCGAACAGCGTCGTCCCGAGGCCCATCAGCATCGAGCCCTCGTTCTGCAGCTCGGCGCCCGCGCGGTTGACCACACGACCCGCGTAGACCGCAGCGTGGATGTGCTCGACCGTCAGGCGCCCCGTCTCCGCGTCGACGCTCACGTGCGCGGCCGCGGCGCCCTGGTGCCAGTGCGTGGACGCCGTGCCCTGGCCGGTGTCGGGGTCGAGCCCGCCCTCGTTGCGAACCTCGCCGAAGCCGCGCCCGTTGCCGCTCCGCTCCAGGTCCTTGACCGCCTCGCGGAGCGCCCGGCCCATCATGTGCGTCGAGCGGCTCGACGTCGTGCGCGTGTCGAACGGCGACGTGTCGGTGTCGGGGTCGGGGACCTCGACCTGACCGGGCTCGCACCCGAGCAGCTCGGCGCCCATCAGCCGGATCGACTGCCGCACGTCCTGCCCCATCTCGCACGACGCGCTGCGGACGATGAAGCCGACCGGCGTGCGCTCGACCGAGATCGCCGCGCGGCTCGGCGTCTGCATGCCCTTGAGCAGCACGCACAGGCCCTTGCCGCGTGGGTCGGCCTCGTAGCCGACCGCGTCCGCGGCCGCCTGCAGGCAGTCCTCGAAGTGCACGTCGTGCATGACCTCGCCGGTCGCGAACACGTCGCCGTCGTGCAGCAGGTTCATGCGCCGCAGCTCGAGCGGGCTCATGTCGAGCTCCGCGGCCAGCAGGTCCATCGTGCGCTCGGATGCCCACACCGACTGCATCGCGCCGTAGCCGCGGTAGGCGCCGTTGGGCGGAAGGTTGGTGTAGATCGACAGCGAGTCGACCCGCACGTTCGGGATCCGGTACGGGCCGACGCCCGCGTAGCCCATCTTGGTCGCCACGCCCGGCCCGCAGTCGGCGTAGGCGCCGGTGTCGCACCAGCAGTCGACCTCCTTGGCGACGAGCGTGCCGTCGCGCCGCGCGCCGATCTTCACACGCACCACCGCCGGGTGGCGGTTGAGCGTGACGAACTCCTCGGCGCGGTCGAGCACCGCCTTCACGGGCCTGCCGGCCTTGCGCGCCAGCGCGGCGACCAGCGCTTCCAGGCGCACGAACGTCTTCGCCCCGAACGAGCCGCCCATCGGCGGCGCGATCACGCGGATCCTCTCCTCATCGATGCCGAACAGCCCGGCCAGGTCGGCGCGGGTGTTGAACGGCGTCTGGGTGCCGCTGACGATCTCCAACCGCCCGTCCTCCCAGGTGGCGAGCGCGGCGTGCGGCTCCATCGGCGCGTGCGCGGCGCCGGCGGTCCGGTAGGTCTCCTCGACGATCACGTCGGCCTGCTCGAAGCCGGCGGCGGCGTCGCCGTGGCGGATGCGGAAGCGGTGGCAGACGTTGCTGTTCGGGATCGGCCGGACGTCGATCGACACCGCGTCCTTGGCCGACGCCGCCGACTGCCCGTGCACGAGCACCGTGCCGCGCGTGACGGCCGCGATCGGGTCGGTGACGGCGGGCAGCTCCTCGTACTCCACCTCGACGATCTGCGCGGCGGCGCGGGCCGCCTCGCGCGTGGGCGCGGCGACGGCGGCCACCACGTCGCCGGCGTGGCGCGCACGATCGGCGAGCACGCGCTGGTCCTTGACCTGGCAGCCGTACAGCCCGAGGTCGGCCACGTCGTCGGGCGTCAGCACGACCACGTCGTCCGGCACCGCCGCGGCGTCGACGGACAGCACGCGCGCATGCGGGTGCGGGGAGCGCACGAACGCGGCGTGCAGCATCCCGGGCCGCTCGACCTCGGCCGAGTAGCGCAGCGTGGCGGTCACGCGCGGGTCCATACGTCCTCCACCGCGCGCCTGACCTCGGCGGCGATCACGCGCCGCCGGTACGTCGCCGACCCGCGCGAGTCGCTCAGCGCTTCGATCCGCTCCGCGTACCCTGCCGCGACCTCCTCCGGCTCGCCGTCGCACAGGTCCGGGAACTCCTGCGGCGTCTCGGCCACCGCGCCGACGACCACCCGCAGACGGTCGCCGTTCACCGCCGCGACGGCCGCGCACGGCCGGTCCTCGGCCGAGCGCGAGCGGAACTTGCGGTACGTCGCCCGCTCCGGCTGCGCCGGCACCCGCACCTCGACGAGCAGCTCGTCGGGCTCGATGCAGGTCTCGTAGTAGCCGAGGATCAGCTCCCCGATCGCCACCGCGCGGTCACCGCGGGGCGAGCGCAGGATCGCGCGAGCGTCGAGCGCGGCGAGCATCGCCGGCGGGTCCGAGGCGTAGTCGGCATCGGCGAGTACGCCGCCGACCGTCGCCTGGTTGCGCACGCGCGGGCTCGCCACCAGGCCGAACGCACGCGCCAGCACCGGCCAGCCGTCTGAGACCTCGCGCTCGACGCGACGGTGCGAGACCATCGCGCCGAGCCGCAGCTCGCCGCCCACCACCTGAATCTCCCGCAGCTCGGGCACGCGGCCGAGCGAGAGCAGCGCGGATGGCGCCAGGAAGCCCTGGTTCATGAGGATGCCCAGGAACGTCCCGCCCGCGAGCACGGTCGCCTCATCCCCGCGCTCGGCGCGCAGCGCGAGGGCCTCCTCGAGAGAGGTGGGCGCCATCCACTCCGGCTCCATCAACCCAGGATCTCTACGACTCCGGTGCTGCCGTTCACCCGGATCCGGTCGCCGGTCTTGATCCGCTCGCCGGCGTTGGTGGTGCCGACGACGGCCGGGATCCCGAACTCGCGGGCGACGACCGCCGGGTGGCTGACCGCGCCGCCCGCCTCGGTGACCAGCCCGGTGATCTTCGTGAACAGCACGACCCACGCCGGGTTGGTCATCCGGCACACGAGGATCTCGCCCTCCTTGACCTGGTCGAACTCGTCGAGCGAGGCGACGAACCGGGCCGGGCCCTCGACCACGCCGGGCGAAGCGGCCAGGCCCTTGACCTCGCCGGTCGTCGACGGCTCGCCCGCGTAGAACTTCTCGGGGAAGCCCCAGAGCGCGTTGTAGGGGAAGTCGAGCGCGGTCTGCGTGGCGGTGCCGACCCACGACGGCGGGCGCCGCTCGGCGGCGTCCTCGCGGTAGTCGCGGCGGTCGGAGACGATCTCGTGCGCGTCGAACGCCGACTGGTCGGCCATCAGCAGCCGCAGCTCGTTGTAGCGGAGGTACATCACGTCCTCGGCGTCGTCGAGCACACCTGCGTCGGCGAGCTTTCCGCCGATCGCGATCAGCGCGATCCGCAACCGCGCGTTGGTCCCCTGGTCGATGTAGAAGTGGTGGTCCGGGGTGAGCGGGTTCATCCCGAGCGACAGGTCGAGCGCCTCCTGCAGCGTCTCGCGCCCGTCACCGTCGACGCCCTCCATCACCTCGACCTTCGCGGCCTCGAGGTCGTCGCGGACCGACTGGATGTTCGACGGGTAGTCGTAGTCGGTCGCGATGTAGCCGCGGATCGCCTCGACGATCGGCGCGGAGTCCTCCCGCCACGTCTTGAAGGCGAACTCGTGCGACCAGATCGACTTGTAGCCGAACGTCTTCTGGTGCGCGACGATCCGCTCCTCGACGAAGCGCTTCCCGCGGTCAGAGCCGCCGAGCGCGCGCATCACGTCGGCCGCCGTCTCGCCTTCGAAGGCTGCGGACAGCTCCTGGTCGCCCTTGATCTCCTCCTTGAGCTTCCAGAGGTCCTCGATCGAGTCCCAGTTGCGGTCCTCGAGGCTCGACTGCAGGCGGCCCATCAGCCCCGGGTCCTCGCCGCCGCGCACCTCGGCGATGACGGCGTTCAGGTTCGTCGTCGACGAGAACTGGGCGAAGTTCAGCATCCAGTGGATCTTCCAGTGGCGGTCGTGGACGTCGATCGCGTCCTCGAGGTAGACCGCCATCTCGCGCATGTTCGCGGCGTCGTAGTCGATGCCGTCCAGGTACTCGAAGTTGCGCTCGATCTCCGGGCGCAGCCGCTCACGCCACCAGCCGAGGAAGTTGCCCGCGTACTCGGGGAGCACCCAGCCGAGGTAGGCGCCGATCTTGCCCGCGTGGTCGGGGTCGCGCGGCACGCGCGGGACGTAGCGGGCCTGGTACTCGGTCGCCTCGCTGCGGATCTCCGAGTCGGCCGGCACGGCGGCCGTGTAGACGTAGCCGTTGATCTCCTTGGCGATCCAGTCCGACGCGAACGGCGTGCCGAAGCGGCGGAACATGTGGTCGCACGTCAGCCACCACCCGCCGATGTCGAAGAACATCGGCGACACCGGGTTCGGGATGTGGAGGTCGTCGTAGATCCAGAAGAGCTCCTTCTCGCCCTCCTGCCACTCGATCGGGAACTCGTCCGACCCATGGAACGTTCCCAGGACCTCCTCGGCCACGGCCAT
The DNA here is from genome assembly GCA_963740605.1 of uncultured Solirubrobacteraceae bacterium. Classification (GTDB taxonomy): domain Bacteria; phylum Actinomycetota; class Thermoleophilia; order Solirubrobacterales; family Solirubrobacteraceae; genus DASSUW01. The sequence goes on along the minus strand of CAVUFC010000018.1, from coordinate 392,271 downwards.
CTCTTCCTCCTCGGCTCGACTGCGGGCCGCATCATAGATAATCGATGACATGCCCGGAGTTGTGTACTACGCCGCCGCCTCGCTCGACGGCTACATCGCCGAGTCAGACGATTCCATCGACTGGCTTACCCAGTACGACGGTGGCGAACCGGACGCCGATCCGATGGACGGCTACGACGACTTCTATGCCGGCGTGGGCGCGCTCGTCAGCGGCTCGGTCACGTTCGAGTGGATCCTCGCGAACGCGGATGACTGGCCGTACCCGGGCAAGCCGTACTGGGTGCTGACCTCGCGCGAGCTGCCGGGCGTGGAGCGCCAGGACGTGCGATTCAACGGCTCGCACGAGGAGATGATCGCGTCGGCCGGCGAAGGCCGGCTGTGGGTCGTCGGCGGCGGCGGCATCGCGTCGCAGTTCGCCGAGGCCGGGCTGCTCGACCAGGTCCGCGTCACGGTCGTCCCGGTGGTCCTAGGCGCGGGCAAGCCCCTGTTCGAGCGCCGGCTGCCCGGCCCGCCGATGCGCCTCGCAGGCGTCGTCCCGCGCGCCAGCGGCATGGTCGAGCTGCGCTACGACCGTCCCCCCGCGTAGCACCGCCGCGTTTACCGGCTTAGACCGAACTGTTACCGCGCGTATACCGCTCACGGTCAGCGTGCCTGGCAGACGACCGCACCGGGCGGTCGAAGAGCACAGGAGCCAGCATGACTCGCCTCACCCGCAGTGCCGCGCTGGGCCTCACGATCGCCGCTCTCGCGTCCTCGCCGGCCTTCGCGGACCCGTACGCGTCGGACCCGAACTACCCGCTCCAGGACACCAGCGGCTACCAGGACCTGCGGTCCCCGGACGCCCGCGACGCCGCCGAGGGCCGGGGCACGTTCAACGCGCCCGAGGTCACCGTCGTCAAGGTGCCGGCCGACAACCCCGCCCCGGCGGCGGACGGGATCGACTGGGCCGACGCCGGGATCGGCGCCGCCGGCGTGCTCGGCCTCACGCTGGTCGCCGTCGGCGGCGGCATCGCCGTCGTCAAGATGTCAAGGACCAGCCGAACCGCGTGACGGTCTCCGGAGGCGCCAGCCCGCCCGGCCGCGGTCCTCTCCGGACCAGCACGGTTGGCGCGGGCGGCGCCTCCACCAGCGCTCGGCGCACCCGGCCGAGCCCTTCCTGCCGCCAGCGCTCCGAGAAGCCGACGACCAGCAGCCCGGCGCCCTCGGCCAGCGCGAGCACGCCGCGCCCCGGCGGCGCGAGCAGCGGCTCGGCCACGATGCCGGCCGTCCGCTGCACGATCAGCGACGCGTCGGCGAGGAGGCGGCTCGCGTCGGGCGCGTCGTTCGTGCCGAGCGCGCCGATCAGCCGCAGCCGCGCGCCGGTCGCCCGCGCGACCCAGGCGCCGAGCTCGAGCGCCGCCCAGTCATGCCAGGCGCCACCGAACGGCACGAGCACCGGGCCCGCTCGCGGCGTTCCGACCAGCAGCGCGACATCGCACGGCGCCTGCTCGAGGACGGCGGTCGCGTCATCGTCGAGGGTCGGGTGCACGATCTCGCTGACCAGCAGGTCCACGTTCTCCTGGCCCGCGAGCCGCACGACGTCTCGCCCGGCCGCGCGCGACGAGAACGCCACCGCCCGCGCCGCGACGCCCGCTGCGAGGAGCTCCTCACGGCGCTCGGCGAGCGCGGCGGTCGCGGACGCCAGCTCGGCCCCGTCGACGATCGCCGCCACGATCAGCTCACGCGGCGGATCGGTGGCCGCCAGCGGCCCGGCCAGCGCGACGAGCGCCTCAACACCGGCGAGCGCGCGCGGAGCGAGCAGCAGTGAGCGCCCGGCCGGAGTTGCCGGAGCCGGAACGTCACGCGCCGGCGAGAGCTCGGCGTCCTGGCGCAGGATCGCCTGCTCGAGCCGCTTGAGCTCCTCGCTCGGCTCCAGACCGAGCTCGTCGGACAGCTCGCGCTGGGCCTGGCGATACGCGCTCAGTGCCTCCGCCTGCCGGCCGGAGCGGTAGAGCGCGAGCATCAGTTGCGCGCGCAGCCGCTCGCGCAGAGGGTGCTCGGCCACGAGCGCGCCCAGCTCCCCCACGAGCTCCGCATGCCGTCCGGCGGCGAGGTCGGCGTCGATCCGCTGCTCGAGCGCCGCCCAGCGCAGCTCCTCCAGCCGGGCGATCTCCGGCTGCGCGAACGACTCGTAGGCGAGGTCGGCGAGCGCAGGCCCGCGCCACAGCGCCAGAGCGCGTCGCAGCGTGTCGGCGGCGAGCGCAGGCTCGGAGCGGTGCGCCTCGCCGAGCAGCTGCTCGAACTGCGCGAGGTCGAGCTCCGACCGTTCGACCTGCAGCGCGTAGCCGGGAGCGCGGGTCACGAGCCGGCCGTCGCCGAGCTCCTTGCGCAGCCGCGAGACATACATCTGGACCGTCTTCGCCGCGGTCGGAGGCGGTGCCGCGCCCCACAGCGCATCGATCAACCGGTCGGCCGACACGACCTCGTTCGCGTGTAGCAGCAGCACGGCGAGGAGGGCCCGCTGCTGGCCTCCGCCGAACGCGAGCGCGCGGTCGCGCTCGCGCACCTCGAGCGGCCCCAGCAGACGGAACTCGAGCCGCCGCATGGCTCAGTCGCCCGCGCTCGGGGCAACGCGAACGACGCGATCGGCGGCCGCGCCTTCAAGAGCCGGCGCCATGCTCTGGGCAGGCCGGGTGATCCGCACGATGGGGACCCAGCCCGGCACCATGTCGCCGCGGTCGTCGAAGCGGAATGTCCCGAGGATGCCGTCGGTGACCTTGGTGGCGCGGAGCTCGGAGAGCACCGAGGCCCGCGTGCCGTCGGAGCGGGCGATGGCGTCGAGCACGGTCTCGGTCGCCTGCGCCGCTTCGAGCGTGCCGGACTTCTCGGCATCGATCGTGCGTGTGACGCGGCGCGCCGCCGGGGTCATCGAGAACGCGGTACGAGGTACGTCGAACGTGGGTACGTACACGCCGCGAACGGCTGAACCGCCCTCGGCGAACAGCTGCTTGGTCGGGTGGGAGGCGAACTCGTTGCCGGCCATCACCGGCACGCCGCGCCCGAGCCGCCGGCGCACGGCCTTGAGGAGCTTGACCTCGGGCCGGAAGGGACCGGCCGCGAAGAGCACCCCGTCCGCGCCGGAACGCTCGACTTGAAGCGCGATCGCGTCGTAGCGCTTTGCGTTGTCCGGATTGAAGCGGGTCGAGCCGGCGATGCCCACGCCGCGCCTGCGTGCCGTCGCGCGGAACGGATCGACGAAGGTCCGCTTCAACGAGGGGTCGCCGTCGTGGAGCACGTAGACGCGCTGGAGGCCGAGCTGGTCGGCGAGCACCGCCTCGGCGGCGCCCATCACGCTGTCGGGTGACATGAGACGCACGAAATGGCGCGTGCCGGTCGGGTAGTAGATCTCGGGCGTGCCCCGATTCCCCACCGGCGGCGGCACGCCGGTACGGGTGAGCCCGGTTTCGGTGTTGGTGGGGCTGATCACCGCCAGCGGCCCGCCCGGCGCCCGGTTGAGGATCGGCAGCTCGACCTGTGCGCAGCCGGAGTTCCAGGGGCCGATCACCGTCACGAGCTGATCGGCGCCGGCGAACGCGTTCGCGTTGGCGGCGCACCGCCGCGGCTCGTAGGAGCCCGCCTGCTCGGTCGAGTCGTCGCACGAGCGATAGCCGACGTCGTACTTCCCCGCCTTGAAATCGTGCTCCGCGAGCACGGTGCGAATCGTGTCGGCCATCGCCCGCGGCACCTCCCCGCCCTCACCTTGCAGCGGGAGATCCGAGGCAATCAGCACGTCCGCCCTGCCGCCCGGCGACTCGTCGGTGCAGACCGATACGGGCAACGTGCCGGCGCGCGTCGCCCCCGCCGTGCTCGCCCACGCCGAGCCGACGCCCGCCGCCAGCGACTGGACCGCGCCGATCGGCGTCTTGGCGACGACCGTGTTCGTGCGCGGGTCGATCCGCGAAAGCGTGCCCTCGACGTAGTTCGCCACCCAGACCGCGCCGGCGCCATAGGCGATGTAGTTGGCGCCCGTGCCCACGTCGATCTGCGCGATCGCGGGGCTCGCGCCGGGCGAGATCCGGAACACGAAGCCTTCGCGCTCGGCCGTCACCCACACGGAGCCGGCGCCGACGGCGATGCCCGAGAGTCCCGCGTCGCCAATATGGATCGCCTTTCCCGTCCGGTTCGTCCGCGGGTCGATCGGTGTGACGGCGCCGGCGTCGAACGGGTTGATGTACCACACGCCCTCAGGCCCGGCAGCGATCCGGCCAGCCACGGCGTCAACCGTCGCGACAAGCGCGCCGCTGTGCAGATCAAGGCGCGCAACCCAGCCGCCGCCGGTCGCCCACAGCGCGCCGGCGCCGACCGCCATCTGCGGGTAGCCGCTGTTGATGAAGAGGCGATCACCGCCCGACGCCTCCGGCGGCAGACTGACCGTGTGGGTGGTCTGGTTCGTCGCGGGATCGATCCGGTACACCGTGTTGGTCCAGTTGCCGCCGAGGCCCCCACCGCTCCCGACCCACACGGCGCCTCCGCCGGCCGCGAGGTCGGTCGCCGCCTCGGGGCTGTTGACCCTCCCGGTGATCGCCTTCGTCTTCGGGTCGATGCGCGAGATCGTGCGGTCATCGCCGCTCAGCAACCAGACGGCGCCGCTACCCACGGCGATGTTGCTCGCCGCCCCCGCGGTCTCGACGAACGCGGCGATCCGCTCCGAGGTCGGCTCGATCGCGGCGACGCCGTTGCCCTCGGGCGCCTTCGCGGCCGCGCCTCCGTCTCCGGAGGAATTGGCGAACAGGGCCGCGGCGACCGCGACCGCGATCAGGGCGAGCCCGGCGACGATGAAGACGCGGCCGCGTGAGGCTCGCGGCGCGAGCACCGCACGCGCCGCGTCGATCAGCGCGGCGCAGGTCGGGTAGCGGTCGTCGCGCTCGTGTGCGAGGCCGCGCTGCAGGACCGGGTCGAGGGCGGGGTGGCTCTCGAGCAGCGGTGGGTCGTCGCGCAGGTGCGCCCACATCGTCTCCGCGGGTGTCTGGCGACGGTATGGGGGCCGGCCGGCGAGGCACTCGTACAAAACGCAGGCGAGCGCGTAGCCGTCAGTGCGCCCGTCGACCGGCTCGCCGCGGATCTGCTCGGGAGCGAGGTAGTCGAGCGTCCCTTGACCGGCATCGCCGGCATCATCGCCCAGTTGCTTCGTGATGCCGAAGTCCGTGAGGTACGCGTGCTCGTCCTCGTCCAGGAGCACGTTCGCGGGCTTCACGTCGCGGTGCACCAGGCCCTGTCGGTGCGCGGCATCGAGCGCGCCGGCGATCTGATCGAGGATCGCCAGCGTGCGCTCCGGGGCGAGCGGCCCGTCGCGCTCGAGCAGCGTCCTGAGATCACTGCCCGGCACGTACCGCATCGCCAGATACAGCTGTCCGTCGTGCTCGCCGGCTTCGTAGATCGGGATGACGCTGGCGTGGTCCAGCGAAGCGGCGAGCCGCGGCTCCGCGAGGAACCGCTCGCGGAAGCGCGCGTTGTCCGCGAGCTCGGGGGCGATCAGCTTCAGGGCGACCGGCCGATCGAGCGACAGATCGGTCGCGCGATAGACGACACCCATCCCGCCGCGGCCGACGAGCGTCTCGATTCGGTACCCGGCGAAGACCGACTCGGGCCCGAGCCGCCCCGTCATGCATGCGACCGTACCAGCGCTACGACGCCAGCGTGACCGCGTGCAACCGATGCGGCGCAGGCGGTGCCTTGACGGCCGTCTCACGCCGCAGTACCGCGCCGACGCCGAGCATCGCCACGAGCATCCCGGCGAGCGTCGCCGGATGCAGCGGATCACCGAGCGCGATCGCCGACGCGATCGCCGTCACCGCCGGCACCACGAGCAGCAGCGCGGCGACGGCGCTGGCGGCGTGGTGACGGAGCACCGAGACGAGCGCGAGCAGGCTGATGATGCCCATGCCCCAGGCGATCCAGGCGACCGAGAGCACGAACTGCGTGCCCATCTCGACGTGGCCGCCGAACGTCACAGCGAGCGGCACCACGATGATGCCGGCGGTCGCGTTCTGGGCCGCGGCGGACACGCGCATGTCGGCAGCGCCGACCCAGCGCTTCTGCAGCACGGTGCCGCCTGCCAGCCCGAGCATGCCGGCGAGCGTGAGGAGCACGCCGACGCCGACGCGTGCGTCACCGAGCTCCGGCGCCAGGCTCAATGCGACACCCACGACGCCGATGGCAAGGCCGCTCCAGAGCCGCAGGTCGCCGCGCTCCTGGCCGCTGCCGATCGCGAGGCCGGTTGTGACGAGCGGCGCGAGCCCGAGCATGACCAGCGCCGACAGACCGGCCGGCACGCCGAGCGCGAACCCGCCGTAGATCCCGGCGAACTGGACGACCTGCAGCAGCAGGCCGACGACCGCCAGCTTCCCGAGCGGCGCGCCGCGCCAGCGCCCGTGGCGTAGTGCGAGCGGCACGAGCACGAGCGAGGCCAGCGTGAATCGCACAGCGAGCAGCGGGAGCGGATCGGCCACCTCGATCGCCAGCGCGCCGACGACGTAGCCGGAGCTCCAGAGGAGGATGAAGATCGGCAGGAAGAGGCGGTCGGACATGGGATGCACGGTGCCCGTCGCGCGAGCCGCGATCAATCGCACCTGTGCGTAATCGATACGGATCCGTGATCGATCCCTTGCGTGCAACGCACCGGCGCGCGACCATGCGAGACGTGGACCTGGATCCCGCCCACCTCCGCTCCTTCCTGGCGATCGTCCGCTTCGGCGGCTACCACCGCGCCGCCGATGCGCTGCACCTCACCCAGCCCGCGGTCAGCCGGCACATCCGGCGCCTCGAGGAGCAGCTCGGCGAGCCGCTGTTCGAGCGCAGCGGGCGTGGCGTCCAACTGACGCCGTTCGGCGAGCGCGCCGCCGCCGAGCTCGCCGACGTGCTCGCCGCCCATGACCGCGCGGTGACGCGTCTGCAGCGCGACCACGGCGACGCCGGCCCATTCGTGCTCGGCATGATCGAGAACCTCGTCGACCCGGTCCTGCCGGACCTGCTCGGCGTCGTGCGCGAGCAGCTCGCCGGCCGGCCCGTGCAGCTGCGTGTCGACCGCTCACTCGAGCTGGTCGACCGGCTGCGCCGCGGCGAGGTCGACGCCGCCGTCGTGATCGACCCCGGTGACACCCGGGATGCCCTCGAGATCGGCACGCTCACGCTGCGCTGGTGGGCGACGCCCGCACTGGCCGCCGCGCCCGCCCTGCCGGAGCCGTTCCCCCTCGTCGCCTACGACCCGCCGTGCGGTCTGCGCGAGCTCGCGCTCGCCCGCCTGCACCAGCTCGGCATCGAGCCGACGCTGACGGCCGAGAGCGCGCACCTCACCGGCGTCCAGGGCGCCGTCCGCAATGGCCTCGGCTACGCGCTGCTGGCCGCCGGCGGCGACGGCCTGCGGCAGGTGGCGCACGGTCCCCTCGCCGCCACTGTCGCCTCCACGCTGTGGCTGCTGCTCGCCCCGGAGCACCGCGCACTCGCCCAGCCGCTGCGCGCCGCGCTGTGGCAGGCGACCACGCGGAGAACGCTTTCCGCCGCCGCGTAGCTGCGGTAGGGTCGGCCGCGACTCGACGAGGAGAGGAGTGCGGTGGAGGGGTCGAAGACTGTCCTGCTGGTCGGCACGCTCGACACCAAGGGGGCCGAGTACGCCTACTTGCGCGACCGGCTGCGCGCACACGGGGTCGACACGATCCTGGCCGACGCGGGCGTCAACGAGCCCGCCGGCGCCGAGCCGGACCTGCACGTCGCCAGCGAGACCGGCGTGGACCCGCGCGCGCTCGCCGAGGCGGGTGACCGCGGCGCCGCCGTGACCGCGATGGCGGAGGCCGCCGAGGCGCTCGCGCGGCGGCTCTACGCGGAGGGGAAGATCGGCGGCGTGCTCGGAGCCGGCGGCTCGGGCAACACCGCGATCGCCACGCGCGCGATGCAGGCGCTCCCCGTCGGCGTGCCGAAGCTGATGGTGTCGACGATGGCGGCCGGCAACACGGCCGACTACGTCGGCGCGAGCGACATGACGATGATGGCCTCGGTCACCGACGTCGCGGGCGTCAACTCGATCTCGGCGAGGATCCTCGCCAACGCGGCGGCCGCGATGGCGGGCATGATCCAGGCGCCGGAGGTCGAGCTCGACGACACCAAGCCGCTGCTCGGCGCGTCGATGTTCGGGGTGACCACGCCGTGCGTGACCCACGCGCGCGAGCGGCTCGAGGCGCGCGGCTACGAGGTGCTCACGTTCCACGCCACCGGCGCCGGCGGGAAGGCGATGGAGGGCCTGATGGACTCCGGCTTCCTGCAGGGCGTGCTCGACGTCACCACCACCGAGCTGTGCGACGAGCTCGTCGGCGGTGTGCTGTCGGCGGGGCCGGACCGGCTCGAGGCGGCGGGGCGGCTGGGGCTCCCCCAGGTGGTGTCCTTGGGCGCGCTCGACATGGTCAACTTCGGCGCCCGCGCGACGGTTCCGCCGCAGTTCGAGAGCCGCAACCTGTACGTGCACAATCCGTCGATCACGCTGATGCGCACGACCAAGGACGAGATGGTCGAGCTCGGGCGCCAGATCGCGCGCAAGTTGTCGGCGGCGACCGGCAAGACCGCGCTGTTCATCCCGCTTAAGGGCGTCTCGATGATCGACGCCGAGGGGCAGCCGTTCCACGATGCCGAGGCCGACGCGGCGCTGTTCCAGGTGCTGCGCGACGAAATTGGCAACAACGTCGAGCTGATCGAGATGGACCACAACGTCAACGATCCGGAGTTCGCCGACGCGATGGCCGACAAGCTCGACGAGTACATGAAGTCATGACCGGCGACGAGGCACGCGCGAAGCTGCGCGCGACGCTCGACTCCGGCGGCGTGATCATCGGTGCCGGCGCCGGCACGGGCCTGTCGGCCAAGTGCGCCGAGGCCGGCGGCACGGACCTGATCATCATCTACAACTCCGGCCGGTATCGGATGGCGGGACGCGGGTCGCTCGCCGGCCTGATGCCGTACGGCGACGCCAATGCGATCGTGCTCGAGATGGGTCATGAGGTGCTGCCGATCGTCCGCGACACGCCCGTGCTCGCCGGCGTCTGCGGCACCGACCCGTTCCGCCTGATGGACGTCTTCCTGCGTCAGGTGCTCGACGCCGGGTTCGCGGGCGTGCAGAACTTCCCCACCGTCGGGCTGATCGACGGCACGTTCCGCGCCAACCTCGAGGAGACCGGGATGGGCTACGGGCTCGAGGTCGACATGATCCGCCAGGCGAAGGCGCTCGGCCTGCTGTGCTCGCCGTACGTCTTCAACCCCGACGACGCGGTCGCGATGACCGAGGCGGGCGCAGATGTGCTGGTGCCGCATATGGGCCTCACGACCAAGGGCACGATCGGCGCGCACACCGCCAAGACGCTCGACGAGTGCGTCGAGGAGATCCAGGCGATGCGCGACGCGGCCGTGCGCGTGAACGCCGACGTGATGGTGCTCTGCCACGGCGGGCCGCTGGCCGAGCCCGACGACGCGCAGTACGTGCTGGACCGCACCGAGGGCATCGTCGGCTTCTTCGGCGCATCGAGCATGGAGCGGCTGCCCACCGAGGTGGCCATGACCGAGAACATGAAGCGCTTCAAGGCGCTGTCGAGCTAAGGAGTCTTTGTGCCGTCCAAGTTCGTCGACCCCGCCTCGATCCCCACGTGGACGTTCGACTGGGGTGTCATCAAACCACTCGTCGCCGGCGAGAACACCGAAGGCACGGGCGTCTCGATGATGCATGTGATCCTGCTCCCGGGTAAGGGCCACGACCGCCACAACCACCCCGACGCGGACGAGATCCTCTACATCCTCGCCGGCGAGGGCGACCAGATGGTCGACGATAGCGCGACACAGAAGGTCAGCCCGGGCGACACGGTGTTCATCCCGAAGGGCGCGTTCCACTCGACGATCAACACGAGCTACGAGCCGATGGTGATCCTCGCGATCTACGCGCCGGCCGGCGCCGAGGACGTGCTGAAGACGCTGCCGGACTTTCAGGAGCTCGCGGGCGGGGAGTCCCCCGCCATCACGCGCAGCGCCTGACGGCGACCGCGGTCACGGCGCGCGCTGATACGTGGCGACATACGTGCCCTGAGCGGTCAGCAGCGACAGCTTCGAACCTTCGACGCGGTACTTCACCGCCAGCGGCAGCGCGGACAGGTAGGCCTGCTCCTGCTCCATGATCCCGGGCGGGTCGGCGCACGCCTTCTCGGTCGCGGCGGGCTGGTCGATCGTGATGGTGCCGCGGTCGGCCGTGTACGTCGCCTCGTAGGTGTTGCAGCCGGCTGAGCCTGTGAGCTTCCCGTCAGAGCCGAAGTCGGCGGTGACCTGCGTTCCCAGCAACGGGCTGGAGACGGCGTCGTGCTGGAGGAACGCCGTCGCCGACCAAGCGCCCGTGATCGAGAGCACGTGGAACCGGAGGAGCTCCTTTCCGTCCGCGTCCGAGAGCACGAGCTCGTCAGCGGTGCGATGCCAGGCAGCGACGCGATCGAGCGCCGCCAGGTACTGGCGTTCGATCTTGTCCTCGGGCGGCGGGCAAGCCATCTGGGTGGTGGCCACGCGGCCGATCTCGAGCGCATCGCCGTCGAGGGTGTACGAGCCCGTGTACCGGTTGCAGCCCGTGGAGCCCGCCACCGTGCCGTGCGTGAATGTCGCGCTCGGGCCGGACGTCAAGGCCCACGGGACGCCTTCGATCGTTGCCGGCTTTGCGGCCGCGCCGGTGCCGCCATCGTCGCCGCATCCGGAAGCGACTGCAAGACCGAGTAGGAGCAGGAGCCGGCGCACGCGTCACAAATCACTACCACCTTCGCTTGCGTGTGGTGATCATGATCCGAACGTGACCGAACATCACCTCGGCCCAGCGGACGCGGGGCGCACGGTGGACGTGACGGCCGGCGACCGTGTCGTCGTCGCGCTCGCGGAGATCGGCGGCACCGGCTACACGTGGCAGGTCGAGGAGCTGCCACCCGGCGCCCGGCTCGTCAACGAGCGTTACGAGCATGCCGGACCCGGCATCGGCGCCACCTCCCAGCACGTGTTCGTGATCGAGCCGGGCGACGGCGGGGTGCTCAGGCTGCGTCAGACGCGCCCGTGGCTCGGCGACGAGGGCGTGATCGACCGCTACGCCGTCTCGCTCAGAACCGGCTGAGCGGCTACTTGGCCTCGAGCCAGTTCGGCCCGATGCCCGGCTCGACCGCCAGCGGCGGGTCCAGATCCGCGGCCGCGACCATCTCGCGTCCGATCACCGCGGCCGCCTGCGCGGACTCCTCCTCCGGCCCCTCGGCGAGCAGCTCGTCGTGGATCTGGAGGATCAGGCGGGTCTTGAGGCCCTCGGCGGCGAGCGCGCGGTGCGCGCGCACCATCGCGACCTTGATGATGTCCGCTGCGGTGCCCTGGATGACCGAGTTGACGGCCAGGCGTTCACCGAGCTTGCGGGTCTGCCAGTTGCGCGCGCGGATCTCGGGGATCTGGCGACGACGCCCGAACAGCGTGCTCACGTAGCCGTGCTGCTCGGCCTGCTCGACGGCGTCCCTCATGAACTGGGCGACTGCCGGGAAGCGCTCGAGGTAGCGGTCGATGAACTCCTGCGCCTCCTCCTGCGCGATCTGCAGGCGATCGGCGAGCCCGTACGCGGAGAGGCCGTAGACGATGCCGTAGTTGACCATCTTGGCCTTCGAGCGCATGCCGACGTCGAGCTTCTCGGGCGGCAGCTCGAACACCTTCGACGCGGTCTCGGTATGCACGTCCTCGCCGCGCAGGAAGATGTCGCGCAGCACCTGCTCGTTGGCGATGTGGGCGAGCACGCGCAGCTCCACCTGCTCGTAGTCGACCGAGATCAGCACGTTGCCGGGCTCGGCGACGAAGCAGGAGCGGATCACGCGGCCGGTCTCGGTCCGGATCGGGATGTTCTGCAGATTCGGGTTGATGCTCGCGAGGCGGCCGGTCGCCGCGTTGACCTGCAGGAACGTCGTGTGCAGGCGCCCGTCGTCGCCGATCCAGGCCGGCAGCGGCTCCAGGTAGGTCTGGACGAGCTTCGTCAGCTCCCGCCAGCGCTCGATCTTGGGGATGATCTCGTGCTCGTCGCGGATCGCCTGCAGGACGCGAGCGTCGGTGCTGAAGCCGGTCTTGCCGCGGCGCTTGCGGCTCAGGCCGAGCTTGACGAACAGCACCTCGGCGAGCTGCTGCGGCGAGCCGATCATGAATTCCTCGCCGGCGAGGTCCCAGATATCGCGCTCGAGCTGCTCGGCGTCGACGCGGATGCGGCTCGCCGCCTCCTCCAAGCGCTTGGTATCGAGCTTGATGCCGACCTTCTCGGTCTCCCGCAGCACGTGCACGAGCGGGATCTCGATGTCCGTCATCAGGTCGGTCAGGCCGCGCTCGTTGAGCGTCGGGCGCTGGAGCGCGGCGAGCTCGTGGATGAGCACGGCGCGCGTGGCCTGCTCGTCCTCGGACGTGACCGCCAGGCCGCGCTCCTCGCACAGCTCGTCCAGCGGGAAGCCGCGGCGCGCGGGGTCGAGCAGATAGGCGGCGAGCTCGGTGTCGAACACGAGGTTCTGCGGGACGTCGCCGAGCGCCTTCGCGTCGTGCGCGACGACCGGGCGGTCGCCCGCGGCGGCGGCGAGCTCGGCCGGGTCGTCGACTTCGCCCGCGAGCGCGTAGTCGCCGCCCGCGTAGGCGCCGAACCGCCATTTCGTGCTAACCGGGAGCAGCTCGCCCTCCGGCGCCTCGGGCGGAACGGCGACCAGGTACAGCTCGTCGCCGGTGAGCTTCGGGATGCCGGATGCCGGGCCGGTCCGGACCGGGGCCGTCTTCGCCTCGGCCGCCTCGGGGCGGGGGATCTCCTCCGCCTCCGCGGCGAACAGGGCTTCCTCCAGCCGCCGCAGCGGGTCGCGCAGCTCCCACTCGCGGAACACCGTGCGCAGGTTCGTGCGGTCCGGCACCTTCGTGAACTCGACCTCGAGGTCGAGGTCGATCGGCACGTCGCGCACCATCGTCGCGAGCTGCTTGGACAGCCGCGCGGCGTCGGCGTGGTCGGTCAGATTCTGCTTGCGCTTGGCGCCGGAGATGTCGTCGACGTGGCCGAGGACGCCCTCGAGGTCGCCGAAGCGCTGCAACAGCTCCGCAGCGGTCTTGTCGCCGATGCCGGGGACGCCGGGGATGTTGTCGCTGGTGTCACCCTTGAGCCCGATGAAGTCGGGGATCAGCTCGGGCGGGATGCCGTACCGCTCGACGACGCCCTCGCGGTCGTAGACCTTGGTGTCCGTGATGCCGCGCGACGTCGTCATGATGCGCACACCGTCACCGACCAGCTGGTAGGCGTCGCGGTCGCCGGTGACGACCATCACGGGGATGTTGCGCTCGCGCGCCTGCTCGACCAGCGCGGCGATCACGTCGTCGGCCTCGAAGCCCTCGACGGAGATGTTCCGGTAGCCGAACGCGTCCACCAGCGGGCGCAGGTGCGGCCACTGCTGCTTGAGCAGATCCGGGCGCGAGCTTCGCTGCGCCTTGTAGTCGGCGGAGAGCTCCTTGCGGCCCGACATCCCCGCGTCCCAGACGACGACTGTCGGCACCTGGCCGTAGTCGGTGAGGATCTTCACGAGCATCGACGCGAAGCCGAAGATCGCGTTGGTGGGCCGCCCGTCGGAGGTGGCGATCGACTCCGGCAGCGCGAAGAATGCCCGGTACGCGAGCGAGTTCCCGTCGATCAGGAACAGCTCCCGGGGCGAGTCTCCGTTGCTTTGCGCCATCCCCTCGAAGGCTAGATGACGCGGGTCCGGCAGCGATCCATGTTTTCCCGGACGTTGGGGGCGCCGTCCCGGGACGGCCTGCACCGCTATGCTGGCGAGTCGATGCGACTTCGGTAGCCATTTGCCGGAGCCGCACGACGCGCACGCCGCATGACCGACACGCCAGCCCCCGACAACAGCGAGCCGAAGCCGGCCGAGGAGTCCCAGCCGAGCGCCGAGGCTCCGCCGGAGGCCCCGGCCGCCGAGTCCGCGCCCGTCGCAGACACGCCGTCTGCGCCCGCCGCCGAGGCGCCCGCCGCGCCCGCGCCCGCCGCAGACCAGCCGGCAGCGCCCGCCGCCGAGACGCCTGCCGAGCCCGCGCCCGTCGCAGACACGCCGTCCGCGCCCGCCGCAGAGGCGGCCGCCGCACCCGAGTCTCCGGCGCCCGCCGCAGACGCGCCGTCTCCGCCCGCCGCAGACCAGCCGGCAGCGCCGGCCGCGGAGAGCGCGCCGCAGGCAGCAGCGCCGGCCGCCGAAGGCGCGCCGCAGACAGGCGACGGTCAGCGCCCGCAGCAGCAGCGCGGCGGCCAGCAGCAGCGTGACGGCCAGCAGCGCCCGCGCCGCCGCCGCCGCCTCACCGCCGCCGAGCGGCACCGGCGCACATTCTTCGCGAAGCTCAGCGAGCTGCGCAAGCAGGAGCAGGCCGCGGTCGAGGCCAACGAGCCGGAGCCCGAGGAAGTCGAGCCGGTCGCCGAGGCGCCGGCCGAGGGCGAGGCCGGCGAGCAGCCCGCCGCCGAGGCCGCGCCGCCGCCGCCGCAGCCACAGCAGCCCGCCGCACCGGCCACCTCCCCCTCCCGCTCAGCGCGCGCGCAGGCGCGCCTCGTCGCCGCGATCGAGCGCGTCGGCGGCGCCGAGGCCGTCGTCGAGGCGCTCCAGCCCAAGCGGCGCGACGACGGCGAGACCATGAAGTGGTCGTCGGTCTGCGCCGAGCAGGCCGCCGGGGTCAAGCCCGGCGATCCCATCTTCACGGCGTGGGTCCGGCTCGCGGCCACGCCGGTGCGCGACGTCAAGGCCATCGTCAACCCGCGTAATCGCGACGACGACCGCCGTGGACGCGGTCGTGGCCGCGGCGGCGGACGCTCCGACCGTCCCGGTGGCGGCGGCGGTGGAGGAGGCCGGGGCGGCGGTGGCGGCGGCTACCGCGGCGGTGGTGGCGGCTACGACCGCGACCGCGGGCGGCCCGCGAAGCGCGAAGAGCTCGAGACCCACGGTCGCGACGGCTCGTTCCGCTCATCCGTGCGCATCGTGCACGTCGACAGCGACGGGCAGCGCCGAGACCGCGAGGACGAGCGCCACGCGGAGCGCGAGGCCAAGCGCCAGGCCGAGGCCGAGCGCCTCGCCAAGCACGGCTACTAGCCACCGCAGTGCCGCTTCCCACATCCGCACAGTTCTCGTTCGTCCTGCGAGTGCGGATCGATCACCGGCCGGGGATGCTCGGCCGCGTCGCGACGGCGATCGGGCAGGCGGGCGGGACGATCGGGTCGATCGACCTGGTCGCGATCGACGACAAGCACACGCTGCGCGACATGACGGTCGACGCCGCCGGGACCGATCACGCCAACGCGATCGTCGAGGCGGTCAACGCCGTCGAGGGCGCGGAGGTGCTCGACGCCACCGATCGCACCTTCCTCATGCACGTCGGCGGCAAGATCGAGCAGCACAACAAGCACCCGCTGCGCACGCGCGACGACCTGAGCATGGCCTACACGCCCGGCGTCGCCCGCGTCTGCGAAGCGATCGCCGCCGACCGCGACAAGGCCTTCCAGTACACGATCAAGCGCAACACCGTCGCCGTCGTC
This sequence comes from uncultured Solirubrobacteraceae bacterium, assembly GCA_963740605.1. Lineage (GTDB taxonomy): Bacteria > Actinomycetota > Thermoleophilia > Solirubrobacterales > Solirubrobacteraceae > DASSUW01. The sequence goes on along the minus strand of CAVUFC010000018.1, from coordinate 376,685 downwards.
TCCGACGGCAGCGCCGTCCTCGGGCTGGGGGACATCGGGCCCGAGGCGGCGATGCCGGTCATGGAGGGGAAGGCGATGCTGTTCAAGGAGTTCGGCGGTGTCGACGCCTTCCCTCTCTGCCTCAGCACGAAGGACCCGGACGCGATCGTCGCGACCGTCGAGGCGATCGCCCCCACGTTCGGCGGGATCAACCTCGAGGACATCAGCGCACCCCGCTGCTTCGAGATCGAGGAGCGCCTGAAGGCCAGCCTCGACATCCCGGTCTTCCACGACGACCAGCACGGCACCGCGGTCGTCGTCCTCGCCGCCCTGCTCAACGCCATCAAGCTCACCGGCAAGAAGATCGAGGACCTCGACGTGTTGATCGTCGGACTCGGCGCGGCCGGCATCGCGGTCGCGAAGATCCTGCTCGCCGCCGGTGTGCGGCACGTGATCGGCTGCGACTCCAAGGGCGCGCTGTCGACCGACCGGGCGGACTACCAGGACGGCTCGATGAGCGCCATCAAGCGCTGGTTCGCCGAGACCACCAACAAGGAGCACCGGGAGGGCAGGCCCGCCGACGTCATCGAGGGCGCCGACCTGTTCATCGGCCTGTCCGGCGCGCGCGTGATGCCGGCCGCGGCCCTGCAGAAGATGGCCGATGACGCGATGGTGTTCGCGATGGCGAACCCGACGCCCGAGGTCACGCCCGAGGAGGCCGAGCCGTACGCGCGGATCATCGCCACCGGGCGCTCGGACTACCCGAACCAGATCAACAACGTCCTCTGCTTCCCGGGCATCTTCCGCGGCGCGCTCGACGTCCGGGCGCGCGAGATCACCGAGGAGATGAAGATGGCGGCCGCGCGCGGCATCGCCGCGGTCGTGCGCGACGACGAGCTGCGCGAGGACCACATCATCCCGTCGCCGTTCAACCGCGACGTGCCGAAGGCGGTCGCCGACGCCGTCGCCGAGCAGGCCAAGCGCGAGGGATCCGCCGTCGCCGACCCCGGCTCACGCGGCTACGCGCCCGGCGACACGCAGGAGTTCGGGGCGATCCGGCAGTGACCCCGAGCCCGCCGGGCGCCGTACCCAACACATGAGAGTGACGATGACGGGCGCCACGGGGCGCCTCGGCACAATGATCACCGACGCATTGCGCCAGCGCGGCGACGACGTCACGATCCTCAGCCGCAGCGCCGACAAGGGCGTGCAATGGGACCCCATGCGCGGCCCGGCGCCGACCCAGGCGCTGAGCGGCCGCGACGCCGTGATCCACCTCGCCAGCGAGGACATCGCCCAGCGCTGGAACGATGACGCGCTGCGGCGCATCCGCGAGTCGCGCGAGGTCGGCACGCGCAACCTCGTCGAGGGCATGCGTACCGCCGACGCCCGTCCCAAGACCCTGATCAGCGCGTCCGCGGTCGGCTACTACGGCAACCGCCACGATCCGATCGACGAGGACGCCGAGCCGGGCAGCGACGTCCTTGCCCAGATCTGCATCGCCTGGGAGCGCGAGGCGCAGCGAGCCGAGGAGTTCGGCACGCGCGTCGTGCGAGTGCGCACCGGCATCGTGCTCGACCGCCACGGCGGCGCGCTGGAGAAGATGCTGCTGCCGTTCCGGCTCGGCGTCGGCGGCCCGGTCGCCGGCGGCCGCCAGCCGCTGCCGTGGATCCACGCCGAGGACGTCGCCGGGATCTACCTGAGGGCGCTCGACGACGACAGCTGGACCGGACCGGTCAACGCCACGGCGCCCGAGCCCGCCACCAACCTCCAGTTCTCGAAGGCGCTCGGCCGCGCGCTGCACCGCCCGGCGATCGCGCCCGTCCCCGGGTTCGTCATCCACGCGCTGTACGGCGGCATGGCAAAGCTCGTGGTCGACGGCCAGCGCGCGCTCCCCCGCCGTACGCTCGAGCTCGGGTACGCGTTCAAGCACCCCGACCTCGACGAGGCACTGCGCTCCGCACTCCAGGACACTTGACCACCGCCCGGGGGGCGGTGGTAACGTCCGGTCGGTGCCGGACAACGCGCGCAGCGATCGCTACGAGCCGCTCCCCGGGCTGACCGAGCTTCCGGGCTACTTCCTGCGCAAGCTGTCGCCGCGCGGGCGGCGCGCCGCCGCCATCATCGGCGCCCTGCTGCTCGTCGCGGTGGCCGTCGGGCTGTACTTCATCATCCCCGCCATCACGGAGAGCAAGGAGGAGCGCGCAGCCGCGGAGCAGCGCGCAGCCGCGCAGCGCGAGGCAGTACTCGTCGCGCAGCTGAAGGCCGAGCAGCGCCTGGTCGAGGGCCGCGGCACGCCGTCGCACGGGCTCGGGGGCGGCGCCGAGATCGCTGCCCGCCAGGCGCTCGCCGCCGACCTCGCGGCCGCCGTCCACAAGGACGCCGAAGCGCGGGTCCGCAGCGGCGAGTTCGCCCACGCCGTCAAGCGGGTCGAGTGCGAGCGCTACCCGCGCGGCGTTCATGGCGAGGATCCGGCGACTGACCTGTCGAGCGCGACCGGTCGCTACTCCTGCCTGGCGGTCACCGTCGACGCACCGCGCACCCAGCTCAACAACCCGAGCAGCATCGGCTATCCCTACCGCGCGCTCGTGAACTTCCCGGCCGGGAAGTACACCTTCTGCAAATTCAGCGGCAGGCCTGGAGAACTCGCCTTCGACCGCACGATCAAGGCACCGGTTCCGCGCGCCTGCGGCGGCGGCCCCTGACACGCCACCGCGCCTGAAGGCATGTATGGACGCCATGGCGTCCCTACCGCCCGACCTCGACCGGCTCGGCGACCAGCTCGCCCGCGCCGCCGAGGGCACGCTCGCGGCACGCCGCGCGCGCACCGAGCGACGCCTGCGGATCGCGCTGGCCGGCGTGATCGGCGCGCTGGCGTTCGCGGCCCTGACCCCCGCGAACATGGGTCAGGCCGTGCGTGTCGTCAGCGGGACGCAGCTCGCCTCTCTGACGGTGCCGCGCGCTTGCGAGCACGCCCGTGGCTCGGGCTACATGCTGCCGCGCTGCGCCGCGGCCTCAGCCGCGGTCCCGCACCGCCCCTACGCCTGGCGCTGAGTCGCCGCCTGGTCGTCCTTGCCGCGGCCGAACGCACCGATCTTCTTCCACTTCGAGTCCGGCTTCGCCGGCCACACGAGCCAGATGATGGTGCCGATCACCGAGAACAGCAGGCCGAACGCCAGCCCCGGCTTCTCGCCGTAGCCCTTGCGCTCGGACAGGTACGAGGCCAGGATCGCCGCCACCAGCCACAGGTAGAGCAGCCACAGCGCCGCGGCGCCCATGAGAGCGAAAGTGATCATGTTCCGAGGTAGGCCTTCTGCACTTCGGGGTTGGTGCGCAACGACGCCGATTCGTCGCTCATCACGACTTTGCCGGTCTCGAGCACGTAGCCACGCTTGGAGACGTCGAGCGCGAAGTTCGCGTTCTGCTCGACGAGCAGGATCGTCATGCCCTGCTTGTTGATCTCGGCGATCGTCTCGTAGATGCGCTCGACGAGGATCGGGGCGATGCCCATCGACGGCTCGTCGAGCAGCAGCAGCTTGGGCTGGCCCATCAGCGCGCGCCCGATCGCGAGCATCTGCTGCTCGCCGCCGGACATCGTGCCCGCCTTCTGCACCTCGCGCTCCTTGAGCCGCGGGAACAGGTCGAAGATGCGGTCGAGGTCCTCGCGGATGCCGCTGCTGTCACGGCGCAGGAACGCGCCGAGCTCGAGGTTCTCGCGCACGGTCATGCGCGGGAAGCAGCGCCGCCCTTCGGGCGACTGGCAGATTCCCAGGCGGACGATCTCCTGCGCCGGCAGCAGGGAGATCTCCTGGCCGCCGAGCTTGATCGAGCCGTTTCGCGGCGGGGTCAGGCCGGAGATCGAGCGCAGCGTCGTCGACTTGCCGGCGCCGTTGGAGCCGATCAGCGTGACGCACTCGCCCTCTTCGACCTTCAGCGAGATGCCCTTCAGCGCCTGGATGTTCCCGTAGTAGGTGCGGATGTCTTCGACTTCCAGGAACGCCATCGCTAGCCCTCCCCACCTTCGGACGCGGCCTTGCCCAGGTAGGCCTCGATGACGCGCGGATTGGTGCGCACCTCGGCGGGCTTGCCCTCGGCGATCTTCTCGCCGTGGTCGAGCACCGTGATGTGCTCGGAGACGCCCATGACGACCTTCATGTCGTGCTCGATCAGCACGATCGTGATGCCGCGCTCGTCGCGCACCTTGTGCATGAACTTCGTGAGCTCGTCCGACTCCTGCGGGTTCATGCCGGCCGTCGGCTCGTCGAGCAAGAGCACCTTCGGGTCCGAGGCCAGGGCGCGTGCGATCTCGACTCGCCGCTGGTCGCCGTACGCGAGGTTGATCGCGAGCCAGTCGTGGTGGCGCTTGGCCACGCCCACGTAGGAGAGCTCTTCGCGCGCCTTCGCATCGACGCGCGCCTCCTCCTTGCGCACGCCGGGCGTGCGGAAGATCGAGCCGAACAGCCCGGCCTTCATGCGCGAGTTCTGGCCGACCATGCAGTTCTCGACCCCGGTCATCGTCGCGAACAGGCGGATGTTCTGGAACGTCCGCGCCATGCCCAGCTTCATGATCACGTCGGGCCGTCCGCCGGTGACGTTGCGGCTGTTGAACTCGATCCGGCCGAGCGTCGGCTTGTAGAAGCCGGTCAGCATGTTGAAGAACGTCGTCTTCCCAGCCCCGTTGGGGCCGATGATCGAGACGATCGAGCGATCGGGCACCTGGAACGTCACGTCGCTCACGGCGGTAAGGCCGCCGAACTGCTTCGTGATGCCCTGGGCGTTGAGGATGAGGTTGCCGTCGGTTTCGCTCATGCGCGTGCCGTGTAGAGGGAGTCTTCGGAGACCTCGTCGCCGTGGGTCATCTCCTCGGCGCGCCTTCGTTCTGGCAGCAGGCCCTGTGGCCGCAGGATCATCATGATCACCAGCAGGAAGCCGTAGATCGCAAACGTGATCTGCGTCATGTCGAAGTCGAGGCCCACCTTCGCCGGCAGGTCGTTGAAGACGTCCGGAATGAAGTAGTTGTTGATGAACGACAGGACAATCGCACCAAGGACCACGCCCCAGATCGAGCCGAGGCCACCGAGGATGACCATGCCGAGCACGAGGATCGAGAAGTAGAACTGGAACTGATCCGCGTTGACCGTGTTCAGGTACGACCCGAGGTAGGCGCCCGCCATGCCGCCGAACGCGGCGCCGGTACCGTAGGCGAGCAGCTTCGTCTTCACTGACGGCACGCCCATCGAGACGGCGGCGACCTCGTCCTCGCGCAGCGCGATCCAGGCGCGGCCGAGCCGCGAGTCGCGCAGGCGGAAGTTCACGAACAGCACGACCAGGACCAGGAACAGCGCGACGTAGTACCAGGGTCTGAGGTTCAGCGACGTGAACGGGTCGACGAATGGGACGTCTATCTTGTCCACCGGCGTGATGCCCTGCCTTCCCGCGGTGAACGTCTGGTCCGGGCCGAATGCGCTCTTGAACAGGCCGCCGAGCAGCGGCACCTTCGAGAGCTTGATCTCGTCGCCGTTGACGGCGATCCGGCCGATGATCTCGCCGAACGCCAGCGTCACGATCGCGATGTAATCGCCGCGCAGGCGCAGCGTCGGCAGGCCGATGATCATGCCGGCGATCGTGGTGAAGATCACCGCGGCGACGAGGACCAGGAAGAAGTTGAGGTGGATGCCCGGCAGGCTCGCCGCGAACCCGCTGACGCCGATGTGGATGCCGGTCTGGTGCTTGACCTCATCGAAGAAGCCCGAGCCCAGCCAGCCCATCGTGTACGCGCCGATCGCGAAGAACGCGACGTACCCGAGGTCGAGCAGGCCGGCGAAGCCGACGATGATGTTCAGCCCGAGCGCCATCACGACGTAGGCGAGCGCCAGCGTCGCGTTGCCCATCAGCGTGCCGCCGGAATCGAGCACCAGCGGCAGCGCGGCGGCGATGAGGATGAACACCGGGATGAACGCCTTCTCGGCCCCCTCCGGGACGGTGAAGCCGCGCTTCTCGCCTGGTGGAGCGGCGCCCTTCTCGGGCTCGGTGGCGGCGGTGGTGCTCATCCCGCCTCCCTCGTCTCCTCGCCCAGCAGGCCGGACGGCTTGAAGACCATGATCAGGATCAGGTAGACGAACACGACCGCCGGCGTCCACTCGGCGCCGATGCGGTTGTCCGACAGCTGCTGGATGAAGCCGATGATGAAGCCGCCGAGCACGGCGCCCCGGATGTTGCCGATGCCGCCCATGACGGCCGCCGTGAACGCGACCAGGCCGGCCGTGAAGCCTTGGAAGTACCAGATCGTCGTCTGGTACAGCGCGTAGATGAGGCCGGCGGCGCCGGCCAGCATCCCGCCGATCAGGAACGTCAGCGAGATCGTCGTGTCGACGTTGATGCCCATCAGCCGCGCGGCCTCGGGATCCTGCGCGGTGGCGCGCATCGCCTTGCCAAGGCGGCTCTGGCCGATGAACGTCGTCATCACGATCAGCAGCGGGATCGTCACACCCACGGCGAGCACATCCCCGTTGGTGATGTTCACGCCGCCGATGGAGAAGAGCTGGTGCTGCGACCGGATCAGGTCCGGGATGCCCTGCTGCGAGCCGCCGCGCCAGAGCAGGCCGATGTTCTGCAGGATGAAGGAGAAGCCGACCGCGGTGATCAGCGGCGCAAGTTTGGGTGCTGACCTGAGCGGTCGATACGCGACGCGCTCGATCATCGTGTTCAGTATCCCGGAGCCGAACATGGCGACCGGAAGCGTGATCAGGAGGCCGAGGACGAGCAGCCCCGTCCCGGTGCTCTGCGTGAGCCCGATCGTCGTGAAGAAGCCGGCCGCGATGAACGAGCCGATCATGAACACCTCGCCGTGGGCGAAGTTGATCAGCTCGACGATGCCGTAGACGAGGGTGTAGCCGATCGCGACCAGCGCCCAGATGGCGCCGTTGGAGATGCCATCGACGAGGTTGTTGCCGATGCGCGAGAGGTTGTCGGTGTCGCTCGTGAGGTCGGCGATCGCGTAGTAGACCGGCATCGCCAGCAGGACGACGATCAACCCGTACTTCGAGATGAAATCCCGAACCGCTTGACCCCGAGCGGTTGAGCGCGTTGCGGGAACGCTTGCGGCTTCCATGTTTTGTGGACTCTTCCAGAAACGGGCCGCCGGGGGCGGGAGATTCTTCCCACCCCCGGCAGCAGAACCGTCACACGGCGATCAGCTGGCCGGCTGGGCCTTGATCGTCGAGTCGAACTTCAGCGCGCCGTCGGCGATCGAGTACACGCCGTAGTCGGTCAGCGTCGTGTCGCCGTTCTCGTCGATCGAGTACGTACCGAGCACGGAGGAGCGATCCTTCGTGTCGAACAGCGCCTTGACGATGTCCTCCTTGCTGCCGGTCCCCGAGCGCTGGATCGCGTCGAGGGCGAGCCGCATGGCCTCGTAGCCGTAGATGGCGTACGGGTCAGGGTTCTTCTCGCCGTACTTCTGCGTGTACTGCTTGAAGAAGTCCTGGCCCTCCGGCGGATACTGATCCGGCGACAGGGTCGCGACCGTCACCTTGACCTTCGAGGCGACGTCGGCGGGGATGCCGCCGTTCTTCGGATCGGAGAAGCCGGACTCGGCGACGCCGTCCGGCCCGTAGAGCTTCGCGTCCGGCAGAGCGGCCGAGAAGTCCTTGTAGAGCTGGACCGCGTTGTTCGCGGTGATGCCCGAGTAGACGAAGCAGTCGGCCCCTTCGCCCTTGGCCTTGGAGGCCAGCGAGCGGTAGTTCGGAGCGTTCTTGTCCATCGCCTCGTTCGCGATGATGTTCAGGCCCTGCGGCTTGGCCGCGAGCTCGATGTTCTTGGCGAGGCCGGCGCCGTAGACCTCCTTGTCGTTGGTCATGAAGATCTTCGTGCAGCCGTCCTGCTTCATGAGCGTTGCGAGCGCGGCGCCCTGGATCGTGTCCTTCGGGACGATGCGCGCGTAGGTTCGCGTGCCCGCCGGGTAGTACTTGTCCGGCTCGCCCGGGTTGGAGCCCGGTTCGTCCGAAGTCAGACCAACCGCGGTGTTCGCCGGGCTGATCTGCGGAACCCCGGCCTCGTTGAGAATCGGGATCGAGACGGCAGACGCGCCCGAGTTGAACTCGCCGAGATAAACGCCGACGTTGTCGTCCTGCGCCGCCTTGCGGGCGTTCGCCTGAGTGGCCTCAGGCGTCCACGAGCCGGCCTGTGCAGTCGAGTCGTCGAGCGATGTGTACTTGACGGTGTAGTCACCGGCCTTGCCGCCGGCCTGCTCGAGCGCAAGCTTCATACCGTTGACCAGGGCCGTCGTCTGCGGGCGCGAGGCCCCCTGCAGCGGGAGGGACGAATAGACGTCGACGGTCTTGCCGCCGCCGCCGCTGCCGCTGCTGCTGTCAGAGCTGCTGCTGTCGTCGCCGCCGCAGGCGGTGACGCCCAGGGCGAGCGCGCCGATGAGGCAGCCTGTCGCTGCCAACCAGCGTGAATTCAAGGAACCCCTCCTCATAAAGGGTTTGATTTGGGCGGCGATTCTACGCACGCCCGTTCCGGCCGACCAACAGAGTGCCACGAAGAACGGCGAATTGCGTGTTCTCGGCGAACCGGTGGGTGCGCGGCGGTGGTCAGGATTCCCGGCGGTTACCCGGGAGATACGGGACCACGAGCCGCACCGCGGCGGCGACGACGAGCATCAGCAGCGTGATCAGGAACGCGTCGAGCGATTTCGCGCCGATCGCCCACAGAACGATCCAGATGACGAGCCCGGCGATGAGGGTCAGGAGTACGCCCATTGACCGGCTGAAGCCTATCGGTGGAGGGCGGCGGCAAGCGCCGTGACCACCCCGGCCACGGCTGCGGCGGGATCGCCCCCGGCATCGGCGGCCTCGCCGGCGGCGCGCACGAGCCGCGAGCCGACGATCACGCCGTCCGCTCCGGCGGCGGCGGCCGCGGCCGCCTGCTCCGGGGTGGAGATGCCGAACCCGACCGCGACGGGGACAGGGCTGTGGGCCTTCGCGCTGGCGATCACCGACGCGAGCGAGCCGTCGACGCCGGTGCGCTCGCCGGTCGTGCCGGTGACCGACACCGTGTAGACGAACCCACGCGCCCGGCCGACGATCGTGGCCATCCGGTCCTCCGGCGTGGTCGGCGCAATCAGCGGCACGAGGGCGAGGCCGACGGCGTCGCAGGCCTCACGGATCGGGCCGCTCTCCTCGTGCGAGAGGTCGGGCACGATCAGCCCGCTCACACCCGCGGTCGCCGCCTCGTCGGCGAAGCGCTCGAGGCCGCGGGCCAGGATCGGGTTCACGTAACACATCAGCACCACCGGCAGGCGCTCGGAGACGCGCTTGGCGACGCCGAGCACGCCGTGCAACGTGGCGCCCGCGGCCAGCGCTCTCGTCCCGGCGGCGTGGATCACCGGGCCGTCGGCCAGCGGGTCCGAGAACGGGACGCCGAGCTCCACCAGGTCGGCCCCGCCGTCCGCGCACGCTTCGCCGATCGCCGCCGACGCGTCGAGGCTCGGGAAGCCGCCCATCAGGTACGGCATCAGCGCCGCGCGGCCGTTCGTCGCCGCGAAGGCGGCCGCGATCGAGTCAGTCCCCGATACCAAGCTTCGGAAGCACCTCCGCGAGGTCCTTGTCCCCGCGGCCGGAGAGGCAGACCAGGTCGAGCGTGTCCGGACCGGCTTCGGCGCGGAGCACCCACGCCACCGCGTGCGAGGACTCCAGCGCCGGGATGATCCCCTCGAGCTCGGCGACCCGCTGGAGCGCGACGAGCGCCTCGTCGTCGGTCACCGCCTCGTAGACCGCGCGGCCGGTGTCGCGCAGGTACGCGTGCTCAGGCCCGGTGCCCGGGTAGTCGAGCCCGGCCGAGATCGAGTGCGCCTCGAGGATCTGGCCGTCCTCGTCCTGCATGATCGCCGAGTAGGCGCCGTGCAGCACGCCGCCGCGTCCGCCGATCGTCAGCGGCGCGCCGTGGCGGCCGGTGTCGATCCCGTCGCCGGCGGCTTCCACGCCCACGAGCGCCACGTCCGCGTCGTCGACGAACGGGATGAACGTGCCGATCGCGTTCGAGCCGCCGCCGACGCAGGCGATGACGCGGTCGGGCAGCCGGCCGGCGCGCTCGAGGATCTGAGCGCGCGCCTCGTCGCCGATCACCCGTTGCAGGTCGCGCACCAGCGCCGGGAACGGTGCCGGGCCGACGCACGAGCCGATCACGTAGTGCGTGTCGCCCACGTTCGCGACCCAGTCCCGGATCGCGGCCGAGACGGCCTCCTTGAGCGTGCGGGCGCCGGCGTCGACGGGCGACACGGTCGCGCCCAGCAGGCCCATGCGCTGCACGTTGGGGCGCTGGCGGCGCATGTCCTCGGTGCCCATGTAGACGACGCACTCGACGCCGAGCAGCGCGCACGCGGTCGCGGTCGCGACGCCGTGCTGGCCCGCGCCCGTCTCGGCGATGATGCGTGTCTTGCCCATTCGCTTGGCGAGCAGGCACTGGCCGAGCGCGTTGTTGATCTTGTGGGCGCCGGTGTGAAGCAGGTCCTCGCGCTTGAGATACACCGGGTGCCCGGCCGCCTCCGAGAGCCGCGCGGCGAAGTACAGCGGCGTGGGACGGCCCGCGAAGTCGCGCAGCAGCCCACCCAGCTCGGCCTGGAAGCCCTCGTCGTCGCGAGCGTCGATCCACGCCGCCTCGAGCTCGGCCAGCGCCGGCATCAGCGTCTCGGGGACGTACTGGCCGCCGTACGGCCCGAAGCGATGCTCGATCACGCTCATCCAGTCGCCCCATCGCGATGTTCGCGAAGCGAACTCGCAAGGGCACGCGAGCCGTCAGGCGAGCTTGCCCCGGCACGCGAGCCGTCAGGCGAGCTTGCCCCGGCACGCGAGCCGCCAGGCGAGCTTGCCGCGGCGATGAACGCCTCGACCTTGGCGGGATCCTTGATCCCGGGCTCGGATTCGACGCCGGACGCGACGTCCACGCCCCACGGATGCACCGCGGCGATGCCCTCGGCGACGTTCTCGGGATTCAGCCCGCCGGACAGGATCACCGGCACACGCGAGTGCCGCTGTACGGCCAGCGCCCAGTCCCACGTGCGGCCGGTCCCGCCGTAGGCGTCGCCGGCGGCGGCATCGAGCAGGTGGAAGTCGGTGTGGTAGCGCTCGGCATCGCGGATGTCGGCGCCGGAGCCGATCCGCAGCGCCTTGATCACGCGCGCGCCGGTGCGCTGGAAGACCGCGGCGCAGAACGCCGGCCCTTCGTCGCCGTGCAGCTGGACGTACGTGAGGCCGACGCCTTCGGCGACCCGCACGACCTCGTCGAGCGTCGGGTTCACGAACACCCCGACCGGCTCGACCTGGCGCCGCAGCGCCCGGGCGATCCCCGCCGCGACCGCCTCGTCGCAGCGGCGCTTGGAGCCGGACCAGAAGTTGAAGCCGACCGCCCAGGCGCCGAGCGCGGCCGCATGCTCGGCATCTTCGTGCCGGGTGATACCGCAGATCTTCACGTGGGCCATAGGCCCACTCATCCTAGGGCGCTATCCAGCGGGCATCGTGGCGGGGCGCTGATCGAGCGTCACCGTCACTTCACCGGGCGCCTCGTTGCGCAGCACCGACAGCTGCATCGTGTCGCCGGGCGAATGGCCGTCGACATCGAGCATCAGCTCCGCGAACGACTTCGCCGGCCGGCCGTCGATCGCCTCGATCATGTCGCCGACCTGGATCCCGGCGCGATCGGCCGGACCGTCCGGGTGTACGGCGGTCACCTCAACGCCGCCCGAGGTGCTCGTGCCCCGCATCCCGATGTAGGCACGGACGACACGCCCGGCGCTCTCGAGCTGGTCGACCACCGAGCGGGCGACGTTGACCGGGACGGCGAACGCGCTCGTTCCGTCCATGTGCGACGTGACGCCGACGACGCGGCCGTCGGCACCGAGCAGCGGGCCGCCGGACGAGGCCGGCTGGATCACCGCGTCGGTGGCGAACACCCCGCTGATCATGTACCCGCCGGGCGCCTCGATCTGCTGGTCGGCCGCCGCGATCCGGCCCGTCCCCGCCCCTGCCTCGATGCCGTTCGGGTTGCCGACCGCTACGACCGGATCGCCGGCGCGGACGGCGTTGGAGTCGCCGAGCTCGAGCGGGTGCAGGTCGAGCCCGTCCGGGTTGACGGCGATCACCGCGAGGTCGGTCTGCTCGTCCTTCCCGACGACGTGTGCGGGCCTCGTCTGGCCGTCTGTGAACGTGACATGCACGTCGGTGACGCCGTTGATCGTATGCGCGTTCGTGAGCAACCGGCCGTCGTTGTCGAGCACGAAGCCCGAGCCGGTCGACAGCGCCAGGTCGTTCCCCGTCGTGGCCTGGAACGCTTCCCCGCCGGGCTGGACGCTGCGCGCCCGGATGTAGACGACGCTCGGCGCGGCGCGATCGAAGATCTCGCCGGTGGTCAGGGCCTCGCGCGGGCTCGAGGAGGCGAGCAGTCCCTGGCGCGTCACGCCGGACGAGGTGGTGCCGCCGGCCAGCATCGCGGCAGCCGTGATGGCGCCGCCGATGACGGCAGCAACGAGCGGTACTGCGACTTGCCGGGTCCGCATTGACCAGACAAGCGTGCCCGCGGACCGTTAGTCGCGGCTAAACAGCGTTCGCACCGCCGCTCAGACGCCGCGTCGCGTCCTCGACATCGGGCGCGCGCATGAGCGTCTCGCCGATCAGGACGGCGTCGACGCCGACGCGATCGAGCTCGTCCAGCTGGTCGCGCGTGGTGAAGCCCGACTCCGACACCACGGTCTTGCCCGCGGGGATGTCGGCGAGCAGGTCGAACGTCCGCTCGATGTCGACCGAGAAGTCGCCGAGGTCGCGGTTGTTGATGCCGAGGACGTCGGCCTCGACGTCGAGCGCGATCTCGAGCTCGCGCTCGTCGTGGATCTCCACGAGCGCGTCGAGGTCGAGCCCGCGCGCCTCCTGCAGCAGCTCGTAGAGGGCGTCCGGCTCGAGCGCGGCGACGATCAGCAGGATCGCGTCGGCGCCCGCGGCGGCCGACTCGTACAGCTGGTACGGGTCGACGATGAAGTCCTTGCGCAGCACCGGCAGCTCGGACACGGCCTTCGCGGCGAGCAGGTCGTCGAGCGAGCCGCCGAAGTGGAACGGCTCGGTGAGGATCGACAGCGCGGCCGCGCCCCCGCGCTGGTAGGCGAGGACGATCTGATCGACCGTCGCGTCCTCGCGGATCGCGCCCGCCGACGGCGAGCGCCGCTTGTGCTCGGCGATCAGCGAGACGCCGGGCCGCAGCAGCGCCTCCGAGAACGGCCTCCCCTCGGGGCGCTCGGCGATCGCCGCCTCCAGCCGCGACAGCGGTATGTGCTCGCGCCGCCGCACGACCTCGTCGCGCGTGTCCTCGACGATCCGGTCCAGAACGCTCACGCGGACCTCCGCTCGCCGCCCGGGCTCGCCGAACGGCGGAGGCCGCGTGAGTCGTCCGGTGCGGGCGCCAGCTCTCGGGTCATGTCGACCAGGCGCTCGAGCGTCGCCGCGGCGCGGCCGTCGTCGATCGCGGCCTCGGCGGCGCGCACGCCCTCCTCGAGCGAATCGACGCGGCCCGCGACGTAGATCGCCGCGCCCGCGTTGAGGACCGCGAGGTCGCGCTGCGGGCCGGTTTCGCCGTCGAAGATCCGCCGCGTGGTGTCGGCATTGCGATCGGGTGTGCCGCCGGCCAGCTCCTCCGGGCGGGCACGCATCAGCCCGACGTCCTCTGGGGACACCTCGAAGGAGTGAACATCCGGCCCGTCGACCTCCACGACGCGCGTTGTACCCGAGGTGCTCATCTCGTCCAGACCGTCGGCGCTGGACACTACCAATGCCTTCACGGCACCAAGCCGTGCCAGCGCTCCTGCGATTGTGTCCAGGAACGCCGCATCCGACACCCCGATGACCTGCCGGGCGGCGCCGGCGGGGTTGGTGAGCGGGCCGAGGAAGTTGAAGATCGTGCGCACCGCGAGCTCCTTGCGCACAGGGACGACGAACCGCGTGGCGCCGTGGTGGGCGGGCGCGAACATGAAGCCGAACCCGGCTTGCTCGATGCAGCGGGCGACCGCCTCCGGCTCGAGGTCGATGCGGACGCCGAGCGCCTCGAGCAGATCGGCGGAGCCCGACAGGCCGGTGGCCGAGCGGTTGCCGTGCTTGGCGACCGCGCAACCGGCGCCGGCGGCGATCAGCGCCGCCGTCGTGGAGACGTTGAACGTCGGGCGACCGCCGCCCGTACCGGCAGTGTCGATCAGGTCCTCGCGGCTGGTACGCACCGGCTTGGCGAGCCGGCGCATCGTCGTGGCCAGGCCCACCAGCTCGTCGACGGTCTCCCCCTTCGTGCGCAGCGCGATCAGCACCGCCGCGGTCTGCACCTCCGAGGCGTTGCCTTCCATGATCTCGGCCAGGACCGCTGCCGCCTGGTCGGCGCTCAGGTCCCGCCGCGAGGCCAGCGCCTCGATCGCCTCAGTCAGGATCTCGTTGCCCAAGGAAGTTCTCCAGCAGACGCTTGCCGTCGGGGGTCAGGACGGACTCGGGGTGGAACTGCACGCCGAGCGCCGGCAGATCGCGGTGGCGCACCGCCATCACGACGCCGCCGCCGCGGGCGGTGACGACGAGGCTGGCCGGCAGCTCCGGGTCGGCGACGAGGGAGTGATAGCGGCCGACGGTCAGCGGGCTCGGCAGGCCCGCGAAGATGCCCTCGCCGTCGTGCTCGATCTCGGTCGACTTCCCATGCACGGGCACGTGCCGGACGACCTTGCCGCCGAACGCCTGCACGAGCGACTGATGGCCGAGGCAGACGCCGAGCGTCGGGATCCCGGCCTCCGGGAAGCGGCGCATCACCTCGACCGACATCCCGGCCTCGTTCGGCGTGCACGGGCCGGGCGAGACGACGACGCGGTCGTACGGCTGGCCGAGCAGCTCGTCGACCGGAGCGGCGTCGTTGCGGATCGTCACCGGGTCGGCTCCGAGCTCGCCGAGGTACTGCACGAGGTTGTAGGTGAACGAGTCGTAGTTGTCGACGATCAAAACCCTCAAGTGACCACCTCAACGCGACTTCCGCGAAGCGAACTGGCAATGGAATTCGCGTTGGCGAATTTCACCGCGTTGGCGAATTTCAAGGCCAGGCCTCCTGACCCGCCGCGAGCTCGATCGCCCGCACGACCCCGCGCGCCTTCGCACGCGACTCCTCGTACTCATAGGCCGGCTTGGCGTCGGCGACGGTGCCGCCGCCGGCCTGCACGTACGCGACGCCGTCCTTGACCACCACGGTGCGGATGCAGATGCAGGTGTCGAGCTCGCCGGTGTAGGACAGCCAGCCGACGGCGCCGCCGTAGGCGCCGCGCTTGACCGGCTCGAGCTCGTCGATGATCTCCATCGCGCGCACCTTCGGGGCGCCGCTCAGCGTGCCGGCCGGGAGCACCGAGCGCAGCGCGTCGACCGCGCCCACGTCCTCTCTCAGCGTCCCCGCGACGCTGGAGACGATGTGGATCACGTGCGAGTAGGTCTCCACGCCCATGAACGACTCGACGTGGACCGAGCCGAACTCGCACACGCGGCCGAGGTCGTTGCGGCCGAGGTCGACCAGCATCACGTGCTCGGCTCGCTCCTTCTCGTCGGCGA
The DNA here is from genome assembly GCA_963740605.1 of uncultured Solirubrobacteraceae bacterium. Taxonomy (GTDB): domain Bacteria; phylum Actinomycetota; class Thermoleophilia; order Solirubrobacterales; family Solirubrobacteraceae; genus DASSUW01. The sequence goes on along the minus strand of CAVUFC010000018.1, from coordinate 361,104 downwards.
GCAGCTCCTCGGCGATCGCCTTGTCCTCGTCGACGGTCGCGCCGCGGGGGCGGGTGCCGGCGATCGGGCGCGTGCTGACATTCCTTGCGTTCACGGTCAGCAGCGGCTCCGGAGAGGCGCCCACGAGCTGGAAGTCCTCGAAGTCGAGGAAGTACATGTACGGCGACGGGTTGACCGCGCGCAGGCCGCGGTAGATCGAGAACGGCTCGACTCCCGCCTCGGCCGACCAGCGCTGGCTCGGGACGACCTGGAAGGCGTCGCCGGCGTGCACGTACTCGACGATGCGGGCGACCATCGCCTCGAACGTCTCGCGCGGCATGTTGGACTCGAACTGCGGCTCCGGGCGCGCCGCGGCGACCTGCCGCGGCAGCGGGCCGGCGAGCCGCTCGCGGACCTCGCGGATCGCCTGCCGCGCGCGCTCGTGGGCGGCCTCGTCCTCGTCGACGTAGGCATTGGCGAGGATCGTGACCGTGTGCTTGAGGTGGTCGAACGCGACGATCACGTCGGACAGCATCAGCGCCATGTCCGGCAGCCCGACCGGGTCGGGGTTGATGTCCGGCAGCCGCTCGACCGCGCGCACGCAGTCGTAGCCGAAGAAGCCGACGGCGCCGCCGGTGAACGGGATCGGCTCCTCGACCGGCGCCTGGCGGAACTGCGCGATCTCGGCCGCCGCCAGCGCGTAGGGATCGCCGCCGTCGGCGAGGTTCCAGCGGATGACGCGGCGCGGCTTGTAGCCGATGAACGACCAGCGGCCGACGCGCTGCCCCTGCTCGGCCGACTCGAGCAGGAACGCCGGGCCCGAGCCACGCAGCTTCAGGAACGCGGAGACCGGTGTCTCGCAGTCCTCGATGAACGTCTCGCAGACCGGGACGAGGTTGTGGGTGCTCTCAGCGACGCCGGGCAACGAGGACCTCCTCGGCGTCGGCAAGGCTGAGGCCGCGCGAGCGCAGCAGCACGGCGAGGTGGTAGAGGACGTCGGCGGCCTCCTCGGCGACCCGCTCGTCGCTCTCCTCGCGCGCGGCGCGGGCCACCTCCTCGGCCTCCTCCTGGACCTTCTCGCCCACCATCGCCGCGTCGCTCAGGAGCGCGGCGGTGTACGACCCTTCAGGCATCTCCGCCGCCCTCGCGGCGATGGTCCGCTCGAGGCCGGGAAGTACCTCGTGCGGCATCGGCGCCAGGTCGCCGGTGTGGAAGCAGGTGCGCTCACCGGTGTGGCAGGCCGGCCCGGCGGGCTCCACCAGCGCCAGTACGGCGTCGAGGTCGCAGTCGAAGCGCAGCGCCTTCACCGCCTGCGTGTTGCCCGACGTCGCGCCCTTGCGCCAGAGCTCGTTGCGCGACCGGCTCCACAGGTGCAGCTCGCCGGTCTCGCGCGTCCGGGCGAGCGCCTCGGCGTTCATGTAGGCGAGCGTCAGCACCTCACCCGTCGCCCAGTCCTGGATCACACAGGGCGCGAGGCCGCGCTCGTCGAAGGCGATTTCCATCAGAGCAGGCGATTTTAGGAGTCCGTCAAAGGCGGGCGTGCCGACCGGCTTCTACGCAGGCGCCTGATCCAGGTACCACGTGAAGGCCCGTCGGCACGGGCGCTCGCGGCCCATGATCGCCAGCAGCGCCGTGAGCGCGCGCGGCGGCAGCGCCGGAATCACGCGCTGGAGGGCCAGCGCGCGGCGGAAGAACGGCGCGTGCGCGGCGGAGAAGTCCCCGTACGCGGCCAGCGCCGCCTCGCGCCGCGTCTCACCTCCGACGACCGCCCGGATCTGGCGGCCCGCGGCGATCCCGAAGTGGAACGCGGTTCGAATCCCTTCGCCGGACAGCGGGATGCAGTGGCCGGCGCTGTCACCGACGAAGAACACGCCGTCTTGCACCGCCGCGCGCAGCTCGTGCGGGAACCAGTTGCCCTGGTAGCGCACGGCGTCGGTCTCGAGTCGCTGCGCCATGTCCTTTGTGGGCTCCTTGACGTGGTGGCGCGGCTCGTAGGAGCCGACGCCGACGCGCCGCTCCCCAGCCGCGGGCACCGACCAGGCGTAGCCGTAGCGGACCACGGAGCGGTCGATCCAGATGTCGAGATCCTGGCCGCGCGGATCGTGCGGGTGGACCTCCAGACCGCGGGAGATCCTCGCCTCGGGCGGCTGGATGTTCGCCCCGGGCGCCAGCACCCGGCGCCAGCCGAGCGCGTCGACGATCAGCGGCGCCGTCACGTCCCCGCGGTCGGTTCGCACCACCTCTCCCACCCGATCGCGGACGGTCGCGATCTCGAAGCGCGCATCGGCCTGCTCCCACAGCGCGGCGCACAGCTCGCGGTAGTCGAAGCTCGACCAGCTCCACGGCAACCGGAACCGCGTCGACCCGTGCGGGGTGTGGAAGCTCATGCACTCGAGCTCCTGGCGGATCGAGCGCTCGACGCCCATCCTGTGCAGCCACGGCGTCGGCGCCGCACACGCGGAGGTCGCACGCTCGCCGATCTCGTAGCGATCGAGGACGAGCACGTCGGCACCCGTGCCGGCGAGCTCGCGCGCGACCGCGAGCCCGGCGAAGCTCGCGCCGCAGATCACCACGTCGGCGCGCGTGTCGAGCGGCGTGCGGTCGTCGCCGCGGAGCGTGGCGCGGCGGGTCATCGGCGGACCGCCGCGGCGATCGCCGGCCAGTCGCGCATGCGCACGCCGACACGCCGGCCGAGCACGTCGCCGCCCGCTGCGTCGGTGCGGTCGAGGATCCGCAGGTACGCCGCGCACGCCAGCCGGATGCCCGACCGCACGGACGCGGGCGCCGCGGCCACGGCGGGCTCGGCGGTCGCGAACAGCGCCCGTGCCCGCGCGACCTGCCGGACGACCACCTCGTGCAACCGCGGCGTGGCGCCGCCGAGGTCGGCCTCGTCGACGCCGGGGAGGTAGATCCGGTCCATCTCCCAGTCCTCGCCGACGTCGCGGATGAAGTTGGCGAGCTGGAACGCCTGCCCGAGCCGGCCGAAGTCGGCGTGGAAGCGCTCCGGCACGGCGAGCAGCGGGGCCATGATCCGCCCGACCGACCCGGCCGACCCGTCCATGTAGATGTCGAGCTCGTCGATGCTGGTGATCCGCACCGGGCCGCAGTCGACCCGCATCGACCGCATGTACGGGCCGAGCTCGTCGAGCGGCAGTCCGTGGCGCTCGCCGGCGTCGACGAGGGCGCCGACCACCGGGTGCGACGCTTCGCCGGCGCGGCCTCGCTCGAGCTCGTGCTCCCAGGCGTCGAGCGCCGCGCGGCGGGCCTCGGCGGTCGCGGGGCGGTTCGGGCCGTCGACGATCTCGTCGGCGGTCCGCACGTAGCCGTACAGGGCGTGGGTGGCGGGCCTGACCTCGGCGGGTAGGCGGCGGGTGGCCCAGTAATACGTGGGGTCGTGACGGCGCTGCAGACGCCGGCAGGCGTCGTATGCGGCGGTTATGGCGGGATCCATTGTCATCCTTGCCCCACACGATGGAAGCACTTCTGCGTGACAGGCGGCTCCTTTATGTGACCGGAAAGGGAGGCGTCGGCAAAACGACCGTGGCAGCGGCGCTCGGCGTCGCGGCCGCCCAGGCGGGGCGCCGGACCATCGTCTGCGAGGTCGCCGAGCAGGATCGCGTCTCGCGCGCGTTCCGCCGCGAGGGCGTCGTCCCGGAGACCGAGGTGCAGCTCACCGACAACCTGTGGGCCATCACAATCGACCCGCAGCGGGCGCTCGAGGAGTGGCTGGGCAAGCAGATCGGCGGCGTCGGGCTACGCGTCCTGGCGCGCTCGTCGGCCTTCCAGTACTTCGTCGCCGCCGCGCCCGGCGCCAAGGAGCTGATCACGATCGCCAAGGTCTGGGAGCTCGCCCAGCTCGAGCGCTGGGACCGCTCCAATCGCACGTACGACCTCGTGGTGGTCGACGCGCCGTCCTCCGGTCACGGACTGGCGATGCTGACGACGCCGCGCACGTTCGGCGAGATCGCGCGCGTCGGCCCGATCCGGCGGCAGGCGTTCAGGATCCGCGATCAGCTCGCCGATCCCGAGCGCACCGGCTACGTGGCCGTCGCCGTGGCCGAGGAGATGCCCGTCAACGAGACGCTCGAGCTCGAGCGGCGGCTGCCCGACGCGGTCGGCTCGCAGCTCGAGGCGATCGTCGTGAACGGCATGTGGCCGGAGCGCTTCAGCGCCGGCGACGCCGATGCGCTGCGCGCCTCCGCCGACGGGCGCCCGGCGATGCGTGCCGCGCTCAGCTCGTACGAGCGCGCCCGCGGGCAGCGCAGCCACCTGCGACGGCTGCGCCGGGCGACCGAGGCCAAGGTCGTCACGCTCCCGTACCTGTTCGAAGCCGAGGTCGGGCTCCCCGAGTACGAGAAGCTCGCGTCGACGCTGGCCCGCAAGCTGTGATCGCCGAGCCGACCCGCCGGCTCGCACCGAGCGCGTACGGGATGTGGGCGCTGCAGCAGGGTGCGTTCTGGATCGTCGCGACGATCGTCGTGCTGGTGGCCACCGGCGGGGTCGATTCCTCGATCGTGCGCGTGCTGCGCTGGCTTCCGCTCCTGGGCCTCCTGCTCGGGATCACCGTCGTGCCGATGGTGCGCCTGCGGAGCTGGCGCTGGGACGTCGATCCCGACGCGCTCGTCATCCGGCACGGCACGTTCACGGTGCGCCAGACGGTCGTGCCGATGGTCCGCGTCCAGCACGTCGACACGACCAGCCACATCCTCGAGCAGGCGTTCGACCTCGCGACCGTCGAGGTGCACACGGCCGCCGGCAGCCACAAGATCCCGCTGCTCACCGACCACCAGGCGTACGACCTGCGCACCCGGATCGCCGACCTCGCGCGTACCGCCGATGACGCTTGAGGGCGAACGGAAGCTCCATCGCGCGGCGATCGGCGTCTACGTCCTGAAGGCGGTGCGCGACGCCGCGTTCCCGCTGCTGATCATCATCTTCATCAGCGCGTTCGGGGGCGGCTTGGACGCGCAGGGGGTGCTCAGGGGCGCGATCTACGGCGGGATCGGCGTCACGATCGCGGCGGTCAGCGGCTGGTGGCGATGGGACAACACGCGCTGGTGGGTGACGGCCGACGGCATCCACCGCAAGAGCGGCGTGATCAACACCAAACGGACCGACGTGCCGTTCACGCGCGTGCAGGCGCTCGACCTCGAGCAGGGACTGGTCCAGCGCTGGTTCGGCGTGCATTCCGTGCACGTGCAGACCGGCGGGGGCGGCGCCGACGGCGAGATCGTGCTCGAGGCGATCTCCCGCGCGGACCTCGACGCGCTGCGCGCGCTGGTCGCGACGCCGGCGCCGCCCGAGGAGACCGAGCTGCCGGCGCGGAAGCTGAGCCGCGCCGACCTGCTGCTCGCGGCGCTCACGGCGGGCCAGATCGGCGTGCTGCTGCCGTTGCTGGCGGGCGCCGCACAGCTCGTCCAGAACGTCGCCGGCAACGACGCCGAGCGCGACGCCGAGCGCCTGCTCCCGCACGGCGCGGGCGGCTGGCTCCTCGCGGCGGCGGTGCTGGTGGCCGCCGCATGGCTGCTGTCGGTGCTCGGGTCGCTGGTCGCGTTCGCCGGCTTCGAGGTCCGGCGCGACGGCGACCGGCTACGGATCCGTCGTGGCCTGCTCGAGCAGCGCGAGACGACGATCCCGGTCGCCCGGGTCCGGGCCGTCGTGGTCGTCGAAGGGCCGCTGCGGCGTCCGTTCCGGCTCGCGGCGCTGCGAATGGAGGTGATCGGGCATGCCAAGGAGCCGAACGCCGCGCAGGCGCTGTACCCGCTCCTGCGGCGCGCCGAGGTGCGCCCGTTCCTGGATGCGCTCCTGCCCGAACTGGCCGACGACCTCGACGCGCTGACGCCGCTCCCGCGCCGCGCGCTGCGGCGGTACGTGCTGCCGCCGGCGCTCGCCGGCCTCGTGATCGGCGCCGCCGCGTGGCCGCTCATCGGCCCATGGGGATTGCTCGCAGTGCTGCCCGCCGCCGCATGGGGCGCGCTCGGGTTCCGGGCGGCGGGCTGGCGGCTGCAAGACGGTCGTCTGGCGACACGGCGGCTCGGGTTCGCGCGCACCACCGTGCTCGCCCGCGCGGCCGACGGCGAGTCGTACACACTCGCCCAGAACGTCCTCCAGCGCCACGCCGATCTGGCCGACCTCCAGGTGGCGTTCGGCAAGCGCACGACGGCGCGCGTGCATCACCTCGACGCGGCGCTCGCCCGCGACGCGTTCGTGCGGCTCACAGCGGGCCCTTCCGCCACGGCCCCGTGATCGCGCACGGCATGCCCGCGCCGGGGCGTTGCTCGGGCGTGCCTGTCGACAGCCCGTAGATGTTCACGAACAACGTGCGGCCGTCCGTGCTGAAGCAGACGCCGGCAAGCTCGGCCGTGCTGAGTGTGTTGACCGCGAACACGAACGCCCCGCCCCTCGGCGAGAGGCCGATCAGGCGGTTGACGTTCTCAAGGCCCGGGGCGGTCGGGTCGGTGTCGACCGCGCTCGATGCGTCGTCCTCGGCCAGCACCAGGCCACCGCGCGGGGTCACCGTGAGGCTCCGCGGAACCTCGTCCCGTCACGAAGCCCGGCAGCTAGGTGATCCCAAGCCGGTCGAGCAGCGTCTCGTCACCGCGCCACGACCGGCGCACCCGCACCGACAGATCGAGATGCACGCGGCTGCCGAGCTCGCGCTCGAGCTCGCGCCGTGCCGCCATGCCGATCGACTTGATCATGCGACCGCGGGCGCCGATCAGGATCCCCTTCTGGGACTCGGTCTCGACCCACAGGAACGCGCGCACGATCACGAGGTCCTGCTGCTCGGTGATCTCGTCGACCTGCACCTCGACCGCGTGCGGGACCTCCTGGCGCGTGCGGTGCAGCACCTGCTCGCGCACGAGCTCGGCGAGCATGACGTGCTCAGGTTGGTCGGACACCTCGTCGGAAGGGAAGTAGAACGGCCCCTCCGGCAGCAGGCCGGCGAGGTGATCCACCAGCGCGGGGACGCCGCTGCCGGTGCGCGCCGACACCGGGAACACCTCGGATTCCTCGAGCCCGAGCTCGCTCGCCGCGCTCAGAGCGAGCACGGTGCGCGGGCGGTCGAGCCGGTCGACCTTGTTGACGGCGATCACCACCGGCACCGGCGAGCCTGCCAGCGTCTCGGCGATGAAGCGGTCTCCGGGTCCCACGCCCTGCTCGCCGTTGACGATCAGCAGAGCCGCGTCGGCCTCCTTGAGCTCGGACTCGACGCGGTGCTGCATCCGCTCGGTCAGCGCGTCGCGCGGGCGCTGCACGCCCGGCAGGTCGGTCACGACGAGCTGGAAGCGATTCGGCGCGGTGACCACGCCGCGGATCGCCCGCCGGGTCGTCTGCGGCTTGTCGGAGACGATCGCGACCTTCTGCCCCACCATCGAGTTCACGAGCGTCGACTTGCCGACGTTCGGGCGTCCAGCGAGCGCGACGAAGCCGGAGCGGGTGCTCATCGGATCCAGCCCATGATCTCGGCCTGCAGGGCCAGCATCTCGCCTTCATCCGTCTCGTGGTCCATGCCCGTGAGGTGCAGGACGCCGTGGACCACCGCCTCGAGCAGATCGTTCGTGTGCTCCGGGCAGATCACCACGTCACCCAGCTCACGAGGACCGGCCGGTGCACCGTTCTCGTCGACCGGGAAGGACAGCACGTCGGTCGGCGAATCCTTGCCCCTGTGTTCCGCGTTGAGCACCGTGATGCGAGCGGCGTCGACGAACTCGACTGCGACATGGCCGTCCTCGATCCCCGCGGACGCCGCCGCCAGCACGCAGGCCTCCGTGACCACCGTTTCCGGCAGCGCGTCGCCGATCACGTCGACGTCGAGCAATGACTTATGCGGTGCGGCGACGCGGCTCGGCGGGCCGCAGCTCCGAGGCGGAGCGCTTGGCGTGCTCGTCGTAGGCGGCGACGATGCGCTGGACGAGCTTGTGCCGCACGACGTCCTCGCCGCCGAAGTTCACGAACTCGAGGCCGTCGACGCCCCCGAGGATGTCGTTGACCACGATCAGGCCCGACTTCTGATCGCGCGGGAGATCGACCTGCGTGATGTCGCCGGTCACGACCATCTTGGACCCGAACCCGAGCCGTGTGAGGAACATCTTCATCTGCTCGGGCGTCGTGTTCTGCGCCTCGTCGAGGATCACGAACGAGTCGTTCAGCGTGCGGCCGCGCATGAACGCGAGCGGGGCGACCTCGATCACGCCCTTCTCCAGGTGCGCGGCGACCTTCTCGGCCTCCATCATGTCGTGCAGCGCGTCGAACAGCGGGCGCAGGTACGGGTCGACCTTCGCCATCAGGTCGCCGGGCAGGAAGCCGAGCCGCTCGCCGGCCTCGACGGCCGGGCGGGTGAGGATGATCCGGTTGACCTCGCGGCGCGCGAGCGCCGCGGTCGCCATCGCGATCGCCAGGAACGTCTTGCCGGTTCCGGCCGGGCCGACGCCGAACGTGACCGTCGAGCGGCGGATCGCGTCGACGTAGCGCTTCTGGTTGACCGACTTCGGCGTCACGCGCAGGTTGCGGTGCCGCCAGACGACGTCCTCGAGCACATTGGCCGGCGACTCGCGCTGGTCGAGCACACGCGCGACCGACTCGATCGTCGCCGGGCCGATGTCGTGCCCGCGTTCCACCATGGAGCTGACCTCGCGCACGACGGTCGCGCCGGCCTGCACAGCGTCGGCTTCACCGTCCAGCGTGATCATGTTCCCGCGCAGAAAGACATCGCACTCGAGGTGTTCCTCGAGCGTGCGCAGTATGTGGTCCTGGGAGCCCGCAAGCTCCGCGGCGACCTCGTTCGAGAGCTCCATCTGCCGTCTTGCCATCTAGCTGAGTACGTCCTTCACCTTGGTCGATACGCGCCGCCCGTCGGCCCGCCCACCGGCGGCGGCCATCACGTGCTTGATCACCTTGCCCATGTCGCGCTGCGACTCGGCTCCGGTCTCGGCGACCGCGGCCTGAACCAGGCCGTCCAGCTCGGCGTCCGACAGCTCGGCGGGGAGGTAGGTCGCGATGATCTGAGCCTCGCGATCCTCGCCCTCCGCCAGGTCCTCCCGCGCGGCTCCGCGGTAGGCCTCGGCCGCCTCACGACGCCGCTTACGCTCGCGCCGCAGGACCGCCAGCTCGTCGGTATCGCCGTCCTTCTCCGCCTTCTGCAGCTCGGAGAGGACGAGCCGGAGTGCCGTCACACGGTCCCGCTCCCCCGCTTTCATGGCGGAGGCGACGTCGGACTTGATGCGTTCGGCGATCTGCAAGCACTACCTATTGTACGCCGGGGTCAGGTCGTTCTTGTGATCTTCGACAGTCCGAACGGACGGTCGACTTCGATGCCCCGGCGTTCGGCCAGTGTCGCGGCGATCCGTTGGGCCGGAATCACCGCCCCGAGCGGGCTCAGCCACTCGGGCATCGCGACCAGGTCGAGGTCGGCGCCGGGCCCGGCGACGATGGCGGGCGCGCCGCGGCGGCGGGCCTCCGCGACGGCCTCGTGGACGCCGGGCGCGGCAGGCCCGGGCGGTGCGAACGCGAGCACGCCGTGGTCGGGACCGAGCACGGCGATCGGGCCGTGCATGAGGTCCGGCGGCGAGTACGGCTCGGCGGCGATGCCTGTCAGCTCTTTGACCTTGAGCGCGGCCTCGAACGCGGTCGCGTAGTTCGCCCCGCGGCCGATCACCGCGCAGCGGTCCCAGTCGATGTCCACGTCCGCGGCGATCGCCAGCTGATCTTTCATCGCTTGTGGGACGGCGCGCAACTCGTCGCGCAGGGCGTGATCGCCGTTCATGGCGGCGGCCAGCGCGGCGACGGCGGCGAGCGACGCGGTGTAGGTCTTCGTCGCCGCGACCGAACGCTCCTCGCCGGTGCCGAGCTCGATCACGTGTGCGGCGGCTTGCGCCATCGGAGAGGTGGGGTCGTTGGTGATCGCCAGCGTCGGCTGGCCCTGGTCGGCGCCGTCGGCGACCACGGCGGTCACGTCAGGCGAGGCGCCGGACTGCGAGATGCCGATCACCAGCGCGCCGTCGAGGCGCGGCGGGGTGCCGTAGAGCGTGTGCAGCGACGGCGTGGCGAGCGCCACCGGCAGCCCGCACAGCCGGCCGAGGACGTGCTGGCCGTAGCGGGCGGCGTTGTCGGACGACCCGCGGGCGGCGATCACGACGAACCGGGGACTCGTGTCGCGGGCGAGCCGGGCGATCGTGTCATGCGCGGAGTCGAGCAGCCGCGCGATCACCGCGGGCTGCTCGGCGATCTCCTGATCGAGAATGGTCACGGGGGCGAACTTATCGGCCGCCCGCCTCCCACGTGCATGGAAATTCGCACCGCACACGGGCTGGGCCGCCTCGTCGGGCTGATCGGGCGCCGCGATGCCGCGTTCGCCTTGGCGATCCCACACTGCCGGTCGGTGCACACGTTCGGGATGCGCTTCGCCCTCGATCTCGTGTGGTTCGACGCCGCCGGCGCGGTCGTGCGCATCGATCTCGGGGTGCGGCCGTGGCGCGTGCGGTCGTGCCGCGCGGCGCGCTCGGTGATCGAACTGCCCGCCGGCTCGGACCGCTCGGCGGTCGCATCGTTCGCGCGATCCGGCGGCTCCGCGAGCGTCAGGCCAGCGCGATCGCGGCGATCCCGCCCACGACCACCACCGCGCCGGCCACGCGCGACGCAGGCACGCGCTCGTGGGCGAACAACGCCGCCGCGGCCGTCGCCATCACCACGCTGGTCTCGCGCAGGGCCGCGACCGGCGCGGCCTCGGCGATCTCCAGCGCGGCGAGTGCGATCGCGTACGCACCGAACATCGCCAGCCCTGCCACCGCCGCCCGCGGCGTGGCGGCGGCGCGCAACGCACCGCCCCCGCGTGTCGCCAGCACGGCGAAGGCGTAGATCGGCGCGGTGATCGCCAACACGGCTTCGAAGTAGCCGAGCGATGCCGCGTGCTCGATGCCCTTGTCGTCGACCAACGTATAGCCCGCGATGCACGCCGCGACCCCGAGCGCGAGCGCCAGGCCGCTGGTCGCCGATCCCCGGCCGACGCCACGCACGAGCAGCACGCCGCCCGCCACGGCGAGGACGCCCACCGCCTCTCCACCGGAGACGGCGGCGCCGAGCGCGGCCACCGAGACGACGAGGACGATCACCGGTGCCGCGCCGCGCGCGATCGGATACACGAACGTGAGGTCGGCGCGCTCGTAGGCGGTTGCCAGCAGCGCGAAGTAGGCGAGCTCGAGCGCGGCCGAAGCCAGGATGTAGGGCCACGCCGCGCCGTCGACGTCCCACGTGAGGATCGCCACCGGGGCGAATGCGATCGTGCCGGCGAGCATCGCGACGGCGGCGATCGCGTGGCTGTCTCGGGCGTCGGCGACCAGCCAGTTCCAAAACGCGTGCAGGGCCGCCGAGCCCAGCACGAGCGCGACGGCGGCGGTGCTCAGCGGCGCACCGCCGGCGGGGCGTCGGCGCTCGACTCCCCGGCGGTGTGCATCTCCAGTACCGGCGGGTGCCCGAGCTGCCCGAGCTCGGACGTGTCGCGCCCGAACGCGAGGTCCACCGTCCAGTCGACGACCAGGCGCAGCTGGCGCTTGATGCCCGGCATCATGTACAGGTGATAGGTGCGGGCCAGGAACCAGGCCGGGAAGCCGCGCCACTTGATGCCGAGGGTCTCGGCCACCGCCTTCTGGTGGCCCATGTCGACGAACACGCCGAGCGTCTTGTAGCGGAACGGCTTCGGCTGGCCACCGCCGAGCGCGGCGGCGACGTTGCCGGCCACCGTGCGGCCCTGGCGCAGCGCGTGCTGGCAGGTCGGGGGCGTCGACTGGCCGGGCCGGGCCGGATCGGGCACCGCGGCGGCGTCGCCGATCGCCCACACGTCGTCGCGGCCCTCGACCTTGCAGTAACGGTCGACCACGATGCGGCCGTTGTGGTCGATCGGCAGGCCGAGCTCGGCGACGACGGGCGCCGGGCGCACACCGGCGGTCCAGGCCACGGTCCGGCACGGCACGACCTCGCCGTCGGACAGCTCGGCGGAGTCGGCCGAGATCCGCTCGACGGTCGTGCCGGCGCGGACCTCGATCCCGCGGTGGCGCAGCTCGGCGGTCGCGAACGCGGCGAGGTCGGCGGAGATCTCCGGCATCACCCGGTCGCGCGCCTCGACGAGGATGAACCGCAGGCCGTCGACGCGGGCCCGCGGGTAGAGGTCGACGATGTCGGCGGCGAAGTCCTGCAGCTCGGCGAGGCCTTCGAGCCCGGCGTAGCCCGCCCCCACGAACACGTACGTGAGCAGCGCACGGCGCGCCGCCTCGTCCTCCACCGACTCCGCACGCTCGAGCGTGTTGATGATCTGGTTGCGCAGCGCGATCGCGTCGCTGAGCGTCTTCAGCCCAACGCCGTACTCGCGCAGGCCCGGCACCGGCATCACGCGTGAGATCGACCCGAGCGCGACGATCAGCTGGTCGTACGGCACCTCTCGCTGCGCGCCCTCGGCGGTGGTCACGAACACCTTCCGCGCGTCGGGGTCGGCGCCGGTGACGTGCCCGAGCAGCAGGTCGGTGCGCTTGAGGTGCTCGCGCAGCGGCACCACGACGTGCCGCGGCTCGAGGGTCCCGGCTGCGGCGCCGGGGAGCAGCGGCGTGTAGAGCATGAAGTTGACGTCGGTGACGATCGTCACCTTCGCGGCGTGCGGCGGCAGGGAGCGCTCCAGCTTGCGCGCGGCGTACAGCCCGCCAAAACCGCCGCCCAGGATCACGACGTTCCAGGCCATGGGCCGAGACTACTCGGGGCCCGCGCCGCGCGAAGCCTCGCCCATCAACGCCGCGAAACGGTCTGCGGCGACGTTGCCGCCCGAGATCGTCACGCCGACGCGCAGGCCGCGCACGTCCCCGACCCGGCCGGCGAGCAATGCGGCCAGCGCGCACGCGCCGGACGGCTCGGCCACCGTCTTCAGCCGCTCGAACAGGAACCGCATCGCGCGCACGATCTCCTCGTCCGACGCCAGCTCGACCGCATCGACACGCTCGCGGATCACCGGGAACGTCAGCTCTCCCGGCGTCGGGAGCTGCTGGCCGTCGGCGATCGTGCGCGGCACCGGGATCCGCACGCGCTCGCCGGCGGCGAGCGACTGCCGCACGTCGTCGCCCGCTTCGGGCTCGACGCCGACGACGCGCACGCCGTCGAGCAGCCCCTTGGCCACGGTCGCGCAACCGCTGATCAGCCCGCCGCCGCCGACGCACACGAGCAGCACGTCGAGCGGCCCGACGTCCTCGAGCAGCTCGAGTGCGACCGTCCCCTGCCCGGCCATCACGCGCTCGTCGTCGTACGGATGGATCGGCACGAGACCGCGCTCGGCGACGAGCTCGGCGAGCAGCGCCTCGCGGTCCTCGTCGTAGCGGTCGAAGCGGATCACCTCCGCCCCGTGACCCTCGGTGGCGGCCATCTTCCCGACCGGCGCATCGCCGGGCATCAGGATCACGGCGCGCGCCCCGGTCAGCCGCGCGGCCAGCGCGAGCGCCTGGGCGTGGTTGCCCGACGACACGGTCGCGACGCCGCGCGAGCGCTCCTCGTCGCTCAGCGAAGCCACCGCGTTGTAGGCGCCGCGAAACTTGAACGCGCCGATCCGCTGGAGGTTCTCCGCCTTGAGGAACACGCTCGCGCCGACCGCCTCGTCGAGCGCGCGTGACGTCAGCACCGGCGTGCGGTGTGCCACGCCGTCGATCCGCTGCGCGGCGGCCCGGACGTCGTCGAGCGAGATCATCGGACCAGCAGGATGGCGGACCAGCCGTCGCCGTCGCGGCGCGCCTGGAGCCGCAACCCGCGGCGCCCGAACGCCGCCGCCACCTCGTCGACCTCGAACGCCTCCAGCCCGGACGCGATCAGCCGCTGCGGCGGCGCCTCCATCAGCGTCGCGACTTCGAGCAGCAGCGGCCGCACGAGGTTGGCGGTGACGGTCGGCGCCCACGGGCCGGGCGCGCGCCGCAGGTCGCAGCGCGAGACCTCGACGGTCACACCGTTGGCCGAGGCCGCCGCGGCCGTTGCGGCAACCGCCGCCTCCTCGTGGTCGCACGCCAGCACCGGAGCGAAGCCGAGTCGCGCGGCCGCGATCGCCAGCACGCCCGAGCCGCAGCCCCAGTCCGCCAGCGCCCCCTCGACCGGGACCTCGAGAAGCAGATGGAGCGTGAGCCGCGTCGACGGGTGCGCGCCGGTGCCGAACGCCTGGCCGGGATCGATCATCACGTCGAGCGCGGCATCGCGAGCGCGCTCCCACGGCGGCCGCACGCGCAGCGGGCCGACGTCGAGCGGCCGGTGCCACTGCCGCCAGCGTTCCTCCCAGTCGTCGGGCACCTCGGTCGTGACGACGTCGACCAGCGCGTCGCCGACCAGCGCGCGGAGCTCGCCGACGTCGGGGAGCTCGCCGGGCGCGCCGTAGATCGCGTATTCGACGAGGTCGCCGACGTCGCGCTCCTCGAAGCCGGCGGGAGCGAGCACCGCCAGCTCCGCGAGCACGAGCTCGGCCTGCTCGCGCGCGACGCGGACGGCGAGCCGGATCACGCGAGCACCACCGCCGCCCAGTCCCCGTGCGTCCGCCGCTCCTGCTCGCGCAGACCGAACGCGCGCGCCACCTCGCCCGCCTCGCGCGCCAGCACGCCGGACGCGATCAGCAGCTCCGGCGGGCGCTCGATCAGCACCTTGACGAGCACGGTGCGCGGGAGGTTGGCGATGGCAACGGGCGTCCACGGCGCCGGCGTCACGGTGAGGTCGATCCAGCGGGTCGTGACGGCGACGCGGTTGCTCGCGGCATTGACCGAGATCGTCTCGAGCGCGCCGGCGTCGAGCTCGACCGCGGTCACCGGCTCCCAGCCGAGCCGCGCGGCGGCGATCGCCAGCACGCCGGTGCCCGCCCCCCAGTCGCAGAGCGGGCCGCGGGGCTCGATCTCCTGCAACAGCTCCAGGCACAGCTGTGTGGTCGGGTGCGTGCCGGCGCCGAAGTACACGCCGGGATCGATCACCAGGTCGTCGTCGGCACCGCCGATCCACGGCGGCCGCACGACGATCTCCCCGACCCGCACGGGCTTCAGAAACTCGTGCCAGCGCCGTTCCCAGCCGGCGGGTACGGGCGCGCTGACCACATCGACCAGCGCGTCGCCGATCAACGCCGCGATCTGCTCGCGGCGCGGGAGCTCACCGGCCGGCGCGTACAGCGAGTACTCGACCGCGTCGCCGACCGAACGCTCCTCGGTGCCGCCCGCAAGCAGCGGCAGCAGCTGCGCCAGCGCCACCTCGGCACGGTCCGCGCGGACCCGGATCCCGAGGCGGACGAGGGGAGTTCTCAACGTGGATTCAGGGTTCAACCCGCCAGGACGCGCCTGAGCTTGGCGATCATGCCCTCGTCGGCGCGCAGGTTGTCGTCGCTCAACGTGCCGGCGAACTGCTCGAGCATGTCACGCTGCTCGCGGGTCAGCCGCCGGGGGATCGTGACGTTGACGATCACGCGCAGGTCGCCGGTGCGGCCGCGCTGCAGCGGCGGCATCCCGCGTCCGCCGAGGCGAATCTCCTCCCCCGGCTGCGTCCCCGCCTTGACCTCGACGGGGACTGCGCCGTCGAGCGTCGGCACGTCGATGGTGGTCCCGAGCGCGGCGAGCGGCGCGGCGACGTCGACCACCGTCACGAGGTCACTGCCGTCGCGGAGGAAGCGCTTGTCCTCGCGGACGCGCACGACCACGTAAAGGTCACCGTTCGGCCCCCCGTGCTCGCCGGCGTGGCCGCGGCCGGACACGCGGATGCGCTGGCTGTCGTCGATGCCGGCGGGGATGTCGACCTGCACGTGCCGCTGCTCGACGACCATGCCCTCGCCGCGGCAGGTTTCGCACGGGTCGCGCGGCCGGCGGCCGTCGCCGCCGCAGACGTCGCACACCACGCTGCGCATCATCTGCCCGAACGGCGTACGGGAGACGGCCTGCAGCTGCCCCGCGCCCTGGCAGCGCGGGCACGTCTCGATCGGCGTCCCCGGCTTGGCGCCGTTGCCGTGGCAGGTGCCGCAACGGGTCCGCGCGTCGTAGGTCACATCGACCTGGCGGCCGTGGGCCGCCTCGACGAGCTCGATCGCGACCGCGACCGCCACGTCGCCGCCCTGCACCGGCCCGCCGCGCGCCCGCGAGCCGCCGAACGCCGCGTCGAACCCGCCGGCGCCGAAGAAGGCCGAGAACAGGTCCGAGATCGAGCCGAAGTCGCCGAAGTTGGGGGCGTAGCCGCCACTCTTGAGGCCCTCGTGGCCGTACGCGTCGTAGACCTGCCGGCGCTCGGGGTCGGTGAGGACCTCGTACGCCTCGGCGACCTCCTTGAACTTCTCCTCGGCCTCGGGGTCGTGCGCGTTGACGTCCGGGTGCAGCTCGCGCGCGAGCCGCCGGAACGCCTTCTTGACCTCCGCTTCGTCGGCCGTGCGACCGACTCCCAGAACCTCGTAGTAGTCCCTCGCCATCACGGCGCCTCGTAGATGTCTTCGACGAAGCGGCTGAGCTGCAGCGCCGCTTCACGCACGGTCATGATCGCGCGGGCGTAGTCCATGCGCGTCGGCCCGATCACCGAGACGGTGCCGAGGTTGCGCTGCGGCAGGCCGTAGTTGCCGGCGACGAGCGACAGCGACCGCAGCGCCGGGATCTCGTTCTCGCCGCCGATGCGGACGTAGATGTCGCGCTCGTCGAGCGCGCGGGTCAGCAGCCCGAGCAGCGACACGCGCCGCTCGAGCGCCTCCAGCAGCTCGTTGAGCTGCGAGACGTCCTGGAAGCGGTGCTCGGAGAGCAGCCGCGCAGCGCCGTCGACGTACAAGGTGTTCTCGGCCGTCTCGGCCAGCTCGGTGAACGCAGGCGCGAGCTCGCGGATGAACGCGCGCTCGTTCGGGTGCAGCCCCGGGTCGTTGAGCCGTGCGCCGATCATGCGGGCGCCGACGCCCATCCCGACGAGCTGCTCGTTCAGGTACGAGGAGGCCCAGTCGGAGAGCCCGGGGTCGACCGCCCGGGCGAACGTGAACACGCGCTTGGAGACGCCGCCGGTCGACGTGATCACGACGACCATCAGCACCTGCGGCTGCAGCGGCAGGACCTCGACGTGGCGGATCGTGGTCGTGGCGATCGGCGGCGCAGAGACGATCGCGAGCAGGTTGGTGACCTGCGACAGCGTCTCGGTCGTGACGCGCATCGCCTCGTCGACCTCGCGCCGCACGAGCGACAGCTGCAGCTCCCCACTGCTCTCGCGCTTGGCGGGCAGCAGGCGATCGACGAAGTAGCGGTAGCCGGCGTCCGTCGGCACGCGCCCGGCCGAGGTGTGCGGGTGCGCGAGCAGGCCCTCCTCCTCGAGCGCCGAGAGCTCGTTGCGGACGGTCGACGGCCCGGCCGTCACGTCCGGATCTGCGGCAAGGGCCTTCGACCCCACGGGCTGGCCCGTGGTGTTGAACTCCTCGATCACCTTGCCGAGCAGGAGCTCCTGGCGGGGCGTGAGCACGACTCAGAGTCTAAGAACGACGCCCTCGGAGGACCGGAGCTCGGCGCTGCCGCCGTCGAGGTACGTGCTGAGCAGCACCTCGCCGCGCACCGGCAGCGGGCGCGGCTCGGCCGTCAGGTTGAGCGCGACGGCCACGTCGTCGCCGCGGGCGTAGGCGAGCACGCCGTCGGCGGCGTGGAGCGTTCGGTAGCGCGCTTCGGCGAACTCACGCCGCAGGGCGAGCAGCCGGCGGTGCAGCGTCAGGATCGGCGGCTCGTCGGCGACGTTGGTGGCGAGATCGCCGTACGGCAACCACGGCTCCCCGTCGGTGAACCCGCCCGTCCGGTCCCACTGCATCGGCGTGCGCTCGGGGTCGCGGCCCGCCGGGTCGGCGGTGTTGATCGGCACGTCGGTCATCCCGATCTCGTCGCCGTAGTAAACCGTCGGCGTGCCGCGCAGGGTCAGCAGGAGCATCGCCGCCACGCCGGCCTGCGCGGGACCGACGCGCGTCGCCACGCGCGACCGGTCGTGGTTGCCGAGCACCCAGTTCGGCCAGCCGTCGGGCGGGAGCGCGACCTCGTAGCGCTCGATCAGGTCGGCGATCGCCTCGGCCTCCCACGGCGTGCTGATCAGGTGGAAGTTGAACGGCAGCTGCGCGCCGTGCCCGTCCACGCCGTAGTAGCGGACCAGCCGCTCGATCGGCGCGTACACCTCGGCGACCATCAGGCGGTCGCCGATCGCCGCGCGGATCTCCGCGACGACGTCCTGCACCTCGTCGAGGTCGGCGGAGTGGACGGGCAGCAGCGACTCGTAGGCGTCCGCGCCGTCCCAGTCCGGGTTCGGCGGGTTGTCCCGCCAGTCCGGGTCCTTCAGCAGCTGGCGCATCGCGTCGACGCGGAACCCGTCCACGCCGCGATCGAGCCAGAAGCGCAGCACGTCGAGCATCGCCGTGCGGACCTCGGGGTTACGCCAGTTCAGGTCGGGCTGCTCGCGCAGGTAGGTGTGCAGGAAGTAGCGGTCGCCCTTCCGCTCCCAGGCCGACCCGCCGAACACCGCGCGCCAGTTGTTCGGCTCGTCGCGCCAGTAGTAGAAGTCGGGCCGCTCGGCGAACCACGGGTGCTGGTCGGACGTGTGGTTGGGCACGTAGTCGAGGATCAGCTTCAAGCCGAGCCCATGGGCGGCGCTCACCATCGCGTCGAAGTCCGCGAGCGTCCCGTACTGCGGATCGATCGCCGTGTGGTCCGAGATGTCGTAGCCGAAGTCGGCCTGCGGCGAGGCGAAGATGGGCGTCAGCCAGACCGCGTCGACGCCGAGCTGCTGGACGTACGGAAGCCGCGCGGTGATCCCGCGCAGGTCACCGACACCGTCGCCGTCGGAGTCCTGGAACGAGCGCGGGTAGATCTGGTAGATCGCCCCGCGTCGCCACCACGTCATTCGCGGATGACGGCCTTGCCGCGGCGGACGAGCCGGTTGTCGCCCTGCGTGGCCTCGACGGTCCCGTCGGCCGTCGTGGTGACCGTGATCTCCTCCTCCGGCACGCCCATCCCGCGGAACTGGACGCTCAGCGACTGCAGCTTCAGGCCGTCGCCCTGCGCGCGGGCGCACTGGGCCATCGTCCACAGCCCGTGGAGGATGCGGCCGGGCAGCCCGACCGACTTCGCGAACTCGTCGTCGAGGTGTATGGGGTTGAAGTCCCCGCTCGCCCCCGCATAGCGGTACGTCAGGTACCGGTCGGGCGTCACCTTCATCTCACGATGTTCGTCCATCGCCCCTCGCAGACCAGCTCGCCGCGCTGGTTCTTCGATGTCGTTTTGAACACGTAAAACTGCAGACCGCCGCGCTCGGACTGCTCGTCGAGCTCGGCCTCCGTCGTGATCTCGTCGCCCGCCACGACCGGCTCGTGCCAGGTGAACTCCTGCGCGCCATGGACCATGCGGGAGAAATCGAGCCCGGACTCCATGATCGCGGGGAACACGGCCGGCCCGGCGTAGACCGCGGCGAACATCGGCGGCGCGACGACGTCGGCGAAGCCCGCCGCGCGCGCCTTCTCCGGGTCCAGGTAGCGCCCATCGGTCTCCCCCACCGCGTACGCGTACTCGCGCACCTTCTCGCGGCCGACCGCGTAGGTCGCCGACTTCATCCGTCGTCCCCGAGCTCGAGCACGGCCAGGAACGCCTCCTGCGGGACCTCGATCCGCCCGACCTGCTTCATCCGGCGCTTGCCCTCCTTCTGCTTCTCCAGCAGCTTGCGCTTCCGGCTGATGTCGCCGCCGTAGCACTTGGCGGTGACGTCCTTGCGGAACGCCTTGACGGTCTCGCGAGCGATGATCTTGGCGCCAACGGCGGCCTGGATCGGCACGTCGTACTGCTGGCGCGGGATCTTCTTGCGCAGCCGCTCGGTGAGCACCTTGCCCTGGTCGTAGGCCTTGTCGCGGTGGACGACCATGCTCAGCGCGTCGACCGGGTCGCCGCCGAGCAGCACGTCGAGCTTGACGAGATTCGACGGCCGGAGCCCGATCGGCTCGTAGTCGAGCGACGCGTAGCCGCGCGTGCGCGTCTTCAGCTGGTCGAAGAAGTCGAGGACGATCTCGGCGAGCGGCAGGTCGTAGGTGATCTGCACGCGCTCGGCGCTCAGGTAGTGCATGCCCTGGTGGGCGCCGCGCCGCTCCTGGCAGAGCTCCATGATCTGCCCGATGTACTCCTTCGGCGCGAGGATGCTGGCGCGGATGTAGGGCTCGCGCACCTCGGCGATCCGCACCGGATCGGGCATGTCGGTCGGGTTGTGGACCGGGATCGTCGAGCCATCGGTGAGCGTGACCTCGAACTCGACCGACGGCATCGTCGCCATCAGCTCGAGGTCGTACTCGCGCTCGAGCCGCTCGCGCACGATGTCCATGTGCAGCAGCCCGAGGAAGCCGCAGCGGAAACCGAACCCGAGCGCATCGGAGGTCTCCGGCTCCCACGACAGCGCCGCATCGTTGAGCGTGAGCTTCTCGAGCGCGTCGCGCAGCTCGGGGTAGTCGTCGTTGTTCATCGGGAACAGGCCGCAGAACACCATCGGCTTGACCTCGCGGTAGCCGGGGAGCGCCTCGGTCGCCTTGCTGCTCTTGGTGGTCAGCGTGTCGCCGACGCGCAGGCTGCTCACGTCCTTGATCCCGGTGATCAGGTAGCCGACCTCCCCGGCGTGCAGTTCCTCGGCGGGCGTTTCGAGCGGGGTGAAGAAGCCGATGTCGTCGATGTCCGCCTCGGTGCCGGTCGCCATCGCGCGGATCGCCTCGCCCTTCTTGAACGTGCCGTCGACCACGCGGATGTACGCGATCACACCGCGGTACTGGTCGAACTCGGAGTCGAAGATCAGCGCGCGTGGCGGCGCGTCGGGGTCGCCGTGCGGCGGCGGGACGCGCCTGACCAGCTCCTCGAGCAGGTCCTCGACGCCCTCACCCGTCTTCGCGGAGATGCGGCGGACCCCCTCGGCGGGCTCGCCGATCAGCTCCGCGATCTCCTCGCCGACCCGTTCCGGCTCGGCGCCCGGCAGGTCGACCTTGTTCATGGCCGGGATCAGCTCCAGCCCCGAGTCGATGGCGAGGTAGGTGTTGGCGACGGTCTGGGCCTCGACGCCCTGGGACGCGTCCACGACGAGCAGCGCGCCCTCGCACGCCGCGAGGCTGCGCGACACCTCGTACGTGAAGTCCACGTGGCCGGGCGTGTCGATCAGGTGAAACTGGTAGTGCTCGCCGTCGCGCGCCGTGTAGAAGACGCGCACCGCCTGGGCCTTGATCGTGATCCCGCGCTCGCGCTCGAGGTCCATGCTGTCGAGCAGCTGGGCGCGCATCGCCCGCGGATCGACGGTGTGCGTGAGCTCGAGGATGCGATCGGCCAGCGTCGACTTTCCGTGGTCGATGTGGGCGATGATCGAGAAGTTGCGGATATGCGCCTGGTCGGCCACGCGCTGAACTTTAGGAGCTGCCGCGGAATCGCCGTGCGAACAGATCGACGATCTGGCGCGCCTCGGGCACGCGCATGGCGAGGACGACGCCCGCGTACACGACGCTGCCGAGCGTGATCGCGCCGCCGACCGAGATCAGCTGCGCGAGCAGCGAGCGGCCCAGCGCCTGGTCGAGCAGGTACCACGTGCCGTACGCGACGACACCGAGGATCGCGCTGGCGATGAGGACCTTGATCGTCGTGCTGATCGTCCGCGGGAGCTCGAGCCCGCCGGTCTTGTGACGCAGGAAGGTCGCCTGGCCGACCGTCATCGCCATCGTCGAGGCAACCGTGCCGATGACGACGCCGGCGATCCCGAACGGGCCGTACAAGGCCGCCGAGACGCCGACATTGATCAGCAGCGTCATCCCGGCGAGCCCGGTCGGCGTCCAGGGGCGCTGGAGGCTGAAGAACGTGCGCGTGAGGAGCAGGTTGAAGCCGGAGAACGGGAGGCTGAAGCTGAACCAGAACAGCGCCTCGGCGACCTGCTGGGTCGACTCGGCGTCGAACTCTCCGCGCTGGTAGACGAGCCGCGTGATCGGCGTCGCCAGCACGGCCGTGATCGCCGCGCATGGGATCAGCAGCAACGCGATCTGACGGATGCCGTTGGCCTGCGTACGGCGCAGACCGTCGAAGTCCTGACGCGCGACGTAGCGGCTGAGCGTCGGGAAGAGCACGGTCGCGACCGCGACGCTGAACATGCCCTGCGGGAGCATGTAGATGCGGAACGCCTTGTCGATCGCCGCCGGCGCCTCCTCGGACACGCGCGAGCCGAGGATCGAGTTGATCAGCAGGTTGAAGTTGATGAGCCCGAGCCCGATCGTCACGGGCAGCATCAGCAGCAGGATCCGTCTGATCCGCTCGTCGCGCCAGTCGAAGCTGATGCCGATCCGGATGTGCAGGTGGTGCAGCACCGGGAACGCCATCGCGAGCTGGCACGCGGTGCCGGCGAGCACGCCGATCGCGTAGGCGTAGAGCTGGTCCGGGCCCTCGAACAGCGGCGTGAGGACGATCAGCGCCACGATGATCACGACGTTCCAGACGAGCGGCGAGATCGCCGGGATCGCGAAGTGGTCGTTCGCGTTGAGCACGCCGACGAGCAGGCCGTTGAGGCCAAGCAGGATCACGATCGGGAACAGCACGCGACTGAGCCCGACCGTCAGCGCGTCGAGCGCCGGCGAGAACTCGGGACCCGTGAAGATCGGCATGATCACGCCGGCCAGTGCGATGAAGATCACCGTGATCAGGCCGAGCACGGCGAGGATCAGGCCGAACAACGCGCTCGCCAGGTGCAGCGCTTCCTTGCGCTTGTCGTGCTCGAGCAGCTCCGTGAACACGGGCACGAACGCGGCGGACAACGCGGAGTCGGCGAACAGCGAGCGGACGAGGTTCGGGACCTGGAACGCCAGCGTGAACGCGGACATCGGGCCGCTGGTGCCGAAGTAACGCGCGGCCACGACCTCGCGCACGAGGCCGGCGATGCGCGACAGTCCCGTGGCCACCGAGAAGATCGCGGTGTTCACGGCCACGCGCCGGGATTGACGGGCTGGCGCGGACAAGCAGCGCGCTATAGTACGCCGCCGCCGCGGACGGACCGCGGTTTTCACGCGTCATGGCCAACATCGCCTCACAGATCAAGCGCAACAACCGGTCGCTCCGCGAACGGGCCGAGAACCGCCAGTACACCTCGGCGGTCAAGACCTACTTCCGCCGTCTGCAGGCCGCCGTCGCCGAGGGTGACGACGAGAAGGCCGAGGCCGAGCACCGCCGCTTGATCCAGCTGATCGACAAGGCCGTCAAGCGCGGCGCTCTGCACCGCAACAACGGCGCTCGCAAGAAGTCCCGCGCCGCGCGGCTGCGCAAGACCCCCCAGGCCTAGTCGGCCACGTCCATCCGCGTGATCCGCCCGTCGCGGATCGTGTACGTGTGCGTCACGACGCGGTCGTCGACGAGCGCTCCCGCGGGCGTGCGGACAGTCTGGTGCACGGTCACGACGGTCTGATCGCCGTGCTGCTCGATGCTCTGCGGCTCGACGCGGCCGTCGATCGCGGCGAACTGGCGCGTCCAGTAGTCGCGCACCTCGTCATGCCCGCGCAGCCGCCCGCCCTCCCACGCGTTCGGCCATTCGACGTCCGGGTCGAGATGAGCCAGGACCGCCTCGATGTCCTTGGCATTGAAGGAGGCGTAGATGTCTCTGATCAGCTGGTCCATATAGCCGATCATACGCAACCTTGAGGTTGCGGCTCTCGCGAACTCAGCGCGCCGCAGCAATCACGGTCCGCACCGCGGCCGTGTCCTCGCTCAAGGCCCCGCCGCCCGGCCCGCCACCGCGACTCTCCACCTCGAGGTCGGCAAGCAGCTCCAGCGCCCGCCGGAACGACTCGGGGTCGCGCGTTGAGACGTCGGCGATCAGACGGTCGGCGGCGAACGACGGCATGCGCAGGCCGCGCCGGACCTGCGACGCCGGCTGGCCCGCGGCGAGCGCCTCGGAGATCGCGAGCGCCTCGCGGACGCGGCGGACCATCTGGTACAGCAGGCTCGGCAGTCGCTCGCCCTGCTGGCGCAGCTCGATCAGCAGCCGGGTGGCGCCCTTCTCGTCGCCGGCCACGAGCGCGTCGGCGAGTGTCCACGCCCGCCGCTCGGACGAGGTCGCGCACGACTCGACGACCTCCTCGACGCCGAGGTGCGCCCCCGGGCCGTGCTCGAGAGCGAGCTTCTCGAGCTCGCGGACGAGACGCTGACGCCGCTCTCCGACCTGGGCGACGAGCGCGCGGGCGCCCTGGTCGTCGAGCTCGACGCCGAGCTCGGCAGCCTGGCCGGCCAGCCACTTCGGCAGCGCGCGGGTCTTGAGCGCCATCTCGGCAGCGATCTGCCCGCCAGCGTCCTCGACCGCCTTGTGCAGCGCCTCCGGCGCCTTGGCCCGGCCCTCCTCGCGCGCGAAGAAGGCGACGGTCAGCGTCTCCGGGTCCATGCTCGCCAACGCGGCGCCGACGGGCTCGACGTCGGCCTCCTTCCAACGCTCGACGCCGTCGGCGATCACGAACCGCCGACCGAGCGCGAAGGTCATCGCCGACAGCGCCGCGGCGACGTTGTCGGCGGTGCACGTGTCCTGCTCGAACAGCTCGACGCCGCTGGAGCCGCTCTCGGCCTCCGCCACCGAGCGCAGCCGCGCGCGACGCTCGGCGATGCGGCCGTGGTCGTCGCCGTGGATGAGGTAGGCGGGGCGGAAGCTGGGCACGGACCGGCGAGTCTAGACATCGTCACGGCGCACGCTCCACGGTCATCGCGCCGTCGTGGACGCGCAGCCGGACCGTGCCGTCGCGGTCGGTGCGGTACACGTGCGGGACCGCGCGCAGCGCGGCGAGCGTGGACGGCGTCGGGTGCCCGTAGGTGTTGCCGCGGCCGACCTCGATCGCCGCCACCTGTGGCTCGAGGCGCTCGAGCAGGGCCGGCAGCCCCGGGTCGGCGCTGCCGTGGTGCGCGACCTTCATCGCCTCGACGTGCGGCAGCGGCAACGTGCCCGTGACGTTCGACTCCGCGTCCGCGGACAGGAAAAGGTCGAAATCGCCGACGCGCACGAGCGCGACGATCGCGCGGTCGTTCGGATCGCCCTGCGCGCGGAACCCCGGCCCGGGCGGCGGAGGCCACAGCATGCGCATCGTGATCGCACCGAACGTCAGCACCTCGCCGGCGTGTGCAGGCAGCAGCCGGGCATGGTCGGCGGCGACGGCAACCGGCAGGCCGCGCTGCGTGTACGACGACCAGCCGGCGCCGCCGTCGACCACAAGACGCGTCGGGAATGCGCGCATGACCTGCAGCGCCATCCCCTCGTGGTCCGTCTGCGCGTGCGTGAGCACCAGCCCGTCGAGCCGCTTGACGCCGGCCTCGTGCAGGCGCCGGAGAATCGGGCCGCCGGGCGGCCCGGTGTCGACGAGCACGCTCGCCCGCCCGCTCTGGATCAACGTCGCGTCGCCCTGCCCGATGTTCAGGAACGAGACCACGACGTCGCCGTCGAGCACCGGCGGCGCCTCGTGGGCCGCCAAGGCGGTGGCGAGCAGCACCACCGCCGCGCCCGCCGCGGTCAGCGCCGCGGCAAGACCCAGCCGCGGGCGCAGGGTCGGAATCGGTTCGGGCAGGCGTCGCAGCAGCGCGCGCAGCGCCAGCGTGGCGGCCCCCAGCACCGCGTACGCGGCCGCGAGCGCCGACGGCGAGGCGATCCGCAGCGGCATCACCGCGGCTGGCGCTCCCGCCATCGTGTGCGCGACCCACTCGACGAAGCGCAGCAGTGGCGCGTTGAGCGCGTTGAACGGCTCCGCCAGAGCCGGCGCGACCTGCGCGGCGGTCGCCGCCAGCATGCCGAGCCACATCACCGGCGCGATCGCCGCAGCCGCGAGCAGGTTGGCCGGCAGGGCCGCGAGCGAGACGGTGCCGAAGTGCACGGCCATCAGCGGCGCGGTGCCGAGCGTGGCTGCGACGGTCATCGCCGCGACGTCGGCCACCGGGCCGGGCAACCGGCGCGCGAACGCCTCGCGCAGCGGCGGCGCGACGGCCAGCAACGCGGCGACCGCGGCGAACGACAACTGCCATCCCGGCTCGCCCGCCGCGAGCGGGTTCAACGCAAGCGTCACCGCTGCGGCGAGCCCGAGTGCGTACCAGCGGTGCGACGGGCGGCCGGCCAGCGCGGCCACCAGCCCTGCCGCTCCCATGACGCCCGCGCGCTGGATCGAGGGCCCGGCGCCGGTCAGCGGCACGTAGAGGCCGATCAGCGCCAGCGCGAGCAGCAGGCGTGTGCGGAGACCGACTCCGGCCACCGCCCCGGCGCCCAGGACCAGTGTCGCGAGCAGCATCACGTTCTGGCCGCTGACCGCCAGCACGTGCGCGAGGCCGGAGCGCTTGAAGTCCGTCCGCACCTCGTCCGAGAGCTGTTCGTCCTGCCCGAGGACCATGCCGCGCAGCAGCGCGGCCTCCGGGTCGGCGAGCCCGCGCGCCAGGCCACGCTCCGCACGCCGGCGGGCACCGTCGACGATCCCGGCGAGCCCGCCGCGCCGCTCGCCGGTCATCCGCAGGCGAATCACGTCGAGCGCGGCGAGCGCTCCGCGGCGGCGCTGGTAGGCGTCGTACACGCCGAGCGGCTCGACCCGACCGATAACGGCGACGATCTCCCCCACCCCGGGCCGGTCTGCCGCATGGATCCGCAGTACCGCGCTGTCGCCGGCCGCCGGCCCGTCGAGGAGCCGTGCACGGCCGACCGCGAGGCGGCCGGGGCGCTCGCGCAGCGGCTCGAGCACCACCGCCCGCCCGGGGATCGTCTTCCCTCGCAGGTTCGCCAGTGGGCCACTCGTGAGCGCGTCGAGGCGGGCATCGGCCACCACGGCACCGAGCAGCAGGGCAACCGCAGCGGTCACCGCGACACCGCGGGGACCGAGCAGCGCCGCAGCGAGAATCACGGCCGCCAGCACGACGATCGCGGCCCGCGACAGCGGGCCGACCAGCATCCCGGCGGTGAGTGCGAACAGCACGATATGCCGGGGGTGGTCGTAGACCCTGTCCGGCCATCTCACACGCGCACCAGGTCGCGCAGCGCGGCCAGACGGACATCACCGATCCCCGGCACCTCGCCGAGCTCGTCGACCGACCCGAAGCCTCCGTGCTGCTCGCGGTAGTCGACGATCTTCTGTGCTGTCGCCGGACCGACGCCGGGCAGCGTGTCGAGTTGCTCGAGCGTCGCCGTGTTGAGGCTGACCGGCGCAGTGGGCTGGCCCGGAGCGGCCGTGCCGGTCGGCGCGGCCGGCGGCGTCGCGACACGCCGCGGCACGAGCACCTGACGCCCGTCCTCGACCTTGGCGGCGAGGTTGACCTGGCTGAGGTCGGCCCGCGGGGTGGCGCCACCCGCTCGCGCCACCGCGTCGTTGACCCGGGCGCCCGCGCGCAACCGGTACACACCCGCGTTCCGCACCGCACCCGCGACGTGCACGACCACCGACCCACCACCGCCACCGCCCCCGTCACCGCCGTCGGCGACCTTGATCGGTGGTGCCGCGGCCGTCGCCTCACCCGCGCCGCCGCGCGACAAGTACCAGCCACCGAGCACCAGCACCGCGAGCGCAGCGAGGCCGTACAGGGCGAGCTGACGGGTGGGGATCTGGGGCATGGCACGACCGTATGGAGGGCCGTGCATCGGATCAGCACGCGACGGTTACAAAGGTGCGAAAAGTGTGTGCCGAATCAACGGCCGGCGCGCGCCAGCGCCTCCGCGACCGCCTCGCGCGGCCCGTCCGCCGCGACGATCCCCTCCGGCACGGCGCCTCCGATCGCCGGCTCCCAGGTGCCGACGCCGACCACCGGCACCCCGGTCTTCAGCGCCAGCGCGATCTCGCTCAGCGTGCCCCAGCCGCCGCCGATCGCCACCACCGCATCGGCCGCGCGCACCACCAGCGCGTTGCGCGCCTCACCCAACCCCGTCGGCACCGCGACGACCACCCAGCCGTTCGCGGCGTCGCGGTCGCTGCCGGGCAGGAGGCCGAGCGTGAGACCTCCGCGCGACCGGGCACCACGGCACGCTGCCTCCATGACCCCGCCGAGGCCGCCGCAGACCAGGCCCGCGCCCGCCGCGGCGACCGCCGCGCCGGCCTCCTCGGCCGCCTCCAGCTCAGCGGTGTCCGCCGAGCCCGGACCGACGATCGCGATCCACGCCCGCGGTGCCGGCATGGATCAGCGCACGACGAAGTTGACGAGCCGGCCGGGCACCACGACCACCTTTGCCACGTCGTGCCCATCCAGGTGTCGAGCCACGTTCGGCCGCCCGCGCGCGAGCGACTCGAGCTGGTCGCGGGACGCGTCCGCGGGCGCCTCGACGCGGTCGCGCAGCTTGCCGTTGACCTGCACCGCGACGACCACGGTGTCGCGCTCCAGCAGCTCGGGATCGGCGGCCGGCCACGGCTGCTCCCACAGGCGATCGCCGGTCAGCAGCTCGTAGACGTCGGTGCCCACGTGCGGGGCGAACGGGAAGATCAGCGATGCGGCGGTCGCGGTCGCGAAGTGCATGACGTCGGCCGACGCGACCTCGCGCCTCCGCGAGACCTCGTTGACCAGCTCCATCACCGCGGAGATCGCCGTGTTGAACGCGAACCGGCCCGCCAGGTCGTTCGTGACCTTGTCGATCGCCCAGTGCGCCTTGCGGAGCAGCTCGAGATCGTCACCCTCGCTCGACCCTGCGGCGGGATCGGGAGCGCGCTGCGCGCCCTGGTCGGCGATGTCGGCACCGAGCCGCCACAGGCGCCCCAGGAACCGATGGACGCCCTCGACGCCCTCGTCACTCCAGTCGGCGTCCTGATCGGGCGGCCCGATGAAGAGGATGTACGCGCGGGCGGTATCGGCCCCGTAGCGCTCGACGATCGGCTGCGGGCTGATCACGTTGCCCTTCGACTTGGACATCTTCGCCCCGTCGCGCGTGATCATGCCCTGCGTGAACAGACGCTGGAACGGCTCCTGGGTCTGCAGCAGCCCCATGTCGGCGAACGCCTTGATGAAGAAGCGCGCGTACAGCAGGTGCAGGATCGCGTGCTCGATGCCGCCGATGTACTGGTAGACCGGCATCCAGCGGTCGGCGATCGCGGGACTCCAGGCGGCGTCCGTGTTGTGGGCGTCGGTGTAGCGCAGGAAGTACCAGGACGAGTCGACGAACGTGTCCATCGTGTCGGTTTCGCGGCGCCCGGGACCGCCGCAGCGGGGACACGTCGTGCGGACCCAGTCCTCGGCCGCGGCGAGCGGGGAACGACCCTGCGGCGTGTAGTCCTCGACGTCGGGCAGCTCGACCGGCAGATCCTCGGCCGGCACCGGCACCATCCCGCACTTGTCGCAGTAGACGATCGGGATCGGGCAGCCCCAGTAGCGCTGCCGGGAGAGCAGCCAGTCGCGCAGCCGGTAGTTGATCGAGCGGTGGCCGCGACCTTCGGAGTCGAGCCAGTCGATGATCGCGTCCTTGGCGGCCACCGCGTTCATGCCGCTGAAGGCGCCGGAGTTGACCAGCACCTCGTTGTCGCTATGCACGACGAACGGCTGGCCTTCCTCGGGAGCGCCGTCGGCGGGCTGGACGACCGGCCGGACCGGGAGCTCGAATGCCTGGGCGAAGTCGAAGTCGCGCTGGTCGTGTGCGGGCACGGCCATGATCGCGCCGGTGCCGTACTCCATCAGCACGTAGTCGGCGACGAACATCGGGATCCGCTCGCCGTTGACCGGGTTGATGACGCTGCGCCCGAGCGGGACGCCCGTCTTCGAGCGGTCTGCCTCCGACCGTTCCTCGACGCTCTCGGCCAGCGCCCGATTGACGTACTCGCGCACCTTCGCCTCGTACTCGGTGCCGGCGGCGAGGCGCATGATGTCGGGATGCTCCGGCGCCATCACGAAGAAGGTGGCGCCGAACAGCGTGTCCGGCCGGGTCGTGAAGACCGGGTAGTCGACGCCGATCTCCGGGCAGGAGAACGTGACCTCCGCGCCCTCGGAGCGGCCGATCCAGTTGCGCTGCATCGTCTTCACGTGCGGCGGCCACTCGATCGTGTCCAGGTCGTCGAGCAGGCGGTCGGCGTAGTCGGTGATGCGGAAGAACCACTGCTCGAGCTGACGCGCCTCGACGGGCGTGCCGCAGCGCTCGCAGCGACCGTCGACGACCTGTTCGTTGGCGAGTACTGTCGCGTCCTTGGGACACCAGTTGACCGCGGCCTCCTTGCGGTAGGCCAGCCCGCGCTCGAACAGCTGCAGGAAGATCCACTGGGTCCAGCGGTAGTAGCGCGGCTCATGGGTGCCGAACTCGCGTGACCAGTCGATCGAGATGCCCCACGAGCGCATCCCTTCCTGGAACGCCTCGATCGACTTCCGGGTCGACTCGCGCGGGTGCTCGCCGGTCTTGATCGCGTGGTTCTCGGCCGGGAGGCCGAACGCGTCGTAGCCCATCGGATGCAGCACGCGTCGCCCGGCGCGGCGGTGGAAGTGCGCAACCGCGTCGCCGACCGAGTAGTTCTTGAGGTGGCCCATGTGGGGCTCGCCCGAGGGGTAGGGCAGCATCTCGAGCACGTACGTGCTGTCGACTCCATTGACGTCGTCGTTGGAGACCTCCCACGTGCGCTCGCGCTCCCAGACCTGCTGCCACTTGGGCTCGATGACGCTCGGGTCGTAGCGGTGCTCGGATGCCATTGCGGGCGGAGGTTAGCGCCAGGGGGCGGAGGCCCGGCGGGCGCGCGATTCCGTCCACAACACGAACTAGTGTTCGTATTGTGTCAGACAGCACGTTGAAGGGAGCAATCGCCGAGGCCGCCATCACCGCCGCCGCGGTCGAGCTGGGACTTGTCGTGCTCCGACCGTTCCCGGAAGGTCGGCGCTACGACCTCGTCGTCGATGTTGGACCGCGGTTGCTTCGAGTTCAATGTAAGTGGGGGCGCCTGGCTGGTTCCGTGATCGTGGTGATCCTCGCAACCTGCCGGTACACGCCGAGTCGCGGCTACGTGCGCACGAAATACACGCCCGACGACGTGGACGGGATCGCCGTCTACTGCCACGACCTCAAGCGATGCTTCTACCTGCCGATCGAGATTGTGGCGGGAAGATCGAGCATCCACTTGCGGATCAGACCGGCCGCAAATAACCAAGAGACCGCGATAAACTTCGCGGACGAGTACGACTTTGGGGCTATAGCTCAGCTGGGAGAGCGCGTGACTGGCAGTCACGAGGTCGTCGGTTCGAGCCCGACTAGCTCCACTTCGAACATGAGGCCGCTCAGATGAGCGGCCTCAGTCGTTCTCGAGCGGAATCGCGGCCCTCAGGCGGGTGCCGGAGCCGGCCGGCGAGTGGAGCTCGAGGTCGCCGTCGAGGGCCGCCACGCGGTCCGCCAGCCCACGCAGCCCCGAGCCGCGCGCGATGTCAGCCCCACCCTGCCCGTCGTCGGAGACCTCGACCGTGACGCGATGATCGGCGACCGCGATCGACACGCTGGCGGCGGTGGCGCGCGTGTACTTCGCGACGTTGGTGAGGGCTTCAGCGACAACGAAGTAGACGGCGAGCTCGACCGGCGTCGGGAGCCGATCATCCGGGAGGCGCTCGATATCGACCGGAACCGGTGAGCGGCTGGCGAGGATCCGCAGAGCAGCGTTGAGGCCGCGGTCGGTGAGCACGACCGGGTGCAGCCCACGGGCGAGCTCGCGGAGCTCGTTGAGCGAGGCCTGCAGCTCGGCGCTCGACTCGTCGAGCAGCGCGGCGGCCTCGGACTCGTCGTCGACCGCCATGCGCGCGAGCCGCAGCTTGAGCGCGAGCGCGACCAGGCGTGACTGGGCGCCGTCGTGCAGGTCGCGCTCGAACCGGCGACGGGCGGTGTCGCCGGCCGAGACGACCCGCGTGCGCGAGGCGCGCAGGTCTTGGATGCGGGCGCGCAGCTCGGCGGACAGCCGCTGGTTCTCCAGCGCGAGCGCAGCGGCGCCGCCGGCGGCGCGGACGAGATCGCGCTCGTCGCTGAGCGCCGGATCGTGGACGATCGCGGCGATCCGGCGTCCCTGGAGCTCGACCTCGGTCCAGCCGCGCTCGGGCATCGTCACCTCGCGGCCCGCGGCGTCGACGAAGCGACGCTCGTGCGGCAGCCAGTAGGCGAGCGCGAGCGTCGGGTCGCCGAGCGCATCGGCGAGCGCGGCGCGGAGCTCAGCCTCGCCGGGCGCCTGGCCGAGGCGCGCGACCAGCTCGGAGACCGCGGCGCCCTGGGCGAGCCGGGTGCGCAGCAGGCCGACCAGGAACCCGAACGGGATCGTCGCGACAAGCGCCTGCGAGGCCCAATCGAGCGCGTCCGACCTGTGCCCCGCCGCGTCGAAGATCTTGGAGAGGAGGAAGACGGCGAACGCCGCGCCGCCCGTGACCAGCACCGGGACCAGCGCCCGGCGCTGCGCCGGGCCGCCGGCCCGCGCGCGCCGGATGATCAGCAGCCAGCCGACCGCGAGGATGACCACCGCGACGCCGAGCTGTATGGCATCGAGGGCGTCCGACAGCCCTTGGTCGCCGTGGACGATCAGCAGGTTCTTCGGCGTGCCCGGCTGCTCGAACAGCAGCGACGGGAGCTGCAGCACGGTGACCGTGACGTACGTGCACCCGACGACCCATCGCTCGGCCCGCGTCCCGAGCCGGCCGCTCGGGAACGCGATCAGCAGGTGGCCGCAGATCGCGGGGAACAGTGCGTCGAGCGAGATGCCGATCGTGAACAGCACGTCGTTGTCCGACGCGCTGAGGCTCGTCGCGAACCAGGCAAAGCCCGCCGCGACCATGAGCCGCCCGGTCGCGTTCGCCGGCCGCCGCCACCAGGCGAACAGGCCGGTCCCGATGAACGACCAGCCGACGAGCAGCCGCAGCACCGTCTCCGACCCCGGATCGTCGATGTGGTCGCTGGCGAGCGTGATCGCCGCGATGACGACGCCGGAGGCGAGGCCCGCGAAGGCGAGCGCGAGGAGCAGCCGTCGCGACATCCGGGGGATTGTCGCGCGGGTTCGTCAGACCCCGACGGCGCGCTTGGGCGCCTCGCCCCATAGCTGCTCGAGCCGGTAGAACTCGCGCGCGTCGGGCGTGAAGACGTGGACGACCACATCGAGGTAGTCCATCAGGATCCAGCGCGACTCGCCAAGACCCTCGACGCGCCGCGGAAGGATGCCGTGCTCCTTCTTCAGCCCCTCGTTGATGCGGTCGTGGATCGCCTTGGTCTGGCGGTCGGTGTTGCCCGTGCAGATGACGAAGTAGTCGGTGTAGCCGAGGACGTCCCGGAGGTCGAGCTCGACGGGGTCGATCGCCTTCGCATCGCCGGCGTAAGTGGCGATCAACGAGGCGAGGTGGTCGGGCGCGAGCGTCATCGGTACAGCCCTTCGCGCTCGATGTAGTCGGCCACGCCGTCCGGCACGAGATAGCGGATCGGCCGCCCGGCCGCGACGAGGCGGCGGATCAGCGAGGACGAGACGTCGATTCGTGGCATGTCGAAGAAGTGCACGTTCTCGGTACCCAGGTCGGAAAGGCGCTCAGTGATGTCCGTACGACGGACGCCCTCACGCTCGGCCACGCCCAGCGAAGCGAGCGAGAGGATGGCGGCGGGCTCGCGCCAGGAAGGCAGCGAGAGCGCCATGTCACCTCCCACGATGAACGTCAGCTGGTCTCCCGGACGGCGGTCATTCAGCCTGGAGAGGGTATCGACCGTGAACGATGGGCCGGGAACGTCGGCGTCGACGGTCGACACCTCGAGCCGCTCGTCGCCCGCCACCGCGATCCGGCACAGCGCCACGCGATGCTCGACCCCCGGGCCGGCCTCGATCCCCTTGTGCGGCGGCTCGTGGACCGGCACGAACAGCACCTGGTCGAGGCCGAGCGCGGAAACGGCCTGCGTGGCGCACACGAGATGGCCGATGTGCGGCGGATTGAACGTCCCGCCGAGCAGCCCGATCCGGGCCACTACGCGCGGACCTGGCCCTCGCCCTCGACCAGGTACTTGAACGTGCAGAGCTCGCGCAGGCCGATGGGGCCGCGGGCGTGCAGCTTCTGCGTCGAGTTGCCGATCTCGGCGCCCATGCCGAACTGGCCGCCGTCGGTGAAGCGGGTCGAGGCGTTGACGTACACGCAGGCCGCGTCGACGCCGAGCTGGAACGCGCGCGCCGCGTCGACCGAGCCCGTGACGATCGCCTCCGAGTGGCCGGAGCCGTACTGGCTGATGTGGTCGATCGCCTCGTCGACCGAGTCGACGACCTTGACGGCGAGGATCAGGGCGAGGAACTCGGTCGCCCAGTCCTCGTCGGAGGCTTCAGATACGCCGGCGTCGATGGTGCGCACGCGGTCGTCGCCGCGGAGCTCGACTCTGTACTCGCGGAGCGCCGCAAGTGCGCTGGGCAGGAACGCGTCGGCGACGGATCGGTGCACGAGCAGCGTCTCGGCGGCATTGCAGACGCCCGGGCGCTGGACCTTGGCGTTGACGATGATCTCGCGGGCGCGGTCGAGGTCCGCGGACGCATCGACATACACGTGGCAGTTGCCGGACGCGGCGTAGATGACGGGGACCTTCGCGACCGCGCTCAGCGCCGCCTTCAACCCCTCACCCCCACGCGGGATGATCAGGTCGACGACGCCCTCCTGGGTCGCCAGCTCCGCGAGCTCCTCGCGCCCGCCCCCGGCGACGAGCGACAGCGACCCGGCGGGCAGCCCCGCCCCTTCGACGGCCTCAGACGCGACCGAAGCGAGCACGGCGTTCGAGTGGGCCGCCGAGGACGACCCGCGCAGCACGATCGCGTTGCCCGACTTCAGCGCCAGTGCAGCGGCGTCGATCGTGACGTTCGGCCGCGCCTCGTAGACGACGGCGACGACGCCGAGTGGCACGCGCACCTTGCGGACGTCGAGGCCGTTCGGGAGCCGGAAGCCGTCGAGCACCTCGCCGACCGGATCGGGCAGCGCGACGATCTCGCGCACGCCCGCAGCCATCGCGCCGACGCGTGCCTCGTCGAGCGCCAACCGGTCCATCAGCGCGCTCGAGAGGCCTGAATCACGGCCCGCCTCGAGGTCGCGCGCGTTGGCCTCGAGGATCTCGCCGACGCGCGTCTCCAGAGCGTCCGCCATCGCCAGCAGCGCGCGGTTCTTGGTCGCGCTGTCGACCCGGGCGAGCGCACGGGCGGCGCGCTTCGCGCCAAGGCAGATCTCGGTGACGGATTGGGCGGCGACGGCCATGGCGAAAGTCTAGGCGAGCACGAAGTAGTCCCGGTGGACGGCCTCCTCGGTGGCGCGTGGGAGCACCTCGCGCACCGCCGAGGACTGCATGCCCATCACCTGACGCAGCTCGGCGGCGGAGTAGTTGCAGATCCCCTTTCCGATCGCCGAGCTGCCGTCGCGGACGTCGACCGCATCGCCGGCGTCGAACGCGCCCCGCACGTCGACGATGCCGACCGGCAGCAGGCTCGTCCCGCCCTCGCGAAGTGCCCGTGCGGCGCCCGCGTCGACGGTCACCGTCCCGTGGCTGGGCTTGGCGTACTTGAGCCACAGCTTGAAGCTCGACTGGCGGACGGCCTGGGGAGCGAAGTGCGTGCCGGCCGGCTCACCGCCCCACGCCCGCGCCAGCACGCCGGGCACGAGCCCGCTACCGATCACGGTCCCGATCCCGGCAGCGGACGCCATCTCGGCGGCGACGACCTTCGAGCGCATCCCGCCCGAGCCGAGCGGTGACGGCGCATGGCCGATCTGCAGATCGCTCAGCTCCTCCGGGTCGGCGACCTCCTCGACGAGCTGCGCGCCGGCGGCGGTCCGGGGGTCGGCCGTGTAGACGCCCTCGGTGTCGGTCAGGAGCACGAGCAGGTCGGCGGCCACGAGCACGGCGACCTGGGCGGCGAGGAAGTCGTTGTCGCCGAACGAGATCTCGTCGGTGGTCGTCGTGTCGTTCTCGTTGATCACCGGCACGATCCGCCACTCGAGCAGCTTCTGCAGCGTGCGGCGTGCGTTGAGGTAGTGCGTGCGCGCGCTCATGTCGAAGAACGTGAGCAGGACCTGCGCGGTCTGGATGCCGCGCTCGCGCAGCAGCTCGTCGTAGGTCCGGTACAGGCGTCCCTGGCCGACCGCGCTCGCCGCCTGCAGATCCTCGACCGCTGCCGGGCGTGCGCCCATGCCGAGCAGGTGCATCCCGCGCGCGATCGCGCCGCTGGTGACCACGACGACGTCGACGCCCTCGCGGTGCAACGCGGCGACCTCCTCGACGATCCGAGCAATCACGGACAGGCGCAGCTCGCCCGATTCCTCGGCGACGATCGACGAGCCCAGCTTGACGACGGCGACGGGCATGACGCCCCGAACCTTAGGAGGGGTCGAGCTCGAACACCACGCCGCCGAGCTCGACGTCGTCACCCGGTTCGAACCCCTTCGCCTCGAGCGCGGCGATCACGCCCATGCGGCGCAGGCGGTGCTCGACGTGCGCGAGCGCCTCGTCGTTCGCGAGGTCGTGGCGCGCGATCAGGCGGTCGACGGCGGCGCCGGTGACGCGGAAGGCGTGCGCGCCGGTGCGCTCGACCGCGAACGCACGGCCGGCGGCCGGGCGGAAGACCTGGAACTCGGCGACGTCGTCCTCGCCCGCGTCCTCGGGCACCGGCTCGGCGACCGGGACGCGACGCAGCAGCTCGCGGCGCAGCTCGTCGAGCCCCTGGCCGGTCGCCGAGGACGTGACGACGACCGGGACGCCGAGGCGCTCGCCCCACTCGGCGGAGGCAGCGGCGGCGAGTTCCGGCGGTACGAGGTCGGCCTTCGACAGCGCGAGGATGCGCGGCAGCTCGGCGAGGCGGGTGTCGTGCTCGCGCAGCTCCGCCTCGATCACCGCGTGGTTGGCGGCCGGGTCCGAGCCGTCGAGCGGCGCGAGGTCGAGCACGTGCACGAGCAGCCGCGTGCGCTCGACGTGGGCGAGGAAGTCGTGGCCGAGACCGGCGCCCGCGCTGGCGCCCTCGATCAGCCCCGGGATGTCGGCGATCACGAGCTGGCGGTCGTCGGCGTCGAGGGTGCCGAGGACGGGCTCCAGCGTGGTGAACGGGTAGGCGGCGACCTTCGGCTGCGCGCGCGTGAGGCGCGCAAGCAACGACGACTTGCCGGCATTCGGCAGCCCGACGAGGCCGACGTCGGCGAGCAGCTTGAGGTGCAGCTCGATGCGCCCCTCCTCCCCCGGCAGCCCTTTCTCGGCGAGTCGCGGCGTCTGTCGTGTCGGGCCCTTGAAGCGCGTGTTGCCGCGGCCGCCCGCGCCGCCGCGGGCGATCGTGACCTGCTGGCCGGGGCGGACGAGGTCGTAGCGCGTGCCGTCCCAGCGCTCGACCTGCGTGCCCGGCGGCACCGCGACGATCAGCGCGTCGCCGTCGGCGCCGTGCATCTGCTTGCCGAGCCCGTGGCCGCCACGTTCGGCGCGGAAGTGCGCGCGGCGGCGGAACGACTGCAGGTCGCGCATGGAGTCGTCGCAGCGCAGGATCACGTCGCCGCCGCGGCCGCCGTCGCCGCCGTCAGGCCCGCCCTTGGGCACGTGCGCCTCGCGACGGAACGACAGCGAACCGTTCCCGCCGGCGCCGGCTCTCACTTCCAGGTGGGCTCTGTCGGTCAGCACGCGAGTAACGTCGCCGAAGGTGAGAGCGGCGGAGGAGCGTCTCGCCTGGCAGGCGAAATACCCTATCCCGATGCCCCAGGTTTTCCTGATCACCGGTGCCAGCACGGGCATCGGCGCCGCCACCGCCCGCCAGGCTGCACAGGCCGGCTACCAGGTCGTCCTCGCCGCCCGCTCCGCGGACAAGCTGGAGGCGCTCGCGAGCGAGACCGGCGGCCTCGCCGTCCGCTGCGACGTCACCGAGTGGAGTGACCAGGAGGCGCTCGTCAAGCGCACGCTCGACGAGCTCGGGCAGATCGACGTCGTGTTCGCGAACGCGGGGTTCGGCGGCGCGCGCGGGTTCCTCAAGGAGGACCCCGAGACGTGGAAGCGCATGATCCTCACGAACGTCTACGGCTGCGCGCTCACGATCCGGGCGACGATGCCGGCGCTGAAGGAGTCCAAGGGGCACCTGCTGCTCACGAGCTCGGTCGCCGGCCGTCGCGCGCTCCCCGGGTCCGTGTACTCGGTCAGCAAGCACGCGGTCACCGCGATGGGCGAGGCCGCGCGGCTCGACTACAACGACACCGGCGTCCGTGTCACGCTGATCGAGCCGGGCGCCGTCGACACGCCCTTCTTCGACAACCCGCCGAAGATCCGCGCGCTCGACGCCGACGACGTCGCGCGCGCCGTGATGTTCGTGGTGTCACAGCCGCCGCACGTCGACATCAACGAGATCCTGATCCGGCCTACGGCTCAGCCGACGTAGACGTAACGTCGCCGAAGGCGGGCGCGACGGAGGAGCGGCTCGCCGGGCAGGCGAAACATTTTGTTAATCGGCGCGTGCGTACCTTCATTGCGTGGCGCTGCTTCTCCTGTTCGCGCTGATCGCCGGAGCCGGCACCGCCCTGTCCCCGTGCGTACTGCCGATCCTGCCGGCGCTGCTGTCCGCCGGCGCGACCGGCGGACGGAGGCGACCACTGGGGATCGTGATCGGCCTCGCGGTCACGTTCACGGTCACGATCGTCGGGCTCGCGAAGGTCGTCGACGGCGTCGGGCTCGGGGATGGGTCGCTGCGCTCGATCGCGGTGATCGTCCTGCTCGTCTTCGGCGTCACGCTGCTCGTGCCACGGCTGTCGGATCGCCTGGAGGCGTGGCTGTCGCCGCTGATCGGGCTCGGCCCGAAGTCGGGCGGCGACGGCTTCGTTAGCGGGCTCGGCGTCGGCGCGGCGCTCGGGTTCGTGTACGCGCCGTGTGCCGGCCCGATCCTCGCCGCGGTGATCTCGGTCAGCGCCGCCTCGGGCCGGACCGTCGCGGTGGCGATCGCCTACGCGATCGGCTCGGCCGCGGCGCTGTTCGTCCTGGCCCTCGGCGGGCGCGCCGTGCTGAGCCGGGTGCGCGGCCCGGCCCTCCAGCGCGTGCTCGGCGTCGTGATGATCCTCACCGCGGTGGCCGTTGCGACCGACCGCGACGTCGCGTTCCAGAACCTGATCGCCGACGAGCTCCCGGCCGTCGTCGTCAACCCGACCGACCACCTCGAGCGCTCGAACACGGTCGCCAAGCGGCTCGACGACCTGCGCGGGCCGTCGAAGTTCGACACCGCCAGCAGCAAGAGCCTGCCGAAGCTGGGGCCCGCGCCCGACTTCGCCGGCGTCACGCACTGGCTGAACTCCAAGCCACTGACGATGGAGCAGTTGCGCGGCAAGGTCGTGCTGATCGACTTCTGGACCTACACGTGCATCAACTGCCTGCGGACGCTGCCCTACGTGCGCGCCTGGGACGAGAAGTACCGCGACAAGGGGCTGGTGGTCGTCGGCGTCCACACGCCCGAGTTCGGCTTCGAGAAGGAGACGAACAACGTCCGCGACTCGATCGCCCGCAATCACCTGCAGTACCCGGTCGCCCAGGACAACGACTACGGCACCTGGAACGCGTGGGGCAATCAGTACTGGCCCGCCAAGTACCTCGTCGACGCCACCGGCCAGGTGCGCTACACGCACTTCGGCGAGGGCGGCTACGGGACCACCGAGGGCGCGATCCGCACGCTGCTGGCCGAGGCCGGCGACAAGGACCTCGGCACGCGCGCCGGACACCAGGCCGGCGAGGTCCCCGGCGACGCGACGCCGGAGACCTACCTCGGCACGGCGCGAGCGGACCGCTGGGACCCGCCGCCGCGACCCGCCGTGCAGGACTACCCGGGAGTGTCACGGCTGAACGAGGACCACTTCGCGCTCGGCGGGCGCTGGGCCCTCAGCCCCGAGAGCGCGGAAGCGATCGGAGACGCCACGCTCCGCGCGCACGTGCGCGGCAAGTCGGTCTACCTCGTGCTCGGGTCGAGGACGCCGGGGGCGAAGGTCGACGTGATCGTGGACGGGCGCCACGAGCGCACCGTCGCCGTGCGAGAACAGCGCCTGTACACGCTCATGCAGCGCCCACGGTCAGGTCAGCACCAGATCGAGTTGCGATTCGACCCCGGGATCCGGGGCTACGCGTTCACGTTCGGCTAAGCGGCCGGCTCGGCGGGCTCGACGGTGATCACGCGCCCGCGCCGCCCGGTGCGGAACTGCACCGTGCCCGCGGCCTTCGCGTAGATCGTGTCGTCCTTGCCGATGCCCGTGCCGTCGCCGGGCTTGAACTTGGTGCCGCGCTGACGAACGATGATCTCGCCGCCGGTCACGGTCTGTCCCGCGAACACCTTCACGCCGAGGCGCTGGGCGTTCGAGTCGCGCCCGTTGCGGCTGGAACCGAGACCCTTCTTGTGTGCCATTGCGTCGCTACTTCCCGATCTTCGTGATTCGCAGGCGGGTGAGCTCCTGGCGATGGCCCGTGCGGCGCTTGTAGCCGCGCTTGGGCTTGAACTTGAAGACCCGGAGCTTGGGACCGCGCTCGTGGCCGACGATCTCGGCCTTCACGGGCGACTTGGCGAGCTTGTCACCGTCGAGCACCGGGTCGCCGTCGCCGGCCAGCAGCAGCGGAACGAGATCCACCGTGGCGCCGGGCTCGTCGGGCAGCCGCTCGACGAGCAGGGTCTGACCCTCCTCGACGCGGTACTGCTTGCCGCCTGTCTTGATGACTGCGTAGGACATATTCAGAGACTCACTCGTCGGCCGAGGCCTTCGCGCGCGAACGGCGCCGTCCGCCTCTTCGGCCGCGGCGCCGAGGGCGAGAGGATAGCGCGTCGTCTCCGTTGTCGGACCCGTTCTCCGCGTCCTCCGCGGCCGCGGGCGCGGTCCCGGCGTCGGGCGTGTCCTGATCGGTGAGCGCCTTCACGGCATCCGCCTCGACGGCGGCGCCGTCCTCGCCGGGCTTGGCGGGCCGCTTGCGCCGGCGGCCGCGGGGCGGCTTGGGCTCGTCCTTCTCGTCGGACGCCTTCGGCTTGGCCGCGGACTTCCTCGCGGGCTTGTCGGTCTTGGCCGCGGTCTGGGGCTTCGCTGCCTCCTCCCGAGCCTTGCGCGACGCGGCACCGCGCTTGGCGGCGGCGGAACGCTTGGCACGCTCGTCGGACTTCGCGCGCTCCTTCGCGCGTTCCTCGGCAGAGGCCACCGCCGCCTCGGCGTCGGATCCGGTGAGCGCGGCGACGGCGGCGGTGCGGCCCGCTTCCTCGATCCGCACGAGCTTCTTCTCGCCGACGAAGGCGATCCCGTTGGTCACGGAGATCAGGTAGCCGTCGACCTTCGCGACGCCGTCGTCGGGGTTGTACATGTGCGGCTCGACGATGTGGACATGGACTTCCTCGCCGGCGCGGAACGGCACGGCGTGCTGCTCGATCTCATCGCGCGTGCCCTCCATCGTCACGGCGAAGTGGTCGAGCGGCAGGCCCTCGGAGCCCTCGAAGTGGAAGAACTTGCCGGTCTGCTCCTCGAGCGCGTGCAGCTCGCGCGCGCCGTCGGCGGTGAACCAGCCGCTGACGCGCGGGTTGATGCGCAGCAGGTAGGCGTCCGGGCCGCTGCCGCCGGCCTCGTCCACCATGTGGCGCAGATGCCGGGCGATCCCGATCGCGATCGTCTCCTCGGACTTGACGACGCCCTCGCCGTGACAGACCGGGCACGTCTTGGACATGATCTCGCGCACGCCGTCGGTGACGTTCTGGCGCGTCATCTCGACCAGCCCGAGCGGCGAGATCTCGACCACGAACGTCTTCGTGCGGTCCTCGTCGAGCGACTTGCGCAGGACCTTCAGGACCGCGTCGCGGTTGCGCGCCCGCGCCATGTCGATGAAGTCGATGACGATGATGCCGCCGATGTCGCGCAGGCGCAGCTGGTTGACGACCCCCTCGGCCGCCTCGAGGTTGGTCTTGGTGATCGTGTCCTCGAGCCGCGCGCTCTTGCCCTTCCCGGTGAACGAGCCGGTGTTGACGTCGATGACCGTCAGCGCCTCGGCGTAGTCGATCATCAG
Source organism: uncultured Solirubrobacteraceae bacterium (assembly GCA_963740605.1). GTDB lineage: Bacteria > Actinomycetota > Thermoleophilia > Solirubrobacterales > Solirubrobacteraceae > DASSUW01. The sequence continues at coordinate 319,221 of CAVUFC010000018.1, read as the reverse complement.
GTAGCCGCCGCTGGGCAGGTCGACGCGACGGTTGAGCATCCCCTCGATCACCGGCTCGACGCCGTAGGCCTCGAACAGCGGTTCGGTCTCCTGCCAGAGCTCGACGCGGTCGACCAGCTCCGGCGCGGTGCGGGCGAAGAAGGAGACGAGCCGGTGGTGCGCCTTCGGGTCGTCGACGACCGCGCGCTCGAAGTGGGCCGAGAAGATGTCGCGCACGACGCGGACCGACAGATCGGCCTCCTGGAAGACGAGCGCGGGCGCCTCGGCCTCATTGACGCGCTTCTCGAGCACCTCGTTGAGCTTGAACAGGTACTGCAGCTCGCGCTCGAAGTCCTGGCGCTGCGCCCCGTGCGCCGCGGTGCGGATGATCGCGCCGCCGCCGCCGAGGTCGAGCTGCTTGGCCTCCTTGCGCAGGCGGTCGCGTTCCTTGTCCTCGAGCCGGCGCGAGACTCCGACGCCCTCGCCGGTCGGCGCGTAGACCATGTAGCGCCCGGCGATGGTGACCTCCATCGAGAGCCGCGCACCCTTGGTCTTCAGAGGGTCCTTGACGACCTGGACGACGATCTCCTGCCCCGGCTTGAGCAGGTCGGTGATGCGCGGCCCGCTGGGGGCGCCCCGCCCGCGACGCACCTGCTCGACGCCCGGCAGCACGATCTCGTCGACGTGCAGGAACCCGTTCTTGTCGAGACCGATGTCGACGAAGGCGGCCTCGAGCCCGGGCAGGACGTTGTCGACCTTGCCCTTGTAGATGTTGCCGACGATCGACCGGCCGCCGCGACGCTCGAAATAGATCTCGGCGGCGCGGTAGCCCGCGGGGACCTCGGACTTCTTCTTACCGCGGCGACTCTTCGCCCGCGACTTCGACGGAGCCTCGGGCTCGCCCGAGGCTTCCAGCATGGCGACCCGGGTCTCTCCCCGATCGACCGTAACCAGCACTTGCTTTCTCACTGAAAAAAATCCTCATTGGAAGACTGTCGCCCTCCCCTTGATATCCGCCGTCTCGCGCGCCTGCGCGTGGACCGAATGGAGTAGGCCGAGGGCCAAAAATGTTGCGAGCATCGACGAGCCGCCGAAGCTCAATAGCGGGGCTGTGACGCCCGTGATGGGCATGATCCCCACGTTCATCCCGATATTCACGAACAGCTGGAAGAGCAGCATCACCGTGATGCCGCCCGCGATCAGCGCTCCGTAGAGGTTCTTCGCGACCGTCAGGATGTGCAAACCCCGCCATATAAGTAGCGCATATAGCGAGAGCACGAGTGCACACCCCGCGAAACCGAAGGTCTCGCCGATCACCGCGAAGATGAAATCGGTGTGGTGCTCGGGTAGGAAGTTCAACGACGTCTGGGTCGCGTTCGCAACGCCGCGACCGGTCTTCTCACCGGACCCCATCGCAATCAGCGCCTGGTGCTGCTGGTAGCCCTCCTGGCCGGGATTGGCCGACGGATGCAGGAACGAGGTGAGGCGATCCACCTGGTACGGCTTGAGCACGTCGACGCCCGCCATCGGCGCCACGACGAGCACGAGCGAGATCGACACCGCGATCAGCGCTCCCAGCGCGACGAAGTGCCTCCACGGCGCCCCGGCGACGAACAGCAACGCGAGCGTGCCCGCGACGTAGACCATCGCCGACCCGAGGTCGGGCTCGGCCATCACGAGCATCGTCGGTAACAGGCCGAGCAGCATGATCCGCGCCGTGGTGTCACGGCCCATCCGGCGCATGCGATCGACCAGGAAGCCGCCGAGCGAGACGACCAGCAACACCTTGCCGAGCTCGGACGGCTGGAGGTTGAAGAACGGCAGGGCGATCCACGATTTCGCGCCGCGCGTGGCGGTGGCGATCGCCAGCACGGAGACGATCAGAGCCAGCATGAGCCCGTAGATCGGGTAGCGCAGCTCCCGCAGACGCGAGTAGTCCAGGCGCGACGCGGCGTACATCAGCACCAGCCCGATGACGGCGTAGATCGCCTGCCGGATCACGTAGTAGTCCGGGTGGCCGGGAACGTCGTTCTGCGTCGAGCCGTTGAGCGCGACGAGCGAGCAGGCGACGAGCCCGATGCTGGCGACCAACAGGAGCGGGTCCAGCCGCAGATGCCACTCGCGCGGAACGAGCGGGGGCGGCGGCTCAGAGACTGGCTGGATCGGGTGCGAGCTCAATTCGACTGGTCGGATCCGGAGTGGAACTGGCTGTCGTGGACATGGAACCACTCGTTGAGGATCAGGCGCGCCGCGGGTGCCGCAGTCTCCGCACCGAATCCGCCGCGCTCGATCGTCGTGACGACCACGATCGGCCGCGTGGGGTCGGCGACGTAGCAGACATACCAGGACTGGTCGGGGTTCGGCTGGCGCTCGGCGGTACCGGTCTTGCCGTAGAGAAGGTTGCGGTACGGCGACCCCGCGAAGACGTCGGCCGAGGTGCCACCTGCGGCCGTGGCGGCGCCGTGGAGGCCCGTCATGATCGCGTCGCGGTCGGACGGGTCGAAGTTGACGCGGCGGCGGATCGGCGTGCGGATCTGCTCGACGAGCACGCCGTTGCCGTCCTCGACCTGCTGGCCGAGGTGCGGGCGGACGACCTTGCCGCCGTTGATGATCACCGAGTACGCCTCGGCGAGCTGCAGCGGCGTCGTCTGCAGATCGCCCTGGCCGACCGCGAGGCTGACGTTGTCGCCCGTCGTCCACGGGCGCTCGATGCCGCCGCACGCGTACAGCGCCTGCGTCGTCCCCGGTGTCACATGTGCCTTCTTCGCGCACTTGAGGTACTCGTCGTAGCCCTTGTTGCGCCAGGCGCTGTCAGGGATCAGGCCGGCGAACTCGCCCGGGATGTCGATGCCGGTCTTGCGCCCGAGCCCGAGCCGATGCGCCCACGCCTGCAGCACCGGCCCCTTGCCATTGAGCGCTTCGCCGAGCTGGTAGAAGAACACGTCCGAGGACACGGTCAGCGCGCGCGGCAGCTGCAGTGCGCCGTAGGACGCGTCCTCGGCGTTCTTGCGCACCTGGTCGCCGAGCTTGAACTCGCCGTTGTCGATCAGCGTGGTCGTGGGCGTGATCACACCCTCCTCCAGCGCCGCCATTGCGGTGATCGGCTTGAACGTGGAGCCGGTCGGATACGTCGCGGCGATCGCGCGGTTGAACAACGGCGCGCCGTTCTCCTCCGAGGAGAGCGCGTCGTAGCGCTTCTGGGAGATCGGCTTGGCGAACTCGTTGGCGTCGAAGCTCGGATACGAGCCGAGCGCGAGGACCTCGCCGTTGCGCGGGTCCATCGCCACGAACGCGCCCGCCTTCGCCCCGTTCTGCGAGGCCGCCTGCACGCCGCGCTGGATCGCGTCCATCGCCGCGCGCTGGAGGTCGAGGTCGAGCGTGATCCGCAGCCGCTGGCCCTGGCGCGGCTCGACGCGCTTCATCCGCCGCCGGTCGTCGCGCGTCCCGAGCGCGTTGATGACGATCCGCGTGTAGCCGTCCTTGCCGCGCAGATACTTGTCGTAGCTCTCCTCGAGACCGTCGGCGCCTATCCGCGTGCCGGCCTCGACGCCCTTGAAGCGCTTCTCCTTGAGTTCCTTCGGCGAGATCTCGCGCGTGGTCCCGAACAGCTGGGCGGCCAGCTCCTTGTGCGGGTAGTCGCGCAGGTACTGCTTCTCGACCTCGACGCCCGGGAACTGCTCCTTGCGCTCGCGGATGTAGTTGAAGGCGGCGCGGTTGATCGCGGTCTTGATCGTCACGTTCGAGTACGGAAGCTCGGCGACGCCCTCGATCACGCGCTCGTGGATCCGGTTGGGCTTGACGCGGATGACTCGCCCGAGGCGGCGATAGAGGCGGCGCTGCTTGACCTCGTCGGCGGGCAGCGGGGGGATCGGCACGGCGCGGGCCTGGCGCGCGGCGCGCGACAGCCGGCGGCGCTCCCGGCGCTGCGTCTTTGTCGGCCCGTGCTTGCGCTCCTGGATGTCGCGCTCGAGCGAGTGCAGCTGGTCGGCGGCGGCCAGGCGGGCCTTCTCGGCCTCGCCGCGCGCCTTGCGGAAGGCATCGGCCTCCTGGAGCACCGAGTCCGGCAGCGAGCCCGGCACGATCTGCACGACCGGTGCGATCCGCGTCTTGACCAGGACACGGCCGTCGCGGTCGACGATATCGCCGCGCGGCGCCTCGATCCGGACCTTGCGCACGCGGTTCTCGCGCGCCTTGGCGACGTAGTCCTCGCCCGACAGCACCTGCAGGAACCACAGGCGGAAGAACACGATTGCGAACAGCACGAACGCGAAGCCGCCGAGCAGGGCGACGCGCACCGCAAGCTGCGGCGTGATCGGCGGGCGTCGGTCCTCGACCGGCGTCGGCATCAGGCTTTGGAGAGCGGGGACAGCCCGCCGGTCGTGTACGCGCGGCGGCGGCGGCGGCGCGGGTCATCGGGCAGGAACGGCGCCATCACGCGGCGGCAGATCGCGTACACCGGCAGCGCCAGCAGCGTGTTGAGCACGATCGTCATCAGGATCTGGCGCACGAGGAGCAGCGACACCGGCGCTTCGACCCCGAGCAGGAACTGCAGCAGCGAGAAGCCGATCGTCGCGACCGCGGTCGCCGCCGCCCCGATCGCCACCGGCGCCAGCGCGTGCGCGGGGTCGCGCAGCTCGCGGATCCGGCCTGCGCCGTAGCCGACGGCCGTGTAGACGAGCGAGTTGACGCCCAGCGTCTGCAGCAGCGCGGTGTCGACGAACAGGCCGAGCGCGAAGCCGAAGACCGCGCCCGGGACCGAGCCGCAGAGGAAGCCGACCGACGCGACGAGCAGCGGCGACAGGTCGGCGGGCACGCCGAACACCGAGATCTGCGAGACGGTCGTGAGCTCGACGATGCCTCCGATCAGGCCGAGCAGGAACAGGCGTCCCGCGGCTGGCGGCGTGATCGTCACGGCACCTGCGCCCGCACGTCGTTCTCCGGCTGGGTCAGCACTTCGACGATGTCGAGGTTGTGCAGGTCGGCGACCGGCTGGACGTGGATCACGCGGTCAAGCTCGCCCTCGCCGGTCTCCACGCGCTTGACCGTCCCGATCAGGATGCCGCGCGGGTACAGCGAGCGCAGGTCGCTGACCTGGCTCGAGGTGCTCGTCCCGGCGGTGATGATGTGCTCGCCCTTGTGGACCTGCTTGGCGTTCGGCACGAGCTCGAAGCGAAGGTCGCCCGGAGCGCCGACCGCGGGGCCGACGCTGCCGGGCTCGCCGCTCTCGAGCGCCTGGGCGGAGACGCCGAACTCGGGGTCGGTGAGCAGCATCACGGACGCGTTGCCGTCCGAGACCGACTTGACCTTGCCGACGAGGCCGGCGCTGTTGACGACCGGCTGGTCGACGCGGACGCCGTCGCTCGAGCCCTTGTTGATCTGGAAGGTCTGGTACCAGGAGCTCGGCGACCGCGCGATCACGCGCGCCTGGACCGGGTTGTAGTTCCCGAGCCCGCCCTGGTCGTTCTGCTCTTTCAGGCCCTTGTACTGCGCGAGGTCGCGGTTCTCGTCGGTGAGCGTGGCGACCTCGTTGCGCAGCTGGTCGCGCTCGGCCTGCAGCTGCTTGTTCTTGCTCTTGGCGTCGAGCGTGTCGCCGAACCAGCCGAACAGGTCGCGGAACGGCTTGAGCGCGCGGTTGGCGCCTTCCTGAATCGGGGCGAGCACCTCCATCGCCCCGCGCTGCACGCCGTGCAGGCTCCCGTTCGATCCCTCACCGAAGTAGGCGGTCAGCAGGAACAGCGAGAGGAGCACCAGTACGGCGAGGACCGCACGGCGCCGACGCACAACTTTGTCGTGCATCATCGCCTGGGCGGTCGGCGGTTGTTGTTGCGATTGCGGTTGCTGCGGTGGATCGCCTCGAACTCCTCGAGCGAGCGGCCCGAGCCGACGGCGACACAGGTGAGCGGCGACTCGGCGCGATGCGCCGGCATCTGCGTCTCTTCGCGCAGACGCTCATCCAGGCCCTGGAGCAGCGACCCGCCGCCCGCGAGCATGATCCCGCGGTCCATGATGTCCGACGCCAGTTCCGGCGGCGTGCGGTCCAGGGTCTCCTTGATCGCGTCGATGATCTGCACGAGCGGTTCCTCGAGGGCGGCGCGCACCTCCTCGGAGGTGAGCACGACGGTCTTCGGGAGGCCGGAGACCAGGTCGCGGCCGCGGATCTCGGCCTGCACCTCCTCGTCGAGAGGGTAGGCACTCCCGATCTCGAGCTTGACCTCCTCGGCGGTCTGCTGCCCGATCAGGAGCTTGTACTCCTTCTTGACGTAATTGATGATCGCCTCGTCGAGCTCGTCGCCGCCGACGCGGACGGACTGCGAGACGACGATGCCGCCGAGCGAGATCACGGCGACCTCGGAGGTGCCGCCGCCGATGTCGACGATCATGTTCCCCGTCGGCTCGCCGACCGGGAGCCCGGCGCCGATCGCGGCGGCCATGGGCTCCTCGATCAGGTACGCCTGGCGGGCGCCGGCGGACAGGCAGGCCTCCTCGACGGCGCGCTTCTCCACCCCGGTGACGCCCGAGGGCACGCAGACCACGACGCGCGGGTGCGCCCAGCGGTTCTGGTGCACCTTCTGGATGAAGTGACGCAGCATCTCCTCGGTGACGTCGAAGTCGGCGATCACGCCGTCCTTGAGCGGGCGGATCGCGGAGATCGTCCCGGGCGTGCGGCCGAGCATCCGCTTGGCCTCGATGCCGACGGCGTGGACCTCGCCGGAGCGCGAGTCGATCGCGACGACCGACGGTTCGGAGAGCACGATGCCGCGCCCCCGCACATAGACGAGGGTGTTGGCCGTGCCGAGGTCTACGGCCATGTCACGGCCACCGAAACCGGTGAGATACGAGAAAAAGCCCATGAGGAGGGAGCGCGCGCAGCGCGGGCGGCCGAGCCGCCGCGGGCGCTGAGTGTATCGAAGGGTCCGGGCGCCGAAATGGCGCGCAAGCGCGCCTTCAGACCCTGGAAAGCAGGGTGCGGAGACGGTCGAGCGGCAGCCCGACCACGTTCAGGTAGTCGCCGTCGATCCGCTCCACCAGCGCGCCGCCCTCACCCTGGATCGCGTAGCCCCCAGCGCGGCCCTGCCACTCACCGGTCGCCACGTAGCGCTCCAGCGCCGCGTCGTCGGAGGCGTGGAACGTGACGCGTGTGACCTCGACGGCGGTCGCGACGATCTCACCGTCGCGGGCGAGCGCGATCCCGCCCACGACCTCGTGCGTGCGGCCGTTGAGGGCGCCGACATGTTCGCGCGCCTGCGCTATGTCTCGCGGCTTGCCGTAGATCCGGCCGTCGAGCGCAACCACGGTGTCGGCGCCCAGCACCAGCGCACCGGGGATCGCCAGCGCCTTGCGGCGCGCGTTGGCCTCGGCCACGGAGGCCGGCTCGCCGATCTCGTCTTCGTCGACGTTGGCCGGTTGCACCTCGAAGGCGATCCCCGCCTCCGCGAGGATCGCCCGCCGCTGCGGTGAGGCCGAGGCGAGAATCAGGGGTCTGATCAAGATGATCCGGCCCGGCCGACCTGGACGCGCCGGGGCTCTTGATCAGGCCCCGAGTTCCGGGAAGAACAGCGCGGCCTCGCGCTGGCCCGACTCCACCGCGTCGGACCCGTGGACCATGTTCTGGCCGACGGCGACCGCGAAGTCGCCGCGGATCGAGCCCGTGGTGGCCTCGAGCGGGTTCGTGGCGCCGATGACCTGGCGCGCCGCCGGGATCGCCTGCTCGCCCTCGAGCACCATCGCCACGAGCGGGCCGGACGTGATGAACTCGACCAGCTCGCCGAAGAACGGCTTGCCCTCGTGCTCAGCGTAGTGCTGCTTGGCGAGCGCCTCGTCGACGGTCATGTGCTTGAGGGCGACGATCTTCAGGCCCTTGCGCTCGAAGCGGGCGATGATCTCGCCGGTCAGGCCGCGCGCGAACGCGTCGGGCTTGACCAGGATCAGGGTCCGGTCCACGGTGAGAGACTCTCCTTCTGATTAACGGTTTCGTTCTCCGGTCCTCGCAAGCTCGGACCTGCGAACGACGTTACCTGCGCTCGCGCTGCGGCTCAGGCTCGTCGTGCGTGATCTCAGCCGACACGGTCGGCTGGTCAGTTGTAGACGAACGGCCGCGACGACGCCGCGTGGCCTGCGGTGGCGGCTCGACCTGCATCTCCGCCTCGCAGAACGGGCACACCTTCCACGCCGGGTCGACCGGCTTGCCGCACGAGTAGCAGCGCTCCTTGAGCTTGCGCATGCAGCTCGGGCAGCGCAGGTAGTCGGCCTTGATCTCGTAGTCGCAGTGCGGGCACAGCTGGTAGTCGAGCTGGGCCAGACGCGCCTCGGCGGCGGTCATCTCCAGCTCGCGCAGCCGCACGTCGTCGACGAACTCGGGCGGGCGGACGATCAGATAGACGATCGTGCCCACGAACGGGAACAGCGACGCCGCGGTGGCGCAGGCGACGAGCATCGGATCGTCGATCCGGCGCCGTGCGTCGGCGAAGGTCCAGAAGATGAGAGCGAACCAGACAACGATCAGCACCAACAGCAGCACGTTGACGGCCGTGTTGACGCTGTCGTTCTCGATGCCGAAGATCGCGTACCGGAGCATGTGCGACTCGAATCGTAGACGGAGGGGTTACAGGAAAGCTCGACCGAAGGCGTAGCCGACCGCGAAGAACACGAGAATCACGAGCGCGACGACCACCGCCACGAGGGCGACCATGGCCAGAACGCTCGGGCCGCGATCGTTCACAGCGCCGACGCCCTCCGGCGCTCCGGATCGCCCAGCAGGTCGGCCACGAGGTAGATCGAGCCCGTCGCCAGAACCGCGCCCTCAGGCCCGGCCAGCTCCTGCGCCCGAGCCACCGCGGCACGCGGATTGGGCACGATCTCGGACGGCGGCCCGCCGACCTGATCGGCCAGCGAGGCGAGCGTTGCCGGCGGCAGCGCGCGCGGGTTGCGGGAGCTCGTGAACACGGCGCCGGAGGTCTTCCCCAGCAGCGCCCGGAGCATGCCCGAGGCGTCCTTGTCGTCGAGCACCGAGATGACCGCGACGAGCGGTCGCGCGCCAACCAGGTCGGGCAGCGCCGCCGCGAGCGCCGCAACGCCCGATGGGTTGTGCGCGCCGTCGTAGATCGTCAACGGCGCGTCGGCCACCACCTGCATCCGCCCCGGCACCCGCACGCGGCCCGCGACCTCGGTGACGATCCGCGGGTCCAGGTCGCCGAGGTGCGCCCGGGCGGCGGCCGCGGCGACCGCGAAGTTCGTGGCCTGGTAGCCGAAGAGGGCAGACACAAGCGGCTCAGCGGTGACGATCCTCGCGCCGGTCGCGCGCGCGAGCTCGGCGACCTCGGGCTCGAGCGGACCGGTCACCAAGGTGGCATCAGCGGGGACGACGGCGAGCTTCTCGCGAGCGATGTCGACCACGGTCGGGCCGAGCCAGCGGGTGTGCTCGAGCCCGACGTTGGTGAGCACGCAGATCGGCGCGGCCAGCACGTTGGTGGCGTCGTGGCGCCCGCCGAGGCCCGCTTCGACGACCGCGACGTCGACGCCGCGGCGCGCCAGCTCGTCGAACGCCGCGGCGGTGACGAGCTCGAACTGCGTGACGCGGTCGCCGGACTCGAGCGTGCGGTCGACCTTCGCCGCCGCCGCGGCGGCCCGCTGCACGGTGGCGCCGAAGGCGTCGGGGTCGAGGTCGGCGTCGCCGATCCGGATCCGCTCGGCGAACGTCGTCAGGTGCGGCGACAGGAACGCGCCGGTGCGCACGCCGTGGGCCTCCAGCAGCGCCGCGCACATCCGCACGGTCGAGGACTTGCCGTTCGTCCCGACCACGTGGATCGCCGCGAACCGCTCCTGCGGGCTGCCGAGCGCGGTCAGCAGCCGGCGCATGCGATCGAGCCCGAACCGCATTCCGAACAGCTCGAGCGAGAGGAGGTGGGCCTCAGCGTCTTCGAGGCGCCACTGTGCGGTCACCCTAGAGTTCCTCCAGCTCCTGTTTGAGTCGCTCGAGCTTCGTGCGCTCGGCCTCGACGACGGCCGCCGGGGCCTTCGCGACGAAGCCCTGGTTCGCGAGCTTTCCCTCGGCGCGAGTGATCTCCTCCTCGAGCTTCGCCTTCCGGGCGCTCGCACGTTCGGCGGCGGCACCGGCGTCGACCGCCTCGGACTCGAGCACGGCGATGTTGCCGCCGGGGATTCCGACCGTGGCGATCGGCTCGCCGCCGTTGGTCGACCACTCGACGCGGGCGAGCCTCGCCACGTGGGCGGCGGTGCGGTCGTAGCCGGGCGCTTCGAGCCGCGCGGGGACGAGCTTGCCGGCCGCGGCGCCGACGCGGTCGCGCCACCCGCGCAGCTCCTGCGTCGCGGCGATCGCCCGCGCGACCTCGCGCTCGGCCTCCTCGTCGCGTAGCGCGTCGTCGGCCTCCGGGTAGTGGCGGACCATCAGCAGGCCGTCCGCGGGCGGGCGGGATGGCATCAACGACCAGATCGCCTCGGTCACGAACGGGATGATCGGGTGGGCGAGCGCCAGGGTCTCGCCGAGCACGTGCAACGCCAGGGCGGCGACGTCGCGGTTGTCGTCCTCATAAAGCCGCGGCTTGATCATCTCCAGGTACCAGTCGCACAGCTCGCCGTAGACGAAGTCGTAGAGGCCGAGCGAGGCGTGGTGGAACTCGAACGCGTCGATCGAGCGGGCGACGTCGGCCTTGGCGCCCTGGAGCCGCGAGAGGATCCAGGCGTCCTCGATCATCTGCGGCGGCGGGGCGGTCTCCGGCACCGTGAGGCCCTCGGGGACGCGCAGCAGGACGAGCCGCGCCGCGTTCCACAGCTTGTTGGCGAGCTGGCGGCCCTGGGCGATCTTCTCCTCGTTGAAGCGCACGTCCTGGGTCGAGGACATGGCGAGCAGCCCGAAGCGGACGGCGTCCGCGCCGTAGGCGGGGAAGTCGCCGCCCTGCTCGAACACGGGCGGGCGCGGGCCGCCGCCGATCAGGTCGAGCGGATCGATCCCGGTGCCGAGCGACTTCGACATCCGCCGGCCGTCGGGCGCCTGGATGATCGAGTGCACGTAGACCCGATCGAACGGGATGTCGCCGACGAACTCGAGGCCCATCATGATCATCCGCGCGACCCACAGGAACAGGATGTCGCGCGCGGTCGAGAGCACGTCGGTGGGATAGAAGGCCTTCAGCGCCGCGGTCTGGTCGGGCCAGCCGAGCGTGACGAACGGCCAGAGGCCGCTCGAGAACCAGGTGTCGAGGACGTCCGGGTCGCGCTCCCAGCCGTCACCCTCCGGTGGCTCCATTCCGACGTATCGCTCGTTCTCCCCGCGGTACCAGACGGGGATCTGGTGGCCCCACCAGAGCTGGCGCGAGATGCACCACGGGCGGATGTTCTCCATCCACTCGAAGTACCGGCGCTCCTGGCCCTCGGGGTGGATGTGGACGCGGCCGTTGCGGACGACCTCGATCGCCGGCTCGGCGAGCTCGTCCATCGCCATGAACCACTGGAGCGAGATCAGCGGCTCGATCCGCTCGCCCGAGCGCTGCGAATGCGGGACGCTGTGGACGTACGGCTCGGTCCTGGCGATGCGGCCCTCGGCGCGCAGCGCCTCGACGACCGCCTCGCGCGCATCGAGCACCGTCGTGCCGGCGAAGCGCTCGCCGGCCCCCTCGGTCATCCGCCCGTCCTCGCCGATGACGGTGATCTCCTCGAGCCCGTGCGCACGGCCGATGTCGAAGTCGTTCGGGTCGTGGCCGGGCGTGATCTTCAGCGCGCCGGTGCCGAACTCGGGCTTGACGTACGCGTCGGCGATGATCCGCAGCCGCCGGCCGACGAGCGGCAGGATCGCGGTCTCGCCGATCAGGCGCGTGTAGCGGTCGTCGTCAGGGTGCACGGCGATCGCGGTGTCGGCCAGCATCGTCTCCGGCCGGACGGTTGCGACGGTGACCGACCCGCCGCCGCTCTCGAGCGGGTAGTCGACGTAGTAGAGGGTGTCGGTGACCTCGCGGTCCTCGACCTCGAGATCGGAGATCGCCGACCGCGACCCGGGGTCCCAGTTGACCATCCGGTTGTCGCGGTAGATCAGGCCCTTGTCGTAGAGGTCGACAAAGACCTTCTGGACCGCGCGGGCGTACGCCGGGTCGAGCGTGAAGCGCTCGTCCTCGTAATCGCACGACGCGCCGAGGCGCTTGAACTGCTCGACGATCGTGGAGCCGTACTGCTCACGCCAGCGCCAGACGCGCTCGATGAACGTCTCGCGACCGAGCGCCTCCCGGCTGGTGCCCTCGGAGATCAGCAGGCGCTCGACCTGGGTCTGCGTGGCGATGCCCGCATGGTCGGTGCCGAAGATCCACTTCGTGCGCTGGCCGCGCATGCGCGCGAGCCGGATCAGCGTGTCCTGCACCGAGCCGTTGAGGGCGTGGCCCATGTGCAGCGCGCCCGTGACGTTCGGGAGCGGGATCGCGATCGAGTAGTTCTCGGCGGCCGTGCCCGCGGCCTCGGGGTGGAAGAGCCCGGACTCGAGCCAGCGCTCGCGGACGCCGGCTTCAGCCTCGGCGGGGTTGTAGCGGGTGCGGCGCTCGAGCTCTTCGTTCATCGGGCCGCGGAGTCTAGATCGCGGGCGACGCACGCTTTTCATGCGTTCTATTCGATATAATCTGTGCCCTATGAGCACGGGTGCCCTCATACGTCAAGCACGCGAGGCCGAGGGCCTGACCCAGGCGGCGCTCGCCCGCAGGCTCGGGATCACGCAGCCGTCGATCGCCCGGCTGGAGGCGGCGGGTGACGAGGTGACGGTCGCGACGCTCCAGCGGGCGCTGCACGCCATGGGCCGAGCGCTCGTGCTCGAGGTCGTGCCGCGGAAGTCGAGCGTCGACGAAACGCTGCTGCAAGAGACCCTGCGGCTGACGCCCGACGAGCGGCTCGCCCGATTCGAATCGTGGTATCGAGACATGCGAGAGTTGCGGCACGAGGTGATCGAGGGCCGACGTGCGAGAGCTGCTTGAGTTCAGCCCCCGCGAGCTGCTCACACGACTCGTCAAAGGCGAGATCGACTTCGTAGTCGTCGGCGGCGTCGCCGCGGTCGTCCACGGGTCCGTCGCGTTCACGCAAGATCTCGACATCGCCTATGCGCCCGACATCGCGAACCTCGATCGCCTCGGAGCGGTCCTGGTTGACCTCGACGCGCGGCTGCGAGGCGTCACGGATGACGTGCCGTTCGTCCCGGACGGACGCACGATCCGCCGCACGCGTGTGCTGACCCTGATGACGCCGCTCGGCTCCATCGACCTGCTCGCCCAGCCTGACGGTGCGCCGGTGTACGAGACGCTGCGAGCGCACGCGACACTCGAAGACGTGGCGGGCGTTCGCGTGCCCGTCGCGTCGCTCGAGGACCTGATCGCGATGAAGAAGGCCGCGGGCCGGCCGAAGGACCTCGTGGCGGTCGAGGAGCTCGAGGCGATCCAGCGCCTGCAGCGCGACCTCACCTGAGTTACACTCTTACGCTGGATGTCACAGCGTAACGATGACGACCCGGTGCTCGACGCGGCCCGTGCGTGCGTGCTCGCCGTAGGGGTGCGGCGCACGACGGTGACCGACGTCGCGCGACGCGCCGGCGTGAGCCGGATGACGCTCTACCGCCGCTTCCCCGATCTCGAGGGCGTGCTGTCGGCGCTGATGACGCGCGAGTTCGGGCGCCTGGTCGCCGACGCGGCCGCGCAGGCGGCCGGCGCGACGACGCGCGCGCGGGTGGTCGAGATGGTCGTCCACGGGTCGCGCTCGCTGGCCGCGGATCCGCTGTTCGAGCGGCTGCTCGACGTCGACCCCGAGCTCCTGCTCCCTTACGTGACGCAGCGCCTCGGCGGGATGCAGAAGATGGCCGTCGAGGCGAGCGCGCGGATCCTCGCCGACGCCGACGATTCGGTGCGCTCCGATGTGCCGCCAGATGTGCTCGCCGCCGGCATGGAGCTGATCTCGCGCGGGTTCGTCCTGGCCTCGCACGGCGACCTCGAGCTCGACCCGTGGGCCGAGCTCGCCCGCGCGATCGACGGGTACCTGCGGCCATGATCGCTTCGCTGAACGAGGCTCGCCGCGCTGCCGAGCTCGAGGCGCTCGCCGCTGGCGAGACGGTCGACGTCGTCGTCGTCGGCGGTGGCGTGACCGGGGCGGGGATCGCGCTCGACGCGGCGTCGCGTGGCCTGTCGGTGGCGCTGCTCGAGCGGCGCGACCTCGCGCACGGGACCAGCCGCTGGAGCTCGAAGCTCGTGCACGGCGGGCTGCGCTACCTCGAGCAGGGCGACGTCGGGCTCGCCTGGGAGTCGGCAGTCGAGCGCGCCACGCTCCTGCGCACGGTCGCCCCGCACCTCGTCCGCCCCATCCCCCACCTGATCCCGCTCGACGCCGCCGTCGACCGCCGCACGGCGGCGAAGACGACCGTCGGGCTGCGGATCGGGGACACGCTGCGCACCGCAGCCCGCACCAGCCGGCGCGTGCTCCCGCCCCCGCGGCGCGTGAGCGCGCTCGAGGCGCGGCGGCTCGCTCCCGCACTGCGCCCGGCCGGGCTTCGCGGCGCGCTGCTCGGCTGGGACTGCCAGCTCGAGGACGACGCGCGGCTGGTCGTGGCGATCGCGCGCACGGCGGCGGCCCTCGGCGCACGGGTGCTCACGTACGCCGAGGTGACCGGGTTGCGTGAGGACGGCGTCGACGCGATGGACGCGCGGACGGGCGCCGCGTTCAACGTGCGAGCGCGGCACACCATCGTCGCCGCCGGCGTGTGGTCGGGCGCGCTGACCGAGGCGGTGTCACTGCGGCCGAGCCGCGGCTCGCACCTGCTCGTGCACGCCGACCGGCTCGGCGACCCGCGGGCCGCGATCAACGTCCGCGTCCCCGGCGCGCGTGGGCGCTGGGTGTTCGCGATCCCACGCACCGACGGCCTGATCGCGATCGGGCTGACCGACGTCCCGGCGCCGGGCGAGCCCGCCGACGAGCCGGTGCCCGACCCCGCGGAGGAAGCTGAGCTGCTCGACCGCGCGTCGGCAGCGCTGGACGTGCCGCTCGGGCCTGCGGACGTTGCCGGTCGCTACGCCGGGCTGCGGCCGCTCGCCGCCGGCGAGGGCGCGACCTCCGACCTCTCGCGGCGCCACGTGATCGTCGAGGACCCGGACAGTGGCGCCGTGGCGATCGTCGGCGGCAAGCTCACGACGTACCGGCGGATGGCGCAGGACGTCGTCGACCGCATCACCGAGCGGCCGTGCCGCACCGCGCGGCTGCCGCTGGTCGGTGCCGCGTCGGTGTCGTCGCTGCGTTCCGTGGCCGCACCCGAGCCGCTCGTGCGCCGGTACGGCACCGAGGCGCCCGCCGTGGTCGCGCTGGCCGACGGGCGCCCCGAGCTGCTCGAGCCGCTCGGCCCGCCGTACTGCGCCGCGGAGCTCCTGTGGTCGGTGCGGCACGAGCTCGCGCTGACGGTCGATGACCTCGTGGATCGGCGGACGCGCGCCGGGCTCGTGCCTCAGTGGCGCGGCGTGGTCGCGGAGGCCGCGGCGGGTCTGGCGCAAACTGCGGCTGGGTAGGGCGACGAGATTTCGGCCCCGTCCGGGGAGCCTGGCGCTTTAAGCACCGTATACGTGCAAAAAGCGCCAGAGACCGCCTCCCTCGCCTCCCTACCCTGCCGCAGTTCAGACGCCGGGGTAACCTCGGCGTCGTGGCATACCACGAGCTCCAGACCACCGGCCCACACGTGGCCTGTCTCTGGACCAGCGAGGGCGCAGAGACCTCGCGACGGATCCTGCCCGACGCCTGCGTGGACATCGTCTGGACGGGCACCAAGCTGATCGTCGCCGGGCCCGCGACCCAGGCCTCGATGGCGACCGCGCCCGGACCCGCGCTCGGCGTCAGGTTCCGGGTCGGCGCCGCGGGAGCGGCGCTCGGGATCCCGGCGGCGGAGCTGCTGGACCTGTCCGTGCCGATCGAAGACGTCTGGGGCGCCGAGGGCGCGGCGATCGCGGACGCGGTGGCCGAGCGGCCGACGCTGAGCGTGCTCGCGCAGAAGGTGGGCGCGAAGATCGCCCGCGGCGACGCGCCCGACCGCCTCGTGCGTGCCGCGGCGACCGGCGCGCGTCCGGGGATCGGCGAGCGGCAGCTGCGGCGGCGGTTCGCCGATGCGGTCGGGTACGGGCCGAAGACGCTGCAGCGCGTCCTCCGCTTCCAGCGCTTCCTCGCGCTCGCGCAGCGCACCGCCGCTCCCGACCTCGTGCGGCTCGCGCTCGACGCCGGCTACGCCGACCAGGCGCACCTCACGCGTGAGACGCGCCGCCTCGCCGGCATCCCGCCGGCGGCGCTACTGGGCTCCGGCGCCGGGCCTGCCGGCGAGAGGTCCGTTTCGTTCAAGACGAGCGGGCCGGTGGCCGCCACGCTGGCGGCATGACCGTCGACCTCCAGGCCGCCCAGACCTTCATCTACGCCCACGCCCGGCTGCTCGAGCGCCACCGCCTCGCGTACCTGCTCGAGCAGGCCGGCCCGGAGCCCATCGTCCAGGCCCTCCGCGCCTATCGAAACCCGGACGGCGGGTTCGGGAACGCGATCGAGCCCGACATGCGCGCGCCGGACAGCCAGCCGGTCGGGGTCCACACGGTGCTGGAGATCCTCCACGAGGTCGGCATCCACGACGACGAGATCACCGACGGCGCCGCCGACTGGCTCACGACGGTCACGCGCGCCGACGGCGGCATCCCGTTCTGCCTGCCGAGCGCGCTCGACTACCCGCGCAACCCGATCTGGCAGCCCGCGGACGCCTCGTCCTCCATCCAGACCGCCGCCAACGCCGCTGCGCTGCACGAGCTCGGCGTCGAGCATCCCTGGCTCGAAGGCGCGGACACGTACATGTGGCAGACCATCGACGAGCTCGACCTCGCGACCGCCGACGCCAATCCCGGCACCGGCTACGTGATCCGCTTCGCGGTCACGTTCCTGAACGCCCACCCCGACGGCGCACGCGCCGAGGCCGCGCTCGACGTGCTCGCCCCCGGCCTCGGCCGGTTCGTCTCGGCCGAGCCGGGCGGCGACGTCCAGACCCCGCTCGACCTCGCTCCGCGGCCGGACTCCCGCGCCCGCCGCCTGTTCGCTGACCACGACATCGCGCGCAACCTCGACGCGCTCGAAGGTGCGCAGCGGCCCGACGGCGGCTGGATGTTCGGCTGGGACGAGTGGAATCCGGCCGCCACGTTCGAATGGCGCGGTGTTGTCACTGTCGACACCCTCCGCCTGCTGCGCGCCAATCGCCGAGCCTGAACGTCCGAGCAGTTGCAGCCGAAGTGCGCGATCGGGGAGGATCGCCCTATGCGCCGCACATGCGTGGTTCTCATCTCGATGGCCGCCGTCGGCGCCATCGCCGCACCAGCCGCTTCCGCCGCCCCGCCGCCGTGCTCGCCGCCGGCCGGGCTGACCTGGCACAGCTGCCTGGGAGCGGCGCATCGCGCCGTCCCCGGGACGCACAACTTCGTCCAGGTCACGAAGGCGTCCGCGGAGCTGGTCATCCGGATGTCCGCGTGCCCGGTCGACCTTCCGTCACGCCGCGTCGTGATCCGGACCGACCATCGCAAGCGGATCGCCCGCAAGCGCGTGGAAGGCACCTGCAAGCACAACATCGCCCGCTGGCGCCTGGATGCCGAGCCCAAGAACAAGATGATCAAGGGCGGGACGATCATCCACAGCTACTGGTCCGGCGTTGCCGACAGCGGCAACGCGCCGAGCGTCAAGGTCGGCAAGAAGAAGAGCTAGCTAGGCGGACTTGGCCTCGGGCGACGCCGCGTCGTCCGGGGCCTCGGTCACGAGCGTCGGCTTGACGCCACGCTCGACCGTCTCCTTGGTGACGACGCACTTCTTGACGTCGCGCCGTGACGGCAGCTCGAACTGCACGTCGAGCAGGATGTCCTCGATGATCGACCGCAGGCCGCGGGCACCGGTCTCGCGCTCGAGTGCCTTGTCGGCGACGGCCTTCTGAGCGTCGGTCGAGAAGACCAGCTCGATCCCGTCGAACGAGAAGAAGCGCTGGAACTGCTTGACGATCGCGTTGCGCGGCTCGGTGAGGATCGTGATCAGGTCGTCGCGTGAAAGCTGGTGCACGGCCGAGGACACCGGCAGGCGGCCGATGAACTCCGGGATCAGGCCGTACTGCATGAGGTCCTCGGGCAGGACCTTCTCGAACAGGGCGCCGGTGTCGCGCTGGGTCTTGGACTCGATCTGCGCGCCGAAGCCGACGCCCTTGTGGCCGATCCGGCGCTCGATCACCTTGTCGAGGTTGGCGAACGCCCCGCCGCAGATGAACAGGATGTTCGTCGTGTCGATCGTGAGGAACTCCTGGTGCGGGTGCTTGCGCCCGCCCTGCGGCGGCACCGATGCGGTGGTGCCCTCGAGGATCTTCAGGAGCGCCTGCTGTACGCCCTCACCCGACACGTCGCGCGTGATCGACGGGTTGTCGGCCTTGCGGGCGATCTTGTCGACCTCGTCGATATAGATGATCCCGGTCTCCGCCTTCTTGACGTCGTAGTCGGCCGCCTGGATCAACTTGAGCAGGATGTTCTCGACGTCCTCGCCGACGTAGCCGGCCTCGGTGAGCGCGGTGGCGTCGGCGATCGCGAACGGAACGTTGAGGATCCGCGCGAGCGTCTGCGCGAGCAGCGTCTTGCCGCAGCCGGTCGGCCCGAGCAGCAGGATGTTCGACTTCTGCAGCTCGATGTCGGACTCGTCGGCCTGCATCATCTGCACGCGCTTGTAGTGGTTGTAGACCGCTACGGAGAGCGTGCGCTTGGCCTGCTCCTGGCCGACGACGTACTCGTTGAGCACGCCGTAGATCTCCCGCGGCTTCGGAAGGTTGTCGATGTCGAACGACGGCGGAGCGGTGAGCTCCTCGTCGATGATCTCGTTACAGAGGTCGATGCACTCGTCGC
Source organism: uncultured Solirubrobacteraceae bacterium (assembly GCA_963740605.1). GTDB lineage: Bacteria > Actinomycetota > Thermoleophilia > Solirubrobacterales > Solirubrobacteraceae > DASSUW01. The sequence goes on along the minus strand of CAVUFC010000018.1, from coordinate 300,340 downwards.
AGATGTAGACGCCCGGACCGGCGATCAGCTTCTTGACCTGCCGCTGCGACTTGCCGCAGAAGGAGCAGAGAAGCTGCTCGTTGGAGTCTGTCGGGCGAGCCATCTACGTCCCCTAGTGCTCTGAGATCACCCTGTCGATGATGCCGTACTGCACTGCTTCGTCCGAGCTCATGAAGTAGTCCCGCTCGGTATCCGAGCGTACCTTCTCGATGTCTTGCCCGGAATGCTCGGCAATGATCTCATCCAGGCGCCTGCGGAGGTCGATCACCTCGCGAGCGTGGATCTCGATGTCGGTTGCCTGCCCCTGGAAACCGGACGAGACCTGGTGGATCAGGATCTTCGCGTTGGGGAGCGCCATGCGCTTGCCCTTGGCTCCGCCGCCCAGCAGGAGCGCCCCCATCGACATCGCGATACCGACGCAGATGGTCGACACGTCCGGCTTGATGAACTGCATCGTGTCGTAGATCGCGAGCCCGGCGTACACCGAACCGCCGGGTGAGTTGATGTAGAGCGAGATGTCCTTGTCGGGGTCCTCGGCCTCGAGATGCAGCAGCTGGGCGACGATCAGATTCGCGATCTGGTCGTCCACCGGCGTGCCGAGGAAGACGATCCGCTCGTTAAGGAGTCGGGAATAGATGTCGAACGCGCGCTCCCCACGGGAGGTCTGTTCGACGACCATCGGTACGAGTGGGCTCACGGTCCTCGCTTCGTTTCGCTTCGAGCGCTCGGTTCCTGCTCAGCTTCACGTGGGCTGGGAGCCCGGCGACAGCCTAGCAATCAGCAGGGGCCATAAAACGCGGCTCACGGCTAGTTTGAATCTGACACTAGCTGCCGGGAGTCCACAGCTGACCCGACCCGCTGGACTCCTCGCGGCCGGGGGTCCACAGCTTGTCGCGGGCCTGCGCCTGCTCGATCGTGATCGGCTTCGCGGAGTCGGCGATCAGGTCGAGTGCCTTGCGCTGCGCGAGGTCCTCCTTGAGGGACTCGATGCGCCCGCTCGACTTCAGCCGCTCCAGCAGCTTCTTCGGCGACGTGCTGCCCGGACCATCGCCCGCCGCCTGCTCGACGGCCTCCATCACCTCGTCGTCGCTCGGCTCGATGCTCTCGGCCTCGATGACGGCGGCCAGCACCGCCTCGCGGCGCAGCGCCGTCTCGGCCTCGGGCTTGGCGCGTTCGACGATCTCGCTCTCGTCCGTGCCGGCGATCCGCATGTACGCCTCGCGCGAGATGCCCTGGTGCGAGAGCGAGTGGAGCATCTGGTCCCACTGCTCGCGGGCGCGTGCCTCGACGAGCGCGTCGGGCATGTCGAGCTTGGCGTTCTTGACGACCGAGTCGAGTGCCGCCTCGCGGAACTCGGCCTCGATCCGCGCGGTCTCGGCCTCGGCGATCCGGGTGCGGATGTCCTCGCGCAACTCGTCGAGCGTGTCGAAGCCGGCCTCGGCGGCGAGGTCGTCGTCGACCTCGGGAAGCTCCTTGGACTTGACCTCCTTGACCGTGACCGCGAACTGGGCCTGGAGGCCCGCGAGCTCGTCGGCGCCGTAGTCGTCGGGGAAGGTGATCGTGACGGTCCGCTCGTCACCCGCGGAGGCGCCTTCGAGTTGGTCCTCGAAGCCGGGGACGAGGCGGCCGGAGCCGAGCTCGACCATCTGGTCGCGCCCCTCGCCGCCCGCGAACGGCTCGCCGCCGAGCGTGCCGACGTAGTCCATGACCACGAAGTCGCTCTTCGCGGCCGCGCGCTCGACCGTGTCCAGGCGCGCCGAGCGCTCGCGCAGGCGGTCGATCTCCTCGCCGATCGCCTCGTCGTCGACGTTCGGCTCGCGCTTGCCGACCTCGACGCCCTTGTAGTCGCCGAGCTCGGCCTTCGGGCGGACGCCGATCTCGATCGAGAAGGTCAGTGGCTCGCCCTGGGCGGGCAGGTCGCCGAGATCGAGGTCCGGCTCGCCGACGGGCGCGATCCGCGCCGCATCGATCGCCGCCGTGTACCAGGCGCCGATCGAGTCGCGCACCGCCTCGTCGAGCACGGCGTCGCGGCCCATGCGCTGGACGACTACCGGCGCCGGCGCCTTGCCGGCCCGGAACCCCGGCACGCGGATGGTGCGGCCGAGCCGCTTGGCCGCCTGAGCGACCCGTCGCTCGACCTCCTCGGCCGGCACTTCGGCCTGAACGCGCACGCGTGATTCGGGGAGCTCGGTGACGGTGGTGGAGACGTCGGCGGCCATCGGCGGGCCACCACGATACAAAGCACCGCATGATCGGCTGGCTCTACACCGGTCCGCTCGGCCATCTGGCGGCCGGTATCGCCGACTGGGCGGGGCTGCTCGCGGGCCTCGCGCGCGGGCGCAGCCCCGACTGATCAGCGGGCGGGCGGGCCGGTTACGCGGGGGCGCCGTCTGCCGCGAGCGCGGCGGCGCGCGTCGCGAACAGGCGGAAGCGCTGCGTCAGGTTGGTCATCTCCAGCAGCCGGCGGACCGGCCCGTCCGGTGCGACCACCGCGAGGAGCGTGCCGGACTCGTCGAGCTGCGATGCGGCCTTGAGGATCGTGCCGAGCGCGGTCGAATCGATGAATGTCACGTCGTTGAGGTCGAGCACGAGCCGCCCGCCAGGGCTCGTTGCGGCCATCGCCAGCACGGTGGAGAGCCGCGGCGTGGCGGAGATGTCCAGCTCACCCGAGGCCACGATGAGGTGGCCGCGGTCGATGGGGTCGTGATCGATCTGGTAGTCCATGGGCGCCGAGTCCGTACCCGAAGGTCGCGCTTCCTATTCTCTACGACTCACGCCGCGCGTGCCACGTTACGTAGGCGCGCGGGGGTGTCGTCGTCAAACGCGCGGAAGAATCCGCCGACGACGTCCTCCAGCTCCCCCATCCCGTCGGCGCAGAACAGCACGGGCTGGTAGTGGGTGATGTCGTACTCGAGCGTCCCCATCTCGACCAGGTCGAGCGGCCGCAGGTCGGCGCCGCGGAACTCCTCGATCTCGCCGTAGGACGAGAGGATGCCGGCGCCGTAGGCGCGCACCTCGCCCTCCTCGCGCAGGACGCCGAACTCGATCGTGAACCAGAAGACGTCGGCGAGGAACTGCAGCGCCTCATCGGTCTCGACGCGCTGGGCCGCGAGACCGGCCTCGCGCTTGATCGCGGCGAACCGCGGGCTCGCGAGCAGGTTGCCGTGGCCGATCACCTCGTGGATGAGGTCGGGCTCGGGCGTGTACAGCGGCATCGCCCCGTGCCGGATGTACTGCGTCGAGTGGAAGATCCGGTCGCCGAGCGCGCCGAGGAAGTCGCGCAGCGGGACCAGCCCGGCGGCGCAGTGATAGCTCCAGCCGGTGAGCGGCTGCAGTCCGGCGCTGACCTCGTCGAGCTGCGGGATGCGATCGGTCGGGAGCGCCAGCGCGGCGGCCGCCTCGCGGAAGTCGCGGCAGGCGTAGCGCTCGTGCTTGGGGGCGAGCTCGCGCGACACGATCCGCCAGACCTCGTGCTCGGCCTCGGTGTACTCGATCCGCGGCATCGGCTCGCCGGGACGCCAGGCGACGGCCTGTGCGGCGATGTGATTGCGGCGATCGCGGTACACGGGGTCGCAGGCGCCGGGATGGTCGCCGGCGAGCTCGACGGTGACCGACCCGTCCTCGTTCTCGGTGACCGGTGAGTACAGCTGGGCTTCCTCGAACATGAGATTGCCGTCTAGCGTGCGCGTGACACGTACGCAATCAAGACGGCATAGAGTGGGTCCATCGTGCAAAGACCCGTGCGTCTGGACGACGTGGATCGCAAGATCCTTGATCACCTCGAACGCGACGGCCGAGCGACGCTGGCCGACGTCGGGGCCGCCGTCGGGCTGTCCTCGTCGGCGGTCAAGCGGCGCGTGGACCGGCTCGAGCGCGGCGGTGTGATCGTCGGCTACGCGGCGATCGTCGACCCTGCGGCGGTCGGCGACCGGCTCGAAGCGTTCGTGGAGCTCTACTGCGCCGACAACGTCGCGCCCGGCGATCTCCTCGCCTCGGTCGCCGACCTCGACGCGGTGGTGGCCGCGCACACGGTGGCCGGCGATGCCGACGCGGTCGTGCGCGTGCGGGTGGAGGGAATCGAGGCGCTCGAGCGGGTGATCGAGCAGCTGCGGCGCGACCCGATGGTCATGCGCACGCGGACGATGGTCGCGCTGTCGACGCTTGTGGAAAGACCGTGAGCCGACCGACGTGAAACCGGTCGGCCGCTTGTAACGTTTGGGTGCATGGCCGACGAGCTGCGCGCGCTCACCCGCCTGACGTTCGAGGAGCTCGGGCTCGCCACCGGTGGCATCGGCGAGATGCATCGCGCGATCGCCGACCGCGCCTTCGGGCGCGTCGGCTCGGGCGTCGCGCGGACGATGCACGACGCGATCTCCGACGGCGTCTACGCGAGCCTGCGCGGCGCAGCGGGACTGACCGGGCGCGCGGCCGGCGTCGCGGTCTCCGGCCGCGGCCGTTCGCTGTCGGTGACGCCGCGCGGGGCGGCGGTGCTCGCGGTCCTGAACGGGCTGCGCGGCGACGTGCTCCACGCCGAGGGCTCAGACCTCGCGGAGGCGATGTCCATCCGCGTCGACGGCCGCCCGTGCTCGCCCGCCGACGTGCCGGGCGCAGGCCCGCGCGTCGTCGTGTTCGTTCACGGGCTGTTCGAGACCGAGCACGCGTGGGGCGGCAACTCGTACGGCGCGCGCCTGCAGCGCGACCTCGATACCACACCGGTCTACGTGCGCTTCAACACCGGCCGCCACATCTCCGAGAACGGCCGCTCGCTCGCCGAACTGCTGGACCGCCTCGTCGCGGACTGGCCGGTCGAGGTCGAGCAGATCGCGCTGGTCGGTCACTCCATGGGCGGCCTGGTCGCCCGCAGCGCGTGCCACCACGGGGGCGACTGGACGCCGCTCGTGCGCCACACGGCCTCACTCGGCTCGCCGCACACGGGCGCGCCGCTCGAGTCGGCGGTGCACTACGCGGCGACGGCCCTCGGCGTCGTCGACGAGACGCGCCCGTTCGCGGGCTTCCTGCGCCGGCGGAGCGCCGGCATCCGCGACCTGCGCTCCGGCTCGCTGGTCGACGAGGACTGGCGCGGACGCGATCCCGAGGCCCTGCGCGCCGCGGCGTGCCGTGAGGTCCCGTTGCTCGAGGGCGCCACCCACCATTTCGTCGCCGCCACGGTCACCGACAGCGCCGAGCATCCCGTCGCCCGCCTGGTCGGCGACTGGCTCGTGCTGCCGCCGAGCGCCTCAGGCCGCAGCCGGACCCGCGTGGTCGGCTTCGACGACGAGAACGGTGCGCACGTCGGCGGGACGAACCACCTCGCGCTGCTCAACCACCCGGCGGTGTACGAGCACCTGCGCGAGTGGCTTGCGCGAGCGCCTCGAGCCGCCCGGCCAGCCACGGCACGGCGGCTTCGTGCTCGGGCTTCATGAGGACGCTGCGCAACACCCGCGCTCCCGCGGCGTCGACCTGGACGTGAGGGTGCAGCGCCGCGAAGTCGGCGGCGTCGATCCGCAGCGTGCTGAGGAAGACCGGGTCGACCGGGTCCTCCATGCCGGCGCGCAGCATTCCGGCGGCGGCCGCGTCGACCGCGCTCAGGCGGTCCATGGCGGGCAGGTAGGTGACGATGTCGAGCTCGGGCTCGAGGTGAAGGCGGAAGGCCTCGGACGCGCGCAGGCGGTCGGCGAGCCCCAGCGCGGCGCGCCGGGCGGCGGTGACGACCGGCTTGATCGGGACCGCCCGCAGCGTCATCCACAGGGCGGCCGCAGCCGCTCCCGCGCGCGAGCACTCGAGGCTGATCTCCCCCAGGTGCAGGTCGCCGGACGTGAAGTACGTGTACGGCGAGTCGTGCGCGTAAAGGCGTCCCACGCCCGGGTCGGCGAACAGCACGGCTCCGCAGCCGTACGGCTGCAGGCCGTGCTTGTGCGGGTCGATCACCACCGAGTCGGCGGCGCCGATCGCGCGCAGGCCGGCGGGCGCGTCGTCGAGCAGCGTGAAGAAGCCGCCGTACGCGGCGTCGATGTGGATCCGCACTCCGTGGCGCTCGCGCAGCGCGAGCGCCTCGTCGATCGGGTCGACGGCGCCGACCCCGGTCGTGCCGCCGGTGAGCACGATGGTGCCGATCTGGCCGGTGGCGCAGGCGGCGTCGAGCGCGTCGAGATCGATCCGGCCGGTCGGGGTGGCCGATACTGCACGGGCGGGCATGCGAAGGACCTGACACATGCGCCCGTGCGTGTAGTGGGCATTCGCCCCGTACGCGACGCCCTTGTCCGGATGCAGCTCACGCGCCACCCACAGCGCCTCGAGATTCGCGATCGTCCCGCTGGCGGTCAGGTGCCCGAGGTTGGGCTCGGCGAGCCCGAGCATCGCCGCCAGCTCGGCGACCGCCTCCTTCTCCATCTCGCTCGTCGCCGGGCCGCCGTCGAGCGCGTGGTTGTTCGGGTTGACGAGCATCGCCGCCACATACGCGGCCGCCGCCGCCGGGTGCGGTGGCTTGAGCATCTGGCCGGCGTAGCGCGGGTGGAAGAACGGGAAGTTGCCGCCCATCCGGGTCGAGAACTCGTCCCACGCGGCGGCCCAGCGATCGGCGTCGACTGGTGGCGGCGCGGGCCGCTCGCCCCACTGGCCCTCCCACTGTTCGACGAGGTCGAGCGCCGCTTCGATGCCGGATCGGATCACGCCCGGGATCATCGCCGATGCGTGGCCGTGGCGGTCTTGGCGGCGCTGCTGGCCTGGCCGGGCGCCGCTGCGGCGAGGCCGATGGGTGCGCGAGTTGCGGCGCCGACGGCGGCCCTCGTCTGGGGTCTGCGCGACGCCGACGCCGCCGCGCGCAAGCTGCGCCGCCACCCGGAGGTCGCGACCGCGAGCGTGCTCGGGCGCGGGGTCGTGCTGCTGCGTCACGGACGCGGGTGGGCGATCCCGCTCGACACGATCGCGGTGCAGCCGCGCCGCTACGCCCGCACGCTGCCGCAGGCCGATCGCGCGCCGTTCGCGGCCCTGCGGCCGGGCCGGGCGATCGTCTCGCGCACCGAGGCGGGCCTACGGGGCGCCGGCGTCGGCGCCGTGCTCAACCTCGCCGACGGTCGGTCCGTGCGCGTGAGCGCCGTCGTCGACGATGCGCTGCTGCGCTGGGCCGAGGTGGCGATCCCGGCGGGCGACCCGCGCATGCCGCCGCTGCGCACGACCGTGATCGCCGCGCTGCGCGCACCGGTCACGCGTGCCCGGCTCGATCGCTGGACCGAGCGCGGAGCGGCGACCCGGCTTCTCCCTGGTCCCGGCGACATCGGCCCCGCGCGGCCCGGCAATTTGAAGGTCCAGTTCGGCGAGTCGGCGGTCGGCCTTCCCAACGGGAACGACTGGATCCGCCTGTCCCCCGCCTTCGTCCACCGCCACATCGTCAGTCGCCGCGTCCCGATCCTCGGAACGGTGACCTGCCACCGCGCGATGGTCCCCCACCTGCGTGCCGCGCTCGCCGAGCTGACCCGCCGCGGCCTCTCCGGTCTCGTCGACCCCGGCGACTACGCCGGCTGTTACGCCCCGCGCCGGATCCAGCCGCGCGGCCAGCTCTCCCTGCACGCGTGGGGACTCGCCGTCGACCTCAACGCCTCCCGCAACCCGTTCCGGGGCACGTCGCACCAGGACCCGCGGCTCGTGCGCGTGATGGAGAAGCACGGCTTCACCTGGGGCGGGCGCTGGCCGACCCGGCCGGATCCCATGCACTTTGAACTTCGGGGGTCAGACCCCTTGAGTCACCCCGACTGAAGGGGTCTGACCCCTCAGCGCCCAGCTCGTCGTTGGGATCACCGCAGCGGCCGGCACCGCGAACACCGCGGCGAGCACGAGCCAGCCGGGTTGGCCCCAGCCGGCGACCAGTGTCGTCATCAGCGCGGGCGCGAACATCAGCGCGGTCGCCTCGCCGGTCGCGAACACGCCCTGGTACTCGCCTGGGGCGTCGGGCGGCATCAGCGGCACCGAGAGCCCCCAGGACGCGGCGACGAACACGAGCTCTCCCGCCGTGTGCACCACGCCCGCGAGCACGAGCGCGGCGATCACCGCGGGGCCGGCGCCGCCGGCGGTGAGCGCGAACAGCACACACGACGCGGCGAGCAGCGCGCCCGCGAGCACCGCGCCGCGGGCGGCGACCGCCGGCGCGACCATGGCCCGGCTGACGCGCACCTGCAGCAGCGCGATGGCCAGCGAGTTGAGCACCACGATCACCGCCGAGATCGAGCGCGGCGCGTCGGTGTGCAGCGCGACCCACAGCGGCAGGCCGCTGGACATCATCGCCCAGCACAGCGCCAGGATGCCCATCAGGCCCGCGAGCGTGAGGTACGGGCGATCCCGCACGACGCGTAGCCCGCGGCGCTCCGGTGCGGTGGCCACACGCGGCACGCTCAGCACGAGCGCCGCGTACGCGAAGTAGCTGGCGGCGTTGAGCGCCAGCAGCGCGACGTAGGCGGGGCGCGAGTCGACCCCGATGACCACCGCGCCCGCGACGGCGCCGACCGCCCAGCCGACGTGGCTGATCGACCGGAGCGCCCCGAGCGCGGCGAGCCGGTCCTCGGCCAGCCCGAGCACCAGCGCGTTGCGCGCCCCGCCTCCGGCGCGCGCCGCCTCGGCGACGCACGCGACGAGCACGAACGCCAGCGGCCCGCCCACGGTCAGATGGGCCAGCGCCGCGACGCCCTGCACAGCGAGCAGCGCCGCGTACACCTCGCGCGCGCCGACCCGGTCGGCGACCCACCCGAGCGGCGTCGCGCTGATCAGCCCGACGCCGCCCGCGACCGTCATGCCGACACCGACCTGGCCCGGCGACAGCCCGACCGAACGTGTGAGGAACAGTGCCCAGCTCGTGTACCAAGCACCGTTGCCGATCGCGGACAGGAGCGTGCCGGCGCCGAGTCGGCGAAGCGCGGTTACCATGACGCTTCACGGTACCCTGAACCACGCGATGACACTTCACGGAAATGAAAACCGTCAGCGACCGGACCGCGAGGCGACGCGGCGAAGCGATCCGCGGGTCGACCTCCTCAAGGAGCTCGCCGACCCGCTGCGGCTGCGCGTCGTCGACCGCCTCGGCCACGGCGGCCCGGCCACCGTCAGCCGCCTGGCCGCCGAGCTCGGCGTGCCGCTCCCTCAGCTCTCCAACCACCTGCGCCGGTTGCGGGAGGGAGGCCTCGTCGCCGTCGAGCGCGACGGCCGGCAGGCCGTGTACTCGCTCGCCGACCCCGGCCTCGAGGCGCTGTTGCCGCTGCTCGACCGGATCACGGGACGCGTCGCGGAGCCGGACCCCGAGGCCGCCGAGGTGCCCTCGCGCACGTGCTACGACCACCTCGCCGGCCCGATCGGGGTGGCGCTCTACCGGGGGCTGCGCGAGCGCGACGCGGTGCGGGAACGTGCCGACGGCCTCGTCGACCTCGGGCCGGCGGCGCCGGAGATGTTCCGCAAGCTCGGCGTGGAGGTCGCAGCGCTGGAGCCGGGCCGCCAGCGGCTCGCGTTCGAATGCCTTGATGCGACCGAGCGTGCGCCGCACCTGGCGGGAGCGCTCGGCGACGCGCTCGCCGCCGCGCTGATCGATCGCGGCTGGGTGGTTCGCGACGGCCGCACGATCGAGCTCAGCCGCCGTGGCGCCACCGGGCTGCGCAAGCTCGGTGTGGCAATCTGACGCCGGATGAAGCTCTACGAGCACCTGGCGTCCGGAAACTGCCTGAAGTGCCGCATGGCGCTCCGGCAGCTCGACCTGCCGTATGACTCCGTGACCGTCGACCTGTTCCGCGGCGAGACGCGCACGGACGAGCACTTCGCCCGCAATCCCGACGGCCGCGTGCCGGTGCTCGAGACCGACGACGGGCTGCTGATCGCCGAGTCTGGCGCGATCCTGCTGCACGTCGCCGAGGGCACACCGCTGCTCCCGGCTCCCGGGCCCGATCGCACCCGCGTGCACCAGTGGATGTTCTTCGAGCAGAACCGGATCGAGGCCGACCTCGCCACGGCGCGGTTCATGAAGCAGGCGGGCCGCGACCGCACGATGCCGGAGGTGTTCGCGTATCGGCTCGAGCGCGGCCGCGACGCGCTCACCGCGCTCGACCGCGGGCTCGCCGACGGCCGCCCGTTCCTCGCGGGCGACGCGTACACGGTTGCCGACATCGCCGTTTACGGCTACGGCCACTGCGGCGCCAACGCAGGCGCCGATCCGCGCGAGCACGCCAACGTCGCCGCCTGGCTCGCCCGCGTCGAGGCCACGCCCGGGTTCGTCAACGACCTCGAATGGGTGCCCGACCACATCGGGGAGCGCCCGCTGTAAGGGCGCTCCGCGCCTTTCCGAGGCGCGGCTCGGCGTGTGATCGAGCCGCCCGATAGCGTGCTCCCGATGCTTGCCGTCTTTGCCAGCAGCACCGACGCCGACGACCCGCTGAGCGCCCTCGAGGTGGGCGACCGGCCTGATCCCGAGCCGAAGGACGGCTGGGTGACGGTCGACGTGAAAGCCGCATCGCTCAACCACCACGACCTGTGGTCGCTGCGCGGTGTCGGCCTGCCGGAGGACCGGCTGCCGATGATCCTCGGCTGCGATGCCGCGGGCGTCGATCCCGACGGCAACGAGGTGATCGTCCACTCGGTGATCACCAGCGACGGCTGGAGCGGCGACGACACGCTCGACCCCAAGCGGACGCTGCTGTCCGAGCTGCACCAGGGCGCGCTGGCCGAGCGCGTCGCGGTGCCCAGGCGCAACCTCGTGCCCAAGCCGGAGGCGCTGTCGTTCGCCGAGGCCGCGTGCCTGCCGACGGCGTGGCTGACCGCGTACCGGATGCTGTTCGTGAAGGCCGGAGTGCGGCCGGGCGACACCGTGCTGATCCAGGGGGCCGGTGGCGGCGTCGCCAGCGCCGCGATCGTGCTCGCCCGCCAGGCCGGGCTGCGCGTGTGGGTGACGAGCCGTGACGCGGCGCGCGGCGAGCGGGCCAAGGAGCTCGGCGCGCACGAGGCGTTCGAGAGCGGCGCGCGGCTGCCGGAGCGCGTCGACGCGGTACTCGAGACTGTCGGCGAGGCGACCTGGAAGCACTCGCTGCGGGCGCTCAAACCCGGCGGCACGATCGTCGTCTCCGGCTCGACGAGCGGCCCGAACCCGCCCGCCGACCTGCAGCGCGTGTTCTTCCTGCAGCTCAACGTCGTCGGCTCGACGATGGGCACGAAGACCGAGCTCGCGCAGCTCGCGCGGCTGCTCGAGACGACCGGGATCCGCCCGCAGATCGACCGCGAGCTGCCCCTGGCCGACGCCCGGGAGGGCTTCGCGGCCCTGGCCGCGGGCGACGTCTTTGGGAAGATCGTCTTCGCGCCATGACGTTCGCCATCTCGTTCTACGACCTCTCCGTGTTCGTCCACGTGTCGGCGGTGGTCGTCGGCTTCGGCGCCACGTTCGCCGAGTCGCTGACGTTCCCGCTGGCGCTCAAGTACGGCAAGCAGCACCTGCCGTACGTGCACCGACTCGGCATCGCCATCAACCAGCGGCTCGCCTCCCCGGCGCTGCTGATCATCATCGTCACCGGCATCTACCAGACGGCGAAGAACTGGGAGTTCAGCGACTTCTGGATCAGCGCCACGTTCCTCATCGCCCTGATCCTCGGGGGGTTGAGCGGCGCCTACTTCATTCCGGGCGAGAAGAAGCTGCTGGCGCAGGTCGAGGGCGAGCTCGCCGCGGGCGGCGAACTCTCCGCCGACTACCAGCGCAAGGCGAGGCAGATGAGCATGGTCGGCGCGTTCGCCGGCCTGCTCGTGCTGCTCGCCGTGTTCTTCATGGTCACGAAGCCCGGAGCGTGAGGTCGAGGCGGTCGAGCCGCCGCCGCAGGATTCGGTCCAGCAGCCGCCGCGGGATGTGCCGCAGGACCGCGTACCCGAACGCCCCGTGGCGGGTGGTCGCGAGATCGCGCGCCGGCGGGCCGTAGATCGCTCGCGCGATCGTCCGCGCCGCGTCCTGGACCTTCTCGACCGGGACCTTGCCCTCGAGCGACACGCCGGCGGCGTTCGGCTCGTCGTGGATCGCCGTCCGCATGTAGCCCGGGTACACGGTCGTGACCGTGATCGCGTCGCCGTGCTCGAGGCGCAGCGAGTCCGAGTACGCGGTCAGGCCGCGCTTGCTCATGCAGTAGGCGGTGCCGTACGGGAGCGCCAGGTGCGCGAGACCCGACGCCACGTTGACCACCCGCCCGCGGCTGGCGCGCAGCGCCGGCAGCGCCGCGCTGGTCACCCGCCATGGGCCGACGAGGTTGACGTCGATGACGGCGAGCGCGCGCTCGTCGGGCGCCGTGCCGGCGCTCTGCGGCGTCCCGATGCCGGCGTTGTTGACGAGCACGTCGACCCCGCCGAGCCGCTCGATCGCCTCGACGACCGCGGCGTCGACCGACGCCTGGTCGCGCACGTCGCACTCGATGACGTCGCCGCCCGGCACGAGGTCGAGCCCGATCACGGTCGCGCCGCGCGAGCGCAGCTCCGCGGCCGTCGCGGTGCCGATGCCGCCGGAGGCGCCGGTGAGGATCACCTTCATGCCGTCACCATCTCTCGGTCGGGTGCGGCGTCGAGCGCGTAGTCGCCCGGCCGCAGCTCGCGGGCGCGGCGGCGGAAGCGCCACGTCCAGTCCGGCCAGATCGTCGAGTTGCGCCCCGTGTGGTCGATGTACCAGCTCGCGCAGCCGGTGTTCCACACGGTGCCCTCGAGCTTGCCGTCGATCTCGGCGTTGTAGCGGTCCTGCGCCTCGCGCCGGATCTCGATCGTCTCGGCGCGGCCTGCGTGCAGGTGGTTCAGCGCGGCCATCACGTGCGCGATCTGGGACTCGATGATGTGGACCATCGAGCTGTGCCCGAGCCCCGTGTTCGGGCCGAGCAGGAAGAACAGGTTCGGGAACCCGGCGATCGTCGAGCCCATGTAGGCGCGCGGGCTGCCGTGCCAGATGTCGTCGAGCAACCTGCCGCCACGTCCGCGCACGCGGTGCGCGGCCGGGATGTCGGTCACGTGGAAGCCGGTGCCGAAGACGATCGCGTCGACCGGGCGCTCGACGCCGTCCTCGCCGACGATCGAGTGCGCGCGCACCTCGCGGGCGCCGGACGTCACGAGCTCGACGTTGGGCTTGCCGAGCGCGCGGTACCAGCGGTTGGACGGCAGGATGCGCTTGCAGCCGATCGTGTAGCCGGGCGTCACCTTCTCCCGGAGCGCCGGATCGGAGATCTGGCTGCGCATGTGGCGGCGCGCGATCCGCTCCAGGAACTTCATCAGCCACGGCTGCTTGACGAAGCCGAGCACGAGTGCCTCGCGGGCGGTGTAGACGCTACCGCGCATGAGCTTCTGCAGGGCCGGGAACGCGCGGAAGACACGTCGCTCACGGTCGGTGATCGGCCGGTTCGAGTGCGGCATCACCCACGGCGCCGTGCGCTGGAAGACGTGCAGGTGCTCCACCTGCTTCTGGATCGCCGGCACGTACTGGATCGCCGACGCACCGGTGCCGATCGACGCCACGCGCTTGCCGGCCAGGTCGTAGTCGTGGTTCCAGCGGGCGGAGTGGAACGTCTCGCCCTCGAAGCGCCCGAGCCCCGGCAGCTCGGGGATCTTCGGCTCGGTCAGCGGCCCCATGCCCGCGATCAGGACCCGCGCGCGGTAGGTGCCCTGAGTGGTCTCGACCTCCCAGCGCTTCTCCTCCTCGAGCCAGGTCGCCGACTCGACGGCGGTGTTCAGGCGGATGTGCGGCCGGAGGGCGAACTCGTCGGCGCAGCGGCGCAGGTAGTCCCAGATCTCCGGCTGCGGCGAGTACGTCTGCGTCCAGTCCGGGTTGGGGGCGAACGAGAACGAGTACAGGTGCGACGGCACGTCGCAGGCGCAGCCCGGATAGGTGTTGGCCTGCCAGGTTCCGCCGACCTCGCCGGCGCGCTCCAGGACCGCGAAGTCGCGCATCCCCGCCTGCTTGAGGCGGATTGCCATCCCCAGCCCTGAGAAGCCGCTGCCGACGATGACGATGTCGTGATCGTGGCTCATAAGTTACGGCACTGTAACATGCACTTCGATGCGCAGCGCCAGTACCCCTCGAATGCCTGCCGAGGCCCGCCGCGAGCAGGTGCTCGACGCCGCCAAGGCGGTCGTCGCCGAGCACGGCTTCCACGGCGTCTCGATCGAGGCGGTGGCGCGCGGCGCCGGGGTCACACGCCCGATCGTGTACCGCCACTTCGACGACCTCGCCGCGCTGCTCGACGCGCTGGTCGAGCGCGAGACGCTGCGCGCGCTGCTGCAGCTGCGGGACGTGCTCCCCGCCGGCGTCGACGATCTGCCGGCCGCGTTCGAGGGCTACCTCGAGGCGGTGCGCAGCGACCCGGTGACGTGGCGGCTCGTGCTCGTGACGCCCGACGGCGCGCCGGCCCTGCTCCGCGAGCGGATCGCCGCCGGCCGCGCCGCGGTGGTGGCGCAGCTGGCCGCGGCGGTCGGCCCGCGCGCCGGCTCGCCCGATCCCGAGCTGACCGGCCACGCGCTGTCGGCCATCGCCGACGAGGCCGCGCGGCTGATGCTCGACGACCCGGAGCGCTACTCGCCGGAGCGGTTGATCGCCCACGCGCGGTGGCTGCTGTTCTCGGCACCTCGACAAATTGATTTAGGCGCGCCATAATCATTTATTGTGAATGACCTGACCCGACGGAGGCTGCTCGCCGGATCGGGTGCGCTCGCGGGAGCCGGGCTCCTGCACGCCACGATTCCGCACAGGCATCCGTGGGAGCACGATGCGGCCGCTGCGACGCACGACCACCACGCCGGAGGCGGCCACGCGGCGTTCCGCGACGGCCGGACGGTCGACCACGCCGCCAACGGCTTCGACCCGCACACGCTGATGCGCGACTTCGATTGGGGCACCACGCACCGGACGGCGGGCGGGCGCGTGCGCGAGTGGGAGCTCACCGCCGTCGAGATGGATGCCGAGATCGCGCCGGGCGTGACGTTCGCCGCCTGGACCTACAACCAGCGCGTGCCGGGGCCGACGCTGCGCTGCCGCGAGGGCGAGCGCCTGCGGATCAAGTTCGCCAACGGCACCCGGCACCCGCACACGATCCACTTCCACGGCATCCACCCGGCCGGAATGGACGGCGTGCCGGGCCTGGGCGCGGGCGAGATCGCGCCCGGCGGCAGCACCGTCTACGAGTTCGACGCACTCCCGGCCGGCCTGCACCTCTATCACTGCCATGTCCGCCCGCTCGCCGAGCACATCACCAAGGGCCTGTACGGCGCGTTCATCGTCGACCCGGCCGACGGCCGCGAGGACGCCGACGAGCTCGTGATGGTGATGAACGGGTTCGACACCAACTTCGACCGCGCGAACGAGCTGTACGCCGCGAACACGATCCCGTTCGCCTACATGCACCGGCCGATCGCCGTGAAGCGCTCCGACCTCGTACGGATCTACCTGGTGAATGTGCTCGAGTACGACCTCATCAACTCGTTCCACCTGCACGGCAACCTCTTCAACTACTTCCCGACGGGCACGGGCAAGACCCCGTCCGAGTACACCGACACGGTGATGCTGTGCCAGGGCCAGCGCGGGATCCTCGAGTGGCGCTTCGCCCATCCCGGGAAGTTCATTTTCCACGCCCACCAGTCCGAGTTCACCGAGCTCGGCTGGCAGGGATTCTTCGAGGTCGGCTGATGGCGTGGCGCGCGCCGCTGTGGGTGCTCGGCCTCGTGCCGCTGGCACTGATCGTGGCCGTTCTGGCCGCGTTCGCGCTGCTCGGCGGGCCGGGCCTCGGAGAGCGGCGCGGCGTGCCGGTCGAGGAGATCTCGGTCGAGCGCACCAAGCTCGAGCCGGGCGTGATCGAGCTCACCGTGCGCAACGACGGTCCGGACGCCGTGCGGATCGCCCAGGCCCTGGTGAACGACGCCTCCGCGCAGTTCTCCGGCGCCGAGAGCGAGATCGGCCGCCTGCAGACGGCGGTGCTGCGGATCGAGCAGCCGTGGATCGAGGGCGAGGCGTACGAGGTGGCCCTGCTGACGTCGACCGGCGGGACGATCACGCACGAGATCCCGGTGGCAGTCCGCACGCCGGCCAACAACCTGTCGTTCTTCGGGTTGATGGCGCTGCTCGGCGTGTACGTCGGCGTGATCCCGATCGCGCTGGGGATGCTGTGGCTGCCGTGGATCCGGCGTATCCCACCGGCCTGGCTGCGCGTCGTGCTGGCGTTGACGGTCGGGCTGCTCGGCTTCCTGGCGATCGACGCGACCCTGGAGGGCTTCGACCTCGCGGGCGAGGGCTCGCAGGCGTTCGGCGGCGCCGCGCTCGTGCTGCTCGGGGGCGTGGTCGCCTACCTGGCGCTGACGGGCGTCTCGGAGTGGCTGCGCGAGCGGCAGAAGGGCGCGTCGGGCAGCTCGCTTGCGCTGCTGGTCGCAACCGGGATCGGGCTGCACAACCTCGGCGAGGGCGTCGCGATCGGCTCGGCCTACACGGTCGGCGCGCTCGCGTTGGGCGCGTTCCTCGTCGTCGGCTTCGCGCTGCACAACACGACCGAGGGGCTGGCGATCGTCGCCCCGATCGCCAACCTGCAGCCGACGCCCCGCCGGCTCCTGTTGCTCGGATTGATCGCGGGCGCCCCGGCGGTGCTCGGCGCGTGGATCGGAGCGGCAGCGTTCAACGCCAGCCTGGCCGCGTTCCTGTTCGGCTTCGGGGCCGGCGCGATCGTGCACGTGATCGTCCAGCTCGCCCCGTCGCTGCGCAACGAGTCCGGCCGCACGCTCCACCCGCCCGCGATCGCCGGCCTGCTCGCCGGGCTGATGCTGATGTTCGCGACCAGCCTGCTGGTGGCCGTGTGATGCGCCCGTCCGAGGCCGTCGAGGACTACGCGAAGGCGATCTACTCGCTCCAGCACCGCACCGGCGAGCCGGTCACGACCAACGACCTCGCCGACCGCCTGCACGTCACTGCCGCATCGGCCTCGGGGATGGTCAAGAAGCTCGCCGAGCTCGGCCTGGCCGAGCACGTGCCCTACCGCGGGGTGCAGCTCCTCCCGGCCGGCGAGCAGGTGGCGCTCGAGGTGCTCCGTCATCACCGGCTGCTCGAGCTCTACCTCGCCGAGCAGCTCGACGTGCCGTGGGACCGCGTGCACGAGGAGGCCGAGGCGCTCGAGCACGTCATCTCCGAGGACCTCGAGGCGCGCATCGCGGAGAAGCTCGGCAACCCGACGCACGATCCGCACGGCGATCCGATCCCGGACGCCGCGCTGAAGATCGACGAGGGCAGCACGCGCAGCCTCGCCGACCTCGTTGTCGGCGACCGCGGGCGGTTCGTGCGCGTGTCGGACTCCGACCCGGAGATGTTGCGCTACCTCACCGAGCGCGGCGTTGCGCTCGGCGATGCGCTCGAGGTGCTCGAGCGCCAGCCGTTCGACGGGCCGATCACCGTGCGCTGCGGCTCGGGTGAGCAGGTGCTCGGCGGGCGACTCGCCGCCGCCATGCGCGTCGACCTCGAATAGCCTCCGGGCCGTGGACCGGGTTGCGCTCGTCACGGGAGGTGGGACCGGCATCGGCCGGGCGGCCGCGGTCGCGCTTGCGGATGACGGCTACCGGGTCGTGATCGCCGGACGGCGGCTCGAGCCATTACAGGAAGTGACGGCGGAGTGCGGCGCGCTGGCGATGACGGCAGACCTCTCGCGTGCGGAGGACGCCGAGCGGGTCGTGGACGCGGCGGTCGAGGCGTTCGGCGGCCTGCACGTCGTCGTGAACAACGCGGGCGCGATCCGCCGCAACATCCCGCTGCACGAAGTCGGAATCGAGCTGTGGGACGAGCAGATCGCGGTGAACCTGCGCGGCCCCTACCTCGTCCTGCACTTCGCAATCCCCCAGCTGCTGCGGGCGGAGGGCGACCGCTGCATCGTCAACGTGAGCTCGACGCTGGCGGTCAAGCCGGCGCCGGGCATCTCCGCGTACGCGACGGCCAAGGGTGGGCTGATCGCGATGACGAAAGCCGTCGCCCGCGACTACGCGAGCGACGGCATCCGCTGCAACGTCGTGCTGCCGGCCTCGGTGCGGACCGCGCTGGCCCGCACCGACCGTCCCGACTTCGACGCGATCGAGGGTGAGATGGCCGCGGGCTATCCGCTCGGCCGGCTCGGCGAGCCGGACGACGTCGCGAGCGCGATCCGCTGGCTGGTCTCCCCCGGCGCCGGCTGGATCACCGGCGCCGAGATCCGCGTCGACGGCGGCTTCACTGTGACCTGAGCGCGGCGGCGAGGCCCTGCAGGTCGTACAGGCCGTCGACCGAGCTGACCTGCTTGCCGACGGCCTCGACCGCAGTCATGACGTCGTCGGCGCCGGTCCGCCCGTCGTTGGGGAGCCCGCCGCCGCCGCTCGTGAGCACGTAGCGGATCCGGCCCGACTCGACCGCATCGGCGAGCCACGCGGTCGTCACCTGGCTCTCGCGGCCGGAGAAGCCGCCGATCGCGACGACGTCGGCGCCGGAGCTGATCAGCGAGCTGGCCGCGCCGGACTGGCTGGCGACCGCGATTGCGCCGCCGCCGTTCTGCTGCGCGTAGGCGATCGCCGCGGTGAGCGTGGTGGTGTCGCCACCGAACATGCCGCCGCCCGCAGACCCTCCGGGAGCGCCGCCGCCCGTGGTGCCGCCGCCGGCCGACCCTCCCGCGGTGGTGCCGCCGAGACTGCCGGGAGCGCCGGCGCCGAAGCCCCCGGGCGCGCCGCCAAGACCCGGCCCGCCCGCCCCGCCGGCGAACCCGCTCGTCGCGGGACCGCCGGCCGGGAACGTGCCACTGGTCGCGTGACCGAGCGTCTGCGCCGCCCACGCGCCCGGCGCGAGCAGCAGCAGTGCGATCGCGCCCGCCACCACCCAGGCGCGCATCCGCGGCGCCAGCACCACGGCGAGGCCGACGGCGACGAGGACGCCGCCCGCGGCGAGCAGGCCGGGCCACCACGAGAGCGACGTCGGGTTATCGCGCAGGATCGCGATCTCGCACACGACGCCGGCGAGCACCGCGGCGGGGCCGACGATCCGCGCGATCAGGTCGCGCTTGAGCACCAGCGCCGTCGTCGCACCGACGAGCGCGGCGATGAACGGCGCCAGCTGGGAGACGTAGTACGGATGGAAGATCCCTTCGGCACGGCTGAACGCGACCGCGATGGTCAGGAACGAGCCGCCGACGAGCAGCAGCCAGCCGGTGCGGGGATCGCTGCGGCGCAGCCGCGTGGCCGCGAGCAGACCGAGCCCGCCGACGAGCGCGACGCCGAGCAGCCAGCCGGCCTGGCCGCCGAGCGCCTCGTTGAGCAGGCGGAGCGGGCCGGGATCGCCGCCGAAGAGGCCGCCGCCCGGCCCGCCGCCGCCACCCCCCGGGCCACCGGTGGCGCCACCGCCCGGACCGCCGCTCTGCCCGAACAGGCGGCCGAGGCCGTTGTAGCCGAGGATCAGCGACCAGATGCTGTTGTCGCTCGTGCCGGAGACCCACGGGCGGTCGGCGGCGGGCGTGAGCCACATGAGCATCGGCCAGGCGAGCCCGACGACGGTCATCGCGGCGCCACCGGCGAGGAGCTGCCCGACCGCCTTCCCGCGTCCGCGCGGCGCGATCCACAGCCACGCCGCGGCGATCGCGGGCACCACGAGCAGCGCGGCGGCCATCTTCGCTTCGAAGCCGAGGCCGACGGCGACGCCGGCGAGCACGATCCAGCGCGTGCGGCCATCGGCGAACGCCCGCACGACGAACCACAGCGCGGCGACGCAGCACAGCACGAGCAGCGCGTCGGGGTTGTTGTGACGGGAGATCGCGACGGTGATCGGCGTCAGCACGAGCGCGAGCCCGGCGGTGAAGCCGGCGACCCGCCCGAAGTGGCGCCGCGTGAGGTCATAGATGAACGCGACGCTCGCCACGCCCATCAGCGCCTGAGGCACGAGCATGCTCCACGAGCTGAAGCCGAACACGCGCACCGAAAGCGCTTGAACCCACAGCGCCAGCGGCGGTTTGTCGACCGTCATCACGCCCGACTGATCGAACGATCCATACAGGAACGCGTGCCAGTTCGAGCTCATCGAGCGCACGGCGGCGCTGTAGTACTCGTTGGCGAAGCCGTTGCGGTTCAGCGCCCACAGGTAGAGGACGCCGGCCACGACCATCAGGCCGGCGAGCTCCGGCGCGGGGGCGGACAGCGAGAGTGAACGCGAGCGGCTGCGGGGCCGCGGGAGGGTGATCGATTCGGTCGACATGGGCGGCAGCATCGGCGCGCCGTGCGAGAGCGGGCTGTGACGGACCTGGGAGTTCCGTGAGCGCCCCGACGCTCTCAGCGCGCTCTCAGGCTCCTCCCACGGATCTCCCACGGCGCGGGCCGACGCTGCTGGCATGACACCGACCCTCCTGCGCCGCCGCGTCGCTCCGCTCGCGGTCACCGGCGTCCTGATCGCCGCCGGGATCCCGGCGCTGCTGGCGCCGGCGCAGGCCGGCGCGCATCCGCATCCCCACCCGCCGCACGCCTCCACCCCTCCCGATCGGGTCGCGTACGTGCAACGACCGACCGACACGACTTCGTACGTCCCCCAGCGGACGTCGACGATCTGATGGCCGCCCCCGCGCTCTGGCAGCGGCCGCACGCGCCCGCGCTCGCCGCGCCGCAGGTTGACGTCGTCGTACCGGTGCACAACGAGGAGCGCGCGCTCGCGCTCAGCGTCCGCCGCCTGCACCGCTTCCTGAGCGCGGAGTTCCCGTTCAGCTGGCGGATCGTGGTCGCCGACAACGCGAGCACGGACGACACGCCGGCGGTCGCCGCCGCGCTGGCCGACGAGCTGCCGTCCGTGCGCTGGTTGCGCCTCGAGGAGAAGGGCCGCGGTCGCGCGCTGCGTGCGGCCTGGTCGACGAGCGACGCGCTCGTGGTCTGTTACATGGACGTCGACCTCTCGACCGACCTGCGTGCGCTGCTGCCGCTGGTCGCACCGCTGCTCTCCGGCCACAGCGACGTGGCGATCGGCACACGGCTCGCCCACGGCGCGCGTGTCGTCCGCGGGCCCAAGCGCGAGCTGATCTCGCGGGCGTACAACCGGCTGCTGCACACCGCGCTGCGCGCGCGGTTCAGTGACGCCCAGTGCGGCTTCAAGGCCGTCCGGCGCGACGCGGTCGACGACCTGCTTGGAGCCGTGCGCGATGACGCGTGGTTCTTCGACACCGAGCTGCTGGTCACCGCGCAGCGGCGCGGGCTGCGGATCTACGAGGTCCCCGTCGACTGGATCGACGACCCCGACTCGCGCGTGAAGATCATCCGCACGGCGATCGACGACCTGCGCGGCGTCGGGCGACTGATGGCCGCATCGCCGGTGGCGCGCTTCCTCGCCGTCGGCGTGGTCAGCACGCTGGCGTACGCGCTCCTGTTCCTGCTGCTGCGCGGGCCGGTCGGGCCTGCGGCCGCCAACGGCCTCGCGCTGCTGCTCACCGCGGTCGGCAACACGGCCGCGAACCGGCGGCTCACGTTCGGCGTGCGCGGCCGCACCGATCTTTTCCGCCACCACGTACGCGGCGCGGTCGTCTTCATCCTCACGCTCGCGCTGACCACCGGCGCGCTGGCCGTGCTGCACGGGCTCGACGAAACGCCCGCGCGCTGGCTCGAGCTGACCGTGCTCGTGGCCGCCAGCCTCGCCGCCACGGTCACTCGCTACGTCGCGCTGCGCACGTGGGTCTTCGCCCATCGCCGCCGCCGTCCCTCCACCCCGCTCGTCACGACAGACAGGAGTCCCGCATGACCCCCCGCTTCAGACGCGTCGCAGTGTTCGTCGGCGCCGCCGCCCTTGCGACCGGCGCCGGCATCGGCGTCGCCGCCCAGGGCGACTCGACGGCGTCCGACCGGCCGTCAGAGACCCGCCGGATGGGTCCGGGCGGCGGCGCTCCGGCCGGCGGCGGCCTCGACGTCAGCGCGCTCGCCGACGAGCTCGGCATCTCTGAGACCGAGCTGCAGCAGGCGATGCAGAAGGCGCGCCCGACCGACCCGTCCACCACCGGCGGCCCTGACGCGATGTTCCAGGCGCTTGCCGACGAGCTCGGCGTGTCCGTGGACAAGGTCCGCGCCGCGTTCGAGAAGTTCCTGCCCGAGGGCGGGCCGCCGAGCGGGGGTGGGCAGACGGCCCCGCCGAGCGGGAGCCAGACCGCGCCGCCGAGCGGCACGACTTCGCAGTCGTGACGGCTGGCCGCCGGCGTCTCTGGGCGCTGGCGAACTGCGGCTGGGTGGGGGTCGAGGGGTCCGGCCGATGCGGCGGTCCGTTGGCGGATAAACCACCGCATAGGTGGCTTATCCGCCACGGTGGCGCGAAAGCTGCGATATGCGCGGGTAATCCGACACCAATCCCGCGCGGCGGCCGATCCCGCCTCCCGAAGTGCGCCTTCGTCGGCGCACCGACAACTATTTTTGTCTTGACAATCCGATCGTTCGGTGACATCCTTGGCGTTGTGCTCGACGTCGCCGTCATCGACGACCCCGCCGCCGCCGAGGTGTCGCTGGACCCGGTGCGGGCGCGGTTGCTGGCCGCGCTCGCCGAGCCGGGCACCGCGAGCTCGGTGGCGCCGCTCGTCGGGCTCACGCGGCAGAAGGCCAACTACCACCTGCGCTCGCTCGAGCGCCATGGGCTGATCGCGCTGGTGGAGGAGCGCCGCAAGGGCAACTGCACCGAGCGCGTGCTGCGGGCGACGGCCGCTTCCTACGTGATCTCTCCCGCCGCGCTGTCGGCGCTGGCGCCCGACCCCGACCGCTCGCCCGATCAGGCGTCCGCGCGCTGGATGCTGGCGCTCGCCGGGCGGCTCGTGAGCGAGGTCGGCCAACTGATCGAGAGCGCGACGGCAGCCAAGCAGCCGCTCGCCACGTTCGCCGTCGACAGCGAGGTCCGCTTCGCGTCGGCGGCCGACCGGGCGGCCTTCGCCGGAGAGCTCGGAGACGCGGTCGCCGGCCTCGTCGCCAAGTACCACGACGCCGGCGCGCCCGGCGGGCGCAAGCACCGCCTGGTCATGGCGCTGCACCCGAGCATCACCGACAACAAGGAGTGACGAGATGGGCAAGGAGTTCGAGATCCGCCGCGAGGTGGTGCTTCCGGCAACCCCGGAGGCGGTCTGGGAGGCCGTCGCGACCGGCCCCGGCACGGCCTCATGGCTGTTCCCCGAGGACCCGGGACCCGACGCCGAGGTCGAATCCGATCACCCCCGCCGGTTCGCGGTCCGCACCGAAGGCCCCGGCGGCTTCAACGCGATCGAGTTCGTCATCGAAGCGCGCGACGGCGGCACCACCCTGCTGCGCTACGTGCACAGCGGCGTGATCGCCGAGGAGAACTGGGACGACCAGTTCGACGCCGTCGACGGCCACACCGACTTCTACCTGCACACGCTCGGCCAGTACCTCGAGCGCTTCAGCCCGAAGACGGCGACCTACGTCGGCGGCGGACCGGGCGGTCTGATGGGCCCGGAGGCGTCGATGACGCCGGACGCGTTCGAGACGCTCAAGCAGAGGCTGGGCGTAAAGCGCGGGGGCGACCGCGTGCGCGTCCCGATCGACGACGTCAACGGCGTGGTGGACTACTTCACGCCCCACTTCCTCGGCATCCGCAGCGACGCGTCCCTGTACCGCTTCTTCGGCCGCAACGCGTTCGGCGGGCCGGTGGGCATGAGCATCCACCACTTCGCCGACGGCATCGACGCCGAGGCCGCCGGCGCAGCGTGGACGCGCTGGCTAGCGGGCGTCTACGCCTGAGGGAGATCGACCGAGAAGATCGCGCCGCCGTCTGGGGCGTTCGCGGCGCCGACCTCACCGCCGTGCGCGTCGACGATGGCGGCGACGATCGCCAGTCCCAGCCCGGCCCCGGCGCGGCCTCGCTCACGCCCGCCCTCCGCGCGCCAGAAGCGCTCGAACAGCTCGTCGGCGTCATCGGTGGGCAGGCCGGGACCGTGGTCGCGGACCCGGAGCCGGACGCGTCCGTTGCCGTTCGACACCGACACGTCGATGTCGGTGCCGGCCGGCGTGTGCACGAGCGCGTTGCGCAGCAGGTTGCCGAGGACCTGGCGCAGCTGGTGGGCGTCGCCGAGCACGGCCGCCGATCCGTTCTCGGTGAGCGCGATCTCGCGGTCGGGCGACGTCGCGCGCGCGTCGGACACCGCGTCCTCGGCGAGCGTCGCGAGGTCGACCTCGCTGTGCGGCGCCTCGGCGATCTCGTCGAGCCGCGCCAGGGTCAGCAGGTCCTCGACGAGCACGCCCATGCGTGCCGCCTCGTCCTCGATCCGCTGCATCGCCTTGTCGATCTCCTCCGGCTTGCGCGCGGCGCCCATCCGGAACAGCTCGGCGTAGCCGCGGATCGACGCGAGCGGCGTGCGCAGCTCGTGCGACGCGTCGGCGAGAAAGCGGCGCAACCGGTCCTCGGACTGCTGCTGCCGGGTGAACGCGCGCTCCAGCCGGTCGAGCATCGCGTTCAGCGCGAGCCCCAGCCGCCCCACCTCGGTCCGCGGGTCGGTGGACTCGACGCGCTGGGAGAGGTCGCCGCCGGCGATCGCTCCGGCGGTGTGGCCCATGCGGTCGAGCGGGAGCAGGCCCACGCGCACGACCGCCCAGGCAACGCTGCCGAGCACGAGCAGGACCGCGAGGATGACCAGCGACTCGACCGCCAGCAGCCGGTTCAGCCGCGAGTCGATCTCACCCAGGGGCGCCGCCACGACCGCGGTATTGCCGCCGCGCACGTGATTGGCATAGACCCGGTAGCTGTTCTCGTCACCGTTCTCGCCGCTGGCCGTGAAGACACGGCCGAGCGGCATGTTCGAGGGGAGCTTGGGGTCGGCGGTGATGTTCTGGCCGTAGGCGAACACGTGCGAGGCGAGCCGCTGGCCGGACGCGTTGCGCAGCTCGCCATACGTGCCGACCGGGAGCACCGGCTCCGGGGCGCCGCCGGGCGGAGGGCCGCCGCCCTCGTTATCGCGCCGCGGCTGCGTGGCCACGCCCTGCTCGCTCACCACGCCCTCGACGAGCGGCAGCGCGCCGCGCACCTGGGCGTCGAGGCGAGTGAGCTCGAACGAGCGCTGCTCGACGTACGTGATGCCGCCGAGCAGAAGCAGCCCGATCGCCGTCAGCGCGAGGAGCGCAGCCAGCAGACGGGCGCGCAGGGAGGCCATCACGTGCGCGGCGATCGCAGCGCGTAGCCGACGCCACGGACCGTCTGAATCAGCGACGGGCCATGCACGTCGAGCTTCTTGCGCAGGTAGCTCACGTAGGTCTCCAGCACGCGCGCGTCGCCCCCGAAGTCGTAGTCCCAGACGTGCTCGAGCAGCTGGGCGCGGGTGAGGACGCGGCGCGGGTTGAGCAAGAGATAGCGCAGGAGCCGGTACTCGGTCGCCGTCAGGTCGACGACCGAGCCGCTGCGGGTGACCTCGTGCGTGTCCTCGTCCAGCTCGACGTCCTCGAACGTCAGCCGACCCGTCTCGGGCTCCGCGAGGCCTGCGCGGCGCAGGATCGAGCGAATGCGAGCCACGAGCTCCTCGAGGCTGAACGGCTTGGTCACATAGTCGTCACCGCCGAGCGTGAGGCCGCGGATCTTGTCCTCGGTCGCGTCGCGGGCGGTCAGGTAGATGATCGGGACCCGGTTGCGCTGGGCGCCGAGCCGCTGCGCGACGTCGAAGCCCTCCATGTCGGGGAGCATGACGTCGAGCACGATCAGGTCTGGCCGGAAGCTCGACACCGCGGTGATCGCCTCCGAGCCGGTGCCGGCCGACTCGACCGCGAACCCCTGGAAGCTCAGCGCCATGGACACGACGTCGACGATGTTGGGCTCGTCGTCGACGACCAGGACACGGTGGGTAGGCGATTCACTCGTCATGGTGGCTAGTGTCGGCTCCCTCTGTTGTAGCTGCCTGTGAGATTCCTGGGAGATTCCTGAGCGATGGCCATGAGGATCGCGATCGTCGGCGGTGGCGGCGGCGTCGGCTCGTCGGTGGCGTTCAACCTGCTCGTGCGGCCGGAGCCGTTCGAGGTCGGCCTCGTCGACGGTCACTCCGGGATGGCGCGCTCGCACGAGATGGATCTGCAGCAGGTCGTGGCGGCGGGCGCCAGCGGCTCGATCAGCGTTGTCGGCCACGACGACGTCATCGACGCCGATGTCGTGGTGATCACCGCCGCGGCGCCGCTGACCATCAACCGCTCGCGCACGGTCTACCTGCGCGAGAACCTTCCGATCCTGCGCGCCGTGACGGCCGCGATCACCCCCGGCTGGCCCGGCACGGTCGTGGTCGTCACCAACCCGGTCGACCCCCTGTGCACGTGGCTACAGCGCGAACTGGGGCTGGACCGGCGGCGCGTGCTCGGCTACACCGCCAACGACAGCCTGCGGCTGCGGACCGCGGTCGGCGACGAGCTCGGCGTCCCCGCCCACTCCGTCGACGCGTGGGTGCTCGGCGAGCACGGCGACACCTGCGTGCCGCTGTACGACCGCGTCACCGTCGACGGCGAGCCGGTGACCCTGACGGCGGCACAGCGCGCCGTCGCCGAGGACTTCCTGCGCAACTGGTACATCCGTCACGTCGCGCTCGACTCCGGCCGGTCCTCCACCTGGACGTCAGGTCACGTGATGGCGCAGATGATCGCCGAGCTGCTCGGGCCGCCGACCGCGCAGCCGTGGCCGGTCTCGGTCGTGCTGGACGGTGAGTACGGCATCGGAGGCGTCGCGCTGACCGTGCCGGTGACGCTCGGTCACGGCGGTGTCGAGCGCATCCACGAGTGGGAGCTGACCGACGGCCAGGCGGCCGGGCTGCACGCCGGCGCCGACGTCGTGCGCGCGTCGCTAGCGGCCGTCGATCTCGGCTAGGACGCCGGCCAGGTACTCGATGTGCGCCTGCATGGCGCGCTCCGCGGCGGTGCGCTGGTGGCGGCGGACCGCGCGCAGGATCGCGCGGTGCTGGGCGAGGATCTGCTCGGCGTCCACCCGCACCGAGATGTGCGCCACGAGCGACGGCTGCAGCACCTCCAGGATCCAGGCAGTCAGCGCGAGCAGCAGGTCGTTGCCCGCGGTCTCGGCGAGGATCTGGTGGAAGCGGCTGTCGGCAGCGTTGAACGGCGGCGTGCCCGGCTGGTGGCCGACCGCGGCCTCGATCGCCGCCTCCAGGCGGTCGCACACGTCGTCGTCGGCGTTCACGGCGGCGCGGCCCGCGAGCGGAACCTCGAGCGACAGCCGCGCGTCGACCAGCGTCTCCATCGAGATGCTCTCGGCGGCCAGCATCAGCGCGATCGACTCGCTGACGTTGCGGCTCATGCCCTCGCTCGGCGTGCTCGCCACGAACACGCCGCCGGAGCGGCCGCGACCGACGCGGATCAGGTGCGAGGCCGACAGCAGTCGCAGCGCTTCGCGCAGGGTCGGACGGCTGACACCGAACTCGTCGGCCATCTCCTGCTCTGTGCCGATCCTCTGGCCCGGCTCCAGTCGCTGCTCCTCCAGCCAGCGGCGGATCTGCGTCGCGATCTCCTCGCTGGCGCCGGTCGCCGAGCGCCGGTACTCGGGTCGTGGCCGCTCAGGTGACGTCGCCATAGGCGCCATGGTACGGAATCTGGAGACTGTCGCGGTAAAAGTCCAAACGTTTTGCAGTACGGTTATCTGGTGTCATCACCCACCGTGCGCGACGCGACGTTCGACGTCCTCCGCCGCCTCGAGCTGACGACGATCTTCTCCAACCCCGGCTCGACCGAGGTCCCGTTCCTCGCCGGGCTCCCCGACGATCTGCATTTCGTGCTCGGACTGCACGAGGGATCGGTCGTCGCGATGGCAGCCGGGTATGCGATCGGGCGCGGCGCTCCGTCGCTCGCTCTGCTGCACTCGACGCCCGGTCTCGGCAACGCGGTCGCCGCGCTCGCCACCGCGCGCTCGAACCGCGCGCCCGTGGTCGTGATCGTCGGGCAGCAGGACCGGCGCCACCTCGCGCTCGACCCGTTCCTGGCCGGCCGGCTCAACGGCCTGGCGGGCGAGTACCCGGTGTGGAGCGATCAGCCGGCGCGGCCGCAGGACGTCCCTGGCGCGATCGTGCGCGCCTACCACGAGGCGGCGACCGGCCGCGGCCCGGCGATCGTGATCGTGCCGATGGACGACTGGCTGGCACCCGCGCCCGAGGCGCACGAGACGATCGGGCCGCAGCGGCTGCTGCGCTCGGCTGCCGCCGACCCGGCCGCGGTCGACGCGCTCGCCGATCTGCTCGCGGGCGCCGACGCGCCGGCGATCGTCGCCGGGGCCGGCGCCGACGGCGACGCCGGCTGGAGCGCGCTGCGGGCGCTCGCCGAGCGGCTTGCGTGCCCGGTCTTCCAGGAGCCGTTCGGCGGCCAGGCCGGCTTCCCGCAGGACCATCCGCAGTTCGCCGGCCACCTGCCCGCCCGTCGTGCCCGCCTGCGCGACATGCTCGCCCCGTACGACGTGGTGCTGATCGTGGGGACCGGCGCGCTGCGCCAGTACCCGTTCGACAGCGGACCGCTGGTGCACGACCGCACGCGGATGGCGGTCGTCACGCAGGACGCCGACGAGGCGCACCGCAGCCCCGTCGCGCTGGCCGTGCTCGGCGACCCGGCCGCGATCTGCGCCGCGCTGGCCCAGGCGGTCGATGCGCGAGGAGAACCAGCCGGGGCGCCGTGGCAGCGCCCCGAGCCGCCCGCGCCGCCCGCCGACGGCGCGCCGATGCGCGCCGGCCACGTGCTCGCCGCGCTTGCCGAGCGGCTCCCGCGCGATGCCGTGCTCGTCGAGGAGACGCCGTCGAGCCGCCCCGAGCTGCACGCGCGGATCGCCGCCACCGAGCCGGTCGGGTTCGTCAGCGCGATGGGCATGCTCGGGTTCGCGCTCCCCGCCGCGATCGGCCTGCGCCTGGCGCAGCCGGACCGGCCGGTGCTGACCGTCGTCGGCGACGGCTCGTCGCTGTACCAGATCCAGGCGGTGTGGAGCGCGGCCCGCTACGGCGCCGGCGTGCTCTTCATCGTGCTCGCCAACGGCGGCTACGCGATCATGGACCGGCTCGCCGAGCGCAACGGCAGCCCCGGCCCGTGGCCGCAGATCGATGGCGTCGACGTCGGTGCGATCGCCCGTGGCTTCGGCTGCGACGCGGTCCGCATCGAGTCGCACGGCGAGCTCCTCTCCCGGCTCGACAGCGAGCTCGCGACACTCGCCGACCGCGACACGCCGCTGCTGCTCGAGGTCGTCGTCGCGCCCGACGAGACGTTCGACCCCTAGCCGGTGTTCATGGCCTCGAGGACCGCGTGGGTCCTGAGTGCCTCACCGGCGAACTCGGCCGACACGCGGCCCTGGTGGAACACGACGACGCGGTCGCACAGCGACGCGAGCTCGTCGATGTCGGTCGAGCAGATCAGCACGGGCGCGCCGGCGGCGGCGGTCGAGCGGATCAGCGCGTGCATCTCGTCCTTGGCGCCGACGTCGACTCCGCGGGTCGGGTCGTCGAGCAGGAACACCGACGGCTGGGCGTCGAGCCACTTGGCGAACACGACCTTCTGCTGGTTGCCGCCCGACAGCGACCCGGCGTCCTGATCGACCGAGCGGCTGCGGATCCGCAGACCCGTGACGTGCTCCCGCGCCCGCGCCCGCAGCGCGCCCTTACGCACCAGCAGGCCGTCGGCGGCCAGCCCGACCGAGCGGATCTGGCTGATGTTCTCCCAGATCGGCTTGTCGAGCATCAGCCCGAGGCGGCGGCGGTCGCCGGTCACCAGCGCGACGCCGGAGCGCACGGCGCGCCGCAGACCGCTCGGCACCGCCTTGCCGTCCGGGAGCACGACGGTGCCCGAGTCGGGACGGCGGAGCCCGCTGACGAGCTCGAGCACGGAGAGATGGCCGGCCCCGGCCACACCGGCGAGGCCGACGATCTCGCCGCACCGCACCTCGAGCGTGAGCGGCTCGAGCGCGCCGTCCAGCGCCGCGTCGTGCAGCTCGAGCCGGCCGCCGCCGACCTCTTCCCCGACCGATGCGGCGATCGCCTCCTGCAACTTCTCGTCGGGCCGCGCGACCGTCGCTTCGCTCTCGCCCAGCATCGCGTCGACGATCGCCGGAACCGTCAGCCCCTCGCGCGGCTGAGCGCTCATCTCGACGTGGCCGTCGCGCAGCACCGTGACCTCGTCGCACAGCGCCATCACGTCCTCGAGGATGTGCGACACGAACACGACGCCGACCTGGCGATCGCGCAGCACGCGCAGCGCATCGAGCAGCAGCTCGGTGCTCTGCGTCCCCAGCGCCGAGGTCGGCTCGTCGAGGATCAGCACACGCGGGCCGGTGAGCATCGCCTTGGCGATCTCGATCAGCTGCCGCTCGGCGAGCGTGAGCTCCTCCAGCCGGGTGCGCAGCGCGACGTCGAGGCCGAGCTCCGCGAGCACGGGCCGCGCCTTGCGGGCCATCTCGGCCCGCGAGATGAACGGCCCGTGCTTGATCTCCCGGAGCGTGAACAGGTTCGCGAGGACGTCGAGGTCCCCGAACAGGTTCAGCTCCTGCGAGACGACCGCGACGCCGTTGCGCGCGGCCTGCGCGGTGTTGGCGAACTGGACGGGCGTGCCGTCGAGCCGCAGCTCGCCGGAGTCGGGCACGACGGCGCCGGCCACGATCTTGACCAGCGTCGACTTCCCGGCCCCGTTCTCCCCCAGCAGCGCGTGCACCGAGCCGGCGCGGACCGTGAAGTCCGCGCCGGCGAGCGCCACGACGCCGCCGTAGGTCTTACGGAGTGCGCGTGCCTCCAGCACCTACCCGGCCGGCTGACTCAGGTACTGGTCGGGGTTCGCGAGCTGCTTCTGGACCTCGTCCTTGAAGTAGTCCTGGCGGCTCTGCGCGTCCTTCTGACGTGTGAGGATCTCGTCGATGTTGTCCTTGTTGACGGTCAGCGCGCCTGAGTTCCAGACGCCCTCGGGAAGGTCCTTGCCCTGGAGCTTCGCGTCGGCCAGCAGCTTGATCGCGAGGTAGCCCTTGAGCCAGTGCTCGGGCGAGATGAGCGCCTTGACGTAGCCGTCCTTGACGCCCTGCATCGCGACCTGGTCGAGGTCGCAGGCGCCGACGAGCAGCTTCTGGCCGCTCTTGCGCTGGATCCGCGTGAGCGAGACGGCGGCCTGGCTGCCCGGGCCGACGTAGGCGACCGCGTCCGGGTGCGCCTTCACCTGCGCGCTCCAGGTGTTGTAGTTGTCGGTCGGGCTCTGCTTGGCGTCGAACACGATGAACTTCAGGCCCGGGCGCTCCTTCTTCATCACGTCGATGAAGCCCTGGTTGCGCTGCTCGAGCACCGGAAGGCCCGGCGTGTCGGTGCCGATCATGACGTCGCCCGTGGCGTTCTTCGGGATGTCGCCGAGCAGCGCCTTCGCGAGGTCGTTGCCGATCTCGACGTTGGAGTTGCCGATCAGGAGCTTGACGTCGTTCTCGGTGCCCGCCGGCGGCGGGACGTCGACGGCGACGAGCGGCACGTTCTGACTGCCGGCCTGCTGCAGCGGCCGGATGAACAGCTCGGGGGTCAGCGTCATCATCGCGACGCCGTCCTTGGAGGTGCGTGCGGCGGCCTGGAACAGCTGCACCTGCTTGGGCCCGTCGACGTTCGCGGGTGCCGCCTCGGTGAGCTGCGTGCCCGGCGTGTCGTTTGCAGCCGCCTTCGCGCCAAGGGCCATCTCCTGCGCGAAGTTCGTGGTGGTGGTCGGGTAGACGAACGCGACCTTGGCGGTCTTGTCGCCGCCGCTGGAGGCACCGCCGCCTCCGCCGCCGCCGTTGTCGTCGCCTCCGCAGCCCGCCACGGCGAGCGCGAACAGCGCGATCGTCGCGACGAGCACGCTGTTGGACTCCACTTCCAGTGCGCGCCGACCGAGATCGCGCATGGATGCGCTACGCGGTGCGGTATCGCGCGGTTTCCCGGCTGCGTCGCTCACCAAGCTCTTCCTTCTCCTCCTCGGTCCGTCGGGCTCGACGGTAACGGAGGCCCTCCGTAAGTGTCAAACGTTTAGGGTATTGTGCCCTACGGACGACGCGGGCGCGCAGCCAGCACCCGCTCGGCGATACCGGTCTCGGTGAGGCGTCCGTAAGGATCCGGCGCGCCGCTGGTGAGCACGGCGAGCGCGCTCCGCTGCCCGTCGCGCTCGAGCAGCGCAACCTGGTGGGAGATGCCGCTCCGCCAGCCGCCCTTGAACATGATCCTGAAGTCACGCACCTCGGCCACCCGGGCGATCCCCCAGCGCTGTCCGGGGCTGATCGAGGCGAGCAGGTTGCGCAGGTAGGCGCGGTGGCGCTGCGGCGCGAGCTTGTCGATCCGCAGGAACAGGCGCACCTGGTCGGCGGCGGTGATGTGCGAGTCGGCCCAGTTGCCGACGTCGCGGAAGTGGGTCATGTGGGCGGCGTGCGCGACGCGGTACAGCCCGACTCCCCCGACACGCCGGTAGACGGCGCTCGCGGCGTTGTTGTCTGACACCGTGATCATCGGGTGCAGAAGCGCGCGCTCCGTGCTCGTGAGATCGCGGTGGCGCGCCTCGCGCACGACCTCGAGCGCGAGCATCGCCTTGACAACGCTGGCCGAGAAGAACTCGTGGTTGAGGTTCAGGCCGCGGATCTTGCCGCCGGGACGGGCGACCGCGAACGCGGCGGTGCCCGCGCGTCCTCGCGCGTATGTGCGCGCGTCATGGACGCCGCCGAGCCGCACGAGGCTCGGCTCCGACGTGGCCGGGATCGCGGCGGCACGGGCGGGCAGCGCCGCCATGACCAGCAGCGCGATGACGAGCGCGCGCCTCACGTGGCGAGCTCGTGCATCGCGTCGCGCAGCGACGGATACAGCCCTGTGTAGATCCGGTAGAGCTCGTCGTAGCGTCGCGCACGCTCGCCGTCGGGCTCGGTGATCTCCTCGCGCAGGCGCACGCGTGTACCGGCCTCCTGCACGTCGGCGAACACGCCGGCGGCGACGCCGCCGAGCAGCGCCGCACCGTAGGCCGGCCCCTCGTCGATCACCGTGCGGCGGATCGCGCGGCCGTAGACGTCGGCCTGCAGCCGCATCCACAGCGGCGAGCGGGCGCCGCCGCCGACCGCGCGCAGATCGTCGTCGGGCGTGCCGAGACCGCGCATGATCTCCAGCCCGTCGCGCATCGAGAACGCCACGCCCTCCATCACGGCGCGCGTCATGTGCCCGCGGCCATGGTGGAGCGAGAGGCCGACGAACGCCCCGCGCGCGTGGGGGTCCAGGTGGGGCGTGCGCTCTCCCGACAGGTACGGGAGGAAGATCAGGCCCTCGGACCCGGGCGGCACCGCCTCGGCCTCGGCGACGAGCGTGTCGAAGTCGGCGCCGACCCGGTCGCGCCACCAGCTCAGCGAGCCGCCCGAGGACAGCGCGACGGCCATCAGATGCCAGGCGTCCGGCACGGCGTGGCAGAACGCGTGGACGCGGCCGGACGGGTCGGGCGAGAACGCGTCGCGATGCGCGAACAGCACGCCGCTGGTGCCGATCGAAGTCGACACCGCCCCCTCGCGGACGACGCCGACGCCGACCGCCGCCGCCGCGTTGTCGCCGCCCCCGGCGGCGACCGGCAGCCCGCGCCGCAGCCCGACCTCGGTGGCGAGATCGTCGCGCAGCCCACCGGTGGCCTGGGGGCCCTCGTAGACGTCCGGCAGCCACTCGCGTGGGATCTCCAGCGCGTCGAGGATCTCCGGCGCCCAGTCGCGCGCGCGGACGTCGAGCAGGAGCGTGCCCGAGGCGTCCGAGGCGTCGGTCGCGTGCTCGCCGGTGAGCATCAGGCGCACGTAGTCCTTCGGCAGCAGCACGCTCGCGACGCGCGCGTAGTTGTCGGGCTCGGCGTGCGCCAGCCAGCGGATCTTCGGCGCCTGGAACCCGGTTAGCGCCGGGTTGCCGGCGATCTCCAGCAGCCGCTCGGCCCCGACGCGCTCGGTGATCTCGTCGCACTCGGCCGCCGTGCGCTGGTCGTTCCAGAGCAGCGCCGGGCGGATCACGTCACCTGCCGCGTCGAGGAACACCGAGCCGTGCATCTGGCCGGTGAGCCCGAGCCCGGCGACGTCGTCGACCTGCGCGGCGACCTCGGCCAGCACCGCCTTGCTCGCCGCCCACCACTGCCCCGGATCCTGCTCGGTCCAGCCCGGCTGCGGGGTGAGCAGATCGTGCGGCCGGTTGGCCTCGGCGACCAGCTCACCCTCGGCGGTCACGGCAAGCGCGCGCGTGCCGCTGGTCCCGACGTCGACGCCGATCAGGGTCGTCATGACGGCGGGAGACTACGGCACGCCGTCAGCGATTGATCGGCGTCATGTCGCCGTAGCGGTCGCCGGTCGCGGTGCCCGCCGCCGCGAGCCGCTCGAGCTCGTCAGCGGACAGCTCGACGTCGAGCGCCGCGACGTTGCTCTCGAGGTGCCGCCGCGTGGTCGTCCCGGGGATCGGCACGACGTCCTCGCCCTGGTGGTGCACCCACGCGAGCGCGATCTGCGCGGCGCTGACGTCCTTTTCGGCAGCGAGCCCCTCGACCGCCTCGACGATCTGCAGGTTGCTGTCGAAGTGCTCGCGCGAGAAGCGCGGGTCGGAGCGGCGGAAGTCGCCGTCGCCGATCGTGTCGGCCGACCGGTAGCGCCCGGTCAGGAAGCCGCGGCCGAGCGGGCTGTAGGGCACGAACCCGATGCCGAGCTCGCGCACCGTCGGCAGGATCTCGGCCTCCGGGTCGCGCGACCACAGCGAGTACTCGGTCTGCAGCGCGCTGATCGGGTGGACGGCGTGGGCGCGGCGGATCGTGTCGACGGCGGCCTCGGACAGGCCGAGGTAGCGCACCTTGCCGGCCTGAACGAGCTCGGCGAGCGCGCCGACGGTCTCCTCGATCGGCGTCTTGGTGTCGACCCGGTGCTGGTAGTAGAGGTCGATGTGGTCGATCCCGAGGCGCTGCAGCGACGCGTCGCAGGCCTTGCGGATGTAGTCGGGGCTGCTGTCGAGGCCGCGGCGGGTGCCGTCCTCGTCGCGCACGATGCCGAACTTGGTCGCCAACATCACATCGCCGCGGCGATCGGCGATCGCGCGGCCCACGAGCCGCTCGTTGGTGAACGGGCCGTAGATGTCGGACGTGTCCAGCAGCGTGATCCCGAGCTCGAGCGCGCGGTGGATCGTGGCGACGCATTCGGCGTCGTCGGCGTCGCCGTAGAACTCGGACATGCCCATGCAGCCCAGTCCCTGGCGCGATACCTCCAGGCCCTGCGAGCCGAGCGGAACGATCTGAGTCATGAAATCTGCTCCCGGTAGAAGTCGATCTTGGTCTCGATGGCGGTGAGGCTGCGCTGCACGTGCTCGAGCTGGTCGAGCACGGCGGCGCGGTGGGCCTCGAGGAGCGCGAGGCGCTCGGGCTCGTTGCCCTCGCCGGCGCGGACGAGGTCGGCGTACTCGCGCATGCGCCGGATCGGCATGCCCGTCGCGCGCAGGCGGGTGAGCAGGACGATCCAGCTCAGGTCCTCGTCGGTGTAGCGCCGGTGCGTCGCCGCGGTGCGGCCGACGGGGTCGAGCATCAGCCCGGCGCGTTCGTAGTAGCGCAGCGTGTGGGCGCTGACGCCGACGGCGTCGGCAGCGCCGGCGATCGTGAGGGCTTCGGCGGTGGCCATGCCTCCACGGTACGACTTCGAGTGCGCTCTAAGTCAAGTCCGCGCGTCGGGCACCGGCCAACTGCGGCATTTAGGGAGGCGCCTCGGGCCGCCTCGGAGTGCCCGTGGCGGATAAGCCACCCATACGGTGGTTTATCCGCCACGGGGCCGCCGGGACGGCCCACACCCCAGCCGCCCCACCCAGCCGCAGTTCCAGTCCTGCCGCAAGCTTCCGCGCCCGCGCACGTTCCAGCGTGCATGAGAGCCGCGCTCGCCACCACATTCGCCGTCCTCGCCGCCGCCCTGCCGGCGACCGGCTCCGCCGCCGACGTGCCACCCGGCGCGGCGTGGTCGCAGGCCTCGATCCCGGCGACCGGCGGGGTCAGCCTGCATGCCGACATCCTGCGCCCGAAGAACTCGCGCCCACCGACAAGACGCCGGTGATCCTGTCGATGGGCCCGTACTTCAGCCACGCCGGGCAGACCGGGCCGGCGGGACCCGTGGAAGGCACTTCGTACGACCCGCTGGGCCCGAGCACCGGCCCGTCGGATCGTTTCCTGGACTTCGTGAACGGCGCGCATCTGATGGACCGCGGCTACACGTTCGTGATGGTGGACCTGCGCGGCTTCGGCGGCTCGACCGGCTGCCTGCGTCGAAGACCGACGCCACCGGCATCTGGACGATCTCGCAGCCGCTGGCGCAGAACGTCCACCTGTCCGGCTCCGGAACGGCGGCCGTGAACGTCGCGACGACACTTCCCAACGCCAACCTGGTCGTCGACGTCTACGACCTCGACGCGAATGGCACGGGACCGCTGATCACCCGGCAGGGGCACCGGATCCGCTCCAGCGGGCCGATCGTGCTCGACCTCTGGTCCGCCGACTGGAAGCTCGAGGCCGGCCACCGCGTCGGCGTGCGCGTCACAGACGCCAACACCAACTGGTGGCTCCACGTCCCGACCAAGCAGACGGTCACGGTGAGCGGCGGGGCGATCACGCTGCCGTTCCTGGCCGCGCCGCACAACGACACGATCGCCGGCGACCCGGGCACGCAGCTCGCCTCGTACCTTGCGGAGCAGGTCACCGTGCCCGCCGCGACGGTCCAGAGCTCGCAGGCCGAGTTCGCGACGCCGTAACAGCACCACAAGCCGGCTGAAAGGCGGCTGAAACCGGACTCCAGGACGGTGAGCGGGCGATGAACGCTTCACCGTCCTCCCCGTTCGAGCAACTCGTGACCCGCGCCGGCGCGCTGGCCGGCGCGATCGCGGGCACCGTCGGCTTCGTCTACGTCGTCGGCGGGACCGTCATGTGGCTGCGCTTCTGGCGCTCCGACGTGCCCGCCGACCAGGCGCTCGCGCTCGTGCCGCGGACCGACCTGCTGGTCGTCGGCATGCGCGTGCTGATCCTCCCCGCACTCGCTGCCGGCGGACTGTTCCTGCTGCTCGCGAAGTGGGCGAACGGGAGGCCGAGTCGGCCGACCTCCGCCGTGCTGGCGTTCGCGGCCGTCGTGCTCGTGTTCGTCGTCCCGTTTTCGTTCGGCTCGTACGCGTGGCCGCTCGCGGCGGTGGGGCTCGCCCTCACGTGGGCGCTCCTGCAGTCCCGCTACCGCGACGACGTCCGGGGCCTCGTGTGGCGCGCCGCAGTGGCCGCCATGCTCACGGCCGCGCTCGTGTCGATCGCGCGTCAGCTCGACCACCCGGTCCGACTGGCCAGCGCCACGCTGACGTTCAGCGACGATCGCGCGCCCGTCGCCGGCGTGCTCGTGATGGCCGACGCGGACGAGGTGGTGCTCGGGTTCCCCGCCACGGAGACGCTGCAGAGCTACCCGCGCGACCGCATCCAGATGGTCGGCATCGGGCCTGCGCTGGACCGCCGCTCACCGCCGTCGTCGCTGCTCAGCAAGCTGATCGGCGACAACGCGTGGGCCGCCACGCCGCTCGAGCTGTGGTGCGGTGGCGAGCGGTACGCATGGGGCCGCGTCGGCGACCTCTGCCAAACCCAGCCGAAGGTGACTTCGAGCCGGGCGATGTATTCCGATCGCACCGTCGGCGTTGCCGTGCATTGTCCGGACGAGGCGCATTCCGGCTGCAGCGGCTTCTTCAGCCTCGTGTCCGAGCGCCGCGTCACGGTCGGTGACCAGTCGCGGGTTGCGCCGTTGCGGCTCGGTCCGACGGTGTTCCAGGTTCCGCGCGACGAGACGCGCCGTGTGACGATCCCGATCACCGGCCCCGAACGCCGCTGCCTCGTGGAGCTCGGCGGCAAGGTCAGGCTCCACGCGCTGCTCTCCAGCGATCAGGCCGCCGAGGGGATGCTCAACGGCGCGAAGGGCGACGTCGTCACCGTCGACTTCGGCCGTCGGCCGTCAGCGGGCTGCGGCAGCAGGCCGCACATCACCAAGACGGGCGGCGATCCGTCCGCCGAGGGCACCCCGACGGCGACGGCAACTCCCGGGGCGAGCCCGACCCCGAGCGCGACGCCGGAGGGCACTCCCACGCCGACGGCGACGCCGACCGCGCTGCCCGCGGCGCCGCCCGACCCTGGCGACGATGTGATCCTGTCGCCCGACGCGGCGGCGGTCAGCGGGGGCTGACCTCGGCCATCAGAACGTCGACGTCGAGCTCGGCGTCCATCGCCATCGCGGCGTGGCCCTCGGAGTCGCGCGGCCATTCCTCGATCGGGCGGTCCCACGCCAGCTCGAGGTCGTTGCCGTCGGGATCGGTGATGTAGACGGCGAGATGCGTCCCGTGGTCGGTCTTCTGGCGCAACGGCCAGTCGACCTCCTTCAGGCGCACGACGGCGTCGGCAAGCGCGGCCTTCGTCGGGTAGTTGATCGCGACGTGATGCAGGCCGGTGACCCCGTCCGGCTGCGGCGGCCCGCCCGCCGACTTCCAGGTGTTGAAGCCCAGGTGATGGTGGTAGCCGCCGGCAGAGATGAACAGGATGTCGCCCGTCGTCCCCCATCCCGGCACGTCACGCGCCTCGAACACGACGTCGAAGCCGAGCACGCCGACGTAGAAGTCGCGGATCCGGTCGATGTCGGCGGTCCGCAGGTGCACGTGCCCGATCCGGGTGCCGGGGTCGATCGGACGCGGTGCCCGGCCGGCGGGAACGATGCTTCCCTGAAGTAGTTGCACGTGCAATCACCTGCTAGCATGTCGGGTATGAGGCTCACGGGACTGCACCACATCACGATGATCACCGGCGACGCCCAGCGCAATGTCGACTTCTACGCCGACACCCTCGGCCTGCGCTTCGTCAAGAAGACCGTCAACTTCGACGCGCCGGAGGCGTACCACCTGTACTTCGGGGACGAGAAGGGCACCCCCGGCACGATCCTGACCTGGTTCGAGTTCCCCGGCGCCGCCGCGGGGCGCGCGGGCAGCGGCCAGATCCACACGCTGCAGCTCGCCGTGCCGAGCGAGGCCGCACTCGACTTCTGGGCCGCGCGGCTGGGCATTGACCGCCACGGCGACCACATCCACTTCCAGGACCCCGACGGACTGCAGCTCGAGCTCGTCGTCGAGAGCCTCGGCAACGCGCCGCTGACGGCCCAGCACCCGGAGATCCCGGCCGAGCACGCCATCGTCGGGCTCGAGGGCGCGCGCGCCTACGGCGCCTTCCACGGCGTCGAGGAGCGCTTCCTCACCGACGTCCTCGGCTTCACCTATGACGGCGAGTACGTGCTCGACGGCTCCGAGCGTCGCTTCCGCTGGGCCTACGACGAGGCGCCGAGCTTCCGCGGCTCGCAGGGCGCGGGCAGCGTCCACCACATCGCCTGGGGCACGCACGACGACGAGCAGCTCGCGTGGCAGGAGCAGATCGCCACGGCCGGCGGCTACGTGACCGACGTCAAGGACCGCGACTACTTCCAGTCGATCTACTTCCAGGAGCCGCGCGGCGTGCTGTTCGAGATCGCCACGCTGAGCCCCGGGTTCGCCGTCGACGAGGACCCCGATCACCTCGGCGAGGAGCTGCGCCTTCCCAAGCAGCACGAGCACCTGCGAGCGCAGCTCGAGCGTACGCTGCACCCGGTGAGCAACCCGCGTGCGACGCGGTCGGTGACCGCTTGAGCCGGCTCGTGTACCGCGAACGCCCGCCGGCTGGGGAGGCCGCCGGGCTCGTGGTGCTCCACCACGGCCGCGGTGCCGACGAGAACGACCTGCTCGGCCTCGCCGACGTGCTCGACCCCGAGCGCCGGTTGCATTTCGTCACCCCGCGCGCGCCGCTTCAGATCCCCGGCTGGCCCGGCTTTCACTGGTACGTGGTGCCGCGGGTCGGCTACCCCGACCACGACACGTTCCACGCGGCCTACGGGCTGCTCACCGAGCTGCACGACGAGCTGTGGGAGCAGACCGGCCTGAGGCCCGAGCAGACGGTGTTCGGCGGCTTCTCGATGGGCTCGGTCATGAGCTACTCGCTCGGCCTCGGGGCGGACCGGCCGGCGCCCGCCGGCATCCTCGCCTTCTCGGGTTTCATCCCGACCGTCGACGGCTGGCAGCCGTCGTTGGCCGACCGCCGGGACACGCGCGTGTTCATCGCGCACGGCCGGCAGGACCCGGTCATGGATGTGTCGTTCGCCCGCACGGCGCACGAGCTGATCGAGGCCGGCGGCCTGCCCGTCGAGTACCACGAGTCGGACGCCGGGCATCACATCGATCCCGCGCATGTGCAGCCCGCCGTCGACTGGCTACGCCAGACGCTCTAGCTTCGCGGCGACCTCGGCGAGGTCGGCCCCGATCACGTCGGGCTGGTCGCCGAGCGGGCTGCGCAGTCTCCCGGGGCGAGCCACGAACGCGGCCGAGCAGCCAGCCGCCAGCGCGCCGGCGACGTCCCAGGCGTGAGCGGCAACGAGCCGCACGTCACCGATCGGGACGTCGAACGTCCGCGCCACAAGCCGGTATGGCTCGGGCCGCGGCTTGAGCGCACGCACCTGGTCGGCCGAGAGCACCGCGTCGAACCGGTCGGCGATCCCGGCGTTGCGCAGTTGGTCCTGCGCGACGTCGAGGGGCGAGTTCGTGAGCGCGGGCATGGTGAAGCCGGCAACGCGCAGCGCGTCCAGGGCACCCGGAACGTCGGGGTGCGGCGGCAGCGTGCGCATGCCGCTCAGGATGGCCTCGTCGGGCTCGACCCCGTGCCGCTCGGACAGCATCTCCAGGGCGGCGCGCTGAGCCGTGCTGAAGTCGACGTAGCGATCGGTCAGCCCCCCCACGAACGCGAGCTGGAGCATTTGGCCGAACCACTGCTCGCGTACCGCGGCGCTGCCGAAGGCCCGCTCGAACAGCGGATCGAGCGCGGCCAGGTCGAGCAGGGTCTCGTTGACGTCGAAGGCGATCACGCGTCCCATGACGCGATGCATACCCCCTACGCTGGTCGGATGGACCATGACGCCGTCCGAACTGCACTCGAGGCGCGCCGCGACAGCATCCGCGGGCGCGTGGACACGCTGGCCGAGCGCCCCGAGCTGGGCGCCGCGCAGGGCTTCGGCAAGCGGATCGGCGACGGCACCACGGAGGCGATCAGCCGGCTGACCGACATCGGCGTGGGCCGCTCGCTCGAGACCGGGCTGGAGAAGGTCGAGCGCGCGCTCGCCAAGCTCGACGAGGGCACGTACGGGACGTGCGACGGCTGCGGGGACCCGATCCCGGAGAAGCGGCTCGCGGCGATGCCCGAGAGCACGCTGTGCGTGAACTGCGCCGCGGCGGAGCGCCGAGTGCCGGCGCCCCGCCGCTGACGGGTCGGTCGCGTACGGAAAACGACCGCCGGGCCGCTCTTGCGAACGGCCCGGCGAATCGGGGATGGAGGCTTGGCGCCTATGCGGCGGCGACGGCGCCGCCGGGCACCTCGACCTCGCGGCGGCGCGTGACCGGCACCAGGAGCCGGATGATGAACACCAGGAAGCCGATGCCGGTGAGCAGCAGCGCGGCGCCCATGGCGATCGCGAACGTCGCGACGCTCTCGGCGAAGTAGGCGGTGT
The DNA here is from genome assembly GCA_963740605.1 of uncultured Solirubrobacteraceae bacterium. Lineage (GTDB taxonomy): Bacteria > Actinomycetota > Thermoleophilia > Solirubrobacterales > Solirubrobacteraceae > DASSUW01. The sequence goes on along the minus strand of CAVUFC010000018.1, from coordinate 258,828 downwards.
TGAGCGCCGTGGTCAGCGCGGTCTCGGTGACCCACAGGTTGCGAAGGCCGTTCTCGACGGGCTGGCCCGTCTTCGCGTCCTTGGCGGCCTTGTTCTCATCGTTGGTCGGCTTGCCGTTGGCGTCGAGGTAGCGGCCCATCTGCGCGTACGTCTGGCCGCCGGTCGCCTCGAGCGTGTGCTTGCGCATCACGTTCGCGAAGGCCTGGGCCTCGCTGCCGGTGTTGACGAGCTGGTTGGGGATCGTCGAGTCCGGCGTGCCGATGATCTGCTCCTTGGCGAGGTCGTTGTGGACGCGATCTCGACCGTTGAAGCCGACGACGATCGATCCGATGCCGAACGCGATCAGGATCACGCTGGCGGCGATGCCTGCATATGTGACGAGCTTGCTCATGATCTGCTTTTCCTCCACTTGACGGTGTCGAGAGCCATTGCACCGCCAAGCAGGCGTCGCTTCATCCGGCACCACCACGCGACGCACTCAGTAATCCGCCGCAGGTGCGCTACGGACGTTTCAAGAACGGTGCGGCAGCTCGCACACCGCGTCGAACGCCTCGAGGTCGCCGCGCTCATGTGTGATCACGAGCACTCCGCGTCCCACCAGGCGTGCGCATGACACGAGCTCCTCGAGCAGCGCGGCGGCGCCGGCCGGGTCCAGATGCGCCGTCGGCTCGTCGAAGATCACGAAACGGGCATCGCTGAGCAGCAGCCGGGCCGCCGCGATCTGCTGCCGCTGCCCGCCGGAGACGTGCGCTCCCGACTGGGCGGCGTCGCTCCGCTCGCCGGCCGCCCGCGCTGACGGCCGTGCGACGAGCTATCCGCGCGTTCGACGGCTCCCGCCTCAACCGTAGTCAGCCGCAACGCGCTGCGGCAGGGAACGGTTGACCGGACGCGCCCCCGCAGCGAGGCTTGCCCCATGGTCGCCACGTACCCGCAGCGCACGCTTGCGCGACCGCGACCCCGCGGAGGCCACAGATGACCCGAGTGCTCGTGGCCGGCGCCGGCATCGCCGCCGTCGAGTGCGTGCTCGCGCTGCGCGAGCTCGCCGGACCGCAAGTCGAGATCGAGCTGCTCGCGCCAGCGGCTGAGCTCGTGCACCGCCCGTCCTCGGTACTGACCCCGTTCGGGGCGGATGCCGCCGCACGGATCGACCTCTCGGCGCTCGCCCAGCGGCTCGACGTCAAGCTCCGCCGCGACTCGCTCGCCGCCGTCGCGATGGCTGACCGCCAGGTCGTGACGCGCGGCGCCGATCGTCGCGACTACGACTTCCTCGTCGTGGCCATCGGCGCGCCGTCGCGCGATGCGGTGCCCGGCGCCATCACGTTCCGGGGCCCGCTCAGCGCGGGAGCGGTCGAGGGCGTGCTCGCGCGCGCCGCCGCCGATGCAGAGCTGCGGCTCGTGTTCGCCGTCCCGGCCGGCACGACCTGGCCGTTGCCGATCTACGAGCTCGCCCTGCTCAGCGCCGCCTCGCTGCGCGAGCGCGGCGTGGCCGAGCCCGACATCACCGTGGTCACCGCGGAGCCGAGTCCGCTCGCCGCACTCGGCGTCGAGCCCGGTGACGTGCTGCGCGCGACGCTCGCGCGCGCGGGAATCGACCTCGTGACCGGGGCCGCCCCGACGCTGGCGATGGATGGAGCGCTCCAGACGCGCGGCGGCGGCCTGATCGGCGCCGACGCGGTGATCGCACTACCGACGCTCGCCGGCCCGCGGATCCCGGGGCTGCCCGACGACGGCGACGGGTTCATCCCGATCGACGAGCACTGCCGCGTCGCGGGCAGCGAGGAGGTCTTCGCCGCCGGCGACGCGACGGCGTTCGCGGTCAAGCACGGCAGCCTCGCGACGCAACAGGCCGACGCGGCGGCCGGGATGATCGCGGCGCGCGTCGGCGCGATCGCCGTGCCCGAGCCGTTCCGGCCGGTGGTCTACGGCCTGCTGCTGACCGGCGCCGACCCGCTGTACATCCGCGCCGAGATCGGCGCCGGCGCGACCGTGTCCTCCGAGCCGTTGTGGACGCCGGCCGGCAAGATCGTCGGCCGCTACATCAGCCCGTTCCTCACACTCCCGCATCAGCGCTGACCGACCTCACGACGACGGCCGATCCGCGCGCCTGCGCGCGCCGCCGACCAGCAGCAGGCTCGCCACGACAAGCAGCGCCACGCCGCCGGCCAGCAGGCCGATCCCAGCCCAGATCAGGCCGGGAAGGTCCGCGCCGATGCTGACGTCCGCGACCACTCCGCTCCTGGTGTCGGCGTTCATCACGACCGCGCGCCAGTCGCCGCTTTGCGGCTGCCAGCGCAACGTGGACCGGCCGGTGGCTACCCAGAAGCCCTGGGCCTCGGGCGCGGCCGGCCGCTTGCTGCCGCCGATCACGACGCTGTCGCGCGACCGGAGGTCGGTGATCTCCTTGCTGCTCTTCTCCGACACGAGCGCGTACGTCGACGCCGACCCACGACGCTCAGCACGGCGAACGCGATCCACAGGAAGCACAAGACGAAGTAGTGCCCAATCACGAGCAACCACTTCACGAGCCACAGCCAGCGGCTAAGGCCGGGATCGAGGTGACCCTCCAGCCGCACGGGATAGGCCTGCGACATGAGACCCCCGCTTTCCGTCGACTACCACGACGATGGCGCACGGCCGGCCGCCGCGCAGCCGTTGATCCGACGGGATCGAGGGGGTGGAAAACCCGCAGACCTGCGCGGCGACTATGCCGGGCGGCTGACTTCCCGCCAGCGCTGCACGCCGCCGTCCACGACGTGGATCACGTGCTCCGCGCCGGTACGAGCGATCAGGCTGGCGGCGACGGCGGCGCGCTGGCCTGAGCCGCAGATCACCGCGATCGGCTGAGCGGGATCGAGCCCGTCGGGGAGACCGTCGATGTCATGCCACGGCGTGTGGACCGAGCCGTCGATGTGGCCGGCGTCCCATTCGCTGCCCTCGCGCACGTCGAGTACCTGCACCGCCCTCGGGTCGAGCTCGCCGACGGGAAGGCGCCCGATCCGTGCGACCGGCCGCTTCTCCTGCCGCCAGCTCGTCATGCCGCCGTGCAGGAACCCGGCGAGCTTGCGGATGCCGACCGCGACCGCAAGGTGGCCTGCCGTGCGACCGTCCTGGTCGTCGCGGCCGACGAAGACGACGCTCTGCTCGCGGTCGGCCAGCCAGGCGAGCCGGGAGCCGAAGCCGGCGTAGAGCATCGGGATCGCGACGGCGCCGGGGATGTGCGCATCGTCGAACTGCTGGTCGGTGCGCACGTCGACGACCATCGCGCCGTCCGCCCGGTGCTGCTCGACCTGGCGCGGCGCGAGCGGCAGCAGCTCGACCCCGTCGGTCAGCAGCGGGCCGCGGTTGAGGTCGACGATCGCGGTGAAGTTCGGCGGCTGCGGGCCGAGCTTGGACAGCGCCTCCTCGACGAACTCGTCCTCGTCGGCGATCGCCAGCGTCGGGTTGTGGGCGCGCTCGAAGCCGATCGTGGTGGAGATCTTCATGTCCATCCCGGGACCGCCGCACATCGAGCCGCCGAGGTGGCCGGGCCAGACCTCGACGTGGCCGGGTAGTCCGAGCAACTGCCCGTGCAGCGAGCGGAAGATGCCGCGAGCGCCCTCGGACTTCTCGATTGCGAGGTCCGGCCGCGCGACATCGTTGACGAACAGCGTGTCGCCGGTCAGCACCGCCCACGGCTCGTCGCCGCGGTGGGTGTCGATCAAGGCGAACGCGGTGTGCTCGGGCCGGTGACCCGGCGTGTGGAGCGCACGGATGCGCAGCACGCCCAGCTCCCACTCGTCGCCGTCGACAAACGGCTCGTGGTCGTAGGAGGGCGCCGCTTCGCGGTGGATGTGGATCGCGGCGCCGGTCGCGGCCGCCAGCCGGCCGTGCCCGGACACGTGGTCGGCGTGGTTGTGGGTCTCGAAGACGTGCTCGATCCGCACCCCCATGTAACGCGCCAGCTCGAGGTACTCGTCGACCTCGAAACGCGGGTCGACGACCGCCGCGATCCCTTCCTTCTCGTCGCCGACCAGGTAGGACGCGCAGCCCAGGTCGTCGTGGGTGATTTGCCTGAAGATCATCGGAGAGCGCGCCGAGACTATCCTGCACGGCCGCTCGCATGGCGACCTTCACCCCCATCCTCTCCCAGCTGCGCGAGCTCGAGGCCGAATCCGTGCACGTGATGCGCGAGGTCGCCGCCGAGCTCGAGCGCCCGGTGCTGCTGTTCTCCGGCGGCAAGGACTCGATCGTGCTGCTGCGCCTCGCCGAGAAGGCGTTCCGGCCGGGGGCGTTCCCGTTCCCGGTCATGCACGTCGACACCGGCCACAACTTCCCGGAGGTCCTCGAGTTCCGCGACCGCCGCGTCGAGGAGCTCGGCGAGCAGCTGATCATCGCCTCGGTGCAGGAGTCGATCGATACGGGCCGCGCGATCGAGCAGGGGCTGTCGCGCAACCGGCTGCAGACCGTCACGCTGCTCGACGCGATCGCCGACCACCGGTTCGACGCCGCGTTCGGCGGCGCGCGCCGTGACGAGGAGCGCGCCCGGGCGAAGGAGCGGATCTTCTCGTTCCGCGACGCCCACGGGCAGTGGGACCCACGCGCCCAGCGGCCAGAGCTGTGGAACCTCTACAACGGCGCGATCGGGCCGGGCGAGAGCGTGCGCGTGTTCCCGCTCTCGAACTGGACCGAGCTCGACATCTGGCGCTACATCGGCGCCGAGGAGCTCGAGCTGCCGTCGATCTACTTCGCGCACGAGCGCGAGGTGTTCGAGCGCGACGGGATGCTCTACGCCGTCTCCGAGTGGCTGCAGCCCGGCGACGGCGAGACGGCGTCCACCGAGCGCGTCCGCTACCGCACCGTCGGCGACATGACGATCACCGGCGCGGTCCGCTCCGACGCCACGGACGTCGACGCCGTGATCGCCGAGACCGCCGCCACGCGGCTGACCGAGCGGGGCGCCACGCGGGCCGACGACCGCACGTCGGAGGCCGCGATGGAGGACCGCAAGCGCGAGGGCTACTTCTGATGAGCTCGCTGCTGCGGCTCGCCACCGCCGGCTCGGTCGACGACGGCAAGTCGACGCTGATCGGCCGCCTGCTCTACGACTCCAAGTCGCTGATGGCCGACCAGGTGGCCGACGCCGAGGTCGATCTCGCGCGGCTCACGGACGGCCTGCGGGCCGAGCGCGAGCAGGGCATCACGATCGACGTCGCGTACCGCTTCTTCGCCACCCCGGAGCGCTCGTTCATCATCGCCGACACCCCCGGCCACGTCCGCTACACGCGCAACATGGTCACCGGCGCCAGCACCGCCGACCTCGCCGTCGTGCTCGTCGACGCCCGCAACGGCGTGCTCGAGCAGTCGCGCCGCCACGCCTACCTGTCGGCGCAGCTCGGGATCAGGCACATGGTCGCGTGCGTGAACAAGATGGACCTCGTCGACTGGGACCAGGCCCGGTTCCGCGAGATCGAGGCCGACTTCGCCGCTGTCCTGGAGGAACTCGGGGTCAAAGACGCGCTGGCGATCCCGGTGTCGGCACTGCACGGCGACAACGTCGTGGAGACGTCCGAGCAGACCCCCTGGTACGACGGGCCGCCGCTGCTCCGCCACCTCGAGCAGGTCGAGGTCGCGCGGGATCGCAACCTCGACGACGTCCGCTTCCCGGTCCAGTGGGTCGTGCGGACGACCGACTATCGCGGCTACGCCGGCCAGATGGCGAGCGGGCTCCTGCGACCCGGCGACGAGGTCGTCGTGCTCCCGAGCGGCGAGCGCACCACGGTCGACCGGATCGAGACGCTCGACGGACCCGTTGAGGTCGCGTTCCCCCCGATGTCGGTCGTGGTCCACCTGGCGAGCGACCTCGACGCCGGCCGCGGCAGCGTGATCTGCGGCGTCGACGACCCGCCGCCGGTCGCCCGCCGGCTCGACGCTCGGATCTGCTGGATGGCCGACACGCCGTTGCAGGCGGGCGGCCGCTACCTGCTCAAGCACACAACCCGCCGCGTGCGGGCGCGGGTGGAGTCGATCGACGCGCGCCTGGACCTCGACACGCTGCGCGACGGGGGCCCCGCGACCGAGCTCGAGCTCAACGACATCGCGCGCGTGCACCTCGACCTCGCCGCACCGGTGATGGCCGAGCCGTATACGCGCAACCGCGGCACCGGCGCGTTCATCCTCATCGACGAGGCGACGCGCGACACGGTCGCCGCCGGCATGGTGCTGCGCGCGCACGAGGACCCTGGGCCGCCGACCGGCCCGCACAGCCCGGGCGTGATCTGGCACGAGCCGGCGCTGCCGCGGCGCGAGCGCTGGAGCGTGCTCGGCCTGCGTGGCGCCACCGTCTGGCTCACCGGCCTGCCGGCTTCGGGCAAGTCGACGATCGCCGAGGAACTCGAGCGCGCGCTGGTCGGCCTCGGCCGCCCTGCCTATCTGCTGGACGGCGAGAACGTCCGTCACGGGCTCAGCGGTGACCTGGGCTTCTCCCCCGCCGACCGGTCCGAGCACGCCCGCCGCGTCGCCAGCGTCGCGCGCATGTTCGCCGACGCCGGGCTTGTCGTGATCACCGCGCTCGTCTCCCCCGCCGCCGCCGACCGCGAGTTCGCGCGCGAGCTGCACGAGGAGGCCGGCCTGGACTTCGTCGAGGCGTGGGTCGACACGCCGCTAGAGGAGTGCGAGCGGCGCGACCCCCACGGCCTGTACGCGCGTGCCCGCGCAGGCGAGCTCGCCGGCTTCACCGGCATCGACGCGCCGTACGAGGCGCCCGAGCGAGCGGACGTGCGCCTGCACGGCGCCGACGATCCGGTCGACGTCTCGGTGCGGCGGATCGTGGACGCGCTGAAGCGCTGACACATGCCCTGAGCGGTTCGGTGTCAAGCTTGCGGCCGATGAGCGACGTCACAGTGGTCATCGCCGACGATCACGTTGTGGTCCGCCGGGGCTTGCGGATGCTGGTCGACGCCGAGCCCGGGCTGCGCGTGGTCGCCGAGGCCGGGACGGTGCCGGACGCGCTGCGGATGGTGCGCGCGCATCGGCCTGACGTGATCGTGCTCGACCTCAACATGCCGGGCGGGTCGAGCCTGGAGGCGATCCCGACGATGCGCGAGGAGACGCCGATGACGGCGATCGTCGTGCTCACGATGCAGAACGACCCGTCGTTCGCGCGCCAGGCGCTCCAGTCCGGCGCGCTCGGGTTCGTGCTCAAGGAGGCGGCCGACGACGAGCTGCTCGGCGCGATCCGGCTCGCCGCCGAGGGCGAGACGTACCTCAACCCTCGCCTCGGCGCGCGAATCGCCGCGCAGCCGCCGGAGCCTACCGGGCCACCCGACGACCTCTCCGAGCGCGAGCTCGAGGTGCTCAAGCTGATCGCGCTGGGTTACACGAACGCCGAGATCGCCGGCCGGCTCTACCTCAGCGTGCGCACGGTCGAGTCGCACCGCGCGCACATCCAGCAGAAGACGCGCCAGTCGTCGCGCGCCGAGCTCGTGCGCTACGCGCTCGACCACGGCCTCGTCGACGCCCCCAGCTGAGCGGCAAACCCCGCCGACGATCGCGGGGAACTACGGAGGGCGAAGAGCGGGTCGACGCCTACGGTCGAAGGCATGATGGTCCCGTTCGCGCACGAGACGTGGTTCGATCACGAAGGAGCTCCCATGGATGTCGTCATCGCGGGCGGCGGCGTCGCCGGCCTGGAGGCCCTGCTCGGGCTGCGCGCGCTGGCGGGCGACCGTGTCCGCCTCACGCTGATCGCGCCCGACCCCGAATTCACCTACCTGCCGCTGGCGGTCGGCGAGCCGTTCGGGCACGGTCACGCTCACCGCGTGCCGCTGACGCGCTTCGCCGCCGACGCGGATGCCGAGCTCGTGATCGACGAGCTCGTGACGGTCGACGACGCGGCGCGATCGGTGATGCTCGGATCGCGCGCCCGGCGCTCGTTCGATGCGCTCGTCGTCTCTCCCGGCGCACGCGCGATCGCGGACGTCGAGGGCGCGACGACCTGGCGGCCGGGCGGCGACGCGGACACCTACGGGGGGCTGTTGCAGGACATCGAGCAGGGCTACGCGGACCGGATCGCGATCGTCGTCCCCCCCGGCGCCGTCTGGCCGCTGCCCGCCTACGAGCTCGCGCTGATGACGGTTGGCGAGGCGCGTGAGATGGGCCAGGAGGTCCACGTGACGGTGGTGACGCCGGAGCACACGCCGCTGTCGCTGTTCGGCGATCACGCGAGCGCGGCCGTCGCCGAGGAACTCCGCTGGGCCGGCATCGAGCTGCGCACCGGGACCGTCGTCCAGCACGCCGACGACCTCGACATCGAGCGGGTGTTCGCCGTCCCGCGACTCCTGGGACCCGCCGTCGGCGGCCTCGCCGCGGACGAGGAGGGCTTCATCGTCGCGGGCGACGACGGGCTCGTCGCCGGCTGCGAGCGGACATGGGCCGCGGGCGACGGCGTCGCCTCGCCGGTCAAGTTCGGCAGCCTCGCGACCCAGCAGGCGCGCGTGGTCGTGGCCGCAATCGCCGGCCTGGCGGGTGCCGACGACACCGGCGATCCGGGCGAACCGGTCCTTCACGGGCGCCTGCTCGTCGGCCACCGCACGCGCCGCCTGCACGGGACCGGCGACGGCGCGCCGCTGTGGTGGCCGCACGGCAAGGTCGCGGGCGAGTACCTACCGCGCTGGCTGGCCGCGCACGGCGTGGCGCCGGCGCCACTCGAACCGCCCGACGGCGGGATCCCCGTCCGCCGTCCGCTGCACGCGCTGCGCGGGCCTGAGGCGCAGTACCTGTTCGAGCTCGGTCGCCAGTACCGCGCACTAACCTGATTCGACGTGTCTCGCCTGACGCCGACGCTCCGTGCGCTTTTGCTCGTCCCGCTGCTCGCGGTCGGCGTCGACCAGACGCGCGCCGTCGTGCTGTGCGGGTCAGGCGCCCAGGGCTGCCTCGAGGCGGCCGGCCGCAGCTGGATCGGGCTCTGGGGCGTTGCGCTGATTGCCCTGTACTCGCTCGCGCTCGCGCTGCTCGTGGCGCGCGCCGCGCGCAGACCTGCCCTGCCGCGGCCCAGCTTCGCCCGCCTCTGGGCGATCGGGACCGCGGGCGTGACCGCGGCGTGCACCGGCCAGGCGCTGGTCGCGGCCGCCCTCGGTGGCAGCTCGCTCGGCGGCGGCTGGATGGGCATGCTCGCCTTGTGCGTCGCCGCCGGCCTGCTCCTCGCGCTCGCGCTGCGGGTCGCCCCGGCGCTCCGCAGCGCGCTGCAGACGGCGGCACCGCGAGCGGCAGCGGCGACGCCCGCGCTCTGGCTCTCACCGTCACCGCTCTTCGCCGCCGCCGGCGGCACCCCCGCGCGCCGCCCACGCGGCCGCGCTCCACCGCAGTCGATCTGAGCGCCCACACGGCAAGGGGTCAGACCCCTTGAGTCAGTTCGTGTCAGATCCGATTTCGAAGGAGTTCCTCTACATGTCCCATGCCATCCCCAAGCGGCAGCTGCGCGAGCAGCGCCGTGCCGAGCGCCAGGCGAAAGAAGCGGCCGAGCGGGCGCGAGCGACCCGTCGGCGGCGGCTGTTGCAGCTCGGCGGCGCGCTCGGGCTCGCCGCCGTCGTGCTCGTCGCCGCGATCGCGATCTCGTCGTCCGGCGGCAGCAAGCCGGCGGCGCCGTCGCCAGGGCTGCTCGCCGGCATCCCGGAGCACAACGGCGTGCTCGGCGACCCGAACGCGAAGACGACCGTGACCGAGTTCGTCGACCTGCAGTGTCCGATCTGCGCGAAGGCGTCGCAGACGGTCCTGCCCCCGGTCATCCGCGACTACGTGCGCCCCGGCGACGTCAAGCTCCAGGCCCGCACGCTGAGCTTCATCGGGCCGGACTCGGTGCGCGCCGCCCGCGTGGCCGCCGGCGCCGAGCAGCAGGGTCGGCTGTGGCCGTTCCTGGAGACGTTCTACGCCAAGCAGGGTCCGGAGAACTCGGGCTACGTCACCGACGATTTCCTCCGCTCGGTGGCCTCGGCCTCCGGCGTCGACGCCGGCAAGGCGCTCGCCTTCGCCGACGGCGGCACGTCGCAGACGCCGCTCGCCCGCGCCAACGCCCAAGCGCAGAAGCTCGGCGTCAACGGCACGCCGACGTTCGTCGTACAGCGCGGCGACGGCAAGCCGCAGGTCGTCAGCGCCGACAAGCTCGCGGCCGCGCTCGCGCAGTGATCAGCCGCTGCCGAGCTCGGCGCGCAGCGCCGCGAATGCCGAGGCCGAGAGCCGGACCGACACGATGTCGTCGTGCGTGCCGGCGAACAGGACAACCGCGCCGTCCGCCTCCACGAAACCGCCGAACAGGCGGTGCTGAAGGATCCGAGTCGCGCGCTGCTCGTCGGCGATGATGGTGAGCGTCTGGGCGAGCCACCGGCCTTGCGCGCGATGGAAGATCAGGCCATGCGGGCCGTTGGAGAGCACCAGCGCCCGGTTGTCCAGATAGACGTACGGCTCGGCGAGCTCGGCCTGCAAGGTGAGCGTCATGGCGCAAGTGTGTCGTACGACCCGGCGGCGAAAGACTGGGCTTTTCGCGCCAATTTGCCGATATCTGGAATGCATGTCTTCCGCCGGAACGTGGCTGTGCCCGACACAGCTCCATCGCGAGCGCCTGCTCGAGATGGAGGCGAACCTCGCGCGCCCACGCGCGATCATGTACGGGTCGCTGGCGATCGCGTTCCTGATCGCGATCCCCTGGGTCGGCGCCTGGACGTTGATCCCGCTCGCGTTTTCGGTCGTGACCTACGCCCTGCTGCGGCCGCGGATCGCCACCAGCGCGCGGCCTGAGTACGTCGTCTTCGCCACCGTCGTGAACGCGCAGGTGCTGATCGCGATCGGCATCGCGCTCAGCGGCGGGCCGCACAGCCCCACGATCCCGATGCTGCTGCTGCCGATCGTGACGCTGCCCGCGCGTTTCTCGCCCCGCGGCGTGTATACGGGGATGGGGCTGACGATCGTCGTGCTGTTCGCGGCGACGCTCGGCGTCGACCCGAGCGGCTTCGCCGACGACCCCACCTACGCACTGATCGGACTCGCCTGCTGCGGTGGCCTGGCCGCGTTCTCCGAGACGCTCATGCGGGCGGAGATCAAGCAGCGGTCCGACGCCGTGCTCGACCCGCTGACCGGGTTGCTCAACCGCAAGGCCCTCGCCGTGCGCTTCGCCGAGATCGCGCAGCAGGCGGCGCTCACGGGCGCGCCGATCTGCCTGATCGCGTGCGACCTCGACCACTTCAAGCGCGTCAACGACGACTACGGCCACACGCGCGGCGACGCCGTCCTCAAGGATGCGGCGTACGTGATGCGCAAGCAGCTGCGCTCGTTCGAGCTGATCTACCGCCTCGGCGGCGAGGAGTTCCTGATCGTCCTTCCGGGCGTCGCCGTCGACGAGGGCCGCACGATCGCCGAACGCGTCCGCGCGGGGATCGAGGACGCGCGCCCTGCCGGGCTCGGCGTCACGGCGTCGTTCGGCGTCGCCGGCAGCGACGGCGGCGCGGCGGCGTTCGAGCCGCTGTTCGCGGCCGCCGACGAGGCGCTGTACGAGGCCAAGCGCACCGGCCGCAACCGCGTCGTCGCCGCCGGCTACGACGAGCCGCTGCCGCTCGCCGCGTAGCGCAGGTAGACCACGCCGTTGCCGAAGCGCCGCTCCTCGAGCAGCTCGAGCGGCACGCGCACGCCGTCGGGCAGCGCCTGGCTCCCGCCGCCGACGACGATCGGATTCAGGAACAGGCCGATCTCGTCGACCAGCCCGGCGGCGATCGCCTGCCCCGCCAGCTCGGGCCCGCCGATGCTGATGTCCCGGGTCGCCGACGCCTTGAGGGCGCGCACCGCCTCCGCGTCGAACTCGCGCTCGATCCGCGTGCGGGCGCTGGTGGCTGTGTCGAGCGTTCGCGAGTACACGACCTTGTCGGCTGCCTGCCAGATCTGCTGGTAGTCGCGCATCGGCGCCGGCTCGCCGGCCAGGTCCATGGTCTCCCAGACGGCCATCACGTCGTACATCCGGCGGCCGTAGAGATAGGTGCCGACCGGCCGCTCGAGGTCGTTGACGAACGCGTGCACCTCTTCGTCGGGAGCCGACCAGTCGAACTTGCCCTCGACGTCGTTGATGTAGCCGTCGAGCGAGGCGATCGCCGAGTAGATCAGCCGGACCACACCGTCTCCTTCAGGCCGGCTTCGACGGCCGCGTCCCAGGTGCCGGCCACCTGCTCGGAGGCGAAGCGCTCGTCGGCGAGGATGCGCTGGGCGACACCGACGGTCTGTCCGTCGCCCGCGCGCTCGGCGACGCGCGTGAGCAGCTCGTATGCGCCGACCTCAAGCGCCTCGAACGCGTAGGCGAACCCGGCGAGCTTGACCGGCGTATCCGGCTGGACCTTGAAGAACGTGCCCAGGTTGAGCGCGCCGGCGCGCATCGCGCCGGCCTGGAAGCGACTCGGCCCTGCGTCGTGGGCGGCCAGGCGCTGGTCGATGAGCCGGCGATGCTCCTTGGTCTGCTCGAGGTGCTCGCGGGTTCACGCGCGCGAACAGGATCATCCCCCAGCCGCTGACGCGGCCGGCAACGTCCTTGACGGTGGACGGCTTCGCGTCGCGGCGCTCGAGCTGCGCGCGGACCAGCCGCTCGTGATCCTCGGTCTCGTTGTGATGCTCGACGAAGATGCGCTGGAGCTCGGCGTCGCCGGCGAGACGCGGGGCCAACTGCATCTGGGCCAGCGCCTGCTCCTCGATCGAGTGCAGATCCGTGAGGTACTTCGTGAGCTGTTCGGCGAGCGAGTTCGCAGTCATACACCGGTGCTACCCACCCACGGCGAGCGTCATCGTCGCGGTGCCGCGCATGTCGAACACGACGCGGTCACGGATCTCGGCAGCGCGAATCAGCGGCTCGTCGCAGTTCGCGCAACGCACGACCGTCCCCATCTCGGTCACATAGGCGACGGCCGCGCCGAGCGGCCCGGAGCCGCCGCAGCCGGCACACGTCACGATCGCGGTGGTCGCTTCCATGGTGAAGACCTCGGCGAGGAGGCCCGCCGCCGCGTTGCCATCCAGATGCTCCATTCTCATCCTCCCGTCGCGCCGAAGCGCTCAGTCCGGACGCGCGCCGGGTCGTGCCCGAGCCGCGTCAGATCGTCTGCGACGCCCTCGACGAAGCCCGTCGGCCCGCAGACGAAGATCCGCGGGCGCTCCCCGGCCGCGAAGCCTGACTCGGAGAGCATCTCGCGGTCGACACGGCGGGCGTAGCCCGTCCAGCCCGCCGGTGTCTCGCGCGTGTAGGTGTACGTCGCGTCCCATGATTGGAGCTCGGCGCGGTAGATCACGTCGCGCGGAGCCTTTGCCGACAGCAGCAGGCGCGCGGGGATGTTGCTGCCGGCGAGCTGGTGATGGCGCAGCATCGACCGCAGCGGCACGACGCCGGAGCCGCCGCCGATCAGCCACAGCGGGCCGCCCTGGCTCGCGTCCCAGACGAACCAACCGCCGACGGGGCCGCGGATCTCGACCACGTCGCCGACCTGCGCGTCGTCGACGAGGTACGGCGACACCTCGCCGTCGTCGAGTCGCTCGACGGTGATCGCCGGGACGCCGTCCTCAGGCGCCGACGCCAGCGAGTAGCTGCGCTGCGCGTGGTAGCCGTCCTCGGCTGTGAGCCGGATGTCGACATGCTGGCCGGCACGGTGGCCGGGCCAGTTCTCGACATCGAGCACCAGCGTCGAGGCCGACGGCGTCTCGCGGATCACCTCGCGGATCGTCGCCGCCCGCCAAGTGATGATGCGGTCAATCTCCCTGGTAGCGCTGCTCACGCCAGGGGTCCCCGCGGTCGTGGTAGCCGAGCGACTCCCAGAAGCCGGGCTCGTCGTAGTCCATGACCTCGATCCCACGCACCCACTTCGCGCTCTTCCAGAAGTACAGGTGCGGCACGAGCAGCCGCGCCGGACCCCCGTGCTCGGGCTCGAGCGGCGCGCCGTCGTAGGCGTACGCGACCCATGCCTTGCCGTCGGTGATGTCCTCGATAGCGAGGTTGGTCGTGTAGCCGCCGTACGAGTGGATCATCGAGTAGGCGCCGAGGACCTCGACGTCCTCGAGCAGCGTGTCGACCGACACGCCCTCCCAGCCGGTGCCGAGCTTTGACCACGACGTCACGCAGTGGATGTCGACGGTGATCGACTCCTTCGGGAGCTCCTGGAGCTCGTTCCAGGTCCAGCGGCGCGGCGCGGCGACCGAGCCGGTGATGGCGAACTCCCACTCCTCGAGCGGGACGTCCGGGGTGGGGCCGGCGGAGAGCACCGGGAACCCGTCGGTCAGGTACTGACCCGGCGGGAGTGCGACGCCGGCGGGCGTCTCGGCGTGGCGGCGCCGGAAGCCTCGGGTGATCGGGGTCATGTCAGAGAGTCTCCCGCACGCGGGGGGCGTTACGCCAGCTCGCGCGCGACTGCGCCGGCGAGCAGCTCCCGCGCCCGCTCGCGCTCGATCATCCCGGCAAGCCAGCGGGCGCTGAGGCCGTCGACGACGGCGGTCAGCCGCTCGGCCGCGGCGCGCGCGTCGACGGTGCGGTTGATCGAGCCGTCCTGGATGCCGGCGGCGATCGCGGCGGCCACGAGGTCGTTCCAAGCGGCGCCCGCCTCGCGGAGCTGATCGCGCAGCTCGGCCTCGAACACGGCCGACGCCAGCACCTCACCCCAGACGACCGACGTGTCGCGCGCCTCAGGGTCCAGTTCGGCGAGCAGCGACGCCTCGATCGTGGCGCGGCCGCTGCCGCTGCCGGGGGTGGTGGTGGCGGCGCGCTCGTTCGCGTGGTCGAGCGTCGCACGCACGAGCCCGTTGCGGGAGCCGAAGTAGTAGTAGAGGAGCGAGACGGCCACGCCCGCCTGCTCGGCGACCTGCTCGACGCGAAAGCCGCGGACGCCGCGGCGGGCGATGACGCCGATGGCCGCATCGAGGATCGCCGCTCTGCGGTCGGCGCCGCCGCGTCTTGGCATGCCCGCAGACTATCCGTTCTTGACTGAATTTTCAATCTAATGTACGTTGCCCGGCCATGAGCACGTCAATCGCCGCCGCGCCCTTCGTCGCCGGCCCCACCCATCCAGACCACGTCGAGCCGGCGGGGAACGACCGTCTCGGCCACATCGAGGAGACCGGGATCGAGTACATCCCGGAGGCGGCGCGCGACTCGCGCCCGGCCAACCTGGCGGCGGTGTTCTTCGGGGGGAACCTCGCGTTCTCGGTGATCGTCTTCGGCTGGCTGCCGATCACGTTCGGCCTCGGCTGGTGGAGCACGGTGACGGCTTGCGCCGTCGGGCTCGCAATCGGCACGCTCGTCACCGTCCCGATGGCGCTGCTCGGCCCGCGCACCGGCACCAACAACACGGTCAGCAGCGGTGCCCACTTCGGCGTCACTGGCCGGCTCGTCGGCTCCGCGCTGACGCTCGCGTTCGCGCTCGCGTACGCGGCGATCGCGGTGTGGACGTCGGGCGACGCGCTGGTGGCGGGCGCGCACCGGCTGCTCGGCACGCCCACCGGCGACGGCGCGCTGGCCGTCGGCTACGCGCTGATCGCGATCGAGATCGCGACCGTCGCCCTATACGGGCACGGGACCGTCGTGGCGCTGCAGAAAATCGTCGTGCCCTTCGTCGGCGGCCTGCTGTTGCTCGGCCTGGTCGCGTTCGCGGGCTCGTTCGACGCGGGCTACGCCGGCGGCGACTACATCCTCGGCGGCTTCTGGCAGACCTGGATGCTGGCCGTGACGGTCGCGGCCGCCGGACCTCTGTCGTACGCACCGAGCCTGGGCGACTACACACGGCGCATCTCGCGCCGGCGCTACAGCGACCGGCAGGTGGTGCTCGCCGCCACCGCGGGCGTGTTCGGCGGCCTGCTCGCGACCACGCTGTTCGGCGCCTTCACCGCGGTCGCCATCGGCACGCTCGGCGACTCCTATGTGGAGGACCTCGTCGGCGCCGCGCCGCTGTGGTACGTGCCCGCGATTCTCGTCATCGGCCTCGCCGGCGGCGTCGGCCAGGGCGTGCTGAACCTCTACGCCAGCGGGCTCGACCTCGAAGCGCTGGTCCCGAAGCTCAAGCGCGTGCACACGACGCTGATCGCGTCGGTCGCCGCGGTCGTGCTCCTGTACCTCGGAACGTTCGCGCTCGACGCGGTCGACTCGATCACGGCGATGACGCTCGTGCTCAACGGCGTCGCGGTGCCGTGGGTGGTGATCAACGTCCTCGGCTTCCTCGTCGCCCGCCGCGGCCGCTACGACGCGCACGACCTCCAGGCGTTCAACGAAGGGCGCCGCGGCGGCCGCTACTGGTTCACCGGCGGCTGGAACCTGCGCGCCATGGCCGGCTGGGCCGCCGGCTCCGCGTTGGGCCTGTGCGCCGTCAGCACCTCGCTCTACACCGGCCCGCTCGCGAACGTCGCCGGCGGGATCGACATCAGCCTCGCCGGCTCGGCGCTCGTCGCCGGCGCCGTCTACCTCGTCGCCCTGCTCATCTCACCCGAGGAGAACTGAAGCCATGATCGATCCGATGCGCCGCTGGGCCGCCTACGGCGAGAAGCCCGACTACGCCGGCCTGCTCACCTTCGGCGGTCTTCCCTACACCGAAGACCCCGCCGAGCTCGACGGCGCGGACGCCGCGATCGTCGGCGCCCCGATGGACGAGCTGACCTCCGACGCGCCGGGCACGCGCTTCGGCCCGCGGGCGATCCGCGCCGCCGGCTGCGCCTCCGGGCCGCACCTGGAGGCGGGTGTCGACGCGTTCAGCGCCCTGCGGGTCGTCGACTTCGGCGACGCCCCGATCCTCCCGGCCGACCCGGTGCGCTCGCACGTCGCGATCCAGGACACGGTCGCGCAGGTGCTCGCCGCCGGCGCGATCCCGGTCATCCTCGGCGGCGACCACTCGATCGCCGAGCCGGACATCCGCGCCTGTGCCGAGGTCCACGGCCCGGTCGGCCTGGTCCACTTCGACACCCACACGGACACCGCGCGCGAGACGTTCGGCGTGACGCTCTCGCACGGGAGCCCGATGTACCGGCTCGTCGAGTCCGGCCACGTCGACCCGACGCGCTACGTGCAGATCGGCCTGCGCGGCTACTGGCCGGGCGCCGAAGAGTTCGCCTGGCAGCAGCGGCACGGGATCGTCGCCCACTTCATGCACGACGTCCGCGACCGGGGCATCCGCGCCGTCGTCGCCGACACGATCGCGGCGGTCGCCGGCGGGCCGGTGTTCCTGTCGGTCGACGTCGACGTGCTCGATCCCGCGTTCGCCCCCGGCACCGGGACGCCCGAGCCGGGCGGGATGACATCGAGCGACCTGCTGCTGGCGTGCCGCGAGATCGCCGCGGGCCTGGACATCGTCGGCGCCGACGTCGTCGAGGTGATCCCACAGCGCGTCGGCACGCTCGACATCACCGCGCTCGTGGCCGACCGGACGGTGCGCGAGATCCTGACCGGGATCGCGCTGCGTCAGGCGAACTTGGTCGACGGCCGCTCCTGGAGCACGCCGTCCACGTACACGTCGACCTTCTCGTCGTAGAACGCGATCAGGCCGGCGACCTTCAGGCTCTCCTCGAAGGGCGTCCGGTACGACCACGCGAGGTCCGGGTGGACCTGGTCGCCGACGCGCACCGACCACCATTCGGCCTGCCCCTTGTACGGGCAATGGCTGATTGAGTCGGTGTGCTCGAGCAGGTCCATCCGGACGTCGGTCTTCGGCACGTAGTAGCGGGCCGGCAGACCGGTCTCGAACAGCAGCGTCGGCTTCACGCTCTCGGCGACCGTGACGCCGTCGACCTCGATGCGGACGTGGCGTGAGCTGGCGAGCACGTCGACGCGCGTGTAGGGATCGCGCGGATGCGTGAACACCTCCTCGTCCTCCTCGAACCAGGCGTCCATCGCGCTCCAGTCGAGCCGGATCGTGTCGCGCAACTCGGCGATCGGGGATTCCTCGAAGCGGACCGCGGCGCGCCCGACGCCCTTGACGCTGAACGTCTGGCCGTCGCCACGGCTCGGCGAGTGATCGATGCCGCCGTCGGGCTCGAGCAACTCGGTGCGGACGTCGTCGACCGGGATGTAGTAGGCCGGATAGTACGGCTTCTCCCACACGTACAGGGGCCGCGTGGTGTCGGCGATCAGCTCGCCGCCCAGGTACGCCCGCACCCGCTTGGTGCCGGGCTCGGTTCGGACTTGTCCGCGCATGAATTGGACTATACAGTCCAGGTCAATGAGCTCCGCAGCCACCACGGCGCGGGGTCGCGCGACGCGCCGGCGGATCGTGCGTGCGGCCTCGGATCTGATCCGCGAGCGCGGGAGTGCCGCGACCAGCCTCGACGACGTGATCGCGCGCGCCGACGCGAGCAAGAGCCAGCTCTACCACTACTTCGAGGACCGCGATGGCCTGCTGCGGGCGGTAGTGGACCACAACGCCGACCTCGTGCTCGGCGGGCTACCGCCGCTCGGCGGCTGGGCGGCGATCCGTTCGTGGTTCGCGTCGCTGATCGAGGTGCAGCGGGCCTGCGGCGCCTGCGGCGGCTGTCCCGTCGGCGGGCTCGTCGGCCAGTTCGCGGAGGCGGACGAGCCGGCGCGGCTGCGGCTCGCCGACGCATTCGAGCGGTGGGAGGCGCACCTGCGCGCCGGCCTGCGGGCGATGCAGGTCCGCGGGAAGCTCGCCGCCACGGCGGACGTCGACGCACTGGCGACCGCGACGCTCGCCACGCTCCAGGGCGGGCTTCTGCTGACGCAGACCACGCGCGATCCGCGCCGGCTCGAGATCGCGCTCGCGGCCGCATATGAACACCTGCGAACGTGGCGGCGCGGGGCGTAACGCCTGATCGGGACTGTGGACTCAACGGTCCACTTCGTCCACGTCCCGATCCAGGAGGTACGGATGTTCAGTCGCTCCAAGCTGGTCGCGCCCGCCGTCACGCTGCTCGCGGTGCTGGCCGGCCCGGCCGCCGCGATGGCCCACAGCGGTGGCGCGCTCTACACGCAGACGAACGATCCCGCCGGCAATGTCGTCCAGCGCTTCGACCGCGCCGGCGACGGTCGCCTCACCCCGGCGGGCAGCTACACGACGGGCGGCATCGGGCTCAGCGACCTCGGCGGCCGCCAGGGTGCGGTCGAGCTCAGCGACAGCGAGCGCACGGTCTACGCGGTCAACGCCGGCTCGGACAGCCTGACCACGTTCCGCGCCTGGAGCGGCGGCCTCGAGCGCCGCGCGATCGTGCCGTCCGGCGGCGTCGCCCCGACCAGCGTCGACGAGCGCCGCGGCCGGGTCTACGTGCTCAACTCCGGCGCGACGCCGAACGTCACCGCGTTCGTCGCCGGCCGCCACGGCGCGCTGTACCGCGTCGGCTCGCGTGACCTCCCCGGCGCGCTCGGCGCCGCACAGGTCTCCATCTCGCCCGACGGCCGCCACCTCGTGGTCAGCGAGCGGTTGTCGAACCGGCTCGAGACCATCGCGATCGATCGTCTCGGCCGGCTCGGCGCGCCCGTGATCACCGCCTCGAGCGGCACGGTGCCGTTCGGCTTCGCCTTCGGCCGCAACGACCAGATCGTCGTCTCGGAGGCGGGTGCCAGCACGGTTTCGTCGTACCGCGTCGGCAACGGCCTCGGCACGATCACCGCTTCGCTCGCCGTCGGCCAGGGCGCGGCGTGCTGGGTCGCAGTGTCGCCCGACGGGCGGCTTGCGTACACCGGCAACGCCTCCGGCTCGATCAGCGGGTTCTCGGTCGCCCGCAACGGATCGCTGACCGCGCTCAACGCCGACGGCCTGACCGCCACGGTCGTGCCCTCGCCGCGCGACCTGGACTTCACGCGCGACGGTCGCTACCTGTACGCCGTCAGCCCGGGCAGCGCCGCTGCACCGGCCCAGCTGACCGGCTATCGCGTCGGCTCGACCGGCGCGCTCACGCAGATCACGAGCGCTCCCGCGCTCGCGGGGATCACCGGCGCCGCAGGCGCCTGAGGGAGCACAAACGGGCGGGCGCCGATGAGTTCGGCGCCCGCCTGCTGTCCTACCGGCATGAGCCAAGTCACCTGCCAGATCTCGATCTCGCTCGACGGCTACGTCGCCGGGCCCGATCAGAGCCTCGACGACCCGATCGGCGTGGACGGGATGCGCCTGCACCAGTGGGCGTTCGCGACCGACACCTGGAATCAGCAGCACGGACTCGACGCCGGCGAGCGGTCGGCCGACTCCGAGGTCGCCGAGAAGCTGATGCAGGGCATCGGCGCCTACATCATGGGCCGCAACATGTTCGGGCCGGGCCGCGGTGCGTGGGATCCGGAGTGGACCGGCTGGTGGGGCGAGGACCCCCCGTACCACACGCCCGTCTACGTGCTCGCCCACCACGAGCGCGAGCCGATCGAGATGCAGGGCGGCACGACCTTCCACTTCGTGACCGACGGCATCGAGTCCGCGCTCGAGCAGGCTCGCGCGGTCGCCGGCGGCCAGGACGTCTCGATCGCCGGTGGGGCGAGCACGGTCAACCAGTACCTCGCCGCCGGCCTGCTCGACGAGCTGCACCTGCATATCGTTCCGGTCGTGCTCGGCGCAGGCGAGCGGCTGCTGGCCGGCGTCGGCGACCCCAAGCTCGCGCCGATCGAGGTCGTTGCCTCGCCGGCCGTCACGCACATCAAGTACCGCGTGGCGCGCTAGGACCGAGTGATCTCCCACGGGGCCTGCGGCAGCGGGCGTCCCGTCTCCAGCAGCGACTTGAGGTTCGACAGCACCGCGGCCCAGCCGCTCGCGGCACCGGCGCGCTCCGTCTCGTCGGCGAGATCGGTGTGCTTGACGGTGAGCCGGACGATGTCGCCGTAGGGCTCGATCTCGAACGCGACCTTCGACGCCTCCCAGGTGAGCACCAGCGCATGCGGCCGGTCGCTGATCACGACCTCCCCGCCCCCGTCCGAGACGCCGGAGCCATCGGTCCGTACGTGGTCCCAGCGCGAGCCGGGCTGCCAGTCCTCGGAGACGTTGCCGTGGCCCCAGTACTGGGCGGTGAGATCGGGGTCGGTGAGCGCGTCCCACACCCGCTCGGGCGTGCTCTCGATGTAGGTGACGTACACGAAGTCGGGCTTGTCGGTCATGGCTCCCTCTGCTCGTCGTCGGACGGCGCTCAGCGTCCGCAGCCGCGGCGCCTCGAAGTTGTCGATCCAGCGTTCGGAGATCTCGTGGAGCGGCACCGGGTTGAGGTAGTGCAGCTTCTGGCGGCCGCTGCGGACCGTGCTCACCAGGTTCGCCGTCGCGAGCACGTCGAGGTGCTGCGTCGCCGACTGCCGGGCCATCGCGATGCCCTCGCACAGCTCGCCCAGCGTCTGCCCGTTGCGCTCGCGCAACCGGTCCAGCAGCTCGCGCCGCGTCGGGTCGGCCAGTGCCTTGAACACCGCATCCACAGTCACGACATTATGCAGGCAAATACCTGCATGTCAACTCTCGTCAGAGTGCGTTGACCAGCCAGGCGTGGATCTCGCCGATGCGGTCGGCGAACAACGTGAGATGTCCCTCGTCCGGCCGGATGCCGCCCTCCGCGGGAAGGTGCGCGAGCAGCCAGCGCCCGTGGGCGGGCGGCACCATGACGTCGTGCTCGCCCTGGAGGACGAGCAGCGGCGCCGTGATCGCCGCCGGGTCGAAGCCCCACGGGCTCGTGAAGCCGATGTCGTCGTCGACCCAGCCTTCGACACCGGGGGCGAGCGCGCCGTGGAGGAGCTCGGCCAGGTAGGCGGCGAGCTCACCGGTCAGCGCCGCGCTGTCGACGTCGCTGAGGTGCGGCCGCAGCGCGCCGGCGAGGTCGTCGGCGGACGCCTCCATGATCCCGGCGGCGTCGGCGCGGCAGTACTCGGTGAGCGGCTCGCGCCCCGCGAGCGCGGTGCCGAACTCGGCGACGTTGCCCTCCCCCATGCCGGCGATCCAGTCCAGGCCGGCGGCATCGAACGGCGCCACACCGGCGATCGAGCACGCGGCGGCGCAGCGGTCGGGCAGGAGCGCCGCGCACGCGAGCGCGTGCGGGCCGCCGCCGGACCAGCCGTAGGTGGCGAAGCGCCCGACGTCCAGCGCATCGAGGATCGTGGCGACGTCGGCCGCCGCGTCGGCGACCGTGCGGCCCCGGTTCGGCGACGATCCGCCGTAGCCGGGCCGGTCGTAGGCGATCAGCCGCAGGCCCTTCTCCTGCGCGCTCGCAAGCTCGGCGCCGTAGAAGGTGCCCGTGCCCGGTGTGCCGTGCTGGGCGACCAGAGCCGGACCGTCCGGGACACCCGCCTCGCGTACCGCGAGGCTCCGGCCGTCGGGCGTCGTCACGACATGCTGTCTGGTGTCCCCCATCGCCCGAGTATCGCCGAGGCGGTCGGCTGGATGCTCTGCCTCAGCAGCAGCAGGCCGCTCAACGGGAAGAGGAGCACCGACAGCAGCCCGGCGCCGACCAGCGCGGCGCTCTCGGCCGCGTCGATCAGGCCGAGGTCGGCGCCGATCGCCGTGGCGGCGACGATGAACGGCAATGACGTCGCCTGCATCAGGCCGGCGATCGCCGCGCGGCGCGTGCCGAGCGTGCGGCGGTACAGGAGCGCCGGCAGGCCGCGCGCCGCCACCAGCGCGGCGAGGAAGATCGGGACCATCAGCAGATTCGACGTCGATGCGCCGCGCACCACCATGTAGACGACGAGGCACAGCGCGACCAGGCAGCCGAGCAGGAGCAGCGTCGAGCCGGTCCCGCCCTCGCCGGAGAAGAAGATCGACAGCAGGATGATCGCCCCGAAGTCGGCGATCGAGGCGGCCGCGATGATCAGCTGCCCGAACGACGACGAGATCTCGCCGGCGTCCTTGAGGACCGGGACGAGCACGCCGAGCGAGGTCGCGCTGAGGATGATCGCCACGAGCAGCGGCGTCTCCACCAGCCCGCCCGCCTTCAGGGCCAGCGCGACCACCAGCGCGATCGCGAACGACAGCGCGAAGGCGAGTCCGGTCAGCCGCAACAGCGGGCCGCGCAGCTTGTCGAGCTCGATCTCCAGCCCGGCCAGGAACAGCACGAACGTCAGACCGACGAGCGCGACGACGACGACCGTCGCGTCGACCTCGACCCAGCCGAGCAGCGACGGCCCGACGACGATCCCGGCCACGATCTCCAGCACCACCGACGGCAACCGCACACCGGGGAACAGGCCGAGCAGGAACGGGGCCGCGAACGCGATCGCGCAGACGATCAGGAGGTTGTCGAACGAAGGCATGGCACTCCAGTCTTGGCCAGGCCCGCGGCGTTACGGTAGGTTCGGCCGAGTGTGACCGAGGCGACCGTCGAAGCCGACCTCCTGGCGCGTTTGCGCGCCGGTGACGAGCAGTCGTTCGAGACGCTGGTGATGCGTCATCACCGGACGATGCTCGCCGTCGCGCGCCAGTACGTGAGCACGCGCGCGGTCGCCGAGGAGGTCGTGCAGGAGGCCTGGCTCGGCGTCATCAAGGGCATCGACCGCTTCGAGGGCCGGTCGTCACTCTCCACCTGGATCCTGCGCATCCTCGTGAACATCGCCAAGACCCGCGGCGTGCGCGAGTCGCGCAGCGTCCCGTACGCCGCGCTCGCCGGCCCTGACGACGAGGTGTCGGTCGAGGCCGACCGCTTCCGGAGCCCGAACGACCAGTACCCGGGCGGCTGGCGGGCGTTCCCGGACGACTGGAGCAAGCTGCCCGAGCAGGCGCTGCTCCAGCGCGAGACGCTCAAGGTCGTGACCGACGCGATCGAGGAGCTGCCGCCGCTGCAGCGGAGCGTGATCGCGATGCGCGACCTCCAGGGCTGCGGGCCCGAGGACGTCTGCTCGGTGTTGGAGATCTCGGACGGCAACCAGCGTGTGCTCCTGCATCGCGCGCGCTCGCGCGTGCGCGCGCAGCTGGAGAAGCACCTTGACGGCGAGTAACAAATCCGGGTTCGGTAAGACTGCATGGATATGGGCGCCCCGCAGGGACCCATGACCTGCCAGCAGCTGGTCGAGCTCGTCACCGACTACTTCGAGGGTGCGATGCCCCCTGCCGAGCGCGACCGCTTCGAGGCCCACCTCAAGGTCTGCCCCGGCTGCGAGTACTACCTCGAGCAGATGCGCACCACGATGCGCCTGGTTCAGGAGACGAACGATCTCGACGACCGGCCCGAGGTGGCGGAGCTGCTCGACATGTTCCGCGACTACAAGCGGATGTAACGCCCGGCGCGCACGGCAGACAGTGCGCCCATGGACTACTCAGACCTCAGCGCCTTCTTCATCAACTGCACGCTGAAGCGGTCTCCGGAGACGTCGAACACCGAGGGCCTCGCGCGCATCTCGATGGACATCATGCGCGCCAACGGCGTACAGGTCGAGTCGATCCGCGCGATCGACCACGACATCGCGACCGGCGTGTGGCCGGACATGACCGAGCACGGCTGGGACCGCGACGAGTGGCCCGAGATCTCCGAGCGCGTGATGAACGCCGACATCCTGGTGCTGCTCTCGCCGATCTGGCTCGGTGAGAAGTCGTCGGTCTGCACCCAGATCATCGAGCGCCTGTACGGCAACAGCCATCTGCTCAACGAGCAGGGCCAGTACGCCTACTACGGCCGCGTCGCCGGCTGTCTGATCACCGGAAACGAGGACGGCGTGAAGCACTGCGCGATGAACATCCTGTACTCGCTGCAGCATCTCGGCTACGTGATCCCGCCGCAGGCCGACGCCGGCTGGATCGGCGAGGCCGGGCCGGGGCCGAGTTACCTCGACCCCGACTCCGGTGGGCCGGGCAACGACTTCACCAACCGCAACACGACGTTCATGACGTGGAACCTCATGCACCTCGCCCGGATGCTCAAGGACGCCGGGGGCATCCCTGCCCACGGCAACCAGCGTTCCGAGTGGGACGCCGGTTGCCGCTTCGACTTCGTGAACCCCGAGTACCGCTAGGTCAGCACGCCACGAGCAGGGTGAACGGCTGATCCGCCGCCGTCCCGACCGCGTCGTACGTCTTGATCGCCAGCAGGTTGGCGGCCGCGCCCGGCTCCGCTGTGGCCGAGCCTGCGGCCGCGCCGGCGCCCGCGATCCCGGCGATCGCCTGGCACTTGCTCACGTCGGCGCCGAGATCGACGTTGTAGGCGCCGGCGCCGGTCTTCGTGATCGCCTTGGCGTTCCCGGCCGTCGTCGTGGCGGCGCCGTCGGAGGACGCGCGGAACGTGACGGCGTCGGTGCCGATCAGCTCGGACTTCGCCGCGGCGGCGAGATCGGCGGTCTGCAGCGTGCCGTCCTGGACCTCGTCGCTGCTGATCGCGTCCTTGCGGACCTCCGAGGGGCCGACCGCGTCGCGGCGGATCTCGCTGCGGTCGACGCCGCCGGGCAGGATCTCCCAGCGTCCGACCGCGCCGCGGTTGATCTCGGGCTTGTTGACCGCATGGCTGCGGATCTGCCATGAGCCGACGCTGTCGTGCGGCAGGCTCACGGCGGCGTAGCTGGTGCCGCCGAGGGCGACGAACAGAGCCAGCGCGGACGTCACGTTGGCAAAGCTCAGGCGCGCGCGAACGCGCGAGAACCAACTCTTCACTTGGTGCCTCCCTTAGTCGGTGTTCTCGGATCCGCAACCGCCGGAGCAGGGGCAGGTTGCGGTCGCTCGTCAGGCAGCAGACGAGAGCTCGGCCACGCGCTGGCGCGATCCGAACCCTCGCCGTCAGCGGCCCGACCGGACGATCTCTCCGGTAACCAGGCCCGAATCGGCGGTCAGCTCGTCGGCGATCGCGAACCAGTCCGGCATGCGTTCGGGCGCGTCGACGATCACCGTGACGACGCCGGCGCGGCGTTGGAGTTGCCAGAACGAATCGCCGTGTGGCGCATGATCGCCGTGATAACCCCAGATGCCCCGAAGGCATGTGGCGCCCGCCGCGCCCGCGCGCCGCAGGCGGCGCAGGAGCGTGTCCGCGAGCGCCGCGCTCCCGTAGACCATCAGCTTGTTGCGACCGTCCGGCACGCCGAGCCGTTCGCCGTCGCGCTTGTAGATCTCGACACGCTCGAGCGTGACGAGCGGGCGCTCGAGCAGCCCGCCGAGCTCGGGAAGCGCGGCCGCGATCCGCGCGCCGTCACCGACCGCGATGATCATCAGCGGGACCTGCGCGTTGGCGCCGAAGAAACGGGCGCGACGGCGTTCGCCGTGGGCGGTCCCGTCCACGCCGAGCAGCACGGTCGCACCGGCCACGCCGTGGCGCTGCAGCAGGTCGACCACGGCCTCGTGGGCCCCTTCATGGCGGCCGACGTAGACGGTCAGCTTCGTCGGGCCTTCGAGCGTGACCGGCTCGATCCGGCCGGTGAGCAGGCGGGCGCGCTCGAGCGTCACGAGCCCGTCGAACGCGAGGGCCTGGACGGCGGGCAGCGCGGCCTCGATCCGCTCGCGCGTGTCGACGGCGACGGAGACGAGCGGGAGGTCCTCCGACAGCGTGAGCAGCCGGTCAGTGTGCAGGTGCTGCTTGACCCCGAATCCCTCGACGCCGCGCATCACGAGGCTTGTCTCGAGGTCGTGGCGGGCGTAGATGTCGATGAACGCGTCGGCGAGCCAGCGGTCGTCCACGCGGTCGCGCTCGCCGAAGTACGCGGTCAGCTTCAGGCAGTCCTCGTTCACAGCTGGCTCCCCGTCCACACCGCCGCGATCCCGACCGCGAGCGAGAGGGCGAAGTTCAGGAATCCGAGCGGCAGCCGGCCGTCCTCCCCCAGCCGGTGGCTCTCCAGCATCCACGTGCTGAACGTCGTGTAGGCGCCGAGCAGCCCGGTGCCGACGAGCGTGTAGGCGTCGCCGTCGAGCGCGCCGGCCGCGACGCCGAGCACGAACGCTCCGGTCGCGTTGATCGCGAACGTCCCCCACGGGAAGTGGCCGCGAGCGCGCTCGGACACCGCGCCGTCGAGCAGGAAGCGGGCCATCGCGCCCGCGCCGCCGAGCACGCCGACCCCGAGCGCGATGATGACGCTCATCCGGTCACCCTCGCCCGCCGCACCAGGTTGGTCGTGACGAAGATCGCCGCGAACCCGACGGCCAGGCTGGCCGCCACGTACGTCGCAGCCAGCCCGATCTCGTCCGCGTCCAGCATGTCGAGCACCTCGAGCTGCATCGTCGAGAACGTCGTCAGCGCGCCGCAGATCCCGGTGCCGAGGAACGGCCGCCGGTACGCCGACAGCGGCAGCCGCTCCTGCAGCCGCGTCGTGAAGTAGCCGAGCATCAGCGTTCCGGCGACGTTGACGAGGAACGTCGACCACGGCCACTCCCCGGGGTTGTGCGGCAGCGCTTCGACGGCGCCGGCACGCGCCAGCGCCCCCACAAAGCCGCCCGCGAACACGGCCGCGATCTCGCGTCGATCCACCCGCACGGCCTGACATCCTGCACGACGTGCTGGAGATCGAGCTGGTGGGCGCGGGAGGCGAGCCGGTCGACTGGCGGCGCACGATGGCCTCGCACGGCGTGGCGGACCTGCTGCCGAACCGGCTCGATGACGAGCGCTGGACGTTCGCGACGGTGCTCGACATCGGTGACCGCGCCCAGCCGGTCCGGATCGGCGAGTCGCGGCCGGGCTACGTCCTCGTCGAGGGCACGAAGTCCACGCTGCCCGTAGTCCGTCACATGCTGCGGCTCGACGAGGACCTGTCGCGCTTCTACGCGCTCGTCGCCGACGACACCGAGCTGGCGTGGGTGACGCAGGGCGCCGGCCGGATGCTGCGCAGCCCAACCGTGTTCGAGGACCTCGTGAAGACGATCTGCACCACCAACTGCACCTGGGCGGCGACGGTCCGGATGGTCACCGCGCTCGTCGAGCACCTCGGGATCGGCGGCCGCACGTTCCCGTCGCCGGCGGTCATGGCCGAAGCGTCCGACGACTTCTACCGCGACGTCGCGCGCACCGGCTATCGCGGCGCCTACCTGCAAACGATCGCCCGTGGCGTCGCCGGCGGCACGCTCGACCTCGAGATCCTCGACGGGCGCAGCGACCTGCCCGATGACGAAGTGGCGGCGCGGCTGCTCGCGCTCCCGGGCGTCGGCCCGTACGCGGCCGCCCACGCGATGATGCTGCTCGGCCGCTATCGGCGCCTGATCCTCGACTCGTGGACGCGCCCGACGTACGCGCGGATCGCGCAGTACAAGAAGGTCAAGGACTCGACGATCGAGCGCCGCTTCCGCCGCTACAAGGACTTCGCCGGCCTCGCGTTCTGGCTCTACATCACGCGTGGCTGGGTCAGCTGAGGGCGCGGCGGTACGATCGCGCCTTGTGACCAGAGCCGACCGTGGCAAGGCGGCGCGCTCCGTTGCGCCCCGCTCCTCACACGCGGAGTGGGAACCCGCGCCGGATCGCGCCGACCCCGTGGAGCTCCTCCGTGAGCAGGCGAAGACGCGCACGGCCGCGCTGGTGCCGATCCGTCACGGCCGCATGGTCAAGACGCCGGCCGCCTTCTACCGCGGCGCGGCGGCGATCATGGCCGCCGACCTCGCCCCCACGCCGGTCACCGGTATCCGCGCGCAGCTGTGCGGCGACGCGCACCTGGCGAACTTCGGCGGCTTCGCGGCGCCCGATCGCGGCTTCGTCTTCGACGTCAACGACTTCGACGAGACGCTGCCGGGACCGTGGGAGTGGGACGTCAAGCGGCTGGCCGCAAGCTTCGCGGTCGCCGGTCGTGACCGCGGCCTCGACGAGGGAACGCGCCGCGACGCGATCCTCGCGAACGTACGGTCCTACCGCGAGGCGATGCGCCGGTTCGCGGCCATGCGCACACTCGAGGTCTGGTACGCGCGCGTGGACATCGCGAGCCAGCTGGACCGCTGGGCGGAGGGCCGCGGGGCGGGCACGCGCAAGCGGTTCGACCGGGCGCTTCAGAAGGCGCGCCGCAAGGACAACCTGCGCGCCGTCGCCAAGCTCACGCACGTCGTCGACGGCACGCCGCGCATCGTCAGCGACCCGCCGCTGATCATCCCGCTCGACGAGCTGCTCTCCGCCCGCGAGGCGGAGCTCACGCAAGACGCGATCCTCGGGCTGCTGCGTGTCTACGCGCGCAGTCTGGAGCCCGACCGCCGCCACCTGTTCAGCGCGTTCCACGCCGTCGACCTCGCGCACAAGGTCGTCGGCGTCGGCAGCGTGGGCACTCGTGCCTGGATCGTGCTGCTGCTCGGCCGCGACGCCTCCGACCCGCTCGTGCTCCAGGTCAAGGAGGCGCAGCGATCGGTGCTCGAGCCCTACACCGCTCGCGCCAAGCAGACCAACCAGGGCCGCCGGGTCGTCGACGGCCAGCGGCTGATGCAGGTGGCCAGCGACGTGCTGCTCGGCTGGCTGCACGCCGATGACCCCCACGGCCGCCGCGACTACTACGTGCGGCAGCTGTGGGACGCCAAGGCATCGGCGCCGATCGAGGAGATGGACGCCACACAGCTGCGCTACTACGGCGAGGTGTGCGGCTGGACGCTCGCCCGCGCCCACGCGCGCACCGGCGACCGCGAGGCGATCGCCGCCTACCTCGGCTCCGGCGACCGGTTCGACCGCGCGCTCGCCGACTTCGCCGAGATCTACGCGGACCAGAACGAGCGCGACCACGCGGCGCTCGTCGCCGCCGTCAAGGCCGGCGAGATCGAAGCCGACCTCGACCGCTAGCCCGTCGCCAGGAGGTCGCGCGCGGCCTCGTGGCCGCCGTGCTCGGCCCAGCCGGCGGGCGTGCCGTGATAGAGGCCGTCCTCGATCGTCGGGTCGGCGCCGAGCTCGAGCAGCGCGCGGATCACCTCGAGCGCGCCGTTCTGCGCGGCGAGGTGCAGCGCGGTCACGCCCTCGCCGTGCTCCGGGCCGCCGAACGTCGTGCGGCGGCTCGGGTCGGCCCCGAGGTCGACCAGCCGGCGAATCGCGGCGACGCGCCCGCAGGCCGCTGCCCACGCCAGCGCGGTCCCGCGGTAGACCTCGCCGTCCGGCGCGGCGCCACGCGCCACCAGCGCGTCGAGCGCCTCGGTGCGGTCGCTGCGCGCGGCCCACGACAGCGCCTCGTCGAGCACCTCCTGCGGATCATCGGACGGCTGCCACGCCGGGAACCCGCTGTGCGGGCGGTAGAAGCCGCGGTGCGCGCCGGCCGCCGGAGTTCCGGCCAGCTCGGCGATCAGGTCGCTGCGCCCGAGCCCGGCCGCGGCGCGCAGGTTGCGCGGCGCCAGGCTCCGCTCCGCCAGCAGCTCGGCCGCCTCGCGGTGGCCCCAGAACAGCGCGACGACGAGCGGTGTGCCACCGTCGCCGCGCGCGGACGCCTCGACCGGGGCGCCCGCATCGAGCAGCATCCGCGCCAGCTGCGGCAGGTTGCTGTACGCGGCCTGGTGCAGCGGCGTCCAGCCGTGCGCGTTGCCGCGACGCACGTCCGCGCCCCGCTCGAGCAGCACCGCGACCAGCCGTTCGTCGCACGTCGCGCCCGCCATGCCGAGCAGGTCGTTGCCGTTCGTGCCGCGCGCGCTCACGAGCTCCGGGTGCTGGTCGAGCTGCTCGCGCAGCCCTTCGACGTCGTGCGCCTCGATCGCCCGATAGGCCGTGGCGAACGGCGCGCCCGACACGCGCAGGCCGGCGACGTGCGCGAGCAGCGCCGGCCAGTCCGCGCAGCCGTGGTCGCGCGCGACCACGGCGCGCGCGCCGTCGAGCGTCAGCGGCGCGTCGTGGCGGGCGAACGCCGCGACGGCTCCGTCGGCTCCGTCCTCCGCCGATGCCAGCAGTCCGAACGCCCGCCCGGCGTAGTAGTCCGGATCCTCGTGGTAGGCGTGCTGCACGCGCCGGTCAGACGGTCAGCGGATCCAGGCCGGCGGCGAGATCGTCCTCAAGCGGCAATGGCTCCGCGTCGGTCTCCGGAGCGAACCGGTAGCCGATGCCGAAGTGCGTGTGGATGTAGGTCCACGCCGGCGAGGCGCGCTCGAGCTTCTGGCGCAGCTTGCGCACGTAGACGTCGATCGAGCGGTCGCCGTGGACCATCGCGTAGCCCCACACGCGCTCGTAGATGTCCTCGCGCTCGAGCACGCGCCCTTCCGCCCGGACGAGCAGTTCGAGCAGCTCGAACTCGCGGCGCGTGAGCTCGAGCGGCGTACCGGCCACGGAAACCTGGAACTGGCCGGGGAGGAGCTCGACCTCGCCGACCACGACCGCCTCGGCGCCGGCCCCGTCGCCGATCCGGCGGCGGCGGCGCACGACCGCCTCGACGCGGGCGACGAGCTCCTCCGGGTGGCACGGCTTCGCCAGCCAGTCGTCGGCGCCCAGGCGGAGCGCGCGCACGCGCTGGGCGACCGAGGAGGGCCCGCTGCACACGACGACGCCGAGGTGCGGGATCTCTGCGCAGAGCTGGTCGAGGTAGCTCCAGCCGGACGGACCGAGTACCGCGATGTCGATCACGACCGCGTCCAGCCGCATGGCCACGAGCGTGTCCGTCGGGACCGGTGACGCGAACACCGAGTGCTGCCAGCCCAGTGTTTCCGCGCGGTTGATGAGCACGCGCACCAGCCCGCTGTCGGAGTCGATGATCCCAAGGCGCATCGGCCCCTGAACACTACCCGCACATTGCGCCCCTTCGAAAGGAAGTGCACACCCCAACGGCTAGGGTCCCGACGTGCGCTTCCGTCGCGGTCCCGACTCCGTGATGTCCGGCTTGTTCGAGCAGGCCGGCGACAACGCGTCCGCGACCTGCCGGCTGCTCCGTGAGTTGCTCGATCGCTTCCCCGACGACGGCGGGCTCGGCGCGGAGATCCGCGAGCGCGAGCATCACGGCGATCGCATCGCACACGAGATCCTGCAACGGCTCGCGCGCCGCGGGCGCCGCGCCGAGCTCGACGCGGCCGACGTCCATGCGCTCGCCGTCGCGCTCGACGACGTCGTCGACTACGCCGAGGAGGCGGCGGACCAGCTCGGCCGCTACGGCGTCGAGGCGCCGCTGCAGGCCGCCGAGGAGCTCGCCGACATCCTCGTCGCCGCCTCCCAGCAGGTGGCGACCGGCGTCCACGCGTTCGCGGCGCACGGCGACGTCGTGCCTTCGCTGCTGGCGATCGACGGGCTCGAGCAGCAGGCCGACCGGCTCGTGCGTGAGTCGGTCGGGTCGCTGTTCAGGACCGGGATCGACCCGATGATGGTGATCCGCTGGAAGGACATCCTCGAGACGCTCGAGTCGGCCGTCGACGCGTGCAAGGCGGTCGCCAACGTGCTCGAGGGCGTCGGCCTCAAGCGCGGCGACCCGCCGATTCCCGCGCCAGGCAGCTGATGTCGTAGACCTCGACCGGGCCTCGCCGCCAGGTGCGGCACGCGGCGGGCAGGCCGAGGACGGCGGGCGGACCGGACTTCAGCAGCTGCCGGACGTACCGGCCGTACGGACTTCCACACGCGCCTGCTCCGCCGCGCCGGCGTTCAGGTCGCCGACGCCCGGCCCGCCGCGTGGGCGCTGACCGCGCGCGTCGGCCTGCAGCCCGCGGCGAGCGAGGAGCTGCGCGGCTGGCTCGCCGGGCAGCTCGCGGCCGCCGACCACCTGATCGTCAAGGACCCGCGGATCTCCTGGTTCCTGCCCTTGTGGCGGCGCTGTGCCGAGGAGCTCGATGCGTCGCCCCGCTTCGTGGCGATGCTGCGGCACCCGGCGGCCGTGATCGCGTCCAAGCAGCGCTGGTACGGCGGCCGCCAAGGCGACATCGCGCGCACGGCCGGCTGGCTGAACCAGACGCTGTTCACCGAGCGCGCGACGCGCGAGGCCCCGCGCGTGTTCATCCGCTACGACGACCTGGTCGAGGACTGGACGCCCCAGATCGACCGGGCGGGCGCCGCGCTGGACCTCGACCTCGTGCGCGGCGCGTCGGCACCGGCGCTGCGCAGTGTCCATGACTTCGTCGACCGCGGGCTGCAGCGCTCCCCCGGCGACTGGGACCGGCTGCCGGTCCCGGATCCGCTGCGCGCGCAGGCCGACGTGCTGTGGGAGCTGATCTGCCGGCTTGCCGGCGACGCGGCGGACGACGACGCCGAGATCCGCATCCGGCTGGATGAGCTGCGCTCTGGCTATGCCGAGCTGTACGGCACCGCCGAGGCGGTCGCGCACTCGTCGGTCGCGGCCGCGCGCGTCGGCGTCAAGGGGCGTGCGGGCCAGCTCCCGGGCCCCGCACTCTGGGTCATCCGCCGGGTTCCGGTGCGCTATCGCAGGGCCATCCCGCCGGGCGTGCGCGCCCGCGTGGTTCAAGCGTTGAAGCGGTGACACGGGTAGCGTTTGGCCCGCCTGTGGACTTCCCGACGTTCTTCGAAGACCTGCCGATCACGCGCCGCGCGCTCGAGTTCGCAGCGGCGCGGCACACCGGGCAGCGCCGGGCGGCCGACCAGGCGCCGTTCATCCTCCATCCGCTGGAGGTCGCGCAGCTCCTCCGCGGCCGCGAGTACCCGGACGAAGTCGTCGCCGCGGGCGTGCTGCACGATGTGATCGAGGACGCCGGCGTGGGCCACGCCGAGCTGGAGGCGCGCTTCGGCCGGCAGGTTGCCGCGCTCGTGAGCGCGGTCACGGAGCCGTCGACGGAGGGCGGCTACCGCGAGCGCAAGGCTGCGCTGCGCGACGCGGTCGCCAACGCCGAGCCGGACGCGGTGGCGATCTACGCGGCCGACAAGGTCGCCAAGCTGCGCGAGCTGCGGATCAGGATCGCGACCACGCACCACGCGGCAGACCGGGACACGCTTGAGCACTACTGGGCGAGCCTCGAGCTGCTCGAGGAGCGCCGCCCGGACGACGCGCTCGTGCGGCAGCTGCGCTTCGAGCTCGAGGCGCTCGCGCTGCTGCCGCCCGACGGCATGACATAGAGGAGCCGCCATGGCCGACAAGCCGACACTGAAGCAGGGCGCCAAGGGCAACGCGGTCAAGCGGCTGCAGAGAGCGCTCGCGGCCGCCGGCCAGGACATCGCGACGGACGGCGACTTCGGGCCCGGGACCGACCGCGCCGTCCGCGCCTTCCAGGCCGCCCATGGCCTACCGGCGGATGGCATCGCGGGCCCCGCCACGTGGGCCGCGCTCGGCGCCCGCGGTGGAAACACCCGTGGGCTCAGCCAGCAGGGCGCGGCCTTCATCGCCGGCTTCGAGGGCTTCGTGCCACGGCTCTACAACGATCCGGTCGGCCATTGCACGATCGGCTGCGGGCACCTCGTCCACCGCGGGCCGATCAACGGCAGCGAGCCGGACGAGTTCAAGCACGGCATCACGCGTGAGCGTGCGCTCGAGCTGCTCCAGCAGGACGCGGGCGCCGCGGCCGGTGAGATCTCCAGCAGCGTGACGGTGCGCCTCACGCAGCCGCAGCTCGATGCCCTGATCAGCTTTGCGTTCAACGTCGGGACGGGCGCGTTCCGGGACTCGACCCTCCTGAAGCTGCTCAACGGCGGCGACTACGGGAGCGTGCCGGCCCAGCTCAACCGCTGGACCAGGGCGAGCGGCCAGACGCTCCCGGGTCTTGTGAGGCGCCGCACGGCCGAAGGCGAGCTGTTCGCCAAGGGCGCATACACGAGCTGAGCGGCGCGCGCAGCCGCCGGCTGCGCGCGCCCGCTCTCCGCGTCACCGGTGATGGTGGCCGAACACGGTTGACAGGTCCTGCACGTGGGCGTCACGGCTCGACACCGGCCGCAGCCCAAAGCGATGCTCGATCGTGGCCATGATCGACGTCGTGTCGTGCGACGCGTGATCGACGCTGAACGAGTGCTTCAGGCCCGGGGCGATCGTCAACGCGGGGATCCGCGTGCTCGGGCCCATCTCGTCGTGGGGGCCCGGCGTGCGCCAGCCCTGGCCCGGCGGCGACACGTGGTCCCACTGCCCGCCGAACTCGTCGTAGGTGACGATGAACATCGTGTTCTTCGCGCAGCGCGACCCCTCAACCGACTTGATGAGGTCGACGAGATGGTCGGAGCCGGTGTGCTCGCTCGCGTAGCCGGGGTGCTCGTTCTCGGCCCCGATCGGCTTGATCAGGCTGACCGGCTTGAGCCGGCATTGCCGCTTCGAATCGGCGGCGAGCGCCTCGAACTCGGCCTCGTCGCGCAGGTGCTGCGCGCGAGCCGCAGTGCCCGGCGCGTACGCCTTGAAGTAGTTGAGCGCCTGGTGGTGGTACTGGAACAGCGCGTTCGGGCAGTTCGGGTAGACGGCGGCCGTCGCGGTCTCGGGATCGGTGCAGGTTCCCGGCGTTGTGCCGTTCGTCCAGCCCGGTCCGCCGACGTCGCCGTCGGCGTTCGACCAGCCGCCGCTGTACCACGCCCAGTCGATGCCTTTTCCGCTCAGGCGGCTGCCGATCGTCGGCGCCGTCTGCGGCGGCAGCTGACGCGACGGGGCCGTGCCCGGAGCGAACGGCTGATACGGCGGCTGGATCGTGTTGACCGCGTAGTCGCCGCAGGCCAGGTCGGCAGAGTTGGGCGAACCGCACGGCACAGTCAGCGCCGCGTCCTTCACGTCGGAGGATGTGGCAGCGTAGAGCGGGTAGCTCGTCGGCATCCCGTTGGCGTCGACCAGCGAGTGCAGATCGTCCGCCCCGCTCGTCGCGGCGTTAAAGAACACCGGCGTCGCCGCAGCAACCAGCCACTGGTGGTTGAGGAACGAGCCGCCGAAGGCCGCCTGGAAGAAGCGGTCGGAGATCACGTAGTTCGGTGACCGCTTCTGGTGC
Source organism: uncultured Solirubrobacteraceae bacterium (assembly GCA_963740605.1). Classification (GTDB taxonomy): domain Bacteria; phylum Actinomycetota; class Thermoleophilia; order Solirubrobacterales; family Solirubrobacteraceae; genus DASSUW01. Next base: position 223,249 of record CAVUFC010000018.1, on the reverse strand, counting down.
AGGTACTTGTAGACCGGCAGCTTGCGAGTGTTGTAGGTGCCCATCGTGAGGCCGACCGCGTCGGAGCCGGTCACGTAGCGGTTCTGGCGGCCGCCGTTGAGCTGGTACTGCTCCTGGTAGAAGCGGTGGACCAGGTCGCGCGTGCAGCCACCGGGCAGGCCATCGCCCTTCAGCACGCCGTCAGGGGCGAACACTCCGGGCTCCGGGCACGTCGTGTCCATCGGCCCGATGTAGTCGTCGATCTGGAACGGCGCGTTCGGGAAGTGGCTCGTGAACGCGGTGCCCGTCGTCGTGTCCGTGCAGGTCGCCGTCAGCGGCGGCGAGGTGAGGTTCACGTCCACCTGCTTGAGGCACTGATACGGCCGGCCGGCCTGGTTGACCTGGCGCGTGTGCGCCGCGTCGGCGGTGCGCAGCCCGTCGACCTTCTCCCACCCGCCGTACAGGTTGTCGAACGAGTGGTTCTCCTGGTAGACGACCACGAAGTGGTCGATCTTGCGCAGCCCACCATCGCGGTCGTGTGCCGCGGCCGCGGGCGCGAGCATCAGCATGGCGACGAGCGCCAGCAGGACGGAACCCTTCATGTGCTCTCCCCTCCTCAGAAGTCTGAGGAGAGCATGCGCCGCTACAGCGGCGCCGTCAAGAGTGCGATGACCGGCTCCTGACGCGAGCCGAGCAGGTCGTCGACCTCCGACTCGGAGGTTTCCACCGTGCGGATGTCGGCGCCGTCGCAGGCGGCGAGGAACGCGTCCGGCGCGTCGAGGAAGTCGATCGCCTCGGTGCGGTAGTGCATCGGGACCACGAGCTTCGGCGACAGCTCGCGGACGATCGCGGCCGCCGGCTCGCCGCCGACCGTCGGCCCACCGCCGACGGGCAACATCAGCACGTCGACGGCGCCGATCGCGGCCCGCTGCTCCGGGCGCAGCGCCGCCTGCCCGAAGTCGCCGAAGTGACACAGCCGCAGCCCGTCGAGCGTGAACGCGACGATCGAGTTCGGCCCGCGCTGGGTGCCCGCGACGTCGTCATGCTCGGAGGCGATCGCGCGTACCTCGCCGGCGGGCGTGTCGAACGTCCCCGCCGTCGATCGCACCGTGTGCGGATCGCCGCCGATCGCCTCGGCGTCGTTGTGATCGAAGTGCTCGTGCGTGATCAACAGCACGTCGGCGACCTCGGAGATCGGTGGGTAGTCGAACCGGCGCTGCGACCCTGCGGCCTTGATGTCCCCGAACGGGTCGATGGCGACGCGCACGCTGCCGGCGAGCAGGAACGCGGACTGGCCGAACCAACGGATTCTCATGACTCGCCCTCTTCGAGTTCGCGGAGCAGTGTCGTGATGCGGTCGAGCTTCGTCGCCAGCTCGGCCTCGAGCCGGTCGAGCGCCTCACGCCGGGCGCGGACGAGCGCGAGCTGCGCGGTCACGTGGCCGTGCGACTGCCGGAGGATCGCGAGCCGATCGGCATCGCCGGCGGTGTGCTGCCAGCGCTCGCGCAGCACGGCGCGCGCCTCCTCGGCCTCGACCAGGCTCTTGAGCTCCTCGAGCGAGACGCCGAGCACGTCGCGCAGCCGGATCAGCTCCTGCAGGCGGCGGACGTCGGCCTCGTCGTAGGTGCGATGGCGCCCCTTCTCGTGGCTCGGCGGGGCGGCCAGAAGCCCGAATTCCTCGTAGTAGCGGATCGTGCGCGGCGTCGTGCCGACGAGCTCGGCGACCTCGCCGATCCGGTAACGCTGCTCGACGGTCACCTCAGCTATCTTACGTTTACGTCAAAAACAGTTTCAACCACGCGCAGAGCACGGACGTTCGGCGTCCACGCGGACCACGAGCACTACAAGTGGTGGGCGCTGTCGTGCACGAGCCTCGGCATGCTGCTCGCCACGATCAACTCGGGCACGCTGATCATCGCCCTGCCGGACCTCGAGCGGGCGCTCGGCACCGGCATCCTCGAGCTCGTGTGGGTGATCCTCGCCTACATGATCGCCTCGACGGTGCTCGTGCTCACCGCCGGGCGTCTGTCGGACATGTTCGGCCGTAAGCGCGCCTATGTCGGCGGCTTCGTGCTGTTCGGCGTCGCCTCGCTCGGCGCCGGCTTCGCGACCGGCGGCGCGGTCCTGATCCTGTGGCGCATCGTGCAGGGCGTCGGCGGCGCGTTCCTGTTCGCCAACGCCGCCGCGGTGGTCACCGACGCGTTCCCGCGCGAGCAGCTCGGCCTCGCGATGGGCACAAACACGATGGTCGCGGCCGTCGGCCTCGTCATCGGGCCCGTGCTCGGCGGCGTCCTCGTCGACATCTCGTGGCACTGGGTGTTCTGGTTCAACGTGCCCTTCACCGCGCTCGGCTCGGTCTGGGCCGCGCTGATCCTCCGCGAGCTCGTGCGGCCCGATGAGGTGCGCGGCCTCGATCCGCTCGGGACGGCGACCTTCGTGCTCGGCCTCACCGGCCTCGTCTACGGCGTATCGCGTGGCGGGATCTCGAGCTGGGACGACGCGCTGACGATCGGCGGGATCGTCGCCGGCGCGGTGCTGCTGCCGCTGTTCGTGCTGATCGAGCGCCGCCAGCGCGCCCCGATGCTCGACCTCACGATCTTCCAGAACCGCATGTTCTCGGCCGCGACCGCGGCGGCGTTCATCAACGGCCTGTCGCGCTTCGCGCTGCTGTTCGTGTTCGTCTTCTACTTCCAGGGCGTCAAGGGCGACGACCCGATCACCGCGGGCATCAAGCTCGCGCCGATGGCGATCGGGATGCTGATCGCGTCGCCGCTCGCCGGGATCTGGGCCGACCGCCACGGGTCGCGCGCGCTGGCCGCCAGCGGGATGGTCGTCGGCGGGCTCGCGCTCGCGGGCATGACCACGCTGACCGTCGACAGCCCGGGCTGGCAGAGCTCGATGTGGCTGTTCATCGTCGGCGTCGGGTCGGGCATGTTCAACAGCCCGAACACGGCCGCGATGATGGGCACCGTCCCGCCGCAGCGGCGCGGCATCGCCGCCGGCGCGCGGACGATGCTGCAGAACACCGGCGCCGTGCTCTCGATCGCCTTCGTGCTGGCGATCGTGACGTCGTCGGTGCCGACGGAAGTGCTGCTGTCGATCTTCTCCGGGGTGACGACCGGCCTGTCGGATGCGGCGCTCGAGCCGTTCATCCACAACATGCACACGGCGCTGTGGGTGCTCGCCGCGACCTCGATGGTCGGCGCGGTCGTCTCGCTCCTGCGCCCGCGCCACGCGACGGCGACTCCGTAGATCGTCGCCTGATCGGGCCCGATGGCCGTTGCCCGGTCTGAGAGAGTGGTCGTGTGCCTGATGCGCGATCCCAGATCGTCGGCCGCGACACCGAGCTCGAGGCGGTCCGCGGCTTCGCCGAGTCCGACGTCTCGCCGCGCGCACTTGTGCTCGCCGGCGGACCGGGGATCGGCAAGACGACGCTCTGGGAGGCCGGCGTCGCCCACGCGCGCGAGCGCGGTGTGCGCGTGCTCATGGCGCGCCCGAGCGGCGCCGAGGCGTGGCTGACGTTCGCCGCGCTCAGCGACCTCTGCGCCGACGTCGACGAGCACGAGCTGGCAGCGCTGCCGGCCCCGCAGCGCGCCGCGCTGGAGATCGCGCTGCTGCGTGCCGAGCGCGCGCCCGAGCCGCCTGATCCACGCGCGATCGCGCTCGGTCTGCTGAACCTGCTGCGCTCGGTCGCTGCCGACGGGCCGGTCATCGTCGCGATCGACGACGTCCCGTGGCTCGACGTGCAGTCGGCCGAGGCGCTCGCGTTCGCCGCGCGGCGGCTGGCCGGTGAGCCGATCGCGTTCCTGCTCGCGCGCCGCCCCGGCCGCGGCTCGATGCTCGAGCGGGCGGTCGAGCCGATGCGGCTCCAGATCGGTCCGCTCAGCCTCGGAGCGACGCGCAGGCTGCTGTCCGAGCGGCTCGGACTGAGCCTGCCGCGGCCCCTTCTGCGCCACATCGTCGACACGACGCTGGGCAACCCGCTGTTCGCGCTCGAGGTCGGGCGCATGCTCGCCGAACAGGGCCTCCCGGCCTCGGGTGAGGAGATCGGCGTGCCGGACGCGGTCGAGGACCTGCTGAGCATGCGCGTCGACCAGCTCACCGGGGCTGCCCGCCGCGTCCTGCTCGCGGTCGCGTTGAGCGGCGAGCTGGGAGTCGACGAGGTGATCGCGATCGGGGACGAGGAGGCGCTCGAGGATGCGCTCGACCGCGGCCTCGTCCGGCTCGACGGCGAGCGTGTGCGCGCGGCGCACCCGCTGCTCGCCGCCGCGGCCCGCAAGCGGGCCGGCCGGCCGGAGCGCCGCGAGCTGCACCGCGCGCTGGCCGCCGTGGTGGCCGACGAGGAGCTGCGCGCACTCCACCTCGCACGCGCGACCGACCGGCCCGACGAGGACGTCGCCACCGCGGTCGCCGAGGCGGCGGCCGAGTCGGCCGCCTGCGGCTGCCGGCAGGATGCGGTGCTGCTCGGCGAGCACGCGCTGCGGCTCACGCCGGCGGAGTCACCCGCCCGGCCCGAGCGCCTGCTCACGCTCGGCGTCTACCTCGAGCGGGCAGGGATGCTGGAGCGGCTCACCGAACTGCTCGAGCCGGCCGTCGAGGGCCTCCCGACCGGCGCGCTGCGCGCCCGCGGCTGGCTCCTGCTCGCCGAGGGCGCGGCCCCGAAGACCGTCGAGGAGCTCGAAGACCACTACGACCGCGTGCTGGCCGAGACCGACATCGAACCGGACCGGCGCGCATACGCGCTCGCCAAGAAGGCCTCGCTGACCGCGGCGAGCCACATCGCGCGGATCCACGACGCCGAGGCGTGGGCGCTCGAGGCGCTGAACAACGCGGGCAGCAACCGCGACGTGGAGCGGTACGCGCTGTACTCGCTCGGCTGGGCGCGCGCGCTCTCCGGGCGGCCGGTCGACGACCTCTGCGCGCGCTCGGGCGTGGCCGCGGACCCCGGCTCCTACATCGCCGCGTCACCCGAGCGGATCGCCGGGCAGCGGCACGTGTGGCGTGGCGAGCTCGACGCGGCGCGAGCGATCCTGGCGCCGCTGCTGGCGCTCGCCGACGAGCGCGGCGAGCCGGCGTCGTACGCCCTCTGCCGCCTCCATCTCACCGAGCTCGAGCTGCGTGCGGGCGCGTGGGAGGCGGCGCGGCGGCGGCTCGACGAGTGGGCCGAGTCGAGCGAGGGCGAGCTGCTGATCAGGCCGATGTACTGGCGCTGCCGCGCGCTGCTGGCGGTCGGCGTCGGCGACGCCGACGACGCCGAGCGCTGGGCCGACGACACGATCGCGCGCGCCCGCGCCACCGGCTCGCGCTGGGACTGGCTGGAGGCGATGCGCGCCCGCGGCACCGCCGCGCTGCTCGTGCGCGAGCCGCAGCGTGCGATCGAGAGCCTGTCGGCGGTGTGGGAGCACACCTTGCGCGAGCGCGTCGACGAGCCCGGCGTGTTCCCGGTCGCGCCCGACCTGGTCGAGGCGCTGACCGAGACGGGCGCGCTCGACGACGCACGCAAGGTGAGCGACCGCCTGCGCGCGATCGCCGAGCGCCACGAGCACCCGTGGGCACGCGCCGGCGCGCAGCGCGCCGGCGCGATGATCGCGCTCGCCGCCCCGAGCTACGACCCGGACGCGGCCGAGGCGCTGGCCGATGCCGCGGCGGCGTACGGCGCGCTCGGGCTCGGCTTCGACCGCGCGCGGTCACTGCTCGGTCTCGGCCGCGCCCAGCGTCGGCTCAAGCAGTGGGGCGCCGCGCGCGAGACGCTCCAGGCCGCCGTCATCGCGTTCGCCGAGCTTGGTTCCGAGGGCTGGGCCGACCGTGCCCGGGCCGATCTCGAGCGTGTGGGCGGGCGGCGGCCGCGGTCGAGCGGCGAGCTCACTCCGACCGAGCGCCAGATCGTCGCGCTCGCCGCGGAGGGGCTGGCGAACAAGGAGATCGCCCGCACGCTCGACCTCGCGGTCCACACCGTCGAAGTGCATCTTTCGCGCGCGTACGCGCGGCTCGGCGTGCGTTCGCGGGCGCAGCTCGCGGCTCGGTTGTCCGAGCCCGAGCCGATCAATCCGTGAGGTTTCCGTCATTTCGCTCACGGGCGGATGCTCGTAGCGTCCTCGCATGCCCGAGTACCTCCTGGAGCTCTATGTCGCGCGAGCCGACGCGATCGCCGTCGAGCAAGATGCTGCCCGCGTCCGCCGCGCCGCCGAGGAGTACTCGCGCGAGGGGACGCCGGTGCGCTACCTGCGCTCGATCTTCGTTCCCGACGACGAGACCTGCTTTCTGATCTTCGAGGCACCGTCCGCCGAGGCGGTGCGCGAGGTGGCCCGACGCGCCGAGGTGGCGTTCGAGCACGTCGCCGCGGCGATCGAGACGGCGTCATGAGGACCGCAAGCCACGCACCCGCGTTCGCCCCCGACCCCGCCGTCGCAGGCCCGCTGTTCGAGCGCACGGCCGAACTCGAGGCGCTGGCGGACGCGGTCACCGGCGTCGCGGGCGGCCGCGGTGCGATCGTCGTGCTCGAGGCTCCGGCCGGGCTCGGTAAGACCGTCCTGCTCGACCACGCCGGCGACCTCGCGGAGGATGCCGACTTCGAGCTCCGGCGCGCCGCACCCGGGCCGCTCGAGCGCCACTTCCCCTACGGCGTGATCCGCGCGCTGCTGGAGGCACCGCTGCGCGACATCACCGCGCGCGAGCGCGTCCGCCTGGAGGAAGGCCCGGCGGCCGACGCCGTGCGGCTGCTGCACGGCAGCCGCCCGCGGGCCGGCGACGACGGCGCCCAGCTCGCGCACAGCCTGTTCTGGCTCTGCTCCGCGCTCGCCGCGATGCAGCCGCTCGCGCTGATCGTCGACGACGCGCAGTGGGCGGACCGCGAGTCGCTCGAAGCGCTCTCCTACCTCGCACGGCGCATCGACGAGCTGCAGGTGCTGATCGCGATCGGCGCACGTGGCGACGACCCGCGCGCGGCGTCGGACCTGCTGAGCCTGCTCGCCGGCGCCCGCGGCGCCGTCACCCTGCGCCCCCAACCGCTGACCGCGTGGGGCGCCGTCGCCCTGATCCGCCGGCACGCTCCCGACGCCTCGCTGCGCTCCTGCCTTGACTGCCATCGCGCGGTCGACGGCAGCCCGTGGCTGCTCGACGAGCTGGGCCGACAGATCGCGCGGTTCGGCCCCGCGCACGGTGGCGGCGTGCCGCCCGTCACCACCGACGCGCGCGACATCGTCCGCCGCCGGCTCGCCGCCCTCCCGCCGCACGACCGCTCGGTCGCCGGCGCGATCGCCATCCTCGGCAACTGCGCGCCGATGCACGTCGTCGCCGCGCTGGCCGGGGTCGCGATCGGCGAGCTCGCGCCGATCCGCGATGCGCTGCAGGCCGCCGGCCTGCTCGCGACCGACGGGCTGCGGTTCGTGCACGGGCTGGTGGCCGCCGCGCTCGTCGAGGACCTCACGCACACCGAGCGCGAGCGCCTGCACCGCGAGGCGGCGCGCATGCTGGCCGACACCGACGCGAGCCCCGACGCCGTCGCCGCTCATCTGCTCGAGTGCGGCCCGCACGGTGACCCCGAGGTCACCGGGCACCTCGTGCGCGCTGCCGAGGACGCACGGCGGGCGGGCACGCCGCTGCTCGCCGCCGGCTATCTCGAGCGCGCGCTCGAGGAACGCGCTCCGGGCGACGACCGTGGGCGGGTGCTCGCCGATCTCGGCGCGCTCACCTTCGACGCCGGGCTGCCCGACGCCGCGCGGCGTCTGCGTGACTCGCTGCGCGAGCCGCAGGACGACGCGACGCGGATCGACGCGCTGACCCGCCTCGCCGGGCTCGAGGCGCTGGCGGGCGGCACCGGCCACGTCGCCGAGCTGCTGGACGAGCAGGACAGCCCGGCGATCCAGGTCGCCGCGCTCGACGCGCTGGTCGCGCTGCCGGGGCGGCAGGGCGAGCGGCGCGCCCGGCTCGAAGCGCTGGTCGGCGCCGACCTCGGCGACCCGGCCCTCGAGCGTTCGTTCCTGGCGCACCAGGCGTGGATGGCGCTCGAGCGCGGCGAGCTGCACACGACGCGTATCGCCGGTCTCGCGCTCGACGCGCTCGCCGACGGCGTGCTGCTCGAGGAGGCGCCGCGACGCGCCGGCTACCTGCTCGCGCTGCGCACGTTGATCCTCACCGACCACCAGCGCGATGCACGCCACGCGATCGACGCGCTGCGCTCAGCGGCCGAGGCCCGCGGCTCGCTGCCGCTGCGCGCGATCGCCGCCTGGCACGCGGGCGAGCTCGCGCTCCGGACGGGCGACGTCGACGGCGCCGAGCGCGAAGCCCGCGAGGCGCTGGACCTCGGCAGCGACGACATCCAGCCGGTGACGCGCGGCGCGCTCGAGGTGCTCGTCGGCGCGCTGGCCGAGCGCGGCGCGTTCGACGAGGCCGACGCGGTGATGCGGCTGCACGGGCTCGACGGCCCGAGCCATGCGCGCGCGCGTCTGCACCTCGCGATGTCCGACTACGAGCCCGCCCACGCCGAGGCGTGCGCCGCTGGTGCGGCCGGCGAGCTGCGCGGGCGCGTGAACCCGACCTTCATCGCGTGGCGGTCGACCGCCGCGATCGCGCTCGCCCACCTCGGGCGGCGTGAAGAGGCGGCGGCGCTGGCCGACGCCGAGATCGCACGCGCCGAGCGCTTCGGCGCGCCGGTGCCGCTCGCCACGGCCCTCCACGCTCGCGCGGTCGCCGAGAGCGACGACGAGCTGCGGATCGTGCTCTGCCAGCGCGCGCTGCGCACGCTCGGCGACCTGCGCGCGGTGCTCGACTCGGTCCGCATCCGGCTCGAGCTCGGCAGCACGCTGCTGCGCTCGGGTTCCCGCGTGCGTGCGCGCGAGGCGCTGCGCCCGGCGCTCGCCGACGCCGACGCCGTCGGTGCCGCACCGCTCGCCAAGCGCGCCCGGCGCGAGCTCGTCGCGACCGGCATGCGCCCGCGCCGCGCCGCGATCGAGGGCGCCGCCTCGCTGACGCCGCGCCAGCGCCAGATCTGCTCGCTCGCCGCCGCCGGCCGCGCCAATCGCGAGATCGCCCGCGCGCTGTTCCTCAGCGTCAAGACCGTCGAGACCCACCTCGCCGCCGGCTACCGCAAGCTCGGCATCAGCTCGCGCGCCGAGCTCAGCGCCGCCCTCGCCGCGACGCCGCCGCGTTAGGAGGTGCCGGGCCAGGCGCCGTCCGCGACGCGCAGGACGTAGAAGCCGGTCGCGCCGTCGGAGTACCAGATCTCGTGCCGAGCGGGCACGATCGCGGGCTTGGACATCGCGAAGTCGCTCGCCATCAGGCCGTTCTCGGCGCGCGGTTGAGTCGGCGCCACGTAGTAGGCGATCTCCTTCGGGTGCTCGAGATCGGTGATGTCGAAGATGCGCAGGCCGGACGCGATGAACGAGCACGCCGCGATGGTCGGGTCCGTCTCACGGTCGACGCTGCAGTAGTGCGCCGCATAGCCCTGGACGGGGCTGAGCGCGCCCGGGTCGCCGCTCGCGGCCGCGTGGTCGGCCGGTTGGTTGACCTGCAGGCGCAGGTTGGAGATCACGCGCGGGGACTTCTCGTCGCCGATGTCGATGATCCGCCCGGCGCCGACGGCGTCGCGATTGCCGACGCTCGTCGTGCCCTGCGTGTACTCGTCGAACTCGAGCACGTACGGCTTGCCGTGATCGCTGAACGGGATCGCGTTCTGCGGGATCGACGCCGACTTCCACGTCAGGCGGCTCACCTCGCGCGCCTGCGGGTCCGGCTTGCGCGCCTGGATCTCGCTGACGTCGAGGATCGCCATGTTGCCGCCGGGGTCGGCGATGTAGGCGCGGTTGTCGTCGCGGCTCAGCGACATGCCGTGCGCGGTGACGTTGCCCTGCCAGATCGCGTGCGGCTGCTTCGGATCCGTCACGTCGACCGCGGTGATCGACTGCAGCGCGGTGCCGGTTGCCCAGAACGTCTTGCCGTCGGGCGAGAAGCCGCTCTCGTGGCCGAGCCGGGCGACCGGGCGCGTCGACTGCAGCACCGGGTGCCGGCAGTCCTCGTGGACGTCGTAGATCGAGACGAGCCCCGCGTTCGTCGACGGGTTGCCGAGCACCGCCGCGAGCAGTCCGCGCTTGGCGTTGAGGTTGAGCGATTCGTGCGGCGACAGCATCGGCAGCTCGGTGAGCGTCGCCGTCTGCTTCGGGTGCGCGGGATCGGACATGTCGAGCACGGCGACGCCCTGAGACGTGCCGTCGAGCTTGAGCGCGTTGACCGGGTACAGCAGCGCGGTGTCGTAGAACGCGCACTCGCGGCCGCGCGTGTCGACGTATCGCCAGACCTTGAAGCCGCCGGATGTGCCCTGGTGGGCGACGAGGTCGACGTTGCAGTGCAGGCCGCCGGCGGCCGATCCGGCGGGCACGCGACCCTGGATACCTGGCTCGGGCTTCGCTCCCGGCCCGCAGACGGCGCGCGGCGTCGCATCCTGCGGCGGCTCGGGTGGCTGCTGGATCGGTGCCTTGTCCGGTGTCTGGCCGCCTGCCTGGCCGAGAGCCAGTAGGTCGTTGAGCGGCCCGAACGCGCCGCTCGCGTTGATGATCGGCAGCGCCATCACGAACGCGATGACAAGAATGGGTGCCGCGCCCCCGCGCCATGTCCCCCGCATGGCGGCCTAATGTACCCGCGCGTTCAGTTGTGTATGCCGGTTCTTGGAGCGACACGCGTTGACACGCTGATAACTGGCGCGGGCCCGGTTCGTGGTTCTATCTGCGGCGAGCGTTGCGCCCAACGCTCGTGCGCCCGAGGCCACTGGCTCGGTCTCTCCTCCCCTGGGCACCGACCCACCCGGCCTCGGGCGACGCGCTTCTCCCGGGATCGAGCCGACAGCGAGCGCTAGCGACGCCGGAGTCTCAGCGCGACCCCGACGGCCAGCCCGTAGGCGACGTGGTCAGCCCACTGGGGCGGTTGCGGGAGCGAGCGGATCGCCGAGATCCGGCGGCCGATCACGCCGACGTCGAGCGCGGCGATGCCGAGGCCGGCGAGCGCCCCGGTCGCGGGCTCGGCGCCGCGCGGCAGGGTCGCCGCCAGCACCGCCGCCCACCCGAGCGACAGCGCCAGGTGGACCGGGACCGCCGCGGCGAGCAGCGCGGGGGTCCGCTGTTCGTCGCGTAGGACGATCGCTCCTGCCGCGCGGGCCCCGTCGAGCACGTCGTCGCCGCGGACCAGCGCCCACGTCGTCGACGGGATGCCGGCGAGCACCGCTCCCACGCAACCGGCGACCAGCGCGTCGCGACCGTCGTACACCACGGCGCCACCCTAGAGGTGCCGGCCGCCGACGCGGCCGCGCCGTACGCGAGGAACGCCAACGACCAGAAAAGCGGTTCGACGGAACACGGCGCGGGATCGTGCTGGTTCACGGGATCTCCCACTCGTACGAGAACTTCGCGACCTTGAGGATCAGCGAGGTCTCCACGCTCGTCACGCCTTCCATGCCGCCGAGCGTCGTCGAGATGAACTCGAGCAGATGCTCGTGGTCGTCGAAGAACGCCTCGACGATGACGTCGTAGCGCCCCGTGGACAGGCCGACGTAGCGGACCTCGCGGCAGGCGACGAGCCGATCGGACACGCGGTGCAGGCTGTCGAGCTGCACCGAGACGCCGATGATCGCCGACGTCGTCATGCCCACAGCGTCCGGGGTCGGGACCGCGACGATGTTCACCAGCCCTTCGCCCACGAGCCGGCCGATGCGCTTGCGGATCGTGGTCTCGGTCAGCCCCAGCGCGCGACCGATCTCCGTGTTGCTGGTCCGCCCGTCGCGCTGCAGCACGCGGATGATCTCGCGGTCGACCTGGTCGATGCGGCCTCGACTGTCAGATCGAATTTCTGCTTCATTCATTCGCTCAGAAACGATATCCGATCCTGCAGACCCCTTAGTGCTTGACATTCGAACACTCCTCCGCTTCACTGGTCGCGGCATCATCGAGGGAGCAGCAGAGGAGGGTCATGTCGACGAGTACTGCACCGCGGGCCACCGCCACGCCACCCGGTGGCGTGTTCTCGCGCTCGGCATCAGGGCTGATCCGGGTCGCCGGATCCTGGGACGTGTTCATCTTCAACGTTGGGCTCGTCTCGGTCGGCATCGCGATCGCGTTCAACCAGTACTACGGGCCGAGCCTCTACCCAGGCGCGGAGCCCGCCATCTCGACCCTGCTCGCGGCGTTCGGCATGTGCTTCGCCGCCGCCACGTTCTACTTCTGGTCGACCATCTTCCCGCGGTCGGGCGGCGTGTACGTGATCCTGTCGCGGACCACCCACTCGTCGCTGGCGTTCCTGTTCTCGCTGCTCGAGACGGTCATCCTCCTCTACTACGGGGCACTCGCCGCGTCGCTGCTCGTGCAGGTCGGCCTGGGCACGTTCTTCGCGACCGTCGGCTCGATCGGCGGCAACGACACGCTCGTCGGCTGGGCCGGTGACGTCACCGGTGCGCGGGGCACGTTCTGGATCGGCACCGCCGTCCTGCTGCTCGCGGGCCTCCTGCTCGCAACCGGCACGCGGCGCTACTTCAGCGTCCAGCGCGTCGTGTTCGCCGTGGCGGTCGTCGCCACCTTCGTCACGCTGCTCGTGATGCTGTTCGGCAGCCGCTCATCGTTCCAGTCCCACCTGACCGAGTTGACCGGCCTCAAGTACGACAGCGTCATCAGCACGGCGAAGGACAACGGCTACGTCGCGCCGTCGGGCATCGACTGGGGTGAGACGTTCAAGTTCCTCGTCTGGCCGCTGCTCCCGCTGCTCGGCGCGATCCAGTCGATCGGCATCGGCGGGGAGATCAAGAAGGTCCGCACGGCGCAGTTCGTCGGCATGCTCGGCGCGGTGATCGGCACCGGCCTGCTGATCGCGCTGTTCGCCGTCCTCTCCAACAAGGCGTTCGGCCAGACGTTCCAGGGCGCGGTCGCCTTCAACTCGCTCTCGGGCATCGCCGACGGGAGCACCGAAGGCTCGATCGGCGCGGCGCCCTACTTCACAACGCTCGCCGGGATCCTCGCCAACAACGTCTTCCTGTCGATCGTGATCATGGCCGCGTTCGTCGCCTGGTTCTGGTTCTGGGTGCCGGCGGAGATCGCGTACACGACCCGCTCGATGATCGCGTGGTCGTTCGACCGCCTCGTCCCGAGCCAGATGGGCTACGTGTCGCGGCGCTTCCACACCCCGGTCGTCGCGATCGCGATCGGCACGGCCGGCTCGATCGTCTTCATGTGGCTGATCGCCTTCCACGGCATCGCGCTGCTCACGCTGATCGAGGCGCTGCTCGTGATCTGGGGCACGGCGATGGCCGTGGCGATCGTGTTCCCGTGGACGGGCAAGCGGTTCTTCAACGCCTCGCCGGCGCAGGCGTACCGGTTCGCCGGGCTGCCGCTGATGACGATCACCGGCGCCGTCACGGCCGTGTTCTTCGCGATCGCATTCGTGCTGCTGTGGACAGACGACAACGCCGCGGGCGCACTGTTCGACAAGGCCCACCGCACCGAGCTGTGGATCATCGTCGGGACGCTGCTGGCCGGCCTCGCGTGGTACGTCGGCAACAAGCTGTACCGCCGCAGCCAGGGCATCGACATCGAGCTCGCGTTCAGGCAGATCCCGATCGAGTAGTGCCCTCCTGGGACCTCATCCAGGAGGAGGCGATGGCACTGGTCGACGGCAGCACGGCTGCCGGCTTGACCGTGCGGATCGTCGGCTCGACGGGTATCCGCCTGCATTGCGCCGACGCGTCGGCGACGATGGATGCCGTCGAGCGGCCGGCTAAGGACATCGACATCGTCGTGCGGCACGGCGACCGCGGCGCGCTGCGCAGCTGGCTCGAGGAGCGCGGCTGGGTCGTCGACCGCGACCTCCTGGTGGCGATGGAGGGCGAGCGCTACGCGTTCCATCACCCGGAGGCGGGGCTCGATCTCGACGTCTTCGTCGGCAAGCTCGAGTTCTGCCACACGATCCCCCTCGACGGCCGCTGGGAGCACCACCCGACCACGCTCCCGATCGAGGACCTCCTGCTGCAGAAGCTGCAGGTGCACGACATCACGCACACGGACGTGCTCGACGCCGCGATCGTCCTCGCCACCCACGACGTGGCGCCCGACGAGGGCGACGGCGAGGTCATCGACTGCGGCTACGTCGCCGGGATGCTGGCCCGCGACTGGGGGTTCCATCGCGACGCCGTCGAGAACCTGGAACGTGTTCGCGACATCGCGAGCGCGCTGGCCGCCGACCGTGCGCAGCGAGTGCAGGACCGGGCGGGCAAGCTGCGCGCGGCGATCGACGACACGCAGAAGTCCCGCGGCTGGCGGATGCGCGCCCGCGTCGGCGACCGGATGCAGTGGTGGGACGACGTCAGCGACCGCGACGACACGTACTGATGCGGCTCTTCGGCAACAGCCGCAACGGCGGCGACCAGACCACGGTGTTCTTCGCCACCGACCTCCACGGCTCGGATGTGTGCTTTCGCAAGTTCGTCGCCGCCGCGGCCTTCTACGGCGCCGACCTGCTCATCCTCGGCGGCGATCTGACCGGCAAGTTCGTGACACCGGTCGTCTCCAGCGGCGCCGGCTGGTGGTCGGAGGTGCATGGCCGCCGCGTCGCGCTGAACGCGGAAGCGCTCGACGGGTTCGAGGCGCAGATGGCCGACGAGGGCGTCTACACCCGGCGCATGACCGCGGACGAGCACGCCGCCTACGAGCGGCATCCCGAGCGCGTCGACGCCCTCTTCCTGGAGCTGATGACCGCGCGCCTGGAACACTGGATCGCGTACGCGCGCGAGCGGCTCGACGGCACGCCGGTGCGCATCCTCACCGCGCCCGGGAACGACGACCCGTACGCGGTCGACGAGGTGATCCGCCGCCACGGCGGCGACCGCGTGATGCTCGTGGAGGGCGAGCTGATCGAGATCGCGCCGGGCCACGAGATGCTCAGCACCGGCTGGTCCAACCGGACCCCGTGGGACACCCATCGCGAGTTCGACGAGGACGCGCTGCGCGCCCACATCGAGGAGATGGCCGAGCGGCTGTCCGACCCGGCGACCGCGATCTTCAACATCCACGTGCCGCCGTACGACTCGACGCTCGACACCGCGCCGCAGCTGGATGCCGACCTCGCCGTCAAGACGTCGATGGGCAATCAGCTCACCGCGCCGGCCGGCTCTACCGCAGTGCGCGCCGCGATCGAGGCCTACCAGCCGCTGGCGACCCTGCATGGCCACATCCACGAGGCCGGCGGGTCGGTGCGCATCGGCCGCACGGTGGCGATCAACGCCGGCTCGGAGTACGGCGAAGGGGTGCTGCGTGGCGTCCTGCTCACCGTCGGAGGCGGCGAGCTCAAGCGCGTCCAGGCGACGAGCGGATGAAGAAGGAGACCCCTATGAACCCCCGGCTCGACACGACGACGGAGGCGCCGGAGGCGGTGCGCGAGCGCCTGCGCGAGCAGGGCGTCCGCTACCTCTTCGGCGCCTACGTCGACGCGCACGGCGTGCCCAAGTCCAAGTGCGTGCCGATCGACTTCCTGCCGGAGGCGGCCGCCGGCTCCGAGCTCTACACGGTCGGCGCGCTCGAGGGCATGGGCCCGCTCGGGCCCAACGAGGACGAGTGCTCCGGGCACCCCGACCTCGCGCGCGTGACGGTGCTGCCGTGGGACCGCCGGTACGCGATCGCGCCGGCGGACCTGAGGTTCGCCGGCGAGCCGTACTCGCACGACTCGCGCGCCGTGCTCAAGCGCCAGCTCGCCGCCGCCGCCGAGCTCGGCTACAGGTTCAACGTCGGCATCGAGCCGGAGGTCTACGTCCTGCGCAAGGTCGACGGGAGCTGGGAGCCGTGGGTCCGGGAGGACGCCTACAACGCGCCGACGCGCGGCTACGACGTCGAGACGACGATGCTGGCCGACGCCTTCCTGGAGCCGATGGTCGACCACATGGCCGAGCTCGGTTGGGAGGTCTACTCGTTCGATCACGAGGGCGGCGACGGCCAGTACGAGTTCGAGTTCACCTACACGGACGCGCTCGAGATGGCCGACCGAATGCTCGTCTTCCGGCTGATGGCCAAGCACGTCGCACGCACGCTCGGCTGCATCGCCACCTTCATGCCGAAGCCGTTCGACCACAACTTCGGCTCGGGCGCGCACGTGAACATGAGCCTCGCCGACCTCGAGACCGGCGAGAACCGCTTCGAGGCCGGGGTGGAAGCAGCGGCCAACCGCCATCGCGGCTACTCGCAGCTCGCTTACCACTTCACCGCCGGCGTCCTGCGGCACGCGCGGGCGATCACCGCGGTGGCCTGCCCGACGGTCAACTCCTACAAGCGGCTGCTCCCGGTCGGCCTCATGGACCACATCACGTGGGCACCCGTCTACCAGGCGTACGGGCACAACAACCGCACGCTGATGTGCCGGCTGCCGATGAACCGGCGCTGCACCGAGCTGCGGATCGCCGACTCGGCGTCGAACTTCTACCTCGTCATGGGCCTCGCGCTCGCGGCCGGCCTCGAGGGCATCCGCGAGGAGCTCGATCCCGGCGAGCCCGTGAACGTCGACACGTACTCGGTGGCGGACTCCGAGCTCGCCCGCCGCGGCGTCCACCGGCTGCCGCGCACGCTCGGCGAGGCGGTCGACGCGTTCGAGGCCGACGACCTGGCGCGCGAGACGTTCGGCCCCGAGTTCCACGCCTCGTTCGCGAAGCTCAAGCGGGCCGAATGGGAGACCTACTCGACCGTGATCTCGGAGTGGGAGCGCGAGCAGTACATGCACCTGTGGTGAAACGAGGACGAACATGAGCATCCCCACATCCGAGCCGACACTCACGGCACGCGAGCAGGCCAACGCCGAGGCCGCCCGCCGCATGTGCGAGGCCGAGCCGGTCCTGGTCGACCTGCGCCCCGCCGGCGAGGTGGTGCCGGGCATGACCCCGACGACGATCCTCACCTCGGGCGCGCCGCTCGCGTGGGATCGGTACGAGGGCGGCCAGCGCCGCGCGCTCATCGCTGCGGCGATCTATGAGGGCCTCGCCGCCGACGAGCCCGACGCGATCCGCCGGCTCGACGCCGGGGAGATACGAGGTCTCGACGTGCCACGAGCACGGCTGCATCGGCTCGGTCGCCGGGATCTACACGGCATCGATGCCCGTCTTCGTGGTCGAGAACCAGCGGCACGGCAACGTGGGGTTCTGCAACCTCTACGAGGGCGAGTCGCGCAGACGGCTCAACTACGGCGTGTACGACGACGACGTCGCGCGCGGGCTGCGCTTCCTCGAGCAGACGGTCGCGCCGATCCTCGGCGCTGCGGTGCGGCGCGCCGGCGGCCTGCCGCTCAAGCCGCTGATGGCGCGCGCGGTCCGCATGGGCGACGAGCTGCACTCGCGCAACACGGCCGCGACGACGCTGCTGATCAAGGAGCTCGTGCCGCAGTTCGTCGACCTGGCCGCCGAGGGTGCGTTCGACGGCGCGGCGTTGCGCCGCACCGTGGGGTTCCTGTCCGAGTCGGACTACTCGTTCCTGCGGCTGTCGATGGCCGCCGCCAAGGCGACGGCGGACGCCGCGCACGGCGTCGAGCACTCCAGCGTCATGACCGCGATGACGATCAACTGCCGCGACTTCTCGATCCGCGTATCCGGGCTCCCGGACCTGTGGCTGCGCGGTCCGCACGCGATCGTCGAGGCCAAGCTGTTCGAGCCCTACACGCCGGCCGACATCGAGTGGATCGGCGGCGAGAGCTGCATCACGGAGACGGTCGGCCTCGGCGGCTTCGCGCAGGCGGCCGCGTTCGCGCTGCAGGCCTACCAGGGCGGTTCGCCGCAGGAGATGGCGCGGGTCAACGAGACGATGTACGACATCACCGTCGCCGAGCACTCCGACTACCTCGTGCCGTACTTCGGCTACCGCGGGACGCCGGTCGGGATCGACGTCTTCAAGGTCGTCGAGACCGGGATCCTGCCGGTGATCGACGGCGGGCTCGCGGGCCGCAACGGCGTCGGCCAGATCGGCGCCGGCATCCTCAAGGCGCCGCTCGAGTGCTTCGTGGCGGCGCGCGACGCCTACCTGGAGCGGTACGGCCGCGTCACCTGACGGCGTCGGTGGCCGAGGGGCACCTCTCAGGCGGCGATCTCGCGCAGCGCGAGCGGCATGTCCGACAGCAGGACCGGATCGCCGTCGGTGACGGCGACGTCGTCCTCGAGCCGGATGCCGCCCACGCCCTCGGCGTAGAGGCCGGGCTCGATCGTCAGCACGTGCCCGGCGGCCAGCGGCGTGTTGCGGCCGGGGACCAGGAACGGCGGCTCGTGGATCTCGACCCCCATCGCGTGCCCGGCGCCGTGCAGGCAGGCGCCGAGGTCCGGCGCGGCCTCGACGATCGCGCGCTGGGCGGCGTCGACATCCTGCGCAGCGGCGCCGGCACGGGCGGCGGCGGTGGCGGCCGCCTGCGCGTCGCGCACGACGGCCCACGTGCGCTGCGCCCAGTCGGACGCCGGGCCGGCGCTGGCGCAGCGCGTGAGGTCGGCCCAGTAGCCGCCGATGCGTGCGGAGACGTCGGCGCAGACGACGTCACCGGGCGCCAGCTCGCGCCCGCCGGGCGTGCCGTGCGGCAACGAGGAATTGGGCCCGAACAGGATCAGCGGGTGGCACTCGGTGGCGCCGGCGCTCGCCAGCTCGAACGCGATGCGGGCGTTGACCTCGCGCTCGACGTCGCCCACGCGCAAGCCGGCGAACATCCGCTCCATCGCGTCCGCGACGACCGTGCAGGCGCGCCGGATCGCGTCGAGCTCCGCGGCGTCCTTGCGCTCGCGCAGGCTCATCACGAGCGCACCCGCGTCGCGCAGCTCGCTGCCGGACGCCTGCAGCCTGCGGGCCCGGGCGAACTGCAGGTGGTCCTCCTCGACGCCGATCGCGCGCGCGCCGCCGAGCACGCCGCCCAGCTCGGGGAACCCGTCCGAGGAGGCCTGGTAGTCGACGACGTCGAGGCCGGTCGGCGCCTTCTCGCCACCCTCGCGGTCGAGCGCGGGGACGATCAGCGCGCCGCCGGTCGCCGTCACCGCGACCGCGTACAAGCGCTCGAGCGGCTCGGCGTCGAGCCCGGTCAGGTAGAAGATCGACGGCGGGCTGGTGACGAGCACGGCGTCGAGGCCGGCCCGGGCGGCCTGGACGCGCAACCGCTCGACGCGGTGGTCGACGCTCACGGGTCGCACTAGATCGCGCCGGCCTCGGCGACGTCTCCGAGCGCGAACGCGACGTTCGACAGGTGGTCGTGCATCGCCCGCTCGGCGCCGCTGCGGTCGCCGGCGGCGATCGCGGACACGATCCGGTTGTGCTCCGCGAGCGACCGCGGCGGGCGGCCGGGCGCGAGCACCGTGCGGAACTGGTAGCGGACCATCTGCGAGTGCAGCCGCGAGCAGATGTCGCGGGCGACCGTGTGGCCGGAGATCTCGAGGATACGGCGGTGCAGGACGGCGTTGCGCTCGGAGATCGAGAGCAGCTCCCCGTGGTCGAGCATGCGTGCCATGTCGGCGACGAGTCCGCGCAGCTCGCGGATGTCGTCGTCATTGCGGCGGAGCGCCGCGTAGCCCGCGGCGAGCGACTCGAGCGCGGCCCGCGCCTCGAGGATCTCGACCGCCTCGGCCGGCGTGAACCGCCGCACGCGCGCGCCGCGGTTGCGCTCGCGGACGACCAGTCCCTCGTGGTCGAGCCGCAGGATCGCCGCGCGCACTGCTCCGCGACTGAGCCCGAGCCGTTCGGCGAGCTCCTCCTCGATCAGCCGCTCACCCGGTGAGATCTCGCCTGTGACGATGGCCGTATGGAGAGCGGAATAGGCGTCGGGCTCGCTCACGTCGCGGGACAGTACCAACAAGATTGTTGACAATCCTGTTAGCGTTCGGTTGCGGTGCCCGCTGATCATCCAGTGCCGTCGGATCGCGCGCGTGACCTGGTGCGCGGCGCGTTCGACCCGCATGTGCACGTCGCCCCGGACTTCGCGCCGCGCCGGATCACCGACCTCGAGCTCGCCCACCGCTGCCTCGACCTCGGCCTCGCCGGCTTCGGGCTCAAGTCGCACTACGCGCCGACCGTCGAGCGCGCCGCGGTCGTCACGGCCGCGGTGCCCGGCGTGACGGCGCTCGGGACGATCACGCTCAACCACTCGGTCGGCGGCCTGAACGCGACTGCCGTCGAGGTCGCAGCCCGCGGCGGCGCGCGGATCGTCTGGCTCCCCACGGTCAGCTCCGAGAACGAGATCGACGAGGTCGAAGAGGCCGACCCCGACGGCAACGTCCCGGTCTGGGTGCGCTTCGAGCTCGAGCTCCGCGCGGCCGGCGTGCACCCCCAAGCGGTGCCGGTGCGCGACGCCGGCGGCGCACCGTTGCCGGCGCTCGTCGAGGTGCTCGAGGTGATCGCCCGCCACGACCTCGTGCTCGCGACCGGTCACCTGTCGCGGGACGAGATCTTCACCGTCGTCGACGCCGCTGTCGACGCGAATGTCAACACGATTGTCGTCACCCACCCGGAGTTTCCGTCGCAGCGCGTCAGCCCGCGGGACCAGCAGGCGCTGGCCGAGCGCGGCGCGCTGATGGAGCGCGCGTTCACGACCGCGTACACGGGCAAGTGCAGCTGGGACGACTTCTTCACCGCGACGCGCGCGGTCGGCGCGCACCAGACGGTCTGGGGCAGCGACCTCGGGCAGCGATTCAACCCGCCGGTCGAGGATGGGCTGGCCCTGATGGCCGACCGCTTCCTCGCCGCCGGCTTCAGCGACGAGGAGGTCCGGACCATGGCCGTCGAGAACACGCGCCGCGTGGCGGGCGTGACGTGAGCGGGCCAAGCAAGCATGGCGGGCCAAGCAAGCATGGCCTTGCGAGTTCGCTGCGCGAACATCGCCGGCGCGTGCAGGTCATCGGCGCGCACTCGGCCGACTTCGTGTGGCGCGCGGGCGGCGCGGTCGCCAAGGCCGTCGCCGCCGGCGGCGAGGCCGAGGTCATCGCGCTCTCATACGGCGAGCGCGGCGAGTCCGGCGAGCTGTGGAAGCAGGAGGGCCAGACGATCGAGAACGTGAAGCAGCTGCGCCACGCCGAGGCCGAGGCGGCGGCCGGCCACCTCGGCGCCTCGTTCCGCTGCCTGGAGCTCGGCGACTACCCGCTGCAGATCGACGGCGACGCGCTGCTCGAGATCGCCGACGCGATCCGCGCCTTCGGTCCCGACGTCCTGATCACGCACACCGACACGGACCCCTTCAACCCCGACCACCCGGTCGCCCACACCGCCGTCGACCGCGCGCGCGGCCTCGCCGCCGGCGCCGGTGTCTCCAGCGCCTTCCCCACGATCACGCCGCCGCAGCTGTTCCTGTTCGAGCCCCACCAGCCGGAGCTGTGCAACTTCACCCCGACCGTGCACGTCGACATCACGTCAGTGTGGGAGCAGAAGGTCGCGGCGATGGCCGAGATGAAGGCGCAGCAGTACCTACAGACCTACTACGCGCAGCGCGGCGAGCAGCGCGGCAACCACGCCCGCCGCGCCTCCGGCAACGCCGACGTGCGCTACGGCGAGTCGTTCCAGCGCGTACTCCCCCAGGTGGTGGACGAACTATGAGCACGGACATCGCCCGCGAGCTTGCGCGACTGGGCGCCGCGACCGTCTACGAGGCGTCGGGGCGCGAGGGTCTCGTCGACGCCGACCTGCGCCAGACCATCCCCGGCTCGCGCGTCTGCGGGCCGGCCCGCACGGTCCGCTGCGGCCAGGGCGACAATCTGATGGTGCATGCGGCGATGGAGCACCTGGCGCCCGGCGAGGTGCTCGTGCTGACGATGCCCGAGCCGGCCCCCGTCGCCCTGTTCGGCGACCTGCTCGCCACCCAGGCGAAGGTCCGCGGCGCCGTCGCCGTGCTCGTGGATGCCGCCGTCCGCGACAAGGAGGATCTCGTCGGCATGCGGCTCCCGGTCTGGACGCGCTGGATCCGCTCGCGCGGCGCCACGAAGGAGGTCGTGGGCGAGCTCGATGTGGCGGTGACCGTCGGGGGAGCCGAGGTCCGGCCCGGCGACTTCGTGGTGCTCGACGCCGACGGCGCGACCGTCGTCGCCGCCGAGCGGGCACAACAGGTGCTGGAGGCCTCCCGCGCGCGCGAGGAGAAGGAGGCCCACAAGCGCGAGAAGCTCCACGAGGGCGCGCTGTCCTACTACCTCGACGGGCTCAACGCGGTCGTCGAGGGCCGATGAACGACATCGCCCACCTCGGGCCGGTCGAGCTGTTCACGCCCACCGGCGAGGAGAGCCTGCGCTTCTTCGTCGACGTCATGGGCATGGAGATCGAGCACGAGGAGGGCGCGGCGACGTACCTGCGCGGCTGGGGCGACTACCAGCCGTGGTCGCTGAAGCTGATCGCGTCGGACACCTCCGGGATGGGCGTCCTGGGCCTGCGCGCATGGAGCCCGGAGGCGCTCGCACGGCGCGTCGCCGCGGTCGAGGCGACCGGACTCGGCGAGGGCTGGGTCGACGGCGACCGCGGCCACGGGCCGTCGTACCGCTTCCGCGATCCGGACGGCCACCGCTTCGAGCTCTACTACGAGTGCGGGCGCTACGACCCGCCGCCCCAGCTGACGCCGGCGCTCAAGAACGTCCCCGGCCGCTACACCGGCCGCGGCTGCGCGGTCAAGCGGCTCGACCACGTCAACGTGCTCGCCGCCGACGTCCGCGCGAGCCGGGACTTCTGCGTCGACACGCTCGGCTACCGGCTGTACGAGCGGATCGAGCTCGACGACGGCAGCGAGGCAGGCGCGTGGATGAGCGCGTCGATCGCCGCGCACGAGCTCATCTACACGCGCGACGCGCACGGCGCCCGCGGCCGCCTGCACCACCTCGCGTTCTGGGTCGACACGCGCGAGGAGTGCCTGCGCGCCGCCGACATCTGGCTCGACGCCGGGATCGAGATCGAAGCCGCGCCGTCCAAGCACGCGATCGCGCAGGGCTTCTTCCTGTACGGGATCGAGCCGGGCGGCAACCGGATCGAGGTCACCACCGGCGGGCGCTTCGTGTACGCGCCCGACGAGCCCTGCGTCGTGTGGACCGAGGCGGAGCGGGCCAAGGGCCAGGCCTGGGGTGTGCAGACCGTGGAGAGCTTCCACACCTACGGCACGCCGCCGGTCTGAGCCGCACGCGCCAGGCGGCCGGCGAGCTGCTGCAACGCCTCAACGAGCTCCGGCGGCTCGTGGACCTCGACCTCGGCGCCGAGCATCGCGATGCGGATCGCCAGCCACTCGAGGTTCTCCTCGCTGCCGCGGTAGGTGCAGCGGTGCTCGTCGATCGGCTCTATCGCACCCGTGTCGAACGGCAGCCGGCGCGCGACCACCGCGGCCGGCGCGTGGACCGTGACGTGCGCCTCGTACCGGCTCCACGCGCCGGCGATGCTGCGCTGAACGTAGGCGGCCGCGTCGTCGGTCGGGAGCCGGCGCGCGGTGAACCGCGCGCCGGTTGCCGCAGGGCGGCGGAGACGGTCGACGCGGAACGTCCGCCAGCCCTCACGGCCGCGATCCCAGCCGACGAGGTACCAGCGTCGCCCGAGGTTGACGAGCGAGTGCGGCTCGACGTCGCGGCGCGTCGGCGTGCCGTCACGGCTGCGGTAGTCGAAGCGCACGCACTCGCTGTCGCGGCACGCGGCGGCGAGCGTCGTCAGGTGCTCCGGGTCGACGGTTGGCCCGCCGGCGCCTGCCACGATCGTTGCCGACCCGAGCGCCTCGACACGGCGGCGCAGGTGCGTCGGGAGCACCTGCTCGAGCTTGACCAGGGCGCGCACGGACGTCTCCTCGATGCCGGCGACCGACGCCCGCGCGGCGGTGCGCAGGCCGACCGCGATGGCGATCGCCTCGTCCTCGTCGAGCAGCAGCGGCGGCATCGCGGCGCCGGCGCTCAACGTATAGCCGCCGGCCGGACCGGTGATCGATTCCACCGGGTAGCCGAGCGCGCGCAGCCGGCCGATGTCGCGCCGGATCGTGCGCGGCGAGACCTCGAGGCGTTCGGCCAGCGTCGCGCCCGGCCAGTCGCGCCGCGCCTGCAGCAGCGAAAGGAGGTTCAGGAGCCGGCTCGAGGTGTCGCCCATACGGTTCGCATCGTCTTGATAATCGAGGCCAGATCCTGACCTAAATTGGCCGTAGCTTGCCTCGCGACCGCCTCCCCGACGAATGGAGCTCCCCTTGAGCGAGGCCCGCTACATCCCCGGAGTGCCCTGCTGGATCTCCGCGACACAGCCCGACCCCGACTCCGCCGCCGCGTTCTACAGCGAGCTGTTCGGGTGGGAGGTCGAGAACGTGTCGCCGGAAGGCGCGCCGCTGTACTACATCGCCCGGCTGCGCGGCCTGGACGTCGGCGGGATCAGTGGGCTGCCGCCGGGCGCTTCCCCGTCGGCGGACTGGAACACGTACGTCTGGGTGACCGACGCCGACGAGACCGCCGCCAAGGTCCGCGACGCCGGCGGCACGGTGATCATGGAGCCCGGCGACATCGGCGACTCCGGACGGACCGCCGTGTTCGCCGACACCGAGGGCACGACGTTCAACGTCTGGCAGGCGAAGGAGCACCGCGGCGCAGGGATCGTCAACGAGCCCGGCTCGCTGAACTTCAACAACCTCTACACCCACGACCTCGAAGCCGCGCGGGCGTTCTACGGCGCCGTGTTCGGCTGGGAGGCGATCGACATCGGTGACGGCAACCTCGCGTGGGCGCTGCCGCCGTACGGCGACTTCCTCGAGCAGCGCACGCCCGGGATGCGCGAGAACATGAAGGCGATGGGCGCGCCGGACCGCTTCGAGGAAGTGGTCGCGAGCGTCGCCGCCGACGACGACCAGCCGCCGCACTGGGGCGTGACGTTCGGCGTCGAAGACGCGGACGAGATCGCCAAGCGCGCCGACAAGCTCGGCGGCTGGGTGATCGTCCCGCCGTTCGACGCGCCGTGGGTGCGCATGACCGTGATCAGCGATCCGCAGGGCGCGACCTTCACGGCGAGCAAGTTCGTTCCCGAGAACAAGGACATCGCGCACGCAGGCGCCGCCAGCGGCGCCTGAGGGCTTCGAGGCACAGGAAGCTCCAAGGCTCTCCCCAGCCGGCGCTCGCAATCGCGGGCCACGCTGGACGCATGACCTCCTCGCTCCTGACTCCTCCCCCTGAGCAGTGGTCGCCTCCGCCGCCGCAGACACCGCGGCGGCGGACCGGGCCGCTTGCCGCCCTGCTCGTCACCGCCGCGTTGCTCGGCGGCGCCACGAGCGCGGGTGTGCTGGTGCTTCGACGACACCGTTCGGCGGCGCTCCGCAACAGTCGGGGTCAACCGCCACCGGCACCGGCTTCGTCGTCGACACGAGCGGGCACATCGTCACCGCCGCGCACGTCGTCGACGGCGCGAGCTCGATCTCCGTCAAGCTCCAGGACGGCACGACGCGCACCGCCACCGTGCTCGGCAAGGACGACGCCACGGACATCGCCGTCCTCAAGATCGACGCCTCGGGCCTGACGCTGCATCCGCTGCCGCTCGGCAGCTCGTCCGCGATCGACGTCGGCACGCAGGTCGCGGCGATCGGCGACCCGTTCGGCTACGCCCGCAGCCTCAGCACCGGCATCGTCTCGGGAGTCGACCGGACGATTCAGGCGCCGAACGGCTTCACGGTCGCCCACGCGATCCAGACCGACGCCGCCGTCAACCCCGGCAACTTCGGCGGCCCTGTGCTCGACGCGAACGGGAACGTCATCGGGATCGTCGACCAGATCGCCACCGACGGCAGCTCGGAGCAGAGCTCGGGCGTCGGCTTCGCGGTGCCGATCGACCTCGTCAAGTCGTCGCTGAAGACGCTCGAGTCGGGCGGCCAGGTCAAGCACGCGTACCTCGGCGTCTCCACCGCCGACGGCTCCTCGGGGACGACCGGCGCCGCCGTGTCGAGCGTCGCCGCGGGCGGGCCTGCGGCGGGCGGCGGTCTGCGCGCCGGCGACGTCGTGACCGCGTTCGACGGCACGTCGGTCGCCAGCTCCACCGATCTCGTCGCCGCGATCGCCACCCACCAGCCGGGCGATCAGGTCCAGCTCACCGTCCGGCGCGGCTCCAAGACCGAGCACCTCATGGTCACGCTCGGGACGCAGCCGACCCAAGCGGCGAGCAACGGCGGCTGACGCGCCGATCGCCGCCCGCGAACACCACGTAGGCCTTGACGCACCCGATCGCTTGGGAGGAGATCGTGTCCGTCACACCGACAGCACCAGCGAAGCTGCGAGTTCCGGAGGCCGAGCTCGGCCGGCAGCGGTGGCGACGAGTGCTGCCGATCGTGTTCGTGACGTACAGCCTCGCCTACCTCGACCGCACGAACTACTCGATCGCGATCGCGTGGGCGTTCGTGTTCCGCGCGCTCGTCAGCGACCACCCGCGCGAGGCAGCGTGGCTGGACCCCGCCGAGAAGGACGCCGTCGAGCGCACGCTCGAGGAGGAGCAGCGGTCGCTCCCGCGCACGCGCGGCTACCGGGAGGCCCTGCGCTCGCACAACGTCGTGCTCCTGTCGCTGCAGTACTTCCTCTGGAGCGTCGGGGTCTATGGCTTCGTCTTCTGGCTGCCGTCGATCGTCAAGGCCGGCTCGGGCGCCGGGATCGGCGACACCGGCCTGATCTCCGCCGCGCCGTACGCGCTCGCCGCGATCCTGATGTACCTCAACAGCCGCGCGTCCGACCGCTCCGGCACGCGCGTCGTGTTCGTGTGGCCGTGGCTCGCGCTCGGCGCGTTCGCCGGCAGCTACTTCGTCGGCTGGCTCGACGATCTCACCGGCGGGACGAGCGCCTCGTTCCTGCTGCTGGCGGGCTCGCTCGCCGCCGGTGCCGTCTTGATGCTGTTCGTGCGCGCGCCCGATGCGCTGCGTGTCGCGTCCGCGCGCTTCCAGCGCTGAGTCGCCTATGGTCACGCCGTGTTCCCGAGCCGCATTGCGGTGGCCGTCCACCCCAGCCGCCCGCTCGACGGGGCGATCGAGACGCTCGGCGCCTGGGCCGGCCGCCATCACGTGGACGTGGTCCAGATCGTGGCGTCCGAGCGGCGGGTGTTCCCGCTTGCCGAGGCGGTGCCGAGCGACCTCGTCGTCGCGCTCGGCGGCGACGGCACCGCGCTCACCGCGCTGCGCGCCGCTGAGCCCGTCCGCGCGCCGGTGCTCGCCGTCGCGTGCGGGAGCGTCGGCGCGCTCAGCGCCGTCACGGCCGCCGAGCTCAGCGACGCCCTCGACCGCGTGCGGTCCGGCGACTGGGCGCGGTGCACCGTGCCGGCCCTCGCCGTCAGCACCCCGGAGGGCAAGCGCGCGATCGCGCTCAACGACGTCGTGCTCGTCCGCCGCGGCTCCGGGCAGCTGGTCGCCGAGGTCGCCCTCGACGGCGAACCATACGTCCGGCTGGCCGGAGACGGGGTGATCGTGGCCACCCCGCTCGGCTCGAGCGGCTACACGATGGCCGCCGGCGGCCCGCTGTTGACCCTCCGCACGGCAGCGTTCGTGTGCACGCCGATCGCGATGCACGGCGGCAGCGCGGCGCCTCTCGTCGTCCCGGCCGAGTCGGTCCTGACGGTCGAGGTGCAGCCGAGCTACGGCGGATTCGACATCGAGCTCGACGGGCAGCGCCACGCGCTCGAGTCGCGCTCGTTCCGGCTGACGCTCGAGCCGGACCGCGGCACGCTCGCACGGTTCTCGGCCACCGATCAGGGCGTGCGCCGCTTGCGCGAGCGCGGACTGATCGCGGACAGCCCGCGGGCGCTCGTCCGGATGCGCCGCCAGACCTAGGCCATCGGCGGGGTCCGCGTGCGCGTGGTGTTGCCATCCTGTGAACGTGGACAACGCCATCCTGCACGCACTCAACGGGTTCTTCTTCCACCACGACGCCGTCGAGGACACGGTCCTCGCCTACGTCAACGCGGCCGAGGTGCTGTTCCTCGGGGCGCTGCTCGTCGCGTTCTCGCTGGTGCGCGGCCCGGCTCGTCGCGGCGCCCGGCGGGCGGTGGTCGCGGCCGGCCTCAGCGCCGGGCTCGCGCTCTTCCTCGCGCAGCTCATCTCGCATGCGGTCAACCGGCCGCGCCCGTTCGTCGCCGACCCGTCCGGCGTGCACGTGTTCACCCCGCACGTGGCCGACCCCAGCTTCCCGAGCGACCACGCGACCGCGGCGTTCGCGATCGCCGTCGCGATCATGCTGCGCGATCGGCGCTGGGGCGCTGTCGCACTCGCGTTCGCCACCGTGCTCGCGATCGGGCGCGTCGCGATCGGCGTGCACTACCCGAGCGACGTGCTTGGCGGCGCCGCGCTCGGCGCGTTCTGCGCGCTGGTGCTGTACGCCGCGCCGGTCCGCCGCGTCCTCAACCGCATCGCCGACCTCTTCGGCTCGCTGTTCGACGGCGTGACGGCGCGCGTCGGGCTGGGCACGCGCTAGCCGTACGGTCACCCCGGTGACGTACCGGTTTTCGTACCGGGCGCCGGGGCTAACGATGGATACGTGCGCTTCCCGCTCCTGCGCCAGCTCCGTGACGACCCGCTCGGGCTCGGCTCGGCCGCGCGGTCGCAGCGCTCGGAGACGCTGAGGCCGCGGACCGCGACCGCCGACCGGGTCGTCAAGTCGGTGTGCCCGTACTGCGCGGTCGGCTGCGGACAGAACGTCTACGTCAAGGACGAGCGCGTCATCCAGATCGAGGGCGACCCCGACTCGCCGATCTCGCGCGGCCGGCTCTGCCCCAAGGGCTCGGCGTCCGAGCAGCTCGTGAACGGCCCGCAGCGCGAGTACCGGGTCAAGTACCGGCGCCCGCATGCGCGCGAGTGGGAATCGCTCGACCTCGACACCGCCATGGACATGATCGCGGACCGCGTCGTCGCCACCCGCGACGCGACGTGGCAGGACGTGCGCACGGAGGACGGCAAGCCGTACCGGCGCACGCTCGGGTTCGGCTTCCTCGGCGGCGCGACCCTCGACACCGAGGAGAACTACCTGCTGAAGAAGTTCTTCACCGCGGCCGGCGCGGTGTCGGTGGAGAACCAGGCCCGCATATGACACTCCTCGACCGTCCCCGGTCTGGGGACCTCGTTCGGGCGCGGAGGCGCCACCACGTTCCAGCAGGACCTGCAGAACTCCGACTGCATCCTGATCATGGGCTCGAACATGGCCGAGCAGCACCCGGTCGGTTTCCAGTGGGTGATCGAGGCCAAGGAGCGCGGCGCCAAGGTGATCCACGTCGACCCGCGCTTCACGCGCACGAGCGCGATGGCCGATCTGCACGTGCCGATCCGCGCGGGCACCGACATCGCCTTCCTCGGTGGGATCATCCGCTACATCGTCGAGAACGACCGTGCGTTCCGGGAGTACGTCACGCACTTCACGAACGCCTCGGTGATCCTCAAGGACGACCTGCAGACCCCGGAGGAGCTTGACGGTCTGTTCTCGGGCTTCGATCCCGAGGACGAGCTGTACGAGGTCGACAGCTGGAACTACGCGGGCGTCGAGGGTGAGCTGACCGCGGGCAAGAGCGAGCAATCCGGCGACGTGTCGGGCGACCAGGCGCACGGCGCGCACGGCATGGACCTCGAGCACGGTAAGCCGCCCGAGCAGGACCTCACGCTCGAGCACCCACGTTGCGTGTACCAGGTGCTGCGACACCACTACGCGCGCTACACGCCGGAGATGGTCGCGGAGATCTGCGGCGTGCCGCCGGAGCGGTTCCTGGCGGTGGCCGAGGCGCTGTGTTCGAACTCCGGTCGCGAGCGCACCTCGGCGATCTGCTACGCGGTCGGCTGGACACAGCACAGCCACGGGGTGCAGAACATCCGCGCCGCGTCGATCATCCAGCTGCTGCTGGGGAACATCGGGCGCCCGGGCGGCGGCATCCTCGCGCTGCGCGGCCACGCGAACATCCAGGGCTCGACAGACATCCCCACGCTGTACGACATCCTGCCGAGCTACATCCCGATGCCGCATCCGGTAACCGGGGACTCGCTCGACGAGTTCGTTGAGAAGACCGCGCCGACGACCGGCGTCTGGGGTGAGCTGCGCTCGTACATGACGTCGCTGCTGAAGGCGTGGTGGGGCGAGCATGCCACCGCCGACAACGACTACTGCATCGGGTATCTGCCGACGATCGACGGCGACCACTCGGTCTATCCGATGATGGTCTCGATGCTCGAGGGAAAGACGAAGGGGTACTTCATCGTCGGCCAGAACCCCGTCGTCGGCAACGCCAATTCGGGTCTGCACGTCAAGGCCCTCTCGAGCCTCGACTGGCTCGTCGTACGCGACATGGTCGAGATCGAGTCCGCCACGTTCTGGCGCGACTCGAAAGAGCTCGAGACCGGCGAGCTCAAAACCGAGGAGATCGGCACCGAGGTCTTCTTCCTGCCCGCGGCCGCACACACGGAGAAGGACGGCACGTTCACCAACACACAGCGGCTCCTGCAGTGGCACCACAAGGCGGTCGAGCCGCCTGAGGACTGCCGCTCGGAGCTGTGGTTCGCCTACGAGCTCGGCCGCCGCGTCCGCGAGCGGCTCGCCTCCTCTGAGGAGCCGCGCGATCTCCCGCTGCGGCATCTGACCTGGGACTACCCGCTCGTCGGCCCGCACCGCGAGCCCGACGCCGAGGCCGTGCTCCAGGAGATCAACGGACGCGACGCCGACGGCACCTTCATCTCCAAGTACCAGGAGCTCGCGGACGACGGATCGACGTCGTGCGGATCGTGGCTGCACGCGGGGATCTACGCCGACGGCGTCAACCAGACCGCGCGCCGCAAGCCGGGCTCCGAGCAGAACTGGATCGCTTCCGAGTGGGCCTGGTCGTGGCCGGCGAACACGCGCATCCTCTACAACCGCGCCTCCGCCGATGAGGACGGCAATCCCTGGTCCGAGCGCAAGCGATACGTGTGGTGGGAGGCGGACAAGCGCGAGTGGAACGGGCTCGGCGACCACCCGGATTTCGTGCCGGACCGGCCGCCGGATTACGATCCGCCGGAGGGCGCGGAGGCGATGGACGCCTTGCGCGGATCGACGCCCTTCATCGCGCATCCGGACGGGCTTGGCTGGATCTGGGCGCCCAGCGGCCTCGTCGACGGTCCGCTGCCCACACACTATGAGCCGCACGAATCGCCGGTCGACAACGCGCTGTACTCGGTGCGCGCCAACCCGACGCGGCAGGAGTTCGACCGCCCGGAGAACCCCTACAACCCGCCGGGCTCGCACGTGTATCCGTTCGTGCTCACGACGTACCGCTTGACCGAGCATCACACCGCCGGCGGCATGTCGCGGAGCGTGCCGTACCTCTCCGAGCTGCAGCCCGAGCCGTTCGTCGAGGTCAGCCCCGAGCTCGCCGCCGAGCGCGGGCTCGAGCACACGGGCTGGGCGACGGTGGTCACGACGCGCACCGCCATCGAAGCGCGCGTGATGGTGACCGACCGCCTGCGACCGCTCACGGTCCGCGGGCGGGTCGTGCACCAGGTCGGCCTCCCCTACCACTGGGGTCGCGGCGGCCTCGTCACGGGCGACTCCGCCAACGAGCTCGTGTCGGTGGTGCTCGACAACAACGTGCACATCAGCGAGTACAAGGTGCTCACCTGCGACGTCATTCCGGGCCGCCGCCCGCGCGGCCGCGCGCTCACGGCGTTCGTCGACGAGTACCGCCGCCGGTCGGGCGTCGTCCACGGAAGGCGGCACACGGGCGGATGAGCGAACACGCCCGCAAAGGCTTCTTCACCGACACGTCCGTGTGCATCGGCTGCAAGGCCTGCGAGGTCGCCTGCAAGGAGTGGAATCACGTCCCGACGTCGAACCAGGGCTTCACCGGCGACTCCTACGACAACACCGTCGACCTCGGCGCCAACACCTGGCGGCACGTCGCGTTCATCGAGCAGCGCAAGCCGCTCGACCCCGGCGAGTCGCTGGTCGCCAGCGCGATCCGGCAGCAGGCGGCCGCGGAATGGGGGCTGCAGACGTACCAGGACGGCGATGGCATGCGCTGGCTCATGGCCTCCGACGTGTGCAAGCACTGCACGGAGGCGGCGTGCCTGGAGGTGTGCCCGACCGGCGCGCTGTTCCGCACCGAGTTCGACACCGTCGTGGTGCAGCCGGACATCTGCAACGGCTGCGGCTACTGCGTGCCGGCGTGCCCGTTCGGGGTGCTCGACCGGCGCGAGGACGACGGGCGCGTGTGGAAGTGCACCCTCTGTTACGACCGCCTCAAGGACGACATGGAGCCGGCGTGCGCAAAGGCGTGCCCGACCGACTCGATCCAGTTCGGCGAGCTCGACGATCTGCGCGAGCGCGCGACAGCGCGGCTCGAGGTCCTGCATCACGCGGGTGCCGAGTCGGCTCAGCTGTACGGCGCGGATCCCGACGACGGCGTCGCTGGGTTCGGGGCGTTCTTCCTGCTGCTCGACGAGCCCGAGGTCTACAGCCTGCCGCCCGATCCGAAGACGACGACGCGCGACCTCCGTGAGACCTGGAAGGCGACCGGTGCGGCAGCGCTCGCACTCGGGATCGGGATCGGGATCGCGGTGCTCGGCGGGCGGCGATGAGCGACCGGCCGGTCATCAAGGCGCCGGTCTGGACGTGGGAGATTCCCGTGTACTTCTACGTCGGCGGCCTCGCCGGAACCGCTGCCGGGTTGTCGCGGCTCGCCGAGACAACCGGGAACGACGCGCTCGCCCGGCGGGCGTCGTTCGTGGCCGCGGCGGGCGCGACCATCAGCCCGGTGCTGCTCATCTCCGACCTCGGACGGCCCGAGCGGTTCCTGCACATGCTGCGGATGTTCAAGGTCACATCACCGATGAGCGTCGGATCGTGGGTCCTTGCCGGGTTCGGCGCGACGATCTCGGCGGGCGCGGCCGATCACGCCGTGGGTGGCCGGCTCCCCGGCGGCCGCCTCGCGCGCACGGTCGCCGCCGGTCTGGGTCTGCCGCTCGCGTCGTACACCGCGGCGCTCGTCGCCAACACGGCCGTGCCGGTCTGGCACGAGTCGCGTCGCATCCTTCCGTTCGTGTTCGTCAGCGGCGCGGCGGCGAGCGCCGGCGGCACACTGACGGCGCTGACGCCACCGGACGCCGCCGGCCCCGCGCGCCGGCTCGCGGTCGCGGGCGCGGCGGCGGAGATCGTGGCGACGAAGGCGATGGAGCGCGGCCTCGGCGAGCTGTCGGACGCCTATGAGCGGCGCTTCAACGTGAGCGCTCGCGTGGCGTTCGCGGCCGGTGGGACGATCGTCGCCGTGGCCGGCCGGCGCTCACGCGCCGCCGCCGTTGCCGGCGGTCTGCTGCTCAACTGCGCCGCTCTGCTCACCCGCTGGAGCGTCTACAAGGCCGGATTCGCGTCGGCACGCAACCCGCGCCACACGGTCGCGCCGCAGCGCGACCGTATGAGACGCGAGCTCTGACGAGCGGCGGCTGCGGGGACGGCCGCCGCCGGAGGGTGACCCAGCTCAGCGACCGGCGACCGCCGGCTCCTGCAGCCCGGTGGCGTCGGCGCCCTGCTTGGCGGCCTCGGCCTGGGCCAGCTGGCGATTCACGTGGTCCCAGTTGACGTTCCGCAGGAACGCCTCGACGTACTGCTTGCGCCCGTCCGGCGTGGCGCCGAAGTCGCGCACGTACGCGTGCTCGTAGACGTCGAGCGCGAGCACCGGGACCATGTTGTAGACGGCCCACAGGTTCTGCGTGTCCATCAGGTAGTTGAACAGCGAGCCGTCGTTGAGGTCGTAGCCGACCATCACCCATCCCCGGGCGGCCGAAGCGCTCTTCTTGAGGGCGTCGAGCCACTTGTCCACGCCGTTGAACTCGCTGTCGATCAGCTCGGCGAAGCGGCCGTCCGGCTCGCCGCCGTCACCGCCGAGGTGGCCGAAGTACAGGTCGTGGTTCTTGTAGCCGAGCAGGGCGAACGTGTAGTCCACCGACACCGCGCGCAGCGGTGAGTAGACCTGGTTGCCCTCGATCTCGGCGTAGTCGAATTCGTTGAGGATCTTGCGGCACTCGTTCGCCTTCTTGGCGTAGCCCTCGTACAGCTTGTAGTGGTCCTCCATGGTCTGGCGGGAGATGCCGTCCAGATCCTTGTCGAATGCGGCGAACGTGCGCGGCTTGAGGTCATCCCACGGCATTGGGGTTCCTTTCCTTGCTTTCTTCGTTCAGTAAGACGCTCCCCGGAGTTCCTTCGGGGAAACCTTCGACGTGGTCGTGCAGAGCGGCGATCGACTCGCGCAGGATGCGCGAGACGTGCATCTGCGAGCAGCCGATCCGGTCGCCGATCTGCCACTGGAGCAGGTCCTCGCGGTAGCGCAGCCGAAGGACCTCGCGGGCACGCGGATCGAGCGCGTCGCTGAGCTGCTCGAATGTGACCGTCGTGTCCGCGGCGGCGAAGTCGTCGCGCGTGTCGGCGATCAGGTCCAGCCCCGTCGAGCCGCCGTCGTGATCGGAAGACAGGGGCTCGTCGAGGGACGTGACGGCGCGCGCCGTACCCGCGACCAGCGCGTCATTGACGCGCTCCACGCTGACGTCGAGATGTCGCGCGACATCAGCCGCGGTCGGCGGGTGCCCGAGCTGCCACAGCTCGTCGCGGGCTCGGGCGACGTCGAGCCAGAGCTCCTGTACGTCCCGCGGCGTCTTGACCATCCACGTCTTGTCGCGGAAGTAACGGCGGAGCTCCCCAAGGATGGTCGGCACGGCGAAGCTCGAGAACGCGTTGCCCCGGTCGGGATCCCAGCGGTCGATCGCGGCCAGGAGCCCGATGAAGGCGACCTGTGTGAGGTCGGCCATCGGTTCCCCCCTGTCGCGATACCGGAGGGCGAGCGCCCGGGCAAGTGGCAGGTGCCGCTCGACGAGCTGGTCACGCGCGGACCGGTCGCCGTCAAGATGCCGGCGCTGGAGGTGACGGTCGATCAGAGACACATGCCTCGTCTTCCAGCACCGGCGCGCAGTGATGCTCAGGCGGTCACCGCGGTTACCGTAGGCACGTCTGGTCGGAAAGCCTGCTCGCGACCTTGGCGCGCGGCCGCGCGTTTCCGCCTTCGCCCGTCGGGAAGGGCTTGGTCATGCGCATCGTCGTCACCGGAGCCACCGGCAACGTCGGAACCAGCGTGCTCGAAGCGCTCGGCCGCGATGCCCGGGTCGAGCAGATCGTGGGCGTCGCCCGCCGGATGCCTTCGTGGACCCCGCTGCGCACCGAGTGGGTCACGGCCGATGTCTCGCGCGACGATCTTGGCCCTCTGTTCGCGGGCGCCGACGTGGTCATCCACCTCGCGTGGCTGATCCAGCCCAGCCGAGACGGCGCCGCGCTCGAGCGCGTCAACGTGCACGGCTCGCGGCGCGTGTTCGAGGCTGCGGCCGCGGCGGGCGTCGGCAGGCTCGTCCACGCGTCATCGGTCGGCGTCTACTCGCCCGGCCCGAAGGACTGCGCCGTCGACGAGTCATGGCCGCGCGACGGCGTGCCGAGCTCGTTCTACTCGCGGCACAAGGCCGTGGCCGAGCGAGCGCTCGACGAGATCGACGCCGTCACGCCGGAGATGCGCGTCGTTCGTCTGCGCCCGGGACTGATCTTCAAGCGCGACGCCGGTCCCGAGGTGCGTCGCCTGTTCGGTGGCCCGCTCGTCCCCGCCCGCCTCCTGCGCCCCGGCCTGATCCCGGTGCTGCCACTGCCGTCGCGGCTTGTGCTGCAGGCGGTGCACGGCGACGACGTCGGCGAGGCCTACCGGCTCGCCGCCCTCTCGCCGGCCGCGAGCGGCGCCTACAACATCGCCGCCGATCCCGTGCTCGATCCGGCCACGCTTGCGCGGCAGTTCCGCGCGCGGGCCGTCCGCGTGCCCGCCGCGCCGCTGCGCGTCCTCGCTGACGCCACCTGGCGCGCCCGCCTGCAGCCGACCCCGCCGGGCTGGCTCGACATGGGGCTCGCGGTCCCGCTGATGGACACCCGTCGCGCCCGCGAGCAGCTGGGGTGGAACCCCCGCTTCAGCGCGACTTCCGCGCTCGAGGAGCTGCTGGCCGGGATGCAAGAGCCGGCCGGCAAGGACACGCCGCCACTGCGCCCCCGCGCCGGCGGTGGGCTGCGGATCCGCGAGTTCCTCACCGGCGTCGGAAGGAGAACCTGACCATGAAGGCAGTCGCCTGGCACGGAACGCACGACGTACGCGTCGACACCGTCGAGGACCCGAAGATCGAGCAGCCGACCGACGCGATCGTCCGGATCACCTCGACCGGCATCTGCGGCTCGGATCTGCACCTGTACGAGGTGCTCGGCGCGTTCATCGATCCCGGCGACATCCTGGGGCACGAGCCGATGGGCGTGGTCGAGGAGGTCGGCGGCGAGGTCGCGCACATCCAGCCGGGCGACCGCGTCGTCATCCCCTTCAACATCTCCTGCGGGCATTGCTACACGTGCGAGAAGGGTCTGCAGTCGCAGTGCGAGACCACGCAGGTGCGGGAGTACGGCAGCGGCGCGGCGCTGCTGGGCTACACCAAGCTCTACGGCCAGATCCCGGGCGGGCAGGCCGAGTTCCTGCGCGTCCCGCAGGCGCAGTACGGGCCGATCAAGGTGCCCGAGGGCCCGCCGGACGACCGCTTCGTCTATCTCTCCGACGTGCTGCCGACCGCGTGGCAGGCGGTCGAGTACGCCTATGTCCCGAAGGGCGAGACGCTGCTCGTGCTCGGTCTCGGCCCGATCGGCGAGATGTGCACCCGCATCGCCCAGCATCGCGGCGCCGGTCAGGTGATCGGGGTCGACCTGGTGCCCGAGCGACTCGCGCGCGCGAACGCGCACGGCGTCGTGACCCTCAATCTCGACGATGTCGTCGACCTCCCTGAGGCCGTTCGCGGGCTCACCGACGGCCGCGGGCCGATCTCGGTGATCGACGCCGTCGGCATGGAGGCCCACGGCTCGCCGATCGGCAAGCTCGCGCACCGGCTGGCGAGCTTCCTGCCCGACGCGGTCGCCCAGCCGGTGATCCAGAAGGCCGCGATCGACCGGCTGGCCGCGCTGCACATGGCGATCGAGCTCGTCCAGCGCGGCGGCACCATCTCGCTGTCCGGCGTCTACGGCGGCGCCATCAGCCCGATGCCGCTGATCCAGATGTTCGACAAGCAGATCAACGTGCGGATGGGCCAGGCCAACGTCCGGCGCTGGATCGACGACATCCTGCCGCTGCTCGCGGACGGCGACGACCCGCTCGGCGTCGACACGTACGCCACCCACCGCCTGCCGATCGACGACGCGCCGCGCGCCTACGAGATCTTCCAGAAGAAGCAGGACGGCGCGTTCAAGATCCTGCTGCAGCCGTAGCTACGTGGACGCGCGCGGCTCGAGGAGGAAGATCTCGAACGCGCGTGGCGGGTGGAACACGATCTGGCTGTGGTAGGTCAGCACGCGGCGACCGGTGATCTCCGCCACCGAGCCCATCATCGTGTCCTTCACCGTCTCCTGAAAGGCGAGGCGGTACTCGCGGACGAGATCTTCCTTTCCATCTTCGACCAGCGTCTCCTCGTTGCGCGTCAGGCCGCCTTCCATGGCGATGAAGACGTAGTCGTCGAGCACCCACGCCTTCGCCCCGGTCGGACCTTTGCCGTAGTACTGCTTCATGATGGCCATCATCGAGTTGGCCAGGGCGAGGCGCACCGATGTGGCGCGATCGTCGGTCGGCATGCCGAGCTGATCCATGGGCTCGTGTAAGTCTCGCACCCGCGGTCAGAATCCTACTTACGGATCGGTCGACCTCTTGCCGCATGGGTAGAGCGAGAAGGCCGATCGCGAGCTTCGGCGGCGCGGCGGTTTGGTTGGCCCGGGTGGGCGGCGTCGGTGCGAGAGCGGCCGGCGGCGGATGTCCGGATTTGGCGTTTGTCCCAAGGAGGCATGCGATGCCGGATCCGCGACCCAAGCCCGTCCCCGTCCGACCCCTCTCGAGCTCGCTGCTCGACCGCGTCCGCGCGACGCTCGCGTCGCGACCGCGCCCACCGCGCGGCGCGACCCACCAGACGGGGAGGCGGGATCGCGAGCGGGCGGCGAACCGGCGGTAAACTCAGCGTCGGCTCTCACGGCGCCCGCACGCGAGGCGAGGGCTTCGTCGCTTAGACCGGAACGGCTTGGGCCTTCGAGAGGGGCCCGGCAGTAACGGGCCCGACAGCAGAAGGGCGCCATGAGCCCCGAACAACTCGCCGAGCGGCATATGCCGCTCGCGGACAACCTCGCGTTGCGGTACCGGCACACGTCCGAGCCGCTTGACGATCTGATCCAGGTCGCTCGACTCGGCCTCATCAAGGCAGCCCGGCGCTGGGATCCCGATCGCGGTCTCGCGTTCAGCACCTTCGCGGTGCCGACGATCCTGGGCGAGCTGCGCCGGCACTTCCGGGACAGCACCTGGACGGTCCGGCCGCCGCGCGAGCTCCAGGAGCTGGGCGTCGCGCTGCCGCACGTGCGCGAGACGCTGATTCAGGTGCTGAAGCGTGAGCCCTCGGCCGGCGACATCGCCGACCATCTCGATCTGCCTGTCGAGCACGTGCTCGAGGCGATCATGGCCAAGGACGGCTACAAGGCGGACTCGCTCGACGCCCCCGTTGGTCTCGACCAGCCCGGCGGCGCCGTGGAGCACGACTGGCTCGTGGACGAGCGCGCGGACTACAGCGAGAGCGACGCGCGCGTGCTCCTTGCCCAGCTCAGCGCGGACCTCGACGAGCGCGAGCGGGAGCTCCTGCGCCTCAGGTTCCAGGAGGACCTGACGCAGCGCGAGATCGGAGACCGGCTCGGCTGCTCGCAGATGCACGTGTCGCGCATGCTGCGGACGGTGATGGACCGCCTGACCGCCGACGCGCTCCTCCCGAGACGGCGCGAGGTTCAGCCTCGCGGCTAGCGGCCGAGCGCCAGCGCGCAGTCGAGGAGCAAGGCGTGCACGAATGCCTGCGGCAGGTTTCCGCGCAGCTGGCGCTGCTGGACGTCGAACTCCTCGGACAGCAGCCCGGGCGGACCACTCGCCGACCGGTTGCGGTCGAAGACATGCACCGCCGCGACGTCCTCGCCGCGGGCGTGCAGCGCGAGGCTCACGAGGAAGCCGCAAAGAAGGAACGCGCCCTCGGCCTCTCCGAGCGGCCGCTCGTCCGGCCGGTAGCGATAGCAGTGGCCGTCGTCGCAGAGTTCGTCGAGAACGGCGCGCAGGGTCGCGTCGGCACGCGGGTCGTGCCAGTCGGGCGGCGAGTGGATCTCGGGAAGCAGCAGCG
Organism: uncultured Solirubrobacteraceae bacterium; assembly: GCA_963740605.1. GTDB lineage: Bacteria > Actinomycetota > Thermoleophilia > Solirubrobacterales > Solirubrobacteraceae > DASSUW01. The sequence goes on along the minus strand of CAVUFC010000018.1, from coordinate 184,120 downwards.
CCGCGTCGACGCGCGCATCGCCGGCCGCGCGCTGCCAGCGGCCGGAAGCGTGCACGGCGCCGGCGCCCACAAGCGTCGCGGCGAGGTCGCGCCAGTGGCCGGCGGGCGCCCCGCGCGGCGCCTGCTCGGCGATCGCGCGCAGGCCGGCGGCGCATGTCAGCAGACTGTGCGTCCAACGCCGCGGCTCCAGCTCCCAGATCCCCGCTTCCGGGTCTCGCCAGCGCTCGGTGATCGCGGCCGCGGCGATCTCCGCCGCGCGCCAGCCGTCCGCATCGAGGCGATCCCGGCCCGCGGTGGACGCGAGCAGCTGCAGCGCCTCGCCGAACGCGTCGAGCTGGAACTGCTCGTTGACGTGGTTGCCCGCGACGTCGGCGCCGCCCGGATAGCCGGGCAGGCCGAGCCGGCGCTCGTCGGGCAGGCGGCCACCGTCGACCGTGTACGCGGGCGCCAACCCCGGCCCGTGCTCAAGGATCCGGTCGCGTATGAACGCCACGGCGGCGTCGAGCTCGCGAAGGCGCCCGGCGGCCAGGAGCGCATGACCCGCCAGGCACTGGTCGCGGATCCACGCGTAGCGATAGTCGAAGCTGCGACCTTGCGCAGCGCGCTCGGGGAGCGCCGTCGTCGCCGCCGCCACCATCGCGCCCGTGCCGGCCGTCAGGCCCGCAAGCACGGCGACGGCGTGCCGAGCGTCACGGGGCGTGGCCGCGGAGCGGAGCTCGGGCACGCGCTGCTTCCACTCCGCCTCGGTCGCGTTCCAGTGGTCGCCCGGCTCGACCGGCTCTCCGAGGACCAGCACCAGCTCATGCCGGTCGCCCGCGGCGAGGTCGAGCGCGAGCCGCAGCTCGGCGGCGTCGGCGTGCGCCGGCGCGCCCGGGTGCCATGCGAAGTCCACAGTGCCGGCGCGGCCGCGCCAGGCGCCGTCCGGGTCGTGGCGCAGGTCACGGACGGGCTCGCGGCCCCAGCGACCGCGCATGCGCAGCCGGACGTCCATGCGCACCTCGCCCTCGAGCACATCGATCCGGCGGAGCAGCACCGCGCGTTCACGGCGGCTGGGCAGCGCCAGCGCCTCGCGGCACTCGACGATCGCGTCGGTTGTGACCCACCGGCTGCGCCAGATGAGTGTGCCGGGCTCGTAGTACCCGCCCCACACGAAGCGTCCCTGCGGCTGGACCACGTACCCACCTTCGGCGCCGAGCAGCGACGCGAAGACACCGTCGTCCGCCCAGCTGGGGAAGCACAGCCACGCGATGTCCCCGCGCGGGCCAACGAGCGCGCCGCGCTCGCCATCGGCGAGCAGCGCGTAGTCGCGCAGCGCGTGAGGTTCCAGCACCTACAGGTCCTTACCCAAGGGCGCCCGCACCGCCCGCGCCAACTGTCCGGCAGCGGACACGTCCCGCCGGTAGCCCCGGGCACGAGGGTAGGCCTGGATTAGAAACCTCGAGAGGACCTGGACATGACGACGACGGTTGGAACCTTCATGCTGCAGCGGCTGGTCGAATGGGGAGTCGGCCGCGTCTACGGCTATCCCGGCGACGGGATCAACGGCATCCTCGGCGGCTTCCACGAGGTCGAGGACATCGAGTTCACGCAGGTGCGTCACGAGGAGATCGCCTCGTTCGCCGCCTGCGCGCACGCGAAATTCACCGGCGAGGTCGGCGTCTGCCTTGCGACGTCGGGCCCCGGAGCGATCCACCTGCTCAACGGCCTCTATGACGCCAAGCTGGACCACCAGCCGGTCGTCGCCATCGTCGGCCAGCAGGCGCGCATGTCACTCGGCTCGGACTACCAGCAGGAGATCGACCTCGACGCCCTGTTCAAGGATGTCGCGGCGGCGTTCGTCCAGACGTGCATGGTCCCGCAACAGGCACCGCACCTGATCGACCGGGCGATGCGGATCGCCAAGGCGACACGTTCGCCCACCTGCATCATCATCCCCAACGACGTCCAGGAGGCCGAGTACGAGGAGCCGCCGCGCAAGCACGGCGCGGTCCACTCGTCCGAGGCCGAGCTGAGCGCCGAGCGGCTCGTGCCGTCCGATGACGCGCTGCGCGCCGCCGCCGACGTGCTGAACGCCGGTGAGAAGGTCGCGATCCTCATCGGCCAGGGCGCCAAGCGCGCGCCCGACGAGGTGCGGTCGGTCGCCGACGCGCTCGGCGCCGGCGTCGCCAAGGCGCTCAACGGCCGGGCCGCGCTGCCTGACGACCTGCCGTACGTGACCGGTTCGATCGGCCTGCTGGGCACCAAGCCGTCGAACGACATGATGGAGGGCTGCGACACGCTGCTGCTCGTCGGCACCAACTTCCCGTACTCGGAGTGGCTGCCCGAGCCGGGCCAGGCGCGTGCCGTGCAGATCGACATCGACGCGCGGCTCGTCGGCAACCGGTACCCGACCGAGGTCAACCTCGTCGGCGATGCGGGGCAGACCCTGCGCGCGCTGCTCCCGCTGCTGCAGACCAAGCCCTCGAACGGGTGGCGCGAGGAGATCGAAGACGGCGTCGCGCGGTGGTGGGAGATCCTCGACGAGCGGGCGCACCAGGAGGCCGACCCGGTCAACCCGCAGCTCGTCTTCCACGAGCTCAGCTCTCGGTTGCCGGACCGCTGCATCCTCACCGCCGACTCCGGCTCGGCGACGAACTGGTGGGCCCGCCATCTCAAGATCCGTCCGGGGATGGACGCCGCGCTCTCCGGCACGCTCGCGACGATGTGCCCGGCGGTCCCGTACGCGCTGGCGGCCAAGTTCGCGTACCCGGAGCGGCCCGTGATCGCCGCGATCGGCGACGGCGCGATGCAGATGATCGGCAACGCCGCGCTGATCGACATCGCGCACTATGCGCCGCGCTGGAGCAACCAGCAGCTCGTCGTGGTCGTGCTGCACAACAACGACCTCAACCAGGTGACGTGGGAGCAGCGCGTCATGTCCGGCGACCCGAAGCTGGAGGCGTCGCAGACCCTGCCCGACTTCCCGTACGCCGAGTACGCGCGAATGCTCGGCCTGCACGGCGTGCGGGTCGACCGCCCCGGCGACGTCGGGCCGGGATGGGACGAGGCCCTGTCGGCCGGTCGCCCCGCGCTGCTCGAGGTCATCACCGACCCCGAGGTGCCGCCGCTGCCGCCGCACATCCGGTTCGAGCAGGCCGAAGGGCTGGCGAAGTCGCTGCTCAAGGGAGAGACGTCTCGGCGCGCGATTATCACGGAGTCGATCAAGGGCAAGCTCGCCGAGTTCACGACCCGATGAGGAACGTCGTGCGCAACTTCCGCCGCGGGCGGGCCCAGCGGCTGCTGTGCGCGATGACGGCGGCGAGCGCGCTGCCGCTCGGCGCGGAGGTGTTCACCAACCACTACGGCGGCTCGTTCGGGAACAAGTGGATGTGGACGCCGGTGATCCTGTCGCCCGCCCTGGCGGCGGCCGGGATCGCCGGTGTGATGTCGGAGCGGGCGGCACGCACCGTGTTGCCGGCGATGGCGTCGATCTACCTCCTGGACGGCGTCGCCGGTACGTACTTCCATCTACGCGGCGTCGCACGCAAGCCGGGCGGCTTCCGCGAGGCGACGTACAACCTCGTGATGGGCCCGCCGGCGCTCGCGCCGGGATCGCTCGCGATGGTCGGAGGAATCGGGCTCGCCGCCGCGGTCGCGCGCCGGGAGCGCTGAGATGGCCCACCGCAGCTTCGAGCGTGCCGACCACTTGCCCAACCGGCGCGCGAGCGGGCTCCCGGCCGATCCGGCGGAACTGCCTCGCCAACGCGCGGGGAGGACGCCGCAGATGCACGGCCGTTACCCGGACTACGACGTGCTCGCGAACGCTCGCCACTGGGACGAGGTCACGCGGGAGGCGATCGTCGACCGCGTCGAGCATCCACCGCCGCTGCGCTTCTTCGACGAGGCGGAAGCGCGCTGCCTCGGCGCGTTCCTGGATGTCGTGCTCGCGCAGGACGCCGAGCCGCGCATCCCCGTGCTGGCGATGGTCGACGCCAAGCTGCACGACGGGCGGCTCGACGGCTTCCGCTACGCCCACATGCCCGACGACCGCGAGACGTGGCGCCTGGTGGCCCGGGCGCTCGACGGCTTCGACGGCCTCGGCAGCCGGGAGCGCCATGACGTCGTCGCCGAGTTCGCGGACGGCCGGCTCGAAGGGCTCGAGATCGACGCGAGCTCAGCGTGGTCGGTGATCATGCGCGGGGCGCTCGGCGCGTTCTACTCGCATCCGTGGGCGTGGAACGAGATCGGTTTCGGCGGGCCCGCCTACCCACGCGGCTATATGCGCCTGCAGGTCGGTCACGCCGGCCGCGACCCGTACGAGGCCGACGAGGCGTTCAACGTCGACCCCGTGCCCGACGTCGACGCCCGGGGCGAGGGATGAGAAACGTCGCGAAGGGTGCACTCCTCCCGCGCGACAACGACTCGGCGACGCTGCTCGACGTCCACGCGCGCGGGATCCCGGGCGTCGCGCGGATGCGCCGCTTCCGCGACGACGACGAGGTCGACCTCGCCGTCGTCGGCGCCGGGGCGGGCGGGAGTGTGCTGGCCCAGCGGCTTGCACGGCGCGGGTGGCGAGTCGTCGTGCTCGAGTCCGGCCCGTTCTGGGATCCCGACCGCGACTGGATCTCCGACGAGGCCGGCCAGCACAAGATCTACTGGACCGCGCCGCGGGTGATCGGCGGCGACGACCCGGTCGAGCTCGGCAAGAACAACTCGGGCCACGGGGTCGGCGGCTCGATGATCCACTACGCCGGCTACACACCGCGCTTCCACCCGTCCGACTTCGAGACCGCCACGCGCGACGGCGTGGGCGCCGACTGGCCGATCGGCTACGACGACCTCAAGCCGCACTACGAGCGCGTCGAGCGCGAGCTGCCGGTCGCAGGGCAGGACTGGCCGTGGGGCGATCCGCACTCGTATCCGCACGCGGCGCACCCGATCTCCGGTGCGGCCGACCGGGCGCGCCGCGGCGCGCTCGCCGCGGGCGTCGACATGCGCATCGGCCCGGTCGGGATCCCGAACGGCGTCTTCGGCAACCGCCCGCACTGTATCTACCGCGGCTTCTGCCTGCAGGGGTGCAAGGTCAACGCGAAGTCATCGCCGCTCGTCACGCACCTGCCCGATGCGATCGAACACGGCGTCGAGGTGCGCGCGGATTCGCACGTCGTGCGCGTGGAGACCGCGGACGGACGCTGTACCGGCGTCACCTACGTCCACGACGGCCGCGAGCGGTTCCAGCGCGCGGCCGCGGTGTGCGTCTCCGGCTACTCGATCGAGTCGCCGCGGCTGCTGCTCAACTCGGGGATCGGCAACCACCACGATCAAGTCGGCCGCTACGTGATGGTCCAGGGCGCACCGCAGGTCGCCGGGCGCTTCCCGGAGCCGCTGCGCCAGTACAAGGCGCCCCCGCCGGAGATCTCCTCCGAGCAGTTCTACGAGACCGACGAGTCGCGCGGATTCGCGCGTGGGTTCTCGATCCAGACGGTCGGCCCGCTGCCGATCGGGTGGGCCGAGCACGTGCTCGCCGACGGCCACTGGGGCCACGCGCTGCGCGAGTACATGCGCGACTACAACCACTGGACGACGCTCGGGATCCTGTCGGAGCTGCTCCCGCAGCCCGACAACCGCGTCACGCTCGCGGACGAGCAGGACGAGCACGGGATGCCGGTCGCGCGATTCGACTACACGCGCTGCGACAACGACCGGGCGAACATCGACTACGGCACGCGCGTGCTCGAACGGATCTGGGAGGCCGCGGGCGCGCAGGACACGCTGAAGATCGACCGCACAGCGCACCTCGTCGGCGGCTGCCGCATGGGCACCCGTCCCGAGGACAGCGTCGTCGACTCCGACCACCGCGTGTGGGGCGTCCCGAACCTGTTCGTCGCCGACGGCAGCGTCATGCCGACGCAGGGCGCGGCCAACCCGGCGCTGACGATCATGGCCCTGTCCTCACGGCTGGCGGAGCGGATCGGTGGCTGAGGTCGACGGCATCGAGGTCACCGCGTACACGGTCCCGACCGACGCGCCCGAGTCCGACGGGACGTTCAGCTGGACGGCGACGACGATCGTCGTCGTGCACGTGCGCGGCGGCGGCGAGACCGGACTCGGCTACACGTACGGGCCGGCCGCGGCCGGCGCGGTGGTGGACGAGATGCTCGCCGACGTCGTGCGCGGGCGCGATGCGCTCGCCCCACAGGCGGCGGCCGTGGCGATGCGGGCCGCGCTGCGCAACGCCGGCCAGGCGGGCATCGGGGCGCTGGCGGTGAGCGCGGTCGACCTCGCGCTGCACGATCTGCGCGCCCGGCTGCTCGGCGTGCCCCTCGCGCGCGCGCTGGGCGGATCGCGGACGGCGGTGCCGGTGTACGGCTCCGGTGGCTTCACGTCGTACTCGGACGAGCGGCTCTGCGAGCAGCTCGCCGGATGGGCGGCGGAAGGCATCCCGCGCGTGAAGATGAAGGTGGCGAGCGACCCCGCGCATGACCGGGAGCGTCTCGCCGCCGCTCGCGCGGCGATCGGCGACGACGTCGAGCTGATGGTCGACGCCAACGGGGCGTTCACGCCCGCCGAGGCGACCGAGTGGGCGGGGCGCTACGCCGCCGCAGGCGTGCGCTACTTCGAGGAGCCGGTGTCCTCGGACGACCTGACCGGGCTGCGGTACGTTCGCGCGCGGGCACCGGACGGAATCGCCGTTGCGGCCGGCGAGTACGCGTGGAGCCCGCTCGACGTGCACCGGCTGCTCGACGCAGGCGCCGTCGACGTCGCGCAGGCCGACGCCACGCGCTGCGGCGGGCTCACCGACCTCGTGCGGATCGACGCCCTGTGCGCCGCGCACATGACGCCGCTGTCGCTGCACTGCGCGCCCGCCATCAGCGCCCACTGCGCATGTGCGCTCGGAGCGTTGCGGCATCTCGAGTACTTCCACGACCACGTCCGGATCGAGCGCATGCTGTTCGACGGGGTGCTCGCCCCCACCGACGGCGAGCTCGTACCGAACCTGTCGGTCCCGGGCCACGGGCTCACGCTCCGCCGCGCCGACGCCGAACGGTTCCACGTCTGATGAGCCGCCTTCCCGATCCGCAGGTCATCGTGATCACCGGCGCCTCCGCCGGCGTCGGCCGCGCCACCGCACGCGCGTTCGCCCGCCCCGGCGTGCGGATCGGCCTGATCGCTCGTGGGCGCGCCGGCCTCGAAGCCGCCGCCGCCGAGGCGGGGGCCGCCGGGGCGCAGGCGCTGGTGCTGGTGTGCGACGTGTCGGACGCGGAGGCTGTCGAGGCCGCGGCCACGCAGGTGGAGGACGCCTTCGGCCCGATCGATCTCTGGGTCAACGTCGCGATGGTGGCGGTGCTCGCCGAGGTGACCAAGACGACCGCGGACGAGTTCCGGCAGGTGATGGAGGTCACCTACCTTGGCGCCGTCAACGGGACGCAGGCCGCGTTGCGGCGCATGCTCCCGCGCGATCGCGGCAAGATCGTCCAGGTGGGATCGGCGCTGGGCTTCCGCGGCATCCCGCTCCAGGCCACGTATTGCGGTGCCAAGCACGCGATCCAGGGGTTCGTCGAGTCCTTGCGCACCGAGCTGCGACACCGCGGGTCGCACGTGTCGCACACGATCGTGCAGCTCCCCGGCCTCAACACGACGCAGTTCGGGTGGGTGCGTGCGCGGACGCCCGACTTCCCGCAGCCCGTGCCGCCGATCTATGAGCCTGAGGTGGCCGCCCGCGCGATCGTCTGGGCGGCGCGCCACACCCGTGCCGAGGTGTGGGTCGGGCTGCCGACCGTCTACACGATCATCGGCAGCCGCCTCGCCCCGCGCTTCGCCGATTGGTACCTGGCGCGAACCGGGTTCTCCGGTCAGCAGACCGGGAAGCCGCTCGAGCGCGACAGGCCCGACTACCTCGACAGGCCGCTCGATGGCGAGCGCGACTACGGCAGCAGCGGGCCGTTCGGCTCGCAGGCCCACGCGCGCAGCCCCCAACTATGGCTCACGACGCACCGCCGAGTCGTCGCCACTGCCACGGCCGCGACCCTGGGCGCGTGGCTGGCGCTCAGCCGGATGTCTCGCTGAAGCGGCGCCGGGCCGCCTCGATCTCCTCGATCGCCTCCTCTCGCGCGAGCGCCAGCCGTCGACGACGACGTCCTTCTCCTCGATGTCCTTGTAGATGGAGAAGAACTGCTCGATCTCCTTGCGCAGGAGCTCGGGAAGGTCGTCGAGCGTCTCGTACTCGTTCCAGTTCGGGGTCCTGCAGCGGGACGCAGATGACCTTGTCGTCGATGCCCGCCTCGTCCTCGACCACGACCACCAGCGGCGGATCTGAAGCCATGGCCCACTGTTACCCCCGCCGCCGATTCACGATCGCGCCTACGGGGAAGCTGTCAGCGGCGGCCGAGCTCTCGGGCGACGCGCCGCGCGATGAGATAGACGGCCACCGGCACGGCGAAGAACGCGCCGCGGAACAGCCAGACCTGCGTGTCGTACGGCACGCCGATGCTGAGGAACATCCGGTCGGCCGCACCTGCCGCGAACACCGTGACGACCCAGGCGAACAACGCGGCACCGATCGCCGTCCTGCGCGGGTTGTCGCGCGGGCTGTCGAGCAAGTCGTGGCGTGACCGGTCGCGCGTGATCCATCGCTGCTCGATCCACGGCCACAGGTAGAGGACGCCGAAGACGACGGACGGGAAGGCGACACCGCCCCAGAACGGCTCGGGGATCACCGTGTAGCCGCCGATCACGACATCGACCGGTGGCGCGATCCGCAACGCGCCGATCAGCCAGCCCAGGTACCAGTCGGGCTGCGCGCCGTTGGTGCCGAGCCACGGCTCGAAGGGGCCCCACTGCCAGATCGGGTTGACCTGCACGAGCCCGCCGAGCGTGAACAGCACGCCCGCGACGAGCGCGAACAGCGCGAGCGAGCGCAGCGCGTACCCGGGCCACATCGGGCTGCCGACGACGTGCCGCTCGGACGCCGGCGGATCGCGGAACTGCGTGTGGCGGGTGCGGACGATCAGCGTCAGGTGGAGGGCGATCAGCGTCGCCAGCACGGCCGGCAGCAGGAACACGTGGCCGATGTAGAGACGCGACTGGATCACCTCGTCGCCCGGGAACTCGCCCGCCCAGATCAGATGCGCGAGGTCGCCGCCGACGAGCGGCACCGACATCGCGACGCCATAGGCGATCGCGAGACCCATTCCCGACAGCAGGTCGTCGAGCAGTGAATAGCCGAGGAACCCCTCGAGCACGGTGAACGCCAGCAGCGTGACGCCGACGAGGTAGTTGAGCTCGCGCGGCTTGCGGAACGCGCCCGTGAAGAAGATCCGGACGAGGTGCATCACGATCGCGACGACGAAGACGTCAGCCGCCCAGTGATGGGTCTGGCGCATCAGCAGGCCGGCGGGGACCTCGAACGAGAGGCCCATGGCCGAGTCGTACGCGGCCGTGATCTCGTGGCCCTGGAGCGGGACGAACGGTCCGTGGTAGACGCGCGGGTCGAGACTCGGCTCGAAGAACAGCGACAGGAAGACCCCGGTCGCCACGAGCACCACGAACGAGTACAGCGCGATCTCGCCGAGCAGAAACGACCAGTGGTCGGGGAACACGTAGCGGAGCGCCTTGCGCAACGGCTTGGCCGCGGCCGTCCGCTCGTCGATGAAGCGCAACGCGTCGGTCACGCCTTGCGGACCCCCCACCACGCCGGCCCGATCGGGCCGGAGAAGCCGCCGCCGGCGCGGAGCACGCGGTCGGCGCCGATCTCGAGCGGGAGCTGCGGCAGCGGTCGCCCCGCCGGGCCGGAGACGACGGTGCCGCCCGTCCGGGCGTCGAACACGGAGTAGTGGCACGGGCACGCGAGCCCGGGCGGCTGGCTGGTCGGCTCGTACAGCGGCGCCCGGTACAGCGCGATCGCGCAGCCCGCGTGCGTGCAGATCTTCGAGAACGCGATGATCCCTTCCGGAGCCCAGTCCTGGCGGCCGCGCGGGAGACGTAGCGACGCCGGGTCCTCGCGGACCAGGACGACCGGCGAGCCGAGCTCGCGCTTGTCGGCGCCCTCCGGGAAGGCGGTCACGAACGACCCGGGCGGGACATCGTCGGCGCTCAGCGGCTTGCCGTCCTCGCCGACCAGGCGGCGCCCGCGCCGCCACGGGGTGTCGACGATCGAGTCGCCGACCGATGGGCCGAGCGCCGTCACCGGCGCGACGGCCGCGGCCGCCAGCGCGGCGCTCGCCGTGAGTCCCGCGGCACCGAGCAGGCGTCTCCTCGACACGCCTTCGCCGACCATGCCGAGCCGCTCTTCGACCTCACCGCGCGCCTCGGGATCGGCGAGCCGCGGGCGCTCCTCGATCGCGTGCTCGCGCGGCACGATGCGGTTCGCGGTGACGCCGATCGCGGTGCCGAACAGCAGCAGCGCAACCCCGAGCGTCAGACCCAGCAGCTGCGTGTCGGCACCGGTCAGGAGCACGACGACGAACGCGACCGAGGCGACAGCCGACGCGAGCAGCAGCGCGGCGGCGAGCGCCTCGGCGCGCGGCTCCGCGCCCACATCGCGGGCGAAGGGCGTGCCCTCTTCGAGGCTGGGTCGCTCCGCTCGCGGCGGTGAGGTCTCCCGGCGCCCGAGCGCGAGCGCGACGAGCAGCACGAGCGCGCGCCACACCCGCTTCATGTCGGCCTCCGTTCACCGAGCAGGCGCGCGACGATCAGCAGCGCCGCGCCGGCGAGCAGCCACGCCACCATGCCCTCCGGGATCGGGCCGATGTTGCCGAGCCCCCAGCCGCCGCGATCCGGCGGGCGACGAGTGGACAGCACGTAGCGCGTGATCGAGTCGAGCTGGTGCTGGTCGATCTGGCGGTCGGAGAACTTCGGCATCAGGTACGGCCCGACGCGGACCGCCTCGGCGATCTGGGTCGCGGTCGCGTCCTGCAGCGGCGGCGCCACGCCACCGGGGACGACGCCGCCCTGCCCGACCATCTGGTGGCAGCCGGCGCAGTGCGACGCGAACAGCTCCTCGCCGTCGGACAGCGAGCCGTGAGCAGAATCGACCTGCGGGATGTCCGGGCCGCCGAGCGAGCCGATGTAGTCGATCAGCGCCTTCCGCTGCGCGGCCGTATAGGCGGGCCGCGTGCGAATGGGCTCGTCCTCGGGATCGGCGAGCGGCATGCGGCCCGTGGAGAGGTAGAAGTCGGCTGCCTGGCGTCCGACGCCGTGCAGCGTCGGAGCCGTGCCGCGGATCCCGTTCGCGTCGTCGCCGTGACAGGTGGAGCACGCTTCGCCGAACAGGGCGCGCCCATCCTGCGCGCTCGCGGGTACCGCCAGGACGACGGCGATCACGACCGCGAGCGCGAGCCGCTTCACCGCGCGCCCACCGCCTCGCGCCTGCGCATCCGCGCCTCCTCCTGCCACAGCGCGATCGCGGCTAGCACGAGCACCGCGACCGTGATGACCAGGCCGCCGCCGACCCACATCACGACAGCGGCGGCGCGCTGGTCGGCGGCGGGATCGACGCCTGCGGCCGACGCACTCGCCGCGTACTGCGCCGACCGCGGCGGCGCCGTCAGCAGGATGGCCGACAGCGCGCCCATCGGCGCCATTGCCGCGAGGGCGATCCCGATGCGCCCGGCCGCGCCCGTGCGCGGACCGGGATCGGCGCCCACGAGGGGTGCCCAGAACAGCAGGCCGGCGGTCACCAGCCAGATGTGCTCGGCCTCGTGCAGCACGCCGCGCGCCTCGTACAACGGCGTCAGGTGGACGGCCAGCATCGTCGCGGCGAGCACAGGGAGCCCGACCGCGGGATGCGCGGGCACGCGCCGCAACACCGTCGCGAGCCGGCGCCGGGAGCGGAGCGTGCGCAGTGCCAGCGTCGCCGGCGCGCCCGCGCACAGCAGCGGCGGTGCGACGAGCAGGAGCAGCGTGTGCTGGATCATGTGCACCGACTGCAGGCGGTCGGCCCACGCGTCGACACCCGACAGCAGCGCGACGGCCAGCACCGCGAGCCCGGCGAAGAACGCGACCGTCCGGCGCACGGCCCAGCGGCGCACCCGGCGCACGCCGATCCCGTACGCGACGGCGGCCGCCACGAGCGTCGCGAGCGGCGCGCCGAGCGTCCATTGCGTCAGCAGCTCCCCCGCGCTCATCGCAGCCCCTCGCGAGCGAGGCCGCCGAGCGCCAGCAGCAGCGCACCGCCTGAGATCAGCAGCAGCCACGGGCCGAGTTCCGCACCGAGTACCAGACCGGTGACCGCGACCGCGGCGAGCGCGGTCGGCGCCGACAGGTCGGGCGCCTCGCGGCCGCGCCGGAGCACCATCAGAGCCGCCAGCGCGGCGGAGCCCGCCGCCGCCCCGGCGAGCAGCAGCACCTCGAGCCTCTCGCCCCCGAGCGCGATCAGCACGGTCGTGTTCACCGCCAGCAGCGCGGCCCAGATCAGCGGTACGAGTGGGCCCTTCACGTCCGCTCCTCGCGCAGGTCGAGCAGCGGGTGATAGGAGCGCACCGGCGGCAGGGGGGCGCTGAAGTTGTGCGCCGGCGGCGGCGACGACGTCGCCCACTCGAGCGTGTGGCCGCCCCATGGGTCGTCGCCGGCGGGCCTGGGCCGGCGCAGCGACACCGCGACGTTGGCCGCGAAGACGAGCAACGACAAGGCGATGCACGCCGCGCCCGCGCTCGACAGGGCGTTCAGCGTGCTCCAACCCGCGTCGGCCGGGTAGTCGGCGACGCGGCGGGTCATCCCGTCCTCGCCGAGGAAGAACATCGGGAAGAACGTGAGGTTCGCGCCGAGCACGCTGAGGGCGAAGTGCGCCCGCCCGAGGCCTTCCCGCAGCAGCGTCCCCGTCACCTTGGGCCACCAGAAGTAGACGGCCGCCATCAGCCCGAAGAAGCTGCCCGCGAACAGCGTGTAGTGGAAGTGGGCGACGACGAAGTACGAGTTGTTGACGTGGTAGTCCAGGACCGACGAGCCGACCCAGATGCCGGTCAGCCCACCGATCAGGAACTGCACGAGGAACCCGAGCGCGAACAGCATCGCCGTCGTCAGCCGGATCGCACCGCCCCAGAGCGTCCCGAGCATGTCGAAGTACTCGATCCCGGCGGGCACGACGAGCGCGATCGACGTCAGCGAGAAGTACTTCACCGTGACGCCGTCGATCGTGAACATGTGGTGCGCCCACACGCTCATCGATAGCGACGTGAAAAGCAGCAGCGACCCGACCATCGCCGTGTAGCCGAAGAACCGCCGGCCGCTGAACGTCGCGACGCACTCGGCGACCGCGCCGACGTACGGGAAGAACATGACGTAGACGACCGGGTGGCCGTAGAACCAGAACAGATGCTGGTAGGCGACCGGACCCTCCGGGCCGTCGAACACGCCGCCCCACTGCCGCTCGTACCAGAGCAGGCCCATCGCGGCGATCAGCACCGGGAAGGCGAAGATCACCATCAGCGACGTGACCGTCATCGCCCACGCGAAGACGGGGATCCGCAGCATCGTCATCGTGGGAGCGCGCCCCGCCAGGACGGTCCGCAGGATGCACGCGCCCCAGAGCAACTCGCCCGCGGTCGCGAGCGCGACGCCGAGGATCCACAGGTCCATGCCCTCGCCGGGCGAGTTGATCGCGTCGGCGAGCGGGTCGAAGCCGACCCAGGTGGCGGCGGCGGCGCCGTTGCGCGTCAGGAACCCCGCGTACATCGACACCCCGCCAAGCGCGTACAGCCACCATCCCGCGGCCGCCCAGCGCGCGCCGGCGATGCCCCGGGCACCGACCTGCAGCGGTACCAGGTACAGCCCGAGCGCCAATGCGAACGGCGTGATGACCAGGTAGATCATCGTCGAGCCGTGCATCGTGAACAGCGCGTTGTAGGTGCCCGTCGACACGATCTGCAGCCCCGGCTCCGCGAGCTCGGCGCGCATCACCAGCGCGAGCGCGCCGCCGGCCGCGAAGAAGACCGCCGCGGTGACCGCGATCCGCACCGCAACCCGCTTGTGATCCGTCGACGCGATCCCGACCCCCCGGGCGCGCGTTGCCGCGGCGACGCTCACGAGGCGGCCCTCTGCGCCCACGCGCGGAAAGCGTCGGGCGCCAGCACGCGCACCGTGAAGCGCATGTCCTGGTGGTGCAGGCCGCAGTAGAACGAGCAGCGCGCGCTCGTCAGGACGCCCGGCTCCGGGAACGTGAGCGCGAATCGCGTCGGGCGGTCGGGGAACAGCTGGCGCTGAAAGCGCAGCTCGGGGATCCAGAACCCGTGGTCGACGTCGAGCGACACCGCGTCGAACTCGACATTCGTGTCCGCCGGGACGACCAGCGTCGGGATCTCGCCGGTCCGGCCCTGGATCACGACGCCGTCGTCCGGATACTCGAACCGCCAGCGCCACTTGGCGGCGACGACGTGGATCCGCACGCGCTCCCCGGCCTGTGCGGTGCGCTCGCGGTCGTCGGCGCGGAAGCTGATCGTGATGAGGATCGCGGCCGTCACGACGAGCAGAACGGCGTACGCGATCTCGAGCGGCAGGTTGTTCGCGCGGCGGGACGGCTCCGCACGCCGCCTCCCCCGCCAGACCAGGAGGAGGATCAGGCCCGCGAAGACCGCGAAGACGGCAATCGCGACCGGGAGGAAGACGTGCGCGACGTCGCTGTAGGCGTCACTCGTGTCCGCGGCGAAGCGTGGCGGCACGACGGTGCTCTACCCCCGCGAGGGCCGCTGCAACGGTCATGCGAATGACCGGATCGGCTGCTGCGCGGCGACGCGCACGGGCGAGTTCGCGGCGCCGTAGCCGTCGTAGGCGCCGCGGCGCTCGACGATCTCGAAGCACAGGCCCGGCCCGACCATCTCGGTGTAGACGTGCAGCAGCTCGCCGTCGGCCGTCGCGTCGTAGAGCACGCCGAGCCCGCGCATGCGCTCGACGGTCTCGGAATCAAGTCCGGTGCGGGCGAGCAGGTCGTCGTAGTAGTTGTCGTGGATCGCGAGCAGCGGCACGCCGCGCTCTCGCATCGCCTCGGCCGCCGCGAGCACATCGTCGCTAGCGAGCGCGACGTGCTGGAACTCGAAGCCGTCGTCGCCGACCACCGGGACGCTGAGCGCGAAGCGGACGCTGCCGTCAGCGCCTCGGGCCGCGCGGCTGCGCACGAGCCCGTCGGCGGTCGCGAGCTCGTCGGCAGTCTGCAGCTCGAGCCCGAGCACCGAGCGGTAGAAGAGGACCGCCTCGTCGAAGAAGTCGAACGGCTGCGACAGCGCGACGTGGTCGATGCCGGTGACGTCGGGTGAGACGCCGCCGCCGGGCGGGCCCGCGGTGAGGAAGTCGGTCAGCCAGCCGTCGGCGTCGGTACGGCAGAAGAACACCGACGTGCCGTCGGGGGCGGCGATCGCCGACAGCTTCGCCTCCCCCGGGCCGCGCTCGCGCGGGAGCAGCGGGGCGAGCAGCCGCTGCGCGCGATCGGCGGAGCGGATCGGGTCCTCGCTCTCGACCGCGATCGCGGCCACGCGCGGGTGCGCCTCGCCGTCGTGGTTGACGAGGATCCGGGTGTCGCCCTGGCGCCATAGCTGCACCGGCTTGGTGCGGTGCTGGCCGGCGTGGCGGAAGCCCATCGCGATCAGCAGGCGCTCCACCGGGGCGGCGGCGTCGGGGCTCACGGCGAGCTCGACGAACGCGTAGCCGCTGAGCGGGGCGGCGGCCGGCAGCGGTGCGGCGCCGGCGGCCTCCTCGAGCAGGCGCAGCGAGCGCATCGCGTCGATCGCCATGCGCTGTGGGTCGGCCTGGCGGAAGACGTCGTTGAAGACCTCGAGCGACAGCGGGCCCGCGTACCCGGTCGCGAGCACGTGCTGCACGAACGCGGCGAGGTCGAACCCGCCCTGGCCCGGGAAGCAGCGGTAGTGCCGGCTCCACTGCAGGACGTCCATCACCAGCTCCGGCGCGTCGGCGAGCTGAAGGTAGAAGATCTTGTCGCCGGGGATGTCGCGGATGTTCGCCGGGTCGCTGCCGCGCGAGAGGATGTGGAACGAGTCGAGGCACGTGCCGAGGTTCGGGTGGTCGGCTTGCGCGACGATCCGCCACGCGTGCTCGTAGTCGCTGACGTGGCGGCCCCAGGCGAGGGCCTCGTAGGCGATCCGGATGCCGTGCTCGACAGCGCGCTCGGCCAGCGTGCGGAGCTGCGCGGCGGCGAGGTCGTCGTCGTCCTGGGCCGACTCGGAGACGTTCGAACAGACGAGCAGCAGGTCGGCGCCGAGGCGTTCCATCACCGCGAACTTGTGCTCCGCGCGGCGCAGGTTGTCGCGCAGGTCCGGCACCGCCTCGAAGTCCCGGAACGGCTGATAGAGGCCGATCGTCAGGCCAAGGTCGTCCGCACGGTCCCGGACCTGCTCGGGCGAGAGCGCGGACGCGATCAGGTCCGGCTCGAACAGCTCGACCTCGTCGAAGCCGGCTGCCGCTGCCGCCTCGAGCTTGTCCTCGAGCGTCCCGCTCAGGCAGACGGTGGCGATCGAGCGCCGCACTTACGCGGCCTGCCGAGCGTCGGCGGTCAGCGCTTCGACGTGCGCGAGCATGCGCTCGCGGTCCGGCCGCAGGGCGGCGAACAGCTCCATCGAGCCCGCGGCCTGCAGCGCGACCATGGCCGCGCCCGACAGCGTGCGGCAGCCGAGCGCCCGCGCATTGCGCAGGAGCTGCGTCTCGAGCGGCATGTAGACGACCTCCGCCACCCAGAGGTCGCCGCGCAGCAGCGCGGGTGGCACCGCCGTGCCGGGGTAGGCGGCCATGCCCATCGGCGTCGCATGGACGAGCCCGTCGGCGGCGCCGAGCACCGAACCGAGATCTCGTGCCGCACGCCCGCCCACGCGCTCCGCAAGCTCCCGCGCGCGTCCGTTGTCGACATCGACGACGGTCACCTCGCGGGCGCCGAGGGTCTTCATCGCGTGCGCGACGGCCGCGCCCGCGCCACCGGCGCCGAGGACGACGACGCGATCGGTCGCGGCGCCCGGCAGCCCGCGCCGGAACGCCTCGGCGAAGCCGGTCGTGTCGGTGTTGTGGCCGACCAGGCGGTCGCCGTCGAAGACGACCGTGTTGACCGCGTTCAGCGCCTCGGCGTCGTCGGACAGCTCGTCGAGCTCGGGGACGACCAACTGCTTGCACGGATGCGTGACGTTCACGCCCGCGAGCCCGAGCTCGCGCGCCTCCCGCACGAGTGCGCCGACCTCAGCGGGCTCGCGGCCCAGCTCGTCGATGTCGAACAGGCGGTACTCGCCGGCGTAGCCGAGCCGCCGCGCCTCGCGCTCGTGCAGCGCCGGGCTCAGCGAGCTGCCGATGCCGGCGCCGATCAGGCCGGCCGTGTACGTCGTCGTCTCCGGAGATTTCGTCTGCGATCGCATATGTACGAACCAGTACGTTATATGCCCTGAGCCGCCGCCTCGCACACGTCTACGATGCCCGGATGGGCAAGGCTGCCGCCCCGGCTCGGCGTCGCGACGCCGATCGCACCCGCCAGGAGATCCTCGACGTCGCGGCCCGCGAGTTCGCCGACCGCGGGTTCGCGGGCGCGCGTGTGGACGAGATCGCCGAGCGCACCCGCACGACCAAGCGGATGATCTACTACTACTACGGCAGCAAGGAGCAGCTGTTCGTGGCGGTCCTCGAGCGCGCCTACGCGGAGATCCGCGCCGCCGAGCAGACGATCGACGTCGACCACCTCGACCCGGCGGCCGCCATCCGCCGGCTCGCCGAGCTCACGTTCGACCACCAGGAGTCGCACCCCGACTTCAGCCGCCTGGTCGCGATCGAGAACATCCACCGCGCCGAGCACATCGCCGGGCGCGATGACTTCGCCGGCCAGAACAGCCCGGCGATCGAGCTCATTCAGCGCATCCTCGAGCGCGGCTACGAGGACGGCGCCTTCACCCGCGAGATCGATGCGGTCGACCTCCACATGATGATCAGCGCCTTCTGCGTGTTCCGGATGGCGAACCGCCACACGTTCGGCGCGATCTTCGACCGCGACCCGGCCGACCCCGCGCTGCGCGACCGCTATCGCCAGATGCTCGGCGACATGGTCGTCGACTACCTGCGCGGCTGAGCGTCGAACTGCGGCATAGAGAGAGGGAGCCGGGTTCGGCCGCCTCGCGGGCACCCTGGCGCTTTTTACTCCGATAGGAAGTAAAAGGCGCCAGGGACCGCCCGCACGGCCAACCTCTCGCCACCCCGCCCAGACGCAGTTCGCCCACAGCCAAGCGGGGTTTGAGGGCGCCACGATCCGGACATAACTCACTAGTCCGTACATTCCGTGCGCAGCCGATGACGCGGCTGCGGGATCGGCCAGGTGAGGGAGGACATCGTGGAGACGGGGAAGCGGTTCGAACGCAGTGATGGCACGCCGGCCGACACCGGCAAGACGCCGGCGCGAGCGGCGCTGGCGAGCTGGATCGGCAGCGTGCTCGAGTACTACGACTTCTTCATCTACGGCACCGCCGCCGCGCTCGTCTTCGGCAAGGTCTTCTTCCCCGACTCCGACCCCACGACGGCGACGCTCCTGTCTTTCGCGACCTACGGCGTCGGCTATGTCGCGCGCCCCGTCGGCGCGTTCTTCATGGGCCACATCGGCGACAAGTACGGGCGCAAGCGCGTGCTGCTGCTCACCGTCGGGCTCATGGGCACGGCGACGTTCCTCGTCGGCTGCCTGCCGACCTACGACGACATCGGCATCTGGGCGCCCGTGCTCCTCGTCGCACTGCGCCTCCTCCAGGGCTTCTCCGCGTCCGGCGAGCAGTCGGGAGCGAACTCGCTCAGCCTCGAGCACGCGCCCGAGCACCGGCGCGCGTACTTCACCAGCTTCACGCTCGGCGGTACGCAGGCCGGCCTGGTGATCGCGACCGCGGTCTTCCTCCCGATCGGCGCGATGCCCGAGGACCAGCTCCTCAGCTGGGGCTGGCGCATCCCGTTCTGGCTCAGCGCGATCGTCGTGATCGTCGGCCTGCTCATCCGCCGCCGCATCGAGGAACCGCCGGCGTTCCAGCGCGAGATGGCCGAGGAGACCGGCCGCGTCCCGGTCGCCGCGCTGCTGCGCGACCACGGGGCCGGCGTCCTGCGCGTCGTGCTCGCCGCGCTCGCCTCGACCGTCAGCACGATCTTCGCCGTCTACGCCCTGAACTTCGCCGTCGACACCAACGGGCTCGACCAGACGACGATGCTGTGGGTCGCGATCGTCACCAACGTGGTCGCGCTGGGCACGATCCCGCTGTGGGCGATGCTCGCCGACCGCATCGGCCGCAAGCCCGTGTTCATCTTCGGCGCGATCGGCAGCGGCCTGCTGATGTTCGCCTACCTCGGCGCGATCTCGGCGGGCGGCTACCCGCTGATCTTCCTCACCGCGATCCTCATGTCGGGTGTCATCTACAGCGCCATGAACGGCATCCAGCCGTCGCTGTACGGCGAGATGTTCCCGACGCGCGTCCGCCTCTCGGGCATGGCGATCGGCACGCAGATCGGCTACGCGATCGGCGGCTTCGCGCCGACGGCGGCGAAGGCGATCGCCGGCGACGGTCCCGACGGGTGGGTTCCGGTCGCCGGCTACGTACTCGTGTCGAGCCTGATCGCCGCGGCCGCGGTCGCCACCGCGCGCGAGACGTTCCGCAAGCCGCTGGCGGAGATCGACGGGCTCACGGACGCCTCGGCTGCCGCCGCTGCCCCGCGAGAGCTGACCGGCGCGGGCGTGTCCTAACCGCCGAGCCGTGCCGCGACGGCGTGGAGGTCGTTGACGAACCCGTCCCGCTCGGCCGCGCGGCGCGGTCCGCGGTCGGCGGCTAGAAGCGTTCAGCGATCTCCGCCCACAGGTCCGCGTACGCGCGGGCGGCCGGACTGCGCGGATGGTGGACCACAAGTGGCACGCGGGTGACGCCCATCAGCTCGACGGCGCTCGCCACCGGGATGGCGGCGCGGGCGACGCCCGGGAGCGCCTCCGGAAGCGACGCCGCCAGCTCACGGTGCAGGCGCCGGCGCCGGTCGACCATCGACAGGAACGCGACGGTCTCCGGTGCCGGCTGCGGTCCGTCGGCGAGGAACGACTGCAGCTGCTCGAACGTGCGGACCGACAGCGTCGACGGCACCAGCGGAACCAGCAGCGCGTCGGCCGCCGTGAACACGTTCTCCGACACCAGCGAGATCGACGGCGGGCAGTCGAGGATCGCGACGTCGTAGTGCTCGGCGAGCGGATCGAGGACCCGGGAGACGCCCTTCAGCGGCTTCTTGCTCTGGTCGAGCGCGATGTCGAGGTGCCGGTAGGAGAAGTCGGCGGGCAGCAGGTCGAGGCCCTCGAGGTCGGTGCCCTTGACGACGCTCAGCGGGTCGCGCCGCCCGCGGACGAGCTTGCTCCCGCCCCCCTTGACCTTGGCCCGGATCCGGAACAGGAACGTGGCTGCGCCCTGTGGGTCGAGGTCCCAGATCAGCGTCCTGCGCCCCTCCCGGGCGGCCAGCGCGGCGAGGTTGACGGCAGCCGACGTCTTCCCGACGCCGCCCTTGATCGAGTAGGTGGCGAGGACCTTCACGAGAGCTTCCGGAACGTGCCCTTGACGATCTTGCGCTCTTCGGGGGCCGAGAACGCCGCGAACCGCTCGGCGAAGTGGGCACGCGTGTCGCGCTGGTCGGCCTCCAGCGCCGAGATCACCAGCCCGGCCGCCAGCACCGCATCGGGGCCGCCCGGCTGCTTGGCGAGCTCGGCCGCGTCCGCGCGCAGGGCCGTCGTCTGGACGCTGCGGTCCTGGAAGTGCCCGAGCACGTCCTGCAGGTCCTTGAGCGCCTTGACTGTCGGCTTGACGACGTCGTCCGGGAACAGCGAGCCGAACAGCTCGAGCAGGTAGCGCAGCTCCTTGCCGCGCTTGCGCAGCTCGTGCAGATCCTCGTCCGGGCTGTCGTCGTCGATCCGGTCCCCGTCGCGGAGCATCCGCCGGTACACCTTGCGGATCCGGTCGGCGGCCACAGCCTCGATCGCGAGCGCCGCGCGCGGCCGGTCTTCGGTGTCATCGGCCGGCGGCGTCAGCGCCAGCGCGCGCCACGCCTCCATCGCCGCGGCGAAGCGGCGACTGCGCAACGCGCGACGAACGCGCGCGAGCTCGGCCGCGCGACGCCCGTCGAGCAGCTTCAGCAGCGGCGCGAGCTCGGCCCCGCGGGGTCCGGCCACCTCGTCCCACTCCAGCAGCTGGACGTCGAGATCGCGCAGCGGCCCCGTCACCGTCTGCACCCACTTGAGCTCGGTGCGCAGCCGCGCCCACGGCCCAGGCGGGTGCACGCCCTTGAGCTCGCGCAGCACGGAGCGAGCGCGGCGCACGGACACGCGCAGGTCGTGCAGGAATTCGGTGTCGAGGTCGTCGAGCGTGCCCTGGACGTTCGCTTCGGCGACGTCGAGCAGGAGCAGCAGGACCTGGACTGCCGCGACGTCCGACCGCGTGCCGGGCTCGGGCTCGAACGTGACCTTGGACTGCACGCCCTCCGGCCTCCCGCCCGCGGCGGTGACCGCCGCGTCGAACAGCGGCACCTCGGCATCGGCGAGGCCGAGCCCCTCCCGCAGCCGCGCAACGACGCGGTCGAAGTCACGTTCGTAGCCGCGGACCGGTTCGACCACCAGCCGCCCGGGCAGCGCGCTTCCCTCGACGACTGAATGCTCGACGGCGAGGCGCACGACCGTCTTCGCGTCGTCGTTGAGCACGGCCGCGCGCAGGACGCGGCTGCGGACCCGCGCGAGCGCGACCAGCGCGCGCTCCTCGAGCACCGGCGCGAGCCGGTCGCGCAGCGGGCCGGCGGGAAGGGCGGCGAGCCCGACCGCCGGTGCGTCGGCCACATCGGCGGCCCGTGGCGGCATCCCCGGCTCGCGCAGCGTCAACCGCCGGCGTGCCGCGCGCCGCGCCGGCCAGTCCGCTCGCAGCCCGGCCGCACGCAGCCGCGAGTCGAATGTGTCGAGCAGCACGCGATCGGTCGTGGTCGCCCGGCCGACGTCGAGCGTCAGACGCTGCGCGAGGGCGCCGAGGAGTGCGCGATCGTCGAGCTCCGCGGGCAGTTCGAGTTCGAGTGTGCCAGGCGACACCGGCGGGGAAGTCTGCCACGCATCTCGGCGCGCGAGACCCGGATCAGGCGCTCCGAACCGTCGGAGGCAGCTCGTCGAGCGCTGCGAGCTCGAAGCGCAGGAGCTCGACCAACGGGCCTCCCGGAGTGATCTGCTCGAGCATCGCCAGCGACTCGTGGTGGCGGCGGATCTTGACCTCGAGCTGCTCGCGCGGGACGGCTGCGGCCAGCGCCATGCGGATCTCCCGCATCTTCGACACCTTGTCGGCCGCGTACACGACCGCGGCATACCCGCCGATCCGACGCACACGGTCGCGGAGATCGCGCTTGCGCTCCTCCTCGGTCGGCAGCGCCGGGTCGTCGCTGACCGCCTCGACGAGCTCCGCCACCTGCGCGCCGAAGCGCGCCTCGATCTCCTCGGCGGTCACGTCGGTGTTCTCGAGCAGATCGTGCAGGACGGCGGTGGCCACGACGAAGTCCGGATAGTGCGCGCCGTCGACCAGCGCGGCGACCTCGATCGGATGCATGACGAACGCGGCGCCGTCGGCTTCGCGTCGCTGCCCGGCGTGCCGCTCGACAGCCCAGGCGACCGCCGCTGCGGTGAGCGGCATGTGGCGCAGGAACGTCAGCTCGAGCTCGTGCTCGGCCACGCACGGCACGCTACGGGCCGCGCCGGAAGCGGGCGTGAAGCGAATGTGAAAGCCGCGTTATGAGGTGGTCAGAGGTGGCGGAGGTACTCGTCGAGATCCCAGTCCGACACCCACGCGCGGTGGCGCTCGACCTCGAACCGCTTGACCGCGAGGAACGTGTCGACGATCTGGGGGCCGAGCGCGCCGGCGATCACCGGATCCGCCTCGAGCGCGTCGAGCGCCGTGTCGAGCGACTTCGGGAGCTCGGGCGGCGGCGTCGTCGCTCCGCGGAGCCCGTCCTCGCCCGCCGCCAGCACGGCGGCGATCGCCAGGTACGGGTTGGCGGCGCCGTCGGCGACTCGGATCTCGACCCGCGCCCCGTCGCCGCGCTCGGGCGGGACGCGGATGAACGCGTTGCGGTCGTCCCAGCCCCAGTTGGCGCGCGTCGGCGCCAGCGAGTTCGGCCGGAGGCGCCGATAGGCGTTGATCGTGGGGTTCAGCAATGCCATCAGCGCGGGGGCGTGCGCGAGTACGCCGGCGACGAACGCGTGCAGCTCGCCGGCCACGCCGTGGTCCTCGCCCGGGGCGTCGAACACGTTGCGACCGTCGCGGTTCAGCGACAGGTGCAGATGGGTGCCGGAGCCGCCCTGGTCGTTGAACGGCTTGCCCATGAACGTCGCGACGAGCCCACGCTGCGCGGCCATGTCCTTGACCGCCGACTTCAGCCGGAACGCGCGATCGGCGGCGGTCAACGCGCCGGCGCGCCGGAGGTTGATCTCGTACTGGCTGTTCATGAACTCGTGGTGGACCGCGGACGTCTCGAGCCCCAGCTCGCCGAGGGTCTCGGTCATCCCGCGCACGAGCCCGCCGGGATCGGCCTGCGGGCCGACCGTGTAGATCATGCTCAGCTGGTCGACGTGCCGCCGGTAGCCGCGCGGCGCCTCCGGGTCGGGTTCGAGCAGGAAGAACTCGAGCTCGGGACCGACGATCGGCTCGAAGCCGAGTGGACCGAGCCGCCGCACGGCCTGTTTGACGGCACCGCGCGGATCGGCGAACGGTGGCTCGACGTCGGACAGACACGACGCCACGCCCGGCTCCCACGGCAGCGACAGCATCGTCTCCAGGTCGGGCCGCACCTTCAGGTCCGGGTAGCCCTCCTCGCCGCCGACGACGGGCGTGTGCCGCAGGTCGGTCCCCATCACGGCGGCGCAGAACGCCAGGCCGTGCT
The DNA here is from genome assembly GCA_963740605.1 of uncultured Solirubrobacteraceae bacterium. Lineage (GTDB taxonomy): Bacteria > Actinomycetota > Thermoleophilia > Solirubrobacterales > Solirubrobacteraceae > DASSUW01. The sequence goes on along the minus strand of CAVUFC010000018.1, from coordinate 160,270 downwards.
CGATCACATGGTCGAACTCCGAGATCGGCACGTCCTTGCCGCGGGCGATGCCGTGGAGATCGGAGAACAGCACCCGGATCGACTTCACGGGGGCGACATCAGGCGGCAGTCGTTCAGATGCCGCGGCGGGTGCGTCGTCGGTGCGCATCCTCTGATTGTCCCTGCGGAGGGCGGGAAGCATCGATGGTGTGATCGTTGCACTGGAACTCGCCGCCGCGTTCGTGCTGATCGTCGGCGGCGCGATCTGGTTCACCAACGCCGTCGAGTGGCTCGGCCACCGGCTCGATCTCGGCGCGGGCGCGGTCGGTGCGCTGCTCGCGGCCGTCGGGACCGCGCTGCCCGAGTCGGTGATCCCGATCGTGGCGCTGCTGGCCGGCGGCAGCGGCGAGCAGGTCCAGCTCGCGTACGGCGCGATCATCGGCGCGCCGTTCATGCTCGCCACCGTCGCGATGCTGCTGATCGTCGGCTCGGCGTACCTGTTCCGCCGCCGCCGCGAGCAGGACCGTTGGCTGGACCTCGACGTGCCGACGACCCGGCGCGACCTCGCGTTCTTCCTGACGCTCTTCCCCGTCGGGATCGCGCTCGGCGCCATCGGCGTCTCCACGCTCTGGCGCATCGGCGCGGCGGCGCTGCTGCTGTGCGGCTACGGGCTGTACGTGAGGCGCACCGTCGCGCACAGCGACGGGGCCGAGGACGACGACGACCTGCACGCCCTGTATGTGGACACCACGAAGGACGACCCGCCTTCGTCGGCGCAGATCACGGTCCAGCTCGTGCTCTCGCTCGCCGCGATCGTCGGCGGCGCCGAGCTGTTCGTCACCGCGGTCGAGGAGATCTCGACCGCGCTCGGCCTGCCGCTGCTGGTGCTCGCGCTGATCCTCGCGCCGCTCGCCACCGAGCTGCCCGAAAAGGCCAACAGCGTGCTGTGGGTGCGCACCGGCAAGGACACCCTCGCCGCCGGCAACGTCACCGGCGCGATGGCCTTCCAGGCGACCATCCCGGTCGCGTTCGGCCTGCTCGCGACGCCGTGGGCGCTCGACGTCTACGCCGTCGGCGCGGGCTGCATCGCACTGGTCGGCGGCGCGATCGCGCTGTGGGGCCTCCCGCGCCTCACCCGATCACGCGCGTAGACGCGCGGCGGCGAACTCGTACATCGCCGCGTCGAAGTCCTCGCTCGCGCGAAAGCCGAGTCCGTCGGCGGCCGCGTCCGCCGAGGCGAACACGTGGCGGACGTCGCCCGACCGCCACTCACCCGTGACGACCGGCTCGCGATCGGGCGCGACGGCGCGGGCGAGCGCGCGGGCCATGTCGAGCACCGTGCGCGGGGTGCCGCTGGCGACGTTGAACGTGCCGGTGACCGGTTCGGTGAGCGCGCGCACGTTGGCGCGCGCCACATCGCGGACGTGCACGAAGTCGCGTTGCTGACCACCGTCCTCGAACACGCGCGGCGCCTCGCCGGCGGCCAGCGCCGAGCGAAAGATGCTCGCCACACCGGCGTACGGCGTGTCGCGGGGCATCCGCGGGCCGTACACGTTGTGGTAGCGCAGCGCCGTGTACGTGGCGCCCGTCTCGCGCGCGAACGCCGCGCACAGGTGCTCCTGGGCTACCTTGGTGGCGGCGTAGACGTTGCGCGGATCGACCGGCGCGTCCTCGGGCACGGCGCGAGCGGCGAGCGCGTCGCCGCAGATCGGGCACGGCGGCTCGAAGCGGCCGGTGTCGAGGTCGGACGTGCGGCGGGGCGCCGGGCGCACGATCCCGTGCTCGGGGCACGCGTAACGGCCCTCGCCGTAGACGACCATGCTCGATGCCAGCACCAACCGGCCGCGGAAGTCGCGCTGGGCGAGCGCGCGCAGCAGGACGGCGGTGCCGAGGTCGTTGTGGGAGACGTAGTCGGCGATGTCGCCGATGTCGAGGCCGAGCCCGACCATCGCCGCCTGGTGGCTGACCGCGCTGACGTCCGCGACCGCGCGAGCGGCCGTCTCCGGGTCGCGCAGGTCGCCCTCGATCCAGTCGGCGCGCGGATCGAGGTAGTCCGGCCGTTCGCGATGCGCGGCCGGGAGCAGCGTGTCGAGCACACGCACGTCGTGGCCGTCGCCGAGCAGCGCGTCAACCACGTGTGAGCCGATGAATCCGGCGCCGCCGGTGACGAGGATCATGGCCTCGAACGTAGCGACGTCAGCACCCTGTAATCGAAACAGCTGCGAAACAGGGTAGGTGTTTGCAGGTGGCCGACGTTGTCCTCCCCGTCCTCGACGAGCGCGAAGCACTGCCATGGGTGCTGTCGCGGATGCCCGCCGGCTACGAGCCGATCGTCGTCGACAACGGGTCGCACGATGGCTCCGGCGAGCTTGCGCGGCATCTCGGCGCGCAGGTCGTGGCCGAGCCGCAGCGCGGGTTCGGCGCGGCGTGCTTCGCCGGACTGCTCGCGGCGCGAGCGGAGGTCGTCTGCTTCATGGACTGCGACGCGTCGCTGGATCCGCGCCAGCTTCCCCTCGTGGCCGGGCCGGTGCAGGCGGGCGATGCCGATCTCGTGCTCGGCGCACGGCGTGGCGCCGGGCCGCTGCACGCGCGCGTCGCCAACCGCGTGCTCGCACTGGAGCTGCGCCGCCGCAGCGGCGCGCGGCTGACCGACATCGGGCCGATGCGCGCCGCCCGCCGCGAGGCACTGCTCGCGCTCGGGATCGCCGACCGCCGCTTCGGCTGGCCGTTGGAGATGGTCCTGCGCGCCGCCGACGCGGGCTGGACCGTGACCGAGGTGCCGATCGCCCATCTCCCGCGACGCGGCCGCTCGAAGGTCACCGGAACGGTCCGCGGCACCGCCCGCGCGGTCCGCGACATGGCGGGGGTTCTGCGGTGACGGCACTGGTCGTGATCGCCAAGGAGCCGGTGCCCGGCCGCGTCAAGACGCGGCTGACGCCGCCGTGCTCACCCGCCGGCGCCGCCGCGCTCGCCGCCGCCGCCCTCTCCGACACGCTGGCGGCCGTGATGCGGTCCCGCCGCGCGGGGCGGCGCGTGCTCGTGCTCGACGGTGCGCCCGGCCCATGGATCCCACGTGGATTCGAGGTGCTGCCGCAGCGGGGCGACGGCCTGGCAGCGCGGCTGGCCGCGGCGTTCGCCGACGTCGGCGGCCCCGCCTTCTTGATCGGCATGGACACGCCACAGGTGACGCCTGCGCTGCTCGACGACGGCCTGAGCGCGCTCGACGATGCGGACGCCGCGCTCGCCCCCGCGCTCGACGGCGGCTACTGGGCGATCGGGCTGCGCCGGCCCGACGCGGCCGTGTTCCGCGACGTGCCGATGAGCGCTCCGAGCACCGCGGCCGTGCAGCGCACGCGCCTCGCGGAGCTCGCGCTCGACACCGTCGAGCTGCCCGCGCTCGTCGACGTCGACACGATCGCGGACGCCCGCCGGGTCGCCGCCGCGGCGCCGCTCACGCGCTTCGCCCGCACGCTGGAGCTCGTCGCGCCATGACCGCACTCGCCGTCGCAGCGGACGTTCTCTACGGGCGCCTGCTGGCGACCGCCGCGCGGCACGTGCTCGACGGTGGGGTGCCGCCCCTCGCCCGCGTGCGCTCAGCCGACGGCACGCTGCAGCCGCTGCCGCTCGACCGCTGGGTCGGCGTCGCCGATGCCTCCGACGCGGAGCTGCTTGCACTCGCCACCGCGCCGGTCCTCGACCTCGGCTGCGGGCCAGGACGTCACCTCGCCGCCTTGAAGGCGAGTGGCAAGGACGCGCTCGGCGTCGACCTCTCCCCCGTCGCGATCCGCCTCGCGCGCCGCCGCGGCGCGACCGCGATCCCGGGCGACGTGTTCGGCAACGTCCCGCGCAGCGGCCGCTGGCGAACGGCGCTGCTGCTGGACGGCAACGTCGGCATCGGCGGCGCGCCCGTCGCGCTGCTCCGGCGCGCATGCGAGCTGCTCGCGCCGGGCGGCGCCGCGCTGGTCGAGCTCGACCCGCCCGGCACGCCGACCGTACTCACGCGCATCCGGATCGAGGCCGGCGGCGAGGTGAGCGAGTGGTTCCGGTGGGCGCGCGTCGGCGTCGACGGCATCGAACCGCTCGCGGCGCGCGCCCGACTGCCGCTCGTCGAGGTGGTCTGCGCCGGCGGGCGCTGGCTCGCCGTGCTGCGGAGACCATGAAGGGACCGTTCGCACCGACGTTCTTCCGCTCGCCGCTGCGCGGGCCGTGGCTGACCGCGGTGCTCGGCTCGATCCTGCTCGTGCTGCTCGCGATCGTGGCCGCGACCGGGTTCCTCTCGCACATCGCCTACGAGCCAGACCTGCGCGGGAACGCGATCGTCCCGGTCGCGCGCGACGTCCCGCTGACGTTCGGCTGGCCGACGCACCCGGCGTGGCTGTACGCGGCCAACCAGAGCCTGCACGTGAACGTCGGCTTCGTCGCCCTGCCGTTTCTGCTGGCGAAGCTGTGGTCGGTCATCCCGCGGCTGTTCGCGTGGCCGCCGGTCAGCTCGCCGATGGAGGGCATCGAGCGGCTGGCGATCGGGCTGCTCGTCGCGAGTGCGATCTTCCAGTTCGCAACCGGGATCGTGAACGCTCAGTACTGGTACGCCTTCCACTTCAACTTCGTCGTCGCTCACTACTACGGCGCGGTCGTGTTCACCGCCTCGCTGGCGCTGCACGTGGCGGTCAAGATGCCGATTGTCTGGCGCGTGTACCGGGGGCGGGCGCCCACGGTGAGCGACCTGGTGGCGCCGGATCCCGCCCCGCCGACGATGTCGCGGCGCGGGCTGCTCGCGTTTGCGGGCGGCGCGTCGCTCCTGCTGCTCGTCGCCAACGCCGGCGAGTCGATCGGCGGGCCAGTGCGGCGACTGGCCTTCTTCGCACCGAGGCGGGAGAGCTTCCCGGTCAACAAGACGGCCGTGCGCGCGAAGGTGACGACGGAGATGGTGGGTCCGTCGTACCGGCTTGCGCTCAGCGGCGGCGCCGACGCGGTCTCGCTGACCCGCGACCAGCTGCTCGCGCTCCCGCAGCACACCGCGCGGCTCCCGATCGCCTGCGTCGAGGGCTGGACGACCACACAGACGTGGACCGGCGTGCGCCTGTCCGAGCTCGCAGCGCTGGCCGGGGTGCCCCACGCGCAGACGGCGTTCGTGCGCTCGCTGCAGCCCGCGGGCGTGCTGTCGAAGGCGTCGCTGAGCGGTGATGCGATCGCCGATCCGGATGCGTTGCTCGCGCTGAAGGTCAACGGCGGCGAACTGCCGATGGACCACGGCTATCCGGCCCGGATCATCGTCCCCGCGCTCCCCGGCGTGCACAACACCAAGTGGGTCGCGTCGATCGAGTTCGCGGCATGACCTGGCGGCTGCTCACCCACCTCGCGCTGCTGCCGGTCTGCGCCTGGGCGCTGGTCGAGGTGTTCAGCGTGTCGAGCTCGAAGGCGTCGATGGGGATCGCGATCTGGCTGCTGGCCGCCGCGATCCTCCACGACCTGGTGCTCCTCCCGCTCTACTCGGGCGCCGACCGGGTGGCGCAGCGCGCGCTGCACGGCACGACCGTCAACTACGTGCGGATCCCGACCGGGCTGTCGCTGCTGCTGCTCGGCGTGTTCTGGGGCACGATCAACGGCGCCGGCGGAGGCGCCTATCACGCCGTCAGCGGCCGCTCGTTCGACGGCTACGCGACTCGCTGGCTGCTCGTCACTGCCGCGCTGTTCGCGGCGTCGGCCGTCATCTATCTCGTGCGTCGACGATCTGCAGGACGCGATCCGCGTGACCGGTGACGTAGACGCGATGGCGCTGCGGGTCGACGGTCACGGTGTCGGGCTGGCGCACGGCCGGGAAGCTGCGCAGGCGGTGCGGCCGCGCGCCGTCGGCCAGCTCGACGAGCCGGTTGGTCTTCGTCGTGGTGACCCACAGGCGCTGGTTGACGGGGTCGGACGCGATCCCGTACGGACTGCCGAGGATCGGCAGGCGGCGCGTGAGGTGCAGGTGCGGCCGCAACTCGTACACGAGCAGCCCGTCGCCGGCCGTGTCGAGTACGTAGATCAGCCCGCCGCGGCCCGCGACGACACGGGTCGGGCCGACGCCCGCCGCGGCGCGCTCGTCACCCACCGCGAGGACACGCTCGCGCGGATGCAGGACGGCGGTCGCCCGCCCGCCGTCGACCGTCGCGACGACGCCCGCGCCCTCTGGCGTGGTGCCGAGCGGGACGGTCCGCCCGGCCGGTGTGTGCGTGAGCGGCGGCGAGTCGGCAGGCTCTGCGGCCGGCGGGAACTCGCTCACCGAGCCGCAGGCGGCAAGGCCCGCGACGATCACGAGCAGGGCGATGGCGCGCGCTAGGACGATGCGCCGCAGGGTGGCATGGAAGCGACGGCCCAGCGAGAAACAGGTGATGAACGCGCTGCCGTGGCTGGTGCTCGCCGGGCTCACCGTGCCGGTCGTGGTCGGCCGCATCACGCGGACGCCGCTGGGCGTGCGGCATCCGCCGTTCGTCGGCAAGATCGACCTGCACGCCGACCCGCTGCTGATTGCGTCCGTGCTCTGCTTCGCGGCCGCGGTGGCATGGGCGCCACGGCTGCTCACGGTCCGCCCGCCGGCGTTCGCCGCGGGCACGTTCGCGCTGACGCTGGTGCTGCGGCTGGCGCTGGCCGCAGGCGGCGGCGGGCGCGGCGGCGCGGGCATCGCGGCGTGGTGGAAGGTGTTCGACCCGGCACGCTCGTACGAGGCGCCGAACGAGTACCTGCCCGCGCTCGGCGCGCTGCACTGGGGGCCGCACTTCTTCCTCGACCGCTTCGCCGAGACGGTCCCGGCGCTGCCCGTTCACGCCGCGGGTCATCCGCCCGGCATGCTGCTCGCGCTGTACGCGCTCGGGATCTCCTCCCCCGGCGGGATGGCCGCGCTGTGCATCGGCGTCGGCGCGCTGAGCGTGCCGCTCGCGTATCCGGTCGGCCGCCGGCTGCTCGACGAACCGCGCGCGCGCGTCGCCACCCTGCTGCTCGCGTTCGCGCCCGGAGCGCTGATCTTCGGCGCGACGTCGGCCGACGCCGTCTATTTGACGCTCGGGCTGCTCGCGGCGTGGCCGCTCACCGCGCGCTCGTGGCGGCCGCTGGGCGCCGCGATGCTCGCCGTGGCGTCGCTGTTCTCGTGGTCGCTGCTGGCGGTCGGCGCCTGGGCGGCGATCGTCGCCTGGCGGCGTGAGGGCTTCCGTGCCGCGCTCTGGCTGTCGGCGCTGTGCGCCGTCGCCCTGCTCGCCTTCTACGCAGCGCTGTACGGGCTCAGCGGCTACGACCCGATCGGGACGCTGCGCGCGACCGAGGACGTCTACCGCGCGGGCATCGCGTCGCTGCGGCCGTACTCGTACTGGGTGCTCGGCTCGCCGTCCGCGTTCCTGCTCGTCCTCGGCCTGCCGATCCTCTGGTACGCGCTGCGCTCGCTCGCCGAGCGGCGGACCGCCGCGATCGCGATCTTCGCGGTGCTCGCCTTCGCGGCGCTCATGGGGTTCACGAAGGCGGAGACGGAGCGGATCTGGCTGTTCTTCGCGCCGTTCGTCTGCCTCGCCGCCGCCGCCGGCCCGGCACTGCGGCTGCGCCCGGTGCTGGCCCTGCTCGCGGTCCAGGCGCTCGCCTACGAGTTCGTGTTCGACACGATCTGGTGAGCTTCAGCCGGCGGGAAGCGTGAAGCGCACCGACGTGCCCTCGGGCGACGGCTCGAGCCAGATGCGGCCGCCGTGGGCTTCGACGATCGCGCGCGAGATCGCCAGGCCGAGCCCTGCGCTCCCGTTCGAGCGCGCCGCGCCGCTCTGGAAGAAGGCTTCGAAGACGCGGTCACGGTCGGCGTCGGCGATGCCGCTGCCGGTGTCCGCCACCTCGACCTGCACGCCCTCGACGGCACCGGACGCCCGGACGGTGACGCTCCCATCGGCCGGCGTGTGGCGGATCGCGTTCTGGATCAGGTTGAACAGCACGCGCTGGATCTGCTCCGGCGCGCCACGGGCCGGCGACAGGTCGCCGGGCACGTCGACGACCAGCCGTGCGACGCCGTCGTGGCGCATCGCCTCGACGGTCTCCTCCACGAGCTCGTCGAGCCGCACCTGCTCGAGCGTCCACCGCAGCTCCCCGGCCTGCAGGCGCGACAGCTCGAACAGGTCGTCGATCAGCGCCGCCAGTGCGCCGACGTGCGTGCGCAGCTTGGCGAGGTAGGCCTTGCGGTCGGCGTCGTCGACGATGTCGTCGTCGAGCGCCTCGACCAGCAGCTTGAGCGACGTGATCGGCGTCCGCAGGTCGTGCGAGATCGCGGCGACGAGGTCATTGCGTGCCGCCTCGGTGCGCGCCAGGCGGTCCGCCATCGCCTCCACGCGGCCCGCCAGCCGCGCGACCTCGTCCTCACCGTCGACCGCCAGCACGACGTCACGGCGGCCCTCGCCGACGGCCTCGAGGCTCGCGCCGATCGCCTGCACGTCGCCGCGCACGCGCTGCGACAGGACCCAGCCCGCCCACAGCGCCAGCGCGGCGCAGTACGCGCCGGCCATCAGCGTGAAGAACGCGTCGTGCGAGGACACGAACATCAGCGCGACGAACAGCGCGACCGTGACGATCAGCTGCGCCGCGGCGATCGCGCTCATCAGCACGGCCTGCCGTCGCAGCCCGGTCCGGCGGTTCAGCACCACGCCGCTGGCCAGCACCGTGACCAGGCCGAGCGGGGCGAGCAGCGCGAACGTCAGCCAGGCCGCGTGGGAGTCATAGACCGCGCCGGCGAGCGCGGCGGCGACCGCCGCGCCGGCCACCGCGAAGATCAGCCCGATCCTCACGGCGCGAAGCGGTAGCCGACCCCGAACACGGTCTCGATGTGCCGCGGGTGCGCCGCGTCGCGCTCGACCTTCGAACGCAGCCGCCGGATGTGCACCGTGACGGTGGAGGTGTCGGTGTAGAAGGAGTAGCCCCAGACACGATCCATCAGCGCGTGGCGGCTGAACGCCTGTCCAGGGTGGCGGGCGAGGAACAGCAGCAACTCGTACTCGCGAACGGTCAGCGCGCACTCCTCGCCGTCCATCAGCACGCGCCGTGCTGCCGGCTCGATGCGCAGGCCGCCGAACTCGAGCGGGGGCTCGAACTCGGGCTCGGGGTCGACGCGGCGCAGCACCGCATCCACGCGCGCGACGAGCTCGGCGGGCGAGAACGGCTTCACCACGTAGTCGTCAGCGCCCAGGCTCAGCCCGACGATGCGGTCGGACTCCTCGCCCTTGGCCGTGAGCAGGATGAACGCGGGTCGCCGCGTCCGATCCTTGCGGATCCGCCGCATCACGTCGAGCCCATCCACGCCGGGCAGCATCAGGTCGAGCACGATCAGGTCGGCGGCGCGCTCGCTGTGCAGCTCGAGCGCGCTGTCCCCGTCGGCGGCGACCCGCGTCGCGTAGCCGGCGCGCTCCAGGTAGCGCGACACCACCTCGCCGATCGTCGGCTCGTCGTCGACCACGAGGATGTCGCCGCGCGTGTGGGCCTCGGGCATCGAAGCGATGATGGCGGGCGGTCACCCGCGCTTCAACGCGCAACCGCCGATGTCAGCACTTATTCACCTCGGCTTCGCCGGTAGTGGCGTGCCTGGCGCGCGCGGTTGCCGCAGGCGTTCGAGCACCACTCGCGCCGCGGGTGGCGCTTGAGGAACATCAGCACGCAGCCCGGCGCCTGGCAGGCGCGAAGGTCATCGCGGTGCGGCCCGGTCAGCAGCTCGATCGCGTCGGCCGCCAGGGCGGCGATGACCACGTCGGCGCGGCTCGCGCCGTGATAGTCGACGGTCGCCTGCCCGTCCGCCGCGACAGCAGGTGAGCGCGGGGCGCGCGCGGCCGCGCGATTGAGCGCCTCCGGCTCGAAGGGCGTGCCGTCCACGGCGGCGTGCAGCGCCGCCCGCACCGGATCGCGCAGCGCGGCGAGCTCGGCCGCCGTCGGCGGGGCACCGCGGAGGTCCGGAAGCCGCGCGGCGAGCCCGTCCAGCCAAGCGGCGGCGTCGTCGAGGCCGTCGACCGCCTCGCCGCCCGCGACGTACAGCGTGTTGTGGAGCTCAATCGCCAGCGGCTCGTCGCGTAGGGGGCCGAACTACGTATGTATCTAACCGGCCGGACCAAGGATCTGCTCGACGCCGTGCAGGCCACGCTCGGCGCCACGCCCAACATGCCGCGCACGATGGCGCGCTCCTCCGTGCTCGAGGGCTGGCTCGGCCTGCTCGGCGCGTTCCGCCAGGGATCGATCAACCCCGCCGACGGCGAGCGGATCGCGCTCGGCGTCGCCGAGGCCAACGGCTGCACGTACTGCCTGTCGGTGCACAGCTACCTGAGCGAGCACGCCCTCAAGCTCGGCGCCGACGAGATCGAGCACGCCCGCCGGTTCGAGTCCGGCGACGCGAAGTCCGCGGCGATCCTGGCGTTCGCCGAGGCGGTGCTCTCCAGCAAGGGCGGGATCGGCGACGACGACGTCGCGGCCGCACGTGCCGCGAGCCTGAACGACGCCGAGCTCAGCGACGTGGTCGGCCACGTCGCCATCAAGCGGTCGAGGTCGACTTCCCGCGCGTCGAGCCGCGCACGCCGGCGACCGTCTGATGCGGATCGCGGAGATCTGGCGCTACCCGGTCAAGTCGATGGCCGGGGAGCGCCTCCTGCGCGCCCGGCTCGGACTCGAGGGGATTCCCGGCGACCGCGTCCTGTACGTCGTCGACGGCCGCGGGGAGATCTTGTCCGCACGCACCAGGCCGCGGCTGCTCAAGCATCGTGCGAGGCTCGACCGCGACGGCGACGTGCTCGTCGACGGCTGCGGCCCAACCTCGTGATCGCCGGCGTCGAGGGCCTGGCCGAGCGCGGCTGGGAGGGGCGCCTGCTCGCCGCCGGCGATGCGGTCATCGCCCTCGCCGACCTCCGCGGGCGCTGCATCATCACCACCTGGGATCCCGACCCGCTGACGCAGGACGTCGACGTCCTCCGGCGCATCCGCGCGCAGTTCGACGGCACGATGGCGCTCAACGCGTGGGCGGCGCGCACGGGCGACGTGTCGGTCGGCGACGAGGTCGTGCTGCTCGATCAGCCGGTCGAGCTCGCGCGGCCGGCGATCGGACGGTTCGCATAGGCGCGCCGGAACCGGCCGGGCGGCACGCCGCGGTGGCGGCGGAAGGCGCGGTTGAAGGCGTACTCGCTCGAATAGCCGACACCGCGGGCGATCGCGTCGATCGGCTCGTCGGTGTCCTTGAGCCGCCGTGCCGCGAGGTCGAGTCGCCACCGGGTCACGTACGCAAGCGGCGGCTGCCCCACGAGCTCGCCGAAGCGGCGCGCCAGCGTCGCGCGCGACACGTTCACCTCGGCCGCGAGCGTCGCGAGCGTCCATGGATGCTCCGGGCGCTCATGGATGGCGGCCAGCGCCCGCGCGATGGTGGGATCGCGCAGCGCGCTCAGCCACGACGCGCGACCGTCACCGTTCGCGCCCGCCCACGCGCGGACGACCGCGATCAGCAGCAGGTCGATCAGGCGATCCACCGCGGCGCGGGCCCCTGGGTCGCGCAGCCCGACCTCACCGGCCAGCAGGCTCACGAGCGCCGCCGTCGCTGCGCCGTTGACGGGATCGGCGGGCACGTGCAGCACCGGCGGCAGCAGCGCGAGCAGCGGCTGGGCGATGTCGTGGTCGTAGTCGTAGCCCGCACACACGAACGTGGTCGCGGCACCGGGCCCGTCGAGCGGCAGATCGCCCTCGGGGGTCATCAGCTCCTGCTTGAGCGCGCGGTCGAACGGGCGGCACATGCCGTCCGGCTCGGACGAGAGGCGATGGGGTGCGCCGGTCGGCAGCAGCGCCAGGTCGCCGGGCATGAGCTGGATCGGCTCCCGGTCGCCGACCCGGAGCCAGGCGGTGCCGGAGGTGACCGCATGGAAGCTCGCCCCGTCGCTCTGCGGCAGCGCCAGTCCCCACGGGGCTGCGGCGCGCACGTTGCCGAGCAGCGCGCCCCGCACGCGACTGAGGTCGAGCACGTCGGCGAGCGGATCCATCCCACAACCGTATCGCCATCGAGACTTTCGGACAAGAAACTGCCTGCAGCAGTCATTGTTCGTACATATGTGGAGACGTAGCGTGACGGCATGGACATCGCCCAACAGATCATCGTCGTCACCGGCGCCGGCCGCGGCCTCGGCCGCGAGCTCGTCGACGCCCTCCTCGACCGCGGCGCGCCGAAGGTCTACGCCGCCGCCCGCAACCCGGGTGCCGTGCGCGTCGACCCCCGCGTCGTGCCGGTCGCCTTCGACCTGCTCGACCGCGAGTCGATCGCCGCCGCCGCCCGCGCGGCGAGCGACGCGACCGTGCTCATCAACAACGCCAGCACCGCCACGTTCGCCGGCCCGCTCGAGGCCGACCGCGATGCGGTGCGGGGAGAGATGGCCGTCAACTACGACGGCACGTTCGACGCGATCCGCGCGTTCGTGCCCGTCTTCGAGGCCAACGGCGGCGGCGCGGTCGTGAACGTGCTCTCCCTGCTCTCGCTCGCGTCGACGCCGCCGATGACGGGCTACTCCGCATCCAAGGCCGCGGCGCACTCGCTCACCCAGGCGCTGCGCCCGGTGCTCGCCGCGCGGAACATCACCGTCCACGGCGTCTACCCGGCCGGCATCGACACCGACATGGTCCGCGGCCTCGACGTGCCCAAGACGCCCGCGCCGGTTGTCGCAGCCGGCCTGATCGACGGGCTCGCGGCCGACCGCGAGGACATCTTCCCGGACCCGAACGCCGAGGCGATGAGCGCGACCTGGTGGACCGATCCGAAGGCGTTCGAGCGGGCGTTCGCCGGGGCGGGCGCGTAACCGCGTCTCGTGCGATCGAGTCATGAGCGACGAGACCATCGCGGCCCAGATCGAACGACTGGTCGCCGAAGAGCACGACCTCCGCCGGCATGAGCAAACCGATAGCTAGCGCCGCCCGAGCGGGAGCCAGCCCCAGGCCTCGCCTCGGACGGGACGTTGGTCTCGGAAGTGCTGGATGCACCGCTTCAGTCATCGTCACCCTTTAGACCGGTTAGGATCACTAACCGCCTGTCGTACCGGCTGCTGATCCAACGAGGAGACGAAGCGGATGGCGGCAAGAACCCGGAACGCTTCGCGCAAGCAGCGCGACCCGGACAGCACGCGCCAGGCGCTGCTGACGAGCGCGCTCGCGCTGTTCGAGCGGCTCGGCTACGACGCCACGTCCGTGCAGCAGATCGTCGACGACGCGAAGCGCACGAAGGGCGCCTTCTACCACCACTGGGAGAGCAAGGAAGCCCTGCTCCGCGACCTTCACGACGAGTTCATCGACGACCAGCTCGCGCGGGCGCGCGCGGTGATCGGCCGCGACCTTCCGCCGGACGAGATGCTGCGCGTGCTCGTGACCGAAGTGCTGATGGAGCCGCTGAGCGTCTACAAGTCGGAGACCACGGTGTTCCTGCACGAGCACCGGTTCCTGTCCGACACCGCGTTCGCCGAGATCAAGCGCAAGCGCGACGAGTTCGACAACATCGTCGTCGGCGTGATCAAACGTGGGATGGAAAGCGGCGTCTTCAAGCAGGTCGGGACGCCCCAGCTCGTCGCGTTCGGCGTGATCGGGATGTGCGCGTGGAGCTACACGTGGGTCGAGGCGAAGGGCAAGCTCTCGCCGCGCCAGATCGGCGAGACGTACGGAGACATCTTCGTCAACGGCCTCGCCGTCAACCGATGACGCGCACGCGGGTGAAGTCACCCGCATCAAGGTCGTCAGAGCTGATCCAGAAGTAGACGCGCTCGGTCTCGCCTGTCGACAGCTGGAGGAGCAGTCGCCACCGCAGGGCCTGCGGCTCGAGCTCGCTCGCCAGCGGGTGCATCCGCGGGTACCGCTCGTCGAGCTCGACGCCGGCCTCCAGCAGCTCGCACCTCAGCGGCATGTCGCCGCCGGTCTCGTCTGGATAGCCCAGCAAGCGGTGAAGCGCGAGGAAGCCGGGCGTGCTGTCGTGCAACTCGACGCCCTGGCTCTCGGCCAGCCACACCCGCAGCTTCTGCCAGGCGGTGCGCTCGTCGGTGGAGAGACCAAGCGCCTCGACGGGGGCGGACCACACCCGCGGAAGGCTCAGCTCAATCGAGGCGGCGAGCGGCTCCGATCCGCTGTCCGGAGCCCGGCCGGACACCACCGCCACGGCGTCGGCGCTGAACAGCAGCCACCCCTCCGGCGGAAGCTGGGGCGCCGCCTCGAGCGCGGCGACGCTCGCGAGATCGATCTGGGCGAGGTACCGATCACCACCGAACGATGAGCGCCCGTCAGCCGCCGGCGTCAGACGAACGCTGTGCCGGGCGAGCGCGCGGACCGCGTCTTCGAGCCCCACGGACGCCGCTTGCGCGACCAGGTGGTCGAGCGTCATCGCCCCGCTCGCGATCGCCGGCAGCGGAGGCGTCGCGACCGTCTCGGCCTCCGGCGGCTCGCGCAGCGCGGCCGCGAGCGCGAATGGCTTCGGCGCGACCTTGGGCGCAGCCGCCAGCGCGTCGCGCCACGCACGACCAAAGAACGCTCTGCGGTTCGACCCGGATCCCTCGTCCATGTGAGCTCACGCTACCGCTGCGGCGGGTCCGTGGGCTACACCTGCGACGCGTCTGACGCTTGCCTCCGGTCGCCGTACACGTACGACGCGACGAGGCCCAGGATCGAGCCGGGGATTGCGTACAGGGCTTCCGCCAGCCCCGGCGGGTTCGTGGTGGGGATCCCCGGCGTCGGCAGGAGGAAGCCGGTGAGGAGCGCACCGCCCAGCGCCGCCAGGAAGGCGCCGATGATCCCGCCCACGAAGCGGTCGGGCACGAGAACGGCGAAATGCCACATGGCGATGCCGACCATCGACCAGATCAGGACGCTCATGCGACCGAGGCTGGCGCGCAGGCGGCGACTCGGCCATGGGGAGCCGAGCCCATTCTCGGCGGCGCGGCCGCGTGCCACCCTAATCCCGTGTCGCTGTTCTGGCGCGTACTGACGATCAATGGCGCCGTGCTGCTGACGGCGGCGCTGATCCTCGTCTTCTCCCCGGCCACGATCAGCGCCTCGCCGGCGCGACCCGAGGTGGCGGTGCTGTTCGCGGGGCTGCTCGTCGTGATGGCGGTCAACTTCGTCGCGTTGCGACGCGCCTTCGGGCCGCTCGAGCGGCTCGTCCACCTCATGCACCGCGTCGATCCGATGGCGCCCGGGCAGCGGATCGACGTCGACCGCGCCTCGGCAGAGGTCGGTGAGCTACTCGACGCGTTCAACGACATGCTCGACCGCGTCGAGCTGGAGCGGCGTCAGAGCGCCCAGCGAGCCCTGGCAGCGCAGGAGCGCGAGCGGCGGCGCCTGGCGCGTGAGCTGCACGACGAGCTCGGGCAGACGCTGACGGGCGTCGTCCTCCAGCTCGACGCGCTCGCCCGCATGGCGCCGCCGGAGATCCGGCGCACGGTCACGCAGGTGCAGGAGGCTGCGCGCGCGAGCGCCGAGGAAGTGCGCGACATCGCTCGCGGGCTGCGCCCGCAGGTACTCGACGAGTTCGGCCTGCGTAGTGCGCTCATCACCCTGGCGGCCGGGTTCGCGGAGCGCAGTGGCCTGACCGTCCGCCACGAGCTGGCGGTCGACCTTCCGGGGCTGCCGGCGGAGCGCGACCTCGCGATCTACCGCGTCGCGCAGGAGGGCCTCACCAACGTCGCCCGCCACGCGGAGGCGACCGGCGTGCTGCTTGCGCTCGAAGCCGAGAACGGGCGGGTCGTGCTGCGCGTGCGCGACGACGGTCGCGGAATCGACGACGCGGCGGCGCACAACGCCGGCGGTCTCGGCGGGATGCGTGAGCGGGCGATGCTGGTCGGTGGTCGGCTGGTGGTCGAGCGCCTGCGGCCGTACGGGACCGAGATCAGGCTCGAGGTACCCGTGGCGTGACGGTCCCGCTCGTCACTCGCATCCTCTTGGCCGACGACCACACCGTCGTCCGCAACGGCCTACGGATGGTGCTGGACGCCGCCCCTGACCTCGAGGTCGTCGCCGAAGCGGCCAACGGCATCGAGGCCACTGAGCGTGCGCTGCACGCGGACATCGACCTGGCGGTGCTCGACGTCGCCATGCCGCTGCGGACCGGCCTGCAGGCCGCACGCGACCTGGTCCGGCGCCGTCCGGAGCTGCGCATCCTCATGCTCTCGATGCACGACCTCGAGGACTACTGCTTCGAGGCACTCAAGGCGGGCGCGTCCGGCTACGTGCTCAAGACGGTTGCGGACCGGGAGCTCGTCGAGGCCTGCCGCGCCACCATGCGCGGCGAGCCGTTCCTCTCGCCGCCGACCGTCCGCACGCTTCTGCGCGCGTACCTCGCCGACCCGGCTTCAGCGCCCGAGAGCCGCCTCACGCCCCGCGAGCAGGAGGTCGTCAAGCTCGTCGCCGAGGCGGAGCCCACCTCGCGCATCGCCGAGCTGCTGACGATCAGCCCGAAGACGGTCGAGCGCCACCGCGAGAACATCCTCGCGAAGCTCGGGATGCGCGACAGGGTCGAGCTCACCCACTGGGCGATCAGGCACGGGCTCGTCGAGCCCTGACCCGCGGGTCAGCGTTCGGCCGGACTCGCCAGCGGGTCGTGGTACATCTCGCGCAGGTCCCACCCGCACGCCGAGCATTCGAGGGTCCCCTCGGGCGCGGGTGTGCCGCAGCGCGAGCAGGTCGTCTCGCTCGGCGGCTCCTTGCGTAGAAACCGTTGCAGCAACCCCATGACGCCACCTCACAATCGGCGTTGGTCCAGACAAGCCGGAAGCTAGCCGCCGTCCCCGGACCGGCGAATGGGGACTACTCCCCATTCGCTGCTCGTGAGCCGACGTGGGTTCCGCGACGAGCACATCACCATTAGGTCGTGGAGCTGCGCACCTCGTCACCGCTGTCCCCGTTCGCGGTGCCGGCGATCGGCACGGTTGCGGCCGGCGCCCGGCGCACGTTGGGGAACCTCGCGGTCGCGGCGCAGGTGGCCCTGAGCGTCGTGGTCGTGCTCGCGACGGCCGAGCGCCGGTCGTTTCTGTCCTCGCCCCACAAGGGCGCGTTCACCGCCTGGTTCGCCGGTCCGCTGCACGGACTGCTGCCGTCGCTGACGTCCGACCCGGCGCTGCTCAAGCGCGACCTGGAGGCGGTCCTGGTCGCGATGGTCGCCGTCTGGGTCGTGGTGGTCCTCGCCGGCCCCGCCGTCCGCGCGGCTGTCGTCATACCGGCGGTCATCGTGCTGCACGCGGTCTTCCTGCTCTGCCCGCCGTTCGCGCTCACCGACATCTTCAACTACATCGGCTATGCGCGACTCGATGCCGTGCACCACCTCAACCCGTACGTGAACCTGCCGCTGGTGGCGCCGGACGATGTCGGATACGCCTACAGCAACTGGCATCGGCTCCTGAGTCCGTACGGCCCGTTGTTCACGCTGCTGCTGTTGCCGATCGCCAAGCTGTCGCTGCCCGCCGCGTACTGGACGTACAAGGTGGTGGCGACGCTGGCGTCACTCGGCATGCTGGCCGTGGTGTGGGCATGTGCCCGGCGGCTGGGCCGGCCGCCGGCGGCCGCGGTCGCGTTCGTCGGCCTCAATCCGGTCCTACTCGTCTACGCGCTCGGCGGGAAGCACAACGACGTGCTGATGATGGCCGCCGTCATGGCCGGCGGCCTGCTGCTCCTGACCCGGCGCGAGGTCGCCGGCGGCGCGCTGCTGGCGGTGGCTGTGGCGATCAAGGCGTCGGCGGCGGTGCTGGCGCCGGTGGTGGCGCTCGCAGGCCCGCGGCGGTGGCGCGCCGTAGCCGGCGGCGTGTCGGCAGCGCTCGTCCTGGTGGTCGCGTCCTGGCTCGCGTTCGGGCCGCACCTGCCCGACCTGCACGATCAGAACCGCCTGGTCAGCGTCCACAGCTTCCCGAACCTCGCCGGCTACGCGCTAGGGCGCGGCGGGGCCGACGCCACCGTCCGCGCGGTCGCCGGCGCGGTGCTGTTCGCGGGTGTGGCGGCCTGCGCGGCGGTCGCCTGGCGCACGCGCGGCTGGAGCGGGCCGGCCGGGTGGGCCGGGGTGCTCGCCGTGGTCTGCGTGAGCTGGCTGATGCCCTGGTACGTCCTGTGGGCGCTGCCGTTCGCCGCGCTCTCCCGGAGCCGCCTGCTCCGCGGCACCGTGGTCGTCGTGACAGCCTGGCTGGTGATGTTCAACGCCGGCCTTGCGCCCGTGATCGCTCCGCAGCTCAGCCGTGCGCTCACGCATACGGCGGTCGCCCGGGCGAACACCCGGTTCGAGAAGAGCCTGCTCAACAATCCGGCCCCCGTCCACCCGCACCGCCGGGTGCCCTGATGGCCGCAGCACTTTAGGAACGGTTCCTATCGTGGCCCGCGCTCATGGTGGGCCTCCGGACGCATCGCGCCCGCGCGCTCGTCGCTGTCGCTGCGGTGGCCGCCGCGCTCGGCGCCGTAACGGGACGCGCAGCGACCCGGCACGACCCGTGGACGGTCACGTCCCCTGGTGGCGCGCTCAGCGCGCGGGTCGTCGAACACGCCGGCGCGTTGTCGCTGAGCGTGCGACGGCACGGCGAGCAGGTTCTGACGGCGACCCTCGGTTCCGGCTCACTCCGCACCGCGCATGCCCGGCAGGGCAGCGTCGACGAGTCGTACACCACGCCGGCCGGCAAGCGGCGCCGGCACGAGCTGTCGGCCCGGCGGCTGACGATCACGTTCCCCGGCGGGCACCGGCTCGAGGTGCTCGCAGCCGGCGACGGCGTCGCGTTCCGGCAGTCCGGTCGGGGCGGCAGTTCGAGCGCCTGGCGCGCACCGACCGGCACCCGGGCGTGGCTGCAGTCCTACCGCCGCGACTACGAGGGGCGCTACAACCCCGTCAGCCTGCGCGCCGCGCAGGCCGGCGACTACGGGTTCCCGGCCCTGCTCGACACCGGCGCCGGCACGTGGGCGCTGCTCACGGAGAGCGGCCTCACGCGCGAGCCGGCCGCCCGGATGACGGTCGCCAAGGATCGCCCCGGCGTGTTGGCGGTGACGCTGCCGCAGGGTGATTCCGTGTCGGCCACGACGCCCTGGCGCGTCGCGATCGTCGGTGACCTCGGGACGATCGTCGGCTCGGACCTGGCGGAGTCGCTCGGGCGTCCGTCACGCATCCGCGATACGTCGTGGATCCATCCAGGCCGCGCCGCCTGGTCGTGGTGGTCGGATCCCGACAGCCCGGGCGATCGTTCGCGCCAGCGCGCCTACGTGCGCGCCGCCGCCGCGCGTGGCTGGCAGTACGTGCTGCTCGACGCCGGCTGGGACCCGCACTCGATTCCCGCGATCGCCCGCTACGCCGCTCGCGAGGGGCCACGGCTCATGCTCTGGACGGCGTGGGACGCGCTCCGGGATCCCGCGCAGCGCGAGCGCCTGTTCAAGCGCTGGGCCTCGTGGGGCGTCGCGGGCGTGAAGGTGGACTTCCTGCTGTCGGACTCGGCCGCCCGGATGGCGCTCTACGACGACGTCGCGCGCGACGCCGCCCGGCACCGGCTCACCGTCGTGTTCCACGGGAGCACGATCCCGCGCGGCATCCAGCGCACGTGGCCGAACGTGCTGACGATGGAGGCGGTCCGCGGCGCCGAGTACGAGACATCGGTCGGCGGCCACGAGGCGATCGACCCGAGGCACGACGTCGATCTTGTGTTCACGCGCAACGTGATCGGATCGATGGACTACACGCCGGTGACGTTCTCGGCTCCCAATCGCGACAGCACCGACGCGCACCGCCTCGCCCTCGCGGTCGTGTTCGAGTCGGGCCTCGTGCACTTCGCCGACTCACCGGAGTCGTACGCGGCGCACCCGCAGGCGGCCCAGATCCTCGACGACGTTCCCACGGCGTGGGACGACACGCGCCTGCTGGCCGGAGCGCCCGACCGCGAGGCGATCGTGGCCCGCCGCGCCGGGCAGGCGTGGTGGATCGGGTCGATCTCCGCCACCGGCGCGCACGAGCAGCGCGTGTCGCTCGGCTTACTCACCCCCGGCCGGACCTATCGCCTGCACCTGGTCCGCGACGACGGCCACGGCGGGCTCGCGGTCGAGGATCGCACCGTGACGAGCGCGGACCGGCTCGCCGTGGCAGTCGACCGGCACGGAGGGTTCGTGGCGGAGCTGACGCCCGCGGCGTGACTACGCGTCGACGGCGTCGGCGAAGCCGTCCACCCACGCCACCTGTCCTGGATCGAGCGTGGGAACCGGCGGCCACAGACCGACGCACTCGTACGCCCAGCCGGCGCCCGGGGTCGCGACCGCCCCGCCGAGGGGTCGCAGGAACACGTACGAGAGCGTCGCGGCCGGCAGGTTCACGCGCGCGAGCACGGTGTCGATGCAGTCATCCGACAGCTCACGCACGAGGCCGCTCCTCAGATGAGCGTGGGCGCCGAACGGGTTGCTCGCGTCCCACATCCCCTGGAACGCCACGTACGGGTTGGGCGCGACCGCGTCCAGCGACGGCCTGAGCGCGCGCAGCGGAGCGACCGCCTCCTCGCCCGCCTCGACGGCGCAGAACACGATCGTGCAGACGCCGCCCAGTCCGGCGCCCAGCAGCAGGCCTCCGCCGACCTGATCGGGCGCCCGCTCCATGTAGTCGCGGTAGGCGAGGGCCACCTCGGCCGCCCGTTCGCGCGGGAAGCTGAGGAAGCCGCAGAGCAGCTCCGGTCCCACGGGATGGAGCCGGAGGTCGAGCCGCGTGACGACGCCCGCGGCCCGCAGCTCGGCGTCGGCGCCCGCCTCGACGACGCGGCCGTCCGCGAGCACGACCTCGGCGCCGACGACGCTCGCCGCGGTGGGACCGAGCGCGCGCTCCAGCCAGCCGCTGCCGGCACCGAGCGCGACGCCGGCGACGCCGAGGGCGGACAACCGCGCGCCGGTGACGGCGAGCCCGTGCTCCTGCGTCGCCCGGTCCAGATCACCCCACGTGGCGCCGCCGCCGATGCGCGCGGTGCGCGACGGGACGTCGATCTCGATCGCGTCCATCGCCGACAGGTCGAGCACGATGCCGCCGTCGACGGTGGACCCATCGGACGTCCCGCCGACGCGGACCGCGAACGGGAGTCCGCGGTCGACGCCGACGGCGAGCGCGGCGGTCACGTCGTCGCGCGACTCGCAGCGGGCGATCGCTGCCGGCCGCACGTCGACCATCGCGTTGAACGTCATGCGCGCGAGGTCGAAACCGACGTCCTCAGGGCCGATCACCTCTCCGCGGAGGGCGGCCCTGAGAACGTCGACGACCTCAATCCCTGAGGTCGTCGCGGCCATTACAGCGGCGGCAGGTCTTGCACCGCCCGGTACGCCTCGTTGATCGCGCTGTGCGTGTACGCGAACGCCTCGGAGTCGGAGTTCGCGATCGCGACGTTGCGGAACGGCTGGCGGCCCGCGTACTGCGGCTGCCCCTCGATCGGCCCGTACAGCGACGGGTC
Organism: uncultured Solirubrobacteraceae bacterium; assembly: GCA_963740605.1. Taxonomy (GTDB): domain Bacteria; phylum Actinomycetota; class Thermoleophilia; order Solirubrobacterales; family Solirubrobacteraceae; genus DASSUW01. The sequence continues at coordinate 138,881 of CAVUFC010000018.1, read as the reverse complement.
GAACGTGGAGGTCAGCTCGTGCGCGTAGCCGTAGCTCCAGCGGTTGATCTTCCAGTCCGCGATGTCGCGCTCGGGATCGAAGTTGCCGCCCTCCTTGTTGACGGTGCGGTCGATCACGTCGATCACCGAGTCCTCGAGCTCCGGCCAGCTCAGCTCGCGCAGCATCTGCTGCCCGGTGGAGTACGCGAACAGCTGCGGCACCGCGTCCGGGTGGTTCGGGACGACCGTGAACGTCAGCTGCGCAGGAGCGCTCGGCGGCTGGTTCGGCGTCGGCCCGTAGTACTTCCCCGGGGTGGCGGTGGGCCCGAACCCGGCCCCGGCGCTGACGCTGAGGCTGTCCCAGAACAGGCTCGTGCCGCGCGGGCTGATGCTGGCGACCTTCGAGTCGGCGAACGCCTGCCAGTTGTTCAGCGCCGCGCGCCCGTAGATCAGCGGCACCTTGCGGGCGTAGCAGAGCCCCTCGACCTGCTGCTTCGGGAGCCCCTCGACGACGTGCGCGGTGACGCGGTTCCAGCACGCCATGACCACGTGGCGGGCCCACACGCGCCGGCCTTCGTTCTTGCCGTGCTTGTAGCCCTTCGTCGCCCCCGGGACGCGGTTGTGGATGTAGTCGACCGGCGAGTAGCCCTTGCGGTCGCGGCACGGCTCGACGCTGAACACCGTCGCGTTCAGCCGCACTCGCACCGGGTTCCGCGGATTGTCGAGCTCCGGGTAGACGGCCTGCGTCTTGAGGATGCTCAGCTGGTCCGGCCGCATCGGGCCGTCGCCGACGTCGACGTTCGGGAACGCGTTCGGGATCAGCTTGCTGAGCGCCAGCCGCAGCAGCGACGTGTTGCCGTCCGGCCACGCACGCGTCGGGCCACTGACCGACCGCGAGTCCTGGTACGGGGTCCGCCCGATCCCCGCGAGCTGGATGTCGTCGGTGTCGCCGAGACCCACGCCGTCGGGGAACCCGGGCCGCCCGAGGATCCAGCAGTCGGCCGAGGACACGGCCTGGCCGCCCGCGCCGAGCAGGCTTCCCGAGCCGCGCCAGTATTCGCCGAAGAACGCCTCGTCGTTCACGCCGACGTGGTTGACCAGGTACTGCTTGTAGGTGATCGCCGTCAGGTACTCGCGCTTCTGCTGCTGCGTCAGCGGCGCACCGGGGGCGTTGGCGAGGAAGTCGTCGTTCGACGTCTGCACGCGCAGGATGGCGGCCTTTGCCGCATCGGAGTACGGCGTGCGGGCGAGGAACGCCGTCCAGCCGGCCACGGTCGTCGGCTCGAGCCCCGCGAACGGCCCCGCGTTGCGCGCCGGGATCACGTGGTCGGTGCCGAACTCGGCAGCCGGGAACAGCAACCGCTGGTAGAGGCCGAAAGACGCCGGAATGCCCGCCGCACCTCCGCTCTGCCACTTGGTCGCGGTCGTGGTGTCCACGCCCGCCCAGTCGAGGAAGTCGGCCGCGTGCTGGCCGTACGAGCCGGGGATGCCGCCCGGGGCGTCCTGGCCCCAGGTCCCGATGCTGTCGAGGTTGACCGTGCCGCCGTTGCGCAGCGTCATCACGTCGGCGCCGCCGTTGGCCGCGTTCGGGACGTGGAACTCGTTGCGGTGGGAGTGGCCGCCGAAGTCGGGCAGCTGGTCGATGATCAGGACCTTCTTGTCCGGCCCGAAGCGGTCCTGGTACCACTTCGCGGCCGAGATCCCGCTCGCGCCGGCGCCGACGATCACGCAGTCGTACTTCTCGCGCGTGTCCTCGACCCGCGGGCACAGCCCGGGGCCGCCCTTGGTCGAGTGGATCTGTGACGGCTTCTTGGGCGGCGGGCCGTCGATCTTGATCGTGCGGTTGATCACCTGGCGCGGCTGGCCGGTGAACGGATCGCTGAACGTCGGCGGGTAGTAGCCCGGCGGCAGCGGCGGGTCGCTCAGGTGTGTCGTCGCCATCGCCTCGGCGCCGGTGAGGCCGGGGAACGCCGCGGCGGCGGCGAGCCCGGCCGCGCTGACCGCGGCTCCGTCGAGGAAATCACGCCGTGAGATGCCGTCCTTCTTCTCCCGCCGCTCGCGCTCGTCCTTGTAACGACGTCGCTGGGTGCCGCCGCCCCCAGCAGGGTCTCCGCCGCTTGCGCTCATCCCCATCCTCCGATCCCGGCTTGCGGAAAAATTGATTTGGCAACTACGACAAGACCAGTCCGGTGGCCACCGTGTCAAGCGTCCTCTCCGTACAAAACCCCGCGAACCCGCGCGCCCGATGGGTGCGCACTTCGAGGCCGCGGCGCGTATACCAAGGCGATGCGTCGCCCACTCCGCCTGTCACGCGTTGTCCTGGCTGTCGGCGCGGTCGTGCTCGCGGGCTGCGGATCGTCGGCCAAGCCAGTCGCGGTTGCCACGCCCACGCCCACGCCGGCTGGCTCCGGCTGCCCGTCGGCGACGCCCGCGACGACCGTGGCCGGGGCGCCGCTGGACACGATCCTCCGCGTCCCGGAGGCGAACCGCGGCCGCCGGGTGCCGCTCGTCGTCGCCTTGCACTTCGCCACCGGCAGCGGCGCGGCGATGGAGCGGAACACCGGCCTGACCGACGAGGCGGAGCGGGCCGGATTCGACATCGCCTATCCCACCGCCTCGTCGTCGGACCGCTGGTGGAGGGCGCGCGATCTCCCACTTCTGCGCCGGACGCTCGCCGCGATCGAGCGGAGCGCGTGCATCGACCGCAGCCGGGTCTACCTCGTCGGGTGGTCCAACGGCGGGAGCGCCGCGGTGCGCGCCGCCTGCCGGCTCCGCGAACCCGTCGCGGCGGTCGTGCTGTTCGCGGCGGCGGTCAACGCCGAGCGCAGCTGCACGCCCGCGCGCACCCCCTCGCTGCTGGAGATCCACGGCACGGCCGACCCGCTGTGGCCGTACCCGAGGGCGCGCGCGTTCGTCGCGGCGTGGGCGGCGGACAACGACTGCGGCTCGCCCACGAAGACGCGAGTCGGCACGCGCGGCACGCTCTACCGCTGGACGGGGTGCAAGGACGGCGCGACGTTCGCGCACCTGCGCGTCGCAGGCGCCCGGCACATCGAGCTGTTCACCGACCTCCGCGCCGCTGGCATCGATCCCCTTGACACCACGTGGCGCTTCCTCGAGCCGTTCTCCGCGCGCTGACGAGGGTTCGCACGCGCGGCCGCGAGCCGCGGCTCGGCCGTGTCGAGCCCGCGGGCTGGATCCATGCTCTCGATTGCGCTCATGTTCGTGCTGTCCGGTATCGGTGCGGGTGTTTCCGAATCACCCCATCGGGACGAGGTTTCGCGCTCCGCCGCCGCATAGGTTGCGTCGCGTCATGTTCCTCTGGGGCATCCTCATCATCGTCGTCGCCAACGTCGTGACAATCACGGCGATGCTCCTCGTCCGCCGCCGGGCGCCGGAGGGCAGCTACTTCAAGGACGGTGACCGCGCTTCAGGCGTGTTCGGCGTCCTCGCGGGCGGGTTCGCCATCTTCGCCGGCTTCATCATCTTCCTTGCCTTCGCGAGCTACGACCAGTCGCGCACTGGCGGGGAGGCCGAGGCACTCACGCTGGTCCAGCAGTACGAGACGGCGCAGTTCCTGCCCCCGGCAGTGAGCGGCCGGCTCACCGGGGAGCTCGTGTGTTACGGACGCTCGGTCGTCGGCCAGGAGTGGCCGGCCATGGAGGACGGGCGGAGCGGCGAGCTGATCAACCCGTGGGCCGTCGCGCTCTTCCGCACCCTGCAGCTCACGCGCCCTTCCGGCGCGACCGAGGAGGCCGCGTACGGCAAGTGGCTCGATCAGACCCCCGATCGGGAGGAGGCGCGGCGCGATCGGCTGCACGGCGCGGAGGGCATCATCCCCGGCACGATCTGGGTCGTCCTGATCCTGATCGCGTGCGTCGTCTTCGCGTACATGCTCTTCTTCGCCGACAGCCGGGAGGGGCCGGTAGCGCAGGCCATGCTGATGGGGTCCGCGACCACGGTGATCGCATTGACGCTGCTCGCGATCAACGCGCTCGACAACCCGTACCGCGTCGGCCTTGGACACATATCGCCGGTGGCGATGGAGCGGTCGCTGCGGACGCTGGACAGGGCGCGCGCGGTGACGGGCGACACGGCTCCCCTTCCCTGCGACGGCCGCGGCGTCGCGGTCTCCGCATGAAGGACCGGCACTTCGAGCTCGCGGCGACGGTGCTGCTCGCGGTGGCGGCGGTGGCGACGGCCTGGGCGGCGTACCAGTCGGCGCGCTGGCACGGCGAGCAGGCGAGGGGCCAGAGCGCCTCGATCGCCGCTCGCGTCGAGTCGGCCCGCTCGGCGGGCCTGGCGAGCCGCAACGCGCAGGTCGATCTCGCGCTCTTCACACAGTGGATCGACGCGTACGCACGCAAGGAGACCGAGCTCGCCGCCTTCTACAGCAAGCGCTTTCGCGAGGAGTTCCAGCCGGCGTTCCGCGCCTGGGTGGCCACCAAGCCCCGCACCAACCCCGAAGCGCCGCTGTCGCCGTTCGCGATGCCCGAGTACAAGCTCGCGGCGACCGAGGAAGCCGATGCGCTCGAGGCCAAGGCCGCGGCCGCCTCCCTGAAAGTGGGGCGCGACATCCAGCGCGCCGACAATTACTCCCTGGCCGTCGTGCTGTTCGCCGCGGCGCTGTTCTTCGCGGGTATCAGCACCCGGCTGCGCGGGTCCGCGCCGCGGGCGATCGTCCTCGGCCTGGGCTACACACTGTTCCTCGGCAGCCTGATCTGGATCGCGACGTTCCCGGTCAGCGTCTCGGTATGAGGCTCGAAGCGCTCTGGCACGACCTCGAGTGCGGCGACTATGAGGAGGACCTGCCGCTGTGGCGAGCGCTGGCCGGCGAGGCGGGCGGGCCCGTCCTCGATGTCGGCGCCGGAACCGGTCGCGTCAGCCTCGACCTCGCCGCCGGGGGCGTGCCAGTCGTCGGCCTCGACACCGAACCTGAGCTGCTGGAGGTCTTGCAACACCGCGGCGCCGGGTTGCCGGTCGAGACGGCGATCGCCGACGCGCGTGAGTTCACGTTGGGTCGCCGGTTCGCGCTGGTGCTCGTGCCGATGCAGACGCTCCAGCTGCTCGGCGGGCGCAGCGGGCGCGCGGCGTTCCTGCGCTGCGCGCTGGATCACCTCGAGCCCGGCGGCCTGGTGGCCGCCGCGCTCGCCGACGCGATGGACTGCTTCGACTCCGAGCACGACCAGCCGCCCCCGCCCGACGCACGCGAGGTCGCCGGCGTCCGGTACGCCAGCCAGCTCGTCACGGTCGTCGACGACGGCGGGCGCGCGGCGATCCACCGGCGTCGCGAGATCACCGGGCCCCAGGAGCGCCGCGAATCGGCCGAGGCGATCGTGCGGCTCGACCGGGTCACGGCCGAGGAAGTGGCGGCGGAGGCCGCCGAACTGGGCTTCGTGATCGAGCCCTGTCGCTCCGTCCCCGAGACCGAGGAGTACCTCGGCTCGACGGTGGTCGTCCTCCGCGCGCCGCGCTGACCGGCGTCAGGTGCGCATCATCCGCTCGTCCTCGCCGAAGATGAGGATGCCGTGGACGATGTAGATGCAGAGGGCGAAGATCGCTAGCGACCACCATGGGTAGTTGCCGCCGACCGAGAGCAACGCCCCGATCGCACCGAGGGTGCCGCCGATGATCGCGATGACGCGACCGAACGTGTTGCCGGCCATCAGCGACAGACCGCCCGCGAGCTGGATCAGCCCGAGGACGATGGCGACCCAACCCAGGGTGTTGAGATTCGACAGGACGTACCTCGTGTCGTTGACGAAGATGTTCGCCCCGTCGAGGGCGCCGATCCCGTAGATGATGTTCAACACGCCGACGATCAACAGCAACGTCGCCGTGAACGCCACGCGACCCGATCCGCGCATTTTCGTTACCTCCTTGGCTTAACCGTGCGCCGATTACAGCCGCGCGGCGCGGGCGTCGCCTCATGCGGATCGGATGAAAGGCCGAGCCAAGCTCACCCCCGAGCGTCACGGGCGGCGGCATCGATCCGGTGCGGCGCGAGATCAGCAAGCGCCCGGCCGGCGTGGCGAAGCCGGTGCGCCAACAACCCGATGTGGCCTCCGTGCGGGTGACGGAAGTGCCGGACGAGCAGGAAGGGCGTCGTCAGCACCAGACCGATGAGCGCGATCACGAGAAGGGGACCGATGACGAGGACCACGAGGATCGCCAGAGGCGGAACGATCAGGAGCCCGAGGAGCACGATGGCCCCAATCTCGACGGCGCGGATCGCCACAGCGACGGCAACGCCTGCGAACCAGGCGTCCTCCTCGAGCTTCTCGGCGGGTGAGGGCGGCTCGTCCGGAGCGCCCGATGATCTGATCGGTATAGGAGCGGTCATGCCGTCACTCTCGCGTCCGCACCGCCTGCTCGCGTCCGGGTGAGTGCCGCGTCGACTCCCTAGTCCGGGAGCGACGAGGGTATGTCTCACGTGTCCGCGACCCGACCGAGCAGCGCGATGGCTGCGCGGAGCCGATCGCGCTCGTCGGCGTCGAGCGCCTCGTCCAGCGCGGCCGTGAGCCAGTCCTCGCGGCAGGCCCGGATCTCGCCGAGCGTCTCTGCGCCGACCGGCGTCAGCTCGACGAGGGCGCGGCGGCCGTCGTCGGGGTCGGGGCGTCGCTGAACCAGGCCGGCCTCCTCGAGCTCGCGCACGATCGGCGCCATCGACTGCGGGCGCATCTTCTCGGCGAATGCGAGATCGCTGACGCTGGCGGCGCCGTCGCGTCCGAGCCGGCTGAGCACGGTCATCTGCGCGACCGGCGGGCCGGGCTCCGCGCGGAGGCGCCGGATGAAGCGACCCACGGTCTCCCGGAGCTCGTGCGCCAGCTCGGCCGTCGCTGCCTCGTGCGCGGGCACGGCGCGCAGTATAGACCCAGTTCCTTCAGGCAAACTGTACAGGCTACCTGTAGACTTCATACGAGTGCCGCCGGACCGTTACAAGTGGATCGCGCTCTCGAACGCGACGCTTGCCGTGCTGCTCGCGACGCTCGACGGCTCGATCACGATCATCGCGATGCCGGAGATCTTCCGCGGCATCCACCTCGACCCGCTGGTCCCGGCCAACTCGTTCTACCTGCTGTGGATGATCCTCGGATACCTGGTCGTGACCAGCGTGCTGATCGTGAGCCTCGGCCGCCTCGGCGACATGGTCGGACGCGTGCGGATCTACAACCTCGGCTTCGTCATCTACACGGTCGCGTCGCTGCTGCTCGCCGTGTGCTGGCTCCAGGGCCGCGCCGGCGCGACGTACCTCGTCGGATTCCGGATCGTGCAGGGCATCGGCGGCGCCTGCCTGCTCGCGAACGCGGCCGCGATCATCACCGACGCATTCCCCGCCAACCAGCGCGGGATGGCGCTCGGCATCAACAACATCGTCGGCGTCAGCGGCACGTTCATCGGCCTCGTGCTCGGCGGCCTGCTGGCGCCGATCGACTGGCGGCTCGTGTTTCTCATCTCGGTGCCGGTCGGGCTGTTCGGCACGGCCTGGGCGTATCTACGGCTGCGCGAGCTCAGCACGCCGCGCCCCGCGCCGATCGACTGGGCCGGCAATGTGACGTTCGCCCTCGCGCTCGTTCTCGTGATGACCGCCGTGACCTACGGCATCCGGCCGGCCGGCGGACATCCCACCGGCTGGACGAGCCCGCGCGTGCTGATCCTCGTCGGCGCCGCGCTCGTGTCGCTGGTGGCGTTCATCGTGGTCGAGCGCCGCTCGGCACACCCGATGTTCCGGCTGCCGCTGTTCCGGGTCCACGCCTTCACGTTCGGGACCCTGTCGACGTTCCTGTCGGCCGTGTCGCGCGGCGGGCTCATGTTCATCCTGATCATCTGGTTGCAGGGCATCTGGCTGCCCGAGCACGGCTACGCGTTCAGCGAGACGCCGTTGTGAGCGGCGATCTGCATGCTCCCGCTGACCGTCGGCATCCTGCTCGCAGGCCCGACCTCCGGCTACCTGTCGGACCGCTTCGGCGCCCGCCCGTTCGCCACGGCGGGGATGATCCTCGCCAGCGCTCGCTTTCGTGCTGCTCGCGCTGCTGCCCACCGACTTCGCTGAGCTCGAGCAGCGCGCCGCCGGCTGACGCTACGCGTCGCGTCCGGCCCAGACGGTGACCCGTTCGAGCGGGAGACCGACCTTCGTCGCGACGAGCCACGCGGCGTGGTCGTCATTGTCCGTCCACACGTCGCGCACGACGACGACCCCGCCGTCGCGCTCGACCGTCCACCCTGCCTTCTTCGCGGCCTCCTCGAGCGTGGATCGGTGTTCGCCGAGGTCAAAGCCCTCGGGCAACGTGACGTCGAACGGCTCAGATCCTTCCGGATGCTTGGCCCGTGCCACCTACTTCCTCCAGCGATGGACGCGATGGGACTCGAGTGCTCCGACCTGATCTTTGGAGAGCGTCAGGACGACCCCGTCTGTCTCGACGCGCGCGACGGCGCCGATGGGGATCACGACCTCCCGCTTGCCCCACAGGTGCCCATGCTCGAGCACGAGATGTCCGATGTGGTCGTCGGCATCGATCACGAAGCCGTCCACGTGTCCGAGCTGATGCCCGTCCGCCGACGTGACCGGGCTCGCACGGCGGATCTCGACGTCACCTTTCGGGATGCGGTCGTACGTCCACATCACGTGATCGTCGTACGCGATCGGCTCTGCGCCGAAGGCGTCCGGGCCTTGGTAATAGGGCAGTGCGAGCAGCTCCTCGACGCCCACCTCCCAGTGCGGATCCGCGACCGGGAACTCGCCCAGCCGCAGGTAGGCGGTCTCCCGCACCGCTTCCAGCTGGTCGATCTCCGCGACACTGGCGTCCAGCACGATCGTCCCATCCGCTTCGTCGTCGCTCCGCGCCCGCTCGACGGGCACGAGTCGTGTGGTCTCGTTCTGACGGTGGGGTTGGACGACGAGATGGGTGACGCGCCGCGTCGTCGGGTCGATCACCACGTCAGCCAGCTCGCCGAACGCGTCGTCGGTGCAACGGACCGGGCAGCCAAGGTCGAGCCTCACGACGGTCACGTTGCCAGATCGTCAATGGAATCGCGAACCCGCCGCGTGATCTCCTCGTAGACACGCACCAGCGCCCCCTCCGCATCGCCGAGGTCGTGGAAGGCGTGACACCGGCGCAACACGGCGTCGGGCGGGAAGAGCGTGCGATCGTCGCGCAGCGCCGGCGGGAGACACTCACGCGCCGGCTCGTTCGGCGTCGCGTAGCCCCGGGCCCGGGTGGTGAGCGCCGCCAGCGCCGGGTCGGCCAGCCCGATCAGCAGCGCGCGCGACGCTTCGGGGTGCGCGGCGCCGGCCGGCACGGCACCGGTCGTGATCCAGAGGGCGGCGCCTTCGTCGGGGACGACGTAGCGCAGCCCCGCGTGGGCGCGAACGGCGACGGCCGACGGGCCGTTCCAGGCGTGGTGCGCGGCGACCTCACCGCGCACGACGGGCCCGACGAAGTCCTCGCTGTCGTAGCCCTCCACGTGCGGCCGCTGGGCGAGCAGCAACTCGCGGGCGCGCCCGACGGCCTCGTCGCCGGCGTCGTTCGGCGAGAGCCCCAGCGCGATCAGCGCCGCCCCGACGACCTCCCTGACCTCGGCCAGCATGCCGACCCGCGTGCCGGCCGGCGGCCGCAGCAGGTCCATCCACGTGCGGGCCTCCGGCAGCCGGGCGTCGCACAGGTAGCCGGTCGTGCCGAACGCGAACGGCAGCGACCGGCGGCATCCGGGATCGTGTGCGGCCTCGCGCGCCCACTCGGCGATCCGCCCGGTCACCTCCGCGGGCGCCTCGAGCTCGAGCAGCTCGTCGCGGCCCACCAGCCGCTCGACGAGATAGTCGGACGGGAACACGACGTCGAACGGCGCCTCGCGCATCCGCTCCTCGAGCCGCTCGTTGGACGCGACCTCCTCGGCCGACACCGATACGCCAATCCGTCGCGCGGCTTCGGCGAGCGCCTCGGGCGCGGGCATCCCGGGCCAGCAGAGCACCCGTAGCGCGGTCATGCGAGGACGGGGTGGTGCGTGCGCTGCACGTCGAGGACCTCTCGCAGTCGCTCCGGCCACTCCGCCGACGGTGCCGCGGCGGGCACGTACAGGTCGTCGAGCGGCACGTCGAAGCCACCCAGTCCGGCGACGATCGCGCGATCGATCGCCGGCAGCGTCGTGACGTTGTAGCCGCCCTCGTGGACCAACACGAGGCCGATGCCCAGACGCCGTGCGAGCGCGGCCGCGCGCTCGGCCATCCCGCGGAATCCGGCGAGGGAGATGCGCTGCTCCGACAGCGGGTCGGCGGCGTGGGCGTCCTGGCCGGCCGAGACGAGCAGGAGCCCGGGCCGGAACGCCTCGATCGCCGGCAGCGCGACGCGGTCGAGCGCCTCCAGGTACTCGCGATCGCCGGAGCCCGGCGGCATCGGCACGTTGACCGTGGACCCCGTCCCGGCGCCCGTCCCAACTTCGTCGAGCCATCCGGTCCCCGGGTAGAGCGGCCACTGGTGAAGCGACACGAACAGCACCGACGGGTCCTCCCAGTGGATGTCCTGCGTCCCGTTGCCGTGATGGACGTCCCAGTCGAGGATCGCCACTCGCACGATCCCGTATTGCGCCTGCGCATACCGCGCCGCGATCGAGATGTGGTTGACCAGGCAGAAGCCCATCGCCTTGTCGACGCCGGTGTGATGCCCGGGCGGGCGCGTCAGGGTGAACAGGCTGTCGGGCCGGTGATAGGCCTCCATCGCGACCGCGTCGACCGCGTTGAGCGCCGCTCCGGCCGCGAGCATCGACGTGCGGAAGCTGCCCACGCTCATGCGCGTGTCGGTGTCGAGCCAGACGGGCGCATCGGCGCCGGCCGACTCGAGCAGGGCCACGAAGCCCGGGTCGTGCGAGCGCACCGCGTCCTCGACGCGCGCGTGCCGGGGATAGAGCACGAACAGGCGCTCCCACTCGGGGCTCGACCGCAGGAGGTCGACGACTCCGGGCAGCCGGCGGATGTTCTCGGGGTGCTCGCCGGGATCGTGATCCTCCTGCGACGGATGCAGCACCACACCGGTCAGCGGCCACGCGCGCGCGTAGTAGGCGTGCGGAACGCTGCCGAGTACCTGGACCTCGCTCACGGCGAGACCTCGAAGAGGCCGTCGGAGCGCGGCGCGACGGCTGCGCCGTCCGCGTCCCACACCGCACCCGGCGCGTCCCGGTTCGCCACCGCCGCCGCCATCCCGTGCAGCGCCGCCTGACCGGAGGCCACGCGGGCCGTCCGCTCCCAAAGCTCGGCGGGCTCGCTGGCGCCACCGAGCACGACGCGGGCGCCCGCCGCCGCCAGCTCGGCCCATTCCCGGGGATCGCGGAGATCGCCTCCGATCAGCGCGCCGGTCGGCCCCCAGGGCAGCTCGACCACGCCCGGCGAGTTGTGCCCGGGCGAGAACAGCAGCGGCTCATACCGCCCCGGCTCGGCGTCGAGACGGCGCTGGCGGTGGCGCAGGAGCACGTCACCGCGCCCGAGCATCGCCGTGGCGTAGAACACACCCTCCCCCTCCGACTCGTACGCCGAAGCCGCCAGCCACGCGCCGCCCGCAGCCTCCAGCGCGTCCAGGTAGGACCGGGCGATCGGCCGCTCTGCGCGCTCGAGGCCGGCACGGTCGAGCACGGCCGGCAAGTACGGCAGGAAGCTCAGCTGCGGCAGGCAGATGACCTCGGCGCCGGCCTCGCGGGCGCGGCGCACGGTCTCCAATCCGCCGCCGCCGAGCAGGGCAACGGTCAGTCCCACCAGACGTTCTTCGCATGGGTGGTGAGCACTTCGACGCCGTCCTCGGTGACCACGACGTTGTGCTCGAACGCACCCGTTCCGACGCCGGGCCGGCCGACCTGCGCCTCGACCGCCATGAACATGCCGGGCTCGAGCACCGCGGCCTCACCGGGGACGATCGACGGGTTCTCCCAGGCGAGGCCGATGCTGTGCCCGAACGACGGGTAGGCCTGCCCGAGCATCGCCGCGCCGTCGGAGTCCGCGGCGCCCGGTGCCTGGAACCCCTGGTCGGCGAGCCACGTCGCACCGCGGTCGAACAGGTCGCCGCAGGCCACGCCCGGGCGCATGCCGGCGATGATGTGCTCGACCACGGCGACCGCGGCCTCGAGCACCTCGCGCTGCCCGTCGCTGGCCTTGCGACCGGCCACCGTCGTGCGGACCATGTCGTAGAAGTAGCCGTTCACCGTCCCGTACATGTCGGGATGGATCATGTCCCCCTGCTCCAGCGGCCGCGTCCAGTCCCAGGACGGCATGCGCTCCCACAGGAAGTGGTCGGCGCGCTCGCCCGAGACCACCGGGATGTCGAGCGGGAACGCACCCTGCGGCAGCCCGCGCTGCAGCGCCGCGAGCACGCAGTCGGCCTCGGTGGCGCCCGGGACCGCGGCCTCCATGAACGCCGACACCATGTCGCAGCCGACGCGCGTGGACTCGCGGATGAGGTCGATCTCGGCCGGCGACTTGATGCGCCGCATCTCCTCGATGAGGTCGTCGGCCCACGAGAAGCGGACGCCTGGCAGCGCCTCGCGGATGCGGTCGACGGCGATGTGGGGCAGGCTCTCGCGACCGATCAGCCCGATGCTCGCCGAGCCCAGCCCGCGCCGCTCCATCGCCTCGGCGAGCCCGGCCCAGAGGTCGAGCGAGACCTGGACGTCCTCGATCTGCACGAGGTCCTCGCGCCAGTCCGGGATCTCGACGACCAGCGTGCCGTCGGCGCCTGCCGGCATGACGAGGCCGGCGTGGCCGCGGCCCGACCACTTGCCGGGCCGGTCGGGGATCTGCGGGAACGCCGAGTAGTGGTTGGTGAGGTAGAGGATGTCGGCACCCCAGTCGGCGCCGTTGGCGCCGCGGCTGACGACCAGCACGCCGTCGAGCCCGCGCTCGGCCGCCGCGGCGCGCAGACGCTCCCGCCGGTCGGCGTACTCCGCGCTCGACACGCCTCCGGGGACACGGATCTCGTCGGATGTGGCACTCACTGGAACGCTCCTTGTGTCATCGCCTAACCGACCACGAACTGGTAGTCGGCCCGGTCGCCCGAGAGGTGGACGAGCACGCCGGAGATGCGGCCCGTGTGGTAGTCGCTCCCGGGGTTGATCGCCAGCGTGCGCCCGATCCGAGTCGCGCCGCGCGATTCGTGCACGTGCCCGTGCAGGCTTACGAGCGGCTGGTAGCGCTCGATCAGGTCGCGGACCGCGGTCGAGCCGCACGGTGCCATCTTCGGCTGGCCCGCCGCCAGCACGACCTGCAGGTGCTCGTCGAGCTCCGGTGCGATGTCGAGGTCGGACGCGTAGGGCGGCACGTGCAGGTTGAACACACAGTGCGTGAGGTCCTCGACCTGCTCGGCCATGCGCTCCACGCGGCGGTAGAGCTCATCCTCCTCGAGCTCGCGCGGCGAGTCGAACGGTGTGAGGTTCGAGTAACCGAGCGACACCATCGCGTAGCCGGCTCCGAGGTCGACGATCCGCTCGTCGCACGCCTGCACGCCGGGCGCCTCCTCGATCGCGAGGTCGACACCCGAGGGGTCGTCGTTGCCGGGCATCACGAAGCACTTCGCCCCGGTGCCGGCGAGCCGCACGTCGGCCAGCGCCATCCAGCGCCGGAACGTGTGCAGCATCACCTCGGCGAACCACGCTTCGCGCTCCTCCTCGGTCAGGTCGGCGACGCGCATGACCTCCTCGCGGCTCATGACCTGCGGGTACATGCCGTTGGAGCGGATCCGGTGCTCGAGCTCCTCACGCTCCTCGACCGTCCCGGCGCGCTCAGGGCGGCCGAACAGCTCTGCGGTCACCGCCCCGTCGCCGTCCTCGACGAGCGGGATCACGGCCTTGCCGGTGACGTCGCCGCCCATGACGATCACCGGCGCGCCGTAGATCTCCGGCGCGTGCAGGAACTTGCGCCACAGCACCTCGGTGCCGTGGATGTCTGACGCGTAGTAGAGCCGGAGCTTGTCCCCGGAATCCTCCGAGCTGCGTCGCCGGAACAGCGGCATCACTCGGGCGGCAGCTCGCGATACGCGAGCGTCAGGTCGATGCCCTGGCGGCGGCGCAGCGCCGATGACCCGAAGTAGATCGCGAACGCCACCGCGTAGATACCGAGCGCGATCCAGAGCTTGCCGGGGTTCGCCGACAGGCTGGCGCCCGAGCCCGGATCCCACAGGATCACGGCCACGCCGAGGCTGAAGCCGATCAGCGCGAGGAGCCCGACCAGCGACACGATCGGAATGCCGACGATGCGACGGCCGTACGGCGAGTTCTCCACCATCGCCCGCTGGCGGAACGGGAGCACGATGCCGCCCACCGCGGTGACGAGGAGCGTCAGCGACAGGCCGAGCAGCACCGAGATGGCCGAGAACCAAGTGGTGAACGCGTAGATCGCCGTGCTGCCGATCGCCAGCAGCGTCACGATCGCGATCGCGATCGCGGGGCTGCGCGTGCGCTGGTCCACGTAGCACAGCCGCTCGGGCATGATCCGGTCGAACGACCAGGCGAACATGCTGCGGCTGACCAGCAGCATCGTCTGCGGCAGCCAGATCAGCAGCCCGGCCGCGAAGCCGATGATCATGATCGCGCCGAGCACCCAGGTGCCGGACGCGATCCCCATGATCTCCGGGTACGCCGGGGCGCCGGCCGCGAACCCGTACGCGGCGGGGTCGGCGAACCCGAGCAGGCCGTTGAACGTGTAGCCCGTGACGCTGTTGTACGCGAGCAGGAGCAGCGCGATGCCCACGGCGGCCACGGCGAGCGCGCCGGGGATGGAGACGAAGTGCGTGCTCTTGCGGAGCCTGATCTCCCCGGCGAAGTAGTTGCTCGAGTAGAGGAAGCCGAAGATGTACCAGAACAGCGTCACCGACTTGAGCGTCGTCTCGGTGTCGAAGCCGGTCGGCGCGAAACCGGCCTCCTTGGCCGAGGCCGCGAGCGCGGCGCTCGCGTGAGGCGTGCCGAGGTTGGCCGCGTAGTCGTTGAAGTTCGCCACGAAGCCGGTGCGGCTCTGGAAGATCCCGACCAGGACCGGCAACAGGAACGCGCCCGCGACGTACAGGACGAACGCGCCGACCTGCAGGCGCAGGAACAGCCGCAGGCCGCCGACCATGAACACCGCGGCCGACAGCAGCAGCATCACGGTGCCGGTGATGAACAGGGCGTAGTCCTTCGAGAACCAGTCGCCGAAGTCGAGCCACGCCGACGACCCGGTGAACCCGGCCATCATGCGGCCGAACGCGCCGAAGCCGTACGCCGCCAGGTAGGTCGTGTAGACGCCGTAGATGACGGCGAGCCAGACGCAGTAGCTGAAGTTCCCGGCGAACCCGATCGACGGGTGCAGCGAGCGGCTGTTGAACACGTAGTCGCCGCCGGTCCGCGGCATGATCTGCGCGAGCATCGCGTACAGGAACGCGCCGGGCAGGCCCAGGCAGGCTGCGATCAGGAACGCCACCCACGCGTTCGAGCCCTGGTAGAAGCCGTAGAACAGCCAGTAGAAGGCGAACGCCAGCGCGACGCTCGACCACATCACGTTGTAGAAGAGCGCGTCCACCGTGCGGGCCTGACGCACCAGGCCCGTCGCCTTTCGGGTGAAGAGCGCGGGCGTGGCGGGCGAGTCCGACATCGTGGTCATGTGGTTCCTCCGGAGACGGAGTCGATGAGCGCCACAGGCAGCCGCTCGGGCACCTGCGCGAGGTATTGGACGGGGTCGTCGGCAGCCGTTCCGGCATCGACGGCGACAACTTTCACGTGCTCGTCGTGCTGCGCGCACTGCAGCTGGACCGAGCCGTCAGGCGCGATCACCCGCGAGCCTCCGACGAAGCGCAGCCGCCCCTCGCCGCCGACCCGGTTGACGTAGACGTGCGGAAGACGGTTGTCGAGAGCGCGCGCACGCGTCGCGAGCTCGTGGTCGTCGTAGTAGGGCTCCATGTTCGCGGAGGCGGTGACCAGCAGCTCGGCGCCCGCGACGGCGAGCTGGCGTGCGAGCTCGGGGAACTCGACGTCGAAGCACACGAGCGGCCCGACTCGGCGGCCGGCCAGCTGGACGACCACGAGGTGGTCGCCGCGTGCGAACACATCCGCCTCGCGGCCGAACAGCGCCACCTTCCGGTACACGCCCGCGAGGGCGCCACTCTCGTCCACGAGTGCGGCGCTGTTGTAGATCTCCTCCCCGGCGCGCTCGACGAAGCCCATGACCACGGCGGTGCCCGCGTCCGCGGCCGCGCGGCGCACCGCTTCGAGCGCGGGAGCGTCCGGGTCGACGGCGCACTCGCGGGCCCGGCGGAGGTCGTACCCGGACAGGTAGAGCTCGGGGAACACGGCGATGTCGGCCTCCCGGTGCTCGGCGATCAACTCGGCGGCGCGCGTCGCGTTGGCCTCCACGTCGCCGGGCACGGGACACAGCTGGGCGAGCAGGACCCGCATCACGGCTACCGGCCGCACCCCGCGTGGAAGGCCATCGCCTCGAGCGCCAGCCGGCCACCCATCAGCGCCGTCACGGGCGTGGGATCGAGGCTCGGCGCCACCTCGACGACGTCGACGCCGAGCAGGCCGCCGGCGCACACGCCGCGCGTGATCTCCAGCGCCTCCCGGCTCGTGAGGCCGCCGGGCGTCGGGCAGCAGGTCCCCGGGGCGTGCGCGCCGTCGAGGCTGTCGACGTCGAACGAGAGGTACACGCCATCGGTCCCGTCGCGCACGACCGCGTTGGTGCGCTCGACGGCCCAGGCGGTGCCCTTCTCCCAGATCTCCTCGAGCCAGATCACCGTGATGCCGTGCTCGCGGCAGTACGCGAGCTCGGTCCGCGGATTCATCCAGCCGGAGATGCCGAGCAGCACGATCTTCGCGGGGTCGAACCCTGCGTCGACGGCGCGCGTGATCGGGCAGCAGTGGCTCAGGAGCTCGCCGCCGACGTCCGGCGCCGTGTCCAGATGCGTGTCGACGAGGATCAGGCCCGGGTTCTGGTGCACCGCGCGAACCGCGCGCACGGCCGGGATCGTCACCGAGTGCTCGCCCCCGAGCGTGACCGGCAGCGCTCCGGCGCGCAGTATCGCCTCAATGTCGGCCTGGGCGCGCTCGAACGTGCGAGCCGGGTCACCCGGGATGACGTCGCAGTCGCCGCAGTCGACGGGCGCCAGTGCGTCGGCGACGTCGAAGTCGTACATCGCGTTGTACGTCAGGAACTGACAGGAGACGTCGCGCATGCCGCGCGGGCCGTAGTTGGAGCCGGTGCGGCTGATGTTCGTGGCGTCGAACGGGATGCCGTAGACGGCCACGCGGGCGCCGGCCTCACGCAGTGCGTCGGTGTCCGCCCGGACGTGCGGGAACCGCATGAACGATCCCGCCAGGCCCGCATGCAGCAGGCTCGTCCACATCGTGTGGTCGACCGATGTCTCCTGCGCGGCGTTCATCGACTCCCCCTCGAACTCGATCTGCCAAAGCGTTTCTGCAGTTACGGTTGCATAAGCGCTTTTGCACGTCAAGGGCCATCGGGTACAGTCGCTTCGGACGATGGGTCGAACCGTGGGCATCAAGGCGGTGGCCGAGGCAGCAGGCGTATCGATCACGACCGTTTCGCACGCCTTGAACGGCAAGGGACGTCTCTCCGACGAGACGCGCCGCCACGTGCGGGAGGTCGCGGATCGGCTCGGCTACCAGCCGAGCGTCATGGCGCGCGCGCTGGCTGGGGGCCGGACGGGGATGCTGGCGATGCTGCTGGCCGGCGCAAAGGACTTCGCGCTGAAGGTCGGCGACTTTGACTACTTTCTGCAGCTGATGAACGGTGCCGCGTCGGGAGCGCTGCAGCGCGGCTTCTCGCTCACGATGCTCCAGGCCGACGACGACCTCGAGCTGCTCGACGGCCTGCCGCTCGACGGGGCGATCGTGATCGACCCGATCGCCGCGGACCCGGTCGTCGCGGCGCTGTCGGCGCGCGGGGTTCCGGTCGTCACGACCGGCCGCGTCGTCGACGGCCCCGCCGACGCCTGCTGGGTGGACAACGACCACGTCGCGGGCACACGCGCCGTGCTCGACCACATCGCCGACGCGGGCGCGCACCGGGTCGCCCTGCTCACCGCACCGCCGCTGGCTTCGTACGCGTTCGACGCCAAGTCGGCCTACCTCGCCTGGTGCGCCGAGCGCGGCCAGAAGCCGATGGTCGCGCAGGTCCGGGGCACCGTCAGCGAGGGCAGCGCCTACACGGCCGCGCTCGAGCTGCTCGACGCCGACGAGCCGCCCGACGGCATCTACGGCACGCTCGACCGCCTGGCGCTCGGCGCGTTGCTCGCGGCCGAGAGCCGAGGGCTCGACGTCCCGCACGCGCTGCGGATCGCCGGCTGCACCGACAGCGACGCCAGCCGTCGCGCCCGCCCCGCGCTGACCGCGCTGAGCCTCAACCCGGACCAGTTGGGGCGCGAGGCGGTCGACCTTCTGCTCGCACTGGTCGAGCAGAGCGAGCCGCCCGAGCGCCATCGCATCGTGCCCGCGACGGTCCTCCCGCGCGCGTCGACCGCCGCGCAGCCCCGGTCGCGCCGTCGTCGCTGACTCGCTGCTAGGCCGGGCGGAGCGGCCCGCCGTACACGGAGCGCGCACTGTCCGCGGGCATCTCCTCGCGGATCGCGGCGGCGAGGTTCTCGACGATCTCCGCCCACGCGAGCCTGCCCTTCTCCGCGCTCGCCCGCGTCGCCTTCCAGAGCGTACCCGACACCGGCACGAAGTCGTCCGGGGTCGGGATCACGTCATAGAACGGGTGGCGCGCGGCCTCGTCGTCGACGGCGCGGTCGAAGAGCACGCTGTCCGGCCGCAGATGCTGCATCAGCGAGGTCTCCAGGACAGCAGCGTGCTCCATGTCCCAGCCCGGGAACTCGTCGCCGAACAGCGCGTCCATGGCGGCCGGTGAGAGCTCCGCGAACGCGGCCTCGACCACCATGATGCGCGCCTCGGTGGGCTCGGCGCGCTGGTGCGCGAGGTACGCGGCCTCGTAGATGAAGTTCGCGTTCTCGAAGTGCCAGTTGAGCAGCACGATGCGGCGGAAGCCGGAGCGGATCAGCTCGTGCGTCACGTCCTCGACGACGCCCATCAGCGTTCTGGCGCTGACCGACAGCGTGCCCACGAACCCTTGTCCGCCGCCCGACAGCGGCCGCGACCGGTAGCCGTAGACGACGGGCGGCGCGACGAGGAGGTCGAGCGGCTCGGCCACCGCATGCCCGAGCTCGCTTGGGAGGGTGACGTCGGTGGAGAGCGGCAGGTGGTACGCGTGCTGCTCGGTCGAGCCGATCGGGAGGACCACTCCGGCCCCGCGTTCGATCGCCTCCTGGACCTCCGGCCAGGTCAGGTCGGCCATCGACCGCGTCCGCTGAGTCATCGCACGCCCGCGTCCGTCGGGGTCTCCGCGATCGCCGGCGCGGCGGAGGTGAATCGCTCGCTGGCCGCAACGCGCGGCGCCGCGACCCCGAGGCGGCACAGGGCGTAGTAGAGCCCGCCGGTCAGGAGCAGGCCGGCCGCCCATGACAGGTCGACGCCGTTGAGCGCCCGCGCGATCGGGCCCTGCAGGGGCCCGACCAGTCCGTAGAGGAACATCCAGGTCACGACGAGCCCGACGACGAGCGATCCGACAGCGGCCCAGTTGACGTCGCCGACGCGCGACCCGCGCGGAGGCTGGTAGAGCGCCGCGACGTCGAGGTCCTGCCGGCGGATCACGTAGTAGTGCACGAACATGATCGCGGCCCAGGGACTGACCCAGGCGACCACGCCGGCCAGCCACGAGTCGATGTTCGTGGCGATATCGCCCGCGAAGACGAGGACGATCGTGAACGCTGTCGCCACGACGCCGACCACAACCGAAAGGATGTGCCGCGGAATCTTCACGTCGAGCGCGAGAGCGGCGACCGACATCGAGTACACGTTGAGGATGTTCGTAGCGATCGGTCCGTGGATCACGAGCAGCAGGACAGGGATCGACAGCACGCCGAACGTCTGGACGATGATCACGGCGGGATCCGCGCCGGTGCCCGTGGTCGCGATCGACGCACCGAGCACGCCGAGCCACATCACCGGCACGAACTGGCCGAGTGAAGCCGCGAGGAACAACCGCCGGCGGCTGGTGCTGCGCGGGACGAAGCGCGAGTAGTCCGCCGAGTACGGCAGCCAGCCGATGCCCCAGCCGATGCCGATCGCGGTCATCAGCTGGCTGATCGCCGTCCAGCGCGCGGCACCGTGCGCCTCGCCCGCGAAGTTCCAGTCGATGCCGCTCCGAGTCCACGCGACGATCGACATGGCGACGAGCACGATCAGCGTCACCGGAACCGTCCACTTCTCGAAGGTCCGGATCGCGTAGAAGCCCAGCGTCGCGAGGCCGACCTGGACGGCCATGATCACCAGCACGAGGATGACCTTGGTGGTACCGGTCCCCGGGATGCCGATCTTCTCGAACAGCGTTGCGCTCAGCTCGAGGATGATCCACGTGTTGATCGCGATCCACCCGGTCGGGATGACGAGCTGGAAGAACGCCGGCAGGTAGGCGCCGCGGCGCCCGAACGCGCTCCGCGACATCACCATCTGCGTCGTGCCGGTGCGTTGGCCCATCAGCACGAACAGACCGAACAGGCCCATCCCGACGAGGTTGCCCAGCGCCAGCGCGAGCACCGTGTCCCGGAACCCCAGTCCCAGCACGATCCCGAGTGCCCCGAGCACCCAGTTGATCGGCGCGATGTTCGCGCCGGCCCAGATCCAGGTCTGGTCGAGGGGCGTGGCGTCGCGATACTCGTCAGGCACGGGTTCGATGCTGTTGTGGCGCTCGAGCCGCAGCGCCTCCTCGAGCTCACTGTGTCGTTGCGGTTCCATCCAGACCCCAATCAGGCGCCGACGATGTTGTCCTCGGGCCCGTATGGGAACCCGGTGATGTCCTCCGCCCCGTCTTCCGTCACGACCAAGATGTCGTGCTCCCGATAGCCGCCCGCCCCCGGCTCGCCCTCCGGCAGCATGATCATCGGCTCCATCGACACGACCATGTCGGGCTCGAGGATCGTGTCGATGTCCTCGCGCAGCTCGAGCCCGGCTTCGCGCCCGTAGTAGTGCGAGAGGACGCCGAACGAGTGGCCGTAACCGAACGTCCGGTAGTGCAGGAGGTCGTGCGCGGCGTAGATCTCGTTCAGCTCCGTGGCGATGTCGCCGCAGCGGGCCCCGGGTCGGATCAGCTCGAGTCCGCGGCGGTGAACCGCGCAGTTGACCTCCCAGAGCTCCAGTGAGCGCTCGTCGCAGGACTCGAAGAACAGCGTGCGCTCCAGCGCCGTGTAGTAGCCCTGGATCATCGGGAAGCAGTTGAGGCTGAGGATGTCCCCTCGCCCGATGCGGCGCGTCGTCACCGGGTTGTGGGCGCCGTCGGTGTTGATCCCGGACTGGAACCACGTCCACGTGTCCATCAGCTCGGCGTGCGGATAGGTCCTCGCGATCTCGCGCACCATCGCCTGCGTCGCGTGCAGCGCGACCTCGTACTCGGGGACGCCGTCCCCGATCGCCTCGACGCAGGCGGCGCCACCGATGTCGGCGATCCGTGCGCCGTTGCGGATGACGGCGATCTCCTCCGCCGACTTGACCATCCGCAGCGCCATCGCGGGAGGGCTGATGTCGACGAGCTCGACGCCGGGGAGTTCCGCCTCGAGCGTGGCCCGGCGCTCGAGCGTGAGGTGGTCGAACTCGACGCCGAGCCTGCGGACGCCGTGCAGCAGCCCGGCCGCGGCGCGGAAGTAGTTGTCCCGCTGCCAGTCGGTGTAGACGACGTTCTCGCCGAACGTGCGCCGGTAGGGCTGCCCGCCGTCGATGTTCGCGCTGATCGACGTCTGACCGCCGGCCGTGACCACGAGGCCGTACGTGCGCCCGAACGTGCAGTACAGGAAGTCGGCGAAGTAGTTGATGTTGTGGATCGACGTGAACAGGCTCGCGTCGACGCGCGACTCCTCCATGACTGTGCGCAGGCCGCGCACGCGGCGCTCCATCTCCTGGGCCGAGAACATCGGCGTCACCGGATCCCCGTTGGGGATGTGAATCACCTGCGGGCGTTCGGCCCCATGCACGACAGCCATCGTCTCCCTCTCCTCGAGCGCGATTCGGGGATCCGAGTATCGAAGCCGTCCCGCTTCGTGTGAAGCGTTGCAACCTATAGACTTATACGATGAATCCTGGAGGTTCCTCCAGTTGCCGTTGACGGTGGCTGAGTTGCTCGCGCATCGCGAGCTCGAGCTCGAGGCCCTGGTAGGCGGCGACCTGGACCGCGTCATCAGGTGGGTGCATTCGAGCGAGATGCCCGACCCGTCGTCCTACCTGCGCGGCGACGAGGTCGTGCTCAGCGCCGGGATCTGGTTCTGGGCCGGATCGTCCCCACAGGTCTTCGCCGCGGGCCTCGCTGGAGCCGGCGCGGCGGCCGTCGGGTTCGGTCCCAGCGCGCTCGTCCCGGCTGTGCCGCCCGCGCTCGTGGACGCGTGCACCGAGCACGGCCTCACGCTGTTCGCGATTCCGGATCACGTGCCGTTCATCGCGGTCATCGAGACGTTCGTCGAGCACTACGTGGAGGACCGCGAACGCGAGCTGCTGGAGGCCCAGGACCGCAATGAGCAGCTGGTCAGGGCGGCGCAGGAGCGGCAGGGGATCCGTGGGGTGCTGCGAGTGCTCGCCCGTCACCGTCCGGGTTGCGCCTGGGTCGCCGAGCGCCGGCGCGGGCTTCTCGCCGCAAGCGGTGGCGACCCGTCCGCCGAGCTCGTCGCCGCGGTCACCGCTCCCGACCAGGAGGGACTGCCCGGGTGGTCGGTCGTGCCGATCGTCCCGACCGACGTCGATGCATGGCTCGTGCTCGAGGGCGAGATCGAAGGTCTCTCGGCGACCGCGCGCTCGGCGATCGAGCAGGCCGTGTCCTTTCTGGCCATCGAGCTGCAGCGCGACGTCGCCGTCCGCGAGAGCGAGCGCCGCTTCGCCGCTGAGCTGGTCGACCTCGTCGCCGCAGGAGCCGCCCAGCTTCCGGCCGCGACGGCGAGACTCGAAGCATTCGGGCTCGACCCGTCGGCTCCCCTCGCGACGATCGTCTGTGAGACGGCCGATGTCGAGGGCGGCCTCGCGACGCTCGAACCGCTGCTCGCGAGCCTCGGGGTCCCGAGCGTGGCCGCGGTCAAGGGTCTGCAGATCGTGGCGATGCTCGGCTTGCGGGACCCGGCCGGCGGGTTGCGGGACGTCGCCCTCACGATTCGCTCCGCGCTCGGCCCCGGGTCGGCCGTCGGCGTCGGCGGCCTCGCGGGCGGCGTGCAGGATCTGCGCCGCGGATTGATCGAGGCCCAGCAGGCCTGCCAGTTCGCAACGCGCGGTGCGACGGGCGTGGCCATGTACGCGGAGGTGGGCTCTCACGCGGCGCTGCTCGCACTGCAGGACGAGAGCGTCGTCGCGCAGTTCCGCGACGCGCTGCTACGCCCGATCATCGAGCACGATCGCCGGCGCCACACCCAGCTGATACCGACGCTGGGGCTCTTCCTCGAGTCGGGCGGCGCGTACCAGCACACGGCGGACGCGCTCCACGTACACGTGAACACCTTGCGGCTGCGGCTCGCTCGCGTCGAGGAGCTGACCGGCCGCAGCCTCGCCGACATGGAGACACGCGTGGACTTCTTCATCGCGCTCCGCGCACGGCGGTGAGCACACGGCAAGCCCGTCAGACCCCCCCAAGTCGGATCAGATCTGCCGATCGGCCCGTTCGACGGCGCGCGCGAGCTCCACGCGGGACGTGACGGACACCTTGCGGAAGATGTTGCGCAGGTGCGTCTCCACGGTCTTCGGGCTGAGGAACAGCTCCGCCGCGATCTCCGGGTTGGTCCGGCGGTCGACCACCAGGCGAGCGATCTCCTGCTCGCGTGTGGTGAGGGCGGCGAGGCCGTTGCCGTCCTGTACCGAGCCCGGTCGTGAGCGCCGGTGCACCCGCCGACCGAGTCCGCGCAGGCGCTGCTCCGCCGCGTCGCGATGCCGCACTGCACCAGCCTGCGCGAAGGTCGCGGCCGCCTGCTCGAGCTGGGCAACCCCCGCGTCTTCGTCACCGCCGGCGGCGAGCGCCCGCCCGGCGAGCACTCGCGCCAGCGCCGCCTCGACGACGACCCCGATCTCCTCGGATGCCGCGGCGGATGCCAGGGCACGTTCGGAGGCGCGTGCGTACTCGCCGTTCTGCAGCGCAACCGCGGCGGCAGCATGGTGCGCCCATGCGGCGGCCAATGGGAGCCCCAGCGAGGCGGCGTGCGCTTCGGCCGCCGCAACCGTGCGAGCCGCGTCATCGGGGCGGCCGGCCTCGGCGTAGGCCGTCGCGAGTGCGACGAAGCCGATGCCTCGCCACGCGCCGGGGATCGCCGCCAGGACGTCGGCGCCGTCGGGCGGGACCAGGACCTCAAGCGCCCGCGTCCCGCGACCGGCCATGACGGCCGCGCGGGCGACGACCATCGCCGCCCAGGCCGAGAGAACGCTCTCGTCCAGACGACGGGTCAACTCCAGCGCCTCTTCGGCCATCTCGAGCGCAGCTTCGACATCGCCGGTTGTCGTGAGGAGCAGCGCGCGGTTGCGCAGCATCCACGCCATGCCCTGCATGATGCCGGCCAGGCGTGCCGCCTCCATGCCGTCGTCGAGCACCCTCGCGGCGTCGTCCAGCCTTCCCCGGAGGAAGTGCGCCGCTCCGAGGGCAGGCAGGAGCGTCGGGTGCAGGTGGCCGGCTGCGCGGCCGAGACGGAGGGCGCGCTCGGCGTGGGCCACCGCCTCGTCGTAACGGTCCAGGTAGGTCGCCGCGGAAGCAAGGTAGGCGGCGGCGTCCACACGCGTGCCGAGTTCCTCGTCGGGCATAGCGGCGAGCAGCACCGTGGCTTGCTCGTACGCCGCGATCGCGTCCGGGATCGTGCCGGCGACCGCCCGGCCGAGCGCGAGCATCG
Source organism: uncultured Solirubrobacteraceae bacterium (assembly GCA_963740605.1). GTDB lineage: Bacteria > Actinomycetota > Thermoleophilia > Solirubrobacterales > Solirubrobacteraceae > DASSUW01. Next base: position 113,991 of record CAVUFC010000018.1, on the reverse strand, counting down.
CGGTTGACGCCGCGACAAGGGGACGTTCGCCGAGCTCGCGCGAAGCCTGAAGTGCGCGGCCGCTCCAGTCGCAGACGGCCTCAGGCTCCGCGCGGAACAGACTGTCGACCGCGAGCTCGATCATCAACGCGACCGCGTCGCCCGTGCGCTGGTCGGGGAGTTCATCGAGACCGGCAAGCAGTCGCGCGTGCGCCTCTTGGTGGCGGCCGAGCAGCCGCTCGACTCCTGCGCACGCGGCCGTGAGGTTGACGCGCAGGCTCACCGCGTCCGCCGGGACGAGCGCGATGCTGCCGAGCAGGTCAGCGTGGCTTTCCACCAGGCGGCCCTCCGCCGCCAGAGCGCGCGCCCGCGCCAGCAACAACCCGATCCGTTGGTCGACGGTCGCGGACTCCGGCATCAGGCGAACGGCGGCACTGAACCAACCTGCCGCGCTGGCCGGGGCGCGCAGCGTCGCCGCGCTGCCGGCTTCTGTGAGCACGGCGATCGCATCGAGGTCGCCGTGGCGGGCGGAGTACTCGACGTGGTGCGCACGTGCCGATGCCGGCGCGCCTCGGGCGGCCAGCTCAGCCGCGCAGCGCTCGTGGGCGCCGAGCAGCCAACCGCCCGGGGCGCTCTCATACACCGCGCGCCGTACGAGCGGGTGGCGGAAGCGGAACCGCCGGGGCACGTCCGTCGGCCTGATGAGGCCGACGGCGAGCAGCTCGTCGAACGCCTCCATCGCGTCACCTACGTCGACGCCCGCCCCCGCGGCGGCAAGCTCCGGCTCGAACGAGTCACCGGCCACGGACGCGCCGTGGAGTACCGAGCGCGTGCCTGCGGAGAGCAGGGCGAGCTCCTCACCGAGCGACGCGATCACGGCAGCGGGCACACCGACCGCCTCGAGCGCGGCCCCGTCGAGACCGGAGCGACCGCCGACGAATGTGCCCTGCGAACGCGCGAGTTGCTCGAGGTAGAACGGGTTGCCACCGGCCTCCTCGTACAGACGGTCGGCTCGCTCGCGCCCCACCGCAGGTCCGAGAAGCACGCCTGCCGCCTCCCGCGGCAGTCCGCCAACGTGCAGCCGGGTGAGCGCGCCGTGGCGGTCGGCGCGCTCGAAGGCCGCAGCCAACCGGTCGGGAGACTGCCGCGGCCGCACGGCCATCGCCAGCAGCACGGCAGCGCTCGGGGGGCTGCGGATCAGCGCGGCGATCAGGTCGACCGACGCAGCGTCCGCCCAGTGGACGTCATCAAGGACGAGGACGAGCGATTGCGTCGCGGCGAGCCCAGTGAGCAGCTCCCGCACGGCGCGATGCGCTCGGTAGCGCTCGTCCGCCACGACCTGGCCGCCACCGGATGAAGGAGCGGAGAACGACGGGAGTACGTACGCGAGCTCGGTCTGCACCACGTCTGGAAGCGAGGCCAGGAGGCGCGGGTCGAGACCGGCGACGTGCTCGTCGAGCGCATCGACGAAGACCCAGAAGGGCAGGTCCTGCTCCAGCTCCGACGCACTGCCCTCCAGCACGATGAACCCGCGGGAGTCGGCTCTCGCGACGAGCTCGGTCAGCAGACGCGTCTTGCCGATGCCCGGCTCGCCCTGGATGACGAGCGGCGTGACCGAGCCACCGCGGGCCGCCGTCAGCGCATGATCGATCGCCTCCACCTCGGTAGAGCGTCCGACGAGACTGTCGCGAACGTCGGTCATAGGAGCGGCGAGGCCACGCGATCGTACTTGGGTCCATGAGACAACCTTCTGTCGAATCGGAAAGCTCAGGGGCGGGGCCGGCCGGAGCACCGGTCCCGCGCCCAGGCGTGCCCAGGTCAGGCGACCGCTGGTTCGATCGCCTCGACGCTCACCGGTGTCCTCGCGGTCCCGGACCGGGCGGGCAGGAGCACCAAGGCGATGACGGCGCCGACGACAGCGGCGACGGCAGCCAGCGTCGCGGTCGTCGCCATGCTGTCGACGAACGCCAGGTTGGACGCTTCGAGCAGACGCTGCCCGGCGCTGCCGCCCAGCTGCGCGGCGAGTTCGTGGGCAGCGCCGACCGAGTCGGTCGCGGCGGCGGCAGCGGAGGCCGGGAGTGCCGTGACGTGGTCGTCCATCGCCGAGCCGTAGCCGCTCGTGAGCACGCTGCCCAGCACGGCGACACCGAGGGTTCCGCCGACCTCACGGACGACGTCGTTCATCGCCGATCCGATGCCGGCCTTCGCCCGCGGCAGCGCCCCCATGATCGCCTCCGTCGCGGGCGACATGGCGAGCCCGATGCCCAGGCCCATCGTCGTCAGCGCTGCGGCGATCGGTCCGTATCCGGTGCCGACGTCGAACGTGGCGAACTGAGCGAGCGCGACCGCGACCGTGCCGAGGCCACCGGCCACGGCGACCTTGGTGCCGGCACGTTGCGAGACCACCACCGAGAGACGTGCCGCCACGATCATGCCGCCGGCGATCGGGAGCAGGCGCACCCCGGTGTCGAGCGTGTCGTAACCGAGCACCGTCTGCAGATACGACGTCAACAGGAACACGACGCCCATCAGGGCGAAGAAGAGGAACGCGATCGACACGCTGGCGGCGCTGAAGCGGAGGTTGCGGAACACGCTCACCTCGAGCATGGGGTGATCGGTCCGACGCTCCCAGGCGACGAACGCCGCCATGATCGCCGCACCCGTCACGAACGCTGCCAGGATCACGGGCGACCCCCAGCCGCGGCCGGGCGCCTCGATCAGCGCCCAGACGATCGCCGACAGTCCGGCGATCGACAGGCCGGCGCCCACCGTGTCGAGCGATGGGGTCTCGGGATCCCGCGACTCGGGGACGAGCGCCGCGACGCCGAGCAGGGTCAGCGCGATCACCGGCAGGTTGACCAGGAAGATGCTGTTCCACGAGTAGTGCTCGAGCAGCCAACCGCCGACGATCGGCCCGACCGCGATGCCGAGCCCGGAGACGGCGGCCCACGCGGCGATCGCCTGCGGGCGCTCACGCGCCGGGAAGATGTTGGTCAGGATCGACAGGGTCGTCGGCATGATCCCGGCGGCCCCGAGCCCCATCAGCGCCCGGGAGGCGATGAGCGCAGTCGCCGAGTCGGCCATCGCGGCGGACACGGAACCGATCGCAAACACCACGAGGCCGGTGACCAGTGCTCGGCGCCGGCCGAAGCGGTCTCCGAGGCTGCCGGCAGTCAGCAGCAGGCCGGCGAAGACCAGCAGGTACGCGTCGACGATCCACTGCAGCTGGCTCGAGCCGGCGTCGAGCTCGGTACGAATCGTCGGCAGTGCGACGTTGAGGATGGTGTTGCCGACGGTGACCACGAACAGGCTCAGCGCCAGCACCACAAGCGCCTGCCGGCGGCGCGGATACGGCGGGGATTCGGCGTGCACGACTCTCCTTGGGGGAGGACTAGGGGATCACGGTTTCGGCGACCTTGGTGACGGTGGACCGCTCGGCGATGAAGAACGGAAGGCACCGCAGTGCGTCCTGCTCATCGCGTGCGTCCACCGTCCACCAGATCGCATGCCCGCCGAACGCGCACGAGGCGAGCGTCGGCTGGTGACGCAGCGCGCTCCTGGTCCCTCGGAAAGACGCGAAGGCGACGCCACACTCGCGTGACTCGTGGCGGTGATGGACCAGGAAGCGAGGCATGCGGCAAGCCTGGCTCGCCCGCCGTGCCCTGACATCAGGCGGGGTCCCGTATCTCGCACCCTTATCTGCTCGGAGCGGGACCCTCTGTCCGCGTGCTCAGAGCGCCGCGAGCACGACGTCTTCCTTGGTGGGGAAGTAGCGGCAGAACGTTGTGGTCGAGATGTCCGCCGCGTCGGCGATCTGCTCGACCGTGGTGTCCTCATGTCCCTGGTCGGGGAACAGCCGGAGCGCCTCTCGCTGAGAGCACAGGGACAGATCGACGAGCGGATGGGTTGAGCGCCGCTCCATTCGCTCCGCGGACGGCGACCCCTGGCGTTTTTGTCTCGTCTCGAGCGTGCGCGACGCGCTGCTGCGACTGCGGTCCTGCGCGGGCCCGCTACGCCGCCGTCTCGTGCTCCGCGGCCTCGCGCAGCCGGTCGACGATCTGGCGGATCATGCGCGACACATGCATCTGCGAGACCCCGACGCGGGCACCGATCTCCGACTGCGTGAGGTCCTCGGCGAACCGCAGCCGGACGAGCTCCCGCTCACGGTCGTCGAGCACGGTCATCAGTCGTTCGAGTGTGGCCTTCTGCTCCGCCAGGTCGTAGCCGCGCTCCTCGACGCCAAACGCGTCGATCGCGCGCGAGTCGTCCTCGGCATCTGCGCGCGGCGGGTCGAGCGATATCGGCCGGCGCGCGCCGATGGCGTCGCGGGCGTCGAGCACCTGCTCGACGCTGACCCCGATCTGTTGCGCGATCTCGGCCGCCGTCGGTGCGCGCCCCAGCTCGGGGGCGAGCTCGTCGGCCACGCGCTCCGCCCGGACCGCCAGCTCCTGCAGATCCCGCGGCACCCGCAGCCACCAGCCCTTGTCGCGGAAGTGGCGCTTGAGCTCTCCCACGATGGTCGGCACCGCGAACGACGAGAACGCGACTGCGCGGGCGGGGTCGAAGCGCTCGATCGCCTTGAGCAGACCGAGCGATGCCACCTGCACGAGGTCCTCGAGCGGCTCGCTGCTGCGTTCGTAGCGGCGCGCGAGGCTGCGTGCGAGCGGCAGGAACCGCTGCACGAGCGCCTCGTGCGCGTCCCGATCTCCGGATCCCTGGTAGCGCGCGAACAGCTGTCGCTCCTCGAGTGCGCGCCCGGCTTGCTGTTCGTAGGGGGCGACCATTGCCAGAAGATACCCGCAAAAGCTCGTCATGACGAGATCTTGAGCATAAATTTGATGAGCTAACTAACTCAAAATGCTCGTAACGCAGTCATTTTGTCCCCTGGCTGATGAACTATGCTGTCGGCGCGTTGACGCCCGATGATCAGCCCATCTACAGCATCGGCGCCGTCGAGCGCATGGTCGACATCCCGGCCGCGACCATCCGCAACTGGGAGCAGCGCTACGGACTCATCGCCCCCGAGCGCAGCCAGGGCGGCCACCGGCTCTACGCGCGCCGGCAGGTCGAGCAGCTCCGGTTCGTCAAACGCGAGCTCGACGCAGGCCTGCAACCGGCGGAGGCCCACCGCCTGCTCTCCGACACCATCGCCGCGGGTCATCCGCTGGGCCGCGACGAGCAGACCGAGGGACCCCGGGTCCTGATCCTGCTGGCCGAGCGGGACCCGTACGCCGCCGAGTTCGCCGAGTTCTTCCTTCGCACCGAGGGCTACGAAGTCGTCCTCGCCCTCGACGCGACCGAGGCCGAGCGCACCTCCGCGGAGCACCGGCCCGACCTCGCAGTCATCGAGGTCATGATCTCCGGCGGGACCGGTGCCGAGCTTTGCCGGCGGCTCAAGGCGCAGGGCGTGGCCTCCTGCCTGGCCATCTCCGCACTGCAGGCGCAGGACGACGCCATGGCGGCCGGCGCGGATGCGTTCCTCGAGAAGCCGCTCGACCCGCTCCGTTTCGTCTCGACCGTCAAGGATCTGCTGGGGCGCAGCGCCTTCCTGCACAAGGGGCCGGAGGGAGGCCGATGAGCGAGCGGCTGTCGAGCGGGAATCCACGCCTGGATGCCGTGATGGGGGGCGGTCTGCCGACGAACGGCATCAACATCGTCATCGGGCTGCCGGGCTCTGGCAAGACCATCCTCGCGCAGCAGTACGTGTTCGCGAACGCGACGCCTGAACGCCCGGCGCTGTACCTGTCCACCGTTTCCGAGCCGCTCGAGAAGATCATCCGGTACGGGCAGACCCTTGACTTCTTCTCCACGGACGCCGTCGGCAACGCGGTCTTCTATGAGGATCTCGGCTCCATCCTCAACGATGGCGGCCTCGACGCCGTCTCCGAGCGCATCAGCGAACTGCTCCGTGAGCGCAGGCCCGGCATCATCGTCATCGACAGCTTCAAGGCGCTCTCGGCGTACGCCGAGGCCACCGGATTCCGCGGCTTCTTGCACGAGCTCGCCGGCCGCCTCAGCGCTTTCCCCGCGGACACTTTCTGGATCGGCGAGTACGCCGCCGACGCCATCGCCGACGCGCCCGAGTTCGCCGTCGCCGACTCGGTCATCGCGCTCTCCACCTCCCGGATCGGGGACCGCGAGAGCCGGACGCTCCGCGTCCTCAAGCTGCGCGGGAGCGGGTCGTCTTCGGGCGCGCACGCCTACCGCATCACCTCGGGCGGGCTCACGGTCTTCCCACGGCTCGCCGATCCCGGGGAGATCGACGAGTACGTCCTCAGCGGCGTCCGGATCTCCTCGGGCATCGCCGCGCTCGACGAGCTGCTGGCGGACGGCTACTGGCCTGGCGCCTCGACCCTCTGCGCCGGCCCATCGGGCTCGGGCAAGACGCTCATGGGCCTGCACTTCATCTACAACGGCGCACGCGCCGGAGACACCGGGATCATCGCCACGCTGCAGGAGAACCCCGTCCAGCTCGAGCGGATCCTCGGCGGCTTCGGGTGGGGGCTCGAAGAGCCCGCCGTCGAGCTCATGTACCGCTCGCCGGTCGACGTCTACATCGACGAGTGGGTTTACGACCTCCTCGACACCGTAGAGCGCGTCGGCGCCCGGCGCGTGCTGATCGACAGCCTTTCCGACCTGCAGTTCGCCGCACCCGACCCGGTCCGCTTCCGCGAGTACACCTACTCGCTCAGCCAGCGGTTGTCGCGGCGGGGCGTCAGCCTCTTCATGACCTCGGAGCTGCCCGACCTTTTCCACACGACTCGCCTCTCGGAGTTCGGCGTCTCCCACCTCTCCGACAACGTCGTGCTCCTTCAGTACGTGCGCGACGCCGCGACCGTCCGACGCGCCCTCACGGTCCTCAAGACGCGCGCGAGCCACCACCAACCGCAGATCCGCGAGTTCACGATCACGCCCCATGGCATCGTGCTGGGACAGCCGATCGCCACAGCCGAAGCGCGCTGACCGCGGGGGGGTTGAAGCGGTAGAGCTCTCCGATCGGCGCGCCCGAGACCTCGGTCAGCAGGCGACGCGCTCGGGAAGGTCGTCAGGAGTGCCTTCGAGGTCGACGAACTCCAAGGCGAAGTCCGTGAAGCGACGGACGTCCTCGAAGTTGGACGCCAGTCCGAGGGACGCCCGGATCGCCCCACCGGAAGGGAGGCCGATCGCACTCGTGTAGTCCTCGAGGCTCATGCCGTCGCCGAACTCACCTCCAAGCAGCGTCTCGCGTGAGATGGTGAAGGCGATCTCGCCGGCGCCGGGGTTGCAGAAGCAGCCCGTGCGAAGCGAGATGTTGTGCCGGCCGGCCGTTCGATCGACGTACCGCTCGTCGACGACACGACCGTCGGGATGGAGGAAGTTGAATGCGATCGTGGCGCCGCGCTGCTCCCACGATCGCGGCCCGTACACCGTGGCCGCCGGTGAACCGTCCGTGTGCTTGAGCGCCACGAGGGCGTCCAGCAACCAGGCGCCGAGCACGCCGACGCGCGCGTGGATTGTCTGCATGCCGATCCGGTCGAGGAAGCGCAGACCGATCTCCACCGCCGGCAGGTTCAGATAGTTGAGCGTGCCGTCTTCGAAGTGTGCGGCTCCTGGAGCGAATTGGTAGTACAGCCGCTGCACGAACGCCGCCACGATCGTCCCGCCGGAGAACCACGGGCGTTCAAGCTTGGCGAGCGCATCCCGGCGCGCGATCAGACAACCGACTCCGGTCGGCCAGCCGAACATCTTGTAGAAGGAGAGCGCGACGAAGTCGGGATGCCAGCGGCGCAGGTCGAGCCTGTTTGTCGGCACGTGCGCCGCCGCGTCCAGCAGCACGTCCCAGCCGTGGGCGTGCGCCTGCTCGATCCACTCGAGCGGATGCTGCACGCCGGAGAAGTTCGACTGCGCGGGATAGGCGAACAGGTTGTGGTGATCGCCGGAGGTGTCGGTCAGGTAGCGAGGGAACAGGCTCTCGTCGACGCGCAGATCGGGCGCCACGCTGGGCAGATACGTCGTCTCCGCGCCGCGGGCACGTGCGAACTCGCGGATCCCATTGACCGAGTTGTGGTTGTCGAAGGTCAGCAGGAAGCGATCGCCGGGATGGAACGGATACGCCTCACCCACCAGGCGCAGGGCCCCGGTGGCGTTCGGCGTGAAGATCGCGACGTACTCGTCAGGCGAGGCGTTGAAGAACTCGAGCACGGAAGCGCGGGCGCGCTCGGCAAACTCGGTGCTCGCCGCGGACGTCGGGTTGACCGAGTGCGGGTTGCCGAGCACGGTGCTCTCGAGCAGCCGGACGTGCTCATGCAGCTGCGAGGCGGCGAACAGCCCGCCCCCGGTGTAGTCGAGGTACACGTGGCCACATTCGTCGAGGCGGGCGTAATCGGTAGCGCGAAGCTTGTCGAGCACGGCGGTGTCGGCGTATGCGGGATGGGCATCGCGAAACTCCGCGTGCGCCGCACCGGCGAGCGCATCGGCGGTCAGGGCACCTTCGGCCGCGGTCATGGTCACCCCATCAGCTGCCGCCGGCGTAACTCGATTCTCGTGTCGACGGGCACGTCGAGCGAGGCGGTGACCAGACAACCGTCGTGCGCGTCCGCGACAAGCACGGGCGCTGCGGCCGCGTGACCGGGGTCGGTCTCGAGCCGAACGGTCTGCTCGATGCGCACGAACCCGAACCGGCCGTCCGGGCGACGCCCGACGACACCGACCGCCGTGACGGACAGGTCGTGCAGCGGCAGCTGCTGACGCTCGGCCAGCGCGGCGATCGTGACGGCGAGGCATGAGCCGGCGGCCGCGACGAACGCGTCCTCGGGGCTCCAGACGTCGGGATCGTCGCCGCGGAATTCAGGCGGCGTGGCGATGGCGAGCGGAGCCTTGCCGTCGACGCGGGCGGTCGTCCGCCGTCCCTGCTCCCACGTCACGTCGACCGGGAACGGGAACTCCTTCGGGCGAACCTTCGACGGCATGTCCTCACGCCGCCTTCTCTGACGTTTCGCCGAGCACGCGCTCGTCGAAGAAAGCGCTGATCGCCTTGGCGGGCAGCGCGCCGATGAAGCCGGTCACGGGCTGCCCGTCGCGGAAGACCGCCACGGTCGGGATGCTGCGGATCCCGTAGCGGGCCGCGATCTCCTGCTCGGCGTCGACGTCGAGCTTGACGAGCTCGAGCAGACCGGCGCGCTTGCCGGCTTCGGCCTCGAGCGCCGGGCCGACCATTCGGCACGGCCCGCACCAGGCGGCCCAGAAGTCGACGACGACAGGCAGGTCGCGCGAGCGCGCGATCACGTCGCGGTGGAAGGTCTCGGTGGTCACATCCATTGGGATCACTCCATGCGTTACGAGTTCACGGCGGACGGCCGGTCTGCCAGCTCGCCGACGAGCGATGAGCACCATCAGCTCGTCGGTGATCGGATGCGGGAGCGGCTTGGCTACTACTCTACCGAAGAACAACTGGACAGTTGTACAGTGGTTTCTACGGAACTCGGCTCAGTGACAGATCGGTCGCTTCCCAACTTTGCCGTAGTATAAAGTGCACAACGATGTAGTTGTGATATCGTGCTCGGCCATGAACCCCGCGACCCCCGTCCCCCACCCGCTTCCGGATCCGCTCGTGGACCTGATCGCGGCCCGCTTTCGCGTGCTGTCCGAGCCGATGCGCATCAAGCTGCTCGACCGTCTGCGCGACGGGGACGCCACGGTCCAGGAGTTGCAGGCGGCCGTCGCCGCCTCGCAGCAGAACGTCTCCAAGCACCTCGGCGTCCTGCTTTCCGCAGGCATGGTGAGCAGGACCAAACAGGGCACCTCGTCGCTGTACTCGATCGCCGACGACGGCGTGTTCGAGCTCTGCGACCAGGTCTGCGGCGGTCTGCGCCGTCAGATCTCCGAGCTCGACGCCATCCTCACCGGAGCGCAGGCCGGATGACCACGATCTCCTCCGCTCCCCGCGCCCGCGAGGGCGCCTGGCCGCTCGAGCGCGCCTTGTTCGCGCTGGCCGGCACCGTCGTCCTGCTCAGCGCGGTGCTGGCCGCCACCGTCTCCCCGTGGTTCCTCCTGCTCGCGGCATTCGCCGGCGCCAACCAGTGGCTTTACGTGCTCGCCGGCGCCTGCCCGGCGTCGCTCGTGATCGGTCGCGTGTTCGGCCTGCGCTCGGCCCTCTACGGGCCCGAAGAGGCGGGCCGTCGATGAGCGCCTACGGACCGATCGGCCGCCTCGGCCACTACACCGCCACCCACTTCCGCACGGTCGCGATCGGTTGGCTGCTCGTCGCCGTCGTGCTCGGCGTCTTCGCTCCCAGGGTGGAGACCGCGCTGTCGGGCGCCGGCTGGGAGGCCACCGGCTCGGAGTCGGTCGCCGCGCGCAAGAGCATCGACGCGAACTTCGCCGGGCTGTCGTCCAGCGCCCTGATGGTCGTCGTGCACTCCGGCGACAAGACGGTCTCGGACCCGGCCTTCCAGCGCACGATCGCCTCGGCGCAACGCGTGCTGACTTCCGATCCTCGCGTCACGTCGGTGGTGGCTCCCCGGTCCGGCAGCTCGATCTCGCGCGACGGCCATACGGCCATCATCCAGGCCGGCGCGGCCGCCGACGCAAACACCATGGTGCGCGCGGCCGACGACGTCAAGACGGAACTGCAGCGTCTGCCGGGCAACGGCGTCCAGGTCTCACTGACCGGCGCGAGCGGCATGTGGTCGGACTTCAACGAGGCCAACCGCACGGCGATGATGAAGTCCGAGCTCTTCAGCTGGCCGGTGACGATGGTCATCCTCGTGCTCGCCTTCGGCTCGCTGGTCGCGGCCGGCCTGCCGCTCATGCTTACGATCCTCGGCCTGATGGCGTCGGCCGGCTCGTTGTATCTCGGCACGCAGCTGCTCGACATCTCGATCTGGGCGATGAACTTCGCGCTGATGTTCGCGCTCGCCCTGGGCATCGACTACGCCCTCTTCATCGTCTACCGGTTCCGTGGCGCATTCTTCGGCTCCGAGGAGCCGGTCGAGCATGCGGTGGCCGAGACGATGGACACGGCCGGCAAGGCCGTCCTGTTCAGTGGCCTGACCGTGCTCATCTCGCTGACCGCCGTGATGCTCGTGCCGAGCCCGGCGTTCCGGTCGATGGCGCTGGGGATCATGCTCTCGGTCATCTTCATCCTCGCCGCCACGCTGACGCTCCTGCCGGCGGTGCTGGGCAAGCTCGGGCGCCGCGTGGACGGGCTCTCGCTGCCGTGGGTGCACTCGGGCGAGCACCGCTCGCCACGCTTCGCAGCGTGGGGCGAGCGCCTTTGGGAGCGGCCGCTGGTCTTCGGCGCCGTCGCCGTCATCGTTCTCCTCGCGCTGGCCCTGCCGGTCGTTGGCCTCAAGACCGGGATGCCCTCGATCAAGGTCGTCCCGACCTCGGACAGCTCGCGCGTCGGCTACGCACAGGTCCAGCAGGCGTTCGGCACCGGCGCGCCGGGAGCACTGCAGATCGTCACGACGCAGCGCGACGCCCAGCGCGTGGCCGCCGTTGCCGGCGCGGACCCGGGCATCGCCCGGGTCATGCCGCCCGTCACAGGCGAAGGCGATGCCGCGCTCGTGCAGGCGGTCCCGAACGCGGACCCGTCGTCCAAGGCGGTGGGCGCAACGGTCGACCGGCTGCGATCGGCGCTGCCGGCCGGTGCGCTGGTCGGGGGCTCGGTCGCCGAGAACCACGATCTCGAGAACCTGCTCGCCGCCAAGACGCCGCTCGTCGTCGGCGTCGTCCTCGGGCTCGGGTTCCTCCTCCTGCTCGTCGCGCTGCAGGCCCCGATCATCGCGGCCGCCGGCGTGCTGACCAACCTGCTGGCCACCGGCGCGGCCTTCGGCGTCGCCCGGCTGGTCTTCCAGGACGGCCACCTCTCGGGCGTGCTCGGCTTCGAGTCACAGGGCTTCCTCGACGCCTGGGGACCGGTGTTCTTCTTCGCGATGATCTTCGCGATCTCGATGGACTACACCGTGTTCCTGCTCTCGAGCGCCAAGGAGCACTGGGACCGCAGCGGCGACGCCAAGGAGGCGATGGTCGGCGGCGTCGCGCACTCCGGCCGCGTCATCTTCGCCGCCGCGGCGGTGATGGTCGCGGTGTTCTTCACCTTCGCGCTCTCGGGGCCGCTTCCGCCGAAGGAGATGGGCGTGATCCTCGGCGTGGCCGTGCTGTTGGACGCCGCGCTCGTCCGCCTGCTGCTCGTGCCCGTGCTCCTGCGCGTGCTCGGTCGCTGGGCCTGGTGGCTGCCCAAGCCACTGGACCGCGTCCTTCCCGACGTCCGCTTCGGCCATGCCTGAGCGGCCATCGTCAAACGATCTCGAGCTGCGCCGCCTCGGCGCCGGTCACGTGCTCGACGTCGCCGGCGGCGGCATCGGCACCTGGCGCGAGCACGGCTGGCTCATCGAAGAGCCGAACCGTCACCCGCCCGCTACGTCCGGTGCGTCACGCTCGGGCACATCCGCATCCCGGGTGTACAGGGGCTCGAGCGGAAGGCCGAGTGTGACCCAGTCGTGGATGCCGCCGCGGTAGTAGAGGAGTCCCTCGGGCGGGTACCCGACATCGAGCAGGGTCCGGATGGCGTCGGGGGTCGCGGCGCATTGCGGCCCGTTGCAGAACAGGATGGTCTCGACGTGGGCGTCGAGATCGGCCAGCCGATCGGCCGTCTCGGTGTGCGGCACGTTGCGCGCCGTCGGGATCGTGCCCGCGGCCACATACCGCGGCAGCCGCGTGTCGACCAGCGGCAAGCCCGTCTCGATGTGGGCGATGACCTCCACCTCGCCGACGGTTCGCACGCGCGGCGCGAGCTCGATCGGCATGATCCTGCCCCACGTCGCATCGACCACGAAGCACCCGGGCTCATCCGCGACCGGCCGCGGGAGTATGAACGCATCGTCGCGACGCGGAAGGCGCTGGATACGTCGCAGTGCCATCTGCTGACGAGGCATGCCGGCTTCTCACTTGTCGAACGGATGGAACCTGCAGCCTGTCATCGCGCCCGGGGTTTGCCATCCGCAGAACACCATCGCGAGCTCGCGGGAAAGCCGCAGGCGCGGGGCCCCTACCGGAACGCCCGTTCACCAACCGTGGTGCCCGTCGCCACGAGTTGACGGCAGCCGATGTGGCGGCGTCTGCTCGCGGATCGCGAACCGATCACTCGTGCGCGCGATCAGCGACGGATCGGTCCGCCCGTGCCTTTCGGACGCGATCGCGCACACTCGGCTCACGGATCCACCAGCCGATCGGCAAGGTGGGGCGTGCAGGCCGCAGCGGATCAGAGAAGTCTGGCGTTCGCGGCGCCCCGAGCCACCAGTCGCCGTCGACACGCATCACTTCCATGAGTAACTCGGCATACGGGCGGCGCTCGTTCAGGAGGTGCGCGACGGGACCGTCGGGCTTCGGCTCGCCGAACCCGAAGACACGCTCGACGCCGAGCACACGCGCCGCACGCGCTCGGCCGTCGACGACGGCACGGTAGTCGCTGCGGTCGATCTCGCCTCGGTGCGCTTCAAGGGCGTGGAGAACCTCGGCGAGCCGGTCTTCGTCGAAAGGAACGAAGAGCGTCGGCAGGGCCAGGTCCGCCCACAGGCCCCACATCCACCAACGAGGGCCGCCCTCTGGCTGGGATGCGATCGCGTCGGCCGCCGCGCGCCCCACCACCTCATGGCCGTGCTGGCCGTCGTGCGGCGTCGGTGAGACGACCAGGTCGAAGCGACGGGCCTGTATCAGGGAGCTGATCTCATCGGCGAGTCGGCGCTGCGCCCCGCGCAAGTCATCGCTCGCCGAGATGCCGACCGGCGGCTCGATCGCCTTCCACTCGAACCGTGCGCGCCGCATCGCCTCTTCGAGCTCCAAGCCGCGTCGCTCCCGCTGGCCGGGCGAGCCCAAGCTGCACGCGAGGTTGAAGACACGATGGCCCGCGTCGCGCAGGCCCATCAGCGTCGCAGGCGCACCGATCAGCTCGTCATCAGGATGTGGGGAGAGGTGCAGGATCGAGACGGCGTCGGTGGCGTCCATCGAGCACCACCGTAACGGCTCGTTGAGGTGCTCGGTGACGGGCGTCGGGCGCACTGGGCCTTGCCGGCACGTGCGGCAGTGCCGAGCGCGGCGAACACGGCGTTTCGGCGGGAAGGGCGTGCTGACGGCGGTGCAGAACGTCAACGTCGGACGGGTTCCGTTGACGGATCTACAACTGATCCGGGACGAGGGCGAAGCGCATCCACACTTCCACGCCCTGCGGCGTCCGCTCGCGTATCGCGAATCGATCGGTTGTGCTCGCGATGAGCGACAGTCCGGTACCGAGGCCCGACGGATCGTCGGACCGGAAGCCGTGACCTGAGTCGGCGACGACGACCTCCAGCTCCCTTTCCTCGATGCCGACCGCGACATCGACGGTTCCGGCGCCCTCTGCGCGGTACGCGTGCACGACCGCATTGCCGGCGGCTTCCGCCACGGCGATCCCGATCCTTCCCCGCAGGTCGCGTCCCGCCCCGTGCTCCGCGGCGAACGCGAGCACCCACCGACGGACCTCGCGCACGTTCTGCGGCGTCGCCTCGAAGGTCAGGCTCTTGGCAAACACCCGCTCGCCGCCGCTCCAGATGAGGTCGATGGCCGGGCCCTCACCGCGAGGGTCCGTCGACTGAGCCGCGACCGCCGCGTCGCCGCGTTTGGCGACGATCGTGTACCGGCCCTCGATCGCGACCACGAGCTAGTCGAGCGGTGTCTGTTGGTGGAACGCCATGCGCCAGCCATCCGGCGCCCGCACGTAGACGCTGCCGATGAGCGCCGCGTACTCGAAGTCGCCGCGCCGGCCACGAAAGCGATACGCGAGGAGCGCGGCATCCTCGTTGAGACGGACGCACCGTTTGTCATCGAACGCCACAGCGTCCCAGCCGGGGCTCGCATCCATCGCCTCTGCGGTCTCCCGTTTGGTCATCGTCTGGCCGGCGACGTTCACGACGGCGTCGTCGGTGAGCAGCCGCCGATACGTGTCGCCGTCACCGGTGCCGAGCTCATGCTCGAGGTCGAACAAGTCCTGCTTCAGGTTCATTGTGTCCTCCTGATCGCGAGGTAGTGACGATGAGGCTCACGCCGCGTCGCCGACGCCCGCCGTCGGTGGGTGACCGGCAGGTCGCACCAGACACGCGTCCGCCCGCTCTGTTCCCGGACGATTCCCAGGCGGCGGAGAGGCGAACCATCAGAAGCAGCCCCTTCCCTCCCGGCCGCTCCGGGTCCTCGGCGACGATATGCGGGACCCGATGCGACCCCCCGTCGACGACGGCGATGTGGAGGCGGTCCGCGAAAAGCCCAACGTCGATCCCGATCGACCCGTCGGGACATACACGCGCATAAAGCACGCTGTTGCTCACGAGCTCGCTCACGACGAGCCCCGCGTCAGCGACCACGTCGGTCGCGAGGCATCCGTCCAACACTGACGCGAGCGCAGCACGAGCCGCGCGCGGCGCTGCGGGACCGCCGACGACTCGCAGGCTCCTCAGGAGCGAGGGGGAGTCCACGGGACGGCGCAACGTAGCGGGGGTGTCGGCCCGACGCGAGCCCGTCCGTTTGCCGAATGACAAGCCCGCGCGTCACCCCCGTCGCCCCGGCGTCGAGCCCCTTCACTTGCCGCGCCGCCGGCGACCGCGAGCCGCGGTCCACCGGCGATCAAAGCTGGTCAACCGAGCGGCCCGTCCCCGAGCCGCCGGGCGCGTTCCTGCCCCGTGGCCGCAGCGAGGACCCCGGCGGCCCTCACCGGTTGGGCAGCCTCAGGCCCCAACGCAGGAGGGGCTGGGTTCGAACGGCTTCGCACCCGACGCAGGTTCGCCAATGTGCTGCGGATCTCTCCGGGGCGGCGCGGCCCGCGCATCGTCACGCGAATGACGATGCGGTCGGCCGGCTCGCAACTTCGCCGCGCGGGCCGGTTGCAAGGTGAGTGATCCGAGCCATCCTCCTCACCCTCCTGGCGACTGTGTGCCTGACCGCGGCGCCGGCGCAGGGCAAGGCACGCAAGCCACTCGTCGGATTCGGCGAGCAGAGCCCGTGGATCTTCAGCGACGCGCGCTGGTTCACGTTGGCGAAGAACCAGCGGCACTACGTCCGCTACGTCATGCCGTGGGACGCGTTGCGCTTCAAGAGCACGCGGGACCCCGTCGACGTCTGGATGAACGAGGCGAGGCGGCGTCACGCGCGGGTCCTGCTGGCTTTCGGACACTCGGTGCGGCGGCACCGCAAGCTCAAGCTCCCGAGCCGCCGACAGTACCGCCGCCAGGTCCGGGCGGTTCGCAAGCGGTATCCGTGGGTGAAGACGTTCCAGACCTGGAACGAGGCCAACCACGGCTTCCAGCCCACCTACCGCAAGCCGTGGGCCACGGGGCGCCTGTACGACGCGCTCGTCAGGGTGTGCCACGGGTGCATCGTCACCGCGCCGTCGGTGATGCTCACCGGCTCCGACAGCATCCGCTGGATCAAGCGGTTCGACCGCGCGGCCAAGCACCGCGTCCGGATCTGGGCCGTCCATAACCACATCGACGTCAACCGCAACTCGACGCGGCGCACCCGGATGTTCCTCCGACATACACGCGGCCAGGTCTGGTTCACCGAGGTCGGCGCGATCTGGAACCGCTGGATGCCCAACCATCACGGCCGCGGCTGGCACAAGGTTCGGCGCTACGACCATCGCACTGCCGTACGGGCGATCCGCAACATCTTCAAGCTCGCGCGTCTGAGCGGGAGGCGCGTCAAGCGGATCTACGTCTACAACTGGTTCGGCAGGCCAGAGCCGCGCCCGCGCTGGGATTCCGGCGTGGTGTCGGCCACCGGCGAGCTCCGCGCGACCTTCCGCACGCTCAGGGCACAGATGCGCAAGTACGCCCGCTGATCATCGCGACAGGAACCGGTCGATCTGGTCGGCGACCGCGCCCGGCGCGTCGAGCCAGGGCAGGTGGCCGGCGCCGTCGAGCAGCTGCAGCTCGCCACGGGGAAGCAACTCGACCGCGCACCGGCACACGGTGGCCGTGCCGGTCGGATCCGCGGTGCCGAGCAGCAGGAGGACCGGATGCGGGATGGCGGCCAGCTCGGCCTTGTCGAAGGCGAGGCCGGGTCGCAGGCCGGTGCGCCAGCTCACCAGCGCGCGGATCATGTCGCGCTCGCGGATCCGCGTGTCGGTGTCGCGGTCGAGCGCGACGCGCCAGTCGATCAGATCGTCCGGGATGCGGCCGGCGGCGAGGCTCGGGCCGTGACCGATCTGACGCAGGAACCCCCGCACCGCCGGTCGGCTGGCCGGAAGGCGGGCCATGACAGAGCCGAGCGGCGAGGCGATCGCGCGCAGGATCGCTGGGACGCCGCTCTCCGGCAGCAGCGGTCCGGCGCCGAGCAGGACGACGCGTCCGACGCGCTCGGGGCGCGCGGCGGCCAGCCTTAGGGCCGAGACGTTGCCGAGCGAGGAGCCGACCACGTGGGTGGACTCGAGCTCCAGCACGTCGACGAGGGCGGCGAGCAGAGCGGCGATGACCTCGCGGTACTCGCGATCGGCGTAGTCCAGCCGCGAGCTGAGACCCGCGTTGGGCGGATCCACCAGGACACAGCGGCGCCCGGTGAGCGCGGCGACGAGCGGCGCCCAGCTCGCTCCCGTGCCGGCGGATCCCGGCAGGAACAGGACCGGCTCCCCCGCGCCGAGCTCGAGCACGCGCAGGCGGGCCGCCGGCCGATCGAGCTCGACGATCCGCTCGCGCGGCTCCAGCCCGTAGTGCGACCAGACCGCGTGCTCTGCCGCGCGGTACCGTCGCTCCGCAACGGCAGCGGTCATGCCGTACCCACGGCGCAGACCGCGAGACCCGGGAGCGCATAGCCGTCCGCGGTCGCGAAGCCCTTGCATGCGGCTTCGACGTTCGCGTGCAGCCGCTCGCGCTCGGACTCGCCCAGAGCCTGGAGCGCCAGGCCGATCGGCCCGGCCGTGTCGGCGATGAGCGCGATGTACGCGTCGATGCTGCCAACCGCGATCTGCACCGGCACTTCCTCGGTGCGCACCGCGCCGAACCCCGCGGCGGCGAGCAGGGCACTCGTGCGCTCCGGGCTGGCCATGCTGAAGATGCCCGCCGCCGGCGGCGGCTCGGGTGGCGGGAGATGTCCGCCGGCGATCAGGTTGCCGGCGATGATCGAGAAGATTGGGTTCCGCTCGGGCGCGCCCCAGACGGCCAGCGCGAGCCGTCCGCCCGCGCGCAGGACACGGCGGGTCTCCGCGAGCGCCGCGGCCGGGTCCGGCATCAGCATGTAGCCGAACCGGCAGAGCACCCCGTCGACCGAGCCGGCATCCAGCTCGATCTCGTGAGCGTCCATGACGGAGTAGTCGACGTTCGCGACGCCACGCTCGGCGCCCCGACGACGTGCGACGGCGAGCATGGCGGGGGACACGTCGGTGCACAACAGCCGCCCCTGCCCTCCCACGATCGCGGCCGCGTCGAAACCCGTGTCGCCGGCCCCGGCGGCGAGCTCGAGCACCGTGTCCCCCGCGCGCGGTGCGAGCGCGCGGATCAACCAATGTCGCGCCGGCGCCGACAGATCCTCGATCTGAGCGCGACGACGCTCCCAGCCGGGAGCGATTGCTTCGGCGATGGCCAGGATCTCGTGACGCGCGTCACGAGTGGCGTCGATGCTCATCGTGTCTCCTTCGCGAGCGGTGACATGCTGCGGGGGGACGCTAGGAGCGCACCGGACGGCGCGCCATCGGGAGTTCTCCCCACGCGACGATGCCGTGCTCCATCGCGAACAGCGTTGCCGCGGCACGCGTCGAGGCGCCGATCTTGCCGTAGGCGTTCTGGACGTGGCGGTCCGCGGTCTTGACCGAGATCCCGAGCGCGCGGGCGACTTGCTTGGTTTGCAGCCCTCGGGCCAGCAAGCCGACGACTTGCACCTCGCGCTCGGTCAGGCCGGCCACGCGCTGAACGCGCGGCGGCACCTGGCCGGCGGCCTCGATCACCGCAGTCGCCGCGACCGGGTCGAAGCGGCCTGCGCTCGCGCCGTCGGCAAGGCGCTCGGCCGCTTGTCCTCGGGAGCAGGCCGGCCGGTGCGGCCGCGGCTCGGTCATTGCGTGGTAGGCATCCGCGGCAGCCACCACCCTGGCCGGCATGGGCAGGTCCGCACCCCGCGACCCGCGGTGGTAGCCGGAGCCGTCGAGACGCTCGTGGTGCGCTCCCGCGACCGGCGCCAGCGCGGCGAGGAACGCTGATCGCGAAAGGACGCGCTCGGTCTGGTACGGGTGCAGGCGCACCCGCTCCCACTCGTCGGCGCTGAGAGGCCCCGGCTGCTGCCACGTCCGGGCTCCCACCGCAACGCGACCGACGTCATGGACCAGCGCCGCGCGCCGGATCGCGACGACGCCCGCAGCGTCCACGCCGCATAGCCGCGCGGCGGCCTCGGCCAGCCGGGCGACACCGCGCGAGTGGCCGGCCAAGTACGGCGAGATCAGGTCGGCGAAGTCACCCATCGCGGCCAAGGCGGCGTCGATCGCCGTGCCGGCGAGCGTGAGTCGCGGCCCGGGCTCGCAGGCGAGCGTCGGCTCCCATGCGGAGGTCCCGGGATCGAAGGCGAGAATCTCCGCCGCGTCCCGGGCGAGCGCCTCGGCGATCGCGGGATCGAACGCGTGCCCAGCACGCTCGCGCACGACGCGTATCGCCTGCTCGATGCCGCCGAGTAGTCGGTGGTACGCAGCATCGCGGGCCACGTGAGCGATCCGTATCGCGATCGGGATGTCCTCGCCGGCCGCCCGCTGCAGCCTCCCTCGACCATCCCAGCGCTCGGTCAGATACGCGAAGAGCTCCGCGACGGGCTCCGGTAGACCGAGGCGTCTCGCCAGCATCTGCGCCGCGTCGCACTGTGCGGCCAGGTGGGGTCGAGTCGCACGCGCCGCCCTGGGCAGCCGACGCGCGATCTCGATCGCGCGCCTTGGACCCGTGTTCCCTGGTGGGGGAAGAGCACGCATCACCCCGACGAGGGTCTCGCGCGAGGAGCCGTGCAGGACCGGAACGAGATGAGTGCCGAGGTCGCCGCCGAAGATGGTCGCCGCGATCTCACCGTCGGCGGTGCAGCCGGCATACGTCAGCAAAGAGCTGTAATAAAGCTGCGACGCGGTCTCCGCGTCGATGCCGACGCGCTCACCGAGACGCATGGCCGCGAGCGTGCCCTCCAGCCCGTGCTCGAACGGAAAGCCCATGCCCAGATCGGTCGCCAAGCACACGGCCCCGATCACTTCGGCGGCGCGTACATGGTCGTCCTGAACAGTCACGCGGCTACTCGTTTCGTCGGCGCAATGACGACATCGCCGGGGGAGCGGCCGTGTTGAAGACCATGAGCGCGCTCAACCCGCCGGACGGCCGGAGGAAGGGAAAGGATTCCGAGGAGCCGGGCGGCGGGGGCGCGTGGCAACTGCGGCTTCGTCCCCCGGCAACACGTCCGCGGGCTGGCGATCCGCCGCGTCGACTCGGGGCCCGGCCTTGCGCCGGGCCCAAATATGCCTGGGTCCCATCGCGCCCCGCGACGGTTACGCCGTCCTGCGCACGTCTGCCGACGGTCGCCGGACTGGGCCGACAATCGCCGGTTACGCGCGCTGTCCACCGAACACCGCCGCACCACACGCGGGAACACCGCCGCACCACACGCGGCGGCCATGGTTCTCACGCCAGCGAGCATGCCTGTCGCCACGCCGCCACGCCAGTCGATCGTCTGACGAGTGACGATGCGCGGGGGCGTTCGTTCGACGAGCAGTTGCACCGCGGCCGTCTGGCGGCTGACAGCGCCGGGTCGCCGGCCTGCGGCGCCGGTCATCTCCAAGCTGATGGCTCACGCGGGGCATACATCGCCTCCCCCGTGTCCCGCACGCCACAGCCCGCTCCGCGCTTTCCCAGTGCGCGGGGCGGGCGCCCCTCGGACTGCCCACCGCGCAGCTTCGTTCGTGCAATGAGATCGTGGTCGACGCAGCGGGTCTCCGACCGCCGATGTCACCGATCTCGCCGGCGGCAGGGCGGCAGCGTTGCGGCTACCCCCGGCGCCGATACAGCCACGTCGTGAGCGGTGCGAAGACCGCGGTGAGCAGCACAGACGCGGCCAGCACCCACAGCAGTTGCCCGGCCGTTGCGGTGCCGTTCATCAGTCCGCGGGTCGCGATCACGAGGTGACTGATCGGGTTGGCGTCGGCGAAGGCGCGCAGCCCGGCGGGCATCGTGGCGGGGTCGACGAAGATGTTGCTCAGGAACATGATCGGGAACAGGATCACGAAGCCGACGCTCATGACGGCGTTCGGCGTGCGCAGCACGAGCCCGAGCGCGGTCCAGGCCCACGAGAGCGAGACCGAGAACACGATGACGAGCGCGACGGCGGCGGTGACGCCGAGCGCGCCGCCGGCGGCGTGGTAGCCCATGATCAGCCCGAGGGCGATGACGAGGCCGGCCGCCAGTAGGTAGCGGCCGGTGTCGCCGATGAGGGCGCCGACGATCGGCGCGGGCCGCCAGACGGGCAGCGAGCGGAACCGATCGAACGCTCCAGTCGCCAGGTCACGGTTGAGCGTGACGCCGGTGTAGACGGTGACGAACACGACGGCCAGCGCGAGCGTGCCGGGGAGCAGGAATTGCAGGTAGTCGCCCGGGGATCCCGCCAGCGCCCCGCCGAACAGGTACGTGAACATCAGCGTGAACAGGATCGGGATCCCGAGGACGTCGCCGAGCTGCTCGGGCACGTGCTTGATCTTCAGCAGCGAGCGCCAGCCGAAGGCCAGCGACGCTCGCAGCGGCCCGGCCGGCGCCGGCCGCGGCTGCGTGGACAACGCGGGGTTGTCGGTCATGCGATCACCTGCTCGTCAGATGTCCCAGGCTCGACCCGGTTTCCGGTCAGCGCGAGGAACACCTCGTCGAGGCTCGGCTGGCCGAGCGCGAAGTCGCTGACGCCGACGCCCGAGTGAACGAGCTCACCGAGCGCGCGGGCCACCCGCTCGGCCGTCTCGCCACCGCCGTTCTGGGCCGGGAGCCTCGCCGCGAGCACGGCCGGGTCTCGCTCGCTTTGCACCGGCACGCCGAGCACGGCCGACAGCACCCGCTCGGCCCGCTCGCGCTGGGTCGGATCGAGCAGCCGTACGCGGACGCCGCCGGCACCCACCGAGGCCTTGAGGTCGCCGCGAGTGCCCTCGGCGATGACGCGGCCGTGATCGATCACGGCGATCCGGTCGGCCAGCCGATCGGCCTCGTCGAGATACTGCGTCGTGAGCACGACCGTCGTGCCGTGCGCGACGATCGCGCGCACGATCTCCCAGACGTGGTGGCGGCTGCGCGGGTCCAGGCCGGTTGTCGGCTCGTCGAGGAACAGCAGATCGGGCGTGACGATGATGCTCGCCGCAATGTCGAGCCGGCGGCGCATCCCGCCCGAGAACTGGAGGACCTGACGGCCCGCCGCATCGGCGAGGTCGAAGGCCGCAAGCAACTCCCGCGCGCGCGCCTTGGCCTGCTTGCGCGAATGACCGAGAAGCCGGCCGAGCAGCACGAGGTTCTCCAGAGCGGTGAGGTCCTCGTCGACGGACGCAAACTGCGCCGTGAGGCTGATCTCCCGCCGCACCGCGGCCGCATCGCAGACCACGTCGTGGCCGAGCACGCGGGCTGTCCCGGCGTCGGCTCGCAGCAGCGTGGCGAGGATCCGGATCGTCGTCGTCTTGCCCGCCCCGTTAGGGCCGAGCACGCCGTAGACGATTCCACGCGGAATCGTGAGGTCGACCCCGTTGAGCGCTCGTGACGCCCCGAAGGCCTTGGTGAGACCGGCGGCCTCCACGGCGAGATCTCCGCTCGTTCGTGGCGCTGTCACGACCATGCGTCCGACTTTAGCACTAGAGTTGTCCGTATGGCCAGTTCATCTGGACAGTCCGAACGAACAAGTCGTACCGAAGGTGCTCGCGGCCCGGCGTCGGCACCGACGCGCGAGCGGCTCATGGCGGCCGCCGCCGAGCTGATTGCCGAGCTCGGCTGGGGCCGCGTCACCACACGCGCGATCGCCGAGCGCGCCGCGCTCCCCCACGGCTCGGTCAGCTACCACTTCCGGGGCAAGCAGGAATTGCTCGCGGAGGCTGCGCTCCACGCGTTCCAGCAGGCGATCCCGCTCGGGCGATTCGAAGCCCTGACGACGGTCGACGACCTGATCGGGCTGATCGCGGCGGAGGTCGGCGACCCCGAAGCCATCGATCCCGTGCTCTCGCGGCTGATGATCGAGGCGATGCGCGAGGCCGACCGCGATCCCCAACTGCGCGAGCGGATGGGCACCATGCTCGCCGCCTACCGTGGCCTCATGGTCGAGGCCGTTCGCTCCGACCAACAGCGCGGAGCCGCCTTCGACGGCGCGCCCCCCGAAGCACTCGCCACCCTGCTCGGAGCCGCGGGCGACGGCCTGCTCCTGCACGCGCTGCTCGACCCTGAGCTCGACATCGCCGCCGCAATTGAGGCGCTGCGCGCGCTGCTCAGCGCACGCTGATACGTCATCGGGCGGCCCGCCGCGTCAGCGTGACGGACGGATGTTCTGATTCACGCGAAAGACGTTGTCCGGGTCGTAGCGTGCCTTGATCCGGGCGAGGCGGTCGTAGTTGTCGCGATAGGTGGCGTGCACGCGCCCCTGGCTCTCGTCCATCAGAAAATTGACGTAGGCGCCGCCCATCGAGTACGGATGCAGCGCCTCCCAGTAGTCGACCGCCCACGCGCTGATCGCGTCCGTGTTCGCAGGCTCGGGGTCCACTCCGCCGATCACCATCGACCAGTTCGCGTCGCGGTAGCTGAACGCCGTCTCGTGGCGGCCCACGCGCTGGGGCGCGCCGTCTACGGGGTATAGGTGCATCGCCGAGAGCATCGTCGGCATCCGCTCGGCGAACTCGCGGTGCCGTCCGATCGCATCGTCCGATATCTCCTGGACGAAGTCGCCGCGCCAATACCACTGCAGTCCGGGCGGGATCAGTTCGTCGAACGTGTGCTGGAGCGCGGGGTACGGGAGCTCCTGTGCGGCGTGGAGCGCCGGCGGCGCGGGTTCGTGCACGGCCGCACGGAGCATCCGGTCGGCTTGGTCTGCCGGCCCGCTGCAGCACCAGACGACCGCGCACATCTTGCGCAGATGGAGCTCCTCGGGAAACGGCGGCCCGGGGGGCACGGTGAGAAAGGCGAAGAACCCGTAGACGTCTTCCTCCGCGGCCAGCTGGAACCCCCGGTACCAGCGGAGGACGTCGTCTGCGGCCTCGAGAGGCCACAGCGTCGGCCCCCCGACGACCGTCGAGACCGGGTGGAGCCGGAAGGTGAACGAGGTGACGACGCCGAAGTTGCCCCCGCCGCCGCGCAGCGCCCAGAAGAGATCCGCGTCGCCGTCCTCGGCGGCTGTGACGAAACTGCCGTCGGCAAGCACCACGTCCGCCGAGACGAGGTTGTCGATCGTCAGGCCGTACTTGCGGGTCAGGTACCCATGACCGCCTCCGAGCGTGAGCCCGCCCACACCGGTCGTCGAGGCGACCCCCGTCGGCGTGGCCAGTCCGAAGGCATGCGTGGCGTGGTCCAGGTCGGCCAGCGTCGCGCCGCCTTGAACCGTCGCGACACGGGTGTGAGGATCGACGCGGATCCCGCGCATCGGCGAAAGGTCGATCACCAGTCCGTCGTCGATGCTGGCAAGCCCGGCAATACTGTGGCCGCCGCCCCGCACTGCAACCGCCAGCCGTTCGCGGCGGGCAAACCCTAAGGCGGCGATCACGTCGCCTGCATCGCGACAGCGCACGATCACCGCAGGACGCTTGTCGATCATCGCGTTGTAGAGCGTGCGGGCAGTGTCATAGCCCGGCTGTCCGCGTTCGATCACCTCGCCTCGAACGCCGTCACGCAGGGGCTCGACCGCTTGGAGGGCGGCAGACATCAGGTTCCTCCCGTCGTCGATGAGCGAGTAGGGCCGTTCTTGCGACCGAGCGCGAGCAAGTACTCGGACGCGACGACATCCCCACGTCCTCCTCGGCCGATCCGAATGCGGGGAAGCTCGCCATGCCTCGCTCGAACTCGAGTTCGATCCCCGTGCCGGCGAAGAGCGAGCGGACGTGCTCCTCCGAGCCCCACAGCCACGGCGGCCGCGCGAACCCCGGGGGCGGCGGGAGATATGCGGCGATCGTCTGCAGGACTCGCGCCAGGACGCTGTCCTGCGCCCAGCTGCACACGGCCAGTCGCCCACCGGGCCGAAGCACGCGCCCGAGCTCGCGCGCAACAACGCTGTGACGGGGCGCGAACATCGCCCCGAGCGTCGAGACGACGACGTCGAAGCACTCGTCTGCGAACGGCAGGGCCTCGGCATCGCCTTCGACCCAATCGATGTCGACGCCGGCCTCGGCGGCCAGCGCCTGCCGCCCCCATCGCCCGGGCGCGGCGCTTGAGTTCAGCCAGCATCGGCTCGTCGGCGAGGGCGGCAACGATCGGCGAGTGTCGCGGGATGCCTATCGGCTGGAGCCGGTCGCCCCAGCCTCGATGCATTCCCATGGCGGTGTCGGTCACGGCGCGCTCGGACATGCGAGCACCATGACGCGCTGAGCAGCCCTGAGCATCGGGCAGAACCCCTAAATCGTGGCGGAGTCTCGCCCGAGATGACGCACGGCGTACGCCGCCGCCTCGGCACGGCTTCGCAGGCCCAGCTTGCGCAGCACACTGCGTACGTGGTGCTCCACCGTCTTGCGAGTGAGAAAGAGGCGCTCCGCAAGTTCCCGGTTTGAAAGCCCTTCGGCAAGCAGCTCCAGCACCTCGAGCTCGCGTCTGGTGAGGACGCCGACGTCCCTCGGTCCGGTTCGTGTCGCCGCGACGCCAAGCGAGCGCAGGAACCCCGCCGCCTCATCGGCATCACGCCCCGCCCCGAGCTGCTCGAAGCTCTCCAGCGCCGCCAATGCCTCCCGGACCGCGGCGTCCCGATCCGTCAGCGCCCGGGCCAGCAGGAGACGCGTGCGCGCCGCCTCCAAGGGCAGCTCCAGCCCACCGAACACCCTGAGCGAGCGCTCGAGCGTGTCGGCCGCTTCGACGTCGCCCGCCGCCGCGAGGACGCGACCGAGCGCCCGTGCCGCCCGCCCGACAACCGCCTCGCATCCCACGCGCTCGCCCAGTTCGACGAGCCGGCCGACGGTCGCGCGAGCGGCCGCGTCCGCGTCCCGCTCGAGCTCGACCAGCGCAAGCATCTCGAGCAATGACGCCAGTTCGAGGCACGAGCCAGCACCGATCGGGAATGGCGTCGGCCGAACCTGCTCCTCGATATCGCGCAGACGTCGGCGAATCACGGCCTCGGCGCCGGCAACGTCGCGGCGTGCGAGACGTACGCCCGCGGTCGCGCAGGCGGTCGCGTGATGGCTCTCGAACCCGGCGAGCAGACGCTCCGCCTCGGCGAGTCGTCCCTGGGCGAGCCGCAGCTCCGCGAGCCGCGCGAGCGCCTCGGCGAAGAGCGCTCGCTCCGCCCTCCTGGCCGCTTCGAGTGCCGTAGTGAGCTGACGTTCAGCCTCGGCCCAATCGCCCGTCGCGAACAGCATGCCCCCGTAGTAGGTACGGCAGGTCGTGTACAAGTGCGGGCTGCCGTAGCGGCGGGTGAAGTCATCGGCCGCGTGGATCCATTGCGACGCCCGCTCGACCTCGGCAACCTGGCTGCACGCGCTGATCATGTTGCAGCTCGCGTAGACGACGGTCCGCAGGTTCTCGCACTCGCCTCCGAGCGACGCGGCCATCGCTTCATCCAGCAGCGACCCACCCTCCTCCAGGCGACCCATCTCGACGAGCGATACCCCGAGTTGACTGACCGCGCACAGCTCGAGATCGGCATCGTCGAAGTGGCGTGCGCGCTCCCCCGCTTCGCGTGCCCAACGCTCCGCCGCGACCGGATCGCCGCTGTCGTGCGCGCGCATGAGCAGCACCCAGCCCTCGAGCGGCATCAGCCCGAACTCGTCCACCAACCGTGCTGCCCGAGCGAGCCAGCCGTGCGCCGCCGACGCGTTGCCGAGACTGACGCGGTAGTGGAAGTAGAGCGCCACCGCCGCGAGCGTCGCGGACACGACATCCCGCCGGCGCCGGAAGCCGGAATACGCCCGCTCCGCACAGCGGACGGCGCCGTCCGTCTCGCCGAGCCACCAGAGCGAGTCGCCCAGTCCCGCCAGCGCCTCGGGTGTCTCGCCCTGTTCGAACGACGCCTCGAACGCCGCCCGCGCGGCGGTCCAGTCGCCGCGCCCGAGCGCGACGCGCCCTTCCTCCAGCAGCGAGGGGGAGTCCACGGTGGCCGCCGCAAACGTACCGCCGCGACGTCGCGGCGACGATCGCACTTGTTCTGCGACTGACAGAGACAGGACGGATCGTCGGTCGGCTGACGGCCGCGTGCGTCGTGCCGAAGCCCTTGCGCTGCCCGCCGGTTGTGGCTGACAACGGGCCTCGGACGCAACGACCGGAGTGCCCCTCAGCCACTGACGGTCTGAGTGAGTGCACGGGCCACGAACGGCACCGCCCTCGCCGCGCTGGAGCGGACCCTTCCGGCGCGGCGACGGGCGTTAGTACTCGCCCTGACGGACGCGGAGCGACGTCGTGCAGCGCGGGCACTGCTGGTGCCATGAGCGCACAACGCCTTCTCATCGGCTACGACGGGTCGACCGATGCCCGCCATGCGATCGCGGCCGCCGCGCGGACGATCGACACGGGGACCGCGCTCGTCATCACCGTCTGGGACGTGATCGCTCCCGCCGAGGCCATCAGCCCGTTTGGCGCCGGGGTGCCGCCTGCCGCTGACCCGGCAACGGCCGAGCGGTTGGCGCTGAGCAAGGCACGCGAGGGCGCAGGCCTCGCGAGCGCCGGCGGTTTCGCGAGCGAGTTCGGCGTCCGGGCGGGCTCGGGCATCGGTGGGATCGCCGAGGCGCTGCTCGACGCGGCCGACGGCTGGGACGCCGACCTGATCGTGGTCGGCAGGCGCGACATGTCGCGCCTGCGCGAGCTCGTCCTCGGCAGCGTTTCGGACGCCGTGGTCCGCGACGCGGTGCGGCCGGTTCTCGTCGTGCCGGTGGAGAAGCCGCGCCCGCCGGCGCCGTGAGATGACGGGCACCGGCGGTCACGACTGTCAACCAGGGCGGCCCGTCCGCGAGCCGCCGACGGTCTACGTGCCCGGTTGCCGCGGCGCCGGCGCGAGGACGTCGGTCAAATGACGAACCGCACGGTCACGGCTGCGGCCCTCGGGTAGCGCGACGCCATGAGCCGGCCCCGACGCCTCGCGCCCCGCGCGCAGCTGGCGGTCGACGCCGCGTTGGTGCTGTGGACGGCCGCGTGGCTGTGGATGGGCATCGCCGTCGCACACGAGATCCGCGGCGTCGCTGATCTCAGCGACACCGCGGGCGAGGTCGGGCGAGCGATCACCGGCGTCGGCGGGACGCTCCGCGATCTCCCGGTCATCGGCGGGCAGATGAGTCGGCCCGCCGACGAGATCCAGCGCGCCGGCGAGAACACCATCACGTCGGCCAAGAGTGCGCGGGCGAGCGCCCGACACGTCGGCGTGCTGCTCGGGATCGCGATCGCGTTGATCCCGAGCCGGCTGCGACGCGTCAGCGCCGATCCGGTATCCGACCTGCACAACGGCCGCCACGCCGCGCTGGCCGATGCCGAGCTCGAATGGTTCGGGGTCCGAGCGCGCGAGCGAGTGCTGCGGTGAGCACCCCGACGGCCCGCTTCGGCCGGGTGGTGATCGCGCTCCGGTGGCCGATCGCGATCGCCTGGATCGCCGCGGCCGCGCTGACGACGGCGCTGCTGCCGAGCATCGCGGACTCCCAGAACGGGGCGCTCGGCGACCTCGTGCCCAACGACGCGGCGGCGATCGACGCCGAGCTGCGATCGGCGGAGCTGTTCGGGTTCCCGCTGCTGAGCCGCACGATCGTCGTCCAGCGCGACCCGCAAGGCCTCGGCGCGGCCGCCGTCGCGACGACGGTACGCCGCGCGGTCGCGCTCAACCGCAACACGCTCGACGGGCTCGACCGCGTCGGCGGCGCGATCCCGGTGCTCAACACGGTCTCGCTCCCGCCGTTCACGCGCGAGCGCGGAACCGCGACCGTTACGTACCTGTTCTACGACACGACCGTCGGCGCTCGGGAGCGCGTTGCGCTCGCCGAGCGCGTCGCCCAGCGCGCGCGGACGGTCGCACCGCGTTCGTACACCGGGGTGACCGGCGCGCTGCCGGCGCGCGAGGAGCAATCGCGGCTGATCGCCGACCGGCTCCCGCTCGTGGAGCTGTGCACGGTGCTGCTCGTGCTCGTCGCAGTCGGGCTGCACTTTCGCGCTCCGCTCGCGCCGCTGATCACCTTGCTTGCGATCGCCGTCACGTACCTGATCACGATCAGGGCGGTGGCGTGGATCGGTCAGCGCGCCGGGGTGGCCGTGCCGAGCGAGGTCCAGCCGGTGATCGTCGTCCTGCTGTTCGGGATCCTCACCGACTACGCGATCTTCTACCTCTCGCGCTTCCGCCTGCGGCTGTCCGAGGGCATGCGGTCGCGGGCGGCCGCCGAACGTGCGGCGGGCGAGCTCGTGGCGACGATCGTCGCCGCAGGCGTCACCGTCGCGGCCGCCAGCGCGGCGCTGCTCGTGGCCCATCTCGGCTTCTTCCAGACCTTCGGACCAGGTGTCGCGCTCGGCGTCCTGCTCGCACTCGCGGTCGCGATCACGCTGATCCCGGCCCTGCTGGCGATCGTCGGCGAGGCGACGTTCTGGCCCTCCCGACCGGGGCGCGACGTGCCGGCCGAGCGCGGTGCCGAGGAGACGCCGACGGAGGCGGTCGGGCGGCCCTTCCGCTTCCGAGCGGTGCGAACCGCAAGCCGGCGCCCAGCGCTCACGGCGCTCGCCTGCGCGGCGCTGCTCGCCGTCGCCGCGTCCGGCATCGGCCGCCTTCACGTCGGCCAGACGCTGATCCGGGGACTTCCGCAATCGAGCCCGCCGCACCGCGCGTACGTGCAGGCCTCGCACGGCTTCGCCGCGGGCGTCCTCTCCCCCACGACCGTGCTCGTCGAGGCGCCGGACATCGTCACGCGCCGCGCTGCGCTGCGCAGGCTCCAGGCGTCAATCGCCAGGCTGCGCGGGGTGGCGCTGGTCGTCGGGCCGGCGCAGCAGCCGCTCGACGCCGAGCTCGGCGCGGTCCTCTCGCGCAGCATGAACGCCGTCCGCTACCTCATCGTCTTCGACGCCGACCCGCTCGGCGCGGGCGGCATCAGGCGGCTGCGGGCGCTGCGGGCGCAGCTCGGCGTCCTGACCGCCCGCGCCGGGCTCACCGGGGCGAGGACGAGCATCGCGGGCGACACGGCGCTCGCCGAGGAGACCGTCCGGCTCACGCGGGAAGACCTCGGACGCGTCGCTCCGCTCTCGCTGCTCGCGATCTTCCTCGTGCTCGTCGTGTTCCTGCGCGCGCTGCTCGCGCCGCTGTACCTCGTCGCCGCGAGCGTGCTCGCGCTCGCCGCCTCGCTCGGGCTCACCGTGTACGTGTTCGAGGACCTGCTCGGCTATGGGGAGCTGACCTATTACGTCCCCTTCGTCGCCTCGATCATGCTCGCGGCGCTGGGGTCGGACTACAACGTGTTCCTCACCGGCCGCATCTGGCAGGAGGCGCGAACGCGACGGCTGCGCGAGGCGATCGCGATCGGTGGCTCCCGTGCCGCGTCCGCGATCACGGTCGCCGGCGTCGTGCTCGCCCTCAGCTTCGCGCTGCTGGCACTCGTGCCGGTACGCCCGTTTCGCGAGCTGGCGTTCATGATGAGCTGCGGGCTGCTGATCGACGCGTTCGTCGTGCGCACGCTGCTCGTCCCGTCGGTCATCGCGCTCGTCGGTCCGGCTGGCGGGTGGCCGGGCCTGCGGCCGCCGCGGCTCGCCGCCCCGTCGCAGCCTGCGCCGGCGGCTGACGCCCCGAAGCGGCCCGCCGCGCGCACCGAGCGGGTCGTCCGGGCCATCGTCCTGCTCGGCGTGGCGTCCGGGCTGCGCCACCTCCTGCCCGGGCGCCGACGCGGGTGATCGTCACCCGCATGACCGTCTTGAGGCGACCTTCATGCGACGCACAGACGCGCTTCAGGTTCCGAGCCATCTACCTACTGAGCCCTCGTGGAAAGGACGGCATGACCCAGACGATCGACAGACCCAGCACCGACACCGGATTCCCGTCGCCGTCGATGCCGCAGCGCGTGATGGTCCGCGGCTACCGCACGCATCACGCGGGCGCGCGGGCGATTGAGCGGCTCGTGCGCGAAGTGGGCATCCCCCGCGATCGCGTCACGCTGATCGCCCGCGATCCGACGTGGGACGACGGTCGCGATCGACTGCGCGAGATGCAGACCGGCGCCCGCATCGGAGCGGTGCTCGGCGCACTCTGCGGCCTGGCGCTCTACCTTATGGGCATCGTCGAGGACGGCGCGAGCGCGTTGCTGCCGATCATCGCGGCCGCCCTCGCCGGCACCATCGGTGGCGCGGTTATCGCGGCCGTCACTCGTTCTGACCGGGACATGAAGCTGCGGATTTCCCACTATGACGTACTCGTCGACGAAGACGTGGCCGGCATCGCCCGCGAGGCGCTGACGCGCTGACGAGGCGTGCGCGCGGTCTGGAGCGTCTCGCAGTCGGCAGACGAGCCGTGGCTCGGATTCTTCCTTGCCGCAAGGCTGGTGGCGACGGCGTTCGCCGCCGCGCTCGTGCTCTGGGGCGGCATGAGCGGCGGCGAGGCCGCGATGCTCATGTACGGCCCGATCAGCACGCTCGTGATCGGCCTGTCGCCCCGGATCCGGCACATGCCGATCACCTGGGCGATCGATTCCGGCGTCACGCTGCTGTTCATCCTCGCGACCGGTGACTGGCGCAGCCCGTTCTACCTGTTGTGGCTGTCGACACTCGCCCTGCCGGCGACGTCCGTGCCGCTGCGGCGAGCGCCGTGGCTCGCATTCGGCGCCTCGTTCGCGTTCCTCGTCGTCGCGTTCATCGGCGGCCCCGCTTGGGCTGCCCTGCGGGTCAGCTCGACCGAGACGCTCGCGATGCACGTTGCGCTGCCGTTCCTGCTGGTCTGCTCGCTGGCCTACGCGGCAAGCGCGCTACGCCGCCTGGCAGCCGAGCGCGGCGAGCGCGAGCGCCTGGCGATCGAGGCCGAGCGGCGCCGGATCGCGTGGGACCTGCACGACTCGGCAAAGCAGCGCCTGCATGCCGCCCACCTGCTCGTCAGCTCGTTGCAGGGGCGCATCGAGGATCGCCTGGAGCCGATCGTCGGGCGCGCCTGCGTCGAACTCGAGTCCGCGGCCTCGGACATGGACACGAGCCTCGCCGAGCTCCGCTCGCCGCTCGAAGGCCGGCCGCTCGACGAGGCCCTGCGCACGCGGGCGGCCGAGCTCGCGCCGGACCCGGGGCCGGAGATCTCGATCCGTGGCACGGCGCCGCCGCTGCCGCCGCTCGTCGTCGCGCACGTCTACCGCATCGGCTGCGAGGCGATCACCAACGCCCTACGGCACGCCGACGCCACCGCGATCGACGTGAGCATGCAGTCCGACGACCGCCATCTGCATCTGCGGGTCGCGGACAACGGGAGCGGACTGCCCGACCGTGCGGACCGGCACGGGACGGGGCTCGCGGCGATGGAGAACCGCGCGGCCACGATCGGCGCGCGGCTCGGCCTCGCCGAAGCGCCGGGCGGAGGCACGGTCGTCGACCTTGAGATGCCACTAACCGAAAATGGAGGAACGCAATGATCCGCATCGTCGTCGTCGACGATCATCCCGCCCTGCGTGCGGGCCTGCACACCGTGCTGGACGCCGAGCCGGGGTTCGTCTTCGTGGGCGAGAGCAGCGGCGCCGAGGAGAACGTCTGGCCCGTGCTCAACCGCTCGCGTCCCGATCTGGTGCTGCTCGACTATCACCTCCCGCGGGGCGACGGCCTGCAGCTGTGCTACCGCATAAAGCACGACGTGCTGGCGCCGAAGGTGGTGATCTTCACCGAGTACGCGATCCCGGCGCTCGCGCTCCCTGCGACCCTGGCCCGTGCGGACGGGTTGCTGCACAAGGGCGTCGGCGCCCGCGAGCTGTTCGAGGCGCTGCGGCTCGCACACCGAGGGGATTCGCTGCTGCCGCCGATCGCCCGCCCGACGCTCGAGGAGAGCGCCACAGTGCTCGACGCCGATGACCAGGCGCTCGTCGCGATGCTGCTCGACGGCTCCTCGGAGGGCGAAGTCGCGAAGACGCTACGAGCGACGCCCGCGGACATTCGTCACCGCGTGCAGCGGATCCTCAGCGTCCTGCGTCTCGAAGTGCCCGCCGCCGGCTCGGCCTGAGCCGCCGGCAGCCGATCCGGCAGCGCGGTCGCGGGGGCCGCGGGAGGACGCGTTCGGCGGCCCGCCGACACATCCCACCGACCGCCATCCCGCGCCGCGCACGCTCGACCACCGCGAGCGCCCCCACCAGCTCGCTCTCGGCCGCGGGCCAGTCCTCGTTGGCGGCCAGTACGCGTCCGCGCGCCGACAACACGCAGCACAGCGCCCGCGAAGAGATCGGCAGGCGCATGTCGTCGGCTGCGGCGATCGCCGAGCCTCGTCGAGCCACCAAGCCGCCCAGCCGAGCGCCTCACAGTGGTTCTCCTACGCTCGCCGCCGGCCGCGATCGCGTGACGGTCAGTCGCGCTCGACGATGCGCACCGCGTCGAGCAGCGCTGCGGCGTCCGCGGCGTCGACCAGCTTGGCGCGGTCGCTGCCGGCGTCGGGCGTGCGCACGAAGGCGCGCACGTCGACCGCCGTGCCGTCGGCGGGGGGCTTGCGCGTCCCACGGGTCACGACGAGGCGCCCACCACGATTGCCGACGAGGACAAACGCGTTGCCCTGCCCGTCGCTCATGTGCGCCACTGTCCCCGAGAGGACGAGCTGGCGGCCCGCGTATCGCGCCGGATCGCCCGCGACATCGTCGACGCTGGTCGCCGGCTTGGCGTTCGACGGCGAGGCAGCCGGCCCGGTCGTCAGCACGAGGATCCCGACGAACGCTGCAATCACGAGGAGCGGCACCAGCGCGGTCCATCCGCGTGAGTGAGTCGAGTTCATGCCCCGTTCCTGCCCGCCGCACCGAGCCGCTCCCGCATCCCGTAAGGCGACTGACGGGCAATGGGCGCATGGTGGCGGCTCGGGTAGCGGATGGTGGTCAGCCACCATGGACGTAGACGCGTGCGCGGCACACACTCCGATGCGATGGCGACGCAACGGAGGCGATGACGATGCTGCGAGAAGGCGCGCACGACCGCCGCGCCCGCGACGATGCGCGTGAGGCTGCGCTTCTGCGTTACGCACGGCACAGGGACTCGCGCGACCTCGAGGCGCTCGTGCTGTCCTACCGGCCGCTCGCCCACGCGCTGGCCCGCCGCGTCGGTCGTGGCAGCAGCCGCGAGGACCTCGAGCAGGTCGCCTGCGAAGGCCTGATCAAGGCGATCCGGCGCTTCGACCCCGATCGCGGGTTCGCGTTCATGAGCTTCGCGGTGCCGACAATCCTCGGCGAGCTGCGGCGGCACCGCCGTGATACCGCCTGGCCGGCGCACGTCCCGCGCCCACTCCAGGAGCGCATCCAGGACGTGCGCGCGGCCGCAGAGCGCCGCAGCGCGCGCTGCGGCCGGGAGCCGACGATCGCTGAGCTCGCCGCCGATCTCGACTGCGATGAGGCGCTGGTGCTCGACGCGCTGGCGGCCGCGTCGTCGCTGAACGTGCTGCCGCTCGACGCGCCTCCCCGCGGGGACGAGGACAACGGCGGCTCGCTTGCGGAGCAGATCGGCGCCGCCGATCCGGGGTACGACCGGATCGAGTATCTGGCCTCGATCGAGGTCGCGGCCCCGACGCTCAGCGACGAGCAGCGCACCGTCGTACGCCTGCGCTTCGCCGAGGATCTGACGCAGCGTGAGATCGCCCGCAGGCTGCGCATCTCGCGGTCCGAGGTGGGACGGACGCTCGCGGCCGCGCAGGCCACGCTGCGGTCCTCGCTCGACATCCGGCCGGCCGCATGATCCGCGCCGAAGGGTTTCTCGAGCGCGTCCTCGCGAGCGACCGGGCGGTCCGCCTGTTCGATGAGGATCCCGACCTGTTCGCGGGCGCACCGGAAGGTGCGATCGAACACCTGAAGGCGCGCGCCGTCGCACCGCTGCTCCAGCTCGAGCGCGGAGCCTGGCAGGGTCATCCCCCTGGCGACCCTGCCGACTGCTTGGGGCTGCTGGTGCTGGACGGGCTTGTGCTCCACAGCATCTCGGTCGCGGAGCAGCCGCGATCGGAGCTCGTGGGCGCGGGTGACCTGATCCGCCCGTGGGAGCGCGACGAGGGAGCAGCGTCGGTGCCGTTCGAGTCGCGCTGGGACGTGCTCCATCCCGCACGGGTCGCAGTGCTCGACGCGCGTTTCCTCTCGCTCGTCGGACGCTGGCCCCAGATCCTGCCCGGCCTCCTCGCGCGCACGACGCGGCGGTCGCGCTGGCTGGCCCTCCAGCTGGCCGTGACCGATCTGCGACGTGTCGACGATCGGCTGATCCTGTTCTTCTGGCACATGGCCGACCGCTGGGGCCGCGTTGGCCTGGATGGAGTCGTGGTGCCGCTCCCGGTCACGCACGACGTCCTGGCTCAACTCGTGTGCGCCCAGCGCCCGACGGTCACGTCGGCGCTCGGCCGGTTGGCCGCCGCCGGGTACATCCGCCGCCGCCGCGACCGCACCTGGCTGCTGAGCCGCGAGCCGCCGCCACCACCGCGCCGCGGGGCTCGTGACCTGCGCATCGCCGCGTAACCGGCGCCGCGCCGACGGCTCGCGCGAGTACCTTCGTGGCCAGCGTGATGCATGCCGGACCCCACCAGCGGCGCGCGGTCGACACCGACGGGCCGTCGGTCGCGCTCTTCTGGAGGCTATTCATCCCGAACGCATGCGTGCTCGCTGTCGCCTGTGCCGTTCTGTGGGTCGAGCCGGCCAACGGACGCGTGGTCGCGCTCGCCGGTGGGCTGGTCGTGATGCTCGCGGTGAACGTCGTGCTGATGCGTCGTGCGTTCGCGCCGCTGATGCGCCTGACGACGCTGATGGAGCGCGTCGACCCGCTGGCACCTGGGCAGCGGATTCCGATCACCGGCCCGGAGTCAGAAGTCACCGTGCTGGCGCGGACGTTCAACGCGATGCTCGACCGAATCGAGAGCGAGCGGCGCGAGAGCGCCCACCGCGCCGCCGCGGACGAGGACGCCGAGCGTCGTCATCTCGCCGCGGAGCTGCACGACGCGATCGGGCAGACGCTGACCGCGCTGGTCCTCCAGATCGACCGAGCGGCCTCCCGCGGCGCGACGCCCGATGAGCTGCACGCGGCGCGGTGCACTGCGGAGGCCGCACTCGAGGACGTGCGCCGCCTCGCGCGCCGGCTGCGCCCGGAGGTGCTCGACGAGCTCGGGCTCGTCGCGGCCCTGACGGAGTTGTGCAACCGCCTCTCGCGCGTGACCGGCCTGCTCATTCACCGTCGGCTCCCGGGCGCGCTGCCGCCCCTGACCCCGGAAGAGCAGCTCGCCATCTACCGGATCGCGCAGGAGAGCCTCACCAACGTGATCCGTCACGCGCGCGCGACGCAGGCCCAGGTGACACTCGTCTGCACGCCCGATCACGTCGAGCTGTCGGTCGTCGACGACGGCATCGGCTTCCCTTCCGGCGACGTTCCGCGTGACGGCGGTGTACGTGGCATGCGCGAGCGCGCCGTGCTGATCGGCGCGGAGCTCGCCTGGCTGAACCGAGCGCAGGGCGGCATCGAGGTACGCCTGCGCGTCCCCGTGCATAGCTCCGTGGCGGGTCAGGCGTCAGGGCCCGAGCCGAGGTAGCGGCCGCGGAACAGCTGGACTGCTTCGATCGCCTCGTCGCTGATGCGACCGCACCCGAGCAGGTGCCGGTACGCCGTGACCGCGACCCGGTACGGCATGCCGGTGCTGTTGGGCGCGACGATCGTGCCTTCAGGGAGGGCCTCTTGGAGGTCGCGCAGCTCATCCATGCGGTCGCCGTCGAGGTCGCGGAACTGGATCACGATCACGCCCCGGCGCAGCGCCGATACGAGTGACGCCGGGTCGGGCGCTTCGTCATAGAACCCCGCGTGGGCCGAGGGCGCGGCCGCCGGCCCGGTGACGGCCGGGTTCAGCTGCTCGCGTGGGTTCGCCCGTTTGAGGTCACAGCCGGCCGCGAGCGCCGCGTGATCGAGCCGCGTCTCCTCGACGGGCGGGACGGACACGGTCTTCGGCTCGCCACCGCCGAGCGCCAGGATCGCCAGCACGGCGACCACCGCTCCCGCCGCGAGCCACACGGTCATATAGACGGCCAGGGCACCCCGCCGCGCCCGAGGTGCCGTCCTGCGAGGCATTCGCCGCACGCGCTCGAACATTCTGCTTCGCAGCGACGGTTTCCCTTGATCCGATCTTGTCCCGCCTCCGGTCAGATGCATGACGCGATCCGCATCAACGCACGCCCTGAAGGATGATTGTCGCCGCCATGCCGCCGAGATGGACGGCCGGGCCGGTGACAACCTGTAGGGGCATCGATCAGCACCTGACCCGAGGACCAGATCGTGATCGCGTAGCCGTACGGGAGTCCGGCGCGCTCGAGCGCGGCGTCGAGTCCAGCGGCGATGAGCCCGAACATGGCGTCAGCAGTGCCCGCGCCGACCGTTTTGACGCGCCGCCCGTCACCCGGCGGACACGCCCGGGTTGAGCGGCCGCGGCCCGGATATTCGGCGCCTCCCTGCGCGATCAGCCGCCAGGCTTGGGGATCGTCCGGGGCCTCGGGACCGCGCTCAGAGCGCGCCGGCAGTCGCTACCAGATGTAGCGGGCGACGACGTAGGCGGTGGCGAGCAGCAGCGATATGACGGTGACCGGCGCACCGACGCGCAGGAACGTCAGGAAGCCGATCGGGCGACCCTCGTGCGCCGCCACGCCCGCCGCAGCGACGTTGGCAGCGGCAGCGATCAGCGTCGCGTTGCCCCCGAAGCAGGCGCCGAGGGCGAGCGCCCACCAGTACGCGTCGTCGCCCCCCTCCCCTGCCTGCAACTGCTCAACGACCGGCAGCATCGCCGCCGTGAACGGGATGTTGTCGACGAGCCCGGAGCCGATCGCCGACGCCCACAGGATCCCGAGCAGCTCGGCGCTGCGGTCGCCGCCCGTCAGGCTCGCGATGCCGTCGGCCAGGGCGCTGATCGCCCCGGTGTGCTCGAGTGCGCCGACCATCACGAACAGCCCGATGAAGAAGAACAGCGTCGGCCACTCGATCCCGGCGAGCGAACGCTCGAGCGGCTGGCGACTGACCAGCACCATCGCGGTCGCGCCCGTCAGCGCGACCGTCGCAGGCTCGATGCCGACCGCCGTGTGCGCGAAGAAGAGCATCACAGTGGCGACGAGGATCGGGACCGTCCGGCGGAGCTCGGCGCTGTCCTTGATCGACCTCGAGGCGTCGAGCGACAGCACATGCCGGCGTGCTTCGGAGGTCACACGCAGCCGCCCGCGGAATACCGCGTAGAGCCCAGCAGTGACGACGACGAACGTGAGCGCGGCGATCGGCGCGAGATTGACGATGAACGCAACGAACGACAGGTCAGTCGCGCCGGCGATGAGGATGTTCGGCGGGTCGCCGATCAGCGTGGCAGTGCCGCCGATGTTGGACACGACGATCTCGATGATCACGAGCGGGATCGGATCGACGTCGAGGCTGTCGGCCAGCACGAACGTGACCGGCACGATCAGCAGGACCGTCGTTAGGTTGTC
Source organism: uncultured Solirubrobacteraceae bacterium (assembly GCA_963740605.1). GTDB lineage: Bacteria > Actinomycetota > Thermoleophilia > Solirubrobacterales > Solirubrobacteraceae > DASSUW01. The sequence continues at coordinate 75,278 of CAVUFC010000018.1, read as the reverse complement.
CAGGAACGCCGACAGCACCGCCGTCGTCGCGGCGAGCGAGGCGATGACGGCGATCGGGCGCCCGCGCGAGAGCTGGGCGGTCCGAATCGCGAGCCAGCCGTACGCGCCCGTGGGCTCGGTGATCCTGACCATCAGCATCATCCCGACGAGCAGGCCGAGCGTGTTCCAGTCGATCGCCTCGACTGCGGTGTGCTGATCGATCGTCTGCGTGAGCAGTGCGAGCACTGCGCCAAGCAGCGCGACCTTCGTGCGATCGACGCGCTCGGACGCGATCACCGCCAGCGCGGCGGCGAATAGCGCGATGGCGACCGCCATCAGCCCGATCCCGCGAGCGACTCGCCCCCACCGGCGACCACGACCGACGGCGACATCCCGAGTAGACGCATATCGGCGATCCAGTCCGCGCACGGCGGCGATTCGACGCAGTCGGCCGGTTGCGCTCCGGCCGCGAGCCGGACGTCGAGCAGCCAGTCGTGGCGGCAGTCGAGCCGCTCCGACGTGGGGTGCAGCGAGATCAGGTCGGCGCGCTCGACCGCGGCCAGCTGGGCGATCGGCGACAGCTCGCGGCGCGCCCACGCGTCCGCCTCGGCGGCGGAGAGGTGCTGGGGCCGGGTCCAGAAGATGAGCAGTCGAACCACGCCTGCATCGTGGCCGTCGCCGCCGCGCGTTCCCATTGGCCCGCCGCCCCATCCGCGCCGCCGGCGACGAGCTGCGGCGCCGCCCCGTGGGGCGAGCGACCCATCCCGAGGCCCGCGCGGAAGCCGGCTACGGCTCCACCAGACCGCGGCGGATCGCGTAGCGGGTGAGCTCGACGCGATCGCTCATGCCGAGCTTGGCCATCAGGTTCTCCCGATGCCGCTCGACCGTCTTGGCGCTGATGTGGAGCAGCGCGGCGATCTGCGCGTTCGTGTGGGCCTCGGCGATCAGCTTGACGACCTGCAACTCGCGCGGCGTCAGCGGATCGAGTACCTCGGTTTCGCCGACCCGGGCGCGCTCCAGGAAATCGCGGATCAGCGTGGCCACCGCCGACGGGTAGAGGAACGGCTCGCCCCGTATCGCGGCGCGGCTCGCCTCCACGAGATCGCGGTCGGCGGCCGACTTGAGCACGTAGCCGGACGCGCCGGCCCGCAGCGCCTCGAACAGGTACTGCTCGCTGTCGTGCATCGAGAGCATGAGGACCCGCACTTCCGGCTGGATCGCGAGGATCTCCGCCGCGGCCTGGAGGCCGGTCATCCGCGGCATCGACACATCGAGGATCGCGAGGTCCAGCGGCGCGCGGCGCGCGACCTCGAGCGCCTCGATCCCGTCGCCCGCCTCGGCGACAACGCTCAGGTCGGCCTCGGCATCGAGGACCAGTCGCAGGCCGCGCCGCACCATCGCGTGGTCGTCGGCGAGCAGCAGGCGAGCCGGATGCCCGGTCATTGTTGTGCCGCCCGCAGCCGCATGCGGACCGTCGTGCCGCCGCCCCGCCGCGAGTCCACGTCGAGACGGGCTCCGATGAGCACCGCCCGCTCGCGCATACCCCGCAGCCCCGTGCCGTCGGCGGTGATGGCCGCGTCGAAGCCGACACCGTCGTCATGCACCACCAGCTCGTCGCTGCGCACACGGATCGACACGCGCTGGGCACGGCCGTGCCGGACCGCGTTCGTGAGGGCCTCCTGCGCGATCCGGTAGATCACCAGCTCCTCCTCGGCCGACAGCCCGCTCAGGTGACCGTCGATCGCGGGTTCGGTGCGCACGCCTGTCCGCCGCTCGACGTCGTTGGCGAGTGCCTCCAGCGCGCTGGCGAGCCCCAGGTCGTCGAGCGCCTCCGGTCGTAGCCGCCGCGCGATGCCGCGCACGTCCTCGAGGCTCGCACGGACCGCCTCACGCGCTTCCACGACGCCCATGCGCTGCTCGCCGGCAGCCTCGCGCCCGAGGCGGTCGAGCTGCAGCACGACGGCGGTGAGGACCTGCCCGACCTCGTCATGGAGCTCGCGGGCCAGCCGCCGGCGCTCGGCCTCCTGGGCGGCGAGGGCGCGCCGCGCGCTGTCGCGCCGTTCGAACTCCAGGCGGTCGAGCATTTCGTTGAACGCTTCGGTGAGCTCGGTCACCTCGGGATCAGCGGATGGGGCAGGCGCGCGGCCGCCCGGCCGCAGCGGATCGACTGCCCGCATCGTCGTCGTCAGCCGCCGCAGGGGCGCGAACGCGCGGCGCAGCAACGCGAGGTCGAGCGCGAGCATCGTTCCCAGGCCGCCGACGAGCACGACGAGCTCGGCGAGCGCGATCGGAAAGCTCACCGTCACCGGCGTGAGGACCAGCAGCATCGTCGCGACCGCGAGCACCGCCGCGTTCGTCGCGAAGACCCTCCACAAAAGAGGCACGGCTCTGACGCTAGCGTCACCCGCCTGACCGGCGTTCTCACACACGCGTGGCTCTGGGTAGCCGAATCTCGACCTCAGCGAGCCCTGGGTGTCGCTTGCCCTGCGCTTCGCCGTAGCCGGGGCGATCGTGTGGGACATCGCGGTGGGCGGCTACCGACAGCCGATGGCCGTGATGGATTGGGTGTGGCCGATCAGCGCGCTCTATCTCGGGATCCTCGCGGCCTGGTTCTACGTCCGGCGCGGGCGCCGCGGCACGGCGAAGTAAACACGCGAGCGCGGCGACGCCAGGGAGGGCGAGCCCGGCGACTTGTGGGCAGTCTCGAAGGGCACGGCCCACTGCGGAGCCGGCTGCGCCCTCGGCGACATTGCGGGCGAGTGGATCGTCTTCGCGACCGGCTGGACGATCGCGCTGTTCGGCGCGGCCATCGTGCTCGTCGACTATCACCTGCCGCGCCACAACGGCCTGCTGCTCAGCCACCGCATCAAGCGTGCGTCGCCGCCGCCGAAGGTGCTCGTCTATACCGCCTACGCAAGCCCCCAGCTCGCGGTGGCGGCGACGATCGCCGGCTCGCGCGCGTGCTCGCCGCCGGCGCGACCGCGGATCGCGTCGCTCGTCACTTCCGGCGCACCCCGGCCGAGATGAGCGACAGGGTCCGCCGGATCCTCGCTGCGATACCGCCGGCTCTGCCCGCCGATACCTCAGAGCCGATCACGCCTACGTCCGGCCGGCGTGGGGAAGGGCCGGGGGTCCCGTGGGCTGGAATGTCTGACGACTGACCAGCGCGGGCCGACCGGGTCGGCTGGGGGCACGTAGGCATTCGAGGAGAAGGGGAGCTCCTCACCCCGGGACGCGTACCGCACACTCCCGCGTCCTCACATCCGGCCCGCCCCGCGTACCCCCACGCGGGGCGCGGCCACGCCTCCCCGGGCGCGTGCCGCGATCCCGCTGAGGAGAGCCTCGAGGCCGAACGCGAACGCGGCGTCGCCCGCCCCCACCGTCAGCCACGCCGTGGCTAAGTGCCGGGCGGCTGAACGATCACGAAGCGAATACGGCCGCGCTCGCGAACGGCACCGAGCACCATGCCGTCGAGCGCCGCTGCCGCGCGCGGCTCGACGAACACGCGCGCACCGTGCTCCTCGAGCACCTGGTCGCCGGCCCGCGCGGCCGCAGCGATGTCGAGCTGCAGCGACTCGATCGTGAGCGTCTCACCGATCAGGCACACGCGCAGGCCGGCGTCGCCCGGTGCGACCGTCTTGATCGCGTCGATGGCCGTCTGTGTGAGTGCGAGCACAGCGTGCTGTCTTCGGTCGCGGCTGCGGGTTCGGCCAACGTGGCCGATCGCCGAGTGCCTCAGGGACCTAGCCGCGGCGAGGCGGTTCCACCCGCGGGCAGTCTTGCGTGTGACATGGCATCGGTCGCTGCATGCGTGCGGGTTAGCCACGAGCTATGACCGAGATCTCTCATGACGTCTTGCTCACCGCCCATCTTGTGGCAGGCGCGGTAGCGCTGCCCGTGGGCGCGTGGGTCATCTGGCGCAGCCGTGACCGGCCCGTCATCGACGGGCGCGCCGCGGTCTACCACTGGTCGGTGGCGGTGGTCGCGCTCACCGCCGTGACGCTCGTGGCGCTCGAATGGCCGACGCTGTGGTGGCTCGTGCCCGTAGCGATCGCCTCGTACGGGCTGGCCGCCATCGGCCGGCTCGCACCCCGACGGCGATTCACGGGTTGGCAATACGCATACGTCCACGGACAGGGCGGCTCGTACATCGCCCTCGTCACCGCATTGCTCGTCGTCTCTCTGACGGTGGACGGGCCCGTAGAGGGCGTCGCGGCGGTGTCGGTGTGGGTGGTGCCGACGCTGATCGGCACCGCGCTGATCCGTGCATGGCACCACCGGCTCGATCCCGCGCGGGCCGGCGGACTGCGGGTGCATTGGGGGCGCATCCGGCTGCCGGTCGTCGCTTGCTGCCTCGCGGTGGCGCTCGTGGTGTGGCTCCTCGGCGTCCTGCCGCCATGGTTCGGCGTGATCGCGATCCTCGGAGCCATGGCGGTCTACTCGCGCGTCGGCGCTCCCCCGGCACGCTCGCCGGTCCGGCTCGTCTCGCCGGTCTCGGGGCGGTGGCGCGCCGTCAACAGCCCGGCCGACAGCGTTCCCAGCCACGGCGTCCATGCGTACGGTCAGAGCTTCGCCGTCGATCTCGTCCACGAACCACGCGACCAGCCCCGGCCGCCGATGCGATGGTGGCCGCCCGCGCGAAGGCCAGAGCGCTACCCGGGCTTCGGGCGCGCGGTCTGCTCGCCGGCCGACGGCGTCGTGATTCGCGTGCACGACGGTGAGCGCGATCACTGGAGCCGGTCCTCGTACGCCACGCTCGCGCTGCTCGTCCTCGAGGCCGGCGTCCGCGAGATCACAGGGCCGTCCCGGGTCCTCGGCAATCACGTCGTCATCGACATCGGCAACGGCGCCTTCGCCGCCATCGCGCACCTGCAGCGCAGCTCGCTCCAGGTGCGCACCGGTGATGCCGTCTCTGCGGGCCAGCTCATCGGTCGTTGCGGGAACTCCGGCAACTCGACTGAGCCGCACGTGCACATCCAGTGCATGGATCACGACAACGTGCTGTTCGCCGACGGGATCCCGTTCACGTTCGCCGACGTCGCCGCCGGTGTACCGTCGCGACGCGAGCCGTTCGTCGCGTGAGGCGCCGCACGGTCGAGCCGCGAACTGACTCGACGTCGCCGGGCAGAAGCGTCAAGGGATCATGATTCAAGACGGGAGCGCTCGGCGACGATTCGCCGCAGCAGCGCCTCCGTGCGTTCCGTCACCTCGTCGACGGTGAGCTGCATCGCCTCGGCGATGTCGCCGACCGGGCGGCGCGAAAGCAGCAATGCGGCCAGCGTGACCTCCGGCGGCTCGAGCATCGCGCCGAGCTGCTCGCGGTGGTCCGGGCGCAGCGTGGGGATCGGCGTGGAGCGTCCGCTGACATCGCGCAGCGCCTGGCACAACACGGGGGCGGGCGCCCGCTTGGACAGCAGCGCGTCGGCCTGGGCGAGCATCGCGGGCGCGATCAGCGTGCGGTCGGCGAACTCGGAGTACAGGACCACCGCCAGTCCGCGTTTCGCGCGCTTGATCCGATGGCAGAGCACGATCCCGTCGTCGCCGCGCAGATGGAAGTCCAGCAACACGGCGTCCGGATCGGCGCGGTCCAATATTGGCCACAGCTCGGCCTCGCCCGCCGCCGATCCCACGACGGCGATGTCGTCGGTCGCCTCAAGGACGGCCGTGACGCCGGCGCGCATCGCGGGGTGGTCGTCGACGATGACCGTCGCGATCGTCACCGGCTCGCCCCCGCGCCGAGCGACCATCCGAAGCCGTCGTTGCCGACCGCGCCCTTGACGCCCGGCGCGCCCTGCGACCACAGCTGGTCGCCGGCCTGACCCAGCCGGCCGCGCGACGAGTACAGGACGGACACAGCGCCGGCACGCACGCCGTTGATCCGGCCGCCAGGCAGTCCGATCGCGAGGTCGTCGTCACCGTCGTCGTCGAAGTCCCCGGCGGCGAGCGCGGCGCCGAAGCGATCGTTGGCCTCGGCCGTAGCGATCACGCCGAGGGTGTCCTGCGTGAACTCCTGATCGGCGTCTTCGCGCAGTCCGCTGCCGGCCGATCCGTAGAGCACGTTGACCGCGCCGGCGTCGTCGTGCCCGCCCACCGAGTCCATCGGAGCGCCGATCGCCAGGTCGGACCGTCCGTCGCCGTCGAAGTCGCCGCTCGCCGTGGGCTGCGCATCGGCGGTCCCTGCGGCGGCGACCGTGAGCGCGCCGGCCAGCACGCCGATCTTGATCAGGTGTCGGAGTAAGGCCATGGAGACGGCGCTGGCCCGGGCGGGCAACGGCCGTCCGCATTCCGTCAGCGGGCGAACCAGCGCGTAATTGCGCGGACGGCCGCCGGCTTGCCGACTGACGAGCGGGCACCTCGAAAGTCACGGCGGTGACAGCCGCCGTCGGCTCGCTGACGGTCTCGCGTCGCGCGGCGCGAACAAGAGGAGTAGGACTTGGTCCGAACCCGCGCGCGAATCCCGCGCGCGGCGTGGAGAAAGGAGATCCGTGCAGCCAGACACGCGCCTCCGTCGTCGATGCGCCGTCGCGCTCATCGCCGGCGCGCTCGCCGTCATCGGCTGCGGCGGCGGCGGGAGCAGCGGCGGTGGAAGCAGCTCCGGCGAAAGCACGCCTGCTCCGGGTGCGAACGACGCCAAGCAGCTGTTCGCCGCCAACGGCTGCAGCGGCTGTCACACGCTCGCGAAGGCAGGCTCCAACGGCACCACGGGGCCCGACCTCGACAAGCAGCTCGTCGCGGACGCGAAGGCGGCCGGCAAGCCGGTGCCCACGTTCGTCCGCCAGTCGATCGTCGACCCCGACGCGTACATCGCCAAGGGCTACTCGGCCGGCCTGATGCCGAAGGATTTCGGCGACAAGCTGTCGTCCGAGCAGCTCAATGCCCTCGTCGACTACATCAGCTCGACCGGGAACTGACGCCGGGCGGTAGCCGCGAGCTGCTCGCCCCGGCGGCCTGCACCGGGGCCGGCTCACTGCCAGCGCAGAGACCCCGTGACGACCACTACTTGATCATCACGCGCGCCCCGACGGGCACGAGCCGGTAGACGCGCTTGACGGCCGGGACGGCCATGCGGATGCACCCGTGCGAGGCGCGCCGCCCGAGCGACCACGTCGCGTCGGTGCCGTGAATGCCGACGCCGTCGACGATCCCCAGCCAGCGCGCCTTGAGCGGGTTCTCGCTGCTGCCGCCGGCGATGACCTCGTTGCGGTAGGCGCCCGCCCAAGCCTTGTCCGGAGCGCTCCAGGCTGGATCGACGGCCTTGTTGGCGATGCGGTAGCGCCCGCGCGGCGTGGCGTGGCCGGGCATCCCGACGGCGACCGGGTAGCTGGCGACCCGGCGCCCGTGGCGGAACACGCGGAGTCGGAAGCCGCGGCGGTGGACGGTCACCACGACTGGGTTGCGCTTGACCACGTCGCGTCGCGTGACCTCGGGTTCGATGGTCGTGCGCCCGGCCCGGAGCGTGCGCTCGGCGTCGGGCGTCGTGAGCGCCTGCGCCAGTCGCTTGCGCAGGCTGTCGCGGTCGATGTCGTAGCCGGCACGCGCGGGCCGGATCGCCAGCCGCGTGACCGCGAGACGCAGCGCCGCGTTGCGGGGGTCGCGGTGCACGTCGCCGGCCACCTTCCGCACGAACCGCGCCAGCCGCGCGTGGTTGTAGCGCACCCACAGCGGGACGTCGACGGGCGTGCCGCCGGCCTGCCGCGCCGCGGTATCCGCGCGGCGCGCTGAGCGCAGCGCATCGAACCGCAGGCGAACGCCGCGAGCGGTCAGTGTCCGGCGATGCCCGGCGGCACGCACGTGGATCGTTGCGCGCACCCGGTCGCCGAAGCGCGCCTCGATCAATGCTGCGGCTTCGGTCAGCGTGCGGCCCCCGACGTCGAGCCCGGCGACATGCGCGCCCGGCGGAATCACCGGACCGGATTCAGGGCGAGCGTCGGGAGCCAGTGCGCCCGCGACGCCCGCGCCGATCGCGACGATCGTCGCGCAGACCAAGAAGAGAAACGCGATGCGCATCTCGCGTGGGTCCCCGCGAGGGAGCACACCGAGGGCAGGCCGTCCGTCGTCTGACGGACGCTCGTCAGCGCAATGACGAACACGCCGCGGCGTAGGCAACTTGCGCCTGCGGCCCGAGTTGGCACGGGCAGCACATCGTTGAACCGGCTCGGGCGCCAGCCGCCCGGCCGGCCGGGGGAACCACTGGCGGACCTGTCCGCCCGGGGCGAATCGCCTGAACGACTCAGGCGTAGCGCAGCACTTCCAGCGCGAGCCCGTCAGCTCACCTCGGAAGCGTCTGGAAGGAGCACCTTTGGCACCGACATCGCCGTTGCGGCGCGGGCACCGTCCCGCTCGCGGCGTTCTCACCGTTGCGCTCGCCGCCGCCACGACGGCGGGCGCCGTCTCTGCCGACGCCGCGGCGCGCCAGGATCGCCCGCTGCGCGTCGGCAGCCGCGGCCACCACGTCCGCGTACTGCAGCGCTGGTTGACTCTGCTCGGCCAGCCGACTGCCGTGGACGGCATCTTCGGGCGCGGGACACGGCGCAGCGTGCGGCGCTACGAGCGCGCCGAGGATCTCCGCGTCGACGGGCGCGTGTCGCGGATGGAGTTCCGCGGCATCCGGCGGCGCGTGCGCGCCGTCCGATCCGCCGCCCCGCCCGCCCCGCAGACCGGCCGCGCGCAGCTGTCCCCTGACGGGCGCTCGGCGATCGCGCCGCCGGACGCGCCGCGGGCCGTGCAGGACGCGATCGCGGCCGCGAACGCGATCACCGACAAGCCGTACCGCTACGGCGGCGGCCACCGCCGCTTCCGCTCGTCCGGCTACGACTGCTCGGGCTCGGTCTCCTACGCGCTGCACGGGGGCGGTCTGCTCGCGCAACCGCTCGACTCGACGGGCTTCATGCACTGGGGCCGGCGCGGCCGCGGCACCTGGATCACGGTGTACGCCAACCACGGTCACGCCTACACCGTGATCGCGGGCCTGCGGTTCGACACGTCCGGCCGCGGCGAGAACGGACCCCGGTGGCGGCCCGCCCATCGCTCCCGGCGCGGGTTCGTGGCCCGGCACCCGGACGGCCTGTGATGCGCACGCTCGGGATCGCGCTCGCGGTGCTGGCGCTGGCCGCGCCCGCCGCACAGGCGCGCACGTCGCAGTTCACGATCTTCGAGGCGTCGCGTGAGCTCAAGAGCGCCGACCCGGCAGTACGGGCGCGCACGTTCGGCGAGATCCAGGGCTTCGGCGTGCGCTGGATCCGCGTCGTCATGTACTGGCGCGAGGTCGCACCGCAGCCACACAGCAACACGCCGCCGAACTTCGACGAGCGTGACCCCGCGGCGTACGACTGGACGGTGTACGAACGGCTGATCGCCGAGGCGCGCGCCCGCGGCATCCACGTGCTCGTCACACCGAGCGGACCGGCGCCGGACTGGGCGACGCTGACCGGCAACGGCGTCGACTACCCGAGCCCGACCCACTTCGGCCGCTTCATGACCGCCGTCGGCCGCCAGTTCGGCTCGCGCATCAAGTACTGGTCGATCTGGAACGAGCCCAACCACCCGCAGTTCCTCGGCCCGCAGTACCGCCGTCACAAGCCGTACTCGCCGCAGCTGTACCGGCGGCTGTTCTGGGCCGCTCACAAGGCGCTCGCCCGCACCGGGAACGCGCACGACCGCGTCCTTATGGGAGAGACCGCGCCGCGCGGCAATCGCCACGTGGTGTTCCCGCTGCGGTTCCTGCGCGGCGCGCTGTGCCTGAACCGGCACTACCACAAGCGCCGCGGCTGCCGGCGGTTGCCGGCCGACGGGTACGCGCACCATCCGTACACGACGCGCAGCGGCCCTTACTTCGTCTCGCCGCACCGCGACGACGTGACGATCGGCTCACTCGGTCGCCTCGTCCGGGCCCTGAACCGGGCCGGACACGCGCACGCGGTCCGGCGCCACCTGCCGATCTACCTCACCGAGTTCGGGATCCAGAGCCGCCCCGACCCGCACTACGGTGTCAGCCAGACCCGGCAGGCCGAGTATCGGGCGATGGGCGAGAAGATCGCCTGGAGCAACCGGCGGGTGCGCGCAATCTCGCAGTACCTGATGCGCGACGACGCCCCCGGCAAGGGTCGCAACCGCTACGGCGGCTTCGAGTCTGGCCTGCGTTTTCACCGTGGAACCAAGAAGCTCGCCTACCGCGGGTTCCGCCTCCCGATGGTCGCCCGGCGCAGTGGACGGCATCGCGTGCGCCTGTGGGGCTACGTCCGCCCCCACGATGGACGCGAGCGCGTCGAGATCCAGTACCGCGGCCGCCGCGGCCACTGGCGGCACCTCAAGCGCGACCGCACGAACCGCCGCGGTTACTGGATGACGACCACGCGCTACCGCCAGGGCAGGTCCTACCGCGTCCGCTGGCGCTCGCCGCACGGGACCACGTACTCCGGCTCCCGTACCCGTGCGTACCGTCAGCGCTGACCGCATGGCCCGATCGTCATCGCACTGACATCGGACCGGCCGAACCGGGAGCGCGGCGAATCCTCCCACCAGCGGGTCGCGGCCGGAGCCCTCCAGTGCGCCGCCCGGCCCCAGCAACCCCGCCCTGCGACCGGGGCCCGCCACCGGTCGCGGGGCGGGTGCATGCCGTGTCCCGCCAGATGATCATCTAGGGTCCGGGTCGGCCTCCATGCCCCCCTCGCCGTCCCGCCTCCTGCTCGCCGACGATCATGCGTTGGTGCGCGCCGGGGTGCGCCGGATCCTCGACGACGACCCGGAGCTCGCCGTCGTGGCCGAGGCGGCCGACGGCGACGAGGCGCTGCGCATCGCCCTCGGCACCGCGATCGACCTCGCAGTGCTCGACGTCTCGATGCCGAAGCTGACCGGCCTACACGTCGCCCGCCATCTGTCCGAGCAGCGCCCGACCATGCGCGTGCTGATCCTCTCGATGCACGACAACGAGGAGTTCCTGTTCGAGGCCCTGCGCGTCGGTGCGTCCGGATACGTGCTCAAGTCGGCGGCCGAGCACGACCTCGTGCGTGCCTGCCACGCCGCGCTACGTGGCGAGCCGTTCCTGTATCCGAACGCGGTCCGTGCCCTGATCCGCGACCATGTCGAGCGCACGCGCCGCGGGGTGACCGGGATCGAGGACCCGCTCACGCCACGCGAGACCGAGGTCGTCAAGCTGATCGCCGAAGGCCACACGAGTCGCGAGATCGCCGGCCTGCTCAACATCAGCGAGAACACGGTCGAACGGCACCGCGCGAACGTCCTCGAGAAGCTCGGGCTCCGCGACCGTGTCGCGCTCACGCTGTACGCAGTCCGGCGCGGGCTCGTCGAGCCCTGACTCCGTCATTCGACTGACATTCGCGCGCGCGCGAGGCGCGCGCGGGAAACGTCCTCGTCGACGTGAGGCGCGACGACGCATGTCCCCGGCCGTGAGCGCCCGGCTGCCGGTGGCGGTTCGTGCCCTGATCCGCGACCACATCAACTCGGTCGGCGAGGTCGAGCTGCTGCTCACGCTGCGCAGCGAGCCCGAGCGGCTGTGGAGCGTCGACGAGCTGTGCGAGCGTGTCGAATGTCCTCCGTCGTGGGCGCAGTTGCAGCTCGCGGCGATGCGTGCCGGCGGCTTCGTCGAGCCGGACGGCGAGGGCTGGCGCTATGCGCCCGCCGACGCGCGGCGCCGCGAGGCCGTCGACGCCCTCGACGAGGCGTACCGCTTGAACACGCGCGACGTCCTGCGCTTCGTGTTCACGCGCGCAGCCGACGATCTGCAGGCGTTCTCGGACGCCTTCCGTGTACGACGCGACCAGGAGCGATGACCGTGGCGACGATCGCCTACCTGCTGTGCGCGGTCCTCAGCGTCGCCTGCGCCGTGCTGCTGCTGCGGGCGTGGTCACGGGACCGGCGAAACCTGCTGCTGTGGAGCGGGGTGTGCTTCGCCTGGCTGGGGATCAGCAACGTGCTGTTGTTCGTCGACCTGAGCGTGCTCGGCTCCAGTACCGACCTGCGCTGGGCGCGCAGCGCGACGTTCCTGGCCGGGCTGGCCGCGCTGCTCGCCGACCTCATCTGGCGTGCGCCCGCAGAGGAAGAGCCCAGATGATCGACTTCGTCGACGGGGCCAGCTGCCTCGCCGCGGCCGCAATCGCGCTGTTCTTCGTGCGCTTCTGGCGCGCGAGCGACGATCGGCTGTTCCTGCTGTTCGCCCTCGCGTTCGCGCTGCTCGCCGTCAACCGGGTCGCCCTCGCGCTGCTGGACAACGACAGCGAGGCCGCCACGGTGGTGTACCTCGCCCGCGCGCTCGCATTTGCACTGATCCTCGTGGCGATCGCCGACAAGAACCTGGTCCGGCAGCGACCGCCGCGTGTCCGCCAATGAGCGCGCGCCCGCGACCCGGGTCGCCGGTCTGGCGCGCGCTCAAGGCGCCCACCGCCCTGTACGAGCACGGATGGGGCTGGCTGCTCGGCCACCGGTTCCTGGCTCTCACGCACCGCGGCCGCAGGACCGGCCGCCGGTACGTGACCGTGCTCGAGGTCGTGCGCTGGACGTCCGCTACGCGCGAGGCAGTCGTCGTCTCCGGCTTCGGCCCGGACGCGCAGTGGTACCGCAACGTGCTCGCGGCCGCGGCCGAGGAGGTCCGCATCGCGCGTGTGCGCTACCCGGCGCACGCCCGCGTCCTCGCCCACGACGAGGCGGTCGCCGTGCTGGCGGATTACGAGCGCCGTAACCGGCTGCTCGCGCCGATCGTGCGGGCGGTGCTCAGCCGGCTGACCGGCGTCCGCTACGACGGATCCGACCGTGCGCGCGATCAGGTGGTCGATAAGCTGCCGCTCGTCGCGTTCAGGCCCGCGGCGGGCACCGCTGCGCGCGACGGCTGATCACGCCCCGGCACGCTCGCGACGACGAACGCCGCCGCTACCTCGGCGGCTTCGGCCACGCCCAGCCCGGCGGCGGTGAGCGTGCGCCAGGTCGGAAAGTCGACGGCGAGGCGCAGAGCTCCGCGTGCGCGTCGCCGCGCGCGGCCGCGCAGACCGCGGCCCGCGGCGAGCACCTCGACGGCCCGGTCGAGCAGGGCGAACCAGGTCGCATCCATGATCTCGCCGAGCGCGGCCACGAGCGGCGCGTCGCGGTACGCGGTGGTCCACATCGCCTGCGTCTCGTCGTAGTAGGCGTACAGCTCGCCGAGCGCCGTGGCCAGCCGCGCGCCCGGATCGCGCAACTGCGCCCACGTCTCGGGATCGGGCGGCGGGTGCAACGTGATCCAGTGCGACGTGCACGCGGTGACCATCTCGGCCTCGGTCGGGAAGTGGTTGTAGACCGTCATGCGGCCGACGCCGGCGCGGCGCGCGACCTCGGTAACGGTGGTCTGCGCCGCGCCGACGGTCTCGTGCAAGCCGATCAGTGCATCGACGATCCGCTGCCGCGTCTCGTCATGCTTGCGCGCACGCTCGCGTTGCTCGTATCTGCGCCGTTCTGCCATTTCGGTTGACGCCATGCTAACTGAATGTATGCCGAATGACAAATTCGATGTACGTGTCGTCTTTCGAATTGACACCGCAGGACGAGCGGTGCATATTCGTAGTGCATGCCGTCCAATCAAATAGGAGACACGATGCACGCTGTCGACACGGGCCAGATTGACCTGCTGCCCGCACACCATCGCGAGGACGAGGCGAACGTCGTCCGCGCCACCTGGCCCGTCCACCGCGGAACGGGCGCGCGCGGCACTGCGGCGGTCTACTTCGAACTCGACCGCGGGATGCACCTCGGTCGCCACACCGACAGCGCCGAGGAGCTGCTCGTCGTCCTCGCCGGAGAGGTCGAGGTCGTGGCCGGTGGCGAGCGCCGGCGCGTGGCCGCGGGCGGCGTCGCGGTCGTCCCCGCCGAGCTCCCGCACGACGTCGTCGGCATCGCCGACGAGCCGGCCCGAGTGCTCGGCGTGTTCGGCGCGAACACGATCGTGAGCGTGTTCGACGACACCTGGGTGCCCTATGGCACGCGCGTCCTTGGGACGCCGCCGCCGGCCGAGGCGCTCACCGCCGCCTGATCGCTCTCTCCCCCCAACCCCCCAGGAGCCCCCATGAACCTCGACTACCGCTTCCAGGCCCACTTCACCGACTCTGTGGAGGTCGGCCCCATCGACGGTGTCGTCCGCATCGACAACTACTTCGACGGGGCGATGACCGAAGGCGAGCTTGCCGGTGCGCGGGTGCGCGGCGTCGACCAGGTCGCCGTCCGCGCCGACGGCAGCGTCGTGCTCGACATCCGCGAGACGATCGAAACCGAGCGCGGCGCGATCTCTGCCGACGTGCGCGGGTACGCGATCCCCGACGCCGATGCGCCGCACCTGCACACGCTCCGTGCGTTCGCGCTGTTCAACACCGCGGTCCCCGAGTACACCGCCTACAACACGGCCGTCGTCGCAGTGACGGGCACCGTCGACATGGCCGCGGGCACGATCGCCGTCACCGGGCGCGCAACCGCGCCTCAGCTCGCACCGGCGTGAGCCCGCGTGTCGCTCAGCGCGTCGGCCCGGCCTCGTAGTGACCGTGGCCGAGCCGGCGCACGCGGCCCGCGGCGATCGCGCGCAGGAGCACGAGGTCGAACACGACATCCCAGTGGTTCGCGCCGGTCAACTCGCGGAGGCTGCCGCGGGTCAATACGCCGTAGCTCAGCAGCGTGTTGCGCAGCTTCCGCTGGCGCGCGACGGTGTGTGACCGCGCCGCGTCCGGCTTGTATCCCGAGGTGGCGCTCACATCACTGGCATGCCCGCACCGCGCGAGGTCCCGCGTCCAATCGTCAGTCGAATGACGAGCGCGTACATCGCGCGCGTCGTTCCGGGCACTCGCGCCTCGATGACGCCGGCCACGTCTCGATGACGCCCGCGCCGCGGGCCGGCCGCCTGCCAATGCTGCTCGCCGTCGCGCTGCTGGCAGGCGCCGCGGCGCTGGGCGTCGTGTTCGGGCTGCACGACTCGGCGACGGCCGGCCACGCGGAGGGCCTGCGCGGCGGACGGCTGCCGGCTGCGCTCGTCCGCGCCCCAACGCCGCGCATCCACCTTCGCGACGCGCGCGGCCGCGTCGTCGACACGCGCGCGCTCGCCGGACGGCCGTACGCGGTGACATTCCTCTACACGCACTGCCGCGACGTGTGCCCGCTGCTCGGCCGGGAGCTGAGCGAGGCGCTGTCGCAGCTCGGCGACCGGGCCGACGACGTGGCGGTCCTCGGCGTCAGCGTCGATCCGGCCGGCGACACGGCCGCGGCGGCCCGTCGCTGGGAACGGCGCGAGAAGCTCCCACCGAGCTTCCACTACCTGCTCGGCTCGCGGCGGCAGCTGCGGCCGACGTGGGACGGCTACTTCGTCGCTCCCCAGGTCACCGCCGCGGCCGAGAGCGTGCACACCGCGAGCGTCTGGCTCGTGGATGAGCGCGGGCACCGCCGGGCGAAGTACTCGGCCGGAGCGCCGATCGACCCGCGCGACATCGCGCACGACCTCTCGCGGCTGCTCGACGAAGGCACGGCGTCGTGAGCTCGCGCGCCGAGGCCAACCACCGGCCCGCGCGCGGCGACCCCTCCTCTCTCTCAGGTCTTGCGCTTGACGCCGAAACGAACGCGCCCGTCCGCGGATGCGGCGTCGAGCACCATCTCGTCCAACGCCTCCGCGGCCTCGGGCTCGATGAACAGGTTCGCGCCCTCCGCCGACACGATCCGGTCGTCGTCGGCGGGCGCCTCCGCGATCGCCAGCTGGACCGACCGTTCGGCGCCTTCGGCGGGTTCGGCCGACATCGAGAGGCGCAGGCCGCCCTCATCGCCGGGCGCGAGCCGTTTGACGGCCTCGATCGCGTTGTTGGTCAGTGTCAGCACGAAGTCCTCCTCGTGTTCAGATGGCGCGGGCCCGCCGGCTCGCCAGGTTTCTCCAGACCATGGTGCGACCGACGGGCGTTCGCGGCCACCGGAATGTCATTGGGCGTACGAGACCGGCGATCGCTCGTAATATCCGGACCGCGTCCGCGCGTCTTCGCCCTGCGCAGCCCTAGGCGTCCTGGATGATCGCGTTGATGGCCATCTCGGCTATTCGTAGTGCAGGGCTTCGAGCACGTTGAGCCGTGAGGCTCTGCGTGCGGGCAGGACGGCGGCGGCGATGCCGGCGAGGACGGCGACCGCCGTGAACGCCGCAAGCTCCGCCGCGGGCAGCGACATCGGGATGTCGAACTCGGAGAGGGCCCGCGTGAAGAGGGCTGCGACGAACAGCCCGAGCCCTAGCCCGAGCGCGGCCCCGATCAACGCCGTGATGACGCTCTCATGCCGGATCATCCGGCGCGCCTGGCGGCGCGTCATGCCGATCGCCCTCAGCAGGCCGAGCTCGCGCGTGCGCTCGAAGACCGAGAGCACGAGCGTGTTGACCATGCCGAACAGGCTCACGATCACCGAGAAGGCCAGGAGCACGTAGAGCATCGCGAGGAAGGCGACCATGTCCTTCGTCGCGTCCTTCGGGAACGCGGCACCGGTGTGCAGCGTCGCGTCGCCCAGCCCAGTCGCCGCCGCCGCCAGCTCATCGTCGGCACCAGGCCGGGCGGCCAGGAACGTGAAGGCGTTCTTGTGCGTCGGGAACGTCTCGTCGAACGCCGCCTGCCCGATGCTGACCTGCTGCAGCAGCGGCCGGGCAGCCGGCGGGTCGTAGATCGCGCGCACGACGACGGTCCGCTGTCCGCCCATCGGTGACTGGATGGCCAGCCGGCTCCCGACGCTCAGCTCCTGGTCGTCGGCGTAGTCGTGCGTCACCAGCGCACCGTCGACCCCGAGCCGCTCGACCGCGCCCGCACCGCCCGCCGTCCAGTCGAACGTGTAGAAGCGCCCGATCGTGGCCGGATCGATGCCGGTGACGCCGGTCTCCTCGCCGTTTACCAGCGCACGGTCGCCGCGCACGTGCGATGCGGCCGTGACGCCGCGAACGCGTGCCAGCGCTTCGCCACCGGCTGCCGAGAACGGCAGGCCGTCCTTGCCGTCGACGACGTAGTCGGCGCGAAGCTGGTCGGTGATCGCCGACTCGGTCGAGGCGCGCAGCCCCGATGCGAGGACCGCGACGACGGTCACGAGCGCGAGGCCGATCATGAGCGCGGCCGCCGTGGATGCCGTGCGACCGGGGTTACGGGACGCGTTCGCGCCGGCCAGCTCACCGGCGAGGCCTCCGACGATCCGGGCGGGCCAGCCGACGAGGCGGGCGAGCGGCTTCACGAGCCGCGGAGCCAGCACCGCGATACCGGCGAACAGCCCGAGCAGCCCCAGCCCGAGCAACAGCGCGGCGGTCGTGAGGCTCAGGCCGCCGGCGAAGCTGCCGACCGCGATGGCGCCGACCGACGCGCCCACCGCGGCCACTCCGGCCTTGACTGAGTGGCCGGCGAGCCGCGACGCAGGCAGGGACGATCCCTCACGGACTGCGGCGATCGGCGGCACGCGCGTTGCCCGGCGCGCGGGGACGAGCGTGGCGAGCAGCGTGACGCCGGTGCCCACAACGAGCGAGGCGATGACTGTGCGCAGGGCGAACACGGTGCTCGCCTCCGGCAGCTTGAGGCCGAGCGCAGCGAACAGGGCGAGCATCCCCTCCGCGAGGCCGAGACCGAGGAAGAGCCCGGTGGTCGAAGCCAGCAGGCCGACGAGCAGGCCTTCGATCCTCACCGACCACAGCACCTGTCGGCGCGAGGCGCCGAGCGTGCGCAGGGTGGCGAACTCGCGCGTGCGTTGAGCGACGGTGATCGACAGCGCGTTCAGGATCACGAAGGCGCCGACGAACAGCGCGACGCCGCTGAATCCGAGCAGGAAATAGCGGACGTAGGCCATCCCTTCGTCGATCTCCTCGGCGTCACGCGCCGCCTGGCGCGCGCTGCTCGTGACTTCGAGGCCGTCCGGGACGAGCGGGCGAACCGCGGCCACCAGCTCGCTCGTCGACACGCCGTCGGCGACCGCGAGCGACAGCGAGTCGAAGCTCCTCTTTCGGTCGAGCAGCCGCTGTGCGGTCTCGACATCCCAGGCGGCGATGCCCCAAAGTCCGAGTGAGCCAACGTCGCCCACGGAGACTGTTCCCGCGAGGCGGTAGGTGCCCTTGCGGCCGGGGGTCGTCACCCCGACGGTGTCGCCGACGGCGAAGTCGCCACGCTCGGCGGTGCCGGCGTCGATGACGACCTCGCCCGGGCCCGCGGGCCAGTCGCCTGCGGTGAGCTGAAGCGAGTTGAAGCGAGGGTTGGCGGCGTCGACGCTCATGCCCATGCTCTGCCGGGCGACCGCCTCGCCGTCACGGCCGATGATGGACGTGGCGTTGATGTTCTCCGGCGCCACGATGCCGCCGGCGGCCGCCACCTCGGGCAGTGCGCGGACCTTTGCGAGCAATGACTCGGGGACCGCGGCTGCGCCGGTGCTCGATCCCTTGACGATCTCGCGCCCGCGTACGACGGCATCCGTTCCGTCGTAGTTTGCGGCGATCAGCTGGTCGAACGACGACCGCATCGTGTCGGTGAGGATGAGTGTGCCGCTCACCATCGCGACCCCCGTCACGACGGCGAGCGAAGTGAGAAGCGTGCGGACCTTCCGGGCGGCGACGCCCTTCAGTGCGACGGCGATCATCGCTCGCCCACCTGCTCGAGCGCCTCCAGGATCTCATGGGCGCTCGACGGGCCGAGATCGCGCACGATGTCGCCGTCGGCCAGGAACACGACGCGGTCGGCAATGGCCGCCGCGTGCGCGTCGTGCGTGACCATGACGGTCGTCTGACCGAAGACGTCGACCGAGTCGCGCAGGAGCGCCAGGATCTCCCCGCTGGTCGTCGAGTCAAGGTTGCCGGTCGGCTCGTCGGCGAAGATGACGCTCGGACGGGAGACGAGCGCCCGCGCCACGGCGACGCGCTGCTGCTGGCCGCCGGACAGCTCCGCGGGACGGTGCGTGAGCCGATCACCGAGCCCGACGGTGGCGACGAGCCGGTCGAGCCATGCCGGATCGGGCCGCTCGCCGGCGAGCTTGAGCGGCAGCGCGATGTTCTCGGCCGCCGTGAGCATCGGGAGCAGATTGAAGAACTGGAAGACGAAGCCGATGTGCTCGCGTCGCAGTTTGGTCAGGTCGGCGTCGTCGAGGTCCGTGAGGTCTACACCCGCCACCGAGACACGACCGGTCGTCGGCCGGTCCAGGCCGGCGAGCAGATGCATCAGCGTCGACTTGCCCGACCCGGAGGGCCCCATCACGGCGGTCAGGCGGCCTCGCTCGATGTCGAGCGAGACGCCGCGCAGCGCGTGCACGGCCGCGGGCCCGCCGCCGTACTGGCGGGTTACGCCGCTCGCCTTGACGACCGCGGCATCCGTCCGCTGATCGCTCGGAAGGACAATGGTGCGCATGGCGTGGGATGTCATGTGCTCAGCCTCACGCCGGCTCGCCTCGCGATCCATCCGGGTCACCGGTGTCTCGGCGTCGGATCGCCGACACAACCGCGCTTCGGTTAACCGTCAGTGCCCAGGTACCGCAGCACCGCGAGCACGCGGCGGTTCTCGGCTCCCGTGTCGGGCAGACCGAGCTTCTCGAAGATGCCCGACACGTAGCGCTCGGCGCTGCGCGGCGTGACCGCGAAACGGTCCGCGATCGCACGGTTCGAGAGGCCTGTGGCGATCAGCTCCAGCACCTCGCGCTCGCGTTCCGTGAGCGGCGCGAGGCGGCCGTTCGTGCTGGCCAGCAGTCGAGAGACGACTTCGGGATCCAGCGCCGAGCCGCCGTCCGCGATGCGCCGCACGGTGTCGACGAACTCGTCGGTGTCTGCGACGCGATGCTTGAGCAGGTAGCCGAGTCGCTCGGGGCTCTCGGCCAGGGCGCGCATCGCAACCCCGCATTCGAGATGCTCCGAGAGGATCACGATTCCGGTCAGTGGGTACCGGCGGCGGATCTCGTGCGACGCCCGCAGCCCTTCGTCGCTGTACGTCGGAGGCATACGGATGTCGACGATCGCCACGGCGGGACGATGCTCGTCGACCTGATGCAGGAGCTCGTCGGCGCACGACGCCTGTGCCGCGACGTCGATCCCGATGTCGCGCAGCACCGTCGCGATGCCGACACGCAGGAGTACGTTGTCGTCCGCGATCACCACCCGCATGGCAGCTCCGCCCTCACTGTCGTGCCCTCGCCGACTGGACTGACGACCCGCAGCCGACCGTTGAGCGCCTCGACGCGATCCGCCAGTCCGCGCAGGCCGGAGCCGAGCGCGGCGTCCGCTCCACCGACTCCGTCGTCGGCCACCTCGATGCCGGCGCCATCCCACACGCGCACCCTGACGGCGGTAGCGCGCGCGTACTTGACCACGTTCGCCAGGGCCTCGCAGGCGACGAAGTAGAGCGCGAGCTCCATGGACTCGGGCAGCCGTCGCTCGAGCGCGCAGTCGACCGTCGTCGGGACCGGCGAGCGGCCCGCGACGGCGTCAAGCGCCGCCTCCAACCCGTGCTCGAGGATCGCCGGGTGCAGGCCGCGCGCGAGCTCGCGAAGCTCCTGCAACGACAGGTCGAGCTCGTTCCTGGCTGATGCCACGAGCTGCTCGGCGCTCGTGGGATCGTGGCGGATGCGGCGTTGCACGATTCGCAGCTGGAGCGCGACGGAGACCAGCCGCTGCTGCGTACCGTCGTGCAGGTTGCGCTCCAGGCGCCGGCGCTCGGCGTCACCGGCGGCGACGATCCGCTCGCGCGAGGCGCGCAGCTCATCCAGCCGGGCCTGGGACTCCGCGTGAAGCTGGGCGTTCTCGAGCGCGATCCCCGCTGCCGCCGCGACCGCCTCGAGCAGCTCTGGCTCGTCGTCCAGGGACGCGTCGTGCGTCAGCGCCGCCAGATGCGTCCCGTCGCGATCAACGATGGTCGTCGCGCGCCTGGCGCTCGGCTCCTCCAGTGTCGCCGGCCGGCCGTGCAGGTCGGCCCAGCTCTCGAACTCCGGCAGCCAGAGCATGAGCCTCAGCGACGGATCGCCGAGCGCGCGGGCGAGCGCGTCGCGGAGGACGACCGGATCGGGCGACGCCCGCAGCTCGACGAAGAGGTCGCCGACCGCCGATCGCGCGAGCCGCGAGCGCAGCAGGGCGGCGAGGAAGGCGAGGGGCGCCAGTCCCACGATGAAGAACGCGAGCCGCCGGACGACCTCGAGCCCGGCCTCGTCGACGATGCCGAGGGCCAGTGACAGGAACAGAAGGGCCATCGCCGCGAGGCCCAATCCGAAGGAATCGACGAGCACAGCGCTTCGGCGCCGCAGTCCCCGGCGCCTTCTCACCACGACGATCCCGATCGCGGCCAGGCACAGCGCCGTCAGCACGATCAGCTGTCCACGCAACATCCACGTTGCCGCCTCCGGCGCCGACGGCAGCTCGAACAGGTCGTCGGGCCCAAAGTCCCCGAGCGTCATCGCGACCAGCTGGATGCCGAGCGCGACCGCGTATCCAGCGATCACGAGCGCACGCTCCAGACCGGTCTCCAGCCGCCCGTTCGGGAACGCCAGAAACACGTGGAGGAAGAGCACCGCTGGGAGGAGGTCGAACGCCGCGCCGATCGTGTACGGCAGCGATTGATTCGCCGACGAGAGTCCTGCGAGGAAGATCGCGAAGCCGGCGGCGATCATGAGCGGGCCGAACCGGCTGCCGGGACGCCGCAGCCACCCGACCAGCCCGGCGACGACATACGTGAGCGTCACCCAGTTGTGCAACGCCGCGTGCGCGGCCGGTTGATCGATGCGCTCACTCGTGAGCGCGAAGGCGACCGACGCCACCGCCGCCGCGCAGGCGGCGAGCCCGAGCGCGAGCAGACGTGCGCGCGTCGGCCACCAGCCGACGAACGGCTTCGTCAGCCGCGGGATTCCGGCGCTCGCCATGCCCACGCTCCTCTCCGACGGTCGATGTGGCGGCCACGAACAGGCAGACGCAGCGCCAAGTGCGGCGCGCGTCGTAGCGGGAGTGGACCGCCGCGCCACACACGGCCCGAGCGCCGTCAGTCGCCTGACGTGGGTGGTGGCACGTACCGTCGGCTACGTCCCGACATCGGATGACAGCAGGTCCAGCACGCCGGTGCGCTCGAGCAGCTCGAGCGTCTGGCCAACCGCGCCGCGGATCCGGAACGAGATGCCTCGCTGCAGCGCGCGGGCGCGTTCCTCCAGCAGCAGGGCGAGTCCAGTCGAGTCTGTGAACGTCACGCCGCTGAGGTCGAGGACGACCGGGTCGTCGTCGAACTCGTGCAGACGCGCACGCGTCGGACCGACGGTTGCGAAGTCGAGCTCGCCCACGAGGCACAGCACCAGCTGCGCATCCTCGAGGGCAACGGGGACGATCTGCAGGCCTTCGATCTTCGGTGCTGCCATGGCGCGTGGCTCCTTCCTCGCGAGTTGTTGCTCCCTCAACGCAGGGGCAAAGCGAACCGCTCACTCGCTCGTCCGACAAATGACGGTCGCAGTCGCCGTCGGGCAACGGTGCGACGTGAGCGCCGACGCTCGCCGACGCGCAGGCGTTTGCGCACATCGCGCAGCGCATCGACGCCTAGGAGTGGTTTCGGCGATGAGATGATGGCTGCAACGGTGAGCGCAGGAAGAGTTCGAGTAGCAGGATTGGACGTCGCATACGATCGGGCCGGCGAGGGACCGCCACTCGTCCTGGTGCACGGCGCCGCCGGCGATGCGCGGGAGTGGCGCCCGCAGATGACCGCTCTGGCCGACGACTTCACGGTCACCGCGTGGGACGAGCCAGGAGCTGGCCGGTCGTCTGACGTCACGCCAGACTTCGGGCTCGCCGGGTACGCGACCGCGCTCGCGGCGCTCGTGGAAACGCTGGAAGCGCCGGCCCACGTCTGCGGACTGTCCTGGGGCGGCACCGTGACGCTTGAGCTCTACCGTCGGCGGCCCGAACTGGTGGCGACGCTCGTGCTCGCCGACACCTACGCCGGCTGGAAGGGGTCGCTCCCCGAGCATGAGCTTCGCGCACGGGTTGCGGACGTTGAGCGCATGCTCGGCGCGTCCGCGGAGAAGCAACACCCTGCCTTTCCGGGGCTCTTCTCCGGTGAGCCGCCGGGTGACATCACGGAGCTGCTCGACGCCATGGCCGCCGACGTGCGCCCTGAGAGCGTGCGCGTCGCGCTGGGCGCAATCGCCGAGGCCGACCTGCGGGACGTGTTGCCGCGGATCGCAGTGCCGACCCTCCTCGTTTGGGGCGAACTCGACGCGCGGTCCCCAGTGAGCGTGGCTCACGAGTTCGCGCGCGCGATTCCGCACGCGGAGCTTGTGGTCATCCCCGGCGCCGGCCACATGAGCAACTTGGAGCGACCGGACGAATTCAACGCGGCCGTTCGGGACTTCTGCCGCCGACGTCCGTGACGACGACTCCGCTTCCATGTCAAGACTTCCACTGGCGTGAGATCAGGAGCCAGGTTGGCCGGGTCGTGAACCCAGGACACAGAGGACGACGTCGCGCCCCCTACTAGTCGGCCTCGGATGATCCCGTCCTCGTCGCCGAGGTCGAAGTCCATCAGCACCACAGGGTGCGGCCTCGCATCCTGACGGCCGGGTCCGGAGGGCTCCGAGCCTCGATGCGCCCGGCCATTCGGTTGCCCTCAGCGCGGTCCGGCGGTGCCCGTGTCGTCGCCTACACCGACGAAATCGCCGGCGGCGGTCTGGTCCGGGACGGACAGCGGCGTCGGCGAGCCGGCCGCGTTCTGTAGAACAGAAGCGAGTCGAGGGCTGATGCTTGTACCGCCGGGCCGACGACCACGGTTCGCGCGGTCGCCGGCGCACGGCGGCGTCCTCGTGTCCACGGCTTCGCCGCGGCGGCCTCTCTCGAGGGGAGCATGGCCGCATTCCCCCGGCGTGCCGACCGATCGTCCGTCGGATGACGCCCGCGCACCCTCGGCGACGTCAAGCCCGTCATCGCACGGACGATCAGCCCGACCGCCGAGCGATAGCGTCAAGGGCATGCCGCCCGTCGACGAGCTCGACCGCGGGCGTGCGCTCTCGGCGCAAGGTGCGTGGCTGGACGCTCACGCCGCCCTCACCCGAGCCGACCGGTCGGCTCGGCTGGGGAGCGCCGACCTCGAGCAGCTGGCCACGGCGGCGTACATGCTGGGGCGCCTGGACGAGTACATCGAGGCCATGGCCCGCGCGCACCAGCTCCACCTCGACGCCGGAAATGAGCGGCGGGCGGCCCGATGCGCGTTCTGGGCGGGCATGTCGCTGCTGCTGGCCGGTGAACTGGGCCGCGGGACTGGTTGGATCGGCCGCGCGCAACGGCTGGTTGACGGCGACTGTGTCGAGCAGGGCTATCTCCGGCTGCCCGCGGCATTCCAGTGCCAGATGCAGGGCGACTATGGCGCGGGTGCCGCCGTTGCGGGTGACGCCGCTGCGATCGCGCAGCGGTTCGGCGATCGCGACCTGTTCGCCCTGGCCGTCCATGTCCAGGGCCACATGCTGATCCGGCGCGGCCGGATCCTCGACGGCCTGGCGCTGCTCGATGAGGCGATGGTGGCCGTCACCGGCAGCGAGGTGTCGCCGATCGCCTCGGGCGTGGTCTACTGCGGCGTGATCCTCGCCTGCCGCGCGGCCTACGCGCCCGCGCGTGCGCGTGAATGGACGGCGGCACTGACGCGCTGGTGCGAGAGCCAGCCCGACATGGTGGCGTTCACCGGCCGCTGCCACGTGCACCGGGCCGAGGTCCGGCAGCTCGAGGGGGCCTGGGCCGACGCCCTCGATGAGGCGCGTCGCGCCGCGGCCCGCGCCGAGCGCGGCAACCATCGCTCGGCGCTCGCGGAGGCCGCGTATCTGCAGGGTGAGGTGCACCGCCTGCGCGGCGCGTTCCTCGAGGCCGAGGACGGCTACCGGGCGGCGAGCGAGCACGGGCGCGAGCCGCAGCCCGGGCTGGCGCTCCTCCGGCTCGCGCAGGGCGACGAGCACGCGGCGGCCGCCGCCATCCGCCGCGTGCTCGCCGAGACGACCGATCCGGCGGACCGCCTCGCCCACCTGCCGGCGTACGCCGAGATCATGCTCGCCGCCGGCGACCTCGACGAGGCCCGACGTGCCGCGGACGAGCTCGATGGCGCAAGCCGCGGTCGCGACACGGACCTGCTGCGCACGATCGCCGCGCAGACCGGCGGAGCGGTCGACCTCGCCGCCGGCGACGCGGCGCGAGCGTTGCCGCGGCTACGGCGCGCCTGGCGCGCCTGGGAGGAGCTGGAGGCGCCGTACGAGGCGGCCCGCGTCCGGGTGCTGATCGGCAAGGCATGTAGCGAGCTCGGCGACCACGACGCCGCGGCGCTCGACCTCGAGTCTGCGCGGCAGGCCTTCGAAGCGTTGGGCGCCACGCCGGACGTCGCGCGCGTCGAGGCGCTGGTTGGCGGTGGAGCACGCCACGGGCTCACGCCGCGTGAGCTCGAGATCCTGCGGCTCGTCGCCGAGGGCCGGACGAACCGGGCGATCGCGGAGGAGCTTGTCGTCAGCGAGCGCACGGTCGAGCGCCACGTCACCAACACCTTCGCCAAGCTCCGCGTGTCCACGCGCGCGGCCGCCACCGCGTACGCCTACGAGCACCGCCTGCTGTGACGGGAACCACGTAGCCGGGCCGGTGTCCAGGTTGCGTGGTTCGGCCGATGCGCCGATGCCGGGCCGACCGTACGGTCGTGGGCAGGCTACTGAGGAGGACGCTCATGACCGAGCGCTTCGAGACCGTGATCATCGGTGGCGGCCAAGCCGGCCTCGCCGTCGGCTACCACCTTGCGCGCCAGGACCGCTCCTTCGTGGTCCTCGAGGCCAATGACCGGGTCGGCGACAACTGGCGCCGCCACTACGACTCGCTGAGGCTCTACAGCCCGGCGCGCTTCAACGCGCTGCCCGGGTGGCCGGTCCCGCTGGACCCGCGGGCGTATCCCACCAAGGACGAGATCGCCGACTACTTGGAGGCCTACGCGCGACGCTTCGAGCTGCCCCTCATCACCGAGGTCCGGGTCGAGCGCCTCCGTCGCACCGGCGAGCTCTACGAGCTCCGTGCCGGCGCGCATCGGTTCCTCGCCGAGAACGTGGTGGTCGCCTCCGGCACGTTCCAGGAGCCGATCGTGCCCGAGCTGGCCGCCGGACTGGACCCCGGCATCCGTCAGCTGCACTCGAGCGAGTACCGGCGGCCGGGCGACCTGCAGCGCGGGCCGGTGCTCGTGGTGGGTGCCGCGCACTCGGGCGCCGACATCGCCCACGAGGTCGCCCTGGCCGGCCATCCGACGGTGCTGTCAGGGCGCATCAACGGCGAGCTGCCGTTCGACATCGAGGGCCACGCCGCGCACATCGCGCTCCCGATCCTCTGGCGCGTCGCCAACCACGTACTGACCGTGCGCACGCCGATCGGCCGCAAGGCGCGCGCGAAGATACGCGCGCACGGCGGGCCGCTCCTGCGCATCAAGCGCTCGCACCTGCGCGATGCCGGCGTCGAGCACGTCGAGGCCCGCGTCGAAGACGTCCAGGACGGGCGGCCGGCGTTGGCCGACGGACGGGTGCTCGACGTGACGAACGTGGTCTGGTGCACCGGCTTCGGCAAGGACGTGAGCTGGATCGACGTGCCGGTGACCGGCGCGGACGGCTGGCCGGAGCAGACGAACGGTGCCGTCGAGTCCTCGCCCGGCCTCTACTTCGTGGGCCTGCCCTTCCTGTACTCGTTCGCGTCGATGCTGATCGGCGGCGTCGGCCGTGACGCCGAGCGGGTCGCCGACCACATCGTGGCGCGTGCGGAGGGGGAGCGGCCCGCCGAGCGCGAAGCGATCGCCACCGCCGCCTGACGGCGACTGGGTGGTCGCCTGACCTGCCGGCGCGATATGGCCGCCGCTCGCGCATCACATTGTGTGTTCGGACCCGACGTCGGACGACTGACACTGCGCTAACGGCGCCGGGCATCCCGCGCATGGACGGGGACGAGGTGACACCCGTGCGACACCGGACCGATCGCGCCGTCGTGCTCGGCGGGAGCATCGCCGGCCTGCTGGCCGCGCGAGTGCTCGCTGAGACGTACGTGCAGGTCACAGTGCTGGATCGCGACGCGCTCGCTCCCGGCGCCGTCCCGAGGCGCGGTGCGCCCCAGGGTCGGCACATCCATGCGCTGCTCGCTCGCGGACAGCAGGTGCTCGAGGAGCTCTTCCCAGGCTTGACGGGCGAGCTGGTTGCGGAGGGGGCGCCCCTGGGTGACATGCTCGCCGACGCCAGGCTGGTGTTCGGCGGGCACCGCCTCGCCCGCGCCGACGCTGGGCTCACCCTGCTCAGCGTCAGCCGACCACTGCTCGAAGATCGGATACGGGCCCATGTCAGCGCGCTACGCGCAGTCAGGTTCGCGCCGGCTTGCAATGTCGTGGGCCTGAAGCAATCGGCGGACGGCCGGCGGGTCACCGGCGTAAGAGCCGTGCGGCGCGCCGGCTCGGGCGCCGACGAAATCATCGACGCCGACCTGGTGGTTGACGCCACCGGGCGCGGCTCGCGGACCCCGAAGTGGCTGGAGTCGATGGGCTTCGATCGGCCTCATCAGGAAGAGCTGCGGGTGGACGTCGGCTACGCGACGCGCCGTTACCGGCCGGCGCCCGGCGAGCTCGACGGCGACCTCGCGTGTGTCCACGGCCCGACTCCGGATCTACCTCGCGGCGGCGGCCTGGCCCGGCTGGAGCGCGAGACCTGGATGCTGACACTGTTCGGGATGGCGGGCGACCACCCGCCGAAGGACGCGACTGGCTTCGACGACTTCGCCCGTTCGCTGCCGTTTCGCGACCTCCATGAGGCGGTTCGGGCCGCCGAGCCGCTCGACGACCCCGTGGGCTACCGATTCGCGGCCAACGTCAGGCACCGCTACGAACGCGTGCGGCGATTTCCACAAGGGCTGCTCGTCATGGGCGACGCCATGTGCAGCTTCAACCCCATCTACGGACAGGGCATGTCCGTAGCCGCGTTGCAAGCGCTTGTGCTGCGCGAACACCTTCGGGCCGGTGATGCATCGGCATCGCGCAGGATCCTGCGCGCCCTCGCACGTGTGCTCGACGTGCCGTGGGAGCTCGCGCTTGGAGCCGACCTGTCGCTGCCCGTCGTCGACGGTCCCAGACCGGCGAGTCGGCGCCTCGCCAACAGATACGTAAGCCGTCTCCAGGCCGCCGCCGCGGACGACCCAGCGCTCTCATGCGCGTTCCTCCGTGTCACCGGTCTGATCGACCGCCCTCAGGCACTGTTGCGCCCCGGCACCGCGCTGCGCGTCCTGCGTCCGCGGCGGGCAGCATGAGCGATCGCGGCCGGCCGGCTGCGACTCCTGCACGCGCATGGACAGGACCCACGCGGACGCGCACGCGTCGTCGAGAACCTCATGCGGAGCATCCACGCTCCGCTGAATGATGCGCTCGAACCGGGGATTGAAGGCCAGTACTCAGCTGGCTCGCCGCCTGAAGCTCTGACGAGGGTTTGCACCCCGTTTGGACCCCGTCGCGCCCCGCCGCCTCAGCGCCCCGCAAACCGGTGTTCCGATTTGCAGCGCCTTCAAGAGGCGAGCGACGGGACACGAACCCGCGGCCGCCGGGACCACAACCCGGCAAATCCGGTTGTGCAGGGGCTTGATTTGGCTCTGTGGCGTGATTTGAGTCGTCGTCAGTTGTGCTCACTTGCCCTCACTTTGGACCCCGTTTGAGACCCCGTCTGCGTTTGTCACATGTTGGTCAAGCCGCGAAAGCCGACGGCTGGCCAACTCGCGCAGGACCATGCGGCGTCGATCACCTAGCTTCAATCTCGGTCCGAGATCACTGACAGCGTTCGACGACTATCGATCACGCTGCGCATCGGCTCCGCGAGATCGGCGTAGTAGCCGCCCCGCGCCTGTGGGTAACGGATTAGCCTCGAACGGCGTCAGGCGCCTGTAACGGAACGTCCTCACCGCCGACTGTCCGCCATGCGAACCGTGCCGACGGCGCTCAGGCTGCTGGCCATCCCGCCGCACCCATCGGCGCGCACGGCAGCCAGCGCTCGGAACGGGACGCGCCCTGCGCTTCGGCTACCCCAACCACGAGCACCGCTGAGGGCCGGCTATGACGGACACCAGATACATAGAAGCCTTGCGCGACGAGCACCGAATTGCGGGCACCTCGAGTGGCGACGACGGTTCGACGGTAACGCGACTCACGCGCGACGATCGCGTGCTTCCCGAAACCCGGTTTCTGGGGGCCGTGATCGTGCCGTTTCTCGCGGTCGCGTTCGCGCTGCTGTACATGTTCCCTGACGACACGCGTCACTGGTTTGCGTGGAACGTGCAGCCCACGATCACGCCGTTGATCATGGGCGCCGGCTACATCGCCGGGGCATACTTCTTCGTTCGCGTCGCCCTGGAAACGCGGTGGCACCGGATCCAGGTCGGATTCCTGCCGGTGACCGCGTTCACACTCTTCATGGCGATCGGGACCTTCAACCACCTCGATCGCTTCGCAACCGCGCACGTCGCGTTCTGGATCTGGGTCGGCCTGTACGTGACGACCCCGGTGCTCGTCCCACTGGCGTGGTGGCGCAACCGCAGGACCGACCCCGAGACGCCGGAACCGGGCGAGCCGCCGCTACCCGGCTTCGTGCGGCCGCTGCTGCTCGCGGCGGGCGCCGCGCAGTCGGCGGTCGCGCTCATCTTGCTGCTCTCACCGTCGACGATGATCGAGCACTGGCCGTGGCAGTTGACGTCGCTGACAGCGGAGACGCTCGGCGGATGGTTCGCGCTTCCCGGAGTCACGGCGCTGATGATGGGGCTCGACGGCCGCTGGACCGCGATCCGGATCACGCTCGAGAGCCAGCTCATCGGGCTCGCGCTGATCCTGCTCGGAACAATCCGCGCCTGGGACGA
The DNA here is from genome assembly GCA_963740605.1 of uncultured Solirubrobacteraceae bacterium. GTDB lineage: Bacteria > Actinomycetota > Thermoleophilia > Solirubrobacterales > Solirubrobacteraceae > DASSUW01. Next base: position 45,475 of record CAVUFC010000018.1, on the reverse strand, counting down.
CATCGATACCTCGAACCCGCTCGCGTACGCGTTCGTCGCGGGCATCGCCGCCCTCTTCGTCGCGCTGTCGGCGCTCGAGTGGTACATGCTCGGCCGCGTTCGGGCGGGCCCGAGGCCTGCTCGCGTGGCCCCGAGTCAGTGACAGGGTACGCCTCGCTTTACGCGAGATCGGGCTAGAGCTCGAGTCGGGCGCCTAGCGGAGCACGACCGTCCTGCATCGTGACGCGTCGTCCTCGCGGGCCGCAGGCGTTTGTTTGGGCTCGGCGGCAGGGTTAGGGTCTGGCTGACCTCGCGGGCTGTGCACCAGAGAGGAAGGCCCCCATGAGTGAAGCGCCGATCGAGTACCGACTGCTCGGACGCCGGGTGAAGGACCGCGACGCACTCAAGCCACCGCCGACCACGCTGACCGAGACGCGCTTCCTGGCCGGCGACGGGCCGCGCGCGCGGGCCAAGAAGGCCGAGGCCGTCCAGGGCCTATTCGACGGCAAGCGCAAACGCACGTTCAAGGTCGACATGTCAGTGGCCGGAGTGGCCGTCGGCGAGCACCGCTTCCCGCCGGGCGTGAAGGGCACAAAGCTCGCCGCACGGCGCAAACTGCTGACCGAAGAGGATCACAAGGAGACCCTCGTCGGCCACCTGCCCGACCACCTCGCAAGCCGCGTGCGTCCACAGAAGCTCGACAAGCGACTCGCCATCCCCGTCAAGATCGACGCCCTGGCCGCGCTGGACCCCGAGACGCGCTGGGCCACCACGGTCTTCGCGCCCGAGAACCGGTACACGTTCAGCGACACATCGTTCCCGTGGTGCACCGCAGGCCGCGTCGAGACGTCAGCCGGCGGTTGGGCGTCCGGCGTGATGATCGGTCCGCGACATCTGCTCACATGCAGCCACGCGATCCAGTGGATCAACCCGCCCAACCCGTACGTGGCAGGCTGGATCAAGTTCATCCCGTCGTATTTCGACGGCAGCGAGCCGTTCGGCGCCGCGTGGGGCATCCACATCTACTGGCAGCAACAGGTCAGCGGGCCCACGATCGACGGAACCGAAGCCCGTAACGACTACGTCGTCGTCGCGCTCGACCGCCGGATCGGAGACGTGACCGGCTGGATGGGCTCGCGCACCTACAGCGACTCCTGGGACGGCGGCACCTACTGGAGCCACATCGGCTACCCGGGCGACCTGAGCTCCGGCACCCGTCCGTCGTTCGAGGGCAGCATCAGCCTCAACGGCGACGACAACGAGCCGGAGACCAACCAGGCCATCTACCACCTCGGCGACATCTGGCCCGGCCAGTCGGGCGGCCCGTTCTTCGGCTGGTGGTCCGGCGAGCCATGGCCGCGCGCCGTGGCCGACCAGAGCTGGCAGAACAGCTCGACGAACGGCGCCAGCGGCGGCTCCAACATGGTCGACCTGATCATCCGCGCGCGGAACGACTTCCCATGAGACGGAGATGCGGACTGACCCCGACTAGTTATCGAGCCATGCTACGCCGCCAACTCGCGCAGACGGTACTTCTGGACCTTGCCGGTGACGGTCGTCGGGACGCCGTCGACGATCCGCCAGTAGCGCGGGATCTGGAGACCCCATCGCTCACCGTCTACGTCGCGCTCAAGAACCGCTGGCGCTACGGCCCCAACGCGCCCACCGGTATCACGTGGATCCCATCGGGCCTGACGTACCCATAGCCGCTCCCCACGATGATGCCGAGCAGCGCCGGGTCGCCGCGCCTTGTGGTGTCGACGCGGTCGGCGAACCGCACCAACGTGTCGGCAGCCTGGTCGATCTGGCCCGGGCCGAGCTTGACCTCGAACGCCGCCCAGCGATCGCCGATGTCGACGATCGCATCGACCTCGAGCTGTGACTGGTCGCGGTAGTGGGAGAGCTGCCCATCGAGCGCCTGGGCATAGACGCGCAGGTCGCGGACGACGAGCGACTCGAACAGGAGCCCGAGCGCGTTGAGGTCTTTGAGGAGCGCATCCGGGGTGGCGCGTAGCGCGGCGACAGCGAGCGAGGGGTCGGTGAAGTGCCGCGTCGGGGCGGTGCGGAGGGCATGGCTCGAACGCAGGTGCGTGTTCCAGGCCGGCTGATCCTCGACGATCATCAGCCGAGCGAGCGCGTTCAGGTAGTCGGACACCGTGTCATCAGTGACCTTGGTGCCGGACATCGCGGCGTCGGCAGCGATAGTCGTGAGCGTAGCCTGTGTGCCGACGTGACGGGCGAGGCTTCGCAGCACGGCCTGCACCCGCTCGGGATCGCGACGCACGCCGTCCACGGCCCTGATGTCGGTTCGGCGAATGCGGTCGAGGTAGTCGCGCAGCGCACGGGCGGCATCCGCGACCGCGAGGTGCCGGATGCCCGGCCAGCCGCCCCGGACGACCTCTTCGATCAAGTCTGGGACGGTCAGGCCCGGATCCGGGCTACGGGTCTCATCTCCCGCCAGCAGCGCCGTAAGCGAGATTTCACCCGTGCTCGTGCCCACCTCGGCGAGGGTCATCGGTCGCATCTGCACACGTCCGAACCTCAGCCCGCCGGTGTGCCGGGTCTGATCATCGGCCGGCGTCGCGGAGCCGGTCAGCAGGAATTGCCCAGGCTCGGCGCGCGCGTCGACCTCGCGGCGCACGTGGTTCCAGACCTCCGGGACGATCTGCCACTCGTCGATCAGCCGCGGCGTCGCCCCGTCCAGCACGAGTCGCGGGTCGATCGCCGCGGCTTGCTGCGCCGCAGCGTCAACGTCGAGCAGCACCTCACTGGCGGCCTGCTGGCGTGCCGTCTCGGTCTTCCCGCAGGCTTTCGGTCCCTCGATGACAACCGCACCGTTCGCCGCCAGACGTGCGCGGACCTCCGCGTCAGCAATGCGCGCAACGTAGGCCATCGGTGCGACCATTGTAGAAGAACAACCGGGAGAATGTAACGATCCTAGGGGGGAGATCGTAAACCATTTGGCAGGGAGTCTGAAAAACAACCGGGAATTCATAACGATCGCGGCCGGGAGCCTGAAACCGGCGAGCGCGCCCTGAAGATCGCCGCAGGAAGACCTCTCCAGGCGCCGGCCCTCCCCCCTGCTCCCGCGATACACCCGGATCTACGAGGGCACGAACGAGATCCAGCGCCTCGTCATCGCTCGGCACCTCTAGTCAAAGTCGCCGGCTGCCCTTCGCAGCGGCCGCAGCATTCGGAAGAGATCGTCGCAGCGGCTATCGGACCACGGCTCGGTCCCGAACCGCTCGGCGTTGAGCCGCGCGGTGGCCGCCTTCGCGACGCCACGTCCTTTCGGGGTGATCGACGCAAGCACACTCCGGCGATCGGCGGGCTGGGCGACACGCTCCACGAGGCCCTGTTCCTCGAGACGGTCGACGACATTCGTGACGCTTGCCCGATGTACCTGCAGGCGGTCGCCCATCTTGCCGAGCGGGAGAGCTCCCGTACGGCTGTACGACAAGAGCATCAGGGCTTCATATCGCGGGAAGGTCAGGTCCCATGGCTCGAGCAGAGTGTTCAGCCGCGCCAGCAGGACCTGTTGCACGCGCATGATCGATGTGACCGCACCCATCGCTGCGGTCGCCTCATCACCCCAATGGACTTGCCATTGGCGCTTGGCCTCAGCGATCGGATCGAACGGCAGAGGGTCGGCCATCGCTGGCAGTGTGCCCCATCGCGCGGAGCGAACACGGCGCAGAGTGGCACGCGAGCCGGAACGCATGAGGAGACTGGCGTTCCGGCTCGCCGTGCCGTCTTGCCGGCCGTAGGTGAGGGAGCACGGCGGCAAGCATCAGAAGACCGGAGAGCCCAGACCGCCTGCAGTCCCTGGACGATCTCCCTTCGGCGGCTTGTGCGCGTGCGCACTCGATCAGTGCGGCCATCGCGCTCGGGAAGCGAGGCGTGTCGGCGCTGCCAATCGTCGCGGTCCGCCGAAGTAGTCGGGGTTTCTTCGCTCAGTTTCAATTTGAAATCCGATAGTTGGAAGGCAGCACGAGGTTCGGACACGCTCGGACGTGCAATAGTTGGAGGGTCGCATATCCCAGTCTGCGTCAGGCATTGCCAGCCAAGCTCTCCCGATCAGCTCGATCCGCCAAGGCTCACGCGCGGGCGATGCCGCTAGCGCGGCTGACCGCCAACGGTATGGCTTGCGCAGACGCGGTCGAGTTGCACGCCCTCGCCGGCGCGGGTCTGGCGTGGCATGACACCGCAGAGCGCCTCGGTGAGCGGAAGCTCGCCCAGGCTCGCGCCGCGCGCGACAACGGCGATCGGGCGAGGGCGCACCAGCTGTTCCTGCTGGCCTCAGCGTGCTTCCGCTTCGGACAGGTCCCGCTTGCTGATGGCGATCCGCTGAAGCGTCCGCTCTACCGGCGCATGCTCGACGCATTCCGTGACGGCGGCCGGCTTGCCGAGCCGCGGCACCAGCGGATCGAGGTCGCGTGGCGCGGCGGCCGCATTTCCGCGTGGCTCATCGCGGCTGGCCAGCCCGGCCCCGTCGTGCTGCAGTTGTGTGGGATCAGCGGGTCGCGCGAGGAGTACGAGACGGGCTCACGCCACCTCGCCGCACGCGGCCTCAGCGCTGCGCTGGTCGACGTCCCCGGTCAGGGCGAGACACGACTCTTCGGAGGGCTGCGCTTCGACGAGCATGCGATCCGGGCGATCCGCGCGATCATCGACGCCGTCGCCTCCCACCCGGCCTGCGACGGCCGCATCGGCCTCTGGGGCAACAGCGCCGGCGGCTGGCTCGCCGTGCTCACTGCTGCAGCAGACCGGCGCGTGCGAGCGTGCTGCGTCACGAGCGGAACCGATCGCCCGACCGAGATCCTCGACCGCTACCCCAACTTCGTGACCGAGCTGCAGCGCATGACGGGACATGACGACCCGGACAATGCGCGAGCCGTCTTCGACCGGCTCGCGATCGACGGCGACGTCCTGCGCACCGTGCGCTGCCCGTTGCACGTCGTGCACGGAACTCCCGACCGAGTCTTCCGCGTGGACGGCGCACGCCGCATCCACACCGGTGCGCGGAGCGCCGACAAGACGCTGACCGAGTTCCCCGATGGCGACCACTGCATCACGAACCACTCACAGAAGATGCACACGCTCGTCGCGGACTGGTTCGCGGAGCGGCTCGGCCCGGCCCGGCCCTCTGACCGGGCCGGCTCTGCCGACGCGCGATGATCCGCGACGCCATGCGTGCTCGGTCCTCGACTTAGCCTCGAGGCGTTCCCGGCCGGGCTTGTTGCTGACCTTCGTCGCGAGGACGACGCGATCGCGGCAAACCTGGCTGTCGTCAGCCACCGTCCGACGATGGCCTCCGACTCGCCGTGACGAGCGGGGAGTACGGCTGCAACCATCAGAAGACAGGTGTCCCCGTGTGGGCGCCCCGCTCCGCCCGTCGATAGCGGTCGCGCAACTGGTGCTTGAGGACCTTCCCAGAGGGGTTGCGGGGTAGGGTCTCGACGAAGTCGATTGTGCGCGGGAGCTTGTAGCCGGCGAGGCGTTCGCGCGTGAACGCCACGAGTTCGTCGGTGCAAGCCACCATGCCGGGATGCGTGACGACCAGTGCCGTCACCGCCTCGCCCCAGCGCTCGTCGGGCACGCCGATGACGGCGACCTCCGCCACCGCGGGATGCTGCGACAGCGCCTCCTCGACCTCGACTGGATAGACGTTCTCTCCCCCAGTCACGATCATGTCTTTGATGCGGTCGGTGAGGAACAGGTAGCCGTCCTCGTCGACATAGCCGCCGTCGCCGGTGCGCAGCCAGCCTTCCTGCGTCAGGACCGCAGCCGTCTCGCTCGGACGGTTGGCGTAGCCGGCCATGACGTTGGGCCCTCGCATCCACACCTCGCCGACCGCACCGGCCGCGAGCTCGGCGCCGCTGGCGGGGTCGACGACCCGTAGCTCCACCCACGGCCGCGGGCGGCCCGCGGAGCGGAGAAGGTGCTCGCGGGGCCCCTCTGGATCGTGATCCTCCGGCTCGAGTTGGACGACGCCCCCGGTCGTCTCGGTGAGCCCGTACACGCCGAAGAGCGGGCATCGGAACGTGCGCAGCGCCGCCTTGAGCACCGGCGTCGTGATCGGGGACGCGCCGTAGGCGATCGACCGCAGCGCCGAGAAATCGCGCTCGGCAGCGCCGGGCACGGCGGCCAGCAGCTGCAGGATCGTGGGCACGAACACGGCATTGGTCACCCGCGCGGACTCGAGCATGTCGAGGACCGCGGCGGCATCGAACTCGCTGACCAGGATCGTCGTCGCGCCCTGCGAGAGCCCGAGGTACGACCAGCCGATGCCGCCGACGTGGAACATCGGCAGCGGTGTGAGGCTCACCGACTCCGCATCGAACCGCCACGACGGGACGTTGAGCGTCGCGGCCGCGAGGTTGCGCTGCGTCGTGAGGACCCCCTTCGGCGCGCCCGTCGTGCCCGACGTGTACATCTGCACGACCGGGTCGCCGGCCTCGCCGCTTCCGCCGGGGTCGACGGCGTCGGCGGCCGAGAGCCGCGTCTCGTAGTCGGCGCCGACGCTGACCACGTCGACTTGGTGCGGGACGGCGTCGGCGACGTCTGCGGCGGTGCCGGCGAACGCCGGCCCGGCGATCAGAAGGGGCGCGGCCGCATCGGCCATGATGGCCGTCAGCTCGGGTGCCGCCAGCCGCCAGTTGAGCGGCACTGCAACCGCGCCGATCTTGCTCGCTGCGACGAACAGCTCGACGACCTCGGGTGCGCTGCGGTCCAGGTGCGCGACGCGCGTGCCCGGGCCTGCGCCCGCCGCCAGCAGCAACTGGGCCAGGCGGCTCGACCGCTCGTCGAGCTGCGCGTAGGTGACCGCCTGGTCGCCGTGTCGGATCGCGATCGCATCGGGACGCTCCGCTGCATGCCGGCGAACGATGTCCGCGACTCTCAGCTCGTCGAGAATCGTCATCACGGCGCGGCGTCGCGGTCCGCGAAGAAGCGCCCGATCGCGTCGTCGATCTCAGGCACCTCGGTCACGTAGAGGTGACCCGTCGACTCGAGCTCGGTCAGCCGGCAGTTCGGCAGCCGCTCGGCCATCAGATGGGCGTTGTCCACTGGGATGACGCGGTCGTCGGTGCCGTGGACCACGAGCGTCGGGACCTCGATGCGGTCAAGCCGTCCGTAGCAGTTGTGGAGCGCCGCCGCGAAAAGCTGCGCCCGGTAGGCATGGGCGTCGAACCGCTGGCCGAGCCGCCACTCGATGTCCTCTTCGATCCGGTCGGGATGCTGCTCGCGAAAGCCCGGCGCGTAGTTGTAGGCCACCGATGCCCGTGCGGCCTGCTCGAACCCCAGATTCGGCCGCTGCCGGAAGAACTCCAGGACGTCACGGTCGGCGGGCACGGCGTGCCGGCCGCCCGCTTGTGTCGCGCCCAGGATCAGCGACCGTACGCGGCGCGGGTGCCGCAGCGCCAGCTGCTGCGCCACCATGCCACCGAGCGAGAAGCCGTAGACGTGCGCAGACTCGAGGCTGAGCTCGTCGAGGATCGACGCGGCGTCGTCGGCCATCGCCTCCGTCGTGAAGGCGGGCATGAGCGACTCCGACTGCCCGATGCCGCGGTGGTCGAATGTGATCACGCGCAGCGTCGGGCACAGTGCCTCGACCGTTCGCCACCACGCCCCGCCGCTCAGCCCGAGGCCGTGGATGAGCAGCACCGGCTCTCCGGTGCCGCGGCTCTCCCAGTACAGGCGCGTCCCGCCGTCGAGGGCCGCGGCGAACCCGGTCTCGACGGTCACGCGTCGAGGAACCAGCGCGCCGTGGACAGCTGCGTGGCCCCGATGTCGCGGGTCAAGTTGGCGCACGTGGCGGCCACCGAGCGGATCGGCTCGAGCCGCACCGTACGCGCCACGGTGAGCTGGACGTCGGTCGCGATGCGGATGCCCGTCTCGTACGCGTCAACGCACGCCCGCGCTGCGCCCCAGGGCGCATCCAAGAGCAGTCGCGTGACGTCGATATCTGTGTTGACGGAAGGCATCTGTGAACGGGACGTTACCGGAACTCAGTTCAGTATCTGTCGGTTCAGATCTGGTCGGAGATGCCAGCGGTGGCCATTGACGAGAACTGCGACTCGACGTCGTTGCTCAGCACCATCAGGTCGCGCACCTCGCCCGAGCGGTCGCGCACGTGGTCGGCCAGCAGCGCCTCCGGCTCGAAGCCGAGTGCGCGGAACATGCCGATCAGCGCCGCCTGGTCGGAGATCACCTCGACCATCAGCTTCGCGAGCTTGAGCTCGACGGCCTCGAGCACGGCGTGGCGTGCCAGCTCGCGCCCGATGCCGCGGCCGCGGCGCCCGGGATCGACGACCAGGCGCACCTCCCCGACGTGGCTGGACCAGCCGTGCAGGGGCACCACCGCCACCGAGCCGACCACCTCCTCGCCGTCGACGGCGATCACCCGCGCGGCGCCGGGGGAAGACCAGTCGGCGATGACGTGCGGGTCGCCGACGTCCTCCTTGAGGAACGTGCGATCGGCCTCGGGGATGCGCGCGAAGAAGCGCGCCAGCGCGGGCTCGTCGCCCGGCGCGATCGGTCGGTACTCCATCACGGCTCCTCGGGTCGTTCGTCGGAGTGGTCGATGATCCAGCCGGCGAGGCTCGGCATCGTGTGCTTGACCGCGCTGCGACCGGTGCCGAACGTGACGTGCCCGCCCGGCAGCCGGAGCTCCTCGCGCCGCGCGGGATCGCCGATCAGCTCCATGACCGGCTCGACCGCCGGAGGCGGCACGACGTTGTCGCGCTCGGCCATGGCGTTGAGGACGTTGCCACGCGCGTCGGCAAGGTTGATCTTGCGGTCGCCGACGCGTATCGACCCGGTCATCAACACGTTCTTTCGCACGAACTCCTCGACGAGCTCACGGAAGACGGCCCCTGGGAACGGCACGTGGTCGCGCGACCACTGCCCCATCGCCTGGAACCCGTCGACGAACTCGTCGTTCCACAGGTTCTCCAGCAACGTCGCCTTCTGCGCGACCTCGACGGTCGGCGCCTGCATGTAGAACCCGGTGTAGAGCACGTCGGCGGGCACGTTGCCGGAGTCGTCGCACATCTCGTCAGGGTTCAGCCGGCCCTCGCGGAGCAGCGCCACCATCGCGCCCATCTCGTCGAAGTTCACCGGCGTCGCCATCAGGATCAGGTTGCGGACTGGCGCGTCGTCGTGGCCGGCGGCGTAGAGCGCCGCCAGCACGCCGCCGAGGCAGTAGCCCATCAGCGTGACCTCGTCGCTGCCGGTCTCCCGGCGCACCGCGTCCACTGCCCGAGGCAGGTACCAATCGACGTAGCGGGCGAGGTCGTTGTCGGCGTCGAGCTCGTCCGGGACGCCCCAGTCGAGCATGAAGACGTCGAGGCCGGCGGTCGTGAGGAACTCGACGAGGCTGTTGCCGGGCCGCAGGTCGAGGATGTAGCTGCGACTCACGAGGCTGTGCACGATCAGCACCGGCGGGCCGTAGCGGACCGTCCCATTGTCGTAGCGCCACACCTCCGCCTTGCCGCGGCGCCAGATGACCTCCTTCGGCGTCGCGCCCACGTTCGGGCGACCCGTCCCGCGGACGTAGCGGACGCCGTTGCGGGCCCGCAGCAGCGAGCGTTCGACCTCGCGGTTGACGCGGTTGACGAGATCGACGGGGTTGAGCGTCGGCGGCATCAGCGCTTCGGGCCCTTGTCGTGCGGGCGCCCGTCCAGCTCCGCGAGCTCTTCGGTGAGCTGGTTTAGCCGCCGCTCCATGCGCAGCAGCTGCTCGCGCATACGGCCCATGTCCGTGCCGGCCGGCAGGTTCATCAGGTGCAGCACCCGCGTCGACGTCCCGGAGACGGTCCCCTTGACCGATCGGGTGGCACGCGTCGCCTTCGTCACGAGGTCGAAGTAGATGTCCGTGCGGACGGCCGCCTCGACGGGCTCCCCGATGGCGCGCTCGAGGCGGTGGACGGCTTGGAGCCATAGCGGCTGCTTCGAGCTCATGACCGCCGCCACGGTATTCGAAAATTGACCTGACTTCAAGTCAATTGGTCGGGACCGCCGTCGCCGGTCCCGGCCATGCTCCACTGCGCGCCGCCGTCGACGGTGATGATCGTGCCAGTGGTGTAGCTCGAGGCGTCGCTCGCGAGGTACAGCGCGGCGCCCACGATCTCCTCCGCCTCGCCGGCGCGGCGGGCGGGAAAGGTGCGGGCGCGCTCGGCGAACAGGTCCATGTCCCACGCCTGCGAGATCGTGGTCAGGAACGGGCCTGGCATGATGGCGTTGACGCGTACGGCCGGCCCGAACGCGTGCGCCAGGCCGACGGTCATCGCGTTGACCCCGGCCTTGGCGGCGGCGTACGGCACGATGTCGCGCGTCGGCCGCACCGCGCCGGTGCTCGAGACGTTGATGATCGAGCCGCTGCCGGCGGCCACCATCCGCTCGCCGATCAGGCTGGCGAGGCGGAACGGGCCCTTGAGGTTGACGGCGACGACCTTGTCGAACAGCTCTTCGCTGACGTCGGTGAGCTTGTCGTAGAGCGGCGAGACGCCCGCGTTGTTGACGAGCACGTCGACGCGGCCGAACTCGCCGTAGACCTCCTCGACGAGCACGTCGAGCTCGTCCCAGTGGCCGACGTGGCAGGCGCAGGCCACCGCTTTGGCGCCCTCGGCGCGCAACGCGGCGACGACCTCGTCGCACGCCTGCGCCTTGCGGCTGACGACGACGATCTGCGCGCCGGCCTGGGCGAACGCCCGCGCCATCGCGAGCCCGAGCCCGCGCGTGCCGCCGGTGACAAGGGCCACGCGGCCCGTGAGGTCGAAGCGGTCCCGGACGTCCGGTGCGGGCACTTCGATCAGAGTGTCAGATGAGTCGTGCACGACGGCCACCTCCTAGTGGCTGGGGGTCGTGGCGAGGGCGAACGAGGCCGCGCCGTAAGTGCTGCCGTCGTCGGTCACGTCCTCCTCGACGCGGCCCGCGTCGAGCAGAAGGTCGAGGTGCCCGAGCACCTCCCAGACGACGAGCAGCGGCTGTCCGGCGACGATCTCGTCCGGCCACAGGTGGGTGGCGATCTCGAAGGCGCTCGCGTGGCCGGCGCGGAGCGCTTCGACGATGCGGCCACAGCGCCGTTCGTGGTCCTCCAGCCGCCGGCGGACGAGGTCGACGTGGGCGGTCACCTCGTCGCCGTGCCCGGTCAGCAGCCGAGCGAGCGGCATCGCGGCGGTGCGGCGCAGGCTCTCGAGGTACTCCACGCGCGCCCGCGGCCGCGTGCCGTCGGGCTCGAGCACGGGATAGACCTCGGTGTTGGACGAGATGCCCGCCAGCAGGTGGTCGCCCACGAAGGCGATCGCGTCGCGCTCGTCGACGAACAGGGCATCGGTCGTGCTGTGGCCAGGCCGTGCCACGACGCGGAGGTCGCGGCCGCCGGCGCGGACGCTGGCGCCGTCCGCAAGCACGACGTCGGCGTCGTAGGCCTCCGAGGTCCGGCGGATGAAGTCCCAGAAGTCCTCGTTGTCGGCGATGACCTGGTCGGGCACGCCGTGATGGCGCATGAGCGCGAGCGAGAACCGCCGGTCGGCGTCCGTCCGCTCGTCGTAGTCGCGCCCGTACGCGGCCGCCCGCTCGTACGCCCCGATCCGGGCGCCCGAGCGGCGCGCGACGGTCGCGGCCAGGCCCGAGTGGTCGAGATGGTGGTGCGTGACCAGCACGAGCTCGATGTCCTCGACCCGCAGGCCTTCGCGGGCGAGGCCCGCCTCGAGCGCGCCGAGCGCCTCGTCCTCGCGTGGGCCGGTGTCGATGAGCGTCACGGGGTCGCCCCGCAGCAGCCAGGCGTTGACGGAGCCGATGTGGCGCAGCGGGATGGGGATGCGGATTACGTTCTCCATGACTGACCCGAGTTCAAGTATGGCATCTGGAAAAGTCGATGCCAAAGATGACGTTGTGCCCTTGCCATCTCGCCGACCCTGTGGCATGATCTGAATTCAATTTAGTAATCGGGTGTGGAGGAGCGAGCATGAGCGTGCAGCAGGAGAGCAGCCAGGTGGCAACCGACGAGGTCATCCAGTACGAGGTGGAGGGCGGCGTCGCGACGATCTGGCTGAACCGCCCGCACGTCAAGAACTGCATCAACTGGACGCTGCTGATGGGCCTCGGCGAGCTGCTCGCCCGGGCCGAGGAGGATGAGGACGTCCGGGTCGTCGTCATCCGCGGCCGTGGCAACACGTTCTGCGCCGGCGCCGACCTCAACATGCTCGACTCGGAGTTCCTCGGCACGACGAACGCGTCCGTCAAGATCGCTCAGGTCTCCGCGGAGACGTTCGGGCGCGCGTTCAATCTGTCGAAGCCGACGGTGGCCGTCGTCGAGGGCTATGCGGTGGCCGGTGGCTTCGAGCTGTTCATCTCGTGCGACTTCGCCGTCGTCGCCGACGACGCCCGCATCGGCGACTTTCACATCCGGCGCGCGCTGTTCGGCGGCGCCGGCCCGATCTACCGTCTCCCCCGCTACATCGGCCTGCGCAAGACCAAGGAGCTCCTGTTCACGGGCAAGCTGCTGTCGGGCAAGGAGTGCGAGGAGTGGGGCCTGGCCAACGCCTCTGCCCCGTCCGACCAGCTCGACCAGGCGGTCGCCGACTTCGTCGCGCCGATGCTCGACAAGAGCCAGTTCACGATGCGCATCACCAAGCTCGCCGCGAACCGCGGCCTCGACGGCGACACCGAGACCCTGATCGCGCTCGAGAGCATGACCTGCAACGTGGCGCACCAGTCACAGGACGCCAAGGAAGGCGTGCAGGCGTTCCTCGAGAAGCGCGATCCGGTCTGGAAGCACGCCTAGGGGAACCACGGCGCGCGCCCGCGGCAGGAAGCCGCAGGCGCGCGCCGAATTCACCGCGGTGGTCCCGTCCCGCCTCAGGCGCCGTCCTGCGATCGCCCTCCGTGTCGACGGCGGCACGCGGCTGACGCTGGCGCCGGTCACCGCCGCGGCCCTGCTCAGTGGCGCGATCCTGTGCGCCGCGGACGTGCCGCCCACCGTCGGCGGCGCGTCGCTCGCCGGCTACGGACTCCTGGTCACCGGCATCTGGCTTCTCAGGCGGCTCTTGACCGCCTGATTCAGGTCAGGTGGTAGCGGCCGGCTTCGACGAGCGGCGCCACCAGGCGCTGGGCGTCGTCGAAGCCCGAGCCCACCATCGCCCCACCGGCCGCCCGGGCCGCGATGCCCTGGCAGACGACGGCGAGCTTGAAGAACGCGAACGACTGGTACCAGGCCGCGTCCGACACGTCGAAGCCGGTCTTGTGCGCGTACCGGGCGATCACCTCGGCGCGCGAGGGGAAGCCCTCGGCGGCGGTGACCGGCGCGACGATGCGTGCGGCGTTCAGGACCTCGGCGTCGCCGTCCTCGCTCCAGAACGCCAGCAGCGCGCCGAGGTCGGTGAGCGGATCGCCGAGCGTGCTCATCTCCCAGTCGAGCACGGCGACGATGCGACCGGGAACCGTCGAGTGCAGCACGGTGTTGTCGAGCCGGTAGTCGCCGTGGACGATCGCGTGCACCCGCTCCGGCGGCAGCGTGCGGACCAGCTCGTCGCGCAGCGCGTCGAGCGCCGGCATCTCCTCCACGCGCGACGCCTCCCACTGCTTCGACCAGCGCCGGAGCTGGCGCTCCATGAAGCCGGCCGGGCGGCCGAACTCGGCGAGGCCCACCGCGCCTGGGTCGATGGAGTGCAGCGCGGCCAGCACATCGACGAGGGCAGTGCCGATGGCCGCGCGATCTTCCGGCTCGTCGGCGTATCCGGGCGGCAGCGCCTGGCGGCAGATGTGCCCGACCACGCGCTCCATCACGTAGAACGGCGCTCCGAGCGGACTGTCGGCGTCGCCGAAGTGGAGCGTGCGCGGCACGGGCACCGCGGTGCCCTCGAGCGCCGACAGCACCCGGTGCTCGCGCGCCATGTCGTGGGCCGTGGGCAGGATGTGGCCGAGCGGCGGGCGGCGCAGGATGACCTCGCCGGCGTCGGACGCGACGCGGTAGGTCAGGTTGGACTTGCCGCCCGAGATGAGCGCCACGTCGCAGATGCGCCAGCGTGGGTCGAACAGGACCTCGGCGAGCAGCAGGCCGACGACGTCGGGGTCGGCGCCCGTGCTGATGCGCTCGAGGCGCTGCGCGGTCGGGTCGTTGAAGCCGGTTTCGGTCATCGGCTGATCGCGACCGCCGCTGCCTCCCGCGCGAGCGCCCGGCCGATCTCGCGCTCGTGGTGCGCGGCGTCGCCGAACTGCCGTTCGCGCGCAACGATGCGCCGCAGGAAGCGATGCGCCTGGTGCTCCTGGGTGAAGGCGATGCCGCCGAAGACCTGCAGCGCGCCGTGGGCGACCTCGCGGGCGGCGCGCGCCACGTAGGCCTTGGCCACGGCAGCCGTGCGCGCGGCCTCGGGAAGCTCGTCGTCGAGCGCAGCGCTCGCATAGAGCACCGTCGACCACGCGCTCGCCTGCCTCACGTACATGTCGGCGAGCAGGTGGCGCAGGGCCTGGTAGCTGCCGATCGTGCGGCCGAACTGGTGCCGCTCGGCCGCGTACGCGCGCGCGTCATCGAGCATCCGGCCCGCTGCGCCGACCGACTCGGCGGCCGCCAGCAGCCCACCGACCGCGGTCAGACGGTTGAGCTGCCCGGCGTCGAGTTCGGCGTCGACCGCCGCGCCCGAGAACGTCACGGCGTGCAACGGAACGCCGGCGTCGAGCGACTCCTGCGGCTCGATCTCGACGCCGGGGCCGCCGGCCGGTGCGAGCGCGAGCGCGCCCGCGGTCACGACGGCGAACCGCTCCACCTCGGTCGCGTGCTCGACGGCCACCTTGCGGCCGTCGAGGCCGGCGAGCCCCAGGACCGTGCGCGTGTGGTCCACCGACCAGCCGCGGCCGGGCTCGAGCAGCGCGACGGACACCCGGTCCTCGCCGACGTCCGCGCCCGCGTAGCGGATCGCGGCGCTGCCGAGGAACGGCACCGACGCCAGGTGGGCGCCAAGCGCCCGCGCCACGAGGCTCAGCTCGACTGCGCCGAGGCCGTCCTCCTCCCCCACGCTGAGGACACCGAAGTCCACAAGCGCGCGCCACAGGCGGGCGCGCTCCTCCGGGCCTGCCTCGTGCGCCGCCTCCGCGGCCGGCCACTCGCGTTCGAGGAGGGTGGTCAGCGACTCGCTGAGCCAGGTCTGCTCGTCGGTCAGTTCGAGATCCATGCCTAGTCCTGGGGCAGCGCGAGGATTCGGTCGGCGATGATGTTGCGCTGGATCTGCTGCGTCCCGCCGTAAACGCTCGCCGCGCGCGAATAGAGGTATGTCTCGTGCCAGAAGTCGTTCTCCTGCGCCTCGCCCGCCTCCGCGTGCTCAAGCGTCGGGCCGAGCACCTCGAGGGCCGTCGCGGCGAGCCGCTGCTCGGCCTCGGCCATCAGCAGCTTCACGCTCGAGCTGTCCGGGCCGACTGCGCCGCCGTTGAGGAACTCGCCGACGGTCCGGTAGGCGTGGTGGCGCAGGACCTCGACACCGATGAACGCGCGCGCGAGTGCGACCTGCGCTTCGGGGTCGTCGAGGATCCGCCGCCCGTCGAGCTCGCGCTCGGCGGCGACGCGAACCGCGCGGTCAAGCCAGGTGCGCAGCTTCACCTGCCGAGGCAGCGCGGCGGTGCCGCGCTCGTGGCCGAGCGTGTGCATGGCGATCTTCCAGCCGTCGCCACGCTGGCCGAGCAGGTTCTCCTTCGGGACCACGACGTCATCCAGGAAGAGCTCGGAGAACTCCGCGTGGCCGGTGATCTGCGTCATCGGGCGCACCTCGAGGCCCGGCGAGCGCATGTCCACGATCAGCATCGAGATGCCGCGGTGCTTCGCGGCCTCGGCGTCGGTGCGGGCCAGCACCCCGCCCCAACGCGCGTACTGGCCCCACGACACCCACGTCTTCTGGCCGCTGAGCACGAAATGATCGTCGTGCTCCACCGCTCGCGTGCGCAGCGACGCGAGGTCCGACCCGGCCTCGGGCTCGGAGAAGCCCTGGCACCAGATCTCGTCCGCCGACAGGATCGACGGGATGTAGCGGCGGCGCTGCTCGTCGTTGCCGAAGCGCAGCAGGGACGGCCCGAGCACGTCGAGCCCGACGACGTTGACGAACTCGGGCGCGCCGGCCGCGGCCAGCTCCTGGTCGACGACGATCTGCTCGACCGGCGGGCGCCCGCCGCCGCCGAACTCGCCCGGCCAGGCGCGGCCCACGTAGCCGGCTTCATGGCACGCGGCCTGCCAGCGGCGCAGGACGTCCATCCGCTCGTCGAGCGTGTGCGGGAGCATCGCGGGGTCGAGCCGCTCCCGGGCGAGGAACTCCCGGACCTCGGCCTGCAACAGGCGCTCAGTGTTCGTCGCTTGCAGCCGCATCGAACTGAGATCGTATCAGTACGTGCGGAGAGATATGCGATGTCTTGCAAATCTGCGGCCTTGCATATAAATTGAAGTAACTTCATTTTGAGAGGGGCTGAGGAGAGACCGATGAGCAAGCCGACGCTGGCGTTTCAGCCGGAGGCGGACCGCTACTACGCGGAGGGCTACTGGCGCGACGGGGACCTGTGGCAGGAGTTCGACGCGCGCGCGCGCGAGCACCTCGACCGCACCGCGCTTGTGCTCGACGACCGCCGCGTCACCTACGCCGAGCTCCGCCGCGCCGCGCTCGCGGTCAGCCACCGCCTCGCCGGTCTGGGCATCGAGCCCGGCCAGGTCGTGATCCTGCTCGGCCGCCACTCGATCGAGGCGGCCGTCGCGATGCTCGGCTGCCTGCATCGCGGCACGGTGCTCGCGCCACTGCCGCCGATGTTCAACGAGACGCAGCTCGCCGCACTCGTCGAGCAGACGCAGGCCGCGGCGATCGTGAGCTTCGGCGGCGAGAAGGAGATCACCAAGTGCCGCGATGTCGCCGGCGACCGCATGCCGCTCATCACCGTCCTGCCGGAGGACGTCGACGCGTCGATCGGCCGGGACCTTCCCGAGGAGCGCAGCCCGCGCCACGCCGACGACCTCGCGCTCGTCCTGCACTCGTCGGGCACGACGTCCACGCCGAAGGGCATCGCGCACTCCAGCAACACGCTGCGCTACGCGACCGAGGGTGTATGCCGGCGCTGGGGGCTGACCGGCGACGATATCTATCTCACCGTCGTCGAGTTCGGCTTCGTGGGCGGACTGGTCTTCGGTTACCTACCGGTCCTGCTCAACGGCGCGACCGGCGTCCTCCTCAGCCGCTGGAAGCCCGACGACGCTCTCCAGCTCATCGAGGAGCACCGCTGCACCTACGTCCTGGCGATGCCGACCCACGCCGCCGACATGATCCGCGCCGCCAACGAGTCGGATCGCGACCTCTCCTCGATGCGCGTGCTCGCCGGCCCCGGCCTCACGCCGGAGCGCCGCGAGGCCATGTCCGCGGCCTTCGGCACGCCGCCGCTCGGCGACTACGGACTGTCCGAGGTGCCCGGCCACGCCGCCCACGCGCCCGACGATCCGCACGCGAAGATCATGCGCACCGAGGGGCGCCCGTACGACGGCACGGAGATCCGCATCGTCGACGAGCACGGCCGGCCGCTGCCGCCCGGCCAGATCGGCTCGGTGATCGTGAACGGGCCAAGCCGGTTCCTCGGCTTCTTCAACAACGAGGACCTGACACGCGAGTCGCTGACCGACTGGGGCGGCTACCGGACCGGCGACCTCGGCACGCTCGACGAGGACGGCCATTTCATCTACGTCGGCCGCGACAAGGACATCATCCGGCGCGGCGGTGTGACGATCGTGCCGGCCGAGGTCGAGCCCGTGATCCTCCGCCACCCGGCCGTGCACGAGGTGGCGATCGTCCCACTGCCCGACGACCGGCTGGGCGAGCGCGCGTGCGCGGCGATCATCGCCAAGCGCGGCCACGCCGCCCCCACGCTCGCCGAGTTGCAGGAGTTCCTCGCCGGAGAGGGAGTGGCCAAGTACACATGGCCGGAGTCGATCGAGGTGTTCGACGAGTTCCCCCGCACGCCGTCGCTGAAGGTCGTCAAGCGCGACGTGGTCACGCTGATCGTCGACCGCGGGGAATCGCCTAGCGGCGATTCCCTTGCGAGTTCGCTTCGCGAACATCGCGGGGAGGTTGCGCACTGAGCGCGCTGCGGCGCCTGTTCGAGGTCATCGACGGGCCTGACCCCGCGAGCTGCGTCGAGCTCCTGGCCCCCGAACTCCGGTTCTCGGTTGTCTTCTCGACCGGACCGGCCCAGGCACGCGACTTCGCCGGCGACCGCGAAGCGTTCGACGACTACCTCGCCGAGCGCGGGAGGCCGGCGTGGACACACTATGTCGTGGCCGAGTCGGCGCACCGAACGGACGGCCGCGACGTCGAGCTCATGCTCGGCGAGACGCGCCGGGACGGCGCGATCGTCGCGTCGTTCGTTGCAGCCGTGCGGCTCACGCCCGACGGCCTCATCGACCGCTACATCGTCGGCCGCTCGCCCAACGCCCTGTTCGGGCTCGACTAAGCGGCCTTTCGGCGCTTCACCGCCTTGGCGGGGGCCGCGACCGGGAGGCCGGCGACAGCCAGGCAGCGCGCCACGAAGAAGTCGCGCACCTCATCGAGCGAGAGGCTCCCGCCGTGCGGCCGGTACCAGTGGAAGACGCTGTTGTAGAGGCCGAGGATGGCGCGGGTGAGCAGCCGCGGATCGGCCTGCGGGATTACGCCCTGCTCCATCCCGCGCGTGAGGAACGTCGCCCATGCGAACTCGACGTCGCGCATGTGCGAACGTGCGAGCTGGCGCGCTTCCTCCTCGCGCGGCGACGTGCGGTGCAGACCGACCAGCGACTGCTCGGCGACCAGCACGCGGTTGCGCAGGACCTCAAGCTCCGTGAGGTCGAACGCCGCGTCGAGCACGGCCTTGAGCGCCTCAGCGAAGTCGTCGTGCTCCGCGGTCACGCGATCGAACTTGTCCCGGTCCGCCTGCACGGCGAGCGCCTGGATCTCGTACAGGCAGTGGAGCTTGGACTCGAAGTAGTGGTAGAGCGCTGTGGACCCGATGCCGACCGCCTCGGCGATGTCCGCCCACTTGCTGTGCTCGTAGCCATGGCGCCCGAAGTATTCGGTCGCGGTGGCGATGATGGCGTCGCGCTTGCTGCGAGACGAGGTGCGCCGGCGCCGCTGAGTCGTGGCGGGGGGTGCCAAAAGGGGCTCTCTTCCTTCTTCCGAGGTGAATTCAACAGAAACGTTACCAGCGCCAGCGGCGGCCGACCGACGGGTTCATGCAACGCACCTGCCCGCGGCGGCTTGCCTGTCACCGAGACTTCCGCTACACTGAACTGACTTCAAATAAGGAGCAGGATGACGACGGAACTCGACGGCCATGTGGTCATCGTGACCGGGGCCAGCTCGGGCCTCGGCGAGCAGTTGGCGCGCGCGCTTTCGGGTGCGGGTGCGCGTCCGGTCATGGCGGCGCGGCGCGCCGATCGCCTCGAGTCGCTGCGCGACCAGATTCCCGGGGCCGACGCTGTGACGTGCGACGTCACCGACGAGGACGATCGCCGGCGGCTCGTCGAGACCGTCGTCGAGCGTCACGGCCGCCTCGACGGGCTCGTCAACAACGCCGGGGCCGGCGCCACCGCCCCCGCGCTGCGAACGCCGACCGAGAAGTTCGCGAGCGTCCTGGACCTCAACCTGACCGCGCCCTTCGGCCTGAGCTGCCTCGCGGCCGAGCACATGCGGGCGAACGGCGGAGGGGGAGGCTCGATCGTCAACATCGCGTCCGTAATGGGACTGCGCTCGATCGGCGAGATCCCCGACGCCGCCTACGTCGCTTCGAAAGCCGGCGTCATCGGCCTCACGCGCGAGCTCGCGTCTCAGTGGGGTCGGTACGCCATCAGAGTCAATGCTGTGGCCCCCGGCTTCTTCGCGTCCGAGATGACCGCCGAACTGGGCGACGACCCCGAGCAGTTCCCGGACTTCCTGCTCAAGCGCACACCGCTGGGACGCGGCGGCCGCGCCGGCGAGCTCGACGCCGCCGTGCTGTACCTGCTCGGCCCGGGCAGCAGCTTCGTGACGGGTCACGTACTCAGCGTCGACGGTGGCATGGCGATCCGCTGACGCCGGAACGAGGATGGTGCGATGACGTTCTTTGAGCGGTACTTCGAGCGGCTCGATGGCGACGACCCGCACAGCGCGCTCGAGCTGGTGGCCGACGACGTGGAGTTCTCGATCCAGTGGGCGGCCGGGGCGGACCGCAAGTCGAGCCAGTTCCTCGGCGGCGTGGAGCAGCTCCGCGGCTTCACCGACGCGGGTGACACGCAGGGCTGGGGCCATCACGTGATCTGGAGCGGCACGGACGGCGATGTCGAATTCGCGCTGGGCGAGACCCGCCACGACGACAGCGGCGAACGCATCGGCACCTTCCTGGCCGTCGCCCAACTCGACGGCGACGGACGCATGCGCCGCTACATGGTCGCTCGCACGCCGGCGCTCGAGTTTCCGGCGTAGGCGCTGATGACCCAATACCGCATGCGGTTCTCGAAGCGGTAGCTGCCGTCGGACTGCCGGTACGGCGCGCGCCGGCGGCGACGAGGCGCGCCGAGGACGAGGACGGCGGCAGGGCCGCCGCCAGCGCGCCCTCGTCGCGCAGCGACATCGTCGATGGCACGCCGCCGGTGCTCGTCACGTCGAGCCCGAGGCGCCCGATGGCCCGCTCGACCGCGTCGCTCGCACCGAGCTGCTCCAGCCGCGGGCCGTGCGGCTCGAGCGCGGTGAGGAAGCCGAAGAACTCGTTGTCGGCCGGACGCCCGTACTTGCAGATCGCCACCCCACCGCCCTCGGCGACCCGGCAGGCCTCGCTCAGCGCGAGCTCGACGTCGAGGGCGTACTGGAACGCGTTGAAGCCGGCGACCACGTCGAACGCGCCGTCCGGCCACGGCAGCTGCTCCATGAGCTCGACGCGGAAGTCACCTGCGGGGACGCGGCGGCGTGCCTCGGCGATCCTGTCTGCCAGCGCGTCGACCCCATGCACGGCGGCGCCGCGCGCGGCCGCCAGCTCGCAGAAGCCGCCACCACCGCAGCCGACGTCGAGGACCCTGGTACCGGTGCCGATGCCCGTCGCGTCGGCGATAGCGGCCGCGCGGGAGCCGAGGGAGACATGTCGGCGACCATCGCCCACACCAGCGCGTCAGATGACTGAGTTGAAGTTGAGTTCATACCGATTCCTTGTCGTTTGACGGCCAACCATCAAATTGATATGAATTCAGTTCGAATGCGAGGAGAGAGACAGTGAGCGAGTCCCATGATGTGATCGTCGTCGGCGGCGGCATGGCCGGTCTGACCGCCGCGCTGGCGGCGGCAGAGGCGGGTGGCGACGTCCTCGTGCTCGAGAGCGAGCGCACGGTCGGCGGTTCGATGGCGATCAGCGGCGGCCTCATCTGGGGCCCCGGCTCGTACGAGCTCGCGCGCCACTGGATCCCACGCGGCAACCCCGAGCTGCAGCGCATCCTCGTCGACGACCTCGACGACGCGTGGTCGTGGTACGAGGACCACAGTCTCCCCCTCGACCCCCCGGTGGCGTGCCTCAAGGACCGTATGGGGCGCGGCCGGCTGATGGCAGCCGGCGGCCCCGGCGCCCGCGGCCCGTGGGCGGACCGGCTGCTCGAGGCGGCGCGCCGCGTCGGCGCCGAGGTCGTCGTCGAAGCCCGCGTCGACACGGTCGAGCCGGCCGCGGACGGGTGGAGCGTGACGTGGACACGCGCAGGTACGCGCACGCGCACGCGGGCGCGCGCGGTGATCTTCACCGGCGGCGGCTTTCAGAATTCGGAGGACCTCGTGCGGCGCTTCATCAGCCCGTGGCCGGAGGCCATGGTCGTGCGCAGCAATCGCTCGAGCGACGGGATCGCCCTGCGCAGCCTCCAGCCGCTGGGCGCGCCGATCAGCCACGGCATGCACTCGTTCTACGGCCATACGCTGCCCTATATCGAGGGCAAGACGTGGGACGACGGCCTCGAGTTCCTCGCCGGCTCGCTCTACTTCAGCGACTTCTGCCTGATCGTCAACCAGCTCGGGCTGCGTTTCACCGACGAGTCGGTCGGGTGCATCGACGAGCACAACGCCGAGCGCGGCTGCCAGCAGCCGCACGGGCGCTACTACGTCGTCTTCGACGAGCGGATCCGCCGCGAGCACATCGACGTGGACCTGATGGGGATCCCGGGCATCGAGGCCACGCGCGTGCCCGAGAAGATGGTGCAGCTCTCCGAGCTCGGCGCCTCGATCGTCGAGGCCGGCACCCCGGAGGAGCTGGCGCGGGCGATGGAGGCCGAGTTCGGCGTGCCCGCGGCGAACATGGCCGACACGCTCCGCACGTTCAACGGGACGACCGACCCCATCGGCGAGCTCGACCCGCCGCGTCGTCGCGATCACGCGCCGATCGTGGATGCGCCGCTGCGGGCGATCGCCTGCGTCTCGGGCATCACGTACACGATGGGCGGCCTCCAGGTGACCTCGGACATGCGCGTCGTGGGCGAACGGCTCGAGGGCGTCTTCGCCGCGGGCGCCGACGCCGGCAACGTCTTCGAGGACGTCTACGGCGGCGGGCTCGGCTGGGCGGCGGTGTCCGGTCGGCGCGCGGGCCGGGCCGCGGTCGCCCACGCGCTGGCTCGCCGGCCTCAGGCCGTCTAGACCTGCGGGTCCGCGACCTTGACGAGCGTCTTGCCGGTCGTGTCGCCGGTGAGCATGCGGACGAGCGCCTCGGGCGCGCGCTCGAGACCCTCGACGATCGTCTCTCGGTAGACGAGGCGGCCCTCCTTGAGCCAGCCGCCGAGCTCGCGCGTGGCCTCCGGCTGGCGGTGAAGGTAGGCGCTGGCCCGGAAGCCGCGCACCGTCAGGTTGTTGGCGACTATCTGGAACAGGTTCGTCGGGCCCGGCTGCGGCTCCGGGCTCTCGTACTCCGACAGCGCCCCGCACATCGCCACGCGGCCCCACGGGCGCAGCACGGTGAGCGCCGCCTGCAGGTGGTCGCCGCCGACGTTGTCGAAGTAGACGTCGATGCCGTCGGGAGCGGCCTCGCGCAGGCGATCCACGAGCGGGCCGTCGTGGTAGTCGAACGCCGCGTCGAGCCCGAGCTCGTCGAGCAGGTGGCGGACCTTGTCCGGTGACCCGGCGCTGCCGATGACCGTGTGGCCGCGCTGCTTGGCGATCTGCGCGGCCAGGCTGCCCACCGCGCCGGCAGCCGCTGAGATCCAGACGACGTCGCCCTCGCGCAGCTGCGCGGCGTCGACGAGGCCGACGTAGGCGGTGAGCGCCATGTTGCCGACCGGCCCGAGGAACTTCTCGGGCGCGGCGATCGACGTGTCGAGGCGCCGCAGCGTCCCGACGCCGCCCAATGCCGGCGCGCCGGCGGTGACGACCGCGTAGTCGCGCCACCCGTGGGCGTGCGAGACGGCGTCGCCGGGCGCGAAGCCTTCGGCGCGTGACTCGACGACCTCGCCGACGGTGAAGATCTCGTCCATCGCGGCGTTGAGCGGGAAAGAGTTGAAGTAGCCGGCGGGGCCGCTCTGACGCAGGCGCAGGCGCATGCCGGGGTCGACCGACGTGTACGTGTTGCGGACGAGCACCTCGCCGTCAGCCGGCTCGGGCAGGTCCACGTCCGCCACGCGGAAGTGCGAGGGCTCAACGGGCCCGTCGGGGTACTCGACGAGCTGGACCTGGCGCGACTTCATGAGTCCGTCCTCAGCAGCAGACAGGACGCAAGCGGGCCCGCGCCCGCCGACGTGGCCGCGACCTTCGCGTCCTTGACCTGGCGGTCTCCCGCCTGGCCGCGCAGCTGCAGGCACGCCTCGTGGAGGTGCCCGAACCCATGCAGCCGGCCGGCAGAGAGCTGGCCGCCGCTGGTGGCGAGCGGCAGCTCGCCGTCGAGCGCGATGCGCTTGCCGCCCTCGACGAACGGGCCGCTCTCGCCCTTGCCGCAGAACTGCATGCCTTCCAGCCAGAAGAGCGTGAGGATGCTGAAGCCGTCGTAGAGGTTCGCCACGTCGACGTCCGCCGGCTTGAGGTCGGTCCGCGACCACAGGTGCTCGCCGGCGCTCGCCGCGGCGGTCTGCGTCATGTCCTCCCACTGGTCCCAGGAGGCACGACCACGCAGGGCGCTGCCGACCGCCTCGAAACGGATCGGCGTGGTCGGGACGTCCGGCGCGTAGTCCGCCGTGGAGACCACGAGGACCGTTACGCCGTCGACCGCGATGTCGCAGTCGAACAGGCACAGCGGATCGCTGATCATCTTGGACGAGAGGTAGTCGTCCATCGTCAGGTCGCCTTGCATGACGGCCTTCGGGTTGCGCTGGGCGTTGCGCCGCGCGTTGAGGGCGACGGCCGCGATCTGCTCGCGCGTCGTGCCGAACTCGTACATGTGGCGCGTCGCCCACATGCCCATCCACGTGGGGCCGGAGAAGGCGCCGAACGGCAGCATCCACTGCATAGGGCCGGTGACGCCCGCGGCGTCGGTGGAGACCCGGTCCGTCACCGTCCGCCAGGCCGTCGCCTCGTTGAGGGCCCGGTAGACGACCACGTGCCGGCACAGTCCGGAGGCCACGGCCATGCAGGCGTGGATGACCGCGGCGAACATGCCGGGCGTCTCCGGCCCGCCGTAGTACCACGTGGGCTGGAGGCGCAGCGCGTCGATCACCGCGTGTGGGCCGGGGCCTGAGCCCCCCGGGCCGCTCGGGGCGAGGCTGTCGTTGCGGGTGACGGCACCCGGCCACGAGACGACGCCGTCGACGTCCGCGGGCTGCAGCCCGGCGTCCTCGATCGCCTCCAGGACGGCATCGAGGGTGAGCTCCATGACGCTCTTGGTCAGGCGCCGGCCGACGTCGGACTGGCCGATGCCGGAGACGATGCAGCGGTCCTCGAAGCGCTCGCTCATGGCGCGACCTTGTGGAAGACCGGGACGAATGCCTCGCCGCGCTCCACGAAGGCGACCTCGACCGGCATGCCGATCGCCGCCTCCTCGGGGAGGCACTCGACGAGGTTCGTCATCAGGCGCAGGCCGGGCTGCTCGTCGAGTTCGACGATGGCGAGCACGAACGGCACCTCGAGGCCGGGGACCCACGCTTGGCGGTTGATCGTGTAGCTGTAGACCGTCCCGCGGCCGCTCACCGCGCTCGGCGCGACCGCGTCGCTGAGGCACTTCGGGCAGCGCGGCGACGGCGGGTGCAGGTAGTAGCCACAGCTCGTGCAGCGGGTGATGAGGAGCTCGCCCTGCCGTCCTCCGGTCCAGAACGCTGCATTGTCGTCGGTGATCTGCGGGACCGGCAGGGGCATTGCGGCGTCCTCGTCTAGCTGGTACGGTTACTGAACTGAAATCGTATCAAATTCTGCGGAGGAGAGACGCAGTGAACATTGCGACGCTGGCCCACACGCAGGCCGAGCGCTACGGCGCCCGCCTGCTCGCGCTCGTCAACGACGAGCCGGTGAGCTACGAGCAGCTGGCGGACCGCGCGGCGCGCTTCACGGCCGGGCTGCAGGCGCTCGGCATCGGCCGCGGCGACCGCGTCGCGGTGATGATGCCGACCCGCCCGGAGTTCCTGTACGCGTGGTTCGGCATCCTCGGGGCCGGCGCCATCGAGGTGCCGATCCACGACGCGGCCCGAGGGCCAGGCATCGCCTACATCCTCGAGACCACCGGCGCGCGCCTGCTTGTGGTCGACGAGGAGCACGTGGAGCACATCGCCGGCCAGATCGGCGTGGTCGAGACCCTCCAGCACGTGGTCGTCACCGGCGGCGCGCCGGCGCTCGACAAGCCCACGAGCGACTTCGCCGAGCTCCTCGAGCACCCCGCGGCCGAGCCGGTCGAACTCAGGCCGAGCGACCCTGCCTCGATCCTCTTCACCGGCGGCACGACTGGCCCGCCGAAGGGCGTCGTGCTCCCCCACAACCACAACCTCAACCTGGCCCAGGGCGTCGCCGACATCGTCCGCTACACCGAGGACGACGTGCTGTTCTCGGTCTTCCCGCTCTTCCACGCCAACGCCAAGTACATGACCGTGCTGGCGGCGATGGTCTCGGGCGCGCGCTGCGTGATCAACCGGAAGTTCTCCGCCAGCCGCTTCTGGGACATCTGCCGCCGTGAGGGCGTCACCGCGTTCAACGGCCAGGGCGAGATGCTGCGGATCCTGCTCAAGCAGCCCGCGAACGACGCCGACCGCGGGAACAGCGTGCGGGTGGTCGTCGGCGCGGCCGCCTCGACCGAGCTCGTCGAGGAGTTCGAGCAGCGGTTCGACCTCGCCGTGCTCGACGCGTACGGCATGACCGAGACGGGGCCGACGATCGCCGTGAGCTGGGACAAGCGCCGGGCGGGCGCCGCCGGGCTGCCGACACCGTGGTACGAGGCGAAGGTGGTCGACGAGGACGACGTCGAGGTTGCCCCGGGCGTCACCGGCGAGATCGTGGTCCGGCCGAAGCGCCCGTTCGTGATGATGGAGCGCTACTGGGGCAACGAGGCCGCAACACTCGCGTCGATGCGCAACCTGTGGTTCCACACCGGCGACAACGCCTACCGCGACGAGGACGGCTTCTTCTGGTTCGTCGCCCGCGGCACCGACTCGATCCGCCGGCGTGGCGAGAACGTCTCCGCCTGGGAGGTCGAGCGCGTGCTCGCCGACCACCCCGAGCTCTTGGAGGCCGCGGTCTACGGCGTGTCGTCCGAGCTCGGCGGGCAGGAGGTCATGGTGGCCGCGGTGCGCCGCCCCGAGTCCGAGATCACCGCCGAGCAACTGCTCGACTACTGCACCGGCAAGATGCCCCACTTCGCCGTGCCGCGCTACGTCCGCTTCATGGACGCCCTGCCACGGTCGCACGCGCAGCGCGTGCTCAAGCAGGAGCTGAAGGCGGCCGGCGCCGAGGCTCCGGGCGTCTGGGACCGTGAGGCGGTCGGCTATGTGGTCCAACGTTAAGGTGAATTCAGTTCGATGCGTGCCGTCCAACTCGTCTCCTGGCAGCAGCCCGCGGAGGTCCGCGACGTCCCGAAGCCGGTACCCGGCGCCGGTGAGGTCCGACTGCGCGTGCGCGCGGCCGGCCTCTGCCACTCGGACCTGCATCTGATGCACTGGCCGGAGGGGACGGTGCCGTACTCGCTGCCGTTCACGCTCGGTCACGAGGTCGTCGGGACCGTCGACGAGCTCGGCGATGGCGCCGAGGGCCTTGAGGTCGGCGACACGGTGCTCGTGTACGGCCCGTGGGGCTGTGGCCTGTGCCCGCACTGCAGCCTCGGCGAGGAGCACCTGTGCGAGCGCAAGGACCTGCGGCGCGGCACCGGCTGCGGGATTGGGCGCAACGGCGGCCTCGCCGAGTACGTCGTCCTCCCCTCTCCGCGCGTCGCGGTCCCGATCGGCGACCTTGACCCGGCGGCCACCGCGCCGCTCGCCGACGCGGCGCTGACGCCCTACCACGCGGTCAAGCGCGCGCTGCGCGACCTGCGACCCGGCTCCTCCGCGGTGGTGATCGGCGTCGGAGGCCTCGGCCACGTCGCCGTCCAGCTGCTGCGGGCGCTGAGTGGCTGCCGCGTCGTCGCGGTCGACCGCCGGCAGGAGGCGCTCGACGTGGCGCTCGCCGCCGGCGCCCACGCCGCCCTGCAGGCGGACGGGCTGACCGCCGACGACGTGCGGCGCGCCGCGGGCGGCGGGGCCGGTCTCGTGGTCGACTGCGTCGGCGTCGACTCCACGCTCGCGCTGGCCGCCGCTTCGATCGCGCCGGGCGGCCATGTCTCGATCATCGGCGTCGGCGGCGGCACGCTGCCCTTCCGTTTCGGCGTGATCCCGTTCGAGACGCCCGTCGTGTTCTCGAACTGGGGCACGCGGGCCGAGCTGGCCGAGGTCGTCGACCTGGCCCGCGCCGGCGTGCTGCAGATCGCGGTCGAGCGCGTCGCGCTGGACGACGTCCCCGCCGCCTACGAGCGGCTCGAGGCCGGCGACGTGCGTGGGCGCGTCGTCGCCATTCCCTGACGAGCGAGGAGAACGACATGAACCTGCAAGGCAGAGTGGCGGTGGTCACCGGCGGCGGGGCGGGTATCGGGCGCTCGATCGTGCTGCGGCTCGCCGCCGACGGCGCGCGCGTGGCCGTGCTCGACATCCGGCTCGAGACGGCCGAGAAGACCCTCGAGCTCGCAGGCGGCGACGGCATCGCGCTCGTCTGCGACGTGAGCGACAGCGCCGCCGTCGACGCCACGTTCGCGCGGATCGAGGAGGAGCTCGGACCGGTCGAGATCCTCGTCAACAACGCGGGCGCGATCGGCATGGAGCACCTGCGCCGCGTCAAGCCGCTGATCGCCAAGCAGCGCGCCGAGGTGGTGAACGGCGCCGTCAAGACGCCGCTCGACGCCCTCGTCCGACTGGAGGACGACGAGTGGCGGCGCATGCACGCGATCCACCTCGACGGGACCTTCTATTGCACCCGCGCCGCCGCGCGCGCGATGGCCCCGCGAGGGCGCGGGGCCGTGGTGAACATGTCGTCGGTCTGCGGGCTGGAGGGCTGCACGGGCCACCCGCACTACTCGTCGGCCAAGGCCGCGATCCTGGGCTTCACCAAGTCGGCGGGCAAGGAGCTGATCGTCCAGGGCATCCGCGTCAACGCCGTCGCGCCCGGGCACGTCGGGACCACCACGCTGCAGGGCGAGATCAGCGAGGAGCGTGCCGCGATCGCGGCCTCGACGCCGGCCGGCCGGCTCGCCGATCCGGACGAGATCGCCGCGACCGTCGCGTTCCTGGCCTCCGACGACGCCGGTTATTTCGTCGGCGCCGTGCTCAGCCCGAACGGCGGACTCGTCACCGCCTAGAACACGGGCGTCTCGGTGTAGCTGCCCCACACCTCCTGGAGCGCCTCGACGATCTCGCCCTCGCTCGCATGGGCGCGGGCGGCGTCGAGCAGCGACGGCATCAGGTTGGCGCCGGTCGCGGCCTGCTCGCGCACGCGCACCAGCGCGCCCTCGACCGCCGCGCCGTCCCGACGGGCGCGCACGGCCTGGACGCGGCCGACCTGCTTGCGCTCGAGCGCCGGGTCGATGCGCAGGATCTCCAGCTCGTCGTCGGCGCCCTCGGTGAACGAGTTCACGCCCACGAGCTTGCGCTCGCCGGCGTCGTACTCGGTCTGGAGCACGTACGCGGCGTCGGCGATCTCGCGCTGCGGGAAGCCTCGCTTGACGGCCTCGACCATGCCGCCGAGCTCGTCGACCTTGCCGAAATAGGCGTACGCCCGCACCTCCATCTCGTCGGTGAGCGCCTCGACGAAGTAGGACCCGCCGAGCGGGTCGACGGTGTTGGTCACGCCGGTTTCATGGGCGATGATCTGCTGGGTGCGCAGGGCGACGCGCACGGCCTCCTCGCTCGGCAGTGCAAGCGCCTCGTCGTGCGAGTTCGTGTGCAGGGACTGGGTGCCGCCGAGCACCCCGGCGAGTGCCTCGATCGCCGTGCGGGCGATGTTGTTGAGCGGCTGCTGGGCGGTCAGGGAGACGCCGGCCGTCTGCGTGTGGAAGCGCATCAGCCACGACCGCGGGTTGCGCGCGCCGTAGGTCTCGCGCAGCTCGCGCGCCCAGATGCGGCGGGCGGCGCGGTACTTGGCGATCTCCTCGAAGAAGTCGATCTGCGCGTTGAAGAAGAAGCTCAGGCGCGGGGCGAAATCGTCCACGTCCATGCCGCGCCCGATCTGCTCTTCCACGTACGTGAGCCCGTTCTTGAGCGTGAAGGCGAGCTCCTGGGCGGCGGTCGAGCCGGCCTCGCGGATGTGGTAGCCGGAGATGGAGACCGGGTGCCACCGCGGCATGTGCTCCGTGCACCACTGCATCATGTCGCCGAGCAGGCGCATCGCCGGGTCGACCGGGAAGCACCACTCCTTCTGGGCGATGTACTCCTTGAGGATGTCCGCCTGAACCGTGCCGGAGAGCCGGTCGCACGGGACGCCGTTCTCCTCCGCCCCGACGACGTAGAAGGCCATCATGATCGCGGCGGGGGCGTTGATGGTCATCGACACGCTGACCTCGCCGAGGTCGATGCCGCCGAATAGCGTCTGCATGTCGTCGAGCGTGTCCACGGCGACGCCTTCGCGGCCGACCTCGCCGAGGCTGCGCGGATGGTCGGAGTCATGGCCCATCAGGCTCGGCATGTCGAAGGCGGTCGAGAGCCCTGTCTGCCCGTGCTCGAGCAGGTAACGGAATCGCGCGTTGGTCTCCTCGGCGGTGCCGAAGCCGGCGAACTGGCGCATCGTCCACAGCCGCCCGCGGTACATGCTCTCGTAGACGCCACGCGTGTACGGGTACTGCCCGGGGCGTCCGATCCGGTCCTCGAACGGGCCGACGTCCTCGGGCCCGTACAACGGCAGGATCGGCTCGCCCGAGAGCGTCGTGAACGACGCCTCGCGCTCGCCGGCGATCCGCGCGCGTTCTCGCTCGAGGGCCTGGCGGAGGCTGGCAGCCGACGTGACCACGGCGCTAATGCTAAACGAAGTCATGTCAGCCCGATGCCCCGGGAAGTTCTTCGCGATTCTCGCTTGACAGCGAAGTCGATCGGTGTAAGACTGAAGTGACTTCAGTTTGGTAACCAAGGAGCCCTACATGACCTTCACCCGCAAGGACCCGATCGCCTCTCACGCCTACACCCTCCCCGTGGTGCGCGAGATCCCCATCCAGGCCGCCGCTACATCCGCCTACCCCAGCCTTTCCGGCGCCCCACAACCGGTCGCCTATGCGGCCGACGCCCACGCGTGGTGATGACGATGCTCGCTCCCGTCACGATCGCCGAGCTCGCCCTGCGCGAGTCCGCGGCCACCGAAGGCCCGGTCTCTCAGCGCCGCCTGGTCGCGCTGTCGCTCCTGCGTTGCGGCTCGGAGCGGTGAGCCTGCGCAAGCGCTATCCGCTGCTCGCCGCGGCGCTCGAGCGTCATCTGACCTGGACGAGCGACTTCGCCGCCGCCGGCGACCTCGATTCCGCCATCGACGCGATACAGGACGCTCAGGCGACGTTCGAAGAACTCAGCGCGGCCGACGCCTGAGCTCGCTCGTGCGTCACCATCTTCCCTGTGACATACGAGAGCGTCGTCTCCGAACTGCGGTCGATCGCCGAGCAGAGTGCGGAGGCGGCCGAGCGCGGTGGTCGCGAGGACGAGCCGCTTGAGGCCTACGTGACGCTCAGGGAACGAGCCGTCGCGCTCGCGAAGCTGAAACGGCTCGCGACCCCGGAGCAGCTGGCTGACCAGTTCCCTTCGCCGCAGGCCCTCCATGAGATCGAGCGGCTCGACATCGCCTTCGCCCCTGACTCGAGCCTCGGGCCGCATCCTGATCGCGGACTTCCTGCCCGCCTGACGGAAGCGCTCGTCGAGCTCTCCGGCTGGGCGACCGGCGCGCGACTGGCCTACGAGACGCTTGACGACGGCTGGCGCTAGATCGCCTCGCCCGGGCGTTGGAAGACGATCTCAGGGACCACGCAATAGCGCGAGAGGCGCAGCAGGAACCGCAGCGCCTCGGCGATGTCGCCGGTCGTCAGCATCTCCTCGGCCGGGACCGTGCCCCGAATGAACTCGCTCATGTCCGTGTCGACGAAGCCGGGACACAGCGCGACGGACTTGATGCCGTCGGCATTGAGCTCCTTGTTCATCGCGCGCGTGTAGCCGACAACCGCCGCCTTGGTCGCCGAGTACACCGACAGCCAGGGCTGCGGCGACTTGCCGGCAAGCGAGGCGAGGTTGACGACGAGCGCGCTGCCGTGCTCGCCGGCGGCCGCGCGCAGCATCTCGATCGCCTCGCGGTAGAGCAGGACGATTGCGCGCACGTTCACGGCGAGCTGCAGGTCGACGTGCTTGGCCTGGTGGTCCGTGGCGGTCGCACCGATCCCGACCCCCGCGTTGTTGACCAGGACGTCAAGGCGCCCGAACCGCTCCCGGTGCCGGGCCACGACGGCCGTGATCGCCTCGGCGTCCGCGAGGTTCGCCGGCACGGCCTCCACCGTGCGCCCGCCGGCCCGCAGCCGCTCGGCGGCCGCTTCGAGAGTGTCGGGCTTGCGGGCACTGATGGTCAGGTCGTAGCCCTCGGCGGCGAGGGTCTCGGCCAGCGCGAGCCCGATCCCACGGCTGGCTCCGGTGACGATGGCGGCACGGTCGGACATGAGCGGCAGCCTAGTGGGCGAGGACGGGCCTGGACGTGTGCGGAGGTAGGAGGAGAGGAGAACCGCCCCCGCGGTGGCGCCGGAACCGGCGATCACGCCCAGGCCCGGACGTACATTATGACATGACTTCAGTTCAGATGCGAGAGTAACGAGCACGCAGCTCGTGTTTGGCGACCTTGCCCGCCGCGTTCCGCGGCAGCGCGTCGACGAAGTAGAACGCCGTCGGCTTCTTGTAGCCCGCCAGGCGCTCGCGGCAATGCGCGACCAGCTCCGACTCCTCCGGCACGCAGCCGTCCACGGGCACCACGACCGCGGCCGGCGTCTCGACCCAGCGCGGGTGCGGAACGCCGATCACGGCCACGTCGGCGACGGCGGGATGATCACGCAGCACACGCTCGATCTCAGCCGGGTACACGTTCTCCCCGCCGCTGACGATCATGTCCTTCTTACGGTCGACCAGCCACAGGTAGCCCTCCTCGTCCCGCGTCGCCAGGTCCCCGCTGTGGAACCAGCCGCCGGCGAACGCCTCGCCCGTGGCGTCGGGCAGACCGAGGTAGCCCTTCATGACCATGGGTCCGCGGTAGACGATCTCGCCGACCTCGCCGGACTGGACGTCCCCGACCCGGTCGTCGACCAGCCGCAGCTCGACGTCGATCATCGGGAGCCCGACGGAGCCCCGCTTCCGTGTGGCGTCGGGGCCCTTGAGGAGCGTCGTGGCGCCGGACATCTCGGTCTGGCCGTACGCACTCACGATGTCGGCGCCGGGGAAGGTCCGGGCCATCAGCTCGAGCGTCTCGCGGGTCGCCGGAGAGGCGCCCCACATCGCGACTCGCAGACGCCGCCTGTCCATGTCCGCCGCCCGGGCGCAGACCAGATCCCATTGCGTCGGCACGAAGATGCACATCGTCACGGCGTGCCGCTCGATCAGCCGCACCGCAGCCGCGGGGTCGAAGCCGGTCGTCGGCAGCACGATGCTGGTCCCGCCGAGCGCGAGGAACGGCAACAGCCCGTTGATGCCACCGATGTGGAACAGCGGCTGCCCGGAGAGCCACACGTCGTCCGGCCCCGCCCCCATCTCATGGATCCAGCTCAGCGTCGCCGCCACGAGGTTGCCGTGGCTGAGGATGGCGCCCTTCGGGCGTCCGGTCGTGCCGGACGTGTAGCAGAGCAGTGCGGGGTCGTCCTCGCGCAGATCGGCCTGCGGCGCGGCATCACTGCGCGCGATCGCCGCCTCGTACGCGGGACCGGTGTCGAGCTCGAACGGCAGGCGCGGCAGCCCGGCGGGCCGGACGCCGGCGATCAGCGCTGTCGCGCCTGAGTCTTCGAGGATGTAGGTGACCTCGTCGGAGGTCAGCCGGAAGTTGATCGGGATGGCGCACGCACCGATGCGATGGCACGCGACCAGCGCCTCGACGAACTCGAGCCCGTTGTGCAGCAGGAGTGCGACGCGGCCGCCGCGCGGCACACCACCGGCGGCGAGCGCCGCGCCGAGCCGCGCGGCGCGGTCGTGCAGCGCCGTATGCGTGCGCTGCTCGCCGCCGAACACGAGTGCCGTCCGCTCGGGGTGAGCGCCGCGGCCGCGGTCGAGCAGCGCTGCGAGGGTGCTCACGCGCTGAGGACGGTGCACGCGCTCACTCCGGGTGCCCCGTAGACCTGCGTGAATCCCACGCGCGCACGACCCGGGATCTGCCGCGACCCGGCCTCACCGCGGAGCTGGAGCGCGATCTCGTGCACCTGCCTGAGGCCGGATGCGCCGATCGGCTCGCCACACGCGAGGCAGCCGCCGTCGGTGTTGACGGGCAGCCGGCCACCGATCCGCGTGGCGCCGCTCTGGATCAGTGTCTCCTGCTCGCCGTCCCGGCACAGCCCAGTCTCGGCGAGGTGCATGACCTCGGCGCCCGACTCGGTGTCCTGGAGCTGGGCGATGTCGACGTCCTCGGGGCCGACCCCCGCCTGCTCGAAGGCCGCCGCGGCCGCCTCTGCGGTCGGGGACGGCGCGCTCTCGACCGGGATCGACGGGCTGAAGACCTCGAAGGAGCCGAAGCGGCGTGTCCGGAAGGCGACGGACCGGAGCAGCACGGGCTTGGAGCCCAGCTCGCGGATCCGGCTTCCGCGGGCCAGCACGAGCGCGACGGCGCCCTCCCCCGGCGAGCAGAACATGTACTGCCGCAGCGGGTCGTTGACCATCTTCGACGCGAGCACCTCGGCCTCCGAGAGGGCCTGCCGGCGCCAGGCGTTGGGATTGCGGCTGCCGTTCTCGAACGCCTTCTCCGCGACCTTCGCGAGCGTGGACTCGCTGATCCCGTGCTCGGCCATGTAGCGCTGGATCTTCATCGCGAAGAACTGCGTCGTGAGCATCAGCCCGGTCTCGCCGTACCACGAGCCGATCCCCCACTCCTCCGGCAGCGGGTTAAACGCACCCGGCGGATGCTTGTCGAAACCGACGACGAGGGCGGTCTCCGCACTCCCCGCCGCCAGCATGGCGTGTGCGGTCGTCAGTGCCGACCCGCCGGTCGCGCAGCCGTTCTTGACGTTGATGAACGGCACGCCGGTCAGGCCGAGCACCGACACTGTCGTGTCGGCGTTGCCGGCGGCGTCGGAGCCGCCGGCG
This sequence comes from uncultured Solirubrobacteraceae bacterium, assembly GCA_963740605.1. Taxonomy (GTDB): domain Bacteria; phylum Actinomycetota; class Thermoleophilia; order Solirubrobacterales; family Solirubrobacteraceae; genus DASSUW01. The sequence continues at coordinate 10,801 of CAVUFC010000018.1, read as the reverse complement.
GCGAAGTCCACCTGCTCCCAGCCGATGCCGGCATCTGCGAGCGCGGCGCGGGCGGCGCGCGCAGCCATCTCGAGTCCGGACACTCCCGGGTGGCGGCCGAACGGATGGATGCCGAGGCCGACGACCGCAACGTCCTCGCTCATGCCTCCTCCACGGGGCGGAACGCGAAAGTCACCGCCTCCACCTGCCCCGGCGCCGGGATGAGCGTCAGCTCCATCGGCATCCCGATCCGCAGACGCGCCGGATCGGACTCCGTCAGCCGCGCCTCGACGCGCACCTCGCCGGGCAGCTCGACGTAGCCGACGCCGTACGGCTCGAACTGCTGACCCTCGTCGCCCGCATACGGCGGGGACTTGGGGCGGAAGCGCTGCACGGTCCAGGTCCACAGCGTCCCCTCGCGCGCGAGCTCACGCCGGCTCACGTCGGTGGCCGTGCAGCGGGGGCAGGCGTCCTGGCGCGGAAACGTGACGGTGTTGCACTGCCGGCACTGCGAGCCGATCAGCACCGGCTCGGCGGCGGTGCCGCCGATGAGCTCGTCGGCGACCGGAGCGAAGGCGGTCACGCCGCCGCGCGCTTCCGCTCGGCCGCGCCCGGAGCCACACCGACCATCGTCAGGGTGAGCTGTGTGAAGTACTCGGCCACGTCGGTGAGCGCGACGATCCCGTGTGGGCGGTACCAGTTCCAGATGCTGTTGTAGAGACCGAGCACCGCCCGGGTCAGCAGGCGCGGATCGGTGTCCGGGATTGCCCCCTCGCGCATCCCGGCGGCAAGGAAGCTCGCCCACGCGAACTCCAGCTCACGTATGCGGGCGCGAGCCGCCTGCCGCGCCTTCTCTTCGCGCTGCGACGTGCTGGGCGTCGAGAGCAGCCCCTGCTCGGCGACGAGCACGCGGTTGCGCAGCACCTCCTGCTCGGAGAGCTCGAAGCAGCTCCGCAGCACCGCCTCCAGCGCGCGGGCCGGATCCCGTTCGTCCGCGGTGATCGTCACGAAGCGCGTGCGGAAGTCCTCGATCGCGTCGTCCATGATCTCGTACAGGCAGTGCTGCTTGGACTCGAAGTAGTGATAGAGCGCGGTAGGCCCGACCCCGACGTCGCGCGCGATGTCGGCCCATTTCGTGTGCTCGTACCCGTCCCGGCCGAAGCGCCCCGTGGCCGCGTTGAGGATCTCCTGGCGTTTACTTCGCCCGCGACGGCTCTCCTGACCTGAATTCATATTAGATAAAGGCTACACTGGGTGACCGGCATTGGCAACCGGTTCGGGCGCCAGGACGCCGGCGAACTTGCGCAGTGCGGCCTCGCGGCGCGTCGGGATATGCTCGCTCGGCACGTCGCCCTCCGGAACGCTGTAGTTCCGCAGCGCGTGGCGCGCCACCATCTCGCGGTGCACCTCGTCGGCGCCGTCGACGAAGCGCGCGTGCCGTGCGAACCGGTACAGCATCTCGAGCGGCATGTCGCCCGAGTAGCCGAGCGCGCCATGGATCTGCACCGCCCGGTCGACGACGTCGTGCAGGACCTTCGCGCCGAAGAACTTGATCATCGACACGTCGGTGCGTGCGGCACTCGAGCCCTCCCGGTCGATGCGCCAGGCGGCGTGGAGCGTCATCAGGCGGGCGGCCTGCATCTCTGCCGCGGAGTCGGCGATCCACGCCTGCACGGTCTGGGTGTCGCGCAGCAGCCCGTTCTTGACGGGCCGGTAGAGCGCGCGCTCGCACATCGCGTCGTACGCCCGGCGCGCCATGCCAAGCCACCGCATGCAGTGGTGGATCCTGCCGGGCACGAGCCGCTTCTGGGCGATGAGGAAGCCGTCGCCTTCATCGCCGAGCAAGGCGTCGGGGCCGAGGCGGACGCCCTCGTAGAGGATCTCCGCGTGACCGCCCAAGACGCCGAATCGAGGCTGCGGGTGCTCCATCGTGGGCACGTCGCGCACGATCGTCACCCCGGAGGCGTCGACCGGGACGATGAACATCGAGGCTCGCCGGTGTGGCGAAGCATCCGGGTCCGTGACGGCCATGACGATGAGGAAGTCGGCGATCGACCCGTTCGAGGTGAACCACTTGTGCCCGTCGAGGACGTAGCCGTCCCCGTCGCGTACGGCGCGCGTCGCGAGCTGCGTCGGATCCGAACCGGGTGTGGCGGGCTCGGTCATCGAGAACGCGGACCGAATCTCGCCGGCGAGCAGTGGATCGAGCCAGCGTCGCTTTTGCTCGGTGGTACCGGCGAGTGCGAGGATCTCGCTGTTCCCGGAGTCGGGCGCCTGGCAGCCGAAGACGGGCGGGGCGTAGATCGACGTGCCAAGGATCTCGTTCATGAGGCCGAGCTTCACCTGGCCGAACCCCTGCCCGCCGAGGGACGGCGGCAGATGGGCAGCCCACAGCCCTTGCTCCTTTACCGCGTCCTGGAGCGGGGCGTTGATGCGATCGAGCTCGACCTGCGTGACACGGTCCTCGACGGCCTCGATCGGCCGGACCTCCTCGCGGACGAACGCGCGCATCCACTCGAGCTTGCTCTCGAACTCGGGATCAGTGGCGAAGTCCCAGCCCATCGGGTTCCTTTCTCGTGCTCAACGCCGGGAAGTATCGCATACTGAAGTGAAGTCGAGTAAGTACCGGGTTGCTCACGCTTCCGGGGATGGCCGTAGACTGGTGCCGTGACCGAAGAAACCGAGTCCACGTTCGGCGAGTACGTCCGCCGTCAGCGGGAGTTGCACGAGCTCACGATGCGTCAGCTCGCGGACCTGGTCGGCATCTCCAACCCGTACCTGTCCCAGATCGAGCGCGGGCTGCGGGACCCCTCCGAACGGGTGCTCGAGGCCATCGCCGAGAACCTCGAGATGTCGGCCGAGACGCTCCGCCAGCACAAGGCGCGCAGCACCGAGGAGGCCGACGAGGAACCCGCCGTGGTCGCCGCGATCAAGGCGGACAAGGCACTGACGGCGAGCCAGCGCAAGGCGCTGATCGAGATTTATGAGTCCTTCGTAACGAGCCGGGCCTGAACGTGACAGAGCCGCGGCGAAAACGCCGCGGCTCTGTGGGTCCCACCGGGGAGGGTGCGGTCTAGCGCGCGACGAGCTCGCGAGCGGCGTTCGTGTACGCCTTCGTGACCTCGCGGGTGAAGTCGGCCTGCGTCGCGGCGACGGTCGACAGCCAGTCGATCTTGGTCGCCTGGGCGGCCTTCTCGTAGCCATCGGCGAGCTGGACAACGGCCTTCTCGTACGAGTCGAGGTAGGCGGCGCCGGCCTTCTTGCCGTTCTCCACAGCCTTCTCGTTGAGCTCGGCGGCACGCTCGGCGGCGGTCTCGATGCTCTCGGTGATGGGATTGGTCTTCGTCTGCGATGCGGGCATGGGGTGGTCCTTTCGAGTCTGATCCGCGCTTCCAGTTAGCATGTTAGCAAGATCGACAGCTAACGCAAGTGACTTCAGTTAAATTTTCTTCCGGGCGCCGACGTAGTCAGTGTGAACGTCGTCGATCGACCAGATCGTCGAGGCGTCGCCCCGGTGCGCCCGCAGCAGATCGGTGAAGTAGTCCGAGAGCGCGCGCTCGTACGTGACGCGTTCCTCGACCAGCTCGACGGCCGCGGCCGCGATGGCGTCGAGGTCGTCGGAGATCCGCGCGCGGGACATGCTCGGGATGCGGGGCCCGTCCGGCCCGTCGTCGATCACGGTAAGCGGACCGAACTGCGTGAAGCACGGATAGCGTTCCGTGTCCGGGATGATCGAGCGGAACGGCACGCGGTTGAAGAAGTACTCGAACCAGCGGCCACCGGAGATCGTGAGCCACGGCGTGCCGACGGCGAGCGCCGCGAACGCGAAACCTGTATGGGGTGACACGAACAGGTCGCACGCCTCGGCGACGGCGAGCTGCTCGGCGAGATCGAGGTCGAAGCAGTCCAGCGGCCGCGCCCGGTGGGCGAGCAGCCGCGTCAGCTCGTCCGCGTCGATCGAGCTCCGGCTGCTGACGTGGTTGCCTCCGAGCTTGCCGACGAGGGCGAACCGGGCGGCGGGCAGGACCTCGCAGAGCATGTCCAGGATCGAGCACCACGATGCGGCGGAGGGGTACAGGTCGGGCTCTCCTGATCCGGCGGGCATGATCGCGATCCAGGGGCCGGGGCCCTGCACGCGACGGCGAGCCGCGGCGCGGGCCGGGTCGGGAAGCTCGAATCGCAGCTGTTGATGGCGGAGGTATCGAGGTGGCTCGGCGCCGACGACGGACCGTCCGCGGCCGGCGACGAAATGATCGTCGCTCGCCGTATAGAAGTCCCGCATCCCCGGGAATGTGCGGAGCTGGAGTGCCTGCGTGCGTCGGGGATCGTCGAGGATCCAATCCCACTGGCGCGGGACGTCCGCCAAGCGCGACAACGAGTCGGCGCACGGCTCGACGAACGGATGCTCGATGGCGTACGCGGAGGCGATGAACGGGCAGAAGTCCGCCAGCCGGACCGGCGACTCGGCGTTCAGCACGAGGGAGATCTCGAGGCTCGCGTCCGCCGCGTGATACCCGCGGCAGCGGTGAAGCGCCTCGACCGCGTGCCCGACCGGGTAGGCGTAGAAGAAGTTGACCAGCAGCTGCTCGGAGGCCATCCGCGAAGGCTGCCACGCCTCTTTACGAGAGGCTCAACAGCAGAGCGCGCGCCTCGTCATAAACCTCTGCGACCGGTCGCGAGGCGTCGACGCGGTGCAGGAGGCCCAAGCGCGCGTAGTGGTCGATCACGGGCGCCGTGTTGCGGTGATACTGCTCGAGCCGCCGGCGCACGGTGGCGCGATCGTCGTCGTCACGACCGTCGGCACGACCGGCGATTCGCTCCACGACGATCTCGTCGGGCGCGTCGATGAACACGGCCGCCGTCAACTCGCGGCGGGTGAGTCTCAGGACATCGTCGAGCGCATCGGCCTGAGCGAGCGTGCGCGGGAAACCGTCGAGGAGGAAGCGCCTGGACGCCTCGATGCGCTCCCGAACCATGGCGACGACGAGGTCGTCCGGGACCAGCCGGCCGGCCGTCATGTATTCGGAGGCCTGACTGCCCAGATCGGTCTGGGCTGTCCGGTGTTCGCGCAAGAGATCCCCAGTCGCGATGTGCACGAGCTCGAACTCGTCGCGTAGCCGTGCCGCCTGGGTCCCCTTCCCCACTCCGGGCGGCCCGATCAGGACGAGGGCCACGTTGGCTATCGCGACGGACGTTTGCGGAGGCATGTCCGCGAATGATACATGAAACGAATTCACCTCAATCTGTTCACTCGGCTCCGAAGATCTCCGCCCAGGCGAGGGCAGATCCCGCGAGGTCGATCAGGGCCGCGTGCATGCCGACGGGGTCCTGGCTCTTGCGTGCCTGCGCAAGCGCGGTGAGGCTGGCCGCGAGACCGCCGATCCCGGGAGCAGACGCCTCCGCTGATGCTGTCGCGCTGGCGAGGCGGTTCGCCACGCTGACGGCCTGCCGCTCCGCGTGCGACGAGCTGCGCGCGCGTGCGACGAGACCCGCGGCGGTGGCCGCGTTCGCGAACGAGCCGAAGTGCAGCGCAACGGATCGCGCGCTCGGCCAGTCCCCCTGGTTGTAGCGGGCGATCCGCCAGTCCTGACCGAGGCGGCGGGCTCGATGCGGGTCCCAGTCGGCCATCGTCGGGACGTCGCCGTACCGCCGCGTCCACTCGATCATCGCCACGATGATCGCCTCGGGCCCGGAGAGGTTCGGTCGCAGCCGCGTCGGCGCAGGACGCGGGGAGAGTCCGGCCGCCTCGATCGCGGCGTTGAACGTCTGGAACTGGCATCGCACCATGCGTGTGGTCGGCCAGGCCCCGCTCTCGAACCGCTCCGCGCGCCACTGTTGTCCGAGGCGACGGGCACGGCCAGGCTCCCAGTCGATCATCCTCGGGCACTCTCCGTACATGGCGAGCCAGCGCTTGATGGCAGCGACGATCTCCTCACGGGAGAACGCGCGCTGCTGCTGCTTCGCGTGCGGCACCCGGGTGTCCGGCCGCCGACGGGGTACCGCGAACGCTGTGCGGCTATCGGGAGGCGAAGTAGTCGCCATTGATCTGCGTGAACCGCTCCCACTCATCCGGGACCTGATCGCCGGCGAAAACGGCATCCACCGGACAGGCCTCCACGCACGCATCGCAGTCGATGCATTCATCGGGATCGATGTGCAGGTGCTCGACGGTGTCGTAGCCCGGCTCGTCGGGAGTCGGGTGGATGCAGTCGACGGGACAGACTTCGACGCACGAGTTGTCCTTCTGCCCGATGCACGGTTCCGCGATGACGTATGCCATGCGCAAGTCCTTTCGAGACGACCTGAACTGATGTCAGGTTAGTTTGGCGAGGTGCGACCTGTCAAGCGCTCGATCAGAGGTGTGCCTGGCCCGAGGGCGCCCGCTTGGCCGCCTCGCGCAGGGCCTCCCACTCGGTGAGCTTCACGCGCGGTCGCCCGGGCGAGGACTCCTCGCCGGCGGCCGTCTCGATCGCGTCGATCTCCTGCCAGTCCTCCCAGGTGACCGCGTTCGGGGCGTGCGTGGCGATCAGGGCATCGATGTCGTCCGAGACGGGCTGGTTGATGTGGCCCGTCGCCACGTCCTCGAGGATCCTGCTGACGGTGTCCTGGGAATCCTTCTTGTTCGTCCCGATCACGCCGGAGGGGCCACGCTTGATCCAGCCGGACACGTACTCGCCGGCGTGGTGCGTACCGTCGGGATCGGTCACCCGCCCCCCCTCGTTGCGGATCAGGCCGCGCCGCTCGTCGAAGGGGATGTCGCCGATCGGCTCCCCCTTGTAGCCGATCGAGCGGAACACGAGCTGGGCCGGGATCTCCTCGAACTCGCCCGTCCCGCGCGCCGCCAGCGCGCCGTCGTCACGCGCGACGATCGCGTTCTTCTCGACCCTCACCGCACGGACATGGCCGTTCGCGTCGCCAAGCAGCTCGACCGGGGAGGCGAGGAAGCGGAAGCGGACGGTGATCGGCTTGCCGGTCTTCGGCCGCGCCGCGTACTCCTGCAGAATCTCGACGTTCCGCCGCCGGGTCTTGTCGGCCTCCTGAAGTGCGATGGCCGACAGCTCGTCCAGCTCGCCGCCGACGATCTCGACGTCGCCGCGCTCCAGCACACCCATCTCGAGCAGCTCGGGGTTCGTGAACGCCGCCTGCAGCGGCCCACGGCGAGCAAGGATCGTGATGTCCTCGACGCTCGAGGCCTGGAGCACCTCGATTGCATGGTCCGCCGTATCGGTGGGCGCAAGCTCCGACGGTGCCAGCGCGAGCATCCGCGCGACGTCGATCGCGACGTTGCCGGCTCCGATGACGACCGCCTGCTTGGCCTGCAGATCGACCTCCAGCCCGCAGTGGTCGGGGTGGCCGTTGTACCAGGCGACGAACTCGGTCGCCGCGTGCGAGCCGCGCAACTCCTCACCCGGGATCCCAAGCCGCCGGTCGATCGAGGTCCCGAGCGTGTACAGAACGACGTGGTAGTGCTCGAGCAGCTGGCGGCGGGTGATGTCGCTCCCGAGCTCGACATGCCCGAAGAACTGGAACCGCTCGTGCGCCGTGGTCTTGTCGTAGGCGCGAGTCACCGACTTGATCTTCGGGTGGTCGGGCGCGACGCCCGACCGAACGAGCCCGTACGGCGTCGGCAGGCGGTCGTAGAGGTCCACCGCGAACTGCGGGTCATCGACGGCCAGGAGCTGGCCCGCGGCGTAGAAGCCGCTGGGACCGGCGCCGACGATGGCGGCGCGAAGGGGCTCGGTCATGTCTGCCTAATCGGGGTCGGGGTCGGGGTCGCGCGTCTCGCGGCGGCTTGACAGAAATCGTCGCCGACCTCAAAATATAGAACTGACTTCAGTTTATCAACTCGTACGAGGAGAGCACCAAGTGGACCGCGTCGTCATCGTTGGGTCATCGCTCGCCGGACTGCGGGCGGCGCAGGCTGCGCGGGCCGCCGGGTTCGGCGGCGAGCTCGTGATGGTGGGCAACGAGCCCCACCTGCCGTACACGCGGCCACCGCTGTCGAAGGAGGTGCTCGCCGGGGACCACGAGCCCGAGCAGGCCCTTCTCCCGTGCGACACGCTCGACGCGCAGTGGCGCCTGGGCGCGGCGGCGACGGGCCTGGATCGCGCGCGCCGGATGATCGTGCTCTCCGACGGCGACGAGGTGCCGTACGACCGGCTGATCCTGGCGACCGGGTCCCGGGCACGACGCTGGCCCGGCGCCGGCGGCGACCTGGAGGGCGTCCACGTCCTGCGCAGCCTAGATGACGGGATCGCGCTGCGCGCCGCGCTAGCGCGGCGTCCGCGGGTCGCGGTCGTGGGCGCGGGCTTCATCGGGTGTGAGGTCGCCCAGACCGCGCGCAAGCAGGACCTCGACGTGACCCTGGTCGACGTCGCGCCGACGCCGATGCTGCCGCTCGGCCCGGAGCTCGGGGAATGGTGCGCCGAGCTGCACCGCGAGCGCGGCGTTGATGTGCGCCTCGGAACGGGCGTCGCCGCACTTCATGGCGCCGGCCGGGTCGAGGCCGTCGAGCTGACCGACGGTACGCGCGTCCCGGCCGACCTCGTCGTCGTCGGCATGGGCGCGCTCCCGAACACGGAGTGGCTGGCGGACAGTGGCCTGCGGTTGAACCCGGGGCTTGAATGCGACGCGGCGCTGACGGCCGTCGGCGACGCCGACATCCTCGGCGCCGGCGACATCGTGTCCTGGCCGCATCTCCTGGCCGGCGGCGACACGATCCGAATCGAGCACTGGACCGTCGCGGCCGAACAGGGGCAGCTGGCGGGCCGCAATGTGCTCCTGTCACCGGGCGAGCGCAAGCCCTACGACCAACCGCCGTACTTCTGGTCGGATCAATACGACGTCAAGATCCAGTCGCTCGGCCTGCCCGGGCGCGCGGAGCGCCTGGAGCTGCTCGAGGCCACGGAGGACCGCTCCCGGTTTATCTACGGCGGCGAGCGCGATGGACGGCTCGTCGGCGTGATCGCGATCAACGCGGCCCGGCGCCTCGGGACCTATCGCATGGCGCTGGCGGATCCGCCTGTCTTCGAAGACCTGCGAGCGAGCGTCGCCGCTGACGAGAAGGCGCTCGGCGCCCCCACCCCGGTATAAACTCAGGTTAGTTCAGTTCAGCGAAGGAGCGATCCCATGACTCCAGGTCCAGACTCCACGATCGACCTTCTCGTCTTCGGCGGCGGGATGGCCGGAATGAGCGCCGCGGCGAAGGCCGCCGGCGACGGAGCCAGCGTGGTCCTCGTCGAGAAGGGGCCCGCAATCGGAGGCTCGGCGATGTACGCGGGCTTCGTCTGGACCGCCCCGACCGTCGAGGTGATGCACGAGGTCAATCCCGACGCCGATCCCGTGCTCTCGGCGCAGGTCGTCGAGCAGTACGGCGAAGCGCTGGACTGGGTTCGGTCACTGGGCGCCACGGTCGGCGACATGGTCACCGTGCTCGGATACGGTCGTGGCGCCGCCACCGACATGGCGCAGTACCTGCTGGCGTGCGAGCGCCTCGTGCGAGATCGGGGCGAGCTGATCGTCGGCGCCACGGCGGAGCGGCTCCTGTTCGAGGACGGCGCCGTCGTGGGAGCCGAGATCCGGACCGGAATCGGGTGAGCACCGCACGATCCGCGCACGGTCGACCGCTGCTGGCAACGGGCGGGTTCGGCGGCGATCCGGCCCTGCGCGCGGAGCACATCCACCCGCTGGCGGAGGACCTGACGCTGCGCGCCAACCCGCACAGCATCGGCGACGGGCTGCGGCTCGGCCTGGAGGTCGGAGCCGCGTTCGGGCCGCCCGACGCCGGCTTCTACGGGCACCTCATCCCTTCGAAGGTGGTCTACAACAACCCCTTCGAGTTCACCGACCTGACCTTCTACCACAGCGAACACGGCGTCCTGCTCAACCTCGAGGGTCAGCGGTTCTGCGACGAGACCGTCGGCGACCACCTCAACACGCTGTACGTGCTCGAGCAGCCGGAGGCGCGCGCGCTGCTCGTCTACGACCAGCGCGTCCACGACGAGTGGATGATGGCGCCCTACGTCAAGGGCGTGGAGCCGCTGGACAAGTTCCAGCTCGCCTACCGCCGTGGGGCGCGGGCCGCGATCGCGGACGAGCTCGAAGAGTTCGAGGCCCTGCCGGACGAGTGGGGCTATCCGGGGCCGGAGTCGCTCGCCAGCTTGCTCGAGTTCAATCGCCAGTGCGAAGCCGGCGCGCCCGACCCTGGCCGGAAGCTCGACGCGGAGCCGCTGCTCAAGCCGCCGTTCTACGTGATCGAGGTCATCCCGGCGATCACCTTCACGTTCAGCGGACTGATCATCGATCCGCAGGCGCGGGTGCTCGACGAGTCCGGCAACGTGATCCGCGGGCTGCTCGCGGCCGGCGCCGACGCCGGCGGGGTGTTCACGCGCGCGTACGCGGGCGGCCTCGCATGCGCCCTGGTCTTCGGCCTGCAGGCAGCCGCGACGGCGATGGCCGGGCGCGCCGCGTCGGCGTAGGCCGAAAGGCACGATCTCCGTGCCGGTAGAGCCGGTTCGGGTTGGGATCGTCCTTGGCGAGGAGGACCTCGGGGTCTGGGCCGGCCGGCTCCACCAGCTCGCCGAGCGCTCCGTGGCGGCGGGCATCGACCACCTGACCGTCGGCGACCACGTCAGCTTCGCCGACGGGCACGGCGCAGACGGTCTCATCCAGGCCGCGTCATTGCTCGCGGCCGATCCGCGCGTGCACGTGCAGACGGGCGTCTACCTGCTCGCCCTGCGCCATCCCGCGGTCGTCGCGCGGCAGCTCGCGACCATCGCGCTGCTCGCCCCGGGCCGGTTCACGTTCGGCGTCGGCGTGGGCG
>CAVUFC010000017.1:0-106543 GCA_963740605.1 uncultured Solirubrobacteraceae bacterium | reverse complement strand
CCATGCGAGAGCTCTCGACCACCGAGTTGAGACGCCTGCATCGGAGGTGACGCGGCGGCGCTCGGTGGCTGTGATCCGGCCCGACGGCCGGTAGGTTGCGGGCCGTGGAAGTCATCCAGACCGGTGGGCTTGAGATCGCCTATGAACGCGTCGGTCAAGGTCCGCCGCTGGTATTTGTTCACGGCGCCGCCGAGGACGGCAGGGTGTGGCGTCCGCAGCTGGTCGCCCTGGCTGACGAGTTCACGGTCGTGGCCTGGGACGAGCCGGGGGCGGGCCGCTCCTCCGATGTGCCCGCCGACTTTGGTCTTGCCGACTACGCGAGTTGCCTCGCGGCGGTGATCGAGGCGGTCGGTCTCGGGCCCGCGCACGTCGCGGGCCTCTCCTGGGGAAGCACCGTGGTCCAGGAGCTCTATCGCCACCATCCCGGGCTCGTCGCGACGCTGATCCTGATCGGCGCCTACGCGGGCTGGAAGGGCTCGTTGCCCGCAGACGAGGTGGCTGCACGGGTCGAGAGCGTGCGCCAGATGCTCGCGACACCCTCCGAGGAGTTCGACCCCACCCTGCCGGGACTATTCGCTGGCGACCCGCCCGCCGAGTTCGTCCCCCTGCTCGAGGAGATCGCGGCCGACGTTCGTCCCGAGAGCCTCAAGACGCAGCTCTCGTTGATGGCCGAGGCCGACCAACGCGACCTGCTGCCCCGGATCGCGGTGCCGACCCTGCTGATCTGGGGCGAGCTCGACGCCCGCTCGCCGCTCACCGTCGGGCGCCAGTTCCAGGACACGATCCCGGAGACCGAGCTCGTCGTGATTCCCGGCGCGGGACACGTCAGCCAGCTCGAGCGACCCGAACAGGTCAACGAGGCGATACGCAACTTCTGCCGCGCTCACCCACCGGGCTCGGCCTGAGCCTGCGCGTCCAGGAAGCGCTCGCGCTGGCCGAGCACGACCTCGACCACCGGGGCGGATCGCTGCTGGTGCGCAACGGCAAGGGCGGGCGCCGTCGCGAGGTCGGCATCGACGAGTGGGCTGGGAACAGCTCCGGCCGTGGCTGAGCGCACGGGCCCAGCTGCCGGTCGGGCCGCTGTTCTGCATCATCGACGGCCCGACGCGCGGGCGGCCGTGGTCAGGCGCTGCTGTCCGCGGCGAGTTCCGGCGCCTCGCGGCCGAGGCGGGCGTCAGGCGCAGGTTCGCGCCGCACCAGCTGCGCCACGCGCACGCGATCGAGCTCGCCCGCGAGGGCGTGCCGCTGAACATCATCCAGCGCCAGCTCGGGCACGCCAATCTCGGCACAACCTCGATCTATCTCCAAGGGATCGATCCCGAGGAGATCATCACGGCCGTGCGCACGCGCCGCGCGCCGATGATGTCCGCCAGCGCCGGACTCCGGCTCTGAACGGGCCAGGGCAGCGGGAGCGTCACGCGGCGCTTCCGCTCCGCTCTGACGAAGCGAGCGCCGGTCCGCCTTCGGTCCAGACGCTCGCGTCCCGTCCGAGGCGAGTGCCTGCGGCCAGTGCGGAGGCGCTCGCTTAAGCACCAAGTTGGGAGTCGGGCCGATCGCCGCGCGCGTTGTCGCGCACCGGCCTGAGCGTTGATTTGGGCGGCGGGCGTTCGTTCCGCGCGCGTCATGGGGTGGGTGAGCGCATCCGGCGCGGTCGCGCCGTGCGCGTGCCGGCGTGTCAGCGGGTGCAGGCGGGCGCGTAGTTGCGTTCGGGTAGCGCGTCCTGCCACTCGGCCGGGGTGAGTGTGCGGCCGGCCACTTCGCACGCATGCCGCGCCCACGAGGACGGGCGCACGTCCCAGCGGTAGGCGCGCCCGGCGTCGGTGATGGCGAACAGGTAAGCGCCGTCGGGGGTGAACTGCGGGATGGCGTAGTGGTTGGGCAGAGCGGGCAGTGGCGCGCCGAACGGCTGTTGCGTGCGCAGGTCCCACAGGCGGATGGTGCCGTCAGGGCCGCCGGTGGCGAGCGTGCGGCCGTCCGGACTGGTGGACTGCCACTCCACGCGTCCGGCGTGCCCGATGAACATGCGGGTGGCCGGCTTCCAGGTTTTGGTGGACCACAGCCTGGCCCAGCCCTTCCAGCTTCCGGCCATGATGAAGCGCCCGTCGGGCGTGAAGCGCACGAGGTCCGACACGGTTCCGGTTCCCGGCAGCGAGGTGCGGCGGTGCGTCGCCGCGTCGACGATCTCGACGCCCCCGTTGTCGTTGCGATCCCCCGTGGTGATGGCGAGCGTGCGCCCGTCGGGGCTGAGCGACACGTCGCCGACCCACGGCAAGCGCAGTGGAGGACCGACCGGTCGGCCGGAGGGCAGGCTCCACAGGCGCACGACAGCGTCGGCGCGGTCGTTGAAGTCGTCGTTCGCGGTGGCCATGAGGCGACCGTCGGCGCTGAAGCTGGGCGTGAAGACCGGGCCGCCGGCGGCGCGGTGACGCCAGATGACCTCGCGGCGGTCGCTGTCGACGAGGGCGACGAGGCCCGTCGTGTCGCCGACGACGAGCAGTCTGCTGTGCGGCACGAATCCCATGCCCTCGACCGGCCCGTTGCGCACTACCCGGAACGGCCGGGAGGGCGCCAGCGTCCGGGCGTCGATCAGGGTGATGGTGCCGTCGGGGTGGCCGGCAGCGAGGACGCGGCCGTCGGGACTGAGGGCGTAGCGCGGCGTCGCTCCCGGGTTGCCGCGCCCGAGGTCGAACGGGCGGCCGAGGCGGTGGGCGCCGCCGAGATCCCAGATGATCGACTTGCCGTCGAGGGCAGAGCTGTACAGCGTCTGGTTGTCGTGGCTGATCGCCAGTCCCGTGATCTCGCCGGCGTGGCCTGTCAGCGCCTCGCCCGCCGCCGCGTGCTTGACGTCCCAGACGATGATCCGGTCGTCCTGGCCGGCGGTGATCGCGAAGGCGCCGTCGGCGCTAAAGGTGGCGTCCACCACCGCGCCGTCGTGGCGTCCGGAGGCTCTGCGCACCTTGCCGGTGACGAGGTCGAGGAAGCGCACCGAGCCGTCGCTGCCGCCGACCAGCATGGTGCGATCGTCGGGGTTCAGGGCCGCCGTCTCTGCGCCGACCGGCTCGCGCTGCACGGGGCGCAAGCTCCGCGCGTCGCGGATCACCGTGGGTCCGCCCTCGAAGGTCGTCACGGCACGCCGGCCGTCGCTTGTGAGCATCAGCGTCCCCACGCCGGAGCCCACGGGCCGCGCGTGGCCGAGCGGCCGGCCGCTGCGTGCGTCGAAGCGCCGGACGGTCGTGGCGCGCCCCGGGTGCGCGATGACGGCGAACAGGGTGCGCCCGTCGGGCGAGAACCGCAGCGCGTAGATGAACCCATCGCCGACGCGCAGCCGGGCAAGCACGCGATGCGCGCGTGCGTCCAAGATGACCGGCTTGCAGCCGCCGACGGCGAGCCGTGAGCCGTCTGGGCTGAACTGCACGTGGTCGAGCCTGACCTCCGCGACGACGATGCAGGGCGCCTGGCCGGGGACGGTTGCCGGCGGCCCTATCGGGCGCCGCGTGCGCGTGTTCATGAATGTCACCGTGCCGTCGATGTCGATGAACGCGAGCGTGCGTTCGTCGGGACTGAGGTCGAGGCTGATCAATCCGTCGCCGTCACCGCGCAGCACGCCGCTCGCCGCGGGGCTCTTGAGCAGCGCGGCGAGCAGGTTGCTCCGCGTCTGCAGCGAGTCGTCCAGCGCCACGCCCTGGCGGGCGAGCAGCAGCGAGCGGTCGAGGTCGTCCTCAGCGAGCGCCTGGGCGCCGAGGCGCTGCGCTGCGGCGGCCACCGCCTCCTCGCGGGCGTTGCCGCGCTGGTCGAGCGCGACGACGCCGGCGATGATCGCGAGCACCAGGAGCGCGGCCACGCCGGCGAGCACCATCCGCAGGCGCCGCTGCGCGCGCTCGCTTGCGGAGCGGCTGCGGGCGAGGAAGCCACGCTCGGTCGCGTTGAGCTCGGGATCGTGGTGGGCCGCCCAGTCCAGCGCGGAGGCTAGGCGCGCGCCGCGGTACAGCTCGCCCGGGTCGCGGCCGCCGGCCTGCCATTCCCTGGCAGCGGCGCGCAGGTGGCGGTGCAGCCGGCGGCCATGGGCGTCCTCCTCCAGCCACGCGCGTAGCCGCGGCCACTCGCGCAGCAGGGCCTCGTGGGCGACTTCGACCTCGCCCTCGCTGACCGTCAGCAGACGACTGTCGGTGAGCGCTGCCAGGACGGGCCGCGCCTCGTCGGTGAACTCGCCGAGCGGGACCCGGGCGCGCACCGCGGCCTCACCCTCGCCCTCGCCGGCGAGGCGCATCAGGATCGCGCGCGCGAGCTGTCGCTGGTCGGCGTCGAGGCGCGTGTAGGCGCTCTCGGCCAGCCGCGCGACCGCGCCGTGCACGCCGCCGGTCTGCTCGTAGGAGGCCAGCCGCAGCCGCCGCCCGTCGCGGTGCTGCCAGAGCTCCAGCAGCGATGTCGACAGCAGCGGCAGGGCGCCGGGCTCGCCCTCGACGTCAGCGACGAGCGCATCGGTGAGCACGGACTCGATATCCAGGCCGGCGCGGCGGCCGGGCAGCTCGATCGCGCGCCGCAGCTCGTCGCCGCTCATCGGCCCGACCGTCACCTGGTTGGCGCCCAGCATGCGCCACAGCTCGGGGTAGTCCGCGCAGCGCCCATAGAAGTCGGCGCGCAGCGCGATGACAACGAGCGCGCGGCGGAACGGGTTGCGCGCTGCGGCCACAAGCGCGTCGGCGAACGCGGCGCGTTGGGGCGCGTCGCGGCAGGCGGTGAAGAGCTCCTCGAATTGGTCGATGGCCAGCACGAGCCGTCCGCGCGGCGGGGCCGCGTCAGCGGCGTCCTCGAGCGTGCGCAGTGGCTGCTCGCCGGGCCGCAGCAGGATCAGGGGCCAGGCATCGCTGTCCGGCAGCACCCCGCCGGCGAGCGCCGGCAGCAGCCCGGCCTTGAGCGCCGATGACTTGCCGCTGCCGGACGGTCCGATGATGCCCATCAGCGGCGCGCCGGCCAGGCGGGCGACCATCTCGGCCACGAGCCGCTCGCGGCCGAAGAAGAACGCCGCGTCGTCGCCGTCGAAGGATGCCAGGCCCTTGAACGGGCAGATCGCAGCGCCGTCGCCGCGAGGCGGCTCGCTTCGTCGCCGCGCTACCTGCAGCGCAACGACGTCGCCGGCCAGCTCGTCCTCGGCCACTCGCAGTCCGGCGCGCTCGGCCGCAGCGTGCCCCGCGGAGGCATCGACGCGTTGCTGCAGCACTTCGGCACGCCGGCTCGGCTCGGCCGTGGGTGCCTCGAGCGCCGGGTCCTGGCGCAGGATTGCCTCCTGCATGCGGCGCAGCTCGGGGCCGGGCTCGACGCCGATCGCCTCGACGAGTGCGGCTCGTGCCTGGCGATATGCGTTGAGTGCGTCGCCCTGCCGGGCGCAGCGGTACAGGGCGAGCATCCGCTGGGCATGGAACCGCTCGCGCAGCGGCTCTTCGGCCACGAGTGTGTCGAGCTCGGCCACGACTTCGCGGTGGCGCCCCTCGTCGAGGTCGTGGTCGATGGCGAGCTCGAGCGCGCTCAGCCGCAGTTCCTCCAGGCGCCGGATCTCGGCTCCGGCGAACGGCTCGTCGGCGACGTCCCCCAGCGGCGTGCCGCGCCACAGCCCGAGCGCCTCGCGCGGCCTGCCGTCGGCGACCAGCCGCTCGAACCGGCTGGCGTCGAGCTCGCCGTCTCCCATTCGCAGCTCGTAGCCGCGCCCGCGCGTGACGATCTCGGTGCGGCTGTCGCCATTGGGCAGCGTCTTGCGCAGCTGCGATACGCACAGCTGGACCATCTTTGCGGCGGTCGGCGGCGGCTCGTCGCCCCACAGATCCGCTACCAGGCGGTCGGTCGACAGCGTCGAGCCCTCGTGCAGCGCGAGCAGCGCCAGCAGCGCGCGCGGCTTGCCCGCGCTGACGACGACCGGTCGGCCGTCGACCGTGACCTCCACGGGTCCGAGGACGTTGATCTGCACAGTGCCTCCGAGCGCGAGCGCTCTGTGCGGCGACCGTACTCCCGCCGCACGTGCGCGACAACCGCCATTTCCTGGGTCTTGACCGCCGACTTACCGGGCCGGTCCAGGCTCGCCGGCGTTCATCGGATCCCGTCCCGCACCAGGAGGCTCCCATGAGGTTCCGTTCTCGCATCATCCGTCGCATTCGCGTCCCGCTGCTCGTGCTGGCCGTGGCCGCGGCGATCGCGCCCGCAAGCGCAGCCGCCGTGGGCGACACGCCCGCTGACTACCCGGGCGTCAGCGGCCAGGCCACGCCGACCCCCGCGCCGGTCGTGGGCGACACGCCCCCCTACTTCCCGCGCGTCCGCGGCCACGCCGCCGCGACCCCCGCTCCGGTCGTGGGCGACACTCCCGCCGACTACCCAGGCGTCAGCGGCCGTTACACGACCGTCGAGGTCGTTCGGCCCGAGCGGACGATCGTGCGCGACGTCGACGAGGTCCTGCCCGTCACGCTCGCTGCCCTCGCCCTGTTGATCGCGCTCGGAGGCGCGGCGTACGTGCTGGTCCGCATGCGCTCGAGTTCGCCCGCCCGGGTCGGCGGCTCGCACTGACCGTCCCGTCGATCTGCGAAGGAGGAGCAATGAAATCGACACTCGCACTTCTCGCCAGTGCCCTAGGGGCGGTCGCGTTGGTCGGCGCCGCGCCGGCAGTCGCGGCACCCCAGACGCAGTGCACGCCCGCCGCGGCGATACCCGCCGGGACGACAGCGGTCGCCTACTGGAGCACCGAGGCCCGATGCGCGATCGTTCCCGCCGGCCCCGGTGGCAGCTTCGGCGCCGAGAACTTCGGCAACAAGTTCCCGGGCGAGGCCGCTGTCTACATGGGCATCGTCCACGTCGCCATCTATGACGCCGCGGTGGCGATCGAGGGCCGCTACCGCCCGTACGCGATCGCGCTCAGGGCGCCGCATGCGTCGCCCGAGGCGGCGATCGCGACCGCGACGCACGACACGCTCGTCGGCCTGCCGGCGCTTGGCCTCACCGCGACACAGCAGACGATCCTCGACGGCGATTACGCCGCGTACATGAGCATGATCGCCGACGACCGCGCGAAGGACCGCGGGATCGAGGTCGGTCGGAAGGTCGCCGCCGCCGTGCTCGCTCTGCGCGCCGACGACGGCCTCGATCAGAACCCGAGCCTCGCCGACCTGAGCCCGCCACCTCCCGGCCCTGGCGTCTGGCAGCCCGCGCCGGGGGCGGTGCTCGGCCTGCGCCTGCCCGAGGTCCGGCCGCTCGCGCTCCGGCATGCCTCGCAGTTCCGGCCCGACGGCCCGACCCCGCTCACAAGCAAGGCGTACGCGGAGGACTTCAACCAGGTCAAGGAACTTGGCCGGATCGACAGCGCGACCAGGACATCTGAGCAGACGACCGAGGCACGGTTCTGGACCGACCACGACATAAGGCAGTGGAACGACGGCCTGCTCAGCCTCGCCGCTGTCCGGGGGCTCGGCCTCGTGCAGACCGCCCGCATGCTTGCGATGGCGCACGTCTCGGGGGGCGACGCGATGATCGCCTGCTTCGATGCCAAGTACCACTACTGGTTCTGGCGCCCGTCCCAGGCGATCCCGCTGGCGGACACGGACGGCAACCCGCGTACGGTGGCCGATCCGAGCTGGCTGCCGCTCGGCCCGACGCCGAACTTCCCCGAGTACCCCTCGGCGCACGCCTGCCACAGCACCGCCGTGGTCGCGGCTCTCGACGCGTTCTTCGACACCGACAATGTCGCGTTCACGCTTGACAGCCGCATCACCGGGACGACCCGCGAGTACAGGCGGCTCCGCGACGTCGTCAAGGATGTCGACCGGGCGCGCGTGCTCGTCGGCTTCCACTTCTGGGGCTCCGATCTGCAAGGCACGGCGCTCGGACGCCAGGTCGGACACTACGTCGCCGACCACTACTTCCAACGGTCGCGCTGAAGCCTCCTTTCAGCACGGGAGGCGGCCCCAAGGACGCCGCCTCCCGTAGCCACTCTTGTCAGGCAATGCTGATCAGGTCCTCCCGCATCGCCCGGGCAGCGAGCGTCGTCGCCACGGCCGCTGCGGACGAGATGC
Organism: uncultured Solirubrobacteraceae bacterium; assembly: GCA_963740605.1. GTDB lineage: Bacteria > Actinomycetota > Thermoleophilia > Solirubrobacterales > Solirubrobacteraceae > DASSUW01. The sequence continues at coordinate 98,495 of CAVUFC010000017.1, read as the reverse complement.
GAGCGGCAGCGTCGTGGCCTGCTCGCTTTCGCAATGCGCGAAAGCAGCCGTGCGGCACGGCTGCGCGCGCGGGTGCTAATCGCGCTCCTGTCCGACGGGGTGCAATCCGGGGTGCAAAGTGAGCGCAACTGGGGCCAACTGCGACCACTTCGAAGCCGCTCTACGCCGCGAGATCCCGCTCGAGGCAACCGGATCGTTCCGGCTGGGGGCCGGGCGGTCGCAGGTTCAAATCCTGTCTCCCCGACTTAGAAGGCCTGCAAATCGCATATGACCGCGGCATGGTGCAATGAGCGGGGTGCGTGTCAGGGTCCAGTTCTGCGCGCTACTGAGAACCGGGATATCGCCGCAGAGCGTGCTTTTCGCGAACCCGCGACCACCCGGTCCTTTTGGACTCCGGCGACGGTTGGGGTGGCGGCGAGTCGCTTGTCGCATTCGCACACGTCGCATGCGGTGAGGCCTGGCGCGGCGCGCGAGTGCGGACCCATGGCGATGCATGGTCGCGGGCCTCTCGCCGATCCGAAGATACGGTGGATGCCCCATGCGCGACGTCGTGGCGCGCCGTAGCTTGGCCGTACCCAATCGGTGCGACGGAGGCAGTCATGGCGACCAACGAAGCGCGCGCAACACGGAACGGCGACTATGTTGACAGCGGTCGCGTCCACACCTACTACGAGGTAAACGGCAGCGGCGATCCGCTGATCCTGCTGCACGGCGGGATGTGTACGGCAGAGACGTTCGACGGGCAGGCCCCGGCGCTCGCCGAGCACTTCCGGGTGTACCTGCCCGAGCGGCGGGCGCACGGTCGCACGGCTGACGTACCCGGCCCGATCACCTACGAGATCATGGCCCAGGACACGATCGCCTTCATCGAGACGGTGGGCATTGAGCGCGCGCACCTTGTCGGATGGAGCGACGGCGCCCTCGTCGGCCTGCTCGTGGCGCTGTGGCGGCCGGAGCTCATCGGCAAACTCGTGCTGATCGCGCAGAGCATGAACTGGGGCGGTGTACGCCCCGAGCTCGCGGCATTCGTGGGGCGCACGACAAAGGAGATGGTGCCATCCCAGCTCAAGCAGGCCTACGAGACGCTCTCGCCCGACGGCCCGGACCACCTCGACGCCGTCCTCGACAAGATCCTGCGGCTCTGGAACACCGATCCGGCGTTCCCGCTCGAGGACCTAGAGCGCGTCGCGGCCCCCACGCTCGTGCTCGCGGCTGACGACGATGTTTTTCTGTCGATCGAGCACGCAGCCGCCATGCAGCGCGCGCTGCCCGACTCCCAGCTCGCGGTCGTGCCCGGCGCGTCGCACGCCGTGCCGATGGAAAAGCCCGCGCTCGTCAACCGGATGATCCTCGACTTCCTCGCCGACGATCAGGTCGAGAAGCGCTTCAAGCTCTGACGGGCTCCGCGGTGCTCACGAGTTCCTCCTCGGGGAGGAGCCCGTGCTGCATCGCGAACAGCGCGGCGGCCGCGCGGCTGGACGCGTCGATCTTCGAGTAGATGTGCTCGACGTGCTTGCCGGCTGTCTTGGGCGAGATCACGAGCTGGTGAGCGATAGCCTTGTTGGACAGCCCGCGCGCGAGCAGCCGAAGGACGTCGATCTCGCGGGCGGTGAGCCCGGCCGGACCTTCGTGGCGGCGCCGTACGCGATGCCCGGCCGCGCTCAGCACTGCCTCCGAGACCTCGGCGTCGAGGCGGCCCGCGCGGACATCGGCGCGCAGCTGGGCGGCCGCCTCGTCGGCGCTGAGCGCGGGGCGATGGGGGCGCGGCTCGCGCATCGCCTGGTAGGCGTCGGCGGCGGCGATGATCCGCGCGGCCCGTGAGATCGCGTGGCCTACGAGGCCGCGCGGGTAGCCGGAGCCGTCGAGCCGCTCGCGGTGCTGGACGGCGACGCGGCCGAGCGGGGCGAGGGCCTCGGACTGGCAGAGCATGCGCTCGGTCAAGTAGGGATGCATGCGCACGCGCTCCCACTCGCCGGCGCCGAGCGGGCCCGGCTTGTCCCAGATCGCGTTCGAGACGCCGAGGCGGCCGAAATCGTGCACCAGGCCGGCGCGGCGCGCACTGGTGATCTCGCCCTCGCCGAGACCCAGCTGCGACGCGGCCTCCGCGGCGAGGTCGGCGACGGCGCGCGCGTGCCCGAGTGTGTATGGGGACTTGAGGTCGATGAAGCTGGCGATCGCGAGCAGCGCGGCATCGAAGCGCTGGCCCGAGAGTACGACCGCGAGCGCCGGCTCTGCGCCGATCACCGCGTCCCAGGTTTGGACAGCGTCGAGCCCGTCGAAGATCGCGCCGGCCTCCGCGCATAGGCGAGCGGCGAGCTCGGGGTCGAATTGACGGCCGCTTCGTTGCCGCGCCAGGGTCGTCGCAGCCTCGATCCCGCCGGTGCGGTGCGCCACCTCGGCGAACTCCGCCAGTTGAGCGACCCGCGCCGCGATCGGGATGGCATCGCCCTCCAGCTCGCCGGGCCAGCCGCGGCCGTCCCACACCTCGTACGCGGCGGCGAGCGCGGCTAAGACGTCGTCCGAGAGTCCGAGCTGCTCGCCGAGCGAGCGGGCGATGCGCGCGTGCTGGGCGATCATGTTGTCGACCTCGCGGCGGCCGGAGAACGCGAACTCGAATCCAACGCGGACGCGGTGCAGCGGCGGTCGGCCAGCGCCGATCTGGCGCATGCCGGCCGCGGCTGCACGCAGGCTGCCGAGCTTGTGGTCGTACTTACCCGCCTTCAGCGCGATGTCGTCGCCGAACCACTTGGCCTGCTCGTGCGCGTCGGTGTGACAACCGACGTTGACCAGCAGCGCCGTGTAGTACACGACCGCCCGCTCCTGCTCATCCAGGCCGACGCGCTCGGCGAGTCGCAGCGCGATGAGGGACTGGCGCAGCACGTGTTCCATCGGTTGCCCAAAGCCGAGGTCGACCCCGAGCGAGAGTGCCGCGACCAGCTCCGCCAGGCGAACGTGCGCGCGATCCAGCTCGCCCTCCATCCGTCAGACGCTACCGGGCCAACGATCGGATTCTCGAGGCGATCGGAAGCGAGGAGCTCTTCCGGAGCGTGCGTCGTGCGGTCCGGACAGTCGGTTGGGACCATCGGGGACGCGCGCTACTAGCCTCCGGCGTCGATTGAGCAGTGGAGGCAAGGCGAAAGCGGAAGCGCGCGAATGCGTCGGCGGCGAGGTTCGGGACGAGTGTGGTCAGTGCGCCGGGTGAGATGCGCCGACGAGTTCGTCGGGCGGCGGGGTCATCAGTGCTTGAAGCGCCGTTCGATGTTGGCGAACTCGCGCTTGAGCGACTCGTGTTGGGACTCGAACAGCTCGTCGGGCATGTCCGGGGCCTGAAACATCGTGAAGCTGAAGGCGGTGCGCCCGTCCGGGAGCGAGACCGTCCGCGTGGGAAATACCGCCATGGCCTCCTTCGACGGCCCGGCGTACATGTCGATGACGCCACTGGATGGGTCTGCGTGGATCTCGAAGTAGAACTCGCCGAGTCCGTTGAGGACCTTGTAGTCCTCGCCCTCGCGGCGAAGCTCGCGCGCGAACTCGGTGGCCCACTCCGGCAGGTTCTGGATGTCGGCCATGTAGTCGAACACCTCCCGCTCCGGTGCGTCGAGCACGGCCGTGACGGTCTCGTTTCTCATAGGTCGGTCACTCCTTTGAGCGCTTCGACGAGCGCATCGTGTTTGCGTGTCCCGAGCGACCGCACCAGTTCCTCGTCGAGCTCGCGTAGGACGTCGTCGGCCACCGCGTGGAAGCGACGGCCACGGGCGCTAAGGGACACCCGGAAGGCGCGCCCGTCGTCGACGTCGCGCTCGCGCACGACCAACCCGTCCTGCTCGCAGAGCTTGACCAGCCCCGTCATCGCCTGCTTGGACAACCGCGACACGGCGGCCAGCTCGCCGAGGCGCAGGCCGTCCCGCTCAAAGAGCGGCACCAGCACGGACCCGTAGGAGGCTCGGACGTCCGGAAATCCGCGATCAGCGAACCGCTCCACGAGCAGCTCGTTGAAGCGTTGCGATGCCTTCGCCAATAGAAACCCGATGTTCGTCGTCGTGTTGGCCGGCGCGCGAGAAATAGTACGATGCACGTACTAGATAGTACGGCCTCGGTACTGTTATGGCAAGGTCTTCATCATCGCCGGCGCGCGCAACAGCTGCAGGATGAACGTCGGCACACGCAACGCGTGATTTGCGCGCCGAGGGCTATAGGTTCGTTTCGCGCCGGCGATGCTACGCTCGTAGCAGATGCGTGAGATTCCACAGCGTGAGCTGCGAAACAACGTGGCGGCGGTGTTGCGCGAGGTCCAGGCGGGCGAGAGCCTGCGCGTGACGGTGAGGGGCAGGCCGGTGGCCGATCTGGTTCCGATCGCCGAACGCAAGCGCGGCCTTTCGCCTGAGGAGGTTGCGCGCATCGTTGCGCAGGCGCCGTTGGATCCCGGGTTTGCCGGTGATCTGGACGCGGTGGCCGGAGCGGCGATCGACGAGCTGTGAGCGGGCTGCTGGATACGTCGGTGTTCGTGGCTCGCGAGGGCGGTCGTCCCCTTGCCTCGCTGCCGGACGAGGGCCGGGTGTCGGTGATCACGGTCGCTGAGCTGCGGATCGGGGTGTTGGTGGCCGAGGAGGCATCGATCCGGGCGCAGCGCCTGGCCACGCTGAGCGAGGTCGAGGCGCTCGAGCCGTTGCCGGTCGATGACGCCGCGGCGCGGGCGTTCGCGGAGATCGTTGCTGACGCTCGCAGACGGGGGAAGCGACCCAAGATCCTCGACGCGCTGATCGCCGCCACTGCTCGCTCGCGCGCGATGCCGGTGTACACCCAGGACGCCGACTTCGAGGACATGGTCGGCGTCGACGTCGTCCGGGTCTAGGAGCAATGCGGACGCGCAGTCGTTCGGCGGGGTGCGATCCGGGGAGCAAAGGGAGCACAAGCGAGAGCAAGTCAGAGCAGCTCAAATCGCTCTAGGCCGCCGGATCGCAGTCGGTAACGCCTGGAATGCTCAGGCCGGGGGCCGGGCGGTCGCAGGTTCAAATCCTGTCTCCCCGACTAGGCTCAACTCCGCGTCGATGTATTGCGCGGGGTGCGTTGCGGGTGCAAGTCGCCGGAGGTCGCGAAAAGTGGTCGATTACGGGCCGGCGCCGTTTCAGCGAACCTGCGACCACCGGTTACTTGCGCCCTGCCGATCAGTTGCGCCCCGCGGCGCCGTCTTCAGTGACCCGAGCGCTGCAGGCGGCGCAGTGGCGGCGGGTCGCTCCGGCGCATTTTCGTTGGCGGGTCCTCCGTCGACGGGACGCTCGCTCGTCGTCGAGGCTGTCGCACAAACCGGTCCGTCCGGTCGGGTGTGGAGCATTCCGGGATGGCGCAGAACTTCATCGAGAGTCGGCGTGAGCAGGGGTTTTTGTTGCCGCCGGACGTGCGGGAGTGGCTGCCGGGCGATCATCTGGCGTGGTTTGTGATCGACGCCGTGGCGGAGATGGATCTGTCGGCGTTCTATGCCGCCTATCGGGCCGATGGTCATGGCCGGGCGGCGTATGAGCCGTCGACGATGGTGGCGCTGGTGTTGTACGCGTTCGCGGGCGGGCAGCGCTCCTCGCGGGTGATCGAGCGTCACTGTCGCCAGGACGTGGCCTACCGGGTGATCAGCGGCAATCTGATTCCCGATCACGCGACGATCGCGCGGTTCATCTGCCGGCACGAGCGGGCGTTGGGCGAGCTGTTCGGCGAGGTGCTCAGGCTCTGCGATCGGGCGGGGTTGGTGAAGCCGGGCGTGGTATCGATCGACGGCACGCGCATTGCCGGCAACGCCAGCCCGGAGGTCAACCATGAGTTTGATCGGATCGCCAGGGAGATCGTGGCCGAGGCCAGGGCGACCGACGAGGCCGAGGACGAGCTCTATGGGGAGGCGCGCGGTGATGAGCTGCCCGAGCAGCTGCGCACGCCGGAGGGCCGACGCGAGTTCTTTCGCCAGGCGAGGCGTCAGCTCCGCGGCGAGGACGAGCAGTGCGTGAGCGAGCAGCCGGAGGGCGAGGCGGAGACGTCCGGGGAGGTGCCGCTCAAGTTCGACGCGGAGCGGATTGTGGCGCGCACGCAGGGACGGGAGGGCTGGTTGCGGGAGGGCAAGCGCCAGCTCGAGCGGCATCGCTGGCGCCACCCCGATCCGATCCGTCGCTCACGGCGCGAGCGGCTGCTGTTGGCGGCCGAGCGGCTGGAGGCCGAGCTTGACACCGAGCGCCGCGCCAACGACGCCTACGAGCACAACCGGGCGACCGCGCGCGACCGGCTCGGCCGGCGACTGGGCGGGCGGCCCGAGGCGTATCGGCCACCCGAGGTGCCCGCCGGCAAGGTGAACCTGACCGATCCCGACTCGCGTTCGATCCCGATCGGGTTCGGATTCGTGCAGGGCTACAACGCGCAGGCCGCGGTCAACGAGCGGCAGATCGTGCTCGCCGCGGAGATCACCAACAACTCGACCGACTTCTCCCAGCTGGACCCGATGGTCACCGCGACGCTAAAGGAGCTTGAGCGCATCGGGGTCAGCGAGCTGCCCGAAGCGGTCGCCGCCGATGCCGGCTACTGGAATGAGCAGCACATGGACGAGGTGGTCGCCAACAAGCACATCCCGGTGCTGATCCCCCCGGACAAGGGCAGCCGCGGCACCCCGAGACCGACGTGGACCGGCGGACGCTACGAGTGGATGCGACGCCTGCTCAAGACCGAATTCGGCGAGCAGCTGTACCGAAAACGCTCACAGACCGTCGAGCCGCTGTTCGGAAACACCAAGCACAACAACGGCGTCTACCGGTTTCACCGCCGCGGCAGGGTCAAGGTGCGCACGGAATGGCGATTGCTGATGATGACCCACAACCTCGGCAAGCTTCACCGCCACCAGCTCGCCGCCGCGGAGGTCTGAACCGGCCCCTCCGGCGCCACCACCGTCGGGACCCGCAACATCACCGCAACCGGCCGCCACCCGCGCCCGCGAGCCGCGGTGCCCCAAAGGGTCTGTGCGACAGCCTCCGTCCGTTGCGGGCGTGAGCTCGGGACCGGTGATGACGCTCGTTTGCCCGTTGCCAACGGGGGGTTGTCGACGTCAGCGCAGCGCCCGTTCGCCCTGAGCGGCACACATCGAGGCGGGGAAGACGGTGGCCGGACGGCGGCGGATACGTGCGGCGGACGATTGTCAAGCGTCGTCGCGACGGTCAGGGTGTTCGGGGCCCAGGTGCTGCCGCTGCCGGCGGTTGTGTCATCGACGCCAGCTGGTCCGCGAGGACGCCGTCGGGGATGCGGATCATTCCCCGCGTCGGGCGATCGAGATCGACGGTTACGAGGAGCAGGAACGCGACAAGCACTGACGCGAGCGAGACGGCCAGCACGCCCCTGCCGACGATCGCCAGATACGCGCCGAGCAGGCCGAGGGCGAGCGCTGAGCCGAGTACCTCGAGCACCAGGACGGCTATCGGAACCCGGTTATTGAGAGCGGCGACGCGTACGGTCTCCGCGTCGAGCATGTCGTTCAGAGTCTCGACGTAGAGGCGCGGCGCGCTGGCCGTCGGCGCCGTCGTCAGCGCTTCGCCTGCAAGGGCCCAGAGCCTGCGCTGTAGTCGCTCCTCGAGTACCGCGGCTCGGCGCTCCTCGGCGCTTCCCGGGACCCGGTCTGAGAGGTGGATTGCGCTTCGCGTGTATCGGAGGAGCAAGTCGAGCGAGCGGCTGCGGACCGGCTCCGCCAGAGTCTGGGCCCGCAGATACGTCGTACCGATCGCATTGGCCTCGCTGACGATGTTCGTGCGGCGAGCCTCGTAGCGCGAGACCGCCAGCGACAGCCCAAAGGCGAGAAGCAGTCCGACAAGGCCTAGCAGCGCTCCCTGAAGGATCCCGAACGGCTCCTTGAGGCTCCCGGACAGGTGGCGAACGCGGTGGCCGAGAAAGACTCCGACCCCCGTCGCTCCGAGGATCACCGCAAACAGCAGGAGGCCCAGCACCAAGCTGGGGAGCCGAAAGAAGATTATCCCGGAGATACTAGCTTTGCGAGGACGCCTGGCGGGACAAACCGTCGACGGAGGAGGCCAGGAAGGCGTGGCCGCTTTGGTTTGGGAACGAGCACACCGGTGCTTGCCTGCACCGCCTGTGAACCCCGGCGCGGCAATCATGCAACGGTTGTCGTGCCGGCAGGCGCCGCAGGGGTGTCACGCGGGCATGGCGACGCTATCCCGGCGCGGCTCGCGCAGTCAAGCTGACAGGTCAAAATCCCAGACCGGCTGGCGCCGCCGCCGCTGCGAGTCGTGCGAGGGCACCTCCCGTCCGCGCGTCGTAACGCCTCAGCTCTGATGTGCTCTCTCCGAATCCGCGGACAACGCCTGAGAACTGATGCGCTACGCGCGCACCGGCGCGGCCTCGGCAGCTGGGTACGGTCCGCGCGTGAACGCCCGGTGCGAGGTCCACTCGGCCGGTCGCTCGTCGCGACGCGGCCCGACCGCTTCCTCTGGGCGTTCACGTCGACTCGAACACACCAGCGGCGATCGAGGCCGCCGTACACGAGCTGCTCCGAAGACTGCGGCTGGCGCCCAGAGCGGTCGTCATCTCCGCGTCGAGCGCCGACCTCGACGCAGCCTTCCCAGCGTCTGCCGCGCGGACGCGGGGCGTCTACGGCGCGGTCCTCGGCCTCCAAGCCGCCGCCGGGGAATCTCCATGACGGGTCGAGATGCTCGCCCTGCTCGCTGCCTGAGGAGGAGCGTTTCGGACGGTCCGCGGTCGGTCCTCGCGCCGTCGATGCTACGCTCGTAGCAGATGCGTGAGATTCCGCAGCGTGAGCGCGCGCGATGTCGGGCGAGTTCGCCCCGAACACGGCGCCACTCGATGTGCCGCAGGTGGAGGCGTAGCCTCACCCCGGCCTCCGGGCCAGGCCCGGAGGCCGGGTCATCCATTGATGCAGGGGCGAAAGTCCCGTCGCCCATCATCGTGAGTGTTTCTCGCGGTCATGCCTGAGTTGGCCGCGTCTTTCGTGAGGACCCGAGAGCGATGATCGGATGCGAGGCGAACTCGGTTCCGTTGGCTCCGAGCCGCGCGGCGAGCGGACCTGCGCTCGCCGGCGGGGTGATCGAAAGCTTCGACTCGACGCCGGACACCTCACGCCGCCGTTGGCAGCTCGGTGCCCGAAAGGGCGTTAGCGCGAGAAACCGCGCGTCGGGTCGTCGTTGCGTGCGTTGAGGGTGCCCTTGACGGGCTTGGAGTACTTCGCGCCGGGACGGTCGCCGCACATCAGAAGGGCGAGCCGGACTAGGTCGCGCTGTGAGGTGTTCGGCTGGATCGTCATGCTGGGATCATCGCGTCAAGCCGACGTGGGGACCACGGGGCGACCCATACAGCGGGTCTGGGTCAACCCCCGGATCCATGGCGGTGAACCACAGCCAAGCGCGTGCGGCTCGCTGTTCTGCCTGGGGTCCTGGAGTTCCATTGATCACCACCGCACACGGCTCGAGCGCTGTCATCCGTGGCAGCGACACGGTCGCGAGCCCTGGTGGCGACGAGTTCGTGGTGCTGGTCGACGACATCGCCGGGGACGTGACACCGACGAGAGCCCGGACGAGTTCCTCGAGCGTGCCGAGCGCGTTCCGCGCGCTCGATGCTCTACAGCACGGTTTGCGGCCCCGGGGACAAAACCGCAAGCAGGCGCGCCTTCATTGCGGGCCGGGCGGTCGCGGGCGACGGAGGAAGACGAGTCCGAGCACGAGCCCGACTACGCCGATTACGAGCAGGATGTACCCCACGATCTGGATGTCGACCCCGGCGAACTCGGCCGTTACGGCAAACGCGAGGATGGCGCCGACGGCGATCAGGAACAGCGATGCCCCGATGGTCATGTGACGAGCATGCCGCGTGCGAGAGCGGGGCTCCATGAGGTATGCCTCTCTTTGCGCGCGTGCACGTACGACCTCGTGTGCGGACACGGCCGCAGCCCAAGCGCATGCGCGATCGCCGGACCGGCCACACGGTGGCAGACGCTTGCAGCTCATCCCGACCGAGCGTCGGCCGGGCGTCCGCCGAGACGCTCGGGAAGCAACGCGAAACCAGCTGATCCGAGCGTCGGTTGGCGATTGGAGCATCGGACCCAACGACTCGACTAGCGGGTTCGTGACGATGAAGCTGATCAGCCGGCGACGGGAGCGCGTGCGTCGACGAGCCGGTCGATCAGCTCGTCCATACGCGGGTCGACCTCGCGGCGGGCGGGGTCGGCGTCGTGCCAGTCGATGATTTCGCGGGCGCCACGGGCGAACGGGATCGTGGCGACGTAGTCCGGGACGAGCCGACGGACCTTGGTGTTGTCGAAGACCATCGAGTGGGCCTTGTCGCCGAGCAGGGACCGGCCCCATTCCTCGTCGTGGCGAACGATCGTCTCGGAGAGGACGTGCACAATCCGCGCGTCGGTGCTGGCCGCCGCGGCCAGGATCTCGTGGATCTGGTTCCACGTCAACGACTCATCGGACGTGATGTGGAAGCTGTCGCCGATCGCTTGCGGGTGCCCGAGGAGGCCGACGAACGCTTTCGCGAAGTCGTCGGCGTGTGTAAGCGTCCAGAGCGATGTGCCGTCGCCGTGCACGACGACGGGCTTGCCGTTGCGCATCCGCTCGATGAGCGTCCAGCCAGGATCGTAGGGCACGTGCGTGCGGTCGTAGGTGTGCGACGGGCGAACGATCGTGACCGGGAAACTCGTGCTGTTCGGCGCGGCACTGTGGCTCGGAGGGTCGATGATCAGCACGACGGCGAGCAAGCTGCACGGCTTGGTGGCTGCCGACGTCGTGGCGTAACCGGGTCAGCAAGCGCGGCGCGGTGCAGGGGCTGGGTGTGATGGTGTCGGTGGTAGGCCTCGGGCTCGGGTTCGTCGTTGCGGTTGGGACCACCAACGACATCGAGCAACCGGCAGTGACGTTGGAGGTGTCTGCCGATGGCCTGACCGCCGTCGGGACGGCGAAGGTGGGCAATCTGAGCTCCGAGGACCGGTTGACGGTGTACATCGACGGGCTGACCCGAGATGACGACGGCAAGCTGACCGCGCAGCGTTCCTCGAACCTCTATCAGGCGTGCGTCGGGCCGGACAGCGATGGCACGGTCTCAAACGAGGCGAACGTCGTCATTCCTCCGGGCCGCTACGACGCAGTGGGCCTCAAGGCGTACGTGGCGGCGAAACCGCAGGACTGCGGGGCGTACCCGATCGGCAAGAAGCCGGGGACGGACGGCACCGGCTGCGCCATCGTGCGGCTGGACGTCCCGCGCCCCGTGCATCCCCAGCTCACGGCTTCCTGGGAGGGGAGCGGCCGGAACGCCGAGTCGCTCAAGCTCACGCTGGCCGCGGTCGACACGTCCGTCGGCTCCGACGGTAACTTCGTCGCGCTGCGTGTCGTCGGCGTCGGGAAGAGCGGGTCATTGCGGACGCTGTACCGAACCGTCGTCGCCGTTCCGGGAACGGGCGCCGTCTCGCGGAAGATCCGGCTGCCGGTACCGACCGGGATCGCGACGGTGTGCGCGGGCGCAGCCATGGTGGCCGCCGAAGGACCCACATGCCTCCCCGACTGCCCGCTGGACTCGACGGCGTCGGGCTCGGCGATCGAGGTCGGCGTGCCAGCTGGCTAACCGCGGGTATCACTTCGGATCGGCTGCTCCGAGGACACGCGGATGTCGTCTGGTCATCCGGCAGGAGGCTGCGCCGCCCGTGGCGAAGGACGCAGCGATGAACGGAGACCCGTCCGTCGACGACCTCCTTCAGAAGCTCAACGCACTGCCGGGGGTTGACGATGCGACGTTCCCGCCGGAAGTTGGGACACTATGCCGTGCGCATCACCGACCACCAGCTAGTCAAGGCCGACATACGGTTTCGCGCCCAACTGTCGCGGCTTGCGGTCGAGCAGGATCGCGTGACGCGCGTCGTGGACGATGTGCGTGGCGAGTTCCTCGGCCGGCTCGGTCTCCTGGCAGCGGTGATCGCGTTCGTGGTCTCGGGCGCGACGATCGCAGGCGACACGAAGTTTCCGAACAACGTGAGACTGCTGGTGGTCATGGGCGGCACCACCGTCGTGATGTTCGCGAGCATGCGGCACTGTTTCAGCGGCACGACGGCTGGCAGAAGCTCGGCGTCGGCCTGGTGGGGGCCGCGCTCGTGGCTGCCGGTGCGTTCTGGCCATGAATGCGCCGACGCCCATAGAGGCGATCGTGACGCCGGGCTCGAGCGGCAAGATCGAGGACCGCATCATCGTGAGTGGCCGGGTGCTGGCTGTCATCGACGGGGCGGGATCACCTGAACCGAGCTCCGTGGACGGCACCACATCGGGGTCGTTCGCAGCTCAGTGGGTTGCGGATCGGCTCGTCCTGTTGCCACCGGGCCGCGATTTGCGTGACTACGTGCTGACCGCCAACGAGGAATTCGCACATGCGCTGCGCGAGCGAAGGATCGATCCAAGCGCCAAGCCCGAGGTGCCGGCCGCGAGCCTGGTCGTCATGGTGCTGAGCGGTGGCGGGGCCGACCTCGTGCAGATCGGCGATTGCCTGGCCGGGGCTGATCGGGGCGGGCAAGAGGTCGGCCTCTTCGCGATGCAACAGGCGCCATGGGATCAGCTGATGCAGCGAGAGCTCGACGAGCTAAGGGCGGCCGGCGCAGCCGAGCTGGAGGTCGCTCTGCGAAAGCGCGAACTCGACCGCGACAGCCGCGAGGTGATGAACACTGCCGGAGGCTTTGGGACCTTCGCGGGCGATCCTGGCGTCGTGGCCATCGTCGCAAGCGCGCATCTCGAGTCCGTCACGAGGATCGTCCTTGCCTCCGACGGCCTCACGGACTGGCTGCGATGTGACCCCGAGACCGCGCTGCGCCGTGCTCTCAAGGCGGACCCGCTGCTCGCCCTGCTCGACCCAACAGTCGTCCCACGTGGGCATGACGACCTCAGCGTCATGCGCGTATCCGGGTCTTGACCCAGGCGCTCGAGTCGCTCGCCTCACCACTCGCCGGCATTACACGAGGTCAGCCAAGCGTTGGCCGCGGCGTCTTCGCGATCGGCGGCGGCGCGGTAGATCGCGAACGCTAGTCCCTTGTGCCCGCTTGGGGCCGTGTACCACGCGCGCAGCGCAACGGCGGCCTCGTCGCGCGCCGCCTCGTACGCCTGATAGCACTCCCACGGCGGCCAGTCGAGTTTGCGGAACGGCATCGGGAGCCTCACAGCGGGATGTTCCGGACGGCGCCGGGCTCGCGGACGCGTGTGATCGTCGACAGCGCCCACTTGAGGCGCTCGCGCGTCTCGCCCGGGCGGATTACCTCGTCGATCGCGCCGACGCGGGCTGCCGCCTGGGCGGTGAGATGCTCGGCGGCGTACGCGTCGGCCAGGCGCCGGCGCTCACCGGCAGGGTCGTCGGCGGCCGCGAGTGCGCGCCGGTGGACCACGCCCACGGCCTGCTCGGCGCCCATGATGCCGAGCTCCGCACGCGACCATGCGAGCACCAGGTCGGCGCCCAGGTCCTTGGAGTTCATGGTGATGTAGGCGCCGCCGAACGCCTTTCGCAGCACCACGGTGAAGCGCGGCACGGTCGCCTCGGCGAACGCGTGCAGGAGCTTGGCGCCGTGCCGGATCACGCCCATCCCCTCCTGGCGCGATCCGGGCAGGAACCCGGGCGTGTCGACGAGCACGACCAGCGGGATGCCGAAGGCGTTGCACGTGCGCACGAAGCGCGAGCCCTTCTGAGACGCGTCGGCGTCCATGACGCCGCCCAGGTGGCGCGGCTGGTTTGCGATCACGCCCACCGGCTGGCCGTCGATCCGCGCGAAGCCGGTGACGAGGTTGGGCGCCCAGTCGGGCGAGCACTCGAGCCAGGACTCGGCGTCGACGATGCCGTCGATCGGCGCTCGCACGTCATAGGAGCGGCGACCCTCGAGCGGTACGACGCCACCCGGGTCGGGGCCCGCGGGCTCGGCGGGTGCGCTCGTCGGCGGGCTGTCCCACGCGCTGCCGGGCAGGTAGGTGAGCAGCTGGCGCACGAGGAAGATCGCGTCGATGTCGGTCGCGACCCCGAACTGGCAGACCCCGTTGCGGCTGTGCACCTCAGGGCCGCCGAGGTCGCGCGTGGAGACGTCCTCGCCCGTGACCTCGCGCACCACCGCAGGCCCGGTGAGGAACATGCTGGCGGCGCCCGTCATGACGACGAAGTCGGTCAAGGCCGGCGAGTAGCTCCCCCCGCCGGCCGAGGTGCCGGTCACGACGGAGATCTGCGGAACCTGGCCCGACAAGGCGACGTGCCCGGAGAAGATGCGGGCGTACCCGTCGAGGGCGGCGAGGCCCTCCTGCATGCGGGCGCCGCCGGATTCGATGAAGCCGATCACCGGCACGCGCGCCTGACGTGCCAACCGCTGCACGCGCACGATCGTGTCGGCGTGCTGGGCGCCGAGCGACCCGGCGGCGAACGTGGCGTCCTGGACGAAGCAGAACACCGGGCGGCCGGCGATCCGCAGCGAGCCGCCGACGACGCCATCGCCGGACCGGGCCTTGTCGCCCATGCGCTCGGAGACGACCTCCGAGCGGATCACCTGCAGCGAGCCCTCGTCGCCCAGCAGTCGCAGGCGCTCGAGCGGGCGAAGGGCACGCAGGGGATCACGGGCCATGGCGCCGCCGGGCACGATGTGCGCGTCGGCGACGCGGGTGAGATCGAGGGAGCTGTCCGTCACGGCTGGTCCTTGGTGGTCGTGGTCGGTGCGCTTATGAGCTTGCGGGCGGCGGCGTGATACACGACTTCATCCGGCGAGCAGGTGCGGGCGGGCGGCGACGAACGCCTTGATCTCGTCGCGCGACTCGGCGGTGGCGACGTCCGTGCCCGGCGCGATCTGGCGAACGAGGCCGGCGAGCACGGCACCCGGCCCGAGCTGGAGGAAGTGCCGGCAGCCGGCCGCGATCAGCGCCTGCACGCAGTCGACCCACTGGACGGGCGCGGCGATCTGATCCACGAGGGCCGCGCGGACGCCAGCGGCATCGCCCACGAGCTCGGCGGACGCGTTGCTTGCCAGCGGTGCCAGCGGTGAGTGCCACTCGAGCCGTGCCGTGACCGATGCCACGCGTTCCTGCGCCGGCCGCATGAGCGGGCTGTGGAACGCGGCGCCGACAGGCAGCCGGACCCCGCGTGCGCCGTCCCGCTCGCGGACCACGTCGAGCAGCCGCTCGATCGCCACATCGTCGCCGGCTACCACTGTCTGCGCGGGGGCGTTGAAGTTGGCCACGACGAGCGTGTCCCGGCCTGCGGCTCGCGTGCACAGCTCCTGCACCGCCGAGGGCGGCAGGCCGAGCACGGCCGCCATCGCTCCCGGGCGCTCGCGCTGTGCGTTTGCCATCAGCCGTCCGCGCTCGGCGACCAGCGCCGCACCGTCGGCGGCGGACAACGCGTCCGCGGCGACGGCGGCCGTGTACTCGCCGAGGCTGTGGCCCGCGAACGCGCGCGGGCGCACGCCTAACTCGCGCGCGACGTCGGCCAGAGCGAGCGACACGGCGAACAGCGCCGGCTGCGCGACCTCGGTGGGCACGAGCGCAGCCGCCGGCCCCTCGGCGCAAAGCCGGTCGAGCGGCAGCCCTGAGGCATCCGCGCCGCGCTGCAGGTGGGCGCCGAGCACGTCGGGGTCGGTCGCGCGCAGCGCTGCGCCCATGCCCGGCCGCTGCGCGCCCTGCCCAGGGAAGAGGATTGCCAGGTGGCTCATGTGCCCGAGCGGGTCTCCTCGACCACGTCGAACTTGAGCGAGCGGGCGCGTGCGATGCACTCGCGCAGCGGCCGTGCGAGCTCGCGGTGGCCGTCGCTGCGCTCCCACGCGAGGAAATCCTCGAGCCGCTCCCACTCGCTGGTAATCAGCCACTGATGGGCGTCGTCGCGCAGTCGGCAGACCTGGTCGGCGAGGTGGCCGCGCACGCCGTCCGCGACCTCGTGCCGGATCTGCTCATACGCGGCGAGGAACGCCTCCTCGGCGCCCGGCCGCAGCTCGATCAGGAAGACCACCCGGCCCTTGCTCATGGTCATGCCCCCGCTGCGACGGCGATGTCAGGCAGCGCGCGAGTCGGCGAGGTCGCGCCGCCGACGACGAGCACGGGCGCCCCGCGCCGGCGCAGAGCTCGCGCCACCCGCCCCGGCCCGACGACCACGAGATCATGTCCACCCGTGCGCAGCTCGGCGAGCAGCGCGCGGGACGCCCGCTGGCGCCGGAGCAGCGCGGTGACCGGCAGGTCGGGAGGGATGCCTGCAATCGCGGCGCGCAGGCGACTCTCGCACTCCTCCGCAGCCGCGGCGCGCGGGTCGTACGGCAGCGTGATGGGCGATGCCCAGAACAGCACAGTCGGCTCGACGACCGCAGCGAGGACAGTGAGGCGGGCGTGCTCGCGACGGGCGAGCGCGGTGGCGGCGATCAGCGTCTGCGAGCCGGTGTTCGGGCCGACGCCGACGAGGATGCTTCGGGGAGCGGTATGCATGGTGGGGGCAGGAGCCGCTCGAACGGGCGTTGATACACGCGGCCGTATCTGACGGTCGTCCGACGCCTCATCAGCAGGCCAACCCACTCGAGAGAGGACGACCGATGACCCACCGCTGCGTGATCGTGGCCCGAATCAGGCCCGGCGCTCGTGAGAAGGTCGCGGAGCTGTTCGCCGAATCCGACGGCACCGAGCTGCCGGCACTCGCCGGCGTCAGGCATCGCAGCCTGTTCGCGCTCGGCGACGTCTATGTGCACGTCGTGGAGTTCGAGGGCGAGCCCGGCGAGTCCGTCGCGCGCGTGCGCGAACACCCGCTGTTCCGCGAGCTCAGCGCGAAGCTCGACGCGTACATCGAGCCGTACGACCCCGCGACCTGGCGCTCCCCCGCGGACGCCATGGCGGCCCAGTTCTACAGCTGGGACGCCTGAAGCGCGGGCGGCCCCGGTCCTCCCCAGGTCCGGGGCCGCCCGCGACCCGCTCAGGCGGCCGTCTCCAGGCGCTCCTTGAGCACCCGCATCTGGACGCGCGTGTTGCGGTTCAGGTACTCTTCCGCGCCGGCGTCATCCGCCGGGGCGTCGGGCTTCATGGCGAAGTCCTGACGCCAGCGCATCTCCGTGCCGCCGGCGACGGCGGCGAACGACCAGTCGATGCGCATGTACTCGAACGGCCCGGTCTCGATCCGCTGCGAGTGGGAGGTATGTGTCGTGGCATCGACGATGCGCTCGGACACCCAGCTCCAGACCTGGCCGTTGTGCTCCGGGTCCGGATTTGTCGTGAGCCGGAAGCGCACCGTGTCGCCCTCGCGCTCGAGGATCTCGGCGGCCGCGTACTCGGTGAACAGCTCGGGCCACCGCTCGACGTCGTTCATCGTGTCCCAGACGTACTCGAGCGGAGCGTCGATGATGATCGCGTTGTCGGTCCGTCCCGCCATGGTCAGACCACCTCCGGAGTTGCGAGCCGCTCGTTGACGTACGCGATCGCCTCGGCGGTCGTGCGGATCGCGCCGGCGTCCTCGTCGGGGATCGTGAATCCGTAGATCTGCTGGACGGCGAGCTGGAGCTCGACGATCGCGAGCGAGTCGAGCCCGAGGTCGGCGAACGCCACGTCGCCGTCGTCGGGGACGTCCGCCTCGCCGAGGCCGATGCGCTCGACGAGGATCCGTTTGACGTCGGCGTGGGTGAACAGTGGTGTGGACATGGGTCTCCTTGTGGGTGGGTGGACGAGGTCAGATGTCGCGCCGCAGAACGAGGGCGCTGTTGAAGCCGCCGTAGCCGCGGGCGACGACGAGCGCTGTGCGCAGGTCCGCCGACTCGGTGCGGTCACGGACCAGTCGCAGCCCGTGGGCGGCAACCGGGCGCTCGAGGTTGATCGTCGGCGGGATGCGCCCTTCGCGCAGGCTCAGCAGCGCCGCGGCGACGTCGAGCGCCGCACCGCCCGCGTAGGTCCGTCCCGTCATCGTTTTCGGGACCGTGACTGGGACGCTGCCAGCGCGGGTTCCGAGCGCCGCGTGCAGCGCCGCCGCCTCGGCGGCGTCGGCGGCGGGAGTGCCGGCGCCGTCGGCGAACACGACGTCGACATCGTCGGGCCCGAGCTGCGCGTCGTCGAGCGCCAGGCGGATAGCCCGCGCGAGCTGCGCACCGTCGGCGGGTCCGTCGCCCGGCAGGCGGCCGTCGTGCGTGGCGCCGTAGCCGGCGATCTCGCCGTATACGTACACGTCGCGGCGGCGCGCCGACTCCAAGGCCTCGACGAGCACGATCGCGCCTCCCTCGCCCGGCAGGTGGCCGTCGGCGCGCTCGTCGAACGGCCGGTAGGCGGTCGGCGAACCGCTCGTGCTGAGCAGGCCGCCGGTGAGCTGGCAGCACAACGCGTACGGGCATAGCGGGGCCTCCAGGCCGCCGCTCACCACTGCGTCCATGCCGCGGCGCAGCGCGCGGCGTGACTGAGCGAGCGCGTCCAGGCCGCCGGCGCTCTCGGTCGCGACGACCCCGGAATGCCCCTTGAGCCCGTGGCGGATCGAGATCTGTCCCGTCGTCGCGGCGTAGAACCAGGCGATCGACTGGTAGGCGCCCACCCATTGGGGTCCCTGCCCCCACAGCTTCTGGATCTCGACCTGCCCGAACTCGTTCCCGCCGGACGAGCTGGCGGTGATCGCGCTCATCGCGTACGGGTCGTGCGCGCCGGGGTCGAAGCGCGCGTCGGCGAAGGCCATCTCTGCCGCGGCGAGGCCCATCCACGTCCAGCGGTCGGTCTGGACGATCAGCCGCCGGTCGAGGTGGTCTGCCGCGTCGAATTGCGTGACTTCGCCGGCGAACCGCGTCGCGTAGCGCGACGCGTCGAAGCGCGAGATCGCGCCAATTCCAGGCTGCCCGGCGAGCGTCGCCGACCACCACGCCGCGGTGCCCACGCCGGTCGGCGCCACGACGCCGAGGCCGGTGACCACCGCGCGGCGCGTAGTGTCGGGAAGGCTGGTGATCATGCCACCGCCTCCTCGCGCCGGGCGAGCACAATCGCCGACTGGAAGCCGCCGAAGCCGCTGCCGGTGCAGAGCGCGACATCGATCGGCAGCGCCCGCGCGGTCCGCGGGACATAGTCGAGGTCGCAGGCCGGGTCCGGTGTATTGAGGTTGGCGGTCGGCGGCGCGATGCCGTGCTCGATCGCCAATGCGCTCGCGGCGATCTCGATTGCGCCGATCGCGCCCAGCGAATGGCCGACCATCGACTTGATCGAGCTGACCGGCACGCGGTGGGCGTGCGCGCCCAGCGCCCGCTTGAGCGCAGCGGTCTCGTGGACGTCGTTCTGACGCGTGCCCGAGCCGTGGGCGTTGACGTAGTCGACGTCTGCAGGCGCCGTCGCGCCCTGGCGGAGAGCGTCCATGATCGCCTCCGCCATTTCGAGGCCATCCGGCCGCAGCCCGGTCATGTGGAAGGCGTTGCCGCGGCTTGCGTAGCCGGTGACCTCGCAATACACGCGCGCGCCTCGCGCGCGCGCGTGCGAGAGTTCCTCCAGGACGAGCACGGCACCGCCCTCGCCCATGACGAACCCGTCGCGCGTGTCGTCGAACGGCCGCGACGCGGACGCGGGCTCGTCGTTGCGCGCCGACGTCGCCCGGATGGGATCGAAGCACGCCATCGTGATCGGCGAGATGCCCGACTCCGAGGCGCCCGCGATCACGACGTCGGCGTCGCCGTCCTGGACAAGCTGGTGCCCGTACCCGACGGCATCGATTCCGGACGTGCAGCCGGTGGAGACGACGACCCCGGGGCCGTTCACGCCGAAGCGCGCGGCGATCTCGCCGGCCAGCGAGCTCGGCACGAGGGCCTCGTACAGGTACGGCTGGGCGCGGGCCGGATCCACGAGCCACTCGCTGCCGTGGTCGCTGACCGCGACGTAGTCGGCCTCGAGCCGTGTCGTGCCGCCCACGGCCGAGCCGAGCGCGACACCCACGCGCTCGCGGTCACCGCCATCGAGGTCGAGTCCGCTATCGGCGATGGCCTCGTGCGCGGCGGCGACGGCGAACTGCACATACCGGTCCATGCGTTCGGTGTCGGCGAACGACAGCCCCGACGCGGTGGGGTCGAAGTCGCACTCCGCGGCGATCTGCGAGCGGAAGCCGGACGGGTCGAAGAAGCTGATCCGGCGCGTGGCGGTCCGCCCGGCTGTCAGCAGCTCCCAGAACGTCTCGCGGGTTGTGCCGCCGGGCGCCACCACGCCGATGCCGGTGAGGGCCGTGCGCCTCATGCGGGCACCGAGCCGGGCCCGCCGTCGGTCTCCGTGTCGACGTGGCCGAGATCTGGGCGCGGTGCGAGCGGTCCGAGGTGGAAGACGAGCGTGGCGTCGTCAGGCCCGCTGTTGATGAGCCGGTGGCGGATGCCCGGCGGTATCAGCAGCCCGTCGCCCTGGCCCAAGGAATGCGGGACGCCGTCGAGCTCGGCGGTGACCGCACCCGCCACCAGGTACAGGAACTCCTCGGAGTACGGATGCAGGTGCTCGGCGATCCGCTCGCCAGCGCCGAGCGCAGCGGTGCCCATGAAGCCGGACGTCGATTCGACGGTCCGCGGGCTCAAGAGGACGCGCACCTCGCCGCCGCGGCGGCGATCGGGAGGGACGTCATGGACCGAGCGGATGCGGGGAGCGGGGGACATCGGAATACCTCGCGGGGAGTCAGATGGATGAATGGGCCCAGAGCGCGACGGCCTGGGCGATGGCGAGGTCGCTGGTGTGGGACAGCGACACGTCGAGCCGGTGGAGGCCGCGGTCGGCGGCCAGCGCGGCCGCTGCCTCGTGGAGCACGATGTAGGGTCGGCCCCCGTGATCCTTGAGGATCTCGACATCGGTCCAGCGGATGCCCTCGGCAAGGCCGGTGCCGAGGGCTTTCAGGACGGCCTCCTTGGCGGCAAAGCGACCGGCGAGGTGCTCCGCGGGCCGAGCACGCCCGCGGCAGTAGTCGCTCTCGCGCGCGGTCATGACGCCGGCCAGGCCGTTCGGCTGCGCGGCGAGGGTGGCCACGCGTCGGACCTCGACCAGGTCGACGCCGACGCTCACGTTGCCGACCGGGGCGCGGGTCGCCTCACGCTCTGCCGGCTTGGGGTCCTCGATGGTGATCATGTGGTGGCAGAGGAGCCACCACCGTCGCTGATACTCAGCCGGCGGACAGCCGGTCGCGATCGCGCCGTGTGCGGCGCGCGAGCGTGTCGGCGCCGATCGCCATGTGCTGCGCGAGCGCGGCGTCGAAGTGCCGCAATGCCTCGTCGCGCCGGCCCACCGCCGCGGAGAGCAGCCCCAGGAAGCGGTCGACCGCGCCCCAGCAGCCGCCGAAGCCGGCCTGGACCAGCCGGCCGGCATGCGGTTCGAGCCGTGCGAACAAGTCGGTGCACGTCGTCGTGTCACCCAGCCGCGCCGCGGCCTCGGCGAACCATGCGGTGGCCGGCAGCCACAGCGGGCCTGCGAACTCGTTGCCGGCGGCGGCGAGCGCCTCCGCCGCATGATCGGACTGACCTGCGTCCAGGAACGCAAGCGGCAGCACCGCACTCCAGGCGAGGACCTGCGATCCCTCGGCGCTGAGCCGGCGGAGGTCGGGTAGCAGCTCGGGCAGCCGGCCCTGCTCTCGCAGCACAGGCAGCAGCTGCGCGGTGAAGTGAGCCCGCGCATCGCGCGCTCCCGCGCGTTCGGCCAGCCGGAGCCCCTCGCGCGCCAGTCGCTCGGCCTCTTCGAGCCGGCCGTCGAGCTGTGCGCAGACCCCGCGCCAGGCGAGGGACGAGTGTCGGAACAGCGGCTGATGCAGCGCGTGCGCCAACCGCTCGAGCTCCATGTGCGTGTTCTGGGCGCGCTCGCGGTTCCCGCACTCGATGTCGTCGTAGATCAGCCAGTGACGCGCGAGCGCGGCGCTTTCGCGGAGCCCGTGCCGATCGGCGGTGGCCACCGCCTCCTCGCCGAGCGCGAGCCGCTCGGCGAGATGCCGAGCGTGAAGCAGGGTGGCGTGCCGGCTCAGCAGCGCGGAAGCGAGCGTTGCAGCGTCGCCGGACTCGCGGGCCACCGCGACGGCTTCGGCGCCGGTCTCACAGCGCCGCGCGCCGTCGGGCAATGCCTCCGCGAGACGAGCGAGGATCCGGGCGCGGACGGCAGGTTTCAGCCGGTTCGATGCCGCGAGCGCCTCGTCGAGCAGCGCGACGTAGGCCGGATCCGGCCCGGCATGGACATAGAAACGCCCGCCTGCGCCGAGCACCGCAGCGACGAGCGCGGCGCTGTCGCCGCGGCGCTGCGCGATCGCCGCGGCGGCGAGGTAGGCATCGCGCGCGCCCGGTTCCCCGCCCTGCCAGCGGACGGCCCCGAGGGCAAGCCAGCAGCGCGTGCGGGTCTCCCCGTCATCGTCGCGAGATTCCACATCGAGCGCTGTCAGCGCGCGTTCGAAGTGGCCGGCGGCGTCCTCGTACGCTTGCGCGCGAGCGGCCTGCTCGCCGGCCTCGATGCCGTACGCGACCGCGCGTTCCAGGCCCCCGCCATGGCGGGCGAGAAAGAACTGGTGGGCGAGCTCGGCCGCTGGGCCGGCGACCTGAGCGCGGACGGCCTCGAGCGCCTCGCCTGCGCGGAGGTGCAGCAGCCGCCGCCGACTCGCCGCCAGATGCCCGTAGATGGTGTCGCGCACCAGCTCGTGGCAGAACGCGAATCGGCCGACCTGCTCGGGGTCCTCGACGATCAGACCGGCCGTGGCCGCTTCCTCCAGCCCCGCAAGGACATCGTCCGCGTCGCGTCCGGTGAGCCGCTGGAGCACTTGAAGCGAGAATTCGCGGCCCAGCACCGACGCGAGCGTCACCACCTCGACCGTCGCGGGAGTAAGCCGCTCGATGCGCAGGAGCAGCATCTCCCGCACGCCGTCCGGTACGCCGACGACCTCCGAGCACGGCGGGGCCGCCACGGGTCCGCGGCCGCCGCTGCGGATCGTCTCCTCGATGAAGAACGGGTTGCCCGCGGTGTACTCCTGGAGCCGCTCCACGCACCGCACGTCCAGCGCATCGCCGGCTCGGGATTCCACGAGCGCAGCCGTGTCGTCACGATCGAGTCCCCGAAGCCACACGCGCTCGATCACGTGCTCGCGACGCAGGTCGGCCAGCACCCGCTGCAGCGACGTTGCACGCGCGACAGCCGCGTCGGAGTAGGTCGCCAGCACCATCATCGGTGCTGCCTCGGCCTGCCGCACCACCTGGCGGAGCAGCAGCAGCGTCGGCTTGTCGGCCCAGTGGAGGTCCTCGAGGAGGAGTAACAGCGGACGGTGGCGCGCGACGCGGTCCAGCAGCGCCGCCGCGGACTCGAACAGCGAGTAGCGATCCGAGTCGCCCGTCGCCGGAAGCGCCGCGCCGCCGCCGATCTCGGGCAGCAGCGGACGCAGCTGCTCGAGCCGGGGCGCCAGCAGCGGGTCGAGCTCGCTCGGGTCGACGTGCGCCACGAGGTGGCGCAGCGCCTCGACGAAGGGCTGGAACGGGACCACCGTCTCCTCGTCGGCCCGCCCGTAGAGCACAGTGCCGCCGCCGGCGTGCACCTCGGCGGCAAAGCGTGCGGCGAGCCGCGTCTTCCCAATGCCCGGCTCGCCGGTGAGAAGGACGAGCTCGCCCTCGCCTCGACGCGCATGCGCCCAGCGCTTGCGCAGCCGCTCGAGTTCACTCGCGCGTGCGACGAACGTACGCCGCTCGGAGCGGTCGACGAGCGTGGGAAGAGGGAGAACGGGCGGCAGCGGGGTCGGCTTTGAGAGCTGCATGTCGCCGTGGCCGAGCAGCCGTTCGTGCAGAGCGGTGAGCGCCCGAGCGGGCGGTACGCCGAGCTCGTCGCGCAGCAAGACGCGCACGTGCTCGAACACCAGGAGCGCCTCGGCCACGTTGCCGCCCAGGACGAGCGCCTCCATCAGCAGGCCATAGCCCGACTCGCGGTATGGCTCCAGCTCGACGACGTTGCGGGCGAGCCGCTCGGCCGTGGCCGGCTCGCCGAGGGCGAGCGCAGCCCGCGTGGCCGTCTCGAGCTGATCGCAGCGCAGCTGCGCGAGCTCGGTCCGGAGCAGCTCCACCCACTCGCCCTGCAGCTCGGGCAGCACCGGCCGGCGAGTCAGCGCGAGTGCCGCGCGAGCGCGATCGAGCGCGGTGGACGCATCACCCGCCGCGAGGGCGGCCTCCGCCGAGTGTGTCGCGGCGCGCGCCGTCTCGACGTCGATCCAGGCGTCGCGCGGCAGAGTCAGCGTGAGCGACGACCGACCGCTGAGCCCCGTCTGGCCGACGACCCTGCGCACGCCGGTCAGCAGGCTGCTGAGCGACGCGGCGGGGGCGGTCGGGAGCTCGTCCTGCCACACGACCTCGATCAGCTCATCACGGCGGACCGGCCGGCCGCGGTTGATGACGAGGTACGCGAAGATCAGCCGGCCCTGGCGGCCCGGTAGCGCGTCCAGGCGATCGCGCCCGCCGACCTCCACCGCCAGATTGCCGCAGAGTTGGATCCGCATGGCTGCGCCGTCCGGGACGGAGCCGTTCGCGGGCAACATCGCGGTCGAAGGCCGTTCCGTCCTCGGGGCGTCCGCCGGCTCGTGCGTGCTGACCGGGAGCACGGTCACCCGGCCAAGATGAGATGGCTTTCGTACCCGACGTGCCGTTCGTGAGCCGCCGCAGACTCGGCGTCGAACGCCCGCTGCCAACGCGCTCCACGCCGCCACGCCTCCTCGCGCGCGCGGGATATGACAACGGTGGCGCAGATATCGTCGAGCCGGCCGAACAGGCGGTCGAGGAGCCGGAGCAAGCCCGATTCGAGCGTCGCGCGCACCCCTCCTGCCACCTCGTCGAGGATGTCGTTCACCCGCTCGTAGTCGTGGTGCTCTGACGAGTCCGGCTCTGGGACCACGTGGCGCTCCTCCCACGTCTGCAGCAGGGCCCACGGCAGGTCGTTGTTGATGTGCGCGTTCATGCCCGCGAGCGCGAACCGGAGCGGGGCGATGTCGCGCTCGTCACAGCTTTCGAAGAGCGGTCTCCAAGCCGGTGACAGCCACGCTCCCGCTGCTGCCGCCTCGTACTCGGCGAAGTAGAACTCGGCGAACACCACCGCGAGCCGCTGGAGGAGCGCCGGCGACTCGAAGGCTGCCGCACGCCTCTGGACCTCCTCGGTAACGCGGAGGTACATGTAGTTGAAGCAGGCAACCCCGTCGGGATGGCGGCGGCGGCGCCGCCGGCCATCGGGGTTGCGATACCCGTCGCGCTCGCGCTCGATCGCAACGAGGCGTGCGATGACATCGTCGACGGTCCTGTCACTCCGCAGCCCGCGCACACGCTCTGCCACTTCGCACATCGAAGCCGGCCGCGGGGCCGAGTGGCTGGGTCTGTCAACAAGCACGGCTGTAGAGAGAGCGCAGCGCCTCACGTGATACATGGGGGAGCTGGGAGGGCGCGGCAAGGAACCGCTCTGGCCAGGTCAGCACGTGCAGCTTGGGAAGACCTTGGGCAAACCCTGGCGAGAAGCTCGCGCCAAGGTCGCCAAACCCGTTCCAAGGTCACGCGAACGATTGGCCAAGGCGTGCTCCCGAACATCGCGCCATGTCCTCCCCGATGACCTCCGACGCGGCGCTGGTGCGCGCCGCGCGCCGCGACGACCGGGTCGCCTGGCAGACGCTCGTGGACCGCCACGGCCGCCTGCTGCGAGCGATCTGCCGCATCCACGGCCTCAGCGCCGCGGACTCGGACGACGTGATCCAGATCACGTGGCTCCGCGCGGTCGAGCACGTCGACCGCATCAACGATCTCGACCGGTTCTCGAGCTGGCTCGCGACGGTCGCCCGCCGTGAGTGCTTGCGCGCGCTGCGCCATCGCGCGCGCGTACGTCCAAGCGACGAGCAGCTGCTGCACCAACCCACCGACCCGGAGGCCGACCCGGCTGCCAGGCTCCTCGCGGCCGAGCGGCGCGGTGCTGTGCGCGCTGCGGTGCGGCGGCTGGCGACGCGCGACCGCATGCTGCTGCGCCACCTGTTCAGCGACGGCGTCGGGAGCTATGCCGACATCAGCCGCGCGTTCGGCATGCCAATCGGCTCGATCGGGCCGACGCGCGGGCGGATCCTCGCGCGGATGCGGGTGATCGAACCTCTCGCCGAGCTCGTATGACGGCGTATCACAAGCGGCCGGGCGCGCTCTCTGGATCCGATGACTCGAATCGAGACGAGGTGACGATGTCCGAGGACAGCAACCGCTGCCTGCTCGTAACAGGCGCGACCGGGGCGACCGGCGAGCACGTGGCTCGCAGACTGCTCGCTCGCGGCGACCGGCTCGTGCTCACCGGGCGCGACCGCGACCGACTGGACGCGCTCGAGCGCGCGCTCGCGAGCGACCACGTGCTGACGGTGCCGTGTGCGGTGAGCGAGCCGGGCGGCGCCGAGCAGGCCGTCGAGCAGGGCCGGGCGAGGTTCGGCGCGCTCGACGGGTGCGTGTCGCTCGCAGGCTCGTTCCGCGCAGGCACGCCCGTGGCACTCGCCGACGCCGACGTGTACCAACAGCTGTACGCGGCGAACGTGATGTCGGCGGCGCTGGCGTCGCGCGCGGTGCTGCGACAGCTTGCGGGGCCGGGATGGTTCGTGTTCCTGTCGTCGCTGCTCGCCCGCGAGCCGATGCCCTCGACCGGGCCGTATGCCGCCGCCAAGGCGGCGCTGTCGGCATGGGCGCGCGCGTTCTCGCGCGAGGTGCGCGACCGCCGCGTGCACGTGAACGTCATCGTCGCGTCGATCATCGACACGCCGGAGCGTCGCGAGCGGCAGCCGGAACTTGACCCGAGCGCGTGCGCATCGGTCGACGACGTCGCGGAGGTGATCGCCTTCCTGACCTCGCACGGCTGCGCCGGCATGCACGGCAGCGAGATCGACGTGCTCGGCACGTTCGCGCTGCAGCCGCCGGCCGGCGCCGCGCTGGGGCCGCCGAACCCGCCGCGCGCCCGCACCAAGCGCTACGCGCTCATGTATCCGTTCCGCCCCGGCCGCGCCGCCGAGGCCGAGGAGCTGTTCCGCAACGGCGGCGACCCCCCGCCTCAGGCGGCCGGGCGCACGCGCCTGCTGTCGACGACCGTTTTCCGCTCCGGCGACCAGGTGATGCGCACGTTCGAGATCGACGGCGACCTCGACGAGGCGATCGATCACATGGTCAAGGCGACGGCGCTCTCGGACCTCGGTGCGAAGCTCACGCCGCTGCTCGACGCTGGCACCGACCTGACGACCGAGGACGGGCTGCGCTCGTTCTTCCGCGATCAGATCATGGAGATCGTGGTCGATCGCGCCGGCCCGCCGCCCGGGGTCGGGGCGGAGCGATGATCGTCGACTTCCACTGCCACCTGGTGCCGCCGAACGCCGACCGGCGGGTCCCGCCGCTGCTGCGCGACGCCGACGGCCTGCTCGAGCGGGCCGCGGGCACCGGTATCGACCGCGTCGTCGTGTTGAACGCGATGGTCAACGTCCCTGGCTCGCCGCTCGACAACCGCGCGCTCGACCGCGTGCGGTACTGGAACGAGTTCGGCCTGGAGCTCGTCGCGCGACATCCGGACCGCGTCAGCGTCTTCGCCGGGGTCGATCCACTCGGTGAGCCGCAGCAACTCGAGGAGGCGCGGCGCGCGGTCAACGCCGGCAGCAGCGGGCTGACGATCGCCGCGAGCCGGCGCGGCGTGCACCTCGACACCCCCGCGCTAGAGGACTTCTGGGCGCTCGCCGAGGAGCTCGATGTGCCGGTGTTCGTCCATCCCTCGGGGGAGGACGGCGGCGTGGGCGGCACCGACGCGCGCCTCGCGCAGTTCGGCACGCGGGCGGCCGAGCTCGGCATCAGCATCGCGGCGGCGATCTTCGCGGGCGTGCTGGACCGGCACCCGGCGCTGCGCCTGGTGGCCGGCGCCGGTGCCGGCGGGCTCGCTTCGCTCGCCGGGCGACTGGACGCGGCGTTCCATGCCGGGGCCATCGGCCCGCCGAGCGCGGATGCCGAGCCGCCGGCGTGGCCGCTCGCCCCGCCGAGCACCTACCTGCGCCGCATCCACGTCGACTCGTTGCTGTTCAGCGTTCCCGCGCTGCGCTGCGCCCTCGAGGTGTTCGGGCCTGACCGTCTCCTGTTCGGGAGCGACTCGCCGCCCGCGCGCACCCCGCCCACCGTCACCTGGGACCTGCTCGATCGCCTCGGGCTGCCCGACGACGTCCGGGCGCGCGTGCTGGGCGGGAACGCGGCACGCCTGCTCGGCCTCGTATCAGAGCCGCCGCTCCGCGCTCTAGCCGCTGACACGCCGACGACCAACCCAAGGGAGCTGATGGCCTGATGGAGCGCCACGCACTGCTGTTCCGCATCAAGCCGGGCAGTGAATCGAAGGTCTCGACGATCCTCGCCGGCTACGAACGCCCGGCGACCGAGATCGACGAAAGCACGCGACTGCGCTCGACCACCGTCTTCATGCACGGCACCGTCGTCGTGCGGATGATCGAGATCGAGGGGGAACTGCGCCGGGTCGTCGCCCATCTGGCGCAGCAGCCGGCCGTCCAGGCGACCGAGAAGGCGCTGAACCCGCATCTCGCCTTGCCGCGCGACCTGCGCGAGCCGATCGCCGCGCGCGCCTTCTTTCAGAGGTCGATGATGAAGCGCCTGGCCGGCGAAGGGCCGGACGCGGCGGCGGCCGCCGGCGCGCGCCACGCGCTGATCTGCGCGATACCGCTCGACTCGCGCGACGAGGTCGACAAGATGTTCGCGCGCGACGGCGTCGGCGCGTTCCGCCCGGACGGCGCATCGCTGCGCGGCGCGTCGGTGTTCCGGCACGAGGACACGCTCGTGACCGTCTACGCCGACGGAACGCATCCGGAGCCGCTGCTGGGTGAGCAGGCGATGTCCGTGGTCACCGACCGCCGCGCATTGGAGGCTGCCTGATGCACGTCGCCATGATCGGGCTCGGCACGATGGGCGGGGCGATGGCGCGCCGGCTGCTCGCGCGGAGCCATGACGTCACGGTCTTCAACCGCCGTGCGGGTCGGGCAGCCGACCTCGCGAACGCCGGCGCCCTCGTCGGCGACAGCCCGCGGGAAGCTGCCCGGGGCGCCGCGGCCGTCTTCATCTCCGTGGCCGACGGAGACGCCCTTGCCGCGGTGCTCGAAGGCCCCGACGGCGCGCTCGCCGGCGTCGAGCCCGGCGCCGTGCTCGTCAACCTGAGCACGGTCGACCCGGCGCAACTCGCCGTGCACGCGGCGAGCGGAATCGACGTCCTCGATGCCGGCGTGCTCGGCAATGCCCGCCACGCGGTTGCCGGCGAGCTGCGCCTGTACGTGGGCGGGGACGTGGACACGCTGGTGCGTGTGCGGCCGGTGCTCGACGACCTCGCCAAGCAGGTCCTGCACGTCGGAGCGCTCGGTGCCGGCATGGAGCTCAAGCTCGCGCTCAATCTCGTGATGGGCCTGGAGATGCAGGCGCTCAGCGAGGCGGTCGCGTTCGGCGTCGCGCGCGGGCTCGACCGCGGGCTCGTCCTGGAGGCGATCGCCGACAGCGGATTCAGCGCGCCCGTGATGGCGTTCAAGGCCCGTCGGATGGCTGCGCGCGACTACGACGTGCCGGACTTCCGGCTGTCGCTGATGGCCAAGGACCTGGCGCTCGTCAGCTCCGGAGCGGCCCGCATGGGTGTCGACCTTCCGCTCGCCGAGAGCGCGCGGGCGACGCACGAGAAGGCGGTCGGCGCCGGCCTGGGCGAGCTCGACTGCGCCGCGATACTGAGCGCGTTCGAACCCGGTATGCGCAACGGCTCGCGGCCGTCCAGTGACGAGACCGAGCGCAACAAGGCGATCGTGACCCGTGCCGAGGAAGCGTGGAACGAAGGCGCGCTGGACGAGGCGTTCGCGCTCTTCGCCGACGATTATCGTGACCACACCGGGCTGCCGATGCCCGGCCTGGAGCCGAACAAGCAGGGTCTGATGACGCTGCTGACCGGGTTCCGCGAGGGCTTCCCCAACGGCCACGTGACGATCGACCTGATGGCGGCCGAGGGCGATCTCGTCTGCTACCACTCGACCGCTCGCGGCAGGCACACAGGTCCGTTCATGGGGATCCCGCCGACGGGCCGTACGGTCGAAGTCGGGGCGATCCACATCCACCGGCTTTCGCGCGGGAGGATCGTCGAGCACTGGGGCCGCAGCGACCAGCTCGCGCTGATGCGCCAGCTCGGCGTCGCGCCCGGAGGGCAGTCGTCATGACCGTCCTGATCGTGGGCGCCGGCATCGGCGGCCTCACAGCCGCGAATGCGTTCCGGCATGCCGGCATCCCGGTCCGCGTGTTCGAGCGCGGCCCGGAACTGCGCGACATCGGCGCCGGCGTGGGCCTGCAGCTCGTGGCCCGCAAGGCGCTCGATGCGATCGGCCTCACGCCGGCACTGGCCGCCATCAGCGGCGCGATGCACGAGCAGCTCGAGCTGCGAGACCGCCGCGGACGCGTCCTGGCCGTGATCCCGCAGGAAGCGGTGACCGTCCACCGCAAGGACCTGCTGGCGGCGCTCGGTGACCGGATGGTGGCCGATGGCACCGTCGAGCTCGACCGGCGCGTCGCGGGGTTCGAGCAGGACGAGCACGGCGTGACGCTGCGGTTCGACGACGGCGGCGAAGCGCGGGGCGCACTGCTGTTCGGTGCCGACGGCATCCATTCGACCGTTCGCGCGCAGCTCCTCGGCGACGAGCCGCTGCGCTACTCCGGCTTCACGGTGTGGCGGTCGATTGCCGAGTTCAGCCATCCCGGCGTCCCCGACGGGCTGTCGCAGCAGGCGTTCGGCCGCGGCTCGCTGTTCGGCATGTTCCCCAGCTCCAACGGCCGCGTGTACTGGTTCGGTTCGCGCACCGCGCCGGAGGGGGAGGGCGATCATGCGAACGGCCACCAGGCCGAGCTGATCGACCTGTTCGACGGCTGGTACGACCCGATTGCCGAGTTGATCGCGGCGACACCGGCGGACGAGATCGATCGCCGCGACATCTACGACCGGCCGCCGAGCGAGCGCTGGGGCACGGGCCGCGTGACCCTGCTCGGCGACGCGGCGCACGCGGCGCTGCCGACGCTCGGGCAGGGTGCCGGCCAGGCGATCGAGGACGCGGCGGTGCTCGCGCACCGCGTCGCCGCGCGCTGCGGCGACCTCCGCGACGCCTCCGCTCTCGACAGCGCGCTGCGCGACTACGAGCAGCGGCGGATGCCGCGCACGAAGAAGGTGATCGATGAGGCATGGTCGATCTCGCGCAGCTACCGGTGGACCAACAGGCTCGCAGTCTGGGGCCGGGACACCGCGCTGCGGCTGACCCCGAACGCGGTGTTCGCGCGGGAGCAGCGTGCCGAGGCCGGGCTCGACCTATTCGCGGATCCGGTGCCGACATGAGCGCATCGGAGCTGCTGTTCGCGCTTGCGATCTTCTTCTCATCGATCCTGGCCGGCGGGGTGGTGACCGTGTCGCTGGTGATGATCCCCGCGCTGCGGACGTTCGCCTCGCCGGCCGACGAGCTGCGGATCCACCGGGCGTTCAACCCGCTGCCCGACTACTACATGCCGCACTCGCTGTTCATCTCGGCGTTCGCGGCGATCGCGTTGCTGGCGATCGACGACGGGCTCG
This sequence comes from uncultured Solirubrobacteraceae bacterium, assembly GCA_963740605.1. GTDB lineage: Bacteria > Actinomycetota > Thermoleophilia > Solirubrobacterales > Solirubrobacteraceae > DASSUW01. The sequence continues at coordinate 66,945 of CAVUFC010000017.1, read as the reverse complement.
ACGCGACCGTGCGCACACTGTTGTGGATCGCGATCACACTGAGCCTTCCGGTGATACTGATCAGCCTTGCGCTGAACCGCCGGATCAACCTGCTGATCCGCCGCTGGACCGCGGCCGAGCCGCCGCCGGGCTACGCGCAGCTCCGGCTCGACTGGGACATCTCCCACGTGCTGCGGACCGTCCTGTGCGTCATCATCGCCGCCTGCTACATCGTCGCCGCGGCCGAGGTCATGCGGTGATGGAGGTCATGCGCGCACTCAACCTCGTGATGGCGGCGATGATGGCCGGCGGGCTGACGATGGTCATGGCCGCGGTCGTGCCCACCTTCCGGCGACTCCCCGACCGGCTCTCCGTCCGGCTGCACCGCGAGGTCGACCGCTACGTCGACGTCCCGCTACCGATCTTCACGGTGCTGACGTTTGCGACGACGATCCCGCTGCTGCTCGACGACGGCACCGCCACCGGGCTGGTCGCGGCGGCGGCCGCGTGCACCGCGGTGGTCGCGGTCGGCTCACACTTCGTCAACCGGCCGATGAACCTGCGCCTGAAGGCCTGGGAAGGCGAGCCCGTCGCCGCGCAGTACGCGCGGCTGCGCCGGAGTTGGGACCGTGCGCATGCCGCCCGTACCGCGGCCGGGCTTGTGGCGCTCATCTGTCTGATCGCGGCATTGCTCGACGGCCCCGGGGTGGCGGCATGAGGCTGCTCGTGATCGGTGCGACGGGGCGGCTCGGCTCGGAGGTGGTGCGCCAGGCGCTCGCCGCCGACCACCACGTCACTGCCTTCGCGCGCAACCCGGACGCCGTGTCGGAGCGCGGCGAGCGCCTGGCGGTCGTCCAGGGAGACGTCCTCGATCGGGCCTCGATCGAGCACGCGCTGGACGGCCATGACGCCGTCGTGTCCTGCCTCGGGACGCGTGATCGACGCCAGCGAGGCCTGCGAGAGACGGGCATGCGGGAGCTGGTGGCGGCGATGAGCGCGCGCGGCGTGCGGCGCCTCGTCGCCTTCTCCGCGTTCGGCGTCGGCGACAGCCGCGCGCAGCTCACTCGCACCACGTTCTTCTTCAGCCGCGTCATCCTGCCGCTGCTCCTCGCGCGCCAGTTCGACGACATGGAGGCGATGGAGGCGGTCGTCCGCCGCAGCGGGCTCGAGTGGGTGATCGTGCGCCCGAGCGCGCTGACCACGGGACCGCCGACCGGCGACGTCAAGGTCTTCCTCGACGGCGGCGGAAAGGTCGGCTCGTCGATCCCGATCGCCGACGTCGCCGCGTTCATGCTGGACGGTGCGACGAGCACCACACACCTTGGCACTGCGCCGGTGATCTCTTGTTGATCCGCAACCTGCCTTAGCAGGTATCCTGAAGACATGGCGAGTGCCGATACCGCAGAACAGCAGCCAAGCCGCTCTGGGCAGGCGGCGCTCAGCCAGTTGCTCGGCGACGCCAAAGAGGCGCTGATCGCCGAGCTGCACGAGCGCTTCGATGAGGCCGGCTACGGCGACATCCGGCCGGTCCACGGCGCGGTCTTTCGCCATCTGCCCCCAAATGGGATCCGGCTCGCCGATCTCGCCACGCGCGCTCGGATGACGGCACAGGCGATGGGCGACCACGTAGGCGATCTCGAGCGGCTCGGGTACGTCGTCCGGATCCCGGATCCGCAGGACGGTCGTGCGCGTCTGATCAAGCCGACCGCCCGCGGCGTGAGCGCGATGATGTTCGCGCGCGAGGCGGTGCGCGCGATCGAGGCGGACTGGGGCGAGGCGGTGGGTGCGGAGCGCGTGGCGGAGCTGCGCGCGACGCTCGAGGACATCCGCCGGCGCCGGTCGCCGGCCACGTAGACCACCGTCCGCGTCTCCGGCCTGACCGGCCGCGTATCAGCCCGGCATCTCACGCCTCTTCCGGCGCGTGAAGCCTTCATCCCCACACTACGCCCCCGAAGGGGCGGAGCGCCGCGCGTGGGTGTCGCTACTCGCGGTCCTGGCGCAGGCCGGCCCGCCGTTCGTCTGGATCGGTTGGCCATTCCTAAGGCGACCTGATAAGGTAGCCTGAGGATATGCCCACGCATCTGTCTGGCGACGCGACCGCGCGTCGAAACCACGACTCTGAGGAGACCCACGTGCAATCCGCACCTACCCCGCAGCAAGACCGCCGCAAGTGGCAGACGCTCGCCGCCGTGTCGCTGGGGATGTTCATGATCATGCTCGACGTCACGGTCGTGAACGTCGCGCTCCCCTCGGTCCAGCGTTCACTAGCTGTGAGCCTCACCGACCTTGAGTGGGTGGTCAACGGCTACGTGCTCGCGCTCGCCGTCGCGCTGCTCACCGGCGGTCGGCTCGCCGACCTGCTCGGCCGCCGCAGGATCTTCATCACAGGCCTGATCGTCTTCACCGGCGCATCGCTTGCGGCCGGCCTCGCCGAGGGCGGCACCGTCCTCATCGCCGCCCGCTTCGTGCAGGGCGCCGGTGCGGCGCTTGTCTCGTCCGCCTCGCTGCCGATCCTCAGCGCGGCGTTCCCGCCGCAGGAGCGGGGGACCGCGATCGGCATCTGGTCGGCCGTCGTAGGCACGGCCATCGCGATCGGCCCGCTCGTCGGCGGGCTACTGACCGAGGCCCTCTCCTGGAGCTGGATCTTCTTCGTCAACGTCCCGATCGGGATCGCAGCAGTGGTCGTCGCCCGCGCGCTGATCGACGAGAGCAGGGACGAGTCGGCGGAGCAGCGCCTCGACGCGGCCGGGCTCGTCACGTCCGCCGTCGCGCTCGGCGCGCTCACTTACGCGCTGATCGAAGGGAACAACTACGGCTGGGGCTCGACCCGGATCGTCGTTCTGCTGGCTGTCGCCGCCGTCGCGCTGGTCGCCTTCCTTGCGATCGAGCTGCGCAGCCGGGTGCCGATGCTCGACCTCTCCCTGTTCCGCAACCGCACGTTCTCCGGCGCGATCGCGACCGCCGGGATCATGGGCTTCGCGATGACCGGCGTGTTCTTCTTCATCTCGATCTTCATGCAGAACATCGCCGGCTTCAGCGCTATCGGCGCGGGCGCAGCGTTCCTGCCGATGACGATGCTGATGATGGTGATCCCGGCGATCGCCGGGCGGCTGTCGGACCGGCACGGCCCGCGCTGGCTGATCGTCGGGGGCCTCACCCTGTTCGCCGCCTCGCTCGTGGTGTTCTCGCGCGCGGGAATCGGCGACGGCTTCTGGGAGCTGCTGCCCGCCATGCTGCTGGGCGGCACGGGAATCTCGCTGCTGTTCGGCCCGGTGACCGCCGCGGCGATGTCGGGCGCGCCGATCTTCAAGGCCGGCGTCGCCTCCGGAGTCCTCAATGCGCTGCGCCAGACCGGCAGCTCCCTCGGGCTCGCCGTGATGGGCGCGATCGTCGCCTCGCACACGGACTCGGCGATCGGTGGGAGTCGGGCCTTGCGGGCCGACTTCGTCGCCGGCTACCAGGACGCGATGCTGCTTGCGGCCGGCGTCGCCGTCCTCGGCGCGCTGGTCGCCGCAACCACGATCCGCAACGTCAAGCGTGCCCCGCTGGGCGGGCCTGCTCCCGCTCCGCCGGACGCGCCGGCCGGGGCCTGGGCGCCGTCGCACAACGGCGCTCAGCCCATTCCCGCCGAGGTGCCGCGCGCCTAAGCCACGCACTGCCGGCGCACGGCCCAGCCCGGGCCGTGCGCCGGCGACTCGAATGCGAAGGAGCTGAGATGGACACTGTCCAGCGCAACGGCCACGACCGCACGGCCCTGCTCGTGCTCGACGTCCAGAAGGGGATCGTCGAGCACGGCGGGAACCCGGAGATGCTCGAGCGGCTTGCGACTGCGGTCGACGCGGCGCGCGCCGGCGGAGTGCGGGTGATCTACGTCAAGGTGGGGTTCCGCGAGGGGTACCCCGAGGTCTGTCGCGGCACCTCGCTGCACCAGCGGGTCTCGCGATCCGGCGGGTTCATCGAGGGCGAGTCGAGCGAGATCCACGAGACGGTCGCACCGGTCGCGGGTGATGTCGTGATCACCAAGCGACGCGTTGGTGCGTTCGCCGGGACCGAGCTCGACCTGCTGCTGCGGGCGTCCGGCATCGAGTCGCTCGTGGTTGCAGGGATCTCGACGAGCGGCGCAGTACTGTCCACCGTGCGCGCGGCGTCAGACTTGGACTACACGCTCACCGTGCTCGCCGACGGCTGCGCCGAGGGCGGCGACGGCGAGGTGCACCGCGTGCTGGTCGACAAGGTCTTCCCGCGGCAGGCGACCGTCACGAGCGTCGAGGAGTGGGTCGCGGCGCTGGCGTGACGAACCCCGCCGACGCGGCGTAGCGACCCAAGCGGCAGCGGGTCGCCACCGGGACACTGGTCGCGCGCGGGGTTACCGAAAACAGCGCAAGAGTGCAGAGAGCTGCGTATCTGGCTGCGTAGTAACCCGCAGCTGGGGGTCGCGCGGCGCGGGGCTCCACGGCTCGAGCGCTGCAGCAGCGCTGCGCGGGCCCCCGAATCACACGTGATGCATAGGCATCACCTAGGCAGGTCGTTTGGCGCCGAAGGCCTGGACGCCGAGACCCCTCGCCTTCGCCTGAGCGCGGCGGCGTGCGACGACTCGGCCGGACTGCGACTCAGGCGATTGCGCAAGCGAGTTGACTTAGGTCTCCGTCCCGTCGGCGCCCCTGCTCGGCATTAGGTCATGCCTATGCACCACGTGGTGGTCCGGTTTATTGCGGGGCGCTGGGCAATCGGTCCCGGGCAGGAGCGCCTGAGTCCGGCCGGGAGGCCCTCGCCTACGCCTGCACATGGGCATGGCGCGGTCCCGATTGTCGTCCCCTCACCGGCACACATCACCGAACCAGTGTTACGGCACACCGCCCTCGGCCAGTGCTCTCGTGACGGGCTCCACGCGACGGTGTGCCGGCACCGGTTCCTTCCTTACGGAGCATCTGCTTGGCGTCGTGGTCAACTGGCCCTCGGTGGCCTGACCGATGATTTTTGCGCGCCGTGCTGGTCTGTACGCCGAACACCGACTCACGGGAGGCTGACGCCATGCGGAAACTGACCTTCGGCATGAACCTGAGCCTGGACGGCTACATCGCCGCGCCCGGCGACGACCTCGGCTGGAGCGTGCCGAGCGACGAACTGTTCCAGTGGTGGTCCGACCGGGTGGGGGCGACAGGCGTGGCGCTGTACGGGCGCAAGCTGTGGGAGACGATGAGCTCCCACTGGCCTACCGCCGACAAGCAGCCGGGCGCCACGCCGGCGACGATCGAGTTCGCCAGCCGCTGGCGGGACATGCCGAAGGTGGTGTTCTCCTCGACGACCAGCACGGTCGACTGGAACACCCGTCTGGTCGCCGGCGACGCGGTCACCGAGATCACCAGGCTCAAGGCCGACGACGGCGGCCCGATGGACATCGGCGGCGCCACACTCGCCGCGGCGGCCATGCGGGCCGGGCTGATCGACGAGTACGCGATCGTCACCCATCCGGTCCTGGTGGGCGGCGGCACGCCGTTCTTTACGGCCCTGGACAACTGGGTGAACCTGAGCCTGGTGGAGACCCGGACGTTTCCCGACGGCGTGGTGCTGACCAGGTACGAGACCAGGCGCTGAGTGCCCGACGTCGGATCAGCGCGGGCTTTCGGGCCACCCAAGGATCTCGTGGCGCTGTGTTCCGAGGCGATCGTGGCGTCCCTGCCGGAGCCTGTTCTTCACCGCAGACGATCCGTCCGGATAGGGATCCGCTTACGGCATTCCGCGCCCCGCTCTCTCATGATGCGGACGTCCTACGGCGGTGCCGACGAGGTGCTCGCTTGGCGACGACCCACGGAAGCGCCACTTGGCCGGACGCGTTGCGTCCCGTGCATAAGCACAATGAGGGCGCGCGTGAGCTGCCGGTCGGATGGAGGTCGAGCACCATCGCCGTCGCCTTGAGTTCTCTGAGCGCTGTCGCGCTCCCTCCGGGGTCTTGAAAAGGGGCGGATGATTCGGGCGTCGCCCGTAACGCCGATCTTCTTGCCTTGGCGCCTGTGAGCCTGTTTTGAGTCTGGCGTGCGGGGTCTCCCCGGAGCTCCGGAGTGTGCTGCGAGCACGACTGTCAGATTCGTTTGTCCTTGAGGCCCCTGGGCGGCGGTCATGCAGTGGTCGACCGAAGGAGGCGAGTTGTGCAGACCATCGTCGAGCGCCCGGCGGCGCTGGACGTCCACAAGGCGCAGGTGACCGCCTGCGCCCGGGTGCCGGGCGGGCGTGGCCGGCGCGAGCAACACGTGGCGGAGTTTGCGACCACCGTCCGCGGGCTTCTCGCGCTGCGTGACTGGCTCGCCGGTCACGCTGTGACGCAGGTCGTCATGGAAGCCACCGGCGTCTATTGGAAGGCGCCGTGGGCGATCCTGGAGGACGAGTTCGAGTGCATGTTGGTCAACGCCCGGCACGTCAAGCAGGTCCCGGGCCGCAAGACCGACGTCTCCGACGCGGCGTGGCTGTGTCAGCTCGCCGAAGCCGGGTTGTTGAAGGCGAACTTCGTGCCGCCCAAGCCGATCCGCGAGCTGCGCAACCTCACCCGGTATCGCAAGACGCAGATCCAAGAGCGCGCCCGCGAGGTCAACCGGCTGCACAAGGCACTGGAAGACGCCGGCATCAAACTCGACACCGTTGCCGCGGACATCATGGGCAAGTCCGGGCGCGACATGCTCGACGCGCTGGTCGCCGGCGAGACCGACCCGGTCGTGCTCGCCGAACTGGCGCGGCGGCAGATGCGCAAGAAGATCCCCGCCCTGCGCGAGGCGCTCGCCGGACACTTCGACGCCCATCACCGGCTCTGGGTCGGCGCGATCCTGCGCCACATCGATTTCCTGGACGAGCAGATCGAACAGCTCACCGGCATGATCGAGGAGCAGATCCGCCCTTTCGCGCCCGCGGTTGAGCTGCTGTGCACGATGACCGGCATCCAGCACCGCGGCGCCCAATGCATCATCGGCGAGATCGGCGCCGACATGACCCGGTTCGCGACCGCGCGGCACCTCGCGTCGTGGGCCGGCCGGTGCCCGGGCAACGACAAATCGGCCGGCAAGCGCCGCTCGGGCAAGACCCGCAACGGGTCCAAATGGCTGGACTTCGCGCTCGAGGAAGCCGCGATGGCCGCGATCCGCGTCAAGGGCCACTACCTCGAAGCCCAATACCGGCGGCTCAAGCCGCGCCGCGGGCACAAACGCGCCCTCGGCGCCGTCAAGCACACGATGATCTGCGCGATCTGGCACATGCTCTCCACCGGCGAGACCTACCGCGACCTCGGCGGTGACTACTTCACCAACCGAGACCCCGAACGCCAGACCCAACGCCTCGTCAAACAGCTCGAACGGCTCGGACACCACGTCACGCTCACGGAGGGGGCCGCGGCAGCCTGAACGAACTTTTCCTGTCAGGCAGATGCGATAGCCAGCGCTTCGTCGCGAGCCCGACGACGCTCGCAGAGGCGCAGTGACGCCGCGCGAAATCGCCGCACGGGTACGATCCACCCGGATAGGCGATGCCGCTGTCGACAGGCGAGTGCGCGCCCGGGTCCGGTGGCTTCGAGCGAGGTAGGGCATCAGTCGGTGTGCCTTGCTAACGGCAGATAGTCAGGTTGAGTGAGGCCGCGCGAACCCTGAGCGAGGTTGTGTGACTACCTGACCCCTGGCCGCAAGGCCCGGGTGGCTCACTGGGCCTTTCGCCGCTTCACGGCGTGTGGGATGGTCAGTGTCGGCGCCCACCATGCCGACGTACCAGCCCACCCGCAGCGTCGCGATCGGTCGCTACGCATTGGCGGTCGGTGCACCCGCGGGCACGCTGATCTCGCCTGGCTCAGGGGTCTCAGACACGGCCAGGACGGAGGTCGCCGCGGCGCTTGAGACGAAGACAGCCGGGCAGGTCTTCGAGGGCGCGGTCGCGGAAGCGAAGGAGGCGACGGCGCGGGTCGAGCAGGCGGAGAGGCTGTTGCAGGACGTGCTCGCTGGGGGGCTTCTGGACCCGGCCGATCTCTCGGAGCGAGCCGGCGAGATGCTCAAGGTGCTCGCACGCCTCGACGAGGACGGCCGCTACGAGGAGTGGCTCCGCTACGCCCGCGCGATCAACGGCCTACTCGCCCTCGCGATGCGCTGGGCCAAGCTCGTCGGCTGTCTGCGAGACACGCTGCGCGCGGCCGAGCGCGTCCCCGACCTCGAGCGGGCCGTCGCCTGGGCCGAGCACGAGCTCGGGACGCTGCACGTCGCGGTCGAGGATGCCGCCGGCGCCGCGCGCCGGCTCGAGCGCGCACGCGACATCAGAGAGCGGCTGGGCGACGCCGATGGCCTCGCCGCGACCGAGCAGAGCCTCGGCGTCCTGTGCCGTCAGGAGGCGCTCGGGCGCGGCCGGAATCGCCGGCGTGGGCCCGACCGCCGGCTGCTGCTGGCGCTGGCCGCCGCGCTGCTTCTGTTGCTGATCGGCGGCGTGGCCGGCGCGATCCTCGATCCCGTCCACGCCGCAAACGCGCTCGCCGTGCGTATCGACGGGCCGGGCTCCGTGACCAGCGCACCTGACGGCATCCAGTGCCCCGACACCTGCGACGCCCGGTTCGCGGCGGACGAGTCGGTGCTGCTGACCGCCTCCGCCCGGCCGGGCGCAACCTTCGCCGCCTGGAGCGGCGACTGCTCCGGCGCGCAGCGCTGCCGCGTGCGCGCCGACGGCGCGCGCTCGGTCACCGCGCGGTTCGAGAAGACCGTCGAGGCGCGCACGGTGACGGTACGGCTCACCGGCGGCGGCGAAGGCTCGGTGACCAGCGCCGCCGGCATCGACTGCCCGGGCTCGTGCCGGACGAGCGTGCAGCGCGGCGCGCGGGTCCGGTTGGTCCCGGCGCCGCTGGGCGCCTCGACGTTCGCCGGCTGGAGCGGCGGCGACTGCGCGGGGACCGATCCGTGCGCGTTTACGGTGAGCGGGCCCGTCAGGATCACGGCCCGCTTCGACCCGGCACCGCCCGGTGAGATTCCGCTGACGGTAGTTCCGGCCGGGGAGGGCAGCGGAACGGTGACCAGCAGTCCGGCGGGCATCGACTGCGGAAAGGACTGCGTCCAGTCGTTCCCGCGCGGCCGTCGGGTGATTCTGAGGCAAGCGGCCGGCGCGGGATCGGACTTTGCCGGTTGGAGCGGCGGCTGCCAGGGCAACGGGGAATGCACGGTGACGCTCGGCGGCCCGCGCGAGCTGAGCGTCACCGCCACGTTCGACCTCGAGCAGGCCGTCGAGTTCACCCTGACCACGTCCGCCGGCATCACCGCCGTGACCGGGTCAGACGACGTGGGCGACGATTGCACGAGCGGCTGCCGGTATCCGGACGGCGTGCTGGTCACTCTCTCCGCGTCGCCGGCGCCCGGGACAGACAGCGTCTGGACCGGGTGCACCGCGCTCCAAGGCGATCCGGACACCTGCGTCGTGACGATGGACATGAACCGCACCGTGTCGATGGCATCTCGCCCTCGCCCGACGCCGAGCCCAGCACCTGTGCCGTGACCGCCCGGCCGGGACGCGGCGCAGGAGCGAATGAGCCGCCGCGCACGCCGAATCGTGGCGCGGCGGACGCGTTTTCGTCGTCCGCTCGCGCTGATTTTTGGGGGCCGAATGGGGCTCGCTCTCGCCGCCGCGACGCCCCGAGAACGCGAAAGCGCCCAGCTAGCAGGTGCTTCCCGGGACGTGAGCGACAGCACTCGAACCCGCGGCCGCCGGGACCACAACCTGGGCCAGCGGGTGCTTCTGGCGCGTGATTCGGCTCTAGAGCGTTATTTGAGTCGTCGTCACGCTGCATGCACCGCGACCGACCGCAACCGATCGTCGAGGATTCGCCGAATGTGTCACGCGCAGCGAGGCGGGCACGATCCTGGGTTGCGGTGATCTAACGTCGCTCGAGCGCCGCCGCGACTGTTCCCTGAGGCCGAAAGGAGGAGTGCGCCGGTGACCGCGGGCCAGAGCGCTTCTTGCGGATGGTCGGAGCACCGAGTCGCGCGCTTGGACAGATGTCGTGGTTGTAGGTACGGGCGTCGAGTAGGCTCAGGCGGGCCATAGGGTGGCGGACCCTGATTCCGGTCCGCCGGCCGACCGAGGGAGTGCACGTATGGATGGATCCGGCGGCAGACTCCGTACGACGCCCAGCCTTCGGGACTTCCGCCATTTGGGGGTGCCCGGTCTCGTCAGCGCGCTCGCGCTGATCATGGCGCTGCCGGCAGTGTTCTCGCTCGTGACCGCGCCGGTCGCGCTGGCCGCGCCGCAGGTTCAGGTGTCCGGCGGGACGCTGTCGATCGACGCGCCCGACGATGCGGCCGTCAGCGCGCTGATGTCCAGCGACTCATTCGTCGGCGGGTCCAACCCTCATGCCGACGTGTTCGGGCCGCCTCCGGGATTCAGCACACCCTCGACGTGGTTCGCGTACGGGCCGCGGTTGCTCTGGCATGGCATGGCGCCGGTTGCGGGCGCCGGCTGCCAGTCACAACCCGACCAGGCGGGAGGAGGGGCGTACGTCGCATGTCCGGACGTTCTCCGGGTGGACATCGCGCTCGGCGGTGGCGACGACTACCTCGCCATCCAGTCCTCTTTCGCTCCCGTGCGGGTCAGCGGCGGTGCGGGCGACGACGGCCTCAAGCTCAGCACCTTCAAGGTTGATGGGACACTCGATGGCGGGCCAGGGAACGACTCGCTGCGGCTTGAGAGCCCGGGCACCGTCCACGGCGGGCCGGGCGACGACTACATCTCCTTGGCTTCAGGCCCGGGTGCCGTCGCCGACTGTGGACCAGGGGACGACGTTGTCGTCGACGACGAGTACTACCTCACCGGGCCTGCGACCGTCGACGAGGAGACCTGCGGCCCGGTGCTGCGACCGGTGCCACCGGACGGGCTTCCAACGCCTCCCATGCCCGGTGAGCACAGACTCGCTGCCGATGTCAAGCCACGCAACGGCCGCGTCAAGCTCAAGGCGTTCCGGCCCTCCGAGGCCGGCCGAGGCACACTGCAGCTCAAACAGGCGCGATCCGCCACAAGCAAAGGGTTCCCGCGTCCGGGCACGAGATGGGCCGCGTGCAGCGAACGCCGCCGGTTCCGCATGCGCGCGGGGCGCGTCGTGCGTACCACGCTCACGCTCGTCCCCCGCGTCGCTCGCCGCGTGAACCGGCTACGGCCGCCGCGAGGGCGGTTCTCGCGCAAGTCGATGATCCCGTGCAGCTTGCACATCTCCGGGGTGGACGACGATGGCGAGCGCTTTCACCGAGACGATTTCTCGCTCGTGCTGGTCAACCCGAAGTAGCCGCTGCTGCCGACGGCTCCACAACGCCCGAGCGCCCTGCCACCCTCCGACGGCCAGCGGCGGCGGGCCGGACCAAGGGTCGTGCTGCTGCTTCGAGGCTTGCTGATCCAGTCCTGCTTCGAGCCACGAATAGATCGTCGCCTCGCTCAGGCCGAACGTCTTCGCGAGCTGCTTCACACACGTGCCCGCGCGAGCGAGCTCGATCACCTAACGACGGACCTCGGATAGGTATCTGCGGGGCATCAGGATCCTCCGGAGCGCCGAGAACGGACTCCAGAAAACCCAACTCCACGAATTCCGGGACAGATCACCCTGTCCACCGAAGCGGGGGAACTCCAGGGTCCCTCGACGCCTTGCTGTGGGCTGACTACATGTTGCCCGAGCGCTCGGAGTGTTGGCGACGGAACCAGAGTTCGAGCCCACCGACTACCGGGACGGCGACCACAGCGCCGATCAGGGCGCTGGCGGCTCCCGCCCCGAGCACGAGCGCGATGGCTCCGGCAGTCAAGTACACGCTCAGCCAGATCCAGCGCACATGCGGCAGCTGCCAGTTGCGCCAAGACGCCAACATCTCGACGACCGTATCGGGCTTCGCCACTCCGTTTCAACGCTCAGCCGCCTCTAGGCCAGGAAAACCGGCTTAAGGCGACGGCGCTCGCGTAAGCGCTCGGTGCCGGCGCGGAGGCGCTAGGCGGCCGGCGACCAGCGTGACGGTGGTCCACGCGCCTTCGGACACTGTCGCGCGCGTGCGCGGGCCGCGCGTGCTGTCGGTGCGCACCTGAAGCCAGTAGTGCCCGGCGTCCAGCGGTACGCGGAACGAGCCGTCGACCCGGACTTTCGCGCCGCGCACCACGTGGTCGCGTCGGCCGACCACGATCGTCCCGGCGCGATTGGAGTCCACGGCGCACGGCGCCGGGCGCTCGAGCACGAGGCCGCACGGGACGACCCGGCCCTTGATGCCCGCGTCGTCGTCGCTGCCCAGCGCGATCGCCGCGGCGCCTCCGACCGCCGCCGCGGCGAGCGGGAGCGAGCACAGCGCAATGCCGCGGCGCACCGTCGGCATGCGCTGAGTATTGCGCGTGGTTACGTAACTGTCGAGTCCCTTCCCCCCAGCTCTCGGGCTGCGTAAGATTTGGCCCAATGCGGCCCGGGGGAGGGCCCGATTCAGATGGAGGTGAGGTGGATGGTGGACGCCTCGTCGGTGACCAGACTGTGCGTGGCCTTCAAGGGGGTCGGGGTGGTCGCTGTCCTCGGCGGTGTACTCGCGCTCGCGCCACCCGCGGGCGCGGTGATCCCGCCGTCGCTGGAAGACGAGGGTGGCGAGGTCACGGCCGCTGCCGTCCTCCCGACCGACCGCTCCGTGACGGCCACGCCGGAGACCCCCGCGGCGTGGCGTGGGTCCCAGGCGACCGGACACAACGTCAACTTCGATGCCGCCGACCCGGCCGCATCGTGCGGCAAGACCGACGCGAACTACTGCGACGTCACGCTCGTCAACGTCGTACCCGGCAGCTTCTACGACACCGCCGCCGGCGGTGTGGAATTCGCGACAGGCGGAGCCGCGCCCGGCACCGACCTCGATCTCTACGTCTATGAGAGCGACGCGGCTGGCAACGTCGGCGACTTTGCCGGGGCCTCCGGCGGCCCGACCGACCTGGAGCGCGTCAGCCTGATCGGCGCCACGGGCTACTACCTCGTGGTCACCGTGTACTTCAACGCGAGCAACAGCGACTACGCCGGGGGCGCCGAGTTCTTCCGGCGTAACAAGTTCCCCGCGGACGTCGACAACCCGCCCGGCCTGCAGGACATCCTGGTGAGCGACCCGGCGCGCGGGTTCCGGTCGCACTCCGAACCGCATCTCTCACAGGACCCGACGGACGCGAAGGTCCTCGTCGGTGGCTCGAAGATGTACAACCGCGATCCCGATTCGCTGGCCGAGTACGAGTTCAAGATCGGTACCTACGCGTCATTCGACCGCGGTCGCCACTGGTTCGACCTCGGCCAGCTGAACACCTGCCCGCAGAGCCAGGCGCCGCCGTCGTCGTGGCCGCTCGAGAACACCTGCTACCCGGCCGACGATCCGGCCCTTGCCGGCACGGGGCCGGAAGATCAGGACGACCCGCGCCCGGACGGCGACTTCGGCGAGGAGTACATCACCTCGGACGTGTGGACGGATTTCGACGACGAGGGCAACGCCTACGCGATGGTGCTCGACTCCCCGCTGTTCGCCAGCGGCAACGGCTGGGGCATGAGCCTGCACCGCTGGGAGACGCCGTCGCTGCGAGACATCCGCCGCGGCCGGACCTGGAGCAACCGCATCATCATCGACGCACACCCGACGGAGCCGGAGCAGTCGACGACGCTCGACGACAAGAACACGTTCGCCGTCAACAACGCCGGTCGCGACCACGACGGCAAGACCGGCATCATGGTCGCCTGCTGGGGTCTGAACTACGAGCTGGACCTGTTCGGCCGCCAGGCCGAGGTCTGCGAGCGCTCGACGGACGGCGGTCGCACGTGGCCGGACACGCCGCAACCAATCTCGCCACCGCCGCCCGCGGGACTGCCGTTCGGGCCGTTCGTGATCGGCGTGCACGTCGTCGCGTCCGAGCGTGATCCGAAGACCTTCTACGCGGTCTGGCTCGACACGCTGACCGGGTTCCTCGACGGCACCGGCCTGAGCCCGATCTGGTTCACGCGCACCACGGACGGCGCGCAGACGTGGGAGCCGGCGCGGGTCATCACGCGGATCCAGCAGATCCCGAACGTGTTCCCCCGCCAGGGCTTCCGCAACCTCTCACTGCCGATAATGGCGGCCGGCAAGCACGGCGAGCTCTATGTCACATACGCCGACTACAACCCCGCGCCGCTTCCCGGCGACGAGGACGGCATGCAGGCCGACATCAAGCTCATCAGCTCGTTCAACGGCGGCTCGACGTGGAGCACGCCGGCGAAGGTCAACCAGGACGTCACGAACGCCGACCAGTTCCAGCCCTACGTCCGGGTGACCCCGAAGGGGCAGGTCAACCTGTCGTTCTTCGACCGCCGGCTCGACCAGCCCGACCCGCCGAACCACCCGGGGAACTTCTTCATCGACACGTTCCTCGCGCGTTCGAACAACGCGGGCCGGACGTGGCACGAGACCCGGGTATCCCACGACTCGTGGGATCCCTCGATCAACCCGCCGGTTTCGCCGTCCGGTGGGTTCATCGGCGACTACCAGGGCCTGGTCGCGGACGACTGCTTCGCGATGCCGTTCGTCAACGACACGCACTTGGCCAACGATCCGAGTCGCGATCCGGACTTCGATCACGGCCTGCCGCGCAGCCCATTCCAGGAGATCGTGACCTGGCGGGTGCCGAACAGCCGGCAGTTCGGCGGCCACGGCAACGACGGCCACCACGGCCAGGGACGCTGCGGCGACAACTCGCACGGCTACGCCAAGCACGGCTCGCGCCATAAGACGCACCGGGCGACGAAGGCGAAGCTGTCCAAGACAGCGATCCGGAAGGCGCGGACGCACATCAGCCGGCGCGTGGGCGCCGGGTACCGCGAGTTCGGCCCGTAGAAGGGCCGGCAAGAGATCCAACGAGGCCCGCCAACGGCGGGCCTCGTTCGTTCCGACCCCGCGCACGTCGAGGCGACGAGATTGCGCAGCGAGCTCGCCATCTCGACGACGGCCTGCCGCCGCTGCCGGCGCCACGCCAGCCAGCGCTGGCGTCGCCGAGAGGCCCTCCGGAGACGTCGCGGCGACGTCGTGGTGCCGCGCTCGGCAGGCCGCCCTCGGTGTGCCTTGCATGCGCAGGTAGTCAGGTTCGGCGACGCTGCAAACTGGAGTTCCCCCGCTTTCGTGGACATCTCCACCGAGGTCCGCGTAGATGAAAACGGGCGCCTGCCGGAGCGAAGGGCTGGTTGCGGGTGAGCGCGTGCCAGATCGCCTCGATGAGCTTGCGGGACAACTCGATGTGGGCGACCTTGGCCGCGCTGGTCGCCGATCTCTGAGGCGACGGTGCCCGTCACCGAGGCGCCGGCCGGGGACGTCGCCGACGTCGACCCCGCGATCTCGGCCTGGATCGACCGCCTGCTGGCGAAGAACCCCTCGGACCGCCCTGAGTCCGCACCCGCCGCCTGGGACGACCTCGAGGACATCCTCATCGCCCAGCTCGGCCCGCGCTGGCGCGGCGAGGCCCGGCTCCACACCTCGCCGCCGCCGCGCGTTCCGGCCCCGCAACACCCCCACCGACCGTCACACCCGGCCCCGTCGAGGGGATCGACATGGACGGCGAGGGCCTCGACACCGGCGGCTACGAGACCTACCACGCTCACCGACGTCTCGCTCTCGGCCGGCTGGCTGCTCGCGCTCGGGGCGCTCATCAGCGTCACCGCGCTCGGGCTCCTGAAGTTCACCATCGAACGGCTGAGCAGGCTGTCGACCCTGCTGGCGGTGATCGTCCTGCTCGGAGCCCTCGCCGCGCTCGCCGCCGGCGTCGACTTCCTCCGCGTGGCGCCCGAGCCGTCGCCGGTCACGTTCAACCCGGGACCGCTCGTGCTCGGGATCGTCGGCGTCGTGCTCGCCGGTGCCGCGCTGTTCATCAACGACGACGGCTTCAGCTCGCTGTGGCTCGAGTTCTAGGAAGGCGAGAGCGCGGAGTTCTTCCTCGAGCCGGCCGAGATCGTCATCGCCGCGCTGATGGGCCTCGGGCTGCTCGGCTCGCGCGTCAGGCTCGCTGCCGGGCTGCTGCTCGGCACCGGCCTCGCCGCGAGCCTGCACTACGTCGGGCTGCTCGTGGCCGCGGAGCGCGCGATCGGCGAGGTCGGAGAGGTCAAGGCCGCCGGCTTCATCGGCGTGCTCGGCGGCCTGCTGACCCTGGGAGCCGGCGCGCTCGCAAGCCGCGCCGGCCCCAGCTGATCGCTACGGCACCTTCGCGCTGCGGACCTCGAAGTCGGTCCACACCACGTTGACCGGGACCGGCGTGTCCGGGCGCGGGTAGGCCCGGATCGAGGGGCTCGCCTCGACGCCGTCCTGCACGGCCGGCAGGGGCTTGGCGTCCCGGGCCTGCAGGACCTGCTTGCCGTCGACCTGCAGCGCGAGCACCAGGCCGCCCTTCCCGTCCGGCACGCACTGGCCGCTCAACCGCACGACCTTGTCGTTCGGGACCGACTTCTCGACCCGCGCGAGGATCTTTGGCGGCGCCGTCACCGACATTCGCCGGATCAGCGCCTGCCGGCCGTCGACGCCGAGCTCGTACCACGCCTTCGGCTGCTCGTCGCGTGGTCCGATCTCCCGGCACGCCAACGCCCGGAGCGCCGCGCCGTCTTCGACGGTCACGTTCGCCGACACCGCGAGCCCTTCGGGGATGTGCTGCGAAAGCAGCTTGTCCGAGGCCGCCACGGGTCGCTCACCCGGCGGCACCTCGTGCCAGCGGTAGGCGCCGCCCTCGAAGTCCATCTTCCCGTCCGCGACGAACCATCCGCCCTGGTTGTCCTTCAGCGCGTCGCTGTAGACAACCGCGCCCTCCTGCACCTTCGTCACCTTGGAAGCTCCGTCATCGCCCCCTCCGCCACACCCGGCCACGACGCACACGGCGCCCAGCGCGGCCACGAGGCGGACTCTGGAATGGCGCATCTCGACTCCTTTCGGTGAGGCGACCCTATGCGCCTCAGGCGGTGGGGACAAGGACGGCGACCGGACGGCCGCCGATGACGCCCCGCGCGGTCAGCGGGGCGGTGTGGGGGAACAGCCGGCCCTCGATCCGGAGGCGGCCGTCGACGGCGCCGTCGACCACGAGGTCGGCGACGATCTCGCCGGTCTCGCGGCTGCGGTGCGCGTCGCCGCTCACCGCCACGTCGCCTGCGAAGCGGACGCCGCCGTACTCGTAGTCGACGGTCGCCCCGTGGTCGGCGACGGTGAACGCGCCGCCGCGCAGGCCGGCCCCGGTGTCACCGCCCATGCGGAACGACCGCTGGATCGCGTCGTAGGCGGCCGCCCACGCGGCGCCGACGACGGCGCGGCGGGAGCGCCCGGCGCGGCGCGTGAAGCGACCCACCCCGTACGCCGGGTCGACGTCGCGGGCGCAGCTCGCGTCAACGGGCTTCGCCTTCCCGATGAAGCGCACGATCAGCTCCCGCGCGCAGTCCGAGTCGAAGGCCGTGACGTGCCCCACGCCAGCGACGGTCACGAACTGCCCGCGCGGGAAGCGGTCCGCGACCGCGCGCACGTTCTCGCTCGGCACCGCGAGATCGAGGTCGCCGCTCAGCAGCAGCGCGGGCGCCTGGGGGAACTTCGCCCCGGCCGGGACGGGCGGCGGCGCTGGTGACGGCTGCGGCCACACGACGCAGTCCGGCCCCGGCGTGACGTGCGATCCGAGCCACGCGGGCACGGAGAACGGCGCGAAGGCGCTGCGGCGCAGGCCGCCGACGACGGCGTCGAGCTGGGCGCGGCGCGTCGCCTCCGGCGCGGACTTGTCCCACGGGAAGCGCCCGTCGGTGCACCACGTGGCGAGGAAGTCGCCGTCGGAGTAGAAGCGCGGATCGCCCTGATCGACGAACCACGGGTGGTCGGTCTCGGCGGCCATGCGCAGCAGCGGAGCTCGGTCGCCGCGCTCGAGGGCGCGGGCGGCGGCGCTGATCTCGGAGGCGTCGAGGTAGCCGCCGCTCGTGTCGCCGAGCAGGTCGATCACGCGCGCCTCGTCTACCACCACCTCGTGCGGCCGGCCGTCGGCGTCCAGCGCCGTGCCCGCCACCGACCGCGAGCGCACACGGGAGAGCAGCCGCTCGAGCGTCGCGCGCGGGTGCCGGTCGGCGGCGTGGCAGCTCGGCGACCGCTCGCACACCAGCACGGCGGAGCGCACGAGCGCCGTCGCCGTCGGCGACTGGAACGCGTCGTCGAAGCCCGGACGGTACGGCGCGTCGAGCACGGCGGTGCGAAGGTGGTCGCCGTGCCGCACGGCGTAGGCCTGGACCTGCAGCCCGCCGCCAGACAGTCCGTAGTAGTCGAGTCTGGGGATCCCGAGCGCGGCTCGCACGTCCTCGATGTCCTCCGCGCGGTCGGCGCTGCCGAACAGTGAGGCGGACGCCCCGAGCTGCGCCGCGCAGGCGCGCCGCGCGGCCTGGGCGTCACCGACGCCGTGCTGCAGCGCAGGGCAGTCGATCGCGGCCGAGCGCCCGGTCCCGCGCAGGTCGATGAGCAGCAGGTCGCGCGTGTCGAGCAGCGGCTCGAACAGCCACGCGTAGCCGTCGGCTGCGGCGGTCGAAGAGACGCCCGGGCCGCCCTCGGAGGCGAGGATGGTGCCGGCGGCGGGCCCGGCGTCGCGATGGGGCACGACGGCGAAGAAGATCGGGATGGTGCCCGCGGCCGGGTGGCGGCGATCGAGCGGGACGTCGATCGAGCCGCACAACGTGCCGGGCGGGTCGTCGCACGCCGCGAGCGCGGTGCCCGAGGCCGCGCGAGCTCGGGCCTCGAGGCGCGCGGCGGCGCGGGCGGTGGGCGCCGTCAGACGGCGGCGCGAGGTGCGCGCGAGCGGGGCGCGCGGACCGCGACGCGCCGCATGCGTGAGCGGCGAGGTCGTCGCCGCTCCCGCCTGAGCGGGCCCGGTCGCGGCCGCGGGCGCGGCGGCCCAGCCCGCCGCGACCGCGACGGTGAGGAACGTGGCGGCCGCCGGCGGCCAGAAGCGGCGGGCGGTCCCGTGCGTGTGACTGGACATGCGGCGACCGTACGTTCGTCTCCGCGCGCGGTCATCGTGGCCCGCACGGAACCTCCTCCGTGCCCGCACGGGTTCCGCTGGACCCGGACGCGCACCCCTGAGACGATCGCCGTCATGGCCGCCACCACGGCGATCCGTGGCAGTCACCCGGCCGCCCCGGCGGTGGCCGCGGCGGCGGTCGCGCTCGCCGTCGGCGCGCTCGCTGAGCGCGAGGCGCTGAGCGGCAGCCTGTGGGGGCCGGGGCTCGTCGCGGTCGACGCGAGCGTCGGCATTGCGACCGTGCTCGCCGGCCTCGCCGCCTGGCTCACGCGCCCCGGCTCGCGCGTCGGCCCGGCGCTCGTCGGCATCGGCGGGCTGTGGTTCCTCGGCGGCTTCGCGTACGGGAACAACCCCGACCTCATCGACCTCGTCGGCTTCCCGCTCCAGGGCTGGCACGACGTGCTGCTGATCGGCCTGCTGTTCGCGGTCACGCCTGGCGGGCTGCGCGACCGCCGCGCGCAGGCGATCGCCGGCGGCGCGCTCGCTGCGCACCTCGCGCTGGCGCTCGCCCGCCTCGTGCTGCGCCCGCCGCTCGACCTCACGAGCTGCTTCTGCGTCGGCAACCGCATCACCGGCGTGACCGACCCCGCCGCCTACGACGCGACTGTGCGGATCGCCAGCCTCGCCGAGGCCGGCTTCGGCGTCGCCGCGCTGTGGCTGGTCTGGGTCCGCTGGCGCGAGGCGACCGGGCCCGCGCGCCGCACGCTCGCGCCGCTGCTCGGCGCGATCGCCGCCGTCGCCGCGCTCATCACCTACAACCGCGTGGCCACGCGCGTGATCGGCGGACCGGTCGAGTCCCCGCACGCGATGATCGTCCTGATGGCCGCCGTGCGGATCGCCATCCCGGTGGCGATCGTGCTGTCGCTCGCGCGCGGGCGGCGCGCGCGCACGCGCGTGGCCGACGTCCTCATGCGGCTCGACGACGAGGGCCTGGCCGGCGGCTCGGCAGCGATGCGGCGCGCGCTCGCGGACCCCGGCCTGAGCCTGCTGCGCTGGTCGCCTGAGCGCGAGGCCCACCTCGACGACCGCGGCCGCGAGACCGCGCTGCCGGAGCCCGGCGACCGGCTGGCGGCGACCGTGCTCGAGCGCGACGGCGCCGTGCTCGGCGCGCTCGTCCACGACGCCGCGCTGCGCGAGGAGCCGGAGCTGCTGAGCGCGGTCGCGGCCGCCGCGCGGCTCGCGCTGCACAACGAGCGCCTAGCCGACCACCTGCAGGCGTCTCGCCAGCGCATCGTCGCCTCCGCCGACGCCGAGCGCCGCCGGCTCGAGCGCGACCTCCACGACGGCGCCCAGCAGCGGCTCGTCGCGCTCGCCGTGCGCCTGCGCGCGCTCGAGCGGCGGGTCGGCGGCGGCGGCAACATCGAGCTCGCCGACGAGCTCGACGACCTCGCCGCCGAGCTCGACGGCGCGATGGCCGAGGTGCGCGAGCTGGCGCGGGGCATCCGCCCGCCGCTGCTCGACGAGCAGGGCCTCGGCCCGGCGTTGCAGGCGCTCGCCGAGCGCGTGCCGCTCCCGGTCGACACGGCCGTCGACCTCACCGAACGCCTCCCTGACATCGTCGAGTCGACCGCCTACTTCGCAGCCGGCGAGGCGCTCGCGAACGTGCTCAAGCACGCCGGCGCGCAGCACGTCGCGCTGCGCGCCGAGCTCGACCACGCCGAGCTCGTCCTGTCCGTCGCCGACGACGGGCGCGGCGGCGCCCGGGCCGCCAACGGCCTCGTCGGGCTCGCCGACCGGCTGGAGGCGCTCGGCGGCTCGCTCACCGTCGAGAGCCCGGCGGGCGGCGGCACCACGCTCATCGCCCGGATGCCCGCAGGTAGGTGAGCACCGCGGCCACGCGGCGGTGCTCGGCGCCCTCGTCGCGCAGCCCGAGCTTGAGGAAGATCTGGCCGATGTGCGTCTCGACCGTGCGGCCAGCGACCACGAGCCGCTCGGCGATCGCGCGGTTCGACAGCCCCTGCGCGAGCAGCGCGAGCACGTCGCGCTCGCGGTCGGTGAGCTCCCCCAGTCGCCCGCCCGCCTCCGCCCGGCGCAGCAGTTCGCCGGTCAGCCCCGGATCGACCACGCAGCCGCCGCGCGCCACGCGCGCGACCGCCTCCACCAGCACGTCAGCGTCGGAGATGCGGTCCTTGAGCAGGTAGCCGCCGCGCGCCTGCTCGTCGCGCACGAGCCGCAGCGCGAACTCCGGCTCGACGTGCTGCGAGAGCACGAGCACTCCGGTCTGCGGATGCGAGGCGCGGATCCGCTCGGCGGCCACCAGCCCCTCGTTGGTGTGCGTCGGCGGCATGCGGATGTCGACGATCGCGACGTCAGGGCGGTGGCGCTCGACCGCCTCGTGGAGGCCGGCGGCGTCGGCGGCCGTCCCCACGACCTCCATCCCACGCTCGCGCAGCAGCGCGGCGACGCCGTCGCGCACGATCGCGGCGTCGTCGGCGATCACCACGCGCACCGGCCGCCGCGGCTCCGCTGTCCAGCGCACGGGCGACAGCGCGTGGCGGCCGCGCATCCCGCGCAGCTCGACCTCGTCGCCGTCGTCGAACCACACGTCAGCGTCGACGTCGTCGACGTCGGCCAGATCGCGCACGACGGACGAGGCGAGGATCTCGCCGCCGCGGGCGAGCGCCGCGATCCGCGCGGCCTTGACCAGCGCGCGGCCGCGCAGCTCGCCCCCCTCGCGCGCGAGCTCGCCGGTGTGGAGCCCGACGCGCACGCGCGGCCCGCCCGCGGCGCGCTGCAACGCGACGGCGGCGTCGACCGCGGCGCGGGCGCTCTCGAACGCGAGCAGGCGCGAGTCGCCGCCGCCCGGCTCGCGCGTGCCGCCGTGCTCGGCGGCGACGCGGTCGAGCAGCGCGTCGTAGCCGGGCAGCGCGTCCGAGCCCTCGAGGTCCGCGACGAGCACGCTGACCGTCCGCATAGTGCGGACGCTACCGCTGCGCCGTGACCGCGCCGACCGCGGTTCGAGTCGCCGCACGACTGGCGTGGACCCCTTCGGCGTTGTCAGCTCAGGCCGCTTGGGTTAGCTGGTCGTCGTGATCCTTCCAGGTGGCGGCGACCTCGCGCGGGGTGCGGTAGGCCAGCCGGCTGTGCAGTCGGTGGTGGTAGCGGTCGACGTAGGCGCCGATCGCGTGGCGGGCGTCGTCGAGCGCCTCGAACTCCTCGCGCCAGAGGCAGCGCTGCTTGAGCTTGGAGAACCAGGACTCGATGAAGGCCTGACTCTCGGGGTCGCGGTAGCCGCCGCGGCGGTGCGTGATCCCGAGCTCGCCGAGCCGGGCGCGGAACGCGCGGCTGGTGAACGCGCTGCCGTTATTGAGGATTCGGTAGAGGCGTGGCGCGCTGGCCGTCGGCGCCGTCGCCAGCGCTTTGCCTGCAAGGGCCTAGAGCTGGCGCTGTAGTCGCTCCTCGAGTACCGCGGCTTGGCGCTCCTCGGCGCTTCCCGGGACCCGGTCTGAGAGGTGGATCGCGCTTCGCGTGTATCGGAGGAGCAAGTCGAGCGAGCGGCTGCGGATCGGCTCCGCCAGAGTCTGGGCCCGCAGATACGTCGTACCGATCGCATTGGCCTCGCTGACGCGCTCTGCTCCGAACGATGCGTCCAGCCGACAGGATTCAGGTGCTCGATCGCGACCGGGGCTTTCCGGGCGCCGAGCGCGTCGGCCAACGTGTCGGCAGTGTCTTTGGCTTCACGAGTGGGCGCTCGGGCGATCACAACGTCGGCCGTCCCGTTCGACGCACGCTACAAGAGTCGCCTTGGCCGACTCGACGCCGATCGAACGCGACCGTATGAACGAGTTGAAGGCCGGCGTTGCGCCTGGCATTGACGACGACCGCAGTGTGTACCTACACGTGACGCGCTTGTCAGCTGGCTGCGGCCCCGTGACGCACGTCGACCCGCGACGCGACGAGGTCGCATGACCGCGGCCAGGGGAGCGTCGCGGCGCTCGGCGTTTGATGGTCGAGCGCCGCGGCGATTCGCTGGTTCAGGCGTCAGGAGTGCGGCGTGTCACGGCGTCGGGGCACGTCCGTGGTGTCGGCTGCGTAGTGGCGCAGCGGGAAGCGGGCCGGCTGGAAGTAGTGTCGGCGCTCGTAGCGGGCGACCGTCGCGCCCAGTTCTGCACCCTCGATGTCGGCGGTGCGGAAGTGGATGCCGGCCCATACGCGGGCATTGATCACCTCGCGCAGCACGTCGGACAACCGGGTGAAGCGGCGGGTCGTGCCCGACTCGTTGCTGCGTATGCTGAACGGTACGCGGTCGGTGCCGAAGAAGTGCTGCAGCGTGGTCACCATGGCGCCGGTGGCACAGGTGTGTCCGGACGGGTTGTCGGGGAACGGCGGGGTGACCAGCAGCGGCGCTCCGGGGGCGACTGGGGTGGACGGGTCGAACAGGGGCAGCCAGGCCGGATCCGCCGCGGTGGCCGGGTTGCCGTCGGTGTCGGCCTCGCGGACGGCGGTGATCGGGCGCCAGAAGTTCCAGCGGTACTTCTCGTGCCAGCAGCCGATCGCCGCGTCGGCAGCGGCTAGGTTGGTCATCGCGAGCATCCGTGCACTGTCGGCCGTCGACAGGTGGCGGTCAGCCGCGATCGTGCGCAGGATGCGGTTGTAGAGCGAGAATGCGTTCTCCTGCCACCAGATCGCCGCGTCAGTCTCGTCCGGCGTCCGCGTGGTGCTGTGGAGCGCGCCCACCGACTTGATCTCGTTGAAGTCGCGCGCATAGGCGCGGCTGGTCAGCGGGTTTGGGCCGGCGACGCGAAGCATGTCGACGCTGGGCACCAGGAACGGTCGCACGTTGCCGACCCAAGGCGCGGGGTCGGTGGCGAAGTTCGGCGGCGTGGGTCGCCAGGCGCCCGGGGTGGTGTCGATCACCGGCGTGAACGGGCCGAAGCGGCCGTCGTTGACGCGCACCCTGATCATCGCCGCCGCGGCCTGCTCGCCGTCGTCGATGCCGCGGGTCTTGCCCGGGCGGTCGGCGATCGCCGCCAGCGACGCGTCGTAGCGCGCCTGCAGCGTCGGGAGCTGGTCGGGGAACAGTTCGGCGAGCACGCGGAACGCCGCGGTGGCGGCCGCCGCGTCCTCGGAGTCCGTGCGCCGGGCCGGCGGCGTGGCGAGATACGGGGCGTAGCGGCCGTCGATGGCCTCGACCGCGTCATAAACCGCGCCCTGGACCATGGCGAAGCTCATCACGGCGACCGGCGGCGGCTGCTTGGCCACGCCGACGATCGCCGTCGACGCGGCGTCGTTCCAGTCCGTGACAGTGTCGGCGCGCGCGAACGAGGGCGCGAGTGTCGCGCCCAGGGCGGCGACCCCCAGAAACGCGCCGATGCTACGCAGGCGGGCGCGAGTTAGGTGCTTGCGCATATCTGTCTCCTCGTGTTCAAGCTTTGTCGTCGCACGTTGCCTTCAGCGCGCCGTGGTTGTCGGCCATCGCCTACATTGGGGACTTGTGGAGCAGGGACTGGGCCGGTGGGCACCCGAGCGACCGGCACACAGCCACTGTGGCCGTCGACACGCCGGCAAACATCACCCGTCCGGGTTATTTCCGGCGCCCGGCGCCGCGGGCCGGCGACGCTTGGCGGCGCCCGATGGCCTGTGGGAGGATGGGTCGCCCGGCTTTGGGCCTGGGGCGGGTTTGTGGAAGCAGTCACCTCTGACACTGAGCAGTTGGACGCCGAGGCCGGCACCGTTACGCCGCTCGTCGGCGTCGCGCCGTCGCGCGGTCTGCCGGTTGCGCTGACGAGCTTCGTCGGCCGCGAGAGCGAGTTGGGCCAGCTGCATGAAGCGTTCAGGCAGTCGCGTCTGGTCACCCTGAGCGGACCAGGCGGTTGCGGCAAGACACGGCTCGCACTCAAGCTGGCGGCCGACCTGCTGGATCTCACCTCAGGCGGGGTCTGGTGGGTCGACCTGGCGTGGCTGGCCGATGCGCGAAGGGTGGGAGCCGCGGTGGCAGAGGCGCTCGGGGTTCGTCCACTGCCGGGGCAGACCGAGCTGCAGGCCGCCTGCGCCTACCTCGCCCCCCGGCGGGGGTTGGTGGTCCTCGACAACTGCGAGCATTTGCTGGCGGGTTGCGCCGGGACAGTCGGTGCGCTGCTGAAGGCTGCTCCCGCCGTCGTCGTCTTGGCCACGAGCCGGTCACGGCTGGGGGTGGAGGGCGAGATCGTCTGGCAGGTACCGCCGATGTCGTTGCCGGCATCCGCGGCGTCCAGTGGGGCATTGGCCGGTTCGGACGCCGTGGCGTTGTTCGTCGAGCGCGCGGTCCAGGCGCGCCCCGCTTTCACGCTCAGCGACGGTAACGCCGAGTGTGTTGCCCGCGTCTGCGCGGGCGTGGACGGCTTGCCGCTTGCCATCGAGCTTGCGGCGGCACGGCTGCGGATGCTGTCGGTCGAGCAGATCGCGAGCGGTCTGGGGCAGCGCTTCCGGCTGCTCAGCGGCGGACCACGGACTGCCATACAGCGCCAGCGGACGCTGCGTGCATCCGTGCAATGGAGCCACGAACTCCTGTCGCGCGACGAGCGGGTACTGCTGCGCCGGGTGTCGGTGTTCGCGGGCGGGTTCACGTTCCAGGCCGCTGAGGAGGTCTGCGCCTTCGACGCCGTAGAGCGGGACAGACTGCTGGATTTGCTCGCATCCCTGGTCGACCAGTCGCTCGTGCTCGCCTCCGAGCAGGGCTTCGGGATGCGCTATCGCCTGCAGGAGACGATGCGCGAGTTCGCTCGCGAACGGTTGGTCGAGGCCGGCGAGGAGGAGTCGCTGGGTGCTCGGCATCGCGACGCGTTCCTGGGCCTGGCCGAGCAGGCGGGTCCGCATCTCGAGACCGGCCGACAGCGCGAGTGGCTCGCGCTTCTCGACGCCGACGCGGCCAACCTGATGACTGCGATCGAGCACTCGCTGCGCACCGACGTGAAGCGGGCGCTGCGGTTCTGCGCAGTGCTGTATCGGTGGTGGGGGGCGCGTGGTCGCTTCGGCGAGGCCGAGCTGTCCATTCGCGTGTGCGCGAGGAATGCGGTGATCGCGAGCCCGGGCTGCGCGCGCGGGCGCTCCACGGGCGGGCCTTCCTGGCCGTTTGGGCGGGCGACTTCGCCGCCGCAGATGCGCACGCGACGGAGGCGCTGGGGTTGGCCGAGGAGGCCGGTGATGACACGACCGCCGCGCGTGCACGCTGCCAGTTGGGCGCGGCGCTGCAGTTCGCCAATCCACGCGCGAGCCGAGCCGAGCTCGCACGCGCGACCGCACTTGCCCGCCTGGCGAGCGATGACTGGGCCCTCGGCACGGCCAAGTGGTTGACCGTCGGCACCTACATGTGGCAGAGCGATCATGCGTGCGCGGCTCGCGCCAACGCGGAGCTCGCCGAGTTGGCCACCCGGCAGGGCGACCCGATGCAGGTCGCCCGGCACTGGCTGTACGTCACCTGGATGGCGTGCCTCGACGGGCACTTCCCGGAAGCGCGTCAGGCGACGGCGCACCTCCGTGCGGCGGTGGAGTCCGTCGGTGAACCGGTCATGGAGGCGCTCGCCGACCACTTCACGGCGTTCGCCGACGTGTGGCAGGGCGAGCCCGCACGGGCTCTTGAGCACCAGCGCGCGAGCCTCGAGCGGGCGTTGACCCTCGGCGCCGGAAGCGTCGTGCCATGGCTCATCTACGATGTCGCGTTCGCCGAGCTGGCGCTGGGCCGGCCCGAGCATGCGCGTGAGGCGCTCGAGGACATGCTGCCGCTCGTCGAGGGGCGCATCGCCCTCGGCTCGGCGTGGGCGCTGTGCCTGCTTGCGGAGGTGAAGCGGCTGCTCGGCGACGACGCCGCCGGGACCACGGCAGTGCACGCCCAGACTACCGCCGAGCGGATCGGCAATCGACTCTTCGCGACGTCCGCCCGCCTCACCCGAGGTCGCCTGGCCGCCGCGCACGGCGACTGGGCGGTCGCCCAGCAGCATGCGCTCGCGCACCTCGACGCTTGCGCCGAGGGCGGCCACACGACGTACATACCGGCGTGTCTCGACGCACTCGCCGAGGTTGCCAGCGGCCTCCACCGCTACGTCGAGGCGACGCGGCTGTTTGCCGCCGCGGAGCGCACCAGGGAACAGATCGGCACCGTCCGCGTCCCACCGGAGGACCGGCACTGGACCGCGATCGACCGCCGGCTGCGAGACGCGCTGCCCGACGAGGCCTATGCGGCGGCGCGCGTCGAGGGCGCTGAACTGAGCACAGAGGACGCGCTCGAATGGGCGCGCCGCGCGCGCGGCCCGCGCGGCCGCCCGCCGGGAGGCTGGCAATCGCTCACCCCGACGGAGGCGAAGGTCCTGGAGCTGGCCACAGATGGTCTCAGCAATCGGCAGATCGCCGAGCGCATGTTCGTCTCTTCGGAGACGGTGAAGACCCACTTCGCCCACATCTTCAAGAAGATCGACGTCCACAGTCGTGTGGAACTGGTCGGGCGTTCCCTGCGGCGAGCCGCGACCGACTGACGTCTGCCGAGATCATCGTTGTCACGTGCATCTGCGCCGCCGGGCGCCACAGGCTCCGCGCGTGCTCTGGCGCCCGCCGGGCAGCCAGGAGGATCTCGACCCGACCGAGCTCGACCTTGACCCGCTGCGCGGCCTGTGTTCTCGTGTGGCGGGCAAGGGTGGCCACCGGCGCGATTCCACAGCGTGAGTTGCGCAACAACGTGGCGGCGGTGTTGCGCGAGGTCGAGGCGGGCGAGAGCCTGCGCGTGACGGTGAGGGGCAGGCCGGTGGCCGATCTGGTTCCGATCGTCGAACGCAAGCGCGGCCTTTCGCCTGAGGAGGTTGCGCGCATCGTTGCGCGGGCGCCGTTGGATCCCGGGTTTGCCGGTGATCTGGACGCGGTGGCCGGAGCGGCGATCGAAGAGTTGTGAGCGGGCTGCTGGATACGTCGGTGTTCGTGGCTCGCGAGGGCGGTCGTCCCCTTCGCCTCGCTGCCGGACGAGGGCCGGGTGTCGGTGATCACGGTCGCTGAGCTGCGGATTGCGGTGTTGGTGGCCGAGGAGGCATCGATCCGGGCGCAGCGCCTGGCCACGCTGAGCGAGGTCGAGGCGCTTGAACCGTGCCGGTCGATGACGCCGCGGCGCGGGCGTTCGCGGAGATCGTTGCTGACGCTCGTAGACGGGGGAAGCGACCGAGGATCCTCGACGCGCTGATCGCTGCCACTGCTCGCTCGCGCGCGATGCCCGTGTATACCCAGGACGCCGACTTCGAGGACATGGTCGGCGTCGACGTCGTGCGGGTCTAGGAGCAACGCGGACGCGCAGTCGTCCGGCGGGGTGCAATCCGGGGAGCGAAGCGAGCACAAGCGAGAGCAAGTCAGAGCAGCTCAGATCGCTCTAGGCCGCCGGATCGCAGTCGGTAACGCCTGGAATGCTCAGGCTGGGGGCCGGGCGGTCGCAGGTTCAAATCCTGTCTCCCCGACTAGACAAAAGGCCCGCAAATGCGGGCCTTTTGCGTTCCTCGGCGGCTTACCGCGCGTGAGCTGGGGAACATGTTGGGGAACAAATTTTTCCTCGCCCGCCCTATACCGGCCATGAAGCGGCCGTACGGGACGGGTCACATCTACGAGAAGTCGGGCGCGTACTACGGGCGCTGGCGAACGCCTGACGGCCGGCTGCGCAACCGCCGGCTCGGGCCGATCCGGACGCCGGGCGCGAGCGACGGGCTGACTCACGCGATGGCGGAGCGCGAGCTCCGGAAGGCGCAGGAGTCCGAGCTCGCTGTCATGCCAGTCGCGGATGACGCGCGCGGCCGCACGGTCGACGACGCGGCCAACGCCTTGCGCGATCGCCTCGAGCTCCAGGGCGCCCGCAAGTCGTATCGCCAGAACTGCGAGTCGATGCAGCGTGTCCACATTTCGCCGGCCATGGGGTCCCGGTGGGTCACGGAGGTCACGACCGCCGACGTCGAGGCGCTCGCCCGCTCGATGCTGCGTCGCGGACTGGCGCCCAAGTCCGTTCGGAACGTCATCACCTTCCTCCACAGTGTCTTCGGCCTAGCCGTCGATCGCGGTTGGTGTCTGAGCAACCCGGTCGCGAGAGCTGCTCGCCCACGACGTCGTCGAAGCGGCGACGCCAGCCCGGACCTGCAGTTCCTCACCGTCCCCGAGCTCGAAGCCGTCATCGCGGCGATCCCCAACGAGGTCGTCCATCGCACACCCAGCCCCGATGCGTCGCGGCCGCACGAGGTCCCGCGCCACCACCTCCACCTGATGTCCTCGGTCCCGTGTTGCGCGTGCTTATCCTCGCGGCGGCAGTCACTGGTTTACGGCAATCCGAGCTGTTCGGCATCCGATGGCTCGACATTGATCGTCAACGGCGAGCCGCGTGCGCGTCCGCAACGCTTTCGTCCGCGGCGAGCACTCGAGCGAGGGTAAGTCCGACCTCAGCATGCGACGCTCGGTCCCGATGGCGGACTGGCTCGCGCCACGAGCTTGCGCGCGTGGCGCACGTCGCACAGCGTTCGATCACGACGACGACCTGGTCTTCGCTCACCCGCAGCTCGGTCGGCCCGCTCGATCCGTCCAACGTCACGCGGCGGTTCAAGGCCGCATGCCGCGAGGCCGGCGTGCGGGAGATCCGATTCCACGATCTACGCCATACGTTCGCGACGTCGCTTGCCGCGTCGGGTGACGCCGCTACGTGCGATTCAGGAGTTCCTCGGCCATGCGGATCTCAAGACAACGCAGATCTACGCGCACTATGCACCTGCTGCGTGGGAGCTCGAGATGGTCAACGCTGCGTTCAGCCGGGCGGACTGAAACGTGATGCCGTCGCTCGTCCGTACACGCTCGACGGCGCGAGCACTCAACCGGGTGTCGGAGTCGGAGACTGCAACGGTCAGCGGTGTCCGGGCAGGTCGCGGTCGAGGATCAGGTTGACCGGCGGTATCCGATCAGAACCGTCGCGGCGCAGCACCTGACGTCGCTTTCCCCGGATAAGGCCACGCACTAGCGTTGCGCGAACTCCACTAGACGCCTCAGTGCGGGCCAAAACGAGCCCAGCGAGCTCATCGTTCATTTCCGATCGAACCTCGCGAGGATCGTTCGCTCGATAGCCGCGCGGAATCTGGATGAGGAAGACGTCGATGTTCCTGTGTGGGAAGGCGACGACAGAGCCGGCAAACATGATGCCCTGAATGTGAGCGAGCACGGAGGACCAGTCGAGCGCGCGAACGACCTCGACAATCGGTCCGCCGTTACTCCAGTGCAATGCGACCCAGCATTCGTCAGCCGGCGGCAGCTGCTGTGTCGCTCGTTCGATCGCGTGCGTGACGCGTTGGACGTATCGGGCTTCACTCCCGTGCGCCACGATCGTCGCCGCCGAAAGCCCATGGGGATATCCAGGAACCAACGCTGTGCGGCGGGCCGCTTCGATGCGCGCTGTCGCTGCGAGCTCGGCTGACCACCGGGGTGCGTTTCCTTCGAGTGGAGCGTGGATCGTCACCATGCCGTGCGGCGGGATGACGACATCCAGGCTTGCGCTCATTCGGCGCATGAAGTCGAGCTCGATGTCCGCGAGCCCCACCGACTTGATCTCCACGCTCGTGTGCGGTGGGCCTTCGGGGAGCACCAGGCGTACGTCGGGTCGAGTGCCGGCTGGTGTCCGCGTCTCCATCTCGATCGTGACGTCGGAGTCCGCGTTGCGTGCGATGAGCGCAGCGCATCGCAGCTCAGCCCAGGTCGCCTCCAGCTGGGCCACGTCCTTGAGTTTCGCGAGAAGCTGCGTCTTTGGGACGCCACGCTCCGTGAGCCCCTCAACTGCGTCGGCGAGAAAGAACGCCCGCAACGCATCGTCGACCGTGCGCGGGTGCAGCATGTTTGAAGGAATGCGACGGAGGTTCCATTCCGCGATACGGCGGGTGGCCATCTCGATGCGTCCAGGGTCAACGCCCGTCAGCGTTTCGACCCACGGAAGGAGCTGTTTGAGTGGAGCCACGTGATTTGCGTGCCGCACGTTTCCTGCGGCACCTCGTCGTCTAGCTTGGCGCGTCCCCTCGACGGAGGTTGAGGTAGCGGGGAGGATCTAGGACCTCAGCTCGGTTGCGAGACACGAGGATGTCCGTGTCGGGTTGCCAAGCCGCTCCGGGCTTGGGCTTCAGGGTACGTTCAGCACTTGGACCGTGGTCCAGGGCAACCGCCGATCTGCTGGCGGAAGGGCCGCGAGCAGCAGCTCTAGCTCTGCTGTCAGCTCGCGAGGAATCTCTGACGGGTCCGGCTCGAGAGCTTCGAGCAGCCGTTCCTCATCCAGATCCCAGATGAACCAAGACTGGCTGTC
Organism: uncultured Solirubrobacteraceae bacterium; assembly: GCA_963740605.1. Classification (GTDB taxonomy): domain Bacteria; phylum Actinomycetota; class Thermoleophilia; order Solirubrobacterales; family Solirubrobacteraceae; genus DASSUW01. The sequence goes on along the minus strand of CAVUFC010000017.1, from coordinate 35,684 downwards.
TGATTGGTCAACCGCGAGTATGGAACCGATGTTCATTAGCTCGACCTCGGGCCACAGGAGTCGGTCCATCTTGAGCACCGTCCGCCGATATTCGGGCCAGACCTCCAGGGCGTGATCGAGCGCGGCGAGTAGCCCTCGGGCCGAATCTCGCCCGGCCCAGGGCTCGAGCTGAACGATCGTGAGACGAAAGAGGCGAAGGCCTTGGAGGTACGCCAACGGGCAAAGCACCAGCGCCGGTCCAGTGCGGTGGACAGGCCGTTCGTATCGCGCAGACGTCGTCCCCTTGGCCCCACCTGCAGAGCCGTGCAGACCGCGCTTGCGAGCCGGTAGAAGTCGTACTCCTCGCCCAGACCGGTGGCGACGGCTCTGTCATAGAGCGAAGCGCCTGCCCAACTGGAGCGAAAAGTGCTGCCGTACTCCGAAAGTGCGGCCGCGTAGTCCTCATCACTATCGCGAGCGAGTTTCTTCAACGCATGCCGCGCAGCCTTGAGTTCGCTACCAGCGAGTCGGTCAACGCCATATGCCGCCCGAGCCTCCGTCTGTGCCGCGACAGATCCGTGGCGGATGTACCTGCGTGCCGCGTCCGGACTCGATTCGACATCGAGCAGATTGACGAGATGCTCGAACATCGCACGCGAGGTCCGTAGTGCACTGCGGCCGCGGCACGTCAGCAGGTCGAAGCACAGATCGACGAAGTCATTGAAGGCTTGATTCACAACTAGAACGGCCGATGATCGGTCGCCGGCCGACGACAACGTCAAGCGTGCGAATGGCCCGAGTTCGTCGATACACGACGGCAGCGATGTTGCCGACGCCGGCCATCGACGCGACAGCTCCTCCGCTAGGAACCACGGATAGTTGAGCACGCTCACATCGCCGTGTCCGACGACGTTGCGTCTCAACCGACCAGGCTGTTGCTCGGAGGTGTCCACGGGCACGTCTTCAGACGGTGGGCGGCACGCGAATCATCATGACGTCAGCAGGCGAGGAGTCCCATCGCTACCCCACCCCTCGACCACACAGTTGCACTCGTTGAGTGCGATGGCCCGCGCCGGCCGCTCACCGGCTTGGAGAAGCGATGCTCTCCATCGGCAAGCTGGGTCCGGGCCAGGCCGAGTACTACCTCGAGCAGGCCGACGGGCCTGTCACGGCGGTCGCCGGCGTCTCGTCTGGCGTCGAGGACTACTACGTCAAGGGCTCCGAGCCTCGCGGGCGTTGGTGTGGTCGCGCCGTCGCTGCACTGGACCTGAGCGGCGAGGTTGAGCCGGCTGACCTCCGCGCCGTCTTGGAGGGGCGGAGGGCGGATGGGACCGTGTTGCGGGAGCGCGGTTCGGTCCCAGGGTTCGACGTCACGTTCTCGGCTCCCAAGAGCGTCAGCGTGCTGTTCGCGGTTGGTGGCGAAAGCGTCCGGAGCGCCGTGCTCGACGCCCATGAGGATGCGGTCCGCGAGGCGCTCGCGTTCCTTGATGACGCGGCTGCGGTCACGCGGCGAGGCGCGGGTGGCGCGACGCTCGTTCCCGGCAACGGACTCGTTGCCGCGGCGTTTCTGCATCGCACGAGTCGGGCCGGCGACCCTCAGGTCCACACGCACGTGCTCGTCGCGAACATGACCCAGGGGCCTGACGGCAGATGGACAGCCCTCGACGCGAGGTCGCTGTATCGCAACGGACGGACCGCTGGCTACCTGTACCAGGCGGCGTTGCGGGCGGCGATGACGCGTCGGTTGGGAGTCGATTGGGGCCGGGTCACCAAAGGCCAAGCAGAGATCGAGGGCGTTGCGGATCGAGTGCTGCGCGCGTTCTCACGTCGACGGGCGGAGATCGACGCGGCGCTACGCGAGCACGGAACGCGTGGAAGCAGCGCTGCGCGATTCGCGGCCTTGGCCACGCGTCGATCAAAGGACTACGGCGTCACCGCGGAAACGCTTGCCAGTGAATGGCAGCGGCGCTCCGCGGAGCACGGGCTCACGCAACGACGGATCGCGACACTGCTCCACCGGCGCGATCCGGCCGTGATGAAACCGCAGGACTGGGAACCCCTGTTCAACTTTCTCGCAGGCCCCGACGGCCTGACACGTGAGACCTCGGCGTTCGGGCGCGGCGATGTGATTCGGGCGCTGTGTGGGATCTCTCCTCCGGACATCGGTGCTTCAGCGATCATCACCGCGGCCGACGCGTTCCTCGAGCGCAGGTCGCTGCGCCTTCTCGAGCGAGACTCGACCCACCCCGAGCCTCGCTACTCGACTCCGGAGATGCTTTCGGTCGAGCGGCGTGTGCTCACCACGGCGCTCAGTCTACGTGGGGCGCGTCGCGGTGTCGCGACGACCCCTGTAGTCGACCTCGCGCTCGCGCGTGCGCCGCACCTGAGCGACGAGCAGGCGGCAATGGTGCGCGGGCTGACGACGACCGGAGACGGGGTGGCTGTCGTCATCGGGAAGGCCGGCGCCGGGAAGACGACCGCCTTGGCCGTAGCTCGCGACGCCTGGGAGGCGAGCGGCGTTCCGGTTCGCGGGTGCGCCATCGGGCGTCGTGCGGCGACACAGCTCGACAGCGATGCCGGCATCCGATCGACGAGCGTCGCCGCGGTCCTGCTCCGAGACGAGCTCGAGCAGGGCACGGTCCTTGTTGTCGACGAGGCAGGCATGCTCGGGACGCGCGCACTCGATCAGCTGCTGCAACGCGTGAATCGTGTGGCCGGGAAGCTCGTCCTTACCGGCGACCCGGAACAGCTACCCGCGATTGATGCCGGAGGCGGGCTGCGCGGCATCGCTGCGCGGATCGGTCATATCGAATTGACCGAGAACCGCCGGCAGGAGAGCGAATGGGAACGCGCGGCCCTTGACCTGTTGCGCCACGGTGAGATTGAACCGGCGCTCGAGCAGTACGACGAGCACGGACGCGTGACGCTCGGCGGACGAGGCGAGGAAGTCGTGGCTCAGCTCATGCGCGACTGGCGCGCCGCTGGCGACCCGCTCGACAGCGTGATCATCGCGCACCGACGCAGAGACGTCGCCGAGCTGAACGCACGCGCGCGTGTGGTGATGGCGGGCACGGGCGGCTGGGGGAGAGGACGATGACTACGCGCGGGGGCTCGTTCTCTGCCGGCGATGTGATCGTCGTCAGAAAGAACGCCGCACGGCTCGCCGTGAGCAACGGCGATCGCGGAGTCGTGTGTGCCGTGGATGCCTCAGGACTTCACGTTCGAATGGACCAGGGGTACCGCTTCCTGCCCCGCGAGTTCCTCGACGCTACGTCCCGTAGCGGGCATCCCGCCGTTGAGCTCGGTTACGCGATCACGGCCTACGTCGCCCAAGGGCTCACATGCCACCGGTCGTTCGTACTCGCTCGCGACGACCTCTACCGAGAATGGGCGTACACTGCGATGAGCCGCGGGCGTGCGTCCAACCGGCTCTATCTCATCGACAGCGACGATCCGCACGGCATGAAATCGCGCCGGCCGAGCCGGCTCGACATCCGCGACGTGCACTCCTTGCCGGGCTGACCCGCAGCCAGCGCGAGCACATGGCGACCGATCTCGCGGAGCCACGTGGAAGCGACAGGGATCTAGGCCACGGCCGGTGAGGGCCACACCGTCTCGACCCTGATCTGCGCGACGAAGTTCGCGACCAGGTCGTCGTAGCCGGCTCGAAGACCGGCGAGGATCAGCTCGAAGTCGGAGCGACAAAGCGGGAGCAGCCGCGCGATCTGCACGTGCCCACACTCGCCGTCGAGGCACCCAATGTTGAAGCGCTCGCACCACCGATAGCCGAGCTCGACGACCGTCGGTTCGCTGTCGAACGCGTCAGGGTCGAACGGCACCCCAATGCGCGCCGGCGGCGCAACGCGGCAGACCGTGATCGGCATGGCGATCGTCCAGCGACCGTTGGACCAGCTCATCTCGACGGCGAACTCCACTACGTGAGGAGTGCGACATCGCGAGAAATCACCCCAGGGCCGTCCTCGCGGGGTCGTTGAGGCGGCTGGCAGCACCCGGCGTAAGCCGGTGTCACATCGGCTACGCTTCTCGATCGTGCGGGCTCAGCGCCGCCTCTTGCTGTTCTTAGCTGCCCTGTCGGTGGCTGTCGCGGCGCTGCAGCACGTGGCCGGTGGGCTCGATCTGGTGCTGGCGGTCTCGCCGGCGCTGCTGATCTTCGGCATCCTCGTCAGTGGCTGGCTGCCGGGCGAGAAGTGGATCGTCGCACGCCAGAAGGCCGTGCGGCCGCGCCGTCGGCGCGCGCCGCGGCGGCACTGGACGCGGCTGCGCGAGCGTGCGCTCACGTCGCTGATCGAGCGCAACCCGCGTCTGTTGCGCGGGCCTCCTGTGGTGTCCGCCGCCCACTGCTGAGGATGCTCGTCCATCCGCGCTGACGCGTGGGTGGCTGTCGTCGTTCGGCTGGGGCGGACTCCGCTCTCGTAAGCCGACGACGTTGGAGGTCCATTCGTGAGGTTCCTTGCCGGCGCCGCGGCGGCTGTCGTGCTGCTGCTCGGCGCACCTACGGCGCTTGCCCATCAGGGCAATCCGCATTACCGCTCGACGGTGACGTCGGTCACCCCTGCCGTAAAGGGGCTGACGGTCACCGTCCTCAACTACGACGACCGGCTGGAGATGGACAACTTCAGCGGCCGGGACGTCGTGATCAACGACTACAAGGGCAAGCCGTACGCCCGCCTGATGGCCGATCGCACGGTCGAGGTCAACACCAACTCGGAGGCCTACTACCTCAACGACGACCGCTACGCCGACGTCAAGGTGCCGAAGGGGCTCGGTAGCCAGCCGAACTGGAAGGTGCTCGACAAGACCGGGCGCTTCCAGTGGCACGACCACCGCGCGCACTACATGAGCCCGACGGTGCCGCCGAAGGTGACCGATCAGGAGCGCAAGACGTTCGTCTTCGACTGGAAGGTCCCGGTCTCGATCGATGGCAAGAAGGGATCGATCGCCGGCAACCTGTTCTGGGTTCCGCTGCCGAGCTCTTCGCTGCCGACCGGGCTGATCTGGGGCTCGGCCGTGGTGGTGATCCTGCTGCTGATCGCCGTGTTCGTGATCAGGCGACGGCGTACGGATGCCGCGCCGTCGGGGGAGGCGTCGGAGGCGTGGTGAGAGGCGTCGCACTTGTCGCCGCGGTGCTGGCCGTGCTCGCGGTGCCTGCGGCTGCGCAGGCGCACGCAACGCTCGAGACGACTTCGCCCGAGCGGGGCGCGCAGCTGGCGCACGCGCCGGCCCAGGTCGTCTTCGGCTTCGATGAGTCGGTCAACGCGTCGCTCGGGGGCGTGAAGGTGTTCGACGCGCACGGGCAGGAGGTACAGACCGGCACGGCATTCCACCCTGGCGGCAAGGGGTCGCAGGTGGCGGTGCGCCTGGCCTCGGGGCTCGGTGACGGCGGCTACACGGCCACGTACCGCGTCATCTCGGCTGACTCGCACCCGGTATCCGGCGGCTTCACCTTCACGGTGGGCGACGCGCCGGCCAGCGCCGCGTCGGTGGCGGACCTGTTGAAGGGGCAGGGCGCCGGGCCCGTGACCGGCACCGCGTTCTCGATCGTTCGCGCCCTGCAATACGCGGCGATCGCAGTAGGCCTCGGCACAGTGGTCTTTCTGCTCGTCTGCTGGCTTCCGGCGCTCGCGGTTGTCGCTGGCGGTGATGCGACGTGGGCAACCGCCAGCGTCGGATTCTCGCGCCGCGCGCGATTGCTGCTGGCTGTCAGCGCCGGCGTCGGCGCCGTGGCGTCCGTGCTCGGGCTGTTGCTCCAGGGGGCGGAGGGCACAGGCGAGTCGTTGTGGTCGTCCCTGAGCGGCAGCGTGCTCAGCGACGTGCTGGCGACGCGCTTCGGTGCGGTGTGGGCTGCCGCCCTGCTCGCATGGCTGTTCGTCGCTGGATGCGTGCTCGCGCGCCCCGCGGCGCTGCCGGCGTTGCGGCCCGCCTCGGTGGGCGCGACGGGTGTCGCATTGCCGAGCTCCCGAACCGGCGTCGCTGTGCTCGCAGTGCCGTTGGCGTTGCTGGCGCTCCTGCCCGCGCTCAGCGGTCACGCGAGTGTTCAGTCGCCGGTTGCGCTGCTGTTGCCGGCGAACGTCGCGCACGTTGCGGCGATGGCCGCCTGGCTCGGCGGCATCGCCGTTCTCGTGTTCGCGTTGCGCAGCGCGACGAGCCGACTCGAGGCTGCGGACCGCACCCCGCTGCTGGTCGGCGTCGTCGGTCGCTTCTCGACCATGGCAGGGATCGCGTTCGGGGTCCTGTTCGTCAGCGGGGTCATCCAGGCGATCGTCGAGGTCGCAAGCTTCGGCGCTCTGCTCGACACGGCGTTTGGCCGGGCCGTCTTGATCAAGCTGGTGCTGTTCGGCGCGCTCGTCGTGCTCGGGTGGGTCAACCGTCAGCGCATCCTTCCGGCGCTGCGTCGGAGCGGGACGGCACCGCAGCGCGCCGGCGTGCTCCTGCGCCGCACGCTCCGGTTCGAGTTCGCGCTCGGCCTCGCTGTCCTCGCGGTGACGGGCGCGCTGGCGGGCTACCCGCCGTCGACCGCGGTTTCGAGCGGGCCGGTCACACGAGAAGCCGACATCGGCCCGGCGCACATGCAGATCACCGTCGATCCGGCCAATCCGGGTCCCAACGAGGTGCATCTGTACCTGTTCGATCACCACAGCGGCGCGCAATTCACGCGTGCCAAGGAGGTCAGGGCCACGGCGGCGCTGCCCGCAAAGGGCATTGCCGACCTGCCCTCTAGACCTCCGTGCCGCCGGCCCTGGACATCTGACCGGGACCGGCACGTTGCCCGTCAAGGGCGACTGGCAGCTCACCGTCACGGTCCGCGTCTCGGACTTCGACGAGTACGTCGCCCATCTCAGCCTGCCCATCAAGTGAACATGGAGATCGCAATGAAGCCTCGTCATTCAGTGGCCGCCTTTGTGGCAGTGGCCACGCTCGCCGTGCCGGCTGCAGCCCAGGCGCACGTCACGCTGCAGCCGAACACGGCTCCCGCCGGCGGCTTTGCCCGGCTGGACGTCCGCGTTCCCACCGAGCGCGACAACGCCTCGACTACGAAGGTCGTGCTCCAGCTGCCAGACGGTTTCGCCGAGGCCTCGTTCGAGCCGGTCCCCGGATGGACGGTCAACGTGAAGAAGGCCAAGCTCGCCCAACCGATCAAGACCGACGACGGCGAAGTCACGGAAGGCGTCAAGCAGATCACCTGGACCAGCAAGCAGGGCATCCCGCCCGGCGCCTTCCAGGACTTCGGGCTTTCCGTGCAGGTGCCCGGCAAGGCGGGCGACACCCTCACCTTCAAGGCGCTGCAGACCTACTCCAACGGCGAAGTTGTGCGCTGGATCGGCCCTGAGGGCAGCGACAACCCCGCCCCGAGCGTGTCGGTGACCGCCGCTGCCGGTGACGAGCATGCCGCCGCGGCGAGCACGCCGGCGCCGGTTGCCACCCCAGCTGCCGGGGAGAGCGCTTCGGACTCCGGCGGAAGCGACACGCTGTCGATCGTTGCGTTGATCGTCGGCGCGCTTGGCCTCGCCGCCGGAGCCGCCGCTTTCATGGCGACGCGCCGGCGCACGCCCGCGCGCGCCTGAGCGCGAACGCGCGGGACGGTCACGGTGCCGCCGCACGCGAGGAGAAGGTTCCAGTGAGCGAACACGCGTGCGGCGGCGTCGACCCGTAGGAGCTCCATCGCATTCGCAACGGACGAGTGACCACAGCGCACCCGGCCGCGGGACTGGGGAACAATCTGGGGAACAAATTGAGCGCAAGTGACCGCAACTAGCCACAACTCATTCGGCTCTAGAAAGCCAAATTCGAGCCCATACAACCGCGTTGGGCTGGCTGGGGGCCGGGCGGTCGCAGGTTCAAATCCTGTCTCCGCGACTTGACGAAAGGCCCGCAAATGCGGGCCTTTTGCGTTCCTCGCAGCTTACGCGCATGAGCGGGGGACGACCTGTCTGCGCCCGAGCGGTACGCCGGCTGCGCAACCCGCCGGTTGGACCGAGCGCGAGGCGGGTTCGAGCAGCGGACTCACTACGTCGATGGCGGAGCGAGCCTTGAGCGTGGCGCAGGAGGCGGAGGTAGCCACGCCGGTTGTCGACGACGGGCGCGGTCTCTGCTGCGGCGAGGACTCGCGCCGAAGTCCATCAGCAACGTCATCACGCTCCTCCACAGCGTTCTGGACCGCCAGCGAGCGTCCAGCGAGCCTCCAGCCCCGACGGCGACAATCGGCCGATCCGCCTTTACCTTCCGTCGCTGCAACGAGAGAATCGGCCATGGCCTCGGAGCCGCAGCTAGCTGCCGGCGAGGACCTCGGCGCGTACCGCATCGAGATGTTGATCGCCAGGGGCGGCATGGGCGAGGTCTACCGGGCACTGGATCGGCGCCTGGGCCGCCAGGTCGCGCTCAAGCTCCTCGTCCGTGAGATCGCGGACGAGGACCGGTTTCGCGAGCGCTTCCTTCGCGAGTCGCGGCTCGCGGCGAGCCTCGATCACCCGAACGTCCTGCCCGTCTACGAGGCCGGCGAGCTCGCGGGCCGGCTCTTCATCGCGATGCGCTTCGTCGAGGGGACTGATCTCCGCCAGGTGTTCCGCCAGAGCGCGCCGCTCGATCCGGAGCGCGCGCTCGCGCTCATCGCTCCCGTCGCAGGCGCGCTCGACGCAGCGCACGCACGGGGGCTCGTCCACCGCGACGTGAAGCCCGCGAACGTGTTGATCGCGCGGGCGCGCGAGGGGGATGCCGACGAGGACATCTACCTCGCGGACTTCGGACTGACGACGTTGTCCTCCGACGCCGTTGGCGTGGAGCAGTTCAGCGGTACGGCCGACTATGCGGCGCCGGAGCTCGTCACCGGCGGGCAGATCGATGCGCGCGCGGACGTGTACGCGCTCGGATGTGTCCTGTTCGAAGCGCTCACCGGGCAGCCGCCATACCGCAGCGGTTCCGTCATGGCGGTCCTGTGGGGCCACGTGAACGACCCTCCGCCGTCGGCAACCGCGCGCAACCATGCGCTCCCTGAGGCCGTCGACGGCGTGTTCCAGACGGCGCTCGCCAAGGACCCGGCGAAGCGCCCGCAGAGTTGCCGCGCGCTCGTCGATTCCGCGCAGTCCGCGGTCGGGGTTACGCGGCCGGCGGAGTTTCGCCGCTCGCGGCGGTTGCCGCTTGTTGTCGCGACTGTGGCCGGTGTTGCGGTGGCAGCGATGATGGGGTCGTTCTGGATCGGACGTGGCCACGACGACGGCTCGATCGTCCGGATCGATCCGGTCACGAGCAGCGTTCTGGCGCGCACAGGGCTCGCGGGCCGCCCGACCTCGATCGCGGTGGGTCGTGCCGACGCGTGGGCAGTCGAAGCCGGCTCGAGCACGGTCGTCCGTCTCGACGCCGCCCGCGGCGCGCTGCGACCCAGCTCAGCCCACGGGGTTCCAAGCGACGTGGCCGTCGGCGGCGACGTTGTCGCGGTGGCGAACGGGACCGACGCGACGGCCGCGCTTTTCGATAGCTCCTCCGGCGTCTTCCAAGGCACGGTCCAACTCCCCGGGTTCGGCCAGTCCGAGTCGAGCGTCGCAGCCGATCGGCAGTCGGCGTGGGTGACGGACCGCGGTCAGCTGGAGCGGATCGATCTCGGCACGGGGACGCTGGCCGGGACGAGAACCCTTCCGCTTGCACGCGGCGGCGAGGGCGGGAGCCCGGTATCCGCGACCGACGTGGCGGTGGGGGAGGGCTCTGTGTGGGTCACCGGCGACGTGCTGAATCCGACGCTCTGGCGGATCGACCCGGATCGCAGGCGGCGAACGGTGGCGTACCCGTTGCCGTTCGGCCCCGACGCCGTCGCCGTCGCTGAGGGCACGGTGTGGGTGGCGAACCAGCTTGACGACTCCGTCACTCGCGTTGACGCCCGGTCCGGCCGGGTGGGTCGGACGATCGAGGTCGGCCACGAGCCGGTGGCGCTCGCCGCGTCCAAGGGGCTCGTCTGGGTGGCAAATCGACTCGACGGGACCGTGTCGAGGATCGACGCCAAGACGAACCGGGTCACCGCCATCGTCGCGGTGGGCGATACGGCCGAGGACGTAGCCGTCGGGGCGGGGGTCGTGTGGGTCGCGACGGGCTAGGAAGACAACGACCACGTGAAGCGCGTCATGCTCTCCTTCGGTGCCAGGCCTCCGGGGCGGAGCCCCTGTCGGACCATGAGGACGGGCACTCCGGCCCGATGAGCGAGCGCGAGACGGGCCGGACCGAGCCCTTCGCTCGGCCACCGACGAGACATGCCGACGACGAGGAGCGACGCGTCGGACGCCGCCTCGAGGATTCCGTCGGCGCCGCCGCGGACGAGCGCAGGCTCGACAACGATGCCGGCCACGGCTTGCACCACGAGCGATGCTCGGCCGAGCAGTCGGCTCGCGTCGCGGCGGCCGCGCACGCGATCCGCCGTGGTGCCGACCAGCCGCAGTGTCGTGTCGCGGGCGCGCGCGACCCAAGCGGCGAGCTCGACCGCCGACCAGTCGTGCTCGACCCCTCCGAACGGCACGACAACCGGCAGCGCCGGCCCGTCGCGTGGCGAGCAGGCCGTCAGCAGGACCGCAACGTCGCAGGGCGCGTCGCGGAGGATCGCGTCGAGGTCGCGATCGGGCCGCCCACTGTCGAGCAGGTTTGGCGAGGCATCGACGAGTAGGAGGTCGACGTCCTGCTGGGCCGCCAGCAGGACCGCATCGTCTCCCGGCGCGCTCGACGTGTAGGCCGCGACGCGTATGCCTAGGCCCCGGCCGACGAGCTCGTCTCGCAGGGCGGCAAGCCGCGCTGTTGGGCCCGCGGGCTCCGCACCGGTCTCCAGCAGGCGCAGAACGATCAACTCCCGCGGCGGCCTACGCGCGAGCGGCTCCGCGATCGCGACGAGCCGGATGGTGCCCATGTCGCTCCCTGGGACGACGAGGATCGAACGCTCGAGCGGCGTCGGCTCCCCGGTCGCTGCGCGCACGTCCCGGTACGGCGCGTCGAGCTCCGGGTCCTGGCGCAGGATTGCGGCCTCGAGCTCTCGCAGCGCCGGTATGGGCTCGATGCCGAGCTGTTCGACCAGCGAGCGGCGAGCCGCCTGGTAGGCCTCGAGCGCCTCGGCCTGTCGCCCGCATCGATAGAGGGACACCATGAGCATCCCGTGGAGGCGCTCCCGGAGGGGGTGCCGGCGTGTGAGCTGTTCGAGCTCGCCGACGAGCTCGGCATGCCGGCCGAGGGCGAGGTCCGCCTCGATGCGCTGCTCCAGCGCGAGGCGGCGCAACTCGTCCAGCCGGCCGCTCGCGGCGCGCGCGAACGGCTGGTCGACGAGGTCGGCGAACGCCGGGCCACGCCACAGCGCCAGCGCCTGCCGAAGCCGGTCCGCGGCGATCGCTGGCGAGGACGCGTCGGCCTCTCTGGCCAGTTGTTCGAAGCGGTGCAGATCGAGCGCCGAGGGATCGATCTCGATCGCATAGCCGCGACCGCGCGTGGCGATGACGTCGCGGCCGAGTACCTTGCGCAGGTCCGAGACGTAGCCTTGGAGCAGGTTGACCGCCGTCTCCGGCGGCTCGTCGCCCCACACCTCGTCGATCAGGGCGCCCGCCGGCACCACCTCACCTGCGCGCAACAGCAACACGGCGAGGACGGACCGCTGGCGCGGGCCGCCGAGCTCGAGCCGACGCCCGACCGACCCTGCCTCGAGCGGACCGAGGATACGGAACTCGACGCTCACTCGATACCGAACGTACCGGAGGGCCCAGCGCACCTCCAGCGAACCTCCAGAACGGCGCCGTAGCTTCGGGCTCCTTACAAGCGCGCCGTCACAGGCGCGAGCCCGGGAGGACCCATGTCCACGCAGCAGACCCACCCCACCGCCACCGCCAGGCCCAGCCGCGCGATGCTCCTCATCGCGGCGCTGGTTGCAGTCGTCGTCGCAGGGGCCGCCGTCACTACGTCTGGCGACAACGGCAGCAGCCCCCCGGCGCCCCCCGCGTTCCACCTGCCCTCGTACGCCGTCGCGCATGGCGGCGCGCCGGTGCCCGACATCAGCGCCATGTCGCTCCCGCACGGTTCGCACTAGGTGTAGGTCCGAGGCCGATTGTTATGTTCGGCCGGCCGCTGGATGGGCGGTCGGCCGAGCGCTGCCGATCCGCTGCGCCATCCGAAACACGCACTTCGGTGCTCGGCCTGGCAAAGCGAAGCAAATCCGACACACGCGCTGTCCCGAGCCTGCTCAGAGAGGTTCTTGAACCTGTCTCCCCGACTAACAAAGGCCCGCAAATGCCAGCCTTTTGCGTTCCTCGGCGGCTCGCCGACGCAATCACGCGGTTCGCCGGCTCGATGGCGTTCGTGTATTTCCACATCATCTGGTTCGCCGGGCTGGATCGGACGCGGCATCGAGTCGTACCCGTACTGGCTGCTGACGATGATCGTCTCGCTCGAGGCGATCTTCCTGTCGACGTTCGTGATGATCAGCCAGAACCGTGCTGCCGCGAAGCAGCAGGCACTTGTCGACCAGGAATGGCGCACGGTGCAGGAGGAGGACCGGCAGAACGTCGAGTTGTTCGCCCTGTCGAACCAGATCCTCGCGCTCACCAAAGAGGTGCACGCGTTCGCGGCTGATAAGCGCAACCGCGAGACGCAGGGCGGCGAGTTCAGGTGAACATCGCGGCCTCGACGCGCTCAACCTCGACGATCACATCCGCCGGCAGACCCGCGCGGCGGGCGGCGGCGAGGATGGCGTCGGGCGAGGAGGCCTCGTAGACGCAGTAGGACTTGAGCTTGTCGGCGGTCAAGAACGAGAACACCCAGCGCGTTCCCTCTTCGGCGTTGATGTCCTCGATCTCGCGAACGCCCTCCGCGTTGGGCTCGAGCCGTTCCGCGTAGTTACGTTCGATCACGTAGAGGGGCATGGGCCAGTGTATGCGCGTTTGGTCGGATGTCGCTAGTGCTCCGCGGCCCTACGCGGCTACAGGTCGTCGTCGGCGGTGGCGGCCCGGAGGCTCGTGGTCAGCGATTCGATGCGCGCGACAAGCCCGTGTAGCCCGATCGTCCGCGCAGCGTCGAGCGCCTCGGATGCTCGTTCGCGCGCTGACTGCGAGTCCTTCGGGTACCGACGGAGCGTCAGCCGGGCGTGCTCGTACAGCGTGTGCGCGATCCACGTCGGCGACCCCATTCGCTGGTTGAGGAGGAGCGCCGTCTCAAGGTGACGCTCGGCGTCGTCCCATCGCTGCATGACCGTCGCCAGCGCGCCGAGAATGCGATCGGCGGCGCCGTAGCACATGACTGCGGCGCCGACCACCATGTTCTGGCCCTCGAAGGTGAGCAGCTGCTCGTAGATTGGAGCGGCGAGCGCGGCATCCTCGACAAGGGCGCACGCATCGGCCATGTAGGTCAGTCCGCCGGCACCGAGCCCGCCCCGGAAGATCGCCCAGAGGCCCGCGTCGACAAGCGCGCCGAGCTCGCGGCATGCCGCGTCGACGTCGCCGATCTCGGCTAGGAGCACGGCGAGCGCCGGCCGCCAGACATTGTCGGTCTCTGTCTGCCCGGACGCAATGAGGCGAACCAAGGGCGCGATCTCGGCGAGTCGTCCCTGCTCGCGACGGATGCTGAACATCTGGATCCCGTGCACGGCCGAAGGGCCCGCCTCGGTCCGCCGCGCGATCTCGTCGCTGCGGTTTGCCGCCGCTTCGGCCGCATCGAGTCGGCCGTCGCAGAGCGCGAAAACCGCCTCGTGTTGCTCGACGACCCGGGCGAGGAAGGGCTGGCCGGCGCGGTCGGACAGGTCCCGAAGCGCGGCGTTTCGCGCGCGTGCCTCCTCGATCTCGAAGGCCTCGATCAGCAGCGCGACACGCATGCCTTTGGCGACGTCGGACAGGTAGTCGTGCGGCAGCGTGCGCGCGAGCTCATCCGCTTCGGCCAGGTCGGCGAGGATCTCGTCGAGCGGTCGCGAGCCGCGCGTCCATGCGGCGTGTGACAGCGCGACCATCAAGGAGCTCGGATCGCCCACGAGCCGGGCCGTCTCCACCGCCTGCGACCACCACGCCCCTGCCGCGGCGTGGTTGCCCCGATAGGCGAGGGCGCGGCTCAGGTGCGCGAGGACCCGTACGTGTTGCGCACTGGGTTCGGCAGTATCTCCGAAGGCGACCTCCTGCAGCAGGGCCACTGCGCGTGGGTCGTCGATGCCGGGGCGCCAGCACGCCGTTTCGAAGCCGATCGCCGCGCGGGCCCGCAGCGCCTCGTCACCGCACGCGCGAGCGGCCGCGGCGGCGGCGGCGAAGCTCTCCAGCGCCTCGGCGGGCCGTCCGGCGAGATGCCACGCCATCCCCTGCTGGCAGCGCACGTCGGCCTCGGCCACGAGGTCGGGGACACCGAGAGCGAGCGCCTCCTCGAATCGACCGGCCGCTTCAGCGAAGGCGAGGGAACGTTCGGCCTGCGTCGCCGCGTCGAGCGTGTACTCCACCGCGCGACCGTTCCCGGCAATCGGAGCCGCCGCGCGGAAGTGGAACGCGAGCTCGTTGACGATCCGGTCGCGCCGGCCCTCAGCCATCGTCGCGAGCGCCTCTCCCACGCGCAAGTGCAGCGCTGCGGCGCGGAACGAGCTCAGACGCTCGTAGACCGTTCTGCGCAGCAGCTCGTGGCGGACACGGTAGACGACGCTGGCGGCCCTGATCTCGTCGAGCATCGCGGCGCGCCGACCCTCGTCGAGCACGCCGAGGAGCTGCTCGTCGTCCATCTGCGCCGCCACGCGCAGGACCGGAAGCGCGATGCCGCGCGGGCACACGGCGATCAATCCAAGGAGCTCGCCGAGCACCGGCGTCAGCCCGGCGACGCGAGCCGCCATCACTTCGCGGACACTCTCGGGGATCGTGGCACCGGCAGGCGAGGCCCGTCCGGCCGCCGCGTCCTGGTCGAGCATGTGCCGCCATACCTCGCCGACCAGGAACGCGTTCCCGTCGGTGAGCCCGACGAGCTGCTCGGCGAGCTCGCTGTCCGCACCCGGCACAACGTCGCCGCTGCGATTCATGAGCTCCTGGACGTGCGCGACGTCGAGCCCGCACAACCGGAGCCGCAACACACCGTCCAGCCGGTGCAGCTCGGCGAGCGTCGAGCCAAGCGCCTCCGGCACATCGCCATCGCCCTCGCGGAACAACGCCACCACGACGATCGGAGTCGCGCCCAGTGTCCGCGCCAGGTGACGGAGGAGGAGCAGTGATGATGCGTCGGCCCACTGCAGGTCATCGAGCACGAGCGCAGCCGGCGAGTGTCCCGCGACCCTCGCCAGCAGCGACGTCAGCGCTGTGTGCAGCTCGTGGCGCTCGGCATTGGGGTCCTTGGTCGCCGCATCCACCGTTGGATCGGCGGCCGCGACACGCAGGTCTGGGAGCAGGCGGATCAACGCCGCCGGGTAACGGCCGCCCGCCTCCGGCTCAGCTTCGAGCTCCGCGACGGCCGGCTCGAGTGCCTCGAAGAACGGCTGGTAGGGCGTGCGAACGGCCGGGTCGCAGGCGCCGTAGAGCACATGCATCCCACTGGAGGTGAGGTGCTCGGCGAACTCCCTCGCCAACCGCGTCTTGCCGCTGCCCGGCTCGCCGCCCACCAGCGCGATCTGCCGCCCGTCGCTGCGTGCCCGGTCCGGCAGCGCGGCCAGCCGATCCAGCTCCGCGGCGCGTCCCACGAACGGCATCGCGGGTTGAGGCTGCAACTGAGCCGGAAGTGATGGCGCCGCCACGCGCGGTCGTCGTCTGTGCGGTATGGGCTCAGCGATGCGCGCATCGAGGGAAGGATCCTGGCGCAGAATCGCTTCCTCGAGGCGCCGCAGCCGCGACGAGGGCTCGAGCCCGAGCTCCTCGCCCAGTCGTCGCCGGCTCTGCGTGTAGACCTCCAGCGCGTCGCTCTGGCGTCCGCAGCGGTACAGGGCCAGCATGAGCAGCTCGACCAGCCGCTCGCGCGACGGATGCTCGGCAGCCAGCTGTTCCAGCTCGGCGACGACGAGCGGGTGCTCGCCCGCCGACAGGCGCGCGTCGATGCGCTCTTCGAGGGCGGCGAGGCGCAGCTCGTCGAGCCGGGCGATCTCTCCTTGAGCGAACGACTCGAACGCGACATCGGCCAGGGCCGGCCCCCGCCACAGCCCGAGCGCATCGTCGAGCAAGCGCCGCGCCGTGGCTGCGTCGCCCTCGAGGCGCGCCGCGCGTGCGGACCCGATGAGCGTCTCGAAACGCCGCGCGTCGATCGCGTCAGGCTCGACCGCCAGGCGATAGCCGGACGTCACCGTCTCCAATGCCGAACCGGCGGCACCGAGCGACCGGCGGAGACGTGACACCGTGACCTGCACGCTGCGCATCGCCTCAGCGGATGCGGCGCGCGGCCAGAGCGCGTCAGCCGCGGACTCGACCGATACCGGGCGCGGGGCGTGCACTGCCAGCAGCGTCAACAGCGCTCGTTGCTTGCCCGGCGGCACGCCGACAACGGCGTCGCCCACGCGCGGCTCGACCGAGCCGAGGATCGCGATCTGCAGCGCCATGGCCACGGCCAACACTACGCCCGCTCACACGCTGTGTGAGCGTGAGGCAAGGGCGGTGCAACAGGGATCGGCGACGGTGCGAATCGTGCCGCTCCACCTCCACACCGCACTCGTCCTCCCGTCGACTCCGGGTCCACGCGCCGGCCGTCGCGCGCTCCGTCGCGACGTCATCGGGGTTCGACCCCAACCGGGCGGCCGTCGGTGCCGTCGGAGACGTCGCAACCACCTTCGCCATCGCGCTCGCCGCTGCCGTCGGGACGCGCCGCCGCCGCCGTTCGGATCCGGACGATCGCCGCGCGCCGGCCACGTCACGTAGTCACCGGCGCTCCGCGCCGGGACCCCACCCGTCACTTCCGAAGCCCACCAATGAAGTCGGGTCCGCCCGACACAAAGGAGCACGCCATGATCCGCCGTCACCGCATCCTCCGAGTCGTCGTTTCCGCCATCGCGGCCGCCGCGGTCGTCGCACCGGGAGCCTCAGCAATGCCCAGGCACGACGTGGACTCGGCAGCCGGTACGCACGCCAAGAAGATGCACCACAACGAGCGCCTTGTCGACGCGGCCGCCCACGCGGCGACCATGCGCGCAATCGGGGCTGCGCGCACTGCGCGAACGTGCGCGTAACAGGGCCACCGGACCGTCCGGCGCCGCCCCCGAGCGGCGCCAGGAGGCCACAGGTCCGCAAGGCCGCCCGCTCAAGCTCGTCGCCTTCGGCGACCGCGACAGCGGTTGCGCGGCGTCCGAGAGCTCGGACAGCTGGTTTACCTGGAGTCCCTGACCCGACGCGCCGGGGCCGGTGTCTACCGTCAATAAGGCACACCAGGTCAACAGGCGCTAGAGAAGGTTCTCAGTGGCGCCGTCCCGGGCTGCGACGGTGAGCGCCGACGGGCCGTCCGATTGGGCGTGCTCGATGCACGGCCTTCGCCGGTCAACACGACGTTGGCCAAGACGCCGCATTCCAGACGAGCGGGAGCTCTCACCGGTGGTGCATCGAGCCAGTCGCCGTAGCAGGCCGAGGCCGTGTCCTCATGGACGTGGTGTCGCTTCAGAGCCAGTCTTGCCCGCACGCGCGACCACCGTCGGCGGTCCGCGTGTCGCGGTAAAGCCGTCGTCACCGCGAAGGACCGGCTGACGCCTCCGTCTCGTCCAGAACGAGCCTGTGCGCTTCGGCCGGGACGGGCTCGTGTTGACGCGAAACGCGTCAGGCACGCGTGTCGCCTGTTGGGGTCTTCGGCGGTGCGTCGATTGCAGCGGGGTTCAGGTGCGCGGCGAGTTGGTGCCGGGAGTTGATGTCGAGCTTGCGGTAGACGTTGCCGAGATGCATTTCGACGGTTTTGACGGTGACGAAGAGCGCTTGGGCGATCTGCGGGTTCGTGGCTCCCGCGGCGGCGTGCTCCGCGACGCGGCGCTCGCTCGGAGTGAGCGCGGCGATGCCGGTTTGGGCGTCGCGGCGCACGCGGATGCCCGTGGCGGTGAGTTCGTGGCGGGCGCGGTCGGCGAGCGGTTGCGCGCCGCTCGCGGAGGCGATGTCGAGGCCGCGTCGCAGCGGCTCGCGGGCGAGCGCGCGGTCGCCCGCGCGCCGTAGCGCCGCGCCGTGCTCGACGAGCGCATGGGCGAGCATGAGGCGGGCGGGGGAGCGGTCGAGGTGCTCGACGGCGTCGTCGAGCAGCGAGAGGCCTCGGCTCCCGCCCTCGACGAGTCCGCTCGTGCACAGCGCTTGGCCGATCGCGGCGGGCGTGTCCCAGCGACGCGCGAGGGCAACGAACTCGGCCGCCTCGCGACGGGCCGCCTCGGGCTCGCGGAGCGCGTGATGGAGGAGTGCGATCCGGGACCAGCCGTCCCAGTTGATGTCTACGAGGGCTCCGTGAGCCGTTCGCCGGCGTGCCTGGAGCGCGTCGTCGAGCGCTCGCCGATGATCGCCCTGGGCGTGGCGCAGCCGCGACCGGCTCGCGAGCAGGACGTTGGTCGCTCGATTGTCGGGCAGCGCGCCGGTCCAGTCGTTCGCGGCGAGTATGGCCTGTGACTCGTTCAGCCGGCCGTTGTCGGTCAGCACGTCGAGCAGGTTTGCGGTCGCGTCGATGCGGTGCCAGGCGTCCGTGGGGATCGAGTCGATGGCGGCCCGGAGGTCGGCTTCGGCCGCGGCGAGGTCGCCGCGTCGGTGGGCGACCACGCCGCGGAAGGTGCTGAGGATCGCGTAGCCCGAGAGTGAGCCGCGGCGCTGCGCGATGCGCAGCTCGCGCTCGAGCACGCGTTCGGCGATGTCGAGGCGGTCGGCCTTGAAAAGGACGATGACCGCGAACATCAGCGACATCGTGCCGCCAGGGAGCGCCTCGAAGCCGGCGTCGCCGACCGCACGTTCGGCGAACGCCGCGCACACGTCCGCCGGGCCACCGGCTTGCATCTGCCCGATTGCGAGTTGGGCAAGCAGGAGGCGCTCGCCGGGCGTGTGGCCTTCGAGCTGCGCCCAGCGTTGTGGGCCGCCCGCCACCCACGCCTGGCTCTGCGTCGACGGCGAGAGTTGGATCGCGGCGAGCCGCGCCGCCTCCAGCTCCATGCCCAACTCCGCATCGCCGTCGAGGTCGGCGATCGCTCGCTCCAGCCGCGGAAGGATCGCGGCAACCTCGAGCTCTGGCCCGGCGGCCCAGCTCATCTCTAGCGCGGCCCGTGCGCGTAGCACGGGGTCGCGTGCGCGCTCGTGCGCCTGATGGAAGTGCTCGATCGCGCCGCGCCGTCCGAGCCGGCTCTCGGCGCGCGCGAGCTCGAGCACGAGCTCGGCGTCCTGTGGTGCGACTGGAGGTTCGGCCAGAGCGCGCGCGAGCATCGCCGACGCCGCCTCGGGCGCCCCCTGGGCGAGCGCCCGCCGCGCCGCGCCGGCGAGCTGATCGACGACCCATGTCCGGCCGCGGGGCTCGGTCGCCAGCAGATGGACCGCTACCGCATCGGGATTGGCGCCGCGGGCCGCGAGGACTTCGGCGGCGCGCGCGTGAAGCGTGTTGCGGACGCCGGCCGAAAGCCGTGCGGCCACGGCGTCGCGGACGATCGCGTGAATGAAGCGCAGCGGGCGTGCGTCCTCGAGCACCCCGAGCCGCGCGAGCTCGTCGGCGGCTGCGTCCGCATGATCGATGCCGGCCAGCTCCGCCGCGACCGCCAGCTCGGCGTCGTCGCCGAGCACGGCTACGGCCTCGGCGAGCGCGACAGCGGTGGTGTCCAGCCGGGCAAGCGTGGCGCCAACCGCGTCGCGGACGGCATCGACTCCGGCGAGCGTGACCCGCCCGGCGTGCGCGGCGCTGAAGGCGACCCCTTGGTCGCGCAGCCCGGATGCAAGCCGGCTCAACAGGAACGGGTTGCCGCCCGTCGCGCGTTCGCAGGCGACCGCGAAGTCGCGGTCCACGTCGCGGTCCGGGGAGAATTCCGCGAGCAGCGCGTGTGTCCCGGTGTCGGAGAGCGGGCGAATGCCCAGCACCTCGCTCTGGGGATCGGCCGCGAGCTCGGCGAGTGCGTCGGGCGGCCCGGGTCGCTGGGTGAGCACGACGAGCGCGGGCAGCGTGTCGAGGCGGCGCGCGAGCACGCCGAGGAACCGCAGTGAGGCGTCGTCGGTCCAGTGGGCGTCGTCCACGGCGAGCAGCAGCGGCCGCTCCGTCGCCAGGTTCGCGCACAGCCAGTACAGGCCGTGGAGCGTCCCGAAGCTCGCGTCCACGTCGGTCGTGCTCCCGGCCAGCTCGGGCAGCAACCAGTGCGTGGCGAGCCCCGCCGCCCCCTCGAGCAGCTGCGCCCGCTCGGCGGCTGAGCGCCCGCGTAGCGCAGGCTCGAGCAACTGGCGGACGACCCCGAACGGCCACTCGCGCTCCAATTCGGCCCCGCGCGCGCGAAGCACCTCGAAGCCGCGCCGCTCGGCCTCACGCGCCGCCGCCCGAAGCAGGCTCGTCTTGCCGAGTCCGGGCGAACCCTCGAGCACCACCAGAGCTCCCTCGCCGGAGCCTGCGGCTTGCAGACGCACGCCGAGCCGTTCGAGCTCGCGGTCGCGCTCCAGTAGGGGCACCGCTCCTAAGTATCGGGTGCACGTCCAGGGTGCCACCCGTGGCGCCCACGGCCCGCCGACACGACGATCGAACTCCGTTCACCAATCCGGAGGCACAAGGTGTCACAGGCCAACAAACAGCTCGTCCTACAAGCGCTCGCGGCGCTCGACCGCGGCGATGCCGATGCGGTCGCGGAGCTCCACCACCCCGACTACGTCAACCACGAGGCCACCTCCGGACGGCAGCGCGGACCCGAGGGTGCACGCGCCACCGCAGTCTTCCTCAATCGCACATTTCAGGACATGCACCACGAGCCGCTCGACGCCGTGGCCGAGGGCGACCTCGTCGTCATCAGGGCGCAGGCCAGCGGTCGCCACGTCGGAGAGATCGACGGGTTCCCGGCCACGGGCCGCACGTTCTCGGTCCAGCACATCCACATCTTCCGCCTGGCGGACGGCAAGATCAGCGAGCACTGGGCATGCCGCGACGACCTCGGCGCCGTACGCCAGCTCGGACTCGTGCCGCCGCCCACCCACAAGGGCGGTCTCCGAGCTCGATGCAGGCGCTGGCTTCGCCGGCGCGGCGCCGACGACGATCGTTTCACGGCAGCGCCAGACAACGATCACACGCGCGCGCCGGTCGACTACGCACACCTCATCGCCGCGGCCGCGTGGGGGTTGCCGTGGGCCTGGATCCCCCCGGTCCCGACACCGTGCCGGCCGAGAGGCGATCGGCGATGATCGACCACACCCTTCCCGGCCACCGCCGAAAGGCCCTCGTCGCAGCGGCCATCTCAGCCGCGCGTCACACACGGGAAAACGCGACGACGACGCCCCCAGGGCCGGCTCACCTGAGCTCCGCGACGACCGCGGACCCCCCATCCGCCCACCTCACTACCGCCCGTTCATCATCGACTCGGTAGGAGACCACCATGCCGCGCGTCAGCGGCACCCTGATCGCTGTCCTCACAGCGCTCCTGATCGCCGTCCCGGCCGCGACTGACCAGTCCGTGGACAGTCACCAGGTGCGCAGTACCTCCGCCGCCGCGGCCACCACCCAAGAGCGCCGCTCGCCAGACGCCAGCAACCGCGCAAAGAGCTCGACGTCCAGCCTGGCGGGCACCACCTCGCGCAAGCACACGCGCGGACGGAACGCCAACGTGTACATCCCGCCGGCCTCCGCGTTCCCGACCACTGTCGACTCCTCGGTGCCCACCCGGGCCGTGCCGAGCCACAGCAGCACCGGAGCCGACTGGACGCCGATCGCGCTCGCGCTGGCCGGTGCGCTGCTCGCGATCGCAGCCCCCGGTATCACCGCCCGCCAGCGCGCCCGCGTCACCACCTGACCACAGCACCCGGTGCCGGATGGCAGCAAGGTCTCTGGACCGATCCCTGCTCTCGTCGGCTTGAAGCACGTGACTCTGGACCTGCGACTGATACTCACACGCCCCTTCGAGGCGGTGGCCATTGGCGATCGGCCCGGAGAAGCCGGCCACGCTTGTCCCCACGGGCGCCGACGGGTTGGGGTCGAGCCCGAGCGTGGTGGACCAGCTCGACGCCGATGTAGTCGCCTGCCTTGAGCGGCAGTCGCGTCCCGAAGGTGTCGAGGCCCGAGTCCGGAGGGCTGCTCGATCGTGCTCGTGCTGACGAATAGGAACCGCCCGGTAGGTCGGACCGCCCGCGCCGATCGTCGTCGAGGCCACCGCTGCAGGGGCCGTCAGCGCCGCGACGGCACAGGATCCGATCACGAGGAGCGTCGAAGGTCTCATCCGGTCGCCGTGATGTGGCGCTTGACCGCCCTTGACTCGTTGCCGAAGACATCCCGTGCGGTCACGGTGATCCGGTAACGGCCGTGCGTGGGCATCATGTGGCGACGGAGCCGTTTCCCGAAGCGGCGCGTGTTCCGGCCGGCGTGGCCGCGCATCGTGAGCGACCTGCGTCCGTGACCCCGGCGGGCGAACACCAATCTCACCTCGGCCGGCTCGGGCAGATTGAAGCTGATCGTGCAGCCGGAGCTTCCGAGACGAAATCGACGGGGGCGGATGCGCAGCGACGAGACCGCGAGGGGAGCGACCTTGACGGCCGTTGCCGAGGCGTTGTCTCCCCGGTTCGGATCGGCTGTGCCGGATGCGATCGCCGTGCTGATGGCGTGCGTGCCGGCCCGCGTCGCCCGCACCGCGATCGTGACCGTTCCGCTCTGTCCCGGCGCGAGGTCTCCGAGCGAGCAGACGACCGTGCGCAGGCCGGCGCAGCTGCCCACGGTCGGCGTGGCCGCGGTGAGGGTGAGCCCGTTCGGGAGCCGAGCGGTGATCGTCGTCAGGCGGGCGGCATCGCCGCCGGCGTTGGCCCCGGTCAGCGTGAAGGTCACGAGGCTCCCGATCGGTGCGCCAGCCCTGCGTGCGGCGCTGCGGACCGCGAGATCGGCGAGCTGCAGCTCGAACGCTCCGATGTCGCATGTGGCGCCCCGCGGCCGGTTCACCCCGCGCTCGTCGGTGGCCGGGCAGGTGCCAGGATCGCCGGCGTCGAAGGCCGGGCTCGTGGCCGCGAACGCCTTCGTCGGACCAGGACCGCCGTTGTCGGCGAGCGGTTCGAGCCCCGGATCCGTGTTGACTGTGTCGGTGCCCGCTACGAAGTGGCATTCGTTGCGGCTGTCGATGTTGTGCCCGAGCGAGGTAAAGACTCCATTGATCGAGCAGTTCGCCGACCCGGGCAGGCCGACGCCGTCGCTGACGATCAGGTTCGCCGCCCGCACGTCGGCGCCGGTGGCGGTGTAGGAGAAGAAATTTCCGACGCCCTGCACGACGCTCTGGTCGACGGAGTTGCCGGCGAGCGTGTCGTTCGTGAGCCGGACGCTCCCGCTCCCTTCCGCCTCGAGCATGAGCCCGCCGCCGAGAAGGGCGCCGCCGGCTGACGTCGTCATCGAGTTCGACGCGATGGTCACGTTCGTGATGGAGTCGTCCGGGTTGTCGCTCAACCACGTCAAGCCCGCGCCGTCGCCGTTCCCGCCGGAGGCGCCCGGGCCGCCCGAGACGTCGAGGTGGTTGGCGCTTGCGGTCGAGCTAGTGAGCTCGGCCCCGCCCTGCAGTTGAGCGCCCGCCCCGGTCACGGTGCCGCCCACCTGTGCCGACGACACCCCGGCGTGGCCGCCGCGCGCCGTCGCCGTGTTGCCGCTGATGTCGGCTCCCGAGATCGTGGCCGACCCGACGGAGTCGAGGGCGCCTCCGTAGACCGTGCCGCCGGGGCCGCCGGCGCCGCCGTCCGCGGACGCGCGGTTCCCGCTCAGCTGTGCGTGGGTGACGGTGAGCGTGTCTGCGGCGTAGACAGCTCCGCCCCGGACACCGCCGCCGCCGCCCCCGCTGCCGCCGTCCGCAGAGGCGCTGTTGCCGGCCACGCGCGTGTCGATGAGCGTCAGCGGGCCGCCGGCGTAGATGGCGGCGCCCTGGACGATGCCGCCCGGGGACCCGATCGCGCCATCGTTGTCGATGCGGTTCGCGGTGAATAGCGAGTTCGTGATCGTCACTTCTGCGGACTGCGCCAGCAGGCCGACGCCACGCAGCGCGATCGACGTCGGACCCGTCAGGACTCCATCGCGCACCGTGACCCCGCTGAGGCCGAACCTCGACGCGCCGAGCACCAGGAGCACCCTTCCGGAGTTACCGGCGGACAGGATCGTCCGGGCGGGGCCGGCTCCGGCGATCGTGACGTTCCGGTTGATCACGAGCTCGCCGGTCGTCAGCGTGATCGTGCCGGCCGGGACATCGATCGTCTCCTCGAAACCGGCGTCCGCGATCGCCTGTCGCAGCGAGCCCGGTCCGCTGTCGTTGGTGTTGGTCACGTGGATCGTCGCCGAGGCGCCGGCCGGGCAGGCGAGCGCCGCCACCGCCGTCGCCAAGGCCAGGGTGCTCCGCATCAGTAACTGAACACGGTCGCGCCGTCGCCGATCCACGCCCACAGCGGCGTCGCGCCGCCGATCTCGGCGTTCTCGCTCAGGTCGGCCCTGCTCAGCTTGCGAGCGTCGAAGCAGATCGGGCAGACGAGCAGCCGCCCGCCGGCCTGCGCGAACTGGGTCACCAGCGTCGGCAGCGGCGGGCAGCCGTCGCACGCCACGCCCTCGGGGAAGTCGGGGAGGGCCAACCGCACCGCCTCCTTCGTCAAGAAGCACGTCACCGACTTGCCGGCCGTCGCGGCGGCACCGGCGACGAGGAACGCCACGGTCACCCGCTCCGCATCCTCGAGTCCGGTCGCGAGGTTTACGACTACCTTGCCGTTGGCCTGCATTGCGAGTCCCTTCCTGGCTTGCTCGTTCGTGCGCAAGCTAGGCGAACCCGCCGCTCCGACCATCGGCGAAATTGCCGTATTTCGCTGCCGCGTCGCTAGGACGGGGCGCGGTCGAGCAGCCCGAGCTCAGCGGCCCTGCGGCTCGCGTCGGCGCGCGAGCGGCAGCGCAGCTTGGTGAGGATGTTGCGCAGATGCATGTCGACCGTCCGCGGGCTGATGAAGAGCTCGCGTGCGATCTCCCGGTTCGTCCGTCCGACCGCGACCAGGCGCACGACCTCGAGCTCGCGCCTCGAGAGGCCGCCGCGCTCGAGTTCGCCGGCGGCGCGGCGGCCGAGGTGCGGCTCCGCGCGCTCGCCGAGGGCGGCGAGCTCGGCGACGAGCCGGGTGGCGAGCGGTCGGGCGCCGAGGCGGCGCGCGGCGCGGTGTGCCGACACCAGCCGCTCCACTGCCTCTTCGCGACGGCCCACTGCAATCAACGCCGCCGCGGCGCGCCGCTGGGACTCAGCGCGATCGAACGGCGCATCCGTCTCGCCCAGCAGCGCGAGCGCGCGTTCGAAGTGGGTCACCGCCTGGTCCGGCGCGCGGTCGAGCAGTGCGATCTCCCCAAGTGCGTGCGCGAGCGCCGACAGCGCCTCCGCCTGCCCCGAGGCGGTCGCGATCGCCGTCAGGGCCGCGGCGCACGCCTGGGCGTCCCGCGGTGCCTTCAGCTCGCCGAACAACGTCGCCGCCCAGCGCAGAGGCGAGATCGCGTAGTGGCGCTCCTCTGTCTCGCTCCAGCGTTCGAGCAGCGTGCGACAGCGCACGGCGGATGCGCTGGGTGACCGCGCGTGATCGATGACGGCGAGCCCCCATGTCGAGAGCAGCTCCATCGCGGTGAGCTCGATCCGGTGGGCCAGCGTCGCGGACTCAAGCAGCAGCGGCCGCGCCGCGCGAGAGTCTCCGCGAACCCCGAGGACGAACCCGAGCGTGCCGGACGCCACCGTGCGGGCGTGCGGCGTCGACGCCGGCGACGCGAGCACACGACGGCACAGCGTCCGCGCGTGATCCCAATCGCCCGTGTGACGCAGCACAACCGTCAGGCACGCCAAGCACAGCTGCCCGGTCGGCTCCATCGCGTGGGCCTCGCAGTAACCGAATGCCTCGTCGTAGGTCTCGCGCGCCGCCGTGTAGTCGCCCGCGTGTTCGAGCGAGTCCGCGAGTCGTTGGTAGATCTCGGCCGCCGCGCCGCTCAGGTTGCGTTGGAGCGCGAGCTTGAGGCCCGTGCGCACGAGTTCGAGGCCTGCGGCGGGCTCGCCCATCCGGGCACGGACGTTGCCCTGCAGGCCGAGCACCCGCGCCTCGAGGTCCGGCCGGTCAGCCGTGATGGCTTCCGTACGCGCCGTCTCCAGCAGCGCGAGCGCCGCCCGGAAGCTCGCGGCCGATCGCAGGTGCGAAGCGGCAGCCAGCCACTCGGCGGCGGCGTCGGCACGTCGGCCGCCGGTCGCGAACGAGGCGGCGGCCTCGTGGCGCGTCGCGAGCGCGTCGTCCCAGAGTCCTTGGAGCTCGAGGACGCTCGCGAGCCGGCGGAGCGCATCGCCCAGCTCGGCCGGCTCTGCGCCGGTTCGCTTTTCGCCCACGACTTCGCGCCAGGCGCGCGCCGCGTCGCCGAGGTCACCGGCGACCTCGGCGTATTCCGCGAGGCGGGCGAGCGCGTCCAAGCGTCCGGGCTCGTCGGCGGCCTCGGGCCAGAAGTCGAGCGCGCGGGACGTGACGCGCGCGGCGTCGCGGTACGCGTGCACACTGCAGAACATCTCCGCGGCGGCCAGGTATGCGCGGCGTGCGCGTTCCGGCTCACGTCCTGTCGCCCAGTGCTCGGCCACCACCGCGGCGGGCGCGCCTGCCGCCTCGAGCTGCGCCGCAATCTCCCGGTGCAGGGACGCGCGCCGCGCGCGCGGGATCTCGGCGTAGAAGGCCTCCCGCACCAGGTCGTGGCGGAAGCTGAGCCAGCCCTCGGCATCCTCGTGCACGAAACCGCGGCGGATGGCCTCGTCAGGCCATTCCGGCAACCCCGCCAGGGTGCTCACGAGCTCCGGGTCGAATCGCTGCCCGATGGCGGCCGCCGCCAGGAGCGCAGCCCGCGCGTCGTCCGCGAGGCCGGCCGCTCGGAGAAGGACAGCGTCGCGCACATGCTCGGGTACCGGCAGATCCGCGCCCCCGTCCAGCTCCAGGCCGGTCGGGCCGGGTCGCAGGCGATCACCGTCGGCCAGCGCCGCTCCGAGCTCCTCCAGGAAGAAGGCAAGGCCGCCTGTGCGGTCATACAGGACACGGAGCAGTGAGGGCGCAACCGCCTCCCCGACCGCCTCCTGCACCAGCGCCGCGCTGTCGTCCAGCCCGAACGGCTCGACTGTGACCTCCTGTAGGCGTCCCTGGCGCCGCAGCTCGCTGCGGAGGCGGCGCACCGCGTGGCCGCGAGGCAGCTCGTCGTTGCGATAGGCGCCCACCACGAGCAGCGGCTCCGTGTCGAGCAGCGGCGCGAGAGCGCCGAGCAGGTCGAGCGTTGCCTCGTCCGCCCACTGCAAGTCGTCGAGGAACAGCGCCGATGCCTGCTGCGCGGCGATTGCCGACAACGTGGAGGTCACTGCCTCAAACAGCGCGTCCCGGTCCGGCGGAGCTGCCTGGCCCCGCCCCGGCGGCAGCGCTGTGAGCTCCGCGGGCAAAGGCGATGGGGTTCCATGCCGGCGCGAATGCGCCCGCAGAGCGGAGAGGAGCGGCCAGTACACCACGCCGCCACGCTGCATCGCAGCCCCCTCAATGACCGCAAGCCCGGAGCTCGCCAGCACGCTCCGTGCGAGCGCTGTTTTGCCGACGCCCGCCTCGCCGGCGACGAGCACGAGCGAGCCGCAGCCGGATCGAGCCTCCGCGGCGGCGGAGCTGAGCTGCGCTCGTTCACGCTCCCGACCAATCAACACTCTCGCGGTGCACCGTACCTGACGAGCCGTGGCGGGCTGGACATCCGCATCAACTCCATTTCTCGTTCGTGAACCCCACGATCGCCTTGGCCACGCTCGACTCCATCGTCCGCCGAGTCGGGGACGATTCACCTGCTGCTGGCTCTAGGCGATGCAGGCGTCGCATGCCACGGGATGATGGGCGGCAGCAGCGCAAGCGGTACGTGGCGCGACCGTCCCGCTGAAGCGCAAGTCGCTGACCAGTCTCGCCGCTCGTCGGCTTAGCTGACATGAGTCGCTCTGAGCGCGATCATCAGCGCGACGATGCGGCTCGAGCCCGACGACGCCTGCCCGATGAAGCTCGCGAGACCGCACACGATTCCGCACACGAATCGTCGCCAGCAGCGCTACGACGCGGTACGTGAACTGTCTCCCCGACTTTGGACCGCAGGTTCAAATCCTGCGACCTGGCTCCGAATCGGCGGTCCAGAGCCAATCTTGACCGCACACGCGCCGGACAGTTCCGAGCCTGCTGCGGCCGGCCATTGAGCTTCTCGTTGCGCCGCCGTTGGGCGCTCCTGGGATCGCGTCACTATTCCGCCGTCCTGACCGGGGTCGGCGCCTCCGTCACCCGATGGTGACGGTGCCCACCTCCAGCGCCCTGATCTCGATCAGGCTGGGGATCACGCGATCTCCGTTCTGCGCCGTGCAGCGCAGCGCGACGGTGGGGTTCTTCGCGCGTTTGGTCACGATTGCGCTCAGTGCAATGTCCGTCGAGACCTCGCCCTCGATGTTGGCGAGCTGCACCTCGTCGAGCACCGCCTTCCGCCCACGGGCGGTCGTGCTGTTGACGAGGCCGCACTTGTCGGCGATCGACGCGGGCTCGAAGACGCGGGTGTGGAGGACCGCGACGTGCAGCCGGGCTTCGATCAGCCAGTTTCGTCCAGCCCCAGGAACCTCCGGCCCCGGGGTCGGCGCGCCGGGCGGCGTCGGATCCGGGTTGGCTTGACGGCTCGAGTCCGCGGCGGAGGCAAGCCGCAGCCGAACGTTGTCCGGGCACGCCGACAGGTCGCGTCCATCGCACCTTGGCACCGGGACGAGGTCTTCGTTGTCGTCCTCCAAGAGCATGAATGCGCTGCCCAGCTCCGCGCGGGCGCGGGCGGAGACGTCCTCGGCCCTAATGCCGCCGTCGCGGATCTCCGACGAGCGGACGGCGCCGCTGCGGATCTCCGGTGAGCGCACGGCGTCGTTGGCGATCTCGGGAGAGCGAACGGCGGCGCTGCGAATCTGCGGCGACCCGACGCTGTCGCGATCGAGCGTGACGGCCGCCGCTGCGGTGCCGCCCAGCGCGATGAACAGCGCAAGGCTGCCTGTGACGTTCGCGTAGCTGAGGCGGGCGCGAACACGATGCGGGATCTGGAACACGATGACTTCCCTTCCGGAGTTCGAGTGCGGGTGACTGCCGCCGGTACCGGTCAGCTAGTGGGTGCAGATGAGGCGCCGAGCTTGCGGACGAACCGCCGGCGTGTTTCGTGGTAGCTGCGGTCCGGGCCGAAGAAGCACTGGTACGAGCGCGCGAGCTCGTCGGCGCGGTAGGCGGCGAGCGGTCGGCGGTGCTCGTCGATGGCGCGTGAGCGGCGCTTGTCGGCCAGTTGGGCCGCGGCGTTGCGGGTGAGCTGCTCGGCGTATCGCCGGACGCCGGCGCGGAATTGTGCGGCGGTGTCGCCGAAGGCGGCGTCGAGCAGTCCGATCGCCACCGCGCGGCGCGCCCCTACCGGCTGGAACGGCGCCGACGTGAGCCGGGCGCTCATGTCCGCGCCGACGCGCCGCGGCAGCAGGTAGGTCCAGTACTCGGAGCCGTACAAGCCGCCCATGTGCCGGTAGTACGGGTTCAGGACCACGTCCTCGCGCGCGAGTACGCGGTCGGCCGCGAGCGCGAGCGTGAGGCCGCCCGCCGCGGCGTCGCCGATCAGCGCCGAGACGACCAGCTGCGAGTCGGTCTCGATCACCTCCTGCACGAGGTCGTCGATCGCCTGCAGATTCGCCCATGACTCCTGCGCGGGGTCGTCGGCCGCCTCGATGACGTTCAGGTGGATGCCATTGGAAAAGAAGTCAAGCCCGCCCAACAGGACGATCACGCGCGTCGGTCGGCCCCGCGCGTAGCGGTAGGCGTCGAGCAGCCGCCGGCACTGCTCGGCGCTCATCGCGCCGTTGTAGAAGTCGAACCGCAAGTAGCCGACGCCGCGGCGCTCGGTGTAGGCGATCTCGCGGAACGTGGTCGGGGCGAACGGGGGCGCGTGCACGGGCGCAGGCAGCTCCGATACGGCGAGGCGGTGACCGGCAACCTCGAGCGCACGCACCGCTGGGAGCTTGAAATGACCCGGGCGCTTGAGGTCGGTGATCCAGACCGCGCCGTCGGTCGTCGCGCGGCAGATGGCGCTGTCGCGCTGCACGAGGATCTCGCCTGGCGCCCCGCGCAGAGCGGCCTCGCGATGCGCCCCGAAGAGATGGAAATCGAGCCCTTCAACGGTGTCGAGCACACCCGGGTGACCCTCGGCGGCGTGGACGCGGCGGATCACGGTCGCCGTCGGATCGGCGCTCCAATCGATCCCGCGGTCGCCCTGGCGAATCAACGGGCGCGGCCGGCCGATCACGCGCGGGTCGCCATGGTCCGGTGGCGCGTGTTCGCCGGCGGCGATCGCCGTCACGGCGTCGGTGACGGCCGCGACCGCGGCGCGCCGGACCTCGTGGCGGTAGAGGCTGCTCTTGCCCGCCTCGCGGGTGCGGAATGTGCGTGTGGACCACACCGCACCGCCGTCGACCTCGGCGGTCGCCTCGAGGACCGTCACGCCCCATTCGGTCGTCCCGAGCTCGATCGCCCAATCGAGCGAGGACGGCCCGCGGTCCCCTCTCGGGCCGGGGTGCACGACGAGGCAGCGGTGCGTTCTCAGCACCGTGTCCGGGATGATCGTCTTGAGCATCGGGCACACGATCAGCTCGGGGTCGTGACGCCTGACCGCCGCGTCCATCGCGGCGCCCGAGTCCACGACCGCGACCGTGACGGCATGCCCGAGCTCTGTCAGCGCCACGAGTGTCCGCTGGCTCAGACCGTTGTGCGCGGAGACCAAGAAGAGGATCCGCAGTGGCCGAGCGGCGCAGGGCGACGGACCGGTGGGATACGGAGCGACGTTGGTCATGGGGAGGCCTCTCGGAGCGTTCATGGGAGTGCTCGGGCGAGCGCGAAGCTGCCTCCGACCAAGACGCCGCCGATCGTCACCCCCGCGGTGGTCTGGTCACCGAACGCGACGCAGTTGGGATCCAACAGCGACACGTCGAACGCCTCGTCCGGCTCGACCAGGTCGTCCTCGAGGATCGGGATCGCGACGAGCCGCGCCGAGCTGTCGCCGTCCTCGAAGCGGACAGTGGTACTGACCGCGGTGTAGTCGGAGCCCGCCTCGGCCGAGTCGTCGCTCGTGATGACGGAGGCGCTCACTGCCCCCTCGGTCCCGCCGGTGCGGGTCAGGAGCACGAACGACTTGCCCACCGACCCGTCCGTGACGTCGTCGGACCGGCTGAGCTGGAGCGTCCCGGCACCCGGCGCCGCCCCGAGCGGGCAGACTGCCGGCGCCGCGGCCGTTGTGCCGCCCACCCGGTGATCGCGCTGCGCCGATGCCGCGTCGGCCGACGCGAGCAGCGCCGCCACGGCGAGCGTCCCGAACACGGCGATAGATGAGGACCTCATCCCAACCGTCCCTTCGCACTCGGGGTGCCGGCCGGCGCGGGAGCACGCGCTGCCGGCGCCTCCGACTCGTTCAGCCCACTCCCGGCGACGACGGGGCGGGGGCCACGCGCGACGCGGGCGGCGATCGCGGGGCGCAGCACGTGGCGGGGAGGTTCGAGCATGCCGACAACCGCGCTGAAGGCGCCTGCGACGTCGACGTCGTGCTCAGCCGTCGCGCGCAGCCGGCGCAGATAGGCGTTTATGAGATGCACGCGCGCGGACCGGCGCCCCCGGATCCCGGGCAGCGCCAGGTCGGCGCCGACAGACAGGTCCCAGGCGTGGCCGATCGGGACGCGGGCGGCGTTGAAGAAGCGGCGAGCGAGGTCGTGCCCGCCGTGTTCCAGGCAGGCGCGAAGCGTGACCGCCTGGGCGGCGGCGACCGTCATGCCCTGGCCGTAGGTGGGGTTGAACGAGCAGATCGCATCGCCCGCGACCAGCAGCCCGGCCGGAAAGCGGCGCAGGCGGTCGTAACGGCGGCGGACGCTGGCGGGGAAGCGATGCGTCGCGATCTCCTCGAGCGGCTCGGCAGCCTCGATCGCTTCCAGCACGTCGGGCGGGGCGACGGTGGCGGCGAACGCGGCGAAGCCTTCCGGGTCGCTCGCGGGACGGTGCGCGGGACCGTAGCCGCCGAGCCCGAGGATCCAACGGCCGCCTTCCTGCGCAAACAGGAACAGGGTGCGCGGCTGCCCGGCACGGGCACCGATCAGCACGAACTTGTCACCCGCGAGCGGGTCGGCAGGCAGCGACAGGCGGCGGCTGGCGTATGTGACATCGACGTCGAGGCGCTCCTCGTCGGGGCGCGCGTAGCCCAGCGCCTGGAGCCAGGTCGCGACGCGAGCCGCGCGCCCGGTGGCGGCGACGACGAGGTCGGACGCGAGCGTCTCTTCGGCGCTGCCGTCGGCCTGGCGCAGGATCCTCACGCCGGTGACCCGCTCGCCGTCGCGGGCTGTGGTCAGGCCGAGCGCGTCGCAGCCATCGATCAGCGTGATCTGGGGGAGCTCACGCACGCGGCGGCGCACATGGCCCTCGATGAACGGTCGGCTGGCGAGGATCGTGCTGGCGCCCATCGATGCGCGGGCGAGCTGATGGCCGCCGATCACGAACCGCATCTCTTCCAGCGCCGCGCAGGTTGCCGCCCCGGCGGCGACCAACTCGGCGCCGAGGCCCGGCAACAGCCCGTCCAGGCACGCCTGCCCATGCGGCAGCAACGCGTGCGCGTGGCGGCCTTGCGGCACCGCCCTGCGGCCCTGAACGCCTACCGGCAGGGCGTCACGATCCACGATGGTCACCCGCTCGTAGGCCTCCGTGAGCGAGCAGGCGGCCAGCAGCCCGGCCATGCTGCCGCCGATCACCACGGCGTGCTCACCGATCCGTCTCATGTGGCCATCTCCTCGGTCGCATGTCGCCACGCAGGATCGGCTCGCGGGCTGCCGAGATGCCAGACGAACTTCTGCCGAGTTCCTGCTGGCGGTGTGCGCGAGCTACTCGATCGTCGCCTGTGGCAGCGGCCGGGGCATCGGGGCGATCGGGAGCCATTGGACATCGGTGTCGCGGACGCGCATGCGGACGTCGAGCCGCCGCAGGCGCGGCCATGCCAAGGCGGCGGACACGGGGCCGACAAGGCCGAGCGCTACGAGCGCTCCCCGGATTCCCACCAGCTCGATCGCGAACGGAGCGAGGGCGGCGCCGGCTGCGACGCCGAAGGTCTCGATTCCTTCGACACCGGCGAACACGCGCGCGCTCACCGTTTCGTGTGCGAGGCGGGCCGGCAGCGGAACCCCCCGACGTCCACGAGCGCGTTGCCGATCCCGACCACGGCGAGGAGCGCGATCGCCGCGGCTTCGTGCGGCACCGCAGCGATCCCTGCGACCGGTAGCCCCCAGAGCGTGACGCCGATTCCCAACCAGATCGCGAGCCGCTCGTGCCGAACGAGCAGCAACGCCAGGCACGAGCCGAGGATCGCGCCGGCGCCGACCGCGCCGTTCAAGACGCCGACGCCGGGCGGGCCGGTTTCCAGCAGGCGGATCGCGACGATGACTGTCATGACGCTGAGTGCACCGCGGGTGAACGTCTGCGCGGTCATCAGCGCGGTGATGAGCAGCAGGCTGCGGTCCGCGGCGATCGCCTGGACCCGCCCAGCAACGCGCGCGCGCTGATCGTCACGGGTGCCGATCGTGGCGGTGCGTCATATGGCAGCCCGACCACGAGGAGCCCTGCCCAGAGTGAGCAGGCCGCGCAAGCGGCGAACGCGACCGCGGGTCCGCTGATGGCGAGGCCGAGTGCGGCGATGAGCGGCCCGACAAGCGTCGCCAGGGCATCGAGCAGCCCTCGCACTGTGTTCGCGCTGGTCAGCTCGTGCGTGCCGGCGCACAGCGCGGGCAGCAGTGCCGAGTGCGCGGGGCGATACAAGGCATGCGCGACCGTGGCAAGCACCATCAGCGAGTACACGATCGCCACAGGCCCGTCGACCGCGAGCACGGCCGCCGCAGCGGCCAGCGTTGCCGCCCGGACGGCGCTGACGCAGGCCAGCACGC
Organism: uncultured Solirubrobacteraceae bacterium; assembly: GCA_963740605.1. Taxonomy (GTDB): domain Bacteria; phylum Actinomycetota; class Thermoleophilia; order Solirubrobacterales; family Solirubrobacteraceae; genus DASSUW01. The sequence continues at coordinate 1,666 of CAVUFC010000017.1, read as the reverse complement.
GTTCGCGTCGTACCGCGTCTGCGACCACTGCTGCGAACGGCGTGAGCAACGCGGCCGGGAGCATGCGCAGCGCCGTCACGACGCCGACCGCCGCTGGGCCACCATCGCGGAACGCGACAACACCCAGCGTGACCATCACGGCCCACTCCGCCGTCCAGATGAACGCGAAGGAGAGCTGGGCACGCCGGAGGCTCGGGCTCTCGGCCGTCAGCGCGAGCGCCGGGCTCATGGTTGCGCCGATCACCGCGCGAACGATCGGCCCGCAGGCCGCCGAGGTGCCAGACGAACCTCTGGCGAGTTTCTGCTCAGCTCGGTCGGGTGGCTGCCCGCATCACGCGCCGGCGCCGTAGAGCTCGCGCTGCCAGAGCCAGTCGACGACCCGCTCCAGGCCGCGCGTCAGGTGCCCGCGATAGGTGCTGAAGGGCAGGTCGAGCAGCTCGGCGGCGGCCTCCTCGTCGGCGCGGGTCGCAGGTAGGTGCGGTCCAGGGCGCGCACCGAGCTTCTCCTCGCGCGGATCGGCACGCATCGCGTCGACGGCCTCGTGCAACAGCGCGCACAGTGCCTCGGCGCGGGCAGCTCGGTCCCGTGCTCGCGCACCACGCGCGTGGCAACGAGGGGATTTGCGGCCAGCGCGCTCGGGCGATGCAGGTCGCGCAGCGCATGTCGCACCGCGTCTGCGAACTCCGGCTGCGAGAAGAGCCAGCACTGGCCCGTTCTCGCGCTCGGCGTCGGGCACCGCCGCGTCGTCACCGAGCTCGCGTCCGGCCATCCGCTCGAGCCATTCCACGCCACCGAGCCGGCGCCAGTCGTGCACGAACACCCCGTAGCTCCGCCCGCCGACTTCGAAATCGGCCTCGGCAGCCCGATCGAAGTAGACGTACTCCATGAGCGGCGCCATCGCCTCCGGATCGGCGGCCACGGTGTAGTACCAGGAGAGATGCGGGCGCCCCAGCCACTCCTGGATGCTGCGCATGGTCACCACGTTGAACGAGCGCGATGGCCCTGGTGACGTCACGGTCGATCAGGAACCGCGCCAGGAGTACCTCGTCTCCCGGGCCAGGCGCCGCGTGGCGCTGCGCGTGGGCCCTGCGGCGCGAGCTGCGGGATCGTGGGCGATGTCGTCTGCACCGGCCTCGTGCAAAGCGATCAGCGCACTAAATCCCAGTAGACTCTTCCGTCGGCCGCGGAACACGAAGAACGGGGCGGGCTGGCGCTCCATCCAGTGATTCGCGATCGCCGCCGACTCCGGCCCCTCAAAGCGTTCGACCATCGCGGCGATGACCTCCGCGTCGCCGCCCCGCAGCCCGTCCGCGTACACCTCCCCGAGGCTCTTCCAGTCCCACAACGCCGCCGCCGCAGGGTTTCCCCGATGCAGAAAGATCAGGTCGGCGATGGCGCGCCCGCGTTCGCGACCCTCGGTTTCCGCCATCTGCTCGACCACGTGTCGACGCACGGCCAAGTGCAGCTCCCGATAGGCGGCCGGGTCGCGCCACCGGAGATCGGCATCGATCACGTTCCGCGCGAGGTCGTGCGGAAACAGGCCACGTCCCGTACTCCATGAACGACAGGCCGCGGAGCCACGCGCACAACTCCGCGCCCTCGCGATCGCCGAACACGCTGTCCAGCAGGCCCGCCGTGGTACGCCGGGCGTGCGCTACGCATTCGA
>CAVUFC010000016.1:0-62661 GCA_963740605.1 uncultured Solirubrobacteraceae bacterium | reverse complement strand
ACGAATCGCGCTCGATCATTCGTTGAGTCGGCCCACGATCCTGATCATCCGGTCAGGCAGGGTGCGCCGGCGCGATTCATCGTTGCGATCCATGAACACACCTCGGAACTTCCGCTGGGCGGGCGCTCTCGCCATGGGCGTGTGCCTCCTGCTCCCCGGCGTCGCATCCGCTGCCAGCCCTCTTCGGGGGTGGTGGCCGATGAATGAGCGCTCCGGCCAGACGATCTACGACTGGTCCGGCAATCGCAACAACGGCACCCTCGGCTCGACCGCCGGCGCGGACGCCAACGATCCGACCTGGATCAAGGGCATCTTCAACGTCGGCTCGGCGCTGCGGTTCGACGGCGACGACTTCGTGACGATCCCGGACTCGCCGTCGCTGCGGCCGGACAAGCTCACGGTCTCCGCCTGGATCCGCCACGATGGCAACCCCGGCCCGTTCAACTACTTCGTCGCAAAGGGCGCCAACGGGTGCACCGCCAGCTCGTTCGCTCTCTACACGGCGGCTCACGACGAGCTCCAGTTCTACGTGTACGACGGTGACGCGTGGGTGAGTTCGCCCGAGGCGCCGCAGACCGTCTGGGACGGCAACTGGCACAACATCGCCGGCACATACGATGGCTCGATGGTGCGCCTGTTCGTCGACGGCCGGCAGGTCGGCACCGGCACACCCACCAGCATCCCGATCGACTATGACCTGACGTCCACGGCCACGTCGTTCGGCGCTTTCAATGGCAGCTGCGCGCTCTATCTCACGGGCGACATCGACGGTGTCAGCATCTGGGACCGCGCGCTACCGGTCGAGGACATCAGCAACCTCGTCCGCTCGCTGATCGGCGGCCGCTGATCTGAAGGGCCTGCGGGGGGCGGGCGGTAGGTCGCCCCCCGCGAAAGGCTCAGGACGACTTGTCCCACGCCATCAGCGATGGCAGCGGGTCGAACGCGTGGCCGCCGTCGTACCAGCCGGGGGCGGTCCACATCTCGAAGTGGAGGTGGCAGGCGGTCGCATCGCCGGTGCGGCCGACGTAGCCGAGCAGCTGGCCCGTCCGCACGCGGTCGCCGACGTTGACGATCGCGGGCGCGCGCATGTGCATGTAGGCGTAGTCGATGCCGGTCCGCTGGCCGTCGATCACGAGGTAGTTGCCGGCACGGGATTGGTACTGCTTGAACTTGACCTTGCCGCCGCGGGCCGCCCAGATCGGTGTGCCGCACGAGGCGAATACGTCCTGGCCGTGGTGTCCGCGGCCGCCGCCGAAGCGGGCGGCGAACTCGCCGTAACCGTGCGGCCCGCGGACCGGGAACTCGTTGCGCAGGAAGGTGAACGCGGCGGGGTTCGGCGTGCCGCTCTTGGCTGCCGCGCTGACCGCGCGCACGCCCGCGGCGCTGACCGCCGACACGCGGAACGTGTACTTGCCCTGCTTCGAGAGCTTGCCGCCGATCGTGCCGTCCCAGCTCATGGTCTGCGGCGCCTCAGGCGCGACCTCGCCGGCGTCCCATGACTGCACGACGCTGCCGTCGGTCGCGCGCACGAGCTCGACCAGCACGTGTGTGGGAGCGCTGCCGTGGACGACGTAGGACACCATCGCCGGGCGGGCGGCGTCGAAGAAGGCGCGGCGCGCGCGGGTCTGGACCTCGATCCTGGGCGGGCCGCCGGCCACCTTCAGCGAGACCGGCGCGGCGACGCTGACCGCGACCGCGCTCGGCTTCGACGCCAGGCCGTGGCGATCGCGCACGAGCAGGGGGCCGGTCACGGCGCCGAGCGGCACGTTGACGTTGACGACCTTCTTGGAACGCCGCGTCGGGGCGGCGGCGACGTCGTCGTCCTCACCCAGTCCGCCGAGGAACACCACCTCATACGTGCGACCGAGCCGTAGACCTCGCACGCGCAACACGCCACCGCTCGCAGCGTCGCAGCGGCGGACGCAGCGCCATGACCGCAGCAGCGGCTCGGGGCGGACGACCACGCCGGGCGGCGGTGCGGAGAGCTGTGGTTGAGGTGGTGATGCCTCGACGGACGTACCGCCAGTCCCCTGGGCTGCGGCGGGTGAGGCGAGCACGAGCGTCGTCACGACGGCCAACCCTGCGCTATATGCGGTTGTCCGTCCGCGACGTGTCACGGCCATCCCCCGGTGGCGCGCCATCCGCTCCTGCTCTTTAAGCGGCCTACGGGGTTAGCTGACGGGCTCGCGCACGAACGTGCGCTACCAGGCGGCACTGCACTGGATTCGCCCCAGAACGACGGTTCCCCCGATCCACCCGTCCGAGGTGGATTCGGCCGTATCTGTGAACGCGCGGCAGTATATGCACGCGCCGCGGACGGCGCTACCTCCCTCCGCTGGCTATCATGGTCCGCCGCCTTGAAGACTTACGTTGCCACCCCGAAGGATCGCCAGCGCAACTGGCTGCTCGTCGACGCCGAGGGCCAGACCCTCGGCCGTTTGGCGACCCAGATCGCCGATGCGCTGCGCGGTAAGCGCAAGCCGACGTACACCCCGCATGTCGACACCGGCGACTTCGTCGTCGTCGTGAACGCCGAGAAGATCGCGGTCACGGGCGCCAAGCGGCAAGAGAAGCTCTACCACCGCCACTCCGGCTATCCGGGCGGCCTGAAGACCCGCACGCTCAACGACATGCTCGAGCGTCGGCCGGAAGAGGTCATCCGCCTCGCCGTGCGCGGGATGCTTCCCAAGAACCGCTTGGCGCGCAAGCAGATCACCAAGCTGAAGATCTACGCGGGCCCTGAGCATCCGCACGAGGCGCAGAAGCCGCAACCGATGGAGATCAACACCTGATGGCCGACGACGAGAAGCCCGAGACGCCAGAGGAGCAGCCCGCCGCCGAAGCCCCTGAGGCTGAGGCCGCCGAGGCGCCCGAGGCGGAGGCGGAGACGCCGCAGCCCGCGGCGGAGGCGGAGATGACGCAGCCCGAGGCTGAGACGCCGCAGGCGGCCGAGGCGGCTCAGCCCGAGGCTGAAGAGGTCGTCGTCGAGGGCGACGGGGTCCTCACCGAGCAGGAGCTCGAGGACGAGGTCGAGGCGACCCCTCGCGTCAAGCCGGAGATCCCCGGCGCCGACCTCGAGGTCGACATCGTCCGCGACAGCGACGACGTCTACCGCGGTGAGTCCCGCTGGAGCGAGGACGAGGACGAGGAGCCGTTCGAGCCGGCCGAGGACGAGGAGCCCGAGCCCGAGCCGATCGCCGACGCGGCGATCGACCTCGGCGCGGGCGCCCGCTACACGGCCACCGGCAAGCGCAAGACGGCTGTCGCGCGCGTGATCCTCAAACCCGGTACCGGGGCCTACACGATCAACGGGCGAGAGCTCGACGTGTTCTTCCCGCGCCACACGCTTCAGCGCAACATCCGCCAGCCGCTCGAGACGGTGGGGTACGACACCCGCATGGACGTGATCGCGACCATGCACGGCGGAGGCGTCTCGGCCCAGGCCGGCGCGTTGCGCCACGGTATCTCGCGCGCCCTCATCGAGGCCGACCCCAACCTGCGGTCAGAGCTCAAGCGCCGCGGCTTCCTCACGCGTGACGCGCGCGTGAAGGAGCGCAAGAAGGCCGGGCTCAAGAAGGCTCGCAAGCGGCCGCAGTTTTCGAAGCGCTAGTGGGCGCGGCTTCGCCCGCCGCTACTCGCAAGTTCTTCGGGACCGACGGCGTCCGCGGCGTCGCGGGCGAGTTCATCACGGCCGAGCTGGCGCTCGCGCTCGCGCGCGCCGCCACAGCGCGGGTCGACGCCAAGCGGGTGCTCATCATCCGCGACACCCGTGAGTCGGGCGAGATGCTGGAGGCTGCGGTGGCCGCCGGTATCGCTGCCGCAGGCGGTGACGCGCTGCTCGGCGGCGTCCTGCCGACACCGGGCGCGCCGCTGCTGATCGGCCGCTACGGCTTCGACCTCGGCGTCGTCCTGTCGGCCTCGCACAACCCGTTCGAGGACAACGGGATCAAGTTCTTCGGCGGCGACGGCTACAAGCTGTCGGATGCCGTCGAGCTGGAGATCGAGTCCATGCTCGAGTCGCCGCAACCGAACGCGCGGCTCGGCCGGGTCCGTCGCTTCCACGGCGCGCTCGAGGATTACCTACGCGCACTGCACGAGCGCTTCGCCGCGCTCGACCTCAGCGGCCGCCGCGTGCTGCTGGACTGCGCCAACGGGGCGACGTACGAGGCCGCGCCGGAGATTTTCCGCCGCCTCGGCGCGCACGTCGACGTCATGGCAGCGTCGCCCGACGGCCGCAACATCAACGCCGGCTGTGGCTCCACGCATCTTGAGCCCCTCGGGGCCGCGATGGCCGCCGGTGACTACGACTCCGGCTTCGCCTTCGACGGCGATGGCGATCGCCTTCTGGCCGTCGATCGCACCGGCAAGGTGGTCGACGGCGATGAGCTGATCGCGCTCGCGGCCACGCACAAGGGGGTCAGCGGCGTGGCGGTGACCGTGATGACCAACTACGGGTTCCACGCGGCCATGCGCGCCGCGGGCATCGAGGTGACGACGACCCCGGTCGGCGATCGCTACGTGCTCGAGGCGCTGCGCGAGCGCGGCTGGCAGCTCGGCGGCGAGCAGTCCGGGCACATCATCGACATGGGCTTCGTGCCGTCAGGAGACGGGATCGCCTCCGCGCTGCTCGCCATCGAGGCGCTCGGCGACGGCGATCTGCATGACCGCCACGGAATGGAGAAGCTGCCGCAGCAACTGGTCAACGTGCGCGTGCGCGATCGCGACGCGCTCGACTCGGCAACCGGCGTGCGGGCGGCCGTCGATCGCGAGGAGGCCGCGCTCGAGGGCCGCGGCCGCGTCCTGCTGCGCCCGAGCGGGACCGAGCCGGTGATCCGCGTCATGGTCGAGGCGCCGACCGCTGACGAGGCCGAGCGCATCTGCGCCCGCTTGGTCGCGGTTGTCGAAGCCGAACTTGCCTGAGAGTCCCGCGGCGGCTGCCCCGTTGTTCCAGTGATGAGCCGGGCTCGCGTGTTTGTGATCGTGGCGGTGGTCTGCGTCGTCGCGAGTGCCGCGGCGATCGTCGCCGCCGTTGTCGGAGCGGGGCCGGACGGGACGTCCGGTGCTGCCGCGGCGGCCCTCGCTGACGCTCGCGAACTGCAGCGGCCCGTGCTGCTGTTCCGCTCGCTCTCCGGCTCGACTCGCGGCCAGGTCGGCGTGGCGCCGATCGGCGACACCAGCCACCCCACGTACTCGAGCCTGCGCTGCGACCGCGTGTACTTCACCGCCGGCCGCGGGCTGTGCGTGGGCCGCGGCGGTGGCTTCGCGCAGGGCTACCAGGCCCGGGTCTTCGACTCGCGGCTCAATGTCCTGCACGCGATCGGCCTCGAGGGCATCCCGAGCCGCGCGCGCGTTTCGCGTGACGGCCAGGTGGGCGCCGTGACGATGTTCGTCACCGGGCACGCCTATGCCGAGGCCGGCACGTTCTCGACCCAGACCACGCTGATCGACCTGCGCACCGGCGCCAAGATCGCGGACCTCGAGCAGTTCACCGTGTCGCGCGCCGGCCGCGTCATCGACGCCGTGGACGTCAACTACTGGGGCGTCACGTTCGCGCCGGACGGCGACCACTTCTACGCCACGTTGGCAACCGGCGGCAAGACCTACCTCGTTCGCGGCTCGATCCGCGATCGCACGATGCGTACGCTGCACGAGAACGTCGAGTGCCCGTCGCTGTCTCCGGACGGCACGCGGATCGCCTACAAGAAGCGCGTGGGCTCGGGCACCCTGCCCTGGCGGCTGACGGTGCTGGACCTGAAGACCATGAAGGAGACCCCGCTCGCGGAGCGGTCGGGCATCGATGACCAGGCGGAGTGGGAGGACGACCAGCACGTCCTCTACGGCGCCGGGCACGACATCCGCGAGGTCGCCGCGGACGGCAGCGGGGAGCCTCGCCGGCTCCGCGCCGGGGCCGATTCGCCGGCCGTCGTGCGCTGATTGCATCCGCGTGAAAGAGCGACGGGTCTGCGCCCGTTGTTCGGCTATGAGGAATTCTGTGCGTGGCTCCCGTGTCCTGATCACGGGCGGCGCCGGCGCGATCGGCTCGAATCTTTGCGATCTCGTCGTTCAGGCAGGCGCGCGCGACATTGTGGTTTTGGACAACTTCGTGCGAGGGCGGCGCGACAACCTCGCCTGGGCCGAGGCAAACGGCCCTGTCCAGGTGATCGAAGGCGACATCTGCGACCTGGGGCTCGTGGACGAGCTCACCGAGGGGATCGACGTGGTGTTCCACCAGGCGGCGATCCGGATCACCCAGTGCGCGGAGGAGCCGCGCCTGGCGAAGGACGTGATGATCGACGGCACGTACAACGTGCTCGAGTCGGCCGTCAAGCACAACGTGCGCAAGCTCGTCGCAGCCTCGTCGGCGTCCGTCTACGGCCTCGCCGAGACGTTCCCGACCACCGAGGCGCATCACCCCTACGCCAACGACACGCTGTACGGGGCGGCCAAGGTCTTCAACGAGGGGCTCCTGCGCAGCTTCCACGCGATGTACGGGCTCGACTACGTCGCCCTGCGCTACTTCAACGTGTACGGGCCGCGGATGGACATCTACGGCGTCTACACAGAGGTGCTCGTCCGCTGGATGGAACGGATCCAGGCCGGCCAGGCCCCGCTGATCCTCGGCGACGGCTCGCAGACGATGGACTTCGTCTACGTCCCCGACATCGCGCGGGCGAACATCCTGGCGGCGGAGGCCGACGTGACCGACGCGGTCTACAACATCGCGCGCGGCAGCGAGACGAGCCTGCTGGACCTGGCGCAGATGCTGCTCAAGGTCATGCGTGCCGACCTCGAGATCGAGTTCGGCCCGGAGCGCGCGGTCAACAAGGTGCCGCGCCGGCTGGCCGACACGACCGCGGCGCGCCGCGACCTGGGCTTCGTCGCCGAGACGGACATCGAAGCCGGTCTGCGCGGCCTCGTGGAGTGGTGGCGCGCCGAGCGCGCCCCGAGCGTGGCTGTGGCCTCGTGACGTCGATCCCGATCTCCAAGCCGTACCTGACCGGCGACGAGGGCGCGGCGGTCGCCGCGGCCGTCGCCTCCGGCTGGGTCTCACAGGGCCCGCGCGTGCGCGCGTTCGAGGCGGCCTTCGCCGAGCGCGTCGGCGCTGTCGACGCTGTGGCGACCACGAGCTGCACGACCGCGCTGCACCTTGCCCTGTACGTGCTCGGCGTCGGGTCGGGCGACGAGGTGATCGTCCCGTCGCTGTCGTTCATCGCCACGGCCAATGCGGTCTGGCAGTGCGGCGCGACGCCGGTGTTCGCCGACATCGACCCGCGAACCTACAACCTCGACCCGGCGGCCGCCGAACGCGCGATCACCCCGCGCACGAAGGCGATCATGCCGGTGCACCAGGTCGGCCTGCCGGCGGACATGGACGCGTTCCTCGAGCTGGGGGAGCGCTACGGCGTCCAGATCGTCGAGGACGCGGCGTGCGCGATCGGCGCCACGTACAAGGGCCGCCCGGTCGGGTCGCTGAGCCCGCTGGCCTGCTTCTCCCTGCACCCGCGCAAGGTGATCACCACCGGCGAGGGCGGCATGATCGGCGTCCAGGACCCGGAGCTCGCAGCGCGGCTGCGCTTCCTGCGCCAGCACGCGATGGACGTCTCCGACCTCGCGCGCCACGCGGCGACCGACGTGGTGATCGAGAGCTATCCCGAGCGCGGCTGGAACTACCGCATGACCGACATGCAGGCGGCCCTGGGCCTATGCCAGCTGGAGGTGCTTGACGAGATCCTCGAGCGCCGGCGCGAGCTGGCCGAGCGGTACAACGAGGCGTTCGCGGGCATTCCGACGCTCCACGCTCCGTACGACCCCGAGGAGAGCGAGCGCACGTGGCAGTCGTACTGCGTGCGCGTCGACGAGAGCTCCCCGGTGGGCCGGACCGAGCTCATGCGCCGGCTGCTCGTCGACGGCATCGCGACGCGCCGCGGCGTGATGGCCATCCACCACGAGGGCGCCTACCCATCGGCGCCCGGCTATGACCTGCCGCACACCGATGCGGCGGCCGCCGACGTGCTGATGGTGCCGCTCTTCGCGGGCCTCACTGACCGTGAGCAGGAGTTCGTCATCGAACGGCTCGCCGCTCACTCCGGACCAGTCGCCGCGGAGCCGGCGTCCTTCGACCAGGCCTCGCTGCTGAGCTGAGATGGAACCGGGAACCGCCAGCACGCTCACCGTCGTCTCCGCCCCCGCCCACGAAGCGCGGGCCGGGGTGGACATCGCCTGCCGCGTGCTCGACATCGTCGCCGCGCTGGTGATGCTGATACTGCTGGCGCCCGTCTTCGCGCTGATCGCGCTGGTGATCAGGCTCGACTCGCCGGGACCAATCTTCTTCCGCCAGCACCGGGTCGGCCGCGGTCGCCGGCAGTTCATGGTCGCGAAGTTCCGGACCATGACGCACGGCGCGGATCACGACGTGCACCGGGACTACATGCTGGCGCTGATCGAGTCGGGCACCCCGGCGCCGAAGCTGGCGAAGGACGTCCGCGTCACCCGCTTCGGCGGGCTGCTGCGGCGGACGAGCCTGGACGAGCTGCCGCAGCTGTGGAACGTACTGCGCGGCGAGATGTCGCTGGTAGGCCCGCGCCCGCCGATCCCTTATGAAGTCGAGCGCTACCCCGCGCACTGGTTCGAGCGCTTTGCCGTGAAGCCGGGGCTGACGGGCCTGTGGCAGGTGAGTGGACGCTCGGAGGTGAGCCTCGAGGAGATGATCGAGCTCGACTGCGAGTACGTGAGGCGCCGCTCGTTGCTGCTCAATGTCTTGATCTTGCTGCGCACCGTGCCGGCGGTACTCAGCGCGAGAGGAGCTGGATGACCATCCGCCGCGCCGTTACCACGTTCGTACTCATGGCGGCCGCCCTTGGGGCGGCTCCTACGCTTGCTCAGGCCCAGTCGCCGGACCCGTGCGCCCCTGGCGGGAACCCGATCGTCTGCGAGAACTCCAAGCCGGGCACGCCGCGCGATCAGTGGGAGATCTTCAAGGCGGGCGATTCCAACATCCAGGGCTACGCGACCGAGCAGAGCGTCAACCATGGCTCGCCGATCACGTTCAAGATCGACACGACCTACACGTACAAGATCGACATCTACCGGCTCGGCTACTACAACGGCGACGGCGCCCGGCTGGTCGATTCGAACATCACGCACGTGGCCTCGCAGGTGCAGCCGGCGTGCCAGAAGGACGCGACGACCGGTCTGATCGACTGCGGGAACTGGGCCGCTTCCGCGACCTGGAACGTCCCGTCGACGGCGGTCTCCGGCATCTACCTCGCCAAGCTCTACAAGTCGACCGACCCTGACGCGGCGAGCCACATCACGTTCGTGGTGCGCGACGACTCGGGCCATGCCGACATCGCCGTCCAGACGTCCGACGCGACCTGGCAGGCCTACAACACGTACGGCGGCAACAGCCTGTACCAGTGCACCGTGTCGTGCCCGCCGGGCAGCCCGCGGGCCTACAAGGGCGCGTTCGCGGTCTCCTACAACCGCCCGAACACGTCCGCCGACGACGACGGCGGCCGCTCGTACCTCTGGAACGCCGAGTACCCGATGGTCCGCTTCCTCGAGTCCAACGGCTACAGCGTCAGCTACCTCAGCCAGATCGACACCGAAGCGCGACCGCAGCTGCTGCTCGACCACAAGGTCATCCTGATCAGCGGCCACCACGAGTACGTCTCGGCCACCCAGACCGCCAACCTCAAGGCTGCGCGGGACGCCGGCGTGAACCTGGCGATCTTCTCCGGCAACACGAACTTCTGGAAGACCCGCTACCTGCCCAGCCTCGCCGGGCAGGCCACGCGCACGCTGGTCGCCTACAAGGACACGCACTTCGACGCGCCGACCGACCCGGTCACCTGGACCGGCACCTACCGCGACCGGCGCTTCACCGCGCCCGGGCCCGACTATCAACCCGAGAACACGCTGATCGGCCTGTCGTTCCTGGTCAACCTCGACGCCTCGCCGATCACGGTCCCGTCGTCGTACAAATCGCTCCGGATATGGCGCAACACCGGTGTGTCGTCGATGACCGGCAGTTCCGTGACCCTCGCGCCCGGCACGCTCGGCTACGAGTGGGACGCTGACACGGACAACGAGTTCCGCCCACCGGGCCAGTTCCGGATCTCGTCGACCACCGTGAGCGGCGTCGAGGTGTTCACCGACTACGGCAGCACGGTGACGATCGGCACGGCCACGCACAACATGACGGAGTACCGGGCGCCCAGCGGCGCGCTCGTGTTCAACAGCGGCACCGTGCAATGGGCCTGGGGCCTGGACACGTTCATCGACCACGACTCGACGCAGAACACGACGATGCGCCAGATGACGGTCAACGTCCTCGCCGACATGGGCGCGCAGCCGTCGACGATCACGAGCGGTCTCGTCGCGACCAGCAAGTCGACGGACACGGCGCCGCCGACCGCCACGATCAGCTCGCCGGCGAACAACGCCACGCTCAATGACGGCCAGACCGTCACCGTCTCCGGCACCGCGACGGACGCCGGCGGCGGAGTGGTGGCAGGCGTCGAGGTCTCGACCGACGACGGCGCAAGCTGGCATGTCGCCAACGGGACCACGAACTGGACCTACAGCTGGTCCGTGCACGGCAACCCGTCGACGCGCGTGCGCGTCCGCGCCGTGGACGACAGCGGCAACCTGCAGACCCCCGGGCCGGGCAACCTGGTCAACGTCAACTGCGGCTGCTCGATCTTCGGCAACGTCACCCCTGACACGGTCGACTCCGGCGACCCGACGTCGGCCGAGCTCGGGATGAAGTTCACGGCCGATCGCTACGGCCAGATCTCCGGCGTGCGCTTCTACAAGGCCGCGACCAACACCGGCACCCACGTGGGCAGCCTGTGGGACACCGACGGCAACCAGCTTGCCCAGGCGACGTTCCAGGGCGAGACCGCCTCGGGCTGGCAGACCGTGACGTTCTCCCAGCCGGTGCTCGTCCAGCCGGGCCAGACCTACGTGGCCTCGTACTTCGCGCCGAACGGGCACTACTCGGCCACTTCGGGCTACTTCTACCGCTCGCCGTCGCCGCCTCCGCACGGCCGCGCGATCATCGACAGCGGGCCGCTGCACGCGGTCCGCAACACCGGCACGGCCACCAACGGCGTCTTCCGCTACACCGGTGCGCCGTCGTTCCCGGTCACCCCGTTCGATGCGACGAACTACTGGGTCGACGTGGTCTACTCGCCGATCCCGGCGCCCGGCCCGGTGTCCTCCGTGACTGCAACGGCGGCCGGCAAGACGTCCGCGCAGGTGTCCTGGAACGCCCCGACCACCGGCGGCGCTCCAGCGAGCTACACGATCACGCCGTACATCGGCAGCTCGGCGCAGACGCCCACGACGATCACGGGCACTCCGCCGCTGACCACCGGGACGGTCAAGAACCTCACGAACGGAACCACCTACACGTTCACGGTGAAGGCGGTCAACCCCACGGGCAGCGGACCCGAATCGTCGGCGTCCAACCCGGTGACCCCGCTCAACGCGGTGGCGCCGACCCCGCCGACCGGCGTCCAGGCGAGCCCCGCCACGACGTCCGCGCGCGTGAGCTGGACGGTCCCCGGCAGTGACGGCGACAGCCCGATCACCGGCTACACGATCACGCCCTACATCGGCGCGACGGCCCAGCCGACCGCCGACGCGCCCGCCGCGGCGACGAGCGCCACGATCACCGGCCTGACCGACGGCAGCGCGTACACGTTCCGCGTCCAGGCGCGCAACATCGTCGGCTCGAGCTCGCCGTCGACCGCGTCCGCCGCGGTGACGCCGCAGCACACTGTGCTGGACTTCGCGACCCCGACCGTCGTCGACTCGCAGGACTCGACGTCGGTCGAACTCGGCATGAAGTTCCGGTCCGACTACAGCGGCAAGGCCACGGGCGTGCGGTTCTATAAGGCCGCGGCCAATACCGGCACCCACACGGGCAGCCTCTGGGCCGCCGCCGGCACCCGCCTGGCGCAGGTCACGTTCACCAATGAGACCGCGAGCGGCTGGCAGAACGCGACGTTCGCGACGCCGGTCGACCTCACCGCGGGTACGACGTACGTGGTGTCGTACTTCGCGCCGGGTGGCCGCTACTCGTTCACGTCCGGTGGCCTGGCGAGCGAGATCGTGAACTGGCCGCTGCGCGGCCTCGCCACGACGACGAGCGCCAACGGCGTTTACGCGTACTCGACCACGAGCACGTTCCCGACGTCGACGTACAACGCGGCCAACTACGCGGTCGATGTGATGTTCAGCATCCCGGTGCCGGGAGCCGTCTCGAACGTGACGGCCACCGAGGCCGGCAGGACGGCGGCGTTCGTGTCCTGGTCGGCGCCGACCACCGGCGGCCCGATCACCGGCTACAAGATCACCCCGTACATCGGGTCGACGGCCCAGACGCCCACGACCGTGACCGGCACCCCGCCGGCGACCGGCAAGAAGGTGTCCGGTCTCACGACCGGCCAGACCTACACGTTCACGGTGCAGGCGCTCAACCCGAGCGGCTCCGGCCCGGCGTCGGGGCAGTCCAACTCGGTCACGCCGTCCGTGCCGGTGATCCCCGGTGCGCCCACGGGCGTCGTCGCCCGGCCGGCGACCGGCTCGGCGCTGGTGAGCTGGGCGGTACCGGAGGACGACGGCGAGAGCCCGATCACCGGCTACACCGTGACCCCATACGTCAACGGCGTGGCGGGCGACCCGACCACCGCCGGCGCGTCGGCCACGAGCGCGACCGTCAGCGGGCTTACCAACGGCACGACGTACACGTTCCGCGTGCGCGCCGTGAACGCCGTCGGCACCGGGACCGCATCCACCGACTCCGCCGCCATCATCCCCCGCCGCACGCTGTTCGACTTCAGCGTCCCGGGAGCGCCGGACTCGGGTGACGGCAGTTCGGTCGAGCTGGGCATGAAGTTCCGCGCGGCCGACAGCGGCACGGTTACCGGCGTGCGCTTCTACAAGTCGGCCGCCAACACGGGCACGCACACGGGCAGCCTGTGGAGCGCGACCGGCACGCGGCTGGGCTACGTGACGTTCACGAACGAGACCGCGTCGGGCTGGCAGACGGCGTTGTTCTCGACGCCGGTCGTCGTGACGGCCGGCCAGACCTACGTCGTGTCGTACTTCGCGCCCAACGGCCATTACGCGGCCTCGGGCGGCGCGTTCAGCTCAGCGATCAGCAATTCGCCGCTGACCGGACTGGCCGACGCCACCAGCCCGAACGGCACTTACGCATACAGCGCCACGGGCGCATTCCCGACCGGCTCGTTCAACGCCAGCAACTACTGGGTGGACGTGCTCTACGCGTCCGAGCCGGCCCCGGGCCAGGTCACGGGCGTGACGGCGACGGCCCAGACCGGCGCCGCCAACGTGTCGTGGACAGCGCCGGCGAGCGGCGGCACCCCGACCTCGTACGACGTGACGCCGTTCATCGGCGCGACTGCGCAGACGAGCAAGTCGGTGACCGGCTCGCCGCTGCCGGCCACGACCAAGGTGAGCGGTCTGACCCCAGGCACGACGTACACGTTCAAGGTGCGCGCCGTGAACGGCGAGGGCCCGGGCCTGTACTCGGCCGCGTCCGCTCCCGTGACGCCGTCGGCCGCCATAGCCCCGGCCGCGCCCACGGGCGTGTCCGCGGACGCGGACACCAAGTCCGCGCTCGTGAGCTGGACTGCCCCGGACGACGACGGCGGCAGCACCATCACGGGCTTCCGCGTCACGCCGTACATCGGGTCGAGCGCGCAGACGCCGGCGACCGCGGGCGCCTCGGCGACGAGCCTCCGGGTCACCGGGCTGACCAACGGCACCGCGTACACGTTCCGCGTGCAGGCGGTCAACGCCATTGGCGCGGGCACGGAGTCGGCGGCGCCCGGTCAGATCGTCCCCAACAACTCGATCTTCGACTTCGCGACGCCGAGCACTATGGACTCGGGCGACGGGAACGGGGTCGAGCTGGGCGTGAAGTTCCAGGCGTCGGTCGCCGGCTCGGTGACCGGCATCCGCTTCTACAAGGCGGCGGCCAACACCGGCACCCACGTCGGCAGTCTGTGGACGGCGGCCGGCAGCGTGCTCGCCCAGGGCACGTTCTCCGGCGAGAGCGCCACCGGGTGGCAGAAGCTGACGTTCCCGACGCCGGTGCCGATCCAGGCGGGCACCACGTACGTCGCCGGCTACCACGCGCCCAACGGCCACTACTCGGTCACGGGCTCGGCGTTCTCGCCGAACGGCGTGACGAACGGGCCGCTGGCGGCGCTCGCGATCAGCGTGTCGCCGAACGGCGTGTACGTGTACTCGTCGGCGCCCGGGTTCCCGACCAACACGTTCAACGCCGGCAACTACTGGGTGGACGTGCTGTTCAACGCGGGGTCATGAGATGAGCCGCCCGACGATCATCACCCCTCTGGCCGCGTTGCTCGCGGCGCTCGCGCTGGCCGTCGCCGCCTGTGGCGGCGACGACAGCACGGCGGCGAAGGCCCCGCCCGGGAGCCCCGACAACCCGCTCGTCTCCAAGGCGACGAGCGACGGCTCGGACCCCGACGCCCCCGGGCAGGTCAAGCCGGTCAAGCCGGGCTACAAGGCGCTGCTCAACAATCAGTCCAAGAACCCCGCCGCCGTAGCCGACTCGCCGTGCACCCTGGTGACGAAGAAGCAGGCCCAGGCCGCGACCGGCCTGCATCTGCTCGACCCGGTCGAGGCGCCCCAGGGGCCGACGTGCATCTACCGCGACCGCGCGGGCAAGGCCTTCGTCACGTTGGCGGTGCAGGACGTACCGTTCAGTGCGGTGCGGCGCGAGCTGCGCCGGCTCAAGAAGGTGTCGATCGGTGACCGTGAGGCCTACTGCGGCGTCAACGGCGCGCCGATGTTGTACCTTCCGATCGCACGCGCCCGTATCCTCAGTGTTACGGCACAATGCGAGGTGGCGAAGGATTTCGCGCGCTTCGCCGCACCCCACCTCAGCAGCTGACGGCCGAGACGTCTTAGACCGTATTTCGTATTGCACGTCCTGATCGCGCTCCAAAACGAGCCGTATCCGTATGACCGGCGGGTGCGCCAAGAAGCCGAGGCGCTCGTCGCGGCCGGCCATCAGGTGACGGTCTGCGGGCCCACCGGGTTCGGCTTCGACGCGCCCGAGGAGGTCATCGACGGCGTCCGCGTGCTTCGGCACCCGATGCCGCCGGCCGGTCGCGGGATCGCGAGCTACCTGCGCGAGTACGCGCTGTCGCTGTGGCGCATCCGCGGACTGATGCGCCATGCCGCGGGCGACTTGCGCGTCGATGTGGTGCTCGTGTGCGCGCCACCCGACCTCCTGGTCCTGCCGGCGCTGCCGCTGCAGCGCCGCGGTGCCGCGCTCGTGTTCGACCACCACGACCTGTCCCCGGAGCTGTTCGCGCTCAAGTTCGGCGATCGCCGCGCGATCCAGGCGATCGTCAGGCGCGCCGAGCGCTTCGCCCTGCGCCGCGCCGACGTCGTGATCGGCACGAACGACACTTACGCCGACATCGAGCGGCGCCGCGGGCCGGTCGAGGACCGGCGGGTCTTCATCGTGCGCAACGGGCCGGACCCGAACCGGATCTACCCGGTCGACCCACGCCCGGAGCTGAAGTTCGGGCACGACGAGCTGGTGTGCTGGGTCGGCCTGATGTCCGACCAGGAAGGGCTCCACCACCTGCTCGACGCGGCCGAGCACCTGATCCGCGAGCGCGGGCGGACCACGCTCGGTGTCGCCATCGTGGGGGCGGGCGACGCCCGCGATGGGCTGATCGCCGAGACCGAGCGCCGCGGGCTGTCGGACCATGTGTACTTCCCCGGCCGCGCCGACGACGAGCTGTTGCGCGCGTACATGGCGACGGCGGACATCTGCGTCGGCGTCGACGAGCCGAACCCGATGAACGACTCGTCTACGATGACGAAGGTGATCGAGTACATGGTTATGGGGCGCCCGGTCGTCCAGTTTCCGCTCAAGGAGACGGCCCGCGTGTGTGGCGACACGTCGCTGTACGCGCGCCCGGGCGATGCGGTCGACCTGGGGGAGAAGGTCGCCGAGCTGCTCGACGATCCCGAGCGTGCCGCGCGCATGGGCGCGGCCGCGCGCGAGCGCGCGCTGGCGGGCCTGCTGTGGCCGCAGCAGGTGCCGAACCTGTTGGACGCGGTAACGGCGGCGGCCCGCTTGAGGGCCGAGGCGCGGTGAAGGCGGAACAGCTCGATCCGCTCGCCGATCTGCGCTGGGCCCGCTTCGTAGAGGAGACGCCGAGCGCGAGCGTCTTCGCGCACCCGGCGTGGCTCGGGCTGATCGGCCGCCAGTACCGCTACGGCATGTCCGCGTTGGGCGTCTCCGGCGCCGACGGCGAGCTGCTGGTCGGGCTCCCAGTTGCGCGCGTCGCGAGCTGGTTGACAGGCAAGCGCATGGTCGCGCTTCCGTTCTCGGACGTCTGCCCGCCCGTGCGCGGCGCCGGCGCGGATGCCGCGGCGGACGCCTCGCTGGCGGCTGCGCTCGTGGACCTGCGGCGGTCGAGCGGCCTCGACGTCGAGGTGCGCGAGCGCCTGCCAGACGTGGCGGGAGCCCACGTGATCCCGCGTTTCCTCGTGCATCGCCTGGCGCTCGAGGCGGACGCCGAGGCCGTGCTGGCACGGGCCTCGAAGTCGCAGATCCGGCGCGGGATCAAGAAGGCCGAGCGCGAGGGCGTCACCACGCGTGTGGGCATGGACCGGGCCGCGCTGGACGCGTTCTACGCCCTGCACCTGCGGACCCGGCGGCGCCAGGGCGTGCCGATCCAGCCCAAGAGCTTCATCCGCGGGTTCGAGCAGCTATTCGCCCGCGGGCTCGGCTACGTCATGACCGCCGAGCACGAGGGCCGCACGATCTCCGCCGCGGTCTTCCTCGCCCATGGCGACACCGCGGTCTACAAGTACGGCGCCAGCGACGAGCGCTTCCTCAACCTGCGGCCGAACAACCTGCTGTTCGCCGACGCGATCCGCCGCTCGTGCGCGGCCGGCCACCGCTGGCTCGACTTCGGGCGCACCGACGTCGACAACACCGGCCTGGCGGCGTTCAAGCGCTCGTGGGGCGCTGAGGAGGAGCAGCTCTCCTACACGTACCTTGCGGACACGCCACCTCGCGACGGCACCGGCGTCGCCCACAAGGTGCTCGCCGAGATGATCCGGCGCGGGCCGGAACGGACGGGGCAGGTCATCGGCACCGCGCTCTACCGTCACGTCGGATGACCCGGCCCGAGGACTTGCTCTACGAGCGCTACGTCGAGTCCGGCGGACGGTCGCGCAAGATGGACGTCTACTACGCCGTCAAGCCGCTGCTGCCGCGGCGCGTGCAGCTCGCGCTCCGGCGCGCCTACGCGCCGCGCCAGGCCAAGCGCGAGTTCCCGCGCTGGCCGTTCGAGCCGACGCTGATCGAGCACCGCGACCAGCAGCTCCTCGACGCCCTGCACGCGTCCGGGTCCGACCGTCTGCCGTTCGTTAACTGGTGGCCGGAGGGCAAGCGCTTCTGCTCGATCCTCACCCACGACGTCGAGGGTCCGGCCGGCGTGGCGAACGTGATGCGCGTGATCGAGCTCGAGCGCCGGTACGGCTTCGTCAGCTCGTGGAACTTCGTCGCGGAGTGGTACGACATCCCCGAGGGCCTGTTCGACGAGGTGCGCGCCGCCGGCTGCGAGATCGGCGTGCACGGCATCCTCCACGACGGCAAGCTGTTCGCCGACCGGGCCAGCTTCGAGGCCAACCTGCCGAAGATCGACGCCTACGCACGCCAGTGGGGCGCGGTCGGCTTCCGCTCACCGGCCACGCACCGCAATGCCGACTGGATGCACGAGCTGCCGGTCGAGTACGACAGCTCGTTCCCGGACAGCGACCCTTTCGAGCCGCAGTCCGGCGGCTGTTGCTCGATCCTGCCGTTCCGCTTCGGCGACGTCGTCGAGCTGCCGATCACGCTGACCCAGGACCACACGCTGTTCGAGATCCTGCGCGAGCCCGGGATCGCGCTGTGGGAGCGCAAGGCCAGTTGGCTGATGGAGCACCACGGCCTGGTCAACATCATCATCCACCCGGACTACGTGGTCGAGCAGAAGTTCCTCGACCGCTACGAGGCGTACCTGGCCTTCATGGCGGAGCACACCGACGGGTGGCACGCGCTTCCGCGTGACGCCGCCCGCTGGTGGCGGCAGCGCGAGGGTCTGACCGTCGGCGCCGACGGCCAGATCAGTGGTGCGACCGACTGCGACGCGACCGTCGCGCGCGCCACGGAACGCGACGGCCGGCTCGTCGTCGAGCTCTGACTCAGGCCGCGCGCTCGAGCGTGACGATGTCGAACCCGAGGTGCGGGTTGGCCTCGAGGTGCCGGACGGCGAAATGGCCGCCGTTGGCCTGCACCGTGGCGAGCAGCGCATCGCTCGTGACGACGTCGGAATGGCACTCGATCGACATCGCGTCGACGCGGTCGATCCACGAGGCGCAGTCGGCGAAGACCTCCCCCTCGGCGCCCTCGATGTCGCACTTGAGGACGTCGATGCGGTCGAAGCCGGCGTTCTCGATCAGCGCCTCCATCGTGATTACGGGCAGGCCGCCGTCGGCCGCGTCGTCACCGCCCTCGGCGTCGGTCATGCGAAAGCCCCACTCGCCGCTCGTCGTGGTGAGCGCCACGCGACGCTCGCGCCCGCCGATGCAGGCGGCGTGGATGATCGCCTCGGGGTCGACCGCTCGGACGTTGGCCTCGAGGATCGCGAGGTTGCCGGGCTCGGGCTCGACGCACACGAAGCGGGCGTGCGGATAGCGCGCGCGCAGCCAGCGGAAGCTGAGCCCGACGTTCGCGCCCAGGTCGACGACCGTGTGCACGTCGGCCTGTGCCGGCAGCGGCTCGTAGGAGTCGCCGACGAGAAGCTCCTTGAGCACCGAGATGTCGGTGGTGTGGCTCCGCAGCCGCACGGCGGGGCCGAGCGTCACCATGTCGACGTCGACGGTGATCGGCTGGGGCGTGACCCAGCGGCCAACCTTGCTCTGGCTGAGCCGCACGCGCATGAGGCGGAAGAAGTCGCGCCAGGTGGCGCACTCCGCGCGGTAGATGCGCAGCTCGTCCCACCACGCCTGGATCTTGTCTCGGTTGATCGTGCTCATCTTGCGCAATGAACGGCTGGGACGGCCGCGCACTTCCGCGCAAGTCCCGTCGCGCCGGCGGCGTTGATCAACTGATGTGCGGCATCGTCGGTCAAGTCCGCCCCGCTGGGCGTCCAATCCATCCTGACGTCCCCGCGCGCATGTGCGCGGGGCTCGACCACCGCGGCCCGGACTCGCGCGGAATCCACAGCGAAGACGGCGTGTGGCTGGGGATCCAGCGGCTCGCGGTCATCGACCTTCACACGGGCAACCAGCCGATCTACAACGAGGACCGCTCGGTCGTCGTCGTCCTCAACGGCGAGATCTACAACTACCGCGAGCTGCGCGCCGAGCTGCAGGCGCGCGGACACCGGTTCGGGACAGACGGCGACACCGAGGTGATCGTCCACCTCTACGAAGAGCTCGGTGAGGCGTGCGTGGAGCGCCTGCACGGCATGTTCGCCTTTGCGCTGTGGGACCGGCGCCGGCAG
Organism: uncultured Solirubrobacteraceae bacterium; assembly: GCA_963740605.1. Lineage (GTDB taxonomy): Bacteria > Actinomycetota > Thermoleophilia > Solirubrobacterales > Solirubrobacteraceae > DASSUW01. The sequence goes on along the minus strand of CAVUFC010000016.1, from coordinate 43,078 downwards.
CAGCTCCTGCTCGCACGCGACCGCATCGGCAAGAAGCCGCTCGTCTACGCGCTGCGCGACGGCGGGATCTCGTTCGGCTCGGAGATGCACGCCCTGCTGCAGGACCACGAGATCCCGCGCGAGGTCGACCACGAGGCCGTGAACACGTATCTCGGCCTCGGCTACGTGCCGGCGCCGCTCACCTCCGTGCGCGCGGTGCGCAAGCTGCCGCCGGCGCACACGCTGGTGCTGCGCGACGGCCGCGTGCAGATCAAGCGCTACTGGACGCTCGACTACTCGCACAAGCTCGACCTGCCGCTGCAGGAATGGCGCGAGCGGATCCGTGAGCAGCTCCTGGCCGCGACCCGCCGGCGCCTGATCGCCGACGTGCCGCTCGGCGCGTTCCTGTCAGGCGGCATCGACTCGTCCGCCGTCGTGGCGGCGATGGCCGAGGTCTCCTCGGGACCCGTCCGCACGTTCTCGATCGGCTTCGACCACGCGGCGTTCGACGAGCTCCCGTACGCGCGCCGGATCGCCGAGCAGTTCGGGACCGTGCACGAGGAGTTCCAGGTGCGCGCCGACGCGGTCGAGGTGGTCCCGCAGCTCGTCCGGCACTACGGCGAGCCGTTCGCCGACTCGTCGGCCATCCCCAGCTTCTACCTCGCCCAGATGACGCGCCGCCACGTGACCGTCGCGCTCAACGGCGACGGCGGTGACGAGTCGTTCGGCGGCTACACGCGCTACGTCTCGAACGCGATGGCGGGCCGGCTCGAGCGGATCCCGCTGCCGCTGCGGCGCGCGCTCGGCGCGCTCGGGACCTCGATGCCCGCGGGCGGCGAGATCTCTAGCCTGCGCAACAAGGTCCGGCGGCTGGCCGCCGGTCTGGCGCTCGACGGCGCGGGGCGCTATGTGCGCTATTTCGCGGCGTTCGACGCGACGGGCCGCGACGGGCTCTACACGCCCGAGTTCGCGGCCGGCGTGGGCGCCGGGCCGGAAGCCGTCATCGCTGACGCGTGGGCGCAGGCCAGCGGCAGCGACGTCGTCGACCGGATGCTCGAGGTCGACGTCAACACGTACCTGGCCGGTGACCTGATCCCGAAGATCGACATCGCGACCATGGCGCACTCGCTCGAGGCGCGCTCGCCCCTGCTCGACCATGAGCTGATGGAGCTCGCGGCCTCGATCCCGGCGTCGCTGAAGGTGCGCGGGCGCGAGAAGAAGTGGATCCTGCGCGAGACGCTCCGCGGCTGGTTGCCCGACGACCTGCTCGATCGGCCCAAGCAGGGCTTCTCCGTGCCGCTCTCGAGCTGGCTGGGGACCGATCTGCGCCCGTGGGCGCAGGAGATCCTCCTCGACCGTGAGGCGCTCGGCCGCGGCTACTTCCGGCGCGAGGCCGTCGAGCACCTGTTCGCGCGCCATGCCGCCGGTACCGAGGCCGACGCCGAGCGCATCTGGTCGCTCGTCATGCTCGAGCTCTGGCATCGCGAGTTCATCGACTCCGCCCACGGGCGGGCGACGCAGCTCGCCGCATGACCGTCGACGCCGTTGTCGTCAGCTACAACAGCCGCGACACGCTGCGCGCCTGTGTCGAGCCGCTGCTCGCGCTGCCGGACGTGCGCGTGACGGTCGTCGACAACGACTCGCCCGACGGGTCGCTGGACGCCGTCGCCGGCCTCCCCGTGCAGGCGATCCAGTCGGGCCGCAACGGCGGCTTCGGCTTTGGGTGCAACGTTGGCGCGGCTGCCGGCTCGGCGCCGCTGATCCTGTTCGTGAATCCCGACGCCGCGCTGACCGGCGATGCGCTGGCGCGCCTGATCGCCGTTATCGAGGCTGAGCCCGAGGTCGCGCTCGTCGGCCCGCGGCTCCTCGAGGAGACCGGCGAGCTGATGCACAGCATGCGGCGCTACCAGCGCACGCGCTCAATGTGGGCGCAGGCGCTGTACCTGCACCGGCTGCTGCCGCGGGCGCGCTGGGCGAACGAGATCGAGACGCGTGACGAGGCGTATGACGCGCTGGCGCACCCCGAGTGGGTCTCCGGCGCCTGCATGCTCGTCCGCCGCGACGCGTTCGAGGTCGTCGGCGGCTTCGACGACGGCTTCTTCCTCTACTGCGAGGACCAGGACCTCTGCCGGCGGCTGCGCGCCGCCGGCGGCCAGATCCGCTACGAGCCCGCGGCCGTGGTGTCGCACCGCGGCGGGCACTCGGCGCCGCGCACGAGCCTGTACGCGGTGCTCGCCCAGAGCCGCATCCGCGTCGCCCGCAAGCACAACGGGCGCGTGCAGACGGCCCTGCAGCGGGCGGCTATCACCACCGAGGCGCTCACGCACGCGCTCGCCGGCCTACGGCGGCGCCCGGAGCACTCCCGCGGGCACCGCGCCGCGCTGCGCGCGAGCCTGACCGACTGACCGCCCGCCGGCCTCAGCCGGCGGGGGTGTTCATGTCGGTTTGGATCTGGGGGGTGGTGAGGGCCTTGTCGTAGATGCGGACGTCGTCGAGGCGTCCGGCGAACCATTCGCTCCAGATGTTGTTGCCGCCGAGGCGCAGGGCGCCGGTGCTGGTGACGAGCGGCCCGGTCTGGGGGGTGCTGGCGGCTTGGGTGCCGTTGACGAGCAGGCGCAGGGTGCTGCCGTCGTAGACGGCGGCCAGGTGCGTCCAGGTGTTCAGGGCGGGGGCGGTGGGTCCGGTGGTGGAGCCCATGCCGGCGTTGGTGGCGGCCCAGGCGCTGGGCTTGGCGCTGCCGGAGGCGTATAGCGCCCAGGCCAGGTCGCCGCTGCGTTCCTTCATGATCGCGGTGCGCCAGGCGGTGTTCTTGGTCGGGTAGACCCAGGCTTCGAGTGTCATTGCGGTGCTCAGGTGCAGATCGGCGGCGTCGTCGATGCTGACCCAGTCGTTGACGCCGTCGAAGTTCAGTGCCTTGCCGAACTTGCCGGTTGTCCAGGTCGCTTCGCGGATGGTGCCGGTGTGTCCCTTGCCGGTGACGTCGGTCAATGTCGTGCCGGTGCCGTTCTCGAACGCGTAGGCGGCGACCGGGACCGGCCCCGCCGGGCGCTGTTGTCAACCGTCACCGTCACGCTCGGTCGCCGTCGTCTTGTTGCCGGCGGCGTCGCGGGCGATCGCGGTCAGCGTGTGCGAGCCCGGCGCTCGCGGCCGTCGTGTCCCAGCTCGACCGCGTAGGGCGCTGCTCGTGTCCTCGCCGCCCAGGTCGGCGTTGTCCAGGCGGAACTGCACACCGGTCACGCCGACGTCATCGCTCGCGTTCGCGGTCACCGACACCGTCCCGTGCACGGTCGCGCCCGCCGCCGGGGCGCGTCAGCGCCACCGTCGGCGCCGTCGTGTCGGCCAGCGCGTCAGCGGCCGAGCCTCGGCCGACGGCGCGCTCGCGTTGCCCGCCTGCGTCCTCCGCGACCACGCGGTAGTAGTAGCGTGCCCGCCGCCAACCCGGCATCCGATGTACGAGGTGCCCGGTGACCGTGCGCGACCTTCGTCGAGGCGTCCGGCACGAAGCCCGGCCGTGCCCGACCGGTACACCAGATACCGCGCCACACCCACGTTGTCCGTCGACGCCGTCCAACTCACCGACACGCTTCCCGATCGCCCCCGACGCCGTCACACCCGACGGCACCGACGGCGCAGTCGTGTCGGCACCCGAGGAGATGCTCAGGATCGCGGCCTTCGAGGGCACGCCGTTGTCGTCGATCAGGAACACGTAGTAGACGCCCGGAGGCGCGTCGTTGGCCGAGGTCGGGGCGTCGATCTCGACGTGGTCGCCGGCCTTGCGGAAGGTCAGCGGACTCCCAGCGCTGGTCCATGTTGATGTTGTGGGTGACGGCGCCGATGCGCACGAGGCTGACCTTGGCGATGCGGTCCACGTCCGGCGTCGGCGACGTTGATCGTCCCGCCGTACTGCATCGTCGCGCGGCGCGTACGAGATCGTCGGGGCGCGGGCCCTTGGAGAGATACGGCGGCGAGTAGATCTCGGCGGTCTCCTCGTTGACCATCAGCGAGCCGTCGAGCCGTCCGCTGCCGGCGAGCAGGATGCGGCCGTCGGGCAGCAGCAGCGACGTGTTGTGGTAGCCGCGCGGCCGCACGCTCGAGGCCACCGGCGTCCACGTGTCCGTCTCCGGGTGCCAGATCTCCGGCTGCAGCACCGGGCTGTTCTGGCAGGCTGTTGGCGCCCGCGACGCCCTGGCCGCCGAGCGCCAGCACGTCGCCGTCCGGCAGCACCGTGAGCGTGTGGTAGGTGCGCGCCCACTTCATCGGCGCCACCGAACGCCAGGCCGGCACGGTCTGGTCGAGGTCGAGCACGGCCGACTTGTTCTCGGATCGTCGGCCGGCCGTAGTCGGTGTCGGTCCAGGTGCCGGTCTTGAGGACCTTGCCGGGCCGGTACATGACCGCGCTGCCGCCGGTGATCGGCGAGTGGCTCGCCAGTGTCGCCCACTGGCCGGTGCCGCACGTCGAGCAGCCGCGTCGTCGGTGTCCGGGCCGGCGTCGACGACGCGGCCGTCCGGCGCCACGAACATGAACGGGTACAGCGGCATCAACCGTCCGGCGCTGGGCACCGACACGATCGTGTTCGTCTTCGGGTCGTACAGCTCCGGGATGCGTGTCCGACGGCCGCACGAAGAACGGGTCGTTCGGGCCCGGCCGGATGCCGTCGCCGGAGACGATCAGCACGCGTCCGTCGGGCAGCGTGGTCGTGGTCGGGTACCAGCGGCCGCGGGCCATGTCCGGGCCCGGCGACCAGGACCCGAGCGTCGGGCTGAACAGCATCGTGTTGCGCAGGCCGGCGTACGGGAGCTCATGGCCGCCGGCGACGAACAGGCGGCCGTCGGGCAGCAGCACGTGTCCGGAGCAGAAGAGGTTGATGCCCGAGGGGGTGCTCACGACCTGGCCCGTCTCGGGGTCCCACACATGCTCCGACTGCGGCGCGGACCCGAACGCGTCCCAGGCCACGACCTTGCCGTCGGAGAGCATCGAGGCATGCACGGCCACCATCGGCCAGGCCTGCGGCGCGGACCACGACCCCACCTGCGCGGCGCCGGGCGGCGGCGGCGTCGCCGGTGTCGCCGACCGGCGTCGTCATGTCGGACTGGATCTCCGCGATCGTCAAGCGGCCGGTCATAGACCCGCACCTCGTCGATGAGCCCCTTGAACCACTCTCCCCAGATCGAGTTGCCGCCGATCGAGAGCGGGCCGTTGCCAGGCGTGATCGGCCCGCTGCGAGCGGTGCTCGAGCCCGCCACCACGCCGTCGACGTATGCGCGCAGCGTGGTGCCGTCGTAGGTCGTGGCGACGTGCGACCACACGCCCGCATCGGGCGCGGAGAACTGCGCCGTCCCGTCCTCGCCGTTGGTCGAGACCGTCGACGACGACTCGTAGAGGCCGTAGGAGATGTTGCTGAGCGGCTGCTTGATCGCGACGGTGCGCCAGCCGTCGATCGCCGTCGGCCTGATCCACGCTTCGATCGTCATCCCCGACGCGAGGTTGATCGAGCCCGCGTCGGCCACCGTCACGGAGTCGTTCACGCCGTCGAACGACATCGCGTTGCCGAACTTGCCGGGCGCGCGCACGGCGCCCGAGACGGTGCCCGTGTTCCCGAACGCCGACGAGTCGCCCGCGACCGCGCCCGAATCCTCGAACCCGTACGCGGCGACCGGCGCCGTGGTGGCATGGGCGGCGGCGGGGAAGGCCGCCAGCGCGGCCAGGTCGGCGAGCACGACACGGGCGGTGGGGCGCATGGACATCCGGAGATCGTCTCCTGCGCGACAGGTGCGGACCACGCCCGAAGGTCTAGATTCGATTCAGGCTGCGCCAGATGAACGGCGAGCCACCAGCGGGCGGCGACGCTCGAGCAGCCGCACGCTGCGGCCTGGCAGGACCCGCCGGATCACCGTCGCCAGGTCGCCGGCGGCGGCCGGGAACAGCGTGCGCAGGACGAGCAGGTACGCGGCGCCGCCGACGAGCGACACGACCGCGATGTGCACCAGCGTCGGCGTGTTCTTCATCGCCATGTCCGTCGGCGCGGCGGCGGCGAGGAGCGCGACGCTCGACACTGTGGCGGCGCGGACGTCGTGATAGAGGTCGTGGAACGAGCGCCCTAGCGATTCGCCGAGCATGAGCTGGTAGGCCACGAGCAGGAAGGCTCCGTGGACGATCGACGCGGCGGCGGCGACGGCGGCGAGGCCGTGCGGGGCGACGATGAACACGGCGCCGATGTAGATCGCGAAGTGCGCGACGCCGAAGCCCAGCAGCGCCTTCGCGCGGCCCTCGGCCATCAGCGCAGGGCCGACGGCGTCGATCACGAGCGTGGCCGCGCCGCCGGCGGCGAGGATCTGCGTCGGGACGACCGCGGGCTCCCATTGCGGGCCGAACAGCCACGGGATGACCGTCGGGGCGAGCAGGACGAGCATCGTCAGCAGCGGGAACAGGATCACGGTGAGCGTCTGCACCATCCGCCGCCGCAGCGCCAGCATCTCCTCGCGACCGGAGGCGCGCGCCAGCACCGGGAACGCCATCTGGCTCATCACCGCGCTGATCTTCTTCTGGTACTCGACGGCGAGCTGGTATGCCCGCCAGTAGAAGCCGGCCATCGCGGAGCCGAGGGTGGCGCCGATGATCGCGTAGTCGCCGTTGCGGAAGCCCGTCCAGGCCAGCGAGGCGAGCGTGGCGGGGCCGCCGTAGGGGAGCAGCTCGCCGATCTCCTTGCGGCGCCAGCGCGGGAGCGGCGGGCGGGCGAACGCGCAGGCCATGGCGACGCCGACGGCGAGGCTGGCGAGGTAGCCGAGCACCAGCGCCGCGGCATCGAGCCCAGCGACCGCGAGCGCGATCGTGGCGCCGGTGCGCATCAGCGTGGCGGAGACATCGATGGCGCTGAGCCGCGCGAAGTCGAGCCGGCGGCGCAGGACGGCCGACGGGACGACGCCGATCGAGCTCAGCAGGAAGCAGGGTGAGGCGACCAGGATCAGCCGTGCGGTCTCGTCGCCGAACACGGGCTGGATCACCAGCACCGACACGACGAGCACCACCGTCGCGAGCACGGCGCCAATACCGAGGCTGAGCAGCAGGCCGCCCTCGAGGTGCCGGCGGCCGATGCTGCGGCGCTGGACCAGCGCGCTGCCGACGCCCTCGGAGGGAACCGTATTGGCGAGCTCCTGGGCGATCACGACGATCGCGAAGACGCCGAACGCGGCCGGCGGAATCATCCGGGCGAGGACCACCATCGAGGCGAGCGTGACCACCTCGCTGACGATGCGCGCGTACGTGATCCAGCGCAGGCCGTCCCCGGTCGCCCGGGTCAGGTCCTCGGTGGTCCGGACGTCTGGCGACGCGGCGTCCATCGTGTCGTCAGAGCTCGCGGATGACCCGCGCGGGGTTGCCCGCGGCGATCGACGCCGGCAGGGATCGACGAGCTGACCACCGAGCCGGCGCCGATCACCGAGTCCGCGCCGATCGTCACGCCCTTGAGGACCTTGACGCTCATGCCCATGAAGACGTTGTCCTCGATCTCGATCGGCGCCATCCGCGGCGTGCCGGTATGCCGGCGCTGCGGGTGGAGGTCGTGGAAGTTGCTGTCGAAGATCTCGATGTGCGCGCCGAACAGACCCGTGCGCGCCGATGCGGATGCCCGCGCCCTCGCTCTTGAGCATCGAGTTGTTGTTGATCTCGGTGTGGTCGCCGATCTCGATCAGCGCGTGCTCGCCGGCCGCCTCGACGTGGCAGTAGCCGGTGTAGAAGAGCGGCGAGCGCTTCCAGCCGAACTGGACGTCCTTGCCGAGCACGATGCGACCCGAGCCGAGGAACAGCACGGGCTGCAGGTCGATCGGCGTGCCGCTGACGTGCGGACAGCTCGACAGCAGGCGGTACTTCCACACGCGCGGGCGCTGGAACGCCGCCTCGAGCATCCCGCGGGCGCCGACCGCGCGCGTCAGGCGGCGCAGCGGCGACCGCCCCACGCCCTCGGCCAGGCCCTCCTGGGCCTCGCCGTTGCCGGGGTCGGCGTCGAGCACCTCCGCGTACAGCAGGTCGGCGGAGTCATCGTGGCCGGCGCTGCGATGCTCGGCCGCGGCCGCCAGCGTCCGTGCGACGACCGAGTGTGTTCCGTGCTGCGAAGACGTCTCCATCGCCACATCAACGGCGGTGACGGTGCGGTCCTTCCGTGACGGGTCGCCGCGGAAGTCTCGCGCGCGTACACACGTTGGATCCTTAGATGAAGTTCGGAATGCGCCTGCGCGAGCTCTGGGAACACCGTCTCGGTCTGACCCTGAGCATCGCGATCGCGCTGTTCGCCGCCTTCTGGAGCATCGCGAAGATCTCGCTGCTCCCGCCGAGCGTCGAGTCGCGCCACCTCGAGACCGCCTCGGCCACCACCCGGGTGCTGGTCGACATGCCCAACTCGCTCGTCCTCGACCTGTCCGATCAGGTCACCGACATCGAGTCGCTGACCAACCGCGGTCTGCTCGTCGGCAACCTCATCGGCAGCGCCCCCGTCCGCGAGTTCATCTCGCGCCGCGTCGGCGTCCCGGCCGATCGGCTGGAGGTGGCTGCGCCGCTGACCCGCGAGTGGCCGCGCGCCATGCAGCAGGCCGGCACCAAGCGGAGCACCAGCGACATTCTCAAGTCGCCGGACGAGTACCGCATCAACGTGCGCGCGAACCCGACCGTGCCCATCCTCGAGATCTCGACCGTCGCCCCGACGGCGGAGGCCGCCACGCGCCTCGCCAACGGCGCCGTGCTCGGCACCGAGGACTATCTGCGCGAGGTCGCCGCCCGCGAGTCGATCCCCGCCGCGCGGCAGGTCAAGCTCGATCAGCTCGGCAACGCCAAGGGCGGCGTCATCAACCAGGGCGTGAGCATCAAGGTGGCACTGATGTCCTTCCTGGTCGCCCTCTCCGTTTCGTGCTTCGCCGTCCTTGCGTCGGCTCGGATCCGGCGCGGCTGGGCCGAGCAGGCCGCCGTGACGCCCTGGGCGCCTCCGCCCGCCGCGGCCATCGATCGCGACTAGAGCACCCCGTGGCGTCTTAGCCGCTCCGTAAGGGTCGTAAAGGCGCCGGGGATGACGGCCATGGTCGCCTATCCAGCCGAACTCGGCCGGGGCGAAAGACCGCCCCGCCGGTCTAGGGAAGCGTGACGCCGGTGCGGCCGGCGGCGGTGACGACCTTGCGGATCGCCCGCTCGACCTGCAGTCCGGCGTCCGCCCACGAGCGGCTCTGGACACTGCGCGCCGCCGCCTCGGCCGCGCGCGCCTGGTCGGCGGCCGGCCGCTCGACCAGCGCCACGAGGGCGTCGGCGAGCTCGAATGGCGTCGGGGGCACGTAGACGACCTCGTCGTTGTCGAGGACGATCCGGTTGTGCTCGGCGTCGTTGACGACGGGCAGGCAGCCCGATGCCAGCATCTCGTGCGGCACGAGCGAGACATTCGTGGCCGACAGGACGACGCCGGCGACGCAGCGGTTGTAGAGCTCGTTGAGCTTGGGCGGCGTCAGCGAGCCGTGGTTGATCGCCTCGAAGGGCAGGCTGGGCGCAACGTCACCGAAGAAGTGGATGTCGACGTCCGGGCAGCGTTCGGCGAACAGCTCGAGCGCGACGACGCCGAGCTCATAGGCGCGGCGCGGCTTGGAGAAGCGTGCGTAGTAACAGACGCCGGTGCGCTCGACGGACGGATCCAGCGCGTACTTGTCGAGGTCACAGCCGAACTCGAAGGGGTCGGCTGGCATCCCGTACTCGCGCGTCAGCCGCGCGGACAGCCAGCGACCGGCCGTGACGCCGTGGAACCCGAAGCGATAGGTCGCCTCGGCCAGTAGCGCCTCGGTGCCCGCCGGGTAGAACGACGGCTCGAAGTCCTGCACGAGGTAGAAGCGCGCGCCGCGCGCCGGGGAGGCCAAGACCGTGTAGGCGGTGGGCCAGCTGGTGGCGAAGATCGCGTGTGCGTCCTCGATGTCGGCGGCGTCGCGGATGTCCGCCTTCAGCGACGGCCACCAGCCCCGCACGGTCTCGCGGTGCTGGTCCATCGTCCACCCGTGCAGGTTGCGGAAGTAGATGACGCACGTGTGGCCGGCGCGCTCCAGCGCCTCGACCTGGCGGAACATTGTCGTGTGGCCGCCGGACTCGCGGCCGCTGGTCGGCTCGCAGACCCAGGCGACCGTCAGCGGCTCGTCGGGTTCGGCGGCGATCGCCGGCGGCAGCTGCCAGCCGGCGGCGGCGATCTCACCCGCGCGGCGCAGGTCGGCCGAGGGGACCGGCAGGCGCACATGGCCCTGCGGCGAGAGGCGATCCGAGAGCCGATTGCCGAGGCGCGCGGCGACGTCGCCGGCGCCCTCGGTGCGCAGGAGCCGGCGCGTCTGACGCAGCCGGTCGATGGGGCTCGGGCTCACTGATGGTCCTCCGTTCGCATACGTCTCTCGTAGTTGAAAACGCACCGGAGGCCGCTGTCCTTCCGCGCACGCGCGTGGAAGCACGCACGAGGCCCCCTCGTTGGTCCAGTGATGAGCCTGCCTACGTTCAGCGTGACCGTGCCCAGCTATAACTACGCCTCGGTCCTCGAAGACTGTGTGACCAGCGTGCTCGAGCAGGAGGGCGTCGACGTCCGTGTGCTCATCGTCGACGACTGCTCTCCGGATGACACCGCGACCGTCGGCCGCGCGCTGGCCGAGCGCGACGAGCGCGTCGAGTTCCGCCGCCACGAGGCCAACGTCGGCCTCATCGGCACCGCGAACGAGGGCATCGAGTGGGCGCAGGGCGAGTTCTCCCTGCTGCTGTCGGCCGACGACCTCGTGACGCCGGGCGCCTTCGCGCGCGCCGCCGAGGTGATGCGGCGCCACCCGCGCGTCGGGCTCGTCTACGGCCGGGCGCCGTACTGGCACGAGGGGCAGCCGCTGCCGCCGACGACGGCTCGCTGGACCGGGACGAGCGTCTGGGCCGGCGGCGACTGGCTGCGGAAGATCTGCCGCCACGCCCAGAACGGCATCTCGTCGCCGGAGGCGATCGTCCGCACGTCGGTGCAGAAGGCGGTCGGCGGCTACGACCCCGCGTGCTACCACGCGAGCGACCTCAACATGTGGCTGCGCATCGCCGCCGTCTCCGACGTCGCCTACGTACGCGGCGCACCGCAGGCGATCTACCGCGTCCACGGCGACAGCATGCTGCGCAGCGCCCACAGCCCGGTCACCGACCTCCTGGAGCGCCGCAAGGCCTTCGACTCGTTCTTCGCGAGCGGCGCCGAGGGGCTGCCGAACGCCGCGGCGCTGGAGGCGCTCGCGACGCGTGCGCTGGCCCGCCAGGCGCTGTGGCGTGCGAGCCGCGCGACCGACCGCGACCTGGAGGGCTACCCGCTCGACGAGGTGGTGGACTTCGCGCTCGACGTCTATGACCGCACGCGCTCGCTGCCGGAGTGGCGCGGGCTGCAGCTGAGGCGGCGCATCGGCGCCGGCCGGTCGAGCTGGTTCCCGCTCTTCCTGGCGACCGGCGCCGCCCACCGGCTGCGCGGCCAGGCGGCCCGCGCGCGCTGGGCGCGCATGGGTGTGTGACATGGAGCTCGTCGACATCCTCAGCGTCCTGGCGCGCCGCCGCATCGGCCTCGTGGTCGCGGCGGTGCTGGCCGTGCTGGCCGGTACCGCCGTCCAGTACCAGATCTCGCTGTTCCCGCCGCGGTTCGTCGAGCGCGTGAGCACGAGCAGCACCGCGCACACGCGCCTGCTGCTCACCGCGCCGGCCCAGCCGCCCACCGTCGACCTCAACTCCGAGCTCGGGGACACCCTCGGCCTGCGGGCGGGGCTGCTAGCCGACCGCATGACGACCGACGCCGTCCGCCAGGCCATCGCCGAGCGCGCGGGCATCCGCCCGGAGGAGCTCGCGGTGCTGTCGCCGGCGTCGCAGGGCCCGCCGCTCGCCGTGCCGATCGGCGTGGAGGCGGCCGACGCCGCCCGCCTCACCAGCGAGCCGTACGCGCTGTCGATGGCCGCCGACCCCACGATCCCGATCGTGTCGTTCTCGGTGGCCGCGCCGGACGCCGAAGGAGCGCGTCGCGTCGCGCAAGCCGCAACGGCGGCCTACGAGGGCTTGGTCGCGGCCGGCGCCGGCCCCAAGTTCCACCTCAGCGTCGAGAAGCTCGGGACGATCAGGACCCAGACCACGGTCAGCCGCCCGAGCAAGATCATCGGCATCGTCGCCGCGTTCGTGGTGTTCGTCCTCGTCGCGGCTGGCCTCGTGCTCCTGCACGGGCTGCGGATGCGGCTGCGCCTGACCGGGCTGGTCGAGCGCGACTCGATCCCGGGCCCGGCCGGCTACTAGGACGCACGGCGCCCCGGAGCGCCGGCGAACTGCGGCCGGGTACGGCGGGAGGGAGCCGGCGGCGCGGCGAACATTGGCAAGTTTCGGACGCTCAGGGTGCATAACTTGCCAAGGTTCGCCAAACCGGCCCCAACACCGCCGCCCTACCTGTCGTGCCCTCAGAGGTTGTGAGCGCGGCTGATGGGTGTAGCCGTTCGACTTGCCGTTTGAGCCGTCCCGGGTTTGACGGAGACTTTGATCTGACCGCCGGGGCAGCTCACACCCACCCAGCCGCAGTTGGCCGGGGCCACACCCGCGGGTCGTGGAACCAGTCAACGCGGTCGCAGCGCGCTAGGCGCTGCGACCGGCCATGCGGTGCACGAGCTTGCGCGAGCGCTCGGCGTGCGGGGCCAGCCGGCGGGCGGCGGGGCCGAGGACACGGCCGAAGAACGCGTCGTGGGCGCCGGGGTAGATGACCGGCTCGCCGCCGAGGCGCAGCTTGAAGGCGGCGACGCCGGTATTCGGCACCGGGTTGCCGTCGAGCACGGTCTGCGCGACGTCGAGCGGAATGCCCTCGAGGTCGTAGTAGCGCAGGCCCTTCTCCCGGGCCCAGCAGATCGCGCCGTAATGCAGCAGCTCGTTGGCGCCGGGCGGCGAATCGCCGCTCCAGCCGGCGATCTTGTCGAGCGCCGTGTCGCCGACCGCCACGAGCAACATCGCCGACGCGGGAACGCCCTCGGCGGTCTCGACGATGACGAGGTGGACCTCATCGGTCGGCGCGAACGCCTCCCACAGCCGTCGGTAGTAGGCGGCCGGGTACGGCGTGAACCCCTGGCGCTGCGCGGTCGCCTCGAGCATGCTCTCGAGGATCGCGAGGTCCGCCTCGGTCCCGCCCCGGGTCGTCAGGCCCTTCTTGATCGCATGGCGCACGTTGCGGCGGGCGCTCCCGCTGAAGGCGGCGAGCAACGCGGCGTCGTCGCGGTCGTTCCCGACCTCGACCCGGACGCTGGCGATCGGCGCCGTCTGCAGCTCGCTTGGCACGAAGCCGCGCTGCCGCAGCAGCTCGGGCATGTCATCGCGGTCGACCGGCGGCTGGACCTTCATCAGCAGCACGCGCTCGCGGCGCGCGACGTCGCGCATGGCGGCGAGCAGCTCGTCGAGCAGCTCCGGATCGCGCGAGGCGAGGATCGGCCCGCGCGGCACGTAGGCCACCCGGCGCGAGACCGGCAGGTCGCGGAAGAGGATCTGGGCGCCGCCGACGATCTCATCCTCGGCGCGCAGGATGACTCGCGTGGCGCCCCAGCCGGCGAGGTCCTTCACGTAGGCCCAGCCGCTGGTCTGCACGTGGTGCCCACCGGGCGTGGCGGCGACGAACGCGTCCCACTCGGGGTTGCGCTCGCTGCGGTCGATCTGCAGCTCGGGCATTACGCGTGCCCCTGGGGAATACCACCGAGGCCCAGCATCCGCCGGCGCAGCTCGCGGCGCGCGAAGCGGCGGAAGTCGCGATCCGGGACGCGTTCCACGCGCCTGACCGCGGCCCGGAGGTAGCCGTAGAGGAAGTACACGCCCGACAGGCCGTACGGCTTGCTCAGCGCGACCTTCAGCGAGCGGGCGGCGACCCACGTCAGGCTGTAGTGCGAGATGTACGCGCACTCGCCGTGGCGCGCGCGGCCGCGCAGCACGCCGTCGGCGCTCCCGATCGGCCGGTGGTGCACCGACACGAGGTCCGTGAAGCTGCGCGTGGTGTAGGCGTGCATGCGGGCGTAGGTGCCGTCAATCGTGTCCCAGCCCAGACGCTCGTGGAGCCCGCCGATGGCCGCGAAGCATTCGCGCGAATAGCACTTCAGCGCGCCGTGCACGTGGTGGCGGGGGATGATGATGCGGCGGAAGCGGTCGCCCTCCATCGGCTCGACGAGCACGCCGCCGGCCAGCCCGAGGGCGGGCTCGGCGTCGAACCGCTCAATGAGCTCGCGCAGGTAGGAGGGCGCGAGCTCGATGTCGCCGTCGAGCTTCATGACGTGCGTGTACTCGCGCTCGTCGACGGTGGCGAGTGCCTCGTTGAAGTTGCGCGGGGCGGCCGCCGTGGCGAGGCGGTCGCGGACTGGACCCTGAGGCCCGCCGCCCGCCTCCATCACCGTCATGAACGGCACCTCCGCCTCGAGCCGGCGCAGGATCGCGAGCGTGTCGTCGGTCGACCCGTCGTCGCTGACGATCCAGCGGGCCGGTAGCAGTTCCTGGGCGGCGACGGCTCGCACGACGCGCTCGATGTGCGCCGCCTCGTTCCGCACAGGCGAGATGATCAGGATCCGATGCTCCATGCTGGATGAACGCGGTGGAAGCCTCGGTGCTTCCATCTGTTCGGGCGATCGGAAGGGCGCCAGCCGCGGCGGCGCGCCGGCGGGCGCGGCCTCCTTCTGGGCGGCGAGCATCGTCGCCAGCAGGCCGGCGACCGACATGAGGATGTACGGGCTGTGCGGGAACGACCCGACGTCGAACAGGAAGCCGAGAACCAGGTAGGCGATAGCGGCCGGCGCGGCGACGAGCGCGGGTGGGCTCCACTGCGGATGTCGCATGCGGATCAGCGGGCTGGCGACGGCCACAATGGTGACCAGCATCCCAATGAGGGCGAGCAGCCCGAGGAAGCCGGTGTCGATCAGCCGATTGAGCATCTCGGAGTCGAGGATCCGGTAGCTCACGTGATCGTAGGTGCCGTAACCGCGGCCGAAGAACAGGTGCGTCCAGAGGTCGGGGCGGACCGCGTCATAGTCCGCCGCCCGGTCGCTGACGGTGTCGACTCCGAGCGCATCGGGGGAGAGCTGGAAGAGCACCGAGGTGATCGCCCCGGGGGCCATGAACTGCACGCCGAATACCATCAGGACGCCGAGCGGCGCCAGCTTCATCAGCTCGGCGCGGCGGTAGTAGGCGAAGACGACACCGACCGAGAGCGGCGCCAGCAGCGACGTCTTACGGTCGGTCGACAACGCGGCCGCGAGCAGGATGGCAGTGGCGATGCCGTAGAGGATGGTCTTGCGGCGGCTCGGCGAGTCGAGCAGGCCCATCAGAGCGATCGGCAGCGCCATCGTGAGCATCGCCACGACCTCGAGCGGGTGCTCGCCCGGCCCCCGCGTGAGCGATCGCCCAGCGGTGTCGACGAGCCCCGCCTCGGACACGCCGACGTCGAAGACCGACGGCAGCAGCTTGTCCGACATGTCGTAGAAGACGTTGTAGCCCATGCGGTGCTCGTAGATGGTGCCGAGCGCGGCGACCAGCGCGAGCACGAGCGTGTAGCGCAGGAACGCCGGGACCTCGCCGGGCCGAATGCTGCTCGCGATGACGACGAACAGCACGCCGTAGGAGAACAGCAGCGACAGCTTCTTGAAGCCGAGGTCGAACTCCAGCGTCTGGTTGAGCGACATGGCGTTGAACACCAGGCCAAGGGCGACCACCAGACCCAGCACGGCGATCGCGACGTGGATGCCGGTCACCCGCACCCGCGGCGCGTTGCGGCCGCCGACCGCCAGCGAGAGCAGCCACAGCCCGACGATGAACGGCAGGATCAGGCGGTCGAGCTTGAGATCGAACGGCAGCGACGCGCTCAGCTCGATCGTGTTGAACGGGACCAGCCAGAGGATGACCATGAACCCGGCGATCGACCACGGCAGCAGCCGCGTGGTGTGCGGCCACAGGTCGTCCTTCGCGTCGACGCTCCAGTTGGGGTCGGACTGCGAGCGCCGCCGCGGCGGCGGCACGCCGTCCCGGTAGGCGATCCAGCCGCGGCGGATGGCGGCGCCGCCCGACAGCAGCGCCATGCAGGCCGCGAACGCCACCAGGAACGTGAGCAGGTAGATCTGCGGCGTCGTGCGGGCGTTGATGTCACGGCCACGTGCGGGGCCGAGCTGCGTGAGCGACGCCCGCAGCCCCGGCTTGATCTCGTCGCCAGCCGTGCGCTCGTCGAGGTACTCGCCCAGGGCGGCCACGGATGCGTCGGCGAGCCGGGTCGCCTCGGCCGGCGTCGGCGCCTGCGAGTAGATGTGCAGGATCGGGCGCAGCGGATCGGGCTGCATGTCGAGCCGGTAGCGCAGGCCGGCGTTGCGGATCTGCTCGGAGCGCTGCTCGTTGTCTGGGTCGCGCAGGCCGTCCGGCACGCCAGCGGTGAGCCGCGGCGTCGTCGCGATCTGGTCGGCCGGGATCCCCGTCTTGCGCGAGATCAGCGCGCGGACCGGCGGCGTCGCGATGATCCTGCCATACAGCTCGGCGCGCCACTCCAGCGACGTGAAGTCGGTGCCGCCGGCCTTGCGGTCGAGGATGAACGACTTGTCGGCGTCCACGAGCACGTGCGTGGTGGCGCCCGCGATCTCGACGTGGCGGCGATGCATGTCCGGCGGCAGCAGCCGAATCTCGTACAGGCTGCAAACCACGGCTGCGACGGCGACCAGGAAGCTGATGCCGAGCCGGAGCGCGACGGTCCGGCGGCGGGAGTAGGGGCGTGGGACGATGATGCGCATAGAGAGGCGCACGGCGACGCCTTACTCATCAACGGCCCCGCAGGGCGTGGACTTCCTCCCACGCCCGCGCGAAAGCGCACCGGCAGCCCGGCCGTTGATCTCACGTGACCGCCTTGACGCCTTCAAACCGCCCGACCAGGGTCCTCCAGAGCTTCCCGCACAAGATCGGCGCCGCGCGCATCTGCCGGACCGCCTGGCACCAGGCGGACGGCGCCGCTGCGGCCGGCGCGGACCTGCTCGTCATGCCCGGGGCGGTCCACGCGCCGCTCCCGGACGGGATCGAAGTGCGGCCCACGCTGGCGCGTGGCCGGGTCCGGATCCCGTACAAGGTGTTGGGGCCGATGCGGGCGTTCAAGCTGCACGACCGGCTGGTGGCCGCCGCGCTGCCCCGCCTGGCGGACCGGATCGACGTCGTCCACACCTGGCCGCTCGGCGCGCTCGAGACGCTGCGCACCGCTCGTCGCCTCGGCATCCCGACCGTACTGGAGCGGCCCAACGCGCACACGGCCTTCGCCTACGCGGTCGTCCGGGACGAGTGCGACCGCCTCGGCGTCCAGCTTCCCACCGACCACGAGCACGCCTACAACGAGGAGATCCTCCGTCGCGAGGAGGCCGAGTACGCGCTGGCCGACCGGCTGCTCTGCCCTTCGGACTTCGTCGCGCGCACGTTCGTCGACCGCGGCTTCTCGCCCGGGCGACTAGCCCGCCATTTCTACGGCTACGACGCGCAGACCTTCCACCCGGCCGACGGGCCGCGGACGCGCGCGGGCCTGACGGCGATCTTCGTCGGAGTGTGCGCCGTGCGCAAGGGACTGCACCACGGGCTCGAGGCGTGGCTGCGGTCGCCCGCGAGCCAGGACGGCCGATTCCTGATCGCCGGCGAGTTCCTGCCCGAGTATCAGGAGAAGCTCGCGCCGCTGCTCGCGCACGCGAGCGTCGAGGTGCTCGGCCACCGGTCCGACGTGCCCGAGCTGATGCGCAACAGCGACGTGCTCGTGCTGCCCAGCGTCGAGGAGGGTTCGGCGCTCGTCTGCGGCGAGGCGCTGGCGAGCGGCTGCGTGCCGCTGGTGTCCGACGCGTCGAGCGCCGTGTGCGAGCACGAGCGCAACGCGCTCATCCACCGCGCCGGCGACGTCGAGACGCTCACCGTGCACTTGACCGAGCTGCATGCCGACCGGAAGCGGCTCGCCTGCCTGCGCGCCGCCTGCCTTGCCGACGCCCCGGCGTACACCTGGACCCGCGCGGGTGAGCGGCTCCTGGACGTGTACGACGAGGTCGTCGAGACGGCGCGCGGCGGGCTCGCCGTCGCCGCCTGATCGGACTAGAACGCCAGACGGCGCCGGGCGCGCAGCGCGCCCGCGAGGCGGCTGGCGCCGATGATCACAGCGCAGCCGAGCAGGAAGACCACGAGCGCGCCGAGGACGGCGATCGCGTGCGACGGGCCGACCGTGGCGCTATCGGCCGTCGCGGGCTCGAGCTGGTGCACGGTGAGCTCGTGTAGCGGGCGCGTCTCGGCGGCTTCCCGCTGCAGGTAGTCCTGGGCCACGGCGAGCGACGCATCGGCGAGCTTGGCCGCCGCTGCCGGGGTCGGGCCGCGCACGTCGACGCCGATGATCGGGTTCTCGCCCTCCAGCAGCGGGTTCACGGCGACGCGCAGGAGGCTCGCGTCGCGATCGTTTGTGGTCACGGTCGCCCGCGAGACCTCGTGCAGCGTCAGCCGGCGCTCGAGGCCGTTCATCGGACGCTGCGTGAGCAGGGTGCTGCGGGCGATCCCCGCGCGGTCGGCGATCTCGTTGCGCAGCGGGTCGCGCGTCATCAGGTCGGCGACCAGCACGGCGCGGTTGGTCAGCTCGCCGATGCCGCCGCCGCCCTGCGGCGCGTCGACGGCCTGCGACGGGCTCGTGTCGATCAATGCGGCAGCCCGCGCGTAGCCGACCTCGTAGCGCCGGCTCTCCAGCCCCAGGCCCGAGACGCGGTAGGTCGCGAGCAGCGCGACGAGGATCGCGAGCGCCGTGACGGCGGCGAGTGCCCGCGGGAATTGCCGGAGCTCGCGCACGAAAGACAGGAATGCCATCTACGAGATGAACGGTCGACGGCGCCCCTGCTTTCGCGGGGATGAGCGAAATCTTGCTGGACGCGTGTCCGATTAAGGCGTGGCAGGCCTCCCTCGGGCGGCCGCGGTGGCCGATGTCCGGGGCATGCCCGCGTACCCAACGCGGCGGCTGACCACGAGCTTGGCCGCCGTGAGCTTTGCCGTACTCGCTATCGCCTCGCCCGCGCACGCCGCGGAGCTGCAGGCCAGTCCCTCCAGTTTCTCCTCGCAGTTCACGGCCGCGAAGTCGGGCGACACGCTCGTCCTCGCGGCCGGCTCCTACGGCACCTTCCGGGGTGCCGCGAAGTCCGGTCAGGTCACGATCACGGCGGCGGCGGGCGCCGCCGTGAACATGAACCTGCAGCTCACCTCGGCCGCGAACCTCACGTTCGACGGGCTCCGCTTCGGCGAGATCGAGATGGCGGGTACGACGCACGGCATCACCGTGCGCAACTCGACGATCGCCGGGCAGACCACGTTCCGGACGGGCGAGCTTGCGAACGCAAACATCCTGTTCGACCACAACATCCACCCGTCGTGGAACAAGTGCGACGGGTGCGGCGAAGGGCGTGTGTTCCTGCCGCAGCGCACGAGCGCGCCGTCGGGGATCACGATCCAGAACAGCCGCTTCGGCCCCGGCGGGGACAGCGACGGCATCCAGAACGGGTCTAACGGCACCCGGATCCTCAACAACGAGTTCGTCGGCATCAAGCAGATCGACGGTGGCAACGCTCACGCCGACTCGATCCAGCTCTACGGCTCGAAGAACACCGTGATCCGCGGCAACTACTTCCACGACGTCTCGAATTGCGTCATGGGGCCGGATGGGACCGACCACGAGGTGTTCGAGGACAACGTCTGCGTCCAGGCGGTCGGCAACGGCACGCTCGGCGCCATCCAGTTCGGCAGCGATCAGGGTTCGGCGATCGTGCACAACACGTTCTTCGACTCGGGCGCGGACGACTGCGACTGGAACAAGCGCTGCGGGATCCTGGCCTTTGGGGCCAAGACCGGCAACACGACGCCGTCCGGCACCGTGGTGCGGGACAACGTCGTCAACGAGCTGAGCCAGTTCGGCAGCGGTCAGTCGGAGTCCTACAACCTCCTGACGGTCGTGCGTCGCAGCGGCCTTGGCGACCTGTTCGGCATGCCGACGTACGTCGGCGGCGCGCGCCCGGCGAGCTACGACGGCTTCGCGCTCGCGTCCGGCTCCCGGGGCAAGGGCGCCGCGTCCGACGGCCTCGACGTCGGGGCGCGCATCGGCTCCGGTGTCGGTCCCGACGCCCCGCCGGTCCCGGATCCGACTCCGACTCCCACTCCGACTCCGACTCCCACTCCGACTCCGACTCCCACTCCGACTCCGACTCCCACTCCGACTCCGACTCCCACTCCGACTCCCACTCCCACTCCCACTCCCACCCCGAGCCCGACCCCGCGGGTCACGTCGCCGCCGGTGACCAGGCCGCCGGTGACGTCGCCGCCGGTGACGACGCCGCCGGTGACAACGCCGCCGGTGTCGGAGACGCCCGAGAACCTCGTCGCCACGTTCGGCTTCGAGGAGAAGGGCCGCGTCGTCCGGGACGGGTCGGGTCGCGGCAACGACGGCCGGCTCCACGGCGGCCGTCGCACCGCGAGCGGGAAGACCGGCCGCGCCGTGTTCCTCGACGGCGCCCGCGACTACGTCACGATCCCGCAGTCACGCTCGCTGCGCCTGCGGGCCGGCATGACCGTCGCGGCCTGGGTAAAGCCCACCGCCTTGGGCCGCTCGTGGAAGGTCCGCGTCGCCCGCAAGGCTCGCGTGGCCGCGGCGGCGCGGCTGAGCGCGAACGTCTGGACGCACGTGGCGACGAGCTACGACGGCAAGACGCTGCGGATCTATCGCAACGGCGATCTTGTGTCGACCAAGCGCGTCTCGGGCGCCCTCCCGTCGGGCCACGGCGCGCTGCAGATCGGCGGAGGCTCCGGCATCGGTCAGTACTTCAGTGGAACACTCGACGACGTTCGTGTGTACGATCATCCGCTGTCGGGGCGCGATGTCATGGCTGACATGGGCGCAGGCGCGTAAATCGCTGGGCGGGCGGCGCGTAAGCGCAGGGGCCGCCCGCCGCCTCCGTCTACATGCCTTTGCCCAACGCGAGAAAGGTCTGCATGCTTTCGACAGCCAGACGCTGCTCCGCCATGGCGACCATCTTCACAGCCGCCGCCCTGCTCATCCCCGTTTCCTCGTGGGCCGTTGACGTACCCGTCACTCCCGCCACGTTCTCGGGTGCCTATTCAGCAGCCGGCGCCAGGACCGTACTGCTGCTGGCGAGCGGTGACTACGGGTCGTTCCAGGGCTCCGCGAAGCCCGGAACCGTGGTGATCAAGGCGGCGCCGGGAGCGACCGCCACGATGCGCGTGAAGTTCAACGGCGCCGCGAACCTCGAGCTCGACGGATTGACGTTCGGCGAGATCGAGATGACGGGCTCGACGCACAACATCGTTATCCGCAACTCGACGGTCAAGGGTCAGACAACGTTGCGCACCGGCTACCTGCAGAACGCGAACATCCTCTTCGATCACAACGTCCACCCGGCTTGGGACAAATGCGACGGCTGCGGTGAGGGCCGCGTCTGGCTTCCGCAGAAGACCTCGCAGCCGAGCGGGATCACGATCGAGAACAGCCGCTTCGGGCCCGGCGGGGACAGCGACGGCATCCAGAACGGGTCGAACGGAACGCGGATCCTCAACAACGAATTCGTGGGGATCAAGCAGGTGGACAACGGTCGCGCCCACGCGGACTCGATCCAGCTCTACGGCTCGAGCAACACGGTCATCAGCGGCAACTACTTCCACGACGACTCGGTGCACATCATGGCTCCGGACGGCGGCGATCACGAGATCGTCACCGACAACGTCTTCGTCGCGGTCCCGCAGTACCGCCCGGCGATCCAGTTTGGCGCCCACGAGGGCACGCAGTTCGTCCACAACACCGTGCGCGGCGTCGACGTGCACATGGACTCCAAGAACAACAACGACCCGAGCAGCGACGGCATCTTGCGCGACAACGTGATGATGAGTTCGTCGTTCAACTTCTCGAACGGCGGCGGCTGCGTGCACTGCGCGGTCGACCACAACCTGATGGGCGGCGCCGTGTTCGTGGGCGGGGCGAACCCCGCCTCGTACGCGGGGTTCGAGCTTGCTCCCGGCTCGCCCGGCAAGGGCGCCGCGACCGACGGGACCGACCAGGGCGCACGGATCCACCAGCTGGCGTCAGCCCCAGGGGCGCAGCCTCCCGCGGGCGCCTCCAAGCGCCCGGTCATCAAGCTGCTCTCGAGCCGCAAGGCGCTGCGGCGCAAGGGCCTGGTCAAGCTGCGCGTCCGCATGTCGACCCCAGGTCTCGTGGCGCTGGCTGTGCGGGTGCGGCCGCAGCATCACGGCAAGGCGCGGCCGGGACAGATGAAGCCGCGTGTGCTGCGCTTCAGGAAGGCTGGGTCGAAGGTCGTGAAGATGCGGACGTCACGCCGTGCGCGACTTCGCGTCCGGCGCTGGGGGAAGCCACAGCTCGTCATCCGCAGCTTCTCCGACCGACGCCGGAACGTACGAAGCGGGCGCTTCGTCCTCAAGGTCCGCTAGCAGTTCCGAGCTGAGGTTGTCGACGTCGGCACTGGAGGCGGCGCGCCGCCTCCAGGCCTCGTCGGCGACCGTGTAGCGCCACGCCTTCGTCAGAGCCGACAGCGCGAGGATGGCGCCACACCAGAGGGCCATCAGCACGACGAACATGAGGATCGCGTGGCTCTTCCGCGGGCCGCGCAGCGCTGTCGCCGATGTCGGCTTGCCGAGCGCCCGCATCACGAGCTTGCGGTCCTCCGGCACGCGGGTGGCGATCGAGTCGAGGTAGTCCTGCAGCGTGGAGACGGTCGATTCGGCCAGGCGCGCGGCGGTCTTCTCCTCCGGTGCCTGGGCGTTGACCGTGATGATCGGGACCGTCTCGCTGGTCTGCAGGCTGAGGATGTTGGCGTTGGGATCGCCGGGCTGCACGGTCACGTTGTCGGCGGCGGCCGGCGGGGTCCCGGGCTCTGTGGTCGAGGAGAGCTGCGTGATGAGCTGCGTGGTGGGCACGCCGGCGTGGGAGGCGATGTCGTCGCGCAGCGGCCGCGTCACGAGCAAGTTGGCGAGCAGCTTCGCTCGGGCGGCGAGCGACGCGACATCGACCTTCACCTCGCCGCCACCGAGGTCCACGGTCTGCGAGCTCTGAGAGTCGATCAGCACGGCGCCTGACGCGATGCCCACGTGGTAGTGGCGGCTGTCGATCTTCGGCGGCACGCCCAGCGACACGCGGTAGACGGATATGAACTGCAGCGCGCCAATGAGGATCGCGCCGACGATGACCACCTTCCGGTAGCGCCACAGCTCACGCAGTACCGCAACGACGGCCATAACTCACGCAGGAAGAAGGGTCGGCTCACGCATTCGCTAACCGACCAACGGGCGGACGGGCCCTGTTCTTACGACCCGCGGACACGTGATTTGAAGTGGGCCGGTTTGCGATTGCTGTTCGCGTGGTATCCAAGCGTCCGCCGGGAGGCGGGACCTGGCGTCGTGGCAGAGCTGCCGAACGGGATCGGCAGCAGCGGGCAGGGGGCCCACTGGCCATCGGCTTGGCGGAGTCGGCGGCCTGCATTCAGAGGGACATCTTCGCCACCTGGGCTCTCCGCTCATCAGGTGGCTACACACTTCCGAAGGGAGGCCAGCGTGCATCGTCGCATGCTGCTGTCGTCTGCTGTTGTGCTGGGCCTGGCGGTCCCGGGTGTCGCTTCGGCGGCCCCGAAGGCGCGGTTCATCCACGACCCCGCCAAGCCGGTGGTGGGCAAGGTCGTGACGTTCGACGCGTCGGCGTCGCGCTGTGACCGGTCGCCCTGTACGTATCGCTGGTCGATCAACGGCTCTGGTGTCCGGACCGCGAAGGCCAGCCGCAAGCTGCGCTACACGGTCAGTGCGGTGAAGAGGGTGAGCGCGCGCGGGAAGGTCATGCGGGCCACCTTCCGCAGCGGTGTCAAGCAGATCGAGCTGACGATCACCAATGGCCGCCACCAGCGCGACACCGCTGCTGCGACGGTGACCGTCGGGGCGAAGGCCCCGACGCTGGAGCCGATCCCGCCGCTGCCGATCCCGATCCCGCCGCTGCCGATCCCGACGCCGACGCCGGCTCCGGCTCCGGCTCCGGCTCCGGCTCCGGCCCCGGCTCCCACGCCGACTCCGACTCCGACTCCGACCCCCACGCCGACTCCGACTCCCACGCCGACGCCGAGTCCCACGCCGGGATGCACGACCAACGCGACGCCCTCGAACTTCTCGAGCGTGTTCGCGAGTGCCAGCCCCGGCGCAGTGATCTGCCTGGCGTCGGGTTCCTACGGCACGCAGACGAACCTGACCAAGCCCGGCCCTGAGCGGGTCGCGATCAAGCCGCAGTCCGGCGCGACGCCGACCATGTCGATGGTCTTCACGGGCAGCCAGGCCAACCTGACGTTCGACGGGCTGAAGATCGGCAGCGTGGAGATCCGCCAGGGCGCGAGCGTGAAGAACCTCACGTTCCAGAACAGCTCGTTCACCGGCTGCTCGATCGTCAACACGTGGCAGATGGCGAACAGTAACGTGCTCTTCGACCACGACACGTTCTTGGATGTCCCGCGGTCGGCGTGCCAGTACGACGGGCGCCTCGCGTTCCCGCAGCGCAACGACAACTCGGTGTCCGGCGTGACCGTGTCGAACAACCTGTTCTCGGGTGGTAACGCCGACGGCATCCTGAACGGGTCGAACGGCACCAGGATCGTTAACAACGAGTTCGCGAACATCCGGCAGACGTCGGCTGACGCGCACACGGACTCGATCCAGCTGTACGGCTCGAAGAACACGGTGGTCCAGGGGAACTACTTCCACGACAGCGACGTGGACATCATGTCGCCGGACGGCGGCGACCACGAGATGATCATCGACAACGTGTTCGTCGGGACGGGCGGCTACCGGCCAGCCATCCAGTTCGGCGCCCACATCGGCACCCAGTTCGTACACAACACCGTGCGCAACATCGACGTGCACATGGACTCGAAGACCGCGAGCGACCCGAGTCGCAACGGCCTCCTGCGCGACAACGTGATGATGAACTCGTCGTTCAACTTCTCGAACGGCGGGGGTTGCCAGGGCTGCCAGACGAGCAACAACCTGATGAGCGGCGCCGTGTTCGTCGGCGGCTCGAACCCGACGACGTACGCGGGCCACAAGCTCGCGTCGGACTCGCCGGGCAAGGGCGCCGGCTCGGACGGCGGTGACCAAGGCGCGCGCATCAATTAGCGCCTGAGGCAATCATGCGGGCTGGCGTCGCGGTGACGCGGCGGCAGCCCGTTTGACCAGGGAGGGGTCACGGCCGACCGCTAGACTCCGTATCGCAGTGGCGGCCGCGCGAGGCGGCGCCGGGAATCTCAGCGAGGAGGTCGCCATGTGCGGGATCGTCGGCTACGTTGGTGACCGTCCGGTCCGGGAGATCCTTCTGGCCGGGCTCGAGAAGCTCGAGTACCGGGGTTACGACTCAGCGGGCATCACCGTCCAGGGCGAGCACGGCCTCGAGGCCGTCCGGGCCGTCGGCAATCTCTCTCAGCTGCGCAACGCCGTCGAGGCTCAGGACGGCGAGGGTAGCGTCGCGGTCCTCGCGCCGCCGGCCACGACCGGCATCGGCCACACCCGCTGGGCCACGCACGGCCAGGTGTCGGAGGCCAACGCGCACCCGCATTTCGACACCGCCGACCGCGTCCACGTCGTCGTCAACGGCATCGTCGAGAACTACATGGAGCTCAAGCAGGAGCTCCTCGACGCCGGGGCGGTCTTCACGTCCGAGACCGACGCCGAGGTGATCGCGCACCTGATCTCGAGCTGCCTGGGCGCCAACGGGCTAGCGAAGGCCGTCCGCAGCGCCTACGCGCGCCTGCGCGGCCACTACGCGTTCGTCGTGGTCGCGGCCGACGAGCCCGGCGTCATCGTCGCTGCTCGCAAGGAGTGCCCGCTCGTCGTTGGCCGCGGCGAGGGCGAGCAGTTCCTCGGCTCGGCGATTCCCGCTTTCCTCCACCACACACGCTCGGTCCAGCTGATCGAGAACGACGAGATCGTCGTCGTGACGGCCGACGACGTGCAGTTCATGACCGCCGACGGTACGCCGGTCGAGCGCGCCGTGGACACGGTCGACTGGAGCCCCGAAGTCGCCGAGAAGGGCGGCTACGAGACGTTCATGCTCAAGGAGATCCACGAGCAGGCCGAGGCTGTAGCGGAGACGATCGCCGACCGGACGGCGCGCCGCGACGGCGTCGACCTCGGCGACCTCGGCGCGATCGACGACGAGCTCCTGCGGACCTGCCGGCGCCTCGTCGTCGTCGCCTGCGGCACCTCCTACCACGCCGGCCTGATCGGCCGGTACGCCGTCGAGGAGTGGGCGCGCGTCCCGGTGGAGATGGACATCGCTAGCGAGTACCGCTACCGCAACCCCGTGATCGGGCCCAGCGACCTTGTCGTCGGCATCTCGCAGTCCGGCGAGACCGCCGACACGCTGGCGGCGATGCGGCTGGCCCGCGAGCGCGGCGCCACGGTCCTCGCGGTCACGAACGGCATGGGATCCCAGGCCACGCGCGACGCCGACGGCGTGCTCTTCACGCGCTCAGGGCTGGAAGTCAGCGTCGCGGCCACGAAGACGTTCGTCGCGCAGGTCTCTGCGATGTACCTGTTGGCGCTGCGACTGGCCGAGCTGCGCGGAACGCTCGCGCCGGAGCGGCTGGAGGCGCTGGTCAGCGCGCTCAAGCACATGCCGCACCACATCGACGAGCTGCTGGCCACCACCGAGCCGGCCGTGGAGCGCATCGCGCAGGCCCACCACGGCTCCGACTTCTTCCTGTACCTGGGTCGGCACGTCGGCCTGCCGGTGGCGCTCGAGGGCGCGCTGAAGCTCAAGGAGATCTCGTACATCGCGACCGACGCCTACGCCGCCGGGGAGATGAAGCACGGCCCGATCGCGCTACTCGACGAGGACACCCCCGTGGTCTGCGTGGCCACCGAGTCGCCGGTGCTCGAGAAGGTGATGTCCAACATGCAGGAGGTCAAGGTGCGTGGAGCGCATGTGATCGCCGTCGCCACCGAGGGCGACGACGACATCAGCGGCCCAGGCGCAGGACGTGCTGTGGGTCCCGCGGACCGACTGGATGCTGCAGCCGTTGCTGGCCGTGATCCCGCTCCAGCTGCTGGCCTACCGGATCGCGCGGCTGCGCGGGCTCAACGTCGACCAGCCGCGCAACCTCGCGAAGACCGTCACCGTCGAGTGAGCAGCACGGCGCTGAGCGCGCCGGCCGCCGCGAGCGCGGCGGTGAAGCAGGTCATCGCCGTGCCCGTGCCCCACAGCGTCCACAGGGCGCCGAATGCGAGCGAGGCGAACAGCCGCGCGAGGCTCGTCACCGTGCCGAGCAGTGCCAGGCCGCTTCCGCGGACGTCCTCAGGGACGATGGCGCTCCCGAGCGCCATGAGCACGCCGTCGGTCGCGGCGTAGTAGCAGCCGAGCATCCCGAGCACCGCGGCGAGCAGGATCCAGCCGCCGATCGGGGCGAGCAGCGTGAGGTAGACACCGAGCAGCAGCGCATAGCCGCCCAGCAGCACGCGTCCGCGCCCGATGCGGTCCGACAGCCGGCCCATCGGCATCGCGAGCAGCATGTAGGTCGTCGAGCTGCCGACGAACAGCAGCGGGAACAGCGAGTTTCCGAGGTCCAGCTGGTCCTGCACGATGAGGAAGATGAACGCGTCGCTGGCCGTGGCGAGGCTCAGCACGCCGCCCGCGATCAGCAGGCGCTGGAAGCGGGGGATCCGGACGAGGCCGAGCGCGTTGCGCAGTGACGGCGCGCGCGCGGGCTCGCCGGCCTCTCCCGCCGGCGGCCGCGGCTGCACGAACGTCGTGAGGACGGCGAAGCCCAGGACGGCGAGGAAGAACGAGACGAGGAAGATCGAGTGGAACGCGAGCGGCGCCGCGGCCAGCATGCAGAACGCGAGTAGCGGGCCGAGCATGGCGCCGGTCGTGTCCATCGCTCGATGTACGCCGAACGCCGCGCCGAGCTCCTCCTTCGGCGTCGACAGCGAGATCATCGCGTCGCGCGGCGCGGTACGGATCCCCTTGCCGGCGCGGTCGAGCAGCACCACGGCACCGATCGCCGACACCGCTGTCCCGACCACCATCAGTAGGAGCTTGCAGACGGCGGAGATCCCGTAGCCGGCGGCTGCGACCTCCTTGTGGCGGTGCCAGCGGTCGCCGATGAAGCCGCTCGCCAGCCGCACGATCGCGGTCGCGCCGTTGTAGATGCCGTCGATGATGCCGAAGGCCAGGGGCGAGAAGTTGCCGATGTAGACCAGGTACAGCGGCAGGACCGTGCTCACCATCTCGGACGAGATGTCCGTGAGCAGGCTCGTCAGCCCGAGCAGGATGACGGTCTTGCTAACCGCCGAGCCGGCGCGTCCGCGAGACAGGAGCCGCCGATGCCCGCGTACGAGCGCTCCCGAGTTCGACACCTGGTACATGAGCGACTAACGGGCCGGGATCGCCAGAACTGGCGGACGAACTTCAGGGAGCGTTGATCGGCGTGGTCATGTCGGCCTGGATCTCGGTGGCGGTCAGCGTCCGGTTGTACACGCGCACCTCGTCGATCAGTCCGGCGAACCACTCGCCCCAGATGTTGTTGCCGCCGATCCGCAGCACGCCGGTCGACACCTTGATGTTGCCGGTGACCGAGCGCGTCGCCACCTGCACGCCGTTGACGTACAGGCGCAGCGTGGCCTTGTCGTAGGTGGCCGCCAGGTGCGTCCAGGCGTTCAGCGGCGTTGCGGTCGTGCCCGTGATGCCGCGATCGGCCGTCGTGAACACGTTCGTCGCCGCGTGCCCGCCGCCGTCGCCCGCGTACAGCGCGTAGATCAGGTTCGACGTCGGCTGTTCCTTGAGCAACACGGTGCGCCACGCGGTGCCCACGGCGCTCGGGTCGACCCAGGCCTCCATCGTCATCGCGGTCGTGAGGTCGAGCGTGTTGCTGTCCGGCACCGTGACCCAGTCGTTGACGCCGTCGAAGCTCAGCGCGCCGCCGAAGCGTCCGGCGGTGCTGCGGACCGGCCCGCTGAGGGTGCCGGTCTGGCCGTGCCCCGTCGCGTCGACGCCGTCGTGCCGCTCGCCTCGTCGAAGCCCCAGGTCGCCACCAGCCCGGCTGTCGTGGCCGGGTTGACCGTGAGCGTCACCGCCACCGTCTTCGGCGAGCCGGTCGCGCCCGCGGTCGTCGCGGTCACGGTCACGGCCGCCGTGTACGTGCCGGCGGCGAGGCGCGGTCGTCGTGGGCGTCAGCGTCAGCGTTGCGGGCGCCGTGGCGGTGGCGGGCGTTACAGCCAGCCAGGAGGCGTTCGAGGAAGCGCTGACGTCCAGCGACCCGGATCCCGTGTTGGTCACCGAGACGGTCTGGGCGGCCGGGCTGGCCGCGCCCTGCGTGGCCGTGAACGTCACGGCGCCCGGCGTCACGGCGACCGTCGGCGGCGGCGGTGGATCGACCGTCAGGGTCACCGGGATCGCCTTCGGGGACCCGTCGACTCCCGCGGCCGTCACGGTCACGGTCCCGTTGTAGGTGCCGGCGGTAAGCCCGCTCGTGTCCGGAGTGACCGTGACGCTGCCCGCCCCGGTGCCCGAGGCGGGGGAGACGGACAGCCAGGGCACGTCGTCGGCCGCCGTCCAGCTCAGCGTGCCGCCGCCGGCGTTGGACACCGTGAGGCTCTTGGTCGCCGGGCCGGCTGCGCCCTGCGTCCCGTTGAAGGTCAGGCTCGCCGGCGTCACGGAGAGCACGGGCGGGGTCGCCGGCGGGTCGAGCGTCAGCGTCACCGGGATCGCCTTCGGCGAGCCCGTGGCGCCGGTGGCCGAGAGCGTGACGTTGGCCGTGTACGTGCCAGCCGTCAGGCCCGTGATCGACGGGGTGACCGTCACCGTGCCGGCATTCGTGCCGCTGCCGGGGGCCACCGACATCCAGGTCGCGTTGTCGCTCGCGGTCCAGTTCAGCGTTTCGCCGCCGGTGTTGGCGATCGACAGCGTCTTGGCGGCCGGGTCGGCGGCGCCCGCGGTGCCGGAGAACGAGAGGCTGGCCGGCGTGACGTCGAGGACCGGGGGCGGCGGGTCCACGGTGAGCGTCACCGCGACGGTCTTCGGCGTGCCGCCCGCGCCGGGAGCGGCGATCGTCACGTCGGTGGTGTACGTGCCGGCGGTCAGGCCGGTGATCGACGGGGTGACCGTCACCGTGCCGGCGTTGGTGCCCGAGCCCGGCGACAGCGACAGCCAGCTCACGCCCTCGCTCGCCGTCCAGTTCATCGACCCGCCGCCGGTGTTGCTGACCGCGAACGTCTTGGCCGCCGGCTGCGCTCCGCCCTGGGTGGCGGAGAACGACAGCGTCGGCGGCGTCACGGCGAGCGCGGGCGGGCCGGCGCAGGTGACCGGCGTCGTCATGTCGCTGGACACCTCGGTCGCCGGGAGCGCGCGGTTGTAGACCCGCACCTCGTCGACCATGCCGGCGAACCACTCGCCCCAGATGCCGTTGCCGCCGATGCTCAGCACGCCGGTGCTCGCGGCCATGCTGCCGGACACGGCCTTGCTCGAGACCTGGGTGCCGTTGACGTACATGCGCAGCGTCGTGCCGTCGTAGGTCGCCGCCAGGTGGGTCCACGTGTTGGCCGCCACGGCTGCGGTGCCGCGGGTGTCGGACTCGAGCGGCGTCTGGACGTGCACGCTCGGGCGGCCGGTGTTGGACGAGCCGTAGAGCGCGTACACGAGGTTGCCCGGCCGCTCCTTGAGCAGCACCGAGCGCCACGCGCTGTCCGCCGTGGTCGGGTTGACCCACGCCTCCAGCGTCATCCCGTTCGTGAGGTCGAGCGCGTTGGCGTCCGGCACCGAGACGAGGTCGTTGACGCCGTCGAAGCTGAGCGCGCCGCCGAAGCGGCCGGTCGTCGAGCGCAGCGGGCCGTTGATCGTGCCGTTGTCGTGGGTCGGCGACGTGTCGGTCGCGGTCGTCCCGCTCGGCTCGTCGAACCCGTACGCGGCGACCAGGCCCGTGGGCGTCGGGCAGGCGGGCGGGTCGGTGACGGTCAGCGTCACCGCGACGGTCTTCGGCGAACCGCTGGCACCGGCGGCGGTGACCGTGACGTCGGTCGTGTAGGTGCCGGCCGTCAGGCCCGTGATCGACGAGGTCACCGTGACCGTCCCGGCGTTGGTGCCTGAAGTGGGCGACATGGACAGCCAGCTCACCCCGTCGCTCGCGGTCCAGCTCATCGAGCCGCCGCCGGTGTTGTCGACCGCGATCGTCTTCGCCGCAGGGGCCGTGCCACCTGTCGTGGCCGAGAAGGCGAGCGTCGCCGGCGTGACCGAGAGCGCCGGCGGCGACGGCGGCGCGACCGTGAAGGTCACCGGGATCACCTTGGGCGACCCACTCACGCCGGACGCCGTGACCGTGACGTTGGCCGTGTACGTGCCGGCCGTCAGCCCGCTCAGCGAGGGCGTGACCGTCAGGGTCCCGGCACCGGTGCCGCTCGCCGGTGACACGCTGAGCCACGGGGCATCGTCCGACGCGGTCCACGGCAGCGTGCCGCCGCCGAGGTTGGACACATCGAGCGTCTTGGCGGCCGGGCTCGGCCCACCCTCGGTGCCCGAGAACGACAGGCTGGTCGGCGACACGCCGAGCACGGGCGGCTGCGCGGCGCCGGTCTTGAAGACCACGGTGGCCATCGACCATGGTGTGTTCAGGCTCGTGGACACGCGGGCGTTCGGCGTGTCGCCGCGGCTTGGCAGCGACTCCTCCACGACGAACTCCATGTCGTCTGTCGGCGACACGTTGACCCGCTCGGTCCAGGACGGATCCGCGAGCAGCGAGCGGCCGAAGCCGGAGTCGGCGTAGAAGCCGAGCGCCAGCGAGTTGTCGCCGGTCACCGCCGCCGTCGGCCCGGAGCTCACGAAGCCCGTGGTCGTGGCGGTCCCGGTGGCGGTGACGAACCGGTCGACGGCGTCGGCCGCGGTCGACAGGTTGGCGTACTCGACGGCCGCGGCGCCGATGTCGGCGGTCCCGTTGGCGGTCACGCGGATCGCCGGCTTGGTGCCGCCGCCCGCCGTAACCGGCGCGGTCCAGACGCTGAGCTCAGTCCCGTCGGACGCGCGGATGCTCGTGACCTTGGTGTACGTGTTCCCGGCCGTGTCGGTGACCCCGGTGATCGAGCCGCCGGT
The DNA here is from genome assembly GCA_963740605.1 of uncultured Solirubrobacteraceae bacterium. Taxonomy (GTDB): domain Bacteria; phylum Actinomycetota; class Thermoleophilia; order Solirubrobacterales; family Solirubrobacteraceae; genus DASSUW01. Next base: position 10,949 of record CAVUFC010000016.1, on the reverse strand, counting down.
CCAGCTCCACGCTGCCGGCCATCACGATGAGCCGGTTGCCCTGCGTGACATTCGCCGCCGGCGTCATCTGCACGCTCGCGGCAGACGGGTTGCGGACCGTCATGCGCTGGATGAACTCGGGCGACGGGCTGGGGGTCACCGTGTTCGACGGCACCGACTCCGGCCCGGTGCCGGTGGAGTTGGTCGCGCGGACCGTGAAGCTGTAGGCCGTGCCGTTCGTGAGACCGGGGACGATCGCCGTCGTCGGCGCGGGTGAGCCCGCTCACGACGGTCGGGGTGAGCGGGATCCCGGCCGCGTAGGGGGTCACCGTGTAGCTCGTGATCGTGCGCCCGCCGTCGGCCGGCTCGCTCCAGCGCAGGTTCACCTTGCCATTGCCCTGGCTCGCCACCAGGCCGGTGGCCACGCCGGGCGCGGTGGGAGCGGTCGGCGTGATCGCGTTCGAGGGCGCCGACAGCGCGCTGGTCCCGTTGGCGTTCGCCGCCTGCACGCGAAACGTGTACGACGTGCTCGGATCCAGGTTGTTGACGTAGACGCTGGTGGACGGCGGCGAGCCGGTGACCGTGACTGTCTGCCGCGCCGTGCTCCCGACGTACGGGGTGACGACGTAGCGCGACGGCACGCCGCCACTGGCAGGGGCCGAGAACGAGACGGTGGCCGAGCCGGGCCCGGCCGTGGCCGTGACTGAGCTCACCGGGCCAGGCGGCAGCGCCGGCGTGAACAGCACGTCGACGCCGTAGTTCGTCCCGTCACCGCTGAGCGCCGGGAACGTCGGGGAACTGGCGTACGCGAAGACGCCGTTGCCGGCGCCGCCGTTGGCGGTGATCGCGTGCAGCGGCGGGCTGTCGAGCGTGTTCCCGCCGACCGGGCTCGGCGTGTAGAAGTAGTAGCGGGACTCCGAGTAGTGGCCCGCGGGGGCGTAGTAGGACGCGATGTAGGTGGTCCCCGCCGTGATGTCGACCGGTGTCGGGAACGTCACCTGCTGCCAGCCCGAGCCCGCCTCGCCACTGAAGTTGGCCCGCGCCAGCAGCGTTCCGTCGGTCTTCCACAGCGAGCCGACGTGCGTGCCCGTGTTGGTCGCCGCCTTGTAGAAACGGATGCCGTTGATCGTGCCGTTGAGGTCCGACTTGAAGCGGACGCCGATCTCGAGCGAGTTCCCGTCGCCGGAGTCCACGCTCCACGGCGTGACGTTGTTGCCGGCCATCGTGCACGGGCAGCCGATGTCCACGGTCACGCTCGCCGGCGCGCTCTGCAGGTTGCCGCTGTCGTCGACGGCGCGCGCCATGACCGTCGCGTGCGGCGCGCCGTGCACCACCCAGCTGTAGGTCCATGACGTCGTCCCGGTCGCCGGGTGCCAGGACGTGCCGCCGTCCGTGGAGACCTCGACCCCCGCGACCGTTCCCGTGGCGTCGGTCGCGGTGCCGCTGACGGTGACGCGTGTCCCGTCCGTGATCGCGGCCCCGGCCGCCGGCGAGGCGATCGTGGCGGTGGGAGCCACCGTGTCGGTGGACTTCGAGGTCGCGGTGAGGCCGGCCATCAACGTGTCCGGCTGCTGGCCCATGTCGGCGAACAAGTTCACGGTCGCCTGCTGCATCGTCGGGTCGGGGTTGGCGCCGGCCGGTGAGGGCGCGCCCCCGAGCCAGCCGCTGCTGGTGTCCAGGCCCCACGCCCATTGCACCGTGCCGGCCCCGAATACGAGCGCGCCGCTCGGCGCCCGGTACATCATGAGGTTGTGCGTCTGCGTGGTCGGGCGATCGACGCCCGAGCCATAGTCGTAGAACGACTCGAGGCCGCTGACGGTGGTCGACGAGAGCCGGAACGCGCCCGCGGGCCGGAAGCCGTTGTCGACGTCGAGGTCCCACTCGTAACCGAGCGTGTCGCCACCGGGCGCGAGCGTCAGCGACCCGGTCGGCGACAGGTTCGCGACCGCCGTGTTGCGCCACACCCGCAGGTTGCGGTACTGGCCGGGCACCGTGATGTCGGACGTGCCGGCGTTGACGACGAATAGCTGGCCCGTGAGCGAGTTCTCCGGCGGTGTCCCCTGGCCGGGCCGCGCGAAGCGCGGGTCGCGCCAGGTGCCGGTCCAGGCCAGCGGATCGGTCGGGGCGTCGAAGTGGGTGTCCTTGTAGGTGATCAGCGTGCGGCGGGGCGTCGCCCCGTCGGTGGAGCTCGCTGCCCAGCGCGTCTTCCAGAACACCTCGTTGCCGCTGAAGAACGCCAGGTTGACCCCGGCGTCGCGCGCGGCCTCGACGTTGGCCCTTTCGCCGGCCGACCAGTACTCGTCGTGACCGCTGGAGACGATCAGCTTGTGGTTGCGGAGCGCGGCGGCGTCGGCGTCGACGTCGGCCTGGCTGGTGTAGCTGACGTCGTAGCCGTTGCGCTCGACGAAGCGGATCATCTGGTACTCGGCGTAGAACAGGAACGAGCGCCCTCCGTCGCCCTCCACCGTGCCGTCGAACGGCCGGTTGTAGGAGACCGCGAAGGCGCCCTTGTAAGCGCTCGGGTTCCCGGGCGGGCATGAGACCGTGCACTTGTAGAGGCTGTTGCCGCCGTACAGGTTGTACGCCTGCCACGTCGTGTCGGACGTCTTGATCAGCATGTCCGACGCGCGTGCGTCGTCGCGCACCACGAACGGGATCTGGCTCGCGCCGCCCGTGTCGTCGCGCACGAGGCGCGCGATGTACACGCCCGAGACCACGGTCGGCGGCACCGTCCACTGCGCCGAGACGGCCCAGTTGCCGCAATCGATCAGCCCGGTCGATCCGTCCGCGAGGCAGGCCGGCTGGCTCTGCGGCAGCGTGACGCCGGGCCGGATGTTGGACGCCTGCAACCGCGCGCCGTTGCCCTGGTAGTAGCCCACCCGGTAGATGTCGATGTGGTAGGCGCTCGCGGTCGACTTGATCTTGAAGCGGATCGTCTGGCCCTTGTTGACGCTCATCTGCGTCGCATAGCCGACGATCGTCGAGTCGCCCGCGCCGCTGACCTGCCAGCTGCTCGGCTGGCGAGCCCGGGAGCGCGTTCTCGCACGAGACCGGGTTGCCGCACGCCGCGGCCGCGCTGCCGGCCGCCGGCCCGAGGGCGACGACAAGCAGAGCAAGGGTGATGAGCAGGCCGTGCCTCAAGGACCGATCATCGTCGGGAGCGCCGGGCACGGCTCTGGTCAAAGGTCCAGTTTTGCTCCGTGGCTCCGACGGCGGAAAACGCGTTCGTGCGCGCGCGTTTATGGGGGAGGCGTCCACGACACAGGAAGGCACAGACGCACATGGATCTGGCAACAACCGACGCGCGCGTCGGCATCATCGGGCTCGGCTACGTGGGCTTGCCGCTCGCGGTCGAGTTCGCCGAGGCAGGCCACGACGTCGTCGCGCTCGACGTCGACCCGTCCAAGGTCGCGGCGATCGGGCGCTCGGAGAGCTACATCGAGGACATCCCGTCTGCCCGGCTCGCCGACGTGCGCGAGCGGCTGACGGCGACGACCAGCTACGCGCGGCTCGCCGACGTCGACGCGGTGATCATCGCCGTGCCGACGCCGCTCAACGAGAACCGCGAGCCCGACCTGCAGCCGCTGCTTTCGGCCGGTGCCGCGCTCGCCGGCGTCCTGCGCGAGGGTCAGCTCGTCGTCCTCGAGTCGACCACCTACCCCGGCACCACGCGCGACCGCCTCGCGCCGCTGCTCGAGGAGTCCGGCCTGCATGCGGGCCGGTCGTTCAACCTCGCGTTCTCGCCCGAGCGCATCGATCCCGGCCGCACCGACTTCACGCTGCGCACCACGCCCAAGGTCGTCGGCGGCCTGACGCCGGAATGCCTCGAGCGCGCCACAGCGCTCTACCGCACCGTCTGCGACGCGGTGGTGCCTGTGTCGTCGCCGGAGGTCGCCGAGCTCGACGAAGCTGCTCGAGAACATCTTCCGCTCGGTCAACATCGCGCTCGTCAACGAGATCGCGATCCTCTGCGACCGCATGAGCATCGACGTCTGGGAGGTCGTCGCGGCGGCCGCGACGAAGCCGTACGGCTTCATGTCGTTCAAGCCGGGTCCCGGCATGGGCGGCCATTGCCTGCCGGTCGACCCGTTCTACCTGGCCTGGAAGGCGCGTGAGTACGACTCCAAGACCGCGTTCATCGAGCTGGCGGGCGAGGTCAACGCCGAGATGCCGCACTTCTGCGTGGAGAAGATCAGTCGCGCCCTCAACGACGACCGCAAGCCGGTTCGCGGGTCGCGCATCGCGATCCTCGGCGTCTCCTACAAGGGCGGCGTGGGCGACGTCCGCGAGTCGCCGGCGATCAAGATCATGCGCCTGCTCGGCGAGCTCGGGGCCGAGCTGGTCTATCACGACTCGTACGTCCCCGAGCTGTCCGGCATGGGCCTGGCCTCGCAGCCGCTCGACGAGGTGCTCGACGCCGACCTCGTCGCGATCGTCACCGTGCACCCCGAGCTCGACCTCGAGCTCGTACTCGCCGAGGCCCGGCTGGTAGCCGACTTCCGCGGCGTCACCAGCGGCCGCACGGCCGGCCGCGTCGTCCGGCTCTAGCGACACGGCGCGCCCATACGAAAGGGCCGGCCCGCGATGCGCGGGCCGGCCCTCTCTTCGTGTCAGCTGATGGTGACCTCGGCGCCGTCGCCGATCGACAGCCGCATCGCCGTCGGCACGTTGAACGAGCGCTTGATCGCCGCGCCGCGGCCGATGACGCTGGTCTCGAGGCGGGTGGAGAGATGCAGCAGCTGGGCACCGTCGAGGACAATCGAGTGCTCGATCTGCGAGCCGTCAATCGTCACGTTGGCCCCGATCGACGTGTACGGGCCGACATAGGCGTGCGACAGGCGCGCCCCCGGTCCGATGATCGCGGGGCCGCGGATCAGGGTGTGATCGATCCGCGCGGTCGGGTGGACCGTCACGGGGCCCTGGAACTCCGCTGTCGAGTAGGCCGCGGGGTCGACGGCACGGCGCAGGCCCTCGAGCATGCGGCGGTTGCCGTCGAGCAGCGCGTTCTGGTCGCCGTGGCACGGCAGGCAGCCGTCGATCTCCTGCACGACGACGGCGCCGCCGTGGCGGCGGACGCCGGCCAGCGGGTCGCTGCCCAGGCGGGGGCGGTGCATGAGCAGCGACAGCGCCGTGCTGCTGAGCAGGTAGCCCGCGGGCACCGGCTTGCCCTTGCGGTCGCACGGGGCACCCGCAGGCGTGAGCGCCATGGCGTCGAGCCGCTCGCGCGCGAACGCGGCGATGAAGGGGTGCATCTGCTCGCGGTGCAGCGCGTCCGCCGGCGCCACCAGCACCGGCTCGCCGGCCAGGAACTCGCGGCCGGCGCACAGGGCACCGCCCATCCCGCTCGCAGGCTCCCACTGCACGTAGCGGACGATCAGGTTCCAGGCCGAGCCGTCGCCGACGGCGGCCATGATGGCCTGCGCGCTGTCCGGCTCGACGGCGATCGTCGCTTCGAGCATGCCCGCGCTGCGCAGGGACTCGAGGTTGTGGAAGAGGATCGGCGTGTTCGCGACCGGGACGAGCTGCTTCGGTCCGGACTTGACGCTGGGCCATGGCCGATCGTGGGCCGTGCGTCCGGCCAGAATAAGTGCTTTCGCGATCTCCACGTCTAACAACGGCACGAAGGGGCGCGGTTTGACCGCGCCCCTTCGAAATTCCTTTATCCGTTGTTCAGGCCGCGGCGCGCTCGAACGACGGTTGGAGCACGACCGGCTCACCGTTGAGGTGCAGCGAGGTCTCGGCGGCCTCGATGACCGCGACGGTCTCCAGGCCGAGCTGCGCGTGCGAGCGAGGCACCACGCTCGTGCGGATCGCGCGGGCGAAGTCCTGCAGCTCGAGGCTGAGCGGCTCGGCCGCCTCCACCCGCGGGACGATGATGTCGCCGCTGCGGTAGCTGAGCTGGAACTCGCCGAAGTTCGCCGGCGCTTCGTACTCGATGCCCCGGTCGAAGACGCGGATCGACTCGTCGGCGGCCGTGTCGTCGTACTGGACCATGCGCTTGCTGCCGACGAAGACCATCTCGCGGACCTTGCGGGGCGCCAGCCACGAGATCTGCACGTTCGCCGTCACGCCGCTCGCGAACGTCAGCGTCAGGAACGCCACCTCGGGGTTGTGTTCGCGGAAGATGCTCCGCGCCGACGCGCTCACCTGCGTGACGGGCTGGTCGAGCAGGTAGAGCAGGATCGACACGTCGTGCGGCGCGAGGTCGCAGATGACGCCGTCCGGCTGGTACTTGCCCAGGTTCATGCGCGAGGACGTGACGAAGTACACCTCGCCCAGCGCGCCCTGCTCCATCAGCTCGCGGACCTTGTTGACCGGCGGGCTGTAGAGGAACGTGTGGCCCGGCATCAGCACCAGCCCACGCTCGTCGGCGAGCGACACGAGGTCGGTGGCCTCGGCCACGGTCCGCGCCAGCGGCTTCTCGACCAGCACGTGCTTGTCGGCCTGGAGCGCGGCGCTCGCGATCGCGTGATGCGTCCGCGGCGGAGTGGCCACCAGGACCGCATCGATCGTCTCGTCTTCGAGGATGTCGTCGAAGTCCGTACGGACCGGGACGTCCGGCACGCGCTCGCGGAACGCCGCGGCGCGGCTCTCGTCGCGCTCGCAGAGCGCGGCGAGTTCGAGCTCTGGGCGCTCGATCACGTTGCGGACGAGATTCGGTCCCCAGTATCCGTAGCCAACGACGGCGATGCGGAGCGGCTTCCGTGGCTCGAGGGGCGTGGGCGCAAACCGGCGCCCCGACACGTGCTTCCTGACGGTCATGAGGCCTCCATGTCGAAGTCCTTGACGGCGCTGACGACGCGCTCGATTTCCTGGGGGGTCATCGATGGGAACAGCGGCAAGGTGATGATCTGCTCGGCGAGCCGCTCGGTCACCGGCAGGCTTCCCTCCCCGTGGCCCAGGTCGGCGTACGCCCCCGTGCGGTGGATCGGAATCGGATAGTGGACGCCGGTGGCGATGCCCCGCTCGTCGAGAAACGCGCGCAGCTCGTCGCGGCGCTCCGTCCGTGCGACGAACAGGTGGTAGACGTGGTCACCGGCGTCCGACGACGCGGCCGGGAGCTCCAGGCTCGTGCCCTCGAGGCGGGCCTGCAGGGCGGCGCCGACGCGACGCCGGTCCTCGTTCCAGTCCTCGAGGCGCTGGAGCTTGACCCGCAGCAGCGCGGCCTGCAGCGCGTCGAGGCGCGCCGTCGTGCCGACGACGCTGTGGTGGTACCGCGGGCCCTCGCCGTGCGACCGGAGCAGCCGGACGCGGTCGGCCAGACGCTCGTCGCCGGTGATCACGGCGCCGCCGTCCCCCCACGCGCCGAGGTTCTTGGTCGGGTAGAACGAGAAACAGCCGAGGTCGCCGAACGTGCCGACGCGCTGCCCCAGGTAGCGGGCGCCATGTGCCTGCGCGCAGTCCTCGATCAGGTACACGCCGGCGCGCCGCACGACGTCCACGATCGGGGCCATGTCGACGGTCGAGCCCATCAGGTGGACCGGGATCACACAGCGCGTGCGCGGGCCGATGGCACGCTCGACCGCCTCGGCGGTCAGCAGATGCGTGCTCGGGTCGACGTCGACGAGGCGCGGCGTGGCGCCGACGAGGCTGACCGCCTCCGCCGTCGCGATGAACGAGTTCGCCGGGACGATCACCTCGTCGCCGGGGCCGATCTCGAGCGCCCGCAGGGCGAGCACGAGTGCCTCGGTGCCCGAGGAGACGCCGAGCGCGTAATCGGTCTCGCAGTAGGCGGCGAACTCGTCCTCGAACGCTTCCAGCTCGCTGCCGAGCGTGAACGCGGCGTTCGCGGCAACGTTCGCGACGACCTCCAGCAGCTCCTCGAGCAGCTCGGGATCGGCGGGGTCGAGCTTGAGCAGCGGCACACGGGCCGCGAGGGCAGGCGTTGCGGTCATCACGCGGCCACCTTCGGTCGCACGGCCGGCGCGCAGTCGCGCTCCGCCAGGGTTGAACGGAGGGCGCCTCGTCCACGGTGGTGAAGGCCGTGGACGGACGGTTCGGTCTTGTGCAGGCGGCCGGCGATCTCACCGGGGCTCAGGCCGACGACGTGCCGGAGCACCAGGACCTCGCGCTGGTCCTCGGGGAGCTCCTCGAGCGCCTCGCGCAGCGACAGCGACGTCTGCTGCGCGTCGGTGCCGTCGTCGCGACGGTCGTCCAGCTCGCGGACCTCCTCGCAGGGGACCGCGCGGCGCTGGCGCATGTGGTCGACGGCCACGTTCCGCGCCACGCGCAGGATCCAGGCCGCGAACGGGACCTCGCGCGCCTCGTACTTCGGCAGCGCGGTCATCAGCTTGGCGAAGACGTGCTGCGTAACGTCCTCGGCCTCGTGGTGGTCCTTGACGATGCTGCGGACGTAGCCGTAGACGTTGTCCGCGTAGCGCATGTAGAGGTACCGGACGGCCTCCTGGTCGCCCGCCTTGGCTCGCGCGATCGCCTGGACGACGACGCGGCGTTCGCTGGCAGGCCCGTCGTCGAGGCTTGTGAGCGTGCGGAAGCAGCCCGTCGGACGGCTCGTCCCGAGCTCATCGGCGCGCGCTCTAACTGCATCGATCATTGGTGTCTGGCCTTCCATGTGTTTCGTTCGGGTCATCCGTGGTCGTTCACGCGGCGACGGCGAGAGGGGCGGCCGTGCGCGACGTCGGGGAGGGAGCCTCGAGGAGGCCGTTGTGGTAAGCGAAGTGGCTGGCCTGCGTCCGGTTGGCGACGCCGAGCTTCCGGTAGATGTTCGAGAGGTGGAACTTGACCGTCTGCTCCGTCACCCAGAGCTCGCCGGCGATCTTGCCGTTCGAGGCGCCAGCGGCGACCCACTGCAAGATCTCGAGCTCACGTGTCGTCAACTCGGGGACCTGCGAGGTGTCGCGCGTCTTGGCGGGCGTGCGGGCGAAAGCGCTGAAGACGTTGCCGTTCGCCACCTCGCGGATGAGGACGCCGACCGTCGCGTGCGATGCCGACTTGGAGACTGCGGCATCGATGCCGGCTCCGGTCGCCTCTGACAGCCACTGCGGCTCCATCCGCATCGTCAGCAGGACAATCTTTGCGTCGGGCGCAGCAGCGCGCACCTCGGTGATCCGGCCCAGGGTGGCCGCTTCATCGGCCATGTCATCGACGATCACCACGTCGGGGTTCGCGTCGGCGATCGTCATGGCGCACGGGCTGCGGCCGTTGACGTAGCCGAGGATCTGGCAGGTGGGGGCGTAACGCAGCTCGAGCCGGATTCCTTCGGCGGTGAGGGCGTTGTCGACGATGATCAGAACTCGCATCTCGGGTCTTCCTTCCGTGGGTCGATCAGGTGCTGCTCAGGCGGCGAGCGCGAGCGAGCTCGCGTCGCGGCCGGTAGTGGACAGGACGTCCTGCAGCACGGCGACCAGGGCACTGGGGCCCAGCCCGCCAGGGAGGACTGCAGTGGCGCCTGCGCGGAGCGCAGAGGCCAGCCATCGGGAACCGGTCTCGGCCGCCATGACCACGACGGCCGCGTCAGGGGCGGCCGCCCTGACTTCCTTAAGCCGCTCGACCGTGAGGCTGAGCGGGCTCAACTCACCGATGAGCACGAGCGACGGCTGGTGGGCCGCCACAAGCTGCGACACCGGCGCCCGGCCACTGGCGTGCCGGACGAGTTCAGAACGCGGCAGGATCCCGACGGCAGCCGTGAGGCTCGCCATCTCGACTCCGCCGTCCGCCACGATCAGGACCCTCGTCACGGCGTCTGCTCCGACGCGATCGTGGGAGTGGTGTGGTCGAGGTGATACCTCAAGCTCGAAAGGAGCTCCTCGAGCTGACGCCGCTCACCGGCTGCGAGGCTGCGGAAGGCCGCAGCTACATCCTTGAATCCCTCCTGGTCGGCCTGATAGGCCAGAAACGGCAGACGCCCGCAGAGCTCGAGCTTCGTGCTCAGCGTGGCCAGGAGGGCCTTTAGCGTCTCATCCGTGGGCTGGGCGCTCCGCAGATCGCTGATGCGCCGCAAGGTGACTGGATCATCCGGATCAAGCACGCTCCCAGCATGTGCCGAGTCGGGCGCTTAGCGAAGGTGAAATCCCCGCGGCGGCGGAGGCGTATTGCTGACCGGAGGTAGGGGGCCGTCTCCCCACATGGGGGAGAACCCCAACTTTCGTCCAGGGTGAGATCTCTCACCCACGAAATGCCGATTACAAGGGCATGATGGTGGCCCGAAGCTTTCCTTCGGCAACGCCGTCGGCTACCTTTTCCCTAAGGCGTCACGGAGCGATCGGAGCCTGCCATGGTCGGCAAAGACACCCAATCGGACTTGAAAAGCAACCGGAGCGACGACGACCCCATGCGGGTCATCGTCGCGGACGACGACCCGTTTGCCCGGCGGATGATCAAGGAGTCGCTGCAGCGCGCGGGCATCATCGTGGTCGCTGAGGCTCACAACGGCCACCAGGCCGTTGAGCTGGCGCTCTTCTACCAGCCGGACGTGGTGCTCATGGACGTCGTGATGCCAGAGCTCGACGGCATCGCCGCGACGCGGAGGATCCTCGCGGAGATCCCGGATCAGCTTGTCGTAATGCTCACCAGCTCCGACGAGGAAGAGATGGGCTTCGTCGGCCTGCGCGCCGGCGCGGTCGGCTACCTCTCGAAGGATCTCGACGTCGAGATTCTGCCGCAGGCCCTCGAGGGCGCTCGCGAGGGACAGGCGGCGATCTCTCGTCGCCTCTCGATGCAGCTCATCGAGGAACTTCGCCGAGTCCCGGAGCCGACCACCGGCATGCGCCCGGTCAAGAGCCCGCTCACGCCACGTGAGTGGGAGGTCATCGACCTGCTCTTCGAGGGCCGCACGACCGACGAGATCGCCGACGCGCTCGTGCTCTCGACTGAGACCGTCCGGTCCCACATCAAGAACCTCATGCGCAAGCTTGGGGCTCGCTCGCGGCAGGACGCCATCGAGATCGCCCACCGCATGCGCGGCGGCGGCAGCGGCCTCGGCGCCTGAGCCGAGCTGCCGGCCGCTAGGC
>CAVUFC010000015.1:0-43879 GCA_963740605.1 uncultured Solirubrobacteraceae bacterium | reverse complement strand
TCTACGAGCACCCCGCCGTGCGCGAGGGGGCGGTGATCGGCGTCCCGCACGAATCGCTCGGCGAGGAGGTGGCCGCCGTCGTGGCGCTCAAGCACGGTGCCGACGCGAGTCCCGACGAGCTGCGCGACTTCATGAAGCAGCACGTCGCGGCCTATAAGTACCCGCGGGTCGTCTGGTTCGTGGACGAGCTGCCCAAGGGTCCGACCGGGAAGATCCTCAAGCGCGAGATCGAGGTGCCGGAATGGGTCGCCCTGCAGCCCTGGGTGCGCGTCTCACGCGCCTGAAGGGACGTCGAGAGTCACGCCGAGAGGCCCGCACTCGCGGGCCTCTTTTGATGTCCAGGCGCAGGCTCAGCCGACAGGAAGTGGTCGCCGGTCAACACACTGCAATCCGGATCCGACATTTGCAGGGATTTCATCCAAAGCCCTCTGCCGGACTCGAACCGGCGACCCCTTCCTTACCATTGAGGTTCAGACGCGTCGGAATCGGGTCATTTCCAGGGACTTCCTGCGAGCGCTTCGATGCTGCGATGTGCGCATTTTGCGGCGTTTCAGCAGGACGATGTTCCCCTCATGTTCCCCACCGTGGATCCCCGCGGCTCTTGGCTTCTCGGCCGTAGCGCCGCTCTGCAACGAACTCACCCGCACCACTCCCCCGATCGCCCACTCCCGAGAAGCGAGAGACTCAGAGGGCGACCCACCTGAAGCGAATTGAGGAGTGCGAGCGCGCCCTGGACGAACTTGAGGCTGTTCTCCGCTACCGCCCGCGAGACACGGCCCGGGCACCAACAACGCAGGGGGCGCTACATCTCTTGCAACGACATCCTGCAGCTCGGACAGATGTACGGTGCTCGCTGCGCTCGATGCGGCGCATCGGGGCAGTTGCACGTCGACCACATCTACCCGGTCAAACACGGCGGGTCCAACGAGCTCTCGAACTTGCAGTTGCTGTGTCGCACGTGCAACCTGAAGAAGGGCGCAAAGCGCTAGCGGAAACCGGCCAGCTTGCTGCCGCCTGCGCACGCCGGTCGTCGGGCAAGCCGCCTAGGCCGATGCCGCCAGAGCCGCCGGCAGCTCCTCCCGACCCGATACGTCGAGCTTGCGGTAGGCGCCCGTGAAATGCATCTCGACCGTGCGGCGGGTGAGGAACAGCGCTTCGGCGATCTCGCGGTTGCTCAGCCCTTCTGACGCCAGGGCCACGACGCGGCGTTCCTGCGCCGAGAGCGCGTCGACGCCGCGGAGTGCCGGGCGGCGCGGACGGGCTCCGGGGGCGCGCAGCTCGTCCATCGCCCGATCGGTCTCGAGCACTGATCCGCATCGGTTCGCGAGGTCGAGGCCTTCGAGAAGCGATAGCCGGGCCTCGCGGCGATGGCCTCGGCGCCGGAGCGCGGCGCCGAGATCGATCAGCGCCCGCGCGTGGGCCACGCGGAGCTCGGATCCCGCAAGCACGTCCACGGCGTCTCGGGTCAGGTCGACCATGTCCGGGCCGGCGTCGACGAGCGCACATACGCGGAGGGCGTCGCCGATCGGCTCGGGAGCGCCAAACCGCCGCGCGATCTCGAGCTCCTCAGCGATGAGCGCCAGCGCGCGGTCGCGCTCGCCGAGGCGGGCCGCGGCGAGCGCCGCGTAGCTGCGCCACATGAGGGCCATCGGGTTCACGTAGGCGATCGCCAGCGCTCGCCGACGTGCCTCCTCGAGATCGGCGAGCGCCGCGCGCGCATCGCCCATGCGTAGCGCGAGCCGACCGCGGGAGGCCAGCGCCTGGCTGACGCTGAGCGTATGCGGCAGCTCGCCGGGCGGCCACGCGTCGCGCAGCAACGTCACCGCGGTCTCGAGCGCGCCGCGCTCGATGTAGACGTCGGTGAGGGCGGACCGCACGGCCGGAAGGACGATGGGATCGTCGGCGGGCAGCAACGCCAGCGCCGCGACGGCGTCCGCCTCGGCACCGCCGAGATCGCCGCTCCACTCCCGGGCCGATGCGCGGAGGCCGAGCGAGTTGGAGTACAGGAGCATCGAGCTCCGCGCCCTCGCCTCCTCGACGCCTGCGGTCCACACCTCGATCGCCCGGCTCAGCCGGCCGGTGAGAGCGATGGCGACCGTGGCGGCCGTCAGCGCGATCGCGGTCGCGGGCGCCGCGAGTGCCGGGTGCTCCGACCGGACCTGTCCATCGCCCCAGGCCGTCTCGGCCAGTGCCCCACGACGCCGCAGAACGAGACGACCGACGAGACGGTCAAGAGCCGCACGCAACACGACCCTGCCGCCGATCGAGGCATCGACGGGCGCGCGGGTGTCGATCGGCGGCGCCAGCGCGACGAACCTCGACTTCTCGCAGACGATCCGGGACAAGCTCCCGCTGTTCATCGGCGTCGTCGTCGGGCTCTCGCTGCTGCTGCCGATGGTCGTCTTCCGGTCGATCCTCGTGCCGATCGGGGCCGGCGTGTTCAACCTGCTGTCGATCCTCGGCGCCTTCGGCGTGGTCACGCTGATCTTCCAGGACGGCCACCTGGCCGGCCTGTTCGGAGACGCGACGGGCCCGATCGAGTCGTTCCTCCCGATCATGGTCTTCGCCGTCGTCTTCGGCTTGTCGATGGACTACGAGGTGTTCCTCGTGTCCCGCATGCACGAGGAGTGGGTGCACACGCGCGATGCGCGCTACGCCGTGCGGCACGGCTTGGCCATGACCGGCCGTGTGGTCACCGCGGCGGCCATCATCATGATCGCCGTCTTCGGTGCGTTCGCGATCGGCAACCAGCGAGCGCTGGCGATGCTGGGCGTCGGCTTCGGCGCCGCAATCTTCATCGACGCGTTCATCATCTGGCTCCTGCTGCTGCCCGCGGTGATGCACATCGCCGGCCCGGCGATGTGGTGGATCCCGTCCTGGCTGGACAAGATCTTCCCGCCGCTGCACATCGAGCGGCCCGACGAGCCGCCCACGGGCCCCGGCGGCCCCGGGCTCCGCGAGCCCGAGCCCCAGCCCGCCTCCTAGCGACGGATGTCGAGAGTCGAGCGGGCTTCGGCCCGCTCGACGAGCTCGTCGTCCTCGTGCTGGCAGGCGGCCGCGGGGAGCAGCGTCTCCGTCCGTTCGGGAACATGCTCGGCGCTTTCGGACTGGAACCCCTGCGCCGGCGTCCGCTCTATGTCATCGGGTGGGGTGAGCTCCACAATGCTTCAGACCTCGGTGTGATGCCGGTTGACAGCGACGTAGAGCTCGCTCGCCGGCCTGAAGGTCACGGTCCTCCGCCGCCGCGGCGCGGGCGCGACGCCGAACTGCCCGACCCCCGGCCAGTCGAGCTCTTCGTAGTGCTCGAGTGAATGCCAGATCGCCGAGGCCAGGACGTCGAGCACGACCTCGGCATCCGCCTGGTTCTCGACGGCACCCTCGGTCACGAGTGCGCGGGCCAACTCTGTTTTGTTCATGAGCGGAAGGTCCCACGGCGGGGCTCCGCGCACATCAGTGCAATGCGGAACACCTGGTGCGGTCAATTACCGAAACCGGCGCAGCAGCCGCAGCAGCGGGTCGTAGCGCCGGTCGACGACGCGCTCCTTGAGCGGGATGATCGCGTTGTCGGTGATGTGGATGCCCTCGGGGCACACCTCGCTGCAGCACTTGGTGATGTTGCACAGCCCGAGGCCAGCCTCGTCGACGGTCATGTCAAGCCGGTCGAGCGTGTCGAGCGGATGCATCTCGAGGCTGGCGATCCGCACCAGGAAGCGCGGGCCGGCGTAGCGCGAGTGCATGCTGTGGTCGCGCAGGATGTGGCACACGTCCTGGCACAGGAAGCACTCGATGCACTTGCGGAACTCGCTCATGCGATCGACGTCCTCCTGCCCGATCAGCCACTCGGCGTCGGGGTCGGGCGCGAACGGCGGGATCCACTTGTTGACCTCGTAGTTCCAACTCACGTCGGTCACCAGGTCGCGGATCACCGGGAAGGCATGCAGCGGTTCGACGCGGACCGGCGCGTCGTCCGGCAGGTGGTCGAGCCGCGTCTTGCACATCAGGCTCGGCCGGCCGTTGATCTCGGCGCTGCACGACCCGCACTTCGCGGCCTTGCAGTTCCAGCGCACGGCGAGTTCCGGCGCCTGGCTGCGCTGGATCTCGAGCACGGCGTCCAGCACCACCATGCCGGACTCGGCCTCCACGTCGTAGTCGACGAGCTCGCCGCCATCGGCGTCGCCGCGCCACAGGCTCACCGTGCGCGTGCTCATGCGCGTTCGGCCTCCATGCGCGCGTCGACCAGCGGGGCGAGCGCTTCCGCCGTGACGACAGGGCGCGGCTCGACCGCCATGCGGTCCCCTGTGCGTTGCACCACGATGTTGTGCTCGCTCCAGTAGTCGTCGTACTCGGGGAAGTCGAGCCGGCTGTGGGCGCCGCGACTCTCATGGCGCATCAGCGCGGCCCGCGTGACGGCCTCGGACACGATCAGCATGTTGCGCAGGTCACGGCAGAGGTTCCAGCCCGGGTTGTAGGCCGCGCTGCCGGACGGCGCGCGGACGTGGTCGGCGCGCTCCCTCAGGTCCGCGATCCGGATGAGCGCCGCTTCGAGTCCGGCCTCGTCGCGATAGATCCCCGCGTCCTCCTGCATCACGGTCTTCAGCTCCTCGTGGAGCAGGTACGGGTCCTCGCCCCCCGGGCCGCTCAGGAAATTGGTCATCTTCGCGGCGGCCGCGGCGGTCTGCGCCTCATCGATACGCGGGCTGGTTGAGCCGGCGGCGTACCCGGCGGCGCTCTCACCCGTGCGCTTGCCGAACACGAGCAGGTCCGAGAGCGAGTTGCCGCCGAGCCGGTTGGCGCCGTTCATCCCGCCCGAGCACTCGCCGGCGGCGAACAGGCCCTCGACCGTGCTCTTACCGGTCTCAGCGTCGACCCGGATCCCGCCCATCGCGTAGTGGCAGGTCGGGCCGACCTCCATCGCCTCACGTGTGATGTCGACGCCCGCGAGCTCGATGAACTGGTCGTACATGCTCGGCAGCTTCGTGCGCACCTCGTCCCCGCCGAGGTGCGAGACGTCGAGGAAGACGCCGCCGTGCGGGGTTCCACGCCGCTCCTTGACCTCGGTGTAGATCGCGCGCGCGACGACGTCGCGCGTCGAGAGCTCCATCCGCTTGGCGTCGTAGCGCTCCATGAACCGCTCGCCGGTCGCATTGCGCAGGATGCCGCCCTCGCCGCGCACGGCCTCGGTGACGAGCAGCCCGACCACCCCCGGCGGCCACACCATCCCGGTTGGATGGAACTGCACGAACTCCATGTCGATCAGCTCGGCGCCGGCCTCGTAGGCGAGGGCGTGGCCGTCGCCGGTGCACTCCCACGAGTTCGAGGTGATCCGCCAGCAGCGCCCGGCGCCGCCCGTGGCGAGCACGAGGGCCTTGGCCGCGAAGGTCACGAACACTCCGGTCGTGCGCCAGTAGCCGAACGCGCCGCAGACGCGGTCGCCGTCCTTGAGCAACCGCGTGATCGTGCACTCCATGAACACGTCGATGCCCGAGTGCACGGCTTTGTCCTGCAGCGTGCGGATCAGCTCGAGGCCGGTGCGGTCGCCGATGTGGACGAGCCGCTTGTACGTGTGCCCGCCGAACGCGCGCTGCGACATCTTCCGGTCGGGCGTGCGGTCGAACACCCCGCCCCACTGCTCGAGCTCCACCACGCGGTCGGGCGCCTCACGCGCATGCAGCTCGGCCATGTGCCAGTTGTTGAGGTACTTGCCTCCGAACATCGTGTCCTGGAAGTGCACCTGCCAGTTGTCCTCGGGCGCGACGTTGCCGAACGACGCCGCGACCCCGCCCTCCGCCATCACCGTGTGGGCCTTGCCGAGCAGCGACTTGCAGACGAGCGCGGTTCTGGCGCCGGCCTCGGCGGCCGCGATCGCGGCTCTCAATCCCGCCCCGCCCGCGCCGATCACGACGACGTCGTAGTCGTGCCTTTCCATTAGATGATCCGGGGGTCGTCGAAGACACCGGCGGAGGCGAGGCGGATGTACAGGTCGGCGAGTGCGACCCACACGAGGCTGATCCACGCCCACTCCATGTGCCGCCCGTTCAGCACGGTCACGTGTTTCCACAGCCTGTGACGCGTCCGCGCGCGGGCGGAGCAGCTGAAGCAATCCGTCTTCCCGCCCACCAGGTGCCGGACCGAGTTGCAGCCGAACGTGAACAGCGACAGCAGGACGGCGTTGGCGAGCAGCAGCAGCGACCCGAGCCCGACCCCGAACGCGCCGTCGAACAAGAACGCCCGGATGGCGTCGTACCACAGGAACCCGAGCACGACCGTGGCGAGGAACAGGAAGTACCGGTGGGCGTTCATGAGGATGTACGGCATTGCCGCCTCCCCGCGGTACCGGCGTTTGCTTCGCGGCGATGCCACCGCACACGCCGGCGGCGCCATGAAGTACGCCCGGTAGTAGGCCTTGCGGTAGTAGTAACAAGTCGCCCGGAACGCCAGCGGCACCCAGATCACGAGGAACGCCGACGAGAACGGGACATCGAGCCCGGAGAGGTCAGGCGAGTAGAACGGCGACAAGTAATCCGCGCCGTTCTCGGTGTAGCGGTAGTTGTCGCCGAGCAGCGCGACGACGAACGCGTAGACGCCGAACGCGGCCAGCCCAAGGCCGGACGCCAGCGGCGGCACCCACCAGCGGTCCCGCCGCCCCGTGTCGAATGCCCGCCTCGGTGCGGTCTCCGTCGCCACGTCGACGCAACCTACTCCTCCCGTGGGCGGCCGGGCTCGCGAAGGGTTCGTCACCAACCCCAGGACGGCTCACGACGAGTACGACAAGTGGCGGGCAAGGAGTTCCTCTGGGCGGGGTCTTCCGAGCCAGCCGTCATGACGCCGCGTGCGGGAATGCAGGGGCGCGTGATTGGTAGGAGAGGATCTTCGGGTTCTGCACCACGCCGTTGCGGATCTCGATCGCGTTGCGGATCGTCGGGTCGGCGTCCCAGGCGCCCTCGCCGGCCATGACCGTGGCCACGAACGGGATCAGCGCCTCGCTGATCTCCCATGTCGCCGAGTCCCAGAGGTACGAAGGGGTGTGGTCGACGGCGTAGTAGCGCACGCCGCTGCCGACGGTGAACATCGGCTCGGCGAACGACGTCGGACGAGCCCACTCGAAGCCCATGCCGGTGTCGCACGAGACGTCGATGATGAGGCTGCCGGGCGCGAAGGCGCCGAGCTCGACGTCATGCACGAAGACGAGCGGATGATCGGTGTCCTGCAGGATGCAGTTGACGACGATGTCGTGGCCGGCGAGAAGGTCGGCGACCGGCGTGCGCCGAGAGCCGTTGAGGACCAGCGGCCGCGACGGCCGCTGCGGGTCCGGCTCGTAGTGCACCAGGCGCGCCGGCGCGATCGGGGCCGCGACCGCAGGGACGCTTCGATGCGTGAGCACGGTGACGTCGTGGACACCGAGGGCAAAGAGCGCGGTCACCGCACCGCGAGCGGTCGCGCCGAAGCTGATTACGGCGGCCCGGAGACGCCGCCCGTAGGCGCCGGTGCAGCCGACCAACTGCAGCGCGTGCAGCACCGCACAGTAGCCGGCAATCTCGTTGTTCTTGTGGAAGACGTGCAGGCTGTAATGCTGCTCATCGGTCCAGTAGTTCATCGCCTCCCAGGCGATCAGCGTCAGACGGCGATCGATAGCCAGCTGGGTCAGCACATGGTCCTGGACGCAGTGAGGCCAGCCCCAGAGCACGGTCCCCGGACGCCGCTCCTCTAGGTCCTCGGGCACCGGCTTGGCGAGGACGACGACATCGCACTCGTCGAGCAGCTCCTGCCGTGACCGCAGGCCGCCGACATGCGACGCGAGAGTCGCGTCGGTAACGCCGAAGCGCTCTCCGTAGCCACGTTCGAGGAAGATCCGTCCCCGCAGCTCGGGGTCGAGGCGGTCGAAGTGCGCGGGATGGATCGGCAGCCGGCGCTCGGCGGGCTTGCGGGAGGTCGCCACGATGCCCAGGCTCAGGGCCGGTTCGTTGACGACGCGGAGCGGAAGCGCGCTGCTCACCACACCAACCTCGCACCGCCAGCATGCCGGCGCATCGGCGGTCGGCCGCCTTGCGGTACCGGGGAACTACGGGTTGTTCTCGGGCGCCGGCTCCGCGGCCCGCAGTGGGAACGGCCCCGCTGCTTTGTGCGGCGGCATCCACGAGGCGATCTTGCATCCGGCCGTGCTCATGCTCACGCACGGCGACGCGCCGCGCGGCACGAGACCCACCACGCCGGCTGAGTTGCCGCCGCGCTGCGCATCTCGCCCGGTTGCGGTCGGCTCAGCCGCTGCGCTCCGGGCGCCCGCAGGGGCGACTTGCGAGCGCCTCGGCCGGCGTCAGTCAGACGCTCTCTGCGTCGGGAAGCAGCGTATCGTCGGTGTCGGGGGCCCACCACTCGCGGGCCAACGAGGTCGCGACGGCGCTCGGAGCGGGGTTTCGCAGGCGGCCGCAGACTGCGGTGTGCCTTACGCACGGCAGATGGTCGCCATCCACGAGACGTACCGCCTCAGCCGTATCCACCGTACCCCGCACCTCGAGGACTTCGACCACCGGGCAATGACGTTCGCCGCCACTTCCTCGGCGCCGGGAACGAGGCATCGGCGGGCAGAACACCCGTGTATCGGGCATCTGCTCGAAACGACTGACCAACCGCCTCTACCACGCTGCAGACCTCCCTGCAGCTTGCAGCGTGATGCATTTAGCGGCGCATGAGTTGCAGCAGTGCCTCGGTGACGAAGTCGCGTTCCTCACCGAGCACTCCGGGCACACTCGTCCGCGGCGACCTGACCGGCTGTCGGCGACCGGCCCTGCAGGGCCCGCGGTGCGGGTGCCTCTCGCGACGTCTTCGGTGCGTCGGAGCATCCGCGCGGCCCGCGCGCGCGCGTGGTTTCTACGGAACGACGCTGCGGGCCACAGCCGACGCGGCCGCGCGCAAGCGCGCGTAGGGTCGAGCCATGCTGACGACCCGCCCAGTACCGACGCAGACACGCCCCGCGCCGACCCAGCACGTGCACGCGCTCACGCCGGGCGAGCGCGAGTGGAGCCGGCGCCAGGGACGAGCTGCCCGCACGCTCGAGGCGCGCCAGCGCGGGGCACTGCGGGCACACCGCCGGGCGCCCCTCGAGGCGCGCCGCCGCCAGCGGCCTTGAATCCGCGGTGCGTGCCGCCGGCCCCGACCTGCTTTCCGGCCCCCTGCGGACGAGCGCAGCCGCGAGGTCGTCTTGGTCTCCCTCTGCCTCGTGAACGAGAACACGCGCTACCTCGGCGGCGCGTTCCAGCCTGGAGCGGTGCCCGAGCTGCTCGAGGCGGTGCGGCGTCGCGGCGCGGGCATCCATCGGCTGCTCTGCCCTGAGAGGGAGGCCTGGGGCGGCGTGCTCAAGCGGCGCCTGCTGCCCGCCTACGGCAGCCGCGGGACGCTGCGTTACCGGTTGCGCGGGCTGCTGCACCCGGCGTTCGTGGTCGCCACTCGGCTCGCGTACCGGCGGCTCGCGCGTGCTGCGGTATGAGACGTCGAGGACTACGTGCGCTCGGGGGTTGCCGTGATCGGCATCGTCGGCGTGGACGGCCCGCCGTCGTGCGGCGTCGCGACGACGCTCGACTTCCGCTGCGGGCTCGAGGCGCTCGCCCGCGAGCCGCTCGCCACGGCCGACCGGCGGCGGGTCAACGAGGCGATCGCCGGGTGCGTCGTCGCCGGGCCGGGGCTGTGTCTGGCCGTCGGTGACCCTGAACAGGTTGGTGCCGAAGCGGTCGATGTCGGCTGGCAGCCCGGCCTGCTTTGAGGCGGAGAGGCCGAGCACGGCGACGATTGCGCCAACGCCAATCGCGATCCCGAGCATCGAGACGGCGGCGCGCGGGCGCCGGCTGCGAACCCCCGCTGATCGACCGACGTGATGCAGCTCCTGAAGGGTGCGCTCCGCGTTGACTGCGATCACGCGTACAGTCGTCGCCGTGCGCGATCGCCGCGTCTCTCTCCTGCGTCACGCGAAGTCGAGCTGGAAGGACCCGGTGCTTGCGGATCGCGATCTCCCGCTCGCCGGGCGCGGCCGGCGCGCGGCCAGGGCGATGCGCCGTCACCTGCGTCAGCAGACGGTCGATCCCGACATGGTGCTGTGCTCCACCGCCGTACGGGCGCGCCAGACGCTCGAGGGCGGAGAGCCGGCGGTCGGCCGCGGGGCCGTAAGCGTCGAGCGGGGAGCTCGACGGCGCGGGGCCGACCGATCTGCTCACACGCCTGCAGGAGATCGCGTCGTCGGTGCGGTCCGTGATGGTTGATCGGCGACAACCCGGGCCTGGAGGAGCTGGCGCTGCTGCTCGCGCGCGACGGATCCAAGCGCCGGCAGCTCGAGGAGAAGTTCCCGACCGGGGCGCTCGCGACGCTCGCGTTCCGGGGTCCTTGGGCGGGGCTCGGACCCGGCACGGCGGAGTTGATCGGCTTCGTCTGGCCGCGCGACCTCGCGTCATGAAGAGCAGACGGTCGACCGCGCTGTTGGCGTTGCTGACGGCGCTGGCCGTGCTCGCCGCACCCGCCGGGGCGGCCGATCCGGGCCGCTGGCGTGCCACGGGCGTCAGCCGGATTCCGCTCACGTACTTTCAGGGGATGGCGTCCGACCCCGCGCGCAGCCTCTGGTTCGACGGCGTTTTTAACGGGCTCTACCGGACCGACGCTGCGCTGCGCGAGCGGGCGCGCCGCGATGTCGCGATCCCGGTCGGGGTCGCCGCGATCGAGGGCTACAACCACATCGGCGACATCAGCTGGGACCGTCGCGAGGGTGGACGGGTCCTGCTGCCGCTCGAGTGCTACTACCCCGGCGGGCCGGGCGACGCCAACAGGTGCCGGACGGGCTCGATCGGCGTCGCCGACCCGATGACCCTGCAGTGGCGGTACTACGTCAAGCTCGCGCCTGACGAGATCCCGAAGGCGATGTGGGCGGAGGTGTCGCCTGACGGTCGGCTGTTGTGGACGTCGTCCGGCGCCGACCTGCTCGCGTATCGCACCGCGGACGTCACGGCGGCTCATGCGGCGCCCGCGGCCGCCCCGATCACGGCGGTGCGGCGGCTCGCCGGCGCCGTGCCGCCTACCGGGGTCACCGGCGCCGCGTTCTACGGCGAGCGGCTGCTGCTGGCCGGGCAGGACGACACGCTGTTCCAGGTCTGGTCGGTCGACCTCGCGACGGGCGCCCGCCGATTGGAGATCGAGCGCACGATCGCCGGCGAGTCCGAGGGGCTCGACATCGTGAACGCGCTCGGCGGCGTGCTGCACTGGATCGTCACGCCGTTCGACCCGGCGGGCCGGCCGCCGACCTACCCGCCGCCGGGAAACGTCCTCCTGCACTTCGTGCCGACCCCGGTGCGGGCGCAGATGCACCTGGCGGTCACGCCGCGCAGTCTGACCAGTGCGCGTCGCACGCGCATCACCGTCACTGCGAGCGCACGACACTCACCCGTCGCCGGTGCCGACGTCCGGTTCCGCGGTCAGGTCAAGCGCACCGCGGCGGCCGGCGTGGTGCGCTTCACGGTCACGTTGCGGCGTCCCGGTCGCTACCGGGTTGGCGCCACGCGCGCCGATCTGCGCCCAGGCACCGCAACGGTGCGCGTCGCCGCGCGTCGCGCGGCCGTCTGTGCCTCGTGCTGAGCCGCTGACGGCGAGCATTCTCTGAACCGACCCAGCGGCTTGGCGCGGCAGTCCAGTGGTGGTATGACGCTCGTGTAACGACGAGGAGGTAGGGCCATGAAGCTGAAGGCCGGTATGCGGGTCGAGGTCGAGTCGGAGTCGACCGAGCGGCCACCGCGCACGGGCGTCATCGAGGAGGTCCTTCACGAAGCACCCTCGGCGCGCTACCGCATCCGCTGGGACGACGGACACGAGAGCGTCTACACCCCGGCCGCGGGGGCCCTGCGAGCGGTCGAGCAAGCCGAGCACAACTGAGCCCGCTCGCACACGTCGTCCCGCGGCGAGGACAGAAAGGTCCCCCAATCGCCGCTGCTCTCTACGAACGCAGTAGAGGCACGGCCTCCGCACGCCTGCTGGTCGTCCGCGGCGAGCGTCTCGCGGCTGGCTGGCATCAGACGACCGGAATGGACGGAGGCTGTCGCACAGACCCTTTGGGGCACCGCGGCTCGCGGGCGCGGGTGGCGGCCGGTTGCGGTGATGTTGCGGGTCCCGACGGTGGTGGCGCCGGAGGGGCCGGTTCAGACCTCCGCGGCGGCGAGCTGGTGGCGGTGAAGCTTGCCGAGGTTGTGGGTCATCATCAGCAATCGCCATTCCGTGCGCACCTTGACCCTGCCGCGGCGGTGAAACCGGTAGACGCCGTTGTTGTGCTTGGTGTTTCCGAACAGCGGCTCGACGGTCTGTGAGCGTTTTCGGTACAGCTGCTCGCCGAATTCGGTCTTGAGCAGGCGTCGCATCCACTCGTAGCGTCCGCCGGTCCACGTCGGTCTCGGGGTGCCGCGGCTGCCCTTGTCCGGGGGGATCAGCACCGGGATGTGCTTGTTGGCGACCACCTCGTCCATGTGCTGCTCATTCCAGTAGCCGGCATCGGCGGCGACCGCTTCGGGCAGCTCGCTGACCCCGATGCGCTCAAGCTCCTTTAGCGTCGCGGTGACCATCGGGTCCAGCTGGGAGAAGTCGGTCGAGTTGTTGGTGATCTCCGCGGCGAGCACGATCTGCCGCTCGTTGACCGCGGCCTGCGCGTTGTAGCCCTGCACGAATCCGAACCCGATCGGGATCGAACGCGAGTCGGGATCGGTCAGGTTCACCTTGCCGGCGGGCACCTCGGGTGGCCGATACGCCTCGGGCCGCCCGCCCAGTCGCCGGCCGAGCCGGTCGCGCGCGGTCGCCCGGTTGTGCTCGTAGGCGTCGTTGGCGCGGCGCTCGGTGTCAAGCTCGGCCTCCAGCCGCTCGGCCGCCAACAGCAGCCGCTCGCGCCGTGAGCGACGGATCGGATCGGGGTGGCGCCAGCGATGCCGCTCGAGCTGGCGCTTGCCCTCCCGCAACCAGCCCTCCCGTCCCTGCGTGCGCGCCACAATCCGCTCCGCGTCGAACTTGAGCGGCACCTCCCCGGACGTCTCCGCCTCGCCCTCCGGCTGCTCGCTCACGCACTGCTCGTCCTCGCCGCGGAGCTGACGCCTCGCCTGGCGAAAGAACTCGCGTCGGCCCTCCGGCGTGCGCAGCTGCTCGGGCAGCTCATCACCGCGCGCCTCCCCATAGAGCTCGTCCTCGGCCTCGTCGGTCGCCCTGGCCTCGGCCACGATCTCCCTGGCGATCCGATCAAACTCATGGTTGACCTCCGGGCTGGCGTTGCCGGCAATGCGCGTGCCGTCGATCGATACCACGCCCGGCTTCACCAACCCCGCCCGATCGCAGAGCCTGAGCACCTCGCCGAACAGCTCGCCCAACGCCCGCTCGTGCCGGCAGATGAACCGCGCGATCGTCGCGTGATCGGGAATCAGATTGCCGCTGATCACCCGGTAGGCCACGTCCTGGCGACAGTGACGCTCGATCACCCGCGAGGAGCGCTGCCCGCCCGCGAACGCGTACAACACCAGCGCCACCATCGTCGACGGCTCATACGCCGCCCGGCCATGACCATCGGCCCGATAGGCGGCATAGAACGCCGACAGATCCATCTCCGCCACGGCGTCGATCACAAACCACGCCAGATGATCGCCCGGCAGCCACTCCCGCACGTCCGGCGGCAACAAAAACCCCTGCTCACGCCGACTCTCGATGAAGTTCTGCGCCATCCCGGAATGCTCCACACCCGACCGGACGGACCGGTTTGTGCGACAGCCTCGACGACGAGCAGGTGCCCGCCGACGCCCGACCGGAGGCCGTGCCGCTCCTGCATCCGCAGAAAGCCGCAGTGAGCTCGTTAGTGCTGCATTCCATGCGACTCGACACTTCGGCGACCGCGCCGTGGCCGCGTCCTCGTGCTGTTGCTTTCGCCTCGACGACGAGAGCGACGTGGACCGGAGACTCGGCAACCGCTGCGGACGACGCGCGAGCGAGTGACGGACTACCCCTCACCCGGCTGAGGGCGACTGTGTTCCTCTGGTGTTCCTCGATCGTCTGAGTCGATGAGGCACGAGGTACGAAAACCCCTGCAAATCTGCTACGCCCTCTGCCGGACTCGAACCGGCGACCCCTTCCTTACCATCCAGGCCTTTTCCGCTATTTGCGGGAGTTGCCTCTTAGGCACAGTGGCGATTTGCAGGACTTTTTGGACTGGACGGACCTGCGGTTCTGAGTGACGCGGCCCAAATACGGCCCGGGAACACGGCGTCAGTAGGTCATCCCCGCCTTCGCGCTCGCCATTTGGGCATGGTGGCGATTTGCTGGAACGGGTTCGGAGGATACCGGTCTCGCTTTGCGGCTCAAGCGGCCAACGAAGGGACGTCAGATCCCTGGGAAACTGTGCTCGAGGATCGCCTTCAGTTGGGTCGCGCGCTCTCGATCCAGATGCAGACTCTGGCTCGTCTTCCCAGGCTTTGCTCGACTCGGAGAGCCGTAAGACTCGAGCAGTAGGTAGTGGACGCCGTCGAGCTCAACGACGGTGTAGCCGCACTCGGTCGGTGTCGCCCGCCCCACGCGCTCCTTCACAATCTTCCGGAACACCGTCACGATTGCCATGACATGACCCTAATCGACCGGCGTTCGGATGCACGCCGATCCCAGTTCGCATCGAGACGTGATCGCTCCCGGTTCTGCTCGGCATCCGCGATGTCCGCAGTCGAACCCACCGGAGCCCTCAACGGCCCGTACGTGGAAAGGTCAAGCGGACGGCTACGCTCGGCCCTGAGTCCCCGGACGTCGGGATGCGACTCCTACGATTCGCGTCCGGCGGTACGCGCCCTCCCGCGGCTGTCCGCGATCGTGCGGTGCTCGTTGCTGGCGATCCTCCGCCAACCATTCTCAGTCTGCAGCATTGCTGGCGGACGCGGCGGATAGGCCTCATCTCGGCCGCAGAGGGCCGTGGCCGCGGCCGGAAGCACCGGGCCGCGATCGTGGAGTCGTCAGGTGCTCCCCGTAGGATCGCCGGCGGTGGCAGACCTGAACGTAATAGACCTCTTCGCGGGTGCGGGCGGACTCGGAATCGGCGCGCAGCAGGCCGGGGGCGTCCTGCGGCTCTCGGTCGATACGGACCCGTGGGCGTGCGAGACCCTAAGACTGAACAAGACGTCAGGCGCGGTCCTGGAGGCGGATGTCACGCAGCTATCGGGGGAGGACCTCCTCGAGGCTGCCTGCATCGAGCCCGGAGATCCGCTGATCGTCGTCGGTGGCGCGCCCTGCCAACCCTTCTCGAAGGCGGCGTACTGGATCGACGAGGGCAAGGACGCCGCCTACCGGCGGGCGCGAGCGAATGGCGCCCGAGTCGATAAGCCGCCTCCGCCGACATTTATCCGCCCCGACTCCCGCCGCAGCCTGGTGGAGGAGTTCTGGCGACTCGTCGAGGAGTCCGGAGCTCAGGCATTCGTCTTCGAGAACGTTCGCTCTATTACGCATCCTCGGCACCGGCCGGTGCTGGAGGCGCTCCTCAACGCGGCGCATCGCTCGGGTTTCGCGGTACGCCTGCTCAAGGCGAACGCTGCCGATTACGGCGTCCCGCAGCTTCGTCATCGCGTCTTCGTCATCGGCTCGCGGCTGAGCCAGCCGAATCTGCCGATGCCGACCCATGCTCGGCGCGAGAAGGCGGAGGCTCTCGGACTGGCGCCGCACGCGACTGCGGGACCGCTGCTCCGCCCATTCGCGCAGCAGCGGTACTTCGAGGCCCAGGAAGTCATCGAGGGCAGGTGGGCGCGCCACCTCGAGGAGATTCCTCCGGGGTGGAACTACAAGTGGCACACGCAGTGGGCCGGTCATCCGAGCCCCACGTTCGTCACGGAGACCCGCTACTGGAACTTCCTTCTCAAGCTGAGTCCCGACCGGCCCTCATGGACGATCAACGCTTCTCCAGGGCCTTGGACTGGCCCCTTCCATTGGGACACCCGGCGGCTGCGTACGCCGGAACTCGCAGCCCTGCAGACGTTCCCGCCGGGGTACGAGTTCGCGGGGCCGTATCGCGAGCGGGTCCGTCAAATCGGTAACGCGGTCCCGTGTCTGCTCGCAGAGCGAGCGGTCGCCGCGGCGATCGAGTCGGTCGGCGGCATCGCGAACGTAGACGGCTCCGTTGCGACCGCCGCATGAAGTGTGTGAGCCTGTACTCGGGGTGCGGCGGTCTCGACCTGGGACTGCACAGGGCCGGCTTCAACACGATCTTCGCCGCTGACAATGACCCGCGGTGCGCCGAGAGCTATGCCGTGAACTTTCCGGGCGTCCCGTTCTTCACCAGATCAGCCGCCGAGATCGACCAGTCTGTCCTCGGGACGATGACGCGCGGCGAGGCACTACACGACGTCGCGTTGCTCGCTGGGGGCCCGCCTTGTCCGCCGTTCTCGAAGTCGCGGTTCTATCGAAAGGACAAACCCCGGGCGCTTGACGATTCGCTTGCCGACGAGACGATCAACGCGTACCTGCGCGTGCTCGACTGGACCCGGCCCAAAGCTTTCATCCTCGAGAACGTCGCCGGCCTTGCGTACAAGGTCCACGAGAGCGCCCTGGAGCACATCCTCGCGTGCGCCCAGCGGCTTGGGTACGAGGTGAGTTCGCGAGTGGTTAATGCAGCCGACTACGGAGTGCCCCAGATTCGAGAACGGTTCTTTGTAGTCGGCATGCTCGGGACACGCTTCGAGTTCCCGGAACCGACACACGCGAAGATGCCTGGAACCTCTTTACTCGATGCTCAGTTGCTGCCATGGAGGACTGCCGGCGAGGCAATCGCTGATCTCGACACTGACAAGAACGCCGACGACGCCGGCCACTTCGCGGGCGGACAGCACCACGAGCTGCTGCAGCAGGTCCCCCCGGGCGACAATTACCTGTACTTCACAGAGAAGCGCGGGCATCCCGATCCGAAGTTCGTCTGGCGATCGCGCTATTGGTCGTTCCTGCTGAAGCTGAGCCCAGACCTTCCGGCGTGGACCATCCAGGCGCGACGCTCAAACAACATGGGCCCGTTCCACTGGCGGAATCGGATACTGCGGATCCAGGAGATCAAGCGCTTGCAGACGTTCCCAGATGACTGGCACCTTGCCGGGACGGTCGAGCAGCAATGGCGCCAGGTTGGCAACGCCGTCCCACCCTTGCTCGCGGAGCGACTGGGCCACGCCATCCGCGGCCAGCTGGAGCTTGCGCAGGCGGATGAGCGACGCGCCGCCTAAAAAACTCCCCGCCGCGAACGAGTTCTCGCCGGGTCAGATCAGCGTCCACGTCGTCCTCGGTCTCATCGGCCTCCATGAAGGAGACCGCACCGGAATTGTTGAGGCGGTGCGGGATGAGTACTTCGAACAGTCGGCGCCCACGAAGTTCGGTGCGGAGCGCCTCGTCCAGCAGCGGAAGCGCTCGAACAACGTCCTGATCGGTGCCAGCCAGTACGGCCTGTTTGACCTCAAGACGAACAAGCTCACGGAGCTCGGCAGCGAGTTGCTCGGGACAGAGGATGACGAGGAACTTCACGAGCGGCTTGCTGAGCACATCCTCGTGGGCCTCCGTGGCCTCGAGGTGCTGCACGCCATACGAGAACTCCAGGAGCGTGACGAGGAAGTCACAAAGCAGTCGCTCCAGGAGGAGCTCGAGCAACGCGGGTTTGAGTTGCCGCGTGCGACAACGCACCACACGAAACTCCTGGGGTGGCTACGCCAGGCGGGCGTTCTGGGTAAGGGCTACGAGATCGACGAGGAGCGGGTCGCCGAGCTATCTGGCACGACCGTCGGAGTCGTCGATGACTGGTCGGGACTCACGCGCGAGCAGCAGCTTTTTCTACGTGCGCTCAAGACACTCGCGACGACCACCGATGATCCCATCCCGACGAAGCAAGTCGTCGACGCAGTCATCACAGGGCACGGCAGGGTCTTCCCCCGCACGGACAACTTCGCTTCGGCGCTCTACGGGCCATTGCACGACGCCGACTGGATCGAATGGAGTGGTACCGGGCCGGGAAGGGGCGGCAAGTCAGGAACAGTCCGCCCAGCGGAGAAGCTCGCCACGACAGAACTCGAGGTGTTGCCCGAGGTGGAGGGCATTGGGATCCCTCCCGACCTGAGGCCCAAGCTCAAGGCTCCACTTAGCCAGATCCATCTCGACCTGGCGGCGGCCGACACCTACGTCAAGGGCGTGGCCCTCGAGCTCCTCGCGATCCGCATGATCCTGGACCTCAGCCTGCATCCCGTACGCATGCGGGAGCGGAGCTCGGTGACGGGTGGAGCGGAGGTCGACGTGATCGCCGAAGGCGCGCATCTGCACTTCAGTAGGTGGCTCGTTCAGTGCAAGAACACCAAGACTGTCAGGGTCGAAGATCTCGCGAAGGAGCTTGGGATGGCGCTCCTTCTGAAGGCGCACGTGATCGTCATGGTCACGACGGGCGTATTCGCCAAGACCGTCGAGGGGTTCGCGAAGGAACTCGCGGAGGGGACGCCGCATCAGGTAGTTCTCGTCGATGGGCGGGCGCTTGTTAGGTACCGCGATGCCGGACGACCGGCGCTCCTCCGGCACTTCGATGAGCGAGCCGAGCACACGCTGCGCCTGAAGCGCGGGCAGGTCCTTCGGGTGAACACAGACGTCGAGTAGCTTTTCGCGATGCACCTGCCCGCGCCGCCCACGGCGACCAGCGAGTCGGTCCGCCGAGTGATGGTCGCCAACCGCAGGCGTGACACCACGCCCGAGGTGGCGCTGCGGCGAGAGTTGCATCGGCGCGGCCTCCGATTCCGTGTCGATCACTCTCCGATCGAGGGGCTTCGATGCCGCATAGACGTCGTCTTCGTGCGATCGCGGCTCGCGATCTTCGTCGACGGCTGCTTCTGGCATCGGTGCCCGGACCACGGCAATGTGCCGCGCGCGAATACGGACTATTGGACGGCGAAGCTCACGCTTAACACCGAACGAGACAAGCGCAACAACCGCGCACTGGAGGAGGCCGGATGGACGGTCCTTCGGGTCTGGGAGCACGAGGATCCGAAAGCAGCAGCGGACAGGGTCGAGGCAGCACTTTCCCGTGAGCTTGATCAGCAGCCGCCACAGACAATCCCGCGGAGGGAGTTACGGCAGAGTCAGGCAAATGGGATGGCGGCCGGCGGTCGCCTTTGACACCGGGCCGTCATCTCGGTGACATCGGACGAAAGTGGGACGACATATCCTGCGTTTGTCCCAGGGGCCTGAAGGGCGAGTTGGACGCTGTCGAGACATTTGAGACGCTTCGCGAGTACCTGTTCCGGTACTACGACACGCCGTTCGCGGTGGCAGACGACGCTGTTCAACGCGAGCGCAAGTCAATCCTCGACCGCGAGGGCATGACGTGGCGCGAGCCGTGGCTCGAGCCCCTGCGTGAATACAGGCATGCGGAACACGACCTCGCTACATCTGTCAAGGCTGCCGGGGCTCCTCAAGAGCTCGCGGAGTTCGCGCGCTGTGGGCTAATTCCGCCTTTCATCGAGAGGCTCTACGCGCATCAGGAGCAAGCCCTGCGCGCAGTCGCGCGCGATGGCCGGAACCTCGTCATCACGGCGGGAACCGGATCGGGCAAAACGGAGTCTTTCCTGCTGCCCATCGTTGCCGCCTTCCTGGCGGAATCCCGCGAATGGCAAGGCGCCGGCAACACCGACAGCAACCGCTGGTGGCGCTCCAAGAGCCCATGGACCCCGCAACGTGGCGGGGAGTCAGGGCGCCAAGCCGCCGTGCGAGCACTAGTGCTCTACCCGATGAACGCCCTCGTAGAGGATCAACTCGTGCGACTTCGTCGCGCGCTCGACAGTCCTGAGGCACATAGGTGGCTCGACGAGAACCGGTCGGGACACCGTTTCTTCTTCGGCCGGTACACCGGTCAGACGCCGGTGTCGGGTAAGCCCGGCTCCTCCACGCAACTCTCGAACCTGCGCGCCTACCTCCGCGCCACGGAGAGTCGCTATCGCCGGGCGGTGGCGCTTGACGAGGAAGAGGGTAACGCCGACAAGCGATTCTTCGTGCCCAATCCGCAGGGTGCCGAGATGCGGTCTCGGTGGGACATGCAGTCTCACCCGCCAGATCTTCTCATCACGAACTACGTGATGCTCAATGTGATGCTTCAGCGGGAGCGGGACGCATCGTTCTTCGACCGGACCCGCGACTGGCTGGATGCAGACCCGGAGCACGTGTTCACCATCGTCGTTGACGAGTTGCACATGTACAGGGGCACCGAGGGCACGGAGGTCGCCTACTTGTTGCGCAACCTCCTGCTTCGCTTAGGGCTGCTCGAACGACCGGAGCAAGTCCGCTTCCTCGCGGCCAGCGCTTCCCTGGAGGCTGGCCGCGACGGCGAGTTCCTGGAGGGGTTCTTCACCGCGCCGGAGGACAGCTTTGCCGTCGTCGAGGGAGCGTACGTGTCGCCCGAGACCACAACGACGTCGATCGACGAGCACGTCGAGCGATTCGTCGAACTGGCTGCGGAGTCGGCACCTGCTCCGGCTTCCGTTGAAGCACTCCTGGCGGAGACCACAGTGGGCGATGCACTGCTCAACGTCTGCGTTGACGCGAAGGGCAAGCCGGCGGCCCGAAGCCTCACGCAGATCGGGGCTGCTCTTTTCCCACGAGCCTCCGTTGACGATCGCGCAAGCGCGACGCAAGGGGCGCTTCGGGCCATTGCCCTCGACTCGCAGGAGCGAGGGCCACGGCTCCGCGCGCACCTGTTCTTCCGAACAGTCCCCGGCATCTGGGCTTGCTCCGACCCGGCTTGTGAGGAGGTACCCGAGGCGTTCCAGCATCCCGACCGCACGGTGGGCCGCCTGTTCTCGCAGCCGCAATACCGCTGCGACTGCGGAGCGAGGGTTCTGGACCTCCTCTATTGCCAGACCTGCGGAGACCTCTTGCTCGGTGGGCATGCGCGTCCGGTCGAGCACGAGCCGGCCTGGCACCTATATGCAGATGTAGCTGAGATCGAGCGGCTGCCCGATGAGGCGCGGCTCGGGCGAAGCGCGGAGAACTACGTGGTGTTGTGGCCGCGCACAACGAAACTCGCGACAAAGCCGTCGTGGACAAGGTCCGGCCAGGGCAGGTCATACGAGTTCCAGTTCCGGGCAAGCCACTACGAACCAGCAACTGGCGAGCTCCGCAACACCAAGCTCGGGCGAAATGGGTGGTCCTTCCACGTCGGCGGCGCGAAGGGTGGCCGGCTAGGCGACGTGGCGGCCACCCCCACCCAGTGCCCAGGCTGCGGCGACGACTGGGAGATCTGGCGCACGCGGCCGGTCGAGGACAGGACACGAATGCGGTCACCGATTCGCACCATGGGTACCGGCTTCGAGAAGGTCAGCCAGGTCCTTGGAGACAGTCTCCTGCGCGCCCTCGGTGACCCGCGAAAGATCGTCCTGTTCTCGGATAGCCGCCAGGACGCGGCCAAGCTTTCAGCCGGGCTCGAGAAGTCGCACTACCAGGACCTGGTCCGCCAACTTCTTGTTGCTGCGATCGCCGAAGGCGCGGAGGTGGGCGAGCTCGTGACGCGGCTCGAGGCCTTTGCCCGGGGAGAGGATGTGAGCGATGAAGCCAAGCAGGCTCGCAAGAGGCTCTTTGCGGATTTCCCGCACGAAGCGCGCGCAATTGAGGATTACGCTCGCGGACTGCTGGAGGGCGCGGAGGCGGCCGAGGCCGTCCGGCTGCGTGCTCGTCTGATCCACCCCGGAACTCCACTCCCGGTGTTGCTAGGGAGTGTCCACAACGCGCTGCTTGGGATCGGGGCGAACCCCGGCGGTCCGGACTACTCGCTCCAGCAGTACCGCTCCGGCGAGGCGCGCAAGCCCTGGTCCAGCCTATATGAATGGGAAGGGCCCCCGCGGCCGAAAGCAGGGGTGGGGCCCGAGGGCCAAGCGCACCTGTCTCAAATCCACGCCTCTCTCAAGGTGGAAGCCGTCCAGGCCATCTACAGCGGCGCCGGTCGAGACCTCGAATCACTCGGCCTCGGGTTCGCCAGCCTCGACCCAATGAAGCTACTGACGCCCCCATCGGGCATGGACGAGGAGCGGTTCCGGGAAGCAGTCCTGGGCACGCTCAGGATCCTGGGCCAGATGAGGCGCTTCGAGGGGCTGCGGTGGCCGTCGGAGACCCCGCCGTCGAAACTTCGGGAGTACTGGGAGCGGGTGGCGTCGATGAATTCCGTCTCCGAGGAGGTACTCACAGAGGCGATCACGCAGGCTTGCGGCGCCGTGATTAAGGGGTTCGTCGTCGATCCCGATCAGCTACTCATCGTGCCTGCTAGCGAGAGCGAGTGGCGCTGCGAGCAGTGCGACCGCCGCCACCTGCACCGGTCAGCGGACGTTTGCACATACTGCAGAGCGCCCGGGAAGCTCAGCGAGCGCGCGCTCGACCGCGAGGCGCTCGACTACTACGCCTTCCTCGCGCTGCGCGCGGGCGATCCCTTCCGGCTCCATTGCGAGGAACTGACTGGTCAGACAGATCGGGTAGATGCAGCCAGACGGCAAGCGCGATTCCAGGACATCTTCCTAGAGGCGGAAGAGGAGCAGCCTCTCACGGATGCGGTCGACCTGCTCAGCGTTACGACGACGATGGAAGCCGGCGTCGATATCGGTGGCCTGCGCGCGGTGATGATGTCGAACATGCCTCCGATGCGATTCAACTATCAGCAGCGCGTCGGCCGGGCGGGTCGAAGGAAGGACCCGCTGGCGGTATCCCTCACGGTGTCCCGGCTTCGGAGCCACGACGACTACTACTTCACCCACCCGGAGCGGATAACCGGCGATCCTCCCCCGAAGCCATACCTGGATCTAGATCGAGTCGAGATCCTCGAGCGCATCCTCAACAAGGAGATCCTTCGGAGAGCATTCAAGGCCGTCGCCGAGGCAGAGGACGAGATCGAGCTCGGAGCGAACGTCCACGGCCAGTTCGGCACCGTGGGGGACTGGGAAAGAAACTCCGCCGGCGTCGCGCGGTGGCTGTCCGAGAACGATGCGCAGGTTGCGCAGATTGTGGACGCGCTGCTGGAGCGGACCAAGCTCAGCGCCCACCACGACGATCTCTGCCGATACGCGCGAGACCAGTTAGTCGAGCGCATCACGCAGCTTGTGAGAGATGATCCTGCGGGCCGCGACCTAAGCCAGCAGCTGGCCGAGCACGGATTGCTTCCAATGTTCGGCTTTCCTACGAGGGTGCGCTACCTGTACCACCAGCGCCCGAATCGGGCGTATCCATGGCCGCCAGGAGGCGTCATCGACCGCGAGTTGTCGATCGCAGTCAGCCAGTTCGCCCCAGGCGCCCAGCTAGTTAAGGACAAGGCGGTTCATACCGTCATCGGCGTCGCCGACTGGTACCCCGCGGGTGGCATGGCGATGCCAGTCGAGGACCCCCTGGGAGATGCCGAGCCCCTCGAGTACTGTCGGCGATGCCTTCACATCCAGCCCGCCTCGCCTCATAACGGCGACGGCGACGTGCCGCTGAGTTGTCCCACCTGCGGTGATCCTGAAGAGTTCGGGATCATCGACTTCCGCCAGCCACTCGGCTTCCGCACTGACTTCCAGCCGAAGGACTACGACGGAACCTTCGAGTTCGTGGCTGGCGCTAGCGGCACCCGGTTTGCTCCGAGCCAGGAGATGGCCTCGGGATCTCGCGCAAACACATCGCTCCAGCGCGGGCGCGGTCGCGTCTACGTGGTCAACGACAACGGCGGCCTCGGCTGGACGTTCGGCCGCGCGAACAAGTGGCCCGGCTGGCTCTCGGTGGACGTCAAGGAAGGGGGTGTCTCTCGCTCTCGGGTCGATCTGCCGGACCTTGACGAGAGCACGTACGTCAACGTTGCGCTCGGAGCGTCCTACGTGACGGACGTGATGCTCGCAACGGTCACGGATCGCCCCTTGGGCCTCGACCTAGATCCACGCAGAATCAGCGTTCGCTCAACCTGGTACTCGCTCGGATTCCTGCTGCGAGAGGCGGCGGCTCGCCTCCTGGACGTACAGAGCCGCGAACTGCGCGTGGGGCTCTACTACGAGCCCCAAGCCGACGAGACCGTGCGGTCATGGGTATACCTCGCTGACACGCTGGAGAACGGTGCGGGGTACGCCACATACCTCGGCCGACCGGAGCAGTTCGACCGTCTGATGCACGACGCCGACCGATTCCTAGCGGACCTCGAGCTCCCGACGCACAGCGATGCATGTGACAGCGCGTGCTACGACTGCCTTCGCGACTACTACAACATGGCCTACCACCCGCTGCTCGACTGGCGGCTTGCTCGCGATCTAGTCGACCTCCTCCAGGGGCGGGCGCTCGACGTCTCACGCTGGACCGCAATCGAGGAGTCGCTTGCTGCATCGTTCGCAAAGGCCCTGGGTGTCGATCCAGCTGAGGCCGTAACGGAGCTTGAGGGCGGCCTGTTCGGGATCGAGTCCGGCGCGGAGCTCATGCTAGTCGTGCATCCGCTGGAGAGTCAGGACGTCGAGCAGTTCACGACGGACCGGATTGCGACAGGTGTCGCCGACGCCGAGGATCGCGGCTACGCGCTTGGATCAACTCTCGGCGTGCATGACACCTTCGAGCTGCTGCGCATGGCCCCGCGCCTCGCCAGCCAGCATCACGCGCGCGCGTTGCGATGATCGAGTGGCCCGCGCCGGCGTCCGCCCCGCTTGAATGGCTATCGCCATCCGCGTACGAGGTGCTGCGAACTTGCCCTCTGCGGCTCTCGTACGCCCGGTCGATGCCGCCGGCAAGGTCTTCGCCCACGCCGCAGCGGGTACTCGGCGACGTCTGCCACCAAGTCCTCGAGCGACTGACGGCGTCGGGTCGCATACGGGATCCAGATCTCGATGCGGCGATTTCCGCCGAGCTCGAAGAGGCGCTCCAGGATGCCGAATCGCAGTTGGGGCGATCACGACCGAGGTCCCTCGCTGGTCCACCGTCGACCTGGCCGGGCTTCGCGACTAAGCGGGCGCGCCTGCGCAAGGCCGCAGTTCGACTCCATGCGCTCCTCGTCAAGGCAGGCCCCGACGCGGAATGGCTTTTCGAGCAGCCGCTCACCGCGCTCGCAGGCCGGCTCCGCGGGCGTCCAGATCTCGTGGTGCGCTCGCGGGACCAGCACTGGATCGTGGACTACAAGACTGGACCGATCCAGGAAGAGGACGGCCTCCCGAAGAGCGCGTACGTACGACAGCTTCGTTTGTACGGAGTCTTGGAACGCGCGGCGGCCGGTGAGCTGCCGTCCCGGGCGTATCTCGTGCCGCTGAAGGGCGAGCCGCTGGAGGTTCCCTTGAGTGAGCGGGAATGTCACGACGTCGTTGAAGACCTTGTGCGCGAAGTAAGCAGGTACAACGCGACGGCTCCGAGCCCGCAGCCTGGATCACCCTCCGCCGAGGCGTGCTCATGGTGTCCTTTCGCCGGCGGCTGCCCGGACTTCTGGGCCACCTGCGACGCGAACTGGGCCCCGAAGTTAGTTGCGGCTCGGGGAGTTGTCGTCCGAGTGCAGCAGACGGTCATCGGGGGCGCAACAGTTGCGATCGAGGTGCGCGATGGCTCGGTCGCGGCAGACCAGATCGTTGTGCGCGGGATATCTGCGAGCGAGCATCCGTCGGTCGCCGAGATCGAACCGGGATGCCAGATCTCGATACGTGGATTACGACCTCTCTCGGAGATGGGAACCACGTACGGCTTGACACGAGGGGCATCGATTTGGGTGCTCACGTAGAAGCGCATCGCAAGGGGCTGCCTTACGAGGGTTGGACCGAGGCGCTCGGACAGCGCTTCTTCAGGTCGGAGTACCGCGGGCTCCACGTGATGTTCTTCGTCGACGAGTCCTGTTTGTCTGACCTTTCTGACCTAGACCACCAGGAGGCGGTGGCGAGCCTGCGGGACGCCGTGAGGCTCAAGCTGAGCCGATACCGCCCGCACGCGCTGTTCGGTCGGATCGCCCGCGAGACGCGCGACTGGAAACGGAGGGACGCGGAGGGCTTTCCGCCAAGCCTGCCGCTCTTGGGCCTGTGTGTGCTTGCGGCCACGCGAATGGGGCGCACAAAGGAGCGAGCCGGGCACAACTACTACGCCCCTTTCGTCGAGTTGCTCGACCTCGACGGTGTCGCCGAGGAGGAGGTAATCGATTCCTACGGCGCGGACGTCCCGTGGCTTTGGCGCAACTTGCGCTGGTGGCTCGACGAGCACCATCGTGGCGAACTCGGCCTGAGCACGATCGAGGAGCACCGGCACTGGACGCGAATCGGCTGGGCGGACTCACAGACGCTGTTCACCTCGTCGGACCGCGACAAGCTCACCCAGTTCTTCGAATGGATGGGCTATCGGCCGGGCGATGAGATCCACGAGCGCGAGCTACTCCTGCATTTCCGGCGCTGGGCGCTTGGACGCGAGGATCTCAGCGCCAGCACGGAGGTGATGCTGGAAGACGACGTCTATCCTCAGCAACTCGCGGAGGTCCTGCAGCAAGCGGCGAAGCGCTGGGAGGGCATCGTCCGCGACGAGGACGGGTCGTTCGTCGCGGAGATCGCGCTGACGTTCCACCTAGCACCGCCGCGCCTTGGCGTGGCTGCCCCGCGGCCTCGCGGGTTCCCGGAGGCCGTCACGGTGGCCACCCCCTTCGCCGCCGAGATCGACCTACAGGTCGATGAGCTTGCCCTTGATGACGACAGGCAGTGGTACGACGGCCTCGATTTCGAGGTCACGACCTCGATGCTCGAACGTGGCCTGACGCTGCGGTCCGGGCAGTTCGTCCTGAGACTCCCTCCCTATCACCTCCACATCCTCCGCAAGAGCGCGGAGCTCGGCTGCTGGGCGTCGCACTCGCTGCTTCGGCCAGAGGAACCTGCGTGGCTGCTGGTCCGCGGTCGGATCTTCGACCGCGTCATGGAGTACCTCGGAAGCGCCGGGGCGAGCGACGCGGCGCCGATCGAGCGAGAGGGCGTGGTGCCCCGCGGCTGGAGGCTCATCCGAGACGTCTTTCTTCCGGCTGATGCTCCAACTCCACCTGAGGGCCTCGGGCGACTAAAGCCACGGGTCAGCAATCGGATGGGTCTCGTCGGTGGGCTTCCGATCGTCACTGGGCGCGAGTACCTCACAGGAGGCGAGCCGGACCTTCAACTCCCAGGAGACGAAATCGCGGACGAGGTCACCGTCGAACTGGACGGGGAGCCGCGGGTAGTCCGCGACGGGCTGCTTCGCTTGCGCGGCCAACTCCGGCCCGGACCGCACGAGGTAAGGCTTGAGGGAGTTCCGCGGCACTTCTTGGTTCACGACACGCTCGGCCGTCTGACCCCCGCGGTTGACGCAGAGATTCGTCACCTAGCCGCCGCCGCTGACAGCACATGCGAAGCAATGACCTTCGGAGCAAAGGTCGAGGACGGTGCCAACGCTTCTGTCCGGATCGTCGGCGCGGCGATCGATTGTGCTGTCTCCGACGCTCTAGAACCGCCAATCGTCCTCCCGGCCGCGGCGAGCGAGGTGACCCTGGTTGGCTCTGTCCCAGGCCAACTTGAGCGGGTGACGCCTCCGGGCGAACCGCGCTGGATCACAGACCTCAACAAGGACCAGCCTCGCCTACATCTCGGATATCGAGTCTTCGAGCATCGGCCCGAATTCCCCGTGGTGTGGATCGCCAGGACCTACCACCTTGGTCCGCGCGTCCGCCTCGCGGCAGAGCTTGCGCCCGCGCGCGAGCCCAGCGATTCGGAGGCCACCCTCGACGACTGGTGCGCCTTCTTTCGTGGCCATGAGTCTCCCCCGGGCAACCCCGCGCTCTGGGACGAATATCGCGAGACCGCGGAGAGGCTGGCGCGATGAGCAAGCAGGACCTCATCCTCGACTGGGTCAGCGAGCGAGGCGAAGGCAGCTGGTCGGACTTCAGGGCGGGCTACGACTGGCTTATCGGAACCGACCGCCCCGACTGGCAGACGCCTGGGTTCTCGATCCGAATGCTGAGCACCCTCGGGCATTTGGAGATCGATTGGGCGGCAGGGAAGTGGGCCGCCGCGCCAGCGGTGCTCACTATCCTCCCGAACGCGGGCGCCCGCGCGCTCTTGACCGGTGGCAGGACGCGAGAGCTCCGGCGTCGTCTGCACGAGGCGATCGGTGACAACGAGGACCTCTATCCCGTCGAGATACGACAGCAACTGGCCCCAACCGCTGTCTGGGTCGAGTGCGCCGACGAGACTCACATCGTCGCCCTCGCCAACGAGCTCGGACTGCAATACGAGTACTCCGTGGCGGAGCGGCTCAGTGAACTCCTCCCTGCGCTCGACTCGTACCTCGCGCTGGTTCCGTCAGCCCGGTGCCCGAAGAGCTTTGGAGTAGAGCGGCTCGACCCGAGGTCGCTCCGTTGGATCTCAGTCCAGGACGACACGCCGGCCGGTCTTTATCGGTATGAGTCATACGGGCCGGCTATGTTTCGGCTGGTCGATGAGGCCGTTTACGCGGTCGACTGGGCTGTCGGCGTCTACGCCGCCCTGAGTCGGTGGGGCGAGAACCGGCTTCGCTACATCCCGCAATCGGTCAACGGCGTGCTGTGCGTGCCGCTCGCCGCACCTCTTCCAACACTTCAGGCGCGGACCGCAGCCCTTTGCTGCGGCCTGGCTCCGCAAAAGCGCGGTAACGCCCTGATCTACCGGAACGTGCCCGAGCACATCGCCCGTCGGATCGCTCGGTCGCTCGACCAGTCGATCCCGCCGCTCGAGGCGTCAAGTGCCAGACCCGGAACATAGGCCGCTGGTGTCCGAGCGCCGGCGGGAATGCTCCGATCTTGAGTTGACCAGCGCCCTGGTGGCGCTGGACGAGACCCCCGACCGCCTCTATGCCGCGGCGTGGCCTCCAGGTATCGGATCGCTGGATCAAGCGGGGCTCTACGCCTGGTGGACTGACGCCGCAGGGGCCGCCGATCTCACGGCCGGCCTCGCAATCGAGCTCAAAGCAGGGCGCATCTATGCTGGCCAGACCGGGGCAACGAAGTGGCCGAGCGGCAAGGTCGGCACGATGTCACTAGGGGAGCGCATCGCTCGCAACCATCTTGGCGGCACGATCCGTGGGTCCACGTTCCGACTGAGCCTCGCTTCGATCCTCCGAGAGCACGTCGGCTTGCGACTTGGAGCACCCCGAAAGCTCGATAGGGAAAGCGAGGCTCGAGTAACGCAGTGGATGAGGCAGCACCTAGAGATTGCTGTGCACGTCTTTCCGAACCGTGACGGCTTGGGCAACCTTGAACGACGCGTCCTCGAGCAACTCGATCCTCCTCTCAACCTGAACGGGATGCAGCCCACACCGATCCGGCTACGGCTGACACAGCTGCGGCGGGAGCTGCTGGCTGCAGGTAGCAAGGGATTTGGCCGCTGACTTCATCGCAGTCGACTGGTCGGGCAAGCGATCAGGCGCCGAGGAGCACATCTGGCTCGCACGGGTCACTGACGGCGTGCTGGCCGAGCTGGAGAATGGCCGCTCCAGAGAAGCCGTTGTCGATCGCGTACTCGAGTTCGCGCGCGAGGGCGAGCGGACAGTCATCGGTCTCGATTTCGCGTTCTCCTTCCCCATCTGGTACTTGGATGAGCGTGGCTGGGACGGCGGGCGCGATGTATGGCAGGCTTTGACCAGCGAAGCCGAGACGCTGCTCGCCGAGTGCCCGTCCCCGTTCTGGGGATTACCAGGGCGACAGAACCTTCACGGTCAAGAGCCATTCCGACGGACGGAACGGGACGTCCCCGGCAGACCCAAGTCGGTGTTCCAGATCGGCGGCGCAGGGGCTGTCGGAACCGGCTCGCTGCGGGGCATGCCGAAACTCGCCCGCCTGGCCGACGCTGGACTCTCGATATGGCGCTTCGACCACCCAGAGGGGCGGAGCGTGCTCGAGATCTATCCACGCCTTCTCACGAAGGCCGTCGTCAAGGGACGCCATCGCGCCCGGCTCAAGTACCTCAACGACCGGTTCCCGGCTCAGCCGGAAGCGCTGCGGGAGCGGGCGGCCGGATCTGAGGATGCGTTCGACGCGGCCGTGTCTGCACTGGTCATGGCCGAGCATGAGCACGAGCTCTTTGCATTGGAAGGCGCCGCTCCCTCGTCGGACTACGCACACGAGGGACGCATCTGGTGGCCGACGTCGAAAAGGAGCGGTTGAGAATCCCGTCGACGCTGGCGCGGGTGGCACGATCGCGTTGGGTCAGCCACATCGGCGACATGCAAGGTGCTGGGTCAGCCCGCCGCGCCGAGGCTCCCAACCGACCCGGACGGGCCAGCCGCCCCCGCACCTTCGCAAGAAGTGCAAGTGCGTGCCCGGTCCTGAAGTTGGTCTTGCCGTTGACAGCGGGCGCGATGTGCGCGTGCGGACGGAGGCCATCGTCTGGGCGTCTCCGTGGCCCAGGTCGCCGTCTCGGCGGCTTAAGCGATCGAGGACGACTGGATGCTCTCGATCGGCAAGCTGGCGACAGGTCAGGCGCGGTACTACCTCGAGCAGGCCGAGGGGCGACCGCGCGTTGCGCGACGAGATCAGAGACGCGCACGAGGCGGCCGTCCGCGACGCATTTCGCTACCTCGAGCGGGAGGCCGCGGCTGCCCGTCGCGGCCCCGGCGGTTGCATCGCGGTCCGCGGCAATGGATTGGTCGCGGCCGCGTTCCGGCACCGAGCCTCGCGCGCCGGCGATCCGCAGCTGCACACGCACATCGTGGTGGCGAATCTCGTCCAGGCCGGCGACGGTCGTTGGTCGGCACTCGACGGGCGATGACCGCGGCCACGAGAAACTCCCCACTGGTGGCCACGTAATTCCCCACCCGTCCGGTTCGCGCTCGACGGTGCGGTGCTCTTGCACGCACGGTCGGGAGGACGCCCATGAAGAGCGGAAGGACGCAGGTGGAGATCATCGCCCTCTACGAGGAGTTGGGCAGCTATCGCGCGGTCGGGGCGCTGGTCGGTTGCGACCACAAGACGGTCAAGCGCTACGTCGAGGCGGCCGGCGATGCCGGGCAGTTGGCGCCGGCGCTGACGCGGTCGCGGGTGACCGACGATGTCGCCGAGGTGATCGCCGAGCGCGTCGAGCAGACGCACGCGAAGATCACGGCGCGGCGGCTGTTGCGGATCGCTCGCGCGGCGGGCTACTGCGGTTCGGAGCGCTCGTTGCGCCGCGCGGTCGCCGACGCCAAGGAGCGGTGGCGCCAAAAGCAGGCGGCCGATGGGCGCGTCTACCGGCCGTGGATCTCGGCGCCGGGCGAATGGATGCTCTGCGACTGGGGGGCGGCCGGCACGGTCCCGACGGCGGCCGGCCCGCGGAAGCTGTCGTTCTTCTCCGGGGTCATGGGCTGGTCGCGTTACCGAACGGTCAGCTTCTCCTGCAGCGAGCGTTTCGGCGCGCTGGCGGTTGGACTGGCACACAGCTTCGAGCAGGTCGGCGGGGTGCCCGGCCGGGTGCTGTTCGACAACCCCAAGACCGTCGCCACCGGCCACTTGGCAGGGGTGGCGGTGCTCAACCCTGACCTCGTTCGCCTGGCGGCGCACTACCGCTTCTCGCCCAGGACGACCGAGCGTCAGGACCCGGAGTCCAAGGGCAAGGTTGAGGCGCTCGTTCGGTTCACGAAGTCCGACCTGATCCCCTACGAGGGCTTCGGCTCGCTAGACGAGGCCAACCAGGCCGGCGCGGCGTGGTGTCAGGAGGTCAACGCCGAGATCCACTACGAGACCCGCGCCCGGCCCACTGAGCGCCTGCGGGTCGAGTTGCCGCTGCTGCGGGCGCTGCCGGCGACGCGCCCGGTCGTTGCGTGCGGCGAGCTGCGCAAGGTCGACCGGCTGGCGACGATCCGCTTCTGCTCGGCGCGCTACTCGGTCCCGCACCGCCTCGTCGGCGAGAACGTCACGGTGCAGGCCAGCGACCGCGACGTCGTGATCATGTACCTGGGTGTCCCGGTCGCCATGCACGCGCTGCTGGCACCCGGGGAGGCGTCGATCGCCGACGCGCACTACCCGACGCCGGCGCCGACCGGCGTTCGCGCGCTGCGACCCCGCACGCCGTCCGAGCACGCGTTCCTGGCGCTCGGCGACGAGGCCGAGGACTACCTGCGCGCCGCCGCGGCCGCAGGCACGGCCAGGTTGCACGAGCGTCTGGAGGAGGCGCTGGTCCTCGCGCGCACGCGCGGGGAAGACCAGGCCCGCGCGACGCTCGCGCGCGCCACGACGTTCGGGCGCTTCGCGCACGGCGACCTGGGCTCGATCGCCGACGGGCTGGCGGCGGCACCGCCGAGCGCGGTCGTCGACGCCGCACCGCTGGCGCTCGAGGGGCTGCCGAAGGTCGCGGTCCGCTCGCTCGATGACTACCGCCGCACACGCCGATGACCCAGCCCCTGGACCCCGAGCTGGAGGCCGGGCTGCGAAGGCTGCGCCTGCGCGGGATGCGCGAGCTCGCCCCCGAACTGCTGCAGACCGCCAAGACGCAGCGCTGGCCACCGGCAGAGCTGCTGGCCACGTTGGTTCGCGAGGAGCTCGCCTCGCGCGACGCGTCCAACGAGCGCGCCAGGATCAAGGCCGCAGGGTTTCCCGCTCACAAGACGCTGGACGGCTTCGACCT
The DNA here is from genome assembly GCA_963740605.1 of uncultured Solirubrobacteraceae bacterium. Classification (GTDB taxonomy): domain Bacteria; phylum Actinomycetota; class Thermoleophilia; order Solirubrobacterales; family Solirubrobacteraceae; genus DASSUW01. The sequence continues at coordinate 11,309 of CAVUFC010000015.1, read as the reverse complement.
CAAGGCCAGTCAGCTGCCGCGGCCGACGTTCGAGTTCCTCGCCTCGCTGGAATGGCTGGATCGCAACGACAACCTCTGCCTCGCCGGCCCGGCCGGTGTCGGCAAGAGCCACCTCGCCCAAGCCCTCGGCCGCGCCGCGATCACCGCCGGCAAGAAGGTCCGCTTCTTCCCCGCCGACCAGCTCGTCGAGGCGCTCTACCGCGGCCTGGCCGACAACACCGTCGGCAAGCTCATCGAACGCCTCCTGCGCCACGATCTCGTCGTCATCGACGACCTCGGCTTCACCGCCCTGGACAGGGTCGCCGCCGACCACCTGTTCCGCTTCATCGCCGCCGCCTACGAGCAGCGCTCGATCGCGATCACCACCAACGTCGACTTCCAGAACTGGACCCAGTTCCTGCCCGACGCCGCGACCGCCACCGCGATCCTCGACCGCTTCCTCCATCACTGCCACGTGATCGCGCTTGACGGCGAGAGCTACCGCCTACGCGAAGCCCGCCAAGTCGTCACGCCCGCCTGACCACGAGCCCGGGCCGCGCCACCGACCCCCGCGGCGAGCGCGCGCCGACGTCTCGCTCCGCTCGGCGCTTCGCGCCTTCGCTGCGCGAGACGCCAGCGGGAACCCTCCACGTCGAGAGCGCCAGCGCCCCGGGGAACTAACTGGCCACCAGTGGGGAATCTTGTTGGCCCTTGACAGGGCGACGGCTCTATGCGCACGCGAAGACGGCCGGATACCTGTACGAGGCCCGGCTGCGGGCGGAGCTCACGAGCCGGCTCGGCGTCGAGTGGATGCCGGCGCGGAACGGCATCGCGGACATCGTCGGTGTGCCGCGCCCGGTGCTGCGGGCATTCAGCCGCCGCCGGGCTGAGATCGAGGCCGAAATGGATCGCCGCGGGCAGAGTGGCGCGCGTGCTGCGCAGACCGCGACGCTCGAGACCCGGCGACGCAAGGACCACGGCGTCTCCCCGGCGACGCTCGAGGCGGAGTGGCGCGAGCGCGCTGCCGCGCTCGGTTTCGCGCCCGACCGGATCCGTGAACTCTGCGGTCACACTCGGCCGTCAATCGACGCGGACGTCCTGACCGAGATCCACCGCGAGCTCGCCGGCGCGCAGGGCCTCACCAAGGCGCGCACGTCGTTCTCGCGCCGCGACGTGATCCGGGGCTGGTGCGAGCGGCTGCCGGCGGATCCTCGGATCGACGTGGCGCTGGTCGAGCGACTGGCGGATCAGTTCCTCGCTTCTCGTGACGCCGTGGCGTTGGCGGTCGGCGAGCCGGCTCGCGCGCGCGACGAGATCCTGCAGCGCCACGACGGCCGTGTGGTGCGTGCGCTGCCTGACGAGCGGCGTTACTCGACGCGCTCCTTGCTGCTCACCGAGCAGCTCTTGGTCGATGGCGCGGTCCGGCGTCGCGGTGCCGGCGCCGGGCTCGCGGCGCCGACCGCGATCGAGCGCGCAATCAGCGCGCGCCCGACCCTGGCGAGCGAGCAGGAGCAGATGGTCCGGCGACTCACCTGCGACGGTGACGGTGTCGCGGTTGTGTTGGGCGCCGCCGGGACCGGCAAGACCTTCGCGCTCGCGGCGGCGCGCGAGGCGTGGGAGGCGAGCGGCAGGCCGGTGGTCGGAGCGGCGATCGCCTGGCGGGCGGCGCGCGAGCTCGAAGACGGCGCCGGCATCCCGTCGACGAGCATCGCCGCGTTGCTCGCCCACCTCGATCGCCGATGGCTGCCGCGCGACGCTGTACTCGTCGTCGACGAGGCCGGGATGGTCCCCACTCGACAGATCTCCGCGCTGGCGGACGCGGTGCGTCGCGTTCGCGGGAAGCTGGTGCTGGTCGGCGACGATCGTCAGCTGCCGGAGATCGAGGCCGGTGGCGCGTTCCGCGGGCTGCGCGCCCGCCTCCCGCTGATCGAGCTGCGCGAGAACCGTCGGCAGGTCGAGGCCTGGGAGCGCGATGCGCTCGCGCTGCTGCGCGACGGTCGCGGCGACGAGGCGCTCGTGCGCTATCGGGAGCACGGCCGCGTGCGCCTCGGCGAAGGCGACGCCGTGCGCGAGCAGCTCGTCGCTGACTGGTGGTCCACGGGCGAGACACCGAGCGCCGTGATGGTCGCCTACCGGCGTGACGACGTTGCCGACCTGAACCGTCGCGCTCGGGAGCGAATGGTCGCGGCGGGTGCCGTCGCCGGGCCCGAGCTCGTGGTGGGCGAGCGGCCGTTCGCGGCCGGTGATCGGGTGCTGCTGCGCCGGAACGATCGCCGCCTCGGCGTCGCCAACGGCGACCGCGCCGTGGTCGTCGCGGCCGACGTCGACCGGCGACGACTCGTCGTGCGGGTCCGCGATCGCGACGTCGTCCTCGCGCGCGACTACCTCGACGCAGGGCCGCGGGCGAGCGTCCAGCACGGCTACGCCATGACCGGTCACTCTGCGCAGGGCCTGACCGTCGACCGGGCGTTCGTGCTCGCCACCGAGGAGACGAGTCGCGAGTGGCTGTACATGGCGCTCAGTCGCGGCCGGCTGGACAACCGCCTCTACGGCTCGGCTGCCGGCGTGCGAGAGCGGGACGAGATCGCCCCCGCCGAACCGCCACGAGCTGCCCGTGATGTCGTCGAGCTGGCGGTCCAACGCTCGAGTGCGCAGCGCATGGCGATCGACTCGCGTGTGCGGAGTTGGGGGCGAGAGCGCTGATCGAGCGGCTCCTCACACCGGGCGACGTCGCTGAGCGCTGTCAGGTGAGCACCAAGACGGTGCTGCGCGCGATCCATCGCGGCCGGCTGCGCGCAAGCCGGCTGGGCGAGCACGGCGCGTTCCGGATCCGCGAGGCCGATGTCGAGCGCTGGATCGAGTCCTCCGTGCTCGACGCCCCGCTGCCGGCGCGCGCGATGGCGACGCCCGAGCCGCGGCCGGCGGCGCCGACCGCTGGCCGGCTCGTGCTCACGACCGAGATGGGCCGGTCGTAGGAAGGGTCAATTTCTGCCCTCCGGCGCTATGAGCGGTAGCACCCGCTCAACCCGGAGGGACCTATGGTCGAGAAGCTCGAACGGCGACGTCGGGACGGCACGAGCTACGCGGTCTGGCGGACGCGCTGGCGCGATGAGCGCGGCGTCGAGCGCAGCAAGACGTTTGATCGCGCGACCGACGCGCGCGCGTTCGAGGCCAAGGTCCGGACGCTCAAGCGCAGCGGCGCCCTGGCGGACCTGGACGCCGGCACCGAGACGCTGGCCGACTTCGTCGAGGAGTGGTGGCTCGTCTACGCCGGCCCGAACCTCGAGCGCTCGACGCTGCGGGTCTACGCGCAGCTATGGAACGGACACGCGTTGCCGCGGCTCGGGCAGATGCGCCTCCGCGACCTCACGCCGCAGACCGTGGCGCGTTTCCGGGCCGAGCTCGAGGCCGCGGGTGTCGGCATCGAGGCGATCCGCAAGACGATGACGATGCTCCAGGGTGTGCTCCAGCGCGCGGTCGAGTGGGGCCGCGTTCCGAGCAACGCGGTCAAGCTCACGCGCAAACCGCCGAAGCCGCACCGGCCGGCGGTCCAGGCGCTTCCGCCCTCGCTGATCGAGGTCATGCGCGCACGGTTGCTCGCCGACGGCCGGCTGCGCGACGCCACGCTGCTGGTCGTGCTCGGGTACGCCGGGTTGCGCCCGCAGGAGGCGCTCGCGCTCGAGTGGCGGCATGTCCGCGAGCGGACGCTTCTGGTGGAGCGCGCGCTGAGCGACGGCCAGCTCAAGGCACTCAAGAACCGCCGACAGCCCCGGACGGTCGAGCTGCTCTCGCCGCTTCGCGAGGACCTGGATGCCTGGCGCGTAGGCTCGAACTCGTCGCCGACGGCGCCAATCTTCCCGGCGGCCTCGGGCGGCTTCTGGCGTGCGACCGACTGGCGGAACTGGCGCAAGCGGATCTACAAGCCGACGGCCGAGGCGCTCGGCATCGACGGCGCCCGACCGTACGACCTCCGCCACGCGTTCGCGTCGCTGCTCATCCACGAGGGGCGCAAGTCGATCGTCGAGATCGCCGAGCAACTCGGCCACAACCCGACCGTTTGCCTCGACACCTACGGCCACGTGATGCGTGAGCTGGCGGGCGGGGAGCGGATCAGCGCCGAGGAGCAGATCGTGCTCGCGCGCAAGGCGCTCGATGCTGGCGGCGACCAGCTTCGATTCTTCGGAATAGAGGACTGAGCACGATCTACTACAACCACTACGTTGTAGCCGTGGCGAAATCGCAGCCCTTTTCGATCCGGCTGGGCGGGACGCCGAACTTCTCGTCACCGACGAGGTCAGGCGCTCAGGCCGCTCGCGGAGCACGGTGGTCCAGGAGCTCGCCGAGGAGGCCGCCAAGACGCGCCTGTTCCCCGGTATCGCGTTCCGCGGCTCACCACGGCGCGCATGGATCACGGGAACCGGCCTCGACGTCTGGGAGATCCTCGAGCTGCTCCGCTCATACGCCGACGACGAGCAGCGACTCCGCGCGGCGCATCCGACGGTCGACGAGCGCCACCTGCGACTGGCACGCGCGTACGGCGAGCGCTTCCCGGACGAGGTCGTCGTGTTCCGCGACCAGATCGACCGCTCGCTTGACGAGCTGCGACGGCTGTATCCGTTCCTGCAGACGAGCGATTAGGCGCCCGCGTGCGCCTGCTGCTGGACGCGCACGAGTCGGGACCGAACATGGGACGCTGGCTCGAGCAGAGCGGGCACGACGTCCGAGCGTTCGATCAGGAGCGGACGCTGGAAGGTCTCGACGATGACGAGGTCCTCGCGCTCGCGGCGTCCGAGCAGCGCATCCTGGTCACGCACAACATCGCCGACTTCCCGCGGATCCTCCGCGAGTGGGCAGCCGCTCAACGCAGCCACGCAGGCGTGATCCTCGTGTACGGCATCGACCATGGCGACTTCTCGGTCCTCGTGAGCGGCGTCGAGCGCTGGCTCGCGATGCGGCCCGACCACGAGGAGTGGCGCGACCTTGCTGCGGTGCTCGACCGCCGCTTCGCCGGCCGATAGTCCCGGTCGAGTGATCAGCGCCGCCGTGGCTCGCCGGCCGCCCACCAGTCGATTTCGTCCTCGTTCTCGAGCATCCAGGCGACGGTCTCGGGCCGGCCGAGATTGCAGAACTTCCACAGTTCACGGGCCGAGCGCTTGTAACGGTGGATGAGCTCGTCGAGCTCGAAGGCGTCGAGCTCGCCGGCGTCCAACCGCGCGAAGCCCTCACGCACATGCTCGAGCAGGGCCGTCAGCTCGCGCTCGTGGTAGTCGCCGACGAGCGCGCGAGCGGCCCTGCGCCTGGCCTTCTCGCCGACCTGGTCAGCCATGGCGACAGGGACGGTACCTCCCATCCGCGCCGGCGGCTACCGTCCATCCTGTGGCGCCCACCTTCGTCGTCGCCCGCAACCCGGACCCGGAATCGACGCTCCCGTATCTGCTGCGGCTGCCGGTCGACGGCGGGATCGAGCTGAAGGCGCGCGAGCCGTGGCCGGCGACCGCGCGCGTGTACTGCCATCCGCTCGAGGAGGGCTGGCCGGAGGCCGCCGAGGTGGTCGAAGAGGCCCCGGTCCGTCGCTGCGCACGGCGGGGGCGCGCGGTCGATCTCGTGCTCGATCGCGCGCGCAAGAACCGCTCCCAGTTCATCTTCACCGAGCCGCACGCGCACCGGCGCGGCGGACGGCAGATGATCTTCTGGCAGACCGCCCGCACCGCCCGCCGCGCTCGCCCCGGCCAGCGTGTGCCCACGGCCCGCGCGGCCGACGGCGTAGCGCTTGAGATCACGATCGACACGCGCGAGCGCTACCCGTACAAGTTCGCCAACCGTCCGGTCACGACGGAGCGGTCGGCGCTCGCGATCGGCGATTACGCCGTCCGCGACGGCGACCGGCTCGTGGCGTCGGTCGAGCGCAAGACGTTCGAGGACCTGGTCAAGTCGCTGATCGACGGCAAGCTCGGCTTCCAGCTCGCCGAGCTGTCCGCGCTGCCGGCGGCTGCGGTGGTCGTCGAGGAGCGCTATGGCGCGCTCGCTGCCGCCCCGCGCGTGACGCCCGGCTGGCCGTGCGAGCTGGTCGCGCAGCTCCAGGTCCGCTACCCGAGCGTGCCGATCGTCTTCGCCGACTCGCGCAAGCTCGCCGAGGACTGGACGCACCGCTACCTCGCCGCCGCGGCAGCCCTACACGGCGACGCATAACGGCTCGAATCCCCAGCGCGGCCGGACCGGCTGCCACGATCGCTCGCGCCATGACCAGGATCGCCTGCATCGCCGATCTGCATGAGCACCTCGTCGACATCCCGGCGGTGCGAGCTGCTGCTGATCGCCGGCGCCGTCTCATTTGCGTTCAAGGGCGATCTGCCGAGCAAGCAAGGTTTCTCGCCGTGAGCGCAACTCTCCGACCCGCTGGACAGCGCTGTTTGCTACTACGGCAAACATTGCTATTTCAGACAACACTTGCCAGAATTGCGAAGGTGCCACCGCTTGCAAACTGGTCTAATCGGGAAGACGAACTCGTCGACCAGGCGATTGCCTGGCTCCGCGAGGCGCTCCCGGCGAGCTGGGAGGTGAGCCGGTCGGAACGAGCGGTCGCCGGGACCCCCGAGCTTGCACGCGTGCCCAACGCGGCGGTCGAGGTGCGCGCCGGCGACGGCGCCTGGGCGACGCTCGCCGTCGAGGCGCGGCTCACGTTCTCGCCCCGCGACGCCGAACTGCTGCTTTCCCGCCTCGCTCGCTCGCTCCTTGCCCTGGCCGGTCACGTCCCGATCCTCGTCATCGCGCCCTGGCTCAGCCCGCGCACGCAGGAGATCCTCACCGTCGACGGCATCAACTACCTCGACCTGACGGGCAATGCCCGGATCCAACTCGACAATCCGGCGCTCTACCTGAAGTTCACTGGTGCAGAGCACAACCCCGCGCCGCCGCCGCGCGGCGAGGTGCGTCTCCGCGGGCCGAAGGCCGGCCGGCTCGTCCGCGTGCTCGCCGACGTGCGCCCGCCCTATGGCGTGCGTGACCTCGCTACTGCCGCGCAGCTGAATCCCGGATACGTGTCCCGGCTGCTCGACGCGCTCGATCGCGAGGCTGTGGTCGAACGGGATCCTCGCGGCCCAGTGCGCCTGGTCGACGTCCCCGAGCTACTCCGCCGCTGGGCACAGAGCTACGACGTGCTAAAGAGCAACGCCGCGACGGGATTCCTCGCCCGGGCCGGCGTGGCTGCGACGCGCGACCGTCTTGGCAGCCTCAAGCAAGCCGGCCGGGTTGCAGTCACGGGCTCCTTTGCCGCGGTGCGGCACGCACCGGTCGCTGCGCCGGCGTTCCTCGTCGCGTACTGCTCTGACGTAGCGGCCGTCGCGAGCGAGCTTGAACTGCTGCCTGCCGACGCAGGTGCCAACGTCGCTCTGCTCCGTCCCTTCGACCCGATCGTCTGGATGCGCACGGAGCTGGACGACGGCGTTCCCTACGCCGGCGTCTCGCAGGTCGCGGTCGACTGCCTCACGGGCAACGGCCGGATGCCGGCCGAGGGTGAGGCGCTCCTGCGGTGGATGTCCGAGAACGAGACGCGATGGCGTGCGGAGTCGCTGGACGACCTCGCGCCGCTCGCTGACGTCGCGTGAGCGCGCCGCAGACACCTGTCGACCCGAACTACGTGGCGGCACGGCGGGCGTTGCTCGACGCGCTGGTCGCGCTCGAGGAGCAGAGGTCGGCGGTGATCGTCGCCGGCGCGCAGGCGATCTACCTGCGAACGGGTCAGAGCGACCTCGCCGTCGCGCCGTACACGACCGACGGCGATCTTGCGATCGACCCGACGTTGCTCCGCGACGCGCCCGGGCTCGAGGTCGCGATGCGCGGCGCCGGCTTCGAGCTTCTCCTCGTGGACGGGCACGTCGAGCCCGGCATCTGGGTCACCACGGCGACGGTTGACGGCGGCCAGCTCAGGGTCCCCGTCGACCTCATCGTGCCCGATGGAGCTGCACCGCCCGGCGGTCGCCGTGGCGCGCGACTCGGAGTCCATGGACGCCGTGCGGCTCGTCGCATCAAGGGCTTGGAGGCTGCGCTCGTCGACCACTCGCCGATCGAGGTCGCCGCCCTTGATCCCGGGGACAGTCGCAGCGTGCGTGCGGAGGTCGCGGGCGAGGCGGCGCTGCTCGTCGCCAAGGCACACAAGATCCATGATCGCTACGAGCGCGGCCGCGTCGCGCGTATCGACGACAAGGACGCCGCCGATGTCGTTCGCCTGATGCAGACCACCGGGCCTGCGGCGGTCGGCGCGCTGCTGGCCGAACTGCGACATCACCCGATCGCCGGTGCTGCGAGCAACGACGCCCTGGTCTTCCTGGACTCGCTCTTCGGACGGATCGGAAGGCCCGGCATTGTTATGGCCGTCCGCGCGCTGCGGCTCGCGTTACCTGAAGCGACGATCGAAACGCTGTGCGTCGCGTACACGCGCGAACTCCTGACGGCCGCCCGCGGGAGGTCGTGAGCACACCCGTCGCGGGCCCGCATCCCGAGCCTCCCGATTTCGGCGGCACGACCCCTTCCGCAAACCCGCTTACTTCGCGTACGCGGCCCAAATGCGGCCCACGAAGCGACAACGCACGCAGCCGCTAACCCACCGGGCACAAGAAAGGCGGCACATCCAGGCCTTTCTTAGAGCCCTCTGCCGGACTCGAACCGGCGACCCCTTCCTTACCATGGAAGTGCTCTACCAACTGAGCTAAGAGGGCATTTTGCAGGCAGTTTGCCGCTTCAGAGGCCTCGCGGCGAGCGGGTCCCTGTGTTGCCGACACAGAAACGACACACTCCGGCAAAGTTGCTGCGACGGGAAGCGTAGCGCCGCGACGCTCCCGCCGCGGCGAGAACGACGGTCAGACCGCCTCGAGGCACGACTCGGGGGCACCGATCGCGCCGGGACGGGGCGCGAGCGCGATCACGTCGACGCGCGCTCGCGTGCGGCGATGCTCGGGGCAGGAGCGCGGCTTGGTCCCGGGCCGCTTCGGGCGCTTCCAGTCGTGATCACCGGCCTCGCAGCGCAGCATCTCGGTCGCCGGCGCTCGAGGGGTCCAGGTGCGCGCGATCTCGATCTGGGCGCGCGCAAGCTGTTCCTCGAACCGCGGGTAGGGTCGCTCGAAGTCGTCACCGAGGTCCTCGTGGTACGGGCGGTGATCGTCTTGCGCGAGGTGCCGCAGCTCTCGGCCACCGCGGGGACGCTCTCGCCCGCCGCCAGGCGAGAGCTGATGTGCCCGCGCCTTCCGGCGTACGGGGTGGCGTCCGCCAGGTAGTCGCGCGCTGTGTCGGACTGCGCGGCCGCCTTGCACGCGGGGCGCAGGTACTTGCCGCCCCAGCGCTTCTCCTGGCTCTGGGTCATGTGGCCGCCGGGATGCTTGCGGCCGTGCCGCGGCGCGCGGCCGGGGACGATGAAGTCCTGCGGCCCGGTCGGCAGTCCGTGCCTGGCGGCGATGTCGCGCCACTCGCGTAGGCGCTGGGCGATCACGCCGGGCAGGATCGCGTCGCGCATCGAGCCGATGGTCTTGCCGTCATCGATCTGGCCGGCGGCGACAACCTCGCGCACACGTAGCATGCCGGGCGACTTCTCGGTGGGCCAGAGCAGCTGCCACCAGCGCGCGCCACGTGCCTCTTCGGGGCGGCAACCGCAGCCGAACTGCAGGTCGAGCATCGCGGCGTCGCGGTGCGGCTCCCACGTGCGCTGGTCGGTGCGAGCGACCACCTCGGCGCGGACGAGCTCGTAGTCGAAGGCGTTGAACGCGCGCGAGCGCGGCAGGCGAACATCGGCTCCAGACCGCCTGATGGGCCGGCTGCGCGCCCACAAGAGCGCGCGCGACGTGCTCGGGTTCTTGCAGACGATCCGGATGCGCTACCCATCGCGGCGCCGGATCTACTTGGTGATGGACAACCTCTCCACGCACTGGACCAAGGACATCCGCGACTGGGCCAACGACAGCAACGTCGAGCTGGTCCCGACGCCGACCTACGCCAGCTTCCTCAATCGCATCGAGTGCCACTTCTGGGCCATCGGCGAGTTCGTCATCAACAACGCCGACCACCCCGACTGGGACACCCTGGCCCGCGCGATGGCCGACTACATCAACCTCCGCAACCGCACCCACGGCGGCGGCCCGATCGCCCAGATCGAAGCCCGCCGCCGCGTCGCGTGACCAAACCCCTTCCCCGTGCGACCTAATCGCGCGGTCCACTAGGAGCAGCCTTCGGCTACTCATCTCGCCGGTGGCGCCTAACGATCTGACGTATCTCAGGCACACCGAGCTGCCGATGCCGACACATGGGTTCGCCGCCGCGCCGCGACGCCCGATCCCTGGGCCGGGCGCCCGTCGGGCTGCCCGAACGGGTCTGGCCATCCCCGCGCTCGTGGCCTACGCTCAATGGGATGCGGTCCGAGCCGCTCAACCGCCAGCGCGAGGACGCCACCAGCCAGGCGCCGGCGGTCGAGACCGCGAGCGCGTCCCCTGAGGTCGCCGCGCCGTTCCTGCCGCAGGTCGAGACCGTGCTCGCGCTCCAGCGCACAGCTGGCAACCGCAGTGTCACCGGGCTGCTGGCCCGCCAGGGGGCGCCCCCGGACGCGCCGCCGCCGCTGCCGTCCGCCGCGATCCTCACCAACCGGTTGGCACAGTCGATCGGCGTGTGGGAGACCAACCGCGGCGGTGACGAGCCGAACCCGACCGAGTCGCGGTTGCGCACCGTCTCCGGCATCCGCGCGAGCATGGCCACGATCGAGCAGGCCACGATGCCGTACGCGATCGACGCCCTGCGCCAGCACGCGGCGCTGCGCGCCCGAGCCGAGCCGCCACTCACGATGGCCGAGCTCAACGCGGCCGCCGGCCGCACCAACGCGGTCCGCACCCTGATGGACCAGGTCCAGGCGGCCGCAAACGCCGGCACCGCGGCCGACGACTGGATCGACGCCAACGACGCGGTGATCGCGCCCACCGGGCTCGACGCCGCGCACGTGCGCACGATGTTCGAGGCGGTCGACCTCCGCGCCACGATCGGGGCCGCGCACACTCGGGTCGCGGCGGGCAACAGCACGGCGGCCGCGGAGGCGGCGGCCGTCCCGGCCGAGGATCGCCTCGGGCTCAACGAGGCGAGCCTGCGGACCTACATCCGCAATACCCGCACCTGGGGTGAGAACCGCGCCGCCTGGCAGCGCCTGGCCGTGCAGCGGATGGCCGACGATGTGGGCCAGCGGATCGAGGCGGTCGCCGTCGCCGACGACGGCACGGCGCTCGCGGCGCCGGTGATCCACGGCCGCGTGGACGCCCAGCTCGCACAGGACCCGCAGCCGACCGAGGAGCAACTCGTCCGCA
>CAVUFC010000014.1:0-644992 GCA_963740605.1 uncultured Solirubrobacteraceae bacterium | reverse complement strand
TGGATAACACGTTCGCGGTATCGCCGGGCACCTGTCAGGTGTTATCGGCCAAATACTCTATCTCGTGATGCATGCAGTTTCACTTGCGGGCATCATCAGTTAGGGAAATGCAGAAGAGCCGCAAGGCTGGAGAAAGGAACGCTGCCATGATCCATTTGGAAGAACAGGCAATCAGCGGCGCGAAAGTCCCGGCAATGGACATGAAACTGGAGGCGGTCGTCATCTCCGTTTCGGATGTCGATCGCGCCAAGGAGTTCTATGGGAAGCTGGGCTGGAGGCTCGATGCCGACTTCCAGTTCGATAACGGCTTCCGGGTCGTCCAGTTCACGCCCCCGGATCCGGATCCTCCATACAGTTCGGCACGAAGGTTACGCCGGCCGCTCCCGGCTCGACACAAAGCCTGTACCTGGTTGTCTCCGACATCGTAGCCGCCCGCGACCAGCTGGTCGCCCGCGGTGTCGATGTCAGCGAAGTGTTTCACCCTGGCGCGCCCGGCGCGCATTTCCAGCCCGACGGCTCAAGCACTCGCCTCAGCGGACCCTCGCGGGATCGCACCAGCTACCGCTCCTATGCCACGTTCAGTGATCCGGACGGTAACTCATGGCTGCTGCAGGAGGTCACGATGCGGCTGCCTGGGCGCGTCGACCGTACCGGGACGGCGTGTGACTCTGTGAACGATGTGGCGAGCGCGCTTCGGCGGGCGGCGGCCGCCCACGGCGAGCACGAAAAGCGCATCGGGCAGCACGATGCGAACTGGCCCGACTGGTACGCCGCCTACATTGTGGCGGAGCATGCCGGCGAGACGTTGCCGCAGTAAGGATTATTCACCGTAAGTGGACATCGGTCAGAGAAGGAGATCAGACATGAGAGATAAGAGTATCCGCGTAACCGTGTTTGCAGGACTGGTTCTTTCCGTGGTAGCGGCGCTGGCGCTGGCTGCCCAGGACAAGTACACCGTGAAAGTGCCGGGAGGGCTCGCATTCTCTGAGTTCAGGGGATACGAAGCATGGCAGGCCATCTCCATCAGTCGGAACGAGAGGGTGGTCGCTATGATCCTCGGCAATCCCGTGATGATCGACGCCTACCGGGCCGGCATTCCCGGCAACGGTAAGCCTGTCCCGGACGGGGCCAAGATGGCCAAGATCCATTGGACCCCGAAACCGAACGAGTTCTTCCCGGATGCGACGGTGCCGGGCAAGCTGGTGAACGTGGACTTCATGGTGAAGGACAGCAAGAGATTCGCGGACAGCGGCGGATGGGGATATGCCGTGTTCGATTACGACGCCGCGTCCGATACGTTCAAGCCCGGCACCACAGCCGGCACGCCGCCGCAGGGGAACGACGCCAAGTGCGGGTTCGCGTGCCACACGAGAGCGAAGACGAGAGATTACGTTTTCACTGATTACGGGAAGCAGGTGAAGCGCGCGCTAACCTGCTTTGCAGAGGTTTCACAAGCGGCAAAGCCGCTCGATTGCGAATTGCACAGGGGCGTCGTCAAAAGAGCTTTCCGGGAAGGCGCCAGAGGGAGGAAGGTGACCAATCTAACAAGACCTAACCGGACATCACCGGACTTCTGGTGATCGACCCTTATAACGATTTCATCTCAGAGGGCGGCAAAGTATGGGATCGAATCAAGGGCGTTGCCGAAGCGAACCAGTGCATTCCACATATGGCGCAGGTCCTCGAAGCCGCGCGAACGACGCAGTTCCGCGTCCTTTACGCCCTGCATCGGCGATACCGCCCTGGCGACTACGAAACCTGGAAGTACCTGGCGCCCGTTCAGAAGGCAGCGTGGTCATCGAAGGCTTTCGAGTACGGCACCGGGGGTGGCGAGATCCGCAGCGAGTTCCAACCCCAACCGGACGATGTCGTGGCCCTGGAGCATTGGGGTTTCCAGTGGGTTTGCCACCACTCATGCTGCTCTCCACGTGAATATCCCCAACTACGCCACGGCCGTTCTGACCGCAGATGAAATCGTCGACGCGCTCTCTGGTGCCAAACAGTTGGAACTCAATGCGCGGCCCTGATTCTGACTGTTGGCACACCTCGGACCGGATCGGCCTCAGGGGCGAATGCCGGGAATATTCAGGCGCATTTTGTAGAGGCCGCCTGCGTGCGCAGAGGTATAGCGTCTTGCCGTCATCGTCGCCCCACGCGAAGTTGTGCGGATGCTTCGGCGCGATCGATGGTGCCCAGGTGCTTGCCCTCGGACGAAATGATCCACAGACCGCCCGGACCGGAGACGTAGAGGTTGCCTTGCTGGTCTACCTTCATCGCCGTCGAGCGCGTCCTCGCCGGGCGCGGCGGTCATATCGAAGAAGACCTTTCCGTTCGAGACACGTGCCATCGGCGTGCGACTCGTAGCGCATGACGACTTTCTTCTTCTCGTCCCAGTTGCGTGACGTACAGGTACTTCTCGTCGGGCGAGAAGGCGATGCCGTTGGGCCCGGTGAGGTCGGTGGTCGACCAGTCGAGCTTGCCGTTCTGCAGACGAGAAGACGCCGCTGAACGGCAGTTCTTTGCGCGGATCGTCGAAGAACTTCGGCAGACCGAACGGCGGATCGGTGAAGAACAGCGTGCCGTCCGACCGGTAGACCAGATCGTTCGGGCTGTTCAGCCGCTTGCCCTCGTAGCGGTCGGCGAGCACGGTCAGTGCTGCCGTCCTTCTCGAGCCGCGTCACGCGGCGATTGCCGTGCTCGTTGATGGTCAGCCGGCCCTGCGGTCGAGCGTCAAGCCGTTCGAGCCCGGCTGCCCGTATTCGGCGATGTCGGCGCCGGAGTAGCCGCTGGTGTCGACGGAACACCGACAGCTCGCCGTCGCTGCGTGTACTTGTAGATGCGTGTTGGCGTTGGGATCGCTGAACAGCAGGTAGCCGCCGTCCCGCACCCAGACCGGCCCTTCGGTGAACTGGAATCCCTCCGCCAGTTTGAAGATCTTGGGATTGGGCCCAACGATGGCGTCGATGGCCGGATCCTTGCGCATCACCTCGACGTTGACTTCTCTGGGCGTGACCGCCACCGGCCCGCGCTCACCCTTGTAGAATTCGAGCCGGGCGTAGCGCATCCAGATGAAGTTGGTCGGCGGATTCGAGAGCGGGCCGTTGATGCCGAACACCGCCAGCTGAATCTTCTGGCCCGGTTTGACGTCGCGCCCGATGATCAGCCGGTTCGGCGCGTTCCAGCCGCCGACCACGGAGCCGCCGCGCTGGCCCAGCGCGCGCGGTCAGTTCGCCATCCACCCAGACTTCCGCGTAGTCGTCCAGCGAGGTCTCAAACACCACCGTCGATCCGCGTGGATCGAAGCTCGCCGACCTTCTCGGGAATGGTGATGCTGATGCGGTACCAGTTGAAGCAGAGGCGGCCCGTTGAGCGGCGCTGCTCGAGCGACGTCGGGGCTGATCTGCTCCCAACCCGAGTCGTCGAAGTCGGCGCCGCCGGCGTGCGGCGTGTAGTCGTAGGTCTTGACCGGGCCTGCCGCGTCGGCTGGCCGTCGGCGCCGGGGCCGGTGAAATCCACTTCGATGATCTTGGTGTCGCTGTAGCGCCATTGAGCCTGGACCAGCTTCGCGCCCGCGCTGGTCATCAGGTTGACGCTGGCCTCGGGCCGGGTGTCCGGAATCCTGTTGCCGAGATCCGCGCCGGCCAGGCCGCCGGCGAGCACGAGAAGGAGAGGAATACAGAGTGTTCTCATCGCGCTCTTCACCACGTAATAGAGGAACGGATTGGAGACTTCCTTGAACCAATGCGGCACACCCGCCGGAACAATGATCACGTCGCCCTTCTGAAGTGGATGCGCCTCTCCGCCGCTGATGGAAGAGCCGCGCAGTTCATCCGGCTCGGTGACCTTGGCATCCACGGCCGTGCCGCCCGTAACGAGCGTGGCAGTGCCCTCGAGGACGTAGACGATGTCCGCATCCTTGGTGTGGATCTCCGCCATTCCCGGCTTCTCACGCCGGCTGGCATGCACCATGTAGCTTTCGCCCCGGTTGAACAGCACCGCGCCTTTGTCGAATGCCGCGCGCACCTGTGTACTGTCGAAGTAAGTCACGGAGCGCCGGTCCCCGGGACACTGCCGCAGCGGCGGTCATGGCCAGTTCCTCGTCCTGCTGCGCGCTCGCCGCACCGCTCACGCCTACCGCGCCGACGATCTGGCCATCGATCGTGATCGGCACGCCGCCCTGAAGCGGGGTAAAGTCGTTGAGCGCCACCATGGCGGTACGACCCTTCGCGATGATCTCCTCGAAAGCTCGCGTGGGTTTCTGGAACAGCGCCGCGGTGCGGGCCTTGCCGATGGAAATATTGGCGCCGGCGGCAAAGGTGCCGTCCACGCGCTCCAGCGCCATCAGATTGCCGCCGTCGTCTACCACGGCGATCACACCGCCGGCATGATTTTTGTGAGCCTGCGCCACAGCCGCTGCAATTGCGTGCTGTGCGCCATCCAGCGTCAGAGTCTTTTTGTCAGCAATCTCAGCTGCCCTCACCGCAACGGTTAGGTGCGTTAACACGAGAATTGCCACACCGATCATCCTGATCTTCATTGTTAATTTCTCCTGATTCGATTCGGTTTCCGGCTGTAAAATGCCCGGCCTGCGAGGCTTTATTCCGGGCGATCGGGTCCCGGATCATCGCACTGCGGCAAGCGCAGTCCGCCGACGCGCATCAGACATTGTTGCTCCAACATGTTTTCACTTCGCCGGCACCTGAATCGATTGGCACCTTGGTTCGTGCAATTCACACCCTGCGTCGCGTTTTGCTCCCGAAACGGTTCCGTATCGGAGCGCATCGGCACTGCGCAAAGCCGGTGAATTCGGGATATACTATACCCCTCAGCCTCGGAGGCCCTATGGCGAGGATCGGCCCATTCGCCGTCTTATTGTCCGTCGCACTGCCCGGCGTCGCGTTGCGCGCGCAGGAGCGGGTTTCCATCAGACCGCGACCCCGCCCGGCGGCGGCCGCGCTCTCCCCGAGAACGGCCCGCCTGCGCCTGGATGTACGGCTGGTGCAGATCCCGGTGGTCGTCACCGATGCGCACGGCAAGCCGCTGATCGATCTCCCGAAGCAGGCGTTCCGCATCTTCGAGGACGACGTGGAGCAGCCGATCACGACCTTCTCTCTCTCCGACGCCCCCATCTCGGCGACCGTGGTGTTCGACAGCAGCCGCAGCATGAAGCCGCACATCGGCGAAGCCCGCGCCGGCGTCGAGCAGTTTCTCAATACGTCGATGCCCGGCGATGATTTTTCGTTGGTCCGCTTCAGCGACCGTGCGGAAATCCTCTCCTCGTTCACGCCCGATCCCGAAGAAATCTCGCGCCGCCTGGGCTTCGTGGAGCCGCACGGATGGACCGCGTTGTTCGACGCGGTCTGCCTGGGGGCGCACGAGTCGCGAAAGGGCGGCAATCAGCGCAAGGTGCTCGTTGTCTTCTCCGATGGCGGCGACAACAACAGCCGCTACTCGGAATCCGAACTGGCATCCCTCCTGCGCGAGGCCGACGTCGAGGTCTACGCGCTGAGCATGTTCGAAAAACCGCGATCGCTGCAACGGCTGGCGGACGAAACCGGCGGGCGGGCCTTCTGGGTCCGTAAGATGGACGACCTGCCGGACGCGATCGAAACGCTGAGCCTGCAGGTCCGCAGCGAATACCTGGTCGGCTACACGCCGGGATCCCTGCAGAACGATGGCAAATACCACCGCGTCCGAGTAGAAGTGCAACCCCCGCCAGGAATGCAGCGGGTGCAGGTTTCCTGGCGGAGGGGTTACTCCGCACCCGGGGAGTAAGGCTACCAGCGGAAACCGAAGGTCACCGGGAGAATGTCGGTCGCCACATTGCGGGTGAAAATGTGGTGGTAGCGCGCCTCGGCGAAGACCTTCACGTTACCGGCTCCGAGTTTGAAGGACACGCCCGCGCCGCCGTCAATACCTCCTTTGTACTGGCCGTAGGAGCCGATGATTTGGTTCGTGCCGAAAGTCGCCGGATAGAATCCAAACCATGGGTCGAAGAAAATGCCGGTCTGGAACGAAGGCTGCGTATACTCCACCGTCCGATGGTAGATACCGCCGCCACCTGTCAGATAGAGATCGACCGGTCCTTCCTGTGTTAGATGCACCACCGGATCCAGTGTGAAACCCCACACGCGCACGTGGCCATCCGGAGCCTGCACCTGGTCCAGGAATGTCTGATTGATGGGGGTTTCGTTGAACATGAAGTCAAGCATCATGCTGAAGTGATGATTGGCGTTGAGACCTGCGCCGGCGGCGATGTTCCAGCCGGTATCGAGACGCGAACCGATGGGATTGACAGGGTTGGTAAAGCCGCCTCCCACAAAACCGGTGAAGCGGGAAAACTGGGCGTTTGCCGGGAACGCCGCCAGCGAGCATAGAGATAAGACGAAAGCAATCTTCTTCATGGGCGGAAGAAGTGCACCCGGCCTGCCAGGGCGAGCGAACGCACGGTCAGGATTGGAACAGTGAGATACCGGCGACACCGGCGGCCCCTGCCTGCTCGCAGGCAAAGGCGTTCTCCCGTGTGATACCGCCCAGTGCGAGCACTTCGATGGTGACGCCGCGTACCGCCTCGCGCAACCGCGCCAGCCCCAGCGGTTCGCCGTAAAAGGCCTTCGAAAGGGGAGCGAAGATCGGGCTGAACACCACGAAATCTGCGCCCTCTTCCTGGGCTGAAAGAATCTCGTTTCTGGAATGCGCGGATACGCCGATCAGAAATCCAGGGGCAGTGAAACGCGCGGAGAGAACGCGGCGAAATGGAATCCGCCGGCAGATGCACTCCGTGGGCCCCGGCTGCCAGGGCTACATCCGCGCGTCCGTTTACCAGGATTCGGGTCGGATGTCCCGGCGGCGAGATCCAACACCTTCCGCGTGAGGGCGTACAGTTCGCGCGCCGGAAGGTCCTTTTCGCGGAGCTGAATCCGATCCACACCTTCCGCGATGGCTTTCCCGATAAACCCCAGCAGGGGATCGGAGCCACCCGCCGAATGCCGGTCCGTGATGTAGTAGCGCAGCATGCGGCTCAAATGGGATGGTGGTGACGTTCGCCGGCGCAAGAGCGGCACAGTGTGCGTCCCTCCGCACGGAATCCCGGGAAATCCCCACGCGCGGGCGCGCGCCGCTTGCCGGCGGGATGGTACACCCGCGCCCGTTGCAGGACGTGGACGGCACGCCATGCGGCCGGGATCTGGTACACGGCGAGCGTTTTGAGCGGCATCAGAATAGGCGAAGAGCGGCCGGCGGAAACTCCACCTGCCAGCCCTTATTATCACGCTGCCTCTCCCACTGTCCTCGCTCCACTTCGGCGGCGACACCGTTGGCGAAGGTCAGCCTCACGGACCGCGTCCGTTCGGAGGCGGAGACCAGGGGCAGCGGCACGAAGTTGACTCCAGGTTCGATCTCGCCCGAGTGCACGCGCAGGTCCCGCGCGCGCACCGCCACCTGCACGCGGTCGCCGTTGAAGTGGCCCGGCAGGTACGGGCCGGTGAGCGCGAAGTGCTCGCACTCCAGGCGGCTGCTCTTGCGGCCGGGATCGAGCGCGGCGATGGCAGCCGGGAAGACATTCTCGAAGCCCAACAGGCGGGCGGCTTCGAGCGCCTCTGGAGCGTCGATGGTTTCCCGCGCCGGCCCATGCTGCACGATGCGTCCCGCCTGCACCAGCACCAGTTCGGCGTCGCAGGAGTAGCAGAGGTCGAGATCGGTGGTGACCAGCAGAATGGGCGCGGAGAACGCGGCGACGGTGCGGCGCAGCAGCGCCTCGCCGATGCCGCATTCATCGATCAGCAGCAGGCGGGGCTCAGAGAGGATCGCGCGGGCGATGCGCGCGGCCACGCAGGTCGAGGGCGTGTCATCGAGATCGAAATGGTCCATCATGCCGGCGACGCGTTTGTGCCGCTCGAGGCGCGCCCAATGGGCGGCGGCGAACATGAGGTTGTCGCGGACGCTGAGGTGGGGGAAGAGCGTGTCGCAGGAAGAGACGTGGGCGCAGCGGCGGTGGCGCGGGGGCAGGTTCACCCTAGTTTCGCCGTCGAACACGATCGCGTCGTCGATCAGGATGCGGCCCGCGTCGGGGCGGGTAAAGCCGGCGATCAGGTCCAGGATGAGGCTCTTGCCGGCCCCCGCGGGCCCGACCAGCGCGGTGACGCCGGGCGTCATTTGAAACTCCACTTGAAGCGCAAAACCCGGCCGGGTTTTGCGGGCGAGGCGCGCGTAGGTCATATCCGCAACCCCGCGACAGAGCCGAATAGGCAAGCACCGCGGCCAGGAGGACCGAGCCGCCACGCCAGGGGCAGAACCAGGCGCACAGGATGCGCGCTTCGAGTCGCGCCCATGCTGCGCGCGTCGTCGCCATATTCACGATTAACGGGCCGCAAACCGGGGCGCGGTAGCCAGCAATACCAGCGGCATGCCGGCGATCGCGAACATGAACCGACCCGCGAATTCCAGAGGATCGCCGGCAGATTCAACAGCAGCAGCGCGCCCAACGCCAATGCCAGCAGCGCCCGCGGCGCGCGCCGCCAGACCGCCAGCGCCCACGAGAGCGCCACGCCCGCGACCAACGCGACGAGTGCGCACAGCGCCACAACTTCAGTTCGGACGCCATGGGGACTTCCGATTATAGCGGCCGCATGCGCGCGCTGAAATGGCGCAAGAACGGCGGCGCCTCCACGATCTCAAAGCCGCGCAATTCCTGTTTGCGCTGGTTGACTTCGAGAATGGCCTCCACTACGTAATCGATGTGGCTCTGGGTGTACACGCGCCGCGGAATCGCCAGGCGCAGCAGTTCGTAGCGAGCCGCGCCGCCGAACATCAGGGTGCCGATCTCCACTGCCGCGGATGCCCGCATGGCGGTAGAGTTCCACCGCCAGCGCGTGGCCGGGGAACTGGTCGCGCGGGATGTGCGGCAGCATGCGCGCGGCATCGATATAGATCGCGTGGCCGCCGGGCGGTTCCACGATCGGCACGCCGTGGTCGGCTATGTGGCGGCCCAGGTACCCGGTGCTGACGATGCGGTAGCGCAGATAGTCGGGGTCGAGAATTTCCTCCAGGCCGACGGCGATGGCATCCAGGTCGCGCCCCGCAAGGCCGCCGTAAGTGGGAAAGCCTTCGGTGAGGATCAGCAGGTTGGTCTCCTGCTGGAAGACGCGGTCGTCGTTGCTGCACAGCAGGCCGCCGATGTTGGCGAAGGCGTCCTTCTTCGCGGAGAAGGTGCAGCCATCGGCCAGGGAGAACATTTTCTGCGCGATCTGCTTCGGCGTCCAATCGCCATAGCCAGGTTCGCGCTCGCGGATAAACCAGGCGTTTTCGGCGAAGCGGCAGGCGTCCAGGTACAGCGGAATGCCGTGGCGCTCGCACACCGCCTTCACTGCCGCGATGTTCGCCATCGAAACCGGCTGGCCGCCGCCCGAATTATTGGTGACGGTCAGCATCACCAGCGGAATCTGCCCCGCGCCTTCACTGGCGATCAGGGCTTCCAGCGCCGGCACGTCCATGTTGCCCTTGAAATCGAGCCGCGCCTGGGTATCGGCGGCTTCCGGCAGGGGCAGGTCGACCGCGCGCGCGCCGGTGAACTCGATATTGGCGCGGGTGGTATCGAAGTGCGTATTGGTAGGGACCACGTCGCCGGCCTTGCAAGTCACCGCGAAGAGGATGCGTTCGGCGGCGCGGCCCTGATGCGCCGGGATCATGTGGCGAAACCCGGTGAGGTCGTCCACCACGCGCTTCAGCCGGAAGAAGCTCTCGCTGCCGGCGTAGGATTCGTCGCCACGCATGATGGCGGCCCACTGCGCGGTGGACATGGCGCTGGTGCCGGAATCGGTGAGCAGGTCGATCAGGATGTGCCGCGCTTCGATCAGAAAGAGGTTGTAGCCGGCCTCTTCCAGATAGCGCTCGCGTTGTTCGCGCGTGGTATGGCGCAGCGGCTCCACGCTTTTAATGCGGAAGGGTTCAATGATCGTGCGCATAGCAGTGCCGGCATCCGGCCGGCATCCCGCCTACTGTTCAATCAACAACTGAACGCGGTTGCTCTCCACGCCGTCGGCCGTAATGTACAACTCAGCCGGACCGGCGTTGTTGATGGCGGGCAACTCGAGTTCGATCTGGTAGAACCCGATGAACCCCGGAGCCAGCGTGGCGCGGATGACCTGCACCGGCGTACCGTTGACGAACGCGCGGATATTGGCGGCCACCGCCGGCGGATTCTCCATGGGAGCCGCCATGCCGGTGGGCCATTCGGGGCGCACGCGGCCGAGCCCGGTGGCGAAGACCTGCACGTGCGCGCCGGACCGGGCCGGGTTGTTGGCGTCCAGCAGCAAGCCGGATTGCGCGTCCTGCAGCATCGCCACGCCGTCGCCGCCCACAAAGATGACCGGCGATACCGGCAGAACCTGCACGCCGAGCCGCAGTTGTCCCTGGACGGTAGTCAGCGCCAGCGTGACATTCGGGCCGGCCGCCGCGAAGGGCACCTGAATCTGCGAAGCATCGTCGCCGGCAGCGAGTACCGGATAGTCGAGGTTGCCGCCGCGGGCGGCGCTGACGCGTCCGCCGACCACGCTGAGCAGCGATCCGGGCGCCGCGGGACGCGTGCTCAGATCGGCCGCGTTCACAATGCGCAGGTTGCGCGCGCGGTGCGGCGCCGCAGCCGCGTACACGCCGTAGCCATCGATGGCGGCGTAGACCATAACTCCCGCCGGGTCGAGGCGGACATCGGCGGCGGAGGCGTCGGGCAGCGAATCGGAAAGGCGTATCCAGTCGGTGACGGCAAGAGTCGCGCCGTCCAGGTCCACGCGCGCCCAGTAGACACCGCGGTCGGTGGCGACGTAGACCGCGCCGCCGGCGCGTTCGCCCCAGACGCCGTGAGCCGGCGCGTTGGGCAGCGTGCCGGAATCGAGCGCGTCCCAGAAGATGCCGTGGTTGGTGGTGCGCAGGACGTGGCTGCCGCCGGTTCCGCCGATCGCTGCCAGCGCCACCACGTCGCGCGTGGGATCGGCCCAGAGGCGCTCCACCGGGCCGGCGGCCTGCGCCGCAGTGGGGTTGAAGCTGGCGCCGCCGTCAGTAGAGAGCAGAATGCGACCGTCGGCCGTGCCCAGGTACACGCTGGCGCCGGAAATCGCCATGGAACGGACGTCGGCGCCGACCAGGCTGGCGTAACGCTTCAGGGCGGCCGCTTCGAGATCGCGGCTCGCGTCTTCTACCGGAGTCCAGACGCCGGTTCCCGGCGCGAGTTCCGCAGCGCCGAGCCCGGCGATCTCGATGCGGGTGCCGGTGGTCCCGGTGGGCGTGGAAAGTATGCGGCGTACTGCGAGGTTCGGCAGAAACTGGTTCAGCCCGGCCCAGGAAAGTCCTCCGTCCATGGACCGCCAGACGCCGTACTGGTTGGCGGCGACGATCTGATCGGGATTCACGGCCGAGGCCGCAACGCTGGTCTGTCCCAGTCCGATGACCGATTCGTTGCGGAAGGCGGTGAGGTCCGACCAGGTGCGGCCGCCGTCGTCGGAGCGGAATAACTGGCGACCGAGCGCGTAGACGCGGCCGAAGGAGCCGGCCACGACGCGCGCGCCGCTTTCCGGCAGACGGGCCACCGGCGGTGCGGGACGCTCGGGCGGTTCCGCGGCCGGCGCGATGGGGGTCCATACCTCGTCATCGGCAGTTTCGAAGACTCTGCCGGACTGGGTACGCGCGTACAGGCGGGTACCATCCGGCGAGTACCAGACGTGGTCTACCGGCCCCGTGGCCGGCGAGGCCAACATCAATTCCATGGCGGAACCGCCCACCCGGCGCCAGCCGGTTGTCTGGGCGGAGATCGTCCACACGATTCCCAACACCAGGGCAAGGTTGCGCGCGGCGCGTCGCACTGTGGCGCTATGACACACGTTCGAGTCCCATTCTAACCCATTTCGAGAGCGGGCTACTGGACCAAACTGCTGAATTAACTAGATTTGTTAGCGGAAGTTAATCCCGGTCCCCTGGTTGCACATGCAGGTTTGGTGCTAGACTGATTTTGACGCTGAGTATGTTGGTGCGGAGTACGTTCACGAGGTCCGTCCACACGCTGCTGCTGGCGGCCGCCCTGTTGGTGTGCCTGCGCCCGGCGTACGCCCAGGCCACCGGAAAAGCCACCGCAATCAAGCAGGTAGGCAACGTCGCGGTGGTCAAGGACAGTTCCAACTATCGTACCGCGGTGTTCGTCGGGAGCCAGGTTTCCGCCGGCCAGTTGATTGTGACCGGCTCGGACGGGTACGCGCTGTTCCAGGTGTCCGACGGCAGTACCTTCGAGGTCTTTCCGGATTCCCAGGTGACCTTCCGCAACACGATGAGCGTGGGCGATCTGCTCAATGTCGTGATCGGCAAGATCAAGGTCTACATTCAGCACCTGCCGGGGATTCCGAATCCCAACAACGTCTCCACTCCCACCGCGCTCATCTCGGTGCGCGGCACGGTATTCAGTGTGGACGTGCAGGATGCCGAGGGCACCACGACGGTCGCGGTGGACGAAGGCATCGTGGACGTGCGCAATCTGCGCATGGGCGGTCAGATCGTACGGCTGATTCCGGGACAGGCGACGACGGTGGATCCGCATGCGCCGCTGGTCGGGCTCGGCGGCAATAAGGGCGCGGTCATTCAGCGCGCCATGCGGGCGATGCTGGACGCGGTTCGTGACGGCGTGCTCCGGCCGGGCACGTCGCCGGGATCCGGCGCCCCGGGCACCTCCGCGCCGGCCGGCGGTAACGGCGGCGCGCAGGGCGATAAGGGCGGCAAAGACACCGGCACACACCGGCACCGGATCGCCTACCGGCGGGTCGCCGACGGGCGGCAACGGCACACCTCCTCCACCGCCTCCGGGCGGCGGCGGCGGCGAATAGTTCCGTATCCGGCGATACGCGAATCCCAGGGCGCGGTCTCTACACAATTCGCATGATAGATTGGGAAGGTGCGGCAGACACTGCTTTTCTTCGCCGCGGCGGCCCTGTTACATGCGCAGTCCCCGGCGCCCGCCGCCGGACTCGAACCCGCGTGGGACATCGCAGTGGTGCTGAACGAGATTGGCACGAATACCGCGCGACTGGGTCCGGAGCTGAACAAACTCGATCTCAAGAGCTGGATAGCCAAGGGCGCGAGCGACACCTACGCCGCCCAGTGGCAATCCAGCCTCGACCAGGCGCGCGCGGCCACCGATGCCGCCAAGGCATTGGCCAAGAGTCCGGAGCGGCTCTCGGCGGAACTGGAACTGTTCTTTCGCCTGGACGCGCTGGAGCGCATGCTGGGCTCCCTGGAAGAGGGCGCCCGCAGGTACCAGGGCGCTGAGTTCGCGCAGGCAATCGCGGCCACATATGCGGAGGGCGGCACCAACCGCGAGCGGTTCCGGCGATACATCGTGAATCTGGCGGCGGAGCGCGAGCGGCAATTCGCGGTGATGGACAAGGAAGCCCAGCGCTGCCGCGACACACTGATGGCCGCGCCATCCAAGCCAACAGGAAGGAAAAAGTAGGATGCCTTTTACGTGCAGCATTTGCGGCGAGGAATCGACCCGCATCTGCGCCCGTTGCACGAAAGACGCGTGCGACAATCACCTTTGCGAAAAGTGCCTGCGCTGCAGCGATTGCTGCGAGTGCGAAGTGGTGCTCTCGGAGCATGCGCACGAACCGGTGCGACCCATGGTTCGGGCCGCTATGGGGGAGATCCACCCGGACCCGATTCCCGATCCCGAGCCGGAGCCTGAACCTCCCTTGCCGGAACCAGAGCCCGATCCGTTCCCGCTGCCCGACGAACCCGGGCCGGTGGCGCCTTAGTACACGGTTTCGCAAATACGCCCATGTATTCCCATGGTGCCCGTGGTCTTTGTAGGATAGGCCTCCGGGCCTGTCCAGCGGCGAGCGAAGCTCGCCTGAAATACGATTGCGGACTTTTGAAGTGTCGTACTTAGCAAGATGCTGAAAAAGGGGCCGCAACGCCGTGTGTGGGACAACCTGTCCCAAATGGCAATAACCGAATGTTGGTACTAAAGGACTTGCAGCGTCACTTGGGACAGCTTGTCCCAAGTGCAGTCGTTCGGGGGGCGGCGCTACGGGCAAATCCTGGCGAGCTTCGCCCGCCTTGGGTCGACCCTACCCCACCGCCTTCAGGGCCTTCACCCGGTCGCGGAGTTGGGCCGCCTTTTCGAATTCGAATTTGCGGGCCGCCTCGCGCATCCGCTCTTCCAGTTCCCCGATGAAGCGGACGCGCTGCTCCGGCGTCAGGTCCTCCGTCTCATCCTCTTCCTCCAGCGGCACGGTCACGTAATCGCCCTCGGCCACCGCCACCAGGCTCATGTCGATCGGCTTGATGATCGACTGCGGCGTGATGCCGTTGCGCCTCGTTGTATTGCGACCTGGACTGGCGCCGGCGGCGGTTGGTCTCGTCGATTGCGCCTGCCGCATGCTGTCGGTCATCACGTCGGCGTAGAGAATCGCCCGGCCGTTCACGTGGCGCGCGGCGCGGCCGATGGTCTGGATCAGCGAGCCCGCTCGAGCGCAGGAAGCCTTCCTTGTCGGCGTCCAGAATCGCCACCAGCGAAACTTCGGGCAGGTCGAGCCCCTCGCGCAGCAGGTTGATGCCGATCAGCACGTCGAACTCGCCGCGGCGCAGATCGCGCAGGATCTTGATGCGGTCGAGCGTGCTGACTTCCGAGTGCAGGTAGCGGCACCGCACGCCGACCTCGGAGTAATATTCGGCCAGGTCCTCGGACATGCGCTTGGTCAGGGTGGTGACCAGCACGCGCTCGTTGGCTTCGGCGCGCTTGCGGATCTCGCCCAGCAGGTCGTCCACCTGGCCCTTGATCGGGCCGGATCTCGACTGTCGGGATCGACCAGGCCGGTGGGCCGGATGATCTGCTCCACCACCACGCCCGCCGGTCTTGGTGAGTTCGTACGGGCCCGGCGTGGCCGAGACGTAGACCACCTGGTTGACGCGGTGCTCGAACTCCTCGAAGGTGAGCGGGCGGTTGTCGAGCGCGCTGGGCAGGCGGAAGCCGTACGCCACCAGCACCTCCTTGCGCGAGCGGTCGCCGTGATACATGCCGTGCAGCTGCGGCACGGTCTGGTGGCTCTCGTCGATGAACATCAGCGCATCGTGCGGCAGGTAGTCGAGCAGCGTGGGCGGCGCCTCGCCGGGCAGGCGGCCGGAGAAGTGGCGCGAGTAGTTTTCGATGCCGTGGCAGTAGCCGATCTCCTTGATCATCTCGAGATCGAACATGGTGCGCTGGCAGAGGCGCTGCGCCTCGATCAGCTTGCCCTGCTTTTCGAGTTCCTTGTGCCACCACTCGAGCTCGTCGCGGATGCTGCTGCATGGCGCTGCTCGCTGCGTCTCCTCGCGACATCACGTAGTGCGTCTTCGGGATAGATGGGCAGGCGCATGGTAGGTCTGCTTGCACCTGGCCGAGCAGCGGATCGATCTGCGCCAGGCTCTCGATCTCGTCGCCCCACAGCTCGATGCGGTAGGCGTAGTCGTCGTAGGTGGGGTAGACCTCGATGACGTCGCCGCGCACGCGGAACGTGCCGCGCCGGAAGTCGCCGTCGTTGCGCTCGTAGAGGATCTCCACCAGCGCTGCGAGTGATCTGCTCGCGCGAGATCTTCTGGCCCTTTTCGAGCATCAGCAGCATGCCGTAGTAGGCTTCGGGCGAGCCCAGGCCGTAGATGCAACTGACGCTGGCGACGATGATGCAGTCGCGGCGCTCGAACAGCGACCTGGTGGCGGAGAGGCGCAGCTTGTCGAGCTCGTCGTTGATGGTGGCTTCCTTTTCGATGTAGACGTCGCTCGGAGGGAATGTAGGCTTCGGGCTGGTAGTAATCGTAGTAGCTGACGAAGTACTCGACCGCGTTGTCGCGGGAAGAAGCTCTTGAACTCGTGGTAGAGCTGCGCGGCCAGGGTCTTGTTGTGCGCCAGCACGAGCGCGGGCCGGCCGATGGCCTCGATCACCTTGGCCATGGTGAAGGTCTTGCCGGAGCCGGTGACGCCGAGCAGCACCTGGTGCTGCTCGCCGTCGCGCACCCCGCGGGTCAGCTCGGCGATGGCGTTCTCCTGATCGCCGCGCGGCCGGTAGTTGACCGCCAGTCGAAATCCCATCCCTTCAGGTTGACACAGACGGCGCCGGGCGACGCGGTGGCCTTACGACGGGCCTGCGTCCAGCACCTCGCGAACTTTGACGAGCAGCTCGTCGGGAGTGAAGGGCTTATGCAGGAAGGCGATGGGCGCCGCGCCGGACAGGGCCGCTTCCGTTTCCCGGTACCCGGACATGTAAAGGATCTTGAGACCCGCCGTCATCTCGGTGAGCTTCCTGCCGAGTTCGAAACCATCCATCTGGGGCATCACGACGTCGGTGAGCAGCAGCCCCACCTTATGCGCATTCTTCTCATAGGCGGCGATGGCCGCGACTGCCGTTGCCGGCCTCCAGGACGTCATACCCATTGGATTGCAGCACGGAGCAGCATCAGCTTGCGCACGCCCTCTTCATCGTCGACCAGCAGAATCGTCTCCGAGCCCTTGGGCGACGCCTTGCGGGACGGTTGGGGCACCGTCTCCGGCGCGCGAGGCAGGTACACTTCGAAGATGCGTGCCGCAGTTGGGCTGGCTGTATACCGTGATTTGTCCCTCGGCTTGCCGCACCGCCCCGTAGACGGTGGCCAGGCCCAGGCCGCTTCCCTTCCCCCGCGCCTTGGTGGTAAAGAACGGCTCGAACAGCCGCGACCGCGTCTCCGCATCCATGCCCACGCCGTTGTCGCTCACCGCCAGCATCACGTACGATCCCGGGCGCACGCCCATCGGGCTGGCGGACTGCTCCTCCAGTTCGACGTTGGCGGTCTCGATCACCAGCTTGCCGCCGGCGGGCATGGCGTCGCGCGCATTGGTCGCCAGGTTGACCACCACCTGCTCCAGTTGCGCGGGGTCGGCTTCCACCCGGCCCAGCCCGGCGCTCGGCAGCAGCACCAGTTCGATTTGCTGGCCCAGGAGCCGGCGCAACATGGGCGCCATTTCGGCCAGGATGCTGTTGAAGTCCAGCAGGCGGGGCTGCGCCGCGGCGCCGCGGCTGAAGGCCAGCAAGTGGCGGGTCAGGGCGGTGGCGCGCTCACCCGCATAGACAATCTCGTCCACGTACTTGCGCGGGCCGGCGCCGGCCGGAATCTCGCCGCGCAGCAATTCCGCATAGCCGGAGATCACGGTGAGCATGTTGTTGAAGTCGCCCGCCACTCCGCCGGCCAGCCGGCCCACTGCCTCCATTTTCTGGGCGTGCGTGGCCTGCTCTTCGAACTGGCGCCGCTTGCTGATGTCGCGGAACACCAGGATGGCGCCGGCGATCTCTCCGGTGGCGCCGCGCACCGGCGCCGCGTTGTGCTCCACCGGCAATTCGGTGCCGTTGCGGGAGATCAGCAGGGTATGGCCCGTGTGCCGTCGCCACCGCGCGGTCGCGCAGCGCGCGGATCAGCGGATTCTCGATCTCCTCGCGGGTGCTCTCGTCGATCAGCCGCAGCACGTCTTCCGCCGGCCGGTTGCGTGCCTCGGCGCTCGCTCCATCCGGTGAGCGTCTCGGCCACTGGGTTGATGAACGTGATGCGGCCATCACGGCCGCGTGGCGACCACGGCATCGCCGATGCTGAGACCAGCGTCGAGGCCAGCATCCGCCGGCTCTCCCGCCACGCGGCGGTCACCCAGGTGATCAGGCAGCGCGATCACCAGAAACGCGCCCAGCCGCGCGCCTACCGGCCCACAGCGGGGTCGGCTCCGACCGATGAAGAAATAGAGCAGCGCGAAGGCCGATGCCCCAGTGGCGAGCAGGCCCATGATGCGGCCGTAATACCAGGCGCTCAGCCAGACCGCCACCACAAACAGCAGGAAGATGTCGGGCTCCAGGTAGGGGCGCAGCCATTGCGAAATCAGCAGAGCGGCAACCGTAAGCGCCAGCGCGACAACGCTGCCGTGGAGGGGAGACCTGTCGAGGCGGTTTAGCGGACCCGGCACCTTGTTACAACATACTAACAAGGCATCGGGAAAACCGGCGCCGCTGGCGTACCCTTCAGTACAAGGGTGGCTCGCCGGGAGGCCGCGTCTTCCAGCGCCGATGAATCCACAGCCATTGGTCGGGGTGCTCGCGGATCACGGCCTCCAGAACCGTGTGCAGCGCCTGGGTATCGGCCGCGGCATCGCCGGTCACCGCGACCGGCGGGTAGAAGCGCAGCACGTAGCGCTGTTCCGCCGTCGTTCCACAGCGCGAATCCGGGGATCACGGCCGCTCCGCTGTGCGCCGCGAACCTGGCCAACCCCGGGCTGGCGCAGGCCTTCATGCCGAAGAAATCCACGAACACCCCGGACTCGAGCGACTCGTTCTGGTCGATCAGAATCCCCACCGCCTGATTGGCGCCGAGAGCCTTCAGAATCGAGCGCGCGAAATCCTTCTTCCCGATCGGCCGGTTGCCGGAGAGCGAGCGGCGGCGCTCCACCATGGCGTCGATGCGCGGATTGTCCAGCGGGCGCACCACCACGTTCATGGGAGCGGCCATCAGTGCGTGGGCGAATGCGCTGAGCTCCCAGTTCCCGAGGTGCGCGGTGGCGAACAGGACGCCCTTGCCGGCACGCATGCGCGGCTTCGAAGTGCTCGCCGCCTTCCAGCCGGATCCAGCGGTCCGAGGTTGTCGCGGTGAATTGAGGGAAACTTGGCGAAGGACACGAGGATGCGGGCGATCGAGCGGAAGACTCCGTCAATGATCGCGCGTTCGCGCTCCGGCGCGATCCCGGGCAGGGCCAGCGCGAGATTGCGGCGTGCCACCCGGCGCAAGCGCGGAATGGCGCGATCCAGCAGGCGGGCGTAGCCGCGCGCCAGAGCGTGCGCCACCGGCAAGGGGCGCGTACTCCAGCGATTTCATGGCGGCAGCGGCCAGGCAGTATTCGACGGCATTGCGTAGGGCCGGCCGCTTGCGCATGAATCTGAATTGTAACCGGGCGGGGCGCTTCCCCGCCCGCCGCTACGCATGCTTCGCGTGGTGGTGATGTACGTGCGCCGGGGCGTGATAGAAGATGATGCCTCCCGCGCCCCAGATCAACAGCGTGATAAATGCAAACCCGAACACCAGGTCGAAGGACGGTCCCTGGAAGCTCGGAGGGATCGGCAGGAAACCGAGGCCGATTCCGCCGGCAAGGGCAAGGCAATGCCAGTACCAGGATTGGGAACCGTACCGATAGAGCAAACCGATGGGAATGCCGATCGCGGCGAGATAAACCAGGACAGCCAACATGGGGGACATGACTAGCCTCCTGCCTGTATTGTAGGCCCAAAAACCGGATAGGGGAATCCGATTATTCGATCCAGCCGCCGCCCAGCACCAGGTCGCCGTCGTAGAACACCGCGCCCTGCCCGGGAGTGACGGCGCGCTGCGGCTCGTCGAAGACCACCTCCACGCGCGCGGGATCGGCGGTGGCGCGCAAGCGTGGCCGGCGCCGCGGCGTGCTTGTTGCGGATCTTCACCTGCGCGCGCACCGGCTCGGCCGACGCCGGCGATCGAGATCCAGTTCACCTCGCTGGCGAAGCAGCGCGCGCGCAGCAGGTCGTCGTTGCCGCCCGACGGTCACGCGCTGCGATGGCCGGGTCGGTCGCGATCACGTACAGCGGCTCGCCGGTCGCGATGCCGCAGGCCCGCGCCGCTGGCCGACGGTGAAATGGTGCACGCCCGCGTGCTCGCCCAGCGCGCGGCCGTCCGGTGTCGACGATCTCGCCGCGCGTACGCTCCGCGCGCGACGCCCTGCTCGCGCAGGTAGGCGTCCAGGAAGGCCGCGTAGTCGCCGTTGGGCACGAAGCAGATCTCCTGGCTGTCGCCCTTGGCGGCCACCGGCAGGCCCAGCTCGCGCGCCAGCTCGCGCACCTCGGTCTTGTTCATCTCGCCCAGCGGAAACAGCGTGCGCGCGAGCTGCTCCTGCGTCAGGCCGAACAGAAAATAGGTCTGGTCCTTGGCGTCGATCCACGCGCGCGCAGCAGCTGGTAGCGCCCGCCGGCTTCGATCGAAGCGGATGCGCGCGTAGTGGCCGGTGGCGATGTGGTCGCGCGCCCACCGCGTCGGCCATTTCCAGGAAGCTGGTCGAACTTGATGTAGTTGTTGCACAGCGTGCAGGGGATCGGCGTGCGGCCGGCCAGGTACTCCTCGACGAACGGCTTCACCACCTGCTCCTCGAACTGCTGCTCGAAATTGACCACGTAGTAGGGAATCCCGAGCTGCTCGGCCACGCGCCGCGCGTCGTACACGTCGTCCAGCGAGCAGCAGCGCCCGGTGGCGCCTTCCGCCGGCAAGCTCCGGCAGGCGCCGCTGGTTCCACAGCTGCATCGTCAGGCCGACGACGGCTGCGCCCTGCGCGCACGCAGCAGCGCGGCCACGGTGGAGCTGTCCACGCCGCCGCTCATGGCCACGGCGATGGGATGCTCAGGCATGCACCGGAGAATTCTGCGCAGGTGCGCGACGCGAGCCGCCGACGCGCCTCCACCAGCGCGTCCACCTGCTCGGCGGTGTTGGCTCGGCCCAGCGAGAAGCGCATGCTGGCGCGGGCGCGATCGGCGCGAGAGCCCGATGGCGGTGAGCACGTGCGACGGCGTCGACGCGCGCCGCTCGAGCAGGCCGCGCCGGTGGAAACGGCGAAGCCGCGCAGATCGAGCGCGATCACCAGCGCCTCGCCGTCGATGCCGTCGAAGTAAATGTTGCTGGTGTTCGGGACGTGCGGCTCCAGCGCGCGCCGTTGATGCCGGCGTCCCGGAATGCGCTCCAGGATGCCGTTCTCCAGACGGTCGCGCAGCGCGCCGAGGCGCTCGGCGTCCGCCGCCAGGCGCTGCGCGGCCAGTTCCGCGGCCGCGCCGAAGGCCGCGATGCCGGGCACGTTCTCCGTGCCCGGGCGGCGGTCGCGCTCGTGATGGCCGCCGAAGGTGATCGGCGCCAGCGCGCGTGCCCTTGCGCACGTACAGCGCGCCCACGCCCTTGGGCGCGTAAATCTTGTGGCCGCTCATGGCTGTAGAGGTCCACGCCCAGCGCGTCCACGTCCACCGGGATCTTGCCCAGCGCCTGCACGCCGTCGACGTGCAGCAGCACGCCGGCCTCGCGCGCGATGCGCGCGATCTCCGCGATCGGCTGCACCGTGCCCAGCTCGTTGTTGGCGTGCATGATCGAGATCAGCACCGTCTCCGGCCGCAGCGCGCGCGCGCACGTCGTCCGGGATCGACGACGCCGCTCGCGCCCGACCCGCACGTACGTGACCTCCACGCCTTCCCGCTCCAGCTGCGCGCAGGCATGAGCACCGCCGGATGCTCGATGGCGCGTGGTGATCACGTGCTGCGCGGCCTCGGCGCGGCCCGCACCACGCCCAGGATCGCCATATTGTCGGCTTCGGTGCCGCCGCTGGTGAACACGATCTCGCGCGGGTCGGCAGTGCATCAGCGCCGCCACCTGCCGGCGCGCCGCCTCCAGCCGCTGCTTGGCCGCCTGCCCGAAATGGTGGATGCTCGACGCGTTACCATACACTTGACCGAGACACGACACCATCGTCTCCAGAACTTCGGGAGCGACCGGGGTGGTGGCGTTGTGGTCGAAATAGAAGCGCTGCACTTACATCTCATTTTAACAATGCGCCGAACCCGATCCTCACCCTGACCACCGATTTCGGCCTCGCCGACCACTACGTGGGCGCGATGAAAGGCGTCATCCTGGGCATCTGCCCGCGACGCGCGGATCGTCGATATCAGCCACGAGGTGACGCCCTTCGAGATCACCGAGGGCGCCTTCCTGATCGCCCAGGCGTACCGCTACTTCCCGCCGAAGACGGTGCACGTGGTGGTGGTGGACCCCGGCGTGGGCACGTCGCGCCGGCCCATCCTGGTGGAAGCGGGCGGGCAGTATCTTCATCGCGCCGGATAACGGCGTGCTCTCGATGGTCTACCTGACGGAAGCAGCCAAAGTGCGGCTGATCTCCAACCAAGCGCTATTCCGTCATCCGGTGAGCCGGACCTTTCACGGCCGCGACATCTTCGCTCCGGTGGCCGCGCACCTGGCAGCCGGGCTGTCCCCGGCGCGCATGCGGCAAGCCCATCGACGATTACCTGCAAGCCCGATTTTCGCAAGCCGCACCGCTCCGGCAAGCGCACCTGGATCGGACAGATTCTGAAGATCGACCGCTTCGGCAACATCGTCACGAATTTCCACGTGGACGATTTCGGCGATCTGGCCCAGCGCAACTTCCAGTTGGAGTTGGGCCCGGTGATCGTCAACATAACTGGCGCGCAACTATGCCGAGTGCGGTCCGGGAGAGCTGTTCCTCATTCAGGGAAGCTCCGGCTACTACGAGGTCTCGCTCTCGCAGGGGTCCGCGGCGGCGAAGGTCAAGTGCGAGACCGGAGCCGCCATCGAACTCCTGGTCGTGGTAGGAAGTAGCTACGCCCGGGTGACGGCGCCTTCGCTGGCCGATTCCACCAGCTTGCAGTATTTGGCGAACACGCCGGTCTTGTAGCGCGGTTCGCGCGGCTTCCACGCCGCCATGCGCCTGGCTAACTCCGCGTCCGGAATGTCCAGATTGAGCACGCCCTGTGTTGGCGTCCACGGTGATCGTGTCGCCCTCCTGCACCGCCGCGATGGGACCGCCGTTGAAGGCCTCCGGCGCCACGTGGGCGATCATGAACCCGCGCGTGGCGCCGCTGAAGCGGCCGTCGGTCAGCAGCGCGACGCTGTCGCGACAGTCCCGCGCCCACGATGGCGCCGGTCACGCCCAGCATCTCGCGCATGCCCGGCCCGCCGCGCGGCCCTTCGTAGCGGATCACCACCACGTCGCCCGCCTTGATCTGGCCGCCGGTGACCGCCGCCATGGCGTCTTCTTCGCGGTCGAAAACGCGCGCCGGACCGCGATGCGACCTTCTTGTCGTGCCCGGCCAGTTTGATCACGCAGCCTTCCGGCGCCAGATTGCCGCGCAGGATCACCAGGCCGCCGCGCGGCTTGAGCGGCTTGGTCGAGCGGCCGGATCACTTCCTGGCCCGGGCGTCTCCTTCGCCTCGGCGGCCTCCTCGGCGAACGTCCGGCCGGTGACGGTCATGGCGCCGAGCCGTCCACGTACCCGCCTTCCACCAGGCGCTTGGCGATGACCGCCGATGCCGCCGGCCTTGATCCACGTCGGCGGCCACGAACCTCCCGCCCGGCTTCAGGTCCACCAGCAGCGGCGTGCGCTCGCTGATCGGTCTCGAAATCGTCGATGGTCAGCGGCACGTCCGGCTTCGCGCGCCATGGCCAGCAGGTGCAGCACGGCGTTGGTCGAACCGCCGGTGGCCGCCACGCCGGCGATGGCGTTCTCGAACGCTTCGCGCGTGCAGATGTCGCGCGGCCGCGATGTTCTTGCGCACCGCGTTCAGCATGACCTCGCCGCAGCGGAACGCCACCTCGTCCTTGCGCGGGTCCACCTGCGGCACCGCCGCCGTGCCCATCGGCGAGAGCCCGATCATCTCCATCACGGTCGCCATGGTGTTGGCGGTGAACTGGCCGCCGCAGGCGCCGGCGCCGGGGCAGGCGTGGTCTTCGATCTCGCAGCAGTTCGGCGTCGGTGATGCGTGCCGCGCGGCGTTGCGCGCCCACCGCCTCGAACACGTCCTGAATGGTGATGTCGCGGCCCTTGTGCCTGCCCGGCATGATCGAGCCGCCGTACAGCACCACGCCCGGCACGTTCAGCCGCAGCAGCGCCATGGCGGCGCCCGGGATGGTCTTGTCGCAGGCCACCAGCGCGACGATGCCGTCGAACATGTGGCCGCGCGCCACCAGCTCGATCGAGTCGGCGATCACCTCGCGGCTGACCAGCGACGCCTTCATGCCTTCGGTGCCCATGGTGACGCCGTCGCTGATGGCGATGGTGTTGAACTCCATCGGCGTGCCGCCGGCCGCGCGGATGCCTTCCTTCACCTTGACGGCCAGCTCGCGCAGGTTGTAGTTGCACGGCATGGTCTCGATCCAGGTGTTGGCGACGCCGATGATGGGCTTCGCCAGGTCCTCGTCGGTGAAGCCGATGGCCTTCAGCATGGCGCGCGCGGGCGCGCGGTCGCGTCCCTGGGTGATGGTGTAGCTCTGCAGTTTCATGGGTGACCTTTCAGTGTAACTCGCCGCAGGGGGAATGCTTGTCAGGACTGCCGGAGGGTGGGGTTTACCGCGGGTGGCTAGCGGTCTTCTGCAGATAGGACTGAATGTTGGTGATGTTCTTCCTGGCAGTATCCGATTCCGCCAGGTCGGGGTTCAATTCGACGGTGCGTTCCAGGTGTCGCAGAGCGGGATCGA
Source organism: uncultured Solirubrobacteraceae bacterium (assembly GCA_963740605.1). Taxonomy (GTDB): domain Bacteria; phylum Actinomycetota; class Thermoleophilia; order Solirubrobacterales; family Solirubrobacteraceae; genus DASSUW01. The sequence goes on along the minus strand of CAVUFC010000014.1, from coordinate 620,688 downwards.
GTCCGGCGACGCTGCCGGTATTGATCGCCAGGTGCATGAAACTGAGGCCGAGCGCGTAATGCGCGTAGGGATCTTTAGGATCGTAGGTCAAGGCGGTCTGGCAGGCCTGGATCGCCAGATCGTAGTGGTTTGCCTGGCGCTCGCAGTCGCAGATGCCGAACCACGCCAGGCTGCGCAGGTCGGTCCAGATGTCGCGCTGGGCGGCGCGCTTCTTCCGGCCGATTCCCACCAGGTACCCCAGCGCGTAATAGTTCAGCTTGCCCGCCAGTTTGCTGTCGAAATCGCTCAGCTTGAGGTACTGCTCGTATTCCGCGCGCGCCTCGCCAAACTTGCCGCTGTTGCGCAGGCTGTCCGCCAGCCACATATGCGGCTCGGCCGCCCGCGGGTTCACCTTGATGGCCTTGCGCGCCGATTCGATCGACTGCGGGTATAGCTCCTTGAGGCGGTAGGCCTGCGCGATCAGGGTGAGCGCCACGCGTCTGGTTGGGATCGCGTTGCAGCACCGCATTGAACTGGCGGATGGCCTCGTCGTAATCGCCGACGTCCAGCAGCATGCCGCCGTAATTGGCGCGCGCCTGCAGGTAATCGGGGTCGATCTCGATCGCCTTCCGGTAGGCCTGTTTCGCCTTGTCCTCTTCGAACAGCGCGTTGTACGTCAGGCCGGCGTAAAACGCGGCTTTGCTCAGGGTAGGCTCGGCGGCCAGCGCCTGGTCGAAGAGCGCCACCGCCTTGCGGTAGTTCTGCTCATTGCCGTTGTTGTAGAGCTTGATGCCATCGTTGAGCAGATCGTCCGCGGCGCGGTTGTGCCGCCGCGCAATCGTGATCTTCAGGCTGACCGTGCTGTCCTGCCCGGGGTAGACCATTTCCTGCCGCGGACCATCCGGCTCGTAGCCCTGGTGTACGCCCTTGACGGTATGCTCGCCGGGCGCAAGGCCGGGAATGCTCAGCGGCTTGCCCTTGGAGACGATGCCCTGCGAAACGCCGTCCAGCCAGACCTCGACCCCGTCCATGTTGGATTCGAACACCAGGGTGCCGAATTTGGGCGCGGGCGGCGTCGGCCGGCTTGGCGTTGGACGGGATATACGCCAGCAGCATTTTGGGATCGAAGTTGCGTCTTGTCCGAAGTGGGGTTCTGCTGCTCCCGGGTGTATTCGCGAACCTGGGTATGCACGTATTCGGCAAGTTCGTCCGCGGTCACCACGCCGTCGCCGTCCGTGTCGGCGGCGCCTTCCATACCGGAGACCACGTAGTAGGTGAATACGCCGTGCCCGCCCTTGAGGTCGGGACTCTCGAAGGAACGCTCGCTGGCGCGGCTGGCCGTCAGCGAGAACAGGTTCTTTTGCAGGTCGCCAAGAGTGCGGTTCAGGTTCGCCGTGTCCTCCGGACTGATGGCGCCGGAGTGGCAGGCGTCGGTCAGGAGGATCTTCGATTTGGCCTTGATCCTGCCGCCGATCACACTGCCGAGTTCGTCCATCGGATAGCCGGTGGACGACACCTTGTTCAGGTCGAAATCGTAGGGCGCCAGGTAGCCCTTGCCCTGATACATGAAGCCGTGACCGGCAAAGTAGATCAGGACGCGATCTTCGGGCCGCGCCACGCTGGGCAGCCACTCGTCGACCTCCTTCCTGAGGCTCGCGAGCGTGGCCTTCTGTCCGTCCAGGATATGGACGTTCTCGGCCTTGAAGTTGCCGCCCTCGGGACTGATCAGGATGGTATAGATGGACTGCGCGTCGCGCTCCGCATAATTGAGCTGGAGGTTTTCGGGCAGATTCTTGTAGTGGCTGATGCCCACGATCACGGCGTAGCTGCGCGGGGGCATCACCATGCCCTTGGGCATGGGCAGCGGCTCGTCCAGCCGTCTCCACTTTGAGATCGCGCTGTTGCTGTTTGGCGGGCGCTGGTTTGGGCGGCTGCTGCTGTGCAAACACGGCCGCCGCCACTGCGAAAAAGGGGAGCAGTCGCATAGGTATCACCGGTGGGCGAGCCGGAACTCGTACATGACGGGTCCGGACAAAGGTTCGGGCGAGGAGATCACGCTGGTGTTCTTCTGCCGCAGAAACAGGAGGTCGCGCGGGCCTTTATCGAAAGGATCGGCCAGGTGCGGCGGAAGCTGCTCGCCGCGCGGAATCAGCTTGGGCCCGGCGGAGGAATCCACGCAGTCGCCGCGCGCCTTCAGCACCGTGTCGTCGCACCGCGGAATCAGCACCGGCGCGGGTCTCGGCGCCTGGGCCGGAGGGGTGGTTCGCGGAATCCCCTCGTTGAGCCGGGCCGGCGTCACCAGCCAGTAGACAATCTCATATCCCGCGGGGCCGGCGATGCGGAATGCGGCGCTCGTGGCCGGCACCAGGTATTCGTGGCTGGCGGCGATGCGGTTCTCCTGCCCGGTGTCCAGCCGCGGGAACAACTGTTCATACTTGCCGCTGGTGCCTGGTCCATCACGTACAGGAAGCCGTCGAAGTTGGTGCGGAACTTGAAGCGGACCCGGTCGCCCTGATTGAGCACGAGTCCCGGATCGATCGGCCGCCAGGTGTCCCCGTCGAGCCGCTCCAGGTTCAGTTCCATGCGATGCGAGCCCTCACCCATGGTGTGGGTCTGCGCGCCTGCCGCAACCGCGGCGAGCGCGAGGGCGGCAGCGGCCCGGATCATTGGTGCACCAGGTGAAGGTCGGCCACCACCCGCGAATCCGTGCTGCCGGTCGGGTTGACCACGTAGATCGCGGTCTCCTTGCGGTCGCCCGGCGTGTTCGCATCCACCTTCTCCACAATCAGGTCGCGGCTGTAGGCGTTGCGCAGCCGGTCCACCATCGGGTTCTCGATGTTCGCCGCCATGATGAGCGTCTTGTCCATCGCCGGCGGCGGCTCTCCTGCCGGACCGCCCGCTTGCCTTGCAGCGAGTAGATCATCTGCTCCAGGTCCGGCTCGGGCTGGCGCGAAAACACGATAAACAGGTTCTCCGTGCCCGGCGTCGTATCGAAGGCCAGGCGGGTTTTCGGCGGCATCGTGTAGGGGTGGAAGCCGTCCACGTGATTGTTGCCGTCCTCCACTTCGGGCGAGGGGAACATGGGCTTCCAGGTGCCGCTCGACCCCTGGTTGATGATGTACAGGTAGCCGGAGGCGTTAGGCTCGATGCTGAATCGAATGCGGTCGCCCGAATGGAACACGGTGTCGGCGGCGACCTCCGTGGTCGAGTTGTCCGGGTTGATCTTGAGGATGGTGTAGCGGATTCCGAGCGGCGGTTCCCCGGTCGAGGGCATGGGCGCCGTCTTGGCCGCCGTGCGGACGATGGGCGCGGCGGTATCGCCGCCGGAGTTGGCCGTGGTCTCCGGCTTGGGGGGCCGCGGGTTGGGATCGGCGCGGGCGACCTCCACCGGCTTGACGGCGCTCTTGGCGGCGCGTTGGGCCGACTTTGCGGCCGCCTTTCCCGCGGCAGGCGACTTGGCGGGCATTTCCGCGGCCGCGTAATACAACTCACGCGCGGTGAGCCGTTTGGGGGCATTCTGGGCCGGAACCAGGCTGGCCACACAAAGTGCAGCGAGGATTCCCTTCACGAGTGACATAGGCTTTCCGGCCCTCCGGGACCGGCCTCCTCTGTGACTACAATACCACTGCCCTCAACAGTTTCGATCGATTTTCCCAGGCCGTACCAGGACCATGCCTTTGGACAGCGGGAGGTTTCAGGATCGCTCGCCTTGTCCCGACTTCGTGGCGCGCAGCGCCAGCGCCCACCAGGCCGCCGGGATCACCATGGCCGCCCCCAGCGCGACCGCGAACGTGCGCGGCGGCATACCGAGATCCAGAAACACTCCGGCCAGGTAGCTGCTGGCCGAGATCGCCAGCGTGCACAGGCCGTAATCGGCCGCGAACACGCGCCCGCGGAATCGATCTTCTGTGTAGCATCTGCAGGAGCGTGGTGGAGAAAACCCAGTTCATCGACGTCCCGGCGTGCGCGAACACCACCGCCAGAATCGCCATCGCCAGCGAGGCCGAAAGGCCCAGGGTCATGTAGCCCACCGCCGCCGCCAGGAAGCCGGCCAAGATCGCGCGCCGCAGCCGCGACTCGCGTTCGCCCGCCCACAACCCGGCCGCCAGACGGACCGAGCAGCGAGCCCGCGCCGCGCGCGCCCATCAGCAGGCTCATGCCGAGCATGGCGCCTGCCGGCTGTGTTCCAGGCCCGCCAGTTTCACCGGGAAGACGCGCTCGCCCAGAATCGGCAGCAGCACGTTGTTGGCGCCCAGCAGCCCGATGCCGCCCTTGACGAACACGGTGGCCAACAGGCGCCGGTCGCCGCCGATGTAGCGCAGCGCCTTCCAGAATCGGCGTGAAATCACCAGTTCGCGCGCGCGGAAGGGCGCCGTGCCGGCGGTGTGCGGCTCCTCGAACCGCATGCGCGTGATCAGTGCCGCCGAAGCCAGAAACGACAGCGCGTTGAGCAGGAAGACCGCGTCGCGCCCGAGCCAGCGCGGCCACCACGCCGCCCAGCGCCGCGCCGACCGCCAGGCAGAACGACCAGGTGATCGAGGCCAGCGTGTTGGCCGCGATCACCTCGCTCCGGCGCCACGATGTTCGGAATCACGCCGGACTGTGCGCCGGCTCGAAGAACGCCGCCCCGATGGTTTCCAGAAAGCAGCAGCGGGTACACCAGCCAGACCATCGCCGGCGTGCGCACCAGCAGCATGCCCAGCACGATGAAGAAGCGCGCCAGATCGGCGCCGATCATGATGCGCTTGCGGCTGATGCGGTCGTTGACCACGCCCGCGGTGGGCGCCGCCAGCGTCTGCGGGAGCACCTGCAGCACCACCGCCAGCCCGACCGATTGCGCCTTGCTGCCGGTCAGCTCGAGCAGCAGGCTGTAGACGGCCAGCGAGTAGAACCAGTCGCCCAGCTCGCTGACGATCTGCGCCAGCCACAGCAGGCGGAAGTTGCGGTTCTCGCGCAACAGCGCCAGGTAGGCCGAGAACATCAGGTTCGCGCGCCGGCCATGCGATCACGGCTACGGTAGTACAGGCCCATGCGCTGCTTTGACCAGTCGCACGGTGGCGTTGGCGATGGGCGCGACGCGCCCGGCGCCCTCGCGCAGCACGCCGGCCAGGTAGCGCGGGGTCCGACGTGATCTCGCGGTAGCGCTGCTGGAACGGCTCCAGGTGCGCGACGACCATCTCGGCGACCTGCTTCTTCAGGTCGCCGTAGCGCATGCCGGTGAAACTGCGCCTTCATCTGCTCGTCGGACTCGCCGCTGAAGGCCTGGTAGATGCGCAAGCAGGTTGGCGACGCCGGCGCCCGGCGTATCGAAATCCACCGCCGGATTGGAATCCGTGGTGGCGCGCATGATCGTCTTGCGGATCTTGTCCGGCGGATCGAGCAGCGCCACGGCGTGGCCCGCGCCGGTCGCGCGACTTGCTCATCTTCTGCGTCGGGATCGTCCAGCCCCATGACGCGCGCGCCCACCGTGGGCAGGCTGGTGGCCGGCACGACGAACGTATCGCCGTAGAGCGAGTTGAAGCGCTGCGCGATGTCGCGGGTCAGTTCCAGGTGCTGCGCCTGGTCCTCGCCCACCGGCACGATGGCCGCCTGGTACAGCAGGATGTCGGCGGCCATCAGCACCGGGTATTGCAGCAGGCCGTCGCCGACGGACTCCTGCTTGGCGGCCTTGGCCTTGTACTGCGTCATGCGCTCCAGCCAGCCGACCGGCGTGACGCAGGTCAGCATCCAGGCCAGCTCGGCGTGCGCCGGCACCGCGCGACTGCACCATGATGGCGCAGACTCTTGGGATCGATGCCGGCGGCCAGGTAGAGCGCCGGCGATCTCCATGGATCTTGGCCCGCAGTTCGCTCGGGCTCCTGATAGACGGTGACGGCGTGCAGGTCGACGATGCAGAAAATGCACTCGTAGTCGTGCTGGATTCGGACCCAGTTCTTCAGCGCGCCCAGATAGTTTCCGATGTGCAGGTTGCCGGTGGGCTGCATTCCGGAGAAGACTCGTGCTTTCATGGTAGAAGCAAATGGGAGAATTCTTATCGTAAGCAATTTCGAACTCACGGTGGAGAAGCTGGTCTACGGCGGCGACGGTCTGGGCCGCATTGACGGGCGCGTGGTGCTTCGCGCCGTTCGTGCTGCCCGGCGAGCGCGTCCGGGCCAAAGCCGAGCAGGAAAAGCCGGGCCTGGTCCGCGCCCGGATGCTGGAGGTGCTGGATGCCGCGCCCGACCGGGTGGCTGCGCCCTGCCCAGTGTTCGGCGTCTGCGGCGGCTGCCACTACCAGCACGCGCCCTACGAGTTCCAGCTCGAGGCCAAGCGCGCGCATCCTGCGCGAGGAACTGCGCCGCCTCGGGAAGGTCGATGCCGCCGGAGGAGATCGCGATCGTGGCGGCCGAACCCTTGGGCTACCGCAACCGCGTGCAACTGCACGTGGAAGGAGCACAGATCGGATACCGCGAGGCGCGCTCCCACAGGCTGTGCGCGATCGGCGGCTGCCCGGTGGCCTCGCCCAAGATCAAGGAGGCAATCGGCGCGCTCGCACCGCATGACGCGCGATGGCCGCTGGCCGCGTTTCATGCGGTCGCTCGAGATCTTCACGGACGAACGACACGTGCAGATCAACGTGCTCGAAACCGAGCGGCCGGTGGCGCGCCGCTTCTTCGAGTGGTGCGCCTCCGAAATCGAGGGCGTGGTAGAAGGCGCGCTTGATTATCGCGGCGAGTTCCGCGTCAGCAGCAACTCGTTTTTCCAGGTGAACCGTTTCCTGGTGGACCGGCTGGTGGAGTCGGCCATCGGCGATGCGGAGGGCGCGGCCGCTGCTCGATCTCTACGCCGGTGTCGGCCTGATGTCGCTGCCGCTGGCCCGGCGTTTCCGCGAGGTGACCGCCATCGAATCCGGGGCGGGAGCAGTGCGCGATCTTTGGTTCAACGCCGAGCGCGCCGGCCTGGGCAACATCCAGGGCCTGCAGCAGACCGCCGAGGAGTACCTGGCGCAACTGGAGCGGGCGCCCGATTTCGTGATCGCGGACCCGCCGCGCGCCGGGTTGGGTAAAGCGGTGGTCAAGCGGCTCTGCGAACTGAAGCCGCGGCGCCTGGTGATCGTGGCCTGTGATCCGGCCACGCTGGCGCGCGATCTGGCCGGACTTCTCGCCGCCGGCTACCGTGTGGAACGCATGACGCTGGTGGATCTCTTCCCGCAGACTTACCACGTGGAGACCATCGTCGAACTGAAGCAGTAGGCGCGGGCCTTACGGGGCGAGCCCCAGCTTGCGGTCACACTCGGCAATCGCGGCCACCGCGCGCTTCCGTCTTCGCTCGGTATCCTGCGAGGAAGGCTTCCAGTTGTTCCAGCGCACCAGGTTCTTCTGAAACACCAGTCGCGCCCAGCCCACGTTGTGGTTGGCCATCAGAATCCGCCCGTACAGGTCGTCCAGGTCGCTCGACGCTTCCATCGCGGCCAGCGTAGGCCGCGGCGCCGCCAGCAGGCGCTGCTCGGTCGCCTGCCCCTTGCCGACCAGGGTACCCGCGTCATCCAGTTTACCCGCGGCGTACAACTTCTCCGCCGCGCGATTCAATCCCGCGAGTTCCGCCACCGCCTTCCCGTACCACTCCTCGGTCACTGGATCCGGCTTGGGCTTTTCCACGGGCGGAGGTGGCGGGGACGCGCAGGCCGCCAGTAAGGTCGCGGCCAGGACCAGGAGGAGTCGCACTCATCCAGCATAGGGCCGAAGCGCGCCGCGGCGGGCGCGGTAACCTGCTCCGTCGCTGCGACGCCTGATAGAATTCCGTCTAGTTTCTGCGAAAAGAGGTTGTTTCGAAATGCTTGCCAGGTCTGTTCGCACTTTAGTTGCCTGCGCTTTCGTTTTGTCGGTTTCGGTCTGCGCTCAAACCCTGCCGCGGGGAGTACAGAAGAAGTCGTCGGTGGGCGGCATCACCGAATACGAATTCCCCAACGGGTTGCGCGTCCTGCTCTATCCCAACCCGGCCAATCCCAAGCTCACGGTGAACGTCACGTACCTGGTGGGGTCGCGCCACGAAGGCTACGGCGAGACCGGCATGGCGCACCTGCTGGAGCACATGGATTTCATCGAAACCACCAACGGGCGGCAGATCAAGAACGAGATCGTTTCGCGCGGCGCGGCCTGGAACGGCACCACGTCCGTACGACCGCACCAATTACTACGAGACGGTGCCGGCGACCGACGAAAACCTGAAATGGGCGCTGGGCCTGGAAGCCGACCGGATGGTGAACGTGAAGTTCACCAAGCAGATCCTGGATACGGAGATGACGGTGGTGCGCAACGAATTCGAGCGCGGCGAAAACAGCCCGCAGAGCATTCTGCGCGAGCGCGTCGAGGCCACGGCCTTCCTGTGGCACAACTACGGGAAATCCACCATTGGCTCCAAGGACGATCTGGAAAAGGTGCCGGTGGAACGGCTGGAAGCCTTCTACAAGAAGTACTACCAGCCCGATAACGCGGTGCTGGTGCTGACCGGGCGGATCGACGAGGCCAAGACCCTGCAGGCCGTGGCCGACACCATGGGCCGCATCCCGCGTCCCACGCGCAAGCTGGACCAGACCTACACGGTGGAACCGGCACAGGATGGCGAGCGCTTCGTGGAGTTGCGGCGCGTGGGCGAAGGGCAGAGCGTGATCGTGGCCTACCATGGTCCCGCGGCGGGGCATCCGGATTCGGCGGCCTTGCAGGTGCTGGCCGGGATCATGACCGGCGGAGGCGGCGGAGGACGGGGCGGACGCGGCGGCGGTGGCGGCGGGCAGGGCCGGTTGACCAAGGCACTGGTGGAGACGCGCAAGGCCGATTCGGCCGGCATGAACGTCTCGCAGTTGCACGACCCCGGCCTGATCATGCTGAACGCGAGCCTGAACAAGGACCAGTCGGTGGACGGGGTGCGCCACATCCTGATCGACACCGTGGAAGGCGTGATCCGGAATCCGCCGACGAAGGAAGAGATTGAGCGCGTAACCACCGGCCTCCTGCGCAACCTGGAGAACAGCCTCTCCGATCCGCAGGCGATTGCCACCGGCGCACTCAATACGGCGATCTCGCAGGGCGACTGGCGGCTCATGTTCCTGCAGCACGATCGCCTCAAGGACATCACCCCGGCGGATGTAGTGCGAGTGGCGAAGATGTACTTGAAGGCGTCCAACCGCACGGTGGGGTACTACATTCCCGACGCGGCGCCGGACCGGACGGTGGTGCCGGCCACGCCGGACCTGGCCGCGCTGCTCAAGGGGTACAAGAGCAGTGTGGTGATCTCGCACGCCGAGGTGTTCGACCCGACGCCGGCGAACGTGGAATCGCGCGTGGTGCGCTCCCGGCTCCCCAACGGCATGAAGGTAGTGATGCTGCCCAAAAAGACCGAGGCGGACATGGTCACGGCAACCATCGAGTTGCGCTTCGGCGATGCCGCTACGCTGGCGGGAAAGAACGCGGCAGCGCAGATCGCCGGGTCGCTGCTGAACGCGGGAACGAAATCCAGGACCCGGGAACAGCTTGCCGATGAGATGCGGAAACTGAACGCGCGCATCCAGGTGAGCGGTGGTGGCGGCGGCGGTGGATTCGGCGGCCGTGGCGGCGGCGGGCGCGGCGGATTCGGCGGGGGAGGAGGAGTCTCGAGCGCCAACGCCAACATCACGGCGCCGGCGGCGAACTTCACCGCGGCGCTGCGGCTGGCGGTTGAGATGCTCAAGGAACCGGCCTACAAGCCGGAGGAGTTCGAGCGCGTCATCCGGCCGCGCATCAAGGCGCTGGAGAACGTCCCCACCGAGCCGACGCAGCTTGCGACGGAGACCCTGCAGCGCCACCTGAGCCCATGGACCAAGGGCGACGTCCTCTATAACGCCACCCGCGAGGACCAAGTGGCCCAGATGCGCAAGGTCACGCTCGACGACGCCAGGAAGTTCCACGACCAGTTCTACGGAGCGAACTACGGCGTCTTCGCCCTGGTGGGTCCGGTGGACCAGAAGGCGGTAATGGCGGCCGCGACGGAGCTTCTCGGCAACTGGAACACCGCCATGGCATACCGGCCGATTGTAGCGGCTTACAAGGCCGTGCCCCCGGAGAATCGCAAGATCGAAACGCCCGACAAGGCGAACGCGCAGTTTGAGGCGGGCGTGCGCGTCAAGCTCGCGGAGACCGATCCGGACTACCCGGCGATGGTGCTGGCCGGCTATATGTTCGGCGGGCCGATCACTTCGCGCATCTCCGACCGCATACGCAACCGCGAAGGGCTCAGCTATGGCGCGAACGCGCGCCTCACCGTGCCGAACGAGGGAGATTCTTCGCTGCTTTCGGGAACCGTGAGTCTGAACCCGGCCAACGGGCCCAAAGTGGAATTCAGCTTCAAGGACGAACTGGCGAAGACGTTGAAAGAGGGCTTCACCGCCAAGGAAGTGGCGGAGGCCAAAAAGGCGTACCTGGATTCGCGCATGGTCGCGCGTTCGCAGGACGCGGCGCTGCTGGCCTTGCTGGCCTCGCACGAACAGCTCGGCCGCACCATGAAGTGGGATGAGCAACTGGAGCAGAAGATCCAGTCGCTCACCCCGGAGGAGATCAGCGCGGCGTTCCGGCGGCACGTGGACGCCGCCTCGCTCACCATCGTAAAGGCGGGCGACTTCAAAGCCGCCGGCGTCTACCAGTAGCCGCGAACGGCGCCGGCGAACCCGTGCGCGCTATCGGGTGTCCGGATCGATCTGATAGACCTGGCCGCCGAAAGCGATCTGCACCGGATCGCGGAACACCATGTATTGCGCCATGGCCGCGCCGTGGGCGCTGGCAAGGTCGAAATACTCCTTGCTGAACTGCACCACGTGGATGGCCTTGCGCGACTGCTCGGCCGTGATGGTGGAATCCTGCCAGAGTCCGCTCTTGCGGAAGAAGGTCTTCTGGCCCACCTGCTGCATGCTCTGCGCGGCTTTGGCGCTGGGCGGCGGCGCCGCGGCAGCCCTTGGGGCATTCTGGAGCTGGCCTTTCAGGTCGCGCTGGATCACGCCGGCGGCGCCGGAGACCACGCTCATCTGCGCCTCGGCTGACCGCATTGCCATGGCGCCGTTCATGTGGCGCGCACTGAGGTTCACGTCCTCGTCCGCCAGGAAGGAAGTGTAGGGCGTCAGGATGCCGTAGCGCTGGGAGAGCCCGACCAGTTCGTCGATCAACTCCTGGTTGCGCCCGTGCAGGTCGAGTTCATCGATGATCTCCCCGATGCGGCGCGTGGCCCAGAGGCGCGCCACGAAAGCGTTGGTTTCGTCCGCCGACGTGCCGGCGAAGGCGGTGTGATAGGTGAACTCCTGCTTTTTGCCGGCACTCATGCCGGTAAGGCGGATGCGCGCCTCGCCGCTCTGCCGATAGCGGCCTACCAGCACCAGTTGGTCTCCGCGGAAGAGGTCGGGCATCTGGCGCGGGTAGACGCGCGATGTGGCGCCGCCGTCCAACTGAATATCCACCGCCACATCGGTCATCATGGGCGAGCCGATTTTGGCATAGAGGGACGAGACCGGCGCCTCGATGTTTTCGTTGGGGCGGACGTAGACGGATTGGCCGCGCATCTCGCGCGCCAGGCGGTCCAGCAGGCGCGCGTTGACGTCGAAGCCGATGCCGAACGCGAAGGTCCGCGCATGCACCTGGTTCTCCTGGGCGGCGTTGGCGGCGATGCGGCCCTCCTGCGTCTCGCCCGACGTGGGCTGGCCGTCGGTAAGAAAGATCACGTAGTTGGGCCGCGAGGAATCGTGGAGCATGCCCAGACCGGTGCGCAGGGCGCCGTCGATGTTGGTACCGCCGCCGGCGTTGATGCCGTCCACCCACTGGGAGGCGGCGCGCAGGGTCTCCGCGTCGGCCCGCTGCAACTCGGGACGGAAGGCCTCCACTTCGGAATCGTACGCCACGATGTTGAATGTGTCTCCCGGCTGCAACTGGCGCACCAGGAACTGGAGCGCCGCCTTGGCCTGGCGGATCTTCTCGCCGCTCATGCTGCCGGAGCGGTCGCACAGGAAGATCATGGTCTTGGGGATGTGAGCAGTGCTGCCGGAGCGGGCGTCGGGAGTGGCCAACAGGACGAAGTATCCGTCTTCGTGGTCGTCGGGCCGGTAGCTGACCACGTTCAGGCCGACCGGCGCGGCGTCGGTGGCGTAGAGCAGGCGCATGTCGTCGGGCCGGGCCACATCGTGGAGGCTTAGCTTGCACACCGCGTGAGTCGCGTCAGGATGCGCGATATCGACCTGGTGGGTCGGACTGTAGACGGTGCGTATGGGCGCGGCGCCGGCGATGTTGACCGTCACCGAGAGGCTTTCCACCGGCCGGACGGAATGCTTGGCCGTGCCCAGCGGCAGCAGGAAGTCGATCAGTCCGCCGTCCTTCTTCAGCAGTTGGGAGTAGCGAATCTGCACAGTGCTCTCTCCGCCCGGGGGCACGGGAAAGACGCTGGTCTGAAACAGGTCGCGGCCCAGGTATTCCAGCAGGGCCGGATCCCGGCGGCGGCGCACGATCTCCTCATAGATACGGCGCGCCTCCTCCTTGCCGATGAGCCGGCCGGGCATCTCCCTGCCCCCGGCCAGCAGGGTCAGGCCGCTGACCGCGGCGCCTTCCGGGATGGGGAAGATCACCTGCGCCTCCATCGGTGCGGGCGAGGGATTCTGAAAAACCTGCGAGATGGTGACTTTGGCCGCCTGGTCCTGAATATCGGCGTGGACCTCCACCGAGCGGATGCGGCAGTCGGCGCGCACGGGCACAGGCTGGGGTACGGGCAGCCGCGGCCAGCGGGCATCTACAATCACGACCTGCGCCAGGCAGGGCAGCAGGAAAAGGGGGAAGAGCGTGAGCAATCGTCGAAACATGGGGCCTCCACGAGAGGAATGCCCCTCGGGGAGGAATCCTTTCACGCCCCGTGAAAGAAGTGGGCGCGCTTCCGCGACTTTGCTATTCGATCACCGCGAAGTTCTTCAAGTCGCCTTCCCGGATGCTGATGCCGAGACCCGGGAGGTCATCGCGCAGGTCTATCGTCGCCATTGACGGGCGTGGGTTCGCCCTCGAAGATGTACCAGAAGAGCTCGTTGCCAATCTCTACGTCAACGACCGGAAAGAACTCCGCCAGGGGCGAGTTCAGGCTGGACATGACCACGTGAAAATTGTGCATCTGCCCGGCGTGGGGCACCACCGGGACCGAATACGATTCGGCCAGGGCCTGCACCTTGCGCGCCTGGGTGATGCCGCCGACGCGATTGGTGTCGAACTGGATATAGTCCACGGCGCCCGCTTCGAGCATCTGCGCGGAAGCCGTAGACGGTATGCTCGTGCTCGCCTCCGGCGATGGGGATGCGGCCGGCTGCCCGGAGCGCGGCGTAGCCGGCGAGATCGTCCGGGATGACCGGTTCCTCGAGCCAGCGCAGTTGGAATGGTTCGAGCAGGGGCAGCATGCGGCGCGCGTAGTCGAGCGTCCAGCCCATATAGGCGTCGGCCATCAGATCGAGTTCGTAGCCGATCACCTCGCGCACCGTGCGCACCAGTTCCACGTTGCGCTGCATGCCGGCGGCGCCGTCGAGCGGGCCCCAGCCGAAGCGCAGCTTCATGGCGCGGTAGCCCTGTGTCTTGTAAGAGGCTGCTTCGGCGGCAAGCTGCTCCAGCGGCTGGCTGTACAGCCGGCTGGCATACACCGGGATGGCGCGCTTGGTGCGGCCGCCGAGCAGTTTGAAAACGGGCTGTCTGGTCGCTTTGCCGAGAAGGTCCCAGATGGCGATATCGACGGCGCTGATCGCCACCATGGCGACGCCCTTGCGGCCGAATGCCATGGTCTGGCGGTACATGTGCTGCCAGAGGAATTCGCTATCGAAGGGATCCTTGCCGATCAGGAGCGGCTTCAGGTACAGATCGATCAGTTGCTTGGTCACGCGAGGGGCAAGCGCCGCATTGCCGATGCCCACCAGGCCCGCGTCGGTGAACAGTTCGACGATGAGCCAGCCGTAAAACCGGAAGCTGCCCATGGAGTCCGCGGGCAGATCCAGCACATCCATGGGATTGGTGCAGAAATGCGGTTGGGGCGGAACCGTCTTGCCGCGCCACTCCACCACCCTGGTGCGAACTTCCGTAATCTTCATTGCGTAGTCTCCGTGACCACAGGCTGCACGTTGCGCACGCTCGCCACAATCACCGCAAACGCGGCTACGTGCAGCGTGCTGACGATTGCGAACACCGTGCCATATCCGTAACCGTGGTCGAGCAGGTAGCCCACCACCAATCCGAACACCACGCCACCCATGGCGCCGCCGAATCCCACCAGTCCGGCGACCGAGCCCACGGCGTGTCGCGGAAACAGGTCGGCCGGGAGAATCATGACCAGGGTGGACCAGGACTGCTGGCCGAAAAAGGCGATGCTGAAGAGGACGATCGCCATTTCTACCGGAGCCCTGGTGATGAAGAAGGCGAGCGGCATCATGGCCGCGCTGAGTCCGAGCGCGGCCTTGCGCGCGAAATTGAGCGAACTGCCTCGCCGCAGCAGGTAGCTCGAGAACGTTCCGCCGCACAGGCAGCCGATGCCCGACGCGGCATACGGAATCCAGGCATAGTACCCAACCTGTTTGGTGTCGAAGCCGCGCGCGTCGTAGAGATATTTCGGAAGCCAGAAGAGGTAGAAATACCACGCCGCATCGCTCAGGAATTTGGCAAAGACCAGGCCCCATACCTGTACGTAGCCCAGCAGGCGGATCCAGGGAATAGGCCGGCGGCCCGGAGTAAGGGGCTTCAAGACCTCTGCGATGGCGGAGCGCTCTCCCTCGCCGAGGCCCGGGTGCGTACCGGGCGGGTGATAGTCACGGAGCCACCAGAGCGCCCACATGAGCCCGAGAGCGCCCGAAAGAAAGAAGACCCATCGCCAATTCAATGTCGCCAGGCACCATGCGATGAGGGGTGGCGCGCACACCGCGCCCGATCGCCGTGCCGGCGTTCATGATGCCCATGGCGGTGGCGCGTTCCCGCGCGGGGAACCACTCGGCCACCGCTTTTGTGGCCGCGGGAAAACCGCCGCCCTCCCCCATGCCGAGCAGGAAGCGGCTGACGGCCAACAGGCCGAACCCGGTAGCGAGCCCGTGGCTCGCGCAGGCCAGCGACCACCACACCATGATGACCAGAAAGCCCGTGCGCGTGCCCAGAACATCCACCAGCTTTCCACCGCCGGCGTACATCAGCGCATACGCGGTGAGGAAGGCCGCCTGCAACTGTGAGAACTGCGTGTTGGAGATGGGGATCTCGCGCTGGATCTCCCGGATGGCCACCGGAAGGGTCTGGCGGTCGAAGTAGCTGATGGCGATGGCCGCCGAGATCAGAAGGGCAATGCGCCAGCGCAGCGAACCCGGCATCCTATTTGACCCGCACGGCAGCTTTCAGCCGGATATCTTCGGATGAGGCGCCCACTATTGATGGCCGTCTCACGCTGGGGTGCGCGGCGCGCACGTAGACTTGGACCACCATATTCACCATGTGACCAGGATCAGGGAAACGCCGTGACGCGGCAGGTCGAAGTTGAGGCGGAGACGGCCATCGGTGGAAGTTTCCCATCGCGGCGAGTCCACCGAGGCGAGCTGGCCGGCGGCTTCCAACAGCGAGTATTGGTCGGCGGTGGGCTGCTGTGGCGAGCCCATCCGCTTCCAGGCCTCGAACGAGTTGCTGTGCTCGTCGTCCACGCGGAAGTGCTGCACCAGCATGCGGCCGGGCGGCAGCCCCGTGATGGAGAGATCGATGGGGGCGGCCGGGCCGGGCTTGGAATTGTCGTGATAGTTGGAGATCAGCACCGCCGCGCTGTGGGTATCCAGGCTGGCCATGGCATGCACGTCCGGCTGGTCCTTCACACCGCCGGCCAGCATGGCGTCGAGCGAAGCGGCCGCCGGGTCCGTGACCGCGACGCGGTCGCCGGTCATCATGCCGAACATGCGGAAGACGTTCAGCACGGGCTTGTCGATGCCGTTGGTGGCCAGGTCGCGGAAGCCGTCGAAGTACGGCTGGTCTTCGAACTCGAAGGCCCAGGTGACCGCGCCCACGAGGTTGACGCCGTGCTTGGCGGCCAGGTCGCAGGTGCCGCGGCATGACCGCCGCGGTGTAGCTCGCGTACATCGTGCCGTTGCGGTAGGCGTTCTGCGGATAGACGCGCGACGGAGCAGGCGGCGCAGCCCTCCGGGTCGGATTCGCCGATGATGATCGGGCTTGTCCTTCAGCTCCGGGAAGGACGCGACGATCTCGAAGCCCCGGGCGATGTCCTGCAGCTGGTTCTCGATGCCCATCTCGCACGTGGCCGTCGACGAACCTGGGGCGGCCTTTGGCGTGGAAGCTCGATGAAGTCGAGCGGCGAACCGGTCTTGCCGGTGGCGTAGTTCTTGCCGCGAACGCACGTGCTCCAG
Source organism: uncultured Solirubrobacteraceae bacterium (assembly GCA_963740605.1). Classification (GTDB taxonomy): domain Bacteria; phylum Actinomycetota; class Thermoleophilia; order Solirubrobacterales; family Solirubrobacteraceae; genus DASSUW01. The sequence continues at coordinate 604,316 of CAVUFC010000014.1, read as the reverse complement.
GAAGTCGCGCAGAAATGCGCCGCGCTGCCGCTCGCCGGGTCCGGTGGAGTCGGGCCCGCCCACGCGAGCGGCGGGCAGCGCGCGCTTCACGGCGTCCGCGGTGTAGTCGTAGAGCTTGTGGTATTCCTCGGGCGTGCCCTGCCAGTAGCCGATGTTCGGCTCGTTCCACACCTCCCAATACCAGGACTCCACCTCGGCGCGCCCGTACTTCTGCGACGCAGTGCTGCACCCACTGATAGACCAGTTCGCGCCCACTTGTCGTAGTCCTTGGGCGGATACGCCCAGCCGGTGTAGATGTCGTCGTAGTTGTCGCCGGGCTTCCAGTGATGGCGGTATGGCTCGGGATGCGACGGAGAGCGCTTCGGGCATGAAGCCGATCTCGACCAGCGGCTTCATGTTGCGCTCGATGTAGGTGTCGAAGATGCGGTCGACGATGGTCCAGTCGTAGACCGGCTTGCCGGTGGCGTCTTCGGTGTAGGCGTTGGTGGATCCCCATTTCAGCGCGGCCGTGCCGTCGCCGGTGATCAGCAGGTTGTGCGCGCGCACGTACACCGGCACCGGACTGAGCGCGGCGAGTTCGGACAGCAGCTTCCGGCCGTCCTTCATGTAGGTGTAGTTCGGCTCGTCGTAGCCGAAGAACGACCAGACGGGACGCAGTGGTCCGGTGTGCCGGGCCGCGTCCACCTGAATCGGGACGGGTTGCGCGAGGGCCAGCCCGGTGAGCGCGGCCAGGGACACTCCGAAGCGGATGGATCGTGATGAGTTCATGAGATCAGAAAGTAAGCTTCAAGGCTACCTGCATTTGCCGGGGAGCGGTAGCAGTACTGTTGACGCGGCCCACGGTGGACGTGTCCAGCGTGGAGTTCGGCGCCGCAAAGCTGGGAGTGTTGGGCAGGTTGAATACCTCCCAGCGGAATTGCAGACGCGAACGTTCGGCGATCTGAAACTGTTTGAACAGCGAGAAATCCACGGTGCGCAGGATGTCCGGCGAGAGGATGCGCGGGCCGGAGTTGCCGTAGGTGAAGTTCGGCGCGGCCACAAAGGCGGTCGGGTCGAACCATTGCGCCAGCGTCGGATGATCCAGCTTGCCCGATCCGATGCGGTTGGGGCGCTGTCCGCCGACGCCGGTGTTGGCCACGTCGCGCGACATGGTCACGGTGAAGGGCACTCCGCTGCGGAAAAGCAGGATGCCCTGCATCTGCCAGCCGCCGAGCACGCCGTTCGCCAGCCGGTTGGCGTTGCCGAGGAGCGGCTTGCCCTTTCCGAACGGCAGTTCGTAGCCGAAGCTGAAGGAGAAGCTGTGCGGCACCTGGTACTCCGAGGGCCCTCGTTCGAAGGCGAACATGCCGCCTGCCGCGGGAGTGTTAGTGGTCCACAGGCTCTTGGAATAGGTGTAGGAACCCAACAGCCAGAGTCCGGCGGAAAGCCGCTTTTCGAGCTTGAGCTGCAGCGCGTGATAGGTGCTGGAGATGTCCGAGGAGATGTAGCTGAAGCCGGTGAAGCGCGGGAACTGGCGGCGGGCCTGAACCCCGCCGGTACCGGGCGCCGGGATATTGAACGCGTCGCTGCCCTGAATGTGCGAACCTTTGTTGCCGACGTATTCCACGTCCGCCACCACGGTTTTCGCCAGTTGTTGCTGGATGCCGAAGTTCCAGTGCTGGTCGTAACCCATTCGCATGTCGGTGTACTCGGGCGTGAGGCCGATGGTGGAATTCGGTGAGCCGAGCGGAGCCCCCAGGTAGAAGTCGGCCAGGGTGCGATTCGGGACCACGCCCCGGTCGTTCAACGCGCTGTCCTGCAGCAGGAAGGGCGGCATGAAGAGATTGACGCGGCCATCGGTGTACTCGCCTTCGTAGAAGATGCCATAGCCGCCGCGCACCACGGTCGTTTCACCCACGGGGCGCCACGCGAAGCCGAAGCGCGGCGCGATCTGGCGCTTGTCCGGCCGCGTGATCGAATACGGCACGCCGGCCTGCGAGCTGGTCTGGATCAGGTCCTTGAGGTACCCATAGGCGATCGGCGCCGCGGGCTGCGCGCTCAGATCCACCTGGTCCGTGTTGCTGGCTACGATGATGGGCCGCGCCTGCGTGCCGTCGAACGTGCCGGTCTGCCCGCGATACGCGGTGGTCCAGGGCGTGTATTCGTAGCGCAGTCCGATGTTCAGCGTGAGGCGGGTGGAGACCTTGATGTCATCCTGCACGAAAACCTGCCACGCGGTGTAAGCGCCGCCGAAGGTATCGGAGGGGAATCCGCGGCCGGCATTCGCCGGCAGCCCGAGCACCCAGTCGGCGAATGCATCTCCGGTCCGCGCGGAGGCAGCCGGGTTTTCCGTGTTCTGCCCGTTAAAGGTCCAGTTGCCCATGTAGTTCTTGCTGTCCGTGCCGAGCCACTGGTAGTGCCGCATCTTGAGGCCTGTTTTGATGACGTGCCGCCCCTTGATCCAGGTGAGGTTGTCGGTGAACTCCAGCGTGAAGCGGTCCTGCGTTTTCGGCCGCTGGTCGAAGGACGAGCCGTTGATGCCGCTGTAGCCCGACCACGCGAAATCCGGGAAGGAGCCGGTATCGAACGAACGCCGCAGGTTCTCCATACCGGTGATGCCGGCCTCTTTGTCAAAGTCGGTTCCCGGCAGGTAGGGCGAGAGATGAATGACGCCGTAGAGCAGGTTGAAGCGGAATTCGTTCAGCAATGTCGGTTTCAGATTGCTGGTGATACTGCCCGTGTAGTTCTGCCCGCGCGTTCCGGAATCGGCGCTGCCAAGTTCCGGGGTGCTGCCCGGTTCGCTGAGCCGATTGTCGTTGAGACTGTAGCGGAAGAACGCCCTGTTGCGGTCGCCGACGCTCTGATCGAAGCGGGCCGTGAGCTGGTCTTCGTTGACCGCAGTGGAGGGCGAGAAGCCGACCACGCCGCCGGGAACCGCTGCGGTCGTCAGGTACTTGTTGAAGTAAGCGGCCTGGCTGGACAGGCGGTTGGCCGGGATCCGGTTGCCCGTAAACGGCAGGCGGGTGCCCCCTGACGTGGTCATGGGATCGTAAATCGTGTTGGAGACGGCGCTGAAATCGCCGTTGAGCATGGCCTCCGTCGGACTGGTGCGGCTTACCGTGTTGCCCTGGCGCTCGCGCGTCCCTTCGTAGTTGGCAAAGAAAAACGTCCGGTTGCGGCCATCATAAATCTTGGGCAGCACGACAGGACCACCCACCGAAACGCCGAACTGATTGCGCTTCAGCAGGTCGCGTTTGGCGCCGAAGAAGTTGCGCGAGTCCAGCTTGTCGTTGCGCAGGAATTCGTAGAGCGTGCCGCGTACCTGGTTGGTACCGGACTTGGTGGTCGCGTTGAAGAAACTGCCGGATCGCCCCTGTTCCGCCGAGTACGCATTCTGCTGCACGCTGAACTCCTGCAAGGCGTCGACGGAGGTCTGAATCCAAGTGCCTCCCTGGTGCTGCTCGCTGGTGTCCGTTCCGTCCAGGAAGTAAGAGACCTGGCGGCCGCGAACGCCGCTGATCGTCGTGCCATTCACAAACTCGGGCCGGATGCGGGTAACATTGCCGGTGCCAGGCAGCAGAACCACTCCGGGAGTGAGCCGCGCAAGCTCGTTGAAGCCCCGGCCGTTGAGCGGGAGATCGACAATCTGCCGGTTGGTCATCACCTGGCCGAGACTTCCCGATTCGGAGTTCAGCAGCGGCACGGCCGCGCTCACCTCCACCACGGAACTGGTCTCTCCCAGCGTGAGGTCGAAATCGAGCAGCAGGTCTTTACCGACCTGCATCTCCACGCCGGACTGCACGAAGGTGCGGAATCCGGGGGCTGCCGCGCTCACTTCGTACAGCCCCGGGTTCAAGGAAGGCACCACGTAGCCTCCCGTGCCGTTGGTGATCACCTTCTGCGCGATCTTGGTTTCGCGGTTGGTCACCGTCACGGTGGCATTCGGCACTACCGCTTTGTTCGGATCGTAAACGGTCCCGGCGATGCGGCCGGTCTGAATCTGTCCGAACATCGCCGTCACGGCAAGCGAGGCCACGGCAAAAAGCTGCGCGATCTTCATGATGTTCTCCTTCTGGGGCGCGCTAACCGCGCGGCAGGGCGCTTGCGCCAAGATGCCGCACGTCATGGATTCCAGGGAACATTGGACGACTGTTCCCTGGAGAGCGCGAACCGCGCGGCAGGGCGCTTGCGCCGTGATGCCGCACGTCAGGGATTCCAGGGAACGTTGACGAATGATCCCCGGAGAGTGCGCAGCCGCCTGGAGGCCGGCGGGAGCGCGGCGGGTTAGAGGGGCGATCTTCACGGTCTTCGGGAACCCAAACTCTTTGCGTGTAAAGGTACTACCAATTGGTACCATCGTCAATAGTTTTCCTAGAAATCCGGGATTATCTGCACGTCACCGGAGTATCATTGGATAGTCCAATGTTGCGCCACCAGCACAAAGACGACCTCAGCACGAAACTGCTGGCGACCTTTAAGCAACTCATTTCCGACGGCGCCATTGTTCCGGGCGGACGATTGCCCGCCGAACGGGAAATGGCATCGAGTCTCCGGGTGAGCCGCGGTTCTTTACGCCAGGTTCTCAAAATGCTCGAGATTATGGGTGTGGTCTCGCAGCGCGTGGGCGACGGGACCTACCTGAATGCAGCCGCGCCCGCCATCCTTGCAGAGCCGATGGAGTTCCTGTTTCTGCTCGACGGCATCTCGTTCGAGGAGCTGATGGATGCGCGCCTGATCGTCGAACCGGAGATCGCCGCCCGAGCCGCGTCCAGCACGACGCCGCAACAGGCGGAAATACTGCTCCACTCCCTCACCCAGATGGAGAACAGCGGCCCCCGGCATGCCGAACTGATCGAAGGCGACCTCCAGTTTCATCGCACGATTTTCCAGATGGCGGCCAACCGCGTGTGCAGCCTGATGTTTTCCATCGTCCACGAGTCATTGCACAGCCTGATGGAGCTCACCTCGCAGATGGTGAACCTGGAGCACACCGCGCACCTGCACCGCCGCATCTATAACGCGATTCGCAAAGGGCAGGCGGAGGAGGCGCGCGCGCGCATGTTCGCCCACCTGACCGACGCCAAGCAGTTACTGATGCGTTCGCACGAGGCGCGCATGCAGACCAGGATCGGCGACCGCCTGTCCGCCCTGACCCTGGGAGCGCCGGCGAAGCCCCGCGCGCATGGCCATGGCCGCAACCCGATTTCCCGCGAATCGTAACCATCCGCGCCCGCCACCGTATACTCGAAGTATGGGAAAGATGCTGATCGGACTCATGGGGAGCGCTATGGCTTTTGCGGCAACCGGTATCTACGATTTCACCCTCAAGACGATTGATGGCGCCGCGGCGCCGCTTTCGGCCTACCAGGGAAAGGTGGTCCTGCTGGTCAACGTGGCGTCGAAATGCGGGTACACGCCGCAATACGCCGGCCTCGAAAAGCTCTACGAAAAGTATAAGGACCAGGGCTTCGTGATCATCGGCGTACCCGCCAACAATTTCGGCGGGCAGGAGCCGGGCACCAACGAGGAAATCAAGACCTTCTGCACACGCAACTACAGCGTCACCTTTCCGATGATGAGCAAAGTTAGCGTGAAAGGCTCCGATATTACTCCGCTTTATCGCTACCTGACTGAAAAGAAGGGCGGCGACATCCGATGGAACTTCACCAAGTTCCTGATTGATAAGAAAGGGAATATCGTCTCGCGCTTCGAAAGCGCCGTGACCCCCGAATCGGCCGATATGACGCACGCCATCGAGCAGGCCCTCGCCCAGTAGGGGTTTATTCTTACAACATTAACCAATTTCCACGATCGAAAGGCCTCCTCCGAACGTCTATATTGCTTAGACCGTACGTGGAGGAAATGATGAATGCGGCGCTTGCGCGACTACGCGCAAAAACAGACCGTGAACTCGCAGTGTTGATCCGAAGGGAAGCCCGGCAATCGCAGGATCTTGGCCGAGGCCGGCCGCTACGCAGAGGCGGTCCGGCGCAGTGAGCAGGTGCGCGCGCTGCTGGCGGTGTCCAACCTCTCTCCGCAGGAACGGGAAAGGATCCAGCGCATGCTGATCCTTCCCGCGCGAGCTTGTGCATAGCCGCTACTGTCCCACCGCTTTTTTGGCGGGGGCCTGAACCGCCGGAACATTCTCATCCCGAATCAGCTTGTTGAACGCCGCAAGTTCCGCGCCCGCGAGTGTCTCCAGTTTTTTCAACTCCGCATTCACCTGTGTGGCCAGGTCTTCGTAGACCATATAGGATTGCTGCGTCGGCTGGTTATCGGAACTCTGTACCACCATCAGCACGTGCGCCAGCTTGTTGTTCAGCTTGATCGGATAGTTGAGCGGGTCCTCGCTGGCGCGATTCTTGGTCTGGTAGAGCGCCTGTTCCACCGCCGTCATCTTATCCACGAGCGCCTTAGCCGCGTCTGCTACCTTCTTCGAATCGCGCTTGGTGTACGGCTCCAGTTCCTCGCGCAGTTCGCGGATACGGACCACGGCATCGTTGGTCTCGGCCAGCTTGTCGCGCACCTGGAGCGATAGCGAAAGCTGCCGGGCGTAGTCGTCCGGCGTAGTATCCAGGCGCGGATCCTTGAGGATTTCGAAGCTCTGGGTCTGGGTCTGGCCGTCGACCGTGAGTTTCACGGTGTACTTGCCGGGTGACGCGCCGCGGACCGACCGCGCTGCCGGCCCACAGGATCATCCCGGGAAAACTGCTGGCGTCCGGCCAGCGCAGATTCCAGACAAAGCGGTTAAGGCCGGCGTTGGCGGCAAGCCGCGCCGGAGGAGGCATGCGCGGGCCCTCGTCTTCGTCGCCGTCACCGGTCGGCCTGCGGACGCGTCGCCTCGCGCGTGGAGAATTTGTGCACGCTCTTCCCCGAGGCGTCGAAGAACTCGAGCGTCACCTCGCCCTGCGGGCGGGCTTTCAGCCAGAAGTTGACCACCGCTCCTCCGGGAGGATTCTGGCCGAGCGCTCCGCCGGCGCGTCCACCGCCGCCGCGTCCGCCGCCGCCGAAGCGGTAGGCGTCCTTCGGCTGGTAGAGCCGGGCGCTCTCGGTGGGCGCGCCACCGGGCAGAAACTGGTAAAGCAGCGGCAGGTCGTCCAGCACCCAGAAGGCGCGGCCCTCGGTCGCGACCACCAGGTCCTTGTCGCGCTTCTGAAACGCCAGGTCGGTGATCGGCGTGATCGGCATGTTGAGTTGGAAGGAGCGCCAGTTCTCGCCATCGTCGGCCGAGAGGTACATGCCGGTCTCCGTGCCCGCCACCAGCAATCCCTTGTGGTTGGGGTCTTCGCGGATCACGCGCGTGAAAGCGCTCGCCGGGATTCCGTTGACGATCTTCTTCCACGTCTTACCGTAGTCCGTGGTCTTGTACAGGTACGGCTGGAAGTCGTCCTGCTGGTAGTTGGTGGCCGCGACGTAGGCGGTGCCGGCGTCGAACGGCGACGCCTCGATCGAGTTGATCCGGATCCACTCCGGCATGCCGGGCGGCGTGACGTTGTCCCACTTCTTGCCGCCGTCGCGCGTGACCTGCACCAGCCCGTCATCCGAGCCGGTCCAGATCACGCCCTTCGTCACGGGCGACTCCATGATCGTGAAGATGGTGCAGTAGTACTCCACGCTGGTGTTGTCCTGGGTGATGGGGCCGCCCGAGGAGCCCATCTTGGACTTGTCGTTGCGCGTGAGATCGGGGCTGATCGCTTCCCAGTTCTGCCCCTCGTTGGTGGTCTTGAGCAGCACCTGGGAGCCAATGTACAGGGTCTTGGGATCATGCGGCGAAAACACGATCGGGAAGGTCCACTGGAAGCGGTACTTCATGGCCTCGACGCCGTACCCCATGGTGTTGTCGGGCCAGGCGTTGATGTTGCGGCTCTGCCCGGTGCGCTTGTCCTGGCGCGTGATCAGGCCGTCGTACGAGCCGGCGTAAACGATCTGCGAATTGCGCGGGTCGGGCGCGATCCAGCCGCTCTCGCCGCCGCCCACGGCGTACCAGTCGGACTCCGTGATGCCGGGGCCGGCGGTGCGGCTGGCGATGCGCACGGTGGTGTTATCCTGCTGCGCGCCGTAGATGTTGTAGGGGAAGTCGTTGTCCAGCGCGACCCGGTAGAACTGCGCGGTCGGCTGGTTCATGATGCTGCTCCAGGTGTGGCCGCCATCGGAGGTGATGTTGGCCCCGCCGTCGTTGCTTTCGATCATGCGCAGCGGATTGTCGGGCGCGATCCACAGATCGTGGTTGTCGCCGTGGGGCGGCTGGATGCTGCGTAAAGGTGCGGCCGCCGTCAATCGATTTGTGGAAGCCCACGTTGAGCGCGTAAATCGTGTCGGGGCTCTTCGGGTCGGCGAAGATGTGGGAGTAATACCAGGCGCGCTGGCGCAGGATGTTCTGGTCGTTCACGCGGGTCCAGTTACGGCCAGCGTTATCGGAGCGGAAGAGCCCGCCGTCGGCGGCTTCGATCAACGCCCACACACGCTCCGGATTGGCCGGCGAAACGGTCACGCCGATCCGGCCCAGGACGCCGTGCGGCAGTCCCGGGGCGCGCGAGATCTCGGTCCAGGTATCGCCGCCGTCGGTGGTCTTGAACAGGCCGCTGCCGGGGCCCGCCGCATCCATGCGCCACGGCTTGCGGCTGATCTCCCAGAACGCGGCGTAGATCACGCGCGGGTTGGAGGGATCCATCGCCAGGTCCACCGCGCCCGCGGTATTGCTGCGCTTCAGCACCTGCTTCCAGGTGGCGCCGCCGTCCGTGGTGCGGTAGACGCCGCGCATCTCGTTGGGCCCCCACAAGTGGCCGAGCGCGGCGACGTACACCACATCGGGGTTCTTGGGATGGATGCGAACCGCGCCGATGTGGTAGCTGTCCTGGAGCCCGACGTTCTTCCACGTATGGCCGGCGTCGACCGATTTGTAGACGCCGTCGCCGTGGGTGGCGTTGCCGCGCACGCAGGCTTCGCCCATTCCCGCGTAGATCACGTTGGGATCGGAATCGGCCACCGCGATCGCGCCCACGCTGCCGGTCTTGAACTGGCCGTCGGAGACCGGCACCCAGGAGTTGCCGCTGTCGCTGGTCTTGAAAACGCCGCCGCCCACGGCGCCGAAATAGTACACGTTCGGCTGCGAGGGCACGCCGGCGACCGCGACCACGCGTCCGCCGCGGAAGGGACCTGCCAACCGGTAGCGCAGCGTGGAAATCAGATCCGTCTGCTGCGCCGCCACCAGTAAAGGGAAGACCAGAAGCGTTGCGAGCCTCAAGCGTTTCATAGACTCGCATCGTACCAGATGAGGCCGGGCCCGGCCTATTGCTTCTCAGCCGCCAGCCTGGACAACCGCGCCTTCTGCATGCCCCAATCGGCCACGTCGTCGCGGTCTTCGTAATACACCGCGCGAAGCTCGCGGAAGCCCTCGAACAGGATGTTCGGCGGGCCTCCGCCGAAGCCTTCGATCACCAGCAGCCCTCCCGGCTTCAGCGAATCGACGACGCGCTTACGGTAGGCCGCGTCGGAGAGGTTGGTGAAGGCGAAGGTCTCGACGATCAGGTCCCATTGGGCGACGCCGTAATCGAACTCGTCGTGGCTGGCGGTTACGGTCTTCAGTTTGAGGCCGGCCCGCGATGCGGCGGCATTGGCAGCGGCCATCCCGCCTTCGGAGATATCGTAGCCGGTGACGTCCCATCCCGCGCTGGCCAGGAAGAGAGAGTTGCGGCCCTGTCCCATCGCCACGTCGAGCGCGCGTCCCGGCTTGCGGCCTTCCACCATGCGGACCAGGAACTGGCTGGCGCCAGTCCGGAAGGGCGGCGTCTCCATGCGATAGATGCGGTCGAAATGCAGCGCGGCAAATTCGCGCGGCATCTCCGCCATCCGCTTGCGCAGCAGTTCGACGCGGCGGCTGATTTCGGGCGCGGCGACGCCCTCGTCCTTGAGGCGCGCCTCGTAGGCGGCCTGTACCACCGGAGGCGCGAAGGCGCCGGTGTAAGTCTTGTACCAGGAAACGAAATCGCGAAAGATTTCGTCGCCCGAGGGCTCGCCGCCGGCGAAGAGCAGGCCAGCCGCCGCGGCCAATACTGCGAGAGATCGGAACATGTATTTCGGACACCGAAATCCTGGTTTCGGTTCCCGACGCCCGGCACCGCGGCGCGCCTTTTCGGCGACGTTCCGCCTAGCTTTTCCCGCGCAATGCGAAATACTCGGCGAGCGCTTGCCGCAGGGACGGCATCGGCGCGATTCCGGCCCGCTCCATCCGGGCGTTGGATAGAGCCGAATACTTCGGCCGCCGCGCCGGGGTGCGGTACTCTCGTTCGTTGGTGGCGTTCAGCGAAGGCTTGACGCCCGCCGCCTCGAAGATCAGGCGCGCGAAATCGAACCAGGATACCGGAGCGCCGCCGCCGATATGGTAGAGGCCCGCCATCCCGCGGTCCACCATGTCCATGGTCCGGGCGGCCAGCGCCGGCGCGAAGGTGGGGGAGGCTACGTGGTCCTCCACCACGCGGATGGGGTTCGCCGATTGCGCCAGCCGCAGCATCAGTTCGACGAAATTACCCCGCGCCGTACCCAGACCTCCCGGGCCGTACACGCCCGAGGTGCGCACGATCAGGGCGCGATCCAGGTACGCCTGGGCGTACAATTCGCCGGCCAGCTTGGAAACCGCATAGGCGCCCAGCGGATGCGTGGGATCATCTTCCACATAAGGATGGCGCGCCACGCCGTCGAACACGTAATCGGTCGAAAAATGGACTAGTTGCGCATCCACCTGCCGGCAAGCCAGCGCCAGGTTGCGCACCGCCAGCGCGTTGACCAGGAATGCCGCCTGCGGCTCCTTCTCGGCCACGTCGACCTGGTTGTAGGCGGCCGCGTTCAGCACCACCTGCGCGTCGAAGCCGGCCAGCGCGTTCTCCACCGCCGCGGGAGCGGTGATGTCCACCTGTGCGCGGTCCCAGGCAACCACCTGGTATCCGCGCGCTTTCAACTCGCGGACCAGCTCCTGACCCAGCTGTCCCGCCGCTCCGAAGACCGCCGCGCGTCTGCCCATAGATCACCACGATAGCGCAGTAACCCGAATACGGGGATGGGGATCAAATTTAGAAACCTGCAAACATAGGTATGCGTTATTGTATTTAGCATAAGGGGGTAACGATGCGCCGGATGCTACATCGCGACCTGATGCGCGGTCACAACGCACAACGCGCGGCGATCTTCCTGCTGGTGGGCCTACTCTTCGTTCTGGCGGCGAGTGTGCTGCGCGGCGTATGGTCGCTCCATACCTGAATATTCTTCGTTGACTTCGCGCATGGCGGCCGCCAACCGGGTCAGGCCGTACAAGGCGTGCTCGAGTACCACGCCCGCATACCAGCCTGTTCCGCGAGGATGGCAATAGATCACTTCGCCGAGCAGGAAGGCATCCTCCAGGGTGATTTTGAGTGCGGTGCCGGCATCGATCCGTTCCTTGAGTTCCAGCCCAATGCCCCGCCCGGAAACGTTGCGAATCTCCGCCCGCAGGTGGATATCGGGCATGCCAAAAGCAGTAACCTCAACCGGTTGATCAACTTGGACGCGGAGCTCCCGCCGCTGGTTCATGTTTACTTTATCGGCGGAATTCGTCGGGCCTATAGCCCGGTGTGGCCGAACCTGGTGAACACGAGTCCGATGGCAGTCAGGGTGAGCAGAACCAGCACAGCCAGGATTCCCTTGCGCCGTGCGGGCGTGAGCCAGGCCAGCAGGCCGGAGGCGTCTTCTTCGCCGGTCATGGCCCGCAACAGGCGGCGCTGGGCGATACCCGGCAGGTTGCGCATGGCGCGCGCGATCTCCCGCCGCCCGCGACGGTCGGCAATCAGGATGGTTGCCGAGTTGGCGCCATTGGTGGATTTCAGCAACTGGCTGCGCAGCGCAGCGGGCACTTCCTCCACGCTGCGGAATACCCGGTCGCTGCCGCCGGAGGAAATCAGCACGGTCGAGGTCTGGTAGGTGCCCCGTACCTTGCGGTTGGACGCCCCACAACGCGGGCACTTCTCCCGCGAATCCTCGTAAGCGGAGCGGCAGCGGGGGCAGGTCATCGGGCAAGAACCTTCGGCGCTTTGGCCTTATCCTTCTCCGGCCTGGCTTCTTCGGCGGCAAGGTTCTGGGAAACCACCTGGATGAAGCCCAGCGCGGCCTTGGAAAGCGCCTTGTCCCTGCGATAGATCAGGCCCAGCCGCCGCATCATGGGTTCGGGCGCGAGCGCGACCGACTTCAGCCTTCCCTCCGCGATCTCCTCGCGGCAGTTGGAAGCCGCCACGAAGCTGACTCCCAGCCCGGCCATCACGAAGCGCTTCATCATCTCGGTGGAATCCAGTTCCATGGAAATCCGCACGTCGTCTTCCACCGGTTCCAGCCATTCGTTGAGGCGCGTCCGGGTCTTCCCGTACTTGGGCAGGATCAGGAAGCTCTCCACGATTTCGTGCGGCAGCACCGATTTCCGGTCCGCCAGCGGATGGTCCACCGGCGCGATCAGCCGGATCTCGTCGCGGTGTATGTTGACCACCTGCAGCCGCTTCTCCTCGACGGGCAGCTGGGTCAGCCCGAAATCCGCCGAGTTCTCCATCACCGCCTCCACCACGCGCGAGCCGTAGCTGCGCAGTCACCTGTAGCTGGACCGCCGGGAAACAGCCTGCGGTATTCGCTGAAAACCTTGGGCAGCACGTAGATGCAGGTGGCTTCGTTGGCCGCGATCACCAGTTCGCCGCGCGGATTGTTCTCCAGTTCGGCGATGGCGTCCTGCGCCCGCCGGCGCAGGTCCAGCATCTGCTCGGCGTACTGCGCGAAAATGCTTGCCCGGCGGTGGTGAGCGAGATCTTGCTGCCGAAACGCTCGAAGAGATCGGCGCGCAGCTCCTGCTCCAGTTGGCGCACCTGCGCGCTGATCGCCGGCTGTGTGCGATAGCACGTCTGGGCGGCTTTCGAGAAGCTCTTCAGCCGGACGATCTCGAGGAACGTGTGGAGCTGGTCGAAATCCATAATCTACAGACGGGAAACACCCTAACGCGTCATCCAAATTGCATATGGTGAGAATAGGAATTTTGAATTTCCCGTCTCCAGGCGCTTGAGCCATCATTGTACCAAAGGGTCCGGCCGGTGCGGATTCAAGATAATGGGATTGGCGTAAGCGCAGTCGTCTGTGGTCATTGACGTAAGGCACCGCACCGCCAACCCGGGCCCCTTTGCTACCATTGCTTGGTAGTGCGTTCCCTCGTATTTTTCCTGCTGGCCGCCTCTCTTTTCGCTCAAACCGGCGAAAATGTCCTCCTGGTCGTCAACCGGAACAGCGACGTTTCCCGTCAGATCGGCGAGTACTATCGTCCGCGCCGTTCCGTACCCGTACGCAATGTATGTACCCTGAACACGACTACGAGCGAGGAGATCGACTGGAAGACCTACCTCGCCGGGATCGAGGAGCCCATCGCCGCCTGCCTGAAGAAGGCGCAACTGGTCGACAAGGTACTCTACATCGTGACCACCCTGGGGGTGCCCCTGAAGGTGGACGGCCCCGGGTCCGGCAGCATGAGCGAACACGCCTCGGTAGACAGCGAACTGGCACTGCTTTACGGCAAGCTCAAAGGCGCTAAATACCAGCGCGATGGGGTGGGTGCCGAACCCGATGTTCATGAAGCGCGACACGCCCTTCCAGCACCCCGCCATTCCCATCTACGTGGTAACGCGGTTGGCCGCATACGATCTCAACGACGTCAAGGCGATGATCGACCGCTCCCTGGCGGCGCGCAACCGCGGCAAGTTCGTCCTCGACCTGCAATCGGACAAGGACGATGCCGGCAATAACTGGCTGCGCACCGCGGCTCTCCTGCTGCCCGCCGAACGCACCACGCTGGAGGAGAGCACGCGCGTCCTGTACAACCAGAGAGACGTGTTGGGTTATGCCTCCTGGGGGACCAACGACGGGGAGCGCAAAGAGCGCTGGTTGCACTTCCAGTGGCTGCCCGGCGCGATCGACGCCGAGTTCGTGTCCACCAGCGCGCGCACCTTCCAGCGCCCGCCGGACAACTGGAAGCAGACTTCCTGGGAGGACCGGGCCCACTACTTTGCCGGCACACCCCAGGGGCTGATCGGCGACGTGCTGCATGAAGGCGCCACCGGCGCCAGCGGTAATACCTACGAACCGTACCTGATGGGCTGCGCCCGCCCGGATTACCTGCTGCCCTCGTACTACCGGGGTCGCAACCTCGGCGACAGCTACTATGTTTCGCTGCCGTATCTGAGCTGGCAGGGAGTGATCGCGGGGGATCCGCTGTGCGTCCTCCGATAGGCCGCGGAGGCGCCATGCCATGGTCCAGCTTGGCGCGAGGGCCCTGCCGCGCAGCCTGCGCTAGCGCTTGGAAGGCAGCATGAACACCCCGGCTGGCGGCTTGGGTGCGTCGATCGCCGATACCTTGCCCTCTTTGACTTCGATCTGGGTGGAGCCGGCCTTGCCCGCGTAGGTCAGCTTCCTGGTTTCGCCCGAACCCGCGACCTCCAGGGAGGGAGGCCCGAAGCGCTCCACCAGGTCGTCATAGGCCAGCCCGACCTCCGCCCTGGCAATATCTTCGTAGTTCTTCGCAGGAACGGGCGGCGCCGCCTTCGAGGACGTGGAGACGGTGATCAGCTCAACCGCCGGCTTCTCACTGGTCTGTCCGCTCTTCAGCGTCTTATCGAGACTGCCGAACGCGCCCGCGACACTCTTGCCAAGACCCCTGGCCGGCGCTGTGGTGGTAGCGGCCCGGCTCGCGCCCAGCCCGTATTCCACAGCGGTCTGCGCGTACAGGGTGCCCGCGAACAGGAGAATTAGAAACCGCATGGGCCGAGTCTGGCAGGGACGAAGGGGAATGGGAAGTTGCCGAAGGTTAACCGGGGTTCACTTCACGGCCACCGTGACACCCGGCTGGCTCGCCGTGTCCCCCACCCGGATCTCGAGCGACACACTGCCTGAGGCGACGCCGGTCGGGATTCTGGCGTTCACCTGCATCAGGCCCGCGACCTGACCCGGGGCCGCCCCGGCGTACAGGACCTCCGCATCTTGCCCGTCGATGCGAACCGCGACCGGGCGCGTGGGCCCCGGCAGCGGCGCACCCGACGCGATCTGTCCATCAACACCCGCAGGCGATGTCTGGCCTTCGCCGGTGGCGTAGATGGAGATCACGGTGCCTTTGGCGGCGGGCGTCTGCCGGAGTGTTCGACGGTCACGCCATCTTCGTTGATCACCGCCGCCGGACCGGAGCCGCTCATATCGATCGAAAAGATGGACGGCCGCACCGGCGTCACCGGTAGCGCCACCGGATCCGAAGCGAGCCACTCCATTCTTCACCTGCAACTGCGTGCCCGCCTTACCCTCGACGGCGTAGGGAACGATGGCGCCGACCTGCCCGCTGCCCGCGTAGAGCAGTGGGGCCGGGACGCCATCGAACAGCACCTGGGTGCCCGCCAGTGTGTTCGCGATCCTGCCGCCGCCCGCCGGTGGTCGCCTGCGTCAGGGTGGCGGGACCGATGCGCGAACCGTACAGCACCACGATCTTGCCAGGCGTGACCGCGCCGGGCTGCGCGCTGGCGCCGTCCACCACATCCCGAACTGACCAGCAGTGGCTTGTTCCCCACCAGCGGCACCGGCGTCAGGATATATCCGATCGTGCCCGCCCGCAGGACGTCGATCTCGCCGGGATTTTTCGGGACTACGTTGAGGATCAGGCTGCCCATCTCATCGGTCGAGTTCTCGCCCCACTTCACCCTCTTGGGCGGCGTGTTGGGGTTGCGCACATTGTTGGTGGAGTTATCGTAGGTCAACTCGCCGTCCAGGCGCGTATCCTTGGGGAGCGGTACCAGATCCTGGAAAATATACTGGTCCTGCCAGTTGAAATCCCACTGACGGATCCAGAGCAGGATGCGCACTTCGCCGGAGGGGAGCGTGGCGGTGATCCTGGCCTCCCTGGCCAGGTAGTGGGCGTGGGCGGCGACGCTGACCGCATCGACGTCCACCGGCAGGGTATAGGACCCGCGCACCTTGTAGCTGCCGTCCCCCGCGGGAATATCGATGTTGGCGCGGATGCCGAAGAAGGCCGGCACCTGCAACTGCGTCATCGAGCCGGTCCGGTTTCGGACCGAAATACAGGCCGATCAACGTCTTCTCCCGTCTGCGGCCATACCGTTGGGATGAAAGTGGGTCTGCAGGAGGACGTCGGCGCCCTGGGGCAGGGGCATGCCAAGACCAGCCGGCAGCAGTTCCGGCGTGGTGCCGGGCACCCAGCCGCCCAGACCGCCATTGAGCGCGGCCAGCGGGTCGCCGATGGTGAAGATGGAGCCGAATCCCGGGAATCCCGGCTGTCCGTCGCGGCCCATCCTTGCGCGGCGCGCCGCCGGTGGTGTCGGTGAAGAACAGGATGTGGTGCACGACGCTGCGCGCCAGCGGTCTCACCTCGATGGCGCGGACGTACTTGTCCGCCGGTAACGCCGCTCGGGATCACGAAGTTGCGGTAGACGTCGGGGCCGTCCGCCGGCACATCGAAGGCCTCGGGCCATTTCCAGGATCAGATCGGGCGTGCCGAGTTGCCAGCCATCGGTGAGTACTCGGAAGCGCGGGCGCCTTGGCGGGATCGCCCTCGCGGCATGCCGCCGTCCACCCAGCTCTTGATGAGCGCGATCTGGGCAGGTGTGAGACGGCGTTCGTCGCGATAGGCCGCCCACCCCGGCTCCGGCTTCCATGGCGGCATGTAGTGCGATTGGGTCTGGATCACCATGTCGCGGCCGCGGTGGACCGCGTCGTCATAGGTCAGCAGAGAAAACGGCGCCACCTGGTTCGGACGATGGCACTTCACGCAATGGT
Organism: uncultured Solirubrobacteraceae bacterium; assembly: GCA_963740605.1. Classification (GTDB taxonomy): domain Bacteria; phylum Actinomycetota; class Thermoleophilia; order Solirubrobacterales; family Solirubrobacteraceae; genus DASSUW01. Next base: position 587,513 of record CAVUFC010000014.1, on the reverse strand, counting down.
CGTACAGCAGGGGCGCGATGTGCTCGCTGTACGTCACGGTCTGGGCCGGACACAGCGACGCGGGCAGCAACAGGAATGGCAGGCAGCGGTTCCCCAACATGAGCGTGATAGTCGCAGTGTATCCCATCCGGACGGCGATCCTGCGGCACCGAGGGAATCCCTTGATAACCCACGTTACTCACCATTCTTACGGGGTACCGATAGCACTTTCACCTCCGATTTGCTTTTACTACGATAGGCTCAGAGAGAGAATGGTCCGGAAGAATCCCGGATCAACACCAGCTGGCCTGCTGGCGCTCGCAGCAATTCTTGCGCGCGCCGGCGGTCCACACCTCTATGCTCCGCTGCCGTCTGAACCACTGCGAGCATTCCGTTCCTCACCCACGTCGCTATGCCGTTAACAGCCGTCTCCGTTCAGCGCTTCAGCCCTGTGTCCGCTTCTCCAGTCTTCTCTGCATTCTCTGTTGCATTTGAGTCCTGAGCTGCGCCGCTTTGGCCTTCTGCTCCGGGGTGAGCAGACCGTTCCATCGGGCGCGGGCCTGGCTGCGCACCGCGACGATCTGGCCGAGAATGCTGCCCTGCGTGGCCGCAAGTTGGCGGATCTGGGACTCGTCGGCGCCGCCCTGGATCGCCTGGGACATCGCCTGGCGATTCTGTTTCAGTTGCTGGCGGAAGGGCTCCGCATCGGTTTTGGCCTGCTGCAGGATGGCCTTCGCCTGCTGCCGCTGTTCGGGGGTCAGGTTGAGTTGCCTTAGGACGCGTTGGCGCAACGCTCTCACCATCGGCCGGGCGCGGCCGCCAGTGGTTGCGTTCTGGGCAAATGCCATGCCTGCCGCGAGCGTCGTCACGGCCAGGAGGCGAATCATAAAGTACCTCATATCCTGATAAACCCGCGAGAGATGGCAATGTTGCTCCGGCGGACAGCTTGCCCCAGGCTACGCCGGCAGGCGCAAGCGCGCGATACAGCCCGGTCCGTCTCCGCGATTCTCCAGCGTCAGCGCGCCGCCGTGGCCTTCGGCGATCTGCCGGCTCAGCACCAGCCCGATGCCCGAGCCGCCGGGCTTGGTGGTAAAGAACGGCACGAACAGGTTGGCGGTGCTGGAGAGGCCCGGGCCCTCGTCCTCGACCCAGATCTCGAGCATGTTGCCGTCGCGGTCGCCAGCCGATCGCGACCGCCGCCGCCGGTGGTCGAGCGAGGCGTCGGCGGCGTTGCGCAGCAGGTTGATCAGCACCTGCTCCAGCTGGTCGGGATCGCCCTGCACCGTGAACGTCGGGCCCGGCCTCGACCTCCACCGGAACGCGCGTTTCGAAGCTGGCCGCGCGGCCCACGCAATCGGCCACGTCGAGCGGCTGCAACTGCGGACGCGGCAGCTTGGCCAGCCGCGCGTAGGCGCCGATGAAGCGGCTCAGGCTCTCCGCGCGCGATGTGATCACGCTCAGCCCGCGGCGCATGTCGTCGCGCCAGTCGTCGGGCAGCGGCTCGCGCGCAACAATCGCTTCCAGGCTGCCGGCGATCGATTTGATCGGGGTCAGCGAGTTGTTCAGCTCGTGGCCGAGCACGCGCACCAGCCGCTGCCAGGCCTGCAGTTCCTGCTCGCGCAACGCCTGGGTGAGGTCGGTGATCACCAGCAGCTGGAGCGGCAGGCCGTGCTCGCGGACGCGCGTGCGGCGCATGCCCCAGCGTCCGGCGCCGCCGGGAAAGCTCGTCTGCAGCGTGGTCGCGGCGGGCGCCGTCCAGGCACGTCGTCCAGCTCCAGTTCGTCGGCGGTCTGCGCCCAGCAGCCGCTCGGCGGGCTGCGGCCAGCAGCCGCTCGCCGGCGCGGTTCACCAGGCGCAGCCGCTGCGCGCTCGTCGAAGGCGAAGATCGGCGACGTCGATCTCGCGCATGACGCTGCGCAACAGCGTGGTGGCTTCCATCGCGCCCAGCCGCTGCTCGCGCAGCGTGCTGCCCAGGGTGTTGACCTCGCGCATCACCTCGCCCAGCGCGTCGTCCGGCCGCGGCGACGCGGCCGCGCACCGAGAAATCGCCTTCGCGCAGCGCGCCAGCAGGTTCGAAAGCGTCCGCAGGGAAAGACCACGCGCTCGCGCACGCGCCAGCGCGAAGCCCAACCAGCAGGCCAGGATCAGCACCGTGAGCGTCCACTGCACTTTGGGCGTGTAGCTTCGCCGGTCCACAACATGAACGAGCGCGGCCGCCGACCGGGCAGCCCGGCCAGCAAGGCCAGCAGGACGACACGGCCTTCGTGGCTGATGCGCGCGGGTCTTTCGTGGACGTTCACAGTGACAGGCGGGTCACTACAGCCCGTAGCGCTGCAGGCGGCGGTACAGCGCGCTGCGGCTCAGGCCCGAGCGCGTTGGCCGCCTGGCTCACGTTGCCGTTGAAACGCGCCAGCGCCTTCTTGATGAGCAGCGCCTCCACTTCCTCCAGGCTCATCTCCTCCAGCCGTGGCGGACCCTCGCGCCCGGTGCGCAGCCCCAGGTCGGCGGCGCGCACCATGTCGCCCTGCGCCATCAGCACGGCGCGCTCCACCGCATGATCCAGTTCGCGCACGTTGCCCGGCCAGGCGTGGGCCAGCAGCGCCTTGCATGCGCCGCGTCGTCGAAACCCGTGCAGGTTCTTGCGGTAGTGCTCGCGCGTGCTGCCGCAGGAAATGCGCGGCCAGCAGCGGAATGTCCTCGCGGCGGTCGCGCAGCGGCGGCAGCCGGATCTCGATGGTATTCAGGCGGAACAGCAGGTCCTGGCGAAAGCGTGCCCGCGGCCACCTCGGTCGCCAGGTCGGCGTTGGTGGCGGAGAGCACGCGCACGTCCACCCGCCGCGTCTTCGACGAGCCCACGCGCTCGAACTCGCCGGTCTCCAGCACGCGCAGCAGCTTGGCCTGCAGGCTCGGCGAGATGTTGGCGATCTCGTCGAGGAACAGCGTGCCGCCGTCGGCCAGCTCGAAGCGGCCCACGCGATCGCTCTTGGCGTCGGTGAACGCGCCCTTGACGTGGCCGAACAGCTCGCTTTCGAAGACGCCTTCGGCCAGCCCGCCGGTGTTCACCGTCACCAGCGGCCGCGCGGCGCGCAGCGGAAGCCGAGTGCAGCGTCTGCGCCACCAGCCCCTTGCCGGTGCCGTTCTCGCCGGTGATGAGCACGTTGGCGTCGGACGGGCCGACGCGCGAGATCACGTCCAGCACCGGCCGCATGGCCGCCGATTGCGGCGATCAGCTGCGGAAGCCGCTCGGCGCGCAGCAGCCCGGTTCTCCGCTTCCAGGCGCTGGCCCTTGCGCAGCGCGCGCCCCAGTTCGATCTGCGTCTTGCAGAATCGCCGAGAGCCGCGCGTTGTCCCAGGGCTTCTGGATGAAGTCGCGCGCGCCGCGGCGCATCGCCTCGACCGCCAGCTCGACGCTGCCCCACGCGGTCATCACGACCACCGGGCAGGGTGGTGTCCAGCGCCTGGATGCGGTTCGAGCAGGTCCAGTCCCTCCTGCCCGGAGGTGGTGTCGCGCGTGTAGTTGAGGTCCATCAGGACCGCGTCGAAGTCACGCGACTCCACCGCGCCGATCACGGCTGCCGGCGAGCTTACCGCCACCGCCTGGTAGCCTTCGCCCTTGATGAGGAAGCGGAGCGCTTCCAGAACGTCTGCCTGGTCGTCGGCGATCAGAATGCAAGGCGTACGGGATTCGGATTTCATGGTTGGTACCGTGTACCGCGGCGGATTCATGCGGCACTTGCGTGGCCACATGCTAACTCACTGTTCCACAGCTGGTTAGTACTACGGTAGCACCCCGGCGAGTGTCCGGAAATGGGACAGCGCGCATGATTCCGACCGCGCCCCGTTCGCCTGGTATTTGCGAAGAAGGCGGCGGCGGCGACGGCGCGGAATGTTAGCCTGAAGAAATGCGTTGTCTCTTGCTCGTCGTTCCGGCGTTGCTGATGGCCCAGACGCCGCCGCCGGCCAAAACCCTCGCGACGCCCGCGAAGGCTGCCACCGCGGCCCCTAAGCCGCCCGCAAAAGCAGCGGCTGCCGGCACCGCGTCGAAGGGATCAGCGACCGGCGCCAGAGGAACCACCCACCCGGCAACGGCGCATCCCGCCGGGCGAGGCGCAACGGCCGCGAAGAAGCCGGCCGCGCCTCCGCCGCTGACCACCGACGAGGAGAAGACGATCTACTCGATCGGGCTCTCTGTCGTCCGGCGATCGTGGCGCCCCGGACTGCCGCCGCTTGTCCTTTGCGCGATATCGCGGCCCGTCTCAGTGCGGGAAGCGAGGGCAGAGGCGCCCCGTGATCCTCTCTGTGAATGCGCCGGTCTGGAGGTTCTCCGCGCCGACGAACGTCAGGTCACCGGTGACTCCGGTGAATTCGCCCGTGCCGCGCACGCTGGTCGACTGAGAGAGGAACGCGCCGGTCGCGGTGTTGAACGTACCGTCGACCTGCGCGGTGAGTGCGCCGATCCGGGTGGTGAACACGATCGGTCCGGTGAACGTGACCGTGGTCGCGTCGCCGCCTGTGGGCGCGAACGTGGCGTCGGTCGTGCCGAGCGGCAGGCCGTGGCTGGAGATCGTCGCGGTGGTCGTGAAATTGCCGAGGTCCTGCCCGACGCCGGTGGCGGCGACCGGCAGGCAGATCCGCGATTTCGTCGCTCCAGAGGCGTTCGCCGGCCCGGCTAGGACGGCTGACGCGATCAGTGTGGCGACCGTCACCTGTAGGGCCTTTCGCAGCATGATCATCGACCTCCGCCGTCGTTGATCCGCGTCGTCGGTGGGCGCGCGGCAGGCCGACGCTACGCCCGCGGCTGACCAGCGTCAACCGCCGCGAGTCCGCCCCGGCCAGCCCGCGCGGGTCCTGCCAGGAACGAGTGGACTACATGCCGCCCCTCGACGTCTACGCGCGCGGGGCCGCGTCGACGCGGGGCGTGGTCGAGGAACTCCTGTGAGGCGGGCAGGTGCCAGGCGCGTAGCGTGCCGGCGCGAGTATCCGCGCCCTGACGCATTGGAGACCGCTAGATGAAGATCCTGGCCATCTCCGCGATCACGAGCGATCCGACCCCCTAGCTCTCCGACGAGATGCGGCGGGTGGCGCAGCCCACCCGGTCATGAACGCTTGAGGCGCCGGGCTGCGAGCCGCGCCTGCCGCAGCGCCGCAGCTCGGCGCGCGAGAATCTGCCCGACACGCTTGTCGACCCGCACCTGCGCCTCATGTGACACGTGACCTACGGTCCGGGTGTGCTCGGTGCGTACTTCCTTGCGGGCCATTCGGCTCCTTCCGCGCCCCGTCCGTTCCCGGCGTCGCAAGGCGGAGAGGAGCAACAGTTCCCGGCGACGGCTTCGAGTCTAGTCCTAGACGCGAGGTTGGCACCAGGGGAGCAGCTCACGGTCAGTCCTGGTAGCGGCGCAAGGCTCGCGCTCGTCTCCCGCAGGGAGTAACGTCAGTTGGAACTGGCCCTGCGGCCAACAGTCCCGGCCCGAGAGCGGTGGTACGCCGATCCGCCTACAGCGCGGCGAGGCAACGCACCCTCAGGTCACGGGATCGACTGCGGGGCCAGTCGCCTTGTCGGCCCCCGCGGACAGCGGCGCCCCGCTGGCTCGGCGCAGGCTGCGGCCATGCGGTCCTTGCGCACCCCGGGCCAGGAGGCGATGAGACCTGGGTTGTCGGGGTGACGCGCGGTGCGGGCTCGTAGCGCGCGAGGCAGCTCGGTCAGCGTTGTTTCGCTGAACTCGTGACCCGTAGATGGCATGGTGCCCCCGCCTGCTTGCCCTTCCGGGCAGGTGACGCGCCACGGAAGAAGAGTGGCAGGCCGGCGCTCGTGCCAGCCCGGCATAGAAGAATCCCGGCTCACCGTGCCCGTATATGTCTACCGCCGCCCGGACGGCTCGACGTTCGAAATCGAGCAGCGGATCACCGAGGCCAGCCTGATCAGCTGCCCGACGACCGGGCAGACGGTCGAGCGTGTGCTTCAGCCGTTCACCCCGCGCTACAGGGGCACCGGATTCTCGTGACCGGCCGGGACAGGTCTCGCCGCTTCGCGGCTCGCACCCACCCACAAGATCAAGTTCACTACCCCAACCGCAAGTGCCCTCGCCTAATCAACCCCTGTCCACCGAAGCGGGGGAACTCCAGTTCGGTCCTCTGCGATCCGGTAGCCGCTCGCACCGCCCGGCAACGCTTGCTCGCGCACCTCGCCCCGATCGAGCATTCGCCGCAGATTCTGGGCGACGCCAGCGCTCGAGAGCCCTGTCGCGTTCTTGAGCTCGGCCTTCGTGATGCCCGGTCGGGCCCGAACGAGCGCCAGAACCTTCTCGCGGTTGACTTCACGCTCGGCCGACGAGCTCGAGCGCCGGCCGAACGCGTCCGCCGGGCACCGCCCCGCCTGCCACCGCTCTGACGCGCTTGAGAGCCGCCGCGCGCTGCGGCTCGGCCGGCGCGTTTGCCGCTCGTCGGCGACCCGTCGGCGAGTGCCGCTTCGGCATGTTGAAGCCGTTCGTGTTCGCGAACAGCGGTCGCAGCTCGTCCAGCCGTCTCGGCACCTCCGTGCTGATGGAGTCAAGTAGATCTGGCAAGCGCTTAGCCCTCCGGTAGTCGCGGGCGGCGAGCGTGCCCATACAACCGCATCTCGCTGGCGGTCGCGAGGTCGCGCGCTCCGATGTTGTGCCTATGCATCGGATGCGACGGCTTCGGCTGACCGGTGCTTGTGCTGTTCGTTCCCAGCGGGCGGGGGCGTCGGTGTCGCTTCGAGGCGCTCGCTCTCGCGCAGCGCGACTCGGGGCGCCGTGAGCCTGGCGCGATCCCCCGTCGTCCCAAGCAGGCGCTACTGGGTGTCGCGTCCGATCGCCCCGGCCGGAGTGCGCTCGCTGCGCCGTCCGCGGATGAAGGCGTGTTCGACGGGCGAGGCTCGTCTGATTCGATGCCGGGGTGCCACCCGGCCGCAGCCGCGTCCTGCTGGCGACGGTGACGCCGCTGGCCTCGATCTTCGGCTCGGGGTTCTTGATCATCGTGCCGGTGCTGGAGCGCACGTTGGGCGCCCTCGCGGTCGTGGGCGCTGCGGGGGTGTGCGCGGTCGCTTGGCTGGTGGGAACCGCGATCCGCCATTGCGTGCGGGTAGTCGAGCCGTTGGCCGCCTCGGGCGAGCTGGATCGGGCAACGCGCCGGCTGGAGCGCTTGGCCGACGCGGTGATCGTCGTGGCCTACGTGATCTCGGTCGCGTTGTATCTGCGGATCATGGCCGAGTACGTCGTCTCGTTCGCGGTCGATGGAGGTTCCGCGTCGGCCGAGCGGATGCTCGCGTGCGCGGCGGTGGCGCTGATCGTGGCCGTCGGGGTGCTGCGCGGGTTCCACGGGCTCGATCTGCTCGAGCGCGCGGCGCTGGTCGCGGTGCTCGTGCTGACCACGTTGCTGGGCGGAGCGCTGTTGATCGACGACGCGCGCGCGCTGCTCGACACGGGGCTGCGGCTACCGCCGGTTCCCGACTTGGGCGTGGGCAGGGTGCTGCTGATCCTCGGCGGGATCGTGATCACCGTGCAGGGATTCGAGACGATTCGCTACCTCGGCGACGAATACGACGCGCCGACGCGGATTTCCGCCTCGCGCGTGGCCCAGGGCGTGGCGGCGTCGATCTACATCGGCGTCGTCGCGGTCGCGACGCCCGCGATGGGGCTCGGCACCTCCGCTGGGCCCGACGACACGCTGTTGCAGGTGACCAACCGCGTGGCCCCGATCCTGGCGCTGCCGCTGGTGCTCTGCGCTGTGCTGAGCCAGTTCAGCGCCGCGATTGCGGACACGGCCGCCGCCGACGGCAACCTGCGCGGACTGGCCCACTCGATGCGCGGCCCCCTCCCGTACCTGGTCACCGGCGGCGCCGCGATCGTGCTCGCCGCGACGGTCAACACGTTCGCGATCATCGCCGTCGCCTCGCGCGCCTTCGCCGCCTACTACGCCATCCAGGCGCTGATCGCGCTCCGGACCTCCGACGGCACCGCCCGGCGGGTGGGCTACGGGGCACTCGCGCTCGTGATGACCGCCATCACGCTGTTCGCCGAACCCGCCGGATAACCGCTCCAGCGCGCCCTCCGCAGCCGACGCGCCGCCCTTGGCGTGTTTGCGGGCGTCTCCGAAGCCGCATCGACGCGCGCCCACTTGCGACGAGGAGGATCCGCGCCCAGGCCCCTCCCGTCCCGGAACTTGCACAGGCGCAGCATGGGCGGTACGACCGGCCGCGATCGAGTGCTGCGATCGTGCCGCCACGCTGCCCTGTTCGCCTGTCAGCGAGAGTGCCGCTCGTGCCTCAAGGAAGCAGCGTCGATGGGCGCACGGCTTGTCGAGCGTCCACCATCGGCGGCTGTGCCGCCGACGGTGGTGCTTGTGCGCAGTCGATTGGTGCCGGAGTTACTCGAATTCAGGCCGACGCGGGCGTGTACGTCGACGCTCCGGCCATCCGCATCGCCTGCATCGCCTCATCCGCTGTGAGCAGGACCGTGGTCGTGTAGGACGAGACCGTCCCGCCGGCACCGACCGCGAGCGCCATACCCGCCGCGGCGGAGTTGTCGGGCATCTCGACGATCAGGACGATGTCGTGCTCGCCGAAGGCGTAGTACGCGGTCTCGATGCTTCCGCCCAGCGCCTCTACCGCGGGCCTGACCTTCTCGATCCGGTCCTGAGGCTCCTTGACCAGCGCTTCCACGCCACGGGCGTTGTACGCCACCTGGATCAGGTAATGAGGCATCCGGCTCTCCTTCGTTGAGGTGCTCGGCGCCTCGCGTTTGCGTTCGAGCCGGACCGACTCTATACCGAGGTCCCGGCGCGCCACAAGGCTGGGCCGCACGGTGGACGCTAGGTACCTGGCCGCGAGAATCAGAACCGCGACCGAGGGCACGATCGGTGAGCACCAGCATACGGAACGCGACGTCGCCCACGGCGGCGAGCCGAACTGAACTGCTCCTTTTCGCGCATTGCAGCACTCGCTAATCCGCTTCGAGTGCTCCTGGCAGGCGGATGCGAAAGTGAGTCGTCGCGTCGGTCGCCCGGTCGATCGGCGCTGGCCGGCGCGCACGGACACGGGCGATTGCCTCGGAGCCGTGGCTCAGCCGGCGCGGAGTTCGTAGTCCAGCACGACGACGCCGCCGGTAGCGTAGTTCGGGGTGTCCGCGCGCACTGCCTGACCCTCGGGGGACTCACGCGCCGCACTCAGGGCCGCCGCATCGTCGAAGTCCGCCTCGAACACGCAGTAATACGGCGACTCGCCCTCGCCGGCGGCGACGTCGAAGCTGTAGCGATAGCCGCGCAGGCCGGGAAACTTCGCCACCAATGGCAGGTGCGTGTCCTCGTAGTAGCTTCGGAAATGGTCCGGGTCCGACGGCGGGGGATAGAGAACGAGGAGCCTGTGCACGGCGCGAACTGTAACCCCCCAGACAGCCGTTGCGCGTTCGAGCCATGCGTCGCGGCGAACTGAACCAGCCCCGCGCTGTGCGGCCGAAACACATACAAACACGAGCGATCGTCGGCCTGTCGCAGCGAGGCATGAGGAGCAGTACGCGTCGTCGCTCGCGGACCGCTCCTCCCGGGCGAAAGGAGCAGTGAATCGCCTTGGGCGCGCGGCTGGGGTCGTCGTCAGGTGGGCGCGAGTTCGGGTTGTGGGTAGCGTTTCGCTAGGCGTGTGCCGAGGGCGTGGACGAGGGCCAGGCCGGCGACGAGCAGGCCGATGCCGATGAAGATCTGGACGCCGCGTTCTTCAGCCTCAAAGCCAACGTGTCCAGGGGTGGCGAGCAGGAGCACGAGGGAGAACGTGTACAGGCCGTACATCAGCCAGTAGGTCTTGGCCTGCGTTAGCGCGATGACGAACGCGACGGCGCCGACGCCGGCGAGTACCCCTGCGGGCGGCGAGATGATGGCGACCGGGATGGCGGCCGCGACCCCGAGCGCGGTGCCGATCGCCTTGCCGCGGATGCGGTCGCGTTTGCCCATCACGATGTACAGGAGCAAGATCAGCACCGGCTCGGGGACCCAGTAGGGCTCGGTCCAGTCCAGGGCCACGCCGATCGCCGCGCTGGCACCGAGAACGACTCCGAACACGATCGACACGGCGGCGGCGACTCGCGGGAGAAGGCGATCGCCGTCCATGATCTCTGGAGCGCCGAAGCGGCGCGCGAGGACGATGCCGTAGCCCGCGGCGATCGCGAGGATGGCGCCGTAGATCAGGGCGTCGGTCACCGTGGAGACGGGCGTGATGAACGTGGCGGCGTAGGGGACCATCAGCAGCGCGGCGAACCACCCGAACCTGATTCCGGCGCCGGTAACGACCGCCACCGCGGTCAGCAGAGCCACCCACCACCAGTCATAGGCGGTGTACGCGCCGAGCCCTCCGGCGACTCCGAGTGCCGGGGCGACGTAGAGCATCCGGCGGGTGCCGCCGATCTTGGATCCGGTCGCGCCGAGCAGCAGCCCGGTGAACATCGCCGCGACCCCGAGTTCCCCGACAAACGCGCCGATCAACAGCGCTGGCAGGACGAGCGCCACCAGCACCGCGCCAACGATGTGCAGCAGACGCCGTGCGCCGGACGGTCTGTCCTCGATATCCGCGTCATCCTCAACCGTCGCGGGGCGCGTCGCCTCCACGTGCTCAACTTTGCTCACTCACGAGCCTCCACACTTCGCCCGATCCCACCCGAGCACACCATCCGCGTCACGGCATCGTCCGATCCGGGTGAGACGACAGCCGATCACTTGATCGGAGTGTCGCCGAACACCTGCTGCGAGGCACAAGGAGCAGCGCGCGTAGCCCTCGCCGGGCCGCTCCTCCCAGGCGAAGGCAGCAGCGCGTTGGCCCGTGGGAAGCTGCCGGCGTCCCGGAGCCCATATGAGGCGGAAGGAGCAGCGCGGCCCGCGCCTACGCGGCACGCCGACGCGACCGTCGAGTTTGTATGGAAGTTGGTAGCTATGAGGCGCGCGCTGAAGGCCGGTTCCGCAGTCGACCCGGGGCACGTGGCGTCGCGCTCCGCGGAGCCAGCGTCGCGGCACGCGCCGAACGCGCGCGTCAGCAGGCGTTTTGCCCGACCAGCCCGCGGGCCTGCGAGGATGCGGCGACCGATCTGGAGGGCTGGTATGAGCACCGAAGTCAACCACCCCGTGGACCTCGACTTCGTCCTGAGCTTCGCGATGCGCTGGGGCGAGGTCTGGGCTACGCGTGACGCCGCAGGCCTGGCTGCCCTCTGCACCGAGGACATAGAGGTCACCGATCCCGCGCTGGGCACCGTGCGGGGCAGGGCCGCTGTCGCGGATTGGCTGCGCGGCTGCGAGCGCGCCTTCCCGGACTATCGCTTCGACGATCCCCAGGAGCCGCCCTACCTGGCCCCCCACAGCCCCAAGGCGATCGTCCTCTGGCGCACGCTGGGCACCCACTCTGGGCCGATCGAGCCGCCCGGGATACCGCCGACCAACCGCTCCTTCGTGATCGACGGCGTCGACCACTGGACATTCCGCGACGGGCTCGTCAGCCGCTGCCGCACCTACTGGGACCTCAACGACTTCCTGCGCCAGCTCGGGCTGGCTCCGTCGCCGTTGTAGCCAGCGGACGCGAACGGGGGCCAGGGCAGCGAACGTTTGTCCTCACCACGGCCGAGGCGCTGCCGTCCTTGGAAGCGGTAGCGACGCGGAGCACCTGCCCGCGGGTAGCCACGCTACCGCTTCGAGGCGAGGCTGTCGGGAAAAGGGGGTGCTGTCCGGCCTGGCCGGGAGCCTTTGTGCATGGGCGCGAGGTTCATCGGCGTTGACCGTGAGCAGGTGTTTTTGATGCCGCCGTCCGTGCGCGCCTGGGTGCCTGAGGGGCATCTGGTGTGGACGGTGCTGGACGCTGTCGGCGAGCTGGACGTGTCGGCGTTCTATGCCGCCTATCGGGCGGACGGCCACGGCCGCCCGGCCTATGAGCCGTCGATGATGGTGGCGTTGTTGATGTACGCGTACGCGCGCGGGAACCGGTCGGCGCGGGGGTCGAGCGGGCGTGCGTGGAGGACGTCGCCTAACGCGTCGTGGCCGGCAACCTGGTGCCCGATCACTCGACGATCGCGGACTTTCGCTGCCGCCACGAACATGCGCTGGGCGAGGTGTTCTCCGGGGTGCTCGGGCTCTGCGCGCGGGTCGGGTTGGCGTCGGTCGGGGTGGTGTCGATCGACGGGACGAAGATGTCGGCGAACGCGTCGATGAACGCCAACCGCGATTTTCGGGCAGATCGCGCGGGCGATCCTGCGCGAGGCGGCCGAGATCGACCAGCGCGAGGACGAGCTCTACGGGCCCGATCGCGGCGACGAGTTGCCCGAGCAGCTGGACCGGCGGCATGTACTCGTTCATGCGCCGCGTGCTCGCGACACCGCACGGCCACGACCTCTACCGCCAACGCCAGATCACGATCGAGCCCGTGTTCGGCCAGATCAAGTTCAACCGCGCGATCAAACGCTTCCAACGCCGCGGCAGAACCGCTTGCCGCAGCGAATCAGGGTCCGAGATCGCCGAGGTCACGGGGATCGCCAAGCCGCTGGTCTACAACGCCACCCGCGCCGGTGTTGAGCGCGGCGAGCTCGAGAGGGTCGCGCTGCCGGGCGGGCTCAGCGGTTTCCGGCCAGCGCAGGCGTTCCGATCGCATCGCGCGGGCCCGGCCGTCGGTCTCGGGCAAAGACGGTGTCGGCTGACATCCGCCGGCCGGGCTATCTGGCGGCGACGAACGGGTTCTTGTCGTTCCCGTCGATCGGGGTCAGCGACAGCGGGCGTGGCGTCGTCGCGTACAGCGTGATGGGACGCAATCAGTAGTCGTCGGCCGGCTGGACCGGCATCTGTAAGGACGGCGCGAGTGGATCGCTGAGCGCAGTTCGTCGGCGGGGACGAGGCGGGGTGCCGTTGGGGCGACTACCGCGTGTCGTTTGCTCTCCCGAACGGCGGCGTGTGGTCGGCGACCGAGTTCATGTGCGGCAACGGTCGCACGACGTTCGGCGACTGGACCATGTTCGGCTGGCCGGTCACGCCCTGACCTGAGCTGAGTCACGAGCGCCGAGCGGTCCGACGATCGCTGGCGCCCGACGACTCCGGCGGTATGGCTTGAACGCTGACCGCTCGCGTGAGCCGTCACGTCGGCCACGGATGGCGTAGCTTCCTTGCCAACACAGCGTTCCGCGCTCTGACGGGGCGCTGGACCGAATTCTGGGAGGAGGCGCGCATGCGGCGACTCGTCTTGTCGACCTTCGCGCTGTTCGTGCTGGTGCTTGCGGCGGTGGCGTTTGCCAGAGGGTCGGGTGAACCGACGGCGAGGGCGCAGGCCAAGCCCGGGCTGACGCCGCTCCAGCAGCGGCTGATGTCCGGGTTCGCGTCGCGCGCGCTCGAGGCGCAGACGGCGCCGGCGCTGGCGCCGCGGGCGCGCGAGATGCGCCCGGCGCAAGGCGGCGTCGGGAGCACGTCAGAAACCGGCTGTCCGGCGAACCGTGGCAGCAACGTCAGGGTCAACCAGAACTGCCAGAACCTCAGTGACCCCGATCTCGCGGGGCGCGGCCAGGCGCAGAATGAAACGTCGATTGCCCAGGACCCGCGCAACCCGAGGCACATCGTCGCGTCCCAGAACGACTACCGCCGCGGCGACGGCAACTGCTACTCGGCGTACTCGACCGATGACGGGCGCACGTGGACGGACTCAACACCGCCGATGGGCTTCACCCGCGGGGCTGGCTTCGGTGGCTTCGCGCGCGAGTACTGGCAGGCCGGCGGCGACACGTCGGTGGCGTGGGACACCAAGGGCAACGCCTACCTGTCCTGCCAGATGTTCAACCGGGGCCAGCCCGTGTCGCCCAATCCGGATCTGTCGAGCGCGTTCTACGTCTTTCGCTCGACGGGGTCGGCCGGCGCGTCGTGGAACTTCCCGGCGCGCCCGGTCGCCGAGCTCAGCGATACGGCGGCGGACGGAACGGAGCTGCTCGACAAGCAGTTCCTAACGGTCGACGCCACCAAGGGCAGCCGGTTCCAGGACCGCATCTACGTCACCTGGACGCTGTTCGCCGCCGACGGCACGAGCTACATCTACGAGGCCTACTCGCGCGACTATGGCGAGCACTTCAGCGCGCCGAAGCTTGTCAGCACTGACAGCGCGCTGTGCACCAACGACCTCGGTATCCCGACGCCGCAGGGGCGCTGCAACACGAACCAGTTCTCGCAGCCGTTCACCGGGCCCGACGGCGCGCTCTACGTCGTGTGGGACAACTACAACCTCACCGGGGTGCGGCCCGGCGAGGGTGACGACGAGGGCGGCGGCGATTCGGCGCGCTCCAACGCGGCGCCGCAGGGCGTCGACAACCGCAGCCAGGTGCTGCTGGCCAAATCGACCGACGGCGGCAACAGCTTCTCGGCGCCCGTGAAGGTCGCCGACTACTACGACCTGCCCGACTGCGCGACCTACCAGGCCGGCCAGGACGCGGGCCGCGCGTGCGTTCCGGAGAAGGGCGAGACAGCCAACTCGATCTTCCGCGCGACGAACTACCCGTCGGGCGGAGTCAACCCGCGCGACCCGAAGGAGATCGACATCACGTTCGGCTCCTACATCAACCGCCACTCCAACGAGCGCAACGGTTGCGTCCCACAGGGCTTCAATCCCGACACGTTCCAGCCTCTCTACGACGGCGTCAAGGAGGCGGGCGCGTGCAACAACGACATCCTGGTCAGCCAGTCGACCGATGGCGGCAAAGCGTTCACCGGCGGCACGACCGACGTCCGCGCGCTGCCAGCCACGCGCGGCGGGCGAGCCGACCAGTTCTGGCAGTGGGCCGCGTTTGACCCAAGAGGCCGGCTGGCCGTGTCGTACTACGACCGTGCCTACGGCGACGACGAGACGACCGGGTTCTCGGATTTGAGCCTGTCCGGCACGCGCAACGGCAGAACCTTCGCCACCAGGCGCGTCACGACGTCCTCGATGGCGCCCGCATCGCAGTTCGCCGGCCTGTTCTTCGGCGACTACAGCGGGCTGAGCGCCGGGGACACCGCGCATCCGTTCTGGATGGACACGCGCGATCCCGAGCTGTTCGTCTGTCGAGACTCCGCCGGCAACATCACCCTGCCGCCGGACGTCTGCACAGCAGGCGCACCGAATGCGGCCGTGGCCAACGACCAGAACGTTTACACGGACTCCATGTCGATCCCGCTGCCATAGGGGAAACCGGGGCGCGGCGGAGAGATCCGCCGCGCCTCGCGTATCATGGACGACGCCGTGCCGACGGCGGCCATCCGCAAGACGGGCCTCGTGGCAATCCTCGTCCTCGCGACGATCGCGCTCGCGCACGCCGTGACCACCGGCGCGGCGCACCAACCCCGGCTCCGGATTCAGAGCTGGAGCCCGGCCACGATTGCCGGCGCGGGCTTCCGCGCACACGAGCGCGTCCGTGTTGTCCTCCATCACCCAGGGAAAGCGGAGACACGCCGCCGCCACGCGAACGCACACGGGAGATTCTCCGCCCCGTTCCCGGACGCCACCCTCGATCGCTGCAGCGGCTACTCGATCACCGCGACCGGCTCCTCGGGCAGCCGCGCCCGGCTCGTCCGGAGAGCGCTGCCCGAGTGCCCACCGGCGTAAGAGTCTTGACGAGGTGGCACGCACGAAGTGGCCGTCGCCGTCTGAGGTCGCGCCGCGCGGGCTCCTTCTCGGCGGCTGGCAGCGCGCGCTGCTCGAGCAGTCATGCGTGCGGAAGCGACAGCCCGAAAAGGCATCGTGCTCGCGCGCGGCGTCATCGGCGCGCTCTGCGTAGCCACCGCCTCCTCCGGGAGCCGGGCCGCGAGCAGCGCGGCGATCAGCGTCCTGAGCGGGACGGCGCAGATCAGCCCGACGAGGCCGACCAGGCTGGCCAGCGCGCGCCGGATGGCACGCCTCAGCCGTGCCCCAATCGACCGACCGCAGACCGGGGATCCGAACCGATCAGACAGCGTGCGTCGATGCTCGCCTCGATCCCCAGTCAGTCGTTCAACGGAATCCACGTCGGACCCGTCGATGTCCGCATCCACGAGCTGAGAAGTCGGTCATGAACACCTCCACGGATGGGACAGCAGATACGGCGCTGCCCTACGCCGCCGATGTCGGCGCCGGACTTATGCGACAGCCTCGCGTGATTCCAGTACGCACACTCTCGCCGCGTCAGCGCCGTGCCCGGCACGCGAAGACGTCTCGTGCCGCGTCGCCGAACGTGACTACCTTTAGCCAGGCACCAACGTCGGTGCCGGTTCTGCGCAGGCGAGCGGCACGCGGGGGCGCGGTATCGGTGAGGTGATCCAGTCGCAGGGCGTGCCGCCTGGTGCAACCGCAAGCGTCAGCGGCTTGACGACTATGGAACAGTCTCGCCGGTCCCGTTTCGTCCAGTGACCGCCGGTCAGCCCCCGCGGCCGGTCGCCGATTTTCATCGCCAGACCGCACACGCTCCGCACACGAAAGCCGCGTAGGCCGCACTGCGCCGCCGAACTTGATCCATCTCCCCGACTAGAAATGGCAGGTCCAATTTCTGCCGAGCGCTGTCAGGACCGGTCTTGAGTCGTAGTCCGACCGCACACGGCGAAGCTGGGCGGGTGTGCACGCGGCGTTTGCGTTCGGCTTGCGGTCCCCGACGCCGCTTCAGAAGCCAGGAATCCTCGCGAGTGCCGAATCGCCGATCGTGGCGTGGTACGTCACGAGGCCGACCTCGTCAGCGAGGAAGTCCTGGAAGCTCTGGTGATAGACGCGGTAGCGACGTTCGCTGCTCACGATTCCCTCGTTGAGGAACTCCCGCCAGTCGCCGAGCA
This sequence comes from uncultured Solirubrobacteraceae bacterium, assembly GCA_963740605.1. Classification (GTDB taxonomy): domain Bacteria; phylum Actinomycetota; class Thermoleophilia; order Solirubrobacterales; family Solirubrobacteraceae; genus DASSUW01. The sequence goes on along the minus strand of CAVUFC010000014.1, from coordinate 570,749 downwards.
CGTCCTTGACGGCCATCGCCTCGACCGTGGTCGGATCCCAGCCCTGTCGCTCCCAGTATCGGCGGGTCCACTCGAGGAGCTGTTCGAGGCTCACGGGCTCGCGTGCGGTCGCGAGCAGGCAGACGACGGGTTGCCCGTAGCGCGCGAAGCTGTCGGGGTCAGCGCTGCGCATCTCCTGCCAATGGCGGGCGTAGTACCGGCGCAGGCCCGCGGGCAGCTTGTCGAGGTCGTCGACGGTGACGGCGGTCAGTGCACGGCGTGCGACGTCGCGCAGCACGTGGACGAGATACATGAAGTTCGCGGCGCTCTTCTCGGTCAGGACGTCCACACTCACGGGACGCGAAGAACCGGAGAGTTGAGCCGTGTCGCTGCCTTCCGACGGCACGAGTCCGTGATCCGCAAAACCTTGACGGCCACCCGACAGACGTCTCACCGCCACGGCGCCCGTGATTCGATCCGCGAGCGGCCCGACGCTCTCGGGTCAGGGCACGAGCACGATCCGGTCGGACGTCATGGCCGCGGCGGTCCAGGCCTGCTCCACCTCCGCGAGGGGCATCGCGCGCGCTCTGACGTCGAACGCGCCCTCGACGACGGCAGCCGCGAGCTTGGGCAGCTCCTTGACGAAGTCGCGACCTGGAACCGCGCCGATCCCGCTTCCGACGATCTGCAGCCGCGTGGAGCGGAGCGCAGCGGACGGGATCGCCGCGGTGGGGCCGGCGACCGAGCCGATCTCGATCCAGGTCAACGGCGCGCTGCGGTCGGCGCGCGCGATGAGCATGTCGGTCATCGCGCGGGCCGTGGGCTCGCCCCACACGAAGTCGATGACGACATCGACGTCGGCTGCGGCGGCGAGCTCGTCGAAGGTGCAGGTCGCGTCGGCGCCGAGGGCGGGCAGCTCGGCGAGGCGGCGCGTGTCGCGCCCGGCGGCGATCACGTGTGCGGCGCCGAACCGCTTGGCAACTTGGATCGCCATCCGACCGGCGTTCCCGGTGGCCCCGAGGACGAGCACGCGCTGCCCGCGCCGGAAGTCGATGCGCCGGCGCAGCGCCACCCACGACGACATGACGGGGTTCATCGCCGCCGCGGCCTGGATCGGGTCGGTCCCCTTGGGGAGGATGACGCTGCGATCGAGGTCGATCACGGTGCGCTCGGCCAGCGTGCCCATGCGCGTGTCGTCGAGGACGGTGTAGCGGATACGACCTTTCGGGTCGCGCACGACGCCGTCGATGCCGGGGATGAGGGGGAGCTCTCCGGTGCTCGTGTAGTGCGAGCCGTTCGCTTGGGAACGGACACGGGGGTGCAGGCCGGCGGCGAGGACTTCGACGACGACCTCGTCGCGAGTAAGCGCTTCAGGGTCGGGGTGCACGAGGTATCGCGGTGGGGCATCGAATGCGGTGACGACGGCTGCGTGCATAGGGGGCTTCCAGGGAGATAGTTGGTTAAACGAACCATTTGCCAGTATGGTTTGTATTACGAACTATGTCAAGGTACGATGCGGTCATGGGGACGGAAGATGAGGCGCTCGTCGACGCGCTCGCGCAGAGCGCGTTCATCGTCATGGGTGTGTTGACCCGCATCGGGGCCGAGCACGACCTCTCGCTCACACAGCTTCGGGTGCTTGGGATCCTCCGCGACCGCAGACCGCGGATGGCCGAGCTGGCCGACTTTCTCGGGCTCGAGAAGTCGACGATGTCCGGTCTGGTCGACCGTGCCGAGCAGCGGGGCCTGCTCAAACGCGGCAAGAACGCCACCGATGGTCGTGCCGTTGACGTGTCCATGACCGAGGCCGGCCTCGAGCTCGCCGGGCGCGTGCACGGCGAGGTCCGCCGCGGGCTCGCCCCGATCACCGACCGCCTCGATGCGCGGGAGCGCCTCGCGCTTACGCAGCTCCTCGAGCGGATGCTCGGCTCAGGGGTACCGCGTCCGGTCGTTTGACGGCGGCGCGGGAACGCCGATAGCGCAGGCGGTCCGCTTCGCGATCGCCGGTTCCCGGACTCATGGGACACGGCTTGCATCTGGAGAGTGCCCGGCCGGCCCGCGCGGTCGCGTGAACCCCGTCGGGACGCTCTCCATCCGTGGCGCCTGCTCGGGCGGGTGCTGCTCGTACCAGCGCGCGTAGCGGGCGGCGAGCGGGGCGGCCGTCAGGCCGTGGACGAGGACCGAGAGCCCGGTGAGGTAGATCGCGAGCACGATCAGGTGCTCGTGCGGGAGCTGGGATTCCTCGATCACGATGACCGCGAACACGATCGAGGCCAGTCCGCGGGGACCGAACCAGCCGAGGAAGCCGATCGTCGGTCGGCGTGCGCGTGAGCCGGACATCGCGATCGCGACCGGGAGCATGCGGATGACGGTGAGGCTGAGGACCGCGTAGAGCGCGAGTTGCCAGCTGAGCTCGGTGAGCGCGGGCCCGAGCAGGACGGCGCCGAAGAGCACGAATGTGACGCCGTCGAGCAGCGAACCGACCTCGTCGGTCAGGCGGTTGATCTCCTCCGGATCGCGCCGGAGTGCCAGGCGGAACGTCATGCCGGCGACGAATGCGGCGATGAAGCCGGAGCCGTCGAGCGCGCTCGCGATCCCGTACGCGAGGGCGGCGCCCGCGGCGGGGACGATCTGCCGCCACGCCGGCGCGATCAGGTTCCGCCCGCCGGCCTGGGTGACGATCGTGGCGATCAGCAGCCCGGCGACGACACCGCCGAGGACGCCGTAGCCGATCTCCTCGAGCAGCAGCGTGCCGGGGCCGCGGCCGCCGGAGATCTCCGATTGGGCGTCGGCGATCGGGACGGCGGGGAACAGCAGGGGGACGCAGATGCCGTCGTTGAGGCCGCTCTCGACGTTGAGCCCCTGGCGGATGCGCTGCGGCACGCGCGGCTCGGTGACGACCGCCTGCCCGAGTGCCGCGTCCGTGGGCGCCAGCACGATCGCGAGGATGAGGGCCTCCTCGATGCTCAGCTCGCCGAAGACCGCGGCGGCGGCGGCGGCGCCCAGCGCGATCGTCAGCGGCAGACCGATCCCGAGCAACCGGGCCGGCACGTCGAGCGTGCGCCGCAGCGCACCGAGGTCGATGCGCGACGCGTCGGAGAAGAGCACCAGCGCGAGCGTCGTCTCTGCGAGCAGGCGCACCGTCGCGCTCGAGCTCGAGACGTCGATCCCGTCGAGCGACCAGCAGCCCGAAGGCGACGAACAGGATCGCCGGCGTGATCGGCGTCCCCGACAGCCTCTGCGAGACCGCGGCGACGCCGATCAGCGCCAACGCGACAAGGGCGAGCGCCCACTCCATCTCAGTGCCTTAGAGGTCCGAGTGGTGCCGTGCGTCGGTCATCGCAGCGCCTAGCCTCGCACGCTCAGCAGATGGCCGGCGGACAGCGAGCTGGCCGCTGAGCAAGCGGGAGGCGGCGGAGGATCCCCGCAGGTGCGGGACAGGCCCCCGGTGCTCGTGTCCACCGGCATCCACAGCGTGACGCGTGCGTCCTGATCCGACATCGGTACGACATCCGCATCTCCGCGGGGGCGAACTACGGGACGAGGAGGGCTAGGCCGTCGGTGAAGCGGTGCTCGCCGGAACGGCTGTGCCGCCCAGGGCCTTGAGCTCCTCGCCGACCTCGGTGATCGACGCCTTGGCGTCACCGAACAGCATCGCGGCCTTGGGATCGAAGAAGAGCGGGTTCTCGACGCCGGCGTAGCCGCTGCGCATCGAGCGCTTGAGGATGATGATCGATCGCGAGCGGTCGACGTCGAGGATCGGCATCCCGTACAGCGGGCTCTGCGGATTCGATCGCGCGTCAGGGTTGACGACGTCATTGGCGCCGATCACGAGCGCGACGTCCGTGCGCGGGAACTCGGAGTTGATCTCGTCCATCTCCACCAGTTGCTCGTACGGCACTTCAGCCTCGGCGAGCAGCACGTTCATGTGGCCGGGCATGCGGCCGGCGACCGGGTGGACGGCGTACTTGACGGTGACGCCGCGCGCTTCGAGCCGCCGCGTCATGTCGCGCAGCGCGTACTGCGCCTGGCTGACCGCGAGGCCGTAGCCGGGCACGATCACGACCTGGTTGGCGTAGGCAAGCTGGATCGCCACGTCGGCGGCACTGGTCGAACGCGCAACCGCGCCGTGCGCCGTTGCCTGCGCCGGCAGTTCGCCGTCACCGCCGAAGCCGCCGGCGACGATGGCGCGCACCGAGCGATTCATCGCTGCAGCCATCTGTTGCGTTAGCAGCGTGCCCGAAGCGCCCACAAGCATCCCCGCCACGATCAGCACGGTGTTGTTCAGCGCGACGCCGGTGGCGGCGGCGGACAGGCCGGTGAAGGCGTTGAGCAGCGAGATCACGACCGGCATGTCGGCGCCGCCGATCGGCAGCACCAGCAGGTTGGCGAGGATCGCAGCGGACAGGAGAAGCCCGAGCATCAGCCACTCGCGATCGACGCCGGCAACGATCGCCACCCCGCAAGCGACCGCTGCGGCGAGGAAGAGCGCATTGCACGTGGTCTGCAGCGCGCCGAGCGTGATCGGGCGCCCCGGGATCAGCTCCGCCAGCTTCGCGAACGCGACGTTCGAGCCCCAGAAGGAGAGAGAGCCGATGATCGCCGCGAAGGCGCTGAAGATCGCGACGTAGGTCGGCTCGGCGGCGAAACCGTCCGTGCTGCGGAACTCGACCCAGGCGATGAGGGCGACTGCGCCGCCGCCGACGCCGTTGAACAGCGCCACCATCTGCGGCATCTGCGTCATCTTCACCCGGCGGGCTGCGGGCACGCCGATCGCCGTGCCGACGACGACCCCGAGGACGATCAGCGGCCAGTGCTCGACATGCGGGCGCAGCAGTGTCGCGACGATCGCGATCGCCATGCCGACGGCAGCAAGACGGTTGCCGCGCACAGCGGTCGCGGGGCTCGTGAGACCGAACAGCCCGTAGATGAACAGCGAGAAGCTGACCACGTACAGCGCCTCACGGACGCTCGCCGTCATCAGCCAGGACGCCAGGGTCACGTGTCCTCGCCTTCGCGTCGGCGCGGCTTGAACATCTCGAGCATGCGGTCGGTCACCAGGAAGCCACCGACGACGTTGATCGTGCCGAACGTCACGGCCACCGCGAGCAGCGCTTCGCTGAGCGCGCCGTCGGCGACGCCCGTGGCGAGCAGCAGCATCCCACCGAGGATCACGATCCCGTGGATCGCGTTGGTGCCCGACATCAGCGGCGTATGCAGCGTGTTGGGCACCTTCGAGATCACGAAGAAGCCGACGAAGCCGGCGAGCACGAGCGTGCCAAGGTTGAGGATCAACATGAGGTCGCCGCTCCTGCCGTCACGAGGGGAGCGGCTCCGGCGACGCAGGCGCCCGCGAGGATCTCGTCGGACATGTCGGGCCGCAGCTCGACGCCCTCGTCGCCGTCGACGAGCATCAGCTCAAGCAGCGCCTGCATGTTGCGGGCGAGCAGCTGCGACGCGTGCTCGGGCACGGTTGCCGGGAGGTTCAGCGGTGCCACGATCGTCACGTCGTGCCTGACCACGACGTCGCCCGGCTCGCTCAGCTCGCAGTTGCCGCCGGTCTCGGCGGCGAGGTCGACGATCACGCTTCCGGGGCGCATGCCGGCCACCGCATCCGCGCCGACGAGCCGCGGGGCAGGGCGGCCAGGGACGAGCGCCGTCGTGATGACGATGTCGAAGCCCGAGATCGCCTCGGTCAGAGCGCGCTGCTGGGCGTCGCGCTCGTCGTCGCTGAGCTCCCGTGCGTAGCCGCCTGCGCCGGCCGCCTCGATGCCGAGGTCGAGCCAGTCCGCGCCGACCGAGCGCACCTGCTCCTCGGTCTCCGGGCGCACGTCGTAGCCCGTGACGCGAGCGCCGAGTCGCCGCGCGGTTGACAGCGCTTGCAGCCCTGCGACGCCGGCGCCGAGCACGAGGACACGCGCCGGCGGAATCGTGCCCGCAGCGGTGGTCATCATCGGCAGGAGCCGAGTCGAGTGCTCGGCCGCCAGCAGTGCGGCCTTGTAACCCGCAAGGGTGGCCTGCGACGAAAGCGCGTCCATCGCCTGTGCGCGGCTGATACGCGGGATCGCCTCCAGCGCAAAGGCGGTCACGCCGGACTGCTGCAGTGCCTCGAGCGTGGCGGTGGAAGTGAGGAATCCGATCACGATCGTGCCCGGCCGCAGCCGCGCCGCCTCTCCGGCATCCGGGGGCGTGACACGCAACAGGACGTCGCAGTCGGTGACGTCATCGACGAGGCAAGCGCCGGCTTCGGCGAAGGCGGCGTCGGGGATCAGTGCTCGAGCGCCGGCTGCGCGCTCGACATGGACGTCGAGGCCACGCGCGGCCATGCGTCGCACGACGTCGGGCACAAGAGCGACGCGTCGCTCACGCGGCGCGTCCTCGGCCGGAACCCCGATGGTCGGTGCGGTGTTGGGCATCGCCGGGAAGTCTTGCCGTCGCTCGGCCGCCTGCCATCGGGGTTCAGCCCCCTTCGCAGCACCGTAGTTCTTCCCCGAGCTCATTCGCTGCCTTGCGGCGGCCCGTAGCCCCACTTGGCGACGATGCGGGTGGCCAGGGACGCGAAGAGCGCCACGATGATCGCCGACGGCACTCGCGTGAAGCTCGTCACGTTGTTGGAGACGATGTCGGGGCCGAGCAGCGCGTCGAGCAGCACGACGATCCACATGACGGCGATCGCGAGCGAGACCGACACGTCGCGAACGGCGAATCGCTCAGGCCATGGCCGCTTGGCGGGTGCGTCTGTTCCGTGCACAACGGTTGTCAGAGCACACCTCCTTTCCCACACACGTTGGCCCGCGCGGGACTCGGTGGCATCTGTGCCGACCCGCATATCGGGGCGCGGGAAGTACGGAATCGTCAGCGCGTCGGGATCGTCTGCACGACGAAGTGCCCGTCGGCGAGCCCGAGCGAGAACCCCTCAGGCGGCCCCGGCGCGAGGTCGACCACGAACTCGGGGCGGCCCCACCGGCCGTACATGTCGGCGTCGATGTAGAACGGTGCGCCGCCCGGGGCTCCGAGGAGGAGGTCCTGCGGCGCCACGGGCAGCTCGTCCTCCAGCAGGCAGATCGGGGAGCTGCCGTCGCAGCAGCCCCCCGACTGGAAGAACGTGACCGGGCCGTGGGCGGCGCGGAGGCACGCGATGGCCTCCAGCGCCGCGGTCGTGGCCGTCACGGACATGGCCTAGAAGAACCCCATCGGGTTCGGGTCGTAGCTCACCAGCAGGCACTTGGTCTGCGTGTAGTGGTCGAGCATCATGCGGTGGTTCTCGCGCCCGACGCCGGAGGCCTTGTAGCCGCCGAACGCCGCGTGCGCCGGGTAGTGGTGGTAGCAGTTGGTCCACACGCGCCCGGCCTTGATCGCGCGGCCCATGCGGAACGCGCGCGCGCCGTCACGGGTCCAGACGCCCGCGCCGAGGCCGTACATCGTGTCGTTGGCGATCGCCAGCGCCTCGGCCTCGTCCTTGAACGTCGTCACCGCGAGCACCGGCCCGAAGATCTCCTCCTGGAAGACCCGCATGCCGTTGTGGCCCTTGAGCACGGTCGGCTGGAAGTAGTACCCGCCGGCCAGCTCCCCTTCGAACTGCGCCCGCTCGCCACCGATGAGGACCTCGGCGCCTTCGTCGCGCCCGATCTTGACGTAGCTCTCGATCTTCTCGAGCTGCGCCTGTGAGACCTGCGCGCCCATCATCGTCTCGGGATCCAGCGGGTCACCCTGGCGAATCGCCTCGATCCGCTCCAGGCAACGGCCCATGAACTCGTCGTAGATCGACTCCTGGATCAGCGCACGCGACGGGGCCGTGCAGACCTCGCCCTTGTTGAACGCGTACAGCACGAGGCCTTCGACGGCCTTGTCGAGGTACGCGTCGTCAACGGCCATGACGTCCTCGAAGAAGATGTTCGGGGACTTGCCGCCGAGCTCGGTGGTCGACGGGATCAGGTTCTGCGCCGCGTAGGTCATGATCAGCCGGCCGGTGACCGTCTCGCCGGTGAACGCGACCTTCGCGATGCGCTTGCTGGAGGCGAGCGCCTTGCCGATCTCCGCACCCGGGCCGTTGACGACGTTGAGCACGCCCGGCGGGATGATGTCCCCGATCACCTCGAGGAGCTTGAGGATCGACCACGGCGTCGGACTGGCGGGCTTGACCACCGTGCAGTTGCCGGCGGCCAGCGCCGGCGCCATCTTCCATGCCGCCATCAGCAGCGGGAAGTTGAACGGGATGATCTGGCCCACGACGCCCAGCGGCTCGTGGAAGTGATACGCGTACGTCTGCTCGTCGATCTCAGAGATCCGGCCCTCCTCCGAGCGCGCCGCGCCTGCGAAGTAGCGGAAGTGATCGATCGCCAGTGGGATGTCGGCGTTGAGTGTCTCGCGGACGGGCTTGCCGTTCTCGTAGCTCTCGGCAACCGCGAGCATCTCGAGGTTCGCCTCGATCGCGTCGGCAACGGCATTCAGCACCGCCGCGCGCTCCGCGGGAGACCGGGCGGCCCAGCCGTCCTTGGCCGCGTGTGCCGCATCGAGCGCGAGCTCGACGTCGGCCGGTCCGGACGACGCCACCTCGCAGAACGGCTTCCCGGTGCCGGGTGTCACGTTCGCTCGGTACTGGCCGGTGGTCGGCGGCACCCAGGCGCCGCCGATGAAGTTGTCATATCGGTCCCTGAGCTGGACCGGGCTACCGGGGTGCCCCGGTGCCGCGTATGTCTGCTGTTCGGCGATCGCCATTGGGAGCTCCTTTGGTTGGCGTTCACGTGAAGATGATCTGGCCGCCGGCCGCGAGCTCGTAGAACTCGCCGACGGTGAGGATCCCGTCGACCTGCGGAACGAAGTCGTCCTCGGCGAGCTTGAACATGTCGACGCTGGCCTTGCACCCGTAGATGCCGGCTCCGGAATCGGAGATCAGCTCGATGAACTCCGGGACGGGCAGGATGTCGAGCTTCTCCATCTGGCTGCGCATCATGTGAGTCGCCAGTGCCGACATGCCGGGCAGTCCGCCGACCATCGTCGGCATGTGCATACCGGGGTTGCCGACCGTCGCGACCTTGATGTGCTCGTAGCGGTCGCGGCGGATCGCGTCGAGCCCGGAGAAGGTGAAGAACAAGTTCGCCTCGATGCCTTCCATGCGGGCGCCGTTGGCGATGATCAGCGCGGGGTAGATGCCCTCGAGCGAACCCTTGGAGACGATGATCGCGACCTTCTCGATTTCGGGCATGGTGGCCTCCTAGATGCAGCCGCGGGGCTTCGGGATGCCGGCGATCTTGGCCGCCAGCTTGGCCGGCCCCTTCGGGAACAGCTGGTACAGCTCTTTGATCGGGACGCCCGAGGCCTTGCCAGGCGAGCGGACCGTCGGCGCCGAGCCCGTCTCGAGATAGGTCGAGCGCATGAAGTTCATGACCTGCCAGTGGCGGTCCGTGAGCTCGTCGATGCCGTTCTCGCGGGCGATGTCAGGCGCCATCTCGGGCGTCCACTGCGCGGGATCGCGGAAAAAGCCTTCGGGGTCGACGTCGACGGGAGCGAGGGTCGGCGGTGTCATCGGGAGCCTCCCGGGAGGTCGTGGCCGGGCAGCAGGGTGTGCCAGTAGACCCACTGGAAAAGCAGCTTGGCCATGTGGTTGAGCCGGGACTCCTTCAGGAGCGGGAGCGGGCCGAGGTGGCCCGGGAGCGGCTCGCGGTCGTAGTCGAAGTCCATCAGCAGCGCCTTGCGGAAGCCGGTCTCGATCAAGCAGTTCGCGTGCCCGTCGAACGTGCCCGTCGAACGTGCCCGTCAGCGGCTCGCCCGCCAGCAGCCGGCGGATGTTCTCTACGAGCGTTTCCGCTTCGAAGTGGGCGACCGAGCCGGCCTTTGAGGTCGGCACGTTCGCGGCGTCGCCGATCGCGAAGATTTCCGGGGCGACCTTCGACTGAAGCGTGTGGGGGTCGGTGAGAACGAAGCCGAGATCGTCCCCGAGGCCGGGCGTGCGGGCCACGAACGCCGGGCCGCCGTGCAGCGGGATGGTGACGAGCAGATCGAACGGCACCTCGCGGTCGTCCCAGCTCACGAGTCGCCCGCGGTCGAAGCTGCGCAGCGCCTCGCACAGGCGCGTCGCGCCGTCGAGGTCGTAGAAGGTGAACATCCGCTCGCCCCAGCCGGGGCCGGTGAGGCCTTCGGTCTCGTCCGGGAGCAGTTCTGTGCCCGAGGCGATGACGAGCACGTCGTAAGGCAGCTCGCCGCCGTCGCTCAGGTCGACGAGCCGCGCGGCCGTGTCGACCCGGTCCACGTCGGCGATCCGGAAGTCGATGCCGGCGTGCAGCTGCGCGGCCCGCGGGCGCACGAGCTGCTCGGGGTCCGCTAGGCCGAACGGGACGAACAGCAGGCCCGGCTGGTACACGTGGCGGTCGTCGCGGTCGACGACGACGATCTCGGCGTCGTCGCCGAACAGCCGATGCAGGCGGTTCGCGGCGAGGGTGCCGCCGGTACCCGCCACCGACGATGACGATGCGGTGCGGCATACAGCGAGTGTCGCGCCACGCGATCGCCGCGCCATCCGGACTGGTCCGCGAAGCGCGTGCGGGTTAACCGACGAAGTTCTGCCGTCGATCGTCACGCCCGGATGTCGCGGCGCTCGAACAGCACGGCACCGACGGTGGCGAGCAGCAGGCCGGCGACGGTCAGTCCGGCCAAGGCGACCGGGTCGATCCCGTTCTCGATGGCCGACCCGCAGTAGTGGAAGGCCGACAGCCCGTCGAAGGTCGCGACGGTGTCGGAGAGCTTGCCGAGGACCTCGAGGAAGTACATCCCCACGAGCACGGCGGGCTGACGTCCTCGATTCCGCGCGACCGCCCGTACTGCTTGGTCAGGCCGCGCAGCTCGATCGCCGACGCCGGCGGCCCACCATCGGCGCGGCGCTCGGGTCGGTCGCTGGCGAGCATGAGGCCACCGTATGCCTGCGGCGCCGGTGCGTCATCCGCATCGCGTGCGGGACCGGATCCGTACTTCTCCGGAACGTCGGCGGTCAGCGATCGCCGAGTGCGCGGGGCCTCCCCGCGCGGGCTTCGCGCCTGCGCCGGGCCGGCACGCTGAGCTCGAACCGCGTCGGGTTTCCTGGCGCGAGTCCAAGTTCGCCCCCGCCGTCGCGCGCGAGCTCGCGAGCCACCGCGAGCCCGACCCCGCTGCCGACCGACAGCGACACGCCGCGCTCGAAGATGCGCGCCCGCTCGGCTTCCGGGATCCCGGCGCCCTGGTCCGCGACCGCCAGGAGAATGGTGCGGCCCTGGAGGCGGAGCCGGACTGTCACGGTGCCGGCGGCGTGGAGCAGGGCGTTCTCGAGCAGCACGTCCACGACCTGGCGGACGGTCTCTGCCGGGGCGGTCGTCCAGAGGCCGACCGCGAGGTCCAGGTCGAGCTCGCGGTCGGCGTGCTCGTACGGGGCTGCCCACGCGAACCGGACATGCGCGTCGACCACCGCCGAGATGTCGTGTGTCTCATCCGTCTCGGAGTCGCGCGCGCGAGCGAAGGCTTCGAGATGCTCGATCGCCGCGTGGAGTCTGTCGGCCTGTTCGAGCGCCGCCGTGGCCTCGTGCTCGGCAGCGGGTGACTCGGCGAGCACCTCGGCTTCCTCCAGCCGCATCCGGAGGCTCGCCAGCGGCGTCCGGAGCTGGTGCGACGCGTTGTCGGTGAACTCTCGTTCGCGGCGAATGAGGTCGGCGATCCGCTCATCGGCTCGGCGCAGCTCCGCGGCGAGGCGATCGATCTCCGCCACACCGCTGTCGGCCAGCGCCTCGGGCTCTCGCCGGCCGATCCGCGCGGCGTCCGCGGCGAGCGCCTCCAGCGGGCCTGCCAGCCGCCGCGCCTGGAGTAATGCGAGGCCCATTGCGGTGGCGACGGCGACGAGCGACAGGATCATCACCGCGAGCCAGACGGCCCCCGCGTCATCGTCGACCTCGGCCTTCGGGGCGACCACGGCGACGTGTGTGCTGCCGCCACTCCCGGCGCGGACTCGGACGGTCGCTCCCGTTGCGACCCGGCCGCTGCTCAGCCGCCGGCCGTCGGGCAGTGTGACCTCGAGCACGTGCCGGGGCCTGGTGAGCTGGTCTACCGCCTGCGCGTCGACCCGGCCCCCGCGGGTGCGGATCGCGGCGAGCTGCGCGGCGGCCTGGTCGGCTTCCCGCTCGAGGCGCTGGTTCTCCGCCTCGCGCAGCAGACGCGACCCGACGACGCCGAGCGGCAAGCCCAGAACGAGCACCGCGACCAGTGAGATCACACCGGTGGACACGAGGAGGCGCCGCCGCATGCTCACTCGGCCTCGAACCGGAAGCCGACACCGCGGACGGTGGTGATCGGCGACGGGTCGCCCAGCTTGCGGCGCAGCGTGCCCATGTGGACGTCGAGCGTCTTGGTCGACCCCCACCAGTTCTCGTCCCAGACCTCGTGCATGATGCGGTCCCGCTCGAGCACACGACCCGCGCTCCCGAGCAGCAGCGCGAGCAGGTCGAACTCCTTCGGTGACAGCTCGAGCTCGCGCCCGTCGCGCCAGGCGCGGCGCGCGTCCGGCTCAACGCGGACGCCGCCCGCCTCCAGTCGCTCTCCCGGGCCCTCGCGCCGCAACAGTGCTCGGACGCGCGCCAGCAGCACCGAGAGCTGGAACGGCTTCGTCACGTAGTCGTTCGCGCCGGCATCCAGCCCGACCACCTCGTCCAGCTCCGAGCTGCGCGCAGTGAGTATGAGGATCGCCAGGGCGGGATGGGACTGACGCGCCACGCGGCACACCTCGATCCCGTCGATGCCGGGCAGGCCGACGTCGAGGATCAGGAGGTCGGGCGGGGCCGCGGCGATCGCGGACAGGGCGGCCTCACCGCTGACGGCGAGATCGACCGCGTGCCCGTCGCGAGCCAGCGAGCGCATCAGGGGCTCGGCGATCGCATCGTCGTCCTCGCACACCAGAAGACGTGCCATCAGAACGATCCTAGGCGCCGTCGCGCAACCTTTGCCAAAGCTTTGCCGTCGCCGGCCGGGGGCTTGAGATCCGCCACCGATAGTGGTCGTATGACCACTGAACTCACACGCAAGCTCGGCGCCGGCGCTCTCGGCGTCGTCGGCGTCCTCCACCTCATCCTCGCTCCCGAGTACCTGAGCGAGCAGCTGTACATCGGGGTGCTCTTCATCCTCGGCGGGCTCGCGCTCTGCGGCATGGCCGTCCGCCTCTGGCTCTCGGACGACGTACCGTCATGGCTGCTCGGCGCGCTGACGATGGCGGCGATGGGCATCGGCTTCATCCTGTCCCGCACGACCGGGCTGCCCGGGTTCCATGAGAGCGAGTGGGAGTTCTCGGGGATCATCGCGCTGGTGCTCGAGGCCGGTTTCGTCGGCGCCTCGATCCGTGCGCTGGCGCCCACCGCGAGTCCCGTTCACTCGTAGGAGAGCGCTTCGATCACGTTGAGCCGCGCCGCGCGCCTCGCGGGGACGATCGCCGCCAGCGTGCCGAGCACGATGGCGGCGAACGCGACGATGTTGTGAAGCAGGGTGCTCTTGCCGGTGCCGGACGGGCCTATGATCGCGACCATCTCGCCGCGGGCGACGCGCAGGTCGACACCGTCGAGTGCTCGCACCTGCGCGCCGCCGTCTCCGAAGACCTTGACGACGCCGGAGGCTTCGACGGCTGGGATGTCGGACGCTGGGCCAGGCATGCTCGTGACGCTACGCCCGGCGCTGCGTCGGTCCATCGGCCCCGTGCCGCAGATTTGGCCCGTAGTCATCCGCGTCGTCGCGAAGCCGGTCACGCTGTGGTGAAGCACGGATGACACGCCAACCGACCGCCGGTAGGGTCGCCAGATGGCAGTGACGCTCGAGCGTCCCGGGGTGGACGCGTTGCTGGCCGCGCTCGCCGACCGCGGCTACACCGTGGTCGGGCCGACGGTCGCGCAGGGCGCGATCGTCTATGACGAGCTGCGCTCGACGGCGGACCTGCCAGTCGGATGGACGGACGAGCAGGACGGAGGCCGTTACCGGCTGCTCAAGCGTGACGATGATGCGCTCTTCGGTTACGTGGTCGGGCCACAGTCGTGGAAGAAGTTCCAGTTGCCGGCGCAGGTGCGCTTGTGGCGCGCCAAGCTCGGGGAGGACGGAGCGCTCACCGAGCTCGAGCAGCCGGCGCCGGGCCCGCGCTACGCCTTCGTCGGCGTACGGTCATGCGAGCTGCATGCGATGGCCATCCTCGACCGCGTCCGGCCCGGCGACCGGCCGTTCGTCGTCGCGGTCAACTGCGGGCAGGCCGGCGGGACGTGCTTCTGCGTGTCGATGGGGACAGGCCCGACCGCGGACTCGGGCTACGACCTCGCACTCACCGAGGTGCTCGACGACGGCCACTACTTCGTCGTCGACGCCGGAAGCGAGGAGGGCGCGGCCGTGCTCGCGGAGCTGGCGCCGGGGCCTGCGGGACCGGATGAGGAAGCGGCGGCGTCTCGTGCACACGCCCGCGCGGCGGAGCAGATGGGCCGCGAGATGGACGCTACGGGCATCCGCGACCTGTTGCTGGCCAACCTCGATCACCCGCGCTGGGACGAGGTCGCCGACCGCTGCCTGACGTGCGGTAACTGCACGATGGTGTGCCCGACATGCTTCTGCACGACGGTCGAGGACGTCACCGACCTCGCGGGCGAGACCGTCGAGCGCACCCAGAGCTGGGACTCCTGCTTCACGATCGACTACTCGCACATGCACGGCGGCAGCGTGCGCAACAGCGCCAAGTCGCGTTACCGGCAGTGGATGACGCACAAGCTCGCGACGTGGTTCGACCAGTTCGGGACGTCGGGTTGCGTGGGGTGCGGGCGCTGCATCACGTGGTGCCCGGTCGGCATCGACATCACCGAGGAGGTGGCGGCGATCCGTGCAGACGATCGCTGAGCTCACCGCGGAGTCGCATGACTTCGCCGGTCTCGACACGCGGCACCTGGAGCTGATCGCCGGTTGCGGATCCACGGCGCACTTCCGGGCGGGCGAGCGCCTGTTCCGCACCGGCGACGCGGCCGAGCGGTTCTACCTCGTCCGGCACGGCTCGGTCGCGCTCGAGCTGTACGCCGCGGGTCACCGGCCGCTGACGATGCAGACGCTGCAGGACGGCGAGATCGCCGGTTTCTCGTGGCTGTTCGAGCCCTACCAGTGGATGTTCGACGCCCGCGCGGTCGCCGACACGAGCGCGATCGCGTTCGACGCGGTATGCCTGCGCGGCAAATGCGAGGCCGACCACGAGCTCGGCTACCAGCTCATGCGCCGGTTTGCCGGCATCGCGCTCAGCCGCCTGCAGGCGACGCGCCTCCAGCTCCTGGACGTCTATGGCCGCGCCGGCTGACTTCGTCCCTGCGCCGTTCCGGGTCGTCGAGCGCCGGCAGGACACGGCGGACACCTGGACGCTCGAGCTCGAGCCGCGGGTCGCGTTCGCGCCGGGGCAGTTCACGATGTTGTCCGCCGGCGGCGCCGGCGAGGTCCCGATCTCGATCAGCGGCGACACGACCGGCGACCGGCTCGTGCACACGGTGCGGGCCGTGGGGCTCGCCACGAGCGCGATCTGCGCCGCCGAGCCCGGGCGCGTGCTGAGCGTCCGCGGGCCGTTCGGCATCCCGTGGCCGACGGACGCCATCGAAGGCGCCGACGTCGTGATCGTCGCGGGCGGGATCGGGCTCGCCCCGCTGCGGCCGGCGATCCTGCACGTGGTCGCCAACGCCGAGCGGTACGGCCGCGTTCTCGTGCTCTACGGCGCCCGGTCGCCCGACCAGCTGCTGTACCCCGAGCAGCTCGCCGAGTGGGGGGCCGAGGTGATCGTCGACACGGCCGACGCCGACTGGACCGGCCGGGTCGGGGTCGTCACGAAGCTGATCGACCGGGCCACCTTCGATGCCGAGAACGCGGTGGCCATGCTGTGCGGGCCGGAGATCATGATGCGGTTCGCCGTGCCCGCACTCGCCGCGCGCGGCGTGAGCCCCGAGCGCACATACGTCTCGCTCGAGCGCAACATGCAGTGCGGGATCGGGCAGTGCGGCCACTGCCAGCTCGGACCCACGCTGATCTGCCGCGACGGGCCGGTGTATCGCTACTCCGACGTCGAGCGCTGGCTGGGGGTGGCAGAGCTGTGAAGCCGAAGCTCGCCGTGTGGAAGTTCGCGTCGTGTGACGGCTGTCAGCTCAACGTGCTCAACCTCGAGGACGAGCTGCTCACGCTCGCCGGCGAGGTCGAGATCGCGTACTTCCTCGAGGCATCGAGCGCCACCGTCGATGGGCCGTATGACCTGTCGCTCGTCGAGGGCTCGATCACCACGCCGGGCGATGCGGAGCGGATCCTCGAGGTGCGGGCCGCGTCGCGCGCGTTGGTGACGATCGGGGCGTGCGCGACGGCGGGCGGCATCCAGGCGCTGCGGAACTTCGCCGACGTGCGCGAGTTCTCGTCGATCGTCTACGCGAGCCCCGACTACATCGCGACGCTGGAGACGTCGACGCCGATCGGCGCACACGTTCCGGTCGACTTCGAGCTGCGCGGCTGCCCGATCGACAAGGGCCAACTGCTCGAGGTGGTGAGCGCGCTGCTCAACGCGCGCCGCCCGCGCGTACGCGCGCACAGCGTGTGCATCGAGTGCAAGCGGCGCGGCACCGTCTGCGTGATGGTCGCGCACGGCACGCCGTGCCTCGGCCCGGTCACGCACGCCGGCTGCGGAGCGCTGTGCCCGTCGTTCGACCGCGGCTGCTACGGCTGCTTCGGGCCGATGGAGTCGCCCGACACCGACGCCCTCGGCACGCAGCTCACGTCGCTCGGGATGTCCGACCGCGACCTCGTGCGCGTGTACCGGACGTTCAACGCCGCCGCCGAGCCGTTCCGAACTGCGAGCGAGGGCCATGCCGCGAACGATCAAGGTTGACGCGCTCGCCCGCGTCGAGGGCGAGGGCGCGATGTACGTCCGCTTCGACGGTGACGCGGTGGCCGACGTGCAGTTGCGCATCTACGAGCCGCCGCGCTTCTTCGAGGCGTTCCTGCGCGGCCGCGCGTTCACGGAGGTCCCGGACATCACGGCGCGCATCTGCGGGATCTGCCCGATCGCGTATCAGACGAGTTCGGTGCGGGCGATGGAGGATGCGTGCGGGATCGCGATCGACGACGGCCCGATCCGGGACCTGCGCCGGCTGATCTACTGCGGGGAGTGGCTGGAGAGCCACTCCCTTCACGTGCACATGCTGCACGCGCCGGACTTCCTCGGCTACGACAGCGCGATCGCAATGGCGGCCGACCACCGCGAGGTCGTCGAGCGCGGGCTGTTGATCAAGAAGGCCGGCAACACGCTGATGGAGGCCGTCGGCGGTCGCGCCGTGCACCCCGTCAACGTGCGCGTCGGCGGCTTCTACCGCGCGCCCACGCGGGCGGAGCTGCGTCCCGCGGCCGAGCTGCTCGAGCGCGCCCGCGATGCCGCGCGGGATGCCGTGCGCTTCACCGCCGGCCTGCCGTTCCCCGATGTCGAGCTCGACCACGAGCTGGTCGCGCTGCACGTCGACGGCGAGTATCCGATCGATCGCGGGCGGATCGTCTCGACCGCGGGGCTCGACATCGACGTCGGTGCGTTCGACGAGGTCTTCGAGGAGCATCCCGTGAGGCACTCGAACGCGCTGCACGCCCGCATCCGCGAGCGCGGCAGCTACCTCACCGGGCCGCTCGCGCGCTTCAACCTGGCGTTCGACGCGCTGACGCCCGCAGCGCGCGAAGCGGCGCTGGAGGTCGGCGTCGGGCCGGTCTGCCGCAATCCGTTCCAGAGCATCGTCGTGCGCTCCGTCGAGATGCTCTACGCGTGCGAGGAGGCCCTGCGGCTGATCGCGGCGTATGAGCCGCCCGACGAGCCGGCCCTCGAGGTCACGCCACGCCGGGGCGCCGGCCGCGGCGCATCCGAGGCGCCGCGTGGCATGTGCTGGCACCGCTACGAGATCGACGACGACGGCACGATCCTCGATGCGCGCATCGTGCCCCCGACGTCGCAGAACCAGTTGGCGATCGAGCAGGACCTGCGCGCCGTGGTCGCCCGCAATGCAGACCTGGACGACGACGCGCTGCGCCATCGCTGCGAGCAGGCGATCCGCAACCACGACCCCTGCATCTCGTGCGCGACGCACTTCCTGACGCTCGACGTCGACCGCTCGTAGTCGGCGTCGGGAATCACCTCCGCGGCGACGACGCCGTGGGGTTGCTCGCCGCCCGCCGGCTCGGCGGCATCGAGCTCGAGGGAGACACCAGCGGGCTCGTCGAGCTGCTCGCGGAAGCGCGGTCGGCGATCGTCATCGACGCCGTGCGGTCGGGCGCAGCGCCAGGCACGGTCCACCGCTTCGAGGTGGGCCGGACTCCGCTCCCGGCGACGCTGCGCAGCTCGTCCTCGTCGCACCTCGTCAGCGTGGCCGAGGCGATCGAGCTCGCTCGAGCGCTGGACCGCCTCCCGGAGACGGTGACGGTGCTGGGCATCGAGGGCGAGCAGTTCGACCTCGGGGCTCCTATCACCCGCCGCGTCGCGGCGGCGATCGAGGAGGTCGTGGCGCTCGCCGGTCAGCTGAGCCGGGCTCGAGCTGGAGCGGAGATCCGATGACCATGGGCGTTGTCATGCCAGGCATCGTCTTCCGATCGCGCCTCGCCGCCATCGGGGATCGATCCGGTCATTGCTGCACGGAAACGCGGCTCGCGCTCCGTACTTCTCCGTGAGGCAGTTTCAGCCCCGCTCGGGCTCCATCTCGATCGCGCCGCACGGACACTCCTCGGCGCACAGGCTGCAGCCCTTGCAGAAGTCGAGGTCGATCTCGTACCGGTAGGGGCCGGGCTCGTCGAGCTTGATCACGGCGTTGTCGGGACAGACGCCGTAGCAGTTGTCGCACGCGAAGCAGTTGCCGCACGAGAAACAGCGGCGTGCCTCGAAGAGGGCGTTGGACTCGTCGAGGCCGGTGACGACTTCGTCGAATGTCGAGCTGCGGCGAGCGAGCTCGAGCTGCGGCCGTACCGTGCGCGGCGCGTCCGCGTAGTACCACGGGTTGAGCTCGTCGAAGCCGATGACGTCGGGGCGCGGCGGATGCGTCCACGCTTCGTCTCGCAGCCACGAGTCGACGCAGCGTGCGGCGAGCTTGCCGTGGCCGATCGCGACGGTGACCGTGCGCTCGGCGGGGACCATGTCGCCGCCGGCGAAGATCCCGGAATGGCCGGTCATCATCCGCTCGTCGACCTGCACGACGCCGTCGGCGATCTCGATGCCGTCGACGCCCTCGAGCAGCGACAGGTCGGTCTCCTGGCCGAGCGCGAGGACCAGCGAGTCGGCTTCGAGCTCCTCGAGCTCACCGGTCGGCTGCGGGAACCCGCTCTCGTCGAGCGCCATCTTCTCGAGCACGAGCTTGCCTTCGTCGGCCTGCTTGATCGTCGACAGCCACTTGACGAGCACGCCCTCCTCGACCGCTTCTTCGACCTCGAAGTCGTGGGCCGGCATGCGGTCGCGGTTGCGGCGGTAGACGACGACGGCCTCCTCGGCGCCCAGCCGCCGGGCCGTACGGGCCACGTCCATGGCGGTGTTCCCGCCTCCGTAGACGGCGACCCGCCGCCCGAGCAGCGGCTTCTCGCCACCTTCCATGCTCCGGAGCACGGAGACGGCGTCGAGCACCTTCGCGGCCGATCCGGCCGGGATGTAGGCGCGCTTGCCGATGTGAGCGCCGACGGCGAGGAACGCGGCATCGAAGCCGCCCTCCCGCATGGCGCCCTCGATGTTGGTGACGGCGCGGTTCAGCTCGAGCTCGACGCCGAGGTCGAGGATGCGCTGGATCTCGGCGTCGAGGATGTCGCGCGGGAGGCGGTAGCGCGGGATGCCGAAGCGCATCATGCCGCCGGCGGCCGGGCCGGCGTCGTGGATCGTCACCGCGTGGCCGCGGCGGCGCAGGTGGTAGGCGGCGGAGAGGCCGGACGGCCCGGCGCCGATGACGAGCACGCGCTTGCCGGTCGGCTCGGCGTCGACGCTGACGGTCCAGCCCTGCTTGATCCCCTCGTCGCCGAGGAACCGCTCGACGGCGTTGATCCCGACCGCCTCGTCGAGATACGTGCGGTTGCACGCGGTCTCGCACGGGTGGTAACAGACGCGGCCCATCACGGCCGGCAGCGGGTTGTCCTCCATGATCTGCCGCCACGCCGCCTCGTACTCGCCGCTCTCGGCGTGGAAGAGCCACTGCTGGCAGTTCTCGCCGGCCGGGCAGCCGTTGTTGCACGGCGGCATCCGGTGGACGTAGCGCGGCACCTCGGTCCGCCAGGAGCCGGTCTTGTTGGCGAGGCTCGAGCCGACGTCGAGCGTGATGGCGAAGGGCTTGTCCATGGTTACCTCCGCGGGTCGTCCGGACCCGCGTTCTGATGAGGGGGCCGGGCTTCCAGCCCGTCCAGAAGCAGGCCGAACCTCTCGATGTTGCGGTCGGCGCGCGCCTGCACGCGCGCGATCACGTCGTCGCGCCGCTCCGGCGAGAACAAGTGGGCGAAGCGCTTCTGGGGCCGCAGGTAGTCCTCGACCGGGACGTGGCGGCGGATCTTCGTGACATCGACGACATCGCCGTCGCGGGCTTCGAAGACAGGGAACAGGCCGCTCTGGGTGGCGAGCCGCGCGATCTTCACCGACTCGCCGGAGCCGCAGCCCCAGCCGAGCGGGCATGTCACGAGCACGTGCAGGTAGCGCGGGCCGTGCAGCTCCATCGCGCGCTCGACCTTGGCTTCGAGGTCGCGCAGGTCGGCGATCGTCGCGGTCGCGACGTAGGGGATCTCGTGCGCCATCGCGATCAGCGGCGCGCTCTTGCCCTGGCCGAACACGTTGCCGGGCTCGTCTCCGACCGCCTGGGTGGTGGCGGTGCGCGCGGCGGGCGGCGTCGCGCCGGAGCGCTGCACGCCCGTGTTCATGTACCCCTCGTTGTCGTAACAGACGAACAGCACGTCGTCGCCGCGCTCGAACATGCCGGACAGGCAGCCGAAGCCGATGTCGACCGTGCCGCCGTCGCCGCCCTGGCCGATCACGCGCACGTCCGTGCGACCCTTGACCTTCATGGCGGCGGCGACGCCGGTGGCGACGGCGGGCGCGTTGCCGAACAGCGAGTGCAGCCAGGGGAGCTGCCACGAGCTCTCCGGGTACGGCGTCGAGAACACCTCCAGGCAACCGGTGGCGTTCGCGGCGATCAGACGGTTGCCAGACGCGCGCATGGCGGCGTCGAGGACGTAGCGGGCACCGAGTGCCTCGCCGCAGCCCTGACAGGCGCGGTGGCCCGACGTCAGCGTGTTCGAGCGGCGCTCGTCGGCCTGCACCGAGCGCTGGTCAGGGTCGAGCAGGCGGTTGCCGACCGCGAACGATCCGACCTGGAAGAACTTGATCGGCTGGCGCGCCATCACACGGGCCCTCCGGCGACGATCCCGAGCTCGCGCAGCATGTTCTCGGCATGTGGGCCGGGCCGCACGGTCGCCTTGGCGCGGGCGAGCTCGCGCTCGACGCGCTCGATGTCCAGGTCCATGAAGCTGAACAGGCCGAGCCGGTCGGCCGCCGCGTCGTCGAGCATCGACTGCAGCGAAGCCTTGGTGATCGGGCGGCCACCGAGACCGGCGACGACGTCGTAGACGCGCGTCGGCAGCCCGGACAGGGCGAGCCGCACGTTCTGCCCGACGATCCCGCCGACGCCGACCGCGAACGCCTTCTCGAGCACGACGACCCGCTCCGCGTGCCCGAGGGCTGCGGCGACCTCCGCGAGCGGGTAAGGCCGGAAGCACTTGAGGCCCACCGCGCCGATCCGCTCGCCCTGCTCGCGCCGCTCGTCGATGACGTCCTCGATCGTCCCCAGCACGGATCCGAGCGCGAGCACGACGGTCTCGGCGTCCTCGGTGCGGTAGGTCCGCAGCAGGCCACCGGACGAGCGGCCGAACGCTGCCTCGAAGTCGGCCGCGATCTCCGGCACGGCGTCGAGTGCTTGCATCTGCTTGGCGTGCATGAGGTACCTGACCTCCATGAACGCCTCCGGGCCGACCATCGCGCCGATCGTCATGGGCTCGTCCGGGTCGAGCACCTGGCGCGGCTCGAACGGCGGCAGGAACGCGTCGACCTGCGCCTGCGTGGGCAATTCGACCTCCTCGACGGCGTGCGTGAGGATGAAGCCGTCCATGCAGACCATCACCGGGAGCGAGAGCTCCTCCGCGAGGCGGAAGGCCTGCACGTGCAGGTCTGCCGCCTCCTGGTTGGTCTCCGCGTACAGCTGGATCCAGCCCGAGTCGCGCTGCGACATCGAGTCCGAGTGGTCGTTCCAGATGTTGATCGGGGCGCCGATCGCGCGGTTGGCGACCGTCATGACGATCGGGAGTCCGAGCCCCGAGGCGTTGTAGAGCGCCTCGACCATGAACAGCAGCCCCTGGCTGGCGGTGGCGGTGTACGCACGCGCGCCGGCGGCAGAGGCGCCGATCGACACCGACATGGCAGCGAACTCGGACTCCACGTTGATGAACTCGCACGGGGCGAGCTCGCCGGTCTTCACAAGCTGTGAAAGCCCCTCGACGATGTGCGTCTGCGGTGAGATCGGATAGGCCGCGATCACCTCCGGGCGGCACGCGGCGACCGCTTCGGCGACCGCCCGTGAGCCCTCGAGCTGCCTAGGCATGGCTTGCCTCCCGGACGAGCGCGAATGCCGCCTCGGCGGCCTTGACGTTGGCCTCGGCCGGCGCGGTCGCGAAGCGTTCGCGGATCGCGGCGGCCACCGAGTCGAGCGTGACGACTCCGGTAACGGCGGCGAATGCCCCGAGCAGCGCCGCGTTCGGCAGCGGCCTGCCGAGATGCTCGCGCGCGAGGTCGCCGGCCGGAACGCAGATGACGTCCAGATGCCCGATCCCGAGCTCGGCGGCGGAGCGTGTGCTGTTGAGCAGCACACGGCCTCCGGGCTGCAGCCCGCCGAAGACGTCCACCTGCTGCAGCAGCGTCGGGTCCTGGATGATCAGCGCATCGGGCGCGACGATCGGCTCGCGCACGCGGATCTCGCGATCGTCGATGCGGCAGAACGCCACGACCGGCGCGCCGGTGCGCTCGGAGCCGAAGCTCGGAAACGCCTGTGCGTGCTCGCCGTCGAGGAACGCCGCGACGGAGAGCAGCTCGGCTGCCGTGACGACGCCCTGGCCGCCACGGCCGTGGATACGCACTTGGAACATCGAGCTCCACGTTGCCGGGCCACGGCGCCTGCGTCACGAGTGATTCCCCGCGAACCTTCGTGGCAAAGTACGGTTCGGGCATGGCGCTCCACGAAGAGCCGGTGACGAGTCTCCCGCCGGAACGGCTCAACGACGTCTTGTCGGCCGAAGGCCTCGCCGCGTTCGAGCAGACGATCAGCCGCGGGCGTGCACTGCTCGCGTCGCGCAAGGTGTGGTCGGTCAACTCGACGGCGCGAGGAGGCGGTGTGGCGGAAATGCTTCGCTCCCTCATCGGCTACGCCCGCGGCGCCGGGATCGATGCGCGCTGGGCCGTCATCGAGGGCGACGCGGAGTTCTTCCGCACGACCAAGCGCATCCACAACCGCCTGCACGGCCACGCCGGCGACGGTGGCCCGCTCGGTGAGTCGGAGCGGGCGTCGTATGAGCGGTGCTGCTCCGCGAACGCCGAGCATCTGCTCGAGCGGGTGCAGCCCAGCGACCTCGTGCTCCTGCACGACCCGCAGACGGCCGGCATCGTGCCGGCGCTCGTCGAGGCCGGCGTTCCGGTCATCTGGCGCGCGCACGTCGGGCTCGACCTTCCCAACGATCAGGCGCGTGAGGCGTGGCGCTTCCTGATTCCCTACGTGGAGCCGGCCCTCGCGTACGTCTTCTCGCGCGAGACGTATGCGTGGGAAGGGCTCGATCGCGGCAAGATCGTCCTCATCCCGCCGTCGATCGATGCGTTCTCGCCGAAGAACCAGTCACTCTCGTTCACGGGCGTGACGGCGATCCTGCGCGCGGCGGGCCTCGCCGCCGACCACCACCATCCTGCGCGGGCGGTGTTCGAGCGGCTGGATAGCAGCACCGGCACGGTCGAGCATCCGGCCCGGCTGATCGAGGAGGAGCAGCTTCGCCTGGACGTACCGCTCGTGGCCCAGGTGTCGCGATGGGACCGGCTGAAGGACCCGGTCGGCGTGCTCACCGGGTTCGTCGAGCACGTGCCGGATGGGGACGAGCCGCACCTCATGCTCGTGGGGCCGGACGTGACGGCGGTCGCCGACGACCCGGAGGGAGCCGAGGTGCTCGCGGAGACCGAGACGGCGTGGCGGGAGCTCAAGGCGGCGGACCGGCGTCGCGTGCATCTCGCGCTGCTGCCGATGGTGGACGCGGACGAGAACGCGGTGATGGTCAACGCGCTGCAGCGCCGCGCCGACGTCGTCGTCCAGAAGAGCCTCGCCGAGGGTTTCGGGCTGACCGTCGCCGAGGCGATGTGGAAAGGTCGCCCGGTGGTCGCGTCCGCCGTTGGCGGGATCCAGGATCAGATCGAGGACGGCACGACCGGCTACCTGGTCGACCCCGAGGATCTCGCCGCGTTCGGCGATCGCGTGAGCACGCTCCTCGACGACCCGCACGGCGCCGAACGGATCGGCCAGGCCGCGCAGCTACGCGTCCGTGACCTGTTCCTGGGTGCCCGGCATCTCGGCCAGTACGTGGATCTCTTCGCCCGGGTGCTCGACGCCGACGACGACGGGCGGGGCGTCGTGGGTCACGACGAGGACGGGGCAGGCCGCCTCGCGGATGACATGGGTTGACACGCTCCCCGTGACGGCCGCGTTGAGCGGGCCCTTGCCGCGCGAACCGAGCACGAGCAGATCGAGTTCGTGCGAGCTCGTGACAAGGGCATGCGCCGGAGCGTCGACGAGCGCCGTCGCATGGGCGGGGATATCCGCAGCCAGCGCGTGGACGGCGTCCGCAGTCTCGGCCCGGGCGCGCGCCTCGAGGTCGGCGAGGATCGCGATGCCGACGGGCCCCGCGAGCGATGACGACCAGAACGCGTGGACCACGTACAGCTCGGCGCCGGCGATCCGCGTGAGCCCAGCCGCCGTCGCGAGCGCCGCCTCGGATCGCGGCGACCCGTCGTAGCCGCACCCGACCCGGACCAGCGGGCCGGCCTGGCGCGGTCGCCAGAAGCGCGGGACGATTGCGACCGCGCGAGACGTTTCGTGAAGGAGTCGCTCGCCTGTGCTCCCGGGCAGCATGAGCCCGATCCCGGCGCGATGGCTCGATCCGACGACCACGATGTCGGCATGGCGGGCCGCGGCGGCGCGCGCGAGTCCGCGCGCCGGCGAGACGTCGGAGTACGCCGTGACCTCTGAGGTCACGTCCGTCATCGCATCGCATCGCGGGCCGAGCAGCGCGTGCGCGTCGGCGAGCGTCTCGTCCGGCCCGTAGATGTAGGCAAGCAGCAGCCCGCTCCCGACCATGCGGGCGAGGACGGTTGCGAAGGCGACGGCGTCCTCGCCGCGCGGCGTGCCGTCGATGCCGACGACGATCTTCGGGTGACCGGTCATAGCAGGGCGGCGTAGGGGGGAACCGATGTCGCCGTCTCGCGCTCGGGAGTCGTGAGGCGCGGCTCGACCATGCGCTCGGGGATCACGGTGACCGGGCACGCGGCGAGATGGATGACCTCGTGAGCGACGCTGCCGAGCAGCGCCCGCACACGGCCGAAGCCGCGGGTCCCCAGGACGATCGCGTCGGCGTGGCGGGCCGTGGCGACGTCGGCGATCGCCTGCGCGGGCGGGCCGCCGATGAGCTCGCTCTCCCAGTCGATGTCGGCCAGGCCCGGATGGCCCTTCACGGCCTCGTCAACGACGCTCTCGGCGGTCGTCAGCGTCCGGTTGACGTAGGGCTGATACGTGCCGCGGCCGCGCCATGCTTCGGGGAGATCCCACGCGTGAACGAGGAAGAGCTTTCCGTGCTGCCCGACCATCTGGATGGCGCGCGACAGCGCAACGTGCGAGGCCGGCGAGCCGTCGAAGCCGACCACTACGCAGGGGCGGGGTGTGGTGGGTGCGTTCATGTCGCTGGCTCCGTGGTTGAACTGCGTCGAACGTACGTCCTACGCCATCCGCCGCCATCGGGGCAGCCACCGCATCCGATCCGTAGTTCGCCGAGGTTCAGCGGGCGAGCGCGAGTACCTGGGCGCGCGTGGCGTCCGCGAGCGACTGCGGATCGGGGACCAGGCCGGCGTCGGTGAGGAACCCGACCGTGACCTTCCCGGCGTAGCTGAAGATGCTCACGCTCATGCCGATGCTCCCCGAGCACGGCGCCCACACGAGCACGCCGGCCATCTCAGTTCCCGCGACCGACAGCCGCGTGCGTGGGCCGGGGACGTTCGTGAGCACCATCGAGCCCTTGGCGGAGAAGTAGTCGATCAGGCGGGACTCGACGGCGGCGGGCGTGTGGCCCATCAGCTCGAGGATCCCGTACGAGATCGCGCCTTCGTGGCCGTGCTTGATGGCGTCCATGCGCCGCTTGACCTCGGCCGTCCGCTCGAGCGGGTCCTCGATCCCGACCGGCAGCTCCAGCAGGACGAGGCCGAAGCGGTTGCCGAGCTCCCGGGGGAGCGGCTCGTCGAGCGGACGCAGGTTGAACGGCACCATGGCGTGGACCTCGGTCGCCGAGCCATTGAGCCGCTCGGACACGGCGCCGGCGACGGCGCTCACGAGGATGTCGTTGACCGTGGCGTCGAGTGCGCGGGCGGCGCGCTTGACGCGCCGGAGGTCGATCGGATCGCACCAGGCGACGTGGTGGGCCTGCCGCTGCTCGCCCTTGATCGCTGACTGAGGGTCGGATCCCGGGAGCGTGAGCTTCGCGACCGAGCGGGCATCCTCGATCGCCGTGGCGACCGCATGGCGTGGGTGCTGCACCGCAGAAGCCACGAGCTTGGTCATCCCGATCGCGGTGCCCACGAGCGGCAGGCCACCGCCGTCCTCCGCCTCGCCGAAGCTGGTCTCGGGCTCCGGGCCGCCGTCCGTCAGCGTCATCATCACCCGTGCGAGCGCGATGCCGTCGGCGATGCAGTGGTGCATCCGGGTGAGCACCGCTGCGCCGCTCCCGAAGCCGTCGATCAGGTACACCTCCCACAACGGGCGCGACCAGTCGAGCGGCATCGCGGCCCGATCCGAGACGAACGACTCGAGCGCGCGCCGGTCGCCCGGGGCGGGCAGCGCGACGTGGTGGACGTGCAGCTCGAGATCGAGATCGACGTCTTCCCAGTGCGGGCCGGTCGGCCCGTCGACGGGACGCTGGCGGAAGCGGTCGAACGGCGCCACGAGCCGGTCGCGGATGACCGCCGTGTACGCGTCCCAGTCGACCGGCTCGTCGAACCACATGACGCTGTTGATCACCATGAGGTTGGTGGGGCGGTCCATGTGCAACCAGGCCGCGTCGGCCCTCGACATCGTGTGTGAGGTGCTCATGGCGTGAGCCTTTCTGCGAGCCGCTCGAGCTCGCGTCGGCCGATCTCTGTGGTGAACACGAACGGCAGGGTCACGACCGGTGCCGAGACCCGCTCACGCAGCCACTCCGTCCGCTGCGCGTGCAGCTCCGCCTGCTGGTGCTCGTCGAGCGCGGCTTGGATCGGTGCCGACCCCGCGAGCGGCCGCAGCTCCTCCGCCTCGGCGGCGGTGAGGCGATCAGGGAAGACCGCGTTGACGACGATCAGGTCCAAGCCCCTGCCGACGGCGCGGTGCAGCCCGGCGTCCAGCTCGAGCAGCTCGTGCAACGACATCTCTTCAGGGAGCGATACGCCGACGAAGGCGGTGAGCTCGGGGTCGGCCAGGTAGTCGTGCAAGTCGCGCGCCTGCGTGCCGATCGGGCCGTGCGAGGCGATCTCGCCGGCGGTATGCGCCGCCGACACGAGTCCGAGGGCGTGCCCGATCGAGGGGGCGTCGACGATCACGGTGTCATTGCCCTGCGACCGTGCGAGGTCGACGAACTTGCCGACGGTGACCAGCTCCTTGGCGCCCGGCGCCGCCGCCACGAAATCGCCGAACGCGCGCGAGCGGCCGAGGACCGGGGCAGCGAGCGCACCGCCCGGCTGCGATCGGATCCACTCGGTCAAGGCGGCGTGCGGCTCGATCGAGACCGACCCCGGGATGAGGTGCGCTCCGCCCACCTCGCACACGACGGCCTGTCGCCCAAGGTGTTCGGCAGCGATCTGGAGGCACGCGCTCACCGTCGTCTTGCCGGACCCGCCCTTTCCCGAGACGTACACGAGCGAGTGCCCGAGCACCCGGGGTGCCGCGGCGCGCTCAATTCGTGGGACGTCGGCGACGGCCATGGAGCGAGGCTAAGTCACGCGCTCGATCGCGACATCCGCCGAAGTTGCGACTAGCGGCTCCGTACGTCGCACGGATGTCGCGGCGCGGGTACGGACCGACACTGGTCTCCAACCCCGAAGAGGAGGTCCGATATGGCGACCGCCACGAAGAAGCCGCCGGCCACGAAGAAGCCGCCGACAAGGAAGGCCGAGAAGGGCACGCTCGACTACCTCGAGCTTGCGCTCGAGAATCTCAACAAGGCACGGGAGCATGCCCAGAAGGACGCACGCGGGCAGATCGACACGATCGTCGAGCGAGTCCGCGGGACGATCGGCGACGTCCGGGCGGAGCTGAAGTCACGCGCCGCCCACGGCCACTGATCATGGCCGCCACGGCCCGCGAGCCACGCCTGACCGCCGACCTCGACGACGAACAGCGCTCGAGGCTCGACGGTTTCGTCGCGCGCTCGCGCGCCGCGGCGGACACCTTTCGCGCCATCGACGACCAGGCGACCGTCGACCGCATCGTCTGGGCGCTGGTCGTCGCCGGGCTCGAGCACGCCGTCGAGCTGGCACGCCTGGCGATGGACGAGGTCGGCTTCGGCGTGTTCGAGGACAAGGTCGTCAAGAACTACATCGCGACCGAGTTCCTCTACGACTACCTCAAAGACAAGCCCTCGGTCGGCGTGATCGACGAGGACGCCGCGCGCGGCATCCGCTACGTCGCCGAGCCGGTTGGTGTCGTGCTCGCGCTGACGCCGATCACGAACCCGACTTCCACGATCCTGTTCAAGGCGATCGTCGCGGCGAAGACGCGCAACGCCGTCATCTTCCGGCCCTCGGCGCGGGCCGCAGGCAGCGCCGTGCGGACCGTCGAGATCCTCCAGGCCGCGGGCGAGCGAGCCGGCCTCCCTCGCGACGCGCTGCAAGTGATCCCCGATCCGACCCTCGACGTCTCCCAGTACCTCTTCCACCACCCGGGCGTCGACTTCATCTGGACCACCGGCGGTCCGAAGGCGGTCGCCGCCGCCAATGCGGCGGGCAAGCCGTGCCTGAGCGTCGGCGCGGGCAACGCGCCCGTGTACATCCATCGCAGCGCCGACGTGCCGATGGCGGTCGTCGACATGCTGATATCGAAGACGTTCGACTCGTCGCTCATCTGCCCGGCCGAGCAGACATGCATCGTCGACGACGCCGTCTGGGACGACTGTCTCGCAGAGATGCAGCGCATGGGCGCCCGGCTGCTCACCGGCGACGAGGTGAACGCGCTCGCCGCGGTGTCGTTCGACGACGACGGACACCCGCAGATGGGCGTGCTCGGGCAGTCGTGCGTCGCCCTCGGCGCGATCGCCGGGTTCGAGACTGGGGCCGACGACAAGGTCCTGCTCGCCCCGCTTCCGTCCGATCTCGACGCGCTGGCGGTCCACCCGCTCGTACGCGAGAAGCTGATGCCCGTCCTCGGGCTGGTCCGTTCGCCGTCCGTCGAGCACGCGCTCCAGGTCGCGGAGACCGTCCTCGAGCTCGGTGGGATGGGCCACACGTCAGCCGTGTATGCGACCGACGAGACCGTCATCGACGCGTTCGCGAAGGCGATCCGTACCGGACGCGTCCTCGTCAACGCCCCGACCGCCGTCGGCGCGCTCGGCGGCGTCTACAACGCGATGACCCCGACGTTCTCGCTCGGCTGCGGAACCTGGGGCGGCTCCGTGACGACCGACAACATCAACTACAGGAACCTCCTCAACGTGAAGGCGGTGTCACGCCGCCAGACGCCGCCGCAGTGGTTCCGGGTGCCTGCAGACACGTACTTCAACCCAGGCTCGCTCGAGCAGCTGCGCAGCCTCCACAACACCCAGGCGCTGGTCGTCACCGACGCCGACACCGAAGCGCGGGGCGTGACGGACGAGGTGCGGGCGCATCTCGGCGGCGGCGTTCGCGTGTTCAGCGAGATCGAGCCGGAACCCACGGAAGCGCAGGTGCGGAGCGGTGTCGAGGTCCTCGAGAAGCTGCGGCCCGATCTCATCGTGGCCGTCGGCGGTGGCTCCGTGTTGGACGCCGCCAAGGCGATGCGCTTGTTCTACGAGAGCCCAGACCTCACGCTCGGCGAGCTGACGCTGCCGTTCCTGGACGCCCGCAAGCGCGTCGCGCACTATCCGGAGATCGACCACAGCGTGCGGCTCGCCGCCGTGCCGACGACGGCGGGAACCGGCTCTGAGGTGTCCCCGGCCGCGGTCCTCACCGCGGGCGCCCGCAAGCTCACGCTCGTCGACTACTCGCTCGTGCCGGACGTGGCGATCGTGGAGCCGAGCCTGACGCTCACGATGCCGCCGTTCATGACGGCCGACACGGGCGTCGACGCGCTCACGCACGCGCTCGAGGCCGGAGTGTCGATATTCGCGTCGCCGTATACGGATGCGTTCTGCATGCAGGCGCTCCACCTGATCCTCGACGCGCTGCCGCGCGCGTACGCCGACGGCAGCGACCTTGCGGCGCGGACCGCGATGAGCAATGCCGCCACGCTGGCCGGCCTTGCCTTCTCGAACGCGTTCGTCGGCGTCAACCACGCGCTCGCGCACGCCGTCGGCGCGCGCTTCGGCATCGCGCACGGCCGCGCCAACGCGATCTTCCTCCCGCACGTGCTGCGCTACAACGCCGCGCTCCCGCGCAAGTTCATGCCGGCCCCGGGCTACACGACCTACGTGGCGCCGGACAAATACGCGCAGATGGCCTGGGTCCACGGGCTCGGAGGGCGCACCGCGGCGGAGCGGCGTGACCGGTTGTTCGCGAGCGTCGACGACCTGCTCGGCACCGTCGGCATGCCGGCGAGCCTGGCCGAGCTGGGCATCGAGCGCGCCGCGTTCGACGCGGCGCTGCCTGAACTGGCCGACGCCGCGTTCGCCGACGCCAGCCTGCGCACGAACCCGCGGATGCCGCTGATCGCCGAGCTCGTCGCCCTGCTGGAGGCGGGCTACACCGGACTCATCAGATGAACGAGCTCGTGGTGCTCGCTGCCGCCGGCAGCGGCACCGCGCTGGCGACCGGCGTCGGCGCCGTGCCCGTCTTCGTGCTCGGGCCCCGCGTGCGCGGCCTGCGCCCTCTGCTGTGGGGGATCGCGGCCGGCGTGATGGGGGTCGCGTCAGTGGTCGGGCTGCTCGCGCCAGCCCTCGACGAGGGCTCCAACCTGGTCGTGGGCGCCGGCCTGCTCGCCGGCGTCCTGTTCCTCGTCGGCTCCCGCCGGGCACTCGCGGGCCGCGATGTCCATGTCGGCGCGCTGCGCGGCGCGGGTGTGCGCCGATCGGTGCTCGTCTTCGGCGTGCTGTTCGTCCACAGCCTCCCCGAGGGGTTCGCCATCGGGACGGCGTTCGCGTCCCAACAGGCCGGGCTCGGACTGTTCGTCCTGCTCGCAATCGCTCTGCAGAACATTCCCGAGGGCACCGCGTCGGCCATCCCGATGCAGGAGGCCGGCTTCACGTCCGCACAGCAGTTCTGGGCCGCGGTGGCCACCAGCGCGCCACAACCGGTCGGCGCCGTTGCGGCCTACGTCCTGGTCGAGCAGGTCAAGGCGCTCCTGCCACTGTCGTTCGCGTTCGCGGCCGGCGCGATGCTCGCATTGATCGTGTTCGAGCTCGTGCCGCAGGCGTTCACCGCACGCACGTGGCGCATGGCGCTGGCGGGCACCGCCGGCGGCGCGGCGGTGATGGTCGCCCTGAGTGCCGCTATCGGGGTCTGACGCTGCGGACAACTACGGACCGCAGGCGCGGGCATCTCCGCATGCGGGTCCGCGCTCGGGGCCGATGCCGGGCGGGCGCCGCGGACTTAGCCTCGGCACATGACTTCTTCTCCTCCGCACATCGTCATCGCCGGGGGCGGCGTGGCCGCGCTCGAAGCGCTCATCGCGCTGCACGAGCTTGGAGGCGACCGCACGCGTGTCACGCTGCTCGCGCCCGAGCCCGACTTCGTCTATCGCCCGATGTCGGTCGCCGAGCCGTTCTGCCTCGGCCACGCGGAGCATCATTCGCTGGCCACGATCGCCGCCGAGTTCGGCGCGACGGTGGTGCGCGACAGCTTGCGCGAGGTCGACGCGGGGTTCCGGACGATCGTCACGGGCGCGGGCGACACGCTCGCCTACGACTCCCTGCTGATCGCGGTCGGAGCCAAGCAGCAACCGGCGTATCGCCACGCGATCACGTTTGGCACGGAGGGCGCTCCCGAGGCGCTCAGCGGGTTGCTCGCCGACCTCGAAGACGGCTACGTCAACAGCGTGGCGTTCGTGGTGCCGAGCACCGTCGCGTGGAGCCTGCCCCTGTACGAGCTTGCCGTGATGACGGCTCGGGACGTGTGGGCCGGCGGAGTTCACGGCGCGGGGTTCGTCTTCGTGACGCCGGAGAGCCGCCCGCTCGAGGCGTTCGGATCCGAGGCGTCGACGATGGTCGCCGAGCTTCTCGCGAGCGAGCGCATCGAGTTCATCGGTTCGACGGTCGCCGACGTCGCCAGCGACTGCATCGTCGCCGGCGACCGGCGCATCGACGTCAATCGCACGATCGCGCTGCCGATCCCGGCCGGCCCCGCGATCACTGGGCTGCCGGCCGACGCCGACGGCTTCATCGCCGTCGACGAGCACGGCCGCGTGGAGGGCATCGACGACGTGTATGCCGCCGGGGACGCCACGACGTTCCCGATCAAGCAGGGTGGCCTCGCGGCGCAGCAGGCCGTCGCGGCCGCGGAGACCATCGTTGCGCGCCACGGGGTCGACCTGGACCCGCAGCCGTTCCGTCCGGTGCTGCGAGGGATGCTCCTGACCGGCGGGCGGCGCCGCTGGCTGCGCGCTCCCGCGGGCGCCACCCCCGGTCCCTCTGAGGCCGCGCTGCGCGCGCTCTGGTGGCCGCCGACGAAGATCGCCAGCAAGTACCTGGCGCCGTATCTGATGGGGCGCGAGGAGACCGAGCTGCTGCGCGCGCGGCCCGAGGGAGCGCACGAGGTCGAACGCAACCTGGAGCTGCTCGCTCGCGAGGACTGATGCGCCTGGACCCGGTCGCGGTGCGCGAGACGCACATCTCGCGCGTGCTGCTCACGCGTGACCGGGCGTACAAGTTCAAGAAGCGGGTCCGCCTTCCGTTCGTCGACTACGGCACGCTCGACCGACGGCATCACTTCTGCCGCGAGGAGGTGCGCCTGAACCGGCGCCTCGCGCCGGACATCTACCGTGGCGTGTGCGCGGTCGTCCCCTCAACTGACGGCATCGAGCTGGCCCCGGAGCACACCGACGGCGCGGTCGACTACGTCGTCGAGATGCGGCGCTACGACGAGCGCTGCACGCTCGCCCAGCGCCTCATCGAAGGAACCGCCGGCGAGTCCGAGGTACGCGGGGTGGGTCGCCGCCTGGCGGCGTTTCACGCCGCGGCGGATCGCCCGCACCGACCGGAACGCGCGGTCCCGGCGCTCGCGGCCATGCTGGTCGAGAACTTCGCGACGCTGCGCGAGCTCGGCGCTGACGTCGACGACGCCGCGGCGCTGGCAGACGCGATCATGGCGGCGCGGCGCGCGGACTTGGAGCGGCGAGCGAGGGCTGGGCTCGTGCGCGACGGCCATGGCGACCTGCGGGCCGAGCACGTCGTCCTCGAGCGCGGGATCGAGATCGTCGACTGCGTGGAGTTCGATCCCGCCCTGCGACAGATCGACGTCGGTCTCGACCTCGCGTTCCTCGTCATGGACCTCCTGCGGCACGACGAGCGGCTCGCCGCTGGGCTGGTGCACGCCTATCGCGAGGCCGGAGGGAATCCGGGCGACGACGCACTGCTCACCTTCTTCGCCGCTCAGCGCGCGCTCATCCGCGCGAAGGTCGCGCTCGTCCGCGCCGGGCAGGTCGACGCGGCGGACGCGGCGCGGCGGCGCGCCGACGCTGCGTCGCTGCTCGCCCTCGCGACGCACCTCGGCTGGGCCTTGCGGGTCGGCCCGGCCGCCATCGTCTGCGGGCCTGCGGCGAGTGGGAAGTCGACGCTGGCGACCACACTTGCCGAGCGAGCGGGGGCCACGGTGTTCTCGTCTGACGTCGTCCGCAAGGAGCTGGTCGGCATCGAGCCAACCACGCGAGCGCCCGCCGGCGCCTACGAGCCCGCGATGAACCGGCGGACCTACGAGGAGCTCGGAGTCCGCGCACGCGCGTGTGTCCGCGCCGGCGAGCGGGTCATGATCGACGCGACGTTCCGGTTCGCGGCCGACCGGACCGCGTTCGCGGATGCGTTCGCGAACGCGGCTGATCTCGTGTGGATCGAGTGTCGCGCCCCGGCCGAAACGCTTCACGCGCGCGCGGGCGCGCGCGCTGACCGGCCGGGCGTCTCGGACGCCGGCCCGGCTGTCGCGGCGCGCCAGCTGCAGGAATGGGAGCCGCTCGACGCACCGGCGCATCTGGTCGTGCGCACCGACCGCGACGGCGCGGACGTGCTGGCGGCGCTGCGCAACGGGCTCGACGCGCGGTTGCGCGGTGAACTACGGAGTGGCTTCGTGGTCTGACCGGATGGATCGGCGGCCGCTGCGGCATAGCTTGGCCGTATGCCGACTCTTGACCCCGCCACCGTTGACGTCGCGCTGCGCGACGGAGCCACTGTCACCGTCCGCGCGCTCGTCTCCGAAGACGAGCCGGAGCTCTGCAGCTTCCTCGACGGTCTGTCGGTCGAGTCCCGCTGGCTGCGCTTCTTCAGCGCCGGTGCGGACCTGCATCAGGCCGCCACGTACATGGCGGCGCTCGAGCCGGGACGAGGCCGCGGGCTCGTCGCGGTCGCGGGCGAGCCGGAGCGGATCGTCGCGCATGCCGCGTACGTTCACGAGTCGGCCGATCGTGCCGAGGTGGCGTTCGAGGTGGCCGATGACTGGCAGGGCCGCGGCATCGCAACGCTGCTGCTCGCCCATCTCTCCGAGCTGGCGACCGCGGACGGCATCGACACCTTCACTGCGGTTGTGCTGCCGGAGAACCGGCGCATGATCCAGGTGTTCCGCGACTCCGGCTTCGCCGTCGAGGTCCGCTCGGAGCCTGGGGAGCTGTGGATCGAGCTGCCGGCGGCGCTCGGCGACGATGCGCGCGCCCGGTTCGAGGAGCGCGATCACATCGCGGCCGCGGCGGCCGTGGCCCACGTGCTGCGACCCGAGTCGGTGGCGGTCATCGGCGTCTCGACCCGCCCGGGATCGGTTGGCGCCGCCGTGCTGGGCAATCTTCGCGCGGCCGGCTACAAGGGTCCGCTGTCCGTCGTCCATCCGCGCGAGGCGAGCGTCGGCGGAATCCAGGCATACCCCTCGATCGCCGACGTGCCGGAGCCCGTCGAGCTCGCCGTCATCGCCGTGCCGGCTGCGGTCGTCGTCGACGTCGCGCGCCAGTGCGGGGCGGCGGGCGTGCGGGCCCTGGTGGTGCTGTCGGCCGGCTTCTCGGAGGTCGGCGGCCGCGGGCGTGACCGCCAGGCCGAGCTGCTGTCCGTCTGCCGCGCCAGCGGCATGCGGCTCGTCGGCCCGAACTGCCTCGGCGTGCTGAACACCGCGGGCGACGTCGCGCTCAACGCATCGTTCGCTCCGGTCGCTCCGCCGCCGGGAAGCGTCGCCTTCGCGTCGCAGAGCGGCGCCTTCGGCATCGCTGCGGTGGCTGAGGCCGCGCAGCGCGGGCTCGGGCTGTCGTCGTTCGTGTCGACGGGCAACAAGGCCGACCTGTCCGGCAATGACTTCCTGCGCTTCTGGGAGGACGACGACGGCACCGACGTCATCGGCCTCTACCTGGAATCGTTCGGCAACCCGCGTCGCTTCGGCCAGATCGCCCGGCGCGTCGCGGCCCGCAAGCCCGTGGTCGCCGTCAAGAGTGGTCGCTCGGCCGCGGGAGCGCGAGCCGCGACCTCGCACACCGGCGCACTCCTTGCCGCGTCCGACGCCACCGTCGATGCGCTGTTCCGCCACGCGGGTGTGATCCGCACCGCCACCGTCGGCGAGTTGTTCGACGTCGCTGCGCTGCTGGCGGGCCAGCCCCTCCCACGGGGCCGCCGCGTCGGGATCGTCACGAACGCCGGTGGCCCGGGCATCGCGTGCGCCGACGCCTGCGAGGCCGCCGGGCTGACCGTCGAGCCGCTGCCGACGAAGACGCGCCGCCGTCTCGCCCGCCACCTTCCGCGTGAGGCTGCGACGACGAACCCGGTCGACATGATCGCGTCCGCGTCCGCCGACGACTATCGCAGCGCGATCGAGGCGCTGGCGGAGGATCCCTCCGCCGACGCCATCGTCGTGATCTTCATCCCGCCGCTGGTTACCCAGGCGAGCGACGTCGCGGCCGCCGTCCGTGCGGCGGATGCCGCGACGCGAGCGGCCGGCAAGCCGCTGCTCGCGGTATGGATGGCGCAGGACGACTCCGCGCTCGCCACGCTGGCCGACGGCGTCCCGGCCTACGGCACGCCGGAAGAGGCGGTGCGGGCGCTGGATCACGCGGTCCGCTACGCGCACTGGCAGCGCGGCGCCGGCGAGCCGGCCGAGATCCCGGCCGGCATCGACGCCGACGCCGCCGCGGCGACGATCGCGGAGGTCCTCGCGGAGGGCGGCGGCTGGCTCGTGCCGGACCGCGTGGCCGAGCTGCTGACGGCCTATGGCATCCCCCAGGTCGCCGCGACGGTCGTCGCCACGCCGGCCGCCGTCGGTCGCTGCGCCGCCGATTTCGGCGGCGAGGTCGCGATCAAGGCGATCGCCCCAAGCCTGCTCCACAAGTCCGATGTCGGCGGCGTGAGACTCGGCGTGGGCGGCTCCTCTGCGGCCACCCGAGCGGCGCGCGAGATCGCCGCTGCCGTGCGCGAGGCGGGCCACCAGCCGGTCGGCTACCTCGTCCAATCGATGGCGGCGGAGGGCGTCGAGATGCTCGTCGGCGTCACATCCGACCCCGACTGGGGCCCCGTCGTGGCCTGCGCCGCCGGGGGCCGCGCGGTCGAGTTGCTCGGCGACGTGCAGTCGCGCCTCGCCCCGCTGAGCCGCGGCGACGCGCGGGACATGCTCCGCGCGCTGAAGACGTATCCGCTGCTGGACGGCTATCGCGGCACGCCGCGCGCCGACGTCGCCGCGCTGGAGGACATCCTCGTGCGCATCGCGGCACTCGCCGCTGCGCACCCGGAGATCGCCGAGCTCGACTGCAACCCCGTGCTCGTCGGCCCCGACGGCGCCACCGTCGTCGATGCCCGGTTCAGGGTCGCCGCGCCGCCGGCTCCGCGGCCGTATCCGTCGCTGGATCGCTGATCGCGCGGACCTGCCGGGCCATCTCGAGGTCCTCGCGGGCGGTCACCACGAGCGTGCCGTCGCCGATCGGGCCGTCGCCGTTCGCGGCCGCGTTGCGCTCGGGATCGACGGTGAGGTCGAGGAACCCGAGGTCCGCCACGGCGCGGGCCCGGATCGCCGGGGCGTGCTCGCCGACGCCCCCGGTGAAGACGAGCGCGTCGAGGCCACCCATGGCGGCAGCCATCGCCGCGATCCCGGCACGCAGGCGGTGGACGTAGACGTCGAGCGCGAGTTGCGCGTCCTGATCGCCGGCGTCGGCTCGAGGCAGCAGCTCGCGCATGTCGCCGGTACCGCCCAGGCCGGTGAGTCCGGCTCGGTGCTCGAGCGCATCCGCGAGCTCCGCCGCGGTCATCCCACGGTGTTCGAGCAGCCACAGCAGGAGTCCGGGGTCGACGCTCCCGGGGCGCGACGCCATGACGAGGCCGTCGAGTGGTGTGAAGCCCATCGTCGTGTCGACCGACCGGCCGCCCGACACGGCCGCGAGCGAGGCGCCGGCGCCGAGATGGCACGTGACGACGCGGAACGTCTCCGGGTCACGCGCCGTCAACTCCGCGGCGCGCCGGGAGGCGTAGGCGTGGGAGAGGCCGTGGAAGCCGTACCGGCGCCGGGGCCAGCCGGCCGGCAGTGCGTACGTCGCGGCGCCGGCGGGCAGCGTCGCGTGGAACGCCGTGTCGAAGCACGCGGCCGCGGGCGTGTCCGGCAAGCGCTCGGCGAGGGCATCGATCGCGGCGACCGCTCGCGGCTGGTGCAGGGGCGCGAGGTCGGTCAATTCGAGGAGGCGGGCGCGTATGTCGCCGCCGATCCAGGTCGCCTTTCGCAGGCTGTCGCCGCCGTGCACGACGCGGTGGGCGATGGCATCAGCGTGGGGGAGGCCATCGAGGGCGTCGTGCGGGAACGCCTCGCCGGCCGGCCACTCGACCGAGCGCTCGGCGAGTACGCGGTCGTCGCCGCTCAGCGCGGCCAGCTTCAGGCTGCTCGAGCCGGCGTTGACGACCAGCAACCGCACGCGCTCAGCCGGGCCAGGTCCAGTTGCGCACGTCCTCCGGGTCCTCGCCGAACTCGCGCGTGTATGCGCGGTGGCGGAGGCGCTCGTCGAGCATGTGCTGGCGCAGCGCCGCGGCCCGAGGCGCGAGGCCCGGCACGCGGTCGATCACGTCGATGACCAGGTGGAAGCGATCCAGGTCGTTGAGCATGACCATGTCGAACGGCGTCGTGGTCGTGCCCTGCTCCTTGTAGCCACGGACGTGGAGGCCGTGGTGATTGGTCCGTCGGTAGGTGAGCCGGTGGATCAGCCACGGGTATCCGTGGTAGGCGAAGATCACCGGCTTGTCCGGCGTGAAGATGGCGTCGAACTCGGCGTCGGACATGCCGTGCGGGTGCTCGGCCTCGGGCTGCAGCCGCATCAGGTCGACGACGTTCACCACGCGGACCTTGAGCTCCGGCAGGTGCTCGCGCACGAGCGCCGCCGCCGCCAGCGTCTCCAGCGTCGGCACGTCACCCGCGCACGCCAGCACGACGTCCGGCTCCCCGCCTTCGTCGTTGCTTGCCCAGTCCCAGATGCCGATGCCGCGCGTGCAGTGCACGATCGCCTCGTCCATCGACAGGAAGTCCAATGCCGGCTGCTTGCCGGCCACGATCACGTTCACGTAGTCGCGGCTGCGCAAGCAGTGGTCGCCGACCGACAGCAGACAGTTCGCATCGGGCGGGAGGTACACGCGGACGACGTTCGGGTCCTTGTTGATGACGTGGTCGATGAAGCCGGGATCCTGGTGGGAGAAGCCGTTGTGGTCCTGGCGCCAGACGTGGGAGGTGAGCAGGTAGTTGAGCGAGCTGATCGGCCGCCGCCACGGGATGTCGCGCGTCACCTTCAACCACTTGGCGTGCTGGTTGAACATCGAGTCGACGATGTGGATGAACGCCTCGTAGCAGTTGAAGAGCCCGTGCCGGCCGGTCAGCAGGTAGCCCTCGAGCCACCCCTGGCAGAGGTGCTCGCTCAGCACCTCGAGCACGCGGCCGTCGGGAGCGAGGTGGTCGTCGGCTGCGGTGCGCTCGGCCTGCCACGCGCGGTTGGTGACCTCGAACACCGCGGAGAGCCGGTTCGACGCAGTCTCGTCGGGCCCGAACAGCCGGAACGTGTGCTGGTTGTGTGCCATCACGTCACGCAGGAACCCGCCGAGGACGCGAGTCGCCTCGCTGGACGTGCGCCCGGGCTCGGGCACGTCGACCGCGTACTCGCGAAAGTCGGGTAGCCGCAGGTTCTGCCTGAGCAGCCCGCCGTTGGCGTGCGGGATCGCGCCCATCCGCCGCTCGCCGGTCGGCGAGGGCGCCAGCACGTCGTCGCGCGGCGACCCGTCGGCGTCGAACAGCTCCTCGGGGCGATAGGACCGCATCCACGCCTCGAGCTCTGCGAGCGTGTCAGCGGACTCGCGCATGCCCGTGATCGGCACCTGATGGGCCGCGGCGGTGCCCTCGTGCGGCCCGGTCCAGCCCTTTGGCGTACGGAGCACGAGGATCGGCCAGCGCGGACGCTCGCCGGCCCCGCCGCCGTCGCGGGCCCGGCGCTGGATCGCGGCGATGTCGTCGAGCGCCGCGTCGAGTGCCGCCGCCATCCGCTGATGCATCTCCGCGGGGTCGTCGCCCTCGACGAAGATCGGCCGGTGCCCGTAGCCCTCCAGCAACGCCGCCAGCTCGTCGTGCGGGATCCGCGCGAGCACCGTCGGGTTGGCGATCTTGAAGCCGTTCAGGTGCAGCACCGGGAGCACGGCGCCGTCACGGACGGGATCGAGGAACTTGTTGCTGTGCCAGCTTGCGGCCAGCGGCCCCGTCTCGGCCTCGCCGTCGCCGACGACGCAGAGCACGACGAGGTCCGGGTTGTCGAACGCCGCGCCGTAGGCGTGGGTCAGCGCGTATCCGAGCTCCCCGCCCTCGTGGATCGATCCGGGCGTCTCCGGGGCGACGTGGCTCGGGATCCCGCCGGGGAACGAGAATTGCCGGAACAAGCGACGCATCCCCGGCTCGTCTCGGCTCACCTCGGGATAGATCTCGCTGTACGTGCCCTCGAGCCACGTGCTTGCCACCAGCGCCGGCCCGCCGTGCCCGGGGCCGGTCACGAAGATCGCCGGGAGGTCGCGCTCCCGGATCGCTCGGTTCATGTGCGCGTACAGGAAGTTGAGGCCGGGCGTGGTGCCCCAGTGGCCGAGCAGCCTCGGCTTGACATGCTCGGGCCGCAGCGGCTCGTGCAGGAGCGGGTTGTCGAGCAGGTAGATCTGGCCGACGGCGAGGTAGTTCGCGGCGCGCCAGGTCGCGTCGAGCCGGCTGAGCGCCTCGGCGCTCAGCGGCGTCGTGAGCGTCATCGGCGCTGCGCCTCGCGCATCCGGCGACCGAGCGCCGCGATCGCGGGGTCGTCGCTGCTGTACTCGTGACCGAGGGCGGACAGATACTCGTACTCGGGCGCGCGCAGGGCACCCAGCGGGCGCTCGACCTTCACCCCTTCGTCCTCGGGCGGCGGCGCGCTGCCAGGCGTCGCCACCCCGTGCTCGAGGAGCCAGCGGGGGAGGAAGTCGCCCGCGATCTTGCCCTGAGGCCACCACAGCGGCGCACCCTCGCCGTCTCCGCGGCCGCGCAGGCGCCGGGTGCCGCGCCCGGTCAGCAGACGGCCGTGGAGCACCGGCTCCCCGACGTCGGGCACGGTGACGCCCGCGGCTCGTGCCACCCCGGCCGCGGCAACGCGCGCCTGATGCGTCGCGAGGCCGCCGAACTTGACCGGCGAGGCGATGCCGTCGCCCGCGGCCCAGGTCCGCTCGGCACCGGCCACGAGGCCGTCGTCACCGGTGAGTACAAACCCCTCCTCGTTGCACGGAAGGCCGTCAAGCGCCGGCCCCACGATGCGCGGTATCGCCAGAACGCGCTGCACGTCGAGCCGCTCGCCGGTCGGTTCCAGGAGCAGCCCGGCGCCGTCTGCGGCACGTGCGACGGCGCCGGTCCGCAGCGCCACGCCCGCGGCGTGCAGCTCGTCGGCGAGCGCCGCCGTGGCTGCGTCGCCGAACAGCGTCAACGGCTCGCGCTCCGGCGTCACAACGGTGATTTCGACGTCTGGCTGGCCCATCGCGCGGGCCTCGCCCGCCGTCATCAGGGCAAGCTCGTACGCGGGGAGCGGCCAGACCGCTCCCGGCGGGATGACGATCGCGATCCGCTTCGCGTAGCCGCCGTCGATGTCCCGCAGGAGACCGCCGTACGAGTCCGCGTCACCGCCGGGCCACCAGGTGGTCGCCCCCTTCACGCCGACGACCGGACGCCCGCCGGGCGCCACGATCAGCGCATCGAACGGGACGGATCCTCCATCGCGCAAGTGGATCTCTCGCGCGGCGTCATCGACGCTGACGACGGCATCGATGATCAGCTCGGCCCCGGTATCGGCGGCGAACCGCGACAGCGGGACACGGTGGGCGTGACCGAGCGCGAACGGCTCCGCGACGGCCAGCGGCCGGTAGGAGAACTCGGGGTCGGGCGCGATCACGGTGAGGCGGACTTGGTTGCGTGCCCAGGCCCGCAACGCCAGAAGCGCCTCGAGCCCGGCAACGCCGCCGCCGGCGATGACGGTGTTCATGGGGCGACTCACTTTGCCAGGGTCGCCTGCGCGGCCGCAACCCGGGCGATCGGCACCCGGTACGGCGAGCAGCTGACGTAGTCGAGCCCGATGCTGTCGAAGAAGCGGATGGAGGCCGGGTCTCCGCCGTGCTCGCCGCAGACGCCGAGCTCCAAGTTCGGGCGCGCAGCGCGGCCGCGCTCGGCGGCGATCCCGACCAGTTCGCCGACGCCGTCCGCATCGATCGTCCCGAACGGCGAGCGCTCCAGGATGCCGCTGTCGATGTAGGGCGGGACGACCCGGCCCTCGATGTCGTCGCGGGAGAAGCCCAGTGCGGTCTGCGTCAGATCGTTGGTGCCGAAGGAGAAGAACTCTGCAGCTTGCGCGATCTCGCCCGCCCGCAGGCAGGCGCGCGGGAGCTCGATCATCGAGCCGATCTCGAAGTCCGCGCGCGCAAAGCCCTCCTCGGCCGCGACGCGCTCGATCAGGTCCCGGCACAACTCGAGCTCGCGCACGTACGCCACCAGCGGCACCATGATCTCCAGGCGCGCCGGCTGGAGGCCGCGGGCACGCACAGCGGAGGCAGCGCGGAAGATCGCGCGCACCTGCATCTCGTAGATCTCCGGATGGATCAGGCCGAGGCGCACCCCGCGTGTCCCGAGCATCGGGTTCCCCTCCGAGAGGGCCTGCACGCGCTCGAGGCTGTGCTCGAGCGCCGCGACCTCGCGCGAGCCCTCAGCCCGCGCGGCGGCCAGGCGCTCGGTGAGCTCGAGGCGGTCGGGCATGAACTCGTGCAGCGGAGGGTCGAGCAGGCGGATCGTGACGGGCTGGCCCTCCATCGCCGCGAGGAGGCCCTCGAAGTCGGCCTGCTGGAGCGGGAGCAGCTCCAGGAGCGCCTCGCGCCGGGCGTCGTCGTCGTCGGCCATGATCATCCGCTGCATCTTCGGCTGGCGCCCCGCGGCCATGAACATGTGCTCGGTACGGCACAGTCCGATCCCTTCGGCGCCGAACGCGCGAGCGCGGCGGGCGTCCTCCGGCGTGTCGGCGTTGGCGCGCACGCCGAGCGTGCGGATGCCGTCGCACCATTCGAGGATGCGCTCGAAGTCGGGGTTCACGCGCGGTCGCACGAGTGGGACGTCGTCGAGCGTCACGGCGCCGGTCGTCCCGTCGATGGCGATCAGGTCGCCGGCGCGCAGGAACAGGTCGCCGATCTTGACCGTGCCCGCGTGAAGATCGATCTCGACGCTGCCCGCGCCGGTCACGGCCGGACGGCCCATCCCACGGGCGACGAGCGCTGCGTGCGAGGCCTTGCCGCCTTCGGAGGTGAGGATCCCCTTGGCGGCGTGGAACCCCGCGACGTCATCGGCCTCGGTGAAGGGCCGGACGAGGATCGTCGCCTCGCCGCGCTCGCCCGCGGCGACCGCGTCCTGCGCGGTGAAGACGATCGCGCCCTTGGCGGCGCCCGGAGAGGCGGCCACGCCGCGGGCGACGACCTTGTATGGCACGGCGGGATCGAAGGTGGGGTGCAGGAGCGCGTCGAGCGTCCCCGGGTCGATCGTGGCGATCGCCTCGGCGCCCGTGAGCAGCCCTTCGTCGACGGCGTCGACGGCGAAGCGGACGGCGGCCTGGGCAGGTCGCTTGGCGCTGCGCGTCTGAAGCATGTACAGCCGGCCGTCCTCGATCGTGAACTCGGTGTCCTGCATGTCGCGGTAGTGCCGCTCCAGGCGCCGCAGGATGTCGACCAGCTGGTCACGCGCCTCGGGCATCCACGCACCCAGCTCTGAGAGGTCCCTCGGCGTGCGCACGCCGGATACGACGTCCTCACCCTGGGCATCGATCAAGAAATCCCCGCTCGGCTCCGACGCGCCGGTGACCTCGTCACGAGAGAAGGCGACGCCGGAGCCCGAGCGAGGCCCCTTGTTCCCGAAGACCATCTGCTGGACGTTGACGGCCGTGCCCCAGTCGTCGGGGATGCCGTTGATCCGCCGGTACGCCACGGCACGCTCGCCCATCCAAGAGTCGAACACGGCGCGGATCGCCCGGTCGAGCTGTTCGCGGGGATCCTGCGGGAAGTCGTAGAGCGCCTGAAAACGCCGGGTGAGCGCGATCAGCGCGTCGGTGTCGAGCTCGGTGTCGAGAT
Source organism: uncultured Solirubrobacteraceae bacterium (assembly GCA_963740605.1). Taxonomy (GTDB): domain Bacteria; phylum Actinomycetota; class Thermoleophilia; order Solirubrobacterales; family Solirubrobacteraceae; genus DASSUW01. Next base: position 526,508 of record CAVUFC010000014.1, on the reverse strand, counting down.
GGACGCCGCGCTCGGCCTTCATCGCGGCGATCTCGTCCTCGAAACGGACGCCCGGGACGCCGCAGACCACATCGCCGAACATCTGCACGAGGCGGCGGTAGGAGTCCCAGGCGAAACGCTCGCGGCCGGTGCGGGCGGCGAGGCCCGCGACCGACTCGTCGTTGAGGCCGAGGTTGAGAACCGTGTCCATCATGCCCGGCATCGAGTCGCGTGCGCCGCTGCGCACCGAGACGAGGAGTGGATCGGCGGAGTCACCGAATCGCTTGCCCGCCTGCGCCTCGAGGCGCGCGATCGCAGCCTCGACCGCCTCGCGGAAGCCTTCCGGCACCTCCCCTTCGCGCATGTAGGCGACGCAGGCGTCGGTGGTGATGGTGAAGCCGGCAGGGACGAGCTCCGGGCCGAGGACGCGCGTCATCTCCGCGATACCCGCACCCTTTCCCCCGAGAAGCTCCCGCATGTCGCGGGACCCCTCGTCGAAGTCGTACGTCCAGCGAGCGGTCGTGGTGATCATCGCCGCACCACGAGCACTGAGCACGGCGCGGTATGGGCAATGCGCTCCGACGTGCTGCGGATCGCGGCGATGCCCGACAGACCTCGGCTGCCGGCCACGACGAGCGAGGCATCGAAGTCGCCGGCGGCCGTCGCGACGGCGTGGTGCGGCGCACCCGGTGCTTCGAGGATGACCGGGTCGCGGCCGGTCGCCGCGGAGATCTGCGCGGCGTGTTCGGCGAGGCCGGGGTGGAACGGTGCGTCGCGATCGCGCGCGCCGATGATCCCCACCTGCGACCCGTGGTGCGCCGCGAGCCGCGCGGTCAGCTCGACCGCCGCATCGGAGGCCGGCGTGCCGTCGCTCGCAAGGACGATCCGTGCGGGGAACTCAATGCCTTCGGGCGGGCGGCGGGCGACGAGGACGGGGATGTCGGCGCGGTGCACCGCGGCGGTCGCGACGCTGCCCACCATGATCCCGCTCGCGCGGGCGTGACCGTGCGTGCCGACGACCAGCAGGTCCTGCTTGGCCGCGAACGCGAGCAGCTGCGGCCCGGCGTCTTCGGCGTGCTCGTCGACGAGCTCGGCGGTCACGCCGAGCTCGCGCGCCTCGTCGCGGGCCGCACGCAGGCACTCGCGCGCCTCCTCATGGGTAAGTGTCGTCCGGGCGGTCGCGCCAGGCGTCTCCCAGCTGACGGCGACGTAGGCGAGCACGGCGCCAGGATCGGTGACGAGCGCGGCCTGGCGTGCGGCTTCCTGGCTGGGCCGGCTGCCGTCGACCCCACACACAATCGAAGCGAACGTGGGGCCGACGCGCGTGAGAGTGCTGTCGGTCTGGGAGCTCATGGCGAGAGCATCGCTCGCGCCGCTGCGGCCGACAGCCGTGCAGGCCACTCGCCCTTATCCGTAGCTTCCCGCAGTTCAGGCCGCAGCCGGCGTTGCGAGCCGCTGGAGGAGCTCGTCGGCCCATTCGTCGATGGCCGTCCAATCGCGCGCGTCCGCCGCATCCATGTGCGTGAACGGGAAGCGCAACTTCGCCGGATCGACAACGCCGCCGAAGATGCGCACGGACACCGGCACGAGGTCCGGTTCCTTCGCGAGCGCGCGGTCGAGCTGCCGGCGCGAGCTCTGCACCTCGCGCGGCTCGAGGGTGATCGGCCCCATCGCAAAGACGGCGAACGGCAGCTGCGCGAGCGCATCGTGATGGCGGCCGATGAACTGTCGCGCGGCGCGGTGCCAGCGGCCGGCGTACAGCGCGCCGCCGAGGATCACGGCCCCGTAGGGCTCGAGCGTCTTGACCTCGGACGCGGGATGGATCTCGACGTTCGCGCCGCGAATGCCGAGATGCGCAGCGATCGCATCGGCGACCTCGTGGGTGGATTCGTGCTTCGTCGCGTACGCGACCAGGATCGGCTTGGACATGGGTCAGCCTCCGACGTGTGTTCCTGCAAGCGAAGCAACGGATCGGGGCGCCGACATCAGGGGTTGTCACGGACTCGCCCGCGTGGAAACGACCGATGTCGCAGCGCCGACGTCACCGGAGACTTGCCGGTGAGCCGCGACCCGCGGCCATACGCCTGCGATCAGGAGGTCCAGATGCCCGTCAGAGTTGCGATCAACGGGTTCGGCCGAACAGGCCGCGCCACGTTCCGCGCTGCCAAGGAGCAGGGCGCCGACATCGAGTGGGCCGCCATCAACGACGTGATGGGCGTGGACTCGGTGGCGCTGCTGCTCGCGAATGATTCCGTCTACGGCCGGTTCCCTGGGAGCGTCGAGGCGCTGGACGGCGCGATCCGCGTCGACGGCATCGAGATTCCGGTATTCGCCGAGTCCGATCCGGGCGCGTTGCCCTGGCGCGACGTCGGCGCTGAGGTCGTCATCGAGTCGAGCGGCCGCTTCCGCGCGCGCTCGGACGCCGCGCGTCATCTCGACGCGGGCGCCCGCAAGGTCATCATCTCGGCGCCGGCCAAGGAGCCCGACGTGACGGTCGCCCTCGGCGTCAACTTCGACGACGTGTACGACCCGGAGCGGCACCACGTCATCTCGAACGCGTCCTGCACCACGAACTGCCTCGCCCCGGTCGCGAAGGTCCTGCACGAAGTGTTCGGCATCCGCCACGGCGTGATGACGACCGTGCATGCGTACACCGGCGACCAGCAGCTGCTCGACGGCCCGCACAAGGACCCGCGCCGTGCGCGCGCCGCCGCACTGAACCTCGTGCCCACGACGACCGGCGCGGCGAAGGCCATCGGCCTCGTCGTGCCCGAGCTCGCCGGCAAGATGCAGGGCTTCGCGGTCCGCGTGCCGACGCCGACGGTGTCGCTCGTCGACCTGACGATCGAGGTCGAGAACGCCACGACCGTGGAAGCCGTCAACGCGGCCATCCGCGAGCGGGCGGATACCGGGCCGCTCGCCGGCATCCTGTCCTACCGCGAGGATCCGCTCGTGTCGACCGACCTCGTCGGATCGTCGTACTCGTCGATCTTCGACGCCGGCCTGACGACCGTCGTCGACGGGACGCAGGTCAAGGTGGTCGCCTGGTACGACAACGAGTGGGGCTACTCCAGCCGCCTCGCGGAGCTCGTCCAGCGAGTCCTCGTCCCGGTTCCTGCGGGACGGTAGGCGCTGATGCACGTCAGGGCGGTACGACGCGGCGCTCCGTACGCCCGTGCCGTGCCGTCCTTGCGTGCGCCCGCGGGCATTGTGGCGCTGGGGCGGGTCCGTACCTCCTACGGGCGCCGGTTCAGCCCCGTTCGCGGATGAGCCGGACCGGTACTCCGTCGATCCTTCCTTCATGTCGGTGCAGCCCATTCCAATCCATCCGCCCGTCACGGTCGTGATCGTCGCGCGCGAGGAACGGATCCGGGCCGCGCTCTGGAGCCTGCTCGCGAGCGAGCCGGGCGTCGGGCCGACGGGAGCGACCGTGGACCTGGCGGATCTGGTCCGCCTGCTCGGTCGCGTCGCCGTTGACGTGGTGGTGCTCGACGAGTCGGTCTTCGGGGGCCGCGGGCTCGGGTGGCTTTCGATCGTGCGCCAGGCTGCGCCCGACACGGCGCTGGTGGTCGTCGGCATGCATGACCACCCCGCGTTCACCCAGCGCGCACGCGAAGCCGGCGCGGCGGACTATGTGCGCCTGGACGACGCCGAGCGCTTGGGCTCGGTGGTGGTCGCTGCGTGCGAGCGTTCGGCGCCGTTGGCTGCTGGGCGCCGGCGCATCGGCAGGCGCGCGGTCACCGTGGTGCCGGCGCCGGGCGCCGCATCGATCACCAGGCTCCCCCCGAGGAGCTCGACGCGTTCGCGCATCCCGACGAGGCCGAAGCCTTCCGGCGCCTCGGACGGGTCGAATCCCTGACCGTCGTCCTGCACGCGCACGGTCGCGCGGCCGTCGGCCTCGAAGACCTCGACCGTCAGGACCTCGGCGCCGGAGTGCTTGACCCCGTTGGTCATCGCCTCTTGTGTGACGCGGTACAGCGCGGTCTCGAGCTCGTCGTCGGGTCGGGTCTCGGCGCGCCCGGACTCCCAGTCGAGATCGACCTTCAGCTCGACGTCGATGCCGCGGCTGCGGACGCGATCCGCCAACGCTTCGATCGCGGCGCCGAGCCCGAGCTCGTCGAGGGCAGCCGGGCGGACGTCGGAGATGATCCCACGTACATTGGCGATTTCGGTGTCGAGCTCGGCGAGCGCATCGTCGAGCGCCGACCGCCAGACCTCGGGATCGGTCGACCGCCGTGCGGCCGAGAGCGACAGACGCAGAGCGCCCAGCCCTTGCAGCGTTTCGTCGTGCAGCTCGCGCGCCCAGCGGCGGCGCTCCTCCTCGGTCGCGGCCTCGCGTGCGAGGAGCTGTTCCGTGCTGACCGATCGCGCCGTGACCACCGCGCTCGCCGCACTCGTTGCGAATGACGCGAGCAGGCGCTCGTCCTCGTCGCTGAAGTCGCCGGCACCCGGCGTGTTCAGCGCGACGAGCACGCCGGGGGTCTCGGTGCGGAAGAGCAGCGGAACGAACAGGCCTGCGCCGGCCGTGATACCGAAGTGCCCGATGCCCGCGCTCTCGAAGCGCGAGCGGTTCAGCTCGTCGCTGAGTCGCTGCGGCCGGCGCGTCTCCAGCACCCGCGCGGCGACGGTCGGCCCGATATCGAAGTCACGACCGACGAACTCGCCATCGACGTCGCCGGCGGCGGCCGCAACTCGTATCCGGTCCCCCGTGACGAGCTCGATCAGGAGCGCGCTCGCGCCGACGAGCGCCCGTCCGCGCTTGGCGATCAGCTCGAGCACGATGTCGAGGTCCGTCTCGCCGGCGAGTGCGCGCGAGATCTCGGTCGTCGCTCGCATCGCGGCGAGCGTGGTCTCCAGCTCGTCGCGTCGGCCACTCAGATCCTGGATGCGGCGCGCATTGTCGATCGCGATCCCGGCGTAGCGAGCGAGCATCATCACGGCCTGCTCGTCGTCGTCGGTGAACTCGCCGCCCTCCTTCTCCGTGAGGTAGAGGTTGCCCCACGCCTCGCCGCCAACGAGGATCGGAACGCCGAGGAACGTCTCCATCCGCGGATGGCCAACCGGGAATCCGTACGACCGCGGATGCGCGCCGACGTTCGGCAGCCGCAGCGGGCGCGGGTCGCGGATCAACTCGCCGAGGACGCCGTACCCGCTCGGCGGCTCGCCGAGCAGCTCGCGCGTCTCGTCGTCGATGCCGCTCGTCAGGAACCGCTCGATGCGGTCGCGCCGGGCATCCAGCACGCCCAGCGCGGCGTAGCGAGCGCCGGTGAGCTCGCGTGCGGCAGCCAGCACTCGCTCGAAGACGAGCTCGGGCTCGGATTCCTCGAGCACGCTGTTGCCGAGGGCGACGAGCGTTCGGAGCGCGTGGTCCTGCATATGACCGCGCTCGACTTTACAGGGGCTCGGCGGTCCCCTGTGGCGCCGCGGTCAAGCGTCGACCATCGCGTCCATGCCGCCCACAAGCGCCACGGACCACGCCGCGTCGCGCGTTCGCGGCACCACCATCACGGGGCATCGGGCGGCGCGGACGAGCCGTCGCGTCACCGCGCCGAGCAGGACCGCACCCAGCGGTCCGTACGAGCGCGAGCCCGTGACGAGCAGATCCAGGTCGCCGGACGCCGCGCCGAGCGCGGCGGCCGGGTCGCCGGAAAGCTCGGCGTACTCGGCGGGGCGGCCCGCGAGCGCGCGCTCGAGACGCTCGCCGGGATGGTGCTCTGCGAGGTCGTTGTGGGGCGCGGGCTCGTCGACTCTCAGGACGCGCAAGGATGCGCCGGCCTGGCCGGCGAGCGCTGCTGCGACGAGCACCGCGTCGTCGGACTCCGGGGTGGTCCCGTAGGCAACGCCGATGTCCGCGGCGTGCGCGGATGGGGCCATGAACCCGTTCGGCGCCACCGCGATCGGCACGGGACTCCCGTGCAGCAGGGCCTCGCTCGCGGAGCCGAGGCTCACGACGCCGTTCGCGCCACCGCGGCTCGACCCGACGACGACCGCGACGGGGTGTCGCTGGTCGGCGATCTCGTGGAGCAGGCGCGGGGGTGAGGTTCCGGCGATGACCAGCGCCTCGACAGGCCCGGCGAGTGCGGTCAGCTGGCGGCGGCGGCGCTCGAGCTGCGTGCTGAGCGCGCCGGCGTGCGGCGCGAAGATGGTGACCAGCAGCAGCTCGCTCGCCGTCACGTCCGCAAGCCAGGTGGCGAGCGCGAGCGCGTCGCGCGCCTGGTCGGGTGCGTCGAGGTCGACGGCGCCGATGAGTGTGCCGGACATGAGACAGAGCTAATCCGGATCGTCGGGACATGACATCGGTGCTCAGCACGGTTTCGGCACCGCGAGAGCTACGGATGGCAGCGGCCACCGGCGGGCGTAGCTTCGGTTCCATGACTCAGACAATCGAAACCCACCGCGGCAGCTACATGCTGCCCGCGTTCGAGCGGGCGACCGTGGCGGACGCCATGTCCCCCGGCGTCATGAGCTGTGCGCCCGACGCTCCGCTGCTGACCGTCGCTCAGACGATGGCAACGCACCACGTCCATGCTGTGGTCGTCGCAGGGATTACGGCGGACGAGTCCGGCGGAGACCACCTCATCTGGGGCCTGGTCTCCGACATGGACATCGTCCGCGCCGGCGAGTCCGGCATCGAGGGCCACACGGCGTCCGACGCTGCCCGCACCGAGCTCGTCAGCGTCGACCCGACCACGTCGCTGACGGACGCCGCGCGCCTCATGGACGTGCACAACAGCTCGCACCTGATCGTGATGAGCGACGGCCACCCGGTCGGCGTGCTGTCCAGCCTCGACATCGCCGGCGCGTTGGCGTGGGGGCGGGCATGAGCACGGTTGTCGTCGGCCTCGACGGTTCCGAGGGCGCGCGCACCGCGCTCGGCTTCGCGCTGAACGAGGCCCGGCTGCGCGGTGCCGAAGTGCGTGTCGTCGCCGCATGGCACCTGCCTGCGGCCGCCTACGCCGGGGGCTACGGGCCTGGTGACGCGCAGCTCTACGGCGAGCTCGAGCAGGAGGCACGCGACAACGCGGCGGGCGCGCTGGACCGGGTCGACGCGAGCGGCGTCGAGGTGACGACGGTGGTTCGCGAAGGAAACCCGTCGCACGTGCTCCTCGAGGAGGCCGGTGACGCCGAGCTCCTCGTCGTGGGGTCGCGGGGCCTAGGAGGCTTCCGTGGCCTGCTGCTCGGCTCGGTCAGCCAGCAGTGCGCGCACCACGCGCCGTGCCCGCTGGTCATCGTGCCGCATCGCCGCGAACTGTAGCGAGAGACCTGGGCGCCATGGCTGTCGAGCTCGAGTCCATCCTCGATGGCCGGGACGTCGATCCCGAGGAGGCGATCGAGCTCCTTCTGCGTCATCTCGGCACCCGGGGCGACGGGCTGTCCGAGCGTGAGGCCGCCCGGCGCCTCGAGCAGTACGGGCGCAACGAGATCCGGCGTCGCGAAGGGCCCGGACATCTGCGCGCGCTCGCGACGCAGTTCACGCACCCGCTGGCACTGCTGCTCTGGGTGGCGGCCGCGCTCGCGTTTGTGTCTGCACTGACGCCGCTGGCGGTCGCGATCGTCGCGGTGATCGTGCTCAACGCCGGGTTCGCCTTCCTCCAGGAGATGCAGGCGGAGCGGGCGACCGAGGCGTTGCGGGAGTTCCTCCCGGCTCAGGCGAAGGTCCGCCGCGACGGCGCCGAGCGCGACGTCGACGCGCGCGAGCTGGTGCCCGGCGACGTGCTTCTGCTGTCCGAGGGAGATCGGCTGTCGGCGGACGCGCGGCTCGTCGACGGTGCGGTCGAGGTCGACATGTCGCCGCTGACCGGGGAATCCCAACCGGTCTCGCGGACCTCGGTCCGGGCGCGCCGCGCACCGTCGCCGCTGGAATCCGACGATCTGGTGTTCGCGGGCACGCTGTGCACGGCGGGCGAGGCCATGGGGGTCGTCTACGCGACGGCGATGGCCACACAGCTTGGCCGCATCGCGGCGCTGTCGCAGCGCGTGAAGGCCGAGGTCAGCCCGCTCCAGATGCAGGTGAACCGCGCGGCGTGGTTGATCGCCGCTGTGGCGGTCGGTGCCGGCGTCGCGTTCCTGGCCATCGGCACGACGATCGCCGGCCTCCCGCTCCACGACTCGGTCACGTTCGCGATCGGGCTGCTCGTCGCCAACGTGCCGGAGGGGCTGCTGCCGACGATCACGCTGGCGCTCGCGGTCGGCGTTCGCCGCATGGCCCGCCGGCGCGCGCTCGTCAAGCGGCTCACCGCAGTCGAGACCCTCGGGTCGACCGACATCATCTGCACCGACAAGACGGGCACGCTGACCGAGGGGCGGATGGCCGTCCGGGTGTTCTGGGCGGCCGGCCGCGAGCTCCGCCCGACGCCGGACGGGCGCGCCGAGGCGGCGATCGAGCCGTTCTCGGGGCTGCTGCGAACCGCCGTCCGCTGCAACAACGCCAGCGCGCACCGCACCGACGCCGGCTGGGAGCGGGGCGGCGATCCGAGCGAGAGCGCGCTGCTCGTCGGCGCAGCGGTGCTCGGCGAGGACGTCGACGCGGTTCTCGGCGGCCGGGAGGTCGCGCGCCGTCAGGTGTTCCACTTCGACCCCCGGCTGAAGCGGATGACGACCGTCGATCACGAGGCCGACGATGCGCAGTGGCTGCACTCCAAAGGCGCTCCGCTGGAACTGCTCGATCGCTGCGAGCTCGTCCGGACCGCCGCGGGCGACCGGCCGCTCGACGCCGCCGCGCGCAGCCAGATCGAGACCGCCTTCGAGGACTATGCCCGCAGCGGGCTGCGCGTGCTCGGCCTCGCCGAGCGACGTGTCGAGCGTGACGCGCCGGCCGACCGCGACCACGCCGAGGTGGGCCTGACGTTCCTCGGACTGGCCGCGCTCGAGGATCCGCCGCGCCCGGACGTCGCCGATGCCGTACGCGCGTGCCGGCGGGCGAGCATCCGCATCATCGTCATCACCGGCGACCACGGTCTCACCGCAACGGCGGTCGCGCACCAGGTCGGCATCACCGGCGAGCATCCTCGCGTCGTCTACGGCTCGGATCTCGACGCCATGGACGAGGCCGCGCTCGAAGCGTTGCTGCGCGACGAGGAGGAGCTGATCTTCGCCCGTTCATCGCCCGAGACAAAGCTGCGGGTCGTCGATGCGCTTCGGGCGGTCGGACACACCGTCGCGATGACCGGCGATGGCGTGAACGACGCCCCCGCGCTCCGGCGCGCCGACATCGGCGTGGCCATGGGGGCGAGCGGCACCGAGGTGGCCCGCGAGGCGGCGACCATGGTGCTCACCGACGACAGCTTCGCCTCCATCGTTGCCGCCGTGAGCGAAGGTCGCGTGGTCTACGACAACATCCGCAAGTTCGTCACCTACATCTTCGCCCATGCCACGCCGGAGGTCATACCGTTCCTGATCTACGCGTTGTCCGGAGGCGCGGTCCCGCTGCCGATCACGGTGATGCAGATCCTCGCGATCGACCTCGGCACCGAGACGCTCCCGGCGCTGGCCCTCGGGCGAGAGCCGCCGGAGCCGGGGATCATGGATCGCCCGCCGCGCTCGCGTGACCGCGGCATCCTCGACCGCCCGATGCTCACGCGCGCGTGGCTGTGGCTCGGTCTGCTGGAGGCCGCGCTCGTCACGGCCGGCTTCTTCTGGGTCCTCCACCGAGCGGGCTGGGGACCGGGCGACGCGACCGACAGCGGTTCACCCCTGCACGACGCCTATCTCACGGCGACGACCATGACGTTCGCCGGCATCACCTTCTGCCAGGTCGGCACCGCGTTCGCGTCGCGCACCACGCATTCCTCGCTCCGCGAGATCGGCGTGTTCTCCAACCGGTTCCTGCTCTGGGGCATCGCCTTCGAGCTCGTGTTCGCTGCGGCCGTCGTGTACCTGCCGCCGCTCCAGCAGATCTTCGGGACCGCGCCCCTCGGGCTTCCCGAGCTCGTGGTCCTCTCGGTCTTCCCGGTCCTCGTCTGGGGATCCGACGAGCTCCGCCGCTGGTGGTCCCGCCGCGGTTAGTCGCGCACGGGCGCAGGCTGCCCGAGACGATCCCAGCCTCCTCTGTGGACGACGCCAGCCTGCCGGCGCCGCCCTGAGGAGCACGTGGTCAGGCCTCGAACCGGCCGGCGAACTGCGCGGCTGCCGGTCGATCCTTGTGGCCGGCCTTCTGCATGATCGCCGGGACTTCGGGATCGGACACGAAGCTCTGCCAGCCCTGCTCGTCCCAGTCGAAGACGACCCAGACGCGGTCGTCCTCGGAGGGGTCGCGGAAGACGAGCGCGCTCTTGGAGCCGTGCTGCTTGCGCTTCTCGGCGCCCGCGGTTGAGAAGACCTCCAGGAAGCGGTCGAGATCCTCGACCTGCGTTGTCGCGAGGAGCATTGCGATCTCCATTCGTTGGGGTTGTGTATGTCGCCGCGGTTGCGGCGCCGCGCTCACGCGGTGAGGACCTGCGTGTCCACGAGGCGCTCCTGCGGATCCATCGCCCCGAGGTTCTTGACGATCTCGAACCGGCCGCCACGTGCCTGGCCGATGTACATGCTCATCCGCACGTGGTGCTGGCCCGGCACCATGACGGCAGGGCCGCCGGGGCCTTCGGCGATCTGCGCGTGATCCAGCGCCGCGATCACGTCGTCCTGCGTGAGCGAGTCGGCTTCCCCGACCGCGGCGGCCCACAGCTGCAGCCCGCGATATAGCCCCGAGGACCCACTGCCGCCGGAGAACGTCGCATCGCCGGGATACAGCGCGTCGTACTGGGCGAGCAGCCGCCGGCTGAACGGATCGCTGACGGCGTGGTAGTAGTCGAGGCAGCTGTACAGGCCGTCGACGTGAGCGGCCGGCAGCATGCTCAGCAGGTTCTCCTCGAAGTAGGTGCAGACCAGGTGCCCGTCGAAGCCGGAGTCGTGCAGCTGCCCGAGGAACGGCGCCACCCCGGGCGGCACGGTGGTGTTGAAGACCACGTCCGCGCCGGTCGCGTTGATCCGGTCGACCGTCGCCCGGTAGTCCGCGTGGTCGAGCGGGAAGTACTCCTCGCCGACGATCGCGCCGCCGTTGGCCGTGACGACGTCCCGGACGCGCGCGTTCATCACGCGCGGCCAGATGTAGTCGGCTGACGGCAGGTAGAAGGTCGTCGCCCCGGTCTCCCGCATCAGCCACGGGATGAAGGGATCGACCTGCTGCGCGGGGACCGGGCCGGTGCAGAAGATGAGCGGATCGGACTCCTGCCCTTCGTACTGCTCCGGGTAGATGTAGAGCGTCTTGCCCTCGACCACGGCCGGGCCCTTGATGGCCTGCCGCGTGGAGCTGTAGATGCCGCCGAAGATGACGTCGACGTGATCGTCCTGGACCAGTTTCGTCGCCTTCGCGGCCGCGACCGTGTCGTCGGTCGCGCTGTCCTCGAGGTGGAGCTCGAGGTGCCGTCCCAGGAGACCGCCCTTGGCGTTGATGTCGCCGACGACCATTCTGGCCACGTTGGCGTTGGCGAGCCCGATCACGGAGAGCGGGCCCGTCTGGTCGGTGATGACTCCCACCTTGATGGGTTCACCGCCAGGGGTCTGCGATGCCGCCATGATGTCCTCCTTCGAGTCAGCGGTTGAATCACGGCGACGCGTCGTGCGAGGATCGTGCCCGACCGGGCGGGCCGATACATCGGGAGGACTCCCCATCTTGGACACACCGCTTCGTCTCGGCCAGCTCGTCGCGACGCTGGCGCTCGCGCAGGACAACGCATTCGGCCAGCCGCTCGAGTCACAGCTGCGGTCCTGCCTGCTCGCGACGTGGATCTGCGAGGCCGCCGGGTTCGACGAAGAGACCTCCGACACCGCATATTGGGTGGCGCTGCTCCGCTACGTCGGCTGCACCGGCCACGCGCACGAGGTGGCCACCGTCTTCGGCGACGAGATCGCGATCCGCGCCCAGACGCTGGTTCACGACGCCGCGAATCCCGCCGAGGTCATGCGGGACGTGATGGCCTTCGCGACGGCTGGGCACGGCCCGGACGAGCGGGACGAGATCGTCCGCATGATCCAGGAGACCGCTCGCGAGTGGGCGGTGTACAACTTCTCCTCCGGGTGCGAGGTCGCCGACATGCTCGTGCAGCGGCTCGACTTCGGCGCCGGCGTTCGCGACGCGCTGCGCTTCACGTTCGAGCGGTGGAACGGAAACGGCTACCCGGCCCATGCGGAGGGGGATTCGATCCCGCTGGCGATGCGCGTCGTGCATCTCAGCCACGACATGGAGGCGATCGGGCGTCTCTTCTCGCCGGAACATGCGCTCGATGCCGCTCGCGACCGCCGAGACCGCACGTACGATCCGGCTCTCGCCGATCTATTCGTCGCGCGGGGAGGCGCCTGGTTCGACCGGCTCCGCGAGATCGAGCCGTGGGACGCGGTGCTCGCCGCCGAGCCCGAACCTCGCCGTGTGCTGGCGGGCGCCGAGCTCGACGATGTCCTGACTGTCGTCGCCGATTTCATCGATCTCAAGTCGCCGTACATGGGTGGGCACAGCCGTCGGTGCGCTGAGCTGGCGGCCGGCGCCGCCAGGGTGCTCGGCCTCGCCGAGGAGGACGTGACCACGCTCCGTCGCGCGGCGCTCGTGCACGACTTCGGCACCACTGGAGTGGCGAACTCGATCTGGGACAAGCCTGGTCCTCTGACCCGGACCGAGTTCGATCGGGTGGAGCTTCACCCGATGCTGACCGAGCAGATGCTGCGTCGCTCGCCGGCGCTGGGTCTCCTGAACGCGGTCGCGTGCGCGCACCACGAGAAATGCGACGGTTCCGGTTACCACAAGCGCGTGCAGGCCGACGCCGACGATCTCGGCGCGTGCATCCTGACGGCGACGGAGATCTACGTGGGGATGACCACCGAGCGAGCGGACCGTGAGCGGTTCTCGTCGGCCGACGCGGCCGCCGAGCTCCGCCGGCTCGAATCAGAGGGCGTGCTCGAGCCGCGCGCCAGCCGTGCGGTGCTCGTGGCAGCCGGGCACGGCGAGCCGCAAAGGCCGTCGGGCAAACGGCAGGTCAACCCGGGTGGGCTCACCGGACGCGAGGTCGATGTGCTGCGACTCGCGGCCAAGGGACTCACGACACGCGCGATCGCCGATCGCCTCTACATCTCTCCCAAGACCGCCGATCACCACATCCAGCACATCTACGGCAAGATCGACGTGTCGACGCGAGCCGCAGCCGCTCTTTGGGCGATGCAGCACACCATCGTCCAGTAACAGCGCTAGGGCAGGATCTCGACGTACCCGTCCGTGCCATGCACGCGGATCCGCTGCCCATCCCGGATCAGCCGGGTGGCGTGCTCGACGCCCACGACGGCCGGCAAGCCGTACTCCCGTGCGATCACTGCGCCGTGGGTCATCTGGCCGCCCACCTCCGTCACGAGGCCCTCGACCGCGACGAACAGGGGGGACCAGGCGGGGTCCGTGTAGGCCGTGACCAGGATGTCGCCGGGTTCGACCTTGGCCTCCGCCATGTCCAGGATCACGCGGGCGCGTCCCTCGATGGTCCCGGCGGAGACCGGGAGGCCGAGCAGGGCGCCGGCCGGCACGTCGCCGCGTCGGTACGCCCCGGCGACGGCCTCGCCCTCCGACGTCAGCACCCGGGGCGGTGTGAGTGCTTGATACGAGCTGAACGCGTCCTTGCGCTGGGCGATGAGCTGCTCATCGACCACCTCGTTCGCGCGCACGACGTCGTGGAGCTCCTGGAACGTGAGGTAGAAGACGTCTTGGACCTCACGAACCACGTGGGCGTGCACGAGGCGCTCGGCCTCTTCCAGCAGAGCCTGCTTGTAGACGAAGGTGCGGCTGACCAGGCCGTACTTCGGATACTCCCGGTACCCGATGAAGGTCCGGACCCGGTCGATCATCCACTTGGTCTCTTCGGCCTTGCGCGCCCCGTCCGGCAGGGCCTGCAGCCGCCCCAGCACTTCCTGTTCCTTCGCCCACGCCTCCTGCCGCCCTCGTTCGAAGCACCGCTCGCCGGCGCTCGGCTCGAAGTTCTTGATGTTGCCGAGGATCAGGGGCACGAGCGTGGTGGGTCGTTCGCTCCAACGCGGCCTCGTGATGTCGATCTCTCCGACGCAGCGCATGCCGTAGTTGCCGAGGTACTCCCGGATGGCGTCGCGCGCTTCCCGCCCGCCGGGGATCTCGCCCAGTTCGTCCAGGAACTCCTCGTCCTCGACCTGTTCCAAGAACGCCACCACCTCCGGGTGCGGGCGGATCACGTCCGCGACGTGCAGGAGCGCCAGACCCATCTCCGACGTGACGTTGTGGGGAACGGACTGCGAGAGCGTGTCGGCCACGTTCTTCTCGCCCAGCCACACCTCCAGCCGCTCGTTCAGCCACCATGTGGCCTCCATCGCCCCCATGAACACCTGATGGCTGCGCGGATCGAACAGGATCCGCTTCAGCTCCTGGATGTCCGCCAGGACGAAGTCGAGCAGCGCCGGTCCGGACTTCGTCCGGATGTCGCGTTTCAGGGCGGCGATCGAGGCCTGGGTGCGCCCGATCAGCTCGGTGACGATGCCCGGATCGGTCTCGATCGGGGCTGGTGCGCCGCCGGCCGGCGGCCCGGCGGGAGCCTCGTCCGGGAGCGACGGGATGAAGTCGCGGTCGAGGATGGCCTGCAGCGCGTCCCCGATCAGCGGATCGCCTTTGCCCAGGACCTCCAGGAGGCGTGCGCGGCTCGTGGGCGAAGCCAGGCCCTTGGCGACGTCCACGAACAGCCTCCCGCCGGCCTCGTACATCCGCGGGAGCGCAATCAGCTGGTGCAGGGAGAGCCCCAGGGGCTTCATGGGGTCGGTCATCATCTGCTGATGACCGACCGAGACGTAGACATGGTTCTCTCGGTCGCCGGCCGCGGGGATGGGGAACAGCGTGGTGATCGGTCGGCTCTGGACGATCTGGAAGCCGTCGTCGACAAAGCACCATTCGATGTCCTGGGGGCGGCCGAGATGCGCTTCGATCCGGCGGCCGAGGCGCTCGAGCCGAATGACCTGCGCGTCCGCCAGTGCCGGCTGCTCCTGTCGGTCCGGTGCGATCGCCTGTTCGTGCGTCCCGCCGGCCGCGGCGGCGCGAATCGCGAGCCGCTTGGTGCCGACCGCCTTCGCGACGACCTCGCCCTCCCGCACCTTGTAGAGGTCGGCGTTCACCAAGCCGGAGACCAGGGCCTCGCCGAGGCCGAAGCTGGCTTCCACTGAGGCGACCTTGCGGTTGGACGTGACGGGGTCCGCCGTGAAGAGGATGCCGGCGGCGTCCGGGAAGACCATCTGCTGCACGACGACGGCCATGTGCACCTTCCGGTGGTCGACGCCGTTGCGCAGGCGGTAGGCCACGGCTCGCTCGGTGAACAGCGAGGCCCAGCACCGGCTGACGTGCTGAAGGACCGCGGCCGTCCCCACGACGTTCAGGTACGTGTCCTGCTGACCCGCGAAGGAGGCCGTCGGCAGGTCCTCCGCCGTCGCGCTCGATCGAACGGCGTAGGCGGCCTGCTCGCCGAGACGGGCGAGCGCGCCGGTGATCGCCGCCGCCAGATCGTCACGGATAGCGATCCCCTCGAGGGCCCGCCGGATCTCCGCGCTCAGCGTGCGGATCGCCTCCCCGTCGTCCGCGGTCAGGCGTGACAGCCGATCGAGCCGATCGTGGATCGATGGCGCGTCTTCCACGATCTGCCGGAAGGCGTCCGTCGTCACGCAGAAGCCGGGCGGCACGCGGACGCCTTCGATTCGCGAAAGCGCCCCCAGGTGCGCGCCCTTGCCGCCAACCACCGCGACCTGCGTCTCGTCGATCTCTTGAAGACCCAACACGTAGGTGTGGATCCCCTTCGGATCGCCTCCTGTGCCCATCGCGCCGCTCCCGTCGTCGCCTGCCGCGAGCGAGTATGGAGCACCCATCCAACCCCACGAGCTCGCGGTCGCTCTCGCCGGACGCGCGAGGTCGACGTGGGCTCGAGGTCGTCGAGACGATCCTTGGTCGCCTTCAGCTCGACGGGTGCGAAGACGCAGGCGATCCGCTTTCGTAGTTCACCGCGGCCGGTCAGCTCTCCTTGACCGCGGCGTAGAGCACGCGTTCGGCCACCTCCACCGCGGACTCGCCCATCCGCGAGCAGCGCCGGTACAGCTCGCGGCGGGCCATCACCTCCCGCAGGTCGTCGACCTTGAGCAGCTCGGCCATCGCGGCGCGGTAGACCCGCTCGATCCGCCGCGATTCCTTGATCACCGCGTCGGAGGCTTCGGTCGTGTCCGCGCCGCGCGGCGCGAGCCGGGCGATCGCCGTGTCGAGTCCTCGTACCGCCGCCGCGAGACGTATCGCCATGTCGGCCAGCGGCTTGTCCGGAGGACAGTCCATCACCTCTGACTCGCGGACGAGGTCCTTGGCCTGGTTGACGATCCGGTCGAGCCCGCGCGAGAGGGCGAACAGGTCCTCCGGCTCGAGCGGCGTGACGAACGCGTCCTTGAGCGTCGTGTGCAACTCGCGGCGAGCCGCGTCTGCGCGGTGCTCGCATTCGCGCACGGTGTCAGCGGCCTGGTCGTCTCCGCCGGCCCAGGCCGCGAACGCGTCCATGCCCTCGATCGTGACGGCGAGCTGGCGGTGCAGCATGCCGAGCACGTCGGGCGACTCCGGCAGGAACCAGCGGAGACGTCGCATCACAACCCCCTCCAGACGCTGACCGCGACCGCGGCGACGACCGCCGTCGCGGGCATGGTGACGAGCCAGCCGAGTGCGATGTGGCGCACGACGATCCAGTTGACGTGCCGCCAGCGACGGCGTCCGCCGCCGATGCCGAGCACCGAGGATGCGACGACCTGCGTCGTGGACACCGGCGCGCCGACGAACGAGGCACCCAGGATCACCCCGGCCGATGCAGCCTGGGTCGCCATCCCGTCGACGGGCGTGATGCGGTAGATGCGGCGCCCGACGGTCTTGACGATGCCCCAGCCACCGAGCGCGGTGCCGGCCGTGAGCGCCAGTGCGCAGGTGACCACCGCCCAGGTCGGCGACGACAGGCTGTCGAGCCGGCCGTCGGCGACGAGCAGGGCCGCGATGACGCCGACCGACTTCTGTGCGTCATTGGCGCCATGGCTGAACGCAAGCGCCGCGGACAGCCCCCACTCGGCGCCCACAACGGGACCCTGCAAGCGCCGCGTCGCTCGCCGGGCCGCACGGCGCAGCCCGCGGATCACGACGAATGCGGCGGCGGCGCCGAGGACCGGCGCCAGCGCGAGCGCGATCAAGGTTCCGAAGACGCCGACGGGATGACCATGCTCGATCCCGCCCCACTGGATCGCGTCGGCGCCGCTCGCCGCGAGCGCGGCGCCGACGAGCCCACCGACCAGAGCGTGCCCGGAGCTCGACGGCAAGCCGAGCGCCCACGTGGTCCCGTTCCAGACCACGGCGGCGAACAGCCCGGCGCCGATCACTTCGACGCCCAGCGATCCGCCAACGGTGACGATGCCGCCGATCGTGTCCGCGACCGCGCTCCCGACGACGAGCGGCCCGAGCACGTTGAAGATCGCTGCGAGCACGACGGCCTGCACCGGCCTCGCCGCACGGGTCGCGACCAGCGCGGCAATCGCATTGGACGCGTCGTGGATGCCATTCGTGAACGCGAACAGCACCGCGAGGCCGACCGCAACGGCCATGCCGCGTGGCTCACGCCACCGCCGGCGCCGGCACGGTCGGCCCCGTGGGGATCCGGTGCCACGCCGCGTAGGTGTACGGATGATGGAAGACGTCCGAATCCAGGGTGTGGGTGGTCATGGAAGGCATTCGGTCGGACCGGTGTGCGGAACGATGACGACCGGGCAGGCGGCGGACCGCAGCAGACGCTCGGTGACCGAGCCGAGCAGGACCGCGCGTAACGGGCCACGGCCGCGCGAGCCGCAGACGAGCAGGTCGAGATCTCGCGAGAGGTCGGCGAGCTCGGCGGCGGGATCGCCGATCCGAGCCTCCGCGCGGCCGGGCACGGTCGCGGGACGGTGGGCAAGCTCGCGCTCGAGACCGCCGTGCACCGTCTTGCGCTCGTCAGCGACATAGGGCGTCGGGTCGCGTACGTCGTCGATCGCGAACGGCGCCAGCGGGAGCGCGACGCCGACGGCGACGACCGAGCCGCCGGCACGGGCCGCGAGCTCGTAGGCGAAGTCCAAGGCCTGGCCGGCGTTCGGCGTCGGTTCGAAGCCGACGCCGATGCGGCTCAGGGGGCGATGCGCGGCCTGGGCGTAGCCCGCGGGGGCGACCGCGACCGGGCACTCGGCTCTTCCGAGCACGTGCCGGGCCGTCCCGCGCAACGTGCGCAGCAGATGGTGGTGGGTCGGCCCGAGGACGATCATCGCCGCGTGGTCGTGCGCGGCGGCGGCGCGCAACACGGCCGCGGGGGCGTGGCCGGGCACGATCACGTGCTCCACCGGGGCGTCGAGCAGCGCGCCAAGCTGCGTTCCGAGCGCGATCGCGTCGTCGGCGTACGGCCTGTCGGCGACGCCGACGATGACGGGACCGGAGATGGCGGTCATGAACGTCACGCTAAGCGGCGGCTTACGAGCCGACATCCGCAGCCGTCACCGCTTCCGCTCCGTAAGAGCTGCGGATCAGTCCGCTCGCGGCAGCGCCATCGCGGCGAGCGCGCTCCGCCGCTCGGCCCGCATCGTGCGCATGCCGTGCAGCTCATGCGCGAGCATCCGGCGCCAGTCTCCGCGCCAGTCGAACGCGAAGGCGACCTCGAGACCGTACTCCCGCCAGGCCCGGAAGTGGTACGGCGCACGCACGTGCCAGGCCGACGTCACCACGGTCACGCGGCGCGCGTCCCCGAGCGCGAGCACGAGCGGCAGCGAGCGCGTGGCGTTCTCCGCTGTGTCACGGCCCGCAACCTCCAGGAGCGGAGGTACGTCCTCCACGCTCCACGCGGCGCGCATCTGCTCCGCCTCAGAGAGGCCGCCCGTCGACGTGTAGCCGGTGAGGACGGCGGTGAGCGTCGGCCGGCGGCGTGCGATCCACTCCGCGCGGTGCACCCGGCCCAGCGACTCGTGCGAGATCCGGTGCTCTGCGCTGATGCTCGGCTCGCGATGGCCGAGCACGACGCAGACGTGATGACCGCCACGATGCGCCGGCAGGTCGGCCGCCGCGCTGCGATCGCAGATCACGGTGAGGCGAGGATGCGCGCGCAGCAGCGACGCGGGGGAGGCCGGGCTCGGTGGATCGAGCAGCATCGCCCGCAGCGCCGGCGCACGGCTCGCCCCTGTCGCCGTGACCAATAACTCGCGCGCGTGCAGCAGCGAGCCGAGCCCGACCGTGAGCGCGCGGTCGGGGACGCTCTCGCCCTCGCCCTCGCCCGCGAGCTCGTCGCGCGTGTGCCCCGTGAGCCGGACCACACGCGTCGGTTCGTCGAGCCGCGACCCGGGCTCGTCGAACGCGACATGTCCGTCGACGCCGAGTGCCAGCACCGCAAGGTCGAGCGGCGCCGCGTCGAGCAGCCGCTGGTGGCGCGCAGATGCTTCGGCGAGGTCCGCAGCGGTGCCGTCGAGACCGTGCAGCGCGTGGAGCTCGATCCCTCGCAGCTCGTGCGCGAGGCGGGCCGACCGGCTGCGCGGATCGGCCGGGGCCAGCCCGACGTACTCGTCGAGCTGGAGGACCGTGGCGGCGCGGCTGATCAGGTCCCCGTGCCGGGCATGAGCGCGCAGCGCGGCGTACATCGTGCTCGGCGTCCGCTCACCGGAGAGCAGGACACGCAGACTCGGGCGCGCGAGCAGCCGGTTGGCGATCACCTCTGCGGCGGTGCGGGCGACGCGCTCCTCGTCGGCGAGCACGAGCGGCGGCGGCGTGGGCTGCACGCAGCGAACGCTAACGCCGGTGAGGAATTGCGGAACTCTGCGGAGCGCGATCGAGGGCGATCCCCGGTTGGCAACGCCACCGGCGCGGCGGACACTCGATGCATGCCTGTTTCCGATCTCTCGGCAATGCCGCTGCTCGTCGCCCGAGGCGTCACCAAGCGCTTCGGTGCCGTCGAGGCGCTCGTTGACGTCGACTTCGACGTCGACGCGGGCGAAGTCGTCGCCTTGGTGGGCGACAACGGGGCGGGGAAGTCGACGCTGATCAAGGCGATCGCCGGCGTGCAGCCCGCCGATGCGGGCGAGTACTGGATCAGCGGGAAGCCGGTGAAGCTCCGCAGCCCGTCCGAGGCGTCCCGCGCCGGAATCGCGACCGTGTACCAGGACCTTGCGCTGTGCGACAACATCGACGTCGTCGGCAACCTCTACCTCGGGTCCGAGGCCGTTGCGCCGTGGTCGCGCGTGCTCGACGAGCCCGCGATGGAGCGGCGCACGAACGAGCTGCTCGCATCACTTGCCGTGACCACGCTCGCCAGCCCACGGGCGCGCGTCGGCTCGCTGTCGGGCGGTCAGCGCCAGGCGGTGGCCATCGCCCGGTCGCTCGTGACGCGCCCGCGCGTGCTGATCCTCGACGAGCCCACGGCGGCGCTGGGGGTCGTGCAGACCGCCCAGGTTCTGGAGCTGATCGAGCATCTGCGCGAGCAGGGTCTCGCGATCGTGGTCATCAGCCACAACCTCGAGAACGTCTTCCACATCGCGGATCGCATCTCGGTCCTGCGGCTCGGTCGCCATGCCGGCACGTACGACCGCCGTACGACGGCGCGCGAGGACATCGTCGGTGCCATCACCGGGGCGCTGCCCGCGAGGGCGGTGGCGGCATGAGGCGCCTGCGCGTGATCGTCGCCGGCGGCGATGTCGCTGCGCTCGAGACGGCGTTCGCACTGCATGCGGTGGCCGGCCACCACGTCGACGTCACGCTGATCGCTGCGAACCACTATTTCGAGCACCGGCCGGTCGAGGTGCGCGACCCGCTGGCCGTGCACGCGCGGACTCGCATCCCACTCGCACGCCTCGCCGGCGCCGCGGGCGCCGAGTTGCGGCACGACCGCGTCGTGGACGTCGACCCTGCCGTGCGGCGCGTGCACACGGCCGCCGGCTACGAGCTTCCGTACGACGCGCTGGTCGTCGCGGAGAACGCGCTCCCCCGGGCGGTGTCCGCCGGCGCCGAGCCGCTCGACGACGCTCACGCCGCCGAGTGCCGGTTCGTGATCGGCGAGCTGCGCTCGGGCCGTGCGACATCCCTGGCGTTGGTCGAGCCTGCGGGGCCGGCGCACCCGTTCGACCTGTACGACCTCGCGATCGAGACGGCAGTCGCGCTGCGCGACGCGCGTGTCACGCTCACGCTCATTACGGCGGAGTCCGCGCCGCTCGCCATCCTCGGCTCCCGCGCGGCGACGATGCTGCAGGAGACGCTGGGCGCCCACGGCGTGCACCTCGTGATGTCCGCCTACGTGCAGTCGGTCGGCGAGCGCGGGCTCGAGGTGATGGCGCATGCGGACGAAGTCACGGCTGAGCGGGTCATCGCGACGCCACGGCTTGCCGGACCGCGCATCCACGGGCTCCCGTACGACTTTGATGGTTTCCTGGCCGCGGATCCGCACGGCAACGTGCCGCATCTCGAGAGAGTCTTCGCAGCCGGAGACTGCACGGCATTCCCGGTCAAGGATCGCTCGATCGCGGCGCAGCAGGCCGAGGCCGCGGCGCTGTCGGTCGCCGCCCTCGCGGGTGCCGACGTCGAGCCGGAGCCCGTCTCGCCGGTCCTGCGCTGCGTCCTCCCGTCGCGGTTGCGCTGGTACGTGGAGGCCCCGCTGATCGGCGGCCTCGGCGACGCGACGCGCATCTCGGCCTTCCCGCTCTGGTCACGCCACCTGCGCTTCGATGCCCCGTACCTCGCACCCCATCTCGGCCCCGTCGCGGGCGCCCTCGCTAGCTGACGGTCAGCACGGCAAGCGCCCCGACGCACGCGACGACGACGACGATCGTCACCGTGTAGGCCGCGGCAGCGATGCGACCGCTGCGCCGGTAGAAACCACGGACCCCGTTCGCCACTGGCGGCGGATGGAGCACGGGCCTGCCGGTCGTAGCTTCGACACCATGGCCGATGTCTGCTGGCACGCCCTCGACGGCACGGACGTCCTCGCGCGCGTCGGAAGCGACCCGGGCGGGCTCTCGACCGCCGACGCGGACGCGCGCCTGGCTCAGACAGGCCCGAACCGCGTGGCGCCGATGCGCCCCGAGCCGGTCCGCGCGCTGCTCTGGCGGCAGCTGTCGAGCCCGCTGATCCTGGTCCTGCTCGCCTCCGGAGTCATCGCTCTCGCACTCGGCGAGATCGCCGACGGCGTCGTGGTCCTCGCCGTCGTCGCCGCCAACGGCGCCATCGGCTTCGTCCAGGAATGGAAGGCGGGACGGGCGATCTACGCACTCGCTGCGCTCGTCCCCGAGCGGGCGACCGTCATGCGCGACGGGGCGCCCCGGCAGATCGACGCCGACGCCGTCGTGCCAGGGGACGTCGTCGAACTTCGCCGCGGCGAGCGCGTACCGGCTGACGCGCGGATCCTCGCCGCCCGCGGGCTCGATGTCGACGAATCGCCGCTGACCGGAGAGTCCATGCCGGTCGGCAAGGCGCCGGCGCCGGTGCCCGCCGACGCGCTCGTCGCCGATCGCGCCTCGATCGTCCACGGTGGCACGCTCGTCACCGCCGGGGCCGGAACCGCAGTGGTCGTGCTGACCGGCGACCACACGGAGCTCGGGCGGATCTCCGCACTGATGCGCCACACGGAAGGCGTCGAGACGCCGCTCACCCGTGGCCTCGCGGGCGTCGCGCGGCTGCTTACCGTGCTGATCTGCGTCATCGCGGCGGTGCTGCTCGCGGTGGCCCTCGCGCGCGGGTATCCGTTCGTGGAGGCCGTGCTCGCCGCCGTCGCGCTCGCGGTCGCGGCGATCCCCGAGGGGTTGCCCGCGATCGTGACGATCGCGCTGGCCGTCGGCGTCCAGGGGATGGCCCGCCGCCGCGCCGTGATCAGGCATCTGCCGGCCGTGGAGACGCTCGGCTCCACCACCGTCATCTGCACCGACAAGACGGGCACGCTAACCCAGAACCGCATGACGGTCAGCGAGCTGTGGGGCGACGAGGATGCGCTCCTCCGGGCGGCGGTTCTGTGCAGCGATGGGACCGCGCCGACCGAGGTCGCGCTACTGGAGGCGGCGGCGCGCGAGGGGATGGACGCGGGCGCTGAGCGCGCGCGGTCGCCGAGAGTCGACGCGATCCCGTTCGACTCCGATCGCAAGCTGATGGCGACGCTGCACGCGGGCGGGACGGTGCTCGTCAAGGGAGCACCGGAGATCGTTCTGGCGCGCTGCGAACCGTGCGCGCAGGCCGACGCGATCGTCGACGCCTTCGCCGCCGACGGGATGCGTGTGCTCGCGGTGGCACGGCGCGAGCTCGGCGATCAGCACAAGGCGCTCGTGGACGAGGACCTCGACGGCGGGTTCACGCTGCTGGGGGTTGCGGCGATCGCCGACCCTCCCCGGGACTCGGCGCTGGCGGCAGTTGAGGCCTGCCGCAGTGCGGGCGTCGACGTCAAGATGGTCACGGGCGATCACGTCGCGACGGCGAGCGCGATCGCCTCCCGGTTCGGGCTCGCCGGCCCGGCGTTCACCGGTCGCGCGCTGGACGCCCTCGACGACGACGCCTTCGCGCGTGCGGCGATCGAGGGGACCGTGTTCGCCCGCGTGACGCCCGAGCACAAGCTGCGGCTCGTCAGGGCGCTGCAAACGCAGGGCGAGGTTGTGGCCATGACCGGTGACGGCGTCAACGACGCTCCGGCGCTCAAGCAGGCGGACATCGGCGTGGCGATGGGAGGGTCGGGCACCGCCGCGGCGCGCGAAGCGGCCGACGTCGTCCTCCTCGACGACGACTTCGCGAGCATCGAGGCCGCCGTCGAGGAGGGGCGGCACGTGTTCGACAACGTGCAGAAGGCGATCGCATTCGTGCTGCCAACCAACATCGGCGAGGCGCTCATCGTGCTGATCGCCGTGCTCGCGTTCCCCTTCGTGGGCGGCGTGCCGAAGCTGCCGGTCGAACCGACGCAGATCCTGTGGGTGAACCTGATCGCGACCGTGACGCTCGCGCTGCCGCTCGCGGTCGAGGCGTTCGAGCCGGGGCTGATGGGCCGTCCGCCGCGAGTCCCCGGGACGCCGGTGATCGGTCGGTTCCTCGTGATCCGCACCGTCGTCGTGAGCCTGCTGATGGCTGCGGCGGCGTTGACGCTGTTCGAGCTGCGCGACAACCAGACGCTCGTGGTCACCACGATCGTGCTGTTCCAGGTCGTGTATCTCCTCGAGTGCCGTTCGCTGCGCCACTCGATCCTCCACGTCGGCCTGTGGAGCAACCCCTGGGCTTTCGCCGGCATCGCGGCTGTGTTGGCGTTACAGGCGGTGTTCATCTACGCGCCGCCGATGCAGGCCGTCTTCAACTCGGTCGCGCTCAGCCCCGGCGACTGGTTGCTCGCGCTGGCCGCAGCGTGCACGGTCCTGCCCGTCGTCAGCGCCGAGAAATGGTGGCGGCTGCGCGATCGCCGGCGACCGTAGATCTCCGCATGCAGAAGCCGCATGACCCCCGATGACGGGGCCGCCGGGCAGCGCGACGATCAGAGACGACGTCTCGTGAGAGGAATTACCTGATGACCGCTCCGCCGCAGTCCCTGCCGGCCTTGTCGCAGAACGACAGGCCGAAGCTCGCGACGGGAGGAAACGGTGCGCGCTGAGCTCGCGACGCGCCTCTACGTCGGGTCGGAGGTCGGGACGCTGCGGCGTGTCGTCCTCCACCGGCCCGGGCTGGAGCTCAAGCGTCTCACCCCTCGCAACAAGGACGCGCTGCTGTTCGACGACGTGCTGTGGGTCAAGCGCGCCCGCCAAGAGCACGACGCGTTCGCCGACACGCTGGCCGACCGCGGGGTCGAGGTGCTCTATCTCGACCGCCTGCTGGCCGGCGTCCTCGAAGCTGAAGAGGTCCGGGAAGAGGTGATCGGGTGGACCCTCCAGGCCGTCGACCTCGGACCGTCGCTCGCACCGGACGTCGCCGAATGGCTGCTCGGGCTGCCGGCGCGGGAGCTCGCGGAGCGGCTCATCGGCGGCATCACCTACGGCGAGCTGCCGTTCGCGAGCGCGGCGCTGACCGCGCAGGTGCCGGCGCTCGACGGGTTCGTGCTGGCACCGCTTCCGAACCACCTGTTCACGCGCGACACGTCGGCGTGGATCTACGACGGCGTCTCGATCAATGCGATGGCGAAGCCTGCACGCCGCCGCGAGAGCATCCACTACGACGCGATCTACCGCCACCATCCGCAGTTCGCGGGACGGTCCCATCCCGTCTGGAGCGACGAGCTCGGCGGGCGCGCACAGCTCGAAGGCGGTGACGTCCTCGTCATCGGCAAGGGCTGCGTGCTCGTGGGGATGGGCGAGAGGACCCGGCCCGCCGGCGTCGAGCGCCTCGCGCGCCGTCTGTTCGCCGGCGGTTCCGCGACGTCGGTGATCGCGGTCCAGATGCCCGCGCAGCGCTCGACGATGCACCTCGACACGGTCATGACGATGGTCGACCGCGACGCGTTCACCATCTATCCCCAGGTCCGGGACGAGCTCGTCGCCTACACGCTGCGCCCCTCGGGCGGCGGCGTCTCGGCCGAGCGCGAGGACGACCTGTTCGCCGCGATCGCGCGTGAGCTCGAGCTGCCGCACCTGCGCCTGTTCGAGACCGGCGGTGACGTCTACGAGTCCGAGCGCGAGCAGTGGGACGACGGCAACAACGTCCTGGCGATCGCTCCGGGCGTCGTTATCGCGTACGAGCGCAACGTCGACACCAACACGCGGCTGCGCCGGGCCGGGATCGAGGTGATCACGGTCGCGGGCTTCGAGCTCGGCCGGGGCCGCGGCGGTCCGCGCTGCATGTCCTGCCCGATCGAGAGGGATGACCTATGAGCACCGTCAGCACCGCAACGAGCCTTCTCCGGATCGCGGACCTCACCCCCGGCGAGTTCAGCCGCCTTCTCGACCTCGCGGCCGCGATGAGGGCGGACCCGCACGGGTGGCATGACGCTCTTTCCGGGTCGTCGGTCGCCTGCTACTTCGCCAAGCCGTCGACGCGCACGCGCATCTCGTTCGAGGCCGCCGTCCATCGGCTCGGCGGCCTGCCGATCATGCTGCGTCCGGACGAGCTGCAGCTGGGCCGTGGGGAGCCGATCGCCGACACCGCGCGCGTGATGTCGTCGTACTGCGCGGCGATCGTGATCCGCACGTTCGCCCACAGCGACGTGGAGGAAGTGGCCGCCGCCGCGTCGGTGCCGGTGATCAACGCGCTCACCGACGATCATCACCCCTGCCAGGCGCTCGCCGACGTGCTGACGCTGCGCGAGCGTTTCGGCGAGCTGCGCGGCCTGCCGGTCGCCTACGTCGGCGACGGCAACAACGTGGCGCACTCGCTGATCGAGGCCGCCGCGCTGACGGGGATCGACCTGCGCCTCGCCTGCCCGGAGGGATACGGGCCCGATCCGGGGATCGCCGGCGGCACATACGTGACCGACAACCCGCGCGAGGCGGTGGCGGGTGCGCGGGCGGTCTACACCGACGTCTGGGTGTCGATGGGCGACGAGGACGAGCGACAGCGGCGGATGCGCGCCCTCGAGAAGTTCCGTGTGACGCCTGGCTTGATGGGGCTGGCGGCCACCGATGCGATCTTCCTGCACTGCCTGCCGGCCCACCGCGGCGAGGAGGTCGCCACCGCGGTGATCGACGGCGCCCACAGCGCCGTGTGGCAGCAGGCCGCGAATCGCCTGCCGACCGAGCAGGCAGTCCTGTACGCCCTCACGACTGGTGACTGGGAGGTCTGAGCCATGCGCATCGTCGTCGCACTCGGAGGGAACGCGCTCCTCCAACGCGGGCAGCGGGCGGACGCCGGCGCCCAGCGCGAGAACGTCGCGGTCGCGGTCACGGCACTGGCCGAGCTTGCCGCCGATCACGAGGTCATCGTCACGCACGGCAACGGGCCGCAGGTCGGCCTGCTCGCGCTCCAGGGCGAGGCCTACCGCGAGGAGGTCAAGCCGTATCCGCTCGACGTGCTCGGCGCGGAGAGCGAAGGCATGATCGGCTACCTGCTCGACCAGGAGCTCGTGAACGCTCTCGGCGGCCGTCAGGTCGCGACCCTGCTCACCCAGGTGATCGTCGACGGTGACGACCCTGCGTTCGCTCACCCCACGAAGTTCATCGGGCCGGTCTATTTCCGCAGCAAGGCAGAGATCCTGGCCGCCGAGCGCGGCTGGCACATCGCCGCGGACGGGCCGCACTGGCGGCGCGTCGTCGCGTCCCCGGAGCCGCAGTCGATCGTCGAGCTAGCGACGATCCGGCGGTTGGTCGAGGCCGGCGTGCTCGTCGTGTGCGTCGGCGGCGGAGGCATCCCGGTGGTCGTCGACCGCGACGGGCGCCTGCGCGGCGTCGAGGCGGTCATCGACAAGGATCGCGCCGCCGCCCTGCTCGCCTGCGGCGTGGGAGCCGATGCGCTGCTGTTGCTCACCGACGTCGCCGCCGTCGAACGCGACTACGGGACGCCGCAGGCGACACCGATCACCACGGCCTCGCCCGAGGCGCTGCTCGCGCTCGGCCTCCCCGCCGGCTCGATGGGCCCGAAGGTCGAGGCCGCGGCATGGTTCGCCCAGAAGACCGGCGGCCGCGCCGCGATCGGCAGCCTGGCGGACGCGTCCGCCGTCCTTGCCGGTGAGCGCGGCACGACCGTGGTGGCCGCCGCCGCCCCCGTGATCGCCGGAGGCTGATCGCGTGACGGCCCGCCGCCGAGAGACGCTCGCGTTCCGGCTCGCGATGGCTGCGGCGGCCATCTCGGTGCTCGACGACGCGTACTGGCACCGCGAGCCCGGCACCGCTATGAGCGATCACCTCGCAAGCGGCCTCGTGCCCGTCGCGTGCGCTGCGCTGCTCGCCGCCGCCTATCCGCGACTGCGTGCGGGCGCACGCGCGGGCGCGGCGCTCGCGACTGGGACGCTGATGATCGTCGCGGGAGTCGTCGACGGCATCCGTCACGTCGCCGTCGACCACCTCGCCGGCGACGACGTGACCGCGATCGCCGCCGCCCTCGCGGGAGTCGTGCTGTTCGCGCTCGGTGCGGCCGTGCTGTGGAGGTCGCGCCGGCGCGACGAACCGCGGGTTCGCCGTTACCTGCGGAGGGCCGGCGTCGGCCTGGGCGGCGCGATCGTCGCGTTCTTCGTGGTCATGCCCGTCGGGTTCGCCGTCGTCGCGACGCACAAGTCGCGCGCGCCGGTCGTGAGCGCCGACCTTGGCCGCCCTTCCGTTGACGTCACGCTGACGACCGCCGACGGGTTGCGGCTGGCCGGGTGGTATGTCCCGTCGCGCAACGGCGCCGCGGTGATCGTGTTCCCGGGGCGGGCGGGAACGGTTCCGCACGCCCGCATGCTCGCGCGGAACGGCTACGGCGTCCTGTTGCTCGACCGCCGCGGTGAGGGGGCCAGCGAGGGAGACTTCAACGCCCGCGGCTGGGGCGCGGAGCCGGACCTGCGCGCCGCGGTTGCGTATCTCGGCGCGCGCCCCGACGTCCACGCCGGTGCCATCGGCGGGCTCGGGCTGTCGGTCGGCGGCGAGATGCTGCTGCAGGCCGCGGCTCACGACCGGCGCCTGCGCGCGGTCGTCTCGGAGGGTGCCGGTCTGCGCTCGGTCGCCGAGCAGAAGCACATGCCGGCCGCGCCCCCGGAGCCTCTGCGCTGGGTCGCGCCGATCACGACGGAGACCGTCGCGGAGGTGGTGCTCTCCGACCACGCGCCGCCGGCGGATCTCGTCGACCTCATGCCGCGGATCGCGCCGCGCCGCGTTCTGCTCGTTCGAGGGATGAGCGGCAACGCGGACGAGGCGCTCAACCGCGTCTACCGCGACGCCGCCGGGCCGACGGCGTCGCTGTGGGAGATCGCGGGCGCCGGCCACACCGGAGGGATCGCAGCGGTGCCGGCTGAGTACGAACGGCGCGTGGTCGGTTTCTACAACCGGACGCTCGTCACGCCGCGAAGTCGGCGGGCTCGATGAGGTCGCGGGCCAGCGCGGCGGCGAACGTCTCGGCGTCGCACGCCATCCGCTCGAGGTCGAGCCGCTTGAGCGCGCGTGCGATCGTGGACGCGTCGACATCCAGCTCGATGTCGTAGCGCGCCGCGCGATCGTCGGCGATGACCGCGTCCCAGCAGTGACCGCACTCGCCGCAGCGCAGATCGATGTGCCAGTGCGCTTCGTCATGCTCCGTCCAGCCAGTGGGGCAGGCGAAGCGGCTGCGGCATTCGGGGCAGCGGCGCAGTGGATCGTGGCGGCGGCGGAAGAGCATGCGGCGACGGTACGCCGAGCATGGCGCCGCGCCATCCGCACAGCCTCCTGCAACGAATCCGTAGTTCCCCGGTCGCGCAAAGCCGTACGGATGCGGATGTGCGAACGGGTCGCGCGCGCGACGCTGTGTTCATGCCGCATCGCGTGCTCATCGCCGGCTCCGGAGTCGCGGCCGTGGAGGCCGTCCTGGCGCTTCGCGAGCTCGCGGGCCTGGGCGTCGAGATCGACCTTGTCGCGCCGGCGCACGCGCTCGAGCATCGGCCGGCATCCGTTGCCGCTCCGTTCGGTTTCGGCGCTCCCGCGCCGCTCGACCTGCACGACCTCGCGAACCGCTACCGGGTCGGCCTCGTGGAGGGCGAGCTGGCGGCGGTCGACGTCGACGAGCGCCGCGCTCGGCTCACCTCGGGTGAGGAGCGCGACTACGACCACCTGCTGGTCGCGGTCGGCGCGACGCCCGAGCCGGCGGTGCAGGGCGCGCTCACGTTCACCGGCCCGGAGGACGTGTCGATGATGAACTGGGTTCTCGCCGAGATTGGCCGCGGGCATCGACACCAGGTCGCGATCGTCGTGCCTTCGGCGGCAAGCTGGACGCTGCCGGCCTACGAGCTGGCGATCATGAGCGCCGCCGCAGTGAGGGAGGTGCCTGAGGCGATCGTCACGCTCGTCACGCCTGAGCGGGAGCCCCTGTGGGTCTTCGGACACGCCGCGGGCGCTGCGCTGCGCGAGCTGCTCGACAGCCGCGGCATCGCGCTACGCACCGGGACGCGGGCGGTGCATGTGACCGACGACGTCCTGTGGTTCGACTCCGAGACGGCGATGATCGCCGACACCGTCATCACGCTTCCGCGGCTCGTCGGGCCTGGCATCGAGGGCCTGCCGAGCGACGACGACGGCTTCCTGCCCACCGACGCCCATGGGTACGTGATGGGCGCTCCCTACGTCGTTGCCGCCGGCGATGCGACGACGTTCCCGGTCAAGCAGGGCGGCCTCGCGACGCAGCAGGCGGACGCCGCCGCTGCGACGATCGCGCACTGGGTGGGAGCGCTCGCCGAGCCCCGCCCGTTCGCTCCCGTGCTGCGCGGCCTGCTGCTGACCGGCGGGGCACCGCTCTATCTGCGTGCTGAACTCGATGACACCGGTGCGCCGCGGACCGAAGCCACTCGTGCGCGTCGTCTGGCCGGGCAGGTGTCGTCACGCGCACTCTGGTGGCCACCCGGCAAGATCGCCGGCCGTTACCTTGCTCCGTACCTGTCCACCGCACGTCCGGTCGCGCTCGGGAAGGAGCCGCTGATCGACCGCGCGGTGCGGCCCGCCGGCGGCGATGCGAACGAGCATGAAGCGGCTCTGGATCTCGTGCTGCTGCTGGCGGACGAGGACGCCGAGGCCGGCGACTTCGCACAGGCGGTGCACGCACTGGACGCCGCTACGGCGCTGGCCGGCGGCGTGCTCCCCGCGCCGTATGCCGAGCGCCGCGAGCGCTGGCTCGCCGCACTCGCGCCATCGCGCGTGTAGGCGATCAGGCGTCGACGAGCTCGACGAGCTTGTGCTCGAGCGCGTAGCGCACGAGCTCGGCGCGCGTGGTGCGGCGCGTCTTCTGCTGGATGTGGGCCCGGTGGGACTCGACCGTGCGAACACTGAGATACAGCGTCGATGCGATCTCCGAGTTGGTGTGCCCGAGCACGATCATCCGCAGGACCTCGAGCTCGCGCTCGGAGAGATCGTCCGGCGGGCCGGCCGGCTGCGCCGGCTGCGCCGCGAGCTTCGCGCCCAGGCGCGGGTTGAGATACGTCTCACCCTCGGCCGCGAGTCGGATTGCGCCGAGAAGCTCGTCGTCCGCCGCCTCCTTGAGCACGAACCCGAGCGCGCCGGCCTGTAGGGCCTGACGCGCGAACGAAGGATCGTTCTGCATCGTGAGCACGACGATCGCGGTCTGCTCGGCATCACGCCGGAGCACCGGGATCGCCTCGAGGCTCGATCCACCGGGCATGTTGAGGTCGAGGACCAGGACGGTGGGACGATGTGCCATCGCCATGCGAAGCGCGTCCGGCACCGTGCCGGCCTCCGCGACCACCCGCAGTCCGGGCTCGGCGTCGAGCAGGAGCCTGAGTCCCTTGCGGACGACCGCATGATCGTCGGCGAGCACCACCGTGATGTCTTCCTGGCTCATGGCGGTGAGCATGCCGCATCGGCCCGGTTTCGCGATCCGTAGTTTCCCGCGACAGCGAAGGGAAGTTCCACCGATTTCCGGCGGTCTTGCCCGGTTGGACCGGCCCACGACGCGATGGACGATTGCCTTGCACCCCCCGACAAGGAAGGAGCAACGATGTCCGAGATCGTCGTCGGAATTGACGACTCAGCCGGCGCGCGTGACGCGCTGGCCTTTGCGACGCGGCTGGCTCAGTGCGCCGGAGCTTCGGTGCGCCTCGCGACCGCGTTCAACTACAGCGACACTCCGAGTCGGGCCAGCAACGCTTCGTTCCGCACGTATCTGGAGCAGGACGCGCTCGAGCTGCTGCGCTCGGCCGCGGATTCGGTCGACGGCGTGAGTGGGACCGACGCGATCGCCAACCCGTCGGCACCGCACGCGCTCCACTCTCTCGCCGAAGCGGTCGATGCGGCCATGTTGGTCGTCGGATCGACGCGCCGTGGTGCGGTGGGACGGGTCGTGCCCGGTAGCACCGGCGAGCGGCTGCTTCATGGCTCGCCATGCCCGGTCGCGGTCGTGCCCGGCGGCTACGCGGACGACGCCGGTCCGATCCGCAGCATCGGCGTCGGCTATGACGGGAGCGAGGAGTCGGAGTTCGCGCTCGACGCCGCCTGCCTGCTCGCCCGTGAATGCCGGGCGACGCTACGGGTCATCGGCGTGTTCAACGCGAGCCGCGTGTCCACGCCCGCGCTGATGACCATGCCCGGGTGGGACAGCATGCGCGACGACTCCGAGGAGATCCAACGCAAGAGCCTCGCTCACCGGGTCTCCGGGCTCGCGGCCGACCTGGCCATCGAGTCCGTCTTCACCACCGGCGATGTCGCCGATCAGCTGGCCGCCGAGTCCGAGCTCGTTGACCTGATGATCGTCGGCTCGCGGGGCTACGGCCCGCGTGCCGCCGTGCTCCTCGGCGGCGTCAGCCACGCGCTGATCCGCCGGGCGGCCTGCCCGGTCGTCGTGCTGCCGCGCGGCGCCAGCGGGCTCGACGCGCTGTTCGGCCCAGTCGCCGAGACCACCGCGTCGTAGCGAGTACGAACCTGCCCGGGCATCCCGTGCCCGGGCAGGTTTCGTCACGTCAGCTCGCGAGGAAGCGAGCGATGTCGAGGGTCGACACGATCCCGATCGGCCGGCTGGTGACCGGATCGACGACGACGGCGTGCGTCGTCTGGTGCTCGGCCATCAACTGGGCGGCGTGCTCGAGCGAGTCGGTCGGGTCGACGACGAGCGAGTCGGTCGCGGCGAGCTGTCCGGCGGTCGCGCCGGTGAGCTCGGGGCGGACGGCGGCCACCAGGTCGAGGTCGGAGACGATGCCCCAGCCGTCGGGCTCGGTTCCGCGCACGACCACGCAGTGGACGTTGTGCTCGGCCATGAGGCGGGCGACTGCCCGGAGGTCCGCGTCCGCCGGGCAGTCGATCAGCCCGAGCTGCAGCGCGTTGAGGACGGTGAAGGTTCCGAACTCGGGTGCTTCGCGGGGTGCGGTCATGTCGGGCTCCTGTGTTCGGTGGGGATCAGCTGGCGCCACTCATCCCGGCGGCGGGCGACGCCGGCGGGCAGCGGCCCGAGCCAGGCGTCGGCGTCGTCGAGCGTGCGGATGGCGGACGCGAGGTCGCCGGCCGCGGCGTCTTCCTCGGCCGCTTGGGCGATGAGGTCGATGCCGCTGGGCTCCGGGCCGTCCGCGCGATCCTCCAACGCAGCGGTCGACGCCGCGACGAAGCGCGTCAGGTAACGGCCGGCCACCTTGGCGGGTGGCCACCACAGCGCACCGTGGGACACCGTGCCCGGGGCGGGCAACAGACGGTGCTCGCGGTTGCCGCCCGGACCGAGCTCGGCCCGGAGGTAGAGCGACTTGCTCCCGGTGAGGAGAAGCCCACGCAGTACGGGGCGAAACGGCGTCGGCAGGCCAAGCGTGCCGAGCCGCGCCGCGATCGCCTCGGCGACCGCGTCGGCCTGTTGCGCCGCGAGTCCGCCGTGCTTGATCGGGCAGGCGGTCACGTCGCCGGCAGCGAAGACGTTGCCGTACCCCTCGACGTAGCCGTGGTCGTCGACAAGAACAAAGCCGTGCTCGTCGTGCGGAAGACCCGGAATCTGCGGGCCGACCACCTCGGGCAGCGCGACGACGACGTCGGCGGGCACGAACGCGCCGCTGGTGAGATGCAGTGCGCCGTCGAAGGCGGCGGTGGCGGCGGCGCTCGTGACGAGCTCGATCCCCGCTTCGGTCAGCTCGTGGCGCAGCGCTTCGCTCGCGGCCGGCCCGAACACCTCGAGCGGCTCATGTTCGCCGGTCACGACGACGACGTCGGGCTCGGCGACGCCGCGGTTGCGCAGCGTGGCGGCGGCGAGCAGGGCGAGTTCGTACAGGGGCAGCTGCCAGCGGACGCCGGGCGGTGCGACGAAGGCGAGGCGCAGCGTGGGATCGGCGGCGAGCCGGCCCACGGCCTCCTCGACCATGCCGGCGCTCATCGGCCCGCGAAAGGCGAAAGCGCCCGGCACCGCGTCCCGCGAGCGGGCACCGGTGGCGACGACGAGGAAGTCGTACGGGACGCGGTCACCGTCACGCGTGAGGACATGGTTGGTGTCGGTTTCCACTGATTGCAGCGCGTCGCGCCGCAGGCGCACGCCGAGCTGATCGGCCAGCTCGTGCAGATCGAGGCGCGCAGCCGGCGGTCCACCGAACGGCGTGGTGACCGACGAGGGGCGGTGCACGAGCTCGGCCGCAGGCGCGAGCAGCTCGATCGCCACATCAGTCCGGGCAAGCTCATGGAGTGCCAGCGCGCATTCGAGCGCGGCGACGCCGGCGCCGGCGATCAGCACCCGCTTCATCACGCCTCCGTCGCTTCAAGGGTGGGCACGGGCTCCGAGTCGGCCGCCGTGGCCGGACGCGGCACGACCACGACCGGGTGGGAGGCACCTTCGGTCAGCGCCTCGGACACGCTGCCGGCGAGCGCGCGCTGCAGGGGTCCATAGCCGCGCGAGCCGGTGACGAGGAGATCGACGACGCCGTCGCAGGCTTCTCTGATCGTCGTGCCGGCCGAGCCGCGCAGGAACACCGTGCGCGGGTTGACTTCCGCGGGCGCGCGTTCTGCCGCCGCGTCGAGAGCCGTCTCGGCGTGGCGCCGCGCTGCGACCTGGTCGGGATCGATTGCGGCCACGGCGGAGTAGAGGGTCACCGCAGCGCCGCAGCGCGCGGCGACGTCGTACGCGACAGCGAGCGCGGCACGCGACTCGGGCGAGTCGTCGTAGGCGATTCCGACATGCCGGAACTCGGCCGTGTCACGCAAGTCGGCCGGAGCGATCGCGACGGCACACGGAGCGCCCTGGAGGAGGCGCCCGGCCGTCCGTTCGAGCCTGATGTGACCCGAGTCGCCGTGGCGACTCGAGCCGATCACGATGAGGTCGGCTCCCTCGCTCTCGGCGAGCTCGGTGAGCCCGCGGGCGGCAGACGCGGCCACCGGTGCGCGCTCGCGCACGCGGATGCCGGCCGGGACCGTCGAGCGGGCTTCGGCGAACATCTCCGCGAAGTCGTCGGGGACCGGCGCATCCGGCCGGTGGACGTGGGCGCCGACGTGCCACCGCGGCCCGGGCACGACGCACGCGAGCGTCAACACACCCGTGGGATCTTGAAGCCGCAGGGCCAGCGCCAGCGCGTCGGCACTGCGATCGGAGCCGTCGAAGGCGACGATCACATGGTGGAAGCTCATCGTGCGCGAGCCGCCCCGCGCGTCGCGTGCACCGCCGACAGGTCGAGCGCCACGGCGAGGATCAGCGTCCCGAGCCACGCGTTCACCGGGTCGGCGACAAGCGGTTCGTGGCCGCCGACGACGTTGGCGATCAGCCAGATGACGAACCAGAGAAAAGTCATGGCTCAAGCCTGGTTCACGCGCGCGCGTACGGCATCCGCGCGGTCCCTGATCGACATGCGGACGGACTACGGAGTCGATTCGTCCACGGCCCGTTTGCGACTACGTATCAGCAGACGACTTCATCGATCCGCGGACGTTGAACCCGCTCGCCCGCCGCTACCTCCGCGATGCGTTCCGCGCGATCGCGTCGATTCAGCGCACGCTCGGGAACGAGCTCGAGTTCAGCGCCGGCGCCTAGCTCCGCGCGGCGGCGACGCTCGGCGATCGCCAGGAAGGCAGTCGCTCGGGCTCGCGGCCCCAGTGCTCACGGCGCAACTGGTCGTCGAGGTCGCTTTCGACGATCACGAGACGCGTGGCGAAGACGTGAAGGCCGTGGTCGAGTTCTCGTGCCTCTGCGGCCATTTCGTCGACGGCCCTCCGGAGCGCGAACTGCCGGCGGTTCTGCTCGTCTCTGAGCATCCAATTCGTCTCGTCCATGGTGGCTTCATCTTTGAATGCGCCGGCGGCTCGTTCATCCGCAGAAACCCGCACGACCCCTTCGTTGTTTTACGTGCGCGCGCTTCGCTCCGCGCTGAAACGCACGCGGACGAGCGCACCCCCGCCGGCGGCGTTTGACGCCTCGGCCCAGCCTCCGTGCGCTTCCGCGGCCTGGCGGACGATCGCGAGACCCAGGCCGGAGCCGGGCATGCCGCGAGCGTCGTCAGCGCGATAGAACCGCTCGAAGACGTGCTGGAGGTCGGCGGTGCTGAAGCCAGGGCCGTGGTCGCGGACGGTGAGCGTGCCGTCGTGCAAGGTGAGGTCGACGACACCTCCTGGAGGGCTCCACTTGATCGCGTTGTCGAGCAGGTTGGAGACGGCGCGGTGCACGCGGTCCGGTTCACCGCGCACGATCGTCGGTTCGAGCTCCGCGGAGAACGTGACATCGGTGCCGCCGCGCCCCTCCGCGCGCTCTACGAGCGAGGCCACGATTCGATCGATCCGGACGTCGTCCAGCACGCTGGCCGGCTTGCTCCCGCGCGCGAGCTCGACCACGTCGCCGACGAGCGCCGTGAGCTCATCGAGCTCGGCGAGGATGTCGTTTCGCAACGCGGCGCGCTCGTCCACCGGAAGCCGGTCGAGGTCCTCGATCGTCTGGATGTTCGCGCGCAGACTGGCGATCGGCGTGCGCAGCTCGTGGCCGGCGTCGGCGACGAGGTGTCGCTGCGCCTCGACCGATCGCTCGAGCGCGTCGAGCGTCGCGTTGAAGCTTCGCGCGAGCCGTGCAAGCTCGTCGTCACCCGTGACCGCGATCCGCGTGACGGCATCCGGGTCGCCGGCGATCGCCTCGGTTCGGCGCGTGAACCGCTCGATCGGCGCCAGCGCCGCGCGGGCGACGAGCGCCCCGAGTCCGGCCGCGAGCGCGATCCCCGCCGCGGAGACGACGGCGAGAACGATGAGGATGTTGCGCAGGGAGTGGTCGACCTCCGTCAGCGGTCGCGCGACCTGCACGGCCCCGCGGCCGGAGCCGAGCGCGCGGGTGAGGACCCGCAGGTGGGTGCCGGAGACGTCGGTGCTGACGAGCTGCTCGCCGGCGTCCGCGTTCGCGATGCGCACCGCACGCTGCGACGCGGGCAGCTCCGCGGCCGCGGTGTCCGCCGGTCGCAGGACGCGGCCGTCCGCGCAGACGATCTGCACGTAGCCCTCGGCCCCTCCGAAGCGCGCATCGTCGTGATCGCTCGGCGGTGCGGGGAAGGAGCCATAGCCGGGACCTCCAGCGTGGAGACAGATGTCGTTCTCGTCGTGGTCGGGATCGGTCGCGGTCGCGAGCTCCTGCGCGCGCGACCGGAGGGCGTCGTCGATCTGCTCATGCAAACGCGCGCTGACGGCGATGAAGATCGCGGCCGCGGCGACCACCACGGTCACGGCGACCGCGAGACCGGCGACCGCCGCGATGCGATGGCGCAGCGTCACGGCTCACGCAGGACGTAGCCGACGCCGCGGATCGTGCCGATCAGCGGTGGCGCGCCGATCTCGTCGAGCTTGCGGCGTAGGTAGCCGACGTACACGCGCAGCGCGTTCGACGCCGGTCCGAAGTCGTAGCCCCAGACCCGGTCGTAGATGACGTCGTGGGTGAGCACGCGGCGGGGATTGCGCATCAGCAGCTCCAGCAGCTGGTACTCGGTCCGCGTCAGCTCGGCGAAGCGATCGCCGACGAGCACCCCATGGCGTGCCGGGTCCAGCCGCAGCGCGTCGAACGACAGCTCGGCCGGGGCGCTGTCGTCATTCACGCGTCGGAGCAGCGCTCGCAGACGCGCCTTGAGCTCGCCGACATCGAAGGGCTTGACGAGATAGTCATCCGCACCGGCGTCGAGTCCGTCGATCCGATCCTCGATCGCGTCACGCGCCGTGAGCATCAGCACCGGGATCCGGTCACCGGCGGCACGGAGGCGACGGCACGTCTCGAGTCCGTCGAGCCCGGGGAGCCCGACATCGAGCAGCACCGCGTCGGGCCGCTGCTCGGCGATCCGCTGCAGCCCGGCTTCGCCGCTCGCCGCGGTGTCGATCTCGTACCCGGACAGTCCGAGCGTGCGGCGCAGGGCGTCGCGGAGCGCACGGTCGTCGTCGATGATGAGCACGCGCACGGGCACCTCACAGTGTGCTAGCCGTGGTGTCCGCCGTGCCAGGCCTCGATCAGCGAGAGTAGCGCGACCGCAATCGCCAGGCCG
This sequence comes from uncultured Solirubrobacteraceae bacterium, assembly GCA_963740605.1. Lineage (GTDB taxonomy): Bacteria > Actinomycetota > Thermoleophilia > Solirubrobacterales > Solirubrobacteraceae > DASSUW01. Next base: position 488,505 of record CAVUFC010000014.1, on the reverse strand, counting down.
CTGCCGAGTGCCGCGCTCACGAGCAGCCATCGCAGGAGCGAGCCCGGCACTCGCTCCGGCCGGGACGTGCCCCGGCCGGCCGTGAGTGTGCGCCAGGCGCGCGGCAGGTACCAGAGGAAGTGCACTGCGAAGCATGCGCCCCAGACGATGAACGCCACTTTGTGCAGCTCCAGCAGTGCGCCGGACCGGTGACCGATGACAAGGAGGGCGACGCCGGACGCAAAGACGAGGATCGTCGTCACGACCAGGACTGGCGCGAGCAGGCGCAGCGCGAGGAGCGGCGGTCCCTTCGCGCGGTAGGTCGGTGCGCCCGTGTAGTAACGCGCGAATCGGTAACCCGTGCTCGCGAGCTTCAGCGCGGCCGGTGGAATCAGCACGAGCCCGATGAACATGTGCTCGGTTCGCAGGCCGCCAAGCCACAGGATCGTCAGGCCCTCGGCGATGAGCAGCGCCGTGAGCACGGCGCCGGTCGCACTGGTCAGCCGCTCGTTGCCCGCGATTCCCGGCGCTTGCTTCATCACCGGGCCTCGCGCTCGGCGGCCAGGCGCAGCGCGAGCGTCGGGCAGGCTGCCACCGCACGTCGCGCATGGGGGAGCAGGTGGTCTGGGATGTGCTCGGCGGCGAGCATCGGGTAGCCCCAGTCGTCGAGCTTGATCCACTCGGGCAGCAGCTCCGCGCATGCGCCGTGGCCGGTACAGGCGATCGGATCGACGGTCAGGCGGGACTTCATGCCGCTTGCCGTGCCTCGGTGTCGGGAACCGGCAGGAAAGGCAGCCGGTGGCATGCGTCGCACGGCCCGTAGTGCCGGTGATCGTGGATCTCGTCCGCGAAGACGGTGAGCGCGCTGCGCAGGAACCGCACCACGCCGTCCGGGTGACCGCATGCGCCGCGACCCTCGACCTGGCTGCTCCAGCGATTGAGCCGAGCGATCACGTCCGGCCCGGCAGCGCCTGCTGCAACCGAGGCCACGGCTCCGGCGATCGCATCGAGGCCGTATATGCACGGCCCGCACTGGCCTGCATTCTGATCGGCCATCCAGCGCACGACGCGCGTCATCTCGGCGACCGGACACGCGTCGGCGGGCAGCGCGAAGACGATCCCAGCGCCGAGTGCCGCGCCATGCGTGCGCAACGCCTCGTTGTCCAGCGTGGTCGAACCCAGTCCCGCGCTCAGCCAGGAGCCGTAGTAGCCGCCGACGAGCACGGCGCGCGGCAGGCCCCGGCTGCCCGCGTGCGACACCACCTCCGCGATCGGCGCGCCGAGGGCGATCTCGTAGACGCCCGGCCGGTCGACGGCGCCGCCGATCGTGACGAGAGTGGACCCTGAGTGACCGCCCGTTCCGAGCTCACGGAACCACGCCGCGCCACGGCGCGCGATGAGCGCCAGGTGCGCGAGCGTCTCGACGTTGGCGACGAGCGTCGGACGCCCTCGGAGTCCCCGCTCGAACGGTCGCGGCGGTGTGACGGTCGGTTTCGCCGGACCGCCGCTCAGCTGGCGCAAGAGCGCCGACTCCTCGCCGGCGATGTAGGAGGGCCACGGGCTCTGGATCCGAACGCGGCCGGCGTCGCGTCGCTCGCTCAGGGCATGATCGAGCGCCGCGTGCGCCTCCCAGGCCGTGCCCTTGACGGCCAGGACGAGGTCACGGGCGCCGATCGCCTCGGCCGCCAGCAGCGCGCCGTCGAGGACGAGGTGCGGCGCGAGCTCCAAGAGCGTGCGGTCCTTGGCACTGAGCGGCTCGCTCTCCGCGCCGTTGACCACGAGCGCCCTGCGGCCGCGCTGCCTCGCCACCGCGCGCATCTTCACCGCGGTCGGGAACGCCGCGCCCCCACGTCCACGGAGGCCGGCAGCGGCGACGGCATCGATCAGCCGATCCCCGCGGTGGGCGACCTGATCGCGGGTGCCCGCGAGCGCGACGTGCTCGGCGAACGTGAGGCTGCGGCCGCGGCCCGCGAAGGCGAGCACGCGCGGAAGTGTCGCGTCGCTCACCCGCCCTCCACCGCGACGGGGCGGCCCGAGACGGTGCCGCCGACAGTGTCCTGCGACAACGTGAGGTCCAGCCTCAGTCGGACGGCCCGCCCGTCCTTTGACCGCACGAGCGCCTGAACGGACGAGCCCTGCAACGCATCGACGGCACCCCGGAGCTCGCCGGGCGCCGACGGCGGCCCGAGCGTTACCGACGAGCCGCGCAGCGTGACGCCGCCGCCCGCGGCCGGATCCCCGGTGATATGCACGCGGAGCACGCCAGCAGGACCGCTCGTCAGGTCCAAGCGCAGGTCGGCGACGGCCGACCCGTTCGCTCGGTTGCGCTGCTGCACCGTGCCCCGAACGCCGGCCGTGAACGCTCGCTGGAAGCTGGAGCCGACGGCGGCGCGCGGGGCGACCAGCGCCGCCGGCGTGCCCGAGCGCCGGGCCCAGCCATCAGCCAGCGGGCCGAGCGCCAGCCACGCGCCGATGACGAGGCTGACGATGACCGTCGCGGTCATCGTGCCGGCGCGGACGCGCGCGTTGTCGCCCGACCAGCCGCTCGCCAGCCTCCAGGCGACGGCGCCGAGCACCGCCGCGGCGCAGCCGAGAGTGATCGTGAGCATCCACGCCGTCCGCGTGTCCGAGCCCGTGCCCCAGCCGTGCACGAGCGCGACCGGCCAGCAGGCATAGGCGAGCCAGTGAACCGCGCGCCAGGCGGCCAGTCCGAGGTGGCGGCGGAGCAGGCTCGTGACCGTGAGCGCGACGATCATGTCGAGTGCGAGGGCGCCCAGGCCGAGCCAGATCGGGCGATAGCTCCCCGCGAACGGGAGGACGGCGTCGACAAGGCGGATCGGCGCATAGCCGTCGAGCACCGCAGTGAGCACGTGCACGACGAGGAACGCGACCACGAGCAGCGAGATCGCGCGGTGCAGCGAGACGACGACGAACCGCGGCGATCCCCAGCGCTGGACCTGCAGGACGCCGAGCACGACGCTGGCCGTGAGCAGGAGCAGCGTGACGAGCCCGGTCCCGCGCGTGAGGTACCACAGGGCTGAGGGCCCGGCGACCGCGATCACGCGGTCACCGCATGCTCTGCCGGCCAGCCGGCGGTCACCTCGACGTCTCCCGCTGCCCGTACGAGGCGTGCCGGGAGCCCGGCGCTCGTCAGCCACGACCGCGCTGACGGCCCCCGCACGATGGCGGCGGTGCTCGCGATATTGGCGTCGACGCACGTCGCCGCCGCGACGGAGACCGTGCGCCAGTACTCGGCCGCGGGCGCGCCGGTGCGCGGATCCACGATGTGATGCGCGTCCCCTCCGCGCCGTCGCCAGCGACGCACGGTGGTGCTCGAAGTGGAGAGCCCGCCGGAGGCGAGCATCAGCGACTGTCCGGGGTCGCTCGGTCCGGCGAGATGGCTGTCGGCGACTCGCAGCGGCCAACCTCCCGGGGGCGGTTCGCCCGCCGTTGCGACATCGCCGCCGAGGTTCACGAGTACCCCGGTCGCAGGTCCGGCAGCCAGTGCGCGCTGGGCGGCGCGGTCGGCCGCGAGCGCCTTGGCGGTCGCGCCGAGATCGAGAACGACGCCCGCGGGGACGCGCACGGTGCGTGCCTCGCGGTCGAGCTCGACGACCCGCCAGCCCGGGACGTGAGCGGCTCGCACACCGCGCAACGGCGCAGCGCTCAGGCCGGCGAAGTCGCGATCGTAGCCTGCGAGCACGAGCGCCCCGCCGACCGTCGGATCGACGCGCCCCTCGGTCAGCGCCGCGGCACGCAGCGCGACCTCGAGCGCATCCAGGAATACCGCCGAGACCCGGACCCACCGTCCCCGAGCGGCGTTCACGGCAGCCAGCTCAGAGTCGTCGCGGAACCGGCTGCACGCCGCGTCGATGTCCGCCAGCTCCGCCTCGACCGCGTGGCGCGCGCGATCGTGCGCGCGGGCTCCCACAACCACGATGGCCGCGGTCGTGCCGAGCGCCTGCCAGCTCGACGTGCTGACGTCGGTGGTCACGACCCGCCGGAGACCTGCGGCTGCGGCGCTGCGTCGGAAGGCTGGGGGTTCGAAGCGGCGGGCGGCTGTTCAGGCGGCTGCAGCGGCGCCGGATCATCGGTGGTCGACGGCGCCGCCGGAGCGCCGCCGTCATCCGTCCGCGCCGCTGTCGTGCCGGCTTGCTGGTGCCCTTTGAACGCCTGCGCTGCGACAACCGAGAACAGCCCTGAGAGCGCCACCGCGGCTGCGGCGATGCCGGCGATCAGGACCTTCGTGCGGCGAAGCGCGGTGTCTCGTATTCGTGCCCGCCCGGCGTCGAGGCGCGCCCGCGGCGGCTCGGTGTCTTCGGTGCTCATCGCCGATTACCGTGCCCGCGGCCCGTAAGATTTGCGTAGGAACGCGGCTCGCGATCATTCGCAGAGACCGCTTCGACGCCGGACACCTCACGTCGCGAGCCGCGGCTCAGTGTCCGAAGGGGCTGAGCGCGAGAAGCCGCGCGTCGGGTCGGGGTTGCGAGAGTCTTGGACGCCCTTGACGGGCTTGGAGCACTTCGCGCAGGGACGGTCGCCGCACACCAGAACGGCGAGTCGAACCAGGTCGCGCTGTGAGGTGTTCGGCGTGCTTCGGCGACCTACGGATGGCCCAGCGGCTCGAGCACGGCTCGCCGGAGGTGCTCGTAGACCACCGACGTGTTGACGTCTGCCACCTCGGGCCGCTCCGTCAAGCGATCGATCACGAAGGCGTAGAGCGATTCGGTGTGCGGTACACCGACGTGCAGGAGGAAATCGCTTCCCCCGGCAACGACGAAGACGCTCAAGACCTCGGGTAGGCCGGCCGCCCAGTTGCGGAAGCCTTCGATGTGTTGACGGGTCGGCGGGCGGACCGTGACCGCGATCAGTGCTTGCACATGGCGCCCGAGCGCATCCATCGCAATTGACGCGTGGTAGCCGGAGATCACGCCGGCGGCGTGCAGTGCGCGGGTCCGCTCCGAGCTCGTCGAAGTCGAGACGTGTGGGAATGGCAGTCACTGATTTCTCCACCAAGGCGGCCGTCGTCGTACGTGACGATCTCGTGGCGTGGCAGCGACTTAACATGACCGCGTTCCTCGTCAGCGGACTCATCGGTGCGGCCGAGGCCGAAGCCATCGGGGACGCGTACGAGGATGCCGATGGCGTCGCGTACCTGCCGCTGCTCGTTCAGCCTCTGCTCGTCTACGAAGCGTCAGCGGATCAGCTGCAACGCGCGCGGGCGAGGGCGGCGAGTCGCGGCGTGCCGCTCGCGATCTACACGATGGAGATGTTCTCGACCGGCAACGACACCGAGAACCGGGCGGCCGTGCGCGCGGTGCCCACCGAGGACCTCGACCTGGTGGGCATCGGGCTCCGGGCGATCCACCGCGACGCCGACGCCGTGCTTCGCGGGCTCGGGCGTCATCCGTGACGGGCTGACCTGACGCGCTCAGCTCACGGCCGCGCCGATGAACGCGAGCATCTGGTCTTCGAGGCGCAGCTTCTCGCGCTCGGGCAGTGACCGCAGGGGTCCCCGGAGGAGGACCGCGAGTCCGTGGACGCCGGCCCAGATCGGGTACTCGATGTTCGGGCGACGAGCGGACTCGAGGATTCCGGCGTTGACGAGGTTGTCGAGGCTCGCCTGCAGAAGGTCGAGCGGCGTCGTCGCGTCGGTTTCACGACCTCCAGGGTGATCGGCGAGTGCGAACGCGGTGTCGAAGAGCCCTGGTTCGGTGCGGGCGAACTCGAGATAGGCATGGCCGACGCCTCGGAGGCGGAGTCGGGCGCCCGTCGGTGTGTGCGGCCCGGCGCGCACCTCGCTCATGTCGGCGGCCATGCGTCCCGCGAGCTCGCTGACCGCCTCGTCGCGGACCGCCGCGAGGAGCGCGTCGCGGTCCCGGAAATGCCGGTAGGCGGTGTTGGGGACGACGCCGACCATGCGCGTGACCTCGCGCAGCACGACCGCGTCCGGGCCTCCCGACCGCGCCAGCGCGAGGCCGGCGTTGACGAGCGCGGAGCGGACGGCGCCGCGGGGGCGAGGTCCTGTGCGCCGGGTCGACATTCGTGCCGCAATCTTAGTGGACAGCGTCCACATGGCGAGCTATTGTGGACAGTGTCCACAACGCCTCGAGGGAATCGAAGCATGAGAACCACGATCGAACAGCTCTACTCCACCGGCCGGGCGCGCTCCGATATCGAACGGGCCTTGACGGCCGCCGGCAGGGACATCCACGCGATCGGACCGTCCGAGCTTGCGATGCTCGAGGACTTCCACAGCCTCGGCCGCCTCGCCACCGCCGCGCTGGTCGACCTCGCGCAGGTCGGCGCCGGCGACCATGTCCTCGATGCCGGCACCGGAATCGGCGGGACCGCCCGGTTGATCGCCGCCGAGCGGGGCGCCCGTGTCACCGCGGTCGACCTGACGTCCGAATACTGCGGCGTCGCGGCGTGGCTGAACGACGCCGTCGGGCTGGGCGACCTGATCGAGGTCATGACTGCCGACGTCACGGAGCTCCCATTCGAGGACGGGTCCTTCGACGTCGTGTTCAGCCAGCACGTCCAGATGAACGTCGCCGACAAGCGCCGGCTCTACGCCGAGGCACGTCGCGTTCTTGCGCCCGGCGGTCGCCTCGCGTTGTGGGACGTGACCGCCGGTTCCGGCGGACCGGTTCATTTCCCGGTCCCGTGGGCGACATCGCCCGATCAGAGCCATCTCGTCACCCCCGAACGGCTCGCCGAGCTGCTCGGCGAGGCCGGCTTCGCGACCACGCACTGGAACGACCTGACCGGACCCGCGCCGAAGGCCATGCGCGACTTCCTCGCCGGCGATCCACCGCCGCTCGGACTCCACGTGTTCGTTCCGGACTTTCGGGTCAAGGCGGCAAACCTCGTGCGCAACCTCGCCGAGAACCGGACGCGGCTGATCCAGGCCGTCCTGACGGCGGAGAACTAGGTCAGCAGATCAGCGTCGAGCGAACCGCACCTCGGCGCCGCAGTTACACGGATTGCGTGGGACGGTCGAGGTTGCGGTGCTTCGCGGCGTAGAGCGCGGCGTCGGCGCGCCGCTGCCACTCGTCGCTTGACTCGGCCCCGTCCCATTCGGCGAGACCGGCGGAGCAGCTGAGGCGACCCGCCGTGGCGTCGCGCAGGCGGCTGACGACTCGCTCGGCTTCGGCCGCGTCGCAGTCCGGGAACAGAACACCGAACTCGTCGCCGCCGAGGCGGGCGATGGTGTCGCCGGCGCGCAGCTCCGCGGTCCATGCGTGCGCACATTCCTGCAGCGCGATGTCTCCGGCGTGATGTCCGGCGGTGTCGTTGAGCGTCTTGAACCCATCCAGGTCGAGCAGTGCGAGCGTGACGGGAGTTTCGCGGCGGGCCGCGTTCGCCAAGGCGCGCTCGACTGCGTCTGCCCATGCGCGCCGGTTGCCGACGCCGGTGAGCGGGTCGGTCCGCGCGAGTTGCTCGACCTGGGCGAACAGTCGCTCGCGCTCGCGCTCGGCGGCGCGTGCGGTGGCGGCCTGGGCGCGTACACGCGTGATCAGGCGCTGAACGGTCGTGCCGATCATCGTCGCGAGCAACGTGGTGAAGAAGCCGCCGCGCCAGCCAGAGGCCGGGTAGTCGGGGGCTCCGACCACGAGGAGCGGGATCGCGAACGTGAGCGCGACGCCGGTCAGGACGACGACGAGCTCACGGCGCGTGCCGTAGAGCGCAACCCAGAGGACCGGCAAGAGGACGAGTGAGCCGACGCCGCTCGCGTTGCCGCCTGCGGCGTGGCGCAGCGACCCGACGGCTACGAGGTAGGCGAGCGCCGGCAGCAGGCGCGACGCCACGGGCGCGCGGTGCCATGGCGCCCAGATCACGCTCAACGTCACCGCCGCCGTGAGCGCAGTGCCGACGGCGTACCAGCCGGCGTCGATCGGATGGCCCGGCATCGGCAGGAGGAGCACACCGAACCACGCGACCGTCGCGAACGGCCACAGCCGCCGCGCGAGCTGTCGAGGAAGGAGTCGTCCGCCCTGTGCCATTTCAGGTGCAATCGACAAGCGGCAGGCGCGACTTGAGCGCGCCTGTCAACTCAGGCGACGGCGCTGAAAGGCCCACCACGTATCGGCGAGCGTCTCGGTCTTGCGGAGCGACCGGCCGGTGGCCTCTTCGAAGCGGCTGAGCCGGTGGCGGATGGTGTTGACGTGGACGCCGACGTCGCGGGCGGTGGTCTCGGCATTGCCGTCGTTGTCGAGGAAGCGTTGGACGGTCGCCAGGACCGCGTCGCCACCGCAAGCCGGCGGTGATCGGACACTCGTTCGGCGGCCTGCTCGCGCAGATCGTCGCCGGCCGCGGGCTCTCCGTTGCGGCGGTGGCGATCGACCCTGCGCCCTTCCGCGGCGTGCTGCCGCTCCCGATCTCTGCGCTCAAGGCGGGATCGCCCGTGCTCGGCAACCCCGCCAACCGCAACCGCGCGATCCCGCTGACCTACGACCAGTTCCGCTATGCGTTCGCGAACGCGGTCGGCGAGGACGAGGCGAAGGAGCTCTACGAGACGTTCGCGGTCCCGGCGCCCGGCCGCCCGCTCTTCCAGGCAGCAACGGCGAACCTCAACCCGTGGACAGAGGTGAAGGTCGACACCGACAACCCCGACCGGGGACCGTTGCTGGTCATCTCCGGCGAGAAGGACCACACCGTCCCCTGGGCGCTCGCCAACGCGGCCTACAAACAGCAGAAGGACAACGCAGGCGTCACCGAGGTCGTCGAGATCGAGAACCGCGGGCACGCCCTCACGATCGACAGCGGCTGGCGCGAGGTCGCCGACACCGCGCTCGCGTTCGTCAAGCGGTTCGCCTGATCGAGCTCGACTCGATCACCGGCACCCGCTAGGGCGGGTCGTCACTGTCCAAGCGCCGGGTGAGCTCGGTGCGTGAGCCTACGCCGAGCTTGCCGTAGATGCGTGTGAGATGGCCTTCCACGGTCTTCGGCGACACGAAGAGCCGGCCGGCGACCTGCTTGGTCTGGAGCCCTTGGGCGACCAGCTCGGCCACCCGCCGCTCGGTCGGTGTCAGCGCCCCCGAGGACGGTGGCCGGCCGCCGACTCGCGCGAGCTCGGCCTCGGCTCGCGCGGCCCACACGGATGCTCCGAGTCCGGCGAACCCGTCGTAGGCGGCCTCGAGCGCCTTGCGCGCGCCCGCCTTCTGCCGTGACCGGCGCAGGGCCGAGCCGTAGGCGAGCCGCGTGCGGGCCAGGTCGAGCGGGATGGCGACGCCCTCGTGCATCGCGAGTGCGCCCTGCAGCTCGCGGACGGCGGTGTCCACGTTCCCGCGCGCGCCCGCGAGCAGCCCGCGGCAGCGTGCCGCTGCGGCCAGCGCAGATGTGCGGTCCAGCCGCCGGGCGTTCGCCGCAAACCACCCGAGCAGCTCCTCGGCCGCCGCCAACTCGCCGATCGCGATCAGCGCCTCGACCTGGTCCGGGACGACGCGCGCCGTGCCCGGCTCGGCGATCTGCTCCGCGCGCAGGAAGTCCACGAGTGGACCCAGGGCGCGAACGACCTCGGCCGGGCGGCCTACCGATTGCTCGAGCAGTCCGAGGGCGGCACGCGCGAAGTGCTCGGCGGGCCGGCCGTTCGTGCGAGCCGCGATCTCGAGTGCACGCGCAGCGCGCCCGCGGCCCGCATCGACGTCACCCCCGATCGCGTCGGCGAGCGCCCGGAGCGCGAGAAGGTAGCCGCCGACGGTCGCCTGGCCCGTCTGCTCGGTCAGCGTGTAGCCCTCGTCCGCGTACCGGATCGCGCTCTGCAGGTTGCCGCGCACGCATTCGATCTGCGCGCCCATGACCAGCACGTACGCAAGCGAGCTCTCGTCGCCGATCTCGAGGGTCTGCACGCGCAACGTCTCGAATGCGGCGTGCGCGCGCTCCAGCTCATCCCACCAGAGCCACGTGAACGCCACCTGGAACAGCGGCCGCGTGATCGCCCGGCGTGGGCGGAACCGCGCGTCCAGTTCCAGCGCGCGACGGAGTGTGGAGTGCGCCTCCGGGTCGCCGAGCGCCGCTTCGGCCAGCAGGCGAGACCCGAGCGCAGCGGTCGTGGTCCCGACTCGCCCCGAGCCTGAGGCTGCCTTAGCGTGGTCGACGGCCTCGCACAGCCGCTCGCGGAGGCGGAAAAGGATCCCGGCGAGCTCGTTGTGCGCCTCGGCCAGCAGCTCGTCGGCGCCCTGGGCTTCCGCGATCGCCTGGCGCAGGAGCGCGTCAGCCGCGCGCAGGTCGTCGTCGAAGCCGCGCACCAGCGCCAACTGCACGAGGGCTTGCGCCCGAGCCGGGCCGCGCTCGGACGCATCGACGAGCTTGTCGAGCATCTCGCGCGACCGCCGGGTGTCGCCGGACTGGAACACGCAGAAGGCGGCGTCGATGGTTCTGCGACGGGCCTCGGCGGTGTGGCCGTTCGGGGTCAGGCGGAGGGCCCGCTCCAGCAGGTCGGCCGCGGCCGCCGGGGCGCCCCGCGCTTCGGCGCGTCGGGCTGCGTCTTCGAGGGCGCCGGCGACGGCCTCGTCCGGGCCGGTCGCGGCGAGCGCGAGGTGCCGTGCTCGCTCCTCCGGCTCGCCGACGCGCTCGGCGACCGCCGCGTGCATCGCGCGCCGGGCCGCCGGGTCGATCGCGGCGTAGGCGCCCGAGGCGAGCAGCGGGTGGGCGAAGCGCACGATGCCCTCGTGGATGTCGACGATCTGGGCACGCTCGGCATCGGCCAAGGCGTTGTCACCGGCCACCGCGGTCACGACCTGCAGCGTCGGCTGGGCCATCGACGCCGCGACAGCGAGGCCGCGTCGCGCGGCGGTCGGTAGGCTGTTGAGGCGGGCGCCGACGAGGGCGTCGAGCGTCACCGGCAACCGCTCACCGGGTTCCAGGTGCAGCGAACCGGCCTGTACCGCACGCCCGAGCTCGAGCGCGAAGAACGGATTTCCGCCTGAAAGCTCGTGCACGTGATGGAGCACGGGACGCGAGGGCACCCAGCCGAGCCGCCGCTGCAGCAGTCGCTGGACGGCGCCGAGACTGAGCGGTGTCAGGTCGAGCCGCTCGAGCCTTTCGGCCGCCGGCAGCCGATCGAGGCCGAGCGGCGCGGGAGCCGTACCCGCCGTGCGTTCGGCGATCAGGAGCCCGATCGGCTCGTCGGTCAGGCGCCGCGCCGCGAAGGCGAGCACCGCCGAACTCGGCCGGTCGAGCCACTGCACGTCATCGACGGCGACGACGAGCGGCGACGTACGCGCGAGCGTACGGAGCGCGGAAAGCGTGGCCAGTGCGACGGTCTGGCGGTCCGGCGGCTCGCCGCGGTCGGCCATCAGAAGCGCGACCTCGAGCGCACGGCGCTGCGGACGCGGCAGATCCGCCAGCAGCTCACGATGAGCGCCGAGCAGGTCGCCGAGCGCCGCGTGGGCGAAGCTCGTCTCCGCCTCGGTCGGGCGCGCAACCAGCGCCTCCAGGCCAGCCGAATCTGCCCGGTCCAGTGCCGCCTCCCAGAGCGACGTCTTACCGACTCCGGCGTCGCCCGTGATCAGGAACGCCCGGGCGCCGATTGGAACGGCCTCGACGAATTGCTGCACGCGCTGCAGCTCCTCGTCCCTTCCGATGAGCTCGGCCTCCATGGGAGTGGAGACCGAGCCTACTCCGGAACGTGGCAGCCGATCAGGGCGAGCTGAGGTCGGCCACGAACTCACCGCGGCGCACGCCCGCGATCGCCGGCCGCGCGGGCTTGTACGACGCCGGCTTGTCCTTGCAGATCTCCGTGATGGCGAAAAAGATGCTCTGGGACGCGCGCAGCGGGCTCATGTCCGGAATGCGGGCGTCGTCGGCAAGGGCGAACTGCACCTGGCGCGTCATGCGCGCAGACGCCACCTTGTCGGCCAGGTCGGCGCACGCCAGGTCGTACGGGTCCTGCTCGAGCTGGGCCTCCCGCTCGGCGAGCGTGACGGCCGGCCCCTTCGCCGCCCGCTCCTGCCGTGCGTTCTCGCCGCACCCGGCGGCGACGGCCGCGCTCACGACGAGGCCGGTGAGGATCACTGATGTCCGCATGGCGCACCTCCGGGTGCATCCGTGGGCGCGACGGCCAGGGCTTGTACCACTCGCGAAGGCTCGATCGCCGCACGTCGACTCGCCTCGCCTACCGTCGCGGCAGACTCTGCCTCCATCAGGTGGAGGCAGAGCTCGTCGGTGGGCAGGAACGTCGAGCGCAGGTGGCGCACGAGCGTGCCCTCGGACGTGAGCGTCTCCGTTGCATGCCGCAGGCGGCTGACCACAGCGGGCAGCTCGCCGGAGCGGGAACGCGGCAGATAGCTCTCGATCAGGTAGGTCGGCATTGCGTCGCCGAAGCTACGGTCGCGCAGCGCGCATCGAAACGGGGAATCTCCCCTGTCTTTGCTCAGACGGAGCCCAGGACCGCCTGGCCGGACGTGTCCGCGAGCGCGTCGCGGAGCTCCTTGCGGCTGCTGACGTCGAGCTTGCGGAACACCTTGTGCAGGTGGTACTCGACGGTCCGCGGGCTGATGAAGAGCTGCGCGCCGATCTCCGGGTTGGTCTGTCCGTCGCGGGCCAGCCGGGCGACCTGGATCTCCTGGGGCGTCAGGGCGTCGCGCGTGTCCGCGGTGATCCGGCGCACTGTCTCGCCGGTGGCGAGGAGCTCGCGGCGAGCACGCTCGGCGAACGCTTCCGCCCCCATGTGACTGAAGCTCTCGTGGGCGGCGCGCAGGGGCTCGCGCGCGTCCGTGCGGCGATGCTCCCGGCGGAGCCATTCCCCGTACACGAGACGGCTGCGCGCGAGCTCGAAGACCGCGCGGCTGCGCGCGAGCCGCTCGATCGACTCGCGGTAGAAGGACTCGTCGTCGCTCACGAGTGCACGGCAGCGCGCTTCGATGCCGAGCGCCCATTCGGTGCCACTCGGCCGCGTGCGTTCGCTCAGGCGCTCGAGCGCGGCGGCGGCCTCGTCCGGCCGGTCGCTCCGGACCCCCGCTTCGATCAGCTCGACCAAGACCCGGCCGTAGACCACGACGTCCTCGTGCTCGCATGCGTGCTGCGCCTCGGTGAGCGCCTCGCGATAGCGGCCGTGGCCGTTGTGCAGTGTCGCGGTGAACCACGCGCACCCGCCGACCGCCGAGCCTTCGCCACGTGCGATCGCACCCGGTACCTCTACGTCGGTGATCGCCTGCATCAACGCTTGGTCGCCGCGCCCCGCGGTCAGCAGCCCCACCCCGAACTTGAGCGGTGGGAGCCCGGTCGCCTGCGTGATCGCCTCGACCTCGGCGATCTGCGCCGCGGCGGTGGCGAACGCCCCGGAATGGACGTTGAAGGCGGCGAGATAGTTGAGCGCGTTCGGGAGCAGGTTGAGCGCGCCGGTCTCGCGCGCGAGACGCACGCCGCGCGTTGCGAGCAGGTGCCAGAGCTCGTCGTCCCAAAGGTCCTGCGCGAGGCGGCACGCGAGCCACAGCCAGCGGCGATCCTCACCGCCGCCGTCGGGCTCGCCGAACGGGCGCAGCGCGCGAGTCAGCGGCGCGACGGACGCTGCATAGCCCTCCGTGAACCGCGTCACGAGGGCGTCGAGGAGGACATCGGCGGCACTCGGCTCGTCCGCGCGCTGCGGCTCGCGCGCGGCCTCGGCCACCTCGCGCTCATCGGCGCCCTTGCCGAGGCGCCCCGCGAACATCGCCGACGCCATCGCTTCGAGGTAGGTCTCGCGAGCCATCTTCGCGTCCAGGGGCTCGAGCCGCCTGGCCGCCTCCAGGAGGAGCGGCGGCGCGTCGCGCCCGCGCCGGCTGACGAACGCGATCTGCGCGCCCAACCGCTCCAGCCGCGCGTGCTGAAGCTCGTCGAGCGGTCCGAGCTCGGCGACCGCGAGGAGTGCGGCCGCGGCTGCGGCGTCGGCGACGTCGAGCTTCGCCTGGGCGGCGGCGAGCGAGCGCTCGACGCGCATGGCGGGATCCGGTGTGAGCTCGGCTGCCCGCTGCAGGAACGCGGCGGCCGCGGCCAGCCCGCCGCGACCTTGCGCGCGGCCGGCCGAGCGCGCCATCTCCGCGGCCACGGCCTCGTCCGGCGTCGCGGCCGCGTGCGCGCGGTGCCACGCGCGACGGTCGGGATCGAGAACCGGGTCGGTCGCGTCGGCGAGCGCGAGGTGCACGTCGCGGCGGTCACCAGGGTCCGATGCGCGGTAGACGGCGGAGCGGACGAGCGGATGCGTGAAGCGGACGCGCATGCCGAGCTCGATCAACCGGCCGGCCTCGGCCGGCCGTGCGGCCTCGGCGCCGATCCCGAGACGCTCGACGGCGCGCCACAGCAGGCCGAGATCGCCCAACGGCTCCGCCGCTGCCGTCAGGAGGAGCAGTTGCGTGTCGCGCGGGAGGGTCCGGACGCGCTCGACGAAGGACTGCTCGATGCGCCCCGCCAGCGGGCGCCCGTCCAGGAGCCTGAATCCGCCCGCGAGCTCCGCCGGCGTCAATCCGCGCGGCAGCTCGATCAGCGCCAGCGGGTTGCCGCGCGTCTCGTCGAGGATCCTGCGGCGTACGCGCGCGTCGACCGGCCCCGGGACACTCGACTCCAGCAACGCCCAAGCGTCGGAGTCCGCGAGGCCGTCCACGACCAATTCCGGTAATCCCTCGAGCACATGCGCGTTGTTGGACTCGCGCCGCGCGAACACCAGTCCGATCCGCTCCGCCAAGAGCCGGCGCGCGACGAACGCGAGCGTCTGCGCGGACACGCGGTCGAGCCAGTGCGCGTCGTCGACGATGCACACGAGCGGCTGCTCCTCGGCGGCGTCGGCCAGCAGGCTCAGCACCGCCAGTCCGACGAGGAAGCGGTCTGGCGGCGGTCCGGCGCTCAGGCCGAACGCAGTGCTCAGCGCGTCGCGCTGTGGGCCGGGCAGCCGCTCCAGGCCTCCCAGCATCGGCGCGCACAGCGCGTGGAGGCCGGCGAAGGCGAGCTCCATCTCGGATTCGACGCCTGCGGCCCGGGCGATCCGGCATCCCGTCGCGGTTCCGGACAGGTGTCGCAGCAGGGCGGTCTTGCCGACGCCCGCCTCGCCGCGGAGGACCAGCACACGGCTCTGGCCCGCGCGCACGCCCGCGACGAGTCGTTCCAGCTCCTCCCGCTCGCTGTCGCGGTTGAGCAACCCCGACGATGGCAGGTGGGGGTCGAGCATGGTTGGCGGCGCATTATCGCGTGCCAGCGCGGCGTAGGCTCGTCTGATGAGCCCTTCAGCCGACATCCAGAGCCGGTGTGATCTGCTGCGGTCGCTGCATCGCCCCGGCGATCCGCTCCTGCTTCCGAATGTCTGGGACGTGGCCACGGCGAGAGCGGTGGTCGCGGCCGGGTTTCCCGTCGTCGCGACGGGCAGCGTGGCCGTGGCCGCGGCACTCGGTTATGACGACCACGAGGCACCGGCGGCCGACATGCTCGCTGCGGCCGCGCGGATCGCCAACGGCGTCGAGGCGCCCGTGACCGTTGACGCCGAGGCCGGCTACGGCATGGAGCCCGCGGAGTTGGTCACTGCGCTCCGGAGCGCCGGGGCCGCGGGCTGCAACCTCGAGGACACCGATCACGCCGCCCACGGACTGCGTGATGCCGAGCCGCAGACGGAGTGGCTCGGAGCGGTCCGCGAAGCCGCGTCGGAAGAGGGCTACCCGCTTGTGATCAATGCGCGGGTCGACGTCTTCTTCGGACCCATGCTCGCGGGCGCCGGCCTCGACACGCAACCGGAGCTCGTTCCCGAGGCGCTGCGACGGGCGAATGCCTACCTCGAGGCCGGCGCGGACTGCGTGTACCCGATCGGCCTGTGCGAGGCGGAGGCGCTGCGCCGCTTCATGTCGGAAGTCCGCGGCCCGGTCAACGTGGTGGCTCTGCCGCAGGCGCCGCCTCTGGCCGAGTTGGCGGCGCTGGGCGTGGCCCGGGTGAGCTGGGGGCCGTTGCTGTTCTGGGACGCGATGGCTCGCTTCGCGGAGCACGTCGGCTCGCTTCGGGAATGAGCGTTCACGCGAGGCTGGCGGCGAAGCCTTCGCGCCAGCTCGCGTACCGGGGCCGCCATCCGAGCTCGCGCCTGGCCTTCGCGTTGGAGGCGCCGCGCAGCCACATCTCCGGTGCCTCCGGCGGCATCTTCGCCGCCGTGGGAGGATCGGCGCGCAGCGCCTGCGCAAGGACCGGCAGCCACTCCGGCTGCGACGCCGGCTCGTCGTCGACGACGTTGTAGATCCCGGGCGCGCCCCGTTCGAGCGCCGCGACGGCCGCCGACGCCGCGTCGTCGACGTGCACCCAGCTGTACATGCCGGTGGCGCCCTCGACGAGCGGCATGCGACCCGCGACGATGTCGGCCGCCGTGAAGCCGAGCCGGTCGTGAGCCGTGCCGGGGCCGTAGAGCATGCCGTAGCGCAGGACGAAACCATCGATGCCCGCTGCGCCGGTGACGCGCTGCTCGTGCTCGACGATCGCCGCGACCGCGCCGCCGAGTGGCGGCGGTGCGTCGGTGAACAGCGGCGCGTCCTCCTCTTTGACGAGGTCGCCCGTGGGCGCGTAGGCGAACGCGATGCTCTGCGCCACGACGCGGCTCGCGCCGGTGGCGAGGGCTGCAGCGAGGAGGATCCGGGTCCCCTCGGTTCGCACGCGGTTGTTCGCGTCGAACACGTTGGGAGATCCCCAGTCGAGCCGCGCCGGCAACGCGGTGAGCTGGTGGATCACCGCTTCGGGCGGGGCGGCTGCCATCGCGGCTCGCACCCCGTCGACGTCGAACGCGTCGCACACGACCGGGTCAGCACCCACCGCCTCCAGCTGAGCGGCACGCAGCACCGAGCGGGTCATCGCCGTCACCTCGTGTCCGGCCTCCAATAGCTGCGGCACGAGCGGGCTGCCGATCACGCCCGTCGCGCCGGCCAAGAAGACCCTCATGCCGGTGAAGGTATCCGAACGCCGTGTAGGCTCGCCGTGAACCCGCGGAGGAGGTCCGGTTGCCGGCGCAGATCGTCCCACGATGGGAATGGCGGACCTTCGGTCAGGACTTCGGCGCCGCCGAAGAGGCCTTCGGCGCCGTCGAGCGCGTCGAGGAGAGCGACGAGATCTACCTGCTCTCGTTGGACGCCGATCCGTCGGTGAAGGTTCGCGACGACGTTCTGGACATCAAGGGCCTGCTGGCCATCGACGCCGACGGGCTGGAGCAGTGGGTGCCGGTCGCCAAGTGCGGCTTCCCCGTTCCGCGCGACGAGGTCGGCGCCGCGCTCGCCCGGCTGCATGCGGCCGCGCCGGCGCTTGAGCGCGAGGCCTATACCGTCGAGGCGCTCCTCGACGCGGTCGCGCCGATCGATGCGCTGCTCGCCGTCGAGGTGCACAAGCGACGCACCCGCTACACGGTCGGCGGCTGCATGGCCGAGGTCAGCGAGATCCGAGCCGGCCAGCGCTCGGCGTGGTCGGTCGCTGTCGAATCCCCAGATTCCGCGCGCGTGCTGGCGGTCCTGCGCTCGGCGGGCCTCGCGACGCGCGCGAACGTGTGCATGGCCCGCGGGCTGAAGGCGCTGGTCGGCTTCGGGAAGGTCCGGCACGCGGTGATCGACGTCGGCACCAACTCGGTCAAGATGCACGTCGGTGAGCGCTGCGCCGACGGAACGTGGAGTCCCGTCATCGACCGCGCGATCGTGAGTCGCCTCGGCGAGGGCCTCGACGCGACCGGCGTGCTCGGGCCGGATCCGATGGCGCGGACCCGCGACGCGATCGCGACCCTGGCCGAGGAAGCGCGCTCTGCCGACGCCGCCACGATCGTGGCGGTGGGTACGGCCGGGCTGCGCGCCGCGGCGAACGCCGCCGAGTTCGTCACGGCGGTTGAGACACGGTCCGGCATCCGGATCGAGATCATTCCCGGCGAGGGTGAGGGCCGCCTTGCCTACCTGGCAGCCACGTCGGGCCTCGGCCTCGCCCGCGGGCCGCTCGTGGTCTTCGACACTGGCGGGGGCAGCTCGCAGTTCACGTTCGGCGACGGCGTGGTCGTCGCGGAGCAGTTCAGCGTGCCGGTCGGCGCGGTCCGTCTGACGGAGCGTTACGGGCTCGACGGCGCCGTGTCCGAGGACGCGCTCCGCGACACGCACGAGCGGATCGCCTCCGAGCTCGACCGCCTCGGCGGCCGCCCCTCGCCTGAGGTGCTCGTCGGGATGGGCGGCGCGGTGACGAACCTTGCCGCCGTCGAGCTCGGCCTCGCCGTGTACGACCCGGACGCCGTGCAGGGCACCCGGCTCTACCGGGACGCGATCGACCGGCAGATCGAGCTGTACCGCACGCGGACCGCCGAGGAGCGGCGTGCGATCGTCGGGCTGCAGCCCAACCGCGCCGAGGTGATCCTCGCGGGGGCCTGCGTCGTGCGCGCGGTGTTGACGAAGCTCGGTTGCGACTCGCTCCTCGTGAGCGACCGCGGCCTCCGGCACGGGCTGATCGCGGCCCGGTTCGGCCTCGGCGCGCCGGTCGGGTGAGGGTCAGCGGCCGTCGTCGGCTGCCAGCAGCGGGTCGACGGCGAGGGGGAGGCTTCCGTGGACCCGGTCCGGCCCGAGGCGATCCAGGACTCCGTCGCTCGCGAGGACCTGGGCCACCGCGGGCTTCACCCGCGCCAGGCTCATCCGGACGGTCAGGAGGACGAGGCCGCCGGTCACGAGCGACGCGAGCGGCGTGCGGGCGCCGGCCGACTCGTTGAGCGAGCTGGCGGACAGGCTCGTCGAGACCGGCAGGCCGCGGGGCACGTCGCCGACGAGCGCGACGCCGTGGGCGTCGAGGTTGAACAACGGTGTCGCGAGGAGCCCGCCCACGACGAGTACGAGCGCGCCCGGCACCCGGGGCGCCGAAAAGCGCAGGCCGAGGATGACCGCCAGCGCCGCGACTCCCACCAACGAGCACGGCGCCGCCGGCGACGGCGGCGAGCGACGAGCTCGGCCCTGTCGAGATGTGGCGCGACGTGCAGAACAGCGCGTAGGCGATCGCCCCCGCCGCCGCGGCGTACAGCCCGTTCTGCACCGGTATGCCCGCGATGCCGGCGTACCCCAGGTCCTTCGGGACGATCATCGCCGCGACGGCGATCCCGGCGAGGACGTCGCCGCGGAGCATGCTGCGGTCGTAGCGCGGCAGCCAGTCCGCGATCGGAGCGTAGCGGCCTATCGCAGTGCGGCTCAAGCGGATGGAGCCGTCACTCGGTCCGCGCTGGCGCTCACCGTCGCGCGCCCGCGGATGAGGTCCGCGGCGCGCTCGGCGATCGCGATCACCGGCGCATTGGTGTTCCCGCGCGGCACGCTGGGCATCACCGACGCGTCGACCACGCGCAGGGCTTCGACGCCACGCACGCGCAGCTCCTGGTCGACGACCGAGGTTTCCTCGGCGCCCATCGAGCAAGTGCTGGTCGGGTGATAGATCGTCTGGCAGGTCTGGCGCATGTGGCGCTCGAGCTCAGCGTCGTCGTCGGACTCGGGGGCCACGTTCGGCGTCTCCGCGTAGCGCGACAGCGGCGCCTGGCGCACGAAGTCCATCACCATGCGCATCCCCGCCACGCCGGAGCGCACGTCCTCCGGGTCGGTGTAGTAACCGTGGACGATGAACGGCTTCGCTGTCGGGTCCGGCGTCGTGACCGCGACCATCCCGCGCGACTGCGGCTTGAGCACGCAGGCCGAGAGGGTGAACCCGTGCGCCGGCGGGCCGAGCAGGCCCTCCTGCTCGAAGACGACCGGGACCATGTGGAACTGCACGTCGGGAGCGGGCAGCGCGTCGCGCGTGCGCACGAAGCCGCCGTTCTCGCCGATGTTGGAGGTCAGCGGCCCCTGACCCTGCATCCACTGGGCCAGGTTGGCCTCGTTGAGCGCGTCCTTGAGCGAGCACTCGTCTTCGGTGAAGTAGGTCACGCCCGCGGTCGGGTGGTCCTGGAGATTCATGCCGACCTCGCGCGACTCGGCCACGAGCGGGATCTGCAGCAGCTCGAGCTCCTCGGGACGCCCGATGCCCGACAGCGTCAGCAGCTGCGGCGAGTTGTAGGCGCCGCCGCAGACGAGCACCTCGCGCTCGGCCCGGAACTCGAGCAGCTCGCCAGCCCTCTGCGCGACGATGCCGCTCGCGCGCGTGCCGTCGAAGGCGATCTTCAGGACGTGTGCGTGCGTCTCCACGGTCAGGTTCGGGCGTTCCATCACGGGGTGCAGGTAGGCGACGGCGGTGCTCGCGCGCCGCCCGTCGCGCTGGGTCACCTGGTACCAGCCGTAGCCGTCCTGCTCGCCGTCGTTGAAGTCGTCGTTGGCGGGCAGGCCCATCGCGTCGGCGGCCTCGAGGAACGCCTGGCACATCACGCTGCGCGCGCGGGCTTCGCTGACCGGCAGCGGCCCGCCGGCGCCGTGGAACTCGCTCTCCCCGCGCTCGTTGTCCTCGGCGCGCTTGAAGTACGGCAGCAGATCGTCCCAGCCCCAACCCGTGCAGCCGGCGTCGCGCCATGCGTCGTAGTCCAGCGGGTTGCCGCGCATGTAGATCATCGCGTTGAGCGAAGACGAGCCGCCCAACATGCGCCCGCGCGGGAGGTAGATCCGCCGGTTGTGGGCGCCAGGCTCCCAGCCGGTCATGTGGTCCCAGTCGTGCTGGGTGCGGAACAGCGCGCTGAAGGCCGCGGGGATGTGGATGAAATCAGCGGTGTCGGGAGGCCCGGCCTCCACCAACAGCACCCGCACATCCGCGTCCTCGCTCAAGCGGTTGGCCAGCACGCAGCCAGCGGATCCGGCGCCCACGATCACATAGTCGTACATCGCTCTCCTCCTCCGCGGATGTGCTCGTGATCTTCTCACCCCGTACGATTCCGCCGTGGCGACTCGTGCTCACCGTGGTCGGCTCGCGTTCGCGTTGGCGACAGGCGCGGTGGTATGGGCCGCCGGCTTCACGGTCTGGGCGTTGACGGCGTCCGTGTACTCGGATGGTCAAACGATCCTCGAGGCCAATCCCGAGACGACCGTTCGAGTCGCCGTCGCTCTCCCGCTCGTCGCGTCAATCCTCGTCTGGGTGCTGCTGAGTGCGGCATGCCGGACCAACCGCGGATGGGCGAGGACCTGTGGGATCGCGGCGGCGTCGTTTCTCGCGTTCTTCGCCGTCGTGACCGGCTTCACGATCGGCTTGTTCGTGCTCCCCGGGGCCGTAGCGCTGATAGCCGCAGCCATCCGCACGCCAGTCGGGACGCCGTAGCCGGGGCCTCAGTCGACCGGCGCCAGGATGTCGGCGAGGCCGAAGGCTCCGTCGCGCCGGCCCGGCAGGGTGGGCGACCAGCCGGGGTCGACCGCCCGGAAGGACTCGGGGTCGCCGTCGATGATGCCCACCAGGACCTCACCGACGATCCGCCCGCCGACCGGACCCAGCCGGTCGCCGTCGTGCAGGACCTCGGCCTCCTTGAGGATGTAGAACCACAGCGGCGTCTCGCCGACCCAACCGTGCTCGGCGAGGCCGACCTCCGCGGCGCTCAGCGCGGGCACCCCGAGGCGCTGCGCGACGGCTTCGCCCGACGCGAGCCCGACGGCCTGGCCACGCTGCAGGTCGCGGTTGGCCAGCGACGCGTAGTCGGTCCCCGGCTGGGACCCGGAGATCAGGGTCGGCAAAGAGATCAGCGAGGCAGGGAGCCGCGGGTCGATCCGCTTCGCGCGCTGCGCCGCCGCGTGGCCCTCGACGTCGATCTGCAGGGGCCAGTCGACCGTGTGCTCGGGCGCGACCGGGCCGGAGCCCATCAGATCGGGGAACAGCGGGCACGGGCCGAAGTGCGCATTGACCTGGTAGCGATCGCGAATCTGTGCGTGACCGTACCGGTAGGCGGCATCGGCGAACTCGAAGGGGATGTAGCGATCCCCGTCGGCGCGATACAGCTGCGGGCCGTCGTCGAGGAGATCGGCGGTCGTCGCGCGCCGATGACGACCGGCAGGAACTCGCGCAGGATCACGTGCTGGTAATGCCAGGTGGCCGCCCGCCGCGCCTCCTCGAACACCTCCTGCTCGCCGGTGCCTTCGTCGCGCAGGCGATCGATCAGCCGGTTGTGGAGGATGATGAATGCCACCACGATCTGGCTGACGAACAGATGCACGTCGTTGCGCGGATCGCCGATCAGGGCGATGCCCTCGTGGTTGCGCGGCACGTCGCATCCCGACGGCGAGAGGAGCAGCTTCGCGGGATCGTCCTTGCGGTACAGGTACGGCGAGCCGACCGGGCCTGTGCCGTAGACGCCCTCGAGGTTGGCCTTGGGGACGCGGAAGTTGCGGATCCGGGCAGGGTCGCTGCGATGCACGAGCGGGGAGCGATCGGCCGTGATGTCGTGGGCGATGAACTGTCCGAACAGCGGCCACACCGCAGCGACCTTGGCGTCGTTGTCGCCTGCGAGACCGGCGCCGAGGTCGCACGGTCCTCCCGGCCGGCCGAGCGCATGCAGCGCGTCCTCGTCGAACGACAGCGGCGGCAGGTCCTCGAACAGCAGGCGGTAGCGCCCGCCGAGGACGGGCGCATCGACCCGCGTGCGTGCGAGGCAGTGGTCTTTGACGCTACGCAGCAACACGGACACGGGGATTTTCCTCCAACCGGTCGGCGGCCGCGAGCGTCTTCACCGCCGAGCGCCGCTCGAGGAGCCCGCGAATCGCGCGGACCAGCACGAACGGCGCCGCGACGACCGCCACCGCGAGCCCGACGACGAGCACGACGGCGACGATCGGGATGGCGATCAGGACGGTGACGAACAGCAGGCCGGGAATGCACAGCGTCAGGCCGGGAAAGATCGTCGCCGACACGACGAGCGCGATCGCGAAGAAGTCGAGGTTGTCGAGGAAGTCGGACGTCGACGGGAGATCGGACGACGGGCTCATGGGGCATCTCCGTGGAGTTGGGTGATTGCGCAGCGGCCCCGCGACGAGACGGGGCCGCTGCATTAGGGGGTCAGCGGGCGGTCGCGACCGCGCCCAGCCAGTCCTCGAACCGGATCTCGCCGAGCACGGCGCCTTCGCCGGGCAACAGGCTGTCGTCGGCGAGCTTGGTGCCGAAGTACTCCGCGTCGGGGTCGGCGACGATCTGGCGCGCGTCGTTCTGCGCGCTCAGCGCCTGGCGGATCAGGTCCTCGAACCAGAGCGGCTGGGGCCCGCCGACCTCGGTGACCCGGTTCAGCGGCGTGCCGGTCGCGATGCGGCCCGCGGCACTCGCGAGCTCCTCGGCCGCGATCGGCTGGATGCGCGCCTGCGGCAGCCGGACCGTGTCGCCCTCGGTGGCTGCGTCGGCGATGCTGTCGACGAACTCGTAGAACTGCGTCGCGCGGACGATCGAGTACGGGACCGGCGACTGCATGATCAGGCGCTCCTGCGCGACCTTCGCGCGCAGGTAGCCGCTGTCCGGGAGGCGGTCGGCGCCGACGATCGACAGCGCGACGTGGTGGCCGATGCCGGCCGCCTGCTCGGCGGCCAGGATGTTGCGCGTCGAGGTCTGGAAGAACTCCATCACCGCCGTGTCCTCGAACGAGGGCGAGTTGGAGACGTCGATCACGACGTCTGCGTCCTCGAACGCTTCGGCGAGGCCCTCGCCGGTGATCGTGTTGACGCCGGTGCCGAGGTCGGCGGCGACCGCATCGTGCCCGTGCTCGCCGAGCTTCTCGACAAGCTTGGAGCCGAGACGGCCGTGGCCGCCGATGACGACGATCTTCATGTCATGCCTTTCGGATGGGTGGTCAGTAGAGGGCGAGGAGCCGGTTGGCCTCGGCGATCGCGGCGGCGAGGCTGTGCGCACCGATCACCACGGCGGCACCGTCGCGATTGGGCTCGATCCGCAGCATCAGGTCGCCGTCCTCGAAATGCGTGAAGCCGATCAAGCGGCCGCCGGACCAGAACTCGGCGGTGCCGTACTCGGCCTCCTCGGCGCTGACGACGGTGACGTGGATCTCGTGCATCTCAGTCGTCATGCAGCACCCCGCGGAAGACGGAGATGGCCTGCGCGACGGCCGCACGGGTCGCGCGCGTGTCGCTGAGCGGGTTGAGCATCATGAAGTCGTGGATCGCGCGGTCGTAAAGGACGGTCGTGACCGCGACTCCGGCGGCGCGCAGGCGAGCCGCGTAGGCCTCGCCCTCGTCGCGCAGCACGTCGGCCTCGTCGACGATCACGAACGCCGGCGGGACTCCTGCGAGCTGCTCGTCGCTCGCCCGTAGCGGTGACGCGTACGACTCCGAGCGCTGCTCGACGTCGGGCGCGTACGCGTCCCAGAACCACGCCATCGCCTTGGCCGTGAGGTAGTAGCCCTCCGCGAACTGGTCGTAGGAGCCGGTGTCCATCGCGGCGTCGGTGACGGGGTAGTACATCGATTGGTGCACGAAGCGCACGTCGCCCCGGTCGGCGGCCATCAGCGTCAGCGCGGCGGTCATGTTGCCGCCGACCGAGTCGCCGGCGACCGCGATGCGGGTGGCGTCGAGGCCGTACATCGAGCCCTCGCGGGTCAGCCAGCGCGCGGCGGCGTAGCCCTGCTCGATCGCGACCGGGTAGTGCGTCTCCGGCGAGCGGTCGTACTCGACGAAGGCGACGACCGCGCCGGCCCCGACGGCCAGCTCGCGGACGAGACGGTCGTGGGTGTCGGCGTTGCCGAGCACCCAGCCGCCGCCGTGCATATACAGGATCACCGGAATCGGGCCGGTGTGGTGCGGCCAGACAAGTCGCACGCGCACGTCACCGACGTCGGCGGGCACCGTGATCCAACGCTCGTGCACGGGCAGCTTGTCGATCGGCGCGGCCTGCACGTCGTCGAGCACCGCGCGCGCGTCGGCCGGGGTGAGCTCGTACAGGAATGGTGGTTCGGCGGTCGCTTCGGCGAGCGCCCGCGCGGCCGGTTCGAGCACGACCGGCGCCAGCGTGTTGTAGACCGACATCTCGCTCTCCTTTGCAGGTCACGCTGCGGCGTGCACCGGCACCGCGGCTTCGAGGATCAGGCGCGCGGTCGCGTCCGGGTGGGACACGGCGGCCGCGTGTGAGGCGGTCGGGATCTCGACGGTCCGGCGCGCCCCGGCGCGATTGGCCATCCAGCCCTGGAGCTCGGCGGGGATGTTGCGGTCCTGGCCGCCGATCAGGAACCACGACGGCAGATCCCTCCACAGGGGCCGCTCGCCCGAGCCCTCCTGGAGCGCCTCGAGCGTCGCCGGACGCTGCGTGGCGGCCATCCGGCCGGCCTCGGGTGCCGGGACGTCGGCGCAGAACTGGTCGTGGAACTTCTCGCGATCGATGTACAGGTCCGTCGTGCCGTCGCTGCGCGGCACCGGCCGCACCGCGTCGCCGAGCGTGCTGCCGGGGAAGCGCTGCGACAGTTCGAAGGCGTTCTCGCCGGCGTCCGGCGCAAAGCCGCAGACGTACACGAGCCCAGTGATCTCGCCGGCGTCGGCGGCGACGTTCGAGATCACCATGCCGCCGTAGGAGTGGGCGACGAGCAGGACCGGGCCGTCGATCGTGCGCACCAAGTCGCTGACCGAGGCCGCGTCGGAGGCGAGGCCGCGCAGCGGGTTGGCGGCCGCGACGGCGTCGTGACCGGCGTCGTGCAGGTGGCGGATCACGCGATCCCAGCTCGCCGATTCGGCGAACGCGCCGTGGACGAGGACGATCGTGGGCGGCATGGCGGGTTTCCTTTCGGACGGGGTCGAGGGACGCCGACCACGGTGCCGCCTTTGCGCGCGTATCTCCTCCGTGTCGGTCCCTAGCCCAGTCCCTAGGACGCGCCCTAGGGTCCTCTTCAGATCATCAGGATGCCGCGGATGACGAGCGCGGTACCTGTGCCGAACGCGACCGTGAGCAGGATGCCGCGGGCGTGATCGCGCGTCCACTGCTCGACCGACCCGACGAGGACGAGCGCCTTCTCCGGGCGGATGATGCAAGCGACCAGCGCCGCGAGCGGCAACGCGAACCAGACCACGTTGAACGTGACGAGCGCGATCGCCTTGTTCGCCAGCGCGACGTTGTGGGCGACGATGACGTTGAGCGCGATGAGGTAGAAGAGCCCCGGGATGTGGGTCGCCGGCCCGGCGAACGCCGCGGTGCGGATCGTGAGGCGGCGATCGAGCACCGACTTCATGCGACCAGGGGGCCGCGGTGCGTCATCCGCACGGCCTTGGTTGATGCGCCCCGTCGCGAGTCCGACACCGAACGCCAGCGCCACGATGCCGCCGGCGATGTCGGCGATGGCTTTCGTCTTGTTCGTCCCGGAGTGGACGTGGATCCCCTCGGTGGCGCCGACGACGATCACGCCGAAGGCGAGCGTGAACGCGAGGCCGGCGATCACGTACGCCGACATCAGCCCGCGTCGCGTGTCGCGCGAGATGAGCGCGTAGACCGCCGCGAGGCTCGTCGGGCGCACGGTGCATGCCAGCGCGAGCACGAAGACCTCGACGATCACACGGGCGCCGGGTCGGCTCGAGACGGTTCGGTGGCCGCCGCCTCGACGCCCGGAATCGAGGTCTCGCGGTTGGCGAGCGTGATCAGCACCGCCCCGGCGAGCGCGGCGAGCAGCGCGGCGAAGGCCACCACCACGTGCCAGCCGGGACGCGTGAGCCGCTCCTCGAAGAGCACGATCCCGAGGATCACGCTCACGGCGGGGTTCGCGACCGATACGGCGGCCACCGCCGGCGCCAGCTGGCCGGTGGCGAGCGACATCTGCTGGATGACGAACGCAACGAAGCCGAACCCGAGCAGCGCCCAGGTCTGCCACGCCCCGGCGGCGTCGGCGATGCTGACGTGAAGGTCCTCGATGACCGGCTTGGCGAAGCTGGCCGACAGCCCGTAGAAGAGGCCTGCGCAGACGCCGAGGACCGCGGCGCGCACCGCTTGCGAGGACTTCGTGCGCAGCCACAGCAGGAGCAGCACGACGAGTGCGGCGATGATCACCGTCGCGATGACGAGGCCGCTCGTGCTCGCGGCTTCGACACCGGCGTCGGGGTCTCCGACCAGCACGAACATCGCGAGGCCCACCACGACGACGCCGGCCCCGAGCACCTGTCGCGACACGACCTGCTGGCGCGTCAGCCAATGCCCCAGCGGCAGGGCCCAGACGATGGTCGTGACCATCAGCGGCTGGACGACCACGAGCTTGCCGCGATCGAGCGCGGCGCCCTGCGTCGCGTAGCCGAGGAACAGGACCAGGGTCCCGAGCAGCCAGACGGGCACCGCGAGCAGCCGGAACAGGCCCGCAACGCCGCTCACCGGATTGCCTTCGCGCGCGAGCGCGAACTGACCACGCTGCTGTAGCGCCGCCGCGAGCGCGAACCACACAGCCGACAGAAGTGCCAGGAACGCCGCCATGCGGCAGGGAATGTCGCAGAGGCGGGGCAAAGCCGCCAAGTGGCGGCTCGATGCGCGTCAGCGCGTCAGCGCGAGAAGCCGCGCGACGGGTCTGCGTTGCGCGCGTTCTGGGTGCCCTTGACGGGCTTGGAGTACTTCGCGCCGGGACGGTCGCCGCACATCAGCACGGCGAGGCGGACCAGGTCGCGCTGCGAGGTGTTCGGCTTGATCGTCATGCTGGGGAGCATCCCGGCAAGCCGTGCCTTGGACCACGGGGGAGAGCCCTACAACGGGCCTCGCTCAACCCCCGGATCTCTGGTGGTGAACCGCACCCGGGCGTGCGGGTATCACGCCGGGCACACAGGTCGATACGGACGATTTGGCAGGAGGCTCGCCCACTCCTCGCGCGTCAGGTCGCGCCCGGCGACCTGGCATGCGAAGCGCTCCAGCGTCGGGGGGTCGACCGGCCACTCGCTCGCACCCACGTCGGAGATCAGCAGCCGGCCGCTCGGCTCGAACCCCACAGCGGCGACGAAGCCCTTCGCCACGGGGAACGTGTCGCCGACGCGCGTGCGCGAGCGGACGTCCCAGACGGTCGCGGTCCGGTCGTACGCACTGACGGCGAGCAGCCGCCCGTCAGGGGAGAAGACGATCTGGGATATGCCTCCACCCGCCACCTTCGTCGCGGCGCCGACCTGCCTGCCGCTGCGAAGGTCGAACACGATCGCGTGGCCGTCGCCAGTACCCATCGCGATCTCCCGGGAGTCGGTCGAGAGGGAAAAGGTCTCCGCGTCCTCGCGGGTCGGAACGTCGAACCGCTGCGCTCCCGACCGAGCGTCCCAAGCGAGAACCGTCGACCCACGACGACAGCAGGTGGCGGCGACGAGGAGGCGCCCGTCATGCGTGAACGCGAGGTCGCCCGGGCCGAAGCGAAGCGTGTGCGTCTGGACCCGCTGCGCCGAGCCGAGGTCGATCACATCGACGTGCGAGTCACGATCTCCCGCGTTCGTCACCTCAACCGCGAGCCGCCGGCCATCGGGCGACACGGCCACGGCCGGCACCTGTCCCGAGAAGTGCAGCCGCCGCACGACGGCGTGTGAAGCCGTGTCCCAGATCGTGATGGTGCCGCCTGTGCCGCCGGTGACGAGCCGACGGCCGTCGGACGTGAAGGCGAGCCCTTCGGCGTCCTTGCCATTCTCGGCCGGGAGTCGCGCGATCACTCGCCCGCTTCGGAGGTCGATCAGCGCGACCGTGCCGTTGCCCAGGCTCGTCGCCATCAGCGTCCCGTCCGGTTTGACCACCGCGCACGGGTTTGCCGCGCAGCTCAGCTCGGCCGGACCCCAGCGGAAACGGCGACCAAGGCGCTGCTCGCCGGCGGTGTCCCAGGCGCTGAGGCGGCCGTCGTTGCGGCCGTCGATCAGGATTCCCCGGGGGTCGATGACCGCGCCGGCCAGGGCCGGGCCACGCTTGGTCCCATAGGTCTCGAGCATCGCCCCGGAGGCGATGTCCCAGATGTGGCTGCTGTCCACGGCGGCTCCGGCGACCCGCGTTCCGTCGCGCGTGAACACGAGGCTCGTGATCCACGCTTCGGCCAGCCCGGCGGCCAGCTTGACGTGGCGCCCGGTGCGCAGATCCAGCACGGCCACGGCGGAGCTCGGATCGCCCGGATAAGGGCTGTTGAGTGCAATGGCGAGTCGCTGCCCGTCGGGCGAGAGATCGAACCGACCGCCGATCGGGTAGCGGCGCACGACCCGCCCCGCCCGCGCATCCCAGAGCAGCGTTTCGCCCTGCTGGGCGGAGCTGATCAGCACGCCGTCGGACCGGAAGGCGAGGTGCGCCTCCCATTGTCCGGGGATGAGCGGGTAATGGCGCCGCCAGACGGGACGGCCGCTGTGAGCGTCAACGAGCAGGAGCCGTTCGGCGACGGGTGTGAGGTTCGTCGGCGACATCGTCGCCAGGCTGACGGCGAGCCGCCGGCCATCGGGCGCATAGGCGATTGCCGTGGTGGGCAGCGTCGTTTCGCCGAGCCTTCGCCACGAGCCGATCCGGCGGTGGCCGCGACGCACGACGTCGACGAGGTACAGCTGAGCGCCGCTGCCCTGCCGCGTGCCGACCGCGAGCGTGCGTCCGTCGGGAGAGAATTGCATGGCCTGTGGCGCGATCGGCTGCGGGAGCGGCACGGGCGCGCCGCTCGGCTTCCACGACCGCAGGTCGGTGAAGCGGACGACCCCCGCGGCATCCCCGCTCGCCAGCAGCCGCCCGTCCGGGCTGATCGCCAGACCCATGATGCTCGTGCCCGACAGCCGCAGGGTGCGGATCGCCGCCGGGTTCCTCTGCAGGACCGCGAGCAGGTCTCCGCGGGTCTGGACGCGATCGTCGAGCTGGACCGCCGCGACGGCGTACAGCATCGACTGGTCGAGCGTCGGCGCGGTCTGCGCCAGCGCACCGATGCCCTGGGCGTCGGAGGTCAGCGCCTGCGCTTTCGCTGCCGACGCGGCCGTGCGCGCACTGCTGCGCGAGACGAGGCTCACCACGGCTCCCGCGAGCGCCACGACGAGTAGGACCGTCGCGGCGACGAGCAGGGCGCGGAGTCGGCGGTGGCCCCGCCGCTCGGCGCGCCGCTCGCGGTCGGCCTCGGCCACGCTCGCGTCGAGGAAGGCGCGCTCGCTGGAATTCAGCTCGGCGGTCAGCTCGCTCGCGCCCACGAGCCGGGCGCCGCGATAGAGGTCGGACGGTTCGCGGCCGCCCGCCTCCCAGAGATGCGCGGCATCGCTGAGCTGCCGGTGCGCAAGGATGCCCGCGCGGTCCTCCTCGAGCCAGCGGCGCAGCCGCGGCCACTCGCGGATCAGCGCCTCGTGCGCGACCTCGGCGGTGCCGTCGTCCAAGGTGACCAGCCGCGCCTCGGCGAGCTGCTCGAGCACGGCGAGGACGGTGTCGGCGGCCGCGCCCTCGGGGACGAGCTCGCGGATCGCCACCTTGCGGCGCGAGTCCTCCGAGCCTTCACCGAGCTCGGTCATCCGCAGGAACACCGTGCGCGCGAACCGGCGCTGCCCGTGCGGGAGCGCGTCGACGACCGCGTCGGCGGTGCGAGCGATCGCGGATGCCACGCCGCCGCTCTCGCGGTAGCCCTCGACGGTGAGCGTCCGGCCGTCGCGCCGCTCCCACGTGGCGCGGAGCGCGTGCGAAAGCAGTGGCAGCGCTCCGGGCTCGGCTGCGACGTCGCGCAGGATCAGATCCACGAGGCCGGGCTCGAGCTTGAGACCGGCGAGCCGCGCCGGCTCCTGGACGGCCCGCGCGAGCTCCGCGGCGGTCATGGCCCCAAGCAACACCTGGTTGCCGGCCACCGCGCGCGCGATCTGCGCATCGGCACCGAGGCGGCCGTAGAGGTCCGCGCGCATCCCGATGGCCACAGCGCAGCGCAGGCCCAGCAGCCGGTCGATGAACGCCTTCCGCCGGCCGGCGTCGTCGCAGAGGGAGAAGAGCTCCTCGAACTGGTCGACGACGACGAGCCGGTCGGGCTCGTCGGGCACGTCCAACGCTGGCTTTGCGCCCGGGGTCAGCACCACCGCGCCGCTGATGCCGGCGACCTCGCCGGACCGTACGGCCGCTATCAGCCCGGCGCGCAGTATCGACGACTTGCCGCTGCCCGACGCCCCGACCACGGCGAGCAGCCGGCCGGGTGCGACGCGGCGGACGAGGTCCGCGACCACCGCTTCGCGCCCGAAGAAGATGGCGTGGTCGTCGGCCTCGAACGCGAGCAGGCCGCGGTAGGGGCACTCCGCTGGGGGAGGTGTGCGGACGCCAGGCCCGTTGAGGGCCAGGACACGTTCCCGGGCCCCGGCCTCCGTCAGTCGGTACAGACCGAGGTCCACGAGCGAGCAGCCGTCTGGCAGATGCGCTGCGACGAGCTCGGCGGTCGCCGCGGACAGCAGGATCTCGGGGACGACCACCGGCGCGCACGGCTGGCCAACGAGGCCCTACGCCGCGGCGCGGTGTCGCTGACCGAGCTGCGCGAGTAGGTCTCCACAGCGCCAGCATCCGGCGTGGGCGGGCGCGCCGCCATCCACGACCGGGCGGCGGCGCCCTCGCCGATGGCAAGGGAGTCCTTGCCGCAGGGCAACTGTCCGCGAGGCAAGATCAGGCTTCCCCGTCGCCCACGGCATTGACCTCCGCAAGCCCATGGTCGCGACGGCTGCGGAGGGCGAGCATCGGTTCATCGATCGCACCCGGCGGTCGCCGATTCGATGGGAGCCAAGATGCACTCGAAGGCACGTAGGACGCTGGTAGGCGTCACCGCCGCGTTGATGATCGCGGCGCCCGCCGCCCAGGCGATGCCGGTCGATTCGGCGCGGAACGGCCGTCCCGCCCATCTCGCACCCGCCTCTACCACGCCGCACGGCATGGAGTACGGGGCCCTCCGCGCTCACCTCGCCACGTCGAGCCTCGCCGGCACGACCTCGCCCCGGCCCGGCCCTGAGCCGGCACCGACTTCGAGCGGCTTCGACTGGACGTCGGGCGGCATCGGCGTGCTCGTCGCGGCTGCCCTGGCGCTCGCCGCCTGGACGGCGCTCGGGACGCGCCGGACCGCGCGCGCCTGACCACAAGCAAGGAGAACCCGATGAACCTCCGTACGCACAGAACGATCAGCCTCGCGCTCGCGCTCGCCGTCCTGGCCGGTGCGGCATGCGTCACCTACGTGTCGCGCGCGCTGGCCACCGACCCTCAGGGAGTGACGACGGTCACCCTCGGAATCGCGCGCGTCAACGACATCGACGCCGCGAGCCGGCTCGACGTGGACCCGGGACGCGCACGCGACATCTGGAAGGCCCGGATCAGGACCAAGGGCGCGACTGATGTCCACATGATCCAGAACACGATCGTGCCAGGCGGGACATTCGGCTGGCACAGCCATCCCGGTCCGAGCCTCGTGATCGTCAAGTCCGGCACCGCGACGTTCTACGAGGCGGACGATCCCACGTGCGCGCCGCACGTCGTCGCGGCGGGCTCCGGCTTCGTCGACGGCGGCCAGGACACTCACGTCGTTCGCAACGAGGGAACCGTCGATCTCGTGACCGAGGTCGTCTCGCTGGTCCCGGCCGGGTACGCGCGTCGGATCACCGAGCCGGCGCCTGCGAACTGCCCCGGTCTGACGAACGGCTGAGCCGACGGCGCCAGAGGGCGGCCCCGCCCTCCGGCGCCGCGCCAGGTCGATTGACCCGCATCGCTTTGTGGCGGCGGGCAGGGGAGACCGCGCATATGGTGGGCTCCGCCGCTGCGCCGCAGCGATGAGCGCCGGCCGCCCCGCGGCGGCCCTCGCGGTGGCGGCCGTGATCGCGATCGTGTGCGCGGCGACGCCCGCACACGCTGCATCGGCCCGCGCGCCCGCCCAGAACGGCGCGCAGGCGCGGATCGTCGTCGGCTTCCACGGCCTGAACCGCGCGCAGCAGCAAGAGCCCCTCGCCCGCTTCGGCGCTGCGCTGCGACGGCATCTGCCGCACCTGCGCACCGCCGCCGCCTCCGTCCCCGCCGCCGACCGCGACGCGATCCTCGCCCGCCTGCGCGCGAACGCGAACATCACGTTCGCCGAGGTCGACCGCAATGTCGGACTCGTGCGCCCGCGGCTCGGGAACCGGCTGCGGCTCGCGCACTCCGCCAAGACACCGGACGACGAAGGCTTCAGCGTCCAGTACAGCCTCAAGCAGAAGGACGACCACGACGTCGATGCGACCAACGCATGGGAGATTCGCACCTCCTGCGCGAAGGTCGCGATCCTCGACACCGGGATCGACACAAGCCACAAGGACCTGAAGGACAACCTGTAGCGCAACGACGGCGAGAAGCCCAACAACGACAAGGACGACGACCACAACGGCTACGTCGACGACGACTACGGGGTGGACCTGGTCCGCGGCCCTGGCTCCGGCAAGGACAAGAACGGCCATGGCACACATGTCGCCGGGATCGTCGCCGCGCGCGGCAACAACAACCGCGGGGTGAGCGGCTTGTGCTGGAAGGCGCAGCTGATCTCCGTGCGATGGATGGACGCCGACGGCCGCGGCTACACCAGCGACGCCGCCGAAGCGATCGTCTACGCGGCCGCGCACGACACGTTGATCGTGGCCGCCGCCGGCAACGATCACAAGAACGACGACAAGAAGCCCGTCTACCCGGCTTCGTACCCGGACGCCAACGTGATCGCCGTCGCCGCCACCGACGACCATGACCATCTCGCGGATTTCTCCAACTACGGCAAGAAGACGGTCGATCTCGCCGCGCCCGGAGACTCGATCGGCTCGACCTACACGGGCGGAGACTACGTCTACATGTCGGGCACGAGCATGGCCGCTCCGCTCGTCGCCGCGACCGCCGCGATGCTGCGCAAGCAGGAGTCCGCGCCGGTGAAGACGATCCGCAAGCTGCTGCTCAACAACGTCGACGACAAGAAGAAGCTGAAGGACAAGGTCGCCAGCGGTGGGCGGCTGAACGTCCGCCGGGCGCTCGCCGCCCGCGACTAATGTCGTTTACGCAGCAGCGCGCGGACGTCGGCCACCGGCCCCAGGTGGTGCAGCTTGTCCGGGTTCGCGATCGCGCTCACACCCTGGATCTGGCCCTCCACGATGTCGAGGGTCGCCACGCTGATCAGCCTGCCCTCGCGGTCGAAGAACAGCGCACCGGGCTGGCCGTTCACCTCCGCGCGACGCATCGTGGAGCCGCCGAACCGCGCGAGGACGCGCAGCCCTGCGACCAGCAAGCGCGCCACCTTGGTGCGGCCATGGATCGCGTGTGGGGCGGCGGGTGCCTTGCCGCCGCCGTCGCCGCGGAAGACGACGTCGTGGGCCAGCAGCTCCTCCAGCCCTTCGAGATCGCCCTCCTCGGCGGCCGCGAAGAAGCGCGTCGCGAGCTCCTCGCGGTGCTCGCGCGAGGCGTCGAACCGCGGGCGGCGCTCGTCCACGTGGCGGCGGGCCCGTGTGGCGAGCTGGCGGGCGTTCTGCTCGCTCGTGCCGATGACCTCGGCGATCCGGTCGTAGGGCTCGTCGAACACCTCGCGGAGCAGGAACGCCGCACGCTGCTCGGGTGACAGGCTCTCGAGCAGAACGAGGAAGGCGAGCGACAGTGAGTCCGCCATCTCGGCCTTGCGGGCGGGATCGTCTTCGGCGCTCATCACCAGCGGCTCGGGCAGCCACTCGCCGACGTAGATCTCGCGCTGAGCCCTGGCCGAGCGGAGGTGGTCGAGCGCGAGCCGCGAGACGATTGTCGACAGGTAGGCGCGCGGCGACTCGATCCGCTCGCCGCTCGCGCGCGCCCGGTGGAGGCGGAGAAACCCCTCCTGCACGACGTCCTCCGCCTCGCTCACGCTGCCGAGCATCCGGTACGCGATGGCAAACGCCGACGGGCGGAGCTCCTCGAACTCGTCGGTCATCGCTCAGCCCAGCCCCTGCGCAAAGCCCTGCCGCCAGCTCGCATAGCACGGCCGGCGGCCCAGTTCGCGCTTCGCCTTCTCGTTCGAGGCGCTCCGCACCCCGGTCATCATGACGGCTGCCGCCTCACCGGCGGGAGCCGGCCGAGCCAGCGCGGCACACGCCGCGGCGGCTTGGCATCCAGCGCGCTCGCCAGCGCCGGAGCCACTCCCGCACCGGGTGGGGTCGTCGACGACGTCGTGGATCCCCGGCCGGCCGCCCCCAAGCGCGCCCGTGGCGCCGGCTACGAAGACCTTCATGACGGCTCCTCTCGTGTCGTTGCCTCCATGAGACGAGCAAGAGGTGTCTCTTGTGACAGTGCTGTCACAGCGGCGGCCGGCGAATCGTCTTACAGGCATGAAGCACACGCCTCCCACACCTGAGCCTTCGCAATCGACGTTCGGAGAGATGCTCGAGGAGCTGATCGATCTCACGACCGGCTTCGGAGTCGCGTTCATGCCCGCGCTCCTGCTCGCCATGCCAGGGATCGTCCTCTGCGTCGTCCTTCCGGCCATCCTGCTCCTCGCGCTGGCGGCGCCCCTGGCCGTGATCGGCGCGGTGATCGCCGGGCCGTTCCTGCTGGCGCGCAGGCTGCGGCGACGCCCGCGCCGGCCCGACACGCCCCCGGCCGGTCATGCCGACCGCGCGCTGCGGTCGGTCCGGACGAGCGGTCAGTCGCGGTTCCCGGATCTCGGTCGCGGGTAACGCGGCGACGGTCTCGCGAAGCGATCGCAACCGTCCGGGTTGCGCTCGCTCGGCCGCCTCCGCGATGATCGTCATGAGCATGAAGTCGATCCGGATCGACCGGGACATCGTCGAGTACCTCTCGTCGAAGGCGATTGCGGCCGACGAGTCGCTGTCGAGCATTCTTCGTCGCGAGCTGGGCCAGGTGACCGTCGAGATCGACGACGACGTCTACGCGGTACTCACGTCACGCGCGGTCGAGCTCGGGGAGTCGGCCTCGCAGATCCTGCGCCGAGAGCTCGGGCTCGACGCTGCCCCGCCGGTGGGGCCGAACGTGGTGGAGTTCCATATCCCGCACGGCACCGGCGGTGGCCCATGGAACACCGCCGCGCAGCCCGTGACGGCGCACGTCGGTGACGTCTTGCGCGTCGTGAATGACGACACCGTGCCGCACCGGCTCCACACCGACGGCACGCCGTTCCCGCATCCCACCGCCGACATTCCTCCAAGCCAGGCCGCGGACTACATCCTCAAGACACCTCTCCAGCCGGGCAACGGCCACGTCCTGTACGACCACGACAGCGGCCCTGCCGCCTCGTTCTCGCTCGTCGTACTCGCGGCGTGAAGCGCAAGCCCGTCGTCTCGCGGCCGCGCTCTGCCGTGGCGACAGGACATGTCCGCATTGCGGTAGCTGGCACCTCACGTCGCAGCCCAAGGGGCGGCGATAACGCGACATAGGGTCGTCCGGGCAAGGCGATGAAAGACATCGAAACGCGCGACGGACAAAGAGCCATCGACACCATTGTCCTGGCGTTCGCCGCCGACCCGGTGGAGCGCTGGATGTACCCACGCGCGGGCGACTACCTGCACCACTTTCGCCCGTTCGTCGAGGCGTTCGCCGGCCCGGCGTTAGCCGATGGGACCGCGTGGATGCTCGAGGACTTCGCCGCGGTCGCGCTGTGGCTCGGACCCGGGAGCCGGCCCGAGGGTGAGACGATCGTCTCGGTGCTGATCGACAGCGTCGCGGCCGACCGGCAGGACGATCTGCTGGCCGTCCTCGAGCAGATGGACGCCATGCACCCGACGACCGCGCACTGGTACCTGCCCTGGCTGGCGGTCGACCCCGCTCGCCAGAGCGATGGGCTCGGCGGTCGTCTGCTGGACCTCGGTCTGCGCCGTGTCGACGACGATGGCTTGCCGGCGTATCTGGAGACGCCCAACCCCCAGACCATCGCGTTCTATGAACGCCGCGGCTTCCAGGTCACCGGGCAGGCTCGCAGGGGCGCCTGCCCGCCGATCACGGCCATGCTGCGACCAGCCGCCTCCTGATCCGCGGCGCTGAGCGTCCCCTATCGGCGCTCGGCGCGCTCAGGAGAGCGAGATCTGCCCGGTCACGACCACGTCGCGCGACAGACCGGCGACCGTGATCGTCGCGGTCGCGTCGAGGGTCTCGCTGCCCTGCAGGTCACCGCCGTCCAGCTGCTCGCGCACCGCAAGTTCGATCTCCCGCTGCGCGGTGATGCCCAGTTTCTTGAGGAACCTCCGCACCGACATGTTGAAGACCTCTTCGTCCACCGTTCCTCCTTTCCGAAGCGCCGCCCGCGCGGAACTTCACGCTCCCGGTCGATGAACTCTCATTGACTTTGATGATCGAGTCCACCCGAGCCTACGTTCCCGCACCTAGACGGCGACCTGGGCGGCGGCCGATCACCCCAATCAGATGATGCGGCCGTGGGGTCGCCCGTTGACGATCCGATCGTGCTCTCGGATCTTCCGTGGCCGCTGCGGAGCGTGCTCGCCGGGGCGGCCGGCACGACGACGTTGACGCTGGCCTACACGGCGGAGCGCCGGATGCGCCGCAAGCACTCCGGCCCGCTCGACTACGACGACTCGCTGGTGCCGGGCGAGATTGTCGCGGCGGTCATGCACCTGCCGCACGTCACCGGCCGCCAGGACCATGAGCTTGGCCTGGCGCTCCGGTGGGGCTACGGGTCGGCGTTCGGCCTCATGCACGGCCTGCTACGCCGGAGGCTGAGGGAGCCGTGGGCGAGCGCCGCGTTCGGGGGGATGCTGATGAGCGCGACCCTTTCGCTCTTCCCGCTGCTCGGCCACACGCCGCCGCCCTGGCGCTGGCCGGCCGACATCCTCGCCACGAGCCTGGGCACGCATGTCGCCTACGTGACCGCGGTCGCCGTCGTGGACGACGCGGTGCGGCGATACTAGGCGAGCGTCAGCGTCACGCCATGCGGCGGGCGGCGAAGTTGCCGATCATGAGCCCGATGACGGTCACGAGGTAGAGCTGGCCGACGAGCATCTCCAGCACCGCCAGCGCCCGCCCAACCGGCTGCCCGGCCGTGAAGTCGCCGAACCCCGTCGTGGTGAGGACGGAGAGGCTGAAGTACGCCCGTTCGCCCACGGTGCCGTCGGTCCCGTTCGCGAAGTACGGGGAGGCGTCGACCTGGGCGATGAACCCGATGACCCACGCGAACAGCAGGCCGATCAGGAGGTAGATGGCGAGCGCGCCGGCGACGGCTTGTAACGTCACGCCGTGGACGGTGACGAGGCGCAGGAGCCCGCGCACGAGGCTGAGCGGGATCGCCAGGGCGAGCGCGCCGCTCAGCACGGTCGTCGCCGTCGGCCCGAGCACTCCCACGCCGACGCCGATCACGGCGAGCGCGCCGAGAACCGCGACGATCGCCGTTCTCGTCCGGCGCACCTCGCGGCCGGCGCGTGAGGTGGCGATCGCCACGATCAGCGCGGCGCTCTCGATCGACAGGGCGACTGCGCGCGACCAATCCTCATTCGGCGCGACGATCACGAACACGAGCAGGGTCAGCGCGAGCACGAAGACTGCGGCGTACCGGTACCGCGCCGACGCGGCGGGGGCGTCCGACGAGCTTCCCATGGCGATCATCCTGCACCGGTCGCGCGCGCCGGCAATCACTCGATCGGGGTGATGTGTGTCAGCCGGGCCGGACGTTCTCGAGCAACGCGGCCGTGAGCGTGGTCGCGGCGACCTGCCGATTCTCCAGCGGGGCGCCGCCCAGCCGCGACGCCGCTTCGTGCAGCGGCTCGACCGATGCATGCTGCAACAACGCGGCGGCGATGGCCGAGCCAGGCTCGAGCCGGCCGGCGATCGCCTTCACGTCCTCTCCGGTCATTCCGCCCGTGCCGTCGCGCAGGACTCGCTCGGTCATACGCCGCCGCCGGCCGGCATCGAGGCGGAAGTCGAGGATCGGCACGACGAGCTTCCCGATCGCGCCGCCGCTCAGCGCAAAGGCGCTGACGTCGCCGGTCGCGGGATCGCTCTGCAGGAACAGGACGTCGAGGATGCGTCCGCCGTCGCTCTCGATCCGCTCGAGCGCACCGACGAACTCGCCCTCCATATACAGGTCGGGCCCGAACCCGTAGACGAGGAGGTGGGCCGAGGGGGGAGAGTCGGTCACGGGCCAGCGACTATCCCGCCGATGACCACGGACGTCAACGTCACGAGGCGCTAAGGTCGCGGCAGGATGGGATCGGAAGCGGTCGTCGAGGGCTTCGCCGCGCTCACGCTCGCGAGCGCCGAACTCGAGGCCGCGTTCGTACCGGACGCAGGAATGGTCGGATGCTCGCTCGTTCATCGCGGCGAGGAGCTGCTCGGTCTGCGGGGAGGGTTGCGCGCCTACGTCGCCGAGCGCAAGACGATGGGCATCCCGCTGCTGTACCCGTGGGCGAACCGGCTCGGCCGCACGCGCTTCACCGTCGCGGGCCGGGAGGTGAACCTCGAGTCCGTGACGCCCCCGTTGCGGCGCGACGGCCAGGGACTGCCGATGCACGGCCAGCTCTCGGGCATCGGCGGATGGCAGGTGATCCGCCACGAGGCCGGGGTGCTCGTCGCGACGTTCGCGTTCGGCGAGGCGGGCGGGTTCACCGAGGCGTTCCCGTTCCCGCACACGCTGACGATCGAGGCCACGCTCGAGACCCGAACGCTGACGATCGCCACCACCGTGGATGCTGACGCGGGCGGTCCGGTGCCGATCGCGTTCGGATATCACCCGTACCTGCGCCTCCCGGGCGTCGATCGCGGACTGTGGGAGGTCGAGGTGCCGGTCACCGAGGCGTTGTCGCTCGACGACCAGATGCTCCCGACCGGCGAGCGCGTCCCCGTCACGGTGAAGCCCGCGCCGCTCGGCGAGCGGACGTTCGACGACGCCTATGCCGCCCCTGCCGACGGGCGGCCGTTCGTGCTCGCCGGCGGCGGGCGTCGCATCGAGCTCGCGTTCCTGGAGGGCTTCCCATTCGCGCAGGTGTTCGCGCCGGCTGCGGACGACGTCGTCGCCTTCGAGCCGATGACCGCGCCGACCAACGCGCTGGTCGACGGCGGCGCGGCGCTGCCGGTGCTGGCCGCGGGGGAGAGCTTCCGCGCCGGGTTCTCGATCACCGTCAAGTGATCTCAGAGCGCGATCGCGCCGTCAGCGAGCGCCTTGGCGACCAGGTGCGCTCGCGACCGCGCGCCCGTCTTGACCATCGCGTTGCGGACGTGGGTGCGCACCGTCTCGTGCGAGATGTGGAGTTTCAGGGCGATCTCCGGTCCGCTGTAGCCGAGTGCCACGAGCTCCACGATCTCCAGCTCGCGAGGTGAGAGCGGGGGAGCGTCGGATGTGCCGGCGGCGGCGCGGCGCAAGCTCCGGCGCGACGTACTGAGCGCGACGAGGAGCGCGAGCCGGTGACCGGTGGCCACGACGACGTGCGCCCCCCAGTCGACGGACACGGTCGAGCCGTCCGCGCACACGAGGTCGGCACTGCCCGCGAAGTTGCCGCTGTGCAACGCGGCTTCCCACTCGTCCTCGGTGGCGATCGGGCCGTTGGACACGATCTCGAAGATCGGGTGCCCGACGAGCTTGGCCCGCCTATAGCCCAGGAGCTTGAGATACGGGCCGTTGACGTCGACGTGCCGACGGCGATCGTCGACCAACGCCATCGCGTTGCTTGACTGCCTGAACGCGGCGGTGAAGAGCGCCGGCCACCCGTCACGTCCGCTCGTCTCCGCCATCCCATCGCCCAGCGTCCCCGACGGCGCGGCCGGACGTGTCATCCGATTGGGGTGACGCTCAGACCGAGATGTGGCCGAGCAGCCCTATGAGCCCGCGTCCAATGAAGAACAGCCCGGCGGCGCTGAGCAGCCCGACGCTGAACCCGCGACCGCGGCGAGCGATCTGATCGCGCACAGCAGCGAGCCCACGCTGGCTGGGACCGGGCGCAACCCGGGTCAGGGCGACGGGAACCCACGCGGGCATGGAAACCAGGCCGACGAGCACGAGGACGAGCACCGCTTCAGCGGCGATCTGCGCGTCAGCTCTGGAGATCTCTTTGGCGGCCGGTGCGATCAGGGCCAGCGTCGTGACGTTCGTCGCCATGGCGAAGACGCCGAACGCAAACGCCGCGCGAACCTGGCGCGAACCACTCGCACTCCCGTCGTTACCGCCGGTGTGACGCGACGATGTGTCTCGGCGCCGTCCCGAGACGAGAACGAGAGCAGCCACGTTGACCAGGACCAGGCCGAGAACGAGGTCGAGCGTCGCGTCCAGGTGTGGCTCGGTCGGGAGCGAGATCGCGCGTCCGAAGAGCACGATGGCGATGACGATCACGAACGTGGTGAGGACCACGCCGGCGGCGTAGCGCACCGCTGCGCGACTACCGTCGGGGCGGGCGAGCAGCACGGTCTGCTCTGTCAACATCACCGGGCTCACCGCTCCGCCCAGCCCCAGCGGGATGACGACCGCGAGCGCCGCCAGCACCGACCGGAGTATAGGTCCCGGCTCCGCCTCGCGCGAGTCGCCGCCGAACTCATCCCTTTGGGGTGATGTCGGGCGGCGACTTTGCGGAGCACACTCCAGGTTGTGACGAAGACCGCAGCTCCGCCCGCCGTTGCTGTCGATGGCGATC
This sequence comes from uncultured Solirubrobacteraceae bacterium, assembly GCA_963740605.1. Lineage (GTDB taxonomy): Bacteria > Actinomycetota > Thermoleophilia > Solirubrobacterales > Solirubrobacteraceae > DASSUW01. Next base: position 447,214 of record CAVUFC010000014.1, on the reverse strand, counting down.
GGGTGCCCGCGCGGATGCGCGGGCGTCGTCGCGCGCTCGTGTGGGCGTTGATCGTCGTCGCCTCGCTGATCGCGCTCGGATCGATCCTGACGACGTGGGTGCACCGGCAGATGCTCGACAACCAGTCCTGGACGGACGCGAGCGCGCAGCTGATCGAGAACGCGGAGGTGCAGAACGCGCTGTCGGTGTTCCTGGTCAACGAGCTCTACGACAACGTGGATGTCGGTGCCGGGCTCCAGGAGAGACTGCCGGCCAACCTCAAGCCGTTGGCGCCATCGGTCGCCGCGGGGCTGCGGCAGCCCGCCACGGACGCTGTCAAGCGGCTGCTCGAGGCGCCGCGGGTGCAGCAGCTGTTCATCAATGCCAGCTCGCTGGCGCAACAGAAGCTCGTCAATGTGCTCGAGGACAAGACCGGCCACGGGATCTCGACCGGCGACGGGGTCGTCACGCTCGACCTGGGCGACCTGGTGACGGAGATCGGGACCGAGCTCGGGCTGCCGGCGTCGGCGCTGTCGAAGATCCCCCCGGACGCTGGGGTGATCACGGTCATGCGCTCAGACCAGCTATCCGCGGCCCAGACCGCCGTCAACGGCGTGCGCGTGCTCAGCGCCGGCCTGTTCGTCCTCGTGTTCGCGCTGTACGCGCTCGCGATCTACCTGGCGCGCGGTGAGCGTCGGGCGACGCTCCGGGACGTCGGATTCGCGCTCGTGCTCGTCGGTCTCACCGTCCTCGTCGTGCGTCGGGTAGCCGGGAACGAGGCCGTCGACGCGCTCACCTCCCCGCAGGGGGAGGCCGCCGGGCAACAGGCGTGGCTGATCGGCAGCGCGATCCTCAGCCAGATCGGCTGGGCGGCGATCCTCTACGGCGCAATCGTCGTCGCCGCCTCGATCTTCGCCGGTCCGACCGTGCACGCGACCCGCGTTCGCGGACGGGTCGCGCCGGTGCTCAACGAACGCCCGGGCATCGCCTGGGCCGCCGTCGGCGCCGTCTTCCTGCTGCTCATCCTCTGGGGCGGGACGCACGCGTTGCGCACCTGGTGGGGCATCGTGTTCCTCGGCGCGCTGCTCGCCCTCGGCGTCGTGGCGCTGCGCCATCAGACGCAGCAAGAGTTCCCCGGCGGCGAAGCGAAGCCCGCCGCCGCGGACGTCGCACCCGCCTGACCCACGCCCTTCAGAGAGCGTACGGTCGTTCAGGCGACCATGATCGGCGTGGCCCTCAACGCTCCCAGGCCTCGGTTGGCGGCCACCATGAGCTCGATCACGCGCTGCCTGGGTTGTTCTTGTTCATGCGTCGGAGGCGGCGGGCTTGCGTTGCCGTTGCGCCAGCGCGATGAGCAGACCGGAGCCGGAGACGGCGAGGTAGGCGGTGATGACGGCGATCGTGACGGGCGCTGTCTGTAGGGCGCCGATCTGGGTCGTGATGACGCCGAGCAGGATGAGCGAGAACGGGGCGGCGACGAGCGATCCCGGGAGGGCGGCGAACATTGCCGTGAACGCGAGCGCCTCGGGCAGCCCCGGGATCAGCACGTGGGCGGTGACCCCGGCCGTGCCGCCGATGAACAGCATCACGAGGAACGGCCCGCCGATGAATCCGGTGGCCTCACAGACCGCGAACACGAGGATCTTCGCGAACACGACCGCGATCAACAGACCGGCGCCGAGTGCCGCCCCTTCGTCGATCACGGTCGTGAGCTGATCGGTTCCGGTGAACAGCGTCAGCGGCAGCGCGACGCCGACCAGCCCGAACGCGACTCCCCCGATGGTCGAGCGAAGGATCGTCCGATTGCCGAGACGAGCGGCGAGCCGCGCGACGACTGCGGTCGCGACCATCGTGATCAGCGCGAGCGCGCCGGCGACCAGGCCGAGGGGAACAGCCGCCAGCAACTGCCAGTCCTCGTACTTGAACGACGGCACCGAGTAGATTCCGACGAACGTCGACCCTGCGATCGGAAAGTACACCGCGAACGCGACCGACGAGGCGACCAGACTCCCGACCAGTGTCTCCGAGATGCGAGCGTTTTTCGGACGCGCAAGCTCGAGCACCAGAATCGTCGCCAAGATCGGTGACGACAACAGGCCGCCGTACGCTGCGGACATTCCCGTGAGCGTGTTCGTCGCTCGCATGTCTTGGTGGAGCTTCTTCCGCTCCGAGATCCAGGCTCCCAGGCCGCCGCCCATCAGCCCGAGTGCCGCCTCCGGTCCGAGGCTCGCACCGCCGGCGAGCGACACCAGCGATACGGCGACAGCCTTCGGGGCTGTGGAGGGCTCGACATGCTGGTTCTTCAGCTCCTCGACGGTGCCGGGCAACTTGGCCGGAAGCCGAAACAGCCGTCGAAGCACGCCGACGAGCACCCCGGCCGCCGCGGTCACAGCCACCCACCAGAGGCTTCCGTCCAACCAGCCGGGATTCTTCGGCAGCGTGAACCAGAGGTTGGTCCCGCCGTTGATCAACCCCAGGAACGCCAGGCCGGCGAACCCGAGGACCACCCCGAAAACCGCGGCATATCCCATCAGCCGCCAGAACCCCGGCGACCGCGTCAACGCCTCCCCGTCAGGGCCTGGCCGCGACCCCTGGCCGGAGCCAGGACGTAACCCCGCGCTCACGAACGAGCGACCATCGTCAGGCCGCCGCGTCGGCGACGGTGGGCTCGCCTTCCTCCAGCCGCAGCGCTCGAGCAGCGCTGGGGCAGCACACCGCCTCCGCTCCTCTCCAGCTCACCGCCTTGCTTTGGCTCATCCCGTCGCGGAACAAAACTCCGGGTCTGTGTGAGACGGACACCGTTTCCTCCTGCGTGCGGTTCGCACTCGAGCGATCGCACCATACTACGCGCGGGGGGCAGGACCACGGAGCCGTCGAGAGCGGCGCACTGTCCGTCTGCACGGCGGTCTTGGATTGTGCGTAGGCGCGTTGGCTGTGTAGCGCAAGCTCGCATTCGGCAGACCGTGTGACTGCGCCGTTCAGGCGGCCCGCGTGAGCGGATCGGGTTCGTCGGCCGCGATGCCCAGGAGGCCGGCCTCGCGAGCCCGCTCGACGGCCTCGGACCGCGAGCAGGCGTCGAGCTTGCGATAGATCGCATGCGCGTGCGTCTTGACCGTGTTGGCCGACACGTGCAGGCGACCGGCCATCTGCCGGAACGAGAGGTGCGTCGGGAGCAGTTGCAGAACGCGCAGCTCCGCCGTGGTCAGCGACGCCGGGCGCGCGACGTTCTCGGCCAGCGTCTCCGCCGCTGCCTCGACCTGCTCGACCCAGTCCGCCAGCACCACCGCCTCGGGGATCTCGCCCGTCGCACGTGCGGCGTCGCCGAGGAGCGACCGCGACGCAACGAGATCGCCCCGCCGGACCGCGGCGGCGGCGAGCACGATGCGTACTTCGGCCGTGTACCAGGGAGCGAACTCGGGGAGCCGCTCGAGGAGGCTCAGCGTCGTCCGCCGGTCCTGCTGCGCCTCGTCGGCGCGTCCGCGTTGGGCGCGCACGCGGGCCGACACCGCGAAGACGAGCGCGGCCAGCGGGCTGTCGGCGAGCCCGACGCGGTCGACCTGCGACCGCGCACGCGAAACGAGCGTCTCGGCCTCGCTCCATTCGACGGCGTCAATCGCCAGCAGCGCCAGCTGGGCGAGACAGAGCACCTGGATGGCGGGCGCGGCGATACCACCGCGGCGCGCACCTTCCTCGAGACACGCGCGCGCACGCTCGAGGTCGCGCTGCAGGTGTGCCGCGACGCCCTGGAGCAGGCACGCGAGCGACTGCCAGGGGCTGTCATCGGCGGCCGCCGCATAGGCGTTATCCGCCTGCGCGGCCATGTCCGCGAGCCCGTTGCGGCACACCGCCGCTCGCATGATCGCCACGCCCGCATCGACGGAGTCGCGATCGCCGGCCGCGTCCTCGCGCTCGGCCGCCGCTCCCCAGTGCTCGACGAGATCACGCTCGCCATGGGCCAGATGCACGGCGGCGGTGCTGAGCGCGAGCTCGGGGACCGCGGCGATATCGTCGCGGCCGAAGCGGCTCAGCCACGACCTGACCGGCGCCGTGCGACCGCTCAGGACGTGCGGGGCGACGCTCGCCCACAACAGGCGGCTGGCGAACGCGGTGTCGCCGCCGGCGACCGCGTGATGCACCGCTCGATCCGGTTCACCGCGCGCCGCATACCAGGACGCAGCGCGGCCGTGGAGCTCGCGTTCGAGGTCGGGCTCGCCCCGCCTCAGCTCCGCCCGCAGCATGTCTGCGAACAGCGGGTGATAGCGGTACTCGACGTCCGACTGGTCGAGCGGCACGAGCAGCGTGTTCGCACGCGCGAGGTCCCGCAATAGGGTTCCTGAGCCGTTGCCGCCGAGCGTCGCGTCGCATACCGGGCCGGACAGCACATCGAGAATCGAGGCGCGTGTCAGGAACTCGATCTCCCCGGGCCTGAGTGGCGCCATGATCTCGTCGCGCAGGTAATCGGCGATCAGCCGGTTCGAGCCCCGCAGCCGCCGGATCGCGCGGGCCGGATTCGGCTCGTCGCGCACGGCCTGCGCGGCCAGCGAGAGACCGGCCGGCCAGCCTTCGGTCGCACGTACGGCGAAGATCACGTCGTCCGCCGGCAGGTCGAGCCCGATGGCGGCGAAGAGCCTCGCGGCCTCCCTCCGGGTCATCGCGAGGTCGCGGGCGCGCATGTCGACGAGCCGGGCCTGTGCCCGCACCCGCCCGATCGGCAGGGCCGGCTCGCGGCGCGAGGCCAGCGCGAGTTGCGAGCCGGCGGGAATCACGTCGGCAATGCGTGCAAGCGCCGCGAACGAGTCCGCGTCCTCGAGCACCTGCACGTCGTCGAGCGCGAGAACGAACGGATCGCAGGTCGCCAAGGAGCGCTCCAGCCGATCGAGCGCGTCGTGCACGCTCGGGCCCGCGGGCCGCGCGAGCGCGATCAACACATCGTCCCCGATCGGCACGACCTCGGCCAGCGCGCGGACGATCGACTCGAGCAGGCGGCCTGGATCGTCGTGCCCGTCACGGAGCGCCACGACGGCGAACGGTCGCGCGTCGCGCTCTTCCCATTGCGAGAGCAGCATGCTCTTGCCATAGCCGGCGGGCGCGACGAGGAGCGCGAGCGGTGCCTGCGCGAGGCGGCGAAGGAGGCGCTCGCGTACAACGATCCGCGGGGATCCATTCGCCGGAGAATCCGCAGCGGGGAGCGGCTGGAGCAGCGAGTAAGTCATGGCGCTGACCCCGGCATGCGAGAGCTAGCATCGCGGGGCGGACCAGGCACGGGCAAGGGAGCGCGCCGGTCACTCACGGGTAGGCGCGCATCCCCGCCGCCGGGGGGAATTTCATCCGCTTCGGGTGATGGAAGGTGGCCACCGCCGCAGTTCGCTATGTCGACGAACCGAGAACGCCACCGAGGAAGTGCGACATATGGCCATTGCAGCCCACCCCCAGGCGTCGGTCGACGCCACGAACGGCCGCGACCCCGCGGACGTGCTCGTCGTCTTCGGCATCACGGGCGATCTCGCGAAGGTCATGACGTTCAACTCGCTCTATCGCCTCGAGCAGCGTGGCCTCGTGAGTTGTCCGATCGTCGGCGTCGCGGTCGATGACTGGACCGTCGACGATCTCCGCGCGCGTGCGCGTACGTCGATCGAGGCCGCCGGCGGGCCTGTGGACGAAGCGGTCTTCGAGCGCCTGGCCGAGCGCATGTCCTACGTCCAGGGCGACTTCGGCGACTCCGCGACGTTCGCGCGCGTGGCCGACGCGATCCACGGCGCCCAGCGCCCCGTCTTCTATCTCGAGATCCCACCGTTCCTGTTCGGGAAGGTGGTCGCCGGCCTGGCCGACGCGGGGCTGACCGAGAACGCCCGCGTCGTGGTCGAGAAGCCGTTCGGCCACGACGTCGTGTCGGCGACGGCGCTCAACGAGGAGATCCACAGCCACATCCGCGAGGACCAGCTGTACCGGATCGACCACTTCCTGGGGAAGATGGGCCTCGCCGAGATCCTCTACCTGCGGTTCGCGAACGCCATCTTCGAGCCGATCTGGAGCCGGCACTTCGTGTCGTGCGTGCAGATCACGATGGCCGAGGACTTCGGGGTCGAGGATCGCGGGCACTTCTACGACCCGGTGGGCGCCGTGCGCGACGTGGTCGTCAACCACCTGATGCAGGTCGTCGGCGCAGCCGCGATGGAGCCGCCGTCGAGCCCGCGCGCCCTCAAGGACGCGTTGTACGCCGTGTTCGCCGCCATGCCCGCGGCGGACCCCGCGCACTACGTGCGCGGGCAATACGACGGGTACCGCGACATCGAGGGAGTCGCGCCCGACTCCACGACCGAGACCTATGCGGCGCTGCGCCTGGAGATCGACAACTGGCGGTGGGAGGGCGTCCCGTTCTACATCCGGACCGGCAAGCACTTGCCGATCACGCAGACGGAGCTGCGCCTGATCTTCCGGCGACCGCCACGGATCCTGTTCCAGGGCAGCCGCTTGCGCGCGCCCGAGCCAGGTCAGCTCGTGGTCAGGCTCGATCCGTCCACCGGCGTCCGACTGCTCGTGGAGGCCCAGCGCGGGGGATCGGCGACGGCCGAGCAGGTCTCACTCGACCTCGAGTTCGCGGAGCAGGGCGGGGAAGGCCCGACGCCGTACGAGGTCCTTCTGCACGCCGCAATGATGGGGGACAGCACCCGCTTCACCCGTGAGGACAGCGTCGAAGAGACCTGGCGCGTGCTGCAGCCGCTGCTCGACGTGCCGACACAGCCTGACCCGTACGCGAAGGGGAGTTGGGGGCCGGCTGCGGCCGACGAGCTCGTCAGCCACTACGGCGGCTGGCACGGACCGTGGGTGGGGTCATGAGCACGCCCACCGAGTCCGCGCTCAGCGACGGCTCGCAGCCGATGGCCGCGACCGCGATCCAGAGCGCCGCCGCGCCCTCGCCGTTCTCGCCGATCGCCGAGTTCGCGTTCCTGTCGGATTGCCACACAGGCGCGCTGGTGGCGCCCGACGGGGCGATCGACTGGCTGTGCGTGCCGCGCTTCGACTCGCCGAGCGTGTTCGGCACGCTGCTCGACCGCGAGGCGGGCACGTTCCGGCTCGGGCCGTTCGGTATCAACCACCCGGCCACTCGCGTCTACGAGCCGGGCACGAACACGCTCGTCACAACCTGGAAGACGCCGACGGCGTGGGTCGAGATCCGCGACGCGCTCACCCTTGGCCCGCGCCGGGGCGAGGACACCATCACGCCGCACACGCGGCCGCCGGCCGACGACGACGCCGAGCACCTGCTCGTGCGCACCGCCGAGTGCCTGGAGGGCATGGCGGAGATCGAGCTCGTCTGCGAGCCGGTGTTCGACTACGGGCGCACGCCGGCGGAGTGGGAGCTGATCGGTGACGATCTGCACACCGCGGACGCCCGTGGGAACGAGCAGGTCATCCGGCTGTGCACCGACATGGCGCTCGGCATCGAGGGCAACCGGGTACGGGCGCGCCACGCCCTGCAGACCGGCGAGAAGCTCTTCTGCTCCCTGTCGTGGGCCGAGGGCCTCGTTGGCGCGACGGACGTCGACGACGCGTTCGAGCGGCTCGCGGTGACCCGGCACTACTGGCGGAACTGGCTCGGCCGCGCGCGGCTCCCCGACCATCGCTGGCGCGACCCGATCCAGCGTTCGGCGCTCGCGATCAAGGGGCTGACGTACATGCCGACGGGTGCGACGGTGGCGGCGCTGACGACGTCGCTGCCCGAGACGCCGGGCGGCGAGCGCAACTGGGACTACCGCTACACGTGGATGCGCGACTCGACGTTCACGCTGCAGGCGCTCCACTGGCTCAACCTGGATTGGGAGGCGGACGAGTTCATGCAGTTCGTCGCCGACGTCGAGCCCAACGAGGACGGCGCGCTGCAGATCATGTACGGGATCGATGGCCGCCGCGACCTGACCGAGTCGAGGCGCGACGACCTCTCGGGCTATGCCGGTGCGCGGCCGGTGCGGATCGGCAACGGCGCCTTCGACCAGCGCCAGAACGACGTCTACGGCGCCGTGCTGGATTCGATCCTGCTGCACACGCACCGCAGCCAACGGCTGCCGCGGCGGCTGTGGCCGATCGTGCAGGCGCAGGCGGAGTGCGCGACGCGCGTGTGGCGCGAGCCCGACCAGGGCATCTGGGAGGCCCGTGGCGAGCCGCAGCACTACGTGTCGTCGAAGCTGATGGGCTGGGTCGCGCTCGACCGGGCCTCCGAGCTGGCCGGGCTCCGCGGCGATTCGGCACTCGCCGCCCAGTGGCGTGCGACGGCGGACGAGATCCGCGCCGACATCCTCGAGCACGGGCTCGACAGCCGCGGCGTCCTGCGCCAGCACTATGCGTCCGACGCGCTGGACGCGTCGACGCTGCTCGCCGCGATTCTCGGCTTCCTACCGGGCGACGATCCGCGGCTGCGCGCGAGCGTGCTCGCGATCCGGGACGAGCTGACCGAGCACGGATTCGTGCTGCGCTACAAGACCGACGAGACCGACGACGGGCTGTCGGGCAAGGAGGGCACGTTCCTGATCTGCTCGTTCTGGCTCGTGTCCGCGCTCGCGATCATCGGCGAGTTGCAGAGCGCGCGCGACCTGATGGAGCGGCTCCTGCGCGTCGCCTCTCCGCTCGGTCTCTACGCGGAGGAGTTCGACGCCGACACGGGCCGGCACCTGGGCAACTTCCCGCAGGCGTTCTCGCACCTCGCGCTGATCGAAGCGTCCGCCCGCATCATCGTCGCCGAGGAACTGGAGCACCGCACATGAGCACCGCCGACTATGACGTGATCGTGATCGGCAGCGGCGCCGGTGGAGGGACGCTCGTCCGGCACCTCGCGCCCTCGGGCAAGCGGATCCTGCTGCTCGAGCGCGGTGACTGGCTGGCCCGCGAGCCGCACAACTGGGACGCGCACGAGGTCTTCGTGAACAATCGCTACGTGTCCGCGGACACCTGGTACGACGCCGACGGCGCCTCGTTCCAGCCTCAGGTCCACTACTTCGTCGGCGGCGCGACGAAGCTCTACGGCGCCGCCCTGTACCGGCTGCGCGCCGAAGACTTCAACGAGCTGCGCCACTGCGACGGCATCTCGCCCGCGTGGCCGATCGGCTACGACGAGATGGAGCCGTACTACACGGAGGCCGAGCGGATCTACCGCGTGCACGGCGCTCGCGGCGAGGATCCCACCGAGCCGCCGTCAAGCGCTCCGTACCCGTTCCCGGCCGTCTCGCACGAGCCCCGCATCCAGCAGCTCGCGGACGACCTCGCGGCCGCCGGCCACCATCCGTTCCACGCGCCCTGCGGCGTGATGCTCGACGAGCGCGACACGCCCAACAGCACGTGCGTGCGCTGCGCCACCTGCGACGGGTTCCCCTGCCTGGTGCACGCGAAGTCCGACGCCGACGTGCTCGGCGTGCGGCCGGCGCTCAAGCATTCGAACGTGACGCTGCTGACGGGCTCCGAGGTGGTGCGTCTGGACACCGATGACCGCGGCCGTGCCGTCACGGGCGTCGTCGTCGACCGCGACGGCGAGCGGGAGACCTACACCGCCGACCTCGTCGTCGTCTCCTGCGGCGCGGCGAACAGCGCGAAGCTGCTCCTCGCCTCCGCCGGCGACGCGCACCCGCGCGGGCTGGCCAACGGCTCCGACCAGGTCGGGCGCAACTACATGTTCCACAACTGCACGGCCGTGCTGGCGCTCTCGAAGGAGCCCAACCCGACCGTGTTCCAGAAGACGCTCGGGCTCAACGACTTCTACTTCAGCGGGCCCGACGTCGACTTCCCGCTGGGGAACATCCAGATGGTCGGCAAGTCGAGCGCCGAGATGTACCGCGGCGAGAAGCCGCTGCAGACGAAGCTCGCACCGCAGTGGACGCTCGACAGGGTGGCTGAGCACGCGGTCGACTTCTGGCTCTCGACAGAGGACTTGCCGGTGCCGGACAACCGCGTGACCGTGAGCGACGACGGCAACGTGAAGCTCGCGTACTCGGCGACGAACGACAAGGCGAAGGAGCGGCTGCTGCACGAGCTCAAGGGGCTGCTCAAGCACGTCGGCATGCATGAGGACCATCTCGTGCCGCGGCACGCGTACCTGAAGAACGACATCCCGGTGGCCGGCTGCGCGCACCAGGCGGGCACGTGCCGCTTCGGCACCGACCCCGCGAGCTCGGTGCTCGACATCGACTGCCGTGCGCACGAGGTCGACAACCTCTACGTCGTCGATACGAGCTTCTTCCCGAGCATCGGCGCCGTGAACCCGGCGCTCACGGCCATGGCCAACGCGGTGCGCGTGGGAGACCGGATCCTCGAACGCCTCGGCGCCCCGCAGACGGCACGTGAGCCGGCCCATGCCAGCTGAGCACACCAACGGGCAGCGCCACGTCGTGATCGTCGGCGGCGGTTTTGCCGGCGTTGGGTGCGCGCGCGGCCTGGCCGGTCGCGACGACGTGCACGTCACGCTGGTCGACCGTAACAACTACCACCAGTTCCAGCCGCTGCTCTACCAGGTGGCGACGTGTCAGCTGGCCCCGAGCGACGTGGCGTACTCGCTGCGCAAGCTGTTCCAGGACGAGGAGAACGTGGCCGTCAAGCTCGCGCAGGTCGCCGACCTCGACATCGCGACGCGGACGGTGACCACGGCCGACGGCGAGCGCATCAGCGGTGATGCGCTCGTGCTGGCGGCCGGCTCGCAACCGAACTTCTTCCACACCGAAGGGGCCGAGGAGCACGCGTTCCCGCTCTACTGTCTCGATGACGCGCAACGACTGCGGTCACGCATCCTGAGCGTGTTCGAGGAGGCTGATCGCGACCCGTCGCTGATCGGGCAGGGCGCGCTGAACTTCGTCGTCGTCGGCGGCGGCCCGACCGGCGTCGAGCTGGCCGGCGCGCTCGCGGACCTGATCCACGAGACGCTCACCGACCAGTACCGGGACGTTCCGGTGACGTCGGCGCAGATCCACATCGTCGACCTCGGCCCCACGCTGCTCGGGCCGTTCTCGGACAAGGCGCACGACTACGTCGCCAAGATCCTGACCCGCAAGGGCGTCCAGATGCACCTCGGGGTGGCGGTCACCGAGATCGCGCCCGGTCACGTGACGCTCGGTGACGGGACCGTGATCCGCACGCGCTGCGTGGTCTGGGGCGGCGGCATCATGGCGCCGCCGCTCGCCTCCGTCGGCGCTTTGCCGCGCGGGCGCGGCGGGCGCATCGACGTCCTGCCCGACCTGACCGTCGAGGGCGCTCCCGGCGTGTATGCGGTGGGCGATGTTGCCAACATCCCGGCGCCGCACGGCGGGTCGCACCCGCAGCTGGGGTCGGTCGCGCTGCAGAGCGGCCAGGCTGCTGCCGAGAACATCCTCGCCGACGCGGCCGGCAAGCCGCGACAGTCCTTCCACTACCACGACAAGGGCATCATGGCGATGATCGGCCGCGGCGCCGCGATCGCCGAGGTCGGCGAGCACCGCCACGAGCTGCACGGCGTGATCGCGTTCTCGGCGTGGCTCGGTGTGCACGCGGCGCTGATGAGCGGCGTGCGCAACCGCGTCGACGCGTTCATCAACTGGGGCTCGGACTACTTCACCAGCCGCCGCGGCCCGCAGGTCCTCGACCGCGCGGACGCGGCCCAGATCGACTGGCAGGACGACAGCGAGCTTGACACCGTCGCGGCGCCGTGATGGGACACGCCGTCTTCGCAGACGCGGCGGCGCAGCTCGCGCCCGCGCGGAGCCAGATGGCGTTCACGCTCGGGTTCCACATCATCCTCGCGTCGCTCGGGGTGGCGTTCCCGGCGATCATGCTGATCGCCAACTACCGCGGCCTGCGCCACGGCGACGCCGACGCGCTGCTGCTGGCCCGGCGCTGGTCGAAGGTCGTCGCCGTGACGTTCGCCGTCGGGGCGGTGACCGGCACGGTGCTGTCGTTCGAGTTCGGGCTGCTGTGGCCCGCGTTCACGGGCCGCTTCGGCGAGGTCTTCGGCGTGCTGTTCGCGGTCGAGGGGATCTGCTTCTTCCTGGAGGCGATCTTCGTCGCGATCTACATCTTCGGCTGGGAGCGCCTGCGCCCGTGGACGCACTTCTGGGCGGGCGTGCCGATCGTGATCACCGGCCTCGGCGGCGCGTTCTCGGTGGTGGCGGTGAACTCGTGGATGAACCAGCCCCAGGGCTTCTCGCCGACCACCGGCGACGTCACGAAGGTGGAGCCGCTGAAGGTGATCTTCAACCCGGCCGTGCCGTACGAGGTGCCGCACATGATTCTCGCCGCCTACCTCGTCACCGGCTTCCTGGTCGCGTCGATCTACGCCGTCGGCATGCTGCGCGGCCGGCGCGACCGCTACCACCGCCTCGGCCTGCTGATCCCGCTCACCGTCGCCTGCATCGCGACCCCGATCCAGTTCGCGGTCGGCGACACCGCCGCGCGCGCGATCGCCAACGACCAGCCGATCAAGTTCGCCGCCATGGAGTGCGTGCAGACCACCTCGACAGACGTCACCGAGTACATCTACGGCCGCTGCACGAGCGAAGGCGTCAAGGGCGGCCTCGGCATCCCGGGCTTCGACTCCTTCCTCGTCGGTTGGAGCACCTCTACCCAGGTGACTGGGCTCGACACGGTCCCGCCGGACGACCGGCCGCCCGCCAACACGATGCTGCACTGGGCCTTCGACACGATGGTCGGCATCTGCACCATGCTGATCGCGCTCGGCGCGTGGCTGGCGTTCGCGTGGTGGCGGCGGCGTGACATCCCGCGGACGAAGTGGTTCCTGCGCGCCGTCGCCGTCTCGGGCGTGGCGTCCGTGGTCGCGCTCGAGTGCGGCTGGATCGTCACCGAAGTCGGCCGCCAGCCGTGGATCGTCTACAACGTCATGCGCACCGAGGATGCGGTCACGCAGGCGAGCGGTGTCTGGGTGACGTTCACGCTCGTGTTCCTGCTGTATGTCGTGCTCGGAGCGGCGCTCGTGCTGACGTTGCGCGCGATGGCGCGGCGGTGGCGGGGGCAGGATGAGGGCGAGTCGGACGTGCCGTACGGCCCGTCGCCTCCCCCCGTGCTGGCCGAGGACCCGCGGTGAGCAAAGCCGATGCCGTCGCCGCGGTGCTGTGGACGGGCGTGACGGCGTACGCCGTGTTCGGCGGCGCGGACTTCGGCGCGGGATTCTGGAGCCTGGTCGCCGGGCGCGGCGAGCGCGGCCGGCGCGCGCGCGACACGATCGATTGGGCCATCGGCCCCGTCTGGGAGGCCAACCACGTCTGGCTGATCTTCGTGCTCGTCGTCCTGTGGACGGGCTTCTCCGCCGCGTTCGAGGCGATCTTCTCCACGCTCTTCATCCCGCTCAGCCTCGCCGCGCTCGGCATCGTGCTGCGCGGCTCGGGTTTCGCGTTCCAGAAGACGGCGCGGGGACTCCGGGGCCGGGAGGTCGCCGAGCGGCTGTTCGGGCTCTCGTCGCTGCTCACCCCGTTCTTCATGGGAACCGTCGTCGGTGCCGTCGCGGCGGGCAGGGTGCCGGTCGGCAATGCCGCCGGCGATCCCGTCACCAGCTGGCTGAACCCGCTCTCGCTGGTGATCGGCGCCCTGTTCGTCGCAACCTCGGCCTATCTCGCGGCCGTCTTCCTGGTCAGCGACGCCCGCCGCGCCGGCGCCGCCGACCTCGAGCGCTACTTCACCGTCCGAGCGCTCGCGGCCGCCGTGGCCGCCGGCATCCTCGCCGTCGCCGGGATCGTCGCGCTGCACGCCGATGCCCGCTACGACTACGACGGGCTCACGAGCGACGGGCTGCCGCTCGTGATCGTGTCGGCGCTGTGCGGCGTCGCCGCGCTCGTGCTGCTGACCCGTGGCGCGCGACGGGGCGTACGCGTGCTGGCCGCCGGCGCTGTCGTCGCCGTCATCTGGGGCTGGGGCATCGCGCAGCACCCGTATCTGCTGCCGCAGGTCCTCACGATCGACGCCGGCGCCGCGCCCGACGCCACCCTGACGAGCGTGCTGATCGTGTTCGGCGCCGCGGTCCTGCTGGTGCTACCGGCGATGGGCCTGCTCTACACGCTCGCGCAGCGCAGCATGGTCCAGGAGTCCGCAGCGCCGGATGCCGGTCAGGACTTGAGCTAGCGCGCGGCGCTGGGTCACGGCCTCCTCATTCGATTGGGATGACGCGCACGGCCCGATGCGGCGCTTGGATTCACCTCATGTCCGACCACACGAACCGGCGGCTGCTCGTCGTCGCCAACCTCACCGAGTCGACGCCGCGGTTGCTCGAGGAGGTCGAGCAACGGGCGCACAGCGGCTGCGACTTCAAGCTGATGGTGCCCCCCGAGCGGCACCCCGATGCACCGGACTGGTCGACGGACGAGGCGCTCCGGCTCGTCGGGCGCGCCGCGGGCGACCGACCCGTCGAGCTGCTCTCCAACGGCGACGACGCCGCGGTGACGATCGCGACGCTCGTGGCCGACGGCGCCGTCGACGAGATCCTGCTGTGCACGCCCGCCGAGCACCACGCGCGCTGGCACCACCACAGCCTGCCGAAGCAGATCCGAGAGGTCGGCGTCCCTGTGACGGTCATCCCGCCCGATGCCTCGGGCTGGTCGTTCGCGCACGGCTACCCGGACGAGTGGATGCGCATCGAGGTCGGGCCGCTTACGTGACGGCACCCGCGGGCTGATCGGCGGGCTCGCGGGACCGGGCGCGCGCGACGTCGCCTGCGACGTGGAGCGCCGCCGCGGTCAGGGGTGCCCCGAGGATGAGCCCGATCGTGCCGAACAACGCGCCGCCCGCGATCGTGACGATGAGCACCGCGAGCGGGTGGAGGCCGAGCGCCGCCCCGAACGCGAGCGGCTGGATGAGCTGCTGGAGCGCGCCGTTCGCGAGCAGGACGATCACCGCCATCGCCACGGCGGTCGACTCTCCCCCGGAGCCGAGCGCGACCAGCACCGTGAAGGCCCCCGCCGTCCACGCGCCCAGATACGGGATGTAGGCCGCGAAGAAGTTGATGAGGGCGATCGCGAACACATTGGACACGCCGAGCACCAGGGCGCCCAGGCCGATGACGATGGCGTTGAACGCTGCCACGGCTGTGACGCCCACGAAGTAGCCGCGCAGCGACTCGATCGTGCGGCGCGTGATCGAGCGTGCGACCGAGGACGGGAGACCCATGTGGCGCTCCGTCCAGTCGCGGATCACCGGCCCGTCTTTGAGCAGGAAGAACAGGCTGAGCGCCGTGAAGGAGAGGAACACCGCGAGCGACGCAAGCGCAGAGACACCATGGCCCAGCCCGGTCACCAGCGCGTGGAATGCACTGCTGAGGCCCGAGCTCGCGCCGTCGCCGGCCTTTGCGGCGGTATCACTGCTCGCGCCGATGTCGTGCAGGCGGCTCTGCAGCTTGTCGACTGCGCTTTGGAGGTTCGTCTGCAGCGCCTCGGTGTGGCTCACGACGCCCGCGAGCACGAGCGCGATCAGCCCGATCCCGACGACCAACAGGGTCACGAAGACGATCCCGGCCGCCGCGCCCCGCGGTACGCGGCGGGCCAGCCTCGCGACGAGGGGTGAGAGGACCGCGGCGAGGATTCCCGCGGTCACGACCGGGGTCACGATCGTGTTGAGCAGGCCGAGCAGCCAGATCGCGCCGACGAGAACCCCGGCCACGCCGACGAGCAACCAGGCCATGACCCCGAGGTCGCGGAGCCAGTTCGGCGCCGCGAACATCCCCGACAGGTCTTCGGCCTCGACGTCGAGGGCCGCGGTGTCGCCGTCGGCGGTTCGCGGCCTCGCGCGCATCCACTTTCGCTCTGGCACGTTCCTCCGATCTCGGGGTGACGTCGGGCCTGGTCGCGCCGCGACCTCCGGGCGATGGTTTCATCCCAACCGGATGACGCCGACTGGGCGTCGGAGGGAAAGGCTGAACCGGTGCGGCTGCGTCGCTCGCCGAAGCTCCTGCTCTGCCCCGAGTGCGGATCCGACTGCGTGAGCAGTTGGTCGTGCGAGATCGTGAGCGCGGTCCGCACGCGGGTCGTCTTGCGGTGCGCGGAGTGCGGCGTGTCACGGCGGCTGGTCGTCACCGTCTGGGGTGTGGAGGCGTACAAGCGCAAGCTCGACGCCCACCGCCACCAGATCGAGACCGCGATCGCGCGCCTCGAGCACGATCGCGGTCGGATGACGCCCCTGCAGCCCGAGCGTTAAACGATTGGCGCGCCGACGCCCCCGAAGGGACGCCGGCGCGCGCGGATCCGGTCCTAGGGGACGGGGACCGGCGCCGTGGGGGCGGACGTGGAGGTCGTCTGCCCCACGGCGTTTGCGGCGGTCACGACGACGCGGAGAGTCGAGCCTGCGTCGGCGGCCGTCACGGTGTAGGCCTGCTGCGTGGCGCCCGGCATCGCAACGCACGTTCCGGCCGCGTCACAGCGCTGCCACGCGTAGGCGAGCGAGGTGGCGTCGGTCCAGGTGCCGGGGAGGGCCTGGAGCGCGGCGCCGACCTGCGGCGTGCCGGTGATGGTCGGCGCACTGAGCGACACCGGCGACAGGCCCTGTCGCATACGGTCAGACGCCACGCGCAGGATGCCGCGTGTGTGACTCAGCAGGCCGGCGCTGCGGATGCCGCGGCTGTCGATCTCGCCGAAGGCGCGATCGACCCGGAACATGCCGATCACGATCGGTGTCCTGCGGTTCACGCGGACGCTCACGATGAACCCGCCGTCGCCCACGTGCAGCGCCCGCGGCTTGCCGACCTGTACCTGCCGCGCCCGCACGCCGAGTACCGTCGCCACGAGCTTCGCGTACCCGCGGCCCGCTTTGCGGCTGCGCATCTCCGAGCGCATCACGGTCACGAGCAGCTGGGCGTCACCCGGGTTCTTGAACAGGATGACCTCGCTTTCGACCACGGCGAAGCCGGAGCTGCGGGCGGGCTTGAAGTCCCGGTAGTACGCGGGCACTCCCTTGCTGAACGAGAAGCCCCCCTGGGAGAGCACCGACGTCCCGCTCGGCAGGTCGGTCTGGTCGAGAGCCATCCGCGAGAGGTCCGGTGTTGCCGCGGAGGCCGCGGGCGCCGCGATCGCGCAGACCGCGAGCGTGGCCGCGAACGTCGTGCGGGCGATCATCCGGTCGGCGTGGTCGACGTGGGTGCGCGCCGGACGAACCGCCGGCGGCGCGGGGCGGGCTGCGACGCCGTGCGGTCCTTGCGCGGGAGCGTCTCGGCCTCGCGGGCCGCGCGGATGTCGCGCTGGAGCCGGTCGGCGGCGATGAGTTGGGTGATGCGCGGGTCCACGGCGTGCCTCCTTGGGAGATCTGGACACGTCGCAGCGTCGAGCCGCCGGGCGCCCGGCGACAGCCACCCAAGGTGGCGGGCTTCACACCGCCGCATTACGCTTGCCTGAGAAGCGCCGGTCCGGCTGTCTCACCATTCGCAATGCAGCACGAGGGCCTCATCGGACGCGTGATCGCCGGCCAACGCATCGAAAGCGTTGCCGGCCGCGGCGGCATGGGCGTTGTGTATCGCGCGATCGACGTCGATCTCGACCGGGCCGTCGCGGTCAAGGTAATCGCTCCGGCGTACGCCGACGACGCCGCGTTCCGGCGCCGGTTCATCGCCGAGTCGCGCACCGCGGCTTCGCTCGACCACCCGAACGTGATCCCGATCTACCGCGCGGGGGAGGAGGACGGCGTCCTTTTCCAGGTGATGCGGTTCGTCGACGGCAAGGACCTGCGCGCCGTGCTCGCCGACGGGGGCCCGCTCGACCCGCAGCGGGCGGTCCGGATCCTCACCCAGGTGGCGGCTGCGCTCGACGTGGCCCACAGCAGCGGGCTCGTCCACCGCGACGTCAAGCCGGCGAACATCCTGCTCGGCGCGGGCGACCACGTCTATCTGACCGACTTCGGGCTCAGCAAGCGCACCGGCACCGACGACACGCGAACGGCGCAGCTCGTGGGCACGGTCAACTACGTCGCGCCGGAGCAGATCCGCGGCCACGAAGTCGACTCCCGCTCGGACATCTACGCGCTCGGCGCGGTCCTGTTCCAGATGCTCACTGGGCGGGTGCCGTTCCCGGCCGACAGCGACGAGGCCAAGATGTGGGCGCATCTGTCGGAGCCGGCGCCGCGCGCGAGCGAGCTGCGGCCCGAGCTCCCGCGCGGGCTCGACGACGCGATCGCCCGCGCGATGGCGAAGGATCCGGAGCACCGCTTCGTGGTCGCCGGCGATCTCGCGGCGGCCGCTGCGGCGGCGCTCGAGGAGCGTCCGGCGCCGGCCCCCGCGCCGGTCGCGAGCAGCGCGCCGCCGCTGCGCCCCGCGCCGGCGCCTTTCTCGCGCGCCGCCTATCGCCGCGCGCTTGTCCTGAACGCGATGACTGACTCGCTGAGCGTCGTCGCGGCGGCCGTGATCATCATCGCGGGCCTGCTGTTCGGGGCGTTGGCCTTGGCGGTGCCGCTGGCCGTGGTCGTCTATGCCGGCGGCGCGACCCGGGCGTTCTTCGACGACGACACCGCCAAGCGCGTGCTCGACCGCGAGCGCGCGAAACGGCGCAAGACACTCGACAAGGGCGGCGCGCTCGACGTCAAGGGCCTGTCGGCGGAGATCCGTGACCTCGTCGTCCGCGCCTACGCGACCCGCGACCGCGTCCACGAGGCGATCAACCGCGCCGATCTGCCCTACACCGAGGTCGCCGACGAGGTCGATCAGCTCGTCGCGACGATGGAGCAGACGGCGCAGCGGGCCCAACTGCTCGAGGAGGGCCTGAGCGCGGCGCCGCCCGAAGAGGTCGAGCGCCGGCTCGAGGCGGTGCGGCGCCGCGGGCATCCGTCGCAGCGCGAGCTCGTCGCCGCGCTCGAGTACCAGCTGTCGGTGCAGCGCAAGATGGAGAGCCAGCTTGCGCGCTTCCACGACCAGATGGACCGCATGCTCGTGGAGCTCGACACCGTGCGCGGCAACCTCATCTCGGTCTCGGCGTCCGAGGAGGCCTACCAGCAGGAGCGCGTCGCCGCCGGCGTGCGCGAGCTGCGGGACGAGATGGGCGTGGTGGCCGAGGGCGTGGCCGCGGCGTACGCCGACCAGGAGGAGATCAGCGCCACGATCCACCGGGTGGCCCGCCATGACTGACCCACCGCCCGAGGTATCGGTCGCCGATGCCGTCGCCGACCTGCGGGCGGTGAACGAGGCCGAGCGCACCGGATCGCCGTTTCTGGTCCTGCGCTCGCCCGACGGGCGCCAACACGTCCGCGCCCTGCCCACCGAGCCCGCGACGCTCACCGTCGGCCGCCGGCCCGAGGCCGACGTCGCGCTCGTCTGGGATGTCGAGGTGTCGCGCCTCCACGCGCTGCTCGAACGCGTTGGCGACGACTGGATCCTCGTCGACGACGGGCTGTCGCGAAACGGCTCGTTCCTCGACGGCGCGAAGGTTCTCGGGCGCCGGAGGCTCCGCGACGGCTGCCGTCTCGTGTTCGGCGAGACGGTCGTCATCTTCCACGACCCAGCCGACTCCCAGTCCCAGCCGACGGCCTCCCTCCCGATGGGCGCCGCGACGATCCCCGTGACGCCGACGCAGCACAAGGTGCTCGTCGAACTGTGCCGCCCCGTCAACGACTCCGCCTTCGCCACGCCGGCCACCAACAAGGAGATCGCGGAGTCGGTGCACCTGAGCGTCGACGCCGTCAAAGCCCACCTTCGCGGCCTCTTCGAACGATTCGGGCTCGAGGACCTGCCGCAGAATCAGAAGCGCGGTCGCCTCGCCGCGACGGCCCTGGTCAGCGGGCTTGTCACACCGCGCGATTTCTGAAATTGGTGGGAACGCCTTACCCTAGGTGGGGTACCCACGTGCGCCGTCCTGCACGACGATCGGCATCGTCGAGTCAAGGAGGTCGTCATGACTGCTGTCGAGGTGAACGCTGGCGGTGCCGTCGTGAAGCTGCGACGTCCGTGGGTGGTCGGCGCGCTGTCGCTGATCCCCTTCTACTGGGTTTTCTGGTACTACGCGGTCAACCGCGAGATGCGCGACTTCGGACGCTCTCGTGGCAACGCGGCGCTCGGCGAGAGCAAGCCCGGGCTGTCGGTTGTCGCGGTCACGGCCGGCGCGCTTGTGGTGGTCCCATGGATGGTGTCGGTCTGGCGGACCGTCAGGCGGATCGAGGCGTGCGAGCGCATCGCCGGGTCGCGGCCTGAGAGCTCAGCGCTCGTCCTGTCCCTACTGATCGGTGCGTCGCTCGTCTCGTGGGCCGGCGTGTTCGCCGGGCAAGGACCCGTCGCGATCCTGCTGACCTACATCGGCATTCCGGCGGCCATGGTGGCCTCCGCACTGATGCAGCGGCGCCTGACGCGCATCTGGGTGAGGGTCGAGCGATGAAGCGGAGCCAGCTCATCGTCGTGTTCGCCGCGGTGGTGGCGGTGGCCGTGATCGCGATAGCGAACCGCGGCAACGGCAAGGACCACGGCAGCGCGGCGCAGACGTCGTCGTCGGTGCCCAAGAACGCCGTCGTCGTGAGCGTTGCCAGCTCGCCCGAGAAGGGCGACCTCGTCAAGAAGGCCGCCGCCGCGTACAACGACACCGGGCCGACCCTGAGCGGTCGGCCCGTGTACGTGAAGGTGACGACGCCGGCCTCGGGAGTCGAGGAGACCGCGATCGCCAACGCTGCCGGCGGCAAGCCTGGTGGCGACAAACCGGTCGTGTGGACGCCGGCGTCGTCTCTGTGGGGCCGGCTGCTCGAGCACGACGCGGACAAGGCCCTGATCCCGGCCCGCACTCCGTCGGTCGTCCGGTCGCCGCTCGTGCTGGCGATGTGGGAGCCGCTCGCGCACGCTCTCGGGTGGCCGAAGAAGCCGATCGGATGGTCTGACGTGCTCCGTCTCGCGCAAAAGCCGCGGGTGTGGGCCGCCTACGGACATCCAGAGTGGGGCGCGTTCAAGTACGTCCACACGAACCCGTCGGTCTCGACCTCGGGGCTCGAGGCGGTCAGCGGCGCGTACTTCGCCGCGACGGGCAAGAAGGAAGGGCTCACGGTCGCGGACGTCGAGCGTCCGGCCGTCGCGCAAGAGATCACCGGGATCGAGCAGTCGATCGTCCACTACGGTCCCACCACCGACCTGATCGAGGATCAGCTGCGCAAGTACGGCCCCAGCTATGCGTCGGCGGCCGCGATGGAGGAGACCACGCTGGTCGCGTTCAACAAGGACCGCGGCGGGCAGCCGAGGCTCGTCGGGATCTATCCGAGCGAGGGCACGTTCTTCTCGGACAGCCCGTTCATCGCCCTCAAGGCGCCCTGGGTCGATGCCGCAGAGCGCGCCGGAGCTACCGCCTTCCAGCGGTTCCTCGCGAAGTACGTGACGCCGGCGGTCGCCGCGCAGTATGGGTTCCGCCCGCCCGATCCCGACGCCGCCCCGGTCTCACCCGTCGATCCCGCGCACGGCGCTGACCCGAAGCAGCCCGCAATCACGCTGATGCCGCCCGACCCGGATGTGCTCGCACAGATCAGGACCGCCTGGTCCGAGAACCGCAAGGCCGCGAACATCATGCTCGTCGTCGACAGGTCGAGCTCGATGAATGAGGAGGCGAAGCTCGCCCACGCGAAGGTGGGGCTGCAGGGGTTCCTGTCCCAGCTGTCGCCGCGTGACCGCGTGGGCCTGATCTCCTTCTCGGACCACGTGCAGACCGAAGTCCCGCTGCGCCCGTTCGCGCAGAACTCGGACGAGCTGCGCAGCCACATCCGCGGTCTCGTCGGCTCCGGTCAGACCGCGCTCTACGCCGCGACGTCGGAGGCGGTCAGCGACGTCGCTGCGCTCAATGATGGCGGTCGCATCAACGCGGTCGTGCTGTTGAGCGACGGGCAGGACACGGCCGGCACGATGACGATGAACGACCTAGTACCGCAGCTCGAGGCCCACGCCGGCCAGGAGACCGACGCCATCCGCGTCTTCCCGATTGCCTACGGCACGGACGCGTCCAAGCAGATATTGGATCGCATCGCGAGCTCGTCGGACGGCCAGTCGGCGGTGGGCGACACCGAGAACATCGAGTCCGTCTACCGCAGCATCTCGAGCTTCTTCTGATGACTGCCACCCTGCACGAGGCACCGGAGCTGAGAGGCTCCCGCGCGCTGGTCCGCGACCCGATGCTCACCGCCTCACTCGGGGTGCTGCTGCCGTTCGGCTACGCGACCTGGTGGTACCGCACCGTCGCGGGCGAACTGCGCGACTTCGGCCGCGACATCGGAGACAAGCAGTTCTCGAGGGTCTCCGCTGGCCGATCCGCGGTGGGCATGCTCGTGGGCTGGATCCTGGTGGTGCCGGCGGTGGTGGTGGTCATGAGCACTGCCCGCCGCGTCCAGCGCGCCGAGGGCATCTGCTTCGGCGCGTCGCAGCCCGTCAACAACGTGATCGCGACCGTGGTCGCCACTCAGACGGTGGCGCTCGCGTGCGTGCTTGCGGGCTGGGCGATCCTCGTGCCGGCCGTGCTCCTCGCGAGCGCTGTCATCGTCATGAGGCTTCTGCAGCCGCGGCTCAACGCGATCTGGGAGACCTCCGAGCTGCTGCCCGTGCGGCCGGACGAGGAGTGGGAGCGGCTGCCGCTCGTACCGCCGTCGTGGATCCGGGCATGGGATCGCTTGGGGAGTGACTGGCGGGATCCCGTCGCTTTCGTGGTCGGCGCCGGCCTCGTGGTGCTCGCGGGTGCGGGCCTGCTGTCGCTCGGGCAGTTGCTCACTGCCGAGGGTCGCACCGGGTCGTTCGTGGGCTTCACGACGGCGATCGCCGTGACCGGGTTGCTCGTCGGCGGGAGCGTGCTCATCGGCTCGGCGCTGCGGCAATTCGCCAACGGGCGGTGGGTGTCGACCGCACCCGACGGGGCCGTCGTCGCCGCTGCGCTGATCTCGACGGTCACTGCTGCCGCCTGGCTATGGACGGCGCGGGCGGCTTTCCACGGCGTCCTCATGCCGCTCGACCAGTGGCCGCTGGTGACGTGGATCCCGCTCGTGGTCGGGATGCTGCTCACGGCGGCGTTCGCCGCGGGCGGGCAGGCTCGTGCCGGCATCGTCTGGCGCGCACCGGCCACCTTCGCGGTGTGGATCTCGTGCATGATCGCGCTGCCCGGCCTGCAGGGACACGCGTTGTACGCGGCGACCGACTACACCCTGACCGGCCTGCCGCCCACGACACAGCCGCGCTTGTTGCCAAAGGTCGCCGCGCTCGCGTTCTCGTCCGACGCGAACCTGCACAACGCCCACTTGGTGATCGACCCATCGTCGGACCGGCTCGTCTGGTCGGCCGAGGAGGGCAAAGGCACGCTGCGGCCCGGGCGGTCGCAGGGCGTGAGGGCGCTCGCGCTCGACAGCGTGTCCGGCACGAGCCACTGGGTCGCGCGCGGCTTCGACCCTGCGCTCTCCGCGGCCGGGCCTGGCTCGCTGCAGTGGCGCGCGTACGAGCGGCACTACTTCACGCGCGTCCAGGATGCGGTGCTCGTCCCGGGTCGTGACGGCGAAGCCGTGGCCGTCGCTCCGTACCTGCGGTACACGGGGTTCCCGGTCAGGCATCCCGCCTGGGCCGGTGTCTACGTCTACCACCAGGACGGGCGCATCGAGGACCTGACACCGCACGAGGCGCTCGCTCGCCCCGAGCTCGCCGGCTCGGGGCGGCTCTACCCCGAACGCCTCGCCCGCGCCGTCGCGGCCGCCTACGGCTACAAGACTGGCCCCGGGGCGGACTTGGGCGATCGGCCACGGACCGAGATCGACGATCCCTCGGGCAACCCGCAGCCGTATCTGACGAACCTCGGGGATAACGAGGTCCGCTGGGTCACCGTCGCCCATCCGGCGGGGGACGAGCGCACCGCGTCCGCCGTCTTTCTCACCGACAGCGAGCGCGGCACAACCAGGATCTGGACGCCGCCGCGCGGAACGCGCCTGCTCTCGAACGAGGGTGCGGTGGCGGTCGCGCGCCGACTGCCGCTGCAGTGGGACACCACCGACTACAACGGCGACGTGATCTGGGTCCGCAAGGCCGTCGAGCCGACGCCGGTGTTCGCCAGGGGCCGCCTGTTCTACCTGGTCAGCATCGTGGCCAACCCCGACTACGTCGATACGCCTGGGCCGGTCGAGCAGACGGTGGTCGTCGACGCCGTCAAACGCCGCATCGTCAAGCAGTACGACGACGGCGACCCGGCCACGTCCGAGTCGCTGATGGCGTTCTTCAATCCCTGATCAGGTCTCGGGGTCCTCGTCGTCGCCCGCGCCGTAGCGGTCGTCGTCGAGCCCCGGGATCTCTTCCTCGTTGAACGAGGCCGCGTCGCGCCAGATCGGGTCGGTGCTGTGCTCGTCGCCGTGCTCGGCGTGTTCGATCAGGTCGGCTTCGGCGACGTCGAAGCCCTCGGCTTCTCCTTCACCGGCCTCGATCAGCGGGGCGATCGCCGGGTCGATGGGGTCATCCGGGTTCTCAGGCCATCTGGGCATGCCGTGAAGTGTGACGGCTGCGAGCAGGTTCATCCGTTTGGGGTGATGCGATGAAGGCGGCCCGCGGCCAGATTGCCGGTATGGGTACGCCTGTGCGCCGCTCCGACGACATCTCCGTGGGGAGAGCCGTCGGCTGGGTCCTCGTCGGCTCGCTGATGTTCTGGCCGCGCCTGTTCATCGTGGGGTACGCGATCTTCGGGCGCCAGATCTTCAATCACGCCTACGACAACTGGCTCGTGATCATCCTCGGGTTCTTCTTCCTGCCGTGGACCACGGTCTGCTACGCGATCATGTGGGGCGCCACGTCGAGCTCGGTCAACGGGTGGGAGTGGATCGTCGTCGCCTTCGGATTCCTGGTCGACCTCTTCACCTGGAGCCGCGTGCGCCGGTGACCCGCGGCTGGATGCGCGCGGTCTAGCCGAGCTCGATCGCGTCGGCGCCGGCCACGCGCAGGTGGTCGAGTGCGCTGCCGGCGGACTCGCGGAGCCGCATGGTCTCCACCAGCGCCGCGTAGGTGCCGCCCGCGAGTCCGTCGGCGAGCAGCGCGCCGCCGCGTGCCGCGGCGCTCGCCGCGCCCGCGGGCAGCGTCACGACGTCGCCGAGCGCGGCCATGACCTCGGGCCGCGCGGTCTGCCGGCCCGAGACCACGATCTCATACGGGTCGGGGACGCTCACGGTCAGGCTGCGGGCCGCCTTGAGCGCCCCCTCGACGAGCGGGCGCACCTCGTCGGATCCGCCGCTGAACAGCGTCCGCTTGGTCAGCGCCGGGCCGAGCAGGTAGGCGACCTCGCCGTCCAGAGCGCCGGCCGCGCGCGCCCCGATCGGTCCCGACGAGCCGCCGAGGCCGTCGACGATCTGCCCGCCGCTCACGGCCAGCGCCGCGCTGAACGCGCCCCCGAGCTCGAGCAGGATCAGCGACGTCTCCTCGTACGCCACCGCGCGGCGCTCCGCCTGATCGACGATCGCCCACGCCGCCGCGCACACCTTGTCGGCGGTGCCGATGTCGATTCGGTTGTACTTGCGATACGACGGCACCGTCGGCAGGTGGATCGCCCCCGGCCCGAACACGACCGGCAGGCCCGAAGCCACGAGCGCCCGCAGCAGTCGCCGCATCCCGCGCACGCCCCCCTCCTCGCCGCGCCGCACCAGGACCATCTCCGCCAGCTCGCGCTCGCCGACCCGATCAGCCGCCACCAGCGGCAGCCCGTAGCCGCTCGGCCCGTAGATCAACTCGTAGGGGCCGTGCTCCTCCAGCGTGGCGATCAGTTCCCCGGGGTCGAGCTCCGCCGACGCGAACGTGCGCTCCACGACCGGCGTCCCGTCCTCGAGCACGCACAGGTCGAACGAGATCGTCCCGGGATCGACACCCGCTACGCGGGGCATACCATGCCCCTATGAGCGACAAGCCGCAGACGTACAGCGAAGACGAGATCCCGGCCAAGCTCTCCGAGCTCGGCCTGGACGCCTGGTATCTCGAGGGCGACTGGATCCGGCGCAAGTTCAACACCGACGGCTGGCCCTCGACGCTGATGGCGGTCAACGCGGTCGGATACCTGTGCGAGGCCGCCGGTCACCATGCCGATCTCAACGTGACGTGGGGCAAGCTGTGGGTCAAGCTCGCGACGCACTCGGCCGGCGGCATCACCGACAAGGACTTCACGCTCGCCCGCAAGATCGAGGACACGATCCTGTGGCGGCCCGAGGACGACAGCGCGCTCGACGGGCCGATGGGCAAGTTCGTGTTCTCGAAGTAGCGCGTCAGAGTGCTTCCAGCGCGACGTCGTAGATCCCGTCGAGGTCGAGGACGAGGCCCTTGGTCTCGAACAGCTTCTGCACGCACGCGAGCTGCAGCTTCATCTTCGGGGCGCCGACGGCGAGTGCGCCGAGCTTGAGGGTCCCGTCCTCGTCCTCGAGGTCGTCGTTGCTGCCGACGCCCTCGACGCCCAGCGGCTCGGCCGCCGAGTAGTCGACGACGACCTTGGCGCCCTTCCAGCCGCTGCGGCGGAGGATCTGCAGCCCGGCCGGCCCGGCGGCGAAGATCGCCACCTGCCCGTCCAGCGCGGCGTCGAGCTCGTCGCTGGACTCGGGCTCGACCACCGTGAAGCCGGCTTCCTCGGCGACGCCGATGCCGCGCGCGCGGCGGAACTCGCCCTCGACGACGTCGGGCGGGAACGTCAGGACCGTCACCTCGGCGCCCTCGCGCCTCAGCAGTTCGGCAGTGCGCAGGCCGACCGGGCCGACGCCGATGACCGCCGTCTTGGCGCCCTTCAGATCGATGACGCCGCGCACGCGCACCACGGCCGCCGCCGCCGTGGTGTTACAGCCGTCGGAGTCGTGCATGATCGACGCCTTGAACGGGTCGAAGAAGAGCTTCTGCGCCGCGTCGAACACCGCCTCGCCGTCGCGCACGTTCGAGCCGCCGACCCAGAACGCGGTGCTCTGGAGTCCCTTCGGCCCGCGCGGGAACATCGCGCCCTGCACGACGTCGGCGATCCCGTCGGCCTCCACGCTCGAGTACGGGATCACGACGTCGACCCCGCCGTCGTAGGCGGCGATCGCGTCGAACGGGCTGGCGTGCCCGTCGGTGTCCAGCTGGATCAGGATCCGCTTCACGAGGGGTCCTCTCGTCGGGGTTCCGGGAAGCTCAGGTGGCCCCAGTCCAGCGGGCCTTCCTGGCGGTAGCTCTTATGCAGGCCGCGGGCGATCGTCGCCTTCATCAGCTCCTTGCCGAGATAGAACGCGTGCCCGGGATCGTCGACGTCGAGCTGCTCGATGATGCGGAACATGTTGGTCTCGCGCACGAACACGTCACGGTTGAAGACATAGATCCACTCGGCGTCGGCGTAGATGCGGAAGTTCGGGTCGGTGATCTGCTCGTGCATCGCGCGCAGCTCGGACTCAGGTGGCGTGCGGATCTCCTCGTCCTTGCTCGTGACCAGGCCGCCGTCGATGTGCTTCGGGGGTCGCGCCATCTTCTGCGCGAGGTGCATGATCTGCCCGGCGAGCACCGCTTCGCGCACGGCGCCGTATGCCCAGCCGATCACCTCGGTCGTCAGGACGGCGCGGATGCCGACCTCCTGGCAGAACCCGATCAGCACTGCGGTGACGCCCGTCGAGTCGGCCTCGGTGAGCTCGGTCAGGTTGCCGATGCCCATGAACAGCTCCGCTTCAGGGTGGCGGCGGCGGACCTCGACGTAGCGCGCCAGCGACGCGGCGAAGCCAGAGTTGATCGGCGCGAGGATCGAGTCGAGCATGTAGGGCCGCCCGATCCGGTCCATGTGCTCGGCCATGCGCCCCAGCGCGTCGAGGTCGTCCGGGTCGGCGGTGATCAGCACCGGCGTCGCGCGCAGCGACTTCGCGAGGTCGATCGTGTCGGGCGTGAGGCTGAGCACGTAGTCGACGCCCGCTTGGTCGGCCATGCGGATGTGCTCGCGATCGAGCGTGTCGATGCTCAGTGAGATGCCGCGCTCGCGCAGCTCGGCGATCGTCGCCGGGCCTTCTTCCAGCCACGAGCGGTCGAGCGCGAGGCCGAGGTCGACGACGTCGGCGCCCGCCGCACGGAACGCCTCCGCGCGGGCGACGATCTCGTCGCGCGACAGGTACGGCACCCGGTTGATCTCTGCGAAGACGCGCACGTCACGTGGTCCGAGCTCGGCGCGCACCGCCTCGCGTCCGTACCACTCCGGGAGCGACAGCACGTCGACCGGGCCCTTCTCCACCGGCAATCCTGTCGCCTCGGCAAGCGTGTCGACGTCGCCCTCGACGAGCCCGGGGAGGACGATCCGGTCGACGCCGTCGGGGAGCTCGAGCCGCCGGGCGATCCAGCGTGTGGTCATCAGCGCGGCGACCGTGATGTTCATCACCGCGACCTGATGCGGAACGTCGAGGTCACCGAGCACGCTGCGCAGTGCCGGCTCCGCCAGGCGGCCCGTCACGAACAGCGTGTCAGCCAACGACGCCGCCGTTCACGTTGATCGCCTGGCCCGTGATGAACGCCGCGTCAGGCGAGGCGAGCCAGACCGCGGCGCGCGCGACGTCCTCCGGCGTCCCCCAGCGACCGAGCGGTGTCGATTCGGCGACCGAGGCGTGGAACTCGGGGTCGGCGTCGGCGCCGAACGCGGTCTCGATCCAGCCGGGGCACAGCACGTTCACCCGCACGCGCGGCGCCACCGAGCGCGCGAACGACTTCGAGAACCCGAGCACGCCGGCCTTGACCGCGCTGAACAGCTCCGGGTTGTCGCCCGCCATGCCCGTCGTCGCGTGGTCCCAGCCCATGTTGAGGAGGCAGCCGCCGTCCGCGAGGCGCGGCGCGACCAGCCGCGAGCAGCGGATCGTGCCCTTGAGGTCGAGGTCGAGCAGCGCGTCGAGCTTGCGCTCGTCCGGCCACGACGCGGCCTCGCCCGTGAGGACGTCGGCGCCCGCATTGTTGACCCACACGTGGATGTCGCCGAGCGCCGCGAACGCCGCGTCGACGAAGGCGGCGCAGCCGTCTGCGGTCGACAGGTCGGCGCGCAGCGGTACGCCCAGATCAGGCGGCTCCGAGTGCCAGTGCCCGGCGCCGACCTGCGCCCCGGCGCCGGCGAAGGCGGCAGCGATCGCGCGGCCGATCCCGGAGCTCGCTCCGGTGACGACAGCACACAGGCCGGCGAGCGGCTGCTCTCCGGCCTGCGCGGTCAACGGGCTGGCTACCCCTCCACGCCGCCGGCGAACGGGTGGCGCGCGTTCGGCGTGTCGGCAAGCACCTGGTCGACGCTCGGCTCGTTGTTCATGGCGCGAGCGATCGACAGCTTGACGGCCTCGTAGTTGTAGTCGTAGATCTTCTTGTCGTCCGTGGCTTCCCAGTGGATGAAGACGCCGACGATGATGCAGAGATCGTCGACCTGATCCTTCGGGATCGTGCCGTCGGCGACCGAGTCGACCACCGCGCGAGCGACGGCCGCCTGGCCGGGGCCGAACAGCTGGACGGCCTGCGTGGCGCCGCCGATCGTCACCTTGTTCGTGAGGATCGTGTCCGGCTTGGCGGCGAGGTTCGGGGTGACAACCGCCAGAAGATTCGTGTGGCCCTCGCTCTCCGTGGTGAGCGCACTCGCGAACGCCGCGCCTACCGGACCACTCTTGGATCCCATCATGAGATCGATGTGGGCAACCTCGTTGCCTTCACCGACAAGCGCCTCGCCAACGGCCAGCGTGATCGCCATATCTCGTCAACTCCTCCTATTGTGGCTCGACCGTGCCGACGAGCCTACAGAACGTTGCGCGGCAAGCGGATCTGCTCGCCCAGGCGGTCCAGGTCGCGTGTGTTCTGGAGGTGACCGCGCCGAAGCCGGGGAACATCACGCCGACCAGCGACTTCGCCGACACGACGTACGCCGACATGATTCGAGCGGGGCTCGCGCTCGGGCCGGTGCTCGGGCGAGCCGGCGAGCGGCGGGTCGGTGAGCTGATCCTCGAGGGCGTGCGCGCCAGCGCGCGGGTTGCGACCGCCAACACGAATCTGGGCATCGTCCTGCTTCTGACGCCGCTCGCCCGCGCGGCGGCGACCGGCGTCCCGGTGGAGCGCGTGCTCGCCGGGCTCGACGTCGAGGACGCCACGACCGCCTTCACCGCGATCGCCGAGGCGCGGCCCGGCGGGCTCGGCGACGCCGCCGAGCACGACGTGCGCGAGCCGGCCCGTGTGGGCCTGCGCGCGGCGATGGCGGCGGCCGCCGACCGCGACAGCGTCGCATCCGAGTACGCCACTGGCTACGCGATCGTCTACGGCACGGCCTTGCCGCTGCTGCGCGCCGAGCTGGCCGGCGGCGCCCGGATGCTCGACGCGATCGTGACGCTGCATGTCTCTCTGTTGGCCGAGGTGCCGGACACGCTGATCGCGCGCAAGGCGGGACCGGCGGCGGCGGAGGCGGTGAGCGAGGCGGCGCGCGAGGTGCGCGCCGGGCGGCGGTCCCTGGCGGACTTCGATGCGATGCTGCGCGCCGACGGCAACGTCCTCAACCCGGGGACGACGGCCGACCTGGTGTGCGCGACGCTGTTCGCGAACGAGCTATGAAGGTCCTCGTCGTCGCCGTCAGCGCTCGGATGCTCGCGACGCTGGCCGACGCCGACGGCCACGACGTGGTGGCGCTCGACCGCTTCGGCGACATCGACCTGCGCGCGATCGCGCCCGGCGCCACGGCGCGCCGGTCCGACGCGCTCGTGGCCCTGGCCGAGGACGTCGAGGCCGACGCGGTCGTCTACGGCGCCGGGCTCGAGAACCGGCCTGATCTCGTCGCGCGCCTCGGCGCCGGGAGGGAGCTGCTCGGCACTCCCGCGGAGCTGCTGCCGGCGGTGCGCGATCCGTGGGCGCTCGGCGAGGTGGTGCGCGTGCCGGAGACCGTGCGAGCGGCGAGCGGCGACGGCTGGCTGCGCAAGCCGCTGCGCGGAGGGGGAGGGCGCGGGGTCCGCCGCTGGACGGGCGGGCGGTTGCGCCCCACGGAGATCCTGCAACGGCGCGTCGACGGGCTCTCGTGCTCTGCGGTCGCGGTCGGGAACGGGCGCGACGCGGTCGTCCTCGGGATCACCGAGCAGCTGCACCGCGGGTATTCGTGGATCGGGAACGCCATCCTCGCGGACGCCGCGATCGCGGAGGCGCTGCGCTCCGCCTGCGAGGCGATCGTCGCGCACTTCGCCGTGCGCGGCGCGTTCGGCATCGACGCGATCTGGGACGGCCGCGACCTGTGGGTGCTCGAGGTCAACCCGCGGCCGACCGCTTCGCTCGAGCTGTTCGGGCCGGGAACGTTCGCGCTGCACGTCCGCGGCGCCCGTGGTCAGCTTCTGGACGGCCGGTTGCCGGTGCCGTGTGAGAAGGTGAAGCTCGTGCTCTTCGCGGATCGCGACATCCGCGCTCCGGCGCTCGAGTTCTGGCCGGCAGGCCTCGTGCGGGACATCCCGCACCCCGGCGAGCTGATCCGTCGCGGGCAGCCGGTGTGCACGCTTGTCGGCCCCGACGTCGCCGGCGGCGAAGCGTTGCTGGCGGCACTGCCGGAGGCGGTCGGCGCTCGTGCCTGATCTCGTCTGCGCAGGCTGCGGCACTGTCTGCGACGACGTCACGGTCGACTTGACGACGCTGGGCGTCGAGCCGCAGTGCGGGCTGGCCGAGCGGTGGTTCGCCGCGCAGACGGCGGCCGGGCCTGACGCCACCGCGGCCGGCGAGGCCGTCGACCTCGACACCGCGGTGCAGCGCGCCACCGCCCTGCTGCGCGAGTCGCGCCGCCCGCTGCTGAGGATTGCGGGCGCCACGGTGGAGACCGCGAGCGCGGCCATCGCGCTGGCCGAGGCGCTCGGCGCGGTCGTGGACGCGGGCGGCGGCAGCGCCGCGATCGCGCTGCGCGGCGCGTCGACGGCCACATTCGGCGAGATTCGCGACCGCGCGCAGGTCGTCATCGTGTGGCACACCGACCCCGAGACCACGCACCCGCGGCTGCTCGAGCGTCTCCGGCTCCCTGCCGACGACCGCACCCTGGTCGTCGTCGATGAGCAGGACACGCCGACCGCCGCGCGCGCCGACGTGCACCTGCGGCTGCCCGGCGGCGTCGAGGCACTGATGGAGTTCGACGACGCGCTGCTCGGCGAGGTGCCCAACGCCTCGTTCCTGCACTCGCTCGACGGGCGCGAGCAGCTCGCACTCCATGAGCTCGTGCGGCGGCTCAACGGCGCGCGGCACGTCACGACCCTGCGCCTCGGCGGCCCGCGCGGCGCCGACGACACGCTCGCCTGGCAGACCGGATACGCCGGCACGGTCGACCTCGGCTCAGGCCACCCAGAGCTGGCCGCGCGCATCGCGCCGGACGTCGAGCTGCGTGTGGACAGCGCGGCGATCGCGGTGGCCGACGTCGTGATCCGCACCGCCTTCGGCGGCACCGTGCACCGGATGGACGGCCTCCCGCTCACCCTGCATGCGGTGTCCGACCGGCCTGCTGCCGCCTCGATTCTCGCTCGGCTGCGGGAGGCGCTCTGATGAGGATCCGCATCACCGGCGGCGCGATCCACGACCCCGCGAACGGCACGGACGGCGACGTGCGCGACCTGTGCCTCGACGGCGGCAAGGTTGTCGCCGACGTCGGGCCGGACGCCCGTCGCATCGACGCCCGCGGCATGGTCGTGATGCCGGGCGGCGTCGACATCCACGCGCACATCGCCGGCCCGAAGGTCAACCTCGCACGCAAGCTGTCGCCGGAGGCGCGCGAGCCGCAGGACCGCACCGAGATCCTGCGCTCCGGCAGCGGCGGCCTCGTCCCGTCGACGTTCACCACCGGCTACCGCTACTCACTCCTCGGCTACACGACCGTCGTCGAGGCCGCGGCGCCGCCGCTCGCCGCCCGCCACGTGCTCGCCGAGCTGCGCGACACGCCGCTGATCGACAAGGCGTTCCTGATCCTGATGGGCAACAACGAGGTGCTGTTCGAGCTGATCCGCGACGGCCGCGGACTGCGCGATGCGATCGCGTGGTGGCTCGAGGCGACCGGCGGCTACGGCGTGAAGCTCGTCAACCCGGGCGGGGTCGAGCTGTGGAAGCAGAGCAACGGCCGCGTCTCATCGCTCGACGAGCACGTCGCCGGCTTCGACGTCACGCCGCGCCAGGTGATCGAGGCGATCGGCACCGCGGTCGACGAGCTCGGCCTGCCGCACCCCGTGCACGTGCACGCCAACAACCTCGGTGTGCCCGGCAACGCGGGCACGACGCTCGACACGATGCGCACGCTCGACGGTCGCCAGGCCCACTTCGCGCACCTGCAGTTCCACGCCTACGGCGGCAAGCCGGACGGGCTCCCACGCTCGCGCGCGACCGAGCTGATCGACCACCTCAAGGCCCATCCGGAGCTGACCGCCGACGTCGGCCAGGTGATGTTCGGGCCCGCGACGACGATGACCGCCGACGCGCAGATCTCTGCGGTGCTGCGCGACCTCGGCGCCGACAAGTGGCTCAATCACGACACCGAGGTCGAGACCGGCTGCGGGATCGTGCCGTACACGTACCGGTCGCGGAACTACGTCCATGCGCTGCAGTGGGGAATCGGGCTCGAGCTGTTCCTGCTCGGCGACCCGTGGCAGGTCATGCTCTCGACCGACCATCCCAACGGCGGGTCGTTCCTGAGCTACCCGAAGCTGATCCGTCTCCTGATGGACCGCGCATTCCGCGAGGACCAGCTCAAGCGCGCGAACCAGAAGGCGATCCGGCGGACGATGCTGCCCGACGGGCTCGACCGCGAGTACTCGCTCAACGAGATCGCGATCCTCACGCGCGCGGCGCCGGCGCGGCGCCTCGGGCTGGCGGACAAGGGCCACCTCGGCGTCGGCGCGGACGCCGACGTCACGATCTACCACGACCGCCCCGACCGCGAGGAGATGTTCGCCACGCCGCGGTACGTGATCAAGGCCGGCGAGCTCGTGGTCGAGGACGGCGAGCTGCGCACGACGCCGGACGGGACGCTGCT
This sequence comes from uncultured Solirubrobacteraceae bacterium, assembly GCA_963740605.1. Lineage (GTDB taxonomy): Bacteria > Actinomycetota > Thermoleophilia > Solirubrobacterales > Solirubrobacteraceae > DASSUW01. The sequence goes on along the minus strand of CAVUFC010000014.1, from coordinate 413,378 downwards.
GAGTGCCGCTGCCCCGTTCGACGCCGACGTGGCGAGCACGCTCGAGCCGCTGTTCGGCGACCGCTACACCGTGCGGTTCGCGAACTACCCGGTCCGCGACCCGGCGCTGCGCGAGCCGGTCCGCGTGGTTCAGGCGTGAGCTTCACGATCGGCCAGACCGAGGTTGTCGACACGTTCGCGGAGGCGTTCCCGATGCGCTACACGCGGCTCGTGATCACGGCCGCGACGCCGCGGTGGGCGCACGAGGCGGCCCGCTCGATGACGGGCTTCGCGACGTCGGTGATCGGCTGCAAGTGCGAAGCCGCGATCGAACGGGCCCTCGAGCCCGGCGAGACGCCGGACGGGCGGCCCGGCGTCGCCGTGCTGCTGTTCGCGATGGACCGTGAGGGCGTCGGCAAGCGGATCGTCGAGCGCGTCGGCCAGAGCGTGATGACATGCCCGACCACGGCGTGCTTCGACGGCCTGCCCGGCGCCGAGAAGACGGCGCCGCTGGGCGCGACGCTGCGCTACTTCGCCGACGGCTTCCAGGCGAGCAAGGTGATCGCCGGCCAGCGCTTCTGGCGGATTCCGGTGATGGAGGGCGAGTTCCTCGTGACCGAGAAGGTCGGTGTCGAGAAGGGCGTCGGCGGCGGCAACGTGATTGTGCTCGGGGACGACGACGAGCGTGCGCTGGCGGCAGCCGAGGCGGCGGTCGAGGCGATGCGCGGGGACGGCGTCGCGCTCCCGTTCCCGGGCGGCATCGTGCGCAGCGGCAGCAAGGTCGGGGCGCTGACGTCGTCGCAGATGCCCGCGTCGACCAACCACCAGTTCGCGCCGACGCTTCGCGCCCAGGTCGACGACTCCCTGCTGCCGGAAGGCATCGGGTCGGTGTTCGAGATCGTGATCGACGGCGTGTCCGAGGAGGCGGTGCGCGAGGCGATGCGACGCGGCCTGCACGCCGCTGCGGCCGCGGGCGCGACGCAACTCAGCGCGGCCAACTTCGGCGGCGGCCTGGGGCCGTTCCACTTCCCGCTGTCCGAGCTGCAGGACCCGCCGTGACGCTGACGCTTCAGCTGCGCGCCGAGCCCCCGGCGCCCGTCGACGCGTCGGTGCTGACCGCGGACGTGAGCGCGCGCGACGAGCTCCGCTGCGGCCGCGAGCGGCTCCAGGTCGGCGATCTGTTCGCGGTGACCGGCTCGGTCGGCGACGGGCTGATCATCGACGGGGACCTGCAGCGGTTCGACGGGATCGGCCGCGGGCTGGCGGACGGAGAACTCGTTGTGCACGGCGATGTCGGCGACTGGGCCGGTGCGGACATGAGCGGCGGCCTGCTGACGATCCACGGCAGCGCGGGTGACCGGCTCGGCGCCGCGGCGCCGGGAGCGCGCGCCGGAATGCGCGGCGGCGAGATCGTCGTGACCGGCGACGCGGGGGAGGAGGCGGGGGCCGGCCTGCGCCGCGGGCTGGTGGCGATCGGCGGTCGCGCAGGACCGGGCGCCGGGCTGCGCATGCTCGCCGGGACCGTGATCGCCCTCGGCGGCTTCGTCGCCGAAGCCGGTATGGGCAACCGCCGCGGCAGCCTCGTCTCCGGTGCGGCGATGACGCCGCTCCCGACTTACACGTTCGCGGCGCGGCTGCGGCTGCCCGCGCTCGCGCTGCAGCTGCGGCGCGTCCGGGCGCTCGGACTGCCAGTTGCCGACGAGCTGCTCGCGGCGCGCTGGGCGCGCTGGTCGGGCGACGGGCTCGAGCTCAACCGCGGCGAGCTGCTCATTTTCGAGGAAGGGAAGCGCGAGTGAGCCTGTCCATGAACGAGCGGGCGCTGCGGCGGGCGGAGGAGATGGTCGCCGACGCCGACGCGCTCGGCATCTCCGTCCGCACGCTCGACTCCGGCGCCCGCGTGGTCGACTGCGGCGCCGGTGGGCTGGAGGCGGGTCTTGGCTTCGCCGCCGTCTGCATGGGCGGCCTCGGGCGGATCGACCCGGTACCGGTGACCGTCGGCGAGCGCGCGTGGCCGGGGCTGTTCGTCAGCGCCGACGATCCCGCCGCCGCGTGCCTGGCGTCCCAGTACGCGGGCTGGAAGCTCGAGCACGAGAAGTTCTTCGCGCTCGCGAGCGGACCGGGGCGCGCGCTGGCCCGCGCCGAGGACCTGTTCGACGAGCTCGTCTGGCGTGAGGAGGCGGCCCACGCCGTCCTGTGCCTGGAGACGCGCGACGACCCGCCGGCCGAGGTCGTCGCGAAGGTCGCCGACCGCTGCGGGATCGCGCCCGACGCGGTGACGTTCCTGATCGCGCCTACCGCGTGCGTGTCCGGGTCGGTGCAGATCGCCGCGCGCGTGGTCGAGACCGCGCTGCACAAGCTGCACGAGCTCGACGTCGATCCCGCCCGCGTGCGCTACGGCGCCGGCTGGTGCCCGTTCGCGCCCGTGGCGGGCGACGACGGCTCGGCGATCGGGCGCACGAACGACGCGGTGCTCTATGGCGGCGCCGTGCACTTGCGCGTGGATGGGGAGGACGACGAGCTCGCCGACCTCGCTGAGAAGCTGCCGTCGTCGGCCTCGGACGCGTTCGGCAGGCCGTTCAAAGACCTCCTGAAGGAGGCGGACTGGAACTTCTACGAGATCGACCCGATGCTGTTCAGCCCGGCCGTCGTCGCGCTCACGAGCAGCGACTCCGGGCGCACCTTCCACGGCGGCGGGCTCGCGCCTGACGTCCTGGAGCGCTCGTTCGCGAGCTGATGCGGGTCGGCGTCCTCGGAGCGACGGGGTCGTGGCACTCGCGCCGGATCGGCGAGGCGCTCGCCGCCCGCGGCCACGAGGTCGTGACGATCCCGGCGACGCGGCTGGTGAGCGAGGACGGCGGCGTCTTCGGGCCCGAGGGCGTCGTGCTGCACGAGCTCGACGCACTGCTCGTGCGGGGCCTGCCGCGCGGGTCGCTCGAGCAGGTGATCTTCCGCATGGACGCGCTGCACGTGCTCGCCGACGCCGGCGTGCGCGTGATCAACAACCCGCGCGCGCTGGAACGCACGATCGACAAGTCGTGGGCGAGCGCGCTGCTGGCGCGCGCCGGCGTGCCGACGCCGCCGACCGTCGCCTGCGAGCGCTACGAGACCGCGATGGAGGCGTTCGACCGGCTCGGCGGCGACGTCGTGGTGAAGCCCCTGTTCGGCGCGATGGGCAACGGGATCGTGCGGATCGAGGACCGCGAGGTCGCGCACCGGGTGTTCCGCGCGCTCGCGCTCGAGCACGCCGTCTATTACCTGCAGCGCACGGTGCTGGCGCCGGGGCGACGCGACCTGCGCGTGCTCGTCGTCGGCGGAGAGATCGCCGCCGCCATGGAGCGCGTGACCGACTCGTGGCGGGCCAACGTCGCGCAGGGAGCACGCCCACGCGCCGTGTCCCTCACCGACGACGAAGCAGCGCTCGCCGTGCGCGCGGCGGGGGTGCTCGAGGTCGATGTGGCCGGGGTGGACGTGCTCTCCGGCGATGGCGAGGCGACCGTCGTCGAGGTCAACGGCATCCCGGGCTGGCAGGCGCTGCAGTCGGTGGTCGACGACGACCTCACGCGGCTGGTCGTCGGCGCCGTCGTGTGACTCAGTTCGCGGCAGCGGGCGACGCGACGAGCGGCGACGGGTGGAGACGGACCACCACGAGTTGCACGACCACGGCCGCGCCGGTGGCGAGCGCAAACGCGGCAAGCACGCCGGCAGGCTCGACCAAGAGCGCGATCAGGGCGCAGAAAGTCACGAACGACCCGAGGCCGCCGAGCATGCCGCGCAGCATCGCGACGAGCGCAACGGGGCCGTGACGGGCGTGCGTGAACACTGCGAGGACCGACGCGATGGTCGGCAAGGTCGCAAGCACTCCGGCCACCTGTGGCCCGAACCGCTCGCCGGCGACACCGATCGCGACGATCAGCAGCGCGGTGACGGCCATCTGCATCGGCATCTCCCACCGCGGAGAACCGGCCCGAACGTCGACCGGGTCCCGGGGAAGCGCGGCACGCGCGACGATCAGCGCCACGATCGCCGCCAGTAGCCCTCCATACAAGTTGTAGCCGACGCGTCCGACCACGAGCCCGAGGACGGCCGCCGCGGCCCAGCCGAGTCCGAGACTCAGCGGCCATCCCCAGCGCCGCGCTGAGCGGCCGTAGGCCAGCACGAAGCCGCTGAACGCCACGATCCCGAGCAGCGTGGCCGTCGCCATGGCCGCGGCGAAGGCGGCATCCTGCCGCAACGCCGCCAGCAGGAGGGCCGGCCCGATGATGAGTGGAAACGCACTGACGACGCCGTCGATTCCGTGCCCCCACACCGCCGCAGCGATACCGGAGGCGGCCACCAGGCACGCCGCGACCACCGCCATGCCGACCAGTTCCGTCACGCCGCGAACCTACTGGAAGCGTTACTCGGCGGCGAGGCAGACGACGGTCGCGTCGTCCGTGAGCTCCCCGCTTGCGTCCAGGACGGCGCGGTGGACCTTGCGGACCGTGTCGGCCGCTGAGCCGTCCTCGGCGAGGAGCGCGGCCTCGGCGACCTGGTCGTGCCCGAGGCCGGCTCTGCCGTCTCCGTTGGTGATCACGCCGTCGGAGCAGAGGATCAGCCGGTCTCCCGGCTCGAGCGTCGTCACCAGGTCGGACGGTCGCGGGCTCGCGCGCCCGCCGAGTCCGCGCCTGATCGGCACGTCGAGGCGTTCGACCGCGCGGTCGGCGCGGATCACCAGTGGCGTGACGTGCCCGCAGTTGGCGATCTCCAGCCTGAACGTGGCCGGATCCCAGTGCGCGACGATCGCCGTCATCTCAGCCGACGGGCCGGGCATCTCACGCAGCGTGCGATGCATCAGCATCAGCGCGTCGTGCGTGCTGCCGCCGCTGCGCCGGCTGGCGCGCAGTGCCCCGAGCGCGACCGCGCTGCTCGCGGCAGCGCGCGTGCTGGGGCCGAGGCCGTCGGCGAGCGTGATCCACACCCCGTCGAGGTTCTCGACGAAGTCGAACCAGTCGCCGCCGACCTCGTAACTGGGTAGCACGTTGCCTGCGAGCTCGCCGCCGCTGATCCTGGATATGCGAGGCGGGAGCAGGCTCTGCTGGATCTCGGCTGCCGCGAGCGGCTGCTTGCGCCGCTGGCCTCGCGCGAACGTGTCGGTGTAGCGATCGGCGAGCGTGATGGCGGCCGCAGCCTGGCGCGCGATCTCGGCGAGCGGGCGACGTGGCCGGCCGAGTGTGAGCATTACGCCCGTCGCGCGCCCACGGAGCCAGAGCGGGATGACCTCGACGCCACGGCGATGCGCGAGCCCGGCGCGCAGCTCGGCCAGGCCGGTGGAGTCCAGCTCCGGTCCGATCGCGAGGGGCACCTCTATGCGCTCGGGAAGACGGTCGGGTCCCGCAACGCGCAACAGGTGCGAGCCATCGATGTCGACGACGTACAGCGCGAGCGGAACCTCGGCGATGCGCTGCGCCTCGGCCACCAACTGCTCGGGGAGCAGGGAGGGGGCGACGGCGTCGAAGACGTGGATGCCATCGAGCGGCACCGGGGTCTCTCGCCCGAGCCGACCGGCGGGTAACGGCTGGTCGGCGGTCTCCGCGGTCGCGGGCGGTCGGTATTGCCGGACGGCCTCGAGAAGCGAGTCACGGTCGGGGAAGTGCCGGTAGAGCGTGGATCGGGACACGCCGGCGGCCGCCGCGATCTCTGAGGCCGCGGGCGTGGACGACTGCTCGAGCAGGCGACGGCTCGCCTCGACGATCCTGCTCCGCGTCCGCTCCGTGCTCGCGCGCCGGCCGGTCATGTCCAGCAGTCGACGCGATCACAGCGCGAATTGCAAGGGCGGCGCGGACCGCGGCCGTCCGTAGCCGGGTCCGCGCCGCGCCGCATCAGCGAGCCGTGTACTGGGGGCGCTCGCCGACGTCCTGGGCGTTCTGCTGTGCGCTGTCCTTGAGCTGCTGCGCGTGCTCCTGCCCGCTCTCCTTGACGGTCTCCTGCACGCTCTGGGCCGCGTCCTGTGCGACCTGCTTGCCGTGCTCGACGGCCTCCTGGCCGGTCTCCTTGGCCTTCTCCTTGACGTCGTCGGCGACGCTGCCGAACTTCTCGTCCTCCACGCGGGTCGACGGGATCAACATGCCGGCCACGAACCCGACCGCGACCGCGCCGATGGCGAGGCCGAGTGGGTTTTCCTGGGCGACGCTGCGCGCCTGCCGCGCCTTGGCCTTGACCTCACCGCTGTCCGGCGTGCCGCCGGCGACGCGGTCCTTGACGGAAACGATGCTGTCTTTCGCGCGCGACTTCACGTCGGCCTTGTAGCCCAGCGCGTCCACGGTCTCTGACATCTCCGCGCGCGTCTGCTCTATCTCGGCGCGGATCCGGTCGGGTTCTTCGCCCATTGGATGTCCTCCTTCACGGTCTCGACGGTCTGAGGGGCCGGCGGCGTCGCCCTCTGCAGCGACTTCTGTCCGGCCTTGGCAAGCACCAGGGCGACGATCGCCCACAGTGCCATCACGATCAGCGCGGCGACCCACGTCGTCATCGCCGTGTCCAGCAGCGCGACCAGCCCGGCGGTCAGCGCACCGAGTGCGAGCAGCGCCGCGATCGCGGCGCCGCCGAGCATGCCGGCGCCCTTCCCGGCCAGCTTGCCCTTCTGCTGGATCTCGGCGCGAGCGAGCTCGATCTCCTGGCGCACCAGCGTGGACGTCTGTGACGAGAGGTCCTTGACCAGCTCGCCGATCGGACGCTCGCGCGCGTCGGTGGCATTCACGGCATCGGCCATGGCTCAGCGACTCGTGTCGAACGCCGGCGGCGTGGTCGGGACGGGCCGAGCGACAGGCTCGCGCGCCGGCACGCTGGTGCGCTTCTCGTAGCGGTGGATCGACGAGGCCTTGAGAAAACGGGAAGCGACGAGACCGATGGCCACGCCACCGGCGATCACGGCCCACGGCTGGCGGCGCCCGAAGTCCTCGACGTCGCCGAGGATCCGATCGGCGTCGCTCTCCTGGAGATAGCTGCCGAGCCGCTCGGCGCGATCGGCCGCCTGCTCGGCCAGCTTGGCGGGCTGGTCCTTGCCCTGCTCGCGCAGGGACTGGCTCACGGCGCGCACGTCGGCGGCGACGCCGCCGACGCGGTGCCCCGCGTCGGTGGACCGCTGGTCGACCTGCGAGCGCAGCTGGGAGCCGGCCTTCTCCTTCGCCTGCCCTGCCGCCTCCTGCGCCTTCTCCTTGGCCTCCTCGGTGGTGGATGACTCGGTGGGTGAGTCGTAGATCTGGGTCATCACGTGTTCCTCTCGGTCAATGGGTGGCCGCTCACAGGCCGGGGATTCCGCCGGCGAACTTGCTCAATAGGTCCTTGGGATCGATGCCGAACTTCGCGAGCAGTCCGGAGTCGCGGTCGGGGTCAACCTGGTCGGGCAGCTCCTCGCGAGCCGGCTCGATCTGGTCGTTCTTCCCCTGCTGCTCAAGCAGCTCGAGGATCTTGTCCTTTGGGATTTCCACGGGGAACCTCATGTCGGTTGGATGGTCAGGCGGTACGGGCGCGCTGTTTGGTCTTCGGTTCGGAACGCTCGTCGAGCTGCAGCTCCCGCTCGGCGCCGGGCATGCCGGCTTGGAGCTGATGCGACCGCTCGCGCTCGGCGTTGAGCTGCGCGCCGAGCAGGATCGCCACGTTGGTGAGCCAGGCCCACACGAGGAAGATCACGACGCCTCCGAGCGCGCCGTAGGTCTTGTCGTACGAGCCGAAGTTCGCGACGTAGAACGCGAACGCCGCGGACGCGACGAGCCAGACGAGCACCGCGACAGCGGCGCCCGGCAGGATCGACTTCACGCCGCGCAACTTCGCGTTGGGCGACGCGTAGTACAGGAGCGCGATCATCACCACCACGACGGCGAGGAGCACCGGCCACTTGGCGATGTCCCACGCTGTGACCGCCGCCGAACCGATGCCCACGGCCGACCCGACGGCATCGGCGAGCGGGCCGGTCAGGACGAGCGCGACGAGCACGAGCGCGAGCAGCAGCACCAGCACGAGCGTCACGAGCATCTGCAGGGGGCGCAGCTTCACGATCGAGCGCCCTTCCTCGACCTCGTAGATCACGTTCGCCGCACGCATGAACGCGCCGACGTAGCCCGATGCGGTCCACAGCGCGGCGGCGATGCCGACGACAGCATGATCCCCGCCGTCCCGCTGCTCTTCGTGATGGTCTCGATCGGGCCCTTGAACGTTTCGACCGCCGACGCGGGGCCGACGGAGCTCACGACGTCCGTGAGCGCCTTGGTGATGCGTGCAGGGTCGAAGACGAGCCCGACGATCGAGACCAGCGCGATCAGCGCGGGGAAGATCGAGAGCACGCCGTAGTAGGTGAGCGCCGCGGCCCGGTCGGTGAGCTCGTCCTCCGTGAACTCGGTGAACGTCCGCTTCAGTGTCTGCGACAACGAACCCTTGCGTGCATGGGCGGGTCCTTCAGGCATGGCGGTCCTTCTCGGTGGCGCTCATCGCGGTTCCTCCTCCCTGGGGTCGAACCGGGCGCTACCCCCGCGGCGCTCGCCGCCAATCAGGGCCGTCGCGCGAAACTTCCCTACTGGGACACATTGCCGCGAGAAGTCGGGCAATGTGTCCCGTTGGCGGGACACCAGACTCCCCGTGTTTCATGACGTCCGGGCCTGGCTAGGGCTTATTACGACCCCAGCGTCGTAAGGAGCCCCAATGATTCTTCGCATCGACCGCCTCGCCACCGAACTTCCGCCCCCGTCGAGCCCGGACCCCGCCGGCGCCGCCGTCGTCCAGGAGCTTCTGGGCGGCAAGTTCGGCGAGATGTCGACGTTCATGAACTACACGTTCCAATCGTTCAACTTCCGCGCGCGGCAGCAGGCGCGGCCATTCTTCGACCTGGTCTCCAACATCGCGGCCGAGGAGTTCGGCCACATCGAGGTCGTGACGGCGACGATCAACACGATGCTCACCGGCGCCGGCGAGCAGGGCAACCTGCCCGATCCGAGCGACCTGCTGAACCCGCAGCAGTTCATCGCAGGCGGAGCGGCGGCGCTGGTGCAGGACTCCAACGGCAAGCCGTGGAACGGCGACTACGTGACCTCGACGGGCGACCTCGTCGAGGACCTCACGCACAACTTCTTCCTCGAGACCGGGGCGCGCAACAACAAGCTCAAGGTCTACGAGATGGTCGACCACCCGGCGGCGCGGGCACTCACCGGCTACCTGCTCGTGCGCGGCGGCGTGCACCAGGTCGCCTACGCCCGTGCGGTCGAGAACCTGACCGGCGCCGACCTGATGAAGATGTTCCCGTCGCCGCGCATCCCGACCGACAAGATCCCTGAGTGCCGGCCGCACCTCGAGCGTGGCGAGCACCTGAAGCTCTACCGGTTCTCTCCCGGCGACTATCTCGAGATCGCCGCCGTCTTCAACGGCAGCCACCCGGAGACCGGCGAGCCGCTCGAGGTGGTCGACGACGCGCCCGAGGGCGCTCCGGCATTCGACCTGCCCGCGCAGGAGGGCGTCTTCGCGCCCGACTACGCGCCCGAGGAGATCGCCGAGATCGCCCGCAAGTTGCGCGAGAAGGCCGGGCTGTCCGACGAGCCGACGGGCATCGTGGCCAACGACACCAACGGCGTGATGGACAAGGTCAAGAGCGCCGTCAGCTAATGGCCACGCTCACGAACCTCGAGAGCAAGTTGGCCGAGGTCCTCGGCCTCGCCATGGCCGCCCAGGATGCCGCGCAGCAGGTGCGCGGCATGCTGGGCCCCGAGCACACGGCGCTCGCGAAGCGGCTCGCCAAGGCCCGCGACGAGGCCCGCGAGACGCAGAAGCGCTGCACTGCCCTCGCGGGCACGTTCAAGGGCAAGAAGACCGCGATCCTCGAGTCGGCGCGAGAGACCAAGCAGGAGGCGACCGAGATGCGAGAGGCGTACCTCGGTACAGAGGACGACCCGCTCGACGGCTTCGAGTTCCTCACCATGGGCGAGGCCGGCGAGGTCGGTCACTGGTCGATCGTGGCCAAGTTCAACGAGAAGGCCGGCAACAAGGAGTTGAGCAAGCTCACGGACTGGGCTCTTCCGATCCAGCAGCGGCACCTCCAGGAGGCGCTCGACGGGTCCTTGAAGCTGGCCGCGGACGAGGATCCGGGCGAAGAAGCGTCCTAGCGGGCGCCTCCGTTCACAGCGTGAGGCGGCCCTCGTGGAGCGCCGTGGCGACCAGCGCTCCGGTCGCGCCCGCCGCCTCCAGCGCGTGCACGTCGGCGTCGTCGCGGACGCCGCCGCCGGCGTAGATCTCCACGCCCGGTAAGGCGGCGGCGAGCGCGCGGACCGCGGCGAGCGGCGGCCCGGCGCCGCTGCCGACAAGCGCGAGGTCGATCACCAGCAACTCGCTTACGCCGAGCGCCTGGGCGAGCGGCGCGGCAGCGGTGGCGTCGCGGCCCTCGAGCTCGGGGCGGGACGAGATCAGCCGGCCGTCCCGCAGGTCGACGCTCAGCACCAGCGGTCCGCTCGGCAGATCGGTGAGCGACTCGGTGCCGATGACGCGCCGCACGCCGGAGACCGCGGTGGCGCCCGCGTCGAGCCACACGTCGGCGATCGCGGCGAGAGCGCCGAGCGTTGCGAGGTTGGGCTCTCCGCGCTCGATCGCGTCGAGGTCGGCGACGTACAGCGTCGAGCTGCCGCAGCGCTGGCACAGCGCGGTCGCGACCGCCACTGGATCGGCGGTCGGCTGCAGCGGCGCGTACTCCTCCCGCCGTCCGCGACGCGCGTGGACGGCGACGCCGCCCCGGATGTCGATCACGGGCATCACGCGCACGAGGCCACAGCATGGTGGAATGCGCCGATGGACGGGGTCGTCGGGCTCGACATCGGCGGGGCGAACACCAAGGCGGCCGTGGTGGGGGAGGACGGGGTCCCGCAGGTCGCCAGCGCGCCGTACGAGATCTGGCGCGACCGCGACGCGCTCGGGCCGGCGATCGCCGGCGTCGTCGCGCGGCTGGACATGCCGGGCGCACCGGTCGCGCTGACCACGACCGCCGAGCTGTCGGACGTGTTCGCCTCCAAGCGCGAGGGTGTGGCCACCGTGCTCGACGCCGCCCAGGACGCGCTGCCCGGCCGCGAGCTGCGTGTGTTCACGACGGCCGGCGCACTCGTGCCGGTCGGCACGGCGCGCGAGCGGCCGCTCGAGGTCGCCGCCGCCAACTGGCTGGCGAGCGCGCTGCTCGTCGCGCGCACGCTCCCCGACGCGATCCTCGTCGACTGCGGCGGTACGACGACCGATCTGATCCCGATCGCCGGCGGCAAGGTCGTCGCACGCGGGCGTACCGACCTCGAGCGGCTGCGCCACGGCGAGCTCGTCTACACCGGTGTGCTGCGGACCAACGTCGCCGCGATCGTGCAGCGCGTGCCGATCGGCGGGGAGGATTGCCCGGTGGCCGCGGAGCAGTTCGCGATCAGCGCCGACGCCTACCTGCTGCTCGGCCGGCTGACACCGGAGGAGTGCACGTGCAGCTTCCCGGACGGGCGCGGCACCTCACCTGACGACGTGCGCGCCCGGCTGGCGCGGGTGGTGTGCGCCGACCCCGAGCAGCTCGCCGACGGCGACCTCGAGGCGATCGCGACGGCGGTCGAGGCCGCACAGCTGGGGGCGATCGCCGGCGCGCTGGCGCGGCACGAGCCGCGCCCGGTCGTGGCCGTCGGCGCCGGTGCCTTCCTCGTGCGTGCCGCGGCCGAGCGCTGCGGGCTCTCCGTGCGCGAGGACGCCGGCCCGCTGTCCGGACCCGGTGGAGACGTCGCCGCCGCCGTCGCGCTCTCGGTGCTGGGCCGTGGCTGACCCCATCGTGGTCAAGATCGGCGGCGGCCTCCTGCGTGGCGGCAGCGTCACGGCCGTGCTCGAGGCGTGCCGCGAGGTGGCGGCCATGCCCGGCCCGGTGCTGGTCGTGCCCGGCGGCGGGCCGTTCGCGGAAGCGGTGCGCGCTGCCGACGTCCAGGTCGGGCTGCCGGAGCCGGTGACGCACGCGATGGCGCTTGCGGCGATGGACCAGTTCGGGACGATTCTCGGAGAGCTGCTCCCCGGCGCCGCCCGTACGCGGGAGCTGACCCGCCCGACCGGGCTCGTGCTGCTGGTCGCGGCGGCCGCGTTCGATGGCCGGCCGGACGTGCCGCAGTCATGGGACGTGACGAGCGACTCGCTCGCCGTACTCGCCGCCGCCGCGATCGGCGCGCGCGAGGCGATCCTGCTCAAGCGCGTGGACGGCGTCCTGTGGAAGTGGCCGGGCGACGGGCCGCCGATCCCGTCCTTGACCGCCAACGAGCTCGCAGACCTGCAAGACGCCGGCGGCGGCCGCGCGGTCGATCCCTACCTCGCCGAGGCGCTCCGCAGCACCGGCGTGACGGTGACGGTCCGCGCGCCGGGCGGGACCGGCACGCGGATCGCCCGCTGAGCCTGCGCGACGAGCTCAGCGTCGAGCATCCCTGTGCGGTCCCCGCCGCAGACGGCGGAGCGCACGCCGACGAAGTCGGCGTGCACCCGCGTGAGCTCGTCGAGCCCGAGTTGCCCCGCCACGGCGAACGTCCCGGGCGTGCGCGCGATCAGATCCTCGAGCTCGGCGGGGGTGAGCCACGCGTACAGGCCGCGGCCGTCCTTGACGCAGGTGTCCACCAGCGCGCCCGCGATGCCCGCACGCGCCACGACCTCCGGCAGCACCGACGGCGGCAGTGCGCCGCAGCGCTCGGCGTCCGCGTAGGCGGCCGCGACGACGCCCGTCTCGGGGCCGACGAGGTCTCTGAGCGCAGTCAGCTGTGCGACCGCGGAGTCGATGTCGCCGCAGAGCCCGGCTTTGACGAAGGCGGCGCCGCGGGCGGCGCCGATCTGCGCGGCGGGGAGCCCGCCGCGACTCGCCGCCGGCAGATCACCCAACGCGACGCTCACCGGCGCAGCGCCGCCGACCTCCGCGACGATCTCCGCCACCATCGCGGGAGATGGGGCGCCGAGCGCGCCGCGGCTCGGGTCCTTCACGTCGATCACGTCTGCGCCGCCGCGCAGCGCGGCGCGCGCCTCGGCCACGGACACCACACTGACCAGCAGCTTCATGGCACCTCGATCCGCCGGTCGACGCGCGCGCCCTCGCGGTCGAAGTCGACGACGCGCACGTCGGCGTTCATCCCCGCAAGCTCAGCCGCCACCGCCACAGCGCGCTCGAGGCTCTCGACGATCCCGTAGACGGCCGGGCCCCACGAGCTCTGGCCGACGCCGGGGACACCGAGCTCGAGCAGCGCGTCGACCACCGGGGCGGCGCTCGGGTGGTAGATCCCGCCCTGCTGGTCGGCGAACAGAGAGCCGACCTCGTGCTGGATCGCGGTCAGCGCTGCGCCGAACTCCTCGATGTCGCCGTCGATCAGGCCCGGCAGCAACGCGGTGAGCAGCAGGCGCGAGACGTTGGCCTCACGCACGCCACCGCGCAGGAGCGCGAACGCGCGCTCCTCGGCGCTGCCCGCAAGCCCCTCAGGGCCCTGCGGGAGAGCGAGCACGCAGCGCCAGGCATCGGGCAGCGGGTGGCGGGCGATCAGTGGGCTGATGCCGGCCTCGTCGCGGACGCCGCCCTCGACGACCAGGCCCGGCGCGGCGAACGTCCAGATCCCGACACTCGAGCGCGCGCCGCGGCCCGACGCTGCGGCGAGCCCGAGCGGGCCGGCCGGCACTCCCGCCACCTCGGCGAGCGCCGCGGCGATCGCGAGTCCCAGCTTCGTCCCCGATCCGAGGCCCATGTGCGACGGGATCGCCTCCCGCACGACGACGCGCACGCCGCCGGGCTCGCCGAACCGGGCCCAGCAGCGCTCGGCGAAGGCCGCAGCCCGGGCGGCCTCCTCTCCCTGGGCGTGCACGCCCCCCGTGCACGCCGACGCCTCGACGACGACCCGGGGGTGCTCGACGCCGGCGCCGAAGCCGCCGAACCGGCGCGCCGCCTCGCCCGCGGGATCGAGCATCCCGAAATGCAGTCGTGCCGGGGCGGTGACGACGACCTCGGTCATGCGCGGGCCGCCACGTAGTTGCGCACGTACTCGATCGCCGCGCGCTCACGCCGCCCCGCCGTCTTGTCCACGAGCTCCTGCAGCCGCGCGAGCTCCCCGGAGACGTGGTCGGAGCCGAGCAGTTGCAGTCGGGACGCGAGGATCGATGCCTCGACCGCCGCGTGGCGGGCGCGGCACAGGCCGAGCGCCTCGCGGCCGGAGCCCTCGGCAACTACGCGCGCGCGTACGCGCGAGCGGGGGAGGTCGCCGAGGTCAGGCGCGATGTCCTCCACGACGACCTCGCGCCACGCGTTGGCGTCGGCGATCACCGAGCCGCGCACGGCGGTCGCGGGGCGCAGCTCGGGCTGCGGATCGCCGAGTGCGGCCTCGACGAACAGCAGCACGTCGTCGGTGAGGTGGACGACCGCTTCGCCATGGCTGCGCAGGTTGCGCAGCGTTCGTGTGCCGTTGAACGGCCAGAAGACCAGCTCGTGCTCGCCCCAGCGGACGCCCATCGCCCCGCAGTTCACGCGACCGTCGGGGCCCGTTGTCGTCACGACGGTCTCGATCATGGGGGCGTCCTCTGCCACCCGGTGAGCGTACCCGGCGTGTAACGATGCGCCGGTGACGGTTGCGCTGCGCGAAGCGCTCGAAGGCAGCGTCGCGCCCGGTCACGAGGCGCTGCTCGTCCGTGGCGATCGCCACCCGTTCGCGCTCGTCGGCCGCTGGGCGGGCGGCGGCGCCCTCGTCGGCTCGCGGGCGATCCGTCACGCGCCGCCCGAGACCGACCCGTTCGACACGATCGCGGACGCCGGCGCGGCGCCGCCGGACGTGCCGGCGGGGTTCGTCGGCGGCGGCTGGGTCGGCTACCTCGGCTACGCGCTGACCGACGGTCCCGCGCATCGCGCGCGCCGGTTCCCGCCGTTTGCGCTCGCCTACTACGACCACCTGCTGCACCTCGACGCCGACGGGCAATGGTGGTTCGAGGCGCTGTGGACGCCGGAGCGCGACGTCGCGCTCGCCGCGCGCCGAGCGGAGCTCGCCGCGCGCCTGCGCGAAGGCCGCGCGCCCGGCCCGGTGCGCACCACGCCATGGGAGATCACGCCCTCGCCGGCCGGCCACGCGCTCGCCGTCGCGGCGGCGCGCGAGCGGATCGTGAACGGCGACCTCTACCAGGCGAACATCGCGATCCGGCTGCACTCGACGCTCACCGGCACGCCCGTCGACGTCTTCAGCCACGCCGCCGCCGCGCTGCACCCTGACCGCTCCGCCTACCTCGAGGGCGACTGGGGCGCGGTGGCGAGCCTGTCGCCCGAGCTGTTCCTCGAGCGCCGCGGCGACCGCGTGAGCAGCCGCCCGATCAAGGGCACGCGCCGGCGGGTCGCCGCCACGGCGGAGGTCGCACGGGCCGAGCTCGCGGACAGCATCAAGGACCGCGCCGAGAATGTGATGATCGTCGACCTCGTCCGCAACGACCTCGGCCGCATCGCGCGGTTCGGATCCGTCCACGTGTCGCAGCTGGCCGGCGTCGAGGCGCACCCCGGCGTCTGGCATCTCGTCTCCGAGGTCGCGGCCGAGCGCCGCCCCGGCACGGACGACGCCGACCTGCTGCGGGCGAGCTTCCCGCCCGGCTCGGTGACCGGCGCGCCGAAGATCGCGGCGATCGGCGTCATCGACGAGCTGGAGTCGAGCGCGCGCGAGGTGTTCACCGGCGCGATCGGGTTCGCGTCGCCGGCCGCGGGGCTCGAGCTGAGCGTGGTGATCCGCACGTTCGAGATCGCGGGTGAGCGCATCTGGCTCGACGTCGGCGGCGGCATCGTCGCCGACTCGGACCCCGTGGCCGAGGCCGAGGAGGCGTACGACAAGGCGCGTCCGCTGCTGGAGGCGATCGGCGCGCCGGAGGCCACCGCGCCGCGCACGAGCCCGGCGCCGCCGCCGCGCCGGCTGTCGCCGCTGCCGGCGCCGCGGCCCGACGAACGCGGCGGCCTGCTGGAGACGATCGGCGTCGTCGATGGCGTCCCGGTCGCACTCGACCGGCATCTCGACCGGCTGCGCGCGTCGATGCGGGCGCTCTATGGCGTCGACCTACCGGCGCTCGACGACGCGATCTCGGCAGCGCTGCCGGGTGCGGGTCGGCTGCGCCTGCTCGCCGACCCGGACGGCACCGTGCGCGTGGAGAGCGGACCGGCTGCCGCGACCGCGCCGGAGTCATTCGAGCCGGTGACCGTCGCCGGCGGGCTGGGCACGCACAAGTGGCGCGACCGCCGCTGGCTCGACGCGCTGTCCGCCGCCGTCGCTCCGGCGCAGCCGCTGCTGGTCGACCTCGACGGCTACGTGCTCGAGGCGGCCAACGCCGCGGTGTTGATCGTCGACGCCCGCGGCACGCTGATCGCGCCGCCGCTCGACGGGCGCATCCTGCCGAGCATCACGCGCGAGATCGCGCTCGAGCGGGCGCATGCCGAAGGCGCCACGATCCTGATTCGCCCGGTGCGGCTGGAGGAAGTGAGGGCGGCGCGCGAGGTGATCCTCGCGAGCGCCGTTCGCGGGATCAGGCGGGTGCCGCCCAGCCGCCCATGACACCCTCGGTGCCGAGCACAGGGTGCAGCTCCATCGCCGGCGAGTACCTGCTGGCCGGTGTGTCGCGCCCGAGCGCCTCGGCCATCGCGCGCACGTGGTGCGGCCCGCCGCCGCAGCAGATGCCGATGTAGTTGACCCCGATGTCGCGCGCCTGCCGGGCGAACTCGGCCATCTCGAAGCGCGAGCACTGGAACGGCTCGAGCTGGATCGGGAACAGGCGCTGGCCTTCGGCCGACTCCAACGACTCGAATGCCGGGGTCGTGTGCGACGTGTGGAACGGGACCGGCTGCGCCGCGATCGGGATGTCGACCGCCAGGCGGATCCGCTCGAGCAGCGGCAGCATCGTCGCCGGGCCGCGCGAGCAGTTGAGGCCGACGACCGCGGCGCCGTGGTCGGCGAGGATCTTGCACGCCTCGACGTAGTCGTAGCCGTCGAACGTCCGGTCCGGCTGGACCGACGCGAACGTCACCAGCGCGGGCAGCCCGAGCTCCTTGCACACGTCGAGCCCGATCAGCGCCTCGCCGACGTGGTCGTAGGTCTCGGCGATCACGAAGTCGATGCCCTCCTCGACCGCCCAGGTGAGCTGCTCCTCGTACTGCGCCCGCACCACTGCGCCGGACGCCGTCGGGTTCTCGGGGTCGTACGACCACGTGTTGCAGATGTTCCCGGCGACCAGCGCGTCGCCCTCGCGCGCGATCTCGCCCGCGATCCGCACGGCCTGGCGGTTCATCGCCTCGAGATCGTCGGCGCGGCCGACGTCCTTGAGCTTCTCGCGGTGCGCGTAGTAGGTGAGCGCGACCATCACGTCCGAGCCCGCGCGCAGGAACTCGCGGTGCAGCTCGCGCAGCGCGTCAGGCGCATCGAGGATCACTTCCGGCACGAACGGGCCGGCCTTGACGTAGCCACGGCGCTCGAGCTCGAACACGTAGCCCTCGGCGCCGACGACGACCCCGTCGGCCAGGCGCTGCTCCAGGGTCCTCATCGGACGGCCTCCTTCTCCACGAAACGGGCTGGATCGAAGCGGCCGATGTCGTAGACCGTGCCGCCCTGCAACGCGCACCCGGCGAGCACTCTCCCCACCCAGGGCGCGAACTTGTAGCCGGTGCCCCGCCAGCCCACGCCCACGTAGGCGTTGGCGAAGCCGGGGATCCCGCCGAGGACGAACTCGTCGTCAGCGACCAGGTCGTAGTGGCACTGGTCGACGTCCTCGACGTCGCGCACAGTGGCGGTCGCGAGGCCCGGCATGCACTCGTCGATGAAGCTGGCGATGCCGTCGAGCGGGACGCGCTCACCCGGCAGATCGGGCGGGTGGTAGAAGCCGACCTTCACCGCATCCACGAGCCCGTCGACGATCGGGTGGCAGTAGATGCCGGCGTCCAGATAGGCGATCACCGGCATCGCGTCCGACGTGAACTGGTGGCGGCGGTCGGCGGGCGGGCTGAAGTACTTGGCCTCGCTCGGCCGGTCCTTGGTGATCGGCACCTGCAGGTCGCAGCCCGCAAGCGTCGCCAGCACGTCGTTGGTGCCGTGCCCGGCGGTCACGACCAGCGATCGCGCGAGGAAGTCGCCGCGGTCCGTGCTCACCACGTACACGCCGCCGTCCGTCTCGATCGCGGTCGTCTCGACGTCTTCGACGGTCTCCACGCCGCGCATCTCGAGCCCCGCGGTCAGCGCGCGCCGGACGGCCGGCAGGTCGACGACGCCGCCGTCGACGTCGAGGTGCGCCATGTCCGCGTCGAGGTAGGAGAACCGCTGCCGCAGCGCCTCGCCGTCGAACGACTCGGTCTTCAGCCGCAGCCGCTGCAGTGTCTCGAAGCTGAGTTGCGCGTACGTGCTGTCGAGATCGGGGGTGACCGAGCGCTTGCCGATGTTCATGCAGCCGCAGCGCACGAGCACCGGCGCGCCCGTGTCGCGCTCGAAGTCGCCCCACAGCCGGAACGCCTCGTGCGCGAAGCGGGCGTACGTGTCGTCGAGGTAGTCGTTGCGAAACGAGCGCGTGCGGCCGTACGAGGCCGTCATCGGGTCACCGATTCGCCCTCGCTCGAGCACGACGACGTGCGCGCCGCCCGCCGCCGCGTTGTAGGCCGTGAAGAGGCCCATCACGCCTCCGCCGATGACGATCAGGTCGGCCGTCACGCCGCCTCCTCGACCGGGCGCAGTTCCTCGGCGTAGGAGATCGACTGGCGGCGCAGTGTGCCGTCGCCCCCGATCACGTAGCTCCCCATCCGCCACAACGGCGGCGAGTAGGCGTGGATGGTCACGGCCGGGATGTCGCTGTCCTGCCGCATCCGGTGCACGTGCGACGCATCGAAGTCGAACGTCTCGCCGGCGCCATGGCGCAGCTCGCGCGGCGCGCCGCCAAGCGCCAGCCGCTCCTCGATCACCTCGCCCTCGACCACCGCGACCGCGCCGGAGGACACGTCGTGGTCATGAAAGCCGGTGTCGTTCCCGTTGGCCCACGAGATCACCCAGACGTCGACGTCGCCGTCGCGCCAGAGCTGCTCGAAGTGGCGCTGTCCCGTGTCATGGCGCACCAGATGGCGCCAACGCTCCGTCTCGGAGGCGAGGCGAGTGACCAGCTCGCGCAGTTCGACTCTATCCAGCATTCTCAGTGAGGTGAAGCGGTTCACGTGAACCGCTTCACCATTATGCGGGCGGCCGTGGCGGAATGTCAACCCAGGTAGCCTGTGCGGGTGGAAAGGCATCGCCCCACGTTGCGCGAGCTTGCCGAGTACACGGGACTCTCAGCCGCCGCCGTGAGCTACGCGCTCCGCGGGCAGCGGGTTTCGGCCGAGACCGAGGAGCGTGTCCGCGCGGCCGCCGAGGAGCTCGGCTACGAGGTCGATCCGATCGCGCGCGCGCTCGCCGGCGGCGCGACCGGCGTGATCGGCCTGCTCGTCGGGAGCCTCGCCGACTTCTGGACGCAGGAGCTCGTCCGCGCCGTCCAGCGCGAGCTGTTCGGCGCCGAGCGGAGCACGCTCGTGGCCGACGCCGACGGTCGGCCAGGCCGCGAGCTCGAACTGGCGCAGAAGCTCGTCGATCAGCGCGTCGACGGGCTGATCGTGGTCCCGATCGGGCCGTCCGGCGGCGGCTGGGCCGCGATCGCGCGCCAGCTACCGGTCGTGACGATCGGGGACGCGCTGCCGGGCGTGGAGCCGGCCGGCGAAGTGGTGTTCGACAACGAGCTCGGCGTCAAGCAGGCGCTCGAGCACCTCTCCGGATGCGGTCACCATCGCATCGCCGTGCTCTCGTGGGCGGTCGAGACTTCGCCCGACCGCCAGGCCGAGCGCGCCGTCGCCGCCTCGGCCGCCGCGCTCGGGCTCGACGTGAACCTCGTCGCGTGCGCGTACTCGCTCAACGGCTCGCTGCCGCTCGCGGCCGAACTGCTCGAGAGCGACGACCGACCCACCGCGGTGCTGTGCCTGTCGGACTCGATCGCCTACGGCGTCTACGCGGCGTGCTCCGAGCTCGGGCTGTCGATCCCCGGCGACGTCGCGGTCGCCGGCTTCGGCGATCACCCGATCTCACGCCTGCTCGCGCCGCCGCTGACGTCCACGTTCTGGGACGTCGAGCAGGCGGCCGAGTGCGCGACCGGCTTCCTCGTCCAGGCGATCGAGGCCGACGGGCCGCAGGCCACGCTGCGCGAGGTCGTCGCGCCCGCGTTGACCGTCAGAGCCTCGACAGACGCCGACGTCTAACGCGGCATTGAGGGAGGCGGGATCGGCCGGTCCGCGAGATTGGTGTCGTGTCTTGCTCGCATAGCGAGCATTTCCCGACACCAACCGCGAAGACGCTCGGGGGACCGCCGACCCGGCCGGTCCCTCGCCGTCCTACCCAGCCGCAGTTCCGTCGAACGCGGACTCGAACGCCGCCGCGACCGACAGGAGCCGCCGCTCCTCGAGGTGGCGACCCACAAGCTGGAGGCCGACCGGCCGGCCGTCGTCGGACCACCCGGCAGGGATCGAGATCGCGGGATGCCCGGTGACCGTGATCCGCGAGCAGCTTCGCAGCCACGCGACGTAGTGCTCCATCACGACGCCGTCGATCTCCTCGACC
This sequence comes from uncultured Solirubrobacteraceae bacterium, assembly GCA_963740605.1. Taxonomy (GTDB): domain Bacteria; phylum Actinomycetota; class Thermoleophilia; order Solirubrobacterales; family Solirubrobacteraceae; genus DASSUW01. Next base: position 392,799 of record CAVUFC010000014.1, on the reverse strand, counting down.
CACTCCTGCTCGACCGGGAACGGGAGCACCTGGGCTGTGGGGAGGGCGAGGACGTCGTAGTCGCGCAGGAACGTCTCGATCGACGCGTACACCGCGCCGCGGGCCGCGACCGCGCGAGCGATCTCGCCGCCGCTCAGCGCCAGGCCCTTGCGGATGTTCCAGACGATGGCCTCCTTGAGCTCGCCCTCGTGCGCCTCCAGCAGCGGCGCGAACGAGGCGAAGCCGACCGCGCGCAGCGTGTCGAACACGAAGTCGGCGGCGCGCAGATCGGGCTCGGCGTCGGTGACGTGGGCGCCGAGCGCGGCGAGCTGATCGCGGCGCGGCTCGAGCACGGCGGTGACCGCCGATGCGACCGGCAGGTCGCCGAGATTGCGGCTCCACGCCACGCGGAGACCGTCGAGCGAGGCCGGCACGACCGGGTCGAGGGCGCCGGCCGGCGCGGCGACCGACTTCGGGTCGCGCCCGTCGCGCCCCGCGAGCGCGCCGAGCAGCAGCGCCGCATCGTCGACGCTGCGCGCGATCGGCCCGAACACCGACAGCGATTCCCACGGGTCGGACTCCGGATCGGCGGCGGGGATGCGGCCGGGGGAGGGGCGCAGGCCGACGACGCCGCAGAACGACGCCGGGTTGCGGATACTCGACGCGAGGTCGGACCCGTCGGCGAACGGCAGCATCCCGGTCGCCACGGCGACCGCCGCGCCGCCGCTGCTGCCGCCCGGGGTGAGCGACGCGTCGTGGGGGTTCAGCGTGGCGCCGAACACGCGGTTGAACGTGTTCGACCCGGCGGCGAACTCCGGCGTGTTGGTCTTGCCGATGATGATCGCGCCCGCGCGCCGCAACCGCTCGGCGAGCATCCCGTCGGCGTCGGGAACGTGGTCGGCGAAGATCGTCGACCCGTAGGTCGTGCGCATCCCGGCCGTGTCCTCGATGTCCTTGACCGCGATCGGGAGTCCGTGCAGCGGCCCGAGCGCGGCGCCGCGCGCGACCGCCTCATCCGCGGCCTGCGCCTGCGCCCGCGCGCCCTCCTCGTCGAGCGTGACGATCGCGTTCAGCCGCGGGTTGACCTCAGCGATCCGCGCCAGATGCTGCTCCAGCATGTCGACCGCCGACAGCGAGCCGTCGGCGATCCCCGCAGCGAGCCGGCGGGCGCTCGTCACACGAGCTCCCCGTCGACCACGGTGAGCTCGACCGGCAGCTGCGGAAGCTCGTCCGGATCGACCTCGCAGGGATCGGCGGCCAGCGCGGTGATGTCCGCGCGCAGGCCGACCCGCAGCCGGCCGTAGACCGCCTCGTCACCCGCCACCGCGGCCGGCGCGGTCGTGTACCCGCGCAAGGTCTGCTCGCTGTCGAGCGCCTGCTCGGGAAGGAACGGCACGTGATCGCGCCGGCCCGGCGCGCGCCGCAGCCGCGCCCATGCCATCCCGATGCGAGGGTCGTAGTCGGCGACCATCCAGTCCGAGCCGAGCGGAAGCAGCGCGCCGGCCTCAACGAGATCGCGCGTCCGGAAGCCGCGCTCGAGCCGCCCCGCTGAGAGACCTTCGGCCCACGGGCTCGGCGTGTCGGGATCGTCCATTCCCTCCATGTGTAGCGGCTGCATCGACGCGGCGACGTCGAGCGCGGCGAACCGCGGCAGGTCTTCGTCGGTCAGCGTCTCGATGTGCTCGACGCGGTGCTTGCCGCGCCGCGGCGGGCCGGCCGCCTCGTAGGCGTCGAGCGCGCCGCGCACCGCACCGTCGCCGACCGCGTGCGTGATCGCGCTGAAGCCGGCCGCCGTGAACTGGCGCACGAGCTCGGCATAGCGCCCCACGTCGGGCCAGAACGGAGTCCCGTTGACGCCGTCCGGACCGGGATCGACCAGCCACGCGGTGCCCGACTCGAGCACGCCGTCGAGGAAGAACTTCGCGGTCCCCGCGCGCCACAACCGCCCGTGCTCGCAGGCCAGGCCGAGCCGCTCGTCGACCTGCTCGGAGGTGATCGACGGCGGCTGGTGCATCGGCATCAGCAGGCGGACGGTGAGGTCGCCGCGCGCCTCCAACGTCCGGCAGACGTCGAGCAGGCGCGGGTCGCCGATCATCACGTGCGCACCGGTGAGCCCGACGCGGTTGAAGCCGCGCAGCGTGGCAGCGAACGCGTCGAGCGTCTCGGCCTCCGTCCAGCGCGGCACGACGTGCCGGACGAGGTCCATCGCGCCGGCCTCGAGCAGCGCTCCGGTCGGCCGCCCGTCCGGGTCGACAACCACCTCGGCGTACTCGTCGAACGTCCGCGCGCCCGCGACCCCTGCGAGCTGCAGTGCGGCCGGCGTGGCGAGCGCGGTGTGGCCGTCGAAGAAGCTCACGAGCGCCGGCCCTTCGCCGATCGCCTCGGCGATCGCGTCGGCGCGGATGCCCGAGGCGTGGAACGGCTCGTAGCCGACGCTGTGGCCGAGGACCCACTGGTCCGGCCCGCAGCGTGCGCGCTCGCCGGCGAGCCGTGCCCGCACCTCGTCGAGCGTCAGCGCCGACCGCAGGTCCACGCCGCGCGTCTGGATCGTGCCCCAGAACGGGTGGATGTGGCTGTCGACGAGACCGGGGACGACCGCCATCGCCCGCCCTTCGACCACGTGCGTGCGCGGCCCGACGTGCGGCTTGACCTCCTCGTCCGACCCCACAGCGACGATGACGCCGTCGCGCCAGGCGACCGCAGTCGCCGCCGGCTGCGCCTCGTCCAGCGTGCGGATCCGGGCGCCGACGATCGCCCCGTCGGCATCGCTGCGTCCACTCACGCCGCGGACGCTACACCGCGAACGTGCCAGCACCCCTGGGCGACGGGCGTCGGCATCCTTGGCGGGGCTCGTGTGCAGCGTGATTGTGTCGCCAGGCTGCGAGGAGAGGAACCTGGATGGCGACGACTGTAGAGCCCCCGGCGGCGACCGAGGCGCCGACGTGGCACGTGCTCACCCGCGAGGGGGCGACGCACGTGTTGCACGTGGAGCCGGAGCGGGGCCTCTCGAGCGACGAAGCCGCGAGGCGCCTCCAGCAATACGGACCGAACCGCTTCGCCGAGGCGAAGACCGAGTCGCGCTGGCACGCGTTCCTGCGCCAGTACCGCGACCGATGCAGATCGTGCTGCTCGTCGCGGGCGTGATCTCGATCTACCCGGTCAAGCAGCCCGGCACCGGACTGGTGATCCTGCTGCTGACGCTGCTCAACGCCGTGCTGGGGCTGAGCCAGGAAGGGAAGGCGGCGGCGGCCGTGGCGGCGCTCGCGAAGATGATGATCGTGAAGGCGCGCGTCCGTCGCGACGGCGCGCTCGCGCAGCTGCCGGCCGAGCAGCTGGTGCCCGGCGACGTCGTCGCGATCGAGGCCGGCGATGTGGTGCCGGCCGACGGGCGGGTGCTCATGGCGGCGACGCTGGAGGTGGCCGAGGCGGCGCTGACCGGGGAGAGCCTGCCGGTCGGCAAGGACGTCGAGGCCGTGGCGGCGCCCGAAGCCGCGCTCGGAGACCGCACGGACATGGTCTACATGAACACGAACGTCACGCGCGGGTCCGGGGAGTTCGTCGTCACGTCGACCGGGATGGCGACCGAGGTCGGGCACATCTCCGGGATGCTGCAGACGCAGACGGAGGCGAAGTCTCCGCTGACGATCCAGCTGGAGAAGCTGACCAAGCAGCTGGTGACGATCGCCGGCCTGGCGCTGGTCGCCTCGGTGGTGCTCAACATGGCCCGCGGTCAGACGTTCACCGAGGTGTTCACGGTGGCGGTGGCGTTCGCGATCGCCGCGATCCCGACAGGCCTGCCGGCCGTGGTCACGACGATCCTCTCGCGCGGCACGCGCCTGCTGGCGGAGGCCACCGCGATCATCAAGCGCCTGCGCTCGACCGAGACGCTCGGCGCGACGTCGGCGATCTGCTCCGACAAGACCGGGACGCTGACGCTCAACCAGATGACCGCGGTCGAGCTGACGATCCCCGGCCGCCAGTACGCGGTCACCGGCACCGGCTACTCGACCGAAGGGGCGATCACGCACGTCGCCGGCGAGCCGGAGGTCCCGCTCGAGCCGTTCATGTTCCCGCTCGCGCTGTGCTGCGATGCGGTCCTGACGGCGACCGGCGAGATGATCGGCGACCCGACCGAGGGCGCGCTGGTCGTGCTGGCCGAGAAGGGCGGCTTGGATCTCACCAGCACGCGCGAGCGCTACCCGCGCGTGGCGGCGCTGCCGTTCGACACCGCCTACAAGCTGATGCCCGGTCGTCGTCCCATCTGGACCCGGCGCTGATAGCAGCGCCGGCCGACGAGGACTTCAAGCGGCGCTATCTCGACGAGAACGAGCGGCTCGCCAAGAAGGGCCTGCGGGTCATCGCGACCGCCCGCAAGGACTTCGACGCCGCGAGCTTTGACCCGAAGGCCGACCTGCTGACCCTGGTGGACGGGCTGACCCTGCTCGCCCTCGTCGGCATCGTCGACCCGCCGCGCCCGGCCGCAAAGACGGCCATCGCGACCGCGCACGCGGCCGGGATCCAGGTGCGCATGATCACCGGCGACCACGCGATCACCGCCGAGGCGATCGCCTCCGAGCTCGGGATCGAGGGCCGCGCGATCTCCGGCGCGCAGTTCGCCGAGCTGAGCGAGGAGCAGGCGGACGCGGAGATCGACGAGATCGGCGTGATCGCCCGCGTCACCCCCGAGCAGAAGGTCCGGCTCGTCAACATCCTCAAGCGCAAGGGCCACGTGGTCGGCATGACCGGGGACGGCGTCAACGACGCGCCGGCGCTCAAGCAGGCCGACATCGGCATCGCCATGGGCATCACCGGGACTGAGGTCTCCAAGGAGGCCGCGGCGATGATCCTCACCGACGACAACTTCGCCACGATCGTCAAGGCGGTCGAGCTCGGACGCGGGCTCTACGACAACCTCGTCAAGTACATCCGCTTCCAGATGGGCGTGCTGGCGGGCATGATCATCACGTTCCTCGGGGCGAGCATCCTCAACATCGCCAGGGGCGTCCCATTCCTCCCCCTGCAGATCCTCTGGGTCAACTTCACCACACAGGTCTTCCAGTCGATCGGCCTCGGCTATGGAGTGCCGGGCGAAGGGCTGATGGAGCGACGGCCGCGCAAGCCCGAGCAGCCGATCCTGACCCGCCCCGACACGTGCCGGTTCATCGTCGCCGGGCTCGTCATGGGCGCCACCACCCTGGCGATCATCGCGGGGCGCCGAGCACACCGAGAGCACGGAGCTCGCGCGCACGATGGGCATGACCACGTTCGCGATCTCCAACCTGTTCTTCTCGTTCACGGCGCGTGACGAGCTGCGCTCGGTGTTCAGCCTCGACACGTTCAACGACCGGACGTTCCTCTCACATCGTTGCTCTCGGGCGCGGCGATCATCTTCGCGACGGAGCTGCAGCTCTTCCAGCGGATCCTCGACACCGTCGAGATGACCGGCAACCAGTGGCTGATCGGCATCGGCGGCGGCGCCGCGATCCTCGTCGTCTCGGAGATCTACAAGTTCGTCAAGCGGCGCGACGCCGAGGACTAGCCGGTCGGGCCGATCGAGCGGCGGGCCGCCTCCGCGCGCATGTCGGCCTCGGCGCGCGCCTGGGCCTCGACCGCCTCCGGGCTGTGGTCCTCGTCGCGGCCGAAGACGACGTAGATGACCCCGGCGATCAGCAAGAGCGCAGCCATAATGCCGAACGCGACCTGCAGGCCGGTGGCTAGGGCGAGGAGAGTCACGGCAGCTCCTTCTCGTAGACGTGGAATCCCGTCTCGGCGAGCAGCATCAGAGCTGCCTTGACGCGCTTACTGACGTCCTCCGCGTCCGCGAGTCCGAGTTTGAGGAAGATCGCGTTGATGTGCTTCTCGACCGCCCGCTTGGTGAGGAACAGCGACTCGGCGATCGCCATGTTGCTCTTGCCCATGGCGATCTCGCCGAGGACCTCCCGCTCGCGGGCGGTGAGCTCGTTCAGCGGCGAGCTCTCGCTGATGCCGCGCGCGTGCACGAGCCGCTCGACGATCTTGGGATCGACCATCGAGCCGCCGCCGGCGACCGCGTGGATCGCGGCGGTGAGCTCGGCGCGGTTGTGCACGCGCTCCTTGAGCAGGTAGGCGCGCCCGTCCGACCCCTTGTCGAGTAGCGCCAGCGCGTAGACCGGGTCGTCGAACTGGCTCAGGACCACGACGCCGATGTCCGGATGCGTGTCGCGCAGCTCCGTAGCGAGGCGGATGCCGTCGTCGGTGTTGGTCGGTGGCATCCGGATGTCCGTCACGACGACGTCGGGCCGTTCGCGGTCACAGACGTCGCGCAGTGTCCCGACGTCGCCCACGGCCGCGACGACGTCGACCGCGGGGTCGCTGTCCAGCAACTGCCGGACACCTTCGCGGACGATCAGGCTGTCATCGCCGAGCACGACCCTAATGGTCATCGCACGAGCCTAATTCGGCATCGGGTGAGGTAGGCATCACCCGGTTGGGGTGGTACGCGCCATTGTCGCGCCTGCGAGCCGGTGCGAACGTCTTCTTTCCGGGATGAGCGCACCGATCCGCATCGCGACGGTCGACGACCACCGGCCCTTCCGGGACGCGGCGCGTGCGCTGCTGACCGCGATGCCCGACTTCGAGCTCGTCGGCGAGTCGGCGGACGGGGAGGAGGCGCTGCGCCTCATCCGCGAATCCGACCCCGACATGGTGCTGCTCGACGTGCGCATGGCCGGGCTCGACGGGATCGAGGTGGCGAGCCGCCTGAGCGCGGAGGATCCCAGCCGCGTCATCGTCCTCGTCTCGAGCGGCGACCTCGGCTCGCTCTCCGGCCTTGCCCGCTCGTGCGGCGCCGACGCGCTCGTGAACAAGCACTGGCTGACGCGGAAGCTGTTGCGCGGCCTCTGGACCGTTCACCGGCGGCGATGATGTGCCGCCCGCCCCGCTCGGGGCGGGCGGCACGCCATCGTCAGGCAGTGACCGACTCGCCGAGCGCAGCGCGCAGCCGCTCTTCCTGCTCGGTGTCGAGGGAGGTCTGGATCACTTCGCCGCCGAAGGACTTCACGCGCTCGAGGACGCGCTCCGGCGCGTCGGCGCGGCCCAGCATGATCAGGGCGGCTCCGCCGGCCGGGACCTTCTCGCCGAGCTGCTTGAGGAAGTCGTCGTTCACGCCGACGTCGGTGACCTTGCCCGCGACGCCGCCGGCGGCGGCGCCGATCGCCATGCCGAGCAGTGGGGCGAGGAAGATCAGGCCGATCAGGCCGCCCCAGAGGGCGCCGCCCGCGGCGCCCGCGCCGGTCGTGCTCATGGCCTGGTGGAGCTTGATCTTGCCGTCGGGCTTGTGCTCGACGACGACGGCGTCCTCGAGTGTCAGCAGGTGCTCTTTCGTCAGCTGGACCAGCTCGCCGCGTACCTGCTCGGCGGTCGCGGCGTCGGGATACGCGATCGCCACAAGGGTGCTCATATACGTCCTCCTTCGAGATTCGAACCGCCCACGAGTCTCCGGCGCGCCGATGCACGGAGCAATGAAGCGCGCGGGCGTGTTGTTGGGGAGGTGTGCCTCACCACGCGCCGCGGCAGATACCGGTTTAGAGTGGTCAGACACCTGACGGTAGCTGGTATGGCCTCAATAGCGCTGAGACAAGGGTTCGGCCGCTGGGAGTCTCGGCGGGCCTCGGCCGCGCGAGTCGCGGTCGGCGTCGTTGCGGCCCTGGCGTGCGTCGGAGCCACGATCATCGTCGCGAGGAGCGGGACGGCCGATCCCGACGAGTGGCTCGAGCAGGCGGTGCTCGAGACGCTGACCATCGGGCTGCCGATCGCCGCCGGCCTCTACGCCACGTGCTTCGCGCGCACCCTGCGGTTCGGCGTCCTGCTGATTTGCGCGGGGTTCGTGTGGGCGCTCACGGCGCTGGCCGAGTCCTCCGAGAGCGTCCCGTACAGCATCGGGCGCGTCGCCGCCTGGCTGATCTTCCCGGTCCTCGTCTACCTCGCCCTGGCCTATCCGGAGGGCCGGATCACGCCCGGCAGCGACCGCCGGCTGTTCGGCGGTGTGGCGTTGGTGGTCGCGGTGCTCTACGTCGGGTCGGCGCTGTTCGTGGAGGCGTTCCCGCTCGACACGCCGTGGGCCTCGTGCACGACCGACTGTCCGCCGAACGCGTTCTTCGTGCTCGACACCCAGCCCGCGTTCATCGACGACATCGTCACGCCGCTGCGCGAAGGGCTGGGCGTCGTGCTGCTGGCCGGCGTGTCGCTGTCGCTGGTGCGGCGCTTCCGCGCCGCCGCGCCGCTCCGGCGCCAGACGATCGGCCCCTTGATGGTGATGAGCATCGTCTCCACGGCCGGCCTCGCCGTCTTCTTCGTCGTCCGGCGCGTCGAGCCCGGCTCGCAGGCCGTGAGCACGATCGCCATGGTCTGGACCTTGACGGTTCCCGGCGTCGCCGCGGCGTTCCTGATCGGACTGGTGCGCCGGCACATCATGGTCGGGCACGTGCTCACGCGCATCAGCCTCGGATTGAGCCCGCTCGACCCGCGCGAGCTGCGCGACACGCTCGCGGATGCGCTCGACGACGCAGGTGTCGAGGTGCTGACGCCGGCCGAGCAGCCCGGGCGCTGGCGCGACACCGACGGCCACATCACGTCGGCCTCGCCCGCGGACGGGCACCACGTCATGACCACGATCGAGGACACCGAGGGAATCGCCGCGGCGCTCGTCCACGACCCCACCCTCCGGGAGGACGAAGAGCTGCTCGACGCCGTCCGCTCGCTCGTGCTGGCCACGCTCGAGCACCAGCGCGTGACGAGCCGCCTCGTCGCGTCGCTGACCGAGCTCGAGGACTCGCGCAAGCGGATCGCCACCGCGGCGGACCTCGAGCGCTCCCGGATCGAGCGCGACCTGCACGACGGCGCGCAGCAGCGGCTGATCGGGCTGCGCATCAAGCTCTCGCTCGCGGAGGAGCTGGGACAGAGCGATCCGGCGGCCGGCGTGGAAGCGGTGCACGAGCTCGGCATCGAGGTCGACCTCACGCTCGAGGAGCTGCGCTCGCTCGCCCGTGGCGTCTACCCGTCGTTGCTGCACGACCGGGGGCTGGTCGACTCGCTGCGCAGCGCCATGTCGGAGTCGCCGTTGCCTGTGCACGTCGTCACCCAGGGCCTGACGCGGCAGCCGCTCGAGGTCGAGACCGCCGTGTACTTCGCCTGCCTCGAGGCTTCGCAGAACGCGATCAAGCACGCCCGCGGGGCGACGGGTCTGTGGATCTCGTTGTGGCAGGACCGCGTGCTCCGGTTCGAGGTCCGCGACGACGGCGGCGGCTTCATTCCGGGCACGGGGGCATCCAACGGCGGCATGCGCAACATGCGCGACCGCGTCGAGTCGGTCGGCGGGCGGCTGACCGTCGACTCCGCCCCCGGGGACGGCACACGCATCCTCGGCGCGGTGCCGCTCCAGTAGCGACTGCCCCGCTACGCGGCCTGCTGCAGGCGCAGGGCGCCCTGCGCATACGGCGGTGCCCAGCCGTCGGCGCGGACGAGCGGGTGGACCTGGCGGTCCTCGAGGTCGACGAGCTTGACCGAGCGCGCGAGCTCACCCGAGTGGCCGGCGGCGAGCGCGATCAGCTCGAGGTGAGCCAGGTACGCCGAATCGGAGTGCGAGCCGCTCGTGCGCGTGAGCAGGCGGAGGGCGCGCAGTTCATCGGTCGACAGTCCATCCGCCAGCAGCTCCTGCTCGCTCACGTAGCCGGTCTCGAGCACCTCGTGCAGCCACGCCACCGCGCGCGCCTCCGGCGGCGCCGCCGCGGCGACGCGGCGGACGTGGGCGAGCAGCAGCGTTCCACCCGGCTCGTGAACCTCTGCCAGCAGCCGTTCGGCGATGGCACGGGCGTGCGACGACTCCATGGTCTCGCCATCCTGGCCGCCGCGCGAAGCGCGCGCGAGGGGGTGTGCACCCGATCCTGCGGGGTTGCAGGCACGCTTGCCTGGCAGCCTCGGGACCTGGCACGCTTGTGGCCGATGACTGTCAGCGAGGGGTACGGCGAAGAGCTCGAGTGGCGGCCCGAGCGGGTGCGGCTGCACCCCGTGCGACTGATCGTCGGATGGCTCGTGGCCGCGGCGGCGGTCGGCGTGACCGCGTGGGTGCTCCCGGGCATCGCGCTCGACCGGACCAGCGCCGCGTTCCTGGTGGCTGCGCTGATCGCGGTCATCAACGCCGTCGTGCCGCCGCTGATCGCCGCGCTGCGCCTCCCGTTCACGGTCGGCATCGGCTTCATCCTCGTGCTCATCGCCGATGCGCTCGCACTGCAGATCGCGGGCGACGTGCTCTCGGACGACATCCACGTCGCCGGCTTCGGCGACGCGTTCCTCGCCGCGCTGATGATCGCGGCGGTCAGCATCGCGCTCGACGTCGTGCTCGGCACCAACGATGACGACGCGTACACGGTGCGCGTCACGCGCCGCGTCGCCAAGCGGCAGGGTGGGGCAGAGCACACCGACAAGCCGGGGATCCTGTTCCTGGAGATCGACGGCCTCGCACTGCCGGTCCTGCGCGCCGCGATGCGCGACGGCAGCGCCCCGGTGATGGCGAGGTGGATCGCCGAGCACGGCTATCACCTGCACGAGTGGGAGACCGACCTGTCGTCGCAGACCGGGGCGAGCCAGGCCGGGATCCTGCTCGGCTCGAACGAGGACATCCCGGCGTTCCGGTGGGTCGAGAAGGAGACGGGCCGGATGATGGTGTGCTCGTCGCCGAGCGACTGCGCGGAGATCGAGCGGCGGCACGCGACCGGCAACGGCCTGCTGATCGACAACGGCACCAGCCGCGGCAACCTGCTCTCGGGCGAGGCCACGGACGCCATCCTCACTGTCAGCCGGACCGAGGCGGAGAAGAAGGCGAACCCCGGCTATCGCGCGTTCCTCGCCAACGGCTTCAACGTCACCCGTGCGCTGGTCCTATTCGGCTGGGAGGTCGCGCTCGAGCTGACCGCGTCCGCGCGGGCGAAGCGCCGCGACGTGCGGCCGCGCGGACATCGCGGCGGGATCTATCCGCTGATGCGCGGTGCGATGTGCGTGATCATCCGCGATCTCATCGTCTACGCCGTGCTCAGCGACATGATGCGCGGCCGGCCCGCGGTGTACGCGACGTTCTCGAGCTACGACGAGGTCGCCCACCACTCAGGGCTGATGCGCGCCGACACGCTCGAGGCACTGCGCAAGCTCGACCAGCAGTTCGGTCGCATCGAACGGGCGCGGCGGTTCGCGCCGCGGCCGTACGAGATCGTCGTGCTGTCGGATCACGGGCAGACCCAGGGCGCGACGTTCAAGCAGCGCAACGGCTACGGGCTCGACGAGCTGGTCGAGCGCTCGCTCACGCGCGGCGGCGTCACCGGCATCTCCGGCGGTGACGAGCAGCACGCGATGGTCAAGACCGCGGTCGACGAGGCGACCGGCCACAAGGAGGGCAAGCGCGACAAGAACGACATGTCCGGTCGCGACGCGGTCGTGCTCGGCTCGGGCAACCTCGGGCTCGTCTACCTCATGGAGGAGCCGCGCCGGTTGACGCTCGAGGAGATCGAAGAGCGCCATCCCAAGCTGCTCCCTGCGCTGCGCGAACACCCGCACGTCGGGTGGGTGATGGTGCGCTCCTCAGAGCACGGGGCGGTCGTACTCGGCGGCGCCGGCGCGAACTACCTCGACGAGCACCGCGTCGAGGGCGAGGACCCGCTTGCCCCGTTCTCGCCGACCGCGGGGAAGCACCTGCGCCGCACGGACTCGTTCGCGCACGTCGCGGACATCATGGTCGGCAGCTTCTACGACCCGGTGCTGGACGAGGGCTGCGCGTTCGAGGAGCTGATCTCGTTCCACGGCGGCCTCGGCGGCCCGCAGACGCGTGGGTTCATCCTGAGCCCGAGTCACCTGCCGGAGCCGGAGGAGCCGATCCTGGGCGCGGCGGCGGTCCATGAGCTGCTGTGGAGCTGGCGGCAGTTGCTCCAGTCGCCCGCGCTCGAGCCCGCGCCGGGTGCTCCGACACTTGCTGGTCACCCCGATCGGATGATGCATCGGGAAGAGTCATGACGGATCGTTCGAACCCCTAATCGAAGAGGAGGATCGATGGCTGACGACATCGATGAAATGGGCCCCATTGACTACATCGTGCTCGAGTGGCCCGACGGCCAACCGACCGGCGAGGCCGGGCCACTGATCATCGACGCCCACGAGAAGGGGATCATCCGGATCCTCGACGTCGCGTTCCTGGCGAAGGACGAGACCGGAGCGGTCGCGTCCGTCGAGCTCGGCACGCTCAACGGCGACGGCGGCGGCCTGTCCGAGTTCGAAGGCGCGTCCTCGGGCCTGATCGGCCAGGACGAGCTCGATGACGCGGCCGAGGTGCTGGAGCCCGGCGCGTTCGCCGCGGTGCTCGTGTGGGAGAACCGCTGGGCGGCACCGATCGCCAGCGCGCTCCGGCGCTCCGGCGGCCAGCTCGTCGCCGCCGGGCACATCCCGGTCCAAGCCATCCTCGCGCAGCTCGACGCGCTCGACGCCCTCGCCAACGAAGGGAGCTAACTCAATGCCCGGACTCCTCCGCGGCGTCGCCCGCACCGCCGTCATCGCCGGCACCGCAACGACCGTCAGCAACCGCGTCTCGCGGCGCCAGGCCCGGCGCTGGGGCGCCGAGGACGCCCAGCAGGAGCAGCAGCAGGCGCCCCAGTACGCCGAACCGGCTCCCGCGCCGGCGGCCCCGGCCGAGGCGGACCCGATGGATCAGCTGCGCGATCTTGCTCAGCTCAAGAACGAGGGAGTGCTCACCGAGGAGGAGTTCGCGGCCGCGAAGGCCAAGATCCTCGGAACCTGATCAGCCGGCGTCGTTCTCCTCGCCGAGCGCCTCGCGCAGGTTCTGCGCCTGCTCGTGCGAGAGCGTGAAGCCGAGCATCTGAGCGTCGCCGTTGAACGCACCGGCGATCGGCGTGACCGCGCCGCTGGAACCGATGACGAAGACGGCCGACGTGCCCGGCGTGACGGCGTCGCGGACGCACTTTACGAAGTCGTCCTCGACGCCGAAGTCGGCCATGCTCCCCGCGATCGCGCCGGCCGCGGCGCCGAACCTGGGGCCGGCGAGCGGCGTCAGGAAGATCAGCGCGAGCACGACGCCCCAGAAACCGCCCCACAACGCACCGGGGTGCGTGACGCCGCCAAGGTCGCGCACCGATGGCTTGCGATGGCCCTGCGGCCATGACACCAGCGCAGCCGCGTCGACGTCCGCGGTGCCGTCGCGCATCAGACGCGCGAGCGCTGGCAGCCGCTCCTCGGCGACGCCCGGGGCGTTGAAGCGCCACACCGCGAGCGTGGCGGTCGACGCGAACTGGACGTCAGCCATCGATCAGCCCCGCCGCGCGGCCGCGGGACACCGCGGCTGACCGCCGGCCCACGTTGAGCTTGCGGTAGACCGACCGGGCCTGCGTCTTGACGGTGTTGGGGGAGACCTGCAGGCGCTCGCCGATCTCCCGGAACGACATGTGGCTGGGGAGGAGCCGGAGCACCCGCAGCTCGGCGTTCGTCAGCGTCGGGCCGTCGCCGGTCGCGGTCTCGGCGAACGCGTCGGCGCGATCCCAGCCGTCGTGCACCCACTGCTCGAGCACGACCGCGTCCGGCATCTGGGCCTGCGCGCGCGCCGCGCGGGCGAGCAGCGTCCGTGCGGACGGGCCGTCGCTGAGCCGGAACTTCGCGCGCGCGAGCCACACGTGCGCCTCGCCGTTGAGCCACGGCGCGAAGCCCTCGACCGAGACGAGCAGACGGTGGGCGTCGGCGGCGTCGTGTCGCGCCTGCGCGAGCTCGCCGCGGTGGGCGGCAATCGCCGCGTAGACCGCGAGAACGAGCGCGCGCGCCGGATCCGGTGCGGCAACCGGGGCGAGCGTGGCGTACGCCTCCTCGGCGTGCTGGGCCGCGCGCTGCCAGTCGGCCTCGTCGACGGCGATCAGTGCGAGCTGTGTGTGGGCGAGCGCCGTGACGGCGTGCACGCGGCCGACCGCGCGCCGCGTCGCGTCCTCGAGCAGCGGACGCGCGCGCACGCGATCGCCGGTGAGGTGGGCCGCGACGCCCATCAGTAGGCGACCGAGCCCCTGAGCGGCGCTGTCCGGCGCCGCCAGCGCACAGGCGCGCTCGGCGTCCTCGCCCATCCGCTGCGCTCCGTGGCGGGCGATGCACGCGCGCAGCATCGGCAGCGCGGCGTGCGGCTCTTCGTCGTCCGGGATCGCCTGGAGCACGCGCTCGGCGTGGTCGCGTCGGCCCTGAGAGATGTCGTAGGCCGCGCTGCTCAAGGCGAGCACGGGATGCGCGCAACGCTGCCGGTCGCTGAACGCTTCCAGCCAGACGCCGAGGCTCGCCCCGCGGCCCTCGGCGATCGCGCGCGGCGCGAGCGCCCACAGCAGGCGGCCGGCGCGCTCGGAGTCGTGGCCGGCGACGGCGTGCTGCAACGCCTCGAGCGGCTCACCGTGCGCGTCGTGCCAGTCGACGGCGCGACGGCGCAGCTCGGGCTCGAGGTCGGGCTCGATCCGGGCCAGCTCGGCGCGCAGCGTGGTGGCGAGCAGCGGATGGTGCCGGAAGGCCGTGTCGCACCGATCGAGTGGCTCGAGCGGCACGCCGCGATCGCGGAGCGCGGCGAGCATGGCGGTCGATCCGCGCGTCTCGAGCACGGCGTCGCACAGCGGTCCGGTCAGCCGCGGCAGGACCGCGCTGCGGCGCAGGAACGTGCGCTGTCGGTCGGTCAGCCTGTCGAGCAGCTCGGTCCGGAGGTAGTCCGCGACGAGGCGGTCGGCGCCGGTGAAGTCGGCGATCGCGCGGTCGGCGTCCGGCTGTTCGGCGATCGCCAGCCCGGCGAGATACAGCGGCGCCGGCCAGCCCGCGGTCCGCTCGACGAGGCGGTCGAGCTGTCCGCTGTCGAGCTCCAGCCCGGTCGCGGCGAGCAGGCGCGCGGCCTCGAGCCCGGTCATCGCGAGCTCGCCCGCCGTGACCTCGTGGACGCGGTGGTGGGCGCGCAGCCGCCCGATCGGCGCCGGCGGCGCCACACGCGAGGCGAGCGCGAGCACGGCGCCTTCGGGCAGTCGCTCGGCCGCCTCGACGAGCTGTCGCAGCGACGCCGCGTCGGCGAGCTGCGCGTCGTCGACGACGACCACTCGCGGCGCGGCCTCGTCGACCAACTGCGCCGCTTCGCGCATGCCGTCCTCGGCGGCATCAGGCTCCAGCGAGACCCAGGCGAACGGCCGGCTGTCGCGCGTCGCCCACTCGGCGAGGAGCGTCGACTTTCCGTAGCCCGCGGGCGCGACGACCAGGACGATCGGCGTGTCGCGGCAGGCGACCAGACGCCGGACGAGCCGCGCACGCGGCACCATCCAGCGCCGGAATGGCGGCGGGCGGAGCTCCGTGCGGCTGCGATCCGGCAGGTGCAGCGCGAGGACTGGTGCTTCAACGATCACGCGTGAGCCGATCGTTCCGCCGCCTGCTCCTCCCGGCGAGGGTGCGTGCTCCCCGAGTCCTCACCGGCGTGCACGTCTCCGGCGAGGCGTTCGTACACCACCGAGATCGTGAACGCGGCCGGTGCCGAGACCAGCGCGGTGATGAGCCCCGCCGCGATCAGCCCGAGCGCCACCGACCCGAGGAGAGGCTCCGCCTCGTGCGCTGAAGCATGGATCACGGCATGCTCGACCAGCACCGACAGGCTGACCGTCAGCGCGACGGCCCAGAAGACGCCGCGCACGAGCTGGTTGCTGCGGCGCAGCGACGCGACCGGGCCGAGCTTCTCGTGCACGATGGCGGGCGCGAACAGCGACCAGCGGGTCAGCAGCCACAACCCCGGGATGATCAGCAGGCCGGTGGCCGCGAGCGGGATCGTCACCGCCTCCAGCGACGCGATGACAAGCGCCGGCGTCAGCGGCAGCGCGCGCCACAGCAGCTTCGTGATCGGCGGTCGCGAACCGGTGCCCCGGTCGGCAGCGATGATCAGCTCGGCGTAGCCGACGTACAGCTCGAACCCGATCACGAGCACCAGGCCGACCGCCAGCTCGGCGACGAGGTCGTGGCGCACGAGGAAGACCACGTCGGCGCCCGCACCGAGGATCGCCGCGGGCAGAAGGGCAGCGAACCAGTGCCGGCGGAGGATGCCGCCGACCTCGCCCGGGAGACCGCGCAGCACTCGTTGCGACCCGACTGCCACCTGCGGAGGATCCAGCCACGCGGCTCCGTGGTCGATGGTGCGCGCACCACCTCCGCACGCCAAGTCGCATCCTTGCGAGGCGGGTGCGCTGCACCTACAAGCGGATCATGGCCTCGCTGACGTACGTTGGGCACTCCACGGTGCTGGTCGAGCAGGGCGGCGTGCGCATGCTCACCGACCCGTTGCTGCGCGCCGGGATCGCGCACGTCCGGCGGCGGGTGCCGCTGCCGGATCTCGACGCGCTGCGCGAGCTCGACGCGGTGCTGATCTCGCACGCTCACGGCGACCATCTCGACCTCGCGTCGCTGCGGCTGCTCGAACATTCCGGCCCTGTTGTCGTGCCGCGCGGTGTCGGGGCGATCGTGCGCAAGGCGGGCATGCGCGAGGTGGTCGAGCTCGACGTCGGGGAACGCTGGGAAGGGGTTGAGGCCGTGGCCGCCGACCACGACGGACGCCGGCATCCGCTCGGCAAGCACATGCCCGCGCTGGGCTTTCTGCTCGACGGGCCGGTGCGGGTCTACTTCGCCGGCGACACCGACCTGTTCGACGAGATGGAGGCGCTTGCGGGGCGTGTCGACGTGGCGCTGCTGCCGATCTGGGGCTGGGGGCCGCGGCTCCCGGCCGGACACCTGAATCCCGAGTCGGCGGCGCGTGCGACGGCGCTCATCAAACCTGCCGTCGCCGTCCCGGTCCACTGGGGAACGCTGCGGTCTGTCGGAACGCGCGTGCAGCGCGTGACCGAGGCGCCGGCATTGGCGTTCGCCGCCGCGGTGGCCAAGCACGCCGCGGCGTCCGAGGTGCGCATCCTCGCCCCCGGCGAGTCGATGCCGTTGGACGCCTGAGGGGTTCGCGTACGCACCACCGGCTCCGGCGTGTCCACGCCATTGGCCGCGCGCTCGCGACGCTGGAACCTTGGGCCATGCGCTCTCGTCTTGCCATCGCACTCGTGCTGCTCGCGGCGATCTCCGCTTGCGGCGGTGACTCGAAGTCCGACAAGGCGATGGCCTCCGTGTGCTCGGCCCGCGACGACATCACCAAGCAGGTCGACACGCTGGCGGGCATGACGATCACCACGGCGACCACCAGCCAGGCCGGTTCCGCGCTGCAGGCGATCCGCGACGATCTCGGCAAGATCGGCGATGCGCGCAAGGACCTGTCCGACGACCGGCGCAAGGAGATCGACAAGGCGAACGAGGCGTTCGCCTCGTCCGTGCGCAAGACGCTCGCCGACGTCGGCACCAGCACATCGCTGCAGGGGGCGTCGACGCAGCTCAAGGACGCGTTCCAGCAGCTCAAGACGAGCTACCAGAATTCGTTCGGCGGGATCGACTGCTCGTAGGCCGTCACCCGATTCAGGCGATGAAGCGGGCGCGCGCCCGGCTTAGCGTCGGGTCATGGAGACCCAAGGCCCCACCCGCGCGCCGGTCGTCGCCGCGTTCGACGCGGCAACCGGGGTCCGCGAGCCGGTCGAGTTCGGCATCGCGGCCAGCGACGTCACCGGCGCCCCACTGATCATCGCCGTCGTCCACACGGGCGACAAGGAGAGCTCGCTCGAACAGCTGCGCGCGGATCTGCAGCGGCGTGGCCTCGACGACGTCGAGATCCGCAGGTTCGAGGACCGCACCGCGGCGCGCGGGCTCGCGCGCGCGCTCGACGAGCTCCAGCCGGCGCTGATCGTGCTCGGCTCGAGCAAGCGTAGCGCGATCGGCTCCGTGTTCGTGGGCACGACCGCCGAGCGGGTCATCCACGCGAGCTCGTGCCCGGTCGCGGTCGTGCCGAAGGGCTACGAGCGCCCGGAGGGCGGCGTCAAGGTCATCGGCGCGGCGTACTCGCCCAGCGACGAGGGCCGCGAGGCGTTGCACGCCGCGGCGAGCCTCGCGCGAGCGGGTGGCGCGCGCGTCCGCGCGATCATGGTGCTCGATCCGTCGCATGCGGGCGAGCAGTCCAGCTCGATGATGGCGGGGCAGCATCACAGCACGTCGCCGAGCGAGGGCGACGCGGCGGTTGAGCGGCTCTCCGAGAAGGCCGAGCTGACGGAGGCCGTCGCGAAGCTCGGTGTCGACGCCGAGACCGACGTGTTGGTCACCGACGCCGCCGACGGGCTCGTCGCCGCATCGCAGAACGTCGACCTGCTGATCATGGGCTCGCGCGGTCTCGGCCCCAAGCGGGCGGTCCTGTTGGGGAGCGTGTCGCGCCGGGTGGCGGAGCGGTCCGCGTGCCCGGTCGTGATCCTGCCGCGCGGCGCCACCGAGAAGACCGAGGCACTGCTGGCGGACGCGGAGGCCCACGCGGCAGGGCAGAGCTAAGCCTGAATCCAGGCTGAGTCAGGCGGGGTTCAGGATCCGGTCCTTCTCGGCCTTCAGCTCTTCGTCACTGAGGATCCCCGCCTCCCGTAGCTGAGCGAGTCGCTCGAGCTGCTGCAGGCGGGCATCCTCCGCGTTCTGCGGCCCGCTGAAGCGTTCGCCCGCCGCGTCGCGCGTCGAAGCGAGCGCGCCGGTCGCCGACTGGGCCGTGCGCGATGCGCCCGCGCGCAACGACTCGCCGCGGCGGCGGCTGCCCGCGATGAGGTTGTCCCAGCGCTCGCGGAACCGCCGGTTGGCATCCTCGCGCGTCGCGTCGGGGAACTCGCGGATGATCTGGCGCCGCAGCGCCTCGACCCCGACGGCGAGCAGCGCGACCAGGATCAGCACCATGGCGGCGTTGCGCCACGCGGGCGTCGGCGCCCACCAGAGCAGGATCAAGACCACGATCACGAGGCCCGAATACGCGATCGCCGGTGAGCGCCAGTACGGCGCGACGGCGCGCCGCGTGGCGGTCGCGATGCGTGTCGGCCCGGCGAGCCACGCCGCCGCCACCATCACCACGCCGTAGCCAATCGTCGCCACCGCGACCTGATTGAGCAGCTCCGTGCCGATCGACCACAGCAACCGGATCGCCGGCTCGGCCGCCGCCGTTTTCGCCAGCGATGACACGAACGCATCACCCCCCAGCGAGCGCGCGAGCAGCGTGGCAAGGCCGACGATGATGAAGCCGATCCCATACGCGCGCAGCGCCTGGCGTCGCCAGCCGGGAGCGATCGCGACCGCGATCCCGAACAGAGCCAGCGACACGACCAGCAGCACGATCGGGAGCGGGCGCAGGATCTTCACACCGGTCTGCGCGGCGCTGAGCTGGTTGGACCGGAAGACGCGGATCTGGGTCGCGCTCGCGGGCAGCACCTTGCGCAGGCGGCCGCCGATGCCAGTCTCCTGCTGGAGCTTGGCGAGCAAGTCCTGCAGGTTGAGGACGACCTCGCCGTTCTGCGTGGAGACCGTGGTGCCGCCGCCGTTGAGGACCGCGAGCAGTTGCTCGTGCGCGGTCCGGTTCGCATCCGCCCAGAGCGCCTGGACGTCCGGTCGCGCGAGCGCCTTGCGTGCGGTCTTCTCGACCTGCGTCCGCAGTGCGTTGGCCGCCGGCGCCGCCAGGACCTGAGCGCGCGGCGGGAGCGCGTCGCTCAGCACCTGCTGGACGTCGACGCTCTGGTACAGCTCATCGGTGAGCCTGGCTGCCACGCGATCGCGGATCACCGGCTGCTCGAGCAGCTGGCTGCTGGTGCGCGTCCAGTTGTCGGTGTTCAGCGCCTGCCGGTTCACCCAGATCGAGGCGAGCGCGAGGAACGCGACCAGCGAGGCGACGACGATGAGCCCGGCGGCGATCAGGCGCCGTGTGCGGCTTGCTTGTCCTTGGTTGACAGCCATATCGATAGCTCCTCACGCCTCCGCCGGACCGGCAATGGCGCGCGCCAGTGTCCTTCAGGTGGTGCGCGCGCATCCATTGGCGACGCACCGGCACGCAGTAACCTTCCTCGCCTCGAACTAGGCGAGGGATTGTCGGATGCGTGCGTTGTCGACCGGACCTGATGCGCGACTGGAGCTGCGCCTCGACGCGCAGCCGAAGTCGGTCGCCGTCGTCCGGCGTGAGCTGGGAGCGTTCGTCGACGAGCACTTCAGCGACCCCTCGCCCGACATCGCGCTCGCCGTGTCCGAAGCGGTGTCCAACGTCGTCCTGCACGCCTATCGCGGCGACGACGGCCCCGGCACGGTGCGGGTCGTCGCGTGCGTGCGGCCGACCGAGCTCGTCGTCGTCGTGCGCGACTACGGCTGCGGGATGCGCCCGCACCCCGAGAGCCCGGGTGCCGGGCTCGGGCTGTCGATCATCGGCGCGGCGACATCGGCGATGAACGTCGAGCGCCCGGACGACGGGGGCACGCGGATCCGGCTGCGCTTCCGCCGGCTCGAGCGCGTCGCCGCGTAACGCGGGCGCGGCTCGCCGGACTGTCTTCGATGCAGGTGCGCGTCGCCCGTCACACCGAGCGCCTCGGCGAGGTCGTCGCGTTCTACCGCGACGGCCTCGGGCTGGCCGAGAGCGGCCGCTTCCACGCCCACGACGGCTACGACGGCGTGTTCCTCGACATCCCCGGCACCGGCACGCACCTGGAGCTGACGACCGGCGGCGCTCACCGCGCCCCGGAGCCGCACCCCGAGTCGCTGCTCGTGCTCTACCTCGCCGACGAGGACGCGGTGCGGGCGACCGCGGCCCGGCTCGGCGCCGAGCCGGTTCCGCCCGCCAACCCGTACTGGGCCGAGCACGGCCTCACGTTCGAGGATCCCGATGGCTTCCGCGTCGTGCTCGTGGCGCGCGTGACGATCGCCTGGCACGCCGGCGACCGCGCCGAGCTGCGTCCGCTGTTCGAGCTCGCGGACGACTCGCCGGAGCAGCTCGACGCCTACATCGACCAGGGCCGCGTGCTGGTCGCCGTCGACGACGACGCAGTCGTCGGACACCTACAGCTGATCGAGGACGAGCTGCGCAGCATGGCGGTGGCCCAGGACCGTCAGGGCGAGGGGATCGGCCGCGCTCTGGTCGCCCGCGCCGTCGACGAGTCTCGCGGCGCGGGCGTGCGCACGCTGCGCGTAGCGACCGCGGCGGCCGACATCGGCAACCTGCGCTTCTACCAGCGCCTGGGGTTCCGGATGCTGCACGTCGAGCGGGATGCGTTCACGCCCGCGACCGGCTACCCGGACGACCTGGACGTGGAGGGCATCCCGCTCCGCGATCGCATCTGGCTCGCTCGCGATCTCTAGCGCACCGGGTCGCCTCGCGCAGGCCGGTGGCTGTGATGGCGGAGCACATCACGGCCTGCGGATCACGATGTCGCCCGCCGACGTGCGCGCGCGCACCTCGACCCGCTCACCCGAGGGCGCGGGCGCGTCGGTCGCCTCCAGGCCGTTGTGCACGCGCCCTGCGACGGCGCGCACGTCGAGGTAGGCCGACGTGCCGTCGGGAATGCCCAGCTCGACGTCGCCGAGACTGGTCTCGAGCACGATCGAGCCGCGGATCGCCTGGCCGAGCCGGACATCGCCGTTGGCGGACTTCGCCACGACGCTGGACTGGGCGGCTTCGATATCGACGTTCCCGTTGGCGGCCCGCACGCGCAGGTCGCCCGCGACGGTGCCGACCCACGAGTCGCCGTTCGAGTTCTTGATCACGGCGCCGCCGTCGACCGCACGCAGACGTACCTCGCCGGACGCGGTCGTGACGTCGGCGTCGCCGGTCACGTGCTCGGCGATCACGTCGCCGATGCCGGCACGCGCCTTCAGCGTCGCGACCTCGCCGAGCTGGATCGCGCCGATGCCGGTCTTGAACTGGGCCTCGCCGAGCGGGCCGTCGACGTTGAAGTCGGCCAGCCCCGAGTTGGCGTTGACGTGCGAGCGCGCGGGGAGCGCGACCGCAACATCGATCGAGCCGCCCGCGTTGCGGGGGAGATAGGAGCGGAGCTTCGGCTGCCTGACGAGCAGTCTGCCGTCGGCGTACTCGACGCGCGTCTGCTCGGCCGCCTTGCGGTCCTCAGCGTTGGACGCATCGGTCGGCTCGACGGACACGGTCGTTGTGTCGACGTCGCCGGTGGTGATGCGCACGTCGCCGGCGACGATCGCGAGCGTCGCCGAGATCGGGTCGGGGGTGGTGAACGTGGTCATGCGAGGGATCTCCTGGGGAGGTTGGGAGTCACTGGACCCAGCCGGTGAACGACTGGCCGACGCGCCCGCCGCGCGGGCGCGCCGGTGGACCGTCGAGCGCGGCGCCCGCCGCGCGGACGAGCCACGCGTTGACGGACAGCCGCTCGCGGGCGGCGGCCTGCTCGATGCCGGCCTTGAGGGGTTCGGGGAGGCGGAGGTTGATGCGCGTCATCGCGCTCTCGTCGCCCTCGACCACCGGGGGCGGAGGGGCGGCATCGGCCGGCTCATCAGCCGCCGGGAGCGTGACGACGAAGTCCGGCTGGGTCGCGGGCGGCGTCGCCGTCGCGTACACCGCCGGGTCTTTCATCACGCGCGCGTGCGCAGTGGCCGGAAGCGAGAGGGCGGTGATCGCAAGAACGGTCGGACTACCCATGTCGCGGCCGGCGGCGACCCATCTTGGGCGATTGCTGCCGGCGTCCTGCGTTGACATGCTGTGACCATGCCGTATCTGAGCCTGGGTGACGCGGCGCGGGCGATCGGCGTGAGCGTCGACACGCTCCGCCGCTGGGACCGCGAGGGCAAGCTCACGACCGTGCGCGACAAGCGCAACCATCGTCGCGTGACGGCCAAGGAGGTCGACCGCCTGAGCAGGTCGCCGCGCCGCCACGAGGCCGGCGACGGGTTGTCGGCCCGCAACCGGTTCCCCGGGGTGGTGACGTCGGTCGAGGTCGACGGCGTGATGGCGCTGGTCGAGATCGAGGCCGGTCCGCACCGCATCACCGCCGCGATCACGCGCGACGCGGTCCAGGAGCTCGGCCTCGTCGAGGGCGCCCGCGCGACCGCCGCCGTGAAGGCCACGTCCGTGATGGTCGAGCGCACGGCCGACTGATGGACGAGCGCTTCCGCATGCAGATGGTGTTTCCCGTTGACGGCGACAGCGCGATCATCGAGTTGATCCACGACGGCGAGCAGTGGGCGGAGATCCGGCTCGAGGACCTGCGGCTCGACGCGGTCGGCGAGGACCGGCTGCGCGACGCGCGCGCCGTCCTCACACTGCATCCGCCCACCGACAGGACCGCGTTCGAGTTCGACCAGGCGGACGCGGTAGCGCAGCTCCAGGACGCACACGAGTGGCTGCTGGAGAACGAGCGCGGCCGCGAGCCCGCACGCCCGGACCGGCCGCACTTGAAGATCGAGCGCTGGCAGCCGGAGGAGCGCTAGGGCCGCGCGACGCGGTCGAAGTCCTCGTACGCTCGTGCCGCGTTGTCGATCGCTTCGCGCTGCGAGGCGTGCCGCGCGGCGGTCTCGCGGATCTCGGCGAAGTGGTTGCGCCTCTCGGTCATGGAGATGACCGAGCTGTCGAGGTCGGTCCAGCGCACGCCGCCGCCGTCGAGCAGGCCGCGCGCGCCGCACGTCGCGCACTCGACATCGCTGCCGCGCAGCGTGACGACGTCGAGGTGGCAGAGCGGGCACAGCCCGTCGTCGCCGCGGTATTCCGCGTCCTCGAACGCGCGACCGATCTGCGTCGCCACGTTGCGGCCGAGACGGCGCGCCCGCGCGAGCGCCTCGGGCTGGAGCACGATCGACTGCGGCGTTCCGGCGCCCTCGAACTGCACCTGGTCGACAACGGCCATGTGCATCGAGAACGTGACCGTGTGCAGGATCGGCAGCGCGAGCGTCTTCCACTGCGACGTCAACGACCCGCCGACCGCGATGAAGCCCGCCACGCGTGGCTTGAGCACGCGCTCGTCGACCCGGAACGGCACACCCGGGTCCTGACCGGCGCGCTTGGCTGCGACCAGCGCCTCGATGATCGCCGCGTCGGCGTTGGGGCCGAGCAGGCGGTCGGCGACGAGCTTGAGCCGGGCGGCGACCGTGCGGGAGATGATCGGCGTGCTGACGATCAGCGCGTCGCAGTCCACGAGCTTCTCCCACAGCCACCACGCGTCATCGGGCTCCGGGGCGTCCGGACCACTCGGGATGCGCAGCTCCTCGAGCCGCACGAGCTCGACCTCGGCGCCGTCGGTCGCCGCCGCGCGCAGCGCCTCGACGAGCAGGATCTCGGCGCTGCCCGCGAGCTGGCCGCAGCCGATTCCCAGGAGGCGGCTCATGTCTGTAGTGTATGCAGTCTGATGGATAGTATGCAAGAACTGGACCCGGTCTGGCCCGACTCGGCGGACTATGACGCCGCCCGAGCGATCTGGAACGCCATGCACGATCGCCGCCCGGCGGTGGTCCTGCGGCCGCGCACGCCGGCCGGCGTCGCCGCCGCCGTCGCGTACGCGCGCGCGAGCGATCTAGTCATCGCGGTCCGCTGCGGCGGCCACTCGATGCCGGGGCACAGCGTCTGCGACGGCGGCGTGGTGATCGACCTGCGGGCGATCAACCACGTGCGGGTGGACTCCGCGGCGCGCCGCGCGACGGTCGGCGGCGGCGCGCTGCTCGGCGAGGTCGACCGCGCCACGCAGGCGCACGGGCTCGTCGTCCCGGCGGGCGTCGTGTCGCACACCGGCGCCGGCGGGCTGACGCTCGGCGGTGGCGTCGGGCGGCTGATGCGCCGCTTCGGGCTGACGATCGACAGCCTGCTGTCCGCAGAGGTCGTGACCGCCGGCGGCGAGGTGCTGCGCGCCTCGGCCGACGAGCACGCCGACCTGTTCTGGGCGCTGCGCGGCGGTGGCGGCAACTTCGGCGTCGTCACCGAGTTCGAGTTCGCCCTGCACGAGATCTCCGAGCTCGGGATCCTCGCGATGTTCCACCCGCTCGAACAGGCGCGCGCCGTGCTCGAGCGCGGCCGCCGGGCGATGACCGAAGGGCCGGACGAGCTGCTGTGGACGAGCTTCCTGCGTCGTGCGCCCGACGTCCCGTGGGTGCCGCAGGAACTCGTCGGCCGCCGCGGGATCATGTCGCTCGTCGAGTGGTCGGGCGAGATCGGGCCGGGCATGGCGCGGCTCGAAGCCGTCCGGGACGAGCTCCCGCCGCTCGCCGGAGACCTGTCCGCCGTGCCGTTCCTGACGATGCAGACGATCACCGACCACGTCTTCGCCCACGGCCTGCGGACGTACATCAAGGCCGGCTTCGCCGACGAGCTGTCCGACTCCCTGATCGACGCGCTGATCGAGCGCGGCGCGGCGATCGGGTCGCCGATCACGCAGATCGAGGTGCTCGCGATGGGTGGCGCGATCGGTCGCGTGGCGCCGGACGCCACCGCGTTCCCGTACCGCGACGCCGGCTGGCTGATCAACATCCCGGCGAGCTGGCGCGACGCGGGCGATGACGAGCGGGAGATCGCGTGGGCGCGCGGGACGTACGCGGCGGTGCAGCCGCACCTGACCGGCGGGGCGTACGCGAACTTCATGGGTGTCGATGACGAGGACGCCGACGCCTACCGCGGCACGCTCGCCCGGCTCGCCGCCGTCAAGGCCGTCTATGACCCCGAGAACGTGTTCCGCCTCAACCAGAACGTCAGGCCCGCGGTGGCGGCATGAGCGCTGCCGCCGTCCAGCGCCGCTTGTGGGGCACCGATCCGCAGACGTGGGCCGACCTCGCCGAGGCCCACAACCGTCCGCTGTTTGAGGCGGTGCTCGATGCGGCGCAGGTCGGCAACGCGACGCGCGTGCTCGACGTCGGCTGTGGCAGCGGCCTGACCCTCGTGCTGGCGCGCGAGCGCGGCGCGCACCCGAGCGGCATCGACATCAGCCCGGGTCTGCTCGGCGTCGCCCGCGAGCGGCTCCCGGAAGCCGATCTGCGCGAGGGCGACATGGAGACGCTCCCGTTCGCCGACGCCGCCTTCGACGCCGTGCTCGGCGTCAACGCATTCCAGTTCGCGGGCGATCCGCGCACCGCGCTCCGCGAAGCCGCGCGAGTCGTGCGGCCCAGCGGCAAGGTCGTCGCGAGCCTGTTCGCCGCGCCCGAGCGGTCGCAGGGCACGGTCGTGCACGAGGCGATGAGCGCGCTCAGCCCGCCCGAGCAGGCCGGCGACCACGCGCCGTACGCGCTGTCCGCGTCCGGCAACCTCGAGGCGGCGATGATCGCGGCGGGCCTCCGCATCGTCGGCGACGGCGAGGTCGTCTGCACGTGGCACTACGCGTCGATGGACGACGCGGTGCGCGCGCTGCTGTGCTCGGCCGGCGGCGCCCGCGCCGTCGAAGCCGCCGGCGAGTCACGCGTCCGCGCCACGCTGAGCGGCGTGCTGAGGCAATTCGAAGATGGGGGAGAGGTGCGGCTCGTCAACACGTTCCGCTGGGTGGCGGCGACGCGGTGATCCACCACGTCGGCTACGTCGTCGAGGACCTGCCGGGCGCCACGGAGCGCTTCGCGCGCGACTTCGGCGCCGGCCCGTTCCACACGCTCGAGCACATCGCCTTCGACGAGGTGGCATTCGAAGGCGAGCCCGCTGTCTACGACCACTCGTCCGCGTTCGGCGCCTGGGGCGCGATCCTGGTCGAGCTCACGCAGGTGCACGACGCGCAGCCGGCCGGGCTGGCCGCGGCGCTCACGAAACCGGGCGCGGGCGTCGGCCACATCGCCTTCCTGGCCGAAGATCGCGAAGCCGAGGTCGCACGGCTCGGAGCGCTCGGCATGCACGTCTTCCACACGGGCCGCACCGGCCCGGTGTCCGCGACGTGGCTCAACGGCGGTCCGTTCGGCCACCCGGTCGAGGTGCTGCAGCGCGTCCCGCAGCTCGACGCGTTCTACGCCTCGCTGCGATGACCGACGTCACGGTCATCGGCTTCGGCCCCGCGGGCGCGAGCGCGGCGATCGCCGCTCACGACGCGGGCGCGCGCGTGACCGTGCTCGAACGAATGCCCTACGGCGGCGGCAACGCGCTCAACTCGGGCGGCTTCCTGTTCGACGTCGACGACGAGCTCGCGGTCGACCACCTCGAAGCGCTGTGCTTCGGCAAGACTCCGCGCGACGTGCTGGAGGCGTTCGCCGATGGGCTGCACGAGGTGCCGGCCTGGCTGGAGTCGCTGGGGGGTGCCACGCGGGCGGTCGACTGGCCGCCGTCGTGGCCCAACTTCCCCGGCCACGTCACGTACCGCCAGTTCGTCGGCGACCGCCCCGGACCGGCCCTGTTCGACTGCCTGCGCCGCGCGGTCGAGGCGCGCGGGATCGAGGTCCGCTACGACACGCGCGTCACCGAGCTGCCGGAAGGCAATGTCGTGCTCGCCGCCGGCGGCTCCGAGTACGACGAGGAGATGCGCGACACGTACCTGCCGCTCCCACTCACCGCTGTCGGCCACCCGGGCAACACGGGGGACGCGGTCAGGCTCGCCCGGCGGGCCGGCGCGTCGCTGTGGCACATGAGCGCCTTCTTTGGCTGGTTCGCGTTCCGCCACGCCGATCACGTCGCGGCGTTCCCGCTCGACGTTCACGCCCCGAGCTTCATCTACGTCGACGGCGACGGCCGCCGCTTCGCCGACGAGACCGGCTGGGAGGTGCACGACAAGCTGCGCTGCCTGACCACGTACCTGCCGCGCCGGCGCAACCGCCCGCGCATGCCCGGATGGCTGATCTTCGACGAGAAGGCGCGGCTGGCCGGACCGCTCAACGGCATCGTCGGCACGCCCAACGACTACGTCTGGAGCGCCGACAACTCGGCCGAGCTCGAGGCGGGATGGATCCGGCCGGTCGACCAGGTCGATGCGCCGCACCTCCAACAGACCCTCGCCGAGTACGGCACCGAGCCGGACGAGTTCGGCCGCGCGCCGGAGACGCTCGCCCCGCTCGAGCCGCCGCTGTACGCGATCCCGATCTGGCCTGCCGTGGCGACGGCCTCCGGCGGCCCGCGGCGCGACGCCCAGGCGCGCGTGCTCAAGCCCGACGGGACGCCGATCCCCGGCCTGTTCGCGGCGGGCGCCGCCGGCTCGATCTGGGGCCACCTCACCGAGCACGGCGGCGGGCTCACCGATGCGATCGTGTTTGGTCGGGTCGCCGGACAAACTGCGTCCAGATAAAAAACTGGACACACTTCGCAGCAAGTGTGTACAGTCTCCGCCGAGGAGATGGGTGACCTTCTGAACGTCGACGCGCTGCGCGTCACCTACGGCGGCGTCACCGCCGTCGATGACGTCGATCTCGCCGTGCCCGAGGGCAAGGTCGTCGGCCTGATCGGGCCGAACGGCGCCGGCAAGACCTCGATCATCGACGCCCTCACCGGCTACCACGCGCCCGCCGCCGGGACCGTCACGTTCGAGGGCCAGGACATCACCTCGCTGCGCCCGCACCTGCGCGCGCGCCGCGGTCTGGTGCGCACCTTCCAGAGCGTCGAGCTGTTCGACGACCTCACGGTGGAGGAGAACCTCCTCGTCGCCAGCCAGCGCATGGGCGTGCTGCAGGCGCTGCGCGACCTGCTGCTGCCGGTCGGCAGCCATCCGCGCGACGACGTCGACTGGGCGCTCGACCTCTGCGGGCTCACCGACGTCGCGGACCGCATGCCGACTGAGCTCTCCCACGGCCGCCGCAAGCTCGTCGGCGTCGCCCGCGCCCTCGCCCAGCGGCCGCGGCTCGTGCTCATGGACGAGCCCGCCGCCGGCCTGGACACCGACGAGAGCGCCGAGCTCGGCGGCCACCTGCGCGCGCTGCCCGCGGCCGGCGTGACCGTCCTGCTCGTCGACCACGACATGGGGCTCGTGCTCGGCGTCTGCGACGAGATCGTCGTGATCGACTTCGGCAAGGTCATCGCACGCGGGACGCCCGAGCAGATCCGCAACGACGAGGCCGTGCTCGCCGCCTACCTCGGCAGCCACCGCGAAGAGGCGCATGCCTGAGCTGCTGCGCCTTTCCGGGGTCAACGCCGGCTACGACGGAGCGCCCGTCGTGCGCGAGCTGAACCTCCATGTCGCCGCCGGGGAGGTCGTCGCGCTCCTGGGGCCGAACGGCGCCGGCAAGACGACCACGCTGTCGACGATCGCCGGCCTCCTGCCATGCATCGCGGGCACGGTCGAGGTCGACGGGGAGGACACCGCCGGCCTGCCGACACACAAGCTCGCGCGCCGCGGCGTCGCGCTCGTGCCCGAGGGGCGGTCGCTGTTCTTCGGCCTGACCGTCGCCGAGCATCTGCGGCTGGCCGAGGTCAAGGGCAGCATGCGGCGCGACGCGCTGCTCGAGCTCCTGCCCGAGCTGCAGAAGTGCCTCGACCGCAAGGCCGGGGTGCTGTCGGGCGGGGAGCAGCAGATGCTCGCCGTCGGTCGCGCGCTGGTGTCGGCCCCGCGCGTCCTGCTCGTGGACGAGATGAGCCTCGGCCTGGCCCCCGTGATCGTCGAGCGCCTGCTGCCGATCCTGCGCCGCGTGGCGGAAGAGCTGGCCGCGGCGGTCCTGTTCGTCGAGCAGCACGTCTCGTTGGCCCTCGAGGTCGCCGACCGCGCCTACGTCCTGAGCCACGGACGGCTCGTGCTCGAAGGCACGGCGAAGGACCTGCGCGGCCGGCGCGACCTGCTGCGTTCCAGCTATCTCGGCGAAGCCGCCGTCCCGGCGACCGCCTGACCGTCAAACGAATGAGGAGAGACATGAAGGTCACCAAGAACTGGATGGGCATCCTCGCCGCAATCGCGGCGTGCGCTCTCCTCGTCTCCGCGTGTGGGGGCGACGACAACTCGTCGTCGAACGCCAGCAAGGACAGCTCGTCCGCCGCGACGGCAACCCCCGACGCGTCCGCCGCTCTCGGTGCCGAGAACAAGGCGACCGGCAGCCCGATCACGGTCGGCCTGCTCAACCTCGAGTCCGGCCCCGTGACCTTCCCCGAGTACCGCCAGGCCGCCGAGGCCGCGGTCAAGTACATCAACGACTACAAGGGCGGGATCGGCGGTCACCCGGTCAAGCTCGAGTCGTGCGCGACCGACGGCCAGCCGGCGACCTCCGGCCGCTGTGCCGGCCAGATCGCTGACAAGAAGCCGACGCTCGTGCTCGGCGGCGCCGACACCGGTGCGCCCGGCGCGTTCCCCGTCTGGGCGCGCTCCGACCTCGCCGTGATCGGCGGCATCCCGTTCACGCCGGTGGAGAGCAACGCGCCGAACGCCGCGCAGTTCATCTCGGTCTCGGTCGCCGACAACGCCGCCGCCGCCACGTACGCGGTCAAGGACCTGGGCGTCAAGAAGGCGTCGGTCATCTACACCGACGACACGCAGGGCAAGTTCACCGGCCTCGGGGTCATCGCTCCCGTGCTCAAGACCGCCGGCGCTGAGGTCAAGACCGTGCCGGTCGCGCCGAACGCCGCTGACCTGTCGTCGGTCGCCGCGGCGGCGATCGAGAACGGGCCGGACATGGTCTACGTCAACTCGCCGAACGCCTGCCCGGGTCTGCTCAAGGCGCTCAAGGCGGTCGGCAACACGGCCAAGATCTTCGGCATCGACCCGTGCACGTCGCCGCCGGCGCTCAAGACCGCCGGTGACGCCGCCGAGGGCCTCTACTTCGCGCAGCCGTTCGATTCGCTCGACAGCGGAACCGACGACGCGAACCTGATGCTGGCTGCCGTCCAGAAGTACGGGCCGGCGGACCTCGCGCTCGACTCGATCGCGCAGGCCGGCTTCGCGTCGGTGATGAACATCCAGGCCGCGCTCGATCCGGTCAAGGACCTCAACACCAAGGCGATCCTCGGCACGTTCAAGGACGGCAAGACGCACCCGAACTTCCTCGCGCACGAGTACATCTGCGACGGCAAGCAGGTGCCGGGAGCGACGGCCGTCTGCAACGGCTACCAGAAGATGAAGCAGGTCAAGGGCGGCAAGATCATCACCGTCGACGACCAGTGGATCACCGGCACGGAGAACTACACGCCGCCCGCGGCAGGTTAGGTGTCGTCGTACATCCTCTTCCTGCTGCTCGGCCTGGGGTCAGGTGCCGTTTACGGCATCCTGGCCCTGGGCCTGGTGCTCAAGCACCGTGCCGCCGGCGTCGTGGACTTCGGCCACGGCGCGGTGGCGATGTTCGTCGCGTACGTCTATCTCGGGCTGCGTGACACCGGGGCGCTGCAGTTCCCGTGGGTGATCCTGCCGCATGAGCTGAGCCTCGGCGGGCCGCTCGCGACCGTGCCCGCGATCCTCGTCTCGCTCGTGTACGCGGCCATTCTCGGGCTCGTCATGTACTGGCTGATCTACCGCCCGCTGCGCAGCGCGACCGCTCTGACGCGCGTGTGCGCGTCGGTCGGCACGATGCTCGCGCTGCAGGCGATCGCGGTCCTGAACTACGGGACGACCGCGAAGTCGACGCCGACGATCCTGCCGACCGAGCCGCTCGCCATCGGCGGGATCACCGTGCCGTCGGATCGGCTGTGGTTCGCGGGCATCGTCGTCGTGCTCGCCGCGGTTCTCGCGGCCGTCTACCGCTTCACGCGCTTCGGGCTGGCGACGCGGGCGAGCGCCGAGAACGAGCGCGGCGCGTCCCTGATCGGGCTGTCGGCGAACCGGATCGGCGCCGGCAACTGGATGCTCGCCACGATGCTCGCGGGCATCGCCGGGATCCTGATCGCGCCGGTCTCGACGGTCGACCCGACGTCGTACACGCTCTTCATCGTCCCCGCGCTCGGCGTCGCGCTCGTCGCGCGCTTCCAGTCGTTCGGGGTCGCGGCGGTCGCCGGCCTCGCGCTCGGCATGCTGCAGTCGGAGGTCACGAAGCTGCTCGGCGTCTGGAGCTGGCTGCCCGAGCAGGGCGTGCCGCAGGCGCTGCCGTTCGTGCTGATCATGATCGCGATGACGCTCCTCGCGCGCGGGGTCGGCGCGCGTGGGACCGTCGGGGAGCCGCGCA
Source organism: uncultured Solirubrobacteraceae bacterium (assembly GCA_963740605.1). Classification (GTDB taxonomy): domain Bacteria; phylum Actinomycetota; class Thermoleophilia; order Solirubrobacterales; family Solirubrobacteraceae; genus DASSUW01. The sequence goes on along the minus strand of CAVUFC010000014.1, from coordinate 360,915 downwards.
ACCCGTCGCTCGGCACGCCGACGCGGCCGTACCTCACCACCGCGCTGTGCTTCGTCGCCGGCGTGATCGTGCTGATGCTGCTGCACGGCTCGCTGCGCACGGCGTTCATCTCCTCGCTGGTGAGCATCTGCCTGTCGCTGTCGCTGGTCGTGCTCACCGGCTACGTCGGCCAGGTCTCGTTGGCGCAGATGTCTTTTGCCGGGCTGAGCGCGTTCGAGCTCAGTCACCTCGGCGCCGGCGCGGGGATCCCATTCCCGTTCGACATGCTGCTCGCCGCGCTGATCGCGGTGCCGCTGGGCCTTCTGATCGGGCTGCCGGCCCTGCGGCTGCGGGGAGTGAACCTCGCGGTGGTGACGCTCGCGGCCGCGTTCGCGATCGACGCCCTGCTGTTCAACGACGAGAGCTTCAGCGGCGGCCTGCGCGGGCGGGACATCCCGTCGCCGACGATCTTCGGGCTCGACCTGGGGATCGCGAAGGGCGATGCCTACCCGCGCGTGATCTTCGGTGTCTTCGTGCTGGTCGTCGTGTGCCTGGTCGGTCTGCTGGTGGCGCGTCTGCGCAACGCGCCCGCGGGCCGGATGTTCATCGCCGTGCGCTCGAACGAGCGCGCCGCGTCGGCGGTCGGCATCAACGTCGCGCGCACGAAGCTGCTCGCGTTCGGGCTGTCGGCGTTCATCGCCGGCCTCGGCGGGTGCCTGTTCGCCTACCAGCAGCAGACGATCTCGCCGCCGTCGTTCGCCGTCTTCACGTCTTTGAGCCTGCTGGCGGTGACCTACGTAGCGAGCGTCGGGCGGATCGCCGGGGCGGTGGTGGCGGGCGTGATGCTCTCGAGCACCGGCCTGCTGGTCACCGCGCTCGACAAGGCGTTCGACATCGGCAAGTACCAGCTGGTCGTGGCCGGCGTGCTGCTCACGCTGACCGCGATCAAGCAGCCCGACGGCATCGCCGCGAGCCCGCCGCCGCCGCTCGTCAAGCTCGCGAACCGGCTGGCCCTGCGGCTGTCGTGGCGACCCCGGCCTGCGGCGCCGGCCGCGCCTCCTCCGGCGGCCGTCAAGCATTGACCGTGACGCTCGACCACGCGGGCCTGTCGGTGGCCGATCTCGAGGCGTCCGCGGCGTTCTACCGCCGCGCGCTCGGGTTCGAGCGCGAGGTCGCATTCGAGCTGCCGGGCGGCATCCGCGGGCTGATGCTGCGGCTGCCGAGCGGTGGCCGGCTGGAGCTGTTCGAGCATCCGTCGTCGGACGCCGGGTTGACGCCGGAGTCGCCGCTCGCCGCGCTCGCGACGCGCGGCTACGGGCACTTCGCCGTCGGCACACCGGACATCGAAACGGTCTACGCGCGCGCTGTGGAGGCCGGGGCTGCGGAGAAGGTCTCCCCCCGGCCGTCGCCGGAGCCGGGCGTCCTCTTCGCCTTCGTCGCCGACCCTGAGGGGAACCTCGTGGAGCTCGTCGAGCGCCGAAACGGTCTCGCGGAAGCGGAGACTTCGTGATCTCGCGCGGCGAGCCGGGGTTCGAGGCGGCGTGCCACGACCGCATCTTCAACGGCCGCAAGCCGGTTGACCGGACGCCCGCGGCGGTGCTGTTCGCGGCCTCCGACCAGGACGTCGTCGACGGCATCCGGTTCGCGGGTGAGCGCGGCTGGCAGGTCTCCGTGCGCTCCGGCGGCCACAGCTGGGCGGGGTGGAGCGTGCGCGACGACGCGCTGCTGATCGACCTCGGCGGCATGCGTGAGATGTCGTTCGACGGTGGCGTCGCCACTGCGCGGCCGGCCGTGAAGGGCGGCATGGAGCTGGCGCCGTTCCTCGAGTCGCACGGCCGCACGTTCACCGGCGGGCACTGCGAGTCGGTCGGTATCGGCGGCTTCCTGCTGCAGGGTGGGCAAGGGTGGAACAGCCGCCGCTGGGGCTGGGGAGCGGAGAACGTGCTGGCCGTCGATGTCGTGACCGCCGACGGCGAGCTCGTGCACGCCGACGCCGACGAGAACGCCGACCTGTACTGGGCCGCGCGCGGTGCCGGCCCCGGCTTTCCCGGCGTCGTCACCCGCTTCCACCTGCGTACGCATCCGCGCGTGCCGATGTTCCACGACACGCGGATCTTCCGGCTCGACGACCTCCAGCCGATCCTCGAGTGGCTGCACGCGGTGCTGCCGACGCTCGACCGCGCCGTCGAGCCCGTGATGGCCGCGACACGCCTGCGCACCGGCGAGCCCGAGCTCCTGCTGCACACCACGCTCGTCGCCGACCACGCGGGGGAGGCCGACCGTCTGCTGCGACCTCTGGACGACGTCCCGGCCGAGCAGGTCGAGCACATCCGCGGGCCGACCACGATCGCCGAGGAGAACGCGGCGCAGGCGCTGCAGAACCCGGAGGGCCACCGCTACTGCGCCGACTGTCAGTGGACGAACGCTTCGGCCGCCGAGCTCGCGCCGCTGCTGCGCAAGACTTACGAGGAGCTGCCCACCCGGCACTCGTTCTCGATCTGGTACGGCTGGGCGCCGACCGGCGAGCTCCCGGACATGGCGTTCTCGCTCGAGGCCAACGTCTACCTCGCCACCTACGGCATCTGGGAGGATCCGGCCGAGGACGAGCAGCAGCGCGACTGGGTCCACGGCCGCCACGCCGCGCTCGCCGAGCAGGTGGGGGAAGGGCTCTACCTCGGCGACTCCGACTTCACCCGCCGGCCTGACCGCTTCATGGCCCCCGAGCATCTCGACCGCCTGCGCGCCATCTGCCGGGCGCGAGACCCCGAGGGCCGTTTCGTCAGCTATCTCGGTCTCTAATGGAAGATCAGGCCGCCGTCCACGTTCAGCGTCTGCCCGGTGATCGCGGCGGCGGCGTCGGTGCACAGGAACGCGACAGTGCCCGCGACGTCGTCGGGCACGAGCGATCGGGGCACGGCCTGTCTTTGTGCGACGGAGTCGAACTCGGACTGCGGGATCCCCGCCTCGGCCGCCGGGGTGCGCGTCAGCCCGGGGGCGACCGCATTGACGGTGATGCCGTCTTTGCCGAGCGCGCCCGCCAGCGCGCGTGTGACGCCGACGAGCGCCGCCTTGCTGGCGATGTACGGCAGCAGCCCGGGACGCGGTGCGTGCCAGATCGTGTCCGAGACGATGTGGACGATCCGCCCCCAGCCGCGCTCGGCCATCCCGGGCGCGAACGCCTGCGCGAGCAGCACGGCTGCCTCGACGTTGACCGCCTGCACGCGCCGCCACGTCTCGATCTCGACCTCGGCGAGTGTCGCCTGGTCGAACCGCGCGGCCGCGTGGACGAGTACGTCGGCGCGCGGGATCGCCGCTGCGGCGGCTCTGACGCTCTCCGCGTCTCCGAGATCGCACTGCTCGAGGTCCAGCACTTCGGCGGCGAGTCCGGCGGCGACGAGCGCGCCCACGATCGCCCCGCCGATCCCTCCGGCACCGCCCGTCACCACGGCGACTCGCTCGCTCACGAAGGGAACCCAAGCAGATGACGACCCCCTCTGAAGGTACCCTCGCGCGTATGAGCGCGCCCACGGACGGCACCGCCCGTCGTGACAACGTCGAACAGGTGTACAAGCGCGTGCGCGAGGCGATTCTCGAGGGCGAGCTGGCGCCGGGTGCCGTGATGTCCCAGGTCGCACTCGCCGACGACCTCGGCGTGAGCCGCACGCCGCTGCGCGAGGCGCTGCGCATGCTGCAGAGCGAGGGGCTCGTCGACGCGCAGGCGAACCGCCGCGTGACCGTCAAGCCGATCTCGGCGACCGACCTCGAGGAGCTCGTGGTCATCCGGGTCGCGTTGGAGACCGAGGCGATGCGGCTGTCGGTGAACCGGCTGCAGCCCGAGGACATCGCCGCGCTCGAGGGCCGCCTCGCCGAGATGGCCCACTTCGCCGAGGCCAAGGACTACGAGCGCTGGACGCTCCCGCACAACGCATTCCATCGTGGGCTGACCGCACCGGCGGGCGAGCGCGTCAACGCGCTGCTGGGCCAGTTGTCGGACCACTTCGAGCGCTACCGGCGCGTCCACATCGCGCGCTCGCCCAAGGCCTGGCTGACCATCGGCCACCGCGAGATCCTCGATGCCTGCAAGGCACGGGATCGCGAGCTCAGTGCCCGCCTGCTCGCCGAGCACCTGTCGGCCACCGCGTTCGACGTCATGGAGCTGCTCGAGCCCGGCTACGACGGCGCGCGGCTGCGGCAGACGCTCGAGGACGTCAGTGCACGTCCGAAGCGCCGCCGTTGAGCTGACCGCCGGCCGCGTCCGCGGCCACGACGGCGCGTACCTGGGGATCCCGTACGCCGCACCGCCGGTCGGTTCGCGGCGATGGGCGCCGCCGGCGCCGGTCTCGGATTGGGCGGGCGAGCTCGACGCGTTGGCGTTCGGGCCGCCGCCGCCACAGCCGCACCGCGTGCCGCTCTCGGACTTCGCATGGGGGCCGATGCCGCCCGGCGACGAGGACTGCCTCTACCTCAACGTCTGGACCCCGCGCGGCGGCGAAGGCGGGCCTTGGCCGGTGCTCGTGTTCGTGATCGGTGGCGGCTTCACGATCGGCTGGACCGGCTCGGGGGTGGACACCGGCGCGCGCCTGGCCGACGCCGCCGAGGTCGTCGTCGTCACCTTCAGCTACCGGCTCGGCTCCCTCGGATTCGCCTTTGGAAACTGGGGCCTGCGCGACGTGCTCGCCGCGCTCGAGTGGGTCCACCGCGAGATCGGCGCCTTCGGCGGCGACCCGGAGCGCGTCACGCTCGGCGGACAGTCGGCGGGTGCGGCGCTGGTCGCCGACCTGCTCGTCGCCCCCGCTGCCTCAGGTCTCTTCACGCAAGCCCTGCTCCACTCGCCACCGCTCCCCGAGGCCGCGCAGGAACCCCTCCGCCGAGCACGCTGGGACGACGCCCTCTCGGCCGATCGCTCCACGCCCACCGACGCCGTCGTCGCGCGCCACGAGTCCCTGCTCCGCGAGGGCGAATGGGCCGGCACCCGCGGCGGCGCCCTGCCCACGCTCGACGATGTCCTGCCCGCCTCACCGCTCGATACCGCCGACGCACGGCGCGACATCCCGGTCCTCGTCGGCACCACCCGCGACGAGGCCACGTTCCTCCTGCGCACCGGAGGCCGCGAGGCACCTGACGACCGCGTCTCGGCACTCACCCGCGACCTCTTCGAGACGCCGACGCATCGCTGGGCAAGTGCCCGCCGCGAAGCGGGCGGCCGCGTCCATCTCTTCCGCATCGACCACCGCTCGCCCGACGCGCGCCTCGGCGCGCTCCACACGATCGACGTCCCGCTGCTCTTCGGCACGTTCCCCGACAGCGAAGTCGCCCGCCACTACGTCGCCGACGACTCGTCCACCCGCGCCGTCTCCGACTCCATGCAGCACGACTGGGCGCGCTTCCTCCACGGCGACGACCCCGGCTGGCCCCCGGACGCCCCGCACATCATCGGCTGAGGGCCATGGCCTCGGTGGGCGGGTCCTGTCAGGAAATGGGCCCGCCGGCGACTTTGCGGCGAGGGCGCGTGATCCGCGATGGGCGGGCCCGACTGTCCTCTCCGGTGACCTTGCGGCGGCCGAGGCCGGCCCGGACATCGCGCTTGACCTGGTCGACTCGCGAACCGACTCCAAGGGCGTGAGGATCCAGATCCAGAACGCCTCGACGGTTACTAGGCGATCCTGCGGCGGTAGGTGGCGATGGCGAAGGTGTAGGCGACGACGAGGATGCCGACGAGCCAGGCGAGGGCGATCCAGATGTCGGTGCCGACCGGCTGCTGTGTGAGCAGGTCGCGGATCGCGTCGACGATTGTCGTCACCGGCTGGTTCTCGGCGAAGGCGCGGACCGCGTCGGGCATGGTGTCGGTGGGCACGAATGCCGAGCTGATGAACGGCAGGAAGATGAGCGGGTACGCGAACGCGCTCGCGCCGTCCGGGGAATTCGCGGTGAGGCCGGGGATGACGGCGATCCACGTCAACGCCAGGGTGAACAGGGTCAGGATGCCGGCGACCGCGAGCCAGTCCAGCACTCCCGCGCCCGAGTGGAAGCCCATGAGCAGCGCGACGAGCACGACGACCACGACTGAGATCAGGTTGGCGACGAGCGAGGTCAGCACGTGCGCCCAGAGCACGGACGATCGTGCGATCGGCATCGACTGGAATCGCTCGAAGATGCCGCTCTGCATATCCAGGAAGAGCCGGAATGCGGTGTAGGAGATGCCCGAGGCGATCGTGATGATCAGGATGCCCGGCAGCAGGTAGTTCACGTACGGGCCCGGCCCCGTGTTGATCGCGCCGCCGAACACGTAGACGAACAGCAGCAGGAAGGCGATCGGCATGATCGTGGTCGTGATGATGGTGTCCGGGCTGCGCGTGATGTGGCGCAGGGATCGTCCGGTCAGGGCGGCGGTGTTGCCGAAGAAATGCGTGGTCATGGTTGGTCCTTACTCGTCCGTGCCGACGCCTGCGGTCGTGCCGGCGTCGTCGTGCTTGCCGTCGTCACCGACGATGGCGAAGAAGACGTCTTCGAGAGTCGGCTGCTTCTCGACGTATTCGATCTTGGCGGGCGGGAGGAGCTGCTTGAGCTCGGTGAGCGTGCCGTTCACGAGGATGCGACCCTGGTGGAGGATCGCGATCCGGTCGGCGAGGTGTTCTGCCTCGTCCAGGTACTGCGTCGTGAGCAGCACGGTGGTGCCGTGCTCGGCAAGCTCCTTGATCGTCTGCCAGACCTCGATGCGCCCCTGGGGGTCAAGCCCGGTCGTCGGCTCGTCGAGGAAGATGACCGGCGGATTCCCGATCAGGCTCATCGCGATGTCCAGGCGGCGGCGCATGCCACCCGAATACGTCGACACCTTCCGCGCGCCCGCCTCGGTCAGCGAGAACCGATCGAGCAGGTCATCCGCGACCGCGCCCGGGTCCTTGACCTGCCGCAACCGGGCGACCAGCACGAGGTTCTCCCGCCCGCTGAGGATTTCGTCGACGGCCGCGAACTGCCCGGTGAGGCTGATCGACTCGCGAACCTCGTCAGCCAGCGTGGCGACATCGAAGCCGTTGACGCTGACTGCCCCGGCGTCGGCGTTGAGCAGCGTGGACAGGATCTTCACGACCGTGGTCTTGCCGGCCCCGTTGGAGCCCAGGAGGGCGAAAATGCTGCCCCGCGGCACATCGAAGTCCACGCCGCGCAGTACCTCCAGCTGCTTGTAGGACTTCACCAGACCCCGGACGTGGATGGCTGCGTCGGTGGTCATCGCTCCTGCTCCCGCTCCGCGTCCTCGATCGCCTTGATCAGGCGAGCGCGCTCCTTGTCGATCCATTGCTTGCCGGTGTAGGCCTGGGCGAACGTCTCGGCGAACTCGACCGGGTCCTCCCCGACGATCGCGCGCACGGGCGTGCCGTCGGCTGCCGCGCGTTCCCAAAGGTCGGCGAAGTCGCCGAACATCGTGATCATGGTGTCGCCGTCCGTGACGCCCCCGTAGTACATGAAGTACCGCTCCAGCGCCTTCGCGACGGTGCCGTACGGCTCAGACAGGGCCTCGATGCGGGCCTTGTACTGCCGGTACTTCTTCTTCTGTTCGAGCGAGCCGGTGACCAGCTCGATCCACTTAACCGCCATTTCAGTCGCCTCCTTGGTGGAGCTGTTCCAGTCGTTCTGTGAGGAAGCTCCACGTCCGCCAGAACTCTTCGAGATATGCCTGTCCCTGAGCGTTGAGGGAATAGACCTTGCGCGGCGGCCCCTTCTCGGACGGGACCTTCTCCACGTCGACCAGCCCTCGCTGCTCGCTCCTGACGAGCAGCGCGTAGACGGTGCCCTCGGCGATGTCGGAGAAGCCCTGGTCCCGCAGCCACGCCGTGATCTCGTAGCCGTACGCGGACCGACCGGAAAGGATCGCGAGGACGATGCCCTCCAGCGTGCCCTTCAGCATCTCCGTCATCTGCTTGCCCACGGAACTCCTTTCTGCTACTCAGTGTTACTTGCTACTGGTACATAGTAGCACTGACTAGTGGTGGCGCAAGCTCCACGCGATCGCGCACTTCACCGGGGCCGGACCGGTCGCACGCCCAATGTCTTGCCTCCGCGATGGCTCAGCGGCTGCGGTGGTGGCGGTAGAGCCCGCTCGCCGCGACGCTCAAGACCTCACCGAGCGCCCCGTCCGAGCTGAGCGCGCTGGCCTCGACGTGCAGCGCCGACGTGAGCGGAAACATCGCCCCGATGCCGATCCCAGCCACCGCGACGCCGAGGACCGCGGCCGACGCAACGTCGGCGATCAGCAGGATGGGCAGTCCGATCAGGGCCGTGCCGAGGAGGTACGGCAGCGCCGGGCCGAGCACCGCGTTCATGAAGCCGAAGGCGAACAGCCCGCCGAAGGCGGCCCACGTCGTGCGGTCTCGCCGGTAGCCGTCGCGTGGTTCGGGGTCTCCGGCCGCGACGTCCTCCGCTCGTCCGGGACCGTTCCCGCCTGGCCTGAGTCCAGGTCGGGGCGGCCGCATCACCGGCCGGCTACGCGTCGGGTGCAGATCCACAGCACCGGTTGTTCCCGCAATGCGTGCGGTAACCGCAGCAGCGGCGCCTACGCCGGCCCAGCGTATGAGACACGCTCGAACGGCCAGGCTTCGGCGAGCCAGGCGGACACGAGCTCGCGAAGCGCGGGATCGCTGTCGGCGTGGGTGGCGCGCACCCACGAGTTGACGACGGCGTCGTCTGCGCCGTCGTTGTCGGGATAGATGTAGACGCAGCCGATCACATCGCGGTCTGACGGGTCGAGGACCGTGTAGGTGAAGCCGGAGCGGGCCGCGAAGTCGCGAGCGTGGCGCTCGAGGTCCGCGCGGTTCTCGTCCTGAGTCATCTCGCGTGGCCAGCGACCATCCCGAAAGCCTGGCGTCGCCCGGATGTGCTCGATCGAGGACGACCACGCCTGGTGGTCGTCCTCGTTGTGCTCAGGGCCGAGCGGCTCGAGCAGGAAGTCGTCCGCAACCAGTCCGCGTGGTGGTTCGAAATCGTCAGGGACGAAGGTCACCGAGACAGCCTTGCACGGGTCAGCGGGAGATGCCGCCCTGGCCTAGCGCCGCGCGTCCCAGTCCCGAAGTCGCGGCAGCGGATCGAACGGCTCGCCGCCGGCGTACCAGCCCGGTGCCGACCACAGCTCGAAGTGCAGGTGGCAGCCCGACGCGTTGCCGGTGTCGCCGACGGAGCCGATCCGCTTGTCGGTCTCGACCGTCTCCCGGGCGCGTAGGCGCGGCCGGTTCGCGAGATGCATGTAGACGGCATCGAGGCCTGTGCGTTCCTCCGTGAGCACGATGAAGTTGCCGCCGCCGGCGTCGTAGCCGGCCTTGCGGATCGTTCCGCCCTGCGAGGCGACGACGGGGGTCCCGCACGCCGCGAACATGTCCTGCCCGGTGTGCCCGCGGCCGCCGCCGAAGCCGTTCGTCGGGCTACGTCCGAGGTCGTGCGGCCCGGCGATCGGGAACACGCGAACGGGCACCGGCGCCTCGAGGGCGCCGATATCGGTCATGCCGTGCGCCGCGCCGGGCGCCAAAAGAACGAGCGCCGCGAGTGCGACGCTCATGACTGCTGATCCCCTGCTAATGACGGGTTTCAGTGTAGCCGCATGGGCGACGACGCTCCCTCCGCGCGTGCACGACTCATCGGCCGTGAGTATCCCGATGTCACGTACCAGCTCGGCAATCTGCTCGCGGCGGTGAACCTGCCGCTGCAGACATCGCTCGCCGAAAGCCACAACGGCCGCTTCGCGCTGTTCGCGGTCATCGTGCCGGTGCTGCTCGCCGTCATTGCCCTGACCGCGCTCGGGCGCGAGGCGCGCGGTGTCGTGTTCGGTGGCGGCACGGAGCCGGATGCCGTGCGCACCGGGCGCTTCGAGCGCGACACGGAGCGCGCGCCGGCACCCGCCCGCGGCGAGTAGATCGCGCCCGGCACGAGGGGGTGTCAGTGCGGAAGTTCCTCAAGCAGCTGGGGGGTGACCGCGCAGCGCGAGATCGATCTCGCGGTCCGCGAGCATCTCGACAACGGGGACCTGCAGGGTGCCGAGACCCTGGACGCGACTGCGACGATCAAGGTCGCCGGCCTCGCGCACGATGTGATCGTGACCGGACGTATCTCGCTCGCCTAGGGCGGCGTCCCAGCGCGATCCTACTTGCATACAGCAACTCTAACTGTATAGACTTCGTCTATGCATGTGCTGATCGCGGGCGGCGGCCTGGCCGGGCTCTGCCTCGCCCAAGGCCTCAAGCGAGCCGGGGTGTCGTGCGCGGTCTATGAACGCGATCCCGAGGTGCGGCGGCAGGGGTACCGGATCACGATCAACGGCGACGGCGGCAACGCGCTGGAGGCGTGCCTGCCCCCCGACCTCTACGAGCTCTATCTGCAGTCTTCGCGGAACACGCCTCCGCGGCGCATGTCGGTCGTGGTCGACTCGCAGGCCAACGAGCTCTCGACGGCGCCGCACTTCGGCGCGCCGAACGACGGCGAGCGGCCGCACACCGCGATCCACCGACGCACGCTGCGCCAGATCCTCGGCGCGCGCCTCGGTGAGGCGATCCAGCCCGCCGCCAAGGTCGTCGGCTTCGAGCGAACCGGCGACAAAGTGCGCCTGCTGCTCGAGGACGGGACCAGCGCCGAGGGCGACGCGCTGGTCGGCGCTGACGGCGTCTACTCGGTGATCCGCGGCGCGTTGCTCCCCGACGTTGAGGTGATCGACTCCGGCGTTCGCGGGCTTGGGGTCTTCGCGCGCACGCCGCTCTCGCCCGACATCCACGATGAACTGCCCGAAGTCCTGCTGAGTGGGTTCGTGATCGCCGTCAACCCGGCCAATGGCGTGACGCTGGCGATGGGTGCGATGGACCCGCGCCGGCCCCCGGATGCAGCGGCCGCCGAGATCGCCCCCGACGTCAAGCTCGATCCAGTCGCGCCGTACATGATGCTCACCGGCGGCATGCGCCCCGGCACGCCGATCCCTGCGCCGGCCGAGTGGACGGCCGAGACCGCCCGAACCGTGCACGCGCAGATGGTCGAAGCCGTCTCGGGCTGGCACCCGGCGCTGCAAGGTCTTATCGAGCGGATCGAGCTCGACACGATGTTCGCCTCCAACTTCATGCGCCTCGACCCGACGCCGGCGTGGAGGCCGAGCAACGTCACGCTGGTCGGGGACGCGATCCACGCGATGCTGCCCACGATGGGGATGGGCGGGAACACCTCGTTGCGCGACGCGGCGGTGCTTGCGGGCAAGCTCGCCGCGGCGCAGCGAGGAGAACTCGACCTGACAGCAGCGATCGGAGCCTACGAAGCCGACATGCGCGCCTTCGCCTACCCGATCATGGAGATGTCCGCCGACCACGATCGCTTTGGCGGCGGCGGTCTGCGCCAGAAAGAAACCGCGGAGAGCACATGAGCACCTTCCTTGCCGAGCAGACCCCGGTCACCACGCTGCCGGGCGAGCCCGTCCCGTACGTCATCGAGGCCGGGTCCGGGCGCGCGCACGTGCTGCTCGGCGAGGTCGCGCGCGCGCTCGTCGGCGCCGAGGAGTCCGACGGCGCGATGTCGGTGATGGCGCTCGACGGCCCGAACGCCGACCGGCCGATCCCGCTGCACTACCACGACAACGAGTACGAGTTCTTCTACTGCCTGCGCGGCGCGGTCCAGCTGTGGGCCGACGACGAGAGCCGCGTCCTGGGGCCCGGCGACTTCGGCTACGTCCCGCCCGGCACGCTGCACGCCTATCAGTTGCGCGGCCACTACTCGACGTTCGTCGGCCCGGTCGTGCCCGGCGGCTGGGATCGCTTCTTCGACCTCACTGGTGAGCCGTACGGCGCCGCCGCGTTCCCCCAGGGGCCGAAAGGCCCGCCGCCGTTCGAGAAGTTCGGCCGCGCCGAGGTCGAGTTCAAGATGAAGTACCGGCCCGACGCCCAGTACGCGCCCGCGCGCGCCGACGCCGCCGACGACACGATGCCGGACGCCCAGGCCGCGTACTTCCTGCGCGCCGGCGAAGGGGACCGACACGAGCTCGGCGGGCAGCTGCAGACGCTGTTGGTCGGTGCGCCACAGACTTCCGACCAGGTGACGATGACCACGGTGGAGCTGTCGAAGGGCCCCGGTCTGCCGACGCACGTGCACGAGCGCACGTACGAGTCGCTGATGGTGATCGAGGGCATCCTGCGGGTGCACCTGAACGGCGCCGAGTACGCGCTCGGCCGCGGCGACACCGCGAGCATCCCGGCCGGTGTTCCGCACTCCTACGCGGGCGAGGGCCACTACACGAAGGTGCTCACGATGAGCACACCGGGCGGGCTCGAGAAGCTGATCGCGACCGCCGGCACGGCGACCACCGAGCACGTCTTCGGCGCGCCCGCAACGGTCGACCTGGACGCGCTGCGCGAGGCCGCGAACGGCCTCGACGTCACCTTCGTCTGAGGCGCCACACGTTCAGCGTCACGACGCGCTCGCCGTCGGCGGCGACCGTCGCGCTGTGCGGCACCCCGCCCGCGATGACGGCCAGCTCGCCGGGGCCGAGCGGCGCGGGCTTGCCGTCGACGACGAAGTCGACTGTGCCGCCCTCGATCACGCAGGTCACCTGGTCCTCGGGGTGCTCATGGGTCTCCCACGCGCAGCCCGGCTCGTAGCGGTAGATCGTCGCGGTCAGCTGCTCGGTGTCGATCGTCGCGCCGAAGATGCCGGGCCGGACCTCGCTGAAGTCCAGCTCCTGCCACCGCATCAGACGGCTGCGGGCACCTGCGCCGCGACGACGCGGTTGCGCAGGATGCCGACCTTCTCGATCTCGCACTCGACGGTGTCGCCGGGCTTGAGATAGAGCGACATCGGATCGTCGCTGAAGCCGGCCACGCCGGAGACCGTACCGGTCGAGAGGATGTCGCCGGGCGAGTAGCCCATCGGCGAGTAATGGCTGATGATCTCCGGGATCGTCACCGACATCCGGCTCGTATGCGACTCCTGCCGCGACTCGCCGTTGACGCGCAGCTCCATTGACAGGTTCTGGGCGTCGCCGATCTCGTCGGGCGTCACGATCCACGGCCCGATCGGGCAGAACGTGTCGATCCCCTTGGACAGACTGAAGACGCCCGACTTCATCTCCTCGCGCTGGATGTCGCGTGCGGTGATGTCGTTGAAGATCAGGTAGCCGGCGATGTAGTCCTCGGCCTCCTCGGGGGAGAAGAACTTGCCCGCCTTGCCGATCACGACCGCCAGCTCGAGCTCGTAGTCCATCTCGTTCGTGATGCCGTGGGGCGGATAGACGATGTCGTCCTCCGGCCCGATGATCGCGTCGATGTTCTGGAAGAACACGATCCACGGGAGCACCGGGTGCGACCAGTTGACGTTCTTGGACTCCTCGTGGTGTTCACGGAAGTTGCCGGCCGTGTGGAAGAACTTCTTCGGGATGATCGGGGCGCGGAGCCGGACGTCCGCCAGCGCGAAGGTCTCGCCCGTCTCGGCCACGTCCTGACCGCGCTCGTAGTACGTGCGCATGTCCGGCACGTCGAGCGCGACGACGCGGTCCCCTTCCAGGCGACCCACCTTGCCGTCGTCGAACGTCACGAGCTTCATCGCCACTCCCCTGGTCTCATGGTCAAGCTGCATACACTCTACCCGTCTGTGTAAACTTCTGCAAGATGCATCTGGGCAACCTAAATGGGCGTCTGAGCCTCTTGCAGAACGGTCGCGCGCTCGACGTGGAGCGCGCGAGCGCGGGCCGATTCGGCAGCGATCCGCAGGCCGTCTACGACGACTGGGACGGCTTCGCGGGCTGGGCGTCGGGCGCTGATCTCGGCGCTGCCGAGCCCTACGCCGGCGACCTCGGCGCGCCGGTGCCGCGCCCGCGGCAGGTGTTCGCGCTCGGCCTCAACTACGCGCTCCACGCGCGCGAGGCCGGCCTCGACCTGCCGCCGATGCCGCTCGTCTTCACCAAGTTCCCGTCCTGCATCGTCGGCCCGGACGCGACCGTGCGCGTCGCGACCGGCAAGGTCGACTGGGAGGTCGAGCTGGTCGCGGTCATCGGCCGCCGCTGCGAGGGAGTGCCGGCCGAGCGCGCCTGGGAGCATGTGGCCGGCGTGACCGTCGGCCAGGACATCTCCGCGCGCGATGTGCAGATGCAGGGCTCGCCGCCGCAGTTCAGCCTCGGCAAGTCGTTCCCCGGGTTCGGGCCGACCGGCCCGTGGCTGGTGACGTCCGACGCGCTCCCCGGCCGCGACGACCTGGCGATCGCCTGCTCGGTCAACGGCGAGCGCATGCAGGCGGATCGCACGTCTTCGATGATCTTCTCCGTGCCCGAGACCGTCGCGCGGCTGTCGGCGATCTGCCCGCTGCTGCCCGGTGACCTGGTCTTCACGGGCACGCCCGCGGGCGTGGGGAACCGGATGGACCCGCCGCGCTACCTGCAGCCCGGTGACGAGCTGGTGAGCACGATCGAGGGTGTCGGCTCGATCACGACGAGGTTCGCGTGAGCGACTGGCTCGGGCTCGCCGGGCAGCGCGTCGTCGTCGCCGGCGCCGGGACGTTCGGCGCTGCGCTGTGTGACGGGTTCCGCGCGGCCGGAACCGAGGTGGTGGCGATCGACGTCCGGCCGGGCGATCACGTCCAGGCCGACCTCAGCGACCCCGCCGAGGCGCGTGCCGCGATCGCCGAGGCCTCCGATCGACTCGGCGGCCTCGACGTGTTCGTGCACAGCGTCGGGATCAACCGCCGCAAGCCGATCGAGGCGTACGACGACGGCGACTGGGACGACATCGTCTCGATCAACCTCTCGAGCGCCTTCTACACGGCGCAGGCGGCACTCGCGCGTATGCGGGAGCAGCGCCACGGCCGGATCGTGTTCTTCTCGTCGGTCGCCGGGCGCAGCGGGCACAAGAACCACGGCCCGTACGCCGCGACCAAGGGCGCGATCAACCAGCTGATGCGCGTGATGGCGCACGAGCACGCCGCCGACGGCGTGACCGTCAACGCGGTCGCTCCCGGCTACATGGACACCGAGCTCACGCGCCAGTACCTCGCCGACCATCCGGGCCGGCGCGAGGAGCTGATCGCGCTGATCCCGGCCGGGCGGTTCGCGCACATCGACGAGGTGGTCGGCCCGGTCCTGTTCCTGTGCTCCCGGCAGGCGAGCTTCATCACCGGGACGGTCCTGTACATCGACGGTGGGAGAAGCGTGCTCTGATGGGCAGATTGGACGGCAAGACGGTGATGGTCACCGGCGCGGGCACCGGCTTCGGCCAGCAGCTCGCGATCAAGGCGGCTGAGGAGGGCGCCGCGCGGGTGATCGTGCACTACCGCAGCTCGGCCGGCGGCGCGGAGGAGACCGCGGCGAGCGTGCGCGACGCGGGCTCCGAGGCTGCCCTGATCCAGGGCGACATCTCGAGCTGGGATGCGATCAAGCGCATGGCCGAGGAGGCGGGCGACGTCGACGCGCTGGTCAACAACGTCGGGGACATGGCGTCGTCTCAGACGACGTGGCGCGAGCTCGACGAGGCGGCGCTCGACCACGTCCTCGACGTCGACATCAAGGGCACGATGCTGATGGTCCACGAGTTCGGCACCCGGATGCTCGATCGCGGCGCGCGCGGCGCGATCGTCAACATCGGATCGACGGTGATCGTGCGCGGCAGCCCGCGTGCGCCGATCTACGCCGCCGGCAAGTACGGCCTGCTCGGCATCACCAAGTCCTACGCGAAGGCGCTCGCCCCGCAGGTGCGCGTGAACACCTTTGCCCCCGGGTTCATGGACACGCCCGCGGTGATGAACCGGCCGGACATGAAGTCGGGGCGGCTGGAGCAACTGCAGCGGGACACGCCGATGGGCCGGATCCCGCCGCCCGAGGAGCTGACCGCCGCCGCGCTGTTCCTGGCGACCGACGACGCGAGCCACATCACCGGCAGCTACATGATCTGCGACGGCGGCTACTCGATGCTGGGCGCGTAGGTCCAGCGGCGGCGGCCGGCCTCGACCGCGAGGCGGCCGACGCCGGGATGGTGGGTCATCGCGATCAGCTTTCCGCTCCCGGTGAGCTCATCCGCCAGCGCGGCGCGCGTCTGGGCGGCCAGTTCGGCGTCGACGTCGGTCGCGGAGCGGTAGTCGTCGCTGAGGAGCTGCGCCGGGTTGTGGGCAGCGTCGGCGAGCAGCGCGACGTCGTCGCCGACCTCGACGATGCAGTGTCCCGGCGAGTGACCCGGCGCCAGCCGCAGCGTCAGGCCGGGCACGACCTCCGTGCGCTCGCCGTCGTGCAGAGTGAGTCGATCGGAGATCGGCGCGAGCCGCTCGGGCGCGGGGATGGCGCCGAAGTCGTCGCGACCGGGCCCGGTCTCCGGCGCCGCGTCGGTGACCCAGTACTTCCAGTCGATCGCGTGCGCGTGGTAGCGGGCGCTCGTGAACAGCCCCGACCAGCCCACATGGTCGAAGTGCAGGTGCGTGAAGATCACGGTGTCGACGTCCTCCGGTGCGACGCCCGCCTCGCGCAACCGCTCCGGGAACGAGCCGATCGGCAGCTCCGGGATCGCGCCGCCGCCGATGCCGGTGTCGACGACCACCACGTGTTCGGCGGTGCGGATCAGGAAGCCGCCGAAGTTCACGGCCATCAGCCCTTCGGCGTCGGTGAACTCCGTCGGGAGGTCGCGGTTGAGCAGCCCCTGCGCGGGGATGTGCAGCTCGCCGTCGGAGAGCGGCGTGATCATGTTCAAGCCTCCCAGCCGGCCTCGAGGCCGGCGATCAGTGCGGCGATCGTCGCGTGCAGCGGGGTCGGCACTCCGGCGGCCGCGCCCGCGCGCACGATCCCGCCGTTGAGCGCGTCGATCTCGGTCCGACGGTGGGCGAGTGCGTCCTGGAGCATGCTCGGGCGGTGGTCGTGGTTCTCGGCGGCGGCCCGCGTGATCAGCTCGTCGGGGTCGCCGTCGAGCGTGATGCCGAGCGCGTCGGCGACCGCGCGGCCCTCGGCGACCAGCGCGCTCGCCGTCGCGCGCAGGGCCGGGATGTCGCACAGCGCGCCGTGGGTGAGGCCGGTGAGGGCGGCGAGTGGGTTGGTGGCGGCGTTGAACAGCAGCTTCGTCCACTGCGCGCCGCGGGCGTCCGCCTGCGCGTGCGCGGGCATGCCCGCGCGGTCGAGTGCGTCGGCGAGGCGCTCGACCTCGTCCATGCCCGCCGGCCGGTCCTCGAACGGGCCGATCCAGGTCGGGCCGGTCGCGTCCATGTGCACGATGCCGGGGCCGACGACGCGCCCGGCGGGCAGGCAGACGCCCCGCATCACGCGCGGCGCGTGGCGGGCGATCACCTCCTCGCTGCCGATCCCGTTCTGCACGCTGCACACCGCGCCCTCGGCGAACACGTGCGCGGTGGCGGCGATCGCCGCCTCGGTGACCGTCGTCTTCGTCGCCACGATGCCGAGGTCGCACGGCGGGATCTCGCGCGCGTCCGTGCGTGCCTCGAGGCCGGCGGTGAACTGCGCGCGGCCGGTGAGCCGCAGCCCGTCGCGGGCGATCGCGGCGACGTGTGCGGCGGAGACGTCGTACGCCCAGACCTCGACGTCGTCGAGCCGAGCGAGGTGCGCCGCGTAGAGGCCGCCGATCGCGCCGGCGCCGACGACGCAGATCCTCACGTGAGGACCGCCGCCGCGATGTCCGCGCAGGTGTGCGGGGCGGGTCCGCCGATCCCGAGACCGCCCACCACTCGATCGTCCTCCGCGACCGGCACCCCGCCGGGCGCCACCGCCGCGGCGATCGGCAGCAGTGCCGCGAGATCCGCGTGCACCTGCTCGCTCGCGACCTGGAACGTCGCCGCGGTGACCGCCACCGCCTCGGCGATGAACGGACCCGCGGTCGCCGCGCCGTCCATGCAGTCCTGCTGGATCGGGTCGCCGCGATGGTCGACCACTGCGACGGCGATACGCACGCCGCGAGAGCTCGCCTCCGCGATCGCCCGGTCGGCCAGCGCCAGCGCCCACTCGTGCTCTGGCTGCGAAGCTCGCGCGGGATCGGCGTACCCGAGACCCGGCTCCTCGGGCAGCGAGCCGTAGGCGTCGATCCAGCGCTGCTCGTCGTCCCCGTGCTGGCCGACGTAGGGGATCTGCAACGCATAGTGGACGAGCAGGTCCTCGCAGTTGGCCGGCTTGCCGTCCACGATCAACTTCCGCCGGTCGGCGCCTTCGTAGGCCACGAAGGGCCCGACCGTCGCGCCCGAGGCGGCGATGCCCGCGACCACGGCGCCGTCGTCGCCGCGGATCGGCATGCCGCCCGCGCCGGGGAACACGGCCTCCGGGGCCGTCCGCACGAACCCGCGCTCCATCGGGAACGGCAGCGTCGTTATCCGCCGCAGGTGCTCGACCGACGGCATCTGCTGCGTTGCCGCGATCCACGCCTTCGACCGCGCGCGGGCCATGCCGGCGGTGCCGCCACGGTCCATCCGCGACGCCGACACCAGCACGCCGCTCGCGCCGACCACGGCGATCGCGCCCCGCACGCCGAGGTCCTGCGCCTTGACGATGCCGCGCTCGATCAGCGCCCGAGCGTCAGCCAGCGGCAGATCGCGTGTGTGCATCACGCATAAGTGTATACAAGAATGCTACGCCTCCTCGGCGCGTTGCACCGCCGCCACCAGCTCCGCCGCCGCAGCCTCGGACAGCGTCTTCTCGATCAGCGGGAACACCTCGCGCTCCTCGAGGCGGACGTGCGCGGCGAGTTCGTCGCCGAGGGTGCGCAAAGCGCCGACGTCGACGTCGCCCTTGAGCGCGAGCACCTGCGCGCGGATCCGCACGTGATCGACGAGCATGCGTGCGATCCGCGCGTCGTCTGGGTCGCCGTGCCGCGCGAACAGCGGCAGCAGCACGTCCTCCTCGACGCGGAAGTGCTTCGCACCATGGTCTTCCCAGAACGCGAGGAACTGCTCACGGGCCTCGACCGCGTTCGCCGTTGTCGCCCGCCGGAGCCGCTGCGCGGCGACGAGCGCGACGTGATGGTCGCGCGACAGCGGCTGGAGCGCAGCGTGTCGCTTCATCCCGGCGATCGTGGCACGGCGGCCGCTAGCGTGCCGTACCGGTGGCCTTCTGGCACGCGATCCGCTTCCTGCACCTGCTCGCGATGGCGTTCTTCGTCGGCGGCCAGCTCGTGCTCGTCACTGCGGTCGTGCCGACCGTGGGCCGCGGGCGGAACCCGGAGGCGATGCGCGGGATCGCGCGGCGCTTTGGCTGGG
Organism: uncultured Solirubrobacteraceae bacterium; assembly: GCA_963740605.1. Taxonomy (GTDB): domain Bacteria; phylum Actinomycetota; class Thermoleophilia; order Solirubrobacterales; family Solirubrobacteraceae; genus DASSUW01. The sequence continues at coordinate 341,763 of CAVUFC010000014.1, read as the reverse complement.
GCAGCGTCATCGCGCTGGCGGTGCTCGTCGTCACCGGCGCGGCGATGGCGAGCGAATACGACCGCTGGGGCGACGGCACACTGCAGGCCAAGCTCACTCTGGTGGTCGTCGTCGGTGCGCTGGTCGTGTGGCACATCCGTGTCCCGCAGCGGCGCGCGCTCGACGGCGTCATCTTCCTCGTGACGCTCGCGATCGTATGGCTCGGGATCGCGCTCGCCCACTGACCAGCGCTCAGTCGATGCGGATGAGCGCGTCGGCGCGGGGCTGCGTCGTCGCGATGAGCTCGGCGTTGCGCTGGTCGGAGCGCATCACCCAGTCGCGTGCGAAGCCGGGCTCCTTGCCGAACTCGATGTGCCGCGCGATCAGCAGCTCGAGCCGCCGCTCCTCGTCCTGCATCACGTACCACGCCTCGTCGAGGAGGTCGCGGACCTGCGCCCACGGGCCGGAGTCGACGAGCAGGTAGTTGCCCTCGGTGATCACGAGCGGGACGTCGCGCGGGACGGCGACGGCGGCGTTGACCGGCTCTTCGATCTCGCGCCGGAACTCGGGCGCGTACACGACCTCCTCGCGGTTCTCGTAGAGCCGCCGCAGCAGCGCCACGTAGCCGGCGCCGTCGAACGTGTCGGGCGCGCCCTTGCGGTCGGCGCGCCCGAGCCGGACGAGCTCCACCTGCGCGAGGTGGAACCCGTCCATGCCGACCAGCCGAGCCTGATCCCCGAGCTCGTCGGCGATCGCTTGCGCGAGCGTCGACTTGCCGCCGCCGGGCGGGCCTGTGATCCCGAGGATCGTGCGTTCCCCACGGGCGGCGAGCGCACGCGCCCGCTCGATCGCCTCGGCGGTGGTGAGCATGCGGCGGCCTAGAAGTCGTCCGCTGCCGGAAGGCCGACGTAGTTCTCGGCCAGGCTCTTGGCGGCGGCCTCGGAGCGCTCGACGTACTCGAGCCGCGACAGCTGGAGCCCGCGCTGGAACGACCCGCCGCCGAGGTCGTGGAGCAGCTGGGTCATGTAGTTGGAGAAGTCCTGGGCGCGCCAGACGCGCCGCAGCGCGGTGGCGGTGTACGCGTCGAGCCCGTCGTCTGAGCCGTCCTCGTAGTGGGCGCGCAGGGCGGCACCGAGCAGGCGCACGTCGTTGACCGCGAGGTTGAGGCCCTTCGCGCCGGTGGGCGGGACGATGTGGGCGGCGTCGCCGGCCAGGTAGAGGCGGCCGTGCTGCATCGGGTCGGCGACGAAGCTCCGCATCGGCGTGATGCCCTTCTCGATGATCGGCCCGTCGTTGACCTTGCCGATACGGGCGCCTAGCTCCTCCCAGATCCGCTCGTCCGGCCACGCGTCGAGGTCCTCGTCGTTCGCGACCTGCAGGTACAGGCGGCTGACGGTCGGGGAGCGCATCGAGTGCAGCGCGAAGCCGTTCGGGTGCCAGGCGTAGATCAGCTCGTCGGTGCTCGGCGGCGCCTCGGCGAGGATGCCCAGCCAGCTGAACGGATACGTGAAGTCGTGCTCGGTGATCGCGCCGTCGGGGAACGCAGGCCGGCAGATGCCGTGAAAGCCGTCGCAGCCGGCGATGAAGTCGCAGACGAGCTCCCCGCCGCTGTAGGTGATCCGCGGGCGCTCGCTGTCGAGGTCGTGCACCGCCACGCCGTGGACCTCGAAGTGGATCGGCACGCCGCGCTCCTCGAGCGCGGCGATCTCGTCCTTGACGACCTCCTGCTGGCCATAGATCGTGATCTTGCGCCCGGTCAGGCGCAGCATGTCGACGTGGAAGGCGCGGTCGTTGAAGCGCAGGAAGACGCCCGTGTGGTCGAGCCCCTCGCGGTCGAGCCGGTCGGCGACGCCGACCTGATGCAGCACATCGACGGTGTTCTGCTCGAGCAGCCCGGCGCGCACCCGCTGCTCGACGTACGGGCGGTCGCGGACCTCGAGCACGACGCAGTCGATGCCCGCCTGCTGCAGCAGCAGCGCGAGCGTGAGGCCGGCCGGGCCGGCTCCGATGATCCCCACCTGCGTATCCATCCCGCGGCCGATCCTACGTAAGAGAAGGCGCCCGCCGCGCGCGAACCATCCATGAACGAGGAGACCTTTGTCATCGTCGGGGCCGGACTGGCCGGGGCCAAGGCAGCGGAGACGCTGCGCGCGGACGGGTTCGTCGGGCGCGTCGTGCTCGTCGGCTCCGAGCACGAGCTTGCGTACGAGCGGCCGCCGCTGTCGAAGCAGTACCTGGCCGGTGAGGCGGAGCGCGACAGCGCGCACGTCCACCCGCGCGAGTTCTATGACGAGCAGCGCATCGAGCTGATCGCCGGCGTCGCCGCGACCGAGCTCGACACCGCCGAACACCGGGTCGGCCTCGCCGACGGGCGCACCCTGAGCTACGAGCGGCTGTTGATCGCGACCGGCGCGACGCCGCGCCGCCCGCCCATCGTCGGGATCGACCGCGCGCGCACGGCTGCGAGGTCACGCTGATCGTCAACCTCGTCACCGGCGCCGCCGTCGCGGCGATCGGGGCGGACCGGGTGCAGCTCGCCGACGGCACCGAGATCGCCTGCGACACCGTCGTGGTCGGCGTCGGCGTGGCGCCCGACACGCGGCTCGCCACTGCGGCGGGCCTCGAGGTCGACGACGGCATCCTCGTCGACGAGCACCTGCGCACGAGTGCGGCCGACGTGTTCGCCGCCGGCGACGTCGCGAATGCCGTCCACCCGCGCTACGGCCGCCGCGTCCGCGTCGAGCACTGGGCCAACGCGCTCAACCAGGGTCCTGCAGCGGCGCGCTCGATGCTCGGCGGCGACGAGGCCTACGCGAAGCTGCCGTACTTCTTCTCCGATCAGTACGAGCTCGGGATGGAGTACATCGGCCTGCACGGCCCGGCCGATCGGGTATTGGTGCGCCGGGCCGGCGACGAGCTCGCGCTGCGGGCGCTGTGGCTCGACGCGGCCGACCGCGTCACCGCCGGCATGCACATCAACGAGTGGGACACGATCGAGGAGATCGAGCAGCGCTTGACTTCCTAATGATCTTAGGTATATTCCTAAGTCCAATAGGAAAGGCAAGCGCATGAAGACCACCACCGTCACCCCGAACCTCATCCAGCTCAGGCGCCTCGGCTTCGTGAACGCGTTCCTCGTGCGCGAGGACGATGGGTTCACGCTCGTGGACACGACCACCGGCGGCGCCGCCGACGCGCTGATCGAGGCCGCCAAGACGGCCGGCGGAGCGATCCGGCGGATCGCGCTCACGCATGGTCACGGCGACCACGTCGGCTCGCTCGACGCGCTCGCGGGCAAGCTCGGCGTCGAGGTCCTGATGCCCGAGCTCGACGCCCGCATCCACGCGGGGGAGAAGGTCGTCGACCGCAAGCTCACCGGGAGCTGGCCGAAGCTCGAGACCGTCCCCGGGGTCCGCCTCAACGCGGGCGACCGCGTGGGCAGTCTCGAGGTGGTCGCGGCCCCGGGCCACACGCCCGGCCACGTCGCGTTCCTCGATACGCGCGACCGGACGCTGATCGCCGGCGACACCTACACGACGATCGGCAGCACGCAGGTGTCCAACCATTTCTACTGGCGCTTCCCGCTCGCCACGATGGGGACGTTCGACAAGGCGCAGGACCTCGAGTCGGCACAGGCGCTGCGCGCGCTGAACCCCGCCGTGCTGGTGGTCGGCCACGGCCCGGCGGTGCGCGATCCGGGAGCGGCGATGGACCGGGCGATCGCCAAGGCGCGCTGATGCCGCGCGCCGGCCTCGCCCCCGAGCGCGTGGTCGACGCGGCGGCGACGCTCGCCGACGCCGACGGCCTCGAAGCGCTGACGCTCGCGCGGCTGGCCGCCGCGCTCGGCGTCCAGTCGCCGTCGCTGTACGCGCACGTCGACGGCCTTCCCGACCTGCGGCGGCGGCTCGCCGCCCGCGGCGCGCACGAGCTCGCGCAGACGCTCGGCGCTGCCGCGGCGGGGCGGGCCGGCGGCGACGCGCTCGCCGCCGTCGCGGCCGCGTACCGCGACTACGCGCGCGCACACCCCGGGACCTACGCGGCGGCGCAGCGCGCGACCGACCTCGACCCCGCAGACGGCGCGCCGGTCGTCGACCTCGTGCTCGCCGTCCTGCGCGGTTACGGGCTCGAGGGCGACGATGCGATCCACGCCGCGCGCATCGTCCGCTCCGCGCTGCACGGGTTCGCCGCGCTCGAGACGGACGAGGGATTCGGCATCCCGCTCGACCTCGACGAGACGTTCGCGCGGCTCGTTACGGTGCTCGACCACGGGCTGCGCTAAGACTGCCGCTGTGACCGCCCTGCCGCTCCCGCCGTCCGAGCTCGCGGAACGCGCAGGACGGCTCGGCTCGCTCGAGGCGTACGAGACCGTGGGGAGAGCGCTGCGCGAGGCCGTCGACCGCGCGCTCCCGGCCGACTGGACGTGGCCCGGCAAGCGCACGCTCGATTTCGGCTGCGGCGCCGGCCGCGTGCTGCGGCACTTCGCGCCCGAGGCCCGGGAGGCCGACTTCACCGGCTGCGACATCGACACGCCGAGCATCGACTGGATCAACGCGCACCTCAACCCGCCACTGCACGCGTTCGTCAACGGCGAGCGGCCGCCGCTCCCGCGGCCGAACGCGAGCTTCGACCTGATCTACGCGTTCTCGGTCTTCACCCACCTCACCGACAGCTGGAGCGCGTGGCTGGTCGAGCTCCACCGGCTGCTGGCGCCCGCAGGCGTGCTGATCGCCTCCTTCCTGGGGGAGGGCATGTCCGAGCTCGTCGCCGGCGAGCCATGGGTCGAGGAGCGGATCGGCCGCAACGTCCTGCAGGCCGACCTCGGCTGGGACGCGGGCGGCCCGATCGTGCAGATGTCGCCGTGGTGGATCCGCGCGCACTGGGGCCGCGCGTTCGAGATCCAGTCGATCGAGCCCGGCGCGCCGGGCGCCCATGGGCTGATCGTGGCGCGGCCCAAGCCGACGACGCTGGCGCCCGAAACGCTGGAGGCCGTCGACCCCGGCGAGCCGCGCGAGGTCGCCGCGCTCCAGCACAACCTCCGCCAGCTCCAGCGCGAGGCGGCCGACGCGCGGGCCGAGCTCGCCGGCTACGCGAACAGCCGTAGCTGGCGAGTTACGGCACCGCTGCGCGCGATCACGTCCCGACGCTCGAGAGCAGCCAGAGCCCCAGACTCGTGAAGCAGACCATTACCGTGAGCATCCAGTATTGGGAGCGCACGGCCTCCTGCGGGTCGCGGTAGGTCGCGATCGCCTTGTCGTGGGCGAGGATCAGGCCGGCGATGTGCCCGGCCAGCAGGGCCGCGACCTGCACGTACCAGACCTGGGTGGCCGAGATCACCCCGTAGTTGATCGCCAGCGTCGCCGTCCCGAAGTAGTCCGACCCCGTGCCGAGCGGGTCCGACGCCAGGTAGGCGAGCGCCTGCGTCTGGTAGACGAGCAGCGAGAAGTAGTGGGCCACCACGTACGCGAGCGCGATCGGGACGAGCGTGTGGACGAAGCGGCGCGCGAGCTCGCCCGCGTCGTCGCTCGGATGGACGCTGCGCATGCCGGCGATGCCGATCCGGTAGAGCCCGCCGATCGCGAGCACGACGCCGATCAGCCCGACGGTGAACGCCAGCTCGAGCGCGGTCTCGGCGCTGAAGCCGAGGTTCGAGAACAGCGTCTGCAGGTCGTCGGCCAGCGCGGTCCAGGTCGGGCCCTGCGAGAACCCGTCGAACGACGTCGTGCCGATCATCGTGATCAGCAGCGCCACCGTGCCCGGCGGCGTGTCGAGGTGCACGACGCCCTCGAGCGGGCGCCGCGTGCGCAGCTCGCCTTCGGTCCAGTGCAGCGGTGACAGGCGCGCGAACAGCCCGAAGTAGACGCCGAACGCGTCGGCGTTGTTCTCCCACGCGCGGATGCCGTACAGGCTCATCCCGACGAGCTGCACGGCCGCGTACGCGATCGCCATGATCGCCAGCGTCGACGGGTCGTCCTTGTTCACGTAGACGAGCTCGACCCAGGCGAAGATGAGGATCCCGGCGACTGCCGGCCAGCGGCCGACCCGCTCGGGGTACGGGAGTGGCTCCGGCGCGCCGCGGCCCAGCCGTTGCCCCGCCCACGACACCGCGCGGGCGATCGCCAGCCACGGGTTGAAGGCGCGGAACACGTCGCCGACCAGCACCGACGCGAACGGGAGCCCGACCCAGAAGACCACGAACACGATCGTCACGATCAGGTTGTTCTGAGCGGAGAACTGCTCGCCGGCCAGGCCGGCGTAGACGCAGAAGATGAAGAAGGCGACGCCGATCGCACCCGCCAGCGGCGAGAGGAACGGCGGCACCTTGAACGACGTCTTCTCGTGCGACTCCTGGAGCCGCGCGGTCGGCCACAGCGCCGCGAGGCCGACGAACGACGCCACCAGCACGGCGCACGCGGCCCACGCGAACACGACCTTCGGGATCGGCAGGTCCTGCTTGCCGACCAGCCCGTGCGCGAGCGCGGGGCTGGGTGCGAGCAGGGCGGTGGCGCCGACGCCGAGCGCGACGGCGACCCTACGGGTCATGGCTCGACCTTGACGTTGGCGAGCGTCTGCTTGTGGTCTTCGAGCTCGACGATGAACTCACCGTCGATGGTCGCGGGCATCGTGAAGTTGATGCTCCCGCCGGCGTCGACGTCCTTGTGCACGTCGTAGCCGTGGAAGTGGACCTCGTCGGCGGTGTCGCTGTTGACGGTCAGGTCGATCGTGTCGCCCTTCTTGTACGTGATCGTCTTGACGCCGCCGACCGGCTTCGCGTCCTTGACCTCGATCGTCGTCGGGCCGGCGCTCTTGACGTCCGAGCCGCCGCCGCTGGTTCCGATGATCACGGCCGCGACAACGACGACCACGACGGCAAGCCCGAGCAAGGCAAAGCGCTGTGTGCGAGACATATGGATGAACCTCCTGATCGATGTGGAGAGGCGCGCGGCGCCGTACGTCGGTGGGCGGTGCGATCAGACGGTCAGGGGCGGTGCGCGGCCGGCGGCGCGGGAGGCGAGCTGGGCGGCCTGCGGCCGCCGGACGAAGAGCGGGATGCGCAGCCGCGCGCAGGTGCTCGCGCGCGGGCGCGGGTGCGGGTGGGGGAGCGCGCCGCCGAGGCGCGCGAGCGCGGCCTCGGTGCCGCGCAGCAGCGCGGCCAGGAGGCCGGCGGCGACGACGACGAGCGGGGCGACGGTCCATCCGCCGTGGGCGAGCAGCCCGAGGCCGGCGATGTGCCCGGTCGCGGCGAACAGCTCGACGTTCTCCTGCGTGACGTACAGCGCGGCGAAGCCGAGCGCGCCGAGCGCCCAGCGCATGTGCCACGCGAGTGCGCGGCCGCCGGTGGCGCGGCGGTCGACGATCGCGACACACAGGCGTGCGAGCGCGAGCGCGAGCAGGCCCGCGAGCACGGGCGGCGCCGCCTGCAGGTAGCCGTGGACGCCCTTGGGCGCCGACGGCACGAGCGCGTAGCGCAGCGCGTGCACGGCCCAGGCGCCGAGCACGACGTAGATCGCGACCACCAGGTTGGGCGCACGCCGGGTCATCGAGGCTCGATTGTGCCAGCCGCCAGGCCGCGCGGGTACCGCTTCATCCCCCCGAAGCGGCCCCGGCCTCGGCACGGGACCCGTGCAGCGCCAGCACGTGCGAGACGCCCTCGCGCCGCATCGCCTCGTGCACCGGGCCGCCGCGCTCGACGACGATCCGCAGCCGGGTGGCGAGCATCCTGTGGCCGTCCATCAGCGTCTTGACGCCGGCGGCGTCAAGCTCCGTCGCCTCGCTCAGGTCGAGCACGACCGGGCGTCCGCCGCGGACGGCCTGCTCGAAGCACGCGTGCAGCTGATGGTCGGCCGCGACGAGGCTGCCGCGCACGGTCAGCCCGAGCACGCCACCGATCGCGTCGACGCGCAGCTCGAAGTCCGATTCCGGTTCCCGCCTGAACCTGTTCATGCAAACCGCCTCCATGAGGCCCGATACCCCGGTTTGGCGTTCGGCCAACCCCACCTGTGCAGGGGCTATCCGCCCCCTCGATCCGCCTGCTGCCTCACTAACGAAATCGGCCGCTGCAGAGCAGTATTTGTGTCATGAGCAACACACTCCGCAGCATCCGTTACGCCGTCGCCGGCCTCGTCGCCGAGGACCGCCCCGCCTTCAAGCGCATCGACGCCTCGAGCGCCCGCTACGACGACGGCTCCTGGCTCCGCCCGCGCCCCAACGCCTGATCGTTCATAATCGATCAGCGGGAGCGCTGATTCGATCGACAACGACAACGGTTCAACCATGCGCGCGGCGGGCCTGCGGTGCGAGCACCGCGAAGACATCCCGTGCATCGATGAACCGGCGCCGCGGCTGAGCTGGGTGCTCGCCTCCGACGAGGCGGGCGCCGAACAGAGCGCACACCGCATCCGGGTGCGCGACGGCCTCGGCGACATCTGGGACAGCGGCCGGGTCGAGTCGAGCGAGATGCTCGACATCGCCCACGCCGGACGACCGCTCCCACCGGGGGGACCGAGCTCGAGTGGACCGTCCAGGTCTGGGACGGCGACGGCCGGGCCTCCGATCCCAGTCCGCCCGCCCGTTTCCGGACCGGCCTGGCCGCCTGGCAGGCGCAGTGGATCGCCCGCGACCGGGCGGACGACCCGGGGCATCCTCCCGCCCGCCTGGACGTCAGCGAGCGCACGCCCGGCGTCTTCGTCTTCGACTTCGGCCAGAACATGGTCGGCTGGGTGCGGGCCGAGGTCAGCGGCGAGCGCGGCAGCGAGATGCGGCTGCGGTTCGCCGAGATGCTCGAGCCCGACGGGAGCCTGCACCTGGCGAACCTGCGCAGCGCCCGTCAGCTCGACACCTACGTGCTGAGCGGCGACGGTCGCGAGGTGTTCGAGCCGCGGTTCACGTTCCATGGCTTCCGCTACGTAGAGGTCACCGGCGTGTCCGCGCCGCCCGCGCTCACCGGCCGCGTCGTGCACAGCGACACGCCGCGGAGCGGCTGGTTCGAGTGCTCGGACGACCTCGTCAACCGGCTCTGGCGCAACCTCAACTGGGGCCAGCGCGGCAACTTCATCTCGGTCCCGACCGATTGCCCGCAGCGCGACGAGCGGCTCGGCTGGCTCGCCGACGCCCAGGGTGCTGATCGCGCCGGTCCCGGGCGAGCTGGGTGGGCGCGGGCGCGCTACCGGTCCGTGCGCGGCGAGATCACGAGCGGCTGGCGGCGCGACGGGGACGCGTTCGAGCTCGAGGTGACGATCCCGCCGAACGCTCGTGGAACGGTCGTTCTGCCGTTCGGCGATCGCCAAGCGATCCCGATCAGCGCGGGAACGCACATCTTCCGTGTGGTATCCAACGCTGATGACCGGCACGCGCGGCTCGATCCTTCCTGACGAGCGGCGGCGCATGATCGCCCAGCGGCTCCGCCAGCACGGCAGCGTGTCGGTATCCGGCCTGGAGGCCGAGTTCGGCATCTCGCCGATGACCGCGCGGCGAGACCTCGACGAGCTCGAGCGCCGCGGTGTCGCGCGCCGCACGCACGGCGGCGCCGTCCTGCCCGGCCTCTCCGGCCACGAGGACTCGTTCCTGCAGCGGCTCGAGGTCGAGGTCGACGCCAAGGAGCGGCTCGCCGAGGCCGTGCTCGGGCTGCTGCAGCCGGGCGAGGCGATCTTCGTCGACAGCTCGACGACCGCCTTCTTCGCGGCACGCCGGATCGTGCGCGAGAACCTGCAGTGCACGCTGCTCACCAACGCGGTCCCGATCATGGACCTGCTGTGCGAGGTCGACGCCGCGCAGGTCGAGCTCGTCGGCGCGGGCGGAACGCTGCGCAAGCTCACGCGCTCGTTCGTCGGCCCGGTCGCCGTGCGCTCGATCGAGGCGCACTTCGCCGACCACGTGATCTTCTCCGTCCGCGGGCTCACGCCCGACGGCTTTCTGACCGACCCCGACACGCTCGAGGCCGAGGTCAAGCGGGCGATGATCGGCCGCGCCCGCCAGGCGATCCTGCTGATCGATGGCACCAAATTCGATCGTCCGGCGCTCACGCAGATCGCCGGTGTCAGCCAGGTCGGCGTGATCCTCGCCGCCGACGTCTCAGAGGCCGAATTGAAGCCTCTGGTGCGCGCCGGCATCGACGTCCGGCGCGTCTAGCGGCCTTCGCGGCCCTTGGGGCGCCGCGAAAGCCAAAGCCTCCGACGCCCTCTATGGCGGCGGAGGCCTGCCTTGCCTTGACATGTTCGGTTATGGGTGTTTATCGTCGTTTATGAGGAGAGAGTGTCCAGTCTCGATCAAAATGGATCGGTGAGGGCGATCGTGCCCGCGCACCGGCGCGAGTGGATCGCGTCCCGCCTGATGGCCGACGGCAGCATCACCGTGCAGGAGGTGGAGGCCGAGTTCGGCGTGTCGCCGATGACCGCGCGGCGCGACCTCGGCATCCTCGAACGCGAGGGCCGGGCGCATCGCACGCACGGCGGCGCCGTCGCCCCGACGCTCGCCCGCCACGAGGACTCGTTCGCGGCCCGGCTCGAGCAGGCGAGCGGCGCCAAGCTCCGGCTGGCGGGCGCTGCGTCGCTGCTGGTCGACGACGGCGAGGCCGTGTTCGTCGACAGCTCGACGACCGCCTACATGGCGGTCCGCGAGCTGCTCACCGTCGGCAGGCGCATGACCGTCCTCACCAACTCGCTGGCCGTGATGGACCTCGTCGCGCAGAGCGACGTCGGGAACGTCGACCTGATCGGGCTCGCCGGGACGCTGCGCAAGGCGACCCGGTCGTTCGTCGGCCCGCTCACGGTCGACGCGATCGAGCGCCACTTCGCCGACAAGCTCCTGTTCTCGGTCAACGGCCTCGCACCCGGCGGTGTGCTGACCGACCCCGACTCGCTCGAGGCCGAGGTCAAGCGTGCGATGGTGGGTCAGGCGAGGGAAGCGATCCTGCTGGTCGACGGCTCGAAGTTCGGCAGGGCGGGACTGAGCGCCATCACCGACGTCAAGCGCGTCGCCGCCGTGCTGGTCGCCGGCGCGTCGGCGGAGCAGCTGCTCCCGCTGGCGCAAACCGGTGTGCGGATGGAGGAGGTGCGATGACGGAGGCGGACCCGATCGTCGAGCTCCGCGACGTCACGAAGTCCTACGGGGCCGTGCGTGCGCTCCAGAACGGCAATCTCGCGCTGCGCCCCGGCGAGGTGCGCGGCCTGATCGGCGAGAACGGCGCCGGCAAGTCGACGCTCGTGAAGGTGCTCGGCGGCGTCGTCCGGCGCGACTCCGGCGAGATGCTCGCCAACGGCGAGGTCGTCGACTTCCACTCGCCGCACGACGCGCGCGACGCCGGGATGGCGGTGATCTACCAGGAGCCGACCCTCTTCCCCGACCTGAGCATCGCGGAGAACGTCGTGATGGGCTACCACCCGCTCGGCGCGCTGCATCGCATCGACCGGCGCGCGATGCACCGGCAGGTGCAGGAGCTGCTGGACCGGCTCGGCGTGCAGCTCGCGTCCGAGCGGCCGGTGCGAGGGCTGTCGATCGCCGACCAGCAGATCGTCGAGATCGCCAAGGCGCTGAGCTTCGACGCGCGCGTACTGATCATGGACGAGCCGACGGCCGCGCTGTCGGGGCCTGAGGTCGAGCGGCTGTTCACGGTCGTGCGCACGCTGCAGGAGCAGGGCGCCGCCGTGCTGTTCATCTCGCACCGGCTCGAGGAGGTCACCGCGATCTGCCAGACCGTTACGGTGATGCGCGACGGCGCGGTGGTGCACGACGCGCCGATCGCCGAGATGACGCCCGACGACATGGTCAGGCGGATGGTCGGGCGCGAGCTCGGGGCGCTGTTCCCCAAGCAGGACGCGGTGATCGGTGACCCGGTGCTGTCGGTCGATCGCCTCACCCGCGAGGGTGTGTTCTTCGACATCAGCTTCGACGTCCGCGCCGGCGAGATCGTCGCGCTGGCGGGCCTTGTCGGCGCCGGCCGCAGCGAGGTGGCGCGCGCGATCTTCGGCATCGACCGCGCCGACGCCGGCCACGTCGAGGTGGACGGCGTTCGCCTGCCGGTCGGCCGCCCGCTCGCCGCGATGCGCGCCGGGGTTGCGTTCGTGCCGGAGGACCGGCGCATGCAGGGCCTTGTGATGGACCTGTCGATCGCCCGCAACGCGACGCTCACGCGCATGAAGGCGCTGACGCGGCTCGGGCTGATCCGGGCCGGCGCCGAGAACCGGCTCGCGCGCGAGTGGGCAGAGCGACTGCGGCTGCGCTTCCACCGCCTCGAGGACCCGGTCGGGTTCCTGTCCGGCGGCAACCAGCAGAAGGTCGTGCTCGCCAAGTGGCTCGCCACCGAGCCGAAGCTGTTGATCCTCGACGAGCCGACGCGCGGCATCGACGTCGGCACCAAGTCGGAGGTGCACCGGCTGATGAGCGAGCTCGCGGGTCGCGGGCTCGCCGTGCTGATGATCTCCAGCGAGCTCCCCGAGGTGCTCGGGATGGCCGACCGCGTGCTCGTCATGCACGAGGGCCGCCTGAGCCGCGAGTTGACCCGCGCCGAGGCGGACGAGGAGAGCGTGATCCGCGCGGCAACCGGGGTCGAGGCCGCGGCATGAGTGCGCACGCTGCGGCACCCGCCGAGGGCGCGCGCTCCCGCCGGCTGACCGAGCGGGTCCTGCGCGTCCGCGAGCTCGGCATCGTCGCGGCGCTTGCGCTGCTGATCACCGTGACGGCGATCCTCGAGCCGCGCTTCATCGAGACGAACTCGCTGCGCAACCTCGCGCTCAACGCCGCGATCTTCGCGATCCTCGCGGTCGGCCAGACGCTCGTGATCGTCACGCGCAACGTCGACCTCTCGGTTGGGTCGGTGCTCGGGCTGAGCGCGTATTTCGCCGGCGACCTGCTGTTCAAGCACCCGGGGATGGCGCTCCCGCTCGTCTTCCTGCTCGGCATCGCGCTCGGCGCCGCCTGTGGCTTGCTCAACGGCGTGCTCGTGACGTGGGGCCAGGTTCCGGCGCTCGTGGTGACCCTCGGAACCCTGTACGCGTTCCGCGGGCTCGCGTTCCTGTGGACGGGCGGTAGCCAGATCAGCGCCAACCAGCTTCCCGACGCGTTCCTCAACCTCGGCAGTGACTCGATCGCCGGCGTGCCGATCCTCGTGTGGATCGCGCTCGTCGTCGTCCTCTGCGTCGGGCAATGGCTCCGCGACTACCGGCCCGGACGCGAGCTGTACGCGATCGGCTCGAACCCGGAGGGCGCGCGCCTCGCCGGCGTGCGCTCCGGCCGGCGCGTGCTGATCGCGTTCGTGCTGGCGGGTGCGCTCGCCGGCCTCGGCGGCGTGCTGTTCACCGCCCGCTTCGGCACCGTCGACGCGACCGCCGGCGTCGGCTACGAACTGACCGTGATCGCGGCCGCCGTCGTCGGCGGCGTCGCCATCTTCGGCGGGACCGGCACGGTCTACGGCGCCGCGCTGGGCGCACTGCTGCTCGGCACGATCACGTCTTCGCTGATCGTGCTGCGCGTCGCGGCGTTCTGGCAGCAGGCGGCGATCGGCGCGCTGCTGCTTCTCGCGATCGCGCTCGACCGGCTGCTCGCGCTGCGCGTCGAGGCCGCGCTGCGGCGGAGGAGCGCGCGCCGTGCAGACTGAGACGGCCGCACCGCAGGCGGCCCCGCCCGCCGCGACGTCCTCGCCGCCCGTCTGGCGCTCGCTGCTCGGGCGCTGGGAGACGCTGCTCGTCGGCCTGCTGATCGTCCTCGCGATCGCGGGCCAGATCATCTCGCCCGAGTTCCTGACGTCGGACTCGTTCACCACCGGCTCGCTCGACCTGTCCGAGGTCGCGCTGATGGCGCTGCCGCTGACGATGGTGATCATCGCGGCCGAGATCGACCTGTCGGTCGCGTCCGTCCTCGCGCTGTCGAGCGCGGTGATGGCGTACCTGTGGAACCACAACCAGCCGGTCGAGACGATCATCCCGATCTGCATCGTGGTCGGCGCGCTGTGCGGCGCCTTCAACGGCGTGCTCGTGACCCGTCTCGGCCTGCCCTCGCTGGCGGTCACGATCGGCACGCTCGCGCTGTTCCGCGGGCTGGCGTTCGTGGTCATCGGCGACGAGTCGGTGACCGACTTCCCGGCGCTCTGGACCGACCGCGCATTCGGCAACTTCGCGAGCACGTTCGTCCCGAACACGATGGTGCTGTTCGCCATCCTCGCCGCCGCGTTCGCGGTGGTGCTGCACGCGACGCCGTTCGGGCGCTCGATCTTCGCGATCGGCGCCAACGAGGAAGCGGCCTACTTCTCGGGGCTGCGCGTCAAGCGCGTCAAGTTGATCCTGTTTGCCCTGTCGGGCGCGGTCGCCGGCCTCGCGGGCGTGGTCATCTCGCTGCGCAACTCGACGGCGGCAGCCAACGTCGGCCAGGGCTTCGAGCTCACCGTCATCACGGCCGTGCTGCTCGGCGGCGTGTCGATCTTCGGCGGGCGCGGCACGATCGCCGGGGTCATCCTCGCGCTGCTGCTGCTCGGCGGCATCCAGAAGGCGCTGCTGCTGAGCGAGTCGATCTCGTCGTACTGGATCCAGATCGTCACCGGAACGCTGCTCGTCGGCTCCGTCCTGGGTCCGAACCTTGCCCGTCGCGTCGCCGAAGCCCGGCGGCGTCGCTCACGTCCACTCCTGGAGGAGGGTCCATGAAGTCCGCACATCTCCGTGTGCTGCTCGCTGCGCTCGTGCTGGTCGCGGCGTTCGTCATCGCCGCATGCGGCGAGACGAAAGACGAGAACGCCGCCTCGGGCGACGCCACGTCGACGCCCTCGTCGGCGGAGGCGACGGCCGATCCGAGTGCCGAGATCCCGAAGGGGCTCAAGACGGTCTCGATCCCGAAGCAGCTCGGCAACCCGTACGAGGAGTTCGAGCACTCCGGCGTCGACGAGGCGCTCAAGGAGCTCGGCGGGTCGAACCGCATCTCGGGTGCGACCGACGCCGGTGCGTCGTCGCAGATCCCGATCATCAACGCCGCGGTGCAGCAGAAGCCCGACGCGATCATCATCGCCGGCAACGACCCCGACGCCGTCGCCCCGTCGCTCAAGCAGGCGGCAGCGAAGGGCATCAAGATCGTCGGCATGGACTCCGACGTCGCGCCGGACGCGCGCAGCGTGTTCGTCAATCAGGTCACGACGGAGCTGGTCGGCAAGAACCAGGTCGAGTCGATCGCGCGGCAGATCGGCAACAAGGGCGAGATCGCGATCCTCTCGGCGACGGCCAACGCGACCAACCAGAACGCCTGGATCAAGGTGATGAAGGACACCCTGAAGGACCCGAAGTACAAGGACATCAAGCTCGTGAAGGTCGCCTACGGCGATGACGACGACCAGAAGTCCTTCCAGGAGACGCAGGGTCTGATCCAGGCCTATCCGAACCTGAAGGGCATCATCTCGCCGACCACGGTGGGCGTCGCCGCGGCCGCGCGGTACCTGTCGACGTCGCCGCAGAAGGGCAAGATCAAGCTGACCGGCCTCGGGTTCCCGAACCAGATGCGCAAGTTCGTCAAGGACGGCACGGTCGAGGAGTTCCAGCTGTGGGTGCCGAAGGACGTCGGGTATCTCGCCGGTCAGGCTGCCGCGGCGCTCGTCGCCGGCCGCATCACCGGCAAGGAGGGCGAGAAGTTCACGGCCGGCCGGCTGGGCGACTACACGATCGGCGCCAACGGCGAGATCGTCCTCGGCCCGCTGACCACGTTCACCGCCAAGAACATCGACAACTTCGACTTCTGAGTCATCGATGAGCGCTCGCGTCGGCATCTTCGGGATCGGGCTGGCGGCCTACTGGCTGCAATTCGAAGGCCTGCGCGAGCGTGTCGACGGCTACCAGCGTCGTGTCGAGGAACGCGTGAGCGAGCTCGGCGGCGAGGTGGTCTCGGCGGGCCTGGTGGACTCGGCTGAAGGGGCGCGCGAGGCGGGAGACCGCTTCGCGCGCTCGCAGGTCGATCTCGTGCTCTGTCACGCAGTGACGTACGCGACCTCGAGTCAGGTGCTGCCGGCCGTGCAGGCCGCCAAGGTGCCCGTCGTGCTGCTCGGGCTGCAGCCGACGGCTTCGCTCGACTATGAGAACACGGGCACGGGGGAGTGGCTGGCGAACTGCGCGGCCTGCTGCGTGCCAGAGCTCGCGGGCGCGTTCACGCGCGCCCGCATCCCGTACGACACCGTCGCCGGAACGATCGACGGTGACGAGCGCGCCTGGGGCAAGATCGCCGCGTGGGTGCGGGCGGCGGGTGTGGCCCGCGCGCTGCGCGGCGCGCGGATCGGCTTCATGGGCCACACGTATCCCGGCATGCTCGACATGTACTCGGACTTCACCGCCGTGCACGCGCAACTCGGCGCGCACGTCGAGGTGCTGGAGATCGACGACCTCGGATCGCGCGTCGCGGGTGCGACCGCCGAGCAGGTCGCGGCCAAGCAGGCCGAGATCCGCGAGATGTTCGATTTCGCCGATCCGTCCGACGATCCGATCGCCGGGCCGATCGAGGACGACCAGTTCGACTGGTCGGCGCGCGTCGCGGTCGGGCTCGACCGGCTGGCGGACGACTTCAAGCTCGACGGGCTGACCTACTACTACCGCGGCATCGACGGCAACGAGGCCGAGCAGCTCGGCGCGGGCGTGATCGTGGGCAACTCGTTGCTTACGGCGCGCGGAATCCCGACCTCCGGCGAGGGCGACCTCAAGACCAACATCGCCCAGCTGATCCTCGACCGGATGGACGCCGGCGGCTCGTACACCGAGTACTACGCGCTCGACTTCGACGAGGACTTCGTGCTGATGGGCCACGACGGACCCGGCCACATCGCCATCGCCGAGGGGCGGCCCACGCTGCGGGCGCTCAAGCTCTACCACGGCAAGCGCGGTGCCGGCCTGAGCGTCGAGTTCAAGGTTCGCTACGGTCCGGTCACGATCTGCGGCTGCACCCAGACCGCCGACGGGCGTCTGAAGCTCGTCGTCGCCGAGGGCGAGTCGATCCCAGGCGCGACCTTCCGGATCGGCAACACCAACAGCCGGCTGCGGTTCGCGTCCACGCCGGCCGAGTTCTTCGAGCGTTGGTGCGCGGAGGGCCCGACGCACCACGTCGCGCTCGGCGTCGGCCACCGCGCGGCCGACCTGCGGCGCGTCGCGACGCTGCTCGACCTCGACTACGCGGAGGTGGAGTGATGGAGAGGGTCTGCTGGACGATGCGCGTGCGGCCGGAGAAGCTCGACGAGTACAAGGCGCGGCACCGCGACGTGTGGCCGGAGATGCTCGAGGCGTTGCGCCGCACGGGGTGGAGCAACTACTCGCTGTTCCTCGACGATGACGGGCTGCTGATCGGCTACCTGGAGACCGAGGACTTCGCGGCGGCGCAGGCCGCGATGGAGGAGACCGACGTCAACGCCCGCTGGCAGGCCGAGATGGCCGAGTTCCTGATCCCGCCGCTGCGGCGGATCGAGGAGGTCTTCCACCTTGAGTAAGCCTGGGTCCACCGATCCTCGCGGCGCCTCGCCGCCGTGTGCGGCGCCCAGTGACGATCGCCCGAGCTCCAAAGGGGCCCACCCTGAGGATGCTCGGCCGATCGCCCCTGGCCGGCACCCACGACGCCGAGGCATCCACGATGATCGGCGGACCCAGGCTGACTTCGCCGCCGTGGACCTCGGCGCCGAGAGCGGCCGCGTCGTGCGGGGCCGGTTCGACGGCTCGCGCGTCTCGCTGACCGTCGAGCACCGGTTCGAGAACCGGCCGGTACGGCTGCCCGACGGCCTGCACTGGAACCTGCTGGCGCTGTTTGCCGAGACGGTCGCGGGGCTGCGCGGGCTCGACGGGCCGCTGGCCGGCGTGGGAGTCGACACCTGGGGGGTCGACTATGCGCTGCTCGACGAGCGCAACCGCGTGCTCGCCTTGCCGTTCCACTACCGCGACGAACGCACCGACGGCATGATCGAGCGCGCGCACGCGCGGGTGCCGGCCGCCGAGCTGTACGCCGCCACCGGCATCCAGACGATGCCGATCAACACCGTCTTCCAGCTGCTCGCCGACGAGGACATCGCCGCGCAGCGGATCGCCCTGGTGCCCGACCTCATCGCCCTCTGGCTCAGCGGCGAGCTGGCGAACGAGATCACGAACGCGTCCACCACCGGCCTGCTCGACGCCCGCTCCGGGACATGGGCGCGCGCGCTGATCGAGCGGCTCGGGCTCCCGGCGGCGCCGTTCTCCGGCGACCCGGTCGAGCCCGGCACGACGCTCGGTCGCATGCTCGGCCACCACGGGATCGACGCGCCGGTGCACGCCGTCGCCAGCCACGACACCGCGTCGGCCTTCGTCGCCGCGCCGCTGCGCAGCCCGCGCTCGGCGATCCTCTCGTCCGGCACCTGGTCGCTGCTGGGAGTGGAGCTCGACGCGCCGGTGCTGACCGACCAGGCGCGCGACGTCAACCTCACCAACGAGCGCGGCGTCGACGGCACGATCCGGCTGCTCCGCAACGTGATGGGCCTGTGGCTGGTGCAGGAGTGCGCGACGCTGTGGGAGGCCTCGTACGCGGAGCTGACCGATCTCGCCGCCGCCGCACGGGCCGACGTGCCGCTGTTCGACCCGGACGACGACGCGCTGCTGCGGCCGGGCGACATGCCGGCGCGGATCGCCGAGGCGTGCCGCGCGCTCGGTCAGCCCGAGCCCGCCGACCGCGGCGAGATCGTCCGCTCGATCCTCGTGTCGCTGGCGTGCAAGTACCGGCTCGTGCTCGAGCGACTCGAACACGTCACCGGCCGGGAGGTCGACGTCGTGCACGTGATCGGCGGCGGGTCCCGCAACGAGCTGCTGTGCCAGATGACCGCCGACCTACTCGGCCGCCCGGTGCTCGCCGGCCCGGTCGAGGCGACCGCGCTCGGCAACGTGCTCGTGCAGGCGCGCGCGGTGGGCGAGCTCGGCTCGCTGGCCGAGATGCGCGCGGTGGCCGCCGCGTCGGCCGACCCGGCCGCCTTCGAGCCGGGCGAGGACGGCGACCAGATCTATCAGCGCTTCCTGGAAGTGACGGGCCAGAACGTCAAGGAGACCGTGCCGTGACCGAACATCTCGCAACCCTCGAGATCGAGACGCCGTCGTGGGGCTACGGCGACTCGGGGACCCGGTTCGCGACGTTCCAGCAGGCCGGGCGCCCACGCGACGTGGGCGAGCGCGTCGATGATGCCGGGGAAGTGCACCGTCTGACAGGGACAGCCGGTGCGGTAGCGCTGCACTTCCCCTGGGACAGCGTCGACGACCTCGCCGCCCTGCGACGGCAGATCGAGGAGCGCGGCCTGCGGGTCGGCGCCGTCAACCCGAACCTGTTCCAGGACCCCGACTACAAGCTCGGCTCGATCGCGCATCCCGACGAGACGGTGCGCCGGAAGGCGACGGACCACCTGCTCGAGTGCGTCGAGATCGCGCGCGAGCTCGGGTCGACCGCGCAGTCGCTGTGGTTCGCCGACGGCACGAACTACCCGGGCCAGGACGATCTCGTCGCTCGCCGTCAGCGCCTGATCGCGTGCCTCGGAGAGGTCTACGCGGCGCTCCCGGCGGAGCAGGAGCTGCTGCTCGAGTACAAGCCGTTCGAGCCGGCGTTCTACGCGACGGACCTGCCGGACTGGGGCGCATCACTGGTCACGTGCCTGAAGCTCGGCGACCGGGCGAAGGTGCTCGTCGACCTCGGCCACCACCTGCACGGCACGAACATCGAGCAGATCGTCGCGACGCTGCGTGCCGAGGGGCGCCTCGGCGGCTTCCACTTCAACAACCGCAAGTACGCCGACGACGACCTGATCGTCGGCTCCGTCAACCCGTTCGAGCTGTTCCTGATCTTCTTCGAGCTCGGCGATCAGCGGGCGGGCGGGATTCGATTCACGATCGACCAGGCGCACAACGTCGAAGCCAAGGTCGAGGCGATGGTGCTGAGCGTGATGAACCTGCAGGAGGCGTACGTGAAGGCGAGCCTCGTCGACCGCGAGGCGCTGGCGGCGGCGCAGGCGGAGGGCGATGTGCTGCGGGGGCACGAGCTCCTCCTCGATGCCTACAAGACCGACGTGCGGCCGCAGTGCGCCGCGCTGCGCGAGTCGCTCGGCGCGGCCGCCGACCCGATCGCCGAGGTGCGGGCCTACACGGAGCGGATCATCGCCGAGCGAGCTACCACCGTCTCGGTTGCCGGGGGCTGGGGCCGATGACGACGCTGGCACAGATCGTCGCGCCCGCCGATGACCGCTGGCCGGCCGCGTCCGACGTGCCGGACGACGCGCTCGGCCAGGTGCTGCTCGCCTCGCACCTGCTCGGCTCCGACCGCGCGGTGGCGAACTTCGGTGGGGGCAACACGTCCGCCAAGGGCACCGCGACCGACCACGTCGGTCGCGAGGTCGACGTCATGTGGGTCAAGGGCTCCGGCAGCGACCTCGCGACGATGGAGCGCAAGCACTTCACGCCGCTGCGGCTCGACGAGATGCTCCCCCTGTTCGAGCGCGATGAGGTGAGTGACGAGGACATGGTCGCCCACCTCGCGCGCTGCCAGGTCGACCCCGCCGCGCCGCGCTCGTCGATCGAGACGTTGTTGCACGCGTTCGTGCCGGCCAAGCACGTCCACCACACCCACCCCGACGGGATCAACGTGATCGCGGGCACGCGCGACGGCGAGGCGCTGATCGCCGAGTGCTTCGGCGACGAGGCCGCCTGGATCCCGTACATCCGGCCCGGCTTCACGCTCGCGAAGCAGGTCGGGACCGCGGTGCGCGAGAACCCCGGCCTCAAGCTCGTGGTGCTGGCCAAGCATGGACTGGTGGTCTGGGGCGACACCGCCGAGGAGGCGTACCGGCGCACGATCGAGGTCATCAACCGCGCCGTCGACTTCGTCAACGCCCGCACGTCGGGCGACCAGCGATTCGACGGCCCGGCGGCCGAGAGCGGGCCGGGCGTGCTGGACGCGGTGCTGCCCGCGCTGCGCGGCGCCGTCTCCTCGGAGCGCAGCAAGGTGCTCGTCGTCGACACCTCGCCGCGGGCGCTCGAGTTCGTCTCCTCGCGCGCGGCACCGGAGCTGACCGACGTCGGCGCCGCGTGCCCGGACCACCTCGTGCACACGAAGCGCGTGCCGCTGTGGATCCCCTTCGACCCGGCGTCCGAGGACGCCGGCGTGCTCGCCGACCGGATCCGCCAGCGCGCGGCCGCGTTCCGTGACGAGTACCGCGCCTACGTCGAGCGCCACGCCGACGACAGCACGGAGCCCGCTGACCCGGACGCGCGCGTCGTGCTGATCCAGCACGTCGGCCTGGTCGGGGTCGGCACGTCGACGAAGGCCGCCGCGCTGTCGCGCGACCTCTACCACCGCGCGATCGAGGTGATGGCCGGGGCGCACGCGCTCGGCGGCTTCGTGTCGCTCGACGAGGGGGAGAGCTTCGCGATCGAGTACTGGCCGCTCGAGCTCTACAAGCTGTCGCTGGCGCCGCCGCCCGGCGAGCTGCAGGGCAAGGTCGCGCTCGTGACCGGCGCGGCCGGTGGCATCGGCCGCGCCGTGGTCGATTCGCTCGCGTCCGCGGGCGCCTGTGTCGTGGCGTTCGACCTCGACGACGCGGGCGCCGCCGAGGCGATCGCGGAACTGGGCGACCGCGGCCTGTCCGTCGCCGGCGACGTCACCAGCGAGGACTCCGTCCGCGAGGCCTTTGCCGCGGCGGTGAAGACGTACGGCGGTGTCGACATCGTCGTGTCGAACGCCGGCGTCGCCTCGAGCGCGCCGATCGAGGAGACGACGCTGGTCGAGTGGGACCGCAACCACAAGATCCTCGGTACCGGCTACTTCCTCGTCGCGCGCGAGGCGTTCGAGGTGCTGCGCCCCCAGGACACCGGCGGCTCGATCATCTTCGTCGCCTCCAAGAACGCCCTGGTCGCGGGCAAGAACGCGGCCGCCTACTCGTCGGCCAAGGCGGCCGAGCTGCACCTGGCGCGGTGCCTCGCCGAGGAGGGAGGGTCGGCGGGCATCCGCGTCAACACGGTCAACCCCGACGCGGTGCTGCAGGGCTCGCGGATCTGGGACTCGAGCTGGCGCGAAGAGCGCGCTGCGGCCTACGGGGTCGAGCCCGACGACCTCGAGGAGCACTACCGCAAGCGCACGACGCTGGGCGTGAACATCGTCCCGGATGACATCGCCGAGGCGGTGCTGCACTTCGCGTCGGGGCAGCGCTCGGGCAAGAGCACCGGCAACGTGCTCAACGTCGACGGAGGCGTGCCCGCGGCCTACCCGCGCTGATCGTCAGCCTTCGTCGTCGACCTCGTCGCTGCGGAAGACGGCGACGATGCGGCCGCCGACGAGTCCGATCCGCTGGATCGCGACCTCCAGGCCGCCGTCGAGCAACTCTCCGGCGAGGATCGTGACGTTGGAGACCGAGTCCAGGTGCAGCTCGGGGGTGATGCGGGAGAGGATCGTCGGCTCGACGTCGGTGACGTGGATTTCGTAGCGGCCGGCGGCCAGGCCGCGGCGGAAGCGGCGCGTGCCCTGCGCGCGCTCGGGATGGAGCTCGCGCGCGGCGGCATCGAGCGCCAGGGCCGTGCTGAGGATCGCGGCCAGCTCGGCGTGCAGGTCCCAGTCGTGTGCGGTCGAGCGCTCGTCGCGGGAGAGATCGTTGATCGCCGTGTCGACGAACAGCCGCTCGGGGCCCTTCCCGGATCGGGTTAGGTACCAGCCGACCGCCCGCCGTGGGCGGGCACGCCAATGCAGCGTCCCGATCTGCGTCCCCTCGTCGAAGAGGTCGTAGGCATGTGGACGTGCCTCACCGCGCGGCTGTTGTTCTGGCCACATCACCTTCGGTCCCGCCCGCGTACCCCGGACGGCGCGCCCCGGAACCGGACCCTATACGCGCGCTAGGAGCTGGTGACGCGCTGGCGGCGCGTCTTGGCGTTCGAGTTGGAGTGCGCGGCCGCGGCTTCGCTGATCGGCAGCGCCTCGAACAGCAGCACCACGAGGCCGACGTCGGTGAGGTCGTGCTCGTCGCCGGGCTTCTTGACGCGCTTCTGCACGCCGTCCTCGATCTTCTGCACCTCGGCGAGCCACTTCTTGCACGCCGCGGCAAGCTGCTTCCAGCCCTTGTCGTCGAGCTTCAGTGCGATGCGGGAGATGTTGGCGTCGGCGCGGTCGAACCCGCCGGCGGCGGCGGACGCGTTGGCGTACTCGCCGATCTGGCGCAACATCGCGCTGAGCAGGCGCTGCTTGGCGACCGGCTCCATGCCCGCCCACGCGTCGTCGCTGAAGCTCGGGCGGGCGACCGCCGCGTACATGTGCTCGGTCGCGCCGCGGCGCTGACGCGTGCCGACGAGCTTGAGAAGGTCCAGCTCGTGCAGCGTCCGCACGTGGTAGGCGACGACGCCGAGACTGATGCCGAGCCGGTCCGCCAGGACCTTCGGACTTGCGGGGCCCTCGTCGAGCATCGCCAGGATCCGCACACGGACCGGGTGAGACACGGCCTTGAGATACCGAGGGTCGTCGATGGTGGTGATCGGAGAGCGCCGGGGCATGAACAGACAGACTAATCGGTTTGGCAGCCGTCAAGCGCTTGATTACTTACGGCGCTCGCGGCGCCACACGACCTTGAGTCCCGACCAGTCGTCGTCGAGGGCGGCCACCTTCACGTCGACAAGCCCGAGCGGGAGCACCACGTCGCGGATCCCGTTCTCGGTGATGTCGCTGTCATGCCCGCCCGCCTTCCGCGGCCACGCGATCCAGACCATCCCGTTGGGGTGGATCGCCTGCCCGAGCGCCTCGATCCGCGACGACAGCTCCGCCGCCTCGCGGTGGAAGGCGATCACCACGTCGGCCGGCTCCTGCAGCCCCGCACCGACCTCGACGTTGGCCGGCAGGTCGGGCACGGCCCACTCCGGCGGCGCCTCCACCAGCGTCAGCCGCTGCCCCTCCTTGATCCCCAGCTTCTTCGCCAGCGGCGTGCCCGAGTAGCCCGCCATCGGTTCAGCTCCGCGCGATCAGCGACAGCCGGTTGCCGGCCGGGTCGACGACCAGCGCCTTGACCACCCAGCCGTTGTCGGTCGGCGGCATCAGCACCTCGCCGCCGAGCTCGGCCACCCGCGCCACGATCGCCTCGAGGTCATCGACGGCCACGCCGAGCGTGAGGCCGGCGTCGGCGCCCTCGACGACGGCGCCGTCCGGGCCGCCGTCGGGCGTGCGGACGAGCGCGTAGCCCGGGCCCTGGGGCTCGACGCGCCAGTCGAGCACGCCCGCGTAGAAACGGTGGAGGGCGGCCTCGTCAGGGCCGGCCACGTCGAAGTGCACGATGTTCATCGATCCTCCTCAGGGAGCGATTCCGTGAAGTGGGCGAGGCGCGCGGAGGCCTCCTCGAGGCGAGCGCGGTCCGTCGCATAGAGCCGCCAGGTGCCCTGCACGGTCATGGTCACGAGCCCGGTCTTGCGCAGCACCTTGAGGTGCTCGGACGTGGTGGCGTTGGCGAGCCCGAGCTCCGCGGCGAGCGCGCCCGCCGAGACCGGCCGCGCAGCGGCGGCCGCCAGGATCTGCCGCCGCGCCGGGTGGGCCAGGGCGCGCAGCAGCTCATCCACGGTCCACATATTTCGCCATATGGCGAAATTAGCGCGGCTGTCAAGCTGGAGGGGTGCGCGCCGAGCTCCACTTCCACATCCTGCCGGGAGTCGACGACGGCCCGCGGACGCTCGACGAGGCGCTCGAGCTCGCGCGGATGACCGTCGCCGACGGCACCAGCACCGTGGTCGCCACGCCTCATGCCCGTGACGTCGAGATCGCGAGCGTCCCGGAGCGCGTCGAACAGCTGCAGGCCGACCTCGACGACGCGCAGATCAAGCTCACGGTCCTCCCTGGAGTCGAGATCGCCCAGGACGACCGGCTCACCGCCGACGAGCTGGCGATCGCCGCGCAGGGCCCCGCCGACGCCCGCTGGGTGCTGCTCGAGGCGCCGCTGTTCCTCGACGCCCCCGGCCTCCTCGAAGCGGCGGCCGCGATCACCCAGCGCGGGTACGGGCTGCTGATCGGCCACCCCGAGCGCTCGCGTGCGCTGATGACCTCCGGCCGGATCGACGAGCTGACCGCCGCGGGCGCCAAGCTGCAGATCAACGGCTCCTCGCTGATCGGCCGGCACGGCCCGCGCGTCCGCGACTGGGCGATCGAGCTGGCGTCGAGCGGCCACGGAGATGTCGTGGCGTCCGACGCGCACCGGCCCTCGCGAGGGCCGGTGCTGACGGGGGCGGTGCGAACGCTGGTCGAGGCCGGCGTCGCGCCCGAGGAGGCCGAGCGGATGGTCTCGGCGACTCCGCGCGCGCTGCTAGGCCTCTGAGTAGGCGGGCTTCGCGGCGGGCGCGCGCTCGGGGCGCGGCTGGCGCAGCACGGTCAGCGCGACGATGATCGCCATGCCGATCAGTGCGGCGCCGATCAGGAATGCGAGGTGGAACCCGTCGGTGAGCGCCACGGCCTGGGCGTCGCCGCCCGCGACCAGGTGTTCGCTGCGCGTCGCGGAGAGCGTCGCCAGCACGGCCAGGCCGATCGCGCCGCTGACCTGCACGGTCGTGTTGACCAGGCCGGACGCGAGGCCGGCGTCAGCCGGCGTCGCGTCCGACATCGCCAGCGTCATCAGCGCGGGGAAGGCGATCCCGGCACCGGTGCCGAGCAGGACCATCACCGGCAGGACGTTCGCGGCGTACTCGCCGTCGACGGGAGCCTGAGCGAACAGCGCGAGCGCGACGCCGATCAGGACGAGGCCGGGGAGCAGCGTCGTGCGGGCGCCGAAGCGCGTGATCAGCTTCTCCGAGTAGCCGAGCGACCACGCCGCCATCACGACCGTCGCCGGTAGGAAGGCCAGGCCGGTCTGCAGCGCGTCGTAGCCGAGCACGTGCTGCAGGTAGAGGGCGCCCAGGAAGAACATGCCGAACATGCCGACCACGGCGAGCCCCTGCACGATGTTCGCGCCCGAGATGTTGCGCGAGCGGAAGATCCGCAGCGGGACGAGCGGGTTGGCCGCCGTCGCCTCGCGGACGATGAAGGCGGCGAGCAGTGCCAGCGCGCCGGCGCCGAGGCCGAGCGTGCGGCCGGAGCCCCAGCCGTCTTCGGCGGCAGGGACGACGATCGTGTACACGAGCAGCATCAGCGCGGCGGTGATGAGCGCGGCACCGGGGACGTCGGCCCCGGAGCCGAAGCCGATGCCCTTGTCCTTCGGGAGCAGGCGCAGCGCGAACACGGCGGTCGCGATGCCGATCGGGATGTTGATGAAGAAGATCCAGTGCCAGTTGATCGACTGGGTGAGCACGCCGCCGGCGAGGAGGCCGACGGAGCCGCCGGAGGAGGCGACGAAGCCGTAGACGCCGATCGCCTTCGCCTGGTCGCGCGGCCCGGTGAACATCGTCACGATCATTCCGAGGATCACGGCCGAGGTCATGGCGCCGGCGACGCCCTGAATGAACCGGGCCGCGACGAGCATCTCTTGGCTCTGGGCGATGCCGCAGAGCGCAGAAGCAGCGGTGAAGCCGGCGAGGCCGGCGAGGAAGACGGTGCGGCGCCCGATCAGGTCACCGAGACGACCGGCGAGCAGCAGCAGGCCGCCGAAGGCGATCAGGTACGCGTTGACGACCCACGCGAGGCTCGAGCTCGAGAAGCCGAGATCACTCTGGATCGACGGCAGCGCGACGTTCACGACCGTCGCGTCGAGCACGATCATCAGCATGCCCACGCACAGCACGATCAGTGCGATCCAGCGCGAGCGGTCCTCGGTGGCAGTCATTCCGGTCTCCTTGGTCGCGTTCACGTACCCAAGACGGCCGGGCCACCCGGTGACTCATCGGTCCTCTCAAAAGAGTGTGGACAGCCGTACCACTGCTGTCTCGAGCTCGTCCTCGCCGAGCAGGCTGAACGACAGCCGCGCCTCGTGGCGCGGACCATCTCCCGCGTAGAACAGCGATCCGGGCACGTACATCACGCCCGCCTCGATCGCCGCCGTCCGGAGATCGATCGCGTCGGAGCCCGGCGGCAGCGTCAGCCAGGAGAAGAACCCGCCGGTCGGGCGGCTCCAGCTGAGGCCCTCGGGCATGTGCTCGCGCAGCGCCCGGTCGAGCGCCCGCCAATGCGACGCGTACAGCTCGCGTGACGCCGGCACGCCGCGCTCGAACAGGCCGGCCCGCCCGTACTCCTCGACGATCCGCTGGCCGAGCGCGGCGGCGCACTGGTCGGTCGTCTGCTTGGCGCTCGCGAGTTGCGCGATCACCTCGCGCGGCCCGGCCGCCCACCCGAGCCGGAGGCCGGGGGAGAGGATCTTGGAGAACGTGCCCGCCTGCAGGACGGTGTCAGGGCCGAGCGACCACAGGCTCGGCAGCGGCTCACCCTCGAACCGGATCTCGCGGTAGGCGACGTCCTCGAGGATCAGCACGCCGTGGCGGCGGCACAGCTCGACCAACTCGTGGCGGCGGGCGAGCGGCAGCGTGCGGCCCGACGGGTTCTGGAACTCGGGGATCACGTACAGCACCTTGGGGCGCAGCCCGGCGTTCAGGCGCTCCTCGAACGCGGTCACGTCGAGCCCGTCGGCGTCCATCGGGATCGACGCGATCCCGGCCCCCGAGCGCGCGAACGCCATCAGCGCCCCGAGGTAGGTCGGGGCCTCGACCGCGACAGTGTCGCCCGGCGCGATCACGCTGTTGCCGACCAAGGCGATGCACTCCATCCCGCCGCTCGTGACTATCAGCTCGGGGAGCTCGGGCCGGACGCCTTGATGCTGCTCCTGGCGGTCGAGCATGTACTCGCGCACGCTCGGGATCCCCTCCGGCGCCGCGTACTGGAGCGCGATGCCGGCGTCGTCGCGCATCAGCCGCGCCACGATCTCGGCGATCTCGTCGGTCGGGAACGTGTCGGGATTGGGGAATCCACCGGCCAGCGAGAGGACGCCCGGCGGCGGCCCGGCGAGGATCGCGGCGAGCTCGTTCGGACTAGTCGACACGGAACTCCAACGCGCTCTCCTCGCCGGCGTCGAGCCGGGCGACATGCTCCGCGTAGCTGGTGAGGTCGTGCAGCGCGCGACCCTCGCTCATGGCGGCGAGCATGGCGCGTTCCGCGCGCGCGATCGCCTCGCCGCCCTCGAGCGCGGCCGCGATCCGGTCGGGCGGCGCGATGACGAGCCCGTCGTCGTCGCCGAAGACGATGTCGCCGGGGTTGACGTCGATGCCGCCGAAGCGGACCGCCTGGCCCAACGCGGCCCGCGACACCGTCGAGCCGGACGCGGGAACGGGCCCGCGCGCGAAGAACGGGAGCCCGAGCCGGCGCAGCCCGGCGACGTCGCGGCACAGCCCGTCGATGACGATCCCGGCGACGCCGCGGCGCTTGGCCTCGGTCGCGAACAGCTCGCCGCAGACCGCCCGGCGCCCGCCGGCGTTGACGACGACGAGCACGTCCCCCGGCTCGGCGGCGTCGAGCGCGCTGAAGATCGGCAGGTGGTCCTCCTGCGCGATCACGGTCAGCGCCGGCCCGGCCATGCGGACGTCGGGCACCATCGCCCGGATCGCGGGGTCAACGACGGGCAGGCCCTTGTCGGCGTCACACAGCGCCGAGACCTCGATCTCCAGCAGACGGTCGATCACGGCCGTACATCACAGCAGGATCCCGGCCAGCGCGGCGACCGCGCCGATCAGGATCGGGCCGGCGGCGCACGACAGCGCCATCAGCACGGCGGCGAGGCCGATCTTGCGCTCGGTCATCGGAACCCCTCGACGAGCCGCACGATCAGCGGCTCGGCATGGCGCGGCCCGGCGACCTCGAGAATCAAAGCGTCGGGCTCCGTGGTCACGCGCAGGTCGAAGAACGGGCAGCACTCGTTCTCGAGCCGCGCGAACTCGGCGAGCGCGGTCTCGGCGGCGGCGGAGCGGCGGACGGCGACGCGCCCGGTTACGCGCGCGTCGATCACGTCGAACGCGGCCAGGGCGTCACGCCGCGCGGGGAGCTGCTCGGCGGTGAGCGAGCAGGCGATGGCGAGATCAGTCATGGCGGTACGATCCGCCCTCAAGTCGACTTGAGGTCAAGCCCCATGCTCACGATCGGCCAGGTGGCGGCGCGCGCGGGCGTCAATCCGTCGCACATTCGGTACTACGAGGACGTCGGGGTCCTGCCGCCGCCGGAGCGGATCGGCGGCCAGCGCCGGTATCAGGAGGACGTCCTCCACCGGCTCAGCATCATCGACGTCGCCCAGCGCGCCGGCCTGACGCTGGACGAGATCCGCACGCTCACCGGTCCCGGTAACGCCGGAGAGCGGATTCGCGACCTCGCCGACCGCAAGCTTCCGGATATCGAGGCGCTGATCGCGCGCGCCGAGGCGGTCAAGCGCTGGCTCGAGACCGCCCGCGCGTGCGATTGCGCGACGGTCGACGTCTGCGGCCTGTTCGTCGACCCGACGCTCGCCCCGCCGCCCAGCGACTTCAAGCTGCGCGTGGCCTGACGTGGCGCGCGTCTACGTCACCGGGCACCGCAACCCCGACACCGACTCGATCGCGGCGGCGATCGGCTACGCCGAGCTCAAGGGCCGGCTCGACGCCCGCAACGAGTACGTCGCGGTGCGGCTGGGCGACCTCAACGCGCAGACGCGCTGGGTGCTCGAGCGCAGCGGCGCCAGCGAGCCGCCGCTGCTCCCGCACGTGATGCTGCGCGTGCGCGACGTGATGCGCGAGGGCTTCCCGGCGGCCGAGGACGGCGAGCCAGTCCGCGAGGTCGGTCTGATCATGGCCCACGACGACGCCGACCTCGTCCCGATCGTCGACGAGAAGGGCGAGCTCGTCGGCGCGATGACCGAGCGCGCGCTCGCGCGCCGCTACGTCCGCGAGTCGCGCGAGGCGTCGCGCCTCGACGCCCCGACCGCCATCGGCGCGATCGCCGCGGTGCTCGAGGGCGAGCAGCTCGTGGGAGAGGGGGACACGGAGGTCAGCGGGCGCGTGTGGGTGCTCGCGATGGCCACCGAATCGCTCCCGCTCGGCTTCGAGGCCGGCGACGTGGTCGTCGTCGGCAACCGGCCGGACGCCCAACGGATCGCGATCGACACCGGCGTCGCGCTCCTTGTTACCAGCAACGGCAGCCGGCCGGACGATGACATCCTCAGCCTCGCGCGCGAGAAGGGCACCGCGGTGGTCGCCTCGCCGCTCGACAGCTACGTGACCAGCCGCATGATCACGCTGTCGGCACCGTGCCGGGCGCTGATGGACCGCGAGCCGCAGGTCGTCGCGCCCAACGACCTGCTGTCCGACATCGCCGAGACCGTCAAGGACGTCGAGTACCGCGCCGCCGTGGTGGTCGACGGGAACCGCCGCCCGATCGGCCTCGTCACCCGCGGCGACCTCGTCAACCCGACGCCCCGCCAGGTCCTGCTGGTCGACCACGCCGAGCAGGCGCAGAGCGTGGTCGGCATCGACCAGGCCGAGATCGTCGAGATCCTCGACCACCACCACATCGGCTCGATCGAGACGCGCGTGCCCGTGCGCGCGACGTTCGACCCTGTCGGCTCGACCGCCACGCTCGTGATCGAGCGCTTCCGCCAGAGCGGGATGGAGCCGTCGCGGCCGTCCGCGGTGATGCTGCTCGGCGCCGTCCTCTCGGACACGGTGATCCTGAACTCGCCGACGACGACCGAGCGCGACCACGCCGTGATCGCCTACCTCGAGCAGGCGCTCGCGATCGACGCCACGCGCTTCGGCCGCGAGATGTTCGAGCACACGTCCGACCTCGAGCGCGTCCCGGCTGAGGAGATCGTCAAGCGCGATGCCAAGGACTACGAGGCCGGCGGGCACTCGATGCGGATCGCGCAGGTCGAGACGGTCGGCAAGGACCTCGGCGACCGCCGCGACGAGCTGGTCAAGGCGCTCGACGACGTCCGCGAGCGCGAAGGACACGCGCTCGTGGCGCTGATGGTCACCGACATCCTCGCCAAGGGCTCGAAGCTCTACGTGTCCGGGGAGCGGCCGCTGATCGAGCGCGCGTTCGGCAAGCAGGAGAACGGCGTCATCGACCTGCCGGACGTGATGAGCCGCAAGAAGCAGGTGGCGCCCAGGCTCCTCAAGGCGCTCAGCGGCTGATGCTCGTCTTCGCCCAGCAGGTGGTGGAGACGCTCGGCGGCTCGTCGCATCCCGACACCGTGCTCGCCCGCCAGATGCAGGCGATGTCGCTGACGGTGCATATCCCGATCGTGTGCTTCGGGATCGCGTTCCCGGCGATGTTCGTGTTCGTGGAAGGGCTGTACCTGCGCACGGGCAACGTCACCTACAAGGCGCTCGCCAAGCGCTGGTCGAAGGTGGCGCTGATCCTGTTCGCGGTCGGCGTCGTCACCGGCACGATCCTGTCGTTCGAGTTCGGGCTGCTGTGGCCCAACTTCATGGCGACGTTCGGCGACGTGTTCGGGATCGCGTTCGGGCTCGAGGGGATCTCGTTCTTCGTCGAGGCGATCTTCATCGCGATCTACGTATACGGGTGGGACCGGCTGAGCCCGCGCGCGCACTTCCTGTCCGGCATCCCCGTCGTGATCGCGGGGTTCACCGGCTCGTTCAACGTGATCGCCGTCAACGGCTGGATGAACACGCCGGACGGGTTCCAGGTCGTGGACGGGAAGGTCGTCAACCCGCAGCCGTGGGACGCGCTGTTCAACGCCGGCATGTGGCACGAGCTGATCCACATGTACCTGGCCGGCTATCTCGTCTGCGGCTTCATCGTCGCGGGCGTCTACGCGTACGCGTGGATGCGCGGCAAGCGCGACCACTACCACCGCACCGCGCTGGTCGTGACGCTGGCGTTCGCGTCGCTCGCCGCGCCGGTGCAGGTCATCGTCGGCGACTGGGCGGGGCGCTCGGTGGCGGAGAACCAGCCGGTCAAGCTGGCCGCGTTCGAGGGGCTGCAGGAGACGACGGCCGGCGCTCCCTTCACGTTCGGCGGCCTCGTCGAGATCCCGAAGATGCTGTCGATCCTCGCCTTCCACGACCCGAACGCCGTCGTCAAGGGGCTCGACACCGTGCCGCCCGCGGACCGCCCGCCGGTCACGATCGTGCGGGTCGCGTTCCAGACGATGGTGAGCATCGGCACCGGGCTCGCGCTGCTCGGCGTCGTGTTCTTCTTCACCTGGCTGCGCCTGCACCGATTGCCCCGTTCGAAGTGGTTCTACCGAGCGGTGATGGCGGCCGGACCGCTGTCCTTCGTCGCGCTGATCGCGGGCTGGATCGTCACCGAGGTCGGCCGCCAGCCGTGGATCGTCTACGAGGTGATGCGCACCACTCAGGCGGTGACCGCGGTCGACTATCTCGAGGTCGGCTACGTGTTCCTGGTGCTCGTCTACCTCGGGCTCGGCGCCGCCGTCGTGTGGCTGTTGCGGCGCCTCACCCGGAAGCCGGCCACGAGCGAGGTCCAGTGATCCTCGCCGACATCTGCCTCGGCTTCATCCTGCTCGGCATCACCGCCTACGCCGTGCTCGGCAGCGCCGACTTCGGCGCGGGGTTCTGGGATCTCACGGCGGGCGGCGCGCAGCGCGGCGCCCGGATCCGCGGGATGGTGCAGTGGTCGATGAGCCCGGTCTGGGAGGCCAACCACGTCTGGCTGATCTTCGTGCTCGTGATCATGTGGACGGCGTTCCCGGTCGTGTTCGGCTCGATCTTCTCGACGCTGTCGATCCCGCTGTTCCTGGCGGCGATCGGGATCATCTTCCGCGGCACCGCATTTGCCTTGCGCGGGCAGGCGGGGACGATCCGCGAGGCGCGTGTGCTCGGTGCCGTGTTCGCGTTCTCGTCGGTGCTGGTCCCGTTCTTCCTCGGCGCCGCAATCGGCGGCGAGGCGTCAGGACGGGTGCCGGTCGGCAACGCGGCCGGCGACCTGATCACCTCGTGGCTGAACCCGACGTCGGTGCTGATCGGCGTCGTCGGTGTGCTCAGCGGCGCCTACCTCGCGGCCGTGTATCTGGCCGGCGATGCCGGCCGCGCCGGGCAGCCCGACCTCGTCGCCGCGTTCCGCACGCGCGCGTTGGGAGCGGGCGTCGTCACCGGCGCGGTCGCGTTCGGCGGCCTGTTCGTGCTGCGCTCGGATGCTCCCGAGCTCTACGACGGCCTGACCTCCGGCGGCGGGCTCGTGATGGTGCTGCTCTCCGGCGCGGCGGGCGTCGCGACGCTGACGCTCGTCTATCGCGAGCACTTCGGCCTCGCGCGGGTGACCGCCGCCGGTGCGGTGGCGGCGATCGTGGTCGGCTGGGTGCTCGCGCAGAAGCCCTACCTGCTCCCGCCGAAGCTCACGCTCGAGCAGGCGGCGGCGGACGACGCGGTGCTGTCGGCCGTCGTGATCGCGGTGTCCGTCGGCATGGTGATCCTGGTCCCGTCGCTGTGGTGGCTGTACCGGCTCGTGCTGCAGGGCCGGCTGGACCAGGAGTACCAGCCCATCGACCAGCGGTTCCACCCATGAAGGTCGCGCTCATGTTCGGCAGCCTGGCCGTGGGGCTGATCCTGATGATCGGCTTCGAGGCGATGCTCACGCGGATCGTCGGCGTACTCGCGCTGTTCACGTTCATCATCACAGGCGTCTTCCTGATCGCCGACCCGGCGTTCCTCGAGCGCGACGATGATGCTTAGAGAGCCTCCAGCGCGGCCGCGCGCGTGGCGAACGTCGGGATCGCGCGGTCGAGCCCGACGATCTTGAGCATGCGCTCGATCGGCGAGCCGCTCGCGACCACGAGGTGCAGCGTCTGCTGGCGCTCGTCGAGCTCGAGCCCGAGCCGGAACAGCGCGTTGAGCCCGGCGCTGTCGATGTAGGTCGTCGGCGTGAGGTCGACCACCATCGCCATGCCCTGATTGCTGATCGTCGCGCGCAGGCGGTCGCCGATCTCGGCGGCGTTCGACGAGTCGATCTCGCCGTCGACGATGACGAGCGGGGTGCCGCCCACGTCCTCGTCGTGGAGCTTCGCGAGCAGGCTCATGTGGCTGCGGACCTCCCGAGCGAGCGTTCGAGCACGACGACCGTGCCCCCTTCCTCGTGCTGGACGTCGACCCGCTCCATCAGCTCGCGCATCAGCGGCAGGCCACGCCCGCGGTTGGTGCCGCGCGGCGGCCGCCAATCGCCCTGGTCGCGCACGATGACGCGGACCGTGCCTTCGTCGCACGTCGCCTCGATCTCGAACGAGCGGCGGCCCGGTCCGTAGGCGTGCTCGACCGCGTTGGCACACGCCTCCTGCGAGGCGACGGTGATGTCGAACGCCTCGTCCTCGCTCGCCCCCCGCGCGTTCAGCCAGCGGCGCAGCACCTGGCGCACGTTTGCCAGCGACTCCTTCTCTGCCGGCCAGCGCGCGACGAGCTTCTCGGGTACCGGCGGGATCCGCGCGGCGGCGATCGCGATGTCGTCCGGCTGCGTCTCGGGCACCATGCCGTCGGTGATCGACGTGCACAAGGACTCGAGGTCGCCGGCCCCGGTCGCGATCAGGCGAAGCTGCTCGAGGCCGTCGTCGATCGGTGTGCGGCGTGACTCAACGAGGCCGTCCGTGTAGAGCACGACCGCCGAACCCGTTGCGAACGGGTGCCGTGCGGAGTGGTAGGGCACGAGCGGCGACACGCCGAGCGCGAGCCCGCCCTGCAGCGGTAGGTAGGAGGCCTCGCCGTCGGGCGTGATCACCAACGGCGGCGGATGGCCCGCGATGACGAGCTCGAGCGACTCGCCCACGGAGTCGATCACCACGAACGCCAAAGTGGTCATCGCGGTCGGGCCGAGCTGCCACATCAGCCGGTTGACGCGCTCGACGGTCGCCGCCGGCGCGTGACCGTCGGCCGCGTAGGCGCGCACCGCGGTGCGCAGCTGCGCCATCACCGCCGCGGCCTCGAGACCGTGCCCGACGACATCGCCGACGACGAGCGCGATGTGCCCGGCCGGGAGCATGAAGGCGTCGTACCAGTCGCCGCCGAGGCTCTCGCCGCTGGCCGGCAGGTAGCGGCTGGCGAGCTCGATGCCGGGGACCGCAGCGAGCTTCTCGGGCAGCAGGCGGCGCTGGACGGCCTCGGCCACGCGCCGCTGCTCGTAGAGCGCCGCCTGCTCGATCGCGAGCGCGGCGCGGTCGGCGGCGAGCTGGAGGAGGTTCGCGTCGCCGTCGGTGAACCGCCGCGGCGTGAGCGTGCCGACATGCAGCACGCCGGTCACGCGCCCTTCCACCAGCAGCGGCGCACCGAGCAGCGAGCGGATGCCCTTCTCCCGCAGGATCGGGTTGTGGATATCGGCGTGGTCGACGTCCTCGATGGAGACCACGTGGCGCTCGGCGGCGATCCGCCCGGCGAAGCCGCGGCCGACCGGGACGCGGACGCCCTGCTCGACCTCCTCCTCGATCCCCTTGGCGGCGCGGGCGCGCAGGTTCTCGCCGTTCGGCTCGAGCAGGAGGATCGCGGCGGTGTCGCTGTCGAGGATCTCGCTGGTCCGGTACAGGAGCTCGGTCAGCAGCTCGTCCTGCGGGAGATAGGCGAGCGATGCGTCGGTGATGCGCTGGAGCGCTTCCAGGCGGTTGGACGCCTGCTCGGCCGCGACGCGCGTCCGGCGTTCGCTCTCGAACAGCGTCGCGTGCTCGATGGCCAGCGCGGCGCGGTCGGCGGCGAGCTGGAGGAGGTTGCGGTCGTCGTCGGTGAACAGTCGCGGCGTGAGCGTGCCGACGTGCAGGACGCCGATGACACGGCCCTCGATCAGGAGCGGCACGCCGAGCAGGGAACGGATGCCCTTCTCGCCCAGGATCGGGTTGAGGATGTCCGCGTGGTCGACGTCCTCGATCGCGATGGGCCGCCGCTCGGCGGCGATGCGGCCGGCGAAGCCGCGGCCGACCGGGACGCGGACGCCCTGCTCGACCTCCTCCTCGATCCCGCGCGCGGCGCGCGCATGGAGCTCGTTGGTCTCGGGGTCGAGCAGCAGGAACGCCGCCGTATCGGCGTCCAGGATCTCCGTGATCCGCCTGAGCAGCTCGGTCAGCAGGTCGTCTTCGGACAGGTGCGCGAGCGCGGCATCCGTAACGCGCTGAAGCGCCTGCAGCACACCTTCCTCGTACGCCACGTGCCGATCATATGCGGGCCGCGGACGCTCGGCCCGGGCATCTGTTCCGAGCCGGCGACACGCGCGTGGGACACTCACGCCTCGATGATCGACCCGACGAAGCTCCCGCACGACCTCCCGGTGCCGGAGGACGACGGGGCGACCGACCACCTGCCCGGCGCCGCGCTGCCCGCGATCGCGCTGGACGCCACCGATGGGCGCACGGTCCGCCTCGACGCGCTCGAAGGCGTCTCGGTCGTATTCGCCTACCCGCGCACGGGCGAGCCCGGCAAGGAGCCGCCGGGGGGAGAGGACGGTTGGAACGCCATCCCGGGTGCGCGCGGATGCACGCCCGAAGCGTGCTCGTTCCGCGACGAGAAGGCGCGCTTCGCCGAGCGCGGCGCGCGCATCTTCGGCCTCTCGACCCAGGACACTGACTACCAGCGCGAGGCGGTCGAGCGGTTGCACCTGCCGTACCCGATCCTCTCGGACGCCGGCCTCGAGCTGACCCGCGCGCTCGACCTCCCGACGTTCGACGTCGACGGCATGACGCTGATCAAGCGCGTGACGCTGATCGTGCATGACGGCGTGATCGACGATGTCGTCTACCCGGTCTTCCCACCCGACCGCGGCGCCGAGCTGGCGCTGGAGCGCTTGTAGGACGTCAGTGAGCGCGCACGGTCGCCGCGGCGCCGCGCAGCTTCTCGGCCACAGCTGACCCGACCTGCTCGTCGACGACGTCGGCGGCGAGCTCGAGGTTGACCGCCAGATGCTCGAGCGGGAAGTCACGCGCGGAGAGGACGCGGGCGAGCCACGCGGCCTGCTTGTCGAGGTCGACGAAGCCCTCGACGTCGCCGATCGCCCAGTTCAGCAGGTGCTGGGTGTCGTGGATCTCCCACTGACGCCCGGCGTCGCCGTAGCGCTCGAGGTCGTCCGGGAAGCGCTCGAAATAGCGGTCGGCGATCACTGCGGCGAGTGGCTCGAGCTCGATCCGCATGCCGGCGAGCTGCGCCGCGGTCGGGGGCGGCCACCCGCTCGGCGCGGCGGTACGGGTCATTCCGCGACGACCTCGTAGGTGTGCAGGTGCTCGAGCCGCTCGAGCTTGATCGCGTCGTTGAGCTCGGGCGGGATGCGGTCGTGCGAGGTCCTGTGGTCGGCGGAGCGCATATAGGCCGTGAACGCCGCGCGGTCGCGCCAGCGGGAGACCATGATCAGCTCTCCCGCGTCACGGTCGGACTGCCAGACCTGCAGGTCGACGAAGCCGTCGGCATGGTCGACCAGACCGACCCGCGCACGGAACGCGCGGACGAGGGCGTCCGCGCGTTCCACCGGGATCCTCAGCCGCGACATCGACACGTACACGACACAACCGTACCGGCGCGACTACACCGCCTTCGCGAACATCTCCAGCAGGTCGGTCCAGCCGCCCGGGGCGGAGACGGCGTCGCGCATCTTGGCGCCGGGCTCGCCGTGCTTCTCGAAGCCGCGGTGCTCGAGCTCGACGAGCGTCCCGTCCTCGACGGCCGTGAACGTGATCTCGACCTCGGTCGCCTTCTCGGGATCGGGGTCGTAGCCCCACTCGGGGTTCAGGTGCCAGGCGAGCAGCACGCGGCTGGGCGGCTCGAACTCGGTGACGAATCCCCAGTTGCACTCGTTGCCGTCGGCGTCGCGCTCGAACCAGCGGCCGCCGGCGAACGGCTCGATGATCGCCTCGGTCGCCATCGTCTCGCCGATGTGGTGGCTCTCGAGCGGCCACCACGTGCTGAAGCCCGCGGTGAAGACGTCGAACGCGCGCTCGGGCGTCGCGTTGACGGTGATGCTGCGGCGCGCGGCCACCGTGGTCTCGGTCATAAGTCCTCCTTCTCGACCGCGAGCTTGAACGCGGTCAACGCTTGGTTCCAGAACGTGTCGAAGTACGCGCGCATGGCCTCGATCCCGGTCGGGTTGAGCTGGTACAGCCGCCGGGTTCCGTCGGCACGGTCGATCACCAGGCCGGCGTCCTTGAGCACCTTCAGGTGCTGCGAGACGGCCGGGCGGCTGACCGGGAGCCCGCTGGCGATCTCGCCGACGGCGAGCGGCCCACGCCCGAGCCGCTCGAAGATCGCGCGGCGGGTGGGGTCGCCGAGCGCGTTGAGGCCACTGCTTTCGTAAGTCACCACTAACGGTAAGCGTAAACTTACAATCTATGTGTGTCAAGGTCCTCGTGCGGTGATCGACGCACGCTTCGTTCCCGACTGCTTCGTGCTCGTCCGCCGTCTCGCCTCCGACCGCCGGGTGGCGCGACGGGTCCGCCTGGCATTGGCGGGTCTGGTCGTCTACCTCGCGTGCCCGCTCGACCTGGTGCCGGACTTCATCCCGGTCATCGGCCTGCTCGACGACGCGCTGGCCGTCGTGCTGGTGCTGCGGTACGTGCTGCGCTCCGGCGGCCCTGGCCTCGTGCGCGAGCACTGGCCGGGGTCGGAGCAGTCACTTCAGCTGGTGCTCTCCGCGGCTCAGAGGCCCGGCGGGTGACGGACCGAGTAGCCCGCCGATGAGCGCCCCTGCGGCTGCCAGCGGGTGCCGGTCTCGCTGCGGCCGGTCGTGTCGTAGCGACGACCGTTGATGACCATATACGCGTGGCCGGGGTTCGCGTAGATCGTGATGTGCCGGCCCGGGCCGGCCGCGCCCCAGCTCATGAACTGGCCGCTGTCGCGCGCGCGCGCGAGCAGCCCGCCGCCGTGCAGGGCGTACGAGACCGAGCCCGAGCAGTCGTAGCCGCTGTCGTTCCACTGCCCGTGGCCGCCGCCGTACTTGTAGGGCGTCGTCGCGATGCGGTTGGCGGCCGCGATCACGCGCGCCACGGTGCCGTTGCGGTGGACGCCGCCGCGGTGGCCGCGGCGTTTGAGGATGGTCGTGCGGCCGGCGTGGCCGAGCGCGCTCCAGGTCGCCGGGCCGACGATCCCGTCGGCGGTCAGGCCGTGGCTGCGCTGGAAGGCCTTGACGGCGCGCTGGGTGCCGGGGCCGAAGATGCCGTCGGCGGTGATGCCGAGTGCGCGCTGGAGGTCGACGACCGCGCCCTTCTTGCTCCCGCCGGAGCTCGAGGCGTGGCGGGTGTGCGCGGAGCGCAGCGCACGCCACGTAGCCGGGCCGACGATCCCGTCCGCCGTGAGGCCGTGATGGCGCTGGAAGCGCCTGACGGCGCGCTTGGTTCCAGGCCCGAAGATCCCGTCCGCGTGCAGCCCCAGCCAGCGCTGGACCTTGGTCACGTGCGCGCCGTGCGAGCCGCGCTTGAGCACTGCCTGGGCTGGGGACGCGCCGGCCGCGAGCAGGGCGACGGCCGCCACGCAGGCGACGATGCTCGCGCGGGCGCGCCCACGTGGTGTATCCGTCACGTTCGGTCCGTCCATCCGCATACGACTGTTTGGAGTCGCCTACGAGGTGAGCTGACGGGCTCGCGCGCGTGCGCTACGCCGTACTCAAGACGGCGATTCGCCCCTGCGGCCCGGTCGACCGCTTCGGTTCCCCCGTTCGTCGACCCCCGGGGGCCGACGATTCGGCGGCCGTCGTTGTATCAGTGCGGACTCCTTCCCGCTGCAAGACCCCATGCAAACGGAAGGTTTGGGAGGCTCAGGTCACCTCGCGCAGGCGGCCCGTCTCGACCTCGTAGACGAACCCGCGGATGCCGTCCTTCTTGGGGATGAACGGGCTCGTCTTGATCCGCGCGATCGACTGGCGGACGTCCTGGTCGAGGTCGCCGAAGGCCTCCGCCGCCCACTGCGGCTTGATGCCCGTCTCCTCCTCGATCTGCGCCTTGAAGTCGTCGTCGTGGAACGTGAGCATGCCGCAGTCGGTGTGGTGGATGAGCATGATCTCCTCGGTGCCGAGGAGGCGCTGCGAGATCGCCAAGGACCGGATCTCGTCATCGGTGATGACGCCGCCGGCGTTGCGGATGACATGCGCGTCGCCCTCGCTCAGACCGAGCAGCGCGTACGGGCTCAGGCGGGCGTCCATGCACGCGACGATGGCGACCTTCCGGCCGGGCGGCAGGGGCAGGTCGCCCTTGTCGAACTGCGCCGCGTAGGCCTCGTTGTTGGCGAGCAGCTCATCGATCTGCGACATCCCCGAACTCCTTCTCGACCAGGACACTGAACAAAAGGTAGTAAACCCGATCGGGGTTTACGTATGTCGGGTGTCGTCCGGTTCTGCGCGTCGGGATCAAAGCGTGAGCGGCGCCGCTACAGTTGGGGTCGCCAGCGGCTGTGGCGAAATTGGTATACGCGCAGGCTTCAGGTGCCTGTGGGGGCAACCCCGTGGAGGTTCGAGTCCTCTCAGCCGCATTGCGCCGCCCGCTGTTGATCTTGGTCGCGGCGCTTCTGGTTGTGCCCGCGACCGCTTCGGCGAAGCTCAGTCGCCTGCCCGGCACCGGCGAGACCCCCGCGGTGGAGGTCGACGCCACGGGCACCGCGCTCGTCGCGTGGTACCTGCAGCAGCCCAGCGGCGAGGCGATCGCGCTGTATCGTGGAACCGAGTTCGCGTCCATCGGGGTCGGCGCGGCGGTTCTGGGAGCCACCGGCCACGACGAGTTCATCGCCGCCTGGGTCTGTTTGGTCGTCGGAGTGCACTTCGTGCCGCTGGACCGCGTGTTTCCCGGAATCGGCTTGGTCGGCCTTGCGGCCGCGGTCGTCTGTGTCGCTGTGGCGGCGTTCGTCCTCGGGGCGAGCACCTCGACGCCGCCCAGCACCGTGACCGGTCTCGGCGCCGGCGCCTGCCTGCTCGGCCATGCCGCGTCACTGCTCGTCGTCGCAGCCCGCCGCACCTGACGCGAACACACGGCATCATCGGCTCCAGGCCGACGCGTCGACCTCAGCGCGGAGCGAGTGGCGTGACGACCGCGCCGCTCTTGGTGCGGCCGAGGACGATCGCATCGGTCGAGGACGTATCCCAGTCGACCGGTACCAACGCGATCGGCCCGGGGCGGGTGAACGAGCGCGTGCCGACGAGGAACTCGAAGTGGTCGACCGGGCCGGTCGCCGCCGCGACGAGCGTCTGCGGCCGGTTGTCCTTGTCGACGACGTAGGCGGCGCCGACCTGCGGTGGGTGGTAGGAGTCGCGTCGCCGCGCGCCGAGCGGGCCGGTCTCGGACCCGAGGCTCACGCTCGCCGCGCTCGACACGAAGGCGTCGGGGTCGTCCACGAGGCCCAGGCCGAGCCGGTCCGGATTGCCGCGCGCGACCACCGCGGCCTGGCTCACGCCGGGGAGCTTCCGGTCCATCGCACGTCGACCGTCCGCACGTCCGCTTTCGGGAGCCGCTCCTCGTCCTCGCCGGTGAGCCCCGCGTGGATGGCGAGCAGCCGGCCGGGATGCTGCGACGCTTCGACGATCCGGTCGTAGTTCTTGGCGTCGATCCGGAACAGCCCGGCGTCGACGTCGTAGAGGCGGCCCAGGTCGCGCGTCGCGCCTTTCTGGACCGCGAAGCCCGGCTCGAGCTCCGCGCCGCCGTCGATGAGGCCGTCGAACGTCCGCGGCGGCGACGGGTCGTGCCGCAGTGGCAGCCACGTCCAGTCTCCCGCGGGAAGCAGGATGACGTCATTGAGATCGACCGGGGTGCCTTCGGTCACGTCGATGTCCGTTGCCGCGCTACCCACGGACCAGTTGCCGTCGGAAGGCTTGAAGATCGTGATCACGCGATCGCCCTGCGCGATCACGACCATGCTCCGGTCGGAGAGCTTCCCGGCGTAGAGCACGTGGACGTCACCTTCGCTGACGCGCAGCACCTTGGCGTCGTCGGGGACGCCCCGGCCGTCCTTCCAGGCCTCGATGGCGTCGTCGATCGCGCCCTGGTCGTCGGCGAGCGAGCCGCGCAGCGGGAACTGCGACGTGTCGCCGCGCTCGATCGTCGGAGACGGGCCGCCGCCGCCGGTGACGAGCACGACGACGAGCACGACGAGAACAAGGGCACCCGCGCCCAGGAGGACGGTCTTCCGTGACAGCACGCCGGCGCCTTACCCGAAACCGGTCCGTTTGCATCACCGGGGAGTCATCCGCATAGCTATGCGGATATAGTCTTCGCAATGCCTGACGCGGGCGTCCACGCGGGGTTCCACGCCGGCGAACCGGTTGCCGATCACGAGATGCTCGCGATCGCCGAGCTCATGCAGGCGCTGTCGGCACCGTCGCGGCTGCGCCTGCTGTACGCGCTCCGCGACGGCGAGAAGGGCGTCGGAGACCTTGCCGAGGCGACCGGCATGACGCCGTCGGCCGCGTCGCAGCAGTTGCGGGTGCTGCGGCACCTGCGCTTCGTCGCGACCCGTCGCGACGGCCGGTCGATCTTCTACCGCCTGCACGACGCGCACGTGGCTGTGCTGCTGGCCGAGGCGCTGAACCATCTCGAGCACGCCGCCCACGGATGGACCGACCCGGTGCCGTCGTGAGCCACTCGCACTCCCACAGCCACGGGCTGATCGCGCCGTCGATCAAGCGCTCGCGGGCGGGGCTGACGGCGGTCGGCTGGGCGCTGCTCGTGCTCGCGATCACCGCACTCGCCCAGACGGCCGTATTCGTCGCGTCCGGCAGCGTCGCGCTGCTCGCCGACCTGATCCACAACTTCGGCGACGCCGCGACCGCCATCCCGCTGGCGATCGCGTTCGCGTTGCGCAGCGCGCGTGCCGAGCGGTGGGCGGGCCTGTTCGTCGTGGCGGCGATCTTCATCAGCGCGTGCGTGGCCGGCGCCGAGTCGATCCTGCGGCTGATCGATCCGCACGAGCCCGAGCACCTCGTGGCACTGGCGTTCGCGGGTGCACTCGGCTTCGCGGGCAACTGGATCGCCGCCCGCATCCGCACGCGCGCCGGTCGACGGCTCGACAGCCCGGCGCTGATCGCCGACGGCGACCACGCCCGCGCCGACGCCTACGTGAGCCTCGCCGTCGTCGCCAGCGCCGCGGTCGTCGCGCTCGGCGTGCCCATCGCCGACCCGCTGATCGGCCTCGCGATCACGCTCGTGATCCTGCGCATCACGTGGCATTCGTGGCAGACGGTGCGCGACGGCTGAGCGCTTTCAAGTCAACGCTAAACTGGCCGATGGCTTGGTCACCGGCCGCTATCGTCTAGGGGACTAGGACGCCGCCCTCTCACGGCGGAAACCGGGGTTCGAATCCCCGTAGCGGTACCTCACAGAAACCCCGCGCTTCGCGGGGTTTTCTTGTTCTCTAGGGTCGGCGCCTGTGCACCCACTTCTCCGTGACGACGCCGTCGCACTGCGGCCGTGGCGCGATGCCGACGTGCCGGCCAAGTTCAGCGCCTTCGCCGACGCCGAGACGCAGCGGTTCTCGTGGCCGGAGTCACGGCCGTACACGGAGCACGACGCCTGGGCAACCCACCGTCAGCACCAGCACGACTCGGAGGCGGGAACGGGCGCCGAGTTCGCCTGCGTCGAGCCGCACGACGACGACCAGATCATCGGCGGCGCATCGGTCTACGACATCGAGCCGCCGTTCGCGCGGGCGTCGGTCGGCTACTGGGTCGCACCCCACGCGCGACGCAAGGGCGTCGCCACCCACGCGGTCCTGCTGCTCGCCCGCTGGGCGTTCGACGAGCTCGGAATCAAGCGGCTCCAGCTCACCTGCGGGCCCGACAACCACGCCTCGCAACGCGTCGCCGAACGCGCAGGGTTCACGCGCGAGGCGCTCCTGCGAGCGCACATCCGGTTCAAGGGCGGACGCCGCGACACAGTCGTGTTCAGCCTGTTGCCGCACGAACTGGAAAACCGCACATAGCGAGCTTCCGAGAGCCCGCCGGGCGTGGATGTCAGCGCGTCCGGGTACGGCGGCGTGCTGGACCACTCGCGAGGAGGAGCTTGTGCGCGTGATGACCGCTGGGC
This sequence comes from uncultured Solirubrobacteraceae bacterium, assembly GCA_963740605.1. GTDB lineage: Bacteria > Actinomycetota > Thermoleophilia > Solirubrobacterales > Solirubrobacteraceae > DASSUW01. The sequence goes on along the minus strand of CAVUFC010000014.1, from coordinate 297,956 downwards.
CGGCGTGACGAAATCGTCCGGAAAGTGCCTGCACGCGTGCGAAACGACGCGCAACTCTTCGATTCGTCGTGGGGGACATTTATCCCCCGCTTGGAAACGGGCAAGAGGATTCCGCCTATGACGACCGATGCCCTCGCCGCCCTCCAAACGGAGGCACCGACGCAGGAGACCGGTCCCCTTCCCCGCATCGGGGATCGGGACCGCCGGCGCGCCCAGGCCAGCATGGCCCGGCCCGCGCCCGGCCGCTATCTCGCCGTCGACGACGCGGGGGAGATCGTGCTGTTCGCTCTCGGCGATCGCGACGGGCAACAGCTGCGCATCGGGCGCAGCCCGGCATCGGACATCCTGCTCGACGATCCGTCGGTGTCCCGCCGCCACGCGGTGTTGATCCACCGCAACGGCCGCGCGGTCCTGCTTGACGATCGCAGCCTCAACGGCATATTCGTCAACGGCGACCGCGTGGGCGAGGCAGCCCTCACCGACGGCGATGCGATCATGATCGGGCACGTGAGCTTGCGGTACGTCGAGGTCACCGGCGGCTGAGCAGACCCGGCCGTCGGCGCTACCGACCCGCACCGCACGATCCCGGCCCGGGCTTGCCACGGCGGCCCGGGCCGGGGATATCTTTCCCGTGGCCAAAGTGCACGGGCACCTCTCCGCCGGCGACGCGGGCGAGCTCGTCGGAGTGACGGGCAACACGATCGGCCAGTGGGCGCGGTGGGGCTACATCCGCGCCTCCCAGTCGAGCGCGGACCCGCACGTCTACAGCGTTGAGGACGTCGCCGAGGCGGCGGTCGTCCGCGCATTGCTCGACCGCCGGGTCCGCCACCGGATCGTCCGGCTCGCGATTGCGCACCTCGGCGACTACGGCCCGTGGCCGCTCAGCCAGGCGCCGCTCGCCACGACGCGAGACGGCCATCTCGTCCTGCTGAAGGAGAACGGCGACGTGTTCGCGCTGTCACCCCGCGGCTGGCAGCTGATGACCGAGCCGCCGGACCTGGACGAGGTCCACGGGCGGCTGCGCCGCGTCTAGTGGCGCTTGGCGGCGCGGCCGTCGAAGGCCTCGCCGAGCGTCCCGAGGCCGACGGCGATCTTGTGTCCCGCGCGGCCCAGCTTGGAGCCGTCGTAGGCCACCACGGCGCGCTCGGGCTCGTCGGCTTCGGCGACCGCGGCGGCGTGGATGTCGTCCCGCAGCGCGACCAGCCGCACTTCCCAGCCGCGATGCCACGCGGCGAGCGCGGTATCGTTGCGCTTCGCCGCCAGCGCTCCGAGATAGGCGACGAGCGTGACCACGTGCTGGACGTCGAGCACGGAGCTGCGCAGCGCCTGGTTGCGTTCGAGCAGGAGGTCGCCCGCGCCGCGCAGTCGCGAGGTCCAGACGCCCGCGCCGGTCGCCGCCGGCACGCCGTGCAGCCCGTAGGCCGCAGTGCGCTCAGCCAGCTCGGCGAGCAGCTCCTTCGATGCCTCGACGCCACGATCGAGCACCTCCGGCGCCGGATCGAGCTTGTCCGCCAGCCGCGACCAGTGCCCCCCGACCTGGCGGGCGAACGCATACAGCTCGCGCAGCGCGCGATGCTCGGCCGGGAACAGGCCCTGGTCGGTTACCGGTAGCGACCCGGTTCCCACAGCGGCTCGTCGTTCCCGGTCGCGACGTTCGCCGCGCGCGCAAGGATGAACAAGAGGTCCGACAGGCGGTTGAGGTAGCGCACACACTCGGCGTTTACCTCGTCGCCGCAGGCGATCGTGCGACGCTCGGCGCGCCGGCAGACCGTGCGGCAGACGTGCAGTAGCGCCGCCTCCGCGGTCCCACCCGGCAGCACGAACGACTTCAGGTTCGGCAACTCGGCGTTGACCTCGTCGCACGCCCGCTCGAGCCACGCGGTTTGCTCCGGCGCCAGCCGCAGCCGCTCCCGGTCGCCGCCGTGCGGGACCGAGATGTCGGCGCCGACGTCGAACAGGTCGTTCTGCACGCGCTGCAGCCACGGCACGAACCGCTCCGAAACGCCCTGCGCGAGCGCCAGCCCGAGCTGCGCGTTGAGCTCGTCCACCGTCCCGTACGCCTCGATCCGCGCGTCCGTCTTCGGCACCCGGCTCATGTCACCGAGATGCGTTTCCCCATCGTCGCCAAGCCGGGTGTAGATGCGTGTGAGGTTGACGGTCATACCCGGCCCCGGGTATAGCATGGGCGTCGACCAGGTCGGTGGTCAGGGAAGCCGGTGCGAATCCGGCGCGGACCCGCCACTGTTACCGGGGAAGCCGATCGCACGCGATCCTCGTGTCGCATCCACTGGCACCGCAGCGCGGGCCGGGAAGGAGCGATCGGTAGTCCCGGGAGCCAGGAGACCTTCCTCCGACCCCAAGCCGACAGCCCTCGCGGAAAGGGGTGGCTCCACACAATGAAGATCCGACTCAGTACCGGCTTGACGGCCGGTGTCGTCATGTCAGCGCTGTTCGCGGCGCCGGCGCTCGCCGGACCGACGGTCACGATCCGGGTCGAGGGGGCGACGCACACGCTGCTCGAGCGCACACAGGTCACGCTGCCCGACACGCCGCCACCCGTGACCGGCGGTTGCCCCGCCGACTCACCGGGAGCAGCGATCGATGTCGCGACCGCGGGAAACTGGGACCGGCAGGCGTTCACGAGCACGATCCTCGGTGAGTCGCACACGTTCGCCGACAACGACTACTGGGCCGAGTGGCTCGACACCGGTGGCGGCTACAAGTACGGCGGCGGCATCTGCAGCGACCAGGTCAACAGCGGCAATGACGTGGTCATGCTCGTCGACGTCTCCGATCCGAACACGTTCCTGCCGACTGTGTTCCCACTGGCCGTCGAGGGCGTTCCCGCCCAGGTGCGACGCGGCACGCCCTTCACGCTGACCGTCGTCGAGTACCGCGCGCCCACGGGCACACCGGGCGAAGGTGTCCGCACGCCGGTGGCCGGAGCCACCGTCACGGCGGGGGCCGTGACCGCCACGACCGGCAGCGATGGAAAGGCGACGCTCACGGTCGCGACCTCGGGGCGCGTCGCGCTGAAGGCGACGAAGCCGGGCGACGCGCCGGCCGGTCGCGAGTTCGTCACCGTGACCGACCAGCCGGTGGCCTCGCCTCCGCCCGACACCACGGCGCCGACCGCCACGATCGCCGGCATCCGCAACGGCCAGCGCTTCTCCCGCAAGAAGGCGCCGCGCGAGCTGCATGGCAGCGTGACCGCGGATCCGTCGGGCCTGTGGGCGGTCAAGATCCGCCTCACGCGCAAGCTCGGCAAGACGTGCTGGTACTTCTCCGGCTCCAAGGAGCGGTTCCTCAAGCGCACCTGCGGCAAGCGGTACGCGTTCAAGGTCGGTGACCAGCCGACGTGGAGCTACCTGCTGCCGTCGCGGCTGCCGCGCGGGCGCTACGTGCTCGATACCTACGCGATCGACAACGCGTTCAACCACGGCTCCGACAAGCGCCTGAGGTTCCGCGTGCGATGAGGCGCCCCGCCGTGATCATCGTCGCGGTCGCGGTCGCCGCTCCGGCGCCCGCGTCCGCGGCCACGGTGCACGTGCTGGTGGCCGGCAAGGACCGCGTGCTGCGCGGCGCCAACGACGAGCGGCTGAAGCAGCGCACGGTCAAGGTCGGACACCGGCGTTGCCGGGTCGCCGCGGCAACGCCCCTGTCCGTGCTCGCCGCCACCCGCCTGAAGCTCGCCTTTCGCGACTACGGACGGTGCGGCAAGCGCCCTGCCGACGCGTCCGGCCTGTACGTGACCTCGGTCGCCGCCGAGCGCGAGAAGGGCCATGGCGGCTGGGTCTACAAGGTCGGCCGCAAGGCGGGCACCACCGCCGCCGCTGACCCGTCCGGGCCGTTCGGGACCGGGCACCGGATTCACAACGGCCAGCGGATAACGTGGTTCTGGTGCGAGCTGCAGCAGTCGGGAAGCTGTCAGCGGACGCTCGAGGTGCGGCCCGCGCGGACGACGGCGAAGCCAGGTGAAGCGCTGAGCGTGACCGTCCGTGGCTACAACGACCAGGGCAAAGGGTTCGGCGTCCAGGGTGCGACGGTGCGCCTCGGGACTGCGACCGCCACGACGGGCTTCGCGGGCATCGCCGTGCTCATCGTGCCCCAGGCGTCCGAGCCGCTGAGGCTGTACGCCAAGCGCGCCGGCATGGTGTCGGCCTTCCCGGCCACGGTGAAGGTCCGATGACGCGGCGCCTCGTCGCGATCCTGGCCGCGCTCGCCGTCCTGCCCGCCGCGGGGTGCGGGTTCGGCGCGGGCGGGTCGACCGGGAACGTCACGCTCACGGTGACGCGTGACTTCGGCGGCGACACGCTGCACGAGGGCGTGGACCAGGACACGGCGCCTGCCGACGAGGGCGACACGGTCATGCGCCTGCTGCAGAGCAAGTACGACGTCAAGACGCGCTACGGCGGCGGCTTCGTGCAGGCGATCGACGGGCTCGCGGGCGGCAAGGAGAACGGCCGGCGGGCGGACTGGTTCTACTACGTGAACGGCATCGAGGCGCCCGTCGGCGCGGCGGAGCGGCGCGTGTCCGCGGGCGATCACGTGTGGTGGGACCACCACATGTGGGACGCGGCGCAGCGCGTGCCGGCGGTGGTCGGCTCGTACCCCGAGCCCTTCCTGAGCGGCTCGGAGGGCAAGCGCTTCCCGGTGCGCCTCGTCTGCGTCGGCGAGGAGACGCGCTCGTGTGACGAGGTCCAGACGCGGCTGACCGACGCCGGCGTAAAGGCGCTGTCGCGCGCGGTCCTGGAGCAGTCGGGCGGGAAGGAGGTGCTGCGCGTCATCGTCGGCCGCTGGGCCGACGTCCGCCGTGACCCCGTCGCGCGGCGGCTCGAGCGCGGCCCGCAGGTGAGCGGAGTGTTCGCGCGGCCGACGAGCACTGGCGACGCGATCGTGCTGCTCGATTCCGACGGCCAGCCGGTGCGCACGCTCCGCGCCGGCTCGGGGATCGTCGCCGCCTCCAGCGTCGAGGCGCAGGCGCCGACCTGGATCATCAGCGGCACGGACGACGTCGGCGTGGCGGCCGCGGCCGCGGCGCTCACCAAAGACCGGCTCGCGCAGCACTTCGCCCTCGCGATCGACGGCGGGCGCGACGTGGGGCTGCCGCTCAGCGGCGCCGGGACGGGGCCGTGATGCGCAGCCCGTTGCACGCGGCCCGCGCGGGGATCGGGGCGCTGTGGTGCACGACGCTCGCGCTCGTCGCCCTGTCGTTCGAGCATCCGCTGCTGGTCGGGACTGCGCTGGCCGTGGCGATCGCAGCGGGCTTCGCCGCCGGCGTCGGCTCTGCGGTGATGCGCTCGCTCGTCTGGGCGCTTCCGCTGGCGCTCGCGATCGCGCTCATCAACGCGCTCGTGACGCGCGACGGGCTGACGCTCGTGTTCCGTGGCCCGGCGGTGCCGGGGATCGGGCGGCTCGACATCACCGCCGAGGCGCTCGCCTACGGCACCGTGCTCGGTCTGCGGGCGGCGGCGATCATGGCCTGTGCCGCGCTGTTCACCCTCGCGATCGACCCCGACGCGCTGCTGCGCGCGCTGCGCCGGCGCTCGCTCCGGATCGGCGTGACGGCGGCGCTCGCGACGCACCTGGTCGGCGTGCTCGCGCGCGACGGGCGGCGGCTCGCCGAGGCCCAGCGCACGCTGCGCGACGGCCCGCCGCCGCGGCTCGGTGTGCTGCGCGCCGTCACGGCGGGGGCGCTCGACCGCGCCACCGACGTCGCCGCCACGCTCGAGGTCCGCGGGTTCGGGAGCGGCGGGCGCGCGGTGCGGATCGCGCAGCCGTGGTCGCGGCACGATTTTGCCTTCCTCGCGTCGGCCGTCGCGATGGCGGCGCTCGGGATCGCGTGCGGCGTCGGCGGCTGGGAGAAGTTCGAGGCCTACCCGCGCCTGGTGGTCCCGTTCGAGCCGCGCCAGCTGCTCGTCGCCGTCGCGCTCCCGATCTGTGCGCTGCTGCCGTTCCTCGATCGCCGGGGGATCGGATGACCGCGCTCGCGCTCAGCGGCGTGACGTACTCGTATCCGGCCGCTGACCGGCCGTCGCTGCGCGACGTGACGCTGGTGGTCGAGGCGGGCGAGTTCGTCGTGCTCGCCGGCGGCTCGGGCTCCGGGAAGTCGACGCTCCTGCGCGCCGCCGCCGGCCTCGTCCCGCACTTCCACGGCGGTACGTTCGCCGGGCAGCTCCTGTGCGGCGGTCTCGACTCGCGCGACCACGGGCCGGCCGAGCTGGCCGCGGTCGCCGGCACCCTGTTCCAGGACCCGGAGACGCAGGTCGTGATGACGACGGTGCGCTCCGAGCTCGCGTTCCCGCTCGAGAACCGCGGCTGGGGACCGGCGGCGGTCGCGCGCGGGGTCGAGGAGGCGGCGCTCGCGCTCGGGATCGCACCGCTGCTCGACCGCTCGACGCGCGAGCTGTCCGGCGGCGAGCTCCAGCGGGTTGCACTCGGCGCCGCGTTGGCCGGCCGCCCGCAGGTGCTGCTGCTCGACGAGCCGACCTCCCAGCTCGACCCGGTCGCCGGCGACGAGCTGCTCGGCGTCCTGCGGCGCATCAACGAAGAGTGGGGGACCGCGGTGATCGTCGCCGAGCACCGGCTCGAGCGCTGCCTGCCGGCCGCCGACCGCGTGCTCGCGCTGGCCGACGGCGCCCTCGCCTTCGACGGCGAACCCGCGGCGTTCGCGGCGTGGGCGCCACCCGAGCTCCAGCCGCCGGTCACGCGCCTGTGCGCGCTCGCCGGGGTCCCCGACCGCCCCGCCACGGTGAAGGCCGCGCGCCGCGCCCTGGCGTCCCAGATCGCCCAGCTGCCACGAGTGGGGTCAGACCCCTTGAGTCGCCGAGACTCAAGGGGTCTGACCCCTGCCGTTGGTCTGCGGCGCGGCTGGTACGAGGTTCCCAACGGGCCGGCGATCCTTCGTGGCGTCGATCTCGTCGTGGCGCCGGGGGAGACGGTTGCGCTGATGGGTCGCAACGGCGCCGGGAAGTCGACGCTGCTGCGGATGCTCGCCGGGCTGATCGAGCCGACCCGCGGCAAGGTCAACCGGACCGGCCGGGTCGCTCTGCTCCTGCAGAACCCCGGCGACTACTTCCTGCACGACCGCGTCGGCGACGACGTCCCCAACGCCGGCGCTCTGGCCGACCGCCATCCGCGTGACGTCTCGGGCGGCGAGCGCCAGCGGCTCGCGCTCGAGCTCGTGCTGGCGGCCGGAGACGCGCCCGTGGCGGTCTGCCTCGACGAGCCGACCCGGGGCATGGACCGCGGCCACGGCGCTCGGCTTGCAAGCCGGCTGCGCGAGCTCGCAGCGGGCGGGACCGCCGTGATCGTCGCCACCCACGACGCCGAGTTCGCCGCCGCCTGGGCCGACCGCACGATCCTGCTCGGCGACGGCCGCCCGGTCGCCGACGCGCCGACGCGCGAGGTGCTCGCCGGCGGCTGGTACTTCTCGACGCAGACGGCACGCGTGCTCGGCGGTGGTGCGCTGAGCCCGGAAGAAGGCGCGGCGCTGCTGACCGGGCCGAGCAAGCATGGCGGGGAAAGCAACCTTTCCCTTGCGAGTTCGCTTCGCGAACGTCGCAGCGAGGTGGCGCAATGAGCTGGGTGCTCGCGTCGATGCTGATCCTCGGCGCTGCGCTGGCGGCCGGGTTCGCGTGGTACGAGCGGACCCACCCGTCGGCGCGCGTGATCGCGCTGGTGGCGACGCTGGCCGCGCTCGCCGCGCTCGGCCGGATCGCGTTCGCGGCGACCCCGAACGTCAAGCCGACCACCGACATCGTGCTGATCTCCGGCTACGTCCTCGGCGGCGCGCCCGGGTTCGCGGTCGGCTCGGTCGCCGCACTGGCGTCGAACGTCTTCTTCGGTCAGGGTCCGTGGACGCCGTGGCAGATGACCGGGTGGGGCTTCGTCGGCATTGCCGGCGCGCTGCTCGGGCACATGACCGGCCGCCGGCTCGGGCGTGTCCAGCTCGCGATCGCCTGCGGAGCGCTCTCGTACGTGTACGGCGCCTGGATGAACCTGAGCCTCTGGGTCAGCTACTCCGACCACTCGGCCGCAGCGCTGTGGGCGTACTTCGTGACGTCGCTGTGGTTCGACGTCGCGCACGTCGTCGGCAGCGTCCTGTTCTGCCTTGCTTTCGGCCCGGCCCTTGTGCGCGCGCTGAGCCGCTACCGGACGCGGTTCGAGGTCCGCTGGCTCGCGGTGCCCGCGGCGGCGAGCGTGCTGCTGCTCGCGGTGATGGCCGGCGCGCCCGCTCCGGCCGACGCGGCGAGCAAGTCCGTGCGCTACCTGCTCAACGCGCAGAACTCCGACAAGGGGTGGGGAGGAGCGCCCGGACAGGCGTCGTCGCAGCTCTACACAGGCTGGACCGCGCTCGGCCTCGCGGCCGCCGGACGCAACCCCGCCGACTTCGGCGCGATCTCCTACATGAGCGCCCACGCCTCCCAGCTCAACGACCTGGGCGAGCTCACCCGCACGATCCTCGTACTGCGCGCGGCCGGAAAGCCCCCCAAGCTCGCCGGCCGAGACCTCGAGCAGGCGGTCGTGTCGCAGCAGCGCAAGAACGGCTCGTTCGGCGGCCGCGTGAACACGACCGCATTCGCCATCCTCGGCCTGCGCGCGTCCGGCCGGCGCACCAAGGACCGCGCGATCCGGCGCGCCGCCGCCTTCATCGCCCGCAACGCCAACGGCGACGGCGGCTTCAACTTCGCCGGACGCGGCGGCCCGTCGGGTATCGACGACACCGGCGCGGCGCTCCAGGCGCTCGCCGCCGGCGGTCGCAAGCGCGGCACGATCGCCAAGCGGGCGGCGAAGTTCGTCGTCCGTCACCAGGACTCCGACGGTGGGTTCGCGCTGATCCCGGGCGGCCCGTCGAATGCGCAGTCGACCGCCTGGGCCGTCCAGGGCCTGCTCGCCGTCGGGCGCGACCCGGCGAAGCTCCGCCGCAACGGCGCGCGCGACCCGATGTCCTACCTGCGCTCGCTGACGACGCCGAGCGGCGAGGTCCACTACTCGCGCACCAGCCGGCAGACACCGGTGTGGGTGACCGGGCAGGCGCTCGCTGCGCTCTCGCGCAAGCCGTTCCCACTCAAGCCCGTGACGCATGCGCACCACGCGACGGCCGCTGCCGTAGCGGTCGCGACTGCGACCCCGATCGCGACGCCGAAGCCGGTCAAGGTGCAGTCGCTGCCGCCGGTCGCGACGGCCGCGCCGGAACCCGCGCCCGCGCTCGAGGCCGTCGCGCAGGTCCCGGCCGCCAGCGCGCTGGTGACGGCGCTCATGGCCCGCTGACTCGTCTAGGGTCTCGCGTCCGATGAGGATCGGAGTGCCCAAGGAGACGGCCGGGGGCGAGCGGCGAGTGGCGCTCGTGCCGGACGTCGTGCGCCGGCTCAAGAGCGCCGGTCACGATGTCGTGATCGAGCCTGCGGCGGGCGTTCCCGCGGACCTGCCGGACGAGGAATACACGGAGGCAGGCGCCGAACTGGGTGACCCGTGGGGCGCCGAGGTGATCGCGCGCGTGGCACCCAACGAGCCCGGCAATCTCTCCAAGGACCAAGTCCTGATCGGCTTCCTGGCGCCGCTCACCAACGCCGACGGGATCAGTGCGATCGCTCACACGGGAGCGACCGCGTTCGCGATGGAGTCGATCCCGCGGATCAGCCGCGCGCAGTCGATGGACGCGCTGTCCTCGCAAGCGACGGTATCCGGCTACCTGTCGGTGATCATCGCCGCCGGCGAGATGCCGCGCTTCTTGCCGATGCTGATGACCGCGGCGGGCACGATCCCGCCCGCGCAGGTGCTCGTCCTCGGAGCCGGCGTCGCCGGCCTGCAGGCGATCGCCACCGCGCGCCGGCTCGGCGCGGTCGTCACCGCATTCGACGTGCGCAGCGCCGTCAAGGAGCAGATCCAGTCGCTCGGCGCGAAGTTCTTCGAGGTCGAGGGACTCGGCGACGCCGAGGGCAGCGGCGGCTACGCCCGCGAGCTTACGGCGGAGGAGCAGGAGACCCAGCGCCAGGCGCTGACCGTGCAGATGGGCAAGTCGGACGTGATCATCACGACCGCGCTCGTGCCCGGCCGCCCGGCGCCGAAGCTCATCTCCGCCGAAGCCGTGCACGGGATGCGCCCCGGCAGCGTGATCGTCGACCTCGCCGCGGAGGCGGGCGGCAACTGCGAGCTCACCAAGCCCGGCGAGACGTACACCACGGACGGCGGCGTGATCGTCGCCGGCCCGGTCAACCTGCCGTCACGGATGGCGCAGCACGCGTCGCAGCTGTACGCGCGCAACGTGCAGTCGCTGATCGAGCTGATGACCGGCGACGAGGGAGTGCTGAAGCTGGACTTCGAGGACGAAGTGATCAAGGGCGCCTGCGTGGCGCGTGACGGGGAGAGGGTGGAGCGCTGATGGACCTCCTGACCGAGCTGGCGATCCTCGTCCTGGCCGCGTTCGTGGGCTTCGAGGTCATCTCGAAGGTGCCGAACACGCTGCACACGCCGCTGATGTCCGGGACCAACGCGATCCACGGCATCGTCGTGCTCGGCGGCATCCTGCTGATCGGGACGGCCACCGGCTTCCTCAACGACCTGCTGCTGGTGATCGCGATCGCCTTCGGGACGATCAACGTCGTCGGCGGCTTCCTGGTCACCGACCGGATGCTCGGGATGTTCAAGGGTAGGGCGAAGCCCGGTGCGAGCGCTAGCGAGAAGCCGGACCCAGATGAGTGATCTCATCTCGGCGCTGTACATCGTCGCGTTCAGCTGCTTCATCCTCGGGCTGCACATGCTGCGCGGGCCGCGCACGGCGGTGCGCGGCAACCAGGTGGCGGCGAGCGGCATGGCGATCGCGGTGATCGCAACGCTGCTCGACGACCGGATCGGCGACTGGCCGCTGATCGTCCTCGGCGTGGGGATCGGCACTGCGGTCGGCATCCCTGCGGCCCGCCAGGTGAAGATGACCGCGATGCCGCAGATGGTGGCGCTGTTCAACGGCGTCGGCGGCGGTGCGGTCGCGCTGATCAGCCTCGTCGAGTTCCGCGAGGCGGGCGGCGACCTCGAGCTCGAGGTGCTGATCCCGATCCTGTTCGCGGCGATCATCGGCTCGATCTCCTTCTGGGGTTCGAACGTCGCGTTCCTGAAACTGCAGGAGACGCTCAAGCGCGGCTTCAAGATCCCGAAGGCCGTCAACGGCGCGCTGGCGCTGATCGCGGTCGCGGCGGCGGTGGTGATCGCCGCCGGCTCTGACTCGCAGGCGCTGTTCTGGCTGATCCTGGTGAGCGCCGGGGCGCTCGGCGTGCTCGCGGTGCTGCCGATCGGCGGTGCCGACATGCCCGTGGTGATCTCGACGCTGAACGCGTTCACCGGACTCTCCGCAGCAGCGGCCGGCCTCGCGCTCGACAACACCGCGCTGATCGTCGGCGGCATGCTCGTCGGCGCGTCCGGCTCGATCCTCACCAAGCAGATGGCCGACGCCATGAACCGCTCGATCGCCAACGTGTTCTTCGCCGGCGTCGGCGCGGGCGGACCGGCGCTGGCGGCGAGCAGCGACGGCGGGACGGTGCGCTCGACGAGCGCGTCCGACGTCGCGATCCAGCTCTCGTACGCGCGGCTGGTCGTCGTGGTGCCGGGCTACGGGATGGCGGTCGCACAGGCCCAGCGCGCGGTTGCCGACCTGGCGACCGAGCTCGAGAAGCGCGGCGTCGAGGTGCTCTACGGCATCCACCCGGTCGCCGGCCGCATGCCGGGGCACATGAACGTGCTGCTCGCCGAGGCCGACGTCCCGTACGAGAAGCTCAAGGAGATGGACGACATCAACGGCGAGTTCCCGCGCACCGACGTGGCGCTGGTGATCGGGGCCAACGACGTCACCAACCCGGCGGCCCGCAACGTCCCGGACTCCCCGATCTACGGCATGCCGATCCTCGACGTCGATAAATCCGGCTCGGTGATCGTCCTCAAGCGCAGCATGAACAGCGGCTTCGCCGGGATCGACAATCCCCTGTTCTACAACGAGAAGACGGCGCTGCTGTTCGGCGACGCCAAGGCCTCGGTGGGCGAGGTGCTCGCCGAAGTGCAAGCCCTCTGACAATCTTCACAAACGCGGTCGTTCAGGCGGGATAGGGTGCCGCCCATGCGCGTACTGCTCTCGGCCGTCGTGGCCGCTCTCATCTTTGCGGCGCCCGCGTCCGCGGCGTCCCCCGACATCGTCATCAGCCAGGTCTACGGCGGTGGCGGCAACGCCGGGGCGACCTACAAGAACGACTTCATCGAGCTCTACAACCGCGGCACCGACCCGGTGTCCGTGGGCGGCTGGAGCGTGCAATACGCGTCGGCGGCCGGCACCTCCTACCAGCGGACGCCGCTTACCGGCACGATCCGGCCCGGGCGCTACTACCTCGTCCAGGAGGGGGCCGGCGCCGGCGGTACCACCGACCTCCCGACGCCGAACGCCACGGGCAGCATCGCGATGTCAGCCGCCGCCGGGAAGGTCGCCTTGGTGACCGACAGCACCGCGCTGGCGTGTGGGGCGGACTGCGACACCGCCACGGGCGTGAAGGACTTCATCGGCTACGGCACGGCGAACGACTTCGAGGGCGCGGCCGCTCCCGGGCTCAGCAACACGACCGCGGACCTCCGCGCCGGCGACGGCGCTGTCGACACCGACAACAACGCCGCCGACTTCACGGCCGGGGCGCCCAACCCGCGCAACACGCCGCCGGCCGCGACGATCACCTCCAGCGACCCGGCGGACGGCGCGAACGACGTGCCCGTCGACAGCAACGTGACGATCACGTTCAGCGGCCCCGTCGAGCTCACGACTGCCAACGTCACGATCAACTGCACGAAGAGCGGCGCGCATCCGTTCGCGCTCAGCGGCGGCCCATCCGAGTACACCCTCGATCCGGACTCCGACTTCGCCCGCGAGGACTTGTGCACCGTCACAGTGCACACCGACGACATAGACGACAGCATCAAGTTCTCGACCATCGGCGTCGAGGGTCTGCGGATCCACGACATCCAGGGCGCGCGGCACATCTCGCCATACGTCGACCGCGTCGTCACCGGGGTCCCCGGCGTCGTGACCGACACGGTCAGCAACGGCTTCTACATGCAGGACCCGCAGCCGGACGCCGACGTCCGCACCTCCGAGGGCATCTTCGTCTTCACCGGCCTCGGGGCGAACGCGGTGCGACCGCCCGCCGGCACCGCGGTGACCGTGAGCGGCACGATCCAGGAGTTCCGCGCCGCCGCCGCGAACCTGTCGGTGACCGAGATCGGGTTCCCGACCGTCACGCCCGGCGGCACAGCGCCGATCCCGGCACCGACCGTGATCGGCGACGGCGGGCGCATCCCGCCGAACCGCATCATCGACAACGACTCGATGGGTGACGTGGACACGAACCCGATGTTCGATCCGCAGCAGGACGGGATCGACTTCCACGAGAGCCTGGAAGGGATGCTCGTCAAGCTCAACGACGCGGTCGCGACCGGGCCGACCAACAGCTTCGGCGAGCTGTCGGTCGTCGGCGACAACGGCCGGCACGCCGGCCCGCGCACCCCGCGCGGCGGCGTGATCGTCCGCCCGGACGACTTCAACCCGGAGCGGTTCATCGTCACCGATGCGCCCGACGTCAACACCGGCGCCAGGTTCTCGGCGCCGATCGTGGCGGTCGCCGACTACGGCTTCGGCAACTACATGTACCACCCGATCGCGCCGATCACGGCGACCGGGAACCTCGAGCGCGAGACGACCGAGACGCCGAAGGCGAACGAGTTCGAGATCGCGTCGTTCAACGTCGAGAACCTCAAGCCCACCGACCCGCCGAGCAAGTTCGCGGGCCTCGCCGATACGCTCATCCACAACCTCAAAGCGCCGGACCTGGTCGCCGTCGAGGAGATCCAGGACAACACCGGCGCGACCGACGACGGGGTCACGGATGCGAGCATGACCTGGAACACACTGATCGCGGCCATCGTGGCAGCGGGCGGTCCGACGTACCAGTACCGCCAGATCGACCCGGTCGACGACGAGGACGGCGGCCAGCCCGGCGGCAACATCCGCCAGGGCTTCCTGTTCCGGACCGACCGCGGGCTGTCGTTCGTCGACCGTCCGGGCGGCACGTCGACGAACTCGACCGCGGTGGTCAAGACCCGCAAGGGCCCGCAGCTGACGTTCAGCCCCGGCCGCATCCACCCGGACGACCCGGCGTTCGACGACAGCCGCAAGCCGCTCGCCGGCGAGTTCACCTGGAAGGGCAAGACGGTGATCGTCGTCGCCAACCACTTCAACTCCAAGGGCGGCGACGACCCGCTGTTCGGCCACCGGCAGCCGACGGTGCGAGTCAGCGAGGGCCAGCGGCACGCCCAGGCGAAGATCGTCAACGCGTTCGCGCGCGACATCCAGCGCGCCGACCTGCTCTCCAACTACGTCGTGCTCGGGGATCTCAACGACTTCGAGTTCTCCGACACGGTGGAGATCCTGCAGGGCCTGCAGATGCTGGATCTGTACTACCTGCTGCCGCCGAACGAGCGCTATTCGTACGTGTTCGAGGGCAACTCGCAGGCGCTCGACCACATCCTGGTCTCGCCGGCGCTGCTGTTCCCGCTGCCTGAGTACGACTCGGTGCACGTGAACGCGGAGTTCACGCCGCAGCAGTCCGACCATGACCCGCAGGTCACGCGGCTGCGTCCCCACTAGAAGACGGCCCCCCGAACCCGGGGTCCACGCGTGTGGACCCCGGGGGAGGGACGGAGTTTGGGTTACGCGCTCGGCGGCGGGGCGCTTGCCAGCGACTGCGCGGCGGGCGCTTCGGCGGCCGGCGCGGGCTGCGCACCGGTGAGCATCCACTGCACCTGGGCGGCGGCGTCGGCGGACTGGCCGTCGCGCGGCTCGCGATGCACGGACAGCAGGCGCTCGTTCCCGAAGCGCAGCACCGAGATGCTGAAGCAGGCGGCGTCGACGCCATGGCGGCGGCTCAGCCACTCCAGCGTGGTGACGGCGCGCGGGTCGTAGCCACCGGCCACGAGCACGAGCTGGGGGGACTCGCCGGGCACGACCGCCTCGAGCGCCTCGGATACCTCACCGAGGCGGGCGGCGTCCCAGCCGGCGACGTCGGCGGCGGCGGCCAGCGCACGGCTGATCTGCCACTCGACGGTCTCGCCGGTCACGAACAGCACGACCGCGCGGCCGGACTGCTCGTCGAACGCGAGCAGGTCGACGCCCGCGGCGGGCTCAGTGGCAACCAGGCGAAGGTTGGGCATTCCCAGCTCCTGAGCGAATGCTGACCACGAGGCGCCGACCAAGGCCAGCAACTCGTCGCGTTCAGGGCTGGTCTCCGTGACGAGGCCGCCGGCCTGAGGGGCGACCAGCGTCCCGGAGCTCTCGTCGATGCGAAGCAACGGATCCTCCAATTCGGGGCGTCGGCCCGACCCTTATCGACCGCTTTGTCACAAACCTGAAGGGGAAACGATCTCGACCGCCTCGCCTTCGCCGATCCGGCCGCCCCTGAGGACGCGCGCGTTGATGCCGAAGCACTGCTGGTGCGTGGCATGCAGGTGGCGCAGGAGGTGCGGCCACTTGACCTGCGTGTCGGGATGCCGCGTGGGGATCGCGCAGCGCTCGCACGGATGCAGCAGCCGCAGCTTCACGCCCCCGGAGAGGTGCAGCTCGAGGCCTTCCCACTCGAGCTCGGCCCAGGCCGCAGCGTCCAGGTCCAGATGCAGGTTGGGGCGGAAGCGGCGGAGGTCGATCGGTCCGGCCAGCTCGTCGCCGAGGCTGTCGAGCGTGGCCTGCGTGGTCACGAGCAGCGACCGTTCGAGGTCCTGGATGCCGGCGATGTCGCGTCGCAGGTCGATCTCGCGGCCGAGATCGTCGGCAAGCGCGTTGCGCAGCCGCGGATCGCCCCAGCGGTAGGCGCGGCCGTCGGGAGCGGTGACGACCGCGAACGGCGGCCGCGTCGGATCCAGGCCGCCGTCGCGGTTGAACGGGTAGCGGGCCTGCCAGGCGAGCAGCCGGGGCGCCTCGCGTGCAGTGAGCGGCTTGATCTCGCCCTTGTGCTCGTGCAGGACGGCGTGCGTGCGATCGCCGCCGGCGCCGCGCCCGTCCACACGCAGGCCCTGGACACGCTCGCCTGCCATCGATTTGACGGGCCAGCGCCACAGCTGCTGCACGGTGCCGGTGGTCATCGGTGGGGGCACGTTACGCTCATCGGCCGATGTTGCTCCGGCTTCGAGATCGGATGCTCGAGATCGGGTCCAGACCCCTCCTCATGGGCATCGTCAACGCGACGCCGGACTCGTTCTCCGACGGCGGCGACCACCCGAGCCTGGAAGCTCGCTTCGCGCACGGCGCGGCGTTGCTCGAGGCGGGGGCGGACCTGCTCGACGTCGGCGGCGAGTCCGCGAGCGGTCACCGTCCGGCCGTGACCGCGGCGACGGAGATTGACCGCGTCGTGCCGCTGATCGTGCGGCTGACGGGCGAGCTCGGCGCGGTGGTCTCGATCGATACGTACAAGCCGGAGGTCGCCGAGGCGGCGATCGCGGCGGGCGCCTCGCTCGTCAATGACGTGTCCGGCCTGCGGGATCTCGGGGTCGCTGACGTCTGCGCCGCGAGTGGCGCGGGACTCGCGGTGATGCACACGCGCGTGGAACCCAAGGGCACGTTGCTCGATCCCGAGCACTACGACGATGTCGTCGCCGACGTGACCGGCTTCCTGCGCGAGCGGATGGACGCGGCGATCGCGCGCGGCGTCGCCCCGGACCAGATCCTGCTCGACCCGGGTCCCGACTTCGCCAAGACCCCCGCGCAGACCGTCGCCGCGCTGCGCGCGATCGAGCCGCTGCGGGCGCTCGGGCGCCCGCTCCTGTGGGCGGTCTCCAACAAGGACTTCGTCGGCGCGATCACCGGCCGCGGCCCGCGCGAGCGGCTCGCAGGCACGCTCGCCGCGCTCGCGTACGGCGCCGACGCCGGGGCGGCGGTGCTGCGTGTGCACGACGTCGCCGCGGCGGCCGACTTCCTGCGCGTGCGTGCGGTGCTCGCCGGCGAGGTCGAGCTCGCACCCGGCGAAGGCCTCACCCCGGATCGCTACCCTGCGTGACGCATGGGGTTGCCGGCCGCTGCGCACAACGCGGCCGGATGCCGACCGACCACCGATTTTCGAAGGGGAGATGACCAATGTCATCAGTGCTTGACCGTTCCGAGCTGGAGCAGAGCCCGCTCGCCGACCTCCACGTGCTGGCCAACGAGCTTGGCGTCGACGGCTTCCGCCGCCTCCGGCGCGACGACCTGATCGACGCCATCGTGGCCCGCCAGACCGGCGACGACACGGGAACTGACGACACCGAAGAGACTGACGACGCCGAGGACCGCAAGCCGCGGCGCGGGCGCCGTGGCGGTCGCGGCCGGGGCCGCACCCCGCGCTCGGCTGACGAGGAGGGCGCGACCGACGAGGGCGCCGGCGAAGACGAGCCGGAGAAGATCGTCGAGGGCGTTGTCGAGCTGCTCGCCAACGGCTCCGGCTTCATCCGCCTGTCGCCGCCCGAGCCGACCGACGAGGACGTCTACATCTCGGCGGCGCAGGTCAAGCGCTGCGAGCTCGTGTCCGGCGACCGCATCGCCGGTCCGCTGCGCCCCCCGCGCCGCTCGGAGCGCTTCCCATCGCTGGTCCGCATCGACACGATCAACGGCCGCCCGGCCGACGAGGTCGCCGAAGGCACCCGTTTCGAGGACCTGCCGGTCGCATTCCCGGCCGATCGCTTCGAGCTCGGCTCCGAGGACCCGACCGTCAAGGCGATCGAGTGGCTGACGCCGTTCGGCAAGGGCTCGCGCGTCGTGCTCGCCGGGCCGGCGCGCGCCGGCAAGAGCGAGGCACTGCGCCGCCTGCACGAGGCGCTCGGCGCGATCGAGGGCCTCGAGGTGTCGCTCGTGCTCGCGGGCGTGCGCCCGGAGGAGCTCGGCGAGACCGGCGGGGTGAGCTTCGCGGCCTCGTCCGACGCGCAGGCGCAGGCCGTCGAGTCGGCCGTCGAGCAGGGCCGCCGCGTCGCGGCCCGCGGCGGTGACGCCGTCGTGCTCATCGACACGCTCGAGTACCTGCCGCCGGCCGCGGCGCGCCGCGCCCTGGCCGCCGCGCGGAACATCGTCGACGGTGGGTCGCTGACCGTGGTGGCGACCGCTCCGGCGCCGCTCGGCGGCGAGACGACGGTCGTCACGCTCGACGCGGCGCTCACCGCGCTCGGCCGCTTCCCGTCGGTCAACCTCGCGGCCTCCGGCGTCGTGCACCCGGAGCTGCTGGTCGGCGACGCGGGTGCCGAGGCGATTGCCAAGGCCCGCGCAGAAGCTCTGCCGGGCTAGCGACGGCTGTACGCGACCCGGTGCCAGTTCGGCTCGGGTGAGAGCTCGATCGGCTCGCGATCGTGCTCGGGCTGCACGTAGCCGAACGTCTGCGTCGTTTCGTCGAAGACGACGTCGAGCTCGCCTTCCTTGACCCGCTGGTCGAGCCAGGCGGAGCGGAAGACGAGGCGGCGCAGCCAGTGCACGAGCGAGCGGTCGGCCGGCCCGACCAGCTCGGGCCAGCAGTCGTTGACGTGCTCGCCGAGCGCTGACGCCGGATCCTGAATCTCGCCGTTGACGGCGAGGTTCACGAGATCCTCGAGCTCGGTGGGGTCGAGGCGACCGCCGACGAAGCCGAGCTTACGGGCAGCCTGCTCTACGCGCTCGGAGAAGTCACGCTCGTTGAACGTGAATCGCAGCTCTCCGTACTCGAGTACGTAGTCCTGCCCGGAGTCGTAGTTGCCTCGGCGCATCGGGTCCATGGTTGCTCGGCCCGGTTTCCCGCCCGGAGCGTCTGCATACTAAGCCGGACTCCTGCTCAGCCGCGCCTTCTGAAACGAACCTTTCACTCGGAGCAGCGATCGCGCAGGTCGAATGCCCTGATCGCGTCCGGCGCCTGGTCCGGCCAGTCGTAGAACTTCTTGTTCACGCACTGGTAGGCCGCCAGGCCGCGGCCGTCGTAGGCCTGCTCGACCGTGAAGCGACAGCGCCGCAATGGAGCGTTCGTCAGGCGGACCGTGCCGAAGCCGAGCCGGGTGCGCTCGGCCTGGCGGAACATGTCGACGTCGATCTCGGACGTGAACACCTGTTGCAGGCAGCCCATGTAGCGGCGCCCGGTCAGCGGGTCGTCGTACGTGTACAGATTCGGACAATCGTCGGCGATGCACGTGGCGGGCGCGATCACGCGATCGCAGAACGTCGCGCATTGGCGACACTCGTTCACCTCTGTGCGCCGGACGATCCGGGCCATTTAGGGATTTTACGCCGCGAGCGAGAGCGTGTCGGGTCCCGCGAGCGGGCCGACCTCGGCGAGCAGCGCCTCGACCACCTTCGGGTCGAACTGCGTGCCGGCGCAGCGGACCAGTTCGGCGGCCGCCGTGGCGGGGTCGCTCGCCTCGCGGTACGGCCGCGTGGTGGTCATCGCGTCGTAGGCGTCGCAGGCCGCGATGATGCGCGCCTCGAACGGGATCGCCTCGCCGGCCAGGCCGTCCGGGTAGCCGCCGCCGTCGAATCGCTCGTGCGAGCCGCGGACGATCAGCCCGACCTCGCGCATGAAGCCGCCGACGCGGTCGAGCATCCGCTGGCCCTCGATCGTGTGGGTGCGCATGATGTCCCACTCGGCGTCGTCCAGCGGCCCGGGCTTGTTGATGATCTCGTTGGGGATCGCGACCTTGCCGACGTCGTGCAGCAGCGCCCCGAACTCGACGTTGCGGCGGGCCTGCCCGTCGAGTCCGAGCCGCGCCGCGACGGTGACCGACAGCGCGACCACGTCGCGGGTGTGCTCGCCCGTGTAGGCGTCGTCCGCGTCGACCACCTCGGCGAGCACAAGCGCGGTGCCGCGATAGGCCCCGTTGAGCTCGGTGAGCTGCGTGAGCCGCGTGCGGCGCTCGCCCGCGAACACGGCGAGGATCCCGAAGATCGGGGCGAGCAGGAGAAGGGAGTAGGGCGATTCGTCGATGGCGAGCGCGGCGAGGAAGCCGACGGGCGCGAGTGCGGCGTCGATGCCGTAGACGTGCAGGCTCTCGTGGAGCTGCTCGCGCAAAGACACGCTGCGCGTGACCAGCAGGAAGAACGAGGAGATGAAGAAGTCGGTGCCGATCTGGGCGGCGAGCATCGCGACGAGCAGCACGGCGGCCGCATCCTGCGGGCTCGGGCTGCCGGCGGCGATCAGGACGGCTGCCGGGCCGACCGTGAACCACGCGTTGCCGGGCGTCAGCAGCAGACGCGAAGCCCGAGTCTCGCGGCGCAGGACCTCGGGGACGCGAGCGAGGACGATCGCGGTCATCAGCGTCAGCGGGACCAACCAGGCCGGGAGCAGGAAGACCGTCGGCACGAGCGCGAGCTGGACCGGCGACGTCCACGCGTTCGGGAGGTCGATCCGCGCCGCGTGGCTGAGCGCGAGCATGCCCACGCAGAGCGCGAACACGCCCGGGTCGACGTCGTGGCGGTTGGGATCGAGCACGAACAGCGCCGCGACGGCCGCGAACAGGCCTGCCGCGATGACGATCTCCGCCCGGACCTCGGATCGCGGCATGCGCGGCGTCTCCATGAGGGAGTCCGCTGTGGGGCCGGCCGCTGTGAGGGTGAAGTCAGGCATGGAGAGACCGCGCGCGCGAACGCGCTCTCTACCGAGATCGGCGAACTGCGGGATCGCTTGAGCCGGTGCCCGCTCAGACACCCGTCCAGTCGATTGGGCGGATCGCGTCTGCCGCCGATGTTCAAGTCCAGAACATGATGTTGCCACTAGGGATGGATCCCACATGACCCGAATCTCCCCGTCGGCCATCGCGCGCGGCTTAGCCGTTTCGATGGTCGCCTTGGCGGCTCTGGCGCCGTCGGCGCTGGCCGCCCAGCCGGCCGCGACGTCAGGCCCCTGCGCCGCGCGGTCGTTCAGCACGATCTTCAGCTCGTTCGGCGACACCGCCCTCTACACGCTCGCGCCCGACGGCGGGCTCGAGGCCGGCGCTGTCGGGTGGACGCTCGGCGCGGGCGCGTCGGTCGCCCGCGAGAGCTCGTCGATCAAGCTCGACGGCAAGGTCGGCGCGCGCTCGCTCGAGCTGGCGTCCGGCGCCAGCGCGACCACGCCGGCGATCTGCGTCGAGCGCGGTTACCCGAGTTTCCGCTTCGTGTCGCGCTCGCTCGCCGCGGGCAAGGGCGCGGTGCGCGTCGAGGTCATCTACGGCGCCGACCGCAAGGTCAAGGACGCCGGCACGGTCACGCCGGCCACGGCCTGGGGCGTCTCGCCGTCTCTCAAGCTCGTCGAGGGCCAGTTCAAGCTGAAGGCCGGCGAGTCCGGCGAGGTGCGGTTCCGCTTCACGGCGTCCGGCGGCACGGTCCGCGTCGACGACGTGTACGTGGATCCGCGCTACCGCGGCTAGGCGCTCACCAAGCTCGCGGGTCGCGGATTCATTCGCGGCCCGCGCAGGCTTCCCCGGGGCGAACTTTTCGCGCGCGCACCTACCGCGTTGCATGACCGCCCCGACCATCGTCCTCGTCGAGGACGACCCCGTCCTCAGCACCTTCCTGGCCGACAACCTGTCGGCGGACGGCTACGAGCCGGTCGTCGCGGAGACGCTCCGCGACGGCCTGCGCGAGCTCGAGTTCCGCCGGCCCGATCTCGTGATCGTCGACCTCGGGCTGCCCGACGGCTCTGGGCTCGAGCTGATCGCGCGCGTACGGACGGCGGACGGGATCGCGTCGCGGCTCGATCCGACGATGCCGCTGATCGTCCTGTCGGCGCGCGCGGGCGACCTCGATCGCGTGCGCGCGTTCGAGCGCGGGGCTGACGACTTTGTCCCGAAGCCGTTCTCCTATGGGGAGCTGAGGCTGCGGATCGCCGCCGTGCTCCGCCGGACGCGCCGCCGCAGTGGGCTCGGGCAACTGCGGATCGGCGAGCTCGAGCTCGACCCTGCAGGGCGCGAGGTCCGGCTGCGCGGGCGCCGGATCGAGCTGTCGCAGAAGGAGTTCGCGTTGCTGCGCGCGCTCGCCACCGACCCCACGCGGGTGCTGACGAAGCAAGAGCTGCTGCGGGACGTCTGGGGGTATCGCACGCTCGGCACCACGCGCACACTTGACTCCCACGCCTGCCGGTTGCGGAACAAGCTCGGCGTCGACGGTGACCGGTTCGTCGTGAACGTGTGGGGCGTCGGTTACCGGCTCGTTGACGGGCCGGTGCTGGAGGGCGTGGCGGCGTGATGGTCCATCTCGTATGGGTCCTGGTCGTGAGTGCGCTGCACGCGCGCGGGCGCCGGCGGGTCGTGCTGGCGGCGCGGGCCCAGCACGAGGTGCGTGGGCCGCTGGCGGTGGCGCGGCTGGCGCTCGGGGATCTCGAGCGCACGGCGCGCGTCGAGGCGATCGACCTCGAGCTGAGCCGGGCGGCGCTGGCGCTCGACGATCTTGCGGGGGCGTCGCGCGGTCGCCGGTGTGAGGCCGTCGACCTCGGTCGCCTCGTCGCGGATCTGGCACCCGCCTGGCGGGCGCTCGCGGAGCTGCACGGTGGCCGGCTCGTCGTCGACCCCGCCCGGGCGCGCGTCTCCGGCGACGCGTTGCGGCTCGCGCAGGCGTGCGGGAACCTCGTCGCCAACGCCGTCGAGCACGGTGGCGGGCTCGTGCACGTGCGCGTGCTGCCGGCGGGCGGCCACGTGCGTGTCGAGGTCGCCGACGACGGTCCCGGTCTGCCCGCGCCGGTCACGGCGCTGGTGGCCGCGGCGCGGGGCCGCCGCTCGCACCGCGGTCACGGGCTCGCGATCGCGGCAGCGATCGCGCGTCGGCACGGTGGCCGCCTGACCACCGCGCCGTCCGAGCGTGGAGCCCGCGTCGTGCTCGAGCTCCCGGTGCTGCCGTGGCGATAGCCCGCGACCGGCTGGGGCCGTCGTGAGCCGCCGCCGCCGCCGCGCCGCGCTCCTGCTCGGTCTCGCGCTGATGCTCGGGGCGCTCGCGGCCTCCGATGTGTCGCGCCGCGAGGCGGCCGTGAAGGCGCAGGTCGGTTCGCCGGTGAGCGTGCTCGTGGCTCGGCGGCCGTTGCTGCCGGGCCGGCGCGTGGAGTCCGGCGATCTCGCCGTGCGTCGCGTGCCCGCACGCTATGCGCCCGCCGGCAGCGCTCCGCTGCCCGAGCTCGTGCTCGGCCGGCGGCTCGCCGTCGCCGTCCCCGCGGGCGCCCCCGTCGGCGAGCACCTGCTCGCGGCACCGCCGGGGGAGGGCACCGCGGTGCGGCGCGGGGAGCGCGCGACCGAGGTGATCGCCACCGGATCGCCGCGGCTGGTCACCGCGGGCGCGCACGTCGACGTGCTGGTCACGCGCGAGCGCGGCTCGGGCGCGGCCGGAGCGACGACGCTCGCGCTCGAGGACGTCGAGGTGCTCGCCGCACGCGCCGCACCCGGCCGCGACGGCGAGGCGCCGCAGGTCGCCGCCACGCTTCGGGTCACTGTCCGCCAGGCCGTCTACCTCGCCGCGGCCGGCGCGTTCGCGCGCGAGATCCGGCTCCTTCCGCGCGCGCCGGGCGACCACCGGCTTGCCGGGCACGCCGTCGTCACCGATCAGCTGGCGGGCGGATGACGCACGACCTCGACGAGCTCGCCGCCGACCTGCGCGAGCGCCTGCTGCTCAACCCCGGCCAAGGCGAGCTGACCGAGCGCATCCGCGCGCTGGTGGATCGCGAGGCGGCGGTGCTCGACGCGGGGGCGCGCGCTGAGCTTGCCGGCCGGATCGCCGAGCGGGCGTTCGGGCTCGGCCCGCTCGAGTCACTCCTGCGCGATCCTGCCGTCGACGAGGTCATGGTGTGCGGGACGGCGCCGGTGTGGGTCGAGCGCGGCGGCCGACTCGAGGCGACGTCGGTGCGGTTCGAGACCGACACCGAGTTGCGCGACGCGATCGAGCGCATCCTCGCGCCGCTCGGCCGCCGGGTCGACGAGGCCGAGCCGCTGTGCGACGCGCGGCTGCCCGACGGCTCGCGCGTGAATGTCGTGATCCCGCCGCTGGCGCTCGACGGCCCGGTGCTGACGATCCGCCGCTTCCGGCGCCGCGGCTTCACGCCCGAGGAGCTGGTTGTCAACGGGACCCTGACGCAGCCGCTGTTGCAGTTCCTCTCCCGCGCCGTGCGCGCACGCGCGAGCGTGCTCGTCTGCGGCGGCACCGGCTCCGGGAAGACCACGACGCTCAACGCGCTGTCGAGCTTCATCGGCGCCGGCGAGCGCGTGGTCACGATCGAGGACGCGGCCGAGCTGCGGCTGCGCCAGCCACACGTCGTCCGGCTGGAGGCGCGCCCGCCGAACCTCGAGGGCCGGGGTGAGGTGACGATTCGCCGGCTCGTCCGTAACGCGTTGCGCATGCGCCCGGACCGGATCGTCGTCGGCGAGGTGCGAGGGCCGGAGGCGCTCGACATGCTGACCGCGCTGTCCACGGGCCACGACGGGTCGCTGTGCACGGTCCACGCCGGGACGCCGACCGAGGCGCTGCGCCGGATCGAGACGCTTGCGCTGATGGCCGACGTCGGGCTACCGCACGCGGCGCTGCGCGAGCAGGTGGCCGACGCGTTCGACCTCGTCGTCTGCCAGGCCCGCGCCGCCGACGGCACGCGCCGTGTGACCGAGGTCGCCGAGGTCGTGCGCGTGGCCGCGGGCCCTGCGGCGCGTGAGATCTACGCGTGGCGCGGCGGCCGCGCTCGCTGGCGCGCCGCGCTGAGCGACGGGCTCGCCGCCAAGCTCGCCGCTGCCGGGCCTGACCCCAGCCGCTCGCGCGAGCCCGACCGCTCTCGCCACCAGGCCGCCGGCCGCGACCCCGACCTTCCTCCCGAGCGCGCCGCTGCGGGCCGGGACCTCGACGGCAGTCCGGAGCTCGCGGCCCAGCGCGCCGGAGATCGCGGGGCGGCGTGAGCCGTGCCGTTCTTTTCGCCTTCGCGGCCGGCGCCACCGGCGTGCTCGGCGGCTGGGAGGCCCTGGCCGCGGTCGAGCGCTCGCGCATCGCCGCCGGCCTCGGGCGGGTCGTCGAGCCGCTGGTGCGTGCCGGTCGCGAGGGCCGGGTGCCGACCGCTCCCGAGCGGCGGCGGCTGGCGCTGCTCGCCACCGCGGCGCTCGCGGCGGCCGGCTGGCTGCTCGGCGGTCCTGGCCTCGGCCTCGTGGCCGCGGTCGCCGGTCCGGCGGTGGTCGTCGCCGCGCTCAAGGCGCGCCGGCGGCGGTACGCCGCCGGCCTCCGCGACGGGGCGGCCGGCGCCGCGCGAGCACTCGCGGACGCGGTCGGGGCGGGCAACTCGATCCGTGGCGCCATCAACGCCGCAGCAGCGACGGTCCGCGGGCCTGCCGGCCACGAGCTCGTCGCGGCGGCCGGCGAGCTGGCGCTCGGCGACCCGACGACCGACGTGCTCGAGCGGCTCCGCCGGCGCGCCTGCGACCCGGCGTGGGACGCGATCGTCGCCGGGATCCTGCTCCAGCGCGACGCCGGCGGCAACCTCGCCGGGCTGCTCCGCGACCAGGCCGCCGCGCTCGAGGCCGCCGACCGGATCGAGCGCGAGGCGCGCACCGCGACCGCCCAGGCTCGCTTCACGGCGCGGTTGGTGCTGATCCTGCCCCTCGGCGCCGCCGCGCTCGCCGAGCTCGCGAGCCCAGGGCTGATCGCCGGGCTCCTCACGCATCCGATCTCCGTCTGGCTGGTCGCGATGGCCGCCGTCCTTCAGCTCACGGCGATCCTTGCCGTGGCGCGGCTGGCGAGGACGCGGTGACCCGCGCCGAGCTGCTCGCCGCCGCGACCGGCGCGCTGGCCGCGCCCGCGCTGGTCGACCTCGTGCCGGCCGCGTTCGATCTCGTGCCCCGAGGACGCCTGCGCGGAGGTGTCCTGGCGCGTCTTGGGCGCGGCTTCGGCTGGCGTGCCCCGCGCGGGCTGGAAGCACGGGTCGCCGCCGCCGGCCTCGACCGCCCCGTCGCCGACGTGATGGCTGTCAAGGTCGGCGCCGCGCTCGCCGCCCTGATCGCTGCGGTCGCGCTGCTGCCGGTCGCTCCCGGGCGGATCGGGCTGCTCGTGCTCGCGGCCGCACCCGGCGCCGGCTTCCTCGCGCCCGACGCGGCACTCGCGCGACGGAGGCGGAAACGAACCCGCGCGATCGAGGCCGAGCTGGCCGACGTCCTCGACCTGCTCCGTGTCGCCGTGGCCGCCGGGCTGTCGCCGGGCCGCGCGCTCGCCGAGGTCGGCCGCCGCCATCCCGGAGTGCTGGCGCACGAGCTCGCGCGCGCCGCTGCCCACGCCGCCTTCGGCGTGCCGAGGCAGACCACCTACGCGCAGCTCGAGCGTCGCGCACCCGCGGCCGGGGTCCCGGCGCTCGTCGCCGCACTCCAGCGGGCCGATCGCCACGGATCGCCGCTCGCGCCCACGCTCGCCGCCGAGGCGCGCACCGCCCGCGCCCGCGCCGCCCAGCGCGCCGCGGAGCAGGCCGCCCGCGCGGCGCCGCAGATCCAGCTCGTCGTCGCGCTGCTGCTCGTCCCGGCGGTGCTGCTGCTCGTCGCCGCCGCGCTGCTGCCCGCGATCGTCCCTACTTGAGGCCGACCGCGAACCGCGCGCGGCCGTCGCCGTAGCCGAGCGCGATCGCGTCGTAGGCCTCCAGGTACGGCCGGGCCTTGGCGAAGTCCGGGTCGGGCGGAGCCGCGGCCTCGACGAGCTTGACGATCGCCGGCACCGACGCAAGGAGGCCGGGGTCCGTGTCGCCGAGCGCGGACGTGGCCTCGTCATACAACGGCGCACTCCCGAGCTTGGTGCTGGGGGAGAGCGCCTCGACGGCAGCGTCGGCGCCGTAGGTGATCACGACCCGGTCGTCGCTGCGCGCCATCACGATCGGCTTCGGCGTCGTCTGGTCCTTGAGCGAGAAGGCCGTCTTGGCGCCCTTGATCGTCACCGGCTGCACGTGGACGCCGCCGGCGGCCTGCATCAGCCCGACGAGCTTGCCGAACCCGTTGGCCGCCTTGCCGGAGTCGGTGACCTCGATCACCGCGCCGCCGCTGAGCGCCGGGACCGAGTCGCCGCGCACGAAGAACGCGACGTCGCCGATCCAGCTGAGGATGTCCTCGTCGAGGTCGATCCCGTACTGCTGCTGGAGCTGCGCACGGGCCGCGGCGCCGCCGAACGCGCCCGCGAACTGGTCGAGCATCGCCTTCAGCTGCCGGCCGTACTTGGGCGCGCCGAACGCCGCCCAGCTATCGCCCGGCAGGTCCTTGATCAGCGAGGTCGTGCCGCCGATGCCGCCGAGCCCGCCGAACGCGGTGGAGTTGAAGCCCTCGAGCGAGATGTCGAGCGCCAGCCGGTCGCCGTCGGCCGTGAACGAACCGACCAGCGGCGGCAGCTTGCCGAACGGCACCAGTGCCTGCAGCTGCCCGAGCTGCGCCGCATCGCGCGGCTGGCTCTGCATCGCAAGCTGGAAGACGCGCTTGAGGTCGAGGTAGAAGTGCGCGAGCCGGCCGTCGTCGAGCTTCGCCACGTTCTTGCGGTAGCGGTCGGCGTCGGCGAGCGAGTCACCCTTCGCCGCGTCGACGGTGCGCTTGAAGTCCGGCTCAGGCCCGGTGACGAGGAAGTCCTCGACGATGCCCGTCGCAACGCCGTCCTTGTCGACCTCGTAGTCGGTGCCCGAGTACGAGCGCTTCGTCAGCTTCGTGCCGTTCGAGCTCTTGTGGAACGCATCCAGCGCAGCGTCCGAGTCGGTCGTGGCGATGATCGCCGACCCACTCGGATCGCCTTGAGAGTCGAGCCGCGAGCTGAACCACACGCCGGCGCGGTCGCCGAGCCACGGCTTGACGTCCTTGTCGAAGTCAAGGTGCCCAGCGTCCTTGGCGAACGCGCGATCGACCAGCGCCTGGACCTTGCCCGAAGGGTCGTCGGTGGCGAGGACCTTGCGGAGCGCGTCGAGCGCCCCATCGCGCACATCGCCCGACGGCTGGACGACGAACTCGCTGTAGAGCATCGCGTCGGCGGGAACGGCGGAAGCGGGGTCGGCGTCGCCGCTGGCGGCGCCACCACCGCAGGCCACCACGAGCGCGGCGAGGAGGGAGAGCGCGGCGAGCGCGGCGGCACGGAGCATCGGCAGTCGGGTCCTTCCTTGGCTGAAAACGAGCGGGTGTCGTGTCTCCCACGCCGCCCCACACAGGCTAATTCGACCCCCGAAAGGCCGCAAGTCCTCGTGCAGACCGTCCGTCTGCAATGCGGGCTGCAGAAATCAGCCCATTGCGCACGAATCCGCCCCATCGGCGAATGCCCTGCAAACGCGCCACTTTGAGGTCTGCATAGTGACCGGATTCAAGTGAAGTGGGACGAAAGTCGATATCTGTGTTGCAGAGTGGGGCGATGTGGGGTACGTTCCACTCGCGAAGCCGGTCCCGGGTGGCGGGGCTCCTCCCACTCCGCCACCCGGGATCGACTGAACCCGGCATGAATGTCGCACCTTCGCCTTAGACATGAGCCTTGGCCTTCCACGGCACCTTCGAACACTCGCTCGACGCCAAGAACCGGCTGACCGTCCCGGCCAAGTTCCGGGCTGCCCTTGCGGGCAAGGTGTTTCTCGTGCGGGGGCCGGACCCCTGCATCTCGCTGTATCCGGAGGCGACGTACTCGACGCTCACGACCGCCGCGCTGGAGGGGATGAACCCGTTCTCCGCACAGGCGCGCGAGCTCAAGCGACTGTTTCATTCGACCGCGACCGACACGGAGCTGGACTCGGCCGGCCGCGTAATGCTGACCCCACGCCACCTCGAGCACGCGAGCATCGACCGCGAGGTCGTCATCACCGGCGCCGGCGACTCGCTCGAACTCTGGGACCGCTCGGCCTGGGAGGCCTACGACCGCGACCTGTCGGAACGGGCGCCTGACCTCACTGCATCCCTTGGCCATCCTTCTTGACATGCCACGCACGCACGTCCCGGTCCTGGCGGGCGAGCTCATCGAAGCGCTCGACCCCCATCCGGGCGAGATCGCGATCGACTGCACGCTCGGCGCCGCCGGCCATGCCCGGCTGGTCGCCGACCGGCTCGGCGCCGCGGGCACGCTGATCGCCATCGAC
This sequence comes from uncultured Solirubrobacteraceae bacterium, assembly GCA_963740605.1. GTDB lineage: Bacteria > Actinomycetota > Thermoleophilia > Solirubrobacterales > Solirubrobacteraceae > DASSUW01. The sequence continues at coordinate 268,905 of CAVUFC010000014.1, read as the reverse complement.
CGCGATCCGCTGGCCGAGAAGGCGTTCGCCGAGCTGGCGGCCGAGGTCCCGTGCCACACCCGCTTCATCCGCGCCGACTTCGAGCACGGGCTGCGCCTGCTCGCCGAGGAGGGTGTGAAAGCCGACATGGCGTACGTCGACCTCGGCATGTCGTCGATGCAGGTCGACACGCGCGAGCGCGGCTTCTCCTACGCCTACGACGCGCCGCTCGACATGCGCATGGACCCCGCGCAGGAGGTCGACGCGCGCGAGATCCTCAACACGTGGGACCGCCGCCGCCTCGCGCGCACGCTGCGCGAGTACGGCGAGGAGCGGTTCGCCGATCGCATCGCCGGCGAGATCATCCGCCGCCGGCCGCTCGAGACGACCTTCGAGCTGGTCGACGCGATCACCGCCGCGATCCCCGCTCCGGCGCGCTTCGCCGGCGGCCATCCCGCCAAGCGCACCTTCCAGGCGATCCGCATCGCCGTCAACGACGAGCTTGCCCAGCTCGACGCCGCGCTCCCGCTCGCCTGGGACGTCCTGCGCGTCGGCGGCCGGCTCGCCGCGATCTCGTTCCAGTCGCTCGAGGACCGGCGCGTCAAGCGCTTCCTCGCCGAGAAGGCGCGCGGGTGCATCTGCCCGCCCGACCTGCCCGTCTGCGCATGTGGTCGCACGCCTGAGGCCGAGCCGGTGTTCCGCCGCTCGGTCGTGCCGACGCCGGGTGAGGTCGCGGACAACCCGCGCTCGAAGTCGGCCCGCCTCCGGGCCGCCCGCAAGCTCAGGGAGGAGGTCTGATGGCCGCGCACGCACGCGTACGCAGCCGCCCCGCCCCGCGCCATCCCCGCCGCGTCTCCGGACCCGTCGCGCGCCCGGTCCCGGCCGTCGCGCCGCCCGTTCGCCGTGGCAGTACCGGTGTCTTCGAGCGCATCCGCGCGCTCCCCGAGACCCGGGTCGTCGACGGCCTGCTGCGCGGGCGCGCGTGGATCTGGCTGATCGGCCTGCTGCTCGGCGGCATCGTGGCGATGCAGGTCTCGCTGCTCAAGCTCAACGCCGGGATCTCGAACGCGGTCACGACCTCGAGCACGCTCGAGCGCCAGAACGCCGACCTCGAGACCGACATCGCGAAGCTGTCCTCGATCGAGCGGGTGCGCGACGCCGCCACGGCCGACGACATGGTCACCCCGGCGCCCGGCGCCGTCGGCTTCCTCCACGCCCGTGGTGATCGTGACTCCACGCTCGCTACGCGGCGGATGGCGCCGCCCAGCGACAGCGCCCAGGCGATCATGGACAACAGCGGCCGCGAGCCGGGAGTCCTCGCCGCCACAACGGACCCGATCGCCGTCCAGACGCCGGACCCGGCCGGCACCGTGCCGCCGGAGGCCGTCGCCACGCCGGTGCCGACGGCGACGCCGACCCCGCCGCCGGCCGCCGCCACCAACGGCGCCACCGTCGCGCCGCAGGGTTAGGCGCGTGCGGCTGATCGAGCGCCGCATCGGCTTCCTGTTCGCCGTCTTCCTCGCGTTGCTCGCGATCGGCCTCCTCAAGGCCTCGTGGCTCGGCGCCGTCAAGGCAAGCTCCCTCAAGCGCGCCGCTGCGACGCAGCAGAAGACCGACGTGGTCGTTCCGGCCCGCCGCGGCGCGATCATGGACCGCGAGGGCACCGAGCTCGCCGTCTCGCAGCCGGCCGTCACGGTCGCCGCCACGCCGTATCTCGTCAAGGACGCGGCCGCGACCGCGACGAAGCTCGCCCCGCTGCTCGGCAAGCCCGAGGACGAGCTGATCAAGCAGCTCGCGCGGCGCGACACCGGGTTCGTCTACCTCGCCCGCCGCATCCCGACCTCGAAGGCCGCACGCGTGCAGAAGCTGGGCATCGAGGGCCTCGAGCTGATCCCCGAGTTCAAGCGGCTCTATCCGCGCGACTGGATGGCATCGCAGCTGCTCGGTGTCACCGGGACCGACAACCAGGGCCTGTCGGGGCTCGAGTACTCGCTCGACAAGTTCCTGCACGGCCGCGACGGTGAGCGCAAGATGACCAAGGACGCGCTCGGCGACGCGATCCGCATGCGCGAGACCAAGCCGACCGTCCCCGGCAGCAACGTCAAGCTCACGCTCGACAACGCGATCCAGGACCGCGCCGAGCAGGTGCTCGCCGCGGTCGGCGAGGTGCACAAGCCCAAGGGCGCGACGGCGATCGTCATGGATCCGCGCGACGGCTCGATCCTCGCGCTCGCCAACTGGCCGCAGGTGAACGCCAACGCCCCCGGCGACGCTCCCGACTACGCGCGCCAGGACCGCGCGATCGGCGCGACCTACGAGCCGGGTTCCACGTTCAAGGCGTTCACCGTCGCGGGCGCGCTGGAGGAGGGCGAGGTCACGCCCGACACGTCGTTCAACCTGCCGCCGACGATCAAGGTCGCCGACCGCGAGATCGGCGAGTCGCACGCGGTCGGCTACCGCTCGTTGACGACCGCGGGCATCCTCAAGGAGTCCAGCAACGTCGGCGCGATCACGATCGGGCTGCGCCTGGGGGCCGACGACTTCGACAAGTGGGTCCGCCGCTTTGGCTTCGGCGAGCCGACCGGGATCGACCTTCCCGGTGAGGAGCGCGGGATCGTGCTCAACGTCAAGGACTACTCGGGCGCGTCGATGGGCAATCTGCCGATCGGCCAGGGCATCGCGGTGACGCCGATGCAGATGGCGACCGCCTATGCGGCGATCGCCAACGGCGGCACGCTGCGGCCGCCGCACATCGTCGAGGACGTCGCCGGGCGGGCGGCGGCCGAACCGCAGGGCCACCGGGTCATCTCGGAGGCGACCGCCGCGTCGCTGCGGCGGATGCTCGAGGGCGTTCTCGGGCCGGGCGGAACCGCCTCCGGCGCGGCCATCGACGGCTACGTGATGGCCGGCAAGACCGGCACCGCGGAGAAGCCGGACGAGAACGGTGGCTATTCGAAGACCAAGTTCGTGTCATCGTTCGTCGGCTTCGCTCCCGCCCGCCGGCCGAAGCTGCTCGTGGCCGTGATGGTCGACGAGCCGCAGGGCGACATCTACGGCGGCACCGTCGCCGCCCCCGCGTTCCGCGAGATCATGAGCTTCGCGCTCAACTACTTGAAGATCCCGCCGCGGTGAATCATCATTCATTTCTATGCCGTACCGGCCCACAGAGCGCACGCGGGCGCGGTTAGCCGCCGCGCGTGAGCGGATCGTCGAAGCCGCGCTGCTCCAGCTGGCAGAGGGTGGCTACGCCTCGGCGTCCGTAGTCGCGGTCGCGCGCCGGGCCGGCGTCGCCACCGGCAGCGTGTACCGGCACTTCCCGTCCAAGGCTGACCTGTTCGCCGAGGTGTTCCGGCGCGCGGCTCAGCGCGAGGTCGACGTCCTGCGAACGATGACCGATCGCTCCGAGCCGGTGACGCACCGGCTGGCGGCGTGGGTCGAGGCGTTCGTGCGCCGCGCCCTGGCCGAGCCGGTGCGCGCCTACGCGCTGATCGCCGAGCCCGTCGATCCGGCGGTCGAGGCCGAGCGGCTCACGTTCCGCCGCGCCTACGCCGACCTGTTCGAGCGCGCGCTGCATGACGGGATCCGCGCCGGCGAGCTTCCGGCCCAGGACGCCCAGCTCGCCGCGACCGCGATCGTCGGCGCGCTCGCCGAGGCCATGGTCGGTCCGCTGCAGCGCCGTGACACGGGAGCCGACGTGCTCGTCGCCGGCCTGCAGGCCTTTGTCCTCCAATCGGTTGGTGCTCATGTCCACGCTGTCTCATGACGTCCTGAACCAGTCCGTCCCGTTCGAGGACGTGAACCTGTTCGAGACCGACCTCGCGCTGCGCGAGGCGCTCGAGCGCGAGGGCGCGGGGTGGGCGATCGATCGCGCCCGCGACACGGGCGCGGTTGCAGGCTCGGCCGAGGCGCTCGAGCACGGGCGGCGCGCCGAGCGCAACGAGCCACGGCTGGTCACGCACGACCGCTACGGCCACCGCGTCGACCAGGTCGATCTCGATCCGAGCTGGCACTGGCTGCTGCGCGGCGCGGTCGAGCGCGAGATCCACGCGCTCCCGTGGCGAGATCCGCAGCCGGGCGCGCACGTCGCGCGGGCGACACTGGAGCTGCTGTGGACGCACGCCAACGCCGGCGTGATGTGCCCGGTCTCGATGACGTACTCGGCGGTGGCGGCGCTGCGCCGCTCACCGGAGCTCGCGGCCGAGTGGGAGCCGCGCCTGACGCTGCCCGACTACGAGCGCGGCGCCCTGTGCGGGATGGCGATGACCGAGAAGCAGGGCGGCTCGGACGTGCGCGCCAACACCACCCGGGCCGAGCCGGTCGGCGACGGCTGGTGGGAGCTCACCGGCCACAAGTGGTTCTGCTCGTATCCGCCGTGCGACATCTTCCTGGTGCTGGCGCAGGCGCCCGCCGGCGTCTCGTGCTTCCTGCTCGAGCGCGGGCCGGGGATGGAGTTCCAGCGCCTCAAGGACAAGCTCGGGACGCGATCGCTGCCGTCGTCGGAGGTCGAGTTCCGCGGCGCCGCCGCCCGGCTGCTGGGGGAGGAGGGCCGAGGCGTGTCGACGATCATCGAGATGGTCACCCACACGCGGCTCGACTGCGTGATCGGCAGCGCTGCCGGGATGCGCCGCGGAGTCGCGGAGGCGGTCTGGCACGCCCGCCACCGCAGCGCGTTCGGCCGCCGGCTCGTCGAGCAGCCCCTGATGGTCAACGTGCTCGCCGACCTCGCGGTGGAGTCGGAGGCGGCGACGGTCACCGCGTTGCGCCTCGCGCGCGCCTACGACGAGGGCGACAACTCGCTGCGTCGCTTTGCCACGGCGGTGTTGAAGTACTGGATCTGCAAGCGCGCGACGCCCCACGCCGCCGAGGCACTCGAGTGCCTGGGCGGCAACGGCTACGTCGAGGAGTCGCCGATGCCGCGGCTGCTGCGCGACGCCCCGCTGAACGGGATCTGGGAGGGCTCGGGGAACGTCATGTCCTTGGACGTGCTGCGCGCCCTGGCGCGCGAGCCCGAAGGGCTGCCCGCGTTCCTGGCCGAGTGCGAGCTCGCCCGCGGCGGCGACCGGCGACTCGACGCGCACCTCGACGCGCTGGCGCCGCCCACCGACGAGTGGTCGGCCCGCCGCGGCATCGAGGACCTCGCGGTGGCATTCCAGGCCTCGCTGCTCGTGCGGTTCGCGCCACCTGCGGTCGCCGACGCGTTCTGCGCCGGCCGCCTCGGCGAGGCCCGCGGCCGCGTGTTCGGCACGCTCCCGGCCGGCGTCGACGGTGAGGCGATCGTCGAACGGGCGTTGGCCGTCTGAACTGCGGCATCTAGGGAGGCGGGATCGGCCGACGCGCAACTCCGTGGCGGATAACCCACCGCATAGGTGGTTTTTCCGCCACGGCCTCCCGACCTGTCTCCCCTCGATGCCGCAGTTGGCGTTCGCCGAGAATCAGTGCAGCGGGCAGATCAGCTTCGGCAGCTCGCCCTTCTGGGCGACGGCGCCGGACTGATCGACCTGCCACAGCGTGCCGCCGATCGCCACCAGCGTGAGCGTCGTGATCAGCAGGGCGTGGCGGGCGCGGCTCATGCCGTCGCCATCGCCGGCACGACGACGCGCCGCTCGCTGATCGGCAAATGGACGATCGCGGCCGCGAGCCCGAGCATGATCGACAGCCACCACATGAGGTCGTAGCCGCCGGTGGCGTCGTAGACGGCCCCGCCGAGCCAGACCCCGATGAACGCGCCGACCTGGTGGCTGAGGAACACGATCCCGAACAGTACGCCGAGATGGCGCGTGCCGAACATCACCGCGATCAGGCCGGACGTGAGCGGGACGGTCGAGAGCCACAGCAGCCCGATCGCGAGCGCCGCCAGCCCCTTGCTGAAGCCTTCGTCGGTGAGATACGCGGGCAGGTGCGTGGAGACGAACGCGATGTGGAAGCCGCAGACGAAGAAGCCGCAGGCCAGCAGTACGTAGCTCGGGTGACCGAGCGCCTGGCGCACGGCCGCGCTCGTCGACATCCCCTCGCCGTCGTGATCGACGGTCGCGCCGCCGCTGAGCGCGATGGCGAGGAACGGGACGGTCGCGACGCAGGTCGCGATCAGGACGAGCGCGGTCGCCGCGCCGTAGCTTCTGATGAACGCCTGGCCGAGCGGCGCGAAGACGAACTGGCCGAGCGAGCCCATCGCCGTGGCGAGGCCCATCGCCCACGAGCGCCGGTCCTCCGGTACCAGGCGCGCGAACGCCGCGATGACGATCGTGAACGAGCCACCCATCAAGCCGATGCCGACGATCACGCCGCCGGTGATCGCCAGTGCTGTGCCAGTGGTACTGAAGCCCATCAAGGCGACGCCGACTGCGTAGACGGCGCCGCCGGCCGCGAGCACACGCGCGGGGCCGTAGCGGTCGGCGATCGCGCCGCCGAGCGGCTGACCGAGGCCCCACAGCAGGTTCTGCACCGCGATCGCGAACGCGAACGCGCCGCGGTCCCAGCCCCGCAGGTCTGTCAGCGGCTCGGTGAACAGGCCGAAGCTCGTCCGCGCACCGAACGTGATCAGCGCGATCAGACATCCGGCCGCGATGACGACGTTGCGCCTGCGCCACCAGGGACCCATTGGCGGGAACGTAGCAGATTCGATACAGTCATTGAACCGATGCCGCTCGGCGCCGACTACGACCGCCAGACCTGCTCGCTCGCCCGCACGCTCGAGGTCGTCGGGGAGCGCTGGACGCTGCTGATCGTGCGCGACCTGTTCATGGGCGTGCAGCGCTTCGGCGAGCTCGCCGCGCACCTCGACATCCCGCGCGCCATCCTCAGCGCGCGCCTCAACGCGCTCGAAGCCGAGGGGCTCGTCGAGCGCCGTCCCTACAGCGCAACGCGCGAGGCGTTCCACCTCACGCGGGCGGGCCGCGACCTGTGGCCGGCCGTGTATGCGCTCACGTCATGGGGAGAGCGGTATCGCTGCGCGGGCGGAGGCGCCCGACGGCTGTGGCTGCACGCCGCCTGCGGCACCGGGCTCGACGCGGCCGGCGACTGCCCGGCCTGCGGTGTCACGCCGGCGCCCGAGGACGTCGAGACGCGGCCCGGGCCCGGCCGCGACCGCCCGCTCAGGGACGATCGAGTGAGCCTCGCGCTGCGTGAGCCGCACCGGCTCCTCACGGCGCTGGCCGTGTAGCGCCCGCCGCCGCCAGAGCAGGAACGCGACGCCGGCGAGCACAGACCAGATCAGCCACGCCCCGCGGTGCGGGCGCGTCACACGACGGACCGTGTCGCGAAGGTAGGGCAGCATGTCGACCACGCCGACGAAGCCCGCGAGGATGCCCAGCATCGGGGCCGGCTCGATGGGCATACCTGCAACGACGCGCGTATTCCGTCTAGATCTGGACGACGATCGCGCTCGAGACGAGGTCGAAGTCGAGCGCCTCGTACAGTCGCCGCGCCGCGCCGTTGCCCTCGGTGACGATCAGCCCGAGCGTGTCGTAGTCCGCCAGAGCGAGCGCGCGGGTCAGCAACGCTCGGCCGACGCCGCGGTACCCGGGCGTGCGGAACACGTCGATCACCCAGGGCCCGTACGCGGGCGGGTCGCCGCCGGGAAACGTGCCGATGAGGAGAGCGCCGACGACCCCGCCGGCATCGGTGACCGCGAGGCCGCTGCCTGCGAGCAGCGGGCCGTATTGCTCGTCGGCGATGACGGCCTCGAGCTCGCCCTCCTCGTCCTCGGAGACGAAGCCGTGGTCGGGGTGGCTCGGCGGGTACGCCGCGCGCATCGCATCGACGAGATCGGCGGCCGGTCGGTCGATGTCGGTCAGGCGGAGCCCGGGCGGCACTTCCCACGTCTTGGCGGGCGTCTTGCGCCGGAAGTCGTACGAGTAAAGGTGCCCGTGGCGGAGGTTCGTGCCGCCGGCGGCGATCAGCGCGCGTCCGAGCGCCTCGTCGCCCGCGATCTTCGTCCCACGGAGATCGGCGAGGATCGCCGCGGCCGCCTCGTCCACGTTTACGCCGGGCTCCCGCTCGAGCAGATCGGCGATCGGAACGCCGCCGCGCATGCCGTGGTCGTAGCGCGCGATCGGCTTACCCGCGGTGTCGAGGAGCACGCGGCCGGCCGGGCCGCGGGTGGGATCGTCTTCGACGGGCATTCGCCCACGATCGTAGGGTCCGCGGCCGCTCGTAGACTGCCCGCCGATGACCGTCCGAGAGCTGCTCGGCGATGGGCCGGCGGTCGAGATCGGCGGCCTCGCCTTCGACAACCGTGCGGTGGTGCCCGGGACCCTGTTCTTCTGCGTCCCCGGTTTCACCCGCGACGGGCACGACTTCGCGCCCGACGCGATCGAGCGTGGCGCCGCTGCGCTCGTCGTCGCGCGGCCGCTCGGCCTCGGGGTGCCCGAGGTGCAGGTCGAGGATGTCCGCGCGGCGATGGCCGTCGCCGCTGCGCGCTTCTACGGGGACCCCACGGGCCGCCTGCCGGTAGTTGGTGTCACGGGGACCAACGGCAAGACCACGACGGCGTTCCTCGTCCGCGCGCTGCTCGAGGCGTCCGGGCGCCAGACCGGCCTGCTCGGCACGGTGACCTCGGTCATCGCGGGGGAGGAGCGGCCGACCGTGCGGACGACGCCGGAGGCGATCGACCTTCAGCGCACGTTCCGCGAGATGCTCGACGGCGGTGACCGCGCGTGCGTGATGGAGATCTCCTCGCACGCGCTCGAGCTGCGGCGCGCCGACGGGATCCACGTGGCGGCGGCGATCTTCACCAACCTGACGCAGGATCACCTGGACTTTCACCCGACAATGGAGGACTACTTCCAGGCCAAGCGGCGCCTGTTCGCGAACCCGCTGACCGACGTCAAGATCGTCAACGTCGACGATCGCTACGGTCGCCGCCTCGCCGACGAGTGGCCCGAGTCGGTGACCTTCGCGATCGAGTCCGAGGCGATGTACCGCGCCACCGAGGTGCGTACGGGCTTCGCGGGCAGTGACACCACTTTCGTCACCCCGGACGGCGAGTTCGAGGTGCACGTGCCGCTGCCCGGCCGCTTCAACGTCGCGAACGCGCTCGGCGCGTGGGCCGCCGCGCGATCGCTCGGCGCCGAGCTCGACGGCCTGCCGGAGACGGTGCGCGTCCCTGGACGCTTCGAGCCCGTGATCGAGGGCCAGCCGTTCGCCGTCCTGGTCGACTACGCGCACACGCCGGACTCGCTGGAGAACGTCCTGCGCGCCGCCCGCGAACTGGCGGACGGCCGCGTGATCGCCGTGTTCGGCGCGGGCGGGGACCGCGACCGCGGCAAGCGGCCGCTGATGGGGGAGATCGGCGCGCGCCTCGCCGACGTCTGCCTCGTCACCTCCGACAACCCGCGGTCGGAGGACCCGGAGGCGATCATCGCCCAGATCCTCGCCGGCCGGCCCGGCGCTGCAAACGTGTCGAGCGACCCGGATCGGCGGGCCAGCATCGGCCGCGCGATCGCGCTCGCTGAGCCGGGTGACGTAGTCGTGATCGCCGGCAAGGGGCACGAGCAGGGCCAGGAGTTCGCGGGCGGGCGCAAGGAGCCGTTCGACGACGTCACGGTCGCGCGCGAGGCGCTGCGCTCGGTGGCACCGGCATGAGGGGCTGGGACGCGTCGCAGGTGGCGTCCGCTGCGGGAGCGACGCTCGCGCGTGCCGCCGACGGCGAGCCCGTACGCGCCGTGATCGACTCGCGCGCGGCCGGCCCGGGCGACCTGTTCGTGGGACTGACCGGCGAGAACGTCGACGGCGGCCGGTTCGCGGCGGGAGCGCTCGACGCCGGCGCGTGGGGCGTCCTCGTCGACCCGCAGTGGGCCGACCTCGACGGCGGCGCCGTGCTGACCGCCGAGGACCCGCTCACGGCGATGGGGGCACTGGCACGCGAGTGGCGACGTGCGCTGGGCGCGCAGGTGATCGCCGTCACCGGCTCCGTCGGCAAGACCTCCACCAAGGAGCTGATCGCCGCCCTGCTCGCGCCTTCTCGCCGGGTCGTCGCCTCTCAGGCGAACTTCAACACCGACATCGGGATGCCGCTGGAGATCCTCAGCGCCGACCCGGGCACCGACGTGCTCGTGCTCGAGGCGGCGATGCGCGGCTTCGGCCAGATCGCCACGCTGGCGGCGATCTGCGAGCCCAACGTCGGCGTGATCACCAACATCGCGCCCGTGCACCTCGAGCAGGTCGGGTCGCTGGAGGGTGTCGCGCGCGCGAAGGCCGAGCTGCTCCCCGGCGTCGACACCGCGGTCGTGCCGGCGGGGGAGACGCTCCTCCAGCCGTATCTCGACGGCCTGAGCGTCACCCGCTTCGGCGATGGGGGCGACGTCTGGCTCGACGGCGAGACGGTGGTCGCGTTCGGCGAGCCGCTCGACCTCGAGCTCCCGTTCACGGCGCGTCACCAGCGGACCAACACACTCGCCGCGGTGGCCGCCGCCTTGGCGGTCGGCGTGCGCCCGAGCGGCCGCGTGGAGCCGCCGACCGGGCATCTGCGCGGCGAGCGCATCGCACTCCCGAGCGGCGTGGAGATCATCAACGACTGCTACAACGCGAGCCCGTTGTCGATGCGCGCTGCCCTCGACGAGCTGTCCGCCGAACCGGCCGAAGGCCGGCGTCTCGCCGTTCTCGGGGACATGCTCGAGCTCGGGGAGCAGGAGACGGAGCTGCACCGCGAGATCGGGGCTGCCGCGGCCGCTGCGGGGGTCGACCTGCTCGTCACGGTCGGGCCGCGCGCCGCCGCGATGCTGGACGTCTTCGACGGAGACTCCTACGCGGTCGCGGACGCCGCCGAGGCGGCCGCGCTGGCCGGCGAGCTGATCGAGCCCGGCGACGTCGTGCTGGTGAAGGGCTCGCGCGGCATCGGCCTGGAAGTCGTGGCGGAGGCGCTCGCGCATGGGTGAGGTGCTGATCGCCGGGACGGCGTCGCTGCTGATCTGCGTCTTCCTGTCACCCAAGTTCATCGAGTTCCTGCGGGCGCGCGAGTTCGGCCAGCAGATCCGCGAGGACGGGCCGCAGGAGCACCACGCCAAGGCCGGCACGCCGACGATGGGCGGGATCATCATCTTCACGGCGATCGCGGTGCCGTTCCTCCTGCTCACCGATCGCGACGCGCGGTCGCTTGCGGTCTTCGGCGTCGCCGCCGCGTGCGCGCTGCTCGGCTTCGCCGACGACTACACGAAGCTCGTCAAGCGCCGGTCGCTCGGCCTGCGCGGCCGGACGAAGCTGATCGTGACAATGGGGATCGCGATCGCCCTGTGGCTGGCCGCCTCCGAGGGCGCCGACCTCGGCGACACGCTCAACCTGCGGATCGTCGACGCCCAGATCGACCTCGGCTACCTGTATCCGGTCCTCATCTACTTCGTGCTCGCAGGGACGACCTCGGCGGTCAACCTCACCGACGGGCTCGACGGCCTCGCCGCCGGCTGCGCCGCGATCGTCCTGCTCGCCTACATCGCGATCACGTTCACGACCGGCCAGAAGGACCTCGCGCTCGTGGCCGGGTGTCTGGTCGGCGCGTGCGTCGGGTTCCTCTGGTTCAACTCGTTCCCGGCGTCGATCTTCATGGGCGACACCGGCTCGCTCGGCCTCGGCGGGGCGATCGCGGCGATGGCGGTGATGACCAAGACCGAGGTGCTGCTGATCATCCTCGGCGGGATCTTCGTGATCGAGGCGCTGTCGGTGCTGATCCAGGTCTTCTCGTTCCAGACCTTCCGCAAGCGGGTCTTCCTGATGGCGCCGATCCACCACCACTTCGAGCTCCAGGCCTGGTCGGAGACGAAGATCATCCTGCGCTTCTGGATCGTCGCCTCGGTCTGCGCGGCGATCGGCTTCACGCTCTACCAGCAGTCGGTCACGTGAGGCAGCGGGTCTCGTCCGGCTCGTCGTTCGAGCAGGACATCGGGTTCTCGCGCGCCATGCGGGTCGGCTCGAACGTGTGGGTGTCGGCGACCGCGGCGATCTGGCCGGACGGGCATGTCGACCCGGACCCCGGCGTCCAGGCCGAGCGCTGTCTGGAGATCATCGGCGCCGCGCTCGACGACGCTGGCGCGTCGCTGCGCAACGTGGTGCGCACCCGCGTCTTCCTGGTCGACCGCGCCGACGTCGACGTGGTCGCGGCGGTGCACGGACGCGCGTTCGCGGACGTCCGCCCGGCGACCGGCTTCATCATCGTCTCGGGCTTCATCGACCCGCGGTGGCGGGTCGAGATCGAGGCCGACGCCGTCAGTTGAGGCTGGCCGCCGCGCGGTCGCGGAGCTCCTGCCGGTCGATCCCTGCGATGTCCAGCGCGCGCGGGACGGTGCCGGCCTCGGCCGCCAGCACACCGAGCAGGATGTGACCGCCGGCGATCCGCTTGTCCGCGCGGGCGACGGCGGCGCGCAGCGCGCGCTCGAGCGCGAGCTTCGACGAGGCGGCGAAGCGCGGGCGAGTGAGCGGTGCCGGCGGAAGATCGAAGTCGCTCGCGGAGATGCCGACGGCCCGCAGGCTGCGGTCGCGCTCGGCCGTGAGCGCGGCGAGCACGCCGTCGTGGTCGAGCCCGACGTCGGACAGGACGGGCTGGCAGTCGGCGAGCGCGAGCAGCAGGTGCTCGGCCTCCGTGGTCGGGCTGCCCAGGCCGGCGGCCAGTGTCTCGGCGGAGCGGACGACCTGGCGGGCGTCGCGGGTGAACCGTTCGAACATCAGAACTCCTTGAGCCGCTTGGCGTGCTTCTTGTGCACCGCCTGCCGGGACACGCCGAGCGCCTCGGCGACGAGCGCCCAGGTCCAGCCGTCGCGCAACGCCTGGGCGACCATCGCGTCCTCGAGTTGGTCGGCGAGGCGGCGGAGCGCGACCACGCCAGCGAGGCCGTCGGCGGGGTCGCGGGGGACGTCGAGATCCAGCATCCGTCAACCGTAGTTGACACACACCGCACTGTCAACCGAGGTTGCTCAGACGGTCGTGACCGCGAGCCCCGCCGCCTTCAGCCGCTCGAGCTGCTCGGCGTCGCCGCCGCCGTTGGTGATCAGCTGGTGCGCGCGGTCGATGCCGGCGATCTCCGCGAACGCGACGCGGCCGAGCTTGGTCGCGTCGGCGACCACGACGGTCCGCTCCGCGCGGTCCATCAGCACACGGTTGGTGGCGGCCTCGACCTCGTTCTGCGTCGTCAGCCCGCGCTCGGCGTCGACGCCGTCGACGCCCACGAACGCGATGTCGACGTACACGCTGCGCAGGGTGGCGTCGGCGAGCGATCCGACGAGCTCGTACGACGTGGCGCGCGCGACGCCGCCCGCGACGATCAGCTTCAGGTCGGGGCGGACGGCGAGCTCGACCGCGATGTTCAGCGCGTTGGTGACGACGGTCAGGCCCTGCCGGAGCACGAGCATCCGCGCGACCTCGGTCGTCGTCGTGCCGCCGGTGAGGCCGACCGCCATCCCGTCGGTGACGAGCGCGGCGGCGGCCTGCGCGATACGCCGCTTCTCGTCGCTCCTGCCGGTGCGGTAACGCACCGGCAGCTCGTGCGCAGTGCCGTGCGCGACCGCGCCGCCGTGCGATCGTTCGAGCAGTCGCTGGTCTCCCAGCGCCTGGAGGTCGCGGCGGACCGTGGCCTCGCTGACGCCGAGCTCGCCGGCAAGCACGGAGACCGTGACCGCGCCGTCGCGCGCGAGCAGCTCGAGAATGCGGCCCAATCGCTCGGTCTTGCTCACGCGCGCACTCTACCCGGCATCGAGATGCTTGATTATGCTCGTGTTGCCGGATACCGTGCAGAAATGAGCATCACGGCCGATGAGGTCGCGAGCCAGCCCCGGCTGTGGCGGCGGGCGGGCGACCTCGCCCCCGACGCGCTGCCGGCACCCGGGCTCGACGTCTGCGTGATCGGTTGCGGGACCTCGCTGTACATGGCGCAGGCGTGGGCGGCGCTGCGCGAAGGTTGCGGACACGGTCGGACAGACGCGTTCGCCGCCTCCGAGCTGCCCCGCGGCCGCGCCTACGACGTCGTCGTCGCGCTGTCGCGATCGGGCACGACGACCGAGGTCGCTCACGCGCTGGGCCGCACGAACGGCGCCCGTACCGTGGCGATCACGGCGGTCGCGGGGACGCCGGTCGCCGACGCGGCCGACGAGGTCGTGGTGCTCGACTTCGCCGACGAGCAGTCGGTCGTGCAGACCCGCTTCGCGACCACCGCGCTGACCCTGCTCCGCGCCCACGAGGGAGTCGACGTCGAGCCGGCGGCGAGCGACGCGGAGCGCGCGCTCGAGCTCCCACTGCCGGTCGAGCCGGGTGCCGCCGACCGGTGGGCCTTCCTCGGCCGCGGGTGGACGGTCGGGCTCGCCTACGAGGCCGCGCTGAAGCTGCGCGAGGCGGCACAGGCGTGGACCGAGGCCTACCCGGTCTTCGAGTACCGCCACGGGCCGATCAGCATCGCCGGACCGGGCGCAGCGGTCTGGTTCATGGGCGCGCCCGCCGACGGCGTGCGCGAGAGCGTGGTGGCGGCCGGCGGGACCGCCGTGGCACCGGAGCTCGACCCGCTCGCGTCGCTCGTCCTCGCCCAGCGCACCGCGCTCGCCCTGGCGGAGGCTGCGGGCCTGGACCCGGACAAGCCTCGCAACCTCACTCGGTCGGTCGTCCTCACCAGCACGGAGGTCCCGCAATGAAGGTCCTGACCGCGGCGCTCGTCGCCGTCCTGCTCGTCGCTTCCGGCTGCGGGGGCTCGGGGGACGATTCGGCAGCCAAGCCGGGTGAGCCGGTCCAGATCACGATGTGGCACGGCCAGAACGACATCGCGGGCAAGGTGCTCGGACAGCTCGCCGACGAGTTCAACCGCACCCACAAGGACATCCAGATCAAGGCGACCACCGGCGGCGTCGTGGCCGACCAGATGCGCCAGAAGATCACGACGGCGCTCGCGTCCGGTGACTACCCGGACATCGCCTACATCTTCGGGTCCGACCTCGCGAACCTCGCGCGCTCGGACAAGGTGATGGACCTGACGGACAAGGTGAACGCGCCCGGCTTCGGCTGGGACGACTACTACACGCCGGCGCGTGACGCCACGATGGTCAACGACCGCGTACGCGCGCTGCCCGCGCTCGTTGACGATCTCGCGGTCGTCTACAACAAGCAGGCGTTCAAGGACGCGGGCGTGGACCTGCCGCCGGACGGCGGATGGACGTGGGACCAGTTCGCCGCCACCTCCAAGGCGCTGACCGACCGCTCGAAGGGCCGTTTCGGGACCGCGTGGCCCGCCGTCGGCGATGAGGACACCGTGTGGCGCATCTGGCCGCCCGTGTGGCAGGGGGGCGGCGACATCATCACCGACGACGGCAAAGTCGGCTTCGGCGGCCAGCCCGGGCAGCAGGCGTTCGACGTGGTCGATCGGCTCGCGCAGGACGGATCGGTGTACGTCGACACCAAGCCCGACAGCGACCAGACCTACCAGCTGTTCAACAACGGCAAGATCGGCATGGTCGTGACCGGCCCGTGGCAGCTGCCCGACTTCATCGACGCCAAGGACGACTTCGGCGTCGCCCCGCTGCCGACGTTCGGCGGAGAGCCGCTGACGATCTCGGCTCCCGACACGTGGACGATCTTCGACAACGGCAAGGCACGCTCGGACGCCGCGGTGACGTTCGTGCAGTGGCTCAACTCGCCCGAGCAGGACGCCAAGTGGGTCACCAAGGCCGGCTCGCTGCCGCTGCGCAAGGGCACGGCCGAGCAGCCGGAGTGGATCAAGTACCAAAAGGACGTCCCCGGCCTGTCGGTCTTCCTCAACGGCCTCGACGGCGCTCGCGTGAAGCCGGCCAACCCCTCGTACCCGAGAGTCTCCGAGGCCGTCGGCCAGTCGCTCGTCGCGGTGCTGCTCAAGCGCTCCTCGTCCGAGGACGCGTTGAATCAGGCGGTGCAGGCCAGCGAGGCCGTTCTTGCCGGCGGCGGTTGAGCGCTCACCGTCGCGCCTGCAGCGGGCCTTCGGCGACACACCGACGGCCTGGCTGTGGGTCGCCCCGGCCGTCGTGATCATCCTCGGGCTGAGCCTGGTCCCGATGGGCTGGGCGTTGCTGCTGAGCTTTCAGAAGTCCGACCTGGTGACGCCGAGCACGTGGGTCGGGATCGACAACTACAAACGGCTGGCCGACGACCCGACGTTCCGCGGCGCGGTGCAGCACACGCTGCTGTACACGGCGGCGTTCGTGCCGCTGAGCATCGGCGGTGGGCTCGGGATCGCGCTGCTGCTCAACCGCTCCATCCGGTTCATCGGCTTCTACCGGACGCTGGTGTTCGTCCCGTACATCATGTCGGCGACCGCGCAGGGCGTGCTGTTCTCGTTCGTGTTCGACGCGCAGTTCGGCGTCGCGAACGCGGTGCTCGACAAGGTCGGGATCGCGCCGCAGGGCTTCCTGGCCGACCCCGGGCAGGCCTTGTGGGTGCTGGTCGCGATCGGGCTGTGGAGCGGTGTCGGCTTCTGCGTGATCATCTTCCTCGCCGCGTTGCAGGACATCCCGCGCGAGCTGGTGGAAGCGGCGTCGATCGACGGCGCGCGGCGTAGGGGCGTGTTCCTGCACGTGGTGCTCCCGGCGCTGCGTCCGGTCACGATCTTCCTGCTCGTGTGGCAGACGTTCGAGTCGCTGCAGCTGTTCGACCTCGTGTTCGTGACCACGCGCGGCGGGCCGTTGCAGTCGACGACGGTGGTCGTGCTGTACGTGTGGCAGCAGGCGTTCGAGTTCTTCAACGCCGGCTACGGCGCGGCGGCCGCGTATGTCCTGGCGTTCGGGCTGTTCGTCGTCGCCCTGGCGTGGGGTGCCTACCAGCGGCGGCGCGAGGCGCGGTTGGCATGAGGCGGCCGTCGGCGTGGCATCTCGTGCTGGCGCCGATGGCGCTGCTGTTCGCGCTGCCGTTGCTGTGGCTGATCGTGTCGTCGTTCATGACCGACGCGGAGATCAACCGGTTCCCGCCGACGATCATCCCCGACGGCATCCACTTCGACGGATACGACTACGTCTTCGCGACCGGCAAGTTCGGCCGCTGGTTCCTGAACTCGACGATCGTTGCGAGCGTCACGGTGTTCTCGAACCTCGTGTTCTGCTCGCTGGCCGGCTACGCGTTCGCACGGATGCACTTCCGCGGCTCGCGCGTGCTGCTGGCGGTGATGCTCGCGACGCTGGTGATCCCGTTCCAGCTGACGATGATCCCGACGTTCCTGATCTTCAAGCATCTCGGGCTGATCGACAGCCTCGGCGCGCTGATCCTGCCGTCGCTGGTGACGCCGTTCGGCGTGTTCCTGCTGCGGCAGTTCTTCGTGTCGCTGCCGCGCGAGATCGAGGAGGCCGCGTGGATCGACGGCTGCTCGCGGCTGGCCATCCTCGGCAAGGTCGTGCTGCCGCTGGCGCGGCCTGCTTTGGCCACCGTGGCGGTCTTGACACTGCTGTCGGTGTGGAACGACCTCACGTGGCCGCTGATCGCGATCAACAGCGACACGAAGTACACCGTGCAGCTGGGCCTCGCCACCTACCAGGGCGCGCATCGCACGCACTGGTCGGCCGTCATGGCGGGCAACGTGCTCGTGACTCTGCCGATCGTGCTCGCGTTCCTGCTCGCGCAGCGCACGTTCATCCGCTCACTGACGTCGACGGCGGTCAAGGGATGAGCGCGAGCCCGATCTCGCTGGAGCGGGTGACCAAGGTCTACGACGGCGGCGTCGTCGCGGTCGACGACGTGACGCTGGAGGTCCTGCCGGGCGAGTTCGTCGTGCTGGTCGGGCCGTCCGGGTGCGGGAAGTCCACGCTCCTGCGGATGGTCGCCGGTCTGGAGAAGGTGACCGCGGGGACGGTCCGGATCGGTGAGCGCGACGTGACGACGGTCGCGCCGCCGGATCGCGACATCGCGATGGTGTTCCAGAACTACGCGCTGTACCCGCACAAGTCGGTGCGCGAGAACCTGGCGTTCGGGCTGCGCCAGCGGCGGACGCCGCGCGCGGAGATCGACTCGCGAGTGGGCGCCATGGCGTCGCTGCTCGGTCTCGAGGCGCTGATGGATCGGCGTCCGGCGCAGCTCTCCGGCGGGCAGCGCCAGCGCGTCGCGATGGGCCGGGCGCTGGTGCGCGAGCCGGCCGCGTTCCTGCTCGACGAGCCGCTTTCGAACTTGGACGCAAAGCTGCGCACCACGATGCGTGCCGAGCTCGCGCGACTCCATGAGCGGCTCGGCGTGACCACGGTCTACGTGACGCACGACCAGATCGAGGCGATGACACTCGGCCAGCGCGTGGCGGTCCTGCGCGACGGCGTGCTCCAGCAGTTCGACGTGCCCCCGGAGCTGTTCCGGCGGCCGGTGAACCTGTTCGTGGCCGCGTTCATCGGGTCGCCACCGATGAATCTGGTGGGCGCTCGTGTGGACGGTGACCGCGTCGTCTTCGCCGGGTTCTCGCTCCCACTGGTCGGTCGCGTGCCGACGGGCGACGTGGTCCTCGGTCTGCGGCCGAGCGCGTTCGAGCTCGACGGGCCGCGGACCGATCCCGAGCTGTCGCGGATCGCGGTCGTCGCCGAGCTCGTCGAGGAGCTGGGGGATGAGGCGGTGGTGACGTTCCGCGTCGACGCCCCGCCGGTCGAGGCCGACGCGGTCAAGGCCGCGGTCGACGACGTCGACGAGGGGCACCTCTTCGCCGACGACCGCGTCGCGCGCTTCTCGGCGCGGCTGCGGGGTCGTGTCTCAGTGCGGTCCGGAGAGCGGCTGACGCTCGCGGTCGACCATCGCGAGCTGCACCTGTTCGATCCGGCCTCCGGCGCGGCGCTACACGTCGATCACACGCACGTCTCGGGCTAGTGCGGCGGCACGCGCGCCGTCGAGGCGACCCGCGCCCGGCACCTCGGCGTTGGCGGCCGCGGCACCGATGGCGAGCGCGAGCGCCGCGCGCCAGTCACCGCCGACGTCGAGCGCGGTGAGGAAGCCGCCCAGCGTGGCGTCGCCGCTGCCGACCGGGTATCGGCCGATCGCGGGCGGCGTGGCGCGCATGACCGCGCCGTCGGCGGTGGCGAGCTCGAGCCCGTCGGCGCCGTGGGTGATCGCGGCTGCGCGGTCGCCGCCGCCGGCCGCGAGCAGCAGCTCCTGGGCGGTCTCGATCCCGAGCGCGGCCGCCTCGCTCTGGTTGACCTTGACGAAGTCGGGGCTGGCGCGCAGGCCTTCCGAGAGGCCGTTGTCGCGCGCGTCGAGGGCGACCCTGGCTCCGCCCTGATGGGCGACGGCGGCGAGGCGGCGGTAGGCGTCGGTGGGTGCTCCCGGCGGCAGCGAGCCGGAGATCGCGACCCAGCGAGCGTGGTGGGCGACCCGCTCCACGACCTCTTCGAGCGCCGCCCAGTGGCCGTCGCCGATCTCCGGCGCGGGCTCGTAGAACTCCGTCAGCGGACCGTCGGCGGCGACGCTCAGCGCCATCCGGGTCTCGCCCGGGCCCTCGACCTGGTCGAGCGCGATGCCCTCCGCGGACAAGGCATCGGCGACCCAGCGGCCGGCGTGACCGCCGAGCAGCGCGATGGCGTGGACCTCGCCGCCGAGGCTGTTCGCCGCGCGGGCCGCGTTGAGCGCCTTGCCGCCGGGCACCGCCACGACCCGGTGCGGCCGGTGGATGGTTCCCACCTCTAGCGCCTGGATCTCGTGCTGGCGGTCGATCGACGGCGATGCGGCGACGAAGGCGATCATGCGAGCGCGCGGGCCTCGTCGAGCGTCGGCTGCGCGGCAGTGCCGCCGGCGCGACGCGTGCTGAGCGCACCGCACGCGCACGCGAGCGTCAGCGCCGCCTCGAGCGCGTCTGCGCCCGCGACCTCTCCGCCCGCCACCTCTCGGTCCAACCACGCCGCGAGAAAGCCCGCGTCGAACGAGTCCCCCGCGCCGGTGCTGTCCACCACGTCGATGCGCGGCGCCGGGACCCGCATCGTCTCGCCGCCCCGAACGGCCAGCGCTCCGTCCGCCCCGAGCTTGACGACGACGAGCGGTCCGCGTGCGGCCAGCGTGTGCGCCGCCGCGTCGACGTCGCCGTCCTGGAGGCCGGCCAGCCGCAGCGCCTCTTCGGCGTTGGGCAGCAAGATGTCGAACGCGTCGACGGGGACGTCCCAGCGCTCGCGCGGATCCCAGCCGGGGTCGAGCGAGGTGGTGCCGCCCACCCGCCCCGTCAGCCCTCGCAGCCCGGGCGCAAGGCCGTCCTGCAGGAACGGCGAGGCGACGTGGACGTGCCGGGCGTGCGCGAGCATCGCGTCCGGTACATCCTCGGTGCGCAGGTGCGCCAGCGCGCCGGTGGCGGTCAGCATCGAGCGATCATCCTCCCGCAGCAGCCCGACGCTCACGCCGGTGGCGGCGTCCACGACTCTCACCGCAGCGACGTCCACGCCCGCGGCGGCGAGCTCGTCGCGGATCAGGCGGCCGAGCGGGTCGTCGCCGACGCAGGCGACCATCGCGACGTCGAGGCCGAGCTTGGCGGCGCCGGCGGCGAGGATCGCTCCCGAGCCGCCGAGCACGAGCTCCGCGTGGTCGACGAGTTGCTCGCGCTGGCCGAACCTCGGCACGATGTCGCCGCCGCGCAGGACAAGGTCGGCGTTCGCGTCGCCAACGACGAGCAGGTCCATCAGCCGCGCAGACCGGGGGCGAGCGCGTCGCCGTGGGCGGCCAGCAGCTCGTCGCAGACCGTGTGGATCGTCTCCAGATCGAGCGACGCCGACGCGTTGGGGTCCAGCAGCGCGGCTTGGTGGACCAGCTCGCGGTCCTCCTCCAGCGCTGCCCGCACGGTGAGCTCGACGACGTTCAGGAACGTGTGGTTGAGCGCCGCGCACTGGGCCGGCAACGCGCCGACGCGCGTTGGTCGCACCCCGGTCCGGTCGACCACGCACGGGACTTCGACGCAGGCCCCGTCCGGGAGGTTGTCGATCAGCCCGTCGTTGCGGACGTTGCCGTAGATCACCTCCGGCTCCCCGGTCGTCATCGCGCGGATGATGAGCGGCGCATATTCGAGGCTGCGCTCGATCTCGAAGCCGCCGCCTTTATGCAGGGCGGTCTTGAGCTCCTCGTACAACTCGAGGTTTTCTTCGCTGCGCCGGACGTACTCCCCGACCGGGATGCGGAAGTGCTCGAGCGCCGCGTCGTCGTGCATCAGCCACGGCAGGTACTCGGCCGAGTGCTCGCTGGACTCGGTGGGGAAGTAGCCGAAGCGCTTGTAGAGCTCGACCCGAACGGTCCTCTGGAGCTCAGGGTTGTTCGCGATCGCCGCGTCGAGCTTCGGATAGAGGTCCTCGCCGTCGCGCTCGAAGCGCAGGATGAACGCCTGGTGGTTGACGCCGGCGCCGACGAAGGTGACCTCCTCGAAGGGGATCTGCGTCAGCTCGGCGAGGCGCCGGGTCGTGTGCTGGACCGAGTGGCAGAGACCGACGATCTGCGTGTGCGGCGACCCGTGCGCGTACGCCTGACACAGCATGGCCATCGGGTTCGTGTAGTTGAGCAGCCACGCGTCGGGGCAGAGGTCGGCCATGTCCCGCCCGATCCCGAGCATCACGGGGATCGTGCGCAGCGCGCGGAAGATCCCGCCGATGCCGAGCGTGTCGCCGATCGTCTGGCGCAGGCCGTGGCGGGCAGGGATCTCGAAGTCCGTGACGGTCGCCGCGTGGCCCCCGACCTGGATCATGTTGATCGCAAAGTCGGCTCCGTCCAGCGCTGCGCGCCGGTCCGCGTGCGTTGAGATCTTTGGCGTCGCGTCGAGCTGCTCGGCGGTCCAGCGCGCCATCGCCGCGCCCGTCTCCAAGCGCTCGGCGTCGATGTCGTGGAGCGCGACCTCCACGTCGCCCAGCTCGCGGAAGCCGAGCAGGTCACCCAGCAGGTCACGCGTGAACTCGACGCTGCCGGCTCCGATGAAGGCGATGCGGGTCATGTCGGCGGGAGCATGCCAGAAGCTTGGACGAGATGCACGAGCTTGCGCAGATTTGTTGCAATCGAGCAGAATCACGCATCTCGCACAGTCTGCGACGAGTCCGTTCCAATTGTGTGCCAATTCACGCGCGCCGGGCCAGAACCCGGCGCCCCGGCCGTAGCGTCGCCCGCCTGCATGGTCACGAGAGGAGGACATACCAATGGATCTCGATCAGATGCGCGCGGTCGTCGCCGCGATCCCGAAGGGCAGCTGGATGAGCTACGGCGACGTGGCGCGAGCGGCCGGCGGCACCGACCAGCACGCTCGCGCGCTCAACCAGCGGTTCATCCGCGAGCAGACCCTGGGCTCGCACCGCGTGCTCAAGTCGGATGGGACGGTCGGCGGGACCGCGCTCGGCGACCCGTCGGCGGTCCGCCGCCGGCTCGAGAAGGAGGGGCTCGAGTTCGAGTGCGGCCGAGCCGACCCGGCGGCGCGCGTGCGTCCGGAGGTGGCCGAGGCGCCCTGACCGTCGCGCGCCGCTCGGCGCGCCGTACTCGGGCGTCTCTTGAGGCGCGTCTCTTGAGGCGCGTCTCTTCATGCGCGTCTCTCAAGGCGCGTCTCGGCGCCGGCGAACTGCGGCTGGGTATGGCGGCGGTGAGGTCGGCCGCGCGGTGGCGCGGTTGGTGCCGGTTTGACAACCATGCGGTTATCAAGCCGACACAGACCTCCGCGGTGTCGTCTTTGGGTCGCATACCGACCCCAAATCCGACACCAAGGCTGCCAGGCGGGTTGGTGTCGTCTTTTCGTCGCATAGCGACGAAAACTCGACACCGATCGGCCAACCCGGCCGATCCCGCCTCCCTTAATGCCGAAGTTGGCCGGCGGCGCGGACCGCGCCGGGGACCGAGCGGGTCGGCGGCGCAGCCCTCGCCGGGACCGAGCAGGTCGACGGCGCAGATCGCGCCGCGCGGAGACCATCGATCGAGCGCGGGCGGCGCCGACCGGCCCGGGCGCTTGAATGCGCTGGCGTGATCCCGCGTCCGCCACTGCCACCCGGGCCGTTCCTGGTCGTGGGGCTTGCCCGCTCGGGTGTCGCTGCCGCCAAGGCCCTGCGGGCGCGTGGGGGCGAGGTGGTCGGGTGCGATGCGGGGCCGGTCAGCCACGACGTCAGGGCCGAGCTGGCGACGGCGGGGATCCCCGTGCATGCGCCGACGGAGGGGGTAGACCTGCTCGCGGCGGCGTCGACGATCGTCAAGAGTCCCGGCGTGCCGCATCAGGCGCCCGTGATCGCGGCCGCGACGCGCCAGGGCCTGCGTGTGATCGGCGAGCTCGAGATCGGCTGGCGGCTGCTCGGGAACGAGTTCGTGGTCGTCACCGGTTCGAACGGGAAGACGACGACCGTCGAGGCGATCGGCCACGTGTACCGCGAGGCGAAGCAGCATGTCGTCGTGGCGGGGAACGTCGGCACGGCGCTGACGAGCCTGCCCGGCACGCTCGCCGCTGACGCGACCATCGTGTGCGAGGCGTCGTCGTTCCAGCTCGAGGACACCGAGGCGCTCGCGCCCGACGCCGCGGTGCTGCTCAACCTCGCCGAGGATCACCTCGATCGGCATGGCTCGTTCGACGCGTACCGGGCGGCGAAGCTGCGTGCGTTCGCCAACCAACCGCCGGAGGCGCTCGCGATCGCGCCCGCCGACCTCGTCCCCGACCTGGGCGGCGAGGCGCAGCGAGTCACGTTCGGACCGGGTGGCGACGTCGAGTACCGCGACGGGCAGCTGTGGTGGCGCCGTGAGCCGTTGATGGACGCCCACGCGATTCGGCTGCGCGGCGCGCACAACCGTGAGAACGCGATGGCCACGGCGGCGGTGTGCCTGGCGCGCGGCGTCCCCGCCGACGCGGTGCGGTCCGGGCTCGCGAGCTTCGCCGGGGTCGCGCACCGGATGGAGGAGATCGCCCGCGTCGACGACGTGCTCTACGTCAACGACTCGAAGGCCACCAACGTCGCCTCGGCGGTCGTCGCGATCGAGTCGTTCCCGGCCAACACCGTGCACGCGATCCTCGGCGGCCGCGGCAAGGGCAGCGACTACTCGCCGCTCAGACTCCCACTTGTCGAGCACGCTAAAGCCGCCTACCTGATCGGGGAGACCGCAGCCGAGCTGCGAGAGGCACTTCAAGCCACCGGCGTCCCGCTCCATGACGCCGGCGACCTCGAGACCGCCTTCGCCGCCGCGCGCGCCGCCGCCCGCCCGCGCGACGTCGTGCTGCTGTCGCCGGCCTGCGCCTCGTACGACCAGTACCGCTCCTTCGAGCAGCGCGGTGAGCTCTTCCGGACACTCGTCGCTGATTTGAGAGGGGGATAAGGCCTGGCGTCGAAGCCAGGTTTGATGGCCAGGTCCGCGCGGGCGAAGAAGCCGCAGCCACTCGAGCACAGGCTCCTGCTGACGGCGACTTTCTGCCTGCTTGCGGGCGGCGCCGTGATGGTCTATTCGGCTTCGTCGGCGCGGACGCTGCTCCAGGGCCAGGGCGACGGGACCGCCTACCTGGTCAAGTACCTCGCCTACGGGGCGGTCGGCCTTGCCGCGATGCACGTGCTCTCCAAGCACGGTCTCGGCGCGGCGCGCCGCTACTCGCCGATCCTGCTGCTGATCGCGTTCGTGCTGCTGGTCGCGGTCCTGCTGCCGGGGATCGGCCTCAGGATCAACGGCGCCCGCCGCTGGCTGGGCGCCGGTCCGCTGGTCTTCCAGCCATCCGAGGTGATGAAGCTCGCGCTCGTGTTGCATTGCGCGGTGGTGCTCGGCGCGCGGCCGAAGATGGCGCGCAGCCTGCGGGGCGTGTCGGGGCCGATCCTCGGTGTCGGCGGCGCGGCGGTGTTGCTGATCCTCGCGCAGCCCGACCTCGGAACCGCGCTGGTGATCTGCTTCACGCTCGCCGCGATGCTGGTCGCCGCCGGCATCCCGCTGCGCCAGCTCGGGCTGGTGGCGGGCGTCGGCGCGTTCTTCATCCTCTGCTACGCGCTGCTCGACCCGGAGCGGACCTCGCGCCTGACCACGTTCCTGCATCCGTGGGCGGACGCCTCCGGCTCGGGCTTTCAGGCCGTCCAGGGCCAGATCGCGATCGGGTCGGGAGGGCTGTTCGGCGTCGGTCCCGGCCAGTCGGTGCAGAAGATCTTCTACCTGCCCGAGGCCCACACGGACTTCATCCTCGCGGTCATCGGGGAGGAGCTGGGCCTGGCGGGAGTCAGCGCGCTCCTGTGCCTCTACGGCATGATCGGGTACGCGGGGCTGCGGACCGCCCGCAACGCGAAGGGCGCCTATGCGAAGTTGCTCGCCGGCGGCCTCACCAGCTTGATCCTGTGCCAAGCGCTGCTCAACGTCTACGCCGTCCTCGGACTCGCGCCGCTCACCGGCGTGCCGCTGCCGTTCATCTCGTCGGGCTCGACGTCGCTGATCGTGATGTTGTGCGCGATGGGGCTGCTGCTGAACGTGGCGAGCGGCGGCTCTGCACACCTGCGAGCCGTGGAGGGGGGCCGTGAGCGGACTTCGAGTCGTGATCGCGGCGGGCGGGACGGCCGGCCACGTCGTTCCGGCGATCGCGGTCGCCGACGCGCTGCGGGCTGAGGGCGCCGACGTCCGCTTCGCGGGCGGGGAGCGGGCCGAGGCCGAGCTCGTGCCGGCGGCCGGCTACGAGCTCGACCGCCTCAACGTCGAGGGCATCTCGCGCTCCAACCCGCTGAAGGCCGTGCGCGCGGTCGTCAAGTCGGCGGTGGCGCTCGGCTCCGCCGCCCGGCTCCTGCGCCGCCACCGCGCCGACGCGGTGCTCGGCGGCGGCGGATACGTCGCCGGGCCGGTCGGGATGGCCGCGGTGTTGCGCGGCACGCCGCTTGTGCTCACCGAGGCCGACTCGCACCTCGGGCTGACCAACCGCTTGCTGGCCGCGAGAGCGCGACGCGTCTGCCTCGCGTTCCCGATCGACGGCCGCGACGGCGAGCGCTACCTGCTCACCGGCCGCCCGGTGCCTCCGACAGTCACTGACCGCGACCAGGCCCGCGCGGAGTTCGGGCTCGCGCCCGGGGAGGTGACCGTGCTCGTGTTCGGCGGCTCGCTCGGTGCGCGCTCGATCAACGAGACCGCGGTGAAGGCGTTCGCCGACGCCCCGTACCGGATCCTGCACGTGGCCGGGCGGCGCGATTTCCCGACGCTCACGGCGCCGGGAGACCACTACGTCCTGCGCGACTACGTTGTCCCGTTCGGCACCGCGCTCGCGGCGGCCGACATCGCCGTCGCCCGCGCCGGCGGGTCGGTGTTCGAGCTCGCCCAGTACGGCCTGCCGTCGGTGCTGATCCCGTATCCGCACGCGTCCGGCAACCACCAGGACGCCAACGCCCGCTGGATGGCGCAGAACGGCGCCGCGACGGTCCTACAGGACGCCGACCTGACGGCCGAGAACCTCCGCGCGCAGGTCGACGCGCTGGTCGACGACGAGCCGCGACGGCGGGCGATGACGACCGCGGCGGCGAAGCTCGCGCGGCCCGACGCCGCGCGCGCGATCGCTCGCGAAGTCCTGGAAGCGGCCGGCGGCGTCCAAACCACCTAAGGAAACGCTCAAGCCAAACGCTCCACAATCCGTTACTTACCCCATGCCAAGGAACGGCGAGCGGGGCTTCACCATGATCGAGATCCTTGTCGTCCTGCTCATCGTCGCCGTTCTTTCGGCGACCGCCATCCCGCTGTTCATGAACCAGCGTGACAAGGCGCAGGACGCGGACGCCAAGTCCGCCGTCACCGTCGCCGTTGGGGCGATCGAGGTCTTCCACCAGGACCACAACACCTTCACGGGCGCCGACGTCGCGGCGCTGGTGAAGATCGAGCCTTCGCTTGCCGAGGCGGCCGGACTCGATGTCGCCGCCGCGGACGACGACGGCTACACGCTGTCGGTGGACTCCAAGTCGGACGTGCAGTTCACCGTCGCGCACACGCTCACCAGCACCGAGCGCACGTGCGACCCCGCCGGTCACGGCGCCTGCCGCGACGACGGCACCTGGTAGCGCAATCGATCATCTAGGGTGGCGCGGCGTGAGCACCGCCACGCCATGGGTCGGCCGCCGCCTGCACTTCGTGGGCATCGGTGGCGCGGGGATGAGTGGGCTCGCGCGCGTCGCGCGCGCGCTCGGCGCCGAGGTGAGCGGCTCGGATCGCGCGGCCGACTCGCCGTATCTGCGCGACGCCGGAATCAGCGTCAGCGAGGGGCACGACGCGGCGAACGTCCCCGACGGCGCCGAGGTGGTGGTCTCGAGCGCGATCCCGCCGGAGAACCCCGAGCGGGTCGCGGCGCGAGAGCGAGGGCTGCGCGAGCTCCACCGCGCTGACCTGCTCGGCGAGATCACCCGCCTGCGGCCGACGATCGCGGTCACAGGCACGCACGGCAAGACGACGACGTCGAGCATGCTCGTGCACGCGCTGCGCGGCTGCAGGATGGATCCGGCGTATCTAGTCGGCGGCGAGGTGCGGTCGACCGGGTCCAACGCCGGTTGGGGCGCCGGGGAGTGGCTGGTCGTCGAGGCCGACGAGTCCGACCGCTCGCTGCTGAAGCTCACTCCCAAGGTCGCCGTGCTCACGAACGCAGAGCTCGACCACCATGCGACCTACGCGTCCCAGCGCGACGTCGACGAGACGTTCCGGGAGTTCCTCGCGAAGGCCGAGGCCGTAGTGCTCGGACCTGGGCTCGAGCGGTTTCCCGGCGTCGCAGCGGTGCCGGAGAACGTCGAGCTCGATCCGGGCGGGTCGCACTTCGGGTTCGGCGGCGAGACGGTGTCGCTGCAGGTGCCGGGCCTGCACAACGCCCAGAATGCGGCGACCGCCCTGGCCGCGTGCCGGCTGGCGGGCGCGGAGATCGCCCAGGCGGCACAAGCGCTCGCCGACTTCACCGGCGCCGGCCGCCGCTTCGAGCGCGTCGGCACCACGCCGAGCGGCGCGCTCGTCGTCGACGACTACGCCCACCATCCGACCGAGGTGCGCGCCACGATCGCCGCCGCGCGCACGCTCGACCCCCGTCGCGTCGTCGCGATCTTCCAGCCGCACCTGTTCTCGCGCACGCGCCACCAGTACCGCGAGTTCGGCGCTGCGCTCGCACAGGCCGACCTCGTCGTGGTGCTCGACGTCTACCCGGCCCGCGAGCGCGCCGAGGGCTTCCCGGGCGTCACCGGCCGGCTCGTCGCGGCCGCGGCGGCCGACAGCGCCGACGGTCGTCGCGTCGCGTGGCTGCCGGACTTCGACTCCGCCGAGCGCTTGCTGCGCGCCGAGCTACGCAACGGCGACCTGCTGCTCACGCTCGGCGCCGGGAACGTCGACGCCCTCGGGCGGCGGCTCCTGAGCGGTTGAGCGCGACGCCGGCGAGGATCAGCGCGTTGACCACGGGATAGGCGGCGTTGATGTCGTCGGGGTTCTCGTTGTGCACGACGATCGTCTGGATCGGCAGCACAACCGCCCACAGCGCGAGGTAGGAAATGAGCGCGATACGGCGGTTCGGGGCGACGTAGCCGAGTGGACCGGCGAGCGCGACGGCGATGATGCGCTCCATACGGGGCCAAGACGGCGCCGGCGCCCGAAAATTCCGCCGGGAGGGGTCCGGCCCGCCGCGTCGAAGCCGCCCGCAGTGACTCGCCGCCGAGCGTTCGTGCGCGGCTTCGCCGCCGTCGTGGTCCTCGCCGGGCTGCTCGTGGGCGGCTGGATGTGGTTCCGGGACTCCTCCTTCGCGCGCGTGACCCAGGTGAACGTGATCGGGGCGACCACCAGCGAGCAGGAGCGCGTCCGCGCCGCGCTCGAGTCGGCGGCGCGGGACATGACCACGCTGCACGTCCGTCGGAGCGTGCTCGACGAGGCGGTCGCGTCCTATCCGTCGGTCGCCGGTCTCAAGGTCCAGAGCGACTTCCCGCACAAGCTGTCGATCGAGGTGCTCGAGCACCAGCCCGTCGCCGCGCTGGACATCGACGGCCGCCGCGTCCCGGTCTCGGGCGGCGGCATCGTCCTCAACGGCGTCCATGCGGCCGACGACCTGCCGTCGATTCGGCACGGCGCGACGCCGGCCGACGGTCGCGTCAGCGATCACCGCACCCGTGATGCACTCGCCATCGCCGCCGCTGCACCGCGGGCGCTGCTCGAGCGCAGCGAGCGACTGACGTGGGGCGACGAAGGCCTGACCCTCGACCTGCG
This sequence comes from uncultured Solirubrobacteraceae bacterium, assembly GCA_963740605.1. Taxonomy (GTDB): domain Bacteria; phylum Actinomycetota; class Thermoleophilia; order Solirubrobacterales; family Solirubrobacteraceae; genus DASSUW01. The sequence goes on along the minus strand of CAVUFC010000014.1, from coordinate 239,895 downwards.
AGACGGTCCGCCGCTGATCTTCGGAACCCCCGACGACGCGGCCGACAAGTGGGCCGCGGCCGCCCGCGTCCTGGCCGAGCCGGACGCCGCCGGGGCGACATATCTCGACCTCCGCGTGGTCGGTCGCGTGGCCGCGGGAGGTCTCGGCCCGGTGCCGCAGAACACCCCGGATGAAGATGCTCAACCTTAGGGTGAGAATAGGGCAACTCTCAACTACTACTTGAGAGTCGACATTATGCAACGTCGCTTGCCGATCGTTGACTTCGGGGAGGAAACCGCCGTAACGTGCCACAATCCGCGGCCCTGAACGAGTGCCCCGAAACACTCGACTATAAGTAGAGGTCCGGACGGAACACTCATGGAAGCTGGCAGCTATCTCGCAGTGATCAAGGTCGTCGGTGTCGGCGGCGGTGGAACCAATGCCGTGAACCGGATGATCGATGCCGGTCTCTCCGGCGTCGAGTTCATCGCCTGCAACACCGACAACCAGGCGCTCCAGATGACGGACGCCGACATCAAGCTGAACATCGGCCACCAGCTGACGAAGGGCCTCGGCGCGGGCGCGAACCCGCAGATCGGGCAGGGCGCGGCGGCTGAGTCGCGCGACGACATCAAGGAGGCGCTCAAGGGCGCGGACATGGTGTTCGTCACCGCGGGCGAGGGCGGCGGCACGGGCACCGGCGCTGCGCCGGTGATCGCGGAGATCGCCAAGAACGAGATCGGCGCGCTGACCGTCGGTGTCGTGACCCGCCCGTTCGAGTTCGAGGGGTCGCAGCGCGCGCGCCAGGCGCAGGAGGGCATCGATCGCCTGCGCGAGATGGTCGACACGCTGATCGTGATCCCGAACGAGCGGCTGCTGAGCATCGTCGAGCGCCGCACGAGCATCCTCGACGCCTTCCGTGAGGCCGACAACGTCCTGCGCCAGGGCGTCCAGGGCATCACCGACCTGATCACGATCCCCGGCCTGATCAACCTCGACTTCGCCGACGTGCGCACGATCATGCAGGACGCCGGCTCGGCCCTGATGGGCATCGGCCAGGCGACCGGAGAGTCGCGCGCCGCCGAGGCGGCCAAAGCGGCCGTGTCGTCGCCGCTGCTGGAGGAGTCCGTCGAGGGCGCCAGCGGCATCCTGCTCAACATCACCGGCGGCAAGGACCTCGGGCTGTTCGAGGTCAACGAGGCGGCCGAGATCATCCACTCGGCGGCCGACTCGAACGCGAACATCATCTTCGGCGCCGTCATCGACGACGCGCTGGCCGACGAGATCCGCGTCACCGTGATCGCCACCGGCTTCGACCGTGGTGGCATCCGCGCGGCGCGCGAGCAGCGGGAGCGTGGCCCGCGCGACCGTGGCCCGCGGATCGACGAGCGGCAGCGCTCGTCGCTCGAGATCCGCGACGACGATCTCGATATTCCGCCGTTCCTGCGGTAAGAGCGCGGTAAAAGCACCGGATTTCGGCCTCACGGACTCGGCGCCTCGCGCCGATAACGGGGTCGTGACCATCGCTCCGCGTCCGCTTCGCCTGCTTCTCGCCGCCTGCGCGGTGTGGATGGGGCTGTACGAGCTGCACGTGGTGCTCGTCCCGGCTTTGGACGTCGGGCCGGCGTTCTCCCGCTTCGCGCACGACGTCGTGCTGGTGATCGCGTCGCTGGTCTGTCTCGCGCGCGTGAAGTTCGTCAGCGGCCCAGAGCGCCTCGCCTGGAGCCTGATCGGCGGCGGTCTGCTCGCCTGGTCGTTCGGCGAGATCTACTACACGGCGGTCCTGTGGACCGACCCGAGCCCGCCGCTGCCGTCGCTCGCCGACGCCGGCTACCTGCTCTTCCCGCCGCTCGTGCTGCTCGGCTCGCTCGCCCTGCTGCGCTCCCGCGCCCGCGCGGTCCCGAAACGCCTGCTCGTCGACGGTCTGGCCGCCGCGCTCGGCGTCGCCGCCCTCAGCGCCGCGATCGTGTTCGAGACCGTGCTCGACAACGTGTCGGGCGCGCCGCTCGCCGTCGCGACCGGCCTCGCGTACCCGGTGCTCGACCTCGTCCTGCTCGGCATCGCCGTCGGCGCGCTCGCCACCACCGGCTGGCGCTTCGACCGCACCTGGATGCTGCTCGCGCTCGGCGTCTCCACCTTCTGGCTGGCCGACTCCCTGTACCTCGTGCGCACCGCCCAGGGCGTCTACGAATCCGGTGGTTGGTTCGACGCCGGCTGGTGGGGCGGCCTGGCGCTGATCGCCGCCGCTGCGTGGCAGCCGGTGCCGACGCGCGAGCGCCGCCCCTCCGAGGAGCGCGTGCGCGTGATCGCCGTGCCGCTGACCTTCGGCGCGGTCGGCCTCGGTCTGCTCGTGTACGGGGCCATCGCGCACGTGAACCTGCTCGCCGTCGGCCTCGCCGCCGCTTCGCTGATCGCCGTCATGGCGCGCGCCACGCTGACGTTCGGCGAGAACGTCGCGATGCTGCGCACGTCGCGCGACGAGGCGCTGACCGACTCGCTCACGGGCCTCGGGAACCGCCGCGCGCTCGCCCGCGCGCTCGACGAGCTGACGCCGCAGGCCACTGCCGAGCGCCCGCTCGTGCTCGCGCTGTTCGACCTCGACGGCTTCAAGCAATACAACGACACCTTCGGCCACCCGGCGGGCGACACGCTGCTCGTGCGCCTGGGCGGCAACCTGTCCGCCTTCCTGCACGGCCGCGGCCACGCGTTCCGGATGGGCGGCGACGAGTTCTGCGCGCTGTTCCAGATCGGCGGCGAGTCGCGCGACCCGATGGTCCAGGGCGCCGCCGCGGCGCTGTCCGAGCACGGTGACGGCTTCTCGATCGGCTGCTCGCACGGTGCGATCGCGCTCCCTGTCGAGGCGTCGGACCCCATCGAGGCGCTGCGGATAGCCGACCAGCGGATGTACGCGAACAAGCACGCCGGCCGGATGTCGGCGGGCCGCCAGAGCAAGGACGTCCTGCTGCGGGCACTCGCCGAGCGCGACCCGGGCCTGGGCACGCACTCCGAGGTCGTGGCGATGGCCGCCGCGACCGCCGAGGCGCTCGGGCTCGCGACCGACGAGGTCGAGAACGTCCGTCACGCCAGTGAGCTGCACGACGTCGGCAAGGTCGCGATCCCGGACGCCATCCTCGGCAAGCCGGGTCCGCTGACCGACGAGGAGTGGGGCTTCGTCCGCCGCCACACGGTGATCGGCGAGCGGATCATCCTCGCCGCGCCCGCGCTCGCCCGCGTGGCGACGCTCGTCCGCTCCAGCCACGAGCGCTGGGACGGCGCCGGCTACCCAGACGCCCTCGCGGGCGACCAGATTCCGCTCGGTGCGCGCATCGTGGCGGTCGCCGACGCGTTCGCGGCGATGATCGCCGGCCGCCCGTACCGTGCCCCGCGCACGGGCGAAGAGGCGCTCGACGAGCTCCGCCGCTGCGCCGGCACGCAGTTCGACCCGGATGTGGTCGACGCCTGGTGCGTCGCGTACACGCGCCGCGCGCTCGCGACGGTCTAGAGCCCTCCCGGCACCGGGATCGTCAGCTCCCCATCGACGACGTCGCCTGACGTCTGCACGTCGGCGGTCGGTGTACCGAGCGGCGCGAGGTGGAGGTTGGCGCGATGTCCGGGATCGGCCTCGGCGACGAGCCGGTCGCCGAGGAGGCCGTACCGCGTGCCGGTCGCCGGGAATCGGTGGAGGCCGCCGGCCGCGAGCGCCTTGACGATCTGCTCCAGCTCCCGGGACTCGCCGGCTCTCGTCCGTACATGCAGCTTGACCGCGTCGCTGTCCAGGCGGAGCTCGAGGGGCGGCGGACTTGACGCCGGGAACGATCCGCTCGCCGTCGGCGAGCACGCGCACGAGCGCATCGTCGTCGGCGCCGTCTCCGAACCGGCTCGCGAACGTCTCGGGGTCCATGCCGGTGCCGGCCCTGTGGCGATCGACCGCTGTGTCGAGCTCGTGGTTGCCGCCGTCGAGCTCGACGACGAGCGTGCCGCCGTCGGCGATCGCGTCGCCGTTGCGGATCCCCTCGGCCACGTGCTCCGCCGCGTCGGCGTCGGGCGTATGCAGTACGGCGAGCTCGTGCAGGCTCTCGGGCTGCCCGAACACGGCAACGACCAGCGTGTTGCCGAGCAGCGGCTCGAGCGTGTCGAAGTTCACGTCGGGGATCGAGGCCGCGAGGTTCTCCCGCACCGTGCTGAAGTCACTCCCCTTCAGCTCCGGCTCGACGAGGCGGCCGAAGCGCCGCCACTGGTCGCCTTCCAGGTCGGTCGGCATCAGCGTCACGAGATGCGCGTCGCGCGGGATGTAGCCGAGCGCGTCGGGCAGGTTTCCCGGCTCCGGCGCGTCGTTCCCGCAGCCCGCCAGGAGCGCGAGCAGGGCTAGGCACAGGGCCGCCGTGAAGCGGGCGGTGGCGCTGCTAGGGTCCGGCCTCGCATGGCCGCCGGTGCGCAGACGCTCAAGCGGACCCCGCTGTACGACCGCCACGTGGCGGCGGGGGCCCGGCTCGTCCCCTTCGCCGGCTGGGAGATGCCGGTCCAGTACGCGGGCATCCGAGAGGAGCACGTAGCCGTTCGTACCCGCGCGGGCGTGTTCGACGTCTCCCACATGGGCGAGGTGGAGACGACGGGACCCGACGCCGAGCGGTTCCTCCAGCGCGTCCTGTCCAATGACGTGACCAAGATCGCGCCCGACGGGGCCCAGTACTCGGTGTTGTGCCGCGAGAACGGCGGGGTCCTCGACGACCTCTTCACCTACCGGCACGGCAGCGGCTTCCTGACGGTCACCAACGCCTCCAATCACGAGAGCGATCTCGCCTGGATGCGCCGGCAGGCGCGCGGCTACGACGTCAAGGTCCACGACCGCCTCAAGGACTTCGTGATGCTCGCCGTGCAGGGCCCGGAGGCGCGCGAGATGGTCGCTCGGATGGCCGACGCCGGGCTGCCGGCGCGGTTCCGCACCGCTCGGATGAGCATCGCGGGCGCTCCCGGCGTGCTGGTCTGCGGGACCGGCTACACGGGCGAGGACGGCGTCGAGCTCCTGATCGCGCCCGGGTACGCACACACGATCTGGGATGCCCTCGTAGAGGCCGGTGCGATGCCGGCGGGCCTCGGCGCGCGCGACACGCTGCGCCTGGAGGTCTGCTTCCACCTGTACGGCAACGACCTGATGGAGGAGCGCGGGCCGATCGAGGCCGGCCTCGGCTGGTGCTGCAAGGAGGACACCGGCTTCATCGGCGCCGACGCCGTGCGCGCCGTCCGCGAGGCCGGCCCGGAAGAGACGCTCGTCCCGTTCAAGATGACCGGCCCGGGCATCGCCCGCCAGGGCAACCCGGTCGAGGGCGGCGGCGAGGTCACCTCCGGCACCATGTCGCCCTGCCTGGGCATCGGCATCGGGATGGCCTACGTGCCGCCCGAGAAGGCCGAGCCCGGCACCCCGATCGAGATCGACGTCCGCGGCAAGCTCCGTGCTGCCGAGGTCGCAACCAAGCCGCTGTACTCCAAGGAGCGCTGAACGTGGCCGACGCGAGCTATCCCGACGACCTCAAGTACCACCCTGAGCACGACTGGGCGCGCATCGCCGGCGATGTCGCCACATTCGGGATCACCTGGTACGCGCAGGACCAGCTGGGGGAGGTCGTGTTCGTCGACCCGCCTGAGGTCGGCAAGACGGTGAGCAAGGACCAGCCGTACGCCGAGATCGAGTCGGTGAAGGCAGTGTCCGACGTAGTGGCGCCGCTGTCGGGCGAAATCGTCGAGGTCAATGAGGCCTTGGGCGACGAGCCGGAGAAGATCAACGAGGACCCGTACGGCGACGGCTGGCTGGTGAAGGTGCGGCTGTCGGAGCCGTCCGAGGTGGAAGAGCTGCTCGAGCGCGAGGCGTACGAGGGCAGCCTCAGTTGAGTCGCTACACCTCCGCCACCGACGCCGACCGGGAGGCGATGCTGAAGGCCATCGGCGCCGGCTCGATCGACGAGCTGTTCGCCGACATCCCGGAGGACGTGCGGCTGGACCGGGCGATCGACCTGCCGCCGGGCAAGCCGGAGCAGGAGGTGTACGCATACCTGCGCGACCTCGCGCGCCGCAACGTCTCGACCGAGGACGAGATCTCGTTCCTCGGCGCCGGGATGTACGACCATTACGTCCCGTCACTGGTCGACGCCCTGCTGTCCCGCTCCGAGTTCCTGACCCCGTACACGCCGTACCAGCCGGAGGTCTCGCAGGGGACGCTGCAGGTGATGTTCGAGTACCAGACGGCGATCAGCGAGCTGACCGGGCTGCCGGTCTCGAACGCCACGCTGTACGAGGCGCCGTCGGCGGTCGCGTCGGCGGGGTGGCTGGCGCGGTTGCAGAACAAGCGCGGGCGGTTCGTGGTCTCGCGGGGCCTGCACCCGCACTCGCGCGAGGCCCTGCGTACGACCGCCGCGGGCTACGGCACGGCCATCGAGGAGGTCGGCTTCAGCGCGGGTGTGACCGACGCCGACGCGCTGCGCGAGGCGATTGGGGACGACGTGTCGGCGGTGTTCCTGCAGCAGCCGAACTTCCTCGGCGCGGTCGAGGACCTCGAGGCGCTCGCGCCGATCGCACGCGGGACCGGCGCGCTGCTCGTCGTCCAGTGCGACGCGATCACCCTGGGCGTGCTGCGCCCGCCGGGCGACTTCGACGTCGACATCGCGGTGGGGGAGGGCCAGCCGCTCGGCAACCGGCTCGACTACGGCGGGCCGTCGTTCGGCTTCTTCGCCGCGCAGGAGGCGTACCTGCGGCGGATGCCGGGGCGGATCGCCGGTGAGACGACCGACGTCGACGGCAAGCGCGGCTTCGTGCTCACGCTGCAGACGCGCGAGCAGCACATCCGGCGCGAGAAGGCGACGCACAACATCACGACCGCGCAGACGCTGAACGCGCTCGCCGGAATCGTCTATCTGTCGTGGCTGGGGCAGGGCGGGATCGTCGACCTCGGCGAGCTGCTGCTGCACCGCACGGCGTACGCGCGCCACGCGCTGGCCGGGATCGACGGTGTCGATCTGCTGCACGAGCAGCCGGTGGTGCGTGAGTTCGCGGTGCGGCTGGCGGCGCCGGTCGATCGCGTGATCGAGTGCTGCGCCGCGGACGGGGTCAACCCCGGCTATCCGCTCGGTGCCGACTACCCGGAGTTCGAGGACGGGCTGCTGGTCGCGCTCACCGAGCAGCGTTCCAAGGCCGACATCGACCGGCTGGTCGAGGTGCTCGGCGCGGCGGTCGCGGCCGAGCGGGAGGCGGTGACGGCGTGACCGCCACGATCTTCGAGAAGTCGGTCCCGGGGCGCCGGGCGTTCGTCGCGCCCGAGCTGGACGTCTCGCGCGCCGACGACGCGCTGCCGGCGAAGTTCCGTCGCTCTGAGCCGCCGAAGCTGCCGGAGATCTCCGAGCCGGAGATCGTGCGTCACTACACGACGCTCTCGACGCGCAACTTCCACGTCGACAAGGGCTTCTATCCGCTCGGCTCGTGCACGATGAAGCACAACCCGAAGCTGCACGAGCGCGTGGCGGCCTTTGCGGGCCACGCTCGCCTGCACCCGCTGCAGGCGCCGAAGCGCGCCCAGGGCGCGCTGCAGCTGATGTGGGAGCTGCAGGGTGCGCTGGCCGAGATCGCCGGCCTGCCGCACGTTTCACTGCAGCCGTCGGCCGGCTCGCAAGGCGAGCTGGCGGGCGTGCTGCTGACGCGGGCCTACCACGAGTCCCGCGGCGACCAGCGCACCAAGGTCCTGACGCCCGACACCGCGCACGGCACCAACCCGGCGACCGTGACGATGGCCGGCTACGAGGTGGTCAAGCTCGGCACCGACGCCGACGGCGGCGTCGACCTCGACGACCTGCGCGCGCACGTCGGCGACGACGTCGCCTCGCTGATGCTCACCAACCCGAACACGCTCGGCGTGTTCGATCGCAACATCGTCGAGATCGCGAAGCTCGTGCACGACGCCGGGGCGACGCTGTACTACGACGGCGCGAACCTCAACGCCGTGATGGGCCGCGCGCGGCCGGGCGACATGGGGTTCGACATCGTCCACTACAACCTGCACAAGACGTTCACGCAGCCGCACGGCGGCGGCGGCCCGGGCGCCGGGCCGATCGCGGTCTCGGACCGGATCGAGCCGTTCCTGCCGCGGCCGCAGGTCGTCCAGCTTCAGGACGGGAGCTTCGACCTGGACTTCGATCGCCCACAGTCGATCGGCCGCGTTCGCGGCTTCCAGGGCAACTTCGGCGTCTTCGTGCGCTCCTACGCCTACATCCTCTCGCTCGGCGCCGACGGTCTCGCCGAGGCGAGCGACACGGCGGTCCTGAATGCCAACTACCTGATGGCGCGGCTGCGCGATCTGTGCGGCGAGCATCTCCCGGCGGCGTTCAACCGCACCTGCATGCACGAGTTCGTACTCACCGGCGGGCCGATGAAGAAAGCGCTCGGTATCCGGACGTTCGACCTCGCCAAGCGACTGCTCGACCACGACTTCCACCCGCCGACGGTCTACTTCCCGCTGCTCGTCGACGAGGCGCTGCTGATCGAGCCGACCGAGACCGAGACGCGCGAGACGCTCGACGCGTTCGCCGAGGCAGTCGCGTCGATCCTTCGCGAGGCGGAGGAGGACCCGTCGGTGGCGCAGAACGCGCCGTATGACACGCCGGTCCGCCGGCTCGACGAGGCCGGCGCCGCCAAGCGCCCCGTCATCCGTCAGCCTTTGTAGATGGCCGACACCGAAGTCCGGGCAGGGCGCCGCAGCGTGCGGATCTCCCATCCGGACAAGGTCCTGTTCCCGGCGGACGGGATCACCAAGCTCGATCTCGCGGAGTACTACGCGGCGGTCGCGCCGGCGATGGTCGAGCACACCCGCGACCGGCCGCTGAACCTGTGGCGCTGGAACAACGGGATCGACGAGGACGTCGTGGTCCAGCAGGCGATCCCGAAGGGCGCCCCGGACTGGGTGCGGACCGTGACCGTGTCGCGCCGCAAAGGCGGCGAGATCACCAAGGTGGTCGGCGGCGAGGCGGCGACGCTCGTCTGGCTCGCCAACCAGAACTGCGTCACCCCGCACGTGTGGACGGCCCGCGCCGACCGGCCCGACAGCCCGGACCGGATCGTGTTCGACTTCGACCCGCCCGACGAGGGCGACGGGCACTTCGAGGCGATCCGCGCGGGGGCGCTGGCGATCGGCGACCTGCTGCGCGATCGCGGGCTGACGCCATATGCGATGACCTCGGGCTCGCGCGGGATCCACGTCGTCGCGCCACTGCGGCGCGGGCCGGATTCCGACACGGTGCGCACCGTGGCCGGCGAGCTGGCCGAGGAGGTCGCGGCGCGGCTCCCCGACACGTTGACGACGTCGTGGCGCAAGGAAGGCCGCGGCGGGCGGGTCTTGGTGGACGCGGCGCGCAACACGTACGCGCAGACCGCGGTGGCGGCCTACGCGGTGCGGGCCAAGCCGGGGGCGCCGGTGGCGACGCCGCTGGAGTGGGAGGAGCTGTCGGACCCGGAGCTGTCTCCGCGCCGGTGGTCGCTGCGCGAGGTGCCCGACCGCCTCTCAGAGCGTGGCGATCCGTGGGCCGGGATTTCCTCGGCGGCCGCGGCGCTGCCGGCGTCTACCGCGGCTGGGTAGGGCGACGAGGGAGCATTTCGTAGCAATCGTCCGCCAACCGTGCGTCCGTGCGACGAAATGCTGGCTATAGGGGAGTTTCGTAGCACGGAGGCAGGGTCGCGCGGAGATTGCGACGAAATGCTCCCCCGCAGCCCTACCCAGCCGCAGTTCGTCCGAGCTGAGAATCCGGCCGGAGATGCTCAGGAAGCGTGTCGGCGGCCAGCGCGCGGCCGATCCACGGGGCGTGCTTGAACAGGTTGCCGCCGGCGAAGAACCGCGCGCGGTCGCTCTCCCAGGCCGCCATGCCGTCGGCGCCCCACGGCAGCTCGGTCACGAAGCAGCTGCGCGCCTCGACCGGCTCCGGGATCAGTCCCGGCAGCTCGCGGGTGACGTAGGCGATCGTGTCCGCGGGGACATCGTCGAGGCCGATGGCGAACCGGTCGTTGCCGGGGAGCGGGTCGCCGTAGGTGCCGAACCGGCTGTCCTGGAGGCAGGGGAGACGGTCGGGAGCGCCGTCGCGGAGCGGGAACGTGAGGCGGACGTGCGTGGTGACCGCGACGGGCAGCGCGAGCCGGCCGGCGAGGACGGCGGTGTCGCGTCCCGCGCAGACGATCACGCGGTCGTATTGCACGATCCCGCCGCCGGACCGGACCGTGCCGTCGGACCCGACCGCGACGACCTCGTCGCGTACGAGCCGATCGCCGACCGCGGAGACGAGCGCGGACACCGCCGCGCGGGTGCGGATCACGCCCGCGGCCGGGTCGAGCAGCGCCGGCCCCGGCCCGAGCGCGTGCGTGGCGATCTCGGAGACCGGCAGCCCGGCCTCGCGCAGCAGCGCGGCGCGCCGCGCTCCTGCCGGCCCGATCAGCGCCGAGCCGTCACCCGAGACCAGCTCGACCCCGAAGCGCTGCTCCCACTCGCGCCACACCTCGCGGCCGGAGACGGCGAGAGCGACCAGCCGCGGGTCGTCGTGTGCGTGGCGGAAGATCCGCGACTCGCCGCCCGACTGCGCCGCGCCCGGCTCGCCGCGCTCGTACACGGTCACGTCGACGCCGCGCTCAACGAGCGCGAACGCCGCCGACAAGCCGACGATGCCGGCGCCGACAACTGCGACGCTCACGAGCGGGTCAGGACATCCACGAGGCCGGGGAAGCGGGCCTCGAGGTCATCGCGGCGCAAGGAGATCCAGCGCGTCGTGCCCTCGGCGCGGGTGCGGGTCACGCCCGCCTCGCGCAGCAGTCTGAGGTGGTAGGAGCCGGTGGATGCCGGGATCCCGAGCGCGGTCTGGAGGTCGCCGCACGCCCGTTCGCGCCCGTCGCGGAGCTCACGAACGATGGCCAGCCGAACCGGGTCGCCGACCGTCCGCATGATCGTCGCGAGGTCGAGCGCGCCCGCTTCCGGGTGGCGGATCTTTACGGGTGGCCCCACTAGCGACGCCATGGAACCATGATACAACTTCGGAAGTTCCATGAACTTGGAAATATCGAAGCGAGGCCTCCCCAGATGAGACGAACGCTCCCCCCGCGGCTGGCTTACGCGGTCGCCGCATCAGTCATCGGACTGGCGCTGTTCGCGTCGGTCACGCCCTCCCCGCTGTACGGGACCTATAGCCAGCTCTGGGGCTTCTCGCCCGCCGTCCTGACGCTCATCTACGCCACCTACGCGTTCGGCGTGCTGGCGACGCTGGTCCTCGCCGGCCGGATCTCCGACCAGGTCGGCCGCCGGCCTGTTCTGCTGGCCGCGCTCGGCACGCTGCTCGTGACGAGCGTCCTCTACATGCTCGCCCAGTCGGTCGTCTGGCTGTTCGTGGCCCGCGGCCTGCAGGGCCTGGCCACCGGCCTGGCGCTCGCGGCGGCGAGCGCCGCGCTGCTCGATCTTCACCCGCGGAAGGACCCTTCGAGCGTCGGCCTCACCAACGGCGTCGTGAGCGCCGGCGGTATCGGGCTCGGGATGCTGATCTCGGCGACCGCGGTGCAGCTGCTCTCCGCCCCGCGGGTGGTGCCGTACGTTGTCCTGCTGACGCTGTTCGCGATCGCGTTCACCGGCGCGCTGCTGATGCCTGAGCCGGTCGCGGAGCGGTCGCGCGCGCGGCTCACGCTGCAGCGTCCGAGCGTGCCGCCCGTGGTCCGCAGACCGTTCCTGCTCGCGGCCCTCGGCGTCCTGTCTTCGTGGTCGATCGGCGGCCTGTTCTTCTCGCTCGGCCCGCAGCTGTCGTCGGTCATCCTCGACACGCAGAACCACATCGTCACCGCCCTCAGCGTGGTCGTGCTGGCCGGGTCGGCGACGGCGGCGCAGCTCGCGTTCGGGCGCAGCGCGCCCTGGCTCGGCACCGCCGCGGGCTCGCTGGCGCTGTCCGGCGGCCTGCTGATCATCGTCCTCGCGGCGGCCGAGACCTCGGGCGCGCTACTGATGGTCGGCGCCGTGATCGCCGGCGCCGGGTTCGGCGTCGCGTTCCTCGGGTCGCTCCGGGCGCTCTCCGTCGCGATCCCGAACGAGCACCGGGCGCAGGTGATGTCGGCGTTCTACATGGTCGCCTACGCCTCGCTGTCACTGCCGGCCGTGCTGGCCGGGATCGTCGTCACGCCGCTCGGTCTGGAGTCGACGTTCGAGATCTTCGGCAGCGTCATCGCCGCGATCGCACTGGTCCTCGCGATCGAGGCGACACGCACGCGGCCGCGCCAGCTGGCCATGGCGACGGGTTAGTCGGGCGCCCGCCAGGGCAATTGAAGTCCCAGCAGGTGCGAGCCGGGATCGCGTAGGGGTCGCGGTCCTAGCTGACCGGCGGGCAGGGCGACCGCGGGAGGGTCGCTGCGTTCCCGGCTCGCACCCTGCGCCTCGGCGGGGTCGAGTCCGCATCTAGACTGCGGTGCCAGTGGTCATCTTCTCCGGCATCCAGCCCACCGGGCGCAAGCATCTCGGCAACTACATCGGCGCGATCATCCAGTACGTCGCCGGGCAGGACCGCGCCGATCCGGCGATCTACTGCATCGTCGACCTGCACGCGCTGACCGTCCCGTACGACCCGGCCGAGCTGCGCGAGCGGACCTACGACACGGCGGCGATCCTGATCGCCGCAGGGCTGGATCCCGACCGCTGCATCCTCTTCCGCCAGGGCGACGTGCCGGAGCACTCCGAGCTGACGTGGCTGCTGTCGAGCGTGATTCCGCTCGGTGAGCTCAACCGCATGCACCAGTTCCGCGATAAGTCCGCCGCCCAGCGCGAAATGGTCACCTCGGGCCTGCTCTTCTACCCGGTGCTGATGTCCGCCGACGTGCTCGCGTACCGCGCCCACGAAGTGCCGGTGGGCGAGGACCAGCGCGAGCATCTGGAGGTCATGCGCCGCGCTGCCGAGCGCTTCAACAAGCGCTTCGGCGAGCTGCTCGTCGTGCCCCAGGCCCGCATCCCCGAGGTCGGCGCCCGCGTGTCCGACCTGCAGGAGCCCGAGCGCAAGATGTCGACCACCGGTGGCACCGAGCAGGGCACCGTGCTCGTGCTCGACGACCCCGACACGATCCGCCGCAAGTTCAAGCGCGCGGCGACCGACTCCGGCCGCGAGATCGTCCGGGCCGCCGACAAGCCCGGCATCTCGAACCTGATCGAGATCATGGCGGTGGCCCGCGGCATCGGGCCCGCGGAGGTCGAGCGCGAGTTCGAGGGCTCTGGCTACGGCGATTTCAAGGCCGCTGTGGCCGAGGCGGTCGTCGACTGGCTGACCCCGGTGCGTGAGCGCTACGACGAGCTGCGGGCCGACGACGCGCGGCTGGAGGGCATTCTCGAGGCGGGCGCCGACAAGGCGCGCGCGATCGCCGCCCCCATCGTCGCGGAGGTGCGCGCGGCCATGGGCGTCGGGCCGGTCAAGCGGTCCGTCGGCCCCGCCGCCTAGCGTTCCGGGTCCGCGTGGCCACCATCGCGCACCGTCTCGAGCTGGACCTTGACGCCTTCACGGGTCCGTTCGACCTGCTCCTTTCGCTGATCCTGCGGGAGGAGCTCGACCTGCTCGAGGTCGAGCTGGCGGAGATCGTGATCGCCTACATCGATCACCTCGAGGCCGAGGGTGAGCTCGACCTGGAGGCCGCCACCGAGTTCCTCGTGCTGATCGCAGCGCTGCTGGAGCTCAAGTCGCGGCTGATGCTGCCCGGCGAAGAGCTGCTCGACGAGCTCGACGAACTGGCGCCCGCCGAGGCCGCTGAGGAGCTGCTCGAGCGGATGCTGCAGTACGCGCGCTTCCGTGGCGCGGGCGGCTGGACGCGCGACGCACATGCGCTCGGCCAGTCGTTCCTCTACCGCAGCGCGCCGCTGCCGCCCGCGCTGCGCCGGGCAGGAGTGGAGATCGCCGAGCGCGCCTACGACGCGGACGTGCTCGGCCAGGCGCTCGGCTCGCTGCTGCGCACGCCGCCGCCGCTCGACCTGCGCCACATGGCGATGCCGCGCGTGACGGTGGCCGATCGGCTGGCGCTCCTGCGCGGCCTGCTTCGCCGTCGCAGCGGCCGCTTCTCGTTCGACGAGGCGGTCGAGGATGCCGATCGCGTGACCGTCGCCGTGACGCTGTTCGCGCTGCTGGAGCTGTACAAGAACGGGGAGGCCGCATGGGAGCAGGAAGTGCCGTTCGGGCCGATCACGGTGCGCGCGTCATGAGCGCACTGGCCCGCCAGATCGAGGCGCTGCTGTTCCTGTCGCCGGAGCCCGTCTCGGTGGACGAGCTTGCCGATGCGGTGCAGGCGGGCGAGGAGTCCGTGCATGAGGCGATCGCCGAATTGGCCGAGACGCTCGACGGCCACGGCGTGGTTCTGCGCGAGGTCGCCGGCGGCTGGGCCCTCTCCTCGCATCCGGACGCCGAGGAGGCCGCCCGGCGGCTGCTCGCCCGGCCGCGCACGCCCGCGCTCACGCCCGCGCAGGCGGAGACGCTGGCGATCGTCGGCTACCTGCAGCCCGTGTCGCGCCCCGAGGTCGCCCGCATCCGCGGGGTCGCCTCGGAGTCGGCGACCGCGGCGCTGGTCGAGCGTGGGCTGATCGAGGAGTCCGGCCGCTCGCAGTTCGGGGCGATCCTCTACCGCACCACGCCGCTGTTCCTGAAGCTGTTCGGGCTCAACTCGCTCGACGAGCTGCCCGACGTCGCCCAGTGGGATCCGAGTCCGGAGGACGAGGCCGCGCTGCGCGACCGCCTGCTGCGCGCCGGCGAAGCCCGCTCGACTACGCCGCAGTCTTAGCCGCCAGCTGCCCGCAGGCCGCGTCGATGTCGCGGCCGCGGGTGAGGCGCACCGTCGCGCGCACGCCGTGCTCCTCGAGCACCGCCTTGAACGCGGCGATCGCACCCGGGGAAGAGCCGTCGTACATCCCGGTCGGGTTGTACGGGATCAGATTGACCTTGAAGATCTTCGCGTCGAGCAGCTCGGCGAGCGCGACGGCCTGGCGGTAGGTGTCGTTGACGCCCGCGAGCATCACGTACTCGATGAACACGCGGCGGCGGCGGCGCGCGTAGTACGCGCGGCACGCCTCCAACACCGACGCGATCGGGTGGCGGTCGTTGATCGGCATGATCTGAGAGCGCAGCTCGTCGTCCGGGGCGTGCAGTGAGAACGCGAGCCGGATCGGCATGTCCGTCTCGGTCAGCGCCCGGATCCCCGGCACCCAGCCGACCGTCGAGACCGTCGTGCGGCGGTGGGTGATCCCGACGTCGGGCAGCCGGCTCGCGGTGGCGAGCACGCTGTCGAGGTTCATCATCGGCTCGCCCATCCCCATGAACACAAGGTGGTCGAGGGGCTCGATGCGGCGGAAGTGCAGCACCTGATCGAGAATCTCCGACGCCGTCAGGTTGCGGCCGAACTTCATCGTGCCCGTGGCGCAGAACGTGCAGGTCAGCGGGCAGCCGGACTGTGAGGAGACGCAGACCGAGCGGCGGCCGGAGCGGTAGCGCATCAGCACGGCCTCGACCGGGCGGCCGTCGCGCGTGTGGAACAGCGCCTTGATCGTGCCGTCGGCCGAGTGCGCCTCGCTGACCGTGTCGAGGCTCGAGAACGGGACCTCGTCGGCCAGCCGCGCGCGCAGCGCGGCGGGCAGGTCGGTCATCTCGTCGTAGCCGCCGGCGCCGCGTGCCGCCCAGCTCCAGACTTGGCGGGCGCGGAACGCGGGCTCGCCGGCGAGCGTCTCGTCGAGCAGCGCAAGGTCCACGGCCCCTATGGTGGCAGCGGTGCGACTTGCCAAGTACCTCGCGCATTCCGGCGTCGCCTCGCGGCGGGCGTCCGAGGAACTCGTGTTCGCCGGCCGCGTCACGGTCGGCGACGAGATCGTGCGTGACCCGGCGCGCGATGTCGACGGCAGCATCCCGGTCGCCGTCGACGGCCGCAACGTGCGCGTGTCGAACGGGCAGCGCGCGGTCTACGCGGTCCACAAGCCGCGCGGGGTGGTCTCCACGGCCAAGGATCCGCAGGGCCGCCCGACGATCGTCTCGCTGGTCCCGAGCGCGCGGCGCCTGTACCCGGTCGGCCGGCTCGACGCCGACTCGACCGGCCTGATCCTGCTCACCGACGACGGCGAGCTCGCGCATCGGCTCACCCATCCGTCGTTCGAGGTCCCGCGCACGTATCACGCCAAGGTCCGCCACCCGCCCGTGCGCGAGGAGGCGCTCCAGCGACTGCGCGACGGGATCGAGCTCGAGGACGGCAAGACGTCGCCCGCGCGGGTCAAGCGCCTCGCCGCCGACCGGATCGAGCTGACGATCCACGAGGGCCGCAAGCGCCAGGTGCGGCGGATGTGCGAGGCCGTCGGGCATCCGGTGATCGCGCTCGAGCGCGTGCGCTTCGGCCCGCTGTGGCTGGGCAAGCTCGAAGAGGGGCAGCACCGGCGGCTGACCGCGCCCGAGATCGAGAAGCTCCGGCGCGCCGGACGCTAGGGTCATCCGCCATGCGCTTGATCGCCCTCCGCGGCGCCACGACCGTCGACGCCAACGAGTCCGAGGCGATCCTGCATGCGACGGAGGAGCTGATGCGCGAGCTGCTCGAGCGCAACCGCCTTGACGCGGACTCGATCGTGAGCTGCATCTTCACGCTGACGGCGGACCTCGACGCGGAGTTCCCCGCCGTGGCGGCGCGGCAGATGGGCCTCAGCCGCGTACCGCTGCTGTGCGCCTGCGAGATCCCGGTCCCCGGCGCGCTCCCGCGCGTCATCCGCGTGCTGATGCACTGCTATCCGCCGGTCGGAGTCGACCCCCAGCACGTGTACCTCGGCGAGGCCCGCGGACTGCGGCTGGACCTCGAAGGCGCCCAATAAACTGCCCACGATGTCGCTCGAGTTCGCCAGCAAGGTGCGACGCATCCCGGTCTATCCGGCCGCGGACGCCTACGCGCTGGAAGGCCCCGTTGCGATGCTCGCCTCCAACGAGTCGCCGTACCCGCCTGTCCCGGCGGTGCAGGAGGCCGTGGCGAAGGCGCTCGGCGGGCTGAACCGCTACCCGGACCCCACGAACGCGGCGTTGCGGCGCAAGCTGGCCGACCGCCACGGCGTGCCGGCCAACCGGATCGCGATCGGGAACGGCTCGTGCGACGTGCTGCTGGCCGCCGGCGACGCTCTGCTCGAGCCCGGCGCCGAGCTCGTGTACGCGTGGCCCGCGTTCTCGGTCTACCCGCACCTCGCGGCGGCGTCCGGCGCCCGCGCGTTGGAGGTCCCGCTCGACGCCGAGCACCGCCACGACCTCGACGCGATGCGGCGCGAGATCACCGTCGCCACGCGGCTGGTGATCGTCTGCAACCCGAACAACCCGACCTCGACGGCACTTCCGCTCGACGAGATCGCCGCCTTCGTCGCCGACGTGCCGCGGCACGTGTGCGTGATCCTCGACGAGGCGTACGTCGAGTTCAACGTGCTGCAGGACCCCGACGACTCGCTCGACCTGCTCAAGAAGCACCCGAACCTCGTGCTGCTGCGGACGTTCTCGAAGATCTACGGGCTGTGCGGGCTGCGCGTCGGCTACGGCCTCGCCGGCTCGGAGGAGTTCCGGATCGCGGTCGACGCGGTGCGCCAGCCGTTCTTCTGCAACGCCGCCGCCCAGGCCGCGGCGGTCGAGGCCCTCAACCACCAGGACGAGGTTGCCCGCCGTGTCGAGCGCAACCTGGCTGAGCGCGTCGGCTTGGAGGAAGGGCTGCGCGAGCTGGGGATCGAGCCCGCCGAATCGCAGGCCAACTTCGTCTGGTTCGATCTCGGCGAGGACCGCGAGGAACCGGACATCGTGCGCGGGCTGGCCGAGCGTGGCGTGCTCGTGCGCGCCGGGGCTGCGCTCGGGCGCGAGGGCGCGCTGCGCGTCACGGTCGGCACGCAGGCCGAGAACGAGCGCTTCCTCGAGGCGCTGACCGCGTTGCTGTGACATGCCGGTCGCCGGGCGCCCCCCGCACCCCGCCCTGCGCCGTGACATCCGCACGCTGACCGGCTGGTACGAGCGCACCGACGCGCCGCTGCGCCGCCGAGAGCTGCCGGGCGGTCGCGTCGTGCTCGTCGTGTCGTTCGGCCCGCGGATGGACGTCGACGGCCGCACGTTCACGTCGTTCGCCGCGGGCCTGTACGACGCGCCGGCGCTGACCGAGCACGACGGTCTCGGCCACGGCATCCAGAGTTACATGACGCCGCTCGGCGCGCGGCGCTTCTTCGGCATGCCGATGAGCGAGATCACGGGCCAGACCGTCGAGCTCGAGGACCTGATCGGACCGGTGGCCGGCGAGCTGGCGGAGCGGCTCGCCGAGACCCGCGACTGGGCTACGCGGATGGACCTGTTCGAGCGCGCGATCGCCGAGCGCGTGCTCGCCGCGCCGCCGGTGGCATCCGCGCTCGAGTGGGCGTGGGAGCGGCTGCTGGAGAGCGACGGGGCGGTGCCGATCGGCGACCTCGCCGCCGAGCTCGGCTGGAGCCGGCGCCACTTCGCCGTCCGCTTCCGCGAGGAGCTCGGAATGTCGCCCAAGGCGCTCGCACGGCTACTCCGCTTCGAGCGCGCGGTCATGCGGTTGCGCGCGGGCGACGAGCTCGCCGACCTCGCGCTCGAAGCCGGCTACTACGACCAGGCGCACTTCAACCGCGACTTCCGCGCGTTCGCCGGCACCACGCCGACCGAGTACCTGGCGGCCTAGCGGTCGACCGCTGCCCGCGCGCTGGCGAGGTCGTCGGTGGCGATGACGATCTTCACGCCGCCGCCGAACGCCGTGTACGCGAGGTCGATGTTGACGTTGGCCTCGGCGAGCTGACGCGTCAACTGGCCCAGCGAGCCGGGCCGGTCGTCGACGTCGACCACGAGCACCTCGCGCGCGTCGGCGACGCCTATCTTCCCCGCCTTGAGCGCGACGGTCGCGCGCGCCTTCGCCTCGTCGGCCACGAGCACGTGGATCACGCCGCGGCCGTCGCCGGTGAACGCCGCCAGGCCGCCGATGTTCACGCCTGCCTCACCCAGGATCTCACCCAGCCGGGCGAGCTCACCGGGCTGGTCGTCGAGGATCAGCGTGAAGTCGACGGCCACGGCGACGTCATCGTGTCAGACCGTCCACTCCGGTGCCACATACGGCGCGCCCGGGACGCCGCCGACGCACAGCACGCGCAGGCCCTCGGACCCGCTGACGAGCGTGCGGCCGACGCCGGCGTTCACACGCACGAGATGCTCGGAGTCGAGCGGTAGTCGCTGCTCGCCCGCCACCACCGCGCCGCTGCCGCGCAGCGCCACGTACAGCTCCTGCTGGCCGGTGTCGGACTCGTCGTGCGCGCCGGTCGTGTAGTCGGGCGGCAGATCCATGATCTGGACGCCGAACGCGCTGATGTCCAGTCCGGTGCGGACGAGCTTTGCGAAGCCGTCCCAGATCTGCGGCAGGTCGTCGATCGCGCTCGCGGCGATCCCGGTGTCAGCCTTCGTAGGCATTGGCGGTCCTCCTCGTGGGGGTCGTGATGAACAGCAGTGCGGTAAGTCCGATGGCCAGCGGGATCGCGCCCGACAGGAGCAGCGCGGTCTGCGATCCGATCGCGCCGACGAGCACACCGCCGAGCGCCAGCGCGGCGAGCTCGGCGCCGTTGCGGGCCGCGTTGTACAGCGCGAAGCCGCGCCCGCGCAGCGACTCCGGCACGCGTTCGTGGATCAGCGTGCGCAGGAGCACGTTTTTGACGCCGTGCGCGACGCCGCCGAGGGTGAAGCCCGCGAACGCGACCGACAACAGGCCGCCGGCGGCGGCGCCGGCTATGCCGAGACCCTGGACGGCGATCGCGGCGAGCGCGGCCACGGCCAGCGCGCAGGCCGGGACACGGCGGGCCAGCGCGACGGCGCCGAACACCATCCCGCCGAACCAGCACGTGCCGAGGACGCCGAACGCGGTGTCGCTCGCGCCGAGGACGTCCTTGACGTAGAAGATCTCGGCGGTGATCGACATCGAGAAGAAGACGAGCGCGCCGACCGCGATCGGGAGCGTGACGCGCAGCACCGGGTCGGCGGCCAGCACGGCGAAGCCCTCGCGTGCGCGGCCGCTGTCGCCGGCAACGCGTTCGGGCGTGCGGCGGGCGTGGAGCAGGGCGGCGGCGATCGCGACGGCGGCGAACGTCGCGCCGTCTATGAGCAGCGCGAGCTCGACCTGACCGGCCGCGGCCAGCGCGCCGCCGGCCAGCGGGCCGAGCGTCATTCCCACGTAGCGCGCGCTCTCGACCAGCCCGTTGACCTCGCTCAGCCGCCGCCCGCCCGCGGCCACGGGCACGAGCGAGAACTCGGCCGGCTGCGCGATCGCGGCGCCGACGCCGACGACGGCGGTCAGCGCGAGGATCGCGACGAGCGATCCGGTCAGGAGGGCCATCGTGCCGACGGCCACCGCCTGCGCGGCCGAGACGAGCAGCAGCAGCGTCCGGTTCTCGAAGCGGTCGGCGAGGCGGCCGGCGATGCCGCCGAGCAGCGCGACCGGCCCGAACAGCGCCAGGAACATCGCGGAGACGGCGACCGGCGAGCCCGTCATCGCCTGCAGGTGGAGCGCGAGCGGGAGCCACAGCAGCATGTCGCCGAACGCGGAGATGCCGACGGCGGCGACGATCAGGCGGACGTCACGGATGCGGAGCGCGGTCATGGGGCGAGTGTCCGCGGTGACCGTGTCGCGACCGTGATTCCAGCGTGATCACATCTGTCCAAGACGCCGCGCCGCGGCGCGCGTACCGTCCGGCGCATGATCATCCCCACCCTCCGCTACGCCGACGCTCCCGCCGCGATCGACTTCCTGGAGCGCGCCTTCGGCTTCGAGCGCAAGGCCGTCTACGGCGACGGCGACGTCATCCATCACGCCGAGCTCACCTGCGGGCGCGGCATGGTCATGCTCGGCAGCACCGGTCGGGGCGACCCGCAGTTCGACACCCGGAGGAGCTCGGCCTACGTGATCGTCGCCGACCCCGACGCCCTGCACGATCGCGCAAAGGCCGCCGGGGCCGAGATCACGCGTGAGCTGCAGGACACCGACTACGGGTCGCGTGAGTTCAGCGCGACCGACCCCGAGGGCAACGTCTGGAGCTTCGGTACTTACGATCCGTTCCGTAACTAAGGCGCTCGCGCGAGCTTGCGAGTGCGAGTAAGCCGCATTGCCAATCATCTGGCGGGCTGCTACAAATCTCGGACCGCGATGACCGATCGCTCTGCACACCTGACGCTTCACACGGCTCCGCAGAGCTTCGGCTACGCCTACTTCTCCTACCGCACCTGGCGATTTAGCTAGGCGCTCGGTCGGTGCTCTACGCACCGCCGCCGCAAAGGGGCCTCCGGGCCGAGCGCCGTCCCAGCGGTTGTACGTAGAGTTCCCAGCGACTTAGGAGAAGCAGCAGATGATGATCGTCATGAAGGCAGGCGCGAGCGAGGCGGAGATCGAGTCCGTGATCCGCCGGATCGAGTCCGTCGGCGCCCGTGCTCATCCCTCGCGCGGCGAGGAAGTCACCGTGATCGGCGCGATCGGCGATCGCGAGCACGTGGCCCGGCTCGGGCTCGAAGGTGCACCCGGCGTCGCCCAGGTCGTACCGATCCTCAAGCCGTACAAACTCGCCTCGCAACAGGTACGAGCCGGGCAGGCGACCGTCATCGACGTCGAAGGACGAAAGATCGGCGGTGAGCACTTCTCGCTCATCGCCGGGCCGTGCACCGTCGAGTCGCGCGACCAGACGCTCACCACCGCCCGCGCCGTGTCCGCCGCCGGCGCGTCCCTGCTCCGCGGCGGCGCGTACAAGCCGCGGACGTCGCCGTACGCCTTCCAGGGCCTCGGCCAGGAGGGTCTGCGGCTGCTCGCCGAGGCCAAGGCCGAGACCGGCCTCCCGATCGTCACAGAGCTGATGGACGCGCGCGACATCGAGGCCGTCGTCGAGGTGGCAGACGTGATCCAGGTCGGCGCCCGCAACATGCAGAACTACTCGCTGCTGTCGGAGATCGGCCGCACGGGCAAGCCGGTGCTGATCAAGCGCGGGCTCTCGTCGACGCTCGAGGAGCTGCTGATGGCGGCCGAGTACGTGCTCAAGGAGGGCAACCCGAACGTGATCCTGTGCGAGCGCGGGATCCGCACGTTCGAGACCGCCTACCGCTTCACGCTCGACATCACGGCCGTGCCGGTGCTCAAGGAGCTCACGCACCTGCCCGTGATCGTCGATCCCAGCCACGCTGCCGGCCGGCGCTCGCTCGTGACGCCGCTGTCGCTCGCCGCCGCCGCCGCGGGCGCCGACGGGATCATCGTCGAGGTGCACCCGCACCCCGAGGAGGCGATCTGCGACGGCCCGCAGCAGCTGTACGCCGATCAGTTCGCCGAGTACGCCGAGCAGGTCGAGCGGGCGGCGGCGGTCGCCGGCAAAGTGCTGTCCTCCATGCCCGCCTGATGCCGGCCGGTCCGCGCCGGCCGACGGTGGCCGTGGTCGGCGTGGGCCTGATCGGCGGCTCGATCGGACTGGCCGCGCGCGAGCGGCTCGACGCCGTCGTGCGCGGCTTCGATCCCGGCGACGACGTCCTGTCCCGCGCGCTCGCGGCCGGCGCGGTCAGCGACGCGTGCGGCTCCGTCTCCGAGGCCGTCGACGGTGCCGATGTGGCGTTCGTCGCGGCGCCGGTCGGCGTGCTGCCTGAGCTCGTGCGGTCAGTGCTCGCCGCGGCGCGCGACGACTGCGTGGTCTCCGACGTCGGCTCGACCAAGCGCTCGGTCGTGGCGGCGGTCGACGATCCACGGTTCGTCGGCGGGCATCCGCTGGCCGGCGCCGAGACCGCGGGCGTCGAGCATGCGCGCGCGGACCTGTTCGACGGCGCCACGTGGTACCTCACCCCGACGGCGCGGACCGGCGGGATCCTCTACGAGCGGCTGCATCGCCTCCTCGTCGACCTCGGTGCGCGCCCGTCCGCCCTCGACGCCGACACGCACGACGCCCTGCTCGCCACCGTCTCGCATCTCCCGCATGTGCTCGCCAACGTCCTCGTCGCGCGCGCCGCACGCCTGCTGTCCGACGAGGGTGAGCGGCTGCCGGCGACCGGCCCGTCGTTCCGCGATGCGACGCGCGTGGCCGGCGCCAACACGGCGATCTGGCGCGACATCTACCTCGCCAACGCCGACGCCCTGATTTCGGCGATCGACGACACGGTCGCGCGGCTGAGCGACGTGCGGACGGCGCTGGAAGCACGCGACGGGGGTGCGGTCGCGGCCTGGAACGACGGCGCGCGGGATGAGCGCCGGCGGCTGCTCGAGGCCGACCTCGCCGGCGGCGAGGTGCACGAGCTGCGCGTCGGAGTGCCGAACCGGCCGGGCGTGGTCGCCGAGGTCGCGCTCGCTCTCGGCCGCGCGGGCGTCAACATCCTCGACATGGCGCTCTACCCGGCTCCGGACTACTCGACCGGCACGATCGCGCTGTGGATCGCCGGGGAGCGCGACGCCGTCCAGGCGCAGGAGCTGGTCGAGGGGCTCGGGCT
Source organism: uncultured Solirubrobacteraceae bacterium (assembly GCA_963740605.1). Taxonomy (GTDB): domain Bacteria; phylum Actinomycetota; class Thermoleophilia; order Solirubrobacterales; family Solirubrobacteraceae; genus DASSUW01. The sequence continues at coordinate 216,411 of CAVUFC010000014.1, read as the reverse complement.
GACGGTGGCGCGGCCATGAACGTGCGCTTCTCGCCCGACGGGCCGCTGCGCGGCTCGCTCGCGGTTCCCCCCGACAAGTCGCTGTCGCACCGCGCGGCGCTGTTCGCGGCGATGACCGACGAGCCCGTGTCCGTGACCGGCTACCTCGACGCCGCCGACACCAACTCCACATTGGCTGCGGTACAGGCGTTGGGCGCGCTGGTCGAGCGGCGCGACGGCTCGATGGTGATCCGCGGCGTGGGGTTGCGGGCGGCCGCGCCGGTGACGGGGTCGATCGACGTCGGCAACGCCGGGACGCTGATGCGGCTGCTCCCCGGCTGGCTCGCCGGGCAGGAGGGCGGGATGTGGACGCTCGACGGCGACGCCTCGATCCGCCGCCGGCCGGTCGATCGCGTGGCGACGCCGCTCGCTTCCATGGGCGCGCGCATCACGGCGACCGAGGGCCGGTTCCCGCCGTTCACGATCGCCGGCAGCCCGCTGCAGGGGATCGAGTACGAGCTGCCCGTGGCGTCGGCGCAGGTGAAGTCTTGCGTGCTCCTCGCCGGTCTGCTGGCTTCCGGGCCCACGACGGTGATCGAGCCGGTGCCGAGTCGCGATCACACCGAGCGGATGCTCGCCGCGGCCGGCGTGCGGATCACGCGCTCCGGACCGAGGATCACCGTGACTGCCCAGGACGAGCTCGAGCTCGGGGCGCTGCACGTGCCGGGCGACCCGTCATCGGCGGCCTTCCTGGCCGCGGCCGCCGTGCTCGTTCCCGGGTCGCGGATCGTGCTCGAGGACATGGCGGCGAACTGGACGCGCACCGGGTTCTTCCAGATCCTGCTGCGTATGGGCGGTGTGGTCGTCGGGCCGTTGGAGGAGCCGTCCCTGGAGATCGCCGTCAGCGAGCCGGTGACCGAGCTCGACGTCGCGTACGGCCCGCTTGTCGGCACCGTCGTCGAGCCCGAGGAGGTCCCGCTCGCGATCGACGAGCTCCCCTTGGTCGCGTTGCTCGGCTGCTTCGCCGAGGGTTCGACCGTCGTGCGCGGCGCCGGCGAGCTGCGGCTCAAGGAGACCGATCGGATCGCCGCGGTCGTCGATGGTCTGCGCGGGCTGGGCGCGAGCATCGAGGCCACGGCCGACGGGTTTGCCGTCGAGGGCACCGGCGGGTTGCGCGGCGGCGTGCTGGATGCGCAGGACGATCACCGGCTGGCAATGCTCGGCGCGGTCGCGGGCCTCGCCTCGCGCGAGGGCGTCGAGGTCGTGGGGATGGAGGCCGCCGCGGTCTCCTATCCGGGCTTCGAGGCCGACATCGCCTCGCTGCAGGGATAGGGATGGGGCAGTTCCACTTCCACCCGGACGAGTACATCGCGCTGATGGAGTCCGAGCTGCCGGACTGCTACCGGCTGCAGGACGCGGCCGCGGCGGCGACCGCGTCGGGTGCCGCGCGGCTGCTCGAGCTCGGTACCGGCACGGGGGAGAGCGCCCTGCGCGTCCTGGCCCGCCACCCGGGCGCGTCTCTGGTCGGCATCGACGAGAGCGCCGACATGCTCCGGGTCGCCGCGGAGCGCCTGCCCGGCGCCGACCTCCGCGTTTCGCGTCTGCAGGACCCGCTGCCGGACGGGCCGTTCGACCTCGTCTTCTCGGTGCTCGCGATCCACCACCTCGACGGGCCGGGCAAGGCCAACCTCTTCTCGCGCGTCGCGACCGTCCTGTCTCCGGGCGGGCGGTTCGTGATCGGCGACGTCGTCGTGCCCGACGACCCGGCCGACGCCACGACGCCTCTGAGCCCCGACTACGACCTGCCGTCCCGCGCCGAGGACCAGCTCGTGTGGCTGTCCGACGCCGGCTTCGAGGCGTCGTTGGCCTGGACCGCCGGCGATCTTGCCGTGCTCGTAGCGAACTTCGGGCACTGAGGAAGGCGGGATCGGCGGGGGTGGACGACGTTTGTCACCCATGACGTGACCTTCGTCAGCCACCCCCCGCGCGTCACCCCTCACTGCGGGCGAGACAAGTAAGGGGGTCAGACCCCCTTAGTCCCGCCGACTCAAGGGGTCAGACCCCCTTAGGCGGCGCGGGTGCGGCGCGGGGGCGTGATCGCGCGCTCGACGGCGGCGGCGAGGGCGGGTGCGTCGGCGACGTCCAGCGCGGCGGTGGTGATGCGGATGGCGGGGCCGCCGGAGAGGCGATACGGGTGGCCCGGGGCGACCGCCCAGCCCTCGGCGAGGAGGGCGCGGACGGCGGCGCCCTCGTCCGGGACCGGCACCCAGAGGTTGATGCCGCTGAGCGGGTGGGGGACCCCGAGCAGGCCGGCGAGCGTGTCGCGGCGCTGGGCGTAGACGTCGGCGGCGTGCTCGACCGACGCCATGACGGGGCCGTCGGCCCACAGGTGCGCGGCCGTGCGCTGGGAGAGGCCGCTGACCCAGCCGGGCCCGAGCCCCTGGCGGCCCTCGACGCGCGTGAGCGTGGCGTCGTCGCCGGTCATCACGGCGAGCCGGAGGTCCGGGCCGAGCCACTTGGAGACCGACCGGATCGCCACCCAGTGCGCTCGGCCACCAGTGAGCGTGTGGTACGGCGTGCCGGCGACCGGGCCGAGGTGGTCGTCCTCGATCACCAGGGCGTCGTCGGGCAGTGCGGCGGCGAGGTCGCAGGCCCGTGCGGCGTCGTACGCGCTTCCGCACGGGTTGTGGCCGCGCGGGGTGACGACGACGGCGCGGGCGGAGACGCCGGCGAGCGCGTCGGGGAGCATCCCGCGCTCGTCGCCGGCGACACCGGTGAGCCGCAGTCCAAGCATGCGCACGACGTCGAACACGCCCGGCCAGCCGGGATCCTCGACCGCAACGACGTCACCCGGCGCGAGATGCGCCGCGAGCACGCGCTCGATGCCGTCCAGCGCACCGTTGACGGCGGCGACGCGCGTGACCGCCACGCCGTCGCCGGCGAACCCCGCCGCCGCGACCGCGGCGAGCTCGGGCAGGACCGGGTCGGCGCCGTAGAGACGCTGCGGGGCGGTGAGCGCAGGGAGCGCCGGGAGCAGGGCTGGGTCGGGGCTGCCCGTGGCGAGGTCGCGCGCGTCGGCGGGCACAGCGGCAACCTGCCGCCGCAGCGGCGGCCGCTCAGCCACACGCGTGCCGCTCCGCGGCCGCGAGACGACGACGCCCCGGCGGCGCAGGTCGGCAAGCGCGGCAGCGACCGTCGTCGGGCTGACGTCGAGCGCACGAGCGAGCACCCGGACCGACGGCAGTGCCTCGCCCGCCGCGAGGGCACCAGACGCGACGCCCGCCTCGACGCTCGCGGCGATCGCGCCGGCTGACGAGCCCGACACCTGATACTGTTCCGACACAGTTCATTAACTGTACCAGAACAGATGACAGAACTGACCGAAGACATCTCAGGCCGCGAACACGCGGCGGGCCGCCGGGGATTGAAGACCGCGCGGACCAAGCTGCGCCGCCTGCCCAAGCGCGGGGCGCACGACCGCTCGACCATCGACGCGATCCTCGACGAGGCGCTGATCAGCCACGTCGGCTTCGTCCACGACGGCCGGCCGGCCGTGATCCCGACCCTGCACGCGCGGCTCGGCGACGAGGTCGTGATCCACGGCTCCGCCGCGAGCCGGATGCTGCGGGCGCTCGCCGGCGGCATCGACGTGTGCCTGACCGCCACGCTGATCGACGGGCTCGTGCTCGCCCGCTCGGCGTTCCACCACTCGGTCAACTACCGCTCGGTGGTCCTCTACGGCCAAGCGCACCTGATCAGCGGGCCGGACGAGAAGGAGCAGGCCCTCGAAGCGTTCACCGAGCGGCTCGTCGAGGGGCGCTGGGCCGACGTCCGCTGGCCGACCCGCAAGGAGCTCAAGGCCACCACGGTGCTCAAGCTCCCGATCGAAGAGGGCTCGGCGAAGGTGCGCACAGGCCCGCCGATCGACGACGACGAGGACTACGCGCTCGACGTCTGGGCCGGGGTCGTGCCGCTCGCGCTGACGCGCGGCGAGCCGGTGCAGGACGTCCGCTAACTAACCTCTCCGGCCGAATGGTCATCGCGATCGACGGCCCGGCCGGAGCCGGCAAGTCCACGGTGGCTCGCGCTGTCGCGCGCGAGCTCGGCTTCACCTACCTCGACACCGGGGCGATGTACCGCGCCGTCGCGCTCGCCGCGCAGCCCGACGGCAACGCGGCGGAGGTCGCGCGCACCATCGACATCGAGGTCGGCGATCGCGTCCTCGTCGACGGCGAGGACGTCACCGAGCAGATCCGTGCGCCTGAGATCTCAGAACGTGCATCGAAGGTCGCAGCCGACCAGGGCGTCCGCGACGCGCTGGTCGCCAAGCAGCAGGCGATCATGGCCATCGGCGACTGGGTCGCGGAGGGCCGTGACGTCGCCACCGTCGTCGCCCCCGACGCCGCCGTGAAGGTCTTCCTCACCGCCGACCCGGGCGAGCGCGCGCGCCGGCGCGTCGCCCAGCGCGGCGGCGACACCCAGGAGGTCCGCCGCCAGCAGGACGAGCGCGACCGCCGCGACGCCACCGGCGCCCGCTCCGTCCGCGAGCCCGCACCCGACGCCGTGCCGATCGACACGACCGGCCTCTCCCTGGACGACGTGGTCGCCCAGATCGTCGTGCTCGCGGTGGAAGCGCGAGAGCTGCGATGAAGATCGCCGTCGTCGGCTATCCCAACGTCGGCAAGTCGAGCCTCGTCAACCGGCTCACCCAGACGCGCGAGGCGGTCGTCCACGAGCGGCCCGGCATCACGCGCGACCGCAAGGAGCTCACGACCGAGTGGAACGGCCGCACCCTGACGCTGATCGACACCGGCGGCGTCGACCTCCAGGACGAGGACCCGCTGGCCGTCTCTATCCAGGACCAGGCGCGCGAGGCGATCGCCGACGCCCAGGTCGCCCTCCTCGTGGTCGACGCGCGCGCGGGAGTGAGGCCCGGCGACCAGGAGATCGCGCAGATCCTGCGCGGCGGTGAGCTGCCGGTCGTCGTCGCCGCCAACAAGATCGACACGCCGAACGACCTCGTGCTGATCCACGACTTCCACGGGCTCGGCCTCGGCGAGCCGCTGCCGGTGTCCGCCGCCCAGGGCCTCGGCACCGGCGACCTGCTCGACCGCCTCGTGGAGCTCGGCCCCGACAGCGACGACGACTCCGAGGAGGACGAGGACATCGTCCGGCTCGCGGTGATCGGACGCCCGAACGTCGGGAAGTCGAGCCTCGTGAACGCCTTCCTCGGCCGCGAGCGCGTGATCGTCTCACCCGAGGCGGGCACGACGCGCGACGCGATCGACACACCGATCGAGATCGACGGCCGCCGCATCCTGCTCGTCGACACCGCCGGCATCCGCCGCGCCGCCAAGGTCAGCGAGTCGGTCGAGTACTACACGTCGCTGAGGTCGCAGCGCGCGGCCGAGCGCGCCGACGTCGCGCTGGTGGTCGCCGACGCCCAGGACGGCGTGACCTCACAGGACATGCGGATCGCCGACATGGCGATGAAGGCCGGCTGCGCGACCGCGCTCGTGCTCAACAAGTGGGACCTGACCGGCGGCGACGGCGACCCGCGCGGGCCGGGCGCAGGCATCGGGCCGGAGGAGCTCGATCGCGAGCGCGCGCGGGTGAATCGCAAGCTCCGCCTGCGCCCGCGGGTGATCACCGCCTCGGCCGTGACCGGTCGCAACGTGCAGCGGCTCCTGCAGGAGGCGATGTCGCTCGCCGACCGAGCGACGCACCGCGTCCCGACGCCGGAGCTCAACCGCTTCCTGTCCGAGGTCACTGCGGCGCGCCAGCCGCCGGCCAAGCAGGGACACCGGCTCAAGATGCTCTACATGGCCCAGATCGGCGAGCGCCCACCGCGCTTCGCGATCCAGGTCAACAGCCGCACGAGAGTCACGCGCGAGTACGCCTACTTCGTCGAGAACCGGCTGCGCGAGCGCTACGCGCTCGAAGGGATCCCGGTGATCATCGACTTCAACGAGCGCAAGCAGCGCCAGCGAAGCTAGCCGGATCGCCAGGAGCCGCCACGAGGGGACTCGCTACGCTCTCCCGTCTCATGAACCAGAGCGACAACGAGTACCTGTTCACCTCGGAGTCCGTCACCGAGGGCCATCCGGACAAGATCGCCGACCAGATCTCGGACGGAGTCCTCGACGCGGTGCTGCGCGACGATCCAACCGGCCGCGTGGCGTGCGAGACGCTCGTGAACACCGGTCTCGTCGTTGTCTCCGGGGAGATCTCCACCACCACGTACGTGGACATCCAGGATGTCGCGCGCGAGACGATTCGCAAGATCGGCTACACCGACGCCGACCTCGGATTCTCCGCCGACTCCTGCGCGGTCATCAACGCGATCGACAAGCAGTCGCCCGACATCGCCCAGGGCGTCGACAAGGCGTTCGAGTCGCGCACCGACGCGTCCGACGACGATGAACTCGACGTCGCCGGCGCGGGTGATCAGGGCATGATGTTCGGCTACGCCAGCAACGAGACCGACGAGCTGATGCCGCTCCCGATCTCGCTCGCGCACAAGCTTGCGGCCCGCCTCGCCGCGGTCCGTCACGCGGACATCATCCCGTACCTGCGGCCCGACGGTAAGACGCAGGTGTCGGTCCGCTATCGCGACGGCAGGCCGGTGGAGATCGAGAAGCTGTTGATCTCGACCCAGCACAAGGAGGGCGCCGAGACGCTGATCCCGGACGACCTCTGGGAGCACGTCGTCGAGCCGATCCTGCCGCGCGAGCTGTACGACGCGCGCAAGCTGCGCAAGAACTTCCTCGTCAACCCGACGGGTCGCTTCGTCATCGGCGGTCCCGTCGGCGACGCGGGCCTGACCGGGCGCAAGATCATCGTCGACACGTACGGCGGCATGGCCCGCCACGGCGGTGGTGCGTTCTCCGGCAAGGACCCGAGCAAGGTCGACCGCAGCGCGGCGTACGCGGCGCGCTACGTGGCCAAGAACGTGGTCGCCGCCGGTCTTGCCGACCGGTGCGAGGTCCAGGTCGCGTACGCGATCGGCGTCGCGCACCCGGTGTCGGTGATGGTCGAGACGTTCGGGACCGAGAACATCGGCCGCTCGCAGATCCTGCAGCTGATCGACGAGCACTTCGATCTGCGCCCCGGCGCGTTCCGGCAGTACCTCAAGCTGCACCGTCCGATCTACCAGAAGACGGCGGCGTACGGCCACTTCGGGCGTGACGACCACGACTTCACGTGGGAGAAGACGGACAAGGCCGACGAGCTGCGTGCGGCAGCCGGCCTGGGCAGTGCTGCAAACACCGTCGCATAGGTTGCAAGCCGTTCTTTCGGGGTAGGCCTCGGCCTGCCCCATGAAGGACCTCCGGCTCGACACCAACTTCATCGACTACACGATCCTGGCCGGCTACTTCGTCGTCGTCCTCGGCGTCGGGTTCGCCGCCAAGCGGTACATCAAGAGCAGCCTCGACTATTTCCTGTCGGGGCGCTCGCTGCCCGCGTGGATCACCGGCCTGGCGTTCATCTCCGCCAATCTCGGCGCGCTCGAGGTGATCGGCATGTCGGCCAACGGCGCTCAGTACGGCGTCGCGACGGTCAACTACTACTGGATCGGCGCGATCCCGGCCATGGTCTTCCTCGGCCTGGTGATGATGCCGTTCTACTACGGCTCGAAGATCCGGTCGGTACCCGAGTTCCTGCGCCTGCGGTTCAACGACCCGGCGCACAAGTTCAACTCGTGGACATTCGCGATCGCGACGGTGCTGATCGCCGGTGTGAACCTGTACGCGCTGGCGCTCGTGCTCCAGCTCCTGCTCGGGTGGCCGCTGTTCGTCGGCATCGTCGTCGCGGGCGTGATCGTGATGGTCTACATCAGCCTCGGCGGGCTCTCCTCGGCGATCTACAACGAGGTGCTGCAGTTCTTCGTGATCGTCGCGGCGCTCCTGCCGATCGTGATCGTGGGGCTCGTCGACGTCGGCGGCTGGAACGGCCTGATGGACTCGTTCAAGCAGACCAACGTGGGCGAGGCCGGGTTGCACGCCCTCAAGGGCACCTCGCCCGGCAACGTGACCAACCCGATCGGCTCGAGCTGGATCGGGCTCGTCTTCGGCCTCGGCTTCGTGCTCTCGTTCGGCTACTGGACGACGAACTTCGCCGAGGTCCAGCGGGCCCTGTCGGCCAAGAACCTGTCGGCCGCCCAGCGCACGCCGCTGATCGGCGCGTTCCCGAAGCTGGTGCTCCCGTTCATCATGATCGTGCCCGGCATGATCGCGCTGGTCGTGATCCCGCAGTTCGGCAGCACCAGCGACGCGAACCTGGCGTTCAACAACGCGCTGCCCCAGCTGATGAACAAGTACCTGCCGAACGGGATGCTCGGCCTGGCGATCACCGGCCTGATGGCGTCGTTCATGGCCGGTGTCGCGGCGAACGTGTCCGCCTTCAACACGGTGGTCACGACGGACCTGATGGAGCCGTACATCAGGCCGGGCGAGACCGACGAGTGGTACGTGCGCTTCGGGCGCATCGCGACGGTCGGCGGGCTGATCGTCGCCATGGGCACGGCGCTGATCGCCTCGACGTACGACAACCTCATGAACTACGTCCAGGCGCTGTTCTCGATCTTCAACTCGCCGCTGTTCGGCGTCTTCATCATCGGCATGTTCTGGAAGCGGATGACGCCGTGGGCGGGCTTCTGGGGTCTCGTGACCGGCACCGTCGTGGCCGCTGGAACCTGGCTCCTGTACAAGACCAGCGTCATCTCGTTCGGCTCGGATCTCGACGAGTCGATGTGGGGCGCGGGCCTCGCCTTCGTGGCTGTGGCGATCACCGCCGTCGCGGTGACGCTCGTGACCACGCCCAAGCCGGTGGAGGAGCTACAGGGCCTGGTCCACGGCATGGCGAACGTGGACGAGTTCGAGGCGCGCCGTCACCACGCGTGGTGGGAGTCTCCGGCGCTGCTCGGATCGATCACGCTCGGCGGCGCCCTCATCCTGACCATCATCTTCTGGTAGCCCATGTCTGAGAGCCAACCCACCAGCTCACGTGCCGCCCAGGCGGCGAACCTCTTCGACCTGAGGCGGATCATCGGGGGCGTCTTCGTGACCCTCGGTCTGCTGCTGACCATCCTCGGGCTGACCGAGAGCCAGGCCGAGATCGACAAGGCGGCGGGAGTCAACATCAACCTGTGGGCGGGCCTGGGCATGCTCGTCTTCGGCCTCTTCATGATCGCGTGGGCGCTCCTGCGCCCGCTCGGGGACGAGATCGTCGAGGGCGAAGAGCCCGGCGGGGCGGCTCCGCCGGTCGGCGTCGACGCGGCGGCGCTCGCCTCACACCAGCGCGGCACCCGGCCCGGGACCCACCGGGACGCTGCCGGCGAGCCGGTCGACCCCCGGCCCCAGTAGCGCGAGCACCGCGCCGCCGAAGCCGCCGCCGACCATCCGCGCGCCGGCCGCGCCGGCGGCTTTGAGCCGTTCGACGGTGTCCTCGACCTCGGGCACCGACGCCGCGTAGTCGTCGCGCAGGCTCGCGTGCGAGGCGTCCAGCAGCCGACCGGCCTCCCCGAGATCGCCTGCGTGCAGCGCGCCGACCATCGCGTCCACGCGCGCGTTCTCGGTGACGACGTGGCGGACGCGGGCGGCAAGCGGCGCCGGGAGGCTGTCGACGTCGGGGGCGCTCACGTCACGCAGGGAGGCGACGCCGAGCCGCTCGCACGCCGCCCGGCACTCGGCGCGGCGCTCGTTGTAGCCCGAGTCGGCGTGAGAGTGGGCGGCGCCCGAGTCGAGCGTCACCAGCGTCCAGTCGCCGAGCGCGAGCGGGACCGGGTCGATCTCCAGCGACGCGAAGTCGATGCGGATCGCGTGCCCGGGCTGCCCGCACAGCGACGCGAGCTGGTCGAGCAGGCCGGTCTCGGCGCCGACCCAGTCGTTCTCCACCCGCGAGCACAGCTCGGCGAGCTCGCGCCGGTCGGCCGGCTCGTCCTCGCCCGCCACCGCGAGCAGCGCGAGGCACAGGGCGGCCTCCATCGCGGCGGAGCTGGAGAGCCCGGAGCCGCGCTCGAGGTCGCCCTCGATCGTCAGCCGGCATGGCCGCAGCGCGTACCCGGCGGCGGCGAGCTCGGCCACCGTGCCGCGCACGAAGGCGCGCCAGCCGGACGACCGGTCCGGGGCGGCAAGCGCGAAGTCGTCGTCCTCGCCGAGGTCGAGCGCGCGGGCCTCGACCCGATCACCGTCGGTCGGTTCCGCCGTGACCGTGACGCCGCGCGCGATCGCGAACGGCAGCGCGAGGCCGCCGTTGTAGTCGGTGTGCTCGCCGATCAGGTTGACGCGCCCGGGGCCGCGCGCCTGCACCCGCTCAGCCAAGTCGGGCCTTCATCACCGCCACCGCCTGTTCGCTGGAGTCCATCAGCAGGTAACGCCGCCCGAGCTGCGCGGCGACCGCCCCGAGCGTGCCCGAGCCTGCGAACGGGTCCAGGCACAGGTCGCCCTTCCGCGACGATGCCTGCACGAAGCGGCGGATCAGCGCTTCCGGCTTCTGCGTCGGGTACCCGGTCTTCTCGCGGCCGGTCGGGGAGACGATCGTGTGCCACATCACGCTCGTCGGGCGCTTGCCGCGCTCGCGCTGCTCGGGAGTGACGAGGCCGGGCGCCATGTACGGCTCGCGATCGACGGCCTCGGCGTCGAACAGGTAGCGCGCCGGGTCGCGCACGTAGACGAGGATCGTGTCGTGCTTCTGCGGCCAGCGGGTGCGCGGCTTGGCTCCGTAGTCATAGGCCCAGATCAGCTCGTTGAGGAAGCACTCGCGGCCGAAGATCTCGTCGAGCAGCAGCTTCGCGTAATGCGCCTCGCGGTAGTCGAGATGGAGGTACAGCGTGCCCTCGGGGGAGAGCACGCGGCGGATCTCGTGCAGGCGCGGTTCGAGGAAGCCGAGGTAGTCGTCGAACGAATCGCTGTAGGAGGACTCGCGCAGCAGCGTGGTGGCGTAGCGGCGGCCGCCGAACCCGGTGCGGTCGCCCCCGTCGGACGCGACGGTGGCGAGCGTGCGCCGCGCCTGCGTGCGGCCGGTGTTGAACGGCGGGTCGGCGTAGACCATCTGCGCGCCGCCCTCGTCGAGCTCGCGCAGGAGCGTCAGGTTGTCGCCGTGCAGGATCACCGAGGCGTGAAACTAGCGCCGTCTCCGGCGATACTCGCGCCGATGGACGACACCGACGCCGAGATCCTCCGCGTGCTGCGCGAGGACGGGAGGATCTCGTGGAGCGACCTCGGCGCCGCCGTGGGGCTGAGCGCCAACGCGGCGGCCGAGCGGGTGCGGCGGCTGCGCCGGGCCGGCGTGATCAGAGGCTTCGTCGCCCTCGTGGACCCGGCCGCCGGCGGCCGCACGGTCGAGGCGCTGGTCGGGGTGACGTTGACGACCGGCACCGACTCGGACGAGTTCGCCGCGGCGGCGGCCCGGCTCGAGCCGGTGAGCGAGGTCCTGCACCTCACCGGCGCGCCCGACTACCAACTCCGCGTCTCGTGCCGGGACACCGCCGAGCTGGACATGCTCCTGCGCACGCTGAGGAATCGTCTCGGTGCCGCCGACACCGAGACGACGATCATCCTCAGGTCCGGTCCCGCGCGGATCTAGCCGAGCTTGACCTCCAGCACTTCGCCGTCGCCCGCCGCGCGCGCGTGGTCGGACACGTACAGCTTGCCGCCGGCGTAGTCGATCCCGCCCGGCTCGGTCAGCGTCGTGTTGCCCGGCAGCGTGACCGGCACCGGTGTCCCGCCACCGGGCGGCACGGCCAGGATCGCGCCCGACGTGTTCATGCTCAGCAGCGAGGCCTGGCGGATCTCGAGCACGTACAGCGTGCCGTCACGCCCGAACGCGAGGTCCATCGCGTTGGTGAAGCCACGCGCATACGTCTTGACGACGCCGGTCCGCGGGTCGATCCGGAAGATCCGTGCGCCGCCGATCGGGAACGGGAAGCCCGTGAGCTGGCTGACGTAGATCGCACCGTCCGGGCCGCGGACGACGCCGGTCGGGACGGACTGCATCGGCACCGGATCAGGACCGGGCACGGGGCCGAACGGGTTCGGCTGGTCCTGGTTCGGGAACACGTTCACGACGCGGATGCCGCGATGCCCGACGCGCAGCACCGTGTTGCCACCGGCGTCGGCGACCAGGAAGCCATGGCGGCCGGCCCACACGTCGACCGCGTTGCTGTCCACGTGCGAGTTGCCGAGCTCCTCGTCGGGGTTGAACTGGTCCTCGAACTTCCAGATGTCGGCAACCGGCGACACACGGCCGTGGCGGCCGAGCTTGAGCAGCCTGCCGTACAGCCGCGAGATCGGCTCCTCGGCCACCAGCGTCGGGTCGCGGAAGACGGTCTGCGGCGGGGTGCCGCGCGTCGGCTCCGTCGGGCCCCCGTTGGTGAAGAAGACGTCGTTACCGCGGGCGAACACGCCGTGCGGCCCGATCGCGCTGTCGCCCGAGGCCGGTGCGAACGAAGCCAGGCCCTTGACCACGCGCTCCTTCTTCCATGTGCCGTGGTGCTTCGAGATCCGCGTCAGCGCACCGGTGGCGCCGGTGCAGGCGAAGCCCTCGGCGCTGTCGAAGCACGATTTCGACGTCGCCGGATCGCCGCCGCGGCCGGCTTCAGCCACGTACACGTCGCCGTTCCTCGCCACCGCGACATGACGCGGGTTGTCCAGCCCGGACGCGATGACCTTGACCGACGGTCCGCCGCCGTGCTGGTCGCGGTGCGCGCTCGCCGGGGCCGCCAGCAGCAGGCAGAGCCCGAGGCAGATCGACAGGAGCTTCACGATCCCTACCTCCTCTGGTTGATCGAACGCGACGAACGTAACCGACACGCGCGCGGGGGTGAAGAGGCCGGAGCGGCGCCTATGGTCTTCAGCCGTGATCGCCCGGGTCCAACCGCTCACCACAACGCGCCGGTTGTCCGGGCTTTTCGACTACCTGCCGCCGGACGCGCCGGTGGACGTGGGATCGGTGGTGCGGGTGCCGTTCGGCCGTCAGAAATTGGACGGCGTGGTGGTCGAGCTCGCGGCGACGAGCGCCGTGCCGGCCGAGAAGCTCGTGCGCGCGGCGGGTGTGCGCGAGGACTCGGTCCCGGCCGACCTCGTCCAGCTCGCGCTGTGGATGGCGGACGAGTACTGCTCGACGGCGGCGCGCGCGCTCTCGCTCGTGCTCCCGCCGCCCGGCCGCGCGCGCACGCAGCTGTGGGCGGAGCGGACGGTCGCCGACCTCGACGGCCGGCGGCTGACCGACAACCAGCGCGCGCTGCTGGAACGCCTGCCTGGCCCGGCGGGCGGCGATCTCGGCTCGCTGCGGCGGCTGGAGGCGCGCGGGCTGGTGACGATCGCTCCGCAGGTGCGCCGGCGCGTGCCGCGGACCGACGCCGCCGCCGATCGCACCGTCGAGCTGACGCCCGAGCAGGCGGCGGCGGTCGTCGCGGTCCGGGAGGGCGGCGAGCACCTGCTGAACGGCGTCACCGGCTCGGGCAAGACCGAGGTCTACCTGCGCGCCTGCGCCGAGGCGCTCGCCGCCGGTCGCGGCGTGATCGTGCTCGTGCCCGAGATCGCGCTCACGCCGCAGACGGTCGCGCGCTTCCAGGCCCGCTTCGGCGACACCGTCGCGCTGCTGCACTCGGCGCTGTCGGAGGGCGAGCGCTACGACGAGTGGCGGCGCCTGCGCTCCGGCGAGGCGCGCATCGCGGTCGGGCCCCGCTCGGCGGTGTTCGCCCCGGTCCGCGACCTCGGCCTGGTGGTCGTCGACGAGGAGCACGACAGCTCGTACAAGCACGAGGGCGATCCGCGCTACGACGCCCGCAGCGTGGCCGCCGAGCGCGCGCGCCGCGCCGGGGCCGCGCTGCTCGTCGGCTCGGCGACGCCGCGCCCGGAGACGTGGCGGTCGTTCCCGCACCTGCGGCTGCCCGAGCGGGTCGACTCCCGCCCGCTCCCGCCCGTCCGCATCCTCGACATGCGCGGCGCGCAGCATCCGCTGCACCCGCTCACGCGCCGCGCGCTGCAGGCGAGCGCGAAGTCGATCGTGCTGCTCAATCGCCGCGGCTGGTCGAACTTCCTCACGTGCCGCTCGTGCGGGAAGGTGTGGGAGTGCCCGCAGTGCGAGGTCGCGCTGGTGCTGCACCGAGCGGAGCATGCGATCGCCTGCCACCACTGCGGCCACCGCGAGCGCGTGCCCCAGCGCTGTGACGCCTGCGGCTCGCTCTCGGTCGCCCGCTACGGCTTCGGCACCGAGCGGATCGAGGCGGAGCTCGCCGATGCGCTCGATGTTCCGGTGTTCCGCCTCGACGCCGACACGGCTGCGACCAAGGACGCCGTCCCCGAGCTGCTCGGGCGCTTCCACGCCGCGTCGTCCGGCGTGTTGCTCGGCACCCAGATGGTCGCCAAGGGCCACGACTTCCCGGACGTCACGCTCGGCGTGGTCCTCGACGCCGACAGCACACTGCGGTTCCCCGACTTCCGTGCCGAGGAGCGCACGTTCGCCCTGATCGCCCAGCTCGCCGGCCGCGCCGGCCGCGGACCGCAGGGCGGCCGCGTCCTCGTGCAGACGACGGCGCCCGACGCGCCTGCGATCGAGGCCGCCGCGCGGCACGACACCGAAGGGTTCCTGGCCGGCGAGCTCGAGCGCCGCCTGGCGCTCCGCTACCCACCGTTCGCCGACCTGATCCGCGTCGTGGTGTCGGCCGTGGCGGCCGAGCCGGTGCGGGCCGCGGCGGCGCAGGTGGCGGGAGCGATCGCCGCCGGAGTTGGGAACCGCAGCGAGCTCCTCGGGCCTGCGGCGCTCTTCCGGCTCCGCGGACGCGAGCGCCGCCAGGTGGTCGTCAAGACCACCGAGCGCGAGGCCGCGATCCGCGCGACCGCGGCAGCGGTCGAGTCCGCCGCGCGCGACCGCGCGCTGCGCGATGTGGCGTTCTCCGTAGACGTCGATCCGCAGTAGCGGGTGGGTGGGTGGGGCCGACTACACTCGACGGCTCGATGGCCGAAGAGCAGACCGTCCAGAGCGAGGCGACCGAGGAGCGCACCGAGCGCCTCGATCCCGCGACGCGCGCGCGCCGTGACGCCGCGCTCCGGCACGTCCGCGTCTACGGCGACCCCGCGCTGCGCAGCCGCGCGCGGCCGATCGAGGTGTTCGACGAGGCGCTCGCCGACGAGGTCAAGCGCATGGGCCGTCTGATGGACGACGCGCTCGGGATCGGGCTTGCCGCCACCCAGCTCGGCGTCATGCACCGGCTGCTCGTCTACCGCGTCGACCCCGAAGCGGCGCTCGGCGTCCTCATCAACCCCGAGTTCGAGTACCGGAGCGACGAGCTCGAGACGATGGAGGAAGGCTGCCTCTCGCTGCCCGGCGTCGGCGTCGAGGTCGAGCGCCCACTCCACGTCCGCGTGCGTGCCTCCGACGAGACGGGAGCGCCCGTCGTGGTCGAGGCGTCGGGGCTCGAGGCACGCGTGATCCAGCACGAGATCGACCACCTCGACGGCGTGCTCATCCTCGATCGCACGAGCCGCGATCAGCGCAAGCAGGCGATGCGCGCCATGCGCGAGGCGATGGCGGGCGCGCCGCCCGACTCCTCGCCCGCCGTCAGCGCGTGAAGACGGTCTACCTCGGTACGTCGGACTTCGCGGCTGCCGTCCTCGACCGCCTGGCCGACAGCGCGCACCGGCCGGCGCTCGTCGTCACGCGGCCCGACCGGCCGAAAGGTCGCGGACGCCGCCTGCAATCACCGCCGGTCGCGATCCGCGCCCGCGAGCTCGGGCTCGACGTCATCCAGCCCGAGCGCCTGCACGAGCCGGAGCCGCTCGAGCGCATCGCCGCCGACGAGCCGGATGCGCTGTGCGTGTGCGCATACGGCGTGCTGATCAAGGAACCGCTGCTGTCGGACTACGAGCTGCTCAACGTGCATCCCTCGCTGCTGCCGCGCTGGCGCGGTGCCGCGCCGGTGGAGCGGGCGATCATGGCCGGCGACGACCAGACCGGCGTGTCGATCATGCGGCTGACCGAAGGGCTGGACTCCGGCCCGGTCTGCCTGCAGGAGGCCGAGGCGATCGGCACCGACGACGACTACGGCACGCTCGCGGCGCGGCTGCGTGAGCTGGGCGGTGAGCTGCTCGTGCGAGCGCTCGACGAGCACCCGCCGTTCGCCGCGCAGGACGAGGACGCGGTCACCTATGCGCACAAGATCGAAGCGGGAGACCGCGAGCTGGATCCGGAGCGGCCGGCGGACGAGCTGGAACGGACGGTGCGCGCGCTGCGGCCGCACATCGGCGCCCGCGTGCCCCTCCCCGACGGCGACTTCCTCGGCGTGATCGCCGCCCGTGTCGCGGGAGGTGACGGTGGGCTGCGCGTCGACGACGGGCGGTTGCGGTTCGGCGGGCTCGAGCTCACCGAGATCCGCCCGCCGGGCGGGCGCCCGATGGCCGCGGCCGAGTGGCTGCGTGGCCGCCGAACCGCCCCTTAACGCCGTCCGGCCGCTGGTGGCGGCCGGACGGGGAGGAGGAGAGGCTTGGGGCTACTCGGCCGGCGCGGTGGCCGTCTGCTCGGGAGCCGCGGTGGGCGCGGCGGCCGGGGCGGCAGCCGGAGCCGCGGCGGGCGCCGGGGCCGGGGCCGTCTGCGCCGGGGCCGGGGCCGTCTGCGCCGGAGCCGGGGCCGTCTGCGCCGGAGCCGGGGCGGGCGCCGGAGCGGGCGCCGGGGCCGGGGCGACGGCCGGGGTCGGGGCGGGCGCGGCGGGCGCCGGATCGGCCTTCACGGGCTCGGCAACCGGGGCGGGAGCGGCCTTGACCGGCTCGGCGGCCGGGGCGGCCTTGACCGGCTCGGCGGCCGGGGCGGCCTTGACCGGCTCGGCGGCCGGAGCCTTGGCGGGCTCAGACGCCGGGGCCGGCTGCGCATGACTCACATCGGCGACCGGAGCGGCGTGCGCGTGGGCCGCGGCGATGCTCGGGCTGTCGATCGGCGTCGGGTTGTCGACCGGTGCGGGCGGCGCCGGCGGCGTCGGGTTGGGACCGCCGTCGTCGTCGGTCGGGTGCACGATCTTCACGGGCTCGGGCTGCGTCCCGACCGGGGTGTCGCTGTTGTTCCCGTCGTCATGCGGCGGGGGCGTCTGGTCGGCCGGGTCGGCCGGAACCTCGATCGGCGCGGGCGCGATCGGCGTCGGCTCGGCGGAGGTCGGGTCGGTGCCCGCGTCCTCCTCGGCGGAGTTCGGGACGCCGTCTCCGTCCGTGTCGGCGGCGCCGTCCGAGACGCCGTCGCCGTCGGTGTCCGGGACCAGCGGATTCGTGCCGAGCGCGACCTCGTTGGCGTTGTTCACGCCGTCGCCGTCGCTGTCGACCTCGCCGTCCGGGATACCGGTGGTGTTGCCCCGCAGCGGCGATGTGCGCAGCTGGAACTCGAGCGCGTTGGAGAGGCCGTCGGCGTCGTCGTCCGCGAGCGGGTCGAGATTGCCGCCGTAACTGTTCTCCCACGCGTCCGGCATGCCGTCGCCGTCGCTGTCGGCCGTATTGGTGGGGGCCACGAAGCCCGAGCTGCCGAAGTTGGTGCCGGAGCCGTCGCCCTGGACGCTGCTGCCCACGGGCTGCGACTGCGGGGTGCTGGCAGGCGTGCTGCCGCTGTTGCCGGTGCCGGCCGTGCCGGTCACCGTCGTGCCGGTGCCGGGCGTGATCACGAGCGCGGTGACGGTACCGGCACCCGGGATGGTCGTCGGAGCGGGCGTGGTGCGGCTACCGGTGCGCGGCGGCTGCGCGATGTCCTGGCGCTGCTGCGAAGGGCGCATCGTGACCGCGGCATTGCCGCCGCCAGGCTGAAGCTGGTCCGGCCAATCGGTCCAGCCGAGGAGCGGAGCGCTCAAGGCTCCAACGCCGAGCACCCCAGCGACCAGTCCGGCTGCCACGGTGCCGGCGAACCGCAAATCGCGCAGGCCAACCGAGCGCTCCGGGCGCCGGGCCTCGCGATTGGTGTTCGTCAGCGACATGTGTGAATCCCCTTCCGAGGCAGCTATCGGCAAGTTCTACGACTTGCTTAAGCCCTTTCGCCACGAAAGTTGAGCGTTTGGGTGCCGGAATGGACGAACGTTCGACAGATCTCGAACACCCTGCAAAACCACCCAAAATGCGAGATCCTAAAAAACAGGAATCCAGCGGTTCACCGGACCGTCACGTCCGAGGAAAAGGATACCCGCGCGGCGATCTCGCGAACGTCGCGCGTGCCCGTGTGTGCGCCTACGCGGTCGTCCGGCGCGTGTTCGAGGACGGAGCCTATGCCGATCAGGCCCTCCATAGCGAGGCTGCGGGGCTCGACTCGCGCGATCGCGCGCTCGCGATGCGCCTCGCGTACGGCGTCGTCCAGCGCCGCGCGACGCTCGACTACGTGATCGAGACGCTCGCCGAGCGCCGCGTCCAACGGCTCGAGCCCGCCGTGCTGGCCGCGCTGCGGCTCGGGGTGCTCCAGGTCTCCTTCCTCGACCGCATCCCGCCGCATGCCGCCGTCACCGAGTCGGTCGAGCTCGCGAAATCCGCCTCGTCGCGCGGCGCCGGCCTCGTCAATGCGGTCCTGCGACGGGCGGCGCTCGAGGCGCCCGCGCTCGTGGCCGCGCTGCCCGACGGGACGCCTGCCGAGGCCGCCGTTCGCCACTCGCACCCGCTCTGGATCGCCGAGCTCTGGTTCGACGCGCTCGGCGCTGACGCCGCGCGGGCGCTGATGGCGGCCGACAACGAGGCCGCCGAGGCCGCCGTGCGCGCCAACACGCTGCGGATCGCCCGCGACGACCTCGCGGCGCAGCTGCCGGTTGCGTCGCACGCTGCCGACGCGCTCCCGGAAGGGCTCGTACTCGAGGCGCCGTTCGACGCGTTCTCCTCGCCGCTGTGGGAGGACGGCCTGTTCATGCCGCAGTCGCGCGCCGCGATGGCGGTCGCGCGCACGCTCGCCCCCGAGCCGGGCGAGCAGGTGCTCGACCTGTGCGCCGCGCCCGGCGGCAAGACCACGCACCTCGCGGCGCTGATGGGCAACCGCGGGCGCGTCG
This sequence comes from uncultured Solirubrobacteraceae bacterium, assembly GCA_963740605.1. Taxonomy (GTDB): domain Bacteria; phylum Actinomycetota; class Thermoleophilia; order Solirubrobacterales; family Solirubrobacteraceae; genus DASSUW01. Next base: position 197,438 of record CAVUFC010000014.1, on the reverse strand, counting down.
TCGCGATCGAGCGCCACCAGGGCCGCGCCGACGCGCTCAAGCGCACCGCCGAGCGGATGGGCGCCAGCTGCATCGAAGTCCGCACCGCGGACGCCGCCGAGCCCGTCGACGGCGCGTTCGACCGCGTGCTCGTCGATCCGCCGTGCTCGGACCTCGGCACGCTCGCGTCGCGGCCCGACGCCCGCTGGCGCAAGGAGCCAGCGACGGTCGCCGAACTGGCTCCCGCGCAGGCCGCGATCCTCGACGCGGCCGCGCAGGCAGTTCGCCCCGGCGGCGTGCTCGTCTACTCGACCTGCACGATCTCCCCGGACGAGAACGAGCGCCAGATCGACCGCTTCCTGACGCGCCATGACGATTTCCGCCTCGAGCGGCCGCCGTCCGACCTCCCGGTCTGGGACCATCCGAGCGTGCCAACGTTGCAGCAGTCACTCCCGCATCGAGACGGCACGGACGGGTTCTTCATCTCACGGTTGAGGCGGACATGAGCAGCGGCGAACACGTGGATCTCGGCGACGTCTGTCCGAACTGCCACGAGCCCTGGCTGCGTCCGACCAACCTCCCGGGCCGCTATCGCTGCGTGAACTGCCTGCACCGCTTCGAGCTGCTCTCGGTGTGCGCGAACTGTGGCGAGCACTCGACGATCGTCCGGATGTCCGACACCGCGCTCTACGTGTGCAACCACTGCCGGAGCTCGATGCTCCAGCCGATATGACGCCGCCCGACGGCGTCGCGCCTTCGATCCTCGCGAGCGACTTCGCGCGCCTCAGCGAGCAGGTCGCCATGGTGATCGAGGCGGGCGCGACGACGATTCACGTCGACGTGATGGACGGCCACTTCGTCCCGCCGATCACGATGGGCGCGCTGGTCGTCGAGGCGCTGGCCGACCAGATCCACGGCGGCGGCGCGATCGTCGACGTGCACCTGATGGTCGAGCGCCCCGAGCGCCACATCGCCGCTTTCGCGAAGGCGGGCGCCGACAACATCACGGTGCACGCGGAGTCGACCCCGCACGTGCACTACGCGCTGCAGGCGATCCACGCGGCGGGCTGCAGCGCCGGGCTCGCCCTGTGCCCGGCGACGCCGGTCGCCGCGGCCTCCGAGCTCGTCGCCGACATCGACGTCCTGCTCTGCATGACGGTGAACCCGGGGTGGGGAGGCCAGGCGTTCCTCCCCGGGTCGATCGCCAAGCTCGAGCGTCTGCGCGGGCTGCTCGGGCCGGGCGTGGCGATCGAGGTCGACGGCGGCATCGACGCCGAGACGGCGGGGCCGTGCGCCGCAGCGGGCGCGACCGCGTTCGTCGCCGGGACCGCGGTGTTCGGCGCGGCCGATCCGGTCGCCGCAGTGCACGAGATCGCGGCGGTCATCGGGGCCACGCGGCAGTAGGCACCGGCCCATTCGTCCGGTACGGCCAGCCGTATTGGAGCGCCGAACGGGCACAGCCAGACTTGTGAACGTGGGTCACCGGGTCTTGATCGTGGACGACCATCCGTCGTTTCGCGCGACTGCACGAGTCCTGCTCGAGGCAGAGGGGTTCGACGTCGTCGGGGAAGCCGCGGACGGAGCGTCGGCGCTGACCGAGGCCGGGCGGCTGCAGCCGGAGGTGGTGCTGCTCGACGTGCAGCTCCCCGATATCGACGGGTTCGACGTCGCCGCCCGCCTCACCGGCAACGCCGACGGCCCGGTCGTGATCCTCGTCTCCAGCCGCGACTCATCCGACTTCGGGCCGCTCGTCATGCGCTCCGGCGCGCGCGGCTTCGTGCCCAAGGCCGAGCTGTCGGGAGACCGGCTCCAGGAGCTCCTTTGACGGGCCTGCGCCGCGCGCTGGTCAGCGTGGCGTTCGCGGGCGTCATCGTCGGCGCCGCGGCAGCGGCGCTCGTCGCCTCATCGGACCACATCAGCCGCCCCGGCCTGTCGATCGTCATCGGGCTGGTGATCTGCTGGTCGTTCATCGGCACCGGCCTGTATGCGTGGTGGCGACGCCCGACCAACCGGTTCGGCGCCTTGATGGCGGCGGTCGGGTTCACGTTCGCGCTCGGTGTCCTCACCGCGTCCGACAACCAGATCGTCTTCACCCTCGGGGTCCTGCTCTCGAGCCTCTACTTCGTCGTGTTCGCCCACATGGTGGTCGCGTATCCCGACGGGCGGCTCGAGCGCCCGTGGCATGCTCGACTGCTCGCGGCCGGCTATGTGCTCGCGGTGCTCGGCCCGCTGCCGCAACTGCTGTGGGGCTTCAGCCCGGACATGCCCTGCGACGGCTGCCCCGAGTCGGCGCTGCTGATCGAGCACAACGACAACCTGCGCGACATCTTCAACGGCATCACGTCGGTGCTCGGCGTCGCGATCGTCGCCGTTGTGCTGGTCATCCTGCTGCGGCGCTGGAGGGCGGCCACGGCGCCGCAGCGGCGCGCGCTCGCCCCGGTGCTGTGGTCGGGCGTCGTCATGCTCGTGCTGCTCGCCGGCGCGCTCGGGACCGACGCCGCCGGCGTGTCCGGCGCGACCGACGCGCTCAGCACCGCCGGCCTGTTCGTCTTCGCCTCTGTCCCGTGGGTGTTCCTGTTCAGCATCGTGCGCAGCGGCTTGATCCGCGCCGGCGCGGTGTCGGAGCTGCTTCTCGCACTCGGCGAGGCGCCTGGCACCGGGTCGCTGCGCTGCCGCCTCGCCGACGCGCTCGGCGACCGCTCGCTCGACCTCGTGTTCTGGCTCGAGGACAAGAAGAAGTGGGTGGACTCCGACGGCCACGTGGTCGCGCTCCCGTCCGACGCGGTGCAGTCGTGGACACCCGTCGAGCGCGAGGGCCGCCGTGTGGGCGCGATAGTGCACGACTCGACGCTCAACGCGGAGCCCGAGCTGCTCCGCTCGGTCGCCGCCGCCGCCGGCCTCGCGATGGAGAACGAGCGTCTGCAAGCCCAGTTGCGCGCCCGCGTCGAGGAGCTGCGCACCTCGCGCGCCCGGATCGTCGAGGCCGGGACGCAGGAGCGCCGCCGGCTCGAGCGCAACCTGCACGACGGCGCCCAGCAGCGCCTCGTCGCCCTGTCGCTGACGCTGCGGCTCGCCCAGGGCAAGCTCCACGCGGACCCCGACCGGGCCAACGAGCTGCTCAACGGCGCCCAGGAGGAGCTCACGCTGGCGCTCGGCGAGCTGCGCGAGCTCGCACGCGGCATCCACCCGGCGATCCTGTCCGACCGCGGCCTCGGGCCGGCGCTCGAGGCGCTCGCGGGGCGGGCGCCGATCGCCGTGGAGCTGACCGAGATCCCCGAGGACCCGCTGCCCGAGCCGATCGAGGCGGCCGCCTATTTCGTGGTTGCCGAGGCGCTCACCAACGTCGTCAAGTACGCCCACGCCAGCCAGGCCACGGTGCGCGTGAGCCGCTACAACGGGCACGCCGTGGTAGAGATCGCCGACGACGGAATCGGCGGTGCCGATCCGGGTCGCGGGTCGGGTCTGCGGGGACTCGCAGACCGCGTGTCCGCATTAGATGGGAGTATGGAGCTTGACTCGCCCGCCGGGTCTGGCACTAGGCTCCGGGCAGAGATCCCCGTATGAGTGACGCTCCCACCCTTCGCGTAGTGATCGCCGACGACTCCGTGCTGCTGCGCGAGGGCCTCTCGCGGCTGCTCGAAGAGTCCGGTTTCGAGGTCGCCGGTCAGGCCGGTGACGCCGAGGACCTGCTGCGCAAGGTCGGCGCCCACCGGCCCGACGTCGCGGTCGTCGACGTGCGGATGCCGCCCACGCACACCGACGAGGGCCTGCGCGCCGCGCACCGCATCCGCGCGGATCATCCCGACACCGCCGTGCTCGTCCTCTCCCAGTACGTCGAGGAGGCCTACGCGCTCGAGCTCCTGTCGGAGTCCACCGAGCGCACCGGCTACCTGCTGAAGGACCGCGTCGCCGACGTGGATACGTTCACCGACGCGGTGCGCCGCGTCGCCGGCGGCGGCTCGGCGCTCGATCCCGAGGTCGTCGCGCTGCTGCTCGGGCGCCGCCGCCGCGAGGATCCGCTCGACGCGCTGACCGCGCGCGAGCGCGAGGTGCTCGGCCTGATGGCCGAGGGTCGCTCCAACAACGCGATCGCCGAGGCGCTGGTCGTGACCGAGCGCGCCGTCGAGAAGCACGTGACCTCGATCTTCTCGAAGCTCGACCTCACGCCGACGGTCGAGGATCACCGCCGCGTGCTCGCGGTGCTCGCCTACCTCAAGGCATAGGTACGGCTAGCCGTACCCTGACTTTACGTAGCAGCCGCACGTCCGTCTTCAGGGCCCTGAACCATGCTGCCGGGTATGAGCGACTCATCCTCGGCCACGATCGTCAGCACGACTGAGCTCTCTCGCGTCTACGGCGAGGGCGAGACCGCGGTGCACGCCCTCCGCGGTGTCACGACCGGGTTCCCCAGCGGCCAGTTCGCCGCGATCATGGGCCCCTCCGGCTCCGGCAAGTCCACGCTCATGCATCTGCTCGCCGGGCTCGACAAGCCAAGCTCGGGCTCGGTCGTCGTCGACGGCAACGAGCTCGCCCATCTCGACGACAAGGGCCTGACGCGGCTGCGCCGCGATCGTCTCGGTTTCGTCTTCCAGGCCTTCAACCTCGTACCGGTCCTCACCGCTGAGGAGAACATCGTCCTGCCGCTCACGCTGGCCGGGAAGAAGCCCGACAAGGAGTGGCACGACACGCTGATCGCCGCCGTCGGGCTCGGTGACCGCCTCACGCACCGGCCGTCGGAGCTGTCCGGTGGCCAGCAGCAGCGCGTCGCCGTGGCGCGCGCGCTGATCCACCGCCCGGCGGTGGTGTTCGCCGACGAGCCGACCGGCAACCTGGACTCCAAGTCGTCCGACGAGGTTCTGGGTCTGCTGCGCCACGCGGTCGACGACTTCGGCCAGACGGTCGTCATGGTCACGCACGACGCGCACGCTGCCTCGGTGGCCGACCGCATCGTCGTGCTCAGCGACGGCCGGATCGTGCACGACGGCGCCGGTGAGACCACGGAGGGCGTCCTCGACCTGATGAAGGCGGTGGCCTAGTTGCTCAAGGTCGCGCTGAAGGGCCTCGGGGCCCGGAAGCTTCGCACCGCACTCACGGGCTTCGCCGTCGTCATCGGCGTCGCCTTCGTGGCGGGGACGTTCGTCTTCACGGACACCATCGATGCCTCGTTCAAGGATCTGTTCGAGCGCACGCAGAAGGGCACCGACGTCTCGGTGCAGGCGCGCCTCGCCGTCGAAGAGGACTTCGCGCAGCCGCCGACGATGCCCAAGGACACGCTCGCGCGCGTGCAGTCGGTGCCGGGCGTCGAGGAGGCGTTCGGCTCGGTCTCCAACGACGTGACGCTGCTCGACCGCAAGGGCGATCCGATCCTCTCCAACGGCCCGCCGACGATCGGCATCACCGCCCCGCCGAAGCGCTTCGACCCGTTCGACTACAAGGAGGGCGGCCCGCCGTCCAGCGATGGCGAGGTCGCGATCGACAAGGCGACGGCCGACAAGTACGACTTCCACAAGGGCGACACGGTCACGGTCCAGGGCCAGGCCCCGGCCACGCAGTACACGGTCTCCGGCGTCGCGACGCTCGGCGACTCCGAGAACCTCGCCGGCTCGCGGCTCGTCGTCTTCACGCTCCCCGAGGCGCAGCGCGTGACCGGCCACGACGGCTACGACGACATCTCCGTCGCCGCCAAGAGCGGGACGTCGCCGGAGCAGCTCAAGGCGGCGATCGTCAAGGAGCTCGGCAGCAAGGACTTCGCCGTCCGCACCGGCAAGGAGCAGGCCGAGAAGCAGGCGCAGGACCTGTCGGACGCGCTCGGCTTCATCCGCACCGCGCTGCTCGTGTTCGCCGGCGTCGCACTGCTGGTCGGCAGCTTCCTCATCTTCAACACCTTCACCGTCACCGTCGCGCAGCGGACGCGCGAGTTCGCGCTGTTCCGCACGCTCGGCGCGTCGCGCCGTCAGGTGCTGACGTCCGTGATGGCCGAATCGTTCGTGATCGGCCTCGGGGCGTCGATCGTCGGCATCGCGCTCGGCCTGCTGATCGCGCCCGCGCTGCGCGCGCTGTTCGGCGCGTTCGGCCTCGAGCTCGGCAGCACGAGCATCCAGCTGCACACGCGGACGATCATCGTCGGCCTGCTCGTCGGCGTGATCACCACGCTGGTGTCCGGCTTCGTCCCGGCGCGCCGCGCCACGCGCATCCAGCCCGTCGAGGCCATGCGCGAGGCCGCCACGCCCGGCACCGGCCGGGTCCGCAAGCGCCGGATCTTCGTCGCCGCGGGGGTTGAGCTCGTCGGTCTTGCGATCCTGCTGTACGCGCTGTTCGGCGATCCCGGCAACGCCAGCGCCACCGCCTCGCTGCTGGGCTTCGGCGCCGTGCTGATGATGTTCGGCTTCGCGCTGCTCGCGCCGACGCTGGTGCGCCCGCTGAGCGCCATCGTCGGCAAGCCGCTGCCCGGTCTGACCGGCCATCTCGCCACCGAGAACGCCCGCCGCCAGCCGCAGCGCACCGCGGTCACGGCCTCGGCGCTGATGATCGGGGTCGCGCTCGTCGTGTTCGTGGCGATCTTCGCCGCGGGCATCCGCGCGACGATCGACGAGGGCATCGACAAGCAGGTCCGCGCCGCCGGCATCGTCACCCACCAGGACGGTTTCTCGCCGCTGCCGAACGGCGTCGTCGACGACCTCCGCAAGGTCGACGGCGTCAGCGGCGTCTCACCGATCCGCTTCGAGACCGGCAAGCTCCTCAGCGACAACAAGAACCTCGGCGTGACCGGCGTCGATCCGGAGACGGTCGCCGACGCGCTGTCGCTCGAGTGGAAGAACGGCTCCCAGGACGTGCTGTCGAACCTCACCTCGAGCCAGGCGATCGTCAGCCAGGACTGGGCCGACAGCCACAACGTGAAGGTCGGCGACAGCATCTCGATGCTCACGCCGCGCGGCAAGAAGGTCACGTACGAGATCGCCGGCACCTACGACACGCAGGTGGGAATGATCGGCGACGTCACGGTGTCCAACGAGTCGCTCGTGAACGACTGGGAGTCCACGGACGTCGCGTTCGCGCTGGTGGTCTCGCAGCCGGGCACCGATGCCGAACAGCTCAAGCGCGCCGAGGATCAGGCGCTGAAGCCGTTCCCGACCGCCAAGCCGCAGACGATCCAGGACTTCAAGGACGAGCAGAACAAGGGCGTCAACGGGCTGGTCACGCTGATCTACGCCCTGCTGGCGCTGTCCGTGATCATCGCGCTGCTCGGCATCGTCAACACGCTCGCCCTGTCGGTGCACGAGCGCACGCGTGAGCTCGGGATGCTGCGCGCCGTGGGCATGTCCAAGCGGCAGGTGAAGCGGATGATCCGTGCCGAGTCGGTGATCACCGCCGCGATCGGCGCGGTGCTCGGCACCGTGCTGGGCATCGTGTTCGCGCTGATCGTGTCCCGCCCGCTGGCGGCCGACGGCTTCGTGTTCACGCTGCCGATCGCCGCGCTGATCGTGGTCTTCATCCTCGCGGGGATCGCCGGCGTGCTGGCCGCGTTCCCGCCCGCCCGCAGGGCCGCGAAGGTCGACGTGCTGAGGGCGGTGACAACCGAGTAGGCGGCTAACCTGTGCGGCCGTGCGTGCCGCCCCGCCGGACTTGGAGTCCCTGAGCGCGCAGGAGGTTCTCGCCCACGTCGTGGACGAGTTCCACCCGCGCCTGTACGTCGCCTGCTCGTTCCAGAAGGAGGCGTCGGTGATCCTCGACATGCTGCTGGCGATCGAGCCGGGCGCGCGCGTCTTCACGCTCGACACCGGCGTCCTGTTCCCCGAGACGTACGAGACGTGGCGGCGGATCGAGGAGCGCTACGACGTCGAGATCGACGTGTACCGCGGCGAGTGGATCGACGGGCTGTGGCAGCGCGACCCGGACGCCTGCTGCGGCATGCGCAAGGTCGAGCCGCTCGAGCGGGCGCTGAGCGAGGTCGACGCCTGGATCACCGGCCTGCGGCGCGACCAGTCCCCGACGCGGGCCGGCACGGCCAAGCTCGCGCCCGACGAAGGCCATCCCGGCAAGCTCAAGTGCGCGCCGCTGGCCGACTGGAGCGAGACGGACGTGTGGCGCTACATCGCCGACCACGACGTGCCCTACCACCCGTTGCACGACCGCGGGTACGAGTCGATCGGCTGCACGCACTGCACCGTCGCGGGCGGTGGCCGCGACGGCCGCTGGGCCGGCACCGACAAGATCGAGTGCGGCCTGCACCTCCCCGGTAGCTGATGGATCCCGCGCTCATCCTCTTCGGCCTCGGCGTGGGCATCCTCGTCGGAATGACCGGCATGGGCGGCGGCTCGCTGATGACGCCGCTGCTCATCCTCGTGTTCGGCATCAAGCCGGTCGTGGCCGTCGGCACCGATCTCGCGTACGCCGCGGTCACCAAGACGGTCGGCGGCTGGCAGCACTTCCGCAAGGGCACCGTGTTCCCGCGGATGGCGTTGTGGCTGGCGGTCGGCTCCTGCCCGGGCGCGCTGCTCGGCGTCTGGTTGCTCGACAAGCTGCGCGACGAGTGGGGCGACGGGTTCGACACGTTCATGCTGATCGCGATCGGCACCGCGCTGCTGCTCACCGGCACCGTGGTGCTGCTGCGCGTGCTGGTGATCACCGACGCGGAGGCGCGCGAGCGGCGCGCGTTCGTGATGAGCACCAAGGACAAGATCGTCGCCGCCGCGCTCGGCGGGTCGGTCGGGTTCGTGCTCGGCATCACGTCCGCGGGATCGGGCACGCTGATCGCGATCGGACTGATCCTCTACTTCCGGCTCACACCCCATCGCGTGGTCGGCACCGACGTCGTCCACGCCGCCGTGCTGCTGTGGGTGGCCGCGATCGCGCACATGTTCTCGGGCAACATCGACTACGGACTCGCCGGGACGATCCTGATCGGCTCCGTCCCGGGCGTGTGGATCGGCACGCATCTCTCGACGCTGCTGCCGCAGCAGTGGCTGCGCCTCGCACTCGGGACCGTGATGTTCGCGTCGAGCCTGGCGCTGCTCGGGAAGGCGGGGCTCGACATCCCGGCCGCCGGCCTGATCGGGATTCCGCTGCTGATCCTCGTGATCTGCGGAGCGGTGTTGAGGCGGCGTAGCCACCCGCGGCCCGTGCAGGTGCCGTCGTGACCGTCGGCACCGCGACTCACCTGCAGGTGCTGGAGGCCGAGGCGATTCACATCATCCGCGAGGTCGCGGCCGAGTTCGAGAAGCCGGTGCTGCTGTTCTCCGGCGGCAAGGACTCGATCGTGCTGCTGCGCTTGGCCGAGAAGGCGTTCCGGCCGGCCGACGTGCCGTTCGGGGTCATGCACGTCGACACCGGCCACAACTTCCCGGAGGCGATCGCGTTCCGGGACCGCCGTGTGCCCGACGTCGTGGTCGCGTCGGTGCAGGAGTCGATCGACCGCGGGCGCGTGCGCGACGAGCCGTCGCGCAACCGGCTGCAGACGACGACCCTGCTCGACGCTCTCGAGGAGCACGGGTTCGACGCCGCGTTCGGCGGCGCGCGCCGCGACGAGGAGCGCGCCCGCGCGAAGGAGCGGATCTTCTCGTTCCGCGACGACTTCGGGCAGTGGGACCCGCGCCGTCAGCGGCCCGAGGTGTGGAGCCTCTACAACGGGCGTATCCGCCCCGGCGAGCACGTGCGCGTGTTCCCGTTGTCGAACTGGACCGAGCTCGACGTGTGGGAGTACATCCGCGTCGAGGAGCTGGAGATCCCGTCGATCTACTTCGCCCACGAGCGCGAGGTGTTCGCGCGCGACGGCATGCTCTACGCGGCGTGCGAGTTCCTGCCGCTGCGCGAGGGCGAGGAGCGGTTCGTAGAGTCGGTGCGGTACCGCACCGTGGGTGACATGACGTGCACGGGCGCGGTGCGCTCGAAGGCGGCGACGCTCGATGACGTGATCGCGGAGATCGCCGCCACGCGGATCTCCGAGCGGGGAGAGACGCGCGCGGACGATCGCGTGAGCGAGGCCGCGATGGAGGACCGCAAGCGCGAGGGCTACTTCTGATGACGGCGGTCGCCACTCCCGCCTCCGTGCGCTCGCCGCAGCTGCTCCGGTTCGCTACCGCCGGCTCGGTCGACGACGGCAAGTCGACGCTGATCGGCCGGCTCTTGTACGACTCCAAGTCGCTGCTCGCCGACCAGGTCGCGGACGCCGAGCTGGACCTCGCGCGGCTGACGGACGGGCTGCGCGCCGAGCGCGAGCAGGGCATCACGATCGATGTCGCCTACCGGCACTTCTCGACCCCGCGGCGGCGATTCATCATCGCCGATACGCCCGGCCACGCGCAGTACACGCGCAACATGGTCACCGGGGCCTCGACCGCCGACGTCGCGGTCGTGCTCGTGGATGCGCGCGAGGGGCTGTTGACGCAGAGCCGCCGGCACGCCGCGATCGCCGGGCTGCTGCGGATCCCGCGGATCGTGCTCGCCGTCAACAAGATGGACCTCGTGGCGTATGAGCAGGACGTGTTCCGGCGCATCTGCGCCGAGTTCCGCGCGTGGGCGGGGCGGCTCGACGTCGAGGAGATCACGTGCATCCCGATGTCCGCGCTGGTCGGCGACAACGTCGTGGATCGGTCGACGCAGATGGACTGGTACCGCGGCCCGACGCTGCTCGAGTTCCTCGAGGCCGCGCCGGTTGCCGGGGGCGTGGCGGACGGGCCCCTGCGTCTCCCGGTCCAGTACGTGATCCGCTCCGGCGAGCAGCGCGCGTACGCCGGGCAGATCGCGGGCGGGGTCGTGCGGGTGGGCGACGAGGTGGTCGTGCTCGGAGGCGGGCTCCGGTCGCGCGTGGCGGCGGTGGAGGGCCCGGACGGGCCGCTCGACGCCGCCGCGGCGCCGCTGTCCGTCGCCGTGTCGCTGGAGGACGAGCTCGACGTGGGCCGCGGCGCCCTGATCTGCGACGCGGCGGCGCCGCCACAGTCGGCACGCGACATCGAGGCGACGGTGTGCTGGATGGGCGAATCCGCGGGCCGGGCCGGCGGCCGGTATCTGTTGAAGCACACGGCGCGGAGCGAGCGGGTGCGGCTCGAGATCGTGCACGAGGCGCTCGACGTGGCGACCTTGGCGAGCGCGCCACTCGGCGATTCGATCGGGCTGAACGACATCGCGCGCGTCTCGATCCGCTGCGCCGGCGACCTCGCCTTCGACACCTACGCCGACAACCGCACGACCGGCGCCTTCATCCTCATCGACGAGGGCACGAACGACACGGTCGCCGCCGGGATGATCGCCGATGCCCGCTGATCGCTCGCCCAACGTCGTCTGGCAGCAGGGCATCGACCGCGCCCGCCGGTGGGACCTGCTCGGCCACGGCGGGGCCACGATCTGGATGACCGGCCTGCCGGGCTCGGGCAAGTCGACGATCGCGGCGGGGGTCGAGGCCCACCTGCTCGCCGCCGGCCGCTCCGCCTACGTGCTCGACGGCGACAACCTCCGCCACGGGTTGAACGGCGACCTCGGCTTCTCGGCCGACGACCGCACGGAGAACGTCCGCCGCACCGCCGAGGTCTCAGCGCTGCTGGCCGACTCCGGCGTCGTCGTGCTCGTGGCACTCGTCTCGCCCTACCGTGCGGACCGCGAGGCGGCCCGCGCGATCCACCAGGCCCGCGGCCTGCCGTTCCTCGAGGTCCACGTCGCCACGTCGTTGGAGGAGTGCGAGCGCCGCGACCCCAAGGGTCTCTACGCCCGCGCCCGCGCCGGCCAGATCACCGGCCTGACCGGGGTCGACGACCCGTACGAGCCGCCCGCGGCCGCTGAGGTCGTGGTGGGCTCGGGCGAGGCTGCCGAGGACGCGGTCGCCGCCGTCCTTGGTTCGCTGCCGCGCTGAGGGCTCGAACTTCGGCATAGAGAGGGAGACGGGTTCGGACCGCGCCTCACATCGAGTGTGAAGTTGTTCAGCCTAGGCCTGAATAACTTCACACTGGATCGCCGGAGCGGGCTGAACCCACTCCCTCAATGCCGCAGCTCTCGCGGTCAGCGGATAACCGCACGCGCGGCGTCGAGATCGCGTGCGATCACGATCTTGGCCGCGAACCGCACCGGACGCTTCTTGCGCAGCCGGTTGGTGAGACGAATCGAGAGCGTGGGGCCGGGGTCGGGCGCGCTCGCCTGGGGCGGCGGCTGGATGATCGCCGCGGTGGCGCCCTCGACGCGGTCGACGGGCACGACGGCGTAGCCGGAGTGCTCGCTCTGCACCCAGAACCCGCGCACGCCCATCACCGGCCGCCGGGCGCTGACCGGCACGACGGCGCCGCCGCGGAGCACCGCCCACACCGCGGCGTGCGTGCCGCCCGTGCTCGGGAAGAGCACCTCGGCGCTGCGGCGCCGGCGCGTCGAGGCCTGGACCCGCCAGACGCCCTCGATCGACGAGCGGCCGAACGTGTATGTCGAGCGGGCGTCGACGCCCGCGCCCCGCGCGCGACCCGTGACCTCCACGCGCTTGAACGGTCCCGCGAACGGGCGCAGCGACGAGCCCGCCGCGCCTACGCCCCACGGCGCGTGCAGCAGGTGCAGCGGCCGTCGGCCCCCGTGATCGCTGGCCGCCCGTGCCGTGACCAGCCGCACCGTGCCGCGCTTGTTGCGCACCACCACGCCGAAGCTCGACGGCTGGTGCGCGCCGAGCGTCGCCGCGACGTCCTGGTGGTCGTCGTACAGGCGGGCGAGGTCGAGTCCGCCGTACGGGTACGCCCCGTGCGTCACAGCCGTGATCGCGGTGTTGTAGTGGGGTGTCGTGACTGCCAGGCGGCCGGTCGCCGGATCGAACGCGTACAGCGGGGGCGGCTCGGCGCTCGGCCGGGTGCCGAGGCCCGCGACCGCCGCGCGCGCCGCGTTGGACATCATGCGCCCGGCGCCCAGTGCCGCCTGCTTGTCGGACTGCGGATGCACCTTGAACGGATAGAACAGGCCCGGCGCGACGCCCTTGTCCGGCGGCATCAGGCGGGCATAGAGCTGGAAGCCGCGATCGAGGATGTACTTGGCCCACGCCGCCTCCTTGTGCGACGGCGACAGGCGCCCGCCGGCGGCGATCCCCAGCAGCGCCTGCTGCGCGAGTCCCAGCTTCTTCATCTGGTGCCAGCGGCCGAAGCCGAAGCCGGTGTCCCAGTTCAGGTAGCCGGCGTGCGTCCAATAGCCGGCGAGCACGCGCGTCATCCAGCGCCGCAGCAGCCCTTCGTCCGCCGGCGCGAGCGGCCGCATCCCGAGAGCGACGGCGCCGTCGTAGAAGCGGTTCGTCGACGCCACGATGTTCGCGTACTCGGCCGACTCGACGTTCAGCTGCGACCGCGGCGGGCCGTCCGGGATGTAGTGGAACTGCATGCCCGGGCCGAGCGACCCCGCCGTGTCCTTCGCCGGGCTGCGGATGCTGCGGATGAACTGCAGCAGCTGGCCGCGGAAGTCGCGCTGGAGGTACGACAGGTCTCTGGTCGCCGTCGTCGCGGCCATGTAGACCTCGGCGTACCAGTTGATCTGGTTGAGCCGCAGCGTCGGATACCGCCAGTACGGGCCGCTCGCCACGCGCCGCAGCCGGTCGACGAGCAGCGCACGCGTCTCGTTGTCGAGCCCGAGCGCATCGCGCGCCACCCATGCCATCGCCAGCGCGTCGGTCACCTCGCCGTCGACCACGAGATGCTGGGAGGACTTGAGCAGCTGCATCGCCGCCACCCAGCCCGGCGCGTGCGGCTGGCTGCCGGGCGCCGGGTCGGTGACGGCCTCGATCCACGGCGGCGTCCGCATCAGCGCGGCGGTGATGCTGCGCGCCCGCGCGTCCTCACGCACTGCGTGCGACGCGTCGAGGCCGCGCAGCGCGGCCGCCGAGTGCACGAGCAGCTCGTTCGCGTTGAGCATCGTGTCGACCGACGGTGAGCCGACCCGGTACTGGTCGATCCGCGGGTTCCAGGCGTCGTCGAGCCGGTGCTGGACCTGGTCCGCGAACGCCCAGTAACCCGCCTCGTCCGTCGCCTGCGCGGGCGCAGGCACGGCGACGACGGCTCCGGCGCACAGGGCGCCGGCCAGCAGGGTTCTGGCTAGCGAAGCCACGTCCGCATGATCGCGTTCGTGAATCCGAGGCCGTAACGCAGGACCGCGGGCTTCTTGGAGTGCCCGTGCAGGCGCCGGTCGACGGTCACGGCGACCTCGGTCGCGGGCACGCCGCGCTTGATCGCCTCGATCATGAACTCAGACGTGTGGAACTGCTCCTGGCGCAGCACGAGCTGCGGGAGCACCGTTGCGCGCACCGCGCGGTAGCCGTTCGAGCAGTCAGAGACCTTCGTGCGCGTGATCAGCGACACCAGGCGGTTGAAGAAGATGATCCCCATCTCGCGCGCGACCGTGTTCGCCTCGGCGTGGCCGAGCACACGCGAGCCGTGCGCGAGATCAACGGTCCCGTCCGCCACCGGGCCGACGAGGCGATCCATCTCCTCGGGCCGGTGCTGGCCGTCGGCGTCGAGCGTGACGACGATGCGGGCGCCGGAGTCGACCATCAGGCGGTAGCCGGTGCGCAGCGCCGCGCCGCCGCCGAGGTTGGTGGCGTGGCGCGCGACCGCAGCGCCATAGCCGCGGGCGATCTCGCCCGTCCGGTCACGCGATCCGTCGTCGACCACCAGCACTGCGATCTCCAACCCGCAAACGGACGTAGGGATGCGGGGGAGGACCTGCCCGATGTTGTCCTCCTCGTTGTACGCGGGGACCACGACCGCCACGCGGTCACGGAACCGCTCCATCAGCCCGGCGTTGCGGAACTCGTCCCACGCGATGCCCTCGAGGGCGGCCGACAGCTTGCGCTCGATCCGCCCGTTCTGCACGAGCGAGCGCACCGTGAGCAGGAACAGCACGATCACGGCGAAGACGGAGAGGCCGAGGATGCGGCCGCCGTTGCCGCGCTGGAACGAGAACGCCGACAGCGCCGAGTCGAGCAGGTCGGTGCCCGACACGACCAGCAGGCCGATGCCCGAGATCAGGAGCAGCAGGACATCGCCGTTGCGCAATGAGCGACGGCGCCAGACCGCGAACGCGAGCAGCGCGATGCCGATCGCCAGGCCAACGATGCGAAGAGCCGAAAGCTCCAAGGCGCCGCGCAGGATAGCGGTGCGTCCGGCGTTCTCAGGGGCAGCGACGGCGTGCCGATTAGGAGACTATGACCCGCGCGCTCGGACTCCTCATCGCCCTTCTGCTCCTCGCCCTGCCCGCCACGGCGGCCGCCCGCACACTGGTCGGCACGCCCGGCAAGGACCGCCTCGTCGGCGGCAACAAGGGCAACGTCATCAATGGCGACGGAGGCGGCGACGTGATCATCGGCGGCGCGGGCGTCGACCGCCTGCTCGGCGAGTGGGGCGGCGACGCTCTCTACGGCCGCGGCGGCGACGACTACCTCGACGGCAGCTCCGGCGGCGACACGATCGACGGCGGGGCCGGCAACGACCAGATCCTCGGCGGCTTCGGCGGCGACGACATCCGGGCCGGCGACGGCGACGACTTCGTCGACGGCGGCCCGGCCGGCGATGACATCGACGGCGGCGCGGGCAACGACGTCATCCACGGCGGCACCGCGACCGACCGCATCAAGGGCGGCATTGGCAACGACACGATCTACTCCGACTCCGGCGGCGACCTGATCGACGCCGGCGAGGGCGACGACACGGTCTACGTGAACAACGGCACCGCGGTCGACACCGTCGACTGCGGCCGGGGCACCGACGTCCTGCACATCAACCCGCAGGCCCTGCGCGGCGGGTACTCCAACCAGCGCTCGCTGCGCGAGGGCAAGTTCCGCAACTGCGAGTCGATCGTCGAGACCCCGCCGATCGTCGACCCGGCCAAGGGCATCAAGGCGATGACGCCCGACCACGGCGGCACGGCACGCGGGACCGACCGCAACGACAACCTGCTCGGCTCGTTCGGATCCGACACGCTGATCGGTCTCGGCGGCAACGACATCATCTGGGCCAACCGCAAGCCGACGGGCCGCAGCCGCGGCGTCGACCGCATCGACGCGGGCGCCGGTGACGACATCGTGTACGGCGCGTCGCGCGGTGGCGAGACCTACATCGACGGCGGCGACGGCAACGACTATCTGCAGGGCGGCGGCGCGACCGCCACCAATCACATCTCCGGCGGCGGCGGCGCGGACACGATCCGCCTCACCGGCCACGGCTTCAACGAGGTCGACGCCGGCAGCGGCGACGACATCGTCTACGCGTACAACAAGGAGCGCGTCGTCATCGACTGCGGCCCGGGCGACGATCTCGTGAAGATCGGCTTCAACCGCCGCGTGCGCACTCGCGGGTGCGAGAAGGTGAGTCACCGCTACCGGTGAGTCGCTACTGTGGCCGTCGTGGGTCAACTACGGCGGGTAGTGGTGTGCACGGCTGTGCTCTTGGCCGTGCCGGGAACCGCGGCGGCGCGGACGATCGTCGGCACGCCGGGCAAGGACCGGCTGGTCGGCGGCCCCAACGAAGCGCACGTGATCAACGGTGACGGCGGCGGAGACGTCCTGATCGGCGGCCCGTTCGACGACCGGCTGGCCGGAGAATGGGGCGGCGACGATCTCTTCGGTCGCGCAGGCAACGACTTCATGGACGGCGGGTCCGGCGGGGACCGCCTCGAAGGCGCCGAGGGCAACGACTGGATGGTCGGCGGCTTCGGCGGGGACCACATGCTCGGCGGCCCGGGCAACGACTACATCGACGGCGGGTCGGCCGGCGACCACATCGCCGGCGGCCCGGGCGACGACACGCTGCACGGCGGCTCCGGGACCGACCACATCAACGGCGGCTCCGGCAACGACCAGATCTACGCGGACTCCGGCGGCGAGATCATCGACGCCGGCGAGGGCGACGACACCGTGTACGTCAACAACGGCACCGCCTCGCGCGAGGTCGACTGCGGGCCCGGCAACGACGTGCTGCACATCAACCCGCGCGACAAGCGCGGCGGGTTCCATGACCACAAGTCGCTTAGGAGCGGGCGGTTCCGGAACTGCGAGAGCGTGTTCGAGACCGAGCGCCCGCACGACCCGACGAAGGGCAAGCGCAAGCTCACGCGTGATCGCGGCGGCCGCGCCAAGGGCACCGAGCGCAACGACACGCTGCTGGGCTCGTTCGGCCCCGACCGGCTGATCGGGCTCGGCGGCAACGACGTGCTGTGGGCGAACCGCAAGCCGACCGGCCGCAGCCACGGCACCGACCGCGTCAGCGCCGGCCCGGGCGACGACATCGTCTACGGCGCGTCACGCGGCGGGCACACGATCATCGACGGCGGGCCGGGCAACGACTACCTGCAGGGCGGCGGGGTCATCAGCACCAACTTCATCAAGGGCGGCTCGGGCTCCGACACGATCCGCCTCGTCGGGCACGGCTTCAACCGCGTGCTCGCCGGGCCGGGCGACGACATCATCTACGCGTACTCCAAGGACGCGGTGCGGATCGACTGCGGGCCGGGCAAGGACACGGTCCGGGTCGGCAACAACCGCAATCTCGTCACGCGTCACTGCGAGAAGACGGTCCGCCTGTAGTCGTAGAATCGGCGCGCGTGACCGCGGTCACCGCCCCGCCGAGCCGGCTCGGCGCACTTGCTGAACGTCACGGCGGCCGCGCCGTGCTGATCGCGCTTGCCGTGATCGTCGTCATCGGCGCGGGGCTGCGCGTCAGCTCGGCGCTGTCGCCGCTGGACGTGCGCCCGGGCACCGACTCGGCCGTTTACGCGTCGGTCGCCGAGCAGATCTACGAGCACCACCGCTTCGCGCTCCCGAACGCGTCCAGCCCGTACGACTGGTCGCCGGGCGCCCCACTGTTCTACGGCGCCGTCTACATCGCCACGGGCGGCGTGCACCCGGCCGGCGTGCGCCTGCTCGTCGCCCTGTTGAGCGCGCTGACGATCGTGCTCGTCTACCTCATCGGGCGCCGGCTCGCCGGGCCGCTTGCGGGGTTGGTGGGCGCCGGCCTGCTCGCCCTCTACCCGACGACGATCTACTACTCGGGCAAGCTGATGAGCGAGCCGCTGGCGACGCTGACGCTGGCGGGGACGGTGCTCTCGTTCTTCTGGGCGAGCGACAAGGGCCGAGAGGCGAAGACGAAGTCGCCGCCGGCGGGGAGCGAAGCGAGGCGGTGGCCGTGGGCGATCCCCGGCGTCCTGCTGGGGCTGACCGCGTTCGCGCGGCCCGAGTACCTCGCGTTCGTGGTCATCTTCGGGCTGCTTGCGCTGTGGCGCGGCGGCCTGGTGCCCGCAGTGGTGCTCGTGGCCGCCTTCGCGCTACCGGTGGCGCCGTGGGCGGCGCACGTCTCGAGCGTCGAAGGCCGGTTCGTGCCGATCAGCACCGGCGGTGGCAAGGCGCTGTTCATCGGCACCTACCTGCCGGGCAACGGCCTCCACCTCGACGTCAAGCGCGAGCTGCTGCGCCAGTTCCGCGGGCGCACGAACATCCCGGCGACCGAGCTCAGCCAGATGACGATGACGCCGCTGCTCAACCGCGTGGCGCGCAAGTACCCCGACCTCCCGCGCGACGCCGCGCTGCAGAAGATCGGGCGCGAGAACGCCGTCCACTACATCACGCACCAGCCGTTCGACTTCGCCTGGATGATCGCCGGGAAGATGTGGCACATGTGGGAGGGATCGGGTGCCGCGGGGCGCTCGACCCTGGGCACGATCTACCAGTACGTCGTGCTCGCTCTCGCGCTCGCGGGCTTCGTGCTGCTGGCGCTGCGCAGGCGCTGGGAGGTCGTCCCGATCGCCCTGCTCGTGCTGGGCATCACAGTGCTCGGCGGGCTGTTGCTGGCCGGCACGCGGCGCAACGTGGCTCTGATGCCGCTGGTGATGGCGGTGGCCGCCGTGGCGGTCGTGGCGGTGGTCCAGCGCGTCTGGACCCGCCTGCCGAGCCGCTATCTTGCCCCGCCATGCGAATCCTGATCCTCGGCGGCGACGGCTACCTGGGGTGGCCCACGGCGATGCGATTCTCGGCCCGTGGGCACGACGTCTTCCTCGTCGACAACTTCGCCCGCCGCCGGTGGCATCACGAACACGGAACCGACTCACTGACCCCGATCGGCGGCCTCGCCGACCGCATCGACGCGTGGCGCGAGGTCTCCGGCCGCGACATCCACGCCTTCGTCGGCAACATCGAAGACGGCGAGTTCCTCGACCGCGTCGTGGCCGAGGTGCTGCCCGAAGCGGTCGTGCACTACGGCGAGCAGCCGTCGGCGCCGTATTCGATGATCTCGCGCCGCCACGCCGTCGAGACGCAGCAGACGAACGTGATCGGCAACCTCAACCTGCTGTTCTCGATCCGCGATCGCGTCCCCGACTGCCACCTCGTGAAGCTCGGGACGATGGGGGAGTACGGCACCCCCAACATCGACATCGAAGAGGGCTTCATCGAGATCAACCACAAGGGGCGCACGGACGTGCTCCCGTTCCCGAAGATGCCCGGGTCGCTGTACCACCTCTCCAAGGTCCACGACTCGCACAACATCCACTTCGCGTGTCGCATCTGGGGCCTGCGCGCGACCGACCTCAACCAGGGCGTCGTGTACGGGATCGAGACCGAGGAGACCGCGCTCGACGAGCGCCTGTGCACCCGCTTCGACTACGACGAGATCTTCGGCACCGCGCTCAACCGCTTCTGCGTGCAGGCCGTGATCGGCCACCCACTGACCGTCTACGGCAAGGGTGGCCAGACCCGCGGGTTCCTCAACATCCGCGACACGCTGCAGTGCGTGGAGCTGGCCGTCAGCAATCCCGCACAGCGCGCCGAGTTCCGCGTGTTCAACCAGTTCACCGAGCAGTTCACGATCCTCGAGCTGGCGGAGATCGCCCAGCGCGCCGGCTCAGAGCTCGGCTACGCGGTCGAGCTCGAGCACGTCGAGAACCCGCGGGTTGAGCAGGAGGAGCACTACTACAACGCCGCGAACACCAAGCTGCGGGAGCTTGGGCTCAAGCCGCACTACCTGGGTGAGGAGCTCGTCCGTTCGATGCTCACTACCATCGAACGGCATCGCGATCGGGTGATCTCCCGTGCCATCGCCCCCAAGACGCAGTGGCGTCCGGGCGAGGCTGAGGCGAACGCAGCACAGCTTTCAGCTGCCGCCGCAACACACGCCTGACCGCAACTTCGGTCCCTGTAACCGAGTTTGAGGAAATCGTGACTCGAGTCGTTCTCACAATCTCAACTGCTCTCATCCTGCTCTCTACGGCCGCTACTGCTCAGGCCAAGCCCCTCGTGGGCATCGGCGAGCAGAGGCCGGAGATGTTCCGCGACCCGCATTGGCTGGCGCTCCACAAGCCCGACGTGCGCTACGTCATCCCGTGGGACGCGCTGACCCGCAAGCAGGATCGTGCTGCTGCGGACTGGTACCTGAGCTGGGCGCGCGACGTGAACGCACGCGTGCTGCTCTCGTTCGGGCACTCGAACAAGCGCCATCGCGAGCTGAAGATGCCGACGCGCAAGCAGTTCCGGACGCAGTTCAAGGCGATCCAGAAGCGCTACCCGTGGGTGACCCAGTTCCAGGCCTGGAACGAGGCCAACCACGGCACGCAGCCGACGTTCAACAAGCCCAAGCGTGCGGCCATGGCCTACGACGTGATCAAGGGCGCCTGCCCGAAGTGCACCGTCTCGGCGCCGTCAGTCCTCGACGACGGCATGAAGACGGTCAAGTACCTCAAGGCGTTCGACAAGGCGGCCAAGAAGAAGGTCACGATCTGGAGCCTGCACAACCACATCGACGCCAACCGCGGCCGGCTCGGGAACAAGAGCACCACGAAGCTCATCCTGCGCCACACGCACGGCCAGCTGTGGTTCACCGAGACCGGCGGCATCTACAACCGCTGGATCCCGAAGAGCAACGGCACGCTCAAGCACATCAAGCAGTACAACGCGGCGAACGCCAAGCGGGCGATCAAGAACATCTTCAAGCTCGCTCGCCTGAGCTCCCGCGTCAAGCGCGTCTACTACTACAACTGGTACGCGCCCAAGCCGAAGAAGCCGCGCTGGGACTCCGCGCTGTTCAGCTTCACCGGGAAGCCGCGCTCGGTCTTCAGCACGTTCAAGGCACAGGTGCGCAAGTACGGTCGATGACCCACAGCGCCACGGCCAGCAACGCGGTCGTGGCGCAGTAGCCGACCTCGACGGCGAGCACCTCGTCGTCGAGCGGCGAGGGTAGGAGCCAGAGCATGAACACGGCGGCCGCGACCAACCAGGCAGCGGCCGCCAGTCCGCCGCGCCGGCGTGCCAGCGCCGCCTGGTTGAGCGTCCCCGCTGTCAGGTGGAAGCCCATCCCGAGGCCGACCAGCATGAGCCCGCCGCGGCCGTAGTCGAAGTTGCCGCCGAACAGGACGCCCATCGCCCACGGGCCGATCAGCCCGAGGCCGAGCACGACGGCGCCCGCGAAGCCCGCGATCGCCATGATCGTCGTCCGGATCGCCCGGCCGAAGTCGGCGCCCCCGCCGGTCGCGTGCAGGCCGGAGAGGTGCGGGAGGAGCGATGTCTGGATCGCCTGAAAGAGCTGGAGCGGTGCGCGCGTGATCAGCAGGACGTTGAATACGAAGCCGGCGAGCGCGGCGTCGGTCGCGGTCGCGTCGACCACCAGCACGGGGCCGTTGAGCAGCGCCTGCTCGGCGACCATGATCGCCAGCACCGCGCCGGCGAAGCCCGCGCCCTCGCGCATCGCGCCGCGCTCTGAGGTCGTGGCGCGGGCGCCGTGGCGGCCGAGCGCCACGGGCACGACCGCCAGCGACACCAGCGGCGCCGCCGCGATGCCGAGTGCCACGGCCGTCTGGCCGGAGGCGATCCCCAGCGCGACGGCGAGCGCGAACATGCAGCGCGAGACTGACTCGAGCAGCACCAGCCCGCCGTACAGCCCGAACCACTGGTGGCCGGCGAGCCACCCGCGGGCGAAGTAGCTCGCCGCGTACGCCAGCACGGCGACCACGAGCACCCAGTACAGGGCCTCCGAACCGTCGAACACGTCGTTGACGAGCGGCTCCTTGAACGCCAGCGCGACGACCAGGAACAGCGCGGCCGCGCTCATCTGGATCGTGAACGCGACGCGCAGGGGGTGCGCCTCGTGCCCCTGCGCGCGGCGCGTCGAGATCGTGTGCGAGAGCAGCTGCTCGACCGGCCGGTAGATGATCGAGATGATCAGGAACAGCACCGACCACAGCAGCGAGACGCTCTTGTAGTCGACCTCGCTGAGGTTGTGGCTGGCGAGCGAGAAGTAGGCGAACGTGACGACGCCGGTCGTCGCGATGCCGATCGAGAGGATGCTCGCGCCGCGGCCGTAGCCTCGGCGGGCCTCACCTGCTGCGGCTTTCGCCTCCGCGCCCACGCTCCGCAAGCTCCGCGTGGCTCGCTACGGCGACGTTACATTCACGAGCAGCATGGTCCACGGGAACGGGCTTCGCGCCTCCACAACCTCGCCATGCCGCGAGAGAAGGTCTGTGAAGCTCCGTTTGGACCAGTGGTTCACGTGGCCGGGGGTGTTCCCGAGGTCGCGCAGGTAGGCCCCGCGGGCCATGTTCAGCCCGCGCCACAGCGGCTCGCGCGGGACCGAGACGAGCAGGTGCCCGCTCGCCACGCGCGCCATCTCGGCGACCGTGTGCTCGGGATCCGGCACGTGCTCGAGCACCTCGATCGCGCACGCCATGTCGAATTCGTCGTCGGCGAACGGCAGGTTCTCGGCCTTCATCACCCGGTACTCGAGGTTCGGCGCGCGGCGCTTCTCCCACTCCGCCTGGATCACCGGGTCCTCGAGGTCGATACCGACCACGCGACCCGCGAGGCGCTGCGCCCACCGCTGCGTGAGCACGCCCTCGCCGCAGCCGACGTCGAGGAGCGACCGCGGCCCGGCCTGGCGGAACAGCTCGGCGAGCGTGCGCTCGAAGCCGGCCATCAGCCGCCTGACCACGGGGTTGGTGGACCCGTACTTGTCGTACGTGTTGCCGGTGACCGTGCCTTCGGCGTCGCGCGTGACCGTGCCGCTCACAGCTTCACGGCCTCGCGCTCTTCGGTCGTGCTGTGCCCGCCCGACCGCGCCCCTGTCGTGGGCTGTTGGCCCGTCGGCTCGGCGCCCGGCTCGTAGTGCGAAGGCGGTACGCCGAGCTCGAGCTCGACGCGCCGGATGCGCTCGAAGATGCGCTGGAGCGTGATCCGCTGGCCGGACAGCAGATCGCCGAGGACGCCGAGCGCGGCGAGGACGGTCGCCGCGTTGAACAGCACCGCGCCGAGGATCAGCGACTGGACGTGGCCGGCGCCGTGGCCCTGCACGTAGAAGTAGACGAAGCGGCCCCAGACGACGATCGCGGCGCCGCCGAGGAGCATCGCCGCGGTCAGGAACACCCGCAGCGGCTCGTACATCGCGTAGATCCGGAAGATCGAGACGCCGTTGCGGCGGATGTACGTCCACATCGACGGGAACAGGCGCGACTCACGCAGCTTCGGGTTCGTCCGCACCGGCACGTGGTCGACCGCGACGGTCATCTTCCCGGCCTGGATGATCGTCTCCAGCGTGTAGGTGAACTTGGAGACGACCTGCATGGCCAGCGCGGCCTCGCGGTTGTAGGCGCGGAAGCCCGACGTCGTGTCGGGGATCGTGGTCTGCGACGCCTGGCGCACGACCCACGAGCCGAGCCGCTGCAGCGCCTTCTTGGGGCCCGAGAAGTGCTCGATCGTCTGCACCTCGCGGTCGCCCACGACCATGTCGGCCTGGCCGGCGACGATCGGGGCCACGAGCCGCGCGATGTCGGGGCCGTAGTACTGGTTGTCGGCGTCGGTGTTGACGATCACGTCCGCGCCGAGCTTGAGCGCGGCGTCGAGGCCGGCCTGGAAACCGGAAGCGAGCCCCTTGTTGTTCGTCAGCCGCACGATGTGGTCGACGCCGTTCTCACGCGCGACCTCGACGGTCCGGTCCGTCGACCCGTCGTCGATGATCAGCCACTCGACGGACTCGAAGCCGGGTACCTCGCGCGGCAGATCGGCCAGCGTGACGGGGAGGGTTTCCTCCTCGTTCAGGCACGGAATTTGGATGATCAGCTTCATCGGACGACGGCTACCACGGTACCGGCTCGTCATCCTGTCTTCGCTCATGGAAGCGGCGACCCTCTCACGCCGGCGGGCGAGCGTCCGCAGGCTCGATGGCGATCTGATCGCCCGGATCGCGTTCGGGCTGCTCTGCGTCGCGGCCGTGGTCGCGTTCTTCGCCTACCCCACGTACCCGAACTACGACTCCTACTACTCCTTGCTGTGGGGCCGCGAGGTGCTGGATCTGCAGCTCCCGGGCTTCGAGGGCTTCCGCGTGCCGACCGAGCATCCGCTCGCGATCGTCGCCGGCGCGCTCTTCTCGCTGTTCGGCCGCTCCGGCGACCGGATGTTCGTCGCGATGATCCTCGCCTCGTTCCTGTGGCTGATCTGGGGCGTCTACAAGCTCGGCCGGGTCTCGTTCACCCCGCTCGTCGGCGGGGTCGCGGCGCTGCTGACGCTCACCCGGTTCGACTTCGGCTTCCTCGCCGCCCGCGCCTACATCGACATCCCGTACATGGCGCTGGTGGTGTGGGCCGCGGTGCTGGAGGCGGAGCGGCCGCGGCGCGGCGTGCCGGTGCTCGTGACGCTGGCGCTCGCCGGCCTGCTGCGCCCGGAGGCGTGGGTGCTCGCCGGGATGTACTGGCTGTGGGTGGCGTGGAAGGCGACCTGGCGGCAGCGGATCGGCTACGCCGCGCTGGCCGCGATCGGCCCGGTCGTGTGGACGCTCACGGATGCGATCGTCACCGGCGACCCGCTGTTCTCGCTGCTGCACACGAGCAGCTCGGCGGAGGACCTCGGGCGCCAGCGCACGGTCGGCGAGCTGCCCGCTGCGGTGTCGGAGTTCTTCACCGCGATCGTCAAGTGGCCGGTGCTGGCCGCGGCGGTGATCGGGCTCGGCCTGGCGATCTCGTTCGCGCCGCGCCGCGCGGCGGTCCCGCTCGCGCTGCTGGTCTCGGGCATCTTCACGTTCGCGCTGATCGGCGCGGCGGGAGCGTCGGTGATCGAGCGCTACCTGGCCGTCGCCGCCGTTGCGCTGCTCGTGTTCGCCGGCGTCGCGGTGGCGGGCTTCACGATGGTGCGCCGCGGGCCGCTGCGCACCGTGTGGATGGCGTTATCGGCGGCGGTGGTGGTGTTCGGGGTCGTGTTCACCGCGACGCACGTGCGGCTGGACACGTTCAACTCCGAGCTGACGTTCCGAGGCGACGCGCACCGCGACCTCGTGCGCGTGCTCGAGTCGCCGCAGGTGCAGGCGGCGCTCAAGTGCGGGCCGCTGAGCGAGCCCAACCACAAGCTCGTCCCCGACTCGCGCTGGATCCTCGGCCTGCCCGCCAACCGCGTGATCCCGCGCGCCGCGCCGGGCGCCCCGAAGCCGCGCAACGGCGTCGCGATCGTCGTCACGAGCCGGTTCGCGATCTTCAAGCACGCGTGGAGCAACGACGGCGACTCGCCGCTGATCCAGCTGCCGCCGCCTGGCTGGAAGCGGATCTTCACGAGCGATTTCTACGCGGCGTATGCAAAGTGCTAAGCGGTTCGCGCTCCCGCTGATCCTCCTCGTCGCGCTCGGCCTGCGGCTGTGGGGCATCCACCACGGGCTGCCGTACGTCTACAACCCCGACGAGAACGCGCACTTCGTGCCGCGGGCGATCGGGATGTTCGGACACTCGCTCGACCCGCAGTACTTCGTCAACCCGCCCGCGTTCACGTACCTGCTGCACCTGGCGTTCTGGGTCCGCTGGGGGTCGCGGAGTGCGGTCGGGGACGCGTTCGCAGCCGACCCGAGCACCGCGTTCACGATCGCGCGCGTGCTGACGGCGCTGCTCGGGACGGCGAGCGTCGCCCTGCTCGCGTGGGCGGGCGCGCGGCTCGTCGACCGGCGCGTCGGGCTCGTCGCCGCAGCGGTGCTGGCGGTCGCGTTCCTGCCTGTGCACTACGCGCACCAGGCGGTCAACGACGTCCCCGCGCTGGCGCCGCTGTGCCTGAGCCTGGTCGGGATCGCCGGCGTGTACCGCGACGGCCGGCGGCGTGACTACGCGCTGGCGGGGGCGGCGCTCGGCGTCGCCTGTGCGACCAAGTACACGGCCGGGATCGTGCTGCTGCCACTGCTGGCTGCGGCGTTTCGTGGGAGTTCGAGCCGCCAGGCGAGAACTCCCGACGGAATCCGAGCCGCCAGGCGAGGATTCCGCGGGCTCGGTCTCGCGGGTGCCGCGGCGCTGGCGGGGTTCGTGATCGCCAACCCGTACGCGCTGTTCGACCTCGACATGTTCCGCGACGGTCTCGCGCGCCAGTCGGAGGCGTCGACCGACGGCGGCGGCAAGCTCGGCCTCGTCGCCGACAGCGGCGTCCTCTACTACGTCTCGACCCTCACGTGGGGTCTCGGCTGGATCCCCGCGCTCGCGGCGGCCGGCGGGGCCGTCTGGCTCGCGGTCAAGCGCCGCGGGCTGGCGCTCGTCCTCGTCCCCGCGCCGCTGCTGTTCCTGCTCTTCATGGGCCTGCAGGACCGCTTCTTCGCACGCTGGCTGCTGCCCGTCTACCCGCTGCTGTGCCTGCTCGCGGCGATCGGCGCGCTCCAGGCGCTGCGGCGCGTCCCCGCGCCGGCGCTCGTCGCCACCGTGCTGTTGTGCGCGCAGGGCGTCGTCTTCGCCGTGCACAACGATCTGATCCTCGCCCGGCCCGACAGCCGCGCGCTGGCCCGCGACTGGATGGTCGCCAACATCCCGGAGGGCACGAAGGTCGTGATCGAGCCGATCGCGCCGGACCAGTGGGCGATGGACGTCGGCCACCCGTCGCGGCTCACTCGCACCGGCCACCGCTGGGCCAAGTGGCGCACATCGAACTTCCGCGGCCGGCGGGTCAAGCTCGAGGACTACGAGCGCACGCTCAGCCCGGCGATGCTCGACCGCTACGCCCGCGCCGGCTACTGCATCGTGCTCACCGGCTCGCTGCAGCAGGGCCGCGCGCTGCGCGAGCCGGAGGCGGTGCCCAAGGCCGTCGCCTACTACCGCGAGCTCGAGCGCCGAGGCCGCGTGCTGTACCGGGTCAGCCCGCTCGGAAACGGCGAGTCGGTCGGCCCGTTCTCGTTCGACTTCTCGTTCAACAGCTATCCGCTCGACTACGCCAGACCGGGTCCGGAAATCGTCGTCCGGTGGATCTGTTGAGCGTTTGTTGACTACACAGTCAATATTCTCTGAGGAGCCGTGACCACGCTGCTGCAGACCGACGCCGTCCATCTCGCTCGCGCAATCGAGCTGGCGGATGGCGGCCGCGGCCGCACGACGCCGAATCCGCTCGTCGGCGCGGTCGTCGTCAAGGACGGCGAAGTGATCGGCGAGGGCTTCCACACCGCCTACGGCGCGCCGCACGCCGAGCGCGAGGCGCTCGCCGCCTGCACGGCCGATCCGCGCGGCGCGACGATGTACACGTCGCTCGAGCCGTGCTGCCACCACGGGCAGACCCCGCCGTGCACCGAGGCGATCCTCGAGGCCGGCATCGCCCGCGTCGTGATCGGCTCCGACGACCCGACCGAGAAGGCCGCCGGCCGCGGCCTGGGCATCCTGCGCGATGAGGGCGTCGACGTCGTAGTGGCCGGCGGTGAGCTGGCTTCACGGGCGCGGCTGCTCAACCAGCCCTTCCGCAAGCACGCGCGCACCGGGCGCCCGTTCGTGCTCTTCAAGTCGGCGATGACGCTCGACGGCAAGGTCGCGACCCACACGGGCGACTCGAAGTGGATCTCGGGCGAGGCGTCGCGCCGGATGGCGCACCACTGGCGGGCCGAGTGCGACGCGGTCGCGGTCGGCATCGGCACCGCGCTCGCCGACGATCCTCTGCTCACGGCCCGCGTTGAAGGCGTGCACCGCCAGCCGCGGCGCATCGTGTTCGACTCCGAGGCGCGCCTGCCGCTCGACTCCCAGCTCGTTCGCGGCGCCGGCGAGCTCCCGCTCACGGTCGTCATCTCCCGCGCCGCACCTCGCCTGGCCGCGGATGCGCTCGAGGTCGCGGGCGCCGATGTCATCGTCGCAACCGGCGAGAACGAGCCCGCCCGCGTGCGCAACGCGCTCGGCCAGATCGGCGCGGCCGGGATCACCTCGATCCTGCTCGAGGGCGGTCCGCACCTCGCGGGCGCCTTCCTCGACGCCGGTGAGGTCGACGAGATCCGCCTGTTCCTCGCGCCGGTCGTGCTCGGCGGCTCGCACGCCCGCGACCCGCTCGAGGGCGAGGGGGTCGAGCGCATCGCGGAGGCCACGCGCGCGCTCACGCTCGACTGTGAGCGGGTGGCCGATGACGTGCTGATCTCCGCTCGCCTGAAGGAGTGGTGAACGTGTTCACCGGGCTGGTTGCAGACCTCGGCACGGTCACGGCCGTCGACGCCTCCGAGGACGGCGTGCGGCTCGCGGTCGACACGAGCCTCGAGCTCTCTGAGGGCGACTCGGTCTCTGTGAACGGCGTCTGCCTCACCGCGACGCGTGTCGAGGACGGCGCCTTCCGCGCCGACGTGATGAACGAGACGCTCCGGCGCTCGTCGCTCGCGCAGCTCGAAAGCGGCTCGCGGGTCAACCTCGAGCTGCCGTTGCGCGCCGCCGATCGCCTCGGCGGCCACTTCGTGCAGGGCCACGTCGACGGGGTCGGCGGCGTCTGGGACGTGCGCGAGGAGGGCTTCTCGCGCGTCGTGACGATCGGCGTCCCCGCGGAACTGATGCGCTATGTCGTCGAAAAGGGCTCGATCGCGGTGGACGGCGTGTCGCTGACGATCTCCGCGCTGGGCGACGACTGGCTGCAGGTCTCGCTGATCCCCGAGACGCTCGAGCGGACGATCCTCGGCGAGGTCAACACCGGGCAAGCGGTCAACCTGGAGGTGGACGTGCTGGCGAAGTACGTCGAACGACTGGCGGTGCTCCGATGAGCAAGTTCGCCACCGTCGAAGAGGCGATCGAGGACATCCGGGCCGGCCGGATGATCGTCGTGTGCGACGACGAGGACCGCGAGAACGAGGGCGACCTCACGCTCGCCGCCCAGTTCGCGACCCCTGAGGCGATCAACTTCATGGCCAAGGAGGGGCGCGGGCTGATCTGCCTCGCGCTGCCGCCGTCGCGCTGTGACGATCTCGGGCTCGACCTGATGGCCGCCAAGAACGAGTCGCCGTTCGAGACCGCGTTCACCGTGTCGATCGAGGCGCGCGACGGCGTCACCACCGGCATCTCGGCCGCCGACCGGGCGCGCACGATCCAGGTCGCGATCGATCCGAGCTCGGCGCCGCGCGACCTCGTCCAGCCCGGCCACATCTTCCCGCTCAAGGCCAAGCCCGGCGGCGTGCTCGAGCGCACCGGGCAGACCGAGGCCGCGGTGGACCTCGCGCGACTCGCGGGTCTGAACCCCGCGGGCGTCATCTGCGAAGTCATGAACGATGACGGCACAATGGCGCGGGTCCCGGATCTCGAGCGCTACTGCGCTCGCCACGGTTTGAAGATGATCACGGTCGCCGACCTGATCGCCTACCGGCGGCGGCACGACAAGCTGGTCGAGCGCGTCGTCACGACGCGACTCCCGACCTCGTTCGGCGAGTTCAACGTCGTCGGCTACCGCTCGCTGGTCGACGAGAAGCACCACGTCGCGATGGTCAAGGGCGAGGTCGACGGCGAGAGCGACGTGCTCGTCCGCGTGCACTCCGAGTGCCTCACCGGCGACGTCTTCCACTCGTTGCGCTGCGACTGCGGCGAGCAGCTCGAGTCCGCGCTGTCGATGATCGAGGAGGAGGGCCAGGGCGTGCTCCTCTACCTCGCCCAGGAGGGTCGCGGGATCGGCCTGCTGAACAAGCTCAAGGCCTACAACCTGCAGGACAAGGGCCTCGACACCGTCGATGCCAACCTCGAGCTCGGCCTGCCGGTCGACCTGCGCGACTACGGCATCGGCGCGCAGATCCTGTCCGACCTCGGCCTGACCTCGATCCGCATCCTCACCAACAATCCGAAGAAGATCCGCGGCCTCGAGGGCTACGGCCTCTCCGTGAGCGACCAGATCCCGATCCAGCACGCGCCGAACCCGCACAACGAGGCGTACCTGCGCGCCAAGCGCGACCGCCTCGGACACTCGCTGCACCACCAGGGCCTCGCGCTGGACGAGGAGATGGTGCACGAGGAGCAGGTCCACGACCGCGAGGCCGGACGCGGGTGACCCCCCGCTACGCGATCGCCGTCGGGCGCTTCTATACGGATCTCGCCGAGCGGCTCGTCAGCGGCGCCCAGCGTGCGTTCACCGAGGCGGGGTTCGAGCCCGCCGACGTGTTCGACGTGCCCGGTGCGTTCGAGCTGCCGTTGGCGGCGCTCTACCTGGCCGAGAGCGGCCGCTACGCGGGCGTCGCCTGCCTCGGCGCGGTGATCCGCGGTGAGACCGACCATTACGACTACGTGTGCACGGAGGCGGCGCGCGGGATCCAGGACGTGCAGCTGCGCACCGGCGTGCCGTGCGCGTTCGGCGTGCTCACCGTCGACAACATGGATCAGGCGATCGCCCGCGCCGGCGGTGGCAAGCGGGACTCGGGAGAGCACGCCGCACAGGCCGTGATGGTCTTGTCGGCGATCCGCGCGCAGCTACATTCTTGAGGCATGCGAGTCGTTCTCGCGCTTGCGTGCCTGTGCGCCATGGCGGCGACGCTGCCCGCCTCGGCCGCCGCGGCCAGCTACAAGGGCAAGACCAAGCAGGGCCGCAAGGCCGTGGTGACGACCGATGCCGATGGGCTCGTGACGCGCGTGAAGGTCGGCTGGAAGGCGACCTGCGACGAGGGCACCTACACGAGCCGCACGATCTTCATGCCGCCGTTCGACACGTCGACCTCGACCGAGTTCGGCTCTGTCGGCCACTACACGGCACGCCCCGACGGCTACGTGTCGGCGATCCGCGTGTCGGTGCACGCCACGTGGGTGGAGGAGACGGACCGCTGGCGCGGCACGTTCGGCGTGCGGGTGCGCGTCCGCAAGGACGGCAAGCTCGTCGACACCTGCCACCTGAAGAAGCTCAAGTGGTCCGTCTCGCGGGAGTGACCGCAGCGGCGGTGGTCAGGGCGTCGCGGACCGCTTTCAGCGCGGGACGACGGTCGGAGCCGTCGCGGGCCGCGGTGAAGACCGTCCGCGTGAGCTGAGCTCCCTTGATCGGCCGGGCGGCGACGGTGGCCGGCGCGCCGTGGAGCGCGATCTGCGGCAGCAGCGTCACCGCCTCGGCGTGCGCGGCGAGCGCCAGCAGCATCGACAGCTCGTTCGTGTGGTGGCGCAGGCGCGGCTCGAAGTGCCCGTGCTCGTTGCACACGCGGCGCACGAGCGCCTCCATGCTCCCGCCCTCCTCGCCGGTCGCCCAGGCGGCGTCCTTGAGCGTGGCGAGATCGACGCGGCCGTCGGGCGCGCGTTCGGCGGCGAGCGCGACGTGGACCGGCTCCTCGAACAGATCCTCGCGGTCGAGGCCTCCGAGCCGGGGCCGCGGCTCGCCGCTCCACTCGTCGGACAGTACGAGGTCGAGCTGGTGCGAGCGCAACGCGTCGAGGGCCGGCGCCGGCTCGGACTCGATCAGGTGGACCTCCACGCCGGGATGCGTCGTGCGCAGCGCGACCATGGCGGGCAGCAGCAGATGCAGGCTCGCGGTCTGGAACGAGCCGACGCGCACGATGCCTTCGACGGCTCCGGCGGCGGCGGCCGCGAGGTCGGCCTCGGCGCGCTCCGCGGCGGCGAGCATCTGCTCGGCGTGCGCGACGAGGACGAGCGCGGCGTCGGTGAGGCGAACGCGCCGGCCGGCCGGCTCGAACAGCGTGGTGCCGGCCTCGCGCTGGAGCGTGTGGAGCTGCTGGGAGACGGTGCTGGGGCTGTAGGAGAGCGCGTCGGCGACGGCGCCGACCGTGCCGCGGCGGTGCAGCTCGTGCAGGAGCCGCAGTCGTTTGAGGTCGAGCACTGTTCGGAATCTTCGCACGTTCGTGTACGAAAATCTCCGTTGCTCTCGATGCTTCGGAGGCGCATCATGCGGCGCATGCGAGGAGCGGTCCTGTGTCTGGTGTCAGCCGCGGCGTTCGGCACGCTCGGCATCTTCGGACGGCTGGCCACCGACGCGGGCGCGTCGATCGCCAGCACCTTGCTCGTGCGCTTCGGCGTCGCGGCGGCGCTGTTCTGGGTCCTGCTGCGGTTCATGGGCGGCTGGGGCCGCTTCCGCGGGCTGCCGCGACATGTCGTCCTGACCGGGCTCGGGCTCGGCGCGATCGGCTACAGCCTCCAATCCGGCCTCTACTTCGCGGCGATCGCGCGACTCGACGTCTCGCTCGTCGCGCTGCTGCTCTACACCTACCCCGCGTTCGTCACGGTCGCGGCGCTGCTGCTCGGCCGCACGACCGGGTCGCTGCGCACGACCGTGGCGCTCGTGGTGGCCTCGGTCGGGCTCGTGCTCGTGCTGCTTGCGGCCGGCACGGGCACGTTCGACCTCGGCGGCGCGCTGCTCGCGCTGGCCGCGTCCGTGACGTACACGACGTACATCCTCATCTCGGACCGCATCATCGGAGCGATCGACCCGTTCGCGCTCGCCGCGCTCGTCCTGACCGGCGCCACCGCGAGCTTCACGGTCACCGGCCTGGCGACTCGCTCGCTCGACCTCTCCCTGCCCGCGGACGCGTGGCTGTGGCTGCTCCTGATCGCGGTCGTGAGCACGGTCGTCGCGGTCTCGGCCTTCTTCGCCGGCCTGCGGCTGGTCGGGCCGTCCGAGGCCGCGATCCTGTCGACGTTCGAGCCGGTCGTGACCGTGGTCCTGGCCTACGCGGTGTTGGGTGAGCGCCTGGCGCCCACACAGCTGGCTGGCGGCGCGTTGGTGCTCGCCGCCGTCATCCTCCTGCAACTCCGGCCGCGGCCGGTCGAGCGGACGAACTTCGAGCTTGTAGGAGAGGTCAGCTAGACGTCGAGTGTGAAGTTGTTCAGTCTGAGCCTGAACAACTTCACACTCAACGAAGCTGAGGCACCGGAGGCCGACCGCGCGGCCAGACTTACGCCGCCCTACCCGGCCGCAGTTCGCCTGAAGCTCAGTCGCCCTTGTCGTGCCCGTGGCCCTTGCCGGGCTTCTCGCCGCGCGCCTTGTCCAGCTCGGCCTGCACCTCACCGCTCCCGTTGTCGCCGTACTCGTCGAGGCGCCGCTGCAGGTACGGGATCGCCTCGCTGCCGCGACCCAGGGCGTTGAGGTCGGCGCCGACCTCGAACAGCGCGTAGCCGCACGGATCGAGCGCGTGGGCGTCGCCGCAGGCCTTCAGCGCCGCCGCCGACGAGTTGAGGCCGGCCTGGTAGTCGCCGGACCGGCGGGCGTTGAAGCCGGCGAGCTGGAGCTGGCGGGCGCGGGCGAGGTCGGTCCCTGAGGTCGGGGCGGTGGTGGGCGTCGGCGTCGAGGTGGGAGTCGGAGTTGGGGTCGGGGTCGGGGTCGGGGTGGGCGTCGCCGTCTTCGCGGCCGTGGGTGTCGGCGTCGCCTTCTTCTCGCGCGGCTTCGCCTGCGCGTGCGGCTTGCCGCCGTCCGACCGGCCGTTGTCGCCGCCCGACACCAGGACGAAGCCGACGACGGCGATCAGCAGCAGTCCCGCCAGGCCGGCGATCAGCGGCACGCCGCTGCGCCGATCGGGCCCTGGCGCGGCCGCCACCGCGATCGGCCGCGTCGGCTCTGTCGGAGGCCGCGACGACCCCATCGCGCGCTCGAGCTCGGAGACCATCTCGCTCGCGCTGCCCCAGCGCGCCGCCGGGTCCTTGTCCATCCCGCGCGCCAGCACCGCGTCGACACCGCGCGGGAGCGACGGGTCTCGCTCGCTGGCGGCCGGCGGCACGTCCTCGACGTGGGCCCGCGCCTGAGCGGCGAAGTGCTCGGCTCCGAACGGCTTGGTGCCCGTCAGGAGCTCGAACGCGACCACGGTGAGCGCATAGCGGTCGGACGCGGATGTGGCCGCGTCGCCGACCGCCTGCTCGGGCGAGATGTAGGCGGCGGTGCCGAGCACCTGACCGGTCGCGGTGAGCGGGTCGTCCATCGCCACCCGGGCGATGCCGAAGTCGGCGATCGCGAGCCGGTCGTGCTCGTCGAGAAGCAGGTTGCCGGGCTTGATGTCGCGGTGGATGACGCCGGCGTCGTGTGCGGCATCGAGCGCGCTCGCGGCCTCGCGCAGCCATCGCAGCGCGGTGTCGTCGGCAATCGCACGGCCTGCCTTCAGCCGCTCGCCGACGGTGCCGCCGCGCATCAGCTCCATGACCATGAACACACGGCCGTCGTGCTCGCCGACGTCGTAGATCGTCACGACGTGCGGATGCGAGGAAAGCCCGGCGGCGGCGCGCGCCTCGCGCTCGAACCGGCGACGGGCGCGGTCGTCCTCAGCCAGGTGCCGCGCCAGCACCTTGACCGCCACGGAGCGACCGAGGATCTGATCCTCGGCCTCCCAGACTCCGGCCATCCCGCCGTTCGCCAAATGGCGCACGACGACATAACGATCGGGCAGGGAGATACGGGCCGGGCTGACCGGAGGCACCCGTAAGACCGTACCCAACCGGTCTCGTCGCTATGCTCTCCGGCGAAATGGCCCGTGTCTGTCACTCCTGCGGCAAGCGCCCTGCATTCGGCCAGAGCCGCTCGCACTCGATGGTCGCCACCAAGCGGCGGTTCGACGCGAACCTCCAGAAGGTCAGGATCACCGAAGGCGGCGCTCCCAAGCGCGTCTACGTGTGCACGCGCTGCCTCAAGGCGGGCAAGGTCACCAAGGCTTGAGATGTAACTTCGCCGAACGCGCCCGGGGCGTTTCCCGGGCCGGAGGCGAAAGGGTTTTCACCCGGTGGGTGGGGTTTCCGGGGTCGAGGGCGAAACTCAATTCAGTTGGCCGATCCGAGTCTCATCCGATTTCGTGCTGTGGTCGAGGGCGCGCTTGCCGAGCTCGAGTCACGGCGCCGTGAGGTAAACGACCTCAACGTGTTCCCGGTCGCCGACGGCGACACAGGCGACAACATGGCGCTCACGCTGCGCGCGGTGCTCGACGAGCTCGACCGCCTGTCGGCCGTCGGCGACATCGACGACATCGGCCGCGACGAGATCGTCGACTCGGTCGCCCGCGCCGCGCTGCTCGGCGCCCGCGGTAACTCCGGCGTCATCCTCAGCCAGTTGCTGCGCGGCGCGGCCGAGGAGCTGATCTCCCGCCCCGGAGAGCTGATCGATCCGG
This sequence comes from uncultured Solirubrobacteraceae bacterium, assembly GCA_963740605.1. Classification (GTDB taxonomy): domain Bacteria; phylum Actinomycetota; class Thermoleophilia; order Solirubrobacterales; family Solirubrobacteraceae; genus DASSUW01. The sequence goes on along the minus strand of CAVUFC010000014.1, from coordinate 162,255 downwards.
TGCTCGTGGCGTCCGCGATGGCGCGCGCCGCCGAGCGCGCGTACGGCTCCGTGCGCGAGCCGGCCGAGGGCACGATCCTCACGGTGGTGCGCGAGATGGCCGCCCGCGTGGCGTCCGACGTCGCCCACATGGACGAGCCGCGGCTGCTGCACCGCGTCGACGACGACGCCCAGAACGCGATGATCGCCCAGGTGCTCGAGGCGGCCCTGCGCTCGGGAGAGCTGTCGGTGGCCCGCGGTCCGGAGCTGCTGCCGATCCTGCGCGAGGCCGGCGTCGTGGACGCCGGCGGCTACGGCCTCACGGTGATGTTCGCCGGCGTGATCGCCGCCCTGCGCGGCACCCGCGCGCCCGAGCTCGCCCACCACACGCCGGCACGGATCACGCACCCGCAACACGAGTCGACGACGTTCCGCTACTGCACGAACTTCGCGGTCACCGGCGAGGACCTGGATCCGGCGAACTGGAACGACGCGCTCGACCGGTTCGGCGACTCGGTGCTGGTGGTCGGCGACAGCCACACGTTGAAGGTCCACCTCCACACCGACGAGCCCGAGCGTGCGACCGCGCTGTTCGCCGAGATCGGCGAGGTCTCGCACCTCGACGTCGCGGACATGACCGAGCAGGTCGCCGAACGCAGCGGGCGGCTCGCCGAGGCGATCCAGACGTGCGGCGTGCTCGCCGTCGTGTCGGCCTCGGGGATGGGCGACCTGTTCGAGAGCCTCGGGGCCGTCGCGCTCGACGGGGGCGGGACGCTCAACCCGTCGACGTACGAGCTCCTGGCCGGCATCCACGAGGTGCCGGCCGAGGAAGTCGTCGTGCTCCCGAACTCACCGAACGTGATCATGGCCGCCGAGCGCGCCGCCGAGCTCGCCGAGAAGACCGTCTGCGTCGTCCCGTCGCGCTCGATGCAGGCCGGGCTCGCCGCCGCCGTGGCGCTCGAGCCGGGGCGCGGCGCCGCCGAGAACGCCGACGCCATGAACGCCGCGCTCGTCAACGTCCGCACCGGCGCGGTCACCGAGGCCGCCCGCGACGACGCCGAGGGCCGCTTCCGGCGCGGCGAGGCCGTCGGCTTCGTCGACGAGCAGCTCGTGGCCTGGGGCGAGCCCGGAGAGACGCTCGAGGCCGTACTCGGCGAGCTGGGCCGCGAGGCCGAGCTGCTCACCCTGATCGAGGGCAACGGCGCCCCGCTCGACGGCGACGGCGTGGCCGCGCTCGTACCGGGCGGAGTCGACGTCGAGTACTCACGGGGAGATCAGCCCGCCTATTGGTGGCTGATCGCCGCGGAGTAATCCTCGCTCGGCGGCTCGGACTCTCGGTCGCGATGCAGTGCGTGTTGTTCATCAGCCACCCCGAGGTGCGGGTGGATCCGTTGGTCCCTGTGCGGGATTGGGAGCTCTCGGAGGTCGGGCGTGCTCGCGTGCGGGCGTTCGCCGTACCTCCGCGCTCTGGCGCAGCGCGGAGCGCCAAAGCGGTCGAAGCGGCGGAAATCCTCGGCGACCGGGTCGGGAGGCAGCCGCAAATCCTGCACGAACTGGGGGAGAACGATCGCTCCGCAACCTGTGGTTCTGGTCGGCGCGACGGAACGGGTGCGGTACCGATTCCGGCGAAGAGACCCTTTGCGCCCGCTACACGGGCGGCGAGGACATCGACGGCGACCGGCGCACCGGCCGGTGCGACGCCGGGCCGGACGAGTACGTCCCTTAGGACGATCATCATTGGTCGTCGTGGTCCCGACGGCGTTCGCCACCTCCGACCCGCTCTCCGACGACGATCTGCACGCCGTCGGCCCACCGCGCTACCCCCGGCCGTCGCGGCTCGCGGAACCGCTGATCGTCAAGCCTCCGAAGGCGGCCACCGCGGCCGAGCGCCTCGGGCTCCAGACCGTCGGCCGGCTGCTCGAGCACCTGCCGCGCGACCGCCAGGACGCCCGCACGATCATCGAGCTCGAGGCGGGGGAGACTGCGACCGTCGTCGTTGAGGTCCGCTCGATCACCAGCCGCTCGGTGCGGCGCCGCGGCATGCGCCCGCTGGTCGAGGCGGTGGTCGCCGACGAGACCGGCACGATGAAGGTCACGTTCTTCAACCAGCCGTGGCTGGAGCGCAAGTACAAGCCGGGCACCCGGCTGCTCCTCAACGGCAAGTACGAGGGCCGCAATCGCTTCCGCGTCCAGGGCCACGCCGAGAGCGGCGAGGCGGTCGGCGCGCTGGCGGAGGACGTCGCGACCTACCCGGCGACCGACGGCCTCTCGTCCACGCAGATCCTCGCGCTCGTGCGCCAGCACGCCGACGAGGCGCGCGAGGCACTGGAGCCGTTCCCCGCCCGCCTGCGCGTGCTCGACCAGCTGCCGGACCGCGCCGCCGCGCTGCTCGCCGCCCACTTCGGTGACCACGAGGGCGGCCGCCGGCGGCTGGCCTACGAGGAGATGCTGCTGCTGCAGATGGCGCTGCTGCGCCGTCGGGCCCGTCGCCGCGAGGGCGCGCGCGCCGCGGCGCTGCAGCCGCCCGGAGAGCTGACCGCGCGCTGGCTCCAGGACTCACTGCCGTTCAACCCCACCGGCGACCAGCGCAAGGCGATGGAGACCATCGACGCCGACGTCGAGCGCGACCGGCCGATGCAGCGCCTCCTCATGGGCGAGGTCGGCTCCGGTAAGACCGTCGTCGCGCTCTACACCATGCTGCGCGCGGTCGAGTCCGGGGGCCAGGCGGCGCTTATGGCGCCGACGGAGACGCTCGCCGAGCAGCACTTCGCGACGCTCCAGGCGCTGATGCCGGGTGAGCTCGTGCAGGCCGCACTGCTCACGGGCTCGACGCCCGGCGGCCGCCGCGCCGACCTGCTCGGCAAGCTGGCGTCCGGCGAGCTGAAGCTGCTCGTCGGTACCCACGCGCTGATCGAGGAAGCCGTCGAGTTCGACCGTCTCGCCGTCGCTGTGGTCGACGAGCAGCACCGCTTCGGCGTCAACCAGCGCCGTGCGCTCGACCGCAAGGCGCCGGACGGCCTCGCGCCGCACGTCCTGCACATGACCGCGACGCCGATCCCGCGCACGCTTGCCCTGACCGCCTACGGCGACCTCGACGTCACGGTTCTCAAGGAGCTTCCGGCCGGCCGCCAGCCGATCATCACCTACGTCTGCGCCACCGAGCGCGAGCGCTCACGCGCGTACGAGCGCATCCGCGAGGAGCTGCGCGCCGGCCACCAGGCGTTCGTCGTCTGCCCGCTCGTGGAGGAGTCCGAGGCGCTGCAGGCGCGCGCGGCGACCGCCGAGTTCGAGCGCCTGCGCACCGGCGAGCTCAAGGACTTCGAGGTGGTGCTCCTGCACGGGCAGATGCGGTCGCGCGAGAAGCAGGAGGCGATGGCGGCGTTCGCCGCGGGCGGGGCCGACGTGCTGGTCGCGACGACGGTGATCGAGGTCGGCATCGACGTCCCGAACGCGACGGTGATGCTCGTCGAGGACTCCGATCGGTACGGCATCTCGCAGCTGCACCAGCTGCGCGGCCGGATCGGCCGCGGCGAGCACGAGTCGCTGTGCCTGCTGTTCGGGCCCAAGGAGTCGGCGCGGCTGCGCGCGCTCGCCGAGCATCGCGACGGGTTCAAGCTGGCCGAGATCGACCTCGAGCTGCGCGGCGAGGGGGAGATGCTCGGCACCCGCCAATCGGGCGTGCAGGCGTTCCGCTTCGCCCGGCTGCCCGAGGACGTCGAGCTGCTCGAGCGTGCCCGTATGCGCGCCCGTTCGATCCTCGACGACGATCCCGAGCTCACACAGCCCGAGCACGCCCTGATCGCCGACGCGCTCGTGAACGCCTACGGCGCCGATGCGATGGAGCCGATCCCGGCGTGATACTGCGCGTATGAGCGACCACGTGTACAAGTCCGTCGAGATCACCGGGACGTCGCCGACAGGCGTCAAGGAGGCAATCGACGGTGCGATTGCCAAGGCGTCGGAGACGCTTCGCAACCTCGACTGGTTCGAGGTCATCGGGATCCGCGGTCACATCGAGGAGGGGAGCGTTGCCCATTACCAGGTGACCCTCAAAGTCGGCTTCCGGCTCGAGGACTGAGACTGCGCATCGTCGCGGGCCAATGGGGCGGTCGGCGGCTGCAGGCGCCGACGGGAGCGGCGACGCGCCCAACCTCGGACCGCGTGCGCGAGGCGCTGTTCTCGATTCTCGGCGACCGCGTGGCCGATTCGCGCGTGCTCGACCTGTTCGCCGGATCGGGGGCGCTCGGCATCGAGGCGCTGTCCCGGGGCGCCAAAGACGCCACGTTCGTCGACAGCGCACCGGCCGCGATCCGCGCCGTGAAAGCCAATCTCGAGGCGCTCGGAGTGCAGGCCGACGTGCGCCGCGCAGACGCACGACGGTTCCTCGACAGCGCATCGGCCGACGCTCGTTACTACGATCTCGTCCTCCTCGACCCGCCGTATCGGCTGGCGGGGGCATTGAGGGACGCGCTGGCAGCAGCGCTGCCGGCCGTGCTGGCCCCCGGCGCGGTGGTGGTCGCAGAGAGCGATCGCCGGACCCCGCTCGTGCTGGATCTTCCGCTACTCGACGAACGCCGCTACGGAGACACACTCATCCGCATCTATGGCCCCTGATCCCCGCATCGCCGTCTGCCCCGGCTCCTATGACCCGATCACGCTCGGCCACGTCGACGTGATCACCCGCGCCTCGTACATGTTCGACGAGCTGATCGTGGCGGTGGTGAATGCGTCCGTGCGCAAGAGCAAATCGCTCTTCACGGCCGAGGAGCGGATCGGGTTCATCGAGGCCGCGACGCGCGATCTCGGCAACGTCCGCGTGGAGCCGTTCTCCAACCTGGTGGTCGAGTTCGCGCGGCAGCGAGGGGCACGCGCAATCGTCAAAGGGCTGCGCGCGATCTCGGATTTCGAGTACGAATTGGAGATGAACCAGCTCAACCGACAGCTGGCCTCTGACATCGAGTCCGTCTACCTGATGGCATCGCCGCAGTACAGTTTCCTCTCCTCGAGCGGCGTGAAGGAGATCGCCACCTTCGGCGGAGATGTCTCCGACCTCGTCCCCGAGCCGGTTGCGGAGCGTTTGCAGGAAGCGCTCGCGCGCTGACGAAACAGGGAGCGCCATGGACGTCCTGGTACTGATCGACAAACTGGACGACCTCGTCCACAACGCCAAGCAGGTCCCGTTGACGGACCAGGTTCGCGTGGACAAAGAGGAGATCTACGACATCCTCGACCAGATGCGGGCCACGATCCCCGAGGAGATCAAGCAGGCCCGCTGGATCGTCAAGGAGCGCCAGGAGATGCTGGCGGAGGCCAAGCGTGAGGCCGAGCGGATCGTCAAGGAGGCGCGCGAGCGCCAGACGCAGCTCGTGTCCCAGCAGGAGGTCACCCGCAACGCCGAGCGCGCGGCCGAGGAGATCATCGAGGACGCCCGTGGGCGCGAGCGGGAGATCCGGCTCGGTGCCGAGGACTACGCGGACGAGATCCTCAACACGCTCGAGGTCAACCTCTCCAAGTTCATCGCCGCCGTCCAGCGCGGCCGCGAGCGGCTCCAGGGCCGCGACGAGCCTGCCGAAGTCGGCTAGTAGCTGATAGACGTTCCCGCGTGCTCGAGCTGCGGGATCTCGCGCGCAGATACGGTGAGGTCGTCGCGCTCGACGGCATCTCGTTCACCGTCGGCGCAGGGCAGATGTACGGGTTCGTGGGGCCGAACGGCGCCGGCAAGACCACGACCATGCGGATCATCCTGGGCGTGCTCGCCGCCGACCGCGGCGAGGTGCTCTTCGACGATCGCCCGGTCAGCTTCGAGGCGCGAGTGCGCTTCGGCTACATGCCGGAGGAGCGCGGCCTGTATCCGAAGATGCGCGTGCGCGACCAGCTCGTCTACATGGCGCGCCTGCACGGCATCGACGACTCCGCGGCCGGCCGAGCGGCCGACCGCTGGATCGAGACACTCGGGCTGAGCGAGCGCGCGGGCGATCGCGTCGAGGCGCTGTCGCTGGGCAACCAGCAGCGCGTTCAGCTCGCGGCCGCCCTCGTGCACGACCCCGATCTGCTCGTCCTCGACGAGCCGTTCTCCGGCCTGGATCCGGTCGGCGTCGACGTCCTGAGCGGCGTGCTTTCCGAGTACGCTGCGACCGGCGTGGCGGTTGTCTTCTCCTCGCACCAGCTCGAGCTGGTCGAGCGCCTGTGCGACTCCGTCGCCATCATCAAGGACGGTCGGCTCGTCGCTTCCGGGCGGGTCGAGGAGCTGCGCGACCGCGGCACCGACGAGCGGCACGTGCGCGTCGACCTCCAGGGCGTCGAGGGCGACGGCTGGCTCGCCGCCGTGCCCGGCGCCCGCGTCAAGGACCGCGGCGTCCGCGGGACGCTGATCGCGCTTGACGACGCCTCACCCGAGGCGGTGCTCGACGCCGCCCGTGCCGCCGGCACGGTCACGTACTTCAGCCTCGAGCGGCCGACGCTGACCGATCTGTTCCGCGAGGCGGTGGCGGCGTGAGCTCGCGCGAGACCGTGCAGCTGGTGGCGACGCGCGAGGTGCGTGAGCGCTCGCGAGAGAAGTCGTTCCTGATCTCGACCACGGTCAACATCGTGATCATCGTCGCGGTGATCATCCTCGCCGCGATCCTCGGCGGCGGTGACACGACCTACAAGGTCGCGGGCGATCCCGCCTTGATCCAGGCGGCGTCGCGCGCGGCCAGCGGCACCGACATCCACATCGAGGAAGTCCCCGTCACCGCCGACGTGCGCACGGCGCTCGAGGACGGGACGATCGACGCCGCCGTACAGAACGGGCGGATCATCGCCAAGGACAAGCCACCGGACGACCTCGTCGCGCTCCTGCAGGCCGGCAGCAACCGCAACGTCAAGGCGCCGCCGCCGCTCCAGATCACCACGATCGAGCCGGTCGACAAGGACGCGGACGCCAAGTCCGGCTACACGTTCTTCATGGTCCTGATCCTCTACGGCCAGCTGCTCACGTACGGCTACTGGGTGGCCGCCGGCGTGGTGGAGGAGAAGGCATCGCGCGTCGTCGAGGTCGTGCTGTCGGCGATCCGGCCCACGCAGCTGCTGGCCGGCAAGGTGATCGGCCTCGGGCTGCTCGGGCTCGGCAACCTGCTGCTGATCGTCGCGGTGGGGTTGGGAGCGGCCGGGGCGACCGGGGCCCTGACCATCGACGGGACGGTCCTCGGCGCGGCCGTGCTCGCGCTCGCGTGGTTCGTCGTCGGCTACGCCTTCTACGCCTGCGCGTTCGCGGTCGCCGGCGCGCTCGTCTCGCGCCAGGAGGATCTACAGTCGACGATGACGCCGCTGACGCTGACCATCCTCGTCAGCTTCTTCCTCTCGTTCGCGGTACGCGACAACCCGGACGGCCTGCTTGCGCATATCCTCGCGTTCATCCCGATGACCGCGCCGCTGACCGTCCCGCCCCGTATCGCCACCGGCGACGTGCCGGCCTGGGAGATCGTCGCTTCGCTGGCAGTGACCATCGGCGCGGCAGTGGCGCTGATCCCGCTGGCGGCACGGATCTACTCGGGCGGCATCCTGCGCACCGGCTCCGCACTGAAGCTGCGCGAGGCGTGGCGGGCGGCACGCGCATGAGCACGTTCGTGCTCGTCCACGGAGCCTGGCACGGCGCATGGTGCTGGGAGCGCGTCACGCCGCGGCTGACCGACGCCGGACACGACGTGATCACGCCGACGCTCACCGGGCTCGGCGAGCGGGCGGGCGAGGCGTCGGCGGACGTCGACCTCGATACCCACATCGACGATCTGGTCGCGGCGCTCGACGGGCTGCCCGACGCCGTCGTCGTGGCGCACAGCTACGCCGGGTTCCCCGCTTACGGCGCGGCCGAGCGGACCGCGATCGGGCGGCTCGTGCTCCTCGACGCCTTCATCCCGCGTGACGGCGAGACGATGGCCGACCACGTCGGCGAGCGCGGCGATCAGTACCGCGCCGCGGCGGCCGACGATCCCGGCTGGCTCGCCCCGGCGCCGCCGGCAGCCGTGCTCGGCGTCGGTGAGGCGGACGTCGAGTGGGTCGACTCGAGCATGACGCCCCAGCCGGTCCAGACCTACCTGCAGCCAATCGCGCTGACCGGCGCCGCCGAGAAGCTCGAGCGCTGCTACATCGATTGCACGTCGCCGTCGCTGGCGACGCTCGACGAGAGTAAGCGCAGGATGGCGGGCGTGCCGACGACGCAGCTCGCCTGCGGGCACGACGCGATGATCGCCGTGCCCGACCAGCTCGCCGAGCTGCTGCTCTAGTCGTCGTCCTCGGGCGGCGCCAGCAGCGCGTCAATCTGCCCGAGGTGCAGCCGGACGCGGCGGTCGAGCTCCTCCAGCACGGCGCGGGCGCCCTCGATCCCGTTGGCGGCGTGCGTGAGCTGCTGCTTGATCCGGCGCACGTCCTCCATCGCGCCGAGCGTGCGCTCGACCTCTGAGCGCAGCGCGGTCGCGTCGAGCCCGTCGGCGTCGCCCTTCGCCATCAGCACGCGGGCCCGGGCGAGTGAGTAGGCGACCTCGAGCGGCAGCCGCGAGCCGTCCTCGGGGTCGAAGACGACGAACAGCTTGTCGCCGTTGACCTCGCGCAGCGCCTGCGTGCGGGCCGGCAGCTGCTCCTCGGACGGGACGACCCAGACGGCGTAGCCGGCATCGCGCTGGGCCATCGCCTCGTCGAGCTCGGCGAGCGCGCGCTTCTTCGGCACCTGCGAGTTCTTGGCCTCGAAGATGATCCGGCCGCGCGGCGGGCCGGCGCAGCCGTCGATCCCCACCAGCACGTCGCCCTTGCGGCCGCCGACGCCGGGCATGTCGCCCACCGCGTCGCAGTCGTCGCCTTGGGCGGCGGCGATGGCGTCCACGGCGTCGAACACCGCCTCCTCGTACGGGCGGCCCTTGGCGGTCGAGCGGTCGTGCTCGGCGGCCACCTCGAGCGCCTTGTCCTTCTCGGCCTGCAGCTTCTGGATCTGCAGCTGCATCTCGCCCATCCGCCCGCTCATCTCGCGCAGGTGCGCGTGCTGCTGATCGGACGACTGGCGGATCGCGGCGACGGCGGCCTTCTGGAACGTGGCGAGCGGGTTCGACTCGTCGGCCGAGGAGAACTGCTTGAACAGCTTCTCGCGCGACTCGTTGAGCAGCTCGGCGACCGCGGCGCGCACCTGGTGCTGGACGGCGGTGCTCGACTCGGCGCCGAAGTGGCGCGTGAGCACGCGCGTGACGTGCCCGCTGTCGGGCCCGAATGCCTCGTCGAGCTGCTTGCGCAGCTCGGTGGTCACGGCCTCGGACGTCGCGCCCAGCTGCAGCTCGACCTCCTTGGACGCGTGCTCGAGGTTCTGCCGCAGGATCTCCACACTGGCGCCGGCCTGCTCGCGATCGAGCACCCGGGCGCCGATCTCGATCGCGTCGGCGACGACGCGTACGGGGTCGTCCCCGGCGTCGGTCCGGGCGCGCACGAGATCGGCGGCCGTCGTGTCGTCGACGACGACGTTCTCGATGATCAGCCGCCCGAGCAGGGCGGTGACGCGGGGATGGCGCAGTGGAGTCGCTGCTTCCATGGCCCACGCACGTTAGGCCTGCATCCCGACGGAATCGGACGCATGTCGGCGCTGCGGGGTGGGCACAGGGCCACGATGGACCTGATGGCGAGGACGGTCGGGGGTCCTGCGGTCGATCCTCAGCGGCGCCACGAACGAGGGCTTCGCGATCTCCGGCATGGCGACGCATCGGGTCGAGGCAGGCGCCGTCGCCGTGGCGCTCGAGGTGGAGGGTCGCAAGCCGGTCGAGGACCTCGCGGTCGTGCTCGACGGCCTCGAAGGCGTGCTCGAGGTCAGCGCGAGCGACTCCGCGGACTGACTGCAACTGCGGCATTCAGGGAGGCAGGATCGGCCGTCCCACGGATCGAGTGTGAAGTTGTTCGGGCTGAGGCTGAACAACTTCACGCTCGATTTCCCCGGCCGATCCCTCGCTGCCCTACCCAGCCGCAGTTGGCCGGGCCTCACCGCACGCTGAAGCCCGACAGCCCCTCGACCGGCTCGTCCTCGATCTCCACCGCCGAGACCTCAGCGTGCCCCGGCCCGCTCCGCACGAAGGCGACCATCGCGTCGACGGCCTCGGCAGACCCCTCGAACACGGCCTCGGTGGTGCCGTCGCCGTTGTTCCGCGCCCAGCCCGCGACGCCGCGCCGGTCGGCCTCGCGCCGCACCGAGTCGCGGAAGAAGACGCCCTGCACGCGCCCGGCCGCCCGGACCCGCCGCCGAACGGGGTTCTCGTTCATGCGGAGTACCGTAAACAGATGGCCGCGATCGAGGTCCTCGACACCGACATCACCGCGCTTGACGTCGACGCGATCGCCAACGCCGCCAACACGCGGCTCATGCACGGCGGCGGTGTGGCGGGCGCGATCTCGCGCGCCGGCGGGGCGACGATCCAGGACGAATCGGACGCGAAGGCGCCGATCGGGCTCGGCGAGGCGATCGAGACCTCGGCCGGCGACATGCCGTCGCGCTGGGTCATCCACGCCGCCACGATGGACCTCGGCGGACCGACGAGCGCCGACATCATCCGCCGTGCCACCGCCGCCACGCTCGACAGGGCCGACGCGCTCGGCGCGAAGAGCCTGGCGCTGGTCGCGTTCGGCACCGGCGTCGGTGGGTTCCCGCTCGCGGAGGCGGCGGCGATCGAGGTCGAGGAGGTCCGGCGCCACCTCGACGGCGAGACCGCGCTCGAGCGCGTCGTGTTCGCCGTCCACGGCGACGCGGCCCGCGAGGCGTTCGAGGCCGCGCTCGCTTGAGCGATCTGCTGGCCGAGCTCGACGCGCTCGGCGGCGCCGGCGCTCCGGCGTCCGCCACCGCCCGCCTGCGCGACGTCCTCCTCTCGGCGCTCAGGCGCGGCAAGGCCGAGCTCGGCAAGCCGCGCTCCGGCTACGACGCGCCGGTCGAGATCGCGCTCGCCGCCGGTGACGGCATGCTGCTCGCGGCCGCGCCCGTCGACGCGGCGTTCCGCGTCGACCCCGAGCTGGCGTCCGAGCGGGCCTGGCTCCTCGTCGCGGCCGTCATCGCCACGCTCGTGGACCTCGGGGAGTCGGGCGAGCTGCAGCTCAAGGCCGGTGACACCGGCGGCTTCCTCCTGCTCGGGCTTCCCGGTAAAGCCGGCCCGGCCGACCTCGAGGAGCTCGCACCGCTCGCGTTCGAGGATCACGCGGCGAGCATCGACCGGCTGCGCGCCCGGGCCGTGGCGGTTCCCGCCCGGCTGTACGAGCCGGCCGAGCTGCGCGCGCCGATCGGCTCGCACCACCCGTTGCGCGTTGCCGAGACGATCGCGCGCCTCGGCGGCCGCCCCGAGGACCCGCGGTCGGTCGAGGAGCACGAGGACGCCGTCCTCGCCCAGCTCGAGCCCGACGCCCGCACGGTCCGTCCGCACGAGGATCCCGACCCGGCCCGGCGGATCGCCCGCCGGATCCTCCAGCGGCTCGACGGCATGGGCAAGTGGGGCGGCTACCACACCGACTTCGCGCACCTGGCGCGCGGGTTCGCCGGCAACGAGCGGGCATTGGCCCAGACGGTGGGGGAGGCGCTGCTGGAGTCCGGCCTGCTCGCCGAGAAGCCGTCGGTCGGACAGCGCCACGTGTTCCTCAACCCGCGCCGGGCGGCCGAGATCCGCCACCTCATCGACGACGGCGAGCTGCCGTCGGGCATGCGACTGCCGTCAGCGTGAAACCATGCGGCGTATGGACCTCGACCTCGACAAAGTCAAGACCCAGGTCACGACGAAGCTCTTCACCGCGAAGACGCTCGCCGAGGCCGGGATCCTGCGCCCGACCCGTCCTGACCACATCGTCGGCGCCGTCCGGGCGCTGCTCCGCTTCGGCCCGACACCCGCCGGCGGGTACTCCGCATCGTTCGAGCGCTATGCCGACGAGACCGCGATCATCGACGAGCGCGGGACGCTGACGTTCCGCGAGGTCCACGAGCGCACCAACGCGCTCGCGCATGCGCTCCAGGCCGAGGGGATCGGCGTCGGGGACAGCATCGGCCTGATGTGCCGCAACCACCGCGGGTTCATCGACGCCGTCATCGCGGCCTCCAAGGTCGGCGCCAACGTGCTCTTCCTGAACACCGCCTTCAGCGGCCCGCAGCTTGCGGACGTGGCCAAGCGCGAGAAGCCGAAGGCGCTGATCTACGACCACGAGTTCGAGGAGCTGATCCACGACGCGTCGCGGCGTCGCAAGCGCTACATCGCCTGGCACGAGGCGGAGGACGGCAAGCCGGACGATCCGCGGCTCGACGACCTGATCGACGGCGGCGACACCGCTGACGTCTCGCCGCCGTCCGAGCGCGGCAAGGCGATCATCCTCACGTCCGGCACCACGGGCACGCCGAAGGGCGCTTCGCGCTCGCAGCCGCGCAGCCTCGACCCGGCCGCGGCGCTGCTGGCGATGATCCCGCTGAAGGCGCGCGAGAAGACGATGATCGCCGCGCCGATGTTCCACTCATGGGGCTTCGTGCACTTCACGCTCGGGATGAGCCTGTCGTCGACGGTCGTGCTCAACCGCAAGTTCGACCCCGAGACGACGCTCTCGCTCACCGCCCAGCACGAGTGCGAGGCGCTGATCGTCGTTCCGGTGATGATGCAGCGAATCCTCGACCTGCCCGACGACGTGCTCACGCGCTACGACCTGTCGAAGCTGCGCGTCGTCGCCGTGTCCGGCTCTGCGCTGCCGGGATCGATCTCCGACCGCTGGATGGACCTGTTCGGCGAGAACGTCTACAACCTCTACGGATCGACCGAGGTCGCCTGGGCGAGCATCGCCACGCCCGCCGACCTGCGCGCCGCGCCGGGCACCGCCGGCCGCGCCCCGCACGGCACGATCGTCAAGCTCTACGACGACGAGGGCAAGCCGGTCAAGCAGGGCGACACCGGCCGCATCTTCGTCGGCAACGAGATGCAGTTCGAGGGCTACACGGGCGGCGGCAGCAAGGACGTCATCGACGGGCTGCTCTCGTCCGGCGACGTCGGCCACTTCGACCCGGCGGGCCGCCTGTTCGTCGACGGCCGCGACGACGACATGATCGTCTCGGGCGGCGAGAACGTGTTCCCGGCCGAGGTCGAGGACCTGCTGTCAGGCCACGAGGCGATCGCCGAGGTCGCGGTGTTCGGCGTCGACGACGAGAAGTTCGGGCAGCGGCTGAAGGCCGTCGTCGTGCTCCGCGAGGGCGCGTCGGCGACGGAGGACGACCTCAAGAAGCACGTCAAGGCCAACCTCGCGGCCTACAAGGTTCCGCGCGAGGTCGACTTCATGGACGAGCTCCCGCGCACGTCGACCGGCAAGGTCCTCAAGCGCGAGCTGAAATAGCTACGCGCGCAGCTTGAAGCGGCCGACGAGCTCCTCGAGCGCGGCGGCGGTGTCCGACAGCGTGCGGGCCGAGACGGCGATCTGCTGCGTCGCGGCCGAGGTCTCCTCGGTCGTGGCGGACACCTGCTGGCTCGACGCGGACGACTGCTCGGCGACGACCGCGATCTCCGACATGTCGTCTTCCATCTGCTGGGAGAACGTGGCGACCTGCTCGATCCCGGCGGCGATGCCCTCGATGTGCGCGTTCATCTCCTCGACGGCGGCGCCGAGGCCGACGAACGCCTCGCGGGCGTCCTCGACGACGCGGGAGCCGTTCTCGGTCAGCTCCGAGCCGTCCTCGACGACGCGCACGGCGCGTTGCGTCTCGCCCTGGATCTCCTCGATCAGCTTGGAAATGTGACCGGCGGCGCTCTGCGACCCCTCGGCGAGCTTGCGGACCTCGTCGGCGACGACGGCGAAGCCACGCCCGGCCTCCCCGGCGCGGGCGGCCTCGATCGCCGCGTTCAGCGCCAGCAGGTTGGTCTGCTCGGCGATCCCGGTGATCGTCGCGACGATGCTGGTGATCTCGGCCGAGCGCTCGCCGAGCTTGCGGATCGTGTCGGTCGCCTCGAGCGAGGAGCCGCGCACGGACTGCATGGCCTCGGCGGCCTCGCGGACGGCCTGGGCGCCGCGCTGGGCGGCCGCGCGCGCTTCGCGGGCGGCGCCGGCGGTCCGCTGCGCGTCCTGCGAGGCGGACCCGGTCGTGGCGGCCATGCTCTCGGCGAGCTGCTTAGAGGACTCGACGCGGCGGGCCTGGCGCTCGGCGCCGGTGGTCGCCTCGCCGATCGCGCCGGCGATCTCGCCGACAGCGCGGCCGGCCTCCTCGGAGGCGTGGGCCATCTCGCGCGAAGCGTCGGAGACGGAGGTCGCGGAGCTCGAGACCTCGTCGATCATCGTGGCCAGCGAGCCGCGCGAGGCGTTGTAGGCCTCGACTGACGTCGCGAGCCGTTCGCGGACCTTCTCGACGGCGTGAGCGACCGCGCCGAACTCGTCGCGCGAGTTGACGGTGACCGGCGCGGTCCGCGCCGTGATCTCCTGCGTGAGGTCGCCGACGGCGAGCGCCTCGAGGCCGCGAGCGAGATCGGCGCTGTCGTGATCGCTGAGCGAGCGCAGGCCGTTGAGGATCGCCCGGACGGCCGGCTTCAAGCGGGTGGTGATGACATAGCCGACGCCGGCGGCGACGAGCGCGGCGAGCGCCAGCAGGATCAGCTCCAGGCGGCGGGCCGAGCTGTGGACGGAAGCGATGTGTGCGTTGGCGGCCTTGGCGTCCTCGCGCATCGAGGCGACGAGGCTGTTGACGGCCTTCAGCGACGCGGCGTACGAGCTGTCCTGGGCGGCGTCCCAGGCCTCGTCGGCGTCGTCGATCTGCGAGTTGTGGGCCAGGGCGAGGACGTGCTCCCGGTCCTTGGCGAACTTCCCGTAGGAGGTGCGGAGCTGCGACAGCGTCGCGCGGGAGTGGGACGGCAGGTCGGCCCGGCCGAGCGTCGAGAGGCCGGCGTCCAGGTGCGCGGCGACGCCCACGAGCTCCTTGTCGCTGTCGCCGAGCTCGGCGAGCATGTCGGCCCGCGGGGCGCCCTCGAACTGCGCGGTCCGCGCGTCGAACATCTCCTCGAAGACGAGCGCGCGCTGGTAGATCAGGTCGGCCTGGATGTCGTCGGCCGTATTGAGCGGCAGCAACCGTTGCGAGTAGAGCTGCTCGCCGACCCGCTCGACCTTGCCGAGATTGGCGATCGCGACACCACCGACGACGAAGGTGATCGCCAGCAGAACGGCGATGCTCGCCAGCAATTTGATGGTCATCGTGGGCCGAATCGAAAGCAGTTTCATGTCGTCGCCTGTATTCGGACGTTCGTTGACAGAACTTGATCTAGCTACCGTTTGGGTGACAATGCCGCAGCGCACCGACACCTTCGAACTGGCGCCGCTCGGACTCCGTTCGGGGGACGGGCGACGCCTCGATCTGCACGTCCCGATCGAGGCGTTCCACTACGCGGGCGAGCCGTATGCCGTTACACCGGACCTCGTTCCGGTGCGCGTGGACGTGTCGCGCACAACCGGCATGGGCTGGGCGCTGCGGCTGCGCTTCAGCGCCAGCCTGAACGGTCCGTGCATGCGCTGCCTGGAGCCCGCCGAGCCGGTGTTCGACGTCGATGTGCGCGAGGTCTCTCAGCCCGGCGGCGGCGAGGAGCTGAGCTCCCCGTACCTGGGCGACGACGAGGTGCTCCACCTGGGGCGCTGGGCGCGCGACGCGCTGGCGCTCGAGCTGCCCGCGCAGCTGACGTGCCGTGAGGACTGCGCCGGGCTCTGCGGCCAGTGTGGCGCGAACCTCAACGAGGATCCCGAGCACCAGCACGATGCGGCCCCGGATCCACGCTGGGCGAAGCTCGGCGACCTGAAGTTCGACTAGCCGCTGCGGCCAGTCAAGTTCGTTGGCATTCGGGCCGATTCCGGGCGAGGGAATGTCCGTACCTCGAACTTCTGCTGAGCTGACGACGCGGTCAGTGCTCGAAGACGCGCTGGCCGATGCCGTCTCGCACGCGCGCGCCACCGGCACGGCGGTCGCCCTCGCGTTCGCGGATGTCAACGACTTCCGGCGCGTGAACGACTCGCTCGGCACCGAGCTCGGCGAGGAGCTGCTCGCCCAGGTGTCGGCGCGGCTGCGCTCTGCGGTGCGACCCGGCGATCTCGTCGCGCGCGAGGGGGGCGAGGGGTTCCTCGTGCTCGTGCGCGATCTGCCGATCGACGCGCGGTATCACGCCGAGGCCGTCGGCCATCGGATCGCCGACGCCATGCACGCGCCGTTCGCGCTCGGCGCTGCCGAGCTCCTGCTCGACGCGAGCGTCGGCATCAGCATCTTCCCCGACGACGCCGAGACGCCCGAGACGCTGCGCAAGCACGCCGACGCCGCGATGTATGAGGCGCGCGCGGTCGGCGGCGGCGTCCATATCTACGGCGCCGGCACCGCCGACCCGCTCGAACAGCTGGAGCTCGCGGCGCGGCTGCGCCGGGCGATCGAGCGTGGCGAGCTCGAGTTGCACCACCAGCCGATCCTGCGCCTCGCCGACGAGGGCGTGATCGGCGTCGAGTCCCTGGTCCGCTGGCGCGATCCGATGCGCGGCGGCCTCGTCCCGCCCGGCGACTTCATCCCCGTCGCCGAGCGAACGGGCGTGATCGATGCGCTGGGCGACTGGGTCCTGCGCGACGTCTGCCGCCAGGCCAGCGAGTGGGCCGCGCTCGGGCTCAGGCCCAATGTCGGCTTCAACGTGTCGCCGCGCCAGCTGCGCCGCCCCGACGTGGCCCAGCGGTTCGCCGAGGTCGTCAACGCGCACGGGATCGAGCCGGGTCGGTTCGTGCTCGAGATCACCGAGTCCGCCTGGTCGCTGGAGGCCTCGCGCCTGCTGCCGGTGCTCGGCGAGCTCCGTGCTGCTGGATTCGCGCTGGCGATCGACGACTTCGGCGCCGGCTACTCGTCGCTGTGGCGGCTGCGCGAGCTGCCGGTGCAGATCATCAAGGTCGACCGCGCCTTCCTGTGCGGCGTCCCGGAGGACCCGCAGGGCACGGCGGTCTACTCCGCGATCCTCCAGCTCGCCGACGCGTGCGGCTGCGACGTCGTGGCCGAAGGCGTCGAGCGGGCCGAGCACGCCGACTTCCTGGCCGCCCGTGGCTGCCGGATCGCGCAGGGGTTCCATTACTCCCGGCCGCTCCCCGGGCCCGAGGTCACCGAGCTGCTCCTGCGCTCGGTGGCGGCCGACCGCCGCGGTCGAGTGTGAAGTTGTTCAGCCTCAGCCCGAACAACTTCACACTCAACCCACGGCACGGTCGATTCCGGTCTCCGTCACTGCCGAAGTTCGCCCTTCCGCTACTCTTCACGATCGCCATGGCTGTCCCGAAGCAGAAGCAGTCGCACGCTCGTACGAGCAAGCGCCGCGCGCAGCACAAGATCACCGCGCCGTCGGTGAACGCCTGCCCGCAGTGCCACCAGCCGCGCCGGCCGCACCGCGTGTGCCCGCATTGCGGCAGCTACGGCGGGCGTGAGGTGGTCGACGTGACCGGCACGCACGACCACGATCACGACCACTAGCCCAGTCACCGTCGCGGTCGACGCGAACGGCGCCGACCTCGGTCCCGCGGAAGTCGCGCGCGGAGCCGCGCAGGCCGTTGTCGGCGGCGACACCCGCGTGCTGCTCTTCGGCCCCGCCGCGGAGTTCGGCGACACGCGCGACGGCATCGAGGTCGTCGACGCGCCGGTCTCGATCGCCAAGGACCCCGATCCCGCACGCGCGGTCCGGCGAACGCCCGAAGCGTCGATCGTCCAGGCCACCGAGGCCGTCGCCGCCGGCCGCGCCGATGCGCTCGTCTCCGGCGGCTCGACCGGCGCCGCCCTCGCCGCTGCGCTGTTCCGCTTCAAGCGCGCGCCCGGGGTGCACCGCCCGGCGCTGGCGATCGTCGTGCCGGTCCCCAAGGCCCCGTTCCTGCTGCTCGACGCCGGTGCCAACGTCGAGGTCCGGCCCGAGCACCTCGTCCAGTTCGCGCACATGGGCGCGGCGTTCATGGAGGTCGTGATGGGGGTCGAGCGCCCGCGCGTGGCGCTGCTCTCCAACGGCGAGGAGCCGACCAAGGGCGTCGAGAACGTCGTCGCCGCCCACGCGCAGCTGCGTGAGCAGCCCGGCGAGCTCAACTTCATCGGCAACGTCGAGGGCTTCGCGATCGGCACCGGGGCGGCGGACGTGATCGTCGCCGACGGCTTCTCGGGCAACATCGCCCTGAAGGTCATGGAGGGGACGTCGTCGGCGCTGCTGGGGGCGGTGCGCGGCGCGGCGATGTCGTCCACGCGTGGGAAGCTGGGCGGGATGCTGCTCCGCCCGGCGCTGCGGTCGCTGCGCGACGAGATCGATCCGCAGCAGCAGGGCGGCGCCGTGCTGCTCGGGCTGCGCAAGCTCGGCGTCGTGCCGCACGGCTCGTTCGGTGCCCGCGGGTTCGCGCGCGCGATCGAGGTCGCGGCCCGCGGCGTGCGGCTGGACGTGGCGGGCCGGACCCACGATCGCCTTTCCGGTGCAGGGGCGTTGAGGGTGTCCGAGCCGGCCGCTACGGTGCCCGACCAGCCATGACGCGAGACGAAGTTCTCGAGCTTATCCGTGACCATCTGGCCGACGAGCTGCAGCTCGACCCGGCGCGGATCACCGAGCAGACCCACTTCCGCAACGACCTGAATGCGGACTCGCTCGACCTGTACACGCTCGTGCAGGAGCTCGAGGACACCTACGGGGTCAAGATGTCCGACGAGGAGGCGGCGCGCATCCAGACGGTGGGCGCGGCGGTCGACTTCGTACTGGCACATCTCCCCGCGTCCGCGGGCGGTGCCGTCGACCGCGAGCCGGGATCCTGACCGCTGCGCACGCTCACAGAATTGCTGGAATCACTGCCGGACCACCTTGCCCGGCAGGCGGTCACGCACGCCTCCTGGGTCGAGCAGCGCAGCGACGCGTACGAGCGGCTCGCCTTCCTGGGCGATTCGGTGCTCGGGCTGGCGGTCACCACACACCTGTATCCGCGGCTGGAGAGCTACGGCGCCGGGCGGCTGACCAAGATCCGCGCGCAGGCGGTCTCCGGCCGCTCCTGCCGCTCGGTGGCGGAGCGGATGGGCATCCCGGAGCGGCTGCGCGCAGCGGCGCCCCAGGAGGTCGCCGGCCCGGCGACCGACGCGCTGGCGCAGACCGAGCGCGTGCTGGCATCGGTGATCGAGGCGGTGATCGGCGCCTGCTACCTGGCGTTCGGCTACGAGGAGACCGCACAGGCGGTGGTCGATTCGTTCTCGCCGGAGATCGAGCAGGCGCTCGAGCGGCCGGCGGACTTCAAGTCGGCGCTGCAGGAGCGGCTCGCCCGCCGCGGCGCGCTCGTGACCTACGAGGTGACGGCCGAGGAGGGCCCGCCACACGAGCGGCAATTCGAGGTCGCGGCGATGGTCCAGGGCGAGGAGCTGGCGCGCGGGTCCGGGCGTTCGAAGAAGGACGCCGAGCAGGCAGCCGCGGAGACGGCGCTCGACGGGCTGGAGGCGTGAGCTGATGCACCTCCGCTCGCTGACCTTGAAGGGCTTCAAGTCGTTCCCCGACCGTACGCGGCTCGAGTTCTCGCCCGGCGTGTCGGTCGTCGTGGGGCCGAACGGCTCCGGCAAGTCCAACATCACCGACGCCGTGCTGTGGGCGATGGGCGAGCAATCGCCGCTGGCCGTCCGCGGCCAGTCGATGCAGGACGTGATCTTCGCCGGCGCGCACGGCGTGCAGGCGCGCTCGGAGGCGGAGGTCGAGGTGATCCTCGACAACGCGTCCGGCGCCGTCCACCTGCCGGCGGGGGAGATCTCGATCGTGCGGCGCCTGAACCGCGCGGGCGAGGGCGAGTACCGCGTCAACGGCGCCCGCTGCCGACTGACCGACGTGCTCGAGCTGCTGTCCGACACCGGTCTGGGCAAGGAGATGCACTCGGTCGTCTCTCAGGGCCGTGTCGAGGCGATCGTCACGTCCAAGCCGCGCGATCGGCGGATGCTGATCGAGGAGGCGGCCGGGCTCGGCAAGCACCGCAAGCGCCGCCGCCGTGCGCAGCTCAAGCTCGCGCGGACGCAGGACAACCTGGATCGCGCGCTCGACGTCGAGCGCGAGGCGCGCTCGCGCCTGCGGCCGTTGAAGCGCCAGGCCGAGGCGGCCGAGCTGCACGAGCGGCTCGAGCGCCAGACCGACGAAGCCCTGTGGGCGCTCGCTCGCGAGGACGTCCGGGCGGCCGGCGCGGCGCTGCGCGAGGCCGAGACCGCCGTCGCGGCGGCGCGCGCGGCGGCGGCCGAGACCGAGCAGGAGCTCCGCGCGGTCGCGGCGCGCCGCGAAGCGGCCGAGGAGGCGCTGTCGTCGCGCGGGACCGAACGCGAGGCGTTGTCGAACCGCTTCTACGCCGCGCGCTCCGCGCACGAGCGGATCGGGCATCGCGCGGAGGCGGCGCGGCAGGCCGTCGCGCAGCTCGAGGACCGGTTCGGGCGCCGGCGGGCACTGCTGAGCGCACTGGAGGCCGAGGGCGCAGCGGATGTCGGCGACGACGGCGCCGGCGAGCGGATCGCCGCGCTCGAAGGTGAGCTCGCACAGCTCGCCGAGGACCGTCGCGAGCGCCTGGAGCGCGAGCTCGAGG
Source organism: uncultured Solirubrobacteraceae bacterium (assembly GCA_963740605.1). Lineage (GTDB taxonomy): Bacteria > Actinomycetota > Thermoleophilia > Solirubrobacterales > Solirubrobacteraceae > DASSUW01. Next base: position 141,724 of record CAVUFC010000014.1, on the reverse strand, counting down.
AGCTCGTCGCCCGGCGCGAGGCCGCGGTCGCCGAGCTGGTTGGGCTCCGTGAGGCGGCGGAGCATGCGGTCGGCGCCCGCCGCGAGGCCGACGCCGTCGCAGACGCCGCGCGCCGGACCCGCCGCGAGGCGGAGGCGGCCGCCGAGGCCGCCCGGCGCGAGGCCGCCCGCACCGGCGCCGAGCTCGCGAAGCTCAACCAGTTCCTGCGCACCAACGCCGGCGCGCCCGGCGGTGCCGCCGCGCTGGCGGACGACCTGAACGCCGAGCCCGGCTACGAGCTGGCGCTCGCCGCCGCGCTGGGCCCGCGTCTGCGCGCCGCCGTGGCGGCCGACCTCACCGAGGGCGGCGCGCTGCTCGACCGCGCGGGCCGCGACGGCGGCGCGGCGCTGATCCTGCCTGAGTCTGCCGCCGCGGCCGCCGCGGCCGCCGCGTCGGCGCCCGCCGCCGCCGCGCAGCGCCTCCGCGATCACGTGCGCGTCACCGGCGACGACCGGCTCGTCGCCGCGCTGCTCGGCGACGTCTGGGTGGTCGACTCGTTCGACGGCCTCGACGGCTCCTTCTCCGGCGTGGCGGTCACGCGCGACGGGCGCGTCTGGTCGCCGTCGACGCGCGAGCTGCGCCAGGTGTCCGCCGGCGGCGAGGACCACGTGCTCTCCGAGCGCAACCGGCGCGAAGTGCTGGTCGCCGAGGCCGAGCGCGCCGCCCAGGCCGAGCATGCGGCGCTCGCGAAGGTCGAGGCGGCGTCGGGTGCCGTTCAGGCCGCCGACGCCGCGCGCGACGAGGCCGAGCGCGCCGCCCGCGCCGCCGTCCGCGCACGCGACGAGGCCGCCGAGGCCGAGCGTCACGCCGGCTGGCTGATCGAGCAGCGCCGCGCCGCGCCCGACGAGGGCCCGGCCGCCGAGCGGCGCGCCCAGCTCGAGGCCGCGGTGGCGACCGAGCGCCGGCTCGCCGATCGCGCCGCGCGCGAACGCGCCGAGCGCGAGCAGCGGATCACCCGCGAACGCGAGCGGCTCGCGCACGACCAGGCGCTCCATCCCGTCGCCGGGCGCCTCGCCACCGCGCTCGCAGAGGCCGGTGCCGCGGTCGCCACGCGCATGGAGGCCGCCGAGGCCGAGTTGCGCGCCGATCGCGAGGCGGGCGAGAAGCTCGCCGGCGAGCTCCGCGCGTGCGCCACCGAGGAGACCACGGTGCAGGCCCGGCTGAAGGAACGCGGCGAGGAGGTCACGCGCACCGAGATCCGCGCGCAGCAGACGCGCGACCGCGCCGAGGACGCCAATCGCGACCTCGGCCGCGTCGCGACCAAGCTCGGCCTCGAGGCCGAGCCGGCCGAGGAACCCCTCGACGACTCCGCGCGGGCCGACCTCGAAGGCCGCATCGAGCGTCTGCACCGGCGGCGCGAGCAGCTCGGCCCGGTCAACCCGCTCGCCAAGCAGGAGTACGAGGAGGCGCTCGAGCACGTCGAGGAGCTCGAGACGCAGCGCGAGGACCTCGAGGCCGCGATGCGCGAGCTCGAGGGCCTGATCCGCGACACCGACCGCCGCATCCGCGAGGCCTTCGAGGAGACGTTCGAGGCCGCCGCCAAGAACTTCGAAGAGGTCGCCGAGCAGCTGTTCCCCGGCGGCCGCGGCCGCCTGCGGCTGGTCCGCGAGGACACCGGCCCGCGCCCCGTGCTCGGCGGCGGCGAGAAGGACGACGATGAGAGCGTCCAGGACGCTGAGCTCGCCGCCGAGGCGGAGGAAGACGACGAGGAGGACCGCACCGGCGTCGAGATCGAGATCACGCCGGCCGGCAAGGCCACGAAGCGGCTGACGCTGCTTTCCGGAGGCGAGAAGTCGTTGACCGCGCTGGCGTTCCTGTTCGCGGTGTTCCTCGCGCGGCCGTGCCCGTTCTACATCCTCGACGAGGTCGAGGCCGCACTCGACGACGTCAACATCGATCGCTTCCTCACCCTCCTGCGCCGCTTCTCCGACCGCGCGCAGTTCATCATCGTCACCCACCAGAAGCGGACGATGGACGCCGCCGACTGCCTGTACGGCGTCTCGATGGCCGGCAACGGCGTGTCCAAGGTCGTCTCGCGTCGGCTGCCACCGCGGGCTCAGGAGCCCGAGGCGGCGCCCGCGGCCGATTCTCCGGGCAAGGCGGAGCGCGCCGCCTGAACGCGGCCGAGGTCCGCCGCCGCCGGTTGCGGGCCCAGCGGCTCGCGGGGCCGCGCGACGCCGACCCGGTCGCCGCCGTCCGCGCCGTGGTCGGCGTGCAGGCCCAGGACCGCGCCGCCGCGTTGCTCGCCGTCCGCGCCCGCACCGCGCCTGGTGTCGACGCCGAGACGATCTCCGCCGCGCTCTCCGCCGCCCAGACCGTCCCCGCGGCTCGCCGTCTCGTCCGCACCTGGGCAATGCGCGGCACGCTTCACCTCCTCGCCGCCGACGACCTGCCCACCGCGCTGGCGATCTTCGGCCCGCTCCACCTCACCCGCGGGCAGCGCCGGCTGAGCCAGCTCGGCCTGTCGCCCGCCGACGCCGAGCGCAGCACACACGAGGCGGCGGCGATCGTCCGCGAGCACGGCCCGCTCGACCGCCACGCGCTCGCGGCGCACCTGCGCAAGCGCGGCGTGCCGGTGGCTGAGGCGGGCCAGGCGCCGATCCACGTCGTCGCCCGCGCCGCGCACGCCGGCGTCTTGATCGAGGTCGGCGATGGCCGGTACGGCCCGCTCGACGCCGGCGCCCTCCCCGCCCGCGACGACGCGCTGCGCGAGCTCGCGCGCCGCTACGCCGCCGGGCACGCGCCCGCGGTAGCCGAAGACTTCGCGCGGTGGTCGGGGCTGCCGGCCGCCGACGTCAAGACCGCCTGGCAGGAAGCGCCGTCTGCCGACGCCGCCGAGCCGGGCAGCGTCCGGTTGCTCCCGGCGTTCGACGAGTGGCTGCTCGGCTGGGCGTCCCGCGACCTCGTCCTCCCGGGACAGCACGCCGAGCGCGTCGCACCCGGCGGCGGGATCATCCGGCCGGTCGCCATCTCCGACGGCCGTGTTTTCGCGACCTGGCGGCTCGACCGCGGGCGGCGCCGCGTCGAGCTCGACCCGTTCGGGCGCGTCACGAAGGCGATGCGCGCGGGCGTCGAGGCCGAGGTCGAGGCGATCTCCGCCTTCCTCGGCGTCACGCTCGCCCGAGATGCTTAGCTCTCCTCCCATGAGGATTCTCGTCACCGGTAGCGCGGGCCACCTCGGTGAGGCGCTCGTGCGCGTGCTCCGCGCCGACGGCGCGGATGTGGCCGGCCTCGACATCCTCGCCTCGCCGTACACCGACATCGTCGGCTCGATTGCGGACCGCGCACTGGTCGAGAAGGCGGTTGCCGGCCGGGATGCGGTGCTGCACGCCGCAACGCTGCACAAGCCCCATGTCGCCTCGCACGAGCGGCAGGAGTTCGTCGACACGAACATCACCGGCACGCTCAACCTGCTGCAAGAGGCGGTCGCGGCGCAGCACAGCCGGTTCGTGTTCACGAGCACGACGAGCGCGTTCGGCCGCGCGCTGACGCCGCCGCCCGGCGCCCCCGCGGCGTGGATCACCGAGGATGTCGCTCCGGTACCGCGCAACGTCTACGGCGCCACGAAGACCGCGGCCGAGGACCTGTGCGAGCTCATCCATCGTGACCACGGCCTCCCGGTCCTGATCCTGCGCACGTCGCGGTTCTTCCCCGAGCCCGACGACCGTGACGAGGTCCGCACCGCGTACGACGACGCGAACCTGAAGATCAACGAGCTGCTGTACCGGCGGGTCGATCTCGAGGATGTCGTGGGCGCGCACCGGCAAGCGCTGGAACGGGCGCCCGAGATCGGCTTCGGCCGCTACATCATCAGCGCCACCACGCCGTTCATCAGTACAGATCTGCAGGACCTCCGCGACGACGCGCCCGCGGTCGTCAAGCGCCACCACCCCGAGTACGAGCAGATCTACGCCGACCGCGGCTGGCGGATGCTCGACAGCATCGAGCGCGTCTACGTCAACGAGAAGGCCCGCCTCGAGCTCGGCTGGCGTCCGCGGTACGACTTCGGCTACGCGCTGGAGCGGCTCGCGCGCAACGAGGATCCGCGCAGCGGCCTGGCGAGAGAGGTCGGCGCCAAGGGCTACCACGCCGTGTCGACCGGCGTCTACACCGTGCGCTGAGCCAGCACCTTCTCGCCCCAGAACGAGGCGTAGCTGTTGCCGTTGTAGTCCGAGATGTCGCGGTACCCGGCGCGCCGGTACAGCCCCATCGCCGTCGTCATCGACTGGGCGGTGTCGAGCCGCAGGCGCTCATAACCGAGGTCCGCCGCCGCCGCCTCGAGCGCTTCGAGCAGCCGCCGTGCGTGGCCCTGCCCGCGGGCGTCCTCCATGACGAACATGCGCTTGATCTCCCCGATGCCGTCGTCGAGGCGCCGGATACCGCCGCCGGCCACGACGCGCCCGCCGTCGACGACGAGCACGAACACGCCATCCGGCGGGACCATCTCCTCGGCGCGCACGGTCGAGGTCCGGTCCGGCGTCGTCGGGCCGAAGTTCGCGGTCACCCAGTCCTCCATCGCGCGGACGATCTCCCGCGCCGGCGCCGAGTCGCCGCGTACTCGCTTGATCTCGATCACAGCCCGTATTGTCCAAAACATGCGGGTGTGCCTGATGATCGAAGGACAGGAAGGCGTCACGTGGGACCAGTGGCGCGCGCTGGCGACCACGGCGGAGGAGTCCGGGTTCGAAGCGCTCTTCCGGTCCGACCACTACCAATCGCTCGACGGCAAGCCCAAAGCGGGCTCGCTCGACGCCTGGAGCACGATCAACGCGCTCGCCGCCCTCACGAGCACGATCGGGCTCGGCACGCTGGTCTCGCCGGCCACGTTCCGCCACCCGTCGGTGCTCGCGCGCGAGGTCGTCACCGCCGACCACGTCAGCGACGGGCGGGTCGAGCTCGGCATCGGCGCCGGCTGGCACGAGGGCGAGCACCGGGCGTTCGGCTTCCCGTTCGAGACGACCAGGCACCGCTTCGATCGCCTCGAAGAGCAGATCGAGATCGTCAGCCGCTCATGGGAGCCGGAGCCGTTCGACTTCCAGGGGCGGTACTACACGCTCGAGCAGGCCGACCCGCAGCCCAAGCCCACGCACAGGCCGCACCTCATCGTCGGCGGCAAGGCCGGTCCGCGCGGCACCGCGCTCGCCGCCCGCTGGGCCGACGAGTACAACACGGTGTTCCCGACGGCCGAGGAGGCGCTCGAGCGGCGCGAGCGGATCGCGGCGGCGTGTGCGAAAGCCGGCCGCGATCCGATCACGTTCTCCGCGATGATCAAGCTCGAGGGGTCGCCCGACGAGCTGATCGATCAGCTACGCAGCCTCACGGAGGCGGGTGTGGAGCGAGTGATGCTCCAGCATCTTGCGCACGATGACCTCGCCATGGTCGAGCTCGTCGGTCGCGAGGTGATCCCGCACGTCTAGGCGCTTCTCGTAGGACAGCAACCGAGCGTCGTCGACGTAGGGGCCCCACGGCCGGACGGGCTCGTAGCCCGACGTCTCGTACAGCCCGATCGCCGGCGCCTGGGACGTCCCGGTCTGCAGACGCACCGTGTGGTAGCCGCGGCGAGCAGCCGCCGCCTCGAGGGCGCCGAGCACGCGCCGCGAGTAGCCGCGGCCGCGATGGTCGGGCGCCGTCCACATGCGCTTGATCTCACCGACGCCCGGCTCGAGCCGGCGCAGGGCGCCGCCCGCAAGGGTGATGCCGCGAGATTCGAGCACGAGGAATGCGCCGGCGGGCGGGAGGAACTCGTACTGCGAGTAGGCGTCGAGCTCGGCTGCGACGTCCGGTCCGTAGGTGGTCTGGTACTCGTGCCGGAGCCCGGCGAGCAGCGGCGCCGCGGCGGGATGCGTAGGGGTGACGAGACGAAGGCGGGGCATACCTCTGCAGACGCCGGACCCTGCGCGCCTATTCCGCGGCTATCCTGCCGCCGTCGTGGCGCGGGACTGGCATGAGCTCTTCCTCACCGACGGCGGCCATGAGGTCGCCGACAGCCCCGATCCCGGAGAGCCCGACCGCCGCCGCGGCTTCTTCGGCCGCCTGCGCGACTCGATGCGCAAGACCCGCGAGGCGCTCGCCGCCGAGGTGCAGGCGACGCTGTTCGAGGGCGATCTCGACGAGGAGACGTGGGAGCGCCTCGAGGAGGCCCTGATCTACGCCGACGTCGGGGCGACCACGACCGCGCAGGTCGTCGAGCGGCTCGAGCTCGAGGCCGAGGAGGGCGAGCTGGTCGGCGGCGAGGCGCTCACCGGCCGCCTTGCCGAGCTGCTGGCCGAGCTCGCCCGCACCGGCGACGACACGATCGACATCCGCCACGAGCCGGCCGTGATCCTCGTCGTCGGCGTCAACGGCACCGGCAAGACGACGACGATTGGCAAGCTCGCCTGGCATCTGCGCCACACGCTCGGGCAGAAGGTCGTGGTCGGCGCCGCCGACACGTTCCGCGCCGCGGCCGTCGAGCAGCTCGAGCGCTGGGCGGAGCGCGCCGACGTCGACCTAGTGAAGGGACCTGAGGGGTCAGACCCCGGCGCGGTTGCGTTCGACGCGGTCGCCCGCGGCCGTGAGCGCGGCGCCGACGTCGTGATCGTCGACACCGCCGGGCGCCTGCACACGCAGCACAACCTGATGGAGGAGCTCACCAAGGTCCGGCGCGTGATCACCAAGCAGATGCCCGACGCGCCGCACGAGACGCTGATGACGGTCGACGCGACGACCGGCCAGAACGGCGTCCGCCAGGCCAAGCTGTTCGGCGAGGCGGTCGGCGTCACCGGCATCGTGCTCACCAAGCTCGACGGGACCGCGAAGGGCGGCATCGCGCTGGCGATCGCCAACGAGCTGAACATCCCGGTGAAGCTGATCGGCATCGGCGAGCAACTCGAGGACCTGCGGCCGTTCGACGCCGACGACTTCGCGCGGGCGCTGCTGACGGCATGATCGCGGCCCTGGTCGCGCTGGCCCTGGCCCCGAGCCAGTTCGTGGCGCTCGACCAGGTCGACCCCAGGATCGTGCAGGACATGCGGTACGCGACGAGGCACAACTTCGTCGGCCGCCGCATCCACGGCTACCGCGAGCCGGTCTGCCTGCTGACCCGTCAGGCGGCCCGAGCGCTGCATCGTGCGCAGAACGCCCTCGAGCCCAAGGGCTACGGCCTGAAGGTCTACGACTGCTACCGGCCGACCCGCGCGGTCGCCCAGTTCGACCGCTGGGCGCAGGACCTGGGCGACCAGAAGATGAAGGCGGAGTTCTACCCGCACACGGACAAGTCGCGGGCGTTCGTGGACGGCTACATCGCCCACCGCTCAGGCCACAGCCGCGGCAGCACCGTCGACATCACGCTCGTCAGGCTGCCGGCCAAGGCGCCGCCCGCCTGGGACGGCCGCCTGCGCTCATGCACGGCGCCCTACCGCAAGCGGTTCCGCGACAACAGCGTGCCCATGGGGACGACCTACGACTGCATGGACCCGCGCGCCCACACGTTCCACCCGGCGATCACCGGCCGGCCGCATCGCAACCGCCTCCGGCTCCGGGCCGCCTTGAACCGCGTCGGCTTCGCCCCGTACGACAACGAGTGGTGGCACTTCACTTTGCGCAACGAGCCTTATCCTGAGAGGTACTTCAACGTTCCGGTGTCGAGATAGGAACCAATGGACCCTTGGGTTGTCTGGCTGATAGCAGCGGTGGTCTTCGGTGTCGGTGAGATCGCCACGCTCGGGTTCTTCCTCGCCCCGTTCGCGGTCGGCGCACTCGTCGCCGCGATCGTGAGCGGCGCGGGCGGTGGCGCGCTGATCAGCTGGGCCGTCTTCCTGCTCGTCTCGGTCACCGTCCTGGCCGCGCTGCGGCCGCTCGCCCGCTCGCACCGCCGCCAGCCACCGCTGCTGCGGACCGGCACCGCGGCGCTGGTGGGTAGCAGCGCGATGGTCGTGGAGCGGATCGCCAACGATGAAGGTCTCGGCAGCGTGCGGATCGGCGGCGAGGTCTGGACCGCCCGCTCCTACGATGACGATGAGGTGATCGAGTCCGGCAAGAGAGTGCAGGTCGTCGAGATCAGGGGCGCCACGGCGTTCGTCACGGAATGAGGAGGCACTAGTGGATCCCGCAGTCATCGCACTGATCGTCCTCGCGGTGTTCCTGTTCATCGTCGCGGCGTCGGGCGTCCGGATCGTCCCGCAGGCCCGCGCGGGGATCGTGGAGCGCCTCGGCCGCTACTCACGAACGCTCGACCCGGGGCTGGCGCTGATCGTGCCGTTCGTCGATCGCGTCAAGCCGCTGCTGGACCTGCGCGAGCAGGTGGTCTCGTTCCCGCCCCAGCCGGTGATCACCGAGGACAACCTGGTGGTGGGGATCGACACCGTCATCTACTTCACGATCACCGATCCGAAGGCGTCGACGTACGAGGTCGCCAACCCGCTGCAGGCGATCGAGCAGCTCACCGTCACCACGCTGCGCAACGTGATCGGCGGCCTCACGCTCGAGGAGACGCTGACCTCGCGCGACAACGTCAACTCCCAGCTCCGCGTGGTCCTCGACGAGGCGACGGGCAAGTGGGGCATCCGCGTCAATCGCGTCGAGCTCAAGTCGGTCGAGCCGCCGCGCACGGTCCAGGAGGCGATGGAGAAGCAGATGCGGGCCGAGCGCGACCGCCGCGCCACGATCCTCACCGCCGAGGGCGTCAAGCAGTCGCAGATCCTCACCGCCGAGGGCGAGAAGCAGTCGGCCGTGCTCAAGGCCGAGGGCGCCCGCACCGCGGCGATCCTGCGCGCCGAGGGCGAGGCGAAGGCGATCGAGACGGTGTTCGGAGCGATCCACGACGGCGTGCCGGACGAGCGGCTGCTCTCCTACCAGTACCTGCAGATGCTCCCGCAGCTGGCGCAGGGGCCGGCGAGCAAGATCTTCGTGATCCCGAGCGAGTTCACGCAGGCGCTCGGCAACCTCACGGAGCGGTTCGCCGACGCCGCGCCGCCGCGCCGCCCGCAGGCGCGGGCCGAGGTGCGCGAGGCCAGCGAGGCGGCTGCGGCTGACGCGGCGGAGGCCGCGAAGGCGGCCGCCGACGCGGCCGCGGAGGCCACGAGCGCGCATGCCCCGGGCGCGGATCTGCACCGGCCCGAGGAACCGCCTACGCCATCGCCCTGATGCGGTTGCTCGCGTCGAGCGCCGCGACCTTGTAGGACTCGGCGAACGTCGGGTAGTTGAAGACCGCGGTGACGAGGAAGTCGATCGTCGACGACCCGCCCATCACGGCCTGCCCGATGTGCACGAGGTCGGTCGCGCCCGTGCCGATCACGTGCACGCCGAGCAGCCGCCGATCGACGGGGGAGACGAGCAGCTTCAGCAGGCCGTCCTCGTCGCCCGTCATGAGTCCCCGAGCGAGCTCGCTCCAGCGCGCGATGCCCGTCACGTACGGCACGGCCTGGTCCGTCAGCTGCTCCTCGGTCTGGCCGACCATCGCGATCTCGGGGATCGCGTAGACGCCGGTCGGGACCAGCTCGGGCAGCGTCTCGATCGGCTCGCCGAACGCGTGCAGCGTCGCGATCCGGCCCTGCTCCATCGCCGTGGCCGCGAGGCCGCCGCCCGACACGTCGCCGACCGCGAAGATGTGCGGGACGGCGGTCTGGTGGTTGTCGTCGACGTCGATGCGCCCGCGCGAGTCGGCCTCGAGCCCGGCGTTCTCGAGCCGCAGCGCCTCGGTGTCGCCCTGGCGACCGGTCGCGTACAGGACGGTCTCCGAGATGAGCTCCTTGCCCGACTCGAGCACGACCTTGGGGCCGCGGGCGTCGGTCTCGAGCTCCACCGCGGCGACGCTTTCCCGCATCCGGAACGTCACGTTGGCGCGCCGCAGCATGTACTGGAACGCCTCGCCGATCTCGCCGTCGAGCCACGGCAGCACGCGGTCGCGCTTGTCGACGACCGTCACCTTGGTGCCGAGCGCGCCGAACATCGACGCGTACTCGATGCCGATCACCCCGGCCCCGACTACCGTCATCGTGCGCGGCACGTTGTGCTCGAGCTTGAGCAGGCCGTCGGAGTCGATCACCGTGCGGTCGTCGAACTCGACCGAGGCCGGGCGCGCCGGCCGCGTGCCGCACGCGATGATGATGCGGCGCGCGCGGATCGGCTCGTCGGAGTCCTCGATCCGGACGGTGTTGGCGTCGTCGAAGTGGGCCTGGCCAGGCAGCAATCCGACGCGGTTGCGCCGGAACTGCTCCCGCACGACCGACGTCTCGGCCGCCACGACCCGTGCGGTGCGGTCCATCAGCTGCTCGAGGGTGCGCTGCTCGCTCTCCTCGACGCGGGTCGGATCGAGGACATCGAGCGGCCGCTGGGCGACCTGCTCCAGCACCGCCTCACGCAAGGTCTTGGAGGGGATCGTCCCGGTGTGGATCGACACGCCGCCGAGGCGCTCGCGGCGCTCCGCCACGGCCACCCGCTTCCCCAGCTTGGCGGCCTGGATCGCGGCCTTCTGACCGCTCGGCCCCGAACCGATGACGAGAAGGTCCAGCTCCATGCCTGCGCACGGTAACCGAATGCGGCTTACTCGCACTCGCGAGCTCGCGCGAGCGCCTTAGGATGTATGGCGCATTGTTCGACTCGCTGTCAGAGAAACTCCAAGGCACCCTGGCGTCTGTGCGCCAGCGTGGCGCGCTCACGGACGACGACATCAACCGCGCGATGCGGGAGATCCGCCTCGCGCTGCTCGAGGCCGACGTCAACTTCAAGGTCGTCAAGCAGTTCACGTCGACGGTCAAGGAGCGGGCGCTCGGGATCGAGGTCTCCAAGCAGCTCAACCCCGGGCAGCAGGTCATCAAGATCGTCAACGAGGAGCTCACCGCCCTGATGGGCGGCGCCTCGGCGGGGATCACGTTCTCGCCGCGGCCGCCGACGGTGATCCTGATGGCCGGCCTGCAGGGCTCCGGCAAGACGACCGCCACGGCCAAGCTCGCGCGCTATCTGCGCGAGCAGAACAACTCGTCGGTCGCCGTCGCGGCGTGTGACGTCTACCGCCCGGCCGCTGTCGAGCAGCTGGTGAAGGTCGGCGGCCAGGCGGGCGCGACCGTGTACGAGCAGGGCACCGACCGCGACCCGGTCGACATCGCCGGCTGGGCGCTCGAGCAGGCCACGCGCGACGGCAAGGACGTCCTGATCGTCGACACCTCCGGCCGTCTGCACGTCGACGAGGCGCTGATGGAGGAGCTCGCGCGGATCAAGAAGCGCGTCCGGCCGCACACGGTGCTGCTGGTCGTCGACGCGATGACCGGCCAGGACGCGGTCAACGTGGCCGAGCAGTTCGCCGAGACCGCGCAGTTCGACGGCGTGGTCCTCTCCAAGCTCGACGGCGACGCCCGCGGTGGCGCCGCGCTCTCGGTCAAGGCGGTCACCGGCAAGCCGATCCTGTTCGCCTCCACCGGCGAGAAGCTCGGCGACTTCGAGCGCTTCCACCCCGACCGGATGGCGCAGCGGATCCTCGGGATGGGCGACGTCCTGTCCTTCATCGAGAAGGCCGAGCAGTCGGTCGACGAGGACGAGGCCAAGGAGCTCGAGCGCAAGCTGCGTAAGAACCAGTTCACGCTCGAGGACTTCCTCGACCAGCTCAAGCGGATCCGCAAGATGGGCCCGCTCACTTCGATCCTCGGGATGATCCCGGGTCTCGCGGGCCATCAGCTGTCGAAGATGAACGTCGACGAGAAGGAGCTCGACCGCGTCGAGGCGATCATCCTCTCGATGACCCCGTACGAGCGCGGCCACCCGGAGGCGATCAAGGGCTCCCGCCGGCTGCGGATCGCCAAGGGCTCGGGCACGAACGTCCAGCAGGTCAATCAGCTGATCAAGCAGTTCGACCAGATGCGCAAGATGATGCGCGGCATCCAGCAGGGCAAGATGCCCGATCTCGGGCAGATGATGCGGCAGCGCTGACCCGTTGGGCGGGGCCCCCATGTCGTCTTCCGCTATCCTGCCGCGCCGAAATGGTCAGCATGAGACTCACCCGCGTGGGCGGGAAGAAGGATCCGGTGTGGCGAGTAGTCGTCGCCGATCGCCGCTCTCCCCGCGACGGGCGCTTCATCGAGACGGTCGGCCGCTACAACGCGCAGACCGACCCGTCGACGATCGTGCTCAACGAGGAGCGCATCCGGCATTGGCTGGATCGCGGCGCCCAGCCGAGCAACACGGTCAAGAAGCTCCTCAAGACGCAGGGCATCTCGACTTCCTAGCCCGTGCGCGAGCTGCTCGTCTATCTCGCGCAGCTGCTGGTCGACGAGCCCGACAAGGTCGAGGTCGAGCAGTTCGAGGAAGACGACGGCACGCTCGTGCTCGAGCTTTCGGTGGCGGATGACGACTACGGCAAGGTCATCGGACGCGGGGGACGCACCGCGCAGGCCCTCCGCACGATCATCAAGGCCGCCGCGGTCAAGGACAACCGGCGAGTCCTCGTCGACATCGTCGAGTGACCTGATGCCGGCCGGCCGGGTCGGCCGGCCGCACGGGCTCGACGGGTCGTTCCACGTGACGCGGCCGGGCTCGTTCACCGAGGGGGCCACCGTGTGGGTCGACGGCGCGCCGCGGACGATCGAGCGCCTGGCCGGCACCTCCGACAGGCCGATCATGCGGTTTGCCGGGTGTACGACGCGCGAGCACGCCGAGGCGTTGCGCGGGCTGTCGCTCGAGCTGCCGCGTGACGAGTCGTTGGAGGAGGACGAGTTCTGGGCCTCCGATCTCGCCGGCTGCCTCGTCGTGGACGGGGCGCGCGAGGTGGGAGTGGTGGCGCGGATGATCGCGCTGCCGTCGTGCGAGGCGCTCGAGGTCGGAGACCTGCTGATCCCGATGGTGCGGGACGCGATCCGCTCGATCGACATCGAGGCGCGCCGGATCGATGTCGACATGGGATTCGTCGAGCCGTGAACATCGACGTCTTCACGCTGTTCCCGCAGTGGTTCGAGTGGTTCCGCGAGCAGCGGCACGTGTCGAACGCGCTGGCCCTGGGCCATGGCCTCGAGACCGTCGATCTCCGCGCCACGACGCCGCTGAACTGGGGCCAGGTCGACGACACGCCGTTCGGCGGCGGCGCCGGCATGGTCCTGCGCGTGGACGTCATGGAGGCGGCGCTGCAGGCGCGCTACGGGACCGATCCTGCCCCGCCGTCGCGGCGTGTGATCGCGCTGACGCCCGGAGGTCGCCAGTTCGACGACGCCGTCGCGGGGGAGCTGGCCGCGGGCGACGACTTCACGTTGCTGTGCGGGCGCTACGAGGGGTTCGACGAGCGCATCCTCGAGCGCTTCTGCACCGACCAGCTCTCGATCGGCCGCTACGTGCTGGCGGGCGGTGAGCTCGCGGCGATGGTGGTGTGCGACGCCGTGCTGCGCAAGCTGCCGGGCGTCCTGGGCAAGGACGAGTCCGCGATCGAGGAGTCGTTCTCCGACGCTCTTCAAGGCGGCCTCGAGTACCCCCACTACACGCGACCGGCCGAGTGGCGGGGCTGGAGCGTGCCCGAAGTGCTGCTTTCCGGCCACCATGAGCGCATCCGCGAATGGCGCCGTGAGCAGAGCCGTCAGCGTTCGCTACCATGATTCGCCCGCGTGCCGCCGCCTTCTATCCCCCTGGCGCCGCGGTCTTTCTTTGCTATGAGCACCGTGATCGACAGCCTCGAGCGTCAGCAGCTTCGCCGCGTCCCCAACTTTGCCGCGGGTGACCGCGTTCGCGTCCATTTCCAGGTCGTTGAGGGCACTCGCCGCCGTACCCAGGTCTTCGAAGGCGTGGTGATCAAGCGCCAGGGCGAGGGCGTCCGCGAGACCTTCACGGTCCGCAAGACGTCGTTCGGCGTCGGCGTGGAGCGCACGTTCCCGGTGCACTCGCCGAAGATCGAGAAGATCGAGGTCGCCGCCCGCGGCGACGTCCGGCGCGCCAAGCTCTACTACCTACGCGGCCGCGTCGGCAAGCGGGCCCGTGTCCGCGAGCGCCGGTACATCGGCCCGGAGGAGGTCGTCCAGGCGGGTCTGCTGCACGACCCTGCCGCCGAGGCCGCGGCTGCCGCCGACGACGAGGTTCCGGGCGAGGCCGTCGACCAGCAGGCGATGGACGAGGCCGAGGTGGCTGCCACCACGGACGAGTCTCCCGCCGCCGTCGAGGAGTCTGCCGACGCCCCCGCGGACGAGTCTCCGGCCGCCGAGGCCGAGGCACCCGCTGCCGATGAGTCTGCGGATGCCGCCGAGGCCGCCGAGGTCGAGGCATCCGCCGACGCTGAGGCCGCCGCCGAGGCTGAGTCTCCCGCGGCGGACGACGAGTCGAAGTAGGGAGCGTGGCGTCGAAGACGTCGTCGACGTCGGGCTCGCTGATCGAGCTCGTCCTGATCGTCGCCGTCGCGCTCGGCCTCGCTCTCGGCATCCAGGCCTTTCTCGTCAAGCCGTACCGCATCCCGAGCGAGTCGATGGTCCCGACCCTGGTCAAGGGCCAGCGCGTGCTGGTGAACCGGATCGGCGAGCGCTTCGGGCCGCCTGACGTCGGGAACATCGTCGTCTTCCACCCGCCCACCGGCGCCGAGGACGGCGGCGGCACGTGCGGCGCCACGCCGCCCCAGGGCGAGGTCTGCAACCAGCCGACGTCGCAGGAAGCGGACGTCAACTTCATCAAGCGGGTCGTCGCCGGTCCGGGCGACCGGATCCGGATCGACAATGGCCGTGTCATCCTCAACGGGAAGCGGCAGAAGGAGCCGTTCGCCGAGCCGTGTGGCGGCGGACCCGACTGCACCTTTCCCAATGAGGTGACCATTCCGGCCGGTCACTACTTCATGATGGGCGACAACCGTGGGTCTTCGGACGACAGCCGTTTCTGGGGACCAGTCCCCGAGGACTGGATCATCGGACAGGCCTTCGCGACCTACTGGCCACCGAAGAGGATCGGGCTCCTCTAAGAAGCGCAAGCGGTCGTCGGGCAGCCGTCTGTTCCGGTACGACCGCAGCCTTGGAGTCCGCTTCGTGGCCGGTGCCGACGAGGCCGGGCGCGGCTGTCTGGCCGGCCCGCTGGTGGCTGCCGCGGTGCTGTTCGACTACGACCGCCTGACGCTGTCGGACCTGCGCGCGCTGTCCGCGTTGAACGACTCCAAGCAGCACACCGCGGAGATGCGCGAGGAGCTGTACCCGCGCGTGCTGCGGGTCGCGACCCGTGTTGCGGTCACGTCACGCTGCGTCCGCGGCATCGACGAACGCGGCCTCCACAAGACCAACCTGGCCGCACTGTCGGACGTGCTGAAGCGGGTCGGCCGCCAAGGCGCACTGTGCCTGTCCGACGGCTTCCCGGTGCCGGCCACGGGGTTCGACCAGAAGCCGGTGGTGGGCGGCGACGCCACGAGCGCCGCGATCGCCGCCGCCTCCGTGATCGCCAAGGTCTCGCGCGACCGTTTCATGCACCGCTGGGAGGAGCGCTATCCGGGGTGGGACTTCGGCATCCACGTCGGCTACTCCACGCCCGAGCACCGCGCCGCGATCGAGCGCCTCGGCGTCTCGCCGCTGCACCGGCTGTCGTTCCAGTCGATGGCCTACCAGCAGCTCGCGCTCTGATCGAGCTCTCGGTCGACCCCGCCATCGCCGCCGCGTTCCCCGGTTATCGCGCCGGGGTCGTCTGGGCCGACGGTGTCGCCGGCCCGCCCGCCTCCGCGCTGCCCGATGTCTCACCGGCGCCGCTCGGCCATCCACATCTCGCGGCGTGGCGCGAAGCGTTCCGGTCGTTCGGCGCCAAGCGCCAGCGCTGCTCGGCCGAGGCGCTGATCGCCCGCGGCGACCTCCCGCGCATCAACCCACTGGTCGACCGCTACAACGCGGTTTCGGTCCGCTGGGCGGTGCCAGTCGGCGGCGAGGACCTGGACCACGTCGTACCGCCGGTCCGCCTGATCTTCGCGACCGGAGACGAGCCGTTCGACGGCGACTCCGAGCACCCGCGGGCCGGCGAGGTCGTGTGGGCCGACGCCGTCGGCGTGACCTGCCGGCGCTGGAACTGGCGGCAGGGGGCCCGCACTCGTCTCGGCCCGCAGACCACGCGGGCGTACTTCCTCTTCGACGCGCTCGCGGTCTTCTCCGACGCCGATCTCGCCGCCGCCATGGACGGTCTCGTGGCACTGCTGCGCGCGGGCTGGCCGCACGCCGGGATTTCCACCACCGTCATCGGCCCCTAGACGAACCTCGGCAAGTTACGCCCGCTCAGCGTGCGGAACTTGCCACAGAACCGTTCGTCGCACACCTTCGATGCCCGCCGTTGCAGTTCCGCGGCACTCTCGGCACACACATTTGACCGAAGCGTGCTGATCCGTTCAGCGGGCGGCCATACGGTCGCGTCACGATGCCGACGGAACGCACGCGAGAGTTGGGCCGCCACGGGGAAGAGCTTGCCGCGCAGCACTTCGTGCGCCTCGGGTACCGGGTGCTCGCGCGCAACCACCGCACGCGCTGGGGCGAGCTGGACCTCGTCCTCGCCGACGAGGCGGGCCACACGATCGTCTTCTGCGAGGTCAAGGCGCGCCGGCTCGGCAACGGCGACTGGCGCGAGAACCTGCACGAGCACAAGCGCAGCCAGGTACGCAAGATGGCCGCCGCGTGGCTGAGCAAGGTCACCGACCGGCCGTACCACGCCGAACTGCGGTTCGACGCGGTGGGTGTGACGCTCGACGTCCACAACGAGCTCGTCCGGCTCGACCACCTCCAGGACGCCTTCTAGTGTCCCGAGACCGAGCTCCCGAATCGGGATACTCGTGATCGCGCGCGTCATCACGTTCGCCATCGACGGCGTGGAGTCCCGACGCGTATGGGTCGAGGCCGACATCCGCAGCAGCGGGCTGCCGGCGTTCACGATCGTCGGCCTCGCGGACAAGGCGATCCGCGAGTCGCGCGAGCGCGTCCGCTCGGCGATGACCAACTCCGGCCACACGTTCCCGCCGGGCCGGATCACCGTGAACCTCGCGCCCGCATACCTGCGCAAGATCGGCCCGGGGTTCGACCTGCCGCTCGCCATCGCGCTGCTCGTCGCGTCCAAGCAGCTCGAAGCGGAGGCGATCGAGGACTGCGCAATCGTCGGCGAGCTGTCGCTGACCGGGGAAGTGCGGTCGATCCGCGGGGCGCTGGCGATCGCCGAGGGCACGCGACGGCACCTGCTGCCGCGCTTGCTGCTGCCGCGCGGCCGTGCGCGGGAGGCGGCGCTCGTGCCCGGGGTGGCCGTGCTGGGGATCGAATCCCTGCGCGAGGCGGTCGATGTCCTCGCCGGCCGCGCCGAACCCGCGTCACCGCCGCCGCCGGTCGAGGAGGCAGAACCCGAGCTCCAGCTCGACCTGTCCGACGTGCGCGGCCAGAACGCGCTGATCCCCGCGCTCGAGGTCACGGCGGCCGGCGGCCACAACGTCTACCTGCACGGCCCGCCCGGGACCGGCAAGACGATGCTGGCCCGCCGGCTGTCGTCGATCCTGCCGCCGCTGACCGCCGCCGAGGCGCTCGACGTCACGCGCATCCAGTCGGTCTCGGGGCTTCACGAGGGCGGCGGGCTGGTCAGCCGGCGTCCGTTCCGCGCGCCACACCACACGATCTCCGCGGCCGGGCTGGTGGGCGGCGGCTCGCACCCGCTGCCGGGGGAGGCGACGCTGGCCCATCACGGCGTCCTGTTCCTCGACGAGCTGTCGGAGTTCGCGCGGCCGAGCCTCGAGGCGCTGCGACAGCCGGTCGAGGACGGGCAGGTGACGATCGTTCGCGGCCAGCAGGTCGTCGCGTTCCCGACGCGGTTCATGCTCGTCGCGGCGTCCAATCCGTGCCCGTGCGGGATGGGGGAGGCGACGTGCCGCTGCACCGCGGCCGACCTCGCGCGCCACCAGCGGCGGCTGAGCGGCCCGCTGCTCGACCGGATCGACGTCCTGATCCCGGTCGGACGGCCGAATGCGGACGCGCTCCGGCTCGAGACCGCGCCGACGTCGACGACGCTGCGCGAGCGCGTGATCGAGGCACGCGAGCGGCAGGCGCGCCGCTTGGCCGCGTTCGGGCTCACCTGCAACGCGCAGATGACGCCGCGGGTGATGCGAGAGGTCGCGCAGCCCACGCCGAGCGCGCTGCGCCTGCTGTACGAGCTCCACGACCGCCACAGCCTCAGCGCGCGTGGTCACGGCCGGGTTCTGCGCGTCGCCCGCACGGTCGCCGACCTCGACGGGTGTGACCGCATCGGCCCCGATCATGTCCATGTGGCGGCCGGGCTGCGGCTCGAGCAGCCGGCGTTGGCGGCCGCCGCATGACCGCCGCCTGCGACGACTGCCTGCGCCGCACGGACCTGATCGCCGCGCTGGCCGGCTGGCTCGACGTCGAGTGGCGCCGCCAGGATGCCCCGGCCCGCGTGCTCGCGCTCAGCGACGAGCGGCTGCTCGATATCACGTCGCGCGCCGAGATCCGCCACCGCTACGAGAAGTTCGACTCACGCCGCGCCCGTAACGCGATCGACGCCGCCGGCCTGCACGCGGTGTGCCGCTGCGCCGACAGCTATCCGCCCCGCCTGCATGACCTCGCCGACCCGCCGGCCGTGCTGCACACAGCCGGCAGGGCGAGGTGCGTCGGGCTCGACGACGCGGTCGCCGTGATCGGCGCCCGGCGCGCGACGCACTACGGGCTCACGGTCGCCCACGACATCGGCCGCGGCCTGTCGGCGGCCGGCGTGAGCGTCGTGTCCGGGCTGGCGCTCGGCGTCGACTCGTCTGCGCACGGCGGCGCGCTGGCCGGCTCCGCACCGCCGGTTGCGGTGCTCGCCGGCGGCGCCGATCGCCCGTACCCGCCGTCCAAGCGCGGCCTCTACGTCGCGGTCCGCGCCGCCGGCGCCGTCGTCTCCGAGATGCCGCCCGGCTTCGGCATCCACCGCTGGGCGTTCGTGGCCCGCAACCGGTTGATCGCGGCGCTTGCACGCGTCGTCGTGGTCGTCGAGGCGACCGAGCGCTCCGGCTCGCTCACGACGGCCGACCTCGGCGCCGAGCTCGGCCGCACGATTGCCGCCGTGCCCGGCCGCGTGACATGCGCCACCGCCGCCGGCACCAATGGCCTGATCCGCGACGGCGCCGTCCTCGTCCGCACGGTCCGCGACGTCCTCGACGCGCTCGCCGAGCTCACCGGCGCCGCCTACAGGCCGTCGACGCCCGCCAACGCGGCACTTGCGCCCGAGCTCGCCGAGATGCTCGAGGCGATCGGCGCCGGCCACGCGACGCTCCCGATGCTCGTCTCCACCGGCCTCAACGCCCGCGCGGTCCTCGCCGGCCTCGGCGAGCTCGAGGCCCTCGGCCTCGTCCGCCGCGGCTTCGGAGGAAGGTATGAGCGTCTCCCCGGCTAGCCTGAGCCGTTGTGACTCAGCAGCGTGTACCGGCAGTGCTGTCGATCGCCGGATCGGACTCCGGCGGCGGCGCGGGCATCCAGGCGGACCTGAAGGCGTTCGCGCGCTGCGGCGTGCACGGGATGACCGCGATCACGGCGCTGACCGCGCAGAACACCGTCGGCGTGACCGGCATCCACGGTGTGCCGGGTGAGTTCATCGTCGCGCAGGTCAAGGCGGTTGTCGACGACATCGGGGTCGATGCCGTGAAGATCGGGATGCTCGGGACCGCGGAGACGGTCCGGGCGGTGCGCGCGGCGCTCGCGCTGCTCGAGCCGGGCACGCCGATCGTGCTCGACCCCGTGATGGTGTCGGAGTCCGGCGCGGTGCTGCTCGACGACCCCGCCCGGGAGGCGATCGTCGGGGAGCTGCTGCCGCGGGTCACGGTGATCACACCGAACCTGCCGGAGGCGCGGGTGCTCGCGCGGACCGCGGGGGAGGACCCCGACGACGACGTCGAGGCGCTCGCGAGAACGCTGCACGGGCTCGGGCCCAGCGCGGTGGTCATCACCGGCGGGCACCGCGAGCAGGCGATCGACGTCTTCTACGACGGCGACCGCCTCGAGCCGATCCCGGGGGAGCGGTATCCGGACGGAGCGGCGCACGGCTCCGGCTGCACCCACTCATCGGCGTTGGCGGCGCACCTGGCGCTCGGCTCCACGCCACTGGAGGCCGCGCGTGCCGCGAAAACCATTGCCGAGCAGGCAGTTCGCCACGGCATTCGCAGCATCGGCGTAGGCCCGGGTCCGGTCGACGTCTTCGCCCTGACCGAGCGTCCGCGCGCCCGGCTCGAGGGTGTCCGGGCGGGCGCCGGCCCTCTGCCATAATCGCGAACGATGAAGTTCCTGCGCATGCGTCCGGGGCATGGTGAGCAGCTGATCGCCGAAGGCGACCCAGCGATCGCCGAGGACGCCGAGCGCCTCGTCGAGGAGTTCCGCCGTCAGCTCGATCTCGGCATGTGGGCCGCGGTCCCGATGACATCCGCGTCCGGCCGGCGCGAGGCGGAGCTCATCCGCGCGTTCGACGAGATCCCGAGCACCACCGATCGCGTCATCTTCTTCCCGCGCGCAGCGGGCGGGGCGGCGTGAGAGCGACGTGACCGTCGCACTCTGCGTCACTGCGATCGTCGTTCTCGCCCTGCTCTCGGACATCACCTGGCCGTTCATCGAGCGCAAGCTCGACCAGCGCCGTGCACGGCGTGAGGCGCGCCGCCACGGCAGCGCCGCGCCATACGACCCGGGGCGCGAGCGGCGCGCCGAGCAACGGGCGCGCGAGCTCCTGAAGTCGTGTGTGAACGAGGAAGAGTGGGCGATGTACCGGGACCTCGGCTTCATCCGGGTCTGGGGCGGCCAGACCGGTCTGCCCGCCGACACCGCCCGCGACCTGCGCGGCGTCCCGTACGCCTATCTCGTCTATCCGCACAAGCCGATCGTGGCCTACCTGCCGCAGACCGGGCAGCTGCTGAACGAGTACTGCGTGGAGTTCCCAGACGAGTCGCGCCCGTACGGATCGCCGCGGCTGCCGGACTCGGACGACGTGCTCGCCAAGTGGATGGCGCTGAATGGCGACGAGCGGCGCCTGATCGCCGAGGCGAACCTCCATCTGCCCGGTCGCCAGATCGATCCGCGGCAGGTCCAGCGCGACATCTGGCGCCTCGGACGCTGGGAGCGCGAGCGGCTCGAGCGCCGAGCTTCGGCCGGCCACGACGGGCCGCGCGGCGTCACCCAATAACCTCCAGGGTCGCATGGACGGCCTGGATCCCAAGCACAACTCCCGCGCCCTCCTCGAGGGCCCCGCGCGCGCCGGTGCGCGCGCCCAGCTGAAGGGCATCGGCTTCGACGACGAGGCGCTCGCCAAGCCGATCATCGGCGTCGCCACGACGTGGACCGAGACGATGCCGTGCAACTTCAACCACCGCGCGCTGGCCGCCAAGGTCAAGGAGGGCATCAGGGCCGCCGGCGGCACGCCGATGGAGTTCAACACGATCGCGATCTCGGACGGGATCACGATGGGCTCGGTCGGCATGAAGGCGTCGCTGATCAGCCGCGAGGTGATCGCGGACTCGATCGAGCTCGTGGCCCGCGGCCACATGTTCGACGCGGTGATCGCGATCTCGGGTTGTGACAAGACGATCCCCGGCACGGTGATGGCGCTCGCGCGCCTCGACCTGCCCGCGGTGATGCTCTACGGCGGGTCGATCCCGGCCGGCAACTTCCACGGCAAGACGGTGACCGTGCAGGAGGTCTTCGAGGCGATCGGCGCGCACGCCGCGGGCCGGATCACAGAGGACGAGCTGCACGAGCTCGAGGAGGTGGCGAGTCCGGGAGCGGGGGCGTGCGGCGGCCAGTTCACCGCCAACACGATGGCGATGGCCTTCCAGCTGCTCGGGATCTCGCCGATCGGCCCGAGTGACATCCCCGCGCAGGACCAGACGAAGGCCCAGGCCGCGTACCAGGCAGGCGAGCTCGTGATGGACGTGCTCGCCCGCGGGCAGCGGCCGAGCGACATCATCACCAAGGACGCGCTCGAGAACGCGATCGCCGGCGTGGCGATGAGCGGCGGCTCCACCAACGCGGTGCTGCACCTGCTCGCCGTCGCCACCGAGGCGGGGGTCGAGCTCGACATCGACGACTTCGACCGCATCGCCGCCCAGACGCCGCTGCTGTGCGACCTCAAGCCGTTCGGCCAGTTCGTCGCCACCGACCTGCATGCCGCCGGCGGCACGGCGGTCGTCGCCTCCCGCCTCGCCGAGATCGGGATGCTGCACGAGGACGCGATCACGGTCACCGGCAAGACGGTCGGCGAGCACGCTCATAGCGCCAGCGAGACGCCCGGGCAGGAGGTCATCCGCCCGCTCACCAATCCGTTGAAGGCCACCGGCGGCATCGCGATCCTGCGCGGGAACCTCGCCCCGGAAGGCTCGGTCGTGAAGCTCTCAGGCCACGAGCGCGTCCACCACGAGGGTCCGGCCCGCGTGTTCGACGGCGAGGAGGCGGCGATGGCGGCCGTCACGAAGGGCGAGATCGTCGCGGGCGACGTCGTGGTCATCCGCAACGAAGGCCCAGCCGGCGGCCCGGGCATGCGCGAGATGCTGGCGGTCACGGGGGCGCTCGTGGGGCAGGGGCTCGGCGCGTCGGTCGCGCTGCTCACCGACGGCCGCTTCTCGGGTGCCACGCACGGCTTCATGGCCGGTCACATCGCGCCCGAGGCCGTGCACGGCGGTCCGATCGCGGCGGTCAAGGACGGCGACACGATCACGATCGACGTGCCGAGCCGGCGCATCGACGTGAACCTGAGTGACGACGAGATCGCCGAGCGGCTCCGCGGCTACACGCCGCTGCCGGCCAGCTACACGAACGGCGTGATGGGCAAGTACGCCAAGCTCGTGGCGAGCGCCTCCGAGGGCGCCGTCACGCGGTAGGCGCGCCGGGGCTGGACGCGCGCCTCGGGCGCACGCGCGCCTCGGGCGCACGCGCTGTCACGCGCTGACGCCTTCGACGCCCGTCTCGGGCGCCCGCTCACCGGCGATGAAGCCGGCGACCAGCTGGTTGAACCGGTGCGGGCGCTCGATCATCGCCAGGTGCCCGGTGTCCTCGAAGACGACCGCGCGGGCGTTCTCGCCGATCAGATGCTCGAACGTGTCGGCGTCGCCGACCGGGACGAGGATGTCGTTGCGGCCCCACACGATCAGGACGGGGATCGTGATCCGGTCGAGCTTGTCGCGGAACGAGTAGGACAGCAACGCGGCGAAAGCGTCGTTGAACCCGGGTGACCCGCCGCCGCGCGTGAGTTCGGTCGCCAGCGGGACCGACAGCTTCTCGGGATAGCGCACGACCGCCTGCAGCGCCAGCCGCCGCCCCCGTGCGCGCCGCATGAGCGCGGCGGACTGCGAGCCGAGCCGAGTGACCAGTGCGGCCCATGCCCGCGCCGCGGCGAGCACAGGCTCGCGCTTGATGTACTCGGTCGAGAGTCCCGCCGCTGAGACGAGCACGAGCTTCTCGACTCGCGTCGGGTACGACAGTGCCAGCTCGGCGCCGACGAACCCGCCCATCGAGTTGCCGATCACGACCGGGCAGTCGATCCCTACCTCGGCGCACACGGCGTCGGCCGCGCGGGCGAAGCCGGGGATCGAGATGTCCTCGCGCGGCACCTCGGACTCGCCGAAGCCCGGCAGATCGAACGTCACGCAACGGTGCGTGTCCTTGAAGTGCGCGATGTTCAGCAGCCAGTTCTGCCACACGCCGCCGAGCCCGTGCAGGAACAGCAGCGGTGGCTTGTCGCCGCCGGTGTCGACCACGTGGACCGACCGGCCGTCGATCTCGATGTCGCGCGACAGGCTGGGCCAGTCGATGTCCATCCACGAGCGATCGTCCCCGTCGGCGTAGCCGGGATCGGCTCCTGGCCGCGCCAGGCCGTTCTTGGCTCGTGTGAGCACGTCCTCGTAGACGCTCGGCACGGCGCTCTAGCGCCCTGATCCAACAGTTCGACGCCACGGGCCGGCGCCGACCCGTGCCTGCCGGCACCCGGCAGGCACACCCGTACCACCGGTATGCGAGTGCCTGCCGTACGGCGGCAGGCACGACCCGGCATCCACCCCGGTGACGCCGAACTCCCGAATCACGCCACTAGGGTAGAGGCCCGTGCGGATCGCGGTCGACATCGACTCAACGTTGCACCACTACTGGGACCAGTTCGCCGCGATCGCGAAGAAGCGCTTCGGGGTGGACCTCCCGTACGAGACGCAGCTGACGTGGGAGATCGCCCGGCTCCGGCCGGAGCAGGCCCGCGCATGTGTCGCGGAGAGCCACACCGCGCCGCACGTCCTCGCGGCCACGCCGTACCCCGGCGCAGTCGAGGCGATCCGCGCCTGGCACGAGGCGGGCCACTTCATCCACGTCACCTCGCACCGTACGACCGAGGCGCAGGAGGCGACCGCCGCGTGGCTCGAGCGGATCGGCCTGCCCTACGACGAGCTGTACTGCTCGTTCGACAAGGTCAGCCGCTGCATCGAGCTCGAGATCGACGTGCTGATCGACGACTCGCCGCAGACCCTGCTGCGGGCGGCCGAAGCGGGTATGACTCCCGCCACGATCGTGCATCCCTGGAACCGCGACCTGTGTGAGGAAGAGGACATCGTGTGCGGCCCTGACTGGCCGACGCTGGCCGAGCGCCTGGAGCCGGTGCTCGCATGAATGACCTTCCGGCGCTGCCGGTGCCCACCGAGAGCGACCCGAAGTCGCTCCTCCCCGCGATCGAGCCCGACCGCCAGGTCACGGACTGGGGGCGCTCGGAGCGCGTCGAGGGGCTGTTCGACGCGACGCTCTACGAGTTCCTCTACCACTACTGGTTCCGCGTCGAGGTCGAGGGGATCGAGAACGTACCGCCGACCGGGGGCGCCCTGCTCGTCTCCAACCACGCCGGCGCGCTGCCGCCGGACGCGCCGATGATCGCCAAGGCGATCAAGGAGGAGCACTCCCGGCCGCGCCCGCTGCACCTCACCGTCGAGCATTTCTTCAAGGGTTATCCGGGCCTGGCGATGCTGGTGAACAAGCTCGGCGGCGTGCCCGCGCACCCGGCCAACGTGCACCGCCTGCTGTGCGACGAGGAGCAGCTCGTGCTCGTCTTCCCGGAGGGGCGCAAGGGCACCGAGAAGCTCTACAAGGACCGCTACCGGCTGCGGCGCTTCGGCCGCGGTGGCTTCGTGGAGGCGGCGATGCGCGCCCGCGCCCCGATCATCCCGATCGCGCTGATCGGCGCCGAGGAGGCGATGCCGACGTTCGCGCAGATCGGCCTGCTGCGCCGCCTGACCGGGCTGATCTACTTCCCGATCACGCCGCTGTTCCCGCACTTCGGGCCACTGCTCGGCACCGCGTACCTGCCCGCCAAGTTCAAGATCCGGTTCCTCGAGCCCATCCCGACGGACCAGTGGGGCGAGCGCCCGTGGGACGACAAGGGGCTCGTGCAGACGGTGGCGGAGGATGTCCGCGCGCGGATCCAGGACGAGCTCGTCGACCTCGTCGCCCACCGTCGCTCGGTGTGGTTCGGATGAACTCGAAGCGGATCCTCATCACCGGCGTGTCGACCTACTGGGGTGGCCGGCTGGCGCAGGCGCTCGAGGCCGACCACGACGTCGAGACGATCATCGGCGTCAGTCCCGACGACCCGAGCTGCCCGCTCGAGCGCACCGAGTACGTCCGGGTCGGGCTGCACCACGCGCTGCTGCGGCGGATCGTGCAGGCGGCCGAGATCGACACGGTGATCGACACGCGGCTGGTGGTCGACACGCTGCAGGCGTCGGCGCGGGTCGCCCACGAGATGAACGCGATCGGCACGCTGAACATCCTCGCGGCGTGCGGCGGGCCGGACTCGCCGGTGCGCAAGGTCGTCGTCAAGTCATCCGCGCACTACTACGGCTGCGAGCGCGATGACCCGGCGTTCTTCACCGAGTCGATGCAGCGCCCGCACCCGCCGCGCACGCGGCTGGAGAGCGACATCCTCGAGGCCGAGAAGGCCGTCGCGGGCTTCGCCGACCGCAACCCGGATGTGACGGTGACCGTGCTGCGCTTCTGCAACGCGCTCGGCCCCGATCAGCGCACGACCCACACCGAGCTGTTCCGGCTCCCCGCGATCCCGTGCATCCTCGGCTTCGACGCGCGCTACCAGTTCATCCACGAGGAGGACCTGGTCGGCGTGCTGCGGTTCGCCGCCGAGAGCGACCTGCCCGGCATCTACAACGCGGCCGGCGACGGCGTGCTCGCGCTGTCGGAGGTCGCGTCGCTCCTCGGCCGGCCGCTGGCGCCGATCCTGCCACCGTGGGGCACCTCGCTCGGCGCGGCCGCGTTGCGGCCGACCGGAGTCCGGGTGCCGGCCGAGGTGCTCAACCAGCTGCGGTACGGCCGCGGGCTCGACAACCGCAAGCTCAAGGGCGCGGGCTACAACTTCGGCTTCACGAGCCGCGAGGCGGTCCTCAAGCACGGCGAGGCGCTGCGCGTGCGCGGCCTCCAGCCCCGGAGCGGCGAGCCGTACCGGTACGAACGCGAGGTCGAGGAGTTCTTGCGCTGGAGCCCGAGTGTCCGTCGAAGAGGGACCGTGTAACGCCAGCGACATTGCAGGGGTTCCTACTGTCTGGAGTTGCGCCTACCATCCCGGAGCCCCATGCCACGCCGTCTCATAGCCGTACTTGTCCTGACCGTGACGGTCCTCCTCGTGGGGGCCGCGAGTTTGTATGCCTTCGACAGCAAGTCGCGGCATCACATCGCCGACGGCGTCACCGTCAACGGCGTTGACGTCGGCGGCCTTACGCCTGAACAGGCAAGGGACAAGCTGTCCAACGCCCTGCTGAAGCCGCTCGACCGGCCGGTCAGCGTCCGCTACCAGGGCCGGCGCTTCACGCTGACGCCCGCGGCGGCACGCGTGGCGATCGACATCAACGGCTCGGTCGACCGCGCGCTCGACGCTTCGCAGAACGGCAACCTCTTCACACGCACCTGGAGGGAAGTGCGGGGCACGGAGCTCGACGCGCGGGTCCAGGCCAAGATCTCGTGGGACCGAGCGGCCGTGCGCCAGATCGTCCGCCGCGTCAAGGCGAAGCTGACGGTCGAGCCGCGTGACGCGTCGGTCGATCTCGAGCACGGCAAAGTCGACCCGGTCACCTCCAAGGACGGCCAGGCCGTGGAGCTGGACCGCCTGCGGCACGACATCAAGACCGCGCTCCTGGACACGGGCCCGCGCCGCATCGCCCGGATCCACACCAAGGTCGTCGCCCCGAAGGTCACCACCGCGGATCTCGCCAAGGAGTATCCCGCGATCATCATCGTGAATCGCGGTGCGTTCAGCCTGCGCTTCTACAAGGACCTCAAGCTCCAGAAGACGTACCGGATCGCGGTCGGCCAGGTCGGCTTGGAGACGCCGGCGGGCCTGTACCACGTCCAGAACAAGGCCGTGAACCCGGCCTGGCACGTGCCCAACTCGGCCTGGGCGGGCGACCTCGCCGGCCAGGTGATCCCGGGCGGCACGCCCGAGAACCCGCTGAAGGCGCGCTGGATGGGCATCTTCGACGGCGCCGGCATCCACGGGACCGACGCGACCGGCTCGATCGGCAGCGCCGCCTCGCACGGCTGCATCCGGATGCTGATCCCGGATGTGATCGAGCTGTACGACCAGGTTGCGGTCGGCGCTCCGGTCTATATCGCCTAGGCGCCTTGCTGGACAGCCTGCATCGTCGGCGCCGTGGGCGCTGGCTGGCGCGGCGGCTCAGGCTCGGTGGCGAGGGCGCGGAGCTGGCCTATCAGCCGCCGCCGGAGTACGACGACGCGCTGCAGGCCCCTTCGCGGGACCTGTTCAAGAGGCTTGACGTCGCCGAGGTCGAGCGGCGGTTGACGCCCGCCGAGCGGGCGTTGTGGAACGGCGACACGCCGGCCGGGCAGGCGCGGCTCGCGCTCACGCTCGGCACGCACCACGGCGTGAAGACCGGCCTGCTTGCCGATATGCCGCCCGACGACGTGCACTCGATGGTCCGCTCGAACCTGATCACGGGCGGCGATCCGTGGCTGGCCGACCTCGTCATCGGCGCTGCGGGTCGCGAGCCGGCTCGCGCCGCGCTCGATTTCGGGTGCTCGTCCGGCCGCGTGGTGCGCCTCCTGGCCGCCTGGCGGCCCGACGTGCGCTGGATCGGCTGCGATCCCAACGAGGGCGCGATCGCGTGGGCCCAGGCGCACATCCCGGGCGTGGAGTGGTTCGCCAGCCCGCAGGCGCCGCCGCTGCCGCTCGACGACGGCTCCCTCGACCTCGCCTACGCGATCTCGATCTGGTCGCACTTCGGGGAGAACGCCGCGCTGCGCTGGCTCGCCGAGATGCACCGCCTCCTGGCGCCTGGCGGGCGGCTCGTCTTCACGGCCCACGGACTGCACTCGATCGGCGACTTCGTACGCCGCGGAAAGCTCCGTGCCCGCGACGGCACGCGGTGCCTGCGCGCGCTCGAGTCGCACGGGCACTGGTTCCGGCAGACGTTCAGATCGGGCGGTGACTGGGGTGTCGCCGATCCCGACTGGGGCGAGGCATACATGAGCCCGGACTGGCTGCGGCGGCACGCCGAGCCGGCGTGGCACGTCGTGTCCTACGAGCCCGCCCGGCTCGACCGCAACCAGGACCTGTACGTGCTCGAAAGGGGTCAGACCCCTTGAGTCCCGGCGACTGAAGGGGTCAGACCCCGATGTCTGTTGGTGCGACCTCGTGCCAGCCCTGCTGCAGGAGGGAGGCGTGATGGTCCTGGTGGCGAAAGCACAAGGCACCGATGAACACACCGTCGCGCACTTCCTTGCGCATCACCGCGTACCACATGGTCGTGGCGTCGCCTGTGCCCTGGATCCGATGCCAGGGCTTGGGGGGTAGCGCGTCCTCGCGTCGTGTAATTCCCGCTTCCACGAGCTGGCGCTGGGTCGCCACCTGACCCGTGGAGGTGTCGATGAAGAACACAGCCACAACGGCCCACCCTAGCGGCCCCGGACGCGGGCCCGCGGGCGAGGCGTGGGCGCATGCCCTGCGCCGTTTCGACCGCGATCTGCAGCGCCGCGGCGCGTCCGAGCGCACCCGCCACGCCTACGGCGCCGACGTCGGCGAGCTCGCCACCTGGGCCGCCGCCCAGGGGCTCGACCCGGCCGCCATCAACTACCGGATGCTGCGCGGCTACGCGGCCCGGCTTTCCGACCGCGGCGCCGCCGCCCGCACGCTGTCGCGCAAGCTCGCATCCACGCGCTCGTTCTTCCGCTCGATGGTTGAACACGGGGACATGGCCGCCAACCCGGCCGACCTGCTCCCGTCGCCGAAGAAGCCGCAGACGCTGCCCCGCACCATGAAGACGGGCGACATCGCCGCACTGCTGGACCGGATCCCCGCCACGACCCCGCTCGAGCTCCGTGACCGGGCGCTGTTCGAGCTCGCGTACGCCTGTGGCCTGCGCGCCGAGGAGCTCGTCAACCTCGACGTCGGCTCGATCGACTTCGACGGCGAGCAGGTCAGGGTGGAGGGCAAGGGCGGGAAGACGCGCTTCGTGCCCGCCGGCGAGCCCGCGCTGGCGGCTATCGGCCGGTATCTGGAGCGCAGCCGCCACGCGCTCGCGGGAGCCAACGAGGACCCGGCCCTGTTCCTCTCCAAGTCCGGTCGGCGCCTCTCGACGTCGGACGTCCGGCGCCGCTTGCGAGTCTGGGCGCGCCACGCCGCGACGCAGGGCGCAGTCCATCCGCACGCCCTCCGCCACTCGTTCGCAACCCACCTGCTGGAGGGTGGCGCCGACCTGCGCGCCATCCAGGAACTGCTGGGTCATGCGTCGATCAGCACGACCCAGGTCTACACTCGGGTAGAGTCCGCACGCCTGCGCGCGGCTTACCTGCGTAGCCATCCGCGGGCGTAACGGGAGAGCGCACTGGACACCAACGTCAAAGCCCTCGAGCTCAAAGAACTCTGGCGGCGGTACAAAGAAGAGCAGTCCGAGCCGGCCAGAGAGAAGCTCGTCGTCGCCTACTCGCCGCTGGTGAAGTACGTCGCCGGCCGGATGTCCTCCGGCCTGCCGGCCCATGTCGAGGAGTCGGATCTCATCTCGTACGGGCTGATCGGGCTCATCAACGCGATCGAGCGCTTCGACGTCGAGCGCGAGATCAAGTTCGAGACCTACGCCATAACGCGCATCAAGGGCGCGATCATCGACGAGCTGCGCGCGCTCGACTGGGTGCCGCGGTCGGTGCGCGCGCGGGCACGCGAGATCGAGCGCATCCACGCAAAGCTCGAGCACCGGCTGCACCGGACCCCGTCCGACGAGGAAATGGCCCGCGAGCTCGGCGTCACGGCCGATGAGTTCCAGGAGACGCTGGTCAAGATCTCCAACTCCACCGTCGTCGCGCTCGACGAGCTGTGGGCGGTCTCGGACGCCTCCGGCGACCAGGTCTCGCTGCTCGACACGCTGCAGGACCCGGATGCGCCGGACCCGCAGCAGCTGCTCGATGCGTCCGAGCTCAAAGACCGCCTGGCCGACGCGATCGCCGCGCTGCCAGAGCGAGAGAAGCTCGTGATCGCGCTCTACTACTACGAGAACCTGACGCTCCGAGAGATCGGCGAGGTCCTCGGCGTCACCGAGTCGCGCATCTCCCAGCTGCACACCAAGGCCGTCCTGCGCCTGAAGTCCCGCCTCCAGGGCGACAACCTCAGAGACTGACGCTAGGCTCCGCTCTCCCAGTAGGAGAGGAGGAGCAGGTCGTTATGCAGGCCGCAGACAGGATTCGCAACGTGGCTCTAGTCGGCCACCGGGGGAGCGGTAAGACGTCGCTGCACGAGGCACTCTTGCACGAGGCCGGCGCGACGACACGGCTCGGCTCGGTGGCCGACGGAACGACGGTGTCCGACGCCGACGAGGACGAGAAGGCTCGCGGGATGTCGATCTCCGCGTCGCTGGCGTCGTTTGAGTGGCGGGACGTGAAGGTCAACCTGATCGACACCCCCGGTGAGCCGTCCTTCATCGCCGACGCGCTGGGGGCTCTGCGCGTGTGCGAGTCGGCCGTGTTCGTCGTCAACGCGGTGCTCGGCGTCGAGGTCGGCACGCAGCGCTTGTGGGAGCGCGCGCAGGAGCTCGGCGTCGCCCGGCTCGTCTACGTGAACATGCTGGATCGCGAGCGGGCTGACTTCTTCCGCACGCTCGACGCGCTCAAGAACGCCTTCGGGCCGCACGTCGTCGCCACCGAGATCCCGATCGGCGCTGAGCACAACACGCGCGGGCTGATCGACCTCGTCGACATGAAGGCCTACGAGTACACGGACGGAAGCTGCGCCGAGATCCCGATCCCGGACGACATGGCCGCGGTTGCCCAGGAGTACCGCGAGAAGCTGATGGACGAGGTCGCCGAGAACTCCGAGGCGCTGATGGAGCGCTACCTCGAGGGCGAGGAGATCTCCCACGACGAGATCGTCACCGCGCTCGAGGACGGCACCGACCACGGGCACATCTTCCCGGTCACCTGCGGCGTCGCCACCAGCCGGCTCGGCTCCAACCGCCTGCTCGACGCGATCGTCGACGACCTGCCCTCGCCCGTCCAGCACGGCGGTCTCGTGCTCGAGAACACCAACCTCGAGCCCGATCCCGACGGCGAGATGTTCGCCTACGTCTTCAAGACGCGCGCTGACCCGTACGCGGGTCGCATCAACCTCTTTCGCGTCTACCAGGGCACCGTCACGCACGACACCCAGGTGATGAACACCCGCACCCATCACAAGGAGCGGATCGGCCAGCTGCTCGTGCCGCAGGGCAAGGAGGTCAAGCACGCCGACGCGTTCGGGCCGGGTGACATCGGCGCGGTCGCCAAGCTCAAGGAGACGCACGCCGGCGACTGGCTGGCGGCGCGCGACGAGCCGATCGAGATGCCGTCGATCAAGCTCCCGGCGCCCGTCATGGCGTTCTCGATGGAGCCGGCCTCCAAGGGCGACGAGGACAAGGTCTTCACGGCCCTGCGCCGCCTGCAGGAGGAGGACCCGACGATCGACCTGCACCGCGACGCGCAGACCGGCGAGCAGATCGTGGCCGGGCTGTCGCAGATCCACGTCGAGGTGATCGTCGAGCGGATGCGCGCGCGGTTCGGCGCCGAGGTCATCCTCAAGCCGCCGCGGGTGCCGTATCAGGAGACCATCCGCAAGGGCGCCAAGGCGCACGGCCGGCACAAGAAGCAGACCGGCGGGCGCGGCCAGTTCGGCGACTGCCACATCGAGATCGAGCCGCTCGCGGGCGGCGAATTCGAGTTCGTCAACGCGATCAAGGGCGGCGTGATCCCGACCGGCTTCATCCCCGCGGTCGAGAAGGGCGTGCTCGACGCGATGCAGCAGGGCGCCGTGGCCGGCTACCCGGTCAAGGGGGTGCGGGTGCGGCTGTTCGACGGCTCCTACCACACGGTCGACTCGTCGGAGATGGCCTTCAAGCTCGCCGGCTCGATCGCGATGAAGGACGCGCTGGCGCAGGCCGGCGCGGTGCTGCTCGAGCCGATCATGCTGCTGACCGCGTCGGTGCCCGAGAGCGCCGTCGGCGACGTGATGGGCGACCTGTCCTCGCGGCGCGGGCGCCCGCTCGGCACCGAGGCCGTGGGCAGCATGACCGAGGTCAAGGCCGAGGTGCCGATGGCGGAGGTGCTCACATACGCACCCGACCTGCGTTCCCTGACCGGCGGTCAGGGCGAGTACACGATGGACTTCCTGCGCTACGAGGAAGTCCCGTCCCACCTGGCGCAGAAGGTGGTCGACAAGGCCCACGAGGAGGAGGAAGTCCGGGCCTGAGCTACCCTGCACACGGCCTTGGCGCGCACCCGCGACATCCACACGAACCAGAGCGATCTCGCCTGCGACATCTGCGGGCGGACGCTGCTGCGTGGCGAGCATGCGGAGACGTTCCTCGCCGGTGGGTCGCGCCGTCAGGTGTGCGATCTGTGCACTGCGCGGGCCCAGCACGAGGGCTGGATCCGCGAGTCGGGCGGCGACGAGCTCGAGCTGCGCCACACGGCCCGTGATGGGCGCGGGCGGTCGTTCCTGGACCGCCTGCGGACGCGTCGCGAGCGGGCGCGCGAGGTGCAGGACGAGATGGCCGCGGCCGCCGACGGGATGCCGCACAGCGAGCCCGAGGCGCAGGCGCCGGCCCGGCCCGTCGAGGCGCCGCGCCGGCCGCGGCACGTGCGCGCCGTCCCGACCAACGCCGACCTCAAGATGCAGCGCGCGCTGGAGATCTTCAACGCGTCGGATCACACGCGCACGGTCGGTGGCGTCGCCCGCTCGCTAGGCCCTCCCGGCGTGTCGGTCCGCCCGCGGACCGACCGCCCGAGCGTGGTCACGATCACCGTGATGTGGGAGCTCAGCTGGTACCGGTTCGAGATCGACCTGTCCGACGAGGCCGGCGGTGTCCGGCGCGACGCGCAGGGCGACGAGCTGGCCGAACTTTCCGAGGAAGAGCAGGAGATCAATGCCGCTGCGGATGAGCGTGGAGCCCTGCATCTGGGGTAGACAGATAACCGATGCCTTCACCCACCCACCAGTGTTAGCGTCCAAGCCGTGATCTACTGCGTCGTGCCCGAGCCGCTCGCGGACGAGCTCTACGAGAAGCTGGCCAAGTACTACGAGGACGACCCCAACGTCGAGGTGATCGTCGACCGGCGCAAGTCTGAGCGCCGCGACGAGCAGAAGGGCGGCGGTCAGCGCGAAGTGCGCGACCGGCGGCGTCCGCGCGTTCCGGGCGAGTTCCCGCCACTGTCCGCGGCGTAGCGGTGCGCCTCGTCGTCCACGTGGACGGCGGCGCGCGTGGCAACCCCGGACCTGCCGCGGCGGCGGCCGTGCTGTCGGACACCGAAGGCCACGTCGTCGACGACGTGGGGGTCGCGCTCGGCCGCACAACCAACAACGTGGCCGAGTACCGCGCCCTGCTGCTCGGCGTCGACCGGGCGCGCGCGCTCGGCGCCACCGAGGTCGAGATCGTCAACGACGCCGAGCTGATCGCCAAGCAGCTCACCGGCGAGTACCGCGTCCGTAACGAGGAGCTCGCCACGCTGCACGGCGAGGCGCTGCGCGCGCTCGACGGCTTTGAGAGCTGGTCGGTCCGGACGGTGCCGCGCGAGCAGAACACGGCCGCCGACGCGATCGTCAACCGCGTCCTCGACGGCGCCGACGAGCCGACCGAGTACGCCGGCTACCTGCGGATCGACGACCTGCTGCGGCTGCAGCACCCGCTCACGCCCGGTGCGCACGACGAGATGCTCTTCGTGATCGTCCACCAGTCGTACGAGCTGTGGTTCAAGCTGATCCTGCACGAGGTGGCGAAGGCGCAGGCGGAGCTCGAGGCGGGCCGGCCGCAGGCCGCCATCGGCCCGTTGCGGCGCACGATCGCGATCGATCGCCTGCTCCTGCAGCACCTCGACGTGCTCGAGACGATGAGCCCCGACGGCTTCATGGAGTTCCGCGATCCGCTGACACCGGCGTCCGGCTTCCAGTCGACGCAGTTCCGGGCGATCGAGGCCGAGAGCCCGCGGCTGTACGACGCGTTCGTCGCCGCCGCCGGGCTGCCGGACGACCACGACGACCGGGTGAGCGCGCTGGCCGACCTCTATCGCGACCACCTCGAAGACCCGCGCCGCGCGCTGCTTCACCTGGTCGCCGAGCTGCTGCTCGACCACGACGAGCTCGTCGCGCTGTGGCGCCACCACCACACGCTGATGGCCGCGCGCGAGATCGGCAGCCGCCACGGCACCGGCGGCTCGCGCGGCGTCGAGTACCTGCAGGGCACGCAGGGCAAGCGCTTCTACCCCGACCTCTGGGAAGTGAGAGCCACCCTCTAACCCCGCGGCTGTTCGCCCCGCGGGTTTGGCCCCGCGGCTGTTCGCCCCGCGGCTGTTCGCCCCGCGGCTGTTCGCCCCGCGGGTTTCGCCCTCCAGGGCGAACACCCGCAAGGGAACCCGGCCCCCTGGGCCGGCGTTCCCCTACCACCGCATCGCGCTGCGGATCACGCGGACGATCTCGTCGTCCGGTGAGCCCTTCACCACGTAACCGACCGCGCCGGCGCGCGACATCTCGTACTGTGCGACCTGGCTGTCGTCGGCGCTGACGGCGACGAGCCTGATGCCGGGGCTGCCCTCGCGGATCTCCATCGCCGCGCGAACGCCACCGCCGCCGGGCATGTTGAAGTCGAGCAGGACGATGTCCGGGCGCCGGCGGGCGGCCAGGTCGATCGCCTGGTCGGCGTCCTCGGCCTCGCCGACGAGCTCGAAGCCGGGCTCCTTGTCGATCAGCGCTGAGAGCGTGAGGCGGATCATCGGGTCGTCGTCGGCGATCAGCAGGCGAACCGCGTCGCTCGCGGACTCGCCCTCGGGCTGGTGGACCTCGACGCGGTTGCGGCCGCCCTCCTTGGCCCGATAGAGCGCCTGGTCGGCGAGCTCGAACACCTCGTCGGGATGGCACTGCGGGTCGTTGAGCCCGGCGACGCCGGCGCTGACGGTGACGACTCCACCGGCGGGGTGGGGGATGCCGAGACCTTCGACGGCGGTGCGCAGCCGCTCGGCCGCCAGCGTCGCCGACTCCAGCGACTGCTCGGGGAGCAGAACGAGGAACTCCTCGCCGCCGTAGCGGTAGACGGCGTCGCCGCTGCGAACCTCGCGCTGGAGCGCGGAGGCGATCTGGCGCAGCGTCTGGTCGCCGAACAGGTGCCCGGCGGCGTCGTTGACGCCCTTGAAGTTGTCCACGTCGAACACCGCGATGCAGTACACGTGCCCGTAGCGCGCGACACGCCCGCACAGCACTTCGAGGTCCTCGGCCAGGCGGAGCCGGTTGGCGAGCCCGGTCGCCGCATCGTGGCGGGCGTCCTCGTGCATGCGCCGGTGCATCGTGGTGACGCGCTCGGCGGCGATCAGCTTGCGCTCCAGCTGGGCGGGCTCGAGCGGCTTGAGCAGCAGGTCGTCGGCCCCGGCCTCCATCGTCGCCCGCGCGGATTCCTCGTCGGCGACGCCGGTCAGGACCATTACATAGGAGTAGTTGCCGTCGCCCTGCCCGCGGATCGCCTGCACGAGCGCCGTACCGTCCATCCCGGGCATCTGCCAGTCGGTGATCACGGCATCCGGCGCGTCGGCCTGGTACGCGTTCCAGGCGCTCTCGCCGTCTTCGGCGACCGTGCAGCGATGCCCGAGCCGCTCGACGGCGGCGCACACGGTCAGGCGCGTGCCCGGGTCGTCGTCGGCGATCAGGATGTGCATATCGGGTGAGTGTTCATCGCTCACTACGGCTGTTTATCGGACAGGGAGGTCAAACCACGCAGCGATCGGCCGATCTTCCGGAGTGCGTATGGCCGATTCGGTTCCTCAGCGGCTGCTCCGCGGCTTGTCCGCGCCAACCGCCCTTGCCTTTGCCCTGGTGATCGTGCTGATCACCGGGACGTTCGGCGCCCTCGTGCTGAACATCCGTGGGCAGCACGCCGTGGCCCAGGACGCGCTGCGTGCGGAGCGCATCCTCAGCGTCTCCAACGCCACCGAACGGGATCTCGTCGACGTCGAGACCGGCCTGCGAGGGTATCTGCTCACGGGCGACGCGCGGTACCTCGAGCCGTACGAGGCCGGCCGCCGCAGCTACGCCGAGCGCTTCAAGACCATGCAATCGCTCGTGCAGGACCACGCGCAGGTCGCCCGCCTGAACGCGCTGCAGTCGACCGCTCGCGAGTACGTCGACGGCTACGTGGCAATGCGTGTCGCCGGGCACAGCGCAACGCGCGGCGAGGATCTCGCCGAGGGCAAGCGCCAGCTCGACGAGGTGCGAGCCGGCTTCGACGACTTCAACCGCGCCGAGACGAAGCTCGGCGACGGCCGCCGTGCCCGGACGGCCGCGATCTCCAGCCGCTCGGTCGTGATCGCCGCGACCGGCGCCGGCGTCAGCGCGATCGTGCTGCTGCTCCTGTGGCTCTACCTGCAGCGCGCCGTCCTGCTCCCCGTCCGCCGCGTCGCGATCACCGCCCGCCGGCTCGCCTCGGGCCGCAGCGACG
Source organism: uncultured Solirubrobacteraceae bacterium (assembly GCA_963740605.1). GTDB lineage: Bacteria > Actinomycetota > Thermoleophilia > Solirubrobacterales > Solirubrobacteraceae > DASSUW01. The sequence continues at coordinate 104,799 of CAVUFC010000014.1, read as the reverse complement.
CCCGGGTGCCGCTCGCCGGCCGCGGCGAGGTCGCGCTGCTCGCACAGTCCTTCAACGGCATGGCCGACGCCCTCGTCGCGCGCGAGGAGGAGCTGCGCGTGGCCGGCGACCGGCTCCAGGGGATCCTCGATCACGCGACCGCGATGATCTCGGTCAAGGACGTCGACGGTCGGTACATCCTCGTCGGGCGGCGCTGGGAGCAGCGGATCGGCCGTGCCGCCGACGAGGTGATCGGCCGCACCGATGCCGAGCTGATGCCGGGCCGCCACGCCGCGCCGTCGCGCGCCGCCGACCTGCAGGTGATCCGCACCGGCGAGGTGCTCGAGTACGAGCGCGAGGCGATCACCCCCGACGGCACGAGCACGTACCTGATCGTCAAGTTCCCGCTGCGGGACGCCGCGGGCGACATCTACGCCGTCGCGACCATGTCCACCGACGTGTCAGACCGCAATCGCGCGCTCGCCGAGGCCGTCGAGGCGTCGCGTTCCAAGTCCGAGTTCTTGGCCAACATGAGCCACGAGATCCGCACGCCGCTCAACGGCGTGATCGGGATGACCGAGCTGCTGCTCCAGACCGAGCTGTCGACCGAGCAGCGCGAATACGCGCAGACCGCCGCCGGCTCGGGCGAGGCGCTGCTCGGTGTGATCAACGACATCCTCGACTTCTCCAAGATCGAGGCCGGCAAGCTCGAGCTCGACCTGCACGAGTTCGACCTGCGCGAGGCCGTCGAGGACGTGTGCGAGATGCTCGCGCCGCAGGCGCACGGAAAGGGGTTGGAGCTGACGGCCTTCGTCGGCGACGACGTCCCGGCCGTCGTGCGCGGCGACCGCGGGCGGCTGCGCCAGGTGGTCACGAACCTCGTGAGCAACGCCGTCAAGTTCACCCACCGCGGCGAGGTGTCCGTGCGCGTCGAGCTGGTCGCGCGCGACGGCGAGGACGCGACGCTGCGCTTCGAGGTCGCCGACACCGGCATCGGCATCGAGGCGGGCGCGCTCAGCACGCTGTTCGACTCCTTCTCCCAGGCCGACACGTCGACGACCCGCCGCTACGGCGGCACCGGCCTCGGCCTCGCGATCTCCCGCCAGCTCGTCGCCTTGATGGACGGCGACATCGGTGCCGACTCGGTGCCCGGCGAGGGCAGCCGCTTCCATTTCACCGTCGCGCTCCCGGCGCCCGCCAGCGCGGTGCCCGCGCGGCGTTCTCCGGTGGCCGAGCCGGCAGGCGTCAAGGTCCTGATCGTCGACGACAACGCGACCAACCGCGCGATCGTCGACAGCTACCTGCGCATCGCCGGGGCACACCCGGCCGAAGCGGCGGGCGGCGCCGAGGCGCTCGCCGTGATGCACGCCGCCGCGCGCGGGGGCGAGCCGTTCGACGTCGTCGTGCTCGACGCGCAGATGCCCGAGATGGACGGCCTCGACCTCGCCGCCGCGATCCGTCAGGCGCCGAGCCTGCGGTCGGCGCGGCTCGTGATGCTCACCTCGACCGGCGAGCACCGCGCTCGCGCGCGCGAGCTCGGCATCACCGCGTACCTCACCAAGCCGGTGCGCCGTGCCCGTCTGCTGGGGGTCGTCGCCGACACGGCGCTCGAGCCGGCGCCCGCAGTGGCCGCGCCGGCGGCGCCCGCGGCCGGCGTCCGCGTGCTCGTCGCCGAGGACAACGAGGTCAACCAGCTCGTGATCGAGTCGATGCTCACCAAGCGGGGGCTCGCGGTCGACATCGCCGGCGACGGCGCCGAGGCGCTCGCCAAGCTCGCCCACGGGACGTACGCCGCCGTGTTCATGGACTGCCAGATGCCGAACGTCGATGGCTATGAGGCCACCGGTCGCATCCGCGCGTCCGAGCGCGACGGCGAGCGGCTCCCGGTGATAGCGATGACCGCGCACGCGATGGCAGGCGACCGTGAACGCTGTCTGGCGGCGGGCATGGACGACTACATGTCCAAGCCGCTGCGCCCCGAGGTGCTCGACGAGCTGCTCCAGCGGTGGCTCGGCGTTACTCCCGCCGGGGCCGACGTGGCCGAGCCCGCGGAGGAGGCGATCGACGCGCTCATCGACGCCGCCCGCATGCGCACGTTCCGCACCGACTACCCGGACATCGTCGACCAGCTGCTGGAGCTGTTCCTGCAGAGCACGCCGCCGCTGATCGAGGAGCTGCGCGCCGCCGATGACGCGGAAGTCCGGCGCCGCGCCGCCCACAAGCTCAAGGGCAGCTGCCAGAACATCGGCGCGACGTTCATGGCGACCCTGTGCCGCACGCTCGAGACCGCCGAGGGTGACGTCAGCGCCACGCTGGACGAGCTCGAGGACGCGTTCAACTCGACCGAGACCGCTCTGCGCCAGGAGCTGGTCGCGTGATCTTCGTCGCCGTCGTCTGTGCGCTGGTCGCCGCGGTGGCCGTGTGGTCCGCGCGGCGCGAGCGGCGCTCCGCGGCCGACGTGCGCACGGTCGGCGCCCGCTACGAGGCGCTCGCCGGCCACCTGCCGGACGTGTCCGTGCTCGTCTACGACCTCGACCTGCGGATCCTGCTGCTCGAGGGCGGCGCCGTGCAGGCGCGCGGCTGGCGCCGCGAGGAGTTCGAAGGCCGGAAGCTGTCCGACGTCGTGCCGCCTGAGCGCCGCGAGGAGCTGCTCACGCACTGCCGCGCCGCGCTCACCGGCGAGTCCTCCTCGCACGACTGGACCGGCGTCCGCGAGGCCGGCCGGGTGTACCGCAACGTCCACGTTCCGCTGCGCGACGCGCGCGGCGCGGTGGTCGGCGGCATGCTCGTGTCTCGCGACGTCACCGCGCCGGAGGCCCTCCGCCGTGACGTCGAGGCCCAGCGCGGGTTCCTCGAGGGCGTGATCGAGCAGCTCGCCAGCGGCGTCGTGATCTGCGACGCCTCCGGCCGGCTGCAGGGATCTGACGCGATCACCGGCGCCCCCGCCGGCCCGCTCGACTGGCCCGAGCACTTCGGGCTGCGGTCCGCCGACGGTCGCACGAAGCTGACGCCTGCCGAGGTGCCGCTGTTCCGCGCACTGCAGGGCGAGGTGGTCGAGGACGTCGAGCTGACGGTCGAGCTGTCCGGGCTCCCGGCGCGCCAGATCGTGGCGGCAGCGCGGCCGATCCTCGACGCGGACGGGCACACGATCGGTGCGCTCGCCACCGGGGTCGACGTGACCGACCGGCGCCAGACCGAGGTGCGGCTGCGCGCGAGCGAGGAGCGCTACCGCTCGGTCGTCGAGAGCGTCAACGACACCGTCTTCCAGACCGATCTCAGCGGCCGCTGGTCGTTCCTCAACGAAAGCTGGACCCGCTGGACCGGCATCCCGGTGCAGGACGCGCTCGGGCGTCCGGCCTTCGAGGTCGTGCACCCCGACGACCGACCCGGCCAGGCACGCGCGTTCGCGCCGCTGATCGCCGGCCAGGTCGACACCGTGCACCTGCGCCACCGCTACCTGACCGCCGAGGGCGTGACGCGCTGGGCCGAGGTCCGCGCCAAGCTGGCGCGCGACGCGGCCGGGCGCCCGCTCGGCATCGCCGGGGTGATCGAGGACATCACCGAGCGCCACCGGACCAAGCAGTACGAGGCCGCCGAGCAGGCGGTCATCGACGTGCTCGCGCACTCGGTCGACATCGAGCAGGGCGTCGCCGCACTGCTCGAGGCGCTGTGCACGAAGCTCGACTGGGACCTCGCCGAGCTATGGACGCTCGACCCCGAGCGCGAGGTGCTGCATATGACCGACGTGTGGGGCGGGGCGCGCCGTGCGGGTCTGGAGGCTTTGGAGGCGGCCGCGGTCGGCGAGACGTTCGAGGTCGGCGATGGGCTCCAGGGTCAGGCGTGGGCGCGCCGCACGCCGATCTGGGCGAGCGGCCTGCAGGAGGACCCGCTGTTCCGGCGCGGCGTCGCGGCCGAGGCCGCCGGCGTGCGCTCGGCGCTCGCGCTGCCGGTCATGCGCGGGCGCGACGTGCTCGCCACGATCATGTTCTTCTCACGCGAGGAGCGCGACCCGGATCCCGCGCTGGCGCGCCTGCTGCAGACGATCGGCGCCCACCTGGCCCAGTTCCTGCAGCGCCGGCGGGCCGAGCGCTCGCTGGCCGAGCGCGCAGCCGAGGTGGAGAACCTCGAGCGGTTGCTCGCCCAGCTCCACGGCAGCCTCACGCCCGAGCGCGCCGCGCTCCTCGACGGCTAGACCAGTCCGTCGCGCGTCGCCTTCGCGCTCGCCTCGCCGCGGGTGCTCACGTCGAGCTTGCGCAGGACCGCCGACACGTGGTGGTTCACGGTCTTCTCGGAGACGATCAGCTTCTGGGCGATCTGGGCGTTGCGCATCCCCTCGGCGACGAGCGCGAGCACCTCGAGCTCGCGCGCGGTGAGGCCGGCGGGATTCTCGCGTGTGCGCGGCTGCGGGCCGCGCGGGACGCCGCGGACGCCGCGGACGCGCTGGCGGCGGGCGATGATGCGGGCGGCGGGGCGGGCGCCCATGGCCTGCAGCTCTTCGATCGCGGCGCGCACCTCTTCTTCGTCGTCGGTTGCCGCGCGCGCGAGCGCCGCCTCGTAGGGGCAGCCGGCGTCGCGCCAGTAGTGCGCGGCTGCGTGCGGGTCGCCGGTCATCGCAAGGCGGTAGGGCCCGGCGGCGAGCACGTCGCGGTCGCGGACGCCGGCCTGGTGGCGCCAATACGCGAGCTCGCCGGCGGCCCACGGGGCGTTGCGCTCGACGGCGAGGGCGAGCGCCGCGTCGGTCAGCGCACTCACCGCGGCGTCGTCGCCGGTCAGCCACGCCAGCTCGGCACGGGCGGCCGCGACCGGGGCGATCCGCATCAGCTCGCCGGACGCGTGCACGAGCTCGTGCGCCTCGGCGAGCGGGGGCGCGGCCTCGGCGTCGCCGCGACGCGCGCGCACGAGCCCGCGGACCGGCAGCGCCCAGCTGCGGGCGACGGGCGGCGTGCGCGGATCTCTCAGCACCGACGCGGCGATCTCGGCCGCGTCGTCCCAGCGGCCCTGGTCCAGCGCCTGCCGCGCGCGTGCGGTCAGCAGGTAGGCGCGCCATGTGTCGAGCCCGCGCTCGTCGCAGTAGGCGATCCCGGACTCGAGGTTGGCGGTGGCGAGGTCGTAGCGGCGATTGCGCTGCGCGCACAGCACGAGCTGCAGGTACGCGCGGCCGGCGTATTCCTCGAGGCCGTGCTCGATCGCGAGGTCGCGCGCCGTCTCGAGCTTCTCGCGGCCCTCCGGCTCGCCCTGCTGGAACTCCGCGCCGCCGATGTTGGTCAGCGCGTACAGGTATGCCTCGGTGTCGTGGAGCCGCTCGGCGAGTGTGAGCGCCTTCGTGGCCCACTCGACCGTCGCGGCCTGGTCCTCGACGACCATCCGCCGCTGCGCGACGTTGCCGTAGGCCATCGCGAGCTCGCGGCTCGGCGGTAGTGGCTCGAGCAGCTCGACGGCCTTGAGCACGACGGGCTCGGCCTCTGTGGTCCGGCCGGCGAAGAACAACAGGCGCGACAGAGAGCGCAGCGCATCGCCCTCGCCGCGCGTGTCGCCGAGCTGCCGGTGGATGTCGAGCGCGGCGCGCTGGGCGGCGATCGCCGCTTCGAACTCGGCGGCCAGATAGCACTCGTCGGCGTGGTGCTGGAGCAGCTCGGCGCGGCCCGTCGGCGGGAGGTCGCCGGCGTACCGGAGTGCCCTGGCGTACTGCGCGGCGGCTTCGCGGTGCGCGCCGGAGGCGGCAGCTCGCGCGGCGGCGCGGGGGGCGTGGCGCAGCACCGCGTCCGTGTCGTTGGCGGCGTCGGCGTGGTGGGCGAGGCGTGCCGGTTCGGCGTCGTCGGGCAGAGCGGCGAGCGCGGCTTTGTGGAGCGCGAGCCGGCGGTGCGGCGGCGTGGCCTCCTCGATCGCGTGGCGGGCGAGCTCGTGGCGGAACTCGACGTACGCAGGCCCGGCGGCGAGCATGCCGGACGCGAGGCACTCGTCGACACGGTCGATGTGCTCGCCGGCGAGTCGTTCGAGCAGCGCCGCGTCGGTCGGGCCGGGCACGATCGCGACTGCCTCGAGCAGACGGCGGCCCGGCTCGGTCAGGCGCGCGGCGCGGGCGAGGACGGCGTCGCGGACCGTGTCGGGCATCTGGTCGCCGCCCGCGGCGAGTACCTCGTTCACGAAGAACGGGTTTCCGCCGGTGCGGTGGTACAGCTCGTCGGGGTCGACGCCGTGCGGCGCGGCGAGCTCGGCGACGCCGGTGGGGGAGAGCGCCACGACTCTCAGCCGAGCCGGGTGCCGGGCGATCTCGCCAAGCACGAACCGCAGCTGCGCCGCCGGAGCGAGCTCGTCGTCGCGGTAGCTCGCGAGGATCAGCGCAGGCGCTTGTGCGATCCGCGTGGCGAGCAGCGTGAGGACGTCGAGCGTGGCCTCGTCGGCCCAATGCACGTCCTCGAGCACCAGCACGGTCGGCGGGCGCCCGCGGAGCTCCTTGATGAGTTTGATCGCCACCTCGTGCGGGCGTGCCCCGCTCTCGACGAGATCCTGCAGCTCACCGCCGACGACCTCGGCGACGTCCGCCAGCGGGCCGAGCGGCCGTGGTGTCCGCAAGGGCTCGCACGCGCCGCACAACACGCGCACGTCTTCGTGGGCGTGCGTCTCGGCGCCACGCTGCGCGTCACAGAACGCGCGCAGGAGCGCGGTCTTCCCGACGCCCGCCTCGCCGCCCACGAACAGCAGCCGCCCCTCGCCCCGATCGCGCACATCGGCGAGTAGCGCGTCCAATCTCGCCAGGCTCTCGTCGCGCTCGATCAGCACCGGGCCAGTCTCCCATGTGGCGCGTATCCGTCTGGTCTGGGTGCGAACATGTGTTCGTATGACCAGCGAAGGCAGTCCCTATGCCCGTTTCCAGCGCGCACTACGCATCGGCCGGCTCTCGATGGTGCGCGCGGCGGCGGCCGAACTGCCTCGCATCGACCTCGACGACGCGCTGTCGATCTGCCTGCTGATGTCCGAGCAGGACGGCGATCGGTACGAGCGCGCCGCCGTCCGCTGGCTCGCGCGGTTGAGCCTCGAGGTCCCGAGCGTCCGGATCGAGGATCTGCGCGCGGGTCTGCTCGCCTTCGAGGCGCTGCCAGAGAACCCCGTGGGTGCGCGCACCGCGCTCGCTGAGCTGTGCGTCCGGCACGGGCTCGACCGCGCGGCCCGGGGGCTGGCGTGATCCGCCGGCCGCGCGGCCAGACCAGGCATCTGCGCGGTCGGACCGAGCGTGTTCGCGGTTGGTGTCGCGAAGTGGTCGCTATGCGACCAAAACACGACACCAATCTCGCGCGGCGGCCGATCCCGCCTCCCTTAATGCCGAAGTTCGCTGGCGAGACCACCGCGGCGCGCGGCAGACGGCCCCGGATGTGCTCAGTGCAGCTCGAGGACCTGCGCGCCCGACACGTAGTGGACGTGCGTGTCCCCGTAGCTCTTCACGGTACGCCCGGGGAGCGGGTGCGTGTGCCCGTGCAGCACGTGCCGGGGCTGGTGGCGGTCGACCCAGTCGCGGAGGGCCTCGAAGCCGATGTGCGCGGGGTCCTCCGGGTCGTCGTTGATCCCGAGCGGAGGGCAGTGGCAGAGCAGCACGTCGGCGGCCGGGAGGCGCTTGGCCATCTTGTTGGCCTCGCGCTGGGTGTACTGGTACGCCGCGTGCCGGCGGTACTGCACGCAGCCCTCGAAGCCGGCGACGGTGAGCCCGCCCGGGACGCGCGTGCGGCGCAGGTGGAGGTCCTCGATCTCGAGCTCGCGCAGCACGTCTTCGGGGTCGTGGTTGCCGTGCACCCCGTAGCGCGGGATCTTCTTCAACAACATCAGCGACTCGATCCACGCGCGGTCGAGGTCGCCGAGACAGAAGACGGCGTCGACGCGCCTTTGGCGCGCCATCGTTGCCGGGTCGATCAGTGGGCGCTTGTCGGCGAGCGCGAGGACGCGCATGCTCAGGACCGCGGGGCGGCGAGCCTGGCGTCGAGGAAGCGCAGCGAATCGTCGTGGAACGCCATCGCGGCGGCGGCGACGAGGCGCGGGCGCAGCGAGTCGGCCGGCTCGCCGAGGTCCTCGGCGACCGCCTCGGCGAGTCGCGCCTCGTACATGCGGTTGTGGCGTAGCTCGCACGCCGCCAACCAGCCGATCGTCTCGTTCGTGCCCATGTTCATGTTCGCGATCCTGTTCGGCCTGAGCATGGATTACAACGTCTTCTTGCTCTCACGGGTGCGTGAGGAGTATGTGCGCACCGGCGACGCGAAGGGGAGCGGTGGTCCACGCGCACGGCGATCGCGGTCGACGTGACGATCGTGCGGATGCTGCTCGCGCCCGCCGTGCTGACATTGCTCGGCGACCGTGCGTGGCGCCTGCCGCGCTGGCTCGACCGCGCGCTGCCGCACATCGACCTCGACGGCGCGGCGCTGAAGCCGCAGGCTCAGTCCTTGTAGGGATCGGCGACGTCCGGGCCGGCCATGGCGACTCCGATCGGCGTGAGGCGATGCCGCACGCGGATCGAGTCGCCGTGCTCGGCCAGGACCTGGTCGAGTCGCTTGTAGGCGTCGGGCGCCTCGTCGGCGGCACCGCCGCGCAACTCGATCCCGCGCTCGCGCAGCTCCGCGCGCACGCGGTCGTAGTCGATCAACCCGGGGCGGCCCTTCTTTCCTTTGGCCTGCGTGCGCGACATCCGGCGCCCGGCGCCGTGAACGGTCGAGAAGAAGGCGGCCCGCGCCGCCGGCGTGTCCGCGCCCTCGAGGATCACACTCGTCTCGCCCATCGTCGAGCCGACGAAGCCCTGCTGGCCGGGGAACGCGGGCGTGCAGCCCTTGCGCACGACCCACCAGTCCGAGCCGTCGTGCCTCTCGCGCCAGGCGAAGTTGTGATGGTTGTGGACGGAGAACGTCGCCGTCGCGCCCAGGATCTCGAGCACGCGTGCGACGACGACGTCGCGGCCCGCGTACGCGTACTCGCCGGCGAGCTGCATCGCCCCGATGTACTCCTGGCCGAGCGCTGAGTCGACGCGCAGCAGCGACGGCGCTGCGTCCATGCCGCCCGGGTGCTCGCCCGCGAGAGCGAGGTACTGCGTCGCGGTCTTGTGTCCGAACCCGCGCGAGCCGAAGTGCACGCCGACCCACACTGCGTCGTCCTCGTCGGCGAACAGGTCGACGTAGTGGTTGCCGGCCCCGACCGTGCCGAGCTGGTTGGCGGCGAGATCGGCCAGTGCGCGCTGGCGCGAGGCGTCGGCGTGGCGGATCGAATCGAGCACCGGATGGTCGACCGGCTCGTCGTTGCGACGGCCGACGCCGAACGAGATGCGCAACACGATCGCGTCCATGATCCGCGGCAGGTCGTCCGCGATCTCCGCACGTCGCAGATCGGTCCGCACGGCCTTGTTGCCACAGCCGATGTCGTAGCCGACGCCCGAGACCGAGATGTGGTCGCGGTACGCGACCGCGCCGCCGACCGACTGGCTGTAGCCGACGTGCCCGTCGGCGCACAGCACGCCGACCGCGCCGTCCTCGGCCCGCACGCAGCGCTCGAGCTGCGCGACGGTCCGCTCCTCGTGGTCTCCGATCACCGTGACGGGCACGCCTCGAATCTACGGCGCGGGACCCCAGTCCGGGTTGACGCAGTTGTCGTCGTCGGGGCAGCCGCCGATGGTCAGCCCCGTCACCACGCGTGTGATGTGCGTGCCGTCGGGGTTCATCACGTACAGGTCCTGATCGTGCTCGTTCGTCGGCGACAGCCGGTCGCTCACGAACGCGATCTTGTTGCCGTTGGGCGAGTAGACCGGCTGCACGTCGTGCAGCGGCCCGGCGTTCGTCAGCCGCGTGATCGCCGAGCCGTCGAGCTTCATGCTGAAGATCGACGTGCGCAGGCTCGTGTTCTGGTGGTTGATGAACGCGACCCGCCTGCCGTCCGGCGCGATGTCGGAGAACCCGGCCTCGATCGGCGCGTCGGTGAGCCGCCGCTGGTGCGAGCCGTCGGCGTCCATGATCCAGATCGCGGCGACGAGCCCGCCGATCTGGCTGTCGAACATGATGCGTCGGCCATCCGGCGTGTACCCGGGCGCGAAGCTGTCCCAGATGTTCGTCGTCAGCTCGTGAATCGGTGCGCCCGGCACGGCGGCCATCGTGGCGATCACGTTCAGGTGCGTCTGATCCGACTCACGCCCGAACACGATCGTCGTGCCGTCGGGCGACCAGTGCGCGGCGCCGTCGAAGCGGCCGGGGTCGTACGTGAGGCGAGTCAGGCCTGTGCCGTCGAGGTTCACGACGAACAGCTCGACGTCACCGCCGACGTCGTGCGAGAACACGATGCGGCGGCCGTCGGGCGAGACGTCGGGCAGGAAGGCGTTGCCGGGAGACGCCGGATCGGTCGCCGGCAACGAGGTGATCTGCGTGATGCCGGTCCCGTCCGGCCGCACGGAGTGCAGCTGCCAACTGCCCGTGCGGTTCGACGAGACGACGATGCGCCCGTTCCTGCCGGGGAAGGCCGCAGACGCAGGCGCAGCGGCGACCGCCAGGAGCAGCAGCGCGAGGAGTAGGGATCGCATGGTTCCTCCTAGGCCCCGGGTGACCAGTTGGGGTAGCGCGCGTGCGTCTGGATCAGCCGGACGTGGCTGCCGTCGGCGCGCATGACGTAGACGTCCTCGTCGGTGAATTCCGGGTTGATCCGCTCGAACGCGATGGCGCTCGCGTCGGGAGACCACGTTGACCCGACGTCGTTCTCGTCAGGCGTGTTCATGAGCTGGGTGAGGCCCTTGCCATTGGGCTTGAACGTGAAGATGTCGCCGTTCTGCGGGTTGCAGCAGTTGCTGCCCGCCGTGAGGCGCGATCCGTCCGGCGACCAGTCGCCGCCGAGCAGCTGGAGCTCGGGCGGCGAGATGCGGCGGATGTGGGAGCCGTCCGCGTCCATCACGTAGGTCGCGGCGATCACGCCGCCGCGCGAGAAGCTGCCGAACGCGATCGTGCCGCCGTCGGGCGAGTAGGTCGGCGCCCAGTCCGAGACCTCGAGCTGGAAGTGCGTGATGGCCTTCAGGTGGGTGCCATCCACGCGCACGCGGTGGATCGCGCAGCCCTGCCCCTCGACCGGCGGGCAGCGGGTGAAGATCACGAAGCGGCCTTCGGGCGAGAAGCTCGGCGTGAAGTCGTCATACGACGGATCGTCGAGCAGCAGGTGCTGCCCTCTGCCGTCGGCGTTCATCACCCAGATTTGCGCCGGAGCGTCGGGCGGGAAGCGGTCGAACGCGATCTGGCGCCCATCGGGCGACCACGCGTCGAAGGCGGCGCCCGTGTCGGCCGGTAACGACGTCAGCTGTCGCACGGCGGTGCCGTCGGGTTTCATGGAGAACACGTTGTCGTCGCGGATGAACGCGATTCGGCTGGCCTGCGCGGGTGCGGCGAGGGCGAGCGCAGCCAGGATCAGCGCGCCGCCGATCAGCTTCAACATCGTTGCCTGCTTTCGTCAGGGGTGCACGATGTGGACGTCACCGTTCTGATCGGTGACCCACAGGTCCGACCCAACGGCTTGCAGCGCGACGCCGCCGCTGGTCGGTAGGCCGATGCGGCGGACCGCACGGCCGGTGCCGGGATCGAGCGCGACCAGCTCGTCGACCGGCTTGGTGGCGCTCCCGGTGAGGATCCAGAGGCGGTTGCCGACGGTCACCGCCGACCGCAGGTGACTGGGCAGCGGTGCCGTCCAGACCGTCCGCCCGTTCCGGCGATCACGCGCGTAGAGGGTTCCGTTCCCGCCGTTGATCACGATCGCCTTCGGCAGCACGACGAGCTCGATCGGCATCATCAGCGGCCGGCCCGGGAAACTCGCCGTGCGTCGGCCGGTGGCGACGTCGTAGCGCAACAGTCGCTTGCCGTCGGTGGCGAGCCAGACGTCATCGCCGTCGGTCGCGAAGCCCTTGATCCGGTCGTTGGGCAGCCGGATCGCCGCGGTGACGCGGTTGGTGTGTGGATCGATCCGTACTGCTGCGGTCTGGCCCCACACCCACACGGCATCGTGTTCCGTCTCGACGCCGAACGGCAGAATCGGGCGACCGCCGGGGACGCGGACGGGGACGCGCGCCACGGTGCGGCCGCTCTGCGGGTCGATGCGCACGAGACGGAGCGGCCGGCCCGGGGTGGCCGCGGCCATGTGGCCGGTGTTCTGGACGGGAACGGCCCAGACGGCCCCCGCGCCGGTGGCGATCGCGACGTCGACGAGCGGGCTGGGGACGCTCACCCATTCGAGGACGCGGTGCGTCGCGGGATCGACCCGCAGAAGTCTTTGGTCGCCGGCGTCGTACATCCAGACGGCGCCGAAGCCGGTGGCGGCGTTGCTCAGCCCGGTGCCGACGTGCGCGGTCTTGACCTTGCTCGGCGCCGGCGCGGCCGTGTGCGAGGTGGGGCGCGCGAGCACGGCGATCAGCGCCGCGCTGGCGGCGAGGGCGGCGAGCGCGATGAGCACGGCTGCCGCAGTGCGGAGCGCCGCCGGCTGCACACGCGGCAAGGAGAATCGCGGGCGTAGCGCCTCGCGCACCGCGGCGGGCTCAAGGGCCTCCCAGAGGCGATCCTCGAGGCTCATTCGCTCACTCCCATGCGCTTGCGGACGACAGCCAGCCCGCGGCTGACGCGCTTGCGGACCGCGGCCTGCGAAGTGTGGGTCGACGCCGCGATGTCGTCGTAGTCGCGCTCGTCGACGACATGGGCGCGAATCGCGTCACGCTGCTCGACCGGCAGCCCGGCCACGAGCGGCACCGCGCGGTCCTCGCTGCTGAGGTGCTCGATCCAGGCGATGTCGCCGTCGGCCAGCGTCGGCGCCTCCGCCCCGAGTCGGCGCAGCGCGCGGTCCTCGGCGCGACCGCGGCGGTGCGTGTCGCTGAGCTTGCGGTAGGCGATCGAGAACAGCCACGAGTCGGCCCGACCGCGCCCAGGGCGGTAGCGGCGCCGGGCGAGCAGCGCCGCGGCGAACGTCTCTGCGCACAGGTCGGCGGCGAGCTCAGGGTCGCGCGTGCGCCGCGCGAAGAACGCCAGCACGCTCTCGAAGTGGCGCCGGTAGAACTGCTCGAACGACGCCGCGTCGGTCGCCGTGAGCAGCTCTTCGTCGGTGGCGGTGAGCAGGCCGATCACACCCCGGATCTCGCACGAGAACCGAACCTGTGACCGATGCTCCCAGCGCGGCGCGGCGCGGGTCAACCCCGATAATCGGCCGATGGAACGCTTCAACGTCTTCGGTGCGGACTACAGCTACGCGGAGGACCGGCCTGCCGGTTACCGGTGCGGCAGCGTGCGCCTCGGCCCGCTCGTCGGGGCGTCGCGCGTCGCCGGGACCATCTACGAGCTGCCGAGCGGCGAGAGCACGTGGCCCTACCACTACGAATACGGCTCGGAGGAGTGGCTGCTCGTCCTCGACGGCCGGCCCACGCTTCGTCATCCCGACGGGGAGGACGAGCTCGAGCCAGGGGATCTCGTGTGCTTCCCGGAAGGGCCCGGCGGTGCGCACAAGCTCACCAACCGCGGCGACGCGACCGCACGGCTGATGATCCTGGCCACCTTCCAGCGACCGGCGGTGGCGGTGTTCCCCGACAGCGACAAGATCGGCGTCTGGCCGAACGGTGGGAACGACACGCTGCTGTCCGAGCGGGCGAGCGGGGTCGGCTACTGGCACGGCGAGGCGTGATGGACCGGGTCAACCTCCACGAGCCGCAGCTCGGCTACGACGACACGGACCCGGACGGGTACCGCGCCGGCATGGATCGCTTCGGCAATCGGATCGGCGCAAGCCGGATCGGCGGCAGCGTCTACGAGCTGCCGCCGGGCCAGAGCATCTGCCCCTACCACTACGAGTTCGGCGACGAGGAATGGCTGGTCGTGCTGACCGGGCACCCCACGATCCGCCACCCCGGCGGCGAGGACGAGCTCAAGCCGGGCGACACCGTCTGCTTCCCGGAAGGTCCCGACGGCGCCCACAAGGTCTCCAACCGCAGCGAGGAGACCGTCCGCGTGCTGATGCTCTCGACCCGGCGGCTGCCGTCCGCGGCGGTCTATCCGGACAGCGACAAGATCGGCATCTGGTCGGGATTCGGCGCACCGGAAGGCCTGTTCCGGCGCGACAGCACCGTTGACTATTACGACCGCGAGTCGTAGCTGATAGGACTCCGGGCAATTCGCGGCGACGCCACCGGGGCAGGCGATGCCGCAACAACACATACAGGGGGAGTCTCTCGATGAGAAGACCGCAGTGCGCTGCCGGTTTCGTCGCCGTGATGGCCATAACGATCCTGGCGGCAATACCGGCCACTGCGCTGTCCGCCACGTCGACCACGTCGGCGAAGGCCAGCGACATCCGTGAGGTGCCGCTCAGCAAGAAGTACTCGACGTCGCAGCTGGGGCTGCGTCAGTCGCAGGCCCGGGCGCTCGCCGCTCCCGCGGCCGCGGATACCCCGTCGGTCGGCACGGTCCGCCAGTGGATCGCGCTCGACGACTTCCAAGGGATCCTGTACCGCAAGGACTACACGCTCCGCGGCGTCGGCAACAAGATCGAGGTCTGGGTTGCCAACGACACCGCGTTCCCGGCGGGCGACTGCCGGACAGCGGCGGTACCGACCTCGACAACGGTCACGGACGCGCAGGTCGCGGGCCTGATCACCGAGTTCGACAACAACATGTACCCGAAGGAGACGAGCACGTTCAGCACGCCTCCGGACCGGGACGGCAGCAACGCCCTCCTCGGCCCCGACAAGAACGGCAACGGCGGCGTGTACACGGGCAACGGCGACAGGACCGTCGCGCTGATCGACAACGTGCGGGACGACAACTACTACACGTTCCCGGCGGCGCCGACCTACATCGCCGGCTTCTTCTCCGCGCAGTTCAACGAGCTGCTCGACCGCAACGTCATGACGATCGACGCGTTCGACTGGGCGCACCGCAGCGGTGCCAACCCGGTGGATGAGCCGACGAGCGACCTGTGCTCGAGCCGCCCCGCCCGCGCGCGGCTCTATGAGGGCACGTTCGCCCACGAGTGGCAGCACCTCCTGCAGTACTACACCGACCCGTTCGAGACGACGTGGGTGAACGAAGGCCTGTCCGACTGGGCGCAGACCCTCACCGGCTACGTCAACGCGGCCGCGACGGTGTTCGACAAGGGCGCCGACAGCCACATCTACTGCTTCCAGGGCTTCGGCTCCGTTCAGACCCCGTTCAACCCGAACCCGCGCGACTGCGGCGGACCGGAGAACTCCCTCAACCTCTGGGGCGAGGGGAACCCGAACGCGGTCCTGGCCGACTACGGCAACGCGTACTCGCTGATGCTGTACCTGTCAGACCACTTCGGGACGGACATCATCTCCCGGCTCCACCGGGACGGCGAGCTCCAGGGGATCCCCAGCCTCGAGGCCAACCTGAAGGCCGAGGGCGCGAACGACCCGTACCGGGTGCTGCACAACTTCCAGTCGTCGACGCTGCTGGACAAGCTGGTCGGCGACGCGAAGCTGTCGGTGGTGCTCGGCGCGCGCAAGAGCGACGTGACGTCGAAGAGCCTGCGCGCGAGCATCAACTACGCGAACCCGGACATCAACAACGATCCGGGGGCGGCACCGAACGGCGCGGACTACGTCCCGCTGCAGGCGGCCAACGGCACCGTGCTCAAGGGGCGCGACCTGCGTTCCCTGACGTTCAACGGCGCCACGACGCTGCCGCCGCTGCCGCTGCTCTGGACGAGCATCAGCAACGATCCCGATCGCCCCGGCAACCCGGTCCTGTGGTCTGGGAGCCAGAACAACCTGGATTCCTCGGCCGTGATCCCGGTCACGGTGCCGACGACGAACCCGACGCTGACCTTCCTCGCCAAGTACGGCGCGGAGCTCGGCTACGACTACGGCTACGTCCAGGTGTCGACCGACGGCGGGGCCACGTACACGAGCATCGCGGGCGACAAGACCGTCGACGCGCCGCTCGGCCCGGGGCTCAACGGCACGACCACCGGGTTTGAGCCGCACAGCTACGACCTGTCGGCGTACGCCGGCAAGTCGGTCCTGCTCGCGTTCCGCTACGTCAGCGACGGCGGCGTGAACGAGGGCGGCCTGCTGCTCGACGACATCACGCTCGGCGGGACCACGATCAGCGACGGGTCGAACCTGTCGGCGTTCAAGTCACCGACGCAGATCCGCGCCACGCCGGTGGACAACTGGAACGTGCGGCTGGTCGGGATCGACGAGGGGAAGATCCCGCTCGTCCTGATGGTCGAGTTCAACGGGAAGAACAAGATCTCGCTGAACCGGGCTCAGCTCGCGGTCGCCGGCGCCTTCCAGAAGGTCGTCGCGATCGTGGCCTACGACGAGCCGACCGAGCAGGTGCAGCAGTACGCGCCGTACGCCCTGAAGGTGAACGGCGTGCAGCAGCCGGGCGGCACACCCGGAATGTGACGGACCGGGGCCCAGCGAGCGGTCGCTGGGCCCCGCCCGCCAGTCATCTACTTGCTCGGCGGGGCGATGACCTTCATCGGCAGCTTCATCAGCGCCGGGGGAGCGTTGGCCGCGACCCGCATCGCCTTGCCGGCGACGATCGAGCGTGTCTTGGTGCCGCGTCCGAGCGTCCGGCTCAGCGCCGGCCCCTCGGGCGGCACGCGGTGGTGCAGCGGCGGCGCGGGATCGGCGAGCGTGCGCCCGATCACCACGCGCTGGATCTCGCTCGTGCCCTCGAAGATCGTGTAGAGCTTCGCGTCGCGATACCACCTCTCGACCGGGGTGTCGCGCACGTAGCCGTAGCCGCCGCAGACCTGGACCGCCTGCTCGGCGATCCGCACCGCGGCCTCGGACGCCTTGAGCTTGGACATCGAGCCCTCGGCGTGGTGGTACTCGTGGCCCTGCGCGGCCAGCCACGACGCGCGCCAGGTGAGCAGCCGCGCGGCGTCGAGGTCGGCGGCGAGGTCGGCGAGCGGGAACGAGATGCCCTGCTTGGCGAGGATCGGCTCCCCGAACGCTTCGCGCTTGGTCGCGTACTCGCACGCGTACTCGAGCGCCGCGCGGGCGATGCCGAGCGCCTGGGCGGCGACCATCGGCCGCGTCTGCTCGAACGCGCCGAGCGTCGACGAACGGCCGTTCACGCCGTCGCGCGCCTTCTGCATCCGGCGCTCGAGCTTGGCGTCGCCGCCGAGCAGGTTCTCGGCCGGGACACGGCAGTTCTCGAACGTCAGCTCGGCGGTGTGGGAGGCGCGGCAGCCGAGCTTCTCGAGCTTGCGCGCCATGTGCAGCCCGGGCGTGCCGCCGGGGACGATGAACAGCGCCTGGCCGCGGTGGCCGAGCTCGGGGTCGACGGTCGCGTTGACGACGTGGA
Source organism: uncultured Solirubrobacteraceae bacterium (assembly GCA_963740605.1). GTDB lineage: Bacteria > Actinomycetota > Thermoleophilia > Solirubrobacterales > Solirubrobacteraceae > DASSUW01. The sequence continues at coordinate 87,511 of CAVUFC010000014.1, read as the reverse complement.
CATTGGCGATGCCGCCGTTGCCGATCCAGATCTTGTGGCCGTCGATCACCCACTCGTCACCGTCGCGGCGCGCGCGGGTGCGGAGGTTGCGCACGTCGCTGCCTCCCTCGGGCTCGGACACGCACAGCGCGGCGAGCTTGAGCGCCCCGGGCTCGCCGAAGCACTCGGGCGCCCACTTGAGCAGCTGCTCGGCGGTCGCCGCCTGCGCCATCGCCGACAGCGCGAGCGCCGGCATCACGATCGCCAGCCCGATGCCCGCGCAGCCCCAGAACAGCTCCTCCATGAACAGCGGCAATGACAGGCCGGTCGGGTCGCCGATCAGGTCGCGGTAGAAGAGCGGGTTGTAGAAGCCCTCCTCGGCCGCGGCCTCGAGCACCGGCCACGGGAACTCCTCCTCGCGGTCGTAGTGGTCGGCGACCGGCCGGATGACCTCCTCGGCGAACCGGTGCGTGCGCTCGACCAGGTCCTGCTGGGCCGGCGTGAGGGTCATGTTGAAGGCCATCAGGAGCGCTCCACGATCGCGACGATGCCCTGGCCGCCGGCCGCGCAGATCGACACCAGCGCGCGGGCGGGTGGGGACGGATAACGCTCGTTGAGCAGCTTGGCGGCGGTGGCGAGGATCCGCCCGCCGGTGGCGGCGAACGGGTGGCCGGCGGCGAGCGAGCTGCCGGCGACGTTGAGCTTGGCTCGGTCGATCGCGCCGAGGCCGTCGTCCTCCCACGCCTTCAGCGTGCACAGCACCTGGGCGGCGAACGCCTCGTGGATCTCGTACAGGTCGAAGTCCTGCAGCGTCAGCCCCGCCCGCTCGAGCAGGCGCGGCACGGCGTCGACCGGCGCCATCAGGAGGCCGTCGTCGCCGTGGATGTAGTCCACCGCCGCGGTCTCGGCGTACGTGAGGTGCGCGAGTACCGGGAGGTTGCGCTGCTTCGCCCAATCGTCGGTCGCGAGGAGCACGACGGCGGCGCCGTCCGACAGCGGCGTCGAGTTGGCCGCGGTCATCGTGTCGCCGAACACCGGCTTGAGCTTGCCGAGCTTGTCGGTGCTCGAGTCCGGGCGCAGGTTCTGGTCGCGCTCCAACCCCAGATACGGGGTGACGAGGTCGTCGAAGAAGCCGCGCTCGTAGGCCGCCGCAAGCCCCTGGTGGCTGGCGACCGTGAGCTCGTCCTGCGCCTCGCGCGGGATGCTCATGCGCTCGGTCGTGAGCGCCTGGTGCTCGCCCATCGACAGGCCGGTCCGCGGCTCGGCGTTGCGCGGGATCTCGGGGACGATGTGGTGCGGGCGCAGGTGGCCGAGCAGCTTCAGGCGGCCGGGCACGGTCTTGGTCCGGTTGGCCTCCAGCAGCACCTGGCGCAGGTCCTCGTTGACGCCGATCGGGGCGTCACTGGTCGTGTCGACGCCGCCGGCGATGCCCCACTCGATCTGCCCGAGCGCGATCTTGCCGCCGACGGCGAGCGCCGCCTGCAGACCGGTGTCGCAGGCCATCTGAAGGTCGTAGGCGGGGGAGGAGTGGTCGAGCGCGCTCCCCAGCACGCACTCGCGCGTGAGGTTGAAGTCGCGGCTGTGCTTGAGCACTGCGCCGGCGACGACCTCGCCGGCCCGCACGCCCTGCAGCGCGAAGCGCGCGACGAGCCCGTCGAGCGCCGTCGTGAGCATGTCCTGGTTGGACGCTTCGGCGTAGGGCCCGTTGGAGCGGGCGAAGGGGATCCGGTTGCCCCCGAGGATCGCGATCTTCTCAGCCATTACTGAAGAACGTTCCCGTTCATTTGAGATTCAAACCGGGTACCGCAGTGACCATGGCCGATCGATACCAGCAGTTCGCCGATTCCCCACCGGGGCGCTTCATGACCCGCCGGCTCGGGCTTCCGCAGCCCGCCGACCTGCGCCGCGGGCCTGAGCTCTTCGACGGCCCGGTGCTCGTCGGCGGGGGCGGCTCCGTGCGCGACGCGATTACCCGCATCGGGCTGCCGTTGCGCGGCTCCGAGCCGTACTCGGCGCTGATCTTCGACGCCACGAGCGTGAGGTCGGTGCGTGACCTGCGCGACGTCTACGACTTCTTCCAGCCGGTGGTGCGCGACCTCGCACCGTCGGGCCGCGCGATCGTCGTCGGGAACGGCGACGGTGTGGCTCAGCGTGCGCTCGAAGGCTTCGTGCGGTCGCTCGGCAAGGAGGTCCGCCACGGCGCGACCGCCAACCTCGTGTACGCGTCGGGTGACGCCGATCTCGAGTCGACCCTGCGCTTCCTGCTGTCCGGCCGCTCGGCCTACGTGTCGGGGCAGGTGATCCGGGTCGGCGATGCCGTCCGCCACGTGCCGGATGACTGGGACCGGCCGCTGGCGGGCCAGACCGCGGCGGTGACGGGCGCGTCGCGCGGCATCGGCGCGGCGATCGCCGAGGTGCTGGCGCGCGACGGCGCGCACGTGGTCTGCGTCGACGTCCCGGCCCTGGGCGAGGACCTGACGGAGATCGCCAACCGCATCGGCGGGACCGCGCTGCAGCTCGACATCACGTCCGACCGCGCGCCGGGCGCGCTCGCCGAGCGCGAGGCCGACATCGTCGTCCACAACGCCGGCATCACCCGCGACAAGACGCTCGCGCGCATGAGCGAGGACCAGTGGGACTCGGTGCTGGCCGTCAACCTGGAGAGCATCGAGCGCATCAACGCGGCGATCCGCGAGTCCGTCTCGCGCATCGTCTGCGTGTCCTCGGTCAGCGGCATTGCCGGCAACCGCGGGCAGGTCAACTACGCGACCAGCAAGGCGGGCGTGATCGGCATCGTCGAGTCGCTTGCCGCCGACCTGGCGAAGCGGCAGGCGACGATCAACGCGGTCGCTCCCGGCTTCATCGAGACGCAGATGACCGCGGCGATGCCGCTCGCCACGCGCGAGGCCGGGCGGCGCATGAACTCGCTCGCCCAGGGCGGTCTGCCGGTCGACGTCGCCGAGACCGTCGCGTGGTTCGCCTCGCCGGGATCGGCGGGCGTGAACGGCAACGTCGTGCGGGTCTGCGGCCAGAGCCTGATCGGCGCATGAAGGGCCTGTACGCGAAGATCGCTCTGGGCGCGATCCGGCGCCGGCCGGACGCGCTGCCCGACCGCGAGCTCACGCGCTCGGTGGAGATCGACCGCCACGCGCTCGCCGAGTACGACCGCGTGTGCGGCTTCCGCCTGCGCGACGAGCTGCCGGCGACGTACCCGCACATCCTCGCGTTCCCGCTGGCTATGGAGCTGATGGCGAGCTCCGACTTCCCGTTCTCGCCGCTCGGGCTCGTGCACATCGGCAACCGGATCGAGCAGCGCCGCCCGCTGCGCGCCGACGAGCAGCTCGACCTGCGCGTGCGGGCGGAGAACCTGGCCGTTCATGAGCGCGGCACGCAGTTCGAGCTGGTGGGGGAGGCGGAGGTCGACGGCGAGGTCGTCTGGCGCGACGTGAGCCTGTATCTGCACCGCGAAGGTGGCGGCTCGTCGGCGCGGCGGGACGGGTCCGATCCGCCGCCTCCGAGCGCGATCTGGACCGTCCCCGGCGACATCGGCCGCCGCTACGCGCGCGTCTCCGGCGACGCCAACCCGATCCACCTGCACGGGCTCACCGCGAAGGCGTTCGGGCAGCCGGGAGCGATCGCTCACGGCATGTGGACGAAGGCCCGCTGCCTGGCGGCACTCGAAGGCCACCTGCCGGACGCATACACTGCCGACGTGCGCTTCAAGCTTCCGATCCGGATCCCCGGCCGCATCGCCTTCTCGTCCAGCGACGGCGAGTTCGCCGTTCACGATGCCCGCACGGGCAAGCCGCACCTCAGCGGCCGCGTCTCATGACCGAGGATGACGGGCTCGACGCCCTGACCTCGAAGGATCTCCACGATCGCGCCGTCAAGCGCGCGCGGCACCACCTCGACGCGAAGTTCTTCTACGAGCTGATCAAGGTGCTGCCGGCCGCCCAGGCAGCCGCCGGCGACCTCGGCGAGGCCGAGAACGACGTCTTCCATCTCAGCGCCCACGTCGACGACATCACCGAGTCCGGGGAGGGCGACACGGCAGAGATGCTGCGGCCGTTCTACCTCGACTACCTACGGCGTCACGGCGTCACGGCGTGAGGGCCACGCCGCCCGGCGTCACCGCTTGACGCCGAGCGTGTACGGCGCGTCGTAGCGGGCGTCCTGCGCGGTCGGCGAGTAGACCGCCGCGTAGGCGGTCCTGGCGCGCCGCGAGGCGTTGCGGATCGTGATGCGCTCGGTCTTGCCGGCGCGGTTGGACGACCACGCGAGGCGGCCGTGGGCCTTGTAGATCGACCGGCCCTGCTTCGAGTAGACCGCGAGGTCGGGGTTCGTGCCGTGGGCGGGCTTGAGCGTCAGGCGCAGCGTGCGGTGAGCCGGGAGCTGGACGCGGTAGACGTCCGCGTAGTCCTTCCAGTAGTCGACGACGCCGTGCAGCGAGCGCTTGCGGTCGCGCGTCTTGAACAGGAACGGATCCGGCTTGTTGAGGCGGCGGCCGTCGACCCATGAGATGTCGTCGTTGACCTCGGGCGTGTCGGTCGCCGGGGCGGGCGCGCTGAGCGCGCCCTTGATGTTCACGAGGCCGTAGCCGCTGTCCTCGTCCCACCCCCTGGCGCCGATATCGGTGGCTGAGAGCCGCAGCAGGTCGCCGATCTGGCCGGCGCTGAGGTTCGGTCGCGCGGCGAGCAGCCAGGCAGCGGCGCCGGCGACGATCGGGGCGGCGAAGCTCGTGCCGTCGAGGCGTTCGTAGCCGTCCGCCACGCCGTCGTCGTCCCACGCGGTCGGCACGGCGGTGAGCACGCCCTCGCCGGGAGCGGCGAGGTCGACCGCGCCGTTGGAGGTCGAGAAGGCGCTGGTGGCGCCGCTCGGGCCGGTCGCGGCCACGGACACGATGTGCGGCAGCGCGGCCGGGTAGAGCACCGGGTTGGTGGTGCCGTCGGGCATCACGGTGTCGCGGTCATTGCCGGCCGCGGCCACCGGCACGACGCCGCGCGAGACCGCGTACGCGAGCACGACGTCCTCGCCGTAGCTGTAGTAGGGCGACCCGTAGCTCATGTTGATCACGGCCGCATGGGCGTCGATCGCGGTCTGGATGCACTGGATCACGTCAGCGATCGTGAGGTCGGTGCCGATCGACAGGACCGGCGCTCCCGGATACATGCCGACCATCCCGACGCCGTTCGCGCGGCCGGCGATCACGCTTGCGACCGCCGTGCCGTGGAGGTCGTCCACCGTTGTGTTGCGGATGACCTGCACGCCGGCGAGGTCGGGGACGGTGGTGTCGGCCGCGCCGTCGATCACCGCGGTGAGCGGCGCCTGGCTGACCGGCGGAGGCTGGATACCCGGCGGGACGAGGACCGCGCGCCAGTCGGTGGCGGTGAACTCGTCTCCGGGGGCGTGCGCGCGCTGCAGGCGGTGGTTGGGCTCGGCGAAGCGGTAGACGCCGGCAGCGCGCAGTGCGGCGGCGAAGGTCGTCGCCCGGCCGCGCGCGACCGCGTAGATCCCGAGCTTCGTGAGTCTGGTCGCGCCGTAGCGCGCGGCCACCTTCTCGGCGCGCGGTCCGGGGCGCGCGCCGACCAGCCACGTGCTCGGCTGGGCGCGGGCGATGGTTGCACCGGCGGCGACGGGCAGCACGTTCGGCGGCTCGATGCCCTGCGGGCGCGGGCGTTCGCCGGCCTGGGCCGGTGCGGCCATCAGCAGGAGGGCGATCAGCGTGGCCCGGAGCGTGCGCACCGGGCGAACGTAGACAGCGGTCGGCGATTCCTGACTCGCCGAACGGCCAGTTACGCGAGCCCGCGGTCGCGGATCTCCTTCTGCGCCGACTCCGACTTCGGCAGGTCCTCGATCCCGAGCTTGCGCTTGACGCCGGGGACGCGGTCGAACTGGACGTCTCCGTACGCGACGACCTCGAACCGGTTGCCCCAGGGGTCGAAGAAGTCGAGCCGGCGGCCAGGGACGCGCTCCAGGCCTTCGCGCTCGACCGCGGCGCGGACCGCCTCCTTGTCGTCGACGACGAGCCCGAAGTGGCGGCCGTCGTCGGGCAGTTGGCGGCGGCCCTCGGCGATCGCCAGGAACTGGTCGCCCATGTCGAGGAACGCCATCCCCGGGACGCGGCCGCGCAACTCGAAGTCGAACAGGCGGCCGTACAGCTCGAGCGCTTCGTCGAGGTCGCCGACCTCGAGCGCGACGTGGTTGATCCCGATGAGGCGTGCGCGGTCAGGCATGCTGTGCACAGAGTGTCGCGCTTTTCCCTCACCTCCCTGAAGCACCCGATCGTGCAGGCCCCGATGGCCGGAGGCCCGTCCACGCCCGCGCTCGCCGCCGCCGTGCGGCAGGCCGGCGGGCTCGGCTTCCTCGGCGCGGGCTACAAGACCGTCGATGCCGTGCGCGAGGACATCGCCGCGCTGCGCGCGCTCGCCGACGGGCCGTTCGGCGTTAACCTGTTCGCCCCGCCCGGGCCGCCAGGTCGACGCGGCCGCGGTCGAGCGGTTCGCGGCTCGGAGCTCAGCGACGAGGCGGAGCGCTACGGGACCGACCTCGGGAAGCCGCGCCATGACGACGACGACTGGCAGGCGAAGCTGGCGCTTATGCGCGAGCTCGCCGTCCCGGTGGTGTCCTTCACGTTCGGCAGCCCGGCACGCGGCGACGTGCGCGACCTGCAGGCCGCCGGCTGCGCGGTCTGGATCACCGTGACGACGCCCGAGGAAGCGGCGCGAGCGACGGAGACCGGGCCCGACGCGCTCGTGGTGCAGGGCACCGAGGCCGGCGGCCACCGCGCGACGTTCGACGACGCCGCGCCCGGCGACATCGGGTTGCTCGCGCTGCTGCAGATGGTCGTCGCCGTGACCGACCTCCCGCTCGTCGCGACCGGCGGGATCGCGTCCGGCCGCGGCGTCGCCGCCGTGCTCGCCGCCGGCGCCGCCGCTGCCCAGATCGGCACCGCGTTCATGCTCTGCCCCGAGGCCGCCACCGCACCCGCCCACCGCGACGCGATCGCGGCGCCCGGCGCGACCGCCCTCACGCGCGCGTTCACCGGCCGCACCGCCCGCGGGATCGTCAACCGCTGGCTGCGCGAGCACGACGCCGACGCCCCGAGCGCCTATCCCGACGTCAACCACCTCACGGCGAAGGTCCGCGCCGCCGCCCGCAGCCAGGGCGACCGGGACGGCTTCCACCTGTGGGCGGGGCAGGCCCACACGCTCGCCGAGCCGCTCCCCGCGGGCGAGCTCGTGCGCCGGCTCGCCGACGAGGCCCGCACCGCACTCCGCGCCGCCGCCGAGCGTTAGGGCACGTACTCCAGGATCCGGCCGAGGTCGCGGAAGCCGACGGCCGCGTAGACGCGTTCGGCCATCGCGGTGGACTGGAGGCTCGCCGTGCGGCAGCCACGCGCGGCGGCGTCGTGCACGAGCAGTGCCGTCACCGCCGTGCCCAGCCCACGCCGCCGGGCGTGGTCGTGCGTCCCGACGTTGAAGATCCCGCTGTCGCCGTCCAGGTCGAAGGCGAACCCGGTCGCCACGCTCTCGCCGCCGAGCCGGGCGACACGCGCGTGGAACGCCTCCTCGTCGACGTCCTCGAGCAGCCCGGCAGGCAGCTCGGCGGCGCGGAGGTACTCGGCCCAGGTCGCCGGCGCGAGCTCGATCTCCGGCGCAGGGGCGCGGATGTCGGACAGCTCCATGCCCATCGCGAGCGTCGTCGTGTCGAGCGTGTAGCCGCGCTCGGCGATGTCGTCGCGTAGCGCCACGTCGCTCTCGTGCACCCAGGTCGCGAACCGCTCGACGCCGGCCGCCGCGTATATGGCCTCCATCGCGTCGAGCGCCTGTGCGCGCGCGACCGGCCCAAGCTCCCGCTCGAGCAGCGCGTTGTTGTAGAACGACCGCGCCGGCTCGTGCGGGAACACGGCCGCCGCGACGCCCGCGCGCCGGACCACCGCCGCGCCGCGTGATCCGCGCGCGTACGCCTCCCACGACGCGACGCAGGTCTGGACGCCGCGGGAGTACAGATCGAGCATCGCGAGTTACGTCTCGTCACCGGTATGGGCGTTACGGGCGTGAGATCAGCGTGCGGGTTGATGCCAATGGGAGGTCAACACCCTCTCCCCAGGAGTGCCCATGCAACGTCTCATCCTCGTCGTCGGCGCCGCACTGGTGGCCGCCGCGCTGTTCGCGGGCCCTGCCTCGGCCCACGGTCAGCGGCCGGCCGGTGCCGTGTTCGTGCAGACCGACGATCCCGGCGGCAACACCGTCGTCGCGTACGACCGCAACCCGGATGGCAGCCTGCGCCAGGCCGGCAGCTATCGGACCGGCGGCCGCGGCGGCGTGCTCGGCGGGTCCGTGGTCGATCACCTCGCCTCGCAGGGCTCGCTGACATACGACCGCGCGAACGGACTGCTCTACGCGGTCAACGCGGGCAGCGACACGATCACGGTGTTCGGCGTCGACGGCGACCGTCTGATCCGTCATCAGGTGCTGCCGTCGTTCGGTGACTTCCCGGTCAGCGTGACCGCGCACGGAAGGCTCGTCTACGTCCTCAACGCTCGCGGCGGCGGCTCGATCCAAGGCTACGCGCGCGTGGGCGGATTCCTGGTGCCGGTCGGTCGGTGGCACCGCCGGCTCGGCCTCGATCCCGCGGCCACGCCGGAGTTCACCACCACGCCGGGTGAGGTCGCGTTCACCCCGGACGGCGACCAGCTGATCGTCACCACGAAGGCCAACGGCAACGCCGTCGACGTGTTCGGCATCGACCGCCTCGGCGGTCCGTCGGCACGGCCCGCGACGACGGTCCTGCCGGGCGCCGTCCCGTTCGCGGTTGCCTTCGACGCGCATGGCGACCTGGCGGTCTCCGAGGCCGGCCCGAATGCGGTGGCGACGTTCACGCTCGACCACCGAGGAACGCTCAAGCCGATCGCGCAGGCGCTCACTGGCGAGGGCGCGACCTGCTGGATCGTCAACGTCGGCGGGCGCCTCTACCTGTCGAACGCCGGGAGCGGCACGGTCTCCGTGTTCGACGGCGCGCTCAAGCCGGTCGGCCTGACCGCCACGCGCGGCGGGACGGTGGATGCCGCCGCGTCGTCCGACGGGCGCTTCCTGTACGTGCAGACCGGTGCCGCCGGCGGCGTGGACGCGTTCCGCGTCGGGGCCGACGGCAAGCTCACCCCGGTCGGGTCGGTCACCGTGCCGGACGCAGTCGGCGGCGAAGGGATCGCCGCCTCCTGAGGGGCAGCGGGCGCCGGCAGCACCACGCTTCCGGCGCCCGCTGGTTGTAACGCGGGTGACCGAACGAGGACGTGAGATCAGCGGCGTCCTCGATGCCAACAGGTCATGCACACCTCGAATCTGCTCCGACCCGGAGATGCGTTCCCCGCCCTTTCACTCGATCTCGCCGGCGGTGACCGGCTCGACGTCCCGACCGCGCTCACCGGCCACTACTCGGTGATCCTCGTGTACCGCGGGGCGTGGTGCCCGTACTGCAACGCCCAGCTGCGGGCGTTCGAGCGGGCGCGTGACCGCCTCGAGGAGCTCGACATCCGGGTGGTGGCGCTCTCGGTCGACGACGAGGCGACGACGCAGGGGTTGATCGGCAAGCAGCACCTGAGCTTCCCGGTCGGCCACAGCGCTGACGCGCGCGCGATCCACGACGCGGTGGGCGCGTTCGTCAACGACGAGCCCGAGTACCTGGAGTCGACCGGCTTCGTGCTGGATCCGGCCGGTCGCGTGCTCGTCAGCGTCTACTCCTCCGCGGCGATCGGCCGCCTCGTGCCGGATGACGTCATCGGCCTCGTCCGTTATGCACGCGACCGCACGTCGGCCGCAGCGTGAACCGGCGTGCTCGACCTCGCGCCGCGCATCCTGGATCCCGAATCTGCCGAGTGGCTGCGCGCGCTCGGCAGCGATGGCGGCGACCGTGAAGAGGCGTGCGGCCGGCTCCACGCGCTCCTGCTGCGCGTGGCGCGCGGTGAGCTCCGCCGCCGTGGCCCGTCGGCGGGCATCGACGGCCCCGAGCTCGACGACCTCGCGCACCAGGCCGCGGCGGACGCCCTCGTCTCGATCCGCCGCAAGCTGGCGAGCTTCCGCGGCGAGAGCCGCTTCACGACCTGGGCCTACAAGTTCGTGATCTTCGAGGTCTCCACGAAGCTCGGACGGCACTTCTGGCGCGCGCCGCGCGGTCCCATGGATGTCGAGGACTGGAGCCGGCTGCCGGATCGGTTCGCGCTCGACCCGGCCCAGGAGAGCGAATGGCACGACCTGGTCGCCGCGCTGCGCTGTGCGGTCGACGAAGTCCTGACCGATCGCCAGCGGCGGGCGTTCGTCGCCATCGTGCTCAACGGCATGCCCGCCGACGCGCTGACCCACGAGCTCGGAACGAGCCGCAACGCCATCTACAAGACCCTCTATGACGCCCGCCGCAAGCTTCGAGCGCAGCTCGTGGCCGCGGGGCACCTGGACGACTATGAACCGGCTTGAACGTTTCCTGAGAATCGCCCCTGACGACCCCGGCTGCGACGAGACGAGACGGCTCATGCACGTCTATGTCGAGGAGTTGCTCGAGGGGCGCGACCCCGAGCTGCAGTACCCGGGCATTGCCGCTCACGTACGCGACTGTCACCCGTGCGCGCAAGAGCTCGACGGGCTGGCCGCGGCCATCCGATGACCAGGCACGTCAGTCCGGCGCGGGCGCTCGCGCTCGTGTCGCTCGTCGCCGTGCTCGCCAACTCGACGTGGTTCAGCGCGACGGCGGTCCGGAGGTAGGCCGGCGCGTTGCACGATCTCCGTCGCCGGGCAGGAACCCTCGTTAAGGACACGAAAGCCCGCCTCATGAGCGAGTCGCACACCGAACCCCATGTCTCTGGGCAGGAGTTGCGCGAGGCGCTGGCGCAGGGCGGTCGCTCGCGGCCGAACCCGCTGATGGCCTCCACGCAACCCGCCTGGGAGTGGACGACCGACGAGCAGGCAGAGCTGGAGGAGCTGCGCGCGTCGAACGTCGAGCTCGAAACCCACATCGAGCGTCTGCGTGGCGCCGCGGCCGATGCCCGCGCGCGCGAACACGACGTGCGCAAAGCGTTGCGCACGCTCGCGGAAGCGCGTCCGTGGCAACGTCGCGCCGTCGTCGCGGAGCTCGCAGGCCGCGGACTCTTGTGAGCTGAGTGGCCGGCCGGCTGGGCGTCCTCTTCCGGCCCGAGTGGCCGCCTGAGGACCTGCCCGCGTTCGCGCGTGACGCCGACAGGGAAGGCTTCGCCGAGCTGTGGCTGGTCGAGGACTGCTTCCTCACCGGCGCGCTCACGATGGCCGCCACGGCGCTGGCGTGCACGGATGCGATCGACGTCGGGATCGGGCTGCTCCCGGTCGCGCTGCGCAACCCCGCATTGACGGCGATGGAGATTGCCGGGCTGGCACGGATCCATCCGGCCCGGCTGACCGTGGCGCTCGGGCATGGCGTCGAGCCGTGGATGCGGCAGATCGACGCGCGCCCGGCGGACCGGATGGCCGCGCTGGAGGAGACCGTCAACGCGGTCCGCTCGCTGCTGGCCGGCGAGGTGGTCACGATGCACGGCCGCCACGTCAGCATCGAAGGCGTCCGGCTCGTGCACGCACCGGTCACGCCGCCGCCGGTCCTGATCGGCACGACCGGTCCGCGCGGGCTCGAGCTTGCGGGCCGGACCGCCGACGGGATCCTGTTGCCCGAGGGTTCCGTGCCCGAGGCCGTGCGCTGGGCACGCGGCGAGGCCGGCGGGAAGACCACCATCGTCTACGCGTGGCTCAGCATCGACGATGACCGCTCTGCGGCCGCCGCCGCTCTACGCCCGGCGGTGCAGGCGTGGCAGGAGCTCGGGCTCTACGGCGAGTTGACCGAGCGCGCCAGCCTCGGTGACCGCAGCGTCCCGCCGGAGGACGACCGCATACGGGCTCTCGCCGTGGCCGGTGACGCGCGCGACTGCGCCCGGGCGATCGCCGAGCTGTGGGCGGCGGGTGCCGACACCGTCGTCCTGGTGCCGCGGCGCGAGGACCGCGACGAACAGCTCTCCCGCTTCAACACCGAGGTCAGGCCTCTGCTGTGAGCATCACGATCGGCACGCTGCCGTCCGGGCCGGTCGACGCCATCACCGACGTCGACGGCATCCGCGTCGGCTCCGTGACGCTGATCGAGGGAGATGACGTCCGTACGGGCGTCACCGTCGTCATCGCCCACGACGGCCGCGAGCCGCTGTTCGCCGGCTCCCACACGCTCAACGGCAACGGCGAGCTGACCGGGCTCGAGTGGATCCGCGACTGGGGCTGCCTGTCAACGCCGATCGGCCTCACGAACACCCACAGCGTCGGCGTCGTGCGCGATGCGATCGTCGCCGCCGACGTCGCCGGCCGCGATCCGGACGAGGCGCACTGGAGCCTGCCGGTCGTCGGCGAGACGTGGGACGGGGTGCTCAACGATATCAACGGTTTCCACGTACGTCCCGAGCACGTGCACGAGGCGTTCGCGCGCGCGGCTTCCGGCCCGGTCGAGGTCGGGGCCGTGGGCAGCGGGACCGGGATGATCTGCCACGGCTTCAAGGGTGGTCTCGGCTCGGCGTCGAGAGTCGTCGACGGCTGGACCGTCGGCGTGCTCGTGCAGGCCAACCACGGCCGGCGCGACCGCCTCGCCGTCAACGGGTTGCCGGTCGGCCGGCTGCTCGGGCCCGAGATCGTCCCGCTGCCGTGGGAGACGGGCGGCTCGATCATCGTCGTGTGCGCCACCGACGCGCCGTTGCTGCCGCACCAGTGCCGCCGGCTCGCGCAGCGCTGCGCGCTCGGCATCGGTCGCACGGGCGGCGCGGGGGAGCACTCGAGCGGCGACTTCGTGCTCGCGTTCTCGACTGTCCGGCAGGGCGTGCCGGCGAACGAGGAGGCGCGCGACGGCGAGCCGGCCACGCGCGCGGTGACGATGGTCGCCGACAACCGCTTGGATCCGCTGTTCTATGCCGCGATCGAGGCGACCGAGGCGGCGATCGTCAACGCCCTGCTCGCCGCCGAGACGATCACCGGGCGGGGCGGGGCCACCGCCCACGCCCTGACCGAGGAGCGCTTGCTCGACGCGATGGCCCGCCTCGGCGGCTGATCCTTGGACCGGCGGTCCGCGGCGCCGCGGCGCCGCGGCACCTAGCCTGCGGACATGCCTCGTGTTGCGGTCGTGCTGCCTGGCGGGGGTGCGCGCGGGGCCTATGAGATCGGCGCGCTGTCGGTGATGCTCGAGGCGCTCGAGGCCCGCGGCGAGCGCGTCGATCTCTGGTGCGGCACGAGCGTGGGAGCGATCAACGCCGCCCTGTACGGCTCGCTCGCGCATCTCGGCGCCCGCGAGGCGTCGGCACGGGCGGAGTCCGGCTGGCGCGCGCTCGCGAAGTCGGACGTCATCACCCGTGTCGTCGGGCCGAGGATGCCGCTCAAAGCGCTGCGGCTCGCGGGGGATTGGATCGGGCTGCCCGGCGTGGGGTCGACCGGGCTGCTCGATCCCAGCCCGCTGCAGCGGAGCCTCGATCGCTGGATCGACTGGCTGGCGCTGGCGCGCAACGTGAAGACCCGCGCCGCCGAGGCCGTGTGCGTGGTCGCGACCAGCCTCGACGGCGGCGGGCCTGTCGCATTCGTCCATGGCGACGCGCCCACGCCCAGCGCGGCCGGCGAGATCCGGTACGTGCGGACGTGCCTGAGCAGCGAGCACGTGCGGGCTTCGGCGGCGATTCCGATGCTCTTCCCGCCGGTCGAGGTCACGGCCCCGCGTGCCGCGGCCGGCGCCTACATGGACGGCGCGACCCGGCTCAACAGCCCGATCAAGCCCGCGCTCGCGCTGGGGGCCGACCGCGTGATCGTGATCGGGTTCGAGCCACTGCACGGCCCGCCCGACCCGATCGCGCGGCGGCGGCCGCACCTCGCCGACGTCGCGGCCAACGTGCTCGACGGGCTGCTCGTGGACCCCGTGGCCGAGGACGTGCACCGGATGGCCGCGATCAATGCGTTCTTCGTCGACAGCGTCGCGGGGCCGCAGCATGCGGCGCGTACGTACCGGCGCGCCCGCGGCCGGCCGCCGTACCGCACCATCTCCTACGCGCTGATCGCTCCGGAGCGGGGCGGCGAGCTCGGCCAGATCGCCGCGCGCATCTTCCGCGAGCGCTACGGCGGCCTGCGCGCCCTGCGGTCGCCGGACTTCCTGCTGCTGTCACGCCTGTTCGGGACCACGTCGCCGAGCCAGGGCGAGCTGCTCGCGTTCCTGTTCTTCGACCAGGAGTTCATCGCCGCCCTGATCGAGGCCGGGAGGCGCGACGCGCTGCGCTGGCTCGAGCGCCATCCGCGCGTGTGGTGCAGCGACGCCGGCCACGATCTCGCGCTCGCACCGCCCGGTGCCGAGGCGCGGGAGGAGGACGCCGTGCGCGAGTGGCGCGAGCTGGCGCGCCGCCGCTGATCAGCCCATCCGCTCGAGCGCGGCGCGGAACGCCTGGCTCTGGCGGCCGAAGTGCTCCTCGATGCCGCGCGAGTAGATCGGCCACATCTTCCGCAGCAGGTCGCCGCCGGCGTCGGTGAGCGAGACCTGCAGCGCCCGCCGGTCGGCGGGATCGGGGTCGCGGCGCACGTAGCCGGCCTTCTCGGCGCGGTCCACGAATCGGCTCATCGCGGTGGGGGAGAGCACGACCTCGCGCGCCAGTTCGTTCACCCGCAGGGCACGACCGGGCGCGCGGTAGAGCGTCCACAGCAGGTCGTACCAGCTCAGGTCGGGAAGCCCCGCGGCGGCGAGATCGCGCCCGATCGCGCGGGTCACGCGGGCGTGCGCGTTCAGGAAGGCACGCCAGCCGGCGAGCGTCTCGTCGTCGAGTTCGGGCACGTGCGGAAGATTACTGCACTTGCATTAGGTGTCTGTGCATGTATATTGGTGCGCATGCACCTTTTCTCCGATAAGACCGTCCTGATCACCGGCGGCGCCGGCGGCATCGGCCGGGCGTCCGCCCAGCGCTTCCTCGACGAGGGAGCGAACGTCGTCCTCAGCGGGACGCGCCGCGACAAGCTCGCGGCCGCCCAGGCCGACCTCGATCCGTCGCGCGAGCGCACGCTGATCGTCTCCGGCCAGATCGCCACGCGCGACCAGGCGCAGGCCCTCGTGGGCGCGGCGGTCGAGCGCTTCGGCGGCGTCGACGTCCTCGTCAACAGCACCGGCATCTTCCGTCCTGTCCCGTTCGAGGAGCAGACCGAGGAGCACTTCGAAGAAGCGCTCGGCTCAATTCTGCGGCCGACGTTCTGGACCTCCCAGGCCGTCGTCGCGGCAATGCGCGAGCGCGGCGGCGGCGCGATCGTCAACGTCGGCTCGATGTGGGCCGTCGACGCGATCGCCACGACGCCGACGAGCGCCTACTCCGCCGCCCAGGCCGGCCGCCACGTGCTCACCAAGAACCTCGCGATCGAGCTCGCCGCCGACCACATCCGCGTGAACACCGTCGCGCTGGCGTTCGTGGAGACCCCCGCCTACGAGCGGTTCATGGACCGCGAGCAGGCCCAGGAGGTGCTCGAAGCAGTCGGTCCGTTCCACCCGCTCGGCCGCCGCGGTCAGCCGTCCGACGTCGTCGAGGCGATCCTGTTCTACGCCGGCGACGGCGCGGGCTGGATCACCGGCACCACGCTGCCGATCGACGGCGGCGTGCTCGCCGGGCGTTCGCCCGCCGTGCATGCGGAGGCGGTGGCGGCATAGACGAACTGCGGCTGGGTAGGGCAGGCAGTCGCGTCGAGCGTGAAGTTGTTCAGCCCTGGCCTGAACAACTTCACACTCGACGAGATCTCGCCGCCCTACCCAGCCGAGCCTTACGTCGACTGCGACGCGACGCCGAGCGCCAAGGAGACGGTTCGCGTCGCGCCGCCGCGCACGACCGTGAGCGTGATGTGATCGCCGGGCTTGCGCGGAGCCACGGCGTCCGCGAGGTTCTGGGCCGACCGGATCGGCTTGCCGTCCAGAGCGGTGATCGAGTCCCCGCCCAGGAGCGCGGTCTGGCCGTCGGCCGTCACCTGATGCGTGGCGGCGCGGAGGCCGGCATGGGCGGCCGGACTGCCCGCCGTCACCTTGGCGATCATGACGCCGCTCGACGGGATCCCGCGCACCATCTTGGACACGCCGGCCGGGATCGTCTCGACCTGCACGCCGATGAACGCGTGCTCGACCTTGCCGTTGGAGATGAGCTGCTGGGCGACGGAGCGAACGGTGTCGCTCGGGATCGCGAAGCCGACGCCGACGTTGGCATTGACCGTCCCCCCCTCGATCTGGGCGTTGACGCCGACGACGTGGCCGGCGGCGTCGAGCAGGGGGCCGCCTGAGTTGCCGTGGTTGATCGGCGCGTCGGTCTGGATCGAGTTCGGGATCGTCAAGCCGTTCGGGGCCTGGATGTCGCGCCCGATCGCGGACACGATCCCGGCGGTCATCGTGCGGTCGAGCCCGAACGGGTTGCCGATCGCGTAGACCGGGTCGCCGGGAACGACGGCGTTCGAGCTGTCGAACGTCAGCGGGTGAAGCGCCGAACTCGGAGCGTTGACGTGGACGACCGCGAGGTCGGAGCCCGGGTCGGCGCCGACAACCTTGGCCGGGTACGTCGATCCGCTGCCGAACCCGACGCGGATGCCGGACGCGCCGGCGACGACGTGGTCGTTGGTGACGATGTCGCCCTTGGTGTCGATCGCGAAGCCGGAGCCGAGCGACTGCTCCTTCTCGGTCTGAGGCGGGCTGAAGAGCGTCGGCGCGACCTGCTTGGTCGTCGTGGCGGTGATGACCGTGACGCCGGGAGCGTCACGCTTGTACAGCGCCGCGGGGGTGAGCACGGTGTCGCTCGTCGCCGCGGCGGTCTGCGGGATCGGCGCGACCACGGTGGAGGGAGCGGCACGATGGCCGAAGAACGCGCCGGCGGCACCGCCGACGACCAGGGCGATGAGGAGTGTGGGGAGGATTCGTCGCATGACCGTGATCCTGGTCCCGCGACAGCGCGCCGGGGATCGGCCACCAGCGCGATCTTGGGGATGACGGCCTTGTCATCCGATCGGAGGAAGGACGGCCCGCACGACCGTGCCCGCTCCCGGCGCGCTGCTCACCACCAGCTCGCCGCGCACCGACCGCAGGCGCTGCTCGCTCGACGCCAGGCCGACATGCCCGTCGAGCAGCGCCGCATCACGCGTCCCGGCATCGAAGCCCGCTCCGTCGTCGCGCACCTCGAGCTCGATCTGCTCGTGATCGGCGGCGACGGTCACCCAGACGTGCTGCGCGCCGCTGTGTTTGACCGCGTTCGCCAGCAGCTCCCGCGCCAGCACCACGATCAGCTCGTCGTGGCGGGTGCCCGAGGCCGCCGGGTCGACCGCGACGTGCACCTCGGCCCCGAGCCGCTCCGCGCTGCGGTCCGCGATCGCGCGCAGCGCCGCCGGCAGCCCGGCGTGGTCGAGCACGTACGGATGCAGCTCGAAGATCTCGCCGCGCAGCTGGTCGAGCGTTTCGTCGATCGCCGCGCGCGTGCGCTCGTACGCGTCCTCACGGCTCGTCCGGTGGTAGTCGGAGAGCTCTTGCCGCGCCAGCGACAGCGTCTGAACGGACTCGTCGTGCAGGTTCTGGGCGAGCCGGCGCCGCTCGCGCTGCTCGGCGGCGAGCGCGTGCGCGGCCAGCCGTTCCCGCTGCAGGGCAAGGCGCGCGATCGCCGCGTCGCGCCGGTGCAGGACGGCGGAGACGATCGTCGCGGCGGCGCCGATCCAGGCCAGGTACAAGACCTGGCTGATGATGCGGCGCGTCGCTTCGCTCTCCCCGCGCGTCGGGTGCACGATCGACAGCGCCACGAACGCGGCGATCGCCCCCAGTGTCCAGCTCGCGGTGAGTCGCGGTCGCAGCCGGACCGACGCGAGCACGGGGAGCGCGAAGAAGGCCATCGCGGTCTCGGAGAACGGACCGCCGGACGCGTACGTCAACGCGGTGATGAACGCGAGGTCGACGAACGGCTCGGCGCGCCCGAGCCAGACCGGGAACGGTGCCACCTGCAGGCGCAGCGCGAGCACGGCCGCCGCCCATGCGCCGAACGCCACCAGCCAGAACGGGAACGTCGCCGTGTGGACGACCGGGTGGTCGACGAGCCGCTCGCCGACCAGCACCACGGGCACGAGCGCGAGCCGCAGCAGCGCGAGCCACGGCTGATCGATCGCTCTGAACCGTGGCGCGTCTATCACTCGAGCAGCCCGCGCCGCATCGCCTCGGCAACGGCGGCCGCGCGCTCGGACACCCCGAGCTTCTCGTACAGCCGTGCCTGGTAGGTCTTGACCGTCGGTAGAGCGACGATCAGCCGTTCGGCGATCTGCGGGCCGGTCAGCCCCTCGGCCATCAGCGTCAGCACCTCGCGCTCGCGCGCGGTGAGGATCGGTCGGTCGTCCTCGGTGCCGCGGATCCGGACCTGCTCGAACACCCCGGCCTGCAGCTCGGGGTCGATCACCGTGCCGCCACGCGCCACGGCCGCGATCGCGTCGAGGATGGTCTCGCGGTCGGCCTCCTTGCGGAAGTAGCCCGCGGCGCCCATCTGCACGGCGCGGTAGACAAGCTCCGGATCGCTCGACGCCGACAGGAACAGCACGCGGCTCGGCATCCCGTCACGCACGACCGCGTTGAGGATCTGCAGCCCGTCGAGGCCCGGCAGGCGGAGGTCGAGCACGGCCACGTGCGGCTCGAGATCGCGGATCGTCGCCAGCGCCTCGCGGCCCTCGGCCGCGGCGGCGACGAGCTCGAGCTCGGGCCGTTCGCGTACGGCGCGCTCGATGCCCTCGCGGAACAGCGGGTGATCGTCGGCGACCACGACCCTCACACGGCGCGGCGGCATATCCGAATGATGACGGAGCGGGGACGGCTGCAGGGTGAATGACACGGCGGGCCTGAGCGTGGCCGCCGCGCGCGCGGCCGACCATCGGGCGATCGGCCGTTCGCACGGATGACACGGCTGTCGTCCGCATGTCGTCCGGACGCCCGATGGTGAGCGCGCGCCGCTCGCGAGACGCTCGGTGCGCACCTCGAACCGAAGGAGTTGCGAAATGGCAGTCAATGTCGAGCGGGACCCGATGGTGTTCGCCATCGACGACGACCCGATGCGGGCAGCCGCCCGCTACCACGACGCCGCGCGGCCGTTGCCCGCGGTCGCCGACCCGGCGCCGCTCGGGCTCGCCGCCCTGGCGATCACGACGCTCGTGTTCAGCGTCTTCAACGCCGGCCTGCTCAACCGGTCCGGCCTGCCGGTCGTGCTCGGCGTCGCCGTCGCCTATGGCGGCATCGCCGAGCTGCTCGCGGGTATGTGGGAATTCCGCCGCGGCAACGCGTTCGGCGCGATGGCGTTTGGCTCGTTCGGAGCCTTCTGGCTCTCCTACTGGGCGCTCGAGCAGTTCCTCGTCAAGCAGATCCCGCTCGCCGAAGTGGGCAACGCCACGGCGCTGTTCTTCATCGTCTGGGCGATCTTCGCCGCCGGCTGGTTCGGCATCGCGACCGCGGCCGCGGGTCTGTATGCGGCGTTCGCCGCGCTGATCAACTCGACCTACGAGCGGACCGTGCTGCCGCTCCGCGCGGTGTGGCATGTCAGATAGCGCCCGCGACCGGGCGCGCACGCTCGAGCTCATCATCCGGGCCGCGGCGGCCGAGGAGCGTCTCCTCACCCGCCGGCTGAACCGCGTCGCCGAGGCCCAGCGCAAGACGCGCGAAGAGATCGCACGCGAGATACGGCGCGAGCACTTCGGGCATCCGCCCGAGCCCGCCGAAGGGAAGTGATGGCGACATCGGCTGCGACAGCGGTGCGCTGCTGAGGCCGGCGGCCGCCGCTCAGGACGGCAGCTCGGATCGGTGCGGTGGATCGGCGCCGGGGCGCGAGCAGGTGCGTGCGGCGACCAGGCACGCGAACGCGGTCGCTTCTACGGCCAGGTCGATCGTTCCGAGGTCCTCATGGGTGAGGCCGCGCTCGCTCCACCAGGCGAGGAAGCCGCCGCCGAACGCGTCGCCGGCCCCGATCGTGTCGACGACCTTGGCCCGCGGGGCCGGCACCGCGACCTCGGCCGTGCGCGTGACGACCAGCGCGCCGTTCGGGCCGCGGGTCAGCAGCCCCACGGTCGGGCCCATCTCGAGCATCTCCCGGATCGCCTCGGCCGCAGGCACGTCGGGGTACAGCCAGTCGAGGTCCTCCTCGCTGACCTTGATCATGTGGCTGCGCGCGAGCACGCGTCCCAGCCGGGCGCGGTAGGCGTCGGGGTCGGCGATCACCCACGGGCGGATGTTGGGGTCGAGCGCGATCAGCGCGCGGCCGGAGAGGCGCTCGACGACGGCCTCCGTGGCGGTCGCGACCGGCTCGAGCGTGAGCCCGAGCGTGCCGATGTGCAGGTAGCGAACGTCGTCCGGCACCGCGGCGAGCGCCGCGTCGGTCTGCAGACCGGTCGCGGACGTCCCGCGCTCGTAGAAGCGGTAGCGGGCGACGCCATCGTCATCGACCTCGGCGAGCGCGAGCGTCGTCGGCTCGTTGGTGCGGACCACGGCGCCGAGGTCGACGCCGTCCTCGGCGAGCATGTCGACCATCCGCTGCCCGAAGCGGTCCTCGGACATGCGCCCGAGGTAGGCGACCGGCTGCTCGAGGCGGCCGATCGTGCGCGCGGTGGTGAACGCGGCGCCGCCCGGGTGGCCGTTCAGATCGTCGCTGTCGCCCTGCACGACGAGGTCGTACAGGGCCTCCCCGGCGACCAGGATCATGCCGCCAGCTCCCCGCTGCCACGCTGGATCAGCGTGGTCGGGACCTCGACGCGGCGAGTTGGTCGCCGGTCACCGTCGAGCCGCGCGAACAGCAGCTCGGCGGTCAGCCGGCCGAGCTGATGCGCGTCCTGCGCGACGACGGTCAAGCCGGGCTCGACCGCGTCGGACAGCGTGAGATCGTCGAAGCCGACGAGCGCGACCTTGTGGTGCAGGCCGAGCGCGCGCAGGCGCTGCACGCAGCCGATGGTGATCAGGTTCTGCGAGCTGAAGACGGCGGTCGGCGGGGTGGCCGCCGCGAGCAGATCCGCGACCGCCTCTGACGCCGCCGTGCTGTCGTGGAGCCCCATCCGCACGAGCGCGGGATCGTAGGCGATGCCGTGGTCGGCCAGTGCCTCGCGGTAGCCGCGCAGGCGCTCGGTGGCCGTGAAGATCCGCTCCTGGTCGCCGAGGAAGGCGATGTGCCGGTGTCCGCGCGCGATCAGGTGGGCGGTGGCCGCGAAGGCGCCGCCCGCGTTGTCGGACAGCACGCAGTCGGCATCGATGAAGCTCGGCGGGCGGTCGACGAACACGAGCGCCACGCCCGCGTCGCGCTCAGCGCGCAGGTACGAGTGGTCGCTGCCCGCCGGCACCACGATCAGCCCGTCGACACGCCGCGACAGGAACGCCTCCGCCAGCTCGCGCTCGCGCGATGCGTCCTCGTCGGAGCTGCCGACGAGCGGCAGGACGCCGCGCGTGCGCGCCACGGTCTCGACCCCGCGCAGTACTGCGGCGTGGAACGGGTTGGCGACGTCGTCGAAGACCAGGCCGACGCTGGCGGACGAGCGGTCCGCGCGGCGCAGGTTCGTCGCGGTCAAGTCGCGCCGGTAGCCGAGCAGGCCGACGGCCTCGCGTACGCGCTCGGCCAGGTCCGGCCGCACTTTGCCGTCGCCGTTCACGACTCGCGAAACGGTTGCCAGGCTGACGCCCGCGAGCGTCGCGACTTCCTTCATCGTGGGGCGGCGATGGCCGTTGCTGGGAAACGTTTCTTCACTCACGGGCGACTCGACGGGGCCGGGATTTGCTGGCATGGGCGCGCACTGTACACGATCACACGAGAAAACGTAATCTCTTACAAGAAAGTTCACGCGGTCTACAGTGGCCGACGTCAAGAAAACGTTTCCTGAGATTGAGGGATCGAGGGAACGATGCTTCTGGAGGAGAGGAAGTTCGCATGACCAAGACACGCGTGAAGTTCTCGCTTTCGCTGGTCGCCGTGATCGCGCTCATCGCCGCTGTGGTCGGTGTCGTGGCGGGTCGAGCGTCGGGTGGCTCGTCGAGTAGCAGCGGTGGCGCCGCCAGCGCCGGCGCCGCCGGTGGCAAGAAGGTCGACGTGATCATCAAGGCGTCGGACTCCGAGTTCTGGCAGTCGATGCTCGCCGGCGCGCAGAAGGCGGGCAAGGACTACGGACTCAAGGTGAGTCTCTTCGGCCCGACGTCGGAGACGGACGTCAACCAGCAGGTCCAGCTCGTCGAGAACGCGATCTCGCGCGGCGCCGACGCCGTCGTGGTGGCGCCGAACTCGTCGGACGCGCTCAACAACGTGATCGACCGCGCCCGCAAGGGCGGGATGAAGGTGATCGTGGCCGACACCGCGGTCACGACGGCGCAGGACGGCTTCATCGGCACTGACAACGTCAAGGCCGCCGAGCAGGCGGGCGCACGCATGTGTCAGCTCGCCAAGGACGCCGGCAACGAGAACGGCGACGTGATGATCGCGTCCTCGGTCGCGGGCGTGCAGGTGCTCAAGGACCGCGACGCGGGCTTCCGTGCCGGCCTCAAGGCTTGCCCGGGCCTGAAGGTCGGGGTCGTCCGTTACAACAACAACGACCTCAACACCGCGGCCAGCCAGGTCAACGATGCGCTGACCGCCAACCCGAACCTCGTCGGCATCTTCGCCGCCAACAACACCTCGGGGAACGGCGCCGCCCGCGCGATCAAGGACAACAACGCGGCGGACCGCATCCCGGTCGTCGCCTTTGACACCGACCCGCAGGAGAACGCGGCACTGGCCGACGGCTCGATCGACGCGCTGGTGGTCCAGAACCCGTACTTCTTCGGCTACCAGGGCGTGATGGAGGCGGCGATGGCGACGGTGGGCAACGTGCCGCCACGCAAGCTCGACCCGGGCGCCGTGCAGGCGGACAAGGCGAACATGGGCACCGCCGAGGTCAAGCAGCTCCTGACCCCGCCGACCACGAAGGCGCAGTAGCGATGACCACTGCGACCACCGAGGCCACGCACGCGGCGGCCAAGGGCGAGGTCATTGTCTCGCTCAGCGGCGTCTCGAAGCGCTACGGCCCGATCCAGGCGCTCCAGGACGTCGCGCTGGAGCTGCGCGCCGGCGAGGTGCACTGCCTTGCCGGCGAGAACGGCGCCGGCAAGAGCACGCTGATCAAGATCCTCACCGGTGCCGTCCAGCGCGACGAGGGCGCGTACGAGATCGAGGGCCGCGACATGGGCAGCCCGAGCCCGGTCCAGGCCCGTGACGCCGGCGTCGGCGTCGTCTATCAGGAGCTCAGCCTGCTACCGGACCTCTCCGTCGGCGAGAACCTGATGATGGGGCGCCTGCCCGCGCGCCGCGGCGTCACGCGGCCCGGCGAGCTCAAGCGCAACGCCAAGGCGATGCTGGAGCGGGTCGGCCTGGAGTGGCTCGACCCGAAGACGCTGGTCGAGGAGACCTCGCTGGCCGTCCGTCAGCTCGTCGAGATCGCGAAGGTGCTGGGGGCCAACCCGCGCGTGCTGATCTTCGACGAGCCGACGACCGCGCTGTCGGAGTCAGAGACCAAGGCGCTCCTCGCCCGCATCCACGGGCTGCGCGACGAGGGCCACGCGATCATGTACGTCTCGCACCATCTCGAGGAGATGTTCGAGATCGGGGATCGCGTGACGGTGCTGCGCGACGGCAAGTTCGCCCGGACGGCGATGATGACCGAGCTCGACCAGGACGGGCTGATCGCCTCGATGGTCGGCCGCAAGATCGAGTCGCTGTATCCGCACAACCCGGACCGCATGCTCGGTGACGCGCGGCTGAAGGTCGTCGGCCTCAAGCCCGCGGGCACCGAGAAGTCGATCGACTTCGAGGTCAAGGCCGGTGAGATCCTCGGCATCGCCGGGCTCCTCGGCTCGGGGCGCTCGGAGCTGCTGCGGGCGATCTTCGGGGCCGATCCGGTCGAGGACGGCCACATCGAGGTCGACGGCAAGCGCGTCGCGTCCGGCAGCCCGCGCAAGGCGGTGCAGGCCGGGCTCGGGCTGCTGACGGAGGACCGCAAGACGCTCGGGCTGCTGCTCGAGCTGTCGATCCGCGAGAACGCGTCGCTGGCGCACATCGACGAGATCTCGCGCTTCTGGGTCGTCGACAAGAAGCGGGAGCGCAACCTCGTCGACCACTACCTCGGCGGGCTCAAGCTGCGCGCGGGGTCGTGGGAGCAGCCGGTGTCGTCGCTGTCGGGCGGCAACCAGCAGAAGGTGCTGCTGGCCCGCTGGCTCGCCACCCACGCGAAGGTCCTGATGTTCGACGAGCCCACCAAGGGCGTCGACGTCGGCGCCAAGTCGGAGATCTACAAGGTGATCGGCGACCTCGCCGCCGAAGGGCTCGGCGTGATCGTCGTGTCCTCGTACCTGCCCGAGGTGCTCGGCCTCGCCGACCGCGTGCTCGTCATGCGCGAAGGCAGCGTGGCCGGCGAGCTCAAGGCGGAAGGCACCACCGAAGAAGACGTTCTACGGCTCGCCAGCCCCGGTGCGGCGGCCCACGAGTAAGGGGAGAAAGAGATGGCAACCGCAACCGCCCCCGCGCCCGCATCCGGGAAGCCGGACGAGCGCATCCTCACCTTCGGCGACGTCTTCGGACGCGACGCCGGCGGCCTGATCGTCCTGCTCGTCCTGTTCGGCGCAATGACGCTGGCGTCGGACGAGTTCCTGACCACGGCCAACATGGCCAACCTGGCCCGCCAGGTCGCGATCTTCGGGATCATCGCCGTCGGCCAGCTGCTCGTGATCCTGACCGCGGGCATCGACCTGTCGGTCGGCTCCGTGCTCGGCCTGACCGGCTGTGTGACCGCGCAGATGATGGTCGACGGGGTGCCGATCCTGCTGGCGATCCTCATCGGCCTCGCCGTCGGCGTCCTGCTCGGGCTGTTCAACGGCTCGCTCGTCGCGTACGGCAAGCTGCCGCCGTTCATCGTGACGCTGGGCATGCTCGGGATCGCCCGTGGCATGGTCCTCGTATACACCGACGCCAGCACGATCCAGCCGCTGCCGTCATCGTTCGCCAATATCGCGAACGGCGACTTCCTCGGCCTGCCGAACCTGCTGTGGATCTTCGCGGTGGTCGTCGTGCTCACGTCGTTCGTCCTGCGCCGCACCGTGTTCGGACGCTACATCTACGCGATCGGATCGAACCCTGAGTCCGCGAGGCTCTCGGGCGTTCCCGTCACGCGGGTCCTCGTCTCGGTGTACGCGCTCGCGGGCCTGCTCGCGGCCGTGGGCGGCGTCTTGTTCACGTCGCGCCTCAACGCCGGCATCCCGACGGCGGGCACCGGCTACGAGCTGAACGCGATCGCCGCCTGCGTGATCGGGGGCGCGAGCCTGTTCGGCGCGAAGGGCGGCGCGTTCGGCGCAGCGGCCGGTGCGCTGATCGTCGCGACCCTCAACAACGGCGGCAATCTGCTCGCGGTGAACGCGTTCTATCTGCAGATCATCATCGGGGCGCTTATCCTCGCGGCCGTGGCCTTCGACCAATGGCAGGCGCGCCGGACATGAGCATCGACCCCCGCGCGGGAACCCTTCCCGACGAATCCGACCTGATCGACGTCGACGCGCTGCTGGAGGCGTACGCCGACGAGCCCCGTGAGGCGGTGTCGTTCGGCACGTCGGGGCATCGCGGTACCTCGCTGGACGGATCGTTCAACGAGGGGCACGTCCGCGCGATCAGCGAGGCCGTGTGCCGCTACCGAGCCGCGCAGGGAATCGACGGACCGTTGTACCTCGGGGCCGACACGCACGCGCTGTCGGCCCCGGCGGTCGCCACGATCCTCGAGGTGCTGACCGCCCACGGCGTCGACGTGTGCGTCGACGCCCGCGGCGGCGCGGTGCCGACCCCGGCCGTCTCGCACGCGATCCTCACCCATAACCGGGGCGGAGGCCGCGGCACCGCCGACGGGATCGTGGTGACGCCGTCGCACAACCCCCCGGGGGACGGCGGCTTCAAGTACAACCCGCCGCACGGCGGGCCGGCCGACACCGACGTCACCGGCGGGATCGAGCGCGAGGCGAACGCGTTGCTCGACGCCGGGCTCGACGGCGTGCAGCGGGGCACCGGGGAGGGCCGGCCGCACGACTACCTGAGCGCGTACGTGTCCGACCTCGAATCGGTGATCGACCTCGAGGCGATCCGCGGTGCGGGGCTCAAGCTCGGCGTCGACCCGCTGGGCGGCGCCAGCCGCGACTACTGGGTGGCGATCGCCGAGCGCCATCGCCTCGATCTCGAGATCGTCAACGACGCGATCGACCCGACCTTCCGCTTCGTGTCCCTGGATTGGGACGGCAAGATCCGGATGGACTGCTCGTCCCCGTACGCGATGGCCCGCCTGACCGAGATGCGCGATCGGTTCGACGTCGCGTTCGCCAACGACCCGGACGCCGACCGGCACGGGATCGTGACGCCGGGCGCCGGTCTGCTGAACCCGAACCACCATCTCGCGGCCTGCGTGGCCTATCTGTTCGGCGGCAACCGTGACTGGGGGAGCGACGTCGGGATCGGCAAGACGCTGGTCAGCTCGAGCATCATCAACCGCGTCGCCGACGATCTCGGCCGCCGGTTGGTCGAGGTGCCGGTCGGCTTCAAGTGGTTCGTCGACGGGCTGCTCGACGGCACGCTCGGGTTCGGCGGCGAGGAGAGCGCCGGGGCGTCGTTCCTGCGGCGCGACGGCGGGCCGTGGAGCACCGACAAGGACGGGCTGATCCCGTGCCTGCTGGCGGCCGAGATGAAGGCCAAGACCGGTCGCGACCCGGGGGAGATCTACGCCGGGCTGGAGGAGCGCTTCGGGCACGCCGTCTACCGGCGCGTCGATGTCGCCGCCACGCCCGAGGAGAAGGACGTGCTGAAAAAGCTCTCGCCCGAGCAGGTGGAGAGCTCGTCGCTCGCGGGCGAGCCGATCCTCGACAAGCTCACGAGCGCGCCCGGCAACGGCGCCGCGCTCGGCGGGCTGAAGGTCGTCGCCGAGCACGGCTGGTTCGCCGCGCGGCCGTCGGGGACCGAAGACGTGTACAAGGTGTACGCGGAAAGCCTCGATGGGGAGGAGCGCCTCGAGCGGATCCTCGACGAGGCCCGCGACATCGTCAAACAGGCGCTGAGGAGGTAGGCGTGCCGAACGTCTTCGGGATCGTGCTCGCCGGCGGCGAGGGCAAACGCCTCATGCCGCTGACGGCTGACCGCGCCAAGCCGGCCGTGCCGTTCGGCGGCAACTACCGGCTGATCGACTTCGCGCTGTCCAACCTGGTCAACGGCGGGTTCCGGCAGGTCGTCGTGCTCACGCAGTACAAGAGCCACTCGCTCGACCGCCACATCACGCTTACGTGGCGGCTGTCGCCGCTGCTCGGCAACTACGTGACACCGGTGCCCGCGCAGATGCGGCGCGGGCCCTACTGGTTCTCCGGGTCGGCCGACGCGATCTACCAGAACCTCAACCTGCTCAACGACGAGCGGCCCGACTACGTCGCCGTGTTCGGCGCGGACAACATCTACCGGATGGACCCGCGCCAGATGCTCGACCAGCACATCGAGACGGGCGCCTCCGTCACCGTGGCGGCACTGCGCGCTCCGCTCGCGCAGGCCGACCAGTTCGGCGTGATCGAGGCGGGGCCGGACGGGCACACGATCTCCGCGTTCCGCGAGAAGCCCAAGGACGCGGTCGGGCTGCCCGACGCGCCCGACCAGGTGTACGCCTCGATGGGCAACTACCTGTTCACCACCGACGCGCTGATGGAGGCGGTGACGACCGACGCGGGCGCCGATGAGTCGAGCCACGACATGGGCGGCAACATCGTGCCGATGCTGGTCGAGAGCGGCGCCGCGCACGTCTACGACTTCTCGCGCAACGTGGTCCCGGGGGAGAGCGAGCGCGATCACGGCTACTGGCGCGACGTCGGGACGATCGACGCGTACTTCGACTCGCACATGGACCTCGTCTCGGTCGACCCGGTGTTCAACCTCTACAACAACGAGTGGCCGATCCTCACCTGGCACGACCCGCTGCCGCCGGCGAAGTTCGTGTTCGACGAGGACGGGCGGCGCGGTCACGCGCTCGACTCGATGGTGTGCGCCGGCGTCGTGATCTCGGGCGCTCGGGCGCGACGGTCGGTGCTCTCCCCGGGCGTCCACCTGCACTCGTACGCCGAGGTCGAGGACTCGGTGCTCATGCAGGGGGTCGAGGTCGAGCGCAGCGCCGTGGTGCGGCGCGCGATCCTCGACAAGAACGTCCGCGTGGAGTCGGGCGCGTCCGTCGGCGTCGATCACGCGCTCGACCGCGAGCGCGGGTTCACGGTGTCCGACGGCGGCGTGACCGTGGTCGGCAAGGGCAAGGTGGTGCCGGCGTGAAGGTCGCGCTGCTCACGCGGGAATACCCGCCGGAGGTCTACGGCGGCGCGGGCGTCCATGTCGAGTACCTGGCGCGGGAGCTGGCGGCGTTCGACGACGTCGAGGTGCACGCGTGGGGTGGGGAGAACGCGGTCGTGCATTCGGCGTGGGGCGCGCTGGCCGGCGACGCGCCCGAGCTGGCGGCGCTGCGGGCGATGTCGGTCGACCTCTCGATGGCGGCGGGCGTGTCCGACGCGCAGTTGGTGCATTCGCACACCTGGTACGCGCAGCTCGGCGGCCATCTCGCGAAGCTCATGTACGGCATCCCGCATGTGGCGACCGTGCACTCGCTGGAGCCGCTGCGGCCGTGGAAGGCGGAGCAGCTGGGCGGCGGCTACGCGCTGTCGAGCTGGTGCGAGAAGGTGTCGTTGGAGAGCGCGGACGCGGTGATCGCCGTCTCGCGCGGGTCACGCGACGACATCTTCAAGGCCTATCCGGACATCGATCCCGCGCGCGTCACGGTCATCTACAACGGGATCGACGCCGAGGAATACACGCCCGACCTCGGCACCGAGGTGCTGGAGAAATACGGCGTGGATCCCGATCGGCCCTCGGTCGTGTTCGTGGGGCGGATCACGCGCCAGAAGGGCGTGCCGTACCTGGTCGAGGCGGCGCTGCAGTTCGACCCGGCCGCGCAGCTCGTGCTGTGCGCGGGGGCGCCCGACACGCCGGAGATCGCCGCCGAGGTCTCGTCGCGCGTGGACCGGCTGCGCGCCGAGCGCGGGAACGTGATCTGGATCGAGCAGATGCTCCCCAAGCGCGACGTCATCCAGCTGCTGAGCCGCGCGACGGTGTTCGCCTGCCCGTCGATCTACGAGCCGCTGGGGATCGTGAACCTCGAGGCGATGGCCTGCGAGGCGGCCGTGGTGGCCACGGCGACCGGCGGGATCGTCGAGGTCGTCGTCGACGGGGAGACCGGCCTTCTGGTGCCGTTCGAGACCGCCGAGGGGGAAATCACCCCGCGCGACCCGCAGGCGTTCGTGGACGGCATCGCCGCACGCGTGAACGAGCTGGTGGCGGATCCGGATCGGGCGGCGGCGATGGGCCGTGCCGGGCGCGAGCGCGCCGTGGGCGAGTTCGACTGGTCGGCGATCGCGCGGCAGACCTCCGAGCTGTACGCCGGTCTGGCCGGCTGAGCGGTTCCGCCGGGCGCTCGGTCAACATCACGGCGTCTCGTCGCCGACAGGGAGGTTGACCGTGGAGCCAAGGGGCTTCCTCGCGTCGCTGTTCGACACGTCGTTCGCGAACCTGGTCACGCCGCGCGTGATCAGGATCATCTACATCATCTCGATGGTGGTGATCGGGCTGGCGGCCCTGTTCTGGATCGCC
This sequence comes from uncultured Solirubrobacteraceae bacterium, assembly GCA_963740605.1. GTDB lineage: Bacteria > Actinomycetota > Thermoleophilia > Solirubrobacterales > Solirubrobacteraceae > DASSUW01. The sequence continues at coordinate 57,792 of CAVUFC010000014.1, read as the reverse complement.
GCGGCCTTCTCCCGCAGCGCGGCGTTCGGCCTGCTCGTGCTCGTGATCATCGCGCCGATCGTCTCGCTGCTGTACCTGATCTACACGCGCGTCCTGCTCGAGGTGATCATCGCGCTGTTCCGGATCATGGAGTCCAACGTCGAGCTCGTCGCGCTCCAGCGGGCCGCCACGCCCGGCGCCCCGGCCGCGAGCGTGCCGCCGCCGGCCGCTGCCGCGCTCGCGCCTGAGCCGCCTACCCAGCCGCTGCCGCCGTCCGCGCCCGAGGGGCCGCCGCCCGGGGAGTGACCACTTCGCACGAATCGCCACAAAGAGGTGGCACCTTGCCGCTTATGGTGCGGTTTTCCCACCTTACGTTCACAGGGTGACCACCTGGGGGAAACGGGTACGGGACACGAGACTCTCCGTATGGCTGAAACCGTCCTCATCGTCGACGACCACCCGGGGTTCCGGGCCGCCGCGCGCCGGCTGCTCGAGCTCGAGGGGTACGAGGTCGTCGGCGAGGCCGAGGATGGACTTTCCGCCATCGCCGCCGCTCGTGAGCTGAGGCCGGACTTCATCCTCCTGGACGTACAGCTCCCCGACGTGGACGGCTTCGAGGTCGCTGAACGGCTGTGCGTCGACCCCACCGCGCCGCAGATCGTCCTCACCTCCAGCCGGGACCGCAGCGACTACGGTTCCTGCCTCGCGACGACCCCCGCGCGCGGCTTCGTCCCCAAGGCCGAGCTCTCGGCCGCGGGGATCGCAGATATTCTGGCGGCGTGAGGCTCGCGATCATCGGGGGCGGAGGCTTCCGCGTCCCGCTCATCTACGGCGCCGTTCTGCATCGCCGGCGGTTCGACGAGGTCGTCCTGCACGACGTCGATCAGACGCGGCTCGATCGCATCGGGCTCGTGCTCGAAGGCCAGGCGGCCGCGCACGAGCAACCGGTCCCGTTCCGCACGACGACGGACCTCGACGAGGCGATCGAGGGCGCGGACTTCGTGTTCGTGGCCATCCGCGTCGGCGGCCTGGAAGGCCGGACGATCGACGAGGGCGTCCCGCTCGGCCGTGGCGTGCTGGGGCAGGAGACGATCGGGCCCGGCGGCATCTGCTTCGCGCTGCGGACGATCCCGGCGATGGTCGACGTGGCGAATCGGGTCCAGAAACTGGCGCCGAACGCCTGGATCATCAACTTCACGAACCCGGCCGGGATGGTCACCGAGGCGCTCCAGCAGGTGGTCGGCGACCGCGCGATCGGCATCTGCGACACGCCGTCCGGCCTCTGCCGCCGCGTCGCCGCCGCGCTCGGCGCACGCCCCGACGAGCTGGCGTTCGACTACTTCGGCCTCAACCACCTCGGCTGGTTGCGCGGCGTGCACGACGGCCGCGGCGACCGGCTGCCCGACCTGCTGGCCGACGACGCCGCGCTCAACGGGATCGAGGAAGCGCACGTGTTCGGCGCGGAATGGCTGCGCTCGCTCGGGATGATCCCCAACGAGTACCTCTACTACTTCTACTTCGATACGGTCGACGCGATGGCGTCCAAGCCGCGCGGCGCCTACCTGCTCGAGCAGCAGGGCGGCTTCTACTCCGCCCGGCCTGACTCGCCGCAACAGGCGTTCGCCCATTGGCAGGCGACCAAGGACGAGCGCGACCGCACGTACATGGCCGAGGCTCGCAACGGCCATGACCTTGCGCCGCACGACCCGGACGATCCCGGCGGCTACGAGGCGGAGGCGATGGCGGTCGTCGAAGCGATTGCGAGCAACGCCGGCGCCGTGCGCATCCTCAATGTCGCCAACCGGTCGGCACTGCCCTTCCTCGACGAGGACGCCGTCGTTGAGGTCCCGTGCGTGGTCGGCGCGGCGGGGGCCCGGCCGCTCGCCACCAGTGACGTGCCCGAGCACGCCCGGGCGCTGATCGACACGATCAAGGCGGTCGAGCGGGCGACGGTCGAGGCCGCGCTCACCGGTTCCACCGAGCTTGCCGTGAAGGCGCTCGCCCTGCACCCGCTGGTGCCGTCGGTCACCGCCGCGCGCGAGATCTTCGCGGAGTACCGGCAGCGTCTGCCCGTCCTGGAGGAGCGCTTCGCGTGAAGGTTGATCTCGCTGTCGTCACCCCTGCCTACCTCGACTACACCTTCGTCGGGCTCGAGTCGCTGCCCGGGCCGGGCGAGGAGCGCTTCGCCGGCGACATGCTGCGCTCGCCCGGCGGTGGCGCCATCACGGCGGTGGGCGCTCGTCGCCTGGGCCTGGAGACCGCGCTCGTCGCCCCGCTCGGCGACGACCTGGCCGGCCGCTTCGTGCGGCACGCGCTCGAGCAGGAGGGGATCGCGGTCGGCGAGCCGCGCGGGTCGCGGACTCCGACCACGGTGGTCATGCCGGTCGGCGGAGAGCGCTCGATGGTCACCGTCGACCCGGGCGTGCGCGCCCGCGCGAGTGACCTCGAACCGCTGTCGCCGCGTGCCATCGCCGCCACGCTCGAGCAGTGCGATCTGCTGCCGGCCGACACCTGCGCTTTCGTGACGTGCGGCGACGACGACGCGCGCGCCTTCGCGGGCCGTCTCCCCAACCCGTCGCGCAAGATGCGCGCCCTGTTCGTCAACCGTCGCGAGGCGGCGGTGTTGACCGGCGTCGAGAAGCCCGAGGAGGCGGCCCACCGCCTCGCCGAGGTCGCCGAGACCGCGGTCGTCACGCTGGGCCCGAACGGCGCGGTCGCTGTCGTGGGGGACCGGCCGATCTCCGTCGACGGCCTCGACGACGGCCCGGTGATCGACACGACCGGCGCCGGCGACCTGTTCGCGGCCGCGTTCGCGTGGGCGGACCTGAGCGGCGCCGAGCCCGAGCTCTCGCTCGCGTGGGCGAACCTCTACGCGGGCCTGTCGGTCAGCGCGCACACCGGCATCGGCGGCGCGCTCACGCGCGACCGCCTGCTCGAAGAGGGCCAGAAGCGCGGGCTTCCGGACCTGCCGCTTTAGCGCCTACGGAGCTCCTGCACGATGCGGGCCTCGCCCTCGCCCGCCTTCCACAGGCGGTGGGCGATGCCGGCCTCGATGCGGGCCTCGTGCTCAATCGTCAACGTCCGCTCGGTGCCCTCGATCTCGAGGACCACGGTGCCTTCGATCACGCGCAGAAGCGTGTCGTGCTGCTCGCGCATGCGCAGCGGCGCGTCGGAGCCCGTGGTGGCGCCGATCCACTCGAAGCTCAGCATGGCACCGTGAATGACGGTGACGGACGTCGTCGTCTCGATCGTCTCGTTCATATAGAGAGATCCTCCCGCTCCGGGAGCTGCGCCGCATCGGGGTAATCCCTAGGGCGACCGGGCGGGTAACCGCCCCTCACTCTCAGGAAACTCTCGGCTTTTGCGGCGCGAAGACGCCGATGTAGAGAGCATGACCATCTCATCCATCGGCTCGGCGGCCGCCGTGCAGGGCTATGCGCCTCCGCGCCCGCGGCACGAGCCGCCGCCCATGTCCAACACGGCCGACCTGCTCGGCATGAGCGCCGACGAGCTGCGCGAGGCGCAGCAGTCGGGCACCACACTCGCTGATCTGGCGAAGCAGAAGGGCGTCTCGTCCGACGACCTGATCAAGAGCATCACCGCCGACCTCAAGGCCAACAAGCCCGAAGGCGCGCCCGAGCTGTCCGACTCGCAGCTCGCCGACATGGCGAGCAACATCGCGGCCGGCAAGCGTCCGCACGGCCCGCCGCCCGGCGATCGCGCCCAGTCCAACCTCAAGGACCTCGCGGACATGCTCGGCGTCGACGTCGACACACTGCTCGACGGCGACGTTCGCTCGCTCCTCGGCCAGAGCGGCCTCGACTCGTCGCTCGTCGGCGGGGTGGCGGTCGACCGCTACGCCTAGCGGTAGGTCGTCAGCGCCGCGGGCGACGGCACGCGGACGGGCTGCGCATCGGCGACCGCGCCGAGCCCCTCGACGATGTTGCGCAGGTTGACGAGCAGCGCCCCGCAGACGGGCCAGAAGCGGTCGGGCAGGGCGTCGACGTCGAGGTCGCCGGCGACGTCGTCGAGCGCGCGGTGCACGTCGTCCAGCGTGCGGGCGTCGGCGGCGCTCACCGCCGCGCCGGTGCGCTCGAGCAGCTCGAGCCACCGCGTCCGGAACGCTCGGTCCCATGCGGCGGGCGGGATGCGGGAGAGCCCGATCGTGCGCGCCATGCTGCGCGTCTCCGCGACGGCGTGCTCGATCCGCTGCAGGACGGCGGCGAAGTCCTCCGCCGCGCGCATCCGGCGCGGCTTCGCCCGGCGCGGGTTCAGCCGCCCGCTCTCCTGCGCCTGCCCGAGCACCTGCCACGCGTCGGCGATCTCCTCGTCGAGCGCACGCGTCCGGGCGATCCACTCGTCGACGTCGGGCTCCCCGTCGCGCTGCAGTCCGGCGGCTATGTCGCACAGCAGCCCGCCGATGCGATCGTCGACGACGTTGATCGCCGAGGCGGCGCTGCGGTCGCGCAGCGGCGGCCACACGGCGAGGTTGATGAGCAGGCCGACGGCGATGCCGATACCGGTGTCGAGCAGCCGCGCGGCGAGCATCCCGCTGTCGTCGCTGTAGCCGGTCGTGAGCACGACGATCGCGGTTGCCGCCGCGGTCGTCGAGTCCCCTCGCAGCCCGCGGATCGAGCCGGCGAGCAGCCCCACCAGCACGGCCGCTCCAAGCGCCGGCGCCTCAGACCCGAACAGCCGGCCCGCGCCGAACGCGACGAGCACGCCGATGATCGTCGCGCCGACCTGCGCGATGCCTCGCCGCACCGATCCCAGCACGGTCGCGTGCACGGCCAGCAGCGCCGCCCACGGTGCGAGGAACGGCTGTGAGATGCCGAACACCTTGGCCGCGAGCGCCCAGGCGATCACCACGGCGCAGACCGTCTTCAGCAGCTGGGACACGTTCGTCCACGTCACCGGGTCGCGCAATCGTTCGCGGAGCGAGGCCATCGCCCCGCGTTCTACCCGTCGAGCGGCCTCGCGAGTACCACGGAGGTCTCGATCTGGCGATCGGGGATCGTCCAGTAGGCCTGCAGCAGCTCCGTCTTGCGCGCCGGGGAGACGAGCTCGAAGCCGTGGCGCTCGTAGAAGCCGATCGCCCACGCGGCGTCGGCCCACGTGCCGACGAGCATCGGCTGCGTCGCGCGGCCGAGCAGGTGCTCGAGCAGCACGCCGCCGATCCCGCCGCGCTGGCGCCCGGGGTCGACGTAGGCGTGGCGGATCAGCGTCACGTCGCGGACGGGCTGGATCCCCATCACGCCGGCGAGCTCCCCGCCGTCGTCGTAGCCCCAGAACGCGACGCCGTCGGCGATCTCTCTGTCGAGCTCGGCGGCGGGCATGTACGGGTCATGCCAGCGGTCGGGCGGGATCACGCCGCGGTAGGCCTCGGCGGCCGCGTTGATGATCGCGAGCATCGCCGGACGTTCGTCGTCGCGGCACGGGCGGATCGTCATAGGAGCAGCTTGAAGCCTTCGTGCGTCGCGGTGAAGCCCAATCGCCCGTAGAACCGGTGCGCGCTCGCGCGCCGTTTGTCGGTGGTGAGCTGGACGAGCACGCAGCCGCGATCGCGCGCCTCGTCGATCGCCCACGCGAACAGCGCGTGCCCAAGGCCGCGGCCGCGCAGGTCCTCGCGCACGCGGACGGCCTCGATCTGCGCGCGCAGGCCGCCGCGCCGCGCCAGTCCGGGGATGAAGGTCAGCTGGAGCGTCCCGACGATGTCCGGGTCGGTCAGCACCACCAGGAGCTGGGCGGGATCGGCGTCGATCGCCGCGAACGCGCGCTCGTACGGCGCGAGGTCGCCGCCGTCCCGGGTCGCGCCGATCTGGTCGGCGGCGATCAGCGCCACGATCGCGGGCACATCGGCGAGCTCGGCGCGGCGCACCTCGAAGCCGGGCGCGAGCGGTTGCGGAAGACTGCGCGGCATGGAGATCCGGACTACCGACTACCACACGGCGGGTGAGCCGTTCCGGATCGTCGAGGAGGGCGTGGTCGCGATCCCCGGCACGACCGTGCGCGATCGGCGCGAGCACGCGCCGCGCACGAACGAGGTCGAGCACGTGCGGCGGCTGCTGTGCCACGAGCCGCGCGGCCATGCCGACATGTACGGCGGCTTCCTCGTGCCACCCGACGACGGCGGCGCGGACCTCGGCGTGCTGTTCTGGCACAAGGACGGTTACTCGACCGCATGCGGGCACGGCACGATCGCGCTCGGCGCCTGGGCGGTCGAGTCCGGCCGCGTGCCGGCGCCCGACGACGGCGAGGTCGACGTGACGATCGATGTGCCGTCCGGCCGCGTCGTCGCCCGCGTGCGCCGCCACGGCGGGGCCGTCGACAGCGTCGCGTTCCGCAACGTCCCGTCGTACGTGGTGGCGCGCGGCGTTTCGGCGCAGGGCGTCGAGGTCGATGTCGCGTACGGCGGCGCGCTGTATGCCTTCGTGTCCGCCGAGCGGCTCGGGCTACGGGTCGCGCCCGCCGATCTGATCGCGCTGATCGCGGCCGGGCGCGCGATCAAGCGCGAGCTCGACGTCACCGAGGTCGCGCGCCATCCTGAAGACGAGCGGCTGTCTGGCATCTACGGCACGGTCTTTCACGACACCCTAGGCCCGCAGCACCAGCGAAACGTGGCGATCTTCGCCGACGGCGAGGTCGACCGCTCGCCGACCGGCTCGGCCACGTCGGCGCGCACGGCACTGCTGCTCGCCGACGGCGCGATCGCCGCCGGCGACACGTGGCGCAACGACTCGATCATCGGCACCACGTTCCTCGCGCGCACCATCGGTGGGGCGGACGGCGCCTTGCTCACCGAGGTCGAGGGCACCGCGTTCCGGACCGGCGAGCACCGCTTCGTGCTCGATCCGCGCGACACGCTGGAGACCGGGTTCGTCCTGCGGTGAGCCTGCCGTTCCTCGACGCCGGACGGCTCGACGCCGCGCAGGCCGCCGACGCCCTCGAGGCGGCGCTGGCGGCGGGACTGGACCCCGAGGCCGACCCGCCGCGCGGCGTGGTCGACGTCGAGGGCGGCCAGCTGCTCGTGATGCCCTCGGCCGCCGCGCCGCATCCGGTGGTCAAGCTCGTCACGGTCGGAGGCGACCCGCGCGTGCAGGGCGTCTGCGTGGTGTTCGACGGGCAGACGCTCGCGCCGCGCGCGCTGATCGACGGGATCGCGCTCACGAACCTGCGCACCGCGGCCGTCTCCGCGCTGGCCGTCCGCCGGCTCGCGGTGCCGGACGCGCGGCGCCTGCTCGTCTTCGGCCGCGGCCCGCAGGCGCACGCGCACGTCGCGGCGCTGCGACTGGTGCGCCCGATCGAGCACGTCGACATGCTCGGCCGCGAACACGGCGAGGTCGCCACGCTCGTCGCCGCGGCCGACGTCATCTGCTGCTGCACGACCGCGCGCCAGCCGCTGTTCGACGGCGCGCGCGTCGCCGATCACGCCACCGTGGTCGCGATCGGCTCGCACGAGCCGGAGGCTCGCGAGACCGATGACGCGCTCGCCGCGCGGGCCACGATCGTCGTCGAGTCGCGCGCGTCGGCGCTGCGCGAGGCCGGCGACGTGATCCAGGCGATCGCCGCCGGCGCGGCGACCGCGGACCGCCTGGTCACGCTGGCCGAGCTGATCGGCGGCGCCTCAGTGGGCCCCGGCCCGCGCTTGTTCAAGAGCACCGGCATGTCGTGGGAGGACGCGGTCGTGGCCGCGGCGCTGGCCGTAGACTCGAACGGATGAGCGAGCCGACGCTGGTCTCGCCGGGCGGGGGAGAGGTGATCGGCGACTCGCCCGACCGGCGGGTCGAGATCCTCTCCGACCACGACTCGGTGCACGCGACCTGGTCGCGCTTCGCGCCAGGCCGCGACGGCGCGGATCTCCACATCCACCGCCGTCACACGGACATCTTCTACGTGCTGGCGGGCGAGCTGACCGTTCGCCTCGGGCTTCAGGACGAGCGGGTGAACGTCCGCGCCGGCCGGTTCGCCATCGTGCCGCCGCTCGTCGTCCACGGCTTCCGCAACGCCGGCGACGCCGAGCTCCGCTACCTCAACTTCCATGCTCCCGGCGTTGGCTTCGCCGACTACATGCGCGGGCTGCGCGACGGCCGCACGGTCGTCTACGACCAGGAGGACCCGCCCGAGGACGGCGGCCGCCCGATCGAGGACGCGAAGGTGAGCGACCGGGTCGACGTCGACGCGATCGCGATCGCTGAGGTGACCGGGTCGCAGGACGTCGACGGCCTGCGGTTCTACTACGCGCTCGACGGAGCGCTCGTGCTGACGGCCGGAGGGCATGAATTCCGTGGCGCTCCCGGCGCTTGGATGCAGGGCTCGGGCGCGCACACGGCCGCCGGCGCCCGCTTTCTCGCGGTCAATTCAGGTCCGCGCGCTTGACCAACGCGTCGACCGCGCCGACCACGTCCGACACCCGCTCGCAGATGCCGATTCCCGGCTGCTGGCGAATCCGCGACGTCAGGCCGCGGCCGCCGATGATGTAGCGCGCTCCCGGCCACTGCGCCTGCACTGCGCCGATCGCGATCAACAGCTGGTCGTCACCGCCCGGCATCGTCGCGCTGAGGCAGATCACGTCGGGCTCATGCTGCCCCGCCGAGGCGGCGAGCGCGTGCGGCGGCACGTCCGCGCCGAGCATCACGACCCTGTAGCCCGCGTCGCGCAGGAGGTTGGCGACCATCCGCAGCGCGACGACGTGCTGCTCGCCGGACGGCGCCGCCAGCATCACGCTGAGGCCGGCGCGGCTGCGCGCGACTCGCCGTGCCTCGCGCTGGAGCGCGAGCACGCGCAGCGAGATCTCGGTGGCGAGGTGCTCGTCGGCGACCGAGATGTCGCCGCGCTCCCACAGCTCCCCGACGAGCCACAACGCGGGCGCGATGATCTCGTCGTCGATGTCGGCGGTCGCGAGGCCGGCCTCCATCGCTTCGCGGATGGCCGTCTCGGCCGCAACCTCGTCGCCGGCGAGCAGCGCAGCCGCGTAGGCCCGCCCCAACTCGTCCAGCTTCGCTTCGCGCGAGTCGTTCCCAGGTCCGTGAACCATCGGTCCCTCGCATCGACCTTACCGCGCGTCAACGCCGTGATCGAAGGTCTGTCACGTATGCAGTTCTAACGGGCGCGGCGGTCGGCGGCCGAGAGGGCTGCCGAGGGGATGAGCATGCCGGCCGCGGCGATGAGGAGGATGGGGAGCATGCTCGCGATGATGCGCGATCCGGACCTCCGTGCGCATCGGGGATAGCCCTAGTTCACCCCCTGACCGATAAGTTCAGGGTTGCCCTGGCCTCGGGGCCACGCCTACGGCAAACTGCGCGTATGGGTTGCTTCCTCGCGCTGCTCGCGCTGATCTCGCCGCGGCTCGTCCTGTTCCTGCTGTGGATCTTCGACGACATCCTCAGCCGCGCCTACGACAGCTGGATCATCCCGCTCCTCGGCTTCTTCCTGCTGCCGTGGACGACGCTCACCTACGCCGCGTTCTGGGACTGGGGCACGGGGCACCACGTCGTCGGATTCGAGTGGTTCTTCGTGATCCTGGCGTTCGTGATCGACCTCGGCTCACTCGGCGCCGGCCGCCGGGCGCGCGGCAACTGACGCGATCGCGGCGACCGCCCGGTCGTAGTGGTCGGGCAGGATCCGAATGTGGGACTGCTGGCTCATCGAGCGGGCGGCGACGCCGATCGCCTCGACCGGCGGCGCGGCGTCGAGCAGCGGCACGACGAGCAGCGTCTCGATCGCGACCATCCACGGCCAGCGCGGGTGATCGCGCGGCTCGGGGTCGCCGATCACCTCACAGATCGCGAACACGCGCCGCCACACCGACGCATACAGCACCAGGCGATCCCCCGCCGCGATCCTTGGGCGGCGGGGGAAGCCGGTGCGATGGAGCAGCTCCGGGCGCTCGTCCAGCCAGCGCTCGTTCAGTGGCCCGCGCGCATGGCCGATCGCCTTGAGCCAGTAGTGCACTACGACGTGGGCGCCACCACGTCGGCCGGGTAGATGCGCTCGGCGTAGTCGCGCAGCATCCGCCGCGCGCCGAACCCCGGCCCGATCGTGCGCAGGGAGTTGCGCACCATCGCGAGCCAGCGCTGCGACGGGCCGTCGCCGTCGCGGTCGTAGAACGTCGGCACGACCTCTTCCTGCAGCAGCCGGTAGAGCTCGTGGGCGTGGCGCCAGTCCTGGGAGCCGGTGTCGTGGTCGACCTCGCCCGAGATCGCCCAGCCGTTGGTCCCGTCGTACGCCTCCGGCCACCAGCCGTCCAGCACCGACAGCTGCAGGCCGCCGTTCTGGGCCGACTTGATACCGCTCGTCCCGCTCGCCTCGAGCGGCGGCCGCGGCACGTTGACCCACACGTCGCAGCCGCGCACCATCGCGGCGCCGAGCGCGAGGTCGTAGTCGTCGAGGTAGACGACACGGCGCCCGACCTCGAGGTGCGACTTCATCTCGAACAGCCGCTGCACCAGCCGCTTGCCGTCGTCGTCCTTCGGGTGTGCCTTGCCCGCCAGGATCAGCTGCACCGGTCGCTCCTCGTCGCCGAGCAGCGCGAGCGCGCGATCGACGTCGCGCAGCAGCAGGTCGAGCCGCTTGTACGTCGCGACGCGGCGGGCGAAGCCGATCGTGAGCATGTCCGGATCGAGCGCGCTGATGGCGGAGCGGACGTACTCGGCCGTGTCGCCGCGGCCGAGCCGGTCCATCACCGAGCGCTCGCGCACGACGTCGATCAGCTGCGCGCGCTGCGCACGTCGCGCGGCCCACAGCTCGGCGTCCGGGATCGCGTCGAGCCCGTCCCACGTCGCCGGGTCGATCGCCCGGTCGGTCCAGCCGTCGCCGAGGTGGCGGTCGAGCAGCTCGCGCATCGGGCCGCCGATCCAGGTCGGGATGTGGGCGCCGTTGGTGACGTGCTTGATCGGGACGTCCTCGACGTCGAGGTCCGGCCACATGCCGTTCCACATCTCGCGCGCCACCTCGCCGTGACGGGCGCTCACGCCGTTGGCGATCCGGCTCGCGCGCAGCGCGAACTGGGTCACGCCGAACGGCTCGGCGTCCTCGTCGAGATGGGTGCGGCCGCGGCACACGAGCGTCTCGGCGTCGACGCCGAGCTCGGCCGCCATGCTGCCCAGCATTTCGGCCATCTGCGCGGCCGGGTATGTGTCGTTGCCGGCGGGGACCGGCGTGTGGGTGGTGAAGACGGTGCGGCGGCGGACGGCCTCGAACGCGTCGTCGAGCGAGCCGACGCCGCCTTCCATCTCGGCGCGTGCGAGCTCGAGGCACGTCAGTGCGGCGTGGCCCTCGTTGAGGTGCACGACGCCGGGATCGACGCCGACCGCGCGGAGCGCCCGCACGCCGCCGATGCCGAGCAGCGCGTACTGGCCGAGCCGCATGCCGGCGTCGCCGACGTACAACCGCGACGTGATCCAGCGATCGGTGAGGTCGTTCTCCGGCCGGTCGGCGTCGAGCAGCAGCAGCGGCACACGCCCGACGTCCACGCGCCAGATCTGCGCGACCACTTCGCGCTCGCCGATCGGCACGGTGACGGTGATGGGCTGGCCGTCGTCACCGGTGATGAGCGCGGCGGGCACGCGGTCGGGGTCGGTCTCGACCCAGTACTCGTGCTGCCAGCCGGACGCGTCGATGCGCTGCCGGAAGTAGCCATGCCGGTACATCAGCCCGACCGCCACGAGCGGCAGGCCCATGTCGGAGGCCTCTTTGAGGATGTCGCCCGCGAGGACGCCGAGGCCGCCGGAGTACACCGGCAGCGATTTGTGGACGGCAAACTCGGCGCAGAAGAACGCGGCCGGCCGGTCCTCCGTCACCGGCTCGGTCAGCCTCGGCTCGGCCAGCCGCTCGGTGACCGCGCGTTCGAGCGCGTGCAGCCGGGTGAGGAAGTCCTGGTCGCCGGCGAGGCGCCGCCAGCGGTCCGGGTGCACCTCCTCGATCAGTCGAACCGGATTTCCGAGACACAGCTCCCAGCGCCGTGGATCCACGGACGCGAGCAGCTCGGGGCCGCCGGGCGTCCACGACCAGCGGTAGTTGTAGGCGATGTCCGCGAGCGCGTGGAGCGGCTCGGGCAGGCGCGAGCGGAGAGCAGCCGCCGCCGCGCGGAGGTCGGAAGAACCAGCGTGCACGGGGACACACTTAGCGCACGCGGGGTCAGGATGCGCTGCGCGACCCCCCGATCGAGGGGGTCGGTGCTAGACGGCGGCGCGGGCGCGCACGCGCTCGACCAGCCGCGGCATCCCGAGCTGGGTCGCCTCGGCGAGGGCGCCGTCGAGCAGCTCGGCGGCTCGCTCGCGGTCGGCCGGCGCCTGGGCGAGCACGCGCGCGAGATCGACCTGCGCGTGGACCACCCACGGACGCGCCCGCATGCGCTCGTTCATCGCCAGCGCGAACTCGAGCCGCGCGACCGCCTCGTCGCGCCTGCCGAGGAGGTCGGCGAGCAGGCCGAGGTGGCGGGAGGCCGAGCCGGCGCACGTCGAAGCCCAGCCGATCGCGACGTTGCGATCGGCGTACGGCTCGAGCAGCTCATGCAGCGCCGCGGCGTGCGTCGGGTCCTCGAGCGTGGCCGCCGTCTCCGCGAGGTAGGCGACGGCGCCGAGCCAGATGCCATCGAGCGGCAGGCCGCGGAACCCGTCGGCGGCGAACGAGTCCACGATGTCGCGCGCCTCGTCGGACCGCCCGGTCTCGGCGAGCAGCCAGGCGAGTACGGTGCGCCAGCCGGGGATCGTCGCGAACCGCTCGGCGTAGGCGCGGACCGGGCCCTCGAGCCGCTCGAGCCGGCCGCGCTCGCGGCGGTACATCAGCGACAGCAGCAGCGTCGCGTTGCCGGTGTTGGTGTCCTGGATCCGGTCGCCGACGCGCACCGCCGCGGTGCCCTCGACCTCGGACGCCTCGAACTCGCCCGCGAACATCAGCCGCATCGCGCGGTACAGATGCACATACAGCTCGTCTGACAGGCGGCGGCGCCGGGCCGCGATCTGCATGTAGGCGTCGATCTCGATATCGACCGCGTCCATGTCGCCGAGCTCGAGCAGGTCCATCATCCGCCAGCGATGGCCCTGCATCGCCAGCCGCTCGTCGCCCGAGCGCTCGGCCAGCGCCAGCAGGTCGTTCGACGCGGCGAGGCGCTCCTGCACGTTCTGCGGGCCCCACAGCGACCAGTGACGAGCGACCAGCGCCAGGCCGAGCCCGCGGGTGTCGCCGACCTCGCGCGCGATGTCGACCGCCTCGCTGCTGAGCTCGGCGCGCCGCTCGCGCTGGTCGGAGAAGCTCAGCTCCATCGCCAGCCGGGCGAGCAGCCGGGCGCGCAGCGCCGGATCGCTCTCGCCCACCGCCGCCAGCGCCTCCTCGATCAGCCGCACCACGGTCTCGTCGACCACGCCGCCGGCCATCTGGCCTGCTGAGCCGTAGCCGAGCGCCGCCTGCGCGAGCAGCTTGGCCGAGCCGAGCGCGCGGGCCGAATCGGCGGCGTCGCGGAACGTCGCCCGCGCGGCGATCGACTCGCCGGCCTTGGTCTGCGCGTCGCCGCAGGCCAGCAGCAGCTCGCAGCGCTGCTCGCCGTCGGCGCCCGACTGCTCGAGCGCCTGCAGCGCGACTTCGTACAGCCGCGCCGCCTCCTCGTAGGCGAGCTGGGCCGACGCGCCGCGCGCGGCCTGCTGCGCGTACTCGACGGCCTTCGCGGCGCCGCGGGTCGGCGGCGACAGCGAGAAGTGGTGGGCGAGCTCGCGGGGATCGCCGTCGAGCCGCTCGAGCGCCTCGGCCACGCGCAGGTGCAGGCGGCCGCGACGCGTGCCGGTCAGCCCGTCGTACAGCGTCTGGCGGATCAGGCTGTGGGTGAAGCTGAAGCGCCCGTAGACGCCGGGGACCTCCGCGATCACATGGGCCGCGACGCTCTCGTCAACGACCTCGTCGAGCTTGTCCTCGTCGTAGCTGCCGAGCTCCTCGAGCAGCTCGATGCTGAACTCGCGGCCGATCACCGCGGCGGTCGTGAGCACGTCGCGGGCGTCGTCGGACAGCGTGGCGAGCCGGCGGTCGATCACCTCGCGGATGCCCTCCGGCAGCTCGACCGGCCATGGCGCGCCGTTGCCGCCCGCGGAGCCGGACCCGAGAGTGCGGACCATCTCCTCGAGGAAGAACGGGTTGCCCTTCGTGCCCTCCCACAGCTTGCGGTTGACGTGCTCGGGCACCTCGCTGCCGAACTCGCCGATCAGCTCGGACGCGGCGGCCTCGTCGAGCCCGTGCAGCGCGATCGTCTCGTAGTAGTGCTCGCGTCGGAGCTGGACGAGGATCTCCGTCAGTACCTCGGGGCGCTCGGTGTCGCGGAAGCTCGCGACGATCATGATCGGCGACTCGTCGGCCGCGCGCACGAGCTGTCGCAGCATCAGAAGCGTCGGCTTGTCCGCCCAGTGGAGGTCGTCGAGCACCAGGACGACCGGCTGGGCGCGGGCCATGTCGGTGAGCACGTCGGCGGCGGCGTCGAACAGCCGGTAGCGGTCGGTCGACTCCGGGCCGGGTGCCTCACCCTCGGCGAGCAGCTCGGGGACGACGCGGCCGAGCTCGGCGCTCCACGGTGCGAGCCGGTCGACCGACGTCCGTGCGACGTACCGGCGCAGCGCCTCCACGAACGGCTGATAGGGGATGTGGGTCTCGGCGTCGCAGCGTCCGTACAGGGCGATCGCGCCGTCGGCCTCGCACGCCTGCATGAACTGCACGGCCAGCCGGGTCTTGCCGATCCCCGGCTCACCCTCGAGCAGCACGAGCTGGCGCTGGCCCTCGGCGGCGCGCGCGAACAGCTCGGTGAGCGCGTCGAGCTCGGCGCGGCGGCCGACGAAGCGGCCGCCGCTGCGTGTGGCGAAGAACTGGCCGTCGTCCTCGCGCACCGGCTCCGCCGGCCGCGGGGGAGGGGAGGTGGGCGCCGCCTGCTGCGTCTGCTCGGCCTTCAGCAGCCGCTCGAACTCGGCCTGCACCTGCGGGCCGGGCGCCACGCCGAGCTCGTCGCGCAGCAGCGTGCGCAGCCGCTCGTGGACGCGCAGCGCCTCTACGACGTTGCCCTGCGCCTCCCGCACGCGCATCAGCAGGAGGTGACCGCTCTCGCGGAACGGCGCGCGCTCGACGAGGTCGGTGGCCGCGCGCTCGGCATGGGCGAGCTCGGCGCCGCCGAGGGCGAGGCCGGCGTCGCCGCGCAGCTCGAGCGCCTGCAGGCCGTGCTCCTCGAGCCGGCGCCGCGGGTCCTCCAGCCACGGCGCCTCGTAGCCGGGCAGCAACCCGGCGTCCGCGGCGGACGCGACGTGGTCGGCGGCTTCGATCACGTTGGGCCAGTCACCGGCGTCGCGCGCCGCGAACGCGCGGTCGAGCGCGGGCTGCACGTCGTCGAGGTCCACGTGCGCGACCGAGATCAGCTGCACGGCGCGCTCGCCGGCGTTCTCGATCACGCCCGCGCCGAGCGCCCGGCGCAGCTTCGAGAGAACGACGTTGAGCGCCTGCGAGTGCCCCGCGGGCGCGTCCTCGCCCCACAGCGCGGCGATCAGCCGCTCGCGCGTGACTGGTCGGCCCGCGTTGAGTGCGAGATAGGCGACGGCCAATCGCCCCTGGCGCCCGGGGAGGTCGCCCTCACACCGGCGCCCATCGACCGAAACCGACAACTGGCCGCAAAGCTCGATGGTCACTTCCGCGGGTGACAGGCTTCCCGCCCTCCTTACGCTCTATGGGCGCTGAGCGACACTAGCCGACGCGACGGACGCGCCGCAACCGCTTCGTGCCGAGCGGTCCTTCCGTTTTGCGGCGCGGCGGGTTACCCTGCCGCGCCTCACTTCTGGAGGGCATATGAGTAGATGGGGTCGGAGCGGCGTGGGCAGGCGCCGTGTCCTTACGATCGCTGTTGTGGTCACGGGCGCGCTGTGGTCGTTGCCCATGGGGGCGTCGGCCGTCGGCCGGCAGGTCCGCGCCGCACACCAGGTGCGGCAGGACGCCGCGAAGCCCTTCTTCGACTCCCGCGTGTCGAGCCGGCACGCCGCGGCAGCCAGACCCGCCGCGGCCAGCTCGGCCGAGCGGAGCGCGCGCGCCCAGCTGCGCACCCGCCTCGGGCGCCAGGCGGACATCCAGATCGACCCCCTCACGGGCACCGCACGCAGCATCCAGCGACTCGACGGCGCGCTGACCCGCCCGGCCGCGGGCGACCGCGCCGACGTGGCCATGCGCTGGCTCGAGGCCAACCATTCCGCGCTCGGGCTTACCAGCGCGGACGTCGACGCGCTGACACTTTCGGACCGCACACTGAACCGATACACGGGCGTCACCCATCTGCGCTATCGCCAGTCCTACGGGGGCATCCCGACCTTTGACGGCGGCGTGCGCGTCAACCTCGACCGCGGCGGCCGGCTCCTCACCGTCACCGGCTCGCCGGTCTCAGGCCTCCGCGTCGCGTCCGTGGCGCCGCAGCTCGACGCCGTCGCGGCGCTGCAGGCGCTGGAGCGCAACGTCGGGGTCTCGAAGCCGATCAACGTGACGTCCGGCCCGGCCGGCGTGCGCCAGGTCACGCACTTCGCCCACGGCGACTTCGCCCGGCTCGTCCTGTTCGACGCCCCCGGAGGCGTCCGGCTCGCCTGGCACCTGACCTACCAGGCGACCTCGCTGGCCTACTACGACGCCGTCGTCGACGCCGGGACCGGCACGATCCTGTTCCGCCAGAACCTGACGAAGTTCGACTCGGCGGAGACCGTGTTCCCGGACTACCCGGGCGCCGAGGAGGCCGATCCGCCGAAGGACGCGAACAACGCCCCCGTCACCGTCAACTTCGAGGGCCTGGGCTGGCTGACGCCCAACGCCACCACGCTGACCGGCCCGAACACGCACGTGTGGTCCGACGTCAATGACGACAACGACCCGAACACGGCGCCGTTCGACGAGGAGATCCGCCGCGCCGACGGGAGCGCGGACTTCGACGACACGTTCACGGAGTTCCCGGCGCCCACCGGCTGGACCAACGCCTGCGACTTCACGAACCCGACGCCGGGGTGGCCCGATCCGCTGGCTACCAAGGCCCGCTGCGCGTGGGATCCGACCGACCGTGGCTCGTGGAACACCAACCGCGACCAGAACGGCGTCGAGGCGTTCTACCTGGCCAACGTCTTCCACGACCACCTCGAGACCGGCCCGATCGGCTTCGACGAGACCGACGGCAACTTCGAGGGCGACGATCCCGTTGAGGTCAACGCCGACGACGGGGCCGACACCGACGCGACGAGCGCGACGCCCGGCGCCAGCGGGCCGGACGACGACCACATCAACAACGCCAACATGTCGACGCCTCCCGACGGGCAGAGCCCGCGGATGCAGATGTACCTGTTCCAGTACAACCCCGAGGTCGACAGCGGGGATCCGGACGCGCCGTTCTTCACGTTCCGCAACATCAATGGCGGCGACGACGCGGCCACGGTCTGGCACGAGTACACGCACGGCCTGTCGGGCCGGCTCGTCACTCACGACGACGGCAGCGGCGCGCTCGCGACCGCCCACGCCGGTGCGATGGGCGAAGCCTGGAGCGACTGGTACGCGCTCGACCTGCTGCACCGCCCGCGCACGCCGGGCCCGCTCGAGCTCGACGACCCGAACACGGCCGGACAGGTCGACATCGGCATGTACTCGGACGCGGTGTTCACCGCCACGCGCTTCGAGCCGATCGACTGTCCGGTGAACTCCACCGCGCCGCGCTGTCCCGGTGGCATCTTCACCGGCCACGGTGGCTACACGTTTGGCGACTTCGGCAAGGTCGCCGGCGCCCCCGAGGTGCATTCGGACGGCGAGATCTGGATGCAGACGCTGTGGGATCTGCGCACTCGCCTGATCGACATTACCGGCGACGAAACCGACGGCTCTGACCTGGCCGAGGCGCTGGTGACCGAGGCGATGCGGCTGTCGCCGCCCGAGCCGTCGTTCCTCGACATGCGCAACTCGATCCTCGCGGCCGAGGTCGCGCTGGTCGACGACCCCGACCTGCATGCGCTGATCTGGGAGGTCTTCGCAGGCCGCGGCATGGGCTTCTACGCCAGCGCCATCGACTCCAGCGACGTCACCCCGAGCGAGGACTTCAACGTGCCGCCGGATCCGGCCGCGGGGACCGGCACGACCGCCGGCACCGTGACCTCGGCCGACACGGGTCTGCGGCTCTCCGGCGTCACGGTCGGCTTCGGCGGCCTGACGACGACGACGAAGGACCCGACGCTGCCGTTCCCGGAGAAGCTGTCGGCCACCACGGCGGCGAATGGTGCGTACAGCCTCACGGCGCCTGCCGGCCGGTACGGCGACCTCGTGTTCGCGGCGGGCGGCGGCTACGACATCGTCGACGTGCCGGACTGGGTCGTCGTCTCGGGTGCGACCAAGCGCCAGGACGCCGCGCTGCGGCGCGACTGGTCGGCGAGCAAGGGCGGCGCCGAGGTCATCAAGGACGACAGCAAGTACGACAACACCGGCGCCGATTTCGGCTGCGGCCTGGACCAGCTGATCGACCAGTCGCGCGGCGCCGGCAACTCGGCGTTCAACCCGAACAGCGCCGACCCCGACAACCCACACCTGGGCCCGCCGACAGCGCTGATCCACCTGCCTCAGTCCGTCGACATCGAGGCGTTCGGGCTCGATCCGTCCAACACCTGCGGCGACGACCCGTCGGCCGCGACCAAGGACTACCGGATCGAGACGTCCACCGACGGTGTGAGCTTCTCGGTCGCCAAGCAGGGCAGCTTCACCCCCGACGACCTCGCGCGCCTGAACGTCGTCGCGCCGACGGCGAATGCGCAGAACGTGCGCTGGATCCGGCTGACGTCGCTCTCGCCGCAGGACGACTCTCCCGGCTCGTCGGGGGCGGACTTCATCGACTTCTCGGAGATCGAGGTGTTCGGTGGTCCGAAGAACGTCCTGCCGACCGGCACGCTGAGCGCGAGCCCGGCGACGGTGGCTCCCGGCAAGCCGGTCGCGTTCACCGCGTCGTTCAGTGATCCCGACTCGCTGATCACCGGCTACGACTGGGATTTCAACGGCGACGGCACGGTCGATCAGTCGACCACCGGGCCGACGACGTCGCACGCATACAGCAGCGGCGGTCGCTTCACCGCGAAGGTCTCCGCCAAGGACTTCCGCGGCGGCTCCGGGACGGCGAGCAAGAGCGTCCACGTCGTGAAGGCGCCGAAGGCGTCGCTCCCCAAGAGCGGCTCCCACAGCCACGCCCGGTTCCGGGTGATCTGCGATGCCCGCTGCACGGCGTCGGCCACGTTGCGGGTGTCGACCCGCCTGCGGCGGGCGCTGGGGCTGAAGTCACGGACCGTGGGGTCGCTGAAGCGCACGCTGCATGCGGCCGGGTCCAAGCGGCTGACGATCAAGCTCACGAGCAAGGCCAAGCGGGCACTGCGCAACCACGGCCGCTCACGCGTGAAGGTGACGCTGACGCTCGTCATCCGCTACGCCGACGGGCGGCACAAGACCGCCCGCCGGACCATCACGATCAGAACCTAGGCAAAGAGGGCGATCCAGGTCTTCTTGCCGACCCGCCCGTTCACCGGAAGCTTCCACGGAGCATCGCTGCGGTGCTCCTGGAAGCCCCGGATGATCTCCACCGTCGTCGGGCCGTAGACCCCGTCGGCCTTGAGCTCGGGATGGTGGAAGTGGTCGCGCAACCGGCTCTGGACCTTCTTGACGGCCGGCTTGGCCGTCTTGCTCGGACCGAGGTTGCCCGGGAACTTGGGCACCGCCTGGAACAGCTGCTTGCGCCAGCCGTTCAGCGACGCGTTCATGCGCATCGCCTGCCCGGCGGTGAACATCACCATCGAGTCGTCGTCGACGTAGTCCATGTAGTCCATGAACATGTCGCCGTTCGGCCCGTTGTTGCAGGAGATGTGCGGGAACGCCGGCTTGCCGTAGTTCTCGCTCGCCTGGTTGGGCGTGTCGGCACAGTGGTCCGAGCCGTTGCAGCCCGTCCCGTCGTCGCCCCAGATGTGGAACAGGTTCAGCCAGTGGCCGACCTCGTGGGTCGCCGTGCGGCCGAGGTTGAACGGGTCGGTCGCGGTACCGGTGTCGCCGAACGCGGAGTGGAGGATGACCACGCCGTCCTTCTGCCACGGGCCGCCCGGGAACTGGGCGTAGCCGAGCAGGCCGCCGCCGAGGTTGCACGCCCACATGTTCAGGTAGCGGTGGGCAGGCCACGGGTCGGCGCCGCCGCTGGAGCTCGCCTTCACCGCGTCGTTGAAGCTGAATGAGTTCTTGGCGGTCTTCGTGCGCGTGATGCCGGTCGTGTTGGCGCCGAAGACGTCCTTCGTCGCGAGCTTGAACTGGATCTTCGTGTCGGCGTGCAGCGGCTTGAAGACGGCCGGGACCTTGGTCGCGTCCGCGTTCGCCTTCGCGTAGTCCTCGTTGAGAATGCGGATCTGGCTCTTGACCTGCGCGTCGGAGATGTTCTGCTGCGCCGTCTTGTAGACCACGTGAACCACGACGTTGATCGTCCGCACCTTCGGGACGGCTGCCGCAAAACCGCGCGCCGACTCGACGTCGGCGAAGTTTTCGATCTCCGAGCGATTGCGCGCGTAGTCGGGATCGGTGTTGAGCAACAGGCGGTGTACTTCGCTCGTTGCGCAGTACCGCCGTGGTGCGTCCGCCATGCCCAGCCTCCTTGGTCGCTCACCGGCCTGCTGCCGACCCTATTCAGCGCGCGGGTCCGTGCGCAAGGTGCGGGAGTACGCTTGGGACGTGTCCGAGCTCCCGCCCGACCTCTTCCAGCACTGGACGCACTCGCACGAGGAGGACAGCGGCGACGTGCAGGTCTACCGTCCCGCCGACTACGACTTCCCGCCGGCGCGCGGGCGCCGCGGGTTCGACCTGCGGCCCGATGGCTCGGCCTCGGTCTACGGCCCCTCGCCGTCCGATCGCCCCGAGGCCACGGCCGCGACCTGGTCGCCGTTGGACGCCGGGGGCGTGAGGCTCGGGGACCGTGAGCTGGAGATCGTCTCCGTCTCTTCGGACCGGCTGACCGCGCGCTGGTCGGACGCCTGAACCGCCTCGACGAACGGCTTCATCATGTCCAGCGGGAGCGGGAACACGACCGTCGTGTTCTGCGTGGCGCCGATCTCGGTCAGCGTCTGCAGGTAGCGCAGCTGCAGGGACGCGGGGTTGCCGGCGATCACGTCGGCCGCGTCGCGCAGCCGCTGCGACGCCTGGAACTCGCCCTCGGCGTGGATGATCTTGGCGCGCCGCTCGCGCTCGGCCTGAGCGCCGAGGGCCATCGCGTGCTGCATCGCGGTCGGGATCTCTACGTCCTTGATCTCGACCGTGCTGACCTTGATGCCCCACGGGTCGGTGTGCTCGTCGACCATGTGCTGGAGGGCCTCGTTGAGCTGTTCGCGCTCGGACAGCAGCATGTCGAGATCGGCCTTCCCGAGCACCGAGCGGAGCGTTGTCTGGGCGATCTGCGTCGTCGCCTGCAGGAACTGCTCGACGCTGATGATGGCGCGCCCGGCGTCGATCACGCGGAAGTAGCACACCGCGTTGACCTTGGCCGGAACGTTGTCCCGCGTGATCACGCTCTGCGGCGGGATGGTGAGCGTCACGGTGCGCAGGTCGACGCGCTGCATCCGGTCGATGAACGGGATCAGCAGCACGAGCCCAGGGCCCTTGACCCCCAGCAGCCGGCCGATCCGGAACACGACGGCACGCTCGTACTCGCGCAGGATCCGGATCGACGCGCCGGCCGCGATGGCGATGATCGCCAGCACGACAACGAAGGCGAACAATGCTGCGGTCACCATCACAACACCTCCCATTCCTCGGCCCGGCGCACGGATAGCGTCAGGCCCTGGATCTGCTCGACGACGACCTGATCGCCGTCGTGCAAGCCCGGTTCGTCGTCGAGGATCGAGCCCCGCGCCCGCCAGCGTTCTCCGTGGACGAGCACGTCGCCGTTGTGGACGACGCCGATCCGGCCGATCAGGCCCTCGGGACCGGTGCGCGGACGCCGCCGTCGCACGGCGAGCGTCTTGCCGGCGGCCACGGCAATCAGCCCACCACCGACGGCGGCGGCCGGAACCACGAGGGCGAACGCGAGCAACGCACTCCCGCCGGCGGCGCCGACGGCCAGCACGCCCGCGAGCGCGAACGCGGCGATCCCGGAGAACCCCAACAGGCCGTACGACGGCACATGCGCCTCGGCAATTACGAGCGAGGCGCCGATCACCACGAGTGCGACGATCAAGGCGGTCATCGGCCCGGCTTTCCTCCTCCGATGCTACTCCTCGGCCATTCGCTCCATTTGGGCTGCCAGCACGTTTGAGCGTCGACTCGTCGCCGGGCCGCGCAACAAGCTGCACACCGGTCGGTACGTCGGCGCCGTCGACCGCGGCGGGAACGGTCATCGCCGGCTGGCCGGTGAGGTTCCACGGCGGCGTGTAGGCGACCCACGGCGTGCTGCTGAGGACCGAGCGCACGCCGCTGCGGTGGACGGCCTGGCCGAGGCGCGGCGCCGGCGCGGCGGTCGCGGGCGTGAGCACGACGTCGGCATCGCCGAAGATGCGGTTGATCCGGGCGGCGCGCTCGGCCTCTTGGGCGACCGCTCGGTCGGCGCGCTGGCCGAGGCGCCTGCCGATCCGCACGATCGACCGCGCGCGTGGCTCCAGCCCGTGCGGGCCGCCGAGACGTTCGGAATCGAGGTACGCGCCGCGGGCGTAGCGGGCACGAACAGCGGCCGGATAGTAGGTCGCCTCCCGCTCCGGGCGTGACGCACCGGCCGCCTCGGCGTGGCGGCCGGCGATCAGGCAGGTGTGCAGCGCGGGCTCGAGCGGGAGCCCGCTCCCGAGGTCGGTGGCGAGCGACAGCGCCGCGAGAAGCTCGCGGCGCTGTCGCTGCCGCATCTGTCACGGGATCGCGACCGGGGCGATCGTCACCGGGGTGTGGAGCAGGTAGTCGAGCTCGTCGGCCTGGGACGTGCCGGCCGGCGTGAGTACGTCGACCGCCTTCGGGACCAGACCCGGGTCGAACGTGCAGTGCGCGTTGGTGAGGTCCGCCGTCGGCGCGCACACGCCGAACTGGAACCCCTGCGGCGTCGGCTGGAACCCGCGCGCCTGGTCGGGGCTGAAGCCGTCCTGGCCGGTCTCGACGACCGTGAACTGCCAGCCGGCGCCGGGCGTCCCGCCGAGCGCGGCCTCCGGCACGCTGAACGTGATGTAACGCGAGATCGCGCTTGCGTGGATGTTGATCGTGCCGAGCACGTCGCCGTCTGGGTCGACGAACTTCTGGCCGAAGCCCTGCACCTCGAGCAGCCGGTTCCATGCGCCGGCGGCGGCGATCTGGTAGTTGCGCTGCGGGAACGACGCCGCCGTCGTGGTCGGCGTCAGCCCCGGCACCTGCACGTAGACGTCGACGAGCTGCGCGCCCAGTGGGCTGCCGAACGTCGGCGACTGGTCGCGGTTGCGCACGCGGAACGCGATCCGGTCGCCCGGCACCGCGAAGACCTGGAACTGGTCCATGTCCCAAGCGCCGTCATGGAAGTCGGCCGCGGTCGGCGGCGCGTAGTTCCCGGGCCCGTGGTCGTCGAGCGTCGGGTCGGGCGTCTCGAACAACAGCGTCCCGATCGGCGCGTTGGAAACGACGGTCCGCACCTCGCGGCCGGTGTTCCCGTTCGCCGGGTCGGTGGCGACGACGTTGAGCACCTCGGTCCCGCCGATCACCGGCACGGTCGCCGAGAACGCGCCGCCCGCGGCCGTCGTCGTGGCCGTGACCGCCGTCGCGGCGTCCGCGTCGATGTTCACGGCGCTGACGACGATCCGGTTGCCCGGCTTCGACGTGCCGGTGACGGTCACCGAGTCGCCGACGAGGAGGTTGTCCGCCGGCGCGGTCACGGTGAGCGGCGTCTCGCCCTGCGTGTGCCGCACGTAGCGGTCGCGCGTGTAGGACGGGCGGTCGAGCACGCGATCCGCTGAGACGTCCAGCATCAGCCGCACGAACTGGCCGGCCGACCACGTGAGCGCGGTCGCCGAGCCGACGCCCTCGCCGTTGGTGAAGCCGATCGACGCGGTCGTCGGGTCGGTGCCGAACGGCGAGCGGGCGAGGTTCGGCTGCTCCCATGCCTGCTCGGGGATCAGGCCGACGCCGAAGCCCATCGCGTTCATCGCCTGCAGCCGCTTGACCGCTCCGGACAGGTTGCCGGTGTCGAGCTCCCACTGTCCGCGCTCGCCGCTGAGGACCGGCCACAAGTGGCCGTTGCCCTGGCCGCTCGGCGCCCACGGCCGCCCGTCGCTCGAGCGATCGCCGTAGCCGTCGTGGTTGTAGCGGAAGAAGCCGTCGCCGTTGACGGTGGAGGCCTTGATCGTCGCGTCGACCACGTCGAGCGAGTGCAGGATGTCGGCGTCGTGCTCGGACATCACGCCGAGCCGCGCGTACTCGAGGAAGCCGGCGTCGATGATCGAGCGCTGGTCGAACTCACCCTGGCCGTTCCCAAGCCCGTAGTTGATTGCCGCGTTCGGGTCACCGGTCTTGGAGAGCCGGATGAAGTACGGCTGCGGGCTGCTCGGCCCGTTGGTGGTGAGAGTCCAGGCCTTCAGGTTGCGCTGGAACTCGTCGGCCACGCCGCGCCACACCTGGGCCGATGCGTGGTCGCCGTTGCGGTCGGCGATGATCGCCGCGGCGACCAGCCCGGCGATCTCGGCCGAGATCGTCGACGGCGAGAAGCCGCCCTGCTCCTCCCAGCGCTCGGGCCCGAACGACGGCCCGTGGCTGGCGACGAAGTTCGCAGCCGGTTTGATGTGGTCCGCATAGTAGGAGCGGCCTGTCAGCCCGACCGCGAGCGCCATCACCAGTGGGTACGCGCACTCGTCGAGCTGGGTGTTGAACGAGTCCGGTGCGGTCTTGCCGTTGGTGAGGCTGTTGCGCGGCATCGAGCCGTCCGGCAACTGCTGGCGCTCGAACAGGAAGCGCGTCATCGCCTTGGCCGTGTGGTGATCGCCGGCCAGGAACTCCGCCGTCCACGCCTCGTACAGGTCGCGGGCGAAGACCTCGCGGTAGGAGCCGAAGTACGTGTTGCGGTCGTCGGCGGCCGAGATCGCTTGGCCCCACGGCGACGTGAGCGCCGCGGCGACGGCGCCGCGGAACGTCTTGTCCTCGGCCGCCTTCACGTAGTTGGCGCTGAGGTAGTACTGGTCGAGCAGCGAGTCCCACGTGTGCGAGGAGACGCCGTGCGGCCGGCGCGGCTTGACGAGCTTGGCGTCGTAGCGGCGCCACTCGTGCGAGTAGTCGGACAGGTCCGCGTGCAGCGAGCGCTGCGCGGTGGCGACGGCCTCGCTCGAGCTCTGACCGAAGCCGAGGACGAGGCTGAAGGCGCCGTCGCGGCCGAGGTCGACGCGCGCCGTCTGCACGAGGTTGCCCTTGTCGGCCTTGCCGAACGTCGCCGTCAGCCGGCGGGAGGCGTCGAGCTGCTCGAGCCCGTCACTGGGCGCGCCCGCGAAGCCGTTGGACACGGCGAGGAAGGGCCGCGACGCGTCGAGCGCGCTCCACACGGGCACCGCGTAGTCGCGGTTGACGGCGTTGGTCTTGGTCACCGGATCCGAGCCGACGAGGACGGTGTGGCCGTCACGGCTCGCGAGCGTGCCGCTGTCCGGGCCGCCGTTTTCGTGTTCCCCCGTGCCGCCGCCGCCATTGCCGTTCAGCGTCGGGTCGTAGCGGACGTACAGCTTGTAGTCGTCACGGTGGCCCCTGAGCGCCTCGAAGCGCGACTTCATCACGACGGTGGGACGGTCGGTATCGGTGAAGTAGTCGGTGACGATGCGGTAGCGGCCGCTCTTAGCGGTCGCCGTGATGCGGCAGGTCAGCGCGCGGTCGTCGAGCGCCTGGACCGTGTACGTCATGTCGCGCGCCTGCAGGTCGGTGAACGACGTGCCGTCGGTGACGATGTACTGCAGGGTCTCGTTGTTGGTCGTGTCGTTGGTGGGGAAGTAGACGTCGCTGAGGACGCCGTCGGCCACCGTGAACCAGACCTTCGACCGGCGGTTGCGCGCCGTGCCGACGCAGTCCTTCCGGGCGAGGTCGAAGTGCGAGAGCGCGCCGGGCCCGTCCGCGGCGGCGCCGGTCGGCGGTGGCGCCGATGGTGAGGTGGCTCCCGCCGCCGCGGGAACCGCGAGCAGCCCGCACGCAACAGCGAGACCGGCCAGCCGAGCACGACCCATGCCTTCCTCCTCCGAGATGGTCCAGGCGGAAGGCTAACCCTCTCGCAGCGCGGCGCCAGGAGTCAACTCCCGAACAAACCTCGGCAACAACCGCAGGTTTATGTTCGAGTTATGGAGGAACTCGAGACTTTGCTCAACAACACTGACCCGGGGAGGCCACGATGTCGTTCCTCGCTGTCTTCTTCACGCTCTTCTTCGTGATCTACATCGTGTGGGGCGCAGTCTCCGGCCTGGAGGACAAGCCCTACATGAAGCGTCCGGAGGACAGGAGCATCCGGATGCCGGTCGGCAGCTGGTTCGCCGACATCTTCCGGCGCTGACAGTCGTACGGGAGGCCGCACCCCAGGACTCGCGGGAGCCGTCTGCAGGAGTCGGGTCAGCCCGCATTGGCGCATGCCCGGGGCGGTGTGACTATGCCGTCATCATGACCGCCACAGACGCTCGCACCAAGCTGCACCGCCTCGAGGCCGAGCGGCTCGACGCCGTCGAGGCCGGCCTCGGCGACAACGCGCTCTACATGGACGACCTCCACAGCGACATCGCGGCCTCTCGCGCCCTGTACATCGGGCTCGCCGTGACCGAGATCGCCACGCTGCGCGCTCAGCTCAGCGGCCCTCAGGTCGGCTGACCGCCTCCATCGCCCGCTGCGCGATGACGAGACGATCGCGTTTCGACCTCGGCGAGACGGACGTCAGCGGGCGCGCCCGTGTGGTCCGCCACGGCGGTCCACGCTATACGGGCTGCGGTTCGAGGGGCTGCAGGATCAGGTGCGAGCGCGGCTGACAAGTCTCGTGCAGACCGGCGTCTGACCGCCGTTGGGTACAACTTTGTGGGATGCCTCGCGGCCGCTCCCGCTATGCCACCCCTGGTCCACGGGCCGGATCGGTGCTCCTCGACACCGGTCGCGGCACTCGCCGGCGCCGCCGGGGACGCCGTCGCGGGCGCGGCGGTGGCTTCGGCTGGAACCGCCTGTTCCGGTGGCTGTTCGTGCTGTTGATCCTCGCGGCGGTCGCCGGCGGCGTCTACCTCTGGCGCGCGCGTGAGAACGCCGTCGACGCCCGTCATGACGCCGCGCAGCGCTTCGCCGCCGCCTGGGCGAAGCGCGACAGCAAGGCGATGTGGGAGGAGCTGACGCCGAGCGCGCAAAAGGCGAATCCGGAGCGCCGGTTCGTCACCGCGTACGCGAACGCCGACCGTGCCGCCGGCGTCGAGGCCGTCCGGGTCGGCCCGGTCGGCGAGGAGCGCGACGGCAAGATCGCGGTCCCGGTGATCATCCGGACCGACATCTTCGGGCGCCTGCGCGGCACGATGCAGCTCCCGGTCTCCGGCAAGGGCGACGCCGCCGGCGTCGACTGGAACTTCGCGCTGCGACTGCCGGGCCTGCGCGCTAACGAGGCGGTCGTCCGTCGCGCCGGCCGCGAGCCCCGTCGCGCGATGATCACCGCCGCCGACGGCAGCGCACTCGACGCGACGCCGATCGGTGCCGCGATCGCCGGCCGCAGCGGCGAGAACCCGACCGGTCTCGAACGCGTCTACGACGCCCGGCTCGGGGGCCATCCGTCGGCGAAGCTGATGTTCGGCAACCGCGTGATCGCACGCACCAAGTCGGTGCGGGGGCGGCCGGTCCACACGACGCTGCAGCCGCGGCTGATGCGGGCGGCGAACCAGGCGCTCGGCGGCAAGCTCGGCGGCGTCGCGGTCATCCGCCCGCGTGACGGCGCCGTGCAGGCGCTTGCCGGGCTTGCGGTGTCGTCCCCGCAGCCGCCGGGCTCGACCTTCAAGATCATCACCGCGTCGGCGGCGCTCGACAACAAGGTCGCGACGCCCGACACCAGCTTTCCGGTCCGCACCGCGGCGGTGCTGTCCGGTGTGCAGCTGCGGAATGCCGGCGGGGAGTCGTGCGGCGGCTCGCTCACGCAGTCGTTCATCGAATCGTGCAACTCGGTGTTCGCGCCGCTCGGAGCCAAGGTTGGCGCGCGCCGGTTGGTCGCGACCGCCAAGGCGTTCGGCTTCAACGAGAAGTCGCGGATTCCCGCCGCCGTTCCGAACACGATCTCGGAGCCGAAGGACCTCAAGGACGACCTCGCCGTCGGCGCCGCCGCGATCGGGCAGGATCGCGACCTCGCGACGCCGCTGGGGATGGCGAGCGTCGGCGCGACGATCGCGCTCGGCGGGCGCCACGCGCAGCCGCGCGTGACGACGCTGCAGAAGATCGTGCGCCGACGCGCCGTTTCGCGCCGCGTGGCCGACCAGGTCACGGAGATGATGAAGGGCGTGGTCCGCAGCGGCACCGGCACGGCGGCCGCGCTCCCGGGCGTGACCGTGGCGGGCAAGACCGGCACCGCCGAGCTGCGCCCGAACTCCAGCAACCCGAAGGACGCCGACGCCTGGTTCGTCGCCTTCGCGCCCGCCGAGAGCCCACGCGTGGCCGTCGCGGTGATGCTCGTCGGCGCCGGCTTCGGCGGCACGGCCGCCGCACCGGTGGCGCGCGAGGTGCTCCAAGCCGCGCTCGGCTGAGCCGGCGAACTGCGGCTCGGTGGGGAGGTGCAGGGAGCGAGCCAGCATTTCGTCGCAATCTCGCGTGGCGACGCCGGCCGTGCGACGTTCGTCCCCTATAGCGAGCATTTCGTCGCGTCGCGCGCGCGAGACACCATGCGGAGATTGCGACGAAATGCACCCTCGCCGCCATACCCAGCTGCACCCTCGCCGCCATACCCAGCCGCAGTTGGTCGGGGCCGCCCTGGACATACATCGATCGGACGACAGGCGGTTCACCCCTCGAACCTTCCGGCGCACGAGCACGCCCACGACGGCGCGCCAGGCAAGCTCGCGGCATGGCCATCATCCCCGGGCCGGCGATCGCGAGCCGGCGCCGCCTGCGCCGCGACATCGGCGTCGTCGGCCTGCTGTTCACGTCGGTCGGGGTCGGGGCCGGCTGTTCGGCGCTCTGAGCGCCTCGAATCGCCGGCCCGGCGGCGCTGGTGTCGTGGGTGATCGGTGGTGGCGCGATGATCCTGCTCGCGCTCGTGCACGCCGAGCTTGGCGGGATGTACCCGGTGGCCGGCGGCAGTGCGCGCTTCCCGCACTACGCGTTCGGCAGCCTCGCCGGGTTCGGCGGCGGCTGGTTCGCCTTTCTGGGCGCGGTCACGACCGCGCCGATCGAGGTCGGGGCGGCGCTGCAGTGCTCGAGCAACTACGTCAGCGGGCTCACGACCATTCACAACGGCTCCGGTGGTGCTGACCGGCGACCGGCTACCTCGGCGCCGCTGTCCTGATGCTGGTGTTCAGCGTCATCAACGTGATGGGCGTCAAGTGGCTGTCGGAGACCAACAAGGTCGCGGTCTGGTGGAAGATCGCGATCCCGGTGCTGACGGTCATCGCGATCGGCGCGACCGCCTCACAAGTCCAACTTCACTGTCGGTGGCGGCTTCATGCCGTTCGGGTGGAAGGGCGCGTTCACCGCCGTCGCCTCCGGCGGCGTGGCCTTCGCCTACCTCGGCTTCGGGCAGGCGATCCAGCTCGGCGGCGAATCGAAGAACCCGCGTCGCAACATCCCGCTGCAGATCGCCATCCTCGGCGGCCTGAGCCCCGAGCAGCCTCGCGCACGGCTGGACCGATGTCGCGTTCAGCGGCAACGGCGCCACCCACGGACCATCCGCCGGTCTGGCGACCGCGCTCGCGCGCAACCGGTACATCCCGCCCGCGTTCAGCGACCTCAGGCCGCGCGGCGTCCCGTTCCCGGCGATCGCGTTCTCGTTCCTGTGCGGGATGATCGTCTTCCTCCCGTTCCCGGGTTGGCACCAGCTCGTCGGCTTCATCAGCTCGGCGACCGTGCTCGCGTATGAAACGGCGCTCGGCGCGCTGCGGCGCGCGGTGCCCGACCACGACCGCCCGTTCCGGCTCCCCGGCGGCGGGCTGCTGGCGCCGGCGGCGTTCATCGTCGCCAACGAGCTGGTCCTGTTCTCGGTCTGGGCCGTGGTCTGGAAGCTGCTGGTGGCGATCCTGATCGGGTTCGCGCTGCTGGCGATCTCGGCCGCCACGTCTGACCCCGAGCACGGGCCGTCGCTCGACTGGGCCGCGGGCGTCTGGCTCGCCCCTTACCTGGTCGGGCTCGGCGTCGTGTCCAACCTCGGGTCGTTCGGCGGCCCGGCGAACGCCCTTCCTTCGGCTGGGACGTGCTCGTGATGGCCCTGTTCAGCCTCGCGATCTACCTCCTGGCCGTGCGCACGCGACTGCCGCGCGAGGAGATCGAGCAACGCCTCGGCGACATCACTGCCGAGGCCGAGGCCGAAGCTGACGTCGTCGCGTTGCCGACACCGTGAGCGCGGCGAGCAGGCGCAGGTCGCGCACGTTCCCCACGCGACCGCGAAGCGCTCGTGCTCGGCAAGGATGCCGACTACGAGCGACCCGAGAATCGCCCCGGTGAACAGGCCGGCCATCAGCACGCCGACCGCCCACGCCGGGGCGTTCGGGCTGCGCTGGACCACCGCCAGCGTCAGCCCGCCGGGCCACGCCCACGCAAGATCGCCTCGCGGTGGAGCTGCCACTGGTCGACGGTGTTCGAGCGGGGCTCGACGGCGACCGGCGCGCGGAACGACGCTTCCAGCAGCGGGGTCACGCTGCCGTCGGTGTCAGCAGCATTCGGAGGGGGAGAGGGGAGGTCCATGGCCCACAAGGACCACCCCGATCACGGCTCTAATCCGCGTCCCAGGGCCCGCCGCCGTTCCACGAGTACCAGGACTCGACCTCGATCCAGGCGTTGACGCGGTGCTGGTCGCGGGCGCTGTACGGCCCACCCATGTAGTGGGCGCAGAGCCGGTCGATGCCTTCGAGTTCGAGATCGTCGGCGATCTCGGCGACACGGCCGCGCAGCGTCACCTGCTGGTACCAGTTCTCGCGGCCCACGACGGTGAGCGACACGCGCGGATCCTGGCGCACGTGCTCGAGCCGCTTGCGCGTTGCGTCCATGTTCACGAGCACGCGGCCGCCCTCCCACAGGTACCAGGTGGCGGCCGTGTGCGCGCTCCCGTCGGGATCGAGCGTGCCGATCACCGACGGGTTCGCGTCCTTGAGGAACTCATCGAGATGCCGGGGTAGCGGTGGCTTGGGCATACACCACCACTACCCCGGGAGCGGCCTAAGCCGACGCGGCCTGTAGCGCGCCGGCCGCCTGCGCTTCCTGCTCGGCCGGAACCTCCGGACGGTGGCCGCGGATCAGCGCCCAGGACAGCAGCGCGGCGATCAGGGCCGCCGCGGCGCTCACGAGCAGGCCGGTGCCGAGCGCGTCGACGAACGCGCTGTTCACTGCGGTCTGCACGTGCGGCGAGGCGCCCGTGAGCGCAGCGCCGGAGCCGAGACCCTCGACCATGCGCTCCCGCACGGGCTCGGCCAGCCCGGGCAGCGACTGCTCGAGGTCCGAGCGGCCGACCGTGGTAATCAGCGCGCCGAGCGCGGCGACGCCGAACGTGCCGCCGACCATGCGGGCCATCGACAGCGTGCCGGAAGCGACGCCGGCCTTGCTGGGGTCGACGGCGTTCATCGCGGCCGCGCTCATCGGCGACATCACGAGGCCGATGCCGAGGCCCATGGCCATGAAGGCCGGCAGCAGGTAGCCGAAGCCGGTGTCGACGGTCACGCGCGACTGCCACAGCAGCGACGCGGCGATGATCAGCAGGCCGCCCGTCATCAGCCAGCGCGGGCCGACACGGTCCGACAGCCGCCCGGAGATCGGCCCGGCCACCATCACCAGCAGCGTCGTGGGGAGGAACCGCACGCCGGTCTCGAGCGGGGAGTACCCGAGGATGTTCTGCATGTAGAGGGCGAGGAAGAAGAACATCGCGAACATCGCGAACGTGACCATGAAGGCCACCGTCGTGGCGCCGACGAACTGCCGCGAGCGGAAGAACACGAAGTCGACGACCGGCGCCGGGGAGCGCTTCTCGATCTGTACAAACGCGATCAGCGCGACGGCGGAGAGCGCGAACAGGCCGAGGATCCGGGCCGAGCCCCAGCCCCACGAATTGCCCTCGACGAG
Organism: uncultured Solirubrobacteraceae bacterium; assembly: GCA_963740605.1. Classification (GTDB taxonomy): domain Bacteria; phylum Actinomycetota; class Thermoleophilia; order Solirubrobacterales; family Solirubrobacteraceae; genus DASSUW01. Next base: position 25,608 of record CAVUFC010000014.1, on the reverse strand, counting down.
GCCGAGCACGAGCGCGGCGAGACCGACGGTCAGCGCGGCGATGCCGGGGTAGTCGATGCGACGGTCGACGGTCTCGTCACGCGACTCCTCGGCCGCGAACAGCGTGACCACGATCGCGCCGGCGGCAACCGGGAGATTCAGGAAGAAGATCGCGCGCCACGACACGTCCTCGGTCAGCCAGCCGCCGAGCAGCGGCCCGACCGCGAGCGCGATCGCCGACACGCCGGCCCAGATGCCGATTGCCTTGCCGCGTTCGCCGGCCGGGAACGCGTTGGTGATGATCGAGAGGGTGCCCGGCATCATCAGCGCCGCGCCGACACCCTGAAGGGCACGAGAAGCGACGAGCCAGCCGTCGGTCGGCGCGAAGCCGGCCGTGGCCGAGGCGAGGGCGAAGATGGTGACGCCGGTCAGGAAGGCGAAGCGACGTCCGAAGATGTCACCGAGGCGCCCGCCGGTGACGAGCAGGACGGCGAAGGTGAGGGTGTAGGCGTTGATGGTCCACTCGAGGGCGGACAGGGAGGAGTCGAAGTCCCGCTGGATCGACGGTAGAGCCACGTTCACGACTGTGTTGTCCAGCATGATCATGGCCAGCGCGAAGCACATCGCGCCCAGCGTCCACCAGCGACGGTTGGACTCCGAGAGACGGAGACGTCCGGTCACGGGGTGTGGATCCTTTCCACGATGGGGAGGAGTGCGGCGTGCAACGCGGCGCGCTCGTCGTCCGAGAGCGTCGCCGTGAACTCCTCCACCACCGACGTCCGTGCCTGCTCGATCTCGTCGAGCACCGCCCGTCCGGCGGGGAGCAGCCGGACGAGCTTGGCGCGGCGGTCCTTCTCGGACTCGTGCCGGTCGACATAGCCGCGCTGCACGAGCTTGTCGAGCGAGCGCGACATCGCGGGGAGCGACATGTTGAGCCGGTCGGCGACGTCCTTGACGTTGACGTCGTCATCCGAGATACGGAGGAGATTGAGTGCCTTCACCTGCGTGAACGAGAGGCCGAGCTCGCCCAGGTGCTTGAACAGCTCCGGGGTGGACGTGCGGTGCACGTGGAGCAGCAGCTTGCCGAGGAGCTCGGCCGTCTCTTGCGGTGAAGCAATCATTGATTGCACGCATGCAACTGTATCAACGCTGCTTCATGGAACAGTGGTGCCAGCCGCACCGTTTGTCGAATGCCGAGATCGCCGAGCAGCTGGTGGTCAGCGCCGGGACGGTCACAGACCCGCGTCGCGCACGTGGTCGGCAATCTCGGCCTGCGCGACCGCGTCCAGGCGGTGATCCTCGCCTCCGAGAGCGGTCTGATCACGCCTGGTCGCTAGGAGCCGTAGTCGAAGCGCACGGTGCGGTAGAGCTCGTTGTTGCGGTGGGCCTTCGAGCAGCGTGCGAGCCGCAGCTCCTCGGTCGCCTTGGCGGCGAAGCAGGTGTAGCCGCGCACCGCGCAGGTGCCGTCGGTGTCGCAGCGTGAGGGCGTGAGTCGGGCGATCCGGCGCGCGGTCCTGCACGAGACCCGGCGCGCGGAGATGTCGTCGATGAGGACGCCGCCGGCCGTGTTGGCGTTGCCGCACGGAGTGATGGGAGCGCGGGCGGCGGAGGCGTTGCCTGGGGTGAGAATGGCGAGTGCGCAGGTCGCGAACGCCGCGACGCCCACCCGCCTGAACGTCATGAACATCGCGTGATCGTATGGTCACCGGACCGCCAGGCCCGTGCGGCGACGCTCGACGGCGCCTTCCTGCAGGGCGTCGCGTCGGGCGAGCCGGGACCGCGGGCGATCACCCTGTGGACGCGCCTCGCCGAGCTCGACCGGCCCGCCGTCGTCGATCTCGAGGTCGCGTCCGACGCCGGCTTCGCGAACGTCGTCCACCGCGCGCAGGTGCCGGTCGAGCCGGACCGCGACTACACCGCGCGCGTGCGACTGCAGGACGGCTTCCTCGCGCCCGGGGAGGAGTACCACTACCGGTTCGCGACGGCGGGCGCCGATTCCCCGGCCGGCCGCTTTCGCACCACGCGCCCGGCCGACTCGCGCGAGCCCGTCCGGATCGCCTTCTTCTCGTGCCAGGAGTTCATCGCCGGCTTCTACAGCGCGCATGCCGACCTCGCGCAGCAGGACGTCTGCCTCGGCGACTACATCTACGAGAGGCGTACGCAGATGACACGTCGCGCAACGCGCCGGTGCGCGCGGATGACTCCGCTGCGGACGGGGAGGCGCAGACGCTGGACGAGTACCGCCGCAAGTACTCGCTCTACCACACCGACGAGCGGCTGCTCGAGGTGCGCCGGCAGTTCCCGCTGCTGGCGATCTGGGACGACCACGAGGTCGAGGACAACTACGCCGGCCCCCTCCCGGGCGGCGCCGCGAAGAGCCGCCGCGTGCCGTTCGGCGACCGCCGCGCCAACGGCTACCGCGCCTGGTACGAGCCCATGGCGCGCACCGGCACCGGCGACATCTACGGACGCGTCCCGCTCGGCGCTGCCGAGCTGTTCCTGCTCGACACGCGCCAGTGCCGCAACGACCAGCCGTGTAACCCGAGCGACTCGTTCGTCTCCAACCCGTGCCTGCCCGGCGACTACGACAAGCCGGGCCGGACGCTGCTCGGCGCGACCCAGAAGGCGTGGCTGAAGAACGCGCTGGCGGCCTCGCAGGCGAAGTGGAAGCTGATCGCCAACCAGGTGATGATCACGTCGCTCGACGCGCCGCCAGCCGAGCGAGGCGTTCACGCTGCGCAGCTTCCGCGTCGACGCCGGCGAACCGGCGGTCAGCGATGACGGGGCCGCATAGAGTGGGCGCGTGCTCGGCGCTCTAGCTGCGGCTCTCGTCGCGATCCCGAACCCGCTGCCGACGACGCTGCCGCAGTATCAGGGAGCGCCGGCGACGCCGCACGCGATTACCGCGACCAAGGCGCCGCAGAACCCGTTCCTCGCGCACGACCCGAACAGCAACATCCACAACGACACGTGGATGACCGACGCCTACCGGCGGCGCGGGCCGCTCGGATCGTCGCCGACCACCTTCTCGGGCACGATGGCGCCGGCGCTGTGCGGCTCGCTGACGTTCCACTCGCGCGGGTTCATCGTCACCGTCTGCCCGGCGCTGGGCGCGGGGCCGCAGGCGCGCGTGATCGACCCCGACACGCTCGCCGTGCTGGCGACCTACGACCTGCCGAACAAGACCGACCCGCCGGGCACGAAGACGTACCAGAACTTCTCCGGCGGCGGCTACTTCTTCCTCGACCACCTCGACCGGATCTGGGTGGCGACGAAGACCAACCACATCCTCGTGCTCGCCGTCGCGGCCGACGGGCGGTCGATCAGGAAGGCGCTCGACGTCACCAGCACCGGGTTGTCGTCCGACGACCGGATCAGCTCGGCGCTGCCCGGGTTCGGCGGCGGGACCTGGTACGTGTCCAAGCAGGGCAACGTGGGCATCCGCCACCGCGGCGGGAAGCTCAACCTGCTGCGTCTGCACGAGAGCGTCCAGAACTCGTTCGCCGTCGACCGCAGCGGCGTCTACGTCGTCTCCAACAAGCGCATGTACCGGCTGGTCTCGCGGCGCGGCTGGCCGCGCGTGGCGTGGAAGGTCCGCTACCGCAACTCCGGGATCGTCAAGCCGGGCCAGGCCGAGGCGGGCTCCGGCACGACGCCGACGCTGATGAAGGGCGGCGACGTCGCGATCACCGACAACGCCGACCCGATGAACGTGGTCGTGTACCGGCGGGCCGTGAAGGGCAAGCGTGTCGTCTGCCGCGTACCGGTCTTCAGCAAGGGCGCCAGCGCCACCGAGAACTCGCTGATCACCGCCGGCCGCTCGCTCTTCGTGGAGAACAACTACGGCTACCAGGACCCGTTCGGCCCGCAGTCCGGCGCCGCCACCGAGCCCGGCTTCGCGCGCATCGACGTCCGCCGCGACGGCAAGGGCTGCCGCCGCGTGTGGACCAATCGCGACGTGCGCGGCTCGAGCGTCGTGCCGAAGCTCTCGACCAAGACCGGCCTGATCTACACGTACACGCGCGAGCTGTCGTCGGCGCTCGACCAGCCGTACTTCTGGACGGCGATCGACGCGCACACCGGCAAGACCGCGTGGAAGGTCTACGCCGGCAGTGGGCTGGGCTTCAACAACAACTACGCCGGCATCGCACTCGGCCGCGACGGCACCGCCTACCTCGGCGTGTTCGGCGGGATGGTCGCGCTCCGCGACGGTTGATCACGCTGCACGTGCGCCCGGCTCTGCGCGCGCGGCCGCTGCTCCATCAGCACGAACTCGCCACCCTCGAAGTCGACGCCGGGCTCGGACAGGACGGTCAGGATCTGGAACGGGAAGTAGACGTCGCCGTACAGGTCCTGGTGCAAGGCGTTCCAGTCGCCTTCGCTATAGCGCAGGATCAGTGGCGTCGGCCGCGCCTGGCCCGCGGTGCGGCACTGCTCGAGCAGCGCAGCGTGGTCGAGCGGGAACACGCCGTTGCCGCCGCGCAGCCGCTGCGACCGCTCGTTGGCGATCGGTGCGAGGTGCGCGTAAAAGCGCTCCCGCAGCTCCGCGATCGGGTCCGGCAGCGGGTAGTCGAAATAGCGGTACCGACCATCGCCGAAGCGATGGCGCGCCATGTCGATCGTGCTGCGGAAGCGGCCACCGTCGAACAGCGCTTCGAGCGCGTCGCACTCGCCGGCGTCGAGCAGCTGCGGCGTGATCGCGTGGCCTGCATCGTCGAGCTGGGCACACAGCGCGTCCCAGTCCAGGGCGTCGACTCGGTTCATTCCCTTAAGACGACGCAGCGCCCGGATCTGTGAGGCGATCCTCGAGCGCTTGCAGCTCGGGCAGGCCGATCAGGTCGGTGAACTCGTCGAACCGCATCGTCGTCTCGTCGGCTCGCAGCATCTCCTGCACCGCGCGGGCGGCGGCGAACAGGGCCGCCACCGGGCGCAGGACGAGGCTGAACCCGAGCTCGCCGAGGCGGTCGAGCGGGAGCGACGGCGTGCGCCCGCCGTCGACGGCGTTGAAGACGAGCGGCGTGTCCGGAAACGCGGCCGCGATCGCCTCGATCTCGCGCTCGTCCACGGGCGCCTCGACGAACAGCACGTCGGCGCCGGCGTCGCGGTAGGCGCGGGCGCGGGCCAGCGCGGCGTCGAGGCCTTCGACGGCACGCGCGTCGGTGCGGGCGATGATGACCAGGTCGCCGCGGCGCGCCTCGACCGCCGCGCGGACCTTCTCGACCATCTCGCCCGCCGGGATCACCTGCTTGCCCGCCATGTGCCCGCAGCGCTTGGGCGCGACCTGATCCTCGATGTGCAGCGCGGCGACGCCGGCGGCCTCGTACTCGCGGATCGTGCGCATGACGTTGAGGTGGTTGCCGTAGCCGTCGTCCGCGTCGGCGATCACCGGCACGTCCACAGCCTGCACCAGCCGGCGCGCGTGATCGACCATCTCGGCGAACGACAGCAGGCCGACGTCGGGCCGCCCGAGCAGCGACGCCGACGCCCCGAACCCGGTCATGTAGACGGCCTCGAAGCCCGCCTGCTCGATCAGCCGCGCGGACAGCGCGTCGTAGGCGCCGGGCGCGATAACCAGCGCATCATGCGCGAGGCGCTCGCGCAGGGTCATGCGCGGGAGCCTAGCGTCGGGCGGTGCAGGCGGCCCACCTGGGCACCTGCTTGACAGCGCGAGACCCCGTCGCCATCGTGGCGGCGGGGTTCTCGCATGTCCACCACCCTCCCGAACGCGCTGTCGGCATTGCATCGTGCGCCGGTCTGGCTCAACTCCGAGCCGCTGACCGCCGCCGGGCTGCGCGGGAACGTCGTCCTCGTCGACTTCTGGACGTACTCGTGCGTCAACTGGCTGCGCACGCTGCCGTACGTGCGAGCGTGGGCGGAGCGGTATCGCGACCGCGGGCTCGTGGTCGTCGGCGCGCACGCGCCCGAGTTCTCGTTCGAACACGACCTCGACAACGTGCGCCACGCGGTCGCCGAGCTGGACGTCGGCTATCCGGTCGTCATCGACAACGAGTTCGCGATCTGGCGGTCGTTCGACAACCACTACTGGCCGGCCGTGTACCTCGTCGACATGAGTGGGCGGGTCCGCTTCACGCACTTCGGCGAGGAAGCGTATGAGGAGACCGAGCGGGCGATCCAGAAGCTTCTGGGCATCGTCGAGGATCTCGTCGACGTCGACGCCGGCGGGCTGTCGGAGGCGGCCGACTGGGGCGCCTTGCGCACGCCGGAGACCTACGTCGGCTACGCGCGTGGCGAGGGTCGGATCGATCCGCGCGACAGCCCGGCGTTGAATCAGTGGGCGCTGGGCGGCGACTGGACCGTCGACGACGAGTTCGCCGAGCTCGACGCCGCCGGCGGCGCGATCACGTTCCGGTTCGAGGGACGCGACGTGAACCTCGTCCTGACGCCGCCGGCCGGCGGCTCGGCGCGCTTCTCCCTGCGCCTCGACGGCGAGCCGCCGGGCGACGATCACGGTGTCGACGTCTCCGCGTCCGGCGACGGAGCGGTGGACGAGCCGCGGATGTTCCAGCTCGTCCGCCAGCGCCAGGCGGGGCCGCGCACCGTCGAGATCACGTTCCTCGACCCGGGCGTGCGCGCCTACGTCTTCACGTTCGGCTGAAAGTCGCCGCTCAGTTTTCGTCGCGGCCGGCGCCTCAACAACACACGACCGAAAGGGACCGGATGTTGTTGAGCGACAAAGTGGCTGTGATCTACGGGGCGCGCAGCGGACACTGACTTCGGCGGCCGCGGCCGCCTTCGTCAGCGTCCACTGCTGCTGCACCACGCGCTGGTAGAGCACCCGCCGCTTGTTCACGCTGAGGGCCGCGTTAGCGTGCAACTTCATCCGGTGTCCTCCTTGGGACTGGTGGCGTCAGACACCTCCAGCCTCCAAGGGGCCCGGATGAACCAACCTCCTCAGGAACTACAACTAGTGGGCGAACCACGTGATGGCGGAGATCCGGTCGCTCTCGAGTGTGAGGACGAACAAGCCGCGCCGCTCCTGCTCGAGGTAGGCCTCGAACGCGGGCTGTGTATTCGCGCGCGCCGGCACCAGCCGCAGCGGCGCGCCGCGCTCGAGCTCGCGGTACTGAAGGAACGCGCCGATCGCGCTGCGCCCCTGGTACTCGAGCGGCGTGGGCGGCATGCTCAGCCAGGCGTCGTCGGTGAGCAAGGCGACCATGCCGTCGACGTCGCCCGCCTCGACGGCGTCGGCGAAGCGGCCCACGACCTCCCGCTCGAGGTGCGAGTCCGGGAGCGGCGCCCGCTCCCGCCCGGTGGCCGGGAGGCGCTCCTCGAACGCCGCCCGTGCGCGGCGAAGCAGGCTGTTCGTCGATGCCTCGGTGGTCTCGAGCATCTCCGCCACCTCCGCGGCACGGAACCCGAGCACGTCGCGCAGCACGAGCACCGCGCGCTGCTGTGGCGGGAGGTGCTGCAGGCCGACGATGAACGCCAGCGCAACCGCCTCCTTCGCCTCATAGCGCGCGTCCGGTCCGGGAGCGTCGTCGGGGATGCTCGCCAGCAGAACGTCGGGATACGGCTCGAGCCAGAGCGGCTCGGTACGGCGGGTCGGCTCGGGCGCGTCGGCCAGCTGCAGCACGTCTCCCGGCCGGCGGCGAGTCGCACGAAGGGCGTCCAGCGAGCGGTTGGTGGCGATCCGGTACAGCCACGCACGGACCGACGCGCGGCCCTCGAAGCCCGCGAGCCCGCGCCAGGCGGCAAGGAGCGTCTCCTGCAGCAGGTCCTCGGCGTCGTGCGTCGAGCCGACGATCCGGTAGACGTGCAGCTGCAGCTCCCGCCGGTACGGGTCGGTCAGCTGTCGGAACGCAGCTTCGTCACCGGCACGCGCGCGGGTAAGGATCTCGTCGGTCGTCATCAGATTAACGACGTCGGGGCGGCGCGAAACTCGCCGAGGACCTGCTCATACCGTTCGCAATGCCACGGTAGGCGGCATCCGAGACGCTCGGACGGCCGGCATCAGGCCGGCGAACGCCCCGATCAGGATGGCCGAGGCGATCCCGCCCGTCCAGGCCTCGACCGGGATGACGATGGCCCAGCGCTTCGAGCTGGCGTACACGGCGGTCGCCACGATCCCGGCCAGCACGCCGACGACGCCGCCGATGAGCGCGAGCAGGATCGATTCGCCGAGGAACTGCGTCCGGATCTGGGTCCTGGTCGCGCCGAGGGCGCGACGGAGGCCGATCTCCGAGCGCCGTTCGAGGACCGAGATGATCATGATGTTGGCGACGCCGACGGCGCCCACGATCAGTGCCACCACTCCGAGCCCGAGAAAGAGACTGTCGAACGCTCCGGCCGCGGCAGCCCGGGCGGTGAGCACGTCGGACGGCTGGCTGACGTTGACCTCGTCGGGCGACTGGGGGTTGGCGGTCGGAGCGAGCAGCGACTGCACCGAGACCTCGTGACCGGTGGCGGCACGCACGTAGATCGAGCTCGGCGGGCCGGCCTTCCGCTCGCCCTGGACGAGGGTGACGTAGCCGAGGTACCGCTGGGCGGCGGGGTAGCCGATCAGGGCGCTGTTGTCGATGTCGGGCGCCAGTGGCGAGCGCTGCAGGATGCCCGCGACGTTGAACCACTGGCCTCCCAGCCAAACCCGTTGGTCGGGGAAGATCCGGTCGATGCCCAGCCGTTGCGCGGCGACCGAGCCGAGCACGGCGACCGGCTCGCGGGCCGTCCCCGGGTTGAGCCAGGCGCCGCGCGCGAGGCCGCTGTTGAGCACGGTGAGCAGGTTCAGGCTGGTCGCGCGCACCTGCAGGCCGCCGGTGTTGGTCACAGGGATCATCCGACTCCGGTAGACGCTCTTGCCTTTCACGAGTGCGGTGTGCGCCAGCAGCTGGACGTCGCCCAGATGCGTGATGCGTGCCGGGGCTTGGAGGGGCAGCTCCGACGGCTGCCCGGTGACGCTCTGGCCGGCCTCGAGCGTGAGCAGGTTCGTGCCGAGCCGGTCGATCTCGGCGAGCAGCCCGGCTTGTGAGGAGGAGGACAGCCCGAGGACCGCCACGATCGCTGCGGTTCCGATCGCGATCCCGAGCGCGGACAACGCGGCGCGCAGCGGCCGGGCGCGCAGCCCGACGCTGGTCACTCGCAGCGCGTCGTTGAGGCGCAAGCGTGCCGCGCTCATGAGCTCTCGGAGACCACCTGGCCATCGAGCATCCGAACCTGGCGCGGCAGTTGATCGGCGAGGCCGCCGTCGTGGGTGATCATGAGGATCGTGGCGCCGGCGGCGTTGAGCTCGCGGATGAGCCCCACGATCGACGCGCCGGTGGCGCTGTCGAGGTTGCCGGTCGGCTCGTCGGCGAGGACGATCGCCGGCCGCCCGACGAGCGCCCGGGCGATCGCCACCCGTTGCCGCTCGCCTCCGGAGAGCTTGGTCGGCTTGAACGTCGAGCGGTGGGCCAGGCCGACCCGTTCGAGCGCCTCATCCGCGCGGCGGTGCCGCTCGGCGGCCGGGGCGCCGGCGTAAAGCATCCCGTCGGCGACGTTCTCGCGGACCGTGGCGTGCTCGGCCAGGAAGAACTGCTGAAAGACGAACCCGATCTCCCGGGCACGCAGGCGCGACAACTCGCGGTCGCCCAGTGCCGCCGCGTCGACCCCGCCGATCCGGACCACGCCACTGCTGGGCCGCTCCAGCGTCCCGATCACGTGCAGCAGCGTGGACTTGCCCGACCCGGAAGGCCCCACGATTGCCACCAGCTCGCCCCGCCGGACGGAGAAGGACACCCCCCGCAGGGCGAACACCGGAGGCTCCTCGCCGTAGACCTTGGTGACCTCGTCCAGCTCCAGCACGGCGTCGCTCATATGGACGGCACCACCACTGAATCGCCTGAGCGAAGCTCGCCTTCGACCTGGACCCGTCCGCCGCCGGTGTCGAACAGGCCCAGCGTCACAGCGACCAGCTCGCGTCGCGCACCGGCGCGCACGACCTCGACGGCGAACCCGCCGCCGGACTTGCCGACCAGCGCGGTGACCGGGACGCTCAGGGCGCTGTCCACGCCCTTGGTGGTGATGTCCACTTCGACCGGCGCCTGGTCGAGGCCGCGCGCTCTGGCCGCGTCGTCGAGGCTGATAAATGTCGGGATGACCGCCTGACTTCCTTGTCCAGCCGGGGTCTGGGCGACTCGTCCGAACCCCGCGACCCGTCCCGTCACCGGCGTGTTGCCCGGCAGCGTGAGAAGGGCCCGGTCGCCCTTCCTGACCTCACCCTGCTGGGACGGGTCGAGGTTCACCTGCACCTGCAGCGTGGCGGAGGTGGCGCTCAGCACCGGAGCACCCGGCCCGGCAGATCCACCGACCTGGCCGGTGACCTTGGCGATCCGGACGGGCACGGGGAGGAAAACCGCGTCGTCGATCGCGAGCCCGCCGGTCACGCCAACGCCCCTCTTGCGCTGGAACACCCTGAGCGCCAACTCCGTCTTGGGCGTGAAAGCGCTGTCGCGGGGGTCGATGCGGACATCGGCGTCGGTGTCGTAGCCGAGCTGGTGCAGGTTGCGGTTGAGCTCGCGCACGTCCCGGCCCTTCACGCCCACGTGCAGCGCACGGTAGGCCGGGACCGTGCCACACAGCAAGACCACCGGCCGGTCGTCCACCCGATAGAGCACCCCGCCGCAGCCGACCTTGTCCCCGCTGTCGGGCAGGCTGGTGTAGACACCGCGGGCCCGGTTGATCACGGGGTAGGGCGAGCCATCCGACCGCGCCCGGTAGGTCAGGGTCCCACCCTGGGAGACCATCGCCGAGAGTTCGCCCTTCTCCACCTTGACGGTGTCGTCCGCCGGCCCCTGGGCGGCCGCGGTCCGGTGCTCGTCACCCGACGTCACGACCACGCCGCAGATGGCCGCGACCAACACCGCCGCCGCGGCCGGTGCCCAGCGCTTCCCCGTCACCCTTGGCCCCCCGCGGCCTCGCCCAAGACGTGGCCGCACTTCTTCATCGCGGCGTTGAGAATGGTCATGCCGCCGGGCTGATTGGACGATGGGATCTTGTACGTGTCGACGAGAGGCTCGCCGTTGACGGGATCCGGGAAGTCCTTCACGCCGTTGTCGCGGACGCACTGGGCGAACCTCAGGCTCGCCGACTGCTGCTTGGGCGTCCGCTTCGAGGACAACGTGCCCGGTGGCTGCAGGTCCTTGCACGCATCGGTCGCCTGCTTCCACACCGCGACGCTCACACTGACCCCGTACCGGAAGTCGTTCTTCGCGTCCGGGTCTGGGAAGTCGCTGACGCCGTGAGCCCGGATGCACTCGGCGAACTTCACCGCCTTGTCGCGAGCGCTGAGCTTCGTGCTGCCGGCGGCGCCCGGCTCGGAAGGTGCGTTCGAGCCACAGCCCGCGGTGATCACGGCGACCATCGCCAGGACGGCCAGCGGCCGGAGTGTTCTCACCTCTGCATCCCTGGATCGTGGGTTGGGTCGGCGTACGTGGCAGGGCAGCCGTGATCGATGGCCTCCGGGCGCAGTTCGTAGTGCCAGGACTCGTTGCCGTAGATCTGGCAGAGCCCATACTCGGCGCCGTGCTCCGACAGCCATGCCGCAGCACCGGAGGGCCCGATGTCGACCGCGTCTCCCGACACGTGAGCAGACCGGTCGGGGGTGGCCACCCATCGGGCGGCTTCCGCCTGCGAGCCGTACTTGGAGATCGCTCCACGGAGTAGTTGCTCCTGGTACTCCGGAGAACGCCAGCCGCTATCGACGACGAACTCGACACCGTCGTCCGCGGCCGCGGTTGCAGCCTGGCGCAGGGCACCGAGCAGACCGGAGTCGAGGTTGGCTACACCCGGAATCTCGCCATCGAAGACCGTCGTGCCGGCGGGGACGGCACCGCCGGCCTCGCGGAGCGCACCGCGGTGCTCACTGCGAAGCCCACGGTGCTCAACGCGGGGGAGGTCGATGGGCGACGAGGACGCCAACGACTGGTAGCCGAGGGTTGCGGCGATCGCCGCGATGGCGACGACCAGACCGCTGACGCCGATCCTGCGAATGCGAATCCGCCGGGTCGTGGTTCGTGCTGGTGCGCTGTAGGTCACGCCCCGAGTCTCGACAGCCGGGCGTTACCAGCACGTATGCGGTTTTCGATACGCCGACGATATGTACCGGCTCTAGCATCGGAGCATGCGCGTGTTGCTCGTCGAGGACGAGCCCTACATGGCCGACGCCATCCGCGATGGCCTCCGCCTGGAAGCGATCGCGGCGGACATCGCGGGTGACGGCGACACGGCGCTGGAGCTGCTGAGCGTCAACGCCTACGACATCGCCGTCCTCGACCGAGACGTTCCCGGACCCACCGGTGACGAGATCGCCAAACGCATCGTCGCCTCCGGCAGCGGCATGCCGATCCTGATGCTCACCGCGGCCGACCGCCTCGACGACAAGGCCACCGGGTTCGGGCTCGGCGCCGATGACTACCTCACGAAGCCGTTCGAGCTTCAAGAGCTCGTGCTGCGCCTCAGAGCGCTCGATCGCCGGCGTGCCCACAGCCGGCCGCCGGTGCGAGAGATCGCAGGGCTGCGTGTGGATCCGTTCCGCCGCGAGGTCTACCGCGACGGCCGGTACGTCGCGCTGACCAGGAAGCAGTTTGCCGTCCTCGAGGTCCTCGTCGCCGCCGAAGGAGGTGTCGTCAGCGCCGAAGAGCTACTGGAACGGGCATGGGATCAGAACGCGGACCCGTTCACCAACGCCGTGCGCATCACGGTCTCGGCGCTGCGCAAGCGTCTCGGTGAGCCCTCGATCATCGCCACCGTGGCCGGCGCCGGGTACCGCATCGACTCCGGGGCTGAGGGACAGGCCCATGGATAGAGCGCCTGGGCTGAGCGTCCGCCTCAAGCTCACGCTCAGCTACGCCGGCTTTCTCATGCTCGCCAGCGCCCTGCTGCTCGCCGTGGTGTGGGTGTTCCTCCTGCGCTACGTACCCGATCGTGTTGTCCTATTCGGACCCGGCCCTTCCTTTCCCAACCGCTCCGACCTCCTGCGCGCTTTCACTCCGAAGGCGGCGATCATGTTGGGGTTCGTGGTCGTGTTCGGTCTGCTGGGAGGGTGGCTTCTCGCCGGCCAGATGCTCGCGCCTCTGACGCGGATCACAGACGCCACCCGCATAGCTGCGACCGGATCGCTCGGCCACCGAATCCGGCTTGAAGGCCGCAGCGATGAGTTCCGCGAGCTCGCCGACGCCTTCGACGCCATGCTCGCGCGGCTCGAAGCACAGGTCGCCGAACAGCAGAGGTTCGCCGCCAACGCCTCTCACGAACTGCGCACCCCGCTGGCGATAACGCAGACCCTGCTCGACGTGGCTCGCAACGATCAAAACCACGACAACGGCGAACTCGTCGACCGCCTCCATGCCGTCAATACCCGAGCGATCGATCTCACCGAAGCATTGCTGGTGCTCAGCCGCGCCGACCAGCGGTCCTTCATCCGAGAACACGCCGACCTGTCGCTCATCGCCGAGGAAGCCACCGAAACGCTCCTCCCTTTCGCAGAGAACCGCGGCGTCACGATCGAGACCTCCGGCGACGTCGCCCCGACGATCGGCTCACCCGCGCTCCTGCTGCAGATGGCGACGAACCTCGTGCACAACGCGATCGTCCACAACCTCCCCGAAGGCGGCGCCGTGTGGGTCACCACCAGCGTTCACCCCAAGAGCGGCGTGGCGCTCACCGTCGAGAACACCGGCGAGAAGCTCACCCCACAGTTGGTTTCCATGCTCGCCGAGCCGTTTCAGCGCGGCAGCAAACGCATTCGCACCGACGACGCAGGCGTCGGCCTCGGACTGGCGATCGTCAAGAGCATCACCCAGGCGCACGACGGAACCCTCACGCTTACCTCCCGGGCCGCCGGGGGACTCTGCGTCACGGTGCAGCTGCCCGCCGCGCCATCGGGCCTCAACAACGGCGAAACCCGCCGTTCAGGCGGGCTCCTGTGAGGAGCGGATGAAGGGACCCGAACCCTCGACCTTCTGCATGGCAAACATTTTGACGGACGCCGATTGGCTCTGGAATGGGAAATCTGGAGCGGCTGAAACGCAGTTAGAGAGCCAAAATCACGACACTTTGGTCCGCTCGCTGGTCCGCTCTGAGGGGTTGGTCCGCTCGTGGTCCGCTCGTCCGGAGGGGTCTGTACGGTGGCTCTCCCGATGCTCGCCGCACGACCCTCTCGCGACCGCCTTCCTCCTCGTCGAGACGCTGAAGACCGGCGAGCCGGTCTGGGCGGTGAAGTGGCGGAGCGCCGACGGCACGACGACTGCGTCGCCGGCTCGGAGCCGGAGCATGGGTCGTCCGCGATCGCGGCGGTCGTTGGCGTCCGCGCGAAGGCCGGCCGATTGCCGGACAGCTGACCGAGTTCCAGGCGCGCCGGCGCGTCATCGCGTTCATCGAGGCTGAGGAGGCTGCGCTCGCCGCGGCGCGGGCGCGTGCGGCCGAGGACGCGGCCCTCGAGGCCGCAGCCGGCGGTCCGACCTTCCGCGCGTTGGCGCACGCATGGCTCGAGCACCTCGAGCTCGTGCAGGGCGCCAAGCCGTCGACGCTGCGCGACTACGGCTCGATGCTCGCGGAGCCGGGCACGCCGTATCGCCGCGGCCGCGGCAAGACGGTCGGCCGCATCATGTCCGCGCTCGGCAATCGCGCGGCGGCGGAGGTGACGACGGCGCACGTCGAGGCGCTGCTTCTCGCGCACGCGCGCGAGGGCGTCGGCGCCCGCAGCGTGAACAAGCATCGCCAGGTCCTCTCGGCGATCTTCAACTTCGGGCTGCGCCCCGAGCAGGTCACGCGCTGGGGCCTGACCGGCAATCCGGCTGCCGCGGCCGCGAAGCGCCGCGAGGACGCTCCGCGCCGGCTCGAGGTCTTCACCGTCGAGCAGATCGAGGCCCTGGCGCGGACCGCGGCCGCCGGCGCCTGGCGCGGCCCGCACGAGTACTCGACGCCTGACGGCGAGCTGCTGCGCGCCGAGGAGGACGCGCAGCTCGCCGAGCTCCTGCGCGTCGCCGCCTACACCGGCCTGCGCATGGGCGAGCTCGTCGCGCTGCGCTGGCACGACGTCCGCTGGTCCGAGCGCGTGCTCGTCGTCGAGCGGGCGCTCTCCGGCGACGTCGAGGGGACGACGAAGGGCCGCCGCATCCGCTACGTCCCGCTCGGCGACCAGGCGCTCGGAGCGCTCGACCGCCTCTCGCGCCGAGCGAACTTCACGAGCGCCGACGACTACGTCTTCGCCGGCGTCGCCGGCGACCGGCTCGACCCGTCGGCGCTGCGCCGGCGCTACGTCGCGGCGCGGGACGCGGCCGGCCTGCCGCCGCTGCGGTTCCACGACCTCCGCCACACCGCCGGAACGCTTCTCACGCGTGTGCTCGACCCGGTGACCGTGCGCGACGTCCTCGGCCACGCCGACCTCAAGACGACCGAGCGATACCTCCACGCCGTCCGCGCGTCGCGGCTGGCCGACGCCGCCACACGAGCGTTCACGCCCGCGGCGCCGCACGACCGCAGCGCTGCGGCGCGGGCCGCTCTGCGAGCCGCGGTCGAGCAGCTCGGGCCGGGCGAGGCGCGCCGGATCCTCGAGGGCGTCGGATAGTCGCCCCCGATGACTGACTTCCCATCCATGAAGGCACGCGAGCTCTCGCCGAGTCTGGCGCGAAGCGCCGGCCGGCGCGTCTCGCGCCTGTCGACCTCTCGTGTGTGAAGCGGAATCAAACCGACCCTGAGCCGCCGCCCGTACAAGGCCGATTGTTCTGATTTGCAGCCACTTGTGGCGCTGCAGGTGTGCTGCGCCAGGCAATCGCGAATAGCGGGCATCCGTTCGGGTTTGGGCACTGGTGCCCAAACAAGTCGCGGGTACCCCACGAAAAGCCGTTCAACTGACGATGGCCATACGATTGCTCGCGCTGCGCCGGCCTCTCATACCGAGAATCCGAGTGTGTGTCCCTCGGTGCGTTGAAACGCATCAAGATCGCTCTCGGAGCCGTCCTGAGCCTTCCGTACCCGGTCTCTATGAAGCCGGAGCGGCTCACCCGCGATGCCTAGGCGATACATGCAAGGCGCGAGACACGCCGAGACGTGCACAGGCAGCTACCGCGGTGGGCGGGGCTCGGCTCCACCATCCCACACGATCACGTAGCCAGCGTCGGCCAGGGGTCTCAATAGGCCATGCTTCACGATGCTGGCGAGAGGGAGCGTTGGCTCGCGGCGGAGCGTCTGTAGCGCCAGCTCGCGCTCTTCGCCGGGGGGGCGGCTTTCAGCGGCGTTCCGTGCAAGACCCGCGAGGATCGGTTCAGGGATGTGCTCGCGTGCGAGGCCAGCGACGTAGTGAATGACATCGGCGATCTCCCACCAGGGAGGCGCTCCGGGGCCCAGCGTGACCTGCTGAGTCTGGCGGGCGATCTCGAGTAAGCCTCGACATTCCTGGTCAGCAAGAGGCCAATGCAGCGGAACGAGTTCTGCGACGCGCATCGCGAACCGCGCAAGAGTGACGGGGGAGGCATCGCCTTCCCACAGGCCCAGCGCCCACATCAAGCGCGGTTCGAGCGCTCCGCTTATATCGTCGGTTCTTGCCATCCGCGGGCTGCGAAGCTCGTGATTACGCCGAGCGCCTCCGGTTGTCCGTCGACTGGGCTGTCTCGTGCGACGACACGCTGTGTGCACTGTTCGCCCGTCTCTGGATGGACGAAGAAATGCCAGTACAGCAAGCTGCCGTCGGGCCGCCGCTTGACACCGGAGCGCGCCTCTCATCGGCCTCGATTGCTGTCGCAGTCTGTTCCGCAACGGTCTCGTCCCAGCCGTGCTCGTTTGCGATGTGCCGGTAGCCCCAGTTCTGGTAGGGGTTGCCATATCGGAGGGGAATGGTGACATCGTCGCCTGTCTCGTCCTTGCCGAAGAAGACGAATTGCGGCGGCACGAGCTCCCATGGATCCATCTTGTCGGTATCGAACCGCGTCGCGACCTCGCAACTCGAGTCTTGAGGGTTGGCGGAGTCGGTGATTGGCGGCTGAGGGTTTCGACGGACGACGACTTCGTCGCTTGGATCCACCCACGAGCCGCTAGATGGGTCAGTTCCCACGGCGTCGCCCGGAGCAATTGCTGGATCGCCTTGCTCGGTCGGGGCATCCGCGACACGGAAGTTCGTGAGGCCACGAGCGTCCAATGCATCGACGCACTGATTCACGGTCTGTCCAGAGCAGTCCGGGAGCTGCACTTGCCAGTCGCAGACCGCTGACGCGACTTGTTGCGCGATGAAATTGGCGACCTTCTCATAACCGGGGTCGCATAGGTTGTCGCGGACGGCCTGGTCGACGGCGGCGCGCCCGGGGTCCGGGACCGTGCCGTTGAGCGGCTGGCCCGGCGGGTCCTCACCGGGTCCGACGGGTCGCGAGGCCCCGGTGGTGGGCTTGAACCAGACGTACGGCCGTCCGCTGATGATCTCTGGGGAGACGGCTTCAAGCAGGCATGTAGCCGTGTTTTGATAGTTGCCGTACCACGGGGCTCCGGACGGCGTGACGGCGCCGAGCAACTGAAACCCTGCCGGCGCGGCGGCAGTCAGCGGATGGGTGATCTCATTACAGCTGTGGATATTCCACGGCGAGTAACCCGGCTTGAGTCGAGCGCTGATCGGGCCCTCGGCGCCGGGGCCAAACTGCACCGTGTAGTAATCGCGGAAGCCACCGGCCTCGCGCAGGATAAGAACCCAGCCGTCTGCTGGTGCACGCAGCTTCGACGAGTCCTCGGTACTGTCTGGGAGGCCCGGGCCGCCAGAGCATGCAGTGCGGGCGTCGGCGTCGCTCATGCCTGCGAGCGTCGGCGGCTGCGTGGTATCGACGAACGCGATGCAGTCGCCCTTTTGCACGGCCATGAGCTGACTGTAGGCAGGATCCCATCCCGTGAGCTCGGCTGCGGCCGGGAGGTCCTCTTCGTAGATCTCGTCGGCGATGATCGAGCCGATCTCCCAGCCGACTTGGCCAGCGGTTGCGACCAGGCTGGCCTTGCCGAGGATCCGGAAGCCCCACTTGACCTTGCCCCAGCGGCGCAGCTTCTCGAGTTCCGGACCGGCGCTCGACAATGGCCCAGCTTCCGAGCGGAGCGCGAGCTCCTTCGCGCGCCACGCCTCGACGAGGGCTGGATCGCTCGGCGTCGGGCGTGTCGTCGTCGTCCCGTGTCAAGGGCCAACAAGATTCCCCACTGGTGGCCAGTTAGTTCCCCGGGGCGCTGGCGCTCTCGACGTGGAGGGTTCCCGCTGGCGTCTCGCGCAGCGAAGGCGCGAAGCGCCGAGCGGAGCGAGACGCCGGCGCGCGCTCGCCGCGGGGGTCGGTGGCGCGGCCCGGGCTCGTGGTCAGGCGGGCGTGACGACTTGGCGGGCTTCGCGTAGGCGGTAGCTCTCGCCGTCAAGCGCGATCACGTGGCAGTGATGGAGGAAGCGGTCGAGGATCGCGGTGGCGGTCGCGGCGTCGGGCAGGAACTGGGTCCAGTTCTGGAAGTCGACGTTGGTCGTGATCGCGATCGAGCGCTGCTCGTAGGCGGCGGCGATGAAGCGGAACAGGTGGTCGGCGGCGACCCTGTCCAGGGCGGTGAAGCCGAGGTCGTCGATGACGACGAGATCGTGGCGCAGGAGGCGTTCGATGAGCTTGCCGACGGTGTTGTCGGCCAGGCCGCGGTAGAGCGCCTCGACGAGCTGGTCGGCGGGGAAGAAGCGGACCTTGCGGCCGGCGGTGATCGCGGCGCGGCCGAGGGCTTGGGCGAGGTGGCTCTTGCCGACACCGGCCGGGCCGGCGAGGCAGAGGTTGTCGTTGCGATCCAGCCATTCCAGCGAGGCGAGGAACTCGAACGTCGGCCGCGGCAGCTGACTGGCCTTGAGGTCGAAGCCGTCCAGCGTCTTGTGAGCGGGAAACCCTGCGGCCTTGATCCTGGCGCGCTCGTTGGACGCGTCGCGCGAGGCGAGCTCCTCGCGAACCAACGTGGCCAGCAGCTCTGCCGGTGGCCAGCGCTGCGTCTTGGCGGTCTGCAGCAGTTCGGGGGCGAGCTCGCGCATCCCGCGCAGGCGCAGCCTTCGCAGCCCGGCCTCCAGCTCGGGGTCCAGGGGCTGGGTCATCGGCGTGTGCGGCGGTAGTCGTCTAGCGAGCGGACCGCGACCTTCGGCAGCCCCTCGAGCGCCAGCGGTGCGGCGTCGACGACCGCGCTCGGCGGTGCCGCCGCCAGCCCGTCGGCGATCGAGCCCAGGTCGCCGTGCGCGAAGCGCCCGAACGTCGTGGCGCGCGCGAGCGTCGCGCGGGCCTGGTCTTCTCCGCGCGTGCGCGCGAGGACCAGCGCCTCCTCCAGACGCTCGTGCAACCTGGCCGTGCCTGCGGCCGCGGCGGCGCGCAGGTAGTCCTCGGCCTCGTCGCCGAGCGCCAGGAACGCGTGCTCGGACGGCGTGCGGGGTCGCAGCGCGCGAACGCCGGTCGGCGCCGGCGTCGGGTAGTGCGCGTCGGCGATCGACGCCTCCCCAGGTGCCAGCAGCGCGTGCATGGCGACCGGGACACCCAGGTACATGATCACGACGTCGCGGTCGCTGGCCTGCACCGTGACGTTCTCGCCGACGAGGCGGTGCGGGACCGAGTAGCGCGCCGAGCAGAAGCGGATCGTCGCCAGCCGGTCGACCTTGCGCAGCTCGCCGCACGCAACGACCGGGCGCGTCGCCGGCAGCGCCCGCAGCAGCGGCAACTCGACCCGCAGGCGCTCAGTGGGCCGGGCGCGGGTCTCGTAGTGGATCTCGGCGTTGACCTCCTGACACCACGCCGCGCCGGCCTGGTTGGCCTCGTCTAGCGAGCCGAAGCCCTCGTAGGGGATCAGGTCGGACTTCGTGAACCGAACGAGCGCCTCAACCTTGCCCTTGGACTCCGGGTCCTGACGCTCGGTCGTCCTGGGCGAGAAGCGGTAGTGCGCCGCCAGGCGAACGAGGTCAGGGTTGAGCACCGCCACCCCTGCCAAGTGGCCGGTGGCGACGGTCTTGGGGTTGTCGAACAGCACCCGGCCGGGCACCCCGCCGACCTGCTCGAAGCTGTGTGCCAGTCCAACCGCCAGCGCGCCGAAACGCTCGCTGCAGGAGAAGCTGACCGTTCGGTAGCGCGACCAGCCCATGACCCCGGAGAAGAACGACAGCTTCCGCGGGCCGGCCGCCGTCGGGACCGTGCCGGCCGCCCCCCAGTCGCAGAGCATCCATTCGCCCGGCGCCGAGATCCACGGCCGGTAGACGCGCCCGTCGGCCGCCTGCTTTTGGCGCCACCGCTCCTTGGCGTCGGCGACCGCGCGGCGCAGCGAGCGCTCCGAACCGCAGTAGCCCGCCGCGCGAGCGATCCGCAACAGCCGCCGCGCCGTGATCTTCGCGTGCGTCTGCTCGACGCGCTCGGCGATCACCTCGGCGACATCGTCGGTCACCCGCGACCGCGTCAGCACCGGCGCCAACTGCCCGGCATCGCCGGCCGCCTCGACGTAGCGCTTGACCGTCTTGTGGTCGCAACCGACCAGCGCCCCGACCGCGCGATAGCTGCCCAACTCCTCGTAGAGGGCGATGATCTCCACCTGCGTCCTTCCGCTCTTCATGGGCGTCCTCCCGACCGTGCGTGCAAGAGCACCGCACCGTCGAGCGCGAACCGGACGGGTGGGGAATTACGTGGCCACCAGTGGGGAGTTTCTCGTGGCCGCGGTCAGTCCCGCCGGCGTAGAGCAAGTCCGTGATCTCGTCGACGCTCGCCTCTCCCGGTGCGGTGAGACTCTGTGCCTTGGCGGGCGACGCGCCCACCAGGGTCACACCCGCAAGAACTACCGCCATGAACAAGCCAATCCGCACCGACGCCTCCCGCCTCGACAACACGCGGCGGTCATGATGGCTTCGAGCTGGCGAATCCCAATCGATCATTCGTCCAGACGCTCGATTACTCGATATTCCTGTGCGAATAGACGCGCGGTCACCTTCCGACGTCAACCTGTCTTGTGGGCTCGCACCGTCCACCGACGTCAACTACGCGGAAGGGCAGCAGCGCACACAGACTTGCACCCGTTAGGTGCGCCAGCTGGCCCACCGGCGTCGCTCAGCGGCTTAACTGGTGGTGCTCTCCATCGGAAAGCTGGCCGCAGGCCCAGGAGCCGGGCGTTACTACGTCGACCAAGTCGCGCGTGGCGCGGAGGACTACTACGCCGGTGAAGGCGAGGCGCCGGGGCAGTGGAACGGTCGCGGCGCCGATGCGCTGGGCCTGAACGGCCACGTCCAGGAGGTCCAGATCGTCCGGCTGCTCGAGGGCCGGGATCCGGCGACCGGGGAGCTGCTGCGCCAGCCAGTGAAGTCCAAGGCCGTTGCGGGATTCGACCTGACGTTCCGCGCCCCGAAGTCCGTCAGCGTGCTGTTTGGCATTGCGGATGGCGCGGTCGTCAGTGAGCTTCGTGCGGCGCACGGCGCTGCGGTTGAGCAGGCACTGCGATACCTCGAGCGCGACGCGTGCCGGGTCCGGCGTGGCGCTGGCGGCGAGGCCTCGTACCGCGGGGAAGGCTTCGTCGCGGCGGGGTTCGAGCATCGCTCGTCGCGTGCGGGCGACCCGTTGCTGCACACGCATGTCGTCGTCGCGAATGCGGCTCGGGGTCCCGACGGGCGGTGGAGCGCGCTCGACGGGCGGCTGCTGTACCGCCATGCGAAGGCGGCCGGCTACCTGTACCAGGCGGCGCTGCGGGCCGAGATCACGGAACGGCTGGGGCTCGAGTGGGGGCCGGTCGTCAACGGTGTCGCCGATCTCAAGGTGGTGCCGCGTGGCGTGATCGAGCACTTCTCGCAACGGCGCGGCGAGATCCTTGAGCACATGGCTCAGCGTGGGGAGCGGTCGGCTCGCGCTGCGCAGATCGCGACGCTGGAGACAAGGCGAGCCAAGCGCAACGTCTCGATCGGTCGCCTTCGGCAGGAGTGGCGCTCGCGCGCCGCCGAGCATGGACTCACGCAGCGGCACGTCGAGTGGGCGCTCCGGCGGGCGCGACCCCGACAGCCGCGACGGCTGAACTACGAGCGGATCGCGGCTGTGCTCGAGGGTCCGGATGGGTTGACGCGTGAGCGGTCGACTTTCAGCCGCCGCGACGTGCTTCAAGCGTTCGCTGAAGCGGCCACCGATGGAGCCGCCGCTCGCGAACGTCGAGGCGCTCGTCGATGCGTTTCTCCAACGTCAGTCGATCGTCGCCCTGGCGCCAGTTGCCGGCGAGCAACGGTTCAGCACATGCGAGTTGGTCGCCGTCGAACGAGACGCTCTCGCCGCCGCAGCCCGCCGCAGTGGACGCCGGTGTCGCGATCGCCGACTCGACGGCGGTGCAGAGCGCGACCAAGGCGCGTCCGTCGCTGAGCGGCGAGCAGCGCGAACTCGTCGCGTCGCTCACGCAGAGTGGCCGTGGGGTGGACGTCGTGCGTGCGCCCGCAGGTGCCGGCAAGACGTTCGCTCTCGATGCGGCCCGCGAGGCGTGGCAGCCGCAGCCGGTGTCCCGGTGCTCGGCTGTGCGCTCTCGGCGCGGGCCGCGAGCGAACTGCGCGACCAGGCGGCTGTCGAGACGACGACGATCGCCCACCTCGCTCGCGCACTGGATCTCGGCCTCGAGCTCGCGCCCGGGACGGTGCTGCTCGTCGACGAGGCTGCGATGGTCGGGACCCGTGCGCTCGCCCGCCTGTCCGACGCCGTGGTGGCGGCGGACGGCAAGCTCGTGCTGGTCGGTGATGACCGCCAGCTGCCAGAGATCGAAGCTGGTGGCCTATTCGGAGCGCTCGCGCACAAGCTCGGGGCGCTGGAGCTGCGCGAGGTCCGGCGTCAGCACGAGCCGTGGGATCGCGAGGCGCTTGCGGCGCTCCGCGACGGCGATCTCGATCTGTTCGTGCGCGAGTACGAGGAGCACGGCCGGATCGTGACTGCGCCGACGGCAGCGGCAGTGCGCGATCGCCTGGTCGACGACTGGCTCGGCGCGCACTCGGCCGGCGAGCGGGCGGTCATGATCGCCAACCGCCGTCGCGATGTCGCCAACCTCAACCAGCGCGCGCGGGAGCGCCTGAGGGCGGCCGGCCAGCTGGGGAACGACGAGGTCGTCACCGACGCTCGGGCGTTCGCGGTCGGCGATCGCGTGCTCGACGCGACGGAACGCCCGGGCGCTCGACGTCATCAATGGCGACGCCGGCTACGTGACGGAGATCCGAGAAGGTCGGGTTGCCGTCGAGCTCGATGGCGGTCGTCGAGTCACGCTGCCGCCGGCATACGTGCGGGCCGGCCATCTCGACCATGGCTACGCGCTCACGGCGCACCTGGCGCAGGGCTCGACCGTCGACCGCGCCTTCGTGCTCGGCTCGGACGAGCTGTATCGCGAGTGGGGCTACACCGCGCTCTCGCGCCACAGGATCGAAGCGCGCTTCTACGTCAGCGCGAGCCGCGAGTTCCTCAACCAAGCACCGGCGCCGCTGCAGCCCGGCAGCGCGGTGGCCCGGATGTTGCTGACAAGCCGCGCTGAACGCCTGGCGAGCGAAGGCCTTCGAGGACGTGCGATCGACCCGCTGGAGCACTTCGCCCGCTGGCCGGAACGGCCGCGAGCCCTCGCGCACGATCGCGGGATCGAGCGATGACGCAGCTCTCGCTCGACGGCCTCGGCACTCCGCGCGGACTCACGCGCGCCGAGCTCATGACAGCCCGCGAGGTCGCCGCGCTCCTAGAGGTGCCGATCTCGACCGTCCTCGAATGGGGTCGCAACGGCACGCTCCCGCGGGTGAAGCTCGGCCGGCACGTGCGCTTCATCCGCGCGCACGTCGAGGCAGCGATCCTGGACAGAGAACAGCCTCAGCGCCCGTAACCCGGGCGTGGCAGAGACGCGGATTGTTCCGCTCAGCTGGCCTCGCGTCCGTCCTGTTGTTGCGGTACACGATGAGACGGTGCCCGACTTCGTACACGAGCTGCTCACGACTGAAGTCGCCCGCGACAAGCTCGCCGCCCGCGGCATCTCGACGACGCAGGTCGAACAGGTGCCGCGGAACCTTCACCGGACGGTGCGCAACCCCCGCGAGGAGACGGAGCCGGGAAGGCGCCGGTTGCTGATCGGCGAAACCGATGGTGGTCGCGCGTTGACACTGGTGATCGAGCGGACAGTCGAGCCGACGACCTGGCTCGTGGTGACGGGGTGGAACGCGACCGCAGCCGAGCGTAACCTGCTGAGTTGATAGGTCATGACGAAGGACCCGTGGACAGATCCCGATCCGCAGCCCGGCGATTTTGACGCCGACCTCGCGCAGATCGATGAGCGTTACGTCGAGTCGCATCCGGGCAATGCGGGCGCGAAGCTGCGGATTCTGATCAGCGTCGAGGGCGAGGACGTTCTGCGACTCGAGCGGATTGCCCAGGCGCGCGGGAAGAAGCCAGGCGACGTCGTGGCAGAGCTGCTGCGCGCCGCCGACCGCCCCGCGGCGTAGCGCAAAGGCAGAGCGATGGCGGCGGAGGAAGACTTCGATCCGTCCGGTGCCGACATCACGCTCGACTACGAAGCTCGGCCATGACTGAAGACCGCACAGAAGCCGGAACGCCGATCGTGGAGTTCGACGAGGATGAGTACCGCGCGTTCCTAGCGCGAGAGGTCGAGCGCGGTACCGGCCTCTCCGTCGAGGAGTTTGTTCGCCGGTTCGAGGCCGGCGATCTCGACGAGGGCGATCCGAGCGTCAGCGACCTCGCCGGCCTTCTCTGGTTGGGCCAAAACGGCCATCGAGTCGTCGCGTAGAGGCGCCCTGAGCCACCGCGCGTGAGCGAGCGCGCCAACTGCAGATTGGTCCGCTCGGTTGGTCCGCTGGGAGCTAGAAACCGGTGCGTGCACCGGCCCCAACAACGACGAAACCCGCCTGGCAGGCGGGTTTCAACGAGGAGCGGATGAAGGGACTCGAACCCTCGACCTTCTGCATGGCAAGCAGACGCTCTAGCCAACTGAGCTACATCCGCGCGAGGTCGGCAGTGTATCGCGGCGTGCGCGGTCAGTCCGACGAAACCTAGCCTGCACGGAACCTGCACGGGAACCGCCCTCTGCTTGCACACGGCAGTGGCACACTCGAACTCGTGGGCGCTCCGCTGATCTGCGTGATCGAGGACGAGGACGTGATCGCGCGCGCTATCGCGGCGCGGTTGCGGGCCGAGGGGTTCGTCGTCGAGAGCGCCGGGGATGGACCGGCGGGCGTCGCGCTGGTGGCGAAAACGCGGCCGGATCTCGTGGTCCTGGACCTGATGCTGCCGGGGCTCGACGGGCTCGAGGTGTGCCGGCGGATCCAGCGCGACCGGCCGGTGCCGGTGGTGATGCTCACGGCGCGCGACGACGAGGCGGACGTGCTCGTCGGCCTCGGGATCGGGGCCGACGACTACATGACCAAGCCGTTCTCGCCGCGCGAGCTCGTCGCCCGCATCAACGCCGTTCTGCGGCGTGTCGAGCGGCGCCCGGAACCACCCGGCGAAGCCGTGGAGATCGGGGTGCTCAAGCTCGATCCGGCGGCGCGCACGGTGTCGGTCGATGACGACGAGAAGCACTTGACGCCGACCGAGTTCGACCTCCTGCACACGCTCGCCGCCCGCCCGGGCGCCGTGTATACACGCGAGCAGCTGCTGGCCGAGGTGTGGGGCTGGCGCGACGGGTCGGGAC
>CAVUFC010000013.1:0-134470 GCA_963740605.1 uncultured Solirubrobacteraceae bacterium | reverse complement strand
GCTGACATGAGTCGCTCTGAGCGCGATCATCAGCGCGACGATGCGGCTCGAGCCCGACGACGCCTGCCCGATGAAGCTCGCGAGACCGCACACGATTCCGCACACGAATCGTCGCCAGCAGCGCTACGACGCGGTACGTGAACTGTCTCCCCGACTTTGGACCGCAGGTTCAAATCCTGCGACCTGGCTCCGAATCGGCGGTCCAGAGCCAATCTTGACCGCACACGCGCGCTTCAGCGGCGGAGCGGGACGCGCACGCGCAGCGCTGTCGGCCGAATGGTGAAGTGAACGGTGCGATCGAGCTCGATCGCCTCTCCGTCCAGGCCCGCGGCCACCGTGGCGTCGGCGGTCACCTCTAGGGAGCGCGCGGTCCATCCACGGCCGGGGGGTCCAGGGGGACCGCCCGGTCTGTAGAGCACGCGGACTCCGAGCAGACCGCTGTCGAGCGCCGGACGGAGCCCGCTTCTCCCCCGACGATGGCGCGCGTAGGGGTTGTTCGACACCAGGACGACCGCCGGGTCGGTGTGGACGACACCCAGGTCGTCCACGAGTCGCATGCCGGGCAGGTCCGCGCTGGGACCCAGCACCTCAGCCACGGTTTCTAACAGCGTCCGCGCCTTCGCATCGCGATAGCTCTCCCGCTGCACGGCCGCCCCGTAGACGCCGAGCGAAACATTGTTGAGAAACGGGCGACCGTTCACCTCACCGAGGTCGATCGACCCCTCGAGCGCATCGCCGAACGCGTCGAGCGCTCCGACGAGGTCGTCCGGGTCCAGGCCGAGGTCGCGGGCGAAGTGGTTCCGGGTCCCTGCGGGAACACATACGAACGGGACTCCATGTGCGGTCGCGGCGGACGCCACTACCGACAGCGATCCATCTCCGCCGGCCATGCCCAGCAGGTCGGCGCCACCTGCCGCCGCCTCGGCGGCGAGGGCGCCGAGTTCGTCACCCGGCTGGAGGACGATAGGCTCGATCCCCCGTTCCCGAGCGGCCTTGACAAGCCCAGCCCGCCCAGCCCGACCACCACCGGACCTCGGATTGATGAAGAGTACGGGCTGCCGTGAGGCCTCGGCGCGTACCCAACCCACCAGCAGGTCATGACGTCTCCGGCCGACAGGCGCGCTGCGCCCACTTCCGAGTGGATTCATGAGCTCAACAGGCTCGACGCCGCCGTGTACGCGGCGATAGCGGCAACGCCGACCCCGGCGATGGACGTGGTGCTCCGCCGGCTCTCGCGAGCCGCGAACTACTCGCAGCTGTGGCTCGGCTGCTCCGCGCTGCTCTCGGCATGCGGCGGCAAGCGTGGCCGCCGCGCAGCGGAGAACGGCCTGACTTCCATCGCTCTCACGTCGGTCGTCGTCAACCTGGTGCTCAAGCCACTCGGCAACCGGCGCCGGCCCGACAGGCAAATGTATGCCGTCCCGGTTACCCGCCATGTCTCGATGCCGCGCTCCACGTCGTGGCCCTCGGGCCATGCCGCGTCCGCCTTTGCCTTCGCCAGTGGTGTTGGCGCCGCTTGGCCGCAGGCCGCAATCCCCATCAGCGCCGTTGCCTCGCTCGTCGCCTACTCGCGTGTCCACACGGGCGTGCATTACCCGTCGGACACGATCGCAGGAATGGCCAGCGGGGTGGCGGTGGCGCCCATGGCGGTAGCCGCCCTGGAGCGACGGCGTTCGGCGGGGTAGCTGAAAGGGCGGCGCGATCACACAAAACGCGTGACGACGGCTCACGCATATGCCCCCGAGGATCGGTCGCGTCAACAACCGACCAACGGAGGTCATCATGAGTGAACACGCCGCTACACCGCAGTATGAAGCGCCCGACATTCCGTCCGTGCGCGACAGCGTGCGCAAACTGACCGTCTCCTGGCGGCGCCTGCTCGCCGCCGGCATCGCATGGGTTGCCGTCGCGCTGGTCATCCTTCAGTTCGACCAGGCGTCCGTGACCACGGTCGGCATCCTCACCGGGGTCCTGTTCCTGGCCGTCGGCATCGAGAACATCGCGCTGGCGAGGCTGGACGTGCCGATGCGCTGGGCCTGGGCGCTGTTCGGCGGCCTCTTTCTGATTTCTGCCGCTGTCTGCTTCGCGAATCCAACGGACACCTTCGCCGGCCTGGCCGACATGCTCGGCTTTCTGTTCCTCATCGTCGGCGTGTGGTGGATGGTTCGCGCGTTCTTGGAGCGCGCGATCAACCCGCTCTGGTGGGTGGGGCTCCTCTCCGGGATCCTGATGACGGGACTCGCCTTCTGGGCCTCGGGGCAGTTCTTCATCCACAAGGCGTACGTGCTGCTGGTGTTCGCCGGGATCTGGGCGTTGATGCAGGGCATCACGCACATCGTGCGCGCATTCGAGATGCGTGCCCTGCCCGACGAGCTGTAAGAGCCCGGATGCTCGGAGCCGGGGCGGACGCAGCGCGTCAGCGTCGCCCCGGCTTTCCGGTCGCAAGCTCGCTCGGGCACATGAGCGATTTCAAGCGCACGGATGACGGACGGCTTTCGCGATCGGTATCGCCTGAGCAGGCACCCGCGGCGGGCGGCTCGAGCTGAACGGGGCGACCGCCGCGTCACCGTCCCGTGGCCCGCGAGCTGCGCCTGCGCGGAGCTGAAGTCGAACCGAGACCGGATGGAGCTCGAGCTGAAGTGGTCGACCCCGGAGGGACAGCCTCAGCCGCGCACGGCTCCGGGTGCAACCAGCCCCAGCTCGCGCGCGCGAGCGACGGCCTCGCTGCGCGAGTGCGCGTCGAGCTTGGTGTAGATGTGGCGCATGTGCGTGCGCACGGTGTTGGCGGAGACGACCAGTTCGGACGCGATCTCCGACGCGGTCAGGTTGCTCGGTAGGTACCTGACGACGCGCAGCTCCGCGTCACTCAATTCGTCGCGCAAGGCGGCCGCCGGCCCGCGCCGAGGGGCTGGCGCGCCCGGCCAGCGTGTCGACGATCGTCGCGATCAGCGTCGCGTGGGCGCTCCGGTGCTTGGGGTGGCGCTCGAGCAGCTCGGGGTTGGGCCAGAACAGGAAGGGCAGGATCAAGCCGTCGGGCTCGGCAAGCTCGAGCGCCGCCTCAAGCGACGCTTCCGCCGCGCGCCGGTCGCCGAGACGATCGCTGGCCGTGGCATCGAGCAGCAATGCCTCGGCGCGCGCCCAGCGCTTGTACAGCGCCGGCGCGGAGCCGTCGATCACTGGCCCGAGCGCCTCGACCGCCGCTTCCGGATCGTCCTTGTCGAGCTCCAACGCCGCGACGGCGATGCGCATCCCGGCGCGGTTGCGCTGTTCCGCGCTCAAACCTGCGAGCGCACGCTCCGCGGATTCCGTGTCGCCCATCCGCACGCGCACCTGGAGAGCCCGGCCACGCACGTCGCCCGCGAAAGCGTGCTCGCCGGCAAGCAGCCGTTCCAGGCCCTGCGCGCGTGCGAACTCCGCCAGAGCCTCGGCGAGGCGACCCTCGCCGAAGCGCAGCATCCCACGGGCATGTCCGATCACGAGCTCGGTCCCCGGGTCCGGCGTCGCGCGCAGCGACTCCTCCGCGCGAGCGAGATAGCGCTCGGCTTCCTCGAAGTGCCCCATCCGCACGAGCGCGATGCCGGCCATGGCGAACGCGCCGGTCGTCATCGACTGGCTGGTCCAGCCATGCTCCTCGGCGATCGCCAGTGCCCGTTCGCTCAGCTCAAGTGCGACGGGAAGCGACTGCCCCGTGAGCGGCGCCGCGATTGCGAGATGCGCAAGGCAACCGACCTCGATAAACGGCCGCGAGATCCGGCGCGTGCGGCTGAGCGCGTCCTCGAGGTGCTGCCGTGCGTCGTCGGGACGACCGGCCCACAGCTCCGCGATGCCCACGTTCATGAGCGTGAGTGCCGCAGTAATCGGGCCGCACGGGCAGCTCGTTCACCTCTGCCGTAGCGCCGAGCGCTGCCTCCAGTCCGCGCATGGCGTCCTGAGCCTTGGGCAGATCGTTGCGCCGGCGGGCGAGCTCGACCTCGATGACGGCCAAGTACACGTCGTAGACGCGCCGTCGGCCTGCCTGCACGGCCGTCGCGAGTCGACGGGCGACCTGCAACTGGGCGGCGGCTTCGTCGAGCGCGCCGTCGAGAATGCTGTCGATCGCAAGCGCAGCGGCGAGATTTCCGTCGCCCAGATGGGCGTCGGCCGGGAACACACCGAGCAGCGCGTGGAGCGTCTCACCCCGGCCGGCCATCGTCAGCGTGAGGTAGTGATCCACCAGCAGGCGACCAGCCGGCACCCAGTCACCGGCTGCTTGATAGTGGCGGACGGCTTCGACGACGTCGCCCTCACGTTCGTGCCAGGCGGCCGCGGCGCGGTGCAGCGACGGGATCGTCGCCGGCGCGACACGCCGCAGTTCGAGGCGCAGTAGATCCGCAAACAGGTGCTGGTAGCTGAACCACGTACGGGCGGCGTCGAGCGCGGTGACGAAGGCGTTCTGGTGTTCGAGCCGCTGGAGGATCGCCTCGGCCCCCATGGCGCCGGTAAGCACATCGGCGAGCGGGCCGCTGACGCGCTCGAGGATCGAAGTGCGCACGAGCAGGTCACGCGCCTCCGGCGGCTGGCGCTCCAACACCTCGGCGAGGAGATAGCCGGCCACGGTCCGCTCGCTGCCGGAGAACTCGGACACAAAGCGCTCCGGGTCGGGGTGCGCGATCAGCGAGATCGCCGCCAGGCGCAGACCCGCCGGCCAGCCCTCGGTACGTTCGTGCAGGGCGCCAATACCGATATCCGACAGCGCGATGCCGCCAGCCCGGAATAGCGCGCGGCTTTCGTCTAGCGAGAAGCGCAGCTCAGGCCCGCGCAGCTCCGTCAAGTCGCCCGCAAGCCTCAGGCGGTGCAAGCCGAGCGCCGGCTCCTCGCGCGTCGCGAGCACGACCCGCAACCGGGTCGGCAGCCGCGTCAGCAGCATCTCAAGCCAGCCGAGCGCGTCATCCGATTCGAGCTCGTGCAGGTCGTCGATCACCAGCTCGAGCGGCTCCTCGAGCCGCTCGAGCTGGGACAGCAGGCGCTCGACCACCACCGCGCCGGTCAAGCCCGGCGCTGGGCTGACCCGCTCGATGACCTCGTCGTCGGCCGCATCGGCGAGCGCGTCGATCAGATCGAGCCAGAACCGCTGCGCGTCACGCTCGTCGCGCTCGACCGTGACCCAGGCCACGGCCGCGTCCGCCTCCGCCGCCCACGAACGCAGGAGCACGGTCTTCCCGCTTCCCGCGGGCGCACAGACGAGCATCACCGTGCCCGGAGCGGCCGCTGAAAGCCGCTCCAAGAGAGCCGGCCGGGAAACGAACCGATCGGCTGAGGATCGAGGCTGCGGGCGAGTCTGGGCCAATCGCGAAAAGACTGTCCCACAAGTCGCGGCCGTGGCCAACTGCCTCAATCACACAAAATTTGTGACGACCTCTCACACACGTCGGCGGGAGCCTTGCGTCGTTGGCAACACCCACTCAACGAAAGGTTCTCCCATGAGCACCGACTACTTCTCCCCGGACAACGTGCTGGTCGTCACCTTCGGCGACGACCCGGAGCACGACACGAGCGCCTACCAGGCGCTCACCGATCTCGAGCAACTCGATGCGCAGGGCCAGATCAAGATCGCGGCGCCGGCCGTCGTCACACGCGACGCGACGGTCGCGTCGACGTCAAGAGCGAGGTCGGGAACGACACCTACGTCGGCGCCGCGAGCGGCGGCATGATCGGCCTGCTCGTCGGGATCATCGGCGGCCCGGTCGGCATGCTGCTCGGCGGCACGTACGGAGTGCTTGTCGGATCGCTGTTCGACATCGATGACGTCGCAACGACCGACTCGGTCCTCGGCGAGATCTCGAAGCAGGTCCAGCCGGAGCGGATCACGGTTCTGGCGCAGGTCACCGAGCAGAGCCCGGAGGTGATCGACACCGCGATGGCGCGCCTGGGCGGCCAGGTCATGCGCCGGCAGGTCTTCGAGGTCGAGCAGGAGATTGCCGCGGCGCAGGAGGCGCAGCGAAAGGCCGAGCACGAAGCCCGCACCGAGCTGCGGAAGGCGCGCCTCGAGAAGAGCAAGGAAGACGCACACACCAAGGTCGAGGAGCTGAAGTCGAAGCTCCACCGCAGCAAGGCCGGCGCGACCGCATAGCCCCGAACCGGGCTCGCCTGTCCGGCGCCGGCTCAGGCCGGCGCCGGACTCACTATCGGAAGGGGTCGGTTCGCGGCCTCCGCCGCGTCGTCGGGCGACAAGCGAACGACGCCAGCACCCGGCGATCTGCGCGCTCCAGCCGTTCACCGTCGCCGCGACGGCCTGGGAGTTGGCGCACGACATCTCGAGCGCGCAGGTCGAGAAGCTCGACGCGCTCGGTATCGACCCGAGGCTCGGTGTCACCATCAACCTCGTCTTCTCCGCCCGCGCGAGCGTTCTCGCCGGCTGGGCGTACCTGACACGGTGGCGAGCCCGCCGTCATCCGTGAGTGTCGAGACACCGCACCGCTCGCCTGTCCGACGACGACGCGCGTGGGCAACGCATAGGATCAGCCACCTCGGTAGGAGGCCGGGTTGGTTGAGCTGTTTGCCAGGGTCGTCGTTGCGGCGCGGTTCCCGATCATCGGTGGATGGATCGCGGCCGCCGTGGTGATGACGCTCGCGCTGCCGACGCTGCGGGAGGCGCAGACCGGGGCGCTGGGTCAGCTGGTGCCGGCGGACTCGCGTGCGCTGGAGGCGGAGAAGCTGTCGGCGACGAGCTTCCGGTTTCCGCTCGCGAGTCGTACGGTCGTGGTCGAACGCGACGCCGGCGGTCTGGGCGCCGACCGCGTGGCAGCGACGGCCGAGCTGATCAACGACGTGAATAAGCACCGGGTGCCGGGCGTTCACGCGGCCGGTGCGTATGGCGTTGCGAACTCGCTGCCCGGCTTGGCATTCGCGCGTGAGCGGGGGACGACGGCGGTGAGCTCGCTGCTGTTCGAGCTCGACGTCAACCAGAACGCGCGCGTGGATTCCGCGCGGCGGTACGCGGCGGCGCTGCAGGCGCCGGCGGGGAGGTTCGTGGGGATCACCGGTGCGATACCCGCTCGCGCGGAGCAGGCGGCGTTGATCGAGAACGGGCTGCCGCTGATCGAGCTTGTGACGGTGGCGCTGATCGCGGTGATCGTGGCGCTCTATATGCGGTCGGTGCTGGCGCCGGTGGTCACGCTGGCGACGGTCGCGGTCGCGTACGTGGTGTCGGTGCGCTTCGTGGCGGGGGTGGGGGAGCGCATCGGGCTGTCGGTTCCACCGGAGGTTGAGCCGATCATGGTCGCGCTGCTGTTCGGGGTCGTCACCGACTATGGGCTGTTCTACATGTCGCGATTCCGGCGGCGGTTGCGGGAAGGGCGGGGCGCGCGCGAGGCAGCTCGCGAGACGGCGGTGGAGCTCACGCCGCTGATCTTCGTGTGTGGTCTGTCGGTTGCCGTCGGGTCGGCAGCGCTCGTGGTCGCCGATCTCGGGTTCCTGCGCGCGTTCGGGCCGGGGATGGCGGTTGCCGTGCTGGTCGGCCTGGTCGTGACCGTCACGTTCATCCCGGCCGTGCTCGCGACGGTCGGGCCCGCCTTGCTGTGGCCGGGCCCGCGGCACGCGCCGAGGCGAGCTGGCGCGGCGACCGGATGGCTGGACCGTCTGATCGTGACCGCGGTGCGGGCGCCGGGGCGCACGACGGTGGTCTGCCTGCTGTTGCTCGCGGCGATGGCTTCGGGCCTGGCGTGGCTGAAGGTCGGCAATCCGCTGATCCGCGGCCTGCCGAGCGACAGCGAACCCCGGCTCGCGTACGAGCAGGTCGGGAAGGGGTTCGCTCCGGGCACGATCGCGCCGACGACGCTCGTGGTGACCGGACCCGACATCGCGAGCCACCGCCGCAAGCTGTCCGCCTTGCAGGCGGTCCTCGGCGGTCAGCCTGGGGTTGCGGGGGTGCTCGGCCCGGCGACGAAGCCGAGCCGCCAGCCGTTCGGCGTCGTGGTGTCGCCGAGCGGTGATGCGGTTCGGTTCGTGATGATTCCGGAGCACGATCCCCTGAGCGCTGACGCGGTGCGCCTGCTCAAGAACCTCGACGCGCGCATCGCCGATCTGCTCGACGCGGTCGGGCTGCCGCACTCGCGCGCGCTGTTCGCGGGCGACACGGCGATCACGGGGGAGTTGATCGATACCGCCGGAAGCGATCTGTTCCGCGTGGTGCCGCTCGTCCTGTTGGCACTGGTGCTGATCCTCGCGGTCTACCTGCGCGCGCTGGTCGCGCCGGTGTATCTCGTCCTCCTGGCGGCGCTCGCCCCGTTGGCCGCGCTCGGCTTGGCGGTCGTGGTCTTCCAGGGAGTGCTGGGCGAGCCGGAGCTGACCTACTTCGTGCCGCTGGCGGCCGGCGTGCTGCTGATCGCGCTCGGCTCGGACTACAACATCTTCCTCGTCGGGCGGATCTGGAGCGAGGCGGGCCGGATGCCGCTACGACAGGCGATCGTGGCGGCCGGAAGCGGCGCCTCGCACGCGATCTCCGCCGCTGGGCTCGTGCTCGCCGCGTCATTCGCTGCGCTGGCGCTCGTGCCGCTCGCCGCGTTCCACCAACTCGCGTTCGTGCTCTCCGCCGGCCTGCTCATCGATGCGTTCCTCGTGCGCTCGGTGCTGACTCCCGCGGTGATCGCGCTGGTGGGTGAGCGGTCGAGCTGGCCGAGCGACCAGTTGGCCGCGCCCGCCCGCGCGCGCCTGACCGAGCCGACCGTCAGCCTCCGCGGAGCAGGTCCGCGAGGAAGCTGACGACGCTCTTGCCGGCGCTGCTGCGCAGAGCGTCCATGAGGACGGGCACGGGCAGCCGGTCCACGCCCTGGCGCAGGAGCGAGGCCTCCAGCGAAGAGAGCATGTCGAGGCGGACGGCGTCGTCGACCGCGCGTCGCAGCCCGCCGCGCACGGCGTCGTCGATCGCCTCGTCGGAGATCCGGTGCCCGGCCGCGAACTGCGCTCGCGCCTGCTCACTGGTCAGGGCGAGGGCCAGCTCCT
This sequence comes from uncultured Solirubrobacteraceae bacterium, assembly GCA_963740605.1. Classification (GTDB taxonomy): domain Bacteria; phylum Actinomycetota; class Thermoleophilia; order Solirubrobacterales; family Solirubrobacteraceae; genus DASSUW01. Next base: position 125,491 of record CAVUFC010000013.1, on the reverse strand, counting down.
CGCGGGGAACGCGCAGGCGGCAGGCGGCGCCGTCGAGGGTGGAGAGCGCGATCCGCTCCAGCACCCCGTCACTCTGCTGCCGCAGCTGCGAGATCGGCCTGGGCGCGCAGGGATCGGCCACCTGCAGCGGTTCGTAGTGCGCGCCGCCGAGCGCGAGATAGGCGGCGGCCAGGGCGGCGGATGCACCGGCGGCGCCCGCGACCGCCCAGCCGCCCCGGCGGCCGGGCGCCCCGCCGCTCATGGCGATCGGCGCGACGGCGAGCAGCGCGAGCGCGGCGGCGATCAGGAAGGCCGCGCTGAAGGCGTGAGTGGCGGCCTTGTCGACCTCTGCGGCGAGTCGCTGCTCGAGCTGGGCGTAGTCCGCACGGGCCTCCGCGGGCGGCGTGACGGCATCGAACGCCGGCGCGAGATCGGGGAGCCGGCCGCCGGCGCGGTCGATCTGCTCGCTGACGGTTGCGCCCAGCGCGATCTTGGTCTGAGGCGATAGCGAGGCGTCGAGGATCAGCGCCGTGCCGGAGCGTTCCGCAGCGTGTTGCTGATCGACCAGCTGCGACGTGAACAGCGGCGTGAGGACCAGCAGCCCGAGCACGATCCCGAGGTGGCGCGCGGCGATCGTGCCCGCGGCACGGTGGCCCGACGGGTCGGCGCCCGCGAGCGCGCGCCCGGTGAGCCCGGGCAGCGCGAGCGCGATCCCGACGCCGATGAAGACCTGTGGCACGATGGTCCACGCCGGCTCTGCGCCCGGGACCAGACCCAGCGCTGCCAGGCCGCCGGCGAGCACGATCGCGCCTGAGGCCATCACGGCCGTGCTCTGTGCGAGCCCGCGAGTGAGCCGCCGCGCGGCGATCGTCGCGACCGGCATCGCCGAGACGATCAGGGCCGCCGCGAGCGGCGAGTAGCCCCAACCCTCGGTGAGCATGATCACCAGCAGGAACAGCGCGCCGGCCAGACCCGCCGAGAGCAGTCCGAGCCCCAGCTCTGGACCGAGCCGCAGCCGTCCTGCGCGTCCGCGTTCGGCCTCTGTCGTGGGAGGGCTCACCGCAGCGCCGATCACGACGATGACCGGAACCTGGAACGCGAAGATCGCCTGCCAGCTCATCAGTTGAGTCAGCAGGCCGCCCGCGGCCGGGCCGACGGCGATCCCGATCAGGCCGGCGGCGCCCCAGGCTACGGCGCCCTTTGCATGCGAGCCGCGGCTGCGTGCGAGCAGCTCGATCGCTCCGGCGATTACACACGCGCCGGCCACCGCCTGCACGCACCGGCCTGCGATCAGCACGGCGATCGTGGGGGCGATCGCGCACAGCAGCGACGCGACCGCGAAGGCGACCACGCCGGCGCCCCACACCGCGGCGGCGCCGCGCGCTCCGCGGCCGGCGGCTAGTCGTGCGGACGGCAGCACCGCGACCGCGAGCACCAGATTGAACGCGGTCAGCACCCACGAAACGCCGAGCACCGTGGTCTCGAACCGGCGCAGGATCTCCGGCAGCGCAAGGGTCACCACCGAGGAGTCCGCGAGCACGAGCCCGACCGTTCCCGCCCAGATCAGCTCTCGCCCGCGATGCCGAGCGGGCATCTCCGGCATCCAAGCAGGACGGGGCCGACGCGCGAGCCGGGTCACGTTCGGAACCCCGCCTCGCGCGCGCCGCCGCGACCGGCCCGCGCCCTACGCGGTGGCGCGGGGCTCGCGCTGATCCTTCGGCCTGAGATAGCGGGTGGCGATCGTCTGCATGAGCTGCAGGACACCGACGGCGATGAGGAATGGCGTCGCCGTGCTGTCGCCGGTGAACCCGAGCAGGAACGGCGAGGCCAGCAGTGCGATCGCCACGACGTAGTCCAGAATCGCGTGAAGCGCCCGGGGGATCGACCGTACGAAACCGGTCGGGAGGTCGCTCGCTCCCGCGATGACCAGTAGCAGCACTCCCAAGCCGACCGCCGTGGCGGTTGCGGTGTCATCCGTGAACCCGAGCAGGAACGGACCGGCGATCAACAGCAGCCCGACCAGATAGTCGAGTACTCCGTGCACGAGGATCGGCACTGGCCCCTGGCGGAACACCACCCCTGACGATAGACGTGTCTACGGGGCTGCGGACGACAGCTTCTCCCGCAGGTCATCGAGGGCCTTGCGCTCATCCGGCGGCAGCTTGTCCGCCAGGCGATCGGCGGCCTCGCCGATGCGGCCCTTGGCCTGCTCGATCTGATCGAGCGCTTCGTCACGGGATCCCGGATCGGCATCCGCGAGCTTGCCGGCCGCGTCGCCGATCCTTTCGGTGGCCTCCTGCAATTGCGCCCTGGCGTCCGCTGACTCCGGGAGGTCCTTCGCCTGGTCGGTCAGCTTCTTCGCCTGGCCTTGCAGGTCGCGCAAGCGGTCGCGGGCCTCGTCGGCGCGATCGGGGTCGTCGGCGAGCGTCTGGCTCGCGTCGGCCACCTGCTCCGAGAGCGACTGCGTCTTCTGCGCCAGCTGGCTCGCGATCTGATCCGCGTCGGCCGACGACCCGGTCTGGTCCTCGCCGCAGGCGGCGAGCGAGCAGACGAACAGGGCGATGATCACGAAAGACTTCACGGACGTCTCGACTCTCGGCGGATACAGCGGAGGCTGACCCGCTTCGGCGGGCTCGACCTGAGAAACGTCAGCCGCGTGACGTCCTCGATCCAGAGCGCCATGATGCTCGCCATGCTGAACCGCGCCAAGAACCTCTGGCTGAACACCGCGCAGAGCCTCGGGTTCGTCCCTGGGGTCATCGTGGCCGCGTTCGCAGTCCTGGGAATCGTGGTCGTCGAGATCGACGGACGGATCGACCTCACCGGTGTGCAGGTGGTGTTCAAGGGCGACACTTCGGCCGCCCGGACCGTGCTGTCGGTCATCGCGGGCTCGCTCATCACGGTCGCAGGGCTCACGTTCTCGATCACGATGGTGGTGCTCCAGCTGGCGTCCAGCCAGTTCAGCCCCAGGGTGCTGCGGACGTACTTCGGCGATCGTGTGACACAGATCACGATCGGCACGTTCATCGGCACGTTCGTGTACGCGATCCTCGTTCTGCGCGCCGTTGGCTCATTCGGCGACGCTGACTTCGTGCCCCGGCTGAGCGTCACGCTCGCCTCGCTACTGGGCATCGCGGCCGTCGTATTGCTGATCGTGTTCCTCAATCACGTGTCGCGCATGGTCCAGGTCTCGCACGTGACGGCCGACATCGCTCATGACACGCTCGCGCGGACCGATGTGCTCTATCCGGAGGACTACGGTGAGCCGGTCGAGGACGTGCGGGTCGGCGTGTCGCTGGAGTCGTGGCGGTCCGAGCCATCCAGCCATATCCCACCGTCGCGACCCGGCTACGTACAGCGCGTCGGGATCGACGACTTGGTCGGCGCGCTCGCCGGACACGTCGACCGCCTGGCCGTCCTCGTGCGCCCAGGCGACTTCGTCAGCGTCGACATGCCGATCGCCGAGGTCTGGCCGGCTGAGTCCGCACGCGACTGTGAAGGCTCGATACGAGACGCGGTCTCGATCGCCGCCGAGCGTGATCTCGAGCAGGACGTGGACTTCGGCGTGCGCCAGCTCGCCGACATCGCGCTGAAGGCCGTGTCGCCAGGAGTCAACGACCCGATGACGGCGATCACCTGCATCGGCTACCTGCGCTCGATCCTCGTGCGTATCACGGAGCGTGCGCAGCCGCCGTCGGTCCGTCGCTTCCCTGAGCACGAGCTCACCGTGATCGTCCCGCAACGCGGGTTCGAGGAGTACCTCGACGCGATGCTGCAGATCAATCGCTATGTCGCTGGCGACGCGTGGGTGGCGAGTGAGATGCTGCAGGCGCTGCGCGCGTGTGCCTTCGTGGCCGAACGATGCGGCGCGGCTGAGCGGTTGGCCGCGATCCAAGGCGTCGCTGCGACCGTCGCTGAGCAGACCCGAGCCCAGGCTGCCAACCGTCGTGACCGTGAGTCCATCGATCGGCTCACCGCCGAGATCGGAACCGTGGGGTCGCACACGTCACGGGCGGGTGGTTCCGCGTAGTAACGGACTCGCATCGACCTCGAGCGACGTCAGACACCTCGCCAGCCCCTGGCGGCCGTCGGTGGCATCGCCCGCAGTCGTGGTCGACGGAAGCCGAATCATGAGCCGACTCTGATGCACTGAAATGTCGATGTCGGTGGGCCAGTGATCCTTCCGAATGCACCGCGGTGCGTGCGGCCGTTCGGTCTGCGGGAGGTCCGGTCACGGTACGCACGACCAGCCACTTCTGTCGATCGTGATCCGGACGCGCTGCGTCGACCGTGCGCTGCCCCGCGTTGAGCCCGCCGGGCGTTGCGTCGGCATGCTCCTGTGCGCCCGACTACACGAAAGGCCCGCATAAATGCTGGCCTTTCGCGTTCCTCGGCGGCTCGCCGACGCAATCACGCGGTTCGCCGGCTCGATGGCGTTCGTGTATTTCCACATCATCTGGTTCGCCGGGCTGGATCGGACGCGGCATCGAGTCGTACCCGTACTGGCTGCTGACGATGATCGTCTCGCTCGAGGCGATCTTCCTGTCGACGTTCGTGATGATCAGCCAGAACCGTGCTGCCGCGAAGCAGCAGGCACTTGTCGACCAGGAATGGCGCACGGTGCAGGAGGAGGACCGGCAGAACGTCGAGTTGTTCGCCCTGTCGAACCAGATCCTCGCGCTCACCAAAGAGGTGCACGCGTTCGCGGCTGATAAGCGCAACCGCGAGACGCAGGGCGGCGAGTTCAGGTGAACATCGCGGCCTCGACGCGCTCAACCTCGACGATCACATCCGCCGGCAGACCCGCGCGGCGGGCGGCGGCGAGGATGGCGTCGGGCGAGGAGGCCTCGTAGACGCAGTAGGACTTGAGCTTGTCGGCGGTCAAGAACGAGAACACCCAGCGCGTTCCCTCTTCGGCGTTGATGTCCTCGATCTCGCGAACGCCCTCCGCGTTGGGCTCGAGCCGTTCCGCGTAGTTACGTTCGATCACGTAGAGGGGCATGGGCCAGTGTATGCGCGTTTGGTCGGATGTCGCTAGTGCTCCGCGGCCCTACGCGGCTACAGGTCGTCGTCGGCGGTGGCGGCCCGGAGGCTCGTGGTCAGCGATTCGATGCGCGCGACAAGCCCGTGTAGCCCGATCGTCCGCGCAGCGTCGAGCGCCTCGGATGCTCGTTCGCGCGCTGACTGCGAGTCCTTCGGGTACCGACGGAGCGTCAGCCGGGCGTGCTCGTACAGCGTGTGCGCGATCCACGTCGGCGACCCCATTCGCTGGTTGAGGAGGAGCGCCGTCTCAAGGTGACGCTCGGCGTCGTCCCATCGCTGCATGACCGTCGCCAGCGCGCCGAGAATGCGATCGGCGGCGCCGTAGCACATGACTGCGGCGCCGACCACCATGTTCTGGCCCTCGAAGGTGAGCAGCTGCTCGTAGATTGGAGCGGCGAGCGCGGCATCCTCGACAAGGGCGCACGCATCGGCCATGTAGGTCAGTCCGCCGGCACCGAGCCCGCCCCGGAAGATCGCCCAGAGGCCCGCGTCGACAAGCGCGCCGAGCTCGCGGCATGCCGCGTCGACGTCGCCGATCTCGGCTAGGAGCACGGCGAGCGCCGGCCGCCAGACATTGTCGGTCTCTGTCTGCCCGGACGCAATGAGGCGAACCAAGGGCGCGATCTCGGCGAGTCGTCCCTGCTCGCGACGGATGCTGAACATCTGGATCCCGTGCACGGCCGAAGGGCCCGCCTCGGTCCGCCGCGCGATCTCGTCGCTGCGGTTTGCCGCCGCTTCGGCCGCATCGAGTCGGCCGTCGCAGAGCGCGAAAACCGCCTCGTGTTGCTCGACGACCCGGGCGAGGAAGGGCTGGCCGGCGCGGTCGGACAGGTCCCGAAGCGCGGCGTTTCGCGCGCGTGCCTCCTCGATCTCGAAGGCCTCGATCAGCAGCGCGACACGCATGCCTTTGGCGACGTCGGACAGGTAGTCGTGCGGCAGCGTGCGCGCGAGCTCATCCGCTTCGGCCAGGTCGGCGAGGATCTCGTCGAGCGGTCGCGAGCCGCGCGTCCATGCGGCGTGTGACAGCGCGACCATCAAGGAGCTCGGATCGCCCACGAGCCGGGCCGTCTCCACCGCCTGCGACCACCACGCCCCTGCCGCGGCGTGGTTGCCCCGATAGGCGAGGGCGCGGCTCAGGTGCGCGAGGACCCGTACGTGTTGCGCACTGGGTTCGGCAGTATCTCCGAAGGCGACCTCCTGCAGCAGGGCCACTGCGCGTGGGTCGTCGATGCCGGGGCGCCAGCACGCCGTTTCGAAGCCGATCGCCGCGCGGGCCCGCAGCGCCTCGTCACCGCACGCGCGAGCGGCCGCGGCGGCGGCGGCGAAGCTCTCCAGCGCCTCGGCGGGCCGTCCGGCGAGATGCCACGCCATCCCCTGCTGGCAGCGCACGTCGGCCTCGGCCACGAGGTCGGGGACACCGAGAGCGAGCGCCTCCTCGAATCGACCGGCCGCTTCAGCGAAGGCGAGGGAACGTTCGGCCTGCGTCGCCGCGTCGAGCGTGTACTCCACCGCGCGACCGTTCCCGGCAATCGGAGCCGCCGCGCGGAAGTGGAACGCGAGCTCGTTGACGATCCGGTCGCGCCGGCCCTCAGGCATCGTCGCGAGCGCCTCTCCCACGCGCAAGTGCAGCGCTGCGGCGCGGAACGAGCTCAGACGCTCGTAGACCGTTCTGCGCAGCAGCTCGTGGCGGACACGGTAGACGACGCTGGCGGCCCTGATCTCGTCGAGCATCGCGGCGCGCCGACCCTCGTCGAGCACGCCGAGGAGCTGCTCGTCGTCCATCTGCGCCGCCACGCGCAGGACCGGAAGCGCGATGCCGCGCGGGCACACGGCGATCAATCCAAGGAGCTCGCCGAGCACCGGCGTCAGCCCGGCGACGCGAGCCGCCATCACTTCGCGGACACTCTCGGGGATCGTGGCACCGGCAGGCGAGGCCCGTCCGGCCGCCGCGTCCTGGTCGAGCATGTGCCGCCATACCTCGCCGACCAGGAACGCGTTCCCGTCGGTGAGCCCGACGAGCTGCTCGGCGAGCTCGCTGTCCGCACCCGGCACAACGTCGCCGCTGCGATTCATGAGCTCCTGGACGTGCGCGACGTCGAGCCCGCACAACCGGAGCCGCAACACACCGTCCAGCCGGTGCAGCTCGGCGAGCGTCGAGCCAAGCGCCTCCGGCACATCGCCATCGCCCTCGCGGAACAACGCCACCACGACGATCGGAGTCGCGCCCAGTGTCCGCGCCAGGTGACGGAGGAGGAGCAGTGATGATGCGTCGGCCCACTGCAGGTCATCGAGCACGAGCGCAGCCGGCGAGTGTCCCGCGACCCTCGCCAGCAGCGACGTCAGCGCTGTGTGCAGCTCGTGGCGCTCGGCATTGGGGTCCTTGGTCGCCGCATCCACCGTTGGATCGGCGGCCGCGACACGCAGGTCTGGGAGCAGGCGGATCAACGCCGCCGGGTAACGGCCGCCCGCCTCCGGCTCAGCTTCGAGCTCCGCGACGGCCGGCTCGAGTGCCTCGAAGAACGGCTGGTAGGGCGTGCGAACGGCCGGGTCGCAGGCGCCGTAGAGCACATGCATCCCACTGGAGGTGAGGTGCTCGGCGAACTCCCTCGCCAACCGCGTCTTGCCGCTGCCCGGCTCGCCGCCCACCAGCGCGATCTGCCGCCCGTCGCTGCGTGCCCGGTCCGGCAGCGCGGCCAGCCGATCCAGCTCCGCGGCGCGTCCCACGAACGGCATCGCGGGTTGAGGCTGCAACTGAGCCGGAAGTGATGGCGCCGCCACGCGCGGTCGTCGTCTGTGCGGTATGGGCTCAGCGATGCGCGCATCGAGGGAAGGATCCTGGCGCAGAATCGCTTCCTCGAGGCGCCGCAGCCGCGACGAGGGCTCGAGCCCGAGCTCCTCGCCCAGTCGTCGCCGGTTCTGCGTGTAGACCTCCAGCGCGTCGCTCTGGCGTCCGCAGCGGTACAGGGCCAGCATGAGCAGCTCGACCAGCCGCTCGCGCGACGGATGCTCGGCAGCCAGCTGTTCCAGCTCGGCGACGACGAGCGGGTGCTCGCCCGCCGACAGGCGCGCGTCGATGCGCTCTTCGAGGGCGGCGAGGCGCAGCTCGTCGAGCCGGGCGATCTCTCCTTGAGCGAACGACTCGAACGCGACATCGGCCAGGGCCGGCCCCCGCCACAGCCCGAGCGCATCGTCGAGCAAGCGCCGCGCCGTGGCTGCGTCGCCCTCGAGGCGCGCCGCGCGTGCGGACCCGATGAGCGTCTCGAAACGCCGCGCGTCGATCGCGTCAGGCTCGACCGCCAGGCGATAGCCGGACGTCACCGTCTCCAATGCCGAGCCGGCGGCACCGAGCGACCGGCGGAGACGTGACACCGTGACCTGCACGCTGCGCATCGCCTCAGCGGATGCGGCGCGCGGCCAGAGCGCGTCAGCCGCGGACTCGACCGATACCGGGCGCGGGGCGTGCACTGCCAGCAGCGTCAACAGCGCTCGTTGCTTGCCCGGCGGCACGCCGACAACGGCGTCGCCCACGCGCGGCTCGACCGAGCCGAGGATCGCGATCTGCAGCGCCATGGCCACGGCCAACACTACGCCCGCTCACACGCTGTGTGAGCGTGAGGCAAGGGCGGTGCAACAGGGATCGGCGACGGTGCGAATCGTGCCGCTCCACCTCCACACCGCACTCGTCCTCCCGTCGACTCCGGGTCCACGCGCCGGCCGTCGCGCGCTCCGTCGCGACGTCATCGGGGTTCGACCCCAACCGGGCGGCCGTCGGTGCCGTCGGAGACGTCGCAACCACCTTCGCCATCGCGCTCGCCGCTGCCGTCGGGACGCGCCGCCGCCGCCGTTCGGATCCGGACGATCGCCGCGCGCCGGCCACGTCACGTAGTCACCGGCGCTCCGCGCCGGGACCCCACCCGTCACTTCCGAAGCCCACCAATGAAGTCGGGTCCGCCCGACACAAAGGAGCACGCCATGATCCGCCGTCACCGCATCCTCCGAGTCGTCGTTTCCGCCATCGCGGCCGCCGCGGTCGTCGCACCGGGAGCCTCAGCAATGCCCAGGCACGACGTGGACTCGGCAGCCGGTACGCACGCCAAGAAGATGCACCACAACGAGCGCCTTGTCGACGCGGCCGCCCACGCGGCGACCATGCGCGCAATCGGGGCTGCGCGCACTGCGCGAACGTGCGCGTAACAGGGCCACCGGACCGTCCGGCGCCGCCCCCGAGCGGCGCCAGGAGGCCACAGGTCCGCAAGGCCGCCCGCTCAAGCTCGTCGCCTTCGGCGACCGCGACAGCGGTTGCGCGGCGTCCGAGAGCTCGGACAGCTGGTTTACCTGGAGTCCCTGACCCGACGCGCCGGGGCCGGTGTCTGATCCGCGGATCGGCGTGATCGGACGCCGGTCTCGTGCTGCCACGCTATGTCGATCCGTGCTGCGGCCGGCGCCGGCCAGGGGGCCTCGATGTGTTGACGTGGCTCCGTACGACTATCTGCCGTACGTAAGGCACACCGCAGTTTGCGGCCGGCTGCGAAACCCTTGTCCGAGCCCCGTCGCGACCTCGTTGGCCCCCGAGTGGTGGGCGCCGAAATCGACGATACGCCTGCTCCCCGGCATAGCGAGCGTCTGACGGACGCGGGCCGAGGCGCTCGCAAGTCGTCAAATCCGACAGCGCGCCACCTGCGCCGTCAGACAACGCGGCCGTGGCGCCTGAGGCTAAAGGTCAGAGCTGGATCAAGTCCGTCAGCGAGCTCTCTGGTGCCGCTGTCGGGCTCGCTGCGTTGGTCTACATCACGGGAGGATTGGCGCTCCAGCTTCGACTCGGTTCCGGTGGCGTCCCTTCCTCCGTTGCCGTTCCTCAACTGCCCCGCGAGTTTCTCATCTCGCTGGGACTGCTGATCGTTGCGCCTGCGGTTGCGGCCGGGATGCTGGCGAGCCGTGTTGCGCAAGGCCGCGCGAACGAGGAGAGCTGCGCCGCGCCGCGCCGCGCGTACGCCGCCATGGTCGGCACGGCGTGTGCAGTGCTCGTCTATCTCGTGATTGGATGGCTCGTCGTCAGCAAGAACTCGTTTCCGGCCAAGGTCTGCCTCACAGGCGGAGACGAAGTCGCCGGCGTGTTCATCGGGGAGACCGACAGTCGTACGTACCTGGCCGACCTCGCCGGCAATCATCCACGCCGGATCATCTCGATCCCCCAGTCTCGTGTGGAGGGAGTCGCCGTCGGAGGGCGGACAGCGCAGCTTCAGCAGCTCCGGTGTTCGCAGCACGGGCCACCCCTCCGTGAGCCATGACGTACGTTGGCAACGCGGCCAACCACACCCGCGGCGCCTGTGGGTGATCGGGGCTCAGCGCCGCTTCTCGTTCAACTCGAGAGCCCTGACAAGCATCGAGGGCGCCCGCTTGCGTGGCAATCCGACAGCTCTCTCTCGTGGGAACATGCGCGGCGATGGGTGCGGCGACGGCTGACGAGCTGTTACGCCTCGGCCGCGAGGCGCTCGGTGCGGCGGACTGGGAGCGCGCCCGGGCCGTATTCGAGCAGGCTGCGGAGCTCGCCGAGTCTGCGGAGATTCTCGACGGCTTGGGAGAGGCGCTGCAGTTCGGGGGCGAGCATCAGCGGGCGATTGAGCTAAAGGAGCGCGCGTTTGCCGAGTACGAGCGGCGTGGCCTGCGGGGCGAGGCCGCCGAGCTGGCGCGCTGGCTGGCGTTCCTGCACGTGTCGGTGCACGGCAATGTCGCGGCCGCGAACGGGTGGATGGCGCGGGCGGAGAGTCTGCTGGAGGGAGTCGAAGAGTCTGCAGCGCACGGATGGCTGATGCTCGACCGCGCTCCGTGGACCTCCGATGCATCCGAACGCGAGAGGCTCGCGACGGCGGCGATCGCGATTGCCAGGCGCTACGGCGACAGTGACCTCGAGTTCGATGCCATGGCGCTGCTCGGCGAGGCGCATGTCGCCGCGGGGCGCCTCACCGAAGGAATGAGGCTGCTCGACCAGGCGATGGCCGCGGTCGCCTCGGGCGCGGTGGTGCGTGTCGGCGCCGCTGGCGAGATCTACTGCAGGTTGTTGAGCGCCTGCGAACGGGCGACCGATGTCAGGCGCGCCGAGCTGTGGCTCGCGGCCGCGACTCGCTTCGTGGCCTGGGGAGACTTTGTGCCGCCGACGTGCCGGACGCACTACGGCGGGATTCTGATCGCACTCGGCCGATGGGAGGAGGCGGAGCGCGAGCTGCTGGCCGCGATCCGGATCTTCGAGGCGGGCTACTGGGCGTCCCAACTCTTCGCGCTGCTTCGGCTCGCGGACCTGCGCGTTCGGCAGGGACGATTCGAGGAGGCCGAACGTCTGCTCGAAGGCTTCGACTGGCACGCGAACGCGAAGCGGTCGCTCGCGAGGATCGCGTTGGCGCGCGGCGACCTCGCGCTGGCTGGGGACCTCGGCCGCTTGTGCCTCGAGAGCACACCGCCGTCCGATCCGGATTGCGCGCTTGTGCTCGCCCTGCTCGTCGAGGTTCAGCTCGCACGCGGCGACATCGCGGCCGCGGATGAGACGCTTGACCAGCTGGCCGTTCTCGCGGTCGACCGCGCGGACGACCGCACGCGCGCCGTCGCCAGGCTCGTCGGGGGCGCGGTTCGAGCCGCTCGAGGAGACCAGCAGGCGCGGGCGGACTTCCAGGCGGCTCTGGAGATGTTCTCCGGGCTCGGTCTGGCCCTCGAAGCCGCGCAGGCCCGGGTCGCGCTCGCTCGGGCACTCGCCTCGCACGCGCCGGCAGCAGCGGTCGAAGAGGCGCGGCACGCGTTGGAGACATTCGAGCGTCTCGGCGCGAGCCGCGAGGCCGATGCGGCGGCGGCCGTGCTCCGAGAGCTCGGAGCTCCGGCGCGGGCTTTCCCGAAGGGGTACGGCGCGCTGACGAAGCGCGAGACGGAGGTCTTGTCGCTCCTGGCAGAAGGATGCTCGAACGCCGAGATCGCGCAGCGGTTGTACATCAGCCGGCGAACGGCCGAGCACCACGTCGCGCACATCCTGGCGAAGCTCGACCTCCGGAGCCGAGCGGAGGCGGCCGCGTACGTGCTGCGCGAGCAGACCCGGAATCCGTAGTCGGATGGGTATTCCCACCGATGCTGCGCGCCTCGCTCGCAGCGATCCTCGGCAGTCATGGAGACAGAGCTGGATCGGGAGCTCGAGAAGGCGCAGGCTGGGCTGCTCGCCCGGTTCGCGCCTGAGGCTCGTGTCCGCCGGATTCGCTGGTCCCAGGGCGAGACACAAGTCGTCGAGCTCGGCAGCGGGTCGCCGCTCCTGTACGTCCACGGTGGGTTGGGCGGCGCATACGAGGTGGTGCCGATCCTGGCGCCTCTCGCGGAGACCCACCGCGTGCTCGCGGTCGACCGACCGGGCCACGGGCTGGCCGATCCGTTCGACTATCGCGGCGTGGACCTGCTCGACCACGGTCGCACGTTCCTGCGCGACGTCGTGGATGCACTCGAGCTGCCGACGGTCGATGTGGCCGCCAACTCACTGGGCGCGCTGTTGTCCGTCGCCTTCGCGCTCGACGGTCCCAGCCGCGTGTCGCGCCTTGTACTCGTCGGCGCGCCGTTCGGGATCGTGCAAAGGCCGCCCCTCCTGATGCTTCCGCTCGGACTCCCGCTCATCGGCCATCGGCTTGGCACATACCTGTTTTCGAATGCGACGCGGGACGGAAGCCGCAAGTTCTTCGGACAGCTCATGGTCGAGCATCCCGAGCGAGTCGACAACCGGCTGCTCGACGTCGACGTCGCGCACACGCGAAGAAATGTCGAGAGCATGCTGACCTTGATTGCCTGTATCGCCGATTGGCGCCGCCTTGGGTACAGACGCGAGCTGATCCTCGGCGAGCGCTGGGGAGCGTTGACGACACCGACCCTTCTCGTCTGGCCCGAACACGACGCCTTCGGATCACCAGAGGAGGGCGAGGCTCTCGTCGCGACGAACCCCAACCTTCGCCTCGTTCGACTTCCCGGGACAGGCCACCTTCCGTGGATCGACGACCCAGACACGGTCGTCGCCGCGATCGAGCGCTTCCTGGCGACCGAGCTACACAGCGGCCCGGACGCCGTTGCTTAGTCACCGCCGCGGTCCACGCCACGCCACCGGGGGCGCGACATCGCCGCGACAGCCGCGCCCGGCCTTCACTCCCGCTTCGTGCGCCAACGCGAGCGTGCGACCCCGGCGTCGGAGCCGTGCCCGCTCCGGACGAGCACCGGTTGTCTCGATGCGAGAGGTTGGCCTCAGGCACACGCTCGGTAACGCGCGAGAGCGGGTGCTCACCGGGATAGGATCAGCCCGTGACTCGCCGCGACCATCTCACCGGCGCCTGTTTCATCGGCGGGAGCGTTGCTCATGGCCCTGGGCGTGAGCTACGAGGGCGTGCTGTTCTGGACCGGCCTCGCGCTGGTCGGACTGGGCCGGTTTCTGGTGACGCGCTAGCGCTATCGCGTTGGGCAATGCCGTCTACGTGGCCCGTCGGCGAACTCGCATTCGTATGCGTCGCCGCAGGTAACTATCTACCATGAGTAAGGCACACCGATCAGGTGCCCGGCCTGCGCCGCCGGACGGGCCGGTGCCCGCCTGCCTGGGCAGTGGCGCCGCCGGTCCGGGTGGTCGCCGCCCGGTCGGCGGTTCGCGCGCTCGTCGATGTAGCCTTCGCGCCTGGGAGATTTCCATGGTCGCCGCCAGGCGCCCTGATCGCGGACTTCAAGGCGCTCGAGCAAGACGACGCGTCCCAGGAACGACACCCAAGGGGCAGTTTCACGGTAGGCCAGACCCGACCCTAGCGCCGACCGGCATGTTCACTGTTTCGTGGACAGCCTCCAACGAAGCCGGGCAGTTCACCGGACGCTACGAGCAGGCTCGATCATCGTCACCTCAACCGCCGCTTCGAGGTCTGGCGCGAGATTCTCGGCGACGCGATGGTCGCCGCCGCCCTCATCGACCGCCTCGTCCCACCACGCCACCATGGTCGCGCTCAAGGGCAAGAGTCACCGCCTGCGCGAACGCGGCACCGACACCGCCCCGAGGGCCCTCCCGGCAGGCTCGCTCAACCGAACTCGCATCACAGCGGCGCCAGTTCGCCGGCTCGCATCCCCATCACATGGAGCACTTTTCAATTCCCGAAACCGCTGCAGCTTTCGGTTCCCGTTGACAGGCGCAATCCGCGAAACGGAGCGCGGTGCGCGCAGTCCCCGAACCGTCCGCAAACCTGGCCATTGACCTGGTGACCTGACCGCTGATCAATCCCTACCATCCTGCCTCTACGACCCGTGAGGGAGGGTTATTCAGATGCATCGATGGCTCGGCGCGGCTGTGGTGGCCGCGTCCATGTTCGTGCTGCCCGCGACGGCAGCAGCGGGGCAGGGGGGCGGGTCCCCCCTCGACGCGTATCACGCGAAGGTCAACGGCAACCAGCTGCAGCGCATGCACGCTGCGGGCGTTGACATCACCAAGACGAAGCCGCTGGGCAAGGGCTTCAAGGTCGACCTCGTGCTCGACAAGGCCTGGCGCGCGAAGCTGCGCGACCAGGGCATCCAAACCACGCTGACGCGCGTGCGGGGCGGGAGGACCGTCCGCGAGTTCGCCGAGGCGCAGGCGCAGAACGGCTACACCGTCTGGCGCGACTACGACGGCCCAGGCGGCTACGCCGACCTGCTGCGCTCGACAGCGAGCAAGTACCCGCAGATCGCAAAGCTCGTCAATCTGGGCACGACCTACCAGGGCCGCGACATCCTCGCGCTCAAGCTCACCCAGGGTGCCCGCGGGCACGCCGACGGGCGCCGCCCGGCGGTGATCTACAGCGCCACGCAGCACGCGCGCGAGTGGATCGCCCCCGAGATCGACCGGCGGCTGATGAAGTACTACATCAACGGTTGGCTGCGAAACGACAAGCACATCAAGCGGCTCCTCAAGGACACCGAGCTGTGGTTCTTCCCCGTGATGAACCCGGACGGCTACCAGTACACGTTCACCGAGGGCAACCGCCTGTGGCGCAAGAACCTGCGCGACAACAACGGTGACGGCAAGATCGCCGTCGGCGACGGCGTCGACCCGAACCGGAACTACCCGGCGCACTGGGGCTATGACGAGGAGGGCTCCTCCTCGATCCAGTCGAGTGACACCTACCGCGGTCCCGCCCCGGCGTCGGAGCCCGAGACCAAGGCGATGATGAAGCTGCTCGACCTCACCAAGGCCAGGTTCCAGGTCAACTACCACTCCAACGGCCGCTGGCTGCTCTACCCGGAGGGCTGGCAGATCGGCTCGCCGACGATGGATGACCCGATCTACTACGCGCTCTCGGGCAACCTCGACAACCCGGCGATCCAGGACTTCGACGACGGCGACCCCAGCACGGTCACCAACGGATTCCACCCCGGCCTGAGCTCGGACGTCCTGTACGTCACCAACGGCGAGGAGAACGACTTCGGGCACGCCGAGGGCGGCGCGCTGACGTGGACGCCGGAGCTCTCGCCCGGCTGCCCGAACTGCGGCTTCGTGTTCCCGGACGACGAGGAGCTCGTGCAGCAGGAGTTCGAGCGCAACCTGCCGTTCGCGCGCTCGGTCGCCGACTCGGCCACCGACCCGGACGACCCAAAGTCGGCACTCGGGATCAAGACGAAGCCGCTCTATGTCAAGAGCGACGACGACTACAAGGACGGGATCCCGGGGGCGAACTTCACGTTCAAGTACTCCTACGGCGATCCCCAGCCCGTGCAGGTGCTCGCCAAGCGCAGCCTCGGCGCTGTCACGCTGAAATACCAGATCAACGGCGGTCGAGTGCACACCGCGCGCACGCGGGAATGGACCGGCGCGCAGCGCTACAAGCCGGCCGCGGTGTATTACCACCAGATGCGCGGCACCGTCACCGGCACCGAGCCTGGCCAGCACGTCAAGGTCTGGTTCGAGGGCGGCGGCAAGAAGAGCGACGCATTCACCTATAAGACGGTGGCCGAGTCCGGCAATCGCGTCCTGGTCGTCGCGGCCGAGGACTACACCGGGGCCTCCCCGGTCCAGTCGGCCGGTCCGCACTACCTCGACTACTACCTGGACGCGCTCGCCGACAACGGCATACAGGCCGACGTCTACGACGTCGACGCGCGGGGCCGCACCGCGCCGGACGACCTCGGCGTGCTCGGCCACTACGACGGCGTCGTCTGGTACACGGGCGACGACAACGTCACCCGTAAGGCCGAATGGGGCGCCGGGAACGCCGATCGGCTGGCGCTCGACGAGATGCTCAACTTCCGCTCCTACATGGACGAGGGCGGCAAGGTGTTCTACACCGGCGATCGCGCCGGCCAGCAGTACACCGGCAACGTCGGCAACCAGCTGTACGACCCGAAGGGCGTCGGCCCGTGCAACCCGGCCCCGGCCGACTTCGAGCCGCGGCGCTGCCTGGCGCTACGCGGCTCGGGCGACGGGACCAACGACGTCCTTCAGTACTGGTTCGGCGGGTACCTCGCCGTCGCCGGGGACGGCCTCGACGACGACGGCAACCCGTTCACCGTGAACGGGATCTCGAACCCCTTCAGCGGGCTGGCGTGGGATCTCAACGGCGGCGACGGCGCCGACAACCAGGCGCTGACGTCCTCGTTCATCGCGACGAGCGGCGTGCTGCCCAAGGACGAGTTCCCGCAGTTCGACAGCACGCCGTCGGCGCGCTTCGACAAGCCGGGCGGGCCGTTCGACCCGCACACCGGCAACGGGTACGCGTACTCGCAGATCGCCGACGTGTCCTACAAACGGTTGTCGCGCCCGGTCGGCGTTCCGGCCGGCGGCGGCAGCCTTTCCTTCTGGACGTCGTACGACACGGAGCCCGATTGGGACTACCTGACGGTCGAGGTCCAGCGGCCCGACGGGACGTGGACCACACTGCCGGACGCCAACGGGCACACGTCGCAGGACACGGGCCAGAGCTGCCCGGCCGGCTGGGCCGCACAGTTGCACCCGCAGCTGGACGCCTACCAGACCGTCAACGCCGACGCCACCTGCTCGCCGACCGGTGACGGCGGCGAGTGGAACGCCGCCAGCGGCAACTCCGGCGGCTGGCAGGAGTGGTCGATCGACCTCTCGCAGTTCGCCGGCCAGTCCGTCACGGTGTCGATCTCGTACGTCAGCGACTGGGGTACCCAGGGCCTCGGCGTGTTCGTCGACGACATCACGCTGCCGGACAGCAGCACGACGTCGTTCGAGGGCGGCGACACCGGCGGCTGGACGGTGTCCGGAGCGCCGGAAGGCAGCGCGGCGAACAGCAACGACTGGGCGTTCACCGACGCCGCCGGGTTCCCCGTCGGCGCCACCATCACCACCCCGCACTCGATCCTCGCCGGATTCGGGTTCGAGGCCATCCGCACGCAGGCGGAACGCGACGCCGTCATGGGGCGCGTCCTGAGCCACCTGCTCGGCTGACGCGAGGCGCAGGGAGGGGCCGCACCAGCGGCCCCTCCCGCCCGCCCGCTCGCTCGCTTGGCGCGCGGGTCGCGACGCCACGCGGACCCGGGGCGCCGACCTCGCCTAGTTACTTCCGCCGGACATAGTGTCGGCTGAGATGGTGGCTCTGTCCGCTGGTCGCGGGATGATTTGCCTGCGTAGCGGCGATTTTCGGGGGTGGGATGGTGCTGCGGTTTGGTGGGTGGTCAGGTCGAGTCGCTGTTCGACGACGTCTTGCCAGTGGGGGTGCGGGAGCTGCCGTCGGATCTGGCGCGGCTTGACGCGTTGTTGGTCGACGCGGAGCGGTTGGCGCCGATCGAGTGGGCGTGGCAGGCGGCCGCGCGTGACTACGGCCGTCCGACGATCGCGATGGCCACGTTTGTGCGCCTGATGGTGATCAAGCACCGCTAGGCGGCCGCCGCGCATCCTCTCCCGCAACCAGCCCTTATCGCCGCTACCGGTCTGGCAGGCTACGCTTGTCTTGTGTCTAGCGGCGACGCCGTCGTCCGGCGATCGTGGCGCCCCGGACTGCCGCCGCTTGTCCTTTGCGCGATATCGCGGCCCGTCTCAGTGCGGGAAGCGAGGGCAGAGGCGCCCCGTGATCCTCTCTGTGAATGCGCCGGTCTGGAGGTTCTCCGCGCCGACGAACGTCAGGTCACCGGTGACTCCGGTGAATTCGCCCGTGCCGCGCACGCTGGTCGACTGAGAGAGGAACGCGCCGGTCGCGGTGTTGAACGTACCGTCGACCTGCGCGGTGAGTGCGCCGATCCGGGTGGTGAACACGATCGGTCCGGTGAACGTGACCGTGGTCGCGTCGCCGCCTGTGGGCGCGAACGTGGCGTCGGTCGTGCCGAGCGGCAGGCCGTGGCTGGAGATCGTCGCGGTGGTCGTGAAATTGCCGAGGTCCTGCCCGACGCCGGTGGCGGCGACCGGCAGGCAGATCCGCGATTTCGTCGCTCCAGAGGCGTTCGCCGGCCCGGCTAGGACGGCTGACGCGATCAGTGTGGCGACCGTCACCTGTAGGGCCTTTCGCAGCATGATCATCGACCTCCGCCGTCGTTGATCCGCGTCGTCGGTGGGCGCGCGGCAGGCCGACGCTACGCCCGCGGCTGACCAGCGTCAACCGCCGCGAGTCCGCCCCGGCCAGCCCGCGCGGGTCCTGCCAGGAACGAGTGGACTACATGCCGCCCCTCGACGTCTACGCGCGCGGGGCCGCGTCGACGCGGGGCGTGGTCGAGGAACTCCTGTGAGGCGGGCAGGTGCCAGGCGCGTAGCGTGCCGGCGCGAGTATCCGCGCCCTGACGCATTGGAGACCGCTAGATGAAGATCCTGGCCATCTCCGCGATCACGAGCGATCCGACCCCCTAGCTCTCCGACGAGATGCGGCGGGTGGCGCAGCCCACCCGGTCATGAACGCTTGAGGCGCCGGGCTGCGAGCCGCGCCTGCCGCAGCGCCGCAGCTCGGCGCGCGAGAATCTGCCCGACACGCTTGTCGACCCGCACCTGCGCCTCATGTGACACGTGACCTACGGTCCGGGTGTGCTCGGTGCGTACTTCCTTGCGGGCCATTCGGCTCCTTCCGCGCCCCGTCCGTTCCCGGCGTCGCAAGGCGGAGAGGAGCAACAGTTCCCGGCGACGGCTTCGAGTCTAGTCCTAGACGCGAGGTTGGCACCAGGGGAGCAGCTCACGGTCAGTCCTGGTAGCGGCGCAAGGCTCGCGCTCGTCTCCCGCAGGGAGTAACGTCAGTTGGAACTGGCCCTGCGGCCAACAGTCCCGGCCCGAGAGCGGTGGTACGCCGATCCGCCTACAGCGCGGCGAGGCAACGCACCCTCAGGTCACGGGATCGACTGCGGGGCCAGTCGCCTTGTCGGCCCCCGCGGACAGCGGCGCCCCGCTGGCTCGGCGCAGGCTGCGGCCATGCGGTCCTCGCGCACCCCGGGCCAGGAGGCGATGAGACCTGGGTTGTCGGGGTGACGCGCGGTGCGGGCTCGTAGCGCGCGAGGCAGCTCGGTCAGCGTTGTTTCGCTGAACTCGTGACCCGTAGATGGCATGGTGCCCCCGCCTGCTTGCCCTTCCGGGCAGGTGACGCGCCACGGAAGAAGAGTGGCAGGCCGGCGCTCGTGCCAGCCCGGCATAGAAGAATCCCGGCTCACCGTGCCCGTATATGTCTACCGCCGCCCGGACGGCTCGACGTTCGAAATCGAGCAGCGGATCACCGAGGCCAGCCTGATCAGCTGCCCGACGACCGGGCAGACGGTCGAGCGTGTGCTTCAGCCGTTCACCCCGCGCTACAGGGGCACCGGGTTCTACTCGACGGACCACCGGAAACCGAAGGCCAAGGCGCCGCCGAAGGGTGACGGCGGAACGTGAAGGGAGGGCCGCCCAGCGGGTGTATCGTCAAAGGCGTCGCCATGCCCTGGCTCGCCGACACCGACGTGGGCGCCGCGTACGGGTGCGCCCGATCGATCGTAGGAGCCCGGACGGACGCCGAGCTGCAACGTCGCGTGCTGCAGGCGCTCGCCGAGCTGGTTCCCGCGGACGTGCTGACCTGGGATCGAGTCGAGCTCGCCACGGGCGCCGTCGATCACGAGGCGACGCCGGCCGGGGCGGAGCCTTCCGGCGCCTTCGAGGCGGTCGTCGGGCACGCGGGCGACCATCCGCTGCTCGCGGCGCACGCGGCCCGCCGGCGCCCGGCCCTGCGGTTGTCGGAGGTCGTTGAGCCCGGCGCGCTCACGCGCGGCGAGCTTTACGGCGGCCTGCTGCACGCCGCGGGCGTGGAGTACGAGATCGCGATCGGCATGCGCACCGGTCGCGGCGAGGCGGTCGTCGCCGCGCTGGGACGGACCGAGCGCGGGTTCTCCGAGCGCGACCGCGACGTGCTCGACATCGCCCGCCCGGGGCTGGAGGGTGCGCTGCGGGCCACGCAGGCGCGCGGGCGCCTCGTCCGCGCGCTCGCTGACGATCCGCCGCCCGGCACGGCGGTGATGCTGCTCGACCGCGACGGCGAGATCGAGCTCTCGAGCCCCGACGCCGGGCGTTGGCTGGCCGAGCACTTCGGCAACGCGGACCATCCCGGATGGCTGCCCCGGCCGGTCGCGGAGTGGCTCGCGCTGCCGCCGCGCCCGCCGCTCGTCAGCGAGCGCGACGGTCGGCGCCTCACCGTCTGCCTGGTCCCTGGCGATCCGCACGCTCTGCTGCTCGAGGAGACCGTGGCGAGCTTCCGCCCCGACGCCCTCGACCGGCTCGGCCTGACCGCGCGCGAGACCGAGGTGCTGCGCGCGGCCAGCCTCATCGAGGGCGAGGCCGAACTCGCGTGGGAGCTGTTCCTGAGCCTTCATGCGGTCCGCGAGCGGCTCGCGCGCCTGGAGGCCAAGCTCGGGGTGACCACGGCCGGCGACGCCGTCGCCCGGGCGCTCGCCGAGAGCCTGTAGAGCCGGTCGAGGAGTACGCTCAGCGGGAGGCGTCCTTCCGCCCATTGACCTGAATCGCGTGCGCCGTGCCCGAGTTCGAGAATCCCTCCCAAGCGACGCCCGTCGCCGAGACCGGGCCGACAATCACCGCGACGTTCAAGGACGGCCCCGTGAAAGGCCGCAGCATCGAGGCCGAGATCGTCGAAGCTCGCCCGCCGAAGACGATCGATGCGCCTGCCGACGACGGGAGCACGTGCCGCTACTGCCTCGCGGGCTGGGTCCAGCGCGGTCGATCCGCGGTCTACACGTTCCCGTACCGCGTCTAGCTCGCGCTTCACACCCAGCCGCTCGCGCGTCCAGACGTGAGCGGGCACGTCGGCGGTCAACTCCGGCGCGACCGCCTTTCACGACATGCGAGCGCCTCGGCCGGCGTCCGCCAGACGCTCGCTATGCCGTCAAGCAGGCGTATCGTCGACGTCGGCGCCCATCGCTAGGGACGCCGGCGAGGTCGCATGGACGCTCGGAGACGCGTGTCGCAGGCGGCGGCAAACTGCGGTGTGCCTTACGTACGGCAGATGGTCGTGCACCAGTAGGCGGGAGCCCAGGCCGCTTCTCGCCTGGAGTCGACGGCGGACTGGATGCCGACGGCAGCAGCAGGGTGGCGTGGATCCGTAGTCTGGCGTGCTGGTGTCGGTGGGCACGTCGAAAGGGATGGATGGCCGATCTGGTTGACGAGATGGTGCAGGGGATTCGTGCGCGGCTGAAGGAGCTCGCTCCGGCAGTGGTCGAATACGAGCGCTTGCGAGCGGCCGACGCTGCGCTTGACCGGTCCGGCGGTCAGTCGAGCGAGCGGTCTCCGGCTCGCGCTGCCGCACAGCCTCGTCGGCGCAGGGGCGCTCGCGGAGGCCGGGCCGCCGGTGCGTCCGGTCCGCCGGCTGCGCGCGCCAGGCGCGGCCAGAACAAGGCGGCCGTGTTCGGTGTGATTGCCGAGCGGCCCGGTGTGACGGTGTCCGAGATCGCCGAGGTCACGCGGATCGCCAAGCCGCTGGTCTACAACACCACCCGCGCCGGTGTTCAGCGCGGCGAGCTCGAGAGGGTCGCGCTGCCGGGCGGGCTCAGCGGTTTCCGACCAGCGCAGGCGTCACCGCAGCCGCCGATATCGCCCGAGTAAGGCAACGCCTTCGATGCTGTCGGACGCTTGGCGATCGGCGTCCGCGACGACGAAGCTACCCGTCCCAGTTCTGCCGGTGGCGGCAAGGAGTTCGGCGCGCTGGCAAGGGGCCGCGACGAGCCGCGGGCTATTTGCAGCGTCGCCGAACCTGACTATCTGACGCCTCTAAGGCACACCGGGATCTCCAGGCGCCAAGGGCTTCGGGTCGCACTGCTCGCGTCGCGCGGTCGCTGGCACGAGCGCCGAGTCCCGTACTCGGTGGCTCGCGATCGAGCGAACCCATCCAGCTGCGCCATCACATCACCTGCCGCGCTAAGTCACGCTAGGAACCCGCTGGGCGCCGATCGCCTCCTGACGTGGCGTAGATCGGATCCGACTGCGGAACCGGATCGAATGTTCGGCGCCGCGCCGCGAGGGGTTTGAGGGAGAATCCACTCAGGTGCTCGCAGACATCGCAGGTGCGGTGCTCGTCGCAGGGAGCGTGGCGTGTGTCGCCGCGACCGTGCTTCGCGTGCCCAGGCTGCCCGGACCGCTGGCCCTGGCGGCGGCGCTCGCTCTGGCGGCCAGCGTGTATGGGATGGATGCGGTCCTCCCGCCGCGGTTGGCTGTGGTTGCGGCGACGCTGGGTCTTGTGCTCTGCGTGCTGCACCGGTTCCTCGAGCTGCCGTGGCTCTCTGGCCTTGACGCGGTGATGGGAGCCACCTCGGCGGCCGCGGTGACGGTCGCGGTCGGGGGCAGCACAGAGGTGGCGCTTGCGGTAGGTGGCGTCACTGGCGGCCTGGCGCTGAGTCGCTGGCAGCCGACCCCGAGCATGCTGCTGATCGGCGCGGGAGTGATAGCCCTCGGTGCTGGAGAGGACGTTGCGCCGGCGGCAGCGCCGCTCTTCGCCGCGGCGGCTTGGCGCACCGAACCTCGGGTTGGTCCTGGTCCCGAGTTCCGCTGGACGGTGCTGGTCGCGATCATCGCGTTCGCGACCGCGGCGCTCACGCTGCTCGCTCTCGGGCAGTTCACGATGCTGAGCGACACCGCGGGAGCGCTCGCTCTCGCTACCGTGCTCGCCGGTATGGTCCGCGCCGGGGTGACGGTTACGGACCGGCTGCGAGCAACGAATGCCCGTGCCCTGACCGATGACCTGACCACCCTGGGAAACCGGCGTCACCTGGTCGAGCGGCTGCAAGCGGCGATCGACCGGGGCGGTGAGTTGGCGCTCCTTCTGATCGACCTCGACGGGTTCAAGGAGCTCAACGACACGCTCGGACACCATGCGGGCGATGAGGTGTTGCGCCAGATCGGTCCACGACTCGCGAGCGCGGTTCGCGAGCACGACACGCTCGCGCGTCTGGGCGGCGACGAGTTCGCGCTGGTGCTGGCGCCGGGCGACGAGGCCGCCGCGAGCACGGCCGGCCTGCGGCTGCGCAGTGCGCTCGAGCAGTCGTTCCGCGTCGAGGACATCGCCGTCCATGTCGATGCGAGCGTCGGTATAGCGCTGTTCCCCGACCACGCGCCTGATCCGATCGGACTGCTCCAGCGAGCCGACGTGGCCATGTACGAGGCGAAGCGCATGAGGACCGGCCACGAGCTGTACCTGCCATCACGCGACCGACACAGCCGCGAGCGACTGGCGCTGATCGGTGAGCTGCGCGCGGCGATCGACGACAGCCAGCTCGTACTGCACTATCAGCCCAAGGCCGAACTGCCCAGCGGCGTCGTGCGCGGCGTGGAGGCGCTCGTCCGCTGGGAACACCCACGACATGGTCTGCTCACGCCGGGACACTTCCTCCCGCTGGCCGAGCAGAGCGGGTTGACCCGCGCACTGACGGCGTTCGTGCTGGACCGCGCACTCTCAGAGATCGGTTCGCTGACCGGAGAACCTGAGCTCGCTGTCGCCGTGAATCTTGGGCCGGCCGATCTTCTCGACCTCGGCCTTCCCGTGGAGGTCGCGCGGGCACTCGAGCGGCGCGCCTTCTCGGCAGAGCTCTTGACGCTCGAGGTGTCGGAAGATGCGATCGTGGCCGACCCGGAGCGGACTCTGGATGTCCTGGAGCGACTGCGTGCCCTCGGTGTGCGCCTGGCGCTCGATGACTTCGGCGTCGGCCAGTCGTCACTCGCGCACCTCAAGAACCTGCGGCTCGACGAGTTGAAGATCGATCGCTCGTTCGTGCTCGAGCTAATGACGAACCCCGCCGACTGGGCGATCGTTCGCTCGACGGTCGACCTGGGGCACCGGCTCGGTCTGCACGTGGTCGCCGAGGGCGTCGCCACGCAGCAGGCCTGGGGCCGCCTCGTGGAATGCGGATGCGACGAGGCGCAGGGGGAGCTCCTCGCTCCACCTATCCCGGCCCAGGAGCTCACCCCATGGCTCGCGCGGCACGCCGCTGGCGCGGAGCTGTAAGCCACCGACCCGCCGCGACGCTCACTGGCGCGCGACGCCGCCATATACCGCGGCCCCGGCGCCTGAAGGCGCCAGGATGACAATCCGCGCCGTCAGTGGGACGGTGGTGCTCGGGATCTTTCAACGCTTGGGGATCAATTGCCCGGGTAGCCCCATTAGGGAGAGGCCCGTCGAGTCGGCAATCCCCCGCTCCGGGTTCTCGCAGCGACGGGCCGCGGGAAGCGGCCCGTCGTACGCCTCGGGGCCGCGGGCATCCTCCCTAGCCGCGCAGGGAGACGTCGCGGACCGTCACCGCTGGCGTCACCAGTACGGGTTGCCGTTGCGCATCCAGACCTTCTTGCCTACGGCAGCCGAGTCTTTGGTGTGCCTTAGATACGACAGATAGTGGTTACGCGCCACGCGCGCGAAGGCCTGTCGGCTTGCGCGCTGCGGATCAGTCCAGGATCTCGGGATCCTCGAGCAGCTCTATGCGGTCTACGCCGGGGTCTTGGGCGATCGCGATGATCTCGCGCATGTCCGCGCGCAGCGGTGTGGGCTCCGCGTCACCGACCCGCGCAACCGTGACGCGGACGTCCGTGAGGTCCGGGTGCCGCAGCGCGAGATCGCGGAGCGCCGGTGAGAGTGCGTGCGCATGGCGCGCGGCGAGCTGTCGGTCGCGCCGGACGAGTTCGGCCGGCTCCACCGGCCGTCCCGACGCGGCGTCAAGGGTAACCTCGAGCGTCTCACCGGTCTCCTGGTCGCGCACCACGACCGTCTCGTAGGACCCGGGCAGAAAGCCGAAGCGCAGGCGGCGGCGGTCGAGCTCGGTCAGGCGCTCGACGGGCCTGCCGGTCGCGGCTGCGACCTGTTCGAGCGTTACCCCATCAGCACAGATCGTAATGCGTCGTCCACGCCACCCCGTACCAGCTCGAGAAGTCCGACGGGACGCTGTAGCCACGCACCTTGATTGTGTAGACGCCGGTCTTCGACGGCGTGAACTCGACGAACTCCCAGCTGTTGTCCCACGTCGTCGACGCCGCGATCAGGTGCCCGTCGGGGTCGTAGACCCAGAGGTCGAGGTCGGCGTTCAGCACGCTGCTCGACGGCACCCCGCCGCTCGCCGCGACCTTGCTGTTCCACGTCAGCGCCACGCGGATGCGCGAGCGCGAGCTGTAGGTCTGCGCCTTCCACTCTTTGGTGAACATCCCGCCCCTGAAGTCGGAGGCGGTCATGAGCCCGTAGTCATGGGCCCGGAATTGCGGTGTCGTGCCGCTCTCGCGGTTGCTCGCGGTGGGTCTCGCGTAGTAGGAGTTGACGAGCCCGGTGCCGTCGGCTCCGTCCGCGTACTTCGAGTAGTCGGCCCCGTCGGCGCGCTGGTAGTTGGCTGTCGCCAGCAGAATCGCGCGGATCGCCTCCGGCCAGATCTTCAGGCTGGTGTTCGCGCTCATCAACAGCGCGCTGATCGCAGCCGTGACCGGCGTCGCGCAGCTCGTGCCGCCGAAGCTCGAGCCGAGCAGGTCGTGACGGCTGCCCGGGGCCGCGATTCCGGGGACCTCGTGATCCGAGTGCGGACTGGTCGGGTTCTTACGCGAGCTGTCGCTCGAGATCACGTCGTTGCAGCGGTTGCCGTCGCCGTCGTTGACGACGTTCCCGACGCCGAGGAAGTTGTAGCCCTTCCCTGAGGCGAACGCGTCCGACGCGGCCTCGTTGCCGGCGGACGTGAACACGCTCGGGTAGGGGTAGCGCGTCACCCAGTAGTCGAAGTACACGTCCCGGCTGTGAAGCGCGCCGCTCGACTCCTCGGTGCCGAAATGCCAGCTCATGGTGACCACGTTGACGCCTTGGCCGCGAGCCCAGTCATAGCGGTCCTGGTAGTCCGACTCGTTGGCCAGCAGCACGCTCGCGTCCGGCGCGTAGCCTTGCCATGACCCTGTGCAACCGCCGGCCGAGTAGCGGTTGCCGATGATCCCGACGCTCTTCGTCATGTGGTCGTTCGCGGCCAAGCCCGAGACCTGGGTCGCGCCGATCTTGAAACAGGCCGCTGGCTTCCAGAGCCCGCCAGACTCGAGGACGGCGACCTTCACGCCTGCTCCCCGGAACCCGGCGCCGTGGACGGTGTCGGTAAGTGTCGTCGGCAGCGACTCCGGGATCGTCGGGTAGTCGAGCACCTCCTGCTCGCCGTCGAGCCCGATGAACGAGATTCGCTCGTCGCGGCTGAGCTCCGCGAGCGCCTTCAGCGGCACGCGTGACCGTACGAACGGCCCCGAGGCGCGAGCCTTCCCAGCGACCTTCGCATCGATCTTGTGCGCCTCGAACACCTCGCGGTGCAACGCCTGCGCTCGCCTCGCGACCTGCCGGTCCAGCCGGCGGGCCTGCTCGCCCAAAGCGGCAAAGCGCCTCGCGGAGAGCTGCGCGCCGTCGAGCTCGCGCTTGTCGAGGTCGATCGCCTCCTCGTCGGTGGCGTAGCGCAGCATCACGGGCACGCTGTCGTCCTCAGCGCCGCGCAACTCGGCGAGCTCGTGGAGAGCCTCCTGCATCGCCCCGAAGCGGTCACGCGCCGAGCTCTGCTCCTTAGCGAGCAGCTCGTCGACGTCCTGCGGCCGCCCGCGCGCGTCAAGCGCGACGCGCCAGCTGTCACCGCTCTCGCGATCGACCACCTTGTACATGGTCACCTCCGCGCCCACGTTCGGCAGCCTCGCCTCGGACTCGCTCAGGATCGTGAGCCGCTCGGCCGCGACCTCGGCGACCTTGGCAACCGCCTTCAGTCGCTTCTCCGCCGCGCGGTCGCGGACCTCCACATCATCGTTCACGGCCATCGCGGTGCGCTCCTCTCCGCCCTTCATCGGTTCACCGATGAGCTGGTCGCATCCGATCACGGCCAGCAGCCGAAGTCAACGTCGCCAGCAAGCGCCCGCGCGCCCCCGGCCAAAGTGGTCGCCGCCATTGGTGCGGACGAGGCCGGCGTTCGCCGAAGGTGACTATCTGACGTCAGTAAGGCACACCGAGAGCGTGCACCCGGATCGCGGGGGCGACGGCTCAGTGCTCGGGCCGGCTTCTGTGGGCTGCGGCGGTCAAGCGCTGTGGAACGTCGCGGGTGAGGCACGCACTCGAGTGGCGGGCTATGAGGGCGCGGTTCCTAGCCTCGATCTCTCCGTGAAAGCCGGGACGGCTCAGCTACGAGATCCGGTGCTGGCGTGGTGGATCGATTCCGGACCTCGACTGGGCGGTTGGCGGGCCGCGTCTTCTGAGCAGCGTCCCGCTGGTCGCGCGCCGGTGCCCACGCCGGTGTAGGGACGAGACGAGCTCTGGGCGGGCGAGCTGTGGGACTCGAACTCGATCATCGCCTGGCTGAACGCGACCGCCGGCCTGCTAGCTCGGCTCGTTCGGCCTCCAACGCGTGGCCGCGCCCCGGGTTGGGACGCCGGCTCGAAGTCGCTCGGCGGAGGGATGCGCCGAGCGCGTGATCCTTGATGGGCCGCCGAAGATGCCGCCCACATCGCGGGCGCGCGCGCCGACGCTGCGGGAACATGCCGATCTCGCCGAAGCCGGCATCGGCCGTCTTGGCGATCGTGGTTCCCAGCACGACCAGCGTGAGCGCGTCATCCGTGCCCCGGAGGCGGAGCGCCAGCGCGAGCGCGTCCTCGGCCGGCGGTGAGCCGTCGAAGGCCGCGATGAGCTGGCGGAAGCTCATGACCCCAGCTTGTCGGCGTGCGGTCGCCGGGCATCCGCGCGCGCCGGCCACCGGCGCAGTGAGGACTACTGAGCGTGTCTTGTAGTCATACCGGATGCCAGGACGGCGAGCGGCCGGTGGAATCGAGAGGGCGCCCATGCGTAACCATCCGCCCACATCCGCCGACACGAACGAGGACGTCCAGCCGCCCGCAGGCCCGATCGTGCGCATCCGCGCACTGCGGCCCGACGACGAGCCAGCGGTGTTGTCTCTGCTGGCTTCGCCCGAAGCGATGCGGATCAGGGCCGCCGGGGGAGAGCAGGCGGGCGAGCAAGGCACGCTCGTCGCCGATCTCCCGTGGCGCGGGCGGATCATCGGTCACGCCGCGTGGGAGCGGCTCTGCGGTTCCCGCGCGGCAGTGCAACTCACGGTCTCACGGAGCTACGCGCGCGGGCCGCTCGCGTCGCACTTGCTCGCGCGGGTCGCGGACGCCGCCCTGATCCCGACGCTCGTCGTCACCGGCGCTCAGGGGTCCGACGACTTCGATCACATGCTCACGGCAGGTGCGCGGCGCCCGGACGGCAGCATCGAGGTTGCCGGCGGTGAGTGGCCGGCGGCGCTCGCCGCGCTCGAGCACCGAAGCGACCCGTTCCTCGGCGCGGACGATCCGCAGCCGGCGACGTCTCCACCGATGCCGTCCCGGATGTCGAAGGGGCGAGTCGTGATCGTCGGCGGCGGCGTGGCCGCGCTCGAGTGCCTGATAGCGCTCCGCGACGTCGGAGGTCCCGACCTTCGGATCCAGCTCGCGTCCGCCGACGACGTCTTCACGTACCGTCCGCTGCAGGTCGTCGAGCCGTTCGCGCTCGGCACCCCACAACGCTACCCGCTGTCCCGCGTAGTCGGGGACTTCGGCGCCGAGCTCGTCATCGACGCGGTCGTGGAGGTCCGCGGTGAGCAGCGCCAGGCGATCTGTTCGTCGGGCGCCGTGCTCGACTTCGATGCGCTCGTGCTAGCGCCGGGCGCGCGGCGAGAGCCCGCCTATGAGCATGCCATCACCTTCGGTGCGGACCGCTTACATGGCGCGCTGCACGAGCTGTTGATCGATCTGGCGGACGGTCGCCTCAAGGACGTGGCGTTCGTGGTCCCGCCGGACGTCGCATGGTCGCTCCCGCTCTACGAGCTCGCGCTGATGACCGCGCGTGACTTCATCGCGCGCGGAATTGACGACGCCCACCTGTCGCTGGTCACGCCCGAGCAGCGGCCGCTGGCGATCTTCGGAACGGGGGTGAGCGCAGCCGTCACCGGTCTCATGGACGCTGCCGGCGTCCGCTTCATCGGAAGCTCGTACGCCGACGTCCAGCCGGGCGTCATCCGGCTCAAACCGCGCGGCCGCACGCTGGAGATCGACGCGGCGATCGCGCTACCCGTGCTGCGCGGACCGACGATCGCGGGCGTTCCGGCCGATCGCGCAGGCTTCATCCCGACCGACCGCTTCGGGGCGGTCACCGGCCTGCCGTGCGTGTTCGCCGCGGGCGACGCAACGACCTTCCCCGTCAAGCAGGGCGGGCTGGCCGCGCAGCAGGCCGACACCGTGGCCCGATCAGTCGCCGCGGCGCTGGGCGGCTCGCTGGCACCGCGCCCCTTTAGGCCCGTGCTCCGAGGGAGACTGTTCACCGGCGACGAGGATCGGTTCCTGCGCAGCGCCATCGGCGGCGGCGAGGGCGAAGGCACGAGCACCGGCGCCGCGTTGTGGTGGCCGCCTAGCAAGATCGCCGGCCTGTACCTCGCCCCGTACCTGTACCGGCAGGCGGGCTGGCGCGAGCGGCAGCCTCGCCACGGTTTCCAGGAGGTCGAGGTTCCCTTGGATCACGTCCTCTGACGACGACACGCGATCCGGTGGTACGCCTCCGGCCCTCGCCGAGCTGTCACAGCGCGAGCTCGAGGTGCTGCGCCCTCTCGCCGAGGGCCGATCGAACTCCGAGATCGCCGCCGACCTCTTCCTCAGCGAGGCGACCCTCAAGACGCACGTCACCCACATCCTCACGAAGCTCCGCCTGCGCGACCGCGCTCAGGCCGTCGCGCTCGCCTATCGAATAGGGTTCATGGACGACCCCGGGTGACTGCGCTGTTCGCGGGATCAGGCCGCCCTGAGCCGGAAATCACAGGGCGGCTGGCTGCTCCCCGACGCCCCGGCTCCATCCAGCTCGACCGCACGCTGGCTGGCGACCGCGTGTCGTTGGGCCACGAGCACCAGCGAGTGGCCCAAACGTCTGCGACTGGACGCCGGCGGCACGAACCTTGAGTGAAGCGGCGCACTCGTGCTTTCGCATGGCGTTGCGATAGTCCACGCGCGCGCCGAGATCACTGTCGGACCGGACGATCCGCGAGCGTCAGGGTTGGCGATCCGCTGACTATCGCACTGCGTCGATGCAGCACTCGGTTCAGGCCGATCTGGCGTGGGCCGACTACGTGTTGGCCGAGCGCTCGGAGTGTTGGCGACGGAACCAGAGTTCGAGCCCACCGACTACCGGGACGCGACCACAGCGCCGATCAGGGCGCTGGCGGCTCCCGCCCCGAGCACGAGCGCGATGGCTCCGGCAGTCAAGTACAAGCTCAGCCAATCAAGCGCACATGCGGCAGCTGCCAGTTGCGCCAAGACGCCAACATCTCGACGAGCGTATCCAGCTTCGCCACTCAATTTCAATGCTCCGTCGCCTCTAGTCGCGTGTCGTCCAAGCCTCGCGGACCGCTGCTCCTTTCGCCTGCCAGGAGCACTTGAAGCGGCCGAATGGCGAGTGCTGCAATAGCGCAAGCGCGGCGGGGCTGAGAAGCTGTGCAGCTTGTCGCCGCTTCACGTCGAGCCGTTCGAGATCGCGATTCCCGAGCGGACGTTGTCCGACCTGCGCGAGCGGATCGGCAACACGCGCTGGCCGGCGCCGTCGCCCGAGCCGGGCTGGGAGCAGGGCGCCGAGCTCTCCTACATGCGCGGGCTGCTCGACTACTGGGCCGACGGGTTCGACTGGCGCGTGCAGGAGCGGCGGCTGAACGAGTTCGCGCACTTCCGCGCCGAGATCGAGGGCGTGCGGATTCACTTTGTTCACGAGCGGCGCGGTGGGATCCCGCTCATCCTCACGCACGGCTGGCCGAGCACGTTCGTCGAGCACCTCCAACTCGCCCCGCTGCTGCACGAGTTCGACCTCGTGATCCCGTCGCTGCCCGGCTACGGGTTCTCGGAGCGGCCGTCGCGCGCGACGACGCGCGACACGGCCCGACTGTGGCACCGGCTGATGCAGGGCCTCGGGTACAAGCGCTACGGCGCCCAGGGCGGCGACTTTGGCGCGAGCGTGGTGACCTACATGGCGCTCGACGAGCCGGCACCGCTGCTCGGCATCCACCTGCACATGATCGACGACACGCCGTACACGAGCGGCCGCCCGCTGTCGGCGGCCGAGCGCGAGTACCGCGAGGCGGTCGCGGAATGGGACGCGGTCGAGCGCGGCTACAGCTCGATCCAGTCAACCAAGCCGCAGACCGTCGCGTACGGCCTCAACGACTCGCCAGCCGGCCTCGCCGCCTGGATCGTCGAGAAGTGGCGCTCGTGGAGCTACTCACTGGAGGCGATCGACCGCGATCTGCTGCTGACCAACATGATGATCTACTGGGTCACGGAGACGATCGGCACGTCGATGCGCGACTACTACGACGAGCGGTGGCACGGCCACAGCATCGGACCTGACGACTTCGTGAGCGTCCCCACTGCGATCGCGGTGTTCGCCAACGAGCTCGTCTTCGAGGGAACCCCGCCGCGCGAGTGGGCTGAACGACTGTACGCCGTCCGCCGCTGGACACCGATGCCACGCGGCGGCCACTTCGCGCCCGCCGAGGCGCCCGACCTGCTCGCACACGACATCAGGGAATTCTTCGCAGGCTTCTGACGCATGCAGGCGGAGCCAGGGGCCGCCACGCAGGTCCTGCCAACGTGACCCGCGTCTCGTCGGAGGCGGCAGCCGACCGTGTCCGCACTCGCTGCCGCACGGGAGCGGATGTGCGATGCGGGTGCCTAAGGGGCGAGGTAGCGTCCGGCAAGCAACCCGCCGTTTCTGGAGAGTGCGACATGCCTTTCGGCGTGAACTTCGACACCGTCTCGACCATCGGTCTGGAGTCGTCACCGTTTGCGGACGCGCTGGCCGGTCTGCGGGCGAATGAAGCCCGCTACTTCAAGAACAAATACGACCACGACTTCACTGTGGAGCCTTCGAGCGACGCCGAGGCGACCATTGAGTGGGTCACCGGATCCTCAAGGAGGAACGGGACATCGTCATCTCCTCTCGCCCTCTGCAGGCGACGGCCTTTCAGGTCGAGAACATCCGTATCGCCTATGTGTTCTACGAGAGCGGGCTCTCGGTGAACGTGATGTACACCGTCGACGGCCCCGAGAAGCGGGCGGTTGGCTTCAAGCTGTCCGATGGAATGGACGTTCCGG
This sequence comes from uncultured Solirubrobacteraceae bacterium, assembly GCA_963740605.1. Lineage (GTDB taxonomy): Bacteria > Actinomycetota > Thermoleophilia > Solirubrobacterales > Solirubrobacteraceae > DASSUW01. The sequence goes on along the minus strand of CAVUFC010000013.1, from coordinate 92,919 downwards.
CTGAGCTCGCGTCACGCTTCAAGTTCGCACGCCAAAGGTCGAAGCTGGCCGGCACGATCCGGGGATCGTATTTCGTCATCAAGCACGAGTACTGATTGGCGGAGCCGGATCGCAAAGACCACGCGCGTGCCCAAGGCGCGCACGCCGTCGGCCAAGCGGCCTGATGGGCCGAGCCGCTCTCGCTTCCGCCTGAACGGAGCCGCGAACCCTGCGCACGCCTACCGACGCGACTTAAGCCACAGGACGATCGCAGTGGCTATGCCGAGAAGGATCGCGCCGATCGCAGCGACAGGGTCCATCCTGCTTGAGGCGTCGGGCCGCTTTGGGCCAGACTCAGGCTTCCGTGCCTGCAACGGTTGTACACGTTGGTCAGCATGCCTGAGTAACGAGAGTTGTGCCCTAGACACTTGACCAGGCACGCATCGAAACATCGCTTCGAACTTCGACGTGGCTCGCCCGAGGAGCGCGGCGCTGAGGCGAATTTCGAGGGCACCAGGCGTGAGCACACTGCTGGTTTCGCTTGAGGCTGTCGCGTAAGTCGGGTGCCGTCCGGGGCGTTTAAATTAAGACCATTTGGTGATGGGACAGCACTTCGTCGCGTGTGATCGTGAGCAGTCGTTTCTGATGCCGCCCGATGTTCGTGAGTGGCTGCCCGAGAATCACCGGTGAGCCAGGCTGGGTCTGACGGAGGCTTCCAAGCGAGGATCTGATCCTCGGGAGAGGAAGTGACCTGTAATGGCCCGTCCGAAGAAGTACCCCGATGAGCTCGTGCAGCGCGGTGTTCGCCTGGTGTTGGAGAGTCATGCCGCGCGCGGCATGACTCTCCTTATGCCGCGCCGGTTGTTATGCCGAGCATGCCGCGTAGGTCGAGCCATGGTGCGGTGATCCTGGTGATCGGGTCGGCATAACCGCGGTCATCTGACGGAGCTTGCTCGCCGGAGTTGTCCATGTCCGGAAGAGGAGGTCGCTGTGATGAGGGATCCGTTGCGGGTTCGGGTGACGGGGCCGCTGGCGCCGTTTGTGCCGGCGCTCGTCGAGGAGCTCGATCGGCGCGGGTACGCGCGCGTGTCGGTGGCCGCGCAGGTACAGCTGGTTGCGCATCTAAGTCGCTGGATGGCGGGCGAGGAGCTCGCGGCCTACGAGCTGACGGCCGAGCAGTTGGAGCGGTTCGCAACGGCGCGGCGGGCGGCCGGCTACCGACACTTCTTGAGGCCGACGGCGCTGACGCCGCTGCTGGAATGTCTGCGCAGGTGGGAGGTGACGCCGGCGGCGGATGCTTCAGCGCCTGCCACTCCGGCTGAGCTGCTCGTCGAGCGCTATCGCGAGTATCTGCTTGTCGAGCGCGCGTTGGCGGTGGCGACGGTGCGCCGCTATGAGGCTGTCGCGCGGCGGTTCTTGGCCGAGGTGCCCGAGCGCGACGGCGCGCTGGAGCTGACCGGGCTGGCGGCGGGCGATGTCGGCCGGTTCGTGTTGGCCGAGTGCGGCCGCGTGAGCGCGGGCTCGGCGAGCAACACGGTCGTGGCACTGCGGTCGTTGTTGCGCTTCTTGCACGTCGAGGGGCTCACCGGCGGCGGGCTGGCGGCGGCAGTGCCGGCGGTCGCGCCGCGGCCTCGGGGGCTGCCGCGGGCGATTCCTGCGCGATCGGCGTCACGGCTGGTGGCCAGCTGTGACCGGCGCACGGCCAAGGGTCGGCGCGACTTCGCGGTGTTGATGGCGCTCTGGCGGCTGGGGTTGCGCGCCGGGGAGGTCTCGGCGATCGAGCTGGGCGACATCGACTGGCGGGCCGGCGAGCTGCTGGTGCGCGGCAAGGCCGGTCGCCGCGCGCTGATGCCGCTGCCCGTCGACGTCGGCGAAGCATTCGCCGGCTACCTGGAGCGCGGGCGGCCGCGCGTGCAGAGTGAGCGGCTGTTCATGCGCGTGGTCGCGCCGATCGCGCCGCTGTCCAGCGACGCGGTCAGCGAGATCGTCCGTCACGCCTGCCGGCGCTGCGGGCTGCGGGTCGTCGGCGCGCACGCGCTGCGTCACACCGCCGCGACCGAGACGCTGCGCGCCGGCGCGTCGCTGGCCGAGATCGGGCAGCTGCTCAGGCAGCAGACCGCGTTCACGACGGCGATCTACGCGCGCGTTGACCGCGCCGCGCTCGTCGAGCTGGCGCGCCCGTGGCCGGAGGCGATGCGATGAGCGCGCTCAGCGACGCCTGCGAGGAGTACCTGGCGCTGCGCCGGGCGCTGGGGTTCAAGCTCAGGCGACCCGGACGGATGCTGCCCGACCTGGTCGCGTATCTGGAGGCCGCCGGCGAGACCACGATCACCACCCGCACCGCGCTTGAGTGGGCGATGCGACCGGCCGCGCACCCGCAGGAGTGCGCGGCACGGTTGTCGATCGCGCGCGGGTTCGCGCGTTATCTGCGCGCCCTGGACGGCGTCAGCGAGGTCCCTCCGACCGACCTGCTGCCCAGCTTCAAGCGGCGGCTGGCCCCTCACATCTACTCCGACGCCGAGATCGCGGCGTTGATGGCCGCAACCGCGACGATCCACTCCCCGTTTCGCGCCGCGACGCACCACACGCTGATCGGGCTGCTGGCCGTCACCGGGATGCGGATCGGCGAGGCGATCGCGCTGGACCACGGCGACGTCGACCTCGACGCCGGCGTCATCACCGTCCGGGCCGGCAAGTGGAACGCCGCGCGCGAACTGCCCCTGCACGACACCACGACCGACGCGCTCGGCGAATACCAGTCGCTGCGCGATGCGCGCCGTCCGACGCCGACCTCGCCGGCGTTCTTGGTCTCGATGCGCGGCACCCGGCTGCTCTCCGGACACGTCCGCGAGGCATTTCGCGACCTGCGCCATCACGCCGGCCTGACCGCCCAACCGGGCGGCCGGGCGCCACGAATCCACGACCTGCGCCACCGCTTCGCGGTCGCGACGCTCGCCGACTGGTACCGCGCCGGAGTCGATGTGCCTGCGCGCCTTCCCAGATTGTCGAGCTATCTCGGCCACAGCGCCCCCGAGGCCACCTACTACTACCTGCAGGCCACGCCGGAGCTGCTGACCCTCGCAGCGGAGCGTCTCGAGCAGCTGGAGCAGCGCTCATGACGCCGCTCGCACCGACCCTTGAGGCGTTCTTCACTCAGCGGCTGATCGGCCAGCGCCGCGCCAGTCCGAACACGATCGCCTCCTACCGCGACACCTTCCGGCTGCTGCTCTGCTTCACGCACCAGCGCACCGGCAGATCGCCCTCGCGCCTGGCGCTCGAGGACCTCGACGCGCCACTGATCACGGCGTTCCTGGACGACCTCGAACAGCAGCGCGGCAACACGGCGCGAACGCGCAACGCGCGGCTGGCCGCGGTGCACTCGATGTTCAGGTTCGCCGCCCTGGCATACCCCGAGCACGCCGAGCTGATCGCGCGCGTGCTCGCGATCCAACCCAAGCGCGTCGACCGACCCGTCGTCACCTTCCTCATCGACACCGAGGTCGACGCGCTGCTGGCCGCGCCCGACCGCTCCGGCTGGCTCGGCCGCCGCGACCACGCACTTCTGCTGCTCGCCATCCAGACCGGACTGCGCGTCTCCGAGCTCGCCGGCCTGCGCCGCGCCGACGTCACCCTCGACCGCGGCGCGCACGTTCGATGCCAAGGCAAGAGCCGCAAGCAGCGCATCACGCCGCTCACTCGCCAGACCACCACGGTCCTGCGCGCCTGGTTGGCCGAGAACCCCGGCCAACCCGCCGATGCGCTGTTCTGCGCCCTCCACGGCGGCCCGCTCAGCTGCGACGCGATCGAGCGACTCGTCAGCAAGCATGCCGCCGTCGCAGGCCGCAGCTGCCCTACCCTGGCGACCAAGAAGGTCTCGCCGCACGTCCTGCGTCACACCAGCGCGATGCGGCTCCTGCACGCCGGCGTCGACACGACAGTGATCGCGCTCTGGCTCGGCCACGAGTCCACGCGCACGACCGACATCTACCTGCACGCCGACCTGACCCTCAAAAAGAAGGCGCTCGCACGGACCGCCCCGCCCGACACGCGCGCCGGCCGCTACCGCGCGCCCGACAGCCTCCTCGCCTTCCTCGACGCGCTGTGAATATGCCGACACCAACCCCGCCGAAGCCGCTCTCTGCCGGGCCAGCCGATCTCGACTCGGCATAACGACCGGCGCGGCATAAGGAGAGTGGCCGTCCGATCGCCGCGGTCGCTCGCGACCTGGGGATGCACCCGGAGACGTTGCGCAAGCGTGTGCGTCAGGCGCAGGCCGATAGCGGCGCCCGGCCGGATCTGCCGACCAGCGCCGAGCGTGAGGAGATCCGCAAGCTGCGTGCGGAGAACTTCGAGTTGCGGCGCGCGAACGAGATCCTGAAGTCGGCCAGCGTGTTTTTCGCGACCGAGCTCGACGCAGACCGAACGAGGTGAGCCGCTACATCGACGAGCACCGCGGCCGCTTCGGCGTCGAGCCGATCTGCCGGGTGCTGGGCGTGTCGGCGTCCGCCTACTACCAGCGCGCCAGCGGCGAGCGCTCCGAGCGCGTCGTCGAGGACGCGCGGCTGCTGGCGCGCATCCTGGAGCTGCACCGGGCCAACTACTACGCCTACGGATACCGCAAGCTGTGGCTCGCCCTCAAGCGCGCCGGCGAGCACGTGGGCCGTGATCGCGTCAAGCGGCTGATGCGCGTCAACGGGATCCAGGGCGCCAAGCGCCGCGGCAAGCCGTGGCGCACCACGATCCCCGACCCGGCCGCGCTGCGCCCGCCGGACCTCGTCGACCGTGACTTCACCGCGGACCGGCCCGACGCGTTGTGGCTGGCCGACTTCACGTACCTGCGCTGCTGGGAGGGCGTGGTGTTCTTTAGCTTCGTGATCGACGCCTTCAGCCGCCGGATCGTCGGCTGGCAGTTCGCCAGCCACATGCGCACCGACCTCGTCCTTGACGCGCTGCGCATGGCCTTGACTCGTCGCGACACCGGCGCCGACGTGCAGCTGATTCACCAGCGATGCCGGCTCGCAATACACCAGTTATGCCTTCCAGCAGGTCCTCGACGACCACCACGTGCTCGCGTCGATCGGGTCGGTCGGCGATGCCTACGACAACGCGATGGCCGAGAGCTTCGTCGACACCTTCAAGACCGAGCTGATCGCTGACCGCGTCTGGCGCAGCCGCTCACAGCTCGAGCTGGCGATCGTCGAATGGGTCGCCTGGTTCAACAACGACCGCCTGCACGAGATCGCTCGGACGACCTGCCCCCGGCAGAGTTCGAACAAGCACTCTCAGGACAGACGGTGCGAGTCTCGCCGCTTCGCGGCTCGCACCAATAGACCATGATCAAGAAAGAAAACGGCGAACCTACAAACCCGGTCTCCGTCAAACCCAGCCCGCCTCAGCCCGCGGTCTTGGTGAACGCGGCTGATGGGTGGCCGGTCGCCGAGTGAGGTGTGGGGTCGGCGGCGGTTGTAGAAGCGCAGCCAGGATGCCGGGCCGCCGTCGCGTTGGGTGCTTGTGGGCCAGACGCGGCCGTGCGCCCGTTCGTCGTCGAGTGTCTGGATGAAGCGCTCCACCTTCCCGTTCCAGCGCGGCGTGTAGGGCGGGGTGCGGATCTGTCGGGCGCCGAGCTCATCCAGCACCGATCCGAACGCGTGGCTGTGGACGTAGGCGAACGCGTTGTCGGTCATCACCGCCTGGGCCGGTCCGGCGCCCTGCTCGCGCATCAGGCGGCGGCGCGACGGAGCGTGATCGCGGCCGCGCTGCCAGTGTCGGCGCGGTGCAGCTCGACGTAGGCCAGCCGCGTGTGGTCGTCGACGACGCAGTGCGCGTAGATGTAGCCGGCGCGGCGGGTCTTGATCAGCTCGCTGCGCTGCCCGCCGGTGGCCCAGTGTCCGGGCCGGTCAAAGCGCTGTAGCCGCTTGGTGTCCATGTGCAACAGCGCGCCCGGCTCGGCCCACTCATAGCGCCGCGACGTGCGCTCGCGCGGCGTCCGGCGTCGGCGCGAGAGGCCATGGCGCGCCAGCACCTTCCAGACTGTCGAGCGGCGATAACCGGCAAGCCGGGCCGGCCCATAGTTCGTCCGCGCCCTGGCGTCCAGAATCCGCTGCTCGTGCTCTGCACCCAGCCGCCACGGACACGAGCGCGGCACCGGCGGCCGAGCCCGCAGACACAACCGCGACGCCCGCTCGGCGTCTGTGGCCTGCTGCCAACGATGCCACCAGCGATGCGCTGTCGCCGGCGAGACAGAACTCTGAGCCGCCGCGGCTCTGAGCGAGCACCCACTCTCGATCAACCGCACCAACTGCAAACGGCCGGCCACGCCGAGCTTGCATCTACCGTCTTCCACGTCCGGTCTCCTTTGAAGGGTCAGTCGTCGCTGACCGCACCCTCCATCGGGGACCGGACGTCCCCCTTCAACCGTTCACCAAGCCCGTGGGCAGCTCATCTAGCGCGAGCGCCGTGAGGTCGCCGGCGTGAGCCCGTGGGTCGCGGCGAACTTCGTGGCGCCGCCGGACCGTCGCACGGTCGTCGCTAGGCGGCCGTAGCCCATGCGCCTGAGCGTCGGCTCGCCGGGCAAGCGGCCGATCAACGCGATGACCATCTCGGCGTCTCGGATGGCGTCGGCGGTGCTGTATGGGTCCCGCTGCCGAGCCGCTGGGCCGGCGGGTCAAGCGCGGATAGTCGTCTGGCGGCCGGCCGAATCGCGGGCGGCAGCCGTCGTGCGCTCCCGTCTAAGGGGCGGCGGTGGCGGTCTCGATCAGGGCTTCGGCGATCGCCACCGTGATGCGTGTTGTGTCGTCGCGGTTGGCGAGCACGGCGACGGTGATGCCTTTGCCGGGGAGATGGGCGAGCGTGCTGCCGAACCCGTGGGCTGAGCCGAGGGTCGCCCACACCGGGCGCGACGAGATCCGGTTCATGTAGATCTGGCCCACACCGAGCGCGTACGCGGCGTACGCGTCGCCGCCGCCGCCCGTGTCATGGAAGCTCGTCATCTGTTCGCGCGCCGCGCGCCCGAGGAGGTCGCCGCGCAGCACCGCGTCACCGAAGCGCGCGACAGAGGGAGCGCTGGCGACGACACCGCCCCCGGTCCACGCGGCGGAGGCCATCGAGCGGTAGGGCACGAAGCCGCTGCGGTCCGACAGGTCGTGCTCGCGCCGGTCGCCCGGCGCGGGCCCGTATCCGTGCGCTGCGCCGGCGCGCGGTCGCTCCTGCGGTTGCAAGACCACATCCCGCAGGCCGAGCGGGTCCAGGATCTCGCGCCGCATCGCGACCGCCACCGGCTCGCGCAGCGCGCGCTCCAGGACCAGACCGGCGAGCAGATAGTTGGTGTTGTTGTACTCCCAGCGCTCACCCGGCGCGAACGACGGCCGACCCGCATAGCGCAGCCAGCGCCGCGGCGACCAGTACGCGCCGGGGTCACGCTCGATGGCGCGGAAAAGCGGCGATCCAAGCCCGTCGAAACGCGATACACCGCTCGTCTGCGCGAGCAGGTGACGGAGCGTGATCCGGTCGCCGTACGGCCACCCACGCACCGTGCCGCTAAGCGGTTCATCCAAGCTCACGCGCCCCTCCTGCTCCAACTTGAGGGCCAGCGCGCCCATGAACGCCTTCGTGATGCTGGCGATCGCGAACGTGGTGCGCGCCGTCACTCGCCTGCCGCTCCGGCGATCGGCCACGCCCGAGCCGCCCGACCACGTGCCCACGCCCGGGATCACAATGGCAGCGGCGGCACCCGGAACCTCGTGGAACTCCCGCTGCTGATCGAGCACGCCTTGCAACTTGACCGCCAGCTCCGGCGCCACCGGCCGGTCCAGCCCTGAGGCGTTCGACGGCGAACCGTTCCTGGTCCCGCCGCATCCCGCCACGGCCAGGGCCACGACCAGGCACCACCCGAGAACGCGTGCGCGCAACACGACACGACGCTACGCCAGCGCACGTGCCCATGCAATCCGCGCAGCCCGCAACCGGAACCCGGACGTCGATGGACCGCGGCAACCGGACGAACGGCCGCACGAAATCAGCGCTATCGCATCGAGGCAGCGCCAGCATCGCTGTGGGGCTCGGTCCACTTCCGCCATGGACGAGAACCAGCCGTCCGCCAGCGCGCGATCGGCTCGCGCCTCGCTCCTGCATCGGTGGGAAGACAGCAGCGACGCCGTCGCGATCAAGCTCCATGCATAGAGCAGCGACCTCGGCCGTGCCTCACTATCGGATGTGGCGCCAGCAGATCACGCGGGCATCCGAGGCTCAGGAGCGCGTAGTGCAGGCCGGCGTCGCGTTCCCAGCGGATGCGGAGCCGGCGGAAGTTGTGCAGCCAGGCGACGAGGACCACCACCCAGCGCACGCGGCCGAGTCCCGAGCCGTGGTCGGTGCAGCGGCGGGCGATCACCGGTTTAACGCCTCGGCGCCACAGCTCGCGACGGTACTTGTCGTGGTCATGGCCGCGATCGGCGATCACAGAGCGAGAACGGCGGCCTCGTAGCCGAGCGCCAGGGGCAATCGACGTGCGGCGCTGCACCGCCGTCAGGATCGACATGTCCGCCAACGAAAAGGCAGACGACCCCCGCGATCTGCCGTAACACCCGGGAACGGGCGCAAAGTCCGGGAAAACGCGGGCGCCGTACACATGCCCAGAAGCCAGGTAATCCCTGCAAAAGCGCGGGTTTCAGACGCCCACACGACTGAAAATCGTGGTGTCCCCGGTTCGAGTCCGGGTCTCGCCATCGTTCGCACCCGCCGCCTCGTACGCTGACTCCAACGACTCGGCCACAAGGTCACCCACGGACCCGCCGAGCCGGCCGCAGCCCGAGCCCACAAGAACCTTCGAGTCATTACGCTGCGCGAATGGCCGCTGCGGCCGAGCTCCTGAACGAGGTGCGCACCCGGCTCGAACCGGCCGAGCGAGCGATCCGCTCGCACCGCTTCCTCACGGACTCGCGGCCGCCGAGGTGCCGCAGGAGCGGCTTCGCGTGATCGCAGGCGAGCAGCGCCGCATCATCTCCAGTGAGCGGCGCAGCTTCGCGCAGCTCGCCGCCCGGTTCCCGGCCCAGCCCGCCGGCGACTTCTTACTGGAGATGGCCGAGGGCGAGGGCCGGGCCCTCTCCCTGCTCGACGGCTATCAGGACTGGTTGGGCGTCGACGACACCTGGCTGCGCGCCTACGAGCCCGACCCGCGCGCGCAGGCTATGCGGCCTTCGTCGCGTGGCTTGCGCTCAGCGGCACGGTGAGCGCTGTCGCGCTCGCGTTCGTGGCCAACCGCGCTACGTGGAGCCACAACTTCGGGGCGGTCGCGCGCGCCCTGCGCGAGCGCTACGGAGCCGGTGACGAGGCGGTCGCGTTCTTCGAGTTCTTCGCCGCGTCGCCGCCGGGGTTCGAGGAGCGCTCCCTCGGGGTCGCGCAGGCTGCTCTGGACGGCGGCGACGATCCTGCCGAGGCCGGCCGTGCCACGCGGCTACTGCAGGCCTACGAGCTGCTGCTGTTCTGGGACGCCGCTGCGCAGCCGCGATGCCGAAGGGGTAGGCGGGCGCCTCGGTCAGGCAGCTCAGGCGGGTACTTCCGCGCACGGGACATCACGAGATCCTCGACCTCCTCCAGGGCAGACCATCCTGGCTTCAAGGTCTCCGCAGACCCAGCCTGGCTCAAGTCCACCTCGAAGCCACCAATGCCACCCCGACACACGATCAAACCCGCTGATCTGAAGATCGACGATCCCTTAAGATCGAGCTTCGATGGCCCGATCCGCGCCCGCCGGCGCGCGACTTGATGCGGTAATCGCGGCCGCTGAGGCCGACACGATTGCTCTCAGGCGGGAGATGGGCTCACTGAGCCTTGCCGCGGTCGGGATCGCGACGATTCTCGGCGCAGGCATCTTCGTGCTGAGCGGCGACGCGGCGGCGCAATTCGCGGGGCGCGCGGTCATGGTGTCCTTCGCGGTCGCCGGCATGGCCGCCGCGCTCAGCGCGCTCTGCTACGCCGAGTTGGTCTCGATGATCCCGGTCAGCGGGAGCACGTACGCAATTGCGTAGGCCTCGCTCTGCAACTTCATCGCATGGGTCATCGGTTGGGACCTGCTCCTTGGGTACCTCATCGGCGGCTCGGCGATCGCCGCGGGCTGGGCGGGCCATTTCGCGAACGTGCTTGCTCACGTCGGGGTCACGCTGCCGGACGCCGTCAGCGGCGGTCCGTTCGGCGGCGGCGGCATCGTCAACCTGCCCGCGGCGCTCATCGTGGTCGCGGTCGCCGCGGTCCTCCGCGCCGGCGCGCTAGTCAGCGCGCACGACGACGTGGCTCGTCGCGCTGAAGCTCGCGGTGCTGGCGCTGTTCGTGGTCGTCGGCGGCATGTACATCTCGTCCGCGAACCTTGAGCCGTTCGTGCCCCGGAACCAAGGTGGTTTCGGGGACTTCGGCTGGAGCGGCGTGGCACGCGCGGCGGCCGTGGTGTTCTTCGCATACATCGGATTCGACGTCGTGTGCACCGCGACGCAGGAGGCGGGCAACCCGCGGCGCACCGTCCCGATCGGCCTGTTCGGCGCGCTCGTCGTGACGACGGCGCTCTAGATGGCGGTAGCGCTCGTCATGACCGGTCTGATCAACTACCAGCAGCTCGCGTCGCCCGATGCCCTGTCCGTCGCGCTCGCCCCCCATCCGGGCCTCGCGTGGCTGCAGACGACGATCGACATCGGGGCAATGGTCGCACTCTCCGCGACTGTCCTGGCGACGATCTTCGCCCAGACGCGGATCCTCATGAGGATGGCACAGGACGGCATGCTGCCTCCTGCGTTCGGCCGAATCGACCCCGCGACGGGGACGCCGCGCCTGACGACGATCGTCTGCGGCGCCGGCGCGGCGGTGATCGCCGGGCTCGTTCCGCTCTCGACGCTCGGCAGCCTGGTCTCGGCCGGGACGATGCTCGCCTTTATCATCGTCTCCATTGCCGTGCTCGTGCTGCGGCCGAGGCGGCCGGACCTGCCGCGGCCCTGCAAGCTCCCGCTTGGTCCGACGATCCCGCTGCTGGCGGCGCTCGTCAGCCTCGGCGTCCTGGTCACGCTCCCCGCCGAGACGCTGCTGCGCGTGATCGTGTGGCTCGTGATCGGGCTCGGCGTCTACTTCGGTACGGCCGCCCGCGCGCCCGCGCGGTGGCCGCGGCCGGAGACCGCTACGCGCCGACCGCGCTCGTAGACAGCGTGACATAAAGCGGCGACGGCGTATTGTCTTCGCATGAGCGTCGAGCGTGCGGGCGTCGGGCCGTTGCAGCTCGTGGTGGTGGGGTTCGAGACGACCGAGCGGTTCCGCGGTGACATCGCGCGGGAGCTGCTCGACCTTCGCGGGCGCGGGATGATCCGGGTACTGGACGCGCGCCTGTTCCGCCGCGCGGCGGACGGTGACCTGACTGAGTTCGACATCGGACCGCTGCTCGCCGAGCGGCCCGAGGAGCGCCCCAACCCGATCGCCCGGCTGTTGGGCGTCAACGGTGGTGGCGGGAACGGCGGGATCGCGCCGCCGGAGGCGTTCGCGCGAACGGCCGGGTTCGCGCTGGAAGACCTGCGCCGCCTGACGGACGAGATCGGGCCGGGCGACTACGGCGCCGCGGTCCTGGTCGAGCACGTGTGGGCGGCGCGTGTCCGCGACGCGGTGCGCGCGACGGGGGGACGGTTGCTCGGCCAGGGCTTCCTCACGCCCGAGGTCGTGATGCTGGTGGGCGCGGAGATCCAGGCGCGCGCCGATGCCGAGGCGGCGCTCGAGCTCGCAGAGGCGGCGCGCGGCTCGGCGCTGGTCGAGGCGCTTTCGGTTCTCGTGGGTCGCGATCACGGGTCGCCGAAGGACGCGGCCTGGGCGGCGGCAGAGGTCGTGCGCGTGCTGGCCGCCGAGGGGTTCGTGCAGGAGGCCGCAGCGCCGGCGGCGATCGAGGCGCTCGCGAGCGCCGGGCTGATCGAGCTCGCGATGCTTGAGGCGGCCGTTGCGGAGGTGGAGGACATGCTGTCCGAGCGTCCGAACGAGGAGCCCGGCTGACGCCTCGTCAGCGGATCCGCGTCGGCGTGCCGGCGCGACCGCCGGGACGGCGTCGGGTGTCGCGGCCGGATGATCACCGGCGTCCGAGCAGTGCGCGTGCCGGCGCGGCGCGTCAGCCGTCACGACGTTGGTCGTGCGATCGGAAGCGCGTCGGTTGGCACGCGCGGTCAGCGTGAACAGGCGACGGCCAAGCGGCCTGAGCCGGCGATCGGCCTTAGAGGTCGTCGCGGGCACGCCGAACGCGGCGGCGGCGCGCGAGCGTACGTGCGCATCGACCAGTTGCCCGCCGCGCAGGTCGCGGCGCCCGCGCAGATGCTCAGGGCCTCGCCAGGTAGCGCGCGAGCGCGAACGACGAACCGGTCCCGCCGGCGGCGATGACGCGGCCGTTGGGCTGGATCACAACGCCGTTGGCCGAGGCATACATGCGCTTGCCAAAGCCGGTGGTGACGATCCCCAGCCTGCCGAACGTCGGGTCGAGCTTTCCGCTCGGCCGGTAGCGCGCGACGCCGAAGACCGAGGAGCTGCCGCCGGGCCTGTTCACCTGCCCGACAACGACGAGCCTGCCGTCGGACTGCGCCGCGATGGCCTGACCGAGGGCGTCGCCACCCGGCAGCTGCGTCGTGACGACGCCGCCACTGCCAAAGGCGGGGTCGAGCATCCCGTCGGTCAGGTAGCGGGTCAAAGCGAAGCGGTCGCCCTGACCCGGCTGCAACTGCGCGAGCCCCGCGGCGACGATCCGCCCATCCGGCCTGACGAGCACGCCTTGCGCGCCGGCCTCCTGACCCAGCGCCGTCGTTGTCGTGCCGTCGCCCGCGAACGACGTGTCGAGGCTCCCGTCGCGAAGGTGATAGCGCGCCAGCGCAAACGCGCCGCCGCCCCCGAACGGGCTGTCGAGCAGCCCCGCCGCCACGAGCCTTCTCTTGCGCAGCGCGAGGGCATGGGCCGCGACAACGTCGTCGCCCGTGCCGAACGGGGTGATCACGCGCCCGCGCGTCCCGAACCGACGATCGAGCGTTCCGTCCCGGCGGTACCGGACGAGCGCGAACCCCTGATCCGATCCGTCGGCCCGCTGAACGCCACCGCCGACCACGATCTTGCCGCCCGGCAGCACCACCACCGCCTGTCCGCGCGCCCGCCGGCGTGGGAACGCCGTCGTGACCTTGCCGTTCGAGCCGAAGCGCCGATCGAGCCGGCCCGACCGCGTGTACCGAGCGACCGCGATCCTGTTCGCGCTAGTGCCGGCGGCGACGATCCGGTCCCTCCCGTCGACCCCGACGGCGAACGCGGAAGCCGCGCCCGGGAACGCGGTCTGCGCGAGCCCGCCGTTGCCGAAGCGGCGGTCCAAGCGCCCCGCCCTCGTGTAGCGCGCCAACGCCATCCGGGGCCGGCCGGACGCCGGCTGCAGCTGCCCTGCGACGATGATGCGCCGCCCCCGGCGAGTCATCGCGACCGCCTGCCCGGTCGCGAAGGTGCCGGCGCCGAACGAGGTCGTCAGCACACCGCCCGAGCCGAAGCTCGGATCCAGGTCGCCGGCGCGCGCCCAGACCGCTGGCGCCGCGAGCAGCACCGCCGCCGCGAACACGAGCAACGAGAGCGTGCCGCGGCGTAGTGCGCTCCACCAACACACGACCGTCGAAAGTCGACGAACCATCCGTCACCCCTCGCAGACAGCAGCAGATCGCAGCAAGCGCGCGACCGCCTCAGCACGCATTGTCGTTCCATCGTACGGATAGAACGCAGGGATGTGCATCCTGGTGACCGGAGCGTTTCGTGCCCGCGCACGCGCTGCGGGTCCGCAGGGCGCGGTCGACACCGATAATTGTTCCGCTACCCATGGGCAGAACCCGACGCCCGCGAACCGCGACAACCTACGGGCCGCGATCCAGCCCCGATGAGCTCGCTCGGATTCCCGAGGTGACCCAGTTACCTGACGCCGGTTCGACCTCACCGGCATGTCCACCTCGTTTCTGGAAGGTGGCGGCGGAGCCCCGATCGTGCTGCTGCACCGGCAGGGTGGGTTCGCGGCGCATTGGGCCCAGGTCATCCCGCACCTCGTGGCGACCCATCGACGTCGTCGCTCCGAACTCGCCGGGTCTTGGGCGATCGGAGATACGGGCGAACCGGCTAGACGCTCCCGGGGTGGTCGCCTGGCTCGACGCTCTGATCGGGCAGACATGCACGCGGTTGCCCACGTTGGTCGGGGATCTCCCTTGGGGGGAGCCCTGGCAGCCCGCCTTGCGGTGGAGCGTGGCGATCGAGTCCCTGGACGGGATCGACGTGCGCGCCCGCACGCGCAGGGTTGCAGAGACGCACGCGGCCGAAGGGCAACTGCAAGGTCGTATCAAGGCTTCGACAAGCACGCGGCGCAAGGCTGCGCCCATCAACCACGCCCGCCGCCTTGTCCGCCGTGCAACGACCGGCGCTGCCGTCGTGCTCGTTGGCCTGATCGCCGCAACCAGCCCAGCGCTCGCGTCCTCGATCGCCGACGGCACGTCCAACACACTCGGGTTCGCCGTCGCCTCAGCGGCGCTCGATCAAGCCCGCCACCGCGTCGTCGTCATGCGCACGGCGCCGGGCGCGCTGTCTCCAGGGCAGCGCCTTGCCGGCGCCGAGCTCGTCACCCCGCGTTTGACGGTCATCCTCACTGACGTGCCGGTGGAGAGCGTGGCCGGGACCCCGGACTCGTTCACGCTGAACTTCACGGCGATCGACATCACCGATGCAGCGACGACCAACCAGGCCGGGAGTGGCATCTGCACGTTCCCGGACGTGTGCCGGAGCGCCGCCGACCCCTCTGGCGACGCGCGCTTGATCCTCTACAACGGCCACGCCGGCCCTGGGACCGCGGCCTTCAACGTCCCCGACGTGACGGTCATCCCGCCCTTGTAGCCGCCTCGTCGCCGTGGCAATGCACGACGCCGGCCACCGGTCGCCGCCGCCGCATGCCGAGCACGACGCGCGCGGCCGGAGCGAGGGGACGATTGCAGCGACGAGGCTGGTCCCTAGGGCGGCGCCCCGCGGTGGGCGCATGCGGGTGCCTGGGCTCAGCCCGGCGGCGACATTACGGCAGGCCGGCCGGACTCACGTGACGGCGGCCATGGGAATCTCCCCATAGGCGGCCACTGGAAGTCCCCGTCGATGCGTCTGAGCGACTCGGTCAGCTGGGACCGGTAGAAGCGCCCGTAGTAGCCGAACCAGCCCGCGCAGGATCGGCGCACGCGTCGAGGCGTATAGTCGCCGAGCAGTTCCAGCGACTCGTGGAGCGGGAGTGGGACGCCACGCGCGACAGCCAACATCCTGGCCGCCCGGTCGGCGGGTCGTGGTCATGGCGCTGGCCGGCACGATCGCGGTCGTGGGCGCGGCGTGTGGGTCGACGGCCGGCGATCGCGCCGCCACGCAGGCGCCTGATGCTACGGAAGCGTCGGCTGGCCCGGTGAGCCGTGCGTCGGTCACCGACAACACCTGGACGGACTCCACTTCCCCGACCGCCGTCCCCCTGGGCGACGGGAAGCTCGCGACTGAACCCAGAGTGGGCTATGTCATGTCGTGCACGTCGCGCTTCCGGCGCCACGGCGCACTTCACACAGGGCCCTGGGTGAACGAAGCGACGGGAACCTGGGACCTCACGTCGAAGCTCGCCGTGTCCGGCGCCCAGCGGTGGCCAGCCGCCTCGTACGACATGTCCGTGCAGGGGACGATGCGGGTGATCACGACCAACGCCCTGCCGGAAGGCCTGCCGACCGGGATCTTCCCGATCGCGGCGAGCGATCCTGCCCACCAGTACGACACCAACCCCAATTCGATCGACGCCCACGAGACGACCTACCGCGTGCCGGCCATGCCGGAGCGAGCGCCGCGCCCGACGTGCACGTCACTGGGTCCGATCGGCGTGACCAGAGTCGGCGCGCTGCTCTTCAACGGGCTCGACGCCGCCGGTCGGGACGCCGGGGCGCACGAGATGCAGGACGACTGCCACGGGCATCCCAATGGCCAGGACGAGTACCACTACCACTCAATCTCGGGCTGTCTCATGTCGCCCGAAGCGAACACGTCCGAGCTGGTGGGATACGCAGCGGACGGATTCGGGATCTATGCCGAGTGGAACGCTCGCGGCGAGCTACCGACCAACGCCGACCTGGACGCCTGTCACGGGCGGACGAGCACCGTGACGTGGGACGGCGAGCGGGTGACCATGTATCACTACGACGTCACGCTCGAGTACCCGTACACCGTCGGTTGCTTCGCCGGTGCACCGGTGCAGACGGTTCGGCGCGGCCCGGGCGACGCTGCCGGCGCCCAGATCGCGGGCAGCCGGTGAGGCGACCGCTCTCAAGCGGCATCAACCACGACCTCGCGGCTCGATCCATGGCGCGGTCGGGTTCTTGCGACATGGCAGGGGGGTGTCCGTGACCGTCCACCAGGACGATATGGACGTGGGACGATCGAAGGCCTCCGAGATCGCCGGCGACGAGCTGTTCGAGCCCGAGGGGCTGCGCCGCGCACTCGCAACCTCGTTGCCGGACGGCACCGAGGTCAGCCGGATCGGCGTCCGATCACTCGGCGCAGATCAGGGGTACGCCTCGCGCGTCGATCGCGTCGCGGTCGAGTACGTCCCGGCCGAAGCCGGGCCGGCGACGCTGATCATCAAGCGGTCTCACGCTGACACCGAGGAGATCACGGGGTCGGCCCCGCCGTTCCTGCGCGGGGCCACCGTGTACCAAGCCTTCGCCTCCGATCGCCCGCCGATCAGGACGCCGCACTGCTATTACGCGGACGTCGCCGACGACGGCAAAGCCGGTGCGTTCGTACTCGAGGATCTTGGCGGCTGGACTCCCGCTGACGGCCATAACGGGATGCCATCGGATCAGCTGGCATCCGCGGCCCGAGCCGTCGCACGTCTGCACGCATGGGCGTGGGAGCGCGACGAAGTCGGTCTGCAGCGGCTACCGCGCGACGACTACCCCAGCGACCAGCCGGTCGTCGCGCAATGGCCGACGATCCGCCCGTACATCGTCGAGGGGCTCGGGCTCGAGCTGGCGGAGATGGGGGACCGCTTCGCCGCCGGGTATGCACGCGTCCGCGAATGGCTCGCGACTCGTCCGTGGACGCTGGTGCACGGCGATTACCATGCCGACAACGTGCTGCTCCGGGCCGGCGAGGTGGCGGTCCTCGACTGGGGCATGGCGTCGATCGGGCTCGGGGCGTACGACGCCGCCCGTCTCGCCAGCACGAGCGCCGCCGAGCTGCCGACCCGGGAGAGCCTCGAGCGTGCGGCTCGGGCCTGGCACGACGAGCTCGAGGCGAGGGGTGTCGGAGACTACCCGTGGGACGCCGCCTGGAGCGACTTCACCGTCGGCGTGGCGCTCGCCTTCCCGAGCGTATTCGCGCCGCTGCGACCCGAGGCCGACCGGCATCGGGCGGAGACCGCCCGTCGACGCTCGCTCCGAGTCGGTGCAGCGTTGCGCGCGCTGCACATCGACGATCCGTCGGTCCCGTCGTTGACCCGAACATCGCCTGGGTAGGCGGGTCCGCACGGTGATGAGCAACGACGCGGGGACCGCCGAGATGGCCCCGGTCCGGTCGCTCACGCCCGACGAGAGGCGTGCCGCATGGTCGCTGGCGCTCGCTCGCATCCTCGCGGCGGTCGATACCGGCATCGTCGCGGTCGCGATACCCACGATCCAGCGAGAGCTGGGAGTCGAGCTTTCCGCGTTGCAGTGGGCGATGATCCTGTTCCCGGTCGCCTACGCGTCGTTCGCGATCCCCGGGGGCGTGCTCGCCGACCGGTTCGGACGCCGCCGGATGTACTGCCTCGGCCTCGGCATCTTCGCCGGAGGGGCAGCGCTCGGCTCCCTCGCACAGGGCGCCACGGTTCTGGTAGCCGCACGTGCGATCCAGGGTGTCGGCGCGGGATTCGTCCAGCCGGCGTCGTTCGCGCTCCTCGCGTCGTCCGTCGATCCAGACCGGCTGCAACGCGCCGTGGCGATCCGGTCGGGCGCGAGCGCCGCCGGCCTGGCCGCCGGGCCCCTGGTCGGGGCTATCCTCGTCGCCACGCTCGGCTGGCGTAGCGTGTTCTGGACCGCTCTGCCAATCGCCGCGATCGCGTTCGTTGCCGTCATGCGCACGGTCGAGGAGTCACGAGCCGGTGGGCGGCGCCGCGTGGACCTGCTCGGGGGAGCGCTCGTCGCGGCCGCCGTGACCCTGGTCTCCAAGGGGCTGCTCGATCTCGGACATCAGAAGAGCGGTCAGGGTCTCGCCGCCACGACGGCAGGGGTCGTACTGGCAGTCCTGTTCGTCGTGCGCATGCTGACTGCCGAGGTCCCGCTCGTCGAGCCGGCGACGGTGAGACG
Organism: uncultured Solirubrobacteraceae bacterium; assembly: GCA_963740605.1. GTDB lineage: Bacteria > Actinomycetota > Thermoleophilia > Solirubrobacterales > Solirubrobacteraceae > DASSUW01. Next base: position 74,584 of record CAVUFC010000013.1, on the reverse strand, counting down.
ACGCCCGATCCCGCTCGCGCTGTCCGTGGGCTTCACGGTCAGCTTCGCCCTGACAGGCGCCCTGTTCCTCCAACAGATCGTGGCGCAGTCGATGCTCGGGCTGTCGGCGGGCGTCGCCGGCCTCCTCTCCCTTCCCGTGACCGTTCTGTTCATCGCGGGCACCGGGCTCTCGATGCGACTGACGCACGACCACGGGCTCGCGCCGCCCACGGCGGGCGGACTACTGACAGCTGCCGTCGGACTCGTCATCCTCGCCATGGTGGGCACAGACCACGGCGAGCTCATGCTGCTCGTGGGGGACCTGTTCCTGGGCACCGGTCTCGGGCTCGCCCTCCCCGGCGTCTGGGCGGCAGCCGTCGGCGGCGCCGGACCGGACGATCATGGTGCGGTGTCCGGCGTTCTGGGGCTCAGCCAGCACCTCGGCAGTGCGGTCGGCGTCGCCGGCTTCTCGGCCCTGACGGCGGCCGCCACGGCACATGCGTGGTCAGCCAGTTCGGTCGCTGCGGGCGAGCGGTCGGCGCTCGTGGGCGACGTGGTCGCGGGCGATCTTGCCGCCGTATCCAAGGCCGCAGGATCGAGTGCCGCCGACACTGCCCGCGACGCGTTCCTGCACGGGAACACCGTCGCGTGCGCGGCCGCGGCGGCGGTCCTGGTGGCGGTCGCCGGGGCGGTACAGTTGTGGGCCGCGGGCCGCTCGCACCGGACGGCGGGACACGACTTCCATGGCCCGTGGCAAGGGGTCCGCGTTTGAGTCGAGGCCAAGACGAAATCCCGCAGGCGCGCTCGCTGCCGATCGTCGGGAGCGCGTTCGTCGAGATCCATGCCTCGAGCGCGATCTGGGACCTCGATCGACTCGCCACCGAGCTCGGCCCGATCTATGCCTTCGACCTCCCGGGGTACGGTCGGCAGATCGTCCTCAGCGGGCACGAGCTGATCGCCGAAGTGTGCGACGACGAGCGCTTTGACAAGTCGCCACCCGACCGCATCAGAGCCGTCGTCGGGAACGGCATCTTCAGCGCTGATACCGACGATCCGGCGTGGATTCGCGGCCACCACCTGCTGGCACCGATGTTCAGCACCCATGCCGTCCACGCGACGTATCCCAAGATGGTCGAGGTCGCCGAGCAATTGTGCGAGCGTCTCGTCCGGGCAGAGCCCGGGCGGACGGTTGATGCGAAGCGTCTGGCCACCGACCTGACGCTGGAGACGATCGGCCTGTGCGCATTCTCCCATCGCTTCGGCACGCTTTATCGCGACAGCGAGCACCCGATCTCCGCCGAGGTCCAGGAGGCGCTTGAACTGCTCGGGAAGGGGGCCGGGAAGCACGGCCTCACGGGAGGGCTCCATCCCCGCGAGGCACACAGATTCCGCCTCGTCGTCGCCGAGCTGTACCAGCAGAGCGAGGAGATGATCTCCGACCGCCGGGCGCTCGGCTCGGCCGCGCCCGACGACGTGCTGACTCGGCTGCTCACCCAGCCCCAACCCGACACGGGACGTGTCCTCGACGTCATCGAGGTGCGGGACCAGTTGCTCACACTGGTCGTTGCCGGCCACGAGACCACGAGCGGCGCGATTGCCTTCGCGCTCCATCACGTGGCCAGCGACCCCGAGGTCCAGGACTGGCTCCGCGAGCAGGTCGACGACGTGCTCGGATCCGACCCGAACGCGCTGCCGACGCTCGATCATCTGGCGGCGCTCAGCCGAGTCGACCAGCTCCTGAGCGAAACGCTGCGGCTCCACCCGTCGGCCGCGATGATCGCCCGGCACGCGCGTTCTTCCACGCTGCTCGGCGGACGATATCCGGTCGGGGCGGGATCCTCGCTCTGTCTTCTCCTGTTCCGCCTGCACCGCGACCCGGCCGTGTTCGGTGACGATGCCGACTCATTCCGTCCACAACGATGGCGCGAGCTCGACGAGCTTCCCCCGGGTGCGTACCTCCCGTTCGGGACCGGTGTGCGGGCGTGCCTCGGGCAGACATTCGCCCGGCTCGAGTTCATGACCGCCCTCGCGATGCTCGTCCGGCGTTTCGAGATCAGCGATCCCGTCGGCGCCGAGCTCGCGTATCAGCTCAGCCTCACCCTCAAGCCGCGTGACCTGCAACTCCGCTTCGCTCCCCGTCCCGGCGTATCGGCGCTCGGGACTGCCAGCGCCATCGCCACCGATGCTGCTCGCGACCGCGCCGAGCTCGCCGACCGACTGCAGCGATCGCAGGCGGTCGCCGCGCATCGGGATGGACGTCATCGCCGGCTCGCGCTCGCCTACGCGTCCGACGGGGGAACAACCGAGCAGCTGTGCCACGACCTGGCGCACGACGCGATGAGCGGCGGCGATGACGCGGTCGTCAAGTCGCTCGATGACTGGGCGGGCTCGCTTCCGGTCGGGGCGGCGCTCGTGATCGTCGCCGCGTCGTACAACGGGAAGCCGGCCGCGTGCGCGTCGCACTTCGTGCGGTGGCTGGCGTCTGCGCCCGCGGGTACTGCGGACGGCATCCGCTACGCCGTGTTCGGATGCGGTGACCCCCACTGGCGCCAGACCTACCAGGCGGTGCCGCACCTGCTCGACGCCGAACTCCGCCGGCTCGGTGGGGAGCGCATCCTGGACGCCGGCGAGGCTGACACGACGGGCGACTACGAAGGCGCGTTCCGGGCGTGGTGCAAGCGCGTGTGGGCAGCTCTCGACGCCTCTCGGCCAGGCCCAGTCCGGCCGCGCAGCGCCCTCGCGGAGCCCTTCCGGGCTCGTGTGCTCGGCCCCGGCGCCCACTATGCCCCGGGAGAGGTCTTCGGTCTGGACGAGGTCGAGGTGATCGTCAACGACGAGTTGCAGCGGCGCTGGGGTGACGACCCGTCCGGCCGCTCCACCCGCGACATCGAGGTCCGACTGCCGCCGGGCACGACCTACCGCCCCGGCGATCACTTGCAGGTGATGCCGCAGAACGACGACACGACCGTGTGGCGCGCGGCACGCGCCCTCCGGTTCGAGCCTCGGCAGGTCGTCGAATTCCGGCGCAACCGGCCGATCGACACCAACGTTCCGCTCGAGCGGCCGATCGAGCTGTACAACCTTCTGCGCGCATTCTTCGACGTGCGCGCTCCGGCCACTCGCGCGGGCATCGAGGCACTCGCCACCCTGATACACGACGACGACCGGCGGCGTCCGCTCGAGAAGATGGCGATCGACGACGCGGCTTACGGCACCGAGGTAATGGAGCGGCGGTTGTCGTTGCCTGACCTGGCCCAAGAGCACCCACCGGATGAGCCGATGCCTGCGAGTCTGCTGCCGACTGTGTTCCGAGCGCTCAAGCCGCGCTCGTATTCGATCTCGTCGGCACTGGTCGCCGCTCCGGACAGGGCGAGCATCACCGTCGGCGTGCTGGACGCGCCTGCGCTGTCCGGGCACGGCCGCTACCGCGGCGTCACGTCGAGCTACCTCGCCATGTCCCAGCCCGGCACACGGCTGCTGGTGCGCGTGCGCGACCCCGGCCACGGCTTCCATCCTCCGTCCGATCCAAGCGTCCCAATGATCATGATCGGCGCAGGCACGGGCATCGCGCCCTTCCGCGGATTCCTCAAGCAGCGGGCCGCAGAGCACCGCTCGGTCGCGGGTGCCGGGCGTGCGATGCTGATGCGCGGGTGCCGCCGCCCCGACCACGACCGGGTGTACGGAGACGAGCTCGATCGGTGGGTCGCGGACGGATGGCTCGACCTCGACGAGGCGTTCTCGCGGGCGGGCGAGAACCACCTGTATGTGCAGGACCGGGTTGGCAGCCGGTGGCAGGACATCGCACGGCTGATCGCGGACGGCGCGAGCGTCTACGTGTGCGGGAACGCGCGGACGATGGCACCGGCCGTGGCCGCGCGCTTCGCCGAGCTCGGCGCGAGCATGGCGGGGCCGGACTGGTTCGACAACCTCGTGTCCTCGCAGCGGTACGTCGAAGACATCTGGGGCGGCTGACTCGCGGTGCGCACGGCGTCGGCATCTCCGCCCAGTCGAGCTGCAGCACCTGCCCCGGCCGATAGGCCGTCCGCTGCGTGGGCCGCGGCCGGCTCGGCCGCAGCGCGGCCAGGCGCTTCTTGACCAGATCGACCGACCCCGCATAGCCATAATTCGCGCGCAGGATCTCCGTCACCCGCGGCGCCTCGATCTCCGGCCACTCGTCCAACAACCCACGCAGCACCGGCTCCAGCGCATCGAGCATCGACCCCTTCGGCGCGCGCGCATAGCGCGGAGGCTCCGGCGCCGCGACCAACCGATCGACCGTGCGCCGGTTGATCCCCAGCCTCACCGCGATCTGCCGCTTCGACACGCCATCCGCGGCCAACGCCCGCACCTGCGCCCACTCCATCGCGCTCCGCACCTCCCCGGCCCTCCACTCGATCGACAACCTCCTCGATCGTGAAGGTCCGACACCCGGCGCCACCGTCAACCAAAGCCGGTGGCGCACTATTCGACTACCGGACCCGGTGCACTATTGGGATCCCGGCGTCAAAAAATGCCTGCAAACACTCTGGCATGCATGCGCCTGGCCAGAGCCGGATGTGCCGCAAATGGCGCAGCAACCGCAGCCGAACACGCACCCGGCTTCGCGTCGACCGGGTGCGCTTGGAGGTGAGGTGCCACCGGGAACGCGAGTCGGGAGGGCCGGCCGAACGGCCCAGCCCGGACGAGTCGCGGATCCGCGAGACCTCCTTCTCGGGGCCTTGAACGCCTCGCCGAGCGGGCGTACGATCGGGTGGTGCTCCGCCGACTTCCGGCAGCATCGGGGAGCCAGGGCGCAGTCGGGGGCTGATCCCTTCATGCTTCGGGCTCGTCCCAGAATCACGAGCGCGGATGTCCTCATCTTCGCGTCACGGGCGAGAGCACGCGCGTCGGTGAACTGCATGGCGAGTGGCCGCGAGGGCGGTGAGTAAAGGGGTGGCGTTGACGATGGCGACGACGACCACAGCCTTCAGGTTGCGCGGACGCGAGTTGCTTCGTGATCCTCGCGTAAACAAGGGGTCGGCATTCTCCGCCGAGGAGCGCGCCGCGCTCGGTCTCGATGGGCTGCTTCCGGCGGCTGTGATGACGCTCGACCAGCAGGCCAGGCGGTCGTACGAGCAGTACTCCGCGCAGCCGACGAGCCTGGCGAGGAACGATTTCCTCGCTGCGCTGCGCGATCGCAACGAGGTTCTGTACTACAACCTGCTGGAGGGCCACCTGAAGGAGATGCTGCCGGTGATCTATGACCCGGTGGTGGCGGAGGCGATCGAGCGGTACAGCCACGAGTACCAGCGCCCGGACGGTGTCTACCTCTCAATCGACGACGGCGCGGGCGTCGAGACGGCGCTTCGCAACTATGGGCTCGGTCCCGATGAGGTGGATCTGCTAGTGGCGACGGACGGCGAGGCGATCCTGGGGATCGGCGACTGGGGAGTGAACGGGTTCGCGATCTCGGCCGGGAAGCTGGGCGTCTACACGGTTGCCGCCGGGATCGATCCCGACCGCGTGATCGCCGTCAGCCTCGACGTCGGGACCGACAACGAGGCGCTGCTGAACGACCCGCTGTACATCGGCACCGGCACAGCCGGGTCCGAGGCGAGCGCTATGACGCGCTCGTGGGCGCGTACGTGGAGGCGGCGACGAATCTGTTCCCGAACGCGCTCCTGCACTTCGAGGACTTCGGCGCCTCGAACGCGCGGCGGATCCTCGACCAGTACCGCGACCGGGTGCGGATCTTCAACGACGACATCCAGGGCACGGGCGCGATCACTGTTGGCGATCCTGGCGGGGATGCGCGTCGCGCACACGCGGCCGAGCGAGCAGCGCGTCGTGATCTTCGGAGCGGGCACCGCCGGGATGGGGATCGCGGACCAGATCCGCACGATCATGGTGAACGACGGCTTGAGCCCGGAGCAGGCCACGCGCTGCTTCTGGGCGGTCGACAGGCAGGGGCTGCTGTTGGACGACATGCAGGACCTGCGGGACTTCCAGCAGCCCTATTCGCGGCCGCGGTCAGAGGTGTCTGGCTGGGGATCGACCGACCTCGGCGGCGTTGTGGCGAACGTGCACCCGACGATAATGGTCGGCACGTCGACGGTCGGCGGCGCCTTCACCGAGCAGACGGTGCGCGAGATGGCAAAGCACGTCGAGCGGCCGCTGATCTTCCCGCTGTCCAACCCGACCGAGCGCATCGAGGCGATTCCCGGCGACCTGATCAAGTGGACGGAGGGGCGCGCATTGATCGGCACGGGAACGCCGTGGGATCCCGTCCCCTTCGACGGGGTGGACTACGAGATCGGGCAGGCGAACAACGCGCTTATCTACCCCGGAATCGGGCTCGGCACGATCGTCTCGCGCGCGGCGCACGTGACCGACGAGATGCTGCTCGCCGCTGCGGAGGCGATCGCCGGTCTGGTCGATGGCAACCGGCCGGGTGCCCGGCTGCTACCGGATGTCGAGAATCTGCGCGCGTCGTCGGCGACGGTGGCCGTCGCGGTCGCCAACCAGGCGGCGAGCAACGGAGTGGCGGCGTCGCTCGAGAATCCGGTCCAGGCCGTACAGGATGCGATGTGGCAGGCCGCCTACCGGCCGCTGGTAGTGGCGTGATGACCACGGCGAGCGAGACCAAGCTGCATTCGCTTCCGATCGGCACCGGTGGAACCGGCAAGCGGATCGAGAGCGACTCCATGGGGCAGATCGAGGTACCGGCCGAGCACTATTGGGGCGCGCAGACGCAGCGTTCGCTGATCCACTTCTCGATCGGTGAGGACCACATGCCGAAGTCGGTCTACCACGCTTACGGCTATGTGAAGAAGGCGGCGGCGCTCGTGAACTCCGCCGCTGGGCGTCTCGACCAGACGCTGTCGGACGCGATCCTCGCGGCGGCTGACGAGGTGATCGCGGGCAAGCTCGACTCGGAGTTCCCGCTCTACGTCTGGCAGACGGGCTCGGGCACGCAGTCGAACATGAACGTGAACGAGGTGATCGCCAACCGCGCGAGTCAATTGCTCGGTGGTGGGCTCGGCACGAAGCACCCGATTCACCCGAACGACCACGTGAACATGGGGCAGTCGTCGAACGACACCTTCCCCACAGCGATGCACCTCGCGACCCTGCTCGCGATCCGCAACCGGACCGTGCCGCAGGTGGAGGCGCTCGCGGATGCGATCTGGGCGAAGGCGGTGCAGTGGGTCGACGTCGTCAAGATCGGCCGCACCCACCTGCAGGACGCGACACCGCTGACCGTCGGACAGGAGTGGTCGGGCTGGGCGACACAGCTGCGCGACGCGCGCGGACGCCTCGAGCACGCACTCGAGTCGATCCATCAACTGGCCGCCGGCGGCACCGCGGTCGGTACCGGCATCAACGCGCCGGACGGGTTCGGCGAGCAGATCGCCGGCAAGCTCGCCGAGCTCACCGGCCTGCCGCTCCAGACTGCGCCCAACAAGTTCGCCGCGCAGGGCTCGCTCGACGGCATGGTGGCGGTCAGCGCCGGTCTGCGCGGCGTGGCGGTGGCCCTGATGAAGATCGCGAACGACGCGCGCTGGCTCGCGTCGGGCCCACGTGCCGGGCTGCACGAGCTCAAGCTGCCCGCCAACGAGCCGGGTTCCTCGATCATGCCCGGCAAGGTCAACCCGACCCAGCAGGAGGCGATGGTGATGGTGTGCCTGCAGGTGATCGGCGAAGACTCGATCGTCGCCTCGGCGGGCGCTCAGGGCAACTTCGAGCTGAACGCGATGCGACCGATCATCATCAGCAACGTCCTGCACTCCGCGCGCATCCTCGGCGACGCCTGCGAAAAGCTCAGGGCCTTCAGCGTCGAAGGCACCGAGCTCGACGAGGGCACGGTGTCGGACTACGTCGACCGCTCGCTAATGCTGGTCACGGCGCTGAGCCCGCACATCGGGTACGACAAGGCGTCGGCGATCGCCCACAAGGCGGACGACGAGGGCACGACCCTGCGCCAGGCGGCGCTCGCGAGCGGAGTCGGCGCGGACGAGTTCGACCGGGTCGTCGACCCCGCGACGATGGTCGGTGATCCGTGGCGCGACCTCGGCCTCGCCGACAGCGGGCGACGAGCCGGCCGCGACTGAAGCGGACCGCCGGACAGCGAGTACCGTCGGGTTCATCGGCGTGGCGAACCGGTCGCTGGCGCGCTGGAGCTGTACCGGGCCGTAGCGCCGGCGCCCACGGCGACGTCGGGCGCGCCAGCCGCACGGCACCGGCCGCGCCCGCGACCGGGATGAACAGCCCGACGATGCCGAGCAGCACGCGGCCCTTGGCGAAGCACACCACGGCCAGCCCGAGGACGGTGCCGACTGCCGCGGCGGTGCCCAGCACGAAACTCGGCTCGTCGAGCCCGAACGGGCGCGTGCCGAGCACCGCGAGCCCGGCGAAGGCGAACGTGCACACGACGGCGTCGAACGAGATGCGCCCCTCATCGGTCCAGTAGACGTCCTCGAGCCGCACCCACAGCGCGGGGTCGCGCAACCCGCAGGTCAGCTCAGGGCCGCGATCGAGGCGCGAGCGGCCAGAAGGTTCCGACCGCTCGGGCGTTTCGTCCGCTGAATGACGGTCGATGTTTACCGTACGAACACCCGCTGCGAGCATCGGCGGCGGTGTCCAGATCGGGAGCCTCGCGGGCTCTGCAGTCGTCGCCGACCCTCTTCGTGGCGGGACCGGTGTGTGCTGCTCGAGCGAATGCGGTGGGTCTGCGGCGGTGATCTCGCTGCGCATCGACCGCTCCGGGCCGCTCGGCTACGCGCCGTTCCGCCGCGCGCTTGTGGGCAGCACGGTCTCGGGCGCGGGCTCGTGGATGCAGACCGTGGCGGCCGGGTGGCTCGTCTACGACCTCACCGGCAGCGCGGCCGCGGTCGGCGTCCTGACGGTCCTCTCGCGTGGCTCGGGCATGGCGCTGTCGTTCCACGGCGGCGCGCTGGCCGACCGCTTCGACCGGCGCCGGCTCGTGATCATCCTGTACGCGATCCAGATCGCTCCCGCCGCCCTGCTCGCGCTCGTGGCGTGGGAGGGCATCTCGCGCGTCACCGAGGTCTACGTGGCCACGCTGCTGATCGGCACCGCCGACGCGCTCGCGAGCCCCGCGCTCAAGCAGCTCGTGACCGCGACCGTCCCGCCCGAGCTCGCGCGCCGGGCCGCGGGGCTCGGGTCGGCGTCCTACAACCTCGCGCGGCTGATCGGCCCGGCCGTCGGCGGCGGGCTCGTCGTCGGCGTCGGTCCGGGACCGTGCTTCGCCCTCAACGCGGCCTCCTATCTCGCGGTCGTCTTCGCGGTCGCGTCGTTGCCGGCGTCGACGGGCGTGGCGCCCCACCGCCGCAACCGACTGCGCGTCGCGCTCTCGACGGCGCGGCTGGATCCGCTGCTGCGCGGGCTGGTCATCGGCACGGTCCTGTTCGCCGTCTTCGTCGCGCCGGTGCAGGAGCTGGCGCCGGCGATCGCACGCCGCCACGGCGACGGCGCGCATCTGCTCGGCTTCCTGCTGAGCGGACTGGCGGTCGGCGGGCTGTTGGGCAACCCCCTGATCGCGCGCCTGGACCGGCGCGGCATCACTGCCCTGACGATCGCGCGCTGGGCCACGGTGGTGTCCGCGCTGACGCTGCTCGTGCTCGCCGTGACCTCGAGCTACCTCGGCGTGCTCGCCGCGATGATCGTCTGCGGCGCGGCGTGGGAGGTCCGGTTCATCGTGAGCCTGACCGGAATGCAGTTCGCCGACACGCGGATGTCGGGCGTGATGGTCGGCCTGTTCTACACGGGGATGCTCGGCGGCGTGACGCTCGGCACGCTGCTGGTCGGCAGCCTGTTCGACATCGTGGGCATCGGATGGGGGCTTACGGTCTGCGCGATCGCGGCCGCGGCCGGCGCCGTCGTGGCCGTGCGCGCCCCCGCTCATCGCCTCGTTCCCGAGCCCGAGCGCCCGACGACGTCCCATGCCCACTGAGCCCCGGCGAGCGCACGCGCCTCCGGGGCGTCTCATGCCCCGCCAGACCCCAACGAGGAGGATTCGCCATGCACGATGGCCGCGCCGTTGACCCGCGGACCCACAGATCCTTCCACCGGCGACCGAGAGGCGGTGCTCGGCGGCTCGCGCTCACAGCGCTGGTGCTGTGCCTGCTCGCGGGACCGGCGGCGGCGTCAGCGACAGCGGCGCCGGGCGACGCCGCGATCGCGCGACGCTACATGACCGAGTTCTACCCCCTGTGGTTCACGCATCTGCAGACCGGGGTCGCGCCGCACAACCAGCTCATCGGCCCGGACCGGATCTCGCCGCTCTATCAGGCGGTCGTGGCGATCAACGACGACACGCTGTACGCGAGCACGCCGGTCGATCTCACGACCGAGCCGGTCATCGTCACCGTTCCGCCGACCGAGGCGGGCTTCTCGGTGCTCTCGCTCGATCCGTACGGGAACATCCTCACGGCGCCGATCCCGTCCAAGCCGTCGGGCCAGATCGACCCGACGATGGTGTACGCCCTCGTGCCACCGGGTTACACGGGACCGCTGCCCGCCGGAGCGACCAGGGTGGAGATGTCGCTCGAGCTCACGTTCCTGATCTTCCGCGTCGACCGGTTCTCGCCCGAGAACGTCGACCAGACGACGCAAGCGACCCGGTTCCGCCAGGACCTGAAGCTGCAAGGGCTCAAGGGCTACGACGCCGACAAGCGGGGCGGCGCCACCAACGTCGTCCCCGAGTACTACTTCGCGCTCCCGACCAAGTCAATCGCCGACGCGCTCATCAAGTTCGTGCCGCTCCGCTTCCTCGCGCGGCTGCAGGTGGCGGTCAAGTCCAGCAACACGCCGCCCCTGTCGCCGCGGCAGCAGCGCCGCTCGGACGCCTTCGACGCCCGCTTCGGGACCGGCGGGTCGGGGCTGAACCGCGCGGGCAGGCGCGCGTTCCGCCGCGGCGCGCAGACCGCGCACAGTCGGATCCTGCGCAACTACCTGCGTAACCGCGACCGGCACCAGTGGATTCACTTCACCAACATGGGCGACTGGGGCAACAACGTCCTCGACCGCGCGTCGATCACCGAGTTCATCCAGTACGGCAACGGCATCAGCACGGCCGCCTACTACCACACGTTCCGCGACCGTCGCGGCCGCAAGCTGCGCGGCAGCCGCCGGCGCGGGTACGTGATGCGGTTCCGCCCGCGCGGCCAGCCGGCGGCGGAGCGATTCTGGTCGCTCACGGCCTACACGCCGCAGGCGATCCAGCTGATCCCGAACCGCGCGCGCAAGTACCTCGTCGCACGCTACACACCCGGGCTGCAGGAGAACCGCGACGGCTCGATCTCGATCTACATCGCGCGCAAGAAGCCGCGCGGCGTGCCGAAGGCCAACTGGCTCCCCGTTGGCAAGCGTCCGTTCAACGTGATGCTGCGGGTGTACGGCGTCAAGGCGGGGAGCAGCGTCGCCGACAACACCTACGTGCCGCCCGCGATCCGCAGGCGGTGAGCCGACCCCGGGGCAGACCGCTCACGCGGCGGTCTGCCCCGGGCCGCCTTCGTCAGTGTGCTCGACGCGGTGGCGGAGCACGAGCCCATCCTGCGTGAGCTCGTTGGCGATCGCGAGCACCGTCGCGCGCACGCGCTCGTCGTCGGGCGGCGCGGCTCTGCGCGGCGGTTTCACCCACGCGTCGGACACCCCAAGTCGCTTCGCAACGACGACCCCGTGTCGAGACGACGTATTGCTCGGGCCGCGCGGTGTCACTCCCTCGCCGCTCCCGCAGCATCGAGACGGGGAGACGCGGCATCGCGCACGCTTACCTGGCGGCAGCTCGCCGCGCAGGCTCGCCACGTGGGCGCGGCCTTCGTCGAGGCCGGAGGCGACCGGGCGACCGCGCCGCAGTGATGGCGGGCAACCGGATCGAGCACGTCCTGGCCGACCTCGGCTCGCTGCATGCCGGCGGGGTGCCGATGTCGATCTACACCACGCTCTCCGCCGAGCCGGTCACCTACGTGGCCCGGCACTCCGAGCCCACCGTCGTCATCCTCGAGAGCGAGGAGCAGCTGCGGCGCTGGGGCGCCGCATTGGCGCACGTGCCGAGCATCCGAGCGGGGATCGTGCTCGACGACGCGGAGAGCGCACACGGCGTTTGGGCTCAAGGGCGACCGCGTGCCGACTCCGAAGAGCAGACGCGAGCTGTGGAGCTGCGCATGATCGGTCCGCCGGGAAGATCCTGCAACTGCGGCGAGCTGCCGAACTGCGGTTTCGTGGGGCGCAGGAGCGACGGGACTCGAACCCGCGGCCTCCGGGGTGACAGACGGAGACTCAGCGCGCGCCGGCCCCATACAGGCGTTTAGGCGCTCATGTGCGTTCCGGTGACTGAATCCGCGAGAAAAGAATACAAAGTGCGGACTTCTTCTTCGCCGCCGGAGCGCGCCGCGGGTCCGCGGAATTGCAGGACTTTCGGCACGGTTAGACGGCTTTCGGTCCTTCGGTGGCCTCGAAAAGGCGATGCGAGGAACAGCAGCAGTCCGACAGCTCGAGCAGCCAGCCCCCGACGATCGGGCCGAGCGCGATCGCCGCGCCCGTGGTCGCGCCCCACAGGCCGATCGCGCGGGCGCGCTCGCCGCGCTCGGTGAACACGTTCGACAGCAGCGACAGCGTCGAGGGGAACACCATCGCCGAGCCGATCCCCATGACCGCGCGCGTGGCGATCAGCTGGCCGGGATCGTCCGTCAGCCCGCCCGCGAGGCTCGCCACGCCGAAGACCGCCAGGCCGGCGAGCAGCATGCCCTTGCGCCCGAACCGGTCGGACAGGCTGCCCGCCACGAGCACAGACGCGGCGAAGACGAGGTTGTAGGCGTCGACCACCCACTGGAGTTGGGAGTCGGTGGCGTGCAGTTCGCGCACGAGCGTCGGCAGCGCGACGTTGACGATCGTCGTCTCGAGGTGATGACGAACGCGGCGAGCAGGAGCGAGGCCAGGATCAGCGGCTTGTGGTTCATGAACGCGATTCTCAACTATGAACTTGAGTAAATCAGGTTCTCGCACTCATATCTCCACCCCGCGCTAGAGTTCATCAGCCATGAGGTCCTACGACGAGTACTGCGCGATAGCGAAATCCCTCGACGTCGTAGGCGACCGGTGGACGCTCTTGATCGTCCGCGAGCTCGCGCTGAGCGGCGCGTGTCGCTACACGGACCTCCGCAACGGGCTGCCCGGCATCGCGACCAACCTGCTCGCCGACCGGCTTCGCGAGCTCGAGCGGTCCGGCGTGATCGCACGCGAAGACGCGCCACCCCCGATCGCCACCACGCTCTTCCGCCTCACGCCGCGGGGCGAGCAGCTCCGCCCCGTGCTCGAGGGCCTGATCCGCTGGGGCGTTCCGCTCATGACCGAGCAGGACCCGAGCGATGCCGTCCGCAGCCACTGGCTCGCATGGGCGCTCGAGCTCATGCTCAGCGACCGGCAACCCGACGGCCCGCCCTTCACCATCGAGCTGCAGACCGGCAATCGTCCGATCGTGATCGAAGCCCGCGACGGCGCGATCCAGTCCCGGCTCGGCCCGGCCGACAACCCCGACGCAACCCTCACCGGCCCACCCACGCCGATCCTCGGCTTGCTCCTCGGCCTACACAAGCTTGCTGACGCCGAAACGCACGGCATCACCTACGACGGCGATCCGACGCTGCTCGACCGCATCGGCGCAGACGTGCTCCCCACCGCTCGCTAGAAAGAGGATCGCCAGAGACGGTCTACTTGGCCGCCGCCCCCGCGTCGACGCTGAGCTGGGTACCGCTGACGTATCGGCCGCTTTCCGAAACTAGGAAGACGACCGCCTCGCTGATGTCCTCGGGCTCTGCCCACGCGACGGGCATGGCGTTGATGCCCTTGAACGCCTGTGCCACCTCGTCCGGCACCTTCTTCGCGCCATGACGAGCGGCGGGTCCCGCGCCGGGGACGAGCAGATCGTAGGTCGCCTCGTTGATGATCATCGCTGTGTTCACGCTCGTCGGATGAATCGTGTTGACCCGGATCATGTGCGGCGCCAGCTCGACGGCCAGCGCACGCATCAACCCGACGACGCCTGCTTTTGCGGCGGAGTAGTGGCTGAGGTGCAGCATCCCGACATGCGCTGCGACCGAGCTGATGAGGACCATGGCGCCACCGCGCCCCTCCTCGATCATGTGCGGCATCGCCCCGCGGCAGACGGTCCATACACCGGTGAGGTTGGTGTCGATCATGTCGCGCCAGCTCTGCGCAGACATTGTGTCGGCTGCGTCGTACATCGCGATCCCGGCGTTCGCGACCACGATGTCGAGCCCACCAAGCTTCGCCACACCGGTGTCGATCGCCGCCGCGACAGCGGTCGCGTCGCGCACGTCGGTCTCGCTCGCGGCGACGCGGCGACCAAGCAGCTCGATCTGCGCGACAGTGTCGTCGAGATCCTCGGGTGTTGCGAGCGGATAGTGGACCGTGTCGATATCGGCGCAGATGTCCATCGCGATGATGTCGGCCCCCTCTCGCGCAAGCCGCAGCGCGTGGGCGCGACCCTGACCTCGCGCCGCGCCGCTGACCACCGCGACTTTGCCCTCTAGCAGACACATCAGGGCTTCTCGCCAACGGCGCGCCACCACCGCGGGTAGCGGCCGTCCCGCTCGAAGGTCAGCTCGGCGAGCTGGTGCATGAGCTCACGCAGCCGGCATGGCGCGGCGGGATTCGCCACCGTGCCGTAGCGGTCGGTGATGTACGGGGCGGTGTCGGCGTCGATTAGCGCGTCGAGCAGCTTGATCTGCGCGGAGAACATGGCGGGTTTGGCCCGTGGAGTAGGAACGTCAGCGAACGGTGATCGCCTCACCGCCCCACGGCGTGGCGGTGCCACCTTCGTGGAAGCGTTTCGGTAGCTCCTCGATCATGTTCCAGGTCGCTCCGAGCCTGCCGAAGCCGACGCAGAACGCGCAGTAGGTGCCGAGTTCGACGATCTCCTCCTCGGTGAAGTGCTGGCGGAGGTCGTCATAGACCGAATCGTTGATCGCGAGATGATCGGTGGCCAACAGCTCGCCGTAGCGGATGGCGGCCTGCTCGGCAGGGGTCAGACCCGGCGCGTCGTGGGGCTTTTCGAGCGAACACACGAGATCCTCGGTGAGGCCGTCGGCGATCGCGCCCGGATACCGGATGGCCATGCATGTCCGGCACTGATTGAAGAAGGCAATGCGCAACCGGACGAGCTCGAGCAGGCGGTCGGGGAGCAGGCGATCGGTCCACAGCGCGGCGTGTAGCCCGACGATCGCCTTGGCGTGAGATGGCCGGCGGGCGTGTACGCGCAGCAGGCCGAGCTCCAACGGCGTCCGATCGTCGGCGGCGACGAGCTCGCGCAGCTCCGGGTCGAACTCCTCAACGGGCACCATTCGCAAACGGGTCCCGTCGCGTGAGGTTCGGGGTTGGTCTTCTGCCAGCATCGCGCTCCTCCAGGATCAGGGGATCTTCGATCTTCGGCGGACTGAAGTGACTTCAGTCAACCGATCAGGGTGGAGCGTGGCGCACGGCGATGTGAGCTGTCCATCACATGATCGATGCGATTCGCGCCCGCCCCGGGACGCGAGGCTCGCCGCTCCGGTGCCGCACGTGTCGGCGGGTCAGCGGGGGCGTGAGGAAGGTGCCAGAAGTCCGAGCGCGCGGGCGCGCTCAACGGCGTCGGCCCGCGTGTGCACTCCGAGCTTGGCGTAGAGGTGCCGCATGTGGGTCCGGATCGTGTTCAACGAGAGATAGAGCTCGCCGGCGATCTCGGGTGCCGACAGGTTGGTCGGCAGGTAGCGCAGCACTCGCGTTTCGCTCTCGGTGAGGGGGCCGCTCGGCAGATGCGCCGTGTCGCGTCGCCGCAGGGGCGTCCTCCCGGCCAACAGGTCGAGGATCTCTGAGATGAGCGCCGCGTGCGATGTCCGGCGCCGCCGATGCCGGTCGAGGAGTCCGGTTGCCGGATACAGGAGGAACGGGATGAGCAGGCCCTCCGGCTCAGCGAGGTCGAGCGAGCGTTCCAGTGCACGCTCGGCGGCTTCGGATTCGCCGAGCGCGTCGCGGGCGATCGCTTCGACGAGGAGAGCCTGAACCGGCCAGACCCGGGGCCGCATCGCCAACGCGCGCTCGTCGAGCAGAGCCACCAGCTCACGCGTCGCCGCTTCGGGGTCGTCTTGGGCGAGCCGTAGCGCCGCGACGGCGATTCGCATCTCCGGGAGCGCGCGCTCCGATTCGCTGACCTGGGCAAGAACCTCGTCCGCGCGCTCGATCTCACCCAGCCGGACCAGGGTTCGAACCAAGTGGCCGGGGATCCGCGCCGCGAGCACGTGCGGTTCGACCAGGAGCTCCCTTAGGCGGTCGGCGGAGCGGAACGCCCTTAGTGCCTCCGCATCGTCGCCGTTCGCCGCCTCGAGCAGCCCGCGCATCACGTAGAGCATCACCCCGCCAGCGGGTGATATCCAGGGAAGGCGCGTGCGCTCGGCCTGCTGGAGCCAGGACTCCGCCTCGGCGAGCCGTCCGTGAACGACCAGCGCGATACCGTGGATCGCGCACGCGACCCCGGCGACCGGATCGTCTGCCCAACCGTGGCGCTGGGCGAGTTCGATCGCCTCCTTGCTGCGCTCGGCGCCGAGCCGTACGGAATCGAAGATCGCGATCTGTGCCAGATGCGCGAGAGCGCCGAGCTCGAGAAAAGGACGCTCGATCCGCCGCGCGAGCGCGAGCGCTCGCTCGAGGTGTCGCTCCGCCGTGTCAAAGCGACCCGTCCACAGCTCGGCGACGCCGAACTGCAACAGCGCGAAAGCTCGCAGGTCATCGCCGAGCCCTGCGTACGCGGCGTCGGGTGCCTCGGCGGGAGCAAGCAGCCGATGCGCCTGCTCCACGACCGCCTGAAGGTCGCCGCGATGGCTGGCGATCGAGAGCCGGGCGATCGCCAGCACAAGCTGCAGCTGGCCGCGGCGGTCGGGCGCCGCCGATTCCGCGGCCTGGGACGCGAGCGCGACATGGCGCTCGGCCTCATCCGGCGATCCCCGGTCGAGCTCGTACGTTGCCCTCAGCGCGTTCAGCTCGGCGTCCCCTGCGACGATCGCTTCCGGGAAACCGGCAAGGAGCCGGTGCGCAGTAGCGGTCTGACCGGTGAGGCGAAGAGCGAACCAGTTGTCCGAGAGCAGGCGAGCGGCAAAGTTCCATTGCCTTGCGGCCTGCGCGTGCCCGATCGCCTCAGCGGCATAGCCGTGTTCCGCGAACCACCCAGCGGCAGCCGCGTGTAACGACCGCACCTCCTCCGCCGCCGTCCGCTGCAGCTCGAGCCGCAAGAGGTCGGCGAACAGGTGGTGATAGCGAAACCAAGACCGGCGCGGATCCAGCGAGACCACGAACGCGCCCGCCTCCTCCAGCTCCTGCAGGATGCGCTGCCCGTCGGAGCCTTCGGTCAAAAAGTCGGCCAGAGGTCCACTGACCCGCTCGAGAACGGAGGTGCGCAGGAGGAGTCGCCTGACGCGCTCGGGCTGACGCTCCAACACCTCGGCCAGCAGATACTCAGCCACCGTGCGCTCGCTTCCGGCAAATGCGGCGGCGAAGCGGTCCGGATCCCGATGTCCGGCCAGCGAGAGCGCCGCCAACCGCAGCCCTGCTGCCCAGCCCTCGGTCCGATCCGCCAAGAGCGCAAGGGCTGAGCCCGACAGCTGCACGCCGGCAGCCTCAAACAGCGCCCGCGTTTCATCCAACGAAAACCGAAGATCATCAGCCCGGATATCGGTGAGATCTCCCTCAAGACGCAGCCGATGCAGACCCACCCGCGGGTCACCGCGCGTCGCCAGTATGAAGCGAAGCTCAGCCGGCGCACGCATCAACAACAGCTCGAGCTGGCTCAGCGCATCGCCTGAGCTCAACTCGTGCAGGTCATCGATCACGAGCCAAGTCCGCTCAATGAGACGGCTCAGATCCACCAACAACCGCTCGGCGATCGCTCCGCCGTCGAGATCAGGCGCCGGCGTCAACTCCCGAACAAGCCCAGCGCCCGCCTTCGTCTCACGAACAGCGTCCAGGACCGACAGCCAAAACCGCTGCGGATCGCGCTCTCCTGCCTCCACCGACACCCAGGCGGTGCTCTCCACAACCCCCGCCTCGAGAACCCAAGACCGCAACAGCGACGTCTTCCCACTCCCAGCCGGCGCCGAGACCAACGTCACGCGACCCGCCCGTCGGAGCAGATCAAACGGGCCGCGGCGAGGAACTAACACGTAAGCCCTATGAGAGACCGCAGGCGCAGACCTTCCCAGAGCATGATCGACCGCCGACATCTCCGCGCGACCAGTCTACGGCCGCGGCGCCCACTCCACGAGCGGACGCCGCGAACCCAATACTGCGCCACTTCTAGGAACTGAATTGTGCGCCACCTTCGGGTGGCGACCGGTGCCGTCGGGACGCTCGGGCTCGTTGATCGAGAGCGAGCGGAGGGCGGCGGGAAGGGTGCGCATGGCGTGGACACTGCTCAGTCCTTGAGCGCGCCGGTTGGCGCTCCCGTCGTCTCACGTCGGGGCGGCGACTGGGCGCGGATCGCCGGTGCGCATGCCCGGGGTATCCGGCACGGCCCGAGGTCGGACCTGCCGGGGTACCTAGCGTGAGCGGCGCCTAGGGGATCAGGACGCGGTTGACGACGTGGATGATCCCGTTGGACGCGCGGACGTCGGGGGTGACGATCTTCGACTTGTTCACGAACACGTTGCGGCCGCGGACGCGAATGTGCACACGCTTGCCGTTGAGCGTCTTGATCGACGAGCGCTTGACGACGCGTTTGGCGGCGAGCCGGCCCGAGGCGACGTGGTAGAGCAGCACCGCCTTCAGCTTCGCCTTGTCCTTGCCGAGCGCCGTGAGCGTCTTCTTCGGCACCTTCTTGAACGCCGCGTCGGTCGGCGCGAAGACCGTGTACGGCCCGGCCCCGGAGAGTGTCGCGGCCAAGCCGGCCTGCTTGACCAGCGAGACCAGCGTGGTGAAGTTCCCGGCCGCGACGGCAGTCTCGACGAGGTTGGGCTTGGCTGCCGCGGCGGTGCCGCTGGCGCTGGCGGGGCGTGCGCTTGCCAGCGCGGCCGCAAGCGCCAGGGCGGCGACCCCGACGACGAGTGCGGCGGCGCTACGGCGCGCGGTGGTGATGGTGCTCATAGTGCTCCTTTTGGTGATGGCGGACAAACCCTGAACAAGCCATGAACAGCTCACCATGATTTCGTCGGTTTGTCAACAGTTTGTTCAGTGTGTGTCTAGTAGGTATGCTCCGCGGCATGGCCGACGGCACGGTTCGCATCGGTGAGCTCGCGCGGCGCTCCGGCGTCAGCGCTGACCTCCTCCGCGCGTGGGAGCGCCGCTACGCGCTTCTCGAGCCGGCGCGTACCCCAAGCGGCTACCGGCTGTACTCCGCCGAAGACGAGGCGCGCGTGCGATCGATGCGAGCCCACCTCGCGCAGGGGCTGTCGGCCGCCGAGGCGGCGCGACTGGCCCGCGACGCGCCGGCGGCCGCGCCCCAGAACGGCGTTCCGGCCGATCTCGCGGGAGCGCTGTGGTCCGCGCTCGACGGGTTCGACGACGCGGGCGCTCAGGCCGCCTTGGACCGGCTCGTGGCGACGTTCAGCATCGAGGCCGTCGCGGCAACGGCCATCCTGCCCTACCTGCGCACGCTCGGCGATCGCTGGCGCGACGGCGACGCCTCCGTGGCGCAAGAGCACTTCGCCACCGGCGTCCTGCATGCGCGGCTGCTGGGCCTGGCGCGCGGCTGGGACCGCGGCGCCGGTCCTCGCGCGCTGCTCGCCTGCCCGTCAGGCGAGCGCCACGACCTCGGACTCGTCATTCTCGGCCTCGCGCTGCGCGAGCGCGGCTGGCGCGTGACGTTCCTCGGAGCCGACACGCCGATCGCGACGCTCGCAGCCGCGGCCGATCAGCTCGCGCCGGACGTGATCGTGCTCTCCTCGCTCGCGCGCGAGCCGCTCCTCGCGGTCGCGACCGAGATCGCGCAGATGGCCGCCTCCCGGCCCGTCCTGCTGGCCGGCCCCGGCGCGGACGCCGAACTGGCCGAGCGCTCGAAGGCTCGACTGCTCGCCGGAAACCCGATCGAGGCCGCCGACGAGGTGTGCGCCTAGCGAGCCCGCGCTGCACTGTCCGCCGCGCTCGCGTCGGACCATCAGGGCCGGGTTCAAGGAATGGTCAGGGCAAGCTTGATCGCGCGCCGTCCGCGCGCGAGCTGAAATGCGCCGTAGACGGCACCCGGGCAATGGCATCCCCTGCTAGGCACAGCCGTCGCGTCGCTCAGACTTGTGGCCCGCGCGCCCGCTCAGCTGCCGGCGAGCGCGCCGGCATAGACCTGCCAGGCCAGCGCGCTCTTGGCGACGAGGCTCAGGATCAGGTAGACGCGCTCGGCGAACGCCGGGTTCGCCCAGCGGCCGCGCCCGCGGTACTGCCGCCACATGTTGACCGCGAACGTGTTGAAGAGCAGGAACAGGGTGATGAAGATCGCGACGACGAAGCCGGGGACGCCGTTGCCGTCGGTCGTGGAGATGATGAGTTGGGCGGTGATCGCGATCCACGGCACGGCGCCGATCACGCACCCGTAGACGAACGGCCGCCAGTCCACCTCGTCGCGGTCGACGTTCGTCTGCTCCTGCACGAGGCCAAAGAGGATCATCGCGGCGTTCGCCCCGAACAGGGCGATCAAGGCGACGAGCTCGCTGACCCCGGCGAGCATCGCGATCAGCACGACCATCAGCGACGCGCTGAGCGAGTACTCCCACCAGCGCGCCGGATTGATCCCGCGCGCTACGTTCGCCTCGTACCAGCGACGCGGCCGCCCGCCGCTCAACGTGAGGTGGTCGACCGCGGCGAGCAACAGGAACGCCGCGACCAGCCAGTCGATCCGCACGCTGCCGAGGCTCGCAGAGCCGTAGTCCCCGGCTCCGGGCGGACCGGTCAGGAACGACGCTGTGATCGGGAGCGAGGCGGCCGTCGCGATCGCGAGCAGGACGACCGCCTGCAGCGCGTGCATCGAGCCGACGATGACGTTCAGACGGTGCAGCCGGGAGGCCGCCGCGGCGTCGAGCTGGGTCGGCGCGGGATCGGGCATGTCCCCAAGGTACGGGCACGGGAGAGAAACGGACGGTTCGAGTCCGGGTCTCGCCATCCATCTAAGAGATCCTGCGTACGGGCGGCGGGCAGGTCATCGTCGTCGACGAGCTCGGGATGCTCTCGACGCCGTACCTGGCACGCGTCCCCGCGTGGAGGCATGCCAGCACCGTCGGCGCCCGACATCAATCGAGGAAGCCCCAGGCTCGAACTCTCGCGCACTACTTGGCCTCGTGCAGCGCTTGTCGCCGCCGGCCGGCCACGAGGATCCGCTGCTGCAGACGGTCCGCTTCGTCGAAGGCGTCTGCGATCGCTTCGGGCGAGCGCTCGGCGCACGCGCGGCGCAGGGCGCGCTCGTACGAGACCTCGAGCTGGACGAGCTCGTCCTTGGTCATGGCGCCGTCCCGATGTGCTCGTCGATGAATACGCCGGCATCCTTGGCGTCGACTCCAAGCGCGTAGGCGAGCTCGGACGCGAGCACGCGGTGCGAGTGCTGGTAGAGGTCGCGCTCACCGGTCGGCAGCGTCGCGCGCGCGGCGAGGTCGCGGATGGTCGCGGCGAGTGCGAGCACGTCGCCGCTCTCGAGCTGCGCGCGGTGGTGCTTGCGGCGCGCCGACCAGTTGCGGTCTCCGCCATCGGGCTCGGCCTCCAGTACACCGATGATCTCACGGAGCCGGCGCGGGCCGACGATCGGCCGGAGCCCGACCTCCGCCGTGGCGTCGCACGGGACCATGATCCGCAGATCCGTCGCGGTCAGCTCGATCTCGAGATAGGTGCGCGTACAGCCCTCGACAACTCGCCGGCGCCGCTCGACCACGTTGCCGGCGCCGTGCCGGGGATGCACCACGACATCTCCGACGTCGAAGCGCCCAGCGCGGGTACGTGGCTGTGTCTCGGTATCCATGTATGCCTTCTACTCAATCTTATCGTCTTATAAGACTCGATTCTGAGCAGACGATGCGCAAGCGTCTAGGCTTGAACGGTCCATGGCCTCCCGGCGACGATCATCCAACGAGCCCAGCGCCCCACACGTGCGCTCGGACCCCGTCTACGTCGTCAAGGCGCAACTGTTTCGCGTGCTGGGTCATCCCGTCCGGATCCGGATCCTCGAGTTGCTCGGTGATGGTGAGCGCACCGTCGGCGATCTGCAGGCGCGGCTGGAGCTCGATTCGAGCGGCACGTCGCAGCACCTCGGAGCGCTGCGCCAACTCGGATTGCTCGAGGCCCGGCGCGAGGGCACGAGCGTCTACTACCGGATCAAGGACCCGCGCGTGTCCCAACTACTGACGGTGGCGCGCCAGATTCTCACGTCCGCCCTCTCGGACTCGCATGCTCTCCTCAGCGAGCTGGCAGACGAGCCGGCTCCGCGCCGCAGCCGCTGACGCCGCCGTTCAGCGCGTTCGCGACTCGGGCAGCATGCGCTCGAGCACATCCGAGACCTCGGTGAGCCAAGCCCGGTAGGCGCGATCGGTCTTCGTACGCTCCCGCCCGCGCACGTAAGTGCGCAGCATCCGGTGACGACCGATGGCCGCGACCTGGCCCGTAAGTGCGAAGCGCCGGTCGTTGAGCGCGACCAGCGCTCCAGGCGCGTCCGGACGGCGAGCCAGCAGGCGGTCTACGGGGATACCTAGAACCTGCTGCGGACAGCCGGGATCGCCGTCCTGCGGACTCCACGCGCGGACGGTCAGGTTCGGACTCATGAATCGGATCGTACCACAGTATCTTAGAAGTTCATAAGATTCAGCGACGTCTCGGAACTCGACCGCGTACGCGTGTGCGCCGGATGGCTGCCCTGGGCAAACATGCGCGCTACGGGCTATCACGGATGCCGTTTCGGGTCGCGTGCGGATCGAACGCCTACGCGTTGGCGCAGCCATCGGGGCACGGCCAACCGTGTCGCGTTCGGAAGGAGAAGTCATGCGAGCGAGTGGAGCGGCGGCGCGAGCCGTCCTCGCCGCCATTGCGTTTCTGATCGTCGGCGTTTGGGGTGTCATCAACCTCTCCGATGGCGACTGGTTCATCGGCGGCGTGATGCTGGGCAGCGCCGTCGTCACCCTCTGGTGTCTGGTGCCTGCTGCCCCTGCGTCGTCGCCGTGCCCTCCGCGCATCCGGCAGGTGATCTCGATGCCCACGGACACTTTGACCACTCGGGTTCGCGGACCGACGCCGTGACCACCCGCAAGGACCTCAGCGCGCTGCAGCCAATGACCCACCGCGACCAACTCGAGAACGCACGATGAACACGCAGTAGCGGCAGTTGCACGTCGGCGTGCTGGGCGTCCTGCGCGAGCGGTCCCCGGCCAGCGCGATCTCAAGTTCGGGTCTCTGGCAGGAGTCTGGCATTCGCCACAGCAGCAAGGACAAGCAGGACTCCGCTTCACCGCCATCGGCGGCGGTCGCCGGATCGACGACGTCTTCGTCGCCGGTAATCCGGCGTTAACACGCCTTCGCAGTGGCCTCGCGACTCCAGCGTCGAGGCGCACAGCCAGGTCAGCTGCCGGACTTGAGAACGCTTCCTTTCCTCCCGAACAGGTAGAGCGTGGCCATGAGGAACTGGTTGCGACCGCTCCGCGGCAGACGGTCGCCTTGATGCGGGATCTGGGACTCGACACCCGGGTCCGCGGAAGGACCGCTGAGGTGGCGCTTAGCGGCGACCTCGACATGGCCGCCGCGTTCAAGCTCGAGCCTGCGATCGATGACGTGGTCTCCGAAAACACCCTTGATGAGGTAGTACTCGACCTTGCCGGAGTCAGCTTCATGGACTCCGCCGGTCTCGGTTCGTTGCTGTCGACGCAGGAACGCCTGAACGATCTCGGCATCAACCTCGAGCTCCGAAGGCCATCGGAGGCGACACAACGCGTACTTGAGGCCAACGGGACGTAGTGAGGTTGGAGCGCTCTTTGCTGCTGACCGGCTTCAAGCGACGCTCCTTAGCCCGATGCGGCGGCTGGGGCCGTGGCGGGTCAAGCAGGTTGCCGACGAAGCCGAACGCGTCGTCGAGACTGAGCAGTGTGTCCTCCGTCCGCTCGCCGGCCAGCCGATCTTCGTACGCGCCGCGCTTTCTGATCACGGGTTCCTTGCCGGCCCCGGATGCTCAGGCAACGCGTCCCCCGCTACGCCTCACCCCCGTGGCGTTTGGGCACCGAGGCGGATCTCGGTGCCCAAATCTGCACGAAACAACCGCAATTTGGGAACATCGGCGTGATCGGCCGCTGCGCGTAGAAGGCGCGTATTTACAGGGATTTCGCGCGAGTTAGAGGACTTCCGACCCACGACTGAAAATCGTGGTGTCCCCGGTTCGAGTCCGGGTCTCGCCATTCGCAATCCCGCATTCCAGCGTGATTTTCTTCTTTTCGGATAGTCCGGGTCGAGCGTTCATTGGGCACTCGATTGGGCACCGAGCCGACGATCCGGAGTCATCGTGTTGGCGCGCGAGCCCAGAGCCCGCGGGGGTTTCGGCGTCCTGTTAGAGATCAAGACCACACGACTCCGGCGCGTGGTCTCGCAGGTTCGACGCGGGTTATGTCCCGGGACTTGTCTCGCCGCCGAAGCGTCCCAGGGATCGGACGGTGACGTGCTACGGGGCCGCCACCTCGGACGTCCGCGTGAGGGATGGGATTCAACCCGCGACCGCCGGGACGACAACCCGACGCAAGTGGTTGTGCAGGGTGCTGATTCGGCTCTACAGCGCGGTTTGAGTCGTCCTCAGTTGTGCTCACTTGCCCTCACTTAGGACCCCGTTTGAGACCCCGCGGCGGTTCCGTCGATCCACGGTCATGCCGCCGAGGCATCGCACACGTCCGACTTTCGTTTCGTCGAGATCGGGCGAGCGACGCGTACTGCGGGAGCGTGCCCGATCGCCTGCGACAACCCCAAGCACATCGAGCCTTCCTGTCGTCCGAGTCGGTCCGAGAAGCCCGAGACGATCGCGTCACGGCGACCGCGCTCGGTAGCGCCGACGTATTCGCCAGGGGCTGCGCGACGAGTCACGCCTGATCGCCCGCGCCGATTCGTCGATCACGGCGAACTGTTGAACCCGGGCCCCACAGCCGCACACTGCAGTCAAGGATGCCGCGCCTCAGCCGCACACGCATGAGAAATCAGATCCGCCGCAAGCGGCGCCTTGCGGCCCTCCGACGCAGCCGACGCGCGCGAGCCGGTTCGCGCAAGAAGGGGCCAACGTGGCGAGCATAGATTTCGAACACGTGACCAAGCGCTACGCAGACGGCGTAGAAGCGGTCACGGACATGAACCTCGCGATTGCGGATGGAGAGTTCATGATCCTGGTCGGCCCTTCCGGCTCCGGCAAGTCGACGGCGTTGCGAATGGTCGCCGGGCTCGAGGACGTCACCGAGGGCGCCATCCGGATCGGCGACGACGTCGTCAACGACCTCGCACCGCGGGATCGGGACATCGCGATGGTGTTCCAGAGCTACGCGCTGTATCCGCACATGACCGTGCGGGAGAACATGGGCTTTGCCCTGAAGCTGGCGGGGGCGCCTCGCAAGGAGATCGCCCGAAAGGTCGAGGAGGCGGCGAGGGTGCTGGATATCGAGCGTCAACTCGACCGCAAGCCGGCCAACCTCTCCGGTGGGCAGCGGCAGCGGGTTGCGATGGGTCGCGCGATCGTCCGCGACCCGAAGGCGTTCTTGATGGACGAGCCCCTATCCAACCTCGATGCCAAGCTGAGGGTGCAGACGCGAACCGCGCTCTCGCGCCTTCATGAGCAGCTCGGGACGACGACGATCTACGTCACGCACGACCAGGTCGAGGCGGTGACGCTCGGCGACCGAATCGCTGTCATGCGGGCCGGGCGGATCCAGCAGGTGGGAACACCCGCCGACGTGTATGAGCACCCGGTCAACCTGTTCGTCGCGGGCTTCATCGGCTCCCCCGCGATGAACTTCCTACCGGGCCAGCTCGACGGAGATCAGCTGCGGACACCGATCGGGGACCTGCGCCTTGGAGCGGAAATGTGCCGGCGCCTCGAGGCGGGCGACGGCGGTGGCCGCCGCGGCGTGATCGTCGGCATCCGTCCCGAGCACTTCGAGGACGCGATGCTGGTGACACTTCCAACGACGGGCCACATCTTCACGACCAAGATCGAGGTCCTCGAGGCGCTCGGATCCGATTTCTACGCTCACTTCACTGTCGACTCGCCGCGGATCTCGTCAAGTGAGCTGGAAGAGCTCGCAGACGAACCGAGCGTTGCTTCGTCAGCTGGGGGCGTTCAGGTCGTCGCTCGCCTCGCTGCGGCCAGCGCACTCAAGCAGGGACAGGACGCCCGGCTCTGGGTCGACACGTCTCAGCTGCACCTCTTCGATCACGAGACCGGCCGAAGCCTGCTGACGCGCATGAGCTCCGGGCCAGAGGTTCCCCGAGTCCTCGACAGCCCCCGCCGCCGGCTGATCGCGTAGCGCGTTGATCGGGCCGAGCCGTGAGCGTGGCGGACGGATGGTGATCACCCGCGCGGACTTCTGGTCCGGGACAACCACGTGGGCGCGCCGGTTCAAGAGCCCGCTGCGCGAGTTCCTGCGCACCGAAAGCGGCGGCGCGGCGTTCCTGCTCGCAGCGACGGCGGCGGCGCTCGTCTGGGCGAACGTGGACGCCTCTTCCTACGAGGAGCTGTGGGAGGCCGTGCTCGCGATCGACCTCGGCGGCAACCGGATCGAGCTGACGCTGCGTGAGTTGGTGAACAGCGGTCTGATGACGTTCTTCTTCTTCGTGCTGGGTATGGAGGCGCGGCGCGAGTTCGACCTCGGCGACCTTCGCGAGCGCGCGCGGTTCGTGCTCCCGTTACTGGCGTCGGTCGGCGGCATGGGCGCCACGGTGGCGATCTACCTCGCGTTCAACCTCGGGAGCTCGGCCGCCGAGGGCTGGGGCATAGCGATGTCGACCGACACGGCGTTCGCGCTGGGATTGCTCACGCTGTTCGGCCCGCGAGCTCCGGACCGCCTGCGGGCGTTCATTCTCACGGTCGTCATCGCGGACGACTTGCTCGCCCTTGTCGTGATCGCGCTCGTCTATAGCGACTCGATCGACGTCATGCCGCTGATCTGGGCGGCCGGCCTGTTCGCGGTGGCGCTGGTGCTGCTGTTCGGGCTCAAGCTGCGGCGCGGGCCGCCGTACTTCGTAGTCGGCAGCGCGATGTGGGTCGCCGCGCTCGAGTCGGGCATCGAACCGCTGGTGGTGGGCCTCGCGTTTGGGCTCCTGGTGTGGGCCACGCCCGCCGCCCGGCCGGACCTCGAGCACGCAGGAAAGCGCTTCCGCGAGTTCCGCGAGCAGCCCACGCCGGAGCTCCAGCACATGGCCCGCGAGAGCATCAGGACCGCGATCTCTCCCAACGAGCGCCTGCAGCTCATCTATCACCCCTGGACGAGCTACGTGATCGTCCCGCTGTTCGCGCTGGCCAATGCGGGCATCGCGATCGACGGCGACTTCCTCGAGCGGGCAGCGGGCTCGCCTATCACGCTCGGCGTTCTCGTCGGCTACGTGGCCGGCAAGCCGCTCGGCATCGTCGGCACGGCGCTGCTCGTCACCTGGCTGTCACGCGGGCGACTGCGACCGACGGCCGGCTGGGGCGCCGTCGCAGGCGCAGGCGCGAGCGCCGGCGTCGGCTTCACCGTCTCGCTGCTCATCGCCACACTGGCCTTCGACGGCACACAGCTCGATGAGGCCAAGGCCGGCATCCTCGCCGCCCCCATCGGCGCGGCTGCCGTCACGTGGCTGGTATTCCGCACCATCGGACTGCTGTCGCATGAGCGCCGTATTGCCGCCCTGCTCGGCGGCGCCGAGCCGCTCCTCGACCTCGAGTTCGCGGTCGATCCGGACTCGGACCACATCCGCGGTCCACTCGACGCGCCGGTGACCGTGGTCGAGTACGGCGACTTCGAGTGCCCGTACTGCGGACGCGCGGAGCCCGCTGTGCGCGAGCTGCTCCGCGAATTCATGGACGTCCGCTACGTGTGGCGGCACCTGCCGCTGGCAGACGTGCATCCTCACGCCGAGCTGGCGGCACTGGCCTCGGAGGCCGCCGCCGATCAGGGCGCGTTCTGGGAGATGCACGACCAGCTGCTCGAGCACCAGGACAAGCTGCGAATGGCCGATCTCGTGTCGTACGCCGACCGACTCGGGCTCGACGTGGCGCGCTTCACCGTCTCGCTGCAAGCGCACCTTGGGGCGAACCGGATCGCCCAGGACGTGGAGGGCGCTGACCTGAGCCGCGTCTCCGGCACGCCCACGTTCTTCATCAACGGGCGCCGCCACCACGGCGCGTACGACATCGACACCCTGTCGCGCGCAGTCCGCGCCGCCGGCGCCCGCGCCAAGCTGGCGGCGTCGTAGCGCTCATGCTCCGCCCGGGCTCGCTGTCGACCAGATGTAGCCGGCGGCGATCGGTCACTTGCTCGGCCTCGGCTGGTCAGGGCCGGGCGGTGAGCCTCGCCCGCACGATCTGGGGGAGTTCGCGCCAGGGCCGGTCCAGGCGCTCGCCATCGACGAAGAAGGTCGGCGTCGCGTGGACTCCAGCGCTGCGGCCACCCTCGATGTCGGCGAGGACACGCTCTCGAAATGTGTGCTCGCGAAGGGCCGCGTGCGTCTCCGCCGGGTCGAGCTCAAGTCGCCCTGCCACCGAGAGCAGGTCGTCGTCTGA
The DNA here is from genome assembly GCA_963740605.1 of uncultured Solirubrobacteraceae bacterium. Lineage (GTDB taxonomy): Bacteria > Actinomycetota > Thermoleophilia > Solirubrobacterales > Solirubrobacteraceae > DASSUW01. Next base: position 45,882 of record CAVUFC010000013.1, on the reverse strand, counting down.
GAACCGCCCGCGTGGTGTAAGGAGCAGCGAATGTGCGTCCCAGAACTGCCCGTGCACGCCGGCCAGCTCGGAGAGCTCCGCGGCGAGGTCCGCTCGAGGATGGAGCGCTGGCACGGGGAAGTGGCGCCAGACGAGGCGGAGGCCGTCGAAGCGGTCCAGGAGTGACCTCACCGGTCGACTGGCCTGGAAGCAGTACGGGCATCCGAAATCCCCATACTCGACGAGCGTCAGCTTGGGGCTGCTCGAGCCGGTGACGTGATCACGCTCTCCGACCACGGGCAGGGCGCCTGAGGCCGAGGTGTTCACCCGACCAGCGTCCTTGCTGCATCCATCGCCACGACCTCGTCGGCTCGGACGATGGTCGCGAGCACGTCGTTGAATGCCTGGGTCGAGCTCGCGCGAGCTATCGCTTCCATGCACATCATTCTGCGAACGAGTCCGGTGATCGCAAGCGGCCTCGACGATCAGCGATACGCGCTGGGCGATTGGTTGCGCAGCCTTCGGCTGTTCGGGCTCGGCGACAACCGTCAACCGTGCCCGCCGATCGCACGATCACGGGGGCGCGAATCCGCGGCACGCTGAGCCGCGCGACGGCAACGACGGCGGGCGGCAGCATGCTCCAGCTCCGCCGCTCTGATCGGCGCGCCTTATCGGACAGCCGGACAGAGCTGTTGTGGCGGACCGCCGAGGGCCGCATTCTCGGCTCATTCATTGAGCGCGTGCGGCGCAACTCGCTGCCCGCTCGATTCCGAAGGAGAAGATCGTGACGAACATCGACCAGTCCTCGCGCCTGACGGACCGCCGTTCGTTCCTGCTGAAGGGCGCCGCGGTGGGAGCGGGGGCCATCGGCGCGAGCCGCCTGCTGACCGCTCCGCCAGCATCCGCGCGCACGGGGCTCACGAAGGGCACGTGGCGATTCTCCAGTTCCTTGCCGCGGCCGAGCTTCTCGAGGCCGACCTGTGGGAGCAGTACAACGAGCTCGGCGGGATCCAGGACGCCGAACGTCCGGGCGGAACCGGGAACAAGGCCTACACCAGGGCCCTTTCGGTGCTGGACAAGGACATCCCGCAGTACATCCACGACAATGCCGACGACGAGCAAAGCCACGCGGACTTCATAAACGCGTATCTGGAGGCGGCCGGCGCGGGCCCCATCAACCTGGACGAGTTCCGCACGCTGCCCAGCTCGAAGGCGGCTGGCGCGCGTCAAATCGGCCGCCTGACCAACCTGATGGAGCTGACCGTCGACACCAGCTGGTGGACGCGCTATCGCAGCGACTCGAAGAACCCCGACCTCGGTGACACCCTGCCACAGGCCGTCCCCGATCTCGCCGTGGGGAGGCACCCGGCGATTCCGCGCAGCGACGATGATCTGGCGCCGCGCAAGCACCTGCAGGCGATCGCGAACACGGCCGGCTTCCACTTCGGCACGATCGAGCAGGGCGGCACGAGTCTCTACGCCTCCCTCGCACAGCGAGCGACGAGCCCCGAGGTGCTGCGCATCCTCGTCAGCATCGGCCCAACGGAGACGATGCATTTCCAGACGTGGCAGGACAAGGCCGGCAACGCTCCGCCGCTGACCGACCCCACCACCGGACTCACGTTCCCGGACCTGAACCAGCGTGGGCCGCTGTTCAGGCCCAACCGGATCATGCCCGAGCCGACGAAGTTCCTTGACCGGAAGTTCCCGATCTGCTCGATCATCCGTCCCAGCAACACCGAGGGCGCGGCCCTGGGCGCGGCGAAGTTCCTGACCGCCATGGGCCTGTTCAGGGGACAGTCGTCGGAGTTCTTCGCCGGCGTCACGGCGCTCGCGCAGGCTGCGGACGCCGCTCAGCGTCAGTGAGACGCGCCGGCCGTCACGATGATCGAGAACATCCTCAGTCCCACGCATCTCCTCCTGATCCTCGCCGTCGCGCTGATCGTGTTCGGCCCTAAGCGCCTACCCGACGCGGGGAAGGGACTCGGCTCGGCGATCCGCGGCTTCAAGGAGTCGCTCTCCACGTCCGAGACGCGTGAGGAACAGCCCGCCATCGAGTCATCGCACGAGCACGATCACACGTCGGACGCATAGCGGCGCGCGACGGGAAGGATGCGCGGTCGGCCGGAGGCATCTCCTGCGGCCAGCGATAGCGGCGACACCGTGCTCTCGCACTGTTACCACCACGCGCGCAGTAGCCACTGGATCGCACTGTCAACTCGACGTGTTTCTTCTCGTCGGGGCGCGGTCCGTGCGACTTGCTCATGTCCCGAGGCGCCGTGCCGCCCCCTGTTCCACGTCATCCGTCGGCGGAGCCGGCTGCTCGCCACGCTTGGCGACACGCTTCGAGTCGCCGATTCCGACCACACGCGGCCAATGATGGTCCCGAAGGGGGCGTAGCGGGAGGCTGGCGAGGCCGGAATAACCTCGGTCGCGGTCCGGCGCGCGGGCCGTGACCGCGGATGACACGGATGGACAACGTGGCCTGGCGCCACCGAGCTCGCGCGCACCACGCCGCTGAGTGCTCGCGTAGGCCGCGGCTCACTACTACCTCGCGCGTTTCGTGCTGGCGAGCGTCGTCGGGGCCGACCGGCCCGAGCGGCGCGAGGGCGTGGCGCGCACGGAGGCCACCGTGGCGCATTTACTTCATATGCCGTCCAGGAGGCTGGCGGGCTACTCGCTGGCCCGGGCGAGGACGGCTTCGTAGGTAAGCAGCGTCACTGGAGGGCCCCGTGAGCCATCGTCGTGTATCGACCGTCGAATCGTGTGCCCCGGCGCAGCTCGGTGAAGCTCAGCCCGACGATCTCATCGCCCTCGACGATCCAGAGCAGGCGGTAACAAGCTCGATAGGTCGGCGGCCAGAACGAGCAGAAGCGTCCATCCTCGTCGACGTGCCACTTGCCCTGTGTGGGACGACCGTCCGCCTCGACGTAGCTCGTGTCCCCGTTTACATCGAACATCTGCGTCGCCCCGTCGTCGAAGAGCAGGACGTCGGCCGTCACGGCCCGCGGGATCAGGGAGGCCGCAACCGGCTCGCCGTCAACGACCTCGACATCCGCCAGGGCTTGCACAGGACCAGCCTATTGCCTGGATCCAGGCTGGTTCGAACGCAATCGGTATCGCTCAATCGCTTCGTCTTGTTGCCCGCGCCGACGCCGGGTCGTCAGGCAGCTGGGAGCAGCTCGAGGGCTTCGGCGCTCGCTTCGGCCTCAAGATGGCGCGCACCACGCTGGTCCGCGTGTATGACGCGGTGAAGGGCGCGCCGGACGGGTGGTCATCGCTTCTCACGGTGAGCGAGCCCGGCGGTTCTTCTTGGCCGCCTGAGCACGGATCTAGCTGAGACGCCTGAGATTCGCGTGCCGTGGGATCAAGAGGGGCGATCCAGTTGCCTCGTCCGCAGCGCGAACCGTGCATGTGATTTCGCGATCACCCAACGCGATCGCCGTGACCTCATCCGCCCGCCACCATCGAGTTATGACGTTCCCTCCGCGAAACACCTCTCGCCCACCGATGGAGGAGGATGCTGCGCGTCGGTTGGCTGTCCTCGGCCGCGCTCCCGAACTGATATGGACGCTCGTTTGTCAAGCGCCCAGCACCGGATGCCCGCGGCTGGGCGGGCATCCGGATCGGTCAAGGGGGCGGCGGGTCCGGCGTGGTTGCGCGACGCGCGGTCAGACTGATATGCGCGGATCCGGGTGGCCGCAGGACCGGTGTTCGTCGTGAGGACTCGCTGTCTAGGATCGAGCGTGGCCGCCGGGGCGGTTGCTCATAGTTCAGTCGCGGATGTCCTCGCGCGTAGGTGCCGGGTGGTTCCCGCCGCCTCCTTGACCGACGTGGTGCGGGGCTGCTCAGTCGGCGTTGGCGACGGCCCAGCAGAAGCCGGCGAGCTCGCGGGCGACGGCGACGGCGACGATCGTGCGGCGCTTGCCGCGCTCGTGATCGAGGCGCTGCCAGGTGCGGTGCAGGCGCTGTTGGGCCTGCCAGGAGATCGCGAGCACGTGCGGGTCCTGGCCGGCCTGGCGGCGCTTGAGCGGCTGGCCCTTGGCCGGCGGGCGGCGGTAGTGCCAAGCGGCTTCGACCAACAGCCGGCGGCCGTGCCCGGACCCGGACTTGGTGATCTGGCCTTGGCGGCGGGTCTGCCCGGAGCTGTGCTCGCTGGGCACCAGGCCGAGGAAGCTCATCACGTGCCCGGCGCGCGCGAAACGCGCGAAGTCGCCAACCTCGGTGCACAGCCCGACCGCGCTGAGCGTGTCGATGCCGCGCAGGCACCGCAACCTGGCGACCGTCTGGGCCCAGGGCGAGTCGGGGATCAGCTCGCTGATCGTGGCCTCGAGCGTGTCGCGTCTGACCAGCAGCGCGTCGATCGCGCCGATGTAGTCGTGCAGGGTGACCTGCGTGCCACGCTGGCCGAGGTCGACGCCGGCGAGCCACTGGCGGTGGCGCTGCGTCCACGCGCCGCCGGTGCCCTCGAAGCGCACGTCATGCCTGAGCAGCAGCTTGCTCAATCGGTGCCGCGCGCGCATCAGGTCGCCGCGGACGTCCTCGCGCGCACGCACGAGGTCACGCAGGGCCTCCTCGTCGAGCGTCGGAACGCGGACCGGGTGCAGGGCGCCGATCATCAACAACCTGACCAGCCGCTCGGCGTCACGGCGGTCGGTCTTGACCCGATCGCTCGCCGGACGCTCGATCTTCCCGGGCGCGGCGACCACACAGCCCACGCCGGCAGCCTGAAGCGCCCGCGCCAGCCCGAACCCGGTCGGCCCAGCCTCATAGGCCACCCGCACCGGCCCGGGCAGCCCAGCGCAGAACGCCACGACCTCGCTCGTCGCGCCCGGCAGACGCCGGACCACCAGCTCCCCGCTCTCGCTGTCCATCGTCGCCGCGAGCACCTTCGCCGCGTGCACGTCAAGCCCGGCCCAGCTGCGAACCTGTGCCATGTCGGCACCCCCATGATTGCGGTCGGGGCCCAGGCCACTCCTGGACCCTCAACCCGCGCACCTCATGCGCGGGTGCCGACCCTCACATCCCGACCGGACGGCGGACGGCCGTCACATAGGGTCTGGGTGGCGTCGATCCGTGGTTCAACACCCCAGACGGCGAGCCGCTGCGGCTCGCTGCCCTTCGCGACCGCGTCGTCCTGCTCGAATTCTGGACCTTCGCGTGCGTGAACTGCCAGCGCACCCTCCCATTCCTGCGTCGAATGCACGATCAGTACCAGCCCGACTTCACGGTCGTCGGCGTCCACAGTCCCGAGTTCCCATTCGAGCGGTCCGTTCAGAACGTCGAGCGTGCCGTGCGGGAGCGCGGGCTCGAGTATCCCGTCGGGCTGGACAACGACTTCGTCGCTTGGAACGCGTTGGCCTGACCCCCTGAGTTCGGTCCGGTGCTTGTGAGAGTTCTGCCCGCCCACGATCATGGGCGAGGAAGGGACGACTCACGTGAAGCGACGGAGGCACACGCCGGAGCAGGTGATCCGCAAGTTGCGCGAGGCCGACCGGTTGCTCGGGGAGGGCAAGACGATCCCGGAGGTGGCGCGGGCGTTGGAGGTCAGCGAGAACACGTATCACCGGTGGCGCAACCAGTTCGGCGGGATGAAGGCCGCCGACGCCAAGCGCCTGAAGGAGCTTGAGCGTGAGAACGCGCGGCTGAAGCGGATCGTCGCCGATCAGGTGCTCGAGAACGAGGCGCTCAAGGAGGTTGCGAAGGGAAACTGGTGAGCCCAGCCCGCCGGCGCCGCGCGGTCGCGATGCTTTGCGACCGGCTCGGCGTCAGCGAGCGCTGGGCATGCCGGGTCGTGGGCCAGCAGCGGTCCACGCAGCGCCGCGAGCCGGTCCTCGCCGGCGACGATGGGGCGTTGCGCGCGGCGTTGCGCGAGATCGCCGCGCAGCGTCCCAGGTGGGGGCATCGGCGGGCGCACGCGCGGCTGCTGGAGCTCGGCTGGACCGTGAACCGCAAGCGAGTGCAGCGGATCTGGCGCGAAGAGGGCCTCAGAGTCCCGGCGCGACGGCGCAAGCGCCAGCGGCTCGGGGAATCCACGGTCCCGGCCGACCGGCTGCGGGCCGAGTACCCCGATCACGTGTGGGCGATCGACTTCCAGTTCGACCAGGCGATCAACGGCCGCCGGGTAAAGCTGCTCAACATCGTCGACGAGTTCACCCGCGAAGCGCTGGCGATGCACGTCGCCACGAGCATCACCGCAGACGACACCGTCCGCGTGCTCGATCGGCTCGCCCGCGAGCGCGGCGCGCCCGGGCACGTGCGCTGCGACAACGGCCCCGAGCTGACCGCGCACGCGCTCCGCGACTGGTGCCGCTTCTCGAAGGCCGAGTCCGCGTTCATCGAGCCCGGCGCTCCGTGGCAGCACCCGTTCGTGGAGTCCTTCAACGCCCGCGTCCGCGACGAGCCGCTCGATGTCGAGCAGTTCTCCTGTCTCGCCGAAGCCCGCGTCGTTATCAGCGACTGGCGCGAGGACTACAACCATCACCGGCCGCACTCCGCGCTGGCCATGAAGGCCCCCGCGGCGTTCGCCGCGACCTGGACTCTGCCGACGGACGCGCCGCGGCCGGGAGCCGCTGCGCTCGCCCTCCGGGCCTCACTCCGCGACCAGTAGCGCCACGGCGCCACGTCAGACCTCGTGCCCGGCGGATTCGGCGCCCAGGAGATGCAGCAGCCGGCCGGCGGCGATCGCCACGACCGCGACGGCGGCCAGCACGGGGCGCGCGATGCTCGACCAGTCACGCGACGCCGGCGTGGCGGCTCCACGGCGGCCCCGAACGGCGTTCCGTGAAGGGTGCGGCGACGCAGGTCACGATTCCAGGCTGGCGTCCGGCGTCGCGCTCGTCATCCGTCCCGCGACCGGATCACCGTGTGGATGAGCCGCACTCTTGAGCCAGAGGCCGCGGCGTGATCTCGGCGGGTGGGCTTGAGCCGGGCGCGGAGCTGCCGGGAGCATCCGGTATGCGAGCGCGAAGACGCTCGGCGCGACGAGCATGGTCAGCAGAGCGAGCATCCACGTCGAGCGTCCGTCGGTCCCGGCGCCGATGACGTGGGCGAGCGCGAGGACGTAGACGGCGAGCGTCCAGCGGTGCAGCCAGCGCCAGGTCTTGACGCCGATCCAGCGGCGGACGTAGAAGCTGCCCGCGAGGATCAGCGCGAGCCAACCGCCGATGACACCGAGGCCGGTCCAGAGGGGCCGGTAGCCGAGCGCGAATGGGAGCGTGACCCCGGCGAGGCTGGGTCGCAGGTAGCCGTCGAGCAGCAGCACGCCGCCGTGGGCGGCGATCAGCCCGAGCGTCACGAGCGTCGAGGCCTCGTGGTATCGCTTGAGCCGGGCGGGCAGCCCGGGCCGGCGCAGCAGCCGGCCGGACATCGCGAGTCCGAGCGACACCGAGACCGAGAGCAGGACGATCGCGACGATCCCGAGTGCCTGGCTGGCCAGCCAGAAGACCTGCGAGCTGGGGTCGGTCGCGGTCACGCGGCAGCTCGCGTCGATGTGGCGGCGAGGCCGCCGGCGAGGACCAGACGGCCATCGTCGAGGACCAGGGCGCCGCCGTGGCGGGCGAGCAGGTCGCACCCGGCGTGTGGTCCGCGCAGGAGCGCGGTCTTGGCGAGCGTCTCGGCCTCGAGCGCGGTGGGCGCGAGGGCGGTGGCCTGGATGACGCCGGTCCAGGCGGGCGTGCCGCGCTCGGGGTCGATGAGGTGATGGGCGAAGCCATGCTCGGTGCGCCAGAGACGGGTCTGCAGGCCGCTGGTGGCGACGGCACCCATGGTCACCGCGAAGCTGTGCGCGATCTCGTCGTCGAGTGGGTGCCGGATCTGGACGGTGCGCGGGACGGGGTGGGCGCCGCCGATGCGGACGTCGCCGCCGGCGTCGACGGCATAGGTGGCACGGCGGCCGAGCAGCTCGGCGGCGAGATCGACGGCGAGGCCCTTGGCGCTGCCGCCGAGGTCGATGCGGACGCCCGCGGGCAGCCGGATCGTGCGCCGTGACGGGTCGAGCGCGATCTCACGCCAGCGGGCGAACGGGCGCGGCGCCGCGGGGCTTCGCGCCGGGGCGGCGGCGAGAGCGTCAACGAGTGGCGCGGGCGACGCGCCGTCGCGCGAACCCGCGTACCCGGCGTGCTCGAGCGCGTCGAGGACCGTCGCGTCTACGAGCCCGTCGCTGGCCCGCGCCGCCCACAGCGCCGCCTCGACCGCGCGCAGCAGAGTGGCCGACGCTGTCACCTTCTCGCCCGCGCGTGCATTGAGGGCGCTGAGTTCGCTACCGCCGTCGAAGCGGGTCAGCGCACGGTGCATGCGCTGAAAGAGCGCATGGACGCGCAGCGCATCGAGCGGCGTCGCCGCGTGCACCAGGACGCCGACGTCGGTCCCGAAGGCGCGGAAGCGGTGCTCGTGCTCGGTCGCCGGCATCGTCACGACGCACGCGTGGTGACCGGTGCGGGCGTCCGGGCGGACCGGCCGCCGTCCGGGCTGGAGGGCTGGTCGGTGGGCTGGGTCAGCGCTGCGGCGGGTTCGCCGCGCTTGCGCAGGAGGTCGACGAACAGCACCGACCAGATGAGCACGGCCGCGACCAGCGCGACGGCCGCGAGGCGCAGCACCGTGGCAGACAGCGAGGGGCGCTGGGCGCGGGCGGTAGGACTACTCATCGTCCTCGCGCTCCTCGGCGCGCTGGGATTCGTTGCCGTCGTCGTCGCCGCGCACCTCGCCAGAGACCGCGGCGATGGCCGCGTCGAAGACCGCGGCTACGTCCCGGTCCTCGCCAGAGGCCGCGGCGATGGCCGCGTCAAGGACCGCGGCTGCGTCCCGGTCCTCGCCAGAGGCCGCGGCGATGGCCGCGTCAAGGACCGCGGCGACATCCCGGTCGTCGCCAGAGGCCGCGGCGATGGCCGCTTGGAGGACGGCGGCGACATCCCGGTCGTCGCCAGAGGCTGCGGCGATGGCCGCTTGGAGGACGGCGGCGACGCCGCGGTCCTCGCCAGAAGCCGAGTTGTCGGCCTCTGCGTGGGGGGCCGGTGTTTCGCCGGACGGCGCAGCGGCGGTCGTCGCCGCTTGGGGTTGGCCATCGCGGACGGCGAGACCCGCGGCGCAGATGCCCGCCAGGAGCAGTGCGGTCACGCCGGCGGCGATCTTGATGCGAGCCTTGTCGGTCATGGCCTCAGCCTGGCTGGGTCGACCAAGACGCAGGTAAGGGGCGATCCAGAAGCCGCTTACCCGTCCGGTGCCGCGCCGATCCGCGCATACCATCCGTCCCGAGATGCGGATCCTGGTCGTCGAGGACGAGCGCACGCTGGCCGGGTTCATCGAGCAGGCGCTGCGCGCCGAGGGCTACGCGCCCACGGTCGTCCACGACGGCGACGACGGCATCGCCGAGGCGCTGACCGGCGACTACGCACTTGTGCTGCTCGACCTGATGCTCCCGGGCCGCACCGGGCTCGAGGTACTTGACGCGATCCGCGCTCGCAAGACGGAGCTGCCGGTGATCGTGGTCACCGCGCAAGCGGCGGTCGAGCAGCGCGTCGAGGGGCTCGACCGGGGCGCGAACGACTACGTGACCAAGCCGTTCTCGTTCGAGGAGCTGCTTGCCCGGGTGCGCGCGCAGCTGCGGGCGCCCGGCCAGCGCGAGGCCTCTGTGCTCGAGGCCGGCGGCGTGCGGATCGACCTGCGCACCCGCCGCGTGGAGCGGGACGGGCGCGAGGTCCAGCTCACGGCGCGCGAGTTCGAGCTCCTCGCGTACCTGGTGCGTCACCCGGATCAGGTGCTCTCGCGCGAGCAGATCCTCAACGCGGTGTGGGGGTTTGACTTCGACCCGGGTACGAAGGTGCTGGAGGTCTACATCGGCTACCTGCGCCGCAAGCTCGGCGAGGGCGACGGCGAGGGCCCGATCGAGACGGTGCGCAACGTCGGCTACCGCCTGCACGCGCCCCATGGCTAGACGTCTGCTGCCGGGAGGCCTGCGCGCCCAGCTCGCGCTCGCGATCGCGCTCGTCACCACGCTCGCCCTTGGCCTCAGCTTTGTGGCGGTGTATCGCGGAACCGGTGCACGCCTGCGGGATCGCATCGACCAGGACCTGACGACACAGGTCGCCGAGTGGGACCGGCTGCGCGCCGTAGCCGACCTGTCGGCGCCCGACGACGTCGAGCGGTTTGCGCAGCGGTTCATCGAATCCCAGAGCTATCACCCGGCGTCGCGCGTGTTCGTCGTGGACGTGGCCGGCGCCGATCCGGTGACCAACGAACCGCAGATCCTCGAGGAGGATCTCGAGGAGGCGCGCGAGCACGCGGGTGAGTCCGACGAGCACGAGGGGCACGAGGAGCACGCCGACGGGCTGCTGGACGCGCCGGTCGGCCTCTCGGACGTCTCAGTCGAGGAGGCGGGTCGCATGCGCGTGCTCACGCGCCCGATCGCCACCGACGGCGGGCGGATCGGGACGCTCCACGTCGCCGACCCCTTGACCCCGGTCACCGACGCGCAGGCGAGCCTGCTGCGCACCTTCGCGCTGGTCGGCTCGCTGGCACTCGCGCTGGCGGTGGCGGCGGGTGTGCTGATCGCGACGCTGATCGCGCGGCCGCTGCAGCGCATGGCCGCCGTGGCCGCCGCGGTGGACTCCGGCGATCTCTCGCTGCGGGCCGGGGCGGTCGGCGCCCGCGGGGAGGTCGGTGTGCTCGCGACCGCGTTCGACCACATGCTCGAGCGGCTCGAGCGCGCCTTCGCGCGCCAGCGCGACTTCATCTCAGACGCTTCGCACGAGCTGCGTACGCCGCTGGCCGTGCTGCGCGCCCAGGTCGAACTGCTCGATCGCGAGACCGACGAGCGCGCACGACACGAGGACACGCGCTTGCTCCTGCGACGGCTGGACGAGATGGACCGCCTCGTCGACGACATGCTCACCCTGGCCAGCGCCGAGGCCGGCCGCTTGGTCCAGCCGCGCCCGATCGAGCTTGAGGACTTCTTCGAGGACGTGCGTCGTGATCTGCCGTTGTTCGGCGAGCGCGACTTCCATGTCGAGCCGGTCGACGGCGTGCTCGAGGCCGACCCGGACCGGCTCACCCAGGTGCTGCGCAACCTCGTGCGCAACGCCGTCGCGCACACCGAGCCGGGCGGCCGCGTCACCGTTTCCGCCAGGGTGCGGGACGGGTGGCTGGCGATCGCGGTCAGCGACGACGGACCGGGAATCCCACCCGAGCATCTCGAGCGCGTGTTCGAGCGCTTCCACCGCGTAGACGAAAGCCGCGCGCGCGAGCACGGCGGAACCGGGCTCGGCCTCGCGATCGCCCGCGCGATCGTCGAAGCCCACGGCGGCCGCATCCGGGCCGAGTCGCGCGCCGGCGCGGGCACGACAATCACGCTCGAGCTGCCGGGCTACCGGCCTGCGGCGACCGGAGCCGGCACGAGCCCGTAGCGCTCGGCAGCCGCATCAGCCAGCCGGGCTCGGGGGTGCGTTCCGGTTCGGCGGCCGGTTCGTCGTCGATGATCTGCGTGGCGGGAGTTCGCGCCGGCGTCGATCACCGCCATGCCGGGGTCGGCATCGCCGACTTCTGTCTCGACTGTCGAGGCGTACCCGGCCAGCGCGACGATCCAGCGCCGCAGCCGCGAGCGGGCCTGCGACCCGCGGGCTCCGAGGTCGGTGATCGAGCGCTCACCTGGAATCGGAAGCGCTCTTACTGGCCCAGATAAGAGGCTTCTGACCCGCGGCTCACGCTCGGCTTACCGGCGGCACTGCCCTGGCGACGTGACCTCGCAGGGCATCGTGATCGCCGGCGGGTGGCCTGGCCGCGTAACGCGCCGCAGAGGCCCTGCGCCGCAACGGCTACGACGCGCCGCTGCCGATGCCCGCCGCAGAGCCGGAGCTTCCCTACAGTCGCCCGCCGCTGTCGAAGGAGTCCTGGCGAGCGAACTCGACGAGGACGCCCTGCGCTCCGCGACGACGGCTGGTACGCCGACAACGCCATCGACGTGCTGCTCGGCAGCGCTGTCGCCAGCCTCGACGCGGCCGGCTAGCTGTCGTCCTCGAACCCGGCCGCCGCGTTCCCTTCGGTCGACTGCTGATCGCCACCGGCAGTGCGCCCCGCCGCCTCCTCAGCGCCGCGGGCTTCGACAACGCGCAGACGCTCGCCGACGCGCGCCGGTTGCGAGCCGCGCTGGGCCCGGGAAGGCGCGTGGTGGTCGTCGGCGCCGGGTTCATCGGCGAGGAGGTCGCGACGACCGCGCGGCGACTCGGTGCCGAGGTGACGATCCTCGAGGCGGCCCCCGCACCGCTCGCGAGCGTGCCCGGCCGCTGGTTCGCGCGGCTGCACCGCGAGGAAGGCATCGATGTCCGGCTGTCGGCTCGCATCGCGCGCCTGCACGACCGGCGGACGGTCACCGAGGTGGAGCTCGACGGCGGCGATCGGATCGCCTGCGACACGCTGGTCGTCGGCAACATCGTCGACGAGTTCACCCGCGAAGCGCTGGCGATGCACGTCGCCACGAGCATCACCGCAGACGACACCGTCCGCGTGCTCGATCGGCTCGCCCGCAAGCGCGGCGCGCCCGGGCACGTGCGCTGCGACAACGGCCCCGAGCTGACCGCGCACGCGCTCCGCGACTGGTGCCGCTTCTCGAAGGCCGAGTCCGCGTTCATCGAGCCCGGCGCTCCGTGGCAGCACCCGTTCGTGGAGTCCTTCAACGCCCGCGTCCGCGACGAGCCGCTCGATGTCGAGCAGTTCTCCTGTCTCGCCGAAGCCCGCGTCGTTATCAGCGACTGGCGCGAGGACTACAACCATCACCGGCCGCACTCCGCGCTGGCCATGAAGGCCCCCGCGGCGTTCGCCGCGACCTGGACTCTGCCGACGGACGCGCCGCGGCCGGGAGCCGCTGCGCTCGCCCTCCGGGCCTCACTCCGCGACCCCCGGCCGCGCCAGCCGATACCTTGCCGCCAAGACCATCAACCCACTCTCACACGTGGTGGACCGACTACCGGGGTCCGGTCACCGTACGGAAACCGGTTCTGGCCGACCATGTACCTCATCGATCGCGCCGGCCAGATTCGCTACACGCAGATCGGTGAGGGGTAACCACGATCGTGCTGACACTGCCATTCGCACGTTGCTCGCCGAAGCGGTCGGCCCCGCAGCCGAGACAAGAGCAGCCTCTTGACGAAGTTCGATGGCTCCGAACGTCACGTGCGGGAGATCCCGGAGACGAACGGCCGAGAGCTCGAGGATACGGAGCGGACCAAGGTGCGCAGCGGTCGCCCAGTGGCTCCCGTGCCGCCGCCCGAAAGCTCCACGCGCGGTCCGCTGCTGCTGATTGGCGGGGTCAGGGCTCGTGCCGCGGATGGCGGTGCGCGCGAGGCACCGGCAGGCTGGACCGGATTCTCGCGGCGGGTCGAGCGCCCGAAAACGCACCGTCGAGACCCCTGAAGACCTCACCGCCCAAGGGGCCCAGCTGTCGCGGCTCGCAAGTGACGGCCCTCGAGCGGGGTGCAAGGCGGCACCGTGCCCGGGCCTAGAGGCCCTCGTGGATGTGGGGATGCACGCCTTGTCGCTCGGGTGGCGATGCGTCGGACCTGCAGGGTGACAGCCGCCGCGGCCAGCGCTGCGACGGCAAGCAAGTAGACCAGCGCGGTCTCGTGCAGGCCATAGTGCGATGTGGCGATGCCGCCGATCACAACCGGGACGCCAGTGGCCACATAGCTGACGATATAGATGGCCGTGATCAGCCCGGCCCGATCGTCGGAACCGGCGAACGCGATCGTGGCTCGGTAGGCGCCGGTGAACGCTGGTCCGAAGCCGAGCCCGGCCATCGCCGTGCCGACGAACAAGACGGCCGGCGTCCCGGTCTCGATCGCGCTGAACGTCGTGGCGGCGCCGGCTATCACAGCTATGCAGCCGCCGAGCATCACCGCGGGCGGATTCTGCTTGTCCAGCACCGCCGAGGCCGCGGCCGCGAGTCCGGTGAACAGGAAGATCAGGATGCCGCCCCAAAGCAGGTTCGGCGAGTGCAGCAGCTGCGCGGCCAGCGACGGTCCCAGCGACAGATAGAACCCGCCGAGCGCCCACACCGCCACGAGGCCCGGCAGCGCTGCCGCCAAGGCGCCCGTGGCCACGCGTGCCACGCTGACGCGCGGCCGCAGTGAGCTCATCGCTCCGGGGCGCACGGTTCCCGGTTCCGGTATTGCGAGCACGACGAGCATGCCGATGACGAACGCGCCCAAGAGCAGCCACCAGACCAGGTGGGTCGGGGCCGGCGCGTACTCGGCCAACGCGCTGGAGCCGAGTGCGCCGAGGGCCTGGCCGGCCGTCGGCGCCGCGCTGGAGACGAGCGGCGTGAAGCGGCTGTCGGGTCGCAGGTCGAGCAGTGCTGCGCTGGCTGTTCCGGAGATCAGGCCGACCGCGACGCCTTGCAGCGCGCGGGCGGCGAACAGCAGCAGGAGCGTGTGCGCGATCAGGAAGAAGCCGCACGACACCGCGCCCAAGGCCAGAGCTGCGAACAGCACCCGCCGACGGCCCAGGTAATCGGACGCCGAGCCGAGAAACAGCAGCGTGACCAGCAGGACCAGGACGTAGACCGTGAACAACAGGGTGAGCGTCGTCGCGGAGAACCGGAACTGGGCCTGGTAGAGCCGGTAGAGGGGGGATGCCGCGGTGTTCGCCGCAAACCCCAGGACCGCGATCGCGGCCGCCGCCGAGAACGGCACACCGCGTGACAGAGTTGATCGGCGCGAGGGCTTATCTCTAGCCACGGTTGGTCATCCCTCAGCGCGCGAGCGCGACCGCTCCGGCGGCACGCTCGCTGACCACCGTCGCAAGCGCATCGGCAGCGTCGGGAAGCCCATGGCTCAGCGCGACCGCGACCTTGAGCTGCCCGTCGGCGAGCGGTCGTGCGAGCGCGCGCAGCTGGCCACCGTCCGGTCTCACGTAGACACGTTCCCCCACCTGCGTGCCCGGCGCGGGAGGAACCACGCATGCCTCGACCGCCGAGCGGGATGACATCGAAGTCGGTCTCAATCGACGGATCGCGACGGGACCGGCCGCGTCGCCAGCTTCGTGACAGCGTGACGCACGGTCAGGTCTCCGGGTCCTCGTCGTCGCCCGCGCCGTAGCGGTCGTCGTCGAGTCCCGGGATTTCTTCCGCGGGGAAGCCCGCGGCGTCCCGCCAGATGGGGTCGGTGCCTTGCTCGTCCCCGTGCTCGGCGTGCCTGATCAGGTCAGCCTCGGCCACGTCGAAGCCCTCCGATTCGCCCTCGCCGGCCTCGATCAGCGGCGCGATCGCGGGGTCGACGGGGTCGTCTGGGTTCTCGGGCCATCTCGGCATGTCCTCAGACTCCTCCGGTCATACGCTCTTGTCGATCGCGAGAGCGAATCGGCTCAGAGCAACGGCGTCTGCTGCTTACGCGTGCGCGACTGGGACAACCGTCGACGCATACCCAACGCTGATGATCTCAGCGTGACGGCGGCGTCCTGCGCGGGGCCGATGGTGACCGGCCGCTACGTTGCGCGCGGGCTCGCGAGTCGCGGGCCTCGCTGTATGGGCGGGCCGACGCGACGAACGCAGCGTGAGGTCGCCTCGCGGCGGCGCCGAGTCATCCACGGGTCATCGGTGGATCCAGGCTACGTGCCTGGAGCGCATCGACGCGCTCGCCAACAAGCACCGCATCGACCGCGCCTCGCGCGCCGGATGGCCGCCGAACAGGACCACTACGACGAGGCCGCGTGATGAAGCTCTCGCAGAGGGAGCCGCATCACCAGCCGGTGGCTCATCGGCGCGGGTTATTAGCGCAGACGCACAACCTCTTGTGGGTGACGGCAGCCTGTCGCATCTTGGTTGCGTGGAAGGCACAGCGGCTGCAGAGCCCGCGCATAGGAGAGGAACCGGTGTCGCAGACCGCGCCCACCGTTGACCCGCAGCTGCGCCGCGTCGGCATGCCCGGCCTGAAGGGCAAGAATCTGCTGGTAACCGGCGGCTCGTCCGGGATCGGGCAGGCGATCGCCGTGCGCTTCGCCGCGCATGGCGCCAACGTCGCCATCAACTACCTGACCACGCCCGACGAGGCGGCAGGGACCGAGGAGCAGGTGCATGCCTGCGTGCGCAAAGTTCAGCAGCACAGCGTGCGCGACGTCCTCGTCCAAGGCGACGTGTCCTGCGAGGACGACGTCGTGCGCATGGTCGGCGAGGCGACCGAGCGCCTCGGCGGCCTCGACATTCTCGTCAACAACGCCGGCATCCAGATCTCGCGACCGTCGGAGGAACTCGGCAGCGCGGACTTCGACAAGGTCCTCGCGGTCAACCTGCGGGGCTCGTTCCTGTGCGCGCGAGAGGCGATCAAGGGATTCCTGGCCGACGACAAGCCGGGCGTCGTGATCAACGTCTCGAGCGTGCACCAGATCATCCCCAAGCCGAACTACCTCGGGTACAGCATCAGCAAGGGCGGGATGCAGAGCCTGACCCGAACGCTCGCGCTCGAGTACGGCGGTCGTGGCATCCGCGTCAACGGCGTCGGCCCCGGCGCCACCATCACACCGCTCAACCGCGCCTGGATCGACGACCCCGTCAAGGCGGAGATGGTCACCAGCCACATCCCGCTGGGCCGGGCCGGCACGGCAGACGAGATGGCCGGCGTGTGCGCGTTCCTCGCTTCCGACGACGCCGCCTACATCAGCGGGCAGACGATCTTCGTCGACGGCGGCCTGACCCTTTACGCGGACTTCCGAGAGCCGTGGTCGTCCGAGTGAGCGACGAGCGCAACAGCTGGTGGCCATCGCCGTTCGGCCACGACGACCAGCTCGGCATGCTCAACCACATCACCGACGCGACGCGCGCTGCGGCGCTGCGGCTTGCGCGCTCGGGGCGGCTGTACGACCTGGGGCGCGTCCTCGACGAGAACGTGCCCGCGTTTCCGGGCCGCTACTTCCGCCAGACGCTGGTCACCACCGCGCATCACCAGAACGGCGGTGGCCTGGGCGCGAACGGCGTCAACTGGATCACGGAGCAGATCGCCGGTACCCAGCAGCTCGGTACTCACCTCGACGCCTTGAGCCACCTGCAGATCGGCGATCGCGGCTACAACGGCTGGAGCGTCGCCGAGCTCGCAGGCACGACCGGAGTGAATCGCCTCGGCGTCGAGACCGTGCCCCAGATCGTGACCCGCGGCTGGCTGGTGGACGTCGCGCCGATGGGCGCCGGCGAGGTCATCGGCGTCCCGAACATCGATCCGGCTCCCGGCGACGCGGTGTTCTTCCACACCGGCTGGGGGTCGCGCTGGGACGACGCCGACACCTACCTCTCCGGCGAGCCCGGCCCCAGCCGGGACCTCGCCGTGTGGCTGGCGGAGCGGCGCGTCGCGGTCACCGGCTGCGACACCTGGAGCTACGGGCCGGTGCCCGCCGAGGACGCCGACCGGCCGTTCGAGGTCCCACAGCTCCTCAACGCGCGGCACGGCGTGTTCATCGTCGAGAACCTCAACACGGCAGAGCTCGCGCGCGACGGCGTGCGCGAGTTCGCGCTGATCCTCACCCACCCGAAGCTGCGCGGCGCCACCGGAGCGTGGACCTCGCCGATCGCCCTCGTCTAACCGGACACGTGGACCACTACGACGTGATCATCATCGGCACGGGCGCCGGCGGCGGCACGCTCGCGCACCGCCTCGCGCCATCGGGAAAGAAGATCCTCTTGCTCGAGCGCGGCGGATACCTCCCGCGCGAGCTCGAGAACTGGGACTCCAGGGAGGTCTTCGGCCGCGAGCGATACGTCACCACCGAGCGCTGGTATGACAAGCGCGGGGTCGCGTTCCGTCCGCACGCCCAGTACTTCGTCGGCGGCAACACGAAGGTCTACGGTGGAGCGCTCTTCCGCCATCGCGAGCGCGACTTCCGGGAGGTCCAGCACTACGGGGGCGTCTCACCCGCGTGGCCCATCGCCTACGGCGATCTCGAGCCTTACTACGGCGAGGCCGAGCGCCTCTACCTCGTTCATGGGCAGGCTGGCGAGGACCCGACGGAGCCGCCGCGCTCCTGCCCGTTCCCCTACCCAGCCGTCTCCCACGAGCCGCGCATCCAGCAGCTCCACGACGACCTCGTCAGGGCGGGCCACCACCCGTTCCACCTGCCGCTCGGGATCGACCTCGATGAATCCGACCCCGTCGCCGGCCGCTGTTTGCGCTGCAACCGCTTCGACGGCTTCCCCTGCCCGACCGACGGTAAGGCCGACGCCGACGTCATCTGCGTGCGGCCCGCACTCAAGCACCCCAACGTCACGCTGCGCACCCACGCGACCGTCCAACGGCTGGTGACAGATACGTCCGGACGCTCGCTCAGGCGGGTCGTAGTCGACCACAGAGGCAGCGAGGAGATCTACAGCGCGGACATCGTCGTCGTCTCCTGCGGCGCTGCCAACTCCGCCGGGCTGCTGCTGCGTTCGGCGAGCGACAAGCATCCGCACGGCCTGGCGAACTCCTCCGACGTCGTCGGCCGACACTACATGGCCCATTTGAACTCTGCCGTGATCGCGATCTCCAAGGCGCCGAACGACACCAAGTTCCAGAAGACGCTCGGCCTCAACGACTACTACTGGGGCGCCGAGGACTCAGACCTCCCACTCGGGCACATCCAGATGCTCGGCAAGTCAGACCGCAACATCCTCCGCGCCGGCGCACCCTGGTTCGCTCCCGGGCGCGCCCTCGACTACGTTGCCAAGCACGCCATCGACTTCTGGCTTACCACCGAGGACCTCCCCGACCCGCAGAACCGCGTCACGGTCGGCCGCCAAGGGGCCATCCATCTCGCCAAGACGTCCCGCAACACCGAGCCCCACAGGCGACTGCTGGCCAAGCTCAAGGACCTGCTGGGTCCGCTCGGCTGCCACCAGACCAGCTTCCCGCGTTGGTCGGTGTTCAGCCAGCAGATCCCGATCGCCGGCATCGCGCACCAGTGCGGCACCGTGCGCTTCGGCACCGATCACAGACGGTCCGCGCTCGACGTCAACTGCAAAGCCCACGACGTAGACAACCTCTACGTAGTCGACACCAGCTTCTTCCCCTCGTCCAGCGCCGTGAACCCAGCGCTGACGGCAATGGCCAACGCGCTGCGCGTTGGCGACCACCTGCTCGAGCGACTCGGTGCGCCGTCGGCCGGGAGCGGTGCGACGAACGGGAAGTTCGAGCGATCGGACACCACGTTCCAGCCGCACACCACCGACGCAGAGGAGTCGACACCATGAGGGCCGCGGCCAACACGTTCGAAGGGGTCGGCGCCGGGCTTGCGGCATCGTGGGTCAAGGCGCTCAGCGAGCCGCGGCTGCAGGCGGCCGCGGAGCGCATTCTGCCGCCCTCCCCCGCCCAGAAGCAGGAGGTGGGAGCCGACCCGAGCGGGCGGCCCGAGAACATGCCTCCCGCAGTCCTCGTCGGCCGCGCCGCCGCGGCGCTCGGCCACCGAGGCCTGACGGCTCGTCAGCGGGTGCGCGCGCAGCAGGTGATCCACTACGGCTTCGGCGCGGCGCTCGGCAGCGCCTACCTTGCCGCCGCGAGCCGGTGGCCCGCGGTGACCCGTGGTCGAGGGGCGCTGGCCGGGCTCGCGCTCTATGCAGCCGCTCATGGCTCCCTCCTCCCCGCGCTCGGAGTGCAACGGCCGCCGTGGCGGCTGGCGCCGGCCGCGGTCCTGTGGGAGTCGACGTCGCACGCCGCCTTCGGCGCCGCACTGGAGGCCATGCGACGCGTCCTGAGCGGCTAGACGGCCGCGATGAACGACCTGGACCAGCTGCGCGCCGAGCTGCGTGTCCTCATGGCGTCGTGGGAGTACGCGTTTGCGATGGGGCACGGCTGCTCGGTCGGCGACCACCCGCGACACCGGGCGGCGCGCGAGAGGGCCGCGCACTTGCGCGCGAGGATCGCCGAGCACACGCCTAGCCCGTCTGAGAGCTAGCGGCGAGAGCTAGACGTTTGGGCGCCGCGGCGGTTCGTTTGCGTCCTCAAGGTCGAGGTCGGCGACCCTCTGTGCGGCGGGCGGCGAGCGGTGGCGGCCGAGAAGCACGAGGACAGCGGCAGCGCGCGGCTCGGCTTCTCGCGAGCAGTCAACGAGTGCTCCGCCTCCAGCGCGCACCGGTCGGTGAGTCCTCGAGAGTGACGCCGTGCGTCGCCAACTGGTCGCGGATGCGATCCGCAGCGGCGAATCGCCTGTTGCGCCGGTGCTCCTCGCGCTCCTCGATGAGCCAGTCGACGTCAATATCGACCACCGCGGAGCCTTCGTCGGCCTCGAGCCCGAAGGTCGCAAGGAAGTCTCGCACGAGCTCCCGGGCATGCTGTCTCCGAGTGCCGTACCCATTCTGCTCCCGTACCAGATCGAAGAGCACGGCGAGCGCACGCGGCGTGTCGAGGTCGTCGTCGAGGGCCGCGTTGATCGCCGCGCGCGTGCCGTGTAGGCGTCCGGGGTCCCCGGCGCCGGAGTTCCGGCCGTCGCCCTCGACGAACCGGTCGAGCCGGTCGAGTGCCCTGGCGGCCCGCGAGAAGGTGCCGTGTGTCAGCTTCATCGGTGACCGGTAGTGGGAGCTGAAGAACGCGAACCGGATCGCCCGCGCGGAGGCTGTCGCCAGCGCGTCGCGGATCGTGACGAAGTTGCCGAGGCTGTTTGACATCTTCGCGTCGCTCGTCGTCAGGAGCCCCGTGTGCAACCAGTGCGCGACCATCGGCCGCAGGCCGGAGATCGTCTCCATCTGTGCGATCTCCGCCTCGTGGTGCGGGAAGATCAGGTCGATCGCGCCGCCATGCAGGTCGTACTGCGCGCCCAGCAGGCGCTCGCTGATCGCCGTGTCCTCGATGTGCCATCCGGGCCGCCCGTCGCCGAGCCGCGACGCCCAGAACGGCTCACCGGGCTTGCGCGCCTTCCAGAGCACGAAGTCGCCTGCGTTGCGCTTGTGGGGATTGGCCTCCAGCCGCGAGACCGGGTCGCCGCGCAGGACGTTCGTGCGGCCCGAGAGCCGCCCGTAATCGGGGAAGGCGGTCAGGTCGAAGTAGATGCCGCCGGCAGTGGCGTAGGCCGCGCCGGCCTGGTGCAGGCGCTCGATCTGGCTGACGACTTGGTCGATGTGGTCGCTCGCGCGCGCGTATACGTTCACGGAGTCGTTGCGCAGCGCCCGCATGTCGTCCCGATACGCACGCTCGTACATGCGCGCAAGCTCGGACGCGTCGATCCCCAGCTCGCCCGCCCGGCGGATGATCTTGTCGTCCACGTCGGTGATGTTCTGCACGTACGTGACGGCAAAGCCGCGCGCCCGTAGCAGGCGGACGAGGAAGTCGAACTGCGTGTAGGTCTTGGCGTGGCCAAGGTGCGGCAGGTCGTAGACCGTTGGCCCGCAGACGAACAGCCCGACCCGGCCTGACGGATCCGCGGGAACGAACGTCCGCTTCGCGCGCGTGCGCGTGTCGTAGAGCTGGAGGGGGCTCATCTCGCGTCCGCTCTACGGTCGGGCGTACGGTGGCATTAGTCCAGCGCGATCGCGCATCGGTTGATCGCCAGCTCTGCTTGCCGGTCGACCGATGCGCGGCCAAGCTCAGCCGATGCCGCCGTTCTCACGTCCGTCTCACCGCCGAGGACGGCTACCAGCCATACAGCTCGTACTCGATCGCGTCGGCGCCGGAGCAGGACAGACGCCGAGGTCTGGCGCCGCTAATGCCGTTGACCGAGAACGCCGTGCAGGCGAGCACTGGATACAGGGAGGCGCCCGATGAAGGCGATTGTGGTGACGGACCACGCTGCGGGAACGGCCGGAATGACGCTGGCAGAGCAGCCCGAGCCGCAGGCAGCGATAAACGACGTCGTCGTTCAGGTTCATGCGTCGGGATTGACCTCGGGCGAGTTGACGTGGCCCTCGACCTGGACCGATCGCCTCGACCGTGACCGCACACCGTCGATCCCTGGGCAAGAGCTTGCCGGAGTGATCACCGCCCTCGGCTATGGCACGACGGGGCTGTCGGTGGGACAGCGGGTGTTCGGCCTCACGGACTCGTATCGCGCCGGCGGGCTGGCCGAGTATGTGGCGATCGAGGCACGCAACCTCGCGCCGCTCCCGGGCGACGTCGACTTCACGGTGGGCGCGAGCCTGCCGATGCCCGGTCTGACCGCGTGGCAGGGACTGTTCGACCACGGCCGCCTTCAACCGGGGCAGACGGTCCTCGTGCACGGCGCGGCCGGCTCAGTCGGGTCAATGGTGGCCCAACTCGCACGCGAGTTCGGTGCCTACGTCATCGGTACCGGCCGCGCCGCCGACCGTCAGAAGACGCTCGACTTCGGCGCGATGGAGTTCGTCGACCTCGACAACGACGCCCTGGATGACGTCAGCGAAGTCGACCTGGTCTTCGACGTCATCGGCGGAGACATCGGGAAACGGTCCGCACGCGTGATCCGGGCCGGAGGAACGCTGGTGACCATCGCCGGCCCGCCCGAGGCGCGGCCCGCGGACGGCCTGGCGATCGACTTCGTTGTCAGACCCGATCGCGCCCAACTGGGTGAGATCGTCCGGCGGGCGCGTGACGGACGGCTGCGGACGAATATCGGCAACGTCGCGACCCTCGACGATGCCGTCGCGGCCTTCAACCCGACCGAGCGGATCAGCGGGCAGACGATCATCCGCGTTCGTCCGTGAGCGACACACGCCCATCAATGCACCAAAGAGACACATGACCGAGGAGACAATTCCCATGAAAGCGATCGTGGCAGCGGACCAGGCAGCGGGAACGGCCGGGATGACGCTGGTGGAGCGGCCCGAGCCGCCGGCAGCGATCAACGACGTCATCGTTCAGGTTCATGCGTCGGGATTCGTCCCGACCGAGCTGACGTGGCCCTCGACCTGGACCGACCGCCGCGACCGTGACCGCACACCATCGATCCCCGGCCACGAGCTGGCCGGCGTGGTCACCGCCCTCGGCTATGGCACGACGGGGGTGTCGGTGGGACAGCGGGTGTTCGGCCTCGCGGACTGGCATCGCGACGGCACCCTGGCCGAGTATGTGGCCGTCGAGGCACGCAACCTCGCGCCGCTCCCCGGCGACGTCGACTTCACGGTGGGCGCGAGCCTGCCAATCTCGGGCCTGACCGCGTGGCAGGGACTGTTCGACCACGGCCGGCTCCAAGCGGGGCAGACCCTCCTCGTACACGGCGCGGCCGGCGCAGTCGGGACGATGGTGACCCAACTCGCACGCGAAGTCGGCGCGTACGTCATCGGCACCGCCCGCGCCGCCGACCGTCAGACGGTGCTCGACTTCGGCGCGCACGAGTTCGTCGACCTCGAGAACGACGCGCTGGAAGACGTCGGCGAAGTCGATCTGGTCTTCGATGTCATCGGCGGCGACATCCAGAAGCGGTCCGCAAGCCTGATTCGAGCCGCAGGAACGCTGGTGACCGTCGTCGGTCCGGCCGAGGCGCGGCCCGCCGACGGCCTGGCAGTCGACTTCGTTGTCGAGTCCGATCGCGCCCAACTGGGTGAGATCGTCCAGCGAGTGCGGGACGGACGGCTGCGGACGAACATCGGCACCGTCGCGACCCTCGACGATGCCGTCGCCGCCCTCAACCCGACCGAGCGACGCAAGGGGAAGACGATCATCCGCGTTCGCCCGTAGGGACTCACCTCGAGTCATCTGCCGGTGCGGGCCGAGCCGCACGAACGGGAGGCGGGCATGGCCCCTGCTCCAGTGCCCGCTCCAGGCTCACGCCACGAGCATGCGATGAACATCGTCGAATCCACCATCCCCCCGAACATGACGATCGAGCAATGGCGGCAGCTTCGTCGCGGCAGCACCGTCGCGCAGCGCAATCCGTGGTCTCTCCTGCTCGTCGCCGCGCGACGCGTCGCGCGTCACGGTACGCGGGCGTGCGACCACCTGCACGACACGGCCGGCCGCTATGACCACGCCGCCAAACGGCTCGAGCTGCTGCTCACGTGCTCGGTCTGCAAGACCGAGAAGGTGATTCACAGCCTCGCGTACGAGCCCAGGTTCGAGCCGTCCAGGGCGACCGTACATCCACTCCGCCAGCGTGAGGGCGAGACGCGGCACGCGCCCGACCGCGCAGCGTCGGCGGGGCTGCTGACCTCGTCTGGTGATCGGCGCCGGGCCGGCGTGCGGCCGATTCACGGAAGCGATGAGACGATCGTGAGCGGCGGTTGATGCTCAGGGCACGAGGGCCTTCCATGGAAGTCGTTACCGATCAGAGGAGCAAGACCATGGCCCTAAGTGAGCCCGTCCTCTCCGGCCCCGGGGCTGGACGTACCGTGACCTACGGCGGTGGCTCGAGCGCAGAGCTCAAGCTCGCCGGTGAGCAGTCAGGCGGCGACTGGGCAGTCGTCGAATTGCGGGTGCAGAAAGGCGACGAACCGCCGATTCACACCCACACCCGCGAGGACGAGACGTTGTACGTCATGGACGGCGCTATCACCGCGTACGTCGGTGACGAGAAGATCGAGGTGGAAGCCGGGTCCTACGCGGCGCTCCCGAAGAACGTGCCGCACGGTTTCACCGTGCGTAGCGAGCAAGTGCGACTCCTCGTCACCGTAGAGCCGGCGGGCGCGGAGTACTTCTTCGTCCCGCGCGACGACTCCGACGCAGACCCGGCCAAGTTCGGCCTCATCGTTCAGGCGGCAGCCCAGGCGATGTGACGCAAGTCGCCGGCCGATCCACGGCACCGCACCGCCCGCCCGGGCCGACCGCACCACGGGCCCCTGGGCGGGCGGAGCGGCGGCGTGAGGCCGCTCCCCCGACGACACAGAACCACTCATGACCCATCTGGACCACAAGACCGCGCTGATCACCGGCGGTGGCCGCGGCATCGGCCGCGCCATCGCCCTGCAGCTCGCGCAACACGGCGCCCGCGTCGCCGTGGCCGCCCGCTCCGAAGCCGAGCTGGTCGAGACGACGAGCGCCATCGTCGCGGCGGGCGGCCGCGCGCACCCAATCGTCGCCGACCTCGCCGCCCCAGGCGCCGGGACGGCGCTCTCGCGGCGCGCGCGTGACCAGCTCGGCCGCGTCGACATCCTCATCAACAACGCGGCGGTCGTTGCGCCACTAGGCGTCAGCACCGACATCGACGTCGAGGAATTCGCCCGCGCCTTCACCCTCAACGTCACGAGCGTCGCCGAGCTGACCTTCGCGCTGCTGCCGGAGATGCTCGAGCGCCGCTGGGGCCGTGTCGTCAACGTCAGCAGCGGCGTCGTCGCGACCCCCGCGGCGATGGTCGGCGCCAACGCCTACGCCTCCACGAAGGCCGCCATCGAGGCCCACACTGTCAACCTCGCCGCCGAGCTCGCGGGCACCGGCGTGACTGTCAACGCCTACCGGCCGGGATCGGTCGACACCGCCATGCAGGCGTGGATCCGCGACCAGGACCCCGACGCCATCGGCCGCGCTCTACACAACCGCTTCGTCGAGCGCCACGCCGCGGGCGATCTGATCACACCGGAGGCGTCCGCGGCCGCGCTGATCCGGCGGCTCGACGGCGACGCCACCGGCGAGATCTGGGACGTCGCGGACGACAGCTCGAGTCGATCCCGGAGCACCCAGGGGACCAGTACCAGGCTCCACCCCGGCGACGCCTTCCCGTCGCTGACCATCACCCCCGCCGACGGCCGGCCGCTGGAGCTGCCCGGCGCGCTCGCCGGCCACTTCGGCATCCTGCTGCTGTACCGCGGCGGCTGGTGCCCATACTGCAACGCCCAGCTGCGCGCGTTCCGCCGCGCCGCCGACCAGCTCGCCGCCCTCGACATCCGCGTCGTCGCGTTGTCAGTCGACGATGAGGCGACCACGCGCCAGACCATCGCCAAGCACGGCCTCGAGTTCCCCGTCGGCCACGACGCCGACGCAGAGGCCGTCGCGGCGGCCACCGGCGCGTTCGTCAACGACGCGCCCCGGTACCTGCAGTCCACCGGATTCGTACTCGACCCCGAGGGGCGGGTCATCGTCAGCGTCTACTCCAGCGGCGCGATCGGCCGGCTCGTGCCCGAGGACGTGATCGGCCTCATCCAGTATCTGCGCGACCACGACGCCGAAGAGCAGGCG
Source organism: uncultured Solirubrobacteraceae bacterium (assembly GCA_963740605.1). Classification (GTDB taxonomy): domain Bacteria; phylum Actinomycetota; class Thermoleophilia; order Solirubrobacterales; family Solirubrobacteraceae; genus DASSUW01. Next base: position 19,888 of record CAVUFC010000013.1, on the reverse strand, counting down.
GCATGAGCGGCGCCTTGGTCGAGCGCGAGCCGCGCGCTGTCTGCCGAATCTCGGAGGTTGCCTGTGTCCGCCCTGGCCGATGAGCGTCTCCGGGCGCCCGACGACCGGCTCGGCCTGTTCGCCACCGTCGCGATCGTGGTGGGTGGGATCGTCGGCACCGGCATCTTCACCGTCCCCGCTGCGATCGCCGACTACGGCTGGCTCAGTGTGCCCGCCTTCGCCGTGGTCGGTGGCGGCTCGCTCGCGCTCGCGCTGACGTTCGCGCGGCTCGTGCGCCGGACTCGGCGCTCGGGCGGCCCATACGCGTACGCCGACGACGCGTTCGGCCAGTTCGCCGGATTCCTCGCCGCCTGGACGTACTGGATCCAGGGGTGGACCGGGCATGCCACGATCGCCGTCGCGGGCGCCGGCTACGCCGAGGCGCTGTTCGGGCTGGGGTCGAGTCGGCTCACGACGTTCGCGGTGGCCGGCGCCGTGCTCTGGCTTCCGGCGCTCAACAACCTCCTCGGCACTCGGTCGGTCGGTGCAGTGGCCGTGACCACGACCGTCCTGAAGATCGCGGTCCTGGCGATCGTCGCCGTGGCCGGACTGCTCGCGTTCCACGCCGGCGACGTGGGCCCGGTGCAGGCGCACGGCGGCTCGTGGACGGCGCTGCCCAGCGCATCCGCCCTGCTGCTGTTCTCGTTCTTGGGCATGGAGAGCGCCGCCGTGGCCACCAACCGCGTGCGTGATCCCGAGCACAACGTGCCGCGAGCGATCATCGCCGGCGTGGCGGGCGTGGCGGTGCTCTACCTGGCGGGCACGCTGGCGGTGCAGGGGACGGTGCCGCAGGCGCGGCTCGCCGAATCGGGCGCCCCGTTCGCCGACGCCGCGCAGGCGATCTTCGGCGGCGCGTGGGCGGCGAAGGCGATCGCTGCGGTGGCGCTGATCTCGGCGCTGGGCTCGCTCAACGGCTTCAACCTGGTCAACTCCGAGATGGCGGCGGGCGCGGCGCACGACGGCCTCTTCCCGCGGCCGCTGCGCCGCCGCGTGCGCGGACTGCCCGTGCCGGCACTCGTGCTCAACGCGATCCTCGCAACCGCGCTGATCGCCCTCGACGCGACCGGCGACCCGCTGGCGCTGTTCACCACGCTCGCGCTGTTGAGCACGTTCGTGTACGTCTTCGGCTATGTCCTGTCGGTGGCCGCCGAGCTCTGCCACTCGCTCGCCAGGCGCACCCGCGGCGCCCCGCCGGGGGGAACGTTGGCGATCGCTGCGATCGCCCTCGCCATGGTGTTCTCGGTGTGGATGGCGGGCGCGACGGGCGCCGAGGCCGTGCAGCGCGGCACGGTGTTGATCCTGATCGGCATCCCGGTCTACGTGGTCACTCGAAGGACGAACCCGAGCGGGCACAATGGTGCCCTGCCCTGAGGCTCGACGGGAGTGCCTTGAAAGGAAGCCAGATGGCTGACGATGTCCACGTGGCGAACCGCCGGTTCGACGCGAGTGAGAATGAGGCGCTGATGGGAATGGCGCGGATGGGCGCGGATGCGTTCGGGTACACGGCGGAGCTGCGGATCGACCGCGGCCTCGCCCAGCTCCTGCGCCTGCGCGTGGCGCAGCTCAACAACTGCACCTACTGCCTGAACCTGCACTACCAAGCGGCGCGCGAGGCGGGCATCCCCAGGGCCAAGATCGACACCCTGACCGCGTGGTGGGAGACCGAGCTCCACTCCGAGGCCGAGCAGGCGGCGCTCCGCTACACCGAGGCGCTCACCCGCGCCGCCGACACCGATCGGGACGCGGCGTTCCAGCGCTTCCACGACGCGCTCGTTGAGCACTTCGGCCCGGAGGAGATGCTCGAGATCGTCGGCGTCGTCGTCAACATGAACGTCTGGACCCGCATCAAGCTTGCCGAGGGCGCGATGCCAGGCCCAGCGGATTGAGCAGGCCCCGCAGCTCTCCGCCGGGAGGCGATGCCCCCGACCTGGTGGGCGATGGAGGCGTTCAACGGGCGTCCGACTCGCGCGGCCAGCGAGTCGACAACGGTAGTTGCGCGGCCACCACCGTCCCGTCGCCCTCGGCGCTTTCGATACGCAGCCGACCGCCCAGCGTCTCGACCCGGTCGGCGATGCCCATCAGGCCGTGGCCGTCGGGCTGCGCCCCGCCGATTCCATCGTCGCGCACCTCGAGGGCGAGGACGCCGTCTTCGGCCGCAGCCCACACGGTGGCCCGCGTCGCCTTGGCGTGCTTGACGACGTTGGTGAGGCCCTCCGCGACGATGAAGTACGCACTTGCCTCGATGTCCGGCGGCAACCGCTCGCTCAACACCTCGAAGTCGACGGGAAGATCCAGCCGCGACACGAACGCGTCGACGCCGGCGCGCAGCCCGCCGTGGGTGAGGACCGAGGGCAGGATCCCGTGTGCGAGCTCGCGCACCTCGTGTGTCGCGAGCTCCGCGGTCCGGAGCGCGTCCGCGAGGAGCAGCTCCGTGTCGCCCCGGTCCTCATGGAGCGCCCGCTGCGCGAGCTTGAGCTTGACGATCGTGTGCACGAGCCGCTGCTGGGCGCCGTCGTGCAGGTTCCGCACCACGCGTCTACGCGCGTCATCGCCTGCGACGAGCAATCGGGCGCGCGAGGCGGTGAGCTGATCGCGGCTGTCCGCGTTGGCGATCGCGGTGTCCAGCAGCTCGGCGAAGCCGGCCATACGCTGCCCCGTGTCGTCGGGTGGCGGCTCGAGATCAGTCCAGGTCGCCGCCAGCACGCCCCACGTGCGCCCGTCGACAATGACCGGGGTGCCCACTATCGACCGGACGCCGGCTTGGCGCGCCGCATCACCGATCGGGCCGGTCGCGGTCGTGACGTCATCGAGGCGCGCGGTTGCTTCCGTGCGCAGCACGGTCGTCGTCACGTTCGTGCCTCCGAGCGCGAAGCGCTCGCCGCGCCGCAGGTGGTGGGCGGTCCCGAACTGGGCGACTACCGTGATCACGTCGTCGTCGTAGCGCGCTAGCGACACCGCCGAGGCGTTCAGGACCGCGGCGACCTCGCGTGTCACGGCGTCGAAGACCGCAGCGGCCGGGGACCCCTCGGCCACCAGCGTGGCGACGCGGCGGAGCGCCGCCTGCTCGTCGGCGAGGCGCGCCACCTCAGCCCGCGCCTCGGCGTTCGCGATCGCCGTGGCCATCAGCTCGGTGAACTGGCCGATCCGCAATTCGGTGTCCGCCGGCAGGCGCTCGTCGTGGGTGCTGGCCGCGACCATTGCGCCCCACAAGCGCCCCTCGACGACGATCGGCGTGCCGACCGCGGAGCGAACACCTACGGTGGTCACACGCTGCGCGATCGGCCCGCTCGAGTCGTCGTAGTCGTCGAGGCGGGCGGCGCGTCCCGTGCGGAAGACGACGGACGTGACGTTCCGGCCGCCGAGCGGCACGCGCGTCCCGATCGGCACCGCCTGCGTGAGCGTGCCCCAGCTGGCCACGACGGCCGCGACGCTGTCCTCCTCATAACGGACCATATGGACGGAATCGACGGCCAGAAGGCCGCCCATCTCCTCGGCCACCGTCGCGAACACCTCACCCTGCGGGGCGTGCTTCGCAACGAGCGTCGCGACGCGGCGCAGCGCCGCCTGCTCGTCGGCCAGGATGCGGACCTCGTCGTGGGCGCTGGCATTGGAGATCGCGGTCGCCACGAGCTCCGTGAAACCCTGCAGGCGCGCCTCGGTCTCGGCCGGGAACGGGACCTTCGACGTGGCGATCATCACGCCCCACGTGCGCCCGCGCACGGAGATCGGGACGCCGATGGAGAAGCGGATCCCCATCTGCCGGATCGTCTCGGCGATGACGCCGGGGGCGTCCTCGTAGCGATCCATCCGTGCCGAGCTCGCGCTCCGCAGGACGCGCGCGGACACGCTGTCACCATCAAGCGGGAAGCGCGCGCCTACCTCCACGCCGGGGTGTGCGCCCCACTGCGCGACGCTGACGACGGTGCCATCGCTGTCGTAGCGACCCAGGTGCGTGGCTTCCACGGCGAGGACCTCGCCAACTTCACGCCCGACGGCGGCGAACACGGCGTCGGGCGTCGCCTCCTGCGCGACCAGCGTGGCCACTCGCCGCAGCGCGGCCTGCTCCTCGGCGGCGCGTCGGCTCTCGGTCACGTCGCGGCCCGCGGCGAAGATGAGGCCTTCCTCTGGCACGACGCGCGTGCTCCACTCCACCCAGCGCAGCGAGCCGTCGCGACAGACGACCCGGACGTCCAGCTTCACGGCGGGTGTCCCGCGCTCGAGCGACTCGGCAGCTTCCAGCGTCCGCTCCCGATCACTCGGGTGGGCGAACTCAGTCCAAGGCCGCGACAGCCACTCCTCGCGCGAGTAGCCGAACACCTCGAACGCTGGGTTGATCCGCCTCAAGTAACCGTCTAAGCCGGCGACGGCGAGTAGAGCCGGCGACATCTCGAAGATGCGTTCGGCCTCGCGCTCCGCTCGCAGCCGGCGGCGGTGCGACCAGCGCGTCGGCACCGCGTCGTGCACGCCTGCGCGCAGCCGCGCCCAGACGCCCCGGAATGGGCGCCTCGCGACGACGTCGTCAAGCCGGCCGGGTCTGATCGCAACATTATCGCGCGGATCTCCTCCGCCAGCCACGCGATTTCCAACCCGCTGAGGGGTCGCCCCTGGGGCCGTGAATGCCCGCCAGCTCGGGCGCGGCACGAAGGCGTACTTCGTGCTGCGCGGCGCGTGGCAGGGTCGCTTCTCCGACCGTCAAAGCCGCATCGATGAGCGACGCGTCAACGCTTCGGCGCAGACCATCGGTCGCGGTCGCGGGACGAGCCGGTCATCGGGTGAGCAGCGCTTCCCATCAGTCGCGGGTTCACGCCGCTCGATCGGCTGCAGCGGTGCGAACGATCAGGACGGGACGATCAGCGTGGCTGGACACCGCCGTTGCCACGCTGCCCAGCAGCGCACGCGCGAGGCCGGTGCGCCCGTGCGACCCCCATCACGATGACGCCGCGCATGCTCCAACAGCGATGCCCGGATCGGTGATCGTCGGCCACTATTGGACGAAGGGCGTCGGTGACTACGCGTGGGTGAGAGCTCGATCACCGATGGCTACGGCGTGATCGGCGGTCTCGATTGAACACGCCGCCGGCCGGTGCTTGACTGGACGACGCGCCGCCCAGCCTCCTCCTCCCCCGCGCCGGGCGGCGCCTTTCTTCCCATCGACTGGACGAGCGGACATGAGCGACAGCGCCTCGGCGTGCCCCACAACCGACTCTGGTGTCCCCACCCACCGGGTCGTCATCGTCGGCGGCGGCTTCGGCGGCCTCCAGGCGGCGCGCGGGTTGCGGGGCGCACCGGTGGAGATCACGCTCATAGACCGGCGTAACTTCCACCTGTTCCAGCCGCTGACCTACCAGGTCGCGACCGGCGCGCTGTCGCCCGGCGAGGTGGCCTATCCGCTGCGGGCGATGTTCAAGCGCAACCGCAACGTGCGCGTGCTGCTCGCCGAGGTCGACCGCTTCGACCTCGAGCGGCGCGAGGTGGTCCTCCGGTCGGGTGGCGGCCTGCCGGCACCCGTGCCGGTGCCCTACGACACGCTGATCGTCGCGGGCGGCTCGCGCTACTCCTACTTCGGCCACGACGAGTGGAGCGCCCACGCCGCCGAGGTCAAATCGCTCGAGAGCGCGCTGACCGTCCGCAGCCGCATCCTCGCCGCCTTCGAGGCCGCCGAGCTCGAGCGCGATCCCGAGCGACGTAGCGAGTACCTGACGTTCGTGGTGGTCGGCGCCGGTCCGACCGGCGTCGAGATGGCCGGCCAGATCGCCGAGCTCGCCCGCGACACCCTGCGCCGCGACTTCCGCGCCGCGGATCCCGGCAGCGGCCGCATCCTGCTCGTCGAGGCCGCCGACCGCGTGCTCACCGGATTCCCGCCGTCCTTGTCGGCGAAGGCCGCGCGCTCGCTTCGCCGGCTGGGCGTCACGCCGGTCCTCGGCAGCACCGTCGTCGACGTCGACGAGACCGGCGTCACGCTGCAGGACGCGGACGGCGCGACGCGGCGCGTCCCGGCGCGAACCGTCGTGTGGGCCGCCGGAGTGACCGCGTCAGGGCTCGCTGGGCAGTTGGCCGAGCTCACCGGCGCGGAGACGGACCGCGCGGGGCGAGTGACGGTCGAGGCCGAACTCACCCTGCCCGGGCATCCCGAGGTCTTCGCGCTCGGCGACATGGTCCGCGTCCGCGGCCGCGACGGCACGGCGATCACCTACCCCGGCGTCGCCCCGGTCGCCATCCAGCAGGGCCGCTACGCGGCGAAGGCCGTTCGCGCCCGCCTGAAGGAGAGCACCGCCCCGCCCTTCCGCTACCACGACAAGGGCAACCTGGCCACCATCGGCCGGGCCGCCGCCGTCGCCGACATCAAGGGCATCAAGCTCAGCGGCTTCCTCGCCTGGACGACCTGGCTGCTCGTGCACCTCTTCTATTTGGTGGGCTTCCAGAACCGGCTGCTCGTCCTCATCCGCTGGTCCATCAGCTTCGCCACGCGCGGCCGCGGTGCCCGGCTGATCACGAGCTCCGCGAACGCCGACGCTGCCGGCAGTCCGGCGGCGGATCCGAACTACTGATGCCTTCGACCGAGGTCTCGCAGATCCGATGACTGCGGGCGAGGTGGCGGTGCACGGCGGACGTGCATGCCAGGCGTGAGCGCGCGCGTGGAGCTCCACTGGCCGACGGTCTCGGCCCACGCCTGGGACCGGCGGCCACGTTCGCGACCACCGAGCACTTCAACCTGCAAACCGCCCGCGCGATCACCGTTTCTGAAGCCAACGGTCGCGCCAGCATCTACCTCGCTGCCTTGTCCGGCAACCTGATCGCCCTGGCCTTCGTCGGACAGATGTCCCGGCTCGGCGCGGCGTTCTATGCGTTCCCGCTGATCCTGTTGCCGGTATTGGCGTTCGTGGGGATCGTGACGTTCCTGCGTCTGGTTCAGCCCTCGATCGAGGACCTCGCATACGCGCATCGCATTGCGCTCCTACGCAGCTTCTACATGCGGGTCGCCCCGGAGCTCGAGCCCTACCTCGTCGCTGTCTCGGAAATACGCTCCGCTGCGCCGTCTGCTCGCAAGAAGCTCATACCCAGCGCGCGGCAACTGACGCTTACGGCCGCAGGGATGGTCGCGGTGATCAACAGTGTCGTGGTAGCGGCGTGCGCCGGCCTGGTGCTGGAAACCGCGGGCGCTCGCTCGCTCGCGACCACGGTTGCCGTTGGAGCGGTCAGCGGAGCTGCCGTTTTCACGTCGCACGAACGCCACCACCGTCGCGCGCGCGACGCCTTCCGCCCGGAGACTGTCGATCGCGCCGCCATCTTCGCCGCACCATCGAAACGGGGCGACGCGGCGTGAAGGAGCACTGACTACGTCGCCGATCTCGGATGCAGCTCGCCGTCTGCGGCGAGGTCGAAGAGGACCTCGCTCGCTGGACCCTCCGATGCGTTCGTGAGGGGAAGCGTAGACTCGCTTCTCCCGGAGGCTGCGCGTGTCCGACTCCCTCATCGATCTGGCCGGTTTGCAGGTCGCTGCCGAGGATTTCCTCGTCGTCGTGCTCGAGACGACAGCGCAGCCGATCTGGGTCGTCGACCCCAATGGGGTCATCCGGTTTGCAAACCCTGCCGCCATCACGGCACTCGGCTATGACAGTGCCGACGAGCTCTTCGGACGCCGCAGCCACGAAACCATCCACCACAGCCACCCGGACGGGCGACCCTACCCACCCACTGACTGCCCCATGCTCCTGCCCCGGGTGAGCGGTGAGACCGTCACCAACGATCTGGACTGGTTCTTCCGTCGCGACGGTTCGATGTTCCCCGTTTCGTACATCTCAGTGCCGCTCGACATGCGGCACGGGCGCGGCGCGGTCGTCGCGTTCACGGACATCGAGGACCGCCTGCGCGCTGAGCGCGAGCTCCGGGACCGCGATGAGACCTCGGCTGCACAGCAGGCCGCCCTCCGCAGCGTCGCGACGCTGGTTGCCGGCGGCGCTGCGTCAGCAGAGGTTTGTGCGGCGGTCGCCAGAGAGGTCGCTTCGCTGCTCGACCTCCAAGTGGTCGCGGCATCGCGGTATGACCCAGATGGGGCGGCGACCGTCATCGGCGCCTGGAGCGATCGACCGCAGCCGTTCGCGACCGGCACCCGCTGGCCGCTCGACGGGCCCTCGATCTTGAGCCAGGTCAAGCAGGTGGGCGGCCCCGCGAGGGTCGAGGACTACACGGACCTCGCCGGCGCGGTCGCCGATGCCGCACGCACGAACGGCATCGGCTCGGGCGCGGGCGCCCCGATCATCGTCGACGGCCGCGTGTGGGGCGTGATGGCGACCTGGGGGTGGGATGGCGAGCCGCTGCCCGACCGCATCGAGGACCGCCTCGCCGAATTCACGTCGCTCATCGCCGCGGCCTTTTCGAACACCGCAAGCCGGGACGAGGTCGCCCGGCTTGCCGACGAGCAGGCTGCGCTGCGCCGGGTGGCGATGTTCGTGGCACGCCAATCGTCCCCGGCAGAGGTCTTTGGAGCGGTCGCCGACGAGGTGGCGCGGCTCCTGGGCACGGACGCCGTCGGGATGCTTCGGTTCGAGCCTGACGGGACGGCGAGCCTCGTCGCACAGTCGGAGACGCCGTGGGACCCCCCTCCGTTGGGGACCCGCTTCGGCCTCGAGGGCGAGAACGTCGTCTCCACAGTGTTCCGAACCCGCGAGGCGAGCCGGCTCGACGACTGGACGAATGCCTCGGGCGCAGTCGCGGACATGGCGCGCAGCCTGGGCATTCGCTCGACCGTCGCCAGCCCGATCGTCGTCGAAGGCGGGCTTTGGGGCGCGATGATCGCCGCCTCGAGCCAGAGCGAGCTTCTGCCGGCGGGCACCGAGTCGCGGCTCGGGGAGTTCACCGAGCTGATCGCCACTGCGATCGCCAACACGGACGCGCGTGGCGAGGTGGCGCGCCTGGCAGAGGAGCAGGCGGCGCTTCGCCGAGTTGCGACCCTCGTCGCCGAAGGGGCCGCTCCGACCGATGTCTTCGACGCCGTCATCGTGGAGGTTGCGCAGCTGTTCGGAGCGGCACAGGTCGGCCTCATGCGCTTCGAGGGCTCCGACGAGATCACGATCATCGCCCACCGCGGGCAGGACCCTACGCTCGTCCAGGCTGGACTGCGTCTGCCGCTCGACGGCGAGAGCGTCACCGCGCATGTCCTGCACACCGGGCGCTCAGCGCGACTGACTTTCTACGACGAGCGGAGCGGCACGATCGCAGACATCGCTCACCGCTCGGACATCAATATGACGGTCGGCGCGCCCATCGTGGTCGACGGTGCGCTGTGGGGCGTGATCACCGCGAGCTGGACGGGCCAGGATCTGCCGCCCTCCGACGCCGAGGAGCGCCTCGCCGAGTTCGCCGAACTGGTCGATACAGCAATCGCGAACGCCGACAGTCGCGATCAGCTCATGGCATCCCGCGCCCGCGTGCTCACCGCAGGCGACGACGCGCGCCGGCGGGTCGTGCGCGACCTCCACGACGGAGCCCAGCAGCGCCTGGTCCATACGATCGTCACCTTGAAGCTCGCGCAGCGAGCGTTGCGCGAGGACCGGCAGCGCGTGGAGTCGCTCCTCGCCGCGGCGCTCGATCACGCCGAGCAGAGCAACGCCGAGCTTCGCGAGCTGGCCCAAGGGATCCTCCCGTCCGTGCTCACCAGGGGAGGTCTCCGTGCCGGCGTCGGCAGCCTCGTCTCGCGGCTCGCCCTTCCGGTCGAGATGGATGTAACGGACACGCGACTAGCTCCTGAAGTCGAAGCAAGCGTGTACTTCGTCGTGGCGGAGGCACTGACCAACGTCGTCAAGCACTCGCATGCGACGCAGGCGCAGGTGACAGTCGTCGTCGCCAACCGCACCGTGGAGGTCGAGGTCCGCGACGATGGCATCGGGGGAGCCGACCCAGAAGGTCACGGGCTGCAAGGCATGGCCGATCGTGTGGCCGCACTCCGCGGCCAACTGCGCATCGACACCTCGCGCACCGGAGGGACCCGCGTGGCCGCGGAGCTGCCGCTGCCGGCCTAGAAATCCTCGCTTCGGCAGATCGCGAGAGCGCCGCGTCAGGCGGCGGTCTCGCGGTGTGGCAGCTTCCAGCCCGGCCGCGGGAAGTGGCACGTGTACCCGTTCGGGATGCGCTGGAGGTAGTCCTGGTGCTCGGGCTCGGCCTCCCAGAACGCCGCCGCCTCGCTGATCTCCGTCACCACCTTGCCCGGCCACAGGCCCGAGGCGTCGACGTCGGCGATCGTGTCCTCGGCGACCTGGCGCTGCTCATCGGTCGTGTAGAAGATCTCCGAGCGGTACGACGAGCCGACGTCGTTGCCCTGGCGGTCCTTCGTCGTCGGGTCGTGGATCTGGAAGAAGAACTCCAGGATGTCCCGGTAGGAGATCCGCTCGGGGTCAAAGACGATCTCCACCGCCTCGGCGTGGCCCGGATGCTTCCCGTAGGTCGGGTTCTCGTTGTCCCCACCGGTGTATCCGACCCGGGTGGAGATGACGCCCTCGTGATGGCGCAACAGCTCCTGGACGCCCCAGAAGCAGCCGCCGGCAAGGATGGCCGTCTCGGTGTTGTGGTTCATGGTGTCGTCGTTCCTCCGATGTTCCGCTCCGGCCCACCGCGAGGCCTGACCGGCTTTGGTTTGTCACGAACCTGCTCGCGGGCGATCTGCTCGCGAACCGCGGCGTCCGCGGCCCCGACTTTGCGTGCCTCGGCTAGCACTTCCTCGACCTCGGCGTCCGGGATCACGACGGCGCCTGAGGAGTCGGCGAACACGTAGTTGCCGGGCATCACCGCTACGCGGTCCACGACTACTGGCACGTTTGCCTGAAACGGCGTCACGTGGTCACCGCCCCAGCGCGTCGCCTCACCCGAGCAGTAGGCCGCGAAGTCGTAGCGCGCGAGCTCGTCGAAGTCGCGCAGGCGCCCATCTGTGAGCACCCCGGCGCAGCCGTTCTGATGGAGCCGCAGGAGCTTCGTGCCGCCGCCCATCGAGGTGTCGGTGTAGCCGTTGGACGCGAGCACGATCACCTTGCCGGCCGGGTCGTCGCCGACCGCCTCGTAGAAGAGATTGGCGAAGTTGTAGTGCTCGGGGTCGAGCGCGGCCGAGCAACTCGGGAAGTACGAGATCGTGACCGCCGGGCCGAACAGGATCCGCCCGGGTGTCGGGCTGACCAGGTCGAGGACGTGGCAGCGGTGGCGGTGCATGCGGCCCATCGCATCGACGAGGTCGGCGCACTTGAGGCCCGTGACATTCATCGGTCACCATCTCCTGACCAGGAATCTCGGCTGCTGCGATCGGCAGTTCGCAGGCCCCGTCTCGCCTCTCGATGACGGAACCGCGGCTCCCTCACGCCGGCCGACGCGTATGGCATCAGCGCGCCGCCTGCGGGCTCGCGTGGGTCGGGGTGCGCTTCCACGCCCAGGATGCCAGGGCCACCACCAGGCCTGCGGCGAGGCCGACGGCCAGCGCGATCGCTGCGCGCGCAGCGGGGTTGATCGTCCAGTCGATGCCGGCCCAGTGGTCGATTCCGAGCCAGGAATCGACTGAGAGAGATCCGGGGCCCAGCGCCGTGATCGCGAAGCCCACCGTGAGCAGCACGAGCGGGAACTCGAGGCCGCCCTCGGCGGCCCAGATCCCGTTCGGGAGATGCACCTTGAGGATCGCCGTGATCATCACGGCGCCGACGAGAACGGTGCCGACCGGCGTGAGGAGCCCGGCCGCGAGCGAGACGCCGGCGACGAGCTCGGCCGAGCCCGCCAGGACGGCGGCCATCACCGCCGGCCGGATGCCGAGGCTCTCGAAGCTCGCCCCTGTATGGCGATGACCGGCCGCGTGCAACAACGGCGGTGAATAGCCGGGTGGCACGAGCTTCTGCAGACCGTGCCCCATCAGCAGGAGCCCGGGAATGATCCTGAGCACGAGGAGAGCAGTGTTCATCGGCGACCTCCGATCGCGGTTCTCATGGGCTTCGATCGTCCACCCTCGCCGCGTGATGACAACAACGCCGGCCGATCGAGCGATCGGCCGCCGGTGTCGAAGGGGGCTTCTGCTGATGCTGCAGTTTGCAGGCGATGAAGCTCCCCCGAACTCGCGACCGCTGGACGGAGCGCCTGCTGATCGACGACGCCTTCGACGCCTATCTCGAGTGGCGAGACGCGTCCGCCGAGGTGTGCCACGCCTACAAGCGATGGAACTGCGCGCCGGCACGCGAGGCCCGTAGCAAGTTCTGGGCCTACCGCGCCGCGCTCGAGCGCGAGGAACACGCCGCGCGCGTCTACAGGCGGCTCGTGAGCCGGATGGAGGCGGGGGCGCGCGAGCGCGCTGAGACGCGAGACCGATCACACCTCCGGCCGTTGCTCTCGTGACGCCGTACTCGGTCCTCACCATCCACCGCGGGCCGATGAGCTGCTCCCGCCGGGGCCGGCCCGGCCACCGCTCAGCCGCTGAACGGCGGCACGGCACGATCCTCAGCCTCGTCCTCGAGCAGCCCGGGTGCCGCGGCTGCGAGGCCGAGCGCGATCGCCGCGAGCAGCATCGTCACGCCGATGGCGTGGGCCCAGCCCGCCTCGGCGACGGTGAGGAATCCGACACCGCCGAGGAGGCACGCGGTGGCGAGGCCCGCGGCGCGTCCCGGATCGAGCTTCGGGGCGACGACGCGGCCGTCGCCCCGCTCGGGGGCGGCGTCCTCGTCGCCGCCGGTCGAGTCGTAGCCCAGGCGCCCGGCGATGCTCAGTCGCAGCAGCAGGAACAGAGAAGGAAGCACGACCGCGGCGCCGCCTGCGACGGCGGTGACCACGGCGAGCAGCGTGCTGGTCGGGGCGGCGGCCTGGTCGACCGTCAGGCCGGGCAGCAGCCGCGGTTGTTGGGCCAGCGCCCAGCCAGCCACGATCGCCGCGACGGCGAGGGCCGCGGCGTAGCGCGCGAGCAGGAACCGCCGTCGGAGCACGAGCCCAAACGCCGCGACGCCGGCCGCGCCCGACACGATCACGGCCGGGAGCCCCGGGCCGGCGACCAGCTCGCGATAGAGCGGATGGGCGTCGCGATCCAAAACGCCCAGCCCGGCGACGGCGAGCAGGCCTGCGACAGTGGCGGCGCCGAGGGCGCGACGGCGATAGGGAGCCACGAGGTCGTGCTCTCCACGACGCTGCGCGTCGTCGCACAGGTAGACGGCGGCCAGGTAGGCCGAGATCGCGATGGCCAGCGCGCCGACGACGGCCGAGGTCGGGTTGAGCCAGCTCGACACCAGGTCCCCCTCGGCGTTCCCGTACGGCACGCGTCCCGACGCGATGCCACCGAGGCACGCGCCGAGGGCGAACGGCGTCACGACCGACGACAGCGCGGAGACGACGTCGAGGTCGCGGACCTGCCGCGGACCCGACGTTCCGGCCGACACGGCGTACGCCGCGCCGCGAATCACGATGCCCAATACCGCCAGGACGAGCGCGACCGAGAGCGTCGACGCGATCGAGCCGAACGCGGCGGGGTATGCCGTCCAGGTGACCGTGAGCACGAAGATCAACCACACGTGGTTGGCCTCCCACACCGGCGCCATGACGTTGTGCGCGAAGTCGCGGATGCGCCGCCCCTCCGGGGTCCGGGCCGCGGTGATCTGCCAGATAGCGGCGCCGAAGTCGGCCCCGGCGAGCACGATGTAGAACGTCAGTCCGACGAGGACGAAGACCAACGGAACGCCCGTCAACGCCACGCGATCACCTCCGGCCCCTACCGCCGCCCGCCGCAGCGGGAATCTCGAGCGGCGCACGCGCGAGGCGGCGGAGGATCCACACGGTGCCCGCGCCCACGGCGAGGTACACGGCCCACAGCCCGGCATAGCTGACCGGGATGACGCCCGCGCCGGTCACGGCGTCGCTCGTGCGCATCACGCCATAGACGACCCACGGCTGGCGGCCGACCTCGGTCGTCACCCAGCCGGCCACCAGCGCGACGCAGGACAGCGGGCCCGCGGCCGCGACGGCCGCGTAGAACATCCGCTGCGTCGGCAGCCGACGTCGGCGGACGCGGACGAGCACGGTCAGCACACCTAGGGCCGCAAGCAGCGTCCCGATGGCGACCATGGTCTGGAAGGCGACGCGGACGACGTTGACGGGCGGCCGGTCGCCGGGGGGCACCGCATCCAGTCCCTGCACGCGTGCACCCGGGTCGTGGAAAGCCAGCGTGGAGAGCAGCTTCGGAATGCGCAGGCCATGGCGGACCTTCCCGTCGTCGTACCAGCCGAGGACGTGCAGCGGCGCGCCGTCGCTGGTCTCGGCCAGGCCTTCGATCGCGGCGAGCTTGGCCGGCTGGGCCGTGCTGACCGTGCGCGCCGCCCAGTCGCCGACGAGGATCTGGACCGGCGCAGAGAGCGCGGCCAGCATCAGCGGCACGACGATCGCCGTGCGCTCGTACCGGGTCCAGCGCCCGCGCAGTCGCGCGACCGCGTAGGCGCCGGCGACGACGAACCCGGTGACCAGGTAGGCGGCGACGTACATGTGGATGAGCTCGTGCCAGAGGTACTCGTTGGCGAACAGCGCCTTCCAGGGCTCGACGTCAACGACCCGGCCAGCCACCAGCCGGAAGCCGCCCGGGTGGTTCATCCAGGCGTTGACGGCGATGACCATCCACGACCCCAGGAAGCCGGTGATGACGATGGGGACCCCGCTCAGCATGTGCACGCGCGGCGAGAGCCGGTCCCACCCGTACACGTAGATGCCGAGGAAGATCGCCTCCAAGAAGAACGAGAACCCCTCGATGGCGAACCCGAGCCCGAAGACGCCGCCGAACGTCGCCGTGAAGTTCGGCCACAGCACGCCCATCTCGAAGCTCAGAACGGTGCCCGTGATCACGCCGACCGCGAACAGAGCGATCATCACCCGGCTCCAGCGACGCGCGATCGTCCGATACAGCGGGTCGCCGCTGCGTTGGCCCCACCACTCCATGAGCAGGACCATCAACGGAAACGCGATGCCGAAGCACACCAGCGGGATGTGAACGGTGAACGAGAGGGCCTGCATGTGCGCGCCTGGAGCAGGTGTTCCTGCGCGCCCGGGCCGAGGGCCTGAGCGGGCACGACGCTGTGAAGGGAGTCGAGCAGCACGCTACAGCAGCGTCTGGGCCAGACCGGCGCTGCAACGGATGACGACGATGTTCACCAGGGAGCGTCGGGGGGACATGCCGGCAGCTTGAGCCCCGCCGCGGCGGTGGTCAATCGCCGTCCGCTCTCGCCCGTGAGCGACTCGATGTTGCCCCGGCGCGGCAAGCCGACATCGCGGCCGGCGCGCAAGAGGCCTACACCTAACGGCTGTTGCGCAAGTACGTCAGGACGGCGAGCACGCGCCGGTGCGCGGTGGTCGACTGCCCGAGGCCGAGTTTGTTGAAGATGCGTGTGACGTGCTTCTCGACGGCGGTGTCGGTGATCACGAACGACTCGGCGATGCCGCGGTTGGACTTGCCCTCCGCCATCGCCGCCAGGACCTCGCGCTCGCGCGGCGTCAGGTCGTCCAGCGGCCCGTGGCTGCGGCGCCGGCCGAGCATGCGGCCGACGATCTCCGGGTCGAGCGCGCTGCCGCCCGCCGCCACGCGCTCCACGGCGTCGACGAACGCGTCGACGTCGGCCACGCGCTCCTTGAGGAGGTAGCCCACGCCCTGGGCGCGATCGCCGATGAGGTTCAGCGCGTAGCTCTCCTCGTAGAACTGCGAGAGCACGAGCACGCCGATCTCGGGGAGCCGCTCGCGCAGCGCCATCGCCGCCTGGAGCCCGTCGTCCTCGTGGCGGGGCGGCATCTGGACGTCGACGACCGCGACATCCGGACGGTGGGCGAGCGTCTTGCGGAGGAAGTCGTCGGCGTCGCCGGCGCGCGCAACGACCTCCATGCCCGCGTCGTCGAGCAGCCGCGCGACGCCTTCGCGCAGGAGGACGTCGTCTTCGCCGATCACGATCCGCAAAGGCTCGCTCACGACCCTACGGTACTCCTGTGAGCAGCTCGCGCAGCGACCCGTTCGCGAGCTCGGTCTTCGGCAGGAATCCGACCGCTCCGAGGCCGCGCGCCGCGTCGTCCGTGACCGCGTCGGCGTCGGAGGACGTGATCACGACGCGCGGGGACCACGGCAGCGCGGCGATGCGCCGCGCGAGCTCGAGGCCGTCGCCGTCGGGCAGCCCGACGTCGACCAGCGCGGCGTCGGGGCGCAGCTCCTCGGCGGCTGCCGCGCCTGCGGCGAATGTGCCGGCCCCGCCGGCCACGCGCAGACCGGCGCCGCGCAGGAGCTCGGACGCGAGCTCACGGAACTCGGCGTCGTCGTCGACGACCAGCACGCAGCGCTGCATGCCGTGATCCTGACGGAGCGTCGACGGCGAAATGGGAGGGATAACCGGACAATCCTGTCCGGCGAGGCGGTATGGCGCGTCGGCACGGCGGCCGGGACAGTTCCGTCCATGGAATTGCGACACCTCAGGTACTTCGTGGCAGTGGCGGAGGAACTGCACTTCCGGCGGGCCGCGGAGCGCCTGTACGTGGCGCAGCCCGCGGTCAGCGAGCAGATCCGCAAGCTCGAGGCGGAGCTCGGCGTCCGGCTGTTCGACCGCACGCACCGAAGCGTCTCCCTCACCGAACCCGGAAAGGCGCTGCTGGGCGAGGCGCGGCGCGTGCTCCGGTTCGCCGAAGCGGCGCAGCACGCCGCACGCAGCGCGAGCGAGCGCAACCGCGCGCGGCTGCGCGTGGGCTACGTGCCGGACGTGCTGCCCGCCAGCGTGCCACGCGCGCTCCAGGCCCTCGCCGCCGCGGCGGCGGGTATCGAGATCGCGCTGGAGACCGGCACGCCGCTCGGCCTCATCGCGGGCGTCCGCGACGGCGCCGTGGATGCCGCCGTCGTTTCGCTCCCCGCTGCGACCAAGGGACTGCGCGTCACGGCGCTCGAGACCCAGCCGCTGATCGTCGCGCTGCCCGCCGCGCACGCTCGCGCATTCGACGACGCCGTCGCGCTCGAGCAGCTCGACCCCGAGCGCCTGATCGTCCTCCAGCGCGCGGCGAACCCGGCGCTGCACGATGCCGTGGTCTCGCTCTGCCGCGCGGCCGGCGTGGCGCCTGCGCTCGTCGAGGCGGCCGAGCCGCGCGTCGAGGCCGTGCTGCTCGCGGTGGCAGCCGGCGGCGGCGCCGCGCTGCTGCCCGGGTCGGTCGGCGACCGCTACGCGGTGCCGGGCGTCCGTCTGATCGAGCTGCTCGGCGTCGGGCCGACGCTCGAGTCCGCCGTCGTCACCCGTCCGGACGTGGAGCACCTGAGCATCCAGGCGTTCCTGCGGGCCGTGACCTACGCCGCCAAGCCGCGGCCCGCGCTGGGGCGGGCGGCGTGAACGACCAGCGGCTGCGCCGGCGCGGGGACAGCCGCGCGCGCAGCGAGCTCGCTGCGCGGTACCTGCCGCTTGCCCGGAGCCTGGCGTTCCGCTACCGGCACACGCAAGAGCCGGTCGAGGATCTCGTGCAGGTCGCGTCGCTGGGACTCGTCAAGGCGATCGACTTCTGGGATCCGGACCGCGGCACCCCGTTCGCCAGCTACGCGGTCCCGACGATTCTCGGCGAGCTTCGTCGGCACTTCCGGGACCAGACGTGGCTGGTCAGGCCGCCGCGCGCGATGCAGGAGCTCGTGCTGCAGCTCGTGCGAGTGCGCGCGCGGCTCTGGAACGCGCAGGGGCGCGAGCCGACCGTGAGCGAGCTCGCCACGGCGCTCGACCGCAGGCCGGAGCTCATCGTGGAGGCGATCGCCGCCGCCGACGGCCGGCACGCGGTATCGCTGGACGCGCCGACCGCCGAGGACGGCGAGAGCTCGACGCACCTCGACCTGCTCGGCGACGCCGACGCCGCGCTGGCCGCCGTCGACGACCGTCTGCTCGCCGACCACCTCGTCAGATCGCTCGACAGCCGCGCACGCGCGGTGCTACGCATGCGGTTCGAGCTCGATCTGCGCCAGAGGGAGATCGCCGACCGCGTCGGGGTCTCGCAGATGCACGTGTCCCGCATCCTGCGTGATTCCCTCGCGACGCTTCATCGCCATGCAACCGGCATCCCGCCCGGGGCGCCTCGCGCCGCTCCGGCGTGACGCGCCGACGACGACCACCAGATCCGCCAGGAGTTCCTGGCCCTGACCACGGACTTCCCATGACGGCTGAGCACATCAGCGGCTGCGCCGGCGACGACTCCACGATCTCTCGCAACCCCTCTGGTGGCCGTCGAACACGCTCAGCGGCCGCTACCTCGTGCCCTACATCCGCTCGAAAGGAGCGCATCATGAGTAGCGCGAACGGCGTCGGGTCCGACGCGCCTGCGACGAACTCCACCCCGGGGATCCAGCGGCTCCTTTTCGTCTCTGACGCGGCTCTCGCCGACGTCGACGAGCTACCGCCTGTCGTCCGCGCGATCATCGACGCCGCGACCGAGGTGTATGTCCTCACGCCGACGCTCCCGGGAAGACTGGCCTGGCTCGCCGATGACGTGGATCGATTCCGGCACTACGCCGACGAGCGCCTCGACACGGTCCTGAGCCACATGCACGCGATCGGCGCGGATGCGGGCGGCGCGGCTGCCCGCGGAAGCGTCGTGACGGTCATCGCGGACGCAGTCACGGCGTTCGAGCCCGGTCACATCCTGATCGCCCTGCACGTCTCAGAGCACGCCAACTGGCAGGAGCGCCGGCTCATCGAGCACGTCGAGAACCACTTCCGCCTGCCGGTCACCACGTTCGCAGTCGACCCCGCTGGGCACACTCGCAGCGCCGACGGGCCGCTGCTGCTGTGCTACGACGGATCCGAGGATGCCAAGCACGCGATCGAGCACGCTGGGCGCCTGCTGAGCGGCCGCGATGCGCTGGTCGTGACCGTGTGGCAACCGACGGCCGCACTGGGCAGCTCCGCATCCGCCGGCGCGACCAACGGCAGGTTCGACGTCGTCGAAGTCGATCTCACCGACGCCGACCTCGGCGAGCGCATCGCCTGCGACGGCGTTCGCATCGCGCAACAGGCCAGCCTTCACGCCGAGCCGGTCGCCGTCGAGGCCACCGGACCGGTGTGGAAGACGATCGTCGAGATCGCCGATCGCCACGATGCCGCCACCATCGTGATGGGATCCCGCGGACTGACCGGTCTGCGACCGATGCTTCTGGGGAGCGTCTCGAGCGCGATCGTGCACCACGCCAACCGCCCCACGCTGATCGTCCGGCAGTCCAGCCAGCCGTGACGCGTCAGGTTGACCGTCACGCGCCGCCAAGGGCCGCGAGCAGGTCATCGCAGGCGAGCTCGCACCGGCGGCACTCCTCGGCGGACAGACGGCAGTGCTCATGGTGATGCGCGTGACGCTCGCACTCGGCGGCGCAGGCGCGGCACGCGGCCAGGCATGCCTCGAGCGCCGTGAGCTGCGTGTCCGCATCAGGGTCGGTCTGGCGGCTGAGGATGCGCCCGGCGTCAACGCACGCGTCGGCGCAGTCGAGGCAGAGCCGGATGCAGCGAGCCAGCGCTTCAATATCGGGCTCGGCGAGGCACGCGTCGGCGCAGATCGTGCACGTCGCGGCGCACGCGGCGCACTCGTCGATGCACGCCGCGAGCGTGGCGACGTCGGCGATGAGTGGACGCCGATGCGTTCCGAGGATCTCGGCGACGCTCATGTTCCCTCCTTTGGTCGGATGCGCTTTCGTCGAGACGACCAGTTGCGCGTCGGCTGGCTGATGACCTGATCGAAGTGGCCGCTGGCGCGCGCGTACATGACCGTTGGCCCGCAGACGAACAGCCCGACCCGGCCTGACGGATCCGCGGGAACGAGCGGCTGCCTCGCGCGCGTGCGCGTGTTGTAAAGCTGGATAGGGCTCATCTCGTGTCCG
>CAVUFC010000012.1:0-108370 GCA_963740605.1 uncultured Solirubrobacteraceae bacterium | reverse complement strand
GGCGGTCGCGGGCTCGAACCGCGGACCTCCTGCTTGTAAGGCAGGCGCTCTGACCAACTGAGCTAACCGCCCAGGAGGACTGATCGTAGAGAGGGGCTGCCATCATCCGCGCTGTGGATCGTTCGATCGTCTGGCGGGCGGCGCTGCTGCAAGCGGCGCTCGTCGCCGTCGTTGCGGTGGTGCTCGCGGCCGCTCTGCCGCGCTCGTTCTTCGAGGACTGGGGCTGGCTGGCCGGCCCGGGCGCCTGGGGCGCGTGTGCGCTGGTCGTCGCAGCGGTGCTCCGCCTCCCGCCGCTCTGGGTGCTCGTCGGCGCGGGCTTGTCCGGGCTACTGATGCTGCCGGGCGTAGTGGTCGGCGTGCATTGGATCGGCGCGCCGCTGGCGCTGTTGGCTTTCGGCGCGTGGTGCGGGCGCCGCTCGTCCCAGATGGTGGTCGCCTGATGGACCTCGGGCTGCGCGACCGCGTGTCACTGGTGACCGGCGGCTCGAAGGGCATCGGCCGCGGTATCGCCGCGGGCCTGGTCGCCGAGGGCGCCCGGGTGGCGATCGCTTCGCGCTCAGCCGAGCAGGCTGCTTCCGAGATCGGCGCACGCGGCTACGCGTTCGACTCCGGCGACCTCGACGCCGTCCCCGGTCTCATCTCCGCGGTCGAGGCCGACCTCGGGCCGATCGACATCTACATCGCCAACACCGGCGGTCCGCCCGGCGGCCCGGACACGTTCGGCTTCACCCGCGAGCAGTGGGAGGCAGCCCACCGCACGCTCGTCCTCTCGCCGATGGCCTTCATCGAGCGCCTGCTGCCGGGGATGCGCTCACGCGGCTTCGGCCGCGTCGTCGCAATCGGCTCGATGGCCGTGCGCGAACCGCTCGAGTACCTCCAGCTCTCCAACGCCCACCGCCCCGGGCTTGTCGCCGCGTTCAAGGTCCTGGCGCGCCAGTCCGCCGGCGACGGCGTCACGTTCAACCACGTCCACCCGGGCGCGATCGCCACCGACCGCATCCTCGCGAACGCTCCCTCACGCGAGGCGGCCGACGCCGACGCCCGCACGCGGATCCCGGCTCAGCGGCTCGGCGAGGTCGAAGAGGTCGCCTCCGCGGCGATCTACCTCTGCTCGGTTCAGGCCGCCTACATCACCGGCACGTCGATCCTTGTCGACGGCGGCATCACCCAGAGCGTGTCGTAGTACCCCCAAGGGGAATCGAACCCCTGCTAACGCCGTGAAAGGGCGTCGTGCTAACCGCTACACCATGGGGGCGGGACACACGGAAACAGTGTACGTCGATCCATCCTACCTTCGCGCGAACATATGTTCGTGGAACCGGAGGAGCGACACGCCGCGGGAAGGCTTCGACGGTGTCCGTCGCGTCACGGGGGCGGCGCGGGCACGTCCTCCCGTACGGAACGGCCCGCCTGGTCGTGTACTCGACGTTCATCGTCCAGACCATCTACGGCGCGATCCAGCACTACGCCGGCGCCGAACGCTCCGAGTGGGTCGACTTACGCTAGCCCGGCGATTCGTCCGGCCAGTGGCCGTGCTCGTCGAAGAAGACGCGTGCCTCTTCTTCGCGGTCGCGATCATCGCGCCCCGAGATCAGGCAGTAGAGGATCACGACGACCATGCCGATGCCGCTGACGACCGCGATGACACTCCAGATGGTCTCGACCATGCGCCCCCTGATCGTAGTGATCGACCACGCTGCCACGCGGTCAAGATGACGAATGCCCCCGGCAGGAATCGAACCTGCGTCGCGCGGAGTAAAAGTCCGCCGCTCTAACCGCTGAGCTACGAGGGCTAGGACATGGTAAATAGCCGGGCTACATTGACCCTGTGCACCCTGGGATGAGGGTCGGAAGATTCCCGCACGGCGGCGCAGGAGGACGCCGGAAGTAGCGGAGGGCGAGATCATCGCCGCCGCTGAGGGATTCCTGCGTGAGCGGCCGTTCCGCGAGCTGACGATCGACGAGGTGATGCGGCGTACGGACCTCTCGCGCCCCTCGTTCTACGTCTACTTCACCGATCGCCACCAGCTCGTGCTGCGGGTGGTCGAGCACCTCGAGTCGGAGCTGTTCACGATGTCCGATCGCTGGCTGAGCGGTAGCGGCGAGGGCGCCGACCTGGCCCGCCAGGCGCTCGACGGGATCGTCGCCGTCTACGTCCAGCACGGACCTGTGATGCGGGCGCTCGCGGACGCGGCGGCCGACGACCCCGGCGTCGAACTGGCCTACGCGGCACTGGTGCAGCGGTTCGTCGACGCGACAGCGCGCCACATCGAGCAGGAGATCGCGGCCGGCCGGATCCTCCCGCTCGACGCCGACGAGACCGCCAAGGCGCTCGTGTGGATGATGGAGCGCTACCTGATCCTCAGCCTCGGGCGCGAGCCGCTCACTCCCGCGCCCGCGGTCGCCGACACGCTCGCCACGATCTGGACGCGCGTGCTGTACGGCACCGGTCAATGACGGAAGTGCCGCCGGTGCGTGAAGACCATCGAGATGCCCGCCGCGTCGGCCGCCTCGACGACCTCGTGGTCGCGCACCGACCCGCCCGGTTGGATGATCGCGGTGACGCCCGCGTCGACGGCGAGCTGCGGCCCGTCGGAAAACGGGAAGAACGCGTCGGACGCCATCGCGCCTCCAGTCACGTCCGTATCCGTCGCCTGTGCCTTCTCGATCGCCAGCCGAACCGAGTCGACCCGGCTCATCTGACCGGCGCCGATGCCCACGGAAGCGAGATCGCGGGCGATCACGATCGCGTTCGAACGCACGTGCTTGCACACCTTCCAGGCGAACAGCATCTCGCCCCACTCGCGCTCGTTCGGCTTGCGCTCGGTCACGACCTCCATCTCCGAGCGGTCCTCGAGGTCGATGTCGCGGTCCTGCACGAGCAGGCCGCCCATCACCCGCTTGACATCCCACTCGGAGATGTTCATGCGACGCCGCTCGGTGTCCTCGAGGATGCGCAGGTTCTTCTTGGTCGACAGCATGTCGACGGCGTCGTCGGTGAAGCTCGGCGCGAGGATGACCTCGGCAAACTGCTCGAGTAGCGCCGCAGCCAGCTCCCCGTCGACCGGCCGGTTGAAGCAGATGACGCCCCCGAATGCCGACAGCGGATCGCACGCGAACGCGCGCCGGTAGGCCTCGAGGACCGACCCGCCGACCGCCGCGCCGCACGGGTTGTTGTGCTTGATGATCGCGCAGGCCGGGACCTCGAACTCGCCGACCAGCAAGCGGCCCGAGTTGATGTCGAGCACGTTGTTGAACGACAGCTCCTTGCCGCCGAGCTGGCGGACCTGCGAGAGCACGTGCATGCGCGCGCCGACCTGTGAGTAGTAGGCGGCACGCTGGTGCGGGTTCTCGCCGTACGAGAGGTCGACCACTTTCTCGTACGCCGACATCATCAGATCCGGGAAGGCGCCCTGCTTCTCGGCGAACCAGCGCGAGATCGCCGTGTCGTAGCGAGCCGTGTAGGCGAACGCCTCCGCGGCGAGGCTCTCGCGCGTGGTCAGCGACAGCTGGTTGTCGCCCTCGCTCAGCTCCTGCAGCACCGCGTCGTAGCTCTCGGGCTTCACCACCACCGCGGTGAACGCGAAGTTCTTGGCGGCCGCGCGGACCATCGTCGGGCCGCCGATGTCGATGTGCTCGAGCACCTCGTGCTCGGTCACGCCGCGGCGGTTCGCCCACGCCTCGAACGGATACAGGTTCACGCACACGAGATCGACGAACTCGATCTCGTGCTCCTGGGCGGCGGCCATGTGGGCCGGCTCGTCGCGCAACGCGAGCACGCCCGCGTAGAGCTTGGGGTGCAGCGTCTTGACGCGCCCGCCCATGATCTCCGGGAAGCCCGTGAAGTCGGCGATGTCGCGGACCGCGAGGCCCGCCTCACGCAGCGTCGTCGCGGTGCCGCCGGTCGAGACGAGCTCAACCCCGAGCTCTGCGAGCCCGCGGGCGAACTCGGCGATCCCGGTCTTGTCGGACACCGAGAGCAACGCCCGCCGGACTCGGACTTCACCCGGCTGGGTCATCGACGTCCTCCCATCCGGGCGGGAAGATACCTGTGGCTGCACTGTCATCGCTCGACCGTCACATGTCGCGGGTGGGCTGGGTCCGAATGCACGTCACCGCGAGCGATCTGCACCACGGCGTCGCATAGCAGGTCGTGCTCGAGCGGGCGCAGCGCCGCGCGCACCTCCGCGGGCCCCTGCGCGTCCGGGAGATCGATCGCGCGCTGAGCGATGATCGGCCCGGTGTCGACCCCCTCGTCGACGAAGTGGACGGTCACCCCGAAGACCTTCACGCCGTAGTCGAGCGCCTGCTCGATCGCGCGCAGGCCCGGGAACGCGGGCAGAAGCGCGGGGTGGACGTTGATCACGCGGCCGGGGAAGCGGTTGAGGAAACCGGGCGTGAGCAAGGCCATGTAGCCGGCGAGCACGACGAGCTCGACGCCGTGGGACTCGAGCCAGTCCGCCATCGCGCCGTCGCGCGCCGGGCGGTCGCCCGCGAGCGGGAACTCGGCGGTGGCCACGCCGGATCGCCCGGCCCGCGCGAGCGCAGGCGCCCCGGGCTGGTCGGTGCCGACGGCAACGACCTCGACGCCGTCGCGTCCGTGCACGCGGTCGAGGATGGCCTGGAGGTTGGTGCCGGCGCCGGACGCGAGCACGCCGACCCTCATGCCACCTCCAGCTTCGGGAAGCGCCCGCCGGTGGAGCGCAGGGTGCCTGCGGTCAGCAGCGCGTCGACGCGATCGAGCACCTCGGGCCCGGCGAGGTGCGACCACGCGCCGTAGTGCGGCAGCCCGTCGTAGGAGTACTTCTTGACCACCTTCGACTGCCCGCCACGCAGGATTTCGACCGCCCGCGTCCGCCCCACCTCGGGCTGCGCGGATGCGACGACGTCGAGGATCGCCTCGTCGAGCGAGTCGAGGTCGCCCCCGGCCGCCGGGCGCTGGGCGAGTTGGGCGGGGCGGCGGGATGCGCGCCGCTCGGGTGGCGGCGGAGGCGCGGGCGCGATCGAGGGATCGCAGACGTCGCAGCACGGACCCGTTGGCGCGGGCTCCGAGCGATCGCCGAAATGACGCAGAATGCCCTCGCGGCGACAGGCGTTGCCCTCGACCCACGCCCACACGGCGCGGTACTGGCGCCAGCGCACGCGCGTGCCCTCCTGCGCCGAGGTGCGGCAGAGCGCGAACGCCCGGCCGTCCCACTCGCCGGCGAGGCGGCCCTTGATCGTGTCCGGCGCGGATGGCGTCGGCTCGATCACTCCGGCGCGCGCGAGGTGGCCGACGATCGCGCGCACCACCTCCTCGTCGGCGTTGAAGGCGCCGAGCGGGAGGTCGTAGCGGCCATCGGTCGCCGACCCGACGAGCCGCCGCGCAACCGACTTCAGCGCGTCGTCGTCGACCGTCGAGCGCTCGATGAAGAACACGTGCAGGCCCTTGTCCTTGCCCGTGGCGAAGACGAGGCAGCGGGCAGGTTTGCCGTCGCGCCCGGCACGGCCGGCCTCCTGGTAATAGGCCTCGAGCGAGCTCGGGACGCTCTCGTGGCAGACGGTCCGCACGTTCGCCTTGTCGATCCCCATCCCGAACGCGTTGGTGGCAACGACGACGGGCGCCTCGCCGGCCATGAAGCGCCGCTGCGCCGCTGCGCGCGCCTCGCGGGGCAGGCCGGCGTGGTAGACGATCGCCTCGACGTTCAGCTCAGTTTGCAGCCGGTCCGCGAGCCGCTCCGCCTCCGCGCGCGTGCCCGCGTAGACGATCCCGGGGAGCGCGCCGGGCTCGGCGAGCGCGGCGGCGATCCCGCGGTGCACGGCCGGCTTGTTCGGGCAGGGGACGACCGCGAAGGAGAGGTTCGGGCGGTCGAACCCGGTCGAGATGCGCGCGGGATCGCGCAGCCCGAGCCGGCCGACGATGTCGGCCGCCACTTGCGGCGTCGCGGTCGCTGTCGAGGCCACGATCGCCTCCGCGCCGAGCCAGCGCGCGGCGTCGGCGAGCCGGAAGTAGTCGGGCCGGAAGTCGTGCCCCCACTGCGATACGCAGTGCGCCTCGTCGACCACGAAAAGACCGATCCGGGCGTGGCGGATGCGCTCGAGGAAGCCGGGTGACGAGAACCGCTCGGGTGCGACGTAGAGCAGCCGCAGGTCACCGCGGGCCGCGCGGTCGAGCGTCTTGCGGTTCGTGGCCGCGTCCTGCTGGGCGTTGACGAGGCCGACGTAGCCGGGCGCGACCCGCTCGATCGCCTGGACCTGGTCCTGCATCAGGGAGACGAGCGGCGAGACCACGACCGTCAGGTCCGCCCGCATCAGCGCCGGGAGCTGGTAGCAGAGCGACTTCCCCGAGCCGGTCGGCATGACCACCAGCACGTCACGACCGGCGACCGCCGCGTCGACGGCCTCCTGCTGGCCCGGCCGGAACCGCTCGAACCCGAAGAGCTCGTGCAGCGCGCCCTCGGGATCGCGGGCGCGCGCGACCGGCTCCGGCGGCGGCGGAGCGAGCCCTGGGAGCGCGACGTTCTCGGCGGTCAGCGACATGGACGGGCGACCATACCGCCGGGCTCGGAGGGCAAAGCCGCGTTTCCGCAGTCTTGTGACTGGGTTGTGCGCCGGGTGTTGCAGAGGGCACGGAAACTGCGCATTAAGGGCGGCGCGAACAGGGGTGGCTAACGAATGTCACCTCCTGGGTGACAAACGTCGTCCACCTCGCCCTCAATGCGCAGGTTGGGCCGGAGAGGCGCCGCGGAGCTAGGACCGGACCAGCGGGAGCGCGTTCTCGAACGCGTCCTTGCGCTGCCCCTCGGCGGTGCCGGCCAGGGGGTAGTCGCCCGAGAAGCAGGCGTCGCAGTGGGTGTCGCGCGTGCCCTCGATCGCCTCGTAGACGCCGCGCAGGGACAGGTAGGCCAGCGAGTCGCAGCCCAGCTCTTCGGCGACGTCGGCCTCGGATCGCCCGTGGGCGATCATCTCCTCGCGCGTGGACATGTCGATCCCGTAGAAGCAGGGGTTGCGGATCGGCGGGGCGCTGATGCGCATGTGCACCTCGGCGGCGCCCGCGTCCCGCAGCATCGCGACGATCTGGCGCGTGGTGTTGCCGCGCACGATCGAGTCGTCGACCACGACGAGCCGCTTGCCCGCGACCACCTCGGGCAGCGGGTTGAACTTCATCCGCAGGCCGTGCTTGCGCAGCTCCTGGCCGGGCTGGATGAACGTCCGGGCGACGTAGCGGTTCTTGACGAAGCCGTCGTCCTGCGGGATCCCGGACGCGCGCGCGTAGCCGCGGGCGGCGGGGTTGCCGGAGTCCGGCACCGGGATCACCAGATCAGCTTCGACCGGCGCCTCGCGGGCGAGGATCTCGCCCATCCGCCCGCGGGCGACCTGGAGCACCTGGCCGCCGAGCCGTGAGTCCGGTCGCGCGAAGTAGATGTGCTCGAACACGCACAGCGCGGGCCGCTCGCCGGCCACGCCCATCCGCGTCTGCACGCCTTCCGGTGTCAGCGACACGATCTCGCCGGGCTGCACGTCCCGCAGGAACCGGGCGCCGATGATGTCGAACGCGCAACTCTCCGACGCCACGCAGTAGCGGTCCTCGAGCATCCCCAACGACAGCGGCCGCACGCCGGCGGGATCGCGGAACGCGACGACGCGGTCCTTGGTCATGACCACGGTCGAGTACGCACCCTCGACGCGCGTCATCACGTCGGCCACCGCGTCTTCGATCGTGTCGGCCGGATGCGTCGAAAGCAGCGCGGCGATGATCTCCGAGTCCGACGTCGACCGGAAGGAGACGCCCTGCCCACGGAGCTCGCCGTGGAGCTCGACCGCGTTGATCAGGTTGCCGTTGTGGGCGAGCGCCACCTCACGCCGATCGGCCCGCCAGACCGGCTGGGAGTTCTCCCACGACGACGCGCCGGTGGTGGAGTAGCGGACGTGGCCGACCGACATGTCGCCCTGCAGGGCGCGGAGCCGCTGCTCGTCGAACACCTGGTTGACGAGCCCTTGGTCGCGCATGGCCATGATGTGGCCGCGCTGGGAAGTCGCGATGCCCGCGGATTCCTGGCCCCGGTGCTGCAGCGCGTAGAGCGCGAAGTACGTGAGACGAGCGACGTCGCGACCCGGCGCACAGATACCGAACACCCCGCACTCGTCGCGCGGTCCATCGCGAAAATCGGAGGGCAGCACGAGAGAGCCAGACTAGCAATGGCCTCGGCTGTCCCCGGGCAGATACGCTCCGTTGGCTAAGGGTCCCCAAGGAGCTGATACCCCATGGCAGTCAACGCCCCTGCCCAGATTGACCGACAGCGGATCAAAGAGCTGATCGAGCGCGAGGAGAAGGCGCTCAACGACGCCACGCACAAGTCGGAGGAGATGTACAAGCGCGCCCACGCCGTCCTGACCGGCGGGGTCGCATCGTCCTACCAGCTGCGCGATCCGTGGCCGATCTACCTCGAGCGCGGCAAGGGCCCGAAGGTGTGGGACGTCGACGGCAACGAGATGTACGACTTCCACAACGGGTTCGGCGCCATGGTCCAGGGGCACGCGCACCCGGCGATCGGCAAGGCGATCCGTGAGCGCTACGACCTCGGCACGCATTTCGCCGCCCCGACCGAGGACGCGGTGATCGTCGCCGAGGAGCTGCAGAAGCGCTGGAACCTGCCGCGCTGGCGCTACACGAACTCAGGCTCGGAATCGACGATGGACGCCATCCGGATCGCGCGTGCGTACACGCAGCGCGACACCGTGATGAAGATCTTCGGCTCCTACCACGGCCACCACGACACGGTGATGGTCTCGATCGGCGTCGAGTACGACAACATCGGCGACCGCGACAACCTCGCCTCGCTCCCGTACGGCGCCGGCATCCCACAGGCGACCGTCGACATGACGATCGCCGTGCCGTTCAACGACGCGCCGGCGATGGAGCGCCGGATCGAGCGCCTCACCGAGGAGGGCCGCAAGCCCGCCTGCGTGATCATGGAGGCGGCGATGATGAACCTCGGGATCGTGCTCCCGGAGCCGGGGTACCTCGAGGCGGTCCGCGAGATCACGCAGCGCCACGGCATCGTCCTGATCTTCGACGAGGTCAAGACCGGCCTGACGATCGCGGCCGGCGGCGCGACCGAGCGCTTCGGAGTCCTGCCCGACATGGTCACGCTCGCCAAGTCGCTCGGCGGCGGGACGCCGATGGGCGCGATCGGCGCCAGTGAGGAGGTCATGACCGTCGTCGAGGACGGCTCCGTCTACCAGGTCGGCACCTACAACGGGAACCCGCTCGGCGTCGCCGCGACGCGGGCGAACCTGCTCGAGGTGCTCACACCCGAGGCGTACGCCCATCTCGACCACCTCAACGACCGCATCGTCACCGGCTGCCAGGCGGTGATCGACAAGCACAACCTCTCGGGCTACGCGATCGGCGTCGCCTCCAAGGGCTGCGTCACGTTCTCGCCGGTGAAGATCGTCGACTACGAGACGTTCAAGGCCAACCAGGACGCCGACCTCGCCGACCTCGCATGGCTGTTCAACATGAACCGCGGCGTGTTCATGACGCCGGGCCGCGAGGAGGAGTGGACGCTCTCGGTCACCCACGACGACGCGTCGATCGACGCGTACGTCCAGGTGTTCGAGGCGATGGCCGACGAGCTGATGGCCTAAGCGACGAGGGCCGCCAGGCCTTCGCCGTGGACGCGGGCGAGCTCGACGACCGGTATGTCGAGCTCGCCGCGGATGGCGAGCGCCTCGCGGCCGACCTCGCCGATCACCCGCGCCGCGGCGCCGAACGCGGTCATTGCCTCGGCCGGGCCGGAGACCACGAACGCGCCCGGGCCCTCGGCGAACAGCGGGACGCCGTCGAGCGTCACCGATGCGCCGATGCCACCGGCGATGCAGCACTCGGCCAGCGCGATCGCGACGCCGCCTTCGGCGACATCGTGAGCCGACCGCAGCGCGCCTGACCGCACCGCCTGGCGGACCGCCGCGTGCAGGGCGCGCACCGCGCCGAGCTCGACGACGGGAAGGGAGCCGGAAAGCGACTCGCCCCGCAGCTTGGCGAGCTCGGAGCCGACCTCGCTCGGCGCCCACGACGCGCTGATCAGCGCGACCGCGTCGCCCTCGACCGAGAACCCCAGCCGGCCGGAGCGCGCCGGGTCGGGCAGCTCGCCGACCATGCCGACAACCGGCGTCGGGTAGATCGGGCCGCCGCCGCCCTCGTTGTAGAGCGACACGTTGCCGCCGACGACCGGCACTCCCAGCGCACGGCACGCATCGCCCAGGCCGGCGATCGCGCGTGTGAGCTGCCAGGCGATGTGCGGCTTCTCGGGGTTGCCGAAGTTGAGGCAGTTGGTGAGCCCGAGCGGCTCGGCGCCGACGCACGCCAGGTTCGCCGAGCACTCGAGCACGGCTTCGACCGCGCCCCGGTACGGGTCGACCGCCACGCGCCGGCCGTTGCCGTCGATCGAGACCGCGATCGCGCCGCCGTGCTCGAGGATGAGCACCGCGGCGTCGGCCTGCTCGGGCCGCCGCACCGTGCGCGAGCCGACCACGCAGTCGTACTGCTCGAACGCCCACCGCCGCGAAGCCAGGTTGGCGCTGCCGAGCAGGGCGAGCAGGGTGTCGCCGGAAGAGAGATCGCCGTCGATCACCGGCTCGGGCGCCGGGTACAGCGGCCGGCTCGGCTCGAGCGGCGCGAGGTCGTACGCCGGGCACTCGTCGACGAGCGCGCTCACGGGCAGGTCGCCGACCAGCGCCTCGCCGTCGAACACCCGCAGCCGGTCCGACGACGTCACCTCGCCGATCGCGGTCGCGTTGACCTCCCACTTCGCGCAGACGGCCAGCACGTCGTCGACGAGCTCGGGCGCGACCACGCAGAGCATCCGCTCCTGCGACTCGGAGATCATGATCTCGAACGGCTCCATGTCGGCCTCGCGCAGCGGGACGCGGCGCACGTCGAGGTCGATCCCCACGCCGCCCTTGGCGGCCATCTCGGACGACGAAGAGGTCAGCCCCGCGGCGCCGAGATCCTGCAGCGCGACGAGCAGGGACCGGTCGAGCAGCTCCAGGGAGCACTCGAGCAGCTTGCTCTCCTCGAACGGATCCCCGATCTGTACGGTCGGGCGCTTGGAAGCGTCCTCGTCGCCGAGCTCGGCCGACGCGAGCACCGACGCGCCGCCGATCCCGTCGCGCCCCGTCCGCGCGCCGAACAGCACGACCACGTTCCCGACGCCCGCCGCCGCGCTCTTGATCAGCTTCGACGTCTCGATCAGCCCGACGCACATCGCGTTGACCAGGCAGTTCTGCTCGTACGGGTCCTCGAAGTAGATCTCCCCGCCGACCGTCGCGACGCCGATCGAGTTCCCGTAGTGGCCGATGCCGGCGACCGCGTGCTCGAGCAGGTAGCGCGAGCGCTGAGAGCTCGGCTCGCCGAAGCGCAGGGAGTCGAGGATCGCGATCGGCCGCGCGCCGATCGCGAACACGTCGCGCAGGATGCCGCCGACTCCGGTCGCCGCGCCCTGGAACGGCTCGACCGCGCTCGGGTGGTTGTGCGACTCGACCTTGAACGCGGCCGCCATCCCGCCGCCGATGTCCACAGCGCCGGCGTTCTCCCCCGGGCCGAGCACGAGCCGCGGGCCTTCGGTCGGGAGCGTCTTCAATAACCGCCGCGAGTGCTTGTAGCCGCAGTGCTCGGACCACATCAGCGAGAACACCGCGAGCTCGACCTCGTTCGGCTCGCGGCCCATCTTGTCGACGATCAGCTCGTACTCGGAGTCCGTGAGGCCGAGCTCGCGGTGCCTCACGCCGGCCCGCCGATCAGGGCGAGCCCGTCGACCGAGCCCGTCAACACGTCGACCGCGTGCTCGGGATGCGGCATCAGCCCCATGACGTTTCCGGCCGCGTTGCAGACGCCGGCGATGTCACGCGCCGAACCGTTGAAGTTGTGCCCCGCGGCGTACCGCAGCACGATCTGCCCGTTGGCCTCGAGCTCGTCGAGCACCGGGTCGGGCGCCCAGTAGCGGCCGGTCGTGTGCTTGGCGGGGATCGAGAGCACCTGCCCCTTCTCCACACCCGCCGTCCAGGGAATCCTGGCATTCACCACCTCGACGTCGACCTGCCGGCAGACGAACCGCAGCGACGTGTTCGGCAGCAGGGCGCCGGACAGCAGCCCGGCCTCGCACAGCACCTGGAAGCCGTTGCAGATCCCGAGCACCAGCCCGCCGCTGCGGGCGAAGCGGTCGACCTCGACCATCACCGGCGCGAACCGCGCGATCGCCCCCACGCGGAGGTAGTCGCCGTACGAGAAGCCGCCGGGGATGATGACCGCGTCGACGCCCTTCAGGTCGGGATCGGCGTGCCAGAGCAGCTCGGCGTCGCCCACCCGGCGTGCCGCGAACAGCGCGTCCCGCTCGTCGCAGGAGCCGGGGAACTGGACGATCCCGAACTTCACTGCTGGATCTCGTAGTCCTCGATCAAAGGATTCGTCAGCAGGCGCTCGCACATCGCGTCCACCTGCGACGGATCCTCGACGTCGAGCTCCACGAGCCGCCCGACGTGCACGCGGCGCACGCCCTCGAACCCGAGCGCCGGAAGCGCCCGCTCGACGGCCTGGCCTTGCGGATCCAGGATTCCGGCCTTGGGCCGGATCAGGACCCGCACCCTCACGGAGCGGTGCGCTCCAGCCAGGCCGAGAACGACTCGCCGGACAGCCGCTCGTACGCGGTCACGTAGCGCTCGCGCGTCTGCGCCACCACGTCGTCGGGAATCGGCGGCGCGGGCGGCGCCTTGTCCCAGCCGGTGCCGGACGCCCAGTCGCGCACGTACTGCTTGTCGAAGCTCGGCTGGCCGCGGCCGACCTCGTACTGGTCGGCGGGCCAGAAGCGCGACGAGTCGGGCGTGCAGACCTCGTCGCCCAGCACCAGCGCGCCGTCCGGGTCGAGCCCGAACTCGAACTTCGTGTCGGCGAGGATGACTCCGCGCTCGCGGGCATGGTCGGCGACCGCCTGATAGACGGCGAGCGACACGTCGCGCAGCCGCTCGCCGAGCTCACGTGAGCCCGCCAGCTCGGCCGCCTGGTCGAAGTCGATCGCCTCGTCGTGGCCGACCTCGGCCTTCGTGGACGGCGTGAAGATCGGCTCCGGGAGCTGCTCGGACTCCTGCAGCCCGGCGGGGAGCTCGATGCCCGAGACCTTGCCGGTCGCCTGGTAGTCCTTCCAGCCGGAGCCGGTGATGTAGCCGCGCACGACGCACTCGACTGGCAGCATCTGCAGCCGCTTGACGCGCATCCCGCGGCCCCGGAACTCGTCCGGCACGCCATCGGTGACGGAGACGAGATGGTTCGGGACGATGTCCTTCGTCAGGTCGAACCACAGCACGGACAGTCCCGTCAGCACCTTTCCCTTGTCAGGGATCGGTGTCGGGTGCACCACGTCGTAGGTGGAGATGCGGTCGGAGGCCACCATCAGCAGGTCGTCGCCGAGGTCATAGAGCTCGCGGACCTTGCCGGAGGCCAGCAGGGTGAGGCCGGTCACGTCCCGCAGGCTAGCTCAGGGCCCCGCCGGAACCCGCGCAGCGGTCACAGGCCGTACGGAAAGTCCGTCAAGAGCTCGGCGCCGTTCTCGGTGACGATGACGAGGTCCTCGAGCCGGACGCCGCCGATGTCCTTGCGGTAGCAGCCGGGCTCGAGCGTGATCACGTCGCCGGCGATCAGCGCGTCCGGCGTGCGGCCGAGGCCCGGGCGCTCGTGCACCTCGAGGCCGACGCCGTGGCCGAGCGAGTGGTAGTAGCCCTCGTCGAGCTTCTGCCCCGCGGGCTTGCTGCGCTGCGTCAGCACGCCGGCCTGCTCGAACGGCTCGCACGAGACGCCGTACACCTCGCGGCCGTCGGCGCCGGCGCGCACCGCGGCGAACGAGCGCTCGAGCGCCTCGCGCGTGAGCCGCCACCACTCCGCGATCTCGACCGGCGGCTCGGCGCCGCCGCCGACGAACGTGCGGGTCATGTCGGCCCAGCAGCGGGAGTCGCGATCGCGCGGCCAGATGTCGACGATCACCGGCTCGCCGGCTCCGATCTCGCCGTGACCGGCCTCGTGCCCGATCGCGCCCTGCGGGCCGTGCGAGACGATCACGTCGTCGGGCAGGTCGCAGCCGCGCGCGTCGCACGCCTCCTGCATCGCGGCGCGGACCTGCTCGCTGGTCACGCCGGGCTGCTCGTGGATCATCCGCGCGGCGATGGCCATCGCCTCGTCGGCCGCGACCTGGGCGCGGCGGATGCCGGCGATCTCGGCCTCGGTCTTGACGCGGCGGCGAGTGGCGAACGCCTCGGGGTCGACCACCAGCTCGATCCCGCCGGCCCGCAGGTGGTCGGCCACGCCGATCGGGAACTGGGACGGCACGAGCGCGCGCGTCACGCCGAAGCGCTGCGCCGCGCGCAGGCACAGCTCGAGCTCGACGTGGTCGCGGGACATCCCCGAGTCGAGCAGTTCGTCGACGCCGAGGTCGTACGGATCGATCACCTCGACCCCGTGCGGCGTCACCTTGTGGGCGTCGAGCACCGTCACCGTGGCACCGCGGCGGTCGCCGTCCTCGATGTAGAGGAACGGGTCGATGATCGGCGTCGGGATCGTGTGGAAGAGGTCAGGCGAGTCGCCCGGGGCCCCGTAGATCAAAAACGTCATGTGGCCTCCAGCCGCCGCAACACGTCAGGCACGTGGCGAATGTAGTGCGAGTAATCGAACACGGCGTCGAGATCGAGGTCGACGCCCTCCTCGCGCTCGAGCAGCACGCGCAGATGGGTGCCGCTGTTCCACGCCTGCTGCGCGAGGCGCTGCACGAGGCGGTAGGCGTCGTCGCGCTGCATGCCCTGCTCGACCAAGGCGAGGAGTACCCGTTGCGAGAACAGCGCGCCGTGGGTGAGCTCGAGGTTGGCCAGCATTCGATCCTCGTGGACGACCATCCCGCGCACGACGCGCAGCGCCAGTGACTGCATGTAGTCGAGCAGGATCGTCGCGTCCGGCAGCACGACGCGCTCGGCGCCCGAGTGCGAGATGTCGCGCTCGTGCCACAGCGCGACGTTCTCCAGTCCCGTCTGCGCGTAGCCGCGCAGCACGCGAGCGAGGCCGCAGATCCGCTCGGTGGTGATCGGGTTGCGCTTGTGCGGCATCGCGCTCGAGCCCTTCTGGCCCTCCCGGAACGGCTCCTCGACTTCGCGGACCTCGGTGCGCTGGAGGTGCCGTATCTCCTGGGCGAAGCGCTCCAGCCCGGCGCCGGCGAGCGCGATCGCGCTCAGCAGCTCGGCGTGGCGATCGCGCGGGACCACCTGGGTCGAGACCGGCTCGGACGCCAGCTCCAGCCGGTCGAGCACACCCCGCTCGAACTCCGGGCCGAGCGCGGCGTAGGTGCCGACCGCGCCAGAGATCGCCCCCGTCGCGGCCTGGTCGAACGCGGCCTCGAGGCGGTCGGCGTTGCGCGCCGCCTCCATCGCGAACCCGGCGAGCTTGAGCCCGAACGAGGTCGGCTCCGCGTGGACGCCGTGGGTGCGGCCGACGCACAGCGTGTCCGCGTGGGCGCATGCCTGCTCGGCGAGCGCAGCCGCGTACTCGCGCGCCGCCGGCACGATCACCGCACCCGCCCGCTGCAACTGCAGCGCGAGCGCGGTGTCGAGCACGTCCGACGAGGTCAGCCCGAAGTGGATCCAGCGGCCCGCCGGCCCGGCCGACGCGGCCAGCACGTCGACGAACGCCGCCACGTCGTGGTCGGTGACCTTCTCGCGCTCCTTGACGGCCTCGACCGTGAACGTCGCCCCGCGGATCGCGGCGAGGTCCTCGTCGGTCGGCCCGTCGAGCGCCTCCGCAGCGGCGACCTCGACATCGCGCCACGCGGTCATCCTCGCCTCGTCGGTCCAGATCTGCCCGAGCTCGGGCCGGGTGTAGCGGCTGATCACGCGTCGAGTATGCGCGCCGCGAGCACGGCCGCGTTCTTCGCGCTGTCCACGCCGACGCAGGCCACCGGCACGCCCGGCGGCATCTGGGCGATCGAGAGCAGGGCGTCGAGCCCGCCGGCGACCGACTTGGAGGATGTGAGCGGCACGCCGATCACGGGCAGCGGCGTGTGGGCGGCGACCACGCCGGGCAGCGCGGCCGACAGCCCCGCGCCGGCGATGATCACGCGCAGGCCGCGCAGCTTGGCGTTGCGGGCGTACTCGGCAACGGTCTCGGGATCGCGGTGCGCCGACATCACGCGCACCTCGTTGCGGATCCCGCGCTCGTCGAGCTCCTTGGACGCGGCCTCCATGGCGGGCAGGTCGCTCTTGGAGCCCATGACGATGCCGACGAGCGGCGCGTCGACCTCGAGGCCCTCGAACTCGGCCTCGACCGAGGCCTCTGTAACCGGACCGGATTCTTGGTTCATATGGCGATGTCCCGGCGCAGTTGGCGCCCGTCGAAGCGGATCACGTCGGCGGCAGCATATGCATGCTCGCGGGCGGCAAGCGTGGTCTCGCCGAGCGCCGTCACGTTCAGGACCCGCCCGCCCGCGGTCACGACGTCGTCGCCCGCGGCCGCCGTGCCCGCGTGCGTGACCTCGACCTCCTCGTCGGCGACGAGGTCCAGCCCGTGGATGACGTCGCCCGAGGACGAGGTCGCGGGATACCCGCGCGAGGCGAGCACGACCGTCACCGCGGTCCGGGCGTCCCACTCCAGCGACACGCCCGCCAGCCCGCCCGGCCGCGTGGCGCGCTGCATCAGGTCGAGCAGGTCCGAGCGCAGTCGCGGGAGCACGGCCTGCGTCTCCGGATCGCCGAAGCGCACGTTGAACTCGAGCACGCGCGGGCCGGCGGCGGTGAGCATCAGCCCCGCGTACAGCACCCCGTGGAACGGCGTGCCGCGGCGCGCGAGCTCGTCGACGACCGGCTGGTGGACGTCGGTGCGGATCCGCTCGACCATCGCATCGTCGATCTCCGGCACGGGCGAGTACGAGCCCATCCCGCCGGTGTTCGGGCCGACATCGCCGTCACCGATCCGCTTGTAGTCGCGCGCCGGTGCGAGCGGGACCGCGGTCTCGCCGTCGCAGAGCGCCAGCAGCGACAGCTCGTCGCCGTCGAGGAACTCCTCGACCACGACCGGGAAGTCGCCGAACCGGCGCTCGACGAGCATCGCCTCCAGCGCCTCCCGCGCCTGCGCCTCGTCGGTGGCGATCACCACGCCCTTGCCGGCGGCGAGCCCGTCGGCCTTGATCACGGTCGGGTAGCCGGTGATCGCGGCCATCCCGGCCTCCACCGAGTCGACGACGGCGAACGCGGCCGTCGGGACGCCGGCGGCCGCCATGACCTCCTTGGCGTACGCCTTCGACCCTTCGAGCCGCGCGGCGGCGGCCAGCGGCCCGAAGCACGGGACGGGGCACGCGTCGGCATAACCGGCGACGAGCGGCGCCTCGGGCCCGACGACGACGAGGTCCATCGTCGCCGCCTGGTCGTCGCCGACGATCGTCGCGTCGCCCGCGATGCCCGCGTTGCCGGGTGTGCAGAAGACCTCCGGCGTCTGCGGTGAGCGCTTGAGCGCGCGGACGATGGCGTGCTCGCGGCCGCCGCCGCCGACCACGAGGACGCGTGGGGTCACAGGGCCGCGATGAAGTCGTCGATCGGGATCGCGGGGAGCGACTCGTAATGGGCCGTGCCGCGCGAGCCGAGCTCGAGCGAGATGCGCGCCATCGTCTTCTCGTCAGGCGCCTCGACGATGTTCACGAAGTCGAAGTGGCCGAGCACGGCCCACTGCGCCTTGACCGTGGCGCCCAGCTGCTCGACCTCCTTGTTGACCTCGCGGATGCGGGCTGGGTTGTTCTTGACGGTCTGCACTCCCTCGGGAGTGAGGGTTGAGAGCATGATGTAGGTCGGCATGCGCTCGTTGTATCCGATCCTTTCGGCCCGATGCAGTGTTCTCCACAACGTGCGGGCACTCGCCGCGATCCCTTTGCTGCTCCTGTTCATGGCCGCGCCCGCTCAGGCGACGGTCACGATGGGCCCGCTCAAGCCGTGTTACGTCTCTGACGGCGATCTGCCCACGCAGCGGGAGCGGATCGACGTGCACGCGACCGGGTTCGCCCCGCTCGCCGCGCTGACGCTGCAGATCGACGGCAACACCGAGGCGACCGGAATGTCGGGCGCGTTCGGCGAGGCGCAGGCGAGCGTTTCGGCGCCGTTCGAGGGCCTCAACGAGCACCAGTTCACGCTTGTCCTGGTCGAGGACCAGAACCCCAACAACCTCGCGACGCAGACCTCGCGCGTCACGAACCTTGCGGTCAAGCTGCGCCCGCGCCGGGCCAGGCCGTCGCGCCGGGTCCGCTTCAGCGGCCGCGGCTTCACCGCCGCCGCGCCCGTCTACGGGCACTACATCTTCGGCGGCAAGCTGCGCAAGACGGTCCGGTTCGTCGCGAGCTCGCACCTCCCGTGCGGAACGTTCCACGCCCGCGGCCGGCAGATCCCCGTGAGGCACCCGTCGGTCGGCCAGTGGACGCTGCAGGTGGACCAGCAGAAGCGGTACTCACCGCACCCGGCGACCAACGCGCAGCGCGTGATCATCCGGGTGCGGCAGAGCCTCAAACAGCCGTAACAGGCACGCCGGCGCTGAACACCAGGTCACCGTCGACGGCGTCGACGGCGATCCGGTCGCCGGCCGCGAACTCGCCCTTGAGCAGGCCGAGCGCCAGCGGGTCGACCAGGCGCTTGGCGATCACCCGCTTGAGCGGGCGGGCGCCGTACGTCGGGTCGTAGCCGATGTCGCCGAGCAGATCGCGCGCCGCGTCGGTGAGCTCGACCTCGACGCCGCGCTCGGCCACGCGGCCGATCAGCTGCGCCACCTGCAGGTCGACGATCGCGCGCAGCTGCTCGCGCGAGAGCGCGTGGAACTCGACGATGTCGTCGAGCCGGTTGATGAACTCCGGCTTGAACGTCGCCTCCGCCCCGGCCCGGCCGCCCGGGATGTTCGAGGTCATGATCAGCACCGTGTTCTTGAAGTCGACGGTGCGCCCCTGGCCGTCGGTCAGGCGACCGTCGTCCATCACCTGCAGGAGCACGTTGAAGACGTCGTTGTGCGCCTTCTCGATCTCGTCGAGCAGCACGACGGAGTACGGACGCCGGCGCACGGCCTCCGTGAGCTGGCCGCCCTCCTCGTAGCCGATGTAGCCGGGAGGCGCGCCGACGAGCCGCGACACGGAGTGCTTCTCCATGTACTCGGACATGTCGATCCGCACCATCGCGTCCTGCGAGTCGAACATGAACTCGGCCAGTGCGCGGGCCAGCTCGGTCTTGCCGACGCCGGTCGGGCCGAGGAACAGGAACGTGCCGATCGGGCGATCGGGGTCGCTAAGCCCGGCGCGCGAGCGGCGCAGCGCGTCGGAGACCGCGGCGACGGCCTCCTCCTGGCCGATGACGCGCCGGTGCAGGCGCTCCTCCATGTGGATGAGCTTCTCGACCTCGCCCTCCATCAGGCGCGTGACCGGGATGCCCGTCCACTTGCCGACGACCTCGGCGATCTCGTCGGCGTCGACCTTCTCCGAGAGATAGACCGCCGGCTCCAGCTCCTCCGGGCGCGACTCGGCGTCGGCGAGCTGCTGCTCGAGCGTGGGAATCTCGCCGTGGCGCAGGCGGGCGGCCAGCTCGAGATCGCTCTCGCGCTCGGCGCGCTCGAGCTCCACACGGGCCTGGTCGAGCCGCTCGCGCAGCTTGCCGTGGCCCTCGGCCTGCTCCTTCTCGCGCTCCCACTGGGCGCGCATCCCGGACGCCTGCTCGCGCAGCTCGGCGAGCTCGCGCTCGATCTCCTCGCGGCGCACGTCGGCGGTCGCATCGCCCGAGACGGCGAAGTGCTCGATCTCGAGCTGCTTGATCCGGCGCTCGACCTCGTCGATCTCCGTCGGAACCGACGAGAGCTCGATCGAGACGCGGCTGGCCGCCTCGTCGACGAGGTCGATCGCCTTGTCGGGCAGGAACCGGTCGGCGATGTAGCGATGGCTGAGGGTCGCGGCGGCGATCAGCGCGGCGTCGGTGATGATGACCTTGTGGTGCGCCTCGTAGCGCTCCTTGAGGCCGCGCAGGATCGCGATCGTGTCCTCGACCGTCGGCTCGCCGACGTAGATCGGCTGGAAGCGGCGCTCGAGTGCGGCGTCCTTCTCGACGTGCTTCTTGTACTCGTCGAGCGTGGTCGCGCCGACCGCGCGCAGCTCGCCGCGGGCGAGCATCGGCTTGAGCAGGTTGGCGGCGTCGACCGCGCCCTCCGCGGCGCCGGCGCCGACGATCGTGTGCAGCTCGTCCATGAACAGGATGACCGTGCCCTCGCCCTCCTGGACCTCCTTCAGCACGGCCTTCAGACGCTCCTCGAACTCACCGCGGTACTTGGAGCCGGCGAGCAGCGCGCCGATGTCGAGCGCGATCACCCGCCGGTCGCGCAGCGACTCCGGGATGTCGCCCGACACGATCCGCTGGGCCAGGCCCTCGACGATCGCGGTCTTGCCGACGCCCGGCTCGCCGATCAGCACCGGGTTGTTCTTGGTGCGCCGGGAGAGGACCTGGATCACGCGGCGGATCTCGTCGTCGCGGCCGATCACCGGGTCGAGCTTGCCGTCCTCGGCGGCCTGCGTGAGGTCGCGGCCGAAGCGCTGGAGCGCCTGGTACTTCTCCTCCGGGTTCTGGTCGGTGACGCGATGCGGGCCGCGCACCGACTGGACCGCGGCCAGGATGTCCTCGTGCTTCGGGAGGCCCTCGACGGCCTCGCTCAGGGCGAGCAGCAGGTGCTCGGTGGAGATGTACTCGTCCTGCAGCCTGCCGGCCTCGCGCTCGGCGGAGCGCAGGACGTCGAGCAGCTCGCGCGACGTCGCCGGCTCACGGGCGCCCGCCGTGATCGTGGGCAGACGATCGAGCTCACCGCCGATCTGGCTGCGGATGGCGGCCGGGTCGGCGCCGACCTTGCGGAGCACGGGGCCGACGATGCCCTCTTCCTGGTCGAGCAGCGCGAGGAGCAGGTGGGCAGGAGCGGTTTCGGTGTTGCGCCGGTCGGCCGCGACGCGGATCGCCGCCTGCAGCGCCTCCTGTGACTTGATGGTGAAGCGATCCAGTTGCATGGTCCCTAAATCTCAGTCGGTGGGACTAAGATTTTAGCGCGCTACTGGCGATAGTCGCGAAGGCCGTCGCTGTTCGGCAGGAGCAGCAGCAGCGACTCGATCGCGCAGTACAGCGCCGCGACGATGCAGATGTAGGCGAGCAGCGGCGGCGCGACCTCGAAGCCGATCACGAACAGCACCATCAGCAGCGGCCAGCGGTACCGCGGCCACCGGATCGGCCGGCGGTCGGGGTCAGGCTCGCGCGGGGGCCACGAGGCGTCGACCAGCATCTCCAACGGATGGTACGCCCCCGCCGGGCTCTGGTCGACCGGGCTTAGTCGTCGGCCCCGCCGCCGCCGTGGCCGGAGTTGTCGCTGCCCCCGCCGCCCTTGCCGGAGTGGTCGTCGCCGCCGCCGTGGTCGTCGACGGTGGGGACGGCAGTCGGTACCGCGGTCGGCACGGCCGTCGCGGTGGGCGTCGGAGTGCGCTTGGGCTTCAGGCGCGCCTTCGGCTTGGGCGTCGGCGTGGCGGTGGCGCGCGGGGTCAGCTGCTCGCCCGCACTCAGCGGTTCCGACGACAGCCCGACGGTCTGCGTCGAGAGCGAGGAAGCAGCCGCCGTGACGCCTGCGACAAGCAGGACGCCGGCGACAGCGGCAAGGATCCACAGGACCGTTCGCGGCACTCCGTCACCGTAGCCCGCGGTGGGTTAAGCCTCGGGAAAAGATGGGACGGTCACGCGGGCTCGCGCGCCGCCGCCGTCGCGGTTGGCGAGCGTGACGTCGCCGCCCCAGCGCCGCGCGAGCTCGCGCGCGATCGGGAGCCCAAGCCCGGTGCCGGACGGCCCGGAACGGCCGGCGCGGCCGCGGTGGAACCGCTCGAACACCGCGGCCAGCTCGTCCTCGGCAAGGCCCGGGCCGCGGTCGAGCACGTCCACGGCGCCGGGCGCCGATCGCACCTCGACCCTGCCGTTGCCGTAGTGCAGCGCGTTCTCGACCAGCGCGTCGAGCGCGCGATCGAGGTCGGCCTGCGGGCAGTAGCCGTCGGCCGGCACGCCGTCGGCCAGCACACGGCCGCCGCCGGAGCCGTCCCAGCGCGCGGCGGCGCGGTGCGCGGCGTCCTCGAGGTCGACGTGCTCGGGCGGCGCGTCGACCTCCCCCGCCTGCGACAGCACGAGCAGCTCGGAAATGATCGCCGACAGGCGATCGAGCTCGCCCAGGCCGGCATCGATCTCGGAGTGCGCGTCGGGGTCGCGCGTGGATGCACGCGCCTCCTCGAGCCGCAACCGCAGGCCGGACAGCGGCGTGCGCAGCTGGTGCGACGCGTCGGCGATGAACTCGCGCTGGCTGTCGAGCAGGCGCTCGATCCGCTCGGTCATCGCGTTGAACGTATGCGCGAGCCGCTGCTGCTCGGCGCTGCCCTCGACCTTCGCGCGCGCCGACAGATCGCCGTTCGCGACCTGGCGTGCGGCGACGTCGAGCCGGCGCACCGGCCCGGCGACCTGACGGGCGATCACGGCACCGGCGGCGAGTCCGAGCCCGAGTACGAGCACGCCGATCGCGATCAGGCCGAACGTGGCGCGCCAGGTCGCCCGGTTGACCGCGTCGACGCTCTGGGTCACGCGTACGGCGCCTTCGTTGCGGTTGCCGCGCACGATCGGCACCGCGGTGGCGAGGATCTCCTGCCCGAGCGTCGCGCTCGATCGCCGTTCCTGCGCGACGCTGTTCCTGAGCGCGGCGGCGATCTCGGGCCGCGAGCTGTAGTCGACGCCGACGCGCTCGGTGCCCGCCGAGTCCGCGAGCAGGCGTCCGTTGCGGCCGACGATGATCACGCGGCCGCGCAGCCGGTCGCCGGCCACGCGAGTGATCCCGGGGAGGTCGCCGCGCGCACCGAGATTGACGGTCGCGGCGAGGAACTCCGCCTGGCTGCGCGCCTGCGAGCGGACCTCGGCATCGACGCGGTCGCGCATGCTGAAGATCAGCGGTACCTCGAGGGCGACGATCGCCAGCACCAGCACGTAGGCGAGCGCCAGCAGCAGGCGGAGCCGGAGGCTTACGAGAACTCCTCCGGCGCGGTGAAGCGGAAGCCGACGCCGCGGACCGTGTGCACGTAGCGCGGCTGCGACGGGTCGTCGCCGAGCTTCTGGCGCAGCCAGCGGATGTGCACATCGAGCGTCTTGGTCGAGCCGAACCAGTTCTCGTCCCACACGCGGTCCATCAGCTGCTCGCGCGTGACCACACGGCCGGCGTGGCGGATCAGCTCGGCGAGCAGGTCGAACTCCTTGCGGC
The DNA here is from genome assembly GCA_963740605.1 of uncultured Solirubrobacteraceae bacterium. GTDB lineage: Bacteria > Actinomycetota > Thermoleophilia > Solirubrobacterales > Solirubrobacteraceae > DASSUW01. The sequence continues at coordinate 85,038 of CAVUFC010000012.1, read as the reverse complement.
TGAGCTGCAGCTCCTCGCCGTTCAGATGCACGCGGCGGGCGGCGACGTCGACGTCGAGCGCGCCGACGCTGACGGGCTCGGGCGTGTCGGTCGGCTCGGGGGTCGCGCGGCGCAGGATCGCGCGGATGCGGGCAATGACCTCGGCGCCGCTGAACGGCTTGACGACGTAATCGTCGGCGCCGAGCTCGAGGCCGACGATGCGGTCGGCCTCGGTGCCGCGCGCGGTGAGCATGAGGATCGGGACCGAGGAGCTGCGCCGTAGGGCGCGGCAGATGTCGCGGCCGTCGCCGTCGGGCAGCGTCAGGTCGAGCAGCACGATCGCGAAGTCACCGTCCTCGGCGAGCTCGAGGGCGCGCCTGGCGGTCGGCGCCACAACGGGCTCGAAGCCCTCGCGGGCGAGCGCCTTCGAGAACGGCTCGTAGATGCTCGCCTCGTCCTCGACGAAAAGCACACGCGGTTTCACCGCGATCCAATCTAGACGGGCGGATCCAGGCTTTCCCAAGGTTTAACCCGGCGTTGCCGGGGCCTTGGGCGGCGTGACCCGAGGCTGTGAGCATGCGTTTCTCACGAACCTCCATTGCCGCCGCGGTGACAATCGCCGCGCTCAGCCTCCTCGCCGCCGTCGCGCTCGCGTCCGGCGGCACGCAGACCACCACCGCCCCGGCGCCGACCGCGGAGACCGATCCGCCGGCCCAGGTGCGGACCGAGACCGTCCACCGGACGCTCCATCGCACCGCACGAGCTCGCTCGGCTTCGTCGAGCGACGACGGGACGCTCGACCAGGGCCCGGGCGATGCTCCGCGCACTCCGGTCGCGCCTGTCCAGACGACGCGTCATGACAACAACCGGGGCCCGGGCTCCACCTCTCGGGGCGGCGACGACGACGGCCCGAACCACGACGTCGGCGACGATCACGGCGGGCACAGCGGCCACGGCGGCGGCGACGACTGACGTACTCTCCGAGGCGGCCGGCAGGGCCGCGCGATCCTCGCGCGCCTCGGCGGGGCGCTGTACCCCGCGCTCAGCCTGTGCGCTTGACGTGCCGGATCGGGATCAGCGCCGTTCCCGGCGCCTCGTAGCGCACGATCTCGGCGCGGACCTCGCGGCGCACTTCCTCGAGGCGGGCGATCTCGTCCTGCAGCGCCCGCGCGCGGCGCTCGAGCGTGTCGACCTTGCCCTGAAGCCGCGAGAGCTTGTCCTCGAGCTCGAACACGCGCTCGACGCCCGCGAGATTCATCCCGAGCTCGGTGGTCATCTCCTGGATCCGGCGCAGGCGGTCGACGTCGTCCTGCGAGTACAGCCGCGTGCCCTTCGGCGAGCGCTGGGGCTCGATCAGCCCGCGCGCCTCGTACATCCGCAATGTCTGCGGGTGCATCTCGGCGAGCTCGGCGGCCACCGAGATCATGAAGACGCCGCGGTTGTTGGAGACCTTTGCCGTGATGCGCGTGGTGCGCCGCGCGCCCATCACGAGCCTCCGGCCGCCTGGCGGAGCAGGGTCTCGCGCGGGTTGCCGTTGATGACCGACGACAGCGCCTCGACCGCCTCGCGCTGCTCGTCCGTGAGCTCGCGGGGGACGTCGATCACGAACCGGTAGTGGATGTCGCCGCGGCCCTTGCCGTTGAGCGTCGGCGGGCCCTCGCCGCGCAGCCGCTGCACGGTGCCGTGCTTGGTCCCGCCCGGCACGCGGAGCTTCTTCGTGCCGTGCAGCGTCGGGACCTCGACGTCGGCGCCGCGCAACGCCTCGGCGACGGTGATCGGGACCTCGACCTCGAAGTTCTCGCCTTTGCGCCGGAACACCGGCGACTCGCTCACGTGCGTGATCACATACAGGTCGCCGGCCGGGCCGCCGCGCAGCCCCGCCTCGCCCTTGCCGGGCAGGCGGATGCGCGAGCCGTCCTTGACGCCGGCGGGGATGTTCACGCGGTACTTCTTGAGCTCGCGCAGACGCCCCTGGCCGGCGCACGTCGGGCACGGATCCTCGATCACGGTGCCGGAGCCGCCACAGCGCGAGCACGGCCGCGTGATCGAGAACACGCCCTGGCCCTGGGACTCCACGCCGCGACCCTGACAGACGGGGCAGACGATCGGCGAGGTGCCCGGCCGGGCGCCGGTGCCGCGGCAGGTGTTGCACGGCACGTGCGTCGCCACCGACACCGGGATCTGCGCACCGTCGACGGCCTGGTCGAACGACAGCGAGACCGTCGTCTCCAGGTCGCGCCCACGCTCGGCGGCCGGCTTCGTGCGCGCGCCGCCGCGCCCCGCGGTGGTGTTGAAGATGTTCGACAGGATGTCCGAGAAGGAGCCGTAGTCGCCGGCGCCGGCCCCGCCGGCGGCACCACCGCCGAACGGATTCGCGCCGCCGAACACCGACTGGCCGCGGTCGTACTTCTTGCGCTTCTCGGGGTCGCCGAGGGCGTCGTACGCCTCGGATATCTCCTTGAAGCGTTCCTCCGCCCCGGCCTCCTTGTTGGTGTCGGGGTGGTACTTGCGCGCGAGCTTGCGGTACGCCTTCTTGATCTCGTCCTGCGAGGCCTTCTTGTCGACCCCGAGGGTCTTGTAGTAGTCGCTCGAGCGCGCCAACGCCGACCTCCTACTCCGACACCACGACTCGCGCGGGACGCAGCACGGCACCGTTGAGCCGGTAACCCTGCTGGTAGACCTCGATGACCGTCCCGGACTCGGCGTCCTCGGACGGCTGCGAGGCCATCGCCTCATGCTCGTTGGGGTCGAACGGCTCGCCGAGTGGCGTGAACGCCTGGATGCCGGCGCGATCGAGCGCGGCCGTGATCTCGCCCGCGACCATCGCGAAGCCCTTCACGACATCCTCGTGGCCTTCTGCGGCCTTCAGCGCGTGCCCAAGGTGGTCGAGCGCGGGCAGCAGCGCATCGGCGAGCTTGCGCACGCCCTTGTCGACCGCCGCCGCGTTCTCGCGCGCCATGCGCTTGCGGAAGTTCTCGAAGTCGGCCTGCGTGCGCTGGGCGAGCGCGAGGTACTCGTCGCGCTGCTTCGCACGCGCGACGAGCTTGTCGAGATCCTCCTGCACCGCCTCGGGAGAATCCCCGCCAGGGGATTCTCCCACGGCACCGGCAGCCGCCGGGGCCTCAGCGTCGCCAAACGAGGTTTCGCCGGTGCCCGAAGCCCCGGGGTGGGGCGGCGCGGCAGCGGTGAACTCGTCGGTCTTGGTCTCCTCGGTCATCGCTACTTCTGCTCGTCGACGACCTCGGCGTCGACGACCTCCTCGTCGCCGGCGCCGTTCTCCGACGACGCGCCGTTCTCAGAGGGCTCCGTGGCCTGCTGGGCGGCCTGCGCGCGCTCGTACATGGCCTCGGAGACCTTGTGGAACGCGGTCTGCAAACGCTCGGTCTTGGCGGTGATGTCCGCCGCGTCCTCGCCCTTGACGGCCTCGTTGACGTCCTTGACCGCGTCCTCGATCTCGGCCTTGGACGCGTCGTCGATGTTCTCCCCGAGATCCTTGACCTGCTTCTCGGCCTGGTAGGCGGCGGACTCGCCGGCGTTGCGCGCCTCGGCGAGCTCGCGGGCGGCCTTGTCCTCCTCGGCGTGCGACTCGGCGTCGGACACCATCCGCTTGATCTCGTCGTCCGAGAGCCCGGAGCCGGCCTTGATCTGGATCTGCTGCTCCTTACCGGTCCCGAGGTCCTTCGCCGACACCTCGACGATGCCGTTGGCGTCGATGTTGAACGTGACCTCGATCTGCGGGATGCCGCGCGGCGCCGGCGGGATGCCGGTGAGCTGGAACTTGCCCAGCGACTTGTTGTAGCTCGCCATCTCGCGCTCGCCCTGCAGGACGTGGATCTCCACGCTCGGCTGGTTGTCCTCCGCGGTGGAGAACACCTCGGACTTGCGGGTCGGGATGGTCGTGTTGCGCTCGATCAGCTTGGTCATGACGCCGCCCTTGGTCTCGATGCCGAGGGTGAGCGGGGTGACGTCGAGCAGCAGGACGTCCTTGACGTCGCCGGCGAGCACGCCCGCCTGGATGGCGGCGCCGACGGCCACGACCTCGTCCGGGTTGACGCCGCGGTGCGGCTCCTTACCGGTGAGCTCCTTGACCTTCTCCTGCACGGCCGGCATGCGGGTCATACCGCCCACGAGGACGACGTGCTGGATCTCGTCGGCGCCCTTGGCCTTGGCGTCGTCGAGCGCCTGGCGGACCGGAGCGACGACACGCTCGACCAGCGACGCGGCGAGCTCATTGAGCTTGGCGCGCGTGAGGCGCACATCGAGGTGCTTCGGGCCGGAGGCGTCGGCCGTGATGAACGGCAGGTTGATCTGCGTCTCCTGCGCGGAGGACAACTCGATCTTGGCCTTCTCGGCGGCCTCGTAGAGGCGCTGGAGGGCCATCTTGTCGGTGGTCAGGTCGATGCCCTGATCGCGCTTGAACTCCGCCGCGAGCCAGTCGACGACGGCCTTGTCGAAGTTGTCGCCGCCGAGGTGGTTGTCACCGGCGGTCGACTTGACGGCGAAGACGCCCTCGGCGATCTCGAGCACCGACACGTCGAACGTGCCACCGCCGAGGTCGAAGACGAGGATCGTCTGGTCGGACTCCTTGTCGAGCCCGTACGCGAGCGATGCGGCGGTCGGCTCGTTGATGATGCGCTTGACGTCGAGACCGGCGATCCGGCCGGCGTCCTTGGTCGCCTGGCGCTGGTCGTCGTTGAAGTACGCGGGGACCGTGATGACCGCGCTGTCGACCGGCTCGCCCAGGTAGGCCTCGGCGTCGGCCTTGAGCTTCTGCAGGATCATCGCCGAGATCTCCGGCGGCGAGTACTGCTTGCCTCCCGCCTCGACCCGAGCGTCGCCCCCAGAGCCGGAGACGACGGTGTACGGCACGATCGCCTCCTCCTCATGCACCTCGGCCTCCTTGCGGCCCATGAAGCGCTTGATCGAGAAGACGGTGTTGGTGGGGTTGGTGACGGCCTGGCGCTTGGCGACAGTGCCGACGAGGCGCTCTCCACCCTGCGTGAAGGCGACGACGGACGGCGTCGTGCGACCGCCCTCCGCGTTCTCGATGACCGTCGGCTCGCCGCCCTCGAGGACGGCCATACACGAGTTCGTGGTGCCAAGGTCGATCCCGATGGTCTTTGCCATGTGGTGTGCTCCTCTACTACAAATCTCAGTCTTGGTGACGCAGATGTTAGCGCGTCACGGCATGCGCGCGGCGCCGCGGCGCTGAGCTCGTCGAACGATGCGCGGACTCCGTCGGCGAGCGCCTTGACGTCGGGCGTGCTCGTGCGGTCGACACCGAGCCGAACACGACCTCGCCGGCGTACGAGACGACCGCGATGCCGACCGAGTGGCCGGCGAACAGCGGCACGTACGGGAGAGCACGGAGCGCAGCCGGGCGCCGAACAGGTACAGCGGCGTGTCCGAGCCACGCACGTTCGTGATCGTGAGGTTGAAGATGCGCTGCCCGCCGAACATCGCACGCCCGAGGATCTCCGAGCACGGGCGGTGCCAGGTCCGCCAGGTCGATGAGGGCCGTGCCGCCCACCGGCTGGCCGCTCGCCTTGCTCGACATCGCGCGGGCGAGGACGCTGCGGTGGCGGGCCAGCGGGTCCGCCTGCGCGACCGGCAGCTCCCCGAACAGGGACGTCAGGACGTTGCCGAGGGCTTCGGTCTCATCCGTGCGGACGTCGACCGGGATCTGCGCCCGCACGCCGGCCGCCGGCGGCACCTCGCCGCGATCGAGCAGGAGCTGCCGCAGCGCACCCGCCGCGATCGACAGGACGCCGTCATTGAGCGTCCCCCCGAGCGCGTGCTGATCGCCTTGAGGTCGTCGAGGTCGAAGTGCACGGCGGCGTAGTCGCGCGTCGCGCCGAGCGGCCCGTTCAGATTGCACTCGGCGCCGCGACCAGCTCCAGGCCGGTTTCAGCCGACGATCGGGCCTGTCGGGCACATGCGTAGCAGCGCACATTCCTCGCACTGCGGGCGGCGCGCGTGGCAGGTCCGCCGGCCGTGCCGGAGCAGGTTGACGTGGAACTCGAGTTCCTGGCCGCGGGGCGTCATCGCGAGCATCTCGTCGTGCATCTCCAGGAACGGCGCCTTCTCCCGGAACAGGCCGAGGCGGGTGCCGACGCGGCTGACGTGGGTGTCGACCGGGACGTCGCGCTCGCCGTACGCGAACAGCCGCACGCAGGCCGCCGTCTTGCGGCCGACGCCGGGGAGCGAGACGAGGAAGTCCATGTCGCGCAGGTGCGGGCCGTCGAGCGGCTCCGGCAGCTCGCGCAGGATTTCCTGGATCCGTGTCGACTTGACCTTCGAGATGCCGCCCGGGCGGATCGCCTCCTCGACTTCCTCGTTGGGGGCGTCACGCACCGCCTCCCAGCTCGGGAACCGCGCCCTGAGGCGCAAAAAGGCCACATCGCGGTTGCGATCGTTGGTCGATTGCGAGAGAACTGTGAGGACCAATTCGTCCAGCCCGTGGCCGTGCGGTGGCGCCACTGGGCGGCCGTAGACCTCGCGTAATCGGTCGCGGATCCGGCGGATTCGAGCCCTCGACGGCCTCATTTGTCAGATGACTGACAATAAATAGGCCTGGATCTGCAACGAATGTCTCAAGGTTTCCTCACCCTACGCCGAGGTGCGCTGATAGGGTCGACGGCCGCGACGGACTGCATTTCGTAGTACCGACCCGCACGGACTGGCTCGGATTCATTTGACGACCCGGGAGCTCGGGGGAGCCCCGGTCAACAGTGAGGTCCCATGCGCACCGTCGCTCTGCTGACGTCTGCTTTCGGCTGCCTGCTCGCAGCCACCTTCGCCGCGCCCGCCATCGCGGCCGCGGCCACTTCGCGCTTGGACAACCGCGAACGCGCGATCGTTCACCGCATCAATGCCGAACGGGCCAACCACGGCCTCTCGGCGGTGAAGTCCAACAAGCGGCTCGCACGCGCCGCCGACTACCACTCGTGGGAGATGCTCGACGCGAACTACTTCGCGCACGAGTCCCGCAACGGTGGCTCGTTCGAGGCGCGCATCAACCGCTTCACGCACAAGCACGCCCTCGGCGAGACGCTGGCGATGGTCGGCGGCCGCTGTGGCCGCGGCACTGCCCGCCGGATCGTCGGGATGTGGATGAACTCACCCGGTCACCGGGACATCCTCCTCTCGTCGAGCTACAGCCTGGTCGGGGTCGGTGCGCGCGCCGGTTCGCTCGGCGGCACCAAGGCGTGCGTCGTGACGACGGACTTCGGCTCCAGGCGCTGATGTAGCGCCGACGAACTGCGGCTGGGTGGGGCGGCGAGGGATGAGTCGCGGCGATCGAGTGTGAAGTTCTTCAGCCTCAGCCGGAACAACTTCACACTCGATCCATGGGACGGCCGATCCTGCCCCCCTCGATGCCACAGTTGAAGTTCGCGCGACCGCAACGCCTAGCATCCGAGGGTCTTATGCGCCGCGTTTTCGCGCATCCCCTCGCGCCCGTGGTCGGCGCCGCGCTGGTCGGAATCGCCTATCTGGCGATCCGTCCGGCGACGGCCGACATGGCCGCGCACGCCTTCCGGGCGTGGCTGTTCGACACGGAGGGGATGACCGTCTGGAACGCGCAGTGGTACGGCGGTCACCACGTGCTCGGCTACTCGATGTTGTTCGCGCCGCTGGCCGCGTGGCCCGGGCCCGCGTGGGTGGGCGTCCTCGCCGCGCTGGTCGCGATCGCCGCGTTCGTGCCGATCGCGTGGGACGTCGCGCCGAGCCGCGCGGCCGCCGCCGGCGCCGTGTGGCTGTTCGCCGCCGGCGTGCTCAGCAACGTCGTCATCGGGCGGATGCCGTTCACGCTCGGGATCGCGCTCGCGGTCGCCGCCTGGCTGTGCGCGGAGCGCACCAGGCCCGTCTGGCGGGCGCTCGCCGCCGTGCTTGCGCTCGCGTCGGTGCTGGCGAGCCCAGTGGCCGGCGCGTTCCTCGTGCTGGCGGCCGCCGCCCGCGCGGCGGCGTCTGGACGGGCCGCGCTCGGGCCCGCGACGGTGCTCGGGCTGCCGGTCATCGTCGGCGGCGGCGTCATGGCGGTGCTGTTCCCCGAGGGCGGCGACGACCGCTTCGTGGCCACGGCGTTCTGGCCGATGCTCCTCGTCGCGCTCGCGGCCGCGCTCCTGCTGGCGCCGCGGCCGCGGATCGGTGCGCTGCTGTACATCGCCGTGCTCGTCGCGGCGTTCGTGATCCCGACCCCGTTCGGCCAGAACGCCTTGCGCCTGCCGGTGCTGCTCGGACCGGCGCTGCTGCTGCTCGTCCCGCGCGCGGGCGCCCCACGGGCGGTGATCGCGGTCACGGTCGTCGTGCTCCTCTACCTGCAGTGGCTCCCGGCGGTGCGAGCGGTCGCCGAGGCGCATGGCGACCCCTCCACCAGCGAGGCATTCTTCGCCGACGCGCGCGCGTTCCTCTCGCACGAGGTCAAGCCCGGCCAGCGAGTGGAGGTCGCGTTCACGCACAACCACTGGGAGGCCGCGCATCTGGCGAGCGTCGTGCCGCTCGCGCGCGGCTGGGAGCGCCAGCTCGACGAGAAGGCCAACCCGCTCTTCTACGACGGCCGGCCGCTGACCGCCGATCGCTACCACCGCTGGCTGCTCAACACCGGCGTCGCCTGGGTCGCGCTCCCGAAAGCGCCGCTCGACTACTCGGCCCAGGCCGAGGCCCGGCTGCTGGAGAGCAGGGTGCCGTACCTGCGGCTCGTCCATTCGTCGCGCAACTGGCGCATCTGGCAGGTGCGAGACGCCGCCCCGCCGGCCACCGGCGGCGCGCGTGTGACGGTGGCGCTCCCGAACGGCTTCGACGTCGACACCGACCGCTCCACGATCGTCCGTCAGCGCTACACGCGCTGGTGGCACTCGAGCACCGCCTGCATGAGCCGGGCGCCCGGCGGCTGGACGCGCGTGACCCCCGTCGGCTCCGACCACGTGGTCGTGCGGGCGGGCCTGCGACCGGGCACCGGCCCGGACTGCACCGGGGCCGTCGCCGCCAAATAGTGCGGACAACCCGCCTGGTTGCCGGGATACAGGTGCTTAACATCCCTCGTTCATGCTCGGCCGTGTCCGCTCCCTTCTCCCGCATGGCTGGCCGGATCTGCTCCGGCAGATCGTGCTGTTCTGCGGCGCGTACTACCTGTACCGACTGGTCCGCGGCCTCGTCGACGGCCGGGCCGCGCAGGCGTTCGACAACGCGCGCGAGGTGATCCGGATCGAGAGCGATCTCGGGCTCTTCTTCGAGCCGACCGTCAACGGCTGGGTGCAAGCGCACGAGTTCGTGGCCGACTTCGCGAGCTGGATGTACGTCAACTCGCACTTCGCGATCACGACTGTGACATTGGCGTGGCTGTACCTGCGGCGCAACGAGCGCTTCTACTTCGTGCGCAACATGTTCATGGTCGCCATGGGCATTGCGCTCGTGCTGTACGTGCTCGTCCCGACCGCGCCACCGCGGCTGCTGCCGGAGTGGGGCTTCACCGACTCGGTCCAGGCGTTCACCGGCGTCGACCACGACTCGGGATCCACCGGCGTGCTCTTCAACGCGTTCGCGGCGATCCCGTCGATGCACGTGGCGTTCTCGTTGATGCTCGGCATGACGATGGCGAGGATCGTGCGCCGCCGCTGGGCCAAGATGCTGTGGTACGCGTACTCGCCGCTCGTCACCTTCGTGGTGATCGCGACCGCCAACCACTGGTGGCTCGACGGCTTCCTCGGCGGCGCCGTCGCCGCCGCCTCCGCGGCCGCCGCCTGGGGCCTGTTCGCCAAGGCGCGGCCAGAGGTGTGGGCGTGGAATGCCCGTGCCGGTGCCGCCCTGCCCTAGTCTTTCCGAGCGATGAGCTCCCCTTCGGCCGAGCGGCCGCCTCGCACGGCGCGCGAGTACCAGTCGCTCATGCGCAACCGCCTCATCGAGTCGCGCCTCACGCCCAACGCGATCTCGCTCACCGGCCTCGCCCTGTGCGTCGTGGCGGCCGTGCTCGTCTGGGAGGAGTACTTCTTCCTCGGCGGCATCGCGTTCATCGTCGGGTCGGTCTGCGACACGCTCGACGGGCGCTACTCCCGGATGTCGGGCAAGGGCTCGCCGTTCGGGGCGTTCCTGGACTCGACGCTCGACCGCATGGAGGAGGGCATCGTGCTGGCGGCCGTCGCGCGGTACTTCTCCAGCGAGGGCAATGACCTCGCCGTCGCCGCCGTCGTCGTCGCCGTGCTCGCCTCGCTGATGGTCTCCTACACACGCGCGCGGGCAGAGGCCCTCGGCGTCGAATGCAAGGTCGGGATCGCCGACCGTGCAGTGCGAGTTGTCATCCTGTCTGCAGGGCTGGTGTTCTTCAGCCTCGACCTGCTCGCGCCGGCCGTCTACGTCCTGGCCGCGCTGTCGACCATCACCGTCTTCCAGCGCATCTGGCACGTGCGCCAGGAGCTGACACGGGCGGCAGAGCCGGTCTCCGAGTTGTAACGAGCCCCGATCACGGGTGTTTCGTTAGGTCGAACCGAATTTTTCCGGAGGGAACGCAGACTTGACCGAGACCACTCGCCCCGAGCATTCGAGCAACGGGGGCAGCCGCTACCAGAACGACAAGGTTCGGGTGGCCATCATCGGCGTGGGCAACTGCGCCGCGGCCTTCGTGCAAGGCGTCCAGTACTACAAGAACGCCGACCCGTCCGAGCGGGTGCCCGGGCTCATGCACGTCGACCTCGGCGGCTACCACATCAACGACATCGAGTTCTCGGCCGCGTTCGACATCGACGCGGACAAGGTCGGCAAGGACCTCTCCGAGGCGATCTGGGCTGGCCAGAACAACACGATCAAGTTCGTCAAGGAGGACGTCCCGCACCTGGGCGTTCCCGTCCAGCGCGGCATGACCCATGACGGCCTGGGCAAGTACCTGTCGCAGCGGATCACCAAGGCGCCGGGCTCGACCGTCGACATCGCGCAGGTCCTCAGGGACACCAAGACCGACGTCGTGGTCTCCTACCTGCCGGTCGGCTCCGAGCAGGCGACCAAGTGGTACGTCGAGCAGATCCTCGAGGCCGGCTGCGCGATGGTGAACTGCATCCCGGTCTTCATCGCCCGCGAGGACTACTGGAACCGGCGCTTCGTCAAGGCCAACCTGCCGATCGTCGGCGACGACATCAAGTCGCAGGTCGGGGCCACGATCGTCCACCGCACGCTGGCGCGCCTGTTCGGCGACCGCGGCGTTCGCCTCGAGCGCACGTCGCAGCTCAACGTGGGTGGGAACATGGACTTCTTCAACATGCTCGAGCGTGAGCGGCTGGAGTCCAAGAAGATCTCGAAGACCAATGCCGTCACCTCGATTCTCGAGGACGAGCTGGCGCCGGACAACGTCCACGTCGGCCCGTCGGACTACGTGCCGTGGCTGACCGACCGCAAGTGGGCGCACATCCGGCTCGAAGGCCAGGCCTTCGGCGACGTCCCGCTGTCCGCCGAGCTCAAGCTCGAGGTCTGGGACTCCCCGAACTCGGCCGGCATCGTCATCGACGCCGTGCGCTGCTGCAAACTCGCGCTCAACCACGGGATCGGCGGCCAGCTGGATGGCCCGAGCTCGTACCTGATGAAGTCGCCCTACACGCAGCGGCCGGACCACCTGGCCCGCGAGGCGACCGAGGAGTTCATCGCGCACCACGCGCGGACGCGCAAGGCGGCCGACGCCGCCCGCGCCGCGGCCGACAAGGCCGCGGAAGAGAAGTCCGCCGTCGTGGACTAGCGCTCCTTCTGCTGTGCCTGCTGGCGGGCTGCGGCGCTTCGTCGCAGCCCGCCGCCGGGCCGCATCTCTACCTCGCCGGCAACGGCGAGCTGTGGGACGTCGACGTCGCGGGCCGCCAGGTCCACCACGAGCGCCAGTCGCTGCTCGACATCGGCAACGCCCCGCACCGGATCCTCGCCCGCGGCGACCGCCTGATCATGGGCAGCCAGTACGGGGACTCGGCGTTCTTCCTGCCGAGCGTCCGGCCCGACCGGGTGTGGGTGGTGGACATCGATCCGCGCTTCTCGATCGTGCGCGCCGTGCGCGAGGTGACGGTCGACGGCGTGACCGTGGCGCCGGCGACAGTCCCTCCCCGGCGGCGGTGGCCGCTGGGGGCGGTGGACGACGGGCTCCTGCTCGCGACCACGCACGGGCTCGACGTCTGGGATCCGCGGAAGGGCCGCGTGCTGCGGCACCTGTACGTCGACCCCGGCACACTCGGGCCTACGAGCGGGCGCGTCGTGCTCACGTGCACCGACGCCGACTGCCGCTCTCTGCGCTTCACCGATTCCGGGAGCGGGACGATGCGCGACGTCCCGGCGCCGCCGGGCACCCGGTTCGAGCCGTGGAACGCCGCCTTCTCTCCCAACGGCCGCCTGCTCGCGGTGCCGGTCCACTCCACCCGCCACGGCCCGCGCCGGCTCGCGGTCGTCGACGTGCCGGGCGCCCGCGTCGCGGTGGTCCCGGGCTCGGATGTCCCGGGCGGCTACACGCTCGTGACCTGGTCGGCCTCCGGCCGCGACGTCTTCTTCACCGGCGGCGGGGCGCAATCGCCGCGCCGCGTGTTGCTCGGCTACCGCCTCGGCGCCCCGCGCGCACAGGCGATCAACGTCGACGTCGGGCCGTTCTTCGATCTCGCCGCGATCTAGGAGACGCTGAGGTCGATCAGTTCGCGGTCGACGGCATCGCCGTTCCCGCGGATCGACAGGAGATACTCGCGTAGCGCGTCGAGCACGAGCGTGCGCGCCTCGGTTTTGTCGCGGCCGGCCGTGATGACCTCCGGGATCCCCTCGATGCGCGCCTGCACCCACCCGTCCTCGACGGGCTCGTACACGATCGCAAGGGAAATCTGAGGGGGCGTACTTCGCGGCATCAGTGCTACGAGCAGTGTGCCACTCGCATTCGCCCCCCGCAGCCCATGATCGATCGCCGTCGGCTGGTCGCACATTTGCGGCGACACGGATGTCGCCTGGTGCGGCAGGGCGCGCGCCACGAGGTCTGGGACGGGCCGGCCGGAGGACGGTCGACGATCCCGCGCCACCGGGAGATCCCGCTGGGAACCGCCCGGGCGATCTGTCGCCAGTTTGGTGTCGCACCGCCGTAGGCGACTATCCTGCGGCCGGTGCCGGACCGGTACGCCATCGCGCAGGTGACTCCCCACCCATGGGAGGACGAGCACGAGGTGAACGGGTTCGCCGGTGAGCTGGCGAACGAGCTCGCGGCGCGGGGACACCAGCTGCTGGTGCTGGCGCCGTCGCGGTCGCGGTCGCTGGTGCGCGAGTCGCGCAAGCTGATCCGCGCGGCGCGCGAGAACCCGGAGACCCTGTTCGACCCCGACGGAGGCGTGCGGGTTCTCGGGGTCGGCGAGCTGCTGCCGCTGCAGCGGCGCGGGGGATTGCCGGCGCCGCCGGTCGACGTCGCGCGCACGCTCGAAGAGGTGCTGACGTTCGCGCCGCTCGACTTCGTGCACGTGCACGAGCCGTTCGCGCCGAGCGCGTCGTCGGTGGCGCTGCGGCACTCGCGGGCGCTCAACGTCGGCTCCTTCCACGCGCCGACCGAGCGGGTGCTGTCGACCCAGGTCGCGCGCCGCTTCGTGGAGCTGTTCTTCGGCCGGCTCGACGCTCGCACGGCGTCGTTCAAAGCCACCCAAGAGGTCATGGAGCGCTTCTTCCCCGCCAGCTACCAGTCGCTGCGACCGGGCGCCGCGACCGTCGAGCGCGAGCCCTACGACGGGCCGGTGCGGTTCGCGTTCTGTGCCCAGGAGGAACGGCAGGCACTGCGGCTCTTCCTGCGCGCGTTGCGGCGGCTCCCCGAGAGCGTCAACTGGCACGCGACCGTGTTCTCGCCGACCGGCGCCGCCCCCACCGGCGCACTGCGCAGCCGCCTGCGCGACCGGCTGACGCTGCTCTCGGCCGACGACGCCACCGAGAGCGACGTGCTCGCGAAGGCCGACGTCGTCGTCGCGGCCTCGTTGGGGAACATCCCGGCCCCCGGACTGCTCGTCCGCGCCCTCGGGGTCGGTGCCGTGCCCGTCGCCGCGCGCCTGCCCGCCTACGAGGAGGTGCTCGGCGACGGCGAGCTCGGCCTCCTGTTCGAGCCCGGTGACGTAGACGTCCTGGCCGGCCAGCTCGAGCGCCTCGCGCGCGACCCCGAGCTCGTGCACGAGCTGCGCGAGCGCGGCGCCGCGGCCCGCAGCGACCTCTCGTGGGGTCGCGTCGCCGACGAGGCCGAGGCGATCTACGGCGAGCTCGCCGCGCTCCGGCGCCCCGACGCTCCCCTCGAGCCGGAGGTCCGCGACAAGCTCGCCAAGCGCAAGCTGATCGACGTCGACCTCCACATGCACACCGACCACTCCAACGACTGCGTCACGCCGGTCGAGGTGCTGCTCGCCACCGCGCGCGACCGCGGTCTCGGAGCGATCGCGGTCACCGACCACAACGAGATCTCCGGTGCGCTCGAGGCGCGCGAGAAGGCCGCCGAGTACGGCGTGAAGCTGATCGTCGGCGAGGAGGTCAAGACCAAGGACCAGGGCGAGGTCATCGGCCTGTTCATCGAAGAGAAGATCCCACGCGGCATGAGCCTGGAGGAGACGATCGCCGAGATCCGCCGCCAGGGCGGGATCGTCTACGTGCCACATCCGTTCGACCGCCTGCACTCGGTCCCGGACTACGAGCACCTGCTCAACGTGGTCGCCGACGTCGACGCGATCGAGGTCTTCAACCCGCGGATCGCGATCGCCGCCTGGAACGAGGAGGCGGTCCGCTTCGCCGGCAAGTACCGGATCCCTGGCGGCGCCGGCTCCGACGCGCACGTGGCCCAGGGCCTGGGCGCCGTGCGCATACGGATGCGGGACTTCGACGGCCCGGACGAGTTCTTGCAGTCGCTGCGCGAGGCGGACATCATCGGCCGCCCCTCCTCGCTGCGCTACGCGCAGGTCCAGGCGCTCAAGTTCCTGGAGACGAAAGCGACCCCGAAGGCGGCCCGCGAGGCCAGTCGCCGGCGTCGTGTGGCCAGGGCTGTCGCCGGTCGCGACACGCAATGACCGATGCAGGGGCAAGGAGAACAGAGCAACGCGCCTAAACCGGTCGGCGGGATGCCCGCAACCGACGATGAGATACGCGAGAAGTACCTCGAGCGCGCGATCCGCGAGCTCAACCACTTCACCCGCGACGTGCAGTCCTGTGACCGCTGCCCGCGCGGCAGCCTCATGCCGGTGCTCGGCTCCGGACATCCGCAGGCCGATGTGCTGTTGCTCAAGTACGCGCCGACCCCGGCGGAGATCGAAGAGGGCGTCGCCTTCTACGGTCGCGCGGGGACGGCGCTGATGAAGTCGCTGCGGCGACTCGACATCGATCCGCTCGCCGTCTACGGCACGCTGTGTGTGAAGTGCCCGGTGGCCGACACCGCGCTGGCCGCGCCCGAGTGCATCGCGCGGCTGGTCGAGGAGATCGCGATCGTGCAGCCGAAGATGGTCGTGGTCATGGGTCCGGAAGCGCTCGACGTCCTCAACGAGCTCGAGCTGCCGCTGGCGCGCGAGGTGCTCCCGAACGCCGGCCAGGTCCAGACGCTGACGCCGTCGATCGACGCGCTGTACACGCCGAACATCGACGAGGCGCTCGACGAGGAGAGCGCCAAGCGCGAGTTCTGGAAGGCGTTCCGCGTGGTCGGCGACTGGTACGCCGACTTCCCGCCGTACTAGAGCCTGCCGCTCGTGACCTTGCTGCGGTTGCCGGCCTCGTCGCGCGCTACGAGCGTGTAGTGCAGCCTGCCGTGGCCGGCGGGCTTGGGCACACGGATCGCGCGACGGCCCATCGCGAATACGAGGAGTCCGGCCAGCCGCATCGAGCCGCACCGTAATCGGAGCGACCCGAGCGACAATCGGCCGAACGTCTAGATGATCGATCTCGCGGCCCGCGCGATCGGTCATCTCTAGGAAGCGAACCCTTCCCGCCAGCTGTGCGACGGGCGCCAGCCGAGGTCGCGGACGGCCTTCGCGTTGGACGCGCCGCGCTGGCGCGTCATCAGCGAGTACGTCTGCGGGCCGCCGGCGAGGCGGATCAGCCAACCCGGCAGCCGCCGCGGCGCGGGGGCGCCGAGCTGGCTCGCGAGCGCGGGCAGCCACTCGCTCGTCGGCGCCGGGTCGTCGTCGACGACGTTGTAGATCCCCGGCGTGCCGCCCTCGATCGCCGCGACGGTCGCGGCGGCCGCGTCGTCGATGTGGATGAACGACCACACGCCGGTCCCGCCACCACCGATCGGGAAGCGGCGCTTGCGCACGAGCTGGGAGTGGTCGCCGTCAGTGTCGATCGACGTCGTAGGCCCGTAGAAGCCGCCGTAGCGGAGCACGAAGCCCTCGAGCCCGGACTCGAGGACCGCGTGTTCGAGGTGGCGGATCGCGGCGAGCGTCTCGCGCGCGTCGGCGGGCGGCTCGGGGTCGAGCGGGTCGTCTTCGGTCTTGACCTGCGCGCCGCTGCGCGCGTAGGGCCAGCCGGCGAAGCTCTGCCACACGAGCCGGCGGGCGCCGGCGGCCCGGGCCGCGGCGATCAGATAGTCGGTGCCCTCCGTGCGCAGGCGGTTGGTGGCGGCAAATGACTTATCGAAGTTGCGCGTCATGCCGAGGCCCGCGAGCGCGGTGAGCTGGTGCACGACGACATCCGGCTCCGCGCGCACGACGGCCTCGCGCACCGCCGCGGCGTCGAGCGGGTCGACGATCACCGGCTCGGCGCCGAGCGCGCGCAGCTCGTCGGCCCGCGAGCGGGTGGTGCCTGTGACGTGGTGGCCGCGGGCGATCAGCTGGGGGACGAGGCGGCGGCCCAGGGTGCCGGACGCCCCGGCGATGAAGATCCGTAGTGTGTTCATGGCGCCTTAGACGAGACGGGAGGAGGCGCTGTGACAGCCGAAGACCTACGACCGTTGATGGTGTCGATCGCCTACCGCATGGTCGGCAGCCTCAGCGAGGCGGAGGACATCGTCCAGGAGGCGTTCCTGCGCCTCCACCAGGCCGGCGACGTCGAGTCCCCGAAGGCGTGGCTGTCGACCGTCGTGACTCGCCTGAGCATCGATCACCTGCGGTCCGCGCGCGTCCGCCGGGAGCAGTACCCGGGCACCTGGCTGCCGGAGCCCGTGCTCGCGGACCCGGCGCCGGACGCCGCCGTCCGGGCCGAGTCGCTGTCACTCGCGGTGCTCGTGCTGCTCGAGAGCCTGACGCCCGTCGAGCGTGCCGTGTTCGTGCTGCGCGAGGCGTTCGACTTCGGCTACGACGAGATCGCGGCGATCGTCGACAAGAGCCAGGACAACGTGCGCCAGCTCGCCGTGCGGGCGCGCCGCCACGTCGACGAGCGGCGGCCGCGCTTCGAGCCCTCGCGCGAGCAGCGCGAGGAGCTGATGACGCGCTTCGTCGCCGCGCTCCAGCAGGGCGATACCGAGCCGCTGGTCGAGCTGCTCGCCGAGGAGGCGACGTTCTACGGCGACGGCGGCGGCAAGGCCCCGCAGATCTGGGCGCCGGTCGCGGGCGCGGAGGCAGTCGCCCGCATGCTCGCGGGCTTCCAGCGCGTCGCTGCGCGCCGCGGCTACTCGCTCCGGCTCGCCGCGGTCAACGGCGACCCTGGCCTGCTCGGCTTCGACGCCGACGGCGCGCTCATCGCCGCTCAGGCGTTCGAGATCTCCGGCGGACGGATCCACGCGATCCGGTCGATCGTGAACCCGGACAAGCTCGCTCACATCTCGAGCACGATCTTGCCGAGCTTGCCGCCCACCTGAAAGCGCTCGTAGGCGGCCGCGACATCGTCGAGCGGGTACGTCGCGGCGACGAACACCGAAAGGTCGCCCGAGACGAAGCCGGGCAGGACCGACCGCTCGACGGCGCGCGTCATCATCGCCTTCTCCTCCAGCGAGCGGGCTCGCATCACCGTCCCGAACAGCCGCACGCGCTTGTACATCAGCGCGCGGAGGTCGAGATCGGTCTGGGCGCCGGCGCCGATCCCGACGACGCCGATCCGCCCCAGCGGCGCGAGCGCCTCGAAGTTGGCGGGGAAGTTCGGTGCGCCGACGAGCTCGAGGATCACGTCGAACGGCCCCGCCTCGACGAACTCGTCGGGCGCCAGCGCGTTGACGCCCAGCGTCGAGATCTGCTCGCGGCAGTGCTCGTTGCGCACGGTGGCGGACACGCGGGCGCCGGCCATCGTGCCGAGCTGCACGGCGGCCATGCCGACGCCGCCGGCGGCGCCGTGGACGAGCAGCCGTTCGCCGACCGTGAGACCGGCCTGCGTGAACAGGGCATCATGGGCGGTGCAGAAAACCTCCGGGACGCCCCCGGCCGCCGTGTAGTCGAGCTCCTCGGGGATCGGCATCGCGACGCGCTCGTGGACGATCGCCAGCTCACCCTGGCCGCCACCGCCGACGATGGCCATCACGCGGTCGCCGACCTCGAACCGCCGCACGCCGTCGCCGGTCGCGACGATCTCGCCGGCCAGCTCGAGCCCGGGGATGTCCGGCGGTGCGCCGGGCGGGGCCGGATAGAAGCCCTTGAGCTGCATCATGTCGGCGCCGTTGAGGCCCGCGGCATGGACGCGGACGAGCAGCTCGCCGGCCTGCGGCTCCGGGTCGGGGTGCTCCTGGACGGCGATCGTGCCGTCGCTGATCGTGGCGGCTCGCACGGTCGCGATGCTACTCGGGGGAGGCTTCTGCCGCCCTGCGCACGAAAGACTGTCCGATAGGCGGTTGTATCGCCGACCCATCTGATGGGGTAATAGCTGCAAATGGACGTCATCCCGC
Source organism: uncultured Solirubrobacteraceae bacterium (assembly GCA_963740605.1). GTDB lineage: Bacteria > Actinomycetota > Thermoleophilia > Solirubrobacterales > Solirubrobacteraceae > DASSUW01. The sequence goes on along the minus strand of CAVUFC010000012.1, from coordinate 66,311 downwards.
ACGTCCCGCCGCTGTGGCGCGAGTCCCGCTTCGCGCTGGAGGCCGCGCGGCTGCTGCGCAGCCCGGTCTGGCACGGGGAGGGCGTCGTCCCCGGCAACGGCCGGCCGGTGCTGCTCGTGCCGGGATTCCTGGCCGGCGACGGCTCGCTCGGGACGATGACCAAGTGGCTACGCGCCAACGGCTACTGGACGAGCCGAGCCGGCATCCGCGCCAACGTCGGCTGCTCGCAGGAGGCCTGCGAGCGCCTGGAGAAGCGGCTGGAGACGCTGGCGGACCGCACAGGCGAGAAGGTCGCGATCGTCGGCCAGAGCCGCGGCGGCGTGCTCGCGCGCGTTGTCGCGTACCGCCGCCCTGACCTCGTGTCCGGGATCGTGACGCTGGGTGCGCCGACCGTCTCGATGCTCAAGGTGCATCCGCTCGTGCTGCTCCAGGTCGGCGTCGTGGGAGCGCTGGGCACCGGCCGAGTGCCGGGCTTCATGTCACTGAGCTGCCTGCGTGGAGCCTGCTGCGAGAGCTTCCGCACCCACCTGCCGGCGCAGTTCCCATCCGACGTCCGCTACGTGTCGGTCTACTCGCGCTCGGACGGGATCGTCGACTGGCACGCCTGCCTGGACCCGGCCGCCGATCAGCAGTTCGAGGTCGTGGCCTCGCACTGCGGCATGGCGGTCAGCGAGCAGGTCTACCGCCTGCTCGGCACGACGCTCGCGCGGTTCGCGGGCGACGACCCGCTGCCACTGGCCGCCTAAGAACGCTCGAGCAGCGCGACGCTCTCGATGTGCGGCGTCTGCGGGAACATGTCGACCGGGCGCACGCGCACGAGCCGGTAGCCCGCCTCGACCATCTGCGCGGCGTTCGGCGCCAGCGTGGTCGGGTTGCAGGAGACGTACACGATCCGCTTCGGCCCTGCCTCGATGATGCGGCGTACGACCTTCTGCGACAGGCCGGCACGCGGCGGGTCGACGATGGCGACGTCGGGGCGCCCGGCCTGCTCGACGAGGTCGCGCATCGCGAGGCGGATATCACCGGCGTAGAAGCGTGCGTTGGTGACGTCGTTGATACGGGCGTTCGCGATCGCGTCGGCGACCGCCGGCTCGACGATCTCGACACCCACCACCTCGCGCGCCCGCGCGGCAAGGGCGAGGCCGATCGTGCCGATGCCGCAGTACAGGTCGAAGACGCGTTCGTGCCCGCGCAGCTGGGCGTACTCGGCGGCGAGCGCGTACAGCTGCTCGGCCATCTCGGTGTTGGTCTGGAAGAACGCCTCGGGGCTGATCTTCAGCTCGAGGCCGCCGATCTGCTCGCGCAGCTGCGGCGTGCCGGAGATCAGCGTCGTTTCGCCGCCCAGGGCCGTCTCGCCGAGCTGGTCCTGGCGGGTCCAGAACAGGCCGTCGCACTCGACCGCGTCGGCCAGCGAGTCGACGTCGATGCTGCCGGGCGAGGTGACGAGCCGCACCTGCAGCTCTCCGGTGCGGCGGCCTTCGCGGACCACGAGGTTGCGCAGCAGGCCGACCTGCTCGCGCCGGTCCCACGCGCTCAGGCCTTGGGCGCGGCACCACTGCAGCACCTGCTCGCGCACCTCGTTCGACCGCTCGGAGGCGAGTAGGCAGTCGGTCATCGGCAGGATCTCGTCCCAGCGGCCGGGCGCGTGGAAGCCGCACACGAGCTCGCCGTCGGGGCCAATGCCGAACGAGTACTCGAGCTTGTTGCGGTAGCGCCACTGCTCGACGGCGGGGACGATCGGCTCGAGCTCGAAGTCGCTGAGGTGCCCGATCCGCTCCAGCGCCTCGCGCACCTGCTCGGCCTTGATCGCGAGCTGGCGCTCGTACGGGAGCACCTGCCACGGGGCGCCCGGGTGATCGGCGCGCGGCGGGACACGGTCCGGCGACGGCGTGACGATCTCGATCGCCCGCGCCTCGGCGTAGGCGCGCTTCGCCTTGCCGACAACGGCGCGGACGCGATCACCGGGCACCGCGCCGGCGACGAACACGACGTAGCCGTCGTGGCGAGCGACGCCGTTGCCGCCGTGGGCGAGCGAGTCGATCGTCAGCTCGAGGACGTCACCGCGCGACGGGCGGAGCTGCGAAGAGGTGGTGGACACTCAAGGCAGCTTACGATCGATCGCTGCGAGCACCGACTTGCGGTTCGCGTTGCGGCGTTCGTGGTCGCGCACGGTGCGCAGCTGCGCGGGCGCCAGGGCGTCGAGCTTCTCGGTGACCTGGGCGGCCGTCATGTCGTCGTACTCGTCGATCGGGAACGTGCTGCCCAGCCCGGCTGCGCGGATCAGCCGGTCGGCCGGCCCGGTGCCGCGGCGCACGAGTTCGGCCAGCAGATCCTGCGCGTCGTCGCGGGTCATGCGGCCACGCTCGACGGCGTCGTCGAGCACCTCCTGGATCCGCTCGCGCGTGAGCACGAGCGCCCCGATCGGGTTGAGGCGGCTGCGCTTGGCTTGGGTCATGAGACCAGCATCTCCAGGAGTGCCTTCTGCGCATGCCTCCGGTTCTCGGCCTGGTCCCAGATCCGCTGGCGGTCGCCATACAGAACACCTTCGCTGATCTCCTCGCCGGGGTGGGCGGGCAGGCAGTGGAGCGCGATCGCGTGCGGCGCGGCCTGGTCGAGCAGTGCGTCGTCGAGCCGGTACGGGTCGAGCGCCTCGCGGCGGCGGGCCGCCTCGCTCTCGTCATCGCTCATCGAGACCCAGACGTCGGTGTAGACGGCGTCGGCGCCGGCGACCGCGTCGACCGGGTCGTCGTACAGCTCGGCGCCACCGTCGAGCTGGAATCCCGCAGGCGCCGCCACGCGCACCTGCACGCCGGCCAGGCCGCCGAGAACGGCCAGCGATCGGGCGACGTTGTTGCCGTCGCCGACGTACGTGAGCACGCGACCTTCGATCGCGCCGAACGCCTCGCGCATCGTCATCAGGTCGGCGAGCGCCTGGCACGGGTGATGGCAGGGAGAGAGCATGTTCACGACGGGCACCGTGGCGTGCTCGGCGAGCGCGGCCAGCCGCTCCTCCGAGCCGGTGCGCAGCCCGATCACGGCCGCGTGCCGGGAGAACACCAGCGCCGTGTCGCGCACCGACTCGCCGCGCGTGAGCTGCAGCTCGTTCGCCCGCAGGACCATCGGGTGACCGCCGAGTTCGAAGACGCCGGCCTCGAACGACACGCGCGTGCGCGTCGACGGGTGCTCGAAGAGCAGCGCGACGGTCTGGCCCTCCAGCGCACGCGAGGCGGCGGGCGCCTCCTTGAGGGCCAGCGCGCGGTCCAGCAGCGACGTGAGCTGGCCGGCGGAGAGCTCGGTGCCGTCGAGGAAGTGCAGGCGCCGCAGTGTACGGTCAGCCGCGGTGCGCGTGCTCACGTGGAATCTCTTCCACGGCCGCTCGGTGCCGCCGTCCGGGCGGTCGCTGGCGCGCGAGTTCGCGGCCGCACTGGCGGGCTGGGAGTGGGACGTGGCGCTGCTGCAGGAGGTGCCGCCGTGGTTCCCGCCGCTGTTCGGGGTCGATTTCCGGATGCAGCTCACGTCGCGCAACCAGCTGCTGCCGCTGACTCGGGCGATCTCGGCGCGCAACCCGGATCTGTTGAAGTCGTGGGGCGGCGGCGGCAACGCGATCCTCGCGCGCGGGCTGCCGATCCTCGACTCGGCGGCGGCACGGCTGCGGCGGTGGCCGGAGCGGCGATGGGTCCATGGAGCCCGGCTGCCGGACGGGTGGGTCGTGAACGCGCACGCGCACCACCGGCCCGAGGCGGCGGCGCAGGCCGACTGCGAGCGAGCCGTGTCGGTGGCGCGCGAGTGGGGGCCGCTGCTCGTGTTCGGCGGCGACCTGAACCTGCGCGCGCCTCGGTTCGCGGGATTGCGTCACGTAGCGGGCCACCACGTCGACCACCTGTTCACCACGGGTCGCGCGGCAGGCCCGCCCGAGGTGCTCGAGCACGGGCCGCTCTCCGACCACGCACCGGTGGCGGTTACCCTCGCGTGATGCGCGCCGCTCTTCTCGTGCTCCTCGCCGCCCTGCTGCTCGCCGCCTGTGGTGGTGACGATGACTCCGGGTCCGCGTCCTCCGGCGCCTGCCCGAGCGACGCCGTCGTGATCAAGATGGCGAACATCAAGTTCGCTCCCGAGAAGACGACGGCGAACGCCGGCGACACGGTCTGCTGGGAGAACGACGACACGGTCGACCACAACGCAGTCGCGAACTCGGGCGCCGACTTCAAGTCCCCGCTGTTCGGCAAGGGCAAGACCTTCTCGACGACGGTCGACACGGCCGGCACGGTCCAGTACGAGTGCACCGTGCACCCGGGCATGACCGGCGAGATCGACGTCAAGAGTTAGCGCGGAGGCCGAAGCCGCGTAGGAGCAGGAGTGCCTTCTCGCCCACCGTGCCGTGCTCGGGGAGCACGCCGAGCGCGGTGGCGGCGCCGTGGAGGTCGTAGAACGCGCGGACGCGCACCAGCTTGTCGTCCTTGAGCTCGGCGTAGACGACCGCGTGCACGACGATGAAGCGGCCGGTCGGCGTGATCCCGCCGAGCCGGCCCATGTGCGTGCCGAGGATCTTGCACGGGGCGCAGGCGAAGCGACCGTCGCTGAGGCGCTCGCCGGTCGCGTTGACGCGCGCGTCCGGGAACACCTTCCAGAGCTTGCGCGCGTGCGCGACGAGCGAGAGGACGCCGTGCAGCGGCTCCGGCGTCAGCGGGTCCTCGTAGGCGAACGGTTCCACGCACAGCGATTCGAACCCAGCAGGGTCGCGGCCCGACCATGTGCGCTCCCACGCATCGAACAGCTCGTCCACGTCCATCGCGGCCATGATGCCGTGTCGTGCACGCTGTACGTCACCGACATCGGCTCGCCGAGCGACGTCGGGATCGTCCTGGCGGCGCACGCTCCCGCTTGGCGGCTTCCTCCTGATCGGCGGGGTGTGGGCCGATCGGGCCCCGCTGGCGGCCGCGACACCCGATGCGGACCGGGATGCTGCTCGCGCTGCCGTGGCCGGCGTCGTTCGCCATCTTCGCGCTCGGGTCCCCTGGCCGCGCTGCTCCCGATCTTCGCCCTGACGGGGACGAGCGTCGCCCCTGTTCGGGATCTGGTGGGAGACCGCGTTGGCGGAGCGCGTCCCGCCGCACGTGCTCTCGCGCGTGACCGCGTACGACTGGATGGGTTCGCTGGCGCTGCTGCCGCTCGGCTACGTGCTCGCCGGGCCGTTGGGCGAGAAGTTCGGCGCCACCGACGTGCTGATCGCCGGGAGCGTGCTCGCGCTGCTCTCGCTGACGAGCACGCTGTTCGTAAGGGATGTGCGCGAGCTCACGCGGCTGGAGGGGGCAAGAACGTCTTGAGCCGCCCGGCTTCCTCGTCGACCTGACGCTGCTGTTCGCCGGTGAGCGGATCCCAGACGTCGACGGCGATGCGGTCGTGTTCGAGCTTCCACGTGCCGCGCAGGAAGCCGTCGACGAGCAGCATCGGCTTGTCGAGCGCGCGGATCAGGCGGTCGCGGTCGGCGGCGATGCGCGTGCGGTCCTTGTGGCCGAGCACGACGTTGTCGAACGGCGGGAGGAAGCGCGGCGGGGCGGGCGTTTCCGGGTCGGGGAGCGGGCCGTCCTGGATGTCCAGCAGCTCTCGCCCTCGATCGTCTTCGAGCGCGCGGAGGTCGTCGAGTTGCTCGAGCGCCTCGCGGACCCTCGTGAGGCCCGACCATGCCGCGATGTCCTGCACCGTCGCCGGGCCGAACGCGGCAAGGTAGCGGCGGATGGTCGCCGCTGGGTGCGTCTCGCCGGAGAGTGGGCGGCCGAGCCACTGCTCGACCGTCGTGACGCGGGCACGCGCTGCGCCCTTGCGGGTCGGCCACAGCCCGCGGGGCGGGAGCTGCACGAGCGGCAGGTGGTAGCGGATCGCGTACGCGAGCGACGCGGCGTCGGCGTCCGGCCAGCGCGGCCCGAGCTCCTTGCGCAGGTCGGCGATCGTCCGTGGCTGCTCCTCCACGAGCGCCCGGCCGGCCGCCAGCAGCTCGTCGAGATCGACGCCCCGGATCTGCGGCGCGAAATGGCTGCCCGTGTAGCCGCGCTCGACCATGTCCTGCATCACCGGCCGGAGCGCGAGGAAGTCGTCGGCGGTGACGAGGTGCACGGTCCGCCGCATCAGCGTCCCACGCACGACCTCCTTCTCCGCGGTCATGCGCGAGAGCTCGCCGGGGTCGAAGTCCCTCAGGCGGCTCCAGAGCCCGGTGTAGGGCGCCAGCGGCACCTGCGCCTGCATGCCGACGAGGTGCTCGATCGCCGCGCCGATGCCGGTTGTCCGGCGGCGCAGCAGCAGCTGGCGCTCGAGGAGAGCGCGGTTGAGGGCGCGGATCGTGAGCGGCACTCGAACTTCGGCAGGGTAGGGGAGCCGGGATCGGCCGTCCCCATGGATCGAGCGTGAAGTTCTTCAGCCTCAGCCCGAACAACTTCACACTCGATTGGCGAGGCCGGCGGAGACGGTCAGAACTCGGCGACGCCCTCCTCCGGCGTCGAGGCCTGCGCGTACAACCGCCGGGGGATGCGACCGGCGCGGTACGCCAGCCGGCCGCCCTCCGTGCCGAGCCGGATCGCGCGCGCCATGTTCAGCGGGTCCTCCGCGCGCGAGATCGCGCTCGCGCACAGCACGCCGTCGTACCCGAGCTCCATCGCCAGGGCGGCGTCCGAGGCGGTGCCGACGCCCGCGTCGAGGATCACTGGCACGCCCGCGCGCTCGCGGATGAGGCGCAGGTTGTAGGTGTTGAGCAGACCCATCCCGGAGCCGATCGGCGAGCCGAGCGGCATGACCGCGGCGCACCCGACGTCCTCCAGTCGCCGCGCGAGGATCGGATCGTCGTTGGTGTACGGGAGCACGGTGAAGCCCTCGTCGACGAGCTCCTCGGCCGCCTCGAGCAGGGCCGGCGCGTCGGGCAGCAGGGTCCGCTCGTCGCCGATCACCTCGAGCTTCACCCAGTCGGTCTCGAACGCCTCCCGGGCCATCTTCGCGGTGAGCACCGCATCGCGCGCGGTGAAGCAGCCGGCCGTGTTGGGCAGCAGCCGGACGCCGGCGCCGTCGAGCACGTCGGTGATCGAGCCGCGCGCGTCCGGGTCGATCCGGCGCAGCGCGACGGTGACGAGCTCGGCGCCGGATGCCTCGATCGCGGCCGCCAGCGTCTCCAGCGACCGGAAGCCGCCGGTGCCGAGCAGGAGCCGCGACTGCAGCTCGGCGCCGGCGATGGTCAGCGGATCGGCAGATACGTCGGTTGTCGCCATTCAGCCTCCCTGGATCGCGCGCAGGACCTCGACCCGCGCGCCCTCGTTCAACTCGTGTCTCTCCCACTGCGTGCGCGGGACCACCTCGGCATCGACCGCCACGGCGACGCCGCGGCCGGCCGCGGGCAGGTCGAGCGCCTCGACAGCCGTCAGCACCGTCGCGCCGTCGGCCAGCTCGGCTTCGCTGCCGTTCAGCAGAACCCTCATGCGTGGACCCCCGCAAAGCGCCGTGGATCGGCGGCGGCCGCCCACTCCGGCAGCCCCTCGCCGCACAGCACGGCCACGACGGCCTCGGCGGTGACCGGCGCGAGCACGATCCCGTTACGGAAGTGCCCGGTCGCCCACACCAGCCCGTCGCGCACGCCCGGGCCGATCGCCGGCAGGTTGTCCGGCGTCGCCGGGCGCAGGCCCGCGAGCATTTCGGAGATCTCCAGCTCGAGCACGCCCGGCACGACCTCGCTCATGTCGCGCAGAAGCTCGTAGACGCCGCCGGCGGTCGGCGCGGTGTCAAAGCCCTGCTCCTCCATCGTCGCGCCGAGCACGTACTCGCCGTCGGCGCGCGGGACGAGGTAGGCGTCGATCCCGCGGATCGTGCGGTCCACGAGGCCGGCGCCGCGGGGATCGCGCAGACGCAGCGTCTGCCCCTTCACCGGCCGGACCGGAACCCGCACGTCATCGGGTAGCGAGATCTGCGCCGCGCCGGTGGCCAGCAGCACCTGCTCGGCCCGCACCACCGTCCCGTCGTCGAGGACGAGTCCGTCGGGTGCCAGCGACACTGCGCGGGCGTGGCGCAGCTTCCCGCCCGCACGCTCGAAGGCGACAGCGAGCGCGGCCACCATCCGTCGCGGGTCGACCGAGTGGTCACCGGGGACGTCGAGCGCGAGCCGGACGGTCGGCGCCAGCGCGGGCTCGAGCCGGCGGGCGGCGCTCGGTCGCAGCCGCTCGACGTCCAGTCCGAGCGAGCGCCGGAACGCGAGCAGCCGGTCGAGCATGGCGGCCTCGTCGCTGTCGCGCGCCACCGCCAGCGTGCCGGTCTTGAGCAGCCCGGGATCCTCGCCCGACGACTCGGCCAGCTCCGCGCAGAACTCCCCGAACCCGCGCGCGCCGCGCAGGTTGAGCTCGAGCAGCGCGTCCTCGCCGAACTGCGCCTCGGTGACCGGAGCGAGCATGCCCGCGGCGACACGCCAGGCCGCAGCGTCACCGGCGTCGACCACGACGGTGCTCAGGCCACGCTCGGCCGCGCGCCACGCGCAGGCCATACCGATCGCGCCGCCACCGGCGACGGCGACGTCAAACGAACTCGAGGTCACGACTTGGCATTTCCTCCCTACGCCGGCACTACCCGGATCAGGTTCGACGGTCGGCGGCCAGATGCCGCCCTCTCAGCCCGGTGTCGCGGGCTCCCGTAGTTGGCCCCTATGGTAGAGCCTCGATGACCCCGCGCGACCGTCTCGTCACCGCCCGGCTGTACCTCGTCTGCGACGCCCGGCCGCCGGAATGGCTGCGTGCAGCGCTGCGCGGCGGAGTCGACCTCATCCAGCTGCGCGACCGCTCGCTCGACGACGCCGGGTTGATCGACGCGGCCGTCGGTTTCCGGACGGCCGCCGACGAGGCCGGCGCGCTGTTCATCCTCAACGACCGCCCGGACCTGGTGGAGGCCTGCCGCGCCGACGGCGTCCACGTCGGGCAGGACGACGCAACCCCCGCACATGCACGGAAGGCCGTCGGGCCGGACCGCATCGTCGGCCGCTCGACGCACGCGCCCGAGCAGGCCGACGCCGCGCAGGCCGACCCCGACGTCGACTACCTCGCGGTCGGCCCCGTGCACGAGACGCCGACCAAGCCCGGCCGCCGGGCCGCCGGCCTCGACTACGTCGCCTACGCCGCGCGCACGGTCACGAAGCCGTGGTTCGCGATCGGCGGCCTCGATGCCGGCAACGTCGACGAGGTGTTGGATCAGGGAGCGCAGCGGATCGTGGTGGTGCGAGCGATCGCCGCCGCCGCCGACCCCGAGGCCGCCGCCCGAGCCCTGGAGCAGCGCCTTGGCGCGACACGCGCGTAAGCGCCGGCCCGGCGCGACGGCCAGCGAGCCGCCGCGCCCCGGCGCCCGGCGCGAGACGAACGGCCGCGAATCGATGGCGCGCGGCTACGCCAAGGCGCGTGAGCGCGACGACGCGCTCCGCGCCGCGCTGGAGCCGATCAAGCCCGGCGAGAAGCCGTGGCCGATCGTGGCTTCGGTGATCCTCGCCATCATCGTCGCGGTCGCGAACGTGATCCTCGTGCTCGCGGGCTGGGACGGGAACAAGCTGCCGCCGCTGATCTTCGCCGCCGTCATGCTCGTCGCCGCCGCCGGGATGTGGAAGCTCAAGTACTGGGCGGTGCTCGGTTTCGAGGTCCTGCTCGGCGTGAGCTTCACGTTCGCCTTCCTCGCACTGCTCCGGGCAGCGAACTTCGCCGCGGTCGCGCAGTGCCTGATCGGAATGGCGATCACCGGCCCGCTGTTCTACTTCCTGATCCGCCAGATGGCGCGCATCCAGATGCCCGAGCGCACGTGAGCTGGGCCTTCACGCACACCGAGCGGATCCGCTTCGGGGACCTCGACGCGATGCGCCACCTCAACAACGTGGTGTTCCTGCGCTACTTCGAGACCGCGCGCATCAGCTACCTGAACTCGATCTCCGAGGACCACGACCCGGTGAACCGGGACCGCGGCTTCGGGATGATCTTCGCGAGCTGCCACATCGACTACCGGTCGCCGGGCCACTTCGACGAGGACGTCGACATCCGCGTGCGGCCGGCGGAGATCGGGACGAAGTCGCTCAAGCTCGAGTTCGAGATGCGCGTCGGCGAGCGACTGCTCGCCGAGGGCTACGGCGTACTGGTGGGCTACGACTACGCCAGACAGGAATCTGCCGTGCTTCCCGACGCATTGTGTGCAAAACTGCGCACTAATGTGCAAGAACGCAACTGAGCTGCTCGTCCTCGTCGCCGGCCCCTACCGCTCCGGAACGGGCGACGACCCCACCAAGCTGGCCGCCAACGTCGCGGTGATGAACGCGGCGGCGCTGGACGTCTTCCGCGCCGGCCATCTGCCCGTCACCGGCGAGGCGCTTGCGTTGCCGCTGATCGAGGAAGCCGGGAGCGAGCGCGTCGGCGACCCCGTGTTCGACGAGATCTTCCACCCGATCGCGCGCCGGCTCCTGCTGCGCTGCGACGCCGTGCTGCGCGTCGGCGGCGCCTCGTCCGGGGCCGACGAGATGGTCGCGATCGCCCGCGACGCCGGGAAGCCGGTGTTCACGGGCGTCGATGAGCTTCCTTAAGGAGGAGCGCCACCGCCGCATCCTCGCCATCCTCGGCCGCGAGGGGCGCGTGGTGGCGACCGACCTGCAGCGCGAGCTCGGTGTCTCCGGCTACACGATCCGCCGCGACCTCGACGAGCTCGCCGACGCCCGCCACCTCCAGCGTGTGCACGGCGGAGCGCTCGCCCGCTCGCAGGTCGCCGCGACGTACGAGGAGCGCGGGCGGCAGAGCGTGGACGGCAAGATCGCCGTCGCCCGTGCGGCGGCGACGCTCTTGCAACCGGGCGAGACCGTGATCGTCGACGGCGGCAGCACCGCACTGCAGTTCGTCGAGGCGATCCCGGCTGATTACGCGGGCACGTTCATCACGCACAGCCCGCCGGTCGCCGCCGCACTCGCCGGACGCGAGGTCGTGGTGATCGGCGGGACGCTCGACGCGCGGGCGATGGTGTGCGTCGGCGCGCAGGCGATCGAGACCTACTCGCGCATCACCGCCGACGTCTGCTTCCTCGGCGTGTGGGCGCTGCACGCGGAGGCCGGCATGAGCGGCGGCTACCACGAGGAGGCCGAGCTGCGGCGCGTGCTCGTGCAGCGCGCCGACCGCGTCGTCGGCCTCGCTTCACGCGACAAGCTGGGGACGACGGCGCCCTTCGGGGTCGCTCCGGCGACCGCCTTGACGCACCTGGCGACCGAGCCGGATGTGCCCGCCGAGCTGCTCGCGCCGTTCGAGGAGCTTGGTTTGCACGTCGTCCGCTAGCCTCACCGCCCTCATGCCCGAAACCTCCTACGACTGCATCGTCATCGGCTCTGGCCCCGGCGGCTACGTGGCCGCGATCCGCGCAGCCCAGCTCGGAATGAAGACGGCCGTAGTCGAGAAGGACAAGGTCGGCGGCCGCTGCCTCAACTACGCCTGCATCCCGGCGAAGGCGGTCCTGCGCGCGGCGGACCTGCTGTCCGAGATCGACGAAGCCGGTGACTTCGGGATCAACGTCGACGGGCGCTCCGTCGACTACGGCAAGGTCTACGAGCGCCGCGCGAAGGTCGTCTCGACCCTCGTGGGCGGCGTCAACGGCTTGTTCAAGAAGAACAAGATCGATTTGATCGAAGGCTTCGGCTCGGTCACCGACGACGGCAACGTCAAGGTCGGCGGCAACTTCGACGGCAATGTCATCGAGGCCAAGGCTGTCGTGCTCGCGACCGGGTCGCTGCCCAAGCCGATTCCCGGCACGCAGTTCGGTGGCCGCATCATCGGCACCGAAGAGGCGTGGGCGTTCGACCAGCTCCCGGGCAAGATCGCCGTCGTCGGCGCCGGTGCGTCGGGCAGCGAGATCGCGTCCGGGTACGGGCGGCTGGGCACCGAGGTGCTGCTGTTCGAGGCGCTCGACCGCGTGCTCCCGACCGAGGATGCCGACATCTCCAAGGTCGTCGGGCGCGGGCTGGCGAAGCAGAACATCACCGTCCACACGGGCACGCTCGTGGAGAACGTGCAGAGCGCCGACGACAAGGTCACGTTCTCCTACGGCGACCAGACCGGCGAGGTCGACTGGCTCATCATCGCCGCCGGTCGCGGTCCCGACGTCGAGGGACTCGGGCTCGACGAGGCCGGCGTCAAGCTCGCCGACAACGGTCTGATCGACGTCGACGGCGCGATGCGCACGTCGGCCAAGAACGTCTACGCGATCGGCGACCTCGTGCACGGCCCCGCGCTCGCCCACAAGGCGTCCGACGAGGGCGTGATCGCGGTCGAGACCGCGGCCGGCCTCGAGACGCACCCGATCGAGTACATCGACATCCCGCGCGCGACGTTCTGCACGCCCAACGTCGGCTCGTTCGGGCTGACCGAGGAGCAGGCGCGCGAGCAGGGGATGGACGTGACCGTCGGCAAGGTCCAGTACGGCGCCGTCGGCGGCGGCACCGTGTACGGCGACCGCTCCGGCATGGTCAAGATCATCGGCGACAAGAAGTACGGCGAGATGGTCGGCGGGCACATCGTCGGCTCGCGTGCGACGGAGCTGATCCAGGAGCTCGTGAACGCGAAGGCCCTTGAGGGTGGCTTCCCCGAGGTCGCGCGGATCATCCACGGGCACCCGACGCTGTCCGAGGCGATCATGGAAGCCGCCCGCGCCGCTGATGGCTGGCTCATCCACGGCTAGGTAACGTCGCACGATCGGCGGAGCCGACGATGGGTGCTGCGAACCGACTCGAGCCACGAGAAGGCGGAGCCGGGCGGGCGAAACAGCCAATCTTCTTCTTCGATCTCGCGAGCCCGGTCGCGTATCTCGCCGCCGAGCGCGTGAACCACGTGCTCGGCGAGGTGCCCGAGTGGGTGCCGGTGCGGATCGGCGAGGTCGGCCCGTTCCGCTGCCACGAGGAGGTGCTCGCGTACCGCGAGGACGTCGAGCGCGCCGCCGCCCGCCAGGGCCTGCAGCCGCTCCGCTGGCCCGAGCCGTTCCCGGCCGACAGCGAGTGGGCGATGCTCGTGGCCACCTATGCGAAGCAGATCGGTCGCGCGGTCGCGTTCGGCCTCGCCGCGTTCCGGCAGGCGTTCGCCGGCGGGCGCGACCTCAGCGAGCGCGACAACGTGCTGCTCGCCGCAGCGGCGTGCGAGATGCACCCGGCGGCGGTGATCAAGGGCGCCGAGCTGCGTGGCACGCGCGAACGGCTCCTCGCCGCCGAGGCGGAGGCCGTGGCGGCGGGAGTGCGCGAGACGCCGGCGATCGTGACCGCCGACGGCACCGTGATCGAGGTGCCGGCGTGAAGGCGAACCGCGCGTACGAGATCATCGTGCGCCGCGGCGGGCGCGGTCCGGCGCTGCTGCGGAGCTCGGAAGAGGCGGACCACGTCGAGATCGTGGAGATCGACTCCGGCGAGGTCGTGCTGTTCTGGGACACGACGCCGGCACAGACCGGCCGTCTGTCGCGGGCACTCAAGAGCGACCTCGCGCAGCTCGAGGCCGACAAGTTCCTGGCGCGCTGGCGCCGCTACGAGACTCAGTAGACGACGAGGGCGCCGTCGCTGATGGCACCGGGCCAGCGGCCCGCCACGTACCACGCCCAGAGGGTCTGGAGGTCGTCGGGCACAGGCCAACCGAGGCCGACGTATCCGGCGAGCGTCTCGGCCACGTACACGGCGGTGTCGACCGCGGCCGTCGGCGGGTGCCACGGGTCCTCGTCGGGGTCGTACGTGACGGTGGTGCTCGCGCGCACGCGAGCGCCGATCTCCTCGGCGTGCGCTCGGACCTCGTCGCGGTGCAGGCCGCGAATCGCTCGCTCGACGGGCGCGGCCAGCTCGACCTCGTACCGGTTGAGCGCGGAGACGTCCGCGTCCTCGGGACCGGGCCAGGCGTCGAGGTCGGCGCCGGCGAGCCATGGGATGCTCTCGACGGCCGCGAGAAGCGGCGTCGCGGGCCTGGCGGCGAAACGGGCGGGGAACGTCGGCGCGAACACCGCCGGGTCTGGCTCCGGCGCCCCGCCGCCCCACGTCATCAGCGCCGCGTCGTCGCCGGTGATGAGCGTCGAGCCGTCGGGCGAGAACGCGATCCCGCGCGCCAGCAGGGACGCCTCGTGCTCGCCGATCCGCTCGCCTTCCGGCAGCGACCACACGAGGACGCCGCCACCGCTCAGCCGTGCGGCGATGCGCCCGCCGTCGGGCGCCGCGCACACGGACCGCACCCAGTCGTCGGTCTGCAGCGAGTCCTCACGCCTCCCGGGCGCGGACCAGATCCCCAGGCGGTCCCGGCCGAGCGCGCCGATCATGCGCCCGTCCGGCAGGAACGCGAAGCCGCTCCCGTAGCCCTCGCCGGCGCGCACCCGTCGCAGGCGCGCCCAGCGCGAGCGCCACGGCCAGATCGCGAACTCGTCGTTGCGGCGCGTGACGAGCTCATCGCCGGTCGGCGCGAAGGCGAGGTGCGGCACGGTACCGTCGTGGAGACGGCGCCGGGCGACGCAGCGCTCGCCGGCCCAGATCGACACCTCCCGGTACTCGCCGAGCGCAACGTGCCGGTCCATGACGGCGAAGCCCTGGAGCGGTGTCTCCGCCGGCCCGATGGTGGCGAGCTCGCGGCCGCTGTCGGCGTCGACGACGACGACCGAGTTCTCGCGACCGGTGTACAGGTGCGAGCCATGGAACGCGACGTTGACGGAGCCTTCGCAGAGCGCGGCGAGCCCGCCGACCAGCGTGCCGAGGTACACGGTGCCGTCGCACAGCGCGGCCACGCGGTCGTCCGAGACCGCGACCGCCGCGACCGGATTGCCCGCGGTCGCGGGCAGAGGCACCATCGTCCCCATCGGCGAGAGCCTAGGGCGCGACCGAACGACGGCATTGAGGGAGGCGAGATCGAGATCGCTGGCGCTTTAACCACCCATACGGTGCTTAAAGCGCCAGGGACCGCCGAACCGGTCCACCCCTCGCTGCCTTACCCAGCCGCAGTTCGCCGGTCAAGCATCCGCCCCCCGCCGCCGATCACCCAGAAAGGCGCTTTCGGTGGGAATTGTCGGTCTGACAACGTGGGTGGTGGCGGCGAGCACGGCAGTCGGTCTGCCCGTGCCGCTCCCGCCTGTCGAGTTGCCGCCGCTGCCGAAGCTGGAGATCGCGCCGCTGCCGAAGGTGGAGCTGCCACCGCTGCCCAAGCTGCCGGTGACGCCGCCCGTGGTGGTCACCCCGACGCCGACGCCCACCGCCGCGCCGAGCAGCACACCCACCGCCACCACGGCGACCGTGAAGCCCGTCGTGACCGCGACCCCGATCCCAACGGCGACGTCGCGCGAGATCGCGCTGCGCGGAGACTCGCGGGATGGGGCGGCGCGCGGCGAACGGCGGAGGATCGCGCCGGGCGGAGAACCGCGGAGGGTGGCGACGCGCGGAGAGCCGCGCCGGGTGGCGGTGCGCGGAGACTCGCCGAGTGACAGGGCCCCGCGGAGAGAGTCGCGGCACGCAAACGGCGCGGCGCCCGCGACCACGACCGGCATCGCCGGCGGCCTCGTCGACATCGTCGACGCGCTCCCGAACGCGATCCTGTGGTCGCTGCTCGGCATCGCCGCGATCGCGCTCGGCCTGGCCGGCAACGCCTTCCACCACTCACGCCGGCGGACCGTGCTCGAGGCGCAGCAGCTCGAGCTGATCGACGACATCGGCCTGCTCTCCCGCACGCTGCTCCCGCCGGTCCCCGAGCTCGAAGGGCTCACGGTCTCGGCGGCGTACCGTCCTGCCGACGGCCCTGCCGCGGGCGGCGACTTCTACGACGTCTTCACGCTCGACGAGCACCGCGTCGGCGTCCTACTCGGCGACGTGTCCGGCCACGGTCGCGACTCGGTCACGCTCGCCGCGCTCGCCCGCTACACGATCCGCACGCTGCTGGCGGCCGGGCTCGGCCCGGGCGACGCGCTCTCGCGCGCCGACGGCATGCTCGAGCGCGATCTGCGCCCCCGCTTCGTGACCGTCATCGCCGCGGTCTACGACCGGCGCACGACCCGGCTCACGTACGCCAAGGCCGGCCACGCGCCGCCGATCGTGGTCGGCACCGCACACGATCCCGACAGCGAGACACCGGCCTGCCCGCTGGGGGTCGGCGTCGGTGAGAGCTGGCCGGAGTTCCACGTCGACCTTGCCGACGGCGTGTCCGTCTGCCTCGTCACCGACGGTCTCGAGGACGCCAAACGCGACGGGACGCGGCTCGGCCGCGCCGAGGTCGAGCGACTCGCTCGCGCCCACGTCCGGCCGGACGCCCAGCGGCTCCTGACCGACGTCGGCGCGCTCGCGGACCAGGTGTCCGACGACACTGCCGCAGTCGTCCTCGCGCGAGCCTGAAGCGGTACTGTCCGCCGCGTGGCCGACGTCACGCAGCTGCACACCGGCGAGGGAAGTCCGGATCACGACGCCGCCCGGGAGTGGCTCGAGACGATGATGCTCATCCGCCGCTTCGAGGAGCGCGCGGGTGAGATGTACGCGAAGGCCAAGGTCGGCGGCTTCCTGCACCTGGCGATCGGCGAGGAGGCGACGATCGTCGGCGCCTGCCGCGCGATGCGCGACGAGGACTACCTGATCTCGACCTACCGCTCGCACGGCCACGCGCTCGCCCGCGGGGCCGACCCCGACCGCGTGATGGCCGAGCTGTTCGGGCGCGAGGACGGCGTGTCGCACGGGCGCGGCGGCTCGATGCACATGTTCGACCTCGAGAACCGCTTCATGGGCGGCTACGGGATCGTCGGCGGCAACCTGCCGCTCGCCGCCGGCATGGCGCTCGCCTCCGACTACCAGGGCCTCGACGAGGTCACGGTGTGCGTGTTCGGCGACGGCGCGTCCAACCAGGGCACGTTCGGCGAGACGCTCAACCTCGCCGCGCTGTGGAAGCTGCCGGTGGTCTTCATGGTCACCAACAACCAGTTCGGCATGGGCACCGCGCTCGAGCGCCACACCGCCCAGACCGACCTGCACCGCCGCGGCGACGGCTTCGGCGTCCCCGGCATGCGCTGCGACGGCATGGACGTCGTGGAGACCTACGAGGTCATGCGCGAGGCGATCCGCCGCGCCCGCGAGGACCGCCAGCCGATCCTCGTCGAGGCGATCACGTATCGCTTCCGCGGCCACTCGATGGCCGACCCCGAGGAGTACCGCACCAAGGAGCAGGTCGCCGAGTGGCGCAAGCGCGACCCGATCACCGCGTTCGCCGACCGGATCGGGATGTCGGAGGAGGACGCCGACCACCTCGACGACGCGGCGGTCAAGCGCGTCGACGACGCGGTGGCGTTCGCCGACGGCGCGAAGTTCCCGCCGCCGGAATCGCTGTACGACCACATCTACGTGATGGGCGACCAGGTGAAGGGCTGGTACTCGGTCGACGAGCGGTCGGCCGGCGTGCACAAGGGCGAGGACGAACGCTCCCTGGCGGAGGCCGAGCGCGGGCCGACGGACCACTATCACGAGGCGGTCGAAGCGGCCGGGCGCGAGGACGTCAGGCCCGCCGACGAGGCCCAGGAGAACGACGAGTAGTGGCCGTCATGCGGTACCGCGAGGCGCTCAATCAGGCCCTGCGCGAGGAGATGCAGCGCGACGAGCGGGTCTTCCTGATGGGCGAGGACATCGGCGTCTTCAACGGCGCCTTCAAGGTCACCGCCGGCCTGCTCGAGGAGTTCGGCGAGAAGCGGGTGCGCGACACGCCGATCTCCGAGAACACGATCGTCGGCATGGGCGTGGGCGCGGCGATGACCGGCCTGCGCCCAGTGGTCGAGCTGATGACGATCAACTTCTCGCTGCTCGCGATGGACCAGATCGTCAACCACATGGCGACGATCCACTACATGTTCGGCGGCCAGGCGAAGGTCCCGATGGTGGTGCGGATGCCGCAGGGTGCCGGCCACCAGCTCGGGCCCACGCACTCGCACTGCCTGGAGGCGCTGTACCTCCACGTCCCGGGGATGCTGCTCGCCGTCCCGTCCACAGCCGCCGACGCGAAGGGGCTCCTGAAGGCGGCCATCCGCGACGACAACCCGGTCGTCTTCATCGAGCACGAGTACTTGTACGGTCAGCGTGGAGACGTGCCCGACGACGACGACCACGTGGTCGATTTCGGACAGGCCGCGATCACACGCGCGGGCGACGACGTCACGATCGTCGGGATCTCGCGGATGGCGGTCACGGCGCTCAAGGCCGCCGACATCCTCTCCAAGGACCACGAGATCGAGGCCGAGGTGATCGATCCGCGCACGCTGCGCCCGCTCGATCTCGACACGATCCTCGAGTCCGTTCGCAAGACGAACCGCGCGGTGATCGTGGAGGAAGGGTGGCCGCACGGGGGCGTAGGCGCCAACCTCGCGGCCCTGATCCAGGAGCAGGCGTTCGATCATCTCGACGCCCCCGTGGCCCGCGTGACCGGCGCAGATCTGCCGATGCCGTACTCAAAACCGCTCGAGCAGATCGCCTATCCGCACGAGCCGCAGGTGGTCGAAGCCGTTCTGGCCACCTTCCGCGATCTCTAGCGCCCGTCCAGACCGCCAGATAGCCTCGCGGTGGGACGATGTCGGAGACCGCCCGCAGCGCACCGGCGGCGACGCCGCTTGCCGCACTCTCCCACGACCTGATGGCCGCGGTGCGTCCGGACGGCCGGATCGCCTGGGCGAACCCCTCGTGGCGACGGCTCCTCGGCTGGTCGGAGGAGGAGCTGGCGGGCATGCCGTTCGCCGAGCTGATCCGCTCCGGCGACGCCGCCGCGATGCTCGACGGCAGCGAGCTGGTGCTCGACGTCGCGACCCGCTCGGGCGGCAAGCGCCGGATCGTGTTCGCGAGCGCCCGCGCCGACGGCCTGACGTACGTGTGCGGCCGCGACGTCGCCCAGATCGAGGAGATCGAGCACGAGCTGCGCGCGGCCGAAGAGCGCTTCCGCGTGATCACCGAGGCGACCCACGAGGCGATCCTCGTCGCCGACGGCCGCGGACGGATCACGTTCAGCAACCGCGGCGCGACGACCGTCTTCGGCTGGCAGCCGCACGAGCTCCTGGGCCAGCCGTTCACCGTCCTCGTCCCCGAGCCGTACCGCGAGATCTGGGACACCCACCTGGAGACGTTCCTCGCCACCGGGCTGGATGACCTGCTGGGGCGCACGCTCTCGGTCCTCGGCGCGCGGCGCAACGGCGAGGAGTTCCCGATGGAGGCCTCGCTCGGCTGGTGGGAGCGCGGCGAGAAGGGCGCGTTCATGGGCATCCTGCGCGACGTCAGTGAGCGCGACGCCACGCTGCGCGAGCTCGAGCTCTCGCGCGCCCGCTACCGGGCGGTCGTCGCGAATCTCCCGAACGTCATCGTCGCGCTGTTCAACACCGACGAGCAACTGCTCGTGATGGAGGGCGGCCAGATGGCCCGGCGCGAGCTCGCGCGCGCCGACTACGAAGGGCGCGCGCTGACCGATGCGATCGCCCCGGACGCGCTCCCGGCCATCGTGCCGGCCGTGCGCGCCGCGCTCGCCGGCGCCGAGCAGGAGATCGAGTACGCGACCGAGGACGTCGAGTACGAGATCCACGTCGCCCCGCTGCGCGCGGAGGAAGGGGCGGTGATCGGCGCCGTGGCGGTCGCTCGCGACGTGACCGCGCTGCGCCGCGCGCTCGTGAGCATCGAGGAGCGCGCGCACGAGCTCGAGCGCTCGAATGCCGAGCTGGCCGAGTTCGCCTACGTCGCCTCGCACGACCTGTCTGAGCCGTTGCGCACGATCACCGGCTACCTGCAGTTGCTGCGGCGCCGCCACGGCGACACGCTCGTGGAGGAGGCGAACGACTACGTCGCGCGAGCGATCGACAGCGCGGGCCGGCTGCGGACGCTGATCGAGGACCTGCTCGCGTACTCGCGCGCCGGCCGCTCCGAGCTTCCGGCCGAGCCGGTCGACACGCAGTCGCTCGTCGCCGCGATCGCCACCAGCGTGAGCGCGACGCGCGAGCCACCGCCGGTGATCGAGTGGAACAGCCTGCCGACGATCGCGGGCGAGGCGCGCCAGCTCTCCCAGCTGTTGCAGAACCTGATCTCCAATGCGATCAAGTTCGTGCCCGACGGGGCGGTGCCGACGATCGTCGTGTCGGCCGAGCGCGACGGCATGTGGTGGCGGTTCGCCGTGGACGACAACGGGATCGGGATCGACGCCCAGGACGCGGAGCGGATCTTCGGCATGTTCCAGCGCCTATATACGCGCGAGCAGTATCCGGGCACGGGGATCGGGCTGGCGATCGCCCGCAAGGTGGTGGAGAACCACGGCGGGCGGATCTGGGCCGAGCCTCGGCCCGACGGCGGCACGCGGATGGCGTTCACGCTCCCCGCCGAGGAGGGCTGACCAAGCCCGCCGCGACCGGTTCGCAATTGCGAAAGGGTCGCAAAAAGCCACGATTTGCAGGGAAAATTATGTCCGGATCGGCGCCAGGACCGTAAGGATGGGTACCTCGACCCACCCTCAAGGAGTCCTGCATGCGCAGAACCCGTGTCATCGGTGCGGCCCTCTTGGCCGCGCTGGCCGCCGCGGCAATGGTCGTCTCGATGGGATTCGGTTCCTCGCACCGCGAGGCGCCCGGCATCCTCGCCGACCCGACCGCGGACAACACCGACGTCTACGCCTTCACGGCGAAGGACGCTCCAGGCAGCCTGACGGTTGTCGCCAACTGGATTCCGCTCGAGGAGCCCGCCGGCGGCCCGTACTACGGCAAGCTCGATCCCAAGGCGCGCTACTACGTCAAGATCGACAACACCGGGGACGGTTATCAGGACGTCGCCTACCGGTGGCAATTCCACTCGAAGTTCCGCAACCCGAACTCGTTCCTGTACGCGGCGCCGACGGTGACGTCGGTCAACGATCCGGACATCAACTTCGTCCAGACGTATGACCTGTACAAGGAGACGTACGGGGCCAACCGCAAGCTCAAGCGGACCCGCCGGATCGCGCACAACGTGCCGGTCGCCCCGGACAACGTCGGGCCGAAGACGATCCCGAACTACGACCCCGTGTGGCTCGGGGCCGTCGCTCCGGTCAGCGGTGGCGGCAAGACGTTCGTCGGCCCGGCCGACGACCCGTTCTTCGTCGACCTCGGTGCGATCTTCGACGGCATCAACATCGACAAGCCCGGTCGCCCGGCCATCGGCCTCGGCAACCAGGGTGGCGGCAAGGACGACGTCTCCACCTACAACACGCACTCGTTCGTGCTGCAGGTCCCGGAGGCCGAGGTCACGCGGAACCACAAGTCGGTGTCCGGCGCCGGCGCCTCCAACGCCGTCGTCGGCGTGTGGGCCTCCACGAACCGCGAGCGCATCTCGGTGGTGCGCCACCACGGCTCCAAGCACGTCAAGCGCCACTGGGTCCAGGTCTCGCGCCTGGGCAACCCGCTCATCAACGAGGTCATCATCCCGATCTCGCAGAAGGACAAGTTCAACCGCACGTCGCCCGCGAACGATGCGAAGAACTTCGGCAAGTACGCCCTCAACCCGGAGCCGGCGCGCCTCCTGAACGCCCTGTTCAACCTCGGCGTCAAGGAGACCAATCGGACCGACATCGTCCAGGCGCTGCTCACCGGCGTGCCCGGACTGACCCAGATCGGCTCCAAGCCGGCCGCGGCCGACACGCTCAAGCTCAACCTCGGCGTCCCGCCGAGCGCGACCGAGAACCGTTTCGGCGTCCTGGCCGGTGACACCGCGGGCTTCCCCAACGGCCGCCGGCTCGCCGATGACGTCACCGACATCGAGCTGCGGGTCATCGGCGGGGCACTCCTGCCTGCCGACCAGGGCGGCAAGCAGTTGCCGCTCGGTGACGGCGTCGATCGCAACGACAAGTCGTTCCGGTCGGCGTTCCCCTACGTCGCCACGCCCAGGGATGGGTTCAGCGGCACCGTCAAGCGGACGGAGCCGGCGCACGCGCCGGTCCCGCAGCCCCCGACGCCCTGACCCGCATGCGAGCCCGCCGCCTGTCCGCTGTCGTCCTTTCGTTCGTCCTCGCGATCGCCGTGTTCGGTGCGACGCGGGGCGACGAGCGGGCGGCGGCGGGCCCGCCTCGCGTTGGCGGGACCGAACTCCGGCCCCACGCGGATAGCGACGCGCGCATCGCCGAGCTCCAGGCCGACGTGCGCAGCGGTCGCACCGACCGTGCGCCCGCCCTCGCCGCCGCGTACCTGCAGAAGGTGCGCGAGACCGGCGACGCAAGCTTCTACACACGCGCCGACACCCTCTTGAAGCGGGCGCTGGGGCGCAATCCGCACGACCAAGCCGCGCTCGTGCAGGCCGCCACGCTGGCCGCCGGCCGCCATGACTTCCGCCGCGCGCTGGCGCTGGCGCGGCGCGCCGACTTCGCGGTCCCGGGCACGCTGGCGCCGCTGCCGATCATGGTCGACGCGCTGGTCGAGCTCGGCCGCTACGGCGCCGCCGAGCGCACGCTGCAGCGGCTCGTCGACCTCAAGCCGAACCTGAGCGCCTACGCGCGCGTGTCGTACTTCCGCGAGCTGACCGGCGACCTCGGCGGTGCGGTCGACGCGATGCGGCGCGCGATCGACGCCGGTGGCCCGGCGCTCGAGAACGTCGCCTACGTGCAGAGTCTGCTGGGCGGGCTCGAGTTCGCGCGCGGACGGCGGGGCGCGGCGCGGCGCGCGTACGGGGCGGCGCTGGCCGCGATGCCGGGCTACGCCCCGGCCGCCGCGGGGCGCGCGCGGCTGGACGCCGCTCGTGGCGACTTGCGCGGCGCGATCCGGCGCTGGCGCGGCGTGGTCGCGCGGCTGCCGCTGCCCGAGTACGTGATCGCGCTCGGGGAGACCGAGCAGGCGGCGGGTCGTCTCTCCGCCGGCCGCCGTGATCTCGCCCTGGTTCGCGCGCAACAGAAGCTGCTCGCCGCAGCGGGTGTGAACACCGACGTCGAGCTGGCGCTGTACGAGGCCGACCATGGCTCGCGGACGCGCGGCGTCGTGCTGGCACGGTCGGCGTGGCGCAACGCGCCGAGCGTCCGCTCGGCCGACGCGCTCGGCTGGACGCTCACCCGCGCGGGCGGTCCGCGAGCCGGGCTGCGCTGGGCGCACCGGGCGCTGCGGCTCGGCTCGCTCGACCCCATGTTCCGCTTCCACGCGGGCATGACCGCGCTTGCCGCCGGCCGACCGGCGGAGGGCCGGCGCGATCTGCGGATTGCACGCGCGCACGGGCTCGCCGCGTTCCCGCTGCACGCCCAGGAGGCGCGGCCATGAAGCGCGCTCTCCTCGTGGCGGTCTTGCTCCTCGCCGCGCTACCGGGCGTGGCGAGCGCCCACCCACTTGGCAACTTCTCGATCAACCACCTCGCCGAGGTGTCGGTGTCGACCGACCGCGTCGACGTCCGGTACATCCTCGACCAGGCGGAGATCCCGACGTTCCAGGAACGTGGCCTGTCGGACGCCGAGGTGATCGCGCGCAAGCAGGCGGAGGTCCGGCGACGGCTGGCCCTCACCGTCGACGGCCGCCGCGTGGCGCTGCGGCCCGGCGAGGCCACGATCAGCCACCCGCCCGGCGCCGGCGGTCTGCGGACGACACGTCTGGAGTTGCCGCTGACCGCGGCGGTTTCGGCGTCCGGGCGGGTGGCGGTGCAGGACGGGACATTTCCGGGGCGGGTTGGCTGGCACGCGGTGGTGGCGCGGCCCGGTCATGGGACCGCGGTCCGCTCGGACGTGCCGTCGGCCGATCCCACCGGTGAGCTGCGGCACTACCCGCAGGACGCGTTGTCGAGCCCCGCCGATGTCCGCGCCGCGAGGCTGGCCGTCGCGCCCGGCGCCGGCACGGTCGCGGCCCCCGACGGGCAGCAGCAGGCGGGGAGCGGGGGCCAGGACCGCGAGGACGTGCTGTCGCGCGCGTTCAGCGACGCCGCCGCCGGCCAGGGCGTGCTCATCGTGCTGCTGCTCACCGCGTTCGCGTGGGGCGCGCTGCACGCGCTCTCGCCCGGTCACGGCAAGGCGATGGTGGCCGCCTACCTGGTCGGCACGCGCGGGACGGCGCGGCACGCCGTGGCATTGGGCGCGACCGTGACGATCACCCACACCGCGGGCGTATTCGCGCTCGGGCTGGTCGCCCTCGGCCTGTCCGCCTACGTGCTGCCCGAGGACCTGTACCCGTGGCTGAACCTCGTGTCCGGGCTGCTTGTGGTCGGCGTCGGGGCGTTCGTGCTGCGCAAGCACCTGCGGCGCCGGCGGCACGTGCACCACCACCATCACCACCACCACGATCATGGCCACTCGCACGCGCCGCCGGAGCAGCTCTCGTGGCGCGGCATCGTGGCGATGGGCGCGGCGGCCGGGCTGATCCCGTGCCCGTCGGCGCTGGTCGTGCTCCTCGGCGCGATCGCCCAGGGGCAGATCGCGCTCGGGATGGTGATGATCGTCGCCTTCAGCCTCGGCCTGGCGATGACGCTGACGCTCCTCGGCCTCACCGTCGTCTACGCCGGCCGCGTGCTCGGGCGCCTCAACGTCCCGAGCCGGATCGTCACCACTCTCCCCGCCGTCTCGGCCGTCCTGATCGTCGGCGTCGGCGTCGTACTCACGGCAAATGCGGTGCCTCAACTCGGGTGAGTGATCCGTTCCCGCGGGTCGTGCGCAATAGCCGCTGACACCGCCGAGCAGGGGCGGCGCCGGAGAGAGAAAGAGGGCTCTGCATGACCGTTCCGCATCAGACGCGGGCGCTTGCGCCTGCCAGCGTCCCTGCTGCCATCACCACGCTGCGAGTCCGTGGCCTGCGCGTGTCGTCGGCGCGCCGGCTGGTGCTCGAGGCGCTGTTCGCCGCCGACGCGCCGGTGACCGCCGACGCGATCGCCGCCGGGCTCAACGGACGCTTCCCGGCGTCGGATCTCGCGTCGGTCTACCGCAACCTCGACACGCTCGAGGAGATCGGCCTAGTGCGGCACTTCCACGTCGCTCACGGCGCCGGCCTGTACGCGCTCGCCAGCCACCAGCAGCATGGCTACGCCGCGTGCGAGGGCTGCGGCGCGCATCAGCCACTCGATCACGACACCGTCGCGCAGGTCGCCGCGGTGCTGCGCGAGGCCTGCGGGTACGAGCCGCAACTCGTCCACTTCCCGATCGTCGGGCGCTGCCCGGCGTGTGACCATGCACATTCCTGACGGCTTCCTGGCGCCCGAGGTCGCGGCGGTCTGCGGCGTGCCCGCGATCGGCGCCGTCGGCTACGGGCTACGGCGCGCGAGCCGTGACCTCGACGAGCGGCGCGTGCCGCTGCTCGGCGTCACCGCCGCGTTCGTGTTCGCGGTCCAGATGCTCAACTTCCCGGTCGCCGGCGGCACCAGTGGCCACTTCCTCGGCGCCGGATTGGCGGCGATCCTGCTCGGCCCATGGATGGCCTGCCTGGTGATGTCGGTGGTGCTCGTGACGCAGTCGTTCGTGTTCGCCGACGGCGGCATCACCGCGCTCGGGGCGAACATCCTCAACATGGGCGTGATCGGGGCGCTGCTCGTCGGCGGCCTGATGCTGCTCGCGCAGCGTGGGTTGCCGCACAAGCGCGGTGC
The DNA here is from genome assembly GCA_963740605.1 of uncultured Solirubrobacteraceae bacterium. Taxonomy (GTDB): domain Bacteria; phylum Actinomycetota; class Thermoleophilia; order Solirubrobacterales; family Solirubrobacteraceae; genus DASSUW01. Next base: position 40,786 of record CAVUFC010000012.1, on the reverse strand, counting down.
GTTCCTCGCTGTCGCCGGCGTCGGCGCCTGGCTCGCCGTCGTCGCCGGCGCGGTCGCCTGCTCGTTCGAGCTCGCGATCTCCGGGACCGTGCCGCTCGGCACCGTCCTGCCGGCGATGCTCGGCGTGCACGTCCTGATCGGCATCGGCGAGGCCGTGATCACCGTCGCCGCCGTCAGCGCGGTCCTGTCCACCCGTCCCGACGTCGTGAAGGTGATGGCATGAAGTGGTTCACGATCGTGGCGCTGGCGCTGGCAATCGGGCTCGCGACCGCCGTGTCTCCGTTCGCGTCGTCGGCGCCCGATGGTCTCACCCGCGTCGCCGCCGACAAGGGCTTCGCGGCGCGCGAGAGCCGGCCGCGGACGCCGTTGATCGGCTACCAGGCACTGCTCGGCGGCCTCGCGGGCACGCTGATCGTGTTCGCGGCCGGCCACGGCATCGCCCGGATGGTGCGCCGTGAGCGGACTGCATGAGTCGGGGCTGGCCGGTGACCCGGCCAGCCGCGTCCACCGGCTCGACCCGCGGGCGAAGATCGTCGGCCTGGCCGGAATCACCGTCGTCGGCGTCTCGACGCCACCGCGGGACTGGCCGGTGCTGGCGGCGTGCGCGCTGGCGCTCATCGTGATCGCGGCGCTTGCGCGAGTTGGCCCGGGCCTGATCTGGTCGCGCGCCAAGGTCGTGCTCCCGCTGGTGGTGTTCGTGGCCCTGTTCGTGCCGTTCGTGCGCGGCGGCGAGAAGGTGGACGTCGGGCCGCTGGCGCTGTCGCGCGACGGGCTCACGACGTTCCTCGGTGCCGGCTCCAAGGCGCTGATCGGCACGGTCAGCGCCGTGCTGCTGGGCGCGACGACGACGTTCCCGGACGTGCTGCACGGGCTCGAGCGGATGCGCGCGCCGCGGCTGCTGACGCTGATCGCCGGCTTCATGTACCGCTACCTGTTCGTGATCGGCGGCGAGGCGCGACGGATGCGCGTCGCGCTCGCGGCGCGCGGCTACCGCCCCAGTCACGCGCTGCAGGCGGCGGCCATCGGGCGCGTCGCCACCGCGCTGTTCCTGCGCACCTACGATCGCGGCGAGCGGGTGTACGTGGCGATGCTGGCGCGCGGGTACGCCGGCTCGACCCCGCGGCTGCGGGCACTGGCGTTCGCGCGCGCGGACGTGCTGTTCCTTACGGTCCTCGCAGCGGCGCTGCTGCCGTTGCGCGTCCTGATCGAGGTGATGGGATGAGCTGTGCGATCGAGGCGCGCGGACTGCGCTTCCGGTACCCCAACGGCGTGCCGGGGCTCGACGGCGTCGACCTGTCGGTCCGGCACGGTGAGCGCGTGGCGGTGCTCGGGCCGAACGGGGCCGGCAAGACGACGCTGATGCTCCACCTGAACGGGCTGTTGCGCGGCTCCGGAGACCTGCACGTGGCCGGCGTCGACGTCGGGCGCGGTGACGAGCGCGAGCTCCGTGCTCGCGTCGGCCTGGTGTTCCAGGATCCCGACGACCAGCTGTTCATGCCGACCGTGCGCGAGGACGTCGCGTTCGGGCCGCTGAACCTCGGCATGTCGGCTCCGGAGGCGCGGGTCACGTCGGCGCTGGCGGCCGTGCGGATGGAGCACGTCGTCGACCGCGCGCCGCATCAGCTGTCGCTCGGGCAGCGCCGCCGCGTGGCGATCGCGACGGTGCTGGCAATGGACCCGCGCCTGCTGGTGCTGGACGAGCCGTCGGCGAGCCTCGACCCGCGCTCGCGCCGCGAGCTGCGGGAGACGCTCGCACGGCTCGAGCAGACGATGCTCGTCGTGACGCACGATCTGCTGTTCGCCGCCGAGCTGTGCGAGCGCGCGGTGATCCTGTCCGGCGGACGCGTCGTCGCGGACGGCCGCTGTGCCGACATCCTGCGCGACGAGGACCTGCTCGCCGCGCACGACCTCGAGCTTCCGTACGGTCGGCTGGAGGTAGCCGCAGCGGCCTGATCTGTACATTCCGGCACATGGCCGATGTCGCGATGCCCCGTCTGTCCGACTCCATGGAGGAGGGGACGATCCTCAAGTGGCTCAAGTCCGACGGCGACGAGGTGTCGCGGGGCGACGAGATCGTCGAGATCGAGACCGACAAGGCCAACATGACCTACGAGGCCGATCAGGACGGTGCGCTGACGATCGTCGCCCAGGAGGGCGACACGCTGGCGGTCGGCGAGACGATCGCGCGAATCGGCGAGGGCGGCGAGAGCAACGGCGCCGCGCCCGCCCAGCGTGAGGCCGAGGAAGGTGGCGGCGACGAGGGCGGCGAGTCCGAAACGGCCACCGCGACCGCCGAGGCGCCGCCGCAGGAGCGCGCTCCGGAGCCGCCGCGCGAGGAGCCCTCTGAGCCGGAACCGTCCGAGGGTGGCAACGGCCGCATCAAGGCTTCGCCGGTGGCGCGCCGGATGGCGCGCGAGCTCGGCCTCGAGCTGTCCGGCCTGCACGGCACCGGCCCGGGTGGGCGGATCGTCAAGGCCGACGTCGAGGCCGCATCGAAGGGCGACGACGTGCAGGCTGAGGCGCCCGCGGCGCCGGCCGAGACCGAGCCGGAGCCTGTGCGCGAGGAGAAGAAGGCCCCGCCGCCCGTCATCTCCGGCGACAAGGAGGCCGGCAGAGGCGAGACCACGACGCAGGACCTCACGCGCCTGCAGCAGACGGTCGCCCGCCGCATGGCCGAGTCGAAGGCGACCGCGCCGGAGTTCGTCCTCAACATCGACGTCGACATGGAGGAAGCCGTCGACCTGCGCAAGCGGCTCAAGGCCGCGGCGAACGAGGGCCAATCTGTGCCGTCGTTCAACGACTTCGTCGTCAAGGCCTCGGCGCTCGCGCTGCTCGACTTCCCGCGCGCCAACGGCGCCTATCGCGACGGCAAGTTCGAGCTCTACTCGCGCGTGAACGTCGGCGTCGCCGTGGCGGGGCAGGACGCGCTCGTGGTGCCGACCGTGTTCGACGCCGATACCAAGTCGCTCGGGCAGATCTCGCGCGAGACGCGTGCGCTCGCCGAGCGCGTGCGCGTGGGCGCGATCACGCCGCCGGAGCTGTCCTCGGGCACGTTCACGGTCTCCAACCTCGGCATGTTCGGCATCCAGAGCTTCGTCGCTGTGATCAATCCGCCGCAGGCGGCGATCCTGGCCGTCGGCGCGATGGCGCCGACGCCGGTCGCGCGCGACGGCGAGGTCGTCGTGCGCAACATCATGCGCTTGACGCTGGCGTGCGACCACCGGATCCTCTACGGCGCCGATGCCGCCGAGTTCCTGGGCCGCATCCGCGAGCGGCTAGAGAACCCGCTCCAGCTGGCGCTCTAGGAACCGCCGCTCGACCTCGGAGTGCACGAGCGCGAGCGCGCGCTCGTAGGCGGCGCGCGCCTCGTCGGCGCGATCGAGCCGGCGCAGGATGTCGGCGCGGGCGGCGTGCACGTAGTGGTAGTCGTCGAGGCCTTCGAGCGCGTCGATGGCCTGCAGGCCGGCATCGAGACCGTCGGCCTCGCCGACCGCGACGGCCCGGTTGAGCTCGACGACCGGCGAGCCGGTCTGGCGCGCGAGCTCGCCGTAGAGCGCGGCGATCTGCGGCCAATCGGGCTCGTCGTCGGCGTGCAGTGACGCGATGGCGGCCTGCACGACGTACGGGCCGGCGCCGCGCAGCGCGAGCGCGCGGTCGAGCAGCGCGCGCCCGGCATCGATCTTCGCGCGGTCCCAGAGGGTGCGGTCCTGGTCGCCGAGCAGGACGAGCCCGCCGTGCTGGAAGCGGGCGGCGCGGCGCGAGTCGTGCAGCAGCATCAGGGCGAGCAGAGCGGCCACCTCGGGCTCGTCGGGCATCAACTCGACCAGCGCGGTGCCGAGCCGGATCGCCTCGGTCGCGAGGTCGCCGCGGCCGTCGTAACCCTCGTTGAAGATCAGATAGACGACGGCGAGCACGGCGGCGAGCCGGTCGGGCAGCCGGTGCGCGGGCGGGGTCCGGAACGGGATCCCCGCCTCCTTGATCTTCTTCTTCGCGCGCACGAGCCGCTGCGCCATCGTCGCCTCGGGGACGAGGAATGCGCGGGCGATCTCGTCGGTGGTGAGCCCGCCGAGCGCGCGCAGCGTCATCGCCACCTGAGCCTCCGTCGAGAGCGACGGATGGCAGCAGGTGAAGATCAGCTCGAGCCGCTCGTCTGGGAACCGGTTGTCGTCCATCTCGTCCTCGACGGCCTCCGGGCGTTCGAGCAGCTTCGTCTTCGCCTGCAGCGTCCGCTCGCGGCGGATGCGATCGATGGCGACGTTGCGCCCCGTGCGGGCGAGCCAGGCGGCGGGGTTGTCCGGTGTCCCGTCGACGGGCCAGCGCTGCGCGGCGATGGCGAATGCCTCCTGCGCGGCCTCCTCGGCGAGGTCGAAATCGCCGAAGTAGCTGATCAGCGAGGCCAGTATGCGGCCCCACTGATCCCGGAAGACCTGCTCGATCAGCGCTCCACCACCGGCCGGATCTCGATCGCGCCGCCCATCCGCGCGGTCGGGATGCGCGCGGCGAGCTCGATCGCGGCATCGAGATCGTCGGCCTCGAAGAGCAGAAACCCGCCGAGCGCCTCCTTGACCTCGACGAACGGTCCGTCGGTGGTGAGCGTCTCGCCGTCGTTGACGCGGACCGTGGTCGCCGTCGCCGGGTCGGCGAGCTCCATGCCGGGCGTGATGCCGGGCGTCTGGTTGACCTCGCCCCATGCCTGGTAGAGCGCATTGCGCTCGTCGTCGGACATGGCCGCGACCTGGTCGCGCGTGAGGTTGCCGTAGATCTGCAGCATGTACTTCATCGAGGGTTCCTCCTTCGCCGGAGAGTACGCGGTCCTCTCCAAGACGAACGGGCGAGCCCGAAATCGACAGCGGGCCTACGGCAGCAAGCCGGTGACCGTCTCGTCGACCGTCTGGGCGACCTGGTCGACGGTCTGCGTGAGGCTCTCGGCGTGCTGCCCGGCCGGGTCCGGCACGCGCTCGATCACGGGGTCGGCCACGGCGTGGACCTGCGCGACCGCGCGCTGCACGGTGCCGGCGACGTGGTCGGGTGCCGGGGTGGTCTCCGCGGGGCGCGGCGCGGTCGGCGCCGTCTCCGGCGCTGCCGGGCGGGGCGCGATCGTCGCCGGCGGCACGGGCTCGCGGCCGGGGGGGACGGTCGTCTGCGGGCGCCGCCGGTGGGGCCTTGCCGGCCGGTCAACGGGCGCCCGCTGCCGGCCGACCGTCGCGAGCCTCAGAACAGCCTCCACCAGGCCCGATGAAGATGTCTGCGCTCGGACAGTACGGCTCGGAAGCGTGACGTCCCCGGCATTCGCGTCGGCGGTGCCGCCGGGCTCCCCGCGGAACGCGAGCGTCCCGCCGAACACGGCAAGGGCGCACAGCGCCGCCGCGATCAGCGACCCGCCGGCACCTAGGCTGGGAATGAGGCCACGCATGTGCATCGGAGCCTGCAAAGTCTCCTGATCCACTCTCCCAGAAACTGGACATTCGTCCACGGTTTTCGCCTCCGACGCCGCGTTGACGGGCGTGGCGCGGCCCAGGGCGTGACATCGCGCGCGCCTTAGCGCCGGCGCAAACTGCAGCTGGGTAGGGCGGCGAGGGGCCGCCCGCGCGGTTGAGTGTGAAGTTCTTCAGCCTGAGCCTGAACAACTTCACACTCGATCCGAGAACCGGCCGATCCTGCTCCCTCAATGCCGCAGTTGCCGGAGATCACCCCGGCGGGCGGCGGAAGATCGAGTTCGGCTCCTGGGAGGTGTCGCGCGTCACGCCCGGGGGGTGCTGGTCGGTCGCGACGAACAGGCACAGCGCGTGCCGTTCGTCACGCCCGGGGATGCACGTGCGGTAGCGGTCGGGCTCGAGCTTGATGGCGTCGATGTGGCTCAGCCCCGCCGCGTACTCGCGCGCTGACGAGACGACGTAGTCGTGCATTGCACGCGCGACCGCGTTCTCGCGCGCGCTCTCGGCCCGCGCCTCCGAGCGATGCGCGAGCCCGCCGGTGACGAACGCCGCCGTGATCGCGAGCAGCAGCCACGTCCCCGCGTAGTCGGACGCGATGAAGCGCGGGAGGTCGGGCCGGCGGCGCCGCAACGCGAGGCCGAGCAGCGGCGCGACGACGGCGACCGCCAGCAGGTTCACGAAGGCGGCCAGGAGCACGCCCGGGAACACGTTCGGCGGACCGCCCTCGTACGGCGGGAGCACGGTCAGCACCACGCCGTCGAACAACGTCAGCGCGATGAAGGCAGGCCACTGCCAGGCGCCGCGCAAGCGCCAGCGGAGCCGCCGGTGCCAGACCCGCTCCACCTCCACGATGACTCCAGCGTAACCCCCATGCCCTACCCTGTTCGCCGTGTACACGCCACCCGATCGGAGATCCCGGAAGGCGGCGGCAAAGGCGCAGTCCGGTGATCCCGGCGCGCGCCGACAGAGGAAAGGGTGAAGGCACGGCAGATGGCGACGGAAACGGCTCAGCAGTCGGTACCGCCCGACGTATCCGAGCACCTGACGACTGAAGACAGGGTCGGGCTTCTCCGCGCGATGTTGATGATGCGCGGGATCGAGGAGCGCGCGATGACGCTCTACCGCCAGGGCAAGGTCCCTGGCTCCTTCTACGACGGCTTCGGCCAAGAGGCCGTGTCGGCTGGAGCGACGTGGGCGATGGGCGCGCGCGACCGGCTCTGCATCCTGCACCGCGACCTCGCGGCGCACATCATCCGCGGCGTCGAGCCTGCGCGCATCTTCGCCCAGTACATGGGCCGCGCGGACGGCATCACGAGCGGGCGCGACGGCAATGTGCACTTCGGCGACCGCACGAAGGGCTGCGTCGGCATGGTCTCGATGCTCCCCGACATGATGCTGATCGCGACGGGGCTGGCGATGGCGTTCAAGATGCGCGGCGAGCAGCGCGTCGCGATGACGTGGTTCGGCGACGGGTCGACGTCGCGCGGTGACTTCCACGAGGCCATGAACTGGGCCGGCGTGCAGAAGCTCCCGATCATCTTCGTGCTGGAGAACAACCAGTACGCGTACTCGACCCCGACGAACGTGCAGTTCGCGGTCAACCCCGTCGAGCGCGCCGCCGCCTACGGCTTCCCGGGCGAGAGCGTCGACGGCAACGACGCCGAGGCGATGTTCGAGGGCGTGCGCAAGGCGCGCGAGCGCGCGCTTGCCGGCGACGGCCCGACGCTGATCGAGGCCGTGACCATGCGCATGCACGGCCACGCCGCGCACGACGACATGAAGTACGTGCCCAAGGAGCAGGTCGAGGAGTGGCGCGCGAAGGACCCGATCGACCGCCAGGTGCGGCGACTCGAGGCGGTCGGCGTCGACGTCCAGGCCGTCCGCGACGAGGTGAAGGCCACGATCGACGCCGCCGTCGAGCAGGCGCTGACCTCGCCGGTGCCCGACCCGAACTCCGCGACCGACCGTCTCTTCGCCGACGAGCCGCAGCTGCTCGAGGACGGCGAGGCCCCTTGGTCCGGTTTCGCCAAGGAGGGTTAGGCGATGCCGAACATGACCTACTTGCAGGCCATCTCGGACGGGATGCGCCAGGAGATGCGCGCCGACGAGCGCGTGTTCGTGATGGGCGAGGACATCGGCGTCTTCGGCGGCGCCTTCAAGGTCACCGACGGCTTCATCGACGAGTTCGGCGCCACGCGCGTGATGGACACACCGCTGGCCGAGTCGGGGATCATCGGCACCGCGATCGGCGCGGCGGTCGAGGGCATGCGCCCGATCGCCGAGATGCAGTTCGCCGACTTCATCTCGTGCGGCTTCGACCAGCTCGTCAACGTCGCCGGGAAGATGTACTACCGGATGGGGCTGTCGGTGAACATCACCGTGCGGCTGCCCTCCGGCGGCGGCTTCTCCGGCGGCCCGTACCACTCGCAGAACCCCGAGGCGTGGTTCATGCACTCGCCCGGGCTGAAGGTCGTCGCCCCGTCGACGGCCGAGGACGCGAAGGGCCTGCTGATCTCCGCCGTGCGCGACCCCAACCCTGTCGTGTTCATGGAGCACAAGCACCTGTACCGGCGCGTGAAGGGCGACGTCGCCGACGGCACGTACGAGACGCCGTTCACCGCACGTGTCGCGCGCGAGGGCACCGACCTCGTCGTCATGGCGTACGGCGCGATGGTGCACACCGCGCTCGAGGCGACCGACGACCTCGACGGCGCCTCGATCGAGGTGCTCGACCTGCGCTCACTGGTCCCGCTCGATGAGGAGGCGATCCTCGCTTCGCTCCGCAAGTGCTCGAAGGTCGTGATCGTCGATGAGGCGAACATGACGTGCGCGGCCGGCGCGCAGGTCGCGGCGCTGATCGCCGAGAAGGCGTGGGAGGACCTCGACGGACCAGTCGTCCGCGTGGCCACGCCGGACGTGCCGATCCCGTTCTCACCCGCGCTCGAGCAAGCGGTGCTCCCGCAGGTGGACGACGTGAGGGAGGCGTGCCGTGAGCTCCTCGCCTACTGAGACGCTCATCGACGTCACGATGCCCCAGATGGGGGTGTCGGTCGCCGAGGGCACCGTCGTCGAGTGGAAGAAGCAGGTCGGCGACTGGGTGCAGGCCGACGAGATCATCGCTTCGATCTCGACCGACAAGATCGACACCGACGTCGAGGCGCCCGCCACGGGCCGCGTCCAGGAGGTGATCGTCGAGGTCGGCACGACCGTCGACGTCGGCACCGTGCTGGCGCGGATCGCCACCGACGCCAGGCCGGGGGAGCCGCACGTCGCGGAATCGGCTGGCGCCGATTCCGGGCCGGAATCCGCTGCCGCGGATTCCGCCGGCCCCGAGAAGACCTCGGAGCCGCGGAGCGACGGCCCGCGGCGGTACTCGCCGGTGGTCATGCGGATGGCGGCCGAGCACGGGATCGACCTCGAGCAGATCGAGGGCACCGGGCGCGGCGGGCGTGTGCGCAAGCAGGATGTGCTGGCGTTCCTGGAGAACGGCGCCACGGCGGCTCCCGAGGAGCCGCCGATGCACATCGAGAGCCCGTACCGGCCCGACGAGCCGGCGCCGGCGAAGACGCGCAAGCCGCGGTTCGAGGCACCTCCGGCCGCCGTCGAGGCGGCAGGCGGCACCGCGCCGCTGTCGCGGATGCGGCAGTCGATCGGCTCCCGCATGCTGCAGTCGCTGCAGACCGCGGCGACGTGCACGACGGTCGTCGAGGCCGACCTGATCCGGATCGAGGCGGCCCGCGCCAAGACCGGCTTCACGTACCTGCCGTACATCGCGCGCGCCACGATCGAGGCGCTGCGCGAGTTCCCGGCGCTCAACGCCACGCTCGAGGACGACCAGGTGACGACCTACGACGGCGTCCACCTGGGCATCGCCGTGTCGCTCGGCGAGGGCGGCCTGATCGTGCCCGTGATCCGCGACGCCCAGGAACTCTCGGTCGAGGGCCTGGCCAGCCGGATCAAGGACCTCGCGAAGCGCGGGCGGAGCAACCAGCTCACCCCGGACGAGGTCCGTGGCGGCTCGTTCACGATCACCAATCCCGGCGGCTATGGCTCGATCATCGCCACACCGGTGATCAACCAGCCGCAGGTCGCGATTCTCGACACCGAGGCCGTCGTGAAGCGTCCGGTGGTGGTCACCGACGAGCTCGGCAACGACTCGATCGCCATCCGCCCGATGACCTATCTGTGCATGTCCTGGGACCATCGGGCCCTCGATGGAGCGCTCGCAGCGCAGTTCTTGAACGAACTGCGAAAGAAGCTGGAGAGTTGGCCGACTACTTGAGCAAGGTCTGACGGACACCCGCCCCGGGGGACTGGGGCGGGCGGACCCCCGCCTCACGTCGACGCGAGACTGACGGAGTCTCGCGTCGGCGCGAGAGCCGTTGGGTCGTAGGATCTGAGGCGTGGGAGAGCTCTGGACCTGCCACCTCGGCCGCATCGACTATCGCGAGGCCGTCGCCGTGCAGGAGCGCCTGCGCGAACGTGTCCACGCCGGTGAGCTCCCCGACCTGCTGCTGCTGCTCGAGCACCCGCCCGTCTACACGACCGGCCGCCGCTCCGAGCCCGGAGAGCTGCCCGCAACGGACGCGATCGACGTCGTCGAGACCGACCGCGGCGGCAAGCTGACCTACCACGGACCCGGCCAGCTGGTCGGCTATCCGATCATGCACGTGCCGAACGTCCGCGCCTTCGTGGAGCACATGGAGGCGGCGCTCATCACCGCGCTGCGGGAAGCCGGCGTGCCCGCGGGCACGCGCGAGGGCCGCGACTACACCGGCGTGTGGGTCGAGGACCGCAAGATCGCCTCGATCGGCATCCACGTGTCGCGCCGGGTGTCGATGCACGGCTTCGCCGTCAATGTCGACAACGATCTGGCGCCGTTCAACGACGTGATCGCCTGCGGGCTGCCGGACGTCAGGATGACCTCGCTGCGGGCCGAGGGCGTGGATGAGGGCATCGCCTGCTTCCGCAAGCGCGCGGCGCACGCGTTCGCGCGGCGGTACGGGCTGCGGCAGCGGATCGTGACCCCACACCGTCTGGAGAGAACGAGTGCGGCTTTCTCGCACTCGCAAGCTCGTGCGAGCGCCTTGATTACATGAACTTTGGCCTGACGATCTTCCCGACCGACTACGCGATCGACCCGGCGCAGCTGGGACGAGCCGCCGAGGACGGCGGGTTCAGCACGCTGCTGTTCGCCGAGCACACCCACATCCCGGTGAGCCGCGACACGCCGCCGCCGGCGGGCGGCGAGCTGCCCCAGCGCTACTGGCACACGCTCGACCCGTTCGTGGCCTGCGCGGCGGCGGCGACGGCCACCGAGACGCTGCGGGTCGGCACCGGGATCTGCCTCGTGATCGAACGCGACCCGATCACCACGGCCAAGGAGGTCGCCTCCGTCGACCATCTCTCCGGCGGGCGCTTCGAGTTCGGCGTCGGCGCCGGCTGGAACCGCGAGGAGATGCGCAACCACGGCACCGACCCCGACACGCGCTTCGGGCTGATGCGCGAGCGGATCGAGGCGATGAAGGCGATCTGGACCGAGGACGAAGCGGAGTACCACGGCAAGCACGTCGACTTCGACCCGATCTGGTCGTGGCCGAAGCCGATCCAGAAGCCGCACCCGCCGATCCTCGTCGGCGGCACCGCGCCGAAGGCGCTCGACCGCGTGCTCCGCTACGGCGACATCTGGATGCCGAACCGCCTCGCCGAGCCCGACTGGCTGAAGGGCCGGATCGCCGAGCTGCGCGAGCGCGCCGGCCGCCACTTCCCGGTCACCTACTTCGGCGCGACCCCGACCGACGAGTTCGTCTCGGCGATCGCCGAGGCCGGAGTCGACCGGGCGCTGCTCCAACTGCCCGACGCCGGCGCCGACGAGGTGCTGCCGCTGGTGGAGCAATATGCCGAGCTTGCCGCCCGCCATCGCTGAGGAGCGGCTCGCGCAAGCCCGGATCGGCCGGCTCGCGACGGTCACGCCCGACGGCCGGCCGCACGTCGTGCCCGTCTGCTTCGCGCTCCACGACGGCCAGATCTTCACCGCGGTCGACGCCAAGCCGAAGGCGACCCGCGCGCTACAGCGGCTGGAGAACGTCCGCGCACACGGGAGCGCGAGCCTCCTCGTCGACCACTACGAGGACGACTGGACCCGGCTGTGGTGGGTGCGTGTAGACGGCGCCGCGGTGATCGCGAACAGCGAGGCGGGCATCGACGTGCTGGCCGCCAAGTACCCGCAGTACCGCGACCAGCGGCCACAGGGGCCGCTGATCGCGATCGCACCGGAGCGCTGGCGCTCGTGGACGGCTACTTCCGGGTGAGCGTGTACTTCGCGCCGGCGAAGCAGTACTCGGGAACAATCCGCGGCATGCCGGAAACGGGGTCGATGCGGGGAATGAGCGGACGGTCCTCGACCATCATCTTGCCGGTCACGGTGCCGCCGGAGACGCGGCCGGAGAACTTGAGCTTCTGAAAGCCGTAGTCCTTCGTGGCCTCCCAGGCGAACGTGCCGTCGGCGGCGAGGTGCGGCTTCGGGTCGCTGCCGACCATCGCGAACGTGACGGTCTCCTGCTGCTTCTGCTTGGTGCAGTAGAGCGTCATCGTGCCGTTGAAGTTCTGCACGACGCCGTGGCCGATGACCATCGTCCAGCCGGCGCTGACGCCCTTGCCGCCGTACTTGCCGTCGACCCCGCCCCCGCGGGCCGGGCGGCCGGCCGTGAGCTTGTGCTGCGTGGTGCGGGCCTTGCCGACCGGGCCCTTCATGACCGCGGTGGCGGTGAGCTTGAGCGTGTTCTTGCGCGCCAGCGCACGCGAGATCTTGACCCTGAGCGTGCGCGTCCCAGTCGCCGCCAGCTTCACGCGCGCCCGCCCGACGACCTTGCGCCCGCGCTTGAGTGTCAGCTTGCCTTCGATGGCGAACGCGTACGGATTGGTGACCGTGACCACGACGGCGCGCTTCGCCAGCGCGCCGCTCGCGGGCAGGCCGATGCTGGGCCCTGACGTGCGGATCGCTGCGTACGGGTCGGAGGCCGGCGGCGGCGGCGAGTGCGAGTCGCAGGCCACGCAGGCGTCCTGCGTCTCGTCGCCGAGGCCGTCGCCGTCGGCGTCCGGCTCGACGACGGCCTGGTAGGCCACGTAGCCGTCGATCTGCTCGTCGGGCCGGGACGTCTCGGCGTCGCCGAGGGCGGGCCGGAACGCGAGCGCAATGTCGCCGAACGCAGAGACCTCGCCGACGATCGTCGCACCGGCGCCGAGGTCGACGCCGATCGCGTCGCCGCTGCTGACCGGGAGCCTTGCGACGAAGCTCTGCGTGGCGTCGGTGTCGGCGAGCTGGGACCAGGCGGTCGCGCCGCGGGCGGCAACGCTCCCACCCGACACGGCGACGCTGCGCAGCCGGGCGCTGCCGCCGCTGCCGCGGATCCGCCAGCTGGTGATCACGCCGCGGCCGCCGGCCAGGGTGGGGATGCGGACGGCGGCGTTCGCGTTCGCGTCCTGCACGATCGTGCAGCCGCTCGGACAGGTCTGCGGCGTCGAGCCCCACACGGCTTGAGGATCGACACCGACGTTCTCGGCGGCCGTCGCCGCGCCCGGCGCTCCGAGCGCGACACCCGCGAGGGCGAGGGGGAGGATGAGTCGATGCATGCCGGCGACCGTACGGGCGGGCGAAGCGCGTCGCACCGGGGAGATCCCTAGTACTGGGTACCCTTCGGGACGTGAGCACGCGGTCTCGCGCCAACCCCGGTGGGATGGACGTCCTGAAGGTCCTCGGGCCCGAGACGCTGCCGTTCCGCAGCCGCAAGCCGCGCTGGTTCAAGGTCCCCGCGCCGGGCGGCGAGCGCTACCGCGAGCTGGACCGGATGATCCGCTCCGAGGGCCTGCACACGGTCTGCCAGGAGGCCGCCTGCCCGAACGTCGGCGACTGCTGGGAGCGTGGCACCGCCACGTTCATGATCCTCGGCGACACCTGCACGCGCCGCTGCGGCTTCTGCAACGTCAAGACCGGCAAGCCGACGTTCCACGACCCGCTCGAGCCGCTGCGCGTCGCGCGCTCGGTGGCGAAGATGGGCCTGCGCCACGCGGTGGTGACGAGCGTCGACCGCGACGATCTGCCCGACTACGGCGCGCAGGCGTGGGTCGGCGTGATCCGATCGATCCGCATGCAGGCGCCGTGGTGCAAGATCGAGTGCCTGACGCCCGACTTCCGCGGCGAGGAGATGCCGCTCGCCAAGGTGATCGCCGAGCGGCCGGACGTGTTCAACCACAACGTCGAGGTCGTCCCGCGGCTGTATCCGGTGGCCCGTCGCGGCTCGCGCTGGGAACGCTCGCTGCGCGTGCTCCGTAACGCGAAGGAGATGGGCGGCGACGAGGTCACCACGAAGTCCGGCCTGATGGTCGGGCTGGGGGAGACGCACGAGGAGATGGTCGACGCGTTCGGCGACCTGCGCGAGCAGGGCGTCCAGGTGCTCACCGTCGGGCAGTACCTGCGGCCGACCGAGAAACACCTCCCGGTCGTGCGCTACTGGGAGCCCGAGGAGTTCACCGCGCTCGAGCAGGCCGCGCTCGCGGTCGGCTTCGAGCACGTCGCCGCCGGCCCGCTCGTACGGTCTTCCTACCACGCAGACGAGCACGTGGCGCAGGAGCGGCCGGGCGTCGGCCCGCTCGCTGCCGCCGGCTGAGCCTGGATCCACCGGGCTAAGTGTTCCCGCTCCGCGACAACATCCCGACCGCGAACTTCCCGATCGTCACGGTCGCGCTGATCGTCGCGAACGTGCTCTTCTACTTCTTCTTCCAGCACGGGACGATCTCGCTCAACGGGCCGGACACGTCGGACTACGTCTGCAACCTCTACGAGTACGGCACGATCCCGCGCGAGGTCACGCACTGGGGCACGCAGGTCACGGCGCAGGGCTGCCCGACGCCCGACGCGCCGACGTGGCTGACGCTGTTCACGTCGATGTTCATGCACGGCGGCCTGCTCCACCTCGGCGGCAACATGCTGTTCCTGTGGATCTTCGGCAACAACGTCGAGGACTCGATGGGGCCGATCAAGTTCATCGTGTTCTACGTCCTCGGCGGTCTGTCGGCGGACGCCCTGCAGATCGCGTTCTCGGCCGGCTCGGAGGTGCCCAGCATCGGCGCCTCGGGTGCGGTGGCGGGCATCCTCGGCGGCTACCTCGTGCTGTTCCCGCGCGCCCGCGTTGTGACGCTCGTCTTCATCATCTTCTTCTTCACGATCCTCGAACTACCGGCGATCCTCTTCCTCGGAATCTGGATCATCCAGCAGGCCTTGTTCGCCTACTTCGACCTCTTCCAGCCGCAGGGCGGCGGTGGCGGCGTCGCCTACTTCGCGCACATCGGCGGCTTCCTGTTCGGGCTGTTGCTGATCAACGTGTTCGCCAGCGAGCGAAGGCGCCGCCGACAGACCGACCGCATCGGGCTCACATGAGAGTCGTGGTGACGCTGATCGCGCTGGTCTTCGTCTGCGGCTTCGGCTTCATGACCCTGTACGTGATGTTGCGCAGCGGCCCTGACCTGTTGACCGGCGTGTCCCTTATCGTCTTGGCGCTTATGGCCTTCGGGATCCTGGGCGCACTCACAGAGCCTCCGAACAAACGCCGCTGATGCCCTACACGCTCCTGCAGGGAGGTCGCCGTCGCCGGCGGCGTCGCGGGGGCGTCGTGCTGGCCGTGATCGTGCTGGCGGTCGCGGCGACGCTGTTCCTCGCCGACCGTGCCGGCCAGCCCGCGAAGCCGAAGCCGACCACGGCGGCACCGCCGGCCGTGCTCCAGGATTCGAGCACCGCGCCGCTGGCCGGCGGCGGCACGGCTCCCTCGCCGCTCGCGGTCCGGATGGAGGACCCGCGCGACGCGGTGCCGCTCGCGTTCAAGCACCCGCCGCGCTCGGGGCTGCTGTTCGACGTCGATACCGGCCGCGTGCTGTGGCGCTGGCATCCCGACCGCGTGCTGCCGATCGCGTCGCTGACGAAGATGATGACCGCGCTGGTCGTGGTCGACCGGGTCGGCCCGAACGCGTGGGTGAAGATCACCAAGGAGGCGCTCGCGTACACCGGATCGGGCGTCGGCCTGCTGCCGCGCGGGCGCAAGATCGCCGTCGACACGATGCTGCACGGCCTGCTCCTGCCGTCGGGCAACGACGCCGCGATCGCGCTGTCGCTGCGGGCCGCCGGGAGCCAGGCGCGCTTCATCGCGCTGATGAACCGGCGCGCGGCGTCGATGGGCCTCGTCTGCACGCACTTCACGACCGTCAGCGGGATCGTCGACCGCGGCAACCATTCGTGCGCGCCCGACCTGGCGGCGATGGCGCGCGCCGTCCTGCGCGAGCCGCGGCTGGCCCGGATCGTGAAGCGCCGCTCGGCGGCGCTGCGATTCCCGATCAAGGGCCACAAGCTCTATCTCTACAACAACAACCCGCTGCTCCGGGCCGGCTACAAGGGCACGACCGGCGTCAAGACCGGCTACACCGACGCCGCCGGCCGCTGCCTCGTGGCGACGGTGCGACGCGGGCCGATCCGCCTCGGCGTCGTGCTGCTCGATTCGCCTGATCCGGGCACGCAGGCGATGCGACTGCTCGACCGGGGCTTCGCGAGGTCCAACTGATGCCACCGTTCCCGAAGCCCGCGTGGGACACCGACTTCCCGGTCGACGCGGCGCGTGAGATCAAGGCGCTGCGGGCGCACGCGCGGCTGCGCGCGATCCCGAAGCGGAGCGCCGACAAGCTGCTGCTGGCCACCTGGAACATCGCCAACCTCGGCCTGCAGAAGCGCGGCGACGCCGACTACGACGTGCTCGCCGAGGTCATCAGCTGGTTCGACCTCGTCGCCGTGCAGGAGACGAACGACAACCTCATGGGCCTGCGGGCGATCAAGGACCGGCTGCCGAAGAGCCGCCGGATCCTGTTCTCCGACGCCTCCGGCAACCGCGAGCGCGGCGCGTTCGTCTACGACCCGCGCAAGGTGACGCTGCTCGACAAGGTCGGGCGACTGGCCATCCCGCCGAGCGACCTCAAGCACATCAAGCCGCCGGGATCGACGGTGCCGTTCCCGGGCTTTGACCGCGGCCCCTACATGGCCGCGTTCGCCACCCGCGGAGCGTTCAGGTTCCTGTTGCTCAACGTGCACCTGTTCTTCGGCAGCGACGGTCCCGAGGACATCCAGCGCCGCGCGCAGGAGACGTTCGCGCTCGCCCGCTGGGCCGAGCTGCGCCACAAGAGCAAGTACGCCTACGTCCCGGACATCATCCCGCTGGGGGACTTCAACCTCCCGATGCTCGACAAGTCCGACCCGATCTTCCGCGAGCTCACGCGCCGTGGCCTGCGGCTGCCCGAGGAGCACGCGGTCAGCCAGGTCGGCGGCAGCAGCCTGGGCGGCGTCAACCACTACGACCAGGTCGCGCTGTTCCCGACCGAGACCACCGAGTTCGAGCAGATCGCCGTGTTCGACTTCGACAACGCCGTGTTCAAGGACGTGTTCGCGGCCAAGACCCCGACGCAGTTCCTCGCCTACACGCGCTTCCACATGAGCGACCACCGCCCCCTCTGGGCGCAGTTCGCGATCTAGCGCTTATCCGGTGCTGACCGTCCGGCGGGCATCGTCCTCGCTCATGACTTCAAGAAAACGCGCCTGGCTTGTGGCCGGGGTCGCGCTGCTGCTGGGCGCCGTCGGTGCGTCGCAGCTGCTCGGCACCGCCCAGGCCTATGACGACGGCTCATCCCAGCCACAGACCATGGACCAGTTCCTCACGTCGGCGACCAAGGACGTCGACGCCTACTGGACGAAGCAGTTCGAGGCCGCGGGCCTGGCCGCGCCGCGGGTCAGCTACGACTGGATCCCGGCCGGGCAGCGCGTCGCCGGCGCCTGCGACGACGGCAGCGGGCTCGGCGACGACGCCGCCGCCTACTGCTCCGGCGACGACACGATCTACATCTCGCAGAAGTTCGCCTCCGACATCTACGACGGGGCGCTCAATCAGATGCTCCCCGGCAGCTCCCAGGGCTTCGGCAAGACCGTCGGCGACTTCGCGGTCGCCTATATCGTCGCCCACGAGTACGGCCATGAGATCCAGGACGAGCTCGGCCTGTTCGATCAGTACGGCGGCCAGGTCCCGCAGATGAACTTCGAGCTCCAGGCCGACTGCTACGCCGGCACCTGGGCCAACAGCGCCTACAAGGAGCAGCGCGTCAGCGACGAGGACGTGCAGGAAGCGCTCGACGCCGCGCTCGCGGTCGGCGACTTCGCCACCGACAGCCCCGGCCACCACGGGACGCCGCAGCAGCGCGAGGACGCCTGGAACACCGGCTTCCAGGACGGCGACCCGACGGCCTGCAACAGCTACCTGACCGGCGCCTAAGACCCCGTAGCGCCCTCGGTGTTGACGACCAGCACCGAGGGCGGAAGCTCGAGTTGGGGGGTGAACGCGAGGAGTCCCGCGAGGCCGGCGGCGCCGCTCTCGCCGGCGATGATGCCGTCGGCGGCGAGCAGGCGCACGGCCTCGCGGGCGCGCGCGTCGCCGATCGCCGCGAACGCCTCGATCCCGCCGCTGAGCACGGGCCAGGCGGAGGGCGCCACGTTGCCGCAGTTGAGGCCCGCCATCACCGAGTCGTGCGGCCCGGGGACCTCGGTGGGCGCGCCGGCCTCGATCGAGGCGAGCGCGCACGCCGCCGTGGCGGGCTCGACGCCGATGATCCGCGTGCCCGCGAACCGGCGGACCATCGCGGCCGCGAACGAGCCCACCCCGATCTGCACGGCGACGAGGTCCGGCTCCACGTCGATCTCCGCGCCGATCGTGCCATAGCCGTCGATCACCCAGGCCGGCACGTCGCCTTCGCCGGTGTCCTGGACCACCAGCACGTCGCCTCCGCCGAGCATCGCGGCACGATCGACGGCCTCGTCGTAGGTGCCGTTGACGACGCGCACCTCCGCGCCCTCGGCGGCGATCGCCTCGCGGCGGGCCGCGATCATGTCGGCGGGCACGAAGACGATCGCCTGCAGCCCGAGCAGGCGCGCGACGCGGGCGACGGCGCGGCCGTGGTTGCCGTCGGTGGCGCAGGTCAGCGTGTGCTCCCCGGCGAGCGCCCGGTGCGCCGCCCATGACGCGCCGAGGATCTTGAACGACGGCAGCCCGAGCCGGCCCGACTCGTCCTTGACCAGCACCCGCTCGACTCCGAGCGCGCGCGCCGCCGTCGGCGCCTCGACCAGCGGCGTCGGCGCGTAGCCGGGCAGGGAGCGGTGGAACTCCAGCGCGGGGGCGGTGGAGACGCGGGGCGTCTGCACCGCGAGAGGATTCGTGACAAGCCGGACGCCGGTGGGCGGAGACGCCTTTCGCTCAGGCACGCGTCAATGCCGCCGCCAGCGTCGCGTAGTCGCGCGCGCCGGCCTCGAGCTCGTCGAGCTCCAGATACTCGTCGACGCGGTGGGCGAGCGTCTCGTCCCCGGGGCCGAACCCGATCGTGGGGATCCCGAGGGCAGCGGTGCCGCTGCCGTTCGTGCAGAACGCCCAGTGGGTCGGTTTCGCCCCGAGCGCGGCGAGCGCGGTGCTGGCGGGCGCGGTGCCGGCCTCGATGAACCACGCCGCCGCGAAGTTCGGCGCCGCGACCGGCGCCCCCGAGTAGGAGTCGAAGCGGTCGAGCCCGATCGTCACTGTCCCGGTCGCCCCGTGCGGCGCGACCGCGGCCTCGACGGCGACGCGCAGCGCCTCGACGACGTCCTCCTCGCGCTCGCCCGGCAGCGTGCGGCGGTCGAACGTCACGACGCACTGGTCGGGCACGACCGACAGCGCCGGGAACGGGCGGCTGACGATGTCGGTCGGGACGAGGATCGCCGGGCCGAGGGCCGGATGGGTGGGCAGTTCGATCGCACGGGCGGCGCGCAGCACGTCGGCCATCGCCTCGACGGCGTTGACGCCGAGGTCGGGTCGCGACGAGTGCGTGGGCTTGCCCTGGACCTCGACGATCAGCTCCGCGCGGCCGCGCTGGCCGACCGCGACGCGCCGCCGGGTCGCCTCGCAGATCACCGCCACGTCGGGGCGCACACGCTCGGCGACCGCCACGGTCGCGAACCCCTCGATCATCTCCTCGGCGATCGAGGCCGAGACGACGACGCGCCCACCGCTCAGCTCAGCTGCGGCGGCGCCGTGGATCAGGGCGGCGAGCGGGCCCTTCATGTCCATCGAGCCGCGGCCGTACAGGCGGCCGTCGCGCAGCTCTCCGGCGGGGTCGAACGACCACGCCGACGGATCCGTGACGCCGACCGTGTCCATGTGCGCGTCGAACAGCACGCACGGGCCGGGGCCGGCGTCGAGCGTGCCGATGACGTTGCCCAGCTCGTCTACCTCGACGTCGTACCCGAGCGTCTTCAGCTCGGCCTCGACGAGCGCGGCGACCGCCCCCTCCTGACCCGACGGGCTCGGTATGCCCACCAGGGCAAGCGCAAAGGTTTCCAGTGCGTCACGCGCCAGAGCCATGAGGACGACATAATGCCTGCCCCTGCCAGTCGACGGGTACGCGGCCCCGGTGAGTCAGCCTTCGAATATCTACCTTCGGCGCCGCCTGACGGCGCTTGCGGTAGTGGCTGGAGCGCTCGTCGTGGCGGTCGTGCTGATCGGCGGTGGAGGCGACGATCAAACGCACCGGACCGCCGCGGAAGACAAGGCGCCGGCGGAAGTGCAGCTGCCGCGCGGTGGGCGCAGCATCCTCCCCGAGTTCCGCGTCGTGGCCTACTACGGCGCCCCGCAGAGCCGTGAGCTCGGCGCGCTCGGGATCGGCTCGCCGCAGGCGGCGACGCGCCGGCTCGAGCGCCAGGCCAAGCCATACGAGCGCAAGAATCAGCCCGTGCTTCCCGCGCTCGAGCTGATCACGGTGATCGCCAACGCCGACCCGGGCGACGACGGGATGTACCGCGCGCGGCAGACCGACGCGGTGATCCGCCGCTACCTGCGGGCGGCGCGGAAGGCCAAGGCGCTGCTGCTGCTCGACATCCAGCCCGGGCGCTCGGACTTCTTCACCGAGTCCACGCGGCTGGAGAAGTGGCTCAAGGAGCCTGACGTCAGCCTCGCGCTCGACCCCGAGTGGCGCGTCCGCGACGGCGAGGTCCCCGGGCAGATCATCGGGCACGTCGACGCCCGCGAGGTCAACGCCACCTCCGCCTGGCTGTCGCAGCTGGTGGCGCGCAACAAGCTCCCCGAGAAGCTGTTCGTCATCCACCAGTTCACCGACGACATGGTTCCCGAGGCGGAGCTCAAGGAGCGCGAGGGACTCGCGCTGGTGCTCAACGTCGACGGCTTCGGCGACCAGCCGAACAAGAAGTCGAAGTACAAGGCCTTCACCGAGCAGGCGCCCGACGCCTACCACGGCTTCAAGCTCTTCTACGAGGAAGACACGAACCTCATGCGCCCGGCCGAGGTGATGCGGCTGCGGCCGCGGCCCGTCCTCGTCGTCTACGAGTAGTCGAGCGCACCGACCCAGGTGTCGACCTCGTCGCGGTGCAGGCCCCCGTGGTGGCCGAGAAACGACTGCGGCCTGCCGGCGAACCGGCGCAGCCACGTGGTGCGACCGTCGGCGGGGAGCACGCAGACGTCGGCGAGCCGCTCGCGCAGCCCCGCGACGACCTCGCTCGCCGCGCCCGGCTGCGTGTGCAGGAAGACGTCGCGCGACGAGCCCGCGGGGCGCTGGGCGAGTAGGCCGGCCAGCTCCGGCCACAGCTCGTCGAGGTAGTCGACGCGAGCGCGGTCGACCGCGCCTGGCCGTGGTCGGCGGTGACGAGCAGCAGCGCACCGGGGACCTCCCGCAGGCCGGCTTCGAGCGCGTCGAGCGCCGCGATCGCCGCGGCGTCGAACTCCGGCGACGCCGGACCGTGGAGATGACCCATCATGTCGATCCGGTCCCAGTAGAGGTACGCGGAGCCGCCGCGCTCGAGCGCGTCGAACAGGCCGTCGACGCCGTCGCGGAACGTCGCGTACGGCTGCAGGCGCGCGCCGACCGTGAACACGCCGTCGTACGTCGACGGCGAGAACGACGACGGGTGCAGCACGGTCGACGGGACATTCAGGCGCTCGTACAGCGTGGGGCCGTCGATGAAGGTCGCCGGATCGATCGGGAGTGCGCCGCCCGCCGAGCCCGCGTGCAGGATCGGGATCACGACCGCATCGAGCGCAGGCTCGTAGACATTCCACTCGTACAGCCCGTGCTGGCCGACGGGGCGCCCGGTGTGCATCGTCGTGACATGCGCGGTCGTCGTCGACGGGAACTGCGTGGCGATCTCGGTGACGGTCAGGCGGCGCAGGAACGGATGGTCGGCGTGACGCTCGAGGAAACGGCGGCCGAACGCGTCGAGCAGCACGACGCCGACCCGCTCGCGCTCGCCGCCGGACAGCAGCCGCTCGACGGTGGCCGGGACATCGGGGAACGTGCGCACCGGCGCAACGCTAGCGTTGCTCTCGTTTGATGCATGTGTGGACGCACGACCGCTGGCGCTTCCCGCTCCCGGAGAGCCACAACTTCCCGATCGAGAAGTACGGGCTGCTGCGCGAGCGGATGGTCGCCGCGGGCCACGAGGTGCACGAGGCGGAGTCGGTGCCGTGGCGGTGGCTGGACGCGGTGCACGACCCGGAGCTGGTGAGCCGGATCCGCACCGGGAACCTGAGCGTGCGCGAGGCGCGCGGGCTCGGACTGCCGTGGTCGCCCGAGCTCGTCGAGCGCAGCCGCCGCTCGGTGGCGGGGACCATCGCCGCGTCCCGCTTCGCGCTCGGCGTCGGGCTCGGGATGAACCTCGGCGGCGGGACGCACCACGCCGGCCGCTCGTTCGCGCGCGGGTACTGCGTGTTCAACGACGTCGCGATCGCGCTGTCGCGCCTGCGCGCCGACGGCCCGGTGAAGCGGGCGCTGATCGTCGACTGCGACGTGCACCAGGGCGACGGCACGGCCGACCTCCTGGGGCCGGATCCGGACACGTTCACGCTGTCGCTGCACGGCGCGCGCAACTACCCGTTCCAGCGCATCCCGTCCGACCTCGACGTCGACATCGCGAGCGGGAGCGGCGACGACCGCTACCTGGAGGCGCTCAGCGAGGCGCTCGACTTCGCGCTGCCGCGCGCCGACGCCGAGTTCGCCTTCTACCTCGCCGGCGCCGACCCGTGGGAGGGCGACCGGCTCGGCAAGCTCGCGCTCACGAAGGCCGGGCTGCGGGCGCGCGACGAGTTGGTGCTCGACCGGCTGCGGGGCGACGGCATCCGCGTCTGCGTCGTGCTCGCGGGCGGCTACGCCGAGGACGTCAAAGACACGGTCGACATCCACGCCGCGACCGCCGAAGCCGTCGCGGAGCGGATCGAACCGCAGTCTTCCGCGGCGCGTTAACCCCTCCGCCGTACCAGCGATGAGGGGGAGTGGAAATGCGCATCATGCTGGTTCTCGTGGCGCTGGTCGCGATGCTCGTCGTCGCTGCGCCGGTCTCGGCGAAGGTCAAGAACGTGAAGAAGTCGTTGATCAGCGCGATCACCAAGCACCCGAAGAAGTACTACGTGAACGTCCACACCGGCGACTTCCCCGCCGGCGCGATCCGCGGGCAGCTCCACAAGCCTTCGTAGAATCGTCCCCTCCCGGGGGCGTAGTGGTAACGGGAGCACGCGGCCTTTGCAAGGCTGAAGTGGGGGTTCGATTCCCCCCGCCTCCATCGATTCGGTGATGATCGATCGGATGCGGGTCCTGTTTTCGTGCCGACCGCTGACCGGTCACCTGTATCCGCTGGTGCCACTTGCCCGGGTTGCGGCGGCGGCCGGCCACGAGGTCGCCTTCGCGACGGCCGAACCAGCGCTGTCGGATGCGCGAGCTCATGGCTTCGCGGCATTTTCGGCGGGGCCGGGCATTGAGGCTCGCGAGACGTTCGTGCGGAACCTCCCCGATCTCCGAGCGCTCGCCCCGGAGGAGCATCGCGCGCTGTTCTTCACGCAGCTGTTCGTCGGAGTCGAACTGGCGCCGCGCCTTCGTGACCTCAGCGCGATCATCGAGCGCTGGACGCCGGATGTGATCGTCCATGAAGTCGCCGAGCCGGCCGCGCCGATTGCGGCCACCGCGGCCGGGCTGCCGTATGTGACCAGCGGCTTCGGGCCGTTGCTTGCGCCCACGATCGCGTCGCAGGTCGGGCGAGCCGCTGCGCCGCACTGGCGTGCGGCGGGCCTTGCGCCGCATCCGCGCGGAGGGCTCTACGAGCATCTCTACTTCGACCCCTGCCCGCCTGCGCTGCAGCTGGCCGCGATCCGTGACGTGCCGGCGGTTCCGGTGCGCGTGACGCCGCTGCCCGCGGCGCGCGCCCCCGGCCTGCGTCCCGCGACGGTCTACGTCACCTTCGGCACCCTTTGGAATCGTGACCTCGACGCCTTCCGCGTGGTCCTCGAGGCCCTCTCCGCGCACCCGGTCGACGTCGTCGTCACGCTCGGTGCCGACGGCGATCCCGCCGCGCTCGGCGCTCAGCCCGACAACGTCCACGTTCACCGCTTCGTCCCGCAGGCGGAGCTGCTTCCGCGCTGCGATGCCGTGATCGCCCATGGCGGCGCAGGGACGATGCTCGGAGCGCTCGCTCACGGCCTCCCGATGCTCCTGCTCCCCCAGGGCGCCGACCAGCACTACAACGCAGAGCGCGTCGCCGCTGCCGGCGCGGGACTGAGCCTCGCACCGGGGCAGGCCACGGGGTCCACGCTGGCGCGCGCCATCGGCACGCTGCTCGGCGACGGGCGACTGCGCGCCGGCGCACAGCGGGTCGCCGCCGAGCTCGCCGCCATGCCTGGACCCGACACCGCCGTTGCGCACCTGCAGGCGCTGACCCGCCGCGATCCGGATCATTAGGCTCATAGCGCGGGCGGCGTTTTGATCGCAGCTTCCATATGAGCGCCTACGAGCGTGTCCGGGTCGACGCGCCGCCAGATGCGGTGGTCTCAGGTGTGCGCGCTTCGCTTCGGGCGCGCGGCATCACCGAGTACGCCGTAGTCGACCACGGCCGTGACATGGCCGCCGCCGGCGTCCCTGGGGTGGTCGCCTGGACGCTCGTGTTCGGCAGCCCGGCGGCGGGCGCCAAGCTGCTCGCGCGCGATCCCGCGGCCGCGGTGGACATCCCCCTGCGGCTGGCAGTGATCGCCGACGGCTCCGGCGGGAGCGAGATCGTGCTGAGGGACATGCGGTCCCTCCTCGCCGACGATCATGCCGACCTGGCAGGCGCCTTCACGGAAGTGCTTCGCACCCTCGCACACGAACAGGAGCAACACCCGCATGCCCCATGAGCGGAAGAACCTGGTGCTGGCCGCGATGGTGTTCGCGGTCGCGATGACGTTCATCGACCAGACGATCGTCGCGATCGCGATACCGAACATCCAGCGCGAGCTGGACCTGTCGGCGACCGGATCGCAGTGGGTGATCAACAGCTACCTGCTGACGCTGTCGGCGCTGTTCGCGTTCGGCGGCAAGCTCGGCGACGTGCTCGGACGGCGGCGCATGGTCGTCATCGGCGTGATCGGGTTCGCCGCCACCTCCGCGTTGTGTGGCGGCACGCCGGCGAGCGGGATCGCGCAGGCGTGGATCATCACGTTCCGGGCGCTGCAGGGTGTCGCGGCCGCGCTGATGTTCCCGGCCGCGGTCGGCATCGTCGTCGCCTCGTTCCCGCTGCGCGAGCGTGGCCGCGCGATGGCGATCTTCTTCGGTATGGCAGGCGGCCTGACCGCGATCGGCCCGATCGCCGGCGGCTACCTCGCCGAGTGGACGTGGCGATCGATCTTCTGGATCAACGTCCCGGTCGCGATCGTCGCGCTCGTGCTGATCCGGGTCGCGCAGCCCGCGGACGAGCGCCACCCGGTGAAGCTCGACTACCGCGGGGCCGCGCTGGTCACCGCGGCGATGGCTCTGACGGTGCTCGGCCTGCAGGAGTCGAGCCTGTGGGGATGGGGCACCGTCGCGACCTGGGCCTGCATCGTGCTCGGAATGGCGCTGATGGTCGTGTTCATGGCGGTCGAGCTGCGGACGGCAGAGCCGCTGCTGCGCCTGGAGATCTTCCGCGACCGCGAGCACGGACGCCGTCAACCGGGCTCCGCGCGCGAGCTACAGCGAAGTGACCGGCCTCACGCAGACGGCGCGCAGTCGCGCACGCTCGTGCACGACGTCCAGCTCGCGTTCGCGCACTCGGCCAGACGATCTTCTACGTCATGGCGGGCGTGATGGCCGTGACGTTCCTGGTCGCGGTGCGGTGGCTGCCGTGCGGACGGGTCGACCAGACCGAGACGGTCGAGGTCCCTGCCGTCAGCGCTGCCTGATCGGCGAGACTCTGTGTGGATGGCCTCGCGCGTCCAGATCTACACCGACCCGCTGCAGCACGCACTGATCGCGTCGCTCGTGGTCGCCCCGCTGGTGCGCCCGGCCGGACCGCGGGTGTTCGCCACGGCCGTGGCGGCCGCTCTCGCGATCGACATCGACCACGCCGTGGCGGCGCGGTCGCTGAAGGTCCGCGACACCACGGCACTCGCCACCCGGCCGCGTACGCACAGCCTGCTCACCGCGCTTGGCGCCGGCGCCGCGGTGGGGCGGGCTGCCGGTCCGCTGCACGGGTGGGCGACGTTCGGCGCGCTCGCCTCACACCTCCTGCACGACGCCGGCGACCAGGCGGCGCCGACGCCGGTGCTGTGGCCGCTGAAACCCGCGCGTCAGCTCGGGCGCCGCGTGCAGATCGCGGGCACGGCCGCGCTGGTGCTCGCGTCGCTGGCGATCAGCCGCGCGACGGCAGGATCTTCTTGACGCCGGTCTTCTTCTGGCGCCGCAGGTAGCGGCGCCGGAAGAGCTCCTCGGCAAACAGCGTCAGCCCGATCGTGACCACGAGCTCGACCGCGCGCCGACCGCGGAACGACGACTCGCCGTGCTCGCGCTTGCGCATGTGCACGGGGACCTCGATCAGCCGCAGCTTCGCGTCGGTGATGCGCACCAGCGCCTCGACCTCCGGCGCCTCGCACACGTACGGGTCGGCGAGCAGCGCCAGGGCGTCGCGGTTGACCGCGTACAGCCCGCTCGTGCCGTCGGAGATCGGCTGCCCGAGCCGCAGCCGCATCAGGAGCCGCAGCAGCGAGGTGCCGAACACGCGCTCCGGCGGCGGCTTGTACTTCTCGCCGTCCTTGCCCGAGCCGGGCAGGAAGCGCGATCCGACCGCGACGTCGCACTCGCCCGCCTGGACCAGCTCGAGCATCCGCTTGAGCTCCTCGGCCGGGTGCTGGCCGTCGGCATCGAGCCGGCCGCAGTAGTCGTAGCCGCGCACGAGCGCCTGGCGGTAGCCCTCCGCGATCCCCTCGCGCAGCCCGCGAT
This sequence comes from uncultured Solirubrobacteraceae bacterium, assembly GCA_963740605.1. GTDB lineage: Bacteria > Actinomycetota > Thermoleophilia > Solirubrobacterales > Solirubrobacteraceae > DASSUW01. The sequence continues at coordinate 14,021 of CAVUFC010000012.1, read as the reverse complement.
TCTGCTCGAACGTCACAACGTCGGCCCCGCCGTCGCGCGCCACCGTGGCGGTGGCGTCGGTCGACCCGTCGTTGATGACGAGCAGATCGGCCTCGGGGAGCGAGCCATGCGCCTCAGCGAGCACCGCGGGCAGCGACTTCTCCTCGTTCCAGGCCGGGATGAACACCACGGTGCCGGGCATGGGCGCAGCCTACGCCCCGCGCCCCGGCGGCGTCAGGGCCGGCGTGCTGTCCTGACGCGGTTGACGAACACGTTGTCGAGCGCGGCGCGCAGGCCGACCGCCAGCGCGCCGGTCAGCACCGCGGCGTCGCCGAGGCTCGAGACCTCCACGCGCGGCGGGTACGGGCAGTGCTCGGCGAGCAGCGCGCGGATCGGCCCCAGCAGCAGGTCGGCGTTCGTGCCGATGCCGCCGCCGAGGACCACGAGCGCGACGTCGACCACCGCCGCGATCGGGACGATGTGGGCGGCGATCCGCTGCGCCTCCTCGGCGACCACGGCGCGCGCCAGCTCATCGCCCGCCCGGGCGGCGGCGAAGATCGCGCGCACGTCGAACGGCGGCTCCAGGGTGGTCGCCAGACGACCCTCGGCAGTGAGCCGCGCGGCGTAGGCCGACACGCCGACGGCCGCCGGGTCGTTCTCGCGCTCGAGGTCGCCGCCGAGCGCATAGTCGACCTCGCCGGCCGCGCCGTGGTGGCCACGGTGCAGCTCGCCGCGCAGCATGAGCCCGCAGCCGAGGCCGGTGCCGATCGACAGGAACGCGAAGTCCTCCAGTCCGTGCGCGATACCGCGCCACTGCTCGCCGACGGCCGCGAGGCTGACGTCGTTCTCGACGGTCACCGGCACGCCGAGCCGGTCCTGCAGCGCCGGGCCGATCCGCAGCCCCTCCAGCCCCGGGATGTTCCCCGCGAGGCCGACCTGCCCGGTCGGCGACTCGATCACGCCCGGCACGCCCGCGACTGCGCCGTCGAGCGCCCCCGCCGGGAGGTTGCCGGCCCTCAGCAGGCGCGTCCGCAGGCTGGCCGCGGCGTCGAGGACGACCTGCACGTCGGCACCGGGCAGCTCGACGTCGTGCCGCGCGCGCACCTCCCCGCGCAGATCGCAGATCGCGCCGCGCAGAAAGCGCGCGCCCAGATCGAGCCCGAGCACGAGCGCCGCCTCGGGGACCGGCTCGAAGAACGTCGCGCCGTACTTCGGGCCCTCCGCGTCGTTGTCGGCCTCACGCACCAGGCCCGCCTCGAGCAGCGCCGCCAGCGCCATCGACACCGTCGGTTTGGAGATCCCCACGTGACGGGAGATCTCGGCACGCGAGATCGGCGCGCGGTCGCGGATCGTCTCCAGGACCGTGCGCTCGTTGAGGTCGCGCAGCAGCGGCGGGGTCGCGGGTGGGTTCACAGTCGGTCGCCGGAGTCTGCCGCGAACAGGTGGGGCTCGTAGTCCGGGCTCGGCCGCACGCGCACCCGCTCGCCGCGGGCGGGCGCGTGCCGCGTGTCGACCCGTGCCACGAGCCGCGCCGGTCCGCCGGACAGCTCCGCGGTGCAGAACACGAACGCGTCGAGCCCGAGCTCTTCGACCGCGTCGACGCCGGCGTCCAGGCCCTCGTCCGCAAGTTGGAGCGCCTCTGGCCGGACCCCGAAGATCAACTCGTCGCGCCCGTTGACTGCGTCGAGCGTCACGGTCCCGAACGCCACCTTGCCGTCGGTCACGGGGAGTGTCACGAGGTTCATCGCGGGCGAGCCGACGAAGCCGGCCACGAACGTGTTCACCGGGCGGTCGAACAGCGCCCGCGGCGTGTCGCACTGCTGCAGCGTCGCTTCGCGCAGCACCGCGACGCGGTGCCCGAGCGTCATCGCCTCCGCCTGATCGTGCGTGACGTACACGGTCGTGACGCCGAGGCGCCCCTGCAGCGAGGCGATGTCGGCGCGCATCTGCACGCGCAGCTGGGCGTCGAGGTTCGAGAGCGGCTCGTCCATCAGGTACACCTGCGGCTGGCGGACGATCGCGCGCCCCATCGCGACGCGCTGGCGCTGGCCGCCCGACAGCTGTCCCGGCTTGCGCTCCAGGTACGGCGTCAGTTCGAGCATCTCGGCGACCTCGCGCACGCGCGCCTGGCGCTGGGCCTTCGGCACCTTCGAGACCCGTAGCGGGAAGCCCATGTTGTCGGCGACCGTGAGGTACGGGTACAGCGCGTAGTTCTGGAACACCATCGCGACGTCGCGCTTCTTCGGCGGGTCGTCGCTGACATCGCGGTCGCCGATGTAGACGGCGCCGGCGTCGACTTCCTCGAGCCCGGCGAGCATCCGCAGCGCGGTGGTCTTGCCGGAGCCCGACGGCCCGACCAGCACCATCAGCTCGCCGTCGGCGATGTCGAGGTCGAGCGCGTCGAGGGCGGGCGCGTCGGTGCCCGGATAGATGCGCGTCGCCTGTTCGAACCGGACCTCAGCCATAGATCGGCCTCTCGCTCTGGACTGACAGTTCGCGCCGCACGCGCTCGTGCGCCGCGCTCGGGGCGCCGAACTGGTCGAGCGCGAGAAGGGCGGCGCCGACGACCGGCGGGGCGGCGGTGGAGCGGACCGTGATCGCCTCGCCGATGCCGCTCAGCGCGATGCGGATCGCGTCGACGAGCGCACTCTCGGCGCGCTGGAACATCCCCCCGCCCAACAGCACCTCAACCGGCTCGCCGAGCAGGTCGAGCCGGCGCAGCGCGACCTCGGCCATCGCGACCACCTCGTCCGCCAGGCGATCGACGATCGCGGCCGCCACCGGGTCGGTCGCCGCCGCTTCGAACACCACCGGCGGGAGCTCGACCATGCGCCGCTGCGGCACCTCGCCGAGGTGGATCGCCTCCGCCAGATCGCCCGGCGTGCGCTTGCCGAAATACGCAGGCACGGCCTGCTCGAGCCGCGTGACCGGCCCGCGGCCGTCCTCGCTGCGGGCGGCGGCGCTGAGCGCGGCGAGCCCGACGTCGTAGCCGCCGCCCCAGTCCCCGCTGATCACGCCGAGCGCCGGGAAGCGGGCGTGGCGGCCGTCGGGCGCCACGCCGACGCAGTTGATGCCGGCGCCGCAGACCACCGCGACGCCCCAGCCGCGCTCGGTGCCTGCGCGCAGCACGGCGAACGTGTCGTTGCCGACCGCGATCGTCTCCGCCCAGCCGTGCGCGGCGAGCGCGTCGTGCAGCGCGCGCTCCTCGGTCGGGAAGTCGAGGCCGGCCATGAGCACCTGCCCAACCGCCACCGGCACGCTGACGCCGGCCTGCTCGCACGCCTCGTCGAGCAGCTCCTCCAGCAGCGCGACGCAGCCGTCGAGCCCGATGTGGTGCGGCGAGCTCATCCCACCCCGGACGAGCGCGAGCACCGCGCCGTCGTCGCGCACGAGCGCGAGGTCGGTCTTGGAGTTGCCGCCGTCGACGGCGAACACGACGCTCATGGGGCACCCTTGCCGCGATGTTCGCGAAGCGAACTCGCAAGGCAAAGCTTGCTTTGCCCGCTCATCGCACCGGCTCCGGCAGCATGGCCTCGTACAGCGCCGCGGCGATCTCGTGCTGGCCGATCAGCGGATGCGTAAGCAGCGCCTTGCGCGCCGTCACCTCGTCGCGCGTGACGGCGGCCTCGGCGGTCAGTCGCTCGTAGGCGGCGACGTGCTGGGCGAGCCCGAGCAGCTCCGGCGCGAGCGGCGCCTGCTCGAGCGCCACGGGCCCGTCGCGGCCGACGCGCGCGGGCACCTCGACGACGTCGTCGTCCGCCAGGCCGGCGAGCGTGCCGCCGTTGCGCATGTCGACCTCGTGGATCGCGTCGTCGCCGGAGCTGAGCGAGCGCACGAGCCCGACCGCCGCCTCGCTGTAGAACGCGCCGCCGCGCTGCTCGAGCAGCGCGGGCTTCTCCGCCAGCGTCGGGTCGCGATACATCTCCAGGAGGTCGCGCTCGATCTCCGCGACCGCGGCCGCGCGGGGTGTGGCGCCGCCCTGCTGCTCCGCCAGCACCGCGTCGTGCGCGTAGAAGTAGTGCAGGTAGTAGGACGGGACGGCTCCGAGCTCGTCGAGCAGCCGGCGCGGCAGGCCCGCGCCGTCGGCGATCTCGTCGCCGTGGGAGGCCATCAGCGCGGGCAGCACGTCGGCGCCGTCGAGGTGCACGGCCCGCACCCAGGTGAGGTGATTGAGGCCGACCTGGTCGACGACCACGCGGGCCGGCTCGACGCCGAGCAGCCGCGCGGCGTGCCGCTGCAGCCCGATCGCGACGTTGCAGAGGCCGACCGCGCGGTGGCCGGCGTCGAGCAGCGCGCGGGTGACGATCCCGACCGGGTTCGTGAAGTCGACGATCCACGCGCCCGGGGCGGAGCGCTCGCTGACGCGCTCGGCGATGTCGAGCACCACCGGCACCGTCCGCATCGCCTTCGCGAAGCCGCCGGCCCCGGTCGTCTCCTGGCCGATGCAGCCGCACGTGAGCGGGCGCGTCTCGTCCTGCAGCCGCGCCGCCTGCCCACCGACGCGGATCTGCAGCAGCACGAAGTCGGCGCCCTCGAGCGCGGGATCGAGGTCGCCGGTGAGCGTCAGCCCACCGGCGAAGCCGACGCGGTCGAGCATCCGCTGCGCGAGACCGCCGACCACGGTGAGCCGCTCGCCGTCGATGTCGTGCAGGACGAGCTCGTCGACGGCCAGCGCCGACAGCCCGGACACGAGCTCGGGCGTGTACGTCGACCCGCCGCCGATGACCGCGACCTTCACTCCTTCACCCCCGTCAACGTCACGCCCTCGACGAACGCCTTCTGGGCGAAGAAGAACAGGACGACGACCGGGATCAGGACGAGGATCGTCGCCGCCATCGTCACGTTCCACTGCACCTGGTGCAGCACGCGGAATTGCGCCAGGCCGACCGACAACGTCCAGTGCGACTCCTGGTCGCCGGCGTACAGCAGCGGCCCGAAGAAGTCGCTGAACGTGAGGAGGAACATGAACAGCGCGACCGCGGCGATCGCCGGCTTCGCGAGCCGGCACACGACCGACACCAAGATCCTGAGCTCGCCGCAGCCGTCGACGCGCGCCGAGTCCAGATACGGCTGAGGGATCGTCATGAAGAACTGGCGCAACAGGAAGATCGAGAACGCGTCGCCGAACCAGTTCGGGATGATCAGCGGAGCGAGCGAGCCGACCAGGTTGAGCTTCGCCCAGAACACGTACATCGGCACGATCGTCACCTGCGGCGGCAGCATCATCGACACGAGGACGAGCACGAACGCGACGTTGCGCCCGCGCCACTGCAGCAGCGCCAGCGCGTAGGCGACGGGGATGCTCGAGACCAGCATCCCGAGCGTCGCCAGCACCGAGTAGGTCGCCGTGTTGAGCGCGTAGCGGAACATCGGCGCCTGGTCGAAGACGTCGGTGTAGTTGCTCCACTGGAACGGCTCCGGCCACAGCTTCGGCGAGAGCGCCTGGTCGGTCGTCATCAGCGACGTGAGCGCCATGAACACGAACGGCGCGACGAAGGCGATCGCGGCCACGATCAGCAGGCTGTGCTCGGCGACGCCGATCAGGAAGCGGCGCCTCCGCACGGGCGCCGGCACCTGGCGCCGCACGGGCGGCGACTTGACGACCGGGGCGACGGTCTCGGTGGCCACTAGTGGACCCGTCCCGAATCTCGGCACGGGCCCACTTATCGGCCCGCCCCGGCGTAGTGCACCCACCGCCGCGAGTTACGGATGATGATCATCGTGATCGCGAACGAGACCACCAGCAGCAGCACAGCCATGGCTGCCGCGTAGCCCATGTTGAAGAAGCGGAAGCCCTGCTGGTACAGGAGCACGGGGTAGAACAGCGTCGAGTCCTCGGGGAAGCCGAGGTCGTTCGACGGGTCACCCGCGCTCGACGCCGAGCCGGCCGCGATCGTCGCCCCCACGTACGCCTGGTCGAACAGCTGGAGCGCCTCGATCGTCCCGATGACCGCCGCGAACAGGATCACCGGGCTGATCGCCGGCAGCGTCACCCAGCGCATCCGCTGCCACGGCCCGGCGCCGTCGAGCTGCGCCGACTCGTGCAGGTGCTTGGGCACGTCGACGAGAGCTGCGAGGAAGATGATCATCGTGTTGCCGACGCCCCACAGCAGCAGCAGCGTCAGCGCCGGCTTGGACCAGCTCGGGCTGCTGAACCACAGCGGCCCGTCGATCCCGACGAGCCCCAGCGCGCCGTTCACCGGTCCGGTGGCGGGGTTGAGGATGTACACGAAGCCGAGCGTCGCGGCGACGGTCGGCGCCAGTGCGGGCAGGTAGAAGATCGTCCGGAACACCCCGACCCCCCGCCGTGCCCGCGTCAGCATCAGCGCCACGCCGAACGCGAACATCACCTTCAGCGGAACCATGATCGCGACCAGCCACAGCGTGTTCGAGACGGCAGGCCAGATCTGCTTGTCCTGCGTGAACATGTACTTGTAGTTGGCGAACCCGATCCAGCGCGACGGTTGCAGCAGGTCGTAGTGCGTGAACGACAGGTAGACCGTCGCGATCAGCGGATACGCGATGAAGAAGCCGAAGCCGACGATCCATGGGCTCATGAACGCCAGGACCGTCCGGCGACGGCGCCAGGCGGCCTTCTTCGAGCGTCGCCTGGGCGCCGCCGTCGTCATCGGGCAACCCTCCCGCGATGTTCGCGAAGCGAACTCGCAAGGGAAAGCTTGCTCTCCCCGCTCACGGCACCTGTTCGCCCTTGGCGTTGGCGAGCTGGGCGTCGATCTGCTTGTCGAGGTCGGTCAGGCCGGCCTGCAGATCATCCACCCGCCCGGCCTGCCACTTGTCGACGAAGCTGTTGAACAGCTCCTGCGGCGCGCTGCCGGCCGCCGTGATCGGCGTCGTCGTCGTGTTCTGGTTCCCGAAGATCTTCAGGAACGTCTCGAACTTCGTGTCCGGCTTGAGGCCGGGCGACTTGGCCGACGACTCGGTGGTCGGGACGTTGCGCAGCTCGTTGGAGAGCAGCACCTGGGCCGCGTCGTCGGTGGCCAGGTACTTGGTCAGCGCCCAGCCCTGCTCGGGGTGCGCGGCGCGCTTGGGGATGCCGATGATGTTGCCGGTCGTGTAGCCGCCGCCGTACAGCGCCTGATTGCTGTCGTCGACCGGGACCGGCGCGGTGCCGTAGTTGAGGTTCTTGGCCTCGTCGGCGATGAACGCGGTGCGCCACTCGCCGTCGACGTTCATCGCGAGCTTGCCCTTCTCGAACGCGTTGGAGGAAGAGAACTCATCGCCGAGACCGGCCTGGAACTTGACGAGATTGTTGTATCCGTACCAGTCGATCAGCTGCTTTTGCCAGTTGAGGAGCTTCGCCCAGGCGGGGTCGCTGCCGAGCGTCGACTTGCCGCCTTCGTCGACCCACTTGCCGCCGAACATCGGGCCGAAGTTGGCCGGCGTGTTCGAGTACCAGCCCATGTTCGGGTTGAAGCCGACGACCTTCAGTGATCCGTCGGGGTTCTTGACGGTCAGCTTCTTCGCGTACTCGACGAGCTGGGAGGCCGTCTTCGGCGGTCCGCTCAGGCCCGCCTTCTTGAGCATGTCCTCGTTGTAGTAGAGGCCGTAGGCGTCGGCGAGCATCGGCAGCGAGCAGCGGGTGCCGTCGAACTGCGTGTACGAGCGCGGTGCGGGCGGGAAGATGCTGTCGCTGATCCCGTCGCGGTCCATGTACGGCTTGAGGTCGAGCCAGGCGCCGGAGCCGCAGAATGCGCCGGCGTTGTCGGCGGAGAAGGACTGGGCGACGTCGGGCGACTTGCCACCGCGGCTGGCAGCGATGATCTTGTCGTCGTTGATACCGCCGACGACCTTGACCTTGACCTGCGGGTTCTCCTTCTCGAACCCGGCGACGGCGTGCTTGATGACGCCGAGCTCGCGCGCGGTGAAGCCGACCCACAGCGTGATGTCGGCGGGCGCCAGCTTCTCGCCCTTGGCCGCAGGTGCGCCGCCGCTGGAAGAGCCGCTGTCGCCGGTGCCGCCGCAGGCGGCCACGCCGAACGCGAGGAGCCCTGCCATAACCAGCGCCATCGCCAATCGCCTCATGCCGCTCCCCTCTCCGCGCAGCCCGTCCCTCCAGTCGGGTACGCAAATCTGGTTAGGTAACTTTCCCAACTCGATGCTAAGCGTATGGAACAGCTGACGTCAAGCGATCCGTGGGCCACGGGCATCGGACGCCCCCTCGCCGAGATCCCGCTGCCGGTGCTGGTGCTGCGCGAGAGCGCTGTCGCGCACAACCTCGCGCTGATGCAGCGCTGGTGCGACGACCGTGGCGTCTCCTTGGCGCCACACGGCAAGACGACGATGGCACCGGCGCTGTTCAGCCGTCAACTGGAGGCGGGCTCGTGGGGCATGACCGCGGCGACCGTGCCGCAGTTCGCGGTCATGCGGGAAGCGGGCGCGCAGCGCGTGATCCTCGCCAACGAACTGGTGGGTGCGCCGGAGATCGCGTGGTTCGAGCGCGAGCGGGCGGACATCGAGGCGTACTGCCTCGTCGACTCGATCGAAGGCGTCCACGCGCTGGCGGCGGGGGTAGAGCGACCGCTGCGCGTGCTGATCGAGCTCGGCGGGCCGCGGGCGGGCTGCCGCACGCTTGAGCAGGCCCTTACCGTGGCGGATGCCGTGGCGGGCGCGCAGTGGCTCGTGCTGGCCGGCGTCGAGGGCTTCGAGGGCACGCTGCCCGAGGAAGCGGTCGATCCGTTCGTGGACCGGATGCGCGAGCTCGTCGAGGCGCTCGACGCCCGCGGGGCGTTCGCCGAGGTCGACGAGATCATCGCCACCGCCGGCGGCAGCGCGTTCTTCGACCACGTCGTGGAGCGCCTGCGGTTCAGCGGGCTGTCACGGCCGGTCCGGGTCGTGCTGCGTGCCGGCTGCTACGTCACGCACGACGACGGCATCTACGCGGAGTCGTCGCCGCTGGCAGGCCTGCAGGCCGCGCTCGAGCTGTGGGCGCGCGTGCTGTCCTGCCCGGAGCCGGGGCTGGCCATCGCGGGCTTCGGCAAGCGCGACGCCCCCTACGACCTCGGGCTGCCGGTGGTGCGGCGCCCGCAAGGCGTGGTGGTCGAGGCGCTGAACGACCAGCACGCCTACCTCCGCGACCCCGCCGGCGTGCTGGCGGTCGGCGACACGATCGTCTGCGGCATCTCACACCCGTGCACGGCGTTCGACAAGTGGCCGCTGATCGGCGTGGTCGATGACGACGACATCGTCATCGGCGCGATGCGGACGCTGTTCTAAGTGTCGTGGTTCGGGGAACTCGAACCGCGACACCCGCTCGGCTCCGGGCCGCGCGGCGGCAACCGCGCGGCCCGTGTCGAGCGAGCCGGCCGGAGAGCGGGTGGGGCTCCGGGGCAGGAGAACCGCCCCGCCCTAGGTCCGGCGCCTCTGTCGGGAGTGACGTTGAGGCGGACCGCCGAGATGGCGGCCTCGCACCTAATGTCGGCCGATAGGGCCGTCCGCTGAAGGGCGGTCGTCGCCCGGCGGACAGGTGTCCAGGGCGGCTACTTGTCCCAGTCGAAGTCGCGCGGCGGACGCTGCTCGAACCACAGCCGGTCGTGCTCGGGCGTCTCCTGGAGGAAGTCGGGCGTCTCCTCCAGCACGTCTTCGCCGGTCTCCGGATCGGTCTTCGGAGCGGGTTCCTCGCCGGTCGGCGGGTGGTCGAGCGCCTCGTCGGCGGTGACCTCGTCCGGGTCCTCGTCCAGCCACGGCTCGGCGGCGGGCTCTGGCGCGGGCTCGGGCGCCGGCTCCGCGGACTCGATGTCGAACGGCTCGTGCTCCGCAGTCTCGGGCGCCGGCTCCGGCTCCGGCTCGCGGACAGGAACGAACTCCGGCACCGGGTCGGGGTCGGCCTCGGCGACCGGCTCCGGGACCTCTTCGGCCGGCGGTTCGTCGGCCGCGGACTCGACCGGCGCCTCGACGCCCTCGGGGCGCGCGAACTCGGCGCGGCGGGTCTCTCCGAGCGCCTCGTTCTCTTGCCGCGCGACCTCGTCAGGGTCGGCCCCGTGGCGTCGCTTGAGCTCGAGGTGCTCTCGAATTGCGTCGTCGAGGAGTCCCATACCTCAGCTAACAGGCTACTCGGCCGATGCGACGCCGTGGACGCCCCGCCGCGTCCGGACGGCTCCGTTCGCGCGCACCGTGCGGTTCTTGCCGGCGCGTTTCGCCTCGTACAGCGCGGAGTCCGCGGCGGCCACGAGGGCGTCCTTGTCGGCGTGGTTGGCGGAGGCCAGGGAGGCGACACCGAACGACGCCGTGACTTTCAGCGTGCCGTCGCCGGAGAGGAGCGGGAGGTCGAGCGCCTCGACCGAGTGACGCACGCGCTCGGCGAACTGGAACGCGCCCTCGAGGTCGGTCTGCGGCAGCGCCACGGCCATTTCCTCGCCGCCGTAGCGGGCCGGCTCGTCGATCTCGCGCGAGGACTGGCGGAGCACACGCGCGACCTCGCGGAGCACGAGATCTCCCTGCAAATGACCGTAGCGGTCGTTGACCTGCTTGAAGTTGTCGATGTCGAGCATGATCAGGCCCATCTCCTGCCCGTAGCGGCGCGCACGCTCGACCTCGGCGGAGATGACCTCCTGGAAGCGCCGGTGGTTGAACAGACCGGTGAGCTCGTCGGTGACGGCCTGGCGCTGCACGGTTTCGTGCAGATCGACGTTCTCGACCGAGACCGACGCCTGGTTGGTCAGATACGCGAACAGCTCGCGCTCGGCGGCGGTGAAGACGTGGTCGCCGCGGGCGACCGAGACGATGCCGATGACCTGATCGCCGCCCTCGGTGGCGCCGAGCGGCGCCGCGAGCGCGCTGGCGCCGCCGACCTGGATCTCCGCGACCTCGCCGGCGTCGATGACGGCCGCCTCGGCGGCGTGCAGCGCGCGCCGGAACGACTCCGGCTCGCCGGTGCGGGCGACCTCCTGCAGCCGGTCGTCCGGCCCGCGCATCGTCGCGCGGCCGGCGGCCGCCTCGACCCCCTCGACCGCCGTCTGGACGACGATCTCGAGGACGCCGACACGATCGAGCCCGGCCGCGACCGACTGGCCGACGCGGCGGATCGACTCCTGGAGGCGCTCGCGTTCGAGCTGGAGGTCCTGGAGCCGCGCCTCCAGCTGCTCGGCCATGTTGTTGAACTCGTGCCCGAGTGCGGCGAACTCGTCGTTGCCCTCGGTGGGGACCCGCTCCGAGAAGTCGCCCTTGCCGAGCCGCTGCGCAGCCACCAGCAGGCGCTGGATCTCCGACTGCAGGCGGCGGGAGACGGCGACGGCGAAGGCAAACGCGAGCGCGAGGAAGCCGAGGAACGCCGCCAGCGCCGCCAGCGAGGCCCTCGACGTCGGGTCGGCCGAGTCGCGATCCGGCATCAGCAGGGCGACCTGGATCTTGCCGTCGACGGCGTTGGCATTGAACGAGGCGACGCGGTAGTCGACGCCGGCGACCGTGAGCGCGCCGCGGTCGGGCAACTTGACGCCCGCGGCGTCGGACTTGGTCGTCGCGAGCTGGTTGCCGTCCTGCCCGACGACCACCTCCGAGGCCGTCAGGGTCGCGATCTGCTGGGCGAACTCCTTCGGTGCGAGCATCGCGACCGTGATCCGCCCGGTCGGTTTGTGGTCCTGATCGACCAGCCTGCGCGTGGCCGACGCGACCGCCGGCGTCTCGCCGGACGTATACGTGCCCTTCCCGTCGACCTTGAGCTCGACGTACTCGGCGCCGGCGCGCCTGGTCAACGTGTCGAGCCGATCCTGGACGGCGTTCTTGTCGTCGGCGGCGAGCGCGTCGGCGAGCTGCTGGTCGCGCCCGATGTCCTGCGCGACCTGGCCGGCCTCCGCCGTCGACTCCTGGTACACGCCGGTGGCGACCGTCTGCGACTCGGCCAGCCGCGCGTCCGTCTGGCTCTGCTCAGAGGCGACGATCAGCTGGTAGAGGACGACCGCCATCGTGATCATCGGAACCACGACGATGACGAGGAAGAACAGCCGTAGGCGGGCTCTGAAGCTCAGGTGACGAAGGCCCATCGCTTTACCCCAATACACGGAAAGGATGCCGTGCGTACACCATCCTGGCAGCTACAATCGCTCCTTCACCCAGCGGGCGGGAATCCCTGCTCGCCGCGCTCGGGGCTATAGCTCAGTTGGGAGAGCGCCTGGATCGCACCCAGGAGGTCGGGGGTTCGAGTCCCCCTAGCTCCATCGAGGAACCCTGCAAATGAGCTGTTTCGACGTCTCTGGACGGCTAGTTCTGGGCCGAGGTGGCGTCGTCAAATTGCGGTCAAGTGGCTGGCCGCTCCAGGGCCCGTCGGCGCTCGGTTGACCAGCGAGCGATGGCAACGACGTTCTCACCCTCAGCACCGTCTGGTTCCAGCAGCCGCGCGCGAACGGCTCGAGGCGCTCGGCGACCAGCGCCCGATCTGGCATCCGGTCCCGACTGGACCAACGACCTTCCGGCTTGCGACGACGACGCTGCCCGTGACCGCCATCGACACGAGCCCGCTGCGCTTCCTGGCATACGTCAATGCCCCGGCAGCAGCACGTCTGCACGCAACCGGGCTCGTCAACCGCATTCCGTCGTCCCCCAGCGGCCGGCCCGACCGACCGCCGACGACGTCAAGGCCGAGCTCCTGCGCCGGCCCGACGTCGCCGCCGTGCAGGGCGCCGCGGCAACCACCGAGGCGGTCGACCAGCGCATGGAGCAGTGCAACGAGATCCTGCTGACCACCGTCGTGATCGCCAGAGGCGCGCGTCCGCGAGCACGCCGCGCAGTTCGCTCACGGCGTCACGGTCGCGCGCGTCATCCGCGGCGGCGTCGTCGAATGAGCTATCCGCGCAATGCCCGCAGCGCATTGAGGATGACCGCGACGTCGACGACCTCTTGGAAGAGCGCGCCGGCGACGGGCTGAAGGTAACCGGCCGCCGCGACGCCCATCGCGGCGATGCTCAGCCCCATGCCGGCGAGGACGCTCTGGCGGGCGATGAACAGCGCGCGGCGCCCAGTGTGGACGGCGTCGGCGACGCGGTCGACGCGGTCGACGGTGATGACGGCGTCGGCGGTCTCGGAGGAGACCGTGGCGCCTGCGGCACCCATCGCGATGCCGAGATCGGCAATCGCCAGCGCCGGCGCGTCGTTGACGCCGTCGCCGACCATGATCACGGGGCTCAGCGCCGGGTCGTTCCCCAGCGTGCGGACGACCTCGAGCTTGTCCTCGGGCGACTGCTCGGCGTAGACGCGATCGACGCCGAGCGTGTCGCCGATCCGCTGTGCGACCGAGGCGCGGTCGCCGGACACCATCGCGACGTGGCGCACGCCCCTCCCGGCGCAGGCGGTCGACGATGCTGTCGGCGTCGGGGCGCAACTCGTCGGCCATCACGATCACGCCGGCGGGGTCGCCGTCGATCCCGACGAGCGCGTGGGCCTCGCCGGAGCCGCGACCGGTGGCGAGCGAGGCGCCGGCGACGGCGTCGGGGTCGTACCCCTGGGCGCGCAGGAAGGCGCGGCTGCCGACGGCGATGCGACGGCCGTCGACCGTGCCGGCGATCCCCTGCCCGGCTCCTCGTCCACGTCGCTGGGCATCGTCAGGTCAAGCGCGGATTCCTCGGCCGCGCGGACGAGGGCCTCGCCGAGCACGTGGGCGGAGAGGCGGTCGACGGACGCGGCGAGCCGCAGGACTTCGCCTCTGGCCAGGCCGTTGAGGGTGATGATCTCTCGGACTTCCGGAGTGCCGACCGTCAAGGTGCCGGTCTTGTCGAAGAGCACGGTGCGCGCCTCGCCGAGGGTCTCGATCGCGCCGGCGCCCTTCACGATGATGCCGTTGCGCGCGGCGCGTGACAGGCCGGAGACGAGCGCGATCGGTGCGGCGAGGATAAGCGGGCACGGCGTCGCGACGACCACGACCGCCAGCGCCCGCACCGGGTCGCCGCTGAGCGCCCACGCCAGACCGGCGACCACGAGCGTGATAGGCAGGAAGATGCCGGCATAGCGGTCGGCCATCCGCACGAACGGGGCGCGCTCGGCCTGTGCCTGCTCGACGAGCCGCACAAGCGCGGCGTATGCGCTCTCGGCCGCGG
>CAVUFC010000011.1:0-44745 GCA_963740605.1 uncultured Solirubrobacteraceae bacterium | reverse complement strand
CCCGAAGACGCCGCCGAACGTCGCCGTGAAGTTCGGCCACAGCACGCCCATCTCGAAGCTCAGAACGGTGCCCGTGATCACGCCGACCGCGAACAGAGCGATCATCACCCGGCTCCAGCGACGCGCGATCGTCCGATACAGCGGGTCGCCGCTGCGTTGGCCCCACCACTCCATGAGCAGGACCATCAACGGAAACGCGATGCCGAAGCACACCAGCGGGATGTGAACGGTGAACGAGAGGGCCTGCATGTGCCGCGCCTGGAGCAGGTGTTCCTGCGCGCCCGGGCCGAGGGCCTGAGCGGGCACGACGCTGTGAAGGGAGTCGAGCAGCACGCTACAGCAGCGTCTGGGCCAGACCGGCGCTGCAACGGATGACGACGATGTTCACCAGGGAGCGTCGGGGGGACATGCCGGCAGCTTGAGCCCCGCCGCGGCGGTGATCAATCGCCGTCCGCTCTCGCCCGTGAGCGACTCGATGTTGCCCCGGCGCGGCAAGCCGACATCGCGGCCGGCGCGCAAGAGGCCTACACCTAACGGCTGTTGCGCAAGTACGTCAGGACGGCGAGCACGCGCCGGTGCGCGGTGGTCGACTGCCCGAGGCCGAGTTTGTTGAAGATGCGTGTGACGTGCTTCTCGACGGCGGTGTCGGTGATCACGAACGACTCGGCGATGCCGCGGTTGGACTTGCCCTCCGCCATCGCCGCCAGGACCTCGCGCTCGCGCGGCGTCAGGTCGTCCAGCGGCCCGTGGCTGCGGCGCCGGCCGAGCATGCGGCCGACGATCTCCGGGTCGAGCGCGCTGCCGCCCGCCGCCACGCGCTCCACGGCGTCGACGAACGCGTCGACGTCGGCCACGCGCTCCTTGAGGAGGTAGCCCACGCCCTGGGCGCGATCGCCGATGAGGTTCAGCGCGTAGCTCTCCTCGTAGAACTGCGAGAGCACGAGCACGCCGATCTCGGGGAGCCGCTCGCGCAGCGCCATCGCCGCCTGGAGCCCGTCGTCCTCGTGGCGGGGCGGCATCTGGACGTCGACGACCGCGACATCCGGACGGTGGGCGAGCGTCTTGCGGAGGAAGTCGTCGGCGTCGCCGGCGCGCGCAACGACCTCCATGCCCGCGTCGTCGAGCAGCCGCGCGACGCCTTCGCGCAGGAGGACGTCGTCTTCGCCGATCACGATCCGCAAAGGCTCGCTCACGACCCTACGGTACTCCTGTGAGCAGCTCGCGCAGCGACCCGTTCGCGAGCTCGGTCTTCGGCAGGAATCCGACCGCTCCGAGGCCGCGCGCCGCGTCGTCCGTGACCGCGTCGGCGTCGGAGGACGTGATCACGACGCGCGGGGACCACGGCAGCGCGGCGATGCGCCGCGCGAGCTCGAGGCCGTCGCCGTCGGGCAGCCCGACGTCGACCAGCGCGGCGTCGGGGCGCAGCTCCTCGGCGGCTGCCGCGCCTGCGGCGAATGTGCCGGCCCCGCCGGCCACGCGCAGACCGGCGCCGCGCAGGAGCTCGGACGCGAGCTCACGGAACTCGGCGTCGTCGTCGACGACCAGCACGCAGCGCTGCATGCCGTGATCCTGACGGAGCGTCGACGGCGAAATGGGAGGGATAACCGGACAATCCTGTCCGGCGAGGCGGTATGGCGCGTCGGCACGGCGGCCGGGACAGTTCCGTCCATGGAATTGCGACACCTCAGGTACTTCGTGGCAGTGGCGGAGGAACTGCACTTCCGGCGGGCCGCGGAGCGCCTGTACGTGGCGCAGCCCGCGGTCAGCGAGCAGATCCGCAAGCTCGAGGCGGAGCTCGGCGTCCGGCTGTTCGACCGCACGCACCGAAGCGTCTCCCTCACCGAACCCGGAAAGGCGCTGCTGGGCGAGGCGCGGCGCGTGCTCCGGTTCGCCGAAGCGGCGCAGCACGCCGCACGCAGCGCGAGCGAGCGCAACCGCGCGCGGCTGCGCGTGGGCTACGTGCCGGACGTGCTGCCCGCCAGCGTGCCACGCGCGCTCCAGGCCCTCGCCGCCGCGGCGGCGGGTATCGAGATCGCGCTGGAGACCGGCACGCCGCTCGGCCTCATCGCGGGCGTCCGCGACGGCGCCGTGGATGCCGCCGTCGTTTCGCTCCCCGCTGCGACCAAGGGACTGCGCGTCACGGCGCTCGAGACCCAGCCGCTGATCGTCGCGCTGCCCGCCGCGCACGCTCGCGCATTCGACGACGCCGTCGCGCTCGAGCAGCTCGACCCCGAGCGCCTGATCGTCCTCCAGCGCGCGGCGAACCCGGCGCTGCACGATGCCGTGGTCTCGCTCTGCCGCGCGGCCGGCGTGGCGCCTGCGCTCGTCGAGGCGGCCGAGCCGCGCGTCGAGGCCGTGCTGCTCGCGGTGGCAGCCGGCGGCGGCGCCGCGCTGCTGCCCGGGTCGGTCGGCGACCGCTACGCGGTGCCGGGCGTCCGTCTGATCGAGCTGCTCGGCGTCGGGCCGACGCTCGAGTCCGCCGTCGTCACCCGTCCGGACGTGGAGCACCTGAGCATCCAGGCGTTCCTGCGGGCCGTGACCTACGCCGCCAAGCCGCGGCCCGCGCTGGGGCGGGCGGCGTGAACGACCAGCGGCTGCGCCGGCGCGGGGACAGCCGCGCGCGCAGCGAGCTCGCTGCGCGGTACCTGCCGCTTGCCCGGAGCCTGGCGTTCCGCTACCGGCACACGCAAGAGCCGGTCGAGGATCTCGTGCAGGTCGCGTCGCTGGGACTCGTCAAGGCGATCGACTTCTGGGATCCGGACCGCGGCACCCCGTTCGCCAGCTACGCGGTCCCGACGATTCTCGGCGAGCTTCGTCGGCACTTCCGGGACCAGACGTGGCTGGTCAGGCCGCCGCGCGCGATGCAGGAGCTCGTGCTGCAGCTCGTGCGAGTGCGCGCGCGGCTCTGGAACGCGCAGGGGCGCGAGCCGACCGTGAGCGAGCTCGCCACGGCGCTCGACCGCAGGCCGGAGCTCATCGTGGAGGCGATCGCCGCCGCCGACGGCCGGCACGCGGTATCGCTGGACGCGCCGACCGCCGAGGACGGCGAGAGCTCGACGCACCTCGACCTGCTCGGCGACGCCGACGCCGCGCTGGCCGCCGTCGACGACCGTCTGCTCGCCGACCACCTCGTCAGATCGCTCGACAGCCGCGCACGCGCGGTGCTACGCATGCGGTTCGAGCTCGATCTGCGCCAGAGGGAGATCGCCGACCGCGTCGGGGTCTCGCAGATGCACGTGTCCCGCATCCTGCGTGATTCCCTCGCGACGCTTCATCGCCATGCAACCGGCATCCCGCCCGGGGCGCCTCGCGCCGCTCCGGCGTGACGCGCCGACGACGACCACCAGATCCGCCAGGAGTTCCTGGCCCTGACCACGGACTTCCCATGACGGCTGAGCACATCAGCGGCTGCGCCGGCGACGACTCCACGATCTCTCGCAACCCCTCTGGTGGCCGTCGAACACGCTCAGCGGCCGCTACCTCGTGCCCTACATCCGCTCGAAAGGAGCGCATCATGAGTAGCGCGAACGGCGTCGGGTCCGACGCGCCTGCGACGAACTCCACCCCGGGGATCCAGCGGCTCCTTTTCGTCTCTGACGCGGCTCTCGCCGACGTCGACGAGCTACCGCCTGTCGTCCGCGCGATCATCGACGCCGCGACCGAGGTGTATGTCCTCACGCCGACGCTCCCGGGAAGACTGGCCTGGCTCGCCGATGACGTGGATCGATTCCGGCACTACGCCGACGAGCGCCTCGACACGGTCCTGAGCCACATGCACGCGATCGGCGCGGATGCGGGCGGCGCGGCTGCCCGCGGAAGCGTCGTGACGGTCATCGCGGACGCAGTCACGGCGTTCGAGCCCGGTCACATCCTGATCGCCCTGCACGTCTCAGAGCACGCCAACTGGCAGGAGCGCCGGCTCATCGAGCACGTCGAGAACCACTTCCGCCTGCCGGTCACCACGTTCGCAGTCGACCCCGCTGGGCACACTCGCAGCGCCGACGGGCCGCTGCTGCTGTGCTACGACGGATCCGAGGATGCCAAGCACGCGATCGAGCACGCTGGGCGCCTGCTGAGCGGCCGCGATGCGCTGGTCGTGACCGTGTGGCAACCGACGGCCGCACTGGGCAGCTCCGCATCCGCCGGCGCGACCAACGGCAGGTTCGACGTCGTCGAAGTCGATCTCACCGACGCCGACCTCGGCGAGCGCATCGCCTGCGACGGCGTTCGCATCGCGCAACAGGCCAGCCTTCACGCCGAGCCGGTCGCCGTCGAGGCCACCGGACCGGTGTGGAAGACGATCGTCGAGATCGCCGATCGCCACGATGCCGCCACCATCGTGATGGGATCCCGCGGACTGACCGGTCTGCGACCGATGCTTCTGGGGAGCGTCTCGAGCGCGATCGTGCACCACGCCAACCGCCCCACGCTGATCGTCCGGCAGTCCAGCCAGCCGTGACGCGTCAGGTTGACCGTCACGCGCCGCCAAGGGCCGCGAGCAGGTCATCGCAGGCGAGCTCGCACCGGCGGCACTCCTCGGCGGACAGACGGCAGTGCTCATGGTGATGCGCGTGACGCTCGCACTCGGCGGCGCAGGCGCGGCACGCGGCCAGGCATGCCTCGAGCGCCGTGAGCTGCGTGTCCGCATCAGGGTCGGTCTGGCGGCTGAGGATGCGCCCGGCGTCAACGCACGCGTCGGCGCAGTCGAGGCAGAGCCGGATGCAGCGAGCCAGCGCTTCAATATCGGGCTCGGCGAGGCACGCGTCGGCGCAGATCGTGCACGTCGCGGCGCACGCGGCGCACTCGTCGATGCACGCCGCGAGCGTGGCGACGTCGGCGATGAGTGGACGCCGATGCGTTCCGAGGATCTCGGCGACGCTCATGTTCCCTCCTTTGGTCGGATGCGCTTTCGTCGAGACGACCAGTTGCGCGTCGGCTGGCTGATGACCTGATCGAAGTGGCCGCTGGCGCGCGCGTACATGACCGTTGGCCCGCAGACGAACAGCCCGACCCGGCCTGACGGATCCGCGGGAACGAGCGGCTGCCTCGCGCGCGTGCGCGTGTTGTAAAGCTGGATAGGGCTCATCTCGTGTCCGCTCACGGTCGGTCGTACGGCGGCATTAGTCCAGCGCGATCGCGCATCGGTTGATCGCCAACTCTGCTTGCCGGTCGACCGATACGCGGCCAAGCTCGACCGATGCCACCGTTCTCACGAGGCTTCCGCGGCCGCCGGGTAGATGTCGAGCCCGCACGCGTGCCGCCGGGGCAGTACGTCACACGCGACTTTCCGGTGCTGTCGGCCGGACCGACGCCGCGCACGCCGCTTGATGAGTGGAGCTTGACGATCAATGGCGCCGTGGAGAAGCCGGTGTCGTGGCCGTGGGAGGAGTTCGTCGCGCTGCCGCGGGAAACGGTCACCGTCGACATCCACTGCGTCACCAAGTGGTCCAAGCTCGACACCACCTGGGCCGGGGTGTCGGTCGACACATTGCTCGAAGGCGTCGACACCGAGGCCGGCTACGTCACCGCGTGGTGTGACGGCGGCTATGCGACCAACCTGCCGCTCGAGGATCTGACCGGCGGCCGGGCCTGGATCGCCTACGAGTACGGGGGCGAGCCGCTCGAGCCCGAGCACGGCGGCCCGGCGCGGCTGCTGGTCCCGCATCTGTACTTCTGGAAGAGCGCGAAGTGGGTCCGCGGCCTCGAGCTGCGCGACGACGACGAGCCCGGCTTCTGGGAGGCCTACGGCTACCACAACTACGGCGATCCCTGGAAAGAGCAGCGCTATTGGGGGGACTGATCGTGACGCCGGCCCGGATCGCGTGGCGACTCGCCGCCGTCACCGACGTGATCGTCGAGACGCCCCGCGCGAAGACGCTGGTCCTCGACGTGCCCGGCTGGCCCGGACACGCCGCCGGCCAGCACGTCGACGTGCGTCTGACCGCCGAGGACGGCTACCAGGCACAGCGCTCGTACTCGATCGCCTCGGCGCCGGAGGATGCAACGCTCGCGCTGACGGTCGAACGACTCGAGGACGGCGAGGTCTCGCCGTATCTGACCGACGAGCTCGGTGCCGGAGATGAGCTGGAGCTGCGCGGCCCGATCGGCGGGTACTTCGTCTGGCGCAGCCAGGACGGCGGTCCGCTGCTGCTCGTCGCCGGGGGATCCGGGCTCGTGCCACTGATGGCGATGGTGCGCCACCGTGCGGCGCGCTCGAGCACCATCGACACGCGGCTGCTGGTGTCCGCGCGGTCCAGCGACGACGTCCTGTACCGCGACGAGCTGGCACGGCTTGCCGCCGGCGACGGGCTCGCCGTGCATGAGACATTCACGCGCGAGTCGCCCGCCGGCTGGTCGGGCTTCGCGCGCAGGATCGACGCGGACGTGCTCAGCCATGTCGGCCCGGAACCGTCGCAACGGCCACGAATCTTCATCTGCGGGCCGACGGCCTTTGTCGAGCGAGCCGCCGACCTGCTCGTCGGCCTCGGCCACGACACCGCCGCGATCCACCTCGAGCGATTCGGTGCCACCGGAGGATGAGATGAGCGAAGACCCGCGATGGCTGGACGGCAACGCGCTGGGCGGTCTCCTGCAAGAGCTGTTCGGCGCGGAGATGACCGCCGCGCCGCACACGTGCCAGTCATGCGGCACGGAGCGTCCCGTCGCCGCGCACCGCGTGTACCTGGGCGCCGGAACGGTCCTTCGCTGCCCGGTCTGCGACCAGATCGCGCTCATTGCCGTAGCGCTCCCAGACCGCCACGTGGTGCACCTCACCGGGGCGTGGCGGTTGGAGATGCCGCGCGCCTAGCTGGACCCGACCAAGGAGAACGACCATGGCGTCACCCGCAACCTCAAGTCATCTGCCGGCGCTGGCCGAGCCGCACGAACGGGAGGCGATCGCTCACGAGCTCCAATCCACGATGCAAGAGCTCGTCGACCTGTCGCTGCTCGGCAAGCAGCTGCACTGGGCCGTGATCGGACACGCCTTCCGGCCGGTGCACGAACAACTCGACGAGCTCGTCGCGTCCTGGCGCGATCTCGCCGACGTGGTCGCCGAGCGCGCGGTCGCGCTCGGGTATGTGCCGGACGGGCAAGCTCGGGCCGTCACGGCCGGATCACCGCTGTCGCCGGTCGCGGCCGAGGCGACCGAGAGCCACGCCGTGGTACGGGCCATCACGGACCGGATCGCGCAGGTCAGCGAGACCGCGCGCGAGCGAATGGACCGAATCGCCGAGCGCGACGCGGTCTCGCAGGACGTGCTGATCGACGTCGTGCGCGCGCTCGAGCACCAGCAGTGGACGCTGCGCGCGCAGCTCAGCGATCGCGCCTGAGCCGTGCAACCGAATCGAGGGCTCGCGGGCCGCGGGTCGCTGAGCGCATCGACCTCCCGTTCCCCTCGGTACCTCGCGACCAACATCGACGTCTGGGCGAATGACATCGGCGCACGTCCACTCGGTGCAAGTCGTGAGCCTCGATCCGGCGCCGGCGATCACGCGATCGCCGGCGCGTCTTGATGGCTCCCCGAGCGTGCGGTTCGCTTCGTTCGTACCAACCATCGGAAAGGACACGCATGCACTATCTGCTCCGCTTCCTGCGGCGCGGCCCGATCTCGCCGCGTGTGCACGGGGCGCTCGACTACCTCCTCGCGGCAGCCCTGATCGCGGTGCCGCTCGCGGTTGACTTCCACGACGACACCGCAACCGTGCTGATGCTCGTCCTGGGCGGCGCCGCAACCCTGCTGGCGATCGGCACGAACTGGTCAACCGGCATCATTCGGATCCTGCCGCCGGTCCTGCACGGCATCGCGGACATCGCCGCGACGATCGTCCTGATCATCGCGCCGTTCGTGCTCGCCTTCACCGACGACACGGTCGCGACCGTGCTCTACGTCGTGATCGGTGCCGGCGGATTGGGCGCGACGCTGCTGACCCGCTTCCAGTCCGATCTGATGCCGGCCGCGCGCATCGCTCCGCAACAGTCCGCCGTGTGAGCCCCAGCCCAGCATCGCCTCGGCGCCCCAGCGGCGGCCAGCCATCTTCGCGGTCGAGGACGACCGGGCGGTTCTCGCTGCTGATGGGTGAGGGCTCCATGGCCGTGTCGCTGATTCACGAGTGCCTGTGGAGGGATGATCGCACCCGCCGCGCGATCGATTCCGAGTGTCGTGGGGAGAGCGGCCACTCTTGAGGCGACCATGCGTCCGGCTCTCCACAGAGGACGGCTACCAGGCCGAGCGCTCGCATGCGATCGAGTCGGCGTCGGAGAGCGCGAAGGTGGCGTTGACAGTGAAACGGATCGACGTCCGTCTCGGCGAGAATATTCCGCAGCAGAATCGGCGGAACTAGGCTAAGGCCGCGGGGGAAGGCGAACTGCCCACCACCGATCTGAACGCCGACAGGGTCGCTGGCCGGAACGTGGGCCGCAGGAGTATGGTCGTCAGGGCTATGCCGTCGCCGTGGGTGGCTGTCGAAGCGGGGACCGACCTGCTCGCGCGTGCTCGGCAGATTCAGAGGAGCTGGGACCGTTTACTCGGCGAGGGCGCGCTCGGCCCTGAGCTTCCACCACAGGCGACGGCAGGAATGCGGCCGATGATCGTCGAGTCGTGGCGGCGAGTGCTTGCCACGGGCCTCGAGCCGGTCGACGTGCTGCCCTCGATCGAGGCGGACCCGTCCGAGACTCGGGAGCGCTGGCTCGAGCATCCGCTTGGTTTGCTCAGGCACGTGCTCGTGGAGCCACTCCAGATGCTGGCCGAGGAGTCCAACAGCGTGGTCCAGGTGACCGATCCGTCTGGGCTCACCCTGTACCTGGGTGGCCCGGAGTGGCTGAAGGCGCGGGCTGCCGAAATGAATCTCGTGGAGGGCGCTCGGTGCACCGAAACGGTCAACGGCACCAACGGCGTCGGTACAGCCTTGGCCACAGATCACCCGGTGCAGGTGTTCGCCTTCGAGCACTTCAGCCGCCACCACCGCGAATGGGTCTGCTCCGGCGCTCCTATACACGACCCGGTGTCGGGTCGACTCGTCGGGAGCATTGACCTATCGAGCCCCTGGAGGATCGCCCACCCTCGAAGCCTGGAGCTCGTGACTACTGCGGCCACGACGACGGAGCGGTGTCTCCTGGATTCCCGGCGCGACCAGGACGCCCGGCTGAGACGTCGCTATTCCGATCTCATGACGCGAAGCACCGATCTACTGTTCACCCGCGATGGCTACCTGCTCGAGGGCGACGTGCCGAGGCACCGGACGCCGCTCGACGTTCCGCGGGACGGCGGCGAGATCGTCCTCGACGATGGGTCCACGGCCGTGGCGGAGCCGCTGGGTCGTGGCGAGGCGTATCTCGTCCGCCGACCGGGCTCGCGCGGTGCCACGACCGCACGCGTCAAGTCGCTCGAGCGCGCGGAACGGCGCGCACGCGAGCTCGCGAGCGAGCAAGCCGCGCTGCGGCAGGTCACGATGCTCGTTGCGCGCGAGTCGTCTCCCGAGCGGCTCTTTGCCGTCGCAACAGAGCAGGTCGCCCACCTCCTCGACGTCCCGCACGTCAGGCTGGTCCGCTACGAGCCGGACGGCGCTGTCGTAGTCGGCGGCTTCAGCGAGTGCGATCGCGGTCCGTTTCCGACCGGATCGCACTGGCCGCTGGACAGCGCGGGTGTGATTGCAGCCGTTCGGCAGACCGGCCGCGCCGCCCGCGTGGCCGACTATGCGCATGTGTCCGGGGAGATTGCTGCTGCCGCTCGTCGCGCGGGCATGCACTCGGCCGTCGCGAGCCCGATTGTGGTCGAGACACGTCTGTGGGGCGCGATGGTGGCCCTCACGCCACGGCACGAGCCTCTCCCTGAAGACATTGAGGCGCGACTCACAGACTTCACCGAGCTCGTAGCGACGGCGATCGTCAACGCCGAGTCTCAAGAGGCGCGAGCGGTGCTCACCGACGAGCAGGCGGCGCTGCGGCGCGTCGCGACGTTGGTCGCGCAGGGCGTGCCGTCGGACGCGCTGTTCAGTTCCGTGTGCGACGAAGTCGAGGCGCTCGCCGGGGCGCAAGCCTCCGCCGTGGTCCGTTTCGAGACCGACGGCACGGTGACCGTCATGGGAGACCACGCCGCCCTGCGCCCGGTGGGCGCGCGCGTCAAGCTGGATCCGGACTCCGTCGTCGCCGAGGTCCACCGGACCGGGCGGGCCGCACGATTCGACACCGACGACCCGGGCATGCCCGGGATCGTCGGCGCGGAGCGGGTCCGCTCCGCGCTGGCGAGTCCGATCGTCGTCGCGGGCGAGCTCTGGGGGGCGATCACGACCGTCTCGCGCGAGCGCGCGTTCGCGGCCGGCATGGAGCGCCGGCTCGCCGACTTCACGGAGTTGGTGGCGACCGCGATCTCCAGCCTGCACGCGCGCGTTGAGCTCGCCGCCTCGCGCGCGCGCATCGCCGCGGCGGCCGACGACGAGCGCCGGCGGGTCGTCCGCGATCTGCACGACGGCGCGCAGCAGCGCCTGGTGCACACGGTGATCACGCTCCAGCTCGCGCAGCAGGCGCTGGCGAAGGAAATTGAGAACGCGCCGCTGCTCGTGCGGGAGGCGCTCGAGCACGCGGAGCAGGCGATCGCGGAGGTGCGCGAGCTCGCGCACGGGATCCTGCCCGCTGTCCTCACGCACGGCGGCCTGCCCGCGGGCATCGATGCGCTCGCCTCACGGGCGCCGGTTCGCGTCGAGATCGACGCGTCCGTCGGCCGGCTCCCGGCGCCGATCGAGGCGACCGCCTACTTCGTGGTGGCCGAGGCACTGACCAATGTGGCCAAGCACGCCTCGGCAGGGCACGCCGAGGTCGTCGCGCGGATCGAGAACGGCATGCTGCGCGTCGAGGTGCGCGACGACGGGGTGGGAGGCGCCAGCCCGGCTGGGACCGGGCTGGTGGGGCTCGCGGACCGCCTCGCCGTGTTCGACGGTCGGCTCGAAGTCGACAGCCCGCCCGGCGCCGGCACGCGCCTTACGGCCACGATCCCACTGCCGCGCTCCGACCGCTCGGCCATTTCCTGACCCGGGGGCGGCGTCGACGGGCAGCGCATCCGGGTGCTTCCAGCCGGTCGGCGGCGATCTCCCTTAGTGAACGGGCGATCGTGCGCTGCCGGCTTGTCGAAGCCAAGTTCTGACGAAGGTTTAAACCCCGATAAGACCCCGTCGGCACCGGCGCCGCCGATGCCCCTGGAAGCGGTGAGGCGATTTCCAGGGGGTTCTAGGGGTGAGCGACGGGATTCGAACCCGCGACCGCCGGGAACACAACCCGGCAGCCGGTTTCTTCCAAGGCATGATTGACGCTTGTACCGCGGCCGGTCGGCGGCGCCTCCGATGATCGTGCTCGTCACGCCACGTCACGTACCGCGATGGAGCGATCTGATTGGGCACCGAACGGTGTCTGAGTACCCAAATCGGCGATAAAAGATCGCAATTTGCGGGGATCCGCCCGCCGCCATCGTTCTGCGTTGACCAGCGTATTTGCAGGGATTCTGCCGCTGTTAGAGAGATTCTGCTCCACGACTGAAAATCGTGGTGTCCCCGGTTCGAGTCCGGGTCTCGCCATCACGGAAACACCCGCAGAATCGCGGGTTTTGACGTTCGCCTGGCGCGACGCCAGACGGGCTCCAAACCCTCCGTCTGCCTTTTCCTGCCTTTTCAACGGCGTCTGAGGACCAAAAATCCGGGCGGCGCGCGAGCGATTGGGCACCTTGGTCTTCACCAGGTGATGCACGATCCGGTCGATATCGGGCGACGCATCGATCGTGTCTTCGCCCGCGTCGATCGGCGCGACGACTACGGCAACTGCTGACCCGCGGAGCCGTGGTCCACGCCCTCGAAAGGAGCACTCCCGCTGCGCAGGTCAGGTCCGAAGGGCGAGCTCGATCGGACGGCGGCCGCGGACCTCCACTTCGAGCAGGCACGCGAGCAGCGCGCAGACGAAGCTCGAGCGCTTCACGTTCAGGCCGTCGGTGGCAAGCAGGTGGCGGTTCGTCAGCGTGCCGTGCGCGGCTAGCCAGTCCCAGGCGACCTGGATCATCCACGCCTCCACGAGCTGCGCGGGTCGGCCGGCGGCGCGCGAGCGCTCGGTCTCGACCCAGACGCCGTCGGGCGTGATGTCGCCGACGATCCGCTTGTTCACCGGGTCGCACCAGCCACCCGCCGAGCCTGGGATTGGCTCGAACGACACGGCATAGCCGAGCGACCGCGCGAACGCCTCCATCGGCTCGATCAGGTCCGCATGCGAGTCGCTGGTCAGCCGCTCGCGCGGCGGCTCCAGCGACACCGGCTCGACCCCCGCCAACGGCTCGGTCTGTGTGAGCTCGAACACGAACGCGGTCTTGAAGAACACGCGCCGCTCGACGGTCTCCTCGCCCTGCTCATCGCGCTCCTTGACCGCGACCGGGGCGAGAACCTGAGCGCCTTCTCGTTCTTGCGAACGCAGCGCCCGAGCGTCAGCCACGCCCGGAACCCGCCGACGCGCTCCGGCGCGATCCCGCGCTCGTGGCACTGCAGCACGAGCAGTATGCAGTTGCCCGCCGAATACGAGTGGAACATCGCGCGGACCCGGACCCAGCGAGCCCAGCTGTCCGAGGACAGCAGCTCCTGCGCCGCGCGCTGCAGCCGCTCGCGATCCTGACGACGCCGCTCGGCGCGCTCCTGCTCGGACAGCCGACGCGATGGCTTCCTGGCCATGACGACCCCCTTCGAGATCGGGCCTGCCCGCTGCGGGCCTGGGCCGTCCCGACCGCACCCACGGACGGGTGCGAACATCGGGCGGGCCAGGCCGGCGGCCGGCATCGACAGAAGGGCGCCGCCCCTGGACCGCGGCGGCGCAGCCTGTCGTACTTGTGATCGTGTGCCCGATCCAAGCTCGCCTCGCGCTCGCCGCGGTCATCATCGGCGCGGCCAGCTGCGGCGGTCGAGCAGCCCAGCCGCACCCGACGACTACGGGCAACGACACCCCACGCTCGGTCACGCCATGATGCAGTCGGCGCCGCCCGCAGCTGCGACCGCCTGCCGCGCACTGGCACGCTCGCGGATGCTTCCGGTGCTGTGCCCGACACAGCTGCCGCGCGGGCGCTGGACCATCAACCATGCGACGTTGCGCGACGGACGCTGCGCTTATCTGCTTGACCTCAACACCCGTCCCTTCGGCCAGAACATCCCGTTCCACGCGCTCGCCGCCGGACGCTGCGGTCCGTGGCCACTGACGACCCGCAGCGGGCGCTGGCCAGCGGACCCGCCGCTCGCCAACGATCTCGGGCTGATCGGCGCCAAGCCGCTTCGGCCGGGTCAGCCGAGCACCGTGAGCCGCCAGTGTGATCGCGGCCTGCGGGTCGAGGCGCTCATGGCGTAGGCGTTCGGCCTTGTCGAGGTCGAGGCAGAGCAGGTCACAGCGGTGGTCGGGCACACCCGTTCACGCTAATTCAGGATGCTGCATGCCGACGTTGTGAGGACACCGAGAACGATCGCGGCTTAGGCTCCACGGAATGGACGGGCGGACGCGACATGCGGCTTCCTCCCGCGATCACCGGGTTCCGGGAAGCCCCACCAGACGCTCGGCGAACCCGGGTCCTCAGCGTACGAGGGATGTCGGCAGACATCTTGACCCGGCGTGACCACCGCACCGGACAGCGCGAGGATCACACCAGCCGCCCCCGTTCGGTCACCCGGCGAAGGTGCTGTAGATGAGGTAGACGTTCAGGGCGATGATGATCGCCGCGATGATGCTGGCGACCACGGTGGTGGCGCGGCGGTTGACCAGCGCGCCCATGAGCTCGGCCTTGTTGGTGACGATGATCAGGGGGACGAGCGCGAAGGGGATGCCGAAGGAGAGCACGACCTGGGAGATGACGAGCGTCTGGGTGGTCGGCAGGCCGAGCGCGAGCACCACGAGCGCGGGGGTCATGGTCACGGCGCGGCGGACGAACAGCGGGATCGAGCGCTGGATGAAGCCCTGCATGACGACCTGGCCGGCGTAGGTCCCCACGCTGGAGGACGACAGGCCCGAGGCGAGCAGCGCGACGCCGAAGGCCAGGCCGGCGCCCCCGCCGACCAAGGTGAGCAGGCCGTGGTGGGCGGCCTCGATGGAGTCCACGCCCGTGCGCCCGGTCCTGTTGAACAGCGCGACAGCGATGAACAGCATCGAGAGGTTGATCAGCCCGGCGGCGCCCAGCCCGATGCCGCAGTCGTACTTGGTGTAGCGCAGGATCTCGCGGCGCTCGTCGTCGTCGACGGCCTGGATGCGGCGTTGGGTGAGCGCCGAGTGCAGGTAGACGACGTGGGGCATCACCGTGGCACCGATGATCCCGATCGCCAGCAGCACAGAGTCTGAGCCGCTGAAGCCCGGCACCAGCCCGCCGGCGATCCCCGACGCGGACTGGTTGCCGACCGCGAAGAAGTCATAGAGGAAGCCGAGTAGCACGAGCCCGAGCAGGCCGATGATGGCCAGCTCGAACTTGCGATAGCCGCGTTGCTCGAGCGCGAGGATCGCGAACGCGATCACCGCGGTGATCAGCCCGGCAGCGAACAGCGGGATCCCGAACAGCAGGTTCAGCCCGATCGCGGCGCCGACGAACTCGGCCAGGTCGGTGGAAATGGCGATGACCTCGGCCTGGATCCACAGCAATACGTTGCCGGCGCGCGGGAAGCTCTCGCGGCACAGCTCGGGCAGGCTGCGCCCGGACGCGATGCCGGCCTTGGCCGACAGGTACTGCACGAGCATGGCCATCAGGTTGGCCATGACGATCACCCACACGAGCAGATAGCCGAACTTCGCGCCGCTCTCGAAGTTGGTGGCGAAGTTCCCGGGGTCGATATAGGCCACGGCGGCCACGAACGCCGGCCCGAGCAGTGCCACGCGCCCCCGGACCCGTCCCCGCGCCCGCAGGCGGCGAAGCGGCGAGACGGGCGCCTCGAACTGCGAGCCGGGCTCTAGCGCGACGCCGTCGGCGCTCGGCGGCGGGGTCATCGGCTCTCCTTGGTGGCGGCGACGGGCGTCACCGATGCAGCTGCTTCTGGTATTGGACTTTCGGCGAGCTCGACGCGCATCGCCTTGGCCAATTCGCCGCCGATCGCATGCAGCGTGTCGGCGAAGCGCACCGACAGCGGTCCGCCGAACGGCTGGCGGTCGACGACCTCGAAGCGACAGGGAGGCGTGATCCCGCGATCGGCCAGGTAACGCAGCATCTCCGGGTCCGAATCGGATACGCGCACGAATACACCGCGATCCCCCGGCGTGAGCGCCTCAAGGCTGCGGGTCTGACCCTCGTCGATCGCCAGCTCGCGGGTCGGGATCGGGTCGCCGTGAGGATCGCGGGTCGGATTGCCGAGCGTAGCCGCGATGACCTCCTCCAGCTCGGCCGACAGGGCATGCTCAAGGATGTCAGCTTCGTCGTGAACCCGGTCCCACGGCACGCCGAGCTGCTCGAACAGGAACAGCTCCAGCAGCCGGTGGCGGCGGAGCACCTCGAGAGCCATCCGCTCACCCGCCGGCGTCAGATCGACACCGCGGTAGGGGACGTGGTCGACCAGGCCCAGTTCGGCCAGCTTCTTGACCATGCCCGACGCCGAGGCCGCCGTCACGCCCAGCCGGCGGGCCAACTCGTTGGTGCTCACCGCCTGGCCCTCGCGCGACTGCAGCTCATAGATCGCCTTCGCATAGTCCTGCACCGCCGAACTCACAACCATGGCTGCCATGACCCAAAAGTTAGCACTGCCTCGAAATGAACGAGGCGTAACAGGAATCACTCTTTCAGGTTCTCTTGAAGTTGGGCTTGTGCGTACCAGAAGATCGACTCGATCGCGCGCCGTCTGGAGCACGCGCTCGCCGACCCCCGACGAGCCGACCGGCCAGGTGCACTGAGGGTCAGGCGGCTTCGATCGCCTCAGCGACGTCATCCTCGAGCGCGTCGGCGCGGCGCAGCGCCCTTGGATGCGCTGCACCTCGAGCTCGCGCGCGGCGATCTGCTCAGCCGGCTCGTGCGCACCGCGCGCGCGATCTGATAAGCGCCTTCTCGTGACTGCTCAGCATCCCCGCGAAGACCGGACGGCGCTCTTCTTGGGTTGCGCCGAGCCGCAGCCCAGACAGTGATCTTCAGCGCCGCTGCCGTCGCGCTCAGCGCCCCAATCGCCGACCCCATTCATCGGCCTCGCGATCACTGACGATCCCCCACTCACACGGCAGAGCTGGAACACCGTCCGCAACCACGGCGCGTCGGACCAACGCTCCGACCCATGACATGCCCGATGGCATTGCGGCACCGCCACTCTACAGCGCCGCTCGACACCGCCGCCCGGCTCCAGAGCTTCGCTACGACGCTCGTCGGTGACACACGTCACCCACGCTACGCCTCAGCGCTCACGCCGCAAGTCGATCGAGCGCGCCAGAAAATGACGCAGTCGACGAGGACCTCGCAGCGCTCTCTGCCCAGTTCCGCGTACCCGAGGCCGTGCCCGTACGCGATCTCATGGGTCAAGGTGCGGACCTGACGGTTCGCGGGACCGGTGGCGACGACGATCTGCTTGCGCTTGGCGTCACACCATCCGGCCGGGCCGTCCTCGGGCAGTTGCCGGAACTCGACGGTGTAACCGAGCTCGGCGGCGTGGGCGACCAGCGGGGCGATCAGGTGGTGGTGGCTGTCGCCGGTGATCGGCTGTGAGAGCGGGACGGGCTGCTGGCCGGGAAGCGGGTCGGTCATGCTGACGTCGAAGACCGGGACCGTGCGGAAGAAGACCTTCTTCTCGCCGGTCTCCTCACCGTTGTCGTCGCGCTGCTTGACGGTGACCGGCGCGAGGATCCGGATCGCCTTCTCCCCTTTGCGCACGCAGCGGTTGAGGTCGAAGAACGCGCGGAAGCCCGCCACGTAGGTCGGGGTGATGTCGCGCGACCAACAGTCAAGCGCGATCAACATCTGGTTGGACACCGAGTACCTCGAGAGGCCGTTGCTCGCCCGGACCTTGATCCAGCGCTGCCAGCCCTCGGTGGTGAGCAGTTCGCGGGCCGCCTGCTCGATGCGTTCGCGGTCGGCCCTCCGGCGGGCATCGCGCTCCTTTTCGGTGGGCGGCTTGCGGTGAAGCGACGGGCCATCGTGGGCTCCCTTCGGCTGGAGGCCCGCCCAGCAGGTCGGGGCGACGGCGCCGATCGCGCGGAGTTGGTCGACGGCGGCCAGGTTGATGACGCCTTCGCCGATGAGCTGCTGGGCGCGCTCAGGGAGTAGACGATCTGGATGTTGCCACGGGACGAGAGCCGGACGGCCCTGCCAAGGCGTCGCCACTCGGGAATTTCATGCCGATTGGACGATGCGCAGCGGGCGCTGCGACGCGAACCTCGGCAGCAGTGTCACCACCGGCCCCTCGCGGGCTCCCGCGGGTGAGACTCGCGAACGCGATCAGCAACTCGATCGCGCAAGTCGATAACGCCTCAGCGGAAGAGCTCCGAGGCCGGCCTGAAGCAGGCATCCGTGGCGCTCTGGGTCTGAGGGAAGCGGCGACGAGGTTGGCAACCATGAGCGCGACCACGATCGAGCACCCGAGCATCGACGAGCGTCAGGGAAGGGGGCAGAGGATGCGAGAAGTGACGGTTCCCTCGGCTCACGCCGGCTGGACCCCCGCTGGGGATCGCCCCGACCCGGTTGCGCTCCTCCAGGAGCAGGATGCGACCCGTGAGCCCGACCTGGTGCCGGTGCGCCACGGCCGGATGCTGGCGTCCCCGTTCACCTTCTACCGGGGAGCGGCCAAGATCATGGCCGCCGATCTCAAGGACACGCCCAGGGCCGGCCTGGAGGTTCAGCTCTGCGGCGACGCCCACCTGTCGAACTTCGGCGTGTTCGCGTCACCCGAGCGACAACTGCTGTTTGACCTCAACGACTTTGACGAGACGCTGCCCGGCCCGTTCGAGTACGACGTGAAGCGGATGTCGGCGAGCTTCACGATCGCGGCCCGTAACAACGGCTTCAGCGAAGCCGACGCGCGCGACGCCGCCCTGGCCTCGGTGAGCGCGTACCGGGCGGCGATGGCCGACTTCGCCGGGATGTCCACGATGGAGGTCTGGTACGCCCATCTGTCCGAGGCGACGCTGATGGCGGCGATCGAGAGCTTCGTGGGCGCGAGCAACGGCAAGGCGGGGAAGAAGGATGGGAAGAAGAAGAAGGCGGAGAAGGCGAAGAAGAAGGGCATGAACGATCAGGCGAAGGCGGCGAGAAAGGCCGCCAAGAAGGCCCACACGCGAGACAGCATGCAGGCGCTGTCGAAGCTCGGCGAACTCGTCGACGGCCACTACCGGATCGTCAGCCAGCCACCCATCGTCGTCCCGATGCGCGACCTGGAAGCGATGTACGACATCTCCGCCGATCACCTCGAGCGTGCGATCCGCAAGCAGTTCCGCGCCTACCGAGCGACGTTGCAGGACGACCGCCGCCACCTGCTCGAGAAGTTCCAGATCGTCGATATGGCGCGCAAGGTCGTCGGCGTGGGCAGCGTCGGCACGCGCGCGTTCATCGTCCTGCTCCAGGGCCGCGACCAGAACGATCCCCTCTTCCTCCAGGTCAAAGAGGCCACGGCCTCCGTGCTCGAGGATCACCTGCCGAAGAGCCGCTACCGGCAACCGGGCGCGCGCGTCGTGAAGGGCCAACGGCTGATGCAGGCCGCGAGCGACATCTACCTGGGCTGGACCAAGGGCGAGCAGCAGAACCGCTACCTCTACTGGCGCCAGCTGCGTGACATGAAGGGCTCCGCCATCGTCGAGTCGATGGGCCCGGCCGCGCTCGGGTTCTACGCGCGCCAGTGTGGATGGACGCTCGCCCGCGCGCACGCCCGCTCCGGAGACCCGATCGCGGTCACCGCGTACCTAGGCAAGACCGACGCGTTCGACAAGGCGATCGTCGACTTCTCCGAGCGCTACGCCGACCAGAACGACCGCGACTACGAGGCCTTCGCCGACGCGGTCCGAACGGGCCGGCTGGAAGCGATCGAAGGCGTCTGACAGGCGCGCATCGTGACCCAGGTCGCCCCTCCGCCCGCCGCCGCTGCCGTCCACGCCGATCGGGTGCCGGGCGCATGAGCGGGCGTCGTCGCGCGCTCGTGTGGACGTTGATCGTGCTCGCCTCGCTGATCGGGCTGGGAGCGGGCCTTACGGTGTGGATCAACCGACAGATGCTCGACAACCATGCGTGGACGGACGCGAGCGCCCGGCTGATCGAGAACCCGGAGGTCCAGGACGCGGTGTCGGTCTTCGTGGTCAACGAGCTCTATGACAACGTGGATGTGGCCGCCGGGCTCGAGCAGCGGCTGCCCAAGAACCTCAAGCCGCTGGCGTCGCCCGTCGCCGCCGGGCTGCGGCAGCCCGCCGCGGATGCTGTCAAGCAGCTGCTCGAGTCGCCTCGCGTACAGCAGCTGTGGATCAATGCCAACGCGGTGGCGCAGCAGAAGCTCGTCAACGTGCTCGAGGACAAGACCGGGCACGGGATCTCGACTGGCAACGGGGTCGTCACGCTGGACCTGGGCGAGCTGGTGACGGAGCTCGGGACCGAGCTCGGAGTGCCGGCGTCGGCGCTGGCCAAGATCCCCCCGGATACCGGGGTGATCACGGTCATGCGCTCGGACCAGCTGTCCGCGGCCCAGACCGCCGTGAAGGGCGTGCGCGTCCTCAGCGCCGGGCTGCTGGTCCTCGTGTTCGCGATGTACGCGCTGGCTATCTACCTGGCGCGCGGTGAGCGCCGGGAGACGCTGCGGAACATCGGGCTCGCGTTCGTGCTTGTCGGTCTCGTCGTCCTCGTCGTGCGCGGGCTGGCGGGCAACGTCGCGGTCGACGCGCTCGCGTCTCCGCAGGGGGAGCCTGCGGGGCGCGAGGCGTGGCTGATCGGCACCGAGATCCTCGGCCAGATCGGCTGGGCGACGGTCCTCTACGGCGCCATCGTCGTCGCGGGCTCGGTATTCGCCGGTCCCACCGCGGCCGCGACCCGGGTCCGCGGGCGGGTCGCGCCGGTGCTCAACGAGCGCCAGGGCATTGCCTGGGCCGCCGTAGGCGCCGTCTTCCTCCTGCTCGTCCTGTGGGGCGGCACGCACGCGTTGCGCACCTGGTGGAGCATCGCGCTGTTCGGCGCTCTCGCCGCGATCGGCGTTGTGGCGCTGCGTCACGAGACGTTGCGAGAGTTCCCTCCTACTCATGCGCTCTGAGCGCGGAGCCGCCCACGCGGAGCTCGCCCCGGCCGGCCACGCGGCACCTGAGGTGCCGCTCGGTGAGTCACGCTGGCCACCCGTCGCCGCGGTACTTGTCTTTATGTCGCTCAACGTCGCCCTGCGCATCTAGTTGCAGGGTGAGACGGCGGTCCGTGTACCGTGGCTGCTTCCGGCCATCGAGGGCGTCTTGCTGGTGGTGCTGGTCACCAGCGACCCGCACGGTCTCGCCGAACGCCGCAGGCTGCGCCGTGTCTCACTCGTGCTCGTCGGTCTACTCGTCACGGCGGCGCTATCGGCGACGGCGCTGCTCGTCTACGAGCTGATCCAGGGCACCGGGGTGAGCAATTCCCCCGGCGAGCTGCTTGCCTCGG
This sequence comes from uncultured Solirubrobacteraceae bacterium, assembly GCA_963740605.1. Taxonomy (GTDB): domain Bacteria; phylum Actinomycetota; class Thermoleophilia; order Solirubrobacterales; family Solirubrobacteraceae; genus DASSUW01. The sequence goes on along the minus strand of CAVUFC010000011.1, from coordinate 24,194 downwards.
GCGCCGTCGTGTGGCTTGGCAACAACCTTGCCTTTGCGCTGCTGTACTGGCTCATCGACGGCGACGGGCCGGCCGCACGTTCCCGGCACCCGACTCCAGTCGATTTCGCGTTCACGCAGCACATGAGCCCGGAACTGGCAGCGCCGGGTTGGAGGCCGGTCTTCGTCGACTACCTGCACCTCGGCTTCACGAACGCAACTGCGTTCAGCCCCACCGACGTGATGCCGCTCACCCACCGCGCCAAGTACGCGATGCTGGTGCAGTCGACGCTCGCGCTCGCGCTGTTCGGCCTCGTCGTCGCGCGAGCCGTCAACGCATTCGCCTAGCCGCCGCTCGCCGATTCGCGAGAAACACCCCGAGTGTTGCTTAGTTAGTCTGGGAGCTGCGACGGGCGGCATTCCCTTGCCTACGTGCGGTCCTCCGCTTTGAGGGCCGCGCGAGTGCGTGAGCATCTCGAACCAGACGTGAGTGGTGCCTTCGTGTACGCCCCACCGGGTCGTCAGCCGGTCGACGATCAGCAATCCACGGCCCGACGTCGCGTAGGGAGCGGCCTCGCGCACTTCGTGCTCGAAGCCCCCGTCGGCATCAACGACCTCGCCCCACACATCTCCGGCCTCGACTTGAAGGCGCAGTCGGATCGCGCCCTGCCCGTGCACGACGGCATTGGTCACCAACTCGCTGACCACCAGATGGAGATCATGCAGAACGTGTTCGCGCAGGACGCCGGCGAACCGATTGACGTCGAGGCGGCGAGACACGCGCGACGCGCCGAAGGATCGAAGATCGGAATCCCGAGGGAAGCGACAGTCAGCCGAGGGCCGGCTGAGTGCGGTCTCCGACCACGTAAGCGGCGATCAGCGCGACCGGGAAGAAGAACAGGCTGAAAATGAAGTAGCCCACGAAGCTGTGTCCCTTGCGGCCGGCGACGCGAGCCGGCCAGAAGGCCAGGGCCACCCAGACGCAAAGACATGCGATCACCAAGACCATCCAGCCGAACGTTGAAAGAGCCATAACGTTGACCACGACTTCCACCTCCAGGTATAGACGAGACCAGCCCAGGGTCTCACCGACCTGAGCACAGAGCATCGTCCTGATGGGACGAATCGCGAATGGCCTGCCGCAGCTCGGTGGAGTTCCCCCGGGCTTGAGCCCGCGACACGCCCTTCATCCCTTCCGGACGATGCGGTTGGACCCCTGGGGCGAGACCATGGCCTCGACGTCCAGGTCCAAGTGGTGGTCCATTTGGGCAGCAAAGAACTGCCGACGGAACAGTGATGGCGCAAGTCGATCACCGAACAGTGAACCCCGCGCGCCGGTCGCGGCAGGCGCGACAACGGCCGACACGGGAGTGGTTGCTCACGTTCGTCCGCGGCCTCGTCGCCCTGTGCTTGGGCACGGCTTTACTGGTCGCCGGCGCCGGCGAATCTCGGCTTGCGACGTTCATCGGCGCGTACTGGCTGATCGGCTCGGTGCTCACGATCCGCTGGGTCGCTCGAAGCCGGGGGATCCCCGGTAGGCGCGTGGGGGCGCTAGCCGCCGGAGTCGGAGCGGTCACCGCGCTGGCGCTGCTGGCGCGAAAGCCGCTCGACGACGTGGTCGGCACGGGTGTGCTGTTGGATCTCGTGGGTGCGGGTGCGATCGCTACGGGAGCGATACGGATGCTCGGAGGCTTCCGGGACGACCAGCTCGCGGACGATCGTCCGCGCAAGCGCAAGAGCATGCTCGTCGGGGCGCTCGACGCCGGACTCGGAATCGCGCTGATCCTCACGTCGGACGCGACGTCGGCGTGGATCCGCTTCCTGGCAGCGGCCTGGGGACTCATCGGCGGGACGTTGCTCCTGGTCGACGCGCTCAGACTACGACGGATCGCGCGCACCAGCGCCGTCGCGAACTCGGCGTCCTGACTCAGGACCCCGGCGGACCTCGGCGCCCCTCGACCCGTGGCTCCCGTTGCCGTCGCTCGCCTACACGACAGCTTCGAGGCTGAGGGAGTCGGACCATCCCGACCGTCGCGAACCACACGCTGCGCCCAGCGATACCGATCAGCGGCAGACGCTTCTGAGGTCGTCCATGACGACCTTGACCGTCCCGTCAAGGTTGATCACGAGGGTGCGCTTCCTGAACGCCCATCCGTCCGCCGGGCTTAGCTTCTCGGCGAGCGATGCGAACTCGAGCTTGCCCGCCTTGTTCGCCTCGACCACCGTGTAGAACGGCGGCTCGAGCCGTCCAGAAGATGCGAGGAACGCGAGCAGCGTGGTGGCGAAGCGGAAGGCGATCTCGCTGAAGCTGTCCGGTGGCGCGTTGGTTATCGGGGAACTGCCAAATTAGTCCCAACGGGACGATGACGCCCAGCCGCAGCGTCTCTTAGCGTCGTCGGCATGAACGAGCGACGCCAAAACTGGGATCAGATGGGCGCTGCGAGCGGACTGCTCGCGACAGTGCTGTTCGCAATCGCGTTCGCCGTCTTCCTCGGCACAAGCCCGGGCGGCGATCCCGCACTTCCGAACATCAAGCACGCCGACCTTGCACCCGGTTTCCTCGCCGCGCACCTCAGCGCGATCCGCGTCGTCGTGCTCCTCAGCGCCCTCGGGCTCGCACTCTTCCTCTGGTTCCTGGCGACCCTTTGGACGACCCTTCGCGACGCAGAAGACGGCGCGTCGCGCGGATCGACGGCCGCCCTCGCCGGCGGGGTCGCAAGCACGAGCCTTGTCTTCGTCGGCCTCGGACTGCTCGCCACCGCCGGCCTGTCGACAAGCGAGTCGCAGGCCGACAACGTCGCCACGCTGTACACCGCGTCGTCGCTCCTGACTGCCCTCGGGATCGGCGTCTCGGCGATCTTCTTCTTCGCCGTCGCCAAGGTGATCCTCATCACCGGTGCTCTTGGGCGGTGGCTCGGCGTGCTCGCATTCATCGCGGGTCTGCTTGCCGTATGCGGATTCATGACCCCGTTCTTCGCGGCCAATGTTCTCAACGCCGCCACGGGCGCCCTCGGGCGCTGGGCGGGAACGGTCGCCTTTGTCGTCTGGCTAGGACTGGCGAGCGCAGAGATGACCCGGGCCCAGCGGCGGCGCATCCAAGTGACCCAATACCGCGGCAACGGCCACCTCGTCGACACGCAGCAGCCGACCGAACAGGAGGTGGCGCGATGAACCCGAAGACCGAAGGTCCGACGACGACCCAGCCGAAGGACGGGCAGGACGAGAACGTTGCGCAGGCGGCACCCGCCGAGCCCCACGGGTTCAGGCGCGTCCTGCACGTGACGTGGCGCATCGTCAAGCCAGTTGGCGCCGTCCTGCTCGCGATCGCGATCGTGATCGCCGCGGTGCTGATCCCGACGCTCGCCGGCACGACGGGCACGGTGAAGAACAACCTCAACGGCGTCGTGCTCGCATCGGCCGCGACGACCGGGCCTCTGACCGGGAACCAGTCGCTGTTCGGCACGGAGACCAGCTGCGTGGAGAACTGGGCCAAGAAAGCGGCGAACAACTACGCCGGCTACTGGCCCGCGATCGGCGCGCCCGAGCACACAGACAACGTCCGCAGCGGGCTGATGCCGTGCGCAACCTTCACGGGGAACTTCAGCGGCAAGAACCAAGTCTTCCAGTACAAGTCCGAGTCGACCTACCCAGGCGGCATCGGGCTGGTCGTCTTCGACGGGCCAAACGGCGGATACCTGTGGGCCGGCGGAATCGTGCCCGGCTCCGGTCAATACGTCTCGCGCTTCGATCCCTCGACCGGCAAGGAGCTCTGGCGCACGTACCTGACCAACGTCAACGTCTCCGACGAATGGCTCGCCCTCGGCAGCCTGGCGATCATCAAGGACGGCACGCTGGTGGCGGCCGCCAGCCACACGTTCTGGAAGCTCGACCGAAGCAGCGGCGCCATCCTCGCCTCGCAGGGGCAGCCGATCGAGGGCACGCCGGCCGACGACCACAACTTCGACGGCATGGTGGTCGCGCCGGACGCGAAGGGCACCCTCTTGATGAAGTCGCAGACCCGCGGGGTCGGTTGTCCCACGCAGACCAACAACGCGATGTCGTCCTGCCAGGACGACTACGGCGCCAACCCGAAGAGCAACTTCGTCGCCGTCGACCCGAAGACCCTGAAGAACCTCGACTCGATCCAGATCGACCAGAACGTGACCGCGCGCACGGTCGCCGTCAAACACAACGGCAAGATCTACATGTACGGCAACGGGGCCAAGAGCCTTGTACGGGTGATCTGGAACCCCGCCACCAAGAAGCTCACCCAGGACAAGTCCTGGGAGCCCAACGTAATCCTCAAGGGCCAGACCGGCGGCGCATCCCCCGTGGTCATGGGCAACTGGGTGATCGCCGACAGCAACGCCAACCCCTCCAGCGAAACGCCTCAGTGCATCTTCGCGGTCAACCAAGACGACCCGAAGAACGTCCACCAGATCTGCCCGTGGGGCAAGTCGTTCCCGGTCGCATCGGGCGCCACCACGAGCGAGACGCCGGCCGCGCCGGGCGTCGACCCCGAGAAGAGCCTCATCTTCGTCGACGACTACTTCCTCAAGGGCGTCTACGCCATCAGCCTCGACCAGCAGACGGGCGACATGAAGGTCAAGTGGAGCCGCCCGGACTGGTGGTCGAGCGACTACTTCACGATGGTCGGCCCCAAGAACCAGCGCGTGCTGATGAGCCAGAACATCGACCCCAGCACCAAGACCGCGGACATCGCCACCGGCTTCAACTACAAGGAGACCGTCGCGTGGGCTGATGAAGAGACCGGCAAGACCATCGCCGAGTCCGCCTCCAACCCCTCAACCGCGGTGGGAAGCCTCATCAACCCCGGCTACGGCGGACGCGTCTACACGATGGGCAACGACGGCTCGCTGTTCATCTACCAGGTCAAGCCGAAGTCCTAGGAGGGCTGTCATGACGCCACAAGCCCCAGATTCCACGAGCAACGGGCATCGAGGCTGGGAGGAGACCAGCGCCGCGAGCGGGTTCTTCGCGGTTCTGTTGTTCGCCGCGGCGTTCATGGTCTTTCTCAACACAGACCCGAGCGGCGGCAATACTCCCGCGCTCCCGAACATCGCGCACGCGGAGGCGGCGCCGGCCTTCATCGCCAGCCACCTTAATGGGATGCGGGCGCAGGTGATGCTCAACAGCATCGGCCTCGTCGTCTTTCTGTGGTTCCTCGGAAGCCTTTGGGGCGTGCTCCGCGCCGCGACGTGGGGACGCGGAAGAGGAGCGGCGATCGCCTCCGCCGGCGCTGTGGCGGGCGTCGCGCTGACGCTGGTCGGGCTCATGCTCACCGGGACCGCCACCCTCACGACGAGCCTCCCCCAGGCTCAGACCGTCTCGACCCTCTATGCGGCAGCCTCGTTGTCCTTCGCGCTCGGCGGCGGGGCATTCGCCGTCCTTTATCTTGCGGTCGCCGAAGTGAGCCTTCGCGCTCGCGCGCTGCCGAACTGGCTCGGCTTCGTCTCCCTGCTCGCCGCCGCGCTTTCAGTGTTCGGCTTCGTCACGCCCTACGCGCAGAGCGGCATCTTCAACGCCGCCACCGGCGGGCTCGGCTTCTACGCGCACTGGGCGGCATTCGTGATCTGGCTGCTTGCGGCGACCATCGCGCTCACGGTGGCGCAACGCAGACAGCGTCCTGAGGCAGCCGTGATCCGCCAGGCCGCGCCGGTTCCCCTGAGCCCAGGCCCAGCCCCCGCCACGGTGACGGATGGAGGTTCGACACGATGACTGGCCACACAGCAACCGAGCCCAAGACCCGTAGCAAGGTCTGGCACGCCGTCAAGCCATTTCTCGCCGGCCTCGCCGTCTTGGTCGCGCTCCTGGCACTGATCCTCGTCCCGGCCCTGTCGGCGACGAAGCACGTCGCCTCGCAGGTCGCACCCCTGCAGGGCGCAGCGCAGAACGTGACACCGAGCCAGCAGGAGACGATCGGCCCGCTGCCCGGCGACCTCACCCGCTACGAGCAGGAACAGAACTGCCAGGCCAACATCTCGACGCCGGGCTACCTCCCTGCCCTGAACGGCGCCGAGTTGACCGATGCGCAGCGCAGCGGAATCTTTGCCTGCGCCGACTTCCTGGGCTCGCGCACCCAGCCGAACGTCGTGCACACCTACAAGGCGCAAGGCAACTACCCGAACGTCTACTACGTCAACAACGATGGGGCCAACGGCATGTACGTGGTGGGCGGGGCCCCACCCGCCAGCACCGGACGTTCGGCGGCGGGGCCATTTGTCGCCCGGATCAACCCCATCACCGGCGACCAGGTGTGGCGCACGTACGTCGAGAACCTCAACGTCAACAACGCCTTCGTCGGCGGCACCAACCTGAACATCCTCTCCAACGGGCGCATCGTCTACGCGTGGGGCCACAAGATCGTGCTGCTCGACCGCAACACCGGCGCGATCGTAAAGGCGCGCGACCTGCCGGCCCCGGGGCCGGTCGCCCCGACCGACATCAACTACAAGGAGCTGACGGTCGCCCCCGACGGCACGATCATCCTGCGCAGTCAGAACCGGCCTGAGAACTGCAACCAGCAGGGCGGTGGCGGGCTGGAGGGATGCTCGCAGTCCGCCGGGGGGGCCGAGCAGAAGCCGTCGGCCTTCCTGGCGATCGACCCCGACACGCTGAAGGTCTACGACTCGCTGGTCGCGCCCGAGGACTCGGCGACGCCGCCCATCATTGCCGCCTACCACGGCAAGATCGCGATCTACAGCGCCATGCTGCAGAAGGCGTACCGCTTCTTCTGGGATCCGAAGAGCAAGACGCTCAGCCAGGACAAGTCCTGGGTCGCGAACTACCTGCAGAAGGGCCAGACCGTCGGCGACGCGCCGACCTACATGAAGGACTGGATCGTCATCCAGACCAACGGCCTCGGCAGCGACACGAAGGCATCGTCACTGGTGGCCATCAACGTCGATGATGCATCCAAGACCGAGACCGTCTTCCCATTCGGGCAGCTTCAGTCGGGGCAGACGAGCAACGCCCCGCCAAAGCCACAGGGCGACCCCGACAACGACATGGTCTATTCCGCCGACGGCGGGATCGGCAAGATCGCCGGGCTCCACCTCGACCAGAGCACCGGGAAGATGACGACGCGGTGGACCGTGGACGACCGCAGCTTCGAGTTCCAGCCGCTCTTCGGACCAGCCGACCAGCGCGTCATTGCGACCACGAAGTGGAATCCGGACGCGAAGCTCGGCGCCATCGCGACAGGCGCCTACACGCAGCAGGTCGTCTGGCGCGACGCCGCCACCGGCAAGGCCCTCGCGGAGTCTGACTTCCTGCCACCGATCGGGTTCAACGGGCTCGTCGCGCCCACCTACGGCGGTCGCTTCGTCTACCCGGCCCAGTCGTCGGGGTCGCTGTACTTCCTGCAGCCGATGCCCAAGTCCTCACAGCCAACGGTGCCGTCGACGACCGAAAGCAACGGTAACTAAGGAGAGCGCAATGCCGATGACCGCGGACATCCGACCGGGCAGCAAGACGCTGGAGACGGTCCTCAAGACCGACGAGCTCTATGGGCACGACGGCCTCTGGCTCGGCCCGCGCGGCCGGGACTACGGGATGATGCTGCCACACCCGAAGCCCTACCAGCACGCGAACCTCTATCCGGACCCGAACTCGTCCTACTGGTTCTCGTTCCTCGAGATGCCCGCCGGCAGCGTGCTCGCGATCCGGGGTCGCTACACGCACGGACGGTACTTCCAGTACGCGCTGTACCGATCCGACCCGCTCGGCGGATACACCGCCACCGGCGAGAAGTTCGTCGACCACGAGATCGAGCCCGACCCCGGGTCCGAGAACCCGTTCGTCCCCGGCGCGGACCGCCGGAGCGAGGACCGCAGCTACACGCTTCGGATCGCGAACGTCGATGCGCCCGCAGACCCGGCGGATCGGGAAGCGAACACGATGTACGCGGGCACCGGCGCGCAGATCCAGGTCGTCTACCGCGTCTACCAGCCCGACCAGGGCTACCTCGGCGACGCGGGCGTCGGGCTTCCGTCCTACACCGCGACGCTCGCCGACGGCACCGAGCTCTCCGCCGCAGAGGTCCGCGAGCGGTTCAACCGCCCCCCGCTCAAAGGGCTCGCCGCCGGGATCCCCCTCGAGCAATGGCGGGCGCTCTGCAACGACCCCAGCAACGATCCCGCGCTCAGGCCCCGGACGACGCCCGCTCGCAACCCGCCGATGCTGGAGCGCTACTTCAACAACAAGTGGAACATGCTCGGCGTCTTCAAGGCGTGGGACGAACGCCTCGCCAACTACCCCGCCCACGTGGAGACCGGCTTCGGCGGCGACCCCGAGACACTGTTCATGCTGGCCTTCGTCTCGCGCGCCTTCGGCCCCGTGCTGGTGATCCGCGGCAAGATGCCGCGCTATCCGGACAACTACTACGGCGAGGACGGCAACGGCCTCGACGTGATGACCGACTGGGAGTCGCGCTACATGTCGCTGATCATGAGCGAGGCGCCCCCGTCCGGGATGGGCACGGACGGGATCAGCGACTTCCAGATCCCGCTCGACGAAGACCGCAACTACACGATCGTCATCTGCCGGGCCGAGGACCGCCCGGCCAACGCCACCGACGACAACCGCGTCGCCTGGGTGGACTGGGGCCACAAGGGCGAAGGCATCGACGACGAGCTTAACCGCGAGGACTTCGGCCTCCTGGTCTTCCGGTTCATGCACAACAACCCGGACTGGGCCTACGACCCCGACAACATCGTCACGCCCGGCACCGAGGCCGAGGTCATGGGTCCCTACTTCCCGCGGCTGTCCTACACCGACAGGGAAACCTTCGAGGCAGGGAGGGCGTGACAATGGCCGGCCACCATCTCAACGAGAACGAGCAGGCGGCCAACGGTCCGCTCCCCGGCGATCACGCCCTGGTCGAGGCAGAGCGTCGCGGCAGTGCGAGCGTCGCCTCCCCCGGCTACTACCCGTCGCTGAACGGCGCGGAGATGTGCGGCGCCGACCGCAGCGGCTGCTTTCCGTTCGCCTCCTTCGGCGGTTCCTTCACGGACGCGAACACCGTGTTCGCATGGAAGAGCGAGGACGAGTACCAGGGCGTGACGTTCCTGTGCAACCGGGAGCCCGGCGAGCTCTTCCTGTGCGGCGGCAACCTGCCGAAGCCGCACCCCCCGGTGCTCCCGGGACCGTACATCGCGAAGGTCGATGCGACGACGGGCCGGCAGATCTGGCGGACGTACCTGGAGAACGCGAACGTCACAGATCACTGGATCGGCGTAAACAACCTCAACATCCTCGCCAACGGGACGATCGTCACCGCATGGTCGAACCAGATTGCGCTGCTCGACGCCGACACAGGCAGGATCCTCAGGACCGGTGTGCTGCCCTCGGGCGAGGCGCCGCCGGAGGACTCGCACTTCAAGCACCTCACGGTGGCCCCCGACGGCACGCTGATCCTGAAGAACCAGACGCGGTCGGCGGAGATCCGGGAGCAGGGCACGATGGCGTTGATGAAGGGGGTCCGCAAGGGCCTGAAGATGCCGCCCTCGATCCTCGTCGCGATCGACGGCGAGACGCTGGAGGTCCTCGACACGGCGCAGCTGCCCGAGCTCGCGGCGACGCCGCACGGGATCACCACCTACGACGGCAAGATCGCCATCTACACCGGTGCCACCGAGGCCGCGTATCGCCACTTCTGGGATCCCGAGTCGGAGACGCTGTCCCAAGACGAGTCGTGGGTGGTCTCGGGCTATCTCACGGAAGGTCAGTCCACCGGCGACGCGCCCGGGATCATGGGCGACTGGATCGTGATCCAGACGAACGGCATCGGCGGCAAGGTGCCCTCGAGCGTCGTCGCGATCAACCAGCACGATCCCGCGCGGATCACGTCGGTCACGCCGTTCGGGCCGTTGAAGCGGCTCCAGGCCAGCTTCGCGCCGCCCAAGACCTGCATCGACACCGAGAACGACATGCTCTACTCGGCGGATGCCGGCGTCGGGAAGGTCGCGGGGATCCGACTCGCGCAGGACACGGGCGAGATGACGACCGAGTTCGTCGTCGAGGCGACCACGCTCACGTTCCAGCCGCTCATCGGCCCGAGCGACGAACGCGTCCTCGTCCTCACCAACATGAAGGGCGACCTCCCGCTGATGAACGCGCTGGTCGACGTCGCAAGCGGCAAGTACAAGGAGCAGGTCACATGGCGCGAGGCCGCGACGGGACGCGTTCTCGCCGAGTCGGACTTCTTCGAGCCGCTGACGTTCAACTCGCTCATCGTCCCCGGCTACGGGGGCCGCATGTACTACCCGACCGGCAGCGGCTTCTACGTCCTGCAGGTGGGGCCGGCGACACGGTCCCCGACGACGAATGGAGCAGTCAAGATGACCGACACCAAGGACGTCACGGAACAGGACGAGGTCCGGGACTTCGACTTCGAGACCCTGCGCGGCCGGCGCTACGTCGAGCTCTTCGCCGTCGGACCGGAGTGGATCACGGTCTACAACTCGATCGGGCTCAGCGAGGGACCGCCGGAGCTCTGGGACCACCTCGACGTGGACGCCGCCGCGAAGCAGCTCGGAGTCGAGAAGGTGGTCAAGAACGGCCCGCACTGGTGGATGGCCGACCGGGCGACGCTCCGCTTCGGCGTCGAGGAGACCACGGTCGGTGGCATCGGCTTCCGCACCGCCGCGAAGCTCCCGGCCTTCATCGCGAAGTCTGGCGGAGTCGAGCCGCCCCAGTACAAGGTCCTCGAGGCGAAGAAGGAGGGCGTGAACGTCTACGCCGCCGGCGAGCACCTCTACGAGCTGATCTCACCCGACGGCCAGGCCTTCGTGCTGCAGTCCAGCAACATCCCGCCGGAGGAGCTCGCAACGCTCGGCGACAGGCTGACGCCTGCCGAGGGGTGGCATTCCCGGAAGCGCATCCTCAAGGAGGACTGGGAGATCGCGATGGCCGGGAAGGTCAAAGTGGCCGCGGACGAGCTCAAGAACATCTACAACCTCCCGCCGCAGGAGGACGAGCCGGAGCAGCAGCCGGGGGAGGCCAAGAACCTCGACGTCGCGATCGCCGTGTTCCCGGGTCCGGAATCGGCCCGTCAGGCGTTCGACGAGTTCTCCTCGCTCGTCGAGGCCGGAACCGTGCGGTCCGAGGGCGCCGTCCTCGTGACGCGCAACAGCGAAGGCGAGATGCAGGCGCAGGAACGCGACATCGGCCGGTTCGGGCACAAGAAGGTCGTCCCGGGCATCGTCGAGGCCATGGACGAGAACCTCCCGCCCGGAGCCGCAGGCATCATCGCCATCTATGACCAAGCACACGCCGCCGACGCAGGCCGCGCACTCAAGAACGCGTTCACGACATCCGTGGCCGGCCTCGACCACGTGCGCCCCAAGCAGTTCAAGGCGGCGATGCAGAAGGCCCAGGCACAGCTATGAGTCGCCCGCGCGAGGTCGCCGACGGGCGCCGCCTGGCGGCAGATGCGGCGCTTCTCGCGGTTGGAATCGCGAGCAGCCTGGTCGCCGTACATGCCGTGATTCCGACGCTCACGACGCTTGCCGTGAGGCACTTCAGGGAGGCCAAGCAGGTGGACGAGGTGGCGCCGAAGCATCCGGCCGTGAAGTTCGTGCTCGCAGCGTGGAACGAAGGCGACTTCAGTGAGGCCCAGAAGTGCGTCGGGTCGAGCTGTGCCATCTACACGAACGGCTTCGCGTTCGAGTCGGGCGCGGAGGAACACGGCCCGGCGACGGCGACGGAGAGCATCCAGTACTGGCGCGCCGTCATCACCCAGCTCCGGATGCAGCTCTCGAGCGAGATCCGGGAGAAGGACCGGATCGCGATCGAATGGGTGATCACGGGCGCGCATACCGGCGACCGACCCGAACTGCCGGCGAGCGGGAACGCGATCGAGCTCGACGGCTCCACGTTCCTGGCGCTCGAGGACGACAAGATCGTCGAGGCCCGCACGTTCTGCGACGGGCTCTCTCTCGCAGTCCAGACCGGTGCCGCCGCGGCACCGGCCTGGTGGCCGGGCCGCACCTCCTCCTAGAACCGGCGGGGGTGCGCCGGCCCGAGGGCCGTGCGACCGTCACGACTCCGCGCGCGAAGCAGCGCGGCCCGCCGCTCGGCGAGCCCCCTCAGCGTGCGCCGGCCGACGCGGTGAGCCATCCGTCCGGAGGTCACGGCGACTCGTCCTCGGAGGCCGGCGACTCGTCCTCGGAGGCTTCGAGCGCCGCGTCGACGTCGTAACCGAGCGCGAGCGCGAGCTCGGGGGCGGCCGACACGACCCGGGCAAGGCCGACGCTGGGCGCGATCGCGATCACGGTTCCCACGACCTCATCAACATTGGCGCCGGCCGCGAACGCCGCCTCGACGCTTCCGTGATACGAGCTCGGCGCGGCATCGACCGCCAAGAGGGCCCCGAGCCGGACGAGCGCGTGGGTCTTGGCGTCAAGGCCCGACATCTCGACCGAGGCGAGATCCATACCGAGCACGGCCTGCACGAACTGATCGTCGTTGAGCGCAAGCCGGCGCAGCCTGTCCTTGTAGTCCGTCGTGCCCGGCTGGAAATCCACTCACCAAGCAAACAACCCAGAACTGCATCCGGCATCGCCCCGATGGGACGAAGCGGGTGAGCGATGGGCGCCTACAGAAGGCCCAGTTCGCGCGTTCGCTCGACGGCGGCGGTGCGGGAGCTCACCGAGAGCTTGCGATAGATCGACACCGCCTGGGACTTCACGGTGTAGCGGGATACGTAGAGGCGGTCGCCGATCTCGCGAAAGGAGAGGTGTGTCGGCAGGAACGGAAGCAGGCGCAGCTCGGCCGCGGTCAGCGTCGAGGCTCCAGGGGCATCGATTCGTGCCGACTCGAGCTTTGCGCGCAGGTCGTCGGCCTGTGCGTGGAGGGTGCCGAAGTCGCGCGCGCGCCGGAACAACCTGTCGGCCTCACGGAGGAGGGTCCTGGCCCCGGCCGTGTCGCCGAGTGCCAGGTATGTCGCGGCCAGCTCCAGCCGCGTCTGGATGGAGAGCGCCCCCAGTACGTGCGTCAGGCCGGGTCGCGCTCGGCTTGCTTTGGCGAGGTGCGCTTCGGCTCGCGGGCGTGCGCCGCGATGGGCCGCGACGCGCGCGCAGACGGCGTGGACCACCGCGTTCGGTGGGTACTCCTCCATGCGCGAGCGGCGCGCGACCGAGAGCGCCTGGTCCGCCAAGCGCTCGCCGGTGTCCCACTCGTCGCGCTCGATGGCGAGGATTGCACGCTCCGCCAGGGCCAGTGAGGCGGCACCCCATCCCTCGGTCGCCAGCGCCGCGTCGGCGACATCCGCGAAGAGGTCGTCGGCGCGATCGTCGTCGCCGCCGAGCCGGTAGGAAAGCCCGTGCAGGAACGCGGCGGTCGCCCACCAGCGGCTGGCGCGCCCGAAGGCGCTCGCCGCGGCGTTCGCATCCTCCTCCATGATCGTGACCCCGCGCCGGCCGTGCGCGGCGCGCAGCACGGCCAGCCACGCTTCGACGAAGCGACGTCTCTCGCCCGAGGCGGGCCCGAGCGCTCCAAGCTCACCCGCGGCCGCCCAGCGCTCGGCGTTTCCCGGCTGGCCGCGGATGGCGCTGAACCAGGAACCCATCACGGCGATCTCGGGGTACCGCTCGAGCGCGTCCTGCTCGTCGAGCCAACCCAACCAGCCCTCGACGGTGACGGCCCGGCCGCGCCGGTATTGGTCCTGAGACTGGGTCGCGATCAGCGCGGCGACGCGGTCGGTATCCCCGGCCTCCTGCGCATAGCCGACGGCGACCTGCGGTTCACCGTGCGCGGCACTCCAGTCGCTGGCACGCACTAAGAGCTCGCCGACGTGGCTCGGTTCCATCCGCTCGAGCTCCGCGCGCAGCATCTCACGGAAGAGGTGGTGATAGCGGTACCACTCACGGTTCTGGTCCAAGGGCACCACGAAGAGATTGGATCGCTCGAGCGACTCCAGGATGTCGGCTGATCCGCCTGCGCCCAGCACGGAGTCGCAGAGCGGAGGCGACATCCGCTCGAGCACCGACGTGCGCATCAAAAAGCGAAGCTGGGTGGCGGGAAGCCGAGCCAGCAGCTCCTCGCGCAGGTAGTCGGCGACGAGCCGATCGTCGCCGTGGAAGGCCGCCACCGGGGCACCGGCGCGGATCGAGAGCGCCGCCAGGTAAAGCCCCGCCGGCCAGCCCTCGGCCCGCTCGACCAGCTCGGCCCGCTCGGACTCGGGAAGCGCCGCGCCGGCCGCGCGCAAGAGCTCATCTGCATCGCCCGCGCCCATGCGCAGATCGTCGGGCCCGATCTCGAGCACGAGCCCACGGGCGCGAAGTCTCGCGAGTCTGCGTGCAGGCTCGATCTGCCCGGAGAGCACCAGGCGGGAGCCGCTCGGGAGGTGATCGGCGAGCACGTCGATCGCGTCGCGGCACTGCACGTTGGCGATCGTCTGCGTGTCGTCGAGCACGAGGACGAAGTCGGTGTCGATCGCCGCGAGCGCCGACGCCAGCCGCGGCACGACGGTGCCTTCGATGGAGGCGTCGACCGCGGCGAGCGCCTCGAACACCGCCGGGTCGAGGGGTCGGACCCGGTCGACGGCCGCCGCGACGTAGCTGAGCAGGACGACGGGGTCGTTGTCGTGCTGATCGAGCGACACCCACGCGAACGGCCGGGAGGAACGGGAGGCCCACTGCTCGAGCATCGTCGTCTTCCCGTATCCAGGTGGCGCCGAGACGAGGATGATCGGAGCGGCGCGCTCGGCTTCGAGACGGTCGACAAGGGCGCTTCGCGGCACGATGCCACCCAGCCGGTTGGGCGGGCTGAGCTTCGATTCCAGCAGCTCCAGTGGTGGCCCGCCGCGCTCCACAAAGGCCGCCGTTGCCTGGGCACGGGACATTTTGGCCCAGCCTACAGCCAGCGCCGCAGGCATAGGCTTACTTGGCATGAGGACGGTGACCGACTGGACCTTCGACGGCACCTGGCCCTTCACGCCACGCTGGTTCCAGTCCGTCGACGGGCGTATGCATTACATCGACGAGGGCCCGAGGAACGGTACACCGGTCGTCCTCGTCCACGGCAACCCCACCTGGGGGTACCTCTATCGCGAGTTCGTCCCCGCGCTGGTCGCGGCCGGCCATCGCGTGATCGTCCCCGACCACCTTGGGTTCGGGCGCTCGGAGAAGCCGGCCAACCGGGACCTCTACCTCGTCCGGCGGCACTCCCGACGGCTGGAAGCGCTGCTCGAGTCGCTCGACCTGCGGGGCACGGTGGTCGTTCCGCACGACTGGGGCGGCCCGATCAGCCTGTACTGGGCCACGCGGCACCCCGATCGGGTGAAGGGCCTCTTCATCGTCAACACGATCGCGCACGAGTTCAGGCGTGAGGCGTTGCCGGGCGGCCGGGAGAGCCTCGCTCTGCCGTTGCCGTTGCGGCTCATCCGCACCCGGGGCGTCGGGGCGCTGCTCGTCCAGGGGTTGGATGTCTTCAAGCCGTTGGTCTTCCGGGTCGGGATCGAGCGAAGGGAGCGCCTCACGCCGGCTGTGCGGCGGGCGTACCGTGACGTGCACCGCAACTGGTCCGAGCGCCTGGGAATGCTGATGTTCGCCCGACAGCTGCCGGTCCGGGGCGGCGCTGCGTCGTCAGCGGCGGTCGACGAGTTGACCCGCGAGATCGAGGCCCTCCTCAAACGGCACTTCCGTTCCAAGCCCGTCCGCATCGTCTGGGGGATGAAGGACCAGGTCGTGCCCGCCAGCTATCTCGATCGTCTCTGGCTCGACACCTTCCCGGACGCCCACGTCACACGCATCGCCGATGCGGGGCACTTCGTCCAGGAGGACGCCCCGGAGCGGGTGGTCCCGGAGCTGCTCGGTTTCATCGGCAGCGCCTGATTGTTCACGCGCTGGTCGCTGCGGGGGCGGCCATTCATACCAACGGCACGATGACGGCGCACGGTCCAGGGTGTGTATTGCGAGGTGTCCGAAGCCCAAGCGCTTCCACACGATGCAGAAAGGGAGCCTCATGTCTGACCGCCAGCTCGTCCTCTCATTCTTCCCCGGAGAACTCGCGGCCGATGATGCCGCGGTGGCGTTGAAGGAGTCCGGGATCGCTCATGGCGATGCCATCGGCATCCTCGCGCTCGATTCCGATGGCAAGCTCAAGCAGGACAAGGTCGGTGCGCGAAGCACCGGCAAGGGCGCGGCGATCGGTGGCGCACTCTTCCTCCTGGGCCCGGCCGTGATGGGCGTGGGTGTCGTCGGCGGTACGGCGGCCGGCGCGCTGCACCACAAGAACCTGGGGCTCAGCGATGCCGACAAGGCCCGCCTCTCGGTCGACCTGAGCGAGGGCAAGGCCGCGGTCGGCGTGCTCGCCCACTACGACAGCGCCCCGGCGATCTCCGACCGGCTCACGCAGCTCGGCGGCGCCTCCGAGGCCCACGAGCTCAGCGACGAGGCCCTGGAGGCCGCGAAGGCCTAACCGGGAGCCGCGACGAGCGCGAGGGCGGCGGTGTGACGGTCGTGACCCACCCCCTGCGGGATCGGCAACCGGTTGCCGATCAGCCGGCACGATTTCGTTACGGCATCGTGTTCGTGCTCACGCTGGCGCTGGTCGTGTTCGTGATCGCGGCGCCCAGTGCGAACTGGTCGCGAGCGGTGGCGCTCGCGATTGAGAGCGCAGCGCTGGTCGTCGCCGTCGCGACGGCGCGTGAGCACACGCGCACTCGGCGCCGCGACGCGCTCGTGGTCGGCATCGCGCTGCTGGCGTTGGTCGCGGCCGTCGCCACCGGCGCCGCGCCGACGACGCTCACCGACGTGGTCAACCTCCTCGTGACGGCGGCGATCCCGCTGGTGATCGTCCGCGGTGTCCTGCAGCTGCTGCGCGAGCGCGGCGCGACCGCTCAGGCGGTCGCCGGCGCGCTGACGATCTACCTGGCCATCGGCCTCTGGTTCGCATGGATCGTCGACTTCCTCGTCCACGCCGAGGCCGCCCCGTACTACTTCGCGCAGCAGACGAACGGGACCGCGGGAGACCGGGTCTACTTCAGCTTCACCGTCTTGACGACCACCGGTTTCGGCGATTACTCCGCCGCGAACCCGGCCGGCCACGCACTCGCCGTGATCGAGATGCTGGCGGGCCAGCTCTACCTCGTCACGGTCATCGGACTGCTGATCGGCAACTACGTCACCAGGCGCCCAGTGACAACGGATTCATCCAATGGGGGCGATGTGGGTGTGTAGTGCCGCTGGGATGCTCGCTGGGGCAACTCACCCGCCGCAAGGAACGTCATGCCGTTTGGACAGGATCGTCGACAACGTCGCCGCCGCGTCGCAGCTGTGGGAGGGGCGGCGTACGCCGCGCACCAGCACCACGAGCACAAGGTGGAGGAGCAGGAGGCGGCAGATGCGCAGGCCGCAGCCGAGCAGACCGAGTTCGACGCCCGGAAGCACAAGCTCCTGGGCGGCTGAGATTCATCGATTGGCTCGATGCGCATCGCCTGCGCGTCGATGAGCGTCGCTGGCGTCAAGCATCCCTCACAGCAGAAAGGTCCACAATGTCTGCCACATCATCTGAGCCCCCGGTTCTCGACGAACGTGGCCGCGGCGCTCAGCGCGGCGACGCCTCCGATGTGCTGTCGCCGGAGATGATTCATCGGCGTGCTCCTTCTCGCTTAGACGGTGACGACGGTCTTGCCGCGAGGACGCCCGGCCCGGAGGTAGCGGATCGCGTCGGGTACGGCGCTTATCGGGAAGGCGCGGTCGACGACGGGTGCGACGTCGCCGGCCTCGATGAGCCGGCGCAGCTCCTCCAGGTCCTCCGGACGCTCGCTTGAGAAGCAGGTCCGCAGGCTCTGGCTGACGAACGGCGAGAGCAGGCGCGCGCGGAGCTGGCGGTCGACGCCGCCGAGCCATCTTCCGCCGCCCTCGCCTCCGACGATCACGAGCGTCCCATTCGGGGTGAGCGCGCGCCGCAGGCGGGAGAGCGGTCGGTTGCCGGCGAGGTCGAGGATGATGTCGTAGCGGTTGGGCCGGTCGGCGAAGTCCTCGACGGTGTAGTCGATCGCCTCGCCGGCCCCGATCGAGCGCACCAGGTCGATCTTCGCCGAACTGGCGACGCCGGTCACCTGAGCGCCGTAGGCCTTTGCGATCTGGACGGCGAACGTGCCCACGCCGCCGCCGGCGCCGGTGACCAGGACGCGCTGCCCGGCCTGGACGCGACCGTGATCGCGCACCGCCTGGAGCGCGGCGTAGCCGGAGGTCGCCACGACCGCCGCCTCCTCGAACCCGAGGTTCGCAGGCATGCGGGCGAGCCGGTCCTCGCTGGCGCTCGCGTACTCGGCGAAAGAGCCGCCGCAGGTGCCGAAGACCTCGTCGCCGGGCCGGAACCGGGTCACCTGCGCCCCGACCGCCTCGACCTGGCCCGCCACGTCCAGCCCGCGAACCGGGTTCTTCGGCGTGCGCATGCCGTAGCCGGCGAGCCGTACTACGTACGGCAGGCCCGTCATCAGATGCCAGACGCCCTGGTCGATGCCGGCGGCATGGACGCGGACCAGCACCTCGCCGGGGCCGATGGCCGGCCTGTCGACGTCGCGCAGCTCGAGGACGTCGGGCGCGCCGTAGGCATCCTGGACGACCGCGCGCATCACCGCTCCTCCGCCAGGGCCTGCAGGCGGCGGCCCCTGAGCAGCAGCCAGAGGGCGAACCAGAGCTCCCCGACGATGGCGGGGGCCAGCAGGATCGGTGAGATCGAGCCGTCGTATCCAGGCACGAGGAAGAAGGCGAAGCTGTCCGCCAGATATCCGGCGCCCGCCAGGCAGAGCAGGACGCTGAGCGCCTTCGGCACCACGCCCGACCGGATCGCGAGGTAGCCGATGATCAGCGTGCTGACGGCGAAGAACGTGAGGCCGAGCGTGTAGCCGTACGCGTGGATGTCAAGCGACAAGGCGGCGAGCGCCTCGGTCTCGCCCGCGCCGAAGGCGGCGAGGTAGTTGGCCTCCTCGAGCACCACGAGCGCGGCGAACATGGCCAGCAGGTTGAGTCCGATGACCGCCGTCTGGGTGAGACGGAACGCGGCGGCGAGCAGCGACAGTGTCCTGCTGACAGGGCGGAAGAGCAGGAAGAGGACGACAGCGAGCGCGACGTCGCAGAGGAAGACGACCAGGTCGGCCGCGAACCCCGCCCGGAACAGCCACTCCGAGTCGCGGATGTTCGCCGCCGTCGCAGCCGCATCGCCGTCGACGATCAGGCTGGAGCGGACCGCGACCTCGGCGAAGATGCCAAGTGCGACGATAGTCAGATACAGGGCGCCGGCGAGTCGTGCGGACACCAGCGCCTCGCCGGCACGGCCCGGCGGGGACCCTGCCGCCGGCCGGGCGCCGAGCTGCGGCGGGGCCATCTCGTGGGTGGTCATGCCGACAGGCTTCCGCGGCCTGCAGGCGCTCGCCATGGTGCCCAGCCTGTAGATTCGCCGGGCCGGCTAGGGCTCGGTCAGCCCCTCGCGGACCGCGTAGCGCGTCAGATCGACGCGGTCGTGCATGCCCAGCTTCTCAAGGATGTTCGCCCGGTGCCGCTCGACGGTCTTAGGGCTGATCACGAGCAGGTCGGCGATCTTCTGCGAGTCCCGACCTTCCGCGACGAGCTTGACGATCTCAGCCTCGCGCGGGGTCAGCGGGCCGCGCCCCGGCGTCTCGCCCCGCTCCACCGCCTCAAGATAGCGGCGCATCAGCGTGCGCAGGGCGCTCGGGTAGATGAACGGCTCGCCGCGGAGCGCCGTGCGGCACGCCTCGACGATGTCGCGGTCGGCGGCGCGCTTTAGTACGTAGCCCGAGGCTCCGACATGGAGCGCCTCGAGGAAATACTGCTCCTTGTCGTACATCGAGAGGATCAGAATCCGCAGGTCAGGGCGCCGGCGCGAGAGCTCGCGCGCCGCCTGGAGCCCCGTCATACGCGGCATCGCGATGTCGAGGATGGCGAGATGAACGTCGCCGGAAAGTCCCTCCTCCACCGCCTCTGCGCCGTCGCCGGCCTCGGCGACCACCTTGAGGTCGGGCTCGCGCTCGAGCACCGCCCTGAGGCCCTCGCGCACGACCGCGTGGTCGTCGGCAATCAGCACGTGGGCGGGAAACGGGATCGCCATGCCTACGCCGTCCCCGGCCGCGGGGGAAGGACGAGCGTGACGTGAGTCCCGTCGCCGGGCGCGGAGCCGATCGCAAGGGTGGCGCCGATCGCGAGCGCGCGCTCGCGCATTCCGCGGATCCCGGCGTCCTCGGCGTCGCGCTGTGGGATGCCAACCCCGTCGTCGGTCACCGCGACCCGGACGCGCTCGCCTTCGACGGCGACCGCGAGGGCAACCTCGCCGGCGCCGGCATGCCGGATCGCGTTCGTCAGGGCCTCCTGCACGATCCGATAGATCGCGAGCTCCTCCTCCGCGCCCAGCGCCGGCAGCGTCGCAGGCAGCGAGCTGCGCAGACGCACTCGCGGCGCCTGCTCCTCGAGCGACTCGACGAGCGCCTCGAGCGCGCGCAGCAGGCCGAGGTCGTCCAGGATGCCCGGCCGCAGCTGCCATGCGAGCACGCTCACCTCGTCGAGCGCGGCCCTCGCGCTCTCCTGGATCGCGCTCACGCGCTCCCCGAGCTCGGGCGACAGGTCCGGGGCAAGGTTGCCGAGCTGGAGCAGCAGCCCCGTGAGCCGCTGCCCGATCTCGTCGTGCAGCTCCTGCGTAATCCGCCAGCGCTCCCCCTCGAGCGCCGCGAGCGTCCGCCGACTGTTCTCGCGGCGCTCGACCTCGAGCCGCGCGAGCATCTGGTTGAGCCCGGCGACGACGGCTCGGGTCTCCGGGCCGCCGACCTCGGGAAGGCGCTGCTGCGGCTCCAGTAGGTCCACCGTCTCCATGCGCGCGACCGTACGTGCGAGACTGCTGAAGCTGATCCTCAGCACGAAGGCGTTCGCGATCGCGACGAGCACCACTCCGCCGACGAGTACGACCGCCTCGGTCGCGGTGATCGGATACCCCACCGTCGCCGGCGTCAGCATCAGCACCAGGGTCGCGCCCGCGACGATCGCCGAGTTGATCGCCACCACCCGCGCGTACAGCGACGCCCTGCGGTAGCGACTCGCGACGCTCCTGAGGCCCGACTCGGGGCGACCGCCGCGTACGGCTCCGGCTTCGAGCCGCTCAGCCATGCCCGACCCGTATCCGGCCGACGTCGCGCGTGCCTCCATCTCCTAAGCGCACCCACCCGAGCTGCGGTTCGCAATGCATGGCGGACCCCATCTTCGCGACCCAGCGGTGCTCACGGAGGCGAGAAGCGCTCGAACCCGCGCAACCCCAGGCAATCGTCGCAGCCGGTAACCCGGCTCGTCATTCGGCTGACGAAAGCGTAGGCGCGGGCGGGCCACCGAGGCAAGGATCGGGGGTGATGGCGCGGCGTATCGACCGCGCCCGACATGACGAGTCCAGCGACCGGGTCGATGAGCTTCCGCGAGTACATGCGTTGGGAGGGCTCCGTAACCGTCCTCGTGGGCATCGGGCTGTGCATGTTCGGTCTCGCCAACGGACACCAGGGTGCCGCGGACGCCGCGTTCAGCGGCGCCGTGATGATCGCCGGCACAGGCGCCTTCATGATGCTCCGTCATCGGGCGCCGTTTCGCCGTCCGGGTGCCTGGTTCACCGCCAAGCCGATCGCCGCCGCGGTCCAGGGCCGCGCAACCTGCTCGCGGCGCAGCCTGCTCGCGTGGCTGCTCGCCGAAGTCACGGCGTTCACGATGCTCACCGTCGGTCTGAGCTACCTCACGAGCTTCTGGCTCACCTATGTGGACTTCGGCGTCTGGGCCGTGGCGATCGGCGTCGTCAAGATCGGACCCGCGGCGGCCGCGATCGAGCAGCAGGAGGCACGCGTCGGCACCAGCTACCGCGTCGCGCGGCGACCGCTCCACGGCCTGGTTGAAGTGACCGGAGGCTAAGCAATCTTCGAGACGCGTACGCCGGCGGACGACCCACAGGTGCGGCCGTCAATTGGGCATCGCGGCGCGTCTCGGTGCCCAAATCCACACAAGACAACCGCAATTTGCGGCATCGACCCGTCGAGCAAGGAACTCAGAAGGCACGTTCTTGCAGGCGTTTCACGCCGGGTGAGCGACTTCTGACTCACGACTGAAAATCGTGGTGTCCCCGGTTCGAGTCCGGGTCTCGCCATCCGCAATCCCGCATTCCGGCGGGATTTTCTTGTTTCGGACAAAGCGAACTGACTCCTGATTGGGCACCGGGCCCATTCGAGGACGCGACGGCCCATAGGGCCGAATCCCAAGCCTGGCGCGGGTTTGCGAGCCGCGGTTGGAGACAAAGACAACAGATTCGTGCGCGCGCTCTCGGAGGTTGGACTCGGGTCGCCTCCCAGGACCTGACTCCCCGTCGGAGCCGCAGTGACGCGGGTCGCGTCCCGGCGGACACGCTCAGACGGTTGACGCGGCGGCGGCGCGCGACGAAGCGGTTGCGTGGCGCGGGCGCGATGGCGCAGGTGGGCGCTCGGCGTCATCGAGCTGCAGCCCGCCGGCGACCGCTTCCAGCCCGGGTGCGCCGGGCTCCCGGGAACCCCGACACGTCAGCTCCCTCGCCGATACATAGGCACGACTGTGCCGTGGCGAACTTATACAAAACATAGACAGGATCGGAACGGAGGCGCTACAGTCAGGAACAGCACTTGGACGAAATCTGTACAGCTTCTACCACCCCTCACAAGGAGTCCCCGTGAAGCGTTACCTCGCAATCGCCACGATCGTGCCTGCCCTCGCGCTCGGCGCCGCCGCCTGCAGCAGCGACGACGAAGGCACCGGGAGCAGCGGCGGCGGTGCTGCCACCAGCCAGGAACAGGCGCCGAGCACCCAGCAGAACGCCCAGGACGTCGTCGCGCTGGCCCAGGACACCGCGGACCTGTCGACGCTGGTCACCGCCGTATCGACCGCCAAGCTCGTGGACACGCTGCAGGGCAAGGGCCCCTTCACGGTCTTCGCGCCGACCAACGCGGCGTTCGAGAAGCTGGGCGAGGAGCAGGTGCAGTCGTTGCTCGAGCCGGAGAACCGCGATCAGCTCACGGAGGTCCTGACCTACCACGTCGTGCCCGGGAAGCTGACCGCCGCGGACCTCAGCGACGGCGAGAAGCTCGAGACGGTCGCCGGTGAGACGCTGACTGTCAAGGTCGACGGCGACACGGTCATGGTGGACGACGCCAGCGTGGTAAAGCCCGACGTCGAGGCAGCCAACGGCGTCGTGCACGTCATCGACGGCGTCCTGACGCCGAAGGCATAGGCGTCCTGCCACCACACCTCGCCGGCGATCGGGCTCCCCCCGGTCGCCGGCGCCCGGCTTCGGACATGACCACTGCTCCGAGCACCACCGGGGCGGCAGGCGCCCTCACCGCCACCGACGCGCGACGCCTGCTGCGCTTGAACGTCGCCGTCGGTCTCGCGCACCTCGCGCAGGCCGTGCTGATCCTCCTCCTGGCGAAGCCCGCCTCGCTACCGGTCGGCGTCAGCTACCTCACCGGGCCACCCGGCAGCGGCGACTACGGCGGGCCGGCGAGCCTGTTCGACCTGCGGATCGATCTCGCCGTCGCAGTGTTCCTCCTGCTCGCCGCGATCGACCACCTCGCGGTCGCCAGCCCCTGGGCTCGCCGCTGGTACGTGAGCAACGTGGCACGCGGCACCAACCCGGCTCGCTGGTGGGAGTACGCCATCAGCGCCTCGCTCATGGTTGTGCTGATCGCCATGCTCGCCGGGATCACCGAGGGCACCGCGCTGCTCGCCCTGTTCGGCGTGAACGCCGCCATGATCCTCTTCGGGCTGGCCATGGAACGCGCAAATTTCGGTCGCGAACAGGTCGACTGGCGCCCATTCGCCTACGGCTGTCTGGCCGGCGCCGTGCCCTGGATCGCCATCGCCCTGCAGCTTGGCGTTTCACAAGACAACACCGCGAGCGTGCCCGGCTTCGTCATCGCCATCTTCATCACGCTCTTCCTGCTGTTCAACACGTTCGCGGTCAACATGTGGCTGCAGTACCGCGGCCGCGGACGCTGGGCAGCCCCCGCCCACGCCGAGCGCGTCTACCTGGCCCTGAGCCTCGTCGCCAAGAGCGCGCTCGCCTGGCAGGTCTACGCCGGCGCCCTGGCGGGCGGCTGACAGGCAATCCGATCCGATCCCAGTCGGCGGGAAGGCGCGGGTACGCACCGGCGTTGCGGCGCTGGTCAGCCCGAGCGCG
>CAVUFC010000010.1:0-574893 GCA_963740605.1 uncultured Solirubrobacteraceae bacterium | reverse complement strand
GTTCGAGTCCCCCTAGCTCCATTTCGCCGGCGTCAGGAGTCCGAGGAGGGTGAAGCTACGAGGGGTCGCAGAGCCGCGGTCGGCACGGTGAGACCGGTCGCCTCCGAGGTGACGATGTCCGCGCTGGCGGTCATGCCCGGGCGCAGGCTCCGGGCTGACTGAGTCAGCCGCAGCGTGACGGAGTAGGCGACGGCTGACGACGACGAGGAGGAGCCGCTCGCGGAGTCGCTCGACGACGTGGGCAGCAGCGACACGCGCTGTACGCGCGCAGCCAGCTGGTCGCCGGTCGCGTCGACGATCACGGTCGCCGCCTGGTCCTTCTTGACCTTGCCGATGTCCGACTCCGAGAGCGAGACCGTCATCTCGTAGGACTTCAGGGACACGAGCTCGAAGGCCGTCGTCGTATCGGTGCTCGACGACCCAGCCGCCCCGCTCACGCCTGACGACGAGCTCGAGACCCCACCGACGGTGCCGCCCACCGCGACGTCGGCGGCCGCGATGGTGCCGGCGAACGGCGCGCGCAGGCGTCGAGTGCCGCCGGCCGTCGTCTTCAGGCGCGCGAGCACCTCGCCCTTGGCGACGCGCTCGCCGGTGCTGACGAAGACCTTCTTGATCGTCCCGGCCGTCACGAAGGCGAGCTCGCGGTCACGCCGGGCGGCCAGGCTGCCGCTGCCGGAGACCGTCGACTGGACCACTCCTGGCTTGACGGTCACGGTGCGCGTCGTGGCGGCAGCGGCACCGCTCGAACCGGAGCTTCCGACGGCGACGGCGGCGCCGACGACGGCGACGAGCGCGGCGATCGCCAGCACGGGCGTGAGAGGCGGGCGGCGGCGCGCCCTCGGCGGCGTGCTCGTTGCCGAGGCTTCGGTCATGGCACTCAAGGAACCCCTTCGCTTCCGGTTCAAGGTGGGCGACGGGCAGTGTCAGCGCCGTTCGTAAGAAAAGAGGTCGGCTTTCCTGAGAGCCTCCTGGAAATCAGCGACCGCGAACGGTGTCGAGGATCCGCCGGAGCGTCGCGAGCTCGTCGGGGTCGAGTTCGCTGAGGGCCGCCGGGGGCGTCGCGAGGATCTCGTTCGCCCGGCGGGCGAGCGCCTTGCCCTTGCGCGTGGCCTCGACCACCTTGGCGCGTCCGTCGGTGGGATGCGGCGTGCGGCGCGCGAGGCCCTGGGCCTCAAGGCCGGCGACGAGCACCGTGGCGTTCGGCGGGTCGATGCCCATCGCGTCGGCGAACTCGCGCATCGACATCGGCTGCCGGGCGAGGCGGCGGATCGCGCGGGCGCGGCCGAAGCTCATGCCCAGCGCATCGGAGACCTCGCGCCGGCGCGTGTTATCGAGCACGAGGTCGGACATCAGCAGCCAGACGTCGCGGGCGTCGCTAGGCAACCAACGCCTCCGGGTTGAGCGCTGCGGCCGTCCGGCGGGCCGATTCGGTCGCGCGTCGCGCGGTCGCCATCAGCCCGAGTACTAGCACGAGCACGCCGCAGCCCACGAGCGTCCACCACACCGGGTGGCTCGCCGACGAGAGGCCCGTGGCCGCGTGCGAGCTGACGATCGCCCCGACAACGGCCACGCCGAGCGTCTGCCCGACCTGGCGCGACGTGGTCGCGATCGCCGCGGCGACCCCCGCCTGTGCGCGCGGCATCCCGGACACCGCGGCGTTGGTGATCGGCGCGTTGACGAACCCGAAGCCGAGCCCGAACACGACATACGCCGCCAGCAGCCACGCGACCGGCGTCGTGGTCTCGAGCCCGGCCAGCATCAGGCTCGCGACGATCAGCCCGACACCTGCGATCACCAGCGGCAGCCGCGGACCGCGGCGACCCACGATCCGGCCCGACAGCGGCGACGCGAACACCGTCATCAACGCCAGTGGGACGGTGGCCAGCCCGGCCTGCACGGGCGAGAGGCCGCGCGCCTCCTGCAGGTACAGGGTGTTGAGGAACAGGAACCCACCGAACGCGGAGAATGCGGCCACCGAGATCACGATCGCCGACGCGAACGGGATCGAGCGGAAGAACCGCAGGTCGATCAGCGGCTCCTGGCGGCGCGGCTCGTACGCCAGCAGGCCGGCCAGCGCGGCCGCGGCCACGGCGAACAGCGACACCATCTCCTCGATGATCCCGGCGGTGAGCGTCGCCAGGAGCACGATCACCAGGATCTGACCGACGGGATCGAACCGCCGGGGCCGCGGTGCCCGCGACTCCGGGATGAAGCGCAGCGTCAGCGCGATCGCGGCCAGCCCGATCGGAAGATTGATCCAGAAGATCGCCCGCCACCCGATCGCCGAGACGACGGTGCCGCCGACGATCGGGCCGAGCGCCATCGAGACCCCGAACACCGCGCCCCACACGCCGACCGCCTGCGCGCGCTCGCGCGGATCGGTGAAGGTGTTCGTGACGATCGACATCGCCACCGGATTGAGCATCGACGCGCCGACCGCCTGCAGCACGCGGGCCGCCACGAGCAGCTCGACGGTCGGCGCCAGGCTGCACAGCACCGACGCCGCCGAGAACACGCCGAGGCCCGCGATGAACACGCCCTTGCGGCCGAGCCGGTCGCCCATCGAGCCGGAGAACATCAGCAGGCTCGCCAACACGACCGTGTAGGCATCGACCGTCCATTGCAGCCCCGAGATGCCGGCGCCGAGCTCACGCCCGATCGACGGCAGCGCGACGTTCACGATGGTGATGTCGAGCCCGACGATGAACAGGCTCAACGAGCAGATCAGCAGAATGCCGATGCGGTGGCGACGAGTCGGTACTGACGATTCCATAACTATTATAAAATCATCAGTACCTCGATCTGTCAAGTCACCCGAAGTAGCGCGGCGCGACGCTCCTGAGGTGGCGCGCGATGGCGCGGTGGCCGGCCTCGTTCGGGTGGAACGACTCGTTCCTGTCGGTCTCGACGATGCTGTTGATCCAGTCCTCGGCGTCGCTGTTGCAGGCCGGGTGGCCGCGAAACGTGGTGACGAGCGAGACGCAGCGGAACCCGCGGCGGTTGCCGACCGCACGCCGGATCGACCGGTTGAGCCGGACCGCCGTCCGGTGGATCGGCGCCGCGTCGCCGCTGTCCATCGCGCCGCAGCCATCGATGTGATCGCGCGGGACGAGCGCGGGATAGCCGAGCACGAGGACGGTCGCCGACGTCGCCCGGTTGCGGATGTCGCGGTAGAGCCCGCGCAGGTCCGCGCGCAGCGAGCGCAGTGCCTTCGTGTTGACGTGGTCGCGCAACGAGTCCTGGCACGACGGGCCCCGCGGGAACACGCAGTCCTTCATCACGGTCGAGAAGTGCAGGTTGTCGCCGCCGACGCTGATCGTCACCAGCCGCGTCGTCGGATCCAACGCGCCGAGCTGGGTGTCACGCACATGGAGGTAGGGCCCGGGGCCTCCCGTGCGTGGGAGGCCCCGGGGTTGTCCTCCCCCTAGTCGTCAGCGCCGAGGTCGACGATCGGGTTGATGAGACCGTTCACCGTGTCCTCGAGGGTGACCCGGTCGTCCCCGGCGAGCGTCTGGATGCGCAGGGTGTCGAGCGCCGGCTCGGAGCCGACCACCCGCGTCTGCGCCGCCAGCCCGCGCACCTGGACCTGGGTGTCGGCGCGCCGCAGCTGCACCGAGTCGGCCCCTGCGGTGCCGTTGACGGTGACGCTGTCGGCCGCCGCGTCGCCGGTGCCGTCGAATCCGGCGAGGTTGACGTCGACGGTCTTGACCGCCGTGCCGGTGACGTCGTTGACGCTGACGTTGTCGGCACTGCCCAGCGTCGCGATGTCGAGGCCTTCGATGCCGTCGAAGTCCTGCGTGATCGCGGCGACGTTGCGGGTGAGCAGGCCACGCGAGCCGTTCGCCGAGACATCGATGTTCTCGGCGGCGTTGGACCCGTTGAAGTCGAGGACATCGCTACCGCCCTCGCCCTCGAGTGTGTCGCTGCCGTCGCCGGGATCCCACTGGAACGTGTCGGCTCCGCCGCCACCCAGCTCCGTGTCGGCACCGATGTTGCCGTCGATGCGGTCGCTGCCGCTCCCGCCGAGCAGGCGCTCGGGGAAGTTGGTGCCACGCACCGTGTCGTCGCCCGATCCGCCGTCGAGCGTGAGCTCGACCGGCGACAGCGGACCGTTGATGCCGGCGATCGTGTCGGCGCCGCCGAGGCTCTGGACCGAGAAGGTCTCGGTCGCGGCGCCGAACGGCGCGCCGGCGGCGACCGCGATGACCTTGTCGATCACCGGGGCGACCGTGATCGTGTCAGCCGCGTTCGTGCCCTTGTAGACGGCGCTGTCGACGCCGGTGCCGCCGATCGCGTTGACGCTGACCGGGCCTTCGAGCCCGACGCCTCCGCTGATCGTGTCGTCGCCGCCGCGGGCGTCGATGTTGACCGCGTCGGCCGACTCACCGCCCGTCACGTGCGTCTCGGTGGCGAGACCGTCGATGAGGATCCCGCCGGCCGGCGAGCTCGCCGTGACGTTGTCCGCGTCCTCGGTACCGATCGCATTGACCACATCCGCTGCGCCGTCGCCCTGGCCGTCGAAGCCCGCCAGGTTGATGTCGGCGGTCTTGAGGTCGGTCCCCGTGAGGTCACCGACGTTCACCGTGTCGGCGCTCCCGAGCGTGGCGAGGTCGAGCCGCTCGACGCCGTCGAGATCCTGCGTGACCGCCGCGACGTTGCGGAACAGCCGCACACGCTCGCCGTTCGCGCTCAGGTCGATCGTCTCGGCGGCGTTAGAGCCGTTGAAGTCGAGCGTGTCGTTGCCGCCGTCGCCCTCGACA
This sequence comes from uncultured Solirubrobacteraceae bacterium, assembly GCA_963740605.1. Lineage (GTDB taxonomy): Bacteria > Actinomycetota > Thermoleophilia > Solirubrobacterales > Solirubrobacteraceae > DASSUW01. The sequence continues at coordinate 570,133 of CAVUFC010000010.1, read as the reverse complement.
GTGTCGCTGCCGTCGCCCGGATCCCACTGGGCGGTGTCGTTGCCGGAGCCGAGCGCGATCGTGTCGGCACCGATGTTGCCGTCGACGTGGTCGTTGCCGCCGTCGCCGTTGAGCACGTCGTCGCCGACGTCGCCGATCAGGGTGTCGGCGCCGTTGCCGCCGTTGATCGTGACCTGCTCGTCGCTGAACAAGCCGGCTTCGTGGCTGATCCGCACGGTGTCATCACCGCCGCCGGCGTTGACGACGATCTTGCTGAACTGCGTGCGGTCGAACGTGAAGTCGGCCGTGCCGTCGGCACCGACGTCGGCGACCAGCTCGTTCGGGGTGGTCCCGAGCCGCACGATCAGCTGGTCGCTCGCGGAGGTGCCCGTGAGCGTCAGCGTGTCGTCCTGGACCCGGCCGGTGTAGGACGCCGCGGCCTGGTCGGCGCCGATGCCGAGCAGGGCGGCGACCACGGTGCCGGCGATGACACCGGTGCGGACATGGGGCTTCATTGCGCCTCCCAGAAGGTCGGATCCTTGGTCACATCACCGTTGAAGCGCACGCGCTCGAACGCGGTGCCCTTGGGGAGCAGGATCGGCGCGCAGCCGGTGAAGCCGGCACCGGGCTTGAGGTTCGCGTCGCTCGGCTCCGGGCACGGCTTGAACGTGCCGCTGAGGACGATCAAGGTCAGCGGCTTGTACTCGTTGCCGTCGCTGTCCTCGATCGACGGCTCCATCAGGTGCCGCGTGAGCGCGAACGAGCCGAGGTTCTCGAACTTGGCGTCGACGTAGTACGGGACCGTCTTCTTCTGCTTGGCGTCGAGGTCGAAGTCCTTGAAGTCGGCGATGTTTCCCTTGCGGACCTTCAGGACGGTCACGCCGACCTTCGTGGGCTTCGTGCTCTTCGCGCCGTAGTCGACGTAGTCCGTGACGGCACGCTGCCCGAGGGCCAGCGTCTTGCCCGCGGAGTCGGCCGGGGCCGGACCACCGGCCTGCACGGCGGCGGTCGCCGGTGGCGTCCCGCCACCGGGGCTGTCGCCGCTGCCGCAGGCGGCCATCACGACCGCTAGCGCCAAGACGGCGGCAATCGAGATCCATCTCGTCATGCGTGAACCTCCTCGGTTCATGTGAGGGGGGAGGGGTGGGGAGGGCAGATCTGGCCCGTGTCTGGGCACCTCGCGCGTCGCACGCAGCGTCGCCGCCGCGAGCAGGCTGGTAGGCGATTCCATTCGGTTTTCCTTCTGCCGCCCGGCCAGGGGAGGACCGGGCCTGCACGTTCGGGGGACGGGGCGGCGCACGTTGGGTGGGGAGCGGTGCGCCGCAGCCCTCATGGTGGCCCAGCGGGCCTGTTGTGCGCAACGGTAGAGTTTTGGCCCGCCGACCCGAGGGTTATCGCGGGACGACCATGGCCCTAGCGGCAGCGACGACATCGGACCGGCTTCTCGAGCGCGATCGTGAGCTCGAAGCCATCCGCACCGCGCTGCTCCACGCGGCGCAGGAAACCGGAGCGTTCGTCGTAATCGACGGGCCGGCGGGCGTCGGCAAGACCGCGCTGCTCGACGCCGCGCACGAGATCGCGCTCGACGCCGACCTGCTCGTGCTCCGCGCACGCGGTGCCGAGCTCGAGCGCGCATTCGGCTTCGGGATCGTCCGCCAGCTCTTCGACGAGGTGTTGCGCAGCGGCGCCTTCGACCCCGCGACGCTGTTCACCGGTGCAGCGCGAGTGGCGGCCCCGCTGCTCGCCGTCGACGTCGAAGGCGGCGCCAGCTCCGTGCCCACGGACGATCCCTACGCCGCCCGCCACGCGCTCTACTGGCTGCTGTCGAACCTCGCCGCGCAGCGACCACTCGCGGTGCTGGTCGACGACGCGCACTGGGCCGACGGCACGTCGCTGGGGGTTCTGGCGCACATCGCCAACCGGCTCGACGGCGTACGGGTCGCTCTGCTCGTCGCAAGCCGCTCCGAGGAGGCGCTGGAAGCCCTCGACGTCCTGCGCCGGCAGGCCGAGGCGCACGGGACGCTGCTGCACGTGCAGCCGCTCGGCGCCGAGGCCGCCGCGCTCGTCGTCCGCTCGTTCGCGCCGAGCGCCGACGACGCGCTCTGTCGCAAGGCGCACGTCGCGACCGGCGGCAACCCGTTCCTGCTCGGCGAGCTGTCACGCGCGACGCTCACCGGCGGCCCACTGACCGAGCAGAGCCCGGAGCGCGTGACGCGCGAGATCGCGGCCCGGCTCGCGCGACTGCCCGAGCCCGCCCGTGACCTCGCTCGCGCGGCGGCCGTGCTCGGCAGCGGCGTCCCGCTGCGGCAGGCCGCAGCGCTCGCCGGGATCGACGACGACGCGGCGACGACCGCCGCGGACACATTGGTCGCCCGCGGCATCCTGCGCAGCGTCCACCCGCTCGAGTTTCTGCATCCGCTGATCGGCGCCGCCGCGTATGCCGGGCTCGGGCCGGCCGCGCGGTCGCGCGACCACGCGCGCGCCGCGCACATGCTCGACGCCGAGCGCGCCTCGCCCGAGCGCGTCGCCGCCCAGCTGCTGCGCTGCCAGCCCGCCGGTGACGACTGGGCGTTCGGTCGCCTCGTCGCCGCCGCGGCGCAGGCCGCCGAGCGCAGCGCCACCGACGCAGTTGCCACCTTCCTGCAACGCGCGCTCGACGAGCCGGCGCCCCCGGAGCGGCGCAGCGAGATCCTGCTCGAGCTCGGGTCCGCACTCGTCCACACCGACCACCTCGCCGCGATCCGGCACGCACGCGAGGCGCTGGCCGGCGAGCTCGCCGTCGAGCAGCGGTTCCGCGCGACGATGCTCCTGTCCGGGGTGCTCGGCCAGCTCGGGGACGTGCGCGAGGCGGCGGACGTGCTCGAGCAACAGTTCGACGCGTTCATCGACCGCCCCGACCTGCGCGGGCAGACCGAGGCGGCGCTGGCGAACATCACGCGCATCGACCCGGCCACGCGGTACCGCGCCGCGGGCGCGATCGGGCGAATGCGCCGCCGCATCGACGCCGGCGTCGAGCGCGACCCGGCCGTCTTAGGAACGATCGCCGCCGAGATGGGGATGGCCGGCGAGGCCGCCGGGCGGTTGGGGGAGATCGCCGAGCGTGCGGTCGTGGGCATCGACGCCAGCGTCACCGCCGCCCAGGGGTGGTCGTGGTACAACGCCGTCCGCGCGCTGGTCGTCGCGGGGCGCTACGAGCCGGCGCTGCGCGCGATGGCCATTGCGCTCGAGCGCAAGCGCGAGCGCGGCGCCGTGCTCGACGTCGGCGGCGTGCTCACGTTCCGCAGCGAGCTCTACCTCCACACCGGCGACCTCGCGAGCGCGGAGGTCGACGCCCGGACGCTGAACGAGATCTCGCTCGTATGCGGATGGCCGCTGGGCGCCGGCTTCGCGGCCGCGTGGCTCGGCGAGGTGCTGATCGACCGCGGCGAGCTCGACGAGGCCGAGCGCGTCCTCACCGACGGGCCGCTCGGAGCACCCGCCGGCGAGCTGCCGCCGGTGTATCCGTACACGTGGGTGCTCCAGGCACGCGGCCGGCTGCGGCTGGCGCAGAGCCGCCCGCAGGACGCGGTCGCGGAGCTGCGCGAGTGCGGACGCCGGCACGAGGCGATCGGACAGATCAGCCCGACGATCGCACCGTGGCGCTCGCTGATCGCCGGCGCGCTGCTTGACCTCGACGATCGCGCGTCGGCCGAGCGGCTCGTGGCCGAGGAGCTCGAGCGCGCGCAGCAGGCCGGCGCGCCGCGGGCGATGGGCATCGCGCTCCGCGCGGCGGCACGGCTCGGTGACGAGATCCCACGACTGCGTGCGGCCGTCGACGTGCTGCGGCAGTCGGAGGCGCGGCTCGAGCGTGCCCGCGCGCACGCCGACCTCGGGTCCGCCCTGCATCGTGCCGGCGAAGCCGACGAGGCCCGATCATCACTGCGCTGCGCCGTCGACCTCGCGCACCGCTGCGGCGCCGATGCGCTCGAGGATCACGCGCTCGCCGAGTTGCGCGCGACCGGCGCACGGCCGCGTCGGCGGGTGACGACCGGCATCGGCGCGCTGACGCCGAGCGAGCGCCGGATCGCCGAGCTGGCCGCGGCCGGTCAGCAGAACCGCGAGATCGCCGAGGCGCTGTTCGTGACGATGGCGACCGTCGAGTTCCACCTGCGCAACGCCTACCGCAAGCTGGGGATCAGCTCCCGGACGCAGCTTGCGGGTGCGCTCGGCGGCTGATCACCCGTCGTCGAACTCCTCCAGGTTGCCCTGGCCGGTGCGGGGCTTTGAGCCGAACCCGCGTTGCAGGCTCACGCCGGGCGGCGGGCCGCCGGGCTGCGGATCGCCGGCGCGGCCGCGTTGCGTCGGGCGGTCGCGGTCGCGGCTCGGCTGCACGCGCTTGGGCTCCCCGCGCTGCTTCGGGAAGTGAGGCGGCCACGGCGCATCGCCGAGGCCGCCCTCCTCGTCGCGACGCGCGAGATCGTGCAACTGGTCGAGCGATCCGGGCTCCAGGTCGATGTCGGCGGCAGGATCGCCGACCGTGCGCAGGCGCTCGGGCACGGTGTCGAGCCGCAGATCACCGGGCTCGACGTCCGGCACCTCTTCCCACTCGAGCGCGCAGGACACGCGCGCATCGGGCGTCGGCCGCACCGAGTAGCCGGACGCGACGGTGCGATCGCGCGCGTTCTGGTTGTAGTCGACGAACACGCCGTGGCGCTCCTCCTTCCACCACTTGCTCGTCGCCAGGTCGGGCGCGCGGCGCTCGACCTCGCGCGCCAGCGCGAGCGCGGCGCGCCGCACCCCGAGGTGCTCCCACAGCGGCTCGATCCGCACGTTGACGTGGATGCCCTTCGAGCCGGACGTCTTCGGGTAGCCGCGCAGCCCGTGCTCGGCCAGCACGTCGCGCACGACCATCGCCGTGCGCCGAACCGCGTCCCAGCCGATGCCGGGCGTCGGATCGAGGTCGACGCGCAACTCGTCGGGATGGTCGAGGTCGCTGCGCCTCGCCGGCCACGGGTTGAAGTCGATGACGCCGAGGTTGACCGCCCACACGAAGTGCGCCTCGTCGTTGGCGACGAGTTCCTCGGCGGTGCGTCCGGACGGGAACGCGACCGTCGCCGTCTGCAGCCACTCCGGCACGTGCTGCGGGACGCGCTTCTGCCAGATCGGCTCCTCCATGATCCCGTTGACGAAGCGCTTCATCACCGTCGGACGCTCGCGGACGTGGACGAGCGCGGCGTCGGCGACCGAGAGGTAGTACTCGACGACGTCGAGCTTCGTCCAGCCGGGCTTGGGGAAGTAGACCTTGGCCGGGTTGGAGAGCCGGACCTCGTGGCCGGCCGCCTCGATCATCGTGTACTCGCTCTTGGCCACCTGGCCTGAGCGTAACGGCCAGACTGTGCGCGGTGACCTCGGCCCGAGCCCGCGACCGCACCTGGCTCGACTGGTGCGTGGTGATCGGCGTTTCGGTGGGCGCCGGTCGGCTGCTGGGGCAGATCGGCGTGCCGTCCGGCTATCTGTTCGCGGCGCTGCTGACCGGCCTCGGGTATGCGCTGCTGGCACCGGGGCGGCTGGAGCTGCCCGCGGCCGGCTTCCAGATCGGGCAGGCGGTCACCGGCGTCGCGCTCGGCACGTTCCTGCAGGCCGACGTGCTGACCGGGCTGGGCACGCGCTGGATCCCGGTGATCGCGGTCAGCATCGCCACGCTGGCGGTGACGATCGGCGCCGGCATCGTGCTCGCGCGCGTCTCCGCGCTCGACCGGCCGACGGCCTCGCTCGGGATGGTGGCCGGCGGCGCCTCCGGGATCGTCGCGATGGCGGGCGACCTCGGGGCCGACGACCGCCTTGTGGCGTTCATGCAGTACCTGCGGGTGCTGATCATCACGCTGCTCACGCCGCTGCTCGTGCCGGTCGTGTTCGGCCTCCACGCCCAGGGACTGGAGCAGGACACGGGCCCAGTGCTCGGCACCGCCTCCGGATGGGTGCTGACGATCGGCGCCTCCGTGATCGGCAGCGTGGTCGCGCGACCGCTGGGGATCCCGGCGCCGACGCTGCTCGGCCCGCTCCTCCTCACCTCGGTGCTGGTCCTGTCCGGCGCGATCGGCGACACCCAGGTCCCCGAGCTCGCGCGCGAGGTGGCGTTCGCGCTGATCGGCCTGCGAATCGGCCTCGGGTTCGATCGGGACGCCCTCCGCCGCATCGCCGACATGGCGTGGCAGGTGATGATCGCGATCCTCGCGCTCCTGGCCGCCTGCTTCGTGCTCGGCTGGCTGCTCGAGCTGACCGCCGGCGTGACGCTGCTCGACGGGTACCTCGCCACCACGCCCGGCGGCCTGTACGCGGTGCTCCCGATCGCCTACGGGAGCGGGGCCGACACCACGTTCGTCCTCGCCGTCCAAGGCCTGCGCCTGCTCGGGATGATCATCGCCGCCCCCGCCGTCGTCCGGCTGCTGCTCCGTGTCCGCTGAGCTGACGGGCCGCTGGAGCGTCGAGCGACGTCTGCACGACGCGCTCACCGGCGCCGCGGGCCGCTTCGAGGGTGTCGCCACGTTCGCGCCGGACGGCCGCTGGAGCGAGGAGGGCACGCTCGAGTTCGGCGCCTACCGCGGGCCGGCGCGCCGCGAGCTGAGGATCGCCGACGGGATGGTGTGGTTCTCCGACGGCCGCCCGTTCCACCCGTTCGACCTCACGGGGCCTGTCGAGCACCTCTGCGGGGAGGACCGCTACGCGGGCGAGTACCGCCTGCGCGGTGACGTCCTCGAGGTCGTCTGGCTCGTGACAGGCCCGCGCAAGGAACAGCGGATCGAGAGCGTGTACCGGCGCATCGGTTGACATCTCCCCATCGATTGCTACAGTGACTAGAAGAATTTAGTCACTGTATCAGGAGGTACCCTCATGCGCCTCGCCTTCGCCGCCATCGTGGCGGCCATGCTCCCGGCCGTCCTCGACCAGACCATCCTCGCGACCGCATTGCCCACGATCGCCGCCGACCTCGGCGAGATCACCGACCTGTCGTGGGTCGTGACCGCGTACGTCGTCGCTGCAACCGCGTCGACGCCACTCTGGGGCAAGCTCGGTGATCGCCACGGCCGCAAGCGGCTGCTCGAGATCGCGCTCGCCGGCTTCATCACTGCATCCGCCCTGTGCGGCTTCGCGCAGGACCTCACGCAGCTGGTCGTCATGCGCGCCATCCAGGGCGTCGCCGCCGGTGGCCTGATGACGCTCGCGATGGCCTCGATCGGCGATCTCGTCTCCCCGCGCGAGCGCGGCCGCTACCAGGGCTACATCGCCGCGACGTTCGCCGCCGCGACCGTGCTCGGCCCGCTCGCCGGCGGCCTGCTCGTCCAAGGCCCCGGCTGGCGCTGGGTGTTCTTCGTGAACCTGCCGCTCGGCATCGCCGCGCTGGCCGGCCTGCAGCTCAAGCTGCCCGCGGCTACCGACGAGCGCCCGGCGCGCCCGCTCGATGTCCGCGGCGCCGGGCTGCTCGCCGCCGCGACCACGACGTTCATGCTCACGTGCGTGTGGGGCGGGAACCGCTACGACTGGCACTCCGCGACGATCCTCGCGCTGATCGCCGGCACCGTGCTGCTCGGCGGCGCCCTGGTCGTCCGCGAGCGCCGAGCGCAGGACCCGATCGTCCCGTTCGCGCTGCTGCGCACCCGGTCGGTCGCGGTCGCCAGCACCGCGCTCTTCCTCGGTACCGCCGCGCTGTTCTCGGTCACCGTGTTCGTGCCGCTGTTCCTGCAGACGGCCACCGGCGCGACACCGACCGAAGCCGGCCTCCTGCTGGCGCCGATGATGCTCGGCACGACCGTGTCGACGATGCTCTCCGGCCGCTACATCGCCCGGACCGGGCGCTACAAGCGCTTCCCGATCATCGGCCTCGGCCTGATGGCGAGCGCGCTGGCGCTGCTCGCGGCCGTGACCGGCGACGCCTCACGCACCGCCACCGGCATCGGCCTCGTGGTCTTCGGCCTCGGGTTCGGCATGGTCACGCAGGTGCTGGTCGTCGCGGTGCAGAACAGCGTCGACCGGCGGGAGCTCGGCGTCGCGACCGCCGCGACCGGGTTCTTCCGCGCACTCGGCGGCGCCGTCGGCGCAGCCGCCTTGGGCGCCGTGTTCGCCGCCCAAGCGGGGACGGGCGTGCGCTCGGACATCATCGACGCCGTCCAGCTCGTCTTCGCCGTCGCCGCGCCGCTGGCCGCGATCGCGCTGCTGGTGGTCCTGCGGCTACCGGAGCGGGCCCTGCGCAGCTAGGACCACTGCGCTCGCCAGCTTGACGGCCTGCGCGCGGCTCACCCCGCCGTCGCGCACGAGCGAGCGCCAGGTCTGGAAGTCCACGGCATGCCGCGCCGCCGCGTTCAGCACGCGGCGGCGCGAGGGCGCCACCAGCGTCCTCGCCGCCTGCTCCACGTATTCGTCGGTGCGCCGCATGTGCACGTCAGCCGCCTCGACGAGCGCACGGTCGCGGTAGAGGTTGGTGAGCATCGGCTCGGTCTGCTCGTACCAGCGGTAGAGCTCGTCGAGCGCGACCGCGAGCCGTTCCCCATGCAGACCGTCTCCACCCCGCAGCTCGATCTCCTCGACGTCAACTTCGGCGACGACCCGCGTGCCGGCGTCAGCGTCAGCTTCCCGATCAACACGTACACGGGCGCCGCCGACACCGCGGTCGTCTACTTCGAGGTCGCGCCCGGCGACCACCTCGCCACGCACACCGACAGCGCCGAGGAGATCCTCTACATCGTCAGCGGGACCGGCATCGCTCATGCCGGCGACGAGAGCGGGCGCGTGTCGGCCGGCGACCTGGCCGTAATCCCGGCGATGGTCCAGCACGGGATCGCCAACGACGGTGACGAGACGCTGCGCGTCGTCGGCTTCTTCTGCGACTCGCGGATCGTCTCGACGTTCGGCGAGCCGGTGCAGCCGCTCGGCCTGCGCCAGGTCGAGCAGGGGGCGCCGGTCCCGGCCTGAGCCTCAGCCGGCGCGCGTGAGCTCGATGTTGAACATCGGGGTGCCCCGCGCCTGCATCAGCCGGATCCACAGCATCACGTAGCCCTCGGCGGCGCGGGCGGCGGTCAGGTCGCCGATGTCGACCACACGCTCGGCGGGCCAGCCAAGCTCGCCGAGCAGCGCCCGCGCCTCGTCCTTGGCCCCGGCGTCGTCGCCGGCCACGAAGATCACGTGGTCGCCGGGCACCGACGCCGGGTCCACCATCAGCGCGGCGGTGATCGTGTTGAGCGACTTGACCACGCGGGCCGTCGGACACGCCCGCTGGATCCGCTCGGCGAGGCTGTCGGTGCTGTCGGTGAACATCGCCGGCACGCCGCCGGAGAACTCGAGCGGGTTGGTCACGTCGATCACCAGCTTGCCGTCGAGGTGTCCCTCGCCGGCCGAGACCGCATCCACCGCCCCGCCGCCGGACGTGCAGTTCAAGATGACTTCGCCGTGGGCGATCGCGTCGGCGTACGTCACCTTGTCGTCGCCGGCGGTACGCGATCCCACGCGCACGTCGTGACCGATCTCCGTGAGCTTGCCCGCGATCGTGCGGCCGACGGTTCCGGTGCCCAGGACTGCGACGTTCATCGCACTCACATCCTTTGCCGAGTCTTCACTTTCGGTTGGCGGGCGCTTGGCCCACCGTCCACAAGGCTACGGACATGAAGATCGCACGCACAGCCGCACCACTTCTCGTCGCCGCCGCCGTCGTCGCCGCGCCGGCCAGCGCGCTCGCCGCACAGTTCGAGGGTCGCGTCATCTCGGTCAACCCCGCGGCGAAGACGTTCCGCATCCATGACTCGGAGCGCGGCACCAAGCGCATCAAGGTCAACGCCAACACGCAGTTCGAACGTGTCAACGGCTTCGCGGGCCTGCACGCCGGCCAGCGCCGGATCGAGGTCACCGCCAAGCGCAAGAACGGCCGCTGGGTGGCCACCCTCGTCGAGCGCTCCGGCGGGGGCGGCCACCACGGAGGGAACTAGACCGTTCGCAGCGCCTCCGTCGGCGAGAGCCGGGCCGCTCGCAGTGCCGGGTAGAGCCCAGCGATCGCCCCGATCGCCGTCGACGCCGCCAGGCCGCCCACGATCGCGGCCGGCGGCACGACTGCGTGCCAGTTCTGGGTCGCCGCATAGCCCGCGGTGACCGCGGCGCCGAGCGCGACTCCTGCGATGCCGCCGAGCGCGGCCAGCAGCAGCGACTCGGACAGGAACTGCATTCCGACGTGCCGCTGGGTCGCCCCGAGCGCGCGCCGCAGCCCGACCTCCGACCGCCGCTCGAGCACCGAGATCACCATCACGTTGGCGATCCCGACGCCACCCACCAGCAATGCGACCGCGCCGAGTCCGAGGAACAGCGACGTGAACGCCGTCTTGGCCGCCGCGCGCGCCTCGAGCGCGTCGGATGGCCGCGACACGTCGACCTCTTCGCGGTGTTCGGGATTGGACGTGGCGCCGAGCTTGTCGCGCACGCCCGGGATCGCGGCCGGGCTTGCGCGCACATAGATCGTCGAGGCCGACCGATCGGCATCGAACAGATCCTCTGCGGCGTCGAAGCCGATCAGGGCAGCCGAGTCGAGCGAGTCGGCGAGCGTGACCGGCGCGAGGATCCCGATCACCGTGAACCAGCGGCCGCCCAGCCACACGCGCACGCCGGTGCGGTCGATGCCCAGCCGCTCGGCCGCGTCGGCGCCCAGCACGGTCACCGGGTAGCGGCCGGTCGCGGCACCGAGGAAGCGTCCCTTGGCGAGCACTGCCCCGACCGTCGACGGCACTGACGGCTCGGCCGCCATCACCGCGATGCCGCCGGTCTCCTCCTTGGGGATCAGGTTCGTGCGGCGGACCGTGGCCGAGCCGATGACCTTCGTCGCCGCGGTCGCCTCGACTCCGTCGACGCGCCGGATCATCGCCGCCGCCGTGTCGGGCAGGTCGACGTCGTCGCCGGTGAACGACTGGCCGGGAGCGACCCGCAGCAGGTTCGTGCCGAGCCGGTCGATCTCGGCGAGCAGATCCGCGCGTGAGGACTCGGAGATCCCCAGCACGGCGACCATCGAGGCGATCCCGATCGCGATGCCGACCGCTGACAGCACGGCGCGCAGGCGCCGCGTGCGCAGGCCGATCGAGCCGGTGCGCAGGACGTCCCCGAACGTCATGCGACCACCAGCCCGTCGCGCACCTCGACCCGGCGTGGCATCGCCGCCGCGATGTCACGGTCGTGCGTGATCACCACGATCGTCTTGCCCTCCTCGTTGAGCTCGCGCAGCAGCCCCACGATCTCGGCGCCGGAGCGGGTGTCGAGGTTGCCGGTCGGCTCGTCGGCGAACACGATCGACGGCCGCCCGACCAGCGCACGGGCGATCGTCACGTAGTCGTCGGCGTACGTGCCCGCCTCGACCGGTATCAGCCGATGGCCGCCGCCCGAGACCTCCAGCGCGAAGCCGCCGCCCGAGCGGGCGAGCAGCGCGGTCACCGGCACCGCGAGCACCTGCTTGCGCCGCTCGCGGGCGAAGCCGACGTCGACCGGCGCCTGGTCGAGCCCGGTGCCGTGGGCGGCGCGGCCGCGCATCTCGATCGTGACAGCGATCGTCGCGTCGCCGTCCTCGGACGCCGCCTTGTCGGCGACCTTCGCGACGTCGGCGATCCGGCCGCGGGCGCTACGCCCGTTCGGGAGATCGATCGTCACGTCCGCGCGCACGTGGGCGACGTCCTGACGGTCGGCCGGCACCTTGACCGTGATCTCTCGCCGCGTCGAGGTCAGGGCCCCGATCTGCGCGCCGGGGGCCACCGTCTGGCCGATCGTGGCGTGCGTCTCGCCGATCCGCGCGGGACCGGGCCGGAACACGACCTCGCCGCGCGCGAGCGTGCCGTCCTCGGTCTCCTCGCGTGCGTCCTGGAAGCGCTCGACGGCGGCCGTGGTCGCCCACGTCCACTCGTCGTCGATCGTCATGTCGTGCTCGGGGTCGTAGCCGAGCGCGCGCAGGTTGCGCTCGAGCTGTCGTACGTCCTCGCCGTCGCTCATGCTCGGGCTGAAGTCGCGCCACGCGGGCAGCGAGCCGTAGAACAGCCAGGCCGCCGCCGCGTCGTCGATGTCGTACAGCGACTGCCCGCGCCGCACCACCACGCCCGGCTCGCGCAGGCGGGTGATCGTGCCGGTGGCGCCGGCGAGCAACGCGTACGAGTCGGCGTAGCCGAGCGTGCCCTGCACCGTGTCGCGGTCGACGAGGTCGCGGCGCTCGACGGTCGCCGTGGTTGTGTCGTCGTGGGAGGCCGCGCGAACCGGCTCTGGGTCGCCGCCGGGCGGCTTGGGCATCGTGCTCTCGCACGCCTTCTCCGCCGCCTTGAACTTGGCGCTCTCCGGATCGATGCCGCTGCCGCGGCGGATGTGGACGCTCGCCTCGCCGTTCGCGCCGAATGTCGGGTCCGGGAAGTCGATGCCGTGCTCGCGCATGCAGCGGGCATTCGCCAGCGCCGCCTCCCGGAACTCCTTCTGCTGCGCCTCCGACATCTCGGGCGGCTTGACCGCCTCCAGGTACTTGCGGCACGCCTGATCGGCCTTGCGCATCGTGCTCTGCGACACGCCCTCGGGCTGGGACAGCCTGATGCCGCGCTGCCCGGGCTCGGGATCGGGCATGTCGATGCCGTTCTCGCGCATGCAGCGCGTGTACTTGAGCACGGCGTCGTCCATCTGGTCCTGCCGGTTGGACGCCGAGTGGCCGCCGGTTGACGGGTCGGCGCCGCAGGCGGCGAGGGCCAGGGCCAGTACCGCCGCGATGAGGATGTGAATTCGCATGCTCCGTATGGAGCCGCGGCGGAATGAGAAGCGGTTCCGCGTCAGATAGGAATCGGATGAGAGACCGGCAGCGCCAGTCGCAGGAGCGCGCCGCCGCCCTCCGCCTCCTCCGCCTGCACGGTCCCGCCGTGCCGCTCGGCCACGTGGCGCGCGATCGCCAGCCCGAGGCCGGAGCCGGCCCGGCCGCGCGCCGCCGTCGCGCGGTAGAAGCGGTCGAACACGTGCGGGAGGTCCTCCGGCTCGATCCCCGGCCCGTGGTCGCGCACGGTCAGCTCGCCGTCGCACAACCCCACCTCGACCGTGCTCCCCGGCGGGCTCCACTTCGCCGCGTTGTCGAGCAGGTTCGCCACCGCGCGATCGAGCCGCGCGCGCTCGCCGGCGACCACGCAGGACTCGAGCTCGGTCTCGAACACCACCTCGGGCGCATGCCGCTGCGCGCGCTCGACGGCGGCGGCCACGAGCTCGTCGAACCGCAGGGGCTCCAGCGGCTCGCACGGCGCCTCCCCGTCGCGCGCCAGCTCGACGAGGTCGCCGACCAGCTCGCCCAGCTCCTCCAGCTGGGCGACGAGGTCGCGCCGCAGCCGCTCGCGGTCGCCCGCCTCGAGCTTGTTGTTTGATCCGAGCACCTCGAGGTTGGTGCGCAGCGACGTGAGCGGGGTGCGCAGCTCGTGCGACGCGTCGGCCACGAGCTGGCGCTGCGCGCGCTGCGATGCGTCGAGTGCCTCCAGCATCGTGTTGAACGAGCCCGCGAGCCGGGCGAGCTCGTCGTCGCCCTCGGCGTCGATACGGCGTGAGAGGTCGCGCGTACGGGCGACGTGCTCGGCGGTCTCGGTCAGCTCGGCCACCGGGCGGACGGCGTGGCGGGTCGCCAGGCGGCTGAGGAACACGGCCAGCGCGATGCCCGCGAGCGCGAGGAGCCCGAGCCCTAGCCTCAGCCTGTACAGCGCGGTGTCGACCTCGCCCATCGGCCGCGCCACCTGCACGGCGGCGCCGTCGGGGCCGCGCGTGGTGAAGTAGCGCACGTGCGCGCCGTTGACCTTGGTGTCGCCGAAGAACGGCGGCTCCTTGCCGGCGGCGACCGCCTTGATCTTCTCCGGGTCGCCGAGCTGGTCCGCGGGCCCCGGCCCGGGGGCGAACACGCGGTCGCCGACGATCGTCTGCCGGTAGACGACCGGGCCCTCCAGCGGCTGGACCTCCGGCCGCGCGCCGGGCGGCAGCGCGACGCTGAACGTCGTGCCCGCCGTCAGCGACCGGTCGATCTGCTGGCGCAGCGTGTCGCGCACGACGAAGTACGCCGCGAGCGATCCGAGCACAACGGCGACGGCAACCGCCGCGGCCGCCGTGAACGCGATGCGCCGGCGCAGGCTCATGGCTCGCGCAGGACATAGCCGACGCCGCGGACGGTCTTCAGCAGCCGTGGCTCGCCGTCCGCCTCCAGCTTGCGCCGCAGGTACCCGACGTAGACCTCGAGCGAGTTCGACGCCGGGCCGAAGTCGTATCCCCAGACGCGCTCGAAGATCTGCGAGCGCGTGAGCACCTGGCGCGGGTGGCGCAGGAACAGCTCGAGCAGGAGGAACTCGGTGCGCGTGAGCTCGATCGCGCGGCGTCCGCGGCGCACCGTGTGGCCGAGCACGTCGAGCGCGACGTCGGCATAGCGCAGCGTCTCGCCGTGCTCGCTCCCTGGTCGGCGCCGCAGCAGGGCACGCAGGCGAGCGAGCAGCTCCTCGAGCGCGAACGGCTTGACGAGGTAGTCGTCGGCGCCCGCGTCGAGCCCGCGCACGCGGTCGGGGACGCCGTCGCGCGCCGTCAGCACGAGGACCGGCGTGCGGTCGCCGGCGGCGCGCAGCCGGCGGCGTACCTCGAGGCCGTCGACATACGGCATCAGGACATCGAGGACGAGCGCATCCGGAGCGCGATCGGCGAGCACATCCAGCGCCTGCGCGCCATCGCTCGCCAGCTCGGTCTCGTATCCCTCGAGCCGCAGCGCGCGGTCGACGGCGTCGCGCACCGCGGGCTCGTCATCCACGACCAGGATGCGCACGCGGTCATAGTCGGAGGTGAAGCTGAAAGCGTGGTAAGAGTCGGACATGTCCGAACGCGACAGCTACGACCCCGGGACACCGAGCTGGGTCGACCTGACGACACCCGACCTCGACGGCTCGCTCGCCTTCTACGGCGGCCTGTTCGGCTGGGAGTTCGAGGACGCCGGCGAGGAGGCCGGCCACTACAACATGGCCCTGGTGCGCGGAAAGCGCGTCGCGGGTCTCGGGCCCGCCCAGGAGGGCAGCCCGCCGTTCGCCTACTGGACGACCTACCTCAGCGGCTCCGACGTCGCCGTGCACGCGGCCGCGATCGCCGATGCCGGCGGCACGGTGCTGTTCGGCCCGCTCGACGTGATGGGCCAGGGCCACATGGTGGTCGCCGCCGATCCCGAGGGCGCGGCGTTCGGGATCTGGCAGCCGCTGGAGCACACCGGCGCGCAAATCGTCAACGAGCACGCGACGCTCTCCTGGAACGAGCGGATGACGCGCGACATCGAGGGCACGAAGCGCTTCTACAACGCGGTGTTCGGCTACGCGTACGAGGACTTGCCGGACACGCCGGCGAGCATGTACCAGCTGATCACGGTCTCAGGGCAACCGGTCGCGGGGATCTTCAACATGCCCGACGACGTCCCGGCCGAGGCGCCACCGCACTGGTTGGCGTACTTCTGGCATGACGAGGTCGACGCCGGACTCGAGCGCGTGAAGGAGCTCGGCGGGCTGGTACTGCGCGAGGCGGTCGATTCGCCGTACGGCCGCTACGCGCCCGTCCAGGACCCGCAGGGCGCGACGTTCGTGCTGATCCGCGGCGCTACGCCTTAGCGTCGTGGTTCGGGAGAACCACGACGCTTAACGACGGAGGCCCCGCCTGGGCGGGGCCTCCGTGAAGCGCGCGTCAGGCTGCGGCAGGTTCCGATTTATCGCCGCCGCCGCGCAACACCTTGATGGTGACGATGGCCGCCGCGGTGGCGGCCGCGGTCACGCCGGCGAACAGCGAGGCCTTCTTGAGCGGCGTGCGCTTGGCGACCTTCACGACCGCCGTGCCCTCTGCCGCCTTCTTCGCGCCCTTGGCCGCCTTGCCGGCAGCCTTGAGCTTGATGTAGTCGCCCAGGACGTCTGCCGCCCGGGCCTTCTTGCTCTTGCGTCGACGTAGCGTCATATGTTGACCGTACCCAACCCGGGCGCCCTATAGCCAGGAAGCGGCGCAGCGCAACAGCGTTCCCTCCTACTATCGGGCCGCAAGAGAGGGGACGGGTGAGACGACGGTTCGAGAGAAGCCGGCCGCCGATCCTCGAGGTGATCGCCGGGTGGACGGAGGGACCGCCACCGGCTCTGCCTGACGAGGGACCGCAAGACGGCCGAACGATTCGCTGGGGCGCTGGCGCGCTCGACGGCGTGCTGGCGCGGCACGTGGACTCCGCGCCCGAGCCCGCGCGCGGCGCGGAGTTGGCGATGCTGATCGAGCACGCCGCGACCGGCGACGAGAAGGCGCGGATCGCGCTGTACGAGGCCGCGCGCGCCGACGGGATCGTGTTCGCGCTCGACGAGGCGCTCGACGCGCTCGACGGCGTGCCGCGCGAGTCGGTCGCCGAACTCGGCCGCTCGCTGCTGCGCCAATCCCAGCACCGCGAGCCGCTCAAGCTCGCCGTCGCGCTCGTCGGCCGCGCGGGGGATCGCGACGACGTCCCGCTGCTGGAGACGCTCGCCCGGCACGACGAGTTCAGCCGCGTCGCCGGGGTCGCGCTCGCGAATCTGCTCGAGGATCCGGTGACGGCGTGGTGGCGCGTGGGCTGCCTGGCCACCGGTTGGGGCAAGGTCGAGGCGGTGGGGCGGCTCGCCGAGCTGCCGTCGCTGCCCGCCGATGTCCGCGCGTGGCTGCTCCGGCACGGCTGTGACAACGCTGTCACCCCCGAGTACCTGGCCTACGGGTGCGCCACCGCCGGCGGGCTCGAGACGGCGCTGCACGGCCTCGTCGACGACGAGCTGCTCGACGGCGCCTGCACGATCATGCGCGCGCTCGTGCGGGGCGGCCCGGCCGAGGACATCTCCGACTACGAGCCCGGCCCGCGGATCGCGGCCGCCGTCGTCGAGCTCGTGGCCGAGCGGCCTTCGAACCTCGTGCGGTTGAGCGCGGTCGTCGAGATCCGCCGCTGGGCGGAGGACTTCGAGGAGCACGTGGCGATCGCCGAGCGCTGCGGCCGGGTCCTCATGCGCGCCGACGTGCGCGGCTTCGTGACGTCCCGGCTCGAGCATGCCGACGAGGCGCTCGAGGTGTGGGAGATCGCCGAGGACGTCGGCGTGGACCCGTGGGAGGCGGGCTGGCGGCACCTGCTCCAGGCCCCGACGGACGCCGCGCTCTACCACGTGCTTTCGCGGACATCGGACGAGCGTCGTTGGGCGCGTATTGCGAGGTTCGCCGAGCAGGAACTGCCGCTCGACATGCTTAGCTCAGGGCCACGCGACCAGCTGTTTCCCGCCCCTCAGCACCGCGAGCCGGCACACGCGCTGCTGTTCCTGCTGCAGAACATGCGCCCGGGCCGCTGGTCCGCCCTGCTCGTTTCGACCGGACTGCTGAATCCCGTGATCCCGACCCGCAACGCGGCGCTCCACGCACTCGCGCGGATGCCGCCTCCGCAATGGGGCGAGACGGTGCGCCAGGCGCTGCGGCGGCTCGCGCAGGAGGAGCCGTTGGACGAGGTCCGCGAGCGCGTCATGGAGCAGCTCGCGCGCGCGGTCTGAAACGACGATCTGCCAGGCTGAGGCGGGTGCCCCGCCTCGTGTTGCTCGCGGCGGGCCTTGTTCTGCTGGTCGCGGCGGCGGTCGGTATATGGGCCCGAGATGACACGCCGCCGGCCGGCGTCGCGGTCGTCCCGACGCCTCCCGGCGCGAAGGACGTCAAGGCGTTCGCCGACCCGTACGCGTGGGATCCGAAACGCGCCGACGAGTTCGAGAAGCGCGCCGCGGACGGCAACGCGCACGCGCTCTACGCGCTGTCGCCGGGCGGCGTGGTGGCGAGTGCCGCGCGTACGGCACAGTGGCGGCCGCTGGTGGATCGTGCCGCGGCCACCGCGCACGTCGACGCCGACGAGCTGGAAGCGCTCGTGTTCCTGGAGAGCGCGGGCCGACAAGACGCCCGCGCGCCCGGCGGCCTGGACGCCGCCGCGGGACTGACGCAGATCCTCGCCGAGACGGCCAACAACCTGCTCGGGATGCATGTCGACGTCGCCTCGAGCTCCCGGATCACGCGGCGGCTGGAGCGCGCACAGCGGCGCGGTCGCGGCAACGCGGTGGCGGCGCTGCGGGCGAACCGCAAGCGCGTCGACGACCGCTTCGATCCCGAGAAGGCGCTCGCCGGTACGGCCCGCTACCTGCAGATCGCGCGCGAGCGGCTCGGCCGTGAAGACCTCGCGTTCGTCTCGTACCACATGGGCATCGGCAACCTCCAGAACGTCATCCGCGACTTCGGCGGCGGCACACCGAGCTACGCCGAGCTGTACTTCGGCTCGACCCCGACCCAGCACGCCGCCGCGTATTGGCGGCTCGCCGGCTTCGGCGACGACTCCTCCAACTACCTGTGGAAGCTCGACGCGGCGAAGGAGATCATGCGGCTATGGCGCGACGACCGGCCGCAGCTCGACCGGCTCTCGGCGTTGCAGCTCAGGAAGGCGTCTGCCGAGGAGGTGCTGCACCCGGCCGACCGCACGCCCGGCTTCCTCACGCCCGCCGATCTCAAGCACGCGTGGGACGTCCACGCGCTCGTGCCGTTCCCCGCGGACGAGCCGGTCACCGGCCTCCAGCGCGACCCGAGCATGGGCGTGCTCGCCCGGCGCCTGCACGTCCCGACGGGGATGTACCGCGGTCTGCGACCCGAGGCGCTCGCGATGGCGCTGTACATCGGCGCCCAGGTGCGGGAGATCAGCCACACGAGCCCGCTGATCGTGACGTCGACCGTGCGCGACGGCGCCTATCAGTCGCTGCTGATCCGCACGAACGGCGAGGCGACGCGCGGCTTCTCGCTGCACACGACCGGCTGGACCTTCGACGTCGCTCGCATGTACCAGTCGAAACGGCAGGCGCTGGCGTTCCAGTTCCTGCTCGACCGGCTGCGCTCACTGAACGCGATCGCCTGGGTGCGGGAGCCCAACGCGATCCACATCACCGTGTCGAGCGACGCCGAAGTGCTACTCCCGCTGCTCGATCGTGTGAGTATCGACACCCCATGACCGACGCCATCCGCACGCCTGACGTGCTGCTCGAGGACCTGCCGGACTTCCCGTGGACGTCGCGCTACCGGCAGGTCGAGGGCCTGCGGCTGGCGCACATCGACGAAGGTGACGGCCCGCCGGTCGTCATGTGGCACGGCGAGCCGACCTGGAGCTTCCTGTGGCGGAAGGTCGCGCGCGAGGTGCTCGACGCGGGGAACCGCATCGTCCTGCCCGACCTCGCGGGCTTCGGCCGTTCCGACAAGCCGATGGACGTCGATTGGTACTCGTACGACCAGCACGTCGCGGTCGGCGCGTCCTTGCTCGAGGACCTCGACATCCGCGGCGCGACGTTCGTGGTCCACGACTGGGGCGGTCCGATCGGGCTGCGGCTCGCCGTCGAGTACCCCGAGCGGGTCGACCGGCTCGTCGTCATGGACACCGGGCTGATCACCGGCCATCAGAAGATGAGCGACAACTGGCACGCGTTCGCCGACTTCGTGCGCCGCACGGAGGACCTCCCGATCGGGATGCTCGTGCGGCGCGGGTGCCACACCGACCCGGGCGATGCGGTCGCCGACGCGTACGACGCGCCGTTCCCCAACGCGGCCTCGAAGGCGGGGGCGCGGGCGTTCCCGGAGCTGCTGCTGGCCGGCCCGGACGCGCCGGGCGCCGAGGCGGGGCGGCGCACCCTCGCGGCGCTGAAGGAGGATCGCCGGCCGTTGCTGATGCTGTGGGGCGCCGACGACCCGGTCCTGCCGCCGACGGTGGGCGAACGGTTCGCGAACGCGCTCGGGCGCCCGGCGCCACACGTGATCGAGCGCGCCGGGCACTTCCTGCAGGAGGATCGCGGCGAAGACATCGGCGGGTTGATCGCCGACTGGCTGCAGTCGGCCTAGCCGGGATTCAGGCTCAGACGGTCTCGTGCTCGGCGGCGGGGGCGCTGGCGGCCGCGCGCGCCTCGTACGCGGCGCGCGCCGAGCGGTCGGTCTTCAGCAGCGCCTGATCGGCCTTCAGCGCCCGGGCGATGGCTTCGCGGGCGCGCCGCGGCAGGGCAGCGCCGACGGCCACCAGCGTGCCGGTCGAACGCGGGATGAAGACGTCGAAGCGCGGCTTCTTGAGCGCGGAGACGATCTCCATCGCGACATCCTCCGGCGCTACCGACTTGACCCCGCGGGCCTCGACGAGGCCGGTCGTCAGCTCGGTGCGCACGATCGACGGCATGACGACCGAGACCTCGACGCCCGAGCCGCGGAGCTCCGCCCGCACGGCCTCCGACAGCCCGATCACGCCGTGCTTCGTCGCACAGTAAGTGGCGAGGTGCGGCAAGCCGGTGCGGCCGGCGATTGACGAGAGCTGGACGATGTGGCCGGAGCGGCGCGGGACCATCCGCCGCATCGCCTCCTGCGTGCCGTGGATCACCGCGTGCAGGTTGATCTCGAGCTGTCGCGAGATGCTCTCCGGGCTCTCCTCCAGCAGCGGCGTCACCGGCATGATCCCGGCGTTGTTGACGAGCACGTCGAGCGGCCCGAGCTGCTGCTCCACGTCGTCCAGGAAGGCGGTGAACCCGGCGTGGTCGGTCACGTCGAGCGAGAGCCCGAGCGCGGTTCCGCCGAGCTCGGCGGCCACCGATTCCGCCGCCTCACGGTCGAGGTCCCCGACGGCCACCCGGGCTCCCTCACCCGCCAATGCAAGCGCGGTGGCGCGACCGATGCCGCGGCCGCCACCGGTGATGGCGACAACTTTTCCGGAGAGAGAGCGCGGTTCCTTAGCCATCTAGACAACCTAGCTGACGCGACTGACCGACTGCGCAGTCTGGAACCTCTGGCCTCGAGAAAGGCGGGATCGGCCGCCGCGCGAGGTCGCTGGCGCTTTAACCACCCATACGGTGCTTAAAGCGCCAGGGACCGCCGAAACGGTCGGCCCCCTCGGCCGCCCTACCCAGCCGCAGTTGGCCGGCGCCGAGAAGCGGCGGCGGAGACCGTCCGTCAGAGGTAGGCGCCGCTGGGGAGATAGGGCGTGAACGGGCCCACGACCACCGCCCCGCCCTCGGACCGCAGCTCCAACCCGGCCTCGAGACACGGCCCCACGGCCCGGGCCGCAGCTCCGGTACCGCGGCGACCTGAGCGCGGCCGACTGCCGCCAGCGCCGGGTGCAGCGCGAGACCGAGCCGGGCGTAGGCCCGCAACGCCCGCGGGTCGCGCGACGCGAGCACGATGTGGCCGCGGGCGCCCTCGCCGTACGCGAACGCGCGGGCAAGGAGCTCGCGCCCCGCGCCGCTCGACTGCGCATCCGGGCGCACCACCAGCAGGGACAGGCCCCAGACGCCTTCGCGCACGATCGCCAGGGCGCCGCCGACGACCCCGCCGTCGCGCTCGGCCACCCACGCGCCGCCGGGGTCGGTGCGCACGAACCGGCCCACGCGGTGGGTGGCGCCGGAGCCGGGAGCCGCAGGATCGGGACTCCCACCGAGACGCCGCTCGAGGTCTTCGAACGCGGCGGTCGACGCCGCGTACACAGCGTCGGCGTCGGCGGGCTCCATACGGCGTACGCGCACCCGCGGAACCCTAGAATGGCGCGCCGATGGCGGAGCGGTTCGAATACGACGGGTTCGCGCTGGCGTACGAGGGCTACGGCGAAGGGCCGCGGGTGACGGTGCTGCTGCACGGCCTGCTGTTCAGCAAGCGCATGCACGACGAGCTCGCGCGCGCGCTCGCCGACCGCGGGCACCGCGTGATCACGCTCGACCTGCTCGGCCACGGCGCGTCGGACCGCCCGCACGACATGTGGCACTACTCGATGAGCGGGTTCGGCCGCGAGGTCGTGGCGCTGCTCGACCACCTCGAGATCCCTCAGGCGGTCGTGATGGGCACGTCGCTGGGTGCGAACGCGACGCTCGAGGTCGCGTCGCTGGCGCCGGAGCGGCTGCGCGGGATGGTGGTCGAGATGCCGGTGCTCGACCACGCGCTGCTCGGCTGCGCCGTGGCCTTCACGCCGCTGATGCTCGGGCTGACGTTCGGCGCGCCCGCCGCGAGAGCGCTGGCGCGCGCCGCGCGCCTGGTGCCGAGCCGGCACCTGCCGTGGCAGGCGGGCATCATGGTAGATTGGGTGGCGCAGGACCCGGAGCCGAGCGCCGCCGTGATCCAGGGCCTGTTCTTCGGCCGCACCGCGCCGCCCCGCGAGGAGCGCCGCACGTTCGAGTCCCCGACGCTGGTGATCGGCCACCGCTATGACGCGATCCACCCGTTCAGCGACGCGGGCATGCTCGCCGACGAGCTGCCGAACGGGCGACTGCTGCAGGCGAGCTCGATCCTCGAGCTGCGCTTGGCGCCCGACCGGCTCACCAACGAGATCGCCGCGTTCCTCGACGATTGCTGGAAGCCCGCCGCCGCCCCGCGGCGCAAACGCGCGAGCGCGTAGCGAACCGATGCCCTCGTCCTAACGGACTTTGGCAAAGCGCCGCACGGCGGCCATCAGCTCGTCGAGCTTCTCGTCGGCGTCGGAGCCGTTGGTCGCGACCGCATCGGCCACACAGTGCCGTACGTGCCCGTCGAGCACGTTGACGGCGACCTGCTCGAGCGCGGTCTGAACGGCGGCGACCTGCGTGAGGATGTCGATGCAGTAAGCGTCCTCGTCGACCATCCGCTGCAGCCCGCGCACCTGGCCCTCGATCCGGCGGAGGCGGTTATGGATGGCGCGAGAATCGGCGTGCATAGGTCTGATAATACCCCACTGGGGTACCGGTTTGCTGCTACATTTCGCCGCCGTGTCAAGCCGGCAGGAGGAAAAGCAGAAGCGCCGCGAGGAGCGGATGGCGCGCGAGCAGGCCGAGAAGGCCGCCGCCGCCCGGCGCCAGCGGCTCACGATGGCCGGCGGAGTGCTTGCCGGCGTGGCTGTGATCGCGGTCGCCGTGCTGCTCATCAGCGGCGCGATCGGCGGGAGCGACAGCAGCGGCTCGGACAGCGGCGCGAATCCGACCGCGGCGTCGGACATCACGCTGCCCAAGCAGCAGACGAGCGACCTGGTCGCCGCCGCCAAGGCGGCCGGCTGCAAGCTCACCAACCCGGCGATCGAGGGCCGCAACCACGAGCAGAAGCAGTTCACGGCGGCCGACTACAAGACCAACCCGCCGACCTCGGGCAACCACTATCCCGAGTGGTACCAGGACGGCGTCTACCAGCCGGGCGGCACGCCCAACCTCGGCATGCTCGTCCACACGCTCGAGCATGGCCGGATCGACGTGCAGTACAAGCCGGGCACCCCCAAGCACACGGTCGCCCAGCTCGAGGCGCTGCTCGCCGAGCAGAGCGACGGCTACCACATGCTGCTGTACGAGAACACGACCGACATGCCCGCGCAGATCGCCGTGACGGCATGGGGCCACTCGCTGACCTGCCCGCAGTTCAACAACCAGGTCTTCGACGCCCTCCGGACGTTCCGGACGCAGTACATCGACAAGGGTCCCGAGGACGTTCCCTAGGACGTCGCGGGCGGCTCCCGCCAGCCACCAGTCTCGCCCCGGTACAGCCCCGATCCCGTGACCGCCATGCGGGCGGTGTGGGCGAGGATGCGCAGATCCAGCCGCAGGTTCGCGTGCTCGACGTACCAGAGGTCGAGCTCGATCCGCTCGTGCCACGGCAGCGACGCGCGGCCGTTGACCTGGGCCCAGCCCGTGATGCCCGGAAGCGCGGCCAGCCGGTGGCGCTGGCGGTCGCTGTAGCGGTCGACCTGCACCTGCACGGTCGGCCGCGGGCCGACCAGCGACATCTCGCCGTGCAGCACGTTGATCAGGTTCGGCACCTCGTCGAAGGACGTCCGGCGCAGCCAGCGACCGAGCTTGGTGATCCGCTCGTCGCCCTCGTCGACGGCGAGGCCCTTGCCCATCGTCTCGGCGCCGCTGACCATCGTGCGCAGCTTGTACAGCCGGAACGGGACGCCGCCGCGGCCGACGCGCCGCTGCCGGTACACGGCGTGCCCGTGGGTCTCGAGCCGGATCGCGACCGCAGCCAACGCGAGCAGCGGACCGGCAAGCACGAGCGCGACGCCGCCGACGAGCACGTCCAGCGCGCGCTTGCGGCGCGACGCCAGGTAGCGCGAGTCGTTCACCGCGTGCCCTCCGGGGCCTCCCAGCCGATCTCGGTGCCGTACCGCAGCCAGTCGAACAGGCCGGCGGCCAGGGCGGCGGTCGTGAGCACGTAGTAGCGCGCCACCAGCAGCGGCCGCGAGCGGACGCGACTGCCCGCCGCCGCTCCCGCGAGCAGCGCCGCCTGGGCGGCCGCCGCCGCCACGTACGTGCGCCCGCGCGGCAGCAGCGCCAGCGTCGCGATCGCGAGCAGCACGTGCAGCAGCGGCGTCGCGTAGCGCAGCACCCGGTGCGAGGCGATCATCACCCCGTACAGCGGGCCGTAGCCGCGCGGGTCGAGCAGCCCGCCGCGCACGATGATCGGCCAGGCGTGGGTCATCATCCGCCGCTTGCGGGCCCACTCGCCCTCGACGGTCGGGACCATCTTCTCCACCGCCCGCGCGCGAGGCACGTAGACCGCGCGACGCCCGTGCTTGACCATGTGGAACGGGAACGCGAGGTCGTGTCCCATGCCCGGCCCGAGCTGCGCGTAGTCCTGCGGCCGCACGGCGTAGATCGCGCCGTTGCCGGCGGTCACCGACGCCAGAGCGGACTCGTTGCGCCGAAGCCACATGTCGTAGCGCCAGTAGAGGCCCTCCTGGTTGGTGCCGGCCTCGTTGACGAAGCGGACCTGGCCGCACGCGTAGCCGACCTCCGGATCGCTGAAGGCGGCGGCGAGATGGGCCAGAGCGTCGCGATCCCACAGCGCGTTGGCGTCGGAGAACGCCAGCAGGTCGCCGCTCGCCTGCCCGACCGCGGTGTCCTGCGCGCGGTACTTGCCCATGCGCGCCAGCTCGAGCACGACGTCCGCCCCGGCGGCGCGGGCGCGCTGCGCGGTGAAGTCGGCGCCCGGCTCGCCGCCGCCGTCGACCGCCACGATCAGCTCGAGCCGGTCGCGCGGCCAGTCGAGCGCGAGCGCGTTGGCGACCTTCTCGGCGATCACGGACTCCTCGCGATAGGCGGCGACGATCAGCGACACCCGCGGCCGCACGCCGTTGGGCGACGGCGGGCTGAAGGCCGGAGCACCGATTCGCCGCAGCGCGGCCAGGAAGAGGCCGTACCCCACTTGGGCCCAGGTGAGCAGCGCAGCGGACATCCAGAACAGGGCACGCACGGCGGGGCATCCTGGCAGAAGCGGGAAAAGCAACGAACGAGTGTCCGGCGAGCACACCCGTGACGGCGGGATGGCAGTATCCGACCTGGCATGGACGTCGAGCTCAGCTACTGCGTCGTCAACACGGATCAGCGCCAGCTCCTGAACTACTGCCTGGACGCCATCGCCCGCGAGCGCGCGACCGTGGATTTCGAGACCGAGACGCTCGTGCTCGACAACGCGTCATGGGATGGCTCGGCCGACGCCGCGCGCTCGCACCCGGTCACGACCGACGTCCTGGCCGTCGACCGCCGCTACGACCGCGGGGAGGCCGCGTCGGCCCTGCTGCGCCGCGCCCGCGGCCGCTTCTGCCTGCTGCTCAACGAGGACTCCGAGCTCGAGCCGGGCGCCACGGTGGCGCTGCACGGCGCGCTCGCAGAGGCCGCCGACGCCGGCGCGGCCGGCGCCACCCTCGTAAACGCCGACGGCACTCAGCAGCCGTCCGCATGGCGCTTCCCCAGCCCTGCCACGGCGCTGCTCTCGCTCGTGGGCCTCAAGCGGCGGCTCGTCCAGAGCCACGGGCCGCGGGTGCGCAGCGTCGACTGGGCGCCGGCCGCGGCGCTGCTCGTCCGCCGCGACGCCGCCGAGGCCGTCGACTGGCTCGACGCCGGCGAGATGGAGTTCTGCCGCCGTTTGCACGACAAGGGATGGAGAGTGCTGTACGTGCCCGAGGCCAGGGCCGTGCACCACGACGAGCAGTAACGTCGGTTCCATGGCGGCACCCGTCGAGACGTACGAGCAGCGCGTCACCCCGCTCGAGCTGTTCTTCGACCTCGTGTTCGTGTTCGCGATCACGCGGGTGACCGCGCTGATGGCGCACGATCTGTCGTGGGCGAGCATCGGCCAGGGCCTGCTCGTGCTGGCGGCGCTGTGGTGGGGCTGGGCCGCATACGCCTGGCTCACCAACCACGTCTCGGGCGAGGACGGGCGCGCCCGCGTGGTCGTGTTCGTCGCGATGGGCGCGATGGTCCTCGTCGCCCTTGCGGTGCCCGAGGCGTTCGACGCCCACGCGCTGCTGTTCGCGCTTGCCTACCTGGCGATGCGGATGGCCCACCTCGCGCTGTACTGGGTCTCCAGCCTCGAGGACCCGGAAGTGCACGTCGCCGTCGGCAAGCTGCTCCCGACGGCGATCACCGGCCCCCTGCTGCTGGTGGCCGCGTCGTTCACCGACGGCGTCCCGCAGGCGGCGCTGTGGGTGCTGGCGCTGCTGCTCGACTACGGCGGCCCGTTCGTGCGCGGCGTCGCCGGCTACCGCGTCCACCCGGCCCACTTCGCCGAGCGCTTCCAGCTGATCATCATCATCGCGCTCGGTGAGTCGATCGTCGCGATCGGCGTCGGCGCGGGCGACGAGGAGCTCGATGCCGCGATCGGCGTCGCCGCCGTGCTGTCGCTGCTGACGTCGGCGGCGCTGTGGTGGGCCTACTTCGACGTCGTGGCGATGCTCGCCGCGCACCGGCTCGCCGAGCTGACCGGCGTGGTGCGCAACACCCTCGCGCGCGACGCCTTCGCGTACCTGCACCTGCCGATGATCGCCGGGATCGAGCTGTTCGCCCTCGGGGTCGAGCAGGTCGTCGGGCACGTCGGCGAGACGCTCGCCCCAGAGGCGGCGGCCGCACTGTGCGGCGGTGTGGCGCTGTACCTGCTCGCCCACGTCGCGTTCAAGCTCCGCACCACCGGCGACGTCGGCGTCCAGCGGCTGTGGGCGGCGTTGCTGCTGCTCGCGTGCATCCCGCTCGCCGCCAACGTGAACGCGATTCCCGCGCTCGCGGCGGTCACCGCGATCTCGGCCGCGCTGATCGCCTATGAGGCGATCCGCTTCCGCGAGGCCCGCGCCCGGGTACGGGTGGCGGCATGACCGATCCGGGTGGAGGCTACGGCTGGCGGACGGGGCGGCACCTGCCGCGCCAGCGCGGCGGCATCTTCAGCTGGGGCCGCATGGCCGAGGACGAAGCCGCCCGCTTCCGCGAGGAGATTCCGCTCGGCGTGCTGCTGCTGCCGGTCGAGCTCGAGCAGTTCGAGCAGCGCGAGCGAGCCGACGATCTGCTGACGGCGCCCGGCGTCGTCGCCGTCGACCCGCCGCGGCTCACGTACGGTGGCCTGGCACGTATGAGCGAGACCGTCGCCGACGCGATGTCCGGCCTGCAGGCGAAGCGGCTGCGGCTGCCGGGCTTCCCGGCCGCGCTGATCGTCTTCCATCCCGACCAGTACCCGCTCGCCCGCGCGCTGCGGGACATCCACTTCGACGCCGAGCTCTGGTACGGGCCGTACACGCCGCCCGCCGGCGACCGCGAGCGGGCGCTGCACGACCGCGCGATCGAGCGCGCGACGATGCACCTCGAGTACACCAACGCGCCGGCGCGCACGCAGAACCTGCCGTTGTGGGAGCGCCTGGAAGCGCTCGGCGTCGAGAGCGGCCGGCTCGGGTCCGACCGGGCCGACATTCGCTAGGGACCGGTCGGCACCGTATGAATCTGCGTCGGCACGCGGCGCAGGATGTCCGCGATGTTGAGCGTGATCTGCGCGACCTCGCGGTCGCTCAACCGCCGGCTCCACTGCGGTAGGCCGACGCGGATCATCACGCCCTTGCCGATCTCGGTCGCCGCCAGCGCGGGCCGCTGCTCGTCGGGGAGCTGCTCGGGAACGTCGCCCTGATCGGCCGACGCTGCGGTCCCGATGCCGAGGGCGGCGAGCAGGCTCCCGTGGCCGTTCTCCGGCGGCTCGGTCTCCTCGAGGTCGCTGAAGCCGCTGAGCGTGCCGTCGGTGCCCTCCAGCAGCCCGTACGACGCGTCACCGCCGATCAGCGTCAGCTCGGCCGGCGAGTCGGTGTGGCGCAGCGGCCGGTAGCGGACGCCGAACGGATCGGTGTCCGACGGCTGCGTCGGACGCAGAAGCCGGCCAGCGCTCGCGCTCGTGTTGGCGCGCAGCGTGACGCCGCGGCGCAGGCTGTCGACCCCGATCGTCGCGAGCCGGCCGCCGTCGAGCACGTACTGGCGCAGGCGGCGCGCGTAGCCGCGCGAGATCCAGCGCTCGGCGCCGAGCAGCAGCACGCCCGGGCGGTCGGACGCGCGCGGCGAGCGCGACAGCGCGAGGTCGAGGTCGCTCGTGAGGTCGTACTTGACGCGGGCGCGGTCGAGCAACCGGAGGACCGGTGCGACGTTCGTGAGCAGGTCGGCGGGGAGATCGTGGGGCTGCACGCGCGGCCAGCTGATCGGCGCGCCGGTGGTGAACGTGTTGAGCACGCCGTCGTGGTCCTCGTCGACCGGCTGCGTACCGGTCCACGTCATCGTCGGCAGGACGACGAGCATGCGCGCGCGCTCGCGCGACTGCACGAGAATCGGGATCCGCGTCGTGTGCGTGCCGGCGGCGAGGTTGAGGATGTAGACGCCCGAGTTGCCGGCGGGCGCGGTCAGCCGTAGCGGCTGTTTCGCCTTCACCTTGCCGCGTGCGACCGGGCGGACGGTACCGAGACGGCGCAGGCTCCAGTGGTAGGCGTGGCCTCGCGCATCGACGTTGATCGTGACCTTCGAGCCCGCCGTGATCGGGTGGACGGGCGGCTCGGCGGCGATCGCACGGATCGTCAGGCCCGGGACGCCGCGCGTCTCGCCGCGGTCGGGCGGCACCTTCGCCGGCACCGTCGCCTCATTGCCGGCGCGGTCGCGCGCGATGACCTGCACGAGGTACTCGCCGACCGGTGCGGGCTTGCCGCCGACGCGGCCGTCCCATTCGAGCTCGCGCGTGTCGGTGACGAGCGGCAGGTCCGCGACCACCCGCGGCGCGCCGTCGTCGACGCGATAGACCCTGGCGCGCTTGGAGAGCCGACGCGACACCGACCCGACCTCGATGCGGATCGGCGTCGTGCCGACGGCGACGATCGAGCCGGGTTGGATGCTCCTGACCCGCGGCCGCGGCGGCTGCGTGTCCACCAGTGTCGTGCGCGGCACCGTCACCGACCGCCCCTCACGGCGCAGCGTCACCCGCACGCGGTAGCGCCCGTCGGCCACGCGCTTGCCGGCAGCGGTGCGGCCGTCCCAGCGCAGCTGCAGCGGCTTCTGCGGGCCGACCATGGCGTTGTCGACGAGCCGCCGGACCGCATCGCCGCCGGCGTCGACGACATCGACCGACACATCGCTGCGCTCCCGCAGCTCGACGGTGAAGCGGTTGATGTCCTTGAAGTGGTCGCCGTTGGGCGAGAACACGTGCGTCAGGCCGCGTACCTGCGCGACGGCGGGCTCGCCCTTGAGGCGCTGCGCGGTGAAGAAGGCCGCCACCGTTGCGCCGACGAGCAGGATGAAGACGGCGCGGGCGAGCCGCGTCAACTATGGCGCCTGGTCGAGGGCGACGATGACCACGACATCGGTCTCGTGGCCGGCCGCGCCCTCACCTGTGTTGTTGGCCAGGGCGAGCGTGTCCGCGTCGATCGCCTCGGGCGTGGTGGTGATCCCGAGCACCCGCGCGACGTCGCGCGCCATGCGCCGCTGGCCGGGCGCGTAGTAGACGATCGAGTCCTGGCGCTGCTGGTCGGTGTTGTTGCCCGTCCGCACCAAGCCGCTCGCGTCCGAGTAGCCCGCCTTGACCAGCTTGTCGCGGGTCGTGCCCGCCAGCCCGTCGCTCGGCGTGCCGTTGAGCACGGTGACGACGGTGTCGGGCCGCTGACTGGAGACGTCGGCGCTGCCGCTGCTGCCGCCGCCGCTGTTCCCGGAGTCGGACGTCCCGGTCGGCGACTGCGCGACGTTGGGCGCCTGCGTCGGCGTGTCGTCGCCGCCACCGAACAGCTTGGTGGCGCCGAACGCGAGCAGGGCGACGACGACGATGCCCCCGAGCGCGATGAGCGTGAAGCGTGTCGCGCGCGAGGAACCTTGGTCGCTGCCCCGCGGCGCGGGGGTGGCCGGGCGACGCGGTGGGACGTTGGCGGTGCGAGAGGCGGTGGGCGCGCGGAGCGGCGCGGCCGGCTGCGGGCGCGGGGTCGCGCGCGGGATCACCGGCGGATTGGAGCCGGTGCCGTTGCCCGACGGCGCGGCGGCCTCCTCCTCGCCGGTGTCGGGAGACGTGCCGTCGGGCTCCGTAGACACCTCCGCGACCGCCTCATCGCCGGTGTCGTCAGCCTCGTCGGCCTCCGCCGGTGCGGGATGTACCTGCGTGGCTTCGCCCACGGGGACCTCGGCGGGCACAGGAGCGTCGACCTCGGTGCTCTCGGGCGCGTCCTCGGTCGCCACCGCGCCGGCCTCGGCAGCGCGGGCGGCAGCGGCCGCCACGGCGACGGCCGGGCGCGGGCCGATCGGGATCGGCGCGGGCGTGCCGGTGCCGCGGCCGTTACCGCTCGGCACGGGCTTCGCCACAGGTAGGGCCGGGCCGACCGTTCCGGACGCCGCGGCCGCGGGTTCCGGCGTTCGCCGCAGCTCGTCGGCGGTCGCGACGACGCGCGCCTCGATCTCCTGTGCGCGCTCGGGCGCGCGGCCGGCCCAGTCGCGCAGGCGTTTGAGCTCGCGCGCCTGCGCGAAGTAGAGGACGGTCAGAACCGCGAGGCCGAGAAAAGCGGCGAGCCCGACGTAGGCGCCGTACTTCTCGACCTCATGCTGGAGCGAGAACGCAAATAGAGGGGCCATTGAGCCGAGCGGGTGATTCTAGGAGGCGATCCGGTCGGCGGCGCTATCCGACCCGATCTCGCTCTCGCCGGGGACCGTCTCGGCCGGCTCCGGGACCTCCGCCGGAGCGCGCACCGCTGCCAGTTCGGCGACCGTCGCCGCCAGCGTGGCGGCATCGCCCTCGAGCACCAGCAGGCCGATCTGGCTGAACGTCTCCTCGACCCACGCGGGGTCGATCGCCGGCCGCTCGGCGCGCAGGATCTTGCCCGCCGGCGTCGGCTCTGGGCGCTCGTACGTATTGAACAGCTCCTCGTGGAGCTTCTCGCCCGGCCGCCGGCCGATGATCTCGATCGCGATGTCCTTGCCGGGCTCGAGCTGCGCGAAGCGGATCATGTCCTTCGCCAGGTCGAGGATCGACACCGGGTCGCCCATGTCGAGCACGAACGTCTCGCCGCCGCGTGCGAGCGAACCCGAGCGGATCACCAGCTGCACCGCCTCGGGGATCGTCATGAAGAATCGCGTCATCTGAGAGTCGGTCACCGTGACCGGGCCGCCGGCGGCGATCTGGCGGCGGAAGATCGGCACGACCGAGCCGGAGGAGCCGAGGACGTTGCCGAACCGGACGGCGCTGAACGACGTGTCGGGATAGCGGCAGTCGGCGGCCTCGATCGCCCACTCGGCGAGCGCCTTCGACGCGCCCATCACGGTCGCGGGCGAGACGGCCTTGTCGGTCGACACGAGCACGAACACCTTGGTCCCGATGTCGCCGGCCACGCGCGCCATGACCCGCGTCGCGAGCGCGTTGTTGCGCACGGCCTCGACGGGGTTGGCCTCCATCAGGCCGACGTGCTTGTAGGCGGCGGCGTGGAAGACGACGGTCGGGCGGTACTGCGCGAACACCTCGCGCATCCGCTCCTCTTCCTTGCAGTCGGCGAGCACCGCACAGGTGTTCAGCGCGTGCCGGTCCTCCACCAGCTCGCGCTCGATCTCGAACAGGTTGTCCTCGGCGTGGTCGATGAGGACGAGCTGCGCCGGCCCGACGCGCGAGATCTGGCGGCACAGCTCGGCGCCGATCGAACCACCCGCGCCGGTGACCAGGACGCACCGGCCGGTGAGATAGCCCCCGGTCGCCTCCGTCTCCATTCGCACCGGCTCGCGGCCGAGGATGTCCTCCACGCGCACGTCGCGCACCTGGCGCACGAGCTGCGAACCGTTCTGCAGCAGCTCGAAGACGGTCGGCATCGTGCGGACCGGGACCCCCCGCTCGCGACACGCGCTGACGACGCGCGCGCGCAGCGTGCCCGGCGCCGAAGGGATCGCGATCAGGACCTCGTCGGGCTCGACGTCTTCGAGCACGTGCGGAAGCTCCTGGGTGGTGCCGAGCACCTCGAGCCCACGGTCGATGCGCGCGTTGCGCTTGCGGTCGTCGTCGTCGATGAAGCCGACGGGCCGGTAGCCGAGGTCGGGGTTGCGCAGGATCTCGCGCAGCAGCAGCCGGCCGCCGTCGCCGGCGCCGACGATCAGCACCGAGCGGGCGCCGCGTTGCGCCCGGTAGCCGCGCAGCGGTCGCTCGTAGACGAGGTGCGCGACGTAGCGCACGGCGCCGAGCAGCACGAGCATCAGCAGGCCGTACAGCACGAGCACGCCGGTCGGGACCGACACGCCGACGAATCCCTCGCGCGTGAGCAGCTCCTTCGGCTGCATCACCGCGACGTAGCCGACGAGCGCGATCACCGACGCCGCCACCGCCTGGGCGATCTGGAGGTACTCGCGCTGCGACGAATACCGCATCCAGTGCCGGTACATCCCGAAGACGGTGAAGATCAGGATGCTGCTGCAGATCGCGAACGCGATCGTGCGGTCGAACAGATCCTCGTAGCGCGGGGGTACGCCGCCGTCGAAGCGCAGTCGATAGGCGAGGAAATAGGACAGCGCGACCAGACCCGCGTCCAGCGCGACTTGGGGCAAGGCGTGGCGGTGGACGGGAAAGGCCGCGGAACGGATCCGGCGGCGCATCGCGGAGATTCTAGGGCCGCAAGCGGCTTACGGCACTTAGACCACCGATCGGTGACAGCAGCAGATCGGCCAGCACGGCGGGGTCGCGACGCGTTCGCTCCGCGCTCGATGCCGCTCGCTTTTCCAGTGCAACGTCCTCCGCGCGGGTCAGCCGGCGCAGCCGGCCGTCGGCGATCAGCGCTTCGTCGACCGCGCCCATGCGACCTTCGAACGTGGTCCACACCGGCGTGCCGAGCGCCACCGCCTCGCGGTTCATCGTGCCGCCCGCGGAGATCACGACGTCGGCGAAGGCGATCAGCGACTGCGCGTCGATCGCGCGCTCGGGAACGATGAAGCCGTCGAGCTCGGCGCGCTGCTCGGGCGTGCGCGGGAGAACGACGGTCTGCTCGCCGCGCAGGCGGTCGAGGACCGCGCCGAACAGCGGATTCTCGAAGCGGTGGTAGAGCGAGACTGCCGGCGGCGTGCGGACGACGGCGATCGGCCGGGCGGGGTCGAGCCCCAGCTCGCCGAGCACCGCTACGTCGGGCTCGAAGTCCGCCAGGTAGTACTCCTCCTTGAGGCCCGCGTACGGCCGCAGCTTGGCGGGCGTGGCGCCGTAGGGAGCGAGCCGCTCGGGCGGGATCACGTCCGGGACCACAATCGCCTTCGCCAGCCGGCAGTTGACGGTGTGCTGCACCTTCGCCCACTCGTAGTCGAACGCCGTCGCGCTCGGGATCCGCAGCAGCGCGGCCGCGACGGTCACGTCGTTGGAGCCGTGGCCGAGCGCGACATCGATCTTGCGGCCGCGCGCCCAGCGCACGAGCGCGGTCGAGCGAGACAGCAGGCCGACGCCCTTGGCGGCCAGTCGCCCGCCGCGATGGTGGCCGATCGCCTCGCAGCCGAGCCCGTGGCGACGGCAGAGGTCGAGGGTCTGGGCGAAGTCGCGCGCCGTCACGAGCACCTCGGCTCCCTCGCGCTCGAGCGCCCGGATGATCGGGCGCATGACGAGCACGTGCGGGGAGTTAGTGAGGTCGACCCAGACCCGCATCGCGCACCGCAGCCGCGACCTCGTCGGCCTGCTCGCGCGACAGCACCGGGCTCATGGGGATCGCGAGGTGCGTGCGCGCCGCCTCGGCGGTGCCGGGGAGGTCGCGGTCCGGCGCGAACTCGCGCATCGCCGGCTGCTCGTGCGTCGGCACGCGGTAGTAGGCCTTCTGGCCGATCCCGGAGGCCTTGAGCGCCGCCGCGAGCTCGTCCGCGCGCTCGTGGCGCACCACGTAGAGATGCCAGGCCGGCTCGCCGAGCGCCCGCGGCAGGCCCACCAGGTCGCCGAGCCCCGCCGCCTCGTAGTGAGCGGCGGCGCGGCGGCGGCCGTCCGCCCACCCCTCCAGATGCGGCAGCTGGATCCGCAGGATCGCGGCCTGCAGCTCGTCGAGCCGCGAGTTGTTGCCGATCAGCTCGAACGTCGCCTTGTCCCGCGAGCCGTGGAAGCGCAGCATCTGCGCACGCTCGGCCACCTCGGTGTCGCGGGTGGTGATGGCCCCGCCGTCGCCGAACGCGCCGAGGTTCTTCGACGGGAAGAACGAGAACGTCGCGGCAGTGCCGAGGGCGCCGGGGCGACCATCGGGGCCGCGCGACCCGGCGGCCTGCGCCGCGTCCTCGAGCACCGGCACGCCCAGCGCCTCGATCTCGGCGACCGGCGCGACGTTGCCGAACAGGTGCACGACGATCACCGCCTTCGTGCGCGGCGTGATCGCCGCCTTGACCGTCTCGGCCGTCACGCAGAACGTCTCGGGGTCGACGTCGCAGAACACCGGACGAGCGCCGGTCGACGGAATCGCCTCTGCCGACGCGTAGAACGTGAACGACGGCACCACGACCTCGTCGCCGGGACCGACGCCCATGGCGCGCAGCGCGAGCGTGATCGCGTCCGTGCCGTTGGCGACGCCGATCGCGTGCGGCGACCCCACATAGGCGGCGAACTCGTCCTCGAACGCGGAGACCTCGGGGCCGAGGATGAACCGGCTGCCTGCGATGACTTCGTGAAGCTTCGCCTCGATCGCTCCAATCAACGGCGCAACGGGCGTATGAGTGTCGAAAAGGGGTATTGACATGCGCCGGGGTACGTTAGCCAGCGCAAGTTTCGGCGGAGATCTGCGTTAGGCCTCATAAGTGATCAAGGCGCTCACGCGAGCTTGCGAGTGTGAGTACGCCGCAGAGCAATTTGCTCCCCGGGAGGTAGCGAATGCGCAGACTCATCACCGTTTGTGCCGTTGTCGCGTGCGCGAGCCTGGCCGCTGCAGGGACGGCCTCGGCAGCGCCGGCCTGGGCGCCCGCCGCCATGGCACCGGTGCATCCCGGCGTGCAGACCATCACCAACGGTGGCCAGTGCACGTCGAACTTCGTCTTCTACGACGCCTCGAACAACGTCTACATCGGCCAGGCGGCGCACTGCGCCGGAACCGACGGCAACACGGCCACCAACGGCTGTGACGCCGGCACGCTGCCGGTCGGCACCGCGGTCGAGGTCGACGGTGCGAGCCAGCCCGGCACGATGGTCTACTCGTCGTGGGCCACGATGCAGGGCAACGGAGAGGCCGACGCCGACACGTGCCAGTACAACGACCTCGCGATCGTCAAGCTGAACGCCGCCGACTACGGCAAGGTCAACCCGAGCATCCCGTTCTGGGGCGGGCCGACCGGCGTCACCGACACGGTCGCGCAGGGCGACAAGGTCCTCTCGTACGGCAACTCGTCGCTCCGTCAGGGCATTACCCGGCTGTCGCCGAAGCAGGGCCTGAGCCTCGGCCAGGACTCCGGTGGCTGGAACCACACCGTCTACACCGTGACGCCCGGCATCCCGGGTGACTCGGGCAGCGCGTTCATGGACGCGCAGGGGCGTGCCTTCGGCGTGCTCAGCACGCTGCAGGTCGCGCCGCTTCCGGGCGGCAACGGCGTCGGCGACATCTCGCGCGAGATCGCGTACATGAAGTCGCACGGCGGGCCGGATCTCACGCTCGCCCAGGGCACCGAGCCCTTCACGGGCCCGCTTCTGTAGTGCCTGCGCCGGCATCCGGCCGGCGCCCTGACTCGGACGGGGGCCATCCGTGGCCCCCGTAACCGGGCTTCGCCCTCTTGGGCGGTGCCCACTACCCTCATCCCACTCTTGCCGGTCCTGATCGCCTCCATCACGGACCCGCTCGTCCAGTTCGCCGTCGACGTGATCGACAAGCTGGGCCTGGTGGGCGTCTTCGTGCTCATGCTCCTCGAGAGCGCGTGCATTCCGATCCCGTCGGAGGCGACGATGCTGTTCGCCGGCTTCAACGTGTCCGACGGCGAGTACTCGCTGTTCGCCGCCACCGCGGTCGGCGTGGCCGGGAACGTGGTCGGCTCGTGGATCGCCTACGCGGTCGGCTACTTCGGCCGCATCGACGTCCTCGAGAAGCACGGCCGCAAGCTGCACATCAAGCCCTCGCACCTGTCCTGGGCCGACAACTGGTTCCAGCGCTACGGCGACGCGACCGTCTTCTTCTCGCGGATGCTTCCGATCATCCGCACGTTCATCTCGCTCCCGGCGGGCGTCGCGAAGATGCCGTTCTGGCGCTTCACGGCGTTCACCACGTTCGGCTGCGTCCCGTGGGTCTTCATGCTCACCTTCATCGGCAAGCAGGCCGGCGACAACTGGGAGAAGTGGAAGAACAACCTCCACTACGTCGACTATGCGGTGGCGGGGGCGATCGTGCTCGGGATCATCTGGCTGGTCGTGCGCCGGCGACGCGCGTCCAGTGCGTCCGCCGCCGATGCGCCGAGCTGAGGCGATCGCGCTCGGGCTGCTTCAGGGTCCGGTCGAGCTGCTGCCGATCTCCTCCTCCGCCCATGTCGGGCTGTTGCTCGACCGCTGGGGAGTGGCCGGGGCGGAGCGCAAGGAGATGGAGGTGGCACTGCATGCGGGGACGGCGCTGGCGCTCGCGCTACGGCATCGGCGGCGGCTGCGGATCTCGTTGCTGGTCGCCGCGACGGCGCCGCCGGCGCTCGCCGGCCTGGCCTTCGAGCGGCCGATCGAGGAGCGGCTCGGGACGCCGCGCTCGATCGCGGCCGGGCTGCTCGCGGGCGCGGCGGCGATGGTGCTGGCCGACCGGACTGCGCAGCGGCGCGTCGCCGTCGACCTACGGGTCTCGGACGGCGGCTGGCTCGGCGGCGCACAGGCGCTCGCGCTGATCCCGGGCGTCTCCCGGAGCGGCGCCACCCGCGCCGCCGCGCGGCTGCGCGGCTTCACCCGGGTTGATGCCGCCGAGCTCTCGCGCGAGGTGGCGCTGCCGGTGCTCCTGGGCGCGACGACGTTGAAGGGCGCACGGCTCGTGGCGCGGGGGCCGGACGGCGAGACGGTGCGCACGCTGGCGATCGCGGCCGCCACGGCAGCGCTCTCCACGGCCGCCACGCTGCGCGTGCGGGAGAGCTCGCTGCGGGTGTGGGCGGCGTACCGCGCGGCGCTCGCCGTCGTGGTCGTCTGGCAGGATCGGGGCCGATGACCGACGCCTACGCCGCTTCGGGCGTCGACACGTCCGCCGCCGACCGCGGCGTGGCGGCGCTCGTCGACGTTCTGCGCACGATCCAGACCGGCAGGACCTCCCGCACGGTGCCCCTGCCCGGCCACTTCGCCGCCGTGCTGCGGGTGGCGCCGAACCTCGGGATCGCGGTCGGGACCGACGGCGTCGGCTCGAAGCTGCTGGTCGCGGAAGCGACCGGCCGGCTCGACACGATCGGCATCGACTGCGTGGCGATGAACGTCAACGACGTGGTCTGCGTCGGCGCCGAGCCGATCGCACTGCTCGACTATCTCGCCGTCGAGCAGGCCGACCCGGAGGCGATGCGCGCGATCGCCGAGGGCCTCAAGCGCGGTGCGGAGCTCGCGGGCGTCGAGATCCCGGGCGGCGAGGTCGCGGTGTTGCCCGAGCTGATCCGCGGGCACCCGTCCCCGAACGGCTTCGACCTCACGGCCGCGTGCTTCGGCACGGTCGCGCTCGATGCGATCGTCAGCGGCGCCGCCTGCGCGACGGGCGACGCGCTGGTCGGTCTGCCGTCCTCGGGCCTGCACTCGAACGGCTACTCGCTCGCGCGCCGCGCGCTGCGTGAGCTGCCGCTCGACGCCCGGCCCGAGATCCTGGGCGGCGCCACGGTCGCCGACGTCCTGCTCGAGCCGACCGTGATCTACGTGCGTGCGGTGCTCGATCTCCTGGCCTCCGGGCTGCCGGTGCACGGGCTCGCACACATCACCGGCGGCGGTCTGCAGAACCTGCTGCGCCTGAGCGACGCCGTCGGATTCGACGTCTCCGACCCGCTGCCCGTGCTGTCGATCTTCCGCCTCGTCCAGGAGCACGGCGCAGTGGCCGACGCCGAGATGTGGGACGTCTTCAACATGGGCTGCGGCTTCTGCGTCGTCGTGCCCGAGGCGGCTGCCGACGACGCGGTGGCGCTGCTCGCCTCTCGCCACGCGGGCACGCGCCGGATCGGCACGGTCACCGACCGCGCCGGGCAGATCGCCGGTCCGGCCTAGTCGCCGCTCGGCGCGGGACTTATGATCGCGCCATGGTGCTGAGTCCCCTGAGGCGCGCGCCGATGATGCTCGGCGGCGTCGGATTCCAAGCCGGACTGGACGAGGTAGAGCGGGACAGGCTCGCCGCTCAACGCGCGGCGGCGCCGCCGCCTGCGCTCGACCTCGTCGCCGAGATCAAGGAGCTGAAGGCACTCCACGACGGCGGGACGCTGTCGGCCGAGGAGTTCTCGATCGCCAAGCGCAAGCTGCTGGACCGCTGATGGCGCTGGGGCCCGTCCAGCTGCTGGTCCTCGGCTTCGACGCGCCCGACTTCAGCGGCACGGTGCTCGCGGAGCTCGAGCGCCTGCGCGCGAGCGACGTGGTTCGCGTGCTTGACCTGCTGGTCGTCCACAAGGGCGCCGACGGTGTCGTCGAGCGCTTCGGCCATTCCGACCTCGACGCCGATGCCGGCGCCGTCGTCGAGGCGCTGCTCGGCCTCGATGCAGCGGGCGACGCGCCGGAGGAGGAGCGGTGGTCCCTCGACGAGGCGATCCCGAACGACTCCGCTGCCGCGATCGCGCTCGTCGAGCACCGCTGGGCGATCAGCCTGAGCCATGCCGTCGCCGAGGCGGGCGGTGCCCCGGTCGCCGACGCCTGGGTCCACCCGGCCGACCTCGCAGCCGCCGGGCTCACCGACTCTTAGTCGTCGGAGTCGTCCTTCAGGGCGCCCGGGATGCCCGGATCGGCCTTCTTGCGCTCCCAGTCCTTGCGGACCTCGTCGATGTCGTCCTCGAGCTTCTCGGAGCGCTCTTCCATCTCCTCTACCTCGCGCTCAGGTTCCTCGCTCACTCCAGCTCCTCTTCGGACTTGGCCCGTTCGTCGAGCTTCTTCTTGAGGTACGCCGCGCGGTCGGCCCGGCGCTCGTGCGTGTGCTCCTCGGCGGCCTCGCTCGAATCCTTCGCCTGCTCGCGCTCGGCGAGCTCGCGCTGGACCTGCTCGACCTGGAGCTCCTCGGTCTTGGGGTCGGGCATGACCGTCACAGCGTAGGCCACCGGCTCGGATCGAGCAGCCCCTCCGGCACGTTGGCTCGCCAGCCGGCGGGCGGGAGCGGCCCGCCCGCGAGGAGCTGCTGCAGCTCGGCGGCGTCGCGCGGACCGAGCAGGATCGAAGCGATACCGGGTTGTGCGGCGGCAAACGCGACGGCGGTGCCGGCGAGCTCATCCCATTCGACCCCAGCCGCACCCCGCAGATCGTCGGCCGCCGCGGCGAGCTCGTGGAACACGCCGCGCAGAGAGCGACCGGCCGCGCTGAGCACGCCCCGCAGCAGCGCCGAGCGCCCGATCACGGTCGTTCCCGCTGCCGCCGCCGCGGGCAGCACGGCCCGCTCCGCCCGCCGGTCGAGCGCGTTGTAGGCGATCTGCACGGCGTCGAGCCGCGGCTCGGCGATCACCGCCAGCGCCGCCGCCTCGCCGTAGACGGTCGCCCCGAGCGCGTGCACGAGGCCCTCTTCGCGCAGCTCCTCGATGGCGTCGACGACTTCCCCGGCCAGCAGTGCCGGGGTCGCGTTGTGGATCTGCAGCAGGTCGATGCGATCGCGCCGCAACGCGGCGAGGCTCGCTTCGACGGACGCGCGTACGTCGCCCGGCGCGAGCTTGGTGGCGATGACGCAGGGCGCGCCGGCGGCGACGTCACCGACCAGGGCCTCGGCGCCGTCATAGGCCGGTGCGGTGTCGATCAGCGCGACGCCGGCCGCGAGCGCCGCCTCGATCACCCGCGCCGCCGATGCCCGGTCGGGCGGCTCGCGCTCGGCATCCGGCGCGCCGTAGGGGAGCACCAGCGCCGCCGTGCCGAGGCCGAACGGCGAGAGCTCCAGGCCGCGCACCGCGTTCATCCGCCCAAGATGCCAACTACACTCCGCCTGCGCATCGCGGCGGCCCCCGCGATCGGCGCTCGGCGGCTCATGAACCTCGACGGCAAGACCCTGCTCATCACCGGCGCGACGGGCTCCTTCGGGTCCGCGTTCACGCGCACCGTGCTCGACCGCTTCGACGTCGAGGCCGTGCGCGTGTTCAGCCGCGACGAGCTCAAGCAGTCCCAGCTCGAGCGCGGGCTCAACGACGACCGCGTCCGGCTGCTCCTCGGGGACGTCCGCGACCGGGACCGCATGCGCCTCGCCACCCGCGGCGTCGACGTGATCGTCCACGCGGCGGCGCTCAAGCAGGTGCCCGCGTGCGAGTACAACCCGTTCGAGGCCGTGCAGACGAACGTGATCGGCGCCCAGAACGTGATCTCGGCGGCGATCGACAACGACGTGCCGCTGACCCTGGCGCTGAGCACCGACAAGGCCGTGAACCCGGTCAACCTCTACGGCGCGACCAAGCTGTGCGCCGAGAAGCTGTTCGCACAGGCGATGGCCTACGCAGGCGGCGGGCCCGCGCGGTTTGCCTGCGTGCGCTACGGCAATGTGGTCGGGAGCCGCGGGAGCGTCGTGCCGATGTTCCGCGAGCAGGCCGCCACCGGCGTCGTCGACGTCACCGACGAGCGGATGACGCGCTTCTGGATCACGCTCGACCAGGCGGTCGACTTCGTGCTCAGCTGCATGGGGATCGTCCAGGGCGGCGAGGTCTTCGTGCCCAAGAGCCCGAGCATGCGCGTGGTCGACGTCGCTGCGGCGCTCGCGCCGGAGGCCGAGCAACGTGTCGTCGGCATCCGCCTGGGCGAGAAGCTGCACGAGGTCCTGCTCACCGAGGACGAGGCCCGCCACGCCTACGACCTCGGCGACCGCTTCGTGATCGTGCCGCAGGCGCTCAACGGCGGCGATCCGTCGCGCGACGGCGGCACGCGGCTCCCGGCCGGGTTCCACTTCTCCTCCGACGGCAACGAGACCTGGCTGGAGGCCGAGGAGCTGCTGGCGATGGCGAGCACCATCCCGGCGCAGAACGGCGCGCCCGCGCCCGGCTGGGAGGCCTAAAGCACCACCACGTGTCGCCGATCACCGGGGGAGATGTCCCTCAAGATCGCCGTCAAGGACCACCTCGGCAAGTCGCTCCCGATCGCGAGTGCGCTGCAGCGCGCCGGCCACCGCCTGGTCGGCCGCGACGCGGTCCCCGACGTGTTGCTGATCGACACCGACGTGCCGATCCTCGGCTACCGCGAGCTCATCGACCGCTACAAGGACATGGGCGCGAAGGTCCTGCTGTACCCGCACGGGGCCAACATCGCGACCGGCTACGACGGCCTGTACGAGCCGTATGAGCGCGTCGACGGCAACCTGGTGAGCGCGCCCGGGCACGCCGAGGTGCTGCGCCGCCTCGAGTACCCGATGCCTACCGCCGTCGTCGGCTGGTCGCTGTGCGAGCCGGCGCCGTTCCGCGCCACCGACGAGATCCGCCACGTCGTCTTCGCCCCGACGCACCCGTCCGGCTGGGGCACGCTCCCCGACGACGCGCGCGCGGCCAGTGCCGAGACCTACGCCCGCCTGCTCGAAGGCCCCTGGCAGCTCACGGTCCGCCACATCGGCACGCTCGAGCAGAACGGCCTGTGGCACGCCGACGACGTCGACTACGTGCAGGGCGACTTCCGCATGGCCTTCGACGAGATGGACGCCGCCGACGTCGTCGTCGCCGGTGACGGCACGTACCCGATGCTGGCGATCGCCCGCGGCATCCCGACCGTGCTGAGCATGACCATCAGCGAGGAGGAGCGCCCGTCGCAGCTCGCGTTCGGCCTCCCCGGCGAGACAGCCGTCGAGCGCCGCAACTACGACCGCTACCGCGACTACATGCGCTATCCGTTCGACATGAGCTGCGGCCCGGTCGACGAGGTGCTGCACGCTGCCGCCCGCAGCGAGGAGCCGATCCTCCACTACAAGCGCCGCTTCGTCGGCGAGCCGGTCGACGTGCAGCACATCTCGCGCACCGTCGAGCGGCTGGTCGCGGGCGGGCCGCCCGCGGCGATCGACGAGACCCGCGGCTTCACGGTCACCGCGCTCGCCGACGAGCTGCGCGAACGGCCAGAACTGCTGCGCACCTATGTCCAGCACTTCGGCCCGCAGGACGACGCGAGCCTGATCCTCTGGGGCCCCGGCCTCGAGGCGGACGCGCTGCTCGCGCTGGCGCAGGAGACGATCGTCGCTGCCGGCATCGACGATGCCCAGCTCGGCGACGTGCTGCTGCTTCCCGGCCCCGGTTCGGCCGCCGTCGACGCCGCGCTCGCCGAGCGCTCCGACGCGCTGCTGAGCGACTGGCCGGCGGTCGGCCGCCTCGGCGCGGTGCCGCGCTACGAGGCGCTCCCGCTCGCCGCCTGAGCGCCGAGCCGGATCGTTGTGCCCGTCAGGCGGTCGGCTCGGCGCCGATGCTGATGCGCAGGCGCTGCGGGTCGTCGGGGGCGCGGGCGATCGGGCCGCGGCGCGTGTCGTCGGACTCGGTGAGGCTGAACATCAACCGGAACAAGTAGCGGTCGCCCGCGGGCGCGAGCCGGAGCAGCGCCAGCGGCTTGCCGTACGCCTGGTCGACCTCGACGCGGATGGTGCGGCGGGCGTCGCCGAGCAGGACGACGCCCTCGGTGGCGCCGACGCCCTGCGCGCTCGAGACGAGTGCCGACACGGGCGCGCCGTGGTCGAACGCCGCTCCCGCGAGGTCGTGGCGCTCGAGGACGTCGCCGCCGTTGTGGGCGGCGTAGAACAGCGTGGCGGCGTCGAACGCCTCCGGATGCAGCGTCACGTAGCCGGCGCGTAGCGAGCCGGGCGGCAGCTCCGGCCAGCGCAGCGTGATCTCGATCTCGACCCGCCGCGCTCCTACGGTCACGACCTTCTCGATCGCGCCGAAGTCGGAGTCGACGGTGGCCCAGGCGCGGATCGCGCCGTTCTCGAGCCGCGCGAACACCGGCTCGACCAGTTCGAGATCGGTGCCCTTATGCCGCAGCGGCGACTCCTGCACCGTGCTGCCCGAGTACCAGTCGGCGCCGAGCTCGATCGTCGGGAAGTAGCCGTGCTCGAGCGTGCCGAGCAGCACGTCGCCCCAGCGTGTGTCCGTGAACGACTCGATCGCGAGGCCGCGACGGGCGTTGAGCACGACGTCGAGGTCGCCGGCACGGACCCGCCACAGGCGGCCCTCGCGCGTGACCTCGTCGGGCACGGTCGAGGCCCCGGGCGCGGCCGGCGCGGGCGGGGGCCCCGAGATCTCGCGACGCGTGAGATCGGTCTGCAGAGCGGCCCACCGCGCCTCGGTGATGTGCGTGCGGAAGTCCGACGCCCACAGCGCGCACAGCTCGCGCCATTGCGCGGCGTCGTCGCTCCCGCGCAGGCGGTCGTACAGGCGCCAGCAGCGGGTGTTGATGCCGACGTCGTCGCGCCCGCTGACCGCCCAGCGGCCGATGTTGTACTTGTCCTGCTTCTTGACCGGGATCGGGTGGGCGGGCGCCTCCAGGTGCAGCTCGCGACCGGCGTGCAGCGTCAGCACGTCGCGGGGGAGCGCGGGCGAGGCGATCTCCGCCAGCGCCGTCAAGGCCTCGGCGATCCGGTCCCACTCGCCCTCGCGCGCCGCCGGCTCGGCGGCGAAGCGGCCTGGCCGGTGATCGAACACCTCGGCGTCGTTGGCGTACAGGAGCAGCGCGCCGCCGTCCGCCACCGCTTCGCGGACGAACGCGACGTAGCGCTCGAGATCGAGCTCGGCGTGCGCGTAGCGCTGGAACTTCTGGAACACGATCGACTGGCTCCACACGACCGGGAGGCTCGACCCGTCGGCTCCGCGCGCGCGCTGGGGCGCGCGCCGCGTCGCCGGCGGCCAGTCGGGATGCGAGCGGTACGCGTTGTCCCAGTCGGCGACGAT
This sequence comes from uncultured Solirubrobacteraceae bacterium, assembly GCA_963740605.1. Classification (GTDB taxonomy): domain Bacteria; phylum Actinomycetota; class Thermoleophilia; order Solirubrobacterales; family Solirubrobacteraceae; genus DASSUW01. The sequence continues at coordinate 525,941 of CAVUFC010000010.1, read as the reverse complement.
CGCCGCATAGCCGGCCTGCGCATACAGCGGGACGAGGCCGGGCGAGTACGCCTGCTCGCACAGCATCGCCGTCTGAGGGCGCACGCCGAGCAGCCGCTCATAGACGTCGAGCCCGAGCCGCAGGTTCCAGCGGTTGACCTCGGCCGGCAGCAGCGGTGCGGCGCACTGCGCGAACGAGCTGCCGACGAGCTCTGCGCGCCCCGCCTCGATCAGCTCGCGCGCCGCGGCGATCCACGGGGGGTCGATCTCGGCGAGCTGCTCGAGCGTCCATCCGGGCGCCTCGAACGCGATCGGGAACGGCGTGCGGCGCGCCAGCTCGAGCATCGGCCAGTAGCAGCGCTCGACGATCTCCGGCCGGCGCTCGGCGGGCAACGACGAGAACGCCAGGTTGAGGTGGAACAGGCAGACCAGCACGGCGGCGCCGAGACTAGACTCCGGCGCCGATGGCCGCGTGGGCGCGCGTCGACTCGTTCACCGGCAACCGCCTGGCGAGCGACCTGATGATTCAGCGGCCCTGCCCGCTGTGCGGTGGCGAGCGCAAGTTGACGCTGCTCGACCTCGACGGCTTCCAGTACCACCTCGACTCGGCGACGGCGCCGAAGCGGGTCGACGTCCGCACCGTCCAGTGCGCGGACTGTCTGATCGCGTTCCAGGACGCGGTGCTGACCGAGGAGGGCTACGCGGTCGTGATGGCCGAGGCCGAGGCGTCGTTCGGCGCCAGCGCCGGGCGGGCCCGGGAGGAGGTCGCGTGGATGCGCGAGCGCGGGCTGCTCGGCGGCGGGCGGCGCGTGCTCGACGTCGGCTGCCACGACGGCGGCCTGCTCGCGCAGATGCCCGCCGAGGACGAGCGCATCGGCGTCGACGTGGACGAGCATGCGCTGGCGCGCGCCGCCGCGACGCATCCCGGGATCCAGTTCGTGCACAGCGCGTTCGAGCGCGTGGAGGTCGCCGGCGCGGTCGACACGTTCACGATGTTCCACGTGCTCGAGCACCTCCCGCGACCGGTCGACGCGCTCCGCCGCCTCGGGGCGCTGGCCGCGCCCGGCGGCCGCCTGGTGGTCGAGGTCCCGATCGCCGAGAACGGCGCCACCAATGACATCTCCGGCTTCTTCAGCGTCTACCACGTGACCCACTTCACGCGTGCCGGGCTGCAGCGCGCGCTGCACGCCGCGGGCTGGGCGGTTGCCGAGTGGTGCGAGATGGACGACTACAACGGCTGCCGCGTCGTCGCCGCGCGCGGCGAGGGCGGAGCGGCGGCGGCCGACGCCGATGCCTACGAGCGCTGCCTGTCAGCGTGGCGCGAGAGCGCGGCGCGGGCAGACGAGCGGCTCGCAGGGATCGGCCCGCGCTGCCTGATCTGGGGCGCCGGCAGCCACACCGAGATGCTCTACCACGCCACCACGTTCTTCCAGCGCGACCGCGAGTACGTGCTCGTGGACCGCGACCCGGCCAAGGTCGGCGGCACGTGGCGCGGCGTCCCGATCGTGCCGCCGGACGCGATCGACGTCACCGACGTGCCGCTCGTCGCGAGCAGCTACCAAGGCCAGCCGGCGATCGTGGCGGCGGCGCGCGAACGGGGCGTCGAGGAGGTGGTCGCGCTGTATGACGAGATCCGCGTTCACTGAGCCGCGCGCGTGCCCGATCTGCGGGCACGACGAGGCGGCCACGCTGATCGAGCTCCCGGACTTCCAGTTCTTCCTCGACCCGCCGCGGCGCGTCGACGTCCGCACGGTCCGGTGCGAGCGCTGCGCGTGCCTGTACATGAGCCCGGTGTACGCGCCCGGGGCGGTCTCCGCGCTGTTCCGCGAGGGCGGGATGTCCTATCGCGCGAATCCGGAGCGCGTGGGGGAGCAGGCCGACTGGCTCGCGCGCCGTGGGCGTCTTGGCGCCGGCGCGACGGTGCTCGACGTCGGCTGCTTCGAGGGCCGTTTCCTCGCCGCGCTTCCACGGCACGTGCGCAAGCTCGGCGTCGACGTCGATGCCCCTGCGGTGGAGCGCGCCCGCCGGCGGCTCGCCGACGAGGACGCCCAGATCGCCCATGGCGACCTCGACGCGCTCCCGCCCGGGCCGAGTCCCGACACGATCGCGCTGTTTCACCTGCTCGAGCACGTGCCCGACCCGGTCGGCCTGCTTCGCAGCCTGCGCGCCGCCGCCGGCGCGAAGACCCGCCTCGTCGTGGAGGTGCCGGTGGTCGAGCGCGGCATCACCAACGACCTCGTCGGCTTCTTCTCGGTACAGCACACGACGCACTTCAGCCGCCGCAGCCTGGAGAACGCGCTGTGGCGCGCCGGCTGGGAGCCGCAGGAGGTCGACGAGGAGATGGACTACAACGGCCACCGGGTGCTGGCCTCTCCGGCGGCGCGCGAGGCCGAGCCCATCCCCGAGACCGCCGATCTCGAAGCCGCGCGGCTCGCCGTGGCGGCATGGGACGCCGCCGCTGAAGCGGTCACCGCGAGGCTGACGGGCGTCGGCGACCGCTGCCAGGTCTGGGGCGCGGGACTGCACCTCGAGTACCTGTTCCAGCGGACCCCGCTGTTCGCCACGGAGCGCGACTTCACCATCGTCGACAGCGACCCGGTCAAGCAGGGCGGCAGCTGGCGCGGGCACGCGATCGGCACGCCGCTGACGGCGGTGGCGGGCGTGCCGCTCGTGATCTCCAGCTACGACAGCGGAGACGAGATCGCCGCCGCCGCGATCGACCTCGGCGCGCGTGCGGAGGACATCGTGCGCCTGTACGACCGCATCGTCGCCTACTGAGTGGCGATCGTGATCGCCCCGACCGCGCTCCGCGCGGCGGCGATCGCCTGCTTGCGGGTATCGCCTGTGGCGATCAGCACACCCGCGCGCGCCGGGTGGCTGGTGACCGGCGGGACGGTGTCGCCGACCGCGACGCGCAGCTCGCACAGCTCGACCTCCGGCCGCGCTTGGACATCGTCGGCACCGGAGATCGCCACGACGCGGCCCGGTGGCGGGAACAGCCAGCGCTGCGCGACGCCGCGCGTGTGGCGCGGCACGAGCTCGGCCGCACCGGGCGGCTCGCCCAGGGCGACGCGGATCGCGCAGCCGACGAAGTCGACCCCGGTGCTGAGCGGGATCTCGTGCGTGCACAGGTAGCCGCCGCTGAGCCGCGCGGCCAGCTCGATCACGTGCGGCCGGCCCGCGTGGATCACGATGTCGCCCTTGACGACGCCATTGCGGATGCCGAGGCTGGCGGCGGCATCCTGAACGAGATCGGAGATCGCGGCCACGTCGTGCCGCGTCGGCAGCTCGCCCCCGTCCTCGATCATGTACGGCGCGAAGCGCTCGAGGTGCTCGTAGTTGCGGTCGGCCAGCCCGACCGTGTGCGCGACGCCATCGATGACCAGCGACTCGGTCGAGACCTGCGGGCCGTCGAGGAACCGCTCGGCCATCACGCGACCGGTCGGCGACTCGGCGCGCGCCGCCGCGAACGCCCATTCCGGGTCGAGCCCTTCGGTCATCCGGATCACGCCGCGGGCGCCGCGGCTGTCGACGGGCTTGACGATCAGCGGCCCTTCCAGCGCCGCCATCTCTGCCACTGACGAGAGCGGCGCGAACCACGGGATCGGCACGCCGTCGCGAGCGAAGCGCTCCTTCATCGCGAGCTTGTCGGTCGCCAGCGCGGCGCTCTCCGGCGTCACGCCCGGCAGCCCGAACGCGTCGGCGACGCCGGCCACCGTCTGCGGCACGTCGGAGGCCACGCAGATCACGCCGTCGAGCTCCAGCCCGCGCGCGGCCGCGACCGTGCCGGCCACGTCGTACGTGCTGATCACGAGCCGCTCATCGGCCAGCGCCATGCCGGGCGCATCGGCCGCCCCGTCACTCACCGCCACGCGAAGCCCCATCTCCTTCGCGCGCGCGATCGCGGGCACCGCCTCGATCCCGCCGCTGACGAACAGCAGCGTCCGGGTCACTCGCCGAGCGGCCACATGCGGTCGAGGCGCTGGCCGGCGAGCAGCATCGGCGAGATGTCCTCGTCGGGATCGACCGCGCAGTGCACGAGCGCGGCGCCGGGCTCCGCGAGCGCCTCGGTGAGCGCCGGGACGAGCGCCTCGCGGTCGGAGACGCTGAAGCTCGGAATCCCGTAGGCGCGCGCGATCGCCGCGAAGTCGGGGTTCCATTTCTCCCCGCAGGTCGGGTCGGAGCCCCAGTTGAGGATCTGGAACTGGGACACGATCCCGAGCCGGTGGTTGTCGATCACCACGATCTTGATCGGCAGCTCCTGGTCGACGACCGACGCCAGCTCCTGGATGTTGATCTGCAGTGATCCGTCGCCGACGAAGCAGACGACGTCGCGGCCCTGCAGCGCAGCGCCGACCGCCGTCGGCAGGTCGTAGCCCATCGCGCCGTGCCCACCCGAGGTGAGCAACGGCCGGCGCGGGAAGTCGACGTCGAAATGGCGCGCCACCCACTGTTGGTGCAGACCGACGCCGGTGACGACCACGACATCGCGGCCGCGCGTCAGCTCATTGGTCTCGAGAATGACCTCCTGCGGCTTCAGCGGGCCCTCGGCCGCGACCGTCAGCGCGTGCTCGCGCCGCCACTCCGCGATCTGCGCGTGCCACGGCGCGAGATCCGGGCGGCCGTCGAGCCGTTCGAGCAGGCCGGCGAGCGCCTCGCGTGCGTCGCCGAAGACGGCGATGTCGGTGCGGATGCGCGAGTGGTCGAGCTCGGCCGGGTCGGCCTCGACGCGCACGACCGTCGCCCCCGGCGCGAACGCGGCGACCTCGCTGCCGGTCTGCCGGACGTCGAGCCGCGAGCCGACCACCAGCACCACGTCGGCGTTCTGGATCGCGAGGCCCGCGTACTGGTTGCCGGTGTGGCCGTGGAAGCCGAGCGCGAGCAGGTCCTCGGAGGGCAGCGCGCCGAGCCCGAGCAGGCTGTGCGACACGGGGATCCCGCGTCCGCGGACGAGCCGGCGCAGCTCCTCGGTCGCGCCCGCCAGCAGCACGCCCTGGCCGGCGATGACCAGCGGCCGCCGCGCGCCGGAAAGGGCCTCGGCTGCCGCGTCGAGCGACTCGGCGGTGACCGCCGGCGTCGCTCGCTGGCGCTCGGGGGCGGCCACGGGGTCCTCGACCTCGCCGCGCTGCACGTTCATCGGCAGGTCGATGACCACCGGGCCGGGGCGACCCTCGCTCGCGGTGCGGAACGCACGCTCGATCGCCGCCGGCACCTCGTTCGGGTGCCGGGGCAGGATCTGCTCTTTGGTGATCGGGCGCATCAGGGCGATCGTGTCGACCTCCTGGAAGCCGCGCTGGCGCACCGGGAGGTCGCCGCGCATGTCGGCGGTCCCGACCTGGCCGGTGCAGACGACGAGCGGCGTTGAGTCGAAGTAGGCGTCGGCGACGCTCGTGACGAGGTTCGTCACGCCCGGGCCGGACGTGACGAGCACGACCTGCGGACGACCGCTGAGCCGCGCGGCGGCAAGTGCCGCGTAGCCGGCGCCCTGCTCGTGGCGGCCGGTGAAGATGGGGATCCCGCGTGCGACCGCAGCGTCGAAGATCGCGGCGACCGTCCCGCCCGGGAACGTGTACAGGCGGTCGATGCCGTGGCGCTCGAACGCGTCGACGATGAACTCCGCGCCGACCCGGGAGGAGACGCTAGCCAAGGTAGAGGCCTCCGTTGACGTTGAGCGTCTGGCCGGTCACGTATGGCGCGGCGGTCGCGAGATAGACGATCGCCGCCGCCACCTCGTCGGGCTGTCCTGCCCGCCCAAGCGGGACTTGGCGCAGCTTGTCCTGGCCGGCGGGCGATGCGATCTCGGGCTCGGTCATCTCGGTCTCGATCAGGCCGGGCGACACGCAGTTGACGGCGACGTGCGGCGCGCCGACCCGCGCCAGGGAGCGCGTGAGGCCGATCACCCCTGCCTTGCTCGCAGAGTAGTGCACGGCCAGCGGCCCGCCGAGCTGCCCGCCGGACGAAGCCACGTTGACGATCCGGCCCCAGCCGCGCTCGCGCATCGAGCCGATGACCGCCTGGGAGAGCAGGAACACGGCCTTTAGATTGACGGCCAGCGCGAGATCGAGGTCCGCTTCCGTGATCTCCTCGAACGGCTTCTGCTCGAGCACGCCCGCGTTGTTCACGAGCACGTCGACGGGCCCGAGGCCGGCGGTGACCTCGTCGATCACACGGGTCGCCTCGGCACCCGGCCCGAGCTCGGCGCGCAGCGAGAGCGCCCGGCGGCCGAGCGCACCGATCGCCGCAACGACCTCCTCGGCGGCGTCGGCACGCTCGCGGTACGTGATCGCCACGTCGGCGCCGGCTTCGGCGAGCACGAGCGCCGCCGCACGGCCGATGCCGCGGCTCCCTCCGGTGACCAGCGCGACCCGCCCCTGCAGCGTCATCGCAGCGCCTCCAGCGCGGCGGCGACGCGCTCCGCGCCGCGGCCGTCGACCAGCGCCGGCCCGGTGCGCCGCATCTCGCGCAGGCGGTCAGATCCGCGCAGAGCGCTGACGGTGGCGACCGCGTCGTCCGGGCTCGCCATCTCCATCGTGCCGTGGACCGAGAACGCCGCGGCCTCGCGCGCGTCGCGCTCGTGGCGCGGGATCGCGACCGCCGGGACGCCGAGGTGGGCGGCCTCGAGCAGCGTGTGACCGAAGCCGCAGACCACCAGCTCGGCACCGGCCAGCGCGCGCGGCCACAACGCCCCGTCCTGCAGCACGCGGCCGGGCGGAGGCGGCCCGTCGTAACCGGGCCCGAGCACCGCCAGCGTCTCCACGCCTGCCGCGCCGAGCGCGGCGCACAGCGGCACGGTGAGGCCGGTCGGGTCGCTCCCGCCCATGCTCACCAACACACCGACGTCGGGCAGCCGGTCACCCGCGGCGGCGCGGATCTCCTCGCGCAGCAGCGCGTGCTCGAAGCCCCCGAGCCGGGCGCCCGGCGCGTCCGGCCACGCCGGGCCGGTCGGCGGGTCGACGACCGCGTCGGCCAGCGCCCGCGCCGGTCCCGCGTCGTCGATCAGGCAGACCGCGGCACCCGCGGCGCGCAGCGCCTGGACCTCCTCGACCTCCGCCGTGTGCGCCCGATCGATCACCGTGACGTCGCCGCAGGCACCGCCGTCGGCGACGCGCGCGCCCCAGCGGCGGACGAACGCGGCGGCCGTGGCATCGGTGACGGCGACCACACAGCGCTCGCGCAGCTGCTCCCACAGCGCGAGGCAGCGACCCGCGTGGCCGAAGCCGACCTGAGCCCCGGCGTCGACCCGCAGCACGAACGAGGCGTCGGTCATCGGACGCGGCCGAGTCTATCCTGGCGCCCGTCGTGCAGTACCTGGTCACCGGCGCCGCAGGCTTCATCGGCTCGCACTTGTGCGAGGCGCTGCTCGACGCCGGCGCCACGGTGCGCGGGGTCGACAACTTCGCTCCCCATTACGCGCGCGAGCGCAAGGAGCTCAACCTCGCCGCGCTGCGCGGTCGCCCGGCCTTCGCCCTCCACGAGGCCGACCTCGCTTCGGCGGCGCTCGCGCCGCTGGTGGACGGCTGCGACGCCGTCTTCCACCTCGCGGCCCGCCCGGGCGTGCGCGACAGCTGGGCGGCGTTCGACGACTACGTCCACGCCAACGTGACGGGCACCAAGGCGCTGCTCGACGCCTGCGCGGGCCGCGACGTGCGGCTCGTGTACGCGTCGTCGTCGAGCGTGTACGGGAACGCGACCGACCTGCCGGTGACCGAGGCGGCGCGGCTGGCTCCGATCTCGCCGTACGGGGCGACGAAGGTGATGACCGAGACGCTCGCCGGCGCGTACGCCGAGTCGCACGGGCTCGCCGCTGTCGGCCTGCGCTACTTCAGCGTCTACGGCCCGCGCCAGCGGCCCGACATGGGCATCGCCCGCTTCATCGACGCGGGTCTCGCTGGGCGGCCGATCCACGTCTACGGCGACGGCCGCCAGCTGCGCGACTTCACCTACGTCGGGGACGTGGTGCGCGGGACGATCGCCGCGCTGGAGGCCGCACCCGGGTCGGTGTACAACGTCGCGTCCGGCCGGCCGGTGGCGCTGCTCGAGGTGCTCGACCTGCTCGAGCACGGGCTCGGACAGCCGCTCGAGGTGCGACTCGAGACGGCCGCGCTCGGCGACGTGCGCGACACGCACGGCTCCACGGCGCTGGCGGCTGCAGAGCTCGGCTTCACCGCCCGGACGGAGCTGCGCGACGGGATGGCGGCACAGATCGCCGAACATGCCGGGCGCCGTGCCGCCTAGGTTCATCGCCGAGATCGGGTCCAACCACAACCGCGATCTCGACCGCGCGCTGGCGCTCGTCGACGCCTGCGCGGAGGCCGGAGCGGCGGCGGTCAAGGTGCAGCTGTTCCGCATCGACGACCTGTTCGCCCCCGAGGCGCTCGCCGCGCATGCGCAGCTGCGCGCGCGGCGCGACTGGGAGCTGCCGCCGGAGCTGCTCGCCCCGCTCGCCGAGCGCTGCCGCGAGCGCGGCCTGCAGTTCGGCGCCACGCCGTTCGCGCTGTGGGCGGTCGAGGCGGCCGCGCCCTGCGTCGACTTCCTCAAGATCGCCTCCTACGAGCTGCTGTGGCACGACCTGCTGCGCGCGTGCGCCGACACGGGCCTGCCGCTGCTGGTCTCAACCGGCATGGCCACCGATGCAGAGGTCGACTCCGCCGTGGCGACCGTGCCCGGGGCCGACCTGACGCTGCTGCACTGCGTCTCCGCCTATCCCGTGCCGCCCGAGCAGTGCAACCTGGCGGCGATCGCCGCGCTGCGCGAGCGCCACGGCGTGGCCGTCGGCTGGTCCGACCACAGCCGCGACGAGCGGGTGGTCGAGCGCGCGGTCCGCCGCTGGGCCGCGAGCGACGTCGAGCTGCACGTCGACGCCGAGGACGAGCGCGGTCACGAGGCGGGCGCGCACAACTGGACCCCGGCGCGCCTGCGCGCGCTGATCGCCGCCTGCGACGGCCCGCCGCTGCACGACGCTCAGCCCGCCGACGGCGACGGCATCAAGCGCCCGGCCCCCGCCGAGGCGCACGACGTGCCGTGGCGCGCGGATCCCAGCGACGGCCTGCGGCCGCTGCTCAGCCGGCGAGCTCTCGTACGGCCGCGATGACCGTGCCCTGCTCCTCCGCGGTCAGCGCCGGGAAGCACGGCAGCGACAGGCAGCCGGCGTAGAAGTCTTCGGCGGCCGGGCACAGCCCACGCTCGTAGCCGTACGTGTCGCGGTGCCACGGGTGCCAGTAGACGGGGATGAAGTGGACCTGGGCGAGGATGCCGCGCTCGCGCAGCCCGTCGTACAGCTCGCGCCGCGCGTCGGTGCGGATGGGGAACAGGTGGTAGCCGTGGAGCCCGCCTGCGGGCGCGACCGGTGGGAGCTGGATCGTCGGGAGGTCTGAAAGCTCGGCGCGGTAGCGGTCGGCGATCGCGGTGCGGGCGGCGATGAAGCGGTCGAGCTTGGCGAGCTGCGAGCGGCCGAGCGCGCTCGCCGTGTCGGTCAGCCGGTAGTTGAACCCGAGCGACCGCTGTTCCATCCACCAGCGCTCGCCGCGACGCATCCCGTGGCTTCGAAACTCCCTCAGGGCGTCTCGCAGCCCCTCATTGCGGACGGTCAGGATGCCGCCCTCACCGCTCGTGACCGGCTTGACGGGGTGGAACGAGAACATCGTCATGTCGACGTGGCGGCAGTCGCCGACCGGCCCGTCCTCGCGCCGCGCCCCGAGCGCGTGCGCGGCGTCCTCGATCACCACGACGTCGCTGCCGACCGCCGCACGGATCTCCGCGACCGGCGCGGGCAGGCCCGCGTAGTCGACCGGGATCACCGCGCGCGTCTGCGGAGTCAAGCCCGCGGTGATCGTCTCCGCACTAACGTTCCACGTGGCGGGGTCGATGTCGGCGAACGTCGGCATCGCGCCCACGTAGGCCGCGCAGTTGGCGCTGGCCGCGAACGTGATCGGGCTCGTGAGCACCTCGTCGCCGGCGCCGAGGCCGGCCACGTGGCAGGCGGCGTGGAGCGCGGCGGTGCCGGACGAGAACGCGACCGCGTACGGCGCGTCGCATGCCTCCGCCACCGCCTTCTCGAACGCGGCGACGGCCGGGCCCTGCGTGAGCCAGTCGCCGCGCAGCACTTCGACGACGGCGGCGATGTCGTCGTCGTCGATCAGCTGGCGACCGTACGGGATCGCCATCAGTGCGACCTGAAGACGGTGCCGGGGGCCGGGCCTTCGAGGTAGCGGTCGTGGTCGCCGGACGCGTGCGCCTCGCCCATCAGCGCGAACGCCGCGGCGGCGGCCTCCAGCGTCTGCCGCACGTCCTCGTCGGTGTGCCGGTAGCAGGGGAAGATCGGGCCGCCGAACAGCACGCCGCGCTTGTGCGTCTCCTGCAGCCACAGCCCGCGCAGCTCTTGTGAGGAGAACTGGAGCGCCGAGCGCGGTGGGTTGCCGAGCAGCATGACCTCGAAGTCGGCGGCGGCCACGAGGTCGGCGAGCCCGCGCCGCACCTCGGTTCCCAGCGCCCACAGTCGCTCGATCACCGGCTCGTCACGCAGCAGCTTCAGCGTGGCGAGCGCCGCCGCCAGCGACACCGCCTCGCCGCTGTAGGTCATCGAGAAGAACACGCGCTCGAACGCGCGCATCGCGTCCGCCGAGCCGACCACCGCGGCGAGCGGGAACCCGTTCGCCATTCCCTTGCCGAAGCAGGCCAGGTCGGGCCGGATGCCGAACCGCTCCTGCGCGCCGCCGAGCGCGTACCGGAAGCCGGTGACGATCTCGTCGAGGATGAACAGCGCACCGGCGTCGTGCGTGAGGTCGATCGCCGCTTGCAGGTAGCCGTCCGGCGGCTGCGTCCCGGGAATCTCCATGATCAACGCAGCCACGTGTTGGCCGAGCGCGGCGCGGAGCGCCTCGAGGTCGGCGAACGGCACGCTGGCGATCAGCTCGGCGTCGTGCCGCGGGACGCCATCGTTGCGCTCGGTCGAGGCGATGTACCAGTCGTGGAAGCCGTGGTAGCCGCAGGCGACCACGTGCTCGCGGCCCGTCAGCGCCCGCGCCGCACGGACCGCGCCGCCGGTGGCATCCGCCCCGTTCTTGGCGAACCGCACCTGCTCGGCGCACGGGATCACCTCGATCAGCGCCTCGGCAACCTCGACCTCGAGCGGATGCATCAGCGTGAATGTCGTGCCGGCCCGCAGCTGCTCGATCGCTGCGGCGCTCACCGCCGGCTCGTCGTAGCCGAGCAGGATCGGCCCGAGCGCCATCGGCCAGTCCACGTACTCGTTGCCGTCGACGTCCCACACGTGCCCGCCCGCCCCGCGCGCGAGGAACTTCGGCGACACGCCGTCGACGAACTGGGTCGGCGACTTGGACAGCGTCTGCGTGCCGAGCGGGATCGCGCGCTGGGCGCGCTCCCAGAGTGCTTCCGAGGCTGCGATCGACCGTGTCACCGCGCGGAGGCTAGTACGCCGTCAACTGCGGCATTGAGGAAGGCGGGATCGGCCGCGTCGCGAGGTCGCTGGCGCTTTGTGCACCCATACGGTGCTTAAAGCGCCAGGGACCGCCGAAACGGTCCACCCCTCGTTGCCCTACCCAGCCGTCGTTCGCCGCACCCTCGGCCCCGACTAGGGTCTCCGCCCATGCGTACGGTGGCGGTGGTGCAGGCGCGGATGGGCTCGACGCGGTTGCCGGGGAAGGTGCTGGCGGACCTCGACGGCCGGCCCGTCCTCGCGCTGGTGCTCGAGCGCACAGCAGCCACGCCCGGACTCGACGCCGTCGCGGTCGCCGCGCCCGACCTGCCGCGCGACGATGCGATCGCCGACTTCTGCGCGCGCGAGAACGTGACCTGCGTCCGCGGCAGCGAGTCCGACGTGCTCGACCGCTACCACCGCGCCGCGGCGCAACTCGAAGCCGACATCGTCGTCCGCATCACCGCCGATTGCCCGCTGATCGACCCCGAAGTGGTCGGCCGGCTCCTCGAACTGCGCGGCGCCCAGAACCTGGACTACGCCGGCAACGCCACCGGCGCCCTTCCGCCCGGCCGCAACCGCTTCCCGGACGGCCTGGACTGCGAGGTGTTCACGGCCGCCGCGCTCGACCTCGCGCACCGCGAGGCCACAGAGGCCTACGACCGCGAGCACGTGACCCCGTTCCTGGGCCGCGACGAGCGGCTGCGCCGTGGCGTGCTGGAGGCCGAACACGACTTCGGGGACGAGCGCTGGACCGTCGATTACCCGGAGGATCTCGAGCGGGTGCGGGAGATCGTCAAGCGCCTCGGTCGCCGCGCGGGCTACAGGGAGATCCTCGGGATTCAGCCGAGCCGGACGTAGCCGACGGCGCCGCCGCCGTCGCTGCCATAGGTGCGCTGGGACACCTTGTCCGAGGAGTTGCCCTCGATCGTGTGGATGCTGCCATCGGGGTCGACCGACTCGACGACGCCGATGTGCTCGTCCCAGACGATCAGATCGCCGGGCGCGGGCGTGCTGCCGGCGGGGAGCGCCTTGCCGGTCTTCTGCGCCCACGCGAACACGTCGTCCACGCGGCCGAAGCCCTGCCCGGAGTCACCGAGCGGCACGCCGGCCTGGCGGGCGGCCCAGGACACGAAGTAGGCGCACCACGGGCCGACACCGGAACCGGCCGTCGCCTGACGGTACTGCGCGATGCGCGGCGAGTCGTTGGAGCCGGGCGGCTGCTCGGCGACGCCGACCTCGGGCCGGATCGCGTTGAGGATCGCCTGCCCGGCGGGGGTGCCCGCCGGCGAGGCCGACGTGAGCGGGGTCATCGCGCCGGTCGCCGCCGTCGTCTGCATCGTGCCGGCGAACGTCTGGGTCGACGTCGGCGTCGGCTGGGCGACGGCCTGCGGAGCGAACATCTGCTGCAGCTCCGCCATGCGGGCGAGGGCGATCTGGAGACTCATGGTTCAGGCAGCGACGGCAGGTGCGGGCGCGACCTCGCGCAGCATCTCGGCCCAGCGCTGAGCGGCGACCTGCGCACTACGGTTCTCGATGACGTGTGCCTTGGCGGCGGCGCCCACGCGCTCACGCAGCTCGCGGTCGTCGACGAGCTTGATGAGCTGCTCGCGGACCTCCGCCGGCGTCGAGGCGTGGAAGCCGGTCACGCCCGGCTCGATCTCCGGATACACGAGCGGATCGGCGACCAGCGGGATGCCCAGGGCACCGGCCTCGAGCCAGCGCAGGTCGCTCTTGCCGCGGTAGAAGTTGTCCTGCCCGGCGGGGGCGAGCGCGACGTCCATCAGCGTCATCGCCGCGGGGTAGGTGTCGAACGGCGCCCACGGCACGCTCAGCGCGCGCTCGGTCCCGAACTCCTTCGCGAGCGCGTTGGCGAAGCGCTGGCCGATCGATACGAAGCGGACCTCGGGGCGCTCGCGCAGCACGGCCGCGACCTGCTGCAGCCACGGACGCATGCTGTTGCGATGCCCGGTGGCGCCGGACCAGCCGATCGTCACGTAGTCGCGCTGGGGACGGGTGAGCGCGTAGCGCTTGAGGTCGAGCCCGTTGCGGCAGAGGTAGGTGTTCGGGTTGACCGCGCGGTAGCGCTCGGCGAGCCATTCGGTCGAGACGACCATGCCGTCGGCGGCGCGCATGCACAGCTCCATGTCGTCGATCACGCTGCGATCGAACTTGTCCGCGAAGTCGTGATCGTCCTTCTTGCGGATGCCGCGGGCCCAGTCGTCGATCTCGTAGAGCACGACGACACCGGCGGCCTGCCACTCGCGGATCGCCTTCATCCAGGCCACGCCGCGCGGCTGCTGGACGACCACGACGTCGAATGCCGCGATGTCCTCGAACGTCAGCGGCGCCTGCGTCCGGCCCCACACGAGCTTGGTGTGCGGCGGCTCGGTCTGGTCGTAGCAGACCCAGTCGGTGTCGAGCGCGAGCGCCGGGAGCGCGCAGCGGTACCAGGCGACGGCGTTGGAACCGCGCGAGAGGAAGAGGGTCTTGGGCAGGCTCATCACAGCACCTCCGGGACCCACTGCGAGAGGTCGGTCCGGCCCCAGCGGTTGAGCATGCGGGCGGTCGACTCACGGGTCCATTCGATGATCTTCGCGTCGGCCTTGCCGCGGAAGAACTTCTCGCGGTGGGTGGCGACGACGGTCGGCTCGTAGATGCACTCGAGGCCGGCCTCGAACACGCGCAGGCAGTAATCGAGGTCCTCGAAGCACATCTTGTAGGTCTCGTCGTAAAGCCCGATCTGCTCGAGCGTCTCGTACCGGATCAGCTGCAGCGCCGCCGTCACCGGGCAGCGGGTCGGCACCTGCGCCTCGGGAAGGTCGGCGGGGCCGTACTGGAAGCGATGCAGCCAGTCGCGGTGCAGCGGCGACAGGAAGATGCCGGCGTGCTGGATCAGGCCGTTCGGGTACAGCAGGCGCGCCCCCACGACGGCGGCGGGGCGGCCCTGGCTGTCGGTGCGGGCGCGCATGCGCTCGAGCCAGCCGGCCTCCACGAACTCGATGTCGGCGTTGATGAGCACGGCGTCGTGCCCGGTGTGCAGCGCAAGCTCGAGCCCGGCGTTGACGGTCGCCGAGAATCCGGAGTTCTCGTCGTTGGAGACGCACGCGATACCGAGCTCGTCGCAGACGATCTCCAGGGCGGACACAAGCTCCGGGGCCGGGCTCGCGTCGTCGACGACGAGCACCTGCGCTTCGGGAGCGGTGGAGCGCAGCGAGACGAGGCAGCGCAGGAGGACGTCGAGCTCCTCCTCGTTGCGCACGAACGCAGGGACGATGCACAGCGTGGGACGGATGGTCACGTCCCGGTACTCGGACGCCTCGTCGGAACCTTTAACTGCGACGGGCGGCCCGATATGTGGGGCCGCCCGCCGCGATCCGTCCCTCGGTGGGGTTATGTAAGGCCTGACTAGCGCAGGAGCGAGAGCACGCCCTGCGGGGCCTGGTTGGCCTGCGCGAGCATGCTCGTGCCGGCCTGCTGCAGGATCTGGAGCTTGGTGAAGTTGACCATCTCAGAGGCCATGTCCACGTCGCGGATCCGGCTCTCGGACGCGACCAGGTTCTCCTGGTAGGTCGCGAGGTTGTTCAGACGGTGGTCCAGACGGTTCTGGATGGCACCGAAGGTCGAACGGGCCGTCGACACATTGGTGATCATGTCGTCGATGTCGTCCACGGCCAGGGTGTTCAGGGCGGCGGACGCGGCGGCAGCGACGTCGGACGCGTTGCCGACGTGATGAGGTCGCGACGCCGGAAGCGCCCGAAAGCGTCGACCGTGTCGACCGAAACCGTGTCGGCCGAGTTGGCACCGACGGTGAACGTGAACGACTGGCCGTCGAGCAGCTTGAGACCGTTGAACTCGGTCTTGCCGGCGATGTCAGAGACCTCCTTGCCGAGCTGCTGCACCTCAGCGGCAATGGCCTTCTTGTCGTCGTCGCTCATGACGCCCGAGGAGTACTGCACCTTCAGGTCACGGACGCGCTGCAGGATCGAGTGCACCTCGTTGAGGGCGCCCTCCCCCGTCTGCACGAGCGAAACGGCGTCCTGCGCGTTGCGCTGCGCCTGAGCGAGACCACCGATCTGAGCGCGCATCTTCTCAGAGATGGCGAGGCCGGCAGCGTCGTCAGCGGCACGGTTGATGCGATAGCCCGACGACAGCTTCTCCATCGACGACGCAGCCTTGGCCGCGGTCCCGGTCAGCTGACGGTGAGCGTTGAACGCCTCAACGTTGTTCTGGATACGAAGGCTCATTGATCATCTCTCCTTGATGATTGGGTTTTTGAGCCGGGGCAACTCCTTGTCGCCCCTTCTTACAAACAGTGTCATCGGCGGCAGTGGCCGAACCTTTAACGCAAACGGGCGGCCCGTAGGCCGCCCGTCCACTAAGAGCTCAGGAACGCTTAGCCGCGGAGGAGCGAGAGGACGCCCTGCGGGGCCTGGTTGGCCTGCGCGAGCATGCTCGTGCCGGCCTGCTGCAGGATCTGGAGCTTGGTGAAGTTGACCATCTCAGAGGCCATGTCCACGTCGCGGATCCGGCTCTCGGACGCGACCAGGTTCTCCTGGTAGGTCGCGAGGTTGGCCATGCGGTGCTCGAGGCGGTTCTGCACCGCGCCGAACGTCGAGCGCATCGTCGACACGTTGGTGATCATGTCGTCGATGTCCTCGAGGGCGAGCGAGTTCAGCGCGCCGCTCGCAGCGTCGAGCGAACCGGCCGAGCCGGCGTCGATCAGGGAGCCGACGCCCGTGGTGGACGACGAGAGCGTGACGGTGTCGACCGTGACGGTGTCGGCCGAGTTGGCGCCGACGGTGAACGTGAAGGACTGGCCCTCGAGCAGCTTGAGACCGTTGAACTCGGTCTTGCCGGAGATGTCAGCGACTTCCTTGCCGAGCTGCTGCACCTCGGCGGCGATCGCCTTCTTGTCGTCGTCGCTCAGGACGCCGGACGAGTACTGGACCTTGAGGTCACGGACACGCTCGAGGATGGAGTGCACCTCGTTGAGGGCGCCCTCCCCCGTCTGCACGAGCGAAACGGCGTCCTGCGCGTTGCGCTGCGCCTGGGCCAGGCCGCCGATCTGGGCACGCATCTTCTCGGAGATGGCGAGCCCGGCGGCGTCATCGGCCGCACGGTTGATGCGATAGCCCGAAGACAGCTTCTCCATCGACGACGCAGCCTTGGCCGCGGTCCCGGTCAGCTGACGATGAGCGTTGAACGCCTCAACGTTGTTCTGGATACGAAGCCCCATTGCTTTTTAACTCCTGTAGAGACGGATAGGGGTCGGGCGACTCCATGTCGCCTCTAGGCCCCCTAATCGGCCTGCACGCCCGGAGCTTTAACTGCGGCGGGCGACCCGCTAGGGGTCGCCCGCCGCGATCCGTCCCTCGGTGGGGTTATGTAAGGCCTGACTAGCGCAGGAGCGAGAGCACGCCCTGCGGGGCCTGGTTGGCCTGCGCGAGCATGCTCGTGCCGGCCTGCTGCAGGATCTGGAGCTTGGTGAAGTTGACCATCTCAGAGGCCATGTCCACGTCGCGGATCCGGCTCTCGGACGCGACCAGGTTCTCCTGGTAGGTCGCGAGGTTGTTCAGACGGTGGTCCAGACGGTTCTGGATGGCACCGAAGGTCGAACGGGCCGTCGACACATTGGTGATCATGTCGTCGATGTCGTCGACGGTCAGGGAGTTCAGCACGCCGCTGGCGGCATCGACGTCAGACGCGTTGCCGGCGCTGATGAGGCTCGCGACGCCCGCCGTGCCCGAAAGCGCGACCGTGGCGACCGAGACCGTGTCGGCCGAGTTGGCACCGACGGTGAACGTGAACGACTGGCCGTCGAGCAGCTTGAGACCGTTGAACTCGGTCTTGCCGGCGATGTCAGAGACCTCCTTGCCGAGCTGCTGCACCTCAGCGGCAATGGCCTTCTTGTCGTCGTCGCTCATGACGCCCGAGGAGTACTGCACCTTCAGGTCACGGACGCGCTGCAGGATCGAGTGCACCTCGTTGAGGGCGCCCTCCCCCGTCTGCACGAGCGAAACGGCGTCCTGCGCGTTGCGCTGCGCCTGAGCGAGACCACCGATCTGAGCGCGCATCTTCTCAGAGATGGCGAGGCCGGCAGCGTCGTCAGCGGCACGGTTGATGCGATAGCCCGAAGACAGCTTCTCCATCGACGACGCAGCCTTGGCCGCGGTCCCGGTCAGCTGACGGTGAGCGTTGAACGCCTCAACGTTGTTCTGGATACGAAGGCTCATTGATCATCTCTCCTTGATGATTGGGTTTTTGAGCCGGGGCAACTCCTTGTCGCCCCTTCTTACAAACGGAATGATCGGCCCCGCGAGCGAGGACTTGAGCAGAAACCTTCAGGCGCGGACGTCGATGCCGGAATTTGGCTCAACAACGCCGTTTCCCGGTTTCGGCGGACTGGCCGCCCGGCGCTTGCGCGCACGCTCGCGGCGCTCCTCTTCGCGCTCACGCTCGCGCTCGAGCGCGCGCAGCGGCGGCAGCTCGACCGGCTGGACCGTACGGTCACTGCGGCCGATGGGCTGGATCGGGTCCACGCGCGTTAGATGGTTGATCCTGTGGGATCAGCCATCTGGCTACGCGGCCTCGGCCGCGGCCGCCATGGCCTCGGAGCGGGCGCGGGCCTGCTCGCGGCGGGCCTCGGCGACCGACCGGACCTCCTGGACCACGATCTGGCGCCAGACGGCGAGCGCGCACGCCCAGCCGATGAGGTTGCCGACCAGACCGGCGACGACGGCGCGCATCACGGCTTCCTGGTCCGTGACGCCCGCGCCGTGCGACATCAGGAGGACGATCACGAAGGCGGCGAGAGCGGTGCGGGCACGCGTGCGGCGGATCGAGCCCCTGGCGCGCGGGTGGGCCGCGACCGACACCACGGTGGCGTCGGAGCCCGCGGCGGCGCCCTTCTTCTTGTCCTTCTTTTCCTTCTTGTCGGGCTTGTCGCTCATCGGCCCCTCGACATCCTCAGCGCCGCCAGCTCACGCTCGCGCACGAGGCGCACCAGGCGCTCTTCGTCCTCGCGTGAGATCGAGTCGATGCGAATGCCCTTCTCCTCCGGGTTCGCGACGCGCACCACGCGGCCGAGCGCGCGGATCGGCTCGCCGCCGCCCTCGGGCTGGACCTCGATGCGGACGTCGATGCCGAGCGGCATGTTCCACTTGTCCTTGACCAGGACGCCGCCGCCGGAGACGTTGAGCGTCTGCGTCTCGCCCTCGATCGGCTCGTCGATGCCCTTGATCTTGACCGGCAGGATCGCGTCGACGCGGGCCCACTCGCGGCGCTGGACGCGCTCGACTTCGCCGTGGAGGATGACGCGCAGCGTGTCGCCGGTGTCGATCTGCAGGATGCCGCCGAAGCGCTGGATGCCGCGACCGGTCTTGTACTCGATCGCCACTTCCTGGCCGGCCAGCCGATGCACGCGCGAGTCCTTGACCGCCAGCACGAGCACGACCGTCCCCCCGTGGACCGCGGAAACGGTCGCCGGCAGGAGGCCGACGTGCGGCAGGCTGAGCTGGACGTGCTCGCCGGGCGGGATGGAATGGGCTGGCGCTGAGACGGCCATAGTCGATCAGGGCAGCAGCTGCTTCGCCAGAGCGTCGGGGTCGACGGGCTCGATCGCGGCGCGCGAGCACACGTAGGACAGCGCGCGGCGGCCCGTCACGGCCAGCTCGACCGGAGCGCCCGGACGGGTCGTCTGGTCGGCGTGGGTGAGGGCGATGTGCGTGACGCCGAGCGGAGCCAGCGCGGAGGCGAGCTCGTCGGCCGCGGCCGCGCTGAGCGTGGCCGGGAGGGTGAGGTGGACCTCGTTGACGCCGAGCGTCTTGAGGTCCTCGGCGATGCGGGCGACGGCCGCACGGTCGGCGGGGCCGGCCGCGGGGGCGTCGACGATGGTCAGCGTGGCCTCGCGGCGGGCGATCCGCCGCGCGGCCTGCTCCGCGTTGTCGGCGGCGATCACGCTGACGCCGAGCGGCTCGAGGCGTGAGGCGAGCCCGACGCCGCCGTCGTTGGCGCGCAGCGCGACGACGACCACGTCGGCGTCGGCCTTGGCATACGCGGTGGCGAGACGCTCGGTGGCCGAGGTCTTGCCGGCGCCGCCGGCGCCGACGAACGCGATCGTCCGCGCCTCGCCGCCGAGGTCGGCCATGATCGGCATGCGGCGGGAGAGCGTGGTGCGGATCAGCTTCTTGATGTTGCGCGCGTCGGCGAACGGCAGGCCGTGGGCGACCGCCTCGGCGACGATGTCCTTGGCGAACGCGGCGCTCAGGCCGGCGGCGACGAGGCGCTGCTCGTGCGCGTCGGCGACGTTCGGGCGCTCGGCGCCGAGGCCCTCGCGGGACGGCATCCGGGGCTCGGGGGCGGGCATCTCGTGCACGGCCGGCGGGATCATCTCAGCCGGAGGTGAAACGGGCGCGTAGACAGGGGCGGCGTCCTCGATCGCGGCGCGGTTCGGCTGCGGGCCGTAGAGCCCGGCCGAGACCGGCTCGGCCGCGGGGGCGTCCGCGAGATCTCGGGCCGCGCCCTGGGCGGCGGCGATCAGCACTTCGTGGGCGCGCGCGCCCACCGGGCTCTGCGCGTGCGCGAGCGCATCGGCAAAGGGAGCGGCCTGGTCGACCAGCGCGCGGATCGCCGGCGACTCGAAGCCTTCGGCGGTGGCGCGGTCGTTACGGGCTTCGAGCGGCTTCTCGTCGTGAATAGGATCCCCGCCCGCCCGCGCGTCGACCTCGACGTAGGAGCGCTGGAAGAACCCGGCGACGCCGCCCGCGAGGCCCTCGCGGCGGCGAACGACGATGGCGTCCGCGCCCAGCTCGGCGCGGATCTGCGGCAGGACCTCGTCGAGGCTGCGGCCTCGGAAGGTCTTCACGTCAGTGACGGTCTCGGTTGTCGTATCCATGTCCACTCTCTCAATCGGCACTAACCGGCGAGGGCAACAGCGCCCGCACCCTGTCGTGCGGCAATCGAGGCCGCATCCAGCACACCGACGGTCTCAACGCTGACACCGGGTGCGATCTCGTTGTACGAGCACACCGCCAGCTGCGGGATTCGCTGCTCCCAGAGGCGCCGCAGGTGGCGCCGCACGCGGGCGGAACACAACATCACCGGGCGGCCGCCACGGGCGAGCGCCTGGTCGACCTGCTCGGCGCACAGATCCACGAGCGCATGCGCGCGGATCGGATCCATCGCGAGGAACTCGCCGTCGGCCGTCTGCACGAGCGACTCAGCGAGCTCCTGCTCGAGCGTGGGGTCGAGGGCGATCGCGCGCAGCGTGCCCTCGCCGTCCAGGTAGGGGGCGACGATCGTGCGGCCGAGCGCCTGGCGGGCGTACTCGGCGAGCATCGCGACGTCGCGCGTGAGCCGCGCCTTGTCGCCGATCGCCTCGACGATCGCGCCGAGGTCGCGAACCGACACGCCCTCGCGCAGGAGCGCCTGCAGGACGCGCTGGATCTCGCCGACCGACAGCACGTCGGGGACGACCTCGTCCACGACCGCCGCGTTGACCTCCTTGAGCTGATCGAGCAGCTGACGGGTCTCCTGGCGGGTGAGCAGCTCCGAGGCGTGGACGCGGATGGTCTCGGTGAGGTGGGTGACGACGACCGACTCGGGGTCGACGACCGTCCAGCCCAACGCTTCGGCCTCCGCTCGGCCGCCCTCGGGGATCCAGACCGCGGGCAGGCCGAACGCAGGCTCGGTGGTGGGAATGCCGGGAAGCTGGCCCATGGCATCGCCGGGATCCATGGCGAGGTGATGGCCAGCCATGACACCCCCGCGCGCGACCTCGGTGCCGCGCACGCGCATGACGTATTCGTGTGAGTCGAGTCCCACGTCGTCGCGAATGCGAACGGGCGGGATGACCATGCCGAGCTCGGAGGCGATCTGCCGGCGGATCGTGCCGACACGCTGCAGCAGCGTGCCACCCGCCTGCTGATCGACCATGGGGACCAGGCCGAACCCGATCGCCAGCTCGAGTGGATCGAGCGCGAGCGCGTCGAGCGCGGCGTCGCGCGGTGCCGGCAGCTCGCCGGCGGCGGCCGCAGCAGGCGCGGCCTTGGCGGCGAGATCACGCTCGGCCTTGTTCGGGACCTTGCGCAGCGACCAGCCGACGGCGAAGAACAGGCCGCCGATGATCAGGAACGGGATCTTCGGCAGCGCCGGGACGAGCGCGAACGCCATGATCACGACGCCCGCGACGAGCGGCGCCTTGCGCTGCTCGAGGATCTGGCCCGAGATGTCGGTGCCGAGGTCCTCCTCGGAGGCCGAGCGGGTGACCAGGATGCCGGTGGCGACGGAGATCAGCAGCGCCGGGATCTGCGCGCACAGGCCGTCACCGACGGTGAGCAGCGAGAACGTGTGGGCCGCCTCGCTGAACGGCAGGCCCTGCTGCAGGACACCGACGACGATGCCGCCGATCAGGTTGATGCCGGTGATCATGATGCCGGCCATCGCGTCGCCCTTGACGAACTTGGAGGCACCGTCCATGGCGCCGTAGAAGTCGGCCTCCTGGCCGATCTCGGCGCGGCGCTTGCGCGCCTCCTCGTCGGTGATCTGGCCGGTGTTCAGGTCGGCGTCGATCGCCATCTGCTTGCCCGGCATGGCGTCGAGGGTGAAGCGCGCGCCGACCTCGGCCACGCGGCCGGCACCGTTGGTGATCACGACGAACTGGATCACGATCAGGATCAGGAAGATCACGAGGCCGACGACCACGTTGCCGCCGACGACGAAGTTGCCGAACGCGGTGACCACGTGACCGGCGTCGCCGTGCAGCAGGATCAGTCGCGTGACCGAGACGTTGATCGCCAGCCGGAAGAGCGTCGTGAGCAGGAGGAGGCTCGGGAACGACGAGAAGTCGAGCGCGCGCGGCACGTACAGCGTCGCCACGACGATCATCAGCGCGGCCGAGATGTTCAGCGTGATCAGGAGATCGAGCAGGAACGCCGGCAGCGGGATGACCATCATCGCCACGACGAGCACGACGGCGGCAGCGGCGACCAAGTCGGAGTGGCGTTGAGCCTTCTTCAGCAGATTCATGCGGCAGCCCTCCGAGCGCCCGCGACCTTGTACACGTAGGCGAGGAGCTGCGCCACGGCGGCGAACATCTCCTCAGGGATCATTCGGCCGACCTCGACGCTCGCGTACAGTGCGCGCGCGAGCGGCGGGTCCGGCACGACGCTGATCCCGTATTCGGCCGCGGTGGTGCGGATCCGTAGCGCCAGGTGATCGGTGCCCTTGGCGACGACGATCGGCGCCGGGTGGTCCGAGTCGTACTTGAGCGCGACCGAGAAGTGCGTCGGGTTGGTCACCACGACGTCGGCGGTCGGCACCGCGTCCATCATGCGGGCGCGGGCGAGCTCCATCGCGCGGCGGCGCTGGGCCATCCGGATCTCGTTCGGGAGCTCCTGCTGCTTGTGCTCCTGCTTGACCTCTTCCTTGTCCATCTTGAGGTTCTTCTCGAAGCGGTAGCGCTGCCAGAAGAAGTCGGCGGCGGCGATCGCCAGGTAGGCGCCGGCGGCGCGCTGGGCGATCTGCAGGACGAGCGTGCACAGCGTCGGGAGCAGCGCCTCGGCGGGCATGCCGACCAGCGCGGCCATCTCGTCGAGCTTGGGGAAGAGGGCGATGGCGACGATCGCGGCCACCGCGCCGACCTTCGTCGTCGACTTGACGGCCTCGACCGCCGCGTTCGGGCTGATCATGTTCTTCAGGCCCGAGGCGGGGTTGAGCTTCTTGAAGTCGGGCTTGACCGCCTGCAGCGACGGCTTGAAGCCGACCTGGCCGACGGAGGCGATCACACCGGCCGCGGCGCACACGAACACGATCGGCGCGATCCCGGCGAGCACATGGCCGCCGATCGTCATGAACAGCTCGCCGATGCCCTTACGGTCGACGACGCTGGGGTCCTTGATCAGGTCGAGGATCCCGACGGTGGCGTCGGCCATGCGGTGGTACATGCCGGGACCGAAGGCGGAGAGCGCGATGACCGACGCGATCATCACGACGGCGCCGTTGATGTCCTGCGACTTCGCGACCTGACCCTTCTTGCGGGCCTCTTGGCGCTTCTTTGGTGTGGCCTTCTCGGTCTTGTTCTCAGCCATCAGCCGGCCACCTGAAGCGTGTGCAGCGCGGCAGCCACGGAGTTCTGGAGCTCGTCGCCGAGCCAGCCGGCCATGAACGGCAGCGTGGCGCCGACGAGCACGAGGCCGACGGTGACCTTGGCCGGGAAGCCGACGCCGAAGACGTTGAGCTGCGGGACGACGCGCGAGACGAGGCCGAACGCGACGTCGGTGAGCATCACCGCGAGCATCACCGGTGCGCAGATCTGGATCGCGGCGCCGAAGATGCCGGAGAAGACGACCTGGGCGCCCTTGACGAGCGTGTTCATGTCAGGCGCGTCTACGAGCGGGATCGCCTCGTAGGACTTGGCGAGGCCCTGGATGACCCACGCGTCGCCGTTGATGACGATGAAGATCATGACGCCGATCAGGCCGTAGACCTGGTTGAGGACGGCGCCATTGGTGCCCGTGATCGGGTCGACTATCGCGCCGAACGAGAAGCCGATCAGCGTGTCGAGGATGCTGCCGGCCACCTGGACGGCGGCGAACAGGCAGGCGAGCGAGAACGCGAACGCCATGCCGACGAACAGCTCCTTGAGCACGAGGCCGGCGAGCGGAAGGATGTCGAGCGGGATGTGGTGGTCGCCGCCGGCCTGCGAGGCGATCGGGTAGATGCCGATCGCGAGGCCGACCGCGACGATGCCGCGCGCGCGCGCCGGCAGCATCTTCGACGAGAACAGCGGCGCGAGGATGAACAGTGGCGAGATGCGGGCGAGGACGAGGATGAAGCCGGCGGTCTGCTCCTCGCTGAAGTGCGCGAGCAGGTCTTCGGGCCTCATCCGCCGACCAGCTTCGGAATCGAGAGGTACAGGCCCTCCGTCCAGGTGAGCAGCTGGCCGAGCATCCACGGGCCGGCGACGACCAGGACGACGGCGAGGCCGGCGACCTTCGGGATGAACGAGAGCGTCTGCTCCTGGATCTGCGTGGCGGCCTGGAAGATCGAGACCAGCAGGCCCACGACCAGCCCGACGAGCAGGATCGGCATGCCGATCTTCAGCGCCAGCTCCATCGCCGACACGCAGATGCTGATGACCTGATCCTGACTCATACGTGGAAGCTCTCCACCAGCGAGCGGGTGACCAGGTTCCAGCCGTCCACGAGGACGAACAGCAGGATCTTGAACGGCAGTGAGATGAAGACGGGTGGCAGCATCACCATGCCCATCGACATCAACGTCGCGCCGACGACGATGTCGATGATCAGGAACGGGAGGAAGATCAGGAACCCGATCTGGAACGACGTCTTGAGCTCGGAGATGATGAACGCGGGGATGAGGACGTGGGTCGGGATGTCCGCCCGCGTCTTCGGGTGCTCGACGTGGCCGAGCTTCGCGAACAGCGCGAGGTCCTTCGTGCGCGTCTGGTCGAACATGAACTCGCGCATCGGGGCCTCGGCGCGCTTGAAGGCCTGCTCCTGGGTGATCTTGTGCTTCTGGAGCGGGACGATCGCGTCGTCCTTGATCTTCGTGAACGTCGGGAACATCACGAAAAAGGTCAGGAACATGGCGATGCCGACGAGCACCTGGTTCGGCGGCGCCGTCGGCGTGCCGAGGGCGGAGCGGATGAAGCCGAGGACGATCAGGATGCGCGTGAAGCCGGTGACGGTGAACAGCAGCGCGGGGACCAGCGACAGGCCGCCGATGAGCAGCAGCAGCTGGACCGCGTTCGAGCCGTCGGTCTTCACTTGATCACCGTGATGCGGCGCAGGGACTCGAGGAAGCCCGGCTTGTCGACGGTCGCGGCCGGCAGCAGGATCGGCTCGCCGGTGTCATTCGCAGCGAGCAGGCCGAGGGCGCGTGCCTCGTGCTCACCGTAGGTGCGGATCGGGGTGACGCCGTGCTCGCCGACGCCCACGAGGACGACCTCGTCGCCGGCGCGGACCAGGTGCATCGCCCGGTTCTGGCCGAGCGGCAGCGTCGCGATGGTCTCCAGACCGGTGCCCTCGGCGCCGGCCTCGCGGGAGGCCTTGACCTGCTTGAGCACCCAGTACAGGCCGTAGATGACGCCGATGACGATCGCCAGACCGACGATCGTGCGCACAAGGCCGCCGGAAGTGGTGCCGGTGTTCTCCGTGGCCTTGGCCTTGGTATCGGAAAGGTTGAGCGGCGTGGACTCGCCGTCCGCCGCGAATGTGGCGGGTGCGAGCAGGAGGAGGCCGAGCACGGCCACTCCCGCCGACTTGAAGGCAGGGGAAAGCTGCATCACCGAGGAAGTTCGAGTCTGGATCAGGACTCGACCCCTTCATCGGCCGCGCTTTCTCCATCTTGAATCCAGTTATCCGCTGTACGTGCTCCCCGGTGCGCGGCCGGCGGGCATCCGGCTCACGCCGCGCCCGTCAGTCGACGTCGCGGCGGCGCTCGACGAGTAGGGCGACGGCGAAGAACACGACCGCCCAGACCACCAGCACGGCCACCCCGCTCGCGAACGACAGGTCGGAACCGCTGTCGTGGGAGCCGCCCACCTCGCCCGCGGCCGGCAGCGTCGTGTAGTTCGGGAGCTTCTCGTCGATCAGCCCGAGCACGGGCGAGAGGATGAACAGCCAGATCAGCGCGCCGACGACGCCGGCGACCTGGTTGCGCACGAGCACACCGACCCCGACGCCGAGCGCCACGGTGAGGACAGCCACGATCAGCCCGCCGCCGGCGACCCGGACCAGGTCGCTGGTCGCGAGCGACTCGCCCCCGCCGGCGAGCGGAAGGCCGACCACGAACGCGACGATCACCATCGCGGCGCCGAACACCAACCCGGTCAGCATGTAGGCGATCAGCCGCGCGACCGTCAGGCGCCCGCGGCCGGGCGCGATCAGGACCGCCGGCGCGATCGTCCGGTGGCGGTACTCGCCGGTCGCCCCGACGATGCCGAAGATCAGCAGCGGCACGGACAGCACGCCGCCGACGTTGAGCGCGTCGCGCTTGTCGCCGGCGGTGGTCGGGTCACCGGCGAGGAAGCTGATCAGCACGAGCGCGAGCACCAGCAGCACCGACGCGACGCCGAAGCCGAGTGCCGTCCGCGTCGTGCGCACCTTGATCAGCTCGCCGTTGATGAGCCGCATCATGGGGTCGGCTCCGCGTCGGTCGTCAGAGCGAGGAACGCCTCCTCGAGCGAGGTCGTGCGCGTGGTCAGCTCGTGCAGCGGCACGCCCGCGCCGAACGCGATGTCGCCGACCCGGGCGGGGTCGTCGGCGTCGACCAGCAGTTCCTGGCCCTCGACGCTCGCGGTCAGCCCATCCTGCTCGAGCGCGGCGCGCAGCGCCTCCGGCTTTGGCGTGCGCACGAGCACGTGGCCGCCGGCCGTCAGCCGCGACACCGGGCCCTGGTCGACGAGCCGGCCGCGGTGGATCACCACGACGTCGTCGACGGTCTGCGCCACCTCGGCGAGCACGTGGCTGGACACGAGCACCGTACGGCCGTCGGCGGCCATGCCGCGCAGGAAGTCGCGCAGCCAGCGGATGCCCTGCGGATCGAGGCCGTTGGCGGGCTCGTCGAGGATCAGCACTCGCGGGTCGCCGAGCAACGTGGCGGCGAGCCCGAGCCGCTGGCGCATGCCGAGCGAGTACTTGCCGGCGCGCCGGTTGGCCGCATCGTCGAGCTCCACCAGCCGCAACACCTCGTCGACGCGCGTGGGTGGGAGCCCGGCCATCGCCGCCAGCGCGCGCAGGTGGTCGCGGCCGCTGCGGCCCGGGTGCGCGCCCGCGATCTCGAGGTTCGCGCCGACGGTCCGCGCCGGCTCGTCGAGCTGCGCGTACGGGCGGCCGAGCACGGTCGCGTGACCGGCGGACGGCCGCGCGAGCGCAAGGATCATCCGCAGCGTCGTCGTCTTGCCGGCGCCGTTCGGACCCAGGAAGCCGGTCACCGCCCCGTCCCGAACCGCGAACGACAGATCGTCGACCGCGGTCACGGATCCGTAGCGTTTCGTGAGCCCCATCGTCTCGATCGCCGACACTGCGCGTCAGGCTAGCGTCGCTCGAAGCGGAGCTCGTTGACCACCGCGCCCGCCAGCACGATGATCGCGAGCGCGTAGAACCAGACGAGCGCGATCAGCACGAACACGAACGTCGTGCCGGCGCGCAGCGTCGAGACGTTGTGCAGGTAGAGCGGGAAGACGTAGTCGAGGACGCCGATCGCCAGCGTCGCGCCGACGGCGCCCGGCCAGACGCAGCGCCACGGCATCCGCCCGCTCGGGACCAGCGCGTAAGTGGCGCACAGCGCGATGAACAGCACGACGATGCCCGCGACGAGCGAGATGCCGTAGACCAGCCCGCGCACGTCGGAGAGCCCGAACGGGAGGTCGTTCGTGCCGCTGGTGAGCAGGCTCTGCGCCGCCGGCACCGACACGGTGGCGACGATGAACAGCAGCACCACGGAGAACATCCCGAGCGCGAACAGCTTCTGGCGCACCCACGTGCGGCAGTCGCGGTGGTAGATGCGGCAGAACGCGGTGTCGAGCGCGCCCCAGAACGAGGACGCGAACCAGATCGCGGCGACGATCGCGAGGATGCCGGCGGTCGTCGACGTCTCCTGCAGCCGCCGGATCGCGGTGCTCAGCGTGCTCTCGGCGGCACTGGGGAACAGCTGCTGGAGGTCGAGCAGCACCGAGTTCTGCAACTCGTTCGAGCGCAGGACGCGACCGGCGATCCACAGCGCGACCAGCGCGAGCGGGAAAATCGACAGCAGCAGGTTGTAGGCGACCATCGACGCGAGCCCCGTGAGGTTGTCCTCGTAGGACTTGCGCCAGAAATGGACCACCGCGGCGCGGGCACGGCCCATGCGGGCCGCATTATCCGCGCCGCGTCCGGTTTACGCCTCGGTGGGCACAGCGGGCGCGAATGCGTGCAGCTCGCCGGCCGTCTCCGCGGGCGCCGGAGCGGCGGCCTCAGCCCCCGCGCCGGTGTCGCCGGCGACGACCTCCGTGACACGCAGGCCGAACTCCTCGTCGATCACGACGACCTCGCCGCGCGCGATCGGCTTGCCGTTGACCAGCAGGTCGACGGGCTCGCCGGCGAGCCGGTTGAGGGTCACGATCGAGCCGGGCCCGAGGGCCAGCGTCTCGCGGATCGTCATGTGGGTGCGGCCGATCTCCACGGCCAGCTCCACGGGGACGTCATAGAGGCGCTCGAGCTCAGGCGCATCGGCGCTGTGCTCACCGGGCACCGGGGTGGTGGTCGTCTCGAACGGGACGTAGTCGACGGGATCGCTCATGGATTCGCTCACTGGACTGTGACGTCGGGGAACAGGACCTCTTCGACCTTCACGTCGGTCTTCTTCTTCAGATCCTTGAGGATCTTCTCCTGCAGCTTCTCGCGACCGACGCGATTGATGACCTGCGAAGCGGGGGCATCGGTCAGGTCGTCGGTGATGATCGCGCGGACGACGGCCTCCTGGGCCATGGCGCCGTAGCCCTCCGGCGGCGAGGCCGCCTCGTGGCCGCCGGCCGGCAGGGCCGACGTGTCGTCGTGCGCGAGCAGCAGCGCGGCGGTCAGCTTCGCGAAGCGACCGTCGTGCAGGTTGACGAGGAACTCCTTCTGGAGGATGTAGACCGTGCCGTCGACCTTCGGCTTGGCCTCGGCCTCGCCGGCCTTCGCGAACTTGAACTTGTAGGCCCCGCCGAGCACCAGTAGGAGCACGGGGAGGATGATGATCAGCTTCTTCTTCATTACTACGACTCCTGGTGCAGGCGGGTGAGGATCACGTCGACGCGCCGGTTGCGCGAGCGCCCTTCGGCGGTCGCGTTGCTGGCCGTCGGGTCTTCGGCGCCGTACAGCGCGCCGGACAGCCGGCCGCTCGGGACGCCTTCAGAGGCAAAGCTGCGGATGACCGACGACGCGCGGGCGCCGGACAGCTCCCAGTTGCTCGGGTAGACCGAGTTGGAGATCGGCTGCGAGTCCGTGTGGCCCTCGACGACGATCGGGTGCTGGTTCTCGGCCTTGAGCACGTCGCCGAGACTGTTGAGCAGGTCCAGGGCGCCGGGCTTGAGGACGGCCTGGCCGGAATCGAAGAAGACGTTGTCGGTGAGGAGCTCGACGACGAGGCCGCGCTTGCGCACGGTGGTCTCGACCTTGCCGGTCAGACCCTCCTTCGCGACCAGCGCGTCGATGCGCTCCTTGAGCTTCTTGAAGTCCTGGTTCTCCTTGGCGACTTCCTTCTTCTGTGCGCTCTGGATCGAGCTGTTCGCCATCGCTTGGAGGGGCGTCATCGCCGGCAGCGGGGGCTCCGTGCCCGGCTTCTCCGGCTGCTTGTCGTTGCCGGTCTGCATGACGGCTTCGCCGCCGGACAGGATCTTGCCCGAGAAGGCGTCCTGGAGCGCTTTCTGGAGCGCCTCGAACTTCGACGTGTTCACCGACGAGATGGCGAACAGCACCATGAAGAGGCAGAAGAGGAGCGTCATCATGTCGGCGAACGACACGAGCCAGCGTTCCTCGTTCTCGTGCTCCTCCTCGTGGTGCCCACCTCTCTTATGGCGCCGGGCGGACATCGGGCTAGGCGGCTTCCTTCTGCGCCTCAGAGGCGGCCGCAGCCTCCTCCTCCGTCATCCGCATGAACGGCGGGACGTAGGCGGTGAGCTTCTCCGCGACGACGCGCGGGTTGTCGCCGGCCTGGATGGCCAGGATGCCCTCGAGCGTCATCTCGCGGAAGTGCATCTCTTCCTCTGACAGCTGCTTGAGCCGCGAGGCGATCGGCAGGTAGATGAGGTTGGCGGTCGAGATGCCGAGCAGCGTCGCGATGAACGCCGACGAGATCGATGGGCCGAGCGTCTCCGGCTTCGAGAGGTTCGAAAGCACGTGGACGAGGCCGAAGACGGTGCCGATGATGCCGAGCGTCGGGGCGTAGCCGCCGGCCTTCTCGAACGGCTGCGTGGCCGCCTTGTGGCGCTTGCGCATCGCGTCGTTCTCGGCCTCGAGCACGTCGGCGACGAGCTCGGGGTCCGTGCCGTCGACGACGAGCTGCAGACCCTTCTTGGTGTACGGGTCCTCGACGTTGGCGAGCTGCTCGTCGAGCGCGAGCAGACCGTCGCGGCGCGCCTGCTCGGCGTAGCTGACGAGCTCGGTGACGCGGCCGTTGAGGTCGAGGACGTCCGGGCTGAACGCCTTCTTGAAGAGCTTGGGGATCGACTTGATCGAGTCGAAGCTGGTGCCGGTGATCGTGGCGCCGAGCGTGCCGAGGAGCACGATCATCATGGCGGACGGGTTGATGACCGCCATGACGTTGGAGCCCTCCATCGTGGCGCCAACGGCGATGCCGAGGCAGCCGACGATGATGCCGATGATCGACGAAGCCTTCATCGGTCACGCTCCTCGTAGTTCACGTGCTCACCACGAACGACGTGCAGAGGAATGTCGGAGCGCCGTCGGATCCGCGGCAGGCCGGCCTCGATGATCGACGCACGCCAGGCGCGGACGAGCTCGACGACCTCCTCCGGGCTTTCGGAGACGATCAGCTTGGTGTGGGTGGTAAGGGTCACGGTGGTGTCGGGGGTTGCCTCGATCGACAAGATCAGGTCCGGGTTGAGGAGAAAGTCCTCTTCGCGGTGCGCGAGGCGGTGAAGACGGATCACGTCCCGGTATTCGGCACACAGGCCCCAGCCTTAAATGCGAACGGCCGCGTTTCCGCGGCCGTTCTCGATGCATTTCGCCCTCCGGTCGCGCAAACCCCACGCGCGACCTTCGGGCGGCGTTACACGGACTAACGCTTCAGGTTGACGAGATCCTGCAGCATCTCGTCGGCGGTGCTGATGACGCGCGAGTTGGCCTGGAAGCCACGCTGCGCGGTGATCATGCTCGTGAACGCCTGGGCGAGGTCCACGTTGGACATCTCGATCGCGCCGGACGTCGTGAAGCCGAACTGCGCGCTCGGGGTGCCGATGGTCGGGGTGCCCGAGTTCGCCGACTGCAGCCAGCGGTTCGAGCCGGAGCGCTCGAGGCCCGACGTGTTGTTGAACGTGGCCAGCGAGATGAAGCCGGCCGACACACGGGTGCCCGTGCCGTCGACATAGCTGACCTCGCCGTTCTGGCCGATCGACATGTTCGTCGAGCCGGGCGGGATGTTCAGCAGCGTGTCGGCGCCGCCGGCCGTGCGGCCCTGGATGTAATAGCCGTCCTGGGTGACCAGGTAGCCCGCGCTGTTGGTGGTGAAGTTGCCGGCGCGGGTGTACTCGACGGCGCCCGGGTTCGGGGTCGGCGTGCCGGTCACCGTAGCGCTGGCGGCGACGCGGAAGAACCCGTTGCCCTGGATCGCGACGTCGTACGGGTTGCCCGTGGACTGCAGGGCGCCCGACTGCATCAGGTTGTCGATCGAGCCCAG
Organism: uncultured Solirubrobacteraceae bacterium; assembly: GCA_963740605.1. GTDB lineage: Bacteria > Actinomycetota > Thermoleophilia > Solirubrobacterales > Solirubrobacteraceae > DASSUW01. Next base: position 494,125 of record CAVUFC010000010.1, on the reverse strand, counting down.
CTGGGTGCCGAGGCCGACCTGGGCGGCGTTGGCGCCACCGTTGCCGCCGGCGGCGCCGGAGGCACCACGCTGCAGCTGGGTCAGGGAGTCCTTGAACGTCGTACGCGACGACTTGTAGCCGATCGTGTTGACGTTGGCGATGTCGTTGGCGGTGACGTCGAGCATCACCTGGTGGGTCTTGAGGCCGCTGATGGCAGCGAACATGCCTCGCATCATCGGGGCATCAACTCCTTACGTCGCCTAAGCGACCTGCGTGATGGATGAGGGATCGACGCCGTCGGTGCCGGCCACCGTCAGGGACGGCTTGCCGTCCGTGACCGTGACCTTCTCGACAGTGCCGGTATGGGGAAAGTCGTCCTGGTCCAGGTAGGTCACGGTGCGGCCGATCAGGCTCACCGCGCTGCTGGACGAGAGGTTCGTGGCGATCGACTGGTTCGCCGCCGCCATGTTGGTGATCTGCTCCAGCTGCGAGAAGGACGCCATCTGGCCCATCATGTCCTGGTCGTTCATGGGGTTCATCGGGTCCTGGTGCGACAGCTGAGCGACAAAGAGCTTGAGGAAGTCGTCCTTGCCGAGCTCGCCGTTCGACGAGGCCTTGGACTTCATCTCGTCAAGCGTGAGGATCTTCTGGGTGTCGGTGTTGATCGTGCTCATGTCAGTTGGGGTCAGGCAAGGACGTCGACGAGCAGCCCACCGGGCAGCTCGATGACGGACTGGGTGGTCGGGGCAGGTTCGGCGTCGCGGTCGGCTTCGCCCTTGGAGCGGCCAGCGCCGGGCAGACCGGAGTCGGCACCATCACCGTCGCTCCACTCGCCGCGGGCGCTCTGCTGCTGCTGCTGGTCGCTCGAGGTCGAGACCTCCAGCGAGAGCAGCGTCACGTCGCGCGCCTCGAGCGAGCGACGAAGGTCGTCGCTCGCCTGGGCGAGCAGCTTGGCGGCCTCCGGGGAGTCGGCCACGACCTGCGCGGCGATGCCGGCGGCCGTCGACTGGAGGCGGATCTCGATGCCGCCGAGCTCGGCGGGCTTGAGGGCCATCTTCGCGTGCGTGATGCCGCGCTCGGCCGCCACGTGCAGGAGCGTCGACACCGCAGCCGGGGCGCGGTGCATCGGCACGGCGCGCTGCGGCGCGACCTGACCCGCGACCTGCGCGGTCGTCGGCACGTTGGCGGTCGCGACCGGGGCGGTCGTGCTCGTGGGAGCGGTAGCGGCGGGCGCCTGCGGCTCGGCCTTGGCAGCGGCCGGAGCCGGCTGCGGTGCCTGCGCGGCCGGGGTCGGCTCAGCCGTCTGCGCGGCAGCCGGGCCCGACTGCGGTGCCTGGGCGACCGGCGCCTGCGGAGCGTGGGCGGCCGGGCGGGGGCCTGGGGCTTTCTTGTCGGCGCCAGCGCCCTCGGCGGGCACCTCGGCAGCCGGGCCGGCGTTCGGGTCGACGGGCTCGCCGTTCGGAGCGGCCGGAGTCTGGACGGTGGGCTGCGCCGCCGCGGCCGTGGCGTTGGCGGCGGTGACCGGCGCCTGCGCCGTCGGAGCGGTGGACGCGGCCGGCTTGTCGACGCCGAGGGCGAGCGCCAGCGGCGCGACCTGGGCCTCAGTGGTTCCAGGCGCGGCAGCGGCGGTCGGGGCCGGAGCGGCCTCGGGCGCCTGAGCGGCAGCGGGAAGGGTGCCGATCTGCACCGCGACCGGCGCGGCCGGAGCCTCGGCTCCCGCCGGGATCGCCGCCTCGGCGGGCTTCGCCGCGGCGGCCGGTTCCTGGGCCGGAGCGGGACGCGTCGGGTCTTCGCGGCGTGCCGTGCGATCGTCGTGGCGGGGTGTGCGCTCGTCACGCGGCTTCGCCTTCGGCTCATCCTGGCGGGCCGGACGATCGTCGCGGCGCGCCGGCGCGTCATTGCCGCGGCGAGGAGTGGCAGCGTGGGCGTCGAGGAGCGCGGCGAACGCGTCCCCGGCGGCGGGCCGATCGGCCTTGGGGGCCGAGCGGTCGGTCGGAGGCGCGACGGTGCGCGCGGACTGGGTGCGGTCGGTGGTCATCACAAGATCGAGGGGGTGGAGCCGGCGCCGCGGTAGGCGGCGGCGTTGGCCTGCACCGCGCGGACGTAGTTCTGCGTCTCGGCGTACGGCGGGACACCGCCGTAGCGCTGGACCGCGCCCGGGCCGGCGTTGTACGCGGCGAGCGCGCGGGCCACATCGCCGCCGAACGCGTCCAGCTGGTCGCGCAGATACTTCGCGCCACCGTCGAGCGACTGAGCGGGGTCGAGCACGTTGGTGACGCCGAGGCCGGCGGCGGTGCCCGGCATCAGCTGGGTCAGGCCGCGCGCACCGGCGGGCGAGCCGGCGTTCGGGTTGAACCCGGACTCCTGCTTGACCAGGCCGGCCAGCAGGGCGGGGTCGATGCCGTACTTCTTCGCGGCGGCCGTGATCTCGGCGCCGTAGGGGACATCGGCGGGAAGCTCGGAGACACCGGTCGACATCAGGCTCGTCGTCGCGGTGGCGTCGGTGGGGGTGGTGCCGGCGATCGCGGCGGACGCGGTCGCGTTCTGCAGCTGTGAGGCGAACGCCTGCGTGTTCGTCGGCTGGGTCTGGGTCGGGACCTGACCGTTGATCATCTGCTGCAGCTCGCCCATGCGGGCGATGACGGACTCGACGCTCACGCGGCCACCTGACCGTTCCGGCGGTGCACGCCGAGGGCAATCTCGTCCTGGGCGCCCTGGGCCTTGCGGGCCCACTCGGCGTTGTGGTCGGCCTGCTTGCGCTCCTTGAGCTTGTCCATCACCTGGCGCTCGCGAGCGGCGCTCTGCAGCGCGGTGCGGCGCGCGGCGACTTCCGCGTCCTGGCGGTCGAGGTCGAGCGCGGCCTCACGGCGCGTGCGCTCAGCCCGCTCGATGTACGCCTGGGCGGCGAGCAGGTCCATGCCGCTCGAGCGCGACGTCACAGCGTCGCGGCCCGACTGCGTCGCCGCAGAGGCAGCTTGGGTCGCCTCGAGCAGCATCGCCTCGCCACGCAGGCGAAGGCGAAGCTCATGCGCCAGCTCCTCGCGAGCGCGCTCTTCAGCGCGCTCTCGAAGCGAACGAATACGCTCGAGCCGGAAGACGAAGGACGGGGTCTCCACGACCCGGTGATCGACGCCAGTCCGAAAACCTGTAGCGCTTTCTCCGCCGGCGCCGTCAACTGCGGCATTGAGGGAGGCAGGATCGACCACTCCGCGGCACCGGTGTCGTCTTTTGCTCGCACAGCGAGCATTTCCCGACACCAACCGCCGCAGACGTTCGCGGCAGACCGAAACGGTCCACCCCTCACCGCCCTACCCAGCCGCAGCTCGCCGGCGTCGAGACGCGGACGAAAGCTAAGAAGCGAGGTGGAGCGGCGGGATGGCGCTGTGAAGCGGCATCGCCGGCTGGGCCGGCGGCTGCGGCGCCGGCGCCGCGGCGGCCACCGGAGGATCAGCAGCCAATACGGGCTGGCCGGGCTCGGGCAGCCCCGCGAGCAGCGAGAGGTTCGTGATGGCGGAGTCGGCCTCGACGGCGGTGGAGAGCTCGGTGACGCCCTGCTTGAGGAAGCCGTCGATCGCCCCGCGGGCGTCGATCGCCGCGTCGATCAGCGGATCGCTGCCGCGGGCGTAGGCGCCGATCGAGATCAGGTCGGCGTTGTCGCGGTAGGCGGCCATCAGCTTCCGGACGTCGTCGCCCGCCGAGCGGACCTCGGACGTCACGACCTCGCCGACCAACCGGGAGACGGAGGCGAGCACGTCGACCGCCGGGTAGTGCCCGGAGTGCGCGAGATCGCGCGAGAGGACGACGTGGCCGTCGAGAATCGACCGCACGGCGTCGGCGATCGGCTCGTTCATGTCGTCGCCGTCCACCAGGACGGTGTAGAGGCCGGTGATCGTGCCCCGCTTGGACGTGCCGGAGCGCTCCAGGAGCTTCGGCAGCAGCGCGAACACGCTCGGCGTGTAGCCGCGCGTGGCGGGCGGCTCGCCGATCGCCAGGCCGACCTCGCGCTGCGCCATGGCGAAGCGCGTGACCGAGTCCATCATCAACATCACGTCGGCGCCCTGGTCGCGGAAGTGCTCCGCGATCGTGGTCGCCGTGAACGCGGCCTTGATGCGCACGAGCGCGGGCTGGTCGGAGGTCGCGACGATCACGACCGAGCGGGCCATGCCCTCGGGGCCGAGGTCGCGCTCGATGAACTCGCGCACCTCGCGACCTCGCTCGCCAACCAGGCAGATGACGTTGACGTCGGCGGACGTCGACCGGGCGATCATGCCCAGCAGCGACGACTTACCGACACCGGACCCGGCGAAGATGCCCAGCCGCTGCCCGCGGCCGCAGGGCACCAGCGCGTCGAGCGCGCGGACGCCCAGCGAGACCCGCTCGTGGATGCGCGGACGCTCCAGCGGATCGGGCGGCGGCGCCTGCACGTCGCGCGAGCGCGCGTCCGGACCGCCGATCGGCCCGAGGCCGTCCAACGGACGGCCGAGGCCGTCGAGAGCACGGCCGAGAAGATTGTCGGAGACGTCGACCCGCAGCGAACGACCGGTCGCGCTCACGCGCGCGCCCGGGCCGATGCCCGTCGCCTCGCCGAGCGCCATCAGGAGCGTGCGGCCGGCGCGGAAGCCGACCACCTCGGCCGGCACGGAGGAGCGGCCGCGACCGGTGTCGATCGAGCAGACCTCGCCGACCTCGGCCTCCAGCCCCGTCGCCTCGACGATCAGGCCGATGAGGTCGATGACGCGCCCGTGACGGCGATGCAGATCGGCGTCACGCAGAGCGGCGGCCGCGTGATCGAGTGCGCTCATGCGCCGGACGAGCTCGAGAGGGAAGCTTCGATGACCTCGCGGGCGCGGACCAGCTTGGTCTCGATGCGCGCGTCGACGTCGCCCTCGGGCGTGCGGACCACGGCCCCGCCGCGCGACACGCGCCGCTCGGCCTGGACCTCGCAATGCTCGATGCCGCCGAGCGAGGCACGGATGTCGTCCATCGCATCGCGCACGAGCTCGAGATCATCAGGATGCACCAGCACGGTCACGCGCTCGCGCTCGACGATGCCGCGCAGGGCACCGCGGACGGCCTCGACGACCCGATCGGGCTCGACGGCGATCGCGCCGCCCAGCACCTTCTCGGCCAGGAACAGGCCAAGATCGACTGCGTGCGCCTCGAGCCGCTCGGCACGAGCGATCTGCTCGAGCTGCATGGCCTCGACCGCCTGGTTGAGTGCCTCCAGCGCCGGGGCGAGCGCGGCGAGTGCCTCCTCGCGGCCCTCGCGCAACCCCTCCTCGCGAGCGATCGCACGCATCGCGTCGGCCTCGGCCTCGGCCTGCGCCAGCGCGGTGAGCACCGCGTCGGGGCCGGCGTCGCCGCCCCGCGACGGCGGCGCCGTCACGACCGGCGCCTCGAGCGCCTCGAATGAGAACTCGGTGCCGCTCATCACATCAGCTCGTCGTCGTCGCCCCCGCCACCGCGGGAGATGACCACGGCGCCGGCTTCCTCGAGGCGGCGCACGACGCCGACGATGCGGCCCTGCGCTTCCTCGATGACCCGCTTGCGCTGCGGCGGCTGGAAGTCGATCTCCTCGCGCAGCAGCTCGGCGCCACGCTCGGACATGTTGGAGAAGATCCGCGACCGGACGTCCTCGCTGACGCCGCGGAGGGCGATCGCGAGGTCCTTCTGGTCGACCTCCTTGAGGACCATCTGGATCGAGCGGTCGTCGAGCTTGACGACGTCCTCGAACGTGAACAGCAGCAGACGGACCTCGTCGGCGAGCTCTGACTCGTTCTTGGCGAGCTCGTCGAGCACGTTGCGCTCGGTCGTGCGGTCGGAGTGGTTGAGGATGTCGGCGAGCGACTTGACGCCGCCGGCAGCCGCGTACTCCTGCGCGACGATGTTGGAGAGCTTCTGCCGCATCACGGTCTCGACCTGGGCGACGACCTCGGGCCGCGTCTCGGCCATCTTCGCGATGCGCTTGGCGACCTCGGCCTGCTCCTCGGGCTCGAGCTGCGAGAGCACCTGGGCGGCGAGGGTGGTATGCAGGTTGGCGACGACCAGGGCGATCGTCTGCGGCGACTCGTTGCGCAGGAAGACGGAGATCTGCTCGGCCGGCGTGCGGCGCAGGAACTCGAACGGGCGGCGCTCGATCGTCGCGGCGAGGCGGCCGATGACCTCCTCGGCGCGGTTGGCGCCGAGCGAGCGCTCGAGGATGTTGCGGGCGTAGTCGACGCCACCCTCGGCGATGTAGTCCTCCGCCAGGATGATCTCGACGGCCTCGCCGAGCACGTTGCGGCAGGTTTCGTTCGGCACCTTGCGCGACTTGGCGATCTCCAGCGAGAGCGCCTCGACCTCGGTGTCGCCGAGGTAGCGGAAGATCTCACCCGCCCGCTCCTCGCCGATGGCGACGAGCAGGATCGCGGCCTTCTCGATGCCGCGCAGCGTTGCCGCCTTGTCGTCCTTCGGACGCGTGGCCAGATCGGTGCTCATCGCCCTAGTCCTCGGCCATCCACTGCTTGACCTGAGCGGCGACGCGCTCGGGCTCGCGCTCCATCAGCTGGTCGATCGCCTGGAGGTTGGTGTCCGGGGCGCGGGGCGGCAGCTTGATGGTCGGGTGCGCGGCGCCACCGGGGAGGACCTGCGTCTGCTGCTCGAGCTGGGCGAGCGTGACGGGCTCCTCGATGTCGGTGAGCCACGCCGGCGTCGCCAGCGTCTCACCCTCGCGCTTGCGCAGCGAGCGGGTCATGAAGAAGAGGAACAGCAGAGCGGCGAAGCCGACGCCCACCCACTTGAGCGGCCCGAGCAGCGAGGTGGGGACCGGGCCGGTCTTCGGCGCGGTGACCTTGGCGAACGGCACCTGAGCGGCCTGCATGACGTCGCCGCGCGTGGTGTCGATGCCCGCGGCGCTGCTGACGGCCTTCTGGATCGAGGCGAAGTCGGCGGCCGGGACGCTCTTGTCGACGAGCAGCGACAGGTGCAGCTTGTTGACGGCGCCGGCGGCGATCTCGGTGTGGTCGACCTGCTTGTCGACACCCCAGTCGGTCGTGCCGCTCTTGCGCTGGTAGTTGGAGTTCGAGCTGCCGCCGGCCGTGCCCGCCGAGTAGGTCGGGATGTTGGCGCCGGTGCCGGCGGCGCCGCCGGTGGTCGCGCCGCCGCCCGTGAGCTTCTCGCTCTCGGTCTGGGTCTTCAGCGGCACGCCCTTCTTGGCGTACGTGAGCTTCTCGCGCGTGGTCTTGTCGGCGTTGAGGTCGGCGGAGACCTCGACCTGCGCCTTGTTCGCGCCGAGCGTGCGCACGAGCATCTGGTTGAGGTCGGCCTCCATCGCGTTGGCGTAGCGGGCCTCGAGCGCCTGCTTGCCGGCGGCCACGCCGGCCGCGCCACCGCTGCCATCGCCGGCGGGCCACAGGAGCGTGCCGGTGGAGTCGGTGATCGTGACGTTGTCGGTCTTCAGGCCCTTGACCGAGGACGAGACGAGCTGGGCGATGCCGCGCACCGCGCCGGGGTCGAGCGTGTCGGCCGTGTTGCCGAGCATGACGGCGGCCGTGGCCGGCGTCGCCTGGTCGGCGAACAGGTCGTCCTCGGGCATGACGAGTTGCACCTGCGGGCTGCTGACGCCCTGGACGCCTCCGATCGTGCGGGCGATCTCACCCTCCAGCGCGCGCTGGTACGTGACCTGCTGCTGGAAGTCGGAAGCGCCGAGCTTCTGCTGGTCGAACAGCTCGAAGCCCTGGCCCGAGCCGGAGTCGAGGCTGACGCCCGAGCCGGCGAGCGCGACGCGCGCCTGCGCGACCGACGCCTTGTCGACCGCGAGGGCCGTGCCGTTGTTGCGCAGCTCGTAGCCGATGCCCTGCTCGTCGAGCGCCGCGGTGACCTTGCCCGTCTTCGCCGGGTCCAGGCCCGACGACAGGATCGTGTACGAGGGCGCCGTGGCGACCTTCAGCATCACGAATGCGATCGCGAGGATCGCGACGGTGGACACCGCGATGATGCCCTTGGAACGGGCAGGGAGGGCGCGGAAGGTATCGACGAAGGGAGGCATGAGTCAGCTAGACCTGGGTGTGGAAGATGTCCTGGGCGGCCTCAACGGCCTTCGTGCGGATCTGCGAGGCCAGCTGCATCGCGAGCTGCGCCCGCTCGACCGCCATCACGACGGCGGTCGGATCGGATGCCTGGCCGGTGGCGAGCGCCTGAGAGGCACTCGCAGCCTCGGTCTGGCTGTCAGCCAGCGACTGCAGCGACTTGCCGAGCATGTCGCCGAAACCGGAACCGGTCTGCGGCGCTGCCTGCGCGGGATCGACCGGAGCAATGCTCCATTCGGGCCCGCCGACAGCGAGGGAGGGATCAATGGGAAGCGGCATCAGCGGAGAAGATCGAGCGTCCGGGAGAACATCTGCTTGGCCGACTGCATCGCGGTGACGTTCGCCTCATAGGCGCGCTGCGCGCTGATGAGGTCGACCATCTCGGTCACGGTGTCGACGTTCGGCATGGAGACGTAGCCCTGCGCGTCGGCGTCCGGGTGGCCCGGGTCGTACACGCGCTTGAGCGGCGTGGTGGTGTCCTGCACGATGCCGGCGACCTGGACGCCGCCGCTGGAGCCGTTGCCGGAGCCGCCCATGGCGGCGGACAGGGACGCGCCGAACGAGCCGGGCGTCTCCTGCAGCACGACCTCCTTGCGGCGGTACGCCTGGCCGTTGGCGCCGCGCGTCGTCTGGGCGTTGGCGAGGTTCTCGGCCGTGACGTCCATCCGCAGGCGCTCAGCGGTGAGGCCGGACGCGGAGATCTCGAGTCCACCGAAGAGGCTCATTATGCGCTCACGCCCATGGCGGCCTTGAGGATTCCGATGCGCGCGTGCGCCACCTGGACGGCGGCCTGCTGCTCGAGCGCGTTGGCGGCGAGCTTGGCCGACTCCGAGTCGACGTCGACCGTGGAGCCGTCGGCGCGCGTGGCGCCGGCCGAAGCGTCCTTGGCCGGGGAGAAGGAGAGGTTCTCGACCGCCGTGCGCGAGTCGTCGCTGCTGCCCATGGCCGCCTGGAGGGCGCCGTGGAAGTCGACGTCGACCCGCTGATAGCCAGGAGTGTTGGCGTTCGCGATATTCGCCGCCAGCGCCTCATGGCGCTTGCCGGCGCCCTCGATGGCGCGCTCGAGGGCAAGCTGCGTGGTGTCGAAGAGCACTGGGACGGAATCTCCTTAGAAAGAAATTGGAGGTCCGTCCTTGGACCTACGAGCCCCGTCCGTGAGGCAGCCAATCGGTAGATCGGCTGGCGCCGATCGATCTTTAGGCCTGGTCGTTCACCCAGTTGCGCCCGCGCGGGGCCTGGGCGGCGGTGTAGCCGGCGACGGCGCCGCGGCCGTTGCTGAGACCGGCGAGCTCGCGCGTGGTCTGCGCACGGGCGTGCTCGAGCGTGCTCAGCAGCTCCTGCTGGACGACGGCCAGCGCCTCGAGCGAGAGGCGAGCGCCGGCAGGCGGCGCGCCGAGCGTGGCCGCGATGCGGACGCGCTCAGCCGTCGATACGGCGAGCTCGTCCCAGCGGCCTTCGGCGGCCAGGGTGCGCTCGACGTTCGCGAGCGCGAGGATCTCGGCCCAACCGTCCATCAGGCGGCGGCGATCTGAGCCCACGCGTCACGCAGCTCAGACAGGAGCTCGAACACCTTCTCGATGTTCTCGGGCTCGCGGTTCTGACGCGCCTCGAGCAGATGCTTGGAGCAGAAGACGTAGATGCCCTGGAGCCGGCTGGCGACAACGCCGCCCTTCTCCATGTCGAGCGTCGAGTGCAGCTCTTCGATGATCGCCTCCGCCCGCGACAGCCGAGCGTTGGACTCGGTCATGTCGCCCCCGCGCATCGCATACGCGGCCTGGTTCAGGAAGCGCAGGCAGCCGTCGTAGAGCATGACGACAAGCTGGCCCGGCGTGGCGGTGAGGATGCTCTGCTGCTTGTAAGCAACGGAGTGGGACGCGGTGTAAGCAGACACGCAGACCTCGGGACGAAGTGGACGGAAGGTGCTCTCCGGTAGTCGGCCCGGAGCGCCGCCGCTTGAGCGGTTTTCGCGCCTACCAGCTCGGCAGTGATGCGAGCTGGCCCGTGAGCCACGCCTGCTGCGTCTGCGAGTTCTGCATCGCAGACTCCATCGCCGCGAACTGGGCCTTGAGACGGGCCTCCTTCGCGTCCAGACGCGTGTTCATGTCGTCCATCTGGCTCGTGAGCTGCTTCATCGTGCGGTCGGCGCTTGCCAGCCGGCCGTCGATGACGCCCGACCCGCCGGTCTGGGTGCCGACGTAGTCAGAGACCTTCTTGGAGAAGCCGCTGAAGAAGCCCTTGACCGCAGTCCAGTCGGAGTCGAGCGCCGCGCTGAGCTTCGTGTCGTCGATCGCGAGCTTGCCGTCCTTGGCGTCCTGCGAGGCACCGCCCGACGAAGCAGGGATGCCGATGCCGATGTCAGCCAGGTCGTTGATCCCGGCGTCCGCCACGATCGTGCTCATCTGGCGCCGCAGGGCGCTGAGCATCGAGTTCATGCCGGTGTCGCCGTACAGCTGGCCCTGGCCCGCGCTGATCGAGTCGGTCGCGGTCGAGACGGGCTTCTCGGTGATCTCGCCGCGCGCCGTGTCGACGACCGCGTTGTAGGCGTCGACGAAGGCCTTGATCTTGGTCTTGATGGCGTCGCGGTCGAGCGTCGGCTCCGTGACGGTGATCGCGGCGGGCTGCGAGGTGACGCCCTTGAGCGTCACGCGCAGGCCCGGGACGAGGTTCTCCAGGACGTTGGTCTTGGAGGTCTGCGCGGCGCCACCGTCGAGCGTGTACTCGGCGTCGAGCTTGCTGACGTCGGGCGTCGTGTAGGCCGCGTCGTCGCTGAGCAGGCCGCCGGAGACCGAGAAGTCCGACTCCGAGCCGGTCTTGCGCGAGGAGAGGACCAGCCGCTGCTCACCGCCGCTGTTCGTGACGACGGCGGCGACGACCGGGCCGGTGCTCTTGGCGTTGATCGAGTCGGCGATCTGCTGCAGCGTCGCGTCGGCGGCGACGGAGACCGTCATCGTGTTGGTCGAGTCGGCGTTCGCGGTGATCGTGAGCGTGCCCGCGGTGCCGCCCGGGAGGGAGTAGCCGCGCTGCATCGAGGACGCGAGGCGGTTGACCTGGACGCTGTGGCCGCCGATGCCGGCGCCGCCCGTCTGCGTGACGGCGACGCGCGAATCGGAGGACTCGACGGTCTGGGTCGGCTTCCAGTTGGTCTCGCTGCCGAGCGCCTGCGCGGCGCTCTTGAGCGTGGCGAGCTTGGATGCGACGCCCTTGAGCGCCGACTGCAGCCCGCTGACGTTGTACTCGCGGGTCTGGATGCGCGTCGTGCCCTGGCGGTCGATCGCCATCAGCTGGTCGACGATGCCGCTGGTGTCGACGCCGGAGGCGAGACCTGAGAGTGCGACGCCGGCCATGGCTAGACGGCCGCCCCGGCCATGATGTCGAGTGCGCGCGACGGCGGGATCGTGCGGATCACGTTGCCGGCGAGATCGCGGACCTGGACGATCACGCGGCCGGACTTCGCGTCCTTGTGGAAGTGCAGCTCGCGATTCTCGGACCGCAGCTCAGCCGCACGCGCGGCCGCGGCGCCGATGGCGTCGCGCACCTCGACCGGCGGCGTCTCCGGCACGACGGACGCGGCGCTCGCGGGGGCGGGCGTTGGCGTCTCCGTCTTGCGGCGCGCCAGGTCAAGCGAGAAGCCCGGCGTGACGGCGTCGACACGTCGCACTGGGGTTCCACGCCCGATGGGCTGCAGGGGTCCGATCTCGAAGCTCATACTGCTCTGGGTTGTCGGCCGCTCAGCGGCGGCCTTGAGGCGCTGGACGTTTATCCGACGGCGGAGAAAAGAACTGAATCCGACGCCAGCTGCTGCTTGAGCGTGCGCTTGAGCTGCGAGTGGATCTGGCACACGCGGCTCTCCGAGACGCCGAGGATGTCGCCGATCTCGCGCAGCGTGAGGTTCTTCACGTACAGTAGAACAGCCACCTCGCGCTCGCGCTGGGGCAGCCTGTCGAAGGCGGAGCGGAACTTGGCCTTGGCCTCCTCGGCTGCCGACGCGTTCTCGGGATCGAGACGGTCGTCGCCGGAGGCGAGGGTGTCGATGCGCTCGACCGTGGTCTCATCGTCCGAGATCACGAGGGTGTTGAGCGACGTCACGTCGGAGACGGAGATGTCGTCCTGGCGGCGCCGCAGGTCCTCGACGGGGATCGCCAGCGAGTCGGCGAGCTCGTCGTGCGACGGGCGGCGGCCGTGGAGGGCGGTGAACTGGTCACGCGCCTTGCTGATGTCGCGCTCCCAGCGGCGCAGCGAGCGCGGCGCCCAGTCCTGACGGCGGAGCTCGTCGAGCACGGCGCCGTGGATGCGGGTCCACGCGAACTGCTCGAGCGTGGCGCCCTTGGCCGGGTCGTAGCGGTCGATCGAGGCGATCAGGGCCTCGAGCCCGCAGGAGATGAAGTCCTCGACCTCGCAGCGAGCCGGCAGCTCGCGGACCTTCTTGAAGACGATGTACTTCACCAGCGGAGCGAAGGTCATCACGAGCCGATTGCGCACCTGCACATCACCGGTGCGCTTGTACTCGCTCCAGAGCGCCAGCGCCTGATCCGCGGAAACGCGGCGGCGGCCGGTGGTGGGGGCGTTCATGAGGGACGGACTCCTAACGAAACGGATCAAGGAACTGACGGACTCGCCCTGTATCGGGCCGGAACCCCATCTCCTTGATCACCTGTTCGGGGTAATTGCCGCGTCACTCACTGAGTAGGCCCACGCCAACGCCTCTGCAACGGCCGTCCACAACTCCTCCGGAACCTCATGTCCGAGCGCCAGACCGGCCAGTGCGTCGGCCAGCTCCGGGTCCTTGTGTACGGGCACGCCGGCCTCGCGCGCGCGCTCGAGGATGGTGGCGGCGAGCCGGCCGCGACCCGCGGCGACCACGCGCGGCGCACCGGTGCCGGTGTAGCTGAGGGCGGCGGAGACTTCGCGGTCAGGCATAGAGGTCGAGCGGCTCGCGCCGTGGCGTCACCTGCACCGACGCATCGAGGCCCGTACGCGCGTGCAGGCCGTCTTGCAGCCGCCCGGCGGCGGCGTCCGCGAGCGCGAACGAGCGCCCCGCCGGCGCCTCGACCGCCGCACTGATGCGCGTCCCGGCGAGCTCCAGGCGCAGATCGAGCCGGCCGAGCGCGGTCGAGGTGAAGCTGAGCGCCACCGTCGAGCGCTCCTCGCCGCCCACGCGGATGGTCCGCGGCTCCTCCTGGACCGTGACCTTGGGGCGCTCCGTCGGCTGCGGCGGCGGCTGGGCGGCGGGGTTGACGAGCTGGTCGAGCTGCAGTGTCACTCGCTCGGGCGTCACGTCGCTCACGGTCAAGCGCAGCGTGTCGCCGGTCTTGCCGACCTCGGCGGGCAGCAGCGCGCTCAGGGGTATCCCCGCGATCACGAGCACGCCGTGGCTCTCCCCGCGCGACAGCACCCGCGCGACGACCGACGTGCCGGGGCGCAGGGTCACCTCCGGCAGCTGGGTGCGCAGCAGCAGGGTCTCGATCCCGATGACGGGTTCCATGGGCTACAGAATGGCGCGTTGCTGCCGATCACCGCCCTGGAATGGACCGTGGTCTCTACATCGCCGCGTCCGGAATGCTCGCCGAGCAGATCCGGCAGGACCAGATCGCCAACGACCTCGCGAACGCGTCGACGCCCGGCTACAAGGCCGATCGCACGTCGCAGCGCACGTTCAAGGATCTGCTGCTGCAGAACTCCGTGACCGGTGCGACGGTCGGCCCGCAGAGCACGGCCGTCCAGGTCGACAAGATCACAACCGACTTCTCCGCCGAGCCCGTCAAGGACACCGGCGAGCCGCTGGACTTCGCGATCGTCGGCGACGGCTTCTTCGCCGTCCAGACCGGGCAGGGCACGCGCTACACGCGCAACGGCCAGTTCGCGCTCGACACGCAGGGCCGGCTCGTGAGCAGCGCGGGCGACCCGGTGCTCGACGCCAACGGCCGTACGATCACCGCGACCAACGGGACCGTCGACCCGCGACGCATCGGCGTCGTGGCGCTCAACAACCCGGTCAAGCAAGGGGACTCGCTCGTCACGGGAACACCGGCCGGCGCCGCCAACGGCACCGTCCGCTCCGGCGCGCTCGAGGGCTCCGGTGCCGACGCCGCGCGCTCGATGGTGGACATGATCGACTCGATGCGGGCCTTCGAGGCCGGTCAGAAGGTCATCCAGGCCATCGACGAGACGCTCGGCAAGGCTGCGACCCAGGTCGGCTCTACCTCCAGTTAGGCCCTCTCGCCTCAAGTCTCCGGCTGATTGGTCGAAGACCGAGGTGAATGATTGAGGGCCTTCACTCCGCGGCTGCCGGCATGGCAGCCCAGCAGCAGCGTCTCGACGCCGTCGCCAATGACCTGGCGAACGCGAACACGACGGGCTACAAGCACCAGCGCGTCGGGTTCCGCGACCTTGTGTACGACCAGACCGGCCGCTCGTCCGCGCAGGGCGTGCGCACCGGCTCCGGTGCCGCCGCAGTCGACGCCGGGCGCTCGTTCGCTCAGGGCTCGCTGCAGCGCACCGACCGACCGCTCGATGTCGCGATCCAGGGTGAGGGCTTCCTGCGCGTCCGCCTTCCCGACGGCCGCGACGCGCTGACGCGCGACGGCAGCCTCCACATCGACGGCGCCGGCAACCTGACGACCAGCACCGGCTCGCTCGTCCAGCCCGCGATCAAGGTCCCCACCGGCACCGCCGAGGATGACGTCTCGATCGGCGCCGACGGCACCGTGACGGCCGCCGGCCGCCGCGTCGGCCGCCTCGACGTCGTGACCGTCCGCTCGCAGGCCGGGCTGCTCTCGGCCGGCGACAATGCCTTCGTCACCACCGCGACCTCCGGCCCCGCGGTCGCCGCGCCGCGCGCGACCGTGCTCACGCAGGGCGCCCTGGAGGCCTCGAACACCGACATGGCCGACGCCATGGTCCAGATGATCGAGTCGCAGCGCTCCTACCAGCTCGCCTCGAAGGCCATCTCGACGGCCGACGAGATGATGGGCATCGCCAACCAGGTGAAGCGCTGATGGCGATCAACAGCCTCCCGCAGGTGCCCACCACCGCGCTGCCCGCCGCGGTGCGCAACGGCTCGGACGACGACAAGCAGGCCTACAAGGCCGCGCTCGGGTTCGAGCAGGTGCTGCTCAACACGCTCGTCGGCGAGATGCTGCCCAAGGACAGCACGCTCACCGAGGGCCCGTACGCCGCGCCGATGCAAGAGGCCTTCACCAACGGCCTCATCGCCGACGGCGGCATCGGCCTGGCCGCCCAGCTCTACCCGTCGCTGCGAAAGGACCCGTCGTGAGCACGGTTCTCGAAGCCGAGCTGCTCGTCCACCTGGACACGCAGATCAACTCCGCCCAGCGCCTGCTCGGCCTGGTCCTCGGCCAGGGCAAGGCGATCCGTGCGCGCGACGTCGACGTCGTGCTCGCCAAGCTCGCCGACGTGCAGACCGAGATGGGTCGCCGCGGCGCCCTCGAGCAGGACCGCGCCGCGCTGCTGCAGCGCGCCGGCGCCGCGCTCGGCCTGCCCGCCGCCCAGGTCACGCTCGAGCACCTCTGCGTGCTGGTGAGCCCCGGCGCCGCCGAGACCGCCCGCGAGCGCTCCGCCGAGCTGCGCGGCCTACTCGCCGAGATCGCTCGCGAGCACGGCATCAACCGCGCGCTGATGCGGCAAGAGCTCGCCTTCCTCGCCCACCTGACCCGCCTCGTCGGGCAGGACACGGAGCCCGGCTACGGCCGCCCCGCCGGTGCCGGCGGCAACCACTCGGCGCCGTCCGCGCCGCCCATCCACCGAGCCCTCGACCTGCAGGCGTAAGTCATGCCGATCTCCTCCTTCTACGGCCTTCAGACCTCGCTGCGCGGCCTCCTCGCCCAGCAGCGGCTGCTCGACACCACCGGCCACAACATCGCGAACGCCTCGACGCAGGGCTACTCGCGCCAGGAGGCCACGCTCGTCGCCTCCCCGGCGCTCGAGATCCCGGCCGGCGGCATCGCCGGCGGCTCCGGCGCCCACCTCGGCTCCGGCGTCGACGTGCAGTCGTACCGCCGCGTGCGCGACCAGTTCATCGATCTGCAGTACCGCGGCCAGAACACCAACCTCGGCCAGTGGACGGCGCGGGCGACCGCGCTCGACCAGGCGGAGGGCGCGCTGTCCGAGCCGGGCGAGAACGGCATCAACCAGCTGCTCAGCCGCTTCTGGGACTCGTGGTCGGACCTCGCCAACGCCAACGGCAACGACGTCGGCGCCGCCAAGCAGGCCGTGGTGGAGAACGGCGCATCGCTGGCCGACGCGTTCAACACTGTCCGCGCGCAGATCGCCCAGGTCAAGGACCAGAGCTACGCGCAGTACGCCGACCTGGCACGGCCCGCGAGCCCCGGCGACCCGGGCGGCGAGGTCGCGCAGATCGCGTCCGACATCGCGGGCCTGAACGACCAGATCAAGCGCTTCATCACGGTCGGCGACGTCCCCAACGACCTGCTCGACCGCCGCGACCAGCTGCTCGACCAGCTGTCCGAGTACGGCCAGATCTCGGTCGAGGGCCAATCGGACGGCACGATCAACGTCAGCTTCGTCGACAAGCTCTCGTCCGGGACCACCTACTCGGTCGTCACCGGCGCCAACGCCACCTGGGCCGGACCGCCGGCCAGCGACGCCTGGGCGCCCGGCGGCAAGCTCGGCGGCCTGCTCGACGCGTCCAAGCCCGGCGGCACGCTCGACGGCTACCTGAACACGCTCGACACGATCGCCAACAACCTCGTCTCGACGGTCAACGGCGCGCTCGGCACCCAGTTCTTCGACGGCGGCGCCGGCCCGACGGCCGCGACGATCGACGTCGCGTCCGCGCTGCTCTCCAACCCGCAGGCGCTCGTCACCGGTTCGGCCGGGAGCGGCTCTCGCGATCTTGCGCTGGCCGTCTCGCAGCTGCGCGGGGGCGCCAGCGTCGACCAGGCCTACGGCGCGTTCGTGGCCCAGGTCGGCTCCAACACGCGCGAGGCGACGCGCCAGGAGGCCAACGCCCAGGTGCTCACTGACGCGGTCGAGAACCGGCGCCAGAGCGTCTCCGGCGTCTCGCTCGACGAGGAGATGTCCAACCTGGTGCGCTTCCAGCGCTCCTACCAGGCGTCGGCGCGCGCGATGAGCACGCTCGACGAGATGCTCGACGTCCTGATCAATCGCACCGGAAGGGTGGGTCTCTGATGAGCACGCGCATCACCACCTCGATGGTCCAGCGCAATGTGCTGGCCGACCTGAACGCCGTCTCCGCGAAGCTCACGAAGTCGCAGATGAAGGCGGCGTCGGGCAAGGAGATCACGCGCCCGTCGGACGATCCGTTCCACGCCGCCCAGGCCATGGGACTGCGTGGCGGGCTCGCCGCGACCCAGCAGTACCAGCGCAACGTCCAGGACGCGCAGAGCTGGGCCGAGATGACCGAGGACACGCTCGACGACGTCACGCAGAACTCGGCGCGCGCCCGCGACCTGCTGGTGCAGGGCGGCACGGACTCGATCGACCAGACCGGCCGCAACTCGATCGCCTCCGAGCTCGACCAGCTGATCGAGGCGATCAAGCAGGGCGCGAGCAAGACCTACCGCGGCAGCTACCTGATGTCCGGCTCGGCGACCGCGACGCGTCCGTACGTCTCCGGCGCCGACGACACGTACCAGGGCGATCAGGGCGGCCTCGACCCGGCGGTCCCGGGCATCGTCCGCGAGATCGGCCCCGGCGTCACGATGACGATCAACAGCGTCGGCAGCGACATTCTCGGCAACGGCCAGGCGGCGGGTGACGGAAAGCTGCTCAACGTTCTGCGCGACGCGGCCGATCACCTGAGGGCCGGCGACTCCGCCGCGCTGCGCGCCGACCTCGACAAGCTCGATACCAACATGGATCACGTGCTTGAGGTGCGTGCGGCCAACGGGGCCCGTGCACAGCGGCTGGATGCTGCGCTGTCCCGTCTCCAGGAAACCGAGGAGACGACGACCAAGCAGCTCTCGGACACCGAGGACGCCGACATCGCCAAGACCTTGATTGACCTGAACTCCCAGACCGCCGCCTACCAGGCCGCCCTCCGCGCGGGGGCGAACCTCATGCAGTCGTCCCTCATGGACTTCCTGCGCTAGAACCGCGCACCCCTCCGTCCCTTCCCATCCCTCGGAACCCCAAGGAGCAATCCCGAAAATGTCCACCGTGACCGTCGAGAGCTCGCGCTTCGGCACCCTCGAAATCGAGGCCGGCGCGATCATCGAGTTCCCCGCAGGCCTGATCGGCCTCGGCGGCCGCCGTTGGGCGGTCGTCACCAACGACCCGGAGAGCGCCTTCCAGTGGCTGCACTCGCTCGACGACGCGTCGCTGGCGCTGCCCGTGACCAACCCGTGGGCGTTCTTCTCCGACTACGAGGTCGAGCTGTCGGACGCCGACAGCGAGCGCTTCCCCGACGATGACGTGGCCGTCTGGGTCGCCGTCCGCGCCGGTGCCGAGCTCACCGACTTCAGCGCCAACCTGCGCGCCCCCATCATCGTCTCCCAAGGTCAGGGGTACCAGGTGATCAACGAGGCCGCGAACGCCCCCGTGCGCGCCGCGCTGTTCCCCGACGCCGAGGCCAAGCCGGCGGCCGCCTAGGGGAACGCTGGCGCCGAGCGCCAGGTTCTCCTCAGCGAGATTTCGCCTGGCGGCGAAGCTCGCGCCCATGTACTGACACCGTTTACGAAGCATTCCAAGGAGGAATCTTCAGATGCTCATCATCACCCGCCGCCCCGGCGAGAAGATCATGCTCGGCGACGACGTCGTCGTCCACGTGATGGAGATCGTCGGCAATTCCGTTCGCGTCGGCATCCAGGCCCCGCGCTCGATCCCGGTCTACCGCGAGGAGATCTGGAACGCCGTACGCGAGGAGAACCAGGCCGCCGCCGCCGCTCCGACCGAGCTCCCGGGCACTCCCAGCCGCAAGGCCTGAGCCCGGGGGCCTCGCCCCCACCTGGCACGTTTCCGCGCCCCCGGTCTTGACCGGGGTTCGCGGAACGGCCGCAGATGAGTACCGTGCCGGGTTGAGAACCTCGGCCCAAGGAGTCAACCCATGCGCAAGCTGCTGCTCGTCGGCGCGGCAGTCGTCGCCGCCGGCATTTTTCTGAAGCGCGACAAGGTCGCGGGGCTGCTCCCGTCGCGAACCGAGCCCTACTCGCCCCCTTCACCCGGGCCATCGAACTACGACGCCCCGGGCCCGGTCGCCAACACCGCGACGCCGGTGCCCGCCCCGGAGGCGCAAGAGCCGGCCGCTATCGACGAAGCCGAGGAGGAGGCCGCCGCCGCGGCTGAGGCCGCCAACATCGGCGGCGCGGTCAGCGACTACGCCGGTCCGGCCGACCTGCCGGCGACCGAGGAGGAGCGCCCGCTGGCCGAGGCCGGCGAGGGTGAGGCCGAAGGTCAGGAGCAGGCCGAGCTCGACCTCGAGACCGCCGCCGAGCCGTACGCGCCCGGCATGTCCGACACCGAGCGCCAGATCGACGACACGATCGAGCAGGCCGCCAACCCACTCGCCGGTGAGCAGGTGGAGCCGGTCGCGCCCGGCGACGAGCCGACCGGCTGGGCCCCGTCGAGCGCCGAGCCCGACGAGCCCGCCCCGTTTGAAGAGGCCGCCGCCGAGACCCCCGTCGCCGACCAGCCGACGGTCGAGGCGCCGGCCCTCGACGAGGCGGCCGACGAGTCTCCGGCCGCGGACGAGTCTCCGGCCCCGGACGAGTCTCCGGCCGCGGACGAGTCTCCGGCCCCGGACGAGTCTCCGGCCCGAGACGAGTCTCCGGCCCCGGACGAGCCTCCGGCCGCCGAGGAGGCGCCCCAATCGCCGGCTGCGGACGAATCCGCGGACGACAAGGACGACGGCGACGGCGGGTCTGACTGGCGGACCTGGTCGGGCCGCTCGATCAACCCGTAAGGCGTTCCACCGCTCGATCCGCACTCGACGGTAGGTGTGCTGACACGCCGTCCCGCGTCGTCCGGCGCAACCTGACGATCACGAAGGTGTACGCCAGTAGATCGCCGAAGTCGAGCAGGGATCCGTGAACACCGTCGCCGACACCGCCAGATCGGCCACAATAGGGCCTACGAGATGAGCACGCTCGTAGGGATGCAGCTGAGCGGCCGGTACCGGCTGGACGCCCAGATAGGCGCCGGTGGCATGTCGACGGTCTACCGCGCCTTCGACCAGACGCTCGAGCGGCAGGTCGCGATCAAGCTCATGCACCGCGAGATCGCGTCGGACTCCGACCAGCTCGAGCGCTTCCGCCGCGAAGCCCGGGCGGTCGCCCAGCTCAGCCATCCGCACATCGTCGGCGTGATCGACGCCGGTGAAGACGAGGGCCGCCCCTACATCGTCTTCGAGTACGTCGAGGGCGAGACGCTCAAGGAGCGCATCCGCCGCATGGGGCGCCTCCCGGTCGACGAGGCGATCGCCTACGCGATCGAGATCGCCCGCGCGCTCGGTTGCGCGCACTCGCACCACATCGTCCACCGCGACGTCAAGCCGCAGAACGTGCTGATCGACGGCGAGGGCTCGGCCAAGGTCACCGACTTCGGCATCGCCCGCACGCTCGACCAGGATGGGCTGACCGCCGACGGGCGCGTGCTCGGGACGACCGATTACGTGTCGCCCGAGCAGGCACTCGGCCACGAGGTCAACGGCCAGTCCGACATCTACTCGTTGGGCGTGGTGCTCTACGAGATGCTCGTCGGCGACGTCCCGTTCCACGGCGAGACGCAGGTCAGCGTCGCCATGAAGCACGTGCGCGAGGACATCCCGGACCTACAGTCGCGCCGCCCCGAGGCCTCCGCCACGCTCGCGTCGGTCCTGGACCGCATGACCGACAAGGACCTCAAGCGCCGCTATGCGGACGTGCCCTCGCTCGTCACCGACCTCGAGGAGGCGTTGGCGATCGAGGCCGCGCGCTCGGGCAAGTCGACCGGCGAGGCGACCGCGGTCCTGCGCACGCTCCCGGAGTCGGCCCGCCGCCGGCTGCCGTTCCGATTGCGCCACCCGCTGCCCATCCTCGGCGTGATCTGCCTGCTCGCCGTGCTCGTGGTGATCGTCGCGCTCGTGTTCAAGGAGGGCGTCGATCGCACGCAGAAGGGCACCGGTTCCGGCACCGTCAAGGCGCCGGCCGGCGAGGCCGTCGTGTCGCTCGCGCGGGCCTCCGCGTCCGACTACGACCCGCTCGGCGACGACGCTGAGCACCACGCCCAGGCGGCGCTGGTCGTCGACCGCGATCCCGGCACGCAGTGGAGCACCGAGAGCTATCGCGACGGCCTTTCGGGCGCCAACAAGGCCGGCGTCGGCATCTATCTCGACGCCAAGCCGAGCGTCGACGCCGTTCGGATGGAGATCCAGAGCCCGGAGCCCGGGTGGAAGGCCGAGATCTACGGCGCGAACGGAGGCCGCGCACCGGCGAGCATCGACTCCGGCTGGACCAGGCTCGGCGGCGGCACCGTCCGCAGCGACCATCAGCGCTTCAAGCTCGACTCCGGCGACAAGCGGTACCGCTACTACCTCGTCTGGATCACCGAGCTGCCGCCGAACCAGCCGCGCGTGGACATCGGCGAACTCGCGCTGTTCGAGAAGAAGAGCACCAGATAGCCCCGGCCTTCATCCGGCCGGCCGTCTGACCCGACGGACGCCGTCCGTGGCGTCCGGAGACTAGAAGGAGTGGCCGGCGCGCTCGGCCCGGAAGCGCTCGACCCCGAGCGCGATCAGCCGGTCGCACAGCTCGGCGGGCGGGATCCCGGTCGCCTGCCACAGCTTCGGGTACGCGCTCGTGCCGGTGAAGCCGGGCATCGTGTTGAGCTCGTTGACGAGCACGCGCTCGCCGTCGACGAAGAAGTCGACCCGGGCGAGGCCGGCGCAGCCGACGCGCACGAACGTGTCGACGGCGAGCCGGCGCACGTCCGCGATCACCGAGTCGGGCAGGCGGGCGGGGACGACCAGCTCCATCCCCCCGTCGCTGTACTTCGCCTCGTAGTCGTACCACTCGCCCTTCAGGACGACGATCTCCCCGGGCACCGACGCCTCCGGCTCGCTGTTGCCGAGCACCGAGCACTCGACCTCCATGCCGTCGGAGAACGCCTCGGCGATGACAAGGCTGTCATGCGCGAACGCGCCGTCGAGAGCGGCATCGAGGTCGGCCTCGCCCCACGCCTTGGCTATGCCCACCGACGAGCCGAGCCGGGCCGGCTTGATGAACACGGGCGTGCCGAGCACGCCCAGCTCGTTGCGCACGGCGTCCGGCTCGCTACGCCAGCGGTGCTCGCGCACGGCCAGCGAGGCGACCTGCGGCACGTCGGCGGCCGCCAGGACCTCCTTGAAGACGACCTTGTCCATGCACAGCGAGGAGGCGAGCACGCCCGCGCCGACGTACGCGATGTCGAGCAGCTCGAGCAGGCCCTGCACGGTGCCGTCCTCGCCGAATGGCCCGTGCAGGACCGGGAAGACCGCGTCGGCGCCCAGCAGCCCGCCGCCCGGCGTGAGCGACAGCGCCTCGCCGTCGTGCACCCACGCCCCACTGCGCTCGATCGTCACCGGCAGCACCTCATGCCCGGCGGAGGCGACGGCCTCGCGCACGAACGCGGCAGAGTCCAGCGACACGTCGTGCTCTGACGACCTGCCGCCCGCGAGGACGGCCACCCTCATGGCACGGTCGTAGCTGTGGGTGTCGGAGTGGGCGTCGGCGTGGCCGTCCCGAGCCGGCCGACGATGATCGTCACCTGACTGCCCTTCGGGCGCTCCTCGTCACCGGCGGGGCTCTGCTCGAGCACCACACCGTCCTCGTCGGCCGCTGTCGTCGTGCGGTCGCGCACCCGTACCTTGAAGCCGGCGTCCTCGAGCGCGTTCGTCGCGTCCTCCTCGGTCTCGTCGACCACGTCGGGGACCTTGACGGCCTTCGCCACCGTCAGGTTGACCGACGAGCCCTTCGCGACCTTCTTGCCGGCCGCCGGGCTCTGGTCGACGACCGTGCCCGGGTCCTGGTCGGACTCCTCCTGGGTGACCTTGCCGACGCGTAGGCCCGCGGCCTCGATCGCGCTGCGCGCGTTGTCCTCGGTCTCGCCGTCGACATCCGGGACCGCAGCCTGCTCCTTGCCCTTGGACACGGTCAGCGTGACGGTCGTGCCGCGCTCGACGAGCGTGCCGACCGCCGGCGTCGTGCTGATCACCGTGCCCTTCTTGACGGTGTCGGAGAACTCCTGCGCGACCTTCGTCTTGAAGCCGGCGTCCTGCAACTGTTTCTCGGCGTCGCTCTGAGATGCGCCGACGACGCTCGGCACCGCCGCCTGGCCCGGGCCGGACGACACCCGCAGGTGGACGACGGAGCCCTGGTCGGCGGCTTCGCCCGGCCGCGGATTCTGCGCGAACACCTGATCGCGCGGCACGTCGGCGTTGGTCGCGGGGTCGATCTGCACCTCGAACCCTTGGTTCTGCAGGATCTGCGATGCGGTCGAGGACGTCCGCCCGATCACGTTCGGGACGTCGGTCTGCTTCGGCTTGAGCAGCAGGTAGGCGCCGAGCGCGATCGCGGCCACCGCGAGCAGGATCAGCAGCCACAGCCACCAGCGGCGGCCCGCCCGGTCGTCCTCCTCGAGGATCTCCTCGATCGGCGGCGCCTCTTCGACCACGACCGCGTTGGGCGACATCCGCGCGGCGTGCAGCGCCTCGATGAACTCGTCGGCACTCTGGAACCGCCGCGACGGGTCCTTCTCCAGCGCGCGCAGGACGACGCCTTCGAGGGCAGGCGGAAGGGTCGGGTCGAGCTCGCGCGGCGGGATCGGCGCCTCGGACACCTGCTTGAGCGCGACCGACACGGGCGACTCCGCGTCGAACGGCACGCGGCCGGTGAGGAGCTCGTAGAGGATGATCCCGATCGAGTACAGGTCGGAGCGGGCGTCGACCGGACGGCCCTGCGCCTGCTCGGGCGAGAGGTACTGCGCGGTGCCCATGATCGAGCCGGTCTCGGTCATGTCCGAGGCACCGGCGCGGGCGATCCCGAAGTCGGTGACCTGGACGCGCCCGTCGCCGTCGATCAGGACGTTCTGCGGCTTGAGGTCGCGGTGCACGACACCGCGCTGGTGCGCGAAGCGAGCGGCGCGCAGGATCTGCAGGAGGATGTCGCTGGCCGCCTCGGGCGGCGCCGGGCCGCGCTCGCGGATGACCTCCTTGAGCGTGTGCCCCTCGACGTACTCCATCGCGATGTAGTAGGTGCCGTTCCACTCACCGCGATCGAAGATGCTGACGATGTTCGGGTGCTGCAGGCCGGCGGCGCTCGACGCCTCGCGGCGGAAGCGCTCGACGAACTGCACGTCCTCGGCCAGGTGGCGGTACAGCAGCTTGAGCGCGACGTGGCGGCCGAGCTGCTGGTCCTCGACCAGGTAGACGTCGGCCATGCCGCCGGAGCCGAGCCGCTTGATGACGCGGTAGCGACCGTCGATCATCGTGTCGCGGTCGACGCTCGCCATTACCGCTCCCCGAGTGACTTGAGGACGTCAGCCGCGATCGGCGCCGCGTTCGCGCCACCCGTCCCGCCGGTCTGGCGCTCGAGCATGGCGACGACGGCGACCTTGTCGGTGAACCCGATGAACCACAGGTCGTCGGTGCCGTCCCCGACCTCGGCGGTGCCGGTCTTGCCCGACACGTTGACGCCCTCGAGCCGCGCCGCGGTGCCGGTGCCCTGCTCGACGACGTTGCGCATCATCTGCTGCAGGTCGCTCGCGGCCTTCTCGGACATCACGCGTTCCGCCTCCTCGGGCAGCGGCTCGTCGATCGTGCGGCCGTCGGGATCGACGACCTTCTCGACCAGCCGCG
Source organism: uncultured Solirubrobacteraceae bacterium (assembly GCA_963740605.1). Lineage (GTDB taxonomy): Bacteria > Actinomycetota > Thermoleophilia > Solirubrobacterales > Solirubrobacteraceae > DASSUW01. Next base: position 469,272 of record CAVUFC010000010.1, on the reverse strand, counting down.
GCTTCATCCGCATCCCGCCGTTGGCGATCGTCTGCGCGACGGTCGCCATCTGCAGCGGCGTGACGAGCAGCTTGTCCTGGCCGATGCCCATGCGCCCGACGTCGATCTGCCCCGACGTCGGCGACAGCAGCCGGCCGCTGCGGCCGACCTCGCCGCTGGGCAGCATCTGGTCGTCGGGGTAGTCCATGGGCGGATCTTCGTAGAAGCCGAACTTCTCCATGTAGTCCGCCATCGTCTTTCGGCCGAGATCCTCCGCCACCTTCGCCCAGACGGTGTTGACCGAGTTGGTGAGCGCGTCGCTGAGCGTGATGTCGCCGAAGTCCTCGCCGCCGAAGTTCTGCAGCGGCGTGCCGGAGATCACCTGGTTGTTCTTGCCGCTGACGGTCGAGTCCGGCGTGTACTTGCCGGTGTCGAGCGCGGCCGTGGCGGTGACGGTCTTCATTGTCGAGCCGGGCGGGAAGCGCCCCTGCGTCGCACGGTTGAACGTCTTGGCGGTCTTCGGGTCGTTCGGGTTGTACGACGGCGTCGCCGCCATCACGCGCACCGCGCCGGTCTTGACGTCCAGCGCGACGACCGCGCCGGGCCGTCCGGCCAGGCTCTGGAAGGCGACCTCCTGGGCCTGCGGGGCGAGCGTCGTGCGCAGGTCGTCGCCGACGTCCTGCGGGCCGAGCAGCCGCTCGAGGGCGCCGATCGCGTCGCTGCGGCGGCCGGTCAGCGCGTCGTTGTAGTAGTCCTCGAGCCCGATACGCCCGCGGTCCAGCGACGAGAAGCCGACCGGATGGGCGAACAGCTCGCCGGTGGGATAGCGGCGTTCGTAGCGGTCCTGCGAGAGCGTGCGGTTCGCGGCCAGCACGGTGCCGTCTGCGGCGCGGATGATCCCGCGCTTGATCCGCTGCTCCTCGAACAGCAGCCGCCGGTTGTTCGGGTTGTCGCGCAGCGCCTCGGCCTCGAAGACCGACCAGCGCGACGTGAACGCCACGAGCAAGGCGAACAGCACGATCACGAGCGCGAACAGGCGGACGATCGGCGCGTTCATCGCAGGCCTCCGCGCCGCCCGGCGCCGCGGCCGGCGGGTCTTCGCGCGCGGTCGGAGACGAGCAGCAGCAGCGCGACGAGCACGAAGTTGGCGAGGATCGACGAGCCGCCGTAGGAGACGAACGGCAGCGTGACGCCGGTGAGCGGGATCACGCGTGTGACGCCGCCGACGATCACGAACACCTGCAGCGCGAACACCGCGCTCAGCCCGGCGGCGAGCAGCTTGGAGAACGAGTCCGACGCCAGCGTCGCGGTGCGGAAGCCGCGCTCGGCCAGCATCATGTAGACGAGGATCAGCCCGCAGGCGCCGACGAGCCCCAGTTCGTTGGTGATCACCGCGTAGATCAGGTCGGTTGCCGGGGCGGGAATCAGGTTCTCACCCGACGGCCCCTTCAGCAGCGATGCCCCGAGGCCGGTGCCGAACAGCCCGCCGTCCGCCTGCGCGAACAGGCCCTGCGCGATCTGGTAGGAGCCGCCGACCGGCCGGTTGAGGTAGACCGGATTGAACGGGTCCAGCCAGATGTCGATCCGGTCCTGGACGTGGCTGACCGTCGAGGCCATGAACCAGGCGCCGAGCGCGAACAGGCTCATCCCGACCACCACGAACGACAACCGGTTGGTGGCGACGTAGAGCAGCGCGATGAAGCCGCCGAAGTACATCAGCGACGACCCGAGGTCGCGGATGAACACGAGCATCAACATCGCGACGCCCCAGACCACGAGCAGCGGGCCGAAGTGCTTGAGCGGCGGGATCGTGATCCCGAGGAAGCGGCGCGAGCCCTGCACGAGCACCTGCCGCGTGTCGCGCAGGTACGCGGCGAGGAAGATGATGATCGCGATCTTGCCGAACTCGGCCGGCTGGAACGAGATCGGCCCGACGGCCACGCCGAGATAGGCGCCGTTGACCGGCTCGCCGATCCCCGGCACGCGCGGCAGCAGCAGTAGGACCAGCGCGACCGCGGCGATCGTGTAGCGGTAGCGCTCGAGCACGCGCAGGTCGCGCAGCAGCAAGATCGTGGCGGCGAACAGGACGAGCCCGAACACGAACCATTGCGCCTGCTCGCGGGCGAGCGTGTCGTCGATCCGGTAGATCACGACGAGGCCGAAGCAGGCGAGCACGGCGACCAGCGGGAAGATGTAGGGGTCGGCGTACGGCAGCGTGAAGCGCAGGAACACGTGCCCGGCGAAGCACAGGCCGAGGAAGATCGCCCCGTACGTGAGCGACGCGTCCGTGAGGACGTCGGACTCCTGGATGAAGATCGCTGCGAAGCCCGCGGTCAGCAGCAGCGACGCCGGGATCAGCGCCAGCAGCTCGCGGTTGCGCGCGCTCACTCGAGCCGGCCCCGCTCCAGCTCGATCACGAGGTTCTTCGCGTCGTCCCGAGACCGCAGCTTGTGTTCGGTGAAGGTGGGCCGGCGCGCCGCGGGCACCTGCTCGATACGCACGCCCGAGGTGTAGTCACGGGTGTAGAGGTTGATCCCGAACGGCAGCTCGTACGGCAGGCCGTGATAGATCGACACGATCCCGGTGTTGCCGTCGACCCCGACGAAGTAGATCACGCGCGTGGCGGTCCACATGGCCGCTCCGACGATCAGCACCACGATCACGACGGCGATCGCGGCGCCCGGGATGCGGCGACGACGACGCTTGCGCGCTCCGGGCGCCGGCGGCGCGGTACGCCTCGGCGGCTCCTCTATCGGCTCGGCTTTCGGCTTGACCGCGGACAGGGCCATCGTCCCCGTCCGCCGATACTCGGCCTCCGTTTCGTCGCTTGCTGCTTCCGGCTTGGTGACACCCTGCCGCTGGTCGTCGACCGCCTCGCCCTCCCACGTCTCGTACTCGGTCGTCTCGCCGGGCGGCGGCGCCTCGGCACCGTCGACGTCTTCGACACGGAACAGGATCACCGTGATGTTGTCCCGCCCGCCGGCGTCGTTGGCGGCGGTGATCAGGTCACGTCCGGCCTGCTCGAGCGACGACGCCTCACCGAGGATGCCCTTGACGCGACCGTCCGGCACCATCGAGGTCAGGCCGTCGGAGTTGAGCATGAACACGTCGCCGGGCTTGGCCTGGTAGACGTGGACGTCGACCTCGACATCGGGCTCGGAGCCGAGCGCGCGGGTGATGACCGACCGCTGCGGATGCATCTCGGCTTGTTCTTCCGTGAGCTTGCCGCGGAGCACCAGCTCGCCGACCAGCGAGTGGTCGTGCGTGAGCCGGATCAGGTCGCCGCCGCGGAGCAGGTAGGCGCGCGAGTCGCCGACGTGCGCGATCGTCACCTCGCTCTCACCGACGTACGCCGCCGTCAACGTGGTCCCCATGCCCGCGGTCCGCGCGTCGGTCCGCGACCGGTCGTGGATCGCGCGGTTGGCGCCCTCGATGATCTGCACGAGCGCCTCGGACGGCGACCCGTCGGGCATGCCGCCGTCGAACGAGTCGACGGCCATCTTGGAGGCGACTTCGCCGGCCTGGGCGCCGCCCATGCCGTCCGCGACGACGAACAGGGGCGACCGCACGAAGAGGTTGTCTTCGTTGCCCTGGCGCTGGCGGCCCAGGTCCGACTCCTCCCAGTGTTCAGAAATTCGTAACAGTGTTTCGCCCTCCGATCACCGGAGAACACCGCCCGGTGATCTGCGTGCGACGTTAGTCATCGCTCAAAAGTGAACTCAGAGTCCCCGATGCGGATGCTGTCACCTACGTGGAGTGGCTGCGGGCCGCGTAGCGGTTCGCCGTTCAGGTAGGTGCCGTTGGTCGAACCCAGATCCTCCAAGACGATCACGTCTCCCTGCGGGACCAGTCTGGCGTGCTGAGAGGAAGCGAACGTGTCCTCGAGCCGGATATCCGCCGTATCGCCGCGCCCGAGGACTGCGCCCTGCGACAGATCATAGGCGGAGCCGGCCCGCAGACCGGCCGCGCTGTCGACCCGGAGCTTCGGCGCTCCCGCGTCGCCGTCGCCGGTCAGGCCGGCGGTCGCGTGATGCATGCCGGTGGCGTCCTCGTACGCGGGCACCGACTCCCCTGCGCCGCCGCGCCGCAGGTCGCGCAACGCCGAGCGCGCCATCCACAGCAGAAACAGGTACAGCACGATGAGAAAGCCGAACTTGAGCGCGACGGCGACCGGGTCCAGAGCCATGGGCTACTCCAGCTCGAACGTGACGCGGGCGGTGCCGAGCTCGATCACGTCGCCGCGTTTGAGCGACTGCGGGCCTTGGATGCGTCGCCCGTTGACCTTCACGCCGTTGGTCGATCCGAGGTCGCGCACGATCCACGAGCCGCCCGACGGCCGCACCTCGGCGTGGCGGCGCGAGACGTTGGGGTCATCGACCATGACGTCGGCCTCGCGCGAGCGCCCGAGGACCGCGCCGCCTGACCCGAGCAGCTCGGTACGGCCGCCGACGCGCACCCGCGCCGTACCGCGCCGGTGGTCGGGCTCGCGCAGCGGCTCGGCCAACCGGTCGGACACCGTGTAGACCATCGTGTGGCCGTGGTCGCCCTGGCTGGGAGACTCCTCCGCCTCCTGCGGCGGGCGTACGAGCCGCGGCTGGATGCCGAACTCGCCGAGTCGCAGCCGGTCGTCGGTCTTGAAGTTGATCGCCGGCCGGGTCGGCAGTGAGATCTGCTCGCGGCGGGCGTGCTCGAGCAGATAGCCGGACAGCTCCCGCTTGAGGTCGTCCTCGTAGTTGTCGAACTGCTTGCGATCGTCCGGCGACAGCCAGATCGTGTACTCATTCGGGCCGTAGGTGCGCGAGAGCGACTGGACGCGGTGCTTGTCCATCTCCTTCGTGAGCTTGCGCGCGATCTCGACCGGGCGCACCTCGGACTTGAAGGCACGCGAAAACGTGCCTTCGACGAGGCCGGCCAGCTTGGATTCCAGTGTCCGAAGGACGCTCATCGGCGGTTGGAGTCGTTGGATACCCGGTCATACGCGGTCATTCTCGGCGTTCAGAGTATTCCGCGCCTGTGCGCCGATGACGGCGATCGCGCCTGCGACCGCCGTACCAGCCGCGAGGCCACGCGGTTCCGCGAGCCCCGCCTGATCCGCCACGCTGGCGGTCGCCGCCGCCAGTCCGGCGGCCCACGCGACCGCGCCGACGATGTCCAGCGTCACCGCGCGCCCGGCGACCAACCACGGCAACACAGCCGCGGCGACCGCCCACAGCGGCGCGAGCAGCAGTGCGCCGGAGCTCGCGAGCGTGTCGAGCACATCGGCGGCGTCCCCCGCGGGGGTGCCGAGCGCCAGGTCGCGGGCGAGCAGCGGCTCGGCCAGGAGCAGCCACCACAGGCCGATCGCGCCCAGCGCCGCGCGCGTCCAGACGCCGCGGAACAGCCCTGCGACGGCCGGATATGCCCCCGCGATCCCGGCCAGCCCGAGCAGCGGCGCGGCAGCGGGGACCGACCATACGAGCTCGCGCCGCCACAGCAGCAGCGGCGGGGCCGCGGCGCCGGCGGCGATCAGCGCCGCCTGGTCCGGCAGCGTCGCGAGCGCGGCGGCCGCGGCAACCAGCCAGGCCACGCGCGGGAGCGCCGCCACCGCCACGCCGACGCCGATCGCGGCGACCGCGGGCTGGTCGGCTGCCACGAGCACCGCCGCCGCGAGCCCGCCGGCGGCGAGGCCGGCCGCCAGCCGCCCCAACCGCGGAGGCCGGCGTCCTTCGAGCGGATGCGGGAGGACGGTCCCGCCCTGATCGTCGACCTCCGGCAACGCACCGGCCAGGGCCGCCGCGACGTCGTCGAGCGTGCCACGCTCGTCCGGGTTCGGATCCAGCGCGCGATCGAGCGCCAGGCACAGCTCGGCGGGCAGGTCGCGGCGCCGGCGGCGCAGCGACGGGAGCCGGGTGCCGACGCGGCGCGCCGTCTCGGCCGGGCTCGGCGCCCGCACCGGATTCGTTCCCGCCAGCGCCTCGTACAGGACGAGCGCGAGCGAGTACAGGTCGGCCCGCTCGTCCACCCGCTCGCCGGCCGCCTGCTCCGGGGCCATGTACGCGAGCGTGCCGACGACGTCACCGGTGCGGGTGAGCGGCTCGTCACCGGCCAGGTGGGCGACGCCGAAGTCGAGCAGCTTGGCCGCCGTGCGCGCCGGCTCGGCCGGGACGATCACGTTCTGCGGCTTGACGTCGCGGTGGATGACACCGCGGTCGTGCGCGTGATCGAGCGCGTCGGCGAGGCTGAGGCCGACGCGCAACACGTCGCGGTCGCTGAGCGCGCCGTCGCGCTCGAGCGCCGCCAGCGTGCGGCCGCGGACGAGCTCGGAGATCAGGTACCGCTCGCCGTTCTCCTCGCCCGCGTCGAAGACCGCCACGATCCCCGGGTGGTCGAGCCGCGCCGCCGCCAGCGCCTCGCGCTGCGCGCGCTCGGGGACCGGCCCCGGCGCAGGCAGCACCTTGATCGCCACGAGCCGGTGCAGACGTTCGTCGCGCGCCGCGAACACCGTCCCGAACCCCCCGGAGCCCAGCCGCTCGCCGAGCCGGTAGCGCCCGAGGACGAGCGCGCCGTCAACAACGGTCGGAAGCTCCTCCGTGGCGTCCATCCGGAGGCCCTTCGACGGCCGCGAGCACGCACCTTCCCGCGCTGCCGCCGCAGTGGTTGGTATTACTGGGGCCCTCTAAAGGGTCGACCTGGCGCGGCAGATGGGTGCCGCGCCCCGAGGAGACGAACTTCAAGCCTTGTCTTTCTTCGACGAGGACGACGAACCCAACCGGACCACGCCGCGGCCGCGACGCGGACGGCCCTCCGGGGGCGGAGTCGCCACCGATTCGCAGACGTTGATGGTCCGGCGCGCCGTGGCGGCCGGCCTTGGCCTGCTCATCCTCGTCCTGCTCGTCATCGCGGTGAAGTCATGCCGCGACAGCGCGCACGAGAACGCGCTGCGCGACTACAACCGCCAGCTGTCGGCGATCGGCGACGACTCGGCGCGCCAGGTCGGCGCCCCGTTCTTCCAGCTGCTCACCGAGGGCGGCGCGCCGCAGGATCTGCAGACGAACATCTCCAGCTACCGCGTGCAGGCCGAGCAGCAGTACGACCAGGCGGCGCGGCTCGACGTCCCCAGCGACATGAAAGGCGCCCAGCAGTCCGCCCTGATGGCGCTCGAGTGGCGTCGCGACGGGCTCGAGAAGATCGCCAGCCAGATCACCAGCGCCCTCGGCGACCAGGGCGAGACGACCGACGCCGCGATCAAGAGCATCGCCGGGCAGATGGAGGTGTTCCTCGCCTCCGACGTGGCCTGGCAGACGCGGGTCGTGCCGTTCATCAAGAACGCGCTCGACAAGGGCGGCGTGGCCGGCCAGCGGATCGGCAGCTCGCAGTTCCTGCCCGACCTCGACTGGCTGCAGCCGACGACGATCGCCAGCGTGCTCGACCAGACGCTGACCTCGGGCGGCGGTTCGGGCAGTGGGCAGCCGACCGGCCCCGGCCTGCACGGCACCGGGATCGATTCGACGACCTACGGCGACACGACGCTCCAGCCTGGGGCGACGAACCGGCTCACCTACCAGCCGAACCAGCCGTTCGTCGTCAAGTTCACCAACCAGGGCGAGAACGACGAGTTCGACATCAAGGTGACGCTGCGGATCTCGGGGGAGAGCGGCAACCCGATCACGCTCTCCAAGACAGTCCCGAAGCTCGCGCCGCAGGAGCAGGCGACGGTGGAGCTGCCGCTCGACCGCCAGCCGCCGCTCGGCAGCGCGGCGACGATCCGGGCGCAGGTCGCGAAGGTTCCGGGCGAGCAGAAGACCGACAACAACCGGTCGGAATACCCGGCGCTGTTCGAGCGGGGCTGAACGCCGCTTCGTAGACTTTCCGCGTCGTGAACGACCTGACGGATCCAGCCGGTATCGCCGCGCTGGCGGCGGGCGGCGCGGCGCTCATCGCGCTGATCCTCGCCATCGTGCTCGCGGTCAAGCTCCGGCGCCTGCGCAGCGCCCAGCAGGTCGTGCTCGGCGGCTACGGCCGCGAGGATCTCGTGGCGCATGCGAGCGGCCTGCAGTCGGCGTTCGAGGTGCTGCACGGCCGCGTCGAGGAGGTCGCCCAGCGACTCGACGAGCGCATGGCCGAGGCCGAGCGCCGGATCGACGGCGCGATCGCCTACCGCTCGCTCGTCCGCTACGACGCCTACGGGGAGATGTCGGGGCACCAGTCAACGTCGCTCGCGCTGCTCGACGCCGAGCGCAACGGCGTTGTGCTCTCGTGCATCGCCCACCGCGACAACGCGCGGCTGTACTCGAAGGTCGTGAAGGACGGGCGCGGCGAGCACGAGCTGTCGCCCGAGGAGGACGAGGCCATCCGGCTCGCGCTGGCGGGCGAGCCGTCGCGCATCGTCACACTCGACTGATGCGCGTCGGTTACCTCGGCCCGGAGGGCACCGTCAGCCACGACGCGCTGCTGTCCGCCGCGGGCTCGTTCGAGGCAGTGCCACAGCCGACCCTCCACGCGGCGGTGCTCGCGGTCCACGACGGGTCGGTCGACCGCGCGCTGGTGCCGATCGAGAACGCGCTCGAGGGCTCGGTGAACCCGACACTCGACGCGCTCGTCTTCGACACCACGGACGTCGCGATCGTCGGCGAGCTGCGCCACCCCGTCCACTTCTGCCTGATCGCCGGCGGCCCCCTGGAGCTCTCCGACGTCCGCACGATCGTGTCTATCCCGCAGGCAAGCGGCCAGTGCGCCCGGTTCCTGCGCGAGTCGCTGCCGCACGCACGGGTCGTGACCGCCCCGTCGACGGCCGACGCGGTGCGCCAGATCGCCGGCGGTGTCGACGGCGGCGCCGCGCTCGGCACGCGCCGCGCGGCCGACCATTACGGCGGCACGATCCTGCGCGAGAACGTCGAGGACCACCCCGACAACGAGACCCGCTTCGTCTGGCTTGCCCGCGGGGATCGCTCCGCGCAGTCTCCGCGCGATCTCTCCGCCCGCCTCAAGACCGCGCTCGTGTTCTGGGGCGCCGGCTCCTCCGGCCCGGGCTGGCTCGTGAGCTGCCTGGCGGAGTTCGCCGAGCGCAAGGTGAACCTCACCCGGATCGAGTCACGGCCGCTCCGGCAGCGGCTCGGGGAGTACATGTTCTTCCTCGACCTCGAGGGATCGATCGACGAAGCAGCGGTGGCCGACGCGGTCGCCGGACTGCGCGCGCACGCGGATGTCGTGCGTGTGCTCGGGTCGTTTCCAGCGGCCTGAAACGCCCGGCCTTATGGCTACACTGGCGTTCACGCGATGAGCAGTTCCTCGACTCCAGTACCACCACTGGGGTCCGTGCCGTCCGATCATCACCACCGGCACGGACCGAACTCCGACGGCACTGGCCGTTGGTCTGGTGGTCGTGTCTTGGTGCTCAACGCGACGTTCGAACCGATCAACGTGTGCACGGTTCGGCGGGCCACGGTGCTGCTGCTCAAGGAGAAGGCCGAGGTGATCGAGCTCGGCCCGACCGACCTGCACTGGGCGACGGGCTCGCTACCCAAGCCGGTGGTCATCCGGCTCGTCACCTACGTCCGCGTTCCGCGCGACAGCCACAAGCGCAAGATCACGCGCCGTGCCGTGTTCGCGCGCGACGGCTGGCAGTGCATGTACTGCGGCGCCCGCACGTCGCTGACCGTCGATCACGTGATCCCGCGCTCGAAGGGCGGCGGGTCGGGTTGGGACAACATCGTCGCGTCGTGCGCGCCGTGCAATCGCCGCAAGGGCGACCGGCTGCCACACCAGGTGAACATGCACCCGCGCGTGAAGCCGCGGACGCCCGCCGCGCACATCTTCATCCAGCTCGCGTCGCCGACGATTCCGGCGACGTGGAAGCAGTATCTGCCGTTCCCTGAAGCTGCCTGACGTAACGTCGCACGGAGGTTGCCGGGTGGGGTTTCCGGCAACCTCAGGGCGAAACACTCAATAAATCGGGTATCAGGGGAGAGCCGGGCGGGGGGCGGCCGGCAAGGATTTCAGGGGAGGTAGAGGAGGCATGGCTGCACCGGGCCCGGGACGCGGGCCATCATTGGCGGGCCGATTCGCGGCGGCGATCGCGCTCACGATCGCGTTCTACGTTCTGGCGATCGCCATCGCGGCCGGGCTGCTGGCGGTGGCGATCCTGCCGTGGGTCTGGGGGCACGGCAACCCGTTCGTGTCGATCACCGGACTGGTGCTCGGGTGCACGATCCTCGTCGCGATCGTGCCACGCCGGGGGCGGTACGCACCGCCCGGCGTGCGCGTCACGCACGACGAGCAGCCGGCGCTGGCCGGCCTGATCGATGACGAGGCGCGCGGCTGCGGCGAGGCACCGCCGAACGAGATCTACGTGACGTTCGAGGTCAACGCCGGCGTCCTCGAGCTCGAGCGCCGGCGACGCGTGATGCTCGTCGGGCTACCGCTGCTGCAGCTCATCACCGAGCGCGGCCTGCGGGCGGTGATCGCGCACGAGTACGGCCACTACGCCGGCGGAGACACCCGCCTCGGACCGTGGATCCACCGCACGCGCGAGACCGTCCTGCGCACGATTGCCCATCTGAGCGACGAGGACGGCGACGACTCGTGGACGCAGGCGCTCGTCCGCCTCCCGTTCCTCTGGTACGGCCGTACGTTCCTGCGCATCACCAACGCGATCTCCCGGCGCGAGGAGTTCGCCGCGGACGCGTTCGCGGCGCGCCGCGCGGGTCGCGACGTCCATGTCGAGACGCTGCGGCGCGTCCATGCCTACGGACCGTCGTTCGACGCCTACTGGTCGAACGAGGTCGCGCCGCTGCTGTCCGCCGGTCGGCGGCCACCGTTCGGCGAGGGCTTCAAGGCGTTCGTGCACGCGCCCGCGATCGCCGACGCTGCCCGCGAGCACCTGCAGCACGAGCTCGAGCAGGGCGTCACCAACCCGTATGACTCGCATCCGTCGCTGGCGGAGCGGATCGCCGCCGTGGCGGACTGCCCGGCCGGCGAGCCCGACGAGTCCCGGCCGGCGGCCGCGCTGATCTCCGACGAGCTCGCGCTCGAGGCCGCCCAGGCCGTGCACCTGTTCGGGCCCGGCGCGAACGAGCTGCAGCCGGTCGGCTGGGACGCGGTCGGCGCCGAGGTCTACCTGGAGCGCGCGCGACGTCTCGTCGACGCCCACGGCGAACTGCTCGGCGAGGCGACTGCCGGCGACCTCGACCAGATGGTCAACCAGCTCGGCCACGTCGCCGGCGCGCTCCAGCAGCGCGAGCCGGAGCTCGAGGTCGCGCACGCGCGCGACTTCGCCGCCGCCCTGATGGCCGACGGCCTGCTCGTGGCTTTATACGAGCACGGCTGGTCGGTCGAGGCCCCACCGGCGGAGCCGGTGGTCTGCCGCCGCGGCGAGGACACCGTGCCGCCCCACGCAGTCGTCTACGACCTGCGCGACGGGCGCCTCAGCGGCGCGGCCTGGCGAGAGCGCGCGCTGGCGCTGGGCATCGCGAGCCTCACCCTACGCCCGTTCTCCGCGCCGGCCTGACCGCGCGCTCCGCGATCTCGGCGCGCGGCGTTGGTGTTGTGAAATCGTCGCTATCCGACGAGAACTCGACACCGCTGTCGTCTTTGGGTCGCATAGCGACCCGTTCGCGACACCGACCGCGCGGGCCGATCCTGCCTCCGTAAATGCCGCCGTTGGCCGGCGCCCGCAGAGCGCATCTCGGAGGCGGACCCAGAACGAACGAAGGCCCCGGGTCGACACCCGGGGCCTTCGCACAACTCGCTGGATCTTTGAGCCGCTATCGGTTTTCTCATTCGGCCGGGGGGACCAACTCCAGCGCCGACGGCGGCGGTGTCACGGTGTGGATTCCGCTCCAGCGGGTCCAGCTCCGGCTGCTAGCGGCCGGACACCTCCAGGGTCCCAAATAAACTGTCACTCAACTTCGGACCACCCCCTTTCTCTGGTCTCGCCAGAGTAGCGAAGTCCGCGGCGGAGTACAGCTGGCTATTCGTCTGGCTCGGGCTCAGGCCCGCCGTCGGTTTCCGGGCCGGCCTCGGCGTCGACCTCCGCGCCGGTCTCGGGCTCGGCGGCGATCACGCCGTCACCGTCCGCCGGCGCGCTGGCGTCGGCGGCTTCGGCGGCCTCCTCGGCCTCGGTCTCGACGACCAGCGCGACGGCCGACACCTCGTCGCCCTCGCGCAGGTTCATCACCTTCACGCCCTGGGCAGCGCGGCCGTAGCGGTTGATCCCGCGCACGCCGGTCCGCTGCACCATGCCGTTCTGGGAGATGAACACGAGCTCCTCGTGCTCGCGCACGACCAGCGCGGCGGCGAGCAGGCCCTTCGCGTTGGTGAACGTGATCGTCTTCACGCCCTTGGTGCCGCGCTTGGTCAGGCGGTACTCGTCGACGTCGGTCCGCTTGCCGAAGCCGGCCTCGGTGATTACCAGCAGATCCTGGCCCGGCCGCGCGACGTCCATCGCCAGCACGTAGTTCTCCTTGCCGGAGACGTCCATGCCGCGCACGCCGCTGGTGTCACGGCCCATCGCCCGGGCGTCCTCCTCGTTGAAGCGGACGGTCAGGCCCTCGTGCGAGACGATCAGGATCTCGTCGCCCGGGTCGACCCGGCGCACGGCGACGAGCTCGTCATCCTCGCGGATCTTGATCGCGATGATCCCGTCGGCCTTGATCGGCGTGTTGTAGGCCTGGAACTCGGTCTTCTTCACCGTGCCCTGGCGCGTCGCGAACATCAGGTACTGCGTCTCTGAGAAGTCGCGCGTCGCGAGCACTGACTGCACCCGCTCCCCGTCCCGCAAGGGCAGGACGTTGCCGAGGTAGCGGCCCTTGGACGTGCGACTCGCCTCCGGCAGGTCGTAGACCTTCGACCGGTAGACCTTGCCGCGGTTCGTGAAGAACAGCAGGAAGTCGTGCGTCGAGCTCACGAACAGGTGCTCGATGTAGTCGTCTTCCTTGAGGTCCATCCCGATGATCCCGACACCGCCGCGACGCTGCTGGCGGTAGGTCGCCAGCGGCAGCGACTTGATGTAGCCGGAGTGGGTGATCGAGATGACCATCTGCTGGTCGGCGATCAGGTCCTCGATGTCGAGGTCGTCCTCGCTCGGCGCGATCACCGTGCGGCGCTCGTCGCCGTAGCGCTCGGCGATCTCGGTCAGCTCCTCCTTGATCAGCGCCAGGACCATGTCCTCGTCGCCGAGCAGCGTGCGCAGCTCCTTGATGCGCTCGCTGAGGTCCGCGTGCTCGCGCTTGATCGCGTCGGCCTCGAGCGCGGTCAGCTGCTGCAGGCGCAGGTCGAGGATCGCCTGGGCCTGGATCTGCGTCAGCCCGTAGGTGTCCATCAGGCCCGTACGCGCGACGTCGCGGTCGCGCGAGCCGCGGATCAGGGCGATCACCGCGTCGAGGTGGTCGAGCGCGATGAGCAGGCCCTCGAGCCGGTGCACGCGCGCCTCGAGCGTGCGCAGCTCGTGCTTGGAGCGGCGGACGATGACCTCGCGCTGATGCTGGACGTAGCTCCTGAGCACCTCGCGCAGCGAGAGCGTCCGCGGCACGTTGTCGACGAGCGCGACCATGTTCACGCCGAACGTGGTCTGCAGCGACGTGTGCTTGTAGAGCTTGTTGAGGACGACCTTCGGGTTGGCGTCGCGCTTGAGCTCGATCACCACGCGCATGCCACGGCGGTCCGAGTGGTCCTCGATGTTCGTGATCTCGGTGAGCTTCTTCTCGGCGTGCAGGTCGGCGATCTTGCGGATCACGCCGCCGTCGCCGCCCTTCTTGACCATGTAGGGCAGCTCGGTGATCACGATGTGATCCTTGCCCTGCTTGCCCTCCTCGATGTGCGCCTTCGCGCGCACGCGCACCCGGCCGCGCCCGGTCTCGAACGCGTCGCGGATGCCGGAGAGGCCGAGAATCACGCCGCCGGTCGGGAAGTCCGGGCCCTTCATGTGCTGCATCAGGCCCGGGACGTCGATGTTCGGGTTGTCGATGAAGGCGATCGTGGCCGCAATCGTCTCGCGCAGGTTGTGCGGCGGGATGTTCGTGGCCATGCCGACGGCGATGCCGCTCGAGCCGTTGACGAGCAGGTTCGGGAACCGCGCCGGCAGGACGATCGGCTCCTGGTTCTGCCCGTCGTAGTTGGGCTGGAAGTCGACCGTGTCGGCGTCGAGGTCGCGCAGCATCTCGCGCGCGATCGGGGCCAGCCGCGCCTCCGTGTACCGCATCGCCGCGGCGGGGTCCTCGTCGAGCGAGCCGAAGTTGCCCTGGCCGTCGACGAGCATGTTGCGCATCGAGAAGTCCTGCGCCAGACGCACCAGGGCGTCATAGATCGCGCTGTCGCCGTGCGGGTGGAACTTGCCCATGACCTCGCCGACGATGCGGGCGCACTTCGAGTAGGGGCGGTTCGGCTGCAGGCCGTTCTCGTTCATCGCGAACAGCACGCGACGGTGGACGGGCTTCAGGCCGTCACGGACGTCGGGCAGCGCGCGCCCGACGATGACCGACATGGCGTAGTCGAGATACGACGAGCGCATCTCCTCCTCGAGCCCGCGGGGCTCGATGTTGCCGCCGGAGATGAGATCGGTGCCGGCCATCAGACGTCCAGGGTCGCGACGCGGGCGTTCTCCTCGATGAACTCACGCCTGGGCTCGACCTTGTCCCCCATCAGCATGGTGAACAGCCGGTCGGCGGCTGCGGCGTCGTCCATCGTGACCTGCATCAGCGTGCGCGTCGTCGGGTCCATCGTCGTCTCCCGCAGCTGGTCGGCGTTCATCTCGCCGAGGCCCTTGAACCGCTGGAGCTTGACGCCCTTGGCCGCAACCTCCATGACCTTCCGGCGCAGGTCCTCGAACGACAGTGCCTCGTCGCTCTCGTCGCCGAGCCGCACGCTGAACGGTGGCGTGCCGGCCATGCTCACGAGCTCGGCGTGCACGCGTGCGAGCTGGCGGTACTCGTTCGCCTCGAACATCGCGCGACGCAGCGGGTACGTGCGAGCGAGGTTCGTCTTGCGCTCGACCGCGCGCACGCGGATCAGGCCGTCGTCGCTGGCGATCAGCTGCGTGGTGTACGGCTCCCCCTCGGGCGTCTCGCGCCCGATCAGCTCGAGCAGCGCCTCGGGTGTCGTGATCTGCTCGTCGAGGATCATCGACTCCTCGAGGAAGTTGACGACCTCGTGGCCGAAATCGGCCTTCAGGGCGCTGGCCCAGCCCTCGTACTGCTTGAGCAGGCGCGAGTAGCGCTGCCAGCGCGTGTCCGTCAACTTGAACTGCTGGCCGGCGTGGTCGGCGATCTCGAACTTCTCGAGCTTGTCGCCGAGCAGCGTCTCCTCGAGCTCGGAGTCCTTCTCGATATAGCGCTCGCGCTTGCCCTGGGTGAGCTTGTACAGCGGCGGCTTGGCGATGTAGACGTAGCCCGCCTCGACGAGTTCCTGCATCTCGCGGAACAGCAGCGTCAGCGCGAGCGTGCGGATGTGGGCGCCGTCGACGTCGGCGTCCGTCATCAGGATGATCTTGTGGTAGCGCGCCTTCTCGATGTCGAACTCGTCGCGCACGCCGGTGCCGAGTGCGGTGATGAGCGCCTGGATCTCGGTGTTCTGCAGGACCTTGTCGATCCGCGCCTTCTCGACGTTGAGGATCTTGCCGCGCAGCGGGAGCACCGCCTGCGTCGCGCGGTCGCGGCCCTGCTTGGCCGAGCCGCCGGCGGAGTCGCCCTCGACGATGAACAGCTCGGTGAGCGACGGGTCCTTCACCGTGCAGTCGGCGAGCTTGCCCGGCAGCGCGGTGCGCTCGAGTGCGGACTTGCGCGTGAGGTCGCGCGCCTTGCGCGCGGCCGCGCGTGCCTGCGCGGCTGACACGGCCTTGCGGATCACCGCGCGCGCCTCCTGCGGGTTCTCCTCGAGGAATTGCCCGAGCTTGGTGTTGACCACCGAGGCGACGAAGCCCTCCATGCCCGGGTTGCCGAGCTTGGTCTTCGTCTGGCCCTCGAACTGCGGGTCGGTCAGCTTGGCGGAGATCACCGCGGTCAGGCCCTCGCGGACGTCCTCGCCGGAGAGGTTCTCGTCCTTCTCCTTGAGCTCCCCGATCTCGCGCGCGTAGCGGTTGAGCGTGCGCGTCAGCGCCGACCGGAAGCCCGAAAGGTGCGAGCCGCCCTCGTGGGTGTTGATGTTGTTGGCGAACGAGAAGACGGACTCCTGGTAGGAGGAGTTCCACTGCAACGCGACCTCGACCGCGCCCTCGTCGGACTCGCCTTCGAAGAAGACGACCTTCTTCTGGATCGGGTCCTTGTTCTCGTTCAGGAAGGCGACGAAGTCCTCGATGCCGCCCTCGTAGTGGAAGTTGGCCTTGCGATTGCCCTCGCCGCGCTCGTCCTCGATGCGGATCTTCAGACCGCGCGTGAGGAACGCGGTCTCGCGCAGACGCTGCTCAAGCGTCGCGAAGTCGAAGTCGAGCGTCTCGAAGATCTCAGCGTCCGGCAGGAACGTGATCGTCGTGCCGGTGTCCTTGGTCGCCTCGCCCTTCTGCAGATCGCCCTGCGGGACGCCGCGGACGAAGTCCTGCATCCACTTGAAGCCGTCGCGCCGGACCTCGACGTGGAGTTTCTCGGACAGCGCGTTGACGACCGAGACGCCGACGCCGTGCAGACCGCCGGACACCTTGTAGCCACCCTCGCCGAACTTGCCGCCGGCGTGCAGGACGGTGAGGACGACCTCGACAGCCGGCCGGCCCTCCTTCTCCATGATCGCGACCGGGATGCCGGCACCGTTGTCGACCACTGTGACCGAGTTATCAGGGTGGATCGTGACCTCCACCGTGTCATTGCGGTCGGCCAGCGCCTCATCGACGGAGTTGTCGACCACCTCGTAGACGAGGTGATGAAGCCCGCGCACACCAGTCGAGCCGATGTACATGCCGGGGCGCTTGCGAACCGCCTCGAGACCCTCCAGGACGGTGATGTCCTCGGCGTCATAACGCGTTTCCGGCTGCTGGTTGTTGCGATCGTTCTCGGGAGCCACGGTGCCTTTCGTCTACACAAGCGTCGCCCCGGCGTCGGGACGGGTCGTCCACGGCCGGGGCGAGGCCTTCACGTGCGTGTCATTTTAGCAGGCAGGCCCCCAGGAACCGCCGTGTGGAGCGTTACAAAAGTGCTGCAAATCGCTCAGAAACAGCACGATGTCAGGACCCCGCATCAGGGGCCGTCCGGGCTTGCACCCGCAAGCGCCGCACCGCGGGCCGCCCGAGCGTCCGATTGAGGCGTTCGACGACCAGCTCCGACATCAGGTCGAGCTCCTGCGCACGGACCGCCTCCGGGCACGCGACATAGACGTCGCCGTCGCGCTCGCGGAACGGCTCGCTGTGCGGTGCGAACACCTCGCCGGCGGCGTCCGGCCACGCACGTTGAACCTCGGCGAGCAGGGTCGCCGGCGCCAGCGTGGCGGTCACCGCGTCGAGCGCATGACCGACAGGACGTGGCCCCCGGCGCCTCATGCGGCCCGCTCCACCTCTTGCAGCACGCGGCCTTCGGCGATCGCCACGCGCGCGACGCCGGGCTCGTCGGCGCCGGGGATGTGGCTGAGCTCGGTGGCGGTGACGACGCTCTGGCCGCCGGCCCGCAGCACCTCGACGAGCCGGCCGCGCCGCGCGGCGTCGAGTTCGCTCATCACGTCATCGAGCAGCAGCAGCGGGGCGGCGCCGCGCTCGGACGCCAGCTCCTCACGCTCGGCCAGCAGGAGTGCGAGCAGCCCCAGCCGGACCTGGCCGCGCGAGCCGTACGAGCGCAGCTCGCGCCCCTCCCGCCGCAGTGAGAGGTCGTCGCGGTGTGGGCCGTGGCCGGTGAAGCCGCGATCGATGTCACCGTCGGTGCGCTCGGCGAGCTCGGCCGCGAGCTCCTCAACGGCCGCCGCGGGCGATCGAGGCCGATACGCGAGCTCCGCCGATCCCTCGAGGCCGAGCGCCGCGGCGTGGTCGGCGAACCGTCCGCTCAACCGATCGACGACGTCCGCGCGGTCGCGCATCAGCGCCAGGCCGTGACGCGCGAGCGTCAAGTCCCAGGCGGGAAGCGAGCTGCGGTTCGCGCGGCCGGCCCGCACCGCTCCGATCAGCGCGTTGCGCTGCGCCAGTGCGGCGGAGTACTCGCGCCGCGTGCCGGCGCGTGAAGGCCACAGCGCGGCGACGACCTGGTCGATGTGGGCACGCCGCAGCGCCGGGGCGCCGAGGATCAGCTCGAGCCGGTCGGGCAGGAACACGGCCACCAGCGGCCGCGCCTCCGAGTCCGTCAGCCGCTCCACGGGCGCACCGTCGACGCGCAGGTGCTTGGTCTCCCCCGGCTGGAACCCGATCGTGATCGCGTGCGCGCCCTGGGCGTCGCTCGCTTCGAGCTCGAGCCGCGTCAGGCTTGTGCCGAACCGCACGACCTCGCGCTCGTTGCCCGTCCGGCACGAGCGGGCCGTGCACGCGAAGTACAGCGCCTCGAGGAGGTTCGTCTTACCGGCGCCGTTGCGCCCTGTGATCACCGTCAGCCCTGGGCCGGGGCGCAGCTCGGCGGCCTCATACGAGCGGAAGTCCCGCAGCGTGAGGCGTGTGACTCTCACACGTTCAGGCGAATCGGCATGAGGAGGTACTGGAACCCGCTCCCGTCGGCCGCCTGGATCAGCCCCGGCCGGAGCGGCGAGATGAGCTTCAGCAGCACGTCGGCCGACTCCAGCGCCTCGAGCCCGTCGCGCAGGAACTCGGGGTTGAAGCCGATCTCGAACGGCTCGCCCTGGAACGGCACTGGCACCGTCTCCTGCGCCTCGCCGACGTCCGGCGTCCGCGCCGACACCGTCAGCTCGCCCTCGGCGAACGCCAGCCGCAGCGGCGCGTTCTTCTGCGCCAGCAGCGAGATGCGACGCACGACGTCGGCGATCTCGGAGCCCTTGAGCTGGAGCTCGTGCTCGAACGCCTCCGGCAGGAGCTGGCGCACGTTCGGGAACTGGCCGTCGATCAGCCGCGAGGAGAGCACGACGCCGGCGGCCTCGAACACGACCTGGTTCGAGCGCAGCGACACCGCGATCGTCTCCGCGCCGGAGTGCTGGACGATCCGCGTCAGCTCCTGTAACGCCCGCGCCGGCACATTGGCCTCGAACGAGCGCGCCAACGGGGCCTCGAGCTGCGTGTCCTTGACCGCGAGGCGATAGGAGTCGGTCGCAGCCATCCGCAGCTCCTGCTCGCCGGCTGAGACGAGGATGCCGGTGAGCACCGGACGCGTCTCATCGCGCGAAGCGGCGCGGCCCACCTTCAGAACGGTCTCGACCAGCGCGGGGCCTGGGACGTCGAGCCGCTCGTCGCCGGCCGGCTCCGGCAGCGGCGGGAAGTCCTCCAGGCGCAGCGTGCGGATGTGGAACGTCGCCGAGCCGGAGGTGAGCTCGACGTCCTGCTCGGCGGCGCGCAACTCGAGCGTGAGCTCATCGGCCGGCAGTGCGCGGATGACATCGACCAGCAGCCGCGCCGGCAGGACGACGGCGCCCTCGCGGACGACCTCGCCCTCGAGCGGAACGCGCAGGCCGATCTCCATGTCGGTCGCCCGCAGCTCGATGGCATCACCCTGCGCCTGGAGCTGGACGCCGGAGAGCGCCTGTACGGCGCTGCGGGTCGAAGCGGCACGGGTGACGGTCTGGAGCTGGGCGAAGAGCGCGTCGCGGCGGGTCGAGAGTTTCATGTCGTCGGTGGCCTCAAGTCTTCGATGGAGATGATCAAGAGAGGGGATTCATGGTCATCGGGGCTGTCAATGCTGTGCATAGCTCGCGGAGATGGCGCTGCGCCGCGGCCGGGGCGCGCACAAGCGGCTGTGCATGAAGCTCGCAGTCTGTCAGGCGCACCGGACCTCACCGGGTGTCCCCGAGGTCCTCGGTCAAGCGGCGAACGGTGTCGTAGGCGTCGCGATCGCTGGCCATGCGCTCGGCGGTCCGCCGGCAGGCGTGGAGCACCGTGGTGTGGTTGCGGCCCCCGAACGCGCGGCCGATCGCCGGCAGCGTCTCCTCGGTCAGTTCGCGCGCGAGGTACATGGCCACCTGGCGGGGCCAGGCGACCGGAGCCGCACGGCTCGTGGAGAGCAACTGCTCCATCGAGACACCGAACGCCTCGCACGTCCGCTGCTGGATGTCCTGGACGGAGCGGCGCCGCAGCTGCGTGCCGGGGTAGAGGCCGGCGAGGACCTCCTCGGCAAGGGCAACGGTCACCGGGCGGGCGGTGAGCGAGCCGTAGGCGACGACGCGGATCAACGCGCCCTCGAGCGCGCGCACGTTTGCGGCCACACGCTCGGCCAGGAGGTCGATCGCGCCGTCCTCGATGCCGACGATGCCGTCCTGCTGAACGCGCTTGGAGAGGATCGTCCGCCGGGTGACGAAGTCGGGCGGGAGCACGTCGGTCACGAGGCCGGACTCGAAGCGCTCGCGCAGGCGGTCCTCGAGCGCGTCGAGGTCGCGCGGCAGACGATCAGACGTGAGGACGAGCTGCGCGCCGGCGCCCTGCAACGCGTTGAACGTGTGGAAGAACTCCTGCTCGGTGCGCGCCTTGCTCTGCAGGAACTGGACGTCGTCGACGAGCAGGACGTCGACGCCGCGATAGGCGGCCTTGAAGGCCTCGATCGCACCGGTGTGGAGCGCCCCGACGAAGCGGTCGGTGAACGCCTCGGTCGTCGTGTAGCGAACGGTCAGCCCGTCGCCGTAGCGGCTCACGTAGTTGGCGATCGAGTGGAGCAGGTGCGTCTTGCCGAGCCCGGGCGGCCCGCAGATGAACAGCGGGTTGTAGGCGAGCCCGGGCATCTCGGCGACCGCCAGCGCGGCGGCGTGCGCGAGCCGGTTGGCGTCACCGATGACGAACTGGTCGAACGTGAAGCGGGGGTTGAACGTGTCGGCCGGGATCCCGCGCGGCGTCTTCGCGGTCTCGGTGCCCGCGGCGACGATCCGCACACGCGTTCCCGAACCGAGCACGGCGATCGTGCAGGCCGCCAGCAGGCGCGCGAAGCTGGACTCGATCCAGGCGCGGCTCTCGGCCGGCGCCTCGACGACCAGGACACCTCCCTCCAACCGCTGCGCCTGCAGCCCTTCGAGCCAGAGATCCCACATCGAATCGTTGACCGCGCGACGCATCTCCGCGCGGATGCGCGTCCAAACGTGTGGAAGGTCGGCGTCGGGCACGAGGGCGTGAAACGTCCTCCTCGACAGGGAGGAAAGGACTCGGAACGATTGGGAGAGGGGCCTCGCGGCGCCCCGGAATCGCGAACATAGCAGAGGTCTCACGGCCCGAACGCACCTCTCCGGGAGCACTCCGCAAACAGCACGGAGTTCCCTCCGGAGGGCCTGTGCACAGCTGTCGACGACGTGTGCACAGACCTGTGCGAAGCGCGGGTCGGTATCCTCATGCGCCGTTGCCCGCGGCGCCACCTGAAGGTCCGCGGCAAAGGAGATGACGTGAAGCGGACCTACCAGCCCAAGAAGCGCAAGCGCGCCCGTACCCACGGGTTCCGTGCGCGCATGAGCACGCGCGCCGGGCGCCTGGTGCTCAAGCGCCGGCGCGACAAGGGCCGCAAGCGCCTGACCGTCTGAGGCAGCGGTGGAGTCGGACCGCCCGAGCGGAGGGCGTGGCCCCAAGCGGCGCCGCCTCTCGCGCAGCGCTGAGTTCGAGCGCGTGTACCGGCAAGGCCGGTCGAAGGGCAACCGCTTCCTGGTGCTCTACGCGTTCCCGCGGGAATCAGATCCCGCCCACCCCGACGACGCGGGCCCGCGCCTGGGACTGTCCGTCGGCCGCCGTGTCGGCGGCGCCGTCGATCGCACGCGCGTGAAGCGGGTCCTGCGGGAGGCGTTCTGGGAGGAGGCGCGCCGGCTCCCCGAAGGCTCCGACTATGTCGTAGTCGCCCGGCCCGAGTCGCTCGGGCTGACCGAGCGCGAGGGCGCCGACGGCGTCCGCGCCGCGCTGGCGGAGCTCGTCGACGGCCTCGGCTCGAGGGAGGCGGCGTGACCGCGCTGCGCACGGCGGCCACCGCGCCGATCCGCGTCTACCAACGGCTGATCTCGCCGGCGCTCCCACGGCGCTGCAAGTACCACCCGACCTGCTCGGCCTACGCGGTGCAGGCGATCAAGTCCTACGGCATACTCCGCGGCTCGGTGCTGGCGGCGTGGCGGCTGCTGCGCTGCAACCCGTTCAGCCACGGCGGGTATGACCCGGTCTCCGCCCAGACCTTGTTCCGCCGGCCTCCCTCACGCCCGTGATCATTCTTCTCGCGAACATCTTCCAGCCGCTCGTCGACGTCTTCGAGTGGATCCTCCTGCGCTTCCACAGCGTGCTCAACAGCTGGGGCTGGTCGATCATCGCCATGACCATCCTCGTGCGCGCGTGCCTGCTGCCGCTGACCTTCAAGCAGTTCAAGTCCATGCAGGCGCTGGCCTCCCATGCGCCCGAGATGAAGAAGCTCCAGGAGCGCTACAAGAACGACAAGGAGCGCCTCAACCAGGAGATGATGAAGTTCTACCGGGAGAACAAGATCAATCCGTTTGCGTCTTGTCTCCCGCTCGCGGCGCAGCTCCCGGTCTTCCTGTCGCTCTTCTACATGCTGCGCACGGACCTGCGGTACGACATCTGCCCGGAGGTCAACCCGCCAGGGACGCCGAACCCGCAGCCGTGCGGCGATGGCGGCGACGCGAGCTTCTTCTTCATCCCGGATCTGACGAACAAGGCGACCGGCGTCGTGCTGGTCGTGCTGATCGTGCTCTACGTCGGTTCGCAGCTGGCCTCGACGCTGCTGATGTCCACGACGACCGACCGCACGCAGCGGATGATCTTCCTCGCGCTGCCGTTCCTGTTCGTCACCTTCGTGGTGCGCTTCCCGGCCGGCCTGCTGCTCTACTGGATCACGACCAACCTGTGGACGATCGCGCAGCAGGCGATCATCCGGAAGCGGCTCGGCCCGATGCGGCCACCCGGACAGGACAGCGGGCTCGGCAGCCTGGGTGATCTGTTACGAGGCGGAGGCTCTGCGACGCCGGCCACGGCCGGCGCGGGCGCCAACGGCGGGAGTAGCGGCGGCAGTAGTGGGCGCCGCGACGGCAAGGCGCCCGAGGGTCGGCCGACCGGTCCGCCCCCCGCGCCTCCCCGCCGCAAGAAGAAGCGTTCAGGAAGGCGCCGCTGATGGCTGAGCCAGTCGATCGCGTACGCGAGCTGCTCGAGAAGGTCTCCGAGGCCCTCGGCCTGGATGCCGACGTCGTCATGGAGACCAACGAGGAGGGCATCCGCGGCACGCTCGACGGCGACGACCTGGGGCTGTTCATCGGGCGCCACGGCCAGACGATCGACGCCGTCCAGCACCTCGCGTTCAAGGTCGCCAACCGCGATGCCGGCCGCGACGAGGCCGTGCGGGTGACCGTCGATGCGGCGGGCTACCGCGAGCGACGCGAGCAGATGCTCCACCGCCAGGCCGACCAGGCCGCCGAACGCGCTGCCCATTCGGGCCGGCCCGTCGCGCTGGACGCGATGAGCGCCACGGAGCGCAAGGTCGTGCACGAGCACCTCAAGGACCGCGACGACGTCGAGACGTACTCCGAGGGCACCGAGCCCGACCGGCACCTCGTCGTCGCCCCGCTTCGCTGAGCGTTTCACGTGAAAAGGTCGGGGCGTGACCGTTTCACGTGAAATCTCCGAGCTTGGCGACCGCTTCGGCGTCGCACTCCCGGGCCTGGAAGCGATCCTCGAGCTGGCCGCGCTGGATCCAGGGGCGTCCACGAAGATCCGCGATCCCGGCGAGGCGGTGCACCGGCACGTCGCCGACTCGCTCGTGGCGCTCGAGATCCCGGAGGTCCGCGCAGCGCGGAGGATCGCCGATCTCGGGTCGGGCTCGGGGTGGCCCGGCCTTGCGCTGGCGGCGGCGCTGCCGTCCGCCTCGGTCGCCTTGGTCGAGAGCGCGATCAAGCGCTGCCGCTACCTCGAGCGTGCGGTCGAGGCGGGCGGATTGGTGAACGTGGAGGTCGTCCACGCGCGCGCGGAGGAGTGGGCGGACGGGTTCGGCGCGTGCGATCTCGTGACGGCTCGGGCGCTGGCAGCGCTGCCGGTCGTGTGCGAGTACGCGGCGCCCCTCCTCGCCGACGGGGGTCTGCTGGTGGCCTGGAAGGGCGAAGCGTCCGCGGACGAGGTGCAGGCCGGCGCTGCCGCAGGGGCTGAGCTCGGGTTCGAGGTCGGCGAGGTGCGGCGCGTGTCGCCGTACCCGGAGGCCGAGCGGCGGACGTTGCACCTGTTTCGCAAGATCGCGCCCACGCCGGAGCGGTTTCCGCGGCGGGCCGGGATGGCTTTGAAGCGGCCGCTCGGAAGCCGCTGACTCCTTGGGGGGCGGGTGGGCGCCGGCGAACGGCGGCATTGAGGGAGGCGGGATCGGCCTCCCTCGCGGTCGGTGTCGGATTTCCCTCGAATAGCGCGGGAAACTCGACACCAACGCCCACGGAGACGATCGCGGGTTACCTCTCAGCGTCCCCACCTAGCTAGCCGCAGTTCGTCCGCGCAAACACCGCGCAAGACGGAGCACGGCCGTCCGAGCCGCCGTCTAGCCTCGTTCCTCGTTCATGGGCATCGTCTACGCCATCGCAAACCAGAAGGGCGGGGTCGGGAAGACCACGACTGCCGTCAACGTTGCCGCCTGCATCGCCGAGGCCGGCTACGAGACCCTCGTGGTCGATGTCGACCCGCAGGGCAACGCCACCGTCGGCCTCGGCGCGTCACGCAACGGCGGCCCCGGCCTCTATGACGTCCTGACCGGGGAGGCCGCGCTGGGCGACGCCATCCGCCCGACCGAGATCCCGCGCCTGTCGCTGCTGACCTCGACGCCCGACCTCGCCGGCGCGACGATGGAGCTTCCGCGGCTCCCCGGCTCCGAGGTCCGTCTGCGTGACGCGCTCGCGCCCGTGCGCGAGCAGTTCGCCTTCACGTTGCTCGACTGCCCGCCGTCGCTCGGCCCGCTGACGGTCAACGCGCTCGTCGCGGCCGATCGCGTGATCGTCCCCGTCCAGACCGAGTACTTCGCGCTCGAGGGCCTTGCCGGCCTGCTCGACACGCTGTCGCTGATCCAGCGCGAGCTCAACCCGCGGCTCACGGTCGCCGGGATGCTGCTGACGATGCACGACGGCCGCACCAAGCTCGGCCAGGATGTCGAGCGCGAGGTGCGGCAGCACTTCCCGCAGCTCGTGTTCGACACGGTGATCCCGCGCAACGTCCGGCTCGGCGAGGCGCCGAGCTTCGGCCGACCCGTCATCCATCACGACCCGCACTGCGCCGGCTCGGAGGCCTACTTCGCGCTGGCCAAGGAGGTGGCCTCCCGTGGCTGAGACCACGCGCGGCATGGGCCGCGGCCTGGCTGCCCTGCTCTCGCCCGCCGAGCTCGGCGGCGGCGAGCACGACGGCGAGCTGCGCCAGATCCCGCTGGAGCTGATCAAGCCGAACCCGCGCCAGCCGCGCCTCCAGTTCGACGAGAGCGCGCTGCTCGCGCTGGCCGAGTCGATCCGGGCGCGCGGCGTCCTGCAGCCCGTGCTGGTGCGCCCCGTCTACGGCGGCACGTACGAGCTGATCGCCGGCGAACGGCGCTGGCGCGCGGCCGGCCTGGCCGAGCTCGAGAGCATCCCCGCGCTCGTGCGCGCACAAGACGACGCCGAATCGCTCGAGCTCGCCCTGATCGAGAACATGGCCCGTGAGGATTTGAATCCGATCGAGGAGGCGCGTGCGTGCACGCTGCTCGTCGAGGAGCTCGGGCTCACGCGCGAAGACATCGGCCAGCGCGTCGGGCGCTCGCGGGTCGCGGTCTCGAACCTCTTGCGGCTGCTCGACCTACCCGACGAGGTCATCGACCTGCTCGCCGCCGGCCACCTGACCGAAGGTCACGGCCGCGCGCTGCTCACGGCGCACGACCACGACGATCGCCGCCGCCTGGCCCGTGTGGCCGTGCAGGAGGGGTGGAGCGTGCGCCAGACCGAGGCGCGGGCGCGCGACGCCGGGCGCGCCCCACGCCGCGCCGGCCGCACCACGACCGAGCCGCATCCCGATCAGGAAGCGGCCGCCCGGCGGCTGAGCGATGCGCTCTCGAAGACGCTCGGCGGCGACGTCACGGTCACCCCCCGCGGCGACGGCTACCGCGTTGTCCTCGACTTCCCTGACCCGGGCGCCGCCGAGGCGTTGGCGGAGCGTCTCGGCGCGCTCGAGCCCGCCTGACGGAGCCTCAACCGGCCGCTATGATTCCCCGCCGCACGGGCGATTAGCTCAGTCGGTTAGAGCGCTTCTCTGATAAGGAAGAGGTCCCAGGTTCGAGTCCTGGATCGCCCACCTCGCAGCCCCGCTTCGGCGGGGCTTTTCTATGGCCGGCGCGACTTCGGAAGCGCGGCGACGATCAGCGCGTAGGAGTCTTCGATCAGATCGCGGACCATGTCGTCGGCGAGCGAGCCGTCGAGCTCGATCGTGTTCCAGTGGCGCTTGTTGAGGTGGTAGCCGGGCCGGATCTCGGGATACGTCTGGCGGAGCTGCTCGGCGAGGTCCGGATCACACTTCAGCGAGACCGTGCCCGCGAACCTCGTGATCGCGAAGATCTTCCCGCCGACCTTGAACGTCACGACGTCGGGATCCGGGAACGGTCGTTCCTCAACGGCGCCCGCGAGGGCCAGGCAGGTGGATCTCAGCTCGTCGGATCGCACGCCTGCCAGCCTACACCCGGAGGTGGCTTGTACATGAGGGATAGGTGAGATAGCCTCAGTAGGCCACCCACACGACATGCTGGCCTACTACGTCGACGAGCAGAGCGCCGAGAGCATCCAAGCGATGCGTGACTTCGCCGACGGCCTGCTGGAACGGCTCGAGCGCGGCGGGCGAGCGCCCGCCGCGGCCATGCCCACGCCCGAGGTGGGACCCACGCCGGCCGACCGCGCGCTCCAGGTGCTCTACGAGGACGGCACCGAGCGGCTCGGATCGCTGTGGTTCCTCGAGGCGGCGGTGAGGTTCCCTCCGGGCCAGGGCTACACGATCGCCGAGATCGCGCGGTCGCTGGAGGTCGATCAGGCCGAAGCCCGCGCGTACCGCAGAAACCTCGGCCGTGCGATCGAGTCCGCGGTCCGGCCAGAGGTCCCGAACGTGCCGGAGTTCTTCCGCGACTGGTGGGACGCGCAGGCGGGCGCGTACCGCTACGAGGTGCGCCCGGAGATCCGCGCCGCCGCCGAGCGCAAGGGCCTCATCTCACCCTCCTGACAGCGGCGGAAAACGGCCCGCGAGCGAGCGGGTCGCACCGCTAGACTTGGCCGTCACTGCCCCTACCGAGGAGCGCCCCGGTTGCAGGAGATGGTCATCTACGGCGTCAGCTTCGACATGGTCGGAAAGCAGCCGATCGTGTTGCTCAAAGCTGTCGACACGAACAAGTTCCTGCCGATCTGGATTGGCCATCCGGAGGCCGCGGCGATCCTGATGAAGCTGCAGGGCGCGTCCACTCCGCGGCCGATGACGCATGACCTGCTGTTCGACATGCTGGGCGAGCTCGACGTCTCATGCACGCGCGTCTCCGTGACCGAGCTGCGCGAGAACACGTTCTACGCGTCGATCACGCTGTCAGTGAACGGACGCGAGGTCGACATCGACTCGCGCCCATCCGACGCCCTCGCCCTCGCCGTCCGCTCCGGCGCCCCGATCTTCGCCGCCGAGGACGTGATCGCCGAGTCCGCGATCGAGTTCGAGCACGAGGTCGAGGACACCGAAGAGGTCGTGGACAAGTTCAAGGAGTTCCTCGACCAGGTCACGCCCGAGGACTTCAAGGGCGACCAGTAGGCCTCACGCCGGCGTCCGCGCCACCGCCAGTTCCACGATCCGCGCGATCAGGTCGTCGAACGTGATCCCCGCGGCCTCGGCGGCCAACGGCAGGAGCGACGTGTCCGTCAGCCCCGGGATCGCGTTGGCCTCGAGCAGATACAGCTCGCCGGTCTCCTGCTCCAGCATGAGATCCACGCGCGCGAAGCCGGAGCAGCCAAGCGTCGAGTAGGCGGCGAGCGCCAGCTCCTGTGCCCGCGCCGTCGTCTCCGGCGGGATCAGCGCCGGGCACACGAACGCGGTGCGGCCGATCTCGTAGCGCGCCTCGAAGTCGTAGAAGTCCTCCTCGTGCGGGATCGCCTCGACGACCGGGAGCGCCTCCGGCCCATCGGGCCCGTCGATCACCGACACCGCGAGGTCGCGACCCTCGACGTACCGCTCCAGCAGCACCTTGGTGTCGTAGGAGAACGCGGCGACGATCGCGGCAGGGACGTCGGCGGCCGTGCGTGCGAACTTGATCCCCAGCGCCGATCCCTGGGCCGCGGGCTTGACGACGATCGGGAACGCGAGCCGCTCCTCCAGCGCCGGCAGCGCGCGGGCGGCGCCGAGCTCCTCGAACGCGGCCTGGCTGAACGCGTAGAAGTCGGGCGTCGGCAGCCCGGCGCTGCGCAGCTCGTTCTTGGAGACCACCTTGTCCATGCAGCGGCTGCAGGCCGACGGCCCCGAGGCCGTGTACGGCACGCCGACCAGCTCGAGCAGCTCCTGCACCGTCCCGTCCTCGCCGCCGCGACCGTGGAGCGCGACGAACGCGACGTCGGGCCTCACCGTCTGCAGCTGGTCGACGAGATCCGGGCCGACGTCGACCGGCACCACCTCGTGGCCGAGCTTCTGCAGCGCATCCTCGACGCGCGCGCCGGATCGCAGCGACACGTTGCGCTCCAGCGACCGCCCGCCCTTCAACACTGCGACCTTCATCCGGCCTTCCGCCGCAGCTCGACGACGTTGTCGGCCGCGGGGGCGGCCGGCTTGGCACCGGTCAGGGTCGAGTACAGGTCGACCTGCTCGCGCACGACCTTGCCCATCCGCCGGATCCCCTCGCGGATGTCGGCGTCGCTCACGCCGGAGAAGTTGAGCCGCATCTCCGACCCGCCGCGGCCGTCCAGATACGCGGCGCGGCCGGGCACGAACGCGACGTTCTCGCGCAGCGCGCGCGCGAGAAGGTCGGTGGTATCGATGAACTCCGGCAGCCGCGCCCAGATGAACAGGCCGCCGCCGGGGTGTGTCCACGTCGCCTCGTGCGGGAAGTGCTCGGCGAGCGCCTCGAGCATCACGTCGCGGCGGCGGCGGTAGAGGTCGACCAGCGTCCGCAGGTAGGCGCGCCAGTCGCGCTCGGCGAAGTAGGTCGCGACGAACTGCTGGGACAGCGTCGACGAGCACAGGTCGACGCCGCCCTTGCCGAGGTTGAGCTTCTCCAGCACCGGCCGCGGTGCCGCCGCCCAGCCGAGCCGCAGCCCGGGGGAGAGGATCTTCGAGAACGTGCCGAGATAGATCACGTACTCGCCGCCGTCGAGCGAGTAGAGCGTCGGCAGCGGCTCGCCCTCGTAGCGCAGCAGGCCGTACGGGTTGTCCTCGAGGATCAGCAGCTCGCGCTCGTGGGCGAGCTTCACGAGCTCGCGCCGTCGCTCGAGCGCCAGTGTCAGGCCCGCCGGGTTGTGGAACGACGGCACCGTGTAGATGAACTTCGGCACGCGCCCCTCGCGGTCCAGTCGCTCGAGCTCGGCCACCAGCACGTCGGTGCGCATGCCGTGCTCGTCCATCTCGATCTGCACGACGTCGGCCTGGTAGGAGACGAACACCGGAACGGCGCCGGGATACGTCGGCGCCTCCGCGATCACAACGTCGCCGGGATCGATCAGCGTCTTGCACACGAGGTCGATCACCTGCTGGCCGCCGGCGGTGACGAGCAGGTCCTCGATCTCGACGTGCATGCCCTCGGCGGCCATGACCTTCACGATGCACTCCTTGACGTCGTCGAGGCCCTCGGTCGGCCCGTACTGCAAGGCGCGCGCAGAGGCGTCGACGGCGACACGCGCCATCAGCGCCGCGAAGTCCTCGGCCGGGAACGTCGACGTGTCGGGAAGGCCGCCCGCGAGCGAGATGATCTCGGGGCGAGCGGTGACCGCCATGAGGTCGCGCATCGCCGACGACTTCATCGCCTGCGTGCGCTTTGCGAACAGCCCGGCGTAGCGCTCGAGGTCCCGCGCACCCGAGCGCTTGGGGGTGTCATCTCGTGCCATCGAGTGAGCTATCGTCGCACGCTGCTGTGGACTTCGTGCTCGATCTCCTCCAGGGAGCCGGCATTGCTGCGGCGTTCGGCATCCGCCCGCTTCTCCCTCTGATTCTCGTCGGCGCGCTCGCGGCGGCGAACCTCGGGCTGGACTTCGACGGGACCGACTTCGTGTTCCTGGAACAGTGGCCGTTCCTGGCCGGGGCCGTCGTCGTGCTGGCTGGGGTCCAGTACGCCGGGCGGCGCACCAACGTCGGCTACCTGCTGCTCGGGATCTCGATCGTCCTTGGCGCGCTCTATGCGGCCGGCTCGCTCGCCGACCACGACTACAACATCGCGCCCGGCGTCGTCGTCGGCGTCGCCTGCGCCGCGCTCGGGTACTTCGCGGCGCTGTCGCTGTTCACCCGCGTGCGCCGGCGGCTCGACCCCGAGGCCGCGAGCGTGCTTCCGCTGTACGGGGAAGGCGCGGCCGGAGCCTCCGCGGGTGTCTCGGTGCTCTTCCCGCCGCTGGCACTGTTCGTGATCGGCGGACTCGCGTGGCTGCTCTCCGGCGGTCGCCGCCGCTCCGGTGAGAAGTACGCCGGACTCAGAATTTTGAGATGACCGATCCCGCGACCCACGCACCCGCCTGGGCGCGTCCCGCGGCGCAGGATCGGCACCCACTTGATCGGCCCGTGGCTCTGCCACTGTGCCGATCGCGCGGGCACCGCCCTGCATCCACGGTACGCGGCCATGCGGGCACGTGGGCCACGAGATCGATCATCTGCCGGTGAAGAAGCTCGTCCTCGTCGTCATCGACGCGATGAAGCCGGCGATGCTCGAGCGCGTCGTCGGGGCCGGGCGCGCGCCGACGCTCGAGCTGTTGCTGGAGCGCGGCCAGCACGTCGACGACTGCGTGGCGGCGTTCCCGTCGGTCACGCCCGTGTGTGCCGCCAGCATCGCCACCGGCACCGGGCCGGAGGAGCACGAGATCCCGGCCATGAACTGGTACCACCGCGGCGAGCAGCGCTACATCGAGTACGGGACGAGCTTCCGCGCCAGCCAGGCGTTCGGGCTCAAGCAGTCGCTCACCGACACGATCTACAACATGAACCTCGAGCATCTCTCGAAGTCGGTCGAGACGGTGTTCGAGAAGCTCGACGACGCGAATGTGCGCACCGCTGGGACGACCTACCTGATGTACCGCGGCCGCTACCGCCACGAGGTGTCGGGCGACACCGCGCTAACGCGGATCGCGGGCCAGATCTTCCGCCACGCGGTGTACGGCCCGCGCGAGCTCTTCTACGCGGACATCTTCGCTTCGCACCGCACGCCGTGCCGGTCGCAGCTCGGCCTGCCGGGGATCCGCGACCAGCACACCGGCTGCGTCGGCGAGTACATGGTCGAGCACGACCTGTTCGACTTCCTGCTCTTCTCGCTCCCCGACAACGACACGCACTCGCACAAGAACGGGCCGTTCGCACAGGTCGACTCGCTCGCCGCCGCCGACAAGCAGCTCGAGCGGCTGATGGCGGCCGGCGGTGGGCCCGACGCTTTCCTCGACGACCACGCCGTGATCGTCTGCTCGGACCATTCGCAGTCGCGTGTGGAGGCGGAGATCGATCTGTTCAGCGCGTTCGCCGACTACCGCGTGCTCCCCGCCGGCCGTGCCCGCGGCGAGGAGTCGGAGATCGCGGTCTGCCCGAACTCACGCGCCGCGCAGGTGTACGTGCTCGACCGCGACCGGCGGCGCAGGCTGATGCCGCGGATCGCGGACACGCTGCTCGAGCTCGAGGGCGTCGACGTCGTGCTGACCATGACCGACCACCCCGACGGCGAGGGCTCGATCCGCGGCAAGCGCGGCGGCAAGGTCAAGGAGCTGCGGTTCACGCCCGGCGGCGACCTCGAGGACACGCGCGGCGGGCGCTGGCACGTCGAGGGCGATCTCGACCTGCTCGCCCTGCAGGAACGCGACGGCAAGCTGCGCTCGGCCACGTACCCGGACGCGCTCGCGCGCGCGTGGTCGGCGCTGCGTGCGCGCACCTCGGGTGAGGTGCTAGCGTCGGCGCGGCCGGGTTACGAGTTCCTGGACTGGGGCGGCGCACACCACGTCGGCGGCGGATCGCACGGCTCGCTGCACGCCAACGACTCGCTCGGCTCGCTGCTGTGGTGCGGCACCGGGCCGGAACGGGCGGACGCGCGCGAGCAGTGGGCGCTGCGCGACGTCGTCCCGATGATCACGCAGCACTTCCAGGTCTGAGCAGCTGCTCGATCGCGTCGGCGCCGCGGCCGTTCGCGCGCACGACGACCGCGTTCATCCACGGGTCCTCGTCGGCGGCGTCGAAGCGCTGCGGCATGTGGGTGCGCATCATCGTGATCGACTGCTCGCGGCGCACGCCGATCACCCCGCCACGCGCGCCGGTCATCCCGACGTCGGTGATGTAGGCCGTGCCGCCGGGGAGCACGCGGGCATCCGCGGTCGGCACGTGCGTGTGGGTGCCGACGACCGCGGTGACCTTGCCGTCGAGATACCAGCCGAGCGCGATCTTCTCGCTCGTCGCCTCGGCGTGCATGTCGACGAGCACATGGTCGGCGTCCGCGACCTCGCGCAGCGCGCCGTCGATCGCCACCAGCGCCGGCTCGCCGGCCTGCATGTACAGGTTGCCGCTGAGGTTGACGACGCCCAGAGACGCGCCGTCGCGCTCGAACACGCACGTCCCGTGGCCGGGCTGGGTGCGCAGGAAGTTCGCCGGCCGCAGGATGTTCGGCTGCTCGTCGAGATACGGCCACACCTCGCGATGGCGGTAGGTGTGGTTGCCCAGCGTGACGACGTCGACCCCCGCCGCGAACAGCTCGTCGGCGTGCTTGGGCGTGATGCCGACGCCGCCCGAGGCGTTCTCCCCGTTGGCGACGACGAAGTCGAGCTCCAGCTCCTCCCGCAGGTCTGGGACGAGCTCGCGCACGAGCCTCCGCCCGGCCCGCGCGACCACGTCACCGATGAACAGGATGGACGTCAACGGTCCGCATGCTAAGGCGCTCGCGCGAGCTTGCGAGTGCGAGCAAGCCGCATACGATCTCTGTTATGCCGGATCAGCGTGTGATCGTCCCCCGGTGGATCCAGCTGGTCTTGCTCCCGCTCGCGGTCCTGTTCCTGTGGGCGGTGCTGCGGGCGGCGGGGCCGGTCCTGCTGTTGTTCGTGATCGGCGCGCTCGTCGCGCTGCTGCTGAACCCGTTCGTCACGCTCCTGCGGCGGGCGCACGTCCCGCGCGGCATCGCGGTGGTGATCGTGATGCTCGCGCTGGTCGGCGCGCTCGTGCTCGCGGGAGTGATCCTCGCCAACCCGGTCACCGACCAGGTGTCGGCGTTCCGCGACAACGTCCCCCACCTGGTCGACGACGCGAACTCCTCGCTCGCCGACTTCCAGACGTGGCTCGACCACAACGGCATCGACGTGCAGATCTCCGAGGAGGGCCAGACGGCGCTCGGCACGCTCGGTAACAACCTCTCGAAGGGGTCGGGCGACCTGCTGACGTTCACCCAGGACGCGCTGCGCACGTTCGTCGAGGCCTCGCTGGCGCTGATCCTGGTGATCGTGATCAGCGTCTACATGCTCCTGTACGGCGAGCGGATGGGGGCGTACCTGCGCTCGGTGGTGCCCCGCCGCGCGGGCTCGGACGACGACTATCCCGCCCGCGTGCAACGCGCGGTGATCGGCTATGTGCGCGGCCAGCTGTTGTTCTCGCTGATCATGGGCACGAGCGCGGGCGTGCTGCTGTGGATCCTTGGATCGCTGGGCATCTTTCCCGACGGGAAGACGTACGCGCTCGCGTTCGGCGCCTGGTACGCGTTCGCCGAGCTGATCCCGTACATCGGCCCGGCGATCGGCGCCGCTCCGCCGGTCCTGATCGCGCTGTTCAGCGGCGAGCCGATCGATGCGCTGTGGCTGACGATCGCCTTCACCGGCCTGCAGCAGCTCGAGGGGCACGTCGTCGCGCCGAACGTGTTCGGTCAGGCGCTGCGCATCAACCCGCTGCTGGTGATCTTCGCGCTGCTCCTCGGCGGCCAGCTGTACGGCTTCATCGGCGCGTTCATCGCGCTGCCGATCGCCGCCGTGGTGCGCGAGAGCGTGGACTATTTCCGCCAGAACCTGCGGTTCGAGCCCTGGGACCTGCCGACCGCGACCGAGCCGGACCGCTACGAGCTGCCCGTGACCCACGTGCGGCCGTGCCCGGAATGCGGCGCGCCGTGCACGGACGCCGACACCACCTGCCCGTCGTGCGGAACCGAGCTCGGCGGGCCTGACGCCGAGGCGGCCGCCGCGTCGACCGCGCCCGGGTAGTGGCGTGATTCGGTCGTTCGACGCCACCGGGCGGCGTCACTAATGCGCGCGGAGTCCATATCGATGCGCTACGGC
The DNA here is from genome assembly GCA_963740605.1 of uncultured Solirubrobacteraceae bacterium. Classification (GTDB taxonomy): domain Bacteria; phylum Actinomycetota; class Thermoleophilia; order Solirubrobacterales; family Solirubrobacteraceae; genus DASSUW01. The sequence continues at coordinate 434,874 of CAVUFC010000010.1, read as the reverse complement.
GACCGCGACGCGCTGCGGGCGGTCTCCTTCGAGGTCGCCGACGGCGAGCGGGTCGCGGTGATCGGCCCGAACGGCGCCGGCAAGACGACGCTCCTGCAGATCCTCGCCGGCGCGCTGAAACCGTCGGCGGGCGCGATCACCCACGATGGCCCGATCGGCTGGGTCCCGCAGCACCCTGCGCTGTACTCGAAGCTGTCGGTGGCGGAGAACCTGCGCCTGTTCGCGCGGCTGGAGAAGGTGGCGGACGTCGAGCGGACCGTCGTCCGGATGCTCGAGCAGACCGCGCTCGGCGAGCGCGCCGACGACGAGGTGAGCAAGCTCTCGGGCGGCAATCGCCAGCGGGTCAACATCGCGATCGGCCTGCTCGGCGATCCGGCCGTGCTCCTGCTCGACGAGCCGTCGGCCTCGCTCGATCCGCGCCAGCGGGAGCGGCTGTGGGACTTCCTCAACGAGCTCGGCACGACCGTGCTCTTCTCCACGCACGACGTCGGCGAGGCCGAGCGGCAGGCCGATCGCCTGCTCGTGTTGGCCGACGGCGAGCTGCTGTTCACCGGCACGCCCGCGCAGCTCGAGACGGCCACGGGCGGCGACGCCGCGGTGCCCGACTTCGAGACCGCGTTCGTCCGCTTTCTCCATGAGAAAGGCCACTGATGCGCTGGCTCTTCCTCAAGGACCTGCAGATCCTGCGCCGCTCGCCGCTCCTGGTCGCGCTGCTCGTGATCTACCCGATCGTGATCGCCGTGCTGTTCGGGCTCGCGCTCTCCGGCGGCCCGGACAAGCCGAAGGTCGCGTTCGCCAACCTGGTTCCGAGCGGGGACAGCCAGTTCCGCGTCGGCGGTCGCACGCTCGACGTCAAGGACTATGCCGGCCGGCTGTTCGACTCGATCGAGCCGGTGACCGTGCACAGTCGCGAGGAGGCGATCGCGAAGGTGCGGTCCGGTGAGGTGCTGGGCGCGCTGGTGATCCCGGAGGACGCGACGAAGCGGCTGCGCGCGATGCTCGGCCTGGGCGGCGGCACGGCGCCGACGGTCGAGGTCTACTACAACGCCGAGGACCCGGTGAAGCGCCGCTTCGTCGAGTCGACGATCGAGGCGCGGCTGGCCGAGGCCAACAAGGCGCTGTCGGACACCGTGCTGCGCGCGTCGGCCGGCTACATCGACACCATCGTCCGCGGCGGCGACGTGTCGCTCCCACTGGTCGGCGACATCAACATCCTCGGCCTCCAGAAGGCGCACGCGATCGTCGACGGGGTCGCCGCGACGCTGCCGCAGGACTCCAGCGAGCGCGTGGCGTTGGAGCAGGTCTCGCGCTTCGCCCGCCTGGCCGCCGACAACCTCGACGTTTCGAAGCCCATCCTCGCCTCGATCGGCTCGCCGGTGCAGATCAAGAAGACGATCGTGAACGGCAGCCGGACGTCGCTCGACTCGTTCGCGGTGGCCGTGGCGGTCGCCGTCTCGCTGATGTTCGTCACCGTTCTGCTCGCGGCCGGCCTGCTCGCGCTCGAGCGCGAGGAGCAGGCGTTCGGCCGGCTCGTGCGCGGGTTGGTGTCGCGCAGCGCGCTGCTCACCGAGAAGGTCGTGCTGAGCGCGTTGTGCGCGCTCGCGGTGACGCTGGTGATGCTGTTCGGGCTGGCGGCGTTCGTCGGGCTCGACTGGAGCCGGATCCCCGCGTGGCTGGCGGCGCTGACCGGCGGCGCGCTCGGCTTCGCCGCCATGGGCGTGGCGATCGGAGGCCTCACGCGCGAGGTCCGCGCCGCGTCGCTGCTGGCCTTCCTACTCGCGCTCCCGATCGTGTTCCTGGCGCTCGTCCCGTCCGGGAGCGTGAGCCCCGCGCTCTACGACGTCGTCAACTTCGTGTCCGGCCTGTTCCCGTTCAAGCCGGCGCTGCGGGCGCTCGACGGGGCCATCAACGGGGGCGAGCTACTACTGCCGATAGTGCACCTGCTCGGATTGACCGTCGGCTTCTGGGTCCTGGCGCGAATCGCGCTGCGGCGGTTCGGCTGACACCCGGCGGGGTTTCCGGCGACCGGAGGGCGAAACCCTATAGTCGCTGTTTGTGAGCTTCCCCGCCACCCGTCTCCGGCGCCTCCGCCGCACCGGCCTGTTGCGCGGCCTGGTGCGCGAGACCGAGCTGTCGGTCGACCACCTGATCTACCCGATGTTCGTCGTCGCGGGCTCCGAGCGCCGGACCCCGATCCCGACCATGCCCGGCATTGATCACCTCTCGATCGACGGCGCGGTCGAGGAGGCCGGCGAAGCCGCCGCGCTCGGGATTCCCGGTGTGCTGCTCTTCGGGCTGCCCGCGCACAAGGACGAGCAGGGCTCCGGCGCATGGGACGACGAGGGCGTCATCCAGCTCGCGACGCGGGCGATCAAGGCCGCGCATCCCGATCTGCTGGTGATCACCGACCTGTGCCTGTGCGAGTACACGAGCCACGGCCACTGCGGCGTGCTGCGGCCGGACGGCGTCGTCGACAACGACGCGACGCTCGAGCTCCTGGCGCGCACCGCCGTATCGCAGGCCGAGGCCGGCGCCGACGCCGTCGCGCCCAGCGACATGATGGACGGCCGCGTGGGAGCGCTGCGCGCCGCGCTCGACGACCACGGCCTGGCCGAGACGCCGATCGTCGCCTACAGCGCGAAGTTCGCGTCCGCCTTCTACGGGCCGTTCCGTGAAGCGGCTGACTCGGCGCCGCAGGAGGGCGACCGCCGCGGCTACCAGATGGATCCGGCCAACGCCCGCGAGGCGCTGCGCGAGGTGGCGCTCGATGCTGCCGAAGGTGCCGACATCGTGATGGTCAAGCCCGCGCTCCCGTATCTGGACGTCATCCGCCGCGTGCGCGAGAGCACCGATCTGCCGGTCGCGGCCTACAACGTCAGTGGTGAGTACGCGATGGTCAAGGCCGCCGCCGCCCAAGGGCTGCTCGACGAGCGCGCGGCCGTCCTCGAGACGCTCACCGGCATCCGCCGCGCCGGCGCCGACATCGTGATCACCTACCACGCTAAGGACGTCGCCCGATGGCTGGCATGAAGATCCGGTCGCGCCGGGACGGCGCGGCGATCCCGCTCGACGAGGTCGACAAGAAGCTGCTGAACCTGATGCAGGGGAGCTTCGACCTCTGCCGCCAGCCGTTCGCGCATGTCGCCGGGCTCGCCGGCATCTCCGAGGCCGAGGTGATGACCCGCGTCCAGCGCCTGCTCGACAAGCGGATCATCCGCGAGATCACGCCGATCTTCGACACGCGCGCGCTCGGCTACCAATCGATGCTCGTGGCCGCGAAGGTCGACGCTGAGCACCCGCATCGCGCCGCCAAGATCATCAACGCGCACCCGGGCGTCACCCACAACTACCTCCGCAACCACGACTTCAACCTGTGGTTCACCATCGCCACCGAGCCGGGGTCGAAACTGGGCCTGCAGGGCACGCTCGACGTGCTGGCCGCCGAGACCGGAGCGCAGTCGATCCGCCAGCTCCCGACGCTGAAGCTGTTCAAGATCCGCATGGAGCTCGAGATGGAGGCCGGGACCGACGCGCTCGCCGCGGCCGGTGAGGCCGTCGAGCCGCGCGAGCTCGACCCGATCGAGCTCTCGGAGATCGACGTCGAGACGATCCGCGCGACCCAGGGCCCGATGCCGGTGATCCCGGAGCCGTACGCGCCGGCCGCCGAGCGGCTCGGGACCTCGCAGGAGGAGGTGCTCGCGCGCCTGCAGTCGCTGCGCGAGCGTGAAGGCCTGCGCCGTGTCGCCGCGATCCTGTTCCACCGCCGCGCCGGCTTCAGCGCCAACGGCATGGGCGTGTGGAAGGTGCCCGAGGACGACGTGTTGGCGACCGGCAGGCGGATGGCGGCGTTCCGCGGCGTCTCGCACTGCTACCAGCGGCCCACCTATCCGGACTGGCCGTACTCGGTCTTCACGATGGCCCACGGTCGCTCGAAGGAGGAATGCGACGCGATTCTCGATTCGATCGCGGAGACGACGGGCATTAGCGAGCGCGCGACGCTGTACTCCTCGACCGAGTTCAAGAAGGTCCGGATGCTCTATTTCACAGACGACTTCCGCCGCTGGGAGGAGGAGCGGGCCTGACCACCTCGCTCTCCGACGTCCGATCGGCGGAGCTCTATCGGCGCGCGCTGCACGTCCTCCCGGGTGGCGTGAACTCGCCGGTGCGGGCAATGCGCTCGATCGGCCGCGACCCGATCTTCATCGACCGTGCCGAGGGCGCCGAGATCTTCGACGTCGACGGCAACACGTACGTCGACTACGTCTGCTCGTGGGGGCCGCTGATCCACGGCCACGCGCCGCCGGCGGTGGTCGAGGCGGTGAACGAAGCCGCGGCGAAGGGAACGACGTTCGGCGCGCCGACCGCCGCCGAAGTCGAGCTCGCCGACCTCGTGTGCTCGCGTATGCCCGCCGTCGACATGCTGCGGATGACGTCCTCGGGCACCGAAGCCACGATGAGCGCGATCCGGCTCGCACGCGCCGCGACCGGCCGCGACAAGCTGCTCAAGTTCGCCGGCGCCTACCACGGCCACGTCGACGGGCTGCTCGCCGAGGCGGGCTCCGGCCTCGCCACGCAGGGCATCCCGGCCTCGCCGGGCGTGCCGGCGTCGGCCGCGGCGGACACCGTGGTGGTCCCATGGAACGACGCGGAGGCGGTGCGCGCCGCGTTCGCCGAGCACGAGCTCGCGGCCGTCCTGTGCGAGCCGTACCCGGCCAACATGGGGCTCGTCCCTCCCGGCTGCGGCTTCCTCGAGCTCCTGCGCGAGTTGGCGACCGAGCACGGCGCGCTGCTCGTGTTCGACGAGGTCATCACCGGCTTCCGGATCGCCCCGGGCGGCGCGCAGGAGCTGACCGGCGTCTCGCCCGACCTGACGATCATGGGCAAGATCCTCGGCGGCGGGCTGCCCGCCGCCGCGTACGGCGGCTCGGTGGCGCTGATGGAGCGGATCGCCCCGGCCGGCGACGTCTACCAGGCCGGCACGCTGAGCGGCAATCCGCTCGCCGTGGCTGCGGGTTGCGCGACGCTGTCGCTGCTCGACGAGGAGGCGTACCTGACGCTGTCGACGACGACCGCCGCCCTCGCCGATGGGCTGCGCGAGGCCGCCGCCGACCGCCCGGTGTCGGTCACGCACACGACCGGGCTGCTGACCGTCTTCTTCGCCGCCGAGGCGCCGACCGACTACGCGGGCGCGGCCGCCTGCGACACCGAGGCCTACGGCGCCTGGTGCCGGGCGCTGCTGGCGCGCGGTGTGTACCCGCCGCCGTCGCAGTTCGAGGCCTGGTTCCCGTCGCTCGCCCACACCAGCGAGCACATCACTCGCACCGTCGAGGCCGCCGCCGCGGCGTTCGCGGAGATCGGGCCAAGCAAGCCTGGCCTTGCGAGTTCGCTGCGCGAACATCGCGGGGTTGCCCGATGAGCGTGCTCGACCGGCTCGCCAGCGACGTGCGCGCCCGAGGCGGGCTGCTCGCCGACGAGCTGTCCGCGGCGTCCGACGGCGGGCACTACGGCGCCGTCGCCGCCGACGGCACCCGCGCCGCCGGCCACGAGGACGACTACGCGCTGCTCGTCGAGGAGATCCACGAGGGCTACCTCCTGCACTACCGGTCCGGGCGTGTCGTGACGCCGGCGGACCCGGATCTGTCGCTGCTCGCCGGCGATCGCCTGTACGCGCTCGGGCTGGCCCGGCTGGCCGAGCTCGGCGACCTCCAGGCGGTCGGAGAGCTCGCCGACGTGATCTCGCTCGCCGCCCAGGCCCACGCCGAAGGCGACCCCGAGCGCGCCGCTGCGGTTTGGGAGGCCGGGGCGCGCGCGGTGGGCGACGGTCCGCCCGCGGACCACGAGGCCGTCAAGGCCGCGTGGCGCGGCGCCGGGTAACTCCAGCGACCGGCCGCTCGCCGGCCTCGGGTCGATATCGTTCGGACTCTCAGTGCCTGCCCCCCGTCGCAAGCCACCAAAGCCGAAGTACACGTCCGAGCGCCTGATCCCGGGCGCCTTCGAGGGCGAGACCGTCACGCGCCGGCGCATGATGGGGTTGACGGTGCAGGTCGCCGGCGGCGTCGCCGTCATGACGTTCACGCTCCCGGCGCTGGGCTTCGCGATCGGCTCTGCGGTGTTCGAGCGGCCGCCGGTGCGCTGGGAGGCCGTCGGCCCGCCCGACCAGTTCCCGGACGACACCTACCTGCCGCGCGTCATCACCACGGTCCCGGGCATCGGCGAGGTCGGCAAGTCCACCGTCTACATCCGCGCCCACAACCCGAAGATCGACGGCGACAAGGATCCGAACATCCCGTACGCCGACGAGCGGGGCGGCGACTTCGTGGCGCTGTCCACGCGCTGCATGCACCTGGGCTGCCCGGTCCGCTTCGTTGCCGCGTCGGAGCGCTTCATCTGCCCGTGCCACGGTGGCGTGTACGACTTCACCGGCAAGGTCGACGGCGGGCCGCCGGTGCGCCCGCTCGACCGTTTCTACGTCCGCGTGCGCGACGGGCAGCTCGAGATCGGGCCGCGCTACTCGGTCAACTCCGAGTTCGAGCGCTTCCCGAGCTACCGCGATCCCGGGCAGGACCTGGACGGGATCGGGCAGTACCTGTACCCCGGCCGCTTCTCGACCCCGAAGATGGCGTCACAGCCGAACTAGACGATGCCCAAGCTTCCCGTCCCGCCGATCCCGAAGACGCTGAACCCCCGGCCCAAGCGGCCGCACGAGACCGAGCAGGCGCGTCCGCTCGACCTCGCGAAGGAAGGCGGGATCTCGGCCGTCGACTGGATCGACGAGCGCACCTCGCTGTCCGGTGCGCTCCGGTGGGTGATGTTCCGGAAGGTGCCGAAGGGGACGAACTGGTTCTACACGTTGGGGTCGGCGACGATGTTCGCCTTCCTGTCCCAGGCCGTGACCGGCGTGTTCCTGGCGATGTACTACACGCCATCGGTCACCGACGCGTACGAGTCGGCCCGCCATATCACCAACGACGTCTTCCTCGGCGAGTTCGTGCGCGGGATGCACAAGTGGGGGTCGACCATGATGGTCATCCTCATCTTCCTGCACATGGGCCGCGTGTTCTTCTTCGGCGCCTACAAGTACCCGCGCGAGCTCAACTGGATCATCGGCTTCGTGCTGCTGCTGCTCACGTTCGTGATGGCGCTCACCGGCTATCTGCTGCCGTTCGACCAGCGCTCCTACTGGGCGACGATCGTGGCGGCGAACATCACCGCGTCAGGCCCGGTCGTCGGCCCGTTCCTGGGTGATTTCCTGCGTGGAGGGGCGGAGTTCGGAGCGACGACTTTGTCGCGCTTCTATGCGATCCACATGCTGCTCATCCCCGGCTTGATCGCCGCGATGATCGGCGCGCACATCTACCTCGTCACCCGGCTGGGGACCACGGCGCCGCCGTGGCAGAAGGTCCCGGTCGACGACGATCTCGTCGAGGACAAGGTCTGAGATGAACCAGGCGGAGAAGGAGGCGTACCTCCGCGACTACTACATCCTGAAGTCGAAGGGGAAGCCGTTCTACCCCTACGCGGTCGCCAAGGACAGCATGATGGCCGCGATCGTGGTGCTCCTGATCGCCGTGCTGTCGATCGTGCTGGGCGCCGAGCTCGGCCCGAAGGCCGACCCGACGACGACCACGTACGTGCCGCGGCCGGAGTGGTACTTCTTCTTCCTGTTCGAGCTGCTGCGCGTCATCAAGCCGCCGGAGCTCACACCGCTCGCCACGATCGGGATCCCGACGCTCTGCATGATCCTGATCATCATGCTGCCGTTCATCGACCGCTCGCCCGAGCGGCGACCCGAGCGGCGGCCGATCGCCACGTTCACCGGCATCGCCGTGATCGGCGCGATGGCGTACCTGACCTTTCTCGGCGCCAATGCGGGCTCGCCGAACGAGATCGAGTACAAGGTCGCGCCGCAGTACGAGCCGGGAAAGCTGGTCGCCGCGCAATCCGGCTGTCTGGCGTGCCACAAGATCGGCGAGAACGGCAACGGCGGCCCGGGCCCGAACCTGACCGAGATCGGCAACCGATTGCCGGCGGCCGCCATCCGGCGGACGCTCGAGAACCCGACGGCTCCGATGCCGTCGTATCGGGGGCTGCCCGAGCAGAAGAAGAACGACCTTGTCGCCTTCCTCTCCCAGCTCGACGGCAGCGAAGGCAACTGACCGCCACCGGGACGCTCGAGGAAGGGCAGGTCCGCGCGATGTTCGATCGCATCGCGGGGGTCTACGACGTCATGAACTCGGTCATGACGGCCGGGCTCCATCACCGCTGGCGTGAGCGGGCGGCGGATCTGGCTCGCGTCGGCCCGGGCTCGCGCGCGCTCGACGTCGCGACCGGTACGGGCGACCTGGCGATCGCGCTGGCCCGACGCGGCGGCGAGGTCGTCGGCTCGGACTTCTCGGAGGGCATGCTGGAACGGGCCCGCGTGAAGAACCGCGACGTCCGCTGGGAGCAGGCCAACGCGCTCGCGCTCCCGTATCCGGACGACGCGTTCGACGCGGCGACGGTCGGCTTCGGCGCCCGCAACTTCTCCGACCTGCGCGGTGGCCTGTCCGAGATGGTGCGCGTGGTGCGCCCGGGCGGCCGTGTCGTGGTGCTCGAGATCACGACGCCGACCAAGCCCCCCTTGTCAACCTTCTTCTCGCTCTGGTTCGATCGCATCGTGCCACTGCTCGGACGCGTCACCGGCGAGGACCAGGCGTACTCGTATCTGCCCAACTCGGTCAAGCGCTTTCCCGGCCCGCGTGAGCTCGGGGCGCAGATGCACGGCCTCGGGCTGCGCGACGTGCGCTGGATCCTCACCGCCGGCGGCATCATCGCGCTGCACTCGGGGACGGTCGCCTGATGGCGAGCGCGGAGGCCGTCGCGGCCGTCATCGCCGCCGGCGGCGCGCACGTGCCCGAGCTGATGGACCAGCTCGAGGAGCGCCTGCAGGAGATCTCGCACTCGCACGGCCCCGTGCTGGCCGAGCACGCGAGCGCCACGATCGCCGCCGGCGGCAAGCGCCTGCGGCCGCTGCTCGTGCTGCTCGCCGCCGGGCCGGCCCCGGCGCACCCCGAGCGGGTGATGCGGGCGATGGTCGCGGTCGAGCTGATCCACTCCGCGACGCTCGTCCACGACGACGTGCTCGACGCCGCCGAGCTGCGCCGCGGCCGCCCGACGGTCGTCGCCGCCGCCGGCCGCGCGATCGCCACCGCCACCGGCGACCTGCTGTTCTCGCGCGCGTTCGCCGAGCTCGCCCGCAACGGCATCCCGCATTCGGTGCGGATCCTGTCCGATGCGTCATCGGCACTGGCCGACGGCGAGCTCCTGCAGCGCGAGGATGCCTGGAACGTCGGTGTCTCGCGCGAACGCTATGAGCAGCGCTGCGATCTCAAGACCGCGCGGCTGTTCCAGGCCGCGTGCGAGCTCGGCGCGCTCGAGGGCACCGCGCCGGTGGACGTGCTCGGCCGCTTCGGCCGCCGGATCGGTCTCGCGTTCCAGATGCTCGACGATGTGCTCGACGTCTCAGGCCCGGCCGAGCGCACCGGCAAGCACCGCGGCACGGACCTGCTCGACGGGACGGTCACGCTGCCGCTGATCCTCGCCCGTGAGCGGGATCCGGGGCTGCACTCGCTCGACCTGCGCGCCGTGCGTACGCCCGAGCAGGCGGAACGGCTGTGCGATGCGATCGCGGCGACCGGCGTCCTCGAAGACGCACGCGAGACGGCGCTGGGGATCGTTGCCGACGCGAAGGCCGACCTCCCGGTGCTGCCAGAGGCACAGCAGGGGGCGCTGGAGCTGGTGGCCGACGGTGTCGTCGACCGGTACAGCTAGCTAGCTGAAGTCTTCCGGCAGGATGGCGCCGGCGTCCAGCGCCTTCACGAAGACCTCGATCTCGTCCTCCATGTTGGCCTGCTGGAGGCGCTTGAGGTCGCGGATCAGGATCTCGGTACCGATGTCGAGCTTCTCGTCGAAGCGGTCGACGGTGGGCTGGTCGAACACGTCGACCTCGCTCCACTCGCAGTTGGGGCACCGCAGCAGTACCTCCCAGTGCGTGGGGGAGGTCTCCTCCCACTCGACCGGGTACACGAGGTCCCGGTCGCACTCGGGGCAGAGGTGCAGATCGCGGACAGGGGCAGCAGCGGCGGGGATCGCCGCGGCGATGCCTTCGTCAGCCAGAGTCTCGAAATACACGACCTCGATCGCACGGCCCGAAGGGAGGACCACGCGGCGGACGTACTGGCCGTTGTTGGAGGGCTGCTGGCTCATCGTGACCCTAGAATCGGCCGTCCACAGAGGAAGTTGAGTAGATGGACGAACGTCTGGGCCGCTACCCTGTCCAAGCCTCGTCACAAAGGATCTGAACGTGTTCAACAGCATCGGACCCACAGAGCTGATCATCGTTCTGGTGATCGTTCTCCTCATCTTCGGGCCGAAGCGCCTGCCGGGCCTCGGGAAGCAGCTCGGCTCGGGTATGCGCGAGTTCCGCGACTCGGTCACGGGCAAGGGCGGGAAGGACGACGACGACGACGACGCCGACGAGCAGACCGCTCAGGCGAACGCTGCGCTGGGCCGCCCGGACCAGGATCCCGCCGCGCCGGTGGACGGCGAGGTTGTGTCCGAGCGCACGCGCACTTAGCGTCGCCGGCCGCATCGGGCAATGACCACCGCACTGCGGCCGATCTCGCACGACGACCGTCTCAGCCTCGTCGAGCATCTCGACGAGCTCCGGTCCCGGATCATCATCTGCATCGTCATCTTCTGCGGGGCGTTCGCGATCTGCTTCTGGCAGAACGACCGGATCCTGGACATCATGGACCGGCCGCTCCAGAAGGCGACAGTCCATAAGAACAGTCAGGATCCACTTGAGCAGTCCGCGGCGTTCCAGCAGTCGCTGAAGCAGCTGAGCCTGCAGCTGGCGATCGTCAGCCGTGAGATGGCCCGATCGGACGACGTGAGCCCGGCGCTGCAGTCGCAGTTCGCGTCTTTGTCCAAGCAGGCTGCGTTGACCGCCGCGGCGGCGCCGAAGGCAACCGGTCGCCGGCCCGTGACGCTCGGCGTCGGCGAGCCGTTCACGGTCACCTTCAAGGTCGTCGGCTACGCGGCGCTGCTGCTCTCGTTGCCGTTCCTGCTCTGGCAGGCGTACGCGTTCGTCTTACCGGCGTTCTCGCCACGCGAGCGCTCGATCGCGCTCCCGCTGATGTTGATGGTGCCGTTCCTGTTCATCGCCGGTGTCGTGTTCGCGTACTACATGGTCCTGCCGAACGCGATCAACTTCCTGCAGAACTTCAACGACGACAACTTCGACATCCTGCTGCAGGCGCGGGACTACTACAAGTTCTCGATCATGGTCCTGATCGCGATGGGGTGCCTGTTCCAGGTCCCCATCGGGATCCTCGCCGTCACGCGCACCGGGATCGTCACGCCGCGGCAGCTGCGCAAGAACCGCCGCTACGCGATCCTCGTGATCGCCGTCGTCGCCATGCTGCTGCCGGGGCAGGACCCCGTCACGATGCTGATGCTGATGCTCCCGCTCGTGGTGCTCTTCGAGGGCTCTATCCTCTTAGCCGCACTCGTCGACCGTCGCGTCGAGCGCAACCGCGCTCGTGATGAGGCCGAGCTGGCGGACTCCGACGACGGCGACCTCGACACGCACGACCCTGATCTCGACGACTAATGCTGTTTGACCTCAGAGGTGCCGGCCGGCGCAACACCGTCAAGGCCGTCTATTTGCTGCTTGCGCTCCTGATGGGCGTCGGCCTGATCGGGTTCGGCATCGGCGGCGCAGGGCTCGGCGGCGGTCTGGTGGACGCGATCACGGGCTCGAGCGGCTCGAGCGGAACCGGCGCCGACACGTTCCTTAAGCGCGCCCAGGCGGCCCAGGCCCGCGCCGTGGCCTCGCCCAAGGACGCGACGCTGTGGGCCGACGCCGCCCGCGCCCGCTACCAGGCCGCCGTCGGTGAGAACTTCTTCGATCAGAACACGCAGCAGTTCAACGACGCCGGCAAGGCGCAATTGCAGATCGCCGACGAGGACTGGCAGAAGCACCTCGCGCTGAACCCGAAGCCGCCGGACGACGGCGCGGCCGGCGTGATGATCAAGGTCTACAGCCCTGGAGCGCTGAACGAGCCGGACAAGGCCGTCGCCGCGCAGGAGATCATCACCGAGAACCGCCCGAAGTCCCGCACCTTCGCCACGCTCGCCGTCCTCGCGTACGACGCCGGCCAGACCCGCAAGGGCGACCTCGCGCGCCAGAAGGCGCTCGACCTCGCCGATCCGGCCGACCGTGCCACGCTCAAGGACCAGATCGATCAGGCCAAGCAGCAGGCGCTCGCGACCCAGCTCCAGAACGCGACGCCCACGCCAACCGCCACGGCGTCCGGCAAGAAGGACAACAAGAAGTCCGGCGGCTAAACTGCTGCACCACTCAGCGCCCTTGTAGCTCAACTGGCAGAGCAGCGGACTCTTAATCCGAAGGTTCCAGGTTCGATTCCTGGCGGGGGCATCCGAAAGCGCCTGCATTTGCGGGCCTTTCGTGTTTCTGGGTCGTTCGACGCCCGTCGACGGAGTACCAAAAAGGTACCGAGCGGGGGCGAGTTTTCGGCCCAGATCGCTAGGGCGCTGTGATGGCTCCGGTCTCCGGCTACGTGTTCCGGTACGAGGGCAAGCGGCGCCCTGTGTGGCGCGCGAAGTACCGCCTGCCGGACGGCCGCCAGGTCAAGAAGACGATCGGGCCGGCGTGGACCGAGCGCGGCCGCCCGGCCGCCGGCTACTTCACGAAGCGCACCGCCGAGGCCTGGCTTCAGGACGTCCTCGCGCACGCGCGCGCGGGAACGCTGCCGGGCATGGTCCGCACCGGCGTCACGTTCGCCGACGCCTGCGACGAGTACCTGCGCTACGTCGAGTTCGACCTCGACCGCAAGCCGTCGACGGTCATCGACTACCGCTCGATCATCCGGGCGCACCTGCTGCCGGCCTTCGGACCGCTCGCGCCTCGAGGACCTCACCACCGATCGCATCGAGGCCTGGAAGCCGACGCTCACGGTCTGCAACCGCTCGAAGGCCAAGATCCTCACGATGTTGAACGGCGTCCTGAAGCGAGCCCGCCGCGTGCACAAGCTCCGCTACAACCCGATGGCCGACATCGAGAAGCCCCGCTTCCGCGCGACGACCACGATCGAGGTCTTCTCACCGGAGGAGATCTGGGCGCTCGTCCGCGCCGCCGAGTCCGAGCAGGACGCCGCGATCTTCCTCACCGCCGCGTTCACCGGCCTGCGCCGCGGCGAGCTCATCGCGCTCCGCTGGCGCGACGTCGACTTCACCGCTTCCCGCGTGCGCGTCTGCGGCTCGTTCGCCGGCGGCCGCCTCACGTCACCCAAGAGCGGCCACGTCCGCTCGATCCCGATGGCACCCGACGTCGCGACGGTCCTCGCCCGTCTCGCCGATCGCGAGCACTGGACCGGCCACGACGACCTCGTGTTCCCGGGCGTCGCCGGCGGCTACCTCGACGGTTCGGCCCTCTCCCGCCGGTACAAGGCCGCGCTCGCGCGCGCCGCCCTCCGGCCGCTCCGCTTCCACGACCTCCGCCACACCTTCGGCACGCGCATGATCGCCAAGGCCGACATCCTCAAGGTCCAGGCGTGGATGGGCCACGCCCAGATCTCCACGACCCAGCGCTACCTCCACTACGTCGAGCGCCCGGACGAGGTCGCGCTCGTCGCCGACGCCTTCGCGATCGAGCCGCCCGTCACTGCCGCGGCGTGACCCGCTGCTCGACGACCCACGCATCGAGGTCAAGGCGCACGAACAGCGTCCGCCGCCCGACCTTGATGTGCGGCAGCCGCCGCGTGCGCGTGAGCTCGTAGACGGTCGAGCGCGGGACCCGCAGCAGCTCCGCCACCTCGTCGGCGGTCAGCAGCGGCTCCGAGAGCGGGGTGCGATCGACGGCTGCCACGTCACCGCCCGAAGCCGATCCCACGATCGCGCTCGCTCGCAAGCGTCTGCGCGTCCGAGCGAGCGAACGCGTCGGCCAGGACGTCCCGACCATCGCGCCGCCGAGACTCCGACGGGGCGAACTCGTCCCGCTCGCGTTCCGGCACGACGGCGTAGATCCTGTTGGCCTGCCGGCCACGGCTCAGCGCCGTGTAGCACCACTCGCGCGATGCCTCGCTCGTGACCAGCACGAACGCCCGGTCGCACGTGAGCCCCTGCGCGCTGTGCCCGGTGATCGCATACCCGTGCATCAGTGCCGGCCCGCCCCGGTCGAGGTACTCCCGATCCAACGCGACGCGGCGAGACCCGACGTCGACCACGAGACCACCGCGCGCCTGGTCGAGCGCCACGACCACGCCACGCTCGCCGTTCGCAACGCCGAGCCGCCGATCGTTGCGGCGCAGCAGCACCTGGTCACCGACAGCGAACGCGCCGCCCGGCAGGACCAGCTCATCGGACCCGAGCCGTCCGCTCGCCTTCATCAGCGCCCGCGCCCGCCCGTTCAGGTCCGCCACGTCCACCCGCCGGAACGCGATCATCAGCGACTCTCCGTCACGCGCAGCCCACCAGTCCGCGACCAGGCTCCGCCGCACGTCGTCAGCGCTCTCGCCGGCCACAACGCGCCCGCGATCCTCGTACAGCCGCAGCGCCCGCTCGGCGTCACCGTCACGCAGCAGCTCGAGCGCATCGCGCTCCCAGGCGGCCGCCTGCCGGCGATTCTCCGTCAGCTCGATTCTCGGCAGCCGCCGCGCCAACGCACGGAACGCGCCACCGGCCTCGAGCTCCGGAAGCTGCCGGTCATCACCGACCAGCACCAGCTTCGCCCGGTTCCGCGCCGCACGGTCGGCGAGCTCGGCGAGCTCCCGAGTCGAGACCATCCCCGCCTCGTCAACGACGAGCACGCTCCGCTGCGGCAACGCGGTCATCGGTCGATCCCGGAGCTGCGTCAGCAATGCCGCGACACTCGTGCTCGGAATCCCGGCGCTGTCCTCGAGCTCCCGCGCCGCACGCCAGCTCAACGCCGCGCCGGCAACTCGATAGCCACTCCGCTCCCACGCCTCCCGAGCCGCGGCGAGCGCGAACGTCTTGCCAGTCCCGGCACGACCGACCACGACCGACACGCCGTCGCCGTCCGCGCGTCAGCCGCCGCACCATCTCCGCCTGCTCGCCGGCGATCGTCGGGCGCTCGCGAATCGCCCGCTCGACCACCTCGTCCGGAGCGACGGCGACGCCGGCCGCCTGGGCGCCAACGGCGCGATCGAGCACCCGCTTCTCCAGCGCGAGCAGCTCGGGCGTCGAGTAGACGCGCTCGTCGGCGACGAGCGGCACGACCCGCCCGTCCTTCCGGCGCAGCCCATCCGGCCGAGCCGTCCCGACCGCCAGCACCACCGCCCGCTCCGACCGCAGGAACCGATCCGCCACGTCCTCGATCTCAGCGGCAGTCACCGCCGCGCCCGCCGGAAGCTCCTCGCACACCCGCTGGATCACGTCACGCCGCGTGAACGTCGACCGTCGGTGCGTCAAGCCATCCGGCGCCGCAAGCCGCTCGGCGACACGCGTCTCATCCCACCGGACCGGTTCCGCCACTCGTCCGCGCCTCGCAAGCCGCCGAACCTGCTCCGGCGTCAGCCCCAAGCTCGCCGCCCGGCGCCGCCACTCCGGCACGAGCTGCTCCGGCGTCACCCGTAGTCCTTGCTCCGCCGAGTCTCCAGCGTCGCCACCTGCGCCGCGGCCGCCGACCGCGTCCCGCGTCGATCCATCTCGGCCTCGATCTCCACCCGCCGCCGGCTGAACGCCCGCAGCACCGCCGGCGGCACACCGGCCACATCCGCGATCCCGTTCCGCACCGGCGTCCACTCGACGCCAAGCTCACGCGTCAGCTCGGCCCGCAGCCGAGCCTCGTAGAGGTAGCCGGCAGTCTTCGCGTGCGCATAGATCTGCCGCCCATCGAGCGCCGACCACCGACCATCCGCCCCGAGCGTCACGTTCGCCACCAAGACATGCGTATGCAGCTGCGGATCGCCCGCCCGCGACGTCCGATGCCGAAACGCCGCCGCGACGAGCCCACGGCCCGCGATCCGATGCACGCCGCCGGCGCCCCGTCGAGTCACCGCCGCGTGCCGCTCCACGTAGTCGAACGCGTCGGCAACCGCCGCATCGTGCGCGGCCAGGATCGCCCGCCGCATCGTCTCATCGCCAACCCCGAACAGCACGCTCACGCTCTTCGGCGCCGAGAACGTCAGATCAAAGCCCGGAACCCGCGACGCGTTCCACCGCGCCAGCGGCAGCCCACGACCGGGGTGCTCACCGGCAAGCACGCGATGGAGCTCATCGCCGCCGACCTCGCCCCGCAGCCCGAGCAGCGCGGCGCCGCCGCCGATCCACTCACCGGCCGGCTCCGGACCGCCGACGTAGTAGTCCTCGACCCCGCTCGCAACAGCACGCGCCCGAGTCGTCGCCCGACGCGCCTGCTCGAGGTAGTAGTCGGCGTGACCGACGGCGAGCTTTCCGATCGACAGCATCTTCGCCTCGACCATCAAGCCGCCGAGCACGGCAACTGGACCAAACCTCAGCGAACCTCAGCCGACGCGCCGGCGTCCGGTCCTCACCGCATGCCGTCGCATCAATCGCGCCGAACCATGAGCGCTACTGCAGGACGAACACCCGACGGCGGCACGCACTTGCACGCTCCGCGTGCCAGAGCGGACTATGGGCCGCGCTACGCGCGGCCGCGAAGGGAGCGGTGAGCGGCTCAATGATCAACGCGCGCGGCGCAACTTCGGTTCGCGCGCATTCGCCAGAACGCAGTGCCCCCTGCAGGCGGACTCGAATCTCTATGAGGACCACACGCGTCCGCCGAGAGTGCCATCGTGGCCGGAGTGCCAACGCGTCGTCAGCAAACCCTCCGCGCGAGCATCACCGCGTGCCGCAGGGCACCTGCGGCGATTTGCGGATGAAACGAAGCAACCCTCGTGCCCGGCCGGACGGGTCGCGCCGCTGGGCGGTCAAGCGCGCCCGGTCACGTGACTATTACGCCTTCGTCGATGCGCGCGGCGAGTCGACCAGGGCTTCGAGGTCGCCTTCGGTCAGGTCGAGACCGTTGCTGCGAGCGCGCGCGAAAGCGGCCGACGCGTTCCCACCAAGGACGCTGATCGCCTTGAGTTCGCTGGCTTCCTCGCGCTGCAGATCGTCCGTGGGAGATTCCGCGGGCGTGAGGCTCGTCCAGGCCGCGCGTCCCCTACGCAACTTCACATGCATGGATGGTGCGCCCTGCGCATGCGACGTCCGTGCGCATGCGCTGGCGGTATGGCGATTCCGGAGCCGTGCCTGTTTACGGGCGACGCCAGTCGCGTACTGGCGCCACGGCGACTCGCCGCGTTTCTTCGATTCGGTCCTCTGACGCCGAGCAGGTCCGATCGTTTGGACCCGCCACGTGCTCGTGCTCACATGGGGGGACACGACGAGGCGTTCGAGGCCGCGTGCCGCGCCGTCAACGCTTCACGCGCTGGGCGAGCACAGCTTACTGTCACCCTAGCTCGCCGGCGAGCTCCGCAACTTCGAGCCGCTGAGGCGTTCGTCGACCCGACCCGCGCAACACACTAGTTCAGCGCTTGAGTCGGCTGAGCAACTGGCGCGAGGCGGCGTATGTCGCCGACGCGCCAGACTGGGGCGAGCCGGCCGAGGGCTACGGGCTCGCCAACGGGCGTCGCGTCCGCTGTGACGCCGCGCGTGGGGGAGTGCTCAGACAGGTACTGTCGCGTTCGGCGCTGCCTCAATGACCGGCGCGGTAGGCCCGTGATCGGCGATGGCGTCCAGCTGTCCGCAGGCCGACCGCGAGCCCCAGACTCAAGCGTCATCTGTTCGCAGCCCGCTTCGCCTAGCTGGCAGTAGTAACCCAGTCGCTAGGCTTTCCGGCGAGCGCGGTCACATCCCGACGCCACGGGCAATACGTACGATGCCTAGGTGCATCCACCTTCGCCAGGATTCGCTCGCGCCGTCGACGCGCTGGCACAAGGTCAGTACCACCACGCTGTGGATCGGCGCCTTCGCATGGCAGAAGCCGACGGTGCCCGCACACTTTCCGACTTCAGCTCCAACGCGCAGGGCGCCTTCCCCACGGTGGTCGCGGCACGTCTCGAGGCGCTCGGAATACCGGTCGCTCCTGATCCGGGGTTGGGTCCGCTCGCTCAGCAGCCTGACCCCGAACTGCATCCGCTTGACTTCGAGTGGTATTTCAGCCGACAGTGCGCAGACCGGCTGTCGGCCATGCTGGCAAGCCGTGGCGGACACATTCTCTGCCTAGGCGCCCCGACCGTCGCGGAGGCCCTCGCGGCCAGAGTACACGACGCAGTCCTCGTCGATCGCAACCCTCTGGTTCGCGCGCCGTTCGGTGCTGTTGCCGCGAGACTCGATCTTCGTACCCACGATCTGGATGCGCCGTTGGAGGCCACGCACCAGTTCTACGCCGTCTTCTTCGACGCACCGTGGTACCCAGAGATCGAGGAGCTCTGGCTCTGGCAGGCGTCCAGAGCGGTGAGGCCCGGCGAGTTTATTCTCTTCTCGCTCCTGCCCCAGCTCGTTCGGCCGACAGCGACCGAGGATCGTTCAGCGATCCTGGCGGAAGCAGCGGCGCTCGGCAGAGCAACGGTCTTGGAAGGTGCGTTGAGGTATGACACGCCGCTGTTCGAGGCCGAAGCGCTCGACGCATGCGGATTGCCGCGGCTACCAGCTTGGAGGGTCGCCGACCTCGTCAGGATCGACGACGTTCACAACGCCGCCTCGCGCAAGCCTCCCGAGGGCGACATAGCCGACACGTGGGACACATGGGTGATTGGTTCTCAGGTGGTGAAGCTGCGTCGCACCGGCCACGACAACCCGGCCGGCGGCATTGGCATGATCCCCGTGGCTCGCGGGTGGGCATATAAGAGCGTGAGCCGACGGGAGGGCCACCGTGAACTCATCGACCTCTGGACTTCGCGCAACCGAGTGGCACGCGTTGGCGCGCGGCGTGAGGTTGCGACGGCTCTGGATGCCCTCGCACGAAACTCCGACGCTCGCACCCCCTCAGGTGCGGGCGAGATGATTTCCTCCGACGCGCTGAGACTTGCTCTCGCGGCAGTACTCTCCGACTAAGCCGATGCGACTGCTGCTGCGCTTCGCGAATCTCGAAGGCGTCGTCACCATCGCGCGTCACCGGAGGTTCTTCTCGGTGCGCGCGAGGTGTGGTGGGGCTGGTTCAAGAAAACGCATGAACCGTTTCCGATTGCTGAGCTCCAGTCACTCGCGGCCGCGGTTCCCATGGAGGTTGGACTCGTCAATCGGGCCGAGCAAACGTTCTACGCGGCGACGTGCGAAGCGATCGTCCTGACCGACAGGGACGGAGTCGCGATTCCAACCCCTGACTTTCCTCGGACCCCCCGCTACTACGCCGACGCGTACCTACCCGGCTGGTTCCGCTTTTCGGCGCTCCGGTCGGTCAATGCGCAGGTCTTCGAAGAACGCTTCGGCGGAGTACCAGAGGGCGATCCCACGATGTTCCTCGTCCGGGGCGGCGCGATCAACCTCGACTCGAGAGTCCTCTTCCGGACTCCGTTCCAGCCCCGCTGCCGGCAAAGGGTCGGTCGATCTTGCACGTGTCCGACCTTCACTTTGGCGAGTTCCATGGGTTCCCCGAGTCGAGCGGACCGGGCAGTCGGCCGCTCGATTCGATTCTCACGGACTTCTTGGCGACCGCGTCGGACGTCTCCGTCGGCGGGATCGTTGCATCGGGAGACTTTATTTCTAAGGGAGACGCGAACGACTTCGTGCCCGCAGAGTCCTTCGTTCGGAAGCTGGCGGCAGCTTGCAATCTCGGTCTCGAGTACGTCGTGACGGTCCCTGGCAACCACGACATATGGCTACAGGACAGCCAGAACTTCGATCGCGACTACCGGATCGAGAGTCCGTATCGCATGTTCATCCGCTCGCTTTACGGTGCCGACATCAACGAGATTGAAGGGGTGTCGACCCTCCAGACATCCAACGGGTGGACGGTGACGCTGCTCGGGCTGAACTCCGCTCGGGCCAGAACACAAGACCTAAAGGAGTACGGCTACATCGGCCACGATCGCTACGGCCCATGGCTGGATCGAGTGAAGGTCGCGAACGGTGCATCGTCTGCCCTCGATCTGGTCGAGAACCGACGGCTGAACATCGCCGTGCTCCATCATCACCTTCTTCCGGCCGGTCTTGTCTCGCGCCCTGCTGAACCCCGGCCAGTGAGCCTCACGCTCGATGCCGGAGCGATCGTCGCTGACTTTCAGGACGCTTGCATCCATCTCGCTCTGCATGGCCATGAGCACCTGCCGTGCGTGGCGACGACTGGCCGCGTACGACGAGAGCCAGGGAACGCGTGGAGCGGACCCGATCGACGACTAGCGGTGCTCGGTAGCGGAAGCACCGGTGGAGCGGTGACGCAGCTGTCGCCGGAGGAGCCGAACAACACGTTCAGTTTGTACACGCCGCTCGACTCGAGTTTGCAAGTTCAGGTATTCAGGTTCAATTCGGCCGTAGCCCCTGAGCCATTAATGGACTTCGAACTGCCACTGTGAGACGTGACGCGACACGCGTGACCACCTGTCATAGCGAACCGTCGTAACACAGCACGTAAGGCGCCTGTGAATCACTCAAGTGCCGCGTTCGCGAACGTCGCGCGGTGTGGAGTCGCGTACGATGCGAGGGTGCCCGACCGTGTCCCGGCCCGGCCGACGTGACCCGAGAGGCAGATCACCCCGCCGTTCGTTGGGCCTAGAACTGCAGCTGCAGCGGCTCGGCCCCGCGCGACTGCGGCAACGCCCCGCCCGCGGCATGCACTGGCTGGCGCAGCCTGACGAAGTAAGGCGCGACGAGCGCGGCGCGAAGGGCAACCGTGTACTCCCCGGTGATGTTCACCGGCTCGTCGCCACGCTCGACGACGGCGGTGACCTGCGACGCGCCGAGCGGCGCACCGCTGCGAATGTTTCGTAGCGCGCCGAAGCTCAACCGGCCGAGATCGTCGAGCCGGAGGGGCCGAGACGAGCCGCAGACGAGGGCGTAGTGCGCGCCCCTCGGGCGCTCGGGGTCCCAGCGGCTCGTGACCTTCACGGCCTGCGGCAACGGCTCCGTAATTCCCAAGAGGTCCTCAGCGGCGGTCCAGCGGACGACGCAGTCTGGCGTCACGTCGATACTGCGAGGGCGGCCCTTGATAGGGCTCAGCAGTACCTCCGGCGTGCGGACTCGACGGACGAGCTCAGCAATCGCCGGTGCGATCGAACTGCCGATCCCCCAAAAGAAGGTCCCGCCGTTCGCGCGCCGCTCGGTTTCCTTCCGCTCGATGATCCGCTCGATCGGCTCGCCAGCCTCCGTGCCGAAGCGTGTCCAGCAAAACACGCGCGGTAGCGGCGTGTCACGGGGGATGTCATTCATTACGATTCACAGTCTCATGGAAGCCGGACGTGCCCTGAGGGAGGTTATGCGGCGCGAGGGTTGGAGCCAAGATGAAGTCGCGCGTAGGGCAGGAGTGGGCCAAGCGACGGTCTCTAGGATGCTTTCAGACCACGAGCGGCGCGGCCCCGCGTCTCGGCGGCTATCCACTTTCATTCATCGGCGGACAACCTCGCCGCAGCAGCCGAACGAGGCGATCGACGCGCTGCAGCGAATCTGGGACGGTTCCGACGAGCACGCCGCCGCGCTGGCCGCACTCATCAGCGCGTCGGGTGGCCTCTGGCCGGGCTTGAGCGACCAAGGAAGGCACGACGATCGATAGCGCGACACATCTCCGGGCTCGCTTGAAGAGTATGGGCTTCGCCAGCTCCACGATCGACGCCGTCTGGCCACGCTGGTGGAGCGCTGAGGCCGACGAGTCGGCGTCCGCGCGCGCCGAGCTGCGGTTCGGGATCGCCCGGCGGCTCGGCCTCAACCCGCGAACGCTGCTCGATGACCGCGACCGGCCCGAGTTCCTGTGGCGCGAGGAGGCTCGCTTCAAGCACCTGACGGCGGCTGATGAGACTGAGCGAGCTGGAATCGAGTCGTTCGGACGGTCGGTGGCCGCCGCGATCGCGAGCGCCACTGGGCCGCCGTCCGCTGATGTGCGCGGCCGGTCTCCCGCCGAGATCCGCGACTTGCTCCTACGCGACGAGAAGCCGCACGTAGGGCTTACAGACCTGCTCGCGCTGTGCTGGGGCATCGGCATCCCCGTCGTGTACCTCCGTGTGTTTCCGTGGCCGCAGAAGCGGATGGCGGCAATGACTGTGCGAATCGAGAATCGCAGTTTCATCCTGCTCGGGAAGGACGCGAGCTACCCCGCGCCGATCGCGTTCTACGTCGCGCACGAGCTCGGGCACATCGTTCTGTCGCATATCGCGCCCGACGAGGCGCTCGTCGACATGGACGCGGGTGATCCCGTGATGCCCGTCGGCGACGACGAGGAGGCTGCGGCCGACGCGTTCGCGCTCGAGCTACTGACCGGGTGGCCCGAGCCGAAGGTACTGCCCGCCGAGCCGGGCACGCAGTCGGCAGGCGAGCTAGCGCGGACGGCGATAGCGGCAGGCAAGGAGCTGCGGATTGAGCCGGGCACGTTGGCGCTGTGCTTCGGCTATTCCACCGGTGACTGGCCTACCGCTTACGCATCGATGAAGCGCATCTACGATGAGCCTCGGCCGGTCTGGCAACTGGTCAATCGCGTGGCATTGCGGGAGCTCGCCCTCGGCGACGCTCCGGCGGACGCTGCAGAGTTCATCGAGGTAGTCCTCGGGCGCGGCGACGGTGAGTGAGGCGGCAAGCGACACGACGAGCGGCGTCGAAGTCGCCGTCGACAACGACATCCTCATCAAGGCCGCGGCCTACGGGCTGACCGGGGAGTTCTGGGAGTCCGGGGCGCGCCTCGGGGTGCTCGGGGCCGCCCGGTTCGTCGTGGCGAGCCGGATCAAACGCGTCGTGGTGGCGGACGAGCTGGAGCGCGCACTCGCCGCGGCCGCGGCGACTATCGGCAACGCGGCCGAGCTGGAGCCCGTCGACGCCGAAATCAAGCTGGCCGGCGAGTTCGAAGCCCTCGCACAACGGCGAGGCGTCGCGCTCGACACGGGCGAGAGCCAGCTGGTGGCGATGGTGGTGACGCGGGCGATCCCGGTGTTCGAGACCGGCGACAAGCGGGCGATAAGGGCTTTGCAAGCACTGATGGACGAGCTTGCTGCGCTCGCGGCTCTGCAAGGTAAGGTCCGGTGCCTTGAGCAGGTCGTTGTGCGCTGCCTGGCCAGAGGCGCCTCAGCCGACGACCTTGCGAGCGCAATCTGTGGCAATCCCGACGTCGACAAGACGCTCAGCATCTGCTTTCGCTGCTTCTCCCCGCGCCCTCAGGGTCACAACTTGGACCCTGGCGCCCTCACGAGCTACATCGGGAAACTGCGCGGTGAGGCCCCGCGCGTGCTCATGCCTGATGGCGGCTAGTTGCGCACGAAGACTGCGTAGGGCTTGATCAGCCGGGCGACAAGGCCGATCTCGAGCGGCTTGACGGCGTCGGCGGCGGGCTCCGCGGGTTCGTCGAGCACTTCGAGGCAAGCCTTGTCGACACGTCCCTGGACGTACTCGTCGCCGCGCCGGCCGACGGACGGGCCGACCGCGACGCGGGTGTACGCGAGCGGGAGCGCCAACTCGGTCTGCTGCAGGTCGCCGATCGCGAGCGCGAAGCGCGATCCGAGGACGTTGATTGACGGCGGGATCACGTCCCACTCGATGCCGTTGGCCGAGCACTCGACCGCCCGCGCCTGCTCGGCGAAGTGATTGGACTGCATCCGCTGCATGCACAGGTGGATCGTCTGCCCGCGCACTCTCAAAGTCACGCGCGAACGGCTGGACCATCGTCACGGGGTGGCACGTGTTGCCGCCGTAACCCCACAGCGCGTAGCCGGCGTCCGTCGATCTCGGCTTGCTTACGCGCGATGATCGCTTCGAGCGGCTCGCGTGCGTGCGTGCCGACCTTCATGAAGAGCACGCCGGCGCCCGGATGGACGATGTCGGTCACTTCAGGTCCTCCAGCAGTTCGAGCTCGTACTCGGTGTCGTTGGCCTTACCGTAGTCGAGCCGAATCTTCTCGCGGACGTACCGCACCTTCGGCCCGGCACCGCGGCCATAGAAGTTCTCGAGGCGTTCGGGGTCCGTGATCGGCTCGCTCCTGACCGACGTGCGGCCCTCCATCGCGACAGAGCGCATCAGCACGTTGCAGGAGCGCAGGTGGGGAGCGTCATCGAGATGGTAGCTGTGGACCTCGGGCATCATGCGTTGGACGTAGAAGCCCGATGCGAGCGCGTGTTCCTGGAGGCTCGCGAGCACCCGGCGCGGCCAGGGCAGGTCCGGGTCGTCGGCCACAACGACAGCGCCGTCGCCGCAGCCGCCCACCGCCTCAAACCCGCGTTGCATGAACGCGACGACACTCTTGCCGTCGTTGCTGGCTCCCCAAGGCGGGTTCGTGTAGAAGGCCTCGAAACGGCCGGTCGCAGGGAAGGCGTCGAGAACGTTGTAGAGCGTCGCCTGAAGGTTGTCGAGTTGCTCGCGGTCCGCGAAGCGGGTGATGGCGTTGCAGATCCGCTCGTCGAAGTCGAAGACGGTGACGCTCGCGGGGCCGTAGGGGAGGATGCCGCGCGCCTGCAGATAGACGACGCACACACTGATGGCGTCGCCGTCGCCGATGAACGCCAGGTGCTTGCCCTGGGACCAGTGAGCGATGAACTCGCTCTGCATCACCATGTCGCCGGCCTTCATGTAGATCTGGTCGAAGTCGCGCAGGGGCCGCGGCCGATTCTGAATGACATCCGAAACGGCATTCAGCGCTTCGCGCAGGTCAATCGGTTGGGCCATGCCCGTCCTGACGGTCGTTTGGGCCGGAGGCGACGATGCTTTCGCAACATCTGACTACTCCGATGACGAAGGCTACGACGTCTTGGTGAGTAGCTCGCGGGAACCGACTATCCGTTGGACGCTCGCTTGCGACGCAGCCAGTCGCCGAGTTCCGAACCGCGCGCCGCGCACGATGCTGAGCTACGATCCGACCCGAGCGAACGGGGTCCCGAACGCGGTCCCCGACTCAGCAGAAGTGACCCGACCTGGGACCCACTCCACCGCCTGTATTTGGCTCTACAGAGCCAAATCAGACCCCAATCGGGCGACTCTTAATCCGAAGGTTCCAGGTTCGATTCCTGGCGGGGGCATCCGAAACGGCTGAACGCCGAACCTCGCGAGAGTCGCTGCGTACCACCTCCTTGCAGTCGCCCAGGCCACAAGCGACAAGGAGGCCTTCATGCGACCAGCATCCCGCCGGCTCACGGCCCGGTCTACGAGAACGAGAACGAGGGCGTGGTTGCCCACCCTTGTGGTTGGCCTCGTCGTCGCTCTCCCGCCGGCGGCGGCCGCCGCGCACCCTCACCACCACGGCCGTGCGCTCGACGCCTTCAAGCAGCGGAACCTCGTCGCCGACGCGCCCGGCGCGGCCGAGCTGACCGATCCCAATCTCGTCAATGCCTGGGGCCTCGCGTTCGGGCCCGCAACGCCGGCCTGGGTGGCCGACAATGGCACGGACGTGTCGACGCTGTACCGCGGGGCGACCGACGCGACACCGGCCGCCTCGATCGTGCCGCTCGTCGTCAGCATCCCCGGAGGCGCTCCGACCGGGTTGGTGTACAACGGCGGGCCGGGCTTCGTGGTCCATTCCGGCATGGCGAGCGGGCCGGCGCTGTTTCTGTTCTCGTCCGAGGCGGGCGTGATCAGCGGCTGGAACCCGAACGTGCCACCGCCGGCGCCCTCGATGGCCGCGCAGGTTGCGGCGACGGTCCCGGGCGCGATCTACAAGGGCCTTGCCATCGCCGACACGAAGAAGGGGCCGCGGCTGTACGCGACTGACTTCCACAACGGTCGCGTCGACGTGTGGGACGACACGTTCGCCCCCGCCGGTCGGCCCGGCGCGTTCGTCGATCGCAAGGTGCCGAAGGGGTTCGCGCCGTTCGGCATCCAGACGGTCGCGGGCAGGTTCGTGGTCGTCACGTACGCGAAGCAGGATGCGGACGCCGAGGACGACGTCGCTGGGGCGGGTCTCGGCTTCGTCGACGTGTACGACACCGCCGGCAACCTCCTGCGGCGCTTTGCGGCCGGCCGGCCGTTGAACGCGCCATGGGGCATCGCGCTCGCACCCAAGCATTTCGGGCGGGCGAGTGGCGACCTGCTGATCGGCAACTTCGGCGACGGCCGCATCAACGCGTTCGATGCGCGGCGTGGCCGGTTCGAAGGAGCGCTGCGCGACAAGCACGGCCGCAAGCTGACGATCGATGGGCTGTGGGCGCTCGAGTTCGGCAACGGCGTGATCGGGAACCCGAACACGCTGCTGTTCACCGCAGGACCGGACGACGAGTCGCATGGCCTGTTCGGTGCGATCACGGCGAGCGAACACCGCTAAAACCGCAACGGCGAGCCCGAGTCGGAGTCAGCTCCCGGGCTCGCCGCCGTTCCGGTGGGTTACTTCGTGGATGTCACCCGCGGTCTGATCCGGTGGCCGGCGACGGTTCCGGTGATTCGCGTGGTCGTCCCGGTGGAGCGGAGGGTGATCTGGGAGCGCGGGACGCCGGGCCCGCGGAGCTGGAGACGCGTGCGGGTGAGCGGTCCGAGGGTCTTCTGGGCGCCGCTGGCGACGGCGTCCGTCACGACCCGCGCGGCGACGAAGCGCACCGAGCGCTCGGCCACGACGTAGCTGCCGCCGCGCAGCGCGTCGATCGTTCCGGTGCCGCTGAACGCGGCGGCGGCGCGGGCGTCGCTCACTGTCGCGAGCGCGACGCCGATCGCGCGGGCGACACGCGTGTGGCCCAGTGAAGCGGCGTGCAGCGGCGGGCGTGCGGTCACGACCGGCGGACGGCCGGCGTGGGCGCAGCGGGTCGGGTTGGTGTGCAGGTGCCTGATGAAGTCGATCGCCATCGCGACGCCGCAGCGCGTGAGGTCCGGGGTGTGGCCGGCGTTGCTCACGACCGCGTAGATCGGGTGGGCGAACTGGGCCGCGGCCTTGCGGCCCTGCTCGACGGGTGTGTTGGTGTCCAGGTCGCCGGACTGCACGAGCACGGCCACGTCAGGGATCGAGTGGCCGCGCAGGGGTGATCCGGCGGTCGGATCGGCCGGCCAGTCGAGGCACTTCGGCCCGGCGTCGATGCCGGTGTGCAGCCACGCATCGGCCGAGAAGGGGCGGAAGGTGCCTCGCCCGAGAGCCGCCAGCGCGTGGTGGTACTGCACCCGCCGCACCGCCGGCGGAGCGGCGAGGTCGTACGGCCGCGGGTAGTCCTTGCACGAGGCGGCGGCGCCGACGGCGTTGCTGAACAGCGCCGGATCGACGAAGAATCCCGCGACCTGGTTCACCCGTGCCGCGGTCACCAGGCGCTCGAGCGGAGCCAGGTCGTGGTCCAGCGCCGCGTCGACGGCCGCCGGCAGCGGGCCGTAGACCTCCGGGTGGCCGCCGCCGAACACGACGCTCGCCAGCTCGGGCTCGCTGAGGGTGAGCGGGACCGGCCCGATCGGGGTCTGCGCAGTGAAGGTGACCGGATGGTGGCGCAGGCGCCGGGCCAGGCGCCCGATCTGCGCGACGACGCGGGGACCCGAGCAGCGGCGCGTGCGCCGGCAGACAAGGCCGATGACCCGCCGGACGCCGTGAAGGACGTCCCGGCCCCACCGATCGGAGGCGATCGGGAACGCGCCGTCGAGCACGATGGAGCGGACGTGGGTGGGATGGCGGGCGGCGTACACCGGCATGAGGAACGTGCCGTAGGAGTCGCCCCAGAGGTCGAGCTTGTCGATGCCGAGGGTCGCCCGCACAGCGTCGATGTCGTCGGCGGCGGCCGCCGTGCCATAGAGGCTCGCGCGCGCGCCGAGATCCTGGGCGCAGAGGGTTCCGAGGAGCGTCTGGTCGAGCGTCAGCGGATCGTGGGCGGCCACGCTCGGGCAGCTAAGCGCGCCCGATTGCCCGGTGCCGCGAGGATCGATCAGCAGGAGGTCCCGACGCGTGCGCAGGGGAGCGAGCGCCGTCGTGTACAGGCCGGCGTTGGCGATCGTGGAGTCGCCGGGGCCGCCGGGGTTCGGGGCGATCGTGCCGAGCCAGGGCCGGCTCGCGTCCGTGCGCGGGACGAGCGCATAAGCGATGTCGATCGTGCCGGCGGCAGGATGATCGCGGTTGAGCGGCACCGTCACGGTGCCGCACTGGGCTCCGGGCAGGCACGGCGTGTCGGCCTGTGCGGCGGCGCCCAGCGCGAGGGCGCCGAGCAGGATCGCGCCGGTGGCGGCCAGGGCCCTGCGGGCAGTGCGAAGGGGGTCCATGCGAGGTCTTCCTTTCGAAGCTGGGAGACCGGCCCGCCGAGGCGGGCCGGTCGTTCGCGTCAGACGAGGTCGCGGCGACGCAGCCGCGTTGCGGCGGCCAGGAACGTCACGGCGATCCACGCGACGAGCGTGGCGAGCGCGATGCCGGGCGCCAGCAGCCCGATCTCGTCGACGCCGAGGATCCCGCCGGGCGCGCCGAACAGGGGGCCGAACCGGCCCACCGACGGCACGGCGTGGAGCAGCGGCGGCTCGAGCGCAGCGGCCACCACGATCAGCCCGATCACGGTGACGACCTGGTTGCGGACGAGCGCGCCGATGCAGACGCCGAGCGGCCCGAGCAGCGCGGCGACGGCGAGGTTGCGCCACAGGACGTCGAGCAGCCCGCCGGCGCCGAGCGTGTCGTCGCCATTGCTCGACAGGACCAGCGTGCCCACGACCATCGTCGCGACCGTCACGAGGAATGACAGGACGACGCCGGCGGCCGAGTAGGCCAGGACCTTGGCGGCGAGCATGCGCACGCGGTTGGGCGCGGCGAGCACCGAGCCCGTGATCGTGCGATGGCGCCACTCGCCCGTCATGCCGATCGCGCCGAGCAGCACGATGAAGTACGTCACGGACGAGTTGGTGAACAGCGCGTGGGGCGAGTCGTGATGGGACATGCTCGCGCCGATCCCGACGAGGAGCACCGACATCAGGGCCGCCGTACCGACGACCGCGGCGAACGTGCGCGTGGTGCGGAGCTTGAGCAGCTCGGCCCGCAGGAGCGAGATCATGCCCGCGCTCCCGTCAGCGCCATGAACGCGTCTTCCAGCGACCGCGCGCGGGGCGCCAGACCCAGCACCGCGACCCGCTCGTCGCCGGCGATCGCGCCGACCTGCTCAGGGCTCGCGCCCAGCACGTGCAGCACGTCGCCGTCGCGCTCGACCTGGTGGCCGAGGCGCTCGAGCGCACTGGTCAGCCGGACCGGATCCTGCGCGCGGACTTCGGTTGCGGGGCCGTCGTCGCCGCCGAGCACCGCGTCCAGGGTGCCGTGGGCGCGCAGCGCGCCGCCGGCGACCACGACCACGTCGTCGACCGACTGGGCGACCTCGGCGAGCACGTGGCTGGAGATGAGCACGGCGCGACCGCCGTCCGCCTGCTCTCGCACGAGACCACGCAGCCAGGCGATGCCCGGGGGATCGAGGCCGTTGGTCGGCTCGTCGAGGATCAGGACGCGAGGGTCGCCGAGCAGGGCGCCGGCGATCGCCAGGCGCTGCCTCATGCCCATCGAGTAGCCCTTCACGGGCCGATTGGCTGCATCGCTGAGCCCGACCGCCGACAGGACATCGTCGACCCGGCCGGCCGGATGCTGTCCGGTGATGGCGAGGATCCGCAGGTGGTTGCGGCCGCTGCGTCCCGGGTGAAATGACGCGTCCTCGAGCACCGCGCCGACGTGGGTGGAGGGCTGATCGAGCTCCTCGTATCGAAGGCCGCCGAATGTGGCGGACCCCGACGAGGGGCGCACGAGACCGAGCAGCGCGCGGAGCGTGGTGCTCTTACCGGCGCCGTTCGGGCCGAGGAAGCCGGTGACCCGGCCGGCCTCGATGTCGAACGAGAGATTGTTGACGGCAGCGACGCCGCCGAAGCGTTTGGAGAGGTCGCGGACCTCTACGACGGGGGACAAATGAGACTCCTTGGGGAGGGGGTGTTGCTGACTCGGTGAGTGTCCGGCCTCGGGCCGTCCGCGTCATCGCCCCCAGGGCGCGTCAGCGCTCCGCCGCGCCGCAGATCTTCTGCGGCGCCGCTCTCTGTCGAAAGGACTACGCCCCCGGCCTGACCAGCCCGCTCTCGTAGGCCAGGACCACGGCCTGCACACGATCGCGCAGGCCGAGCTTGGCCAGCAGGCTGGAGACATGCGTCTTGATGGTCCCCTCGGTCACGAACAGCTCGGCGGCCAGCTCGGCGTTGCTGTTCCCGCGCGCGAGCATGACGAGCACCTCGCGCTCGCGCTGCGTCAGCGACTCCAGCCGCTCGCGCACGTCCGGCTCAACCGGTCGCCGGGCGAACTGCTCGATGATGCGCCGTGTCACCGACGGCGCGAGCAGTGCATCGCCGGCGGCCACGACGCGCACCGCGTGGATCAGTTCCTCGGGCGGGGCGTTCTTGAGCAGGAAGCCACTCGCTCCCGCCTGCATCGCCTCGAAGACGTACTCGTCTCGCTCGAAGGTGGTGAGGATCACGACGCGTGTCGCGAGCTGCTGGTTCTGGGTGATGGTCCGGGTCGCCTGGAGCCCGTCGACACCCGGCATCTGGATGTCCATGAACACGACATCGGGTCGGAGCCGGTTGGCCGCGGCCGCGGCCTGCTCGCCGTTCTCCGCCTCGCCGACCACTTCGATGTCCGGCTCGGACCCGAGGATCATGCGGAACCCCGCGCGGACCATGGCCTGGTCGTCGGCCAAAAGGACGCGGATGCTCACAGCGAGCCCTCCGGGGTCGGGAGCTTGACCCGCACGGCGAACCCGCCGCCCGCGGCCGGACCGGCGCTGAGCTGCCCCCCGTGGAGTGCGGCGCGCTCGCGCATCCCGATCAGCCCCAAGCCGCCCGATGTCGCCACCGGACCGCCGTTCTTCCGGCCATCGTCGATCACCTCGACCTCGAGCTCATCGGGCCAGTAGCGCAGGTGCACGTCGGCGCGCGACGCGCCGCCGTGCTTGAGCGCATTCGTCAGCGCCTCCTGCACGATCCGGTAGGCCGAGACGTCGACGGTCGCCGGCAGCGGACGCTGCTCGCCCTCGACGCTGACCTCGACGGCCAGCTCGGCGTTGCTCATCCCCGACGCCAACGTGGCGAGCTGCCCGAGCCCGGGTTGGGAAGCCAGCGGGTCGGGGTCGCCCTCTTGGCGCAGGAAGCCGAGCAGCCGGTACAGCTCCTGGACCGCGTGGCGGCTGGAGAGCTCGATCGCGGAGAGCGCCTCCTTCGCCTTGTCCGGATCCCGGTCGATGACGAGCCGGCCGGCGCCGGCCTGGACCCCCATCACGCTCACGTGGTGCGCGATGACGTCGTGCAGGTCGCGCGCGATCCGCACCCGCTCCTCGAACACGGCGCGCCGCGCGTCGCCCTCGGCATGAGCGGCGCGCTCCTTGGCCGTCTCGGCTTCCACGACGCGTTCGCGCACGGCGAACCCGACGAGCCAGGCGATCGCGAACAGGGCGGGCGTGAAGACGAGCTCGCCGGGCGACTGCTCAGGGTCGTTGTAGATGATCGCCGCGACGCAGCCGAGCACCACCGCCAGGCCGAGCCGCCCCTGCACGGGGTCCGCGAGACCGCCGAGCAGGAACGCCGCCGCCATCCCCGCGGCGAACACGCTGGGGTGAGCCGTGGGGAGGCTCCCGTCGACGAACGAGACCGCGCCGCTGACCAGCCAGACCGCGGCGGGCGCGGCGAACGGGAAGCGCCTGCGACCCAGCAGCGGCAGGACCGTCATGGCGACGGCCGGGGCGGCGAACCACGCCGTCGTGTTCGGCTCAGGCGGCGCGTTGTGCCCGAACACGACTTCGAGCGCACCCCCGATCGCCGCGACCACGATCAGGAGGTCGAAGCCGTGGCTACGTGCGAACGACCAGAGCCGGCTCACCCGCCGAACGTACCCCACGCGCTGGCGGGCCGCATGCCTCTGACGACAGATCTTTCCGCCGGCGCGCGAGCCGCGACGCCGTAGGCTCTGGGGCATGCCGCAGACGGTTCATCGCCAGTGCACGCTCTGCGAGGCGCACTGCGGCATCGACGTGGAGGTCGACGGCGACCGCGTGCTGCGGATAACCGGCGACGCGGAGGACCCGATCTCGCGCGGCTACATCTGCCCGAAGGCAGCAGCGCTCGCGGATCTGTACACGGATCCCGACCGCCTGCGCCGACCGGTCCGCCGGGTCGGCTCGGAGTGGGAGGAGATCGGCTGGGACGAGGCGCTCGACATGGCCGCGGAAGGGCTGCGCGCGGTGCAGCGGCGGCACGGCAACGACACGGTCGCCACGTACTTCGGCAACCCGAGCGCGCACACGATGGCGGTGCTGTCCGGACTCCCGCTGCGCCACGTGCTCGACACGCGCAACCACTACTCGGCGACGTCCGCCGACCAGTTGCCGCAGCACCTGACGTCGGCGGAGATGTTCGGCGACCTCGCGCTGTTTCCGATTCCCGACGTCGATCGCACCGACTACATGCTCGTGCTCGGCGCGAACCCGTCGGTGTCGAACGGCTCGCTGATGACCGCACCCGGCGCGCGCCACCGGCTGCGCGCGATCGTCGCGCGCGGCGGCACCGTCGTGGTCGTGGACCCGCGCCGCACCGAGACCGCGGCGCACGCGTCCGAGCATGTCGCGATCGCCCCCGGTGGGGATCCCTACCTGCTGCTCGGGATGCTGCACGTGCTGTTCGCCGAGGGCCGCACGCGGCTCGGCCACCTCGAAGGGAACGCCGACGGGATCCCCGCGGTCGCGGCGCTTGCCGCCGACTGGCCGGTCGCCCGCGCCGCGCCGATCGCGGGCGTCGACGAGGCGACGGTGCAGCGGCTCGCGCGCGAGTTCGCGGACGCCGGGCGTGCGGTCGCGTACGGGCGCGTCGGCGTGTGCCATCAGCGGACGGGCTCGCTCACGCACTGGCTCATCAACGTGCTCAACGCCGTCACCGGCAACCTCGACGTCGCCGGCGGCGCGATGTTCCCCAACCCGGCGTTCGACGTCGGCGCAGTGCTCAAGTACGCCCGGGTGCTCGGCTTCGGCGACCACGGCCGCCACACGCAGCGTCTCACCGGGCTGCCCGAGATGAACGGAGAGCTGCCGGTCGCCGGGCTGGCGAACGAGATCGCGACGCCTGGCGAGGGTCAGGTCCGCGGCATGCTGATCTTCGCCGGCAACCCGGTGCTCTCGACGCCGGGTGGCGCGCGCCTGGAGGAGGCGCTCGCGACGCTCGAGTGGTGCGTGGCCGTGGACATGTACGTCACCGAGACGACGCGCCACGCGAACGTGATCCTGCCGCCGGTCTCGCCGCTCGAACGCTCCGACATCGACGTTGTGATGCCGCTCGTCTCCGTGCGCAACCACATCCGCTACAGCCCGGCCGCGGTGCCGAAGCCGAAGGACGGGCGCGAGGACTGGCAGATCCTGACGGCGCTGACGAGCCGGCTCGGGCGCGGGGTCGGGCGCCGCGCCGAGGCGGCGGTCGCGAGCCTGCCCTCGGCGTTCACGAATCCCAAGCGGATCATCGACCTCGGCCTCGCGCTCGGACCGCACGGGATCGCGCGGCGCGGCCCCTTCGGCGGCCTGACCGTCGCCAAGATCAAGCGCGCCAAGCACGGCATCGACCTGGGCCCGCTCGAGCCACGGCTGCCGGGCGCCCTCGGCACGGCGGACAAGCACGTGCAGCTCGCACCGCCGGTGCTCGTCGCCGAGGCGGCGAAGCTCGCCGAGCACGCGCGCGACCGCGAGGACGCACTGTCCGACGGCTACGACCTGACGCTCATCGGCCGTCGCCAGCTGCGCAGCAACAACTCGTGGATGCACAACAGCGCGCGGCTGATGAAGGGGGCCGACCGCTGCACCGCGCTGCTGCATCCCGACGACGCCCTCGCGCGCGGGCTCGACGACGGCGACCAGGTCCGCGTGGTGTCCCGCATCGGCGCGATCGAGCTCCCGCTCGAGGTCAGCGACGAGATCCGCCCCGGCGTCGTCTCGATCCCGCATGGCTTCGGGCACGGCCGCCCGGGCGTGGGGTGGCGACGCGCCGCCGAGCACGCCGGCGCGAGCGTCAACGACATCACCGACCCTTCGGTCGTCGACGCGATCACCGGCAACGCCGCGTTCAACGCGGTGCCGGTGAGAGTCGAGGCGGCAGCGGGTTAGACTCGCGCGGTGGCCGCCTTTCACGAAGGCCAGCGGGTGTGGGTGGAGCAGCCCGACGGGTCGCAGCGCGCTGCCATCTTCGTCGGCGAGGCCGAGATGTCGTGGTTCGGCGGTGCGCCGGGCGTGTACGTCGTCTATCCCGACAGCCGGTCGGGTGAGGAAGTGGCGATCGTGCGCGTCGTCCCGCGGGACGACGCGCGCTAGGTCAGCCGGTCTCGTCGCTGTCGGCGAAGGAGCCGCGACGCTCGTGCGGCTCGGTCTCCTCGCCCTCGGCGAACGACCCCTCGTGCTCGTCGCGCGGGAGCGTCTCCTCGCCCTCCGCGAACGATCCCTTCTTCTCGTGGGGCTCGGTCTCCTCGCCCTTGGCGAAATCGCCCTCAGTCTCGCTCATAGCTCCTCCAGCCGGTTGGGGGGTTCTGGCAGGTGTCGCAATCCTACGCCTGCGGGTTAGCATGGCCGAGATCGAGCGAGGCGGGAGTGAGTGATGGCGGACGAGGGGTACTTCGGCGAGCGGGTGGCCGCGCGCTACGACGATGTGTCGTGGGGCATGTTCGCCCCGGCGCTGCTGGCGGCGACGGCGGCGTTCCTGGAGGAGATGGCCGACGGGGGCGCGGCACTGGAGTTCGCGATCGGGACCGGGCGCGTGGCGCTGCCGCTGGCCGAGCGCGGCGTGAAAGTCGCCGGGATGGACAACTCGGAGGCGATGCTCCGCCGTCTGCGCGCGAAGGCCACGGAGATCGAGGCCGTCGCGGGCGACATGGCGACCACGCACGTCGAGGGCGACTTCAGCCTCGTCTACCTCGTCTTCAACACCATCTTCAACCTGACCTCGCAGGACGGGCAGGTCGCGTGCTTCGAGAACGCCGCGGCGCACCTGCAGCCCGGGGGGCGGTTCGTGATCGAGGCGCGGGTGCCGGAGATCCAGCGGCTGCCGCCCGGGCAGTCGGTGCTCCCGTGGCGCGCCGACCCCAGCGGGATGTCCTACTACGTCTACGACGTCGTCACCCAGCGGCTGAGCGGCCAGCACTACTACTTCAAGGACGGGCTGATCGAGGCGAGCCCGACGGAGATGCGGTACGCGTGGCCCGCCGAGCTGGACCTGATGGCGCGGATCGCAGGCATGCGCCTCGCACACCGCTGGGGCGGGTGGAAGAAGGAGCCGTTCACGAACCTCAGCCCATCGCACATCTCGGTCTACGAGAAGACGTGATGTTCTTCGGCGAGCGTGTCGCGGCGCACTACGACGACCGGTCGGAGCCGCCGTCCGACGAAACGGTCGACTTCCTCGCCGAACTGGCGGGCGACGGCGCGGCCCTGGAGTTCGCGATCGGCACCGGGCGCGTAGCGGTGCCGCTGGCCGAGCGCGGCGTCAGGGTCGCCGGGATGGACAACTCGGAGGCGATGCTCCGCCGGCTGCGCGAGAAGACCACGGAGATCGAGGCCGTCGAGGGGGACATGGCGACCACGCGGGTCGCGGGAGAGTTCGCGCTGGTGTTCCTCGTGTTCAACACGATCTCCAACCTCACGACGCAGGACGCCCAGGTCGCCTGCTTCGCCAACGCGGCGGCGCACCTGCAGCCCGGCGGGCGGTTCGTGATCGAGAACGGCGTCCCGGCGCTGCAGAGCCTGCCGCCCGGCCAGACCGTGCTCCCGTTCCGCGCCGACCCGGATGGCTTCTCGTACGACGTCTACGACGTCGTCACCCAGAACTTCAGCTCGCAGCACTTCTACATCGTCGACTCCAGGCTCGAGGCGTTCCCGGTCGAGTTCCGATACGCCTGGCCGGCGGAGATGGACCTGATGGCCCGGTTCGCCGGCATGCGGCTCGAGCACCGCTACGCCGGCTGGGACCGCGCGTCGTTCACGGCGCTCAGCCCCAGCCACGTCAGCGTCTGGCGCAAGCTCTAGGCGAGCGAGATCGCGACCTCTTCGAGCGCGTCCATCGACTCCTGCATCCCGGCCTCCATCCCGGAGCCGACGATGATGTCGCGGACCTCGAGGCTGGGGCAGACGATGAGCTGCTCGAGCAGGGTCCGGCCGCCGGGAAGCTCGGTGAACGTGTTCACGCACAGCGGCGGGTCGCCGAGGCCGTCGGGCGCGCCCTCGTAGATCTCGGTGTTGACGAGCCGCTCGTTCTCGACGACCTCGCGGAACTCGCCGTGGAACGCGACCTCGTGGCCCGCGTTCGACACCATCACGTAGCGCCACGTGCCGCCGACGCGCAGGTCGACCTCGGCGATCGTCACGTTCCCGCGCTTGCCCGACCACCAGCGCTTGATCAGGTCCGGCGTCGTCCACGCCTTGTAGACGAGGTGCCTCGGCGCGTCGAACTCGCGCGCGATCAGGATCTGCTCGTCGGTCGGAAGGGTCACCGTCGCCGTTGAGCTACTCGCCACCGGGGTCATCTCCTTGCTCCTCTCGTTTGAGGTCTTCGAGCACGTCGTCGAGGACCTCGAACCGCTCGGTCCACAACCGCTCGTAGTTGCTCACCCAGTCGTGGATGGGCTTGAGCGCGTGCCCGTTGAGGCGGTACAGCCGCTGGCGACCTTCGTCTCGCACGACGACGGCTCCCACTTCACGCAGCACCCGGAGGTGCTTGGACACCTGTGGCTGAGCGACGCCGAGCGCGCGCACGAGGTCGTTGACCGGGCGCTCGCCGCCGGCGAGGACGTCGAGGATCTGCCGCCGCCGGGGCTCCGCCACCGCGTTGAACGCATCTGCCGTCGTCGCTGCACGTGCCACGCCGGCAATCATATTCCGATACAGGAATATGTCAACCGAGGCGGCTCACGTCCGAGGTGATGCGCCACGGCGTCGGCGGCGGCTCGAACTCCGTGCGCTCACGCGCCGACGCGGGGCGGAGGACGAACCTCATCGCGTGCCCCTGCCACGAGACGGTCACGGCGCGGCCGCGCGAGGTGACCGTCAGGGCGGCGAGCGCGCCGTCGCTGGTGAACCCGTGGCCGCCCAGACGCAGCTCGGACTGGCCGAAGAAGTCCTCACAGGTGGCCCCGGAGCGCTCGAAGTCGCGGCGCGCGCCGGCGGTCAGGTAGCGGCAGGCGCTCACGCCGTCGCGATCGACGACGGCGCCGAGGAACCCGCGTACCGTCCCCCGCGGGCCGGCGCCCGGCCGCAGCGGTGCTCGCGCCGCGCTCGTCACGGCCAGCGGCACGAGCAATGCGACGGCCGCTGCGCCGGGCACCAGCCACGCCACCCACGGATGTCGCGGCGGCCGCGCACGCTCGGGCAGCATGCTCAGGAGCCGCCCGAGCACGAGCGCCGCCAGCGCCACGGCGAGCACGACCGCGCCGGCCGCGACGAGCGGGCTACCCGTCCGGCCGAGCCAGCCGACCGCGCCGACGACCGCGAGGGCGCTGAGCGTGAACGACAGCAGGAGCATGCCCTGCAGCATGCGCGCCGCAGCCGGCGCGGACCGTCGCCCGAGCGGTTGACGCGGCGGATGAACCGTGCGTCATCCGAGCTCCGCGAGCCGTCCGGCGAGGAAGTCGCGCGTGGCCGCGTTCTCGGCGAGCTCGATCGCGACTTTATAGTCCGCCGCCGCCTCGGCGTCGCGGCCGAGGCGCCGCAGCAGGTCGGCGCGGATGGCGTGGTAGGGGTGGTAGCGCTCGAGGTCGAGCTCGTCGACGATCGCCAACGCGGTCTGCGGCCCCTCGACCTCGGCCACGGCGACCGCGCGGTTCAAGGCGCCGATCGGGCTCGGAGCGATCGCCAGCAGCTGGTCGTACAGCGCCACGATCTGCCGCCAGTCGCCGTCGTCGCTGTGGACCGCGTTGATCGCCGCCTGGATCTGGTACGGACCCGGCTGCCCGCGTCGCAGGCACCGGCGCACGAGCGCCTGGCCCTCGGTGATCAGCGCGGCGTCCCACAGCTCCCTGTCCTGGTCGGGGAGTAGCACGAGCTCGCCGTCCGGCGTCGTGCGCGCCGCCCGGCGCGACTCGACGAGCAGCATCAGCGCCAGCAACCCGAGCACCTCCGGCTCGTCGGGCATCAGCTGCGCCAGCACGCGCCCGAGCCGGATCGCCTCGGCGCACAGCTCGGTCCGCACGAGCTCAGCGCCCGAGGTCGCGGCGTAGCCCTCGTTGAAGATCAGGTAGACGACCGCAAGCACCGCTCGCAGCCGCTCTGGCAGCTCGGCCTCGTCCGGAACGCGGTACGGGATGCCGGCGTCGCGGATCTTCCCCTTGGCCCGCACGAGCCGCTGCGCCATCGTCGGCTCCTCGACCAGGAACGCGCGCGCGATCTCCGCCGTCGTCAGCCCGCCGAGCAGCCGTAGCGTCAGCGCCACCTGCGCGGTGGCGGCGAGCGCCGGATGGCAGCACGTGAAGATCAGGCGCAGCCGATCGTCCTGCACCGGGCTCTCCTCCAGCGGCTCGTCGCGAGCCTGCAGCAGCGCCGCCTGAGCGTGGCGGTCGTCGCGCGACGCTTCGCGCCGCAGCCGGTCGATCGCGCGGTTGCGGGCGGTCGTGATGATCCAGCCCGCCGGGCTCGGTGGGAGCCCACGTGACTCCCACCGCTGCGTCGCCGCGACGAACGCGTCCTGAACGGCCTCCTCGGCGATGTCGATGTCGCCGAAGACGCGCACGAGGACCGCCACGGCGCGGCCGTGCTCTTCACGGAAGACACGCTCGACGTCGTTCAATGTGCGAACGGGCGCACCTCGACGGGCAGCGTCGTGGCGCGGGACAGCTTGCCCGCCCACTGCAGCGCCTCGTCGAGGTCGCGCGCGGCGATGATCGAGATGCCGCCGAGGTGCTCCTTGCCCTCGGCGAACGGTCCGTCGGTCGTGACGACATCGCCGCCCTCGAGCCGCAGCACCGTGGCGGTCGTGGGGTCGTGCAGGCCGCCCGCGAACACCCACGCGCCGGACTCCTTGAGCTCGCGGTTGAGCGCCTCGAGGTCGGCCGTGACTTGCTCCAGCAGCTCGGGCGGGGCGGTCCCACCGGTTGGCTGGTAGATGCTCAGCAGGTACTGCTGCATCGGGCTTCTCCCAGTCGGTATGTGGCGATGACGACGCCGGTCGACGTCGGCGTGCTGTCGGCGAGGTCGAACGCGGCCGGCGCGACGCCGTCGGCGAGCAGCCGCTGTCCGGAACCGAGCACGACCGGATGGATCATGAGCAGGAGCTCATCGATCAGGTTATGCGCCATCAGCGACCGGATGAGCTGGCCGCTGCCGAGGATCACCACATCCTTGCCCTGCTGCTGCTTGAGTGCGGTGACGGCGGCGGGCACGTCCCCGCTCAGCAGAATCGAGTTCTCCCACGGCAGCGGCTCCGACAGTGTCGTTGACGCGACGTATTTGTCGCGCCGGTTCAACGCCTCGGTGTACGGGTTGCCGTCGGTGTGGTGGGGCCAGTAGCTGGCGAAGTGCTCGTACGTACGACGGCCGAACAGCAGCGTGTCGCTCGTGCCCATGCTCTCGCCCATCTTGCCGATGAGCACGTCGTCGACGCGCGGCGCAGCCCAGCCGCCCTGCGCGAAGTCGTTGCTCGCGTCCTCGTCGGGTCCGCTCGGCGACTGCATCACGCCGTCGAGGGTCACATGGTTGGCCACCACGATCCTGCGCATCGAATGCTCCTTTGTCTTGTTCGTCTCTCACCCTTTACACGAACGGGATTCGCCCAGATCGACAGGGTCGTGGGATAGTCGCCTCGTGACCACTCCCGACATCGAGGGTCCGACCTGGACCCGGCTCACCGAGCAGATCGACTGGTACAACCGCAAGGCGGGCACGAACCAGCGGCAGTACAAGGCCATCAAGCTCACGCAGATCGTGCTCGGGGCGCTCGTACCGGTCGTCGCGGCGATCAACGGCAGCAGCCGAGTGATCCTCGGCGCGCTCGGCGCCGGCGTCGTCGTGCTCGAGGCGATCCAGCAGCTGTTCCAGTTCCACCGCAACTGGATCGCCTACCGCGCGACCTGCGAGGCGCTCAAGCGCGAGCAGCACCTGTTCCTGGTCGCCGGCGGCGAGTACGCGAACGTGCCGAACCCGACCGTCCTGCTCGCCGAGCGGCTCGAGGCGCTGATCAGCCGCGAGACCGGCGAGTGGGCGGCGCTCGAGATCTCGTCGCAGAAGCAGCAGCAGGCGCCCGCCTGATTTGCCTCGCGGCCGCCGACGCAGTAGCGTGGAGGCCATTCGAGTAAAGGTTACTAACCAGCTCGCGCTGATCGCGCTGTTGCTCGTGCTCCCGGCCGGCGCGGCGGCGCGCGACCGGCCCGCGGTGCGGGTCGACGAGCTCGGCTACGCGCCGGGCGAGCACAAGGTCGCCTATCTGATCGCGCCGCATCGCCACCCGCACGCGCGCTTCACGGTCATCGACTCCGGGGCCCACGTGGTCCTCACGGGCAGGGCCGGCAGGAGTCGTGGCGTGTGGAACCGGCGCTACCGGTCCGTCCAGCCGCTGGACCTGTCGAAGCTGCGCACGCCCGGCACCTACCGGCTCCGCGCCGCAGGGTCCACGTCGCCGCGCTTCCGCGTCGCCGACGGCCTGTTCGTGCCGCGCGTCGGCGAGGCCGTCCAGTTCTTCCAGGCGCAGCGCGACGGCGCTGGCGTGATCGCTGGGCCGCTGCACCGACGGCCGGCGCACCTCAACGACGAGCACGCGTCCATCTATGCCGCCCCGCGCTACGAGGGGCCGGACAGCGATGTGATCGTCGGGTCGTCGCTGAAGCGGATCGGCGGTCCCGTGGACGTCGAGGGCGGCTGGATGGACGCCGGCGACTTCGTGAAGTTCACGCACACGACCGCCTATGCCGCGACGCTGCTCTTCGTCGCGCAGCGCGAGCTGGGGCGTGCGGCGCCGGCGACGCTCGAGCCCGAGGCGCGCTTCGGTCTCGGCTGGCTCGACAAGGCGTGGCAGGCCGACGGGAGCATGCTCCTGCAGGTCGGGATCGGATCAGGCAACGTGAAGGGCACGTTCGTCGGCGACCACGACCTGTGGCGGCTGCCGGAGAAGGACGATGGCCTGAAGGGCAAGGCGAACCGCTACGTGCGCAACCGGCCGGTGTTCCGCGCCAACGCCCCCGGCACGCCGCTCCCGCCCAACCTGGCGGGCCGCACCGCCGCTGCGTTCGCGCTCGCCGCCCAGCTCGATGCCGGCGCACAGCCCGCTCGCGCCAGCCGTGAGCTCGCCACCGCCGCAGCGATCTACGGCGCCGCCCGAACGGACCACGTG
Organism: uncultured Solirubrobacteraceae bacterium; assembly: GCA_963740605.1. GTDB lineage: Bacteria > Actinomycetota > Thermoleophilia > Solirubrobacterales > Solirubrobacteraceae > DASSUW01. Next base: position 393,480 of record CAVUFC010000010.1, on the reverse strand, counting down.
AAAGTCGTCACCGCGCTGCCGCACGCGTTCTATCCCGAGTCCTCGTGGCATGACGACCTCGAACTCGGGGCTGCCGAGCTCGCGCTCGCCGCACAGGCGCTCGGCGACCCGCGCGCGGCGACCTGGATCGCCACCGGCATGAAGTGGGCCGGGTCCGGCGAGGACTCGCTCAACCTCTACGACGTCAGCGCGCTCGCGCACGCCGAGCTCGTACGCGCCCTGCGCGCCGGCGGGAGCGCCGGTGAAGCGCCGCTCCTCGCCGACCTCAAACGCCAGCTGACGGGCGCGGCCAAGCGCTCCCGGCGCGACCCGTTCCGCGCGGCCGCCACGTACGACGACTTCGATGCGGCGCCGCACACGTTCGGCCTCATGGCCGAGGCCGCGCTCTATCGCCGCCTCACCGGCGACCACCGCTTCGACGCGTTTGCGACCGCCCAGCGCGACTGGGCGCTCGGCGCCAATGCCTGGGGCGCGTCGCTGATGATCGGCGTCGGGCGCGACTACCCGCGCTGCCCGCAGCATGTCGTCGCGAACCTCAACGGCACCGCCACGCGGCTCCTCGTCGGCGCGGTCGTCAACGGCCCCAACGATCGCACACTGTTCTCGGACGGCCTCGGCGAGTTCTTCGACGAGGGCCGCACCTGCCCGCGCGGCCGCGACCGCTATAAGGCGTTCACCGGCCGCGGCAGCCGCTACGTCGACGACGTGCGCTCGTGGCAGACCGTCGAGCCGGCGATCGACTTCACCGCCGCCGCGGCGCTGGCGTTCGCGCTCAGCTGACGACGGGGAGGATCTCGGCGAGCGGCGCGGGCCGCCCGATGTGGAATCCCTGGGCGTAGTCGACGCCCTGGCTGCGCAGGAACCGCACGAGCTCCTCATCGGCGGCGAACTCGGCGACGGTCTCCTTGCCGAGTCCCTGCGCGATGTCGACGACGGCCCGGATCACGAGCTGGTCGGTGCGGTTGGAGAGGCAGTTGGAGACGAACTCACCGTCGATCTTCAGGTAGTCGAACGGCAGGTGCTTGAGGTAGTAGAAGGAGCCGAAGCCGGCGCCGAAGTCGTCGAGCGCGAAGCGGCAGCCGATCTCGCGCAGCCGCTCGGCGAACTCGCGCGCGAGGTGGATGTTCGCCACCGCCGCGGTCTCGGTGACCTCGAACGTCAGACAGCCCGGGTCGGCGCCGGTGCGGGCGATGCCCGCCTGCAGGTCGGCGAGCAGGCGGTCGTCGGTCAGCGTGCGGCCGGACAGGTTGACGGTCAGGCGCAGGCCGGTGTCGGCGTGCTCGGCGATCAGCTCGAGCGCCTTGCGCGCGACCCAGCGGTCGATCTCCTGGACGAGGTCGAAGCGCTCGGCGATCTGCAGGAACGTCCCCGGCGGGATCAGATCGCCGTGGTCGTCGAGCATGCGGATGAGCAGCTCGTACTGGGCGATCGCGCCGCTGTTGAGGTCGAGGATCGGCTGCGCATGGAGGACGAACCGCTCGTCCTCGAGCGCGTCGCGGATCCGCTCGACCCAATGCATGCGGGCCTGGACGCGCGGCAGGTCGTGGCGGTCCGGCCCATAGACGGCGTAGCGGTCGCGGCCCGCCTCCTTGGCCTCGTACATCGCGAGGTCGGCGTAGATGAGCACCTCCTCGCCGGTCGAGTCGGCCGCGCCGAACGGGGCGACGCCGACGCTCGTGGTGATCCGGCGGGCGCGGCGCGAGCCGACGACGGTGATCTCGTCGCGGACGGCGCGGACGAGCTTGGCGGCGACGGCCTCGGCCTCCTCCGTGCCACCGGCCGGGACGAGGATGGCGAACTCGTCGCCCCCGAGCCGGGCGACGATGTCCGAGTCGCGCAGCTGCGCCTTCAGCAGGCCGGCGACCGACACGATCAGCTCGTCGCCCGCGTTGTGCCCGAGCGTGTCGTTGACCGACTTGAAGTCGTCGAGGTCGAGGACGAGCAGCGCGCCCTCGGCGCCGTAGCGCTGCGTATGGGCGACGTGGCGGTCCAGCTCCTGCTCGAAGCGGCGACGATTGAAGAGACCGGTGAGCGGGTCATGGTCGACCATGTGCTGGAGACGTTCCTCGAAGCGGCGGCGGTCGGTGATGTCCTGGATCTGGCCGAGGATGTAGCTCCCGTTGCCGTCGGCGTCGCGCACCAGCGTCGCGTTCACCGACACCCACACGATGTGGCCGTTGGCGTGCATGTAGCGCTTCTCGTTGCGGTGGATCGGCGCGCCGTCGAGCAGGAGCCGCCGCGCCTCGGCCGTGCCCGCGACATCGTCCGGATGCGTCATGTCGTCGGCGGTCATCCCGAGCAGCTGCTCTTCGGTGTAGCCGGTGATCTGGCACAGCGCCTGGTTGACGCGCAGGTGGCGGCCGGTATGCGGGTCGACGAGGCCCATGCCGATCGGGGCCTGCTCGAACGCGGTCTTGAACAGCTCGTCGACCTCGGCCAGCTCGCGCTCCGCCTGCTTGATGGCGGTGATGTCCTGGGTGAGGAGCATGCCGCCCTCGATCACGCCGTCGCCGTCGCGCAGCGGCGCGATCTGGACCCAGTACTGGCCGGTGGCGCCGGAGAACTCGAACGCCTGCGCGTGGCCGCCGAGCGCGGCGCGATAGCGCGGGACGAGCGTCCCGGCGTGCTGGGGCAGCACCTCGGTCAGCGAGCGGCCGACGATGTCCGGGCTCAGGCCGGCGGTCGCCAGCGCGTCGCCGGCGGCGAACGTGTAGCGCAGGTCGTGGTCGTAAGTGACCACGGACGAGTTCGGGAGGTTGTGGACGAGCGTGCGGTAGCGCGCCTCGCTCGCCTCCAGCGCGACTTCGATCCGGTTGCGGTCGGTGACGTCGCGCGCCACGGCGTAGATCCGCTCGTCCTCGGCGACGACGCGGGCGGTCCACTCGACGTCGCGCCAGCCCCCGGCTCGGGTCGCGAGCCGGTTGGTGCAGCCGTCGATGACGCCGGAGAACATCTGCTCGATCTCACGGCCGGCGCGAGCGCGGTCGTCGGGGTGCACGAAGTCGATCAGCGGGCGCGAGCGCAGCTCCTCCGGCGTCCAGCCGAGCACCCCCGTCCAGGCGTCGTTGACGCGCTCGAGGCGGCCGTTCGCGCCGGCTGTGCCGAGCATGTCGGGCGCGAGGTCGAAGAAGCGGGTGGTCTCCTCCTCCAGGCGCCGGATCGCCGTCTCGTCGCGCACCGTGCCGATCAGGCCGACGATCACGCCCGAGCGGTCGCGGAACGGGGTCTTGACGACCGATACGGTGCGGTCCGCGTCGCCGACGGTGATCGTGCGCCAGTAGCGGCGCGTCTCGCCGGTCGCGAGCACGGCCTGGTCGCGGGCGCGGCGGGCGGCGCTCGCCTCGCTGCCGAACAGCTCGTCGTCGGTGTGGCCGATGACGGCTTCACGTTCGATGCCCAGCAGCCGCGCTGCCGCCGCGTTGACGAGCTGGTACCGGCCCTCGAGGTCCTTGACGAAGACGCCGTCGGCGGAGCCCTCGACGATCGACTCGAGGAGCCGCGCGCCGTCCTGGCCGCGTCCCCACGCGCGCCAGGCGATCACGGCGGCGGCGGCGAACAGCGCCCACAGCACGACGCCGCCGAGGTGCCGGAGCCAGGCGAGCTGGACGAAGAAGGCGACCGCGAGCGCGAGGCACCCGAGCAGCGGCAGGCGGGAGCGGCGCGGCGCGGGCATCGCGCGCACCTCCGAGGCAACCTCGCGGACCATGCGCTCGACCTCGCGGCGCTCGCCGGTGCGGTGGCGCTCGACGGCGGTGCGGATCGCACGCGTGAGGCTCTCGCGGTCCGTGGTGGTGCGGGGCACGAAGTCCTGGGCGCCGGCGCGGATCAGGCGAATCGCCAGCGCGTCGTCGGTGCGGCCCGTGAGCGCGACGATCGGCACCGCGCCGCAGGTCTCCAGCACCCGCTCGACGCCCTGAGTACCCGGCGCCTCGGGCAACTCGAGATCGAGCAGCACGCAGTCGACGTCGGCGTGCGCGAGATGGCGCAGCGCGTCGTCCAGCCGCTCGAAGGCGACGACCTCGTCGTCGGGCAGCAGCCCACGCAGGCGCGCACCACACGTCTCGGCATGGGTCACGAGGATCAGGCGCAGGGGTCGATGCGTGGCGACCACGGTTACCCAGTCATCGGCCGATGCGGCATTTGCTCTAGCCTCAGACCCATGCTGGCGAGCGTGGATGGCGCCATCGGACCCGCCGAAGAGGCGCGCATTCCGGTCGACGACGAAGGCCTGACCCGCGGCGACGGCGGCTTCGAGGTCATGCGGCTGTACGCCGGCCGCCCGTTTGCCTACGAGGAGCACATGGAGCGCCTCGTGCGGACGTGCGCGGGACTACGGCTCGGCTATGACGAGGACGCCGTGCGCGCGGAGATCGCCGCGCTGCTCGACGCGGCCGGGCCGTCTGACGGGCTCCTACGCGTGATCGTCACCCGCGGCGGGCGCCGCGTGCTCACGGTCGAGCCGCTGCCGGCCCGGGGGCCGGTGGCCCGCGTCGCGACGGTGACCTACTCGCCGACGCGCGTGCTCGACGGGCTCAAGACGCTGTCGTACGCGGGGAACATGCTCGCCGGGCGGATCGCGCGCGAGCAGGGGTTCGACGAGGCGCTGTTCGTGACCCCGCACGGCCGCGTGCTCGAAGGCCCGACGTGGTCGTTCTTCTGGGTCTCCGGCGGCCGGCTGCTGACGCCGCCGATCGAGGACCGCATCCTGGCCTCGATCACCCGCGCGTACGTGATCGAGGAGTGCGAGGCGACCGAGCAGGCGTGCACGCTCGACGACCTCGCCGCTGCCGAGGAGGCGTTCATCGCCTCGACGGTGCGCGTGGTGATGCCGATCGCGGTGATCGACGACATCACGCTCCCCGCGGCACCCGGTCCCGTGACCCGCGAGGCGGGCGAGCGGATGGACCGCCGCATCGAGCGAGAGCTGGCGAGTTCGGTCTAGCGGCGACGGACGGTCTGCCCGCCGGTCTGCCAGTCCACGTACCAGAGCACCTGGCCGACGCCGGCAAGCACACCTTGTACCGTGCCGCGGACGCTGTCGAGGATCGTCGACATGTCTAGACAGCTTCGTACCCAGTTTTGATGCGCGTACTCACGGTCATAGGGAACAGGCCGCAATTTGTGAAAGCTGCAGCGGTTTCGGACCGTCTGCGAAGCGGCGCTCAGGAGGTGCTGGTCCACACCGGCCAGCATTACGACGCCGAGCTCTCGCGCGTGTTCTTCGACGAGCTCGGGCTGCCGCGCCCGGACCATCAGCTCGACCTCGGCGGTGGCTCCAACACGTCGCAGACGGCCCGCATGCTCGCCGCCCTGGAGCCCTTGATCGCCTCCGATCGCCCGGACGTCGTGCTCGTCTACGGCGACACCAACTCGACGATGGCGGGCGCGGTGGCGGGTGCGCAGGCGGGGATACCGGTCGCCCATGTGGAGGCTGGGATGCGCTCCTACGACCGGACCATGCCGGAGGAGCTCAACCGCGTGCTCGCCGATCACGCGTCCTCGCTGCTGCTGTGCTCGTCCGAGCGCTCAGCCGAGACGCTGCGGGGCGAGCGCGTCGTCGGCGAGGTGGTCGTGGTCGGGGACGTGATGGTCGACGTCGCCCAGATGCTGGCGCCCAGGGCGCGCGAGCGCACCGGGGTGCTCGACGGGCTGGGCGTTCGGCCCGGCGAATACGCGCTGGCCACTGCGCACCGGGCCGGGAACGTCGACGACCCGGCGCGGCTCGCGTTGCTGGTGGAGCTGCTGCTCGCGGTCCCCGGACCGGTCGTGCTCCCGCTCCATCCCCGCACGCGCGCGCGACTCGAGGCGGGCGGTCTGCTGGAGCGGCTCGCGGGCGGCGTGAAGATCGCGCGGCCGCTCGGGTATCTGGATTTCACGGCGCTGCTGGTGAACGCGCGCGCGGCGCTGACCGACTCGGGCGGGGTGCAGAAGGAGGCGTACCTGGCCGGCGTGCGGTGCGTGACCTTGCGGTCGACCACGGAGTGGACAGAGACCGTCGACGCGGGCTGGAACGAGCTCGTCGACCTCGACGCGGCGGCGGCGGTGGCGGCGCTGGAGCGTCCGCTCCCGGCCGAGCGGCCGGAGCTGTACGGGGACGGCCGCGCCGGTCAGCGGGTGGTCGAGGCCCTTCGTAGGATGGCCGGATGAGCTACGAGGCAGGCACGTATTGCGTGATCGCCGACGGCGCGCAGATCGCCGACGGCACGTGGCTCGGCAAGCCGCCCAAGCTCGCTCGCCACTCGACCGCGCCGCGCGAGGGCGGCGACCCGCTCGTGAGCGAGGACGGCGCGGGATCGGTGATCGGACGCGGCAGTGCGGTCGACAACGACGTCGTGATCGGCGAGCGCGTGCGTGTGCAGACCGACGTGTACCTGACCGCGTACTCGGTGGTCGAGGACGACGTCTTCGTGGGTCCGGGCGCCGTGACGACGAACGACTCCACGATGTCGCGGCACGACCGCTCGTACGAGCTGCAGGGAGCGCGCCTGCGGCGCGCCTGCCGGATCGGCGGCGCGGCCGCGCTCACGCCGGGCGTCGAGGTCGGCGAGGAGGCGTTCGTCGCCGCGGGCGCGGTGGTGACGCGCGATGTGCCGCCGCGCGGCGTCGTGATGGGCGTGCCGGCGCGGGTCGTCCGCGAGGTCCCGGACGCCGACCTGCTCGAGCGCTGGCGGTAGGCGTGTCCGACTACACGACGACGCCTCCGCCGGGCGCGGGCGGGCCGCCCGTCTCCGGGGGCCAGCGTGACGTCCTCACCGGGCGGCACGTTCTCGCCGGCTGGTGGTCGCGCGTCTTTGCGCAGGTCATCGACGGCGTGATCGTCGGCGCCGGCGCGGTCGTGCTGCTGATCGCGATCACGGCCCCGTTCTCGATCGGCTTCTTCGCCAATGACACCGTCGGCGTGGTCAGCCTGCTCGTCGGCGCGTTCATCGGGGTGCTGTGCGTGACGTTCGTCGCGCTGCTCTACGCGCCGGCGATGATGGCCCGCACCAACGGGAAGACGGTCGGCCGCATCGTGCTGGGGATCCGCGTCGTGCGGGCGAACGGCCAGCCGGTCGACTTCGGCTACGCGATGTTGCGCGAGGTGGTCGTCAAGGCGCTGCTCGGCGGCATCTGCGCAATGCTCACCGGCGGGCTGTCATGGGTCGTCGACAACCTCTGGCCGCTCTGGGACGAGGAGAACCGCGCGCTCCACGATTTCGTCGTGAACTCCCGCGTGATTCGCGGCTAGGCCGGTGCGGCGGCGCGGGCGGCGGCGCTCGAGCGGGCCGCCTCGGTCCAGATGATCTGGTTGCGGCCCTGGCCGACGCCGATCAGCGAGACCGGCACGCCGACGAACTCCGCGATGAACGCGAGGTAGTCGCGCGCGGCCTGCGGCAGGTCGCGCTCCTCACGGCAGTCGGTGATGTCCTCGTCCCAGCCGGAGAGCTGCTCGTAGTCGCCGGCCGCCTGGTGCATGACGGTCTGGTGGTAGGGATAGGCCTCGAAGCTCGCCTCTTCGATGCCGCGGTAGCGCGTGCAGATGTTCAGCGTCCCGAGGCCGGTCAGCACGTCGAGCTTGGTGATCACCAGGTGGTCGAGGCCGTTGATGCGGGCGGCATAGCGCAGTGCCACGAGGTCGAGCCAGCCGACGCGACGGGGGCGGCCCGTGGTCGTCCCGTACTCGCCGCCGGCCTCGCGGATCGCCTCGCCCAGCTCGTCGTCGAGCTCGGTCGGGAACGGCCCGGAGCCGACGCGCGTCGCGTACGCCTTGGCGACGCCCCACACCTCGTCGATGTCCTTCGGGCCGACGCCGGCGCCCGCGCACGCGCTGCCGGACACCACGTTCGAGGATGTCACGAACGGATACGTCCCGTGGTCGATGTCGAGCAGCGTGCCCTGCGCGCCTTCGAAGATCACGTTGCCGCCGGTGTCGAGCACGTCCCAGGTCAGGCGGGCGGTGTCGGCGATGTACTGCTCGATCCGGTGCCCGTAGGTCAGGTAGTCCTCGGTCATCGACTGCAGGTCGAGCTCCGGGGACTTGGCGAACGGGCGCAGCGCCAGGCGCTTGGGGTCGAGCGCGGCGGCGATCTTCTTCTTGAGGATCTTCTCGTCCAGCAGGTCCTGCACGCGGATGCCCAGGCGGGCGGCCTTGTCGGCGTAGCAGGGCCCGATCCCGCGCCGCGTGGTGCCGATCTGCAGCTTGCCCAGCTTCGCCTCGGCCGAGTGGTCGAGGAGCATGTGGTAGGGCATGATCAGGTGCGCGTTGGCACTGATCCGCAGGCCCGAGAGGTCGATGCCCTTGGCCCGCAGGTCGTCGAGCTCGCCCGTCAGGACCTTCGGGTCGATCACGACGCCGTTGCCGATCGCGCAGATCCGGCCCGGGTAGAGGATCCCGGACGGGATCAGGTGGAACTTCCACTTGACGCCGTCGTCCCGGACGATCGTGTGGCCGGCGTTGTTGCCGCCCTGGAAGCGAATCACGAGGTCCGCGTGCTCCGCGAACAGGTCGGTGATCTTGCCCTTGCCCTCGTCGCCCCACTGGGCGCCTACGACCACGATGCCAGCCATCGCCGGTCAGTCTAGGGGGCGTCCGTACCGGGACGGCGCGGCGCCCTCCCAGATGGCGTCCTCGTCCACCACCGGACCCTCGACGCGCATGTGCTGCGGCACCCGATGGTCGGTGCCGTGCATCGGGAGCGGCATGCCGCAGATCTCGTAGATCCGCGACACCGTTCGCGGGCCGATCTGTTCGACCAGCGCCTCCTGGTCGAGGTTGGTCGTGAGCACGAGCGCCTTGCCGTCCTCATAGCGCGTGTTGACGATCGTGTACAGCTGCTCGAGCACCCACGCCGAGCTCTGCTCCGCGCCGACGTCGTCGATGTGCAGCAGGTCGACCGCACACAGGCGGTCGATGAGCTCGTTGAGCGAGAACTGCGCGTCGTCGTCGTAGGTGTCGCGCAGGAGGGCCAGCAGCCGCGGCAGCGAGTAGATCGCGACCGTGCGGTCGGCCTCCATGGCGGCCTTGGAGATCAGCATCGCCAGCGTCGTCTTGCCCGTGCCGACGTCGCCGATGAACCAGATGCCGCGGCCCTCGTCGAGCCGTTGGCCGATCGCCCGCGTGTAGGTGCGCACCTCGCGCAGCAGCGCATCGTTCATCGAGGCGATCGGCTCGCGCTCGAACGACACCTCGCGGAACCGCTTCGGCAGCCGCCCGGCGACGGCGCCCGCCCGCTTGCGTGCCATCCGCGCCGGCCGGCACGAGCACGGCTTCGCCCGCCGGCGCTCCTCGTCCCAGAGGAAGCCGGAGCCGTCGCAGCGGTTATCGGGGCAGAGGGCGCTCAATAGCCGTCATCCCCGGCGTACGACATGAAGCGGGGGAACTCCTTCTGGAACGCGAGCTCGACGGTGCCGAGCCCGCCGTTGCGGTGCTTGGAGATGATCAGGTCCGCGATCCCTTCCCGCTCGGACTCGTTGTCGTAGTACTCGTCGCGGTAGATGAACATCACGAGGTCCGCATCCTGCTCGATCGAGCCTGACTCGCGAAGGTCCGACAGCACCGGCCGCTTGTCGGTCCGCTGCTCGACGCCGCGGTTGAGCTGGGACAGCGCGATCACCGGGACCTGGAGCTCGCGGGCGAGCGTCTTCAGCCCGCGTGAGATCTGCCCGATCTGCTCGACGCGGCTGTCGACCGCGCCGCTCGCGCGCATCAGCTGCAGGTAGTCGATGAGGATCAGGCCGAGCCCGTCGGCGTTCTGCTGGGCCAGCCGGCGGGACTTGGCGCGCACGTCGAGCACCGACAGGTCGGACGAGTCGTCGATGTACAGCGGCGACTCGGCCAGCCGGTTCGACGCCTGCAGGATCTTCGGCCAGCGCGACCCCGGCACCTTGCCCTTGCGCAGGTCGTCGCCCTTGATCGACGCCTGCGAGGCGATGAAGCGCTGCGCGAGCTCGGACTCCGACATCTCGAGCGAGAACAGCGCGACCGCTTTCTTGGACTCGAGCGCCGCGTTCTCGGCGAAGTTCGCCATCAGCGCCGATTTGCCCATGCTCGGCCGCGCGGCGAGGATGATCAGGTTTCCCGGCTGGAAGCCGCCGGTGATGATGTCGAGGTCGTCGAAGCCGGAGGCGGTGCCGGTGATCGCCTTGCCTTCGCGCGAGAGGCGCTCGAGCTTGTCGAGCTCCGCGTCGAGCAAATCGTGGATCGCGCGAAAGTCCTTGCGTGAGTCCTCCTGCGCGACTTCCAGGATCGCGCGCTCGGCCATGTCGACGAGGTCGCGCGGGAGCGCCTCGTGGCTGTGCACGCGCGCCTGGATCTCGTACGAGGTGCGCAGCAGGCGCCGGAGCATCGCGTTGTCACGGACGATCCGCGCGTACTGGCGCACGTTGCCGACGGCCGGGACCGAGCCCGCCAGCAGGTCGATCGCCGCGCGGCCGCCGACGTTCTCGAGGTCACCGGCCTGCTTGAGGTGCTCGACGAGCGTCAGCGCGTCGACCGGCTCGCCGACCGAGTGCAGGTCGAGCATCGCCTGGTAGACGCGCCCGTGGCTCTCCCGGTAGAAGTCGTCCGGGTGCAGCCGCTCGTCGATGATGAGCGCCGGGAGCGCCGTGTCGGACAGCAGGACCGCGCCGAGGACCGACTGCTCGGCCTCGAGGTTCTGCGGCGGCGCGACGGGCCCGTCGAACCCTCCGCGGGGCGGCCCGTCGAAGGGCGAGCCGTGTCCGTTGGTTCGGTCGGGGGCGCTCATGGCGAGCGATCGAGTCTAGGTTCGTGCCACAACAGGTAACGGGACTTAGCCGCTACCTCGGACAGAAAAGATTCAGGGGGGTTACGAAGCGAGCGACAGCGAGCGAGCGCTGTTACTTGTCTTCGACGACCATGGTCTTCACGGACGCGACCACGCCCGTCGAGACCTCGACTTCGACCATGCGCGTGCCGACCGTCTTGATCGGTTCGCCGAGCCGGATGTCGTGCCGGTCGATCGTGAGGCCGCGGGCCTCCTTGATCGCGTCGGCGATGTCCTGCGCCGTCACCGAGCCGAACAGACGCCCGTCCTCGCCCGCCTGGTGGGGGATCGTCAGGACGGTCTTGTTGAGTAGCTCCGCGCTCTCCTGGGCCTTGCTCTGGGCGTCGGCGACCGCACGCTCGGCGGCCTGCCTGCGCCGCTGCGCAGCCTCGATCGAGCCCTTGGTGGCGGGCTCGGCCAGCTTGCGCGGGATCAGGTAGTTGCGCAGGTAGCCCTTCGAGACGTCGACGACCGCGCCGCGCTCGCCGAGCTTCTCCACGTCCTGGGTCAGGATGGCCTGGGGCATGGCGGTCGGCTAGCGGTCGCGGTCACGATCGCGGCCACGGCCGCGATCCTCGCGGTCGTCCCGTGACTCGCGGGTGTCGCCGACGTACGGCAGCAGCGCGAGCTCGCGAGCCCTCTTGACCGCCGTGGCGATCTGGTTCTGGTGGCGCCGGCACGCCCCCGTGATGCGGCGCGAGCGGATCTTGCCGCGGTCCGAGATGAACTTGCGCAGCGTGTTGATGTCCTTGTAGTCGACGAACTCGACCTTGTCCTTGCAGTACTGGCAGGACTTGCGGCGCCCACCGCCGGGACCGCCCTTGCGATCTCGCCGGCGCGTCGGCCGGCTGCGCTGCTTTGCCACGTTCGAATACCTCTCTTGACAACCTGAAGTCGGATGTGCGCCGCGCGCACGCGCAGCGGCGACCAGCCCGACAGGGTAGCGGAACGAGCGCGGCGCCCCCGTGTGGAGGCGCCGCAGGCCGTTGCTCTAGAACGGGATGTCGTCGTCGCCCGCGGAGGGTGCGCTGGTTCCGGACGGCGCGCCGGCGGGCTCGAAGTCGCGCGTGTCGGCCGGGACGTCCGACCGCGGGGTGAAGCCGTTGCCGCCGCCCCCGCCCATGCCCGCGTCGTCGCGGCTGCCGAGGAACTGGACCGAGTCGGCCACGATCTCGACGTTCTGGCGGGTGTTGCCTTCCTTGTCCTGCCACTCGCGCCACTCCAGGCGACCGTCGATCGCGACCGGGCGGCCCTTGGCGAGGAAGCGCGCGCAGTTCTCGCCCTGTGCGCCCCAGACCGTCACGTCGAAGTAGTTGGGCTTGTCCTCCCAATCGCCGGTGGTCTGGTTCTTGCGACGCGTGTTGCTCGCGATCCGCAGCGAGCACACCGGGGTGCCTCCGCCGGTGGACCGGAGCTCGGGATCACGCGTGAGGTTGCCTGTAAGCACGACCCGGTTGATGTTGGTGGCGGCCACGATGGCCCTCCTTTCGACTGCTCAAAGTCTGTCGCGGAATGCTCGGATGGCCGAGTCTAGGCCCGGGTCCGGCCGTAACCGCCGCGGTACCGCAGATTGCGGCTATTTGTTCGCAGTCTTTTTGCACGGCGTCGCGAGGCCGTGACGATCGGCGGACGCTGCGAGGAGGGAGACGGCGCGGCTAGGCCGGTTCGTCTTGGTACTCGGGCGTGGGCGCCGGCGCGGCGGCGGCCATGGCCGCGGGACGAAGGTCCGGCGGCGCGGGGGTGCCCGGGCGAAGCTTGATGATCCGGAAGCGCAGGATGCCGTCCGTGATCTTCAGGTTGTGGTCCAGCTGCTCCAGCAGCGCGGTCGTCCCGCGGAACTGGATCAGATGGTAGTCGGCCTCACCGTGCTTGCGGACCTCGTAGACCGTGTGGCGGTTGCCCCAGTCGTGGCGGCCGACGATCTCGCCGTTGCGGTCGATCGCGTCTTCGACGTTCGCGAGGATCGTGTCGCGCCGCTCCTGCTCGATCGTGGTGTCGAGCAGCAGGATCAGGTCGTAGACAGGGGCTTCTGAGGCCATGCGGCGGCGCATGCTAGCAGCGCGGGGCGAACCGATCGGCCCCCAACCCTAGGCATTGCATGGGATTGGATGTGCTGCGCCGGGTGCGCTGGAGGAACGTGGGACGCGCCGCCGGCGCGGTTGTGCTGGTCGCTGGCGTGGTGGCGTGGCCGTGCCTGGCGCCGCCCGAGCCGCGGGTGCCGGGGAACGAGCCAAGACCGCTGGTGGAGGCGCCGCCGGCGGGGCCGAGAGAGGGAACGGTTGGGCGGGGGGAGCGGGCCGCGCAGGGAGAGCGGGCCGCGCAGGGAGAGCGGGCCGCGCGGGAGCGGACAGGGCGGGAGCGGAGGCGGGGCGCGCGGCGACGGCGAACGCGGGCGCCAGCGCCGGCCGAACGGCGCCGGGTACGGCGGGCGAAGGGCGAGAGGCGGTCGCGTCGCGACTTACCGCCCGTGGAGCACAGCAACTCGCGGGTCGACCCGCCGCCGGTGCAGGCGAGCCCGGTGGACCCGCCGGCGGCGAGACGTCAGATCGACCCCGCGCAGACCGAGTTCGGGTTCGAAGGCGGCTAGGCCGACGCCGCGGCTTCGCGCGCCTTCGCGCGGATGTCGGCGATCTGCTCGTCGATCCAGTCGCCCGGATCGCGCGAGGTGACGATCTCCTTGAGCCCCTGCGCGCGCCGCGCACGGCCGTCCGGTGACATCGTCAGCGCCGCGAAGATCGCGTCGGCCAGCTCCTGCACGTCGAACGGGTTGACGGACAGCGCGAACTCCCCGAGCTCCTCGTGCGCGCCCGTGTTCTCGGACAGGATCGAGACCCCGTCGCGCTCGTTGACCAGCGGCCCTTCCTTCGCGACGAGGTTCATGCCGTCGAACATCGCGTTGACCATCATCACGTCGTAGTGCTTGTAGGAGGCCACCGCCTCCTCGAGGTCGTCGCGCAGCTTCAAGTCGATGGGCATCCAGTCCGTCGTCCCGTGCCGGTGGTTCACAACCGCCACGAGCGCCTCGATCTTCTCCAGGTACTCCGCGTACTCGGGCACGTCGGTTCGGGACGGCATCAGCTGCGCCGTGAAGGTGATCCGCTCGGCGAACTCGGGGTGCTGCTCGAGGAAGATGTCGAAGGCGGTGAAGCCGCGGAGGATGTTCTTCGACAGGTCCGCGCGGTCCACGCGCAGGATCGAGTACTCGCGCCGCCGCCGCAGGATCCGCGTCTCGAACGCGGTCACGCCCTCCCGCCGGGCAACCTCGCGCGTCGCCTCGTAGTCGATCGGGAGCGGGTACGCGCGCACCCACACGTCGCGCCCCTCGCAGTGCACGACGCCGCGCTCCATGTCGACCTCGAGGTCCATCAGATCGCGGCAGCACTGCAGGAAGTTGCGCTTGTAGGAGCGCGTGTGGAACCCGACGATGTCGTTCGCGAGCAGCCCGTCGAAGATCGCGTCGCGGATCCACTTCGGCAAGACCCGCCAGGAGTCCGACTGCGTCCATGGGATGTGCACGAAGTGGTGCAGGAAGACGTCCGGCCGCTCGCGCCGGACCATCGCCGGCAGCGTGTAGAGCTGGTAGTCGTGGACCATCACGACCGGCTCTTCGTCACCTGAGATCTCGTCCAGCACCGCCCGCGCGAGGTCCTCGTTGACCTTGTTGTAGCCGTTCTCGAACGCGTCGACCTCGTGGCGGCGGATGTCCGGCGCGTTGCTCTGGTCCCACAGGTAGTGCTGGATGAACCAGAGCATCGGGTTGGCGAAGATGTTGTAGAAGCGGTCGTAGGCCTCCGGGTCGGAGGCGACGAAGCGCACGTGGTAGGTCCCGCCCTCGGGCGCATCGACCTCGATCGGCCGGCCGTCGTGCTGCTCGGCGACCTCGACGTCGCCGTCGGTCATCGCGGAGGCGATCCAGATCGCATCGCGGTGCGACGCGAGCCCGGTCAACGCCGTCACAAGCCCGCCGGTGCCGCGTTTCACGGAACCGTCGTCCTGATAGGTGACGGGCCCCCGGTTGGAGACGAGTACCAGTGGAGGGGCAGACATCAGAGAACCTCGTGGAAGATCTTCAGATAGTCGCGCAGATAGCGCGGCGTGAGGAAGTGTGCGCGCACGTGCTCTTTACCGCGCAGACCTAAGGACTTCCCAAGTGCCGGGTCGTTCAACACATCGAGGATGCGTGCCGCACACTGATCGATGCTGTCCACCAGGTAGCCGGACTCGCCGTCCTCGACCTGCAGTGGGATGCCGCCGACGTTGCCCCCGATGAACGGCCGGCCCTTCCACAGCGCCTCGCTCACGGTGAGCCCGAAGCCCTCGCGCGTGGACTTCTGGACCACGACCTCGGCCAGCGACTGGAACGCGTTGACCTCGATCGCGCCGACGTTGTTGAAGTTGTTGAGGATGTGGATGTCGGGGTCGCCGTCGGCGTGCGCGAGCGTGGAGTTGTAGAAGTCCCAGCCCTCGGGATCGTCGGAGGCCATCGAGCCCACGAGCGCGAGCTGGACGTCCGGCCGTTCGGCCTTCACCGTCCTATACGCGTCGATCACGCCGAGCGGGTCCTTCCACGGATCGAACCGCGACACCTGGCAGATCATGGGCCGCGAGGTGTCGATCCCGAACTGCTTGCACACGAAGACCGAGTCCTCGAGCGACAGCGCCATGTTCTTCGGCGTCAGCGGGTCGATCGCCGGCGGGACGATGTTCACCCCGCCGTCCATGCCGGCCGGCACGTAGTCGCGCACGTGGAAGAGCGACGCCGGATAGCTCTCGATGTACGGCAGCAGGCGCTCCATCGTCCCCGGGTTCGGCGTCGAGACGTCGATGTGGCAGCGCCACACCCAGCCCTTGGCCTTCTCCGGCACGAGCTTGTACAGCGCGGCCGGCTGCGGGTCGTGCACGATGCAGACGTCCCACCCGCGCGACAGCTCGCGCGCGTTCATCTCGTTGTACTGGGTCCAGGTCGCCCACTGCTCCTCGGTGAGGTCCTGCGGGTTGCCCTGAAGCGCGTTGTGCATGATCTTCGTGGAGTTGAAGAACTCCTCGCGACCGTAGATCACCTGCCACTCGACTTCGAGGCCGACGTCGCGCATCAGCGGGACGAGCGTGTAGAGGATCTCGGACACGCCGCCGCCGAACGCGGTGGCGCTCAGGTGGACGACCCGCCGGCCCTTCAGCGGCTCCGCCAGCTCGCGGATCTCCTCGACGAGCGGACGGCCGACGATGTGGGTGTAGTCGGCAAGGCTCTTGTGGGCCAGCGCGACGGCTTGAAGCACGCGGGAAACCTACCCCGCGACCCGGCTGAGCGGACGCTCGCCGAGCTTCACGCGGATCTCGCGCGTGTCCCCGCCGCGGTGGATCTCGAGCGCGACCGTGTCGCCCGGCTTGAACTGCGAGATCACGTCCGCGAGCTGCGCCGAGTCCTGGACCGGCCTGCCCGCCACCTTCGTGATCACGTCACCGCCGGTGCGGAACGACTGGGCCTGGAACATCTGCTCACTTCCGCCGCCCTTGATGCCGGCCGTCTGGGCCGGGCCGCCCGAGTTGACCTGCTGCACCCACGCGCCCTTGCCGACGCCGAGGTGGAAGCGGTCGACGAGCTGCGGGTAGACCTGCACGGACGAGACGCCGAGGTACGCGTAGTGCGCCTCGCCGCCGTCGCGCAGCATGTCCAGAGACCGCTTCACAGCGTCGATCGGGACCGCAAAGCCCACGCCTTCGCCGCCGCCCGACGTCGTCTTGATCTGCTGGTTGATGCCGACGACGCGGCCGTCGGCGTCGACCAGTGGGCCGCCGGAGTTGCCGGGGTTGATCGCGGCGTCGGTCTGGATCGCACCGGAGATGCTGAAGCTGGTGAGCGAATCGATCGAGCGATCGACCGCCGATACGACGCCGACCGACAGCGACTGGCGCTCGCCGAACGGCGACCCGATCGCGGCGACCGGCTCGCCGACCTCGACGCTGTTGCTCGACCCGAGCGGCATCGGGCGCAGCGTCAACCCCTTCGGTTCGATCTTGAGCAGCGCGACGTCGGCGTTCGGGTCGGCGCCGAGGATCTTGGCCTGCACCGTGTTGCCGTCCGCGAACTCGACGTAAACCTGGCGCGCTCGCCGTATCGAATCGCCCTCGCCGGTGGTCACGACGTGCGCGTTGGTGACGACCTGGCCGTTGCCGTCGAGCACGAAGCCCGAGCCGACACCGCCGCCGCCGTTGTCGCCGCCGTTGCCGTTGAGCAGCGAGCTCAGATCCCCCGAGCCGAACAGCGACACCACCGTGACGACGCTCGGCGACTCGCTCTTGTAGATCGCCTTGGGGTCAAAGCCGCCTTCCTGGCCGATCGACTTGATGACCTCGACGCGCGTCTGCGGCGCCTTGGCGTCCGGCGAGCTGTCGGACGTCGGCGTGTCGGCAGGGCCCTTGTCGCCGCACCCGGCGACGACGAGCGCGAGCAGCGCGCACAGCGCGACGACGGTCCTCATGCCGGCAGCACCAGCGAGAACGTCGTGGACCCTGGTGCGGAGCGCACGATCAGCCGGCCCTGCATGCGCTCGGCCAGCTCGCGGGCGATCGCCAGACCGAGGCCGGCGCCCTGGGCCTCCTCGTTGGACGTGAAGAACGGCTCGAAGATGTGGGGCATGTTCTGGCGCTTGATGCCGAGTCCCCGGTCGGAGACCTCGAGGCGCACGTGCCCGTTCCGGCGGTCGGCCGAAACCCGGACACCCGTGCCGGCGGGCGTGTGGACCAACGCGTTGTCGAGGAGGATACGAAGCACCTGCGCCACACGTTCAGGGTCGCAGTCGAGCTCGATCGGGTCATCCTCGAGCTCGAGCACGACGATCGAGTCGTGCCGCTGGGCAGCGGGTGTGAACTCCGCCGCCACCTCGCGCGCCAGCTGACCGACGTCGGTCGGCTCCGGACGCAGCTCGAGCGCGCCGGCCTCGAGCCGCGACAGGTCGAGCAGCTCGGTCGCGAGCTTGCGCATGCGCTCGACCTGGCCGCGCAGCTGCTCGAGGAACTGGCGCCGCGTCTCCTCGTCGAGGTCCTCGTCGGCGAGCAGCTCGAGGAAACCGCCGAGCGAAAAGATCGGCGTCCGCAGCTCGTGCGACGCCGACGCGATGAACTGCTTGCGCGCGCGGTCGAGCCGCGCGAGCTGGTTCTGCATGTCGTCGAACGCCGCGGCGAGCTGGCCCAGCTCGTCATCGGAGTCCGCGCGGATCGGATTCGAGAAGTCGCCTGCCGCCACCTTGCGCGCCGCCTGCTCGAGCCGGCCGACGCGCTGGGACAGCGCGCGCGCCACGAGATAGCCGGCGGCCAGGGCGATCACGAGCGCGATGCCTCCGGATAGCAGGATCTGGCGGCGGATCAGCGACACGTTGCCCTCGACCTCGTCGAGCGTGGCGGCGAACACCGCGACGCCGACGACCTCCTTGTCCTGGATGAGCGGGTACGCGACGACGGCGTAGCGACCGTTGGGGATGGCGTCGGTCGACGCGACCGGGCGGCGCGTCCGCGCGGCCTCGAGCGCGATCGGCGTCACCTCCTCGTAGTCGAGGCCCCCGTCAGGGACCGAGTCCATCTTGCCGACCAGCGACAGCGGATTGCCGAGGTTGTTGAGGATCAAGACCTCGGCGCTTGCCCCCGCCGCGGCCTGGTTGACCTGGCGCCGCCGGAGCGGTGGCCCTTTGGCGCGCGGCAGGTACGTGCTCGCGAATCCGGCGGTGCCCTCGATGTTGCTGCGGGCGTCCTGGAGCAGCCGCTCGACCTTCTGGTTGCGCAGCCGGTCCTGCAGCCGCGGCGTCACCGTGAGGTAGATCGTCCCGATGGCGCCGAGCACGATCAGCCCGAAGACGACCGCCAACCGGTTGCGCAGCGACCGCAGGCCGATCATCGCCGAGGGCTACTCCTCGTCGTCCCGGAAGCGGTACCCCACGCCCCGTACCGTGAACAGGTACTCGGGCTCTTTCGGGTCCGCCTCGATCTTCTCCCGCAGGTGACGGATGTGGACGTCGATGGTGCGTGGGTCGCGATACGCGGAGTCGCCCCACACCCGCGCCAGCAGCATGTCGCGGGTGAACACACGCCCCGGAGTGCGTGCGAGCGCCGTCAGGATCTCGAACTCGACGAATGTCGTCGCGATCGCGTCGCCGTCGCGTACGACGGTGCGCTTCGTCGGGTCGATCCGCAGGCCACGGATCGTGATCGGCATCTCGTCGTCGGCCTCGGGATGGGCCATCCCGGCGCGGCGCAGCGCGGCCTTCACGCGCGAGCGGAACTCGCGCATCGAGAACGGCTTGGTGATGTAGTCGTCGGCCCCGAGCTCGAGGCCGAGCACCTTGTCGATCTCCTCCGACTTGGCCGTGAGCATGATGATCGGCACGGTCGAGCCCTTGGCCCGCAGGCGCTTGCAGACCTCGAGGCCGTCGATCCGCGGCAGCATCAGGTCGAGCACGACGAGATCGAACTGCTGCTCGGAGAAGCGCGCGAGCGCCTCGCGGCCGTCCGATGCCTGCACGACGTCGTAGCCGTCGCGCTGCAACGGAAACGAGAGCAGCGTCTGAATCGGCTGCTCGTCGTCGACCAGCAGGATGCGGGGTGGGCGATCTGCCATTTCGGCTCAGTTGCGAGGATAGTGAGCAGTACCCTCGTTCGGTGCTCGACGTCCGGGTCTATCGGGCTGCATTCCTACCGGCGCTGATCGCGCTGTTCCTTGCTGCGTTCTCGCTCGCCGACCGCCCGGCGCCCCTCACCTCGCCGCTTTCGGCCGACGCGTTCGACGGCGCGCGGGCGTTCGGCGGCACGGCGCCGCTGCGCAATTCGCTGGCCGAGCTCGCCAAGTCGTTCCCGAACCGGCAGACCGGATCCGCCGACGACACGGCGCTCGCCGACCGGGTCGCGTCGACGCTGCAGGCGTCCGACCGCAGGAACCGGCCGGCGTTCCGGGTGACGCGCCACCACGCCGGCGCGGCCGAGACCGTGATCGGCGTCCGCTCGGGCCTCTCGAGCCGCCAGATCGTCGTCGTCAGCCACCGCGACTCCGAGGCACGTCCCGGGCTGGCGGAGCTGTCCGGCACCGCCGCGATGCTCGAGCTCGCGCGGCTCTTCCGCGCCCGCGAGCTGCGCAAGACGCTGGTACTCGTGTCGACGTCGGGCGCCAACGAGGGCTTCACGGGCTCGCGCGCGTGGGCGGACGAGGTGTCCGGCAAGCCGATCGACGCGGTGATCGTGCTCGGCGACCTCGCCGGGACGAGCAACGAGCGGCCGTGGGTCGTCCCGTGGTCGCTCGGCAGCGGGTCGCCGCCGCTCGGCCTGCAGCGGACGGTCGAGAACGCGCTGCGGGTCGAGGGCGGCCGCCCGGGCGGGACCCGGGCGATCGGACAGTGGATCCGGCGGGCGATGCCGTTCACCGTGTCCGAGCAGGGCGTGATCGCCGATCAAGGGCTGCCGGCCGTGCTGCTCGGCCCCGGGGGCGAGCGCGGGCCGGTGGCCGGTGAGCGCGTACGGCAGGCGCGGCTGGACCGCTTCGGCCAGACGGTGCTGCGCACGGTCAGCGCGATCGACGCCGCGGGCGCCGACCAGAACGCCGACCAGCCCGCCTTCGACAGCCCCGAGGGCATCGTGACGATGCGCAACGTGCTGCCGGACTGGGCGGTCCGGCTGCTCGTCGGCACGCTGCTGCTGCCCGCGTTCCTGACCGCGCTCGACGGCTTCTTCCGCATCCGCCGGCGCCGGCTGGCGGTCGGACCGTGGCTGGCGTGGCTGGGCGCCACCGCACTGCCGGTCGTGATGGCGTGGGTGTGGCTGCGCGGGCTCGGCATCGCGGGTGGGATCGACCCCCCCGACGCGCCGATCCTGCCGCTGCCGTCGTTCGATCGCAGCGACGCGATCGCCACCGGATCGGCGGTGCTCGTGGCCGCGCTCGGCTGGTTCGGCATCCGCCGCCTGATCCTCGCGCGCGCGGGCGAGCGCGGCAATCCGATGGCGGGGAGCCTGGCGGCGGCGACCGGCGCGACCCTGTGCCTGCTGGCCGCGCTCGTCTGGGTCGTCAACCCGTACGCCGCGGCGCTCCTGCTACCTGCCGCCCACGTCTGGCTGTTCGCGGCCGCGCCGAGCACGCGGCTGCGCGGTTGGATGGGCGCGGTGGCCGTGGCCGTCGGCGTGCTGCCGTTCCTCGTCGTGATCGTCTACTACGCGCGGGCGTTCGGGCTGAACCCGCTCGAGGAGGCGTGGATGGCGGTGCTGTCGGCAGCCTCCGGGCAGCTCTCGCTCGCCGTCGCGATCGTGGTGGGCGGCGTGCTCGCCTGCCTCGCCGGGCTGCTGAAGATCATGCGCATGCGCCGGCGCGTGCAGGCCACCGGGGGCCCTGACCCGGTCGTCACGCGCGGCCCGATCAGCTACGCCGGGCCGGGCTCGCTCGGCGGCACGGAGTCGGCGCTGCGGCGATGACGACCACGGCGCGGCGCCCGTCGACGATCCGCCGCGTGCTGCGGGCACTGTCGACCGTGCTGATCGTGGCGGGCGTGATCCTGCTCGTCGACGCCGGGATCACGATGGTCTGGCAGGAGCCGGTGTCGGCGCTCTATGCGCACCTCCAGCAGAACAAGCTCGACGGCGACCTGACCGAGCTCGAGCGCGTACCGCTCGCGCCGGCCGAGCAGCGGGCGCTCGACAAGATCCCGAACTCGCACCGCCAGCTCGCGTTCCGTGCCCGCGCGCTCGAGCGGCATCTGTCGCCGGGCCAGGCGATGGGCCGAATCGTGATGCCGGCGATCGGCGTCAACGACGTGTTCGTCCAGGGCACCGACTCGGGCGACCTCAGCAAGGGCCCCGGCCACTATCCGGCCACCCCGCTCCCGGGCGAGCGCGGCACGGTCGCGATCGCCGGCCATCGCACCACCTACGGGGCGCCGTTCCGCCACATCGACGGGCTGCATCCAGGCGACCGGATCGAGTTGCGGATGCCGTACGGGCGCTTCACGTACAGCGTCGAACGAACCAAGATCGTGCCGCCCACCGACTTGTCGGTGATCGACCGCGTCGATCATGATCGGCTCGTGCTCTCGGCCTGTCATCCGCTCTACTCCGCGGCCAAGCGAATCATCGTCTTCGCCCGCCTGGCGCGAGAGGTCCCGCGGTGATTCGGGTTCTAACCCCATCATTCCTTCGCCGATCCGTGACGACATACGTTCACATGACGGCTCTAGCGATCCGATACCAGACCGGCACCGGACGCCGGTTCGGACGTAGTAACGAGTCAAGGAGGATGGAGATGGAACAGCTCCGCGAGCGCATCGAGCGCGAGAGCTATGCGGTCGACCCCCACAAGGTCGCCGACGCCATCGTGCGCCGGCTCCTTGCGGAGACGCGCCGACACTAGTGTTCGAAGCCGCGCCAGCGCGCGGCTGACGGGTCCCCCCGCCACCGGACGCCGGGCACACCGGCTGTGGCGAGGCCGATCCAGCTGACGGCGCCGCTCGCTTCGGCCGCCGCCCGCGCCGCCTCCGGCGCGCAGAACAAGAGCTCGTAGTCCTCTCCACCCGTCGCCGCCAGCTCGGCCGCCGAGATCCCCAGCGCGCTCGCGACCTCGGCGGTCGCGGGAGCCACGGGCAGCGCGTCCGTGTCGAGCTCGAGCTCGACGCCGCTCGCCGCGGCCAGCCGGCGCGCGTCGAGCGCGAGGCCGTCGGACAGGTCGAGCATCGCGTGTACGCCCGCTGCGGCGAGCGCACGGCCCTCGGCGAGCCGCGGCCGCGGGCGCAGGTGGCGGTCGGTCGGGCCTTGGGCGCGCCCTTCCAGGACCGCCAGCCCGGCCGCTGCCGCCCCGAGGTCGCCGGTCACACCCACGAGGTCGCCGGGCTGGGCGCCGTCGCGGCCGACCAGCGCGTCCTCGCTGTCGGCCCAGCCGATCACCGTGACCGCGATCGTGAGGGCCGGCCCGCTCACGAGGTCGCCGCCGGCGATCGTGACTCCGCAATCGGCGGCCAGTGCCTCGGCGCCGGCGTGTAGCGCGATCACGTCGGCGTCGTCGAGCGACTCGGGCACGACGACGGACAGGAACGCCTCGCCGGGCTCGGCCCCCATCGCCGCGAGATCGGACAGCGCGCCGGCGAGGGCGCGGTGGCCGGCGTCCGCCGCCGTCCAGCCCGCGCCGAGGCGGAAGTGGGTGCCGTCGACCATGACGTCGACCGACACGGCAGCGACGCCGCCGGCGCGCAGCACCGCGGCATCGTCGCCGACCCAGCGCACCACGCGGGAGTCTGCCCGGCGCGCGATCACGCCCTCGATCGCGGCGATCAGGCGGAGCTCGTTAGCGATGGCGATAGACGATGCGCGCGCGGTTGAGGTCGTACGGGGACACCTCGACCCGGACCCGGTCGCCCGGCAGGATGCGGATCCGGAACCGCCGCATCTTGCCGGCGACGTGACCGAGCACCTCGTGGCCGTTGTCGAGTTGCACCCTGAACATCGCGTTCGGGAGCGCCTCGACGACCTCCCCTTCGAACTCGACCTTTTCTTCCTTCGCCAAGCGGCTGCGTCCTCAGATCAATCGTACGTTGGTGGCCTGTGGCCCCTTCGGGCTCTCGCCGAGCTCGTACTCGACCTTCGCACCCTCAGCGAGAGTGCGGAAGCCGTCGCCCTGAATGGCGGAGAAGTGGACGAACGCGTCCTGACCTCCGTCGTCCGGGGTGATGAACCCGAACCCCTTCTCGTCGCTGAACCACTTCACGACTCCGCTAGCCATCTGGTGCAGCACCTCCGCACACATACTCGCGCCGCACGCGGGCGGCTCCTGACGCGCCGGTTTATACCAGTGGGGCGAGCCAGCGGCTAGCGGTTGCCGTTGCCCGTATCGGGCGGGCCTTGCGGAGGCGACTCGTACTGGTCAGGGTCGAACTGCGTGCCGCCCGACGGGTTGTCGTTGGTGGTGTTGTCCTGCGGCGTGGTGTCGCCGGGCTTGTCCGGGGAGGCCTGATCGTCCTTGCCGCGGCTGCCGTAGCCGAGGCGATCGGCACCGGTCGTGGAGTACTGGCCGAAGAACGGACGCGAGACGAACGGCTCCTTCGGCTGGTTGAACGGGCCGCAGAACCCGCCGACGATCGACTTCATGTACGTGCCCCAGATGTCCGCCGGGAACGTACCGCCGTCGACCGGGCCGCCGTGGTACATGTTGCTCATGTAGACGCGCTCGTTGGGGTAGCCGACCCACACGGCCGTCGCCAGCCGGGGAGTGAAGCCGACGAACCACGCGTCGGTGTTGTTGTCGGTCGTGCCGGTCTTGCCGCCGGCCGGGCAGCCGATGTTCGCGTGCGTACCGGTGCCGCCCTGGATGTTGGCCTCGAGGATCTTGGTCGCCTCGTAGGTCACGCCGTCGGGGAAGACCTTCGTGCGATGCGGGCGCCAACGGCGCGGCAGCTCGGAGCGATGCTGGCCCTCGAACGTGACCTTGGTGATCGCGGTCGGCCGGTTGCGGTACCCGCCGGACGCGATCGTCGCGTACGCGGTCGCCATTTCGAGCGGCGAGACGCCGTTCTCGAGGCCGCCGAGCGACTCGGCCGGATAGCCGTGCACATGGCGGCGCCGGATACCCATGTCGACCGCCGTCTGGGCGACCTTGTCGGGCCCGAGGTCGAGCGCGAGCTGGATGTAGACCGAGTTGTCCGAGCGCAGCGTCGCCTGGAACAGGTTCATGTTGCCGCCGCTCGTGCCGCCGTAGGTCTTGACGTCGATGGGCCCGTACTTGGGGTCGTCGAACACGGTCGGCGAGACCGACGTGTAGCGCGTGCTGTTCGGGTTCACGCCGTTGCGCAGCGCCGTCATCAGCGCGAAGACCTTGAACGATGAGCCGGGCTGGCGCTCGCCCTGGGCGGCGAGGTTGAACTTCGAGTCGGCGTAGTCGGCCGACGACGCCATCGCGAGGATGTAGCCGTTCTTCGGGTTGATCGTCACGAGCGCCGACGACGGTCCGACCCCGGCGAGGTAGGACTTGATCGCTTCACGCGCCTGCTTCTGCTTCTCGAGGTCGATCGTCGTGTGGACGACGAGGCCGCCGAGCTTGACGGTCTGGACGCCGTACTCCTTGATCAGCTCGTCCTTGACGTAGTCGAAGAAGTAGCCCTCGCGGCGGCGGCTGAAGTAGTCGGACGGGTTGAGCCCGAGGCCCTTGGCCTTCGCCTTGTCGGCGGTGGCCTGGGTGATCATCCCGAGCTCGGCCATCTTGTCGAGCACCTGGTCACGACGGTTGCGCGCGGCCTGGCTGTGGAGGATCGGCGAGTAGTCGGTCGGCGCCTGCGGGATGCCCGCGAGCAGCGCGGCCTGGCGCAGGTTGAGGTCGCGCGCGCGCTTGTTGAAGTACACGCGCGCGGCGGCCTCGACGCCGATCGCGGTCTGCCCGCCGACCGTCCCGTAGGAGGTCGTGTTCAGGTACTTCGCAAGGATCCAGTCCTTGTTGTGCTCGTCCTCGAGCTGCTCGGCCAGGCGCGCCTCGCGGATCTTGCGCCGGTAGCCGGCCAGCCCGTTGCGCGACTTGTCGCTCGTGTAGAGGTTCTTGACGAGCTGCATCGTCAGCGTCGAGCCGCCCTCGACGGTCTTCTTCTTGATGAAGTTCTTGACCGCGGCGCGGACGATGCCCTCGTAGTCGACGCCCTTGTGCTTGTAGAAGCGCTCGTCCTCGATCGCGACGGTCGCGCGCTGCAGCATCTTCGGCATCCGGTCCGTCGTGACCGGCCGGCTCAGGTAGTCGGCCGAGATGAAGCCGAGGCGCGTGCCGTCGGCGGCGAGGACCTCGGTGCTGGCCCCGGGGTCGCGCTCCTTGAGCGCGGAGATCTGCGGCGCGGAGGCTGCGGTGGTGACGACCCAGCCGACCACGGACAAGCCCGCCAGACCGACGCAGATCAGCACCACCAAGATGGCGACGAGGGCCTGGGAACGATGGCGGCCGCGGCCGCGGCGGCGTCGCCTGTAGCGTTGGGAGCGGCTCATGGGGACACGTTCACGCGGCGGCGCGAACCACCCAGTGTAGTCACCGCTCAGCTTCGGTCTGAGGCCCCGAAACCCTCTAGCAGGCCCTCCGCGCGCAAGCGCGCGTGACAGCGTGCACGCAGGTCCGCCTCGCGCGCGCCGCGCTCCGGCGCCGGTGCGGGACCGCCGCCCACGGCCAACCGCACGCCGTCCGGCGTGAGCTCGGCGACGCTCACTTCGCCGCCGGACTCCTCGCGCAGGATCGCTTGCGCGCGCGCCGCATCGGCGTCGGGTGGGATCCAGACGGTGACCTCCAGGCCGATCTCGTCGTCGATCAGCGTGTCGTTCTGCAGGATCCCCGCCGCCAGCTTCTCGTTCGGGATCACGAGCCGCGTCTCGCCCGCGGTGCGCAGGATCGTGTAGTTGATCCGCACGTCGACGACGACGCCGTAGTGGTCCTCGAACCGCACCCAGTCGCCGACCCGGATCGGCTGCGTGATCGCGAGCATCACGCCGGCCACGAAGTTCGCCAGCGTCTGGCGAGCCGCGAAGCCGATGATCGCCGCCGCGACGACGCCGGAGGCGAGCAGGCTGGCGGCCACCTGGTCGACGCCCTTGAACTGCGACAGCGCGATCGCGACGCCGACGAGCAGGATCACCGAGTAGATCACGCGTCGCACGAACCGCAGCCGTGTCGCCGTCTCGCGCGACATCTGGCCGCGGGTCACCGCCTCGGCGAGCTGCTCGGTGCGGCGGCTCAACGCGCGGTCGACGACGAACGCGAGGATCAGCGCGCCGACGAGCGCGCCGATGACGACCGCCCAGTCGCCGTCCTCCTTCAGAACCGCGGCAAGATGCATCGGTGGCGCAGCCTACGCAAGCGGTCCTTCTCGACGCGCTGGGAACCCTGCTCACGTTCGAACCTCCGGCGCCGCACCTGCGCACCGAGCTGCGCGAGCGCTGCGACGTGCACGTCTCCGAGGAGGTCGCGACGGCGGCGATCAGCGCCGAGATCGCTTACTACCGCTCGCACCTGCACGAGGGGCGCGACAGTGCGTCCCTCGCCGACCTGCGGCGGCGCTGCGCGGCGGCGATGGAGCCGGTGCTCGGCTTCGATCCCGGCGTCGATGTGCTGCTCGCCGCGCTGCGCTTCCGCGCCTACCGGGACGCCGCGCCGGCTCTGCAGCAGCTCCGCGCCGACGGCCGCAGGCTCGTCGTCGTCTCGAACTGGGACGCGTCGCTGCACGAGCGCCTCGAGGAGACCAGGCTCGCGCCGCTGGTCGACGGAGCGATCGCGTCGGCCGAGCTCGGCCACGCCAAGCCCGACGGCGCGATCTTCGCGCACGCGCTCGGGATCGCCGGAGCGCCCGCCGGCGCGGCGCTGCACGCCGGTGACTCGCCCGACGCCGACGTCGAGGGAGCGCTGGCCGCCGGCCTCCGCGCCGTGCTGGTGGCGCGCGACGGCGCCGCGCGCGCGCCCGCGGGCGTGCCGGTGATCTCCTCACTGGCCGAGCTGCCCGCGCTCTGCCGATTACCCTGAGGGACCAGATGACGAGCGTCCCGTCCCACTTCCAGCACCCGGGGTCGCCGCCGCTGCGACCCGAGCTGCCGGATGGGGCGCCCCCTCCTGCGCCGCCGGCGACCGGCGGCGTGCCGCGCCTCGGCGTGCCCGTATGGGCGCCGCTCATGGGCATCCTGCTCGTGGCGTTCGGCTACGCCCTGATCAGCATCCTCGTCGGCGCGGTCATCGGCATCGCGGGCGGCGACGTCAACAACCTCGAGGACAACCAGCCGCTGACGATCGGGCTCACGCTGGCGCTCGACGGCGTGCTGGTCGCGGCGCCGATCGTGATCGTCACGTGGATCACGAACCAGCGTCCGGCGCTCGCGGCGTTCGGGCTACGCGTGCCGGACTCGTGGAAGAACGCGCTGGTGACCCTCATGGTCGTCTACATCGGGTTCTGGGCCCTGACGCTGATCGTCGCGCTGATCCTCGGCAACGCCAAGGACCAGGACATCGTCGTCGAGCTCAAATCGCAGGACTCGGTGCCGATCCTCGGCGGCTTCATCGTGATGACCTGCATCGTCGCCCCGCTCGCCGAGGAGTTCTTCTTCCGCGGCTTCCTGTTCAAGGTCTTGTGGGAGCGAACCAATGTCAGCGTGGCGACCATCGTGACCGCCGCGACGTTCGGTCTGGTCCACAAGCCGGGCGGCGATTGGATCGGCGTGGCCGTCCTGGCGCTCTTCGGCGCCGCGCTTTGCCTACTGTTCTGGCGGACGGCGTCCTTGCTGCCGTGCATCATGTTGCATTCGTTCCACAACTCGATCTCGTTCGGCTTCACGAAGGAGCTGCCTTGGTGGGGATTCCTGCTGCTGACCGTAGGGAGCGTCACGACGACGCTCGCCATCGCCCTGCTGGCCACCCGGCTCGGCCGTCGCGTCGCCTCTCCGCCGCTGCCCGCACCTGCGTGATCGCGGTCGCGGCGGCGCTGCTCGTGCCGGCCGCCGCTGCCGCCCAGGTGCCGACGCCGACCCCGACGGTCACCCCGACCCCGACGGTCACCCCGACCCCGACCCCGACGCCGGTCCCGACTCCAGTCGCAGGCAACCTGCGGCTGAAGATCGAGAAGACCTACCGCGATACCGGTCGCCACGTCGCGTTCACGCGTGACTCGTGGCGGGTCCGTGGCGAGATGCGCCCGTACGTGGCGGGCCAGACGGTGACGATCCGGTTCTTCCGCCAGGGCAAGCGGATCCACCAGCAGGTCGAGAAGCTCAAGCCGGTCCAGGGCGGCAAGGTCGGCCTGTTCGAGACGCCGTTCCGCGCCAAGGGCGAGGGCCGGATCACGATCACGGCCGTGCACTTCAAGACGCCCGAGATGCTCAACGTGCGCGGCAACAAGCAGAAGGTCTTCGTGCTCAAGCCGGTCGCCGGCAACAGCGGGACCGTCGTGCGGATGCTGCAGCGCGGCCTGTCGAAGCTGCACTACTCGACGTCGCGCAACGGGATCTACGACAGCGCGACCGCGCGGGCGGTGATGGCGTGGCGCAAGATGACCGGCATGGCGCGCACGTTCACGGCGTCAGAGGCCGTGGTACGCGGAGTCGTCGCGGGCCGCGGGTCCTTCCGGGTCCGCTACCCCAAGCACGGGCACCACGTCGAAGCCGATCTGTCCAAGCAGGTCCTGGCGCTGATCGACCACGGCGTCCCGCACCACATCTACCACATTTCCTCCGGCAAACCGTCGACTCCGACGGTGCTCGGCAGCTTCCACGTGTACCGCAAGTCACCGGGCACGAACTCGCACGGGATGGTGCATTCGAGCTACTTCATCGGCGGCTACGCGATCCATGGATACGTCGACGTCCCGCCCTATGCGGCCAGCCACGGTTGCCTGCGCGTGCCGATCCCCAGCGCGTGGTCGATCTACACCTGGGTCCGCATGGGCGACATCGTGGATGTGTATCCATAGGAGGCATGGCCGCACGCGACACCCTGATCTCGGAGCTCCGCCGTCACGCGCTGGTCGTCGGCGAGGTCACGCTGACCTCCGGCAAGACCGCGCAGTACTACGTCGATGCCAAGCGCGCGATCCTGCGCCCAGCCGGGTTCGGCGCGATCGGTGAGTTGATCGCCGCCTACGCCCGCGAATGGGAGGCGACCGCGGTCGGTGGGCTCACGATGGGCGCCGACGCCCCCGCCTGTGCCGCGCTGGCCGGCGGCGCCGACGTGAAAGCGTTCTTCGTCCGCAAGGACGCCAAGCAACACGGCCTGCAGCGCAAGGTCGAGGGGCCGCCACTCGAGCAGGGCGAGCGCTGCCTGATCGTGGAGGACGTCGTGACGACCGGCGGATCGACCGTGCAGGCAATCGAGGCCGTGCGCGCCGAGGGCCACGACGTCTGCGGGGTTGTCGCGATCCTCGACCGCCTGGCCGGCGGCGGCGAGGCGATCGTGCGCGCGGCCGACGGCGCGCCCTACGAGCCGCTGACGACGATCGACGACGTCTACCCGGACCGGCCCGACCGGGCTAGCTGATCCCGAACGTCAACTGCGCTGGGTGGGGAGGCGAGGGAGCGTTTCGTCGCAATCGTCCGTCGGCGGTTCAGCCGTGCGACGAAATGCTGCCTATAGGGTGCGTTTTGTCGCACGAATCGGCGATGACGGCGAGATTGCTACGAAATGCTCCCTCGCCGCCCCACCTAGCTAGGCGGCGGGCGCAGCCATCGCCTGGTCGATCGCGTCGGGCGCGAGCACGGCCTCGATGATCATGACGGCGGCGCCGAGGACGCCGGCGCGGTCGTCGAGGGTGGAGCGGGCGATGCGGATGCTGCGGGTGGCGAGTGCGGTGCTGCGGCGGTAGACGACTTCGCGGACGCCGGCGAGCAGGTGTTCGTCGGCGTGGGCGATGTCGCCGCCGATGACGATGACGCCGGGGTTGAAGAAGTTGACGGCGCTGGCGAGGACGCCGCCGAGTTCGCGGCCGGCTTGGCGGACGAGGCGCATGGCTTCGGGGCGGCCGTCGCGGACGTGGCGGACGACGTCGCGGCTGTTGTGGGCGGGGACGCCGAGGGCGGTGAGGGTGGCGGCCATGGCGCCGCCGCCGGCGATCGCTTCCAGGCAGCCGAGGTTGCCGCAGCGGCAGATGACGTCGTCGTGGTCGGGGACGTGGATGTGGCCGATGTCGCCGGCGGCGCCTTGGGCGCCGCGGTGGATGCGGCCGTCGGTGATCACGCCGCAGCCGATGCCGGTGCCGACTTTGACGAACAGCAGGTGGTCGGTGTCGCGCCAGCGCGACCAGTACTCACCCAGCGCCATGATGTTCACGTCATTGTCGACCAGGACCGGTGCCCGGTAGCGGTCACGCAGCCGAGCGGCGACGCCGTAGCCGTCCCAGCCGGGCATGATCGGCGGCGCCACCGGAGTGCCGGTCGCGAACTCGACCGGGCCGGGAACGCCGACGCCGACGCCGCGCACGTCGTCGACCGTGCGACGCGACTCCTTCAGCAGGGCGTCGAACGTCTCCTCGAGCCATTCGAGGACCACGTCCGGGCCGTCGGCGATCGGGATGTCCTCGCGTGCCTCGGCCAGCACGTCGCCCGCCATGTCGGTGATCGCCACGCGCGAGTGCGTGGCCCCGAGGTCGGCGGCGAGCACCACGCCCGCGTCCCGGTTGAAGGCGAACGTCCGCGGAGGCCGGCCACCGCGTGAGGCGCCGGGCTCGGCCGGGACCACCAGGCGGCGCGTGAGCAGGGAATCGACGCGCTGGGCGACGGTCGATCGCGAAAGGCCGGTGAGCTCAACCAGCTCGGCGTGCGTCCGTGCGCGACCATCGCGGATGAGCCGGAGCATCGCCCCCGCTCCATTCGGAGACGTGCCTGCAAAGCCAGCCATTTGATGAGTCTGCCAGAGCCCGGGCACGGGCGTCCGGTTTCCCGGCTCCGTTCGCACTCCGAGCGCCCCGAGCTGGATTCGAACCAGCGGCCTACTCCTTAGGAGGGAGTCGCTCTATCCAGCTGAGCTATCGGGGCCGGGGCAAATCTTAATCCTGCCGCAACGCAAACCTGCATCTGCACACTATGCTCACCGCGCAGATCCTCGAGGAGGGGTCGCCGGACACACAAATGTGACCTGCGCACTCCAGGGTTCGCGGAAGCAGATGGGGTTCCGCGATCCACCTTGTAGGTTGTCAGGTCTTAAAGGGGAATTGAGCGCCGATCGCGCGCGTTCGTCGCGTGCTCGGAGGAGGTACCAAACTGAACATCGCAGCACTCAGCGCAGAGGCGCCGGCATGAGCACGGGCGCCGGGGCGAGCGACCTTCTGCATGCAGAGGGCCCTGGTCTTAACCAGATGGTTCGAGGCGAGCAGGAAGTTGCGGCTCGCTCCCCAATGCAGCTCTTCTGGCGACGGTTCCGCAAGGACAAGGTCGCCCTCGTCGCGTTGGGTTTCATCGCGGCGCTGATCCTGTGCGCGATTTTCGCGACGCCGATCACCAAGCTCGTCGGTGCGCCGCCCCCGAACGTCCAGGAGACGTCGTCGCTCGACGACTTCGGACTCCCCACGGGGCCGAGCAGCGATCACTGGTTCGGCGTCGACCCGATCGGCCGCGACGTCTTCTCGCGCGTGCTCCACGGCGCGCAGGTATCGCTCCTCGTCGCGTTCATCGGCACCGGCCTGTCTGTCTTCCTCGGCGTGGTGCTCGGAATCATCTCCGGCTTCTACCGCGGGTGGACCGACACGCTCATTGCGCGATCGCTCGACGTGATGCTCGCGTTCCCGGTCCTGCTGTTCGGCCTCGGCGTCGCGACCGCCTGCTCGGGCCAGAACGGTTGCCTCGGGGGGTTGATCCAGCCAGGCCTCTCGGTGGTGATCGCGATCATCGTGCTCGCGAACACGCCATACGTCGCGCGCATCATCCGCGGCCAGGTGCTGTCCCTTCGCGAGAAGGAGTTCGTCGAGGCCTCGCGCTCCCTCGGGGCCGGCAACTCGCGAATCATGTTCCGCGACGTACTCCCCAACCTCGTGGCACCGATCATCGTCTACTCGTCGTTGTTCATTCCGGCGAACATCCTGCTGGAGGCCGCGCTCTCGTTCCTGGGCGTCGGCGTCCAGCCGCCGACGCCGTCCTGGGGCGCCATGCTCTCCGACGCCGTGTCGAACTTCGACACGGCGTGGTGGTTCATGTTCTTCCCGGGCATAGCTCTGCTGCTGACCGTGCTGGCCTTCAATCTGGTCGGCGACGGGCTGCAGGATGCGCTCAATCCGAAGGGCTCGCAGTCGAGATGACCCCAGGGCCCTTCCTCTCTCTCTCCGGCAGTTCCAGCTAGCTAATGAAAGGACGCTTCATGCGACGGTCCTTCCAGTG
Organism: uncultured Solirubrobacteraceae bacterium; assembly: GCA_963740605.1. Classification (GTDB taxonomy): domain Bacteria; phylum Actinomycetota; class Thermoleophilia; order Solirubrobacterales; family Solirubrobacteraceae; genus DASSUW01. The sequence continues at coordinate 360,901 of CAVUFC010000010.1, read as the reverse complement.
GACCTTCATTCTCGGCGTCTTGCTCGCCCTCACCCTCGGTGTGGCCGCCTGCGGCGGCGACGACAGCGGTGGTGGGAGCGAGTCAGGCACCAACCAGGGCACGCCCGCGGAGGGCAAGCAGGGTGGCAAGCTCACTTCCCTGTGGACCGACGATGTAGACAACATCGACCCGGGCATCACGTACTACCAGATGGGCTTCCAGGTCGTGCAGGCGACACAGAAGACCCTGTATGGCTACAAGCCGGATGACGGGGTCAACGCGATCCCCGACCTGGCCGAGTCCGATCCGCAGGTTTCCGAGGACGGCAAGACCGTCACGGTCAAGATCAAGTCCGGCGTCAAGTTCTCGCCGCCCGTCAATCGCGAGGTGACGTCCAAGGACGTCAAGTACGCGATCGAGCGCGGCTTCTTCAACACGGTCAACAACGGCTACGCGGGCGCCTACTTCGGCGATCTCGAGGGCGCGAAGGTCGGCGCCAAGCCGGGGGCGAAGATCAAGGGGATCACGACGCCCGACGACCAGACGGTCGAGTTCCACCTGAACAAGGGCACCGGCGGCGTCCTCGCCGGAGCCTTGGTCCTGCCCCTCTCGGCGCCCGTGCCGGAGGAGTACGCCTCGAAGTTCGACAAGCAGAACCCGTCGACCTATGGCCAGAACCAGGTCGCGACCGGTCCGTACATGATCGCGAACGACGCGTCCGGCAAGGCGACCGGCTACCAGGCCGGTCGTGACATCCACCTCGTCCGCAACCCCAACTGGGACAAGAGCCTGGACTTCCGGCCGGCGTACCTGGACGACATCGAGATGCCCCAGGGCAACGACGACACCACGGTGGCGTCGCGGAAGATCATCGACGGCCAGGGCATGATCAATGGCGACTTCTCGCCGCCTCCGGCTGTCCTCAAGCAGGTCGTCACCCGCCAGAAGGACCAGCTCGCGCTGGTGCCGAGCGGCGGCGGCCGCTGGGTCGCGATGAACACCACGGTTAAGCCGTTCGACGACGTCAACGTGCGTCGCGCGGTGATCGCCGGCTTCGACCGCGAGGCTATGCGGCTGACGCGCGGCGGCGAACTGATCGGCGACATCCCGACGCACTTCATCCCGCCAGGGCTCCTCGGCTTCGACGAGGCCGGTGGCGTCAAGGGCCCGGGGATCGACTTCATGTCGCATCCGGCCGGCGATGCGGCGCTGTCCGCTGAGTACTTCAAGAAGGCGGGTTACGCCTCGGGCAAGTACGAGGGCAACGAGGATCTGCTGATGGTCGGTACCTCCGAGGGCGTGGCCCAGAAGGCGGCCGAGGTCGCGAAGGAGAACTTCGAGAAGATGGGCTTCAAGGTCCGGCTCCGGCTCGTGACCCAGGACGCCATGTACACGAAGTTCTGCAACTCGCCGCCCGCCAAGGTTGCGATCTGCCCGAACGTCGGCTGGCTGAAGGACTTCGCCGATCCGCAGACGTACCTCGACCCGACGTTCAACGGCGCGAACATCCTTCAGACCGGTAACTCCAACTGGCCGCAGCTCAACGACAGCGGTCTGAACGCGATGATGGACAAGGCCAAGCTCCTCACGGATCCCGATGAGCGGGCGCAAGCCTGGGGCGATATTGACAAGAAGCTCACCGAGCTGGCCCCCTCGGTCCCGTGGGTCTGGGACAAGGACCCGCTGATCCGCTCCGCGGACGTCAACGGGGTGGTCAGCCAGAACAACGGTCAGTGGGATCTCAGCTCCACCTCACTGAAGTAATCGCACGTCCGGAGGGCCCCGCCACGAAACGTGGCGGGGCCCGCCCGGCCCGACTAATCTGCACACGGGGAACGAGAGATGGCTGCATATATCGTCCGCCGACTCATCTGGGTGGTCTTCCTGCTGTTCGTGGTCACCCTCGTCACGTTCATCGTCTTCACGGTGTTGCCCGCCGCTGACCCTGCGGTCCTGCGCGCCGGCCGCCAGCCGTCCCCTGAGCTCGTCGCGTCGATCCGCCAGCAGTTCGGGCTCGACGACCCCGCACCGGTGCAGTTCGTCCGCTACCTCGGCGACATCCTGCCGTTCGTCGGCGGCGACGGCGTCAACTTCGGCTACTCGTACCAGTCCAACCAGGCGGTCCTGCCGCAGATCCTCAACCGCATGCCCGCGACGATCTTCCTGACAAGCGGCGCGGTGATCATCTGGTTGGCGATCGGCATCCCGATCGGCATGATCTCGGCCGTCAAGACCGGCTCGTGGCTCGACCGCCTCTCGATGGGCATCGCGCTCATCTTCATTTCCGCCCCGGTCTACTTCTTCGGCCTGGTCGCGCTGTTCCTGTTCGACGACAGCATCGGGCGCTTCCCGCTGCTGCCGGGCAGCGGCGCCTACCAGGACGCGACCACGGTGCCAGGAAAAGCCGAGGCGCTGATCATGCCGTGGTTCGTGCTCGCCGCCTCGTTCGCGGCGATCTATGCCCGCTTCCTCCGCGGCAACCTGATCGACACCTTGCAAGAGGATTACATCCGCACCGCTCGGGCGAAGGGCCTGTCCGAGAGGCGGGTGATCTTCCGCCACGGCGTCAGATCGGCGATCACGCCGATCGTCACGCTGCTCGGCCTGGACATCGGCATCCTGCTCGGCGGCGCCATCCTCACCGAGACGGTGTTCAACATCCAGGGGATCGGGCGATACGCCTACGAGGCGATCGTGCGCTTCGATCTGCCCCAGATCCAGGGGACCGTGCTCTTCGGCGCGTTCTTCATCGTCATCATGAGCCTCGTCGTGGACATCCTGTACGCCTTCATCGATCCCCGGGTGCGCTACTAGTGCTCCCTCCCGCGAGTCCTGGCACCCCCGGGCGGCCGCTGATCGCCGCCTGGCGGCGTCCTCGCCCGCTCGAAATCCCAGAGGGATTCCTTCGGGGCGGCGTCCTTGCCAGACGCCGCCAGCAACCACCCGGGGGCACCACGACCCACGGGAGGAAGCACTAATGGCTGAACCTCTGTTGGAGGTCGAAGACCTCCGCGTCCACTTCGAGACCGAGGATGGGCTGGTCAAGGCCGTCGACGGACTCTCCTACACCGTCGACCGCGGGCAGACGCTCGGCATCGTCGGTGAGTCCGGGTCGGGCAAGTCAGTCTCGTCCCTCACCGTCATGGGTCTCACGCGTGCGCGCAGCGCGCGCATCTCGGGCAAGGTCCGCTTCAACGGCATGGAGCTGATCGGCGCGTCGGACGACGACCTGCGCCAGATCCGCGGCGACGACATCGCGATGATCTTCCAGGACCCGCTGTCGTCGTTGCACCCGTTCTACAAGGTGGGCAACCAGATCGTCGAGGCGATCCAGGCCCACCGCGACGTGCCGAAGGCGCAGGCGTACGACCGTGCCGTCGAGATGCTCGGCCTCGTCGGCATCCCGGAGCCGCGCCGGCGCGCGGACTCCTACCCGCACGAGTTCTCCGGCGGCATGCGCCAGCGCGCGATGATCGCGATGGCGCTGGCCAACGACCCGAAGCTGCTGATCGCGGACGAGCCGACGACCGCGCTCGACGTGACGGTCCAGGCGCAGATCCTCGAGCTGATCGAGCGCCTGCAGAGCGAGTTCGATACGGCCGTCGTGGTCATCACGCACGACCTCGGCGTCGTCGCCGAGATGGCCGACGAGATCGCGGTGATGTACGCCGGCCGGATCGTCGAGAAGGGCACGGCCGACACGATCTTCAACGGGCCCGAGCACCCGTACACGTGGGGCCTGCTGCACTCGATCCCCCGCATGGACGCGGCGCGCGACGAGGCGCTCGTCCCGATCGCGGGGCGCCCGCCGTCGCTGATCCACCTGCCCGGCGGCTGCTCGTTCCACCCTCGCTGCCCGTACGTGCGCGAGGCGCACACGCGAGTGGACCCCGTGCTCGATCCGGTCGACGGCGATCCTGGCCACCAGGTCGCCTGCCTGCTGGACTCGGGCACGCGCAAGCGCTTGTGGACGGAGCTGCAGGCGGGGGTCACCCCGGCGGAGGCCCGCCAGGACGTCATCGAGGAGGGCGCGGCATGAGCGAGCCCGCCACGAGCACGCACAGCACCGAGCCAAGCGCCCGCGAGCCGCTGATGCAGGTCCGCGACCTCGTCAAGCACTTCCCGATCCGCAGCGGGCTGCTGCAACGCCAGGTCGGCGCGGTGCGCGCGGTCGACGGCGTGTCCTTCGACGTGCTGCGGGGCGAGACGCTCGGCCTCGTCGGTGAGTCGGGCTGCGGCAAGTCGACGACAGCGCGGCTGATCCTGCGGCTGGTGGACCCGACGTCCGGCTCGATCAAGTTCGACGGCGAGGAGATCGGCGCCGTCAGCGGCTCGCGGCTGAAGGAGCTGCGCCGCGACATGCAGATGATCTTCCAGGACCCGTACTCGTCGCTGAACCCGCGCAAGACGGTCGGCACGATCATCGCCGAGCCGTTCGCCATCCACGGGATGCTCACCGGCGAGAACGAGCGCAAGCGCACGGTCCAGGACCTGATGGACCGCGTCGGCCTCAACCCCGAGCACTACAACCGCTATCCGCACGAGTTCTCGGGCGGCCAGCGCCAGCGCATCGGCGTCGCCCGCGCGCTCGCGCTCAAGCCGAAGGTGATCGTGGCGGACGAGCCGGTGTCGGCGCTCGACGTGTCGATCCAGGCGCAGATCCTCAACCTGCTGCGCGATCTCCAGCGCGACATGGGCATCACGCTCGTGTTCATCGCCCACGACCTCTCGGTCGTGCGGCACATGTGCGACCGGGTCGCGGTGATGTACCTCGGCCGGATCGTCGAGCTGGCCGAGAACGAGCAGCTCTACGCGCACCCGCGGATGCCGTACACCGGCGCGCTGATGTCAGCCGTGCCGGTGCCGCAGCCGCGGCTGGCGGCGAGCAAGAAGCGGCAGATCCTCGCCGGCGACGTGCCGTCGCCGTCGAACCCGCCGCCGGCTTGCCGCTTCCACACGCGCTGCTGGAAGGCGCAGGAGATCTGCCGTCAGGACGACCCGCCGCTGGAGGTGAAGGACGGCGGTAACATCGCCGCCTGCCACTTCCCGCTCACCGACGCTGAGGTGCTCGAGCGGGTGCCGACAGCGCGGAACGCCTGAGCCGGTCCAGTCGCTCATCCCATTGCGCACCGACCGCGGTCATCCAGTCGATGGCCTCGGCGAGCGGCGCCGGCGTGAGCGTGTAGCGCGTCTCGCGCCCCTCGCGGCGCGCGGCCACCAGGCCGGCGCCGGACAGGGCGTTGAGGTGCTTGGTCACGGCCTGGCGTGTGATCGGCAGCTCGCCGGCCAGATGTGATGCGGTCAGGCCGGGACGCACCGCGAGCGAGCGCACGACCTCGCGGCGCGTAGGGTCGGCGAGCGCGGAGAAGACGAGGCCGACGTCTACGCCGGGCACAGCATCGCCGCGGACGCGAGCGCGGTGAGCTTCGGGCCCCAGACGGTGTCGTAGCGCTCCTCGGTCACCGTGAACCGCGTGCCGCCCGGGACCTCGTCAAGGCGCCACTCGACCCGCGAGCCGCCCCACGAGAAGACGATCCGCTCCTCGTCCTCGACGAGCTCGACGATGCCGTCACGGTCGTCGGCGCGCATCGGCGCACCTTCCTCGGCCTCGAACTCGATGTCGTCGGCGAGCCACTCGCGCAGCTCGTCCTCCTCGGTCACCAGCTCCCACGCCCGCTCGCGCGGCACGGGGAGGACGATCTCACGTGTGACGCAACTCATAGGTTGCGCATAGTACCATGGGCAGAAACGTGCAACCGTGAGGTTGCGAAAGGAGTGGTCAACCATGCCCCTGGTGCCGGTCGTGATCCAGCAGGACGCTCGCGGAGAGCGGTCGTTCGACATCTACTCGCGGCTCCTGCGCGAGCGGGTCGTGTTCGTCGGCAGCGCGATCGACGACGACGTCGCGAACCTGGTCGTCGCGCAGCTGCTCCACCTCGAGGCCGAGGACCCCGAGAAGGACATCCAGATGTACATCAACTCGCCCGGCGGCGTGGTCTACAGCGGCCTGGCGATCTACGACACGATGCAGTTCATCAAGCCCGACGTCGCGACCGTGTGCTGCGGGATCGCGATGTCGATGGGCTCGCTGCTGCTGGCCGGCGGAGCCGCCGGCAAGCGCTCGGCACTCCCCAACTCCCGGATCCTCGTCCACCAGCCGAGCGGCGGCTTCCAGGGCCAGGCGACCGACATCCAGATCCACGCCAAGGAGGCGCTCGAGCTACGGCGGCGCATCGAGGAGATCTACGCCGAGCACAGCGGGCGCCCGCTCGAAGACGTGTCCGACGCGCTGGAGCGCGACCGCTTCTTCACTGCCGAGCAGGCGCGCGAGTACGGGCTCGTGGACCGGGTGATGCTCTACCGCAACGGGAACGGCTACTCGCCGTCGTCCTCGTAAAGCGACTCGCGGGCGAGCTCGCCGTTCGAGCCGTCCCACAGTGCGATCTCGAGATAGTCGCCGCGGTAGGCGTCCGGCGCCAGCAGCGTGAAGCGATTCTCGGCGACCTTGCACTGGTCGACGGTGAGGCCGGCGAGCTCGGCCGTGGCGATCGTGCCGCCGCGCACGATCGGCACGCCCCACACCAGCGTCATCGCGGCGACTTCGCCGTTCTCGCCGCGCCAGCCGCCGATGACCTCCTCGCACAGGTCCATCTTCCAGTCGGGGTTGGCGTCGGAGGTCTCGTCGGTGAAGTCGGCCCACGAGTAGAAGTCGCCGGGCTCGTTGTCGGCGTCGCCGGGCGTGAACGAGACGTAGCCGAAGAGGTCGAGCCCGTTGGCGGTGCGCGTGCTCACCGGGACGAACGTGCGGCCCGCCCACGTGCGGTCGGGGAACCAGGTCATCGAGCCCGGCTCGCCGAGTTCGATGCCCTCGGTGTCGATCCGCAGGGCGGCCGCCAGGAACTCGGCCTGCAGCGTGTCGGCCCAGCGACCGTAGGGGAGCGGGTCCTGTGGCGGCTCGGCGCCGAAGCGCACGACAAAACGGTCCTCGGAAGGCATGAAGCGCTGCACCTTAGCCTGAATCCACCGATCCCCGCGGTGTCTCGGCCCCGTGGCCGTTCGCCAGGCTTAGGGCACTTCGAGCAGCAGCGTCACCGGGCCGTCGTTGACGAGCTCGACGGCCATGCGGGCGCCGAACACGCCGCGGCGGGCGTCCAGGCGGTCGCAGAAGCGCTCGTACAGCGGCTCCGCCTGCTGGGGCCGGGCCGCCGCGATGTACGCGGGGCGATTACCCTTGCGCGCGTCGCCGTAGAGCGTGAACTGCGACACGCACAGCACCTCGCGGTCACCCAGCGGCTCGTTCATCCTGCCGTCGGCGTCGGGGAAGATGCGCAGCGCGCGGACCTTGTCGGCGAGCCTGTCCACGTCGGCCTCCGTGTCCTCGTGCGTGATCCCGAGCAGCACGAGCAGCCCGGCACCGATCTCCGCGACCCGTTCGCCGTCGACGTCGACCGAAGCCCGGCTCACCCGCTGCACCAGTGCTCGCACTTGTCGCGATCGTAGTTCAGCGTCGGTCGGACGTTCGTCGAGGCCCTGGGAGTGGCCGCCGTGCGCCAGTAGGGTGCGGCCGGCAGCGGGTGCACCAGACGCCCCGTCAACGAAAGGACTCGACATGCCCCACGGCCCTCAAGCCGGGATTGCCGGGCAGGCAACCAGGCTCGCCGCCCGGGCCGTGCTGCTTGCTGCCGTGGTGACGGCCTTGGCGGGATCGGCGGTCGCGCACGCGGCCTCGGTCGCCTATGTCGACAACGGCGAAGTCTGGCTCGCGTCACTCAACGGAGCGAAGAAGGCGCGCTTGGCGGCGCCTGTCGTGAACGCCAGCGGCGAGACCGAGAACTGGATCGACGTCGCGCAGTCGGACGGCGGGCGGATCGTGGCGGTGCGCAACAAGCCAGGCCGGATGTCGAACTTCTCGTGGTTCAAGATCTGGGAGCCGAACGGCACCTCCACCGTCGAGGGCCCGCTCAACGCTCCGGGCGGCTGGACCGTCTACGTTTATCCACTCGGCTTCGACATCACCGCCGACGGGTCACACCTCGTCTACGGATACTCGAACTCGAGCAGCTGCTGCCCGATCACGTTCGCGCGCGGCATGTACGTCCGACCGGCCACCAACAGCGTGCTCCCGCCGATCGACACCGGCAACCAGACGCACCCCTCGCTGTTCGGCTCGCGCGTCGTCTCGCTGGAGGACTCGTCGTCGCCGAGGGTCATCAACGTCCAGGACGCGGGCGGCGGCAGCCCCTACTCGGCCGCGTTCACCCCGTGGCTCGACACCTCGGCGCTCGGGCTCGACCTCGAAGGCGTCGACATCGCGGCCAACGGGCGCATGGCGGCGGCCGGGTTCGAGGCGTGGAACGGCGGCACACAGACGGTGGGCAAGATCGCCGTCCTCGCGATTCAGGGAGTGGATCAGGCACCCGCGCTCCCTGCCACCGTGGACTGCTTCCTGCCGGCGGCCGGGATCGCGCGGGACCCATCGCTCGCGCAGGACGGCGGAGCGATCGCCTGGAAGGACGGCGGCGGCCTGAAGGTTGCGGCCAGCCCTTCGACCGCGGCCGATCCGTGCGTGATGGGGAGCACGCCGGTCGTGCTCTCCCCGACCGGCACCCACCCGTCGATCGGGGGCGCCGACGTGGCCGCGTTCCTGCCAAAGTCGACGACCCCGCCGCCGACGGGCGGGGGCACGACCCGCCTCGTCGTGACGCTCCCGAGGAAGGTCACCGCCAAGGCGCTGGCCACCTCGAGCGGGGTCAAGGTCAAGGTCGGCGTGAGCGGGCCCGGGAAGGTCTCGATCACGGGCACCGTTCCGGCTCGTCGCGTCGGGCGCCACGGCAAGCCCGTCGTCGTGGTGACCGGGAAGCGTTCTGCGAAGGCCGCCGGCACGGTGACGATCCGCCTGCGACTCAATTCCCTCGGCCGCAAGCGCGTTAAGCGGCTCAAGGGCGCGCGCCTCACCCTGCGGATCGCGCAGGGCTCCCGCACGGCGAAGAAGGTCGTCAAGCTGCGATGACCGACGCGACGAGCAGGATCGGCACCGCGACCATCGTCGTCCAAGTGATCGCGCCGGCCGCGAACGGGACGTCGAGCCCGTAGATGTGGGCGAGCACGACGATGTGCAGCCCGGCCGGGATCGCCGCCATCAGCAGGAACGCCGCCGGCAGGTCGATGAACGCGGCCGACAGCGCGAGCAGCACGACCGGGCACACGAGGCTGCGCAGCAGGATCGCCACGGCGATCTGCGGCGTGAACGGCGGCGGGAACTTCATCGCGCCCTCCTCCGCCTCCTCGGCCAGCGTCACGCCGATCGCGAAGAAGCCGAGCACGGGGACGATCAGCACGAGGACGTGCGAGATGTCCACGAGCACGTCGGGCGCGAGCGACTCGGGGGCGATCAGCCCGAGCGCGACGGCGATCAGCGGCGGGTTGCGGGTGAAGAACGCCTTCACGCGCTCCCGCACCGTCTCGCCCGCCTTCGTGCCGGTCGCGGCGGCGATCGCGAACGAGCCGATGAAGAACACCGGCTGCTGCACGAGCGCGTCGTAGGCGACGCCCTGGGAGACGTGGTCGAAGCCGAGCACTGCCGCGACGACGGCGACGCCCAGGAGGCCGGTGTTGGCCTGCAGCCCGACGATCGCCAGCACGCCCGCCGACGGAGACTCGAGCTGCAGCATCTTGCGCCCGATCAGCCACCCGACCAGCGCGGTGATCAGGAGCGCCAGCCACGCGAGCGGGATGCCGACGCCGACGTCGGCGTCGACCTGCAGCCGGGCGATGTTGAAGAACGCGACCAGCGGCATGACGACGTACAGCAGGAACTTGAGGATCCCGCGGGCCCACTCGCCGGCCCGGGCGCCCGCACGGCGCTCGGCCTCCACCCCCGCCGCGATCGACGCGGCGATGGCGAGGGCGATCCAGAGCACCGCCTGGAGACTATGTGAGGCTGGGCCAGGCCTCCTGGTCCTGTGCCTGCGTCAACAGCCCGTGCCGGGCGAGCGCTGCCTCGTACTCGGCCCGCAGCTGCTTCGCGTACTTGTCGTCGTCGGCCGCCAGCGTGATGGCCCGCCTGTGGAAATGCATCGACTCGTCCAGCGCGTCGGCGTTCCCGGCCGCGGCGATCTCGACCTCCAGGCACGCTCGCTCGTTCCAGCCCTTCACGTAGGACGGGTCGAGCGTCAGGGAGCGCTCGAACAGCGCGCGGGCGTCCACATAGCGCCGGTACCGGCGCGCGATCTCGGCCAGATTGCCGTAGGCGACCTTGTTCGGGTAGAGCCGCACGGCCTGCCACAGCCGACGCTCCGCCTGCCGCAGCGCTCCGTCGCGTTCGCTGAGCGGGTCCAGCCAGATCCAGCCCGCGTTGTTGAGCGCGAACGAGGCGATCCGCTGTGCCGGAGCCGCACGCTCCTTCCGGTGGGCCACCCGGTCGGCTACCTCGTCGTATCGCTCGACTGCGCCTTCCCAGTCCTCGCGGATCTGTTTGGCCCAGGCGTGGGCGACGCCGGCCTCCTCGAGGCTCGGCTCCGCCTCGAGCGACTGCTCGCTCGCGTTCCACGCGAGGGGGATGACCTCCTTGCGATCCCGGCCGAACCGGTGAACCGATTGGCAGTAGGCCATCGCCAGGCCGGCGTACGAGAGTGCGCGGATGCGCGTGTCGTCGCTGCCTGCCGCCGCTTCGAATCCGCTGATCGCCGCGTCGTTGTCATCCGGCAGATAGCGGTTGTAGAGCAGCGTGGCGCGGTGATAGATCGCCCGCGTATAGCCCGGCTGGGCCTGCACGGCCGTCTCGTAGCAGCGGAGCGCGCGGTCCCGGTCCGCGCCTTTGCCGGACACGTAGTGCCGCAGGTGCGCGACGTAGCCGTTGAGGAACGCCTCGCCCGCGGCCCAGCTCGTCGCTTCCACCGTTGCACGGTCGGCCATCTCAGACACGCGCCGGGCCAGCGGAGCGTCCGGCCGTGCGTGGCCGCGACCGGCCTTCGCCCGCACCATCTCGATACGGCCCTTGGCCAGCGAGAACGCGAGGTCCTCGATGGCCGGCAGCCAGCTCTCGCCCTCGACCTCCGCCCGGCGGCGCACCACACGGATATGCCGGCCCAGCCGGCCCTCCTCGTAGCTCACGCTCAACAGCGCGGTCTCGCCGAAGCTGACGATCGACCCCGACAGCAGACGCCGGGCGAAGATGGAGGGCAGTGCGCGCAGCAGAGCCAGGATGCTCTGCGGGGAGAACGAGACGCCGGCCACGCTGACGACGCCCAGGTCGGCGTTCGAGACCGACGCCGTCTCGTCGAGCAGGAGGATGTCGTCGATGAGCTCGTCGGCGGTGCGCGGGGCCGTGCCGATCGTCGAAAACGCCTGAACGTGCGACGAGTCCGTGACATCGTCGCTCAGCGCGATGCCGTCCGCGAGCACCTCGTCCGCCTCCGACTTCTGTGGGAGCGCGTGGGCGCTCTGTGCCTCGAACTCCGTCTTGAGGTCCCGGATCTCGCGGGCGAGATGCGTGCACCGCTCCTCGATCTCCATCAGCCGCCGCGCGAACAGCCCGGTGATCTCGACGCGCCGTTCGTCGATGCCGCGGAACGGGATCACGAGGACGCGCCCGAGGATGGTGACGCGGATCAGCGCGGCGATGAATCCGATGACGGCAGCGGCGAACAGCAGCAGTCCGCACACGGCGCCTGCGAGGATGAGCACGTCGAGGACCTGGCGCAGAAGGTCTCGCACGGCCCAACACAACCACTCCCACCGCCCTGAGACAAGGCGGGGCTGTGGCTAGCGCGCCGGAACGATGAGCGGGTGGCGCCGGCGATCGGCCGCCGGCTTGGTGTCGACCAGCCAGCGGGCCAGCGGAGCCGGGCGGCCGAGGTGGAAGCCCTGGACGTAGTCGACGCCGAGGTCGCGCACGAGCTTGAGCGTCTCCTCGTCCCCGACCATCTCGGCCACGGTGCGCTTGCCGAGGCCCTTCGCGATGTCGACGACCGCCTGGATGACGAGCTGGTCGGTGCGGTCGGCCACGCAGCCGCGCACGAACTCGCCGTCGATCTTCAGGTAGTCGAACGGGAGGTGCTTGAGGTAGTAGAACGAGGCGAAGGCGGCGCCGAAGTCGTCGAGCGCGAAGCGGCACCCGAGCGCGGCCAGCCGGTGCGCGAACTCCTGCGCACGCGGGATGTTGGCGACCGCCGTCGTCTCGGTGATCTCGAAGATGACCTGCGCGGGGTCGACCTCGTGGGTGCGCAGCTCGCCTTCGATCAGTGCCAGCAGGTCCGGGTCCCCGGCGCTGCGGCCGGAGATGTTGACCTCGAAGATGAGTCGGCGGCCGCGGCGGTTCTCCTCGGCCAGCATCGCGATCGAGCGCGAGACCACCCAGCGGTCGATCGCGCCGATCAGGTCGTAGCGCTCGGCGGCGGGGAGGAAGGCGGCGGGGGAGATGAGCTCGCCGAACGGGTCGCGCAGCCGCAGCAGCAGCTCGAACTGGCTCATGTCGCCGGTGGCGAGGTTCATGATCGGCTGCGCCTGCAGCACGAAGCGGTCCTCGTCGAGTCCGTCGCGGATGATGTCCGGCCACGAGACGCGGCCGTCGAGCCGGCTCGAGGAGTCGTGTGCGGCGCGGTAGACGATCGAGCGGTCGCGGCCCGCCTCCTTGGCCTCGTACATCGCGAGGTCGGCGTTGGCGAGCACGTCCTCGGCGGTCAGGCCCTCCTCGTCGAAACCGGCGACGCCGATGCTGGCGCTCACCGAGCGGTGGCGGCCCGAGGGGCTGATGACGCGCTGGCCGCGCACGGTGCCGAGCACGTGCTCGGCGATCGCGGGAGCGTCCCCGTCGGGGATCAGCAGCGCGAGCTCGTCGCCGCCGAGGCGGGCGATCGCCACACGCTCACCGAGCTCCTCGCGCAGTGCCCCGGCGAGCGCGACGATCAGCTCGTCGCCGGTGCCGTGGCCGAGCGTGTCGTTGATGTTCTTGAAGTGGTCGAGATCGAGCACCATCGCCGCGCCGGTGGCGCCGTAGCGGCGGACGTGCTCGAGATGCGTCTCCAGCTCGCGCGCGAACGCGCGGCGGTTGAGCAGGCCGGTGAGCGGATCGTGGTCGGCCAGGTACCGCAGCTCGGACTCGTAGCGGCGGCGCTCGGTGACGTCCTGCACCTGGAGCAGCACGTGCTGGGGGACGCCGGCGGCGTCGCGCACCAGGGTCGCGTTCAGCGAGGCCCAGACGATCTTGCCGGCGGCGTGCAGCCAGCGCCGCTCGCCGCGCGACGACGTGCCGGCGCCGCGCGCCAGGCGGGCGAGCGCCTCGGCCTCGTCCTCGCGGTCCTCGGGGTGGAGCAGGCGCACGATCGGCGTGCCCTCGAGCTCGTCCTGCTCGCGGCCGGTGATCGCGCACAGCGCGCGGTTGACCTGCAGGAAGCGGCCGTCGATCGAGGCGATCGCCATGCCGATCGGCGCCTCCTCGAACGCGGTGCGGAAGCGGGCCTCGGCGTCGGCCTTGCCGCGCTCGGCCTCGGCGCGCGCGTGGACGTCGCGGATCGTGGCGTGGACCTCGATCAGCGAGCCGCCGTCGCGGACCGCGATCAGCTGGGCGTCGGCCCAGCGCCAGCTGCCGTCGGTGCGGCGCAGGCGGATGGTGATCGCGACGCGCTCGTCGTGCAGCGCGAGCCGCTGCATGGCGGTCACCAGCGTCGACGAGTCGCCGGGATGGACGAGGTCGCCGGCCCGACTGCCCACGATCTCGCTCGCGGGGGCGTCGAACAGCTCGTGACAGCCTTCGGAGATCTCGCGGATCGTGCCGTCCGGATCGACCGTGGCGAGCACGTCACCGGCGTGTTCCGCAAGTTCGCGGGAGCGGGCATCAGCGGCACGGCGGGCCGACTCGGCGCGGTCCAGCGCGGCCGTCGTGTCGGCCACGCGGCGCTCACGCCGGACGCCCTCGGCGCCCAAGGCGGCCAGGCCGACACCGCAGATCAGCATCCACACCGACGTCAGCACCGGCCCCTGGGCGCTCGCGATCAGGACTGCACCGGCGAGTGCGGTCAGTCCCCCAAGCGCGCAGGCGGCACGGCTGTGGCGCGAAGTCACCCGTCTTATGTCGGCCAAATGGCCGTTGCGCTCAAGTTCCGCGCAGTTCTGCCGCCGCCTGTTCGGGCGCGACGATGCAGAGGTTCACTCCAGCGCCGAGTTCGAGGCCGGCGAGGTGGGTCAGTCGCGGCAGGATGTCGATGCGCCAGCAGAAGTGATCGGCGCCCTGTGGAGCCGTGCGAACCCACAGATTCAGCGGCGGGCTGGCGCCAAGCCGGCGCTTGAGCCGGCACAGCACGTCGTGCAGCAGCGCGGCGCCCAGCGGGCCGTCGTCCTCGAACCGCGCACGCGGGCGTCGCGGGCTGACCATCAGCTGGAACGGAACGCGCGACGCATACGGCGCCATCGCCACCGCCTCGTCGTCGATCGCGACGATCCGGCTGCGCTGGCGGACCTCCTCCTGGACGTAGTCGCCGAGCAGGTCGCCGCCCATCGTGCGCACCGCATAGGCGGCGAAGTGCTCGCGCTCGCGGGCGATCGCGGCGGGCACGAAACGCAGCGCGTACAGCTGCGCGTGCGTGTGCGGGAGCGAGGCGCCCGCCTCGCGGCGCTCGTTGACGATCAGGTGCCGGCACGCGCAACCGGCGTGCGCACGCAGTCGCTCCCGCCACGCGTCCATCGCGATCTGCATCTGCTCGGGGGTCAGGTCGGAGAGCGCGTTGACCGACTCCGGGGCGTTGACGATCACCTCGTGGTGGCCGGCAGCGGCCTGGGCGGTGTAGAGGTCGGGGTTGGCGTGCGGCTCGGGCTCGTGCGCGTCGGTGGTCAGTGCGGGATACAGGTTCGGAACGACGCGGACGGTCCAGCCTGGGGTGTCCGGCCCGCCACCGTTCGGCCGCACCGCGTACACCTCGGGCGGCGTCTGGTCCTCATGACCGAGCGCGAACGGGTCCTTCTCGGCGTCGATCGGGGGCGGCGGCTGCAGGTCGAAGTGGCCGCCGGGCCGGTCGGCGCGGGCAGCGGCGATGATCGTCTTCAGGCCCGTGAGCGGGTCGACGCGGAGCTCGTTCACGTCTTGCCGAGGTACTTGTCGATGTCAGCTTCGAGCTCGGCGCGCGATGTGTACTCGCCGGACTTTATGAACGCGGTGTGGCCCTTCGCGTCGAGGAAGACGGTCATCGGGAAGAACTTCGCGACCTTCAGCTTCTGGGCGATCTTCTCGTCCGGGTCCTCGTAGGAGGGGTACGGGAGCGGCCGTTGGGCGAGGAACTTCTGTGCCGCCGGCAGCTTGTCGGCTCCGTTGACGCCGAGGAACGCGACCTGCTTCCCGCGCGCGGTCGCGACCTGCTGGAAGATCGGGAACTCGGCGCGACACGGCCGGCACCACGACGCCCACTTGTTGACCACGGCGGGGTGGCCCTTGAGCTGGGCGACCCGCTTCTCGAACGCGCTCGTGCCGCCCTCGAGGATCTTGCTCGGCTGCTTGTACAGCGCCGCCAGCGGCGCGGGAGCGCCTTCCAGCTTGGCCTGCGCGGCCTTGGGGTCGAACTTCGGAGCGGTGGTGGCGTCGCCGCCATTCTTGCCCCCGGCCTGTGTCAGTCCGATGACGAGAACCGCAATCAGGGCGATGCCAAGAAGTGGCCAGAGCAGGCGTCGCATTTGGCTTCAGGGTGGCAGATCGGCACGATCGCCTCCCTGTCTGCTGTAATAAGGGGCAGCAGCGGGGACGACCGATCCGAGGGCCGCAGCGCAAGCACCGCGGTCCCGTCGAACTTACAGCGCCCCCCGCTGCGCTCGAAGCCGCGCGCGGTACAGACGCGGCTTTCTCCACACCTGTTTCATGGCTGAGACCACGCCGGTGGCCACGACGGTCACGACCCTTCCATCAACCGACGCGATCGATCGGGCGTCCAAGTTCACCCGCGAGCCATTTGTGCTCGAGGGCGAAGACCCCGCAACGATCCTCGCACCTGGCACCGCACATCGCCGGGCACTCGACGCTGCCCTGGCGGAGATCGACGCGGGAGCCAAGGAGCCGTCGGTCACCTGGCGGCGGAACTTCTCGCTGCTGCTCGGCCTCGAGCGGCTGCTGAGCCAGGACGAGCCGACGCTCGTCGACGGCACGGTCCTGTCGGCCCACCAGGTCGACGCGCTGTCCGGCACGCTGACCGCCCTGTACGCGGAGATCCAGCGCAACGGCAACGGGAGCGGCAACGGCGCGGTCTCCGAGGAGGAGCTCCAGTTGGCGCCCGTGGGCATCCCGGGCGAAGAGGAGCTCGACGAGGACGAGCCCGACGAGCCGATGGACTGGGATGAGCCGGGCCGCGATGACGACCAGCTTCCTGACGCGCCCGAGGACCCGAACGCCGCCAAGCGTTTCTGGTTCGAGCACGCGACCGGGGCCGGCAAGACAGTCGCCGCGCTCGGCTTCGTCGAGGCGTCGCGCACCGGTGGCGTCCTCATCCTCACCCACCGCCGCAACCTCGTCGACCAGTTCCACGGCGAGCTGCGCGACCGCGGCTACGGCAAGCGGATCGCTCCGGCGCTGCTGAAGGGTCAGGACCGCGCCGACGGCCCGGTGACGGTCGAGACCTACCAGTGGTTCGTGCGCAACGCGGGGACTGTCTCCGACGCGTACACGATCGTCATCTGCGATGAGGCCCACACGGCGCTCGGCGAGAAGACGTCCGCCTCGATCCGCCAGTGGGCAGGCCCGATCTTCATCGGCATGACCGCGACGGGCGCGCTGATCGCCCGTCACGTCACCGACCTGTTCCCGACCCAGACCTCCCGCTTCGATCTCGCGCAGGCGGCGCGGCGCGGCGTCATCTCGCCGCTGCGCTGCGTGCGGATCCCGCCCGGGCCGGGCGTGCGCACGATCGCCAAGGTGCCGCTGCGCCGCGGCGAGGTGGACACCGAGTTCGACCAGGAGATGCTGGCCGAGCTGCTGGATCAGCTGCCGTTCAACCTCGCGATCGCGGATCTCTACAAGACGCGCTTCAACGGCGTGCCGGGCGTCGTCTACGCCGCGGGCGTCCGCCACGCCTACAACGTCGCCCAGGCGTTCCGCGACGTCGGGCTGAAGGCGCAGGCGGTCTCGGGCGAGACGCGCAAGCGCGAGCTGGCGACGATCCTGGCTCGCTACGAGCGCGGCGACATCGACGTGCTGGTCAACGCACAACTGCTCGCCGAGGGCTGGAACTCGCCGCGCGCGACGGTCTGCATGCACCTCGCGCCGACCGCCTCGCGCCGCATCTACCAGCAGCGCGTGGGCCGTGTCACCCGTCGCCAGCCGGGCAAGGAAGCGGGCATCGTCGTCGACTTCGTTCACCCGGCGACCAAACACGACGACCCGGTCGTCACCCTGCATTCGCTGTTGGATCGCGACGTCTACCGTGGCGGCGCGATCGTCGTCGGGCCCGTGCGGCGCGGCCGCGGCCGCCGGCTGCGGGTGGAGCGGCGGGTGCTGCCGGTCACCGCCGACGAGGACCGGCGGATCGAGGTCTTCGAGCGCGAGCTGTGGCGGATCGCCGTCGAGCATCTCGACTACGGCGAGCAGGTCCAGTGGGCGGCTCTGGCGGGCGCGCGCATCGCGCCGACGGGCTGGCGCCGCGCGCGGGCGATGCTCCACTTCGACCAGGGCGGCGAGCTCAAGCGCACGTTCCTCACGACCGCGGTCGAGCGCAACAAGAACCCGCAGCTGCGCCTGAAGGCGCTCCAGGAGATCTCCGCGGGGCGCGATGCCGAGGCGTTCGACCGCGCGCTCGACTTCGTGGAGTCCTGGCCGCGCGACGACAAGCGCGAGGGCGTCAAGGTCGTCTTGCAGGCGCTGGCCGAGAAGAAGATCGGGCGGCGTGACCAGGCGAACAACTGGATCTGGCGCTGCGCGAACATGACCCGCGACGTCCACGAGGAGTACGCGGTCCAGCGCTGGCCCGAGACCAAGCGGCTGCTCGGTCTGCTCGTGAACTCCTCTGGCGGCGCCCACGCCCGCAACGCGCGGCGTCTGGTGCACGCCGCCCGGCAGCAGGACAGGCGTCTGGCTGCTGCGCTCTTGGCTGCCGCTTTGCCACACACGGCTGAGGCCGGCGAGGTCATCAACGGCGCGCGCACGCGGATGTCGCGCAAGCCGGCCGCTCTCGCCCGCGAGCTGCTACGCAACTTCCCGAAGGGGCGCGGCAAGTCCAAGCGCCGCCGGCGCCGGAAGAGCGGCGGCGGCGAGGCCGCAGCGCCGGAGGCGGTCGTCGACGCGACCGAGGTCACCGCGACCGCCGGAGACGCTCCGGGCGCCGAAGCGCCGAAGCCCCGGCGCTCGCGCTCGCGGCGCAAGACCGTGGTCGCCGATCCTGACACCGAATCTCCGGGCGTCGAGGACGAGCCGCAGGCCAAGCCCACGCGAACCCGTGCGCGGCGCAAGCCGACTGCGGCGGCTGAGGCTTCGGGCGATGCGACCGCCACGCCCGAAGCCCCAGAGTCTCCGCCTGCCGAAGCCGAGTCTCCGCCTGCCGAAGCCGAGTCTCCGGCCGAAGCCGAGTCTCCGGCCGAAGAGGCGCCGAAGCCCAGGGCCACGCGGGCTCGCCGCAAGCCCACGGAAGCGGCCCCGAAGCCGGCGCGGGCTCGTCGCAAGCCGGCCGCCACTTCGGCGCCGTCACCGGCGGGCACCGAGGAAGAGGCTCCGAAGCCGGCGCGGGCTCGCCGCAAGCCCGCCGCGCCCGCCGCTGCGAAGCCGCGCGGCCGCCGCACCACCGCCGCGAAGAAGACCTCCGACAACGGCGTGCTGAACCCGCTCGAGGCCGCGTCCGAGGCGGTCCGCGCCGCCGTCCGCGGCGCATCCGGCGAAGACGCCGAGTAGTCCTACCCGGCGGCCCGCACGCGGACCTCGCCGGCCTCGAGGGAGACCACCGACCCGTCGTCGAGCTCTACCAGGAGCGCGCCCGCGTCATCCACTCCCGCCCCGACGCCCGCGCCGCCGGCCCACTCCAACCGCCGCCCCAGCAGCGCATCGCGCCCGCGGAGCTCCGCCACGACCGCCGGCACTCCCTCCGCCAGCCACGCCTCGAGTGCCTGCAGCAGCTCCGCCAACGTGGGCTCGAGCTCGCGCGGGGAGCGCCCGAGCGTGCCCGCGACCTCATGCAGCTCCGGCGGCAGCAAGCGCACGTCGAGCGCGACGTTCAGTCCGATGCCGAGCACGGTCCAGCCCTCCTGCGGCCGCGCCTCGGCGAGGATCCCGGCAACCTTGCGGCCCTCGATCAGCACGTCGT
The DNA here is from genome assembly GCA_963740605.1 of uncultured Solirubrobacteraceae bacterium. Taxonomy (GTDB): domain Bacteria; phylum Actinomycetota; class Thermoleophilia; order Solirubrobacterales; family Solirubrobacteraceae; genus DASSUW01. Next base: position 341,659 of record CAVUFC010000010.1, on the reverse strand, counting down.
TCGGCCACTTGACCGTCGCCGCGTCACCGGCGACCGCAGCCACCGCCAGTCCCGCGCGCAGAGGCAGCAGCGCATCGACGTCGCGGAGCACGAGCGACAGCAGCAGCGAGCTCCCCGGCGGAGCGACCCAGGTCCGGCCCTGCCGTCCTCGCCCGGCGGTCTGCGCCCCGGCGGTGACGACCGTGCCGTGCGGCGCGCCCGCCGCGGCCAGCTCGCGCGCGCGGTCGTTGGTCGAGCCGATCTCGCGCACGTGCAGGCGCGGACGCCCGATCTTCACGCGCGCTCCAGGCGCACCTCGTCGCCCGCGCGCAGGCCGAGCAGCAGCGCGGCGTTGCCGCCGTTGACGGCCAGCGCCAGCGCGCCGCCGGCGTCCTCGTAGACGAGCAGGCCCCCGCCGTCGACATCGCTGAACGTGCGCGCCATGACGCCGCGCACCCGGCGCGCGTCGGCGCGCGCGGCGACCGCGTCGCCGAGCCGCAGTCCGCGCTCGAGGACGTCGCCGTGCACCGCATCGAGGATCACGTTGCCGAACGAGTCGGTGGCCACCACGTGCGCGACCAGCGCGTCCTCCTCCTGGCGCGGCTGCGATCGCTCCAGCGCGACGAGCTCGGCCGGGTCGAGCGGTGTGCCGGCGGACGTGAGCGGCGCCCCGCAGGCGAGTCGCGCGGCGACCGGGGCGAACACGTCGCGACCGTGGAACGTGGCCGACACCGGCTCCAGTCGCCACGGTGAAGTCGAGATCTCGACGACCTCGGCCACGCCGTCGAAGCGCTCGGCGGCGGGGATCAGCAGCCCGTTGTCGGGTCCCACGAGCAGGCGATCGCCCGCCCGCAGCGCGATCGCGCGCCGGCGCGCGCCGACCTCCGGGTCCACGACGGCGAGGTGCACGCCCGCCGGCATGTACGGGAGCGCCCGCGCGAGCATCAGCGCTCCCGCCTGCACGTCATGCCGCGGCACGCCGTGGCTGAGGTCCACGATCAACGCCTCGGGGCAGATACCGGCGATGACGCCGTGGACGACGCCGACGAACTCGTCGCCGAGGCCGTAATCGGAGAGGAACGTGATCGGTCTAGCGGACATCGTTCAGGAGCGCCTCGATCATTCCATCGGGAGTGTGCGGGTCGGCTTCCAGGTCCGGCTCGGCGCCGTGAGCGCGCAGCTCGTCGCTTGTGGCCGGGCCGATCGACACCAGCCGCGGACCGTCGAGCGAGCCGCCCGCCGCGGCGAAGAAGCGCACCGACGAGGCCGACGTGAAGAGCAGGTAGTCGGCGGCGCCCGCGGCGTCGCGGGTCGCATCGTCGAGTGGCTCGGCGACGGTCTCGTACAGCGCGACGACATCGACCTGCGCGCCGCGCTCGCGCAGCGCATCCGGGAGCACGTCACGCCCCTCGGCCGCGCGCGCCACGAGCACGCGTGCGAGCGGCACATCGGCCAGCGCCTTCACGAGCCCCTCGGCCACGGCTCGCTCGGGCACGACGTCGGCCTCGATCCCCCGCGCACGCAACGCGCGCGCGGTTCCGGGGCCGATCGCGGCGACGGTGCGGCCGGCGAACGCGCGGGCATCGCGCACGCGATCGAGCAGCAGGTCGGCCCCGTTCGGCGACGTCACGCAGACGAGGTCGTAGCCGTCGAGCGGCGGGAGCGGCTCCGTCAGCGGCTCGATGCGGATCGCCGGCGCCTCCACCACCGCCGCGCCGAGCGCCCGCAGGCGCGTGGCGAGCGCGCTCGCCTGCGCCCGCGCGCGCGTGACCGCGACCGTGCGGCCGTGCAGCGGGCGCGACTCCAGCCACGCGAGCCGCTCGCGCAGCCCGGCGACGTCGCCGACCAGCGTGATCGCGGGCGCGCGGATGCCCTCGGCGCTCGCCCGCTCGGCCACGTCGGCCAGGGTCGCGGCGACGGTGCGCTGGCCGGGGAGCGTGCCGCGCTCCACCACGGCCGCCGGCTGGTCGGGCGGGCGGCCGTTCGCGATCAGCTGCTCGGCGATCCGCGGCAGCGTGCGCACGCCCATGTAGAAGACGAGCGTGCCGGGGAAGCCGGCCAGCCCGGCCCAGTCGATCTCCGAGCCGGCGCTCTCGTGGCCGGTGACGAACGCGACGCCGCCGGCGACCTCCCGGTGCGTCACAGGGATGCCGGCGTAGGCGGGCGCCGCGACGCCGGCGGTGACGCCGGGGACGACCTCGAACGGGATCCCGGCCTCGGCGAGCACGAGCGCCTCCTCGCCGCCGCGCCCGAACACGAACGGATCACCGCCCTTGAGCCGCACGACATCGCGCCCGGCGCGCGCGTGGTCGAGCAGCAGGCGATGCGTCTCGTCTTGGGGGAACTGCGGGCCTTCGCCCTCCTTGCCGACGTACACGATCTCCGCGTCGGCGCGCGCGTGCGCAAGGGCCTCCGGCGGGATCAGGCGGTCGTACAGGATCACGTCCGCGGTGCCGATCAGCTCGACCGCGCGCACGGTCAGCAGCCCGGGGTCGCCCGGGCCGGCGCCGACGAGGTAGACGGTGCCGCTCACCGCGCGGCCATCGCCTCGGCGTCGCGCAGCAGGTCGGCGGCGCCGGCGGCGAGCATCCGCCGGGCGAGCTCGCGCGCGGCGGCCAGGACATCCCCAGCGGTGACGGGGACCTCGTCGACCAGCCATTGCGACCCGTCGGGGAGGCCCGCGAACCCGCGAACCGTCACGGAATCCGCGTGAATTCCCACGGGCGTGTGACAAGTTGCGGAAAACTCCTGCACAACGGCCCTTTCCGCCTTGAGCCATGCCATGGTCCGGGCATGCCCGACAGCCGCCGCCACAGCCCCGGCCTCGCTCCCGGCCCTGGCCTGGACCGCGATGATCCCCTGCCCTGGCGCCGGTACGAACACCGCGCCGCTCAGCGCGCCGCCGGCCTCGTGGCGGCGGTCGAGCCGGTCGAGCCCGGCGGCGGCGAGCACGAGCACGTCCACCTCGCCGCCCTTGCGCTTCGCCAGCCGCGTGTCGACGTTCCCGCGCAGCTCGCGGATCTCGAGATCGGGCCGCACCGCCAGCAGCTGCGCGCGCCGCCGCAGCGCACTCGTCCCTACCCGCGCGCCTTCGCGCACGTGGTCGAGCGAGTGCTCGCCGACCAGGACGTCCAGCGGGTCGGCGCGGCGTGGCGCGGCGACCAGCGCGGTCCCGGCGGCGAGGTCGCCCGGCACGTCCTTGGCGGAGTGCACCGCGAGGTCGATCTGGCCGGAAAGCAACGCGGCTTCGAGCGTGCCGACCCAGCGCGACTTGTCGCCGCTCGCGCGGTCGACGTCACCGGCGGTGGTGATCGGCACGATCTCGCTCGGCTCGGGCAGGGCGTGCGCCACGGTACGGGCCTGCGCCAGGGCCAGCACGCTGCCGCGCGTGCCGATGCGCAGGGTCAACGGGGTCGCAGCGCGCGGACCTCGGCGGGCTGCTCCGCCGCCTCCGGCGCCGCTTCGTCGAGCCCGAAGAGCTCGCGCAGGAGCTGCAACCGCGCATGGCGGTGGGAGGCGTCCAGGCTCTTGACCCGCAGCGTGGGCTCGTGCAGCAGCCGTTTGGCGACCGCCTTGGCGAGCGCGTCCACGCGCTTGCGATCGCGCTCGCTGAGTGTCTCCCAGCGGCCCTCGTTCTCGGCCAGCACCTGCGTGACGACCGCGTCGGCGCGCTCGCGCAGCGCGGTCACGGTCGGCAGCACCTCGAGCGAGCCGAGCCAGCCCGCGAATCCCTGGATCTCCTCTTCGACGATCCCCTCGGCACCGCGCGCCTCCGCCTTGCGGACCGAGATGTGGCGGCGGACCTGGGTCTGGAGGCCGTCGATGTCGAGCAGCGTCACGCCGGGCAGCTCGGCGCACGCGGGGTCGATGTCACGCGGCACGGCGAGGTCCACGAGCAGCAGCGGCCGACCGCGCCGGTCGCCGGTGACGAGCGCCAGCTCCTCGGCGCCGAGCAGCGTGTGCGGCGACGAGGTCGAGGAGATCACGATGTCGGCGCGTGTGAGCTCGGCGGGCAGCGCGTCGAACGAGCCGGAGGCGCCGCCGAACTGCTGGGCGAGCGCGATCGCCCGTTCGCGGCGGCGGTTGGCGATGAACATCGTCGTCACGCCGTGGTCGTGCAGCGCGCGGGCGGTCAGCTCGGCGGTCTCGCCGGCGCCGATCAGCAGCACGTGGCGGTCCGTGAGGTCGCCGAGGGCCTCCTGCCCGGCGTCGACCGCGACGGAGGCGACGCTCGCGCGCCCGGCGGAGATCGCGGTCTCGGTGCGCACGCGCTTGCCGGTGGCGAGCGCGGCGCGGAACAGCTTGTTGGTCATCGGCCCGGTCGTGCGGGCGGCGAGCGCGGCCTCGTACGCGCGCTTGACCTGGCCCTGGACCTCGGCCTCGCCGACGATCATCGACTCCAGCCCACTCGCCACCCGGTACAGGTGCCGTGCCGCATCGCAGTTGCGCAGCGAGTAGATGCCGTCGAGCAGCTCGGTCGGGCGGATGCCGGCCCGCCGCGCGAGCAGCGCGAGCACCGCCGACTCGGCCTCGACCGGATCCGTGACGAGCAGGTAGAGCTCGGTGCGATTGCAGGTCGAGAGGGCGACGGCCTCGCCGATCGCCGGGTGGGCGGTGAGCTCGCGCAGCAGCGGCTCGGCCCCGTTGTCGGTGAGCGCGATGCGCTCGCGCAGTGCCAGCGGCGCGGTCTTGTGCGAGGCGCCGAGCGCGAGCAGCTCGGTCATCGGGACACGCTCTCCTCGGCGGCTTGCTGCTCGCGATCGTCGTCTCCGTGGCCCTCGGCGCGCCGGTCGCGGCGGTCGAGCAGCTCGTTGATCTCGCCGACCTCGCGCCCGATCCGCACGAGCTTGGAGGCCATGATCGCCACGTAGATCAGGATCAGCGCCAGGAAGACCAGGTACGCGGCGGCGACGTACGGGCCGGCGTCATCGAGCGGCAGCGCAGGCATCAGATCTGGCGCGGCGCGGCGCTGCGCCCGGCCGGGACCCACGGGTCGTCATCGTCGGCCAGCCGGCGTCGGAGCACGCGCAACTGCATCGACGTTTGCTTGGACGCCAGCTCGTACTTCCACAGTGTCACGAACAGGACGGCCATCGCCAGCAGCGAGACCATGAACGTCAGCCGCATCTCGCCGGGCATCGAGCCACCGGTCGCGCTCAGCACGCGCGGGTGGGTGAACGACTGGGCGAGCCGCACGGCGAGGAAGTTGAGCGGCACGAAGGCGCCGGCGACGATCGAGAACACCGCGGCGGTGCGCGCCTGCCGCTCGGGATCTTCGATTGAGAACCGGAGCGGCTGGTAGCACGCGTACAGCAGGAACACGATCAGGAAGGAGACGAGCGTCGGCTCTTCCCACACCCACCAGTGACCCCACGCCGCCTTGGCCCAGATCGAGCCGGTGACCAGCGCCGCGACGGCGAGGATCAGCGACAGGTGGATCGACACGTAGGAGCGCAGGTCGTGCGCGCGGTCGCCGGTGCGCAGGTACTGGATCCCCCACACGCCGCCGGCCACGAATCCGCACAGCGCCACGATCGCCAGCGGCACGTGCAGATAGAAGATCTTCTGGATGAAGCCCTGGTCGGCGTCGTTCGGCGCATAGAAGAACACCAGCGCGAACGCTCCGACGATCAGCACGACGGAGGCGAAGGAGAGGGGTTTGAGACCCCGGGCAAACATCGTCTGGCTAATCCTCCAGGAGGAAATCGAAGACCGCGAAGGCGAGCAGACCGAACACGAGATCATAGAGGCCGAGCACCACCAGCCAGCGCCCAGGGAGCGCGCCGGCGCCGGCCGCCTCCAGCAGCGGCGACGTCGCGCGTGCGGCGGCGATGGCCAGCGGGATCAGCAGCGGCAGCGCGAGGATCGGCACGATCAGCTCGCGCGTGCGTGTCTGGATGCCGAGCGCGCCGACCAGCGTGCCCGCCACCGCGATGCCGAGATCGGCCAGCAGGAGCACGAGGACCAGCTCGGGGATCGCGTCCCACGGCGACGGTCCGAGCAGGAGGATCGCGAACGCCGGCACCGCGGCCAGCTCGACCGCGGCGAGGAAGAGGAACAGCACCGCCGCCTTCGCGACGAACAGCGCGGTGCGGTCCACCGGGGCGAGCAGGAAGCCGTCGAACCCGCCCTGCTCGCGCTCGGCGACGAACAGCCGCACGATGCCGAGCACCGCCGCGAACAGCAACGTCACCCACAGCACGCCGGCGGCCAGGTCGCCCTCGACCGAGCGGGCGTCGAGCGCGAAGTGGAAGAGCACGAACGTCGAGATGCTGAACAGCAGCATCGAAGGCACGGCCTCGCCGGTGCGCAGCTCCACCAGCAGGTCCTTGCGCACGACGGCGCTGACGGCGCGCCTCACCGGTACAGCCCTCGGAGGTCCTCGGCGCGCACCTCGGGCGCGGGGGCGCAGACCGCCGGACGGCCGCCGCGCAGCCCGAGTACGAGGTCGGCCTCGGCGAGACCCAGCTCGACGTCGTGCGAGATCAGCACGCGCGCGATGCCCGCGCCGCGCCCGATCAGCGGTGCGACGGCGTCGGCGGCGCCCGGGTCGAGGTTCGCGAGCGGCTCGTCGAGCAGCAGCAGCTGCGGGCGGTGCAGGACGGCGCGGCAGATCGCCACCCGCTGCGCCATCCCGCGCGAGAGCGAGTGCAGCGGCTCGTCGGCGCGCCGCGTCATCCCGACCGCCTCCAGCAGCTCGCCCGCCCGAGCCTCGTCGACGTCGTGCAGGCGGGCGTGGAAGCGCAGGTTCTCGCGCGCGGACAGGTCGCGGTAGAGCAGCGGATCGTGGGCCAGCAGCCCGACCTGCCCGCGCACCGCCCAGCCCTCGCGCGGCAGCGGCCGGCCGAGCACGGCCACGTCGCCGCGGTGCGGGCGCAGCAGCGTGGCGAGCACGCGCAGCAGCGTCGTCTTGCCGGCACCGTTGGCGCCGAACACCGCGAGCGTGGCGCCGCGCGGAAGCTCCAGCGTCACGCCGTCGAGGGCGACGCGGTCGCCGTACGCCCGGCCGAGCTCGCGCAGCGCGACCGCGGGCGCGCCGTCAGCGCTCGTCATGGTGCGACGAATCGCCGCGCAGCGTGCGCACCACGTGCTTGAGCGTGGGCGTGAGCACCGGGAAGAGCTCGTCGATCGACTTCGGGGAGCCGGGGAAGTTGACGATCAGCGTCTGGTGGGCGATCCCCGAGATCCCGCGGGTGAGGATGCCGTGCGGCGTGTACTTGAGGCCCTCGGCGCGCATCGCCTCGGCGAAGCCGGGCGCCTCGCGCTCGATCACCGCGCGCGTCGCCTCCGGCGTGATGTCGTACGGCGTGAGCCCGGTCCCGCCGGTCGTGAAGATCAGATCGCAGCCCGCGTCGACGAAGTGGTGCAGGCGGTCCTCGATCAGCCCGAAGTCGTCGGGAATCACCTCCATCGCCACGACGTCGCAGCCAGCCTGCTCGGCCGCGGCGGCCAGGCGCGGGCCCGAAAGGTCCTCCGCCTCCCGGCGCGAGACGGAGGTCGAGATCGTCAGGACAGCGGTTCGGATGCGCTGAGCTTAGAGGCTGCCTCCGAACACCGGCCGGGCCGCCCGTTCGGACGCAACCTCCTAGAGTCACGCCGTGGAGCTGCGTCAGCTCGAGTACTTCGTCGCCGTCGCCCGCCATCGCCACTTCGGGCGCGCGGCCGAGGCCGTGTACGTGACGCAGCCCGCGCTGTCGCAGCAGGTGCGGCGGCTCGAGGCCGAGCTCGGGCTGGCGCTGTTGCGGCGCATCAACCGCGGCGTCGAGCTCACGCCGGCGGGGGAGGACCTGCTGGTGCGGGCGGAGTCGATCCTCGCCGAGGTCGCCGGCGCGCGTGGGGCGATGGACGAGCACGCCGGCGTCGTGCGCGGCGCGGTGCGGGTCGCGGCGACGACCGCCGACGCGCTGCGGCTGCCGGAGGTCCTGGCCGCGTTCCACCGCGATCATCCGGGCGTGCGGGTCGCCCTGCGGCACGCATCGGTCGGCGAGGTGCTGGCGCTGCTGCGCTCCGGCGCCGTCGACCTCGGCGTGCTCAGCCTCGCGGACCAGGCCGCCGAAGGCCTGCAGGTCACGCGCCTGTTCGACGAGCCGCTGCGGGCGATCGCGTCACCGGACGAACCGTTCGGCGCGGTCGTGGTCGGGGTCGAGGACCTGCAGGGGCTCCCGTTCGTGCTCGGTGAGCCGGGCAGCGCGCTGCGCACGCTCGTGATGGACGCCTGCCAGCATCACGGGTTCAGCCCGGTGCCACTGCTCGAGGTCGGCGATCCGGCGACCGTCCGCTTCCTCGTCAGCGCCGGTCTCGGCGTGAGCCTCGTGCCGCTCTCCTGGCTCGAGCCGCCCGGACCGCCGGTGTCGGTCGCCGCGCTCGTCGAGCCGGCACCGCGGCACGCACTGTCGCTGCTCGCGGCCGGCGAGCTCCCGCCCGCCGGCCGCATCCTCGCCCAGCGCCTACAGGACGCCTTCCAGCTCGGCCTGCAGGCGTGACTTGCGGCGCGCGCCGACGAGCCTGAGTACCGGCTCGCCGCCGCGGAACACCATCAGCGTCGGCATCGCGAGCACCTGGTAGCGCACGGCGATCTCCTGGTTCTCATCCGTGTCGACCTTCACGAAGCGCACGTCGGGACGCTCGTCGGCCAGGTCGGCGATGATCGGGCTCATCACGCGGCACGGGCCGCACCAGGCGGCGTGGAAGTCGACGACGACAGGAGCGTCGGACTCGAGGACATCGGCGTTGAAGCGGGCATCGGTGGTGTCAAAGGGAGGCATGCCCTCCACTCTGGGGGCCGCAGGGCCTGGCTCCAAGTGGGATTCGTTATGGCCGCGATCAGCGGGCGGAGACGCCGTCAGCCGCGGCCGAGGCGTGCTCGCGCTGCGCGGCGGCGATCAGCTCGCGCACCGCGGCCTCGTCGCCCGCGCGCAGGAGCGCGATCGGGTCGGGGTCGCCGTTGACGATCCCCTCGAAGAAGGTCTTGCGGTCCTGGTAGGTCGGGAGCGTGCCCTTCGCCCACCCGCGGACCTCGTTCAGCAGCACCGCGAGCCGCGCGTACGGCTCGCCGAATTCGTCGGCGATCTGGCGCTTGATCCGCTTCGCCAGGGCGGGCGACGCGCCGGCGGTGGAGATCGCGATCGCCAGCGGGCCCGTCCGGACGATCGCCGGCAGGATGAAGTTGCACAGCGGCGGCACGTCGACGACATTGACGAGCATCGCCCGCCGCTCGGCGTCCTCGTAGACGCGGATGTTGACGTCAGTGTCGTCGGTCGCCGCGATCGCGATGAAGGTCGATTCGAGGTCACCCGGCTCGTACTCGCGGCGCAGCCACTCGATCGACCCCTCGTCGGCCAGCGCGCGCAGCTCGGGCTCCGCCTCGGGAGCGATCAGCACGACGCGCCCGTCGCAGGCGAGCAGCCCCTCGACCTTCTCGAGCCCGATGTCGCCGCCGCCGACCACCACGCAGCGTCGCCCGGTCAGTCGCAGGCAGGCGATGTAGAACGGCGTGTCGAGCATGCCCTGCACGCACGTCTGGTCGCAGATCCCCTTACGGAACTGGCAGACGCACTCCTTGCCGGTGTAGGCCTGGGCGGGCATGCCCTACACGCTACTAGCGCTGCTATCCACTCCGCTTCAACTTGCCGTGCCGCTTGGCGTAGCGCTCACCCGCGCGGAACACCGCGAGGCCGACCGGGATCGACACGATGCCGAGCACGAGCAGCGGCCACAGGTCCCCGCCGAGCTCGCTGAGTGGGGCGCCGTCGAGCACCGCGGCGCGGATACCTTCGAGCGCGTAGGTTGCCGGCGACAGCTGGGACAGCCACTCCATCCAGCCCGGCATGACGGACACCGGGTAGTAGACGCCGGAGACGACGAGCAGCATGCCCTGCGCGACGAAGCCGAGCTGGGCGCCCTTCTCGGGCGAGATGAGCGGGAGCACCGCGGTGACCATGCCGATGCCGACGAACGAGATCGACGCGACGGCCAGCAGCACGAGCGCCGCGACGAAGTCGGCGTCCGGAAAGGTCAGGCCGAAGAACACAGCCACGACCGCGAACAGCAGCGCGGTGCGCACGACGCCGTAGAGCACGGCGAACGCGCCCATGCCGAGCAGGTGCGCGGCCCGCGACAGCGGCGCCATGAACGTGTACTCGATCGTGCCTTCCCAGCGCTCCCAGGCGACGGTCTCGGTGAGGATCTCGAACACGATCCCGAGGTAGGCCCAGATGACCGCGCCGATCAGCAGGATCGTCGTCTGGCGCTCGACGTCGAGCGTGCCGCCGCTCGCCTCGACGCCGTCGGCGATGAACACGACCGTGAGCGTGTTCGCGACGGTCCAGACGAAGAACGCGAGCTCCCAGAGGCCGTAGCGCTTGATCAGGTAGGTGTTGCGCTCGACGACGCCCGCGAGGGCGATCGCCTGCAGGCGGACCGCGCCCATCTACGCCGCCTCCTCGGCTTCGGCTTCGTCTTCGAAGTCGCGGCCGGTGGCCTGCATGAACGCGGCTTCGAGGGTGTCGGCGCGGTAGCGCCGCTTCAGCGTGCGCGAATCCTCGAGCGCCAGCAGCCGGCCGCGGTCGAGGATCCCGACCCGGTCGGCCAGCGCCTCGGCCTCGACCATGTCGTGCGTGCACAGCAGCGTCGTCGTGTCGTGCTGGCGGCGCAGCTCGCGGATGAAGCCCTGCACCTCGAGCTTGGCGCGCGGGTCCAGGCCCGTGGTCGGCTCGTCGAGCAGGAGCAGCGTCGGCGACGTCAGCAGCGCCCGCGCGAGCGCGACCTTCTGCTGCATGCCGCGCGAGAGGTCCTCCATCGGGGAGTCGGCGCGGTCGCCGGGGAAGCCGACGCGTTCGAGGATCTCGGGGATCTGCTGCCGGGTCTGGCGCGGGCCGAGGCCGTAGAAGCGCGCGGCGTACGAGAGGTTCTCGCGCGCCGACATCTTCTTGAAGAACGACGCCTCGACCGACACGCGGTTGACGACCCCGCGGACGGCACGCTCGTCGCGCACGACGTCGTGGCCGAAGACGCTCGCGCTGCCGCCGTCGGGCAGCAGCAGCGTCGAGAGCAGGCGCACGAGCGTCGACTTGCCGGAACCGTTCTGGCCGAGCACGGCGACGCACTCGCCTTGACCGATCGAGAACGACACATGGTCGAGCGCCACGACCGGCGGACGTTTGCGCCGGGTGAAGTGCTTGTGGAGTTGGACGACGTGGACTGCGTACATGACGACACCTCAAAGAACGTGATTGAGCAGGGGCAACGGACCGAGGCGGTGCTCGGCAGTGCGGGCAGAATCAGCGTCGAGCCGTCATGCGCAACGGATGTTACATGCCGCGATTTTCAGGATTCGAACCCGAGATAAGGGGACTTGTCCCCTTCACGCCTCCGGCGCGCCGTCAATGCGGCGGCGGATCCCGAGCGGGTTGTCTTCGCGGAGCTCGGGCGGGAGCGCGGCGGCGGGTGCGTCCTGGAAGGCGACCGGACGAGTGAAGCGGTGCACGGCGGTCATGCCGACCGACGTGTGCGGCGGGCTGGTGGTCGCCGGGAACGGGCCGCCGTGGTGCATGCCGTACGTGACGGCGACGCCGGTGGGGAAGCCGTCGAACACGACGCGGCCGGCGCGCGCGGCGAGCGCCCCGACGATCTCCGCCGTGTCCTCGGCCGGCTGCGCGTGCAGCGTGCCGCTGAGCTGGCCGTCGAGGCGGTCGAGCGCGGCGAGCAGCTCGTCGCGCGAGCCGTGACGCAGCAGGAGGACGACGGGTCCGAAGTGCTCCTCCAACAGCGCCTCGGAGAGCTGGTCAGCGGGCGCCTCGTACGCGATCGGCTGGTGGTGGAAGCCCGGACCGCCCGCGCGCTCGGCGCTGCCCAGTGCCCGGACCTCGGGTCGCGCCTCAAGACGGTCGACGGCGGCCTGCAGCGCATCGCGCAGGCGCTCGTTGAGCAGCACCGACGGCGGCACGCCGTCGAGCCGGGCGGCGAGGTCGGCGGCGAACGCGTCGCCCGCCTCGCCCGCGGGCACGAACACGACGCCGGGCTTCGTGCACAGCTGGCCGCCGAAGTTGGACACGGACGCGGCGAGGCCCTCGGCGATCTTGTCCGCGCGCGCGGCCAGCGCCTCGTCGGTGATCACGATCGGGTTGATCGAGCCCATCTCGGCGTACACGGGGATCGGGACCGCGCGGCGCGCGGCGCGGTCGAAGATCGCCTTGCCGCCGGTGAACGAGCCCGTGAAGCCGACCGCCGCGATCTCGGGCGCGTCGACGAGCACCTCGCCGACCTCGATGCCGGCGGCCGGCAGGTTTGCGAACGTCCCCTCGGGTAGGCCGGCGTCGCCGACGGCGGCGCGCAGCTCGCGCGCGACGATCTCGCCGGTGCCCGGGTGCGACGGGTGTCCCTTGACGATCACCGGGCAGCCCGCGGCGAGCGCTGATGCGGTGTCGCCGCCGGCGGTCGAGAAGGCGAGCGGGAAGTTGGAGGCGCCGAACACCGCGACCGGGCCGAGCGGGACCTGCATGCGGCGGATGTCGGGCTTGGGGATCGGGACCGCGTCCGGATCGGGGTGGTCGATGATCGCCTCGGCGTCGTCGCCGGCGGCGACGATCGCGGCGAACGCCTCGAGCTGCCCGCACGTCCGCTCGAGCTCGCCGCGCAGGCGCGCCTCCGGGAGCCCGCTCTCGGCCTCGCAGACCGCGACGATCTCGTCTCCGACCGCGCGCAGACGGCCGGCGGCGCCGCGGAGCAGCGCCGCGCGCTTGGCGCGATCGCGGAGCGCGCCGGAGCGATGGACGGCCGCGGCGGCGGCGACGGCGGCGTTGACGTCGTCCGGCGTGGCCTCGGTAAAGCTCGGGCCCGGCTCGCCGGTGCGGGGATCGACGGAGTTGAAGGTGAGCGCCATGGCGTGTACCTTACTGCTGGTCCGCAAATAGAACCAATGCAGTCCGTTTCAGACACCAATCTGACCGAGATCGCCTCGCGCCGCGGGGAGGCGTCGCTTGCGCCGATCAAGCCCCGTCAGCGCTACGAGGACGTGGCCGACCGGCTCGCCGCCGACATCCGCGCCGGCCGGCTGACGCCGGGCGAGCGGCTGCCGTCGGAGCGCGACCTCGCGCGCCGGCTGGAGGTCGGCCGCGCGTCGGTGCGCGAGGCGATCGCCTCGCTCCAGGTCGCCGGCATGATCGAGACGCGGCCCGGCGCGGGCTCGTTCGTCGCCGCCGGGGCCGCCGAGCGCAGCCGCGAGTTGCACGACTCCAGCCCTTCCGACCTGCTCGAGGCTCGCACGCTGCTCGAGCCGGCCGTCGCCCGTCTCGCCGCCCGGCGCGGCGGGCCGGATCCCGAGATCGAGGCGCTGCTCGCCGCGATGGAGGACGCGAGCGGCGACGGCTGGAACGACTGCGACCGCCGCTTCCACCAGCGGATCGCGGCGCTGACGGGCAACCCCGTCCTCGTCGACCTCGCCGATCGCATCGCGGCGGTCATGGACGAGCCGCTGTGGCAGCGGCTGCGCGACGACTCGATCGCCGTCCCCGGCCGCAGGACCATCCACCTCGCCGAGCACCGCATGATCTACGAGGCGATCGCCGAGGGCGACGCCGAAGCGGCGGAGCTCTACGCGGCGCAGCACATCCGCCGCGTGCGCAAGTACATGACGCTCGACTAGAAAGGCATCAACCGTGCGCTTCCCCGGCATCATCCCCGCCGTCACCACCCCGTTCGACGCGTCCGGAGCGGTCGACACCGCCGCCCTCGAAGGCAACGTCACCGCGCTGCTCGACGCCGGCGTGCACGGCATCGTCGCCACCGGCACGATGGGCGAGGCCGGCAGCCTCTCGAACAGCGAGCGTCGCACCGTCGTTGCCGCGGTCGTGGAGGCGGTCGAAGGGCGCGTGCCGGTGATCGTCGGCGTGTCCGCGGGCACGCCCGCCGCCGCGATCGCCCTCGCCGCCGACGCCGCCGACGCCGGCGCGAGCGCGCTGATGATGCTCCCGCCGCTCGGCTACCGCGGCGACGCGCGCGAGATCGAAGCGCATTACCGCGCGGTCGGCGAGGCCGGCGGGCTGCCGCTGATGGCCTACAACAACCCCGAGGCGAGCGGCATCGACATGCGCGCGGACCTGATCACACGGCTGTTTGAGGAGGTCGACGCGATCGTCGCCGTCAAGGAGTGCTCGGGCGACGCGCGGCGGATCCCGGAGCTGATCAACGCGGCGCCCGATCTCGAGGTGCTCGTGGGCGGCGACGACTGGGCGCTCGAGGGCTTCGCCGCCGGTGCGACCGGCTGGGTCAGCGGCGTCGCCGACATCCTTCCGCGCGAGTGCGTCGAGCTCTACGACGCCTGCCGGGCGGGCGACCTCGAGACGGCGCGGGCGATCTACGCGCGGCTGCTCCCGCTCGCGCGCTTCGACATGACGCCCAAGCTCGTGCAGTACTTCAAGGCCGCGATGGACGAGGTCGGCTTCGCCGGCGGCCCGTGCCGCCCGCCGCGGCTCGCTCTCACCGACGACGAGCGCGCCGCGCTGCGTGGCGCGATGGCGGTCGCCGTCGTATGAGGCTCGAAGCGGTCGACTCGCACACGGAAGGGATGCCCACCCGGGTGATCACGGGTGGCGTGGATCCGATCCCGGGCGCCACGATGCTCGACCGCAAGCTGCACTTCGAGGCCGAGATGGACGACCTGCGGCTCCTGCTCATGCGCGAGCCGCGCGGCCACCCGGCGATGTCGGGGGCGATCCTGCAGCCGCCGACGCGTGCCGACGCCGACGTCGGCGTGCTGTTCATCGAGGTGTCCGGGCTGCTGCCGATGTGCGGGCACGGGACGATCGGCGTCGCGACCGTGCTCGTCGAGACCGGCCGCGTCGCGGTGACCGAGCCGGAGACCGTGGTGAGGCTCGACACGCCGGCCGGCCTGGTCGAGGCGCGAGTCCAGGTCGCCGCCGGCCGCGCGACCAGCGTGACGCTCCGCAACGTGCCCGCGTTCCTGTACGAGCGCGAGCGCCGCGCAGCCGACGTCGTCTGCGACATCGCGTTCGGCGGCAACTTCTACGCGCTGGTCCCGGTGGGCGAGGTGGATCCGGCGCGCGCGCAGGAGTACATCCGTCACGGTGCCGAGATCATGGCCGCGATCAACGAGCACCCGCCGGTACATCCCGAGGACGCGCGGATCGCCGGCTGCCGCCACGTCGTCTTCCACGCACCGGGACACGACGGCGCCGACGCCCGCAACGCGACGTCGATCCAGCCCGGTTGGCTCGATCGCTCGCCGTGCGGGACCGGGACGAGCGCGCGGATGGCGCAGCTGCACGCGAACGGCGAGCTGGCGATCGGGCAGCCGTTCGTCAACGAGTCGGTGATCGGGACGCGCTTCACCGGCCGGCTCGTCGGTGAGACGACGGTGGGCGAGTACGCGGCCGTGATCCCGGAGATCACCGGCCGCGCGTGGATCACCGGCACGGCCGAGTACCGGCTCGACGCCGACGATCCGTTCCCCGCCGGCTTCGCGCTGTGAACCCGGATGTAGTGGTCGTCGGCGCGGGCGTCGTCGGCGTCTGCGCGGCGTACGAGCTCGCGCGCGCGGGCGCCGCGGTCACGGTGCTGGAGCGCGGTTCGGGTTGGGGTGAGGAGTGCTCGTGGGGCAACGCCGGGCTGCTGGTCCCCAGCCACGCGCGGCCGATCGCGGCGCCCGAGAACCTGCGCTCCGGCTTGCGCTGGATGGTGCGGCGCGACTCGCCGTTCGGGATGCGGCCGCAGCCGTCGCTGGTGCCGTGGCTGCTGCGCTACGCGCGGGCCTCGACCGCCCCGCGCGCCGCCGCGGGGGAGACGCTGCAGCGATCGCTGAGCGTCGAAGGCCTGGCGCGGTTCGACGAGCTCGCGGCCGAGGGGATCGACTGCGGCTATCGCCGCAGCGGGCTGCTCACCGTGCACAGCTCCCAGCACCACGCGACGGAGGAGGCGGAGTCCGAAACGGGCCGCGCGCTCGGCGCCCGGCTGCTGACTCCGGCCGAGGCGCGCGAGCTCGAGCCGGCCCTGGTCGGGCCGCTGCAGGCCGCGGTGCTGTTCCCGGACGAGGCGCAGTGCGACCCGATCCGGCTGGTCGCCGACGTCGCCGCCGCTGCGCAGCGGGCGGGCGCGGAGTTCCGCTCGGACGTGAACGTGCGTGCGGTGGTGCAGGAGTCGGGCGGTGTGCGCGTCGGCGACCTGCGCGCCCGCCATGCCGTGATCGCCGCGGGCGTGTGGTCGGGCGCGCTGGCCGCGTCGCTCGGTGCGGGGCTGCCACTGGCGGCCGGCAGGGGGTACGCCGTCGACTACGCGCCGTCCCCGCTGCGGATGCCGCTCTACCTCTACGACGCGCGCTGCGTCGCAAACCCGATGAGCACGCGGCTACGGCTGACCGGTGGGCTCGTGCTCGGGCGGGGCGAGGGCGGTGGCGATCCCCGCCGCGTCGAGGCGATCCGCCGCGCCGCCGCCTCGACGCTCGGCGTGAGTGCGCCGACGCTGGAGTGGTCGGGCCTGCGTCCGTGCACGCCCGACGGCCTTCCGATCGTCGGCCGCCATCCGCGCGCGGACCGCGTCGTGCTGGCGACCGGACACGGGATGCTCGGCGTCACGCTCGGCCCGTTGACCGGGCGGCTGGTTGCCGCCCTCGTCGCGGGCACCGCCGATCACCCGGCGCTGCCGCGGCTCTCGCCCGCCCGCTTCTGAGCGATCGTGATCTCCGTGCGGTAGGCGATCGTCATAATGTCGATGCCGTGTCGCTCGAGCACCGCGCGGCACGCGTCGAGCGCCGCGTCTCGCTTGTCCGGCGGCAGCCCTCCGATCCAGCTGAAGGAGGCGATCAGCGCGATCAGGTCCTCGCGGCCGGTTGCGTGCTCATGGCGGCCTTCCTCCGTCTCGAGCTCCCCGAATTGCGCCTCCAGCGCCTCGTGCCACGGGACCGTGCGCGGCATCTGCCGGTGCGGGAGCGCGTGGGCCGTGACGGCCTCGAACGTTTCCTTCATCCAGTCGGCCTCGTCGCCGTCGAGCTGGTTGAAGAACACGGCGAGGTGACCTGCGGGACGCAGCACGCGCGCGATCTCCGCCGGCGCGCGGTCGAGGTCGAACCAGTGGAACGCCTCGGCGACGAAGACGGCGTCGACGGAACCGTCGGCCAGGGGGATCGCCTCCGCGGTCCCGGAGATCACGCGAGCAAGGGGGACCTCGCGCTCGAGGACCGCGCGCATCCCGTCCACCGGCTCGATGGCGGTCACGTCGGCGTGCGCGACGAGGATGCGCGTGAGCTTTCCCGTGCCCGCCGCGAGATCGACGACATCGCGGGCGTCCCAGCGCTCGAGCAGCGACGCGACGGCGTCGGCCGGCCAGCCCGGGCGACCGCGCTCGTACGCCTCGGCCTGCGAGCCGAACGCGCGGTCAGCCAGCGGGTCGACCGTCACTTGCCGCGCGCCTTGCGGATCCGCTCGAGCCGCTCGCGCAGATCGCTCTCGGTCGCGTCCGGCTCGTAGAAGCGCAGGTCCTCCAGCCCCTCCGGAAGGTGCTCTTGCTGGTTCACGTGGCTCGGCTGGTCGTGCGGGTACGCGTAGCCGACGCCGCGGCCGAGTTTCGCCGCGCCCGGGTAGGCGGCGCTCCGGAGCGCGGGCGGCGGGTGCTTGGTGCCGTGATCGCGGATGTAGCCGCGGGCGGCGCCGATCGCCCGCGTGGCGGCGTTCGACTTCGGCGCCAGCGACAGGTAGATCGCCGCCTGGGCGAGCGCGAACTGCGCCTCGGGCATGCCGACGTGCTCGACCGCGTGGGCGGCGGAGACCGCGACCTGGAGCGCTTTCGGGTCCGCGTTCCCGATGTCCTCGGAGGCGAGGATGATCATCCGCCGTGCGATGAAGCGCGGGTCCTCGCCACCCTCCATCATCGCCGCGAGGTAGTAGAGCGACGCGTCCGGGTCCGACCCGCGCGTGGACTTGATCCAGGCTGAGATGAAGTCGTAGTGCTGGTCGCCCGCCTTGTCGTAGAGGACGGCCTTGCGCTGCATCGCGTCCTCGGCCTCTTCGAGCGTCACCGCATCGCCGACCGCGGTGGCGGCCGCGAGCTCGAGCGCGTTGAGCGCGCTGCGGGCGTCACCTCCGGCGCGGGCGGCCAGGAACTCGATCACCTCGTCGGGAACCTGAGTATTCGCAACCTCGTTGCGCTCGATCGCCCGCCGCATCAGCACCTCGATGTCGGCGGCGCTCAGCTCGTGCAGCTCGTAGATCTGCGTGCGGCTGAGGAGCGCGCTGTTGACCTCGAAGTAGGGGTTCTCCGTCGTCGCCCCGATCAGCGTCACGAGGCCCTCTTCGACGGCGGGCAGCAGCGCGTCCTGCTGGGCCTTGTTGAAGCGGTGGATCTCGTCGAGGAAGAAGATCGTGGGGCGGCCGCCGCTCCGTCGCTCGCGGGCGCGCGCGATCACCTCGCGGACCTCGGCGCGCCCGGCCTGGACGGCGGAGAGCTCCTCGAACGCGGCGTCGGCGTGCTGGGCGGCGAGCCGCGCGAGCGTGGTCTTGCCGGTGCCCGGCGGCCCGTACAGGACCATCGAGTGCGGCCGGCCCGACTCGAGCGCGGCACGCAGCGCCGACCCATCGCCGAGCAGGTGCTCCTGGCCGACGAACTCGTCGAGCGTCTGTGGGCGCATCCGGGCCGCCAGCGGCCCGTCGGCGGGCGGGTGGTGGTCGGGGCGCTTGTCGGGCGGGTCGAAGAGGCGGTCCACTGGAAGCGATTATGCGGCTTACTCCCGCTCGCAAGCTCGCCGGAGCGCCTTGATTACATGCCGGACCATGCGGCGCGCTCCCTTGTCCGTGGTCTTGCGGGAGTGGGCGCGCATCGGGATCACGAGCTTCGGCGGCCCGCCTTCGCAGGTCGCGCTGCTGCGGGAGCTGTGCGTCGAGCGGTGTGGCTGGCTGACCGCACGCGAGTTCGAGGACGCGAACGCGGCGACCCAGTTGCTCCCCGGGCCGGGCGGGACGCAGCTTGCGATCTACTGCGCCCAGCGGGTCGGCGGGCGCTCCGGCGCAGTCTTCGGCGGCCTCGCGTTCATGCTGCCCGGCCTCGTGATCATGCTGGGGATCGCGGCGATCGCGCTGGGGGAGTCGCCGCCGTTGTGGATCCGGGCGGTCGGCGCCGGCGCGGCGGCGGCGGTGGTCGCCGTGGTCGTGCAGGCGGGGCTGGCGCTCGGGCGGACCAGCGTGCGCAGCGCGCGGGCTGCGGCGTATCTGGTGATCGGCGCGGCCGCCGTCGTGTTCCTCGGACCCGGCGTCGTCGCTGTGCTGCTCGCCTGCGGGTTCGCCGAGCTGGGTTGGCGCCGGGTGTCCGTGCACGCATGGCCGGTCGCGGTGGCCGGGGCCGCCGCGTTGCCCGCGGTCGCGTGGACGGCATTGAAGGTCGGCGCGCTGAGCTACGGCGGCGGCTTCGTGATCATCCCGCTGATGCGTGCCGACGCGGTCGACACGCACCACTGGATGAGCGGGACCGAGTTCGCCAACGCCGTCGCCTACGGCCAGCTCACGCCCGGCCCGGTCGTCCACACGGTCGCGATGGTCGGCTGGGCCGCGGCCGGCTTCGGCGGCGCGCTGCTCGCCGCCGCGATCGCGTTCGCTCCGTCGTTCCTCGTGATCCTGGTGCTCGGCGACCGCTTCGCCGCGCTGCGCGAGTCGGGTCCGGCGCGCGCGTTCCTCGACGGCGCCGGCCCGGCCGCGGTCGGCGCGATCCTCGGTGCTGCGGTGCCGCTGTTCGACGCGCTCGTGGAGTGGTGGCAATACGGGGTGCTGGCCGTCGCCGCTCTGGCGCTCGTGTTGCGCCGCGGAGCGTTCTGGGTGCTTGTTGGTGGCGCCGGCTTCGGCGTGGTCGTCGCGGCTTTCGGCGGCTCGGTGCCATAGGCGAACTGCGGCTGGGTGGGGCAGCGAGGAGTCGACCGTTTCGGCGGTCCCTGGCGCTTTAAGCACCGTATGGGTGGTTAAAGCGCCAGCGTCCTCGCGCGGCGGCCGATCCCGCCTCCCTCAATGCCGCAGTTCACGCGCCCACTAGCATCGAGGCGATGGCCGCCGCCGCGCAGGAGACCGCCGACGTCCTCGCGCGGCTCATCCGTTTCAAGACGGTCAACCCGCCTGGGGCCGAGCGCGAGTGTCTCCAGTGGCTCGCCGGCTACCTGCGCGAGGCGGGCTTCGAGGTCGAGCTGGTCGGTGCCGAGCCCGAGCGGCCGAACCTCGTCGCGCGCCTGAAGGGGGACGAGCCCGGCCCGATTCTGGGCTATCTGTCGCACGTGGACACCGTGCTCGCCGAACCCGACGACTGGACGCACGACCCCTGGGGCGGGGAGGTGCATGACGGCTATATGTGGGGGCGCGGGGCGCTCGACATGAAGTCGCAGACCGCCGCCGAGGTGGTCGCGGCGGCGACGCTGGCCCGCAGCGGGTGGCGGCCGCCGAAGGGCGAGCTGAAGATCATCGCGGTCGCCGACGAGGAGACTGGCGGGCGCTGGGGATCGAAGTGGCTGACCGAGCAGCATCCCGACAAGGCGCGCGTCGACTGGGTCGTCGGCGAAGGCGCCGGGGCCGGCTCGGTGATCACGTACGGCGACCGGCGGTTGTACAGCGTCGCCTGCGCGGAGAAGGGCACGTTCCGCTTTCGAGTCCGCGCCCGCGGGGTCGCGGGCCACGCGGCGGTGCCGGGGACCGGCGACAACGCCCTGCTCAAGCTGGCGCCCGTCATCACCCGGCTCGGTGAGCGCCCGAAGAACTTCGACGTCGTCGACGAGGGCCGAGCGCTGCTCACCGCGCTCGGCGAGGATCCCGACGACCCGGCGACCGCTGTGGCCAACGTGGGCGCCAAGGAGGCCCGGCTCGCGCAGCTGGTGGAGCCGACCCTGTGCGTGACCGCCGTGCCGACCCGGATCTTCGCGTCTGAGAAGATCAACGTCATTCCCGCCAAGGCCGAGCTGATGGTCGACTGCCGTGTCCCGCCGGGCATGGACGGTGAGGCCACGATGCGGCGGGTGAAGGACGTGATCGGGGATCACGATGGCGTCGAGGTCGAGTTCCTCGAAGAGGTGATCGGCAACCGCTCGCCGCTCGACTCGCCGCTGATGCGCGCGATCGCCGACTGGGTGACCGAGAACGATCCGGGCGCCGAGACCGTGCCGACCCTGCTGCCCGCGTTCACCGACTCGCACCACTTCCGCACGGCCTTCCCGGACTGCGTTGCGTACGGGTTCTTCCCGCAGCGCCATCAGAGCGTGTACGAGACCTGGCCGCTGTTCCACTCCAACGACGAGCGGATCGACGTGCGCGACCTCGCGTTCGCGACCGCCTTCTTCACCGACCTGCCGAGGAGACTGCTGGGATGACCGACGAGACGCCGCAGACCGCCGAGACCGCGGCGCCGCCGAAGCTCCGCCTCGGAGGCATGGCCCTGCGCAACGGCCTGCTCGTCCACGGCCCGACCCACTGGGCCGCCGCGGTGCGCGACGACGCCGGCGACGTCGTCGTCGCGTCTGGCCGCAAGCCGCGCATCGAGGCCGCCGACGGCGTGCCCGGAGTCCGCGGCGTGGTGCGGCTCGGCGAGGCGTTCGCGGTGATCCCACTCGTCAAGCGCTCGCTGCCGCAGGCGAAGCTGCCGTTCGAGAACCCGAGCGTCCTCGGTGTCGCGGCCGCGGCGTCGGTTGCCGGCGCCGTCATGCGCCGCCGCGTCGGTGGCGCGTCGGGTGAGGTGGTGGCGGCGATGCTGTCGTTCGCGCCCGCCGTGCTCGCGTTGCGCGGCGGCGAGCTCGCTGCGTACCACGGGGTCGAGCATAAGGCGATCGCCGCCTACGAGTCCGATCAGGCCGACGCCGCCGACGCGGCGAAGGAGCACGACCGCTGCGGCTCGCACCTGGTCACGCCGCTGCTCGCGTCCAATCTCGCCGGTGCGCTGCTCGTACGCCGCGTGGTCGAGAAGCCGGGCCCGGTGGCCGGAGCGAGTGTTGCGGTCGCGTCGACGGCCGTCGCGGTCGAGGTGTTCGCCTGGTGCGAGCGCAATGCCGCCTCGCCGCTGACGAAGGCGCTGCGTCGCCCGGGCTTCGAGCTCCAGCGCCTGATCGGCACGCGCGAGCCTGACGAGCGCCAGCTCGAGGTCGGTCGCGCCGCCCTCGCCGAGATCTTGCGGGTCGAACCTCAGCCATCCGTTTAGGGTCCAGACCCCAGTCCGGAACCACCGGGCTGGGGCAATACTGGCTTTGATGCTTCTCGACGGTCAGCGGCTCCAGGGCGACCTTCCGAACCACTACCGACTGCACCCACAGGCTGAGAAGGCACCGGCGGCGCAGGTGACCTCCACCGCTACCACCGCCGTCGCGAAGGACGTGCCCTGGTACTCGTGGGCGAACCTCGAGGCGAACATCGGCTTCTGGGCTCCGCTCGTGTTCATGGGGCTCATCTGCATCGTGCTGTGGCGGACGATGAAGCTGATGCCGCGGACCAAGCCGCAGCAGCTCAAACCGGAGGCGGAATCGGCGATCGGGTGGGCCGACGTCGCCGGCGCCGACGAGGCCAAGGCCGAGCTCCAGGAGGTGGTGGAGTTCCTGCGCGAGCCGGAGCGGTTCGCCCGGCTCGGCGCCAAGGTCCCCGCCGGCATCCTGCTGCACGGCCCGCCCGGGACCGGAAAGACGCTGCTCGCCAAGGCGGTCGCGAAGGAGTCGGGCGCCGAGTTCTTCTCGCAGTCGGCTGCCGCGTTCGTCGAGATGTTCGCCGGCCTCGGTGCGGCCCGCATCCGGCGCTTGTTCGCCGAGGCGCGGAAGGCGTCGCCGGCGGTCGTGTTCATCGACGAGATCGACGCCGTCGGCGGCGAGCGCGGATCGGACAACAACTCCGAGCGCGAGCAGACGCTCAACCAGTTGCTCGTCGAGATGGACGGCTTCGGCTCGACCGGGGACATCGTCGTGATCGCCGCGTCGAACCTGCTCGAGAAGCTCGACCCGGCGCTGCTGCGCCCCGGCCGCTTCGATCGCCAGATCTTCGTCTCGCCGCCCGACGTCGCGGGGCGTGAGGCGATCCTGAAGGTGCACACGCGCGGCAAGCCGCTCGGCGTCGTCGACCTCCAGCTGATCGCCCGCCAGACCGCGGGCCTCACCGGCGCCGACCTGGCGAACCTCTGCAACGAGGCCGCGATCTTCGCCGCCCGCAGCTTCCGCGACCGGCTCGACCAGGAGCACTTCGACTCCGCGCTCGAGCGCGTCGTCGCCGGCATGCAGTCGCGCCGCACGCTCAACGACCACGAGCGTCGCGTCGTCGCGTTCCACGAGGCCGGCCACGCGCTCTGTGCCGAGCTCCTGCCCGGCGTCAACCGCGTGCACAAGATCTCGATCGTCCCGCGCGGCCGGGCGCTCGGCTACACGCTGAACCTCCCGGAGGAGGATCGCTACCTCAAGACGCGCGAGGAGCTGCTCGACTACATGGCCGTGCTGCTCGCCGGACGCGCCGCCGAGCAGATCGTGTTCGGCGCGGTGACCACCGGCGCCGCCGACGACCTCCACCGCGTGGAGGAGATCTCGCGCTCGATGATCCACGAGTACGCGATGGGCACGTCGATCACGTCGCGCAAGGTGTCCGCCGAGGGCGGCGCCGTGTCCGACCGGACGCGTCAGCTGCGTGACGAAGAGCAGCAGCATCTGGCCGACGAGGCGATGCGCTCAGCGCTGCGGATCATCACCGACCACCGGGACAAGCTCGACACGCTGGCGAGCGCCCTGCTGCGCAATGAAGTGCTCGAACGCAGGGACATCGACCGCATCATGGATGGAGTCCCGCGCTTCTACCGGTTGCCGGGTCACGGGCTGCGGGTCGTCGCCGCCAGCTCGACGGACGTTCGTTGACTCAAGCGGCCTCGGCTAAATGCCGATCCCCGGGAAAATGGGGCAGCTACACCCTCTGTCGCGTGCGGGCGCGGATCGGGCCGCCGATTTCCGTGAGCTGCTGGCCCCTGGCGCGATCCGCGCGGTCTACCAGCCGATCGTCCGCCTGAGCGATCTCCAGCCGATCGGCTACGAGGGGCTCGCTCGCTTCCCCACGCCGCCCGGCCTCGTCGCGCTGCCGCCGGACGTCACGCTCGCCGCCGCGGCCCGCTCTGGCCTGCGGCACGACCTGGAGGTCGCCTGCTGGGCGGCCATGACCTCTTCCGGCGAGCCGCCCGAGGGCCGCCTGCTGTTCGTCAACGTCGGCCCCGACGCGCTCGGCCACCCCGGCCTCGCCAAGCTCGCCGACCAGCTCCCGCAGCGGCTCGTGATCGAGCTCACCGAGCAGGACGCCGTCCAGGACATCAAGCGCATCCAGGAGCGCCTGAAGCCGTGGATCGCCCGCGGCGCGCTGGTCGCGGTCGACGACGCCGGCGCCGGCTTCACCTCGCTCGAATACGTCGCCGAGATCCGTCCCGACTTCCTCAAGCTCTGCCGCGGCATGGTCACCGGCGTCGACCTCGACGGCTCCCGCGAGGCCGTGCTGCGCGCCACCGTCGCGTTCGCCCGTGAGGTCGGTGCGCGCGTCGTCGCCGAGGGCGTCGAGCGGCCGGAGGAGCTCGCGGTGCTCCGCGCCGCCGAGGCCGACTTCGGCCAGGGCTGGCTGTTCGGCCGCCCCGCCGAGGCGTGGCCGGCCGATCCGCAGGCCTCCGCCGCGCCGCTGCACGTCTCCTCGCCCGGCGGCGGGCGCCTCGAGCGCGCGCTCGCGTCCGCTCCCACGGTCCGGGACGCGTCGGCCGTCGTTGTCGAGCACCTCGCCCGCACCGGCCTGATGCCGAGCGTCTATCTCGAGCAGGGCGGCCGTCTGCGCTGCCAGGCCTCGCGCGGCTACTGGCAGGTCTACGACGGCATGCCGTCGTCAGCGGGCGTGATCGGCCTCACCTTCCGCACCGGCACCGCCACCGAGGTGTCGGACATCGCCAAGCACCCCGCGTTCGTCGAGTCCGTCCCGTCGGTCGTCGCCGAGCTCTGCATGCCGCTGAAGATCGGCGAGCGCACGGTCGGCGTCATCAACGCCGACTCCCCGACGCGGCCCGACGGGGGCGTGCGCTGGGAGGTCGAGCGCTGCGCCGACCTGCTGTCGCGGCGGATCGAGCAGCTCGGCGGCCCCGAGACGTGCATCCAGCCCGCACAGCGCCTCGCCCGCGCAGTGGCGCGCATGTCGGTGCTCGAGGACCCCGAGGACATCGTCCGCGAGACCGTCCGCTCCGCGCTCGAGCTGGCCGGCTTCGAGTCCGCGATGGTCGCGCTCACCAACCGGCACGGCAACCTGTACGTGCACCACGCGGAGGGCCCGTTTGCGGTCGTGTTCTCCGACCTCGCGCCGTCCGAGCTCGACGCGATCGCCAACTGGGTCAGCCTCGGCACGTCGTCCTACACGGTCGCCGAGACCTCCGGACGCGGCTTCGCCGGTCACCAGACGCTGCGCGGCGCCGGTGCCGCGTCGCTGGCCGTGCTGCCGCTCACGGTCGCGGGCCAGCGCCTCGGCGTCCTCGTGCTCGCCGATCGCCTGCCGCACCGGCTGGGCACCGATCACGTCGAGCTGCTCGAGCTGCTCGCGGTCCAGGCCGCCGGCGGCCTGCGCATGGCCGCCGCCGTGCTCGAGCTGCGCGAGCGCGCCGCGCGCGACCCGCTGACCGGCCTCGGCCACCATGCGACCTTCCACGACGCGCTGCCCAGCGTCCGCCGGTCGACCCCCGCGCACCGGCACACCGCTGTGCTGATCGCCGACGTCGACGGCTTCAAGGCGATCAACGACAGCCGCGGCCACGCGGCCGGTGACGACGTGCTGCGCTCGATGGCCGCGCTGCTGCGCGCCGCGGCGCCTTCCGGCGGCCGCGCGTTCCGCATCGGCGGCGACGAGTTCGCGCTGGTGTTCGAGTGCGACGGCGAGTCCCACGCCGAGCAGATCGGCTGGCAGCTGCGCTCGGACGCCCACGATCGGCTCGGCTCGACGCTGTCCGTGGGCCTCGCGCTGGCGAACGACCACGAGACCGACGAGGCGCTCGTCGCCCGCGCCGACCAGGCGCTCTACGAGGTCAAGCGCCTCGGCCGCGACGGCGTCAAGGTCTCACCACAAGCCTGAACGCGGCCGGGCGCACGGTCACGCGTTCGAGGCCGCCACGGCGCAGCTCGCCGTCGACGTTGAGGTCGGCCGCGGGCGGGAGCGTCACCTCGATCACCGTGCCGCGGGCGTGCTCGACCCCGGGCTGCCGCGCGATCGTCTGTGTCCGCAGTCCCCAGGCGCGGCGGGCGAGGCCTGCGCGCGAGCCGGCGGGCAGGACCACGACGTCGAGCGCGCCGTCACGGGGGTCGGCCTCGGCGACGCCGGAGCCGCCGCCGAACGCGCCGCTGACCGCGACGATCGCCTGCCAGCAGGCGCCGGAGAACACCTCTTCGCCATCGGCGCGCACGGTCGCCTCCAGCGGGTGCGCGGTCGTCGCCGCGCGGACGGCGCCGACCGCGTAAGCCAGCGGGCCGAGCCGGTGCTTGAACGGCTGGGCGCGGCGTGCGGCCACCGAGGCGAGGCCCGCGCTGGCGACGTTGACGAACGGTTGCCCGTCGGCGAGGTGACCGAGGTCGAGCGTACGCGTGTGCGCGCCGGTCGCCGCGAGTTCCGCCGCGTCGCGGAGATCCTCGGGGAGGTCGTGGGCGCCCGCGAAGTCGTTCGCGGTGCCCGTGGGGACGACGGCCAGCGGCACCCCGAGCCACTCGGCGAGCACGGCGAACGCGCCGATCGTGCCGTCTCCGCCCGCTACGACGAGCCGCTCCGGCGCGTACGCGACGATCTGGTCGGCTGCGACGATGTCGAAGATCTCGGCCTCCGGCATGACGTCGCGCAGCGGAGCGAGATCGATCCCGCCGCCGGATGCCCGGTTGGCGGCGATGGCGATCCGCACGGGCGCTGAGGGTACACTCGCCGTCGTGCTGCGCAGCATCGATCACATCGGCGTGGCGGTCGCAGACCTCGACGCGGCGATCGCGATTCACCGCGACACCTACGGCATGCCGCTGGTGCATCGCGAGACGATCGCGGCACAAGGCGTCGAGGCCGCGCTGCTCGATGTCGGCGAGAGCCATGTCGAGCTGCTGGCGCCGCTCGGCGACGACACGCCGGTCGGCAAGTTCCTCGCCAAGCGCGGCCCGGGGCTGCATCACGTGGCCTATCGCGTCGACGACGTCGCCGCTGCGCTCGACGACCTACGGGCCGCCGGCCTGCGGCTGATCGACGAGCAGCCGCGCACGGGCATTCGCGGCTCACAGGTCGCCTTTCTGCATCCGTCGTCGGCCGGCGGAGTCCTGACTGAGTTGGTTCAACCCGCGGCGGTGCACGCATGAGCGATCCCACGAAGGCCCCACCCAGCGCGCGGCGCGCCGCGCTCGGCTTCAACGGCGGCGGGCAGGTGCTGTCCCTGCGGCTCCAGGACGGCGCGCTCGAGGACCTACGCAAGGCGCTGCAGGACAAGCGCGATGGCTGGTACGAGGTGGAGGCCACCGACGGCGCCGTCCTCGTGGACCTGGCGCAGGTCGCCTACCTGCGCGTCGAGTCCGGCGAGCACCGCGTCGGCTTTTAGTGCTGCACGAGCTCCGTGTCGCCTTCAACACGCTGGATCTCGCCCTGTATCGGCGCGTCCGCTCGCTCGCCCACACGCCGCAGGTCGTCCTGTGGGTGCGCCGCTACTCGCAGCTCGGTGAGCACGGAGCGGTGTGGCTCGGGCTCGGCCTCGCCGGCGCCGCGGTCGACCGGTCGCGCCGCCCGCGCTGGCTGCGCGCGACCGGCACGGTGGGCGCCGCCTATCTCATCTCGAGCTCGATCAAGGTCGCGATCGGCCGCCGCCGGCCGGTCGTCGAGGACCTGCCGCACCTGATGGTCACACCGACCGGCCTCTCGTTCCCGTCGTCGCACTCGACGTCGTCATTCGCCGCCGCGCAGGCGTTCGGGCCGCTGCTGCCGCGCGGGCCGCTGCTCGGGGCGGCGGCCGGGATGGCGTTCTCGCGGCTCTATCTCGGCGTGCACTACCCGTCCGACGTCGCCGCGGGGGCGGCGCTCGGCACGGTGCTGGGGAGGGCGGGCCGATGATGAAGGTCGGCATCGTCGGGATGCCCAACGCGGGCAAGTCGTCGCTGTTCAACGCGCTGTCGCGCGCCGGCGCCGAGGCCGCCAACTACCCGTTCACGACGATCGAGCCGAACGTGGCGGTCGTCCCGGTGCACGACGAGCGGCTCGACGCGGTGGCCAAGACCGTCGGCTCATCGAACATCGTGCCGGACACGATCGAGTTCCACGACATCGCCGGGCTCGTCGCCGGGGCCCACAAAGGCGAGGGGCTCGGCAACCAGTTCCTCTCCAACATCCGCGAGACCGACGCGCTGCTGCACGTCGTCCGCGCGCACAACGATGCGAACGTCATCCACCCGGAAGGTCGCGTGGACCCGGCCGCCGACATCGACACGATCGAGACCGAGCTCGTCTACGCCGACCTCGAGCAGGCTGAGCGCCGGCACGCGCGCGTCGTGCGCGAGGCGCGCGGCGGCGACAAGGCGGCGATCGCCGAGGAGGAGTGGCTGGGGCGGGTGATCGCCGCGCTCCAGGCGGGCGAGCCGGCCCGCACCGTGCCGGTCCCGGACGCGGCGCCGAACGCGCTCCGCAACCTGTCGCCGCTGACCGGCAAGCCGGTGCTGTTCGTCGCTAACGTCGACGAAGGCGACGACGCGGTCCCGGCGGTCGTGGACGACCACGCCGCGTCGCACGGCGCGGCCGCCGTCGCGATCTCGTCGCGGATCGAAGCCGAGCTGTCCGAGCTCGAAGACGACGAGGCAGACGTCATGCGCGAGGAGATGGGGGTCGGCGAGTCCGGCCTGCAGCGCGTCGTCCACGGCGCCTTCGGACTGCTCGACCTACTGGCCTTCTTCACCGCCGGCGAGGCGAAGCCCGCCCAGTCGTGGCACCTCAAGCGCGGGTTGACCGCCTGGCACGCCGCCGGCGAGATCCATTCCGACATCCAGCGTGGGTTCGTACGCGCCGAGGTGATCGGCTGGGACGCGCTCGTGGAGGCGGGCGGATACGCGGCAGCGCGCGATCGCGGGACCCTCCGGCTCGAGGGGCGCGAATATGCCATGGCCGATGGTGACGTAATTACCGTCAAGTTCACGCCCTGACATGCCGTTGATAGAGGCGTGGACCTTGACGACCTGATCGGCCCGCTCCCCGCCCCGCTCGGGCGCTGGATGCTGCGCCGTCTCGTGGCGGGCGGCGTGCGCTATGGGCACGAGTTCGCCATCCTGCTCGTCCGCGGCGCCGACGTCGCGGATCTCGGGCCCGTGCTGCGGGGCGCCGACATCTTCTCCAGCTGGGACAACGGCGACATGCTCGCGCTGCTCCCGGACACCGATCGCCAGGGTGCCGCGGTCGTCGCCGACCGCGTGCGCGAGGCGACCGGAGCGCTCGTCGGTGGCGCCCACTGGGGCGGCGACCTGGCCGAGGATCTGCTCGACCGGGCGATGCGCTCGCTCGAGGCGGACGCTCAGCCGCGCGCCTGAGCCAGCTCCTCGAGCCGGCTCGACAACCGCCCCATCCCGAACTCACCCGCGACCTTCGCGCCGGCCGCGAAGTCAGTCGCCGCGTCGGGCGGGCGCTCGACCGGGATCGCCCGCAGTGTCGCGATGTCCTTGAAGCTGCGCAGCTCGTCCGCCTGCTCGATCAGCGCGCGGCGCACCGACGGCTTCTCGCGGATCGCCCCGAGGATCACGTGCTCGAGGTCGCCCTTGCGCTTGAGCAGGTCGGCCGCCGTCTTGGGCCCGATGCCCCTCGCGCCCGGCAGCCCGTCCGACGGGTCGCCGCGCAGGGCGATGAAGTCCGGCACCTGCTCGGGATCGACGCCGTACTTCTCGCGCACGACGTCGGGCCCGACCTCCTGCGGTCCGTCGCCGCCGGTGCGCTGGAGCAGCACGCTGACGGTGTCGTTCGCGCACTGGAACATGTCGCGGTCGCCGGTGAGGATCAGCGTGCGGCCGCCGGCCTCGGTCTCGACCGCGGCGTACGAGCCCAGCAGGTCGTCGGCCTCGAGGTCGGGCGTGGAGGTCACGCTCCAGTTCAGCGCCTCATAGACCTTCGGCGCGCGCTCCCACTGCCACTCCAGCGGGTCGGGCATCGGCGGGCGGTCGGCGTGATACGCGGGGAAGGCCTCGACGCGGTACTCGCCCGCCTCGGCTCCGAAGCACCAGACGACGGCGCGCGGGTCGTACTTCTCGACGCACCACAGCGTCTGATTGACCGAGCCAAGCAGCGCGTTGACCGGGTGTCCGCCGGCGTCGGTGATCGAGTCGGGGAGCGCGAAGAACGCGCGATAGAGCACGGCGGGGCCGTCTATGACAAGCAGCGGGTTGGCCACGGGTTGCAGGATAGTTTCGGACGCCACGGATGGCGTCCGTCCGCGTCAAAGCGTCGACCGGACGAAGACGCAAGGATTCCGTTCCATGCGGACGATCACGGGACTTGAAGAGCTGAAGGCCGCCGAGGGCGAGGAGCTGGGGATCTCGGACTGGCACGAGGTCACTCAGGACGACATCAACGCGTTCGCCGACGTCACCGGCGACCACCAGTGGATCCACGTCGACATCGAGCGCGCCAAGGACACGCCGTTCGGCGGCACGATCGCCCACGGCTACTACACCCTCTCGCTGGCGCCGCGCTTCACCGAGCAGGTGCTCGCGCTCGACGGGTTCGCGATGGCGATCAACTACGGGCTCAACAAGGTCCGCTTCCCGGCGCCGTTGCCGGTCGGCAGCCGCGTGCGGATGAAGGCGCGGCTGGCGAACCTCGAGGACGTGCCGGGCGGCGCGCAGATGACGCTCGAGCTGACGTTCGAGCGCGATGGCGGCGAGAAGCCCGTGTGCGTCGCCGAATCGCTGGCGCGGGTCTACACCGGCTAGCGAATGCGGATGGCCGGCCCGGCGTCACCGGAGAAGATCACGCGATAGACGCCGGGCTTGGCCACGGCTGCGCTGTAGCGGCCGTGGCGGAGCGCGTCGGTCGAAGCGACGGTGTGCCAGCCGTTGCGGCCGCGGATCTGGACCTGGATCTCCGCCCCGCGCCGTTCCGGATAGACGCTGCCGCTGAGAATGCTGCGGGCCCGCGGCCCGGCGGCGTTCGCGGGCGGCGGCGTGCCGCCGGTCTTGGGGTCTGACGGCGGCGGCTTCTTCTTCTTGGTGGCGATCGACGTGAAGTAGGCCCACGAGTCGAACAGCCCGAAGCGAGCCCGCAGCGTGGCGCCGCTCACGCGCGTGCGACCGCCCGTGCCGATCACGGTCGCCGTGACGATGCGGGGCGACTTGCCGCGACGGTTGACGCGGATGCCCTTGAAGCGGCCCTTGACCAGCCCGCTGAGCTTGGCCGCGGCGCTCGCGGTGCTCATCCGGATCGGGCCCCAGCGGTGCTTGGGCGAGACACCGTCGTAGGGGTCGTTGACCGACTTCAGCCACGGCTTCGGGTCGCTGCCGGTGAACGAGTTCTCGACATTCTCGGTGCGCCCACCCGAGGTCGAGAAGAAGTAGGTGACGACCGGCGCGCCGTTGTACGTGACGACCTGGGCGTGCGTCGCGGCAACCGCGGCGTTGGTGGAGATCGACTCGGCCGCGACGCCGCCGTAGACCTGCGAGCGCGTGTCGGCGTACTGGTCGAACCCGGCGCCGGCCTTGGAGGTCGTGATCGCGTACGTGCGCGCGCTGACGGCCTGGGCCTTGAGCGCCTCGAGCGGCCATGACGACGGCGACTCGCGCGCCACCACGCCGGCCACGTACTGCTCGAGCGGGAGCGCGTTGACCGTGTTCAGCCCGAACGTGCTCGGGCGGAACTCCAGCACGCCGCGGTAGTCACCGTGGCCGCTGAGCGTGAGCACGCTGTTCTTGCCGGCGACCTGGAGCGGCGCCGAGAAGATCGCGACCCGCTTGCTACCCCGGTAGAGCGCCACCTGCGAGAGGCTGTACGACGCCGCGCGGTACGTGGCGCCCGGGCTCAGCTTGCGCGATCCGGCCTTCACCGCGCCGCTGAAGGTGGCCGAGCTGCTCGACTGCAGCAGCACGCGGACGGTCTGGTCGGGGTCGGTCGATCCCAGCGCGGTGCCCTTGTAGTAGTGCTTGAGGATGGCGTCGTAGGTCGCGCCGTGCAGCGCGTAGCCGTAGGCGCCGTACTGGCTCATCCCCACGCCGTGGCCGAAGCCGGCACCGCGGATCGTGAACCGGTGCTTGGCAGCGGAGGCGGGAGCGGCCACGAGCAGCGCGGCGGCGAGGGTGAGCGTGATGAGACGGCGCATCGGGGAGACCTGGTCAGGTTAGTCCGACACGCGGCTCGGACAGTTGTTGCGGTATCGGATGCGGAAGACTAGGAGCGCAATGAAGGGTGCAGAGCTGTTCGTGCAATGCCTCGAGGCCGAGGGCGTCCGTTACGTCTTCGGCATTCCGGGCGAGGAGACGCTCGATCTCAACGAGGCGCTCGACGCCTCGCGGATCGAGTTCGTCCCGGTGCGGCACGAGCAGGGCGGTGCGTACATGGCCGACATGTACGGGCGGCTGACGCGCTCGGCCGGCGTCTGCCTCGGCACGCTCGGGCCAGGCGCCACTAACCTGGTCACCGGCGTCGCCGACGCGTTCCTCGACCGCTCGCCGATGGTCGTGCTCACCGGCCAGGGCGACCTCGAGCGGATGCACAAGGAGTCGCATCAGTACATCGACGTCGTCTCGATGCTGCAGCCGATCACCAAGTTCAACACGCGGCTGAACTCGTCCCGTGTGATCCCGGAGGTCGTGCGCAAGGCGTTCAAGGTCGCCGAGGCGCAGAAGCCGGGCCCGACCCACATCGAGCTGCCTGAGGATGTGATGGTCGAGCCGGTCGACGCGGCGCCGCTCCCCACCCGGCACGGGCGCCGCCGGCCCGAACCGAGCGGTGACGAGCTGCGCGCGGCGATCGACGTCATCTCCGGCGCCGAGCTCCCGATCGTGCTCGCCGGCAACGGCGTCGCCCGCACCGGCTCGGCCGCCGCACTGCGCGGGTTCGCCGAGATGACCGGGATCGGCGTCGCCGAGACGTTCATGGGCAAGGGGATGCTCGACTACGAGGATCCGCGGATGCGTGGGACCGTCGGCCTGCAGTCACGCGACTACGCGCTCGCTGGGTTCGACGACGCCGATGTCGTGATCACGGTCGGCTACGACCTCGTCGAGCACGCGCCGTCGAACTGGAACCCGAACCGCGACAAGCGGATCGTGTGCGTCGACACGGTCTCGCCGGACGTCGACGAGCACTTCATCACCGAGGCCGACCTCATCGGCGACATCGCGCACATTCTCGGCGTGCTCGCGCGCGAGCTCGGGACGACCGCGATCACGACCGGGCCGTCGCGCCTGAACGAGATCGTGCTCGGGCGCTTCGAGGCCGCCAGGCACGACGACGCGTTCCCGATGCAGCCGCCGCGCGCGCTGTGGGAGATCCGTCAGGCGCTCGGCCGCCACGACATGCTGATCTCGGACGTCGGGCTGCACAAGCTGTGGATCGCGCGGATGTTCCCGGCGCACGAGCCCGACACCGTGTTCATCGCCAACGGCCTCGCGGGGATGGGCATCGCGCTGCCGACGGCGATCGCCGCCAAGCTCGTCCACCCCGACCGCAAGGTCGTCACCGTGAGCGGGGACGGCGGCTTCTTGATGAATGTGCAGGAGCTGGAGACCGCGGTGCGTCTGCGCACGGCGGTCGTGAACGTGATCTGGGAGAACTCCCAGTACGGATCGATCGTGTGGAAGCAGGACAAGAAGTTCGGGCGCCACTTCGGCACCGACTTCACGAACCCGGACTTCGTCCGCCTCGCCGATGCGTTCGGCATGCCGGCGTGGCGATGCGAGGGAGTCGAGGACTTCGGGCGCCACCTCGAGCATGCGCTCAGCCTCGACGTCCCCTCGCTGATCGTGGTCCCGATCGACTACTCGATCGACGTGTCGATATCTGAGGAACTCGGAACGGAGACAGTCGCAGCATGAGCATCACAGCCGACAGAGAGACGACGGCCGTCGAGGCCGCACCCACGCAGCTGTACATCGGTGGCGAGTGGCGGGATGCCGCGGGCGGCGAAACGCTCGCGGTCGAGGACCCGTCGAGCGGCGGGACGCTAGTCGAGGTCGCCAACGCGACGGCCGACGACGCCGTCGCCGCGCTCGACGCGTGCGTGGCCGCGCAGGACGAGTGGGCGCAGCACCCGCCGCGCGAGCGCGGGGAGATCCTCCGGCGCGTGTTCGAGGCGATGGCCGAGCGCTCGGATGAGCTGGCGCTGCTGATGACGCTCGAGATGGGCAAGCCGCTGGCCGAGTCGAAGGCCGAGATCGCCTACGCGGCCGAGTTCCTGCGCTGGTTCTCCGAGGAGGCCGTCCGGATCGAGGGCCGCTTTGCGACCGCGCCGAACGGCGTCGGGCGCCTGATCACGATGAAGCAGCCGGTCGGCCCCTGTTACGCGATCACGCCGTGGAACTTCCCGGCCGCGATGGGCACCCGCAAGATCGGCCCGGCGGTCGCCGCGGGCTGCACGATGGTTATCAAGCCCGCGCAGCAGACGCCGCTGTCGATGCTCGCGCTGGTGAAGCTGTTCGAGGAGGCCGGCCTGCCGCCGGGCGTGCTCAACGTCATCACCTCGAGCTCGAGCTCGGAGGTCTCCAAGCCGATCATCTCCGACCAGCGGCTGCGCAAGCTCACGTTCACGGGCTCGACCGAGGTCGGCCGCAAGCTCGTCGAGCAGTCGGCCGAGGGCCTGCTGCGGACGTCGATGGAGCTCGGCGGCAACGCGCCGTTCATCGTCTTCCCGGACGCCGACGTCGATGCCGCCGTCGAGGGCGCGGTGATCGCCAAGATGCGCAACATCGGCGAGGCGTGCACGGCCGCCAACCGCTTTCACGTGTCTGACAAGGTGGCCGACGAGTTCGCCGAGAAGCTGGCGGCCAAACTCGGCGAGATGAAGGTCGGCCGCGGCACCGAGGACGACGTCAAGGTCGGCCCGCTGATCGACGGCACGCAGCGCGCCAAGGTCGCCGAGCTGGTCGACGACGCGACCGCGAAGGGCGCCCAGGTGCTGGTCGGCGGCCAGTCGCGCGACGGCGCCGGCTACTTCTACGAGCCGACCGTGCTCGGCGGCGTCACCGGCGAGGCGCGACTGCTCAAGGAGGAGATCTTCGGCCCGGTCGCCCCGGTGATCTCCTTCGACGACGAGGACGCCGCGATCGCCGCCGCCAACGACACCGAGTACGGCCTGGTCGCCTACGTCTACACGAGCGACATCAAGCGCGCGTTCCGCGTGGTCGAGAAGCTGCAGACTGGCATGGTCGGGCTCAACCAGGGCCTCGTCTCCAACCCCGCGGCGCCGTTCGGCGGCGTGAAGGCGTCCGGCTTCGGGCGCGAGGGCGGCCCGGAGGGCATCGAGGAGTACCTGGCGATCAAGTACGTCGCGATGTCTCTCTAAGCCACCCGGATGGTGGCTTCTTCATCAGAGGACGGGCCGGATGCCCGGCCGGGCAACCCTCACCCGCTGCAGCTCGTTCGCGAGTGGTTCGAGGAGGCGGCCGCCTCCGGGATCGTCGAGGCCGAGCGCATGGCGCTCGCGACCGCGACGCCCGACGGGCGGCCGTCGGTGCGGATCGTGCTGCTCAAGGGGATCGACGACGAGGGGATCCAGTTCTTCACCAACTACGGCTCGCGCAAGGGCCGGGAGCTGGACGCCAACCCGCGCGCGGCGGCGACGCTCTACTGGCAGGAACTGCAGCGCGCGGCGCGGCTCGAAGGCCCGGTCGAGCGGCTGACCGCCGATGAGTCCGACGCCTACTTCGCCAGCCGGCCGCGCGGTGCCCAGGTCGGCGCCTGGGCGTCGGCACAGGGCACCGTGCTGCGTGACCGCGAGCAGCTCGAGGAGCGCGTGCGCGAGGTCGAGCAGCGGTTCCCGGACGAGGTCCCGCGACCCGGCTACTGGGGCGGCTTTCGCCTCCGCCCGGACGCGGTCGAGCTGTGGCAGGGACGCGCCGATCGCCTGCACGACCGCGAGCACTTCCTGCTCCAGCCCGACGGCAGCTGGAGCGCCGAGCGGCTCTCACCCTGAGCGGCGCGCCGTGACAAGCAGGTACTCGTAGTGGTACTCGGCGGGCGAGCCGCGGTTCGCCCGCCGAGCGAAATCGAGGAAGTCGCGGTCGAGCGCGGCGGGGTCGGACGCCGCCGCATAGGTCGCGACGACCGGGCCGAATGTGCGCTTGTAGAACTCGACGTATCCCTCGGGGCCGTCGGCGTGGCGCTCGACCAGCACCCGGCGATTCATCACCAGCGCTGACACCCGATCGCCGAACAGCTCGCGCACGTGCTCCTCGCTGCCCCACAGTGTCGGCGTCGTGGGCGCGCCGAACAGCGCGAAGAACTCGGCGGCCAGCCCTTCGGGCGTGAAGTTGATCATCCCGATCGTGCCGCCCGGCCGGCAGACGCGCACGAGCTCGCCGGCGACGGCCTCATGGTCGGCCGCGAACATCGCGCCGACCGACGAGGCGACGACGTCGAACTCCCCGTCGGCGAATGGAAGGTCCTGGGCGTCGCCCTCGACCCAGTCGATCGTCAGGCCTCGGCGGTCGCCTTCGATGCGGCCTGCGGCGAGGCTCTCGGGCGTGATGTCGAGCGCGACGACGTCGGCGCCCGTCTCGGCGGCGCGCAGCGCGACGTTGCCGGAACCGGTCGCGACATCGAGCACGCGCTGCCCGCGGCCGATAGCGCACGCGCTGACCAGTTCGGGACCGAGACCCCACACCATCGTGGTCGCAAACTCGTGGTAGTCGCCCAGGGCCCAGGGATTGGTCATGCTCGTCACGCTACTGGCGCCGCGCCGCCGTGACTTCGCCAGATCTGGCTATATGCCGGCGCGCACCGCATGCGCCGCCGCGGCGGCGCGCGAAGGGAGGTCGAGCTTGCGCAGGATGTTCGTCACGTGGCGGTGCACGGTGTGCTCGCTGACGACCAGCCGCTCGGCGATCTGCTGGTTCGTGAGCCCTTCGGCGACGAGCCGCAGCACGTCGCGCTCGCGCGGAGTGATCTCGCCGATCTGCGGCGCGAGAGCGAGTCGCGTCTCGGAGACCTCGTAGGCGCCTCCGCACGCCTGGAACCGCCCGAGCGCGTCCTCCAGCAGGTGCCGGCCGCGGTCGCGGTCGCCCCGGGCCACGGCGAGGACCCCCTCGGCGCGGTCGGCGCACGCGTGCATCGCGGCCGTGCCCACGCGTTGTTCGAGCTCGCGCAGTGCGGCGACGTGGGCGGCGGCCTCGTCCATCGCGCCGCGCGCGGTCTGCGCGCGCGCCAGCAGCTCGAGCGCGGGAACGCGCGCGAGGGGGCGTGCCTGCCGCAGCCGGCGCTCCAGCAGCTCGACCGCCGCGCCGGTGTCGCCTCGGTCGAGCGCCATCCGGGCGCGGCACAGGAGCGCGCTCGCAGATTCGCCGAGGCGGTCGAGCAGGATCGCCGCGTCGGCAGCGCGGCCCTGCCGGCGGCGCAGTTCGGCGAGCACCCCGAGCGGGCCGCCGACCATCGCCGGCCGCGATGCCATGAAGTCCGCGACCGACGCCTCCAGCAGCGCCTCGGCCTCGTCCCACTCCCCCCGCCACAGGTGCACCTCTCCGTACTCGGCCCGGCAGAAGGCGAGCATGTAACGGCTGCCGTAACGGTCGGCGAACTCGGCGATGCGGTCACACCACGCTGCGGCGCGTTCGAAGTCGAGCACCGCCGCGCACGCGGTGACGAGGAAGCAGCAGGTCCACGCCGCCGCGATCGGGATCGCGGCATCGCCCTCGAGCGCCAGCGCGGTCGCCTCGTCGAGGCGGTCCATGCCCTCGGCCACGCGCGCGTCGGCGACGAGCGTCGCGCCCTCGAGCGCGAGACCGAGCATCTCGAGGTCGGCCACGCCGAACCGGCGTCCGCACGCCGCGGTGGCGACACCGAGCGCCTGCGCGGCCTCGCCGTCACCGCGGCGGAGCGCGATGTAGCCCTCGTGGAAGGCCAGCCATCCGTGCTCCGGACACGGCTCGTGTCCGTCGAGCAGCCGGTCTGCCCGCTTCAGCCACCCGTTCGCGACCGCAAGGGCGCCGTCGAAGTCGAGCGCGTCGGCGGCGATCCAGATCGCCATCCGGGCGGCGCCCGCGAGATCGCCGCCGCCCCGGTACAGCCTGTACGCACGCTCGCGGGCCTCGCGCGCGGCGCTCGCGTCGTCGCGCCACCACGCTTCCCAGCTGGATTGCTCGTACATCTCCGGGGCGACCACCGGTGCCACACGCAGATTCTCCCGCGGCGACGCCGGTCCGCGCCAGCCCCGGGCGTGCACCAACCGCAATGTGGTGCTCGCCCGGTGGGCGCGCGATCGCGGCTGCGCGAGGATCACGGCGGTCTGGTTCGCGTGCTCTCGGCAGGGCGCGTGAGGTCGAGAGGAGGCCGGAAAGCGATGACAACGACGGAGCGGGCCGCAGCTGCCGGTGGGGTCGTGCTGGTGACTCTCGCGGCGGGCCAGTTCGTGATGGCCCTGGACACGACGGTCATGAACACGGCGATCGCAACCGTCGCCAAGGATCTCGACACGACCGTGACCGGGATTCAGACGGCGATCACGCTGTACACGCTGGTGATGGCGTCGCTGATGATCACCGGCGGAAAGGTCGGTGAGCTTCTCGGACGCAAGCGCGCGTTCGCGATCGGCTGCGTGGTGTACGCCTGCGGGTCGTTGACGACCGCGCTGTCGCCGAACCTGACGGTGCTGATGATCGGCTGGTCGGGCCTGGAGGGATTGGGCGCGGTGCTGATCATGCCCGCGATCGTGGCGCTCGTCGCATCGAACTTCGGCAAGCCCGAGCGCCCGCGCGCCTACGGATTGGTCGCCGCCGCGGGCGCGATCGCCGCCGCGCTCGGACCGCTGATCGGCGGCTTCTTCACGACCTACGCGTCGTGGCGGTGGGTCTTCGCCGGCGAGGTGCTGATCGTGGCGGTGATCCTGCTGTTCGGCCGCCGCGTGAACGACACGCCGCCCGAGGAGGGCGTGAAGCTCGATCTGGTCGGCACGACGCTGTCGTCAACGGGCCTTGCGCTGATCGTGTTCGGCATCCTGAAGTCCGGCACCTGGGGTGTCGTGCAGCCCAAGCCGGAGGCACCGGAGTGGATCGGGCTCTCTCCGGTGATCTGGCTTCTGCTCGGCGGCGGCGTCGTGGTGGCGCTGTTCCTGCGCTGGGAGGGGCTGCGTCTCGAGCGGGGCGAGAGCGCGCTGCTCAATCCCGAGCTGCTCCGGAACATCCAGGTGCGCTCCGGGGTGCTGTCGTTCCTGTTCATGTTCCTCGTGCAGGCCGGGACGTTCTTCGTCGTGCCGCTGTTCCTGTCGGTTGCGCTCGGACTGTCTGCGATGGAGACCGGCGTGCGGCTGCTCCCGCTGTCGCTCACGCTGCTGCTGTTCGCCGCCGGGGTGCCCAAGCTCGCGCCCGACGCCAACCCGCGGCGCGTGGTCAACGCCGGCTTCCTGCTGCTGTTCGCCGGTCTGCTGCTGCTCGTCAGCCTGCTCGACAGCGGCGCCGGGCCCGAGATCATCACCGGGCCGCTGCTGCTGATCGGATCCGGGCTCGGCGCGATGGCCTCCCAGTTGGGGAGCGTGACCGTGTCCGCGGTGTCGGACGAGCAGAGCGGCGAGGTCGGGGGCGTGCAGAACACGGGGACGCAGCTCGGCGCATCGCTCGGCACCGCGCTGGCCGGCGCGATCCTCATCTCCGCACTCACCGCAGCGTTCTTCACCGGGATTCAGAACAACCCGGCGGTCCCCGACAACCTCGCCGTCAACGCGCAGACTCAGCTCGCTACCGGCGTGCCGTTCGTGTCCGACAAGGACCTGCGCGCGGCGCTCGACGACGCGGGGGTGCCGGCCGACACGGCCGACGCCGTCGCGAAGGAGAACGCCGATGCGCGCATCGCCGGGCTGCGCTCGGCCCTCGCTGTGCTCGCGCTGCTCAGCCTGCTTGCCCTGCTCGTCACCCGCGGCATCCCAACGGTGCAGCCGGGAGCCCAAGCCGCGAAGGACCCGCCTCCGATCGAGACGCCGGTCGCCGCCTGACGCGTCACGGACGGAGGCAGGCCGCACCCCGACGAGCCGCGACCGCGGCCGGCGCGCAGGCCGCGATCAGTGCCGCGACCTCGAGCGGCACCGACAGCGTCACGTCGAGGTGCCATTCCGCGACCAGCATTCCCGCGACCGCGGCGACGATCGCGCCGAGCGCGAACCCGGCGGCGACGAGCAGCGCGGAGGGAATCGTCGCGGCGCGCAGCAGGCCGGTGAGCTGGTCGACCCGCTCGGGCGCGACGCCCGTACCGGGTTCGTCGCTCGCGTCGAACCGCGCGAGCGCGGAGGCCAGCGGCTTGACGTCGCCGAGCGCCTTCACGCTCGCTGCGTCGGCGGCCAGCTCGGCCAGCGCCGCCTGGCGGTCGGCGAGCGACGCGAAGGGAGGCAGCGGCCGTAGCGCGTCGGCGACGACCCGCGCGCACAGGAGCCGCAGCGGATCGCGGCGGGTCCGGTGGTGCTCCTCGTGCGCGAGGATCGCGCACAGCTCGGCGGACCGCCCGGCGCGGAGCGTGCCCTCGGTGACGTACACCGCGGGACGCAGCAGACCGGCGCAGAACACGCCGCTGCGCCCAGGCACGACGCGCACCGCATGCCCGTGCACGACAATCTCGCCCAGGACCGGCAGGCGGCGCAGGAACGTGCGCTGTCCGCGGAGCGCGCGCACCAGCGACAGGGTCGCGCGCGCGATCACCAGCGCATCGAGCAGCGCGATCGCCATGTGCGGCTCGGCGGCGAGGCCGTGGAAGCGCAGCGCGTCGTAGGCGATCGCGATGACCAGTAGGACTGCCGTCACGCCGAGCGTGGCGACGGCCAGTTGCGCCCGCCTCACCGAGCGCGCGTCACGCACCGCGCGCGAGCCTCCGGATCTGCTCCCGGCGCTTGGGATCGAGCTTGGACATGTGGCGGGCGAAGTGCGCAAGTGCGAGGTCGCCGTACTCGTCGACGATGGCGCCGACCTCCTCGCTCGCGCGCGCCCGGGCATAGTAGTCGCGGGTGAGCGTCGCCACATAGACGTCGAAGCGACCGCGCCGCTCGCGGCGGAGCAGGCCCTTGTGGTCGAGCCGGTGCATCACGGTCATCACCGTTGTGTAGGCGCGCCGCGTGTCGTTGCGGGCGTTGAGCGCGTCGAGGACCTCGCGGACGTTGCACTCGCCGCGCCGCCAGACCTCCTCCATGATCTCGGCCTCAAGCTCGTGCAGGGCGGGCGGCACGCTCATGCAGTGATCCTACGCGGCGGCGGAGAGCGATCGCCACCAGTCCGGTGACGATGCAGACGACGCCGGCGAGCTGCAGCAGGCTCGGCTCCTCGCCGAGCAGGATCACGCCAAGGAACACCGAGCCGACCGGCTGGATCGTCAGCGTCACCGAGGTCAGCGCGGCGGGGAGCCGCGGCAGCGAGACCGTGATCAGCAGCCAGCCGAGCACCTGCGAGCTGAGCGCGAGCACGAGCAGCCAGCCGTGGGCGGGCCAGGTCGGGACGAGGTCGGCCTCCCCGACCGCCAGCCCGGCGATCACCGCCGCGACGGTGGCGACCGCGGTCGCGTCGAACAGTGGGCCGGCCGGGCGGCGCAGGTCGGCGCCCGCCTGGCGCAGCACGAGGATGAAGCCGGCGTAGCTCAGGCCGGTGAGCAGGCCGTACACGACGCCGCGCATGGGATGGTCACCGTAGGCGCCGGTCTCGAGTACGCCCGAGATCAGCACGACGCCGGCGCACACGAGCGGCAGCGCGGCGAGCAGGCGCACCGACACGCGCTCGCCGAGCACGAGCCAGGCGACGAACGGCACGACGATCACCTGGGTGTTGCCGAGCACCGTCGCCAGTCCGGCGCCGACGTCGGCGATCGCGTGGTGCCAGAAGATCAGGTCGGCGGCGAAGAAGATGCCGGCGGGGATCGCCAGCCTCCGGTCCCGCAGCGGCCGCGCGCCGTAGCGGCGATCCTCGAGCCACGCGATCAACCCGAGCACCGGCAGCGCGTACAGGCAGCGGAAGATCGCCGCGGTCGCCGGCTCGACGTCGGCGAGCTTCACGAGGATCGCCGAAAACGCGATCGTCAGAGCGCCCGCAACCGCGACGGCGCCCGGCCGTCCGGTGAGGCTACGGGTCACACGCTCAGCTTGACACGCGCGGCTGGGCGAGCCCGGCCGTGCCGACGCGTTCGAACCCGAGCCGGCCGTACATCCGCGCGACGTCCTCGCTGCCGGCCGACAGGAAGACGATCGCGGCCCCGCCACGGCGGGCGTCGGCGACCAGCGCGGCGGTCACCGCCGCGCCGAGCCCGCGCCGGCGGGCGGACGGGAGCGTCCCGACCCCGACGACCTCGGTGACACCCGCCACGGGCTGGTGGCTGCCGACCGCGAGCACCCCGTCGTCGTCCTCGGCGACGATCGTGACGGTGAGCCCGGAGGCCATCCGCGCCCGCAC
This sequence comes from uncultured Solirubrobacteraceae bacterium, assembly GCA_963740605.1. Classification (GTDB taxonomy): domain Bacteria; phylum Actinomycetota; class Thermoleophilia; order Solirubrobacterales; family Solirubrobacteraceae; genus DASSUW01. The sequence goes on along the minus strand of CAVUFC010000010.1, from coordinate 299,142 downwards.
CGCCTCGAGTCGCGCCTCGGGGAAGTTGGCGATCGCGTCGTCGCGCTCGCGCGGCCCGGCTTCGCCGCGCGTGGTGCCGGGTGCGCCGAACGCGATGTCGGCGACCGCGCGCGAGGGGGCGAGCGTCGGGTCGTCGGGCTCGAGTCGGCGCAGCCGGGCGCCGACGGCCGGTGCCTCGAGCGGCCGGTCGAGCGCCATCAGCGGCAGCTCATCGACGTCGAGGCCGGCCTCGCGCGCGGCCGCTGAGAGCGTCGGCGCGAGGTCGACGATCCACTCGAACGTCTCCGGGATGCCGAGCTCCCACTGGCGGCGGCGCATCGTCCGCACATCCTCGGCCGTGATGTCGCCGCCGGCCGGCCGCGCGTAGTAGGGCCACGGGACGCTCTCGCTGATGAACAGCCGCAGCGGCCCATGGTCCTCCACGCTCGCGGCCGCGCGCGGGACCGCGTCGTAGTACCGCTCGATGTCGTCCAGGAGGCCGATGTCGTCTAGGAGGCCGACGATCCCGCCGCGATCTTCCGCAGGTCGAGGGCCTTGTCGAGCGTCTCCTCGTCGACCCCGTGCTCGCGGGCGACCTCGCGCAGGGTGCGTCCGCTGGCCGAGGCGTCCTTGACGATGTCGGCCGCCTTGTCGTAGCCGATGTACGGGTTCAGCGCGGTGGCGACGGCGAGCGTCGACTCCGCGGAGCGCTCGCAGCCCTCCAGGTTGGCCTCGATGCCCTCGACGCACTTCTCCGCGAACAGCGCGCTCGCGGTCGAGAGAATGTGTATCGATTGCAGCAGATTGCGGGCGATCAACGGGATCCGGACGTTGAGCTCGAACTGCCCCTGGAGGCCGCCGACCGTGATCGCCGTGTCGTTGCCGATCACCTGCGCGCTGACCTGCAGCACGACCTCGGGAAGCACGGGATTGACCTTGCCGGGCATGATCGACGAGCCCTTCTGCAACTCCGGCAGGAACAGCTCGCCGATGCCTGCACGCGGGCCTGAGCCCATCATCGCGAGGTCGTTGGCGATCTTGGTGAGCGACACCGCGATCACCTTCAGCGCGCCGGACAGCTCGACCAGCGCGTCGCGGTTGCCCTGCGCCTCGAACGGGTCCTCCGCGGCGCGGATGTCGAGCCCGGTGTCGGCCGCCAGCGTCGCGCGCACCTTGCCCGCGAAGTCCTTGTGCGTGTTCAGGCCGGTACCGGTGGCGGTGCCGCCGAGCGGGATCTGCGCCACACGCGGGAGCGCATCGGAGACGCGGGCGCGGCCGAGCCGGATCTGCGCGGCATAGCCGGCGAACTCCTGCCCGAGCGTGACGGGCACGGCGTCCATCAGGTGCGTGCGGCCGGACTTGACGATGTCCTTGAACGCCTCCGCCTTGTCGGCGAACGCCTTCTCGAGCCGCTCGAGCGCGGGGAGCAGGCTGTGCGTCGCCTCGTCGAGCGCGGCAAGGTGCACGGCGCTCGGGAACACGTCGTTGGACGACTGCCCCATGTTGACGTGGTCGTTCGGGTGCGCCCCGTCGCCGGCGAGGTTCGCGATGACCTCGTTGGTGTTCATGTTCGACGACGTTCCGGAGCCCGTCTGGAACACGTCGATCGGGAACTGGTTGTCGTGCCGGCCCTGCGCGATCTCGTCCGCGGCCACGGCGATCCGCTGCGCCAGGTCACCGTCCAGCAGTCCCAGTTCGGCGTTCGCGCGCGCGGCCGCGCCCTTGATGCGGCCGAGCCACCGCACCACCGCGACCGGGACGCGCTCGCCGGACACGGGGAAGTTGTCGACCGCCTTGCGGGTCTCGCCGCCCCACAGCTCCTCAGTAGTCTCAAGAGTCATGCCCTGAACGCTAGCGCTGCTCACCGCGCCGAGGGTCCGGCTAGGAAGCAGCGGCGGTGGGGAGCTGCGCGCCCGGGCCGGGCTCAGGGGTGACGTCGTGGGGGTGCAGCGCTCCGCCGCAGTGGTCGCAGACGAGCACAGGGTCGATCAGCTCGCCGCACGAGTGGCGCAGCACGACCGGCGGCCCGGCCTCCTCGGCCAGGTACTCGTCGCCCCACTTCATGATCGCGATCACGGCGGGGTAGAGGTCGCGGCCGGCCTGCGTGAGCCGGTACTCGAAGCGCTCCGGCTCCTCCTGGTAGCGGCGACGCTCGAGGATCCCGGCGCGCACGAGCGTCTGCAGGCGCGTGGAGAGGATGTTGCGCGCGATCCCGAGGTTGCGCTGCATGTCCGAGAAGCGACGGACGCCGTAGAACGCCTCGCGCATGATCAGCATGGTCCACCGCTCACCGAGAATGTCCATCGCGCGGGCAACCGAGCAGGTCTCCGGACGTTCCAACTCGTACATGACTTCAGACGGTAGCGGGTCAGCCGCAGAACGCCGCCAGCTCTCTGGCCAGTCCTACGGGGTCGTCGTATGCCATCAGAAAGCCGGTGCCCTCGAGCACGCGCAGCTGGGCGTCGGGCAGCAGGTCGAGCGCCTCCTCGGCGATCTCGAGCGGGTGCATCAGGTCGCGGTCGGCCCACAGCAGCAGCGTCGGGACCTCGATCCGCGGATAGGCGTCGAGCAGGTCCGGCTGCGCGCCCGAGGGCCAGCGCCGCGCGGCCTTCGCCCATGAGCGCGCGCGGTTGGCGTTGCCACCGAGGCCGAACGCGGCGTGGCGGAGCAGGTCGCGTGCCGCGGGGTTGCCGCGCGCCGACAGGCGCTCGCCGGAGCCGGGCCGCAGCAGCATCCGCGGCGCGTGCGAGAGCAGCCGGTCGAGGCCCGGCACGGCGGCCGCGCGCACGCCCATCGAGACACCCCGCTCGGCGCGCTCGCGCACCGGCCGGCGGTGCATCGCGTTCGGCATCAGCACGAGCCGGCCGGGGTTGAGCTGGGCGCTGGCGACGGCGTTGAGCAGGATCTGGGCGCCGGCCTCGTGGCCGCCGACGAGCGGATGCGCGCCGCAGGTGTCGCGGATGAAGCCGGCCATCACCTCGGCGAACCACTGCGACGTGTACGGGTGCGTCGGCCGGTCCTCGGAATCGCCGTGCAAGGGCAGGTCCGGCAACACGAGCCGGTAGCGGTGGCTGAGCTCCTCGACCACCGGCTCCCACTCACGGTGCGACAGCAGCTTGGAGTGCAGCAGCGCGAGCGGGCGCCCCGTCCCCGCCTCCCGGTAGGCCACCCGCGCGCCGTCGTGGTGGTGGTAGAGGCGGAGCTTCATACGCTGGGGACGATATGCGCCGCGCTCTGGACCGGGAAGTCTTCGCCTTGGCGCTCCCCGCGCTGGGGGCGCTGGCGGCCGAGCCGCTCTATGTGCTCGTCGACACCGCGATCGTCGGCCACCTCGGGACGACCCAGCTCGCCGCGCTGGCGATCGCCGCCACGGTGCTGAGCACGGCGTTCACGATCTTCAACTTCCTCACCTACGGGACCACCGCGCAGGTGGCGCGGCTGCACGGCGCCGGCCGCGACGCCGAGGCGGCGGCGCTCGGGTCGCAGGCGCTGTGGCTCGGGATCGGGATCGGCGTGCTGCTGCTGGCCGGGATCGCGGCGCTCGCCCCGGGTGCCGTCACGCTGATGGGCGGCGAGGGCGAGGTCGCCGACGGCGCGACGCTGTACCTGCGGATCGCCGCGCTCGGCGCGCCGTTCTTCATGCTCGCGACGGCCGGCCAGGGGTTCCTGCGCGGGATCGGCGACCTGCGCACGCCGCTCGTGATCCTGCTGATCGCCCACGGCGTCAACGTCGTGCTCGAGCTGCTGTTCGTCTACGGCTTCGACTGGGGCCTGGCCGGCTCGGCGTGGGGCACGGTGATCGCGCAGGTCGGGATGGGGCTCGCGTTCGTGCAGGTGCAGCGCCGCGCCGGCTTCGAGCCGCCGCTGCTGGAGAAGATGAAGCCGCTGATGCGGATCGGGGGCGAGATCGCCGTCCGCACGACCGCGCTGCTGGGCTCGTTCCTCGTCGCCTCGGCGGTGCTCGCGCGCGTGGGCACGGCGTCGCTGGCCGCCCACCAGATCGCCTTCCAGCTGTTCGTGTTCCTCGCGCTCGTGCTCGATGCGCTGGCGATCGCGGCGCAGGTGCTCGTCGGGCGCCTGCTCGGCGCCGGTGACGCGGCCCGAGCGCGAGCGGCGGCGACGCGGGTGATCCTCTGGTCGGTGGTCGTCGGCGCCGGGTTCGGGGTGGCGCTGGTCGCGCTGACGAACGTCCTCCCGCACGCGTTCACCGACGACGATCTCGTGGTCGAACGCGCGCACGAGATCTGGTGGCTGTTCGCGGCGCTGATGCCGATCAACGGCCTCGTGTTCGCGCTCGACGGCATCCTCATCGGCGCCGGCGACACGCGCTTTCTGATGTGGGGCATGCTGTCAGCGGCCGCCGTCTACGTGCCGGTCGCGCTGCTCGCGCTGCACCAGGATTGGGGCATCGTCGGCGTCTGGTGGGGGCTGGCGGGCCTGATCGGCGTACGCGCGTTGACGTGCGGGCTACGGTTCCTGGGCAGCCGGTGGGTTCTCACCGGCGCGCCCGCGTAGTACCTTGCGCGCCCCGATGCTCCGTCGCACGCTCGTCATCGTTCTGTTCCTGGCACTGCTCGTGCCCACGGCCGCGTCCGCCCAGGGCGGCGCGTTCGGCCCGCTGCCGCAGGCGGCGCCGACGTCCGCCCCGACGCCGTCGAAGTCGAACGACAGCATCTCCAGCGACCTCGGCGGCCGGACGACGCTCTACATCATCTTCGGCGGGTTGCTGATCGCCTTCGTCGCGATCGGCGTGTTCATCTCGCGCGATGCGCGGAGCGCGCTGCCCAAGAACCAGCGCGGGGACGCCCACCGGTTGCGCGAGCAGGGCCCGCACAAGCACAAGATGCAGGCCAAGTCGCGCGCCCGCGCAAAGACGAAGGCGCAGCGCGAGGCTCGGCGCCGGAACCGTTAGAGCGGCGGTGGCGGCTTGATCCCGTGGCGGCGCATGCCGGCCTCGGTCGCGGCGATGACGGTCTCGATCACTTTCACGCGCGCGTAGCGCTTGGAGTCGGCCTCGACGAGTGTCCACGGCGCGTTGTCGCGATCCGTCTCGTCGAGCATGTCCTCGATCGCGCGCGTGTAGGCGCGGCGCTTCTCGCGGTTGCGCCAGTCCTCGTCGGTCAGCTTCCAGCCCTTCAGCGGATCCTCCGCGCGCGCCTCGAAGCGCTTGAGCTGCTCGCGCGAGGAGACGTGCAGCCAGAACTTGACCATCACGGTCCCCTCCTCGGTGAGCATCCGCTCGTAGTCGCGGATCTCCTCGTACGCGCGCTTCCAGGCGGCCTGATCGGCGAAACCCTCGACGCGCTCCACGAGCACGCGGCCGTACCACGACCGGTCGAACACGGCCATGCCGCCCCAGCCCGGCAGCGCCGGCCAGAAGCGCCACAGCCAGTGGTGGCGCTTCTCGTCGTGCGTCGGCGCCGCGAACTGCTTCACGCGCACGTGGCGCGGGTCGAGCGGGGCGACGAGCCGCTTGATCGCGCCGCCCTTGCCGGAGGCGTCCCAGCCCTCGAAGACGGCGAGCAGCGGCGGGCCGAGCCCCTGGTCGCCGGTCAGCCCGCCGAGTACGAGCCGGAGCTGCAGCAGACGGGTCTGCGCCGCCTCGAGCTTCTCAGCCTCTTCGTCGCGGCTCAGCTTCAGGTTCAAATCCAGCTCGTCCAGGCGGCCCAAGGTAAGTTCGTTCGCGTGTCCGAGCTCGCGAAGATTCGCGAGCGAAATCTATTATCTCCCGTCCTTTGCCGCGTCCGCTGCCAGCCAAGCCGGATTTCCCGGCGCTCGAGGAGCAGGTCCTCGAGCGCTGGCGCGAGCGCGACGTCTTCAACGAGTCGATGCGCCGCCGCGAGGGCGGTGAGCCGTTCGTCTTCTACGAGGGGCCCCCGACCGTCAACGCGCCGCCGGCCGCCCACCACGTGCTGGCGCGCGTGTTCAAGGACATCTTCCCGCGCTACCAGACGATGCGCGGGCGGTTCGTCGAGCGCAAGGGCGGCTACGACTGCCACGGCCTCCCGGTCGAGATCGCGGTCGAGCAGAAGCTCGGTTTCGACCGCAAGTCCGACATCGAGGACTACGGGATCGCCGAGTTCAACCAGAAGTGCCGCGAGTCGGTGTTCGAGTACCTCGAGGAGTGGAACCGGCTCACCGAGCGGATCGGCTACTGGGTCGATCTCGACAACGCGTACCGAACGCTCGATACGGAGTACGTCGAGTCGGTCTGGTGGGCGCTGAAGGCGATGTGGGACCGCGACCTGCTGTACGAGGGCTACCGCGTCGTCCCGTACTGCACGCGGGACGGGACCGCGCTCTCGTCGCACGAGGTCTCCGACGGCTACGAAGACGTCGAGGATCCGTCGGTCTACGTCAAGTTCCCGGTGACCCGTCCTGCGGGCGCGCTGCGCGAGGGCGACACGCTGCTCGTGTGGACGACGACCCCGTGGACGCTCGTGTCGAACGCCGCCGTCGCCGTCGACCCGGACCTGACGTACGTGCGCACGACCGAGGGCTACGTGCTGGCCGAGGCGCTCGCCGGGCGGGTGCTCGGCGAGGAGGCCGAGGTGGCCGATCGCTTCCGCGGGGCCGACATGCTCGGCGCCGCGTACGAGCCGCCGTTCCCGTTCATCGGAGCGTCCGAGTACGGCGAGAAGGGCCACACCGTCCTCCCCGGGGACTTCGTCACGGCCGAGGACGGCACCGGCATCGTCCACACGGCGATCGCGTTCGGCGAGGACGACTTCCGGCTCGGCGCCGAGCAGGGCCTCAACGTCGTCAACCCGGTCCGGCTCGACGGGACCTACGACGAGCGGATCGGTCCGTACGAGGGCCGCTGGGTCAAGGACGCCGACCCTGATCTGGTGCACGACCTCGAGGCACGCGGCCGGCTGCTGCGCGCCGAGACCTACCGGCACTCGTATCCGCACTGCTGGCGCTGCGGGACGCCGCTGATCTACTACGCCAAGCCGGCCTGGTACATCCGCACGTCGTCGCTGCGCGACCGGCTGCTCGCCGCCAACGAGACCATCGACTGGCATCCGGAGCACATCAAGCACGGCCGGATGGGCAAGTGGCTCGAGAACAACGTCGACTGGGCGCTGTCGCGCGAGCGCTACTGGGGCACGCCGCTCCCGGTCTGGCGCAACGAGGCGGGCGAGACGCTGTGCATCGGGTCGCTCGCCGAGCTCGAGGAGCTCAGCGGCGTCAAGCTCGACGACCCGCACCGTCCGTTCGTCGACGACGTCGAGATCCCCTCGCCGAGCGGCGGCGAGTCCCTGCGCCGCGTGCCCGAGGTGATCGACGTCTGGTTCGACTCCGGGGCGATGCCGTTCGCGCAGCACCACGCGCCCTACCACAACGAGGACAAGTTCAGGGCCAACTTCCCGGCCGACTACATCTGCGAGGCGATCGACCAGACGCGCGGCTGGTTCTACTCGCTGCTGGCGATCTCGACGCTGCTGTTCGACCAGTCGCCGTACCGCACGTGCGTCGTGCTCGGGCATCTCGCCGATCCCGAGGGCAAGAAGATGTCCAAGTCGCTCGGCAACATCGTCGTGCCGTGGGACGTCATCAACCAGCACGGCGCCGACGCGTTCCGCTGGTACTTCTTCACCGCCAAGCAGCCGTGGGACGGCTACCTGTTCAACTCCGACACCGTCGGGGAGTCGGTCCGCCAGTTCCTGCTCCAGCTGTGGAACACGTACGGCTTCTACGTCCTGTACGCGAACGTCAACGACGTGTCCGAGCTGGGCGAGCCGGAGACCGAGCTCGATCGCTGGGCGATCTCGCGCCTGCACGCGACGACGCAGATCGTGCGCGAGCGGCTCGACGACTACGACGCCACCCGCGCCGGCCACGCGATCGCCGCGTTCGTCGACGAGCTGTCGAACTGGTACGTGCGCCGGTCGCGCCCGCGCTTCTGGGACGGCGACCCGGCCGCGTTCGGGACGCTGCACCGCTGCCTGGTCGCCATCGCGCACCTGCTGGCGCCGTTCTGCCCGTTCGTCGCCGACGAGATCTACGACAACCTCGACGGCTCCGAGCCGAGCGTCCATCTGCGTGACTTCCCCGAGGTCGGCCCACGCGACGCCGACCTGGAGGTCGCGATGGGTGTGGTGCGCGAGACCGTGCGGCTCGGGCTCGCTGCCCGCGGCCAGGCCAAGCTCGGCGTGCGCCAGCCGCTGCACGAGGCCGTGGTCGTCGCGGCCGGCGCCGAGCGGTCGGCGATCGAGCGGCTCGAGGACATCGTGCTCGGCGAGCTCAACGTCAAGCAGGTCCGCTACGTCTCACAGGCCGACGAGCTCGGCTCCTACGAGGTCAAGCCCAATTACCGCGCGCTCGGGCCGCGGTTCGGCAAGCACATGCCGCAGGTGGCGGCCGCCGTCGCCGCGCTCGATCCCGCCCACGTGGCGGACGCGCTACGCGACGACCGTCCGGTCGGCGTCAACGTCGACGGCCGCGAGCACCAGCTCGGTTCGGACGACCTGCTGCTGGCCATGCGCCCGCTCGACGGCTACCAGCTCGAGCGCGAGGGATCGCACGCGGTGGCGCTCGAGCTCGAGCTCGACGATGCGCTCGTGCGCGAGGGGCTGGCGCGCGAGATCGTCCACGCGGTCCAGAACGCGCGCAAGACCGCCGGGCTGGACATCTCCGACCGGATCGAGCTGACGCTCGGCGGCGACGGCGAGCTGCTCGACGCCGCCCGCGCGCACGAGCAGTACCTGGCCGGCGAGACGCTCGCGGTGGCCGTCGGCTACGACGGCGCGTCGGCGGGCGAGGAGGCGACCGTCAAGGGACGCGCGCTGCGGATCGCGGTGCGTCGGGCGTAGCGAAGCCGCGGGATCGCTCGCCCGGTACCCGAGGGATGCGCTTCTGTTTGGGACGTACGTCCGTCCTCCGGATGACATTCGCGTGACTCGCCGATCACGCCGCTGGGACGATCGCGCCGGAACTCGACGCTCGAGGCTGCGCCGCCGGAATGTTGACCCCCTGGGTGGGTGTGCGAGCCGGCGCAGCCGGTGAGGCCAGGTCCGTGGTGGCTGAGAGTTCAGTCGTCCCCTGGGGGCGGGCGAGGTCGCGGTCTTTGAGGCGGTAGGAATCGCCGAGGATCTCGCCCAGCCGCTGAACGGCTTGTTGGACGTGCCGATCAGCGAGGCGCTGCGCAGCTACGCGTGCCCGCTCCGCGGCAGCGGCGTCTCGGCGGCCCATTGCTTGAGCGTCACCCGGTCGAGCTTGCCGGTGGCATTGAGCGGCATCCGCTCCAGCACGATGATCTCCTCCGGCGCCTTGTAGCCGACCCGCGCGCGAGCGAACCGGACCAGGTCCTGCATGCTGGGCGGCGCGGCCGACGCGTCCAGCGTGACGTAGGCGCGCACGTTCTCGCCGTGCAACGGGCTCTGCACGCCGACAACGCCGGCGTTCGATACGGCGTCATGTTCCAGCAGGGCGGCTTCCACCTCCTGCGGGCAGACGTTCGAGCCGTCGTGCACGATGATCTGCTTCTGCCGGCCGTGGAACCAGAGGTAGCCGTCGTCGTCGGCGTGCATCACGTCGCCGGTGTCCACCCAGCCGTCGACGATCGTCTCGGCCGTCGCCGCCGGATTGCGCCAGTAGCCGACCATGTTGCCCGGGAACTCGATCCATAGACGGCCTTCCACGCCCGCCGGGGTTTCGTGACCGTCACGATCGCGCAGTGACGCCCGGTAGCCGGGAGCCAGCGGCCCCACCGAGCCGATCTTCGGCGACGCCGGCGGCGTGACGGTCGGAATGCCGATCTCGGTCATCCCGTAGTCCTCGTCGATCGCGACGCCGGCGAGCGCGGTGAACTCCTCTTCGAGCGCGCCGGACACCTTGTCGCCACCCGAATAGCAGGCCTTCACCGAGGCGAAGTCCGCGGCCCGGGCATGGTGTTCGCGGACGAGCGCATAGAGCGCCGAGGGCAGCATCCAGATCTTGGTGGGGCGCTCCTGCCTGAGCAGCGGCAGGATCTCGTCGCCGTCGAAGGTCCGTGCCAGCACGACCCTGCCGGCGGCGGCGAGCGTCATCAGCGACAGGTGGTGCCCGCCGACGTGCGATGCGGAGCCGCCGGGCAGCATCACATCGTCGGCTCCCACGTCGAAGCTCCTGACGGCGCTGGCGAGGATCCAGCCGAGCGTCTCGAAGCTATGGCAGACGCCCTTTGGCTTCCCGGTGCTCCCCGAGGTGAAGAACAGAATCGCCGGGTCGTCGGGTCTCGGCGGGCGCCGCTCGCGGGCCGGCGCGCTCTCGGTGAGGGACCGGAAGCTCGGGCTGCGGCTGCCGCCGTCGTCGTCGTAGCTGATCGACCCGAGCGGCAGCTCGGCCGCGAGCCGGCTTGCGACCAGGTCGTCGCGACGCTCGTCATGCGCCAGCAGGACCGTTGCACCGCCCACCGCGAGCGCGTGGTCGATCTCCGGCGCCATGTAGCGGTAGTTGAGCGGCATGGCGACCAGACCGCTCTTCAGGCAGGCCACATAGTGGATCAGCAGCTCGGTCCGGTTCGGCATCAGCGAGGCGATCCGGTCGCCTCGCCGGAGCCCGAGGTCGAGATAGCCGGCGGCGAGCCGATCCGACACGTCGTCGAGCCTCCGCCAGGTCCAGCGCTGTCGCCGGGACACGAGCGCCTCTGCGTCCGGCTTCGTCTCGATGCCCGTCTTCAGGATCTCATGGATCGGGATCGGCGCATCCAGCGGCGGCCCGGCGATCGGCATAGTCCTTCACGTCTCTGCCGTCTGGAGTTCGTCTTTGTCGACCGCCAGCGCGGCTCGGCGGAACTCTTCGGTGTCGGGTAGGGCGAGGCTCAGGCGTGTCGTCTCGTCGGTCATCACCGTTCCCGCGTCCACGCTCGCGGCGAGCACGTGCCCTCCTGCATCGCGCGCTCGCGTGATGAAGTGCAGATGGAGCCCGGGCACGTTGACGTGGGCCAGGAACTCCGGGGTGAAGAACCCGACGAGCGTCCCGTCGCAGCCGTCGAACGTTCTGACCGTTTGCGATCGCGTGGCGTCGACGAGTCGCGTTCCGGGCTCTTGCGGCTTGACGCTTCTGACCTTGATCCACGCGAACCGGCACTCGGCCCGCACCGCGTAGACGTAGTTGTGCGACGACATGATCGTGTTGAGCTGGGCCTGCAGCCCGGCGACGTCGGTGCCCGGTCGCACGTTCGAGGAATGCTTTGCGGTCCAGTGCGTCACCGTCGCAAACGGCGTGCGCGCCTCGTCCGCGGCCACATGCGCTGCGCAATCACCGTCCATGCGGTAGACGGCGCCGTCGACCATCACCATCTCGCCGTCGAGCGCGTCGAAGGTGCCGATCCCGAGGTCGCCGTGCTCCCGCAGTTCGCGCACCGTGGTGTCGCCGTGGTAGACGCCGTCCATCACGGCCCCGATCGTGGAGGTCTGAAACGCCGTGTCGTCGAGCCCGAGATGGGCGCGTAACGCCGCGACGACCACGTCGTGCGTCGTCGCTCCCGTGGCTCTGGCCCGTTCGGCGATCGTCTCCCACAGCCGATCGCCGAGCTGCAGATGGATAAAACGCGACCGCGCCACCGTGAACGCCGAAGCTACCAGCGAGGCCGACCCGTTGCGAGCGTCGCGGCAGGGCGGGAGCCGAGACGCGGCCTTGCCCGCCGCCGCGCGGCTCGGGTACGGTCGGCACGTGCGAGGCGACCGCGAGGCGTTGCCGCCGTGACGCGCCATCCGGGAGGATCGGTCGCGCGCGTGCCTCGCGCTTGACCATCGAAGGGAGCCCACGTGATCACCGAGGTCGTCGAGCGGGCGGAGGAAGCGGGGCTCCGGCTCGTCCGTTTCGTGTACTGCGGTAACGACGGCACGATCCGGGCGAAGGCGTCGTCGCGGCACGGGCTCGCGGGGCGCATCGAGGCGGGGATCGGGCTGACGGTCGCGATGCAGGCGATGAACGGGCTCGACCAGCTCCAACCGGTGGACGAGATGGGACCGGTGGGGGAGGTTCGCCTGGTCCCGGACCCGGAGAGCTTCCGCGTGCTCCCGTACGCGCCCAACGCGGGAGCGATGCTCACCGACCACATCGGCCTCGACGGTGCGCCCGCGCCGGTCTGCCAGCGCTCGTTCCTCAAGCGCCAGGTGGCGCGGCTCGCGGAGCGCGGCGCTGTGCTGCACGCCGCGTTCGAGCACGAGTTCACGCTCGCCACCGAGCAGGACGGCCGCTACCGGCCCATCGACGAGAGCCTGTGCTTCTCGACGATCGGGATGACGGCTTCACAGGACTACGCCGACGCGCTCGTGGACGCGCTCGAGCAGCAGGGCATCCCGGTCGAGCAGTACTACGCCGAGCTCGGGCACGGTCAGCAGGAGATCTCGATCGCCCACGCGCCCGCCGTGCAGGCCGCGGATGAGCAGCTGCTGGTCCGCGAGACGATCCGCGGAGTGGCGTCGCAGCTCGGCTATGTCGCCTCGCTGTCGCCGAAGCCGTGGCCCGAGGCGGCGGGCAACGGCGGCCACATCCACTTCTCCCTGTGGAGCGCCGACGGCGAGCGCAACCTGTTCCACGACGCCGCGCAGCCCGACCGGCTCTCCTCCTCCGCCCGCCATTTCATCGCGGGCGTGCTCGCGCACCTGCCGGGCCTGTGCGCGCTCGCGGCGCCGAGCTTTGCCTCCTACCTGCGGATCGCGCCGCGGTTCTGGGCGGGTGCGTTCGCGTGTTGGGGGCCCGACAACCGTGAGGCCGCCGTGCGCGTGCCGTCGGTGTTCCGCGGTGCCGAGGAGGCATCGACGAACGTCGAGCTCAAGGCGGCCGACGCCACCTGCAACCCGTACCTCGCGCTCGGGGGCCTGATCGCCGCCGGGGTGGACGGCCTCGAGCGCCGCCTGGAGCCGCCCGAGCCGGTCATGGTCGACCCCGCGACGCTCGACGAGGCCGAGCGCCGGGCGCGTGGGATCGATCCGTTGCCCTCGACCCAGCAGCAGGCGCTTGACGCCCTTGCCGCCGACCGTGTGCTCACCGATGCGCTCGGGCCCGTGCTGGCCGGTTCGTACCTCGCGGTCCGACGCTCGGAATGGGTCGCCTACTCGGCGCGCGACGCGGACGGTGTGCAGCGCGGGCACTTCCTCAAGTACTGATGGACCTCGGGCCGATCCCGCTCGTCGACCACCACGCGCACGGGATCGCGCTCCGTTCGCCGTCGCTCGACCAGTTCCGTGGGCTGCTGAGCGAGAGCAGCGATCCGCGCCAGTGGCCGCACATCGCCACGACCGTGACGTATCGGCGCGCGATCCGCACACTCGCCGCGTTCTTCGCGCTCGAGCCGACCGAGCACGCGGTGCACCGCTACCGGCTCGAGTGCGACCCGTCCGAGTACGCCGCGACGCTGCTGCGCGCCACCGGGACCGAGGTCCTGCTTGTCGACGACGGCTTCCCGCCGCCCGGGCAGGGCACCGATCGCGAGGAGCTGGGCGCGCTCGCGGGCTGTCCGGCGCGCGCCGTGCTGCGAATCGAGCGCGTGGCCGAGGAGGGCGGCACCGAGGCGGTGCGCGCCGCGGTGGCGGCGGCGCGCGCGGCTGGCTTCGCAGGCCTGAAGACGATCGCGGCCTACCGCGGCGGCCTCGACTTCGCGGCGCTCGGGCCTGGCCGTCGAGGGCGCATCGAGGGTGGCGCGATGGCGGAGGCCGTGGTCGCGGCGCTGGCGGCCAACGAGGGGACCGGCGACCCGCTGCCGGTGCAGGTGCACTGCGGGTTCGGCGACGCCGACCTGCACCTCGCGCGCGCCGACCCGGGACATCTCAAGCCGCTGATCGAGCGTTTCCCCGACACCCCGTTCGTGCTGCTGCACTGCTACCCGTTCGTGCGCGAAGCGGGCTGGCTCGCGCACGTGTACGCCAACGTGTTCTTCGACCTCTCGCTCACGATCCCGCACGTTGCGCGTCCAGCCGAGGCTCTGCGCGAGGCGCTCGAGCTGGCGCCGGTCTCGAAGCTGCTGTACGCATCCGACGCCGCCCGCACGCCGGAGCTGTACTACCTCGCGGCGACCTGGTGGCGCGAGGCGCTCGCGCAGGTGCTGCCCGAGCTGCTGCCGGCTGCCGAGGCCCACGACGCGGCGCGTCTGATCCTGCGTGAGAACGCTCGGCGGTTGTATCGGTTGTGAGCGCGGCCGCTGATGCGGCTCGCCAGTCAGTGGGTCACGAGCGTCTTGCCTTCGGCCTCGGCGTCGCGCTCGGCGAAGTACTCCTGGCCCTCGATGCTCACGTGCGGGAGCGCCCGGTCCACGGGCTCCGGCAGCCACCACGCCCAGCGTCCGAGCAGGACCATCACAGCGGGCACGAGCAAGCAGCGGACGACCGTCGCGTCGATCGCGACGGCCGCCGCGAGCCCGATCCCGAACTGCTTGACGGTCGGGTCTCCGCTCAGCACGAAGCTCGTGAAGACGCAGACCATGATCAGCGCCGCGGAGGTGATGACCCGCCCCGTGGTCGCGACCCCGTCGACCACCGCCTTCGTCGGGATCCCGTCCTCCTTGTAGTGGTCCTGCATCTGGCTGACGAGGAAGACCTCGTAGTCCATCGACAACCCGAACAGAATCGCGAACATCATCAACGGCACGAAGCTGACGATCGGCGTAGCCCCCTCGAGCCCGATCAGGCTCGCGCCGTGGCCGAGTTGGAAGATGAACGTGAGGATCCCGTAGGCGGCCGCCACCGAGAGCAGGTTCATCACGGCGGCCTTGACCGGCACGAGCAGCGACCGGAAGGCGAGCAGCAGGACCAGCACGCTCAGCGCCACGACCACGCCGATCATCACCGGTAGCTTGCCGGCGATCCGGTTCGCGAGGTCGATGTAGGCGGCGGTGCGGCCGCCCACGTCGGCAGTCATGTCGGTGCCCTTGACCGCGGCCGGGATCACGTTGTCGCGCAGGTCCTGCACGAGATCCTGGGTCGCCTGGTCGGACGGCGAGCTCTTCGAGACGACCGTGAACACGCCGGCGGTGTCCTGTGAGTCGAGCGTGATCGGCGACACCGACTTCACGTCGGGCGTCTTGGCGATGTCGTTCTGGAGCTTGGTCAGCCGCGGGTCGCTCTGGGGCGCGTCGGCCTCCTTCTTCTTCTGCGCCAGCTCGTCCGACTGCTGCTTCGTCTCGGTCTGAGCCTGTTGCTGGGCCTGCTGCGTCGTGGCGCCGGCGGCGATCGCCTGCTGCTCGATCTCCTGCTGCTTGGCCTCCAGCTGCTGCTCCTGCTGGTTGACCGCGTCGACGTTCTTCTGATCCGGCTTGGCCGGCGAGCCGAGGTCGACGGCCACCAGCAGCGGCCCGGTCGTGCCGGACCCGAACCCCTGGGCGATGAGGTCGTACGACTGCCGCGCCGTCGTGCTCTTCGGCAGCTCGCCGTTGTCGGATTGCCCGAGCTCGAGCTTGAGGACCGGGATCGCGAGCACGATCAGCAGGAGCACGCTGATCGTCATGGCCGGGATCGGCCGTTTCGCCACCTGCCGCGCCCAGCGCGCCCAGCCGTGCGGCTCCTGATCGTCCGGGTGGGTGCGGCCGAGCTGGACCCGCAGCGCGTTGATCCTCGGTCCGAGCAGGCCGAGCAGCGCCGGGAGAAGCGTCACCGCGGCGAGCACGGCCACGACCACGGACACCGCGGCCGACACCCCCATGTTGCGCACGAGCGGGATGCCGGCGACCGACAGCGAGCAGAGCGCGATCACCACGGTGCCGCCCGCGAAGCAGACCGCGCCGCCGGCGGTGGCCGCGGCGCGTGCGATCGACTCCCCCATCGGCATTCCGGCCTTGAGCTGGAGCTTGTGTCGGGTGACCACGAAGAGCGCATAGTCGATCCCCACGCCGAGCCCGATCATGGTGGCGAGCGTGGGCGCCACCGACGGCACGTCGATCAGGTTGCCGAGCAGCTGGACGATGGCCAGCGCGCACGCGAGGCCGAGGACCGCGGTGACGATCGGCAGCGCCATCGCCGTCGCCGTGCCGAACGCGAACAGCAGGATGATCACCGCGGCGCCGAGTCCGATGATGTCGCTCTTGTCCGTGTTGGGCTTGGAGAGCTGCTGGCCTACATAGCCGCCGACCGCCACCTGCATGCCCGCCGCGCGCGCGGGATCGGCCGCGTCGAGCACCTGCTGCGCCTCCTCCTTGGTCAGCGCGCCGGGCGAGATGTCGAGCGTGACCGGTATGTAGCCGATCGTTGCGTTCTTGCTGAGGAAGCCCTTCCCCTCTTTGCTGAGCGGGCTGATGGCGCTCGTGACGCCGGGGACCGTCTTGAGGTTGGCGACGGTCGCGTCGATCGCCTGCTTGTTCTTCGCGTCCGTCAGCTTGCCGCTGCCCGCCTCCAAGACGAGCGGATTGCTCCCGTACGCCTGTTTCGGAAGCCGGTCCTGAAGGAGATCCTGCGCGTCGGTGGAGCCCGTACCAGGCAGCGTCAGGTTGTCATTGGTCTTGTCCCCGGAGGCGCGCGCCGCGAACACGAGCACGACCGCGACCGCCACCCAGACTCCGATCACCACCCAGTGATTGCGGGAGCAGATACGGCCGAGCTGATAAAGCGCGCCGGTCATGGTCCGGGGGGCCCCCTCCCAGGCTAATCGGATCCGGGCTGCGATCACAAGCCCGAATGTCACCCGTCGCGTCCGAGCTCGGCGAGGGCGGCCCGGTTCAGACCGCGTCGAGCCAGGACCTGATCGTGCCCGGGATCGCGGTGGGCCCAGGTGCTGCCGCGCGCACCGCGCCCGGTCTCCCGGCGGGCGCGCGCGTGATCGCGTTCCTCAGGCGAGCGCGGGCTCGAGCTCGGCCTCGAGGCGCTTGCGGGGCTTGGAGCCCTGGATGCGCGTGGCCTCGGCGCCGTTGCGGAAGAGGATCATGGTCGGGATCGCGAGGATCCCGAGGCTCGCCGGCGTGTGCGGATTGGCGTCGATGTCCATCTTCACGATCTCGAGGTCGTCGCGGTCGGCGGCGATCTCCTCGAGGATCGGGGCGATGACCCGGCACGGCCCGCACCACGCGGCCCAGAAGTCGACGAGAACGGGCTTGTCGGACTCGAGGACCTCGGCCTGGAAACTGGTGTCGGTGACTTCTTTGAGATTGCCGGCCATCTGCGTGGTTGCTCCTGTTCGCTTACTTCAGAAAGTATAGCGGCCTCGTTCAGCCCGCCAGCGCAAGCAAAAGGCGGGGAGAGACCCAGATCTCGACGGCCGCGGCGGCGACCAGAACCGGGACCGCGATCGCCACGGTGACGAACGTGGCGGCGAGGAGATCTTTCCATGCTCCGCGGCGCGAGGCGATGGTCCAGGCGGCGAGCGGCAGGAACAGCGCGGTGAGCTCCGGCAGGGCGTGCGGGAGCAGGCCGATGATCAGCAGGGCGGGCGACAGGTGCAGCTCGCCGGCGAGGTCGGAGGCGCCGTGACCGAGCGCGTACGCCTGGGTGCAGAGCGAGAACGTCGTCGCCAGGATTACGAAGCCGATCGCCAGCGGTCCGGCCTTGTCGTGGATCCTGCGCATGAAGCCGCTGTAGCCCTCGGCGACCGTGGGGAGCGAGGACCCGGCCATGAAGCCGGCGACGCAGGCGAGCGCGTGCAGCGCCAGCACGAGACCGTTGCGGTACAGGACGAAGCCGAAGTCGGCGGTCGTCGCCTCGTACGACACGCCGGGGAACTGCACGCCGCTGGCGTCGGGTGTCGTGAACGACGCGATCAGCCACACGACGAACAGCAGCAGAGCAGCGACGGCGAGCGCGCCGAGCGTCCACGGCGCCAGGGTGCGGATTGGGTTGCTGCGCCAGCGCACGAGCGCGTGGCGCGTGTCCGCCCAACCCTGGACGAACGCGAGCTCTTCAGCCTTCACATTGATGATCATCGGCATATCGGCGGAGGCGATTAGCCTACGGGTCCGTGGCCGACCTGACCAACGCCCAGATCGCTGCCGCCTTTGAGGAGCTGGCCGACCTCTACGAGCTCGACGGGGCCGTCCAGTACCGGGTGATCGCGTACCGAAACGCGGCGCGCACGGTGCGCGACTCGGCGGTGTCGGTCGCCGCGCTCGCGCGCGAGGGCAAGGTCACCGAGCTGCCGAACATCGGCAAGACGCTCGAGGAGAAGCTGATCGCGCTCGACGAGACCGGCGACATCCCCGCCGCGCTCAAGCTGCGCGCCAAGATCCCGGTCGGGCTCGTGTCGGTCATGCACCTGCCGGGCTTCGGGCCGAAGCGAGCGCGACGCCTGTACGACGAGCTCGGCGTCGACTCGCTCGACGCGTTGCGGGCCGCGGTCGAGGACGGCCGGTTGCGCGAGCTGCGCGGCTTCGGCGCCAAGGCCGAGGAGAACCTCAAGCAGGTGCTGGCCGACCACGACGAGGGCGACGGGAAGCCGGCGCCGCGTGTCGTGCTCTCGCGCGCGCTGGGCGTCGCCGGCGAGATCGCGGAGGCGCTGCGCGCCCACCCGGCGGCGGATCGCGTCGAGGTCGCCGGCTCGCTGCGGCGCTGGGCCGATTCGGTCAAGGACCTGGACATCATCGCCACCGCCTCCGACCCGGTCGCGCTGTCCAAGGCGCTGACCGAGCTGCCACTCGTGGAGTCGGTCTCGCAGTCCGGCGAGGCGGGCGCGCGGGTGGTGACCCACACCGGCATGAAGGTCGACCTGCGCGTCGTCGAACCCGATCAGTTCGGCAACGTCCTGCAGCACTTCACCGGCTCCAAGGCGCACAACGTGTCGCTGCGCGAGTCGGCCGTGCGCCGCGGCCTGCACGTCTCCGAGTACGGGATCCTCGACGACGCGACGGGCGAGACGACCCGCTGCGCGACCGAGGAGGAGGTCTACGCGACGCTCGGGCTCGACTGGATCCCGCCCGAGCTGCGCGAGGGCCGCGGCGAGCTCGAGGCCGCGACGCCGGCCGGCGGCGGGCTGCCGGACCTCATCGAGACGCGCGATCTGCGCGGCGATCTGCACTCCCACACGACGCTGTCCGACGGCACCGCGACTGCGGAGGAGATGGCGGCGGCCGCTCTGTCGCGCGGGTTGGAGTACCTCGCGATCACCGACCACTCGGCAACCCACGGTTTCGGCGACCACGTCACGCCCGACGCGCTGCGCGCCCGCATCGACGAGATCCACGCGTTGAACGACTCGCTGGACGGCCTGCAGCTGCTGATCGGGACCGAATGCAACATCCTCCCGGACGGCTCGCTCGACTATGACGACGCGCTGCTCGAGCAGCTGGACTGGGTGATCGCGTCGGTCCACACCTCGTTCCAGATGGGGACGAAGGAGATGACCGACCGCATGGTCGCGGCGATCGAGCACCGGCTCGTCGACGCCATCGGCCACCCGACCGGGCGCAAGATCGAGAAGCGCGCCCCGTACGGGCTCGACATCGAACGGGTGATCGAGGCCGCGGCGCGCACCGGCACGATGATCGAGATCAATGGCTCACCGAACCGGCGCGACCTCAACGAGATCCACGCCCGCGCCGCTGCCGAGGCCGGCGTCCTGATCCTGGTGGACTCCGACGCCCACTCGACCGACGAGTTCGACGTGCTGCGCTACGGCATCGCGACCGCGCGGCGCGGCTGGCTGACCGCCGGGCAGGTCGCCAACACGCGCACGTGGAAGGACTTCGCGCCGCTGCGCAAGCGCGCCCGCTGATCGTCGCGGACGCGTGCCGTCTCGGCCAACTGCGGCCGGGTGGCGCGGCGAGGCTGTGGGCCAGCGCGGTCAGACCGAGCGTCTGTGCGCCTTGGTGTCGGGAAACCCTCGGTATGCGCGGGTAATCCGACACCGATCTCGCGCGCGGCCGATCAAGGCCGAAGTTCGTCCCTACGGGTGCTGGAGGAACGTGCCGCCGAAGCCCGGCGTGCGGATCAGCTGGATCGGGTGCAGGGGCGACGTCCGGTCGATGTAGAAGCGCACGCCGTCGCGCTCCTCGATCGCCGCGACCGCGCCGGACTGGCGCCGCCACGCGAGCGCCCAGATGATCGTGAAGCCCGCGGCGACTCCGGAGACCTGCGGCTCGAACACGCTGAGGAGCGCGGCGCCGAGGGTGGCGAACAGCAGCGGCCACAACCGGTTGAGCAGGGTCAGCCCCGGCCGCAGCTCGGGCAACGTCGTCTGCGAGCGGGCGTTCAAGAGCAACCGCCGGATCGGCGGGGACGTCTCGTTGCGGCGCCCGAGCCAGATCCCGATCAGCACGGAGCCGCCCCACCAGAACGCGCTGAACAGGACGAGCGTCGAGTCGTACTCCTGCGAGAGCCCGATGACGGTCAGCGCGGCCAGCAGCGTCGCCGCGCCGGCGCTCAGCAGGACCGTCATGCGGAGGAAGTCTCCGAACCGCACTAGCGCCGGGATCCGCGATTTCGACGCCACTGGGCGGCGCCGGCCCGCGCCTGCCGGCACCCGGCAGGCGCATACGTACCACCGGTATGCGCGCGCCTGCCGTGCACCGGCAGGCACGACCCGGTATCCACCCCGGTGACGCCGAACTCGCGAATCACGACGCTAGTCGAGCAGGGCCTGAAGCATGTCGCGCACCCCGTCCGTGCCCTCCACCATCACGTCGGCCTCCTGGGCCAGCGCCGATGGCCCCTCGTCGGAGCGGACGCCGACGCGCACCGCGGTGCCGAGCCGCCCGTCGTCGACGAGCTCGGTCAGGCCGCGGAAGGCGTCGAGGTCGGTCGTGTCGTCGCCGGCGTAGAGCGCGGCGGCGAGGTCGCGGTCGCGCAGTAGCTGCACGACGCCGGCGCCCTTGTCGATTCGCACCGGCGGCCGGATCTCGAGCACCTTGCGGCCCCAGTGGACGGTGAAGCCGGCTTCCTCGGCGCGCTTGGCGACCGACTCGATCGCGGCCTGCGCCCCCTCTTCGTCGGGCACGCCGCGCCAGTGCAGGGCGGCGATCGCCTCCTTGTCCTCGAGCCGGACGCGCAGCCGCCGCAGCGGCTCGTCGAACGCCTCGTTGGCGAACGCCTGCACGCGCCGCGTCCATGCCGCCAGCTCGCGGTCGACCTCCGGCGCGATCGCGCCCGGCCGCAGGACCTCCGACCCGTGCGAGCCGAGGTAGGCGATCGAGCCCAGCGACACGATCCGCCGTGCGTCCGACGCCCGCCGGCCCGAGACGCAGGCGACGACGCCGTAGCGCTTGGCGACCTCGATCAGCGGCCGTCGCGTGCTCTCGGGCATGTGCGCGTCGTCCGGGTGCTGGACGATCGGGGCGAGAACGCCGTCCACGTCGAGCAGGATCGCCGACCGCTTCGGCTCGGCCTTCAGCGGCTGCAGGATCTCCTCGAGGGTTCCGGTCGGGCCCGGCACGCGGACTAGTATGCCGCCCGATGGCGAAGGAGCCGATAAATGGCGACGGCTGGGCGGTTTCGTCCATCGACGATCTCGGCGAGGGCCCGGGCTTCCGGAAAGTCCGCGGGCCGATGGGCATCACCGCGTTCGGGGTGAACGCGATCGTGCTGCCGCCGTCGTGGGTCACGCCCAGGCACTCGCACGAGCGCCAGGAGGAGCTGTACCTGGTGCTCGAAGGGGAGATCGAGATCGACCTCGACGGCGCGACGCACACGCTTGGACCGGGCGGGCTGGCGCGCGTCGGCCCCGGGACGATGCGCTCGCTGCGCAACACGTCCGACGCCGCCCAGGCCACGTATTTCTGCGTCGGCGGCGCGGACGGCTACGTCGGCCGTGACGGTGTGACGCCCGACTGAAGCAGATCGCGGATCTCGCCCAGCAGCACGATGTCCTCCGGCACCGCCTCGGGCGGGGGCTCCTCGCCGGCCTTGCGGCGCGCCATCAGGTAGTTCACCGGCTTGACGACCAGAAAGAAGATCGCCGCGCCGACCAGGATCAGCGTGAACACCGCGTTCAGGAACGCCCCGTAGCGGATCACCGCGTCGTTGATCGTGATCGTCAGATCCTCGAAGCCGGGCTTCCCGAAGATGATCGAGATGATCGGGGTGATGATGTCCTGCACCAGAGAGCTGATCACGGCGCCGAAGGCGGCCCCGATCACGACCGCGACCGCCAGGTCGATCGCGTTGCCGCGCAGGATGAAGGTGCGGAACTCCTTGAGCATCTCGACCTAGTACCCCGCGTCGGGATCGATCACCGCGAGCAGTTCTTCGCCACGCCCGAAGCGCGCGACGTTCTCGCCCACGTGTCGCGCCAGGTAATGCCGTAGCGTCGCCGCCGGGTTGGCGATGTGGGGTGTGATCAGCGCGCGCGGCTCGCTCCACAGGGGGTGGCCGTCGGGGAGCGGTTCAGGGTCGGTCACGTCGAGCGCCGCGCCGGCGATCGAGCCGGCGGCCAACGCCGCCACCAGCGCGTCGGTGTCGACCAGCGTGCCGCGGGCGACGTTCACCAGCCACGCGTCATCGCGCATGGCGTCGAGCTCAGCGGCGCCGATGATGTGGCGTGTGTCCGGCGTCGCGGGCGCGGCGATGACGACGTGGTGGGCGACCGGCAGGACCTCGGGCAGGCGTGAGGCGGGCAGCGTCCCGTCATGGCCGCGGCGGGTCACCGCGAGGACCTCGACATCGAGCGGCGCGAGCAGCGCGATCAGCGCCCGCCCGATCCCTCCGGCGCCGACGATCGCCACCGTCGAGCCGTCGAGCGGCCGCGCAGGCGGCTCCGTCCAGGTGTCCGCCCGCGCGCAGTCCGGCAGCCGGCGCGCGCCGGCGAGCATCAGCGCCAGCGCGTGCTCGGCGACCGGCAGCCCGTAGGCGCCCGCGGCCGAGGTCCAGACCCGCTCGCGGTCGATCCGCCCGAGCCAGCTCTCCACACCCGCTGACGGCAGCTGCACCCAGCGAACGCCGTCCGGAAGCGACTCCGGGAACGAGTCCGGGTTCGAATCCAACCAGACGAGTACGACGGCGTCCTCCAGTGGCCCGATTTGGCCACCGGCCGCGGTTACGGCCTCCTCGATGGCGCGATCGGACTCGGGCGCCACGTGCACGACAGGTTGCATGGTGCGAACGTACCCGTCTCCCATGGCAAGCGTCCCGCTCCTCTCCGCGCGCGTCATCAAGAAGTCGTTCGGCGGCCGCCTGATCCTCGACGGGCTCGACCTCGAGCTCGCCGACGGCATGCGCGTCGGCGTGCTCGGCCCCAACGGCGGAGGCAAGTCGACGCTGCTCGCGATCCTCGCCGGCCTCGAGGAGGCGGACGGCGGCACGGTGACGCGCCGCCGCGGGCTCGTGCACGCGTTCCTGCCCCAGCACGTGCATGGCGACGAGCGCACGCCGCTCGCCTGGGTCTTCGCGGCCCGCCCTGAGCTGGCCGAGCTCGAGGAACAGCTGCACGCGGTCGAGCGCCGGCTCGCCGACCCGGCGCTCGCCGCCGATCTCGACGCGATCGGCCGCGCGCTCGCCCACCAGGAGCGGCTGCTCGCTCAGTGGGCCGAGCAGGGCGGCGACCGCGCCGAGGGCGAGGCGCGGACGCTGCTCGACGACCTCGGCGTCACGGAGGAGATGCTCGCGATGCCGACCAGCGAGCTGAGCGGCGGCCAGCGGAAGCTCGTCGCGCTCGCGGCCTGCCTCGCGCGGCGGCCGGACGTGCTGATGCTCGACGAGCCCGAGGCGCACCTGGACATGCACCGGCGCGACCAGCTCGAGCGGATCGTCGACGACTTCGACGGCGCTGTGCTGATGGTCTCGCACGACCGCCATCTGCTCGACGCCTGCGTCGGCGCGATCGCCGAGCTCGACCGCGGCCGCATCCGCATCTGGCCCGGCGGCTACAGCGCCTACGCGGTCGCCCGCCAGCTCGAGCTCTCCAAGCAACAGCAGCAGTACGTCACGCAGCAGAAGGAGATCGCGCGTCTGGAGGAGGCGGTCCGCCGGTTCCGCCACTGGGCGCACATCACGGTCAACGAGCGCGCGGCCAAGCAGGCCCGCGTCAAGCAGATGCAGATCGACAAGATGGAGAAGGTCGATCGCCCAGTGCTCGAGCGCCGCAAGATGGCGCTCGGCTTCCGCAGCGCCGTCCGCGGCGGCCAGCGGGTGATCGCGCTCGAGGCCGCCGACGTCGCGTTCGATCCCGGCGACCCGGTCCTGCTCGACGTCGAGCTCACGATCATGCGCGGTGAGCGCGTCGGTGTGGTCGGCCCGAACGGCGCCGGCAAGACCGCGCTCCTGCGCACGCTCGGCGGCACCCTGGAGCCGGCCGGCGGGGAACGCTGGATCGGCTCCGGGATCGAGGTCGGCTACCTGTCACAGGCGGCCGGCGGGCTGCCGCTCGAGGCGCCCGTGATCGACGTGCTGCGCGCCGGCCGCTCGATGGCCGAGGACACCGCTGTGCGACGGCTGATGGCGTTCCTGTTCGACTATGAGCAGGTACGTCGCCCGGTCCGCACGCTCAGCGGCGGTGAGCGCACGCGGCTCGCGTTCCTGTTGCTGATGGAGGACGCGCCGAACTGCCTGCTGCTCGACGAGCCGACCAACCATCTCGACATCGAGTCGATCGAGGCGCTCGAGAACGCGCTCGAGCACTACGACGGCACCGTCGTGGCGGTGTCGCACGACCGCTATTTCCTCGATCGCATCGCGGACCGCATCGTGGTTGTCGCCGACGGCGAGGCGCACGCCTACGAGGGGGGCTGGTCGGCGAACCTGGCGCGCGTCTGAGTGTTCAGATCGGCGCGATGCGGGAAACCTCTTCCCCATGGCTCGCTTTCGCAGAGGACCCGACAAGCCGACTGATCTGAGCAAGCGCTCGTGGTTCGGGACGCTCAAACGCACGGGCAAGCAGTTCAGTCACGACAACCTCACGGACTGGGCCGCCGCGTTGACCTACTACGCGGTGCTCTCGGTGTTCCCGGCCATCATCGCGCTGATCTCGATCCTCGGCCTCGTCGTGGACCCGGCGACTATCACTCGCGTGATCACCGACGTCGTGTCGCAGCTCGGCCCGGCATCCGCCGTCGACACGTTCAAGGGGCCGATCGAGCAGATCTCCTCGAACCGGTCGGGCGCGCTGCTCGGCCTGATCTTCGGTGTCGCTGTCGCGCTGTGGACGGCGTCCGGTTACGTCGGCGCGTTCATGCGGGCGTCGAACGCGATCTACGAGCGCGAGGAGGGCCGCCCGTTCTACATCCTGCGCCCGCTGCAACTGCTCGTCACGTTCGTGCTGGTGATGATGGCCGCGCTCGTCGTGCTGTCGCTGATCGTCTCCGGTCCGGTCGCATCGGCGATCGGCAGCGCCGTCGGGCTCGGCGACACCGCGGTGACCGCCTGGGACATCGCCAAGTGGCCGGTGATGCTCGTCGTCGTGATGGTGATGCTCGCCGTGCTGTTCTGGCCGGCCCCGAACGCCCGTCAGAAGAACTTCCGCTGGGTGTCGCCGGGTGCGGTCGTCGCCGTCCTCATCTGGATCGTCGCCTCGGCCGCGTTCGCCTTCTACGTCGGCAACTTCGGCTCGTACAACAAGACCTACGGCACGCTTGGCGGCGTGATCGCCTTCCTCGTGTGGATGTGGATCACGAACCTGGCCGTGCTGTTCGGCGCCGAGCTGAACGCGGAGACCGAGCGCGCACGCGAGCTCGAGGCCGGGGTCCCCGGCGCGGACGAGGAGATCCAGGCGCCGTACCGCCGCGCGCCGAAGGACGAGGCTGAGGCTCAGCCTTCCGGTGCGACGCGCCGATGATGGGAGGACATGTCGCGCTATGCACCCGTCGTCATCGCCCTGTGCGTAGTCGCGTCGCTGCTGTCGGTGTCCGTGCGCGTGCACCGCGCCTCGGCCACCGCTGAGCCGACCGTCACACCCGCGATCCGCGCCGCCACGCTGACGTTCGCACCGGCCGTCACGCCGAACGACAAGGCCTGGATCCTGGGAGCGATCGCCACGGCGCGCCCCGAGGCTCAGCGGCTGATCGCCGAGGTCGACGGCATGATCGAGGTGCGCACCGATCTCAACGCACCGCGCTCGGCGTACCCGCCAGGCGCCGAGCAGGCGATCGGACTGACCCACATGGTGGGCGACCACGCGCTGATCACACTCGACGTCCGCGAGCTCGACGGCGAGCGCGCGATCGACCGCAACATCGTCGTCCTGCACGAGCTCGGCCACGTCATCGACTTCGTGCTCGCCGACGACGCGCTGGTCGCGCAACTCGACGCCGGCATCCCCGCGGCGGGGACGTGCAACGGCCCCAGCGACGGCGTCGGCGCGTGCACGGCGATCCCGGAGCGCTTTGCCGACACGTTCGCCAAGTGGGCGCTGCGCGGCCGCTTCTCGCTCGCCGGCTCCGGCTACGGCATCCCGACGCCCCCGTCTCTGGAGGATTGGGGCATGCCGCTGAGCCGCCTGGCCGCGGAGCTCGACATCAAAGCCCGCGGTTAGACGTTTCTCGCCCCGCCTCAGGGGCAATATGTCAGAAGCTTTTATGCGAGGGAGGCGGAGATGGCGACGCATATCAGCGGGCGCGATCGGACGCAGGTTGCTGCGCCGCGTGCAGGGACGACCGAGGCAGAAGGTCGGCCCTACCCGGGCTACAAGGCCTTGTGGATGATGCTGCTGCTGGGATGGGTGGCGAGCGGTGCCGACCGCACGATCACCGGTCCCGTCGTCACATACATGATCCAGGCGAAGACGCCGATCATGGCCGGCGCCGAGAACCCGTTCGCGCTGGGCGGCCTCGTCGGCAGCCTGCTGTTCGCGGGCTACATGCTCACCCAGTTCCCGGGCGGCCTCGTCGGCGACAAGCTCGGGCATCGCACGGTGATCGTCATCGCCGTGATCTGGGCCGGTCTCGCGACCCTCCTCAGCGGTGTCGTGACCGCGCTGATCGGTTTCGTCGCGCTGCGCGTGATCACCGGTCTCGGCGCCGGCCTGTTCTACTCCAACGACCGCTCCGTGATCGCCCGCCAGAGCCCGCTCGAGAAGCGCAGCCTGGGCATGGGCTGGGTGATCACCGGCCTCGCGATCGGCATCACGCTGGCGCTGCTGCTCGCCGCGCCGCTGATCGACCTCGGCGCGTCGGTGTTCGGGAAGGACGACGCGTGGCGGATGCCCTTCCTCGTGCTCGGTACCGGCGCGGTGCTGATCGGAGTCGGGATGAACTGGTTCTTCCGCAACCAGAAGGGCGAGCACGCCTTCAAGCCCGCGTACATGCCGGCGGCGGGCCGGCTCGTCGCCTACGCGTCGGTGTTCTTCGTCGCGATCATGGCCATCTACATGACCGCCACGAAGGCCGGGCTGAACGAGTGGCAGGTCGCTTTGCTGGAAACCGGCGTCGCGGTCGCGCTCGTGGGGTTCGTCTTCATGCGGCTCGGCGGCGAGACCGCCTCGGTCATCCGCAATCGCGACCTGATGCTCGTCTACACGGCCGGGATCGCGATCCTGTGGACGCTGTGGTTCTTCAGCTTCTGGTCGGTCTCGATCGTCGCCGACGCGACCAAGGGCGGCTTCTGGCAGTCGGCGCTGACCGCGACGTTCTTCGGCGTCGCCGGCATCATCGGCTTCCCGCTCGGCGGCTGGCTCGGCGACCGCCAGAAGCGCGCCGGACGCGGTCGCAAGGGCATGCTCGTGACGTTCACGCTGATCCAGGCGCTGCTGACGATCGCGTTCGGCCTGTACCTGAAGGCCGGGGGCAACGCGGTCTGGGCGCTCGGCGTGCTGCTCTTCGTCTCGAGCCTGTTCTTCAACGCGCTGCAGCCGATCTGGCACGCGCTGGCCGCCGATCTGGTGCCGAAGGCCGCGTTGCTCGGCGCCGCGTTCGGGATGATGAACCTGATCGGCGAGATGGGCGCGGTCCTGTCCCCGGCGATCAGCGGCGTGCTGCGCGACGCGACCGGCGATTGGACGGCGGCCGTGTTCCTCGACGGCGGCCTGATGCTGGTCAGCTTTGTGCTGCTTTGCCTGGTGCGAGAGCGGCGGGCGGTCGCGGCCTGAGCAGCGTCTGCACGCCGATCACCGGGCCGAGCACGGCGGCGACCCACAACCACGAGACGCCCCACGGGTCGAGGAGGCTCTCGCCCGCGAGGACGACGATGACGACCGACACCACCGGGTACGCGAGCACGGGCAGGTAGCGCTTCGAGATCCCGGCTCGGCGGGCGGCGATGATCACGCCGAGCCACGACGCCAGCCCGACCCACACGCCACCATTGTCCTGCACCACCGCGCGCTCGAGCAGCACGGTCGCCCACGCGGCCGCGAGCGCGAGCCACACCCACGAGTTCACCGCGCCGCGCCAGACCACGACCGCGGCGACGCCGAGCGTGGCGACCACGAGCAGCACGAACGCGGTGCCGGCGATCGCGCCGGCGAGCAGCCAGGCGACGGTCGCCACAACCGCGCCGATAAGGCCGCCACGCGATGCCGCGGCGACGGTCTTGGCCGCGCGTTGACGACGGGTCAGTGTGGGCGAGGCAGGCGCGGTGACGCTCATGGCGTCATCGAAGGTACCGCGCTCGTCTAAAGCGTGGCCAGCTCTGCCCGGGTGCGCTCGTACGCCTCGCTGAGCCGGCGCGTCTCGTCCGGCGCCGTCGTCAGGTCGTTGCGCTCGCCCATGCGCTCGAGGTTGCCCGCGATCGCGGCCATCCCGCACGCGCCGATCGCCGCCGCACCGCTCTTCAGCGTGTGCGCGGTGCGCGCGACCGCGCCGGCGTCGCCGAGCGCGATCGCGTGGGCGATCGTCTCGATGTGAGTCTCCGCCTGGCTGACGAACACTTCGAGAATGCGGTCCAGTCGCTCCTGGCCGCCGACCGCCTCGCGCAGGATGGCGAGCGTCGTCAGGCTGATCATCTGGCCCGTGTGCCGCTCCAGCGCGGCGGCGAGCTGGTCCGCGCGTACGGGCTTGGCGAGGAAGTCGTCCATCCCGGCGGCCCGGCAGCGCTCGCGCTCGCCGTCGAACGCGTGTGCGGTGAGCGCGATCACGGGCAGGTGCGCGTCGGCGGGCTCGCGCCGGCGCAGCTCCGCAGTCGCCTCGTAGCAGTCCATCACCGGCATCTGGCAGTCCATCAGCACCGCGACGTACGGCTTGCACTCGACCGCGTCGAGCGCCTCGCGGCCGTTCTCGACGACGTCGACCTGGTAGCCGCGGCCGCGGAGCATCGCCGCGGCCACGGCCTGGTTGACCTCGTTGTCGTCTACGAGCAGAACCGCGGGGCCGCTGGGCTCAGCGCGCCTGTCCACCCAGATGTTTTGCGCATCCTCAGGGGTTTTGCCACCTAAAACATCCGCGCGATCACGCCACGACGCGGTCGCGTCCGGCGCGCTTGGCCTCGTAGAGGCGCCGGTCGGCGATCTCCGTGAGGGCGCGCAGGTCGCCGGCCGTCTCGGCCGTGGCCACGCCGATGCTGGCCGTGAGCGTCATCCCGGGGGCGATGCGGCCCCACGGCTCGTCGCGGATCGCGGCGCGCAGCCGCTCGCACGCCGTGGCGGCTGCGTTGGCGTCGGTCTGTGGCATCAGGAGCACGAACTCCTCACCGCCGGTACGCACCACCACGTCCTGTCCGCGCATCTCGCCGAGCAACAGGGCGGCGACGCGCATCAGCACCTCGTCTCCCGCCGGGTGGCCGAAGCGGTCGTTGACGACCTTGAAGTGGTCGAGGTCGAGCACCGCCAGGCTGAACGGGCCGGGTCCGGGAGCGGCGGCGTGGCGACCGACCTCGCGCGCCAGGTAGCGGCGGTTGTGCAGGCCGGTGAGCCAGTCGCGGTCGGCCTGCTCGCGCAGCTGTTCCTGCAGCGTCTCGAGCTGTGACGTGCGGCGCTCGAGCGCGCTGCGGGCGTCGGCCAGCTCTTGCACGACCTTCTGGAGCTCGCGGTTCTTGGCGGCGAGGGCGTCGGACTCGGTGCGCGCGGCGCGGGTCTCCAGCGTGGCGCGCTCGAGCCCGCGCTGCAGCGCCGACAGCTCCTGAAACGCGGCCCGTTCGATCTCGACGCTGTGCGTGAGGACGGTGAAGGCCTCCTCGGTCCGGCCGGCCTCGCGCAGCGCGACGGCGACGGTGCTGAGGATCATGCTGCGGGCTTGCGGGACGCGCTCGCCGAGCCGCTCGACGGCGCGCTGGCCGGAGCGCTCGGCCTCGTCGAGGCGCCCGAGCGCGAGGAGCGCCTGCACCTCGATCACCACGGTCATCGCCAGCAGGTACGGATTCGGGTCGCCGCCGCTGGTGAGGAAGTCGACGGCCTGCTCGGCGTCGGCGAGCGCCTCCTCGACGCGGCCGGCGCGGAGCCGGATCTCGGAGCGCGTGCAGCTCAAGACGGCGAGCGCGAAGCGGTTGTTCGGCGCCAGCGGCTCGGCGGTGGCGAACGCGGCGGCGATCTCGCGCTCGGCGCCGTCGAAGTCGCCGGTCTCCATCGTGTAGTGGGCGATGTCGTTGCGCGACATCGCCTCGTCCCAGGCGTGGCCGGCGACGATCGACAGGCGAAGTACCTCGTGGAGGCGCTGATGCCAGTCGCTGACGCCGATGTTGCCGAACACGACGCAGGCGTACCGGCGCGTGAACACCTGCAGGCCGACGTCGGCGATGCCGTCGGCGAGCGCGATCGCGCGCTCGGCGTGGGCAAGCGCGTCCGGGTAGGCGCCGGCGAAGAAGTTCAGCTGTCCCTGGACGGCGGCGAGCTCGGCGGCGGCGGCGTCGTCCTCCGCGAACGGCTCGGCCTCGGTGGTCAGCGCGACGGCGCCCTGCAGGTCGCCGCGCTGGAGCATCACCGCGGCCTGGAGCACGAGCGCTCGGCTGCGCAGCGCGGCGTCGTCGAGCGTGCGGGCGATCTCGTGGCAACGGATCGCTTCCGTCAGGGCAGCGTCGTGGTCCTCGTGGTGGAGGTCCCGCGCGCGATCAAGCGCCCAGTGGACCTCGATCGCATCACCGGCGGCCATCAGGTTTCCGTTCGGCTTCGTGCGCGCGGAACTTGAGGGTCGCGGGAGAGTTCCTCGGGTGGGCGCTCGTGGCCCGCGCGCGAACCTGTACGACCGCTACGTGTTCTTCAAGGCGCGCGTCGCGGCTGCCACGCGCGGTTGGACTGACGCCCGCGCGCTGAGATGATCGGGCGATGCCCGAACGGCAGCGCCAGCCGGAAGCCGAAGAAGTCGCGCACCGGCCGGCGCCGCCGGCGCCTGCACCGCGGTCGCCCGCGGCGCAGGTGCTGAGCCTCCAGCGCGCCCACGGCAACGCCGCGGTGACGCGGATGCTCGCCCGCCAAGGCGTCGACGCCGGCGTGCCATCGCCCGCCGGCGTCGAGCGCCGTCCCGAGGACGTCGCGCCACCGCGCGCGGGCGACAAGGCGGACATGGACCGGGCGATCCGCGACTACATGGCGGGCGAGCACTGGCCGCAACTCGTCGGCGTGCTGAACGGCTTCACGCAGGAGGAGATCGACGACCGCGTGCGCGGCTACCTCCCTGAGACTCGTGACGCGATCATCGCCGCCGCGCCCGCGGTCGAGCGCGTGCGCGCGCCGGCGCAGATCGAGAACGCGCTGCGAACGGCCGACCACTACGCGCTGACGCGGGCGCTCCAACGCTACCCCGATCCGGCGCGCCTGCCCGTGCGAATCGCGGCGCTCGACGCCAACTCGCTCGCCCAGGTGCTGCGCTGGGCGCAGGTCGAGTCGCTCTCGCTCGCGGGCGCGCTGGCCCCGGCGCTCGCCGCCCACGCGAGCGACCTCGACGCGCTGGCCGCCTCCGCCCTGACCCGCAAGCAGTCGTGGGACGCGACGATCCTGCTGAACGCGCTGGCCGACGCCGATCTCGAAACCCGGCTCGCGCCGCTGACGCCCCCAGAGCTGTTCGACCTCAAGCTCGCCGCCGACAACCAGAAGCTCGCGCGGATCGTCGCCGTGCTCGGGGTCGAGCCGCGCGCGGGCGCGATCAAGACCGAGGGGCTCGACCGCAGCTTCGCCGGCTTCGTGAGCATCGAGGACTGGGCGGGCGCCGCCGGCACGCTGCTGCGCTACAACGACGACGCGGAGCGCACGGCACGGCTCGGCCGGCTCGACATCGCCGAGCTCGTCAACCTCGCGCTGCACATGCGCATGGGCTCGGGCCTGGCGGCGTCGAGCCCGCTCGGCCGGCTCGTCGAGCGCACGCTGCGGCCGCGGCTCGACCCCGCCTACGCCGCCGCGGTGACCGCCGGGAACTGGTCGGCGATCGTGTGGCTCCTCCAGGGCTTCCCGGACGCCGACGTGCTCACCAAGGCACGCGACATCCAACGCGTGCACGGTGCGGCGGGCGTCGCCGCGTGCACGATGTGGACCGACCTGGCGCTGAGCGACAGCCACGTCATCTCGCGCGCGCTCGCGTTCCTGCCGCTCGAGTCGCAGGCCGGCGTGGCGAGCCGGCCGGCCAGCGCCCAGGCGATGAACCTCGGCGCAGCCGCGGGCCCGGCGGTGAACGTGCCGGGCGGCGCGGTCACCGCCTTCGACAACGTGTCCCAGCCCGCTGGGCAGTCCAAGTGGTTCTCCTTGTCCTACGTCGGGAACGACGCGGCGAACACCGGCTGGCTGCAGTTCCTCACGCGCGAGTGCGAGATGTTCGACAAGAAGGGCAAGAGCGCCGGGTTCGAGACGTCGATCGAGACGCAGGCCAGCGGCCAGTCCGAGAAGCGCAAGTGGGGGACGGCCACACAGCCGTATTGGACGATCGACACGACCGGCACCGCTCCGTTCTATGAGGCGCCGAACGCCGCCGGCAACTCGTTCGCCCACACGGCGGCCCCCAACCGGACCGAGATCTACGACCGTCCTGACCTCCCGTGGCCGGTGACCAACGCCGCGTTCGACGAGGAGCTCGACGACGACGACTACGTCGACGGCAAGGTCGACCACGTGGTCGTCCGGCTCAAATTCCACGACTATCTCGTGCGCGGGATGGACGTGCTGTACGAGAACACGATCACGGTCGAGTGGAAGCTCGCGAGCAAGCGCGCCACCGCGACGCGCACCAACACGGCGGGCTCTGGCGCGGCGGTGTCGAAGCTGCGGCCCGAGCACCACGAGGCGCTCGTCCGCCGCTTCCCCGACTGGTCGTTCTATGCACGCTGAGGGCCGTGTGCTGCATCGCGGCGTGCCACAGGCGGACTGCCAGGTCCTGCTGGTCGACGAGCCGGCGCGCGCGGTCTCGGCGGTGGCCGACACCGGTGTCGACGGGAGCTGGGCGCTCGACGGCGATGGGACGCTCGTGTTCGCCCGCTGCCGGGGTGAGGCGCTCGGCGTGGTCGCGGCGCCGGTCGGGTCGGTCGACCTGGAGATCACCGACGTCGCGCCGACGTATGAGCTGACGATCCTCGTGGTCGGCCCGCCGGCGGATCTCGTGCCGCAGATCCGGCTCGCGCCGCGGGAGATCCCCGGGATCGACCTGCGGTGGCTGCGCGCGCCGGTCGACGGCGCGCGGTCGAGCACGCTCTTCGGGGTGAGCGACCGGCGGCTCGTCCGCTCGGTCCAGGCCGGCCGCTGGTGGGTGACCGCCGCGCTGCTGATGGAGGCCGCGGGCGGCATGCCGCTGCCCGACTCGTGGCTGCCGGTCGCGGCGGAGGCGGAGGGAGGCTCGCTGTCACCCGACCGCGACGGGTTCGAGCTCGATATCCACGGGCCGGTCACGCTGACGATCCGGCTCGAGGCCCGCGCGACCGAGGTGCTCGACCGCTAGATGCCGCGCTGGCTGGCCGGGCAGTTCGTCCTCTGGGGCGTCGGGTTCGCGCTCCTGCGCGTGTTCGTCGTGCCCGCCGAGCGCTGCCCAGCGGTCGATGCGGGCGCCGTGCGGGCCGCGATCGACAACGCGTCGGCCTGGCTGGTCCGCAACGAGCAGCCCGACGGGAGCTTCCTCTACGGCTACTACCGGGGTGAGCACCGGGTGTCGCAGGAGTACTCGGACGCGCGGCACGGCGGCGTCCTGTTCGCGCTCTACCGCGTCGGCGAGACCGCGGCCGCCGACCAGGGGCTCGGCTGGGTGCAGCGCAGACTCGTCGCGCACGACGACTGGGCGGCGTTCGCGGGTGACAGCGCGGAACCCGAGCTGGGTGCCAACGCCCTCGTCATCGCCGGGCTCATGTACCGGCGCCGCGTCACTGGCGACGACCGCTACGACGCACTGGCGAAGCGCCTGGGGCGCTTCCTCGTGTCCCAGATGCGTCCGGATGGGAGCGTGCTCGAGTTCTGGTCGCCGGCGACGGGACGCCCGGTGCCGGGCGTGTTCGGCAAGTTTGCGACCGGCGAGGCCTTCTTCGCGCTCGCGCTGCTCAACAACGAGTTCCCGGGCGAGGGGTGGGAGGCGCCCGCGCACCGAGTGGCCGACTACCTGGCGACGCGGCGTGACGAGGCCGAGGGCTCCCTGACCCGCCAGCCCGACCACTGGGCGTCCTACGGCCTGTCCGAGCTCGCGCAGACCGGGCTCAACGAGACGGAGGTCGCGTTCGCGCGCCGGCTGGCCGGCTACTTCGGCTACGAGATCCGCTTCATCTCCCAGCACACCGGCCGGCCGCTCAACCTGTTCACCGAGTCGGGCGCCGACTTCGGCGTCGTCGGTGAGGGGTCGAGCGCGCTGTGGCGCGCGTCCGCGCTCGATCCACGGCTCGCCGACCTGCACGACCAGCTCGCGTCGCGGATCACCTGCCTGGCGGGGATCACGGTCGGGCGCCAGACGCCGGCGTCGGACCCCGACCCGCGCGCCCGCGGCGCGTGGTTCTTCCACGGCTACACGCAGATGGACGACCAGCAGCACTCGATCGGCGCGCTGCTGGGCGCCGAGAGGGTGCTCGGCGCGGAGCCGGCTCAATGAGCTTCGGCTTCCTTCTCGCCGGCTTTCTCGCGACGACCAACGCGGGGCGCGTCGCGCTCGCGGTGGTGGCGCGCCGCGAGGGCCCGCGCCCCGCCGCCGCGCGCGATCTCGCCGTCGCGCTCGCGGCCGGCGCGGTCCTGATCGTCGTCGCCGTGCTCGTCGCCGACCCGCTGCTCGACTGGCTCGACATCAGCCCGGAGTCGTGGCGGATCGCCGCGGCGATCGTGCTCGGGGCGACCGCGGTGCGCACGATCGTCTGGCCCGCCGCGCCGTCCGGGCCGTTCGCCGCCGTGCTCGTCACGCCCGAGCTCGCCGCAGCGGCCGTGAGCTTCGGCGCCGACGAGAGCGTCGGCAAGGTCCTCGCGGCCGCCGCGATCGCGCTCCTCCCCGGGTTGCTGGCCGCACGCGCGCGCCGCCGCGAGACCAGCGCGCTCGCCGCACAGTTCCTCGCCGCGCTCCAGATCGTGGTCGCGATCGCGCTCGCCGTCTCCGGCATCCGCGACGTCTAGACGCGGACCGTCCGCTTCACCGCCGTCGCCTGCAGGTTGCCGGCCGCGTCACGCGCGCGCACGAGGATCGTGTACTTCGCGTGCGGCAGCCTGCGCTTGAGGCTCAGGCTCCACGTCGTCGTTCCCTTCGCCTTGAGGAACACCCGCTTCGAGCACTTGCGGGCGGACCCGAGCTTGCCGCTGCTCGCGACGAAGCGGCACTTCTTGCCCGCCTTACGCGAGATCGCGACTTCGACGCGCGCGACCTTGCCGGCGACCGAGATCGTCGCCGTGCAGCCGTCATCGCTCGCGTGCCCGCGGAGCTTCAGCTTGTGATGCTTGAGCGCGGCGCCCTTTTTGCCCTTGAGCAGCGAGGACCGCGGCCGGGCCTGGTCGGAGCAGGTGGTCGGCGGCGGGTTGCCGCCGCCCTGCGGGACGGCCTTGACCTCGAAGCCGTCAAGCAGGGCGGCGCTCTCGGCCCCGGTGGCGACGGTGAGGTCGCGGAAGGCGAGCGGCGCGGTCGGCGCGATCTGCAGCCGCGCGGTGGCCGACGTCGGGCTGCTGACCGTCGTCGAAAGCACCTTGACACCGGTGCCGCCGACCGACGTCAGCGACGTGCCGTTCGCGAACGCGGTGCCGGCGCCGGTCAGCGCGACATCGATTGTCGCGCCCCGGACGCCGGCCGCCGGGCTCGCACCCGTCAGGCGCGCGATCGCCGGGGCGGGCGGCGTCACGAGGAACTGATGCCCGGACGGGTTGCTCGCATTCTCACCGCCGGTCTGCACCGACACGCTGCGGACCCCGATCGCGGCGCCCGCAGCGATCGTGATGTTCGCCTCGGCCGACGTCGGTGACGTGACTGTCAGATGGTTCACGGTCACGCCGTCGGCCGCGCCCGTGGCGGGGTTGATGAAGCTGGCGACGCTCGTGCCGCCGAAGTGTGACCCGCCGCCGGAGATCGTGACGTCCTCGGTCGAGCCCACCGCGCCGGTGCTCCGTGTCACCGACAGGACGGTCGGCCCGGCGGGCGGGCCGACGACCTCGACGGCACCGAGGCCGGTCGCCGTCTCAGTGGTCCCGTCGCCCCGCGGGGTGCTCACGGTGACGTCGCGGAACCCGCCGGCCGCGGCGCCGGTCGCGGCCAGGTGCACGAGGATGAGCGTCGGCGACTGCACCCGGATCGCGCTCGCCGTGACGCCTCCGCCAGAGATCGCGACGGTGCTCCCGGTGCGGAAGCTCGTGTGTGATCCGGTCAGCTCGGCATCGAGCCCCGAGCCCTGCGGCACGGTCGCCGGGTTGACGGCGGCGAGCGCCGGCCGTACGGCCGAGATCCCGAGGTTGGCGAGCGTGTTCGAGTAGCGCGTCTTGGCGTCGGCCGGGCCGGTCTTGACTTCCGGCTGGAAGCTGAACAGCCCACCGGTCTGCAGGCTCTCCTCGCTGAACGTACGCAGCGCGTTCTCGACGCCGAGCGTGTCCGGCGGGCGGTCCTCGTCAGGCCCGGCGCCGGGGATCAGCGGCGGCGGCGTGAGCGCGCTCGCGAACGTGCGCCCGCGCAGCGGCGGGTTCTGCGCGGGTGGGCAGCTGCCGGACAGCATCGTGTTCAGGCGTAGGCCCTTGGCGCGGTAGAAGTCCTCGACGGCACGCCGTGACGGGCCGGATCGGAGGCTGTCGGCGTCGGTCACGAGGATCGCCGTCCCGCCGGCGCCGAGCTGCCGCGCGGCGGTCATCAAGGCGCGGTTGGACCCCTCCGGGCAGTCGGGGGTGCTGTGCGGGCTGAGCGAGTGGATGACCTGGAGCAGCCGGTCCGGGTCGCGCGTCGTCGTCCGGAGCTGCGACCCGTCGTCGAACGTGACGATGGTCGTCTTCGGGAAGCTGGCGCCGGTGGCCTGCAGCCCGTTGATGATCGCCTCGAGACCGGTCTCGATCGCGGCGATCTCCGGCCCCATGCTCGCGGTCTCGTCGATCACCAGGGCGAGCGAGGAGCCCTCGACCTTGAAGTCCGCGGTCTTGATCCCGCTCGCGCCGACCGGGATCTCGTTCTTGACGGTCGGGTCGCCGTCGGCCGCGCAGTCGCTCTCGGTGTCGTTGAGGTACTCGGACGTGAAATCGGTGTCGATCCGCGTTGTGTAGCCGAGCGCGTCCATGTACTGGCGGTCGCCCCCGAGCGGCTCGACGACGACGTCGTAGCTGCCGGGCGGGACGCCGTGGATCGTGTAGCTGCCGTCGGTGCTGCCGTCGATCCCCGTCACCTGCGTGAGCTGGATCGACGGATCGGCGGCGTTGACGGCGCGCAGGTTGGCGCCGAGCACCGGGTCGCCGCTCCCGCAGCGCGTCACCGTGCCGGTGATCGTCCCGAGCGTGCTCGTCAAGCTGCCGTTCGGGTCCGGGTACAGCTCCGACAGTGACGCTTCGTCATCCGCCTCGAGCGACTGCCGGTCGTTCGTCGCGATCGAGAACGGGTGCATCGTCGGCACCATCGCGTCGACCTCCGGCGACAACGCGCCGTCCTTGCCGATCGCGAAGCCGACCGTCGAATGCGCCAGGCCGAGCGTGTGCCCGAGCTCGTGGATCTCCGTCGCCTGGCGGTCGAACGTGCGTGTCGCCTGGCCGTTGATGAGCAGGTACATGTCCTGGATCTCGGCCTCGCCGTTGCGGATCACGCCGCCGCTTTCCCCGAACCCGTTCACCGCGGCGGGAGTCAGCCCGAAGTCGGTGAGGATCGAGCCGTCGCTGTCGAGGACCACCTCCTGCTGCCCGTCGCCGCCCAGGTTGCCCCACTTGGTGAGGAAGTTGTCCTTGGTGAAGTCGTCAGCGGCGATCGTCGTGGTCGTGTCCCACGGGTCGCGCGCCGTCGCCACGTTGTTCCAGGCGTTGATCGCCGTCGTGATGTTGCCCTGGAACGCCGCCGTCGTGTTGTTGTCGATCGTGAGGTGGATCGGGAACGCCGATGTGCGCCAATGCTGCGGCAGCTCCTGCGACCCGACCGTCTGGTGCAGCGGCGCGTAGCCGGCGGCCGACGGGACGGCGACGAGGACAACGGCTGCGGCGAGCGCCAGCGTGCGGACGAGACGGGTCATGGCGAGCCTTCCGTGGACAGGGACCGCTGGATCGAGGCGAGGACGTCGCGCAGCCGCGGCCCGCCGGGCTGCCCGAGCTCGATCACGGACTGGGGGTAGATCGTCGGCCCGACCCGCCCGTCGGGGCCGAGGAAGAGGACGTAGCGGTGCTGCTTGGCGAACGGCTGCACCGGCGACGTGACGAACCGGTTGCCGAGGCGCCCGCCGATCACCTCGATCGCGAACGTGTGCGGGAGCCGGCCCTTGACCAGGTTCTGCACCGTGAAACGCGTGCGCGTGAACGGCGTGTCCGGCATCCCTTCCACGACACGTGAGCCGTGTGACACGACGACGGCGATCCGCTCCGCCTTCCGCGCCGCCTGCGCCGTCGTCAGCGGGACGAAGCCAAGCTGCGCCGGGCCGGCCGCCGGCGCCGTCGTCACGGCAGCCTCGTTTCCCCCGCACCCGACGGCCGCAACGGCGGCTAGGACCAAGATCGCGGCCGCCGCCGTCCGCGCGTATGGGGGATTCACGAGCCGACTATAAGGACCGCGCGACCAGTCAGGCAAGTGACGTGCCTTAGGGCGTGCGAGCGGTCGCTTAAGTCGCCGTGGCCGTGCTCGCCGCGACACTGTCAGCGGGCACCGCATCTGCCCTGCCACCCGCCGTCGGTGCGCCACCGACGTTCGCGGGTGCGACAAACCTGCCCGACCCGCCGGGCAGCGCGTTGGCGGCGCCGTCGAATGGCTGGCAGACGGCGCCCACCCGATCTCGCTCGGTGGCAATCCCTCCCGGTCGGTGTCCGCCGACTTCGACCACGATGGCTACGACGACCTCGCCGTCGGAAACGTCGGCTACGTCGCCATCCTGCACGGCGGCTCCAACGGGCTCACCGCCACGGGCGACACGACCGTCGGCGGGGAACTGTTCGACCTCGCGGCCGGCGACGCCGATGCGGACGGCGATATCGCTCTCGTGGTCACCGACGTCGCGTCGACCGGCGCGCCCGTGACGGGGTCAGCCGACAGTCCAGGTCGCGCACAACACGACGCGGATCCCGGGCGTGAGCACCGGCGACGCCCAGCCGACCGCCTACGTCGCCACCGTCGGCGCCGCCGTGAACCCGGACGGCAGCGCCACGACCTACCGGATCGAGTACGGCACGACCGCGTCGTACGGTCACGCCACGGCTGCGCTGCCCGCGGGCGGTGTGCTCACCGGGACGGCCAAACAGCAGGCGAGCGGCGCGCTGTCCGGGCTGGCGCCATTGACGACCTACCACTACCGCGTCGTCGCGACCAACGCGGTCGGGACGACCTCCGGCCGCGACCGGACGTTCCGCACGACGGTCGTCCCGCCGTCGGTCTCGGGCGATCCCGGCATCTCCGGCACTCCTCGCGCCGGGTCGGCGCTCACGTGTGCACGGGGCTCCTGGACCGGCGCTGTGAGCTTCGCGTTTGCGTGGCTGCGCGACGGATCCCCGGTCGCCTCGGGCAGCACCTACACGCCGGTCGGCGGCGACGCCGACCACGCGCTCCAGTGCCGTGTCACCGCGACCAACGCCGGCGGCTCGACGGCGGCGACCAGCGTCCCGGTCGTCGTGACCGGCGCGCACGCGGCGTCGTGCGTTGTTCCGACGCTGCGCGGCCGGACGGTCGCGCGCGCGAAGTCGCTGCTCGCCGCCGCCGGCTGCAAGCTCGGCACGGTCAAGCGCGTCCACGCGAAGGTCAGGCGCGGCCGCGTGATCCGCTCGACCCCGCGGGCGCACAAGGTGCGCACCGCGGGCACCCGCGTCTCCCTCATCGTCAGCCGCGATCCGCGCGGCTGATCTCTACGCCGGGTCGTCGCCCGTGGTGTGCGGATGCGCCACGGGGGGCGGCTCCGGAGACAGCGCGGCGCGAAGCGCTTCAGCGCAGAGCTCCCCGAGGGGAACCAGCAGGCCGCGCACGATCGCGAGTGGCTCGCGATCCTCCTCGCGGATCCACTCTGCCTCGTCGCGGGTCTCGATGAACCGCGCGATGGCGTCGCGGAGGACCGAAACCCGGGCGGGGCGCAGCACCACAGTCCGCATCCCGGGCTGCGGGTCCTGGCCGGCGAGCTCGTCGGCGAGGGCCGTCAACTCGCGGAGCTCGAGCACATCGTCGACCGACATGTCCGCCATACGGAACCGCTCGGCCGCCATCGCGGCGACCGCGTGCGCCGCCGCCGTGATCTCCGCCCCGCCGAGGTCGAAGCACGCCAGCACGATGGGCTCGCCCTCGAGGTCACGCGAGATGTCGATGCGCGGGTGCAACATGTCTTCATTCACCATACGCCCCGGCGCCCACCGGCGATACTGGTTGCCTGATGCGGATCGTCCAGATGTCCGACCTGCACGTCGGTGCGGGCTTGTTCCGTCCCGAGCTGCTGCACGCCGCAATCGCCGAGACCAACGAGTTAGCACCGGACCTCGTGGTGGTCGCGGGCGATCTGACGATGGAGGGCTATCGCGGCGAGTTCGAGCGGTGCCGGGAGTTCCTGGACGAGCTCGCGTGTCGCAACGTCGTGGTGACGATGGGCAACCACGACGCCCGCAACGTCGGCTATCGCCACTTCGAGGACTTCTTCGGTGCTCGCGATTCGATAACCACGGTGCCGGTTGCCGGGGGTCATGCCAGGGTGGTGGCGATCGACTCGACCAAGCCCGACGTCGATGAGGGCGAGGTCGGGCGCGAGCACTACGGCTGGCTCGACGCCGCGCTCCGTGACTGGACCGACGGACCTCGCATCGTCGTCATCCATCACCACATCCTTGCCGTCCCCGGCACGGGCCGTGATGTCAACAACCTTCGGGACGCCGGCGATGTGATGGCGATCCTGCGCGAGCTCGAGGTCGACCTCGTGCTGTCCGGCCACCGCCACGTGCCCTACGTATGGAGCATCTCGGGAGTCCGCGTGGTGCACTCGGGTACGGTCTCGACTCTGCGCGTGCGCGGCACGATGCCGCCGTCCTACAACGTGATCGAGATCGATGCGGACGAGGTCCGCATCGCCATGCGGCAGCCGGGGCAGGGCGTGCAGGGCGAGGAGCCGCTGGCCCACTTCGCCCGCCGGCCCGTCACCACCAGCGAGTTCTACCCACAGCTCGAGCGCTTCGTCCGGTATGACGCGCATCCGTTCGCCGACGCCGGGCCGCGCGCCGAGCCCACCGTTACACGGGCGCCGGAGCCGAAGCTGCCGAGCCCGGTCGCGGCCCGGGCGCGCGATCCCGGGCCGACGATCCTGGCCGTGCTCGCGGGCGGGCCGCTCGCGGGCCGGAGCATCGAGGTCGAGGTCGTGGAAGGCCGCCCGCCGAAGACGATCGACGCGGACGCCGACGACGGCAGCACGTGTCGCTACGGCCTCTCCGAGTGGATGCAGTCCGGTCCGACCGCCGCGTACACCTTCTTGGACCGCGTCTAGCCGCGCGCGTGGACTATCCTGGCCGCGTGTCCGCGATGACCCCGGGCAACGGCGAGGGGCAGTCCGACCCAGAGCGCGACGCACGGCGTGTGGCACGGGAGGAGCAACGAGCCGGGGCAGAGCAGCGGCCGGGCGTGATGATCCCGAGCCGCGGGAAGCGGCTGCCGCTCGAGGCGCCGCTGATGCGGCTCGTGGCCACCGCCGGGATCATCGGAATCGGTGTAGTCATCGCCGCGATCATGACCTCGCAGGATTCCCAGGGCTGGCTGATCGGCCTGGTGGTGTCGATCGTGTCGGTGGCGCTCGCCGCGATCCTCTGGTCCTCGCGACGCCTCTAGCGCGTCTCACGAGACCATCCCGCGGGTCCGGGGAGCCCGGTCACACGCGAGCGGGTGCGTCTTCGACGCCGAGATTCACCCCGGCCCCGAGGAGCTCCGAAGCCGTGCCGTGCTTTCCGTTGCGCGCCTCGTAGCTGGAGAGCGCAACGGCGACGTCCGCGCCCTCGGTTCCGATGACGGCGGCGACCGCGTCGGACATGCGGCAGCGCCCTAGGCGGCGATACGGCAGCTCGACGTCATAGACGCGTCCATCAG
This sequence comes from uncultured Solirubrobacteraceae bacterium, assembly GCA_963740605.1. GTDB lineage: Bacteria > Actinomycetota > Thermoleophilia > Solirubrobacterales > Solirubrobacteraceae > DASSUW01. Next base: position 256,907 of record CAVUFC010000010.1, on the reverse strand, counting down.
GGCCGTCGGCCGTGCGCCGCACTTCATCGATCTGGCTCGCGGTGAATGGCATGGCTCAGGCGCGTCCCATCTCGAACCACACGTTGGTACCACCGTTTCGCCTCACACCCCAGCTGGCGGTCAGGCGGTCGACAAGGTCGAGGCCGAAGCCGCCGCCGCGGGGCTGCTGGTCCGGGTGTCGTGCGCTGACAACGCCGGCAGTGCCCGGATTCACGATCTCGAGCCGCACGCTGTCAGCCGCGACGTACACGCGGACGAGCACGGTGTCACCCTCGCTGAGGGCGCCGTGCCTCAGGCTGTTGGTGACGACTTCGCTGACGAGCAGCTGCGCGTCGAGCAGGATCTGTTGCGATACGAGCCCGGTCAGGCAGTGGGCGACCACCATCCTGGCGGCGCCGGGTGCGCTGGAGCCGGTGGGAAGGGCGATCTCGGCGAGCTTGCCGAACTGATGGATCGGTGCATCGCCGGCCCGCCGGCTCGGGGTCGCGGGCTGAAGCCCGGAGGTCTCGGAGCCGAGCTCGATCGCGGCGTTCCGCTCACGGTCAGGAGCGGCCGGCGCAGCGCGGCTGCGTGGCGCGCCGTTCGGGCTATCGGTGGTGGACATGGCCGCCTCCTGGACCCTCCTCTCGCGTTCTCGTTCGTCGGAGACCGTCGGAGGAGTTTCCGTGGTGTGCGGAGGATCAGGAGCGGCGCGTCGGGGCTGAGGGCTGTCGTCTCACCGGGCCGCGTCGGGGCTGAGGCTCCCTGCTAGAAGCCACGGTACCAGGCACCCAGGGATAGAATGATGACCTCGCCGTTGGGTACTTCTCGTTTCTCTCCGCCTCGCGCGCGACCTTGCCTTTGAGGGGAGCGAGAACTGGGGCGCAATGCCCACCACGTCCAGCGACGGTTCCTCCCGCGACGATCAGGGCCGAATTGCCGCCGCCATATCCACCGCAGTGGTCCACGTCTTCTCCGAGCACACGGGGAGAGGGCCGACCAGGGCGCGGACAACGATCGACGGTGAGACGGTCGTCGTGATCCTGCAGGACGGTCTGACTAAGGCCGAGCAGAGCTTGGTCGACGCCGGCAGGCATGCCGAGGTGCTGCAACTGCGCCGCACCTTCCAGGAGACGATGCGCGACGATCTGGTCGCGGTGGTCGAGCGGCTGACGGCGTGCAGCGTGAACGCGTTCATGAGCGCCAACCACGTCGCACCAGATGCGGCTGCCGAGGTCTTCCTTCTTGACTCCAAGCTCGCCGAGAGCTGAGTCTCCCGAGTCCCAGGATCTACGAATTCTCGACGGTTTCTGGCGCGCCGTCACTGCTCTCTGATACTCGGCAGGCCTGACCGCGCGTCGCGCGCGGGCCAACACGAGGAGGAGAGCATGGCCTCTCGGTTGAAGGCGGTCGTACCGCTCACCGTGTCAATCGGTCTACTGGCGTTCCTCGCGTCCGAGGTCGCGTTGAACTTCACCTTCCATTGGGTGACGGTCCAGGACGGCGTGTTCGCCGCGTACGGGCTGCCGCAGGACCTCCATCTGGTCCTGCCGGCGCTGTTCGTCGCGTGGGGCCTGTACTTCATGCTCGGCGCGAACAACGTCGCGCTCGGCAAGACCATCACCGCGGCGGTGACCGGCACGATCGCCGCCGGGATCGCGATGGTGTTCGGCCCGATGTTCGCCGATTCGCCGGACTGTGGCGCTGTGGATCGGGATCACCGCCGCCGGGCTGGTCGCGCTCTCGACCGTGGTCGAGGACGACCGGTTCGCGCCGGCCCCGGCGTTCTTCTGTTACGCCTCGGTGTTCTTCTGGTGGATTGCCACCGGGCTGGACAACTTCGTACCGGGGGGCAAGGGACCACATACCGCCGAGGCGATCGTCGCGGCGATCACGAACAAGCCGCTGGCGGCCGGCACCGGCGCGTTCGGCGGCCTGCTGTCGATGTCATGGACCGCCGTGCTCGTGAGCGTGTTCGTCTCGCTCGTCTGCGGCGCCCTGCTCGGAGCGCTGTCGGTCAGGCTCGCGGGCGTGCTCGGGAAGCTGGGCGGCGAGCGCCGGACGTCCGAGCCAGAGGTGGCCATCAACGCGTAACGGAGCGGCGCAGGAATCGAACCTACCAACGACCGGGCTACGGCCGCCTGCCGGTTTTGAAGACCGGATGGGGCACCAGCCCCGTGCCGCTCCAGTACTGGAGCCTAAGCAGCCGCCGCCGCGGCGTAGCGCTCCGCGTGCCCGCGGGCGCGGCCGAGCGCGGCGAGCGGGGCCATGAGGATCCGCACGACCCAGGCCGGCGGGAACGGCGCCTTGACCTCGCGGCGGAAGCGCGCGACGAACAGCGCCAGGTGCAGCGGCTTGGGCATGCCCGACCGCATCACGTTGCCCTCGAGCGCGAGCTCGACGGTCGTCTCGAGCAGGTGCTCCATGTCGAGTGCGGGAACGACCTCGACGCGGCAGCGGGCGACGTCGTCGCCGGCGTTCTCGAACTTGTGGACGGTGCCGGCGGGGACGACGACGGTCTCGCCCGCCTCGGCCACGATGCGGCGGAAGCCGCGGCGGAACTTCATCCGGCCGGCGAGCACGTGGAAGCGCTCCTCCTGCTCGGGGTGCACGTGTGCACCGGGGACGCTGCCGTCCGGGGTGAGCTCGAGCTCGAACTCGAGCAGCTCGCCGTCCGTGTCGTGGGCGGTCTGCATGAAGGTGATGCGCTCACCGCTGACGGGGTTGCTGATGGTCTGTCCGGCGTAGGCCATTCCTGGCTCCTGGGGGAAGGGTTGAATCCGACTCCAGGAGCCTCCCGGCCGCGACGTCGTCCGTCGTCGGCCGTCGTGCCGATCTTCTGCCGCCCTGCAGGACGATCTGTGCCGCGCCTCCAGGACGACGCACCGTCATCCGGAAGGAGGACGTCAGGAGCGCGCGCGGAGGACGGCGACCGAGACGATGTAGGCGATCCCGCCGACGGCGCCGAGCTGTGACCAGGGCTGACCGTCCTCGCCCTGTGCGACCTCGACGAGGAACGCGCCGATGATCACGGTGATCAGCACCATGCCGGTGAGCGCGGTGGCGTGGATGTCGATCTTCTGCCAGCGCTCGTCGCGGCCAGGGCCGCTGAGCCCGCGGACGGTCTCGCTGCGGCCGAACACCAGGATGCCGGCGGCGAGCGCGGCCATGATGCCGAACGAGATGAGCCCTTCGGTGATGTTGTCGCCGAGCCAGAAGGCGACCAGCATCAAGGTGCCCAGGAAGAGGGAGAACGCCGGCATCCACCAGCGGTGGCGATAGAGCGGCTTACTGGTTGCCGTTGGCATGGAAGACCTCCTCGACGGTTCGATCGAAGTAGCGAGCGAGCGCGATGGCGAGCGGCAGGGACGGGGTGTAGCGCTCCTTCTCGATCGAGTTGATCGTCTGGCGCGACACGTCCATCGCCTCGCCGAGCTCCTGCTGGGAGAGCCCGCGCGCGGTGCGTAGCTCACGTACGTCGTTCTGCATTCGAGCACGTAAAGCTAGCTTTACATCGAGGAAATGTCAAGCGAGCTTTCCACGTATGATCGCGCCCATGCGCCGCGCCCACCAGCGACTCGCGGTCCAGGCCACCGTATCGGGCATCGTCGTCATGGCGGTGACGCTGCTGTGGGCGGCGACCGGCGGGGGCTATTTCTGGCCGATGTGGGTGTGGCTCGGCCTCGCGATCCCGATGGGCCTGCACGCGGCGCTGTTCGGAGCGTCGCAGGTGAAGTCACGCCGGGCTCGCGCGATCGCTACGCACGCGGCCATCTCCGGCGTGATCAGCGGCACGCTGATCCTGATCTGGGCATTCGCCGGCTTCGGTTTCTTCTGGCCGCTGATCCCGATCACGGTGTTCGCGGCGCTGCTCGGGCTGCACGCCGCGATGGCCGGGATCTTCTGGCGCCCGCACGAGGAGGAGCTCGTCGAGCGCGTGGGCGAGCTCACGCGCACGCGCCGCGGCGCGCTCGATGTGCAGGCCCACGAGCTGCGGCGGATCGAGCGCGACCTGCACGACGGCGCACAGGCGCGGCTGGTGGCGCTGACGATGCAGCTCGGGCGCGCCGAGGCGCGGCTCGAGGACCACCCAGAGGCCGCGCAGCTCGTCCGCGAGGCGCGCGGCGAGGCGAGCGCCGCGATCGCCGAGCTGCGCGACCTCGCGCGCGGGATCGCCCCGCCTGTGCTCGCCGACCGCGGCCTACCGGCAGCCGTCGAGGCGCTCGCTGCGCGTGCGCCGATCAAGACGACCGTCGATGCGGAAGTCGAACGCCGCCCGCCACCGGTCGTCGAGACCGCGGCCTACTTCGTCGTCGCCGAATCGATCACCAACGCCGCCAAGCACGCGGGGCCCGAGGCGCGCGCGCTCGTCACGATCCGCGACTCCAACGACGCGCTGACGATCGAGATCGCCGACAACGGCGCCGGCGGCGCGAACCCGGCCGGAAGTGGCCTGACCGGGTTGCGCCACCGGGTCGAAGCGCTCGATGGAACGCTCGCCATCATCAGTCCCGAGGGCGGCGGGACCACGCTCCAGGCCCGCCTGCCCTACGGCGCTTAGCCTGACGAAGCCTGCGTGTACAGGCTCTGCGAGACCGTGCCCTGGTAGGGGCCGAACATCACGTTCGGCAGCGTCGAGTAGCCGTACGAGTTGACGGATTCCAGGCTGCCGTTGACGGTCCAGCCGCCACCGCTCGAGCCGCCGGTCATGTCGCAGTCGATGCCCATCGTCGGCGGGTTGGCCGACGTGTCGTCGTACTGCAGTGGCGACGTGCAGGTGTACAGCCGCTCGCCGTTGAACGGCGGGGCCGCCGGATAGCCGTGCGACACGTAGGTCTGCTGGCGCGGGTAGTTGAACGTCGGGTCGACTCCGCCGACCACGTCGGTCAGCGACTGCCCGCCGCTCGTGTTGACCACGGCCGCACCGTTGTCGTACGAGAAGTCACCGCTCGCATTCCAGCCGCTCGTGGTGAGCAGCGTGCGCGCGGTCCACGTGCCGTACGGCGCGCTGCCGTCGGCGTACGCGGGGACGAAGGCCCAGTTCGTCACGAACGTGCCGGCGCCGTCGTTGACGCAGTGGCCGGCGGTCCACACCACGCTCTTGTTACCGCTCAGCAGCGCGGTGCCGGAGCACACGTAGTTGAGGCCGTGCTCGGTGAAGAAGACCTTGCCGTTGGTGCTCGTCGGCTGAGACGTGTAGGGCGGCGGGACCTGCTGAGCGGCCGCCAGCGCCTTCTTCTTCGGCTTCGCCGCAGGCGCGAACGTGCCGGACAGCGTCCGGTCGGCGGAGTGCGCGTTGCGCATGCGCTCCGCGGTCCAATACCGCTGCACCGCCGCCTTGTCCTGCGCGACAGCCTTGGCCTTCAGCCTGGACGCCTGAGCGGCCGGGACGACGACCAACGCGCACGCCAAGACGGCGAGCAGCGACACATGAAGACGTCGCATATTGCCTCCCGTAAGTGGGACGTCGTTGTTTCTGCGCTGACCAAGCCCCCTGCCCGGCCAACTCAGACGTATTGCCAATCTAGCGTCAGATACCCAGAAGAGCGTTCTCGCGAGCCGCCGGCATCGGCGGCGGGCGGTGCTCGGAGCGCCATTCATCGAGCTCGGCTTCGCCGCCGTCACGCAGCCACGCCCAGACGTCGGCGACCGTCTCGGCGAGCGGCCGGCAGCGCAGACCGGACGCCTGCGCGCGCTCGGTGGCGATCGTCCAGGTGCCCGGGAACTGCGCCGCGGGGATCCACAGCGGGAGCTCCACCCATGGCTGCGCTTCGGCCTCTTTCAGGCGCTCGTCGGCGATCCAGACGAGCTCGGCGCCCGACCCGGTCGCGGCCACCGCCGCCTCGAGCAGCTCGCCCATCGTCTGCGTGCGGGCGGGGGACGTCCCGTTGAACGCGCCCGCGATGCGCTGCTCGCCGAGGTCGAGCATCCACTCCGCGAGGTCGCGGGCGTCGACGAGCTGCACCGCCTGCGCCGGATCGCCCGGGGCGGGCACGCGTCCGCCGGCCGCGATCCGCTTCACCCACCACGGGAGCCGGAACACGTTGTCGTGCGGTCCGCAGATCAGTCCGGCCCGCACGGTCGCGAACCGGCCGGGCAGCGCCGCCTCGGCCGCCCGCTCGCTGGCCGCCTTCTGCGGCCCGTACTCATCGTCGTCGGTCTGCCAGGTCGGCGAGTCCTCGTCGACGTGCTCCTGCGGCCAGCCCGGATAGGCGTTGCAGCTGGAGACGAACACGTAGTGGCCGATGCGGTCGGCGAGCAGCTCGCACAGGCGGCCTACGTGCTCGGGCTGGAAGCCCGACGTGTCGATCACCACGTCCCACTCGCCCACCTCGAGCGCCGACAGGTCGCCGGCTCGATCGCCGACGAGCCGCGTCGCGTCCGGGAACAGATCCGTGCCGTGGACGCCGCGGGTGAACAGCGTCAGGTCATGGCCGCGCGCGAGCGCGGCGGCTGCGACGTGGCGACCGAGGAAGACGGTCCCGCCAAGAACCAGGATGCGCATGACGCGCAACCTACCAGTTGCGCTACGGAAGGCCGTGCTCGAGCGCGCCCTTGACGCTCGCGTCGAGCGCGTTGAGCCGGTAGAGCGCGAGCGCCTCGGGCGACCCGAAGCGGCGGTTGGGCGCGGCGTCCGGCCCGTGGTGGCAGAGCACACAGTGCAGGAGCGCCAGTCGGCGCTCGGCGTCGAGCCCGTCCATGCGCGGTTCGAGCAGCTGCTGGCCGAGCACGAGGTGCCCGAGCAGGCGGCCCTCCTCGGACAGCTCGATCGCGGCGCCGTACGTGAACTCGCGCGTCTTGCCGAGGTCGTGCACGAGCGCGGCGCAGATCAGCAGGTCCGAGTTCAGACGCGGATGCAGAGTGCACGTCTCGAGCGCCAGCGTCGCCACGGCGACGGTGTGCTCGAGCAGTCCGCCGAGGTAGGCGTGGTGGCCGCCGCGCGTGCACGGCGCGCGCCGCCAGGCGGCGCGCAGCTCGGCGTTGTCGAGCAGCCGCTGCAGCAGCGCGGCATACGCCGGGTCATGCACCTCGCGCGCGAGATGCTCGAGGAAGCCGTCGAGCTCGTCGAGGTCGCGATAGGCGACCGGAAGGAACGCCGCCGGGTCAGCCGCGTCGGCACGTTCGATCGACCGCAGCTCGACCTGCAGCTCGTCGCGGAACCGTTCCACGCGCCCGCGCACGAGCACGAGATCACCGCGCTCGAAGCGGCCGGACAGCAGGTCGGCGTCGCGGAACGCGCGCGCCTGGATGGCGCCGCTGCGGTCGCGCAATTCGAGTGCGAGATAGGGCAGCCCCGAGCGCGCCTGCAACCGGTCCTTGCGCGCGCACGCGAACACGCCGTCGACCTCGTCGCCGGCGCGCAAGGTCGCGATGGTGGGCGCGTCTGCGGTCAGCACGCACCCGATGATGGCCGCAGCATCGGACGGCGACTCGCTACGGTGGATGGGTGCAGCCACTGCGCTGGGAACGCCGTCCCGATGGCCTCCGGGCCCCCGCCTTGGTCTGCGCCTTCAAGGGATGGAACGACGCCGGTGAGGCGGCGACCTCCGCGATCTCCTTCATGGGCGCGTCGCTCGACGCGTCGCGGTTCGCGACGATCGATCCGGAGCAGTACGTCGACTTCCAGGCGACCCGCCCACTGGTCAAGCTGGCCGAGGGAACCACACGCGCGATCGAGTGGCCGGAGTGGGAGGTCTACGAGGCCCGCATCCCGCGCGCGCCACGCGATCTGGTGATCCTCACCGGGCCTGAGCCGTCGTATCGCTGGCGCGAGTTCTGCGCCCAGGTGATCGAGCTTGCCGAGGCGCTGGGCGTCCAGCTCGTCGTGACCCTCGGCGCGCTGCTCGCCGACGTGCCCCACTCGCGGCCCGTGTCGGTCACCGCGTTCGCGTCCGACTCGGCGCTGGTCGAGCGGCTGAGCCTGCAGCCACCCACCTACGAGGGCCCCACCGGGATCGTCGGCGTCCTGCAGAACGCCTGCGCCGAGGCCGGGATGCCGTCCGCCTCGCTGTGGGCGGCGGTGCCGCACTACGTGGCGGTCGCGCCCAATCCGAAGGGCGCGCTGGCGATCCTGCGGCGGCTCGAGAGCCTCGTCGGCGTCACGGTCGACGCGCAGGATCTCGAGACCGCGGCGGTCGACTACGAGCGCCAGGTCACCCGCGCGGTCGAGCTCGATCCCGAGGTGCAGGCGTTCGTCGAACGGCTCGAGCGCGCCGCCGACGAGGAAGAGGGTCCGACCGACCTCTCGCAGCTCCCGTCCGGCGATGTCCTCGCACGCGAGTTCCAGCGCTTCCTCCGCCAGCGCGGCGGGCCCGGCCAGGCCGGCTGAACCGCCTGGAATAGATCGGGGGCGGCGGCCGTCCTCGTCTACATGCGCGTCCTGTTCGCCACGACCCGCGGCGCCGGGCACTTCGGGCCGCTCGTGCCGTTCGCCCAGGCCTGCCGCCGCGCCGGTCACGAGGTCGTCGTCGCCGGCCCGCGCTCGGTGGGCGGGCTGGTCGCCCGCGCCGGGCTCCCGCTCCGCGCCGTACCGGAGGCGCCGGCCGACGTGATCGACGCCGCGTTTGCGCCGGTGTGGGCGCACGAGGCGACCGTCCAGCATGTCGTGCAGGACCTGTTCGTCGGCATCCACGCGCGCACGGCGCTGCCCGGGATGCTGTCGATCGTCGCCGAGTGGATGCCCGACGTGATCGTGCGCGAGACGATGGAGTACGCATCGCTGCTCGCGGCTGATTACTACGGCGTGCCCCAGGTGCGGGTCGGCGTGCACCTCACGTCGCAGATCGACGGCGACGTCATGTTCGCCCAGTTCGCCGCGACCGCGCTCAACGTCGCGCCCGAGCGGCTGCTCGACTCGCCGCTGCTCACGCGTGCGCCGCGCTGGCCGGACGAGCCGGAGCACGAAGCGCTGCGCTTCCGCACCGATGTTGTCCCGCGCCGTGAAGAGGACCTCGTCTACGTCAGCTTCGGCTCCGAAGCGCCGGTGTCGGAGCACTTCCCCGGCGTCTATCGCGAGGCGATCGACGCGCTCGCCGATCTGCCCGTGCGCACGCTCGTCACGATCGGTGACCGGCGCGCCCCGGCCGAGCTCGGCCCGCTGCCGCCGTCCGTCACCGTGCAGCGCTGGGCGCCGCAGGGCGAGGTGATGTCGCGCGCCGCCGCGATGGTCGGGCACGGCGGCTCGGGCTCGACGCTGAACGCCCTTGCCGCCGGCGTGCCGCAGGCGTTCGTGCCGCTGTTCGTCGACGGCCCGGCCAACGCCGACCGCGTCGCCGAGGCGGGCGCCGGGATCGTCGCGGAGGACCTCGCCGCCGACGTCGAGAAGTTGCTCACCGAGCCCCGCTACCGCCAGGCGGCGGCCACCCTCGCCGACGAGATCCGCGCGCTGCCGCCGGTCGAAGACGCGGTTGCGGTGATCGCTCGCGCCGCTGGTCCAGTCAGACCGCGCGCGCGCGGCGCCGTGGGCGGTGGACGCTCCACCGCGGCGCGTACCAGTTCCACGGCCCCAGCAGCTTCATCGCCGCCGGCAGCAGCACACCGCGGACGACCGTCGCGTCGACCAGCACCGCCACGGCGAGCGCCACGCCGAACTGCTTGAACTCGATCATGCCGAGCGTGGCGAAGATCGAGAACACCGCGACCATCACGACGGCCGCACTCGTGATCACCCCGGCCGTCGACTTGATCGCGTGGCTGATGGCCGTCTCCGTGGTCATCCCGGAGTCGACCGCCTCGCGGATGCGCGTGAGGATGAACACGTGGTAGTCCATCGATAGCCCGAACAGGACGACGAACAGGAACAGCGGCAGCCATGAGATGACGCCGCCGATCGACCGGAACCCGAGCACGGACTCGAGGTTGCCGTCCTGGAAGATCAGCTTCACGACGCCGTAGGCCGCGGCCACCGACAGCAGGTTGAGCAGGATGGCCGTGACCGGGATGACGATCGAGCGGAACGTGACGAACAGCAGCACGAACGCCACGGCGAGCACGAACGCGATCACCAACGGCAGCCGCGCCTGCATGACGTCGTTGAAGTCGGTCGACAATGCGGTGATGCCGCTCACGCCGGTCTCCGTGCCGGCCACACGCCCGATCGTGGCGGGGACCACGAAGCCACGCAGGTTGTCGAGCGCCGCCACCGACACGGCGTCGGTGCCGTTGCCCGGTAGCGGGAGCGTCACGACCGCGACGGTCCGGTCAGGGCTGACCGTCATCGTCTCGGGCCCCGTGATGCGGGCGCGGGCGATCATCGCGCGGATGCCGTGCTGCACTGCCGGGGTGGTCACGTCACCGGCGCGGACCACGACCATCGCCGGCATCGCACCGCCTGGGAACGCGGCCTGGATCCGGTCGTAGGTGCGCACGATCGGCAGGTTGCGCGGCAGGCCCGACGCGCCCGGGCTGATCGTGTGCATCCCGAGCGCCGGGATCGCCAGGGCGCCGAGCGCCGCGAGCCCGAGCAGCAGCGAGAGCGCGGGCCGGCGGAGCACGCGGTCCAGGACCGCGCCCCACACCCGCGAGTCGCCCCGGTGGCGGCGCTTCGCCATGAACGGGACGCGCCCCCATTCCACACGGTCGCCCAGTGCGGCGAGGAGCGCCGGCAGGACGGTGACCGAGCCGAGCATCGCGACCGCGACCACGGTGATCGTCCCGATCGCGAATGACGTGAAGACCGCGTTGCCGGCCAGCAGCATGCCGGACATGGCGATGATCACCGTCATGCCGGAGATCAGCACGGCACGGCCGGACGTGGCGGCAGCGGTCTGCAGCGCCTCGTCGCCCGCGCACCCGCGATCACGCTCCTCGAGCTTGCGCCGCAGGTAGAACAGCGAGTAGTCGACGCCGACCGCGAGCCCGATCAGCAGCACGACCGCCGAGACGAGGTCGCCGACGGGGATCACCTGGCTGATCGGGCCGAGCAGCCCGAGCGCGGCGATCACGGCGGTGAGTCCGAGCAGCAGCGGGATGCCGGCAGCGACGAGCGAGCCGAACGCGATCAGCAAGATCACGAGCGTCACCGGGATCGACGTCACCTCGGCCTTGTGGAAGTCGTGCGTGACCGAGTCCATGATCGCCTTGTTCACGCTCGCGTCGCCGAACTGTTCTACGCGCACGGTCGGGTTGGCGCGCTGTGCCGCTGCGGTGGCGGCCAGCGTGGCGTCCACGCGTTCCTGGGCGAGATCGTCGTTGCCGGCGAGCTTGAACGTGACCAGCGCAGAGCGGCCGTCGGCGGAGATCTGGCCGCTGTGGCCGATCGTCAGCGGCGACTGGACGTCGAACACGTGCGGCACGCGCCCGAGGCGGGCGATCACGTCGCGGACCGCGATGCGCATGGCGGGATCGCCGCGCACCTCCCCGGCGCCCTGGACCAAGACCTGCTCCTCGGCGTACTCGGGGAAGTCCGCGGCCTCGATGGCGCGGTCGGCGCGCTGCGATTCGCCGTTCCCGGCGTCGACATCCGACAGCGTGTGCAGGCCGACGGCCCCGCCGCCGACGAACGCGAGGATGACGAACACAAACCAGCCGACGATCGCCTTGCGGCGATGCTGGGCGCTCCAGCGCCCGGCGCGGGCGGCGAGATTGGTGCGCATCTCGCACTTACCGTCCTCCTTCGCGCGCGTGGCGCCTACCGGAGAGTGCCGCAGACCTCGCCTCGGGAAGCCCGCAGATCGCTACCGTGGCGGTCATGCCCACCGTGATCCTCACCGGTGCGACCCGGGGGATCGGCAGAGCGGCGGCGGTCGAGCTGGCCCGGCGGGGCGCCGAGGTCGCGGTCGTCGGCCGGGATGCCGATCGCGTCCAAGAGGTGGCTGAGGAGGCCGGCGCGCACGGCCACGTGGCCGACCTCGCGCAGATGGGCGACGTCCGCCGGCTGGCCGGCGAGCTGCTCGAGCGCTACCCGCGCATCGACGTGCTGGCCAACAACGCCGGCGCCATGTTCACGTCGCGCCACGTGACGTCCGACGGCTTCGAGCAGACGTTCGCGCTCAACCACCTGTCGCCGTTCCTGCTCACGAGCCTGCTGCGCGACCGGCTCGCCGAGTCGCGCGCGCGAGTGGTGACGACCTCGAGCGATGCCCACCGCGGCGGGCTGCTCGACCTCGACGACCTGCAGAGCGAGGACGGCCGCTTCAAGGCGATGAGCGTCTACGGCACCACCAAGCTCTGCAACATCCTCTTCACCCGCGAGCTGCAGCGCCGCGAGCCCGACCTCCACGCCAACTGCTTCCACCCGGGCGTGATCCGCACCGGCTTCGGCAAGAACGACGGGCTGCTCGCGCGCGCGAGCCTGACCGTGATCGGACCGTTCCTGGCCGGCCCGAAGACCGGCGCCAAGCCGCTGGTGACGCTCGCGCTCGACGCGCAGGGCGCGCAGCTCCGCGGCGCGTACCTGGAGAAGGGCAACCCGGTCGAGCCGAGCGCGCAGGCGCAGGACGATCGACTCGCCGCTGAGCTGTGGGAGCGGTCGGTCGCGCTAACGCTCGGCGGCGGGACAGGCGATCCGGTAGTCGCACATTGAGCAGGCGGCGAAGCTCGGGGTCGGCTCGAAGCCCTGGCCGAGGATCCCGTCGGCGACCTCGAACACGGTCTCGGTGATCCAGTCGCGGTCCTCGTCGGAGCGCGGGACCGGGACCTTGGCGTCGTCGAGCACGTAGTAGTACGCCTGCTGGGCGGCCTCCAGTTCCCACGCCTCGCGCGCGCCGATCGCGTACAGGGACAGCTGGATGTCGTTGCGCAGCTGGGCTGCGCTCTTGGGGCGGCCGGTCTTGTAGTCGATCAGCTCGTAGCCGCCGTCGGGGAGCTTGTCGACGCGGTCGACGCGCCCGCGCAGCAGGTGTGGCCCCATGCGGAACTGGAACGAGCGCTCGAACCACACCGGCTCGGCGTCCTCGTCGCGGAAGCGGTCGTGGTAGGTCACGAGCGCCGCGGTGGCCTTGGCGCGGAACTGGCGTTCCTCCTCGGAGTCGCCGAAGCCGCCGCGCCGCCAACCGGCTTCCAGCAGATTCAGCAGCGTCGGCAGGCCGGCCGACTCGGCCGCGTGGTACCGCTCGAGGACCTGGTGCACGAGGATCCCGAACCGCTGGTTCATCGTCGGCTCTGACGGGATCCGGAAGACGCGCGCGAACTTGTACTTGAGCGGGCACGTCCGGTACGTCTCGATGTCGGAGGCGCTGAGCGCGAGGCCGTCGCCGCGCTTGGGGAGGAACGTCTCCAGCGACGGCTCCGAGCGCTGCGCGACCGCCCGGGCGCGCAGCTTCTCGTCGCGCTCGGCGTCGAGCAGGTACTCGTCGAGCGCTGACGTCTCGAAGATCTCGCGCTGCTCGCCGGTCACCGCCTGCAGCAGTCGCGCGTTGATCTCCGGCAGCAGGTCGCCGACGTCCTGCTCGCCCGCGCGCGTGCGCTCGAGCAGCGCCGCGAGCTTGACCAGCTCGAGGTAGCGGACGACCGCGTGCGAGACGTCGAGGTCGGTGTCGAAGCGCAGCTCGCCGAGCCGGCCGCCGACCTGCGCGACGGTGGTCAGCAGCTCGTCGCGCAGCATCCGGAACGTCGACTGCAGCGTCTCGGCCGGCCCGAACAGCTCCTCCTCGCGCGTCTCCCACTCGCCGCCGACGGCCGCGCGCGCCTCCTCGGCGAACGGCGACGGCTGCTGCAGCGCGCCGCGCTCGGAGCGTTCCGGGAACGCGAGCACGAGCCGCCGGCGCGCGCGCGTCATCGCGACGTGCAGCAGGCGCCGCATCTCGGCGGCGTGGACGGCCTTGCTGTCCGACGGGACGGCCTCCTTGATCAGGGCGTCGGGGATCGGCTCGAGTGCGCGCCGGCGCGGCCCGGGCATCCGCGCGGCCATCAATCCGAGCACGTAGACGTGGTCGAACTCGCGGTCCTTGGCCGCGTGCATGGTCATCACGTGGACGCCGTGCGGGCGCTCTCCGGCGGCCTCCTCTTCACGGAGACCGGCCTCGGCGACGGCGGCGATCGACCGCGCGAAGTCGCGCGCCGTGGCCTGCGGCGACCGGTGCGCGTAGTCGGCCGCGAGCTCGGCGAAGCGAGCCAGGTTCTGCAGCCGCTCGACCACCTCGGTCGACGCCGCGAACAGGAGCTGCCGGCGCAGGCCGAGCCGCTCGACCAGCCGGTGGACGTAGAGGTCCGGGCGGGTGGAGTCGATCGCCGCGGCGGCAGCACGGTGCAGCCGCAGGAACTGCGTGATCCGCTCGCGCGCCTCGGGCGGGATCTGCGGCGACTCCAGCGCGGCCGCCAGCGCCGCCACCATGTCGAGCTTGCGGCGGCGGGCGATCTGCGTCACGCGCGCGAGGTCGATGGCCCGCAGCTCCACCGGCGGCCGCGCGAGCGCGCGCACGACCGCCCCGGCATCGCCGGGGTCGACGAGCAGCCGCAGCCATGCGAGCAGGTCCCGCACCTCGGCGCGCTGGAAGAAGGCCGACGCGCCCGACAGCCGGTACGGGACCGCGCGCTCCTCGAAGGCGACGGCGACGGCCTGGCCCTCGCTCCGCACCGAGCGCACCAGCACGCACACGTCCTCGGGCGCGACGTCCTCGCGCGCGACCAGCCGCTCGACCTCGGCGGCGACGGCCTGCGCCTGCGCGCGCTCGGACGCGCAGCGCCAGAAGGCCACGACTCCGCCGGCCTCGCCGTGCAGCTCCGTGTCGAGGCGATCCGCGACCGGCGCGACGACGGCATGGGCGGCGCGCACGATCTCCGCGCCGCAGCGATGCGACTCCTCCAGCTCGATGACCGTCGCGTTCGGCCACTCGGCGCGGAAGTCGTGGATGTTCTTGGTCGCGGCGCCGCGGAAGCGGTGGATCGACTGGTCGTCGTCCGCGGCCGCGGTGACGGGGGCTCCGGGTCCGGCGGCAAGCAGCCGCAACAGCAGCCCTTGGGCGAAGGTCGCGTCCTGCAGCTCGTCGACGAGCACGTGGCGCTGGCGGCGGGCGAGCCGCTCCCGCACGCGCGCGTTCGTCCGCAAGATACGGAACGCGTGTAACACGAGATCGCCGACGTCGAGTGTCCCGGCGTCGGCAAGCAGGCGCTCGTGGGCGGCGTAGAGCTCGGCGAACTCACGCTCGCGCCTGCGCTCCTCGGGAAGGCCGGTGGCCCACTGCGCGTAGTCGCCGGCCGAAACGAGCTCGTCCTTGAGGCGGTCGATCCGCTGGACGATCGCGCCGAGCGTCGCGCTCGGGTTGCCGCGCAGGTCGTGATGGCGCAGCGGCAGCTCGTCGATGTGCTCGAGCAGGAGCGCGAGCCGGTCGGCGACTCCCACCGGCGTCGCGAACGGATCGAGCCCGGCCTCGAGCGCCTCGTCGTGCAGCAGGCGCGCGCAGAAGCCGTGGAAGGTCGTGACCGCGAGCTCTTCGTAGCCGGCGTCCAGGCGATCCTCGAGCCGGGCGCGCATCGCGTCCGCCGCCGCGGTCGAATGGCACAGCACGAGCAGTGATTCAGGCGGTGCCCCGGCCCCCGTCAGGTGCAGGAAGCGCTCAGCAAGGACCGTCGTCTTGCCGGTGCCCGCGCCGCCGAGGACTAGCAGCGGTCCGCCGGGATGTTCGACGGCCGCGCGTTGCGGCGGGCTGAGGGCAAGCACCTTCGTAGGATACGGCGGGAATGAGCCCCGACTGGCTGGGAGCTTCGCGTCGTGCGGCCTCCGCCTTGCGCTCGATGCTGGCGGAAAGGACCACGATCGCGGAGCGGGTCATCGAGACCGGTACCCGCGGCGAGGGGGGCGATCGCACGCTGGAGATCGACGCGCTCGCGGAGGATGCGGTGTTGGCCGAGCTCCAGCTGCTGTATGACGAGGGCGCCCGCTTCACCGTGATCAGCGAGGAGCGCGGGACGGTCGACTTCGGCGGCGACGGCCTGCTCGTGGTCGTCGATCCGATCGACGGCTCGCTCAACGCCAAGCGCGGGCTGCCGCACCACTGCGTCTCGATTGCCGTTTCCGAGGGACCGACGATGGCCGACGTCGTGTTCGGCTTCGTGCAGGACTTCGGCCCCGACGAGGAATGGGTCGCCACCCGCGGCGGCGGCGCCACGTTGAACGGCGTGCGGCTGGACCCGGGCGTCGGCGAACGGCGCTGGGCATCCGACGGCAAGCTCGAGCTCGTCGGCTTCGAGTCCGCCGACCCGCGCTGGGTGCTGCGGTCGGCCGAGGGGCTGGTGCAGGTCGCGCATCGGCTGCGCGCGATCGGCACGATCGCAGCGGCGCTGTGCCAGGTCGCGGCCGGGCGGTTCGACGGGATGCTGACGCTGAAGGGCTGTCGCGCGGTCGACGCCGCAGCCGCCCAGCTGATCGTGCGCGAGGCCGGCGGGCTGGTGGCGTTCACTGCGTTCGACGACCCGCTCGCCGCTCCGCTCGACCTGCTGCCCCACTCGCCCGTGGTCGCCGCGCGCTCGGAGGCCGGGCTGGCTGAATTGGGGACCGTGCCAGACTGGACAACGTGATCGACTGGAGCCTCGCCGGGCAGGTGGCGCGCGGTATCGCCAACCTGCAGCCCGCAGGTGACCCGGCACCGTTCTGGGAGCTGTCCGGCCCCGCTGAAGAGAGCGAGCGGCTGGTCTCCGCCTACACCGGCCTGGAGGCGCTGACCCCGCTCCCGGCGCCCGAGGCGGTCGCCCGCCCGGAGTGGATCGACGCCAACCTGCTCGGGATCGGCGGCGTCCTGGACCCGGTCGCCGACCGGATCGGCGCCAAGCTCGGTCCGCTCGGTACGGCCGCGGGCGCGCTGCTGGCGATCGAGGCGGGCGCGATCTCCGGCTTCCTCGGCGGCCGCGTGCTCGGTCAGTACGAGTTCCCGGTTCTGGAGCCCGACGGGCCGGCGCGGCTGCTGTTCGTGGCGCCGAACCTGGCACACGCGGCGACGGCGCTGGAGGCCGACCCGGACCAGCTGCTGCGCTGGGTGGCGCTGCACGAGACCACGCACGCGCTCCAGTTCGGCGGCGTGCCGTGGCTGCGCGGGCACCTCGCAGGGATCGTGGCCGAGCTGCTCGGCGCCTTGGACGTCGATCCCCGCGGGCTGCTGCGGTTGCCCGACCTGTCCGATCTGCGCGCCGTGCTCGAGCAGGTGCGCGAGCAGGGACTCGCGTTCGTCGCGGTCGGCAAGGAGCGGCGCGGAGTGCTCGACACCGCGCAGGCGTTCATGGCGCTCCTGGAGGGCTACGCCGAGCACGTGATGGACGCGGTCGGCGCCGACCTGTTGACCGATCTCGACGCGATGCGCGGGGCGATGGACCGGCGCCGCACCGAGCGCTCCGGCCTGCTGCGGCTGCTCGAGAAGCTGATCGGGCTCGACATGAAGATCCGCCAGTACCAGCAGGGCAAGGCGTTCTGTGACGCTGTCGTCGCCCGCGGCGGGATCGCCGCCTTGAACCGCGCGTGGACCGGGCCGGAGTTTCTCCCCATGCCCGCCGAGCTCGACGATCCGGTCAGCTGGCTGGGCCGGACCGAGCCGCTCGCGGCCTGAGGGCGGACTCCGCGCGCCGTCTCTCGACCCGGGCTTTGGTGTCGGCTAATCGTCGCTATGCGACGAAAACTCGACACCGATCCCGCGTGGCGGTCGATCCTGCCTCCCTCAATGCGCAAGTTCGTCCCTCGGCGGGTGTGCGTGTGCTCACACGTCGAAGCGAACCAGCGTTCGATCTGTTACAAACTGAGTGCCCGTTCTCCGCTATTTCACACGAAATGGCGCGCGAGACGTCACAAAGTCAGGTAGGCTCTGTAACAGGTCTGAGGGAGTGGGTTACAAACAAGTGTTCGATGGATAGACTGGTTCACGAACACCTCAAGAAAACTTCCTTAGGGTCAAGCCAAAGGGGCTGATCGCATGGCCGAAGCCACGACGACGAACACCACCAAGACCACTCCTGCGAAGCGCTCGACGGCTCGTAAGCCGGCCGCGCGCAAGAGCACGACCGCTCGCTCGGCGACTCGCAGCACCGCTGTCAAGGCGCCCAGCAAGACGACTGGTCGTCGCACTCGCACGACCGCGAAGAACCGTACGCGCGACGCCGCCAAGGCCAACGCGACGGCCGCGAAGACGACCGCTGCCCAGGGCCGCGGGATCGCCGAGCGCGCCGCGCTCGTCTACGTCGGCGCGACCCTCGAGGCGCGCGACCGCGTTGTCGGCGTCGCGACCGATCTCGTCGACCGCTTCGGCACCCGCGAGGCCGCCGAGCGCGAGGTCAACAAGGACATCAAGCGCTTCGAGCGCCGCGGCAACACCGCCCGCAACCAGCTCGAGCGTGACGTGCGTAAGGCGCGTACGCGCCTGGAGCGCGCGGTGCGCACCCGCCGCCGCAACGCCGAGCGCGTTGCCACGCAGCGCACGAACCTCGTGACCAAGCGCGTCGAGGACGCTGCCCAGGTCGGCCTCGCGACCGGCACCCGGATCGCGACCGTCGCGAAGGACCGCGTGACCGCGCTGGTCTAGTACCCAGCTTCCCCCGACACCGCCCAGGAGAGCGGCGCTCGGGTCAGCCTGTCGGCCTCATATCTCGCCGACAGGATTCGCCGGGCTTTGAAACTCGGTGGATTTAGCACCCTCTCCTCCCTCAACCGTCGGCTCGCCACTTGTGGCGGGCCGTCGGTCTTTAAGGCGCCGAGGCCGCGGCGCGGGCTCCCGAGGCCGCGGCGCGGGCTCTCATGAGAGTCTCACCGCACGCGCATATGGTCGGGCCATGTTCGCCGCCCTCGTCAGCACGCTGGCCCTCGCCGCCGGGCCGGGTTTCAGCACCAAGATCGACAACCCGTACTGGCCGATGAAGCCCGGGACCCGGTGGGTCTATCGCGAGACCGCGCCGGGAGCGACGCCCCAGCGCATCGTCGTGGCCGTCACGAACCGGACCAAGCGGGTCGCCTCCGGCGTCGACGTGCTCGTCGTCCACGATCGCGCGACCGAGCACGGCACCGTCGTCGAGGACACGTTCGACTACTACGCCCAGGACCGGAGGGGGAACGTCTGGTACCAGGGCGAGGACACGACCGAGTTCGAGAACGGCAAGCCGGTGTCCAAGAAGGGGTCGTGGGAGGCCGGCGTCGACGGCGCCAAGGCGGGCATCGTGATGCTCGCGCACCCGCGCGTCGGCCGCCGCTACGGCGAGGAGCACTACCCCGGCCACGCCGAGGACCGCGCCCAGGTCATGAGCCGCCGCGAGCAGGCGGAGGTCCCCTACGGGCACTTCGCCCACGTCCTCTTCACCAAGAACTTCAACCCGCTCGAGCCGAAGGCGCTCGAGTACAAGTTCTACGCCCGCGGGATCGGCCCGGTGCTCGAGATCGGCGTGTCCGGCGATAACGACAGGGCGGACCTGCTCCGGTATCGGAAGGGCCACGGCTAGCTGCCACAATTGGATGCGTGCCGACTCGAGAGCAGATCACCGAAGCCCTGAAGACCGTCATCGACCCCGAGCTGCGCCGCAACATCGTCGAGCTCGAGATGGTCCGCGCGATCGACATCAAGGACGCCGGCGTCGTCGACGTCACGGTGTCGCTGACGACGCCCGGTTGCCCGATCAAGAGCCACTTCCAGACCGCCGTCGTCAAGTCGGTGTCCGCGCTCGACGGCGTCGCGCGCGTGAACGTGGGCTTCGACGTCCTGAGCGACCAGGAGAAGGCCGGCCTGCAGCGCAAGCTCGGCCGGCCCGGCGGGCTCCCGGAGGGCGCGCTTGCGCAGGTCAACAACATCATCTGCATCGGCTCCGGCAAGGGCGGCGTGGGCAAGTCGTCGCTGACCGCCAACATCGCGGCCGCGCTGGTGGCCGACGGCAAGAAGGTCGGCGTGCTCGACGCCGACGTCTGGGGCTACTCGATCCCGCGCATGCTCGGCCTTGGCGGCCAGCGCCCGAAGGTCACCGGCGAGCGGAAGATCGTGCCGCTCTCCGCGCACGGCATCAAGGTCATGTCGATCGGCTTCTTCATCGCCGAGGACGAGGCGGTCGTGTGGCGCGGGCCGATGCTCCACAAGGCGCTGACGCAGTTCCTCGAGGACGTCGCGTGGGACGAGCTCGACTTCCTGCTCATCGACCTGCCGCCGGGCACCGGTGACGTGTCGATGACGCTCGCGCAGCTGCTCCCGCAGGCGAAGTTCGTGCTCGTCACGACGCCGCAGGCGGCGGCCCAGAAGGTCGCCCGCCGCGCCGCGGAGATGGCCAACAAGGTCAACCTCGAGATCGCGGGCGTGATCGAGAACATGTCCGTGTTCACGACCCCGGCCGGCGAGCGCTTCGCGCTGTTCGGCGAGGGCGGCGGCCAGCTGCTGGCCGATGAGCTCGAGGTGCCGCTGATCGGCAAGGTCCCGCTCACGATGCCGTTGCGCGAGACCTCCGACGCCGGGACACCACTGGTCGAGATCGATCCCGACGACCCGGCCGCCCAGGCGATCCGCCAGGCCGCGCGCGGGATCGTCGCGATGACGCCGGTCGACCTGCCGATCCTGCAGCCCGCCGGTCCGCCGCAGCCGCTGGGGATGAGCCTCCCCATGGCCGGCTGATCTTCGACGCGCACTTCCACATCATCGACCCGCGGTTCCCGCTGGTCGGCAGCTACCGCCCGGACGCCTCGGTATGAATCCGGACGGCCTCCCGCCGGTGAATCCGAGCCCGGCGGTCTCGGCGCGGTAGGTCAAGGCGACGCCCCGCCACTCGGCCGACCTCTCCGGCCTGGAACCGGGCAGGGTCCTGTTCGGCACCGATCTTCCCGGCACGCGCTCGCCACGACGATTCGCACCGGTCGACCTGCAGACCGCTCCGGTGGCGGCCGACGCCCGCGCGTGGTATCGCGTACCGGCATGAGCTACGACATCCACCTCGACGACAAGTACGGGCACATGACGCTCGTCGACATCCCCGGCGAGATCGCCGCTCACGAACCGTGGTTCAACCAGACGCTCACCACGGTCAACGACGCCGTCGTGCGGCTCGGCATCATCGAGGGCGACTTCCACTTCCACAAGCACGACGAGGACGACGAGTTCTTCCTCGTGCTCGAGGGCGCGCTGCTGATCGACTTCGAGGACCGCGAGACGGTCACCCTGAAGCCGCACGAGGGCTACACGGTGCCGAGAGGCGTCGTTCACCGCACCCGGGCGCCCGAGCGCACGGCGATCTTGATGGTGGAGAAGGCCGGCGTCGTGCCCACCGGCGACTAGCGCGACGCACGCTCGGCGATGCCGTCGAGGACGACGTCGAGCCCTCCGGTGAAGCGCGCGTCGTCGTCGCGGGCCGTGCCGCTCCGAGCGGCCCGCTCGAGGACGGGGTAGGCGCCATGCTCGGCGCGGTCGAGCGCGTTCTCGAACCCCTGCCAGCGCGCCGGGGCGGTGGCCGTCGTCTGGCGGCCGGCGCTGCCGAGCACGTAGGTGAGGAACAC
Organism: uncultured Solirubrobacteraceae bacterium; assembly: GCA_963740605.1. Classification (GTDB taxonomy): domain Bacteria; phylum Actinomycetota; class Thermoleophilia; order Solirubrobacterales; family Solirubrobacteraceae; genus DASSUW01. Next base: position 235,555 of record CAVUFC010000010.1, on the reverse strand, counting down.
GTCGTAGGCGTCCTGCGCATCGTCGGGGGCCAGGCCCGCGGCTTCGAGAGCGCCGAGGATCGCGTCGGCGAGGCGTAGCGCCTGCGGTCCCGTGGCGCCGGAGCGCAGCAGAACATCGGCCACGCCGCGATGGGCCAGCGCAACCTCACGGATGTTGCTTGCGAGCTGTGCCAGCTGGGTCCGCCAGTCGCCGTGCAGGTCGGTGCTGATGCCGGCCGCGAGGTGCTCGATCAGCAGCGGGATCAGGCCATCGCGCCGGCCGCCGGCGTGATGCACCACCGTGGTCGGCCAGACGCCGAGGCGATTGGCCACCTGCCGCACGCTCAGCGCTTCCAGCCCTTCCGCCGCGACCAGGTCGGAGGCCGCCTGAGCGACGTCCTCCCTCGTCACGCCACGATGAGCGGTTGCGGCCGGCTCGCGCATGGTCACCCAGCATACTTGTCTCTTGTACGGCACACAAGAACTCGTTACCGTCGGACGATGCTCTCCTCTCCCCAACTGCCCCGAGACCTCGAGGGCCGGGTCCTGACCCCGCAGGACCCCGCCTACGACGAGGCGCGGACCGTCTTCGCCGCCCACGTCGACCGCCGACCCGCGCTCATCGCCCGCGTCGAGGGCCCGCGCGACATCGCCCGCGTCATCGCCCACGCTCGCGCGACCGGGTCCGAGCTCGCCGTCCGCAGCGGCGGCCACAGCCCCGCGGGTCACGGCGTCTCTGACGGCGGCATCGTGATCGACCTTTCGGCGCTGCGCTCGTTCGAGCTGGACGGCACCGAGCGCACGGCCTGGGCGGGCGCGGGTCTCACCGCGGGCGCCTACACCGTCGCGGCGGGCGAGCATGGGCTCGCGACGGGGTTCGGCGATACGGGCTCGGTCGGGATCGGCGGCATCACGCTGGCCGGTGGCATCGGGTTCCTCGTCCGCAGGCACGGGCTGACCATCGACGACCTGCTCGCGGCGGAGATCGTCACTGCGGACGGCCGGCTGCGGCGGGTGGACGCCCAGCGCGAGCCGGAGCTGTTCTGGGCGCTGCGCGGAGGCGGCGGGAACTTCGGCGTGGTCACGCGGTTGAAGTACCGGCTCCACCCGGTCGACACGATCGTCGGCGGCCTGCTCTGCCTCCCGGCGACCCCGCACGTCATCGCCGGCTTCGTGGCGGAGGCCGAGGCGGCCCCTGACGCCTTGACCACGATCGCCGCGGTGATGGCCGCGCCGCCGCTCCCGTTCGTGCCCGAGGAGCTGCACGGCCGTCCGGTCGTCCTCGCGCGGATGGTCTACGCGGGAGACGCGGCGGCGGGAGAGCGCGCCGTCGCACCCTTCCGTGCGCTGTCCGAGCCGGTGGCGGACCTCGTCCGGCCGATGCGGTACCCGGAGATGTTTCCCGACGAGCCGGGGCCTCGCCCCGCCGTGATGGCGCGTGTGATGTTCGCCGACCGCCTCGCGGTCCCGCAGGCGGAGGCGATCCTCGAGCGCATCGGCGAGTCGTCGGCGATGATGGCGGCGTGCGAGATCCGCGTGCTCGGCGGCGCGATGGCGCGGGTACCCGCGGATGCCACGGCGTTCGCCCACCGGGCGAGCCGGATCATGATCAACGTGGCGGCGATGTACGACCCGTCCACCTCCGAGCGTTCGGTGCACGCCGCGTGGGTCGCCGGCCTCGCGGCGGAGCTCGACGACGGTCAGCCGGGCGCCTACGCGGGCCTGCTCGCCGACGAGGGCGAGGAGCGCGTCCGCGCGGCGTACCCCGGCGCGACGTGGGAGCGGCTGAGAGCGGTCAAGGCCACCTACGACCTCGACAACGTGTTCCGGCTCAACCAGAACATCCCGCCGTGCTGATCGAACGACTGACCGAGTGGTTGTGGTGCCTGCGCACCCGATCGTGCAGGCGTACGCGATCCGCGAACGCGACGGCTTCGATCTCGTCGACACGACGACCGCACGGGGTCGGCGGCCGGCCTGCGCGCGTGGCTCTGCGCCGCTACTTGCCGGCGTAGTAGTCGGCGTTGAGCTTCGTGTACTGCGCCCACTCGTCCGGGAGCTGGTCCTCGGCAAAGCAGGCGTCCACGGGGCATGCCTCGACGCACGCGTCGCAGTCGATGCACTCCTCAGGATCGATGTAGAGCATCTCGACCGCGTCGTAATCCGGCTCGTCGGGGGTCGGGTGGATGCAGTCGACGGGACAGACCTCGACGCAGGAGTTGTCCTTGGTTCCGATGCACGGTTCAGCGATCACATACGCCATAGGGGCAGGATTCTATGCCGCGCGATCCTGCCCCGCTTCGGCGGCGAGACTCGCTAAAGGTCGGGAGCCTGTGCCGGGCGGCCGAGCGCCGCCTCCATCTGGGCAGCGACCTGCAGCAGCGTGTCCTCGCCGAGCGGCTTCGCCACCAGCTGCGCGGCGGTCGGCAGCCCGTCGTCACCGAAGCCGATGGGCACGCTGATCGCGGGCTGGCCGGTGATGTTGAACAGCGCCGCGAACGGCGTGAAGCGGGCGGAGCGTTCGAGATCGGCCAGCGGGTTCTCCCCGAGCCCGTTGCAGTCGCCGATCGCCAGCGGTCGTTCCGCGAGCGCCGGGGTGAGCAGCAGGTCGTACTCGGCGAAGAAGGCGACCAGGCCGCGTGCCAGCGCCTGCAGCTGCGCGGTCGCCGCCAGGTAGCCGACCGAGGGCAGATTGTGCGCGAGGTCGTAGATCGCGCGCGAGAGCGGCTCGATCTCGTCCTGTTCCGGCGGCCGCCCCGCGAGCAGCTCGCCGTAGCCGATGCCGAGTGCCACCGCCGGACCGAACGCCTGGATGAAGAGCCCAAGCGCGTCGCCGCCGGGGAGCGCGGGGGCGGCGTGCACCACGTCGTGACCGAGCGAGGCGAGCAGCTCGCCCGCTACATGCATGCCGCGCACGCACTCGGGGTCGACGTCGACGCCGAGTGCATTGTCGGCCGTCATCGCCACGCGCAGCCGGCCGGGGTCGCGCCGCACTGAGGTCGCGTACGGCTCGACCGGGCGCGGCGCCCACGTCGCGTCGCCGACCTCGTAGCCCGCGAGCACGTCGAGCACCTGGGCGGTCTCGACCACCGTGCGCGTGAGCACGCCGTCGCAGGCCAGGAACGAGTCGCCGAGATCCGGCCCGCGCGACACCCGCCCGCGCGAGGTCTTGAGCCCGAGCAAGCCGCAGCATGCGGCCGGGATGCGGATCGAGCCCCCGCCGTCGTTGCCGTGTGCGATCGGCAGCATCCCAGCGGCGACCGCCGCCGCCGAACCGCCCGACGATCCTCCGGGCGTGCGGTCGAGGTTCCACGGGTTGTGCGTGGCGCCGGTGTGGCGCGGCTCGGTGGTCGGCAGGATCCCGAACTCGGGCATGTTCGTCGTCCCCACGACGACGAACCCGGCGTCGCGCAGCCGCCGCACGAGGTATGCGCTATGACCGGGCCGGTGGCCGGCAAGGAACTTCGAGGCGAAGTTCATGCACATGCCCGCGACCGGCACGTTGGCCTTGATCGCGATCGGCACGCCGGCGAACGGGCGCTCGTCGCCCGGCTGGATCGCGTCGGCGGCCTCGAGCGCGCGCTCCGCGTCGACCTCGATGAACGCGTTGATGCGGTCGTCGAGGTCCTCGATTCGGCGCAGCGCGGCTCCCACGACCTCACGGGCCGAGATCTCCCCGCCGCGGACCAGTGCGGCGAGTTCCGGGACCGGCTTGAGCATCAAGTCTGCAGCGCTCATGCGGCCGCGGCAGCCTACGGGAATTGGACCGGCCACGCTGCCAATTGCGATCTGGATAACCAGTTGAGGACGTATCATCTGGTTATGCATCGCGACCTGCCACCCGGTCGACTTGAATCTGGGGCTCCGTATTGGTACTGGCTTGGCGGCCGTCCGGCTCTCGATTTCGTGAACACGCGGCGAGAGCGATGGCGGCGCGACGTCGAATGTCTTCTGACCGTGGACGAGGTCGTGACCTGGCTCGTGCGCGCGGGTCTGCTGCCGCAGGGGATGCGTGCGCCCGCCTCCGTACTCGCCGAGGCGCGCGAGCTGCGCGAGGCGATCGACACCGGCGTGCGGGCGGCGGTCGAGCGCCGGGCGCCCGATCCCGCGGCCGTCGCGCTGATCGACAACTGGCTCACCCTGGCCGGGTCGCGGCCCGCGCTCGTGGCCGGTGCCAACGGCCGGCCGATGCTGTCCGAGCGCGTGAGCGCGGAGTCGCCGCGGCGTGCGCTCGGGATGGTCGCCTACGACGCGGCGCGCATGCTCGGCATCCCGGCCGAGCGCGACCGCGTGCGCATCTGCGGCTCGGACACCTGCTCCGCGCGCTTCTACGACCGCTCGCCCGCCGGCGCCCGCCGCTGGTGCTCGATGGCGGCGTGCGGCAACCAGAACAAAGCGCGAAGGTATCGGAGCAGACATGTCAGGACTTGAAGGCGTCGTCGCGTTCGACACCGAGATCGCGGAGCCCGACCGTGAAGGCGGCGCGCTGCGCTATCGCGGCCTCGACATCGAGGACCTGGTCGGCAACGTGCCGTTCGAGCACGTCTGGGGTCTGCTGGTGGACGGCGAGTTCGAGCCGGGCCTGCCGCCCGCGATGCCGCATCCGCTCACGGTGCGCACGGCCGACCCGCGCGTCGACGTGCAGGCGGCGCTGGCCATGCTCGGGGCGGGTGGGGGCGGTCTCCCCGGGATGCGGTCCCTGATCGACATCTCCGACGAGCAGGCGCGCGACGACCTCGCCCGCGCTTCGGTGATGGCGCTGTCGTTCGTGGCGCAGTCGGCGCGCGGCGTCGGCCGCCCGCCGGTGCCGCAGCGCGAGGTCGACCGGGCGGGCTCGATCCCCGAGCGGTTCCTCGTCCGCTGGCGCGGCGAGGCCGACCCCGACCACGTGAAGGCGATCGACGCCTACTGGATCTCCGCCGCCGAGCACGGCATGAACGCCTCCACGTTCACCGCGCGCGTCGTCGCCTCCACGGGGGCCGACGTCGCGGCCGCGCTGTCGGCCGCCGTCGGTGCCCTGTCAGGCCCGCTGCACGGCGGCGCGCCCGCGCGCGTGCTGATGATGCTCGACGACGTCGAGCGCACCGGCGACGCCGACCGCTACGTGCGCGAAGTGCTCGACCGCGGGGAGCGGCTGATGGGGTTCGGCCACCGCGTGTACCGCGCCGAGGATCCGCGCGCCCGGGTCCTGCGGCGCACCGCGAAGGCGATCGGGTCGCCGCGGGCGGAGATCGCGGAGACGCTGGAGACGGCGGCGCTCGCCGAGCTCCAGGCCCGCAAGCCGGATCGCGTGCTCGCGACCAACGTCGAGTTCTGGTCGGCGGTGGTGCTCGACCACGCGCAGGTCCCGCCCGAGCTGTTCACGCCGCTGTTCACATGCGCGCGGACGGCCGGCTGGTCGGCGCACATCCTCGAGCAGAAGCGCGAGGGCCGGCTGATCCGCCCGACGGCGCGCTACGTCGGCGAGCCGCCGCGCGCGCTGACGCCCGCTTAGCTTAGTTAGCCGAGGACCTGGTCGAAGAAGGCGAGCGGCCCGGTGGCCGCTCGCAGCTCGTCGGTGATCGCGCCGTCGATCATCACGAACACCATCCGCACGGGCGCATCCGAGCGGTTGGCCCACGCGTGGTTGGTGCCGCGCTGGACGACCGCGTCGCCGGCCAGCATGCGCGTCTCGGAGCCGTCGTCGAGCAGCAGCCAGGTCTCGCCCTCGAGCACGACGCCGACGTCGACCGTCTCGGTGCGGTGCATCGGCGCCTCGGCGCCGGGCGCCATCTCGGTGAAGCGGACGGTCACGCCGTTGGGCGGCGGCGGCGTCCGCACGGGACGGTCCGTCGGCTCGGGCTCGTCGGCGGCGATCGGCGCGGGCGTCCGGTCGGTGATCCAGACCTCGTGGAAGGCGGCGGTGCCGATGTCGAGTGTCTTGGGGTTCGGCGCGTCGGAGAGGACGACCGACTTCCCGGAGGCGTCGTGGCCGGTGACGATGCGGCGGGGGGCGCTCACGCCGCCTCGACCGCGCGGGTCAGGATGTCGCGCAGGGCGGCCGCGTCCTCGTCGGACAGCGCCGCGAGCTTCGGCGGCGGCTCACCGGCCCGGCGGTCGATCTCGATCCGCATCCACTCGCCCTTCTCGGTCAGCACGACGGCCTTGACGCGGCGGTCGCGCTCAGATGGCCGCCGCTCGGCGAGGCCCGCGGCCTCGAGCCGGTCGACGATCCCCGTGATGTTCGAGTTGTCGCAGTGCAGCTCCGCGGCCAGCGTGCTCATAGGAACCGGCCGACCGGGTTCGAGCGTGCCGAGCGCCATCGCCTGCTGGGGCGAGATGCCGAGCTCGGAAAGGATCTCCCAGCGGCGCCGCTTGTCCTCGAGGAAGATCCGCCAGAAGAGGCGCCAGGCCTCTCGCGCTGCCCCGGTACGCGGCTCCGCACTTACATTCATACCAGAAAAGGTAGCAAATATCAAAGGTTGACACCTTCAACTATTCTCGCTACCACATAGGCCATGACGATCCTCCCCAACGGCATCGAGGTCGAGGGCCTCGCGCGCGAGTTCAAAGGCGGGGTGCGCGCGGTTGACGGCATCGATCTGACCGTCGAACCCGGCGAGATCTACGGCTTTCTCGGGCCGAACGGCGCCGGCAAGTCGACCACGGTGCTGATGCTGACCACCCTGCTGCCGCCCAGCGCGGGCACCGCGCGCGTCGCAGGTCACGACATCGTGCGCGAAGGCCCCGAGGTGCGGATGGCGATCGGCGCCGCGCTCCAGGAGGCGGCCCTCGACGGCCTGCTCACCGGCCGCGAGCACATGCGCCTGCAGACCTCGCTCCAAGGCATCCCCAAGGCCGAGCGGCGCCCGCGCGGCGACGCGCTGCTCGAGCGCGTCGGCCTGATGGACGCCGCCGACCGCAAGGTCCGTGGCTACTCGGGCGGCATGAAGCGCCGGCTCGACCTGGCGCTCGCTCTGGTCCACCACCCGCGGATCCTGTTCCTCGACGAGCCGACCACGGGCCTCGACCCACAGAGCCGTGCCGACATGTGGCAGGAGGTCGCGCGGCTCGCGCACGAGGACGGCGTGACCGTCTTCCTCACCACGCAGTACCTCGAGGAGGCGGACGTGCTCGCCGACCGCATCGCGATCATCGATCAGGGCAAGATCGTGGCCCGCGGCACGCCGGACGCGCTGAAGGCCGAGATCGGGCGCCCGACGCTCGAGATCGAGGCCGCCGAGGCCGAGGACCGCGACGCGGTCGCCGGTGTGCTGGAGCGCTTCGGCACGCCGGTCACGGCGCGCCCCGGCGCGGCGGCGGTGCGCCTGCACGGTGGCGTCGACCAGCTCGCCGAGGTCGTGCGCTCGCTCGACGGCGAGAGCCTCACGATCAGCGACTTCCGGCTCCACGCGCCGACGCTCGACGACGTCTTCCTCGCCAAGACCGGCCGCAAGCTGGAAGGCGGTGAGCCGAGCGCCGAGCCGGAGGCCGTGCCGGCATGAGGCAGCAGGTCTTTGAGATGGCGCGGCGCGCGGTGATCCAGACGCTGCGCCAGCCGGCGCTGATCATCCCCCCGATCGTGTTCCCGCTGATCATGATGGCGATCAACACGGGTGGCCTGCACGCGGCGACCAACCTGCCCGGCTTCCCCGCCGACACGTACCTCGACTTCGCGATCGCGGTGCCGTTCATGCAGGGCTCGCTGTTCGCGTGCATCAACGCCGGCGCGTCGCTGGCGCGTGACGTCGAGAGCGGGTTCCTCAAGCGCCTCGCGATGACGCCGATGCAGCGGGCCGCGCTGCTGATGGGCCAGCTCGGCGGCGTGATGCTGGTGGCGGGCGTGTCGGCGCTGATCTACCTCGTCGTCGGCTTCGCCGCCGGGATGGACTTCAAGGCGGGCGCGCTCGGCGTCGTGGTGTTGCTGATCCTGGCGATGCTGATCGCGCTGGCGTTCGCCGCGCTCGGCGCGTTCGTCGGGTTGCGGTCGGGCTCGGGCGAGACCGTGCAGGGCTTCTTCCCGTTGTTCTTCGTCCTGCTCTTCCTGTCCTCGATGAGCCTGCCGCGGCCGCTGATCCAGCAGGACTGGTTCCGCTTCATCGCGACCTACAACCCGGTCTCGTACCTGATCGAGGGGCTGCGCTCCTTCATCATCTACGGCTGGGACGCGGAGGCGCTGGCGCTCGGCTTCGGGGTCGCGATCGTGGGCGCGGTGGCGGCGGTCGCCGCGGCATCGAGCGCCCTGCGGACCCGGCTGGTGCGGACATGAGGCGCTTCTGGCAGGTCGCCGGCGCGGTCGCCTGGCGGTCGATCCACAAGATCGCCACGACGCCGCAGCTGCTGCTCCCGTCGATCGTGTTCCCGATGTTCTTCTTCGTCGCCTTCGCCGGCGGCCTGTCGAACGTCGCCAACGTCCCGGGCTTCGACTTCCCGTCCGGCTACACGGCGTTCCAGTTCGTCTTCGTGCTGCTGCAGGCGTCGGCGTTCGGCGGCGTGTTCACCGGCTTCGGGATCGCGGCGGACTTCGAGTTCGGCTTCGCGCGGCGGCTGCTGCTGGCGGCGCCGAACCGGCTCGGGATCATCGCCGGCTACGCGATCGCGGCCGCGGCGCGGACGACGTTCGTGGGCATCCTGATCTTCGCCGTCGGGTTGCTGACCGGCATGCAGGTCGGCGGCAACGGCGTCGACCTGTTCGGGCTCGTCGTGCTCGCCTACCTCGTTTCGTTCACGGCGACGCTGTGGGCGGCGGGCGTGGCGATGCGGCTGCGGTCGATGCAGGCCGGGCCGCTGATGCAGATGCCGGTGTTCCTCGTGCTGTTCCTCGCGCCGGTCTACGTGCCGCTCGCCCTGCTGTCGGGCTGGGTCCACGCGGTGGCGAAGGTCAATCCGTTCACACCGCTGATCGAGACCGGGCGCGACTTCATCTCCGGCTCCACGCCGAACGCCGCGCTGGCCTACGGGATCGCGGTCTGCCTGCTGCTCGGGTTCGGCGCGTGGGCGGTGCGCGGCCTGCGCAGCGCCGAGGCGGCGGGCGGGGGCTAGGAGCCCTCGACGAGCACGATGTTCGTGACGGACGCGCTCCTGCGCAGCTCGCGCAGGGGCGCGTAGCCGTCCGAGCGGTACCAGCCGCGCGCGGCGTCCATGTCGGGGAACTCGATGATCACGATCCGCAGCGGGTCCCAGTCGCCCTCCAGGAGCTCCTGCGAGCCGCCGCGGGCGACGAAGCGGCCGCCGTGCTCGGCGACGGCCTTGGTGTTGCCCTCGCGGTACTGGACGAGCTTGTCCTGGTCCCAGGCGTCGGTGACGGCGGCGATGACGTAAGCAGGCATCGCCGTACCGTATTGCGCCGTGACTCGCTCGAACGTGCGGTCCGCGCGGCCTGGTGCCTGTGGACGAGCGACCCGGTCGATCAGCCGGGATGGACCGACGCCAACCCGGCGTCGGGGCAGTGCGCGTCGACGGCGCTGGTGGTGCAGGACCGGCTCGGCGGCGTGCTGCTGATGGCCGAGGTGCACGAGGCTGACGGCTCGCGCCAGGGCGTGCACTACTGGAACCGGCTGCCCGACGGGCGCGAGCTCGATCTCACGCGCGAGCAGTTCCGGCAGGGCGAGGTCGTCGGACCGGCGCGCGTGGTCGAGCGGCCGCCGGACGTCACCCGTGGCCGCCTGGCCGGCCACTACCACCTGCTCGCGCATCGGGTCGTCCACGGGACCCCGCGCGATCGGCCGGTGGCGGTCGAGGGCGTATGCGGCGATCGCGTGCTGCCGGGCGGCCGGCCCGAGAGCGGCGAGCTGTTGCAGGACTGTGTGCGTCGCACGATCCACGACACGACCGGGATCGACGTCGGCGTCGGACGCGTGCTCGGCGTCCGCGCACGCGAGGTCGTGCCCGGGAGGTGGGTGGACGTCGTCGCCTACGACTGCCGCCTGCCCACCACCTAGCTCCCGGCACCGGCGAGTCGCATGGCATCGCGGACGTGGGCGAACTCCGGGTCTCCCCCGGCGGCATCCCCCAGTCGATCACCCCGGTCGGTGCGCCGTCGTCATCCACGAGCACGTTGAAGGGGCGCAGGTCCAAATGCAGCAGCCGCTCCCCCGCCGAGCGGGCTCTCCAAGGCCAGCTCACCCGCTGCTCGGCCCGGGACCTTCTCGAGCAGACGGCGGTGGTGCCGCCGAGCTCGAGCTGGACGCGGACCCGGGGAACGGGAACGCGGTCCGCCGCCCGCCTCCGCGGCGAGCAGCTCATCGGCGACGCGCTCGCCCACGCGGAGCACGACATGCCCGTCGCTCCACGTGGAACCAGACTGTCCGGCCAGCGGGCGCAGTCTCTCGAGCCGCAGCCCAAACCCTCCGGCCGCGCGGGCGACCGTTTCGGGCAGGCGCGCCACCGTCCTCGCCGCTAGTCGATCGAGACGTTCTCGGGGAACGGAACGTCGGCGGGCGAGTTGCCCTCGCCTTGCTCGTCCCACGAGCGGTAGGCGCGGCCGTCGCGGCCCTCGTGCTCGTTGGCGCCCCCGAGCGCGAGCAGGAGCAGCGGCTCGCGGCGACGGTTGACGAGCTGGCGGCGCACGTCCGGCGCCACCCGCGCCAGCTCTCCGCGCTCGACGTCACGGGGCTCGTCCTCGACCACGAGCGTCAGGGTTCCCTCGAGCACGAGGTAGACCTCCTCCTGGCGCTGGTGGCGGTGGATGCGGCTGCGCTCGCCGGCGCGCAGCCGCAGCAGGTTGAGGCCGAACGTGCTCACGCCCAGCTCCTGGCGCAGCCGCTGGAAGCGGTCCTCGCCGTCGGGATCGATCTTCGTGTACGCGACTCCGGTGTCCATCGGCCGGATTATCGTGACCGCGTGCTGTTCAAGGCTTCCCAGCTCGACGGGATCGCCGACGGGACGATCACGCTGACGTTCCGGCGCTGGGATGCGCCGCGCGTGCGCGCCGGCGGCCACCAGCGCACGCGGATCGGCGTGATCGAGTTCGACAGCATCGAGCGGGTCGACGACCTCAGCGACGCCGAGGCGCGGCAGGCGGGCTGGGCTTCGCGCGACGCAGTGCTCAAGCAGTTCGCCGCGCGCAGCGGCGACCTGTACCGGATCGAGCTGCACCTCGCCGGGCCGGATCCGCGCGCCGTGCTGCGCGAGCGCAAGCCGACCGCCGACGAGCTCGCCGAGCTTCGCCGGCGCATCGAGCGGATGGGCCCGTGGGCGATGAGCTACCTGCACGTGATCGCCGAGCAGCCGGGCGTGCGCGCGCCCGACCTTGCCGCGAGCTTCGGGATGGAGACCCGCGCCTTCAAGCTGCGCGTCCGCCGGCTGAAGGAGCTCGGGCTGACCGAGTCCCTGCGGATCGGCTACCGCTTGTCGCCGCGCGGGAAGGCCTTCCTTAAACACGAGAGGCCCGGCACGCGCCGGGCCCCTCGCAAGAGTCAGCCGTGAGGCTGATTTACATCATGCCGCCCATGTCGGGCATGCCACCGCCGCCACCGCCGCCGTCCTTCTCGGGCGCCTCGGCGACGATCGCCTCGGTGGTGAGGATGTTCTTGGCGATCGACGCGGCGTTCTGAAGCGCCGAGCGGGTCACCATCGCCGGGTCGATGACGCCGGCGCCGACCAGGTCGACGATCTCGCCGGTGGCCGCGTTGAGGCCCTGGCCCTTGTCGGCGCGACGGACGTCGTTGACCACGACCGAGCCCTCGAAGCCGGCATTCTCCGCGATCTGGCGGAGCGGCTCCTCGAGCGCGCGGAGCACGATGCGCGCTCCCGTCTTCTCGTCGTCGATCGCGATCGCGTCGACGTTGATGGCCTCTGTCGCCTCGAGCAGCGCCACGCCGCCGCCTGGCACGATGCCCTCCTCGAGGGCCGCGCGGGTGGCCTGCAGCGCGTCCTCGACGCGGTGCTTCTTCTCCTTCATCTCGGTCTCGGTGGCCGCGCCGACCTTCACGACGGCGACACCGCCCGAGAGCTTCGCGAGGCGCTCCTGGAGCTTCTCGCGATCGAAGTCGGAGTCGGTGTTCTCGATCTCCGTCTTGATCTGGTTGATGCGGCCCTTGATGCCGTCACTCTCGCCGGCACCGTCGACGACCGTCGTGGTGTCCTTGGCGATGACGACGCGGCGGGCGCGACCGAGCTGCGAGACCTGGGTGTTCTCGAGCTTGAGGCCCATCTCCTCGGTGATGACCTCGCCGCCGGTGAGGATCGCGATGTCCTCGAGCATGCGCTTGCGGCGATCGCCGAAGCCCGGAGCCTTCACGGCGACACCGGTGAAGGTGCCGCGCAGCTTGTTCACGACGAGCGTCGCGAGGGCCTCGCCCTCGACGTCCTCGGCGATGATCAGCAGCGGCTTGCCGGACTGGATGACCTGCTCGAGCACGGGCAGCAGGTCACGGACCGAGCCGATCTTCTGGTTGGCGATGAGGATGAACGGATCCTCGAGGACCGCCTCCATCCGCTCCTGGTCGGTGACCATGTACGGCGAGATGTAGCCCTTGTCGAACTGCATGCCTTCGGTGAACTCGAGGTCCATGCCGAACGTCTGGCCCTCCTCGACGTTCACGACGCCGTCCTTGCCGACCTTCTCGATCGCGTCGGCGATCACGTCGCCGATCTCGTCGTCGCCGGCCGAGATGGTCGCCACGCGAGCGATCTGGTCCTTGCCCGAGATCTCCTTCGCCTGCGACTTGATGTACTCCACCACCTGGTCGACGGCGATCTCGATGCCGCGCTTGAGGCCGAGCGGATTAGCGCCGGCCGCAACGTTCTTCAGGCCCTGGCGGACAATCGCCTGAGCCAGCACGGTCGCGGTCGTCGTGCCGTCGCCGGCAACGTCGTTCGTCGCAGTGGCGACCTCGCGCACGAGCTGCGCGCCCTGGTTCTGGAAGACGTCCTCGACCTCGATCTCACGAGCGATCGTGACGCCGTCATTGGTGATGGTGGGAGCGCCGAACTTCTTGTCGAGGACGACGTAACGGCCACGCGGGCCGAGCGTCACCTTGACGGCGTTCGCCACCGCGTCGACGCCCTGCTCGAGCGCCTTGCGGGCTTCAACGTCGTACTTCAGTTCCTTGTGAGCCATGTGTCGGTTTCCTCGCGTCTAAGACTGGACCTTGGCCAGCACGTCGGACTCGCGGAGTACGAGGAGGTCCTCGCCCTCCACCTTGATCTCCGTGCCGCCGTACTTGGAGTAGAGGACCTCGTCGCCCTCGGCGACGTCGAGCGGGATCCGCTTGCCGTCGTCATCGACCTTGCCGTCGCCGACTGCGAGGACCTTGCCCTTCTGGGGCTTCTCCTTGGCGGTGTCCGGGAGGACGATGCCGGAGGCAGTCGTCTCGTCCTCTTCGACCGCCTTGACGATCAGGCGATCGCCTAGGGGCTTGAGCTTCATCTAAGTGCCCTCCACTGAGATTGACCTTCAAAACCATATGTTGGCACTCGCAGGGTGGGAGTGCCAACGGCGGATGATGATATGACGCTTCGAAGCGAAGTCAAGGCCTTATTGGCACTCTCGTAACTTGAGTGCCAAGCGTACGCGCGTCGACTTTCCGCGCGCGAGGCTCTAGTTCGTCCTTGTGCCTGCCGACACATGCCGCACCATGCGTACCCTCGGCTTCCGTACCCACGCCCTGCTCACCATCGCCGCCGCCGTGGGGGTGATCGCTTCGCTGGCCGAGCCGTGGTTCGCGCCTGCCCCCGAAACGATCAACCAGGCAGGGGATGCGATCGGGACGATCAACGGGCCGGTCGACGGCCTCGCAGCGGGAATGCAACGCTGGCTCACGGAGACCGCCGGGGCGACGGGCTGGGACGGCCTCGGCACCTGGGGCAGCGTGCTCGCCGCCTTCGCGGCGCTGACCGCGCTCGGCGCGCTCGGCTGCCTCGTCCCGGCAACCCAGGGCCTCGCCCGTGAGGCGCTCCGTTACGGCTCGCTCGGCACGTTCGGCATCGCGCTGTGGAAGCTGATCGACACGCCAGGCCCGAACCAGTTGATGGAGCCGCGCGTGGGCGCTTTCATCGCCGTCGCCGCGGCGCTGATCGCGGTGACCTCCGGTTCCGCCGTCGCCAGCGCGCCGCTGCGGCGGCGCCGCGCCGCTGCACTCGCCGCGTAGGGACGCAAGTTCGGCATTGAGGGAGGCGGGATCGACCGCCTCGCGAGGTCGTTGGCTCTTTGTGCACCCCTACGGTGCTTAAAGCGCCAGGGACCGCCGAAACGGTCCACCCCTCGCTGCCCCACCCAGCCGCCGTTCGCTTAGCATGCAGCCGCGTGCCCGAGATCAGGCTCCTGCGCCACGGTGAGACGGCCGGCTACGCCGGCGACCTCGGCCTCTCGGACCGCGGCCACGACCAAGCACGCGCGGCGGCCACGGCGCTCGCGGCGCAGGCGCCCGGGGCGCTCAGCCTGGTGCACGCGCCGAGCGTGCGGGCGCGGGTGACCGCGGAGGTTCTGGCGCAGGAACTCAAGGCCGAAGGCGTCGAGATCACCGGCCCGCGTCCCGCGCGCGGCTTCGCCAACTTCACGGTCGCCGCCGGCGGCGAGGTGCGCGAGCAGGCCGAGGTGTTCGGCGAATACGCCGACGCCGGCGACGCGCCTCCGGGCGAGCTGCCGGGCTGGCTGGCCGACCTCGCCCGCTTCCGGCGCGTCCACGTGTCCGGCGGCGATCCGATCGAGCTGTGGCTGAAGACGCCGCTGCTCGGGTTCGAGCCGCCGTCGGTCGCTGTCCGCCGGCACTGGCGCGCGATCGTCGCGCAGGACGCCGCGCTGACCGTCGTCGCCGCCCACTCGGGACCGATGCGGGCGATGGTTGCCCACGCGTTCGGGCGCGACCTGGGCGAGCCGGACAACCTCGAGGCCGTCGCGATCCACCTCGACGGCAATCGCGCACGAGTCGACTTCCGCGGCGAGGCCGCCGCGATCGCCGTACCGGACACGGCCGAGCCCGCCTGGTGGTGACGACCTAGTTCTGCGCCCCGCCGACGCCGCGCAGGCGATCCTGCAGGTCCGGCGGGTTCTCGACGATCTGCGAGAACCGCACGACCGTCACCGTGTCCTCGAGCGAGACCTCACGCCCGTAGATCTGCTGCAGGAAGTGAACCATCTCCTCCGTGCGGCGGAACTCGGGGTTGTCGTGCTCGATGTCCCGCGGTGAGAGGTCCTTGACCCGCTTGACCTCGACGTTGTCGATGACGGCGTGGAACAGCTTCTCGCGCGGCGAGTACTGGTAGCCCACCGTGACCAACACAACCTGGTTCTTGCGGTATTTGTGCCGCTTGTCGCCCAGGCGGATGGTCGCGGTCTTGCGGCCACGCTTCATCTGGTCCGCGAAGACTGTTGAGTAGAAGTTGAGAACCTGCACGCGCGGGCAGACTAGCGGCCGGGAGTCGACTTGGACAGCACCCGCTCTATCAGCGCCCGTTCGCCCGGATAGCTGAGCGCCGTGAGCGCGTCGGCCAGCGGCACCCAGCGGGCGTCCTCGACTTCATGATCGTGGTCGCTCGTGGACCCAGAGAGGTAGTCGAACAGATAGAAGTGGACGGTCTTGTAGACGCGCCGGCCGCCACGCCGGTACCAGTAGTTGACGTCGCCGAGCGGCTCGCGGACGGCGGCGTTGACGCCGGTCTCCTCGCGGACCTCGCGAGTCGCGGTCTGCTCGCCGGTCTCGCCCGGCTGCGGACCGCCCTTGGGGAGCCCGGTGACGCGGCGCTTGCCCGTCGGCGTGATCACGAGCACGTCGTTGCCGCGGAGCACGACGCCGCCGTATGAGGTCTCGCGTAACGGACGGTCAGTAGACATAGCCCTGGAGCGCGCCCGGGTCGTGGACGGTGAGCCGCCCTCGGCCCTGCGTGATCACACCTGCCCGTTCCAGGACGGCCAGGAACCGGCTCGCGGACTCGCGCGAGGAGCCGGCGAGCTGCGCGAGATCGGCCTGCGTGGCGACCACCGGGATGTCGCGCGGGCCGGCGCCCTCGGCCTGGGCCTGCTCGACGAGCTGGGCGAGCACGGCGGCGACGCGGCTCTGCACCGTCTGGAACGACTGGCGCGCCAGCCGCTCGTTGGCCGCCCGCAGCCGGCGGCCGAGCGAGATGACGAGCTTGACCGCCATGTCCGGGTGGCGGCGCAGCAGCCGGCGCATGTCGCTGCCGAGGATGCCGAGCACCTCGAGCTCGTCGGCTGCCTCGACCGTCGCCGACCGCCGCTCGTCGTCGAACATTGCGAGCTCCCCGAAGATGTCGCCGGGGCCGAACGTCGCCAGGGTGATCTGGCGGCCGTCCGGATGCTCGCGGATCGCGCGCGCGTGGCCGGCGCTGACGACGTAACACGTGTCCGAGTCGTCGCCCTCGCGGAACACGACCTCGCCCGTGGCGAACCGGCGCGGCACCGTGACTTCGGCGACGCGCCGCAGATCGTCATCGGCCAGCTCCTCGAACACGGGCACGCTTCCCAGGAGTGCGGCCGTCTCCTCAGCGCTCGCGGGCATCGTCGCCCGGAGCATGCCAGAGCCTGGTCAGGCCATGTCGAGCGCGCGCTCGCGACGGCGCCGCGTGACGCTGCGGCGGGCGAGCCAGCCGAGCAGCCACGCGACGAGCAGCGGGAGTGCGATCGCCGCGGCGATCAGCAGCACGCCGGCGACCACTTCCAGGACGCGCAGGGCGTCGTGGAAGGCGTCGGCCGGGGTCCAGGCGCCGCCGCCCACGCCGTTGCGCGTCGCGACGAGCGTGACGGACACGTTTGCGAAGTCGGCGCGGTTGTTCACGCGGGCGAGCGCGTTGCGGGCGGCCGCGATCTCGCGCGAGACGACCCGCAGACGGGCACGCAGCTTCGCGGTCTCGTCGAGCGTCGTCGCGTTCGCGAGCTGCTTGAGCAGGCTCTTGCGCTCGGCGCGAGCGTCCTTGAGGCGGTCGCGCGCGGAGACGACGGCCGACGTGATGTCACGCGTGTTGCGCGAGAGATCGCGGACCTTGCCGAGCTTGGACAGCCGCTGGATCGTGGTGTCGAGCCGGTTCGACGGGACCCGGAGCTGCAGGTCGCCGCCGCTCGAGCTGCTGACGCTCGAGCTGGAGACGAAGCCGCCGAGGGCGGAGGCCACGTCACTGGCCTCGCCGGCCACGCGGTCGATGTCGCGGCGCGGCGCGGCGAGCGTGAGCTGCGCGGCCTTCTCGACCTTGCGGGCGTGGATGAGGTCCGAGCTCGGAGGCGGTGCGGCCGCGCGCGGCGCCACCTGGTCGGTGGCCGTGCCGGTCGCGCTGTCGCCCGCGGCCTCGCTCGCGCCGGACGACGACGCCGAAGAGCCGCCGCCGGACCCACTGTCGTTGCTGTTGTCCGTCAGTGCTCCGATCGCGACGACCGGGACCACGATCGCGACGATCGCGACCACCGGTGCGACCTGGCGCAGCCAGCGCCGCTCGCGGCGCTGCTTCGGCTTCGCTGGAAAGCCGGCCTCGACCCTCCGGTCGAGATGCGTCGCCCAGGCGGGCTCCGGCCGGGGCGCCTCGTCGCGCAGCAGCAGCGCGAGGTCGGCCAGCTCGGCGTGCTCGGGGGCCACGTAGCGGCCGGCGAGGGCGGCGTCGACCGCCTCGAGCTCGAGGGTCTCAGGACTGGTCATCGAGAATCTCCCGGAGCTTGGTCAGTGCGCGATGGAGGCGGGTGCCGGCGTTCGAGACGCTCACGCCGAGCACGGCGGCGAGTTCGGCGTTGTCGAGTCCGGCGAAGAACTTGAGCGCGATCAGCTCGTGATCGCGGGGGTCGAGCGCGGCCAGCGCGGTGCGCAGGGCCGCGCGGCGCAGGGCGCGGTCCACCTCTTCGTCGGCGGGCGGCGCGAGATCAACCGGATCGTCGGCGAGCCGCGCCACCCGCTTGCGCTTGCGCAGCTCGTCGAGCGCGGCGTTGCGGGCGATGCCGAAGATCCAGGCGCGCTCGCTGCCGCGACGTGCGTCGTAGCTCTTGCGCTTGCGGTAGGCGCGCTCGAAGGCCTGGGAGGTCACGTCCTCGGCGGCGCTCCGGTCTCCCAGCACGGCGGCGACGTAGGCGAACACGTCGTCACGGGCGGCCCGGTAGAGCGCCTCGAAATCGAACCCCAGCTTCGCCGCGGGTAGCGTCATCGTGCTGGTCACGCCCCTACTACGGGCGTCTCAGCGATCCGTCACAAACAATCGCGGATCGTTCGTGATGACGCCCGTGACGCCGAGGTCCTCGAGCCTGCGGATGCGCTTCGCGTCGTCGACCGTCCATACGTAGAGCTCCCCGCCGGCGTCCGTCACCGTCTCCACCAGCCGCGGCGAGACGAGCCGCCAGTGGGCCATGATCGCGTCACAGCGCCCGGCCGCCAAGTGCGAGCGGGCGGCATCGGGCAGCCGGCGGCGGATCCGCCCGATCGCGGCGTAGGCGAACAGCTTGGTGTGCCACGCGGCGGTGTAGTCGCGCCGCGCGCGCGGGATCGACCAACCGAGCCGCAGCCGCGGTTCGAGCTCGCGCACCGCCACCAGGCTGCGCATGAACGTCGTCGAGATCAGCGCGCGCTCGACCAGTCCGTGCGCGCGCAGCGCCTCCACCACCCGCGCCTCGTAGCCGGGGAGTTTGAGGTCGACGTCGAGGTCGATGTCGAGGCGGGCGAGGTGGGCGAGCCCTTCCTCGAGCGTGAGCGAGTGCGCGAGGTCGTGCGTGTAGTCGTGTGCGAGCAGCAGGCGGCTGTCGGCCGGACGGTGCAGGTCCTCGGGCAGCACGTCGAACTCGATCATGTCGACGCCCGCCGCCAGCGCAGCGTCGAACGACGCGGCCGTGTTGCCGGGCGTGATGTGGTCGGCGCCCTTGTGGCCGACGCGTCTCAGTGCTGGCAGCTCGGGCACCAGAACGTCGGCCGGTTGTCGTCGCCCTGCCCGCGGCGCTTGATCAGCGCCGGCGGCCCGCAGCGCGGGCACGGGCGCCCGGCCGCGTTGTAGATCTGCCGCCAGCGGTCCTGCCGGCCGTCGGACGCCGAGGCCTGCATCCGCGGGCGCAGCTCGGCCACGATCGCCAGCGCCTCCGCGTTCCTGACCTGACCGGCGGGCCGCCACGGGTCAACGCCGGCCGCGAAGCAGCCCTCGGACTTCCAGAAGTTCCCGATCCCGGCGATCAGCCGCTGGTCGAGCAGCGCGTCACCGATCCCGCGCGTCGGGTCGTCCTCGCGTAGCCGGCGCAGAAACCGCGCCTCGTCGAGCTCGGGCGCGAGGATGTCCGGCCCAAGGCCGGCGATCCGCTGGTCGAACCGGGTGCGCGATTCGGTCATCAGCTCGAGTACCGGACCGCGCAGCTGGACGACCTCGCGGTCGCCGCGCCGGAGCAGGAGCCACGTCGTCGGTGGCGCGGCCCGGCCGGCTTCGCGCACGCGCCAGGAGCCGGTCATGCGCAGGTGCGAGTGGATGACGAGGTCGCCCTCGAAGCGCAGGAACAGGTGCTTGCCGTGCGCATCGACCGCGCGGATCGCCCGATCGGCGAGCCGCTCCGGCCAGCGGTCGCGCCCGAAGCGCGGATGCGGCGTGGCGATCTGGTCCGGGACGTGACCCGCGAGCACCTCTCTGATGCGTGCGGCCGCGTAGTGGATCGTGTCGCCTTCGGGCACTCAACCATGCTAGGCCGAGGCCGATCAAGTGGGCCTATGCGGTCATGGCCCGCACGTATGTCCCTGCTCGGGCGGTTCACCGCCATGGGCGTCATCGTCGTCGCGGCGCTCGGCGTCGCGATCGGCCTCGTGCTCAAGCAGCAGATCGAGCGGCGCGCGCTCGAACGCACCAAGCTCCAGGCGCGCGTGATCGCCCAGCTCGAGTGCGAGATCTCCGAGCACACCGTGATGGCCGACCCGGTGCGCGCCGGCGACGTGCTGGCCAGGCTGCGGGCGCTGGGCGTGCGGCTGTCGCTCGACGACTTCGGCACCGGCCACTCGTCGCTCTCCTATCTCAAGCGGCTCCCGCTCGACGAGGTCAAGATCGACCGGTCGTTCGTCTCGGGCATGATCGAGGACGAGAACGACGCGGTGATCGTGCGCTCGACGATCGACCTCGCGCGCAACCTCGGCCTGACGGTCGTCGCCGAGGGCGTGGAGAGCGCGGAGATCATGGGCGAGCTCGCGGGCCTGAGCTGCGACACGGCGCAGGGCTTCCACAGCTCGCGTCCTGTCCCGGCCGACCAGCTCAACGGCTGGCTCGCCGAGCGGATCACGCCGTCAGCGTGAGCTTGCGCGGCCCGGCGCGGAAGCCGAGCGCGAGCAGCTGCTCCTCGTAGGGCGAGCCGACGACCGGCTCGCCGTTGACGCGCTCGATCGCGAGGCGGCGGACGCGGCTGCGCTGGACCGCCTCGACCAGCGCCTCGAGCGCGGGCTCGGTGCGGACGTCGTCCTCGGCCACCAGGAACTGCAGGCCCTTGCCACCGCGCTCGACGTACAGCACCGGTTCGGCGCCGGCGAGGACGACGTAGGCGCCGGCGGTGCGGGCCGGTGACCGGCTCTCGAGCTTCGGCCACTTGAGCACCGCGCCGTACGGCTGGGCGGGGTCGGTGGCGGCGAGCACGATCGGCGGCGCTGCGTCGTCGTCGCGCTGCGCGCGCAGTCGCTCGACTGCGCCGGGGAGCGCGAACTGCGCGCCGCCAAGGCCTTCGATGAAGTAGCCGCGGCGGGCGACACCGATCGTCTCCAGCGCGGCCAGCGAGTCATACAGCGAGCTGAAGCCGCCGGGGATGCCCTCGGCGAGCACCTGCTCGCGCGTGACGATGCCGTAGCGCTCGAGGAGCAGCTCGGCCTGGGCGCGGCGGCGACCCGCCGGATCGTCGGTGGCGAACAGGCTCTCGGTGAGCGACCAGCGGCCCTGGACCGTCGGGGCGGCCGCGCGGCGGCGGGCGGAGAAGCTGCGACGGCGGTCGGCGCGCGCCTTCTGGCTCCACGGCGCGGCCGCGGTCAGCTTGGGAGAGCGCAGCGGCGCCCACGCGTCGTTGGTCGCCTCGCCTGCCCACACGAGATCCCACAGCGCCTCGACGAGCTCCTCGGTCGGCACGCCGGGAACGTCGGTCAGCAGGTCGGTGAAGAAGCAGGCGCCGGCGGCGAGCCGGACGCGCAGCGCGTCGTGCACGCCGCCCTCGGGCGCGGCCGGCGCGGGCGGGGCGCCGAGCAGCGCGGCGTCCTCGCGGAAGTAGATCGCGACCTTGCCGGAGCGGCGCCCGAGGGCTCCCGCCCCGACCCAGACGAGCTCCCCGGCGGCGCACAGCTGGTCGAGCCAGGACGGCGAGTAGGCGCCGGTGCGGCGAGGGAGCACGTCGCGCTCCCAGACGTCGACCGGCAGGGCGATGCCCTGGAGCGGGACGAGCACGTCGCGCAGCCGGTCGATGCCGGCGCCGGACGCCGGGTGGCGGTCGACGCCCTGCCAGCTCGGCATGAAACGCGCGAGCGCGCGCTGGTCGGCCGGCTCGATCTCCTTGCGCAGCGCGGCCAGCGAGGCACGCCGCAGCCGCCGCAGCACCTCGGGGTCGCACCACTCGCGCCGGGTGCCGCCCGGACGCAGCTCGCCGCGGACGAGCTCGCCGGCGCGCTCGAGTCCGGCCAGCACGGGTGTGAGGTCGAGGCCGTAGCGGGCCTTCAGGGCCTCGCTCTCGAACGGGCCGTGCGTGCGGGCGTAGCGGCGCACGAGCCGCTCCATCGCGTCCGGGACGTCCTCGAGGAACACCTCGGGCAGGCCGGAGGGCGGGACGGCGCCGAGCGCGTCGCGGTACAGGCCGGCGTCCTCGGCGGCAATCCAGCGCGGCTCGCCGCCGACCCGCAGCCGCACGGCGCGGCGCTCCTGGCCGAGCTGCTCGAGCCAGGCTTCGGCGTCGCCGGCGCGCAGGCGGGCGTCGTCGAGCGTGAGGTCGCCGACGCGGCGGAGCACGTCGTGCATGGCATCCGCGCTGTCCGCGCGGGTGCGCTCCGACAGCCGCTGCAGGTCGGCCTCGACCTGCTCGAGCGCGTCCGGGTCGATCAGCTCGCGCAGCTCCTCCTGCCCGAGCAGCTCGCGCAGCAGGTCGCGGTCGAGCGCGAGGGCGGCGGCGCGGCGCTCCGCGTTCGGCGTGTCGCCCTCGTACATGTACGTCGCGACGTAGTCGAACAGCAGCGAGGAGGCGAGCGGGCTGGCAGTCGGCGTCTCGACCTCGACGAGGTTGAGCTCGCGCGAGTGCAGCCCGCGCAGGAGCTGCTGCAGGCCGGGGACGTCGAGCACGTCGCGCAGGCACTCGCGGTAGGTCTCCAGCACGATCGGGAACTGCGCGTAGCGCTTGGCGACCTCGAGCAGCGACTGGCTCTTGAGCCGCTGCTGCCACAGCGGAGTGCGGCGGCCGGGGTACGCGCGCGGGATCAGCAGCGCACGGCCGGCGTTCTCCCGGAAGCGCGCGCCGAACAGCGCGCTGCCGCCGAGCTCGCCGACGACGAGGTCCTCGAGCTCGTCCGGATCGACGAGCACGAGGTCGGCTCCAGGCGGCTCGTCGGCGTCGGGGAGGTGGACGATGATCCCGTCGTCGGACCAGATCGCGTCCGATTCGAGGCCGAACTGCTCGCGGATGCGGGCGGACAGCGCGAGACCCCACGCGGCGTGGACACGCCCGCCGTACGGGGAGAGGATGCACAGCCGCCAGTCGCCGATCTCGTCGCGGAAGCGCTCGATGACGACCGTGCGGTCGCTCGGGACGACGCGCGTCGCGGCCTGTTGCTCGCGCAGGAAGTCAACGAGGTTGCCGGCCGCCAGCTCGTCGAGATGGAAGTCGTCCTGCAGCGTCTTCGGGTCCTGGTCGACGGCCCAGCGGGCGAACGCGCCGATCGCCTCGCCGAGCTCGCGCGGCCGCCCGAGGCCGTCGCCCTTCCAGAACGGCACCGCGGCCGGGACGCCCGGGGCGGGGGAGACGATCACGCGGTCGCGCGTGATCTCCTCGATCCGCCAGCTCGACGCGCCGAGCAGGAACGTCTGCCCGGGCCGCGCCTCGTAGACCATCTCCTCGTCGAGCTCGCCGACGCGTCGCCCGTCCGGGAGGTTGACGCTGAACAGCCCGCGGTCGGGGATCGTGCCGGCGTTGGTGATCGCCAGCGCCCGGGCGCCCTTGCGGGCGCGGATCGTCCCGGCGACGCGGTCCCACACGATGCGGGCGCGCAGCTCGCCGAACTCCTCCGACGGGTAGCGGCCGTCGAGCATGTCGAGGACGTTCTCGAACTGCGGCCGGCTCAGCTCGGCGTAGGTGTACGTGCGGGTCACGAGCGCGAACAGGTCGTCGGCGCTGACGCCGTCCTCGTTCGCCGCGGCGGTCGCGACGATCTGCTGGGCGAGCACGTCGAGCGGGTTGCGCGGCACGACGGTCGTCTCGATCTTGCCCTCGCGCATCCGCTGGGCGACGACGGCGCACTCGAGCAGATCGGCGCGGAACTTGGGGAAGATGCGGCCCTTCGAGGTGTCGCCGACGTTGTGGCCGGCGCGGCCGATCCGCTGTAGCCCGGCGGTGACCGACTTCGGCGACTCGACCTGCAGCACGAGGTCGATCGCGCCCATGTCGATGCCGAGCTCCAGCGACGACGTCGCGACCAGGCACGGCAGCTCGCCGGCCTTGAGCATGTCCTCGACGACCAGGCGCTCCTCGCGCGCGAGGGAGCCGTGGTGCGCGCGGGCGATGTGCTCGTCGGCGAGCTCGTTCAGCCGCAGCGCGAGCCGCTCGGCGCCGCGCCGGTTGTTGACGAAGATCAGCGTGCTCTTGTGCTCGCGGACGAGCTCCAGCAGCTTCGGGTAGATCGCCGGCCAGATCGACTTGCGGGTCGCCTCCATGCCGGTGCCCTCGAACGGGTCGAGCTCGACGCCCGCATCGCCCGGCTCGACCATCGACTCCACGGGCACGTGGATCTGCAGGTCGAGCGGCTTGCGCACACCGGTGTCGACGATCGCGCACGTCCGCTTCGGGCCGACGAGGAAGCGGCCGACCTCCTCGAGCGGGTTCTGCGTGGCGCTCAGGCCGATCCGCTGGACGTCGCGGCCCGCCGCCTCCGCGAGCCGCTCGAGCGTCAGCGCAAGGTGCGCGCCGCGCTTGGTCTGCGCGACGGCGTGGATCTCGTCGATGATCACCTGCTCGGCAGAGTCGAAGATCTTCTGCGCCTGGCTGGTGAGCATCAGGTACAGCGACTCCGGCGTGGTAATGAGGATGTCCGGCGGGTGCCGGACCATCGCCTGGCGCTCCTTCTGCGGCGTGTCGCCGGTCCGGATCGCCACCTTCACGTCCGCGCCGATGCCTCTTAGCGGCGCGCGCAGGTTCTTCTCGACGTCGTAGCTGAGCGCCTTCAGCGGCGAGACGTAGACGAGCCGCGTGCGGTCGGCGGTCGGCTCGGCGACCAGCCGGTCGAGCGCCCAGAGGAAGGCCGCCAGCGTCTTGCCCGAGCCGGTCGGCGCGCTGATCAGCGTGTGCCGGCCGGTCGCGATCGCCGGCCACGCCTGCTCCTGCGCGGGCGTCGGAGCCGCGAACGCCCGCTCGAACCACTCACGGACCTGCGGCGTGAACGCTTCGAGCGGCACTCATCAGAGGGTACGTCCGCGCGCGCTGCTTTCAGTGGTGCTCGCCACACCATGCCTCGGGCGGTTGGTGTCGTCTTTGCGTCGCATAGCGACGATTTCTCGACACCAACTGCGGCGAGGCCGGTCCCGCGTCCGTAAATGCCGCAGCAGTCAAGAGTGGGGCTGTCCGTACCTTCGCGATACCCTGGTCGGGTATCTTGGCGCCATCGAAACGGATACCCCCCACTCGTATCGAGGAGGCGCGATGACCCAGAGCTATCTCGTGGCGGACATGACCTGCCACCACTGCACGGTTGCCGTTACCGACGAGGTGACCAAGATCGCCGGCGTCGCCGCCGTCGACGTCGATCTCGACACCAAGCTGGTTCGCGTCAGCGGCGGCACGATCGACCACGGCGCCGTCGTAGCGGCGATCGACGAGGCCGGCTACGACGCGGTGGCGGCATGAAGCACTTCGTCCGCCACTACGTCGAGATGGTGCTCGCGATGTTCGTCGGCATGGCCGTCCTCGGGCTCCCGCTGTACGCCGTCGGGTCGGGCTGGCACGAGCTGGCGATCGAGGCCCCGGCGATCGGCTTCCTCGGCATGGCGGCGTCGATGACGGTGCCGATGGTCGCGTGGATGCGCTACCGCGGCCATGGCCGGCGCGCGAACACCGAGATGTCGATGGCGATGTTCATCCCGACGTTCGCCGTCATCGGCCTGGTCGGCGCCGACCTGATCACCGACACGGGCGTCCTGATGACGATCGAGCACGTCGCGATGTTCGCCGCGATGGCCGGCGCGATGCTCCTCCGTCCGGCCGAGTACGCGCACGCGTGAATCCGCTCGCGAAGCTCGCAGGCTACGGCGCGGCGCTGGCGATCGTGTTCGCCGGCGCTGCGTTCGCCGGCAGCCGGATCGACGTGCATCCCGGCAGGGCGGACTCGAAGCCCGCCATGGGCGGCGAGATGGCGATGGCGGCGCAGCCCGTGCGTGGCCTCGCCGTCAGCGACCACGGATTGACGCTCGAGCTCGTGCGCCGGACGGGTCGTCCGGGTGAGCGGTTCGAGCTCGCGTTCCGGATCGCCGATCGCCGCGGCGCGACGGTGCGCGACTTCGACATCGAGCACACCAAGCGCATGCACCTGATCGTCGTGCGGCGCGACATGACCGGCTTCCAGCACGTGCACCCGACGCAGGGCCGCGACGGCACGTGGTCGGTCCCCGTGACCCTGCGCGACGCGGGCTCCTACCGCGTGTTCGCCGACTTCTCGGTCGGCGGCAAGCCGTACACGCTCGCGGACGACCTGACCATCGACGGCGGGGTGCGCTCGCACCCGCTGCCGGCGCCGATCCAGAGCGTGGACGTCGACGGCCTGCGCGTCAGCAAGTCGGACGATCTCGACTTCACCGTCACCCGTGCCGGCGAGCCGGTCGCGCTCGCCGACTACCTCGGCGCCAAGGGCCACCTCGTGGCGCTGCGCGAAGGCGACCTCGGGTTCCTCCACGTGCATCCCGACGAGAACCGCCTGCGGTTCGAGGCCCACTTCCCGACCCCTGGCCGCTACCGCCTGTTCCTGCAGTTCAAGACGACCGACGGCCGCCTGCACACCGCGGCGTTCACAGAGGAAGTGACGCGATGAGCACGATCGAGCTGCCGATCACCGGCATGACCTGCGCCTCGTGCGCGAATCGCATCGAGCGCCGGCTCAACAAGCTCGACGGCGTCAGCGCGTCGGTCAACTACGCCACCGAGAAGGCCCGCGTCGACTTCGACGCGGGCACGGTGGAGCCCGCGCAGCTCGTGGAGGCGGTCGAGTCGGCCGGCTACGCGGCCGTGCTGCCGTCGAGCGAGCCGGTCGCGGCGGAGCCGGAGGACGAGACCGCGTCGCTGCGGCGGCGGGCGATCGTCGCCGCGGTCCTGTCGGTCCCGGCGCTGCTGCTGGCGATGATCCCGGCCTTGCAGTTCGACAACTTCCAGTGGTTGTCGCTGCAGCTCGTCACCCCGGTCGTGCTGTGGGGGGCGTGGCCATTCCACAAGGCGGCCTGGCTCAACCTCAAGCACGGCGCGGCGACGATGGACACGCTCGTCTCACTCGGCACCCTGGCGGCGTGGCTGTGGTCCCTGTACGCGCTGTTCTTCGGCGACGCCGGGATGAACGACATGCGCATGGCGTTCGATGTGATTCCCAAGCCCGGTGCAGGCGCGGACGAGATCTACCTTGAGACGGCGGGCATCGTCACGACGTTCCTGCTCGCCGGCCGCTACTTCGAGGCGCGGGCGAAGCGCAGTGCCGGCGCCGCCCTGAAGGCGCTGCTGGAGCTCGGCGCCAAGGACGTCTCCGTCCTCGATGACGACGGTCGCGAGCGCCGCGTCCCGGTCGAGCAGCTGGCGGTCGGCGACCGGTTCGTCGTGCGGCCGGGCGAGAAGGTGGCGACCGACGGCATCGTCGAAACCGGGTCGAGCGCGGTCGACATGAGCATGCTGACGGGCGAGTCGGTCCCGGTTGAGGTCTCGCCGGGCGACGATGTCGCGGGCGCGACCGTCAACGCCGGCGGGCGGCTGATCGTCCGCGCGACCCGGGTCGGCGCGGACACCGCCCTCGCGCAGATCGCGCGTCTGGTCGAGGTGGCGCAGACCGGCAAGGCGCCGGTCCAGCGTCTGGCCGACCGGATCTCCGGCATCTTCGTGCCGGTCGTGATCGGCATCGCGGTGGCGACGCTCGGGTTCTGGCTCGGCACCGGCGAGAGCGCCGCGTACGCGTTCACCGCCGCCGTCGCCGTCCTGATCATCGCCTGCCCGTGCGCGCTCGGCCTCGCCACTCCGACGGCGCTGATGGTCGGCACCGGCCGCGGCGCCCAGCTCGGCCTGCTCATCAAGGGCCCCGAGGTGCTCGAGTCCACCCGCCGCGTCGACACGGTCGTGCTCGACAAGACCGGCACGGTCACGACCGGCCGCATGAGCCTGGTCGAGATCGCCGTCGCCGACGGCGTCGACCGCGACGAGGCGCTGCGTCTCGTCGGCGCGCTCGAGCACGCGTCCGAGCACCCCATCGCACGGGCGATCGCCGCGGCGGCCGGCTCCGAGCTACCCGTCGTCGAGAGCTTCGCCAACCGCGAGGGGCTCGGCGTCGAAGGGATCGTCGAAGGCCACGGCGTGATCGCCGGGCGCCCGGCGCTCCTGGCCGAATGGGCGCTGCATCTCCCCCCGCGTCTTGACGCCGCGCGTGTGGCCGCCGAAGCGCGGGGGCAGACCGCGATCGCCGCCGGCTGGGACGGGCAGGCGACCGCCGTGTTCGTCGTCGCCGACACGATCAAGGACACGTCCGCCGAGGCGGTCTCGTCGCTCAAGGCACTCGGGCTGCGGCCGGTGCTGCTCACCGGCGACAACGAGACCACCGCCCGTGCGGTGGCCGCCGAGGTCGGCATCGACGAGGTGATCGCCGAGGTGCTCCCGGCCGACAAGGGGGAGGTCGTCCGGCACCTGCAGGCCGAGGGCCGGGTCGTTGCGATGGTCGGCGACGGCGTCAATGACGCGCCCGCGCTCGCGCAGGCCGATCTCGGGCTGGCGATCGGTACGGGCACCGACGTGGCGATCGAGGCATCGGACCTCACGCTCGTCTCCGGCGACCTGCGCGCGGCGGCCGACGCGATCCGCCTCAGCCGCTCCACCCTGCGCACGATCAAGCAGAACCTCGCCTGGGCGTTCGGCTACAACGTCGCCGCGATCCCGCTCGCCGCGGTCGGCCTGCTCAATCCGGTGATCGCCAGCCTGGCGATGGTGCTGTCGAGCCTCTCGGTCGTCTCCAACGCGCTGCGCCTGCGCCGCTTCCATACGCTAGTCCCGTGAGTCGCTATGGAAAGCGCGCGGACATGGTGGTCCACGAGCTGGAGCCGTTCAACGCCGAGACCGGGCTCGCGGCGCTGGCCGAAGCACCGGTCACGGCGACCGACGCCTTCTACGTCCGCGGTCACGGCGCGGTGCCGGAGATCGACGCGCGCGAGTGGAGGCTGCGCGTCCACGGGCTCGTCGCGCGCGAGCTGGAGCTCTCGCTGGAGACCTTGCGGGAGGCACTGCCCGAACGCGAGATGACGGCGACGCTGCAGTGCGCGGGCAACCGGCGCGCGGGGCTGGTCGCGATCCGCGACATCCCGGGCGAGGCGCCGTGGGGGCCGGGAGCCACCGGCACCGCCACGTGGTCGGGCGTCGCGCTCGCGGACGTGCTCGCGCTCGCCCGGCCGCTGTCCGACGCGGCGCACGTGGGCTTCGACGGCGCGGACCTCTGTGAGGAGGCCAAGCCCGCGCAGCGGTTCGGCGGCTCGGTGACGCTCGCCAAGGCGTGCCGGCCCGAGGTGCTGCTCGCCTGGAGCATGAACGGCGCGCCGTTGCTGCCCGTGCACGGGGCTCCGCTCCGGGTCGTGGTGCCGGGCTACATCGGCGCGCGCAGCGTCAAGTGGCTCGAACGGATCGAGGTGCGGGCAACGCCGTGGGAGGGCTACTTCCAGCACGTCGTCTACCGCCTGCTGCCCGAGGACGGCACGGTCGGGCCGGGCCTCGGGATGCCGCTCGGCATCGTCGCCCTCAACGCCGACGTCCTGTCGCCCGCCGACGGCGATTCGGTGCCCGCGGGGACGGTCGAGGTGCGCGGCTATGCGTTCGCCGGCGGGGAGCGGTACGTCGCCCGCGTCGACGTCTCCCTCGACCACGGCACGACGTGGTCGCAGGCGGAGCTGCTCGAGGACCTCGGCCCGTGGGCGTGGCGCCACTGGCGGATCGCGCTCGACCTCGCGCCCGGCGACCACGAGATCCTCGTGCGCGCATGGGACTCGTCGGCGGCGACCCAGCCGGAGGACGAGGCGGCCCTGTGGAACCCGAAGGGCTACGTCAACAACGCCCGCCCGCGGATCCGGATTCGCGTGCGCCCGTCTGACGACTGAACGCGCCGTCGGCTCAAGATTCGGCCGTTTCCGCCGATCCGCTCGTAAGCGCATGATCGAGCTCACTGAACAGCACGAAGTGCAAGAGGGTGGCGTTGTCGTCGCCCGTCAGCCGATCTTCGACGACGGCTGGGAGGTGGTGGCCTACGAGCTGCTGTACCGGCCGCTCGCCGAGGCCGCGGGGCCCGTCGGTCCGGAGGTCATGACCGCCGGCGTGCTGGCGACCGCGTTCTCCGAGGTCGGGCTCGACCTGCTGGTCGGCGACCGGCCCGCGCACATCAACGTGACGCGCGACTTCCTGCTCGACGTCCGCCCGCTCCCGCTGGAGCCGAAGCGCACCGTGATCGAGCTGGTCGAGGACCAGACGGTCGACACCGCGCTGATCGACGTGCTCGCCGAGGCGGTCGACGCGGGCTTCACGCTCGCGCTCGACGACTACACGCACTCGCCCAACATGAAGCCGCTGCTCGACCTCGCCAGCATCGTCAAGCTCGACGTGCAGGCGCTCACCGAGCGGGAGCTCGAGGCGGAGGTGCGCAAGCTCGAGTCGCGCAAGCTCACGCTCATCGCCGAGAAGATCGAGACCGCCGACGAGTACGAGCTGTGCCGCGAGATGGAGTGCTTCGACGCCTACCAGGGCTACTTCTTCGCGCTGCCGGAGCTGAGCCGCTCGGCCGCGACGCCGACGCGCGAGCTCGGCACGCTCGCCGCGCTCGCCGCGACCGACATCGACACGTCGCTGGAGACGCTCGAGGGCATCGTGCGACGCGACGCCGGCCTGAGCCACAAGCTGCTGCGGTATGCGAACTCCGCCCACGTGTCGCCGCTGCGCCCGATCTCCTCCCTGCGCCACGCGCTGACGATGATCGGCACGACCGCGATCCGCCGCTGGGGCCTGCTGCTCGCACTGAGCGGGCTGCGCGACGTCCCGAGCCCGCTGCTCAACATCGCGATGCTCCGCGGCCGCATGAGCGAGCTGCTCGCGCCTTCGATGTCCGCGGCGCCGGACCGCGCGTTCACCGCCGGCCTGTTCTCGCTGCTCGACGCGCTCACCGGCCGCCAGATGGACGAGCTGGTCGGCGAGCTGTCGTTCGACGAGCGCCTCTCCGACGCGCTCGTGAGCCACAAGGGTCCCGAAGGCGCCGTGCTCAACGCCACGCTCGCCTACGAGCGCGGCGAGTTCGACGCGGCCTCCAAGCGCGTCTCCGCCGATCGCCTGGCCGACGCCTACAAGCAGGCGCTGCGCTGGAGCGACGAGCTCGCGCCCGCCGCGGCCTAGTACTAGTCCAGACCCTCGAAGATCCGTGTCACGACGATCGCGTCGACGGGCTCGATGAGCGCGGCCCCGACCGAGCGTTCGTCCGGCCATCCGGCCGCCAGGATGCGGCGGCCGGCCCCGGCGCCGTCGTAGGCGGTCGCGCGCAGCTCGGGCACGCCGTCGGCCACCCACAGCCAGCGAGCGGCGCTTTCGCCCTCGTAAGGCAGCCCGACGCTGCCGGCGTTGATGAAGCGCGTGCCGCCGGCGGTGCGGTCGTCCTGCTGGTGCGTGTGGCCGGCGACGACGAGCCCCTGGTCGACGCCGCCGAGTGCTTCCGCCCAGCGCTCCGGCGGCGAGAGCCGCGTGAGCATCTCGTCGTCACGACGCGGACTCGCGTGGCAGTACAGGACGCCGTCCAGCTCGAGCGTCAACGGCAGATCGCCGAGCGCCCGCGCTGCGTCGTCGCCGATCTCGGCCGCGGTCAGCGCCGCGGTGCGCGCCGCGAGGTCGTCCTCGGCGGGCGCCGGCCCGGCGACGGTTTCGGCCACCTCGCGCTCGCCGTTGCCGCGAATCCAGTGGACCGGGATCGTGAGGGCGTCGAGCCGCGCGAGCGTGTCCCGGGCGAACGGTCCCGGGACGGCGTCGCCGCCGACGAGGACCACGTCGGCGTCCCGCACCCGCTCGTCGGCGAGCACCGCCTCGAGAGCGTCGACGTTGCCGTGGATGTCGTAGAGCGCGAGAACGTTCATGCCAGCGTCGGCTCCACCACCGTGCGCCGCCGTGTCACCGCCACGACCGTACCCACGAATGCTGAGGCGGCAGCGATCACGAACGCCGTCCGCCAGCTCGCGTTCTCGACGATCGAGCCCGCCACCGCCGAGCCGACCGCGATCCCGCCGACGAAGGCGGTCACGGGCCACGTGTAGGCCTCGGTCTTGGATCCCTCCGGCGCGACCCAGCCGATCAGCTCGTTGCGCGTCGCCAGGAGCGGCGCGACGAACATCCCGCCCGGGATCACGATCAGCGCCATCGCCGCGACCGACGGCGCGGCGGCCATCGGCAGCAGGCTGATCGGGAGCCCCGCGGCGACCGCGATGTGCACACGGTTCAAGGGCGGCCGGTTGCGCAGCGCGCCGTAGACGAGCCCGCCGCACGCGCTCCCGAGCGACCACAGCGCGAGCAGGATGCCTGCGGCCGCGGTCGCACCCATCTCGTGGCTGAACGCCGGGATCGTCACCTCGCAGATCCCGATGCCGATCCCGGCGGGGAGTGACGTCAGCACCAGCGTCCGCACGCCGGGCGACGCCAGCGCGCCCCAGATGCCGGCCTGCGGGCGGTCGTGCTCGGGCTGCATCGCCCGCGACGGCGGCAGTGCCGTGAACATCACGGTTCCCGTGACCACGCTCGCCGCCGAGATCACCAGCGCGGCGGGCGGCGAGAGCACGGTCGCGACCACCGCGGTGAGCAGCGGCCCGAGCACGAAGATCAGCTCGATCAGCACCGAGTCGAGCGCGTAGGCCACAGGGATGAGCTCGGGCTGGTTGCGCAAGATCGTCGGCCACATCGACCGCAGCACCGACGACGTCGGCGGGATCGCGAAGCCGGCCAGGAAGCCGCACGCGACGAGCACCCCGGTCGGCAGCCCCGCCGCGGCGCTCGCCACGATCAGCCCGAGCGCGGCCCCGTGGACCAGGCCGAGCGGGACCAGGACGCGCCGCTGGCCGAACGCGTCGACGAGTCGCCCCTGAACGGGCGCGCCGATGCCCGCGCCCGCAGCCAGCGCGCCCGCGACGACGCCGGCGAC
Organism: uncultured Solirubrobacteraceae bacterium; assembly: GCA_963740605.1. Lineage (GTDB taxonomy): Bacteria > Actinomycetota > Thermoleophilia > Solirubrobacterales > Solirubrobacteraceae > DASSUW01. Next base: position 203,099 of record CAVUFC010000010.1, on the reverse strand, counting down.
CGCGAACGACCCTCGCTCGGCCCGCAGGTAGAGGATGATCGCCAGCGCGTTGATGCCGATCGGGAAGCGCGCCAGCAGCGTCGCCACGATCAGCGCGGCCACGTGGGGCGCGCGGAGCACGGCGGCGTAGCCCTTCACGCCGCGATCTCCCGCGCCCGCCGCAGCACCGCCTCGATCATCGGCGCGGTGAGCTTGCCGGTGAACGTGTTCTGCTGGCTCGGGTGGAAGCAGCCGAGCAGCGTGTACCGCCCCGACTGAACCTCGGCGCCGTGCCCGAACTTCGGCAGGGGGCGGGGCGCCACCAGGTCCCAGGCGAACTTGCCGAGGCAGACGATCACCCGTGCGCGCACCAACGGCGCGAGCTCGCGGTCGAGCCACTCCCGGCAGTTGTCGCGCTCGGACGGCAGCGGCTTGTTCGCCGGCGGCGCGCACCGCACGCCCGCCGTGATGTAGCAGTCGGTCAGCGCCAGCCCGTCGCCGCGCGCGACCGACGTCGGCTGGTTGGCGAACCCGGTGGCGTGCAGGGCCGCGTACAGGAAGTCGCCCGACCGGTCGCCGGTGAACATCCGCCCGGTCCGGTTCGCGCCGTGCGCGGCCGGCGCCAGTCCCAGCAGCAGCACGCGCGCCGCCGGGTCACCGAACCCCGGCACCGGCCGGCCCCAGTACTCCCAGTCGCGGAACGCCGCCCGCTTCTCCCGCGCCACCTGCTCGCGCCACTGCACCAGCCGCGGGCAGCGCCGGCACTCGACGATCTCGCTCGCGAGCGCCTCCAGCTCACGATGTTCGCGAAGCGAACTCGCAAGGCCGAGCTTGCTCGGCCCTGTCACGAGGTGCCGGCGCCGAGCAGCCCGAGAATCAGGCGCTCGACGACCGGCTCGAGCTCGCGGATGTCGCCCGGCACCCCGGTGCGGATCTGCCGCGAGGCCAGCTCGACCACCGCTCCGGTGATCGCGTACGCGTCGGAGAAGGACGGCAGCCGCGGCGAGCGGCCGCGCTCGGCGTCGACACGGTTGAGCTCGTCGATGTAGGTCGCCACCGCGTCGAGCGCGCGGTCGCGCCGCTCCATCGCCCGCGGGCCGGCGCCGACGATCTCCACGAGCAGCGTCTGCGACTCCTCGCGGTAGTTGGCGAGCGTGCCGAGGAACGCCTGCAGCGTGGTGCGCACGCGCGTGCGCGGGTCGGCCTCCGCGTGACGGGCCACCGCGTCGCGCATGTTGTGCAGCAGCGTCTGCACCGCGGCGTCGAACAGCGCGATGATGCACTCCTCCTTGTTGGCGAAGTGCTCGTAGAACGTCGCCTTCGACATCCCGGCCTCGCGGGCGATCGCCTCGGCCGTCGCGTCGGCGTAGCCCATGCGGGCGAACACGGCCGCCGCGGCCGCAAACAGCCGCGCGCGCTGGCGGTCCTGCCGGACCTCCAGGGGAGGGGCATGGCGCCCCCGCGGAACCGTCGCACGCTCCTGCACCGCCTCGGATGGTAAACCGCTACTAGGATCCGTTCGCCATGAAGCGTGTCGCGCTCGCACTCCTGCTCGTCGCCGTCACCGGCTGCGGGGCCCAAGCCTCGACTTCCTCGGTCGACAAGTTCACCGACAAAGACCAGAAAGCCGTCGCGCAGCAGATCGAGGATCTGGCCAGCGCAGGTAAGCGCAACAAGCCCGACGACATCTGCTCGAACATCCTCGCCCAGGAGCTGGTGAGCCAGCTCGATGCGGCCGGGACGGACTGCGCGACCGAGATGTCGAAGGCGATCGAGGACGCGAACGAGTTCAACCTCACGGTGGAGAAGGTCACCGTCAGCGGCAACACCGCGACCGCCGAGGTCAAGCAGGGCGACAACGGCCCGACCGAGACGATGGAGTTCACCCGCGAGAAGAACTCCTGGCGCGCGACCTCCCTGAGCAGCGGCTAGCGCTCGTGCCGCGCCTTCGCGGCGAGCTCGGCGGCGATCGACGCCCGCGCGGTCGGCGCGAGCGTGTCGCGCCGTTCGAGGGATGCGCGCACGGTCGCGATGTCGGCGCAGGACACCGCGCTGACGTTCCACCCCGATGCCGGCCCGGGGTCGATCAGCGTGTACGTGGTGGGCGCGGCGCGATCGGCCGTCGAGAGCCTTCGTGCTGGCCGAGGACCTGCACGATGTCCCGCGTGCGTGCCGTGATCTCGTCGCCGCGGGCGCCGACCAGCGCGGCGCGTACGCCGAGGGCGGCCAGCTCGGCGCTGCTCACGGCGTCGGCGGCTGCGGAGGTCGGGACCGCCAGGATGAGCGTCGCGACGACGAGCGCGACGACACGGCTCACGGCGAGTGGGCGGGCCCTTCCGGCGGGGCGAAGCCGCCGCTCGTGCTCGGCGGCGGGACCGACGTCGACGGCGGCGCGCCCGGGAGCTCGGGCGCGGACTCGAAGCGCGACGTGTCGGCGCCGACGCCCTGCGCGAGCAGCTGCAGGTCGAAGCCCTCGTTGCGCACGCGCAGGTCGTAGTACATGACCGAGATGATCGCCGCGATCAGCGGATACAGGATCGAGAACAGGACGATCGTCAGCACGACGGTGAGCGTCGCGTAGGTGACCTCGCTCATGTCCTGGTTGGTCGCGATCGCGCTGCCGAGGCCGGCGACGATCGCCAGGTACAGCACGAGCGAAAGAAGGCCGAGGACGAGCAGCGTCCCGAACGTGCGCCACCAGTGCCCGCGTGTGAGCTCCCACGAGCGGCCCATCGCACTGAACGGGCCGGCGCGCTCGGACACGATCGCCGCGAACGCGACCGACCACTTCACCGAAAGGAAGACGCCCGGGATGATGAACAGCACGAACCCGATGCCGAGCGTGATCGAGAGCACGATGTACGCGACCATCAGCGCGAGCAGCCGCGAGAGGCCGTAGCGCAGCGACGGTCCGGCGGTGGCCTCCTCGCCGAGGTAGGCGGAGCTGATCACGCGGAAGCAGGCGGCGACGGCGAGCGCGGCCGCGGCCCCCTGCAGCAACGTACTGATGAGTGCGCCGGCGATGACGGACCCGTCGGACGAGGTCGTCGTGTCCGCGTTGACGTCGAACGCGGCCTCGTTGGTGGACGCCTCGAGGATCGTCGCGATGATGCTGAGCGGCACCATCGGCACCAGGACGCAGACCACCAGCGTCCCGAAGCGTGCGCGCAGGAGCCGGAACCCTGCATCCAGTACTTCCCCGATCGACAGCGGCCGCAGCTGTGGCGTAAACGTCGAGCTGGGCAAGGTGTCCCTCCCTAGGTCAATGCGACATCCGGCGGCAGCCTAGTACCCAACGGGGACGCGCCCAAATCGAAGGCGCTGACCAATCAGCCGAGGGCGCGGCCGTACTGGCGCTCGTAGTACGCGCGGTAGTCGCCGGAGCGGATCGTCTCCCACCACCAGCGGTTGTCGCGGTACCAGTTCACCGTGCGCTCGAGCCCCTCGGCGAAGCGCACCTCCGGCTCCCAGCCGAGCCCCTTCGCCTTCTCGGATCCGAGTGAGTAGCGGCGGTCGTGGCCGGGGCGGTCGGTGACGTACTCGATCAGTGACTCGTCGGCGCCGGTGTACTCGATGATCCGCTTGACGACCTCGATGTTCGGGGCCTCGTCCGGGCCGCCGACGTTGTAGACCTCGCCCGGCTCGCCGCGCTCGAGCACGGTCCCGATCCCGCGCGCGAAGTCCTCGACGTAGATCCAGTTGCGGATCTGCATGCCGTCGCCGTACACCGGCAGCTTGTCGCCGTGCATGGCGTTGAGAACCATCAGCGGGATCAGCTTCTCCGGATACTGGTACGGCCCGTAATTGTTCGACCCGCGGCAGATCAGCGCCTCGAGCCCGTAGGTGTGGTGGTAGGAGGCGACGAGCAGGTCGGCGCCCGCCTTTGTCGCGCTGTAAGGCGAGGACGGCTGCAACGGCGACTGCTCGGTGAACGAGCCGGACTCGATCGAGCCGTAGACCTCGTCGGTCGAGACCTGGACGTAGCGCAGGCTGCGCTCGCGCGCGGCCTCGAGCAGCGTGTAGGTGCCGACGGCGTGGGTGGTGACGAACGCGTCCGGCTCGGTGATCGAGCGGTCGACGTGCGTCTCGGCCGCGAAGTTGACGATCGCCTCGCAACCCGCGATCGCATCGGCGATCGCGGCGGGATCCTCGATGCCGCCGACGACGAGGCGGACGTCGAGGTCCTGCAGGTTCTCGCGCCGGCCCGCATAGGTGAGCTTGTCGAGGACGGTGATCTCGTCGCCCTGGGCGAGCCGGATGCGAACGAAGTTGGAGCCGATGAAGCCGGCGCCGCCGCACACGAGCAGCTTCATGCCGCCACCTCCACGCGGGCCAGGTGGGCCTTGAGGCCGTCGCGCCAGGCCGGGAGCACGGGCGCATCGGCGCGGGTGCTCCCCAGCACGCTGAACGCGGGACGGGGCGCGGGGCGGCCGATGTCGGCGGTGCTCTGCGGCTTGACGTGGCAGTCGATGCCGGTCTCTGCGAAGGTCGCCTTCGCAAGGTCGAACCACGTGCAGTGGCCGCCGCCGGCCACGTGCATGACGCCGGTGAGGCCGCGCTCGGCGATCTCGACCAGCGCGGGTGCCAGGTGCCCGGTGTAGGTAGGGCAGCCGACCTGGTCGTCTACCACGGCGATCTCCTCTCGCTCGGCGCCAAGACGCCGCATGGTGTCCACGAAGTTCTTTCCGTGCGGGCCGAACACCCACGCGCTGCGCACGATCGCACTGCGGCCGCCGGCGGCGGCGACGGCGTGCTCGCCCGCCAGCTTGGAGCGCCCGTACGCGCCTTGCGGGCCGGTCGCCGCGTCCTCGGCGTACGGCTCGGTCGCCGTGCCGTCGAACACGTAGTCGCTCGACACGTGCACGAGCAGCGCTCCCGTGTCGGCCGCCGCGTGCGCCAGAAGTCCGGCACCGCGGCCGTTGGCGGCGGTCGCCTGTGACTCGGCGGTCTCGGCGCCGTCGACGTCGGTCCAGGCCGCGCAGTTGATGATCGCGTCGGGGCGAGCGGCCGCGACCGCGGCTTGCACGGCGTTCGGGTTGGTGATGTCGAGGTCGCCCCGGGCGAGGGCGACGGCCTCGTGGCCGGCATCGCCCACCGCGGCCACGACATCGCGGCCCAGCATGCCCGCGGCCCCCGTCACGAGGAGGCGCATGTCGACATGAATAGCGCACGCGGGCCGATTTGGCTCGTTATCCCACCCGAAGGGCGAGGGACAACTCAAACCGTTCGTCTGGGTCTTCGAGCCGCTCGCCGAAGAGCTCGCGCAGCTGCCGGAGCCGGTAGCGGACGGTCTGAGGGTGCACGTCGAGCTCCGCGGCGACGGCCTGCACCTGGCCCGGGCGGTCCAGCCACGCGCGCAGTGTCTCGGTCAGCCGTCCGCGGGGGCCGTCGCCGAGCGAGTACAGCGGTGCGAGCCGGGAGGCGGCCAGGTCGGCGGCCAGCGTGCTGTCGGCCGCCAGCAGCAGCGTGGCGAGGTGGTCCTCGGCCACCACGAGGCCCCCGGTGATGCGTCCGGTCGCGGCGAGCCGGTACGCGGCGGCGGCGCGGCGCAGGCTCGCGGCGGACTCGGTCCAGGCGACGGTCGGGCCGCGGCTGACGATCTCCGGCCCGTCGGCGAGCGCCGCGACGATCTGGTGCCGGCGCCCGGGGGCGTCGGGGTCCGGTACGAACACGCACGCGAGGCCGGCGGCGGCGCCGCCGACCGCGTCGACACCCATCCGGCGCGCGAGCCGCGTCGCCATCGCCTCGATGATCTCCTCGCCGGGCACGACGGCGCCGCTGGTGGGCATCTCCGCGGCCGGCCCTCCCTCGGAGGCCGGCGTCTCGGCCGCCACCAGCGCGGCGACGCGCTTTGGCAGCGACCAGCCGGCGGCCTGGGCGGCGCTCCGGATCGCCTCCTGGGAGGGCGGCGGGTCCTGGGAGAGGAGGCGGATCAGCCGGCGGCGGCGACGCTGGCTCTCACCGGCGGCCGCCGACTGCTCCTCGGCGTAGCCGTCGGCGGACTCCGCGGAGATCTCGTCGATGTAGGCGAACATCGCCTCGCCGAGCGAGAACATCGCGTCGGCGGCCAGGCCCGCATCCTTGCCGGCCTCGACGAAACGGCGCCAGGCGAGCCGCGCACCGACGCGGTAGGCGGCGAGCAGCGCGTCGAGGCTGCGGCCGGCGTGGAACTCGCCGCGCCCGAGGTTCACGTAGGTGTCGCGCGCGCGGCCGACGTCCGCGGTCGGGTCGGCGATCATGTCCATGAAGCGCCCGAGCGCGACCTCGACGCCGAGCCGCACCATCTGCCCGAACGTCCCTTCCATCGCGCGGGCATAGTCGGGGACCTCGACGGCGATCGCGGCGATCATCTCGTCGGCCAGGCCGGGCAGCGTGGGACGGAGCACGTCGGCCGCCTCGGGCGGCACAGCCGCGAATGTGGTGCGGGCCGCAGGCGTCGCCATTTGTAGCGAGGCTACAGGAAATGGGTGTCGTAACCGTGCGCAAACGGCGAGCGACCCACGTCCCGCTGCGGGTAGGACTCAAGCCATGAGCGCGCTTAGCGCGACCGCGGAAGGGACTGTCCCCCTTAGTACGGCTAGCCGTACAAAACGGGCACAAACCGGCAGTTCCGTGCTATAAGCCGCAACGATGCTGACCGCCGAACGCCGCAACGAGATCCTCGTCCGGCTCAACCGCGACGGAAAGGTCGTCGCGTCCGAGCTCGTCGACGAGCTCGGCGTGTCCGAGGACACGGTGCGGCGCGACCTGCGCGAGCTCGCCGCCGACGGACTCGTGCAGCGGGTGCACGGCGGGGCGCTCCCGCCGACGACTCCGATGCCGAGCTTCGCCCAGCGCCTGCAGGTGTCGCGCGAGGCCAAGGGGCATCTCGCGGAGGCGGCGCTGCCGCTGCTCGAGGGCGCCGAGGTGATCGTGCTCGACGGCGGGACGACGTCACTCGAGCTTGCGCGCCGGCTGCCGCCGCAGCGCGACTGCACCGTGCTCACCAACTCGCCGCCGGTGGCGGCGGCGCTCGCCGAGCACCCCGCGGCCGAGGTCATCCTGATCGGCGGGCGGCTGCTGAAGGAGGCGCAGGTCGCCGTCGGCGCCGAGGCGATCTCCGCCCTGCGCCACGTGCGCGCGGACGCCTGCGTGCTCGGGATCTGCAGCCTGCATCCCGAGCTCGGTGTCACGACGCTCGAGCACGACGAGTCGTACGTCAAGCGCGCGATGGTCGAGTCGTCCGCCGAGGTGATCGCGCTCGCCACGGCCGACAAGCTGAACACGGCGGCGCCGTGGGTGGTGTCGCCCCTCGCCGACGTGACCCATCTCGTCACCGACGCTGGCGAGGACCTGACGGCCGACTACGCCGCGGCGGGCGTGAGCGTGGTCCGCGCATGACGCCGCGCGCCGCCACCTTCAGTGTCTTCTTCCTCAACGGCGCGATGATCGGCACCTGGGTCGCGCAGATCCCGTTCGTGCAGGAGCGGCTCGACGTCAGCAAGGCGACGATCGGCCTGACGCTGCTGTGCATGGCGATCGGGGCGATGATCGCGATGCCGCTCACCGGCCAGGTGCTCGACCGGCGCTCGAGCGCGACGGTCACGCGCACCGCCGCGCTGGTCTATCTCCCGCTGCTCGCGTTGCCGCTGTTCGCGCCGACGCCCGCGCTCCTCGGACTTGCGCTGGTCCTGTTCGGGGCCGCCAACGGGGCGATGGACGTGTCGATGAACGCCCACGGCGTCGCCGTCGAGCGCACGCTCGGGCGGCCGATCATGTCGTCGCTGCACGCGGGCTGGAGCTTCGGCGGCCTGGCCGGCTCGGGCGGCGTGGCCATCGCGGTGTCGCTCGGGCTCGAGCCGCGCATCGAAGGGGTGATCGCGAGCGCCGTGCTGTGGCTGGCCGCGGTCGCGATCACGACTCGCCTGGGCGGCGCGTCGGCGCATTCCGAGCACGGGTCGAGCGGTTTCGCGATCCCGTCGCGCGGCGTGCTGCTGATCGGCGCCCTGTGCTTCCTCGTGATGGTCACGGAGGGCGCGATGGGCGACTGGAGCGGCATCTACCTCAAGCACGACCTCGGCGCCGAGGCATCGGCGGCCGCCACCGGGTACGCCGGCTTCTCGCTCGGCATGGCGCTGGCGCGCCTCGCGGGCGACGGCCTCGCACGCCGCTGGGGCTCCGGCCGGCTGCTGTCGGCGGGCATGGGGCTCGTGACCGCCGCGCTGGCGGCGACGTTGCTGATCGGCGAGCCGGCGGTCGCCGTGGTCGGGTTCGCCCTGATCGGGGTCGGAATCGCCAACGCCGTCCCGCTGCTCTTCAGCGCCGCCGGGCGCGTCCCGCCGTCCGGTCCGTCGCTGGCGGCCGTGTTCACCGTCGGCTACACCGGCTTCATCGTCGGCCCGCCGCTGATCGGCGTGCTCGCCGACGCGATCTCCCTGCCCGCCGCGCTCGGCGTCCTGTGCTTCAGCGGGCTGGCCGTGACCCTGCTCGGGTCGCGCGCCGCCGATGCCGAGGCGGCCGGCCGCCGCGCCGCCGCGACCGCCGCCGCATGAGGTTCGCCGCCATCCTGTCCGACCTCGACGGCGTGCTCGTCGACAGCGGCGCCGAGGTCGAGCGCATCTGGCGTGAGTGGGCCGTCTCGCGCGGCCTCGATCCGGACGAGGTCGGCCGCACGTCGCACGGCGTGCCGGGCGTGCAGGTCATCGCGCGGTTCGCGCCCGAGCTCGACGCCGCCGCGGAGTCGGAGCGTCTCGACGCCGAGCATGCGCAGACGGGCGGTGTGGCGTTGCCGGGGGCCGCCGAGCTGCTCGCCGCGATCTCCCCGCTGGCCGTGGTGACGTCGTGCACGCCACCGCTGGCGACGGCGCGCTTCTCCGCCTCCGGGCTGACGCCGCCGGCGGTGGTCATCACCGCCGACCTCACGCCGCGCGGGAAGCCGCACCCGGATCCCTACCTTGCCGGTGCCCGCGCGCTGGGCGTCTCGCCGGAGGACTGCCTCGTGATCGAGGACGCCCCAGCCGGCATTGCCGCCGGGCTGGCCGCGGGGGCGACGGTCTGGGCCGTCTCGACGACCCACTCTCCGGACGAGCTCACCGCCGCTGATGAGGTGTTCGCCGACCTGGGCGAGATCCTCGGGCGGTTGCGGCCGCGCGAGCGAACTGCGGCTGGGTAGCGCGGCGAGGGTGTGGGCCGTCTCGGCGGTCCCCGAGCGCCGGCGCGCCTTGGTGTCCGGAAATGCTCGCTATGCGAGCAAAACACGACACCGACCTGCCGAGGCGGCCAATCCCGTCTCCCTAAATGCCGAAGTTCGTCGACCGTGCGGCTACAAAATGCCGATCTCGGACTTGTCGCCGACCATGAAGCGGTAGGCGCGCGGCTGGCGGTTGTCGCGCGAGATCGCGACGTCGCGTCCGAGCAGTGAAGACTCCATGCGACCGTCGAGGCCGCGGACCGACGAGCCCTCGAGCAGGATCGAGTGCTCGACCTCGGCGCCCTCGATCAGGCAGTGGCGGCCGACCGCGGTGTAGGGGCCGATGTACGCGTCGCGGACGACTGCGCCGGCGCCGATGATCGCCGGGCCGCGGACCGTGGCGCGTTCCAGCCGGGCGCCTGCCTCGACGACCACGCGACCGTCCACCTGGGCATCGAAGAGCTCGCCGTCGATCCGCCGGTCGACGGTGTCGAGGATCAGGCGGTTGGCCTCGAGCATGTCGTCGAGCCGGCCGGTGTCCTTCCACCACCCTCGCACGACGTGCGGTTCCACCCGGCGGCCGCCGTCGACCAGCCACTGGATCGCGTCGGTGATCTCGAGTTCGCCGCGGCCGGACGGCTTGATCGAGCGCGCGGCCTCGTGGATCAGCGGCGTGAACATGTAGACGCCGACCAGGGCGAGGTCGGTGGCCGGCTCGGGCGGCTTCTCCACGAGCCGGACGACGTTGCCCTCCGTGCCGAGTTCGGCGACACCGAAGTTCTGGGGATCCGGGACCGGCGTCAGGAGGATCAGCGCCTCGGCGTCGCCGCTGCGGAACTGCTGGACGAGATCTTCCATCCCGCCCTGGAGCAGGTTGTCGCCGAGGTACATGACGAACGGGGACGACCCGAGGAACGGCTCGGCGGTCAGGACCGCGTGGGCGAGGCCGGCCGGCTCGTCCTGGACGATGTAGGTGATCGAGACCCCGAACTGCGAGCCGTCGCCCGCCACGGCGCGGATCTCGTCCCCGGTCTCCGGCGCGATGATGATCCCGATCTCGCGGATCCCCGCCTCCGCCATCGCTTCGATGCCGTAGAAGAGCACCGGCTTGTTCGCCACCGGCACCAGCTGCTTGGCCGATGTGAAGGTAATCGGGCGCAGGCGCGTGCCGCGTCCGCCGGACAGGATCAGCCCCTTGAGCTCGTCCATCGGCGGGGAGCCTAGAGGAATCGGTCCAATCAGCCGATACGACCTCCAAAGGTGGCCGCCCCGTACATGACCCCTGCCGGCGAGGCCGGCACGCTCTCCAGCCTGCGCGCGCTGCTCGACGTCGCCGCGGTCGTCCGCTCGCGGGCTGACCTGCAGCACCTGTTCGAGGAGATCGCGAGCACGGTTGCGCAGGCGCTCGGCTTTCTCGCCGTGGTCGTGAACGTCTACCGCCCGGCGTGGGATGACTACGAGGTGGTCGTCGTGGAAGGTGACGACGCCGCCGCGCGCGAGGCGCTGCTGGGCGAGCACGTGAACCCGGAGGCGCTCGCGAAGCTGCTCGACGAGCGCTTTCGCGTGCATGACGCCTTCCTCGTCCCGCACGACGAGTTCGACTTCGAAGGCAGCGGGATGACGTGGGTGAAGGGCGCCGCCGGCCCCTCCGGCCCGGACGCCTGGCACCCCGACGACGCTCTGCTCGTGCCGCTCACGGCGTCCGACGGCAGTCCGCTCGCCTTCCTCTCGCTCGACGACCCCGTCAACGGTCGCCGCCCCGCCGAGAGCACGCTCGAGATCGTCTCTGCCGTTGCCGCGATCGCCGCGAGCGTGATCGAGCACGGTCAGCTCGCCGCCTCGGCCGCCCGCCATCGGGCCTCCGTGGAGCACCTGCTCCGCGTGTCGTCCGAGCTGACCACCAGCAGCTCGCGCGCCGAGATGCTCAACGCGGTCTGCGAGGGCATCCGCGACGCGCTCAAGTTCGAGAAGGCCGCCGTGTTCCTCGACGAGGCGGGCAACGGCGAGCTCGTGCTCTCGGCGGGCGTCGGCTTCGACGGCCTCGACAGCATCGGGTCGTTCTCCGCCTCCGCGCTCGAGCTGATGATGGCGCCCGAGTACGAGCAGGAGGGCTGCGTCCTGATCGACAGCGACACGGCGCACGCCAAGGCGAAGCAGCTCGGCATCCCCACCGTCTACGCCTCGCATCACAACGGGCGCGGACCGCGCGCCTGGGACCACCACTGGCTGATGGTGCCGCTGCGCAACCGCGAGGGCGCACTGCTCGGCTTCCTGTGGGCCGACGACCCGGTCGACCTGCTGCTGCCCGGCGTCGACGGTCTGCGCGCACTGCGGGCGTTCGCCAACCACGCCGTCGGCGCGATCGAGCTCGCCAGCCAGCTCGAGCGCCTGCGCGAGCTCGCCGAGCACGACCCGCTCACCGGCCTGCGCAACCGCCGCGGCTTCGAGCAGGGGCTCGAGGACCGCCGCGCGCCGCTCGCGCTCGTCATCTGCGACCTCGATCACTTCAAGCGCGTCAACGACACGCTCGGCCACCCGGTCGGCGACGACGTGCTCCGGACCTTCTCCGACCTTCTCCGCGCGTGCACGCGTGAGGACGATGTCGCCGTCCGGCTCGGCGGCGAGGAGTTCGCGCTCGTGCTCTCGGGCGTCGGCGAGCGCGAGGCGCTGGCCGTGGCCGAGCGCCTACGCCGCGAGGTCGCCAGCACGTTCCGCGACTTCCCGGTGCCGATCTCGGTCTCGGTCGGGATCGCCGAGGGCGTCCGCAACCAGGATCCGGAGGCGCTCGTGCGCGCCGCCAACCGTGCACTGTTCGCGGCCAAGCGCCTCGGTCGCGACCGCTGCGTCGTCCACCACGCCGAGACGCTGGCGATGCTCGACGCGCTGGCCGACGACCGCGCCGGCGAGCAGCTCGCCGCGGCGATGCTGCTGGCCGAGACGCTCGACCTGCGCGACGTCGCCACCGCCCGCCACTCCGAGACTGTCGGCCGCTACGCCGAGCAGATCGCGCTCCAGATGGGGCTCGAGCCCGTCCAGGTCGAGCGCGTGCGCGTCGCCGGCGTGCTGCACGACATCGGCAAACTCGGCATCTCCGACGCGGTGTTGCTCAAGCCCGGTGCGCTCGAGCGGCACGAGTGGGAGGAGATCATGCGCCACCCCGAGCTCGGCGCCCGCATCCTCGAGCACGCCAACCTGCGCGACGTCGCGAGCTGGGTCCTCTCGCACCATGAGCGGCTCGACGGCTCCGGCTATCCGCGTGCCCTCGCGGGCGGGTCGATCCCTCTCGAGGGCCGCATTCTCGCGGTCGCCGACGCCTACGAGGCGATGACCGCTGACCGCCCGTACCGCTCCGCCCTCACGCCCGAGGAGGCGCGGGCCGAGCTGCACCGCGGCGCCGGCTCGCAGTTCGACCCCGCCGTGGTCGCCGCGTTCGAGCGCGTCTTGGACGCCGGCTAGAGCTTCCCGTGGTCCCAGGTCGCGGACTCGCGCGGCCGGAACTGCAGCGCCACCCGCTTCGTCGCCTGGCGCCGCACGTACTCGCGCGCGCCGTCGTCGAGCACGGCACCGCCGTAGCGGACCGCGATCTCCTCGCCAACGGCCGCGACGGCGTCGAAGTCGCGGTGGATGACGGCCGCGGCCTTGAGCATCACGCCGCGAAGCTCGTTGTACGCCTGTCCCGCCTCGACCTGCAGCGTGCAGCGCGGGTCGCGCTCGAGGTTGCGGACCTTCTGCGACTTCGCGTAGGTCCACGACCACAGCTCGCCGTCGCGCACCACGTACCAGAGTGGCATCAGATGCGGCCAACCGTCACGGCCCAGGGTCGCGCAGGTGACGGTCCGCTGCTCGTCGAGGAAGGCCGCGGCCTCCTCGGGCGTCATGACGATCTCGCCGCGCCGGCTCACGAACTGGGAGCCAACAACCGCTCGGCGGCCGCGAGCACCGCCTCGCGCGCGTCGGCCGGCTCCAGCACCGCCGCGTCGCCCGCCTCTCGGAGGATCTCCTTGACGAGGAAGTCGGTGCCGTTGAACGACCGCTCAACGACGATGGCGCCGTCCTCGAGCTCCGCCACGAAGTCGTGCTTCTCGCGCGCCCAGCGCGCCTGCTTGGGCGAAATCCACACGCGGGCGACCCGCGCGCCGTCGATCTTGCCCGTGCGCGGCCAGCCGCCGACGTCGGCGATCGGATCGAGGTCGGGGCGCCGGTCGAAGTGCTCGTCGAGCGCCTCGGCGCTCTTGATCCGGTCCAGGCGGAAATGCTTCAGGCGGTCGTCGAACGCCGCCACGTACCACGCCTCAGTGCCGTTGAACAGCGCGTACGGCTCCACGGTGCGAACCGACAGGTTGTCCTCAGCCGACCAGTACTCGATCTTGAGGAGCCGGCTGTCGTGCACCGCCCGCTCGACCGTGTGGGCGACGTCGTCGGACACGTTCGGCGCCGCGATCTGCAGGCCCTCCTCGACCGGGTCGTGCCCGAGCGCCTCGACGACCTTGTCGCGCGCGGTGCTCAGCTCCGGCTGCGCGAGATTGAGCAGATCGATCGCCGCGACCAGCGCCTTCGCCTCGATCGGCAAGAGGCGCGCGGGCCGGTCGAACGTGTCCGAGTACGGCTCGGGATCGACCTCGATCTCCCCCGACGGCAGCACCTCGGCGTAGATCACGTACGCGCCGCCGCCGAAGTTGACGACGTTCAGCACCGAGATGTCCTCGCGCAGCTCCTGCGGCGACATCTTCAGCTGCTCGCAGACCTCGTCGACCTGCAGCCGGCGGCCGGCGCGGCCGGCGGTGATGAGCACCGACGCGAGCGTGACGAGCCGGGCGAAGCGCTCAGGACGGATCGTGCCGGTGGCATCGCCGCGGCTGCGGCCGTTGCTCTCGGCCTCGGCGACCTCGCGCAGCGGGACGGGGCGCGCGCTGACCGGGTCGCCGCGGTGGAGCTCGATGATCCGGTCGATCCGCTCGCGGGCCTCGTCGACCAGCTCGGCCGGGCCCTCGATCCGCGCGTGCTCGCGCAGGCCGAGCGCCCACGAGATCAGCAGCCGCGGGACCGCGTAGTCGGTGTGGAAGACGCCGTCGCTGAGCGTCCCGTAGGCGCCGAACTGGCGCTCGACGTACCACGACACGTCGTCGGACACCCACACGTCGGCAGTCCCGACCGTGTCGCCGAGCTGCCACGGCACACGGCCCGCGAACTCGCGCGGGTCGAAGTCGGACGGGCGCTGGAAGTCGTGCTCGGCCTTGGTCGCGTAGGCGACCTTGCCGCGGATCCGCGACAGCCGGAACATGCGCACATCGTCGCGCTCGTGCGAGTAGCCGACCAGGTAGAACTGGCCGCCCTCGAACAGCAGGTGGTACGGGTCGACCTTGCGCAGCGCGGTCTCGCCCGACTGCATCGTGTAGTACTCGAACTCGATCCGCTTGCGGCGGTAGATCGCGGTGTCGATCTTCGCCAGCCGCGTGGAGAGCTCGGGGCCGCCGGCCGACGCCGTGATGCCGAGTCCGATCGTCTGCCGCAAGTCGCCGCCGAGGGGACTCGGGCGGCCCCAGGTGATCTGCTGCAGCGCGAGCCGCAGCGGCTCGGCGTAGGCGAACTCGCCGCCGAGCAGCGTCAGCGCGGTCTGCAGCGCGGCGCGCTCGTCGTCGGTGAACTCGATCGCCGGCAGGTGGAAGGCCTCGGGTGCGAGCGAGTAGTTCTCCTGCTCGGAGAAGCCGTCGGCGGGCTTGTCGACGGAGAGATGGATGCCGAGGGCGTCGAGCTCGGCGCGGTCCGCGTAGAACCGGCGCGCGAACGCGTCCTCGGTCATATCCGAGTAGCCCTCGACGTCACGCCGGATCTCGGTGGCCGTAACTGGCCGGCGCTCGGCCATCAGGTAGGAGATCAGCGAGAGCTGCCGGATCAGCTTTTCCGTGTCCTTCGCCAACGCCCCTCCAACCTTAGAGCGCCCGCCGTTTCGCGACCCCCCTACCCTGTGTAGCGGCAGGACTTTGCGGGACTTTGACTCTGGTTTGTCGAAATTCGAGCGAGTCCACCAATACCTTCGGCCTTGTCTCTCCGGCTCGTTCTCATCGAAGACCATGAAGCCCTCAGGGAAGGGCTGGAGCTGCTGCTCGGCCGCGAGGGGTGCGACGTCGTCGGTACGGCGGGGACGGCGGGCGAAGGTCGTGCGCTCGTCGAGCGACTCGAGCCAGATGTTTCTCTGGTGGACATTCGCCTCGGCGACGAGTCCGGAATCGACCTCACGCGCGACCTCCTCGACGCCGATCCGGAGCGCCGCGTCGTCCTCTACACGGGGTCGAGCGATGTCGAGCTGCTCGTCAGCGGACTGGACTCGGGCGCGCGCGGCTACGCGCTCAAGGACGGGGCGCCGAGCGAGCTGACCGGCGCGCTCGAGACGGTCGCCCACGGCGGCACGTACGTCGATCCGCGGCTGCGCCCCGCGCTGCTGTCGCGTAAGACCACGCAGCGGATGCCGTCGCTGTCCAAGCGCGAGCGGGAGATCATGGACCTGCTCGCCCAGGGACTCACCGGAGAGGACGTCGCCGAGCGGCTCTTCCTCTCCAGCGAGACGGTCAAGACGCACATCCGCAACGCGATGACCAAGCTCGAGGCGCACACGCGCGTGCACGCGGTGGCCATCGCGCTGCGGGAAGGCTTCATCTCCGGTCCGGACAGCGACGGCTCGTGAGCGACGAGGACGACCGCCGCCGCCTCCGGCACGACCTGCGCGCCCCGCTGACGATCATCACCGGCTTCGCCGAGCTGCTCGCGTCCGACAAGGCGATCAGCGACGTTCAGCGCCGTGAGTACGCGTCCCGCATCCAGTCCGCCGGCGTCGAGCTGCGCACGATGCTCGACAACCTGCTCGACGACGGCGTGTCGTGACGCTGCCTATGCGAGCGGGGGCCCGACGAGCTCGATCCCGTGCGCGCTGGCGGCGGCGCCGAGCGCCGCGACCTGCTCGGACTCGACGCGGTAGGTGTGCGGCACGCACTGCGGCGCCAGGAGCGTCGCGCCGGGACCGGCGCGCAGCTCCTGGCGCCGATGCGGATGCGCAGCTCGCCCTCGAGGATGTGGAACACCTCGTCCTCGTCGTGATGCACATGCAGCGGCGGCGAGTCGCCGTGCGGCGCGAGGTGCTCCAGCACCGAGATGCCGTCGTCGTTGCTGACGCCGACGGTGACGAGACCGTTGAGGAACCACAGGCGGGTGAGGCGCGAGCGCTACCTGATGCTCACCACCGGCTCGCCCGCCGGATCGTCGACGCCCACGCGGACTGGCTCGAAGAGGTCGAACGCGAGCTCGGAAGCTAGGCGGCCTGGCGGGCGAAGTAGGCGCCGCCGCCGAGCGCTCGATCGTACGCCGACCACAGCGAGCCGTTCGGCAGCTCCTTCTCGAGCCGGTCGAACGAGCCGAGCCGGCCGCCGAGGTTGTCGATCATGTGCACGAGCGTCGCCTCGCGCGTGCACGGCACGACCGGCGACCCGTGCTCGAGCTGGCCGTGGTGGCTCAGGATGATGTGCAGCACGGCCGCGGCCAGCTCGGGCGGGAAGTTCGGGATGTCCTCGATCACGCGGCGGACCCGGTAGTAGCCGAGCGCGATCTCGCCGTGCAGCTTGCCGAGGTCGGTCATGTCGATGGCCAGCGGGTCGGCCGTGTAGGCGTCGATCTTGCCGAGGTCGTGCAGCAGCGCACCGGTGATCGCGACGTCGCGATCGATGCCCGGGAACGTCGTCGAGATCACGGCGACCGCCTGTGCGACGCTCAGCGAGTGCTCGAGCAGCCCGTGCCGGTAGGCCTGGTGGTAGCGCTTGGCGGCCGGGGCGTCGCGGAACGACGGCCACGTCGGCGACTCGGAGCCGAGCACGCGGTCGAGCAGCGCGCGCAGGTGCGCCCTGCGGACCTGGGCGATCAGGTCGCGCAGGTCGGCGACCATCTCGTCGACCGGGCGCAGCGGCCCGTCGAGGAGATCGTCGAGGTCGTACTCGCCCGGGTCGGCCGGCTCGATGTGGCTGAGCGTGATCTGCGCGCCGTGCCGCGGGTGCCGCTCGTAGGTGCCGGCCACGCGCACGCACGTGCCCGAGTCGCACGCCGGGGCCATCTCGCGCGCCGCGTCGAACAGCACGGCGACGACCCGGCCGGTGCGATCCCCGAGCGAGAGCCGCAAAAACTCCGACCCGTCGCTGCGCTTGCGCACCTCGCGCCCCCGGACCAGCAGCACCTGGTCGATCTCCTGGCCTTCTGCGAGCTCACGGACGAACATCGTGCGGCGAAAGCTAGAGCCGACTTCGGATGGCAACATTGCGCTCGTGGCCACTGCACTGATCACCGGCGGCACGGGCGGGCTCGGCGTCTCCGTCGTCCAGGCGTTTCTCGATGACGGCTGGCGCGTCGTCGTCCCCGACATCCTTCCCGGCCCGCACGAGCGGCTGCCGGACGCGGTCGAGACGGTCCAGGCCGACCTCACCGATCCCGACGACGTCGCGCGCGTCGTCCGGCTCGCCGCGAGCGATCCGGCGCAGCCGCTGCGGGCGCTGGCGAACCTCGTCGGCGGCTTCAGGGCCGACCAGCCGGTCGCCGACACGCCGCTGGCCGACTTCGAGGCGCTGTTCGCGCTCAACCTGCGGCCGACGTACCTGATGACGCAGGCCGTGCTCCCGCGCCTGGTCGAGGCGGGCGGCGGCGGGATCGTCTGCGTGTCCGCGCACTCCGCGCTGCAGCCGTGGGCGGGCGGCGCCGGCTATGCCGCGTCCAAGGCGGCGGTGCTGACGTTCGCGCGCGTGGTCGCGAAGGAGCACGCGTCCGACGGCGTGCGCTGCAACATCATCGCCCCGACGATGATCGACACGCCCGCCAACCGCGCGGCGAACCCGGACTCGATCGACAAGCTCGTGCCGCCGGAGCGGATCGCCAGGACGATCCTGTTCCTCTGCAGCGACGCCTCGGCCGCGCTCAACGGCGAGGTCCTGACCGTCTAACCGCCGTAGAAGGCGATCGCGCGGTCCGCGAGCGCGCGCGTGTCGCGCTCGTTGGCGACCGCGTTGAACGCCATCCCGACGCCGGGGATCAGGCGGCGGGCGGCGCGGGTGGCCGTGCGCTTCCCGACGAACTGCAGCAGCCGCGAGAGCACCGCCTGCTCGCGTTCGCGCTCGATCCTGGTGCCGACGTAGGCCTCGGCGACGGTCTTGCCCATCCCGTCGAGCGCCATGCGCGCGGTCTGCGGGTCCGGGTAGAGGTCGCGCAACACCAGCAGCTCGGCCGGGCGCATCGGGTCGTACGGGTCGAAGCCGTAGGCGGCGGCGACGAAGAACACCAGCCGCGACTGGATCCACGCGAGCAGCACGAGATCAGGTCCGGCGGTGAAGATCCCGCCGACGCCGGTCGCCGCGCCCTCGAAGCGCGCGAGCGCGGCGTGGCGGCGTTTCGCCATCCGCGCGAGGTCTCGGTGCGAGACCGCGAGGCGTGACCGCTTCTCCGCCGACCACGCGGCTGCGGCGGGCGCGTGCCTGTCGGCGGCCGCGAGCGCGATGTGCTCCGGCGCCCGTAGCGGCTCGGCTCGCAGCCGCGCCCACAGGCTCTCCGGCACTGACGAGGTCACCGCCCAAGACCCTACTGTCGTACCGTGGGGGTCATGGCCAAGTGGTGGACCCTCGTCGCCGTCTGCGTCGCGACGTTCATGCTCCTGCTGGACATCACCGTCGTGAACGTCGCGCTGCCGTACATCGAGCGCGATCTCGGTTCCTCGTTCGAGGATCTGCAGTGGGTGATCGACGCCTACTCGCTCACGCTCGCCGCGTTCCTGCTCACCGCTGGGACGATCGCCGACCGCATGGGCCGGCGCGCCATCTTCATGTGGGGCCTCGTGATCTTCACGGTGGCGTCGGCGCTGTGCGGGCTGTCCGGCTCGCCGCTGATGCTCAACCTCGCGCGCGGCCTGCAGGGCATCGGCGGCTCGCTGATGTTCGCCACGTCGCTGGCGCTGCTCGCGTCCGCCTATCAGGGCGCCGACCGCGGGACCGCGATCGGCATCTGGGGCGCCACGATCGGCGGCGCGGTCGCGGTCGGGCCGCTGATCGGCGGCGTGCTGACCGAGTGGATCGGCTGGCAGGCGATCTTCTACGTCAACCTCCCGATCGGGATCTACGCGATCGCGCTGACGCTCAAGCGCGTGCGCGAGTCGCACGATCCGCAGGCGGGCGGCGCCGACTGGATCGGCACGGTCACGTTCTCGGCCGCGCTGTTCCTGCTCGTGTTCGGCCTCATCCGGGGGAACGCCGAGGACTGGAACGCGCAGATCGTCGCCTGCCTCGTCGGCGCGGCGGTCCTGCTGATCGCGTTCGTCGTCGCCGAGATGCGCGTGCGCGCGCCGATGTTCGATCTGAGCCTGTTCCGCAAGCCTTCGTTCAGCGGCGCCTCGATCGCCGCGTTCGTGCTGTCGGGCTCGATGTTCGCGATGTTCCTGTACCTCACGCTGTGGGTGCAGAACAGTCTCGGCTACTCGGCGCTCGAGGCCGGCCTGCGCTTCTTGCCGATCACGCTCGTGTCGTTCGCGATCGCGCCGGTGTCGGGCAAGCTGTCCGAGCGGTACGGGGTGCGCTGGTTCCTTTCCGGCGGGCTGCTGCTCGTCGGCGTCGGGCTGCTGCTGATGCGCGGCCTGCAGCCTGGCGACGACTGGACGGCGCTGCTGTTCGGCTTCCTGCTCGCCGGCCTCGGCATCGGCATGACGAACCCGGCGCTCGCGACTGCTGCGATCGGCGTCGTCGAGCCGCGCCGCTCAGGCATGGCGTCAGGCATCAACTCGACGTTCCGGCAGGTCGGCGTCGCCACCGGCATCGCCGCCTGGGGAGCGATCTTCCAGCACCAGGTCACGCAGGAGTTCCTCGCCGACGCCGGGCCTGCGGCCGACCGCTTCCGCGGTGGCAACGTCGCCGACTTCGTGGCGTTCGGCGGTGCGCAGAAGACCGGCAACGCGACCGTGATTCGGCTCGCCGAGACGGCGTTCGACTCCGGCCTCAACCACATCCTGCTGATCGCCGGGGTGATCGCGCTCATCGGCGCCGCGCTGACCGCGGTGCTCGTGCGGCCGGCCGACTTCGTGGCGCACGCACCGGCGGCGGCGGCGCCGCCTCAGCCGGTCGAGGCGTAGTCGAGGAAGTCGATCACGCGCCGCTCGTACTCGGCGGGCCGCGCGCGCAGGCCGCCGGTGTGGCCGGCCTCGGGGATCTCCCACAGCTGCGCGTTCGCGGCAGTCTCGGCATAGCCGCGGTTGACCGCGATGTCGTCGGTCGCGCCGCAGGCGATCAGCAGCGTCGGGCTCGACGGCATGTGCTGGGTCAACGCCGGCGCGGGCCGCATCCCCGAGATCCCCCGCACCATCACGCGGACGATGCTGGTCGTGGCCTGCATGCCCGCGTCCTCGGGGCGCTGTTCGAGGTAGCGACCATGCGTCCGCGCAGAGGACGCCCAGCGTCACACCTGGCACGATTGCGCCCGTGGCCCGTGTGGTTCTCCGTACCCCGACGGCGGCTGACCAGGACGAGTTCATCGCCGCGATGCGCGCGAGCCGTTCGCTCCATCGACCGTGGGTGTACATGCCGGAGACCCCCGACCGGTACACGGCGTACCTCGCGCGCGTGCGCGACCCGCGCTACGCCCCGTATTTCGCCTGCCGCGTCGAGGACGGCGCGATCGTCGGCTTCCTCAACCTCAGCGAGATCGTGCGCGGCGCGTTCAAGAACGCCTTCCTCGGCTACGGCGGCGTCGCGGACTACGCGGGTCAGGGGTATATGCGCGAGGCGATGGGCCTGCTGCTGCGCGAGGCGTTCATCGAGCTCGGCCTGCACCGGCTCGAGGCGAACATCCAGCCCGGCAACACACCGTCGATCGCCCTGGCCAAACGCGCCGGGTTCCAGCTCGAGGGATTCTCTCCGCGGTACCTGAAGATCGGCGGCCGCTGGCGGGATCACGAGCGCTGGGCGATCCGCGCCGAGACCTGGCACGCCCACCGCTCCGGCTAGCCGTTCGGCCTGAACCCGGCGGTTCCGGGTATCGACATTGCCATGGAGCCGCTGATCGAGCACAGCATGGAGCTCGCGGGACACCGCACGCGCGTGCTGGAGCTCGAAGGGTTCGGCCCGGGAATCGTGCTCCTGCACGGGTGGGGCGACTCCGCCGACACCTGGCGGCCGCTGCTCGCCGAGCTCGCCCTGTGCGGGCGGCGGGCGATCGCGGTCGACCTCCCGGGCTTCGGGAGCGCGACGCGCCTGCGCAAGGGCGCGATCCTCCCGCAGCTCGACGAGTTCGCCACCGCGCTCGTACGCGAGTGGGGTGCCGGGGAGCCGGTCGTGATCGCCGGCAACTCGCTCGGCGGTGCGGTCGCGCTGCGGCTGGCCGAACAGGCGGAGGACCTTGTCCTCGCGGGCGTGGTGCCCGTCGCGCCCGCAGGCCTGGAGATGCCGGGCTGGTTTGACCTCGTCGAGCGCGACCCGATCATCCGCAAGCTGCTCGACATCCCGGTCCCGGTGCCGGGCGCGCTCATCCGCTCGCTGGTCGGCGGCGCCTACCGCCAGCTCGCGTATTCCAACCCGAAGGTCGCGCAGCAGCAGGTCGTTGACGCGTTCTCTGCGCACCACGGGTCGCGCGAGAACGTCGCCGGCCTGCTCGAATCGGGCCGCCGCCTGCTGCCCGAGCTGGCGACCGCGCCGTTCGACCTCGCCGCCGTCGCCTGCCCGGTGATGCTCGTGTGGGGCACGCGCGACCGGATGGTCCCGCACACGGGAGCGCGCGTCGTGCTCGATGCGCTGCCCGCCACCCGAGTCGAGCTGATCGAAGGGTGCGGGCACTGCCCGCAGCTCGAGGCGACGAGCGCGTTGCTCGAGCTGCTGCTTGAGTTCCCTGGGTGATCGGGGTCTCAGACGTCGCGGGCAGGGCCGCGAACCTCTACACCACGACCGTCGGTGGCGGCCTCGCGGACCTGCGGCGCATGCCCGCGACGGTCATCGACAGCGGGCCCCAGCGCACCGTCTCCCGTTATGAGAGCCAGCGCCGGCGGCGCGGCGCGCCGGTGCTGCTCGTCCCGCCGCTGGCCGCGCCCGCGATCTGCTTCGACCTGCGGCGCGGCTGCTCGCTGGCCGAGCACCTCGTCGTCGGCGGGCGGCGCACGTACCTGCTCGAGTACGGCGACATCGAGTTCCGCAACCGCGATCTCGGCCTCGAGCACTGGATCGAGGACGTGATCCCGAACGCGGTCCGCGCAGCAGCCGAAGACGCCGGCCGGCCGGTGCGGATGATCGGCTGGTGCCTCGGCGGGATCATGGCCCTGCTCGCGCACGCGATGGATCGGGCGCTCCCGATCGAGGCGGCGGCGCTCGTCGCGAGCCCGTTCGACTTCTCCAAGGTGCCGCTGGTGGCGCCGCTGCGGCCGATCGACGCCGTCACGCGCGGGCAGCTGGTGACGCAGCTCTACCGCGCGCTCGGCGGGGCGCCGGCGCCGCTCGTCAAGCGCGGCTACCAGATCGCCGGGATCGACAAGTACGTGATGAAGCCGTGGACGATGGTCTCCAACGCCGGCGACCGCGACCTGCTCGCACAGATCGAGGCCGTCGACGCGTTCATGGGCCGCATGCACGCGTATCCCGGCCGCACGTTCGGCCAGCTCTATCACCGGTTCTTCCGCACCAACGACCTGGCGAACGGGCAGCTGGCGCTGACCGATCGCACGATCGACCTCGCCGACGTGACGGTCCCGTTGCTGGCGATCGCCGGGCGCGGTGACGGGATCGCGCCGGTGCCCGCGTGTCACCACGTCGCCGACCTGGTGCCGAACGCGAATGTGCGGCTCGAGACCGCGCCGGGCGGGCACCTCGGCGTGCTCACCGGCCGCGCCGCGCGCGCGACGACGTGGGAGCTGCTCGATGCATTCCTGAGCGCCAGGTACGCTGCGCGCACGTGAGCTCGCGCGCGGTCCTGATCACGGGGTGCTCGACGGGCATCGGTCATGCCACGGCTGCGCACCTCGCCGACAAGGGGTGGACGGTCTACGCGACGGCGCGACGGCCCGAGACGCTCGCCGACCTCGAGGCGAAGGGCTGTAGGACGCTCGCGCTCGACGTCACCGACGAGGCGTCGCGCGCCGCGGCGGTGGCAGCGGTCGAGGCCGCGGAGGGCGCGGTCGGGGTGCTCATCAACAACGCCGGCTACAGCCAGTCCGGCGCGGTCGAATCCGTGCCCGACGAACGCGTGCGCGCCCAGTTCGACACCAACGTCTTCGGCCTGCTCGGCATGTGCCGCGCCGTGCTTCCCAAGATGCGCGAGACCGGCTGGGGGAAGATCGTGAACGTCTCGTCGATGGGTGGGCGGTTCACGTTCCCGGGCGGTGGGATCTACCACGCGACGAAGCACGCGGTCGAGGCGCTCTCGGATGCGTTGCGGTTCGAGGTCAAGGGCTTCGGGGTCGACGTGATCATCATCGAGCCGGGGATCATCCGGACCAACTTCGGTGAGACGGCGGCGCGCGAGATCGACGCAGGAACGCGGGATCCCGGTCCCTACGGAACCTTCAATCAAGCCGTGGCCGATTCGACCAAGGGCGTGTATGAGGAAGGTCCGCTGAGCAAGCTCGGTGGGCCGCCGGAAGCGGTCGCGCGCAAGATCGAGGATGCGATCACCGCGCGCCGTCCGCGGGCGCGCTACACGGTCACGCCGTCGGCGCGCGTGCTCATCACCGGCCGCTCACTGCTCGGCGCGCGAGGCTGGGACGCGATGTTGCGCGGACAGTTCCCGCCGCCCGGCCGCTGAGTACATCTGTCCACTCCTGGTCGTTGCCTATGCAGCGGCCGGGGTAGGGTCGCACCCGTATGCCCGCCCGTCTGCGCCCGCCTGCCGACAACGACGCCGAAGCCGTGCTCGCGGTGATCATCGCGCGCGACGTCGCCGACCTCGGTGTGCCCGACTTCACGCTCGAGGACCTGCGGGCCGACTGGGCGTCCCCCGGGCTGGATCTCGAGCACGACGCGCGCGTCGCCGGGAGCAACGGCGCGGTGCGCGGCTACGCGGTTCTGCTCGGCGACGACGCGGTCGTGATCGTGCACCCCGACGCGGAGGGCGAGGGCAGCGGCACCGTGCTGCGGCGGTGGGCCGAGGCGCGTGCCGCCGAGCGCGGCACCGCCGTGCTGCGCCAGTTCGCGTACGGCGGCAACGACGGCGCGCGCGCCCATCTGCGCGAGGCCGGCTACGCGCCCGCGCAGCACTACTTTCGTCTGCGTGCGGACCTCGACGCCGTCCCGCCCGCACCCGACGTGCCGCTGCGCACCTTCGACGCCGCGCGCGACGAGGCGTCGGTTCACGCGTTGATCCAGGACGCGTTCGCGGACATCGAAGGTCATGAGTTCCAGCCGGTCGAGACGTGGCGCGCGAAGTCGATCGCCAAGGACGGCCACGACCCTTCGCTGTGGCTGCTCCTCGAGGACGATGAGGGTCTGGTCGGGGCGGGGCTCGGCGAGCGCTGGGAGGCCGGCACCGGCTATGTCGCCGAGCTTGCCGTGGCCCGGCGGGCGCGCGGCCGCGGACACGGCCGCACGCTCCTGCTGGGGCTGTTCGAGGCATTCAGGCACGCCGGGCTCACCCACGCCGAGCTGAGCGTGCACGGGCGTAACCGCGGAGCACTGAGCCTCTACGAATCGGTCGGCATGCGCCCGACGTGGGAGGCTGAACGCTGGGAGAAGGCCCTTGGATCAGCCTGACGTCGCCGCGATCGCGGCGCGCGCCACCGAGGCGGGACGACTCGGGCTCGACACGGAGTTCATGCCGGAGGGCAGGTACCGGCCGCTGCTGTGCCTCGTCCAGATGGTCGTCGAGGAAGACGTATGGGTGCTCGACCCGCTCCTGGGCTTTGACCCGGAGCCGCTCGCGCGCGTGATCGCCGACCCGGCGATCGAGCTGGTCGTGCACGCCGGCCGCCAGGACGTGGCGATCCTCCGGCGCGAGTGGCACACGGACGTGACGAACGTGTTCGACACGCAGGTCGCCGCCGGCTTCGCGGGCTTCTCCGCGCAGGCCGGCTACAACGGGCTGCTGCACGACGCGCTGCGCATCCGCCTGCCGAAGACGGCGTCCTTCACGCGCTGGGACGCCCGGCCGCTGACCGACGAACAGCTGCGCTACGCCCGCGGCGACGTCGAGCACCTGCTGCCGCTCGCCGACGACATCCGGGCCCGCTTGGAGCCGCGCGGGCGCCTGGAGTGGGCGCGCGAAGAGTGCCGCGTGATCGCCGATGCCACCGACGAGCGGGACCCTGAGGAGGTGTGGCGGCGGCTGCCGCGCTCGGCCGGCCTGGACCCGCGCGAGCGCGCGGTGGCGCGCGAGCTGGGGGCCTGGCGCGAGCGCACCGCTTCACGCGAGGACCGCCCGGTCGGCGCCGTCGTGCGCGACCCGACCGTGGTCGAGCTCGCCAAGCGCCAGCCGGCGAGCCGCCGCGAGCTGGCCCAGATCCGCGGCATCAACCCGGACGTGGTGCGCCGCCGCGGCGACGACATCATCGCCGCCGTCCAGCGCGGCCGCGCCGCCGAGCCGATCCGGCTCGACGAGGGCGAGCGGCTGGCGACCGAGTCCCAGGACGGGCCGGTGATCGCGCTGTCCGAGGCGCTGGTCCGCGCCCGCGCGCAGGAGGCCGGGCTCGCCTACGAGCTGATCGCCGCTCGGGCCGATCTCGCCCCGATCGTGGTGAGCGCGCGGCGCGGCGACGAGGAGCCCGACGTGCGGACGCTGCGCGGCTGGCGCCGCGAGCTCGTCGGGGCCGAGTTGCTGGAGCTCCTCGCCGGCGATCGGGTGCTGAAGGTCGGCCCGGGCGGCCGCATCGACGTGTCCTAGGGCCGAAACTGCGGCTGGGTAGGGCGGCGAGGGATGGGCCGGGGCGGTCGAGTGTGAAGTTGTTCAGCCTCAGCCCGAACAACTTCACACTCGATCCATCGGACGGCCGATGCCGCAGTTGACGTTTGCGCGGTCCGCGGCCAACTGGTACAACCAGTCACCGTGACTGGTACAACCAGCGTCTCGGGGCGGATCTACGAGCACCTGCGCGCGGAGATCCTCGCCGGGGCGGAGACGCTGCCGTCGGAGCGCCGCCTCTCAGAGGAGTTGGGAGCGAGCCGGCACGCCGTCCGCGAAGCGCTGAAACGGCTGCAGCAGTCCGGGCTGATCCGGATCAGCCACGGCGGCGCGACCAAGGTCCGGGACTGGCGCCGCCACGGCGGGCTGGAGCTGTTGCTGGAGCTCGACGAGCTGCCCGCGGGGCTGGGGATCGAGCGGGCGGTGATGGAGATGCGGGCGAGCGTCGGCGCTGACGCCGCCCGGCGCGCCGCGACGCGCGCGACGGCGGTGCAGCGGGCCGAGCTCGAGGCGCGCGCGGAAATGCTCGCCGCGGAACAGGACCTCGACGTGCGCAACAGCCTCTACGAAGCGTTCTGGGACCTGATCATCGACGCGGCCGACAACCTCGCCTACCGCCTCGCGCTGAACACGCTGCAGGCCGGGCGGCAGCTGAGCGTGGACGCGCCCCGTGTCGCAGCGGAGCTGAACGACCCGCAGGCCATCCGCGCACTCGCTGCCGCGATCGCCAACGCAGACGCGGCGGCGGGGCAGGCGCTGGCGCAGGAGCTGCTGGAGCGGAGCGCCTGATGGTCGATGTCCTCTACTTCGCGATCCCGTTCTTCGTCCTCCTGCTCGTGGTGGAGGCGATCAGCTTCCGCCACTACCACGAGGACGAACTCGTCGGCTACGAGGTCAGCGACACGCGCACGAGCATCACGATGGGGCTCGGCAACGTCACGATCAACGTCGTCTGGAAGCTCGTGGTGGTCGCGATCTACGCCGCGCTGTACGAGCTCACGCCGTTCCGGCTCGATCCGCACGACTGGTGGGTCTGGCCGCTGCTCTTCTTCGCCGACGACCTCGCGTACTACTGGTTCCACCGCATCTCGCACGTGAGCCGGTTCTTCTGGGCCAGCCACGTCGTGCACCACTCGAGCACGCACTTCAACCTGTCGACCGCGCTCCGGCAGACCTGGGTGCCGATGACCTACCTGCCGTTCTGGCTCCCGCTGCTGCTCGTCGGGTTCCCGCCGTGGATGGTCCTGCTCGCCCAGTCGTGGAGTCTGATCTACCAGTTCGGCCTGCACACCGAGCGGATCGGGCGGCTGCCGCGGCCGATCGAGTGGTTCTTCAACACGCCGTCGCACCATCGCGTCCACCACGGCGCCAACGAGGTGTACCTGGACCGCAACTACGGCGGCATCCTGATCATCTGGGACCGCCTGTTCGGGAGCTTTGTCGGTGAGCGCGACCGCGTCCGCTACGGCCTCACGAAGAACATCGAGACGTTCAACCCGATCAAGGTCGCGTTCGGGGAGTACGGCGCGCTGCTGAACGACATGCGCGCGGCGGAGGGATTCAAGACGAAGCTCGAGGTCGCCGTGCGCGGCCCGGGCTGGTCACCCGCTCGCGTCGACGACCTCGAAGTCACTGCCGGAGAGCACGTCGAGGCCGTGTAGCTGATCGTTGTTCCACTTGCGGCTCGGGACGCCGGAGATGTACCAGTCCGACCCGTTGTCGGCCACGATCAGCCCGTAGGTCTTCATCGCCCGCGCCACGCGCCGCGCCTGCTTCGGGAAGTGCGAGATGTCGACGCTCCTGCGGAGCCGGATCCGCTCGCCCATCCGCGGCAGCGACGGGTCGTTCGAGTCCGCGGCGAAGTGCCGCGCGGGCCAGACGAACGCGCGGCGGGTCTCGGAGACGGTCATCCGCAGGGCGTGCCTGATCGGCCCCTTGCCCGCACGCGCGAGCAGCGGCGCGATCGGGAGGCCCGCGGCGTCGGCCGACGTCCAGCCGCGCGTGCGCGCCTTGAAGTGGCGCAGGTTCCAGGTCGCGCCCGAGCCGGCGGCCCAGCCGCCGCCCGTGCGGCGCAGCGCGTACAGCTCATACAGGCGGCACTTGGAGCGGTCGACGAGCAGGGCGTGGCGGTCGCCGCCGCCCTCGATCTTGACCTTCGACGGGATCGGGTAGCGCCCGCGGTCGGACTCGTCGGCGTAGTCGAACCGCACCTTCGATCGCTTCGTGTGGCGGTTGACCACCGTCACCGGGATCCCGATCGGGCTGTCCTCCCAGAGGCCGGAGCCGAAGTCGGCGTGCACGTGGTCGTCGAGCCCGATCGAGCGCACGATCGCAGCCGAGTTCGCGGCGACCGGGAGGTGGTCGACACGCTGGTTGGTGGTGAACGACGGCCCGAACAGCGGGCAGCCGGCGATGGCGGCAGCGGTGACGGCGGCAGGGATCACGCCGCGGAGTTGTAGCGCGCCGCTAGGCGAAGTCCGCCGGGTCGACCAGACCGTGGCGGAGCGCGAGGATCATCGTCTCGACCTCGGCGGCCATCCGGCTGCGGTCAAGGCGCTCGACGGCACGAGCCACGACATCCATCCGGCGGTCGAGCTCGAGGTCATAGCGGGAGGCGATGTCGTTGGTCACGGTGACCTCACGCCAGGTGTCGCACGCGCCGCATCGGAGGAGCATCCACCAGTGCGTCTCGTTGACGGGCTCCCAGTCGACCGGGTTCACGAAGTCGTCCCCGCACATCGCGCACGTGACGAGGTGCACGTCGGGGTCTCGGTTCTGCCGCTTGCCGCGCAGCCGGTCGAACATGACACCCCAGTATTCGGCAGCCGGAGATGACTTTGAACCCTGCTGCCACCAATTTGGGGGTGTGGTGGACCGTACGTTTGACTAGGTCGCCGGAAGGTAATGCGTAGTCGTTACGCTCAAGGATGTGCCGCAACATCCGCACGCTCTACAACTTCGAGCCCGCCGCGACCACCGAAGAGGTCCAGGCCGCCGCGCTCCAGTACGTCCGCAAGATCAGCGGCTTCACCAAGCCGTCGAAGGTCAACGAGGAGGCGTTCAACCGCGCCGTCCACGACATCGCGCACGCGTCGATGCACCTCCTCGCCGACCTGGAGACCAACGCGCCGCCGAAGGATCGCGAGGTCGAGGCCGCCAAGGCCCGCGCCCGCGCCGCCGAGCGTTACGCCGCCTGATTAGCGGCGTACTCGCGCGATGACCTTCTTGGCACACACATCGCCCACGCGTCGAGCACGAGGTCCTGCATCTCCGGGACGTCGAGGCTTGTCCATGCGCGCGCAGACCCACTGGTAGCGCAGGTCGCCGCCCGTCGGCATCAGGAACTTCTCGGGATCCGAGTCGACGCGCGCCTGCCGCCACTCGCGCGGATGCCCGAAGCCGAGTCCCGTCGGCGTCCATCGCCGACGAAGACGATGCGGCCCATGTAGAGCTTGCGGCCTCCCCGCACCGTCCCCTCGGTGAGCGCGGGGGAGGGTGAGCCCGAGGCGAAGACGTCGTCCTCGGTTACGCCCATGCCCTGGAAGCCAGCCGCCGGCGCGCCCGCGCGGCGAACTCGCGGAAGTCCGCGGCGGGGCGGCCGAGCGCCTGGCGCACGCCGTCGGCGGTGGCCGCGTTGCGGCCGTCGAGCACCTCGGCGAACAGGTAGCGCATGAGCTCGCGACCGCGCCCGACATCGTCCGCCGTCGCCCGCTCGGCCGCGAAGTCGTCGATCCCGCTCCGCGTGAAGCGCGATCGGGCGGCCCGGCGGCGCGCGGCGATCTCCGCGACCGCCTCGGCGAACGTCAGCGCCCGCGGGCCGGTGAGCTCGTAGACCTTGCCGCCATGGCCGTCCTCGGTGAGCGCCGCGACCGCGACGTCGGCGATGTCGTCGACGTCGACGAACGGCTCGGGGAGTCGCCGACCGGCAGCGCGACCTCGCCGGCGAGCACGCGCTCGAGCAGGTAGCCCTCGCTGAAGTTCTGCGCGAACCAGCTGCAGCGCACGACGGTCGCGCTCGGGCCCGACACGCGCGCGGCCGCCTCGGCGCGCTGCGCCTCCTCCTCGCCGCGGCCGGAGAGCAGCACGAGCCGCGTCACGCCCGCGCGCGCGGCGATGCGC
Source organism: uncultured Solirubrobacteraceae bacterium (assembly GCA_963740605.1). Classification (GTDB taxonomy): domain Bacteria; phylum Actinomycetota; class Thermoleophilia; order Solirubrobacterales; family Solirubrobacteraceae; genus DASSUW01. Next base: position 172,954 of record CAVUFC010000010.1, on the reverse strand, counting down.
GGCGACCGCGGCGACGCCGTCGGCGGCGCCGGGCACCGCGAGGTCGGGGAAGAACGAGACGTGACGGCCGTCGACGCCGTCCAGCGCCGGCGCCCACGTGCGCGGTCGCCGCCAGTCGAACGGCGGCGTGCGCGGCGCGCGACCCGCGCGGACGTCGACGCCGCGCGCCCGCAGGCGCTCGGCGACCCGGCGGCCGGTCTTGCCGGTGCCGCCCAGCACCACGGTGCTCATGCCCGCCCCAGCCCGGCGAGCGGGGCCAGCAGCAGCGCGCTGCACGCCGACGCTGAGCAGCGGCGCGTGCGCCTCGGTCGTAGCGGCGCGCGAGCGCGGCGAGCGTCGAACGGGTTGCGCGGCAGGCCGCGGCGGCTCATGCGGCCGGCCTCGGCCATCTCGACGACCTCGGCGAACATCTCCTCCATCGCGAGCGCCGGGCGGACCTCGACGCGCAGCGCGCGCCTCCTCGTCGCCGGCGTTGGCGAACGCGTGCATGACGCCGGGGGCGACCTCGATCACGTCGCCGGGCTCGGCGATCCGCGTGCGCAGGCCGACGCGGAAGCGCATGCGGCCGGCGACGACCTCGAAGCGCTCGGTCTGGATCGGGTGGACGTGCGGCATCGGCACCGCGCCGCCGGGGCGCAGCGCGAAGTCGAACGCGAGCAGCTCGCCGTCGGTGGTCGCGGCGGTGTGGGTGAAGGTGAAGCGCTCGCCGGTGACCGGGTTCTCGAGCGTCTGGCCGGGAGTGATCGTCATGTCCTGGAGTGACACTCGACGCAATCGTGAGACGGTCCATAGCTCTGATGTCGCGATCTCATACGCGATCGTCTAACGTTTCGCATGGACGCCGTCGCCGGCCTGCTCGACGGGCCCCGGGCCCGCGAGCGCGTTCCTGCTGCGCGCGCTGATGGACCCGCCGTGGTCGATGCGCATCCAGGACGAGGCGCCGCTGACCGTCATGCCGATGGTGCGCGGCGACGCCTGGGTGCTGCCCGACGACGGCGAGCCGGTCCGCTGGCGCCCGGCGACGTCGCGGTCGTGCGCGGGCCGAGCCCTACACGGTCGCCGACGACCCGGCCACGCGCGCCGCACATCGTGATCCACCCCGGCCAGCGCTGCGAGACGCGCGACGGGCGGCCGCTGTGCAGGAGATGGACCTCGGCGTGCGCACCTGGGGCAACGCCGCCGACGGCGAGACCGTGATGCTCGTCGGCACCTACCACCTCGACGGCGAGGTCAGCCGGCCGGCTGCTGCGCGCGCTGCCGCCGCTGCTCGTCCTGCGCGACGACGAGTGGGACTGCCCGGTGATCCCGCTGCTCGCGACGAGATCGTCAAGGACGAGCCCGGGCCAGGAGGCCGTGCTCGACCGCCTGCTCGACCTGCTGCTGATCGCGGTGCTGCGCGCCTGGTTCGCGCGCCCCGAGCGCCGGCGCGCCGGGCTGGTACCGCGCGCACGGCGACCCGGTCGTCGGCCGCGCGCTGCGCTGCTCCACCACAACCCGGCCCACCCGTGGACGGTCGCCGAGCTGGCCGACGAGGCCGGTGTCTCGCGCGCGACGCTCGCCCGCCGCTTCCACGAGCTGGTCGGCGAGCCGCCGATGGCGTTCCTCACCGGCTGGCGGATCGCGCTCGCCGCCGACCTGCTGCGCGAGCCCGGCGCCACCGTCGGCTCGGTCGCCCACGCAGGTCGGCTACGGCAGCCCGTTCGCGCTCAGCGACCGCGTTCAAGCGCGTGCGCGGGTCAGCCCGCAGCAGCACCGCGCCGCGTTCACCGCCTGACCGTTCTCCACGCTAGCCCAGGCGGCCGGGATTGCCCGGCCGCAGGGGCGGCTCGGGAGAAAAATGCGTCAGGGAGGCGCCATGAGGAAAGTCGCAGCCGGGCTGGGGAGCCTGGCAGTCGCGGCAGGGCTGACGACGGCCTTCGCGCTGAGCGCGGGCGCCTCGCCGCCGGCGAGCCAGCGCGGCAGCCCGCACGCGCGGTCATCGACGACCTGCCGAGCGCGACCGAGGAGAAGCGGCGCGAGCTGCGCGAGGTCGTCGATCAAGCAGGTGCTCGGCGGGCAAGCTCAAGGTCCGCAAGCGCGGCGCGAGCGAGGTCGCCAAGGTCGGCCGCACGCCGGCCGCCAAGGGCGCGCCGGCCGAGGACCCAGTACGTCGAGCTCGCGCGCGAGAAGACGGACCAGATCTTCGTCGTCCTCGCCGAGTTCGGCAACCAGCGCGATCCCGCGTACCCGGACCAGGACACGGACCCGAACACGCCCGGGCCGACCGCGGTTCGACGGCCCGCTTCACAACCAGATCCCTGAGCCCGATCGGACCAAGGACAACAAGACGATCTGGCAGGCGGACTACAGCCGCGCGCACTACCAGAACCTGTACTTCGGCACGAGCAAGGCCTCGGACTCGCTCAAGCGCTGGTACGAGCGCCAGTCGTCGGGCCGCTACAGCGTCGACGGCATGGTCACGGACTGGGTCAAAGTCCCGTTCAACGAGGCGCGCTACGGCCGCAGCAACGGCTTCCCGTGCGCCGGCTCGATCTGCGGCAACTCGTACGACCTGATCCGCGACGGGCTGAACGCGTGGGTCGAGTCGCAGAAGGCGAAGGGCAAGACCGACGCGCAGATCGCGGCGACCCTCAAGTCGTATGACGTCTGGGACCGCAACGACTACGACCACGACGGCAACTTCAACGAGCCCGACGGCTACATCGACCACTTCCAGATCGTCCATGCCGGCGGCGACCAGGCCGACGGCGACCCCTACCAGGGCGAGGACGCCATCTGGTCGCACCGCTCGAAGGCCTACCCGCAGCTGAAGGGGACGGCCGGCCCGGCGTTCAACAAGGACGGCGGTGTGCAGATCGGCAACACCGGCATCTGGGTCGCCGACTACACGATGCAGCCGGAGAACGGCGGCGTGTCCGTGTTCGCGCACGAGTACGCGCACGACCTCGGCCTGCCGGACGAGTACGACACGGCGGCCGCGACCGGCACGCAGGAGAACGCGGTCAACTGGTGGTCGATCATGGCCCAGAGCCGGCAGTCGGGTCCCGGTGAGCCGGTGGGCTCCCGCGCCGCCGACTTCGGTGCCTGGGACAAGCTCCAGCTCGGCTGGCTCGACTACGAGGTGGTCCCGGCCGGCCAGCCGCGGACACTCGACCTCGGCCCGAGCGAGTACAACACCGCCAAGGCTCAGGGCGTCGTCATGCCGCTGCCCGACAAGGTCGTCACGACCCAGATGGGCGCGCCGCACGGCGGGACCGAGCAGTGGTGGTCCGGCCAGGGCGACGAGCGTGAGGCGACGCTGACGCGTTCGGTCACGCTGCCCGCGGGCAGTGCGTCGCTGAGCTTCTGGGCGCGCTGGAACATCGAGGACTGCGGCGCCGACGCGTGCGACTACGCGTACGTCGAGGTCGACGACGGGAGCGGCTTCAAGGCCATCCCCGGCTCGATCGCCAACGCCGCCGGGGGCAACGGCATCGACGGCTACCACCCGGACTGGACGCAGGCGACGTTCGACCTGTCGGCGTTCGCCGGCAAGACGGTCTCGCTGCGGCTGCGCTACCAGACCGATCCGGCCCAGCAGGGAGACACTAGACCGTCTCAGGGCCGGGAGCTCAGCTCCCGGCCCCGATGACGATCGTCTGGATCTCCGTCAGCCGCTCCAGCGCGTGCCGGCCGCCGATGCGGCCGGTGCCGCTGTCGGTGCCCGCCCGGCCGCCGAACGGCAGGTGGTTCTCCCAGTAGTTGGTGGTCTCGTTGATGTTCACGAGGCCGGTGTGGACCTGGTCGGCGAAGCGCAGGCCGTCCATCACGTCGCCGGTGAAGATCGCGGCGAGCAGGCCGTAGGGCGAGGCGTTGGTGAGCTCGATCGCCTGCTCGAGCGAGCTGACCGGGACGATCGGGGCGACCGGCCCGAACGTCTCCTCGAGGGCGACGTCGGCCTCGGCGCTGACGCCGTCGAGGATCGTCGCCTGCCAGTACAGCCCAGTCGGGTAGCCGGCCTCGCGTGCGCCTCCGGCGACGACCGTGGCGCCGCGCTCGACCGCGTCGCCGACATGGGCATCCATCTTCGCCGCCACCGGCTCGTTGTTGAGCGGGCCCATCGTCGTCTCGGCCGCGAACGGGTCGCCGAGCCGCACGCCGGCGGCGGTCTTGCCGGCCAGCTTCTCCACGAACTCGTCCCGCACGCGCTCGTCAACGAGCAGCCGCTCGCCGGCCGTGCAGCTCTGCCCGGCGCACAGGAAGCAGGCGGTGATCGCGGCCTCGGCGGCGGCGTCGACGTCAGCGCCGTCGAGCACCACCAGCGGCCCGTTGCCGCCCATCTCCAGCAGCAGCGCCTTGCCGGCGGCACGCCCGGCGATCCGGCGCCCGGTCGCGGTCGAGCCGATGAAGCCGACCGCCGCGGTGCCTGGGTTGGAGACGAGCTCGTCGCCGACCACCGGCCCCGGCCCGGGGACGAAGTTGAACACGCCGGGGGGGAGGTCGGCCTCCGCTACGCACTCCGCCAACAGTCCCGAGCAGACCGTCGTGCTCGGGGCCGGCGTCCACACGACCGTGTTGCCGGTGGCCAGCGCGGGAGCCACGATCTCGGCCGGCATCGTGTACGGCCAGTTCCACGGTGTCACCACGGCGACCACGCCGAGCGGACGTCGCATCAGCAGCACGCGAGCGCCCGGCGTCGAGCTGTTGGGAATCAAGCCCTCGAGCCGGATCCCGTCCTCGGCCGCGGCCCGCCACATCGCGATCAGTTCGTCGACCTCGTCGTAGGACTCGGCGTGCAGCGGCTTGCCCTGGTCCAACGTGCACGCGCGGGCAAGCTCCTCTCGCCGGCGCACGCAAGCATCAGCGACGCGGTGCAGCGCGGCGGCGCGGCCGAACGCGGTCTCCGCCGCCCACCCGGGATACGCCTTCTGCGCGGCCGCGATCGCCTCCTGTGCGTCCGCGCGGTCGCCGCGCGCGACCGGACCGAGGTCCTCCCCCGTCGCCGGGCTGAACGCGCGATCCTCCGCCCCGTCCAGCGCTGCGCGCCAGTCGCCGCCGACGAACATGCGGGTGAGCGTCATTCCAGCCCTCTCTGAAGCGCTTGACCGTGCCGGAAGCGACGATATATAAGTCGAATCTCAGTTGCATCCAAGGGTCGTGAGCCAATGAGCGAGATCCTCGAGGACATCGTCTCCGAGGGTGAGCGCCTGCTCGGGATCGCGTCCAGAGACGGTGTGCCGCTGCGGCTCCTGGGTGGCATTGCCGTACGCATGAAGGCGCCGTCGGTGCCGCCGTCGCTCGACCGGGCGTACAAGGACATCGACTTCGCGGTGACTAAGAAGGGCGGGGGCGCGGCCGACAAGCTCCTCAAGGCAGCCGGCTACGAGCCCCACGTCGCCTTCAATGCGATGCACGCGCGTGAGCGCGGGCTCTACTACGACGACGTCAACGGCCGCCAGGTCGACCTGTTCATCGACGCCTTCCGCATGTGCCACGAGATCCCGCTGGGCAAGCGACTGGACGTCGAGACCGACACGGTGCCGCTGGCGGAGCTGATGCTCACGAAGCTCCAGATCATCGAGCTCAACGAGAAGGACATCCGCGACACCGTCCTGCTGTTCCACGGGCACGAGATCGCGGACACCGACAATGGCGCGGTCAACGGCGCGCACATCGCGGTGCTGTGCGCCGACGACTGGGGACTGTGGCGCACCATCACCGCGAACCTGGAGCGCTGCCGCGGCCACGTGACCGACTACGAGCTCCCGGACCAGGACAGCGCGCGCATCGAGCAACGCTTCGATCAGCTGCTGGAGAAGATCGAGGCGGAGCCCAAGAGCCGCGGCTGGCGGCGGCGCGCGAAGGTCGGGGACAAGAAGCGCTGGTACGAGCTTCCGGAGGAGGTCGAGTAGCGATGCGGATGTTCTTCGCGACGGATATCCACGGCTCCGAGGTCTGCTGGAAGAAGTTCCTCAACAGCGGGGCCCACTACAAGGCGGACGTCGTCGTGCTCGGCGGCGACATGACCGGCAAGGCGCTGGTCCCGGTCATCGACGATGGCGGCGGAAAGTGGCACTCGACGCTGCTCGACAACCGCGAGGTGCTCGACGGCGAGGACGCGGTGAAGGAGTTCGAGGCGGCGGTCATCCGGCGCGGCTACTACCCGTTCCGCACCGACCCCGACGAGCTGCGCGAGCTGTCGGCCGACGAGCCGCGCTGGCACGCGCTGTTCGAGGAGCACATGCTGAACACGGTCGAGCGCTGGATGGAGATGGCCGACGAGCGGCTCGCCGGCACCGGCATCCGCGTGTTCGTGTGCCCGGGTAACGACGATCAGCTCGAGGTCGACGCGGTCGTCGCCAACGCCAAGACGGTCGAGCTCGGCGAGGGCCGCGTGATCGACATCGACGGGTTCCAGCTCGCATCCAGCGGCTGGGCCAACCGCACGCCGTGGGACACGTACCGCGAGGAGGACGAGGACGTCCTGCTCGAGCGCATCGAGCGGATGCTCGCCAACGTCACGGCCGACCCCGACCACACAATCTACAGCCTCCACTGCCCGCCGCACAACACCGGGCTCGACGAGGCGCCGCAGCTCACCGCGGACATGAGCCTCAAGGACGCGGGGCGCGCGACGGTCCCGGTCGGCTCGACCGCGGTGCGCACCGTGATCGAGCGCCACCAGCCGGCGCTCGCCCTGCACGGGCACATCCACGAGGCGCGCGGCACACACCGCCTCGGCAGGACTTTGTGCATCAACCCGGGAAGTTCGTACGAGCAGGGGCAGCTGCTCGGGGTCGTCGTCGATCTCGACGGCAAGAAGAAGGTCAAGAACTTCGTTCTGACCAGCGGCTAGTAGGAGAGGAGCGGCATGGCAACGGTGGCTTCTGGGGACTCCGTCGAGCGGGCGGTCTTCGTTCGCAAGGCGACGGGCCTCGTACGCGGATGGTCGACGCGCGACGCGTTCATCTACGCGACGTTCTCGATCAACCTGATCACGCTCGGCCTTTTCATCTTCGGGTACGCGCCGTTCATCCCCGACGGCAGCCTGGTATGGGCGGTGCTGCTGGCCGGGTTCTACCTGGTCGTGCAGGGGATCACGTACGCATCGCTGATCGCTGCAATGCCGCGGGCGGGCGGAGATTACGTGTGGATCAGTCGCGTACTCGGCGGCGGTGTCGGGTTCGTGCTGGCGGTGGCCGGCTGGTGGTTCATCCTCTGGCTCTGGGTCCCGATCTACGCGAACATCCTCAACGTCGAGGTGCTCGGGCCGATGGCGGCGATCATCGGCTGGGGCAGCGCGGTCGACTTCCTCGGCAAGTCGGACGGGATCTTCTTCGCGTCGGTCGTCACGGCGATTCTCGCGTCGGCCTTCATCGGCCTCGGCATGCGGACGTACGCGAAGGTCCAGAAGTTCTGCTTCTACGGCGGCCTCATCGGCCTTGCCGTGATGGTCCTGCTGCTGCTCTTCAACTCCAAGGCGAGCTTCATCACGCACTTCAACGACCAGTCGAGGGACCTGTACGGGGTCGATGATGCGTACGCCGCCACGCTGAAGGCGGGCACGGCTGGCGGCTTCGCGTCGCCCGCGGTCGGCGGGTTCGCGATCGGCGCGACGTTCCTGCTCATCCCGATGATGGCGTTCTTCAACCTGTGGTCGAACTGGGGCGCCACGCTGTACGGCGAGGTCCGCGGCGCGGCCGACTTCCGCCAGAACATCTACGCGATGGCCGGCGCGCTGGTCGCGACCTCGGTCGCCGCCGTCGTGCTGTTCCTGCTGTTCTCGAAGACGTTCGGCTGGGACTGGTACAACGCGGCCAACAACGCGTTCTGGCTGGAGACGATCCCGACCGGCGTGTGGCCGTACCCAGGTCTCCTCGCGGCCTCGTTGCTCGGCAGTCCGGTGTTGCAGTTCATCCTCATCGCCGTGCTGTCGCTGTGGTTCTTCGGCTGGGTGGGGACGGTGTTCCTGTCCTCGACGCGCGTGATCTTCGCCGCCGCGTTCGACCGCGTGCTGCCGGAGTCCGTCGCCAAGGTCAACCGCAACGGCGTCCCGTACATCGCGCTGCTGCTGATGCTCGTGCCGTCGCTCGGCGTCGCCGCGCTGTACGCCTACAGCACGGACTTCGCCACGTACACGCTCGACGCCACGCTGGTTATCGCGGTCACCTTCCTGGGCTCGGCGATCGCCGCGGCGATCCTGCCGTGGCGCAAGCCGGAGATCTACAACGCGTCGCCGATCGCCAAGTACAGGGTGCTCGGCATTCCGCTGATCACGTTCTCGTCGTCGCTGTTCATCCTGTTCCTCGGGTTCTGCCTGGTCAAGTGGTTCACCGACGACATCTACGGCGTCAACAACAAGGACTCCCTGATCTTCATGGGCGCCTTGTACGTCCTCGCGATCGCGATCTTCGTGGGCTCGCGCGTCTACCGGCGGCGGCAGGGCATGGACCTGTCGATGGCCTACGGGGAGATTCCCGCGGAGTAGCGGTGAGTGCTGCCACCGGGGCGCGGTCGGGAGCGGGCGAACTGCTCGCCGACCGCGCCTACGTGGAGCTGAGGGACCAGATCGTGACTCTGGCGATCCCGCCGGGGGCACCGATCAACGAGGAGTCGCTGGGCCGCGAGCTGCGGCTCGGCCGGACGCCGCTGCGCGAGGCGATCAAGCGCCTCGCGCTCGAGAACCTCGTCGCCGTCTATCCGCGGCGCGGGACGTTCGTCACGGAGATCAACATCACCGACCTCGCGCACATCTCGGACGTGCGCGCGCAGCTGGAGGCGCACGCGGCGTACCGCGCGGCCGAGCGGCTGACCGCGCCGCAGCGCGAGGAGCTGGACGCCCTGATGGTCGAGGTCGGCGCGGCGAGCGGCCCTCCCGAGACGCTGATGGAGCTCGACGCGCGCGTGCACCGGTTCGTCTACCGCTGTGCCGGCAACCCGTACCTGCGCGACACGCTCGAGCGCTACCTGAACCTGTCGCTGCGCATCTGGTACCTCGTGCTCGCGCGGCTGCCGCACCTGTTCGAGCGCGTGCACGAGCACGAGGAGCTGCTGCAGGCGATCCGTGACGGTGACGCGGCCGGCGCGCGCACGCTGGTCGCCGACCACGTGGCGCGGTTCGAGAGCGAGATCCGGGGCGTGCTGTGAGGTACGACTACGTGATCGTCGGCGGCGGCTCGGCCGGCTGCGTGCTCGCGAACCGGCTGTCCGAGGATCCGTCGACGCGCGTGCTCGTGGTCGAGGCGGGCCGCAACGACTCGCTGTGGGACGTCTTCATCCACATGCCCGCGGCGCTCCCGTTCCCGATCGGGAGCCGCTTCTACGACTGGAAGTACGAGTCCGAGCCCGAGCCGGAGATGGGCGGGCGCCGCGTCTACCACGCGCGCGGCAAGGTGCTCGGCGGGTCGAGCTCGATCAACGGGATGATCTTCCAGCGCGGCAACCCGATGGACTTCGAGAAGTGGGCGGGCGAGCCGGGGCTGGGGGAGTGGGACTACGCGCACTGCCTGCCCTACTTCAAGCGGATGGAGACGTGCACCGCGGGCGCCGACGAGTGGCGCGGAGGTGATGGGCCGTTGTGGCTCGAGCGCGGCCCGGCGAAGGCCCCGCTGTTCGACGCGCTGTTCGCTGCGGTGGAGCAGGCCGGCTACCCGCTGACCGACGACGTCAACGGCTACAAGCAGGAGGGCTTCGCGGCGTTCGATCGCAACATCCGCCGCGGCCGCCGCTGGAGCGCGGCGCGCGCCTACCTGCACCCCGTCATGGGCCGCCCGAACCTCAAAGTGATGACCGGCCACCTCGTGAATCGCATCGTCTTCGAGGGCACGCGTGCGGTCGGCGTCGAGCTGCGCGGCGGGGTGATCCGTGGCGACGAGGTGGTCCTCTGCGGCGGCGCGATCAACTCGCCGCAGCTGCTCCAGCTCTCCGGCGTCGGGAACGCCGCCGACCTGTCGGCGCTCGGCGTGAAGGTCGTCGAGGACCTGCCGGGCGTCGGCGAGAACCTGCAGGACCACCTCGAGGTCTACGTCCAGCACGCGTGCACGCAGCCCGTGTCGGCACAGCCGGCGTTGAAGTGGAGCCACCGGCCGTGGGTCGGCGCGCAGTGGCTGTTCGCGCGCCGTGGGCCCGGCGCGACCAATCACTTCGAGGCCGGCGGCTTCCTGCGCTCCAACGACGACGTCGCCTACCCGAACCTGATGTTCCACTTCCTGCCGCTGGCCGTCCGGTACGACGGGAGCAAGCCCGGGGCCGAGCACGGCTACCAGTTCCACGTCGGCCCGATGTACGCCGACGTGCGCGGGACGGTGAAGATCACGTCGACGGATCCGCGCCGCAAGCCCGCGCTGCGCTTCAACTACCTGTCGACGGAGAACGACCGGCGCGAGTGGGTGGAGGCGCTCCGCGTCACCCGCAGGATCCTCGCCCAGCCGGCGTGGGCCGACCTCGACGGCGGCGAGCTGTCCCCCGGGCCGCAGGTGGAGACCGACGAGCAGATCCTCGACTGGGTCCGGCACGACGCCGAGACCGCACTGCATCCATCGTGCACGTGCGCGATGGGCCCGGTCGTCGATCCGGCGACGATGCGCGTGCGCGGCGTCGACGGCCTCCGTGTCGTCGACGCGTCGGTGTTCCCGTACGTCACCAACGCGAACATCTACGCGCCGACGATGATGGTCGCCGAGAAGGCCGCCGACCTGATCCGCGGCAACACCCCGCCGGCGCCGTCGACCGCCGGCTTCTACCGGCTCGAGAAGGTCTCGTGATCCGCTACGAGGTCCTGCCGGTCGACGGCATCGAGGAGCTGGTCATCGCGCACGTGCCGCGCGAGGTGACCGTGACCGTCACGGCGTCGCCGGCGCGCGGGCTCGAGGCCACGCTGAGCGTGACGGAGCACCTGGTCGCCGAGGGCTACCAGGTGGTGCCGCATCTGTCGGCGCGGCTGGTCCGTGACGCGGCGCACCTCGACGACCTGGTCGCGCGGCTCGAGGCGATCGGCGTGCGCGAGGCGTTCGTGCCGGCCGGGGACGCAGTCGAGCCGGGCGAGTTCCCCGACGCCGCCTCGCTGCTGCGCGCGCTGGCCGGCCGCCACCTCAGCGATCTCGGCATCACCGGCTATCCGGAGAGCCACCACTTCATCGACGACGAGACGACGATCAAGGCGATGTACGAGAAGGCGCCGCTGGCGACCTACATCGTCAGCCAGATCTGCTTCGACCCGGAGACGATCGCGGCGTGGGTCGGGACCGTGCGCGAGCGCGGCACCACGCTGCCGATCTGGGTCGGCGTCCCCGGCATCGTCGACCACGCCAAGCTGCTGCGGATCTCGATGAAGATCGGGCTCGGGGAGTCGGCGCGATTCCTGCGCGCGCACCGCGCGTGGCTGCGGCGGTTGATGACGCGCACGTTCTCGCCCGAGCCGCTGATGCGGCGGCTGGAGACCCTGTGGGAGGACCCGGCTGCCAATATCGCGGGCCTGCACGTGTTCACCTTCAACGAGCTCGAACGCACGGAGCGCTGGCGGCGCAAGCCGCGAGCGAGCTCGCCTTCCGTTCGCTGGCAACATCGCGGGAATCCCCCTTTGAACCGGGTGGAGTCGGGCGGCTGCTGGTCTCGTGCGTGGACCGGCCGGGGATCGTGGCGGCGCTGACCCGCTTCCTCGCCGAGCGCGGCGCGAACATCCTGCACTCCGACCAGCACACGACCGACCCCGAGGGCGGCACGTTCTTCATGCGGACGGAGTTCAAGCTCGACGGGCTCGAGGATCAGGCGGACGCGTTCGAGGCCGCGTTCGCCGCCGAGGTCGGCGAGCCGTTCGGCATGGAGTGGGACATGCGCTACGCGTCGCACCGCAAGCGCGTCTGCATCTTCGTCTCCCGCTACGACCACTGCCTCTCCGAGCTGCTGTGGCGCTGGCGCCGCGGCGAGCTGTACGCCGACATCCCGCTGGTGATCTCCAACCACGCCGAGATGGAGCGCGAGGCGGCGCGCTTCGACGTGCGCTTCGAGCACGTGCCGGTGACGCCGGACACCAAGCCGGCGGCCGAGCGCGCGCACCTCGAGCTGCTCGGCGGCTCGTTCGACCTGATCGTGCTCGCGCGCTACATGCAGATCCTCTCGCCGACGTTCCTCGAGGCGGCGCGCACTCCGATCATCAACATCCACCACTCGTTCCTGCCGGCCTTCGCGGGCGCGAACCCGTACGCGCGCGCCTACGAGCGCGGCGTGAAGCTGATCGGCGCGACCGCGCACTACGTCACCGAGGAGCTCGACGCCGGCCCGATCATCGAGCAGGACGTCGCGCGCGTCACCCACCGCGACACGTCGAGTCGCTGGAGCGCACGGGCGCCGACATCGAGCGCACCGTGCTCACCCGCGCGGTCGGCTGGCACCTCGAGGACCGGGTCCTCGCGTACGGCAACCGCACGATCGTGTTCTAGCCGCGTAACACGCGGGGGTCGTTCCGTCATTCACCTGTAGATGACGACCTCACGCCCATCCGACGCGGCGCTGCTGGCGGCGGCCGATCCGGACGCGTTCCAGGAGCTCTACGCCCGCTACGCCGAGCGTGTCTTCGGCTACTTCGTGCGCCGGTCCGGCGACCGCGACGCGGCGTTCGACCTGACGGCCGAGACGTTCGCGCAGGCGTGGATCGTGCGCCGCCGCTTCCGTGACGAGGCGGAAGGCTCCGCCGCGCCCTGGCTGTTCGGCATCGCCCGCAACGTGCTGCTGATGTCGGTCCGCCGCGGCCGGCTCGAGCGGCGGGCGGTCGAGCGGCTCGGCGTGGCCGAGCGGCTCGACGATCCGTACGAGCCGGCGACCGTGGCGCCCGACGACTGCTGGGCGGAGGGCGCCGACGAGCTGCTCGACGAGCTGCCCGCGTCGCAGCGCGAGGCCGTGCGGCTGCGTGTGGTCGACCAGCTCGAGTACGAGGAGATCGCGATGGCACTGGGAACGAGCCCTGCCGCCGCGCGCGTGCGTGTGCACCGCGGGCTGGCGGCACTGCGGGGTCGGCGATGACCACGCTCGACCAGCTCGGCGCCGCGCTGCACGCGGCCGCGACCGACGACCTCGCGCGGGTCGGGCGCCGGCGTCGCCGGCGGACGATCGCGGCCGCGCTGGCCGCACTGGTGATCGTCGTCCCGGGCGCCGCGCTGGCGGCCACCGCACTGATCTCCAACGACGACGTCGCGAAGAGCATCCCGAGCGGCACGTGGGCGCTGATGGGCACGCATCCGACCTGCACGACGGTGCGCCCCGACGTCGAATTCGACTGCACGCTGGCGAAGCCTCCGCGGAAGGGCGACATCGCGCCGGGCGGGTGGGCCGGCACGGTCGAGCCGACCGTCGACGCCACCAAGCACGTCAACGGCGGCTGCCGCTCCCAGACGGCCGACGGCACGCGCTGGCGCTGCTACATCGGCCAGGAGGCCGTGCGGCAGGAGATCATCGGGCCCGAACTTCCTCGGCGAGTTCGCGCCCGCGCCCGGCCGCGGCTAACGCGGGCAGCGTGTCGCGCGGGCGTAGCGGATCTCGATCCGCGTCGGCAGCGCGATCGTGTCGGTCAGCGTCTGGCCGAGCACGTTGAACTTCACAGGCTGTGAATCGATGAACTCGCCTGAGCCGGCGTCGTAGTGCTCGCAGTCACCGAGCTGCCCGACCACCTCGACGTAGCGCTGGTGGCCCTTCTTCAGGGTGAACGCGCGAAACGGCGCGGTCGCCCTCGTCTCGGGCCCTTCGCGGTCGGCCATCCGCACGGCGACCGGGCGGAACATGAACACCGTCGCGTCCGGCGCCTCGGGCTTCGCCACCTCGGTCACCTTGACCGACACCGGCCCGTCGTTGTGGATCGCCAGCCCATAGACGGCCTGCGCGCCGTCGCGGTACGGCACGACCGCGACCTTCCGCGACCCGTCCGGGGTGTCGGTCGTCAGCTCGCGCGACGGGGAGGGGACGCGGCTCGAGTTGCCGAGGTCGAGGTAGTCCTGGCTGCGCACCCAGGCGCGGACGCCGAACAGGGCGACCGCGACGATCGCCGCGACGACCACAATCCGGAGCATGCCGCGCAACGTAGCGTCGCCCCGGGCGGGAACCAGTCACGCGCACCGGGCGTAATGTCGACGTAATGGGCAAGCTCGTGGTGGCCGCGCTGGTCGCGCTGGCGCTCGCCGGGTGCGGTGGCTCGAAGAGCGCGGAGGCGTGCCGGCCCACCGCGCCGGACGGCAAAGCGCCGCAGGGCTTCAACTACGGCAACGACGGCCTCGCGGTCGCGCTGTGGCCGGGCGGCAAGCTGGTCGCCGGCCCGCTGCCCGACGGCAGCAGCTACGCCGACATCAAGCCGGACGGCTCGATCGTCACCAAGCTCGGCTGGTGGCGCCGCGCCGCGGGCACGTTGACGATCACCGGCGAGCGCACCGACGCCGACGCGCCGCCGCTGCGGGCCGACATCCCCGACGGCTACGGCGCCACCGGGTTCCAGGCGACCGGGGTCACGTTCGCGTCCGCCGGCTGCTGGGACGTCACCGGCCGCGTCGGCGACGAGCGGCTGACGTTCACCGTGCTCGTCACCCGCGGCTGAACGCGGCGACGATCTCGCCCTCGAACGCGATCACGTGCTCGCGCATCAGCTCGCGTGCGTGGACCGGGTCGCCGTCGAGCACCGCCTCGAGCAGGCCCGCGTGATCGAGCACCGCCGTGGTCAGGCCCGGCACCCGGTCGAGCACGACGTACCAGACGCGGAGCGAGAGGACGAAGTAGCGCTCCAGCGTCTCGATCAAATACGGGTTGTGCGAGGCCTCCCAGATCAGCCGGTGGATCGCCTCGTCGAGGCCCATGAGCGCGTGCGTGTCGGACCGCTCCAGGGCCCGTACCTGATCGAGCAGTGCCTCGGCCTGCTCGCGCAGCTCGCCGTCGAGGCGCCGCGCCGCGAGCTCGGCGGCGTGCGCCTCCAGCTCGGCGCGGACCTCGGCGATGTGGACGATGTCGGCCGCGTCGACAGCGGTGACGTAGGTGCCGCTGCGCGGCTGGACGGCGACGAGGTTCTCCAGCGCCAGGCGCTTCACGGCCTCGCGCAGTGGCGTGCGGCCGATGCCGAGGTCGCGCATGAGCTCGTCCTCACGGAGGACCGTGCCCGGCGGGAGCTGCAGGGTGACGATGCGGTCGCGCAGCGCCGCGTAGGCGCGATCGGCGATCAGCCCGACAGCGGTCAGTCGCCCAGCTCCGTCCGCCGGCGGTCGACGAACTCCTTGAGCTCGGCCTTCACCGCGCCGTCGATCGGCGGCTCCTCGTACGCCTCGAGCGTGTCGCGCCAGATCTTCGAGGCCCGCTCGGCCGCGTCCTGGCCGCCGTTGCGCGACCAGCGGTCGAAGTTCTCGGTCGAGGACAGCAGCGGCCGGTAGAAGCACTCGCGGAAGCGCTCGAGCGTGTGCATCGCGCCGAGGAAGTGGCCGCCTGAGCCGACCTCCTCGTGTGCCCCGAACGCGAGCGACGCCTCGTCGATCTCCAGCGGCGTGAACTCGTGCCGCAGCATCCGCAGCAGCTCGATGTCGACGATGAACTTCTCGTAGCAGGACACCAGGCCGCCTTCGAGCCAGCCGGCCGAGTGCATGACGAAGTTCGTGCCGGCGAGGAACGTCGGCAGCAGCGTCATCAGCGCCTCGTAGGCGCTCTGGGCGTCGGCGGTCTGCGAAGCGGTGAGCCCGCCGCCGGACCGGAACGGCAGCCCGAAGTGGCGCGCGATCTGGCCCGTGCAGAGCAGGCCGATCGCCGACTCCGGCGTGCCGAAGCTGGGCGAGCCGGACTGCATGTCGGTGTTGCTCAGGAAGGAGCCGAAGACGACCGGGCAGCCGGGCTGCACGAGCTGGCACAGCGCGATCCCCGTCAGCGCCTCGGCGATCTGCTGCACGAGCGTGGCCGGGATCGAGACCGGCGACATCGCGCCCATCAGCAGGAACGGCGTCATCACGACGGCCTGGTTGGCGCGGTTGTACTCGACCATCGCGCTCAGCATCCGGTCGTCCCAGCGCAACGGCGAGTTGCAGTTGATCAGCGAGATCGAGACCGGCGCCTGCTGCAGCGCCTCCGCGCTGCCGAACACGATCTCGCCCATCTTGATCGTGTCGACCGCGTTCGGGCCCGAGATCACCGAGCCCATGTACGGCTTGTCCGACAGCGTCTGCAGTGCGTACACCATGTCGAGGTGGCGCGAGTCGAGCGGGGTGTCGTTCGGCTCGACGATCGTGCCGCCGGGCGAGTCCAGCTGGGGGAACGACTGCGAGAGCTTCACGAAGTTCTCGAAGTCGGCCATCGTGGCGTCGCGCCGCACGTCGCCCTCGCGCACGAACGGTGGGCCGTACACGGCCGAGAAGACCATGTGATCGCCGCCGATGTGCACGCTGTTCGCCGGGTTGCGTGCCTGGAGCTCGAACTCGCGCGGCGCCTTGGCGACCTGCTCGAGGATGAACTCGGGGTCGAAGATGACCTTGTTCTCGCCCTCGACCCTCTGGCCCGCCGCCCGGAACAGCTCGACGGCCTCGGGGAGCAGGAACTCGACGCCCAGCTCGGAGACGATTCGCCGCCAGCCGCGGTCGAGGGTCTCCATCGCATCCTCGGAGAGGATCTCGTAGCGCGGCATGGTGTTGACGAACATGGCTGCGACCCTAATATATTCCGTATGGAACAAGAGTTCCAAGCCTCGCCGGGCACGCAGACCATCGATCGCGCCGCGCAGTTGCTCACGCTCGTGCTCGAGGCCGAGGAGCCGCGCGGGCTCACCGAGCTGGCCGGCGACGCCGCGCTCCCCAAGAGCACCGCCTCGCGCCTGCTCGGCGCGCTCGAGCGCCAGGGCCTCGTGCAGCAGCGCGGCCGCCGCGGCAGCTTCGAGCCCGGGCCGGTGATGCTGCGCTTCGCGCACCGCGGCCAGCTCGTCGAGCTCGCCCAGCCGCACCTGGAGCTGCTGTCGGCGGCGAGCGGCGAGACGATCAACCTCGCAGTGCCGAGCCCGCTCGGCGTCGAACACCTCGCGCAGGTCGAGAGCCGGCACTTCCTCGGCACCGGCCAGTGGGTGGGACGCCGCGTCCCCTTCCACTGCACGGCGGTCGGCAAGGTCCTGATGGCGTTCGGGGGTGCCGATCCCGGCCCGCTCGAGCCGCTCACTCCGGTCACGATCGTCGACCCCGAGGCGCTGGCCGGCGAGCTCGAGCGCGTCCGCCGCGACGGCTGCGCGACGGCGATCGACGAACTTGAAGTCGGCCTGTCGTCGCTCGCCGCACCGGTCGGCGACGGGATGGCCGCCCTTTCCATCTCCGGCCCGACGCTGCGCCTGGACGCGCAGCACATGGCCGAGCTCCAACCCACTTTGATCCACGAGGCCACGGCGCTGGGCCGCGACATGGGAGTGCACGCCGCATGACGCACGACGAGATGCTGCAGATGCTCTACGACGAGACCCTGGTCGGCAACGCGCCGGCTGTGAAGCAGGGCGTGGAGGAAGGCCTCGAGGACGGGCTCGAGCCCGAGCGCATGCTCTACGACGCCCTCATCCCTTCGCTCGAGGAGGTCGGTGCGCGCTTCGAGCGCGGCGACTACTTCGTACCTGAGATGCTGATCGCGGCGCGGGCGATGCAGGGCGCGCTCGACATCCTCCGTCCGCTGCTGGCCGAGACCGGCGCCAAGCCGACCGGCAAGTTCCTGATGGGCACCGTCAAGGGCGACGTCCACGACATCGGCAAGAACCTCTGCAACATCATGCTCGAGGGCGCCGGCTTCGAGGTCATCGACCTCGGCGTGAACGTGCCGCCGGAGAAGTTCGTCGAGCAGATCGTCGAGCACGCGCCCGACGTGGTCGGCTTCAGCGCCTTCCTCACCACGACGATGCCGATGTTCAAGGCGAACATCAACGCACTCCAGAAGGCGGGAATCCGCGACAAGGTGATCGTCATGGTCGGCGGCGCGCCGGTCACGCAGGAGTACGCCGACGCGGTCGGCGCCGACGGCTACAGCGCCGACGCCTCGTCGGCCGTCAAGAAGGCCAAACAGCTGATCGAGCAGCGGCGTGACCTGGTGCCGGCCTGATGGACACGATCCTGCACGGCAAATCCAAGACGGTCACGATCGGCTCCGGCCAGCCCTTCTGCATCATCGGCGAGCGGATCAACCCCACCGGGCGCAAGAAGCTCGCCGAGGAGCTGCGCGGCGGCGACCTCAGCACCGTCGAGGCCGACACCCTCGCCCAGGTCGAGGCGGGCGCCGACATGCTCGACATCAACGCCGGCATCCCGCTGGTCGACGAGGCCGAGCTGCTGGCCCAGATGCTGCAGACGGTGCAGGCCGCGGCCGACATCCCGATCTGCATCGACTCGTCGGTGATCGAGGCGCTCGAGGCCGGGCTCGCCGTCTACGAGGGCAAGGCGCTGGTGAACTCGGTGACCGGGGAGGACGACCGGCTGGAAGAGATCCTGCCCCTCGTCGCCAAGCACGGCGCCGCGGTCATCGGTCTCGCCAACGACGAGACGGGCATCCCCGAGACGCCGCAGCAGCGGCTCGAGATCGCCACCAAGATCGTGTCGGTCGCGGGCGACTACGGGATCGGCCCCGATGACATCGTGATCGACCCGCTGGCGATGACAGTCGGCGCCGACACCGAGGCCGTCACGACCACGCTCGAGACGATCCGGCTGATCCGCGACAGCCTCGGCGTGAACATGTGCCTCGGCGCGTCGAACGTCTCGTTCGGGCTGCCCGAGCGGTTCGTGCTCAACGCCGCCTTCCTGCCGATGGCGATGGCCGCGGGGCTGACCAGCGCGATCATGAGCACGGCCGAGGTGTGCGTGCAGAGCGTGCGCGCCGCCGACCTGCTGCTCGGGCACGACGCCTGGGGCGCGCGCTGGATCGCCGCCCACCGCGCCCGCCAGGCCGCGTAAGTGGGGTCTGACCCCTTGAGCGTGGTCGACTCAAGGGGTCTGACCCCGGATCGTGTCCGTTTGCGGTTTGAGCCGGACGGCACTGACGTCCGGGTGCCCAACGGCACGCCGATCTTCGACGCCGCGAGCTGGAACGGGATCGCGATCGACTCGACCTGCGGCGGCCACGGGACGTGCAAGAAGTGCAAGGTGCGGATCGAGGACGGCGCCGTGCCGGTGAGCACGGTCGACCCGCGCGCGTTCAGTTCCGACGAGCTGCGCGAGGGCTGGCGGCTCGCGTGCCGGGCGCCCGCGCGCGAGGACCTCGTCGTGCACGTGCCGCCGCTGCAGACGCGGCCGAAGGCGGCGCTCGTCGGCGTCGGCCGGCACGTGATCCTGCGGCCCGCGGTGCAGAAGCGCCATCTCGTCCTCGAAGAGCCGACTCTGGAGGACCAGCGGTCGGACGTCATGCGCGTGCTCGACGCGATCGACGACCTCGAGCCGAACGTCAGCCTCGACGTGCTGCGCACGCTCGGCAAGACGCTGCGCGAGGCGCAGTTCGACGTGACCGCCGTCGTGTGCGACGAGGAGCTGATCGCGGTCGAGCCGGGCGACACGACCGGGCGGCGGTTCGCGATCGCGTTCGACCTCGGCACCACCACTGTCGTCGCGACGCTGCTCGACCTCGAGACCGGCCAGCCGGCCGCCGTGAAGTCGATGCTCAACCGCCAGCAGCCGTACGGCGCCGACGTCATCAGCCGCGTGTCGGCCACGATGCTCGACGAGCAGGCGCTGTCGGCGCTCGAGGCCCGCGCGCACGAGACGCTGGCCCAGCTTGCGGCGGAGGTCGTCGAGGAGGCGGGCGTCGATCCCGCCGAGGTGTACGAGATCGTCGTCGTCGGCAATGTCACGATGGTGCAGCTCGCGCTCGGCATCGATCCCGAGCCGCTGTCGATGGCGCCGTTCATCGTCGCCGCGCACGACCTCCCGCCCGCCACCGCGAAGGACTTCGGCGTCGCCGTCCACCCGCGTGCGCCGGCCGTGATCTTCCCGTCGCTGGGCGCCTACGTCGGCGCCGACATCGTCGCGGGCATGCTCGCCACCGGCCTCGTGCGCGACAAGCGGCTGCGCCTGTTCATCGACGTCGGCACCAACAGCGAGATCGCGCTCGGCAGCCACGACCGCGTGCTCGCCACCGCCGCGCCCGCCGGCCCGGCGTTCGAGGCGGCGCAGATCCGCTGCGGGATGCGCGCCGCCGAGGGCGCGATCGAAGGCGTCAAGATCGCGGGCGACGCGATCGAGCTGCAAGTGATCGGCGACACCGATCCGGTCGGGATCTGCGGCTCCGGCCTGGTCGACTGCGTGGCCGAGCTGGTCGGGGCCGGGCTGCTCGACCATTCGGGCCGCTTCGTGCCGGAGGAGACTGCCGCGGGTATGGCACCCGCGCTCGCCGAGCGGCTCACGAAGATCGGCGAGGAGCGCGTCTTCATGCTCGCCGACAAGGTCTACCTCTCGCAGCGCGACGTCCGCGAGCTGCAGTTCGCCAAGGCCTCGATCGCGACCGGCTGGCACATCCTCATGAACGAGCTCGGCGTCGGGCCTGAGGACGTCTCGCAGGTGCTGCTGGCCGGGAGCTTCGGCGCCTATCTCTCGCCCGCGAGCGCGATCCGCATCGGGCTCGTGCCGCGGATGGCGCTGCCGCGGATCGTCTCGGCCGGCAACGTTGCGAGCGAGGGCGCGAAGATGGCGGCGCTGAGCGTGCGCGAGCGGGCCGAGGCGCGATCGCTGATCGCTGAGGTCGAGTACGTCGAGCTCTCCGGCCGCGAGGATTTCAACGACATGTTCATCGACGAGCTGGCGTTCCCCGGATGAGGGAGGCGAAGCCGACCGGTTACGGGCGGCCGGATGCCGCCCGGCCGGGTCAGAACGCGGGGCTGGATGCCCCGCGGAGCAAGCCCGTTGTCGTCGCCTGCGGTGCGCTTGCGATCCACGTGAAGGCGATCGCGCAGCGCCTCGACCTCGATGTGCAGGTGCAGCCGCTGCCCGCGCTGCTGCACAATCGCCCGGAGCTGATAGCGCCAGCCGTCCGCGAGGTGCTGGACGCGCGCGACGTGGTCGCGGTGGCATACGCCGACTGCGGTACCTACGGCGCGCTCGACGAGGTGCTCGGAGACGTCCCGCGGCTCGACGGCGCGCACTGCTACGACGTGCTGGCGGGCGAGCACGCGCAGGCGGCGCTCGAAGAGGAGCCCGGCACCTACTTCCTCACCGACTTCCTCGCGCGCACGTTCGAGCACACGGTGATGCGCGAGCTCGGGCTCGATCGCCACCCCGAGCTGCGCGACGCCTACTTCGGCCACTACACGCGCGTGCTGTGGCTCGCCCAGCACCCGACCCCCGCCACACGCGCCGCAGCCGAGCGCGCCGCCGCGCACCTCGACCTGCCGCTCGAGGTGCGCGAGGTCGGTGAAGAAGCACTCGAACGGCAACTGGCGGCGCTGCTGACTTGACGCTGCGGATCGGGGATCAGCCGCTCACGCCGTCCGCGCTCGCGGCCGCTGCGCGCGGAGGTCGTGTCACCGTCGAGTTCACCCCCGAGGCGCGCGAGCGGATGGCGGTCAGCCACGCCGCCGCCGAGCAGGTCGCGGCGCACATCCCGGTCTACGGCCGCACCACCGGCGTCGGCGCCAACCGCCACGTCGACGTGACCGGCGACCTCGGCGAGCACGCGCTGCGGCTGCTGCGCAGCCACGCCGGCGGGCTCGGCGAGCCGCTCCCCGAGGACGTCGTGCGCGCGACCGTGATCGTGCGGCTGGCGCAGATGGCGGCCGGCGGCGGGAGCCGCCCGGCGGTCGCCGAAGCGCTCGCGGCGGTGCTGGCCGACGAGCATCTGCCGACCGTCCGTGACCTCGGCGGGCTCGGCACCGGCGACCTCACCGTGCTCGCGCAGCTCGGGCTCGCGCTGGCCGGCGAGGGCGAGGACGGCGCCCCCGCGCGGCTCGCCATCGCCGCGGGCGACGCGCTGCCGCTGATGAGCTCCAACGCGGCCACGTTCGCCACCGCCGCGCTCGTGTGGGCGGACCTGTGCGACCTGCTCGAGGCCGGGCTCGGCGTCGCCGCGCTCAGTTTCATCGCGCTGCAGGGCAACCGCGAGGCGTTCGCCGACGCCGTCACCGAGGCGCGCCCGCTGCCCGGAATCACGCTCGTCGCCTCGCGGCTGCGCGCGCTCACCGCCGACGCGGGACCGCCCGCGCGCCGCCAGGACCCGTTCGGCCTGCGCTGCCTGCCGCCGGTGGCCGGGGCGCTCGCGTGGGCGCTGTCAGGGCTGCAGGAGGTGCTTGCCGTCGAGATCAACGCCGGCGCCGAGAACCCGCTGTTCGCGGCCGGCGAGGCACTGCACAACGGCGGCTTCCACGCGGCGAGCTGCGCGCTGGCGCTCGACAGCCTGCGGCTCGCGCTGGTTCCGTTCGGGAGCCTGGCCGGCGCGCGGCTCTCGCACCTGATGGCGCCCGACCTGACAGGTCTGACGCCGTTCCTCGCCGCCGACGACACCGGCAGCTCCGGCGTGATGATCGCCGAGTACATCGCCGGCGACGCGCTCGCCCGCCTGCGCACCGGCGCCACGCCGGCGGTGCTCGGCTCGGTGTCGATCTCGCGCGGCCTCGAGGAGCACGCCAGCTTCGCCTGGCAGTCGTCCGGTCACGCACGCCGCGCGGTCGGCCTGCTGCGCACCGTGCTCGGGCTCGAATGGGTCACCGCCGAGCGCGCGCTGCGGATGCTCGATGTGCCCGCCACCGGCGTGCTCGCCCCGGCGCGCGAGCTCGCGCGCGGGTTCGACCCGCGCCTGCAGGACCGGCCGCTCGGCGGCGACGTCGCGCTGGCCGAAGCCGCGCTGCCGTCGCTCGCCGAGCTGGTCCGAACTCTCTCCTAGCCGAGGTTGTTGGCCTGCAGGAAGGCCTTCGCGACGTCGGCCGGCTTCTTCTTGTCGAGGTCGACGGCCGCGTTCATCGAGGTCATCGCGTCCGCGGTCAGCAGCTGGTTGACCGAGTTGATGACGCCCATGAAGTCATCGCCGCCGAGCGCGTCGAGCTTGTCCTTGTTGATGACGAAGTAGACGTTCTGGAAGCCGAAGACGCCCTTCGGATCCTCCAGCACCTTGTACTTGCCCGAGGCCAGCTGCGCGTCGGTCGAGAACACGTTCGCCGTGTCGACGTCGCCCTTGTCGAGCGACGGGTACTGCAGGCCGAGCGCGAGCTGCTTGAACTTCACGTTGTCCTTGACGCCGTAGACCTGCGCCATGCCCTTGAGGCCGTTGAAGCGGTTCTTGAACTCCGGCCGGGCGCCGAGCGTGAACGTCCCAGGGACGTTCTTGAGGTCGGCCACCGAGTTGAGGTTGTTCTTGGTGGCGAACTCCTTGGTAGTGGCGATCGCGTCGGTGTCCTGGAACGGCGTCGGGTCGCTCACGGACTGCCCGCGCTTCTCGTACTCGTCCTTGACGATCTGCTGGGTCTCCTCCGGGCTCTTCGGGAGCGCATCCTGCTTGAAGACCACGGACTGCGACACGCCGGTGTACTCCGGGTACGCGTCGATCTGCTTGGAGGTCAGCGCCTTGTCGATGATCTCGGTCGCGCCGATGTTCTCCTTGTAGTTGACCTTGTAGCCCTTGGCCTCGAGTGCCTGCCTGTAGAGCTGGCCGAGCACGAACTCCTCCGTGAAGTCCTTCGTGCCGATCGTGACCGCGGGCTTGCCGGCCCCGGGCTGGTCGCTGCTGCTCGACGAGGTGCCGGTGCCGCCACCTCCGCCGGAGCTCTCGTTGTCGTCGCCGCCGCATCCGACCACGAAGAGCATCGCGGTGACGGCGAGCAGTGCGAGTAGTCGTGCCATGGAATCTCCCCTTGCTTTCCTATGGGTTCACGCAAGCGCCCGCTCGGCCGGGACATCCGACTCGGTGGGCGGAACGATCGTGTGCAGTTGCTTCGAGACCGCGAGGCCCTTCGGTGTGACGGCACGCTGCGCGAGGCTGAGCAGCCCGTCAACGGCGAACGCGAGCGCCACGGTGATGATCGTCGCGGCGATCACGCCCACCAGGTCGTAGGTGGCCTGATTGATGATGATGTCGCCGAGGCCGCCGCCGCCCGCGAGTGCCGCGAGCGGGGTGGTGGCGATCACGTACACCGAAGCCGTCCGGATGCCGGCGAAGATCAGCGGCCACGACAGCGGCAGCTCGACGCCCAGCAGGACCTGGCGCTCGTTCATGCCCATACCGCGAGCGGACTCGACCGCGTCCGGATCGACGCTGTCGACGGCGGTGTAGGCGTTGGTGAGGATCGGCGGGATCGCGAGCGCCACGAGCGCGATCGTGATGTTGAGCCGCGACAGCCCGATGAACGCGAGGCTGATCGCAATCAGCGCCAGGCTCGGCAGCGCGCGCAGCACGTTGGAGACGTTGATCGCGAGCAGCGATCCCCTGTGCAGGTGGCCCAGCCAGACACCGATCGGAAGCGCGATCACCAGCGCAATCGCGACGCCGATCGCCGCGATGATGATGTGCTCCCACGTCCGGTCGAGAAGCAGGTTCGTGTTGTCCGCGTAGAAGTTGATGAGGTCGCTCATCGGGCGATGCTCCTGGCCCGCACCCACGGCGTGAGGAACCGCTGCAGGATCACGATCAGCACATCGGCGATCAGCGCCAGCGCGATCGCCAGCAGGCTCGCGGCGACGAACTCGGTGTTGGCGCCGGTCTGGATCGCGCTGAAGATCGGGGCGCCGAGTCCGAGCGGCGTGATGAACGCGGCGATCGTGGCGAGCGAGATCGTCGTGACCGTGGCCACGCGTACGCCGGCGATGATCGCGGGCACAGCGAGCGGGAGCTCGACGCGCGTCAGCGACTGGCGCCGCGTCAGGCCCATGCCCTCGGCCGCCTCTTTGGCTTCCTGGGGTACCTGTTGGAGCCCGGTCAGCGTGTTGCGGAACATGATCAGCAGCGTGTAGGAGACCAGCGCGATCTCGATGGTCAGCCGGCCGATGCCGGTGAGCGGCACCATGATCTGGAACAGCGCGATGCTGGGGATCGTGTAGAAGAGCGCCGAGGCGTTCGCGAACGGCGCCTCGAACCTCGTGTAGCGGTAGGCGATCAGCGCGGCCGCGAACGAGATCGCGAAGCCGAACGCCAGCGCGATCAGCGTCAGTTCGATGTGCTCGAGCACGCGCGGCAGGAAGCGGTCGTTGAAGTTGTCGATGAACCACTTGGCACAGAAGTTGCCGTTCGCGCGGATGCAGTCGTCCCCGCGCCCGAAGTCGGGGATGACCGGCCCTTCCTGGGCGAAGAGAGAGAGGATCATCTGGCCCGCTCGCCCTCGGATTCAGAGAGCAGGTGGCTGATCACGTCGAACGTCATGTAGCCGGTGGGCTGGTCGTTCTCGCCGACCACGACGACGCCGGTACTGCCCTCCGTGAGCATCAGCGACAGCGCATCGCGCAGGGTGGTCTTGCTCGACGTCCGCGGATGGCCGTTCTCCCCGCTCGGGACGGGGAGCAGGTTGATCTCGTCGAGCTGTCGCAGGGCGAGCCGCTTGAGGCCGCGGTCGGCGCCCACGAATTGGGCCACGAACTCATCGGCGGGCGCGGCGAGGATCACTTCCGGGGTGTCGTACTGGGCCAGTACGCCGCCCTCGCGCAGCAGGCAGATCCGGTCGCCCATCTTGATCGCCTCGTCGATGTCGTGCGTGACGAACACGACGGTCTTGCGGATCTCGCGGTGCAGGCGCAGGAAGTCGTTCTGCAGGCGCTCGCGGGTGATCGGGTCGATCGCGCCGAACGGCTCGTCCATCAGCATCAGCGGTGGGTCGGCCGCCATCGCCCGGGCGAGGCCGACGCGCTGGCGCTGGCCGCCGGACAGCTGCGACGGATAGCGCTTGGCATGTTCGTCCGGATCGAGCCCGACGAGCTCGAGCAGCTCGCTCGCGCGGGCGCGGATCCGCTGCTTGTCCCAGCCCAGCAGCCGCGGCACGGTGCCGACGTTGTTCTCGACCGTCATGTGCGGGAACAGGCCGATCTGCTGGATCACGTAGCCGATCCCGCGTCGCAGTTCGGTCGTGTCCATCGACTTCACGCTCGTGCCGTCGATGGTGATGTCGCCCTCGGTGATCGAGATCAGGCGGTTGATCATCTTCATGGCGGTGGTCTTGCCACCGCCCGAAGGTCCGATCAGCACGCAGATCTCGCCCGAGGGAATGGTGATCGAGAGGTCGTCGATCGCTGGACGAGCGCTATTTCCGTAGCGCTTCGTCACATGGTCGAGGACAATCTCGGCGGCGGTTGATTCGGCCGTCACGAGCGCGTCATCCTCCTACATCCCGGCCGTTGACCCGGCAACACTGCGGCCAGATATACCAGGGCCGGAGACTGGTGTCCATCTGATATATCTGTGCCCATGAGCCGCCTCCCCAGCAGCGCGCGCGCCGTTGTCATCGGCGCGGGGATCGTTGGTAACTCGCTCGCGTGCCATCTGGCCCGCCAGGGCTGGAGCGACATCGTCCAGCTCGACAAGGGTCCGCTGCCCAATCCTGGCGGGTCCACCGGTCACGCCTCGAACTTCATCTTCCCGGTTGACCACTCGCGCGAGATGACCGCGCTGACGCTCGACAGCGTACGGCAGTACCTCCAGCTCGACGTGTTCACGCGGTCTGGCGGCATCGAGGTGGCCCGTACCGAGGAACGGATGGAGGAGCTGCGGCGGCGGATGGCGTCGGCCAAGGCATGGGGCGTGGATGATGTCCGCCTCGTGACACCGGCCGAGGTCAAGGGGCTCGTGCCGTACATCGACGAGTCGATCATCGTCGGGGGTTTCTACACCGAATCGGTTGGAGTTGTGGACTCCCTCCGCGCCGGAACGCTGATGCGCGAGGAAGCACAGCAATCTGGCGCGCTGACGGTGGTGGCGAACGTCGAGGTAATCGGGATCGACGTCGAACGCGGGCGCGTGCGCCGTGTCCGCACCACCGACGGCGACATCGAGTCGGACACGATCGTGATCGCGTGCGGCGTCTGGAGCCCGCTGCTGGCGCGGATGGCGGGGGCCACGATCCCGCTGACGCCGGCGGTCCACCAGATGATCGACATCGGCCCGGTGCCCCGGTTCGAGGGCACGTCCAGCGCGATCGAGTTCCCGATCGTGCGCGACATGGACACGAACATGTACGAGCGCCAGGACGGCACCGGCCTGGAGATCGGCTCGTACGCGCACCGTCCGATCCTGCACGAACCGAGCGAGATCCCATCCGTGGAGGAAGCAGCGCTTTCTCCCACCGAGTTCCCGTTCACCGAGGACGACTTCGCGCTCCAGATGGAGCAGGCGCTGGAGCTGATGCCGGAGATCGTCGGCGACGAGAGCGTCGGCATCAAGTACGCGATCAACGGCCTGCTCTCGCTGACGCCGGACAGCCTGCCGCTGCTCGGCGAGACGCCCGAGGTCAAGGGCCTGTGGTCCGTCGCGGCGGTGTGGGTGAAGGAGGGGCCGGGCGTCGGGCGCGCGGTCGCCGAGTGGATGGTGCACGGCGAGTCGGAGATCGACCTCCAGACGTCGGACATCGCCCGCTTCTACGACTGCCAGAAGACCCAGACGCACGTCGGCGCCCGTGCGTCGGAGGCGTTCAACAAGACCTACGGGATCGTGCACCCGTCCGAGCAGTGGGCCTCGGACCGCGATGTGCGGTTGCCCCCCTTCCACGCCCGTGAGAAGGAGCTCGGGGCGGTGTTCTTCGAGGCCGCCGGCTGGGAGCGCCCGCACTGGTACGAGTCGAACGCCAAGCTCGTCGACGAGTACGGCGTCAACGGTCGCCCGGCGGAATGGGAGGCGCGCTGGTGGTCGCCGATCATCAACGCCGAGCACCTCGCGATGCGCGACCGCGCCGCGATGTTCGACCTCAGCGCGTTCTGCATCTTCGACGTGCAGGGCGAGGGCGCGCTCGGCACCGTGCAGCGCGTGGCGATGCGGCAGATGGACGTCGCGATCGGGCGGGGCGTGTACACGCCGTTGCTCACGCCCGGCGGAGGCTTCAAGTCCGACCTCACGATCATGCGTCTCGGGCACGACCACTTCCGCGTCGTCACCGGTGGCGCGCACGGCATGGCGGACCTCAAGTGGGTCGCCGATCACGCCACCGGCGCAACCGTCACCGACCTCACGTCGGCGTGGACGACGCTCGGTCTATGGGGGCCGCGGGCGCGCGACATCCTGGCGAGCCTCACGAGCGACGACGTCTCGCACGAGGGCCTGCCGTTCGCCCACTGGCGGACGATCGAGTGCGGCCCGCTGCAGGTGCTCGCATCGCGCATCTCCTACGTCGGCGACCTCGGCTGGGAGCTGCACGTGCCGATCGAGCAGGGCGCGCGGCTATGGGACATGGTGTGGGAGGCCGGCGAGCCGCACGGGCTCGTGCCCGCCGGCATCGGCGTCTACGGCACGACCGGCCGGATTGAGAAGTGCTACCGCGCGTTCGGCTTCGAGCTCGACGCCGAGTACGACGTGATCGAGGCCGACATGGCCTGGGGCAAGGTCAAAGAGCAGGACTTCGTCGGCAAGGAGGCGCATCTCGGCCACCGTGGGTCCGACCCGGCCGCGAAGCTGTGCACGCTGACCGTCGACGACCACACGTCGTCCGCGGGGATCCCGCGCTTCATGCTCGGCCGCGAGCCGGTCACGACGCGCGACGGCGCGCCGCTGGTCGACGCGAAGGGGCGCCGCTCGTTCGTCACCACCGCGGGCATGGCGCCCTCGCTGGGCAAGTACGTGCTGATGGCCTACCTGCCGCCCGAGCAGGCGGTCGAGGGCGGCGAGCTGGCCGTCGAGTACATGAACGAGCGGTTCCCCGTGACCGTCGCCGTCGTCGGCTCGCGGGCGATCTTCGATCCCGACAACGAGCGCATCCGCCGCTGATGGACGTTCTCGTCTGCGTCAAGCGCGTTCCGCTGACCGGCGGCAAGATGGTGCTCACGGCCGACGAGCGGGCGATCGAGACCCGCCACCTCGGCTTTACGATCAGCCCGCACGAGGAGTGTGGGGTGGAGGAGGCGGTACGGATCGTCGAGGCCCGAGGCGGCTCGGTGACCGTGCTGACGCTCGGGCCGCCGGAGGCCGAGGAGCAGCTGCGCGACGCGATGGCGATCGGCGCCGACCGCGCGATCCTGCTCGAGACCGACGGCAGCGACTGGGATCCGGAGGCGACCGCGGCCGCTTTGGTCGAGGTGGTCGCCGCAGAGTCGCCCGACCTCGTGATCTTCGGCAACGAGTCGGCCGACTCCGGCGGCTTCCAGGTCGGCATCCGCGTCGCGCACGCGCTCGGCCGCCCGATCGCCACCGGGCTGAAGGGGCTCGCGGTGGAGGACGGCGCGGTGCGGTGTGAGCAGGAGGTCGGCTCGGGGCGCGACGTCTACCGTCTGCCGCTCCCGGCCGTCGTCACGGTCAAGGAAGGGCTGAACCTGCCGCGCTATCCGTCGGTGCCGTCAAAGCTGCGGGCGCGCAAGAAGCCGATCGACCGGCGGCAGCCGGCTTCCGCGGCGCCGCGGCTGGAGATGGTGCGGCTGGTCGTGCCCGAAGGGCGCGGGAAGCAGGCAGAGATGCTCGGCGAAGGGCCGGGCGCGGCACCCGCCGTCGTCGAGCTGTTCCAGAGATTGGGCCTCGCATGACCCTCGGGCCGCACCCAGAGACGGGGGGTGTTGTGTGAGCGCGTTGGTGTTCATCGAGGACGGCGACGAGCTCGCGCAGCAGGCGCTGTCGTTTGCCCGCGCGTACGGTGGCGAGGTCGACGCGATCGCGATCGGCTCCGCGCCGGACGTGTCGGGTGTGCGCACGCTGCACGTCGCGGAGATCGAGGGCGGCGGGTACGCGCCGCAGGCGTGGGCGCGCGCGATCGCGCAGCTGTCCCCGACCGTGGTCGTCGCCGCCGGCACCGATCGCGGCAACGAGGTGCTCGCGCACGCGGCGGTGATGACCGGCGGCGTGTTCGCGGCCAACGTGATCCGCGCGTCCGGCGACGAGGTCACGCGCCAGCGCTGGGGCGGCTCGCTGCTCGAGGAGGCGCGGCTGCACGGCGACGTGAAGCTCATGACCGTCGCGCCGCACGCGGTGGCGATCGAGGCCGCCGACGGTCAGCCGACCGTGGAGACCTTCACTCCGGAGCTTGAGCCGGCCGATCTTGTCGCGCGCGTGGTCGAACGGGTCGAGGAGTCGGCCGGCGGCATCTCGCTCGCCGATGCCCCGGTGGTCGTCAGCGGCGGCCGCGGGGTCGGCTCGGCCGAGGGCTTCGCGCCGATCGAGGAGCTCGCCGGGCTGCTCGGCGCCGCCGTCGGCTGCTCGCGCGCGGTGACGATGGCCGGCTGGCGCCCGCACACCGATCAGGTCGGCCAGACCGGCACGAAGATCTCGCCCGACCTGTACATCCCGTGCGGGATCAGCGGCGCCACGCAGCACATGGCCGGCTGCAAAGGCGCGAAGAACCTGCTGGCGATCAACTCCGATCCCGAGGCGCCGATCATGGCGAGCGCCGACTACGCGGTGATCGGCGACGTGCTCGAAATCGTGCCCGCGATCAGCGCCGAGCTGCGGAAGGTCCGAGGGACGTGATCGCGAGCGCGATCGCGCTCGCTGCGGCGATAGCCGCCTCCGCCACGCTGTTCGGCCACCGGGTCTGGCTGCTCTGGAGGCTGGTCCGCCTGGGCGCCGCGCCGGGTATCGCGCGCGCCGACGACGTGCCCGACCGCCTGCGTGCCGAGGCCGTCGTCGTGGTCGGTCAGCGCAAGCTGCTGCAGCGGCTGATCCCGGGCCTGATGCACGCGTTCATCTTCTGGGCCTTCATCGTGCTGTTCCCGGCGATCTTCATCGCGATGATCGAGATCGTCGATCCGGACTCGGCACCGGACTGGGGCTGGTACGACGCGCTCTCGGACGTCTTCTGCGTGCTCGCGCTGATCGGGGTCGCGACCGCGTTCTACATCCGCAAGGTCGTCCGCCCGCGCCGGTTCGACGGCAGCCACTTGGGCGAGGCGGACCTGATCCTGTTGTGGATCGCCGCGATCGTCGGCACTTTGCTGCTCCTGCACGCGACCGACGCGCGCGTTTTCGCGTGGGCGCACGTGCTGCTGATCCTCGGCTTCCTCGCCTACCTGCCGCACTCCAAGCACCTGCACATCGCCACCGCGGCGATCAACGTCTACTTCGGGAGGGTCCGTAATCGGGGGCGGCTGGAGCCGCTGCGGTTCGACGACGAGACGCCCGAGGAGGACATGCGCTTCGGGATCGGGACGGTGGGAGACCTCACCTGGAAGCAGATGATGGACGCGTTCTCCTGCACCGAGTGCG
This sequence comes from uncultured Solirubrobacteraceae bacterium, assembly GCA_963740605.1. Taxonomy (GTDB): domain Bacteria; phylum Actinomycetota; class Thermoleophilia; order Solirubrobacterales; family Solirubrobacteraceae; genus DASSUW01. The sequence goes on along the minus strand of CAVUFC010000010.1, from coordinate 141,721 downwards.
GGCGCTGCCAGGACGCCTGCCCGGCGTACGCGACCGGCAAGGTGCTCTCGCCCAAGCTCGTCGTCATGGGCGTTCGCGACCACCTGTTCCAGGAGGGGCCGAAGGCTTTGGAGGCGGGTGACGCCTACGAAGGCCCGGCAGTGGTCGAGTGGGAGTCGCTCGAGGAGATGGTGTGGGACTGCGTGACGTGCGGCGCGTGCGTCCAGGCATGCCCGGTCAACATCGAGCAGATCGACCACATCGTCGACCTGCGCCGGCACCTGGTGATGGTGGAGTCGCGCTTCCCGAGCGAGGCCGAGACGATGCTGCGCGACGTCGAGCGCCAGTCGAACCCGTGGGGCAAGCCGCAGGCCGAGCGCGCGGGCTGGGCCGACGGGCTCGACGTGCGCGTGCTCGAGCCGGGCGATCCGGCGCCGGAGGTCCTGTACTGGGTCGGCTGTGCGGCGTCGTTCGACGAGCGGGCGCGCGAGAGCGCGCGGTCGACGGCCAAGCTGCTCACCAAGGCGGGCGTCGACTTCGCCATCCTCGGCCCCCGCGAGGCCTGCACCGGCGACCCGGCGCGGCGTATGGGCAACGAGTTCGTATTCCAGGCCTACGCCGAGCAGAACGTCGAGACGCTCAACGAGTCGGGCGTGACGAAGATCGTCGCGAGCTGTCCGCACTGCTTCAACACGCTGGCGAGCGAGTACCCCGACTTCGGCGGCCGCTACGAGGTCATGCACCACACCGAGCTGCTCGCCGAGCTCGTGCGCGACGGGCGGCTGTCACCGACCGCGAGCGAGCAGACGATCACCTACCACGACTCCTGCTACCTCGCCCGCCACAACGACGTGCGCGCGCAGCCGCGCGAGCTCGCCGCGGCGGTCGGCCAGCCGATCGAGATGGAGCGGCGCGAGCAGCGCACGTTCTGCTGCGGCGCCGGCGGCGCGCACATGTGGATGGAGGAGAACGGCTCGCCGATCAACGAGGAGCGCGTGCGCGAGGCGGCCGAGACCGGCGCCGAGACGCTGGCCGTCGCCTGCCCGTTCTGCACGGTGATGCTCGACGACGGCGTGCGCTCGAGCGGCCGCGACATGCGCGTGGTCGACCTCGCGACGCTGCTCGCCGAGGCCGTCGACGAGCCTTCGGGCTAGCCGCACCCGCACTCGGGGGATGCCCGTGCCGAAACGCGCGGGGGTCGGGCCTATCGTCGTCGGAGTCCTCCCCGACTCCGATTGTGATTGCCATGACCAAGACTCTCCGTCTCCTCAAGCGCCACCTCCGCGCCCGCGCGCGCTGGACCCCCAAGCAGCTCGAGCTGGGCGCGATCCCGGCTTAGAGGTCCTTCGACACGGTGTCGGCCGACTCGATCGCGAGCCGGCCGACCACGCCGAGGCGTGACGGTCCGAGCCGGGCCGTCGGCCCGGCGACCGAAAGGGCTCCCACCACGTTGCCGGCGCCGTCCCGGATCGGGGCGGCGACGGCAGCGAGGCCCATCTCCAGCTCGTCGACGATCGTCGCGAAGCCGAGCTCGCGTACCGCGCTGAGCTCCCGCTCCAGCTGCTCGGCGTGCACGATCGTCCGCGCGGTCAGTCGCTCCAGCGGCTCGGCCGGCTTCGCGTCGCCGAATGCGAGGAAGACCTTGCCGGCCGCACTGCAGTGGTCGGGCACCTCGCGCCCGATCCAGCTGCTCACGCCGAGCACGTGACGGCCGTCGACCTGTGCGATCGCCTCGGCGCCGCCCGCACTCCGCACCATCAGGTTCACGGTCTCGCCGCTCTCGTCGGCCAGCCGCCGCATCGCCGGCTCGGCGAGCTCGGCGAGGTCGCGTCGCGCCGCGTGTGCGAACCGCGCCTGTGTGCGGTCGGCGTCCCACTCGATCAGGCCGTGGCGCTCGAGCGCGGCGAGCGAGAGCTGCACGTCGGCCTCGGCCGCGTCGGCCGCCGCGATCAGCTCCGCGACCGTGCGCGGCGACCGCTCGATCATGAGTGCGAGCAGGCCAGCCGTGCGATCTGCGGCGTCGGTCATTGCTTTGAACCCCCCTGCGCCGGGAGGATATTCCCGTATGACCGTCACGATCGGTCGCGCGCCTTCTCACGATCTGCTCTGGGGGATCGCGCTCGCGGGCTGCGGGGCGACGGCGATCGCGACTGCGCTGGCGTTGACCAGCGACCACATCGAGACGCCCGGCGTCCAGGCCGCGCTCGTCGGCTGGATCGTGCTCGGCTACGTGATCTCTGGCGTCCTCGCGTGGTGGCGCCGGCCCGACAGCCGCTTCGGCCCGCTGATGGTCTTGGCGGGCTTCACGTTCTTCCTCTCGATCCTCTCGTGGTCGAACGCCACCGTTCCGTACACGGTCGGGATCTTGTTCGACCTCGTGCCCGCGGCGCTCTACATCCACGTGTTCCTCGCGTTCCCGACCGGCAGGCTGGAGCGGCGGGTCGAGCGGTGGTTCGTCGGCATCGCCTACGTCGTCGCGCTCGGGCTCCAGCTCGTCGGGCTCCTGCTCGGCGGCTACGGCCTGGACGACGCGATCGCCGTCGTGGACAAGCCCAACGTCGCGTACAACCTGCTGAAGACCCAGCTCGCCGTCCTCGCCGGCCTCTGCCTGGCCGCGATCGTGCTGCGTCGGGCGGGCCGCCGGCCGCCGCTCCGCCAGCCGCTCAACCTGCTCGTCGACGTGTTCTCGCTCGGCCTCGTCATGATCGCCTTCCTGTACCTGTCCGGCGCGTTCGGCCTCGTCACCGGCCAGCAGGCGTTCGAGATGCTGCGGCGGGTCACGTTCTTCGTCATCGGCCTGGCCCCGATCGCCTTCCTCGCCGGTTTGCTGTACACGCGCCTGGCGCGCTCGGCGGTCGGCGACCTGCTGGTCGACCTACGCGCTGACCCGAGCGACGGGCACCTGCGCGACGCACTTGCGCGCGCACTGCGCGACCCGACGCTGACGCTCGCTTACTGGCTCCCCGAGTTCGAAGGGTGGGTGGACCTCGACGGCCGCCCGGTCACGCTCGCCCCCCCGGGCGACGGGCGTGCGACAACGATCATCGACAGCGACGGCCGGCACGTGGCCGCGCTCGTGCACGACCCGTCGCTCGCAGGCGAGCGGGAGTTGCTCGACGGCGTGACCGCCGCGGCGGCGATCGCGCTCGAGAACGCGCGCCTGCACGCCGAGCTGCGTGCGCGGCTCGAGGAGCTGCAGGGGTCGCGCGCGCGAATCGTCGAGGCCGGCGACTCCGAGCGCCGACGGCTCGAGCGCAACCTGCACGACGGCGCGCAGCAGCGGCTGGTCGGGGTCGCACTGCAACTACAGCTGCTTCGCACGCGCATCCGCACCGACCCGGCGACAGCCGAGGAGCTCGCGACGGCAGCGTCGGACGAGCTGACCGAGTCGCTCCAGGAGCTGCGCGAGCTGGCCCGCGGCCTGCATCCGGCCGTGCTCGAGCACGGCCTCGACGCAGCCCTGCACACCCTCGCCACGCGCTCGGCGGTGCCGGCCACCGTCGAATACGACACGACGCTGCGGCCGCCGGAGGCGATCGCGCTGGCGGCGTACTTCGTGGCGTCGGAGGCACTGGCCAACGTCGCCAAGTACGCGCAGGCGACGGTCGCGGCCGTGCGGGTGTCCGATCGCGGCGGCAGCCTGCTGGTCGAGATCGCCGACGACGGCATGGGCGGCGCGGACGACTCGCTCGGCTCCGGACTGCGCGGGCTCGCCGACCGTGTTGAGGCGCTCGGTGGCCGGCTGCGCGTGACGAGCCCGCCCGGCGCGGGGACGACGGTGATGGCGGAGCTGCCGTGCGCGCCGTGATCGCCGACGACAACCTGCTCGTGCGGCGCGGGATCGTCGGTCTGCTCGGGGACGGAGGCGTCGAGGTCGCCGCCGAGGCGGCCGACGCCGAAGAGCTCATCCAGGCCGCGGACGCGCATGCGCCCGACGTCGCGATCATCGACATCCGGATGCCGCCGACGCACACCGACGAAGGCCTGCAGGCGGCGCAGGCGATCCGCGCGCGGCACCCGAGCATGGGGATCGTAATCGTGTCAGAGCACGTCGAGGTCGGGGTCGCGACGCAGGCGCTCGCCGCCAGTCCTGAGCGGCTCGGCTACGTCCTCAAGCAGCGCATCACCGACATCGACGACTTCGTCGGGACGCTGCGGCGGGTCGTCGCCGGCGGCTCGGCCCTCGACCCGCAGGTCGTCTCCGGCCTGCTCGCCGCCCAGCGTGACGACGGGCCGCTCGCCGCGCTGACGCCGCGCGAGCGCGAGGTGCTCGCGCTCGTTGCCGAAGGTCTCTCCAACCAGGCGATCGCCGATCGCGTCGTGATCACACTCCGCAGTGCCGAGAAGTACGTGTCGACCATCTTCGCCAAGCTTGGCCTGCCCGACACCGGCACCGAGCACCGGCGTGTACTCGCCGTGCTCGAGTTCCTCCGCGCGTAGTACGGGAGGCCGCACCGGCGGTCCACCAGCGCCCCGGGACCGAGGAGGTCGGCAGGCCCTGTGGCTGTGGCACCCGCGTACCGGGAACCTCGGCGCATGTCAATCCACTCCCCAGAGCTGCGCACCGTTCTCATCGAGAATCCGGACCCTGTCGTGTCCGCCCGCGACGTCGTCCGCCGTTACGGCGAGGGCGACACCGTGGTCGACGCGCTCCGCGGCGTGTCCGTCGAGATCGCGCCCGGCCGCCTCACCGCCGTCATGGGCCCGTCGGGCTCCGGCAAGTCGACGCTGATGCACATCCTCGCCGGTCTCGACCGCCCCAGCGAGGGTGAGGTGACGGTCGCCGGCGTGGACGTCGTCGGCCTCGACGATGCCGCGCTCACGCAGCTCCGTCGCGAGCACATCGGCTTCATCTTCCAGTTCTTCAACCTGCTCCCGATGCTGACGGCGGCCGAGAACATCGCGCTGCCGCTCAAGCTCGCCGGCGGCAAGCCGGACCCGGAGTGGATGGACGAGCTGATCGAGAAGGTCGGCCTCGGAGACCGGCTCGGGCACCGTCCCTCCGAGCTGTCCGGCGGCCAGCAGCAGCGCGTCGCCGTCGCCCGCGCACTCGTCTCCCGGCCGAGCGTGATGTTCGCCGACGAGCCGACCGGCAACCTCGACTCCACGACCAGCGGCGAGATCCTGGCGCTGCTGCGCGACTCGGTCGACACGTTCGGCCAGACGACCGTCATGGTCACCCATGACGCACACGCGGCAGCGATCGCCGACCGCGTCCTCTACCTGGCCGACGGCGAGATCGTCCGCGACATCGGGCCGTCGAGTGCGCACGAGATCCTCAGCGTGCTCGAGGAGGTCTCGGGTCGATGATCGCCGTCGCACTCAAGGGACTCGCGGGCCGCAAGGTCCGTGCGCTCCTCACCGCGTTCGCGGTGGTCATCGGCGTGTCGATGGTGAGCGGCACCTTCGTCCTCACCGACACCATGCAGAAGGCGTTCGACAGCATCTTCGACGCCTCTTACGCGAACACCGACGCGGTCATCACCGGCAAGGAGGTCGTGTCCGGCACGACCAGCGCGCCGGTTCCCGCTGCGCTCCTCGCCCAGGTCCGGGCGCTGCCCGAGGTCGAGGCGGCGGGCGGCACGATCGGCGGCGACGACTCGTCGAAGGCCGAGATCATCGGCCGCGACGGCAAGCCGCTCAGCCACGGCGGCGCTCCCGCCCTGGGTCTCAGCTACGACGCGGCGGAGTCGCGCTTCAGCCCGCTCAAGCTCAAGTCGGGCGACTGGCCCAAGAGCTCGGCCGAGATCGTCATCGACGTGGCGACCGCCAACGATGAGAACTACCACGTCGGCGACGGTGTCGCGGTCGCCGTCAACGGCGTCAAGCAGCACTACCGGATCGCCGGCACGGCGTCCTACGGCGACGTCGAGTCGCTCGGCGGCGCGACGCTCGCAGTATTCGATCTCGACACCGCTCAGGAGGTCCTGCACAAGCAGGGCGTCTACGACGGCATCTCAATCGCCGCCAAGGACGGCACCTCATCGGCGGAGCTGGTGCGCGCGGTCAAGCCGCTCGTCTCGCATCAGCTGCAGGTCCGCGATGCGGCTGCCGAGGCGGACGAGCAGTCCAAGGACACCACCGAGGCGCTCGGGTTCATCCGCTACTTCCTGCTCGGCTTCGGTGGTATCGCGCTGTTCGTCGGCGCGTTCGTGATTTTCAACACCCTGTCGATCACGGTCGCCCAGCGCACGCGCGAGTTCGCGACGCTGCGGACACTCGGTGCCTCGCGCCGACAGGTCATGCGCTCGGTCGTCCTCGAGGGCCTGATCGTGGGTCTGTTGGCGTCGGTCACCGGGATCCTGCTCGGGCTCGGCATCGCCAAGGGCATGAGCGCCCTGTTCGCGGGCATGGGCGCCGATCTGCCCGAGGCGGGCACCGTCGTCGCCACGCGGACGATCATCGTGTCGCTGCTCGTGGGCACGCTGGTCACTGTCGCGGCGAGCGTTATCCCGGCGCGTCGGGCCACGCGTGTCCCGCCGATCGCGGCCGTCCGGGAAGGCGCGACGCTGCCGGTCTCGGGCGTCGCGAAGCACTCCGTCGCGCTGGCCGGCGGGCTGGTCGCCGCGGCGGTTGCCGCGATCGCCGCCGGCGTCTTCGGCGGGCTGAGCACGGGGCCGGTCGCGCTGCTGGTCGGCAGCGGCCTGATCGCGCTGTTCGTCGGCATCGCGCTGGCGGCGCCGCATCTCGTGAGGCCGCTGGCCCGGCTGGTCGGGTGGCCGGCGCGCCGGACGGGTGGCATCGCCGTCGAGCTCGCCGAGGCCAACTCGGGCCGAAACCCGGGCCGCACGGCCTCGACTGCCGCTGCACTGATGATCGGGCTCACGCTCGTCACCGTCGTGGCGGTGCTCGGCGCCGGCCTGAGCAGCTCGGTTCAGAGCGCGGTCACCGATCAGGTGCACGCGCCGTACGTGCTGGCCGCGACCGAGGGCGTGCCGTTCCCGGCCGCCGAGGGCGACACGCTGGCGAGCACGCCCGGGGTCAAGGCGTACTCGCACGTCCGCAACGACCAGGCACTCGTCGGAAAGGACAAGCTGGCGGTCACGGGCGTCGACCCGGACACGATCGAGCGCTTCTACCGGTTCGACTGGACCGACGGCTCGGCGGCCTCGGTTGCCGCGCTCTCAACGCACGGCGCGCTCGTGACCAAGACGTATGCCGACAAGCATCACGTCGAGATTGGCACGCGGCTCACGGTCACGTCACCGAAGGGCGAGCGGCATGCCTACACGGTCCGCGGCATCTACGACGCGCCGCAGCTCGACCTCCTGCTGGGCGACGTGACGATCTCGCAGGCTGACTTCGATGCGTCGTTCGCGCAGCCGGGGAACGTCTTCACGTTCGTCGATGCGGGTCCGGACGCCGAGGCGGCGCTCCGGTCGGCCGCGGTGCCGTTCAACGACGCGCGCTTCAGCACCGAAGAGACCTTCGCCAAGGACCGGACGAAGAACTTCGAGGGCCTGCTGAAGATGCTCTACGTCCTGCTCGCGTTCTCGGTCGTCGTGAGCCTGTTCGGGATGGTCAACACGCTCGTGCTCTCGGTCTTCGAGCGCACGCGCGAACTGGGCATGCTGCGGGCGATCGGCATGACGCGGCGGCAGGCACGGCGGATGATCCGGCAGGAGAGCGTGATCACGGCGCTGATCGGCGCCGCGATGGGCCTCCCGCTCGGCGTGTTCCTCGCCGCGTTGGCAACCCGGGCGCTGTCGACGTACGACGTCGGGATGACCATTCCGGTGCCGATGCTGGCCGCGCTCACGATCGTCGCGATCCTCGCCGGCGTCGCCGCCGCGATCATGCCCGCGCGCCGGGCCTCGCGGCTCAACGTCCTGGACGCCCTCCAGTACGAATGATGCCGACCACCTGGTGAGCGGCCTTGCGTCGCTCACCAGGTGCGGGTTTGTCGATCGCCGTCTCTGGATAGATAGTTGAGTGACTCACACATCTGTTTGGAGGTGGAACGTGAGCACGCAAGCGACAGGCACGTTCAAGATCGATTCCTGGGATGAGCAGCCGTACGCGGACAAGCTCACCCGGGCGCAGGTCAAGGCGACCTACAGCGGTGACATCGAAGGCCAGGGCGAGACCGAGTGGCTGATGTGTTACCGCGAGGACAAGACCGCGGACTTCGTCGGCTTCCAGCGCATCGCCGGCCGCATCGGCGAGCGCTCGGGCAGCTTTGTGTTCGAGACCACGGGCGCGTTCGACGGCAAGGAGGCGGCAGGCCCGATCACGATCGTGCAGGGCTCGGGCACCGGCGATCTCGCCGGGATCACCGGGTCCGGCACGTTCAGCGCCCCGATGGGCGGCGAGCCGTCGGTCTCGCTCGACTATGACTTCGAGTGAGCACAGCGCGAACGTCCTCGGGGCGCTCGCGCTGCGGTTGCACGACCGGATGGCGGCGGCCGTCGTGGACGCCGCGGGCGAGCCGGAGAGCGGCGCGACGACGCTGTCCTGGCTCGCCAACTTCGTCGAGCAGCCGCACGTCGGGCTGCTGCACCAGATGCTCGGCCTGACGCCCTCGGGCGCGGTGCGGATGATCGATCGGCTCGAGGCCGACGGTCACCTGCGCCGCGGCCCGGGCGCCGACGGGCGTTCCACCACGGTCCGCCTCACCGCGCGCGGGCGGCGGACGGCGGGCCGGATCGCCCGAGCGCGATTGGAGGTGCTCGACGACGCGCTGTCGGTTCTCTCGGACCGCGAGCGTGAGACGCTCGACCGCCTCGCCGGTAAGGTGCTCGTCGGGCTCAAGCGCGATCCCAGCGCGTCGCGCTTCATGTGCCGGCTGTGCGACACGACCGCCTGCGGCCACGCCGACGGCCGCTGCCCCGTGGCTGGATGATTGATTCCACTGCCCGCGCACCCGTATGGGAGCGGGCCGGGCATCAATCATCTAGCGGTAGCGCTTGGCGACCACGGACGGCTGCTCGACCGGGTGGCCGGCGTCGAGCGACCAGGCGAGCCGCACGAGCTGTGCGTGCGTCCAGCCGAGCGGCGTCGCCGAGAAGGTCGGCGTGCCCGGTGTATAGCCGGGCGGCGGCTGGTCGTCCCACACCTGCTCGGGGAGCAGCCGGCCGCTGTTGGCGGTGTTGGCGATCGAGCGCAGGCGACCGCGCGCCGCGCGGTCGTTGCCGGTGAGCAATTCGTACTCGCCGCGCTCGCCGGCGAAGATCGGCCACAGCCGGCCGCGGTTGCCCGCGGTTCCGAACGGCCCGCCGTCGGGCAGCTCGCCGTAGCCGTCGTAGTTGAAGCGATGCCAGAAGCGCCCGTTCGGCGTGTCGACGCCGAGCTCGCGGTCGACGACCGGCAAGGTGCTGAGGATCCCGGGGGCGTCGGCGGGCTTGACGCCGAGGCGCGCGAGCTCGAGGAAGCTCGGGTCGACGACCTGGCGCTGGTCGACGACGGGCCCGTTGTCGGGCGTCGGGTACGTGGTGCCGGCGTTCGGGTCGCCGTCGACGGTAGCCCGCACGTAGTACGGGTCGGGCGACAGCGGGCCGCTGGTCGTCAGCGTCCAGCCCTCGATGCCGGCCTGCCGCTCGTCGGCGACCTCGCGGTAGTGCTGCGCGGCGGCGTCGTCCCCGTTGCGCTCGGCGATCTCGGCGGCGGTGACGAGGCCCGCCACCTCGGCGGCGATGCTCGCGGGCGAGTAGCCGACGAGGTTCTCCCAGCGCTCCTGTGTGGACGGGCCCTGGGAGACGATGCAGTCGGCGGCTGCCTTCACGTGCGCCCACGTGCCGGCGTCGAAGCGGCGCAGCTGCCAGCTGAGGATGATCGGGTCGGCGACCTCGTCGAGCTGCAGGTTCGGCCAGTGCGGCGAGCCGTCGACGTTCGAGTTCTGTGGGAAGCAGCCGTCGTCCTTCTGCTGCCCGGAGAACAGGTAGGTCACCGCGCGATTGGCGGCGGCGCGATCGCCGGCGGCGAGCATCGCGGTGGCGACCTGGTAGGCGTCGCGCGACCACACGAGGTGATACGGGCCGGAGTAGCCGGGGATGTTGCCCCACACCCACGGCATCGACGGCGACGCGATCAGCGCGCCGCGGAACGTCTTGTCCTCGGTCGCCGCCATCACCATCAGAGACGCGTCGTAGAGGTCCTTGATCCGGGCCGCGCTGTGCGGGCGGCGCAGGCCGTGCAGGTAGTCGTGCCAGCCGCGCGCGTACCGGTCTGCGGCCTTTGCGAAGCCGGTGCGGAGCGCCGCACGCGCCGTGTCGGCGGCAGCGTCGGGCTTGCCCGCGAACCCGAGCGCGAGCGTGAGGTCCTGGTGGCGCTTGAGGCCGGTGAGCGATGTCTCCCCGGTCTGGACCACGTTGCCGGGAGCAGAGGCCGTGTCGTACGTCCAGTCCATCGTGTGGTCGTCGCGCAGGTCGGTCCAGCCGTCGCTGACGCCCATGTAGCCGACGGACGTCTTCGTGAGCGCGGGCGCGGTCGCCAGCGCGCTCGCGTTCGTCTTGTCGGCAGCGGTCGACCCCCTCGCGGTGTCGTCATCGCCGGTGTTCGACAGCGCCGGGTCGCCGAGCACGTACAGCCGGTACGGCTTGCCGGTCAACGACTCGAATCGCACGTTGACGAGCACCGCGGAGCGCGCCGGGTCGGTGACGTACGTCTTCGTGAGCCGCCAGCGCGAGGTGGTCGACGTCTGCCGGTAGGTCAGGCTGCGGGAGTCGGCGAGCCGTGTGCGGTGGTGCGCCGCGTCTGTCTCGCGCTCACTGAACGTCTTGGAGTCGCTGACCACGAACTGCAGGTCGCGGTAGCTGGGGCTGCCGAGATCGGGCGCGTACACCTCGGTCAGCTCACCGCCCTGGAGCGTGAACCAGACCTTCGATGCGAGCGGCCGCGCGCTGCCGAAGCCAGCCTTGTCCCCGGCAGTCCAGTTCGCGACGGCGCCCGGCGCGCCCGGCGCCTCGGCTGCGTTCGCCGGCGCTGCGCACAGCAGCGCCAGCATCACTGCAAGAGTCATCCCCCGCCTCATCCCGCACGGAGGCCTACCCCGGTCCGCGGCTCGACGAACCCCGCATCAACAGTCCCGCGCCGTACTCGGGGGTCGTCGTAGTCGGCGTAGCGCACTTCAGGGGCCGACACCGCCTCGCGACGGCGGGCCAGCGCGACGACGGCGGGCGGGTCTGGGCGATCGACCAGCTCGCGCACCACGCGCGAGCCGACACCGCCTGACGCGGCCGTGACCCCGATTGTCCTCATTTGGTCTGTCGTTGTCCGCGTTTGGTCTTGACTGAACGATCGCTGGGCTGGAAGATGCCGGTGTGGCTCGGTTGAAGATTGCCTACATCGGTGGCGGATCGACGCGCGGGGCCGGCACGATGGCGAGCTTCATCGAGCAGGGCGACAACTTCGCCGGCTCCGAGATCGTGTTGATCGACCTCGACGCCGACCGCCTCGCGCTGATCCGCGGGCTGGCCGAGCGGATGGCGAGCGCCAAGGGCGCGGACATCGCGGTGACCGCGACGACCGACCGGCGCGCGGGGCTCGACGCCTGCGACGCGGTGCTGACCAGCTACCGCCCCGGCGGCTTCGAGGCGCGGGTGCTCGACGAGAAGATCCCGCTCTCGCACGGCGTCGTCGGGCAGGAGACGCAGGGGCCGGGCGGGTTCTTCATGGCGCTGCGCTCGATCAAGGTCATGCAGGAGGTGCTCGCCGACGCCGAGGACGCCTGCCCGGGCGCGCGGATCTTCAACTACACGAACCCGGTCAACATCGTCGCCCAGGCGGTGACCGACCACTCGGAGATCCCGTTCGTGTCGCTGTGCGAGGGGCCGATCGTGTTCCCGGTCGAGCTCGCCGAGCTGGCGGGGCTCGACCCCGAGAAGCTCGACGTCGCCAGCGTCGGCCTCAACCACGGGTCGTGGAGTGTGCGCCATCGCTATGACGGGCAGGACCTGCTGCCGCTGCTCAAGGACGCGTACGCGCGGCACGGCGCCGATCCCGAGCTGCGGCCGGGGGCGCGGCGGATGCTGCGGCTCGTCGACGCGATGGACTCCCTGCCCAGCGAGTACTTCCAGTACTACTACTTCGAGGACGAGGTCCTGGGCGAGCTGACGTCGAAGCCGACGACGCGCGCCGAGGACATCCTCAGCTGGGTTCCCGGCTACTGGGAGCACTACGTCGAGCAGGCGGGCAGCGACAGGCCCGAGCTCGACCCGGGCCGCTCACGCGGCGGCATCCACGAGCTCGAGCTGGCGATCGACTGCATGGACGCCGTGTTCAACGATCGCGGCGAGACGCTGCCGGTCAACGTGCCCAACCAGGGCTCGGTGCCCGGGTTCTCCGACACGCTGGTGGTCGAGACGCTCGCCCGCTGCGACGCCGACGGCATCCACCCGCTCGAGATGCCGGGCCTGCCCACTCACCTGCGCGGGCTCGTCGAGGCGCTGGGCGAGTACCAGCAGGCCGCCGCCGACGCCGCCTGGTCGGGCGACGCGCGCGACGCGGTGCGGGCGCTCGCCGCGCACCCGCTCGTGCGGTCGATCGACCTCGCCGAGCAGCTGTACGCCGAGATGGCCGCCGCGCACCGCGCCCATCTGCCGGCGCGGCTGCTCCCGGCCTGAGTTGCAGCTCCGGCGAACTGCGGCTGCGTGGGGCGGCGAAGGGTCAGCCGCGTTGGTGAACCTTGGCAAGTTTTGCCCTCTGAGCGGGCGAAACTTGCCAACCTTCACCGCGGGCTGGCCGCTTCGACTCCCCGCGGTTAACGAAGCGAAGCGCCGGTCTCAGGATCGAACAGGTGGACCGCCTCGGGCGGGACCACGAGCTCGACCGCCTCGCCGTGCGTGAACTTGCGCCGGCCGGGGATCGCGGCCGTGAAGCGCGCGCGGTTGTCGGCGGCGAGCAGCGTCGCCTCGCTCTCCTCGGTCGCCTCGTCGGCGGCGCGCGCCGCGTCGCCGGTTGGCTTCTCGGCGTCGACGGCGAAGATCACGTGGCTCTCCGCGCCGAGCCGCTCGACGACCTCGAGCTCGGCCCGCAGCCGCGGCGTGTCGGCGCCGTCCGCCGCCTCTGCCGGCCGGAGGTCCTGCGGACGGATGCCGACGATCACGCGGCCGGCAGGCCGGCTCTTCACCGGGATCTCGATGCCCGCCACCCGCAGCCGCCCGTCGACGACGTCGCCCATCGCCAGGTTCATCGCCGGCGACCCGATGAACGCCGCGACGAACACGTTGGCCGGCTCCTCGAACAGCGTCTCGGGCGTGTCGCACTGCTGCACCGTGCCGTCGCGCAGCACGGCGACGCGCTCCCCGAGCGTCATCGCCTCGACCTGGTCGTGCGTGACGTAGATCGTCGTCACCCCGAGCCGGTCGTGCAGCCGCGCGAGCTCGGCGCGCATGCCGACGCGCAGCTTGGCGTCGAGGTTCGAGAGCGGCTCGTCCATGAGGTACGCCTGCGGCTCGCGCACCATCGCGCGACCCATCGCCACCCGCTGGCGCTGGCCACCCGACAACGCGCCGGGCTTGCGGTCGATCAGCTCCTTCAGCCCGAGGACGCCGGCCACGTCGCCGACGCGCTCGCGCATCACCGGCTTCGGCGTCCGCCGCAGCTTGAGGGCAAACGCGAGGTTGTCCCAGACGCGCATATTGGGATACAGCGCGTAGTTCTGGAACACCATCGCGATGTCGCGGCTGCGCGGGGCGAGCTCGGTGACGTCGCGCTCGCCGATCCGGATCGTGCCCTTCGACACGCCCTCCAGCCCCGCGACCATCCGCAGCAGCGTCGACTTGCCGCAGCCGGACGGGCCGACGAGCACCATGAACTCGCCGTCGCCGATCTCCAGGTCGACATCGTCCACGGCGAGCACGTCGCCGGGGAACACCTTGCTCACGCCCTCGAGGGCGATTCCGCCCATCGGGCGCTCCTTCCGTCGAGCTCGGGGTAGGGCAACGCGGCCTCGACCGTGGCGGCGTCGACGTCGGCGCCGATCTGGTCGAGCGCGAGTAACACGGAGCCGGCCACCGGCGGCGCGGGATGGCGGACGGCGATCGCGCCCGGCAGCTCCGCCATCGCGGCCGCGGCGAGCCGCTCGGTGGGGTGCGCGAGCACGCGTCCGCTGAGCACGATCCGCAGGCCGTCAAGCGGCAGATCGAGCTGCGCGGCGCAGGCGCGGCCCTGGCGGCCGAGGATGGCGCCCTTCTCGGCCACGATCGCCTGAGCGACGGCATCGCCGGCGTCGGCCGCATCCAGCACGACCGGGGCGAACCGATCGACGTCGGCGTCCACGAGCCCGCCGCGGCGCGTGAACGCGTGCAGCAGGTCGATCGCGCCGTCGGCGCCGTACAGGGCGAACGCGCGCTCGGACAGCGCGGTGGCGGAGCCGAGATCGAGCGAAGCGCGGTAGACGGCGTGCAGGCCGTCCTGGGCGATGTGCCGGCCGCCGGCGCCGTCGGGCCAGAAGCCGAGATGGAACACGCGGCCATCGCCGCGGCGGGCGCCGATCGCGTTGTAGGTGCCGGCGACGAGCGACACGCCGATCCAGTCCGGTGCCCCACCGCGCAACGCGCCCAGTGCGTCGTTGACGACCAGCGCCGGCACGCGCAGCCCGAGCCGCTCGGGCAGCGCGCGCTCGAGCAGCGCGAAGTCCTCGGGCCAGTCGGCGCCCGCGAGGCTGAACGTCGCCGCAGCGAGATCCGCGGCGCATATGCCGGCGCCGTCGAGCGCCTCGCCGACCGCCCCCGCGATCGTCTCGATCGCGGTCTCGGGCGTGTCCGCGTTGTAGATGTCCCCGCGCCCGCCGAGCCCGGCGCCGAGCGTCCGGCCGGTCTCGTCGGCGACGACGGCGATCGTCTTCGTGTTGCCGCCGTCGACTCCCATCACGACGCTCATTCCTTCACCGCCCCGGCGAACATCCCGCGGATGAAGCTGCGCTGCAGGAAGACGTAGACGATCATCACCGGCAGCGCGACGATCACGGCCGCGGCGGCGACGAGGGTCGCGTCCACGCTGTTGCGGTTCGCCCCCGCGAACAGCGCGAGCCCGAGCGGCGCCGTGCGCAAGCCGTCGGACTGGATCATCACCAGCGCCAGCAGGAACTCGTTCCACGTCCACATGAAGACGAGCACGATCATCGTCGTGATCGCCGGCCACGCCTGCGGCAGCAGCACGCGCCACAGGGTCACGAAACTCGTCGCCCCGTCGAGCCGCGATGCCTCCACCAGCGCGCTCGGCGAGGACCGGAAGAACGCTCGCATCCAGAACGTCCCGAACGGGACCGACAGCCCGATCTGGGGGAGGATCAGCGCCCACAGGCTGTCGGTCAGCCCGACGTCGCGGAACACGTAGTAGAGCGGAATCACCGTCGCCTCGTACGGGAAGATGAGCCCGATCAGCAGCAGGTAGAACAGCGCGCTGGAGCCGCGGAAGCGCATCGTGCCGAACGCGTAGCCGGCCATCGTCGCCAGGATCGCGGTGACAACCGACACCGTCGTCGCGACGATGAAGCTGTTGAGCAGCCCGCGGTCGAAGTTGCCCTCGTTCCAGGCCGTCTTGAACGTGTCGAAGGTCGGTGAGTCCGGGATCGAGAAGCCCGTGACGAGGTCCGACCGCTTGTGGAACGCCAGCAGCAGGATGCTGACGATCGGGTAGATCGCGACGATGCTGAACACGCCGAGCACGACGTAGCTGAAGAGCTGTTCGCGGCGTGTAGACGTCATCGGCTCGGGTCGCGGTCGACGAGGCGGGTGATGAGGAACGCGACGATGAAGATCAGCGAGGTGAGTACGACGGCCACCGCCGCGGCCAACCCGACGCGGCCCGTCGCAAACGCGTTCTGGTACACGAGCACCGACGGCACCGTGGTGGATGTCCCGGGGCCGCCGTTGGTCGAGACGTAGATCAGATCGAACGTGCGCAGCGCGAAGATCGTGGTGAGCGTCAGCGCGACCGAGAGCTCGCCGCGAACGCCCGGCAATGTCACGGCAAAGAACTCGCGGACGCGGCCGGCGCCGTCCACGCGCGCGGCCTCGTAGAGCGAGAGCGGAACCTTCTGGATGCCGGCCAGGAACATCACGAGGCAGAGGCCGAACATCACCCAGGTGCCGACCAGGCCGAGGGCCGGCAGCGCGGTGTTGAAGTCGCCGAGCCAGCCGCGCGTGAGTGAGCCCAGGCCGATCGTCCGCAGGAACTCGTTGAACGGGCCGGACGGCGCGTAGATCCACATCCACGCGAGCGCGACGACGACCGTGGCGATCGTCTGCGGCATGAACAGCACCGCGCGGAAGAACGTCACGCCACGCACGCGCGTGTGCGCGATCAGCGACGCGAGGATCAGCCCGAACGCGGCCGGCAGGATCGCGTAGAAGAAGATCAGCACGAACGAGTGGACGAACGACGCGCGGATCCCCGGGTCCTGGAACACCTTCCGGTAGTTGTCGAGGCCCGTCCACGTGCCGACTGTGAGCCCGTCCCAGTCGAAGAACGACAGCCACGTGGTGTAGATCAGCGGGCCGAACGCGAACAGCAGGTAGAACACCATCGCCGGCGCCAGGTACAGGTAGGCCACGCGCCGGGGCTCACCCGGCGCGCGGACCCGCACTTGCGGTAGTTCGGCGGCGCCGCCGGCGCGCTCGCGGCGCACCGGCGACGCGGGGGCGGTTGGAGCCGCCATCCGCTACTTCCCGGCGAGCTCCGACTGGTAGTTCTCCCAGTCCGCCTGCGTGCGCTTCGCGACGTCCTCGGGCGTCGCCCGGCCGGCCAGCAGCTCCTGGAAGCTCTGGCCCATCGTTTCGAGCATCGTCGGCGACGACCAGTCGGGGTAAAGGGTCAGGCCGCCCTCCTTGACGAGCTTGTCCCACCCGTCCTTGACGTCCTGGCCGAGCGGGTCCCCAGGCGTCGCGGTGCCGTCAGTCGCGGCCGGGACCTGCTGCGTGTCGACCAGCGCCTGGCCGGCGGTCGGGCCGGTGATGAAGTCGAGGTACGCGGCCGCGAGGTCCGCGTTCTTCGTCTTCGCCGAGATGTGGTACGGGATGCTCGCCGAGCCGATCGCCACGGCCTTGCCGCTGTCGCCCGGCGGCATGTCGAAGAACGCGGCGTCCTTCCCGAGCCCGTCCTTGGCGATCGAGGCGTTCCAGTTGCCGCCGAGCACGAACGCGCCCTCGCCCTTCCCGAACGCGGCGGCGGCATCGGCGTCGCTGCGGGCGTTGAACGAGTCGCCCTTGCCGAGGTAGCCCTTGTCCGCCCACTCCTTGATCTTCTTCAGCGACTCGATCGTGCCGGGCGTGTCGAACGTCGCGCCGTCCTTGTGGAAGATCCAGTCGCGGATCGACTGCGCGGAGTCGTAGGCGCCCTGCACCATGCCCCACATGTGAATCGCGCCGTACTGGTCCTTGTTGCCGAGCGCGATCACCGGCTCGCTCGCGGGAAGCGAGCTGCGCAGCTTGGCGAGCGCGGCGTCGAAGTCGTTGAACGTCTTCAGCGACGCGGGATCGACCCCCGCGGCCTTCAGCTTCGCCATGTTCGCGAAGATGCCGGTCGACTGGCCGCTCTGGGCGACGCCGTACACCGTGCCGGAGCCGAACGTCTGGCCGTCTTTGCTCCACTCGAACTGCTGCAGCGTCTCGGGCGTGAACGAGTCGTTCCAGCCGTACGCCTTCGCGTACTGGTCGAGCGGGAGGATCAGCCCGGCCTTCACCAGCTCACCGTCGACCTGGTAGCCCTGGTTGCCGGCGAACACGTCCGGCGGGTTGTCGCCCGACGCGGCGAGCTTGACCTGCTTGATCCAGGACGCGAAGTCTCGGAACGAGACCTTGACGGTGACGTTCGGGTACTTCTGCTCGAACTGCTTGCTCAGCACCTTGATCGCGTCGCGCGGGCCGCCGGAGCCCTCGGACGAGACGACGGTCAGCGTGGTCGGGCCGAGATCCTCGAACCCGCTGGTCTTGATCGCCGACGCGGGCTTGCTCGCCTGGTCGCTCGGCTTATCCGCGCCCGGTGTTCCCCCGCACCCGACGACGACGATCGCCAGCACGGCTGGCAACAGAGCCGCGCGGAGCATGCGAATCCTCATTGATGGTCTCCCCCTCACGATGGGCGCGGCGCATCAGCGTCGCCTGGAACCGGTAGCGATCAGCGCGATATACGGTGCGGCCGAGGTCGACGACCCTACCCTGCGCGCCGATCGCGACCGTGGTCGCGAACAGGACCGGTGCATCCGGCGCCAGCCCCAGCAGTTCGGCCTCCGACGCGTCCGCGCCACGGGCCTCGAGTTCATAGTCCGCGCGCCGCGGCTCGTTGCCGGCGCGCTCGAGCGCCTCGTACAGCGAGGCGCTGGTGAAGTCCAGATCGGTGAGATCCGGGGCGAGCCGGAGCGGCACGCGGTTGTGGTCGAGCGAGATCGGCAACCCGTCGAGCATGCGCACGCGGTGGAGCTCGAACAGCTCGGCGCCGGGAGCGATCGCGAACAGCTCGGCCTCGTCGATGCTCGCCGCGCGGATGCCGGCCTCCAGCACGCGCGCGCTCGCCTCGAGCCCGCGCGATCGCCCGAGCTCGGACAGGCTCATCAGCGTGCCGGCCGGCTCGGCCAGCGCGTCGCCGGTCACGAACGACCCGCGCCCGCGCCCCTCCACCAGCCCGTCGATCGTGAGCTCCTCGATCGCGCGCCGCACCGTGGCGCGGCTGACGCCGAGCTCGTCGCACAGCCAGCGCTCGGAGGGCAGCCGATCCCCGGGCTGCAGGGCGCCGTTCTCGATCTCCTTAGAGATCTCCCGGTAGACCCGGTGGTACAGCGGCTGGGACGCCTCGCTGAGCGACATTGGACGGTGACTATCCAGACCCGTGGTTCGCCTGTCAAGGCGTTTGGTTCCTTTTGGTTCCTCATGGTACGTTCCGGTCCATGCGGTACCTGGAGACCGGGTTGTGGGCCGATGTCCGGCAGCTTCCGGCCGCGCTCCAGGACACTGTTGATGCTGCGAACGGGGTCGCGGAGGCGGCAGGAGTACTGCGCGGCGCGCAGCGGATCGTCGCCACCGGCAACGGTGCGGCGTACTACGTCGCGCACGCGCTGTGGTTGGCGGGACTCGAGCTCGGCGGACCGCCTTTGGTGGCACTCCCGTGCGGGATCGTGGCCCGCGAGGGCTTTGCCTGGCAGCCGGGAGACGCGGTGCTCGCCGTGTCCTCGTCGGGCGAGTTCCGCGACGTCGTCGAGATCGCGCAGCGCTCCGGCGCGAGGCCGTGTGTGGCGATCACCGCGAACGCCGACTCGGCACTCGCCGGCGCCGCCGACGCCGTCGTGCTCCAGCAGGTGCATTCGCAGCGGGCGGTGACGCACACGCAGGCGCTCGCGGGCGCGTACGCGTGCGGGCTGGCGGTGATGGGCGGCGAGCTCGCGGGCGTGGTCGAGGCGGCGGAGCAGGCGGTGGCCGAAGCGGAGACGTGGGCGGCCTCGCTGAGCGGGCTCGGCTCGCCGCCGGCGGCGATCGCGGTCGGCGGCGGCGCCGCGTGGGCGGCGGCGCTCGAGCTGGCGCTGATGCTCAAGGAGATCTCGCGCATCCCCGCCGAGGGGGTCGAGACCCGCGAGGGCGCGACGTCGGCGATGTTCGGGCTCGACCGCGGGCACCTGATGGTGTCGCTCGACCCCGTCGGTGACCCGCTCGGCGACGAGGCCGTGCGGCTGTGCGCGGCCACGGGCGCCACGGCGCTGCGCTTCCCGCCCGCCGCGCGTGCCGACGCCCGGCTCGCCTTCATCACCACGCTGCCGGCGTCCGCCGCGCTGGCCGCCGAGCTCGCCCTGGCGGCCGGCCATGACGTCGACAAGCCGGCCTGGACCGACGCGTACTACGAGACCGCGAGGAGCGCAACGTGAGCATCCGCCTTGGCGTGGTCGGCTGCGGGAGCGTCTTCTGGACGCCCTACATGAACCTGATCGAGCGGCTGCGCGGCCAGGGCCGCGTCGAGGTCACGGCCGTCTACGACGCCGACCCCGACAAGCGCCGGGCGGCCGCCGAGCGGCTCGACCTCACGCCTGAGCTGCCCGACGACCTGGCGGTCTGCACACACCCGGACGTCGACCTGGTGATGGTCCTGACGAGCATGCCCGAGCACGCCCGGCTCACCCGCGCGGCGCTCGAGGCCGGCAAGCACGTGCTCGTCGAGAAGCCGGTCGCGACCTCTCTCGAGGACGCCGAGGCGGTGCTCGCGGCGGCCGAGTCCGCGCCCGGGCATCTGCTGTGCGCCCCGCACATCCTGCTCTCGCCGACCTACCGGGCGATGCACGCGCGCGTGGTCGCGGGCGAGGTCGGCGGGCTCCTGTCGGCCCGCGCCCGCTACGGCTGGGCCGGCCCGGACTGGGGCCGCTGGTACTACGAGCCGGGCGGCGGCGCGCTGTTCGACCTCGGCATCTACAACGTCACCAGCCTGTGCGGCTTCTTCGGGCCGGCGCTGCGCGTGACCGCGATGACCGGCATCGCGATCCCCGAGCGCGTCGTCCAGGGCGAGCGGATCCGCGTGCAGGCCGACGACAACGCGCACGTGCTGATCGACTTCGGCGACGCCCGCTACGCCGTCGTCACGACCGGCTTCACGATGCAGAAGTACCGCTCGCCGTGCATCGAGCTCTACGGGACGCACGGCGTGCTGCAGATGCTCGGCGACGACTGGGCGCCCGAGGGCTACGAGCTGTGGCGCAACGACAAGGCCGCGTGGGAGGTCTATCCCGAGTCGGACCCGACGTGGCCGTGGACCGACGGCCTGCGCCACCTCGTCGAGTGCCTGGAGAACGGTGTCGAACCGGTCACGCGGCCCGAGCACGCCTACCACGCGCTCGAGATCATGCTCGCCGCCCAGGCCGCGGGCGCCGACGGTCGCGCGCGCCAGATCGCCAGCGACTTCCCGGCGCCCGACCTCGCGCGGCTCGGCGAGGTCGGTGGCCACCACCGCGTACACGACCCGCGGAGCGCAGCGTGAGCCCATCGCCGCGGCCGACCTTCGACGGGCCGGCGCTGATCCGGCGCGCGGACGTGACGAAGCACGTGTGGGGCGACCGGGAGGCGGGCGAGGTCTACGACTGGATCTACGCGTCCACCGACAGGGTGCACATGCTCGTGTTCGGACTTGCGCCGGGCGGCGCGTTCCGGCACTCGCAGGAGTACCGCACGATCTTCGCGGCCGACGAGCTGCTGCATGTGCTCGAGGGCGTGCTCGTGATCGCCGATCCCGAGACCGGCGAGGTGCAGCGGGCGGAGGCGGGCGAGAGCGTGTTCTTCCGGCGCGACACGTGGCATCACGCGTTCGCGCTCGGACCGGACCCGCTGCGCGTGCTGGAGCTGTTCGCGCCGCCTCCCGCGGCAGGCGCGTCGAGCGCGTACGCGCGCGAGCAGCCCTACCTGGAGATCCCGCGCTACGCCGACGACGCGCGGCTCGGTGCGTGGCCGCCGGCGGCTCCGATCGAGCGGCGCCTGCGCGTGTTGCGGCCGGCCGACGTGCTCTGGCGGCGCGACCTCGGCGTCTTGTGCGGTGTGCTCGTGAGCACCGAGCACCTGACCGCGGCGACGCTCGAGCTCGGCCCGGGCGAGACCGCCGCGGCGCACGAGCACGGCGGCGACGAGGTGCTGATGGCGCTCGTGGGCACGGTCTGGGTCCGCGCCTGGTTCGACGACGCGGTGCACGTGTTCGAGCTCGGGCCCGAGGACGTCGTGTACCTACCGGCGGGCGCGCGCCATGAGTACCGCAACCCGGGCGGTGGGACCGCGCGCGCGATCTGCGGGATCGCGCCGAGCTACCTGTCGTGACCCTCGCGCTCGGGCTCGACGTCGGCGCGACCAAGATCGCGGCCGCGCGCGTGGACACCTCGAGCGGCGAGATCGTCACGGCGCGCCGGGTGGCGACCGCGCCCGGGCGCGGGCCGGACGCGGTGCTCGCCGACTGCCGTGCCCTGGCGGCCGAGATGGGGACCGGCGTGCCGGTCGGCCTCGCCGTCTGCGAGCTCGTCGACCCGCACGGGCGGGTGCGGTCGGCGGAGACGATCGATTGGCGCGGCGTCGACCTGCTCGCCGACTTCGCCGCGGTCGAGTCCGACGTCCGGGCCGGCGCGCTGGCCGAGGCGCAGTTCGGCGCCGGCCGCGAGCACCCGGACTTCCTCTACGTGACGGTGAGCACCGGCATCAGCCACTGCCTCATGAGCGGCGGCGTACCGCGCGTCGGGGTGCGCGGGGCGGCGATCGGCACCGGTGCCCCGCTCGTCGAGCAGTGGTCGAGCGGGCTCGCGCTGGCACGTCGCAGCGGGCACGCGACAGCGCAGGAGGCGCTCGCCGATCCCGCCGCCGGCGAGGTGGTCGCCGACGGCGCGGCGCGGCTCGGCGTCGTGCTCGCGTCGCTCGTCAACGCGCTCGACCCGGGGGCCGTGGTCATCGGCGGCGGCCTCGGGCTGCACGACGGCTACCGGGCGCAGGTCGAGGCGGCGATGCGGCCGGAGATCTACGACTTCGAGGCGCGCGAGCTGCCCCTGCTCCCGGCCGTCCTGCACGGCGACGCACCCGTGATCGGGGCTGCGCTCGCGACTGTTCTACAAGAAGACTGA
Organism: uncultured Solirubrobacteraceae bacterium; assembly: GCA_963740605.1. Taxonomy (GTDB): domain Bacteria; phylum Actinomycetota; class Thermoleophilia; order Solirubrobacterales; family Solirubrobacteraceae; genus DASSUW01. The sequence continues at coordinate 119,238 of CAVUFC010000010.1, read as the reverse complement.
CCGGGTACTGCGCGGTGGTCTTTCACGCGGGCCGCACCTGGGGGAGGAAGCTCGAGACCACGATCTCGCTGTATCGCTGGGCAGAGGGGGACAAGGAAGGCCGCCAGTGCGACTCGGACGTCACGCACATGCACCAGCAGAGCGGCGACTTCCGCTACCAGGCCGGCCCCGTCACGTACAAGGCCGCCCATCGCTGCGTGTTCGCGTGGGGCGAGATCCGGGTGAGCCGCATCCATTGGGCCGACGCGATGACCGGCAAGTTCTTGACGGCGCACTTCTGCAAGTGACCTAGGATCGGGCGATGAGACCGCCCGTCCCGCCGTTCACCGAGGAGACCGCCCGCCAGAAGGTCCAGGCCGCCGAGGATGCCTGGAACACGTGCGACCCCGAGCGGGTGGCGGGCGCGTACACCGAGGGCTCGCAGTGGCGCAACCGCAACGAGTTCGTGTCCGGTCGCGCCGAGATCGTCGAGTTCCTGACCCGAAAGTGGGAGCGCGAGCGCGACTACGCGCTGCGCAAGGACTTGTGGGCGTTCAGCGGCAACCGGATCGCGGTGCGGTTCCAGTACGAGTGCCGCGACGCGTCCGGTCAGTGGTGGCGCAGCTACGGCAACGAGCAGTGGGAGTTCGACGACGAGGGCTACATGCGCCGCCGTGAGGCGAGCATCAACGACGTCGCGATCGAGGAGTCCGAGCGCCGCATCTTCGGGCCGCGCCCGGACTCCGATCAGGGGAAGTCGATCCCGCTCGCTTAACCGACCAGCGGCCGCACCTCGACCGCGCCGCCCATGCCCGCGGCCGGGATCTTCGCCGCCACGGCGACGGCCGCGTCGAGGTCGTCGGCCTCGAAGAAGGCGTAGCCGCCGAGCGGGTCGTCGATCGCGCCGGACGTCGTCTGGGTGGCGCCGTCCTGCACGCGCACCGTGGTGGCCGCGTCGGGGCCGGCGATCTGCTGGCCCGGCGTCAGCCCTGCCGTCTGGTTGACGGCCTGGTACGCGGCGTAGACGCCGTTCTTCTCGTCGTCGGTCAGGGCGTCCCACGCGTCGCTGCCCGGGATCGGCGTGGTGCCCTGGTGGATCAGCAGCATGAACTTCATCGTGGCCTCCGTGGGGTTGCTTTCCCCAGAGACGAACGGGAGGAGTCGAAATCGACAGCTACTCGGGTTTGCGTGCGCGACTGGGCGCGACGCGCGGCGGCTCGTCCGGCTGCTTGGGGTAGACCGGCGGCCACGGCGCGTCCATCAGGCCGTCCGCGCGGTCGCGCGCGTTCATCGCCAGCAGCGGCTCGAGCGACTGCGGGGCGTCGCCGATCGCCTGCCACGGATCCCCGTCGCGCTCCAGGCGACCGGGGACGCTCGCGAGCGTCAGCTCGTCCGGGTGCACGTCGTCGAGCTCGTCCCAGCCCAGCGGCGTCGAGATCTGCGCACCCGGGCGGGCGCGCACCGACCACGCGCCGAAGACCGTCTTGTGCGGCGCGTTCTGGTTGTAGTCGATGAAGATCCGCTCACCGCGCTCCTCCTTCCACCAGGCGGCGGTGAGGATGTCGGGCCGCCGCCGCTCGAGCTCGCGCGCCGCGGCGACGGCGGCCGAGCGGACTTCGTACGAGTCCCAGCGCGGCTCCAGCCGGACGTAGACGTGCAGACCGCGGTTGCCCGTTGTCTTCGGAAATCCGGCGATGCCGAGCTCGTCGAGCAGCGCCTTGAGCTCGCGCGCGGCCGCGCGCACGTGCGTGAAGTCGGTGCCCGGTTGGGGGTCGAGGTCGAGGCGCAGCTCGTCGGCGTGCCCGGGATCCTCGACCCGGTGCGGCCACACGTGGAAGCCCAGGCATGCGAGGTTGACCGCCCACGCGACGTGCGCGACGTCAGCGGCGACGAGCGCCCGCGACGGCGTGCCGTTGACGGTCTCGACGGTCGTGGTCTCCAGCCACTCCGGCGCGCTCTCGGGCACGCGCTTCTGGAAGAACGACGGGCCTCCGGCGCCTTGCGGGAAGCGCTGCATGAGCACCGGCCGGTCGCCCATCGTGCGCATCAGCGGCTCGGCGATCGCGTCGTAGTAGCGGACGAGGTCGAGCTTCGTCTCGCCACGCTCGCGGAACAGCACCTTGTCCGGGCTCGTGATCCGCACCTCGCGCCCGGCGAGCTCGAGCGTCAGCTCCTTGCCTGCCACGCCTTCACGGTACCGCTAGGCCAGCCAGCGGCGCAGCTCGTCCGCGAGCGCGGCGGGCGCGTCGTAGTGGACGAGGTGGCCGGCGCCGTCGACCAAGCGCAGTGAGGCCGACGGGATCAGGGCGGCGAGGCGGTGAGCCGTCTCGGGCGCGATCCATTCGTCCTGCGCGCCCCACAGGATCCGGACCGGGATCGCGATGTCGCCGAGGCGCTCCTCGACCTCCCGGAGGAAGCGCTCGTCGGTCTGCTCGATCTGCCGATAGAACGCGGACTGCCCGGCCTCCCCGGTCCACGGCGCGATCAGCGCGTCGAGGTCCTCCGCGCGCAGCCCGCGGTGGCTGGCCGTCTGGATGTACGGGCCGAGGAGCGCCCGGTGCACGTACGCCGGCAGCTCATCCATCACGCCGGGATGCCCCTGCACGAATTTGAAGAACGGCGACCCCGTGGGCGGGATCGCGACGACGTCGACGAGCATCAGCGACCGGTACGGCACGTCGTGCAGCAAGTGCGCGCGCAGCGCGACGGCGCCGCCGAAGTCATGAGCGACGACCTGCGGGCGGTCGAGCTCCCACTCGGCGATCAGGTCGGCCAGCAACTCGCCGTGGACGCCGAAATCGACCGCATGCTCGGCCGCCTTGGACGAGGCGCCGTAGCCGGGCATGTCCCATCCGTACACGGTGTGGTCAACGCTCAGGCCTTCGGCGAACGGCCGCCAGATCTGCGACGAGAACGGCGTCCCGTGGCAGAGCACGACCGGTGGGCCCTCGCCCATCCGCCACCACGCAACCTCCCGCCCGCGCCAGGACGACCGCCGGTTGAGCACCTCGGCCATCCTCACGCGGCTCCGTCTTCGGGTAGGAGCCGGCGCATGAAGGTGCGCGCGTGGCGGAGCACGCAGCCGCTCTCGTCGCGGATCCGGTCGGCGGCGACGAAATCCGGGTCGGAACCGAAGCCGCCGAGCACGACGCAGCTGGTCATGGTCGACGCGTGCCCGCGCCGGTGGCGTGGTATGCGTCAGATTGAGATGTACACGATGGCCGAGGACACGCCATGAGCCTGCTGCTGGTTCGCATCGTGCTCCCCGCGGCGATCGCGGTTGCGGGCATCGTCCTCGTCGCGGTCGGCGGGGACAGTGCCCAGGGCGCAGGGATCGTCCTGATCGGCGTCGGCGGATTGGTCGTGCTCGCCAACGCGTTCATGCGCCTCGCCCTACAGAGTCAGCGCGACCGCGAGCGCGAGCAGGAGCGCCGCCGCTAGCGGCGCTTCTGCCCGACGGCGCAGATCAGCTGCGCCTGCTTGACGTTCTTGCGAGTGGTGTCGCGCTGCTTCTGCGTTGCCACCTCGGCCTCCCGTCCTCGGGGTCGTCAGGGAGGTGCTACCCGAGCGCGGCCCGCGCTCATTCGTAGCCGGTGAACGGCTCCGTCTCGGATCGCGTGCCGGCGCGATCCTCGAGCACGTGGGTGATGCGCACCGCCGGCCCGACGCGTTCGATGCGGCTCTCCACCAGCGTGACGTCGCCCAGGTCGAGCGCGTTCAGGCGCTCGGCCTCGGCGCGCGCGACGTCGCCGGGCGTCGGGTTGCTCTCCGGGTAGACGTCCGTGTGGTGGCTGACGAGGGCCTCCCAGTGCTCGTCGCCGGCCCGTTCGATCGACTCGCGAATCTGTTGCCGGGTGAACGCCATGGCGCAAACGCTACCCGGCGGCGCGGAACCGCTCGAGCCCGTCGAGGATCAGGTCGAGCCCGAACCGGAACTCGGTCTCGTAGTCGTAGCCTGCCTCCTGGAGCTCCATCGCCACCTCCATGAGGTACGGGTAGTCGTCCATCTGCGGCACCTGCCGGCGCTGCGTGTCGATCTTCTCGGCTGACTCCTCCGGCGTCTCGAACCCGAGGTACTTCTCCTGGAGCGCGAAGCCGTAGATGTAGGCGTCCTGGGCCGAGTAGGCGTGGACGGCGTCGCGGAAGGAGAAACCGCCCTCGCGCAGGCAGCCCATCACCCGGTCGTGGTAGCGGATGTTCGCCGGCCCCGGGTTCATCCGGCCCTCCATCAACCCGACGGCCCAGCGATGGTGGTTGAGCGCCTCGCGGATCGAGATCGCCCGCGTGCGCATCGCGACCTTCCAATCGGCCTCGCCGGGGGCGGGGAACTCGATCTCGCCGAAGACGATGTCGACCAGGCCGTCGACGAGGTCCTCCTTGTTGGCGACGTGGTTGTACAGCGACATCGCCTCGACCCCGAGCTGCTTGGCGACGTTGCGCATCGACAGCGCCTCGAGCCCGCCGTCGTCGGCGAGCTTGAGCGCGGCACGCAGCACGCGGTCGCGGGTGAGGGGTCGGCGGGTTCGTGGAGGCATGCTTGACAGACCTTACGGTGTACGTATACCTTACATCGTAAGCTTACAGCGTAAGGAGAAACCATGAGTCAACACCTCACCGCCCCGTCACGCAAGACCGCCCGCCTCGCGGGCATCTTCTTCATCCTCACGTTCGTGCTGTCGATCCCGGCCGTGCTGCTCTACGGCCCCGCCCTCAACGAGACCGACTACATCCTCGGCGCCGGCGCCGACGGGCAGATCCAGCTCGGCGCGTTCCTCGAGGTCCTCCTCGCCATCGCCAACATCGCCACGGCGATCGTGCTGTTCCCGGTCCTCAGGCGGTACAGCGAGAGCATCTCGCTCGGTTACGTCGCCTCGCGCATCGTCGAGTCGACGATCATCCTCGTCGGCGTCGTCAGCCTGCTGTCGCTGCTGACCCTGCGCCAGGACGCTGCCGGCGACCGCGCCTCGCTGGTCCTCGCCGGCCAGTCGTTGGTCGCGATCCACGACGCCACCTTCCTGCTCGGCCCCGCGTTCTGCGCCGGCTTCGGCAACGGCCTGCTGCTCGGCTACCTGATGTACAAGTCCGGCCTCGTGCCGCGGCGCATGGCGATGATCGGCCTCATCGGCGGGCCGATCGCCTTCCTCTCCGCAACCCTCGTGCTGTTCGGCGTCTATGAGCAGACCTCGGGCGTGTCCTTCCTGATGACCCTCCCCGAGATCGTCTGGGAGGCCTCGTTCGGCATCTACCTCACGTTCAAGGGCTTCAAGACGCCGCGGCCGGTTGAGGCATACGGCACCGGGCGCGTCCCGGCCTTCGCCTAGAGCAGCTGCTGACCCCCGTCGATGTCGTACGTCGCACCCGTGAGCGCCGTGTTGGTCATCAGGTGCAGGGCGAGCGAAGCGATGTCGACGGGGCCGACCACGCGGCCGACCGGGAGCGTGCGGCGGAGCTCCTCCCGCCGCGCCTCGATCTGATCGCCGAGCAGGCGTGCCGAGAGCGGTGTGTCGACGAAGCCGGCAGCGATCAGGTTCACGCGCACCGGGGCGATCTCGAGCGCGAGCGTGGCGACGAGCTGGGGCATCGCCGCGGTGAGCGCCGAGATCAGTCCCAGGCCGGCGTGCACGCGCCGGCCCCCGGTGCCGCCGATGAACAGCAGCGTGCCGCCCGGCCGCACCCTGCCGACCGCGTCGCGGGCGAGCTGCACCGGCACCAGGATGTGCTGGTCGATGTCCTTGCGGACCTCGTCGAAGTCGAGGTCCGCGAGCGGCGCGTAGTAGGGGCCGCTGCCGGTGACCAGGACGTGGTCGATCGGGGAGGGCAGGCCGGTGAAGAACTCCGAGAGCCGGTCCAGGTCCGTGGCGTCGAACGCCGCGGTGCTCGTCGCGCCGACCTCGGCGGCCGCCTGCTCGAGCCGTTCGGCATTGCGGCCGGTGATGATCACCTCGGCGCCTTCAGCGTGGGCCAGACGCGCGGTCTCCAGCCCGATCCCGGCGCTGCCGCCGATGACGACGACGGTCTGGCCGGCGAGCGCGCTCATCGCGACACCGCGCGGTTGAGGTCCAGCAGCGCGCCGAGGTAGATCTCCGAGAACGTCGGGAACGGCTGGATCGTGTCGAGCAGCACGTCGAGCGGCACACGCGCGCGGATCGCGAGCGTGGCCTGCTGGAGCCACTCGCCCGCCTCGGGGCCGAGCGCGTAGGCGCCGGTCAGCACCTCGCCTTCGCTGAGCAGTGTCAGAAAGCCGTTCGACTCGGCGTACTCGTGCGTGTACGTGGCGGTCTTGGCGATCCCCGCCACCGTCGCGGTCCCGCCGAAGCGGGCCTCGGTCGCGCCCACCGCGCCGGCGGCGGGGTCGGTGTAGACGACGCGCGGCACCGCGTCGTAGTTGGCCTCGCGCGACCCGCCGAGGATGTTCGTGGCGACGACCCGGCCCTCGTACTTGCCGACGTGCGTCAGCGGCCAGGTGCCGGTGACGTCGCCGATCGCCCACAGCCGCTCGCCGACACGCATCTGCGCATCGACGGCGACCCCGCGCGGGTTCGGCTCGATGCCGACGGTCTCCAGGCCGATGTCATGGACCCGCGGCCGCCGGCCCGTCGCGACGAGCAGCTTCTCGCCCCGCAGCTCGCGCCCGTCGGAGAGCTCGAGAACGTACTCGTCGCCGTCCCGCCGCGCCGCGGTCGCCTCGGCGCCGACGGCGACCTCGATGCCGTCGCGGCGCAGGACGTCGGCGAGCGCATCCCCGAGCGGCGCGGCCTCGCGCGAGAGCAGGCGGGCGCCGCGCTCGAAGATCGTGACCTCGCCGCCGAACCAGCGTACCGCCTGCCCGAGCTCGACTCCGGCCGCGCCACCACCAATCACCAGGAAGCTGCGTGGAACCTCCTCCATGCTCGTCGCCTCGCGCGTCGTCCAGACGCCGTCGAGGTCGCTCAGGCCCGGGATCGGCGGGGTGATCGGATCGGCGCCGCACGCGAGCACGATGTGCTCGGCGGTGTGCGGCACGCCGTCGACCTCCACGACGCCGGTGCCGGCGAGCCGGCCGTTGCCGCGGATCAGCGCGATGCCCTCGCTCTCCAGCCACGGCAGCGCGCCGTCGTCGGTGTGGTTGGAGACCATGAAGTCGCGGTACTTGAGCGCGGCGGCGACGTCGACCTCGGCGGTCGCTCCCGCCTCGCGCGCGGCCTTCACCGCCTCGCCCGGTCGCAGCAGCGTCTTGGACGGGATGCAGGCGTAGTACGAGCACTCGCCGCCGACGAGCTCGCGCTCGACGACGGCGACCTTCAGCCCGCCGTCCGCCAGCGCGCCGGCGCAGTGCTCGCCGGGAGAGCCGGCGCCGAGGACGATGACGTCGTAGTCGTAGCTCATGAGGCAGCCCCGGCCGCACGCCGGTCCCAGCCGTGGAAGTGCGAGAGGTCGCCTGCGTCCCACGCCTCGCGCAGGCCGGGGGTGCTGAGATCCCAGTCCGGGCGGATCTCGCGCGTGACCTCGCGCAAGTCTCGCCAGAGGTCGGCGAAGGAGGGCCGCCCCCAGAACCAGTAGCCGTTGTAGATCTTGTGCACGATCAGCCCGGGCTTGAGCACGAGCGTGTGCGGGATCATCGGGTCGTTGTCCGGGTCCGTGTATTCCTGGATGTCGAGATCCTTCTGGACGATGCGATCCGGGTCGGAGAGGAACGGCCATACAGCGCCGACCGAGTTGCGGAACTCCTGGAGCGTGTGGTGCTCATCGGTCGCGATCGTGGCGACCTGGGTGTAGGCGACGTTGATCTTCGGATAGTTCGCGGCGAGCTCGAGGTGCTGCATGTGCTCCTTCGGGCAGTAGTGGCCTCGCGCGAGCGTGAGGATCAGCGGATCGTCGCCCTGGATCTCGCTGAGCTTGCGTGCGACGTTCTCGTGATCGGGCAGCTCGTAGTCCGGGAACGGGTTGCCGGGTGCGATGTCGCGACGCATGTCTTGCCCTCCTCGGGGTTCAGGCCGACCGAGGCAAAGAATGCCTGATCCGTCAGGCTTCGAGCGGGGTGCTCGGGGCGAAGACGACGATCGTGGCGTCGTCTTCGAGCGGATCCACGGATGCGCTGACGATGGCGTCTTCGATCGCCCGCACGGTCGCGGCCGCGCCGGTGCCGCTGCGGGCCACGGCCGCGCGGACTCCGGCCATGCCGAACTGCCTGCCGTGCCGGGTCTTGCGCTCGAGCACACCGTCGGACAGCAGCAGCAGCCGCTCGCCGGGGACGAGCCGGCGCTCGCGGATCGCCACGTCCGGCTTCGCTCCGACGCCCAGCGCCGGTTGGGAAGGGCCGTCGAGCTCGTGCAGCTCGCCTTGGGCGCTCAGAACCACCGGGGCGTTATGGGCGCAGTTGATCCAGCGAAAGAGCGAGGACGCACCGTGCCACTGAGCGATGATGACGTTCACGAATGCGTCGGCTACGGCGACCTCGCGCATCGTGTTGTCGATCGCCAGCGCGACGTCCGAGAGCGAGCCGCCGGCGCGGCGCTTGGCGCGGAACGCACCCAGCGAGAGGGCGCCGAGTGCCGCAGCTGTCGTGCCGGTGCCCTTGCTGTCGGCGACCCCGATCCACGCGCCGTCGGAGTTCTCCGTGTAATCGAACCAGTCGCCGCCGATCTCGTAGCCAGGTAGGACATTGCCGGCGAGCACCCCTCCGGCGATTCGCACGATGCGGGGCGGCAGCAGGTTCTGCTGTACCTCGGCCGCGGCGCTGGTCTCCTTGCGGCGCCGCGTGGCGGCGAAGACGTCGCTGTATCGACCGGCCAGATCCAGCGCCGCGGCCGCATGGCGTGCGAGATCCAGCAGCGGCGCGTCCGGGGCGTTCACCGCGAGCAGCACGCCGATCGCGCGACCACGCAGCAACAGCGGGGCGACGATGCTCCCGGGCAGGTCGGCGGCAACCAGGGCACGCAGCGCGGGGAGCCCTTCGCGAGGGATCTCCGGCCCGACGGCGAGCGGTACCGGCAGCTCGGCGGGGAACTCGTCGGACCCGGCCAGTCGCAGCAACTGGGTGCCATCGATGTCGACGAGGTACAGCGCAACGGAGCTCTGCCCCGCCAACCGCTGGGCCTCGGCGACGATCTGCTCGCCGAGCAGGTGCGGCGGCACCTTATTGAGGACGCCGGCAACGTCGAGGGGCGTCGGCCCGCCGGCCAGCTCGCCGGGTGGGCGGAGCGCGTCGTGGACGTTGGCGTCCACGAGTGCACCCGACTGCTCACGCACCAGCCTGACAAGGTCGTCGCGGTTCTTGAAATGCCGGTACACGGTGGCCCGCGATACGCCGGCGGCCTCCGCGATGTCCTCGATGCTCGCGTCGGGCTCGGTCCGGAGCACCTGGCTGGCCGCGCGCATGATGCGCTCGGCGTTGCGCGCCGCATCAGCCCGGAGTCGACGGCGGGTGAGCACGGGGAGTGGATCCGGCTGCGTGTCCACGGCGGCGCGATCGTAGCAATAAATGGAACACAATGTCTCGGATGATTGCGCCAGATCTCAGAAACGTGTCCCAATCATGGCTGGCCTGTGTCACTCTAATCGGACCTTTGTCACGTATCGCGTCTCGCTTGTCTCGCGTGACGTCACGCAGAACCCGTCGCGGCCCACCGAGTGTCGCCGGAGAGGAGTTGGTGTTGACCAACGAGCAACGACTTGCAGCACCGGCGCGGCGATTCGCTCGCGACGCGGCACACAACCGGGGATCGGCGGCGCTGTTCGGGCGCTATCGAGCGACCCGCGACCCGGCGCTTCGCGCTGAGATCGTCACTCGCCACCTGCCGTTGGCGGCCAGTCTCGCGAGGAGCTTCGACACGTCCCGCGTGGCGTTCGACGACCTCATGCAGGTCGCGTCGATCGGCCTCATCAAGGCGGTCGAACGGTACGACCCCGCGTACGGCACCGCGTTCTCGACGTTCGCCGTGCCGACGATCCGCGGCGAGATCCAGCGCTACTTCCGTGATCACACCTGGGGCGTGCGTCCCCCGCGAGATCTCCAGGAACGTGCGCTCGCGCTCCTGCGGGCGAGCGATCAGATACGCGCCGAGGCCGGCCGGGCTCCGACGGCCGCCGAGTTGGCCGAACGGGTCGGCGCGACTGTGGAGGAGGTCCTCGAAGGCCTCTATGCAGGGCAGGCCCGCGACGGCGACCCGATCGAGCAGTCCGCAGACGACCACGATGACGTCCTCCCGCGCCGCGACCGCTTCGGCGTGGAGGACCGTGGATACGACCGAGTGGACTCCGCCGTGACGGCGCAGGCGCTGATGACGCAGCTCACCGTCGTCGAGCGACGCGTCCTGCACCTCCGCTTCACCCAGGACCTCACGCAGGACGCCATAGGGCAGTTGCTCGGCTGCAGCCAGATGCAGGTCTCCCGGATCCAGCGCGCCGCGATGGCCAAGCTCGCCCAGATTGCCGAGGACGGTGCGGACGATCCCGGTTTCGCTGCCGACCACGACTCCCACGCACTCGCACGCGCCGTCGCGTCTTAGCGCCTGGGTCGATTGTTTCGCGACGGGCCTCAACGGCTAGTGTCACTCATGACGGCTTGGCGTCGGGCCTCGTTTTCTCGCCCGCGTCCTCTGCTCCGTCCTCCGGTTTCGCTGTCCCGGGGGACCTCTATTCGATAGGACGCCGGATGAACGCTTCCAAGAACAAGGTCGTGCAGTACCTGGGCGAGGCCCAGGCCAGCGAGAACGCGCTCGTGCGCGTACTCCAGTCGCAGATCGCCATGACGCCACGAGGCGGCTACCGGACGGCGCTCGAGCAGCACCTGCGCCAGACGCAGGAGCACGCCGGCCGCGTCAACGAGCGCCGGCGCGAGCTGGGCCAGGGCGGCAATCCCGTGACCGCCGTGGTCGGAGTCGTCGAGAACGTTGTCGGCCAGGCGCTGGCGCTGGGCAAGACGCCGTTCGACCTGCTGCGTGGCTCCGGCGGCGAGGAGAAGGTGCTCAAGAACGCCAAGGACGCGTGTGCCTCCGAGGCCCTGGAGATCGCGACCTACACCGCGATCGAGCGTCTCGCCAATGCGGTCGGCGACGACGAGACGGCCCGGCTGGCCGCGTCGATCCGCGCCGACGAGGAGAAGATGCTCGAGCGTGTCCTGCGCGAGATCCCCAAGCTCACGGACGCTGTCGTTCGCGCCGACGTCAAGGGCAATCCGTCCTACGACGTGACGAAGACGGGCGCCGCCGACGCCGCGCGCGATGCCGGCAAGGCGGCCGATGAGACGGCCCGCGCGACCGGGACGCGGGCCAAGCGCACCGCTCGCCAGGCCCGCAAGGTGCCGGGCGTCGCCCGTGCGGAGGGCGAGATCAAGGGTGCCGTCGCGTCCGAGGGCGACCTGGCGATCGCGCGCTATGACACGCTCACCGCGGACGAGATCACCGGCAAGCTGGCCGGCCTCTCGCAGATCGACCTGGCCAAGATCGACGCGTACGAGCGCAAGAACCAGGACCGGAGCACCGTTCTCAGCCGCGTCGATGCGTTGCGAGGCAACGAGCCCTGGGCCGGCTATGACGAGCTCACCGCCGCCGAGGTGCAGGCCGTCCTGTCCGAGGGCGACGACGAGCGCGCCCAGCAGGTCCGGGCCTACGAGCGCAACCACAAGAACCGCGCGGGCGTCATGCAGGCTGTCGAACGCGAGCTCGCGAACGCGTAGTGGCACGCGCGCGCTAGGGTCTAGGTGTTCACGCCCCGCGTGATCGCGCCCGCCAGGCCGTCCCGCTCTCCTGACGAGTGACCGCTCCCAGAGCGCAGAGAGTGTGAGGCCGCTCCCCGTAGCGGCGAGAGGAGTTGATACGGCGCGATGAGCGACGACGACAAGAAGCAGCGGCCAGCTGAGCCGGCCAAGCGCGGCGATGCCGCGTGGCGTGCACACCGAGACGAGATCGCGAGCCGCAACGAGCGGGCCAGCCGGCTGGCCCGCGCGCGGCGGCACGAGAAGGACGAACGGCTCCGGGCCCAGCAGGTGGAAGCCGAGCGGCGCGAGCGTGCCTCGCTGGCCCAGCGCCCCAGCTGACGCGATGCATCCCACCGTGGACTCGCTCGCTGACTTCCGGTTCAGCGAGCAGACGCTGGCTGACCTGCTCGACGCATTGCGCGCTCGCGCGGCAAGCCATCCGGACAACCCAGGCATGATCGCGAGCGGGCCTGGAGTGCACCAATACGCCATGGCTGCCGCGTGTGGCGAGCTCCAGCGTCGCGGCTACCCGGTCGAGCCGGTGTCGGTGGCCGGCTGGGCGGGCGAGAAGACCCGCGGCGGATGGACGCTGGGGACCGCCGCGGCGTCCGTCCCGTGGCATCCCCCGATGCAGGAGTAGACTGGTCTTACAGGGCACTTCACCGCTTCTGCGAAAGCGACTTCGACCAGAGCCGCCCGCCGGCCTCACGCCGCCCGCGACCCTCACGGAGGGTTTCCTCTTCAGCGAAAGAAGCGCCGTCCTCCTACTGAGCCTTGGACGCCGTCACCGGTGATCCATGCTCGGGAAGGTCGCTGACATGTCACCGATGAGGGAGCGTTAGGTCATGCGCGAACGCCATTTCCCGCGCGTGTGCCACACGTGCCAGGCCCCGATGGCCCGCCAGGAGGACACCTGCTGGCGTTGCGGCACCCTGTGGGTGTCCGAGGATGAGCCGCGAACGACGTTGACGGTCCTTGCCGGCGGACGGCAGGACGATCGTCCCGACCCGTTGCCGGTCGCTGCCGAAGCGTCTGTGCGGGCGCCGTAGGCCCCGGCGCGCGAACGCTCGCGCAATGCGACAGATTTCCAGTCACGACACAACCCGATTGGAGGTCACGATGAGCACCACCGACGAGAGCACCGCCACCAGCGAGAGCCGCGAGACGTCGGGTGTCGACTTCAAGCTCGAAGTTGTCGTGATCCCGGTCGCGGACGTCGATCGGGCCAAGGCGTTCTATGAGTCTCTCGGCTGGCGCCTGGACGCCGACTTCGCCACCAGCGAGGACTTCCGCGTCGTGCAGTTCACGCCGACGGGCTCGCTCGCCTCGATCATCTTCGGCACCGGCCTGACCGCCGCGACGCCGGGGTCGACCGACGCCCTCGTCCTCGCGGTCAAGGACGTCGAGGAGGCGCGCGCTGAGCTCGCCGGCCGCGGCGTCGACGTGACCGAGGTCTTCCACGACGCGGGCGGAGTCTTCTACCACGCGAACGCGAAGGACCGCGTGCCCGGGCTCGACCCCGAGCGCCGCTCCTACTCCTCGTGGGCGTCGTTCGACGATCCGGACGGCAACACCTGGATGGTCCAGGAGCTTCCGCAGCGCCTGCCGGGGCGGTGATCGCGATGGACGTCGCCGAGCTGGCCGATCTCCTGCACGAGACCGCGGAGCACCACGATCGCTTCGAGAAGGCGTCGCCGCCGCACAACTGGTGGGACTGGTATGCCGCGTACTTCAACGCCCGCCAGGAGGGGAGCACCCCCGCCGAGGCCGACGCGACGGCCGACCGGTACATGGCAGAAGTGCACGGTGTCTCCTAGATAGCCACAAGCCCTGCCGGGAGCGCAGTACGGAGCTCCCGGCGGGAGGTGATGCCGAGCTTTCCGAAGACCTTGCGCAGGTGCCATTCGACGGTGCGCGGGCTGAGGAACAGCTGGGCGCCGATCTCGGGATTGGTGTGCCCGCCGGCCGCCAGATGCGCGATCTGCGTCTCCTGAGGAGTCAGGTCATCGAGGGTCTCGACCGTGCGCTTGCGGACGGTCTCACCGGTCGCCGCCAGTTCGCGGCGGGCGCGCTCGGCGAACGCGTCCATGCCCATCTCGGTCAGCTGCGTCTGCGCCGCGCGCAGTTGCTCGCGCGCGTCGACGCGGCGGCTGGAGCGCCGCAGCCACTCGCCGTAGATGAGGCGGGTGCGGGCCACCGCGACGCGGATGAGCGTGCGGTCGAGGTGCTCGATCCCTTCGCGGAAGAGCCGGTCGGCGGCCTGCCCTTCGCTGAGCAGCGCGCGCGATCGGGCCAGGACTCCGAGTGAGTAGTCGGTGTCGTTGGCCTCGGCGATCTCGGCGAGGCGCTCGAGCGGGCCGGCGGCACGCTCTGGCTTGCCGCTGTGGACGGCGGCCTCGATCAGGTCGGACAGCAGCCACATCGGGGTGCCGAGCCCGCGCGGGTTCGCGGCGGCGCGCTCGGCGGCGGCGAGCGCGTCGTCGTAACGGCCGAGGCCGTTGTAGCGGACCGAGCTGCCCCAGTCGGTGGCCGCGAGCCAGAGTCCCTCCCCGCTGCGCAGCACGTCCTTCCGGCGCGCCTCGATCAGCGCCACGGCGGCGGCGTCGTCGCCGCGCCAGTTCGCGAGCGCGATGACGCCGCGCACGGTCACGTGGCTCCCTGTCGCCTCCACGACGGCGTCCGCCTCCGCGGCGCGCGCGATGGCCTCCGCGATCCGGCCGCGGAAGAGGTCGACGTGCACCCGGTCATCCAGGGCGATGGGCAGCAGCGAGAGGGCGCCGGCGCGGCGGGCGAGCTCGACCTGGCGCTCGGTGAGCGCGTCCCAGGCGGCGTCGTCGCCGAGGGCACGGGCGATGTGGCAGGCCAGCCACAGCCAGCGCAGCTCCTCCTCCTCGGAGAGCGCCTCAGCCCGGAACGCGCGCAGCGCCGTCTTCAGTGCCGGCGCCCCCGCCCTGTAGCCCTCGGTCATGAGCAGGGCCAGCCCGTCGAGCAGCTGGTCGCAGGCGCGTGTCGCGGACGGTTTCCAGTCGGCGGCGAGGACAGCGGCAGCTACCTCGCGCGTGTCGCCGCCCTCGATGAGGCGGTCGGCGGACAGCGCAGCGGCGAAGGCGTCGAGGTAGGTCTCGCGCGCGAGTGTGGGATCGAGCGGTTCGAGCCGCTTGGCCGCCTCGAGGAGCAGTGGGGGAGCGTCGCGGCCGCGCGTCGTCGCGAACGTGATCTGCGCGTGAAGCAGTTGCGCGCGTGCCTCGTCGAGCTCGTCCAGCGGCCCCGCCTGGGCGCTTGCGAGGAGTCGCAGCGCGGCGTCGGGCGCTCCCGCTTGATGCTTGCCCTGCGCGGCGACCAGTGCCCGCTCAGCCCGCCGCTTGGGATCCGGCGTCAGCTCGGTGGCGCGCTCGTGGAAGGCCGCGCCGGCGGCCAGGCCGCCACGCGCCCGCGCCCGTGCGGCCGACCGCTCGAGCTCGGCGGCGACATCCTCGTCGAGCCCGCCGGTGGCCCGTGCGCGGTGCCACGCTCGTCGATCTGGGTCGAGGTCGGCGTCGGTCGCTTCGGCGAGCGCCTGGTGCACGCGCCGGCGGTCCTGTACGCCGGCCGCCCCGTAGATCGCCGAGCGCACGAGCGGATGCCGGAAGCGCACCTGCGCACCGATGTGGATCAGCCCGGCCGCCGTCGCCGGGGCCCCCGCGTCCGGCGGGATGCCGAGCGTGGCCGCAGCCTTCCACACGAGCAACGGCTCGCCCACGGGCTCGGCCGCCGCGACGAGCAGCAGGAGTCGCGTCTGCTCCGGCAGCGGCGCCAGCCGCTCCTGGAAGGTCTGCTCGATCCGACCGGACAGCGCCGGTCCGCCGTCGAGCCCGAACCCGCCCGCGAGCTCGGCGGACGAGCGCCCGCGGGGCAGCTCGAGCAGCGCCAGCGGATTGCCGCATGTCTCCGCGACGAGCCGATCGCGCACCCGCTCGTCCAGCGGACCCGCGACCACGCTCTCGAGCAGCTCACGCGCTTCGCGGTCGCCCAGGCCTGCGACGACGAGCTCGGGCAGGCCGTCGAGATGCGGCGCGGCCACGCCCGCGCGCAGCGCGAACACCAGGCCGACCGACTCGGCGCCCAGCCGTCGTGCCACGAACGCGAGGCTCTGCGCCGACGCCTCGTCGAGCCACTGCGCGTCGTCCACGACGCAGATCAGCGGCCGCTCCTCGGCCACTTCGGAAAGCAGGCTGAGGACCGCGAGGCCGACGAGGAACCGGTCCGGGACGTCGCCGTCGCGGAGGCCGAACGCCGTGCTCAGTGCGTCGCGCTGCGGACCCGGAAGCCGGTCGACGCGATCGACGAACGGCGCGCACAGCTGGTGCAGGCCGGCGAACGCGAGCTCCGCCTCGGACTCGACGCCCGCCGCGCGTGCGACCGCGCACCCGGGCGCGTGCGCCACGAGGTACTCGAGAAGCGCGGTCTTCCCCATCCCGGCCTCGCCACTCAGCACCAGCGCCCGGCTGGGGCCGGCCTTCACGCTCGCGACGAGCGCGTCGAGCGCCGCGCTCTCACTGCGGCGACCAAGCAGTTCATGCGCCACGGGCCGAGGCTAGGCGACCACCGGGCACGTGGCAACCAGGGGGTGCAGACCAGGGTCTTTCCCGGGCGCGATGCGGGCGCGAGACGAGGAGTCTTGACGTTGCAACCGCACAACGCCACCACAGGAGATCGCCATGCAGCCCGAAACCACCACCACCGCGACGCAGGAGTACGAGGTCGGGACCATGCCCTTCCGCTTCGAGGTCACAACGCTCCCCGTCGCCGACGTCGACCGCGCCAAGGACTTCTACCTCAAGCTCGGCTGGCGGCTCGACATCGACTTCAATCCCCTCCCGGGCGTCCGGGGCGTGCAGTTCACCCCTCCGGGCTCGCCGGCGTCGATCCAGTTCGGGTCCGGCGGCCCGAAGTACGAGGGTCAGCTGCAGAAGCTCTACCTGGTCGTCGACGACATCGAGGCCGCCCGTGACGAGCTGATCGGCCGGGGCGTCGACGTCGGCGAGATCTGGCACCTCGACGGCAACGGCCCGGTGCTCGGTCTCGATCCCGAGCGCATGTCCTACGCCAGCCGCGCGAGCTTCGCGGACCCGGACGGCAACACGTGGATGCTGCAGGAGATCACCGACCGGCTCCCGGGGAGGGTCTGAGCCATGGCCGTCGCAGCCACCTCCAAGCTCCTGCTCGAGACCGCTCTTGCCCACGGGGAGTACGAGGCCGTCGCCGCACCGCATGACTGGTGGGACTGGTACGCCGCGTATTACGAGGCGCGCCTTCAGGGGAACACGCCCGACGAGGCCAAGGCGGCCGCCGGGCGCTACATGGCCGAGGTCAAGCACATCGTCGTCCCGTCCTGACCGACGCCGGTCACTGAGCCGGGGACCCGCTCGGGTCTCCGGCTCAGTCGCGTCTGCGCTCCGCCACCACCGTGAGCTTGCGGGCCCGCCCGGCGTCGAGCCACTCGACCCACAGCCGGTGGGCGGCGAGCAGGTCGTCGAGCGCCCGCCGGCCGATCTGCGCGGCGATGTCCGCGGCGTCGGCGGCGAACGCGTCCGCCAGCGCCCGCGCCGTCGCGCGGTGCGCGCGGGTGTGGTCCTCCTGCGCGACGAGCGCGAGGCCGGCTCGCTCCAGCGAAGCGGCCAGCTCGTCGAGCGGGGTGAGCCAGACCGTCTCGGCGTCGGGCATCGCCGCTCGCTCGGCCGGCGTGAGCGGCGATCCCTCCTCGACCGTGAAGGCGAAGCGCCCGCCGGGCGCCAGCGCCGCGGCGATCGCGCGCACCAGCGTGTCCTTGTCCGCGAACGCCAACAGCGTCTCGAGCAGGAGCACGACGTCGAAGGCACCGGCCGGGAGGGGAGGCACCTGCGCGACCGCGAAGCGGCACGGCAGGCCGTTCGTCTTCTCGCGGGCAATGGCGACGGCGCTCGCGCTGGCGTCCACGCCGAGGTAGTCGCACCCCAGCTCCCGGGTGACGTAACGCCCGGGCCCGGCGATACCGCAGCACAGGTCCAGCACCGCGACCCCAGGCCCGATGCCGGCCTGCACGGCGAGCGCCCGGATCTCGCCGGCGGTCATGAAGCTCTCCTGCCCGACGAACTCGCCGGGCGCGTACGCCGACACGCGCGCGCGCTGCAGCGCGCGGTCGAACGGCGCGCGCTCGTCCTGTCTCACGGCGAGGTGCCGAACGAGGTGAGGAAGCGATCGCGGAACGAGGCCATCGGCCACACCGGCGCCTGCGGGCTCGGCAGCATCCCGTCCTGCCAGCCCCATCCGGCGATCCGCTGCATCACCTTCGGGTCGTCGGCGATGACCGAGATCGGCACGTCGTGCGTCGCCCCCTCGCCGGTGACGAGCGTCGCCGGCTGGTGGTCGCCGAGGACGACGAGCACGGTGTTGTCGTTGCCGTAGCGCTGCACGAACGAGAACAGCGCGCGCATCGAGTACTCGATCGAGTGCCCGTAGGCGCTGCGGGCCCGCTTGGCGTCGCCGAACAGCCCGGCCTGGGTGGACTCCTCCGGCGCGATGCGGCCGAAGATCGAGCCGTCGCCGACCTTGCCCCACGGGATCATGCGCGGGATCTTCGTCCACGGCGCGTGGCTCGAAATCAGGTCGACCTCGGCGAACAGCGGCGCCCGGTGACGCTTGGCGAGCTCGAGCCGGTGCAGGGCCAGGAACGTGTACTGGTCGGGCATCGGCGGGAGGCCGAAGTCCGGTCCGCGGTAGCCGAGGTTGCGGCGGTCGTAGATCGCGTCGTAGCGGTAGAAGCTATGGCCTTCCGGCCACGCCCGATGGTTCGCGGGCATGACGCCGACCGCGCGCCACCCGGCGCGTTTGAACGCCCGCGTCAGCGTCAGGCGGTTGGCCTTGACGAGCTGGTTGTACCGCCGCTGCCCGTCGACGACGAGCCCCGACTGCAGCGTGGAGTGCGCCAGCCAGCTGAGGCCGCCGAACGTCGGCGAGGTGAGGAAGGCGCTGCGCGAAGAGAAGCCGGCCGCCCGCAGCTGAGCGTCGCCCTGGTGGAGCACGGCGTCGACCTGAGGTGAGAAAGATGAGTCCTGCACCGCGACGCGCCCGTAGCTCTCGACGAACACGAGCAGGACGTCCTTGCCGCGCAGGCCGGTCAGCATCCGGTTGGCGGGGGTGTCGCGGAACCGGTCCTGGGCGATCAGGCGGGCGAGCTCCGCGCGGTCGGCCAGTCCCGACTGCACCGCCTGGACCTCGTCGACGGCCAGCGCCGCGGCGCTCGAGGAGGCGACCGGCGCGCCGACGAGCCGGAGCGCGACCCACACGACGCTCAGCACCACCGCCGCCCGCAGCGCCCAGCCGCGGTGGCCGGCGGCGACCCGCGTCACGCGCAGCAGCGCCACGACCGGGATCGCGAGCAGCGCGATGACGAAGACCGTCGCGACGACGACGACGAGGTCCGCGCTCGTCGTCCCGACGGCGTCGCGCAGCGTCTCGATGCCGATCCCCGCGTAGCTCGAGTCGTCGATAGGCTTGAACGGCCGGTCGAACGCGGTGAAGAAGCCGATGTCGAGCACCTTCACGACCACGAGCACGCTCAGCACCGCTCCTGCGACGACGGCGAGCACGCGGCGCGGGAGCGGGGGCAACAGGGCGGCGACGGCGACGACGACGAGAAGCTCGAGCGGGAGCCGCACGAACGCGCCCACGTCGAAGTGGCTCGGCTGGTTCGGCGCGACGAGAGCGGCCCAGACGAGTAGCAGGGCGAGGATCGAGACGGTCACGGTGACACGCCGACCGACCGCCGGCGCCTGGTGCCGGCGGCGCCACAGCCACCACACGCATTCGCTCATCGACGCCGCGAGCAACACGAGCGCGGCGCCCAGCAGCGCCTGCGTCAGCGACCGCGGCAGGACGTCGGCGGCCGCGACCGTCAGCACGATCCCCTGCATCGCCGCGACCAGGAGCCGCCAGCGGCGCCGCGGCAGCGGCGCGCGCATCCACGGCAGCAGCCACTCGGCGAGCAGGAACACGTACCGGGCGGCGCCGATCAGAAGCACCCACGCGCCGTACTCGGGCGCGACGTAGACGCTGAGCGCCAGGATCAAGAAGGCGTCGACCTCGCCGTCGAAGCGCGCCCCGAACGCGGTCGCCGTATCGGTGCGCCGGGCGATCCAGCCGTCGATCAGGTCGAGCGTGAGCGCAGCGGCGGAGAGGGTCACGAGCAGCGCGACGGGAGTGTCGTGCGCGAACGAGTCCACGACGAGTGCCGCGACGGCGACGGCGAGCGTCGCCCGCGCGAGCGTCACCCACGACGCGGGTCCCCAGTGGTCACGGAGCGCGAGGGTGGTCATTCGTCCTCGAACCGCGGTGAGAGCGCATAGCGCAGGAGCACCACGTCGCCGATCTGGCGCACCTCGGCGAGCGTCGCGCGGCGGTCCGCGTTCCACGGGAAGCGCCCGTCGCTCACGAAGCGCGGAGCGCTCGAGTCGCCGACGAAGAACGGCGCCACGACGAGCTGCAGCTCGTCGACGAGGTCGTCGGCCAGGAACTGCGTGTGCACGATCCCGCCGCCCTCGACCATCAGCCGTTCCACGCCACGGTCGGCCAGGTCCTCGCTGAGCCGGCGCATCTGCACGCGCCGGCCGCCGTCCACGATCGTCGCCACGGGACCGAGCCGCTCGCGGGCGTCGGGGACGTGCCGGCTCGAGGTGTAGACGAGCTTCTCGGCCTCGCCGGTGGTGAAGAAGTTCGAGCGCGCGTCGAGGTTCACGCGATCCGTCACCGTGATCTTCATCGGCGACGCCTCAAGCCCGCGCGCCTCGCGCTCGTCACGAAGGGCCGGCGAGCGGACGAGCAGCCGCGGGTTGTCGGTGCGCACGGTGGCCGCGCCGACCATGATCGCGTCGCATGAAGCGCGCACCTCGTCGACGCGCCGGAAGTCGGCGTCGTTGGACAGCGCGAGACGTGGCGTGCGGTCGCCGAGATAGCCGTCGAGCGACACGCTGCAGCTCAGCATCGTGTACGGGCGTTCAGACACGGCGCACCCAGCTCGTCATCAGGACGAGGGCGCCCGGCAGGCTGGCGACGAACACCATCACGCCGTAGACGACCGCGGTGGCGACCCCGCGTGAGGCGCCGAGGCCGGCGGCGGCGAACGCCCACGCCGTCACGCCCTCGCGCGGGCCCCAACCGCCGATGTTGGGGAGCGCACCGGCGGCCAGCACCAGCAGCGCCAGCGGCAGGATCTGCGACGCCGGCGCGGTCGCCCCCGCGGTGTGCGCGGCGATCACGAACGTGACCGCGTGGCCCGCGACGATCAGCGCCGACGCGACCGCGACGGCCGGCCACGCTCGCCGCGCGAGCAGCCCACTGCGCAGCTCGCGCACCAGCGCTGCGCGCCACCGCGGCGCGCGCCCCACCAGGACCACGCCGGCCGCGCCGCCGAGGACGGCAAGGGCGATCAGCGGCATCGACCCGCGCACGGGCGACGGGGCGACCAGCAGGACACCGACGGTGAGGACCACCTGCACGACCTGTCCCGCCGAGCGCTCCCACGCGACGGCGCGCAGGCCGCGGGCGACATCGCTGGTGTCGCGACCGTGACTGATGCCGCGGTGGACGTCGCCCACCACGCCGCCGGGCAGCGTGACGTTGAGGAAGAGCGAGCGGTAGTAGGCGGCGACGGCCGTGCCGAGCGGCAACTGGATGCCGAGGCCGTGGGCCACGACCCGCCAGCGCCACGCGCAGCACACCGTGGTCAGCACGGCGAGGCCGAACGCGGCCGCGAGCGCGCCCCCGTTGACCGTCCGCAGGCCGTCGAGGAAGGGACCCGTGCCCACCTGCCAGACCACGACGGCGAGCGTTCCGGCGGCAATCGCGAGGGACACGGCGCGGCGGCTCGGGGCGCGGCGACGAGCGAGCACCGCGGTCGTCACGGCAACACCAGCAGGTCGGCGTGGTCGACGGTGACCGCGAGCTCGCCGGCAGCGAGCTGTGCGAGGCGTCGCTGCCGGTAGTCGCCGGCGTCGGCGCCCAGCGCAGGCTCCTGCGCGCACGCCGCGGCGACCCAGCCGTCCAGCCACTCGACGATCAGGTCGGCGTGCGCCGCGTCGAGGTGCCAGGGGCTGGGCCGGACGATCGCACCGTTCACCGCGCCGATGGCGTCCGGGCCGAGCAGACCGCCCCGGCGCTGGTGGTCGTTGAAAGCCGCCGTGAAGCGCGCGTCGAGCGGCTCGGCCGGGGCCAGGGTCACGCGACCGGCGACGGTCAGCGCGAACAGCATCGGCCGGCCCGCGGACGCGACGAGCATCGCGCGCAGCTCGTCGGCGGTGAGGATGTCGAGCAGCGCCGAGGCGACGACGAGGTCGGCGCCGGCGAGGTCCTCGAGGGCGCCGATCTCGGACAGCCTGGCCTCGACCGTGGCTCCATCCGGCGGGTCGGCGACGGCAAGCGCCAGCAGGTCCGGGTCGCGGTCGTGTACCACCCAGTGCTGTGCCGCGGGCAGCCGCGGTGCGAGCCACCGGCCCATCGATCCGCTGCCGCCGCCGAGGTCGTGGATCTCGAGCGGGCCCGCGGGGAGGTGCCGCGCGAGGCGGTCGGCGAGCTCGGTCGAGCGTGCCGCCGCGTCGGCGCCCTCGCGCAGGTGGAGCCACGCCGGGCTGACGAGGACGCTCATCGCGCCGCTCCCGCCACGACGTCTTGCGCCGCGCCGGCGAGGACACCGGCGATGTCGGCCGCGGTGGCCGACCACGGGCGCAACGTCGCGCGTCGCTCCCGCGCGGCCTGCCGCAGCCGCTGACGCAGCGCGGCGTCTTCGAGCCACGCGCGGAGCGCGACGCCGAGCGCCATCGGGTCGCTGGGCGGGATGAGCAGTCCGCCCGCCCCGAGCGCCTCGCGCACGCCACCGACGTCGGCTGCGACAACCGGCACGCCGCGCGCCAGCGCTTCGGTGACGACCATGCCGTATGTCTCAGCGCGCGACGCGAGCACGAGCAGGTCAGCGGCGGCATACGTGCGGTCGAGGTCCCGGCCCGTGCGCGCGCCCGTGAAGTCCACTCGGTCGCCGAGCCCGTGGTCGCGCACGCGGTCGGCCCACTCCGGGTCGCGGTCGAGGCTGCCGACGCAGGTGCACCGCCACGGCAGCTCTGCCGCGGTCGCGAGCGCGTCGAGCAGTACGTCGTGTCCCTTGTGGCGCGTCACCGCCGCGACGCACAGCAGTGCTTCGCCGGTCGTGGTTCCGGGCGCAAGATCGGCGATGTCGACGCCGGGCTCGGCCACATGCACGTGCTCGGCCGGCAACCCGTGCACCTCGCCCAGTCGCCGCCGCGTCCAGTCGCTGGTCGTTATCACGGCGGTCGCGGCCTCGAGCACCGCGTGCTCGCGCGCGTCGTCGATCGGCATGTGCATCAGCACCACCTGCCGCAGCCGGCGGGCGTGCGGCACGAGCACGTCGGGAGACGGTGAAGCGATGAGCCCGTCCAGCAGCACCACGGCGCCGTCGGGGATCCATGCGAGCGCGGAGATGTCGTGCTCGTGCACGACCCAGCCGAGATCGGCGAGGCCCCGGGCGGCGCGGCGGTCGTAGGTGTTGCCACCGCTCGGCCGCGCCGGGTCGTCGATGCCCTCGGGCACGATCAGGTGGACCTCCATCACAGCGGCCGCTCGTAGCTCGCCCACGCGACATGGGACTCGTGCAGGGTCACCACGAGTCCGTCCAGCTCCGCATCGCCGAGCCGATCCGCGAGGCGGTCCGCGACGACCTTGGCGAGCGCCTCGGTGGTCGTGTTCATGCCGGCGAAGTCGAGCTCCTCGTCGAGGTTGCGGTAGTTGAGCTCGCCCACCACTTCGCGCAGCGCATCGGCGGCCCGGCCGATGTCGACCACGATGCCGTCGGCGTCGAGGGTCGCACGCCGGAACATGGCATCGACGACGAAGGTCGCGCCGTGCAGGCGCTGCGCGGGCCCGAACACCTCACCGCGGAAGCTGTGGGCGATCATCATGTGGTCGCGGACCGTCACGCTGAACACCGCGCTACGCCCCTTCGTAGGTGATGGTGTGGCAGAGCGCCGGAAGGCTGCCCGACGCGAGGCTCGCCATGACGTCGGGCAGCTCGGCGAAGCGCGACTCGCCGGTCACGAGCACGTCGAACGCCGGATCGCGCAACAGGTCGAGCGCGAGCGCCAGCCGGTCGGCCGTCGTGCGTCGCGCACTCCGTGCCGGTGACACCGTGCCGACCTGGCTGGCGCGCAGCCCGAGGCGGCCCGCGTGGAACGCGCCGCCGAGCGAGAGCTGTACCTCCGTGTCGCCGTACCAGCTGAGGTCGAGCACGGTGCCTTCGGGCGCGAGCAGCTCGAGCGAGCGCTGGAGCCCGGCCGACGTCGCGCTCGCGTGGACCACGAGGTCGCGATCGCCGGCGGCGTCCTCTGGCCGTGCGAATCCGGTGCCGAGCGCGGCTGCGATGTCGGCCCGCGACGTGTCGACGTCGACGAGCGTGACCTCGACGCCGGGGAAGCGGGCGAGCAGGCGCGCGACGCAGCAGCCGACCATGCCGGCGCCGACGACGGCGACGCGGTCGCCGACCAGCGGCGGCGCGTCCCACAACGCGTTGACGGCGGTCTCGACGGTGCCGCCGAGCACGGCGCGCGCGGGCGGCACGCCCTCGGGCACGACCGTCACGGCGCCGGCTGGAACGACATACGCCGTCTGGTGCGGGTACAGGCAGAAGACGGTCCGGCCGCGCAGCTCCGGCGGCCCGTGCTCGACGGCGCCGACGTTCAGGTAGCCGTATTTGACCGGCCCCGGGAAGTCACCTTCCTGGAACGGCGCGCGTGGCGGCACGGCGCCACGGAACACCTGCGTCTCGGTGCCGCGGCTGACGCCGGACCGCAGCGTGCGGACCATGACGTCGCCACGCCCCGGCGCGGGCAGTACCACGGGCCGGATCTCCCCGTGCCCCGGTGCACTGAGCCAGTATGCGTCAGCTTCGTACCGCATTTCCGTGCGGTACGCGCGCGGGTGCGGATCGGTTCGGGGCGATCACGCGCCGCCGAGCCCGAGCCGGTCGGGGCGCGCGACGATCGCGCGCTCCTCGGGGTCCGCGAAGTGGTCCGCGGCCGCCGCTTGGAGGAGGCGGCGCTCAAGCGCGATTCGCGGCCGCTCGCTGTCGTCCACGACTCCGTCGAGCACGTCGTAGAGCGCGTTGAGGCGCCGGACGATCTGCGGTGACGAGGCGCCGTAACGGCGGACCTCCATCAGCCCGAGCTCCATATACGTGGCCCAGCGGGGGGCCTGGATGATCGCGCGCGGGATCCCGTCACCGTCGACGACGACCGACGGTCCAGGATGGCGCAGGGCAAGCTCGATCAGGAGCGCCTCGATGCGATCGAGGGCCTGCACCGCCGTCGTCGGGTCGTTGATCGCGGGCGAGAGCCCGCGGATCGCGATGTCGACGAGCATCCGCAGCGCGAAGGCGGGGTCCTGGTCGACGGTGCGCTGACGGGCGAGCACGAAGACGCGTTGCGCGAGCGCCAGGTCCGGGTCTGTCCGTGCGCCTGCGATCCGCAGCACCACCCGGGCCGGCGTGAGATACTCCCCGACCGCCGGCACGACGGTCACGAAGCCGCTCGTCTGGTCCGCGAGTCGCAGCAGCGCGGCACGATCGATGGCAGCGATGACGGCCGGTGGCCCCGGGTGCGTGATCTCGGTCGCGTCGATGTCGTTCGCACGGAGCGGAGCGGCGGCGTCGGTGTGCGGAGCGTCGCGCGGGTGGACGTCCTCGATCACCGCATAACCGCGCCGCATCAGCCCGCGCAGAATGCCTCCGATCTGCGTGCTCTCGAACGCTCGCTGCACGAGCGCCACGAACGTGCCGAGCGTGACCAGCGCGAGCAGCAGCCCGCACAGCACGGTGGCGGTGGGGAGGAAGTCGCGGTCCGACTCGCTCGCCTGGCGGCCGATCGCCGCGAGCGCGAACAGCGAGTAGATCGCGGTCGCGGTCGGCAGTGCGAGCCCGGCGATGACGATCGGGTCGCGCCGCAGCCGTGCAGCGAGCCTCGGGGAATACGACGACGTCTGGATCTGGGCGGCGACGAAGACGGCCGAGAACACGATCCCGGTGAAGGTGATCATCCCGCCCGCGAGCGCCCCGAAGATCGCCTGCGCCGATGCGACCGTCAGCGGCAGCGCATGCTCGTCGCCGAGCTGCTCGTCGAGCAGCGGCAGGCCGATGGCGAGCACGACGGCGACCACGTTCGCCGCCAGCACCGGTACCCACATCGCCGACGCCAGCCGGATCCGGAGTCGGAAGAGGCGGCCGGCGGCCCGGACCTGATGGTGAGCCGCCCCGTGGCTCACGTCGCGACCGGCACCTCGTCGGCAGGTGGTGCGGCCGCGCGCCGTTCCGCCGCGACCTTACGCATGTGCAGGCCATGCAGCGGGCCGGCGAGCGTCGAGAGCGCGCCGGCGCCGACGAGCGCCGCGGCCGTCGCCGACTGCATGTGACCGCCACGGACCGCCACGGTCGTGATCGCCACCACAAGCGGCAGCTGCGTCGCGCTGAACAGTGCGAGCGCCATCCGGTCCTGCAGCAACGGCAGCACGCGGCGGTAGAGCAGCAGGGCCGGAGTGCCGCGCACGACCAGGAACAGCACGAAGAAGATCGCCAGCTTCGCGACGCCCGATGGGCTCCCGAACAGCGCGTCCACGTCCAAGCGCATCCCGCTCACCACGAAGAAGAACGGGATGAAGACACCGAACGCGACCGCGGTCAGCTTGGAGTCGAACACCGGGATCTCCCGCGTCGCGAGCACCTGCCGGGTGATCAGGCCCGCGGCGAACCCGCCCAGCAGCAGGTCGAGCCCCAGCTCGTTCGCGAGTAGCGCCAACGCGAACACGAGCACGACGATCCAGCGCACGCCGAGCTGCGAGCTCGTCTCGATCGTCCGCTCCAGCATCGGGATCGTCCGCCCGGCCGAACGCACCGCCAGCACGGCGACGAGCACCGCCAGACCGACGAAGGCGATCAGGATCAGCGCGTTGTGCAGCTCGTTCTGGGTCGAGAGCACGAGCGTCAGCAGCATGATCGGCCCGAACTCGCCGACCGCACCGGCCGCGAGCAGGTACTTGCCGAACTCCGTGCGCAGCTCTCCCGTGTCGGAGAGCACAGGGATCAGCGTGCCGATCGCCGTCGTCGCGAGCGCCGACCCGACGTAGATCAGCGACACGACCACGCCGAACGCCGCGAATATCCCACCCAGCGTGTACGCGATCGCCAGCGACATCGCCCAGCCCAGCAGCGCGATCCGCAGCGGCTGCCCGCGGATCCGCTCGATGTCGATCTCGTAACCGGCGAAGAAGAACAACATGCCCAGACCGAGATCGGAGAAGAACTCCGTGAACGTGTCCACTTGCGCGAGATCGAGGACCTGCGGCCCGATCACCACCCCCAGGACGAGCTCGAGAACGACCACGGGGACGAACAGGCCGCGCGCGCCGACGATCGCCGAAACCGTTCCTGCGATCGCCGCTGCCCCCACGATCGCGAGGAACGAGCCCGCGTCGACGCTGAACGTTTCGACCGCCATGTGCTGACGCTAACCGCGGCAGCCGTGGTCGGATTCACCCGACTCGGGTGATCTGCGGCTCGTCCTCACGCGTGCGAACATCGCGGTCATGGAGCACGGAGCCTGGGAGCGCGTCCCGATCGACGCCCAGAGCGTCGAGGCGCCACTGTCGCGCTCGGCGGTCTTCCTCGTGATGGCCGCCGGCGAGCGTGACGCCGATCTGGCCGGTATCCGCGACGTGCTGGGTGCGATCGGCGACCTTGTCAAGAACGTCGGCTTCCGGGATCTGGGAGGGAGGCTGTCGTGCGTCGTGGGGATCGGCTCGGCCTTGTGGGATCGCCTGTCGCCGGGCCGCCGGCCGGCGGATCTGCGTCCGTTTGCCGCGATCGACGGCCCGGTGCACACCGCGCCGTCGACGCCCGGGGACCTGCTCTTCCACGTGCGCGCCGAGCGCGAGGACATGACGTTCGAGCTCGAGCGCCAGCTGCTCGACCTCATCGGCGACGCCGCCCGGGTGATCGACGAGACGACCGGCTTCCGCTACTTCGACGCCCGCGACCTGCTCGGCTTCGTCGACGGCACGGCCAACCCGACCGGCGCCGAGCTGCCCGACGCGGCGCTGATCGGTGCCGACGCCGACCCCGACTTCGCCGGCGGCAGCTATGTCGTCGTCCAGAAGTACCTGCACGACATGGGTGGCTGGGCGGCACTGTCGACGGAGGAGCAGGAGGCGATCATCGGCCGGACGAAGATCGACAACATCGAGCTCGACGACGATGACGCGCCGCGCAAGTCCCACAAGACGCTGTCGACGATCGACGACGGCGCCGGCGGCGAGCTGGCCATCCTCCGCGACAACATGCCGTTCGGGCGCCCGGGCGCGGGCGAGTTCGGCACCTACTTCATCGGCTACGCCGCCCGGCTCGGGGTGATCGAGCAGATGCTCGAGCGGATGTTCGTCGGTGTGCCCCCGGGCGCCTACGACCGGCTGCTCGACTTCTCGACCGCCGTCACCGGGACGACGTTCTTCGTGCCCACCGCGGGCATGCTGGAAGACCTGGCGGAGCCACCCGCCGAGGAAGCCGAGGCCGACGCGGGCGAGGCGTTGCCGCCCGCACCCACGTCGACGCTGGGCATCGGCTCGCTGCGGGACCAGGACTGACGCGCGAGGGCGTCGCTGGCTTCCTCGAAGCTGCGATAGATCGGCTGGGAGAGCTTGGCCTCGGTGAACGCGCGCCCGAGCTCACGGCGCAGGAACGCGTCGGTGGAGTAGGCCGTCGAGGACTCGCAGTAACGCTGCTCGTGCTCGTGGACCATCTGGAAGAAGCGCGGCGCGGCCGCGCGTCCCAGCTCGAAGTTGTCGTAGTTGACGATGAGGCGCACGCGGCGCCCGAGCTCCTGCAGGCGGCGGCGGAGGAACGCGGCGAGCGCCTCGACGTTGTCGGGCTCGTCCAGCGTGAGGTCCTCGAAGTTGATGAGCACGAGATTACGGTCCGCGTCGTAGTCGAAGCGGGCGTCGAGCGTGATCGGCGAGCGCTCGCCGAGACCGAGCGGCGTGTCGGTGAAGATCGCCGCGTCCATCAGCCGCAGATCGGGTGCGATCCGGGGGCGAAAGTCCATGCGGCCCAGCACGTCGCGGTCGAGGTCGACTCCGGGCGCGATCTCGATCAGCTCGAGGCCGTCGTCGCACAGCCGCAGGACGCAGCGCTCGGTGATGAACAGCACGGGTCGGCCCTCGGCGCGGGCCCGCTCGCCGCCGAAGGTGACCTGCCCGACGTGCCCGACGAACTTCGCCACCGCGCCGTCGCGGCGAATATTCAGCCGGCCGCCGCCGACCGCTATATCGGCGCCGGCGGTGAAGGTTCCGAGAAAGAACAGGCTGCGAGCGGACTGGGTGATGTTGATGAAGCCGCCGGCGCCGGCGAGCCGCCGGCCGAAGCGGCTGACGTTCACGTTGCCGTGGCGGTCGGTCTCCGCCATCCCGAGGAACGCCTGGTCCAATCCGGCGCCGTCGTAGAAGTCGAACTGGTGGCCCTGGTCGACGATCGCCTGCGGGTTCGCGGCCGCACCGAAGCTCAGGCCGCCGGCCGGTACGCCGCCGATCGCGCCGGCCTCGACGGTGAGCGTGATCCGGTCGAGGATGCCCTCCTCCTCGGCGACCGTCGCGATGCCTTCCGGGATCCCGACCCCGAGGTTCACGACCGAGTTGGTCTTCAGCAGCATCGCCGCGCGGCGCGCGATCACCTTGCGCACGTCCAGTGAGGCCGCGCTCGGCGCCTCCTGCGCGACTCGGACCCCGCCGACGTACGAGGGGTTGTAGGCCTCCGCGAACGTTTGCATGTGCGCGGCGGTTCCACCGGCGACGACGACGCCGTCGACGAGGACGCCCGGGATGCGGACCTCGCTGGGCGCGAGCACATGACGGGTCGTGACCCGCTCGACCTGCACGAGCACGATCCCTCCCGAGTTCTTGGCCGCCTGCGCCATCGAAAGCGCGTCCAGCGTGGCGGCCTCGCGCTCCATCGTCACGTTGCCGCCCTCGTCGGCGGTCGTGCCCCGCAGGAACGCCACGTCGATCCGGCGGCGCGGGTAGAACAGGTACTCCTCGCCGTCGAGCTCGACGAGCCGCACCACCTCTTCGGTCGACGCGGTGTTCATCCGACCGCCGTCCATGCGCGGATCGACGAACGTGCCGAGGCCGACGCGCGTGATAAGGCCAGGGCGCCCCGCGGCCGTCTCACGATACAAGTGCGAAACGACGCCCTGCGGCAGGCAATAGGCCTCGATCCGTCCGTCCAATGCCAGGGCGCCGAGTGCCGGGACGAACCCGAAGTGCCCGCCGATGGCGCGCCGGATCAGGCCTTCGCGGGCGAGGTGGTTGAGGCCCCGGTCGCCGCCGTCTCCCTGCCCGGCAGCGAACAGGAGCGTCAGCCCGCGCGGCGTGGTCGTCTCCTCGAAGCGCTCGGCGAGCGCGACGAGGAGCCGCTCCGGAACCGCGACCCCGACAAACCCCGCGACCGCCAGCGTGTCACCGTCGAGGATCAACCGTACGGCCGCCTCGGCGGTGATGACCTTCGTGCGTCGCCCGGCGGTCACGAGTCCACCTTCCCGATCACCCCGCTCCACGCGGGCATCTCCCTTATGGTCCGGAACCCCGGAGCCTCCCGCGTTCCTCCGCGGAAGTCATCCGTGGAATCCCGTGGCGTGCGGTCGCTCACAACTCGAGTGTCAGCGCCGGATCGAACCCTTCGACAGGCTCATGCGGGTAGCCACGCGGATTGCTCACCACCCGCGTGCCTCGCACCGCGACGTCGATACGGCGGTGCGTATGCCCGTGGATCCACAATGCGGTCCGGTCGGCGCACATCAGACCGGTGAGGTCGCTGACGAAGGCGCCGGCGAGGGCCCGCCACAGGCGGTCCTTCGGCAGATCGCGCGGGGGCAGTGGCCCGTGGTGAGTGACCACGACCGTCGGGCCGTCGTGACGCACGCTGAGGCGCTGCTCCAGCCATCGGCGGCTGATCCGATGCAGGTGCAGGGTGTCGTCCGGCCGAAGCGTGCGCGCCTCTGGGGTCCACGCGATGTGCTCGTAGTCATTGACGAGCTCACCGCAGATCGCCATCGCCGTGTCGCGCTCCTCCGCGCTGCCGACCTCGAAGTCGCTCCATAGCGTGCAGCCGAGGAATCTGACGCCGCCGATCACGGCCTCGTCTCGCTCAAGCACGTGGACACGACCCTGGAACGCAGTCGCAGCGATTCGCAGCTGGCCGGTGAGATTCGGCAGCCCATCGCCGTACGGCTCGTGGTTGCCTGACACGTAGATGATCGGGCGCTCGCGCCACCAGGCCGCCACCGCTCGCAACCCGGCCACTCCGGTTCCGATGTCGCCGGCCAAGACCAGAATGTCGGCCTCGGGGGCGGATGGGAGCCCAGCGCCTCGCTCGAGGTGCAGGTCGCTGAGAACGCTAAGGCGCACACCGCAAGCATGCCCGACTGACCGTTGCTGACGGCTGACGTATCTGCCGACGCTAGCCGGCCCCCTCGCGCAGGCGCTCGCGCAGCTCCGATCGGCGGATCTTGCCGCTCACGGTCTTCGGGAGCTCGCTCACGAAGTGGATCTCGCGCGGGTACTTGTACGGGGCCGTCAGGCGCTTGGCGTGGTCCTGCAGCTCAGCGGCCAGGTCGTCGCCCGGCGCGTAGCCGGCGGCGAGGACGCAATAGGCGGTGACGATCTGCGTGCGCTGCGGGTCGTCCTTCCCGACGACCGCGGCCTCCGCGACGGCGGGGTGCTCGAGCAGCGCGGACTCGACCTCGAACGGCCCGATCCGATAGGCGGACGACGTGATGACGTCGTCGTCGCGGCCCTCGAACCAGAAGTAACCGTCGGTGTCCCGCCACGCCTTGTCGCCGGTGTAGTACCAGCCGTCCCGAAAGCGGGCCGCGGTGGCCTCCGGGTCGCGGTGGTAGGCGTCGAAGAGTCCAACCGGGCGCACCGGCTCGCAGCGCACGGCGACGTCGCCGACCGTGTTGTCTGGCGCGGGCCGGCCGTCGTCGTCGAGGACGTCGACCTCGTAGCCGGGGATCGGCTTGCCCATCGACCCCGGCCGGACGGGAACGGCGCGGTAGTTGGCGATCAGGCAGGTCGTCTCGGTCTGCCCGTAGGCGTCGTGGATCGTCAGCCCGGTAGCGTCCCGCCAAACCTTGATCACCTCGGGGTTGAGCGGCTCGCCCGCGCTCGTGCAGTGGCGCAGGTGCGGCAGTTCGTACTTGCCGAGATCCGCTTGGATGAGCAGCCGGTAAAGCGTCGGCGGCGCGCAGAACGACGTTATGCGCGCGCGGCCCAGGATGGAGAGGATCGTGTCGGTGTCCGGCCTGCCCAGCGCGACCTGCACCACCGTGGCCCGCTCGTGCCACTGGCCGAACAAGCCACCCCACGCCGCCTTCGCCCAGCCCGTGTCGGTGACGGTCCAATGCCGGTCCCCGTGGCGCAGGTCCTGCCAGAACCGCGCCGTTCCGATGTGCCCGAGCCCATAGGAGGAGGGCTGCAGCACCATCTTCGCGTGGCTGACCGTGCCGCTGGTGAAATAAAGGAACATCGGGTCGTCCCGCCCGGTCGGCGAGGCCGGCGTCTTACCATCGCCAGCGGCGTCCATGAGCGCGTCGAGGTCCTCCCAGCCATCCGTGCCGCCACCCCACGCGATCCGGTGACGCAGGCTCGCCGGCGGATCCTCGATCGCGTCGATCTTCTCGACGCCGGCGGCGTCCGTGACGGCCACGACTGAGTCGGCGCTGCGCAAGCGATACGCGATGTCGCGCGACGTCAGCTGGTTCGTCCCTGGCATCGGGACCGCGCCTATCCGGATCGCACCGAGCACCGCCGAGTACCAGGCCGGCACGCGCGGGAGCATCACGAACACCGGATCGGCCTTCTGGATCCCGAGCGCCATCATCGCGCGCGCCGCGCGCCGCGACTCTCGCGCCAGATCCGCCACCGTCTGCTCCGCCACGACGCCACCCTGCCCGTTTAGCGAGACGAGGGCCATGTCCTCCGGCGCCTCAGACGCCCACCGCTCGACGATGTCGATAACGGCGTTGAAGCGCTCCGGGACCTCGATCCGGAACGTCGCGCACTCGGCCTCGTAGTCCGTCAGGCGCGGAGGCGCGTCCGCCGGCGCGATCTCAGTCATCCGGCTTCCTTCCGGTCGTGATCAGGGTGAACTCACCCTGCTACAGGCTCTCACCCCTCACGGCTTTTTCAACATCTGTAAACGGTCGCGAGACGATCGTCGCCGGGACCAAATGCGCGGGCGTGAGTTACTCGGTCGTCTCCTCGACGTCCGCCTCGGCCACGTCGGCCACGTCGGCCTCGATGTAGCCGGCATCCGTGGCCTCGTCGTCGTCGGTCTGGCCCTCTTCGCCCTCGTCGATCTCGAGGTCCTCCGTCTCATCCGCGGCCTGGCCGTCGGTGGCGCGGACCCCGGAGAGGTCGATGCCGAGCTCCTCCGCCGCGCGTAGGAGGTCGTCGTCCTCGTCGCCCATCTCGGCGCGCGTGCCTTCCTCGGAGACGACGTTGACGTCGAGCGCGAGGGACTGCATCTCCTTGAGCAGGACCTTGAAGGATTCCGGGATCGATGGTTCGGCGATGTTCTCGCCCTTGACGATCGCCTCGTAGGCCTTCACGCGCCCGACGGTGTCATCGGACTTGATGGTCAGCATCTCCTGCAGCGTGTACGCGGCGCCGTAGGCTTCCAGCGCCCAGACTTCCATCTCGCCGAAGCGCTGGCCGCCGAACTGCGCCTTGCCGCCCAGCGGCTGCTGGGTGACCAGCGAGTACGGGCCGGTCGAACGCGCGTGGATCTTGTCATCCACCAGATGCAGCAGCTTGAGGATGTACATGTAGCCGACGGTGACCTGCTTCTCGAACGGCTCACCGGAACGCCCGTTGAAGAGCTGGACCTTCCCGGAGGCCTGCTCGCCGGGCCGCCGCTTCTCGTCGACGTCCATGCGGATGGCGCCGGTGTGCTCCTTCTGCCAGTGGACCAGCGCGTGGTCGACGTCGGCGACGGTCGCGCCGTCGAACACCGGGGTCGCGACGTAGACGCGGTTGTTGTCGGTGCGCGAGTTCTTGTAGGCCTCGGTGCCGTCGTCATACCAGCCCTGCGCCGCCGCCCAGCCCAGATGGGTCTCCAGGATCTGGCCGATGTTCATCCGGCTCGGCACACCCAGCGGGTTCAGGATCACGTCAACCGGCGTCCCGTCCTCAAGGAACGGCATGTCGGCCTCCGGCACGATCTTTGAGATCACGCCCTTGTTGCCATGCCGGCCCGCGAGCTTGTCGCCCTCGGCGATCTTGCGCTTCTTGGCCACAAACACCCGCACCAGGTCATTGACGCCCGGCGACAGATCGTCACCGGCGGCGCGCGAGAACGTCTTGACGTCGATCACCACACCACCCTCGCCGTGCGGCACCTTCAGTGACGTGTCGCGGACCTCGCGCGCCTTCTCCTTAAAGATCGCCCGGATCAGCTTCTCCTCCGCCGTGAGCTCGGTCTCACCCTTGGGCGTGACCTTGCCGACCAGCAGATCGCCGGACTGCACCTCAGCGCCGATCCGCACGATCCCGCGATCGTCGAGATTGCGCAACGACTCCTCGCTGCGATTCGGGATATCGCGCGTGATCTCCTCATCACCCAGCTTGGTCGTGCGGGCGTCGACCTCGTACTCCTCGATATGGATCGAGGTCAACTCGTCGTCCTTGACCAGCCGCTCGGACAGGATGATCGCGTCCTCGAAGTTGTAGCCCTCCCACGACATGAACGCGACCATCAGATTCTTCCCGAGCGCCATCTCACCCAGGTCAGACGCCGAGCCGTCGGCCAGCACATCGCCCGCCTTCACCTCCTGACCGGAACGGATCAGCGGCTTCTGGTGGATCAGCGTGCCCTGGTTCGAGCGCATGAACTTCTGCAGGTCGTACTCGTCACGCCCGTCCTCGGTGGCGACGACGATCTGGGTCGCGTCCACGAAATCGACGGTCCCGGCGTTGCGGGCCAGCAGGACGTCGCCGGTGTCGAGCGCCGCGCGGCGCTCCATCCCGGTGCCGACCAACGGCGCGTCGGTCTTGAGCAGCGGCACCGCCTGACGCTGCATGTTCGAACCCATCAACGCACGATTCGCGTCATCGTGCTCGAGGAACGGGATCATCGCCGTCGCCACCGACCAGATCTGCTCCGGCGAGACGTCGATCAGGTCCACCGCCGCCGGCTCGACATAGACGTACTGACCGGCCTGGGTGCGGCAGAGGATGCTGTCGCCCTGCAGCTTGCCCTTGGCGTCGACGGGCTCGTTGGCCTGCGCGATCAGGCGCTCCTGCTCCTGGCTGGCGTCGATGTGCACGATCTCGTCGGTGACCGTCCCTTTTTTCACCACGCGGTAGGGCGTCGTCACGAAGCCGTACTCGGAGATCTGGGCGTACGAGGACAGCGACCCGATCAGGCCGATGTTCGGCCCCTCCGGCGTCTCGATCGGGCACATCCGGCCGTAGTGCGTCGGGTGCACGTCGCGAACCTCGATCGGCGCGCGCTCGCGCGTGAGGCCGCCGGCGCCGAGGGAGTTCAGGCGCCGCCGGTGCGTGAGGCCCGAGAGCGAGTTCGTCTGGTCCATGAACTGCGACAGCTGGCTGGACCCGAAGAACTCCTTCAGGGCCGCGACGACCGGGCGGATGTTGATGATCGTCTGCGGGGTGACCGTGTCCGCGTCCTCGGTCGTGAGGCGCTCGCGGACGACACGCTCCATGCGGTACAGCCCGATCCGGAACGCCTCCTGGATCAGCTCGCCGACCGTGCGCAGTCGCCGGTTGCCGAAGTGCTCGTACTCATCCAGGTGCTCCTCGACCGCCTCGCGCGGACGGCTCATCGCCTCCGCGGCGTAGTCCTTGAGGTCCTCGTCGGCCTCCTCGGAGATGCCGAGGATCATCGGGAGCCGGACGAGCTCCTTGACCAGGGCGATGATGTCGTCGTGCGTGAGGACCCGGGTCTCGAGATCGATGTCCAGGCCGAGGCGCGAGTTGAGCTTGTAGCGGCCCACGCGCGTGAGGTCGTAGCGCTTGGGATCGAAGAACAGCGTGTGCAGCAGCGCGCGCGCGTTGTCGACCGACGGCGGCTCGCCCGGACGCTGCTTCTTGAACAGCTCGATCAGCGCGCCCTCTTCCGAACGCGTGACGTCGGTGTCCGCCTCGATCGTGTTGCGGATGTAGAGCGACTCGTCGAACAGCTTGAGGATCTCCTCGTCGGTGCTGTAGCCCATCGCACGCAGGAGCACCGTGACCGGCAGCTTGCGCTTGCGGTCGATACGGACGTAGACGCGGCCCTTCTTGTCGATCTCCAGCTCCAGCCACGAACCGCGCGCCGGCATCAAGGTCGCGACGAAGACCTGCTTCTCCGGATCCTTGGGCTCCATGACGTACGCGCCCGGGGAACGCACGAGCTGTGTGACGACCACGCGCTCGGTGCCGTTGATGACGAACGTGCCGCGCTCGGTCATCCACGGGAAGTCGCCCATGAACACCGACTGCTCGCGGATCTCGCCCGTCTCACGATTGATGAACCCGACCGTCACGGTCAGCGGACGCGCATACGTGAGGTCCTTCTCACGGCACTCCTCCAACGACGCCACCGGCGGATCGAAATGGAACTCGCCGAACTGCACGGCCAGGTTGCCGGTGTAGTCCTCGATCGGCGAGATGTCGTCGATCGTCTCCCGCAGCCCACCCCCTTCAGGGTCGACCAACCAGTCGAAGGACTTCTTCTGGATGTCGATCAGGTTCGGAACTTCGATCGACTTGTCGAGGCGCGCGAACGTGCGGCGCGTGCGGGAAGCATCAACGGAAGCCAAGACGGCGACTCCTCGGAGATCGGAGTGGAGCGGGCGACGTGCGCGGATCGCCCCGAAGGCATACTGGCGCGACCAGGCAAAGTAGCACAGGGATAGCCCACCCCCAAAGGGGTGTTCGACACTCACGAGCACCGCCCGGCCCGGCTCCCGTATGTGGCGGGAAGGGCGATGGTGGGCGGCTACGTCACTCGGTCGTTGTAACCGAGAATATCACCGCTTCCTTAAGGTCTCGCCGTGGCCGATTCCGCCGGTGCGGTACGGGCGGCCGCTGAGAGGCCGCCCGTGACCGGCTTGGCTGACGGCTAGGACGTCAGCTCCGGCTTGCCTCCGTAGGCGACCAGGCCGTAGATGATCAGGACGTCGATGGCGACGAGCGTCAGCGCCCAGAACGGATACGCCGGGATCGACATCATCGCGATCGGGATTGCCAGACCTGCGACGACGATCCCGAACCAGCGGCCGAACGCTCCACCGCGCCAGATCGACACGACGGCCAGGGCCTCAAGGGCTCCGAAGCCGATCGCGATCCAGCCCCAGGTGTTGAGGCCGCTCAGGATGAACGTCGCATCCGCGACGAAGAAGTGCGAGTTCGATACGGCTGCGATGCCCCAGATCACGTTGAGGGTCGCCGAAACCATGAACATCACGCCCGCGAACAGCAGCCATCCGCCGCCGGCTGGCGCGCGTTCCGGAGTGCCGTATCTGAGCGTGGAGGCGGACTCGGCCTTCGTCGTCCCGTTGGTGAGGGTGGTGGCCATTAGTCCTTCCTTTCTGCCGCTCTCGTGGCGGGCACGTTGCCGCAACCCCGAGGGCAGGGCAGATTCGACGTTAGACCGAGCGCCGACTCCCGGCATCGGGGGAGCCACGCGGTCTTCATCCGGGGCAAGTACCGACACGGCTCCGCCGGCCCGAGCCGACGTCCGCGCTTACCGGCGACCCTGCCAGAACGCCTCGGCCTCGGCTTCCATGCTCGCCAGGCGCGTGTAGTAGTCCGGGAACTCATTCAGGTGCGCGAGCGCGATCTTGCCTGTGACGAGGGGGTCGGACCCGGTCACATCGGTTGACAAGTCTCGGTCGCCATGCTCGAGCTCGACGTCCAACCCGGCCCGGAACTGCTCGACGTCGAAGGGCGCATCCGCCCAGTCGATACCGAGCGCTGTGCCCACGTCGCGGGCCTGATCCACGGTGAAATGCCGGCGGGCCATCGGACGACGGTACCGCGGCCGCCCGCGCACGCCATCCGTAGAGCTCCGCGCCGACGGTGCGGCGGAGGGCGGACGCTGCCACCCCGGCCAAACAGCTTTCCGGATGCGGTTCTGCGAGTCGGTCGGTCCTCACGGACCGATCGACCGTTGCACGGACACGTGTGGGCGTCACCCCGATCGGGCGATGCGTGTCGTTTGCGGTTCGCCGATGCTTGGCCGACAACGGACGACCGCCACCACGGCCTCACCTGATGGTCGGAGTTCGCCAACGCAAGACGCGAGTGATGAATGGCATCGAGCGACGACGGTGATCGGATGTCGGC
The DNA here is from genome assembly GCA_963740605.1 of uncultured Solirubrobacteraceae bacterium. Taxonomy (GTDB): domain Bacteria; phylum Actinomycetota; class Thermoleophilia; order Solirubrobacterales; family Solirubrobacteraceae; genus DASSUW01. The sequence goes on along the minus strand of CAVUFC010000010.1, from coordinate 81,119 downwards.
CTTCGGCGCGGTGACGCGGCTCGTCTCCGACGCGATGCAACTGCCGCTGCGACCGGTCAAAGGCGCCGTGGCAACTGCGGGACGGCTCGAACGTCGCGCACGCGCAGGCGCCGGCGAGGTCGCCGGCCAGGCCGCACTGACGGTCATCGACGCGGTCATCGCCTCGCCGTACACCGAGCGCGCCGTCGACCACGTGTTGGAGAGCCCGCTTGCCGAGCGGGCGGTCGACCGCGCGCTGGCGGGGCCGCTGGTCGATGCCGCGGCGCGTGACATCGCCCGTCACGCCGTCATCGAGCGGATCGTCGACGAGCTGCTGCTCGCCGGCGTCGCCGATCGGCTCGCCGACCGCATTCTCGCCGGCGGCAGCGCCGAGCATCTCGCCGAGCGCATCCTCGAGGGTCCGGAGCTCGGACGGATCGCGATGCGGGCCGTCGAGAGCCGCGGGGCCGAACGGCTTGTCGCTGAAGTCCTCGACAGCCCCGGCGCCGACCGGCTCGTCGCCCGCGCCCTTGAGAGCCCGCGGGTGGAGCGGCTGGTCGGCGACGCCCTCGAGAGCCCGGGGATGGAGCGGCTGGTCACGCGGATCGTCGAGAGCCCGGCGATGGAGCGAACGGTCGCCCAGGTCATCGACAGCCGGCTGCTCGATCAGGCGTTCGCGCGGCTGCTGGAGAACGAGGAGTTGTGGATCCTCGTCGACGAGATCGCTCAGAGCCCGGCGGTGACCGAGGCGATCACCCAGCAGAGCCTCGGGTTCGCCGACGAGGTCGCCGACGAGGTCAACGTGCGCACGCGACGGGCCGACGCGATCGCCGAGCGCATCGCGCGGCGGCTGCTGCGGCGCCGCGCGCGCGCCGAACCGTCACCGCCACCACCACCGCCATCGCCGGCGGCCGGTCCGTGACCGGAACCGGACTCGGCCAGGGCCTGCCGCCCGGCGACGAGCCGCCGCTCGCGCCGGCCACGCCCGCGGGCGACGGGCACGCGATCGCCGAGGCGCGGGCGCAGGCCGCCGCCGCCGCGCGCGTCCAGATCGTCACCGGCAGGGCGGAGCGCCCGGCCGCGGACTACACCGGCCTGGTCACGCGCGCGCTCGCGTTCGGCATCGACGCGCTCATCATCGACCTCGCCGCCCTCGCCGTCGCCGCGATCGTCGCGCTCGCGCTGAACCTTCTCCAGATCCCGTCGAAGGTCGACACCGCGCTTGCGGCGATTGGCGCCGTCGCATTCCTGGTGTGGGCCGGGGCGTACTTCGTGACGTTCTGGTCGACGACCGGCCAGACACCGGGAGCGCGCATGCTGCGATTCCGGGTACTCGCACCGGCCGCGACAAGCGGTCACATCGGGACGCGCCGCGGGTTGGTGCGCCTGATCGGCATGATCCTCGCCGCGATCCCGCTGCTGGCCGGCTACTTCATGGTGCTGTTCGACGACCGCCGCCGTGGCCTGCACGACCGCATCGCGCGCACCGTCGTGATCGACGCGCCGGATACCGAGACGCCCGTGCGCCGCAGACGCGCACGGCCGACTCCGTAGCTATCCGCAGTCGAGGCGCGGGAAGCGGCTGATGAGGGACGCGCGCGGATCGGCGACCCTGGGCGGATGAGTCCCGTCGCGTTCCCGATCGTGCTGGCGCTCGGGCTGATCGTCTTCGCCGCGATCGTCGCCGCCCGCGCGCGGCTCCTGTTCGCGGCGCGACCGGCCGCCCGGCTCGACCGGATCCCCGAGCGCCTCAAACGCGCCGCGGTCTACGGCCTCGGCCAGCGGAAGTTCCTGTCCGGCGAGCAGCCGGCCGGGATCATGCACGCGCTGATCTTCTGGGGCTTCGTCGTCCTGATGATCCAGGTGGTCACGCTGTACGGCCGGGCGTTCGACGCGGATTGGAGCCTGCCCGGGTTCGGCGACAGCGAGCTGCTCGGGCCGCCGTTCGGTGCGGCGCGCGACGCCGTCGAGGCGATCGTCGCCGTCGGCGTGCTCTACATGCTCTACCGGCGCGTGATCGCCCACACCCCGCGCCTGTTCGGCCTGCGCCGCGCGGAGCAGCGCTATCGCGACAAGCCGCACTGGGAGGGGGTCCTGATCCTCCTCTTCATCCTCTTCATCGTGGTCGGCGGCCTGCTCTACGACCACGCGTCCTCGGAGGCGGGTTGGTGGCTGCACAACGTCACCGTGCTCGTGTTCCTGTGCGTGCTGCCGCTGACCAAGCACTTCCACATCATCACCGCGATCCCGAACCTGTTCTTCGCCAAGCTCCCGCCGCGGGAGGTCGCGCGGCCGCTGGCGATCACGCATGTGCCGGCCGCGCCGGTGGCCGCGCTCGACCGCCCGGCCGCGGGGAGCATCGGTGTCGCCTCGGTCGCCGATCTGAACTGGAAGCAGGTGCTCGACGCGTTCACGTGCACCGAGTGCGGCCGCTGCACCGCCGTGTGCCCGGCCACCGCCGCCGGCACGCCTCTGGCGCCGCGGCAGCTGATCCTCGACCTGCGCGACCGGTTGTACGACGGCAACGGCGACGAGCCGCTGATCCCGGACGAGGTGCTGTGGTCGTGCACGACCTGCATGGCCTGCGTCGAGGCGTGCCCGGTCGGGATCGAGCACGTGTCGACGATCGTCGACATGCGCCGCAGCCTCGTCGACAAAGGCGAGATGGACCCGCTGCTCCAGCAGACGCTCCAGAACTTCGCCGGCCAGGGCAACTCGCTCGGCAAGTCGGCCCGTATGCGGGCCCGCTGGACGAAGGGACTCGACTTCAAGATCCCGGACGCGCGCAAGGAGCCCGTGCAGTACGTGTGGTTCGTCGGCGACTTCGCATCGTTCGACGGGCGCGCGCAACTGACCTCACAGGCCGTCGCGCGCGTGCTGCACGACGCCGGTGTGTCGTTCGGTCTGCTCTACGAAGGCGAGCGCAACTCCGGCAATGATGTGCGCCGGATCGGCGAGGAGGGCTTGTTCGAGATGCTGGTCGAGCAGAATCTGAGCGCCTTCGCGGATGCCGACTTCGAGGCGATCTTCACCACCGACCCGCACTCCCTCAACACCCTGCGCAACGAGTATCCGGAGTTCGGCCTCGACAAGCCGGTGTACCACTACACCGAGCTGTTCGCCGACCTCGTCGCCCGCGGCGTGATCGCCCTGCAGACGCCGCTGACGGGGACGCGCGTCACCTACCACGACCCCTGCTACCTGGCGCGGTACAACCGCATCACGGACGCGCCGCGGACGCTGATCGAGGCGACCGGCGCGGAGCTGGTCGAGATGCCGCGCCACGGGACCGAGACGTTCTGCTGCGGCGCCGGCGGCGGGCGGATGTGGATGATGGACGGTCCCGAGACCGAGGAGCGGCCGAGCGAGCAGCGGATCCGCGAGGCGCAGACGCTCGGGGACCTCGACTACTTCCTCGTGTCCTGTCCCAAGGACCTGGCCATGTACTCGGACGCCGTGAAGGTCGTCGGCGCCGACTTCGAGGTCGCGGACCTCACCACGCTGATCGAGCGCGCGCTGGCCGCGGCGGTGACGGCGGCTGTCTAGCTCCGCACTGGGCTACCGGCCGGTCGCCTGGACCAAGTGAGCGTCAACGCGGTGCTGTCGGCAGGCTGCGTTCGCGGGTCTCCCGGTGGGCTTCGATGAACCGCCCGTTGGCAAGAGCGGCGGCGATCGCGAGATCGCCCGCGACGAGCGTCGCCGCGACGATCTCGGCGAACCTCGGCGCGCTGTCGTCTCCGCGGCAATCGAGCAGCGCGAGGCAGTCGCTCTGTGTCGGCAGCCCGGTCCCGCCCCCGACTGTGCCGACGACGAGGTTGGGGAGCCGCGCGAACACGTAGAGGTCCTCGCCGACGAGCTCGACGTCGATGAACCCGATGCTGGCATTGACGACCTGCGCGACGTCCTGGCCGCAGGCGATGAAGATCGCGGCGAGGCCGTTGGCAAAGTGCGCGTTCATGCCGAGCGCACCCGCCTGCAGGGCGCCGTACCGACCGGCTGCGGCGAAGTCGACGAGGTCGCGGGGCGTGACGCCGAGGTGCGTCTCGGCAACGGCGGCCGGCAGAGTGAAATCGATCGCGACCTCTTTGCCGTAGGACCGGAACAGGTTGATCGCGGCCGGCTTCTTGTCGCTCGAGTAGTTGCACCGCAGGTAGTACCGCTCGCAGCCGGTCAGCTCGGCCGCGTGACGGCATATCCGATCGACGGCGATGTTGACCATGTTCATCCCCATCGCATCACCCGTGGTGAACACGAACCGCGGGAACAACCGGCGGCCGAAGACGTGGGTGTGCACTTCCACCAGATGACCGTGGGCCGTCGTCTGCGCCGCGACCTGCTGCAGCTCTGGCAGGTGCTCGTGCAACCACCGGGCGAGCGCGATCGCTTCGAGCGCGGTCGTGAGAACGAAGCACGGCGTGATGTCCAGCGAGTCGGCGAGCACATGGGCGTTCGCGCCCCCGGCCTCGGTGATCGCCCGCATCCCGTACTGGTAGGTCGAAACGAGGGTGCCCTCGGTGGTCGCAAACGGGACGAAGTACGACCCCTGTGCGTGGTCGCCGTTGACGCGAATCGGCCCGGCGATGCCAAGTGGCACGTGCGTCGCGCCGACCAGGTTCTCGATGTTGCTGCGCACCTGCTCCGGCGTAAACGCCGTATCAGCCACCGCATCCAACGCCTGTCCCGTGTTGTGTGCGAGCCACGCGCGGCGCATCGACGGGTTCGCCCCCAGCATGTGCAGCTCCGTCATGGCCCATCGTCTCCCGGGGACATCGGTGGCTGCCCACGCATGGCCTCATGCTGAGGCTCGTCGAACTGCACCGCATCGCGGAAACGCCGTGTGTTGTCGGTGGGAACTACTGAGTCGCGGGCGCAGCGGCGGCTCGCGGGATAGGGTCGAGCACATGACCGATGCGATCCGCTTGCACGAACAGCACGTGGCCATCACCGGGGGCGCGCGCGGGATCGGCGCCGCGACCGTGGAGCGGCTGCGCCGGGACGGTGCGCGCGTGACGCTCGGCGACGTCGACGTCACCGCGGCCGAGGCGACGGCGGCGCGCCTCGGGGCAGTCGGTCTGGGCCTCGATGTCACGCGACGGGAGTCGTTCGCGGCCTTCCTAGACGCGGCCGAAACAGCGCAGGGACCGCTCGACGTCCTGATCAACAACGCGGGCATCATGCCGATCGGGCCGTTCCTCGAGGAGCCCGACGAGGTAGCCGATCGTCTGTTCGAGATCAACGTCCGCGGCGTGATCCTCGGAATGAAGCTCGCGCTGCCACGCATGCTGTCCCGCGGCAACGGGCAGATCGTGAACCTGGCCTCGGCCGCCGGCCGGCTGGCTTCGCTGCCGGGCGAGGCCACGTACGTCGCCACCAAACATGCCGTCGTCGGCCTGAGCGAGGCCGTGCGCTGCGAGCTCGAGGGCACCGGAGTCACCGTGACAACGGTCCTTCCCAACCTCGCGAACACCCGCCTCGGCTCTGGTATGCACGCGGCCCGCGGTATGAAGAAGCTCGACCCTGCCGAGATCGCGGATGCGATCGCCGACGGGATACGGCGCCCGCGCGCCGAGGTGTACGTCCCGGCGACGCTGCGGCCGCTGAGCGTCCTCGACCTCGCCCTGCCGCGCCGCGCCAGGCGCCTTGTCCACCGCGCGTTCGGCACTGACCGGGTTGCGCAGGACTTCGACCACGCACGGCGCGAGGCGTACCAGAAGGCGGCGGGGCGCCCGCTGCGATAGCCGTCCTCGGCCCCGCGCGACAACCTCGACCATTCCCGCAAGCGCAGGGTGGACCGCGGAAAACCCGCACGCCGGATTCCGTGGTAGTCCCGGTCGCTCGCGGCGGTCACCGGGCATAGGCTGCATCGCAGACAGATCGCCCAGCCGCCACCGAAGGACAAGCGGCAGTGTGAGCAGAAAGCCAGGCTTCGTACCCAGCCTGGGACTCCTTCAAATTGAGGCGATCGTGTCGGCCACCGCGAGCGGGCTCTCAGCCCGCTCGCGTTGCGTCCCGTAGTCCAAAGGAGGCCGCATGTCCACTACCACCGCTCACAGCGAGCGCCGCGCCGACCTGTCGACCGGGACGATGCGAGCGGCGGTGTTCGAAGGGGCCGACCGGATCGTGCTGCAGGAACATGCGGTCCCCGAGTGCGGCCCGACGGACGCGATCGTCCGTATCACGATGACGACGATCTGCGGCACCGACGTCCACATCCTGCGCGGCGAGTACCCCGTCGCGCCCGGCCGGATCGTCGGCCACGAGCCCGTCGGCGTCATCGAGCAGCTCGGCTCGGCCGTCGTCGGGTACGAGATCGGCGATCGCGTCCTGTGCGGTGCGATCACGCCGTGCGGCAGCTGCTTCTACTGCCAGAGCCACTCCGAGGCCCAGTGCTCCGGCCATGTCGGCGACTGGGAGATGATCGGCGGCTGGCGGCTCGGCAACTCGATGGACGGCGTCCAGGCCGACTTCTTCCGCGTGCCGTACGCGCAGGCGAACCTGGCGAAGATCCCCGACGACATGACCGACGAGCAGTGCCTGATGCTCGCCGACATCGCCTCGACCGGGATCTCGGCCGCGGAGACGGCCGAGGTGCGGATCGGACAGACCGTCGCCGTGTTCGCCCAGGGGCCGATCGGCCTGTGCGCGACCGCCGGCGCCCGCCTGAAGGGCGCGTCCTTGATCATCGGCATCGACGCCATCGAGAAGCGGCTCATGCTGTCGCGCGAGATGGGCGCCGACGAGGTCATCGACTTCACGCAGGAGGATCCCGTGGCCGCGATCAAGCGGCTCACCGAGGGCCGCGGCGTCGACGTGGCGATCGAGGCGCTCGGCAAGCAGGAGACGTTCGGGTGGGCGCTCGACGCGACGCGGCCCGGCGGCATCGTGTCCAGCCTCGGCGTCTACGGCGGCAAGCTCGAGATCCCGCTCGAGTCGTTCGTCTACGGGATCGGGGACAAGAAGATCCTCACGACGCTGTGCCCGGGCGGCAAGGAGCGCATGCGCACGCTGATGGAGCTTGTCCGGCACGGCAAGCTCGACGTCTCGAAGCTCATCACGCACCGCTTCGGGCTCGACCAGATCGAGGAGGCCTACGACCTCTTCGCCCACCAGCGCGACGGCGTCGTGAAGGTGGCGATCACGCCGTAAGCGGCTCAGCGGCGCGCCCAGAAGTCTTCCTGGGCGCGCCCGAGGGCGGTCGCCGCCGGCTTGCCCGAGTGGTGTTCGGCGGTGATCGCTCCCCAGTTCGCGCCGGCATTGAAGCGACCGAGGAGGGCGAGGAGCTGGGCCTCCATGCGGCGAAGCAGCAGCGTCGCCGGGGGGATCGCCATACGGCGCATCGCCGGGAAATACGGTGAGCGCGGCGGGTAGGCGAGCTCGAAGGTGTCGGCGACGTAGGCCGGGTCGATGCGCAGACCGCCGCCCTCGAGCATCCACCCGCCGCCGGCCGCGAGGTGCTCGAGCAGGGCGTCCGGATCGACCGACCCGGGATCCGGCAGATACCCGAGGTGCGCCAACTCGTCGTGGACGCGCGGCGCGTCGCTGTCGGCGATGGCCCGCATGACCGCGCGCTCGCCTTGCCGGGAGTCGGTGTCGAGGTCGCGCAGCAGGCCGAAGTCCAGCAGGCACAGCCGCCCGTCCGGGCACAGGATGCAGTTGTCGGCGTGCGGGTCGCCGGCGACGACGCCGGTGCGTAACGCGAGATCGAGGTAGCAGCGGAAGGCGATCTCGCCGATGCGATCGCGGTCCGGTTCGTCGAGCCGCTCGATCTCGTCGCCCCGGAGGCCTTCCACGAACTCGGTCACGAGTACGCGGCGCGCCGAGAGGTCCGTGTGCACGCGCGGCGCCCGGACGTGCGGGTGGTCGCGAAGCAGTCTTTGCACACGGCGCTGGTGCTCGCCCTCCAGCTCGTAGTCGACCTCGTCGGCGATCCGGTCCCGGATCTCGGCCAACACTGCGGTCGCGTCGAGCTCCGGTGCGAGACGTGTGAGGATCGGTCGGATGAGTCCGAGGCTGCGCAGGTCCGCCTCGATCGTTTCCGCAACGCCGGGATGCTGGACCTTGACGGCGACGACCTCGCCCTCGCTCGTCTGCGCCTTGTGGACCTGACCGAGGGACGCCAGGGCGAACGGCTCCTCGTCGATGTCGTCGAAGAGCCGCCCGATGCGGTCATCGAGATCCTGCTCGATGACCTTTCGCACCTTGCCGAACGGGATGGCCGCCGTTCCCTCGGGGAGCGCGCCGAGCGCCGGGAGTGGCGGCTCCCCGTCGGCCGGCGGATCGAGCTGGACCATCGAAAGGAACTGCTTGATCTTCGGCCCTGCGCCCTTGAGCCGCCCCAGTTGCGTCCCGAGCTCCTCTGCAAGCGCCACTGCGCGTGCGTCCTCGCGGCGTCCCGGTTCGGCCATTGCTCAGCCCGTCGAGCGCCGGCCGGCCGTCCGCTTGGCGGGCCGCCGGAGCGGCACCGCTGCCGCCGGCTCGCCGCCGCGCAGCAGCTCGGTCCAACGGCGGGGATCGACGTTCGCGGGCTCGGTCGTGCTCATGAACTCAGTGAGCAACCGGACGAAGCGCAGCGGATCGTCGAGGTGCGGGAAGTGACCCGCGTCGGGGAAGATCTCGAGCCGGCTGCCCGGCACCAGCTGATGGGCGGAGCGTGCGTGCTCGACGGGGATGATCGGGTCGTGCTCGCCCCACACGAGCAGGAACGGGATCGCCTGGGCGAGATAGAGACGATCGCTCGCATCGATGCGTTGACCCCACGGATCGACGACCGTCCTGAGCGTGTGCAGGAACGCCGATCGCGCCTCGCCGTCCGAGAGCGACGCGTGCCCGCGCAGGATCTCGCCGAGGTCGGTGTGCACGCGCAGACCGACGCGGGCGAGCAAGCGCCCCATCGCCCGGCCTGCGCCGATGAGCTGGTCGTTGACGAGCAGCGGAAGCACGAGCTCCGACCCCGGAAGCGTGGCGGCGCGCAGCAGGGCGCCGATCTCGCGGCCGAGCCCGCCGCTGCTCACCAGCACGAGGCGGTCGCAGTGCTCGGGGAACTGGTACGCCAACTGCATCGCGATGCCGCCGCCCAGGGAGTGGCCGACGAACGTCGCCCGTTCATGCCCCAGCGCGACCAGGAGGTCACGGACCCCGGTTGCGTAGGCGCCCAGCGAATAGTCGCCGCGCGGCTTGGCGGACTCGCCGTGACCGAGCAGATCGGGAGCGATGACGGTGAAGTGCTCGGCGAGGTACGGGAGCACGTTGGCCCACGTCGCCGACGTCGACGTGATCCCGTGCACCAGTACGAGCACCGGGCCGCTCCCGGCCGAGCGATAGAAGACGCGGTGGCCGTGGAGGACGATCTCGCCCAGCGCGTCAGAGTCCGACGACACGGTCAACCGAGCTGCTCGGTCAGCTCGTCGACGACGTCGAAGAGGTCGGCCACCGCGCCGTAGTGGGCGACGTTGAAGATCGCAGCGGAGGGGTCGGTGTTGACCGCGATGATCAGGTCCGACCCCTGCATGCCCTCGACGTGCTCGGGGGCGCCGGAGACGCCGAGCCCGAGGTACAGCTTGGGCCGGACATGCGCGCCGGACTTGCCGATCTGCCGGGCCTTCGGTACCCAGCCGGAGTCGATCACCGGCCGCGACGCGGCGAGCTCGGCGCCCAGCGTCTCGGCCAGGTCTTCGGCAAGCTCGATGTTCTCGGCGCCGCCGATCCCGCGGCCGACGCAGACGATCAGGTCGGCGGTTTCGAGGTTGACGCCCTCGTCGGCGGGCGGCGCGACAGGCTCGATGAAGCCGGTCCGGAGGTGGCCGAGCTCTGGCGGCGGCGCGAGCGTCGCACGCTCGCCCCGGCCGGGCGCGGTCGGCTCCTCGGTCAGCGCGGCCGAGTTGATCGCGAACACAGCGGGCAGGGCCGTGCGGATCGTGGCCTGGAGCTGCCCGCCGTAGACGGCGCAGGTGGACTCCGCGTCGCCTCCCGACAGCGACGTCGCGAGGCAGTAGCCCACGAACGGGAGGTCGGCGGCCGCAGCCGCGGCCGCGCCGAGGTCGTAGCCGGCCGTCGTGTTCTCGACCAGCACGACGTCCGGCGAGCGCTCGCGGATCGCGGCGCTCAGCACCGCCTGGTGGGCCTCCGGCAGGTAGGGGTCGAGCGCGGAATCGGTCACCTCGAGCACGACGTCGGCACCCGCGAGGGCGACGCCGTCGGACGGCCCGCCGCGCGGCATCAGGGCCACGACGTCGCCGCCGATGGCGTCCGCCAGCGGTCGCGCGAAGGCGAGGAGGCGGCTGTTGATCGCGGGATCCACATAGACAAGTACGTCGCCCATCAGCTCACCAGCGCTCCCTGTTCGCGCAGCACCGCGACGATCTTCGCCGCGACCTCTTCCGCATCGCCGTCGAGCATCGTCGCATGGCCCTTCGTCTCGGGCCGCGCGAGCGCGACGAGTTGCGGCGTGCGAGCGGCCGGCGTGACGTTCACGCTGAGCGACTCCGGGCTTGCCTCGGTCATCGCCTGCCGCAGGCGGGTCATCGACACGTAGCGCGGAGGCTGGCTCGCCGACTGCACGCCGATCACAGCCGGGAGCTGGAGGGCGAGCACAGCCAGCCGGCCGCCGGTGTACTCCTGCTCGACGCGGGCGGTACCGTCGGCGACGCCGACCTTGGCGACGACGCTGGCCTGCGGCCAGCCGAGTGCGACCGCGACGAGCGGCGCCGTCTGGCCGAAAATGTCATAGGGCGTCTGGACGCCGACGAGCACCAGGTCGGGGGAGAGCTCGCGGAACGCCTCGGCGAACGCGAGCGCCGCCGTCCGGGTGTCGTAGGGATCGAGCTCGCCGGCGTCCACGACGACGACCCGGTCGGCCCCGCGCGCGTAGGCGACGCGGAGCGCCTGGTCGATGCCATCCGACGCCAGTCCCACGGCGGTCACGGTGGCGCCGGTCGCCTCCTTGATGAGCACGGCCTCCTCGAGCGCCTGGTCGTCGAAGTCCGTGATCGCCTGTTCGACGTACTCACGGTCGATATCCAGACCGCTCGGATCCAGTTCGAGCTCCTCGCCCGGCTTCGGCATCAGCCTCAGGGCCACTGCGATGTTCATGGGGCCGACCCTACTCCGGCTGCCGCCGCCCGTAATCCGTAGTTCTCGCCCACCCGGGGTGGGGGCAACGGCTGATGGCACGCGGCGGCGGACGGCTCAGGCTGGTTGAACAGTCCCAAACAGGGGAGCGGTTCCATGACCAACGAGCTGAACGCCGACATGCTGAAGGTCGCGCTCGACTCGATCGACGACTTCGCGGCGCGCGAGCTCCCCGACGCGCGGCTGATCGAGCTCGACGAGCGCGACGAGTTCCCGGAGGAGATCGTACGCCGGATGTCGGCCGCCGACGGTCTCGGCATCCAGCTGCTGTTCGTGCCCTTCGAGTACGGGGGCATGGGTGGCGGCGCGCTCGACGTCTACCGCATCTGCGAGCGGATGGCGGCGATCGACCTCGGCCTCGCGACCTCCGAGCTCGCGACCTTCCTGGGCAGCGACCCGATCAGGGTCGGCGGCACCGAGGAGCAGAAGCACGAGCACATGACCCGGATCGCCAAGGAGGGCGTTCTCTTCGCTTACGGCGCCACCGAGGCCGAGGCAGGCAGCGATCTGGGAGCGCTGAAGACGACCGCCGAGCCGGTCTCGGACAACGGGACTGTCGCCGGCTACCGGATCAGCGGCGCCAAGCAGTGGATCAGCAACGGCGGCGTCGCCGACGTGTACACGATCCTCGCGATGGCGCCCGGGGGGCCGAGCTGGTTCGTCGTCGATGCCGGCGTCGAGGGCTTCACGCACGGCGATCCGGAGGACAAGCACGGGATTCGCCTCAGCAACACTGCGGCGCTGTTCCTCAACGACGTGTACGTCGACGCCGACCGCCTGATCGGCGGCGTCGAGGGGCAGGGCCTCGTGCAGGCTCAGCAGGTGTTCGGCTACACGCGCCTGATGGTCGCGGCGTTCGGGCTCGGCGCGGGCTGGGCGGCGCTCGACCGTGCGATCACCTACTCGCGCAAGCGCATCCAGGCCGGCGGCCCGCTGTCCGAGAAGCAGGGCTACACCCACAAGCTGATCACTCCCCACGCGGTCGCGCTCGAGGCCGCGCGCGCGGCGATCGAGGAGACCGCCGAGCGCATCGACGCGGGGGAGGGCGCACTCAACGTCGAGGGCGCGATCGCCAAGTACCTCGCCACCGAGAGCGGCGACGCCGCCGCCGACGCGGCCATCCAGGCCCACGGCGGCTACGGCTACACGCACGACTACATGGTCGAGAAGATCAAGCGCGACGTCCGCATCACGCGCATCTACGAGGGCACCTCCGAGATCATGGAGATCACCGTCGCGCGCGGGCGCTGGCAGGAGCACCTCAAGAGCGGCGGCGACTACTACCACGCGAGCGCGCGCGAGCTCGAAGCCCTTCACGCCGAGGATCCCGACGTCGGCGCGGACGTCGCCGCGCTCGCGCACCACGCCCTCGCCGAGCTGCTCGAGCGCTGCCGCGCGGGCCGGCTGACCCGCCACCAGCACATCCTGCTCCGCCTCGGCGCGCTGATCTCGCAGGCTGAGGGCGCCGCGGCGTTCGCACGCCGGGCGCACCGCGCGGCCGTCAAGCAGCTGCACCCGAAGGCGGCGAAGGGCCTGCGCGCCAAGGCGCTGGCGCCCGCCGCGCGCGTCTATGCGCGGGGCGCCGCGCTGACCATCGCGACGGAGGCCGTCCGATTGGTGGCCGGCGCAGATGGCGACGTCGACGACCTCGACCAGCGGCTCGGCCTCCCCGCGATCTATCGCGCGCAGGCGGGCCTGCTCGCCGACACCCAGGCGTTCACCGACGCGCTCTACGCACGGAAGCGCCCATGACCCACGACCGAAAGCCGGACTGAACCGTGACCTCCCCCGCCGACTCCGCCGTCGCCATCATCGGCGTTGGCGCCATCCTCCCCGACGCCCGGGACGCCGAGACGTTCTGGGGCAACGTGCGCGGTGGCCACTACGCGATCACCGATGTCGACCCGGAGCGCTGGGATCCCGCGCTCTACTACGACGCGGACACGCGGGCGCCCGAGAAGACGTACTCGAAGATCGGCGGCTGGGTCCGCGACTGGGACTGGAACCCGCTCGAATGGAAGCTCCCGATCCCCCCGCTCGTCGGTGAGGCGATGGACGGCTCGCAGAAGTGGGCGGTCGCCTGCACGCGGATGGCGCTCGCCGACGCGGGCTGGCCCGAGCGCGAGCTCGACCTCGACCGCACCGCCGTGATGCTCGGCAACGCGCTGTCGGGCGAGCAGCACTACCTGACGACGCTGCGCATCACGTTCCCAGAGCTGGCGCGCGAGCTCGAGCGCGCGGGGAGCTTCGCGGCGCTGCCCGCCGACTCCCGCGCCGCGATCGAGAGCGAGCTCCAGGCCAACTTCGCCGCGTGGCTGCCCGACATCACCGAGGACACCATGCCCGGCGAGCTGAGCAACTGCGTCGCAGGCCGTGTCGCGAACCTCTTCAACTTCCACGGGCCGAACTTCACCGTCGACGCCGCCTGCGCGTCGGCGATGGCGGCGATGAACGTCGCCATCGAGGGCCTGCTCGCCGGGGACTACGACGTGGCCGTGACGGGCGGTGTGGACCGCAACATGGGGGCGGCGACGTTCGTGAAGTTCTGCGCAATCGGCGCGCTCTCGGGCTCCGGCACGCGGCCGTACGCCGAAGGGGCGGACGGCTTCGTGATGGGCGAGGGCGCCGGCGTGTTCGTGCTCAAGCGCCTCGCCGACGCCGAGCGCGACGGCGACCGCATCTACGCGGTGGTGCGTGGCATCGGCGGCGCGAGCGACGGCAAGGGCAAGGGCATCACCGCGCCGAACCCGGTCGGCCAGCGGCTCTCGATCGAGCGCGCTTGGCGCAACAGCGGGCTCTCGCCCGCCGCCTGCACGATGATCGAGGGCCACGGGACGTCGACCCGAGTCGGCGACGCCGTCGAGCTGAGCAGCCTCGCCGACGCGTTCGGCCCCGCCGGGCTGGCGCGCGGGTCGGTGGCGCTCGGCTCGGTCAAGTCCAACATCGGCCACCTCAAGGCAGCGGCCGGCGCTGCGGGCATTCTCAAGACCGCCTTCGCGCTGCGCGACAAGGTGCTGCCGCCGAGCCTGAACTTCGACCGCCCCAACCCCAACCTTGACTGGTCGGCCTCGCCGTTCGCCGTCAACACCGAGGCGCGCGACTGGGAGGTCGCCGACGGAGCGACCCGGGTCGCCGGCGTCAGCGCGTTCGGCTTCGGCGGGACCAATTTCCACGTGGTGATGGAGGAGCACGTGCCCGGACACCTGACGACCAATGGGCACCGCGCCTCGATCGCCGTGCCCGCCGACGTCCGGCCGGCGCAGGCCGGCCCGAAGGCGCCGCCGCGCGGCGCGCTCGTGCTGGGCGCGGCTGACGAGGCCGCGCTTGCCAACGAGCTGCGGACGGCGCTGGCCGAGGCGCGCCAGGGCCGCCACCTCGATCCCGCCCCGCCGAGCGCCGGTGCGCTGCGCGCGCCCGAGCGGCTCGCCATCGACTACGCGGACGGGCCTGACCTCATCGCCAAGGCCGAGGTCGCGCTGCGCGCGCTGCAGTCGGGCGAGGCCTCGGTCTGGCCGGCGCTGCGCATGCGCGGCATCCATCGCGGCAGCGGCGCGCCGGGCAAGGTCGCGTTCCTCTACACCGGCCAGGGGTCGCAGTACGCGGGGATGCTCGGCGACCTGCGCGCCCGCGAGAGCGTCGTCGCGGACCTCTTCGACGAGGCCGACGAGATCATGTCGCCGCTGCTCGAGGGCCGGCGGCTGTCGGACATCATCTTCAAGGACCCCGATGCCGAGGAGCAGCTGCGGCGCACCGAGATCACGCAGCCGGCGGTCCTGACCGTCGACATCGCGCTCACACGCCTGCTCGGGGAGTACGGCATCGCGCCTGACATGGTCATGGGCCACTCGCTCGGCGAATACGGCGCGCTGGTGGCTGCCGGCTCGCTCACCTTCGACGCTGCGCTGGAGGCCGTGAGCGCCCGCGGGCGCGAGATGGCCGGCCTGCAGCCCGAGGACCCGGGAGCGATGGCGGCCGTCATCGCGCCGCTTGCGGAGGTGGAGGAGGTCGTGGCGTCGATCGACGGCTACGTCGTCCTCGCGAACGTCAACTCCACGCGCCAGGTCGTGCTCGGCGGGGCCACTGACGCCGTCGGCCGCGCAGTCGCCGCGCTGAAGGAGCGCGGCCACGACGCGTTCCCGCTGCCGGTCAGCCACGCCTTCCACACCGAGATCGTGGCCGGCGCCAGCGTCCCGCTGCGTGCCACGCTGCAGCGGCTCGGCATCAAGCCGCCCCTGCTGCCGATCGTCGCCAACGTCGACGGCGAGCTGTACCCGACGACCGAGGCGGAGATGCTGGACCTGCTTGCCCGCCAGGTCGCCTCGCCCGTGCAGTTCGTCAAGGGCCTGCACACGCTCTATGACAACGGGGCGCGCACCTTCGTCGAGGTCGGCCCCAAGCGCGCCCTGCAGGGGTTCGCCTCCGACGTGCTCGGCGACGACAAGGTGCTGAGCCTGGCCACCAACCATCCGAAGGCCGGCGACATCGCGACCTTCAACAGCGCGCTTTGCGGCCTCTGGGCCGCCGGCCTCGGGGCCGGCGTCGAGCCGTCCAGGGCCGCGGATGTCGCGCTCAAGCCCGGCGCCACGGCGCAGGCGGTCGTGACCGCCCCGGCGCAGGCGGTTCCGGCTGCCCCCGCGCCGGCGCCCGCGGCGCCGGCGGACGCCTCGGCCGAGCTCAGCCGCCTGTTCGCGGAGTTCGTCGAGCGGGGCCGCGCGCTGATGGGCGCGGCCGAGCTGCCGGGCGAACGGCCCACCGAGCCGGTCGTGATCACCGGCGCCGGGCTCGGGTTGCCGGGCGCCGAGCAGATGTTCGACGACGCCAACATGGCCCGACTGCTCGACGGCGTGCAGGGCATCGACGTGATCCCCGCGCGCCTGCGCCGTGAGATGGTCGAGAAGCACATCACGCGGCTGGTGAAGGGCGACGACGGGAGCGCGCGCTTCGAGACGATCGACCGGGTCGACGACGTCATCAAGCTCGCCGCGCGGGCGGGCGCTTTCGACCTCGGCGAGGAGTTCGGCATCGACGCCGACCGGATCGCGGCGCTCGGCCGTGCCACCCAACTGGCGATCGGCGCCGGGATCGACGCCCTGCGTGACGCCGGCATCCCGCTCCTGCAGCGCTACCGCTTGACGAGCAAGGGCACGCAGCTCCCCGACCGCTGGTCGCTCCCGGACGCGCTGCGCGACGACACCGGCATCATCTTCGCCTCTGCCTTCCCCGGCCTCGAGGAGATGGCCTACGAGGCCACGCGCCAAACGGAGGACCGGATGCGGCGCGAACGGCTGGCCGCGCTGGAGTCGCTGCGCGCGCGGATGCTCGACCACGGGGACACCGACCGGATCGTCCTGGAGGAGGTCGAGCGCCGGATCTACGACGTGAGCCGCCAGCTCGAGAACGAGCCGTACGAGTTCGACCGGCGCTTCCTGTTCCGCGTGCTCTCGATGGGGCACTCCCAGTTCGCCGAGCACATCGGCGCGCGCGGGCCGAACACGCAGGTCAACTCGGCGTGCGCGAGCACCACGCAGGCCGTCGCGATCGCCGAGGACTGGATCCGCGCGGGCCGCTGCCGGCGGGTCGTGATCGTCGCCGCCGACGACGCGACGTCCGACACGATGATGGGTTGGCTCGGCGCCGGCTTCCTGGCCTCCGGGGCCGCGGCCACCGACGAGGTGGTCGAGGACGCGGCACTGCCGTTCGACCAGCGGCGCCACGGCATGATCATCGGCATGGGCGCCGCGGCGCTCGTGGTCGAGAGCGCCGCCGCGGCCCGCGAGCGCGCGATCACGCCGATCTGCGAGGTGCTCGGCTCGGTCACCGCCAACTCGGCGTTCCACGGGACCCGTCTTGACATCGAGCACATCGGCGGCGTGATGGAGGACGTCGTCGCGCAGGCCGAGCGCCGTGGGGTGTCGCGCGAGGAGATCGCGTCGGAGACGCTCTTCGTCTCGCATGAGACCTACACGCCGGCTCGCGGCGGCAGCGCCGCCGCCGAGATCCACGCGCTGCGTCAGGTCTTCGGGGCGGGCGCGGACTCGATCGTGATCGCCAACAGCAAGGGCATGACCGGCCACCCGATGGGCGTCGGCATCGAGGACGTGCTCGCCGTCAAGGCGCTCGAGACCGGCGTCGTGCCGCCGGTCCCCAACTTCCGCGACGTTGACCCGGAACTGGGGCAGCTCAACCTCTCGAACGGCGGGGCGTACCCGATCCGCTACGCGCTCCGCCTCGCCGCCGGCTTCGGCTCGCAGATCAGCATGATCCTGCTGCGCTGGACCCCGCCGGCCGACGGGCGCCGCCGCCACGTCGACGAGCTCGGCTACGGCTACCGGATCGCCGACCGGCCGGCCTGGACCGCCTGGCTCAAGCGCGTCAGCGGCCAGGACGACGCGCGCCTGGAGGTCGTCCGCCGCACGCTACGCGTGGCGGACGGCGTGCCCCCCAAGGCGGTTCCGCCGCTGATCGCGGTCCCGCCGCCGATCGCGGTCCCGCCGCCGATTCGCGGTTCCCGAGCCGGTTGTCGCGGCCACAGAGCCGGTCGTCGCGGCCACAGAGCCGGCTGCCGCCTCCTCCCCGCCCCCGATCGCGGGCGACGGCGTCGAAGCCCGCGTGCTGGCGGTTGTGGCTGCGCAGACGGGCTATCCGGAGGATCTGTTGGACATGGATCTGGATTTGGAGGCGGATCTGGGGATCGACACGGTCAAGCAGGCGGAGGTGTTCGCGGCGATCCGTGAGGAGTATGGGATCGAGCGTGACGATTCGTTGAAGTTGCGTGACTATCCGACGTTGAAGGCGGTGGTGGGGTTCGTGCATGAGCGCGCGCCGCAGGCCGCGCCGTCTGAGCCGGTGGCCGCTGAGCTGGTGGCGGCTGCGCCGGTGGCGGCTGCGCCGGTGCCGGTGCCGGTGGCGGTTGCGCCGGTGGTCGTGGGTGACGGGGTGGAGGCCAAGGTGCTGGCGGTGGTGGCTGCGCAGACGGGCTATCCGGAGGATCTGTTGGACATGGATCTGGATTTGGAGGCGGATCTGGGGATCGACACGGTCAAGCAGGCGGAGGTGTTCGCGGCGATCCGTGAGGAGTATGGGATCGAGCGTGACGATTCGTTGAAGTTGCGTGACTATCCGACGTTGAAGGCGGTGGTGGGGTTCGTGCATGAGCGCGCGCCGCAGGCCGCGCCGTCTGAGCCGGTGGCCGCTGAGCTGGTGGCGGCTGCGCCGGTGGCGGCTGCGCCGGTGCCGGTGCCGGTGGCGGTTGCGCCGGTGGTCGTGGGTGACGGGGTGGAGGCCAAGGTGCTGGCGGTGGTGGCTGCGCAGACGGGCTATCCGGAGGATCTGTTGGACATGGATCTGGATTTGGAGGCGGATCTGGGGATCGACACGGTCAAGCAGGCGGAGGTGTTCGCGGCGATCCGTGAGGAGTATGGGATCGAGCGTGACGATTCGTTGAAGTTGCGTGACTATCCGACGTTGAAGGCGGTGGTGGGGTTCGTGCATGAGCGCGCGCCGCAGGCCGCGCCGTCTGAGCCGGTGGCCGCTGAGCCGGTGGCCGCCGAGCCGACGCCGGCGGAACCCCCGGCCGAGACCGCCGTGGCGGCGCCGCCCACCGAGTCGTTCCCGCGCCGCGTCCCCGTGCCGGTCCTGCGGCCGCCGCTGGACCGTTGCGCCGAAACCGGCGTCCGTCTGGGTGACGGGACGCGCGTGTTGGTCGTGCCTGACCACGGCGGCGTCGCGACCGCGCTGACCAAGCGACTCCACAAGCTTGGTGTCGAGGTCGTGAGCGAAGGGCCCGCCGACGGCATCTACTGGCTGCCCGCGCTCGACCCCGACCCCGACGACTGGCACGAAGGACTGCGGGTGCGCGTCAAGCAGCTTGCTGAGACCATGCGCGACCTGCCGCCGGAGACGTTCCTGATCTCCGCCACGCGGCTGGGCGGCCGCCACGGCTACGACGTGGCCGGCGCGCAGTCAGTCATGGGCGGAGCGGTGACCGGCTTCACGAAGGCGCTCAGCCGCGAGCGGCCCGATGCCCTGATCAAGGCCGTCGACTTCCCCGCGTCGCGCAAGACCGCCGCGCTCGCGGACGCGCTCGTCGAGGAGGCGCTGCGCGACCCCGGCGCCGTCGAGATCGGCCACGCTGAGGGCCTGCGCTGGACGGTCGGGCTCGCCGAGGAGCCGGCCGGGGAAGACCCCGCGCGGGCGCTGAAGCCCGACGACGTCTTCCTCATCACGGGCGCGGCCGGCAGCATCGTCGCGGCGATCGCCGCCGACCTCGCGGCGGCCTCGCACGGCACGTTCCACCTGCTCGATCTCGTGCCGGCACCCGACCCGGCCGACCCAGACCTCGCGCGCTTCGCCGCCGACCGCGACGGCCTCAAGCGCGACCTCGCGGACCGCCTGCGCGCGGCCGGCGAGAAGCCGACGCCGAAGCTCATCGAGCGCGAGCTGGCGCGGATCGAGCGGAGTCGCGCGGCGCTCGACGCGATCGAAGCGATCGAGGCCGCCGGAGGCGCCGCGCACTGGCACCAGGCGGACCTCACCGAGGGCGACCAGGTCGAGGCCGCGGTCACCGCCGCCCTCACCGCCAGCGGCCGCATCGACGTGCTGATCCACGCAGGCGGGCTCGAGATCAGCCACTTCCTGCCCGACAAGCCGCAGCACGAGTTCGACCTCGTCTTCGACGTCAAGGCCGACGGCTGGCACCACATCCTGACCGCTCTCGGCGACGCGAAGCCGCGCGCGGCCGTGGTCTTCTCGTCGATCGCCGGGCGGTTCGGGAACGCCGGCCAGACCGACTACTCGGCCGCCAACGACCTGCTCTGCAAGGCGATCTCGCGGCTCCGCGCCGAGGGCGTCCACGGCATCGCGATCGACTGGACCGCGTGGTCGCAGATCGGGATGGCGAGCCGTGGCTCGATTCCGAAGGTCATGGAGGCGGCTGGCATTGACATGCTGCCGCCCGAGCACGGCATCGTCGTCGTCCGCCGCGAGCTGACGGCGCCGGGAAGCGGCGGCGAGGTGCTCGTCGCCGGCGCGCTCGGCGTGCTGATGGCGGAGCGCCACCCGAGCGGCGGCCTCGTCGTTGAGCCTGGCGGCCCGATGACCGGCCGCGTCGACGGCATCACCGCCGACGGCGAGCTGCGCGTGCTGACCGAGCTCGACCCCGTCAAGCAGCCGTTCCTGCACCACCACCGCATCGACGGGACCCCGGTACTGCCCGGCGTTATGGGGATCGAGGGCTTCGCGGAGGTGGCCCACGTGCTCGCCCCCGGTTGGCACGTCGCCGCGGTCGAGGACGTCGAGCTGCTGGCGCCGTTCAAGTTCTACCGCGACGAGCCGCGCACGCTCGAGCTGCGGGCCCGCGTGCGGGACGGCGGCGACGGCACCCTCGTGGCCGACTGCCGGCTCGTCGGGCGTCGCGCGCTGACCGGCGCAGGCGAGCAGGAGACCCTGCACTTCACCGGCCGTGCCCGGCTCGCCCGCGAGGCGCCCGCGCCACCGACCGGCGAGGCGCCCGGCTCGGGCGGCGAGAGCGTCGGCCGCGATGCCGTCTACAAGGTCTACTTCCATGGCCCCGCCTACCAGGTGCTCGACCGGGCGTGGCGGGACAACGGCCAGACCGTCGGCACCCTCGCCCCGGACCTGCCCGCCGACCACGACCCGGGTGAGCGCGACACCGAGTTCGTCCCGCGGCTGATCGAGCTGTGCTTCCAGACCGCGGGCGTGCTCGAGCTCGGCACCACGGGCCATCTGGCCCTGCCCGGTCACGTCGACCGCGTCGTCCGCTACGCCGGCGCCGACGAGCCCGGCCGGCTGTTCGCAATGGTCAGCAACCGCGAGGACGGCGACGGTGTCGACGCCGACGTCGTCGACGCGACCGGCCGCGTGCGAGTGCGGCTCGAGGGCTATCGCACGATCGAGCTGCCCGGGGGCATCGACGAGGACGCGCTGGCGCCGATCCGCGCGGCCATGGAAGTGAGCTGAGGGGCGTGCAACGACCCTTCGCCCGCCTCGCCATCGTCAACCGCGGCGAGCCCGCCATGCGGGTGATCCACGCCGTGCGCGAGCTCAATGCCGGTCACCGCCCACCGATCCGTGTGATCGCGCTGTGCACGCCGGCCGAGCGTCAGGCGATGTTCGTGCGCCACGCCGACGAGGTCATCACGCTCGAGACCGACGCCCGCATCGGCTATCTCGATCACGAGGCGCTCGAGCGGGCGCTCGTCGCCGCTCGCGCCGACGCCGTCTGGGTCGGCTGGGGCTTCGTGGCGGAGGACCCGCGGTTCGTCGAGCTGTGCGAGCGGCTCGGCATCGTGTTCGTCGGGCCGAGCTCTGAGGTGATGCGGAAGGTCGGCGACAAGATCGAGGCCAAGCGGCTCGCCGAAGCCGCCGGCGTCCCGATCGCTCCCTGGAGCGGCGGGGCGGTCGACACGGCCGAGGACGCCGCACGACACGCCGAGGAGATCGGCTACCCGCTGATGATCAAGGCGGCGGCAGGCGGCGGGGGGCGCGGCATCCGTCGTGTCGACGACCCGGGCGCGCTGAAGGCCGCGTTCGCGAGCGCCCGCGCGGAGGCCGCCCAGGCGTTCGGCGACGACACGGTGCTGATGGAGCGCCTGATCGGCGCGGCCCGCCACGTCGAGGTCCAGGCGATCGGGGACAGCCACGGCGCCACCTGGGCCGTTGGGCTGCGCGACTGCTCCTACCAGCGCCGCAACCAGAAGGTCATCGAGGAGTCGTCGAGCCCGGCACTGAGCGCCGAGCAGGAGCGCGAGATCATGGACGCCGCACGCCGGCTCGTGCAGGACGCGGGCTACTGCGGCGCGGCCACCGTCGAGTTCTTGTACGAGCCGGCCGAGCGGCGCTTCTCGTTCATGGAGGTCAACGCGCGCCTCCAAGTCGAGCACCCCGTGACCGAGATGGTCACCGGCCTCGACCTCGTCAAGCTCCAGCTCCACGTGGCGGCAGGCGGCCGGCTCGAAGGGGAGCCCCCGCCGACCAACGGGCACGCCATCGAGGCGCGCCTGAACGCCGAGGATCCAGCGCTCGGCTTCGCGCCCGCGCCGGGCCGGATCGCGCTACTGCGACTACCGATGGGACCCGGCGTGCGCGTCGACACCGGCGTCGCCGAGGGCGACGTCATTCCCGCCGAGTTCGATTCCATGATCGCCAAGGTCATCGCCTGGGGACGCGATCGCGACGAGGCGCTCGCGCGCCTGCGCCGCGCGCTCGGCGAGACGATGGTGGTCGTCGAGGGCGGCACGACCAACCAAGGCTTCCTGCTCGCGCTGCTCGATCGCCCTGAGGTGCAGGACGGTACGGTCGATACCGGCTGGCTCGACCGCCTGCAGCTGCGCGGCGAGATCGTGCCGGTGGGACATGCCGACGTGGCGCTGCTGCAGGCCGCGATCGAGCTCAGCGACGCCGAGACGGCGACCGACCGGGCCCGCTTCTACGCCTACGCCCGCCGCGGTCGGCCCCAGACCGGGGCCACGGCTCGCCGTGTCGTGCACCTGCGCTACCGCGGCCAGTCCTACCGGCCCGCCGTTTCGCAGATCGCGCCCGACCGCTACCGGATCCTGGTGGACGGCGTCGCCGTCGAGGTCGAGACGCAGCAGGTGGGGCGCCACGAGCGCCGACTCGCCCTCGCCGGCGCCAACTACCGGACCATCACCTCGCTGCAGGGCCCCGAGCTGCTCGTCGAGGTCGACGGCGTCCCTCACCGCATCGCTCGCGACGACGGCGGCATGGTGCGCAGCCTGTCACCCGCTGTCGTCGTGTCGATCCCCGTCGCCGAGGGCGACGAGGTCCAGGCCGGCGACGTCGTCGCCGTGCTCGAGAGCATGAAGATGGAGACCTCGCTGATCGCGCCGTTCCACGGCCGTGTCCGGCGCGTGCTGTCGGGCCCGAATGTCCAGGTCGCCGCCCAGGCTCCGCTGCTCCAGCTCCAGGAGCTCAACGGCGAGGGGGGCCGGCCCACCGTGGCCGCCGGCGAGCGGATCGCGTTCGCGGCAGTCGCCCGGGACCCGGAGCTCGACTCCGTCCGCCGCCTGGAGTGGCTGATGCTGGGCTTCGACGGCGATGCCCCCGGTCCGGAGGCGATCGGCGACGATCCGGCCGAGCACGAGCGCCTGCTGTCGGTGTTCGCCGACCTCTGCGCGCTGGCGCGGCCGAGCCACGACGACGAGGGCGATCCCAACGTGCGCAGCGCGCTCGAGCACCTCCACGCCTATCTCGGATCGCTGGACGCCGAGGCCGAGGGGCTGCCGCGCGTCTTCGTCGAGCGCCTCGAGGCGGTGCTCGCCCGCTACGGCGTCGCGACCCTCGACCGCACGCCTGCCCTGGAGGCGGCGTGCTACCGCATCTTCCTCGCCACACAGCACACGGGCGCGGTGCGTACCTCCGTCCTCGCGCTGCTCGACCGTCTGCTCGAGCGCCCCCCGGCAGCCGGCGACGCCCTGCGTGCGGCGCTCGACCAGATCGTCGTGGCCACCACCGGCTTCGACCAGATCGTCTGCGACCTCGCTCGCCAGGTTCGCTTCCGGAGCTTCGACGAGCCCGTCATCGCCGCGGCGCGCGACCGCGCCTACGCCGAGATGGAGGCGCACGTCCTGGCACTTGCCGCCGAGCCCGAAGGCCCGGATCGGGCCGAGCGGGTCCACGCGCTCGTCGCCTGCACGCGGCCGCTGGCCCCGATGCTGCTGCGCCGGATCGCGGCCGCCGAGCCCGCGCTGCGGCGCGTGCTGCTCGAGGTCGTGGCCCGCCGTTTCTACCGCGTCCGCACGCTCGAGGGCTTCGCCGAGCTCGAGACGGCTTCAGGCGCGCTGCTCTGCGCGCGCTACCGGTACGAAGGGACGCAGCGGCGCCTCGCTACGGCCTTCGTGGACCTCGCCGGCCTCACCGCGGCCGCGAACAGCTTCGCCTCCTGGGCCGCCACCGCACCGGCCGGCGACCTCGCCGTCGCCGACTTCTACCTGCACGACGCCGGGGACGTGACCGCCGACCAGCTGCACGCGATCCTCTCCACGATCGCGCTGCCCGCGAGCGTGCACCGGATCGTCATCGGCGTCGTGCCGGCCGAAGGCGGCCTGGGCATGTCCGCCATCGGCGCCTTCACGTTCCGGCCCGGCCCCGACGGGCTGGTTGAGGACGAGGTGCTCCGCGGCTTGCATCCGATGATGGCTCACCGCCTGGACCTGTGGCGGCTCCGCGAGTTCGCGATCGAGCGCCTGCCGTCGGCCGAGGACGTCTACCTCTTCCACGGCCGCGGCCGCTCGAACCCGAAGGACGAGCGGCTGTTCGCCCTCGCCGAGGTGCGCGACCTCACCCCGGTGCGCGACGAGAAGGGCCGCATCACGGCGCTCCCCGAGTTCGAGCTCATGCTGGTGGAGGCGCTGGAGGGCATCCGCCGCTTCCAGGCGCGCCGCAAGCCGAGCCGGAGACTGGTCTGGAATCGGATCCTGCTGCACGTGTGGCCGGTGATCGACCTGCGGCCGGCTGACATCCGCGCGCTCGTCGAGCGCCTCGCTCCCCAGACCGCCGGCCTCGGCATCGAGATGCTGGTCGTCCACGGGAACCTGCGCCTCGGCTCCACGGTGCACGACCGCGTGCTGCGCCTCTTCGCGCCGGCCGGGCGCGATGTCGTCGTCGAGGTCGACGATCCGCCTACGCAGCCGCTGCAACCGCTCGACGAGAGCGCCCGGCGCGTGATCGCCGCGCGCCGGCGCGGGATGCTGCACCCGGCCGAGATCGTCAAGCTGCTCGCGCCCGCGCAGGGCGAGAACGCGCCGCTCGCGCGCCAGCCGGTCGGCGACTTCACCGAGCTCGATCTCGACGCCGATGGTCGCCTCTCGCCGGTCGACCGCCAGCCCGCGTGCAACACCTGCGGCATCGTCGTGGGGCTCGTCCGCAACCGCACCGAGCGCTACCCGGAGGGCATGCTGCGCGTCGCACTGCTCGGCGACCCGACGCGCGCGCTCGGCTCGCTCGCCGAGGCCGAGTGCCTGCGCATCGTCGCCGCGCTCGATCTCGCCGAGGAGCTCGCCGTCCCGTGCGAGTGGTTCGCCCTGTCGGCGGGCGCGAAGATCGCGATGGACAGCGGCACCGAGAACATGGACTGGATCGCGGCCGTGCTGCGCCGGATCATCGAGTACACGCAGGCCGGCGGCGAGCTCAACATCATCGTCACCGGGATCAACGTCGGCGCGCAGCCGTACTGGAACGCCGAGGCGACGATGCTGATGCACACGCGCGGCATCCTCGTCATGACCCCCGCGAGCGCGATGGTGCTGACCGGGAAGCAGGCGCTCGACTACTCGGGTGCCGTCTCGGCCGAGGACAACTTCGGGATCGGCGGCTACGAGCGGATCATGGGCCCGAACGGCCAGGCGCAGTACTGGGCGCCCGACCTCGACGGCGCCTGCCGTCTGCTGCTCGACTACTACGAACACACCTACGTCGCCCCCGGCGAGCGGTTCCCGCGCCGCGCCGAGACGGTCGACCCGATCGACCGCGACGTCCGCGATGCGCCGCATCAGGCGGCCGGCTCGGACCTCGTCTGTGTCGGCGACATCTTCTCGGACACGGCCAACCCGGGGCGCAAGAAGCCGTTCGACATCCGCGCCGTCATGTACGCCGTGGCCGACCGCGATCGCGCGCCGCTCGAGCGCTGGACCGCGATGCGCCAGGCCGAGACCGCCGTCGTGTGGGACGCTCACCTCGGCGGCCGCCCGGTGACGCTGCTCGGGATCGAGTCGCGGCCGATCGCGCGCCACGGCCTGAAGCCCTCCGACGGCCCCGAGCAGTGGACGTCGGGCACGCTCTTCCCGCGCTCCTCGAAGAAGATCGCGCGCGCGATCAACGCCGCGACCGGCCGGCGCCCGGTCGTCGTGCTCGCCAATCTCGCGGGGTTCGACGGCTCCCCGGAGTCGATGCGCGAGTGGCAGCTCGAGTACGGCGCCGAGATCGGGCGCGCGGTCGTCAACTTCGATGGGCCGATCGTGTTCTGCGTCGTGTCGCGCTATCACGGCGGGGCGTTCGTGGTGTTCTCGCAGCGCCTCAACGAGAACCTCGAAACGATCGCGGTCCGCGGCTCTCACGCGTCGGTCATCGGCGGGGCCCCGGCTGCCGCCGTCGTGTTTGCGCGCGACGTCGAGCAGGCCGCCGGGCGCGACCCGCGCATCGTCGAGCTCGACGAGCGGATCGCGGCCGCCGATGCGGCCGAGCGCGTGCGGCTGCGGTCAGAGCGGGCTGAGCTGTGGACCGACGTGCTGTCCGAGAAGCGCGGCGAGTTCGCGGCCGAGTTCGACGCGACGCACAGCGTCGAGCGCGCGGTCCGGGTGGGCTCGGTGCGCTCGCTGATCGAGCCGGAAACGCTGCGCCCCTACCTCGTCGATGCGGTCGAGCGCGGCATCGAGCGCACGCTCGACGGCGACACCCCAAGCGGCCATGACGGCGTGCGGCTGGCTTACGACCTCGGCAGCTGAGGTAGCGCCAGGCGACGCCTGGCTGAGCGCGCGCGAGCGCGCTGTGCTCGCCGGCCTGCGGCTGCCCAAGCGGCGCGACGACTGGCGCCTCGGTCGCTGGACGGCCAAGGCGGCCGTCGCGGCGTGGCTGGGCGTCGCTGCCGAGCGGGTCGAGGTCCTCGCGGCGGCGGACGGCGCTCCCGACGCCTGGCTCGACGGCGCACCCGCCCCGGTCTCGCTGTCGCTCAGCCACCGCGCGGGCCGGGGACTGGCGGCGGTCTCCGACCTACCGGCGCTGATCGGCTGTGACCTGGAGATCGTCGAGCACCGCAGCGGCCCCTTCGTGCGCGAGTGGCTCACGGCGAGCGAGCAGGCCGCACTCGCGCCACTCGACGGTGCGGCGCGTGACGTGGCCGCGAACCTGATGTGGGCGGGCAAGGAAGCGGCGGCCAAGGTGCGCCGCGAAGGGCTGCGGCTCGACGTCCGCCGCGCAGACGTCGAGCTCGGCGCGCCGGGCGCCGGCTGGCGGCCTCTGACGGTCCGCTGGGGCGAGGGGCAGGCCACGGCAGGCTGGTGGTGCGCCGCGGGAGACTGGGTCATGACGATCGCGGGTTCACCCGCGCCCGCGCCCCCGTCGCCGCTGGTTCACCCAACCTACGCCGTCGGCACCTCGACGAGGCCGAGTCCGCCGATCGCCTGCTCGCGCAGCTTGAACTTCTGCACCTTGCCGGTGACCGTCATCGGGAAGTCGTCGACGCACTGCACGTAGCGCGGGATCTTGTGGTGGTCGATCCGGCCGCGGCAGAACGCGGCGATCGCCTCCGCATCGGGCTTGGCGCCGCCGCGCGGCACGATCCACGCCATCAGCTCCTCGCCATAGCGCGGGTCCGGGACGCCCACGACCTGGACCGCCGCCACGTCCGGGTGGCCCATGAGGAACTCCTCGATCTCGCGCGGGTAGAGGTTCTCGCCCCCGCGAATGACCATGTCCTTGATCCGCCCGACGATGTTGACGTAGCCGTCCTCGTCCATCGTCGCGAGGTCTCCGGTGTGCATCCAGCGCGAGGCGTCGATGGCGTCGCGCGTGCCGTCCGGATCGTCCCAGTAGGAGAGCATCACGCAGTAGCCGCGCGTGCACAGCTCGCCGGTCTCGCCGCGGGGCACGATCGCCCCGCTCTCGGCGTCGACGATCTTCACCTCGACGTGAGGGTGCGCCCGGCCGACCGTCGAGACCCGCTTCTCCAGCGGATCGCCGGCCGCGGTCTGCGTGGACACCGGCGACGTCTCGGTCATGCCGTAACAGATCGTGACCTCGTTCATGTGCATCTCCGAGACCACGCGCCTCATCGTCTCGATCGGGCACGGCGAACCGGCCATGATGCCGGTCCGGAGGCTCGTGAGATCGAATTCGCCGAATCGCTCGTGCTCGAGCTCGGCGATGAACATCGTCGGTACGCCGTAGAGGCTCGTGCAGCGCTCGGACTCGACCGCCGCGAGCGTCGCCATCGGGTCGAACACGGGCGCCGGTATCACCATGCAGGCGCCGTGCGTCGTGCAGGCGAGGTTGCCGAGGACCATGCCGAAGCAGTGGTAGAACGGGACCGGGATACAGACCCGGTCGCGCTCGGTGTAGCGGCATCCCTCACCGATGAAGTAGCCGTTGTTGAGGATGTTGTGGTGGCTGAGCGACGCTCCCTTGGGAAAGCCGGTCGTCCCGCTCGTGTACTGGATGTTGATCGGCTCGTCGAACTGCCGGTCTCCGAGCTCGGCATCGGCGCCGTCGAGCAGCTCCCGCCATTGATCCGAGTCCAGGTAGACGACCCGTTCGAGCGTCGGCAGCGTGGGACGCACCTCATCCACCATCGCGGCGTAGTTCGAGCTCTTGAACGCCCGCGCGGCGACGAGCGCCCGGCACCCTGATTGCGCCAGCACGAAGGCGAGCTCCGACGTGCGGTAGGCGGGATTGATGTTGACGAGCACGATGCCCGCCTTGGCGGTCGCGTACTGGACGAGCACCCATTCCGCGCAGTTCGGGCTCCAGATGCCGAGCCGATCGCCCGGCCTGAGGCCGGAGGCGACGAGGCCTCGGGCGAGCCGGTCGACTGCCTGGCCGAACTCGTCGTAGGTGAGGCGGACGTCCTGATGCACCGACACCAGCGCCTCGTGATCGCCGAAGCGCGCGATGGTGCGGTCGAGGTTCTCGCCGATCGTCTCGCCGAGGAGCGGGGCCGCCCCCGCGCCGTGCGCGTATGAGGGGGGCATAGGGTCACCCTACGCCCGACGGTCGCTCGCGCGCGACCGTGGTTTCCCGCAGTCGATCCCCGTGATCGACCCTGACGAGATCAGGCCGTCCCGCGCATATCGTCGCGCCCATGACCGCTACCGCGACGCAGCCGTTCACGCCCGGACGCTGGCAGGACGAGATCGATGTCCGTGACTTCGTGCAGCGCAACTACGCGCCTTACGCCGGGGATGGCGGCTTCCTGTCCGGCCCGACCGATCGCACGCTCGCGGTCTGGGATCGCCTTGCGGGCCTGATGGAAACCGAGCGCGCCCGCGGCGGCGTGCTCGACGTCGACGTGTCGACGCCGGCGTCGATCACGGCCCACGCGCCCGGCTACATCGACCGGGAGCGGGAGCTGATCGTCGGGCTCCAGACCGACGCGCCGCTCAGGCGCGCGATTATGCCCTACGGCGGCTGGCGCATGGTGGAGGGCGGCCTGCGGGCCTACGGCTACGAGCCGGATCCCACCGTCGCCGAGATCTTCACGCGGTACCGCAAGACGCACAACGACGGCGTGTTCGACGCGTACACGCCGGCGATCCGCGCGGCCCGCCGCGCGGGCCTCATCACCGGGCTGCCCGACGCCTACGGGCGCGGGCGCATCATCGGCGACTACCGCCGCGTTCCGCTCTACGGGGCCGATGGGCTGATCGCCGCCAAGCGCGCAGAGCACGCCGAGCTCGACGAGCGATTCGGCACCGAGGACGTCATCCGCCTGCGCGAGGAGCTGGCCGAGCAGATCCGGGCCCTCGGCGAGCTGGTCGAGATGGCGGCCACGTACGGGCACGACGTCCGGCGCCCGGCGGCCGATGCCCATGAGGCCGTGCAATGGCTGTATCTCGCGTACCTCGCCGCGGTCAAGGAGCAGAACGGCGCCGCGATGTCGCTCGGCCGCACGGCCACGTTCCTGGACTGCTACTTCGAGCGCGACCTTGCCGCCGGCGTGCTGAGCGAGGAGGAAGCCCAGGAGCTGATCGACGACTTCGTCATGAAGCTGCGGGCCGTACGCTTCCTGCGCACGCCCGAGTACGACGAGCTGTTCAGCGGCGACCCGACCTGGGTCACCGAGACGCTCGGCGGCGTCGGCGAAGACGGCCGCCCGCTCGTGACGCGCACGAGCTTTCGCTACCTCCAGACGCTCTACAACCTCGGCCCCGCGCCCGAGCCGAATCTCACCGTCCTGTGGTCGCCCGCGCTGCCCGGAGGCTTCAAGCGCTTCTGCGCTCAGGTCTCGATCGACACGTCGGCGATCCAGTACGAGTCCGACGAGTGCATCCGTCCGCGCTTCGGCGACGACACGGCGATCGCCTGTTGCGTGTCGGCGATGCGGGTCGGCAAGCAGATGCAGTTCTTCGGTGCGCGCGTGAACCTCGCCAAGGCGCTGCTGTATGCGCTCAACGGCGGCCGCGACGAGATCAGCGGCGACCAGGTCGCGCCGCCGGGCGAGGCCTTCGCCGGCGAGGCGCTCGAGTTCGGCGACGTCTGGGAGCGGCTCGACCGGATGCTCGACTGGCTCGCCGAGACGTACGTGCACGCGCTTAACGTCATCCACTACATGCACGACAAGTACGCGTACGAGCGGCTCGAGATGGCGTTGCACGACCGCGACGTCCTGCGCACGATGGCGTGCGGGGTGGCCGGGCTCTCGGTCGCCGCCGACTCGCTGTCGGCGATCCGCTACGCGCGCGTGAGCCCGGTCCGCGACGAGAGCGGCCTGATCGTCGACTACGCCGTCGTCGGCGACTTCCCGGCCTACGGCAACGACGACGATCGCGCCGACGAGCTCGCGACCCGGCTGGTCGAGACCTTCATGTCCAAGGTGCGGCGGCACCCGACGTACCGCGACGCCGTCCACACCCAGTCCGTGCTCACGATCACGTCGAACGTCGTCTACGGGCGCCACACCGGCGCAACGCCCGACGGCCGCGGGGCGGGCGAGCCGTTCGCCCCCGGCGCCAATCCGATGAACGGACGCGACCGTCACGGCGTCGTGGCCGCCGCGCTATCGGTCGCCAAGCTCCCGTACGAGGAAGCCGAGGACGGCATCTCATTGACGACGACGGTCACCCCGGGCGGTCTGGGGCTCCAGAGCGAGGACCGCGTGCCGAACCTGGTCGGCCTCCTCGACGGCTACGTGGCGTCCGGTGGCTTCCACATGAACGTCAACGTGCTCGACCGCGCCACGCTGGAGGACGCGATGCAGCACCCAGAGCGCTACCCGCAGCTCACGATCAGGGTCTCCGGCTACGCCGTCAACTTCGTCCGGCTGACGCGCGAGCAGCAGCTGGACGTGATCGCGCGCACATTCCACACGGGACTGTGACATGAAGGGCTGGGTCCATTCCTGGGACCTCGCGACGGGGGTGGACGGACCCGGGACGCGGCTCGTTGTGTTCCTGACCGGCTGCCCGATGCGGTGCCTGTACTGCCAGAACCCCGACACCTGGCACAAGCACGACGGCACTGTGACCGAGCTGGCCGAGCTCGAGCACCTGATGCGGCGCTACCACCCGTTCATCTCGTGCGCCGGCGGCGGGTTCACCGTTTCGGGCGGCGAGCCACTGCAGCAGCCCGCGTTCACGCGCGAGCTGCTCAAGTCGGCACAGCACGCCGGCCTGCACACCGCCCTGGACACCTCCGGGTTCCTCGGCCGCCGCGCCGACGATGCGCTGCTCGACGCCACCGACCTCGTCCTGCTCGACATCAAGGCCGGAACCGACGCCACGCACCGCCGGCTGACCGGCCGGCCGATCGCTCCGACCATCGAGTTCGCGGAACGCCTCGCCGCACGGGGAACGCCGGTCTGGGTTCGTTACGTGCTCGTCCCGGGGTTCACCGACCATCCGCGCGAGATTCAGGAAGTCGCCGCGATCGCCGCCGGCCTCGGCAACGTCGAACGTGTCGACGTGCTCCCGTTCCACAAGCTGGGGGCGCCGAAGTACGAGGAGCTCGGGACCCCGTTTCCGCTGGCCGACACGCCGACGCCCTCGCCGGGGCTCACCGCCGTGGTGCGCGAGCGACTGCGCATTCCAGCAGCGCCGTGAGCTCGACGACCTCGAAGTCGACTCCGCCGACGGTCAGCGCGGCCGCTGTGTACATCGTCAGGTCCTTCGGACAGCTGACGACGAAGTAGTCGATGCCGCCGAGGGCCTGTGCCTCGCGGATGCGCTGCTCGCTCGGGCGTTCGCCGGTGTCTGACTCCGCGGTCCAGATCCGACCGCCGCCGGCGCCGCAGCAGAACGTGTTGGCGCCGTGGCGCGGCATCTCGACGAGCTCGGCGCCGGTCGCGGCGATGAGCTCGCGCGGCGCGTCCGTGATGTCGTTGTACCGCGCCAGGTAACACGGGTCGTGGTACGTGACGCGCGTGCCTTCGAGCGCGGAGCCCAGGGTGAGGACGCCCTTCGCCACCAGATCGGCGAGCAGCTCGGTGTGGTGGTACACGGGCTTGTCGAGCCCGTACTGCGGATAGTCGTTGCGCAGCGTGTTGAGCGAGTGGGGATCGGTGGTGAAGACCGCCGTGAACTGCGCGTCGGCGAAGGCGCTCATGTTGCGCTCGACGAGCATCTCGAACAGGCCGTGCTCGCCGACCTGCCGGACGTCGTTGCCCGCGTTGCGCTCGCCGTCGAACAGCAGTCCGAACGACACGTTCGCGTCGTGCAGGATCTTGGCGAGCCGTTGCGACTCGCTCTGCACCCGCTCGTCGAACGAGGCGAAGTCTCCGACGAACCAGATGTACTCCACCGGTTCCTTGCGCGCGTCGGGGATCGTGAAGTCCAGTCCCGCGGTCCAGCGCGCGCGCCGTCGCGCGGACTTGCCGAAGGAGTTCCCCTGCGTGGCGACGTTCTGGAGCGTCCGCTGCAACAGCGGATCCACATCGCCCCGCTCGACGAGCGCGCGACGCATGCCGACGATCGCCCCCATCGGCGCGATGCCCGCGGGGCAGCGCTCGACGCACGCCATGCACGTCGTGCACTGCCAGACACCCTCCGGGCGGTTGATCCACGCGAGGACGTCCTCGCTCTCGCTCGGGCTGGACTCCTCGAGCGAGCGCGCAGCCGCGACCAGCGCGGCCGGGCCGACGAAGCCGGTCTCGGGTCCGGCCACCGGGCAGGCCGACACGCAGATCCCGCATTCGATGCAGTCCTCCAGGCGCACGAACTGCTGGTCGTCATCGGGTCGCGCGGCGGCAGGCACCTCGCTCACGCGGATGAGCGGATGCTCGTCGGGGAAGCGGTCGTAGAACGGACGCATGTCGGTAACGACATCCGTGAGCGTCGGCAGGTTCGCCAGCGGCTCGACGCGGATGTCATCGCCGTGTTCGGCGAGACTGCTGACGCACGCGAGCTCCTCCTGTCCGTTGACACGTACGCCGCACGTGCCGCACGACGCATGCAGGCACGAATGCCGCAGCGACAGCGAGGGATCGCGGTTCAGCTGGATCCACCGGAGCGCGTCGAGCAGCGTCGTGCACCCTTCGATCGGGACGTCGAACTCGTCGAAGTGCCCGTCGCCACTTTCGCCGCCGGCGCGGTACACGCGGAGGCGGCGAGTCGCGACGGCCTGCTCTTCGGTCGCGGGTTCAAGTGTCAGGGCCATGATCGTGTCTCCTCATGCCGCGGCGACGTAGTACGCCGTGTGGGGAAGGAGCACCGTGTCGCGGGTCTGGCAGGGCTCGTCGATGTCGAGCTTGCGACAGACGACGTCGGCGCACAGCTCCGCCATCCCGCGGAGCGTCGTGGCCTTGCCGCCGGTGATCGTGACGAAGCCCTCGAGGCTGTCGGTCTCCTTGTGGTCGAACGTCTTGAACGTGCGCGACAGCTCACGCCCGTCGTCCCCCGCGCCTCGGGAACCGACGAGTGGACGGGCAGCCGACCACGCGGCCCGCTGCTCGGCATGCCGGACGGCCGGAATGAGCTTCGCCCCCTCGGCGTACATCCGCTCGACGTGATCCGCCGGGACGCTGAGATCGTCCGGATCCTCGACCACCCACGAGCTCGTGCCCACGACGGAGAGCGCACGCTGCGGCAGCACGATGTCGCCGTCGCCGGACGTGTGCATGCGGTTGATCACCATGTTGCACAGGCGGCCGCGCAGAGCGAGCAGCACCCCCGGCGAAGGGCGGATGGGCACATCGACGCCGGCCATGGCCGCGACCTTCTCCGACCACGGCCCGGCGGCGTTGATGACGATGTCGGCGTGGATCTCCGTCTCATCGCCGGTGACGTGGTCGTGGACGATCGCGCCGCCCACCCGATGATCGTGCACGAGCAGCGCCTTGACCTCGGTGTACGGGCGGATCGTGGCGCCGTTGTGCTGTGCGGTGGCGAAGAAGCGCAGCGCCAGTCGCATCGCGTCCATCGAGCCATCCGGGACCCGCACTGCCGCTTTCAACTCGGGATTGAGGTTCGGCTCGAGCGCCAATGCTTCGCCCGGCGTCAGCTGCCGCGCGGGGATTCCCGCGGCCTCGCAGCCCTCGAGCAGCGGCGCGAGATACTCCATGTCCTCGTCCTCGACCGCAATGAACAGGCCGTCGTTCAACTCGAAGCTTCCGGGGCAGATGCGCCGGAGGATCATGTTCTCGTCGATGCATTCGACGGCCGACTCGCGGTCGCCGACCGCGTAGCGCCCGCCGCTGTGGAGCATCCCGTGGTGGCGACCCGTCGTGCCCGAGGTCAGCTCGCCGCGTTCCACCAGTGTGACGCGCAGGCCGCGAAGTGAGAGGTCATGGGCGAGCGCGCCCCCGGTGCCACCGCCGCCCACGATCAGAATGTGCCCGTCGCGCCGATCGGTTTCCATCTGAAGCCTCTATTCGTTCAGACGAGACCTGGATCGCCACTCGTTTCGGGCGATCCGTCTGACTAGAAACCTATGCCGCGGAGACGCGGCAATCGACGGGGATTACCGCGCGACTGGCATGCGGGATTTCCCACAGGCTTCACGAGGCGGCGGCGGCGCAGCAGCACCGCCGGCGAAGGGTCTTCCGGCCGGCGGTCAGATGCGGCGACGCCGGCCTATGCCCCGGCCCGGGGTGACGGCCGCGGCCACCACTGCGGTCTTCGCGACGGGCGACGGGCCGGGGCTCACGGCCTTGGCCACCACCGCGGTCTTCGCCACCGGGTGGCCGATGACACCGACACGTCCCACGCGCGCTGCTCTGAGCGGCATTTCAGTCTCCTCCGGTTGTCGCGCCGACGGGATCGGCCTCGACCGACGCAATGATGGCCTGGATCGGGATCCGTCCGTTGGCAATGAGTTGGCCCCCCGAGCGTCGCGCGGCTGACGCGAAGGGCGCGGCCCACAGGTTCTCGAAGATGAGGACTCCGGCCGTGCTGCCGGGTTCCATCGCAGCGGCGAGATGCTCGACGTCGTCGGCCGCGAGCAGCTCCGCCAGCTCGGCTTCGATGGACTGCAGCTCACCGAGCTCCTCGATATCTGAGAGCTCCGTCGCGTCGACCGAACCGTCCTCGTTCTTGTCGAGGATCAGCACGTCGATCACACGGATCGTTCCAGCATCGACGAGCTTGAGCAGCTCAGCGGCCATCTCGCCGCTGAAGTTCTGCGCGCCGGCCGGAAACTCGACGACGACGTAGTCGACGGGGCCGAGTTCGTCAAACGGTGTGTTCGTCATCTGTGCCTCTCTGGTCGCGTGCCGATGGCCGACCTCGGGCAGCCGACCAGGCAACGCTAGATCGCATCGAGCCTCGCCGACTCATCCGATTCGGATGACCAAATCCACGGCATCGCGGCGACTCGGACGTCAGCGTTCACCGCCGATCGGCGGCGGATCGCTCGCGTAGAGCTTCCGGAAGCCGGTGATCAGCTCGCGCTTCTCCGCGGCGCTGAGCCGCGACTTGCCATGGATCAGCTTGTACTGGAGCGGTGGCATCCCTCCGCCGTCGATCGCCTCCACGACCTCGCCGAGATCGGGCTGCGGCTGGTCCCACTGCGACAGGTTGAGGTGCTCGCGCCCGCCCTTGACGTCGTTGACGGCGAGGAACGACATCGGTGCGACGTTCGCGTACCAGGGCCACGTGGTCTCGTTCGAGTGGCAGTCCATGCAGGCACCGCGCGCGAGCTGCGCGGCGGCTGGGTCGAGCTGGGCGCGCTTGGTCGTCGGGGGACCGCTGTGGTCGTGCCCGTACGGAACGAGCTGGAGGACGACGAAGGCTCCGGCGAGGACGCCGAGCGCGATGAGGATCTTGCGCCTCACGGGTCGATCTCGTCGCCGGTCTCGGCGTCGAAGAGCAGCACCGCGCCGGCCGGGCATGCGAGCGCCGCCGCGCGCAGTCGGTCCTCTGTGGTCGGACCGGTGACGACGGCGACGTCGTCGACGCGAAACGCGTCAGGTGCGACGACCTCGCAGTCGCCGTGCGCAAGGCAGCTGCGGTCGTCGATGCGGGCGATCAGGGTCATGCCGCGATCCTTTCGTCGATGTCGGGTTCAGTCAGTCGGGCCCGCGCGGCACGCAGCGCGGTGGGCGGGCGGCCGGCGAGCAAGACGGCCGTGACGGAGCCGTCGCGCACGTGGTCGAGCTCGAACTCGTTGGCGGCGAGGTCGCCGTGGGCGAGTACTTCCTGCGCCCCGAGCGGGTCGCCGACGCAGACGAGGCGGACGCCGTGTTGGTCGCTCCAGAACGAGTGCGGCGCGGTCGCGCGTTGCGGGCGCCCGAGCAAGGCGCCGGCGACCGCCGCGCCGCCGCGCGAGGCGGACTCCCAGTGCCCGCGGCCCGCGGCGTCGCCTGCGGCAAAGACGTGCGGCAGACCGGTGCGGCCCTGCGCGTCGACGCGGACGCCGCGCGGATCGAGGCCACTGCCATCGAGCCACGCGACAGCGGCTCGCACGCCGACGGCGACGAGCACGTGCGCGCAGGAAACGCGCGTGCCGTCACTCAGGTGCAGCTCCTCGACCGTGTCGCGCCCGTGCGCGGCGACGACGCTGATGCCCGCGCGGACCGTGACGCCGGCCGCTCGGTGCAGCGCCGTCAACCACGCGGCGGCGCGCGGGCCGAGCACCCCGGCCAGCGGTCGCGGCGCCGCCTCGATCACGGTCACCTCGACGCCGAAGCGTACGGCGGTCGCCGCGGCCTCGAGGCCGATGAGTCCTGCGCCGACGATCGCGAGCGGGCCGCCGCCGTCCAGTGCCGCGCGTAACCGCTGCGCATCGTCGAGCGTGCGCAGCCCTTGGACGTTGGCGAACCTCTCGAGGTTCGGCAGCGTCCGGGCCGTGGCGCCGGTGGCGATCAGAAGGTCGTCGTAGGGCACGCGCTCGCCGCCGGCCGCGACGACCTCGCGGCGGGCCGGGTCGAGTGCCTGTACCGGATGCCCTAGCCGCAGCTCGATCCCGTGCCCGGCGTACCACTCCTCGGGCCGGAAGTGGACGTCGAGGTCACGCGCGAGGAGCGCGTGCTTGGAGAGCGGCGGCCGGTCGTAGGGCCGGGTCGGCTCCGCGCCGAGGATCGTCACGGGCCGATCGTCCCCGGCGGCACGCAGCACCTCACAGCAGCGCTGCGCAGCCAGGCCGCCGCCTGCGATCACGAGCCCCGCGCTCATCCGGTCGCCCTTGCCGGCGCCCGGGCCGGGCGGTACAGGATCCGGCCGGCGAGAAGGAGCGCGATCGGCGCGCCGGTCGCGACCAGGAGCGCCCGCAGCCACGGCGTGCCCGCGTCCGTGCCCGCCGTCAGCGTATGGACGACGCTCATGACGTACACGGCGATGGTCGCCGTGTGCGCTTTGCGCCAGAGCCGCGGGCCGATGCGCCGGCGCAGGTAGAACGACAGGCCGAGGATCGCGGCGAGATACCCGCCAACGATGCCGAGCGCGGTGGCAACGGGGCGGTAGCCGATGGCGAGCGGTACCGCGATCCCGGCCACGCCGGGATGGAGCCAGTGGTCGGGCAGGAGGAGCAGGCCATGGGCGGCGATCGAGATCAGAGCGGCCAGTGCCGTCTGCTCGTGCACCGCGAGCAGCACGCGGCGCCCGCGCGGGGGGATCAGCCGCGCCGCGTTGGCCAGGCCGAGGCCGACGGAGACCGAGACGAGCAGCATCGCCACAACGCCGGCGGCGCGGCTGGCGAGCCACCACTCGTGGCCGGCCAGGACGGGAGCGCTCATGCCGCCGGCATCTCCCGCGAGAACCGGACGACGACGCGCGGCTTCAAGCAGCCGGCGAGCTCGACCTCGCCGTCATCGTGCACCACCAGCCCGCCGTGGCGGGCGAGGACACGCGGGCCGCGGCGAGGCCCGGCGAGTAGCGCAGTCTTGGCGAGCACCTCGGCCTCGAGGGCGGTCGGGGCGAGCGCGGTGGCGCCGACCAGCCCGGTCCACGCCGGCCGTCCCGTGCTGGGGTCGAGCAGATGGTGCGCCGGGCGGGCCGACGCGTCGCGCCACAGCCGCACATCGAGCCCAGAGGTCGCGACCCCGCCCGCGGTGATCTGCAACGTGTGGGCGACCTCGCCGGTGAGCGGGTGACGCACGTGGAGGTCGAACGGCTGCATCAGCGCCCCCGAGCCGCCGACGCGCAGGTCACCGCCGCAGTCGATCGCGAAGCGATCGTCGTCGCCGACGAGCGTGGCGACGAGGTCGGCCGCCAGGCCCTTGCCGGTCCCGCCCGTGTCGAACTCGAGACCGGGCGGTCGGCGGATGAGACCGGCGGCGTCGTCGACCTCGATGTCGCGCCACCGCGCCGACGGGTCCGGTCGTGCCGCGGCGCGGGACGGCGCTTCGATGAGTGCCTCCTGGAGCGGCAGCTCGGCGCGGCGGCGGTCGCGGTCGTAGCCGGCCGCCCGGAGCGGCGCGAGCAGCGTCGGATCGACGAGGCCGCCCGACCGCTCGGCCGCCCACACGCCGGCGCGCACCGCCCGGCGCAGGAGGGGGGAAGCCGGGACGGCATCGCGCGGGGACCGGTTCAACGCGCACAGTTCGCTCGCCGTGTCGAAGCGCGTCAGGCACCGCTCGAACGCCACGAGGAACGCGCGGGCCCGTTCGGGGCCCGCGCTCGCCAACACCAGCCGGGCGTCTGACCCCATCGACGAGAACGTCACGTCGGTCATGAGCTGTGGGTGGTCAGCGGCGCCGGGGCGGGCGCGGGCGCGGGCGCGGGGGCAGGGGCCGCGGGCGCGCTGTAGGTGACGGCGGGCGCCGCCGTCACGGCGGCCGGCGCGTCGTCCTCCTCGGCGGGCAGGTGCACGATGACGCGCGTGACGATCGTCTTGCGCACCAGGATCCGCTTCGGCGGCGGGACCGGCGCCTTCGCCAGGGTTGTGCCCTGGCCCAGCGCCGGGTCGTGGCCGCTGCGCAGCTGGAAGACCAGCAGTGCGAAGACCGCGAGGAAGACCGCGACGGTCGCCGCGGCCACCACGCGCGCCCGCGGCAGCGAACGGCTAGTCATCGCCACCCTCGTGCTCGCGGCCCTCGTGCTCACCGCGATCTTCATCGCTGCTGCCGCTGCCGCTGGTGCGTGTGACAAGCGGCTGGGAGGCGCGCACGGGTGCGGGCGCGACGGCCGGCGCCGGCGCCACCGGGGCGGGAGCCGGAGCGGGGGCGGCGGTCGCGGTGGCGACGGCGTGGTGCCGGTGCTTCGGCTTGCGGTAGACGTGGATCGTGCGGCGTTTGACGACCGTGCGGACCTCGACGGGCTGGCGCTCCGGCGACACCGCGGCCGCAGGCGCGGAAGCCGAATCGGAGCCGGCGGTGAGCGCCGCCCCGAAGAGACCGCCGAGGCCGAGCAGCGTGGCTCCGACGGACAGTTTCGCGAGAGCATTGGACATGACGACCAGAGTGGCGCGGACCGCACCAAGGACGACACAATGCGCGGCAAAGCTTTGGGAAAGCCCGCCTCATCCACCGACGGCGACCGCCATCTCGCCAACTGGCGCGATGAGATCGACAGCGCCGCGCTCTATCGCGGGCTGGCCGACCTCGAATCCGACCCGCGGCTGGCCGATCTGTACGGCCGCCTCGCCGCCACCGAGGAGAAGCACGCCGGCTTCTGGGAGGAGCGCCTGCGGGCGAGCGGCGCGCGGGTGCGCGGCGCGGCGCTGGGGCGCTTCGAGGGCCGCCACCGTGCGGCGAGCGGCAACGCGCTGCGCGCGGCCGTCCTCGGCGCCAACGACGGGCTGCTGTCCAACTTCAGCCTCGTGATGGGTGTCGCCGGGGCGCAGGTCTCTGCCAACACCGTGCTCGTGACCGGGCTTGCCGGGCTGCTCGCCGGCGCGGGCTCGATGGCGATGGGCGAATGGGTCTCGGTGACCAGTGCGCGCGAGCTGGCCGGGCACCAGCTCGAGATCGAGGCGAGCGAGATCGAGGAGATCCCCGACGAGGAGCGCGAGGAGCTCGCGCTGATCTAGGAGGCCAAGGGCCTTGACGCCGACCAGGCGCGCGGACTCGCGGCGCGCCAGATCGCCGACCGACGTCGTTCGTGCTGTTCGCCCTCGGCGCGAGCTTGCCTGCGATCCCCTACGTCGTGCTTACCGGTGATCTCGCCGTGCTCGCCAGCGCGCTGCTGAGCGTCGTCGGGCTATTCACGATCGGGGCGCTGATCACGCTGTTCACTGGTCGCGGCGCCCTGTACTCGGGCGGCCGCCAGGTCATCATCGGCGGTGCCGCCACCGCGCTGACCTACGCGGTCGGACGGCTGATCGGCGGCGCCGTCGGGGTTTGACAGCGGCCAGTAGGGTTGGGCGGTGTCCGGTCGTGCCCCGCTGACCAAGCGCTCGGAGCGTAATCGCGATGCGCTCAGCGCGGACGTCCCCGCCGCACCCGGGCCTGCGGGTCTCCTGAACATCGCGGCAGCGGTCGGGAACCGCGCCTTCACTGCGTTCGTCGCCACGCAGCAGCGAGTGTCGGCCGCGCCGCATCCGCAGCTGCCGGCCGGCACGCCGGCGTGGGCGCAGGACGGCGAGATCGTGCTCGGACCGCCGGCCGCGTTGCTGTCACCGCAGGAGCGCGCCGATGTCGTCCATCACGAGACGATCCACGTGTTGCAGCAGCGGCTCGCGCCCACCGAGGAGACCGGCGCGGCGCGCGATCGAGCCGAGCGGCTTGCCGACCGCCCGCGGGGCAGCCTCCCTTCGACGGCTGAGCTCCAGGCGCCGGTGCCGCGGCTGCTCGCCGCGCCGGTCAAGGGGAAGGCCGCCACCGGCTTCACCCGGCTGTTCGCCGGCGATGGGACGATCATCGGCGAGGTGGTGGACTCCGGCGTGGCAGTGCGCGCCGATCTCGGCTATCGGGAGCTGGGGATCGAGGCCCCCGTCGATCCGAAGAGCGACTTCGGTACGGCGACGATGACCGACCTGCAGTTCCTGTCGTGCGGGAACCGCGCGTTCCCGAAGCTCCAGGCGGTCGCCACCGCGATGCGCGCGGTCGCCAAGCAGGTCGCGAAACTCAACGGCGCGATCGCCGCGGGATCGCCGTGGCGGGTGGAGCAGGTGTTCGTCGTGAACGAGGCGAGCCGGCTGCACTTCGCCGACGGCAAGGCGTTCATGGTGCTGTCGCACAAGGACTTCGACAGCAACGGGCCCGAAACCGCGGCCCACGAGGCTTCGCACGCGGTGTTCGAGAGCCACAGCCATCCCGACCCCAAGCAGCCCGACGCGCTCGCGCCCGATGCGTTCGCGCTGCGCCTCGCGGATCTGTTCCTGCGGCTCGCCAACACGCCGTCGGTCCCCCTCCCGAGCGAGCCGTTCAAGAAGCAGCGGCCGTCCCTGAAGGGCGGCGACGGACCCGAGCAGCCTGCCGGCTACGTCATGGTGACCGACAGCCTGTGGAGCGGTGGTGCCGCCACCGAGGGGCATCCGTGGGAAGGCGTCGACGAGTTCTTCGCCAGCGCGTTCGGGGCCTTCGTCCGCGATCCGAAGCTGCTCGCCGAGATGATCGCCCATTATGCGCCGCTCGACGCGACGATCAAGAGCGCCGGGGCCGAGCTGCTCGCACTGCTCGCCGCAGTGAAGGACCCGAAGGCGGTGAAGGCGCTGCCGCCCCCCGCGGCGGCGCAACAGAAGGGCGCCACGGAGGCGATCCGTCAGCGTGAGTCCCAGCCCTCGACGATCAAGCAGCGGCTGGGCGCGATCCTCAGTCCGGAGACGCTGCCGCCGGAGACGGTGACGTGTCCCGCGAAGTAGCCGTCGAGACGGAGCCGCAGCACGCGAGCCGGTCGGCGGCGCTCGCCGACCGCCGATCAGGACCCGTCGTCGCGCGGGCGTTGAACGCCGACGGCGTCCTCGCGCTCCAGCGGACGGCCGGGAACCGCAGCGTTGCGCGGTACCTGCGAACCGTCGCGCGCGACCCGGCACCGGCCGACGAGCAACGGCGGTTCGCCGAGGAGCAGGAGGCCTTCTTCCGCGAGACCGGCGCAGTGATGGAGGCCGAGATCCGCAAGCGCGCCCACCTCCAGCACGCCCCCGCGAACGCGGAGGAGGCGCTCGAGGTCGCCGCGCTCTGGGGCCTGACGCTGGACGACATCGCCGGGCACATGCCCGCGGTGTCCGCGTCGCTGTCCGGTCAGGTGCGCGGTCAGCAGGCCACGACGACACTCGGCGACCAGGCGCAGCGTCTGGTCGATGCGCTCGAGCCCGCCGGGCGGCGCGCGTACGAGCAGGTCATGCGGCAGGTCCGGAGGGAGGCGTTCTGGCGCCGGCGCCTAGACGGCGGGCAGATCTACGTCTTCCCCGACCTCGGCGGCCGCAACCGGTACGCGGGCTATACGCAGCGCGG
The DNA here is from genome assembly GCA_963740605.1 of uncultured Solirubrobacteraceae bacterium. Taxonomy (GTDB): domain Bacteria; phylum Actinomycetota; class Thermoleophilia; order Solirubrobacterales; family Solirubrobacteraceae; genus DASSUW01. Next base: position 38,563 of record CAVUFC010000010.1, on the reverse strand, counting down.
CACCGCCGACGACGGCCCGCCGGCGTTCATCATCCACATCAGCGCCGAGGCGCTGAACGCCGGCGAGGTGGACTCGGTGGCCGCCACGCTCGTGCACGAGCTCAGCCATACCGTCTTCGAGCCGTCGGTGGTCGGCCGTTCGCTCACGCCCTTGGTCGCCGGCCTCAGCGACCTCATCGTCGAGCACCCCCGCCTCCAGGCGTTGCGCCGCGGTGCAGCGGACCCGGGCGAGGCACGCGCCGCGCAGCTCCGGCAGATCCGCCAGCTCCTGTACGAGCGGACCGGCTACGCCGAGGCAGAGATCTTCGTTCACCTCCAGCAGCTCACGCACATGCCGGCGACCGTCGCGGTCGACGGCCAGCCGGTGCGCGGGAGCGACCACGTCCTGGCGATGGTGGAGACCTACCTGGAGCGGCTCAAGCGGATCGGCATGCCGCCGCGGATGCTGCGCGGGATCCTCGACGCTCTGGCCCGGCGGACGGCGATCCTCTACGACCGCCGGATCGCGGCCGCCCAGGAGCGAGACCGCGAGGCACTGCGCAACACGAAGGAGATTGCGTTGGCGCTGTTCACGCTGGCCCGTGGCGACACGGGCACCTAGTCGAGCGCGCTCTCGCCGCCGAATCCGTCCGTCGTCGCACGTCCCGACGGCTTGCGCTTCGCGTAGCGCTTGGCGATCTCCCTCACCTCCGCGTCGTAGAGCCGCATGATCGGCATCGCGAGGTAGGGCGCGATGTCGGGCAGGCCGTCGGTGACGGCCTTGTTGAGCTCATCCACGACCGTGACGGCATCGGGGTCGGGCGGGTCCTGCTCGTCGCGGATGGCCCCGAGGGCGGCAAGGACCTCCAGCTTCCCGCTGCCCTTCGCAGCCTCGCTGATCGCCTGGGTGCGCGCGGCGCCGGTGAGCGGCCTGACCTGCGCGACGACGTAGCGCATCTCCGCTTCGAAGCTGCGGGCCTCGTCCTGGGCGTTGGTGAGCTCCACCTTGTCCCTGTCGGTCTTCGCGTGCGTGAGCTCGTGCACGATCGTCGCGCGCGCACCGAGGAGCGCGGGGTCGGTGTCCCACGGCAGGTACAGGGTGTCGCCCTTCAGCGTGGCACCGCGCCCGTGGTAGGCCCCCAGCGCGTTCGCGGCCAGCTGCTCGAGGTACACCCGCGGCACCGCGTCGATCTTCAGCCGGCGCCGCAGGATGTCGGCGGCGACATCGAGGCCGGCCTCCATCGCGACGACGTATGTGACGCCGGCGAACGCGCGGTCGTCCGGCGTGGAGTCGCTCGCGCCGTTGAGCATCGCGAAGTAGACGGACGCGTGCGCGACCCCGGCCTTGTCCGCGAGCTTGAGCGCGGAGTCGGCGACGCCGACGAACGAGCCGGCCATCTCGCGGATCTGGCGGTCGAGCTCGCGGGTGTCGCCCTCGACGTGCGGTGCGCTGGGGTCGCTGCGGTCCGCCGGCCGGTCGTTGCGCCCGACGTCCTCGACGACGTGCCGGTTCGCGGCGGTGATCGACGCCGCGGTGAAGCGGATCTCCTCGTCGGCGAAGAACCCGTACGGATGCTCGAGGTGGAGGCTCTTCGCGTTCTCGGCGCTCATGAGCGCGGCCATGAACATCCGCTCGTTGTCGTCGATGGTGGAGCCCCAGTGCGACAGCGCGATCGCATGCATCTTGCGCAGGCCCGCCTCGTCGAGCGCTCCTCCGACCGTCGCCGACCAGCCCGCCTGCGCGAGCTCGGTCGTCAGCTCCACCCCGACCTTGAAGCGGGCGAAGCGGATGCCGTAGGTCGTCTCGACGCGGCGGCTGACGGCGGCCTTGCCGCTGGAGAACATCGCGCTGGTGTCGAGGTCGGTCTCGCCCGCGAGCCCGTCGAGCTCGGAGACCATCGATTCTGTCGACGCGGCGCGCAGCGCCCTGACGGCGGCTTCCTCATCGCCGGCGAGCAGCGCGTCGAACTCGTCGGCGACCTTCTTGTTGATCTTGCGCACCGCCTTCGACAGCTCCTGAGCGATCGGGAGGAGCTTCGGGTCCTTCTTCGTCGCGACGGCCATCGCGCCCGAGCGCACGTCGCCCCAGGTCTTCACCAGCTGCCCGACCGCCGTCGCGCGCGCCTTCGCGTCGGAGAGCTTGGCGAGCTGCTTGAGCTCGTAGTCGGCCTCGACCGTGTACGCCTCCTGCTCCAGGTCCTTGGGCTCGCGCAGGTGCCTCAACGGGCTCGGCTTCTCCCCGGCGTCCTGCCCCGCGTGCGTGAGCTCGTGGATGACCGTGCCCCGGTCGTCGAGGTTCTCCGGATCGGGCACGTGCGGCACCGAGAGCGTGTCGCCCTTGGCGTCGGGACGGACGACCGGGTTGTAGCGGCCCGCCGAGGAGATCTTGCGCAGATCGACCTTCACGCGGCCGGCCAGGACCTCCGCCGCCATGGGATGCCCGGCGGCCTTGCCGATCGCGTACACGGATGCGGCCGCGACGAGGTCGCCCGCCGTCCCGTCGGACGCCGACGCGATCGCGGCGTTGACGAGGCTCGCCGCGACGCCCTCACGGCGGGCGAACGCCATCACGGAGCGGGCTTTCGCCTCGAGCCCGCGATCGCCGCCGGCGAACCTGACGAGCTGGCGTTCGATCGCCTCCTCGGCCGCCTTGGCGTCGGGGAGCTTGGTGTCGGCGTCCGGTGTGGGGCGGTCGAGGTCGGCCACGTGCCGGGTCGTCGTCCCCCTGGCGAAGCTGAAGCTGATCTTCGTGCCCTTGGCCAGCTTCGTGTCGACGAGCAGCTTCGCGTTGCCCGCGTCCATCAGCGCCGTGAGGAAGATCCGCTCGTCCGGGGTGAGGGTGTCATCGCCCTTGAGCGCCTTCGCGCGGAGCGTGCGCAGTGTCTTGTCGTCGATCGGCCCTTTCTTCACGAGCTGCTGCGCCTCCTGGGCGAGCTCGAGCGAGACGTTGTCGCCGATCTTGATCGCCTCGACCTGTGTGTCCGCCGGCTTGGGGTCGCGTGCGAGGATGGCCGCCGTCGCGCGGTTTCCCAGCGAACGCTGGAAGTCCAGGGCGGTCGCGACGTGCGGCGGGACGCGCGTGGCCGCCGCTCGTTCCCGAGCGGGGGCACCTGGCGTCGTCTCGTTGCGTTCGTGGATGTGGGAGGCGATCCGCCAAGCGTCCCAGGTCGCCCGCAGAATCTCCACGCCCGACTATTCCGACCGCGACCCCGAGCACTGCCGGCCTGCTAGGCCGCCCGGATGTACTCGTAGGTGAGGAAGGCGAGGCCGTCACCGATGGTCCTCGTCGCGACGAGGCGCATGGGCTTCTTGTCGCCGGTCTCGCCGAACAGGCGCCTGCCGGCCCCGAGCACGACCGGAAAGACGACCAGCCGCAGCTCGTCGACCAGGTCGTGCTCGATCAACGTACGCCCGAGCTGATAGCTGGCGGGGACGACGATCTCTCCGTCCAGGTCGTGCTTGAGCTTCGCGACCTCGGTGACCACGTCGCCCTTGAGGACCGTCGAGTTGTTCCACGCGGGATCGTCGAGGCTCGACGATACGACGTACTTGGGCATGCTGTTCAGCCGGTCCGCAAGCTCGCCGGTCCGCGGTTGCCAGCGCACCCCGAAGAACTCGTAGCTTCTCCGGCCGAGCAGCCACGCCTCAGCGCGTAGCGCGTCCTCGAGCGCGAGCTTGTTCCACTCTTCGAGGTCCTTGCCCCCGAACTCGCCGAACCAGCCGCCCAGGCTGAAGCCCTCCGCACCGTCAGGGTCCTGGACGACTCCGTCGAGCGAGACGTTCTGCGGGCCACTCATCACGATCTTTCCCATCTCGGGGCTCCTTCGTCGGGTTTGGTAGTTGAGGCGTTCGGCGCGAGCAAAACTGAGCGCCGAACTTCCAACCGCCCCGACCGACCCGGACCTAGCCTCCGAGGACCTGCTTCAGAAGAACCCCGTAGTACGGTGTCGCGATGGCCCGTGAGGGTGTCTCGACGGATGGTTTCGGGCAGCGGTGCGGATGGCGAGAAGCCCGGACGTTCCGGTCTTTCCTCGCCGATTCGGGAGATGGGAGGCCCGTCGTCGCTCAGCCTCCGGCGCCACGGCGAACCTGGTCGGCGGCGAGAAATGCGGAAGTACCCGCGCAGGATCACCGAAAGCCCGGGCGTTCGCCGGCACCCGACTGTTCACCGCGTGGTTGCAACGCGCCGACGTCACCGGCGCGCTGCACGTCGACTGGCCGTACGACTTCCCGCAGCGCTACGGCATCGCCAGCCGCCCCGGCCGTGACGGCGGCCAGCAGCTCCTCGTCGCGACCGCGACTGTACGCGCTCTGCTTTCAACAGGCGGTCGGCTGACCCCTGAGGGCGGCGTCCCGGTCAGGCCCGTTCGACGACCTGCTTGAGGCGGTCCAGCTGGCCGACCTCGCTGTTGATCGTCTTTTGCACGATGGGGGCCATGAGGCGTTTGAGCGCCTTGAGGTCGGCCTCGAGCTCAAAGCGCACGCGCGTCCCGTGGTCGGCGGCGGAGAGCGTGTAGCGGCCGCGGGGTCGGACCGGGCCGGTGAGCGTCTCGAAGGCGATGGTCTCGCCGTGGGTGAACCCGGTGATCTTGATGTCGGCCGGGATCCGCCGGCCACGCGGGCCCTTGACACCCTGCGCGTAGCGGGCGCCGACGCCGCTGCCCGACACGTGCTTGATGTCCAGGACGCCGCTTCGCCACTGTGGGTCGTTCTGCGGGTCGGCGAGGAACGCGAACACATCCTCGCGCGGGCGCTCGATGACGATCTCGTTACTGGCGCTGGGCATCGGTCGGCTCCGTTGGTCGCAGGAACGCGCGGAGCTTGTCCAGGCCGCTCCGCCAGCCTTCGTCGTACATGTCCACAGGACCCGGTCCGACGAAATTGTCGTGCACGAGCACCACCTCCGTGCGGGCGCCGTGGTCGCGGAACTCGACGGTCACGAGCGACTCTCGCGTGTCCGGGACGCCTTCGATCCAGCGCCACGTGTAGACCAGCCGCTGTGGTGACACGACCTCGCGGAACTGCCCGGCGAGCCGCATCGACCCGGGCTCCAGGAGCAGCTCGTAGCGACCGCCCGGGCGAAGGTCGACCTCGGCGTACACGGTCTCGAAGAACCCGGGTCCCCACCACTGTTTGAGCCGTTCCGGCTCGGTCCAGGCGGCGAACACCGCCTCGCGCGGGGCATCGAAGACGTCGACGATGCGGACGCTCGCGGGCTCCTGGGTTATGTCGCTGCCTCGCCTTCGCTGCGCAGGTAGGCGTGCAGGCCGTCGAAGCGCTCGCGCCAGAAGCTGCCGTAATGCTCGAGCCAGTCGACGACGCCGCCGAGCTGCTCGGGAACCAGGGTGAAGTAGCGCACGCGGCCGTCCTTCTGGTGCTTCACGAGCCCAGCGTGCTCGAGCACCGCGAGCTGCTTGACGATCGCCGGCAGCGTCACGTCGAACGGCTCAGCGAGCTCACTCACCGACGCGGATCCTTCGAAGAGGCGCTCGGCGATCGCGCGGCGTGTCGGGTCCGCGAGCGCAGCGAACACGGCGTCGATCGATCCGCGACGATACTTTACCATCTGGTTTAGTGTAGCACGTGGCTGTACCGACTCGCCGGCGGCGTGCGCTGTTCCCGCCCCGGCCACCGTTGCTACGCCCGGGACGCCGGCCAGTTCTCATCGGCGGTGGCCGCCCTCGGTTGAGCGAGTTCGCGGTTGCTACATTCACGGGTGAGCGATGAGGCTCGCTCCAACCGCGGCATTGCCGCTGATGGCCTCTACGAACCACGCCAAGTCGTCCTTCGTGGAGGTTTCAGATCGAGTCCACCAGCCTTACCGCCGTCCTCACGCGGTCGCCGCATCTGACGATCGTGCTGCCCTGCCACATCGGCCGCGGCCGCTTCAGCGACGGCATCGAGCGCCTGCCCGATGCTGAGAGCACGCTGCGGCTCGGCAGCTTTGCCAACGCCCGCGAGCAGGTCGCCTGACCGCCATGCAGGTCAAGGTACGAGCGCTCATCTGGCACGGCGACCGCGTCATCGTCGCCCGCGAATCGCGCCAGGGGCGCCCGCACCTGACCCTGCCGGGCGGCCGCCCGCACCCGCACGAAACGCTCGTCGACGCGCTCGCGCGCGAGGTGCTCGAAGAGACCGGCCTTGAGATCCACGTCGGCCGGCTCCTGTACGTCGCGGAGTGCGTGAACGGCTTCAGCCTCCAGGAACTCATCCTCATCTTCACCGCGTCAGCGACCAGCACGATCGACCCCGCCCGCGTCGAGCTCGTCCATCCCCGCGACGAAGAGGCGAACGTCCTGCCGCCGGTGCTCGAGGAAGTCGCCCGCGACGTCACCGGACCGCCGGCCGCCCGCTGGCTCGGCAACGTCTACCGCCCGCAAGGCGTCACGGTGTAATGGCCTTCGACAGCATCCTGTTCCTCCCCGACGCCCCGCCGCCCGAAAGCGAGGAGCCGGACTTCTTCGCCGACCTCAACCTCGACCAGGTGCTGGCGTCGCTGACCGCCGGGCGGGAGCAGCACGAGCTCGAGCCGTTCTTCTATACGCCGCTGCGCGATGTCGAGACCGTGCGGTACCGGCACGAGGTGTGCCGTGACCTCGAGACCTCGGGCCTGCACGCGGCGGTCACGCGGTTCGCGTCGTCGATGCGACGCACGCGGCTGTACTTCGCGCAAGTCGGCAAGCTCCATTACGCGCTGCAGCGACACGCATGGTTGTTGGACGCCGTCGAGATCTACTGCGAGGCGGTCCGCTCGCTCGCCGACGGCCTCGCCGAGCAACCGGTCACGTCGCGCGGATTCAACGATCTCCGCGACTACCTGGCCGGGTACGCGGCCTCCGATCGCTACACGTCGCTCGCCGACGAGACGCAGGCGCTGAAAGACGCGCTTGCCGGAGTGCGGTACGCGGTCCGGATCCAGGGGGCGCGGGTCACGGTCAGCCGCTCCACGGGTGAGCCGGACTACAGCGCGGAGGTCGAGGAGACGTTCGCCAGGTTCCAGCAGGGGGCGGTGAAGAGCTACCTGACCAAGCTCCCCGACTACGACGAGATGAACCACGTCGAGGCGCAGATCCTCGACCGCGTCGCCCGGCTTCACCCCGACGTGTTCGCGACGCTCGCCGGTTACAGCGCTCGCCACCGCGACTACCTCGACCCCACGATCGCCAGGTTCGACCGCGAGGTGCAGTTCTACCTGGCCTACCTGGAGCTGGTCGAGCGCTTCAGCGGGGCAGGCCTGTCGTTCTGCTACCCGGACGTCTCCGTCCACTCGAAGCAGGTCGCCGCCGAGGCCACGTTCGACATCGCGCTCGCGAACAAGCTGGTGCCCGACCGCGGCACGGTCGTGTGCAACGACTTCCGGCTCTCCGAGCCTGAGCGGATCCTCGTCGTCACCGGCCCCAACAACGGCGGCAAGACGACCTTCGCCCGCACCTTCGGACAGTTGCACCACCTGGCGGGCCTCGGCCTGCCCGTCCCCGGACGCGCCGCACGGCTGGTCTTGCCCGACCGGATCTACACGCACTTCGAGAAGGAAGAGGACATCGAGACGCTGCGCGGCAAGTTCGAGGACGAGCTCGTCCGCGTCCACGCGATCCTCGAGCACGCCACCGCGGACAGCATCGTCGTCATGAACGAGAGCTTCAGCTCGACCACGCTCGACGATGCGCTGCTGGTCGGGACCGAGGTGATGCGGCGCATCCTCGAGCTGGGCTCACGCGCGGTATACGTCACGTTTGTCGACGAGCTCGCCGCGCTCAGCGACGCCACAGTGAGCGTGGTCGCCCAGATCGTGCCCGAGGATCCGGCCGCGCGGACGTTCAAGATCCTCCGCAGGCCCGCCGACGGGCTCGCCTACGCCTGGGCGATCGCCGAAAAGCACGGCCTCACCTACGCACGCCTTACGGAGCGCATCGGCGCATGAAGGTCTTCCTCCTGCACGGAGACCGCGACTTCGACGTCAAGCCCGAGCTGCGCGATCCGATCTTCGACGCGATGGTGAGCGGCAACCTGTTCGCGATTGCCAACGCCAAGCGCGACCGACAGTCCGGACCGGCGACGCCGCCCACGAGCGACGACGTGCTCGCCCAGGACCTCGAGCTGCAGACGCTCTGGAACGCGATGGCGGACGGCGACGAGTTCCTCTTCGAGATGGCCAAGCGCGCCGTCCTGTCGAGCCTGACCGAGCCCGCCGCGATCGAGTATCGCCAGGAGGTACTCCGCGACTGCCTCGCGCAGCCGGCGGTCGTCCGCGAGATCTACGGCCTGGCGATCGAGGCGCTCGAGAACGAACGCCAGGCCGGCGTGTCGTGGCACACCGACAGGCCCGACTCGATCCTCCGCCGGTCCGTCCAGATCCTGACCCGGCAACTGGACGTGCTCAAGCGACTCCGGGAGATCGCCGACGAGCACGCGCCGGTCTTCGGCTCAGAAGGGTTCAGGCGCTTCTTCGCGATGCTCGAGACCGAGCTGGCAGACGACTACCTGCAGAGGGTCGACCAGCATCTGCGCGAGCTGGAGTTCAAGCGCGGCGTGCTCATGAGCGCGGCGCCGGCCAAGGGCAACAAGCCGCGCCGCTACACGGTCCACAAGTCGCCCCCGCGACGCTGGAGCGACCGGCTCCCGTTCGCGAACCGCCCACCGAGTTACAGCTTCGCGATCCCCGACCGCGACGAAGGCGGCTTCAGGGCGCTGGAGGAGATCCGCGCGAAGGGGATCAACCACGTCGCCAACGGCCTCGCGCAGTCGGCCGATCACGTCAAGAGCTTCTTCAGCATGCTGCGGCTCGAGCTGGCCTTCTATCTCGGCTGCCTGAATCTGCACCAGCGGCTCAGCGAGACGGGCGCGCCGACCTGCTTTCCCACCGCGCTGTCTCCGGGCCGGCCCGCGCTCGCCGCCCAGGCGATCTACGACGTCTGCCTGACGCTGCACGTCGAGAACCGCGTCGTCGGCAACGACGTGCACGCCGACGGCAAGTCGCTGCTGATGATCACCGGCGCCAACCAGGGCGGCAAGTCCACCCTGCTGCGCAGCCTCGGCCTCGCCCAGCTGATGATGCAGAGCGGGATGTTCGTCGGCGCCGAAGCGTTCCGGGCCAATGTCGGCGCCGGTGTGTTCACGCACTACAAACGCGAGGAGGACGCCACGATGGAAGGCGGCAAGCTCGACGAGGAACTGCGCCGGATGAGCGAGATCGCCGACCAGATCACGCCGCACTCGCTCCTGCTCTGTAACGAGTCGTTCGCGTCGACCAACGAGCGCGAAGGCTCCGAGGTCGCACGCCACGTCGTCCGCGCGATGCTCGACAAGCAGATCAAGGTCGTCTTCGTCACGCACATGTACGAGCTCGCCCACGGCTTCCACGCGCAACACCTCGGCACAGCGCTCTTCCTCCGCGCCGAGCGCGACCGCACCTTCAAGCTCCGCGAGCGCGAGCCACTGCCCACCAGCTACGGCGAAGACAGCTACAGGCGCGTGTTCGGCGCGCCGGCGAACCGTAGTTTCCCCCCCGTCGATGCGCGGGGGCGCCCGGACGTCCACGCGCCCGCCGGCTCTTATGGTGCGACTTCATGAGCGAGATCGCGCACGTCCACTCCCGCCAGATCCTCGACAGCCGCGGCAACCCGACGGTCGAAGTCGACGTCACGCTGCAGTCCGGGGCGGTCGGCCGCGCGGCCGTGCCGTCGGGCGCTTCCACCGGCGAGCACGAGGCGGTCGAGCTGCGCGACGGCGCCGCCGCGTTCGGCGGCAAGGGCGTGCTGACGGCGGTCGGCAACGTCAACGGCGAGATCGCCGACGCGGTCCGCGGCCGCGACGCGGCCGACCAGCGAGCCCTCGACCGTGCGCTCATCGATCTCGACGGCACCGAGAACAAGGGACGGCTTGGCGCCAACGCCATCCTCGGCGTCTCGATGGCGGCCGCTCGCGCCCAAGCCACCGAGTACGAGCAGCCGCTCTGGCGCTACCTCAACGCCGACGCCCATCTGCTGCCGGTCCCGATGATGAACGTCCTCAACGGCGGCGCACACGCCGACAACCCGGTCGACTTCCAGGAGTTCATGCTCGCCCCTGTCGGTGCCGAGTCCTTCGCCCATGCCCTGCAGATGGGCGCCGAGACCTACCATCAGCTCAAGCGCACGCTCCAATCGCGCGGGCTCGCGACCGGCGTCGGCGACGAAGGCGGCTTCGCTCCCGCACTGCAGAGCAACGAGGCGCCGCTCGAGCTGCTCGTCACCGCCATCGACGCCGCGGGCTACCGGCCCGGCGAGGACATCGCGATCGCCATGGACCCCGCCGTGAGCGCGCTCTTCGCCGACGGCACTTACACCCTCGCGGGCGAAGGCCGCAGGCTGACATCGGACGAGATGGTCGACCTCTGGGAGCAGCTCGCCGGTCGCTACCCGATCGTGCTGCTCGAGGACGGCATGGCCGAGAACGACTGGGACGGCTGGGCCAAGCTCACGCAGCGCATCGGCGACCAGGTGCAGCTCGTCGGCGACGACGTATTCGTCACCAACCCCGCCATCCTGCGCCGCGGCATCGAGGCCGGCATCGCCAACTCGATCCTCATCAAGCTCAACCAGATCGGCACGCTCACCGAGACGCTGGAGACCATCCGCATCGCCCGTGACGCCGGCTACCGCGCCTTCGTTTCCCACCGCTCGGGCGAGACCGAGGACACGTTCATCGCCGACCTCGTCGTCGCGACCGGCGCCGGCCAGATCAAGACCGGCGCCCCCGCCCGCTCCGAGCGCGTCGCCAAGTACAACCAGCTCCTACGGATCGAAGAGCAACTCGGCGACCGGGCCCGCTACGCCGGCCGCGCGGCCGTTGCCATCTGACACGAGCCCGGGAGCCTCGACTCGGCGACCACGTGCCGGCTCGAGCACACCCCCGTGCGGGAATCGTGTGGTCCGAGCCTCTAACCGGGCCGCTTGAAAACGGCATGAGCACCGGGCGTCCGCGCGACGGGTCACTGCGAATGGCGAGACCCGGACTCGGAGCGGGGACACCACGATTTTCAGGGCATGACAATGCCGCGCGGGGTTGCTGTCCGGGCTCGGCCGTAGCGTCGTGTGACCGGGACAGGGGCCTTTGGGAGAACGCAGGTTGGGCAGGCCGTTCTACGACTGATGGGCTGAGAGCCCGGGATTTTCAGTGGCCGCCCCTGCGACTGGCCCGGTTGTGCCGCGAGCACGAATCCGTCTGTGTCGTTTGCCCACCTGAGCTCCCGCATCGTCGATGACGAGGAGGTTGCCGTGTTCAGGGCGATCGGGATGGACGTGCACCGTGACTTCTGCGAGGTCGCGATCGCCGCGGCGGGCGAGGTCGGTTCGGCGGGTCGGATCGAGACCTCGCCCGCGGCGTTGGAGTTGGTCGCGTCGAGCCTGGCGCCGACCGACCGGGTGGCGTTGGAGGTCACCGGCAACGCGGGGGAGATCGCGCGGATCATCGCGCCGCACGTGGCGCAGGTGGTGGTCGTCAGCCCACACGACACCGGCATCAGCCGAGCGCGTGCGAAGACCGATCGTTTGGACGCACGCACGCTGGCCAAGCTGCTCGCCGCTGGCGAGCTCGACGCGGTGTGGATGCCCGACGAGTGGACCCGAGCGATGCGCCGCAGGCTCGCGCGGCGCAGCCAGCTCGTGCGCGCGCGCACGCGCGCCAAGAACGAGATCCATGCGGTGTTGATGCGGCGCTTGGCGGGCCGCCCGCCGGTCACTGACATCTTCGGCGTGGGCGGCCGGGCCTGGCTGGCCGAGTTGGAGCTGCCTGACGATGAGCGCGACACGATCACGGGCTGTTTGCGCCACATCGACTTCCTCAACAGCGAGATCTCAGAGCTGGAGAAGGCGATCGCCCGTGAAGCGCTTGCGTCGGCCGAGGTGCGTCGGTTGATGACGGTGCCCGGCGTCAGCGCGATCACGGCGAGCACGTTCGTGGCCGCGGTCGGTGACATCCGTCGCTTCCCGAGCGCGCGCCGGCTCGTCGGCTATCTCGGGCTCGATCCGCGCGTGCGCCAATCCGGCGTCGGGCCGGCACGGCACGGGCGGATCTCAAAGCAAGGCTCAGCGTCGGTCCGGCACGTGCTCGTCGAAGCCGTGTGGACCGCGGTTCGCACACCGGGCCCGTTGCGCGCGTTCTACGAGCGCGTCCGCGCGCGGCGCGGCGCACAGGTCGCCGCGGTCGCGACCGCGCGCAAGCTCGCGACGCTCTGCTGGTGCCTGCTCACCCGTGAGCAGGACTACGCCTTTGGCCAGCCGACACTGACGCGCAAGAAGATCCGTCGCCTCCAGCTCGCCGCCGGCGCGCCGTCGCGGAAGGGGCAGGTCCCGCCCGGTCAGGGCCTGCGCAACAAGCAGATCCGTGAGGCCGAGCGCGCGCTCGCGTTACAAGCCGAGAACGCCTACCGGCGCATGATCGCCGACTGGAACGCGACCGGCCCGGCGGCGACAGCGGGCGCGAGCGTGACACCGGGACGCGCATCTCAAAAGCCCTCGAAGGGCAAAGCCGCGCGGCAGACCACAAGTCCCTGACGCCTGCTCTTCGCTTCCGTCAACCACTCGCGCCCACCAACAGACTCCCACAGGAGCCGCCACGCGACCAACCCCTTGACTTTCATCCGTCAGTCGTGCGGTCCCAGCTCTCGAACGGCGCCCGATTCCCTGCAAACCAAGAGATTCGCGTGATGCACGCGGCTTGTGGAAAGACCGCAAATTCCGGTCTTTCCACGTCGATTCGGGAGACGAGACGCGCCTCATCTCCCAATCGCGGCGCGCGCTTACGGCATCGCCAGAGGAACTCGCGGATCTCGCGGTTGGGGCCGCGCGGCCGAGGTTACCCGCGCGCTGCGCAATCTGGGACACCCTGCCAGGACCCCAATGAGCCGGGGCCTCAGCCCGCGTCGGTTCGACGCTGGTAGAGCCGCATGTAGTCGACCAGCATCGTCTGCGGGAAGCGGGTCGAGCCGTCAGGACTGCCGGGCCAGTGGCCGCCGACCGCGACGTTGAGGATGACGAAGAACGGGTGGTCGAAGACCCACTGTCCGCCCGCCGGCAGGTTGACGGGCCGGAACCTCGCGTACTCCGCCCCATCCACGAAGAAGGCGATCGAGCGGGGGCTCCACTCCGCGGCGAAGACGTGGAAACGCTCGTGCCAGGCGCCCGACTGCAAGGTACTCGCCGCCGTCAGGCTGTTGCCGGCGGAGAAGCCGGGTCCGTGGAGCGAGCCGTGGACTACCGTGGGCTCGTGGCCGACGTTCTCCATGATGTCGATCTCGCCGGAGGCCGACCAGCCGACGTTGCCGATGTTGTCGCCGAGCATCCAGAACGCCGGCCAGATCCCCTTGCCTTCCGGGATCCGGATGCGCGCCTCGATGCGGCCGTACCGTTGCGTGTAGCGATCCTGCGTCTTCAAGCGGGCGGACGTGTAGCGGCCACCCTCATCCCGGGCGACGATTGCAAGATTGCCGCGGCCGTCGAGCGCTGCGTTTGACGGGGAATCGGTGTACTCCTGGAGCTCGGCGTTGCCCCAACCGGAAGCGCCGAGATCGTAGGACCATCGTGCCGGGTCGGGCTGAGCGCCGGCAGCTCCTGCGAACTCGTCGCTCCACCTCAGCTTCCACGCCGGTTTCGCCGCGCTTTGCTCGCCCCCGCAGCCGGCGATCAGCAACGTGAGCACCACCGCGGCGCCGGCAAGACCTAACTGAGTCATCGACGACGAACCTAGAGCCACACGGCGAGCGCTGGGAGGCCCTGCCAGTACCCGTATCAACGGGCCCTCCCACCCTCTCGGTGATCGATGGTTCTCTGATCGCGTCCTCATGGTCAGCGGAGTCCGACACGCCGGCGAGATCCTCGATCTCTTCACGCCGCATGCGCCCGAGTGGGGCGCCGCCGGTGCGGCGCGCGAGCTGGGCATCTCGAGGACGCACGCTCACCGCCTGCTCTGGAGCCTGGCAAACGTTGGGCTGCTCGAGCGCCAGCCCAACCGGCGCTATCGCCTTGGCATGCGATCGCTCGCGTTGGCCTCAGTCCTGCTCGCGACCTGCCCGCTGGTCGCGTACGCGCTTCCGTTGATGCGTTCACTCAACGACGAGCTGGACTTGGATGCGGCGCTCGCCGTCTGGGAGCGGGGCGGCGTGCTGTGTCTGCAGCCCGGCGCCGATCCGTTGCTCGTGCACCGCGACCCCGGCGACTGCGTGGCGGCCGGCACGGTCCTGCTGGCGGGGCGGCCGGAGGCGGAGATCGAGGCGGCCGCGCATATCGCTCACGAGCCGCTGATCGCGCCCGGCGCGAGGTCGCCTGACGAGTTGCGCGAGCGGCTCGAGCATGTGCGCGCGGGCGGCATGATCGGCGACTTCCGTGCCGGCAACGGAGGAGCCTGCTACCTCGCGGCGCCGATCGTGGACGCTGCGGGCGCGGTGGTGGCGGCGCTATCGGTGCAGGCCCCACGGGCGCGCTGGCAGGTCCACAAGCGCGAGTTCACCTGCGCGTTGCGCAGTGCCGCGCTCCGGTTGACTTCCAGGGTCGCCAGCGCTGACCACGCGCCGAGTCGCAGCGTCGGTTACGCATAAGGGAACACGCGATCCCTTTCTCCTTGACGCCGGCGCAGCCTGGCGCTCGGATTCCGGCTCCGCCCGCGGGGACGGGCGGACTACTCGCAGAGAGAGGAGAGTCGGATGCGTCGATCGTCGTTGACACGGCGGGTCGGTGGCTGGGGCGTGGTCGGCTGGTGCTTGGCGCTGTGTGCGCTGTTCGCGCCGTCGCTCGCGATCGCACAGGCTGACCGCCCGTGGATGAACACCTCACTGTCACCTCAGCAGCGAGCGAACCTGCTCCTGGCGCAGATGACGCTGGAGGAGAAGGTCGACCTGATGAGCGGCAACCAGGAGGACGGCCGATTCGCCTTCTACAACGGCCCGATTCCGCGCCTCGGCATCCCAGAGCTGGCGATGCAGGATTCCGCGTCCGGCGTTCACGCGCACGGCTGGAGCACGACCAACACGGGCGACCTTGCGACGGCCATGCCGTCCGCGCAGGCACTCGGTGCCACGTGGTCACTGGATGCGATCACGCCGTATGCCACGGCCGTGGCCAAGGAGGTCCGCGCCTCGGGGGCCAACGTCTTGCTGAGCCCGGTTGGCGACATCCTGCGGAATCCGTTCTGGGGCCGCACGAACGAGAGTCCGAGCGAAGACCCCATCATGACGGCGAACTATCTCAGCAAGTTCACCAACGTCATCCAGCGTGAGCACGTCATGGCGACGTTGAAGCACTACCTGGCGTACAACCAGGAGACCAACCGCAGCAACGGCGGCAACAACATCGTCTCGACCCGTGCGCTGCGTGAGCTCTATGCACTCCCGTACGAGGCCGCAGTCGCCGAAAGTGACCCCGGCAGCGTCATGTGCGCGTTCAACAAGATCAACGGCAAGTACGCCTGCGAGAACCCTACGACGGGACGCGAGCTGCTCGACAGCATCGGCTTCACCGGCTTCATGGGGACCGACTACGGCGCCGCGCACACCACACTCGGCTCGCTCGCCGGCGGTGTGGACATGGAGACCGGGAACAAGGACGCCTACTCCGATCACCTGCTGCAGGCCGTCCGGAACGGCACCGTGCCGGAGTCGCGGCTCGACGAGTCCTGCTACCGCATCCTGTACTCGATGTTCCGGACCGGGATGTTCGACTACCCGACCGCGCGGGGCCCGATCGATGTGGCAGCCGGCAACAGGATCGCGCGGGAGACTCAGGAGAAGGCGATCACGCTGCTCAAGAACAGCGGCAGGGCCCTTCCGCTCACCCGCAAGGCCAAGAAGATCACGGTGATCGGCGCCGACGCCAACCACAACGCGATCGGCGGCGGAACTCCGTTCGTCAAGGCGGTCAGGCAGACTACGCCGCTGCAGGGGATCGTCGACCGGGCCTCGGATGCGGGCGCAACCGTCAATTGGGTCCGGGGCAACGATCCGGCCAACGGCGCCAACATGCTGGAAACCGCCGATATGACCGCGGTCCCGTCCTCGGTCCTGTCGCCGAACAACGGCGTTGGCACCGGCCTGAACGCCTGGTTCTGGAAGGACAGCAACTTCCAGGGCAACCCGGACGAGCAGCGTGTCGTTCGGCAGGTCAACTACGACGTCGGGATCCTCAGCACCCTGGACACGCCGGGACCGTCACAGGTCACGCCGCCCCCGGTGAGCTGCCCGACCTGCCCCGGCTCGGCGGTCTACGAGGGTCACATCACGGCACCGAAGACCGGCGCCTACCAGCTGGCTCTGACCGGCATGGGTGATGCGACCTTGGACCTCGACGGCCAGCGGGTCGCCACCATGAACGGCGCCAACGGCAAGCGTGCCTACGCGGCAACGCCGACGTTGAACTGGGTCGAGGGCCAGGAACACACCCTCCGCATCACCTTCAGGGGCATTCACCCGTTCGAGATCCTGAACGACGGCTCCGTGCTACTGCAATGGAAGACCCCGACCCGGGCCTACTCGCCGGCGATCGAGAACGCCGTGAACGCGGCGCAGAAGAGCGATGTGGCCATCGTCTACGCCACCACGATCGAGGGCGAGGCGCATGACCGCGTGTCGCTGAAGCTTCCGCAGAGCGCGGACCAGCTGATCGAGGCGGTCAGCGCGGTCAACCCGCACACCATCGTGGTGCTGGCCAACGCCGGCCCGGTGACCATGCCGTGGCTGGACAAGGTCGATGCGGTCGTGGAGACCTACTACGGCGGGCAGGCCGTGGGCGCCGCACTGGCCCGCGTGCTGTGGGGCGACGTCAATCCGTCCGGGAAGCTGACGATGACCTGGCCCACCAGCGAGGAGGATCTGCCTCCGGGGATCGAGAGCCCCTACGCCGGAGCCGACGACGTGGAAGTGGTGTACGGGGAGGGCATCAACGTCGGTTACAAGGGCTACGAGGCCGCGGGTATCACCCCGCTGTTCTCCTTCGGTTTCGGGCTGTCTTACAGCAAGTTCAAGTACAGCGACCTGAAGGTGAGTGGCAACAACCCGGCACAGTCGCCGACCCGCGTGCGATTCAAGATCACCAACACCGGGAAGCGGGACGGCGACGAAGTCGCGCAGGTCTACGTCCGGCTCCCGTCGTCGACCCGAGAGCAGAAGCGGCTCGTCGGCTACAGCCGAGTCAGCACGCAGGCCGGCAAGTCAACCACGGTCGACGTGACGATCGACCCGAAGGCATCCACGCACCCGCTCGGGTACTTCGACACCGCGAGCGACAGCTGGAAGATCGCGCCAGGGACCTACAAGGTCTCCGTCGGCCCATCCTCGAGCAAGACGCCACTCAGGGCGACCTTCACGGTCCGCTGACGGCAAGAGGTAACCCAGCGCAGGTCATACGGCTGCTCCCGGCCCATGAAGGAAGGGCCGGGAGCAGTCCTCCCGCACACCCCTCGGCCATCGCGGGTGATGGTCACTGACGGCGCCGGGGGCCGTATGGATGCTCCACGAGAGATCCTCCCCGACGGCGCCCACGGCCAGCGCGCCACCGAAGGCATGGTCCCGACCTGGACCTAGCCGTTCCAGCCCGCGCCGCGCGCCGAGATGGATCGAGCCGAGTGGCGCGTGGGGGGTACTGCGGGTACCTGTCTCCGCAGGGACTCCCGGAGTCGTTGGATCTGCGCTTTGGTGGTAGCCGTGACTGAGAAGCACACCACCGGCGCCGGGCACAGCATGGGCGTGGACTTCGCCAGGGCCGCGCCGGCGGCAGGACATGCGTACCACGAGCTGTCGAGCCCGCTGGCACGCGAGGACACGACGGTGGGGGTGAGCTGATGCTCGCGACGTTCATGTACAAGGCCGGGGACGTTCGTGTCGAGGACGTTCCCGATCCTCGGCTGGTCGAGCCCACGGATGCGATCCTGCGCGTGACGCGCGCGTGCATCTGCGGCAGTGACCTGTGGCCCTATGGATCGATGGAGCCGTCCGAGACGGGCCGCAGCATGGGGCACGAAGCGATCGGCATCGTCGAGGACGTCGGCGCCGAGGTGCGCACCGTCAAGCGCGGAGATCTGGTCGTGATGCCGTTCGCGTTCTCGGATGGCACGTGCGCGTTCTGCCACGAGGGCCTGCACACCGCGTGCGTTCACGGTGGGTTCTTCGACGCCTTCCCTGGCAACGCGGCGCAGGCCGAGGCCCAACGCATCCCGTACGCCGACGGCACGCTGTACCCGCTGCCGGTCGGCGAGGAGGACGCGCTGATGCCGTCGCTGCTCACGTTGTCCGACGTACTCGGGACCGGCCACCACGCGGCCGTCGTCGCCGAGGTCGGCCCCGGCAAGCGCGTGGCGGTGGTCGGTGACGGCGCGGTCGGCCTGTGCGGCGTGATCGCCGCCAAGCGCCTCGGCGCCGAGCAGATCATCATCATGGGCCGCCACGAGGACCGGATCGCGCTGGCGCGCGAGTTCGGCGCGACCGACGTCGTCAGCGAGCGGGGCGAGGAGGCCGTCGAGCGCGTGCGCGAGCTCACCGGCGGCGAGGGGGTGCACTCCGTGCTCGAGTGCGTGGGCCACGGCGCGTCGACGGAGACCGCGATCCGCATCGCGCGTCCCGGCGGCGCGGTCGGTCGCGTCGGCGTGCCGCAGGAGGCGACGATTCCGGCGGGACAGCCGGCGTTCTACGCCAACATCAAGGTCGGCGGCGGCCCCGCCCCCGCGCGCGCGTACATCGACGAACTCCTCCCCGACATCCTCGACGGCAAGATCGAGCCCGGCAAAGTGTTCGACCGCACCGTCGGCCTCGACGGCGTGCCCGACGGCTACCGCGCGATGGCTGATCGTGAGTCGATCAAGGTGATGATCAAGCCGTGACGGCCTGGACGAACGAGGAGCTCGACCGCATCGGCGCCGCGCAGGAGCTCGAGGTCGCGGCACCGACGGTGCGCCGGCCGGTGCCGATCTGGGTCGTCCGTGACGGCGACGAGCGCTACGTCCGCTCGTGGCGCGGCGCGTCCGGCGCCTGGTACCGCGGAGTCAAGAAGCGCCGACAGGGTCACATCCGGGCCGGCGGCGTCGACAAGGACGTCAGCTTCATCGCGGTCGACGACGAGGAGCTCAACGAGCGGATCGACGGGGCCTATCGGTCCAAGTACAGCCGCTACGGCTCGAGCTACGTCGAGCCGATGACCAGTGGCGAGACGCGGACGACGACGCTCCGCCTCGAGCCGCTGGCCGCGAAGGCGTCGGCGTGAGCCGCGTCTTCATCACCGGCTCCGCAGACGGCCTCGGACGCGCGGCCGCGCAGACGCTGCTCGAGCAGAGCCACGAGGTGGTGGTCCACGCTCGGAGCCAGGACCGGCTCGCGGCCGTGCGCGACCTCCTGGACCGCGGCGCTGCCGCAGTCGTGGCAGACCTGTCCGACCTCGAGGAGACTCGCGGCGTCGCCGACCAGGTGAACCGCCTCGGGCCGTTGGACGCGGTGATTCACAACGCCGGCGTCATCGGCGGGCCGGACGTCCTGCCCGTCAACGTCGTTGCCCCGTACCTGCTCACCGCGCTCATCCACCGCCCGCAGCGCCTGGTCTACCTCAGCAGCAGCATGCACCGAGGCGGTCGAGCCAGCCTGGCCGGCGTCGACTGGAGCGGCCGGCACACGACGGGGTCGTATTCGGACAGCAAGCTCTTCGTCACGGCGCTCTCCGCAGCCGTGGCCCGGCTCTGGCCGGACGTGTTCAGCAACGCGGTCGACCCCGGCTGGGTGCCCACGAGAATGGGCGGCCCCGGCGCGCCCGACGATGTGCAGCTCGGGCACCGCACCCAGGAATGGCTGGCCACCAGCCACGATCCCGAGGCGCGCACCTCCGGCGGCTACTGGCATCACCAGCGCCGCGCCGAGCCGGCAGCCAGCGTCCATGACCAGCGGTTCCAAGACCAGTTGCTCGACGAGTTGGCTCGCTTCACCGCCACGCGACTTGCCCCGGCTGACACGGAGGCCATGGCATGAACCCGACCTACGACTTCCATGACCGCGTCGCCATCGTCACCGGGGCCGGCTCCGGCATGGGGCTCGCGACCGCGCGGGCGTTCGCCGAGTCCGGCGCCGCCGTCGTGCTCGCCGACAGAAACGAGGAGGCCGTGGGAACGGCGACGGCGGAGCTGACCGGCGCGCGCCATAAGGCGCTCGGCGTGGCCTGCGACGTGTCCGACGAGCAGCAGGTCGCTGCGCTCGTCGAACAAGCCGTGGCGGCGTTCGGCCGACTCGACTTCGCGTTCAACAACGCCGGCATCCAGGCCCCGCCGACCGACGCCGCGGACGAACCGGCCGAGCTGTTCGACCGCGTGAACGACGTCAACCTGCGCGGCGTCTGGGCCTGCATGAAGCACGAGCTGCGACCGATGCGCGCGCAAGGCAGCGGCGCCATCGTCAACTGCTCGTCGCTCGGCGGGCTGGTCGGCCTGCCCGGCCGCGCCGCCTACCACGCCTCGAAGCACGGCGTTCTCGGCCTGACCAAGAGCGCGGCGCTCGAATACGCGCCCCGCGGCATCCGCATCAACGCGATCTGCCCGGGGACCTTCGAGACCGCGATGGTCACCGACATGATCGCCAAGGGCGAGCTCGACGTGCCGGAGGCCGTGGCGAACCAGCCGATCGGCCGGTTGGGGCGCCCTGACGAGATCGCCGCGGCCGTGCTCTGGCTGTGCAGCCCAGGAGCCAGCTTCGTGGTCGGCGTCGCGCTTCCCGTTGACGGCGGCTACACCGCCCGCTGAGCTATGAGCACGATCCGGATCACCTTTGGCGATACCGAGCTGACCGCGCGGCTGCATGACAACGCCACGGCTCGCGATCTCGCCGCCCAGCTTCCTCTCACACTCAGTTTCCGCGATCACAACAACGTCGAGAAGACGGCTCCGCTTCCTCGCAAGCTGTCGCTGGAGGGTGCGCCCGCAGGTCACGATCCCGCCGCCGGAGACATCGGTTACTGGGCGCCAGGCGGCGACCTCGTCTTCTACTACGACGATGACGCCCCGTACTGGCGTGGCATCGTGCGCATCGGCGAATTCGACAGCGGCATGGACGAAATCGAGCGGCAGAGCGAGAACTTCAGCGTCACGATCGAACGCACGGGCTGAGCTGATGCAACCGTCGATCATCATCGTGGGAGCAGGACCGAATCTTGGCGCGGCGATCGCGCGGAGGTTCGGCGGTGAGGGGCTGGCAGTGGGGCTCGTGGCGCGCGACGCCGGCAAGCTCGCCACGCTCGCCGACGACCTGGCGGCCCAAGGGATCACGGCGGCGTACGGGGCTGCCGACATCCGCGATCCGTCCGCGCTGTCCTCGGCGATCACGTCACTGACGGACCGCCTCGGCCAGTCGAAGTGCTCGAGTACTCGCCCCTGCCCGCCCCAGAGTTCATGAAGCCGATCCTCGAGACGTCCGTGGAGGACGTCCGCGGGCCGCTCGAGTTCAGCGTCCTCGGCGCCGTCGCCGCCGTGAGCACCGTCGTCGGCCCGATGATCGAGCGAGGCTCCGGCACGATCCTCTTCACCACCGGTGGCGCGGCGATCAACCCCTACCCGGCGCGAGCCGGCGTCGGGATCGCCTTCGCCGGCGAAGTCGCCTACGCGCGGATGCTGCACGACGAGCTCGCCGGCCGAGGCGTGCATGTGGCGCACACAGCGATCGGCGGCGGCATCGGACCCGGCCTCGATCACGAGCCGGACGCAGTCGCCGACGTGCTCTGGCGACACCTCAGCGAGCGATCCGAGTTTCAGGTCCGGCTCGGCATCGACTGAGCCAAGCAGAAAGGAACACCATGCGTCGCGCTCTCTCGATCGCCTCGTGTCTTGCGGCTGCCCTGACCCTCGCCGCATGCTCGGGTGATGACACGCCGTCGTCCTCT
Organism: uncultured Solirubrobacteraceae bacterium; assembly: GCA_963740605.1. Classification (GTDB taxonomy): domain Bacteria; phylum Actinomycetota; class Thermoleophilia; order Solirubrobacterales; family Solirubrobacteraceae; genus DASSUW01. The sequence goes on along the minus strand of CAVUFC010000010.1, from coordinate 16,715 downwards.
TCGGGGACACCGTCCCCTCCTCAGGCCGAAACGGCGGAGGAAATGCCGACGCCGAGTCCAACGCGGCGGAGGAACAGCGTCGAGGGCGCTGTGGTGCGATTCACCGGCGGCGACGTTTCGGTGGACGTGACGATCGGGAGCGAGAACGCCGCCACCCGAGACTTCGTCTCGATGCTTCCTCTCACGCTCACCCTGGAGGAGTTCAACGGACGCGAGAAGATCGGCGACCTCCCACGAGAACTCGACGTCGCCGGGGCGCCGGGATCCGACCCAGAAGACGGTGATCTCATCTACTTCGTGCCCTGGGGCAATCTCGGCTTCTACTACAACACCGAGGGGATCGGCTACTCCGACGACACCATCAACATCGGCACGTACCGGGCCTCGGAGGAGCAGCTAGAACGGCTCGAGAACCAGGACGTGACCGTCGAGCTCGTCGAGTAGACACGATCTCCAAGGCCTGCTGCTGCCGCGCCAGGTGAGAGGAGCAGGAGTACCCTCGGGCTGTGGATCCGAGGAGCGAGATCCGCGAGTTCCTGACCACACGCCGTGCCAGGATCACGCCGCAGGACGTGGCTCTGCGCGTCTACGGCGCGCGGCGCGTGCCGGGGTTGCGCCGCGAGGAGGTGGCGATCCTCGCCGGCGTGAGCGTCGACTACTACACGCGGCTCGAGCGCGGCGACATGCGCGGTGTCTCCGAGGGTGTGCTGGAGGCGCTGGCTCGAGCATTGCGGCTCGACGATGCCGAGCGCGCTCACCTGTTCGATCTCGCGCGCGCAGCGAAACCGACGAGCGCGCCGCGACGCCGGCGAGCTCCCAGGCAGCGGGTGCGGCCAAGTATCCAGCACTTTCTCGACGGGATCACCGGCGCGGCCGCGATCGTGCACAGCGCCCGCCTGGACAACCTGGCCGCCAACCAGCTCGGCCGCGCGCTCTACTCCGATCTGTTCGCGACGGCGTCCGGACCAGGCCCAGTCAGCAGCGCCCGCTACGTGTTCCTGAAGCCAAGCGCCCGCGAGTTCTACGTTGATTGGGACCAGGCAGCCAGTGATGTCGCCGCGGTGCTGCGTTCTGCGGCCGGCCGCGACCCCGACGACCGCGGCTTGTCAGACCTCATCGGCGAGCTCTCCAGCGAGAGCGAGGAGTTCCGCACCCACTGGGCGGAGCACAACGTCCGCTTCCACGAGACGGGCATCAAGGACTTCCGTCACGGCGTGGCGGGCGACCTCACGCTCACGTACGACCGTATGGAGCTACCCGCTGACCCCGGGCTCACGATGATGGTCTACACCGCCGAGCCCGGCTCCACATCCGCGGACGCCCTCAACCTCCTCGGCAGCGGCGTAGCGGCGCTCGGATAGGCGCCGGACCGGTCGGCCCGGGCGACGAGAACACCGCGACGCCCGGCGATCCAAGGGGTTCTCACAGGCCCTCCCACACCCGACGTCGCGCGGCTACGCTCATTCGGCAATGGACACACGCGACGAGATTCGTGACTTCTTGACCTCCCGGCGCGCGAAGATCGCTCCCGAGGAAACCGGGTTGCCGAGCTACGGCGCGCGGCGCGTGCCGGGGTTGCGCCGCGAGGAGGTGGCGATCCTCGCCGGCGTGAGCGTCGACTACTACACGCGGCTCGAGCGCGGCGACATGCGCGGTGTCTCCGAGGGTGTGCTGGAGGCGCTGGCTCGAGCATTGCGGCTCGACGATGCCGAGCGCGCTCACCTGTTCGATCTCGCGCGCGCGACGCGCGCGATGCGCGCGACGCGCGCACCGCGACGCCGGCGAGGTTCCAAGCAGCGGGTGCGGCCGAGCATCCAGCACTTCCTGGACGGGATCACCGGCGCGGCCGCGATCGTGCACAGCGCCCGCCTGGACAACCTGGCCGCCAACCAGCTCGGCCGCGCGCTCTACTCCGATCTCTATGCCGCGACCCGCGGGTCGGCCCCTGCCAACGTTGCCCGCTACGTCTTCCTCGAGCCCAGCGCCCGCGACCTCTACGCCGACTGGGACCGCGCCGCCAGCGATGTCGTCGCCATCCTGCGCTACGCGGCCGGCCGCGACCCCCACGACCGCGACCTGTCCGACCTCGTCGGCGAGCTGTCGACCCAGAGCGAGGAGTTCCGCATCCGCTGGGCAGCGCACAATGTCCGCCTCCACGAGACGGGCGTCAAGGACTACCACCACTCCGTTGTCGGCGACCTCACCCTCACCTACAACCGCATCGAGTTGTCCGCCGACCCTGGGCTGGCGATCACCGTCTGGACGGCCGAGCCCGGCTCGAAATCCGCGGAAGCACTCAGCCTGCTCGGCAGCTGGGCGGCGACCGTCGAGCAAGAGAACCTCGCCCACGCGAGCCGTAGCGTCTGACGGCCGACGGCGAGCACGCACTTATTCCGCCGTTCGGCGGCGTTAGCCGGTGCGCTTCCGTTGCCGAGCGGCGGCGGCTGCAAGGCTGCGACCCCGGTGGGGCGGGGCGCCGTGCAATCGAACTCGCGCGACCACGACGGGGAATTCGAGGTCGCCTGCGTACGAGTGGCAACCGAGATCCGAGTCTTCATGCAGGTTTTCGGGACGCGCCGGCTCATGGCCACCATGGCACCCGCGGCGTCCGTCTCCTTTTCATCGCCCGAAACAAGGCCCGATTTGCGGCGCGCTCGCACTCACCCGAAAGCAGAGAATCCAGCAGCCATGCGGAGTTCTGGGATGGCGAGACCCGGACTCGAACCGGGGACACCACGATTTTCAGTCGTGCGGTCCTAACAGGATCACGTGTTCGCCGCGGCCGCAGGCGTGCTACGACCCGGAGAGCGCAGATCGGGCCATCAGGCGGAGACCACAGTGCTGAAGCCGCCGTCGAAGAACACGAGTGGCGGCCGTTCGGGGCCGTGCTGGATCGCGGTCACGCGGCCGATCGCGAGCGTGTGGTCGCCGGTGACATGCTCGCGCTCGAACGTGCAGACGAGGATGGCGAGCGCGTCGCAGACGACCGGGATGCCGTGTGCCGCGATCTCCACGTCGAGCCCGGCGAGGCGGTCGGCGCCCGGTCTCGCGCGCTCGCGGATGCCGGCCGTGTGCTGCGCGCCGAGCACGTTGACGGCGAAGCGGCCGGTCGCGCGGATGCGGCGCCAGGTCAGCGACGCGCGCGACACGGAGAGCGCGACGAGCGGCGGGTCGAGCGAGGCGGAGACGAACGAGTCGATCACCAGCGCGGCCCCTCCCGGCGCCGTCACGAGCGCCACGCCGGTCGGGAACCGCGCGGCCGCGCGCCGCAGGTCGCCCGGCTCCACAGCCGATCCGGACCGTGCCGCGTTCATGCGGCGCGCGCGAGTCGGCCGGCGCCGGTGATCGCGTCCGCGATGCGCGCGGCGTCGTCGCCGACGCCGCCGAGGAAGTGCGAGCGGCGCGTGCGCTGGAAGCGGAGCCCGAGCGCGTACAGACCGGGCGCGGCCGTGATGCCGTCTCGATGCACGAGCTGGCCATCGCCGTCGAGCACCGGGACGTCGAGCCACGGATACGCCCGGGTGTAGCCGGTCGCCCACAGCACCGTCCCGATGCCGCGGAGGTCGAGCGATTCCGGGGCCGGGGGCAGCACGAACGGCGCCGGGCGCTCGGGCGGCCCCGCGTCGGCGCCGCTGCGCTCGATGTGGGCGTCGATCTTTGCCAGGGTTCGCCGCAGGCGCTGGTCGGCCTCGCGCAGCTCGTGCTCGAGGTTCGCTCCGAACAGGGCGCGACGGCCGGCGAAGCCCGTGAGCCGGCCCGTGACGACCACGCCGAGCCAGGCCAGGCGCTCGAGCCCGAGCGACGCGCCGCCGCCTTGCCCGCTGACAGGGAAGCTGGGCGCGCGCCGCGCGGCCGCGAGGTTGCGGACCTCGTCGGCGCGGGTGGTGAGCAGCCCGGCCGCATCGAGCCATGCGAAGCTGTCGCGACCGCGGTAGCGGCGCGGCATGCGGGCGTGCCGCCCGACTGCGAGGACGACGTGCCGGCCGGCGCTCCGCAGCTCGGCGGCGAGCTGCTGCCCGGTGGGCCCGGCGCCGACCACGAGCACACCGCCGGGCGGGAGACGATCCGGCCGGCGGTAGCGCGCCGCGTGCAGCTGCCGGACGAACGGCGGCGCCCCTGCGGAGGCCGCCGGGACTCGCGGGACATCGCAGTCGCCCGTGGCGATGACGACGTTCGCGGCGCGCCACTCCCCGCGGTCGGTCGTGACGTGGTAGCCGCTCGTGGCGCGATGCACGCGCGAAACGGTCGTGTGCTCGCGCACGGGCGCCTCCGCCGCGTACGCCTCCAGGTACGCAATGACGCCGTCGCGATCGAGGTAGCCGTTCGGCTCGGGCAGGGGCAGCGCGCCCGGCAGCCGGTTCAGCCAGTTCGGTGTCAGGAGGTGCAGCGACTCCCAGCGCTCGGAGCGCCAGCGCTCACCGACGCGACCGCGCTCGAGGACGACGTGCCCCCGGCCCGCGGCGCGCAGCTCGTGGCTCAGCGCCAGGCCCGCCTGGCCGGCCCCGATGATGACCGTCTCGACACGCACGGCTTACCGAACGGCGGGAGCGCGCCCGAGCGCGACGTCGCCGAGGAAGTCGTAGGCGCGGTTGGCGCCGAGTGGATGCATGAACGCGCCGGCCCGGACGTCGCGGTACGCGCGCGCGAGCGGCGATCCGTTGAGGTAGCCGGCGCCGCCGGAGAGGGCGAGCGCGCGGTCGACGACGCGGGTCGCCGCATCGCCAACGAACGTTTTGGCCGCCTGGCCCTCGGCGAACAGGGCCATGATCTCCTCGTCGGTGCCGGATGCCGCCGGATTGGCTGCAAAGTGCTCGTCGATGAGCGCGGCGGCGCGCGCGAGCACGGCGCGGGCGGCCGACAGGTCGATCACCGACTCGGCAACCAGCATCCGGCCACGCGCATCGTCGCCGATGCGGTCCGGCTGCGCCGCGCGCGCGAACGCGGCCTCGGCGATGCCGAGCGACGCCGACGCGTGGAAGAGACCGAGCGGCAGGTTGCGCTCGACGAACGGCACGGTGGCGCCGGTCGGGAAGCCGCCGCGCACCGCGCCTGCGGGCAGTGGGACGGCGTCGAACGTGACGGAGTGGCTGCCGGAGGCGCGCATGCCGAGCGCGTCCCAGTCGTCGTTGATCCGCACGCCCGGCGCCCCGGTGGGGATCTCCACCCAGCCGTACCGCTCGCCACCGTCGTCGGCCGCGAACCGCACAGAGGTCACCAGCACGGTCGCGGCCGGCGCCATCGTGCAGAAGATCTTGTGGCCGTCGACCCGCCAGCCGCCATTGCTGCGGACCGCAGTGGTCCGCGGCCGCGACAGGTCCTGACCGGGCTCGCTCGTCGCTCCCGCCATCACCACGGCGGCATCGACGAGCCTGCGCAGGGACGCCGCGAACGCCTGCTCGCGGCGCGCGTTGCCGGCCGCGCGCGCCATCTGCCAGCGACGCAGGAGATTGAGCACGACGCCGAGATGCATGTTCACGCCGATTGCGACGGAGGCGTCGCCCCGGGCCAGCCGGCCCGAGGCGACGATCACGTCGTGGACGGAGCTCACGCCGAGCCCGCCGAGCTCGAGCGGCACGGGAGCGGTGAAGTAGCCCGTCTGCCGGAGCGCCTCGATGCTCGCGAACGGGTAGCTGCCGTCGCGGTCGTGGGCGGCGGCGCGACCGGCGAAGTCCTCGGCGAGGCGCTCGGCGGTCGCGACCAGGCTGCGGCCGGCGTCGGTCCGGGCGCTGAGCTCCGTCGGCATCGCTAGCCGACCTTCGCCGTGACGTCGACGGCGACCGGGTTGGAGACGATGTCGTAGACGACCGAGCGCGCCTTGGCCCGCTCGACGATCTCCTCCAGCTTCTCGCTCGGCGCATCGCCCTTGATCGAGAACTCCACGCGCACGTGCTCGAAGCCGTTGCGATAGGAGTCGTCGATTCCCGTCGCGCCGCGCGCGTCGAGCACGCCGACCAACGTCGAGCTGACCTCGGTGAGCGTCACCTTGCGGGCGGCCGCGACGTTGACGATCGTCAGCGTCAGGCAGCCGGCGAGCGCGTGCAGCACGAACTCGGCCGGGTTGGGCGCTTCGTTGTCGCCGAACAGGACGGGCGGCTCGCTGGCGTCGAGCACGAACGGGACCTCGCGCGAGGCGTCCTCCTGTCCGGCGCCCCAGAAGCCCTGGATGGTCGAACGGCTGTGCGGCCCGTTGATCCAGCGGTTCGTGGCGCGGAACTCGAAGCGCGCGAGCGCGGGATCGGCCTTCACGGCGTCGAGCGTCCCGTACACCTGGGCGGTGTCGATGCCGTTGCGGAGAGGAGCGGTGGTTGTCGTCATGCCGCCAGGTCACCGGTTGCCGGTTGTCTGTCAGTAAACGGCGGGCAAACCGCCGCAGCCCGCGACCGGTAGGGTCACCTGGGTGGACTTCCGGGTGCTCGGCCCGCTCGAGGCGGGCGATGAGCGGGAGTCGCTCGCGCTCGGGCCACGCAAGCAACGAGCGCTGCTCGCCCGTCTCCTGCTGGACGCAGGGCGGACCGTGTCGGTCGACCGACTGCTCGACGATCTCTGGGGCGACGAGATCCCGGGCACCGCGGTCAAGATGGTCCAGATCTACGTCTCCGGCCTGCGCAAGATCGTGGGCAGCGACCGGCTGGTCACCCAGCCGTCGGGATATCGATTCACGCTCGCGGCCGGCGACGAGCTGGACCTGCAGACGTTTGAGCGTCGTGCCGGCGAGGGTCGGACGGCCCTGTCGCAGGGCGACCCGGTCACGGCGGCCGAGCGACTGGCGGCCGCACTCGCGCTGTGGCGCGGGCCCGCGCTCGCCGAGTTCGGCACCGAGCCGTTCGCGCCCGCCGAGGCCGACCGCCTGGAAGAGATGCGGCTCGCCGCGGTCGCGGATCGGATTGACGCCGAGCTTGCGCTCGGTCGCGCACGGGAGCTCATCGGTGAGCTCGAGGCGCTCAGCGCACAGCATCCGCTGCGCGAGCGGACGCGCGAGCAGATGATGCTCGCCCTCTATCGCTCTGGCCGCCAGGGCGACGCACTCGCCGCCTACCACGCGTTCCGCGCGGTCCTCGACGAGCAGCTCGGGCTCGAGCCGTCGCCGCGCCTGCGCGCCCTCGAGCAGGCGGTCCTCACGCACGATCCCGCGCTCGACGCGCCCGCTGCGCCCGTCCACGGTGCCCCCGCGGCGCGCCACGCGCCGCCGGGCCGCGATGCGGCGCTCGATGCGCTCCGGGCCACGTTCGAGGCGGCGCTGCGCGGCCGCCGCCGGCTCGTGCTGGTCACGGGCGAGCCGGGTATCGGCAAGACCACGCTCGTCGAGGCGCTCGTGGACGGCGCGGGGACGGCGCTCGTCCTCTTCGGCCACTGCGTCGAGCAGGAGAAGGCCGGTGAGGCGTACCTGCCGCTGCTCGACGCGCTCGGGCGGGCCGTGGAGGACGCAGATGTCGCCGCGACGCTCGTGGCCCGGGCGCCGAGCTGGCTCGCCCAGTTCGCTGCGCTCGCCGCAACCGCGCCCGAGACACGGGTGCGGGGCGCGACGCCGGAGCGGATGCTGCGTGAGATGGTCGAGACGCTCGAGGCGCTGGCGGCGACACGACCGCTGCTGCTGGTGATCGACGATCTCCAGTGGGCGGATCCGTCCACGCGCGAGCTGCTGCGCGCGCTGATGCGGCGCCGGCACCCCGCGCGCCTGCTCGTGGTCGCGACGAGCACCGGCACGGACCCGCTCGTGACGGAGCTCAGCCTCCGCGGCGCCGCAGTCGAGCTGCCGCTGGAGCCGCTCGAGGCCGAGCCGACGGCGGCGGCGTTCGGCATCGACGCGGAAACGGCTGCCGAGCTTGTCCGGCGTGGCGGCGGGAACCCGCTGTTCATGAGGCATCTCGCGGAGCACCTCGCGACCACGGGGAGCCTCGAAGGCGTTCCGGACACGCTTCGTGCCGCGCTCCGCACCCGGATCGCCGAGCAGGGCGGAGCGTCGCTTGACGTGCTCGAGGCCGCGGCGGTCGAAGGCCTGCAGTTCACGGCCGCCGGAGTCTCGGCCGCCCTGGAGCGCAACGTGGCGCGGATCGAGGCTCCCGCCGTGATCGAGCCACACGGCGCCGCCGAGTGGCCGGACGGCACGCACACTCAGGTCTTCGCGTTCACGCACGCGATGTTCCGCGACGTGCTGCTCGAGACGATCCCGCCCAACCGCCTCGCCGAGCTGCACCGGCGGCTGGGCGAGCGCCTCGACGCGGCGTTCGGGACGGACCCGGCGCGCGCGCACGCGATCGCCATGCACTATGTCGCCGGGCACGAGCCCGCGCCCGCGGTGCGGTTCCTGCGCCTCGCCGCGCGCCAGTGCCTGGCGCGCCGCGCCTACCGGGAGGCCATCGCCCACTTCGAGCACGCGCTGGAGGCGGCAACGGACCTGCCGGACGGGCACATGCGACGGCGGATGGAGACGGAGCTGCTCTCGGACCTCGGGCAGGCCTCCGTCGCCGTCGAAGGCTGGTCCGCGCCCGCTGCGCTGGCGTATCTGGAGCGCGCGCGCACGATCGCGGAGGAGCTGCCCGACCGCGAACCGCTCGCCGCGTTGCGCCTGGCGCTGGCCACCCTGTACGAGGTCCGCGGCGAGCCCACGCCGGCGCTCGCGACCGTCGCAGCCGGCGACGGCGCCGCCGCCGGGGGCGTGCAGGGCGCCGAGCTCGTCGCCTGCGCGCTGTTCCACCAGGGCGCCTTCACGCGCGCGCTCGCGCACGCGGACCGCGGCGTGAGCGGCCCGGCGGAGGAGACGGAGGGCCACTACGACTCGTTCCCGGCCACGTTCGGCGACAACGCGACGGTCGCCTGCCATGACTGGGCGGCGCTCTCTCTTTGGTTCCTCGGGCACGCCGCCGAGGCGCTCCAGCGCGCGCGCCGCGCCGTCGAGCTGGCCGAGCAGCCCGCGCGCGCGTACAGCCTGGCCACGGCGTGCGCCCAGATGGCGGCGCTCCACGCCTGCCGCGGCGAGCCCGCCGAGACGCTCCACTGGGCCCAGGCGACCGTCGACGCGGCCCGCGACCGCGGCTTCGCGTACCGCCTCGCGATGGGCCGCGTACTGCGCGGCTGGGCGCAGGCGGCCGGCGGAGTCGCAGAGGGCGTGCAGGAGATCGTGTGCGGGCTGCGCGCGTCGCGCGCGACCGGCGCGCACCTGGAGGACCCGCTGTACCTCGGCCTGCTCGCGGACGCGCAGCTGCGCAGCGGGGCCGCGGCGGCCGGCCTGGAGGCGGTTGACGAGGCGCTCGAGATCGCGGCGCGCGAGCGGGCGGGCTACTACGACGCCGAGCTGCTGCGGCTGCGCGGCGAGCTGCTGCTCGCCGCCGGCCGGCCGATCGCAGACGCCGAGACCGATCTGCGCGCCGCGCTCGCCGTGGCCCGCGAGCAGGGTGCGCGCTCGCTGGAGCTGCGCGCCGCGCTCGCGGTCGGGCGGTTGCTGGTGCGCGACGACCGCGGAGACGAGGCGAGGACCGAAGTGGCGCTCGCGGCGGAGCCGCTCGCGGACCAGGACACGCCCGACGTACGCGAGGCGGCGGCGTTCCTCCAGCGTCCGGCCGCTGTCACGCAGCGTCCGTTCGAGCGGCGGCGCATAACCGTTCTGGCGTGGGAGATCGACGGCGTCGACCAGTTGACGGAGACTGTCGATCCCGAGCGCGTCGCGGAGGCGGTGCGCGCCTGTCATGCCGCGGCACGCGCCGCCGCCGCCGCGGAGGGAGGCGAGGCGGCGACCGAGGAGGAGTCGGGCGGACTCTTGTACTTCGGCTATCCAAATGCGGTCGAGGACGGGCCGGTGCGCGCGGTGTCGGCGGGCCGCCGCCTCACGGACGCCGTCGCGACGCTCGGGTCCAACGTGCCGCTCGCGGTCCGCGTGGGCATCGACACCGGCGCCGCGGTCGTCGGGCCCGTCGGGGGTGCGGCGCTGGCGATCGGGCAGACACCGCGGTCGGCGTGGCGGCTCGCCGTGCAGGCGGCGCGCGGCGATGTGGTCGTCAGCGACGTGACGCGGGCGTCCTGCGAGGGGTACTTCAGCTTCGTCCCGGCCGCCGGCGGTCATCGCGTGAGCGCCGCGACCGGCGCGCGCAGCCGTCTGGAGGCGAGCGAGCTCACCCCGCTCGTCGGCCGGTCGCTGGAGCTTGACCTGCTCGTCGGCCGCTGGGAGCAGGCCGCGCAGGGTCTCGGCCAGGCGGTCTTCCTCACCGGCGAGGCGGGGATCGGCAAGTCACGGCTCGTGCGCGAGCTCGCCTCCCGGCTCGGCCTCGAGGCGGCGACCGTCCTGGAGTTCCAATGCTCGGACACCCGCGCGGGCAGCGCGCTGCACCCGATCGCCGACCACTTCCGGCGCCGGCTCGCCGAGTCCTCGCGCGGGATCGAGGCGCTGCTCGCCGACGCCGGCGTGCCGGTCGCGGACGCCGCGCCCGTCGTCGCCGCGCTGCTCGGCGTTCCCGGTGCTGCGCAGGTCGATCCGGACGCGCTCAAGCGCCGCACCACTGACGTCGTCGTGGGCTACGTCCTCGCCCACGCGGAGCGGCAGCCCGTGCTGGCGGTGGTCGAGGACCTGCACTGGGCCGATCCGTCGACGCTCGAGGTCGTGGAGGAGCTGCTGGGGGCGATCCCCGACGGTCGCGTGCTGTTCGTCGCCACGTTCCGCCCGACGCTGCGCCCGCCGTGGGAACCGCTGGGCCATGCCAGTCACCTGCCGCTGGGCCCGTGCACGCCGGTCGAGGCGCAGGAGCTGGTCGCCTACGCCGCCCGCGCGCCGCTCGCACCCGAGGTCGCAGCGGCGGTGGTCGAGCGCAGCGACGGCGTGCCGCTGTTCCTCGAGGAGCTCGCCCGCACCGCCGGGCCGCAGGGCAGCGAGGTCCCGGCGACGCTCGACGACCTGCTCATGGCTCGGCTGGACACGCTGGCGCCGGCCGCCAGGACGGTCGCCCAGATCGGGGCGCTGATCGGGCGCGAGTTCCCGCGGGACCTGCTCGCTGCGGCGTCCGGCCTGCCGGCCGACGAGCTCGACCGCGGGTTCGAGCAGCTGCTGTCCGGCGACGTCGTGCGGCGCCGCGGGCGCGGCCTCGAGCCCCGCTTCATCTTCCGTCACGCGCTCGTCCAGGAGGCCGTGAGGCTCTCGCTGCCCGAGCCCGCCCGACGGGAGCTCCACCTGCGGATCGCCCGTGCGCTCGAGCGCACGGCCCCGGACGTCACGCGCGCGGAGCCCGAGACCGTGGCTCGGCATTTCGAGGCGGGCGGCGAACCCGGCCGCGGCCACGCTTACCGGGTCGAGGCGGGCCGGCTCGCGGTCGGCCGCTCGGCGAACCTCGAGGCCGTCGACCAGCTCACGCGCGCGCTCGCCGATCTCGAGCGATACGGAGACAGCGAGAGCCGCGCCGACATCGAGCTGGACGTGCGCATCCTGCTCGGCAACGCGCTGATCTCCGTTCGCGGCTACGCCTCCCCGGAGGTCGAGGATTGCTACAGGCGGGCGCGCGAGCTGTGCCGCGGGTTCCGCGACGATGCACGGCTGCTGCCGGTCCTCTACGGGCTCTGGGTCAACGCGTTCGTGCGTGCCCGCCACGAGCGCGTGCTCGAGCTCGGGCTCGAGCTGCACGAGCTGGCCGCCCGTCGCGATCCGGCGGTGCTGATCGTCGCCGAGCGTGCCGTCGGCTGGCCGCTCATCTGCATGGGGCGGTTCGTCGAGGCGCGCGAGCATTTCGACCGGATTCCGGCGCTGCGGCGGTCGACTGATCATCGCCCGCTGCGCTTCGCGTACGGGCAGGACCCGGCCGTCGCCGGCCTGGCCACCGGCGCCTGGGCGCTGTGGGGATGCGGCGACGACGCAGCGGCGGACGCACGCGCCGAGAAGGCGATCGCGCTCGCCCGCGGCACCGATCACCCGCTCACGTTGTGCTATGCGCTCGGCGCCGGCGCCCTGCTGGCGGCGTTCCGGCGCGATGACCTAGCGGCGCGCACGCGTGCCCTCGAGGCGGTTGCGGTGGCCGACGAGTACCGGCTCCCGCTGTGGCGCGCCTGGAGCCTGTACGCGCTCGGCTGGGCGCAGCGCGCCGCCGGGGAGGCCGATCGCGCCGCCGCCACGCTGCGGGCAGCGCTGGACGCCGCGCGCGCAACCGGCGCGGCGCTGTTCGAGCCGTTCGCGCTCACGGAGCTGGCCGAGGCCGAGGCGGCGGCCGGCCGGGCGGAGAACGCGCGAGGCTGCCTGGCCGCGGCCGAGGTGGCGGCCGAGCGGAGCGGCGAGCGGTTCTGGCAGCCGCACACACGGGAGGCGAGCGCGCGTCTCGCTGCGCCGCGCGCCTGACGTTTACCGCGCGCCAACCGAGCGTTGACCGGCGTGCCGTCTGATGTCCGGCCATGCCACACCCGCGCCGCCTTGCCGAGCCGAGTCCCGTCCTGTTCCTCTGCCTGTTCGCGTCGCAGGCGGCGATGCTCGTGCTCTCGCCGATCCTCCCCGAGGTCGCGCGCGAGTTCGGCATCTCGACGGCCACCGCGGGGCAGCTGCGCGCGATCTCCGGCGCGACCGGCGGCCTGACGGCCGTGCTGCTGGCGATCGCGCCCCGGCGACCGGGCGCCCGCGACCTGCTGGCCGCCGGGGCGGCGCTCGTCGCCCTCGGATCGGCGGCGAGTGCGGCGGCACCCACATTCGCTGTGCTCGCCGGCGCGCAGGCCGTGCTCGGCGTCGGCATCGGGCTGCTCGTCGCGGTCGGCATCGCCGCAGCGGGGGAGTGGCCGGACCCCGTCCGTCGGGCGCATGTGCTCGCGTGGGCGATCGCCGGCATGCCGGCCGCCTGGATCGTGGGCATGCCGGCGGTGGGAGCGGTTGCCAGCCTGGACTGGCGCGCGGCCTGGATCGCCGTTCCGACGTTCGTCGCGCTGGTCGCCCTCGCGCTCGTACGCCTGCGGCCGCCCGACCCGCCGTCGCGGCGCACGCGCGGCTCCGCCGGCGCGTTGCGCCGGCCCGCGGTCGCACGTTTCGCCGCCGGTGAGCTGCTCGCCAACGCGGCGTGGGCCAGCGTGCTCACGTACGGCGGCGCGCTGCTGCTGGCCAGCTACCACGTGTCTCCGGCCGTCGTCGCGCTCGGCCTCGGCACAACGGCAGCGGCGATGATCCCGGGGACCTTCACGGCGCGTCGGCACGCCGGCCGCGCGACCTCCTCCCTGGTCACGTCTTTGACTGCGTTCCAGGGCGTCGCTGTGCTCGTGCTCGGCGCCGTGCGCCCGGCCGCGATGATGACGCTCGCGCTGCTCTCCGTCATGGCGTTCGTCAACGGCTGGCGCTCGATGACCGCGAGCGCCGTCGGGATGGACACCGCGCCCGAGGACAAGATCGGCGTCATGGCCGTGCGCGCCGCGGCCAACCAGTTCGGCTACCTGCTCGGCGCCGCGACCGGTGGCCTGGCGCTGGCCGTCTCCGGCTTCACGGGCTTGGGCGTCGCGCTCGCGGGGCTGTTCGCCGCCGCCGTCCTCGTCCACGGCTTCGACCTCGTGCCAACCCGCGCGCCGCTGGCGCACGGCGCGGGCGCGTAAGGACCGCTCACCCACCACCGAAAGGACCCTCCCATGTTCTCCGCCACCACTTACACCATCCGCCTTGCCACGCAGGACGATGACGCCGCGCTGCGGCGGCTCGCCGAGGTCGACTCCCAGGACCCGCTGGTCCCCGCGCCGGTGCTGGTCGGCGAGATCGACGGCACGCCGCAGGTCGCGTATTCGCTCGGCGACGGGCGCGTCGTGGCAAACCCGTTCGTCCCGACGGCCGCGCTGCTCGCCCACGTGCGGATGCGCGCCGGCGCGCTCGGCGCGTACGAGCACACGCCGTCGCTGTCCGCTCGCATCCGCGCCGCCCTCTCGGGCGCCGTGCTGACCCGCCCCGCGGGCGCTGCGGCGTGACGGTCCTCGTGTCCGGGCTGATCCACCGGCCCGCACTCGACCGGTCGGCCCGTGGTCTGCCGAGTGGCCCCGGGGTTACCGGGCGGTGAGCGTGGCGGGTCACACCGACAGCCGGTAGCCGACCCCTCTCACCGTTTGGATCACTTCTGCATCGTCTTCAAGCTTCTCGCGCAGCCTGTAGATCACCGCGTCGACGACGTTCGATCCGAGGTCATCGTCGAAGCCCCAGACGGCGGCGAGCAGCTCGGTGCGGGAGACGGAATGACCGGTGCGCTCGCGGAGGAAGTGCATGACCTCGAACTCCTTCGGCGTGAGGTCTACGTGACGGCCCTTGATCCGCAGCCGGCGCTGCCGCACGTCGAGGAGATCGTCCTCGGGAGGCCCGAACTCCGCGGCTGCCAGATCGGTCAGCCATCCGTCCACCGAGGACGGACCGAATTCGAGGTACAGCCCGTGATACTCACGACCGTCGATCTCCACGACGCCTCGCGGAATGAGCCCACCGCGGATCTGCGCCATGACCGGACCGTAGATCTCGGGATGGTCGGTGATGCCGTAGTTGCGACGCAGCCGGGGGCGGAGCTGCATGTACGTGCGTTTGAGGTCGAGCCACATGCTGGCCTGGGCCTCGCACGGTCCGTCGCCGGCGTCCCAGGTCAGCCAGCGGCGGATGAGCAGCAGCTCCTGGCCGGGACCAATCGGGTGCTCGGCCAGATGCTCGAGCCACATCGCCACGACCGGATCGTGCGCGACGCGGCGCGGGTCGGTCCGACCGCTGCTTGTGATGATCGAGAACCCGGCGACCTCACCCCGCGCGTTCCGCGCCACGCGGAACGCGTCCGGGCACCGCGACCACCAGGCGTGGAGCAACCTGGCGGCCGTCGGGGGCTCGTGTCGTTCGATGAGCGCGTCGATCATGGCCGCGTCTGCGGGCGTCGCCGCCTCGACGGCGAAGTTGTGCGCGCCGCTCGGAAAGTGGGCCTCCCGAACCTCGGGATGCTCGACCAGGTAGATCATGTCGGCGGTCTGTCGCCACAGCTGAGACCTCGGTGCGGTGCGGAGCTGGTGCCGGAGATGCTCCCAGGCCCGCCGCCGCAGCTCGAGGTACCGGGACGGCTCCAGCGCCCGCAGCCGCGCCGCGATCGTCTGCTGGACCGCTTCGTGAAGCGCGAGCCCGTCGGCGGCGATGTCCACAAAGGGCAACCCCCCCACGGTCTCCAACGCCGGCGACGTGTCGAGATCGGGCAGCATGGCGTCAACGAGCGGCGTGCTGAGACGCCGGACGACCGCCGCCGCCTCCAGCACGCGCTGTGTCTGCTCGTCCAGGTCGTCGAGGTAGGCTCGCGCGAACTCGTCGAGCAATCGGCTCAGCGCCACGTCCTGTATCTGCGCGGCGGGACGTTCCTTCGCGGCCAAGGCGCCGAGGACGAGCGTCAACGCATGCCCTCGGGAGAAGCGAACGATCGGAGCGACGTCCTCTTCGGAGACGCCTAGGGAGCGCGCGAGCGCTGCGCTCTCCTCTGGCCCCAATGGTCCGAGCAGCATCGCTTCGAAGCCGCCCGCGGGAAGCCGGCTCCATGCCTGGTTGGGCGCTTCCCGCCCGGCCAACAGCATCGCCACGTTCTCCGGCAGCGCCGGAGTCACGGCTTGCCGCAGCCACGTATCGAGTAGCCGGAGCACCTCACAGTGATCCACGCAAAGGACGACGCGGTCGGCTACTTGGCCCAGCCACTCGAACAGATCGAGACCGAGACCGAGCTCGCCCGGTGACCCCGCCGCCTGAGCCACAGCCAACAGGAAGCCCTGCTCCGTAGGCTCGACCTCTCGGCCGTCCAGGACGAGCACCAGCGGACGGCCGGACGGAACGTCCACGGCGAATCGCCGCAGGAGCGTCGACTTCCCGGAGCCGGCCAGCCCGTGCACGAAGAACACCCGCGGCATCGGCTCGAGCGCCAGGCGCTGAAGACGCAGCAACTCCTGGCGGCGCCCGACGAATACTCCAGCGCCCGATCGCCCGGTGCTCGAACCGGTCTCGACGGCCATTCCTCGCCGAGGCTACCGCGCGCTCGCGCAGCCGTCATCGTCTTCTCATCGTCGCGTCATGCAGCGGCGCCTCGGCCCGCCTACGCTGCCGCTATCCACCTACCGACGCCATAAGGAGTCGCGATGAGCAAGGTGATGTTCGTCATCCAGCGGCGGCCAGATCTCACTCGGCAACAGTGCCTCGCCGAGTGGAGCGGTGAGCGCCATGTCTCGGTGCTGCAGGAACTGCCCGGGCTGACGAAATGGCGCCAAAACCACGTCACCGCCGATTCCGGGGAATCGATCTGCGACGGCATCGGTGAACTCTGGTTCGACGACGATCATGCGATGACCGCTGCGCTCAACTCACCCCAGATGGGCGCCGCCGTCGAGGACGCAAGGAACTTCCTCGACATGGATCAAACCGGCATGATCCTCGTTGAGGAGAAGACGATCATCGGCTGACCAGCAGCCTGCGGCAAAGCTCCGAATTCCCGCATCCGGTCCGTCCCGGATGGGCGCGCCGTCGGACTCGCGTACGGCCGGACCACGGCCAGGAGGATCCCGATGTCCAGCTCCGCCAGTCGCGTCGAGCGCTCCTCGCGATCGGCGTCTCGGCGGTCGCGGGCCCGCTCGCCGGCGGGGTGGTGTTGGCCCTCGGCCTGGTCGTCCTGATCAGCTCCACCCAGAGGAGAGCCTGCGAGCGCAGGCGCTTGAGACATGGCGAGACCCGGACTCGAACCGGGGACACCACGATTTTCAGTCGTGGACCGGAATCTCTCTAACCGCGGCTTGAG
>CAVUFC010000009.1:0-119442 GCA_963740605.1 uncultured Solirubrobacteraceae bacterium | reverse complement strand
GTCGCCGGCGCGATGCCGAATTTGTCGTACAGGTTGGCTAGGTGCTGTTTGACGGCGGCCTGGGTGATGACCAGCTCGTCGGCGATCGCGCGTGTGGAGGCCGGTTCGGTGAACATGTCGCGGTCGAGCAGGGGGCGGCAGAGCGCCACCAGCACGTCGCGCTCGCGGGTGGTCAGCGACGGCGGCGCGTCCTCGGCCTCGGTCTGCGCGCCGTCTGCGCGCAGCGGGTCGCGGAAGATCAGCCGGGTCTGGCCGACCCGGATCTCGTCGCCGTGGCGCAGCCGCCGCGAGGACCAGATCCGCTCGCCGTTGACCCAGGTGCCGTTCGACGAGCCGAGGTCGGTGACGCACCAGCCGGCCGGAAAGCGCTCGAGGATGGCGTGCAGGCGGCTGGCGGTCGGGTCCTCGGCGAGGCAGATGTCGTTCTCGGGCGCCTTGCCGACCGTCGTTCGCTCGGCTTGGAGCGGGAATCGCCAGCTCTGCACCCCGAACATCACCTCGACCTGCGCGCCCACACGGAAAGGTTACGAGCCACGCGGCGGCGTGGGAGAGCCGACATGGCGACGCTGATCAAGGAGCGCTACGAGATCCTCGAGCTGCTCGGGCTCGGCGGCGAGGGGCGGATCGTCAAGGCGCTCGACCGCCGGCACGACCGGCTGGTGGCCCTGAAGATCCGTCCGGTGCGCGACGACCGGCGCGGGAGGAGCTGCTCAGCGAGGCGCGGATCCTGCTCGCGGTCCCTCCGCATCCCGCGCTTCCGCTGGTCCGCGAGGACTTCTTCGACGGCGACGACTACGTCGTCGCGATGGACTGGGTCGATGGCACGGACCTCGCCACGCTGCTGCGCGATCGCGGCCGCCCGGGGCTCGCGCCGTCGAGCGTGCTGGCCTATCTCTCGCAGGCGGCCGAGGCACTCACGCACCTGCACTCGCAGTCCCCGCCGGTCATCCACGGCGACGTCAAGCCCGGCAACCTGATCCTCACCACGCGGCGGGCGGGTCAAGCTCGTCGATTTCGGCCTCTCGTCGGCGCCGAACGCGCTGCGCCGCCGCGCCGGCACGCCCGGGCTACCGGGCGCCGGAGCTGGCCGCCGACGGCGCCCCGTCGCGCGCCAGCGACATCTACGCGCTCGCCGCCACCGCGTTCGCGCTGCTGACCGGTTCCGCGCCGGCCGGCGTGCTGCCCGCCGTGGGAGGGCATCGAGCCGGCGCAGGCCGAGCAGCTCGAGGCCGCGATCCGGCTGGGGATGGCGACCGACCCGGCGCGCCGGCCGGCGACCCCGGGCGAGCTGGTCGAGCGCCTGCGCGCCGGCTGGGCGGCGGCGCTGCCCACCGGCGTGATGACGTTCTGCCTGTCGGACATCGAGGGCTCGGCCGCGCTGTGGGATGCGCATCCGGCCGCGATGGCCGAGGCGCTGGTGCGCCACGACGAGCTGATCGCGGATGCCGTCGAGCGCCGTGGCGGCCGGTTCCTCAAGTCGATGGGCGAGACTCGACCGTCTCGGTGTTCGACTCGGCGCCCGGCGCGCTCGCCGCCGCGCTCGCCGCCACCCGCGCGCTGTCGGCCGAGCAGTGGCCCGGACGATCTTCGCATCGCCGTGCGCTTCGGCATCCACACGGGCGAGGCCGAGCGCCGCGGCGACCGACTACCTCGGGCCGGCGGTCAACCTCGCCGCGCGCGTGCGCGACCAGGCCGACGGCGGGCAGATCCTCCTCTCGTCGGTCACCAGCCGAGCTGGTCGCCGGGCATCTGCCCGAGGGCTGCGCGCTCGTCGACCTCGGCCCGCACCGCCTCCGTGGCGCTCGGCGCACCGGAGCGGATCCACGCGCTCAAGGCGCCCGGGCCTCCGACCCCGCCGTCCGGCGACCGAGTGCCCCTACCGCGGCCTGCTCGCGTTCGAGCCCGACGATCGCGGCTACTTCTTCGGGCGCGAAGCGGTCGTCGAGGAGCTCATCGGGCGGCTGGCGCCGGGCAGGCTGCTCGCCGTCGTCGGCGCGTCGGGCAGCGGCAAGTCGTCGGTGCTGCGCGCCGGCGTCGTCGCCGCCGTGCGCGCGGGCGAGGTCGCCGGGCTGCGGCACGCCTCGCTGCTCACCCCGGGGCCGCGCCCGCGCTCGACGTCCGCGACGAGCCGGACGGCTCGTCGTCGTCGACCAGTTCGAGGAGCTGTTCACGCTGTGCGAGGACGCCGGTCGCCGGCAGGCGTTCATCGACGCGCTGCTGCGGCTGCGCTGCGCCGTCGCGATCGGCGTGCGCGCCGACATGTACGGCCGGCTCGCCGCTCACCCCGAGCTCGCGCGCGCGGTCGCCGCCAACCAGCTGCTGCTCGGGGCGATGAGCGACCGGCGGAGCTCGAGCGCGCCGTCACCGAGCCGGCACGGCTCGCCGGGCTGCAGCTCGAGCCCGGCCTGGTCGAGCTGGTCCTGCGCGACGTCGCCGGCGAGCCCGGCGCGCTGCCGCTGCTCTCGCACGCGCTGCGCGCCACCTGGGAGCGGCGCGACGGCCGCACGCTCACGGTCGCGGGCTACCGCGAGACCGGCGGCGTCGCCTCGGCCATCGCCCGCACCGCCGACGGCCTGCGTCGATGCGCTGCCGCGCCGAGCAGCGCCAGCTGGTGCGCGGCGTGTTCCTGCGGCATCACCGAGCTCGGCGAGGGCAGCGAGGACTCGCGCCGGCGCGTGGCGGTCGACGAGCTGGTGCCCGAGGGCGCCGCCGCCCGAAGCCGTCGAGGCGCTGCTGCGAGCGGCTCGCCGACGCGCGCCTGGTGACGCTCGACGACGGGCTCCGCCGAGGTCGCCCACGAGGCGCTGATCCGCGAGTGGCCGCCGCTGCGGCGCTGGCTCGACGAGGATCGCGCCGGCATCCGCGTGCACCGGCAACTCGGCGACGCCGCGCGCGCTGTGGGACGCGGGCGGCCGGGAGCCCTCCGACCTGTACCGCGGCGCCCGGCTCGCCGCGCGCGCTCGAGCTGGGCGAGCCCCATCGCGGCCCAGCTCAACGCCACCGAGCGCGCTTCCTCGACGCCGCTGCGGAGAGGCCGACCGCGAGCGCCGCGCCCAGCTGCGGGCCAACCGTCGCCTGCGCGGGCTGCTGGCCGGCGCCGTCCTGCTCGTGGTCGCGCTCGCCGGGAGCCGTGCTCAGCCTCGTCGCGCGCAACAACGCCCGCACGGCCGAATCCGCCGCCCAGGCGCAGGCGCTGACCTCCGACGCCGAGCGGGTCGGCGCGCTCTCGCGCGCCGCCCCGACGCTCGAGCAGTCGATGCTCTATGCGGTCGCCGCGGTCGAGCTGGAGGATCGCGTCGAGACCCGCGGAGACCTGCTCGCCGTGCTGCAGCGCAACCCGGCGGCGGTCCGCATCCTGCAGCTGTCGTCGACCAGCCTCACGGGCGCCGCCGTCAGCCGACGGGCTGCTGGCCAGTGCGGACGCAGCGGGCGTCGTGCGCTTCATCGACCTCGCACCTGGAAGCCGGTCGGCGCGCCGGTGGATCTGGGCCGTCACTCGACTGGGAGGCGGTCGCCTTCTCGCCCGACGGGAGGACGCTCGCCGTGGGCACGCGGGGGGACGGCCGGGCGGAGCTGCACCTGATCGACGTCGAGCGCCGGACCGCACGCAGGATCGGCGCCTGGGGCGGCCTCGGCCCGTACTTCGAAGACGATCCGACGGTGTCGCTCGCGTACGCGCCCGGCGGTCGCCGGCTCGCCGTCGGCATGGCGACGTGCCGCCGTCAGGTTTCTACCCGGCGGGGAACGGCTCGCTGTTGCTGGACGCGCGGACCGGCCGGCCCGTGTGGGAGCGCCGCTATCCCGCACCGGCACGGCAGTGGGAGGCCCACCTGAGGTTCCTCCCCGACGGCGAGCTGCTCACCACCGCTCAGCAGGGCGAGACGCTGATCTGGGACGCGCGCGCCGGTCGCATCGTGCGCCGCTATCCGATCGGCGGGCCGGTTCGCCCTCTCGCCCGATGGGCGGCGGATCGCCATCGCCCGCAACAGCCACTTCGCGGGGGACACGAGCTCCTCCATCACCGTGCTCGACCTGCGCACCGGCAAGTCGACGGACCTCTCCCCGCGCCTCAACGCGAGCTGGATCGGCTCGCTCGCCTACACCCGCGACGGAAGGCGGATCGTCGCGGCGGCGACCGACGTAACGCACGCTGTGGGACGTCGCCGACGGCGAGATCGTCGAGACGTACGGCTCGAACCTCGGCCCGCCGCCCGGCGGCGTCGTGCTCGACCACCGCGGGCTCGCGCTCGACAGCCGGTTCGACGGCAGCATGACCGTCTGGGACCCGGAGGCGTCGCGGCGGGCGGGCGCCGGTTCCCCTGGGACACCGGCCTAAGTGGGTGCCTGGGCAATCCCTGCTATGTCGTAGCTCCGCGTGGCGACGTCGATGGCGTCGAGCCGCGGCGACGGCACCGTGGCGCTGATCGACCTGCGCACCAGGCGCCGCATCGCGAATCTGCCCGCGCGCGACGGCGCGCCGGCCGAGGCGATGGCCTTCACGCCCGACGGCCGGCGGCTCGCGACCGGGGGCAGCGCGGGCACCGTCACGATCCGCGACGTCCGCTCGCGCACGGTCGTGCGCCGGCTGCGCTTCGCCGGGACCGTCGACGCGGTGGCGTTCTCGCCCGACGGCCGGCGGCTCGCGGTCCAGCGCAGGCGGGGAAAGGCTGACCCGAGTCGACGGTCGAGGTCCGCAGCGCTGAGCACGAGCTGCGCGCCAGCTCGTCAAGCGGGTCACCGGAGAAGCCGGCGAGTCTGCGTTCACGCCGCGACGGCCGGTTCCTGGTCGCCTCGGCGTGCTGCGCCACCGTCGTCGCCTGGGACGCCCGGTCCGGCGAGCAGCGGCTGCGGCTCCCCGCGTCGGATCAGGCCAGCACCTTCGCCCTCTCCCCCGACTCGCGTTCCGTCGCCGCCGGCTCCACTGGCGGCCGGGTCCGGCTGTGGGACCTGCGCACCGGCAGGCCCCGCGGCGCCGCGACCAAAGTCGCGGGGGCCTGGGTCGGCCAGATCGCCATCTCGCCGGACGGCCGTACTGCTCGCCGTCGGCGCGTCCGACGGTACGGCGACGGTCTGGGACCTGCGCACGCGCACACGCCTCGGCGACCCGTTCCCGGTCGTGAGGGGCCTCGCCCCGAATGTGGCGTTCAAGCCCGACGGCCGGCTGATCGTCGGCGAGTTCGTGAGCGCGATCGAATGGCCGCTCGACCGCCCGACGCTGCAGCGCTTCGCCTGCCGGGTCGCCGGGCGCGACATGACCCGCGCGGAGTGGGAGGACGTCCTCCCCCACCAACCGTACCGGCCGATCTGCGACTAGAGGAGCGCGCCGAACAGCTCGGCATCGGCGGCGAAGCCCGAGATCCGGGTCAGGCAACCAGACCCGCTGCAAACCGGTCCGCTCGACGATCCGCAACCAGCGCGTCGCGGGCATCGGCCGAAACCACCTATCCAGACGAAACCAGCCGTCTGCGGCCACTCCAGCGAGGATCACTCGCTAGCGAGTTGGACGAAACGGAGCAGCCATCGGGACGACAGTTCGAGGTTGTCCGAGATCTCGTAGAACTTTGAACGGCGGTCCTCCCGCCTCGTCCGCTCGCGTTGCGAGCGTGACAGGCGCCAACCAAGTCCGCGAGGACAGGAGGAACCGCCATGAGCAAGGTACCTGCGCCGAAGGTCGTCACGACCCTGGAGGCGTCCGAGAGTCCGCTGCCTGCGCCAGTTCCAGGAGGCGCTCGGCGAGCTCGTCGGGGCAGCGAGGGAGGGGCTGCTCGCGCTCAGCGTCGGTGTCGGGCTCGGCGTCGTGCATGAGCTGATGGAGCTCGAGGTCGACGAGGTCGTCGGCGCGAAGGGCAAGCACGATCCTGACCGGGTCGCGAAGCGTCACGGTCACGAGGACGGGTCGATGACGCTGGGCGGTCGCCGCGTGGCGGTGCGCCGGCCGCGGATGCGCACGGCCGACGACGAGCACGAGTTGCCGGTCGAGACCTACGGGTACTTCGCCGATCGCGACCCGTTGACGCGGGCGGTGATGGATCGGATGCTCGCCGGCGTCTCGACAAGGAGGTTCGCGCGGGTCGGCGAGCCTGTCGGCGAGCGAGATCGAGGCGTCGGCCTCGGCGACCGGCAAGACCGCGGTCTCGGACATGTTCATCGAGCGCACCCGCACCGCGCTCGGGGAGCTGATGGCCCGTCGACTGGACGACGTGCGGCTGGCGGTGATGATGCTCGACGGCCTGGAGATCGCTGACCGCACCCACGTCGTCGCGCTCGGGATCAGCACCGAGGGCGTCAAGATCCCACTCGGGCTCTGGGAAGGCAGCACCGAGAACGCGACGCTCGCGCGGACGTTGCTGGCCGACTTGGTCGACCGCGGCCTGGATCCCGACCAGGCGATCCTGTTCGTGATCGACGGCGGCAAGGCGCTGCGCCGCGCGATCAAGGACGTCTTCGGCGAGCACGCGCTGGTGCATCGCTGTCAGCGGCACAAGGAGAGAAACGTCTGCGATCTGCTGCCTGACCGTGACCGCGATCAGGTCCGCGCTCGGATGCGCGCGGCGTGGTCGCTCACGGATGCCGACCTGGCCGAGCAGCGCCTGCAGCTGCTCGCGTCAGAGCTCGATCGCACGTGGCCCGACGCGGCCGGCTCGCTACGCGAGGGCATGCCCGACACGCTGACGCTGACGCGGCTCGGGATCACCGGCAACCTCGCCCAGACGCTGTGCTCGACGAACCCGTGCGAGTCGATGATCGAGATCGTCCGCTCCACGCAGCGCAACGTCAAGCGCTGGCGCGACGGCGACATGCGCAAGCGCTGGACCGCCGCCGGCATGCTCGTCGCCGAGCAGCAGTTCCGGCGGATCATCGGCTACCGCGACCTCGCCAAGCTCGTCATCGCCATCGAGCGTCACGCCACCCTCGTCGCCGCGAGGGACCAGGTCCGTCAGGAGAACCGCGAGCCCGTTACCGTCTGACCACCATTCCAGGAGATCGCCGTCAAAGTTCCACGACGATCCGGACAACCTCGACAGTTCTGAAGCCGCCTCTAAGCGGCGTCAAGCACCAGCGACACCGATTCCGCTGCGCCGCGCCCGCGATCCGCAACTGACGGCGCGTGGCGCGACGACCGCGCGGGCACGTCGATCTGACCAACGCCGACGAGGCCCGCGAGCGCGCGCGCGAACACATCGCTTCGATCGTTATCGGTCAGACCTGAGTCGCGATCCTCCCAGCGCGGCAGCATCCGCACACGAAACGCGTCGTGTACTCCTGGGCTCGTGCAAGCCCGTGCCCGCCGGGCGTTTGCCCGTCACTCGCCGATCGCAGGAAGCGCCATCTGCCTTTTCCTGCCTTTTCGCATGCCTCGCAGATCGCGGCAAAAGTCGACCATTTGCAGGAGAGTCTTGATGGCGAGACCCGGACTCGAACCGGGGACACCACGATTTTCAGTCGTGTGCTCTACCAACTGAGCTATCTCGCCGCGGCGAGTTAGCCTAGCGCGCCTCAGCGACCCAGAGATACCGTCGCGAGGTGCCCGTCCACGCGCCTCGCTCGTAGTCCCCGTAGCGGTCAACCACGCGGAACCCGGTGCTTTCGAGCAGCAGCTCGAGCTCCTCCGGGAAGTAGATGTGCCAGTCGAGATCCCCGATCCGGTGCTCGACACGGCCGTCGGTGTAGTGGATCTCGTACCGGTTGGTGGAGCGCAGGGTCTGCGTGCGGGCGTCGTAGGCGTCGCTGTACGAGCGCAGGAAGCGGGAGACGCCGAGATCGGGTGCGGTGTGGTCGATGTCGACGCGCAGCGGCGGGCAGGCGTTGGTCGACTCGGCGATGAAGTCGTAGCGCGGCTGGAGGATGTCGAAGGCGAACGTGCCGCCTGGCGCGAGCAGCGCGCGCGACGCTTCCAGGCACGCGACCCGGTCCTCGCGCGTGACGAGGTAGGCGAGCGAGTTGAACGGGACGATGATCGCGTCGAACGGGCCGTTCACGGCGGGCCGGCGCATGTCTCCCTCGACGACATCCACGGTGCTGCGCACGGCCCCGTCCTCGACGGCCAGCCGCTCGCGCAGCCGAGCGAGGAACGGTGCGCTGTAGTCGACGGCGACGATCTCGGAGGCGACGCCGAGCCGTGCGAGCGGGATCGTGACCCGGCCGGTGCCGCAGGCCAGCTCGAGCAAGCGACGCGGCGCGGTCTCCTGGAGCAGCGTCTCCCAGTAGCCGTGATCGAACGCAGGATCGTCCGCGTTCTCAACGTCGTAGAGGTCGGGGTCGAGCCAGATCAAGCGGGCACGGGGGTGGGAGAAGGCGCAGGCCAGGCGGTCCGCATACGCGGGCTGGACGTCGCGATCACCCCCAGCATGCCAGCCGCGGCCAGCGCGAACGTCGCTTGCACGCCGCCGACCGAGATCATGACGCTCGCGCCGATGAACGAACCGGCGAACGCGAGCGACGTCAACGCCTTCTGCAGCGCGAAGACGCGGCCGTGCAGAGCGTCCGGAACGGCGGCCCCGAGCAGCAAGCGATCGTGCACGAGCGCGAAGCCGTTGCCGAAGCCGCCGAGCGCGAACACGGCGAGTACGAGCCACAGGTTCGGCGCGAGCGAGCAGAGCAGAAGATCGACGGCCATGCACGTGAGACCGGCGAGATATGCCCGGCGCCACTCCCACGTCGACTTGAAGCGCGCGGCGAGCGAGCCGAGGATCGTGCCGATGCCGGTCGCCGTCACGAGCGCGGCGAGGCCGGACCCGCTCGTGCCGAGCACGTCGCGGGCCAGCAGCACCTCGCCGACGTTGGTGACGCCGGCGAACAGCACCGCGGCGGTCGAGCTCGCCAGCAGCAGGCGGATCTCGGCACGGCCGCCGAGCATCTGCAGCCCGACCCGCAGGTCGGTCCAGAGCGAGCGGTACTCGACCTTCTCGGCGCTCCGCCCGCGCGGGCCGACGCTCGTCAGCAGCACAGCGGAGACGGCGAACGAGATCGCGTTGACGCCGAGCAGCGCGGTGACGGGTACGAACGCGAGCAGGCCCGCGGCGAGCGCGGGCCCGGCGGTCAGGCCGAGGTCGTCGAGCGCGCCGAACAAGCCGAGCGCGGCCGGGCGGCGCTCACCGGGCGCCAGGCGCGAGACGCCCGACAGCGCGGCCGGCGCGAACAGCGCGGCGCCCGTGCCGGCGAGCGCGGCGCCGAACACCAGCCACGGCAGCGTGTGCGCGAAGGCGACGAGCGTGAAAGCGACCATCCGCAGCAGGTCCGACGCGATCGCGCACACGCGCCACCCGATCCGGTCCACGAGCGCGCCGAACAGCGGTCCCATGAGGATCGCCGGCATCAGATCGGGGATGAGGACGGCGGTGACCGCCCACGCCGAGCGCGTGTTCTCGTAGGCGATCAGCGGCAGCGCGACGTGCGCGAGGCCCGACCCGAGGCACGACTGCGCGTGCGCGGTGAAGAAGCGGCGGCTCGGGGCATCGGCGAGCGCCTTGCGCAGCATCGCTCAGGCCCCCGCCACGACGGGACGGCCGCGCCAGCGACGCGGCACGAGCCGTGAGCGGCTGACGCCGTGCAGGAGCACGAGCACGCCGAGGACGATCAACAGATCGCCGACGCTGTAGACGTTGTAGAGCGGCCAGGACGACGGCGTGGCGAAGATGTCGCCGAGGAACAGCAGGTGCGGGTTCTGCACCGCGCCCGAGTTCACGAATCCCTCGCCCGCCTCGCGCGCGACATGCTGAGCGAGGTCCGGGTCGGCCGGCATGACGCCGCCGTTGGCGGCGATCGCGATGAAGTTCGCGAGGCCGCCGGCCATGATCAGCGGCACGCCGGGGATCCGGCGGTTGGACCAGGCGAACGCTCCGAGCATGCCGTAGCTCGCCATGTGTACGGCCTCGTGGAGGCCGGCGGTGCCGCCGGGCAGCACCGAGATGATGAGGATCTGCGTCCCGATCCCGGCCAGCGCGAGCCACGGCCGGCGCAGCTGCAGGTCCGCCAGCGCGGTTAGACGCCCGCGCGCGAGAGGCACCGTAGCCACGCAGAGAAGGAAGACGAGTCCGAGGATCATGCACAACCGGCATCGGCGCGTGGGGACAAGGCCTTACTCCAACAAATGTCCAAACGCTCAGGTCCGCGCTCTTGTTCGCCGATGCGGTGAGGGAATCGGGCTCCCGGAACAGGACTGGGAGCCGTGACATGGAGGTCTCCAGGCATGAAGGCACGCCTGTATCGCACCGCCCTGACCGTGAGCATCGTGGCCATCCTCCTCGAGGGGCTCGGCGCGGGCTGGAAGTGGGGCTAGGACTCACGTCCTATACCAAACGTCCGCACGTAATCACTCGAATGGAGGGAACAACCATGAAGGTCCTCAACGGCCGCAAGTGGTAGGCGAGAGGGTGCCGTGAGCCGCCGCAAGGCGGACACCAGGGCAGGGCACCCTCTTATTTCCTTTTCACCCCTATGCGCTTTCTACCGTCCAGACTCCCACCGCTCCAGGCCTATATCGCCGCGGTGATCCTCGCCGGCACCTTGTGTGGTGTCGGCGTCTTCGTTCTGGACGGGACCAGCCTCACGCGGCTGGCTTCTCCCGAGATCTTGTTCTTCGCGGCCTGCGCGCTGATCGGCGAGCTGGTCCCGCTCAAGGTCGTCACCCGCGGCGTCGAGGGCGAGGTCACCACGTCGACCACGTTCGCGTTCGCCGCCATGCTGGTCGCCGGCCCCGCCTGCGCGTTCGTCGCGCTCGTCGGCGCGAGCTTTGCCGCCGACGCCATGCGCGGCAAGGCGCCCACCAAGCTGCTCTTCAACAGCAGCCAGTACGCGATCACGATCACCGCCGCCGCCGTCGCGCTGCACTTCCTCACCGGCGTGCCGCGCGTGGGCGCCGAGTTCCACTTCGCGCCGGGGGATCTCCCGGGCATTCTCGCCGCGGCGTCCGTCTTCTTCGTCGTCAACTCCGTGCTGGTCGCGACGGTCATCGCGCTCGTCCAGCAGCTGCGGATCGGCCGCTACCTCGTTCAGGACTGGTTCTTCCAGGTCTCGACCGGCGGCCTGATGCTCGGCCTCGCGCCGATGGTCGCCCTCGCCGCCGACTTCGCGCTGCCGTCGGTGGCGCTGCTGTTCCTGCCGCTGCTCGCGGTGCATCGCGGCGGTCGCCAGGCGATCGCCAAGGAGCACCAGGCGCTGCACGACGCGCTCACCGGCCTTCCCAACCGGTCGCTGTTCAGCCACCGCATCGAGCAGGTGCTCAACGCCGGCCGCCGCGCCGATCGCATCGCCGCCGTGATGCTGATCGACCTCGATCACTTCAAGGAGATCAACGACACGCTCGGGCATCACGCCGGCGACCGCCTGCTGCAGGAGGTCGCCGAGCGGCTCGACGCCTCGCTCGACGAGCAGCACACCGTTGCCCGCCTCGGCGGCGACGAGTTCGGCGTCCTGCTGCCCGACCTCGCCGGCCCCGATGAGGCGAGCGCCGTCGCCCAGCAGCTGCTGAACCAGCTCCGCGAGCCCTTCTCGATCGACGGCCTCACGCTCGAGATCGACGCCTCGATCGGCATCGCCTGCGCCCCCGAGCACGGCAATGACGTCGAGCAGCTCAACCAGCGCGCCGACATCGCCATGTACGCCGCCAAGGAAGGCGGCCGCGGCTACGTGCTGTTCGAGCCGCAGCTCGACCGCTACAGCCCGCGGCGTCTGTCGCTCGCCGGCTCGCTGCGGGCGGCGATCGCCGACGGCGAGATCGTCCTCTTCTTCCAGCCCAAGGCCGAGCTGACGTCCGGCAAGATCGTCGGCGTCGAGGCGCTCGCGCGCTGGCAGCACCCACGCCTCGGGCTGATCGGCCCGTCGGAGTTCGTGCCGATCGCCGAACAGACAGGGTTGATCGGTCCCCTGACTTCCCATGTGCTCGAACAGGCGCTCCGTCAGGTGCGCCGTTGGTCTGAGCAGGGCGAGGAGCTCTCCGTCGCGGTCAACCTTTCTGCGCGGTCCTTCCTGGACGCGCAGCTTGCGGTCGAGATCCCGCGGCTGCTCGAGGCGACCGGGGTGGACGCCCGCCTGCTGGAGCTCGAGATCACCGAGAGCATGCTCATGATCGACCCGGCGCGCGCCAAGGCGACGCTCGAGCGGCTGAGCGCGATCGGCCTGTCGCTGTCGGTGGACGACTTCGGCACGGGCTACTCGTCGCTGGCCAACCTCAAGCGGCTCCCGGTCGACGGCATCAAGATCGACAAGTCGTTCGTGATCGACATGCCGCACGACGCCTCGGACGCGGCGATCGTGCGCTCCACGATCGACCTCGCCCACAACCTCGGCCTGCGGGTCGTCGCCGAGGGCGTCGAGTCGCACGAGGCGTGGCGCCGCCTGGAGGACCTGGGCTGCGACCTCGCACAGGGCTTCCACGTCTCCCGCCCGGTGCCCGCCGAGGCGATGACCCGCTTGCTCGTCGAGCGCCGCGCGGCCGCCGAGGCCGAGGCGGCTGAGCCGCAGCCGTACCCGTTCCGGGTCGTGCACGGCTACGCCTCGTAGAGTCCGGCCCGACATGCCCGTCGTCGTCGGCTCCGGGCCGAACGGCCTGGCGGCTGCGATCGTCCTGGCGCAGGCCGGCCGGGAGGTCACGGTGCTGGAGGCCGAGGACGTGCTGGGCGGCGGGTGCCGCTCGGCTGAGCTGACGCTGCCCGGCTACGTCCACGACCTCTGCGCGACAGTCCATGCGCTGGCGCTCGCTTCACCGTTCCTGCGGGAGCTGCCGCTGCCCGAGCTCGTGCAGCCGCAGGCGCCGCTGGCGCATCCGCTCGACGACGGGACCGCGGTGATGGTGTCGCGGTCGGTGGCGGCGACGGCCGCGGCGCTGGGACAGGACGGGCAGGCGTACCGGCGGTTGATGGAGCCGCTGGCGCGTCCCGAGCTCTTCGAGTCGGTGCTCGGCCCGCTGCGCGTGCCGCGGCATCCGGCGCTGATGGCGCGGTTCGGGCTGCGCGGGGTGCGGTCGGCGGCCGGCGTCGCGCGCTCGGTCTTCGCGGGCGAGCGGGCGCGCGCGCTGCTCGCGGGCTGCGCCGCGCACGCGATGCTGCCGCTGACCGCACCGGTGAGCGCGGCGTTCGGCCTGGTGCTGCTCGCGAGCGCGCACGCGGTCGGCTGGCCGGTGGCGCGCGGCGGCTCGCAGCGGGTCGCCGACGCGCTGGCCGACGTACTGCGCTCGTATGGCGGGAGCATGGAGACCGGGCGGCGCGTGACGTCGCTGTCCGAGCTCTCCGACCGGCCGGTGTTGCTCGACGTCACGCCGCGCCAGTTCCTCACGATGGCCGACGGGTTGCCCGGCCGCTACCGCCGCTTCCGCTACGGACCGGGCATCTTCAAGCTCGACTGGGCGCTCGACGGGCCGATCCCGTGGGCGGCGCCGGAGGTCGCGCGCGCGGGCACCGTGCACCTCGGCGGCACACTCGACGAGATCGTCGCGAGCGAAGCGGCGAGCGCCCGCGGCGAGCATCCGGAGCGCCCGTTCGTGCTGCTCGTGCAGGCGACGGCGTGCGACCCGTCACGGGCGCCGGCCGGCAAGCACACCGGCTGGGCGTACTGCCACGTCCCGCACGGGTCGACGCGCGACATGACGGCCGAAATCGAGGCGCAGGTCGAGCGCTTCGCGCCGGGGTTCTCGCGGCTGATCCTCGCGCGGTCGGCGATGAACTGCGCGGACGTCGAGCGGCGCAACGCGAACCACGTCGGCGGCGACATCAACGGCGGCCTCCAGGACTGGCGGCAGCTGTTCGCGCTGCGCTACTCGACCCCGCTGCCAGGCGTGTTCCTGTGCTCGTCCTCGACGCCCCCGGGTGGTGGCGTGCACGGCATGTCCGGGTACTGGGCGGCGCGCGCGGCGCTGCGTCAGTAGCGGTTGAAGTACACCGGCGCGCCGAGCGGGTCGCCGGCCGCCTGCTCCACGGCTCCGACGGGCTTGCCGTCACCGTGAGCGACGTGCGCGATCCCGGCGGCACGCAGGACCTCGTCGACGGCGGCGGTCAGGTCGGGCGGCAGTATCGAATCGAGGGCCGACGGTAGCTCAGCTCGCCCAGGCGAGCAGGTCCGGCAGCGGGTCGATCGGGTGCGAGGCCTTGGAGGCGTACCAGCCGTCGAGCCAGATCTCGAAGTGCAGGTGCGGCCCGTCGGCGTGACCGGTGGCGCCGACCGCGCCGAGCGGCTGCCCGGCCGTCACGGCCTCGCCCTTGTCGACCAGCACCGAGCCGGTCTGCATGTGCATGAAGACGTACGAGCGGCCGTCGTCACCGGTGAGGACGACGTAGTGTCCGGCGCCGTCGGCCTGATACGCGCGCCAGTAGATCGTCCCCGCCCGCGGCGCCACGATCGGCGTGCCGGCGTCGGCGGCGATGTCCTGGCCCTGATGCGAGTGGCCCTCGCGCACGGCGCCGAAGCGGCTGTCGGGGCCGCCGAAGTTGTAGGCGCCCCCGACCGGGAACACCCCGGTCGTGGCGGTCACCGGCGCGGCCTGGATCTGCACCGGGCTCGTCGCCGACGTGTGCGCCCGCTTGCCGACCATCGTCGCCCGCAGCCGCACGACGTAGTTCCCCGCGGTCGCGATCTTCGGCCGCCACTTCGCGGTCAGCCGGCGGTTGGCCGGCTTGCGGCCCAGCTGCCGCGTGGCCTGCGGCTTGCCGCCGCCGGCGGCCAGCAGGTCGAGCCGGACCCGCACGCGCTTGACCTTCGCGGCGACGCGGTAGCGCAGCGTCAGCGTCGCCCCAGGCGTGATCGTCCCCGGCGTCACCGTGAACGACGTCGCCGCCAGCGGCGCGTAGCCGGTACCGCCGGTCGACTGGGCGTGCGCGGTCGCTGGAGTCGTCGCGATACCCGCGACGGCGAGGAATACTGCGAGTGAACGGCGCACGTAGGGAGGGTCGGTGGGGACACCGATCCGCTCAATCGCTGCACGCGTTCGTTCAATTTCACGCGCCGAAGTGCATCGATTCTCCGCAAACCGGCTGACTCCTCCCGCCGGTGCGCGAACCTCGGCAAGCTATGCCTCCTCAGCGGGCGGAACTTGCCACAGAACGCATCCTGGCCGCGATCGCGGTCCGGCAGCACGGCGTCGTGACGACGCCACAGCTCGCCGCCGCGGGGGTCGGCAGGAACGGGATCACGCGCCGCGTGGCGGACGGTCGGCTCCATCGCCTTCACCGCGGGGTGTTCCTGCTGGGTCCCTTGACCGGCCCGTGGACGAAGGAGATGGCGGCAGTGCTCGCGTGCGGCGAGATCGCGGTGCTGAGCCACCGCTCGGCCGCGGCGCTGTGGCGCATCCGCCGCGCCTGGCTCGGCCCGCCCGAGGTCACGGTGACCGACGGAAGATCGCGCGGGCGGCCCGGCCTCCGCGTCTATCGGACGAGGCGGCTCGATCCGCGCGAGACGAGGAGGCGTGAGGGTGTCCCCGTGACTTCGCCGGCGCGGACGCTGCTCGATCTCGCGGGCGTGCTGCCCGAGCGGGATCTCGCCCGCGCTGTGGAGGAGGCGCAGGTCCTCAAGCTCGCGACGCCGCGAGAGCTCGCGCACGTTACGGGGCGCGGACGGCCGGGCTCGGCCGCTCTCCGTGCGGTGTTGAATCTCCAGCACGAACCGAGCCTCACCCGTTCGGAGGCCGAGCTCGCCTTCCTGGAACTCGTGCGAAGCGCCGGTCTCCCCGACCCGGAGACGAACGTCAACGTCCTCGGCCACGAGGTCGACTTCCTGTGGCGGGAGCAGAAGCTGATCGTCGAGGTCGACGGGTTCGCCTACCACTCGTCGCGGCAGGCGTTCGAGCGCGATCGGCGGCGCGACGCTCGCCTGCAGGCGGCCGGGTTTCGCGTCATCCGCTTCACGTACCTGCAGATCGTCAGGGATCCGGCCGCGGTCATTACATGCCTTGACATGTATATAACCAAACAGTAATCTGCGGGAAGATGGCCTCGACCTTCGACGTGCTCGCCGAGCCGACGCGGCGCCGGATCCTCGATCTCCTGCGAGACGACGAGCGGCCCGTGAACGAGCTCGTGAGCACGCTGAAGGTCAGCCAGCCGGGCGTCTCCAAGCACCTGCGGGTGCTGCGCGAGGCGGGGCTGGTCGAGGTCCGCGTCGACGCGCAGCGACGCCTCTACCGGCTGCGCCTGGACCCGCTCGAAGAGGTCGACGAGTGGCTCGCCCCGTACCGGCGCCTGTGGGGCACCCGGCTCGACGCCCTCGAGCGCCACTTGGACGAAACGGAGGACCGATGACCGACACCGGAACCCAAACCCAGCTCGACGACGGCCGCTTCCAGGTCCGGTTCGAGCGGCGGCTGAACCATCCGATCGACCGCGTCTGGGCGGCGATCACCGAGCCCGACGAGATCGAGGCGTGGCTGGCCCGCGCCGAGGTCGACCTACGCGAAGGCGGGCGCGTGCACCTGCTGTGGCTGAGCACCGACGAGAACGGGAAGCGAGAGGGCGCGAACGCGACCGGCACGGTCGCCCGTCTCGACCCGCCGCACCTTGTCGAGTACGACACCGACCAGCACGGCACCCTCACCTGGGAGCTGCGCGAGGACGACGGGCAGACGCACCTCACGTTCACCGCCACGCTGCACATGCCGGACGAGCACGTGAGCAAGAATCTCGCCGGCTGGCACTCCCACCTCGACTTCCTCGACGGCTGGCTCAGCGATGGGACGCGCATCGACTGGCCGCACTGGCCGCGCGAGCACTGGGAGCAGGCGTACGAGGTCTACGAAGAGAGCATGCGGCCCATCAGCTGAACGCAGCCTGCCTTCGACAACGGCTCGTTCAGGTTGCCGCACTTGGGCGACTGCACGCACGAAGGACAGCCGCTCTCGCACGGGCACTCGCTGACGAGCCGGTGGGCGTCGTCGACCAGTGCCTCGAACCGCTGATAGCCCCGGCGCGTGATCCCGATCCCGCCGGGGTGCCCGTCGTAGATGAAGATCGTCGGCCGCCCGGTCTGCGGATGGAAGTTCGTCGACAGGCCGCCGATGTCCCAGCGGTCGCACATCGCGAGCAGCGGCAGCACGGCGATCTGGGAGTGCTCGGCGGCGTGTAGGGAGCCGAGCATCGCGTCGAGCGGCATGTTCGCGACCTCGTCGTCGAACTCGTACCAGAGCGCCTGCGTGGCGAACGAGGTCTGCGGCAGGTCGAGCGCGACGAGATCGATCGCCTCGTGATCCGACAGCTTCTTCTTCTGGTACGCGAGCACCTGCTCGGTCACCACCACGGTCCCGAACGACAGCTGCACGCCGAGCGCCTCGCGACGCTCGATCAGCCGCTCGATGTAGGTGTCGGTCTCGCGCTTGGGCTGCGTGTACCAGTCGCCGTCGAACGGTCGCACCAGCGCGCGGCGGCTCTCGAGGTCGAGCCCGCTGACCTCGTACGAGCGCCCGCCGTGCAGGTAGATCGCCCCGTCGTGCACGGTGGTCATCGAGCGCTGGACGTCGACGTTCCCGATCAGCTCGCCCGAGCCGGTGTCGACGATCACGACGCCGTCGCGGCTCGCGGAGCGGAGCGACACCGCCGCGGCGGGGAACTCCTCGGGGTGGGCCGGGACGAACGTACCGTCAGGGCGCTCGCGGAGATCGCCGGCTGAGACGAGTGCCTCGGCGAACGTCCGCCACGACGGCCCGAGGAACTCGGCGTCGGCCGCCTCCAGCGGGCCTTCGTGTGCGGCGCACAGCATGTGCGCGACGTGGATCTGCTCGTTGAAGGGATCGAGGATCGCCGCCTCGACCGGCCGGTCGAGGAACTCGTCGGGATGGCGGCAGAAGAACTGGTCGAGCGCGTCCTCGCCGGCCACGTACAGCGCCAGCCCGCGGCCACGGCGCCCGGCGCGGCCCCACATCTGGCGCAGGGAAGCGACGGTACCGGGGAACGTCACGCAGATCGCCGCGTCGAGCGAGCCGATGTCGATCCCGAGCTCCAAGGCGTCAGTGGACACCACGCCGAGCAGCTCGCCGGCGACCAGCCGCGCCTCGATCTCGCGCCGCTGCTGCGGCGTGTAGCCGGCGCGGTACGGCGCGATCCGCTCGGCGAGATCCGCCCGGCCGCGCTGGTCCAGCTCGAGCTGCGCGAACTTCGCCATCAGCTCGACGGCCTTGCGCGACTTCATGAACACGATCGTCCGCGCCTCCTCGCTCACGAGATCGGCGAGCAGGTCCGCCGCCTCGGCCAGGACCGAGCGGCGCGTGGCGAGCTTCTCGTCGGTGATCGGCGGGTTCCACATCGCGATCGTGCGCTTGGCGGCGGGAGCGCCGTCGCGGTCGACGACCGTGATGTCCTCGAGCCCGGTCAGCCGCTCTGCCAGCTCGCCGGGGTTGGCGACCGTCGCCGACGCGAGCAGGACGCGCGGCGCCGTACCGTAGGCGTCGCAGACCCGCCGCAGCCGCCGCAGCACGTTCGCGACGTGCGAGCCGAACACGCCGCGGTAGACGTGCGCCTCGTCGACCACCACCACGGCCAGGTTGGCGAAGAAGTCGCCCCACGCCGGGTGGTTGGGGAGGATCCCCAGGTGCAGCATGTCGGGGTTGGTGAGGATGACGTTCGCCCGCCGCCGGATCGCCGACCGCTGCTCGCGCGGCGTGTCGCCGTCGTAGATCGCGGGCCGCGCGCGATCGACGCCGAGCGCGTTCAGCGCCCGGGCCTGGTCCTGGGCCAGCGCTTTTGTCGGATACAGATAGAGCGCCCGGGCGCGCGCGTCGCGGCACAGCACGTCGAGCGTCGGCAGGTTGAAGCACAGCGACTTGCCCGATGCGGTGCCGGTGGTGACGATCGTCGGCCCCGCCCAGGCCGCGAACAGCGCCTCGGACTGATGGGCCCAGAGGGAGTCGATCCCGCGCGCCCGCAGCGCGTCCGCCACCGTCGGGTGCAGCTCGTCCGGGATCGCCGCGAGCTGCGGCGGCCTCGGGTGCTGCGACGCCTGCATGACGAGCCGCTCGTCATCCCTCCCGGCCTGCAGGAGCTCATCCCACGGCTCGATGTCCCGAACTACGGCCACGAGGCCATACTAGGGCCGCCTTGAAGTGCGTTTACGTGGATCTCGACGGCACGCTGCTCGGCGCGGAGGCATCGTTCCTGCGCGACGGCGACGGCGGCTTCTCGCTGCTCGGCGCTCGCGCGCTCGAGGCCTGCGCCCGCGCCGACGTCGAGGTGGTCATCTACTCCGGCCGCCGCCAGATGACCTGCTTCTACGACGCGCGCTTCCTCGGCATCCACTCGTACGCGTTCGAGGCCGGGGCGGGCGTCGTCATCGACGGCGAGCTGCACTGGCTGACCGGCGACCTCGTGCCGCGCGACGGCAAGACGATCTTCGACCAGATCGCGGACACTGGCGCGCCGGAGCTGCTGCTCGACCACTACGCCGGCCGGCTCGAGTACCACGACCCCTGGCACCGCGACCGCGACGTCAGCCATCTGTTCCGCGGCGACGTCGACGCGCTCGAGGCCGACGAGCTGCTCAAGCAGCACGGCCACGAGCACCTGCGCCTCGTCGACAACGGCGGCATCCATCCGATCAGGCCAGGGTTCGAGGACTTCAAGGCGTATCACCTGGTTCCCGCGGGAGCGTCGAAGGCGAACGCCGTCGCGTTCCACATGCGCGTACGCGGCTACGCGCGGGAAGACTGCATCGCGATCGGCGACAGCCGCGAGGACATGGGCGCCGCCGCGGTCGTGAGGACGTTCTGGCTCGTCGCCAACGGCGTCGAGCGCGACCCGGGCATCCGCGAAGCCGTCACCGCCAACACCCGCGTCACCGAGGCGCGCAACGGCGCCGGCGTCTACGAGGCCGTGCTCACGGAACTGGCTGAGCGTCGGCCCTAGCCAGCGCCTCAGGCGTGGCCGCCAACGCGTCGCGCGCGTCCGCGGGTGTCGCGAACCGCGCGTCCGGCTCGCGCGCGAGCATCCGCCGAAGCGCTGCGCGTAGCGCGGGTGAGACGGCCTCGAGCGCGTCGACGTCGATCTCCTCGCTCACGGCGATGCGGAGCACGTCGTAGAGCTCGCCCTGGCGCCGCGCGGGACGGCCGGCGAGCATCTCGAAGAGGAGCATCCCGACCGTGTAGAGATCGGAGCGGATGTCGGCGTCCTGGGAGCGGATGATCTCCGGCGCGAGGTACGCCGGGGTGCCGATGAGCTGGTCGGCGTCAGCGGTGATCGTCCGCTGCGACGCCTCGTGCTTGGCGAGCCCGAGGTCGACGATAACCGGCTGAAGGTCGCGGTCGACCATGATGCTCGACGGCTTGAGGTCGAGCCGCACGACGTCGCGCTCATCGAGATAGCTGAGCGCGGACAGCAGCCCGCTGGCCAGTCGCAGCGCGTCGGGCGGGCTGACGCGAACCTGCTTGAGCAACTGCTGCAGCGACGCGCCGTCGACGAACTCCATGACGATCCCGAGACGCCCGTCCTCCTCGGTGAACATGTCCAGCGTGGAGACGATGTTCGGGTGGTCGAGCCCGAGTGCGATCTTCGCCTTGCGCATGAAGCGGGCCCGCAACACGCTGTTGCTCGCGAGCTCAGGGACGTCCAGCAGCTTGATCGCGACTTCCCGGCCACGCTGGCGGTCGCGGGCACGATAGACACGGCCCATGCCGCCGCGATCGATCTCCTCGCCGAGCTCGTAGCGGCCGTTGCCGACCATCCCGTCTGCCCCTGCCCGCGGCTGGCCGGCGATCGGACGTCGCTCGTCGCCGCCGGGCGTCGCCAGCAGGTCCGCACGCTCCTGCACGTTGTCGCGGGCGAACTCGCGCAACTGGGCGATCACATCGTCGGTGAGCTTGTAGACCGCGACCTGCGCGGTCGGCACGTCGCCCATCTGGCGCTCGTCGGCTCCGTGCCCTCGGAGGCGGAACGCTACTTCGTGGGTGCACAGATGGTCGAGGAGCCGCTCGACATTGGCGGGGTCGACCTCGAGGAGCGGATCGAGCGCGACGTCGGCGTCGTCGGTCGGGACAAGATCCTGGACCGTGAACGTGCGTCCGAGCGTCCGCAGGATCCAGTCGGTCACGTAGTAGGTGCCGATGTGCCAGCGGTCTTCGTCGATCGACACCGAGAAGTCCCCGTGCGCGCGCTCTGCGAAGCTCGCGAGCACGCGCTCGATGTTGGCGTAGAACTCGATCCGCTTGCGGTCGGCGACACGCAGCGTGACGTACGGCCGCCCGTCCTCCCACTCGATCAGCGAGTTGAGCTCCATCAGCAGCAGCCGCGGCACGCCGCGGGCCTTGAAGCGCAGGTAGTCGGCGAGCGACGCGAATTCGAGCCGTTGCTGCCAGCC
Organism: uncultured Solirubrobacteraceae bacterium; assembly: GCA_963740605.1. Classification (GTDB taxonomy): domain Bacteria; phylum Actinomycetota; class Thermoleophilia; order Solirubrobacterales; family Solirubrobacteraceae; genus DASSUW01. The sequence goes on along the minus strand of CAVUFC010000009.1, from coordinate 98,181 downwards.
GAGCGGGAGCACCGCCTCGAGCAGTTGGTCGGTGGCCTGCCAGACGCACGGGACATACAGCTGCCAGGCGAACACGCTGTCATAGACGCTGTTGCCGCGGTGGCTGTGCTGGAGCGAGAGATCGTGGAGATCGGGACCGGCGATGAACACGAAGTGCACGCCCCACGTGGTGAGCAGGTTCTTGAGCCCGGAGACCAGCTCGTCGAGGGACTCGCGGCCGCCCTCGGCCTCGGTGAGCTTGTCGAGCTCGTCGATGACGACCACGACCTTGCCGTCCCAGTTCGAGCTCGGCTCGCCGCCGCGGCGCCGGAACAACGACACGATGCGCAGGAAGTCGTGCTCCACATCGGCCGCTGAATAGGCGAGGAACGACGCCTCGAGCGCCAGCGAATCGGTGGTCTTCTTCGACATCTCGATCTTCGGCGCCAGCGCCTCGAGGAGAGGGAGCGGGATCCCGATGCCAAAGCCCCGCGTGCGCTCGGTCGCCGACCCGTGCGTCTGCGTGAACGACAGCGACGTCCGCGTGTAGGCGAGGATCAGCTGGCGCTGGATCTCCGCGGGCAACTGCTCGAGCACGCCGCCGTCGACGAGCGCCTCGAACAGGCGCCGGATCACCTCGAAGAGCAGCTCCTCGGTGCTCTTCGGCCGTGCGACGTTGAGGAAGACCGGGACGACCTTGTCGGGCCCAAGCTCGGCGCGCAGGTGGTCGAGCGCGTTGAGGATGACCGTCGTCTTACCGACGCCGCGGAAGCCGGTGAGCAGGAACGCGCCGCCGTTGGAGTGCAGGATGCGCTCGACGGTCGCGAGCACCGCCTCCTCATTACCGAGCAGCGGGAGCCCGTCCTCTTCAGCAGCGAACGGGTGGTGCACGTATCGGAACGAGTCGTCGAGCGGGAGGCGCACGGCGGCCGCGCGCCGGCGCGCCGCGGCCAGCTGGTCCGTGGTCGACCGGCGAGCCGGCGGGTCACCGTTCGACACCGGGACCGGCGGCAGCGCCGGCGCAGGGCGGCGGCCGAACCGCAGTCGCGGCCAGCGGAACCCTCGGGCGCGTGCGGGAGCGGCAGGTGGGGGCGGGGCCGGCGGCGGAAGCGGGCCGACGTACGTATCTGCTGAGAACAGGGGCTCGAACGGGGCGTCGCCCACGGCCTGCGGAACGGGCGGCGGCGGCGCCGGCGCCTCGGTCACGGTGGAGACCGCCGCGAGCGACGCGGCAAACTCGGCGACAGACGCGTAGCGGTCGTCGGGATCCTTGGCCATCGCGCGCTGGACCACGGCATCGAACGGCGAGAGCGTGGCGGACACCGAGGACGGGGCGGGGATCGGGTCGCTGACGTGGGCGAACAGCGTCGCCGCCTGCGACTCACGCGCATACGGCACGCCGCCGGTGAGCGCCGCGTACAGGAGGCAGCCGAGCGCGTACACGTCCACGCGCGCGTCGCCGCGCTGCCCGCGGATGCGCTCGGGGGCGACAAAGTCCAACGTGCCGGCGAAGTGGCCGGTCTGGGTGAGGCCTTCGCGCCCGCTGGTGGCGAGGCCGAAGTCGGTGACGTAGGCGCGGTCGCTCTCGTCCAGGAGGACGTTTCCAGGCTTCACGTCGCGGTGCACGAGGCCGAGCGCGTGCGCAGCCTCGAGCCCGCTCGCGACCTGCCCAAGGATGTGCACGACGCGTGCCGGCGGGAGTCGGCCGGCGGCGATCAGCGACTCGAAGCTCGGACCCGCGATGAGCTGCATGGCGATGTAGAGCTGTTCGCCATGCTCGCCGACCTCGTACACCGTCACGACGTTCGGGTGGTCGACCGAGGCCGCGACGCGCGACTCGCGTCGGAAGCGCGCGCGGGACGTCTCGTCGTGCGCGACGTCTGGCGCCATCACCTTCAACGCGACCTCGCGCTCCGGGTCGAGCTGGCGCGCGCGGTAGACGACGCCCATGCCGCCACGGCCGATCACGTCCTCGATGCTGAAGTCCGCGAACTGCGAACCTGGCTCAAGGTACGCAGCACTCATAGTCTGACGGTCTCACCCGCGCGTGGCGGCTGTCAACTCAGAGCGACGCGCGTAGGATCGCGGCCAGCTCGTTCGGGCCGGCCTCGCGCGGGGAGATGACGAGCAGTCGCTGCTGCTTCAGCGCGCCCTCGACCAGCGCCGAGATGTCGTCCTCCTCGTAGCCGAGCTCGGTGATGCCCATCGGCACGCCGACATCGCCCATCAGCTCGGTGAGCGCGTCGGGCAGCGCGTCGAGACCGTCAGCCGGTTCGCCCGTGAGGAGAGACGCGACCTGGTGATGGCGTTCCGGGTCGGCCTCGTAGGTGAACCGGAACGCGGCCGGCGCGGTGACGATCACCGACTGCCCGTGCGGGATGAACGGGTGGTCGTCGGGATAGCCGGCCGGCGTGTACTCGTGCTTGAGCCCGGCGATCGGATAGGCGCACGCGTGCGGGATGTGCACGCCCGCCGCGCCGAACCCGATCCCGGCCAACGACGCCGCGAGCATCATCCAGCCGCGCGCCTCGACGTCGCCGGCCACCGCCGCGCGCAGATAGCGGCCGCCGTACTCCAGCGCCTTCGACGACCAGATGTCCGAGATCGGCGTCGCGCCCTGATACGGCGGACGATCTCCCGCTGACGAGGGTGCATCGCGCGAGGAGAACGGCTTGGCGATGTACGACTCAGCCGCGTGGCAGATCACGTCGAGCCCGCACGAGGCGACCACCTCGGCCGGTAGCGACTCGGTCAGCGCCGGGTCGACGATCGCCTGGTCCGGTCGCAGGTAGCGGTGCGAGATCCCCGTCTTGACCTTCTGCTCGGGGATGTCGAGGATCGCCACCGTCGTCGCCTCGGCGCCCGAGCCGCAGGTGGTCGGGATCGCCAGCAACGGCTTCAACGGCGACGGCGGCTTGCGGCCCTCGCCGACCGGCGGGTTGACGTACTCCATGATCTCGCCGCCGTGGGTGGAGATCAGATCCGACACCTTCGCGGTGTCGATCGAAGACCCGCCGCCCAGCCCGACGAAGCCGTCGAACCCACCGTCGACGGCGAACGCGGCCGCCTCGGCGAACGAGTCCGCGGTCGGCTCCACACGCGCCGACGACCAGACGTCGACGGAGATCCCGGAGGCCTCGATCGCCTGGCGCACGCGGTCGGTGATGCCGGCCGCGACCACTCCCGGGTCGCTGACCAGCATCGCCCGCTTCACGCCGAGGCGCTCCAGCTCCCAGCCGGCGTCGCCCGCCGCTCCCCGGCCGTATTTGAGCGGAGTCGCCTCGAGCGTGAAGACCTGCTCGCGACTCACCTCGTGCCGGCTGTCTCCCGCTCAGCGAACCGCTCGCGGTCGAAGCGCTTCTCGCGCACGAGCTCGAGCTCCGCCTCGTCGTCGGTGTCGATGTCGGTCTGGTACGTCTCGCGCGCGAACAACGTCGCGACTACCGAGATCGCGCCGAGCGCCGTGATGTACAGCGCGACGAGGACCGAGCCGCCCGAAGCCAGCAGCGCGGTCGCGATCAGCGGCGCAAAGCCGCCCGCGAAGACCGACGCGAGCTGGTAGCCGAGCGAAGCGCCGCTGTAGCGCACACGGGTCCCGAACAACTCGGAGAAGTATGCGCCCTGCGGGCCGTACATGAGGTCGTGCCCGATGTTGACGCCGACCACGACGGCCAGCCAGATCAGCACCGGCGACTTCGTGTCCATGAGCCCGAAGAAGGGGAACGCCCACGCCGTCGTGATGATGGCGCCGGCCAGGTACAGCGGCCGGCGGCCCCAACGGTCCGAAAGCGCGCCCCACAGCGGCACGGTGATCAGCCCGAGCGCGGCGGCGATGACCACGCCGGTGAGCATCGTGTCTTTCTCGAGGCCCAACTCCTCCTCGCCGTAGACATAGACGAACACCGTCAGCAGGTAGAAGACGCCGTTCTCGCCCATGCGCATGCCCATCGCGGTGAGCACGTCGCGCGGGTACTTGCGGATGACGTCGACGATCGGCATCGAAGCCTCGGTCTTGGTCTCCTTGACGCGCTCGAACGCCGGCGACTCCATCAGCCTCAGCCGGATGACGAGGCCGATGATCACGAGGATCGCGCTGGCCAGGAACGGGATGCGCCAGCCCCAGCTCGCGAACGCCGACTCGGACATGTTGCTGTTGACGAGCTTGAACACCAGCGTCGAGATCAGCAGACCGGCGGGGACGCCCATCTGCGGCCACGAGCCGAAGAATCCGCGCCGGCCCTTCGGCGCGTGCTCGACCGACATCAGCACCGCGCCGCCCCACTCGCCGCCGACGCCGATGCCCTGCGCGAAGCGCAGCGTCACGAGCAGGATCGGCGCCAGGATGCCGATCGAGCTATAGGTCGGCAGAAGTCCGATCAGGAACGTCGCCGTCCCCATGATCATGAGCGACAGCACGAGCATCGACTTGCGGCCGATGCGGTCGCCGAAGTGCCCGAACACGACGCCGCCGAGCGGCCGCGCGGCGAAGCCCACCGCGTAGGTGCTCAACGCCAGCAGCGTGCCGATCAGTGGCTTGGCGTTCGGGAAGAACAGATCGCCGAACACCAGTGCGGCCGCTGTGCCGTACAGGAAGAAGTCATACCACTCGATCGTGGTGCCGATGAAGCTCGCCGCAGCGACCGTTTTGATCGACTGCGACTTACCCCCGCGCTGCCCGTCTAGGCGCGCTGATTCCATGGTTCCTCGCCTCCCAGGTTAGGTACCGGAATTCGGCCTACCCATCAAAGGGGGCGGCCGAACCAGAGGAGCGACATCGCTCCCCCGGCCAGCAGCAGCAGCACGGCCCCGCCGGCGAACGCCGCGGTGACCTCACGCTCGACCGGCTTGGAGGAAAGCCGGGTGCCGAGGTTCTCGTAGATCGACTCCAGTCGCGCGGCATCGGGAGCCGCGAAGTACTTGCCGCCGGTGATGCGCGCGATCTCGCGCAGCGTCTCGGTGTCGGGCGGCACCGGGATGCGCTGCACGAAGCCGAACTGGTCGCGCACCGCGACCTCGCCGGTCGGTGTGCCGAGCGCGATCGTGAAGATCGGGATGTGCAGCTGCTTGGCCTGCCGGGCGATCTCGAGCGGTGAGGTCGAGCTCTGCGTGTCCTTGCCGTCGGACAGCAGCACGAGCACCGAGGGCAACCGGCGCGTGCCGGTCCCCTTCTCGTCAGGCACCGGCGTGCGGGCGAGCTCCATCGCGCGCTGCAGCCCGGTCGCCATCGCGGTGCCGCCCTCGGCGCGCAGCCGGTCGAGCCCGGCCTTGACCGGGTCGCGGTCGGTCGTCGGCGGCGCCTGCACGTCGGCGAAGTCGGCGAACGTGACGAGCCCGAGACGGAACGTCTCCGGGAGCTGGTCGGTGAGCTTCTTCGCGGCCTTGACGGCCGCGGTCAGGCGGTCGGGGTCGACGTCCTCGGCGTTCATCGAGCCCGACGTGTCGGTGACCATCATCACCGTCGCCGCGCGCTGCGGAGCGGCGACCGTCTTCTGCGGGCGCGCCAGCGCGACCACGAGCGCGCCGAGCGCGAGCAGGATCAGCAGCGGCGGCAGATGCCGGCGCCAGCCGGGGCGCCCCGTCACGAGGTTGGGCATCAGCGCCGGGTTCGCGAACGTCGCGGCCTCGGCGCGGCGGCGGCGCTGGAAGGAGAAGTAGGCGAGTGCAGCCAGCGGCAGCAGCAGCAGACCGGCGAGCATCGCGGGGTCGCGGAACGTCATCGTGCCCCCCGCACGCCGGGCGGGCCGCCGTGGTAGCGCCGCAGGTGGCCGGCGAGGTCGCGCAGCCAGTCACCCGAGGTCGACAGGACCACGTGGTCGGCGTTCGCGCGCCGCAGCGCCTCCGCGACGTCCTCGCGCTCGGCCGCGGCCGCCTCGGCGAACCGCTTGCGCACGCTGCGACGGCTCGTGTTCACCTGCAGCTGGCGGCCGGTCTCCGGGTCGACCAGCCACAGGTCGCCCATCGATGTGAGCTCCATCTCGCGCGGATCCCGGATCTCCACGGCGAGCACGCCATGGCGCGCGCGCAGGCTGCGCAGCACGCCCTCCCAATCGCGCTCGCCGCGGAAGTCCGAGACCACCACGATCAACCCGCGCGCCCGGGCCACCGCCGCCACGCGGGCGACAGCGGTACCGAGCGAGGTCGCGCCGTCGTTCTGCTCTTCGGGCTCGGTGCGCAGCTCGCCCAACAGCTGCAGCAGCCCGAGGCGGCCCTGGCGCGGACGCATGATCTTCGGTTCACCGGCGCCGAACGACACGACGCCGAGGCGGTTGCCGCGGCGCGACGCGACGTGGCCGACGGCCAGGGCCACGCCCTCGGCGACGTCGAACTTGCGCCGGTCGGCGGTGCCGAACGTCATCGACGCCGACGTGTCGAGCACGACCCAGGTCGTCAGTGCGCGCTCGCCGATGTGCACGCGCACGTGCGGCTCGCGCATGCGGGCGGTGACGTTCCAGTCGATGTGGCGGACGTCGTCGCCCGGGTGGTACGGGCGGATCATCGCCAGCTCGGTGCCGGCGCCGACCTGCGGCGTCAGATGCTCGCCGGGGACGAGGCTCTCGACGCGGCGGAGCATCGCGAGGTCGAGCGAACGCAGGACGGCCGGCGGGACCGGGCCGGGCCCGGGCCGCTCGGGGGTGCGCTCGACGGTGGGGAACTCCCTCACGGCAGCCGCCCTCCGCGCGCCATCGCCACGACCATGCCGGCGAACAGCAGCGCCAGCCCGGCGCCGGCGAAGCCCGCGGTCACTTCCTGCTTCTCCTTCTTGGTCGAGAAGCGCGTGCCGAGATTGCGGTAGATCTCGGTCAGCCGTTTGGCGTCGGACGCCTGGTAGAAGCGCCCGCGCGTGGTACGCGCGATCTCCTGCAGCGTCCCGGTGTCGGGCGGGACCGGCGTGCGCGTGACGGAGCCGTCCTTCTTGTGGTGCTCGAGGTAGCCGCTCTGCGTGCCGAGCGCGACCGTGTAGACCGGGATCTTCAGCTTGCGCGCGCGCTCGGCGACGGTGATCGGGTCCTTCCCGATGGAGTTCGCGCCGTCGGAGAGCAGGACGATCGCGGCCGGGAGCCGCTGCGGCAGGCCGGTGGCCGGGTCGGTCACCGGCGTGCGCGCGGCATCGATCGCGAGGTCGAGCCCGTCGCCCATCGCGGTCTTACCGGAGAACTTCAGCGAGGCGATGCCGACCTTCACGCGCGCCTTGTCGGTGGTGGGCTCGACGAGCTGGGAGACCGTCGTGCCGAAGCTGATGAGGCCGAGCCGGAAGTCGCGCGGGAGCTTGTCGGCGAGCGCGTTGCCCGCGTTCTTGGCGGCGGTCAGCCGGTCCGGTGCGACGTCCTTGGCGAGCATCGAGCCGGACGTGTCGGTGGCCATCACCACGGTCGCCGAGCGCTGCTCGGCCGCCACCGTCCGCTCCGGGCGTCCGAGCGCCACGAGCAGCGCCGACAGGGCCAGCAGCGCCAGCAGCGCCGGGATGTGCCGCGCCCAGCCGACGCGCCTGGCCACGCTGGCCAGGACGTCGATATTCGTGTAGCGGACGGCGTAGCGCCGTCGCCGACGCTGGGCCACCACGTAGGCGACCAGAGCGATCGGGACGAGCGCCAGCCCCAGCAGGAGGAGCGGCTCCCGGAACGTCACTGCCTACCTCGCGTGCTCCTGGGCGAGCTCGATCCGCGGCATCGGGACCTTCTCGAGCACGTCGTCGAGCACGCGGTCGGCGTCGATGCCCGCGGCCAGTGCCTCGTAGGTGAGCACGAGGCGGTGGCGCAGGACGTCGCGCGCGAGGTCGCGCACATCGATCGGCAGCAGGTAGTCGCGCCCGCGCAGCAGAGCGAGCGCGCGGCCGGCGTGGATGAGGTTGATCGAGCCACGCGGGCTGGCGCCGAACTCGACCCAGTTCTCCTCGTTGCTCTCGCGGGTCGCGGTGGTGAGCGCGACCGCGTACTCCATGACGCGGCGGTCGACGTAGACCTGCGATGCCGCCTGCTGGTGGTCGGCCAGCGTCTCCGGCGAGAGCACCTGACGGGCGCGGGCGCCGCCGTCGAGCGAGCGCTCCACGACCGCGACCTCGTCACGCGGGTGCGGGTACTCGACGACGAGCTTGAACATGAAGCGGTCGACCTGGGCCTCGGGCAGCGGGTACGTGCCCTCGGACTCGATCGGGTTCTGGGTCGCGAGCACGAGGAACGGCTGCGGCACCGGATGCGTGTGGTGGCCGATCGTGACCTGGTGCTCCTGCATGACCTCCAGCAGCGCCGACTGGACCTTGGCGGGCGCGCGGTTGATCTCGTCCGCGAGCAGGAAGTTGCAGAACACCGGGCCGAGCTCGGTGTCGAACCCGCCCGTGTCCGGGCGGTAGATCCGCGTGCCGACGAGGTCGGCCGGGACGAGATCGGGTGTGAACTGCAGGCGCTTGAAGGAGCCGCCGAGGACGTCGGCGACGGTCTTGACCGTCAGCGTCTTCGCCAGGCCCGGAACGCCCTCGAGCAGCACGTGCCCGCCGGCGAGGAGCGCCACGAGCACGCGCTCGAGCATTGCCTCCTGGCCCACGATGACGCGCTTGATCTCGAACAGCGCGTTCTCCAGCGCGTGGTGTGCGTCGCGGGACGGGCTCGGTTCGTCTTCTTCGCGCCCAAGTGCCCGTAGGCGGCGCTCTTCGGCTGTCACGCCATCGTCTCCGTTTTCCTAGGGGTTGCTGACCTTGTCGGGCTGCTCGCCGAGCTTCAAAGTGAGGGTACGCCGTTCGCCGCCGTGCTCCACGATCACGCGCACTTCGTCGTTCGGCCGGCGGGCGTTGACGGCCGCCGACACGTCGTCGGGCTCAGTGACCGGAGTACCCGCGATCTCGACGATCCGGTCGCCCTTGCGGAGGCCGCCCTTGGCCGCCGGACCGTTGGCGACGACGGCGCCCACGCTCGCTCCGCCCTGCGTCGCCTGGCCCATCTGGACGCCCAGATACGCGTGCGGGGCGTCCTTGCCGGTCTTCAGGAACGGCAACGCGCGCTTGATCGCGTCGACCGGGACCGCGAAGCCGACGCCCGAGTTCTGATCGCTCCCGCCGTTGGTCTGGATCTGCGAGTTGACGCCGATCACCTGGCCGCGGGAGTCGAGCAGCGGGCCGCCCGAGTTGCCCGGGTTGATCGCGGCGTCGGTCTGCACCGCGCCGGAGATCGAGAAGCCGTTGGGGGCCGTGATCGTGCGCCCGAGCGCGGACACGATGCCGCTGGTGACGGTGCCCTCGAGCCCGAACGGGCTGCCGATGGCGATCGCCTCGTCGCCTGGGCGGACGTCGCTGGAACCGCCGAGCTGCAGCGGCGAGATCTCGGCCGGCATGTCCTTGGGGTCGATTTTCAGCAGCGCGAGATCGGCGGACGGATCGGTGCCGAGCAGCTTGGCGACGATCGGGTCTCCGTTATCGCCGAACCGGACGCGGTACTGCGTCGCGCCTTCGACCACGTGGTCGTTGGTGACGATGTGGCCGTCGTTGTCGATCACGAAGCCCGAGCCTGACGCGGCACGACCGCCGCCCGGGAACGGCAGCTGGCCCTTCCCGGAGTTGGCCTGGACGAACACCACGCCCGGCGACACCCGTGCGTACACGTCCGACACCGCCGCCCTGATGTCAGCGCTGCGCGGGGCTGGTGCCGAGGGAGTCGGCTGGGAGCGCACGATCGTCGTGTCGCTGCCGCCGACGACGCCCGCGATCGCAAGCACGCCGATGACGGCTCCGACCGAGACGGCACCGGCGATGAACGCCAGAAGCCTGCTCATTGGGGGCCATTGTTCCCGCGACCCAGTCAGTTCCAGCTAAAGGCCCTCTTCATCAACTCTTACGTGGTTCTCGGCATGATCTTCGGATGGTGCGCGTGCTGGTGGTCGACGACGAGCCTGCGGTTCGGACGGCGCTCGAGCGAGCGTTGCGGCTCGAGGCGTACGACGTGGAGCTGGCTGCCGACGGGCGTGAGGCGCTCGACCGGATGTCCGGCGGCACGCCGCCCGACGCTGTGGTGCTCGACATCGCGATGCCGCACGTCGACGGGCTCGAGGTGTGCCGGAGGCTGCGCGACGCGGGCGACCGCACGCCGGTCCTGATGCTGACCGCGCGCGATGCGATCGACGACCGGGTGGCGGGGCTCGACGCGGGCGCCGACGACTACCTCGTCAAGCCGTTCGCGTTGAAAGAGCTCAAGGCACGGCTGCGCGCGCTGCTCCGCCGGGCCGGCGCGCAGGGCAGCGAGATGCTCCGATTCGGCGACCTCGTGCTCGACCCCGTCGCCTACGAGGTCCTCCGCGGCGAGCGGCGCATCGAGCTGTCGCGCACGGAGTTTCACCTGCTGATGCTGTTCCTCGAGCATCCGCGCCAGGTGCTCACGCGGTCGCAGATCTTCGAACGCGTCTGGGGCTACGACTTCGGCGCGAGCTCGAACGCCCTCGGCGTCTACGTCGGCTACCTGCGGCGCAAGACCGAGGCGGGCGGGGAGCCGCGCCTGCTGCACACCGTGCGGGGCGTCGGCTACGTGCTGAAAGAGACCTAGTGGTCCCGGCCGCGAACCCGACCGGTCCCTGGCGACGCCCCGCCGCGCCTGACGGCGTCCTCGGTCGGAACCACTGATGCCGCTCCGCCGGCGGATGGCCGTGGCGACCGCGATCGCGGTGGGCGTGGCCGTCGTGCTCGTCGCCGCGGTCGCGTATGGCGTCGTGCGCGGAGAGCTGCGCAAGCAGATCGACGACCAGCTGACCGAGCAGGCGCAGCTCGTGCAGCGCGCTGACGAGCGGGTGCCGCCCGGCTTCGGGCGCCGGTTACGCGAACTCGGCGGCCCGGGCCCGCGCGACATCCCGAGGCTCCCGGCGCAGCGCGGCGGCAGCGCCGACTACGTGCAGTTCATCCCGGCCGGCGGCGACTCAGGCGAGGGGCAGCTTCCGATCGACGACCGGGCGCGCGCGGTGGCGGCGGGCGACGCGAGCGCGTTCGCCGCCGACGCCGAAGCGGGCGGCGGGCATGTGCGCGTGCTCACCGTCCCGCTGCGCGAAGGCGGGGCGCTGCAGCTCGGGCGCTCGCTCGCGTCGACCGACTCCGTGCTCGCGCGGCTGCGGTGGGTGCTGCTCGCGCTCGTGCTCGGCGGGATCGCGCTCGCCGCCGTGCTCGGGCGGCTCGCTGCGCGCCACCTCGTCGCGCCGGTCACGCGCGTCACCGAGGCCGCGCGCCACATCGCCCGGACCGAGGATCTCGGGCGCCGCATCGACGTCACGAGCAGCGACGAGGTCGGCGAGCTGGCGATGCGGTTCAACGCGATGCTCGACACGCTCGAAGGGTCGATCGCCGCTCAGCGCCAGCTCGTCGCCGACGCCTCGCACGAGCTGCGCACGCCGGTCACGTCGCTGCGCACGAACATCGAGGTGCTGGCGGAGAGCGAGCTCGAGCCCGCCGAGCGCGCGCGCCTGATCGCCGACGTGCAGGCGCAGGCCGAGGAGCTGAGCGCGCTGGTGGCCGACCTGATCGAGCTCGCGCGCGGGGACCAGGCAGCGCCGGAGCTCGAGGACGTGCGGCTCGACGCGCTCGTCGCGGAGGCGATCGAGCGCGCCCGCCTCCACGCGCCCGACGTCGAGTTCACCGCCGCACTCCAGCCCGTCGTGGTGGAGGGCCTCCCCGACCGGGTCGCGCGCGCGATCAACAACCTGCTCGACAATGCCGCCCGGCATGGCTCGCACGTGAGCGTGTCCACCGGCGCCGGCGGCGTCGTGGTGCGTGACGACGGCCCGGGCATCGACCCCGCCGACCTCCCGCACATCTTCGACCGCTTCTACCGCGGCGCCGCCGCACGTAGCCGTACCGGCACCGGGCTGGGCCTGGCGATCGTGCGCCAGGTCGCCGAGCAGCACGGCGGCTCGGTGAGCGCCGAGAACGCTTCGGGCGGCGGTGCCGAGTTCACATTGGCGTTAGTCGCGACGCCGGCGAACGTCAACATCGGCAGTTAGGGAGGCGGGATCGGCCGGAACGCGATTGGTGTCGGATTACCCGCGCATACCGAGGGTTTCCCGACACCGACGCTCGCGGCAGACTCGCCCTACCCAGCCGCGGTTCGCCCGAGCTCCAGAGCTGCTGGGAGCTCTGCTGGGTCGGCCACGATCGGATCGGCGCCTGCTGCCCGCAGCTCCGCCTCGTCACCGATCCCCCACAGGACCCCCACGCACCTGAGCCCGTTGCCGTGCGCGGCCTCGGCGTCGTGCCGGCGGTCGCCGACCATCGGGACATCGGCGCCGGGCTCCAGCCCGAGCGCGGCGAGCGCGCGCACGATCGTGACGGTCTTGACCTCGTCCGGTGCGTCGAGCTCGGGGCCGACGACGGCGCGCAGATGCGGCGCGAGGCCGAGATGCGCGCAGAGCGGCTCGGCGTACACGTGCGGCTTGGTGGTTGCGACGGCGACCGGCACCTGGGCGGCGATGGTCGCGAGCACGTCGGGCATGCCCGGGACGACGGTGGTCTCGGTGAGGCTCGACGTCACGTAGCGCTCGCGGTAGGTCGCCATCAGGGCGTGGGCGCGGTCGGCGCCGCCGAGCTCGGCGAACGCGTTGAGCAGCGGCGGACCGATGTAGCTCTGCAGCTGCGCCGCCGGCGGGACCGGCAACCCGTGTGCGCGGAGCGCGTGCTCCATGCAGTTCGCGATCGCCGCGCGCGAGTCGAGCAGTACGCCGTCGAGGTCGAAGAGGACGGCCTCAGGCACGGCCGTCCGCCAGCTCGCGCCCGAGCGTCTCGCCGGCGGCTTCCAGCTCCGCAAGGTCGGTGGCCTCGATCACGCGCATCAGGTCGATGATGCGCTTGCCGAACGGGTCGAGCGCATCGGTGCCGACGATCGCGTGCAGCGGCACGCCGGACTGACGCGCGCGGGTGCCGATCTCGCCGACCAGCTTGCCCTGCAGCGTCTGCTCGTCGAGCTTGCCCTCGCCGGTGACCACCGCACGCGAGGCGCGCATGCGGGCGTCGAAGTCGAGCGCGTCGAGCACCCACTGCGCGCCCGGCTCGAGCACGGCGCGATGCACTGCCCACAGCCCGCCGGACAGCCCGCCGGCGGCGGCGGTCATCGGCACGCCGCGCGGGTCCCGCAGCCAGCGGTCCGCAAGCGCGGCGAACCGCTTCTCGAGCCGCTTGACCATCGCGGGATCGGCGCCCTTCTGCGGCCCGAACACCTTCGGCGCGTCCTCGAACGGCAACCGCACGTCACACAGCACGACGAGCTGGGCTCCGCCGAGACCGCCGGCGTCCTCGATCGCCTCGATTGCCCCCGCGCCACCGTCCATGGTCGCCGAGCCTCCGACCGCGATGATGATCACCGCGGCCCCGGCGGCGGCGGCCGCCGCGATCAGCTCGCCGGTGCCGTAGCTCGACGCGGCCCAGGCATCGCGTTCGGCCTCCTTCAGGAGCGCCAGCCCGCTGGCGGTCGCGGTCTCGACGATCGCGCTGCCGCCGTCCTCGACCAGGCCAAAGCAGCCGGTGAGCTCGCGTCCGAGCGGATCGTGGGCGTCGGCGACGACGACTTCGCCGCCGAGGGCGGGCAGCAGCGCGTCGAGCGTCCCCTCGCCGCCGTCGGCCACCGGGCACAGGTCGGGCGGCATCAGGCCGGCCCGCTCGAGGCCGCGGCCGATCGCCGCCGCCACCTCGGAAGCCCGGAAGGTGCCCTTGAACGAGTCAGGCGCCACCAGGACCGGGCGCTCTTTCACCACCATCCGTGACATGTTCTCGTGTCTCGGGACATGTCATGCTCGAAGCCATGGCCAGCACCCCGATTCCCGCACCATTTCCAACCTCGGATGAGGACTCGGTAGCCGCCCTCCAGGCGGCGGTCGGCGTCCTCGCGGCGAAGTGGAGCGTGCTCGTGCTGGCCCGGCTCGGGTGTGGCACGCAACGCTTCAACGAGCTGCTGCGGCAGATCGACGGCGTCTCACGGCGCATGCTCAGCGCCACCCTGCGCCAGCTCGAGCGCGACGGCCTCGTCGAGCGGCATGTCTTCGCGCGCGTGCCGGCGCGGGTGGAGTACGAGCTGTCGCCGGCCGGCGAGCACCTGCTCGTCGCGCTCGTCCCGCTCGCCGGCTGGGGCCTCGAGCACCAGGGCGAGGTCGTCGACGCACGCGAGCGGTACGACCGGCTGCAGGCGTGGCGGACGCACGGCGGCGAGATCACCGCGCGCTCGGCCAGCACCCCGCGGATCGTCTAAGACGCCAACTGGTCCACAAGGCACTCGGCGGGCGGCTTGTCCTCCCGCCAGCGCGCGATCTTCGCGCCGTGCCGGATGCGGTCGTTGCTCGTGTGGTCGAACGTGACCTCGACGACCAGCTCGGGCCGCAGCTCGATCCACTCCAGCTCGCGGTCGCCGGCCCAGCGGCTCGGGTCGCCCATCCCTCGCTCACCCGTCTCGTACGGAGCGAGCTTCGCGGGCAGCTCGCGCTTCTCCTTGGCGCTGAAGCCGGAGGTGTGGCCGACCGGCCGCAGCCGACCGTCGGGCTCGTACAGCCCGAGGATGAAGGAGCCGACCGTGCCCTCCTCCTTGCCGGGGCGCCAGCCCATTACGACCGCGTCGATCGTGCGGATGCGCTTGATCTTCACCATCCCGACGCGCTCGCCGGGCCGGTACTGCGCGCCGATCTCCTTCGCGATCACGCCCTCGGCGTGTTGGAGCCACTCCTGCGCATCGTCGGGATTGGTCACCCGCGGCGTCAGGTCGACGGGCTTGTCGACGACCGCCTCGAGTCGGGCTCGGCGCTCGTCCTGCGAGAGCGCGAGCAGGACCTCGCCACCGTCGGCGAGCACGTCGAAGGCGATGAAGCGCGTCGGGGTCTGCTCGGCGAGCATGTCGATGCGCGACTTGGCCGGATGGATGCGCTGGCCGAGCGCGTCGAAGTCCTGGCGCCCCTGGTCGTCGAACAGGACGATCTCGCCGTCGAGGATGTAGCGCCCGGTCGGGAACGCGAGCTCGGGAAAGTAGCGGGTCAGCGGCTTGCCGTTGCGCGACTGCAGGTAGACGTCGTCGCCGTCGACGAACGCGATCGAGCGGAAGCCGTCCCACTTCGGCTCGTAGCTCCAGCGGTCGCCGGTGGGGAGCGTCTTGGCGGACTTGGCGAGCTGCGGGAGCACGGGCGGCTTGAGCGGGAGCGGCATCTCCCTAGGAAACCAGAAGAGCCCCCGCGGCAGAAACCGGCAGGGGCTCGAAAGGAGGAGGGAGGGAGGGGAGGGGAGGCCTAGGCGAGCGGTCGGCGCTCGTTGAAGCCGGGCCGATCCTCGACGCCGTACTTCAGTGCCGCCCCCACTCCGAGGATGAGGATGATGAGGGTGAATGTCATGTCCTCATTATCGGCCTTTGTGACGCATCGCTGTATGCTTGCTTGACTCTTGCATCAGAAGGTTTAGCCTATAACTCTTCAGCAGCTCACATACTTCCTCGCGGCGGCCGAGCACGGGTCGTTCTCGGCCGCCGCCGAGTCGCTGTTCATGGCCCAGCCGAGCCTGTCCGAGCAGGTTCGCCGTCTCGAGGCGGAGCTCGGCGTAGCGCTGTTCGCGCGTGTGGGTCGCGGCCTTGAGCTGACCGAGGCGGGCCGTCTGTTCCGCCCCCACGCCGAGCGCACGGTGGCGTCCGCCGAGGAGGCGGCTGAGTCCGTGCGCGAGATCCGCGACCTCACCGGCGGCACCGTCGAGTTCGGCACGTTCGGCAGCGCCCACCACTACCTGCTCGCGGGTCTGCTCCAAGACTTCCGCACGCAGCACCCGCAGGTGCGCGTGCGGGCGATCGGGCAGAACTCGGCCGAGGTCGCCGACGCGGTGCGCGACGGGCATCTCGAGGCGGGGCTCGTGGCGCTCCCGATCGACGATCGCGGGCTCGACGTGCAGCCGGCGATGCGCGAGGAGATCCTCTACATCAGCGCTGACGCCGAGCGCCTGCGCGAGCCGATGACGATCGAGCGGCTCGCCGAGTCGCCCTTGATCCTGTTCGACGCGCGCTTCGGTGCCGACGACCCGATGCGCCGCCAGCTTCAAGCGCGTGCCCAGCACGCGGGCGTGAAGCTCGAGCCGCAGATCGAGGTCGAATACGTCACCGCGGCGCTCGAGCTCGCCGCCCGCGGCCTCGGCGACACCGTGACCTCGCAGCAGATGATCCGCTCGCGCGGCCTCGCCCGGAAGCTCGGCGGCGTCCCGTTCGACCCGCCGCTCTACGACACGTTCGCCTTCATCACGCGCCGCAACGCGCACCTGTCGCCCGCCACGCGCGAGTTCATGCGGCTCGCCCAGAAGCGCGTCGAAGCGCTGCGGCTGCGGTTCGAGGCCGAGCGCTAGTCGCGGCGCGGTGCGGCGGTGCCTCCCCGCAGGCGGCGCAGGATCGCGTCGCTCAGGCGCGGGGCGATGCCGTTGAGGCCCAGCAGGCGGATGAACGGCGGGTGGTAGACCGCGCGGCGGTCCTGCTCGACCCCGCGCAGGATCGCGGCGACGAGTCGGTCGACGCCGCCCGCCGCGTCGTCGCCGTGGTACCAGTCGGGCATCGTCGCCTTCTCGTGGTCGTGCAGGTGCGTGGCGATCTCGCCCGGGTAGACGGTCGTGACCGAGACGCCGGTGCCGCTGAGCTCGTGCCGGAGCGCCTCGGCGAACCCGCGCTGCGCCGACTTGGTGGCGCCGTACGCCGCCGCCCACGGGAACGAGCGCAGCCCGGCGCCGGACGAGACGACGACGATGTGGCCGCTCGCGCGGTCGATCAGGTGCCCGAGGGCGGCGTCGACCGTGTAGACGGTCCCGAGCCAGTTGATGCGCGTCATCGCCTCGACGCGCTCGACGTCCTGAGCCAGGAACGGGCCGTAGTGGGCGATGCCGGCGTTGACGACGACCAGGTCGAGGCCGCCGGCCTGGTCGATGAACCGGTGGACCGCGGCGCGGACCTGCTCGCGATCGCCGACGTCGGCGGGCAGCGCGACCGCCCGCGGGCCGAGCTCTTTCGCGAGATCGGCCAGTTCGCTTTCGGACCGTGCGAGCAGCCCGACGGCGCCGCCGCGGGCCGCGATTGCCGCAGCCACGGCGCGCCCGATCCCGCGCGAGGCACCGGTAACCAGTGCGCGCGTCGTCGCGTCGATGCGCATGTGGGCGGAGGATATGCTCCAAGCCATGTCCCAGGACCAAGTGACCGTCGCCGAAGAGGAGTACCTGCAGGTCATCTTCTGGCTGCACGAGGCAGGCCTCCCAATGACGGGCGCCAACGTCGCCCGTGCGATGCAGCTCTCGGCGCCGACGGTCCACGAGATGATCGGGCGGCTCGAGCGGGACGGCTACGTCACCCGCGGCCCGGACAAGGTCCTCGCCTTCACCGGCTCAGGGCTCGAGCACGCCGAGGGCATCGTCTATCGCCACCGGCTGATCGAACGCTTCCTCACCGACGTCCTCGGCATCCCGTGGGATGACGTCCACGAGGAGGCAGAGCGGCTCGAGCACGCCATGTCGCCGAAGCTCGAAGAGCGGATGCTCGCCGCCATCGGCGACGCCAAGACCTGCCCGCACGGGCACCCGCTCTCGCCCGGCGACCGGATCGAGGGCGTGCCGCTCGCCGACGTCGAGGAAGGCGCCAAGGTCACGGTCCTGCGCTTCGAGAACGAGGCCGAGGACCTGCTGCACCTGTTCAAGAACGAAGGCCTTGCGCCCGGCAAGGAGGGCAAGGTCGCCGAGATCGACGCCGACCACGTCGTCGTCGCGTTCGACGACGGCAACGCGACCCTGACGCGCTCGGTGTCCGAGACCGTCTCCGTGCTCGCCGACCCGTCCCCGCCGCCGCGCACCGCGCTCCCCGAGCAGCTCGTGCTCGCCAAAGAGCGCTACGGCCGCTAGGTCCGCGCCGCGCCGAACTCCGCGGCTACGTCACACGCGAGCGCTGGGCATCCACCAACCGCTGCTCGCCTCGCTCGACCAAACCCCTGAGGCGGTCGAGTGCGTCCCAGACGTCGACGAAGCGCGTGTAGAGCGGCGCGACGCCGAGCCGGATCGAGTCCGGTCCCCGGAAGTCGGGGACGACGTTTACCCGCTCGATCAGCGCGCGGCAGATCGGCCATGCCTCGTTGTGGCGGACCGACACGTGCGAGCCGCGGCGGGCCGGATCGCGCGGTGAGCCGAGGCTGAAGCCGAGCGGCGCGAGCCAGTGATCGTGCAGCGCGACGATCAGCTCGCACTGGGCGGTGGCTTTCTCGTACAGGCGGTCGACGCCGGCCTCGGCGGTCAGGCCCACGCCGGACTCGACCGCTGCGAGGTCGAGGATCGGGGGCGTGCCGGCCTGAAAGCGGCCGATGCCGGCGACCGGGTCGTAGGGCCGTTCCATCGCGAACTGGTCGCGCTGGGCGAACCAGCCCCAGATCGGCGAGCGCAGCCGCGGCTGGAGCTCGGCCGCAACGTACAGGAACGCGGGCGCTCCCGGCCCCGCATTGAGGTACTTGTAGGTGCAGCCGACGGCCAGCTCGACGCCGCTCCCGCGCAGGTCGATCGGGATCGCGCCCGCGGAGTGGCAGAGATCCCAGACCACGAGCGCGTCATGCTCGCGCGCCGCTGCCGTGACCCCCGGCATGTCAGCGATCTCGCCCGTCCGGTAGTCGACATGGGGAACGAGCACGACCGCGGCGCCGTCGAGCGCCGCCGTCACATCGTCGACCAGCCGCAGCTCGACGCCGCGCTGCGCCGCCAGGCCCTCGAGCACGTAGCGGTCGGTCGGGAAGTTGTCGCGCGTGGTGACGAGCGCCCCCGGCCGAAGATCGAGTGCGGCGCTGCAGAGCTTGTAGAGGTTCACCGTCGTCGAGTCGCCGACGGTCACCTCGCCCGGCCGCGCGCCGAGCACGCCCTCCGCGAGGAGATCGCCGACCCGCGTGGGCGCGTCGATCCACTCCGACCAGCCCGAGACGAGCACGTCGCCCCACTGGTCGGCCAGCGCGCGGAGGCGGTCGCGCGTGGAGACCGGGAGACGGCCCAACGAGTTGCCGTCCAGATAGATCCGCTCCGGATCCGTCAGCACGAACCGCTCGCGGAACCCCGCCAGCGGATCGGCCGCGTCGAGCGCCGCGGCCTCGGCACGCGTCAGAGCCACTCGATCACCGCCCGCCAGCATTGCGACCTCGGGTCGAGTTGCTCCATGTGCCCCTCGTCCTCGACCACGACCAGATCGCCGGCGTCGAAGTCGCGCGACATCGCGACCGGCACGTCCTCGTCCAATGCCCCGTGTACGAGCAGCAGGGGCACGGAAGGCGGTCGCGGCGTGGCGGCCTCGTACAGCTCGGGGACCTCGTCAGGAGAGCCGCCGAGGAACTGCCCCACCACACCGTCGGACGTCCCGAGCCGCGCGAGCTCGTACAGGTCCAGTGCGCCGGCCTGGGAGACGACGCTGGTCAGCGGCACGTCGGCCGCCGCTCGCACCGCGAGATGCCCGCCGGCCGAATGCCCGATCGCGACCACCCGATCGGCGGAGACGGGCAGTGCTGAGATCGCCGCGCGCACGTCGTCATAGGTCTCCGGCCAGCCGCCGCCTTCACCGATCCTGCGGTACTCGATGTTCCACACCGTCCAGCCGCGCGCCACGAGGTCGGCCGCGAGCGCATGCTCGAGGTCGAGCCCGTAGCGCGCCCGCCAGAACCCGCCGTGGATGAGCACGGCCACCGACGGGCCGCCCGCGAACAGCTCGCAGAACTGTGAAGGGTGCGGCCCGTAGTTATGCCGAGACGCCAACCGACCGGACGGCCTCGGCAAGCCGCGACACGCCTTCGTCGATCTGCTCCGGCGTGACGCCGGAGTAGGCGATGCGCAGCGTGTTCTCGCCGCCCTCGAGTAGGAAGTCGGTGCCCTTGACGAAGATCAGCCCGCGCTCGCTCGCGGCGGTCTCGACCTCGGCGACGTTGATCTCCTCGGGCAGGACGACCCACATGAAGTAGCCGCCCTCCGGTGGGGAGAACTCCGCCTCGGGGAGCTCGCGCTCCAGAGCCGCCACCAGGGTGTCGCGGCGCTCGCGCAGCGCGTCCTTGACGGTCGCGATCGCGCTGTCCATCCGCCCCGACCGGACGAACTGGTTGACGATCGACTCGGCGACCATGTTCGGCGAGATGTAGGTGTTGGTGGCGATCGCCTGGATCTGCTTGATCACCGCCGCCGGGCCGACCAGGTAGCCGACGCGGATGCCCGGGCAGACCGTCTTGGAGAAGGACGACGCGTACACGACCTGACCCGCCTCGTCCTGCGAGAGCATCGTCGGCAGGCCCTCGCCCTCGAAGCGGATCGCGATGTACGGGTCGTCCTCGAACAGCGTGAAGTTGAACTCTGCGGCGAGCTGGAGCAGCTTCGCCCGCTTGGCCGCGCTGAGCGTGTAGCCGGCCGGGTTCTGGAAGTTGGGGATGACGTGCGCAAGCGTCGGGCGCACGCCCTCGTCGCGCAGCAGGACCTCGAGCGCGTCGACGTCGATGCCGTCGGTCTCCAGCGGCACCATGCGGATGTCGGCCTCGCGGTTGCGCAGGTTCAGCAGCGTGCGGTCATACGTCGGCGATTCGACGATCACGGTGTCGCCCGCGTTCACCAGCAGCTGGAACAGGAACGCGTCGGCCTGCATCGACCCGTTGGTGACGAGCACCTGGTCGACGCCGACGCCGTGCTGGGAGGCGATCCACTCACGCAGCGGCACGTAGCCGACCGACGTCCCGTACGCGGTCGTCCCGGCCGGATCGTTGTCGAACGCCATCTGCGCCGCCTCGCGCAGCCCCGCCACGTCGACGATGTCCAGAGACGGCGCCCCGCGGGCGAAGGAGATCGTGTCGGCCATGCCAGCCAGGATACGAGGCGCTCACGCGGGGAGGCAGACCGACGACGCGAAGTCGGCGACAACGCTCCCGTCGGCGGACTCGAGCATCGGCGGCACGGCATCGAGCACCGCTGCCCACTCCGGCGACGGCTTCTCGCCCGGCTTGGGCAGGAACGTGTGCGTGTCGGCGAATCGCTGGTAGGCGACGCAGAAGGTGTTGACCTCCTTGACGGAGACGTCGTAGCCGCCGATCAGCCGGCACTCGTTCTCGCCGTAGTCGGCGATCGTCGCCTGGTACTGGTTGTGGCTCCACTCCAGGCTGTCCGCCCGGTCCGGGTCGTCCTGGTGCCTGTCGTAGTGCGCGACGAGCACGTCGACGCGATCGCGGATCTCATCCGGTGCGCCACGGCCGAGCGTGGCCACCGCTTCGTCTATCTCGGTCGGCGACGATGTGCGGAGGAACGCCTCGCGGACGCGGGCGATCGCGCCGCACCCTCCGGTCGTGATCGGCGCGGCCGGCGTGGCCGGCGGGTCGTCGAGCGCGCTCGCGGGATCCGCAACCCGGCGCACCTGGGACACCGGATGGTCCTCGCTGATGTACAAGTCGCCGTCGCGGTCGACGGCGAGCGCGATGATCTCGCCGAGGCGCGCCTGCACCGCCCGGCCGCCGCCGTCGCCCCAGCCCACCGGGCCGGTGCCCGCCACGACGCGCATGCGCCCCTGCGGCGTGACGCCGACGACCATTGCGAGGCTGCGCAGCGCCAGGTACACGTTCCCGTCGGCGTCGGCGTCGGCGTCGGCGTCGGCGGCCAGCGCGGTGACGCCGATGCAATGGCCGGCGTCGAGCGCCAGGGGGTCGTCGTGGCCGTCGCTCACGCATCCGGGCGCCGCGTCCTTGCCCACGATGGTGGTGACCTTGCCGTCCGGGTCGACCCGCAGGACGCGCCCGTTCCCGGTGTCGGCGACGTATGCGCGGCCTTCGGGATCGCTCGCGATGTCGCCGTCGCCGGCGAGGTCGACCTCCGCGACCGGCGTCACGCGGCCGGCCCGCAGCACGCTCACGCCGTCCGGTGTGAGGAGGTAGAGCCCGCCGTCGGGGGCTGGGGCGAGCGCCTCGGCGTGAGCGCCCTGCGCCTCGATCCTGGTCTTTCCGTCCGGCGCCAAGACGCCCAGGCGGTCGGGGCGGTCGAGGACGAGGTAGGCGTCATCGCCCGCAAAGGCCAGGTCGCTCGCGCTCCCGTCCGCGGGGTCCGCGAACCAGTCGCTGTCGCCGATGTAGTACGCGTCGTAGGACTCCGCGGCGCGCGGCGCGGATACGAGGACCCGGTCCTGGAGTTCGTAGAGGTTGCGGTTCTGGAACGCGAGCGATGTCGCGTGGTAATCGGACACTTGGGCGATCCCGCCCGAGTCGGGCCGTCCGTCCGTCGCCGGCCACAGCGCCGCGACCCCGACCACGAGCAGCACCGCCGTCAGCGCGCCGGCGAGCTCCCGCCCACGCGGCGCCAGCTCCCGCAGGGAGATGACGAGGAGCACGATGGCGCCGGCCAGCGACAGTAGTGCTCCCACGGCCGGCCGCACGGACACGAACGCGCTGGCATCCGCGAAGTAGCCGGCGATCTCCCGTGCGGCGATCGCCACGAGCGCGAGCGCCCCGACCGCCACCGCCACCTGTGACCAGCGGCGTTCGCGCCGGTGCGCGACGAGCACGAGCACCGTCATGACCGCGAGCACGATCCAGAACGGCCGCGACTCCGCGAACCCGTTGACCGCGCCGTGGCTCGCCTCAGCGCTCCAGTGCCGCCACGGGAGAAACAGCCCGAGCCACGCGATGAGAAGTCCGGCGATCCGTGCCCTCAAGACCTCGCACTTGTCTCCGTGACCTCACCATCCCAAACACGCAGGCGGCGCTCCGTGCCGATCGCGTCCAGGAACGCGCGGTCGTGTGAGACCGCGACGATCGCGCCCGGGTAGTCGCGCAGGGCCGACTCCAGGACGTCGAGCGACGGGAAGTCGAGATGGTTGGTCGGCTCGTCGAGCAGCAGGAGCTCGGCCTTCGCCGCCACCATCGCGGCGATTGCCGTGCGGGCGCGCTCGCCCGGGCTGAGGCGGCCGAGTGGGCGCAGCGCGGTCGCGCCCTCGAGCCCGAAGTGCCCGAGCAGCCGCCGCGCCTCGCCCTCCCCGACCGCCGCGTGCGCGCGTACGAACGCGACGGCGGGGACGTCGGCCGGCAGTGCGTCGGTGCCCTGGGGCAGCACGGCCCCCTTGACCGGCCGTTCAACGGACCCGGTGAGCGGCTCGAGATCGCCGTCGAGGAGCGCGAGCAGCGTCGACTTGCCCACCCCGTTCGGCCCGGTGATCGCGATGCGGTCGCGGCCATGGATGGTGAGGTCGACGCCGCGCAGTAGCGGCTCGCCGTCCCAGCCCGCCGACACGTCGCGCAGGGCCGCCACGAGCTTGCCGCCGCCTCCGCCCTCCAGCTCGAGCTTGAGCGCCCCGACGCGCCGCGGCTTGTCGATGTGCTCGTCCGAATCGATCTCGCGCCGCAGCCGCCGCTCCCGCGCCTGGGCCTTCTTCGCCACCTTCTTGGCGTAGCGCTTCATCTTCGGCGCCTCGGCCCGGCTGACCGTCGTCTCGGTGCGCACGGCGAACCCGCGGGTCGCCGCGATGTCGGCCTCCAAGCGCCGGTGTCGCTTCTGCTGCGCCTCGTAGGCCAGCTCGACCCGCGCCGCCGCACGCGCCTTCTCCTCGCGGTAGGCGGTGTAGCCGCCGCTGTAGCTCGTCAGCGTGCCGCCGTCGAGCTCGAGGATCTGCGAGACCGTCTCGTCGAGGAAGCGGCGATCGTGCGAGACCAGCAGCACCGCGCCGCCGAAGCCGGCGAGAAACTCCTCCAGCCACTCGAGTCCGTCGAGGTCGAGGTGGTTGGTCGGCTCGTCGAGCAGCAGGACGGTCGGCCGCGCGAGCAGCACGCCGGCCAGCAGCGCCCGCGCCGCCTCGCCGCCGCTGAGCTCCCCGAGCTCGTGGTCGAGCGGGATGTGGGCGATGCCGAGCGCGTCGCGCGCACCGTCGAGCTGCGCCTGCAGCGCCCAGCCGTCGAGCGCGCCGAAGCGCTCCTGCGCCTCGCCGTACCGCACGAGCATCTCGGGCTCGTCCAGCCGGCTTTCGAGCCGCTCGAGCTCACCGTGCAGCCGCCACACCTCGCCGAGCGCGACGCCGAGCAGGCGATCCATCGTCAGGTCAGGGCCGGGCGGCTCCTGTGGCAGATAGCCGACGCGATCCCCCGCACCGAGCGTGACGCTGCCGCGCTCTGGAGCGTTCACGCCGGCCAGGAGCCGGAGCAGCGTCGTCTTACCCGTGCCGTTCGGGCCGACCAGCCCGGTGCGGCGCGTGCCGGACAGGGTCAGGCTGAGCGAAGCGAAGATGGTGACGTCGCCGTGGGTGGCGCGTAGGTCTGAAGCCTTGAGCATGCGGTCCTCGGGTTCATGGCCGGGCTCCAGGACCGGCGGGGCGAAGGAGGACAGGCAGCGACGCGCGAGGGGCACACACCAAGCCCGGCCACCGCACGCACCCGCCGAGCGCCGCGCGCCGGCCGGGTGTCAACAAGAAAGTGCGGTGGCTGCTTACTTCACCGCTGCGAAGCTTAGCCGCGCTCGGCTGTGCTGCGGTGTGGCTGGCACGACTTCAACTGCGGCATTGAGGGAGGCGACGCGGAGGCAGCATTTCGTCGCAATCGTACGTGGCGGCGCGATCGTTGGTGAGTTTGTCCCCGATAGCCAGCATTTCGTCGCACTCGCGCGGCCTCTCGCGATCAGTGCGACGAAATGCTGCCTCCCGTGCTCCCCCTCTCTATGCCGCAGTTCAAGCGCCCGGCGAGAACGCTACGCGGACGCCCAGGCCTCGGCGAGGCGCACGACCACGGCGGACGCCGAGGCCATGTCCTGCACCGACGCCCACTCGCGCACGGAGTGGTACTCGTGGCCGCCGGTGAAGATGTTCGGCGTCGGCAGGCCGCGCGCGCTGAGGATCGAGCCGTCGGTGCCGCCGCGGATCGGCTCGCGGAGCACCTCGAGGCCCTCGGCGAGGATCGCCCGCTCGGCGGCGGCGACGACCTCCGGAACCTCGGCGAGGTACTTGCGCATGTTCGAGTACTGCGGCTTGACGGCGACGTCCAGCCGCGCCCGCGGCTCGGCGGCGATGACCTCGGCGGCGGTGCGCGTGAGCAGCGCGACGTGGCGGTCGAGCAGCTCGTCGTCGAAGTCGCGCACGATCGCGCGGATGACTGCTCGGTTCGCCGACGCGTCGAGGGCGTACGGATGGATGAACCCCTCGCGGCCCGAGGTCGTCTCCGGCGTCAGCCGATCCGACGGCAGCGAGGCGAGCACGCGGCCGGCGAGGCGGGCGGCGTTGACGAGCTTGCCGGTCGCCCAGCCCGGGTGGATGTCGACGCCGTGCACGGTCAACGTCACTTCGACTGCGCTGAACGTCTCGTCCTGCAGCTCGCCGGGCTGCGAGCCGTCGAGCGTGTAGGCGCAGCGCGCGCCGAAGCGCTCGATGTCGAACAGCGTCGCGCCCTCGCCGATCTCCTCGTCGGGCGTGAAGCCGACGCGCAGCGTCGGCCGCGGGAGCTCCGGATGCGCGGCCAGGTACGCGACGGCAGCCATGATCTCGGCCACGCCGGCCTTGTCGTCGGCCCCGAGCAGCGTGTTGCCGCTCGATGTGACGATGTCGTGGCCCACCTTCGAAGCCAGCACCGGCATCTGCGCCGGATCGAGCACGGTCTCGTCGTACGGGAGCCCGATCACACCGCCTTCGTAGTGCGCGTGCACGATCGGCACGACGCCGTCGGCGGGAGCGTCGGGGCTGACATCCATGTGCGCGAGCACGCCGATCACCGGCGAGCCATCAGGTCCGGGGAGCGTGGCGAACACGTAGCCGTGCTCGTCGAGCGCGGCGTCGGTCAGCCCGGCCACGTGCAGCTCGTCGACCAGCATCCGCGCCAGTTCGAGCTGCCCCGGCGTGCTCGGGCTGCGCTCGCGGTCACGCCGCGACTGGGTGTCCACCCGCACGTACCGCTGGAAGCGCTCGAGGACATCGGGCGCCAGCGTCTCGGCGAGGGGGGACGTGAAAGTCAAGCGGTCTTGAGCGAGCCCGCGATCTCGGCAGCGATCTCCGCTACCTCCGTCGGTGTGCGGCCTACCCGGACACCGCGCGCCTCCAACGCCTCCTGCTTGGCCGCCGCGGTTCCCGCGGTGCCGGAGACTATCGCGCCGGCGTGGCCCATCGTCTTGCCGGGCGGGGCGGTGAAGCCCGCGATGTAGGCGACGACCGGCTTGGAGACGTGCGCGGCGATGTACTCCGCCGCCTCCTCCTCGGCTGAGCCGCCGATCTCGCCCGCCATCACGATCAGCTCGGTCTCGTCGTCGGCCTCGTACAGGGCGATGATGTCGATGAAGCTCGAGCCCGGAACCGGATCGCCGCCGATGCCGACGATGCTCGAGTTGCCGAAGCCGCGCTGGGCCAGCTCGTTGCCGATCTGGTAGGTCAGTGTGCCCGAGCGCGACACCACGCCGACGTTCCCCTCGCTGAAGAAGGCGGCGGGGATGATGCCGACGTTGGCCTTGCCCGGCGACAGGATCCCCGGGCAGTTGGGGCCGACCAGCCGGACGCTGTCGTTCGTCGCGAGGTGGTTGTAGACGCGCAGCTCGTCGTGCGCCGGGATGCCCTCGGTGATCGCCACGATCAGCGCGATGCCGGCGTCTTCGGCCTCGAGGATGGAATCGGCGGCGAAGCGCGGCGGCACGAAGATCATCGCCGTGTTCGCGCCG
Organism: uncultured Solirubrobacteraceae bacterium; assembly: GCA_963740605.1. Taxonomy (GTDB): domain Bacteria; phylum Actinomycetota; class Thermoleophilia; order Solirubrobacterales; family Solirubrobacteraceae; genus DASSUW01. The sequence goes on along the minus strand of CAVUFC010000009.1, from coordinate 71,606 downwards.
GTCTCGGCGACCGCGTCGTGGAACGTGTTGAAGACCGGGATGCCCTCGACGTCCTGTCCGCCCTTGCCGGGCGTGACGCCCGACACCACGTTGGTGCCGTAGCGCTTGTTGTTGAGCGTGTGGAACGTGCCCTCGCGCCCGGTGATGCCGGAGACGCAGAGCTTCGTGTCGTTACCGACGAGGATGCTCATCCTGCCAGCTCCACCACTCGCCGCGCGGCGTCGAGCATCGTCGATTCCGTGTGCACGTTCGGCAGGTTGGCCTCGGCCAGCAGCGCGCGGCCCTCCTTGTCGTTGGTCCCGTCCAGCCGCACCACGAAGGGCACGGTGGGGTTGATCTGGCGGAACGCCTCGATCAGGCCCTTCGCCACTTCGTCGCAGCGCGTGATGCCGCCGAAGATGTTGAACAGCACGGCGGTGACGTTCTCGTTGGAGAGGATCACCTCGACGGCCTGGGTGATCGCCTCCGCCTTCGAGCCGCCGCCGGCGTCGAGGAAATTGGCCGGCGACCCGCCCGCCTGGGCGACGACGTCGAGCGTCGACATCACGAGCCCGGCACCGTTGCCGAGGATGCCGACGTTGCCGTCGAGCTTGACGTAGGTGAGGCCGCGCTCGCGGGCCATCCGCTCCTGCGGGTCCTCGCCCTCGGTCTTGCGCAGCGAGGCGTTGTCGGCGTGGCGGAAGAGGCTGCTGTCGTCGAGCGTGACCTTGGCGTCGAGCGCCATCACCTGGCGGTCGCCGGTGACGATCAGCGGGTTCACTTCGACGAGCATCGCCTCCTCGCCGACGAACGCGTCATAGAGGCGGTTGAGCAGCGCGCCGATCGGGCGCACCACGTCGTCGTCGACGCCGGCCTCGAACGCGAGCCGCCGGGCATGGAAGTCCTGGAAGCCGAGCAGCGGGTCGACGTGCAGGCGGGCGATCGCTTCCGGGTCGCGGTCGGCGACCTCCTCGATGTCCATGCCCCCCTGCGTCGAGAGCAGCACCAGCGGGCGCTTCGCGCTCCGGTCGAAGACGATCGACGCGTAGTACTCGGAAGCGATGTCCGAGGCCGCCTCCACCCACACCTCGTGCACGGTGTGGCCGCGGATGTCCATGCCGAGGATCGCCTTCGCGTGCTCCTCGGCCTCGGCCCGGTCCTTGGCGACCTTGATGCCGCCGGCCTTGCCGCGGCCTCCGATCTGCACCTGCGCCTTGATCACGCAGGGGTAGCCGATCTCGTCTGCGGCCGCGACCGCTTCCTCGACCGTGGTGGCGGGTGAGCCGGAGGGGACCGGGACCCCGTGGCGGGCGAACAGCTGCTTGCCCTGATACTCCAGAAGATCCATGAAGGGCGCCGATGCTAGTACACCCTCCATCACCTCGGCCGATGGTTCGCAGACGGTCCCGGGAGGGTGTGCCGCGCTCCTAGCAGCAGGTCGGCCGCGACCTCCGGGTCGAGCGTCCGCCGGTAGAAGTAGGCGAGCAGCTTGTCGGCCCAGCGGTCGTACAGCTCGCGGAACGCGTGGGGGTCGTCCCGCGACGCGATCAATAGCTCTGCATCGGTTCTGGCCATCGCTTCCTAACGCCGCGTGCAGGGCGGCGTGTTACGTCCGCGTGGCACAATGCACGACCGCATGCCGCTGCCCAAGGAAGTCACCTTCGTCACGTTTGATGTCTACGGCACCCTGATCGACTGGGAGACCGGAGCATTCGATGCCTTCTCCAAAGAGGCCGAACGCGACGGCTACACGCTCTCCCGCGAAGAGCTGATCCCGCTCTTCCTGCAGACCCAGCAGGAGATCAAGGGTGGATCGTATGAGCTGTACGCCGAGGTGCTGCGCCGCACTGCGGTGAACATCTCGCGCGAGCTCGGCTGGCCGCTGGAGCCGTCGCGGTCGGGCTTCCTGCCCGACTCCGTCTCGCGCTGGCCCCCGTTCAAGGAGACCAACACCCAGCTCGAGCGCTTCGCCAAGAAGTTCGAGGTCGGCCTGATCTCGAACATCGACGACAAGCTGCTCGGCCTCACGCGCCGGCACTTCAAGACCGACTTCGACCTCGTCGTGACGGCCCAGCAGGTGCGGTCCTACAAGCCTGACCCGGCCCACTTCAAGGAGGCCGAGCGGCGGATCGGCGGCAAGAAGGGCTGGGTGCACGTCGCCAACAGCTATTACTACGACGTCGAGCCGTGCGTGAAGGCCAAGATCCCCGTGATCTGGGTCAACCGCAGCGGTGAGCAGCTCGACGCCGGCGCCAAGAAGCCGACGGCCGAGGTCAAGACCCTGCTCGAAGCCGCGCGGTTGCTCGGGGCGGCGTGAGGGCCGTCGGGCTCCACGCAGACGTCGTCGTCGCCACCTCCAGGGCCTACCAGACCACTTGCACCCTCGTTCGCTCGGGCGGTGAGGCGTTCTGCATCGACTCGCCGATCTTCCCGGACGAGCTCGAGATCGTGCCCGCGCTCGCCGAGCAGGCCGGCTTCACCGTCGTCGGCCTGCTCGCCACGCACGGCGACTGGGATCACGTGCTCGGTCGCTACGCGTTCCCCGAGGCCCCGCTCGGGTGCGCCGAGACGACCGCGGCGCGGCTGGTCGGAGAGCCCGGCGCCGCGCAGCGCAGCATGCGGGCCTTCGACGAGGAGTTCTACGTCGAGCGGCCGCGGCCGCTGTCGCTGCCGAGCGCGCAAAGGCTTCCGGTGCCGGGCAAGCTCGAGGTCGGCGATCGCGAGCTCGAGCTGCAGCCGACGGAGGGCCACACCGAGGACGGGATGGCGATCTGGGTGCCGTGGGCGCGGGTGCTGGTGGTCGGCGACTACCTGTCGCCGATCGAGATCCCGTGGCTCCACGGCTCCGCGAACGCCTACATCGCGACGCTGAAGGCGCTCGAGCCGCTGGTCGAGGAGGCCGAGCACGTCGTGCCCGGCCACGGCGCGCCGATGGACGGCACGCGCGCGGCGGCGATCCTGCGCGAGGACCGCGCCTACCTGGAGGCGCTGCTCGCCGACGGTGAGAAGGCGAAGCTGCCGATCGCGCGCAACAACGGCGGGCAGCGCAAGATCCACGCGGAGAACGTGGCGCACCTCGCGTGAGCCTGCACGACCGGGACCCGCGGCTCGAGCAGACGATCCTCGACGCCGCGCGCGAGCGGCTCGCGGCTGACCGCCCGGCGCTCGGGCACACCGAGCCGCCGGAGGCGTTCGGTCCGGCGATCACCGCCACCGGGCTCGGCGCCGAGCGCGCCGCCGCGCTCCTGCTCGACGCGGTCATGCCGTCGGCGATCCAGATCGACCACCCGCGCTACCTCGCATTCATTCCCGGCGCGCAGGCGCCGGCCTCCGCGCTCGCCGACGTGCTGCTCGCCGTGAACTCGATCTACGGCGGATCGTGGCTGGAGGGCTCGGGCGTCGTGCACGCCGAGAACGAGGCGCTGGGCTGGCTCGCGCAGCTCGCCGGCCTGCCCGAGGGCGCCGGCGGCTGCTTCGTCCAGGGCGGTACCAACGGCAACCTGTCGGCGCTCCACGCAGCCCGCTCGGCGGCCCGCGCGGCGGGCGCCCGCGCCACCCGTGTGGCGTGCAGCGCGGAGGTCCACTCGTCGGTGCGGACGATGCTGCGGGTGATGGACGCCGAGGCGCTCGACGTGCCCGGCGGCCGGCTCACCGGCGCCGCCCTGCGCGAGGCGCTCGACGCAGACGGCGACGGTGTGTTCGCCGTCGTCGCCACCGCCGGCACCACTAACCTCGGGCTGATCGACGACCTCGCCGGCGTCGCCGCCGTCTGCCGCGAGCGCGGGCTGTGGCTGCACGTCGACGGCGCGTACGGCCTCGCGGCTCTGTGCGCGCCGAGCGCCCGCGGCAAGTTCGCCGGGATCGAGCACGTCGACTCGTTCATCGTCGACCCGCACAAGTGGCTGTTCTCGCCGTTCGACTCGTGCGCGCTCGTCTACCGCGACCCGGCACTGGGCCGCGCCGCCCATCGCCAGCACGCGTCCTACCTCGAGGCGCTGTACGCCGACGACGCGGCCTACAACCCGTCCGACTACGGCGTCCACCTCACGCGCCGGGCGCGCGGGCTTCCCTTCTGGTTCGCACTCGCCGTCCACGGCACCGACGCGTTCACGACGGCGGTCGAGAGCACGCTGGCGCTCACGCGCGCCGTTGCGGACGAGATCCGCTCACGCCCCGAGCTCGAGCTGCTGACCGAGCCCGAGCTGTCCGTCCTCGTGTTCCGCCGCCACGGCTGGGGAACGGCCGACTATGACCGCTGGGCGGCCGACCTGCGCGCCGACGGGACCGCGTTCGTGATGCCGAGCACGGTGGCGGGCGAGACCGTCGCGCGGCTGGCGATCGTGAACCCTAAGACGACGTTCGATGATCTGGTGGTCGTTTTCGACCGCATGGGGGGTTAGCCGTACTGACAGTCGGTGGTTCCCTTCCTTTCAAGTTCTCCTCCGATTGGACGATCCTCCGCACATGACCACCCCGCCCGTCAACAAGCAGCGCGCCGAGGAGCTCCGCGAGATCCTCGCCGCGCAGCGCGACCAGCACGCGCGCCAGCGCGAACTGGTGCGGGCGAGCCTGGCGTGGTGCCCGGGCAAGTCACCTCGCCCGGTGCAGCCCCGCTAGACCCGCCGGCGCACCAGATCGCTCACCAGCTCGTCGGCTTCCCGGCCGTGTAGAGCCAGGTCTGGAAGAACGCGTCGAGATCCTCGCCGGAGATCCGCTCGGCGAGCGCCGTGAACTCCTTCGTCGTGCCGTTGCCGTGGCGATGCGTGCGCGTCCACGTCTTCAGCACCCGGAAGAACTTCTCGTCGCCGATCTTCTCCCGGAGCGCCTGCAGCGTCATGCCGCCGCGGCGGTAGACGGCGCTGGCGAACATCGTGTCGCGCTGCGGGTTGGCGACGATCACGTTCCAGAACGCCGACGTCGCGGGACGGCTGTAATCGGCGAGGAAGGCGTCATGGGCGCTGCGCACGCCCTTGTGCTCGTCCCACAGGTACTGCGCGAACGTCGCGAAGCCCTCATTGAGCCAGATGTTGTCCCAGCTCGCCACCGAGACGCTGTCGCCGAACCACTGGTGCGACAGCTCGTGCGCGATGGTGCTCGTGCTGCGGACGTCCGAGTAGACCGGCTTGGTCTGCGTCTCGAGCGAGAAGCCGAGTGGCTGGCCGTTGTAGGTCGCGTTGTCCGCGATCGCCCCGGTCGAGCTGAACGGGTACGGCCCGAAGTACTGGGCCTCGAAGTCGACCGCCTCGGCGCTGGTGTCGAAGAAGAAGTCCACCGCGTCGGCGTTCTTGGCGACGAGCGTCGGGTCGACGGCCACGGTCTCGGGCACGCCCCCTGGCGTGCGGCCGTTCTTGATCACCCACTGGCCGGTGTCGACGGTCGCCAGGTAGGTCGCCATCGGCGAGTCCTCGTACCACACGAACGTCGACTTGCCGTGGCGCGTCCGCGACCACGCGAGGCGGCCGTTGGCGACCGCGCTGATGCCCTCGGGCACCGTGATCCGGAACACGTACGTCGCCTTGTCGCTCGGGTGGTCGTTGGACGGGAACCACGTCGAGGCCGCGTTCGGCTCGGCGCCGATGAACTGGCCGTCGTCGGTGTGCAGGAACCCGTACGGCGACCCGAACACGATCGGCGATCCGACGATCGTCTCCGGCACCCCGCCATAGCCGACGCTCACGACGAAGCGCGAGCGCTTGTGCAGCTTCTTGCGCGGCGCGATCGTCAGCTCCTGGCCATCACGGCTGAAGTCCGCGCGGCGGCCGTTGACGGCGACCCAGCTCACGTCGAGCTGCTGCAGGTCGAGGTCGAAGCTGCTCAGGTCCTGCTCGGCCCGCGCAGTGATCGTGGCGACGCCGTCGAGCCGGTCGCTCGCCGGGTCGTAGCCGAGCGTGAGGTCGTAGTGGAGGGCGTCGTAGCCCCCGTTCCCTTCGAGCGGGAAGTACGGATCACCGACCCCCGATGCGCCCGGACTCGCTTGCGCCGCTCCCGCGAACGCCAGGCAGCCGGCCACCGTCGCGGCCAGCGCGAATACGCGCGTGCTGAACATCATTCCCCCCTGCCTTCCCTTCGGTAATGCCTCCGCCGGCCAGGCTACTCCGTCACCAGGTCTTGGGCTTCCTCGGGGTGAAGAGCCAGGTCTTGAAGAACGCGTCGAGATCCTGCCCGGACGTCTGCTCGGCGAGCGCGATGAACTGCTGAGTGGTCGCGTTGCCGTACTTGTACGTCGCCGTCCACGCCTTCAGCAGCGCGAAGAACTTCGCGTTGCCGATCTTCTCCCGGAGCGCCTGCAGGGTCATCGCGCCACGGCTGTAGACCGCGTAGTCGAACAGGTTGCGCGGCCGCGGGTTGCCAATCACCACCTTCCAGAACGGCGAGCGGCGCGGGGTCGAGTAGTCGAGCACGAACGACTTGTGGGCGCTCTGCTGGTGCGTGTGGGCGAGCCACAGGTACATCGCGAACGTGGCGAAGCCCTCGTTGAGCCAGATGTCGTCCCAGCGAGCGACCGAGACGCTGTCCCCGAACCACTGGTGCGCGAGCTCGTGGGCGATCGTGAGATCGTCGATCGGGCCGGAGTAGATCGGCTTGGTCTGGGTCTCGAGCGAGAAGCCGAGCCGTTCGCCGTGGTAGCGGGCGTCGTCGAAGATCGCGCCGGTCGAGCCGAACGGGTACGGCCCGAAGACGGTGCTTTCGTAGTCGACGATCCGGCCGATCACGTCGAAGTAGTGGCGGAGCGTGCCGTGGCGGGCGAACTTCGGCTCGATCGCCACCTCCTCCGGGACGCCGCCGGGCGTCATCCCGCGCTTGTACCGCCAGCGGCCCGTGTCGATCGTCGCCAGGTAGGTCGCCATCGGCGAGTCCTCGACCCACACGAACGTGTTGCCCGTGCGTGACTGCAGGCGCCCGTTGGCGACGACGCTGCGGCCCTTCGGGACGGTGATCCGGAACGTGAACGTCGCCTTGTCGCTCGGGTGGTCGTTGCTGGGGAACCACGTCGAGGCCGCGTCCGGCTCGGCGGCGACGAACTCGCCGTCCGGCGTGTGCAGGAAGCCGTAGGGCTCGCCGCCGACGATCGGGGAGTCGACCACGGTACGCGGCACACCGCGGTAGCGGACGCTGACGGTGAACGCCTGTCCGGCGGCGAGCGGTGTGGCGGGCGTGATCTGGAGCTCGGCCTTGTTGCGGTGGAAGGGCGCCGGCGCGCCGTCGATCGCGACGCTGCGCACGCGCAGGCCCTTGAGGTCGAGATTGAAGCGATCCAGGCCGATCAGCGCGCGCGCCTGGATCCGTGCGACGCCCGCGAGCCGGTGCGTCCGCGGTGTGTACGACAGCGTCAGGTCGTAGTGCTGCGCGTCGTAGCCGCCGTTGCCCGCGCGCGGGAAGTACGGGTCGCCGAGACCGGGCGCTCCGATGTCGGCGCGCGCCGCCGGCGCCAGCACGAGGCAGCCGACGAGCAGCGCGACTGCGCGTCTCATCGCAGCTTCGCGAGCTCCTCGAACAGGGCGCGCGATGCACGGCGGCCGCGGTCGAGGCTGGCGAGCGCGAACGACTCGTCGGGAGCGTGGAAGTTGTCCGGCGGCAGCGCGAAGCCGGAGACGATGGCGGGAATCCCGCGCTCCATGAAGGCGACCAGGATCGGCAGCGAGCCGCCGGAGCGCAGCAGCGCCGGCTCGCGGCCGAGCGCGCGCGCCAACGCGCTGCGGGCGATCTTCAGTGGCGGCAGCGCCGGGTCAAAGCGCGAAGGGCTGGCGAGTACCGCCGAGTAGTCGAGCTCGGCGCCGGCCGGCAGGGCGTCGCGCAGCAGCGTCTCCAGCGCGCTCGAGATCGTCGCCGGGTCCTGGCCGGGCGCGACGCGCACGGACAGGTCGCACTTGGCGAGCTCCGGGATGATCGTGCGCGGCTCACCGCCGCGGATGCGGTGGACGTCGAGCGCGGCGTCGGCGCCCGTGCGCATGTGGAACTCGGCGCCGGCCGCGGGGTCGGCCGGCCGGGCGCCGGCTTCGGCGAGCACGCTGAGGCCGTCGGGCAGGTTGGCGTAGGTCGCGAGCTCCTCGGGCGTCGGCGGCTCGATGCCGGCACGCAGCGCGCCGGGCAGCCGGCCGTCGCGCGGGAGCACGGCGGCGAGCGCCGCGTGCAGCGCATGGAAGGCGTTGAGCGCGGCGCCGCCGTACAGGCCCGAGTGCACGGGGCGCTCGCCGGTCCGGACCTCGAGCGCGGCGCTCACGATCCCGCGCGTTCCGACGGTCAGCGCCGGCGTGTGCTCGTCGAGCATCCCGGTGTCGAAGACGATCACGCAGTCGGCGCCGCGCTCGTCGGCCAGCACCCACTGGTTGACGTCGTCGTTGCCGGTCTCCTCGGCACCCTCGATCAGCACACGTACGTGCACGGGCAGCTCGCCCGCGTCGGCCATCGCGCAGGCGACGTGCAGCAGCGGCAGGAAGTTGCCCTTGTCGTCGCAGGCGCCGCGGGCGTATAGGCGGCCGTCGCGGATGTCGGGCTCGAACGGCGGCGTCGTCCACGCGCTCTCGTCGCCTGGGTCCTGCACGTCGTAGTGGCCGTAGATGAGGACGGTCGGGGCGTCCTCGCGGTTCGCGCGCAGCTCGCCGACCACCAGCGGCGCGCCACCGGGCGTCTCGATGAGATCGCACTCGCCGCCGACGGCACGGACGCGCCGGAGCGCCCATTCGGCCGCCTCGCGCAGGGCGGCCTCGTTGCGCGCGCCGGCCGAGATCGACGGGATCCGCAGCCAGTCGGCCGCCTCGTGGATCAGTGAATCGAGATCGTCCGGGGGGATCACTTAATGACCGCGAGCGTATCGCCGGCGGTCACCGCTGCGCCTTCGGAGATCGGCAGCTCCTCGACCTTGCCCGCCTTGTGGGCCGTGATCTCGTTCTCCATCTTCATCGCCTCGATGATGCAGATCAGGGCGCCCTCCTGGACCTCGGCGCCCTGCTCGACGACGATCTTGAAGACGTTGCCCTGCAGCGGCGAGGTGAGCGCGTCGCCGCTGCTTCCTCCTCCGCCGCCGGACTTGCGCCCGCGCTTTGGCGCCTGCCTCCCCGGCACCGCGCCGTTGACGGCGGGACCGACCGCTTCGCCCCGCACCTTGACCTCGAAGCGCTTGCCGGAGACCTCGACCAGGTAGTCGCGCTCAACGATCTCGCCCTCGTCCTCGGCCGGCGCCTCCGGCTTCGGCTGTGCGAGCTCCTTGAGCCACGTCTTGTCCTCGATCAGATCGCGGCACGTCTCGGCGTTGGCCCACTGCTCGGAGGCCATGATCGCCTTGTGGAAGGGGATCAGCGTCCGCACGCCCTCGATGTGAAACTCGTCGAGCGCGCGCGCCATCCGCCGCGTGGCCCGCTCGCGGTCGGCGTCCCAGACGATCAGCTTCGCGATCATCGGGTCGTACAGCGGCGTGATCTCGCTGCCCGCCAGCACGCCGGAGTCAACGCGCACGCCGGGGCCTGACGGCTCGAAGTAGGCGTCGATCGTGCCGGGCGCGGGGGCGAAGTTCTTGGCGGCGTCCTCGGCGTTGATGCGGCATTCGATCGCGTGGCCGTGCCAGCGGATGTCGTCCTGCGTGAAGCCGAGCTTCTCGCCGGCCGCGATCAGGATCTGCTCGCGCACGATGTCCACGCCGGTCGTCGCCTCGGTGACGCAGTGCTCGACCTGGACGCGGGTGTTCATCTCCAGGAAGAAGTACTCGCCGTCCTGGAGCAGGCCCTCGATCGTGCCGGCCGAGTGGTAGCCGACGGCGCGCGCGGCCTCGACCGCGATCTCGCCGATCTTCGCCCGCAGCTCGTCGTCGACGAGCGGGGCCGGCGACTCCTCGATCAGCTTCTGGTGGCGGCGCTGGATCGAGCAGTCGCGTTCGCCGAGGTGGACGACGTTGCCGTGCTTGTCGGCGAGCACCTGGACTTCGACGTGGCGCGGGTCGGGCAGGTAGCGCTCGAGGTAGACGGTCGCGTCCGAGAAGAACTTCTCGCCCTCGCGCGCGGCGCCCTCGAACGCCTCCTCGAGCTTGTCGGCCTCGAGCGCGACGCGGAAGCCCTTGCCGCCGCCGCCGCCGGCCGCCTTGACGGCGATCGGGTAGCCGATGTCCTCGGCGATCTTGCGCGCCTCGTCGACGGTGTCCACGGGGTCGGTCGTGCCGGGCACGATCGGGACCCCGGCCCCCTTCATCAGCTCGCGGGCCTTCGTCTTGGAGCCCATCGCCTCGATCGCCGACGCGGGCGGCCCGATGAACGTGATGCCGGCGTCTTCGAGCCGCTTGGCGAACGCCGCGTTCTCGGCCAGGAAGCCGTACCCGGGATGGACGGCTTCGGCGCCGGAGGCCTCGATGACCTCCATCAGCTTGTCGACGTTCAGGTAGGACTCGGCGGCGGGCCCAGGGCCGAGCAGATACGCCTCGGCGGCGCGCCGGACGTGCTGGGACTCACGGTCGGCCTCCGAGTAGACGGCGACCGACGGGATGCCGAGCTCGTCGAGCGCCCGCATCACGCGGACGGCGATCTCGCCACGGTTTGCGACCAGGACTTTCGAGAACATGCGGCGGGTGATGCTACCCCGGCGCGGCCCTGCGGGCGCGTCTGCTTGGATGCCGGGCCGATGGCCGACCGCCTCATCCTCGTCCGCCACGGCGAGTCCACCTGGAACGCCGAGGAGCGCTTGCAGGGGCAGCGCAACCCGCCGCTGTCCGAGCGCGGGCGCGAGCAGGCGCGATCGCTGGGGCAGATCGTCGACGGCGTGCCGCCGGAGCGGGTCATCTGCAGCGATCTCGGCCGCGCGCGCGAGACGGCGGAGCTGATGGGTCTCGCGCCGGCACGGTTCGACCAGCGCTGGCGGGAGATCGACATCGGCGAGTGGGGCGGCCGGGCCGCCGCCGAGATCGACGCCCAGGGGCCGGAGCTGACGAACTGGCGCGGCGGCCCGCGCACGGCGTCGGACGGCGAGCCGTGGGAAGCGTTCGCGAGCCGGGTCGCAGGGGCTGTCGACGAGCTGGTCGCGGCCGGCGGACCGTGGCTGGTGGTGTCGCACGGCGGCTGCATCCGTGCGGTCGTCGCGCACCTGACGGGCGCGGACCGGCTCCACCTCGGCTCGCCGCCGAACGCGAGCGCGACCGTGTTCGAGATCGGCGTGCGGCCGCGGCTGCTCGTCTACGGGTCGCTGCCCGACGGCGGGTTGCCGACGGGGCTCTACTGATGCTCGACGCCCGCGTCCGGACGGCACATGCCGACGCGTGGGCGGTGGAGGGCGTCCTCCGCGAGCCGTACGGCGGCGCCGTGGCGACGCTGCGCGGCATCCGCGTGATGGCCTCCGGCCTCGCGCACCCGCAGTGGAACGGCGCCGACGTCACCGGCCCGTACTCGGACCTCGAGGGCGCGCGAGCGTTCTACGCCGAGCGCGACGTGGAGTGGGGCGCCCGTGTCCCCGCGGGGCTGCCGTTCAAGGCGGGCACCCACCTGTTCACGATGCCGCTGATGGGGCTGCTCGCGGGTGGGCTGCAGGCGGCGCCCGCGGTCGATGGGCTCCAGATCCGGCAGGCGGGGCCGGAAGACCTCGAGATCGTCCTGTACGTCGACACCACCGCATTCGGCTCCGACCGCGACCTGTACCGCCCGTGGACGGAGCCGCACCTGAGCGCCGAGCGGATCACTGTGGCGGTCGCTTCGCTCGACGACGATGTGGTCGGCACCGCCTACTGCCTGCGCAGCGACGGTCCGGCCGGGCCGGCCGCCTACGTTGCCGGCGTCGGCGTCCTGCCGACCGCGCGCCGCCGCGGTGTGGCGGCCGCGATGAGCGGCTGGCTGGTGGCGCAGGCCTTCGCCGCCGGCGCCCGTCTGGCGCACCTGCAGGCGGACAGCGACGAGGCCGCGCGGGTCTACGCGCGCCTCGGATTCAGCCCCGCCGGGGCGCTCGACGTGTACGTCGATCTCTGATCTCTCGCGCCGCGCGAAATCCGTCAGAAAGTTCGCGCAAGTTCTCGAGCGAGGTGGCGTTGCAGTGGTCAGAGGCGCGTTTGCGCCGATGACAACTGCTCTCCCGTGGGGTCACGGGGCAGAAGCTGGGCGGCTCTCCGCTCAGTCCGATGGAGTGGCGGGCTGGTCCGCAATCATGGGGCCGCGGACCGGCTCGCTCTCCGTCTCGGCCGACGCTCGCAGCAGCAGCGCGATCAGCTCGCGGACGACCGCGGTCGTCGATGTGGGCGCCAGCTCGACGAGCTCTCCCTCGACCGGCCGCACGCGCCAGATCCCGCGCTCGCCCTCCAGCACCTCGAGGTTGCGCCGCCATCCGCCGTGGGCGAACCGGACCGTCCAGTGTCTGACGCCGCCGTCGAGCCGCTCCTGCAGCTCATTCGCCACCTCGGGTGGGAGGTCGTGCCCGTGCGCCTGGCCGCGCCCGATCACGACCGCCATCTGGCCCGGGGCGAGCCGGATCGCCGGATGCTCCGGGGTCGGGCGGGGGCTCAGCCCGAGCCAGGCGACGAGCGCGACCGGCAGCCGCGCGGTCGTCGTCGGCAGCAGCGCCTGCTCGCCCTCGGGCCGCTCGGTCACGAGGACGCACAACGACTTGTCGCCGAGCACGGTCGCGGCCGGCTCGAAGCCCTCGGTCCAGACCCGGAAGGCCGGTGCGCGGGCGGCGTCGAGCGCCGCCGCGAAGGCCCTGTTCTCCACGCGCTCGTCGCCGTCGAGCAGCGCCTGCACCGCGCTCGCGCTGCCGACGAGCTCGCCGGTCTCGGGGTCGAACGCGATCACGTCGCCCGGAAGGTCGTGGCGACCGCGGCCAGTTTCGGCCCCCACACGGGCTGGTCGGCCAGTGCCGTCACGGCCGAGACCGTCCAGCGCCGGCCGCCGGCCACGAGCCGCCACTGCTCGCGCGCGCTGGCAAGCTCACCAGCGTCGAGCACGAACGTGCGGACCGCGTCGACGTCGCCGACGGTTGTCGGCTGGTAGTCGACCAGCACCATCGCGGGCTCGGAGAGCATCCGTGTCAGATCCTCCTCCACGGCGGCCTCCAGCGTCCCGGCGTCCTCGAGCCAGGCGACGGACACCAACCCCTCGGCCCCGCCGACCATGCCAAACACGACGCCCTCGTCGACGCGCAGTCGCGGCGCAGGGTTCAGCACGTCACCGTAGTCGAGCGTGAACGGCAGGTCGGTCACCGGCCGAACAGGCGCCGCCAGCCGGTCCGCTCCGGCTCGGGGGCAGCCGGTCGAGGCGCGGGCTCGCTAAGGCCGTCGATGAACGTCTGCAGGTCCGGCGCGACCTCGTAGACGTTGCCGTACTCCTCCTCGTGGTCCCAGAACTGCACGCGCCCGTCCTCGTCGATGCAGATGGAGTTGCCGAACTCGTCGCCGGCGATCGGCAGCATCCCCTCGGGAAGGTCGCCGGAGAGCTCCGCGGTCTCGACGAGGTCGCCGCCGGGGGCCGGGAGCACGCCGAGGAAGGACGCGACGCGGCTGCTCTGCTCGCGGTCACCCTGCTCGAAGCTGAACGTGTTGCGCACCGGGCGGCCGCCGTCCTGCTCGGCGAGGAACGCCCGGTAGCTCGGCGGCAGGGGCCTTCCGAGCTCGGCCAGTCGCCGCTCGGTCTCCGCGAGCGCGTCTGCCGGCGCGGGGGGCCGCGGCTTCTCGAGCGCGATCGTCACTGGCCGCCCGAGGCAGTGGCCGGGACCGCGAAGCCGGCGGCGCCGCCCCCGATCGCCCCGTCGCGCTCGAACGGCGTGAACACGCCGCCCGGGCGGACCTGGCCGACCTGGGTGTTCCTGATCGCCGTGGCGCCGCCGCTGTGGCCGGCGGCGCGGTGCAGATCGCGCGGCACGAGCTCCATTGTCTTCCCATCCTCGACGTGGTGCCAGACGTAATCCTCCGGCGTCGAGGTCTCGTGGATGGCCTTGTTGGCGAGGTCGGCGTCGTGCGTGTAGTCGCCCGTCATGCCGTCGACGTGCACGCGCTTGACCGCCTCGGGCGTGAACACCGGATAGCCCGCGCGGGTGAAGCGCACGCCGTTCGGATACTTCTCCGCCAGCGCTGGAGGCGCCGGGACTCGGGGATGTTGGGGACCCCGGTGCCCGGGCGCGCGCCGAAGTCGGGCTTGTTGAAGTCCAGCTTCGTCCCCGCGAACTTGCGGCTGTTGATCGGGAACGGCGTCCGACCGAGACGCTCGATGTTCGGCGAGCCGATCACGCGGGTGAGTCGCGAGCCTCGCGACGGGATCGTCCCCGCGCCGCCGCTCAGGACCGACAGGCCCATCCCGCCGACCCAGTCGAACGGGCGCCCGTTCGCGAGATCGTCGTAGTCCACGAGCGCCTTCGCGGTGCCGAGCGGGTCGTGGTACGTCCGCGAGCCGAGCGCGGCGAGCCCGCCGAGGATCTTCTCCCACGGCGCCCAGTCCTTCGGCGGCTGCATCTCGCTGATCGGGACGTTCTGTGGCTTCGGGACGTTGCCGGCCTCGCCGAGCTGCGCCTCGGACGGCAGGCCCGGACTGCCCAGCACGCCCGCCGGCATCGTCCGCAGCACGCCCTGCAGCAGCAGTCCGGTCGTCTGCGCGTCGTCGGCCGCATCCTGGCCGTCCTTGCGCGCGTCGCGCATGTCGTCCTCGGCGTGCTTGAGCTTGGTCCGCGCGCGCTGCTCCCGCCGCTCCGCCTCGTGCAAGTCCGTCTCGGCCGCGCTGTAGGCGGCGTTGGCGGCGTCGATCGCCGCCTTTCGCGCGCACGATCGCCTTCTGCGCCCGCTCCTGCGCGTCCTTGAGGTCGCCTGCGAACATCGAGATCTGCAGGCCGGCGCTGAGGACCGACAGGCTCGCGCTCTGCATCACGGCGGCCTGGTTGCCGGTGAGGTCGGCGAAGTTGGAGCTGCCGGGGCCGGCCCAAGTGCTCATCAGCGTCGGCGACTTGGCGATCTGCTGCGCCTGGTGCCCGAGCTCGACGCCGACGCCCTCGAGCTTGCGCCCGGCGCCCAGCAGAGCGTCAGGGTTGCCCTTGGGGACGGTGATCCCCTCGACGCTCTTGCCCGGCTGCGTGCTCATGTCCGCATCTGGCTCTCGTCGGTCTCGTGATAGGAGACCGCGGCGGCACCGAGGTTGTCGCCGGTCCGGCGGAGCGCGTCGGCGTTGCCGGCGAGGTGGCCCTCCCAGACCGCGCCGAAGTCGGAGCCTGCGGTCATCGCGCCCTCGTGCCCGGCCGACTCGGCGATGCTGGTCGCGGCCGCTCTCACCATGCCGGCGGACCCTCCGAGGGCCCCGGCGATCGTGTGGTGATGACCTCGGCCCGCAGCGAGCTCATCCGTGTTCACCTTGAAATCTGGCATCCAGCCTCCCGCTCGCCAGTGGTTCTGGCCTCCAAGGTATCGCCGGATTGCCCCGGCCTCAATCACCGAGTTGTTACGAGATCATCCCCGCGCCGACCGTGTCGTTCGTCGCTGAGTCGACCACGATGAAGGCGCCGGTCGAGCGCAGGTGTTCGTACGAGTCGGGCACGAGGGGAGCGCCGAGCCGCAGCCGGACGCGGCCGATCGCGTTGAGGTCGAGCTCGTCGGCGGGCTCGTGCTCCAGCGTCGTGACGTCGAGCCGGTGCTCGATCGCCTCGAGCTTGGCCGGGACGAAGCGGGTGGTGTGCTTGACCAGGTAGCGATTAGGCCCGCCCACCCGCGCGGGCTCGTCGCCGAGCCAGCACAGCGTCGCCGACAGCTCACGGACCGGCTCCGGGGCCTCGGCGGGGCGGGCGAGCAGGTCGCCGCGGCCGACGTCGAGCTCGTCTTCGAGCGCCACCGCGATCGAGCGCGGTGCGGCCGCGGTGTCCTCGCCGTCCTCGAACGCCGCCACGCGCGTGCGCGTCCCGCTCGGGAGCACCACGACGTCGTCCCCGACGCTCAACGTGCCGCCGGCGAGGCGGCCGGCGTACCAGCGCGTGCCGTCGGCGCGGATCACGTACTGCACGGGCAGGCGCGCCGGGCCGTCGGACAGCCCGTTGGCGGCCGGCACCGACTCAAGGTGCTCGAGCAGCGACTCACCGGCGTACCACGGCATCGCCTCCGAGCGGTCGACGACGTTGTCGCCGTGCAGCGCGGACACGGGGATGAAGCCGACGCCGTGCAGGCCGAGGCGCGAAGCCCAGTCGAGCACCTCGCGCGCGACCGCATCGAAGCGCTCCTCGGTGTAGCCGACGAGGTCCATCTTGTTCACGAGCACGGTCACGTTCGACACGCCGAACAGCGAGGCGATCGCCAGGTGGCGGCGCGACTGCTCGGTCATCCCGCGGCGGGCGTCGACGAGCACGAGCGCAAGGTCCGCGGTCGACGCCCCGGTCGCCATGTTGCGCGTGTACTGCGCGTGGCCGGGGCAGTCGTGCAGGACGAAGCGGCGCGTCGGCGTGGCGAAGTGGCGGTACGCGACGTCGATCGTGATGCCCTGCTCGCGCTCGGCGCGTAGGCCGTCGGTCAGCCGCGCGAGGTCGGCGGCGGTGCCGAGCTCGTCCGCCATCAGCGACTTCGAGTCGTGCAGCAGCCGGCCGATCAGCGTCGACTTGCCGTCGTCGACGGAGCCCGCCGTGGCAACGCGAAGCATCAGAAGTAGCCGACCCGCTTGCGGTCTTCCATGGCGGCCTCGGACACACGGTCGTCGGCGCGCGTCTCGCCGCGCTCGGTGATCCGCGTGGCGGCGATCTCGGCGACCACGTCGTCGAGCGTCGCCGCCCGCGAACGCACGGCCCCTGTGCAGGTCATGTCTCCCACGGTCCGGTAGCGCACCGACTCCGAGAACGGCTCCTCGCCGTCGCGCAGCGGCATGACGTCGGAGACGGCGTAGAGCATCCCGTCGCGCGCGAACACCTCGCGCTCGTGGGCGTAGTAGATCGGCGGGAGCTCGAGCCCTTCGACGCGGACGTACTCCCACACGTCGAGCTCGGTCCAGTTCGATAGCGGGAACACGCGCACGTGCTCGCCCGGCCGGACGCGCCCGTTGTAGAGATCCCACAGCTCCGGGCGCTGGCGTCGCGGATCCCACTGCCCGAAGTCGTCGCGGAACGAGAACACGCGCTCCTTCGCGCGCGAGCGTTCCTCGTCGCGCCGCGCGCCGCCGAACGCGGCGTCGAACCCGTGCTCGGCGATCGCGTCGAGCAGCGTCGTGGTCTGGAGCTGGTTGCGCGAAGGCTCGTCGCGCACACGGCCGCGGTCGATCGATTCCTGGACCGAAGCCACGAGCACGTCCGGCACGTGGCGGTCGCGGAACTCGATGACCTCCGGGAAGTTGTGGCCGGTGTCGACGTGCATCACCCCGAACGGAAGGTCGCCCGGCCGGAACGCCTTGCGCGCGAGGTGCAGCAGCACGATCGAGTCCTTGCCGCCGGAGAACAGCAGCACCGGCTTGGCGAGCTCGGCCGCCACCTCGCGGATGACGTGGACGGCCTCGGCTTCGAGCTGGTCGAGATGATCCAGCATCAGACCGCGCACTCGCCCTCGCCGCGCTGGACCTCGAACGGGACCTTCTTGGTCCAGTCGATGAACTCGTTCATCGTCGCGAGGCCGAACTCGACGGGCATGGCGAGATCGCGGACCGCGTCCTCGAACTCCTTGGTGCCGACACGCGCGGCGAAGGCGTTGAACCCTTCGCCGTCGGTGCGCTCGGCTTCGTACTTGCGGATCCAGCGCTCGACCGCCTCCGGAACGCGCTTGGCCGCCAGGCGCACCTTCAGGCGGGTGCCGTAGACGATCTCCCCGCCTTCGTAGTTGCCGCCGATGTGCGCGACGTAGGCCGGGATCGTGTGCTGCCCGACCTTGATCGAGGCCCCGTAGAACCCGATGTTGCCGATGTGGTGCTGGCTGCAGCCGTTCGGGCAGCCGGACATCTTGATGTGGATGCGGCGGGTCAGGGGATCGGTGATGTTCATCGCCTCGATCCGCTCGCGGACCGCGCGATTGAGCCCCATCGAGCTCGTGATGCCGAGCTTGCACGAGTCGGTGCCGGGGCAGGAGACGACGTCGTTGACCTGATCCGCGCCGGCCTCGCCGAGGCCGAGCTCCTGCAGCCGGGCCCAGACGTCATAGACCGCCTCGTCGCGCACCCAGCGCAGCACGAAGTTCTGGTGCACGGTCGTCCGTGCGTAGCCGCCGGAGTAGTCGCGCATGATGTCGGCGAGCCCGCGGAACTGCTCGGGCGAGAGGTCGCCGCGCGGGACCATCACCTGGACGGCGCTGAAGCCCTCCTGGCGCTGGCTCTCGACGTTCGCGGCGTGGAAGCGGCGGAACTCGGTGAGGTCGCCGTTCGGCGAACCGGGCGACACCGGCGGGTCGGGCGCGCCGGCCTCCTCGTCGTGCAGGAACAGGCGGTCGACCGGCGAGAAGTCGCGCTCGTGGACCCAGTCGCCCTGCAGCTCCTCCTCGACGAGGTCGCGCATCGCCTCGATGCCGATCTTGTCGACCATCACCTTCAGGCGGGCGCGGGCGCGGTTGACGCGCAGCCAGTCCTGGCGGTCGAAGATCCGCAGGACGGCCTCGGTGTACTTGAGGTACTCGCCGTCGTCGGCGCGCACGAAGTCGATCAGCGTCGGCGCGATGCGCGGCATGATCGACGTGCCGCCGCCGATCCGCATCTCGAAGCCCTTGACGCCGTCGCGCTCGCGGGCGATGAAGGCGACGTCGTGGATGCCGGTGAGCGCGCGGTCGGTGTCCGAGCCGGTGAACGCGGTCTTGACCTTGCGCGGCATCAGCTGCGTCGTGGGATGGCGGACGAAGTAGCGCACGTAGGCGCCGGCGTACGCTGTCGGGTCGAACGTCTCGTCGTGGCAGATGCCCGCCCACGGGTCGGCGGTCACGTTGCGTACGGTGTTGCCGCAGCCCTCGCGGCTGGACAGGCCGGCGTCGGAGATCTCGCGGATCAGCGCCGCCGCGTCACGCAGCGGCACGTGGTGCATCTGGACGTTCTGCCGGGTGGTGATGTGGCCCTTGTTCAGCGGGACCCAGCGCTCGATCACGTCGGCGAACGTGTCCATCTGCTCGGGCGTGATGCCGCCGAACGGGAGCTTGACGCGGATCATCTGGACGTCGGCCTGGCGCTGCCCGTAGACGCCCTGCTTCAGGCGGAAGCCGATGAACTCGTTCTCGGGGGTGTCGCCGGCGAGGAACTTCTCCGCCTCGTTGTCGAAGTCGTCGAACTCCCGCTCGATGATCGGGATGAGGTGACCGGGAACGTCTTCGCGGATCTCAGGGTTCTCGAGAGAACCCGGCTTGGCGCTCATCCGCCCAAACTAGCAAATCCGTATCCGAATCACGGTATTTACCCCAACTGGGGGGTGCGATCCACGGCTTCCCGGCGCGCGGCGACTACCCACGGGCTCTCCTTGGCCGCCTCGGCCGCCGGGGGAGGCGTCGTGTCGCGCAAGAACTGCTCGACCGCCGCCATGACGGCGGCGGCCTCCTCGGGCGTGGCGCTCGAGCCGCGCAGCTCCAGGTGGGGACGGCGGTTCATGCCGGTGGGCCGTTGACGCCCTTGATCGACTTCTGGCCGCGCCGCAGGTGGTACGTGTAGCCCTTGTTCGTGAGCGTCTTGGTCGACCGCTCCTTGATCGTCGCGACGCGCTTGAGCGTGCAGTCGAAGCCGGTGCGGCTGGCGCTGACGAGCGCGTAGCCGTGGTGGTCGAGGTCGGCCTGGTCGATCCACGGGTTGAAGCCGCGCAACGAGGCGAGGATCGCGGGATCCGTGCGCGGGTGCGCGTCGTTGCCGGGGATCACGACTCCGCCACCGGCGTCGAGGTTCGTCTCGCCGAAGTTCTGCGACGTGATCGAGCCCCCGACGAACTCGACGGCCACGCTCTCGCCGTTGCCGAGGTTGGTGCGCACGTCGCCCGCGAGGAACAGGTGGATGTCGCCGGTGATGAACACGACGTCGTCGATCTTCTCATTCTTGATGTGCGCCAGCAGCTCCTCGCGCTCCTGCGGATAGCCCTGCCAGTTGTCGAAGCCGTAGTAGGACCCGCCGGTCACCTTCGCGGGCATCATCATCGTCTCCGAGCCGACGATCTTCCACGTCGCCTTCGACGCGCTGAGCCGGTTCTTGGCCCACTTCATCTGCTTGCGGCCGAGGAACGCGCGCGGCTCGTTGTAGTCCGCGCACGGCGGTGAGACGGAGTCGCCGCATGGCTGGTTGGCGCGGTACTGGCGCTGGTCGAGCAGGATCAGGTCGACGTTGCGGCCGTGGACCAGGTGCCGGTATACCTGCTTGGTCGGGCCGCCGTAGAAGGGCATCGACTCGAAGAACGCCTTGTATGCCGCGTCCTTGCGCTGCCACGAGTAGCGCAGGGACGGGTCCAGGCCGCCGTCCTTCGGGCCGCCCGCGTAGTTGTCCTGCACCTCGTGGTCGTCCCAGATCGTGATCATCGGGAAGCGGGCGTGCAGCTGCCGCAGCGTCTTGTCGGAGCGGTAGAGCTTGTACTTGGTCCGGTAGTCGTCGAGCGTCAGGGCCTCGCGCACGTAGTTGGTGTGCTGCGGGTTCTCCTTGCCGATCTTGTCGTCGCGGACCCCGGTCCCGCCCGCAACCGAGTGGTAGGACTCGCCGTAGATGTAGTCGCCGAGGCACACGATGAAGTCGATGTCCTCGTCGCGCATCAGCTCATAGGCGTTGTAGTAGCCGTGCGTGTAATCGGCGCACGAGAAGAAGGCGAACTTGACGAGCTCGTGCGAGTCGGGCGGCAGTGCCGTCTGGAAGCGCCCGACCGGGCTTTGCTGGTCACGTGTCTCGAAGCGGTAGAAGTACTGCTCGTGGGCCTTCAAATGTCCGACGCGCGCCTTCACCGAGTGGTTGCGGTGGCCGCTCGTGGCGATCGTCTTGCTCGCGACGACGTGGCGGAAGTCGCGGTCGCGCGCGACCTCCAGCCGCACCCGTCCGGCGCCTGACACATCGTCGAGCAGGGTGAGCAGCGTGATGCCGTGCGGCGTCGGGTCGCCGGACAGCACGCCCTGGCGGAAACGGCCGCCGCGGAGCAGCTTTGCGGCCGCGCCCTTCGGCGCCGCGAGCGACTCCAGTGCGGTCTGCGGGGCGAGAACGAGAGCGGCGCCCGCCGAGCCGCTGCGAAGGAGGAACTGACGGCGTGAGACCATGGCGGCGGAGCCTACCGACGCCGAGGGCCTCCGACCGCCGAATAGGATCGCGGCCATGACCCCTCGCCTGGTGCTGCTCGCGGCGTTGCTCGCGCTCGCCTTCATCCCTGCCGCTTACGCCGACACGACGCTCCGCCACCGGATCGAACCGTCGGGTGCGGCCGGTTACCAGCCGCTGACGAGCGTGACGGGCGAGAGCTACATCGTGCGCCGGGGAGCCGGAGCGAAGGCCCGGAAGGCGCGCGCGCAGCACCGCCGGTCGCTGGTGCTGTTCGCACAGCTCACCGACCCGCAGATCGCCGATGAGATGTCGCCGGCGCGCGTCGACTTCGCCGATCCGGCGGGCGGGGAGATCAAGTCCTCGTGGCGGCCGCAGGAGGCGCTCGGCCTGCAGGTGTTCGACAGCATCGTGCGCGCGGTCAACGCCAACCGGCGCAGCCCGGTCGAGCAGGGCAACAGCAGGCGCTCCAAGCTCGCGTTCGCGCTGACGACCGGCGACCTGGCCGACAACCAGCAGCTGAACGAGACGCGCTGGTTCCGGACCGTGCTCGACGGCGGGCAGGTGGACCCGTTCTCCGGCAAAGCGATCGACAGCTTCAACGCGTGCGGCGGCGCGACGATCGGCGAGATCGCGTCGATCAACGCCGACGTGGCGGCGCGTCGCTACACGGGCGTGGCCGACTACGACGACTACACGTCAGCGCCCGACGACCGCAAAGCGGGCTTCTGGGATCCCGACGTGGCGGCCCCGGTCAGCGGGCCGTACTCCGCGTTCCCGCGCTATCCCGGGCTGCTCGACCGCGCGCAGGCCCCGTTCCAGGCCGTCGGCCTGAAGGTGCCGTGGTACATCTCGCGCGGCAACCACGACGGGCTGATCCAGGGCAACGCGCCCGCCAGCACCGACCTGTTCCGGGCGATCGCGGTCGGCTGCCTGAAGGTGTTCCCGAGCGCGGCGTTCGACCCGTCGGTCTACCGGGGCAAGTCGGCCGACGAGCTGTTCGCCGCCTTCAACAACCCGGCCTTCATCCAGCAGCTGCTGGCCAGCGGCCGGAATGTCGCGCCAGATCCCGACCGCCAGATCATCTCCAAGGCGAAGTACCGGTCGCTGATGACGGGCAAGCGCAAGCACGGCTTCGCGTTCACCCTGAAGAAGCAGCTGAACGCGTCGAAGGGGTCCGCGAGCTACTACGCGTGGACGCCGAAGCGCGGCCTTCGGTTCATCTCACTCGACACGGTCGCCGAGGGCGGAGGGCAGAACGGCAACCTCGACGATCCGCAGTACAAGTGGCTCAAGGGCGAGCTCGGCAAGGCGCACAAGAAGCACCAGCTCGTCGTCGCGTTCGGCCACCACACGGTCGAGACGATGGACAACGCCCGCGCCGACGAGGACGCCGGGAAGTGCCAGCCGGCGGACGAGCCGGGCTGCGACCGCGACCCGCGTAAGTCGACGCCGATCCATCGCGGGATGAAGGGCAAGAAGACCGTCGCGGCCCTGCTCGAGGGCACGCCGAATGTGATCGCCTACGTGGCCGGCCACACGCACGCGAACCGGATCCGCTTCTTCCGCGGCCGCCACGGCCACGGCTTCTGGCAGATCAACACCGCGTCGCACATCGATTGGCCCGAGCAGGCGCGCCTGGTCGAGATCATGGACAACCACGACGGCACGCTGTCGCTGTTCGGGACGATGCTCGACTCGGCGGCGCCGGCCGCCGCGCCCGCGCCGGGGTCGGCGAGCGCGTTCACGACCACGCAGCTGGCGTCGCTGGCACGCACGCTGGCGTTCAACGACCCGCAGGACTCGGGCCTCGAGGGCTCGGCCGGCGGCGGCTCGAAGGCCGGCACCCGCAAGGACCGCAATGTCGAGCTCGTCGTGAGGGACCCCCGCTGATGAAGGTCGCGGTGCTCGGCTCCGGGAACGGGGGCTGCGCGGTCGCCTTCGACTGGGCGCAGCACGGCCACGACGTGGCTCTGTTCGATTTCGAGCGGTTCCCCGCGAACCTGGCGGCGATTGCGGGCCAGGGCGGGATTCGGAGCTCGGGGCAGATGGAGGGCTTCGCGGAGATCCGCTACGCGGGGCACGACGTCGAGCAGGCGCTGGACGGGGCCGAGCTGGTCTTCGCGGTAAGCCCGGCGTTCGCCACCGAGCCGACCGCGGCGGCCGCGCAGCCGCACCTGCGGCCGGGGCAGAACGTCGTCGTCTGCCCGAGCTCGTGCGCCGGCAGCCTCGTGTTCAAGTCCGCGCTCGGCCTGGCACTCGACGACGAGACCTACACCATCGGCGAGACCAGCACGCTGCCCTACGCCGTGCGCGTGACCGAGCCCGGGGAAATGCGAGTCTTCCTCAAGCTCGAGTCCGGTCTCTCGATCGCGGCCGTGCCGCGCGGCGGCACCGCGGGGCTGCACGCCGCCCTGCTCGAGGTGTACCCGGGGCTCACGGCGGCCGAGAGCGTGTTTCAGACCACGTTGCAGAACGGCAACCCCGTGATCCACCCGGCCGTGACACTGCTCAACGCGGCGCTGATCGAGCGGACCGGGGGGTCGTTCGACTTCTACGAGGACGGTGTGACCGAGAGCGTTGGGCGCCTCATCGAGGGCGTCGACCGCGAGCGGCTCGCGCTCGCGGCGGCGCTTGGGGTCACCGTGCTGTCCGATCCCGAGATGGGCATTTTGCAGGGCTACATGGTCGAGAAGAACTACTCGACCGGCTATTCCGCGGCGCCGGGGTTCCGCGGGATCCGCGCTCAGAGCAAGCTCGACAACCGCTACCTGACCGAGGACGTCGGCTTCGGCATGGTGTTCCTGTCAGACCTCGGCCGCCAGATCGGCGTGCCCACGCCGGTGATGGACGCGATCATCGAGATCGCGTCGGTCGTGATGGCGCGCGACTTCCGCGGTGAGCGGCGGCGGACGATGGCCGGCGCGGGCCTTTCGGGCCACACTCTGGAGCAGCTGCGCGCGCTCTGACCTACGTGCCCACTGGGTGCCAGGCGGTCTTGAGCTCGACGAAGGGCTCGATCCGCGTGAGGCTGTCAAGGCCGGCGACGTCGAGGTAGTCGTCGCCGTCCGGCCTCGCGACGCGGGTGACGCTGTCGGCTGCGAGTCGTGTGATCTCCGCGTCGCCCGTGGTGTCGACGATCGCGTCGACGTCGCGGTGGCCGGCGAGCGGCTTGACGAGCTCGGAGCGCAGGCCGGACAGCAGGTTGACGACGCCGGCGGGAACGTCGGCGACGCCGAGGATCTCGCCGACGTGCAGCGCGAGCAGCGGCCAGCGCTCGGACACGACGGCCACGACGACGTTGCCGGCGGCGAGCGGCGGCAGGATCTCGGCCACGAGGCCGAGCACGTCGGGCTCCTCGGGTGCGATGACGGCGACGACGCCGGTCGGCTCGGGCATCGTGAAGTTGAAATGCGGCGCCGCGACCGGGTTGACCGCGCCGAGGACGGCGTGCAGCTTGTCGGTCCAGCCCGCGTAGTGGACGGCGTGGTCGACCGCCGCTTCGATCTCGGTGCGGGCGGCCGCGCGGTCCAGCCCGCGCATCCGCACCGTCTCACCGGTCAGCTCGTCGACGCGCGACTCCAGCGCCTCGGCGAACCGGTAGAGGATCTGGCCGCGGTTGTAGGCGGTGCGGCCCTGCCAGCCGGGCAGCGCGCCGCGGGCGGCGCGGACCGCGTCGCGGACGTCCTTGCGCGTGCCGCGCGGCGCGTTGGCGACGTGATTGCCCGCATGGTCGTCGATCGCGACGTGGCGGCCGGACTCGCTGCGCGCGAACGCGCCGCCGACATAGAGCTTGTAGGTCTTGGCGACCGGCAGGCGCTCGCTCATCGACTCACCCTCACGTACGGGCGCAGCCCGGCCATCCCGCCCTCGCGGCCGAAGCCGCTCTCCTTGTAGCCGCCGAACGGCGACGTCGGGTCGAACTGGTTGTACGTGTTCTGCCACACGACACCCGCCTTCAGGCCGCGCGCGACGGCGAGCGCGCGCGAGCCCTTGTCGGTCCACACGCCGGCGGCGAGGCCGTACGCGGTCGCGTTGGCCTTCTCGATCGCCTCGGCCTGGGTCCGGAACGTGAGCACCGACACGACCGGGCCGAAGATCTCCTCGGCCGCGATCCGGTGCGCGGGCGCGACATCGGTGAACAGTGTCGGAGCGAACCAGTAGCCGCGGTCGGGCAGCGCGCAGGCGACGGTCCGGCGCGTCGCGCCCTCGCGCTCGCCGGCGTCGACCAGCGCCTCGATCCGCTGCAGCTGGGCGGCCGAGTTGATCGCGCCGACGTCGGTGTTCTTGTCGAGCGGGTCGCCGACGCGCAGCAGCCCCATCCGCCGCCACAGCTTCTCGATGACCTCCTCGGCGACGCTCTCCTGCAGCAGGAGGCGCGAGCCGGCGCAGCAGACGTGGCCCTGGTTGAAGAAGATGCCGTTGACGATGCCCTCGACGGCCTGGTCGATCGCCGCGTCGTCGAAGACGATGTTGGCCGACTTGCCGCCGAGCTCGAGCGTGAGGCCGATGTCGCGGCCAGCGGTGGCGGCCTGGATGTCCTTGCCGACCTCGGTCGAGCCCGTGAAGGCGATCTTGTCGATGTCGGGATGGCGGACGAGCGCGGCGCCCGCCTTTCCGTCGCCGGGCAGGATGTTCACGACGCCGTCCGGCAGCTCGGCCTCCTGGCAGATCTCGGCCAGCAGGAGTGCGGTCAGCGGCGTCGTCTCGGCCGGCTTGAGCACTGCGGTGTTGCCGCACGCGAGCGCGGGCGCGAGCTTCCAGGCGACCATCAGCAGCGGGAAGTTCCACGGCACGATCTGGCCGACGACGCCCATCGGCTCGGTGCCGCGGCCGGACAGGCCGTACGTGAGCTTGTCGGCCCAGCCCGCGTAGTAGAAGAAGTGGGCGGCGGCGAGCGGGATGTCGACGTCGCGCGACTCGCGGATCGGCTTGCCGCCGTCGAGCGATTCGACGATCGCCAGCTCGCGGGCGCGCTCCTGTATGAGGCGCGCGATCCGGAAGATGTACTTGCCGCGCTCGAGCGCGGGGAGCTTGCGCCAGCGCGGCAGCGCAGCGCGTGCGGCGGCGACCGCGGCGTCGACGTCAACGTCGCTCGCCTGGGCGATCTCGGCCAGCGGCTCCTCGTTCGCCGGGTTGATCGTCGGCTCGTAGCCGCCGGCCTCGGGCGGCCGCCAGGCGCCGTCCACGAACAGCTCGTAGCGCTGCTTGAGCTGGAGGTGGTCGGTCGCCTCGGGGGCGGGCGAATACTCCCACTCGAGCGCGGTGCGCGGGGTCGTGGCTGCCATCGCTTACTCCTTCGAGAAGTCCTCGGGCCGCTGGTAGCGGCCGGACTCCCCGTGCTCGTACTGCATCAAGAGGTCGTTCAGCAGCGACGACGCGCCGATCCGGAAGCGGTCCGGCGTCAGCCACTGCTGGCCCAGCGTCTCGTTCACCAGCACGAGCTGGTGGATCGCCTGCTTGCTCGTGCGCACGCCGCCCGCCGCCTTCATGCCCACCACGCGCCCGGTGCGGTGGACGTAGTCGCGGACCGTCTCCAGCATCACCAGCGTCGCGCTCGGCGTCGCGCCCTTGCCGACCTTGCCGGTGGAGGTCTTGACGAAGTCGGCGCCGCCCTCCATCGAGAGCAGCGTGGCGTGGCGGATGTGGTCGTAGCCGCCGAGCTCGTCGACCTCGACGATCACCTTCAGGTGGGCCGGACCGCAGGCGTCCTTGACCTGCTCGACCTCGGTGATCACGCGCTGGTCGTCGCCGCTCAGGTAGGCGTCGCGCGGGATGACCATGTCGATCTCCTCGGCGCCGGCGGCGACCGCCTGGCGGGTCTCCTCGAGCTTGAGCTCCATCGACGTCAGGCCGGACGGGAAGCCGGTGGCGACCGAAGCGACCGCGACGCCGCTGCCGTTCAGGGCGCGAGCCGCGTCGGCGACGCGGCTCGGGTACACGCACAGCGCCGCACACGACGGCACCTCGGGGTGCGCCGGGGCCGGGCAGACGGCCTTGGCCGCGAGCTGCGCGACCTTGCCGGACGTGTCCTGGCCCTCCAACGTCGTGAGGTCGACCATCGAGATCGCGAGCCGGATCGCGGCCTGCTGTGAGGACGCCTTGATCGACCGCTTGCCGAGCACGGCCGCGCGCTCGTCGACCCCGACGCGGTCGACCGGTGTCAGTCGCCGTCGCATGCGACCAGCGTACTGCGGTTGGCGCCCCCGCTACGGTTCTCGCCGTGCGGCTCGTGGCGGTACTTGGCCTGCTGGTGGCGCTGGCCATTCCTCAGACGGCGGCGGCGAAGGCGGCCAAGCCGCGCTTCGTGCGCAACATCGCCACCGGTGAGACCGGGTGGTTCTCGTCACCCGCGCTGGTCGACCTGACCGGCGACAGGAAGCTCGAGATCGTCGCGCCGTCCTACTCGACGTTCGTGTTCGGCGCGAAGGGCGCGCTGCTCGGCAAGGGGACGGCGACCGAAGGGCGGGTGTACGCGCCGAGCGTCGTCGCCGATCTCGACCACGACGGGACCAAGGAGATCGTCGTCGGCGGCAACGACGGGACGGTCGCGGCGTACAACCTTCGCGGCGGCAAGCTGGCGGTCAAGTGGAGGGCGTCGACGTGCAGCGGCGGGGAGTGCCCCGAGACGCGCGGGCTGGCGGCCGGTGACCTCGATCGCGATGGGCGCATCGAGGTGGTGGCGACCACGACCAACACGTCGCCGTCCGGCTCGCAGGTGTTCGTCTTCGAGCCGAACGGCGCGCGGGCACCGGGGTGGCCCCGCTACAGCGCCGCGGACGCCACGTTCAACGGCGCCGGCAACCACGGCTACGGCGCCTACGGAGAGAACGTCGGGATCGGGAACGTCGACCGCGACCCGCAGCTCGAGGTGGTGGTCACGTTCGACAACCACCAGATCAACGTCTTCAACCACGACGGCACGTCGGTGCTCGCGTCGCCCTGGTACACGAACCGGCAGAGCCAGTACGCGGGCCGGCGGCTCGGATGGGGACAGTTCATCCGCTGGCTGAGCGCGCGCGTCGAGGCCAACCACTACCACCGCCACGTCGGCGACTGGCCGGACGTCCGCAAGACGCCGTGGCTGCAGTGGACCGCGTCGCCGCCGTCGATCGCCGACCTCGACCGCGACGGCCGCAACGAGGTCATCGGCGTTCCCAACGTCGAGAAGAAGGAGCCGTACGAGACGCAGGCGTACGCGTTCACGGTGCTCGACGGCGCCTACGGCAACCGCTCCGCGCGCCGCCACAAGGGCTTCGGGAAGCTGCCGCTGACAAGCAAGCCGGCGGTCCGCGGGAGCGGCGACTACTACCCGCCGAGCGGCATCCCGGCGCCGACGATCGCCAACCTCCAGGGCAACCGGCGGCCGGAGATCGTCGCGCCGATCCCCGACGGGTTCGTGTACGCGATCAGCCCGACCGGCAGGCGCCTGTGGCGCTACGACTACGCCCATGGGCGCGCGAAGACGTTCGCGTCCGAGGTCGTCGCCGCCGACCTGGGGGGCTCGCGCCGGCCCGAGCTCGTGTTCGGCGTCTACGGGCCGCAGCCGAACTCGGGCCGGCTTGTCGTGCTGTCGGCGTCCGGGCACCGGCTGTACGACATCCGCCTCCGCCATCAGGGCCACGACGGCAACGGGATCGGCGTGCCGGCCGCGCCCTCGATCGGCGACCTCGACCACGACGGCCACCTCGAGATCGTCGTCTCGACGTTCGACCACGGGCTCGACGTCTACCGCGTCCCGCGCTCGAAGGCGAAGCGAGCGCCGTGGCCGACCGGCCGCGGCAACCTGCTGCGCTCCGGGAGCTAACGCACGAGCGGCAGCACGGCCGTGACGATCGTGCCGCGGCCCGGCGGGCTGGTGAGGCTGAGCGTCCCGCCCGCCGCCGACGCCCGGTCGCGCAGGCCCTGGATGCCGGTGCCGAGCGACACGTCCGCGCCGCCGCGACCGTCGTCGGCGATCTCGCAGCGGACCAGGTCGCCGTCGATGGTGACCGTCACGCGAGCGTGGTCGGCGTCCGAGTGCCGGGAGACGTTGGTGAGCGCCTCGGCGACGATGTAGTACACAGTCGCCTCGACGTCCTCCGGCAGCCGCTGCGGCGACTCGATGTCGACGACGATCGGCAGCCGCGCGGCGAGCGTGTCGAGCGCCTGCAGCAGCCCGCGGTCGGTGAGGATCGCCGGGTGGAGGCCGCGGGCGATCTCACGCAGCTCGGCGAGGCCGTTGTCGAGCTCGCGCGCCGCGTCGTCGAGCAGTGCGGCCACTGGCCCGAGCTCGGGCCCCAGCCGCGCACGGGCGAGCCGCAGCGCAAGCGCCACCGACACCAGCCGCTGCTGCGCGCCGTCGTGCAGGTTGCGCTCGAGCCGGCGCCGCTGCTCGTCGCCGGCCTTCACGAGTCGTGCGCGCGATGCGATGAGGTCCGCGCGCGCCTGCGCGCTGGCGACGCCCAGCGAGACGAGCTCGCAGAACGCGGCGAGCCGGTTCTCGATCTCGGCGGGCAGCGGGTCTTCGCTGGCGATCGACACCGCGCCCCACAACACGCCCGCGACGACGATCGGCGCCGACGCCGTCGAGCGGTAGCCGAACTGGAACATCGTCTCGCCGGTGATGCCGCGCTCGGCCGTGCCCCAGTCGTCCACGCGCGCCGCCGCGCCGCTCCGGCGCACCTGCCCGAGCGAGGACGTCTCGTCGGTCGTGAGGCGCAGGCCGATCTGCAGGACACCGGCGCTGTCGCGGTTGTGGCGGCCGACGACAGTGGCGGTGTCGTCGTCCTCGTAGCGCAGCACCGCCGACGCGTTGACGTCGAGCACGCGCGCGCACTCCTCCGAGACCGCGCTGAACACACGCTCGGGCTGGGCCTCGGACGCGACCAGCGTCGCGACGCGGCGCAGCGCCCGCTGCTCGGTCGCGAGCCGCCCGACCTCGGCGAGCTTGGCCGACGGGTCGCCGGCGAACGCCCGCTCTTCCTCGTCGCGCAGCGGCGAGCGGTCGGTGAGGTCGATGCCGGTCGTCACCACCGTCGTCGGGCCGCCGTGCGCGCTCACCATCGGCCGGTTCGACCACGCGATCAGCCGCCGCCTGCCGTCCTTGGTCATCCAGTGGCCGACCTGCGGCGCCTGCGCGCCGGTGGAGAACACGTACGCGAGAAACTCGCCGAACGCCTCGCGCTCCTCGGGCGGGATCACGAAGTCGCGCGCGTCCTGCCCGATCACGTCCGCGCGCGAGAACCCGGTCGCCTGCTCGCAGGCCTCGTTGAACAGCAGGATCCGCCCCTCGCGGTCGAACACGGCGACGAGCGACTGCGTCGTCTCCGTGAGGATCCGGGCGAACGACTCG
Source organism: uncultured Solirubrobacteraceae bacterium (assembly GCA_963740605.1). Classification (GTDB taxonomy): domain Bacteria; phylum Actinomycetota; class Thermoleophilia; order Solirubrobacterales; family Solirubrobacteraceae; genus DASSUW01. The sequence continues at coordinate 41,210 of CAVUFC010000009.1, read as the reverse complement.
CCGGGGACGAACTCGCCGGGCTGCGGCGCTTCGGGCATCTGCGCAGCCTAGTAGCGGGCGTCACCCGGTCACCAGACGTCGCCGTCGCGCCAGTCGCACGTCAGCTCGCCGGTGAGATCGACTGGTCCGTCGACCGGCAGCACGTAGACGAAGCCCTCCTCCTCGGGCGTGTGCGCCACGCCCGAGGGCGTCAACGCCGACAGCCGCCCCTCCCAGCGCAGCCACCCGCGCGTGGTGTACAGCGCGGCGCCGTCATCGGTCGCCCCCAGCGCGCCGAGCTCGTAGGCGTTCCGGATGATCCGCTCCAGCGGCTCCATCACCGCCGCGCCGTGCCCGCGGCGACGGCGGTCGGCCCGCACGGCGACGGCTTCGACATAGCCCGTGCGCAGCGCCCGGCCGCCATGCAGCATCCGGCGCTGCACCACCGACGCATGTGCGACCAGATCGTCGTCCTCGTACGCCAGTGCGTGCATCCCGCCGAGCCCGTGGTCCCAGTCGTCCTCGGTGAAGTCGTCGAAGGCGCCGAGCATCAGGCCGCGCGCGTTCGCCAGTGTCGCGGGCTCGAGGTCGGCGGTGTGGGCGATCTGCACTTCACGCATCCCCACATGTTCGCGTGATCCCAGTACCCCTGCTGTCGGACGACGAGAAGGTCCGTCGCGCCGAGCGCACCGGCAGGTCATCCGATCGCGGGTTCGCCAACCAGCATTTCGTCGCGCATGCTCCGGGCGACGCCATCCGTGTGACGTTTGTCCTCCATAGCCAGCATTTCGTCACACACGCGCGGCTCGCGCCCGCGATTGCGACGAAATGCTGCCTCCCTCAGTGCGTAGTCGAAGTTCGGCGCGTCTACAGCGGGATGTTGCCGTGCTTGCGCTTCGGTCCCGGCTCGCGCTTGGTCTGCAGCGTCTCGAGCGCGGCGATCACCTTCGGGCGCGTCTCGTGCGGGATGAGCACGTCGTCGACGTAGCCGCGCTCGGCGGCGCTGTACGGATTCGCGAAGCGGGCCTTGTAGTCGTCGATCAGCTTCTGCCGACGCTCGTCCGGGGTCGGTGAGCCGGCGATGTCGCGCCGGTGGATGATGTTCACCGCGCCCTCCGGGCCCATCACCGCGATCTCGGCAGTCGGCCAGGCGAAGTTGAAGTCGGCGGCGAGGTGCTTGGACGCCATGACGTCGTAGGCCCCGCCGTACGCCTTGCGCGTGATGACGGTGACCTTCGGGACCGTCGCCTCCGCGTACGCGTACAGCAGCTTCGCGCCGTGCCGGATGATCCCGCCCCACTCCTGCTCGGTGCCGGGGAGGAAGCCGGGGACGTCGACGAACGTGAGGATCGGGATGTTGAACGCGTCGCAGGTGCGCACGAAGCGCGCGCCCTTCGCGCTGGCGTCGATGTCGAGCACCCCGGCGAGCGACCGCGGCTGGTTGCCGACGACGCCGACCGCGTGGCCGTTCATCCGGCTGAACCCGCACACGATGTTCATCGCGTGGTGCTCGTGCACCTCGAAGAACTCGCCGTCGTCGACGACGAAGCGGATCACGTCGCGCATGTCGTACGGCTTGTTCGGGTTGTCCGGGACGACGGAGTCGAGCTCGGCGTCCATGCGGAACGGGTCGTCGGACGGCATCACGCGCGGCACCGTCTCGAGGTTGTTCTGCGGCATGAAGCTGAGCAGGTAGCGGGCGTCCTCGAGGCAGGCGTCCTCGTCGTCGGAGGCGAAGTGCGCGACGCCCGACTTGGTGTTGTGGCTCATCGCCCCGCCGAGCTCCTCGAACTCGACCTCCTCGCCCGTGACCGTCTTGATCACGTCGGGGCCGGTGATGAACATGTGCGAGGTCTCCTTGACCATGAAGATGAAGTCCGTGATCGCGGGGGAGTAGACGGCGCCCCCCGCGCACGGGCCCATCACCAGGGAGATCTGCGGGATCACGCCCGAGCTGCGGACGTTGCGCAGGAACACGTCGCCGTACGCGCCGAGCGAGACGACCCCCTCCTGGATCCGCGCGCCGCCGGAGTCGTTGATCCCGATCACCGGGCAGCCGATCTTGGCCGCCAGGTCCATGATCTTGCACATCTTCTCGGCCATCACCTCGCCGAGCGAGCCGCCGAACACGGTGAAGTCCTGGGAGAAGACGCACACGCGGCGGCCGTCGATCGTCCCATGGCCGGTGACCACGGCGTCGCCCAGCGGCCGGTTCTTGTCCATCTCGAAGTCGGTCGTGCGGTGGCGCACGTAGGTGTCGAGCTCCTGGAACGACCCAGGGTCGAGCAGCTTCTCGATCCGCTCGCGCGCCGTGTACTTGCCCTTGGCGTGCTGCTTCTCGACCGCCTTCTCGGAGGCGTGGTGGATCATCGCGTCGCGCAGCTCCTGCAGCTGCGCGAGGCGCTCCTCGTTCGTCTCGGGGCTCTTGTGCCGCATGGTGCGCGCGATGCTAGCGCCGCCGCGCTTTGATCCGCTGACGCTCCGGGTGTCCGGTGACGTCGACGGTGCGGAGCACGAACGTGCGCTTCCTGCCGAGCTTGCCGCTGAACGCACCACGGCTGAGCGTGGCGGTGATACGGCGCCTGCCCGCCGCGTGCACGGTGAGCACGCCGTGGCGGCCGAGCTTGCCGCCGCGGACGCGGCCGCGGCGCGGGTGCGCCTTGAGCCGGTGCGGCAGCGTCAGCTGCACGCGCTTCAGAGCCGCGCCGGCGCGGGCCGCCCGGACCCGCAGCACGAGCTTGTGGCCGCGCACGCGCAGACCGGCGATCGGCTTGCGGCAGCCGGTGACCGAGAGCGGCTGGCGCAGCGTTGCCGTGGCGCCGTTGTGGCCGGTCAGCTCGGCGGTCATGCGCGGCAGCGGGCCGCGGCACACGTCGTTCGTCGTCTTCAGCGCGCCGTTCCTCGCGAACGTGAGCTCGAAGCGCTCCAGCGGCACGTCGGGGATGCCCGAGAACTGCGTCCGCAGGCCGTTGCCGAGCGTCGCGATCCCGGCCAGCGAGAGCGACACCACGCCGGACAGGTCCACGCGCACGCCCGGCAGCGTCTGGCCCGGCAGGACGGCGAGCGACACCGGCCCGGTGAGCGGCGGCAGCAGCGGCGACTGCGCGACCGCGGAGCCGACGTGCGAGATCGCCGGGCACGGGCCCGCCGCCTGCTGCACGAGCGTGCAGGCGTTCTTCGCGGTTTCGAGGTTGACGCCGATGCCGGGCGGCAGCGTCACGGCCGCGCTCGCCGTGTTGGCGTTGCCGGCCGGGCCGGTGATGATCGTGCGCAGCGTCGGTTCTGCGCCGGTGCTGATGCTGCCGGTGAATTCCGGGTTGAACGGCAGCTGGTCGCACGCCGTCGGTGTGAACGGCTGGGCCGCGCGCGTCACCGCCGTGCCGTTCGCCGACGTGGCGGCGACCTGCGAAGTCGCCGACCCGCAGCCGGTCGGCATCGTCATGAACGGCTGCGAAGCGCCGGCCGGGCGGCCGAGCAGCGTCAGGTTCATCGACGTGATCGTCATCTCCTGTGGGAGGCCGAGGACCGTGACCGTGGACGGGATGCCGTCGATGATCGAGTCGAGCCCGCCGTCGGCCGGGCGCAGCGCGACGCGCGTGATCAGGAACACCTTGTCGGCCGCCGGCGGCCGGACGATCACACCGAGCCGCGCCGGCTCGCCCGCGCCGGGCTCGAGGTTGTAGACGTCGCCGCTCGCGTTCAGCGGGAGGCCGAGCACCGTCGACACCACCGACGTGGTGCCGACGCGCGTGTTCGCCGCGCACTGATCCGCCTGGAACTTGGCCGCCGCGCAGCGCCGCGTCGCGTTCGGGTTGCCGACGAGGCCGGGCGGGAGCCTGACCGTGAGGTCGCGGACGTGCTCGGCGCCGCTGAAGCCGAGCGCGATCGACACGTCGGGATGCGAGCCCGCCTGCAAGGTGGTGGGCGTGACCGTGAACGAACTGACGCCGAACGCGGCCTGCGACGACGACGGCGCCGCAAGCAGCAGCAGGAGCGCGAGCAGGAGTCTCTTCATCGGGGACGCAGGATCGCCTTGCCGGGCACGCGCCGCTGATCGAGCGCGTCGAGCGCATCGTTTACGTCGGCGAGCGGCGTCTCGAGCCCGACCTGCACGTCGAGCCTCCCTTCGGACACCAGGCCCAGCAGCGTGCGCAGATTGTCGGCGGCGAGGTGCTCGTAGTGGGCCGAGAAGAACGACTGGACGCGCACGCGGTCGCGGCCCGCGAAGTTGCGGAAGTCGAGCCTCGACGGCTCCTTCGAAGAGTTGCCGAACACGAGGATCAACCCGCCGAGCGCGACCTTCGCGAGCGCCTGGTCGAGCGACGCGCCGCCCGCCGACTCGAGGACCACGTCCTGGCCCTCGGCCACGTCCTCGGTGACCGCGGAGACGGCCTCCACGTTCGCTCCCGCCAGGCGCGCGAGCTGAACCGCGATCACGCCGACGCCGCCGCTCGCCCCGGTCACGGTGACGTTGCGGCCGAGCAGGTCGCCGCTCAGGCGGATCAGGTTGAGCGCCGTGTTGCCCGCCATCGGGAGCGCCGCGGCGGTCGCGAAGTCGATGCCGTCGGGGAGCGGGACCGTGCGGTGCTCGGGCACGGTGGCGTACTCCGCCCAGCCGTGCCAGTCGGCGAGGCCGACCACCCGCTCGCCCTTGCGCGGCCCGTCCGCGACGATGCCGGCGATCTCCTGGCCGGGCCGGAAGTCCTCGCGCATCTGCACGAGCGTCAGCTCGCCACGGTTGATGCCCGCCGCGTGGACCTCGACGAGCAGCTCGTCAGCGCCCGGCTCGGGCGTGGGCACATCACGGAGCTCGGCCCAGCGCTCGCCGCCGGGCGTGGATACGACCGCCTGCATCAGATCTCGGGCTGATATTCGCCGAACACGTCGCGCATCGCGCCGCATACCTCGCCGACCGAGCAGCGGTCCTTGAGCGCGGCGCGCAGCGTGGGGAGCAGGTTGGCGGTGCCGCGAGCGGCTTCGCGCAGCTCGTCCAGCCGGCGGTCGGCCTGCTGCTGGTCGCGGTCGGCCTTGAACTTCTGCAGCCGCTCGATCTGCCCGCGCTCGGTCGCCGGGTCGACGGTCAGGAGCTCCTCGACCTCCGCGCTGTCCTCGACGTAGCGGTTGACGCCGACGACGACGTCCTGCTCGGTGCGGTACCGCTCGTGGTAGCCGAAGGCGGACTCCTCGATTTCGTTCTTGATGAACGCGATCGCCTCGACCGAGCCGCCGAGCTCGTCGACGCGCTCGATCAGCTTCCACGCGCGCCGCTCGACCTCGGCGGTGAGCGACTCGACGTAGTAGGAGCCGGCGAATGGGTCGACGGTGTCGGTGGCGCCCGACTCGTGGGCGACGATCTGCTGCGTCCGCAGCGCAACCTTGGCGGCGCGCTCGGTCGGGAGCGCGAGCGCCTCGTCGTAGCCGTTGGTGTGCAGCGACTGCGTGCCGCCGCAGACCGCCGCGAACGCCTGCAGCGCGACGCGGACGATGTTGTTCTGCGGCTGCTGCGCGGTCAGCGTCACGCCGCCGGTCTGCGTGTGGAAGCGCAGCATCATCGACTTCGGGTCCTGCGCGCCGAAGCGCTCCTTCATCGCGTGCGCCCACATGTTGCGCGCCGCGCGGAACTTCGCGACCTCCTGGAAGACGTTGTTGTGGCCGTTGAAGAAGAAGGCCAGCCGCGGCGCGAAGTCGTCGACCTTCAGGCCGGCGTCGAGCGCGGCCTGCACGTACGCCATGCCGCTGGCGAGCGTGAACGCGACCTCCTGCACCGCGCTGGCGCCCTTCTCGCGGAAGTGGTAGCCGGAGATCGACACCGTGTTCCATCGAGGGATATGCGAATGGCAATAGGCGAACAGGTCGGTCGTCAGCCGCATGCTCGGCACGGGCGGGTAGATGAAGTTCCCGCGCGCGATGTACTCCTTGAGGATGTCGTTCTGGACCGTCCCGCGGAGCTTCTCGCTCGGCACGTCCTGCTCGGAGGCGACGAGCTCGTAGAGCAGCAGCAGCACGCTGGCGGGCGCGTTGATCGTCATCGAGGTCGAGACCTCGCCGAGCGGGATGCCGTCGAAGGCGGTCCGCATGTCGTCGATCGTGTCGATCGCGACGCCGGTGCGGCCGACCTCGCCGAGACAGCGCGGGTCGTCGGAGTCGAGGCCGAGCTGCGTCGGCAGGTCGAACGCCATGCTCAGCCCGGTGCCGCCGTTGGCGAGCAGGTAGCGGTACCGCTCGTTCGACTCCTTCGCGGTCGCGTAGCCGGCGTATTGGCGGATCGTCCACGGCCGCTTGCGGTACATCTCGGGGTGGATGCCGCGCGTGTACGGGAACGCGCCCGGATCGCCGAGGTCCAGGTCGGGCGGCAGGTCGTCCGGCCCGTACGTCGGCTCGACCTCGATGCCGGAATCGGTGAACCGCCGCGGGTCGTCTGGGCCGACGACCGGTGCGACCGAGAGGTCCGTGGCGTCCTTGTCGTCGATGGCCATGCTTCGCAGCTTAGGTCACGAGGCGCGATATCAGCGCCGCTGCGTCGTGGTCTGACAGGCCCTCGCGTGTGAGCGAGCGCCAGGTGGAGAACGCCAGCGCGTGGCCGAGCGCGGCACGCTGCTCGGGCGTGCCGAGCATGGCCTTGACCGGGTCGAGATAGGCCGAGGGGTCGGCGATCTGCGCAAGCGCCGGCAGCTCGGGCGCGTCGCGCTCGGTGTTGCCGATCATCCCTTCGTTGGCGCGGTACCAGCCGTAGACGGCGGCCAGCGCGGTGATCACGCGCTCCCGCGGGTCCTCGATCGCGACCCACGGCGTGGGGTCGGGCGGCGGGTTCTCGGAGATCCAGTGCGCGCCGCAGGCGGCGAACAGCTCGCGCTCCCCCGGGAAGTGCCGGTAGACGGTCAGCCGCTGCACGCCGGCGCGCTCGGCGATCGCGCTGATCGTGGTCCGGGCGGGGCCGACGGTGGAGTGCAGGTCGACTGCGGCCTCGGTGATCTGGCGGCGGGTCTCGGCCTTGGAGTCGGCACGGCGCCCGAGGTCGTACTTGCGCGGCATGATGCGCTCCAATATATTCGATGAACAAGCATGTTCACAAGAAAGGAATCCTCCCCCATGTCGGTAATCACTCCCCAGGAAGGCGAGAGCGTCGAGATCGGCGGCTTCGGCGTGCGCTTCATGACCGTCGGCGAGGGGTTCTCGCTCGTCGAGCACCCGATCGCGCCGCGCACGCTCGCCGCGCCGATGCACGTCCACGCCCACGAGGACGAGTACTCGTACGTGCTCGAGGGCGAGGTCGGCGTGCAGATCGGCGACGAGGTGCGGTACGCGCAGCCGGGCGACCTCGTGGTCAAGCCGCGCGGCATCCCGCACGCGTTCTGGAACCGCACCGACGAGCCCGCTCGGCTGCTCGAGATCATCTCCCCGGGCGGCTTCGAGCGCTACTTCGCCGAGCTGGCGCCGCTGCTCCCGCCGCAGGCGGCGGAGCCCGACTTTGAGGCGCTCGGCGCGCTGCAGGCGCGCTACGGGCTGGAGATGGACATGGGCTCGGCGGCGACGATCGCGGCGCGCGAGGGGCTTAACCTGCCCGCATGAGCTCGCCGCGCGACCTGCCGCCCGTCGACACGCTGGCCGCCGAGGTCAACGCGCCGCGCGCGGTCGCGGTGGCCGCCGCGCGAGCGGTGCTGGCCGAGCGGCGGCGCGAGCTGCTCGCCGGCTCGGCGGATGACGCCGACCTCGCCGCGCGGGCGCGGGCGTGGGCGGCCGAGGCGGCGCGGCCGCGGCTGCGCCGCGTGGTCAACGCGACCGGCGTGATCGTGCACACGAACCTGGGGCGCGCGCCGCTGGCGGAGGCGGCGCGCGACGCCGTCGCGCGGGCGGCGCTGGGCTACTCCAACCTCGAGTTCGATCTCGCGGCGGGCGCGCGCGGCTCGCGGCACGATCACGTCGAAGGGCTGCTGCGTGACCTGACCGGCGCCGAGGCGGCGATCGCGGTCAACAACTGCGCCGGGGCGACTCTGCTCGCCGCAGCGGCTCTTGCCGGTCCCGGTTATGACGTGATCGTGTCGCGCGGCCAGCTCGTCGAGATCGGCGGCGGCTTCCGCGTCCCCGAGGTGATCGGGCAGGCGGGCGCGCGGCTCGTCGAGGTCGGGACCACCAACCGCACGCGCCGCGCCGACTACGCACGCGCGATCGGCGACACCACCGGCGCGATCCTCCGCGCTCATCCGTCGAACTTCCGCCAGCTCGGCTTCGTGCAGGAGGTCGAGATCGAGGAGCTGTGCGAGCTCGGGGTGCCGGTGATCGACGACGTCGGGTCGGGGCTGCTGGACGACGAGCTGGAGGTGCTGCGCGAGGAGCCGGCGGTCCGGCGCTCGGTCCGTGCGGGCGCGGCCCTCGTGTGCTTTTCAGGCGACAAGCTGCTCGGCGGGCCGCAGGCGGGGTTGATCGTCGGCCGGGCGGAGGCCGTCGCCGCCGCCCGGGCGCATCCGCTCGCGCGGGCGCTGCGGCTCGACAAGCTCGGGCTCGCGGCCCTGGAGGCCACGCTGCAGCTCTACCGCGACCCGGAACGGGCGCGGCGGGAGATCCCGGTGCTGGCGATGCTCACCGCCTCCGACGAGGTGCTGCGCGCCCGCGCGGACCGGCTCGCCGCGGCGACCGGCGGCGAGGTCGTGGAGGCCACCGCGCGGGTGGGCGGGGGCGCGCTGCCGCTGCTCGAGCTGCCCGGCCCGGTCGTGGCGCTGCCCGGGTCGCCCGACGCTCGCGCCGCCCGGCTGCGCGCGGCGGACCCGCCGGTGATCGGGCGGATCGAGGACGGCCGGCTGCTGCTCGACCCGCGCACGCTCGCCGACGACGAGCTCGACCTCGTCGCGCGCGCTTTCAACGCAGGGTCATGACGGCCCAGCGCATGGGGCCGGGCCGGTACTCGGACAACAAGAGCTCGTTCGCCGGCGGTTGCGGGGCCGTCGGCACGAGCACGATCTCGTGCGTGTCCTCGAACCGCGCGGCGATCGCGTCGCCGACGCCCGGGTCGAGGAAGTCGTGCAGCTCCACGATCACGCTCGCGCTCGTAGATCCCGAGCAGCTTCGGCGCGAGCGTGAGCGGCTCCTGGTCGGGATAGATCAAACCCACGAACGGCCCGCCGCTCACCGTGAGCCCGTGCCAGGCGACGAAGCGGCGGGTCACGGCCGCGACCCGCCGTGACCGCCAGGCGCCCTGCACGCCGCGCCAGCGCTGCAGTGCCCGCGGGTACGCCGGTCCGAGCGCCCGGCGGGCCAGCGCGTGGGCGTGCCGGCGCATCGCCGGAGCCTAGTGCCCCGACACTAGACTCTGCCGCCGTGAGCCTGACTGCTGGTGGGCCGCACTACTACACGTTGCGGCCCGACTCGACGGTCGGCGGCGAGGTCTACGAGCGCGAGCTGCTCGCGCGCCTGCCCGCGCACGGGATCGACGTTCGCCGCCGGCAGCGCGCGATCCACTGGGTGCTCGCCCCGTTCGTGTACACGCCGTACGTGATCGGCCTGGCTCGCCGCGTCGACCTCTTGCGCGGCCACTCGGTCCGCCACACCGGGCCGGCGCTGCTGCTCGGTCGCCGGCTGGCGCGGCGGCGCGTGCCGATCGTGCTCCATCACCACCACCTGTATCCGCGCTGGGCCCGCCTCGAAGCCGCGATCGCGAAGTGCGCCGACGCGGTGATCACCGTCTCGCAGCACTCGCGCGACGAGCTCGTCGCGGCGGGCGTGCCCCCGGCGCGCGTGCACGTCGTCACCGAAGGCGTGGCGACACCGCCGCCGACCGCCGGCTGGCCGGAGGCGTGGCCGGGCGATGGCCTCAGGCTCCTCTACCTCGGGCGGCTGGAGGAGCGCAAGCGGCCCGACCTCGCCGTGGCCGCCCTGCGCCGCGCCGAAGTCCCCGCGTCGCTGGTGATCGCGGGCGAAGGGCCGCTGGCGGACGAGCTCGCGGGTGCCGGAGTGCGGCTGGTCGGGCGCGTCAGCGAGGAGGACAAGTGGCGGCTGTACGACAGCGCCGACGTCCTGCTCTTCGGCTCGACGCTGGAGGGCTTCGGGCTCGTCGTGGCCGAGGCACAGTCGCGCGGCGTGCCGGTGATCGCCGCAGAGGGGACCGCGACGCGCGAGGCGCTGGCCGATGGCGAGAGCGGGCTGCTCGTCGCCCCCGACGCCGATGCGTTCGCGGCGGCGATCCGTGAGCTGGCCGACCCGGAGCGCCGTGCGGCGATGAGTGCCCGGGCGCGCGAGCTCGCCCGCCGGTTCGACTGGGACGCATGCGCTGCGGGCGTGGCCGCGGTCTATCGTGGGCTCGTGCCATGAGGAAGGCGCTGTGCTCGATCGGCTCCGGCCCGCACGAGGCGCTGCTCGCGATCTCGGGGCCGACGTTCCGCGCCTTCGGCGAGCGTCACGGCTACGACGTGATCACGTCGAGCGCGCCGCATCCCGACCGGCCGCCGGCGTGGGCCAAGGTCCCGCTGATCCGCGACACGCTCGACGCCTACGACCTCGTCGTGTGGATCGACGCCGACGCGGTGATCGTCGACGACAGCGAGGACATCGCCGACGCCCTGGATCCGGACGCGCAGTTCGCGCTCGTCCGCCACCGTCGCGACGGCGAGCTGATCCCCAACACCGGCGTGATGGTGTGGCGCGCGGGCGAGTTCGCGCGCGGCTTGCTCGACGCCGCGTGGGATCGCACGCAGTTCATCGACCATCCGTGGTGGGAGAATGCCGCGCTGCTCGACGCGCTCGGCTACCAGGTCCCACGCTTCAACCGCTTCGACCGCATCCTGCGCCGGCGCCTCCGAGCCACGCGGCCGACACCCGGCGTCCAGTTCCTGGCGGGCGAGTGGAACTGGAGCTACCTCGACCGCAGCGAGAACCCGCGCATCATCCACTGCCTCGCCGTCCCGGTCGACCAGCGCCTGCGCGACATGCAGGCCGCGCTCGCCGGAAGCCTGCGCTAGCGATGCCGACCGACGTCGCGATCCTCTCGCTGGGCACGACGCTCGGCCTGCGGCGCGCCGACGACGCGCTCGCGGAGCTGATCACCGCGGCGGGCGCCGACTGCCGGCTCGTGCGCGTGCGGTTCGGGGCGACCGGGAAGCTGCGCCGGCAGATCACGGTCATCGACGCCGTCGAAGGGCTCGCCGCGCGGCACGCGCAGGCGGCGACGCAGGACGCCCGTGCGGTGATCGTCTCGAGCGCGACGACCGCGCTGCTGCTCAGGCCCCCGCGGGTCCCGTGGGCGGTGCGGTTCGACTCGCCGACCGCGCTCAACCGCGCGGGCGTCAGTGGGCTGTGGCAGCGGCGGCGGGAGCGCCGCGTGTTCGCGAACGCGGACCTGCTGCTGCCGTGGGGCGAGGCGGCGGCGCAGGCCGCGGCACCGATCGCCGGCGGCACGCGGATGGTGCGGTTGCCGGTGCCTGTCGACGCCGAGCCGATCGACGCGCCGCGCGCCGGCGCCGTCGCGTACATCGGCTGGATGTGGAAGCGCGGGCTCGACCTGCTGTGCGAGGCGTGGGCGCAGGCCGCGCCGGATTTCCGCCTCACCATCGGCGGGTGCGACCGCGAGACCGGCATCGCCTGGCTCGCCCGTCGCGGCATCGCCGAGCCGCCGGGCCTCGAGTGGGCGGGCGCGCTCTCGCGCGAGGCGTGGCTCGGCCGTGTCGCCCGCGCGCAGGTGTTCATCAACGCCTCACGGCGCGAGGACCACGGGCTCGCGCAGCTCGAAGCGCTGGCGGTCGGGACGCCGCTCGTGACCGTTCCCTCGCCCGGCGCCTACGAGGCGCTCCCGATCGCGCGCCGCCTCGCGCCGGAGCTCGTGGCGGCCGACGTGTCGGCGCCCGCGCTCGCGACCGCGCTGCGCGCGGGGCTCGCCCTCGACGACCCCGGCTACGCCGGCCGCGCGGCCACCGCGCTCGCGCCGTACCGGCGGGAGCGGGTGCTTGCCGTGGTTCGCGACGAGGTGCTGCCGGCGCTCGGCCTGTCATGACCACGCTCGGAACCGCCGGCCACATCGATCACGGCAAGACCGCGCTGATCAAGGCGCTCACCGGCGTCGACACGGACCGCCTGCCCGAGGAGCGCGAGCGCGGGATCTCGATCGCGCTCGGCTACGCGCCGCTGGCGCTGCCGTCGGGGCGCCGCCTGTCGGTGATCGACGTGCCCGGCCACCAGCGGTTCGTCCGCACGATGGTCGCGGGCGCGACGGGAATCGACCTGTATCTGATGGTCGTCGCCGCCGACGACGGCGTAATGCCGCAGACGCGCGAACACGCGACCGTGCTGCGTGCGCTCGGCGTCGAGGTCGGCGTCGTGGCGGTCACGAAGGCCGACCTCGCCGATCCGGCGCGGGCAAGCGCGGAGGCGGAGGAGTTGCTGCCGGGAGCCGAGGTCGTCGCGGTCTCGGCCCGCAGCGGTGAAGGGCTCGACGAGCTGCGCGCCGCGCTCGACCGCGCGGCGGACCGAGCCGCCGCGCGCGCCGACACTGCCGGCGCGATGCGCCTGCACATCGATCGCGTGTTCACGATCCGCGGCGCCGGCACGGTGGTCACCGGCACGCTGTGGTCGGGCAGCGCCGGCCGCGGTGACACCGTGACGATCCTGCCGAGCGGCCGTACCGCCCGGGTGCGCGGCGTCGAGGTCCACGACGAGCCGGTGGAACGGGCGCAGGCCGGCCAGCGGGTCGCGCTCAACCTCACCGGGGTCGACCGCGAGGAGGTCGCGCGTGGGGACGTCGTCGTCGTTGGAGGGGAGATCGCGCCCACGTATCGCGTCGACGCCGCGCTGCAGCTGCAGGAGCGCCCGGCGGTGGTCGCCGTCCACCACGGCACGCGCGAGTCGCCCGCACGGCTGACCGAGCTCGGCGGCCGCTACTTCCAGCTCCGGCTCGAGCAGCCGATCGTGGCGGCGCGCGGCGACCGCCTCGTGATCCGCTCGCTGGCGCCGCCGGACACGATCGGCGGCGGCGTCGTGCTCGACCCGGCGCCGCGCCGGCACGGCCCGTCGCGCGACCTGACCGCTCGCCTTGCTGCCCTGGCGCGTGGCGAGACGCCGGTGGAGGCGGCACCGACGCCGGCGCCCGCGCCGGAGCCGGAGCTGCCGCCGCTCAGCGACGCGGCCCTCGCCGTCGCCGAGCGGCTGAACGTCACCGATCCGCCGCTCGACCGCGAGTTCGACCCCGCCGACCTCGCCGTGCTGCGCGCGCACGGCCGGATCGTCCGCCTCGGCCCGACGATGCACATCCACACGGACGCGCTCGCGGCCGTCCGGGACCGGGTCGTGGCGCTGATCGAGCGCGACGGGGACGTCACGATCGCGACGCTGCGCGACGAGCTCGGGACGTCACGCAAGTACGCGCAGGCCTACCTCGAGCACCTCGACGCGACGCGCGTCACGCTGCGCCGCGGCGACGCGCACATACTTCGCCGGCGGTCAGCGGACTCGTAGCGTCGCGCGCATCCCGAGGGCGCGATGGCCCTCGAGCGTGCAGAAGAGCTTGTAGCGGCCGCGGCGCAGCTTGCCGTCCCACGACCCGAGCTCGCCGGGCCGGATCTTGTGGATCTTGCCGCGGCGCTTGCCGCCGATCCGCTCGATCGCCAGGTCGTGCGGATCCTGCCCGCGGTTGACCATCTGCACGATCGCCGTTCCCGGCTTGATCTTCGCGCGCGACAGCGTGAGGTTGAACTCGCGGGCCTCGACGAGCAGGCGCGCCGGCGCGGGCTTCGCAGCCGCAGGCGCGGCGAGCGCCAGGCAGAGCACGACGGCGAGCGCGAGCCTCATCGCACGACCTTCGGCCGCGGCAGCGAGCTGCCGCCGGGGAGCACCGCGCCCGGGTCGACGCCGAACCAGTCCGCGCACACCGACGCGTACAGGCCGCGGAAGTCGGAGGTGGCGCGCAGGTTGCCCTGCGGGTCGAGCGTTCCGAGGCCCGGGAACTCGCCGATCGTCCTGCCGGTCGCCTGCGTGCCGATCACGAAGCCGATCCCGGCCGCGCCGTGGTCGGTGCCGGAGCCGTTCTCGGCGGCCCTGCGGCCGAACTCCGACCACACGAGCGTGAGCACGCGGTCGGCGAGCCCGCGTGCCTCCAGGTCGCGCTGGAACGCGAACAGGCTGTCGGCGGTGATCTTGAGGTTCTCCGGCAGCTCCTTCGCCTGGTCGGCGTGCGTGTCCCAGGCGCCGGGAGCGGTGAGCGTCGCGCAGCGGATCGGGAGGCCGGCGGCGAGCATCGCGGCGAGCCCGGCGAGCCGCTTCGGGAAGCGCTCCTCGCTCTGCGGGTAGGTCGCGCGCGGCGTGTACGCGGGCTTGCCGTCCTTGCCCAGCGGGGCGAGCGACGTGCGCACGTTGCCGGCGAACGCGGCCGCGCGGGCCGCCTGTGCCACCGCCGGGTCGCGCGATGCCTTGCGGGCGCGGCCGACGTCGGCGAACGCGTTCAGGCCGAGATCGGCGGGCGGGCCCCACGCGCCCGGCATCCAGAAGCCGAACGCCTCCGGGGCGTCGACGGCCGCGACCGGCACGCGCGTGGTGGCGAGCGAAGGCCCAAGGCTGCCGCCCATCGACACGCCCTGCAGCGGGTTGTCGGCCGTCCCGATGACGTCGAGCAGGCGGCCGAGCCAGCCCGAGCGCAGCCCGGCGTCCGTCGCCCCGACCTCCCAGAAGTGGCGTGAGACGAAGTGCGACTGGTCGGGGTGGTCGTAGCCGACGGCCGGCAGCACGCTGACCTTGCCTTCGGCGTGCAGCTGCGCCAGCGGCGTCGCGTTCGGGTGCCAGGTCAGCCGCGCGTCCTCGCCGAACACCCTGGCGCTCTCCGGGAGCGCGAGATTGGGTCGTAGGCGCCGGTAGTCCGGGTCGCCGGTCGGCGCCAGGATCGACATGCCGTCCGCGCCGCCGTCGAGGAACACGTTGACGAGCACCGTGCCCGGCCGGCCCGCCGCGCTCGCGACGCCCTCCTCGAACACCGGCAGCCCGGCGAGCTTCCCCGCGCCGTAGACCGACAGCGCGAGCCCGGCCGAGCGCAGCAGGAACGAGCGGCGCGACAGGCCCGTGCCGGCCGGGGTCGGCATCCCGGGCTCGATGCCGGGCAGCCCCGCGCCGGCGCGGGCGTGCTCGGCGCAGCACGTGCGGGAGTTGTGCGTCACGAGGTCATGTAGTCGGGGGACACGGCGACGAGCATCCGCAGCGCGTTCTCGGTCAGGCGCGGGTAGGTGTCGCGCTCCCAGTCGGCGTGCGCCGACGCCATCGCGTTGCGGGCGTAGCGCTCGAGCGCCGCGCGGGTGGAGCGCGACAGCGGCGTCTGCCAGAAGTGCGCGGCGTTGGCGACGAGCTTCGCCGGCTTGGCGGACACCTTCGCCTTCTCGCCGAGCTGCGCCTTGTTGCAGATCTCGCTCGCCATCTGCCAGCGGGCGCGGAAGGTCGCGGTGTCGAGCCAGCGGGTGTCGTCCCAGCCGGACACGTTCGGCGGCTCGAACAACATCTGGCCGGCCTGCGCGCACAGCCAGGACCAGGCGTCGGTGTCGATGCCGCGGCCGACCGCGCGCAGCATTCCGGCCGCCTGGACGACCGGCGGCTTGACCATCCGGCGGTCGGGGTCGTAGAGGTGCGGGTGGCGCAGGATCGCGTCCAGCAGCGGGCGGACGTTGCGGCCGTGGGCGACGTACGTCCGCTCGAGCGCCCGCGCCGTGCCGCGCGGCGGCGGCGTCGGGATGAAGTAGCTCCAGAGCTTCGCGACCATGAAGGAGGGGTGCTTGCGGTGGCGGACGCTCATCCGCGCCGCGTCGCGCCAGTCGAAGCGGCCGCGATGGCCGTGGATGCGCTTGAACCCGTTGTCATGCCACTCGCGGTCGTAGCGGAAGTTGTGCGGGCCGAGGCCCTCTGACCAATCGTTGCGGAAGCCGGTCAGCGCTCGGGCCATCTCGCGGACGTCGCGCTCGGTGTAGCCGCGTCCGGCGCCGAGCGTGAACAGCTCCATCAGCTCGCGCGCGTAGTTCTCGTTGACGTCGTCCTTGCGGTTGTCGACGCCGTTGAGCCACAGCAGCATCGCCGGGTCGTGGGTGATCGCGATCGCCAGGTGCTCGAACGAGCCGAGCGCGTACTTGCGCAGCAGCGCGTTCTGGCGCAGCATCAGGGTCTGCGTCGAGCCGTCCTTGCTGGTCGCGAACCAGTCGTGCCAGACCAGCGTCATCCGCTCCACCAGCGGGGCCTGCGAGCGGACCATGCGGTCGAGCCACCAGCAGTGGTCGTGGCCCCAGGCGTCGCGGGGGGCCAGCGGGTGGTTGTCGCTGTCGTGCGGCCGCGGGCCCTTCAGGCGGCGCGAATGCGGGTGGGTGAGCGCCTGCACGGCGTGGTCGAGTCCGCGCTTCGCCAGCTTCTCGGCCTCGCCGCGGCGCGGGCCGAAGCCGGCCCGCCACAGCAGGCGCCGGGCTTGCTCAGGCCCGAACGGGCCGCGATATCTCGGAACGCGGGACACGCACGTCTACTCGTCGGCAAACCGCGCTGCGCCCTGCAGTCAGTTACCGGGCGAGAGGACGTCCGTTCGCGAGTAGTGACCCACCGCGTCGAACCAGCGCTTTGCGTGCAACCCTGCCCGCAGGTCACAGTCTGTCACGAGGACGCGCTCCTCGTCGTAGATAGGACCGGCGATCAGGTTGCCCCAGGTCGGCTCCACGATCGCCGCCCCGCCGCGCCCGTACACGCTGTCGCGCTCGATCTCGACGGGGAAGTCGTCGGGGAACGCGCTGCCCGGGATGTACTGCGGCACGCTGATGACGAACGCGCCGGACTCGATCGCGATGTGCCGCATCGACGCGAGCCAGCCATCGCTGTCGTCAGCGGTCGGTGCGACCCAGATCTGCGGTGGGGCGGGTGGGGACGTATACACCGCCCAGCGCGCCAGCGGCATCCGGTTCTCCCAGCAGATCAGCCCCCCGATGCGCCCGAGCGGGGTCTCGACCGGCTGCAGGTCCGTGCCGGCGCCGATGCCGTGGAACAGCCGCTCGTGCTGCGTCGGCATCAGCTTGCGGTGCTTGTGGAGCAGCCCTGGCGGCCCGAGCGTGACGTAGGCGTTGTAGAGCGAGCCGCCGTCGCGCTCGTTGATGCCGATGACCGCGTAGACCTTGAGCCGCTTGCAGGCGGCGGCCAGCTCGTCGATCAGCGGCCCGGGGACGTCGACGGCGTTGGCATGCAGCCGCTCCCACAGCTCGTCCCAGCCGCCGAAGGCGGCCGCCCCCTTGGCCCAGCGGTTACTCGGGTAGAGCGGGATGAACGTCTCCGGCAGCACCGCCAGCTCCGCACCCTGCCCCGCGGCGTCCTCGAGCAGCCTGATCGCCTTCTCGACGCACGCCTGCGCGTCGAGCATCACGGGCGTCGCCTGGATCGCGGCCACGCGGACGGTGCGCATGTTTTGATGCTAACCGCCATGGTCGTGACCCGGGAAGACACGCCGGTGCTGTACGTCTCCGCCGCCGACCAGGTGCCATCGATCCGCCGTGCCTGGGAGCGCCTGGAGGAGGCCGTGCCCCTGCGGGGCCGCCGCTTCGTCGGCGTGGTCTGGGCCTCGGGTGTGTATTGGGCCGCGGTCGAACGGCTGGCAGGCGAGGAGGCCGGCGGGCTGGACGCGGGCGTCATCCCCGGCGGCTCGTATGCGCGTACGCGCCTGCGCGGAGAGCTGCCCGAGCTGTACGACCGGATCGCGCCGGAGTTCGAGGCGCTCGAGGCGGCCCGCGAGCGCGATCCGTCCCGGCCGGGGCTCGAGTACTACCGCCGCCACGACGAGGTCCACCTCCTCGTGCCGGTCACGTGACGGAGCCTGGCGCTTTTTGCTCCCATAGGAAGTAAAAGGCGCCAAGGACCGTCACTTCGGCCCAAACCCAGCCGTCCCACCCAGCCGCAGTGCGCTCGCCGCGCCGTCAGGGCCGACGGAGCACGGACTCCAAAACGCGCTGCACCCGCGCGAAGGCGCGCCGCTGAAGCCGGTCGACCGTGTCGCCAGCGGTATGGCGCACAGGCTCGTCGAGCACGCCGAGCTTGACGCCACGCATGCCCGCGAGCTCGAACTCGCGGTGGTCGGAGTTGCCGGTCGAGTCGTCCCGCTGCCAGTCCACATCCACGTCCCGCTGGCGCGCGGCGGAGAGGATCTCGCGCTCGACGCGCCGCCTCGGCCCAGCCGCCGGCGAGCGCAGCCGGAACCGCGCACCACGGCCGACCTCGTCGATCGAGAGCGCGTAGCGCAGTCGCGCGCGCGGAACGATCCGCGTGAGCGCGAGCCCGCCGAGGTGGTCGGGAGAGCCGGTGTAGATGCGCTCCTCGGCGCCGGTCGCCACCAGCCACACCTCGCACGGCGGGTCGAGGATCGCCAGCCGCGGCGCCAGCGCCACGAGCATTCCGAGGCCGGATGCGTTGTCGTCGGCGCCCGGCGACGGCGGGACGGTGTCGGCGTGCGCCATCACCACGCGGAGGCAGTCCCGAGACCCGGGCCACACGCCGATCACGTTGCGCGAGCGCCCGCGCGGCGTCGAGAACCGCTGCACGCGCACGGACAGGCCGGCGTTCTCCAGTCGCGCGCGGACGCGGCCGTGCGCGCGGTGCTCGAGCCGCCCGGCCGCCGGCCGCGGCCCGTCCCGCGACACCGACACCGCGAAGTTGTGCGCCACGCTCCCCGGTGCGGCCAGCGCGGCAGCCGCGAGCGCGGCAGCGAGCAACTCAGAACGCGCCGCGCCGGCTGAACACCGCGGGCACGGTCTTGAGCAGGATCGCCAGGTCGAGGCCGACCGACCAGCGCTCCAGGTACAGGAAGTCGAGCCGCACGAGGTCGTCGAAGTCGAGCTCCGAGCGCCCCGACACCTGCCACAGGCCGGTGATCCCCGGCAGGACGAGGTAGCGCTTCTTGTGCCATTCCTGCAGCTGGTCGAAGTCGCGTTGCGGCAGCGGGCGCGGGCCCACGAGCGACATCTGCCCGCGGATCACGTTGAACAGCTGCGGCAGCTCGTCGAGCGAGTAGCGGCGCAGGAAGCGGCCGACCGACGTCAGCCGCGGGTCGTGCCGGATCTTGAACAGCGCGCCGCTCGCCTCGTTGATCGACTCGAGGTCCGCCTGCATCTGGTCAGCGTCGCTGCGCATCGTCCGGAACTTGAGGCAGGCGAACGGCTCGCCGCCGATCCCCGGGCGCATCGAGCGGTAGATCATCGGCCCGCGCGAGGACACGGCGACGGCGATCGCGATCAGCAGCAGCAGCGGGCTCAGCAGCACGAGGAGGAGCAGCGCGACGACGAAGTCGAACGAGCGCTTGACCGCGTAGTCGAAGCCGTCGAACACTGGCGGGCGCAGCTCGAACAGCGGGACCGACGCACCCGGGACGAACTCGGCGCGGTGCACGAGGATCTCCATCGTCGACGGCGCGATCCGGACGGTCACACCGCGGCGGTGGCACTCGTCGACGAGATCGACGGCCTTCTCCTGCGGGAAGTCGGGGTCGGCGATGATCACTTCCTGGACCCGGTGGGCGTCGAGCACCGCCGGCAGATCCTCGAACTGCCCGAGCGAGCGCAGGCCGTTGTTGGGCCGCGGCGTGAGCGAGATGAAGCCGACCATCTCGACCGGTGCGTGGACCTCGTCGATCAGCGCGTGCGCGACTTCCTCGATGTGACCACCCGAGCCGACGAGCACCGCGCGTCGCCGGTATCCCGCAGCGCGCAGCAGCAGGCCGCTGAGCGCCTCGTATCCCCAGCGCAGCGACCCGATGATGATGATCGCGAACGTGAGCGTGCCGTAGAAGATGTAGTAGCTGGAGTACGTCTCGCCGTTGACGAGCGCGAAGATCAGCGCGACGACGGTCACCTGGAACAGCGACGAGACGATCCGCGACAGGCCGGGGCGCTCGGCGCGCGACGCGTACAGGCCCGAGCGCGCGAACAGCAGCACCGTGACCAGCGAAGCGAACGCGACCGTCTGGCGCGCCTCCTGGTAGGACGCTTCCCACGCCCAGTTGCCGTACCGGAGCACGGCCTTGACCATCAGCGCGACGTAGATCGCCGCGAAGACGCCGCCGAGGTCGAGCACCAGCAGCGTGAGCACGCGCAGCGCCTTGCGCAGCGTCTCCATGCGCAGCAGGAACGCGAGCGCGGGCGGGCGCTTGCGGCGCACGTCGACGGTCGGAAGGACCACTGGCACCGTCTCGGGGACGGTGTCGGGGCGCTTGGGGGTCTGTGTTGGGGCCTCGGCCAAGGTCGAAAGCTCTTTTGCATCAACGCGCGCGCGGCGCGGATGATGCGCGGTTACGTCGTCCCGACGCCTGTGAGTGCCTCGATGCCGGCCTGCTCAAGCGTGCGTCTCAGGCCCTCTCGAAGCTCAACTACCGGTTCCCATCCAAGCAGTTCTCGTGCCAGCGCAATGTCCGGCTGACGAACTTTCGGATCATCCGTGGGCAGTGCCTCGTGCACGATCTCCGATCGCGACCCGGTCACGTCGACCACCGCCTGCGCCAGTTCGAGCAGCGTGAACTCGTTCGGGTTGCCGACGTTCACCGGGGTGTGCGCGCCCGACTCGGCGAGGAGGATGATGCCGGCGATCAGGTCCGACACGTAGGTGAACGAGCGCGTCTGGGAGCCGTCGCCGAACACGGTGATCGGCCGGTCCTGGAGCGCCTGGCGGAGGAACGTTGGGATCGCGCGGCCGTCGTGCGGCCGCATCCGCGGGCCGTACGTGTTGAAGATCCGCACGATCGCGGTGTCGACGCCCTGCTGGCGGTGGTAGGCCATCGTCAGGGCCTCGGCGTAGCGCTTCGCCTCGTCGTAGACGCCGCGCGGGCCGATCGGGTTCACATGTCCCCAGTAGGACTCCGGCTGCGGGTGCACCTGCGGATCGCCGTACACCTCGGACGTCGAGGCGAGCAGGAAGCGCGCGCGGTGCTGCTTGGCGAGGCCGAGCGCGTGATGCGTCCCATAGGACCCGACCTTCAGCGTGTGGAGCGGGAGCCGCAGGTAGTCGATCGGTGACGCCGGCGACGCGAAGTGGTAGACGAAGTCGACCGACTCGTCGTCGATGAAGAACGGCTCGATGATGTCGCGGTGCTCGTGCCGGAACTGCGGCCCGCGGATGTGTTCGATGTTGGCGAGGGATCCGGTCTCGAAGTTGTCGACGCAGATCACGCGGTGACCGCGTGCCAGCAGCTCATCGCAGAGATGCGATCCGAGGAATCCCGCACCACCCGTGACGAGGCAGGTGGCCATTGCGGGCGCAGGATATCGAGCGTTAGCGGGCCCGAGCGGCCTTGAGCGTCTTCTTGCTGATGCCGAGCTCGACCACGTAGTGGCGCGTGTCCTGCCGCACCGCGTGCCCGGCCTTCTCGAGACGCTTGCACGTGACGGGGCACTTCTTGCAGCGCGGCCGCGACTTGCAGCAGCGTCTCTTGGTCTTCACGAGCTTGAACTGCCCCATCGAGGGCGAGCAGGCTAGCATCGCCGCCCATGCCCGCCGAAACCTTCGTCAGCCGGCTCAACGAGCAGATCGCGCACGAGTTCGCCGCGCATCAGCAGTACGTCGCGTGCGCCGTGTACTACGACGCGGAAACGCTCCCGCAATTGGCGCGTTTCTTCTATCGCCAGGCGATGGAGGAGCGCGACCACGCGATGATGATGGTGCAGTACCTGATCGACGCCGACGCCGACGTGACGATCCCCGGCGTCGCCGCTCCGCAGACGTCGTTCGGCGACATCGTCGCCCCGGTTGCGCTCGCGCTCGACCAGGAGAAGCGCGTGAGCGATCAGATCAACGAGCTCACCCGGATCGCGCGTGACGCGGGCGACTTCACGAGCGAGCAGTTCACGCAGTGGTTCATCAAGGAGCAGGTCGAGGAGGTCGCGACGATGTCGGACCTGCTCCGGGTCGTCGAGCGCTCCAAGCACGACCCGATGGAGGTCGAGAACTACATGGCGCGCGAGCACTCCTCCGGCGAGGCCGAGGACCCGACGGCGCCGCACCCCGCCGGCTCGGAGTGAGCTTCTCGGCCGAGCTGCGCGAGGCGTCCGCCCCGGTCTGGGAGCGGCACGTCGCCCATCCGTTCGTGGCCGGGATCGGCGACGGCTCGCTGCCCGAGGACAAGTTCCGCTTCTACGTCCGCCAGGACTACCTGTTCCTGATCGACTACGGGCGCCTGCTCGCGCTCGCCGCCGCCCGCGCGCCGCGGCTCGAGTGGATGCGCCGCTTCTCGGCGTTGGCGCAGTCGGTGCTCGAGTCCGAGATGGATCTGCACCGGCAGTTCGCGCAGCGGTGGGGGATCAGCGCTGAGGAGCTCGAGTCGACCACCACCGCGCCGGCCACCGACGCCTACTGCGACTTCCTGCTGCGCACGGCCGCGCTCGGCGACTTCGCCGAGCTGGTCGCCGCGGTCCTCCCGTGCATGTGGAGCTACTCCGAGATCGGCTCGCGGCTCGCCGCCGCCGGACTGCCCGACCACGAGGGCTACGCCGAGTGGATCGCGATGTACGCCAGCGACGAGTTCGCGCAGCTCGCCGCCTGGTGCCGCGAGCTCACCGACGCCGCCGCCGCCGAGGTCGCCGGCTCGGGCCGGCGGCGCATGCACTTCGCTTTCCGGGCGTCGAGCGAGCACGAGCTCGCGTTCTGGGACAGCGCGTTCCAGAGCTAGGCCGGCCGGAGGACCGCCGCGAGGTGTTGGGGAAGCTCGGCGTCGTCGAGCTGCCACACGCCGACGCCCGCCCGGCGCAGGCCGTCCAGGTAGGCGCGGCTGTCCTCGTCTCCGCCGATCGCGGTGGCCGCCGCAACGCCGGCCAGCTGGGTCTCACGCACGGGTGCGACGCGGAGGCGCGGGTGGATGAGGACCTGATGCTCGACGACCGGCCCGCCGCGATCGCGCGCGCGGATCGTGAGGGCAGCCGCAACGGCGGCGGCGCCGCCGGTCGCCGGCCATACGAGTTGCGCGGCGCCGCTCCGCAGCCGGAGCTGCGCGCTAGGTGCGCTCGCGCGACTGCTCACGCTCGTGGTCCAGCACTTCGCGAATGAAGGTCCCCGCCTGCTGCAGGGCGTCGGCGGCCTCGGGGAGGAACGACCAGAACACCTGGAAGACGTGCGTGTCGGCCGGGTAGAGCTCGATCCGCGCGTCGACGCCATGTCGCTGAGCGTCGCCGCTGCCAACAGCGCCGTTCAGCGTGCGCGCGGCGGTCTGCGTGAGCACCTTGCGGCGGATCGCCTCGACTGGGCGCGGTCCACGTGAAGCGACGGGCGTGACTACGTAAGCATCAGCGCCGTTGCCCGCGCACGGGCGCTCGCGACGCGGACGAGCCGCCCGGTCAGGGCAGCGGCACCACGGCGCCGTTCTCCGGAACGGTGACCTGACTGGTGAGGGCTTCTTCGTGGAGGCGCTGATGGAGGTCGGCGCGCGTCTCGAGGCAGTGGTTGATCGCCTCGAGGTGGACCGCGATGACGTGGGCGCCCGGCGCATGGCGGGCGACGGCGACGACGTCGTCGACGGTCATCACCAACGGGCCGCCCTCGAGGAAGCGCGCGCCGCTCGCGTTCACGACCACAGCCTCGGGCCGGTGCTCGTCGAGCGCGGCGCGCACCTCGTCGCACCAGACCGTGTCCCCGGCGACGTAGAGCGATCCGATGACGAACCCCGGCGACGGGCCGAGCGGCCCGTGCACACCTGCGGTCCGCGTGATCGCCATCCCTTCCCAGTCGACGCGGTCGTCGACCGGGCGGACGTCGCTGAACCCATGACCGCGCAGGGTGTCGGAATCGTCAGGCGCGCAGAACAGCGGCACGTCCTTCGGGAGCAGTGCCGCCGCGGTCGCGTCGAAGTGGTCTTGGTGCAGGTGGGTGACGACGATCGCGTCGAGGCCGTGGACCACGACCTCGGCCGGCTCGGGCAGCTCGACCAGCGGGTTGTTGCGCTGGTTCGGCGTGTTCTCGACGGGCGGCCGCGCGCCGGCAGGATCGAGCATCGGATCCACGAGGATCGTCTTCCCGCCCGTTGAGAGCAGCACCGTCGCATGACGGATCAGCCGCAGCCGCACCACGACAGCGTACTCTCGGGTGGGTGCGCGCCCACTACGAGTCCTTCTGGGCGGACGCGCCGCAGGATCCCGAGCCGTGGGCGTGGGACCGCAGGCGGGCGTTCCTCCTCGCCGAGGCGCGGCCGGGCGAGCGCGTGCTCGACCTCGGCTGCGGCAGCGGCCGCTTCGTCGCGGCGCTGCGCGACGCGGGCGCCGACCCCGTCGGCGTGGAGATCGCCGAGGCGGCGCTGGAGCGCGCTCGCCGCAACGCGCCCGGCACCGACCTGCGGCTGCTCGAACCGGACGGCTCGATCCCGCTCGACCACGCGAGCGTCGACCTCGTGTGGTGCTCGGAGGTGCTCGAGCACGTCGCCGACACCGAGCACCTGCTGCTCGAGGCGCGCCGCGTGCTCAAGCCCGGCGGCCGGCTGCTCGTCACGGTGCCGTTCCACGGCCGCGCCAAGACGGCGCTGATCGGCCTGACGCGGTTCGACACCCATTTCGACCCGATGGGCCAGCACCTGCGCTTCTACACCGCTTCGTCGCTGACGGCGACGCTGGACCGCGCGGGCTTCGAGGATCTGCGCGTGCGCACCTGGGGCGGCCTGCCGCCGCTGCGGACCGGCCTCATGGCGTGGGCTGTGCGCCGGTAGTGCCCTGGGCGGCGCGGCTGGCCGCGAGCAGGTCGGTCGTCGACGCCG
Source organism: uncultured Solirubrobacteraceae bacterium (assembly GCA_963740605.1). GTDB lineage: Bacteria > Actinomycetota > Thermoleophilia > Solirubrobacterales > Solirubrobacteraceae > DASSUW01. The sequence continues at coordinate 16,543 of CAVUFC010000009.1, read as the reverse complement.
GGTTGTGCGGGTCCAGGTAATAGGCCGCCTGGTAGGCGCTGATCGCGCCCTTGCTGTCGTTGAGCGCGCTGAGCCGCAGGTCGCCGAGCTGCCGCCACGCCTCGGCGGTGGCGGGCTCGAGCCGTACCGCCTTCTCGAGCGCAGCCTCCGCGCCCTTGAGATCGCCGCGCGCCTGGTCGATGGCGGCGAGCTCGAACAGCGGCTCGGCCGACAGCGGGTTGCGCTCGGTGGCGATCGTGGCGGTCTCGGCCGCGGCGATCGGCTGCCCCTGGTCGAGCCGGTCGAACGCGCGGTCACTCGCGTGCACGGCCCGCACCGGCTGGAACGCGGTCCAGGCAGCGGCGAACGCGAGCACGATCACCAGTGCGGCGGCGAGGCCGTGCAGCGGTGGCACGCTGTTCGCGACGCGCGAGATCCGGCTCGCGTGCGGCCAGGCGGCGGGTGGCGGGGCGGCACCTTCGGGGCGTGCGAGCCGTGCCTGCAGCGGCCCGCGGCCGACTACCCAGCCCGCGCACAGCATCGCCACACCGGCGTTGGCGGGCACGAACCACGTCCAGTCGATCGCGGAGTGGATGCCGAAGATCACCACGACGACCGCGAGCGAGACCATGCCGACGCGCTCGGCATCCCATGGCAGGCCGCGCGCACGGCGGTGGACGCCGGTCGCCCGTGCGGCCGCGGCGAGCCAGGCGATCGCGGCGAGCAGCGACGCGGCGAGCCCGGCCCAGCCGAGGTCGGCGAGCGTCTGCACGACGTAGCCGTGGGCGTGCCGGACGGCGAGCGCGTCGGTGCGGAAGCGCGTGCGGATCGTCGCGTAGCCGCCGGCGCCGGTGCCGAGCCACGGCGATGTCGCGTGCACGTCGAGCGCCTCCTTCCAGTAACGCGCCCTGACGGACGACGTCGCGGTGAGACGGTCTGGGGTGTTGGCCGGCGTCTTGGCGTTGGGATCGGTGAGCTGGTGCCACGCCTTGGAGACCTGGCCGTTGATCCCGCCGTCCGCGGTCGCGAGCCCGATCAGCGCCACCACTGGCAGCAGCACCAGCACGCCGAGCGCCGCGCGGCCGACGAGCCGGCGCGTGCGCGGGGTGGGCGGGCGCTGGGCGACGACGAAGTGCAGCGCGAGCCCGGCGGCGAGCAGTACGGCGGCCATCAGGACCAGCAGTGCGCCGAACTCGTGGCCGGCGTCGACGCGTGCGGCGATCGGCGCGTGGTCCGTCGTCAGGCCATCCTGCGCGAACGCCCACGCCACCACCGGCGCGGCGCCGAGCACGCCGGCCGCCAGCACGGCGATCGCGCGCAGCCGCAGCGGCACGATCAAGAACCACAGGCCGATCCCGAGCACGAGCGCGGCAAGCGCGCCGCGCGAGTACGAGAGCATCAGGCACACGAACAGGACGCCCATCGCGGGCCACGCGAGCGCATTCGCAGCGGCGTGGCCGGAACGGCGTGCGGCCAGCCACAGCATCGGGGGGACGCCGAGCGCCGCCATCAGGCCGACCGAGTTCCAGTAGGCGAACGGCTCGCGGAGCCGGGCGTACGTCTCGTCGGGCGCCAGCGACGCGGGGAAGACCTTGGTCAGCAGCGCCCACGCGCACACGAGCAGGCAGCCGGCGCCGACGCCCATCACCATCCCCGCCCAGCGGGTGGGCAGCAGCCGGCACAGCGCGATGCCGCCGGCGAACACCGCGAGGTAGGCGAGCGTGCGGTTGGCCTCGATCCACGAGTCGCCCGGGACGAGCGACCACAGCACCGAGAGCGCGGTGAGCACGGCGAGGACGGCGAACGCCAGCAACGGGCCGCCGCCGTACATCGGGGACTCGGCCGTGCGCGGGCGCCGCAGCAGCGCGGCCGCGACGGCGGCGGCGCCGGCCAGCATCATCGCGATCAGGACGTTGGTGGTCCGCTCGAGGCGCAGGCCGCCGGCGGCGGCGAACGACGCGAACGCGATGCCGATCGCGACGCCGCACGCGAGCGTCCCGCTCCCCGAGACGTCCGGGACCGGGATCGTGACCGTGCGCCGCCGTGAGCGGCCGGGGCTAACCGGGTCGGCCAGGGAGGACACGTCGGACAGCGGTGAGCGGGTGCCGGGCGTGGCGCCGCACGAACGGGGCGATCGCACCGGCCGCGGCCGCGGCGAGCAGGGCGAGGACGACGATCAGCGTCGTCGGCAGGGAGTTGCGGACTTCGGCCTCCCCGGGCGTCACGTTGCGCCCGGCGATCTGCAGCGGCTGGCCGCCGCCCGTGACCGCCGCGTCGAGCGCCTTGCGGTCTGCATCGGTGGATGGCGTGAGCGGCTCTCCGCCGCCGGTGTTGCCGCCGGTGCCACCGCTGCCGGTGCCACCGCCACCGCCGCCGGTGCCACCGCCACCGCCGTTGTTGCCGCTGTTGCCGGCCTGGTTGAGCAGCACGTTGCGCAGCACGTCCCGGCAGTCGGAGTACTGATCGATGTCGTCCGGGATGTTGTTCAGGGCGTCGCGGATCTGGCGCGAGGTGTAATCGCCGGTCAGGCGACCGTCCTGACACTCCTGGAGGATCTTCGTGCGTGTGCTGTCGGCGAGCGCCGCGGGCGCGCCCACGAGGACGGCCAGCAGGCACGCGACGAGGGCGGTGCGCAGCATCGAAAAGGCCACGCTAGCAGCCGTCCTTTGGCCGTCCGGCGCCTGCGGCGGCGAGTGCGCGGCTCATTCCGCCGGCCCACGCGGCGTGGTCGTAAGCCTGCACCGCTTCGCGCCCGGCGGCGCCCAGACGGGCCCGCAGCGCGGGGTCCTCGTGCAGGCGGAGCAGCGCGCGGGCGAGGGCGTCCGCGTCCCCGGCGGGGACGATCAGGCCGGTGCGCTCGTGCTCGATCAGGCCGCCGGCGGCGGCGCCGACCGCGTCGGTCGCGATCACTGGGACTCCCTGGTTGAAGGCTTCGTTGGCGACCAGCCCCCACGGCTCGCGGAAGTCACGCGTGGGGATGGACGGTATGACGACAACGTCGGACCCCGCGTAGAAGTTGCGCACCGTCGCCGGATCGGCCTCGCCCGCGAGCATGGCCGCGCTGGTGGCGGCGGCCCGGGCTCGGATCGGGCCGCCGCCGACCAGAACCAGCGCGGCTAATGGCACTGACAGGCCTGAAGAACGCCAGGCCCGAAGGAGCACCGCCACCCCCTTTTCCCGCGCCAATCGGCCGACAAACATCGCCTGGAAATCGGCATGTCGAATCGGCTCGGATGGTCCGGACCAGAACACGTTGTCGACGCTCTGGGGCGCCTCGAAGACCGGTCCGCGAGGGGCCTTGGTGCGGACGTAGGCGCTCACGTGCGGGCCGTATGTGACGATCGCGTCGGAGGTTCGGTAGATCTGGCGCAGCGGCAGGTAGGAGAGCGCGTGCGCCGGGGTGCGGGGGTGCTCCCAGATCGTGGCCCAGAGGACGAACGGCACCTTCGCGCGGCGGGCGCCGAGGTAGGCGGCGGGCAGCGCGACCCGTCCCGACAGCCCCGCGACGACCGCGCGGAAGCGTCCGGAGGCGGCGAGGCGCAGCACGCCGCGCTGGGTTGGCCTGATGACCGGGAACGGCAGGTCGGTGTCGCCGGCACCGCCGCCATGGCGGACGTCGCCGCCGATCAGCGCGAACACGACGTCCTCGCGCTCATGCAGCGCGGCGAACGCGCCCACTCGGAACGGCGGGGCGTGGTTCGTGACGAACAGGACGGGCCGAGGCACGAGTCGAACCTATGATGGCGGCGTGCCGCTCGACGTCGCGGTCCAGGTCGTCAACTACCGCACGCGCCCGCACCTCGAGGCGTGCTTGCCGACCCTCCTTTCCGATCTCGCCGAGATCGACCATCGCGTGCTCGTGCTCGACAACGCGTCGGGGGACGATCTCGCGCCCCTGGCCGCGGCGTATCCGGACGTCGTGTTCGAGACCGCCGAGCGCAACCTCGGCTTCGGCGCGGGCCACAACCGGCTTGCCGGGTTGCACGACGCGCCCGCGATCTTGTTCTTGAACCCGGACACGGAGATCGTCGAGCCGCGCACGGTCGAGCGGCTGCTCGAAGCGCTCGGCGGCGACGTGGCGGCAGTCGGGCCGCAGCTCGTATCGGCGAGCGGGGCGGTCGACCCGCGCGACCACGGCGAGCTGCACGGCCTACGCGGCCGGCTCGCCGAGGCGGCCGGCGACAGCTTCTACCGCCGCCGCGACACGCCCACTGACGTCGCCTGGGTGTCCGGCGCGGCCTGCCTGCTCGATCGCGCCGCGTTCGACGCAGCGGGCGGCTTCGATCCCGAGTTCTTCCTGTTCAAGGAGGAGGAGGACCTGCTGCGGCGGATCCGCGGCCAGGGCGGCCGCGTGCTCTACCTGCCGACGGTGCGCGTGCGGCACGAGGGTGGCGTCGTCGCGTCGCGCGACGAGCACATGGCGTCCTCGATGTCGCGGTTCACCGACAAACACGTCCGCTCCCGCTGGCAGCGACGGCTGATGCCGCCGATGTTCCACGCGGCCGTGGTCTGGGGAGGGCGGCTCGACCGCCTGCTGGGCCGCTGATCCTCCTCCTGCACAACCGCTACCGCGTGCCCGGCGGCGAGGAGCGCGCGGTCGAGGACCTCGCGTGGCTGATCCGGACCGAGCTGGGCGAGGAGGCCTCCGTGCTCGAGCGCGACTCCGGGCACCTGCGCTCGTCGCGCGCCGCGCTCGGCCTGCTCGGCGGCGGCCTGCAGCCGGACTCGGTGACCGCCGCGGTGCGGCGCGAGGGCGCCCGCGTCGTGCACGCGCACAACGTGCATCCGGCGTTCGGCTGGCGGGCGCTGGAGGCGGCGCGCGAGGCCGGGGCGCGGGTCGTGCTGCACCTGCACAACTACCGGCTCGTGTGCGCGGTCGGGACCTGCTTCACCCGCGGGGCCGACTGCACGCGCTGCCACGGCCGGAACACGCTCCCCGGCGTGGCGCTGCGGTGCCGGGGGTCGCTCGCCGAGGGCGTGGTCTACGGGGCCGCGCTATCGCTCTGGCAACGGCGGCTGGTGCGGAGCGTCGACGCGTTCATCGTGCCGAGCGCGTTCGCGCTGGGGCGGCTGCGCGAGCTCGGCGCGCCCGTGGGCGACCGCGCGGTGGTGATCCCGTCGGTGCAGCGGTCCTTCGCGTCCGAGTCGCGCGCCGCTTCCGGGCGGTACGCCCTCGCCGCGGGCCGGCTCTCGCCCGAGAAGGGGTTCGCCGACGCGATCGAGGCGTGCCGGACCGCCGGCGTGCCGCTCGTGATCGCGGGTGACGGCCCGCAGCTCGACGAGCTCCGCGGGCTCGGCGGCGAGGTGCGCTTCACCGGCCGCGTCTCCGCGGACGAGCTCACCGCCCTCCGCCGCGACGCCGCCGTCGCCGTGGTGCCGTCGCGGTACGCGGAGATCCTGCCGCTGGCCGCCCTGGAGGCGATGGCGGCGGGGTTGCCCGTCGTCGCCGCACACGCGGGAGGTCTCGCCGAGGTCGTCCCGTCGGAAGGCCTCTATCCGCCCGGCGACGTCGGCGCATTGGCCGATCGCATCCGCGCCCTGTTCGGCGACGCCGATGCGGGCGAACGATCTCTCGCCACGGCGCGCGAGCGTTTCGCGCCCTCCGTGGTGGCCGCGGCGCTGCGCAGCGTTTACACCGGGCATTGAGGGAGGCGGGATCGGCCGCCGCGCGGGGGCGCTGGCGCTTTGTGCACCCATACGGTGCTTAAAGCGCCAGGGACCGCCGAAACGGTCCACCTCTCGCCGCCCTACCCAGCCGCAGTTGGCTGGGGCCCGGACCCGCGCTCAGAGCTGCGTCGCGCCCAAGTGCCGCGTCGTGCCCCGGAGATCGAGCACGGCAGGCGCCCGCTCCACGACCGCTTCGTGATCCACGCTCGGATGCGCGGTCACGATCACGACGAGATCGACGTCGAGGTCGTCCAGCGGCACGCTCCGCAGGTCGTGCTCGACCAGCTCGGGCACGTGCGGGTCGTGGTAGCGGACCTCGGCGCCGCTCTTGCGCAGCAGCTGGATGATCTTCAGCGCCGGTGACTCGCGGATGTCGCCGACGCCGGCCTTGTAGGACACGCCCAGCAGCAGCACGCGCGAGTCGCGCACCGGCTTGTGCGCGTCGTTCAATGCCCGCTCGATCTTGTCCATGCAGAAGTACGGCATGTACTGGTTGACCTTGCCGGCGAGCTCGATGAACTCGGTCGAGAGGTCGTACTCCCGGGCCTTCCACGCCAGGTAGAACGGGTCGACGGGGAGGCAATGGCCGCCCATGCCGGGGCCGGGATCGAAGCGCGTGAAGCCGTACGGCTTGGTCGCCGCCGCGTCGATGACCTCCCAGATGTCGATGTCCATCCGGTCGGCGAGGATCGCGAGCTCGTTGACCAGCGCGATGTTGACCGAGCGGAAGATGTTCTCCAGCAGCTTCGAGAGCTCGGCCACCTCGGGCGTGGACACCTTCACGACGTGGTCGCAGACGCGCCCGTACACCTCGACCGCGCGCTCGGTGCACGCCGGTGTGAGCCCGCCGACCACCTTCGGCGTCGTGCGCAGCGTGTAGTCGGTCCGCCCCGGATCGACGCGCTCGGGGGAGAACGCGAGCGCGAAGTCCTCGCCCGCGCGCAGGCCGGACTCCTCGAGCATCGGGACCATGTGCCCGCGCGTGGTGCCCGGGAACGTCGTCGACTCGAGCACGATCAGCTGGTCACGCCGCACGACCCCGGCGAGCGCCTGCGCGGCCGACTGCAGCGGACCGAGGTCTGGCTCGCGGTTGCGCGTCAATGGCGTCGGGACGCAGACGAGGATCGCCTCCGCCTCGTGCAGCTCCACCGTGCGGGTCGTGAACTGGATCGAGCCCAGCACGGCCTGGAGCCGCTCGTCCGGGATGTCCTCGATCGGCGAGTGGCCGGCGGACAGCTCGGCCACGCGTCCGTGGTCGACGTCCACGCCGATCACCTGCTCGCCTGCTTCTGCGAAGGAAACGGCCAGTGGGAGGCCCACGTAGCCGAGTCCGACGATCCCGATGCTCAAGACAATTCCTCGATCTGCGTGAAGGTCACGGTCCGCGGGTCTGGCCCGTCGCGGACGCTTTCGTGCCAGAAGACGGTAGCGTCGAGCCGCCTCACGTCGCCCAACCGCCGCGGCGCTCGACCTCGGCGACCGCGCGCTCGTACTCGCCGATGGTCCCGATGTCGAACCAGTCGTCATCGGAGCGGTAGACCGAGATCGCCTCGCCGGCGTCGAGCAGACGCTGGACGAGCTCGGGGAATTGGCACGCACCGTCCGGGAGATAGTCGAGAACGCGCGACTCGTACGCGTAGATGCCCATGCTGACGTTGTAATTGAGCGTCGGCTTCTCGTGGAAGCCGGCAACGCGGCCGTCGGCGATGTCCAGCACGCCGAGATCGATGTCCACCCGCTTGCCTTGGGCCGCGATCGTGAGCACGGTGCCCGCGCTGTGGTGATGCTCCATCAGCGCGCGATAGTCCAGCGTCGTGAGGATGTCGCCGTTCATCGCCAGGAACGTGCCTTCCAAGCGCGGCACCGCCCGCAACGCGCCGGCGGTGCCCAACGGCTCCTCGGGCTCCCAGTGCCATTCCAGGTTCATGTGCTCGGGCAGCACCGTGCCCTCGTTGAAGTACACCCGGATGAGCTCGCCGAGGTGACCGACGCAGAGATCCACCTTCTGGAAGCCGGCGGCGGCGAGCTGGCGGAGAATGATCTCGAGGATCGGCCGGTCGCCGATCGGCAGGAGCGGCTTGGGCAGAATCGTGGTGTACGGCCGGAGCCGCATTCCGAATCCACCGGCGAGCACCACGGCCCTCATCGACGCGGCAGCCTAACGGTACGCTGGCCCGATGCCCGACTGGCGGGTCCCGCTTGCCGACGTCGTCGTCCCTGAGCACGACATCGGCGTCGTCGCTGACGTGTACCGGTCCGGCTGGCTCAGCATGGGCCCGCGGACGGCCGAGTTCGAACAGGCGCTCGCCGAGTACACCGGTGCGAAGCACGCGTTCGCCGTCGCGAACGGCACGGCGGCGCTGCATCTGATCTGCCTGGCGGCCGGCCTGGGCCCGGGCAACGAGGTGATCGCGCCGTCGATGACGTTCGTCGCCAGCGTCAACGCGATCGCCTACACCGGCGCGCAGCCGGTATTCGCCGACATCGGATCGGTACGCGAGCCGTGGATCACCGCGGAGACCGTTGAGGCCGCGCTGACGCCGCGCACCAGGGCCGTGATGGTCGTCGAGTACGGCGGTCACCCCGGCGAGATCGAGGCGCTGCGCGCCCTCTGCGGGGAGCGCGGCATCCTCCTGCTGGAGGACGCGGCGCACGCGATCGGGATGCGCAGCGGCGGCCGCCACCTCGGGACGTTCGGCGCCGCCGGCGCGTTCTCGTTCTTCTCCAACAAGAACCTCGCGGTCGGCGAGGGCGGCGCGGTGGTGACCGACGACGATGAGCTGGCCGAGCGCGTGCGCCTGTTGCGGTCGCATGGCATGACGACGCTCACCTGGGACCGCCACCGAGGCCACGCCACGGGGTACGACGTTGTCGCGCTCGGCTTCAACTACCGCATCGACGAGCCACGCGCAGCGCTCGCTACCGCCAGGTTGGAGCGCCTGGACGAAGAGAACGAGCACCGTCGCGCACTCGACCGCCGCTACCGCGAGGCGCTCGCCGGTATCGACCGCGTCGAGCCGACCGCCGAGCCCGCGCTGCACATCTTCACCGTCGTGGTCGACGAGGACGTCGATCGCGACGCGGTCCGCGAGGCGCTGGCCGAGCGCGGCGTGCAGACGAGCGTGCACTACCCACCCGTCCACCGCTTCTCGATCTACGCCGACGGCGCCCCCGATCTGCCGTTGACGGACTCTTATGGTGCGCGTGCCACCACGCTTCCGCTGTTCGCGACCATGACCGCGGCGCAGCAGGATCTGGTGCTCGCGGCGCTGGATGACGCGTTGCGCGCGGAGCGTGTTCTGGATCAGATCACGTAGTGATCGGTCCGGTAGCGGTCCGCGTTCGAGCTGACCCACTCGAGCGTCCGCGAGAGGCCCTCGCGCAGGTCGATCTCGGGCCGCCAGCCCGTGAGCTCCGCGGCGAGTGCCGGGTCGGAGATCAGGCGCTCGACCTCGCTGTTCGCCGGCCGGACGCGGTCGGGGTCGAGGTCCGCCGTGAGCTCCCGGCCGAGCAGCTCGCCCACGAGCTTGACGACCTCGCCGACCGAGACGTCGTCGCCCGTGCCGAGCTGGATCGTCCGGCCGACCGTGGCGGGGGCCTCGGCGGCGGCCAGGAACCCGGCCACGGTGTCGGTGACGAAGGTGAAGTCGCGCCGCGGGCGCAGCGATCCGAGGCGCACCGGCCCGGTCAAGGCCTGGGAGATGATCGTCGGGATCACGGCCCGGGCCGACTGGTGAGGACCGTAGGTGTTGAACGGGCGCAGGACGCACACGGGCAGCTCGTACGTGCGGTGCCAGGCGTCCATCAGCTTGTCGGCGGCGACCTTGCTCGCCGCGTACGGCGACTGCGGCTCCAATGGATGATCCTCGGCGATCGGCACACGCTGCGCGCTGCCATAGACCTCGCTCGTCGACGTGTGAATCACCTTCCCGGCCCCAACCCGCAGGGCGGCCTGGGCGACGTTGAGCGTCCCGAGCACGTTCGTCTCGAAGAAGTCACGCGGGTTGACGAACGAGTACGGGATCGCGACCTGGGCGCCGAGGTGGAAGATCACTTCGGCGCCGACGGCGACACGCTCGACCGACTCCACGTCGCGCAGGTCACCGAGCGCGACGTCCACGTCGCGCGTGACGGAGGCCGGCAGCCAGTCGAGGGTGCCGCGCTCGTTGCGCGAGTTGTACCGGACCAGCGCGCGTACCTGAGCCCCCTCGTGGACGAGCCGCTCGACGAGATGGCCGCCGATGAATCCGCCGGCGCCGGTGACGAGCACCGATCGTCCGCCTAGGCTCCCCGTGCTCAAGACAATTCCTCGATCTGCCTGAAGGTCACCGTCCGCGGGTCTGCCCCGTCGCGGACGCTGTCGTGCCAGGAGACGGTAGCGTCGAGCGCGGCAGCGAGGTCGAGGCGGGGCTTCCAGCCGAGTTGCGCGCGCGCCTTTGACGCGTCAAGCCGCAGCGTCGGCGCCTCGATGCCGTCGTCGGGCGGGACCACCTGCACGTCGAGCGGCCAGCGCGAGCGGACGCGGTCGACGATCCAGCGCACGGTCTCGGCGTCGTCGGGGCCAAAGTTCCACGGCGCCGCCCAGTCGGCCGACTCGGCGAGGCGCTCGGCCAGGACCAGGTAGCCGGCCAGCGGGTCGAGCACGTGCTGCCACGGCCGCACGGCCTCGGGGTGGCGCAGCACGACCGCTGCGCCCGAGTCGCGCGCACGAACGAGGTCGGGCACCAGGCGGTCGCGCCCCCAGTCGCCGCCGCCGATCACGTTGCCCGCCCGTGCCGTCGCCACGCGCACCCCATGCGTCTCCCGCGCGGCGGCGGCGACGAGCTCCTGCGCGGCCTTCGAGGCCGAGTAGGGGTCGCTGCCGCCCAGCCGGTCGCCCTCACGATGCGGCGCCTCGCCCGGCACGTAGCACTTGTCGCTCGTCACGCACACGACGGCCGCGTCGCGGGCGGCGGCGAGCACGTGCTCGGTACCGATCACGTTGGTCGCGTACGTCGCCTCCGGGTCGGCGACCGCCACGCGCACGATCGGCTGCGCGGCGAGGTGGAACACGATCTCCGGCCGCGCCGCCGTGACCGCGTCCGCGACGGCGGCGGAATCACGGATGTCGCCGCGCCGGTCGTCGCACACCTCGCCGACGCGCGCGAGTGCGAACAGCGACGGGTCGCCGGGCGGCGGTCCGGAGAAGCCCGTCACGCGTGCGCCGAGCGTGTGCAGCCACAGCGTCAGCCACCCGCCCTTGAAGCCGGTGTGCCCGGTCACGAGCACCCGGCGGCCGGCCCAGAACGAGCTCAGAGGGCGGCCAGCCACCGCGCCGTCGCCTCGATCCCCTCGCGCGGGCCGATCTGCGCGCGCCAGCCGAGCAACCGCTCGGCCTTCTCGACCGACGGCCAGCGCCGCTGCACGTCGACGGTGAAGCTCGGCACGTGCTCGAATTCGAGCTCGGCCGGGTCGTTGCCGCACGCCTCCCAGCACAGCCGCGCGATCTCCGCGACGGTCAGCTCCTCGGACGCCGAGATGTTGAAGTCCTCGTTCTCAGCGGCCGGCGAGGCGGTCGCCGCGACGATCCCGGCGGCGATGTCGTCGATGTGCGTGAGCGTGCGGGTCTGCTCGCCGGAGCCGAAGATCGGGAGCGGCCGGAGCCGCTGCAGCGACTTGCGCAACAGGTCCGGCACCGCGTGGGCGATCCCCGGCTCGTCCTCCGGCATCTCGCCAGGCCCGTACGCGTTGAAGGGCCGGCAGATCGTGAACGGCAGCCCGTGCTCGGCGTGCGCGGCGCGGCAGTAGACCTCGCCGGCCAGCTTCGACCACCCGTACGCCGACTGTGGCGGCGGGCAGTCCGGGAGGTACTCCTCGGTCGTCGGGAACTGGTCGGCGCGCTCGAACACCATGCTCGAGGACACGTACGTGAGGCGCTCGACGCCGGCATCCAGCGCCGCGCGGAAGACCGCGTTGTAGAGCGCGTGGTTGACCTCGGTCAGCGTGAACGGGAGCTTGTGGAAATTGGCGATGCCGCCGACGATCGCGGCCAGGTGGATGACGTACGTGCAGTCGTGGATCGCTTCGCGCGCCTGGTCGATGTCGCGCAGGTCGCCGGTGTGGATCGAGGCGCCCTCGCGCATCCAGCCCGGCGCGGGCCGCTGGTCGGAGACGCGGACCTCCCAATCGGGATCGCCGAGCAACCGCCGGACGACCGCGCTGCCGATGGTCCCGGCACCGCCTGTGACGAGGACGCGGCTCACGCCCGCAGCGCGGCGATCTCGTTCGCGTAGGCGAAGACCTGGGCGGCGCCGAACGCGTTCCAGGGATCCACGACGAGGCAGTCGGCATTGGCGCGGTCGGCGATCAGCGCCAGCGCCTCCGGCCGCTCGAACGCGCTGTGGTTGGTGGCGACGATCACGGCGTCGGCTTCGTCGACCGCCTGCTCGAAGGTTGCGCTCGGGGTCGCCACCACGGGGTCGTGGACCGCGACGTCGGCCAGCTCGCGCTCGAGCAGCCGTACCAGCTTGTGCGAGAGCGAGTCGCGCTCGTCGTCGGTGTCGCGCTTGAAGGCGAGGCCGAGGACCGCCACCTTGCGCTCGCGCAGCGACCCGCCGAGCCGGCGCTTGACGCCATCGACGAGGAACAGCGGCACGCTCTCGTGCACGCGCGAGACGCCGAGCAGCATGCCCGGGGCGTTCGACTTCTCCTCCGAGAACGTGAAGTCCTTGCGCAGGCAGGTGCCTCCCGTGAGTCCGGGCATCGCCATCCCGCCGCGTGGATAGTCGCGGTTGATCAGCTCGATGACGTCGAACACGTTCGCGCCGTACCGCTCGCAGTCCATCATCAGCAGGTTCGGGAGCGCGAACGTCGTGTAGCGGAGGATGTTGGTCCAGATCTTCGCGAGCTCGGCCTCCACCGGCGTGGTCGTCACGATCGGCGCGCCGAGGGATTCGAACAGGCGCGCGGCACGCTCGGACGACCCGTCGCCGACGCCGCCGACAATGCACGGCAGCGTCCCGATCTCGGCCATGAAGCGATCGGCGGCGATCCGCTCCGGCACGTGCGCGACGAACACGTCCTCGCCCGCCGTGAAGCCGCGCTGCTTCTCCAGATAGCCGGCCACGAACTCGGTGGTGCCGGGAGCGACGGTCGATCGCAGCACGAGCAACTGGCCGGTCGTGAGCACCGGCAACAGGTCGTCGAGCACCGCGCGGATGTCGCCGAGGTCGATCTCGATGTGGGACCGCGCGGGCGTCCCGAGCGTGAGCACGATCGCCTTGGAGCGCCCTGCGTCTGTGGCGCGTGCGCTTACATCAAGCTCGACGCGGGCCAGCAGCTCGTCGGTCCCCGGCTCCTTGAACGGCATTCGCCGCGACCGCACGGCCTCGAGCAGGTCGGGGTCCTTGTCGACGCCGAGCACGCGCAGGCCGGCGTCGGCAAACGCGAGCGCGAGCGGCAGACCAACGCGGCCCAGGCCGATGACCGAGACGTCGTACACGGCCCTGGAATCTAGCGGCGCCGGAGGCGCTGCCGCGCCCACTGGAGGGCGAAGCCGGCGACGAAGCGCGGGTTGTAGCGCAGGTAACGGCGCCACAGCCGGCGCGGCTCGTGGGCGAGGCGGAACACCCACTCGAGGCCGTGCCGCTGCATCCAGGCGGGCGCCTGCGGGATCAGGCCGCCGTGGAAGTCGAACGCGGCGCCGACGCCGACGAGCACGCAGCGTGGCAGCCGTGCGCTCATCGCGGCCATCCACAGCTCCTGCTTCGGGACGCCGATCCCGACCCACACGACCTCGGCGCCGGATCGCTTGATGTCGGCGATGACGTCGGCCGTCTCGGCCTCGGTGAGCGCACGGAACGGCGGCGCGTGGCCGCCGACGATCTTCAGGCCTGGGTAGCGGAGCCGCAGGTTGCGGGTGAGCTGCACGAGCGCGCCGTGGTTGCGGCCGCCGTACAGGTACATGCGCCGGCCGGTGCGCGCCGCGCGCTCGCAGGCGCGGTCCATCAGGTCAGGACCGTACACGCGGTCGTCGATCTCGTGGCCGAGTGCCTTGAGCGCCCACACCAGTGGCTGGCCGTCGGGGACGACGAGGTCGGAGCCGAGAACGGCCTCACGCAGCTTGGGATCGTCCTGCGCCGCCATCACGAGGTGCGTGGCGGATGCGCAGACGTAGCCGCCCGCGCCGCGGACGACGGTCTCGTCGATCCAGTCCAGCGTTCCCTCGTAGTCGGTCAGCGCGAGCGGAACGCCGAGGACCTCGGCGGTCTCAGGCGCCTGGGGAGCGAGCTCGACGGCCGGGGCCGGGGAGGTGTGGGTGCGGTCCATTCGTTCCTACCAACGCGCAAGCGCGCGCATTGGAGCGGTTTTGCCCGCAGCGACAGTGTATGAATCCCTGATGTCTCGCCGCCCCACGGGGGTCGTCCGGGGCTGTGCCGTGCTGCTGGCCGGGTGCTCGTGGACGGAGCCCGACAAGCCGAGCTGGGCGAGCGCCGACTGCAGCTCGTTCGCGGTGCCGCGCGAGCTCTGGGACGGCACGAAGGCGTACGCCGAGGGGACGAAGGTGACGAACCGCCAGCTCATCGCCGACCGACTCGTCGAGTGCGGCGTACTGGATCGGGGACGAGCGCAGCCTGTTCGCCGTGGGACTCGGGAGAACCTCTACATCACCTTCGACAGGTGGCGCCGGGGACGGAGCGCCGAGATCGGCCATGGGTGGGCGCAGTAGACTGGCGCGGCGATGACGACCGAACGCCCACTGCGGGTCGCCGTCGCCGGGCTGGGGTACTGGGGACCGAACATCGCGCGCAACTTCGCCGGGATGCCGGGCGCCGAGCTCGCGTGGTGCTGCGACGCCGACGACGCCAATCGCGCGCGCGTCGCCGCCGCCTTCCCGAGCGCGCGCTTCACCGCCGACTTCAACGAGGTGCTTGCCGACGACAGTGTCGACGCCGTCGCGCTGGCCACTCCCGTCCCGACGCACGCCGCGCTAGCGATCCGAGCGCTCGAGGCCGGCAAGCACTGCTTCGTCGAGAAGCCGATGGCGCAGTCGTCGGCCGACGCCGAGGCCGTCGTGGCCGCCGCGCGCGCCGCCGGCCGTACGCTGATGGTCGGCCACCTGCTCGAGTACCACCCGGGCGTCATGAAGCTCAAGGAGCTGATCGACGACGGCGAGCTCGGGCGGGTCCTCTACATCTACGGCAACCGCCTGAACCTCGGCAAGCTGCGCGCCGACGAGAACGCGCTGTGGTCGCTCGGCGCCCACGACGTCTCGGTGCTGCTGCGCCTGGCCGGCGAGGAGCCGTACGAGGTCGAGGCGCGCGGCGAGAGCTACATGCGCGAGGGGATCGAGGACGTCGTCTTCTGCTTCCTGCGCTTCCCGTCCGGCCTCGCCGCCCACCTGCACCTGTCGTGGCTGGACCCGCACAAGGAGCGCCGCTTCACGGTGGTCGGCGAGCGGCGCATGGCGACGTTCGACGACATGGCGCTCGAGGGCAAGATCACCATCTACGACAAGGGCTTCGACGAGCAGGCGGGGCGCGGCTCGTACGGCGAGTACATCACCCGCTCGGGCGACATCTGGAGCCCGCGGCTGCCGAACGTCGAGCCGCTGCGGACCGAGTGCGAGCACTTCGTCGACTCGATCCGTGAGGGCACGACGCCGATCTCCGACGGCGAGGCGGGCCTGCGCGTCGTCCGCGTGCTCGAGGCGCTTCAGCAGTCGCTCGACGCCACGCGCCGCGACGGCGTCGCTCGCTCGGTCGCGCTCTCCGGCACGTGATCGACGCCCGCACGCTGAAGGTGCGGGCGTTCAGGGCGCTGCAGGCGGTCGCGGCCGCGTCGGCCTTCAGGTCGTCCCGAAGACCTTCTACAGCCCGATCCCCGACCTGAAGGCGCTCCCGCCCGACGTGTTCGACCGCCGCAGCGAGCTGCGCGGCATCGCGTTCGACCTCGACGCGCAGCTCGCCTGGATCGAGCAGCACCTGGCCGCCGCGATGCAGGAGTTCGCGCCCGCGGCGGAGGCGGTCGACAACGCCTCCTACGGCCGCGTCGGCGCCGACCTGCTCCATGGCGTCGTCCGCGGGCTCAAGCCGCGCCGCATCGTCGAGCTGGGCTCCGGCCAGTCGACGCTGTTCATGGCCGCGGCCGCCGAGCGCAACCGCGCCGAGGGCGCCGAGACCGAGCTGCGCATGTTCGACCCGTATCCCACGGTCGCGCGGCCGGGCTTCCCCGGGCTCGCGGCGCTCGAGGCCGTTCGGGCTCAGGACGTCCCGCTCGACGTCTTCACCGGCTGGAGGCCGGCGACGTGCTGTTCGTCGACACCACACACACGGTCAAGGTGGGCTCCGACGTCAACCGGATCGTGCTTGACGTCCTGCCGGTGCTCGCGCCGGGCGTGATCGTGCACGTTCACGACATCTTCCTGCCGTACGAGTACCCGCGAGTGTTCGAGGAGTCGGGGCTGCACTGGGCCGAGCAGTACCTGCTGCAGGCGTACCTGTCCGGGAACCCGGACTACGAGATTCTCGCCGCGTTATACGCGCTGTGCCGCGACCGGCCGGAAGTGATGGCCGGCTGGCGCCGACCTGGCGGCCGGGCGCCGAGGCCAGTGCGTTCTGGTTTAGGACGCGCCCGCCAGGCGATCCAGCAGCGCCGCAAGGCGCTCCGCCACAGTCGCGCGGTTGAACGGGGCGAGCGCGGCCGCGTCGACGGGCTGACGCGGTCCGTCGAGCAGCCGCGCGACGGCGCGCGCCACCGCCTCCTCGTCGCCCGGCGGAGCACAGCCGGCGTCGTGGCCGAGCCGCTGCAGGAGCCGCTCGGTCTCGGTGCCCGGGTTGCTCAGCGCGAGCACCGGCGTGCCGATCGCGAGCGCCTCGTAGAGCTTGCTCGGGGCCGCCATGTCGCCGCCGGTTCCCGG
>CAVUFC010000008.1:0-11082 GCA_963740605.1 uncultured Solirubrobacteraceae bacterium | reverse complement strand
TCCCGCCGTACTACGCCGGGTCCGGGAACGCATGCTTCTACCAGGCCGAGGCGCTGGCGGCACGTGGGCATGTCGTCGAGGTGTTCACCGCGTCGTACCCCGGCGTGCCGCGCGATCCGGCCGGCGTGCGCGTGCACCGCTACGGCGCGCGGCTGCGGATCGGCAACGCGCCGTTCATCCCGCAGCTGGCGGTGCTGCGGGGCTTCGACGTCATCCACCTGCACCAGCCGTTCATCTTCGGGGCCGAAGCCGCGCTGGCCGCGAGCCTGCGGACCGGGACGCCGCTGGTGAGCAGCTACCACAACGAGCTGCAGGCCCCGGGCGTCAAGGGCCTGCTGTTCGCCGGCTACGACATGACCGTCACGCGTGCGGCGCTGCGCCGCTCGGCGCGGTTGACCGTGCTGTCGATGGAGCATGCCCGCGAGGCGCCGCTGCTGGCCGCGGAGTTGCGCCGCCGCCCCGGGGCGTTCGCCCCGGTGCCGAACGGCGTCGACGTGGAGACGTTCCGGCCCGGGACCGAACCGGGCGTGCGGGCGGCACTGGGCATCCCCGCCGACGCCACCGTGGCCGCGTTCGTCGCCAAGCTCGACCCCGCGCACCTGACCAAGCGGCCCGACCTGGCGATCGAGGCGGCGGCGCGCGTGGAGGGGCTGACGCTGCTGATGATCGGCGGCGGCGCGCTCCAGGGGCGCTATGAGGCCGAGGCGGCCGGCGGCCGCGTGATCTTCGCCGGCGACCAGTCGCACGAGGACGTGGCGCGCTACCTCCGCGCCGCCGACTTCCTGATGATGCCGTCGTCGCTCGAGTCGTTCGGGATCGTCCAGCTGGAGGCGATGGCCTGCGGCCTGCCCGTGGTGATCGCCGACCTGCCCGGTGCGCGCGGCGTGAGCCGCGACGGCGAGCACGGTGTCCACGTCACGCCCGGCGACGTCGACGACCTCGAGCGCGGGCTGCGCGTGCTGGTCGACGCCGGCGCCGACGGGCGCCGACGGATGGGTGAGCAGGCTCGAGCGCACGTGGTCGATCGCTACACCTGGGCTCGCAGCGCCGAGCTCCTCGAGGCCGTCTACCGCGAGGTGGCGTGATGCGGCGGCTGCTGCTCGTCACCCAGCGCCCGCTCGAGTACGGCGGCGGCGGGAGCGTGCGCTGGCAGTATCTGCAGCGCGAGCTGCCGCGCCACGGCTGGGCGGTCGAGGAGGTCAGCGCGCGGCCGAACCCGACGGCCAATGCGGCCAGCACCGACGCCCGCGCCGTCCGGCTGGCCGAGGGGCGAGCGAAGGTCATGGGAGCCGTGGGCGCCGCGACGCGCCCGGCGTACCGGCGCCTGGGCATCCAGCCGGAGGCGTTCCCGCCGAACGCACTGTGGTCCGTGACCGGGCGGGGCGCCGTGCGGCGGGCGCGCGAACGCGTTGGACCGGATGTCGTCTGGGCCACCTGCCCGCCGCCGTCGGCGCTGTTCGCGGCGACCGCCGCGGGCGATGCCCTGCCGCTGGTGGCCGAGATGCGCGACCTCTGGGCCGGCAACCCCTACTTCGACGCCGGCGGCACGCTGCTGGCGCGGATCGAGAAGCGCGCGTTCGCCCGCGCCCGCGCGATCGTGACCGTGACCCAGAGCTGCGCGGACCGCATGCTCGAGCTGCACCCCGAGATCGCCCCGCGGCTGGAGATCCTGCCGAACGGGTTCGACCCAGTGCTGCTGGAGATGCGTGCGCCGGCCCGCACCGCCGGCGCGCGCGCGACGCTCGTGCACGCCGGCACGCTCTACGGCGACCGTTCCGCGGTGACGCTGATACGCGCGCTGTCGCGGCCCGAGCTCGCGGCGCGCACACGGCTCGTGCTCGTCGGCGCGGTCGACCCGCTCAGCCGGGCGGCGCTGCCGCACGCTCGCTGCGAGGTTGTCGTCGAGCCGCCGGTGCCGTGGCGTGCCGCTGTCGAGCGGGTGCGCGACGCCGACATAGCGGTCGTGATCAACAGCCCGGGAACCGGCGGCGACATGGCGGCCCCGAGCAAGCTCTACGAGGCGCTCGCGATCGGCACGCCGGTGCTCGCGCTGAGCAACCCGGGCACCGAGACCGAGCGGCTCCTGCAGCGGCTCGGCCACGACGCCGGCTGTGCTCCGCCGGGCGACGAGGAGGCGGTGGCGCGCGCCGTCGCGCGGCTGCTCGACGGACCGCGTCAGCCCGTCGACGCGGCCGCGCTCGCCCCGTTCAACCGCGCGACTGTGGCGGAGCGCCTTGCGGCGCTGCTGGATCGCCTGGCGGGCGCGTCCTAAACCAGAACGCACTGGCCTCGGCGCCCGGCCGCCAGGTCGGCGCCAGCCGAGCCATCGCGTCGGGCCGGTCGCGACAGAGCGCGAATGTCGCCGCGAGCACCTCGACGTCCGGGTTCCCGGCCAGGTACGCCTGCAGCAGGTACTGCTCGGCCCAGTAGAACCCCGACTCCTCGAACCACCGGCGCGGGTACTCGTACGGCAGGAAGATGTCGTGCACGTGCACCAGCACGCCCGGTGCGAGCGCCGGCAGCACGTCGAGCACGATCCGGTTCACGTCGGAGCCGAGCTTGACCGTGTGCGTGGTGTCGACGAACAGCACGTCGCCGGCCTCCAGCGCGGTGAAGACCTCGAGCGGCACGTCCTGGGCGGGCACGGCGTCGAGCGCGGCGAGCCCGGGCAGCCCGGGCCGGGCAACCGTGGGATAGGGGTCGAACGTCCGCAGCTCAGTCTCGGCGCCGTCGGCGCGATTGCGCTCGGCGGCGGCGGCCATGAACAGCGTCGAATGCCCGGAGCCCAGCTCCACGATGCGCCGCGGCTTGAGTCCGCGGACGACGCCGTGCAGCAGGTCGGCCCCGACGCGGCCGTACGACGCGTTGTCGACGACCTCCGCCGCGGGCTCGAACTCCTGCATCGCCGCAGCCAGGTGCTCTTCGATCCAGGCGAGCTGCGCGTCGAGGTCGAACGCGATGCCGCGCAGCGCGCTGCGGCGGTCGAACACGTCGAGCGGCAGCGCGGTCAGATCCGGGATCGGGCTGTAATAGGTCTTCGGCACGACCTGCAGCCCGACACGGCCGGCGCCCGCCTGCAGCGCCTTGTACGCCCGCACCTTCAGCGTGCGGGCGTCGATCACGTGCCGGAGAGTGCGACCGAGCGAGCGACGCCGTCCCGCCGCGTGGCGTCCAGCGACTGCTGCAGCGCCTCGAGAACGCGCACCACGCGCAGCCCCGCCTCGCCGTCGGAGATCGGGGTCGTGCCGTTCCGGATCGAGTCCACGAAGTGCCCGCACTCGGTCCGCAGCGGCTCGACGTTCGGCAGCCGCGGGCTCCAGATGTCGCCCGAGCGGGTGATGTACTCGCCGTACGAGCCACGCCCCGCCTGCTCGTCGAAGCCCTTGTCGTAGATGGTGATCTTGCCCTCGAGCGCCATGTCGTCGAACGTCGCCATCCGCCCCTCGCCGACCACCGTGAAGCGGCGCTCCTTGTGCGGATCCAGCCAGGAGAGGTGCAGGTGGGCGGCGAGGCCGGACGGGAAGCGCAGGAAGCAGAAGACGACGTCCTCGATCCCCTCGCGCATGTAGCTCTCGCCGCGCGCCTCGACCTCGTACGGCTCCTCGCCGGCCAGGCGCAGCAGCACGGAGACGTCGTGGGCGCCGAGCGACCACAGCGCGTTCTCGTCCGCACGCAGCTTGCCGAGGTTCAGGCGGTTGCCGTAGATGTAGAGCACACGCCCGAGCTCGCCGCCGTCGATCAGCTCCTTGAGCTTCATGACGCCCGGGTGGTACTCGAGCAGGTGGCCGACCATCAGCGTACGGCCCGCGGCGCGCGCGGCGGCCACGACGGCCTCGGCATCGGCCGACGACTGAGCCATCGGCTTCTCGACGAAGCAGTGCTTGCCGGCGTCGAGCGCTCGGATCGCTAACGCGGCGTGAGTCGGGACGGGAGTGGCCAGTGCGACCGCGTCGACACTGTCGTCGGAAAGGACGTCGTTGAAGTCCGCGGTGAAGCGCGCGCTCGGGAAGGCGGCGGCGACGCGGGCGCGATTGGCGTCATCGGCGTCGCAGCACCACGCGAGCTCGGCGCCCGACATCCCGGCGAAGTTGCGCGCGATGTTCGGTCCCCAGTACCCCAGCCCGGCGACGGCGACCCGCAGTGGGCGTTCGGTCGGCATCGCCGCGCCAGTCTACTGCGCCCACCCATGGCCGATCTCGGCGCTCCGTCCCCGGCGCCACCTGTCGAAGGTGATGTAGAGGTTCTCCCGAGTCCACGGCGAACAGGCTGCGCTCGTCCCCGATCCAGTACGCCGCACTCGACGAGTCGGTCGGCGATGAGCTGGCGGTTCGTCACCTTCGTCCCCTCGGCGTACGCCTTCGTGCCGTCCCAGAGCTCGCGCGGCACCGCGAACGAGCTGCAGTCGGCGCTCGCCCAGCTCGGCTTGTCGGGCTCCGTCCACGAGCACCCGGCCAGCAGCACGGCACAGCCCCGGACGACCCCCGTGGGGCGGCGAGACATCAGGGATTCATACACTGTCGCTGCGGGCAAAACCGCTCCAATGCGCGCGCTTGCGCGTTGGTAGGAACGAATGGACCGCACCCACACCTCCCCGGCCCCGGCCGTCGAGCTCGCTCCCCAGGCGCCTGAGACCGCCGAGGTCCTCGGCGTTCCGCTCGCGCTGACCGACTACGAGGGAACGCTGGACTGGATCGACGAGACCGTCGTCCGCGGCGCGGGCGGCTACGTCTGCGCATCCGCCACGCACCTCGTGATGGCGGCGCAGGACGATCCCAAGCTGCGTGAGGCCGTTCTCGGCTCCGACCTCGTCGTCCCCGACGGCCAGCCACTGGTGTGGGCGCTCAAGGCACTCGGCCACGAGATCGACGACCGCGTGTACGGTCCTGACCTGATGGACCGCGCCTGCGAGCGCGCGGCGCGCACCGGCCGGCGCATGTACCTGTACGGCGGCCGCAACCACGGCGCGCTCGTGCAGCTCACCCGCAACCTGCGGCTCCGCTACCCAGGCCTGAAGATCGTCGGCGGCCACGCGCCGCCGTTCCGTGCGCTCACCGAGGCCGAGACGGCCGACGTCATCGCCGACATCAAGCGATCCGGCGCCGAGGTCGTGTGGGTCGGGATCGGCGTCCCGAAGCAGGAGCTGTGGATGGCCGCGATGAGCGCACGGCTGCCACGCTGCGTGCTCGTCGGCGTCGGCGCCGCGTTCGACTTCCACGGCGGCCTGATCCCGCAGGCGCCCGCCTGGATGCAGCGGCACGGCCTCGAGTGGGTGTTCCGCCTCGCCCACGAGCCGCGCCGGCTGTGGCGCCGTTACCTGCGCTACAACCCGCGCTTCGTCGCCGGCTTCGCCCTCCAGTGGGCGCGGCAGCGCCTCCGGCGCCGCTAGATTCCAGGGCCGTGTACGACGTCTCGGTCATCGGCCTGGGCCGCGTTGGTCTGCCGCTCGCGCTCGCGTTTGCCGACGCCGGCCTGCGCGTGCTCGGCGTCGACAAGGACCCCGACCTGCTCGAGGCCGTGCGGTCGCGGCGAATGCCGTTCAAGGAGCCGGGGACCGACGAGCTGCTGGCCCGCGTCGAGCTTGATGTAAGCGCACGCGCCACAGACGCAGGGCGCTCCAAGGCGATCGTGCTCACGCTCGGGACGCCCGCGCGGTCCCACATCGAGATCGACCTCGGCGACATCCGCGCGGTGCTCGACGACCTGTTGCCGGTGCTCACGACCGGCCAGTTGCTCGTGCTGCGATCGACCGTCGCTCCCGGCACCACCGAGTTCGTGGCCGGCTATCTGGAGAAGCAGCGCGGCTTCACGGCGGGCGAGGACGTGTTCGTCGCGCACGTGCCGGAGCGGATCGCCGCCGATCGCTTCATGGCCGAGATCGGGACGCTGCCGTGCATTGTCGGCGGCGTCGGCGACGGGTCGTCCGAGCGTGCCGCGCGCCTGTTCGAATCCCTCGGCGCGCCGATCGTGACGACCACGCCGGTGGAGGCCGAGCTCGCGAAGATCTGGACCAACATCCTCCGCTACACGACGTTCGCGCTCCCGAACCTGCTGATGATGGACTGCGAGCGGTACGGCGCGAACGTGTTCGACGTCATCGAGCTGATCAACCGCGACTATCCACGCGGCGGGATGGCGATGCCCGGACTCACGGGAGGCACCTGCCTGCGCAAGGACTTCACGTTCTCGGAGGAGAAGTCGAACGCCCCGGGCATGCTGCTCGGCGTCTCGCGCGTGCACGAGAGCGTGCCGCTGTTCCTCGTCGATGGCGTCAAGCGCCGGCTCGGCGGGTCGCTGCGCGAGCGCAAGGTGGCGGTCCTCGGCCTCGCCTTCAAGCGCGACACCGACGACGAGCGCGACTCGCTCTCGCACAAGCTGGTACGGCTGCTCGAGCGCGAGCTGGCCGACGTCGCGGTCCACGACCCCGTGGTGGCGACCCCGAGCGCAACCTTCGAGCAGGCGGTCGACGAAGCCGACGCCGTGATCGTCGCCACCAACCACAGCGCGTTCGAGCGGCCGGAGGCGCTGGCGCTGATCGCCGACCGCGCCAATGCCGACTGCCTCGTCGTGGATCCCTGGAACGCGTTCGGCGCCGCCCAGGTCTTCGCCTACGCGAACGAGATCGCCGCGCTGCGGGCGTGAGCCGCGTCCTCGTCACAGGCGGTGCCGGGACCATCGGCAGCGCGGTCGTCCGGCGGTTGCTCGGCGATCCCGATTGGGAGGTCCGCGTCTCCGACCAGCGGCCCGCGCCGGGCTGGATGCGCGAGGGCGCCTCGATCCACACCGGCGACCTGCGCGACATCGACCAGGCGCGCGAAGCGATCCACGACTGCACGTACGTCATCCACCTGGCCGCGATCGTCGGCGGCATCGCCAATTTCCACAAGCTCCCGTTCACGCTGACCGAGGTCAACCACGCGCTCTACAACGCGGTCTTCCGCGCGGCGCTGGATGCCGGCGTCGAGCGCCTCACGTACGTGTCCTCGAGCATGGTGTTCGAGCGCGCCGACCAGTTCCCGACGACCGAGGAGTACCTCCCGGACTGCCCGCCGCCACAGTCGGCGTACGGGTGGTCGAAGCTGGCCGGCGAGGTCTACTGCCGCGCCGCGCACGCCGAGCACGGGCTGCCGTTCACGATCTGCCGGCCCTTCAACGCGTACGGGCCTGGCGAGATGCCGGAGGACGAGCCGGGGATCGCCCACGCGGTGCCGGACCTGTTGCGCAAGTCGCTGCAGCGGCTCCGGCCGCTCCCGATCTTCGGCTCCGGCGAGCAGACCCGCACGCTCACGCACATCGACGACATCGCCGCCGGGATCGTCGCGGCGACCGCCTCGCCGGCCGCTGAGAACGAGGACTTCAACATCTCGGCGTCCGAGGAGCTGACCGTCGCGGAGATCGCGCGGCTGTGCTGGGAGGCGTGCGGCAACGACCCGGCCGAGCTCGAATTCGAGCACGTGCCGAGCTTCACCGTCGACGTGCAGCGGCGCTGGCCGTCGGTCGAGAAGGCCGAGCGGTTGCTCGGCTGGCGCGCGCAGATCGGCCCGCGCGAGGGGATCGAGGCGACGGCGCGGTGGCTGGCCGCCCTCTGAGCTCGTTCTGGGCCGGCCGCCGGGTGCTCGTGACCGGGCACACCGGCTTCAAGGGCGGGTGGCTGACGCTGTGGCTGCACACGCTCGGCGCACGCGTGACGGGCTTCTCCGGACCGCCGCCCGGCGACCCGTCGCTGTTCGCACTCGCGCGCGTCGGCGAGGTGTGCGACGACCGGCGCGGCGACATCCGTGATTCCGCCGCCGTCGCGGACGCGGTCACGGCGGCGCGGCCGGAGATCGTGTTCCACCTCGCCGCGCAGCCGATCGTGCGCGTGGCGGTCGCCGACCCGGAGGCGACGTACGCGACCAACGTGATCGGTACCGAGCACGTGCTCGCCGCCGCCCGCGACGCGGCCGTCGTGTGCGTGACGAGCGACAAGTGCTACGTGCCGGGCCAGGCGCCGCATCGTGAGGGCGACCGGCTGGGCGGCAGCGACCCCTACTCGGCCTCTAAGGCCGCGCAGGAGCTCGTCGCCGCCGCCGCGCGGGAGACGCATGGGGTGCGCGTGGCGACGGCACGGGCGGGCAACGTGATCGGCGGCGGCGACTGGGGGCGCGACCGCCTGGTGCCCGACCTCGTTCGTGCGCGCGACTCGGGCGCAGCGGTCGTGCTGCGCCACCCCGAGGCCGTGCGGCCGTGGCAGCACGTGCTCGACCCGCTGGCCGGCTACCTGGTCCTGGCCGAGCGCCTCGCCGAGTCGGCCGACTGGGCGGCGCCGTGGAACTTTGGCCCCGACGACGCCGAGACCGTGCGCTGGATCGTCGACCGCGTCCGCTCGCGCTGGCCGCTCGACGTGCAGGTGGTCCCGCCCGACGACGGCATCGAGGCGCCGACGCTGCGGCTTGACGCGTCAAAGGCGCGCGCGCAACTCGGCTGGAAGCCCCGCCTCGACCTCGCTGCCGCGCTCGACGCTACCGTCTCCTGGCACGACAGCGTCCGCGACGGGGCAGACCCGCGGACGGTGACCTTCAGGCAGGTCGAGGAATTGTCTTGAGCACGGGGAGCCTAGGCGGACGATCGGTGCTCGTCACCGGCGCCGGCGGATTCATCGGCGGCCATCTCGTCGAGCGGCTCGTCCACGAGGGGGCTCAGGTACGCGCGCTGGTCCGGTACAACTCGCGCAACGAGCGCGGCACCCTCGACTGGCTGCCGGCCTCCGTCACGCGCGACGTGGACGTCGCGCTCGGTGACCTGCGCGACGTGGAGTCGGTCGAGCGTGTCGCCGTCGGCGCCGAAGTGATCTTCCACCTCGGCGCCCAGGTCGCGATCCCGTACTCGTTCGTCAACCCGCGTGACTTCTTCGAGACGAACGTGCTCGGGACGCTCAACGTCGCCCAGGCCGCCCTGCGGGTTGGGGCCGGGAAGGTGATTCACACGTCGACGAGCGAGGTCTATGGCAGCGCGCAGCGTGTGCCGATCGCCGAGGATCATCCATTGGAGCCGCAGTCGCCGTACGCGGCGAGCAAGGTCGCCGCCGACAAGCTGATGGACGCCTGGCACCGCACGTACGAGCTGCCCGTGTGCGTCCTGCGCCCGTTCAACACCTACGGTCCTCACCAGTCGGCCCGGGCCGTGATCCCGACGATCATCTCCCAGGCCTTGACCGGGCCGGTGCGCCTCGGATCGCTGCGCCCGCGGCGCGACTTCACCTTCGTCACCGACACCGTGGCCGGGTTCCTGGCCGCCGCCGAGGCCCCCGCCACGGTCGGCCGGACGATCCAGCTCGGCACGGGCGACGACGTCTCGGTCGGCGAGGTCGTCAAGCTCGTGGGCGAGCTGCTCGGCCGGGAGCTCACGGCGGACCTCGACCCCGACCGCGTCCGGCCGGCGAACAGCGAGGTCGAGCGCCTGATCTCCGACCCGGCACTCGCCGCGGAGCTCACGGGCTGGCGGCCCGAGATCGACCTGCGCGAGGGCCTCTCGCGGACGCTCGAGTGGGTCAGCTCGAACGCGGACCGCTACCGGACCGATCACTACGTGATCTGATCCAGAACACGCTCCGCGCGCAACGCGTCATCCAGCGCCGCGAGCACCAGATCCTGCTGCGCCGCGGTCATGGTCGCGAACAGCGGAAGCGTGGTGGCACGCGCACCATAAGAGTCCGTCAACGGCAGATCGGGGGCGCCGTCGGCGTAGATCGAGAAGCGGTGGACGGGTGGGTAGTGCACGCTCGTCTGCACGCCGCGCTCGGCCAGCGCCTCGCGGACCGCGTCGCGATCGACGTCCTCGTCGACCACGACGGTGAAGATGTGCAGCGCGGGCTCGGCGGTCGGCTCGACGCGGTCGATACCGGCGAGCGCCTCGCGGTAGCGGCGGTCGAGTGCGCGACGGTGCTCGTTCTCTTCGTCCAGGCGCTCCAACCTGGCGGTAGCGAGCGCTGCGCGTGGCTCGTCGATGCGGTAGTTGAAGCCGAGCGCGACAACGTCGTACCCCGTGGCGTGGCCTCGGTGGCGGTCCCAGGTGAGCGTCGTCATGCCATGCGACCGCAACAGGCGCACGCGCTCGGCCAGCTCATCGTCGTCGGTCACCACCGCGCCGCCCTCGCCGACCGCGAGGTTCTTGTTGGAGAAGAACGAGAACGCGCCGGCGGCGCCGAACGTCCCGAGGTGGCGGCCGCCGGTGCGCATCCCGATCGCGTGCGCCGCGTCCTCCAGCAGGAGGATGCCGCGCTCCCCGCAGAGGGCGCGCAGCGCCTCGATCTCGCCGGGGTGACCGCCGTACTCGACGACCATCACGGCCCTGGTGCGCGGCGTCAGCGCGGCCTCAACGGTCTCCGCGGTGATCCACGGCTCGCGTACCGATCCGATGTCGGCGAATACCGGCTGCGCGCCGGTGTAGGCGATCGCGTTGACGCTGGCGACGAACGTCATCGACGGCGCGATCACCTCGTCGCCCGGGCCCAGGCCGGCCGCCAGGCAGATCAGATGCAGCGCCGCCGTGCCGTTCGCGACGGCGAACGCGTGCTTCGCACCGGTGTACTCGGCGAGCGCCTGTTCGAACTCGGCCGTCCGCGGGCCCATGCTGAGCCAGCCGGACCGGTACACGTCAGCGACGACGCCGATGTCGTGCTCAGGGACGACGACGTCGGCAAGCGGGACCCGCCAGTCGGGCATCGGGCCAGCGTACCGTTAGGCTGCCGCGTCGATGAGGGCCGTGGTGCTCGCCGGTGGATTCGGAATGCGGCTCCGGCCGTACACCACGATTCTGCCCAAGCCGCTCCTGCCGATCGGCGACCGGCCGATCCTCGAGATCATTCTCCGCCAGCTCGCCGCCGCCGGCTTCCAGAAGGTGGATCTCTGCGTCGGTCACCTCGGCGAGCTCATCCGGGTGTACTTCAACGAGGGCACGGTGCTGCCCGAGCACATGAACCTGGAATGGCACTGGGAGGCCGAGGAGCCCTTGGGCACCGCCGGCGCGCTGCGGGCGGTGCCTCGCCTGGAAGGCACGTTCCTGGCCATGAACGGCGACATCCTCACGACGCTGGACTATCGCGCG
>CAVUFC010000007.1:0-32081 GCA_963740605.1 uncultured Solirubrobacteraceae bacterium | reverse complement strand
CCAGGTCGGATGAGCGACGGCACCGACTCGCCGAGCCGCTGGCAGCACGGCGGCGAAGACCACACCGCCCGGGTGCTCGAGGCCGCCGAGGACCTGTCGGACATGAGCGACGAGCTCGCCGAGCTCGCGGGTGACGGCCCGGCCGTTTTCGACTGCGCGCGCGAACGCGGCCATCTGCTGCGCGCACTCGACCTCAACGCCGGCCTGCGCGTCCTTGAGGTCGGCGCAGGGTGCGGTGCCGTCACGCGTTCGCTCGCCGGGCGCTGCGGTGTCGTCGACGCGCTCGAACCGAACCCGGACCGTGCCCGCCTTGCCGGCCTGCGGTTGGCCGGCGTCGTTTCCGCCCGCGTCGTCGTCGGCGAGATCGACAAGATCCCGGCCGAGCCGGCTTACGACCTGATCGTCCTTGTCGGCGTGCTCGAGTACGTGGGCGGCTGGCGCGGCCACGACGCGCGAGTTGGCTTCCTCGGCGAGCTCGCGGCCCGGTTGCGCCCGGGCGGCCACATCGCCTGCGCGATCGAGAACCGCCTCGGCGTCCGCTACTTCGCCGGCCACCCGGACGATCACAGCGGGCGGCTGTTCCAAGGACCCGAGGACCATCCGCAGCCGTACCCGGCCCGCACCTTTGCGCGCGCGGAACTCGAAGCGCTGTTTGCGGCCGCCGGCCTGCAACCCAGCACGTTCGGTGTCTTCCCCGACTATCGCCTGCCGCGGCTCGTCTTCTCGGAGGCGCTCCTCGAGAGTCCAGCCCGCCCACTGGCCTGGCGTGTCCCGCGGTTCCCGACGCCACCGCATCCGAACTTCCGGTCGGTCCCGACGATGGACGAGTACCGCCTTTGGGAGGGGTTCGTCCGCAACGGGATCGGCATAGAGTTCGCCAACTCGTTCCTGGTGCTCGCAGGACGCGACGGCGCGCAGACGCTATGGCCGGCGGACCTGCTCGCGGCCTTCTACTCCGCCGGTCGCCGCCGTCGGTTCGCGACCGAGAGCCGCGTCGTCGCCACCTCGGCCGGCATCAAGCTGCAACGCCAGCCGCTCGGTGCCGGCGACACGAGCACCGATCTCGTCCAGCGCTGCGACGTCGAGCCTTACCGCGACGGGATCGCGCTGATCGAACTGCTCGCCGACGCCGACGACAACGAGCTCGCCGTCTGGCTGCATCGCTACCGCGAACGCCTCGTTGCCGACCTCGCCGCGGCGGGAAGCGACGTGCCGTTCGACCACTGGCCCGGCAACATGGTCGTCGTCGACGGCGAGCTCGTGCCCGTCGACACCGAGTTCGCGCTGCGCGCGATGGACCCGCGGTTGGTGCTGTGGCGTGGCCTTCTGCTGACTTCCCTGGCTCTCGCCGACCGCACCGTGCCGGAGCGGTGGCAGAGCACGACACGGGCGGAGCTGATCGGCGAGCTCGCAACGGCCGCGGGCGTCGACGAGCTGGCGCCGCTCGAGGAGACGATCGCGCTCCAGGCGGCCATCGCCGCCGAGATCTTCGGCGGTGAGCCTGGTACCGACGCCTGGGAGCGACGCCGCGACGCCGAGGTGGAGGCGCTCGTGGACGGGCTCCGCGAGCCACTCGCCCGGAGTGGCCTGGCGGCGCGTCTCGCGGATCTCGAGAGCCAGGTCGCGCAACTGGACGCAGAGCGGCGCGAGCGCGAGCGCCTTGCCGCGAAGCTCGCCACCATCGAGCACTCCAAGAGCTGGCGGCTGACCGCGCCGCTCCGTGCCGTGCGGCGGCGCTAAGGCCGAACGTCCGCCATCTAGACTGGCGCCGATGCTCGACACGTCCTCGCCGGAGCACGCGCCGGAGGCTCCGGACCGCCCGGCAGCGGTCACCGTCGCCGGTGTCTCGAAGACGTTCCGCCTGCCGCGCCAGCGCTACTCGACGTTCAAGGAGCGGGCGCTGCACCCGTTTCGGTCGCGCGAGGCGGATGAGCTGCGAGCGCTCGGCGACGTGTCGGTGACGATCCCGCGCGGCGAGTTCTTCGGCATCGTGGGCCGCAACGGCAGCGGCAAGAGCACGCTGCTCAAGTGCCTCGCCGGGATCTACGAGCCCGACCACGGCGACATCTCGGTGGCCGGCAAGCTGTCGCCGTTCATCGAGCTCGGCGTCGGCTTCAACATGGACCTGACGGCGCGCGAGAACGTGCTCATCAACGCGATCCTCCTCGGGCTCACACGACGCGAGGCGCGCGAGCGCTTCGACGACATCATCGCCTTCGCCGAGCTCGAGGACTTCCTCGACCTCAAGCTCAAGAACTACTCGTCGGGCATGCACGTGCGGCTCGCCTTCTCGGTCGCCACGCAGACCGACGCCGACGTCCTCCTGATCGACGAGGTGCTCGCCGTCGGTGATGTCGCGTTCCAGCAGAAGTGCTTCGAGCAGTTCCACAAGCTCAAGGCCGAGGGCCGCACGATCGTGTTCGTCACCCACGACATGGCGGCCGTCGAGCGGTTCTGCGACCGCGCGATGCTGATCGAGCGCGGCCGCATGCTCGAGATCGGCGATCCGCACAAGGTCGCCCGCGCCTACAACGAGATCAACTTCGGCCGCGTCGTGCACGAGGCCGACGATGCCCTTCGGTACGGCGATCAGGCCGAGGCCGAGATCACCACCGCCTGGTTCGAGGACGAGGCCGGCGAGCGGATCACATCGGTCGGCCAGCACGTGACGCTGACCGCCGCGATGCAGATCCGCATCCACACGGATCTCGACGAGCCGATCATCGGTCTGGCGCTACGCAACCAGGTCGGCCACACGATCTTCGCGACGCGCACCGACTTCCGAGGTGTGCCGACCGGGCACTTCGCGGCCGGCGAGACGATCACGGTACGCGTGACGTTGGAGAACCTGATGGCGCCGAGCCTCTACATGATGACCCCGTGGATCGCACGGGCCGGGTTCGGCGACGCGGCGCTCGACCTGCGCGAGGACCTCGCGCAGCTGATCGTGCACGCCACGGTCAGCTGCGGCGGCATCTTCGACCCGCCGCACTCGATCGAGATCGACCGCCGATGACGACCACCTCGGCCCGCCACCGGTCGCTGCTGATCGGCGACGACACTCGCCGCTTCTGGAGCCTGACGTGGACGCTGGCGGTGACCGACTGGAAGCTGCGCTACTACGGGTCCGCGCTCGGGTACGTGTGGACGCTGGCGCGCCCGTTCGCCTTCTTCGGCGTGATCTACATCGTGTTCACGGAGATCGCCAGCGTCGGCAACGGCGTGCGCAACTACGGCGTCTGCATCCTCTTCTCGATGGTGCTGTTCCAGTTCTTCGCGGAGGCGACCTCCGCCGCTGTCGGCTCGCTGATCGCGCGTGAGAACCTGCTCCGCAAGATGCGTTTCCCGCGGCTCGTGATCCCGCTCAGCACGATGCTCACCTCGCTGCTCAACCTCGGGGCGACGCTCGTCGCGGTCATCGTCTTCGCGATCGGCTCGGGCGTCTACCCGAGTTGGGGTTGGCTCGAGCTGCCGTTGCTGATCGCCGCGCTGGCCGTGCTCGCGACCGGCACCGGCATGGTGCTGGCGGTGCTGTATGTCAGATACCGGGACGTCCAACCCATCTGGGACGTCTCCACGCAGATCCTCTTCTACGCGTCACCGATCCTGTACGTCGCGACGATGGTGCCCGACGACTACCAGCGCGCATACCTGTTCAACCCGATCGCCGCGATCCTCACGCAGGTGCGGCACGCCGTCGTGGACTCGCAGGCGCCCACCACAGCAGCGGTGATGGGCGGCGACGTGTGGCTGTTGATCCCGCTCACGGTCGTCGTGCTGGTCTTCGTCCTCGGCGCACGCACGTTCAGCCGTGCGGCGCCGCGGATCGCCGAGCACCTCTAGCGCAAGACGCGGAACAGCCGGTTCATGAGCGACCGGAGTCGCCGGGCGAGCGCCGAGTCCTCGCCGATGACGCCGTAGACCAGCCCGCGCGCGCGCTCGAGCGCGCGCCAGGCGATGGACTCCTGCACCCGCCGCGCCTCGTCCACCGCGCGCTGCGCCCGCGCCCGTTCGGCGACCACCTGCGCCTGCTTGGCGCTCAGCTCCGCCGCAACGTGCTCGTTGAGGTCGTCGACCTCCCGAACAAGCGCGTCGACCGTCGCCTGGCGCTCTGCGAGCAGCTCGAGCCCGCGATCGAACAGCGTCGACTCACCGACCACGGCGGGCAGCTCGGCGTTCGAGGCGAGCGCCACCATGTACAGCGGCTGCGGCGACCCGGCCAGTCGCCAGTCCTCGTCCACCCGCTCGACCGGGAGCGCCTGATGCCCGGCGTCCGCCGGCTCGCCGAGCGCCTCGATCCGCGAGCCGGTGATCGCACCCTGAGCGAACAGCGACACGTTGGTGAAGCGGCTCCGCAGCAACGCCGTGAACTCGTCCTGGGTCAGCTCGCGCTCGTGATACGGGTTCACGAAGTCGCGGTCCTCCGAGTAGGCCTGGCGCTCCGGTGTCGACATCACAACGAGGCCGTCGGGCGCGAGGACGCGCGCGATCTCGGCGAGCACGCGCTCCTGGTCGGCGACGTGCTCGATCAGCTCGAACGTCACGACCGCGTCGAACGACGCGTCCGCGAACGCCGACAGGTCGGTGGCCGAGGCGACCGCGAAGTCGATGCCGGGATAGTTCGCGCGGCTGTGCTCCACCGTGCGCTCGTCGATGTCGACGCCCGTCACGGAGGCCGCCTGGTCGGCAAGCAGCGCCGCGCCGAACCCCTCGCCGCTGCCGAGATCGAGCACCCGGCGGCGCGCCATCAGCGGCTGCGCCCACAGGTAGCGGTGCAGGTGCTCGTAGACGGTCTGGGCGTCGGGCGCCCACGGCACGAGGCGCTCGCCGGTCCACTCGATCAGCCGCGGAGCGCCCGCGCGACGGGGGGGCATCGCGCCATGAATAGCACGGCAGCCCCTGCTACGTTGCTGCCCGTGCCAGGAGTCGCGGTGGAGCACGAATCCGAGGTCGAACGGCTGCGCGCCCGTGTGACCGAGCTCGAGGCCGAGCTCGCCGATCGCGCCGAGCGCGCCAACGCCGCGGTCGCCGCCGCCGAGGATCGCGTGTACTGGCTCGAGCGCTGGAAGATCGACCTTGACGCGGTGATGCAGCAGCGCCGCGGACGCTGGGCGCTCCAGCTGCTGGAGCACGCCCGCCGCGCGCGTCGTGTGGCGGGAAGGGTGCGGCGCCGCCTGCGGCGATGAGCGAGACGGTCACCGTCGTCGTGCCCGTCAAGGACGGGTCGCGCTACCTGGGCGAGCTGCTGGACGCGCTGGCTCGCGAAGAGGTCGACGAGATCCTGGTGATCGACTCGGGCTCGCGGGACGACTCGGTCGCGATCGCCCGCGCCGCCGGAGCAGAGGTGGTGAGCATCGACCCCGCGCGCTTCGGCCACGGCCCGACACGCAACCTCGGCGCCGAGCGGGCGACCGGTGACGTGATCGCGTTCCTCACGCAGGACGCCACGCCGGTCGCCGGTTGGTTGGACGCGCTGCGCGACGGGTTCGTGCTGGCGCCCGACGTGGGCGTGGTGTTCGGCCCGCATCTTCCGCGCCCCGAGACCACTCCGATGATCGCGCGCGAGCTGACGGAGTTCTTCGCGACGTTCGCGGCCGCCGACGCGCCGCCGCGCGTCTACGGAGCGGACGACCCGACGTTCCTGTCCAACGTCAACGCCGCCTACCGCCGCGCCTGCTGGGACGAGATCCGCTTCGCCGACGTCCCGTACAGCGAGGACCAGGCGTTCGGCAAGGCCCTGGCCCGCCATCCGCGCTGGCGCAAGGTCTACCACCCGCGCGCGGCGGTCCTGCACGCGCACGACTACCCGCCCGCGCAGTTCATGCGCCGCTACTTCGACGAGTACCGCGGACTCCGAGAGACGATCGACCACGTCGAGCCGCTGGCGCCGCGCTCATCCCTGCGCGGCATCCGTGACCAGGTCGGCGCCGACCGTCGCTACCTGCGCGAGCACGGCGCCGACGGTGGCGAGATCGCGCGCTGGACCGCCCGTTCGGTGGTTCACCACGGTGGGCGCAAGGTGTTCGCCGTGCTCGGCTCGCGCGCCCAGGCGATGCCGCCGCGACTGCAGCGCGCGCTGTCGCTGGAGGGGCGTGAGAACCGCGCGCTCCCGCCCGTCGCGGCGCTGCCGCCGTTGCGGCACGAGACGTCGTCGCAGGACCATCACCCGTACGCGGTGATGGCGCGCGTCCTCAAGGAGGGCCCCGCGCCCCTGCTCGACCCGTATGCGGGCATGGCCGACCGTGACCGGCTGCACATCGCGTTCGCCATCCCGCCGTTCAACATCGGGTCGGGCGGCCACAACATCATCTTCCAGCTCGTGCTGCGCCTCGAGCGGATGGGCCATACGTGCTCGCTGTGGGTCCACGACCTGTTCGGCCATCGTGCGCAGGACGGCGCGGCGGTGCTGAGGCGCGACATCGTCGAGCACTTCGCGGCGGTGAAGGCTCCGGTGTTCAAGGGGTTCGACGACTGGTTCGGCGCCGACGTCGTGGTCGCCACCGGCTGGCAGACGGTCTACCCGGCGCTCGAGCTCACCGGCTGCCGCGCCCGCGCCTACCTCATCAACGACCACGAGCCCGAGTTCTTCGCCACGTCCGTCGACGCCGAGTGGGCGGAGCGCAGCTACTCACTGGGCCTGTACGGCATCGCCGGCAGCCCGTGGCTGCGCGACGTGTACGTAAACCGCTACGGCGGGACGGCTGAGACGTTCCAGTACGGCGTGGACGCCGACGTCTACATGCCGCACCCGATCGCCCGTCGCCGCGACACCGTCGTCGCCTACGCGCGCGCGGTCACGCCGCGCCGTGGCGTGGCGCTCGCCATCCTCGCGCTCGCCGAGCTGCGGCGCCGCCGCCCGGACGTGCGCATCGTGCTGTTCGGCGACTCGAGCCCGCCGCAGGCGCCCTTCGATTACGAGTACGCGGGCGTGGCGACCCACGAGCAGCTCGCGTGGCTGTACTCGGAGGCGACCGCGGGGCTCTGCCTGTCGCTGACCAACTACTCGCTGATCCTCCAGGAGATGCTCGCATGCGGCCTCCCGTGCGTGGACCTCGACCGGCCGAGCGTGCGCTCCGTGTTCGGACCGGACGGGCCGGTCGTGCTCGCGGACTTCGACCCGTACGAGATCGCCGACGGCCTCGAGCGGATGCTCGACGACGAGGCCGAGTGGAAGCGGCGGTCGCAGCTCGGGCTCGAGTTCGTCCGCGGCCACACCTGGGACGCCGCCGCCGTCGAGGTCGAGCGAGAGCTGCGCAACGCACTGCGTGCGCGCGAGCCGGCTCCCGCGTGACCCGCCGCCCGCCGCGTCCGCTGGCCGCTCTGATGCTGGTCAGCCTGCTGTTGGCCGTCGCCTGGGCTGCGTTCCTGCCGGCGTTCCAGGCGCCGGACGAGCCTGCGCACTTCGCATACGTGGAGTCGCTTGGGGCCCGACAGGTGCTGCCGGGCGACACCGCGCGCCCGATCTTCTCGACCGCCATGCAGAAGGCGATCGCCGCGGTGAACTCAGACCAAGTCGCGTCGCAGAAACCGGTCAAGCCGGAGTGGAGCGACCAGGTAGAGCACAGCTGGCTCGCGAACCAGGGCGCGGAGTCGCGCGACGACGGGGGCGGCTTCGGTCCGGCGTCCGCCTATCCGCCGACCGCCTACTTGTGGCAAGCGATCGGGTACGAGGCGGCCTCCGGCGGCACGATCTTCGACGAGCTGCTCGGCGCGCGGCTCATGAGCGCCCTATGGGTCCCCGTCACGGTTCTCGCCACATGGTTGCTGGCCGGCGAGGTGTTCGAGCGACGGCGGCTACTGCAGACGACCGCCGCGGCGCTCCCGGCGCTGCTGCCGATGTTCACGTTCATCTCCAGTGCCGTGAGCCCCGACGGGATGATGTACGCGCTCTGGGCGCTGGCGCTGTGGCTGGGAGTGCGCAGCGTGCGACACGGCGTGGAGGCGCGCGATGCCGTGCCCTTCTTCGCGGTGGTCGGCCTCGCCTGCACGGTCAAGCCCACGAGCTACGCCCTCCTGCCGGCCGCCGCGCTCGTCGCCGTGATCGGATTAGTGCAGCGACGTGACAGCGCAGTGCGTGCACTGCGGTTAACGGCCGCGGTCGCCCTACCCGTGGTCCTCACGCTCGGCTTGTGGGTCGCCGTCGCGCGCCACGAGCATCGCGCGGTCGCTGCCCAGGTGACGCAGACCACGGCCGCTGCCACGGCGTCCGGCACCAACCTACGCGAGTTCCTCTCCTACCTGTGGCAGTACTACTTACCGCGCACCCCATTGCAGCAGCAATACCGGATCCCGCCCGGCGGATATCCGCTGCTGCAGGTCTGGGTCACACAGGCCTGGGGCGCGTTCGGCTGGCTGGAGATCAAGTTCCCGCCGTGGGTGTACCGAGTCCTCGGCGTCATCAGCGTTGGCGTGCTGCTCGCGAGCGTGGCGGCGCTCGCGCGCGCGTGGCGCCGGGTCGACATGCGCGCTCTGGCGTTCCTTGCGCTCGCCTTCGCCGGTCTGGTCGGAGGTCTCCACTGGACCGACTACCACCAACTGGAGGCCGGCGCCGCAGGATTCATGCAGGGCCGCTACCTGTTCCCGGCGATCTCGCTGTTCGGCCTCGGGCTCGCGGGCGCGCTGTCGGTGCTGCCGGCACGCTGGCAGCGGACCGCGGTGGGGGCCTTGGTGGCGGCCCTGTTCGTGTATCACCTGTTCGCGCTCGGCCTAGTGGCGCAGCGGTTTTATGCGTAGCTTCGTCGCCGTCCTCCTCCTGGGCCTGGTGGCGTTCGTCGCGGTTGGCGCTACGCAGCACTCCAGCCGCGTCTACACACTGGGCGTGAAGCCCTCGCTGCCGGCGGTCACGGTGAAGCCCGGCGATCGTGCCTGCCAGGGGCCGGTGCGACTGCCGCGCGGGATCGCGTTCGAGCGGGTCGGCCTCATCCCCGCCACGTTCGGCAAACCAGGCCCGGAGCTGCGGATCGACGTGATCGACGGCTCGCGCCGGCTCGGCGGCGGCACGCTTGCCGCCGGCTACCCCGACGTCGACCCCACGCTGACCGAGCGGCTCGTGTCTGTGGGTCGGATCGAGACGCAGGCGCCCCTCCAGCTGTGCGTGACCAACGTCGGGGCCGCGCCGATGGCACCTATAGGCCAGGTCGGCGTCGCGTCGCCGAGCACCGCCGGCACGCTGAACGGTAAGCCGATCGCGACTGACATCACGTTCGAGTTGCACGGCTCGGATCGGTCGCTGTTAGCACAACTCCCCGCCATCGCCGAGCGAGCGTCGGTCTTTCGGGCCGGCTGGGTCACACCGGCGGTCTACCTCGTCCTCGCCCTGCTCGTCCTGGTCGGCGCGCCGTTGCTTCTCGCGTGGGCGATTGCCCGCGCGGATTAGCGCCGCGCCAGGACGTACAGCTGCGAAAACAGCAGGCTGCGGTGATCAAGGATGCGCACGCGATCGCGGAGAGCGCGCTCGAGCTTGCGGTGGTTGAAGCCGAGATGAGCGGTCGGTGTCCATCGCGGCTCCAGGGCATCGGTGTCGCGCCGCACGCCGGCGTCGAACAGCTCGCGCGCCGACAGCGGCTCGCGGTGCAGCCGGAACGCCGCCAGCGCCGCGCGCTGAACCAGGAACGCCGGCCCCACCATCGTCGGCACCGACACGATCGCCACCCCATCGTGGCGCAGGAGCCCCAGCAGCTGCTCGACGAACGCCGCGCGCGAGCCGTACAGGTCGCTCGGATCGGCGATGTGCTCCAGAGTCTCCAGCAGGAAGGCGACGCGGTAACCGCGCGACTGCAGACGCTCGGCCAGCTCGTCCATGCTCAGGCCGGCGTTGCTGATCACGCTCGCGTTGCCGAGTCCGCACGCCTCGATCACGTGACCCGTGACGTTGACGAACGCGTCGTCGCGGTCGATCGCCAGCACCTCGCCGAAGCGCCGGGCCAGCGACGGGACGAAGACGCCGTCAGCGCAGCCGAAGTCGATCACAGCCTCGTCCCCGAACCAGGGCCGGGCGGCCTCCAGCGCCGCCTCGAAGTGCGCGGCCTTCACGTGCGCCACCGGGCCGCCGCCGAGGTAGTTGTACGCCGCGTACGTCGACACGCCACCGGCGTAGTTGCCGGGCATGGCGTCGTAGACCGCACGGGGCGGGGGCTCGTAGAGCCGGAAGCGCAGCGGGATCGGCGGGTGCATCGGCGCGTCAGTGTG
This sequence comes from uncultured Solirubrobacteraceae bacterium, assembly GCA_963740605.1. Taxonomy (GTDB): domain Bacteria; phylum Actinomycetota; class Thermoleophilia; order Solirubrobacterales; family Solirubrobacteraceae; genus DASSUW01. The sequence goes on along the minus strand of CAVUFC010000007.1, from coordinate 21,893 downwards.
GCAGCGGCCCGCAACTAGACTGGCGGCCGGTGCGGGATCGACTGCACATCGGTCATCTCGTGGCCACGTTCCCGCCCTACTACGCGGGCTCCGGCAACGCCTGCTTCCATCTGACTCAGGCGCTGGCCGCCCGGGGACACGCCGTGGAGGTGTTTACGGCGGCCTATCCCGGGGTGCCCGAGGACCCGGCGGGCGTCACGGTCCACCGCTACGCCGCGCGGCTGCGGCTGGGCAACGCGCCGTTCATCCCGCAGCTCGCGCTGCTGCGCGGCTTCGACCTGATCCACCTCCACCAGCCGTTCATCTTCGGCGCAGAGGCGGCGCTTGCCGCGCACGCCCGCACCGGCACCCCGCTCGTGAGCAGCTACCACAACGAGCTCGAGGCGGACGGCGTGAAGGGCCTGCTGTTCACCGGCTACGACCGTGTCGTGACCCGCGCGGCGCTGCGCCGCTCGGCTCGCCTGACCGTGCTCTCGGCCGAGCACGCGCGCGAGGCGCCGCCGCTCGCCGCCGAGCTGGCGCGCCGCCCCGAGGCGTTTACGCCCGTCCCCAACGGTGTCGACACCGACGTGTTCCGCCCGGGGACCGAGCCCGGCGTCCGGGCGACGCTGGGAATCCCCGCGGACGCGACCGTCGCGGCCTTCTGCGCCAAGCTCGACGCGGCGCACCTGACCAAGCGCCTGGACCTCGCGATCGAGGCGACGGCGCGCGTTCCCGGCCTCGTGCTGCTCGTCGTGGGCGGGGGCTCGCTGCGCGAGGGCTACGCCCACCAGGCGACGGCACTGGGCATCGCCGACCGGGTGGTGTTCGTCGGCGACGTGCGCCACGGCGACGTGGCGCGCCACCTGCGCGCGGCCGATCTGCTGGTGATGCCCTCGACGCTCGAGTCGTTCGGGATCGTGCAACTGGAGGCGATGGCGTGCGGCCTGCCGATCGTCATCTCACGGCTGCCGGGCGCCCGCGGCGTCAGCCGCGACGGCGACCACGGCGTGCACGTCGCGCCTGGCGATCTCGACGACCTCGTCCGCGGTCTGCGCGCGCTCGTCGACGCCGGCCCCGACGGCCGGCGCCGGATGGGCGCGGCAGCCCGCGACCACGCCGTCGCGCACTACACGTGGGCGCGTTGCGCCGAGCTGGTCGAGGCGGCGTACCGGGGCGCGCTCACCCGCCACTGACCGTGTCGGCAGATCACGCGCCGGCCGCGATGACAGCGCCAGCGCCGCGGCGCGTGCCCGTGGCGCAGGTAGGCGCGCAGCGCGCGCCGCGCGTTCCGGCAGGAGAGCCTGCCCCGCGTGGTGACCCTGTGGCCGCGGAACCGGCACGCGGGCGGTGCGGCGACGGGCGGCGGCGGCGCCACGGCCGGCGGCGGCACGACCGGCGGCGGCACGACCGGCGGGCGCGCAACCGGCGGCGGACGCCACGTCAGGTAGCCCTCCCATCGTGCGGCCCAGTCGGCCAGGCTCTCACGGCCGGTGAGCGCGGCAAGCGCCTGCGTCAACACGGCGTGGTACTTCGGATAGCCGAAGCGCGACGGCACGCGTCCGGCGCCCAGCGCCGCGTAGTACTGCGTGTGCTGCGCCGGCAGGTCGTAGCGGTCGATCCGCGCCTCGAGTGCCGCCACCTCGGCGTCGAAGAGCTGCCGCGCCACAAGCGACTCGTCGCCGAGATCGTCGAGCCCGATCAGGGTGTACTCGAAGCCGTTGAGCACGTGCTGCGACGGATCGGCCGGGTATTCCTCGAGCCACGTCACGCCGTCGAAGTCGGCGGCCACGCCACCATCGGCGATCGACTTCCGCAGCGGATCGATCGCCCGTTCCGCAGTGTCGAGGTAGTCCGCGCTCGGATTCACGCTGTCTGCACGAACGAGCAGGCTCATCGCCTGGCCCTGCGCCATCGCGCTGATCCACGGCGCCTTCATGCTCACGCCCGCGCCGTCGAAGTCGAAGTCGAACTCCCACGCCCCGTCCGCGCGTTGATGGCGCACCAGCCAGTCGGCGCCGGCAACGGCGGCGTCCAGATCGGCCTGGCGGTGCGTCTGCGTCCACCACGACCAGTGCTGAAGGCCCCATTGGCAGATGGTCACGGGGTTGTTCTCGAGCCCCCAGCTGTAGCGGGTCTGCGGCACGCCCTCCGGGCCCATGACAGTCGCGTCGTCGATCGGCGCCCAATCAGCGCTGTCGAGGTACGGCCCCGTGTCCGCCCGGGCCTGGGGCGTCAGCACCAGGAGGGCGAGGACAGCGAGCGCCGCTGCCGCCCATGGCCTCATACGGCGATCCATCGTAGGAGCCCCATCACACCGAGACAAGGTGCGTGACCGGCGGCCCGGGCACCGGTCGTACGATGGAGCGCCGAAGGCCCGATGACCGAACCTGATCCGATCAGCGCTCCCGCCCGCCGCCACCTCGGGCTCGGCGCCGCGGCTTCGCTGGCCGTGCAAGTCGCGCCGCTGGTCGGCGTGACGGTGCTCAGCGTGGCGGTGGCGCGGCACCTCGGGCCGAGCGGCACCGGTGCGATCGCGCTGCTGACCGTGCTGTTCGAGGTCCTGCTCGCGATCTTCGGCTTCGGGCTGACGGTGGGCACGACGTACCTGGTGAGCCGCGGCGAGTGGAGCGTGCGCAACGCGTTTCGCGAGGGACAGGGAGCGGCGCTGCTGCTCGGCGTCGCGGGTGTCGCCACCGGCCTCGTGTTCTTCGCCCTCACGCAGAACCAGGTGTTCGCGGGGATCTCGCTCGTGTCGGCGGTCCTCGGCGTCGCTCACCTGCCGTTCGCGATCGGACGCGCGCTCACCGGAGCGATCGCCCTGGCCCGCGAGCGCTACGAGGCGTATGCCTCATTGGAGCTCGCGCGCACCGCGGTGCTGATCGCGGTCGGTGTCCCGCTCGTCTTAATGCTCGACCTCAACGGCGCGCTGATCGGCCTCGCGGCGGCCAGCGTCGCCGGCTATCTGGCGGCGACCGTCTGGGCCATCCGATACGGCCGCGTCGCCCCGGTGCCCGTGCATGCGCACCCTGGCCGGCTCCGCGAGGCGGCGGCGTTCGGGTCCAAGGCCTGGGGCGCCAGTCTGCTGCAGCTCGTCAACTACCGGCTCGACCTGTTCCTGCTCGCGCTGTACGTCTCGCACGCCGACGTCGGGCGCTACTCCGTGGCGCTGTCCGTGACCGCGCTCGGCTGGATCCTCCCGGCGGCGCTGGAGACCGTCATCTTCCCGCGCACCGCCGACCTGCACGGCGCGCACCTGCGTGGCGAGATCGCCGCCGAGGAGTCCGACCGCGCGACCGTCCGGGCGATCCGGCACTCCGTGATTCTCCTCGTCCCGGCGACGATCGCCGTGCTGCTCCTCGTCGTCGTCGCCATCCCTGTGCTCTACGGCTCAGAGTTCGGCAAGTCCGTGTGGCTGGGGCTGATCCTGACCCCGGGAGTGATCGGCCTGGCGCTCGGCAAGTCCGTCAGCGCGGTGGTGACCGGCCGCGGGCGCCCGCACTACGCGCTGTGGACCGTCGCGATCACCGTCCCGCTGACGATCGTGCTGTACCTGACGCTGATCCCCCTGCTGGGGGCGTACGGCGCCGCTCTCGGATCCACGGTCTCGTACCTCACGAGCATGGGGCTGGGCCTGTTCTGGTTCAAGCGCACCACGCACATCCCGTTCCGGGCGGCGCTCGTCCCGTCCGCCGTCGAGCTGCGCGACTACGTGGACGCGCTCGCGACGGTGCGCCGGCGACTGCGCCCGCGGCCGGCCGCACCATGACGCTGTCCGACTGCCCACTGTGTGGCGAGGCGCGGCGCGAGCGGCTGTTCGTCAAGGACGGCTGGCCGATCGCGCGCTGTGAGCGGTGCACGCTCGTCTACGTCGACGCCACGCTCGACCGCGAGGCGCTCGACGCTCTGTACGGCCGTGACTACTTCCAGGGCGAGACGTTCGCGGACTATCTCGGTGAGCGCGAGGTACGCGTCGCCGGTGCCCGCGGCCGCGTCACGCACCTGGCGAAGACGGTGCCCGGCGGCCGCCTCCTGGACCTCGGGTGCGCCGCCGGCTTCTTCCTCGAGGCGGCCGCCGAGCGCTACGCGGTGACCGGTGTCGAGATCTCCGAGTACGCATCCCGCCACGCCCGGGAGGAGCTCGGGCACCGCGTGTTCGCCGGCGAGATCTTCGACGCGCCGCTCGTGGACGAGGAGTTCGACGTCGTGACGATGTGGGACGTCGTCGAGCACCTCGCGGACCCCGCTGCGGTGCTGCGCGAGGTCGCGCGTGTTACGCGGCCGGGCGCCCTGCTCGCACTCAGCACCGGCAACGTGGACGGTCCGGTGGCGCGCCGTGACCTGGCAGGCTGGGACCTGATGTTCCCGCCGGGCCACCTGACGTTCTTCTCCCCGCGCACGATCGAGCGGCTGCTCAACAGCGCCGGGTTCACCGTCGAGCGGATCGTCGGCGACGGCCGGCTCGCGGCACAGCCGCCGGTCGGCGAGCGCGCGCTCGCGCTCGCGGCCGGCTCGCTGGGGATCGGCAACGTCATGACCGTGTTCGCCCGCCGCGCCGAGCGGGCGCGGCCACACCCGGTCCGCGCTCGCGTGCCGCGTGCGCCCTCGCTCGCCGTCGCCCGGCCGCGCCCCGTGGACGACGACACGTGGCTCCAGATCGCCCGCGAGGACCCCGACGCGACGTTCTTCCACACGCCGATGTGGCGGGAGCTGGCGGTGCGCGGCGCCGGGCGCTGCGTGGACGCCAGCTTCCTGGTGACCCTGCCGGGCGGCGTCCGGGCGGTGTTCCCGCTCCAGGAGCTCCTGCCGCGCAACGGCCGCGGCCGCTACCTGCTCTCGACGTACCCGTACGGCTACGGCGGGCCGGTGGCGGACGGAACGCTGGGGGCCCGCGACCTGCGGCGGCTGTACCGGCTCGCCCAGGCCGCGGCGACGACCGTCACGGGCAATCCGCGGCGGCCGGCTCCCCCGGACCTGCTGGGCTGGAACGCGCGCGAGCTGACCACGCAGGCGCTCGATCTCGCGCCCGGCTACGAAGCGCTCCAGCGCAACTTCAGCAAAGGCCACCGCGCCGCCATCACGCAGGCACGGCGCAAGGGCGTGACGGCCCGCCTCGCGGACTCGCTCGCCGACTACCGCGCCTACTACGGCGTCTACGAGGACTCGATCCGGCGCTGGGGCGAGGCGGCCAGCCCGCGGTACCCGTGGGCGCTGTTCGCCGTCGGCTGGGAGCTGGCCCAACGCCATCCCGACGCGCTGCGGCTGTGGCTGGCCGAGCACGAGGGCGGGGTGGTCGCCGGCGCCTGGGTCTTCTACTGGAACGGGCACGTCATGTACTGGCATGCGGCGAACCTCGAGCGGGCGTTCGAGCTCCGCCCCGCGAACCTGATCCTCGCCACCGCGATCGAGGACGCGTGCGAGCGCGGGTCGAGCGTGTTCGACTTCGGTCACAGCGGCGGCCACGAGGGCCCGGAGGCGTTCAAGCGCCGGTTCGGGGCGACGGAGCGCCCGCTCGTGACGCTCGCGTACGTCACGCCGCCCGTGCGTGCGGCGGGCATCGTGCGGCGCGGGATCGGGGCGCTGTCGTGACCGAGCCGCTGAGGACGTTCGCGCTGCGCCGCTGGCGCGCCACGCGTGCCGAGTGGCGGCTCGAGCGCGAGCTGCGAGGCCGGTTCCCGACGCTCAGCATGGAGCCCGGCGTGACGCTCGTGCGGCCCGAGCGCCTGACGCTCGGGCGCCACGTTTCCGTGCAGCGCGGCACGCTCCTGCACTGCGGCGGCCTGGACTGGTCGTTCGGCGAAGGCAGCATCGCGATCGGCGACGACTCCGTGATCTCGGGCCACTGCGTCCTGTTCGGCGCCGGCCACATCACGATCGGGCGCGGATTCGACTGCGGGCCGGGGACGATGATCTTCTCCTCCCGGTCCGACTACGAGGCCAACGGGTGGGGCGAGCTGCCGCGGACCCACGTGTTCGCCCCCGTTCGCATCGGCGACTTCGTGACCGTGTTCGCGGGCTGCGTGATCGGGCCGGGCGTCACGATCGGCGACGGCGCGGCGATCGGCGCCGGCTCCGTGGTGCTCGACGACGTGGAGCCGCGTTGCGTGTATGCCGGCGTGCCCGCCCGCCGGATCCGCGCACTGGAGCCGCTGCGGTGAGCCGCTACGAGGAGGAGCTGGAGCGGATCCGCACCGCCTACGACGAGCGCGACGCGGCCGCCGCTGCGGCCGCGACGGGCGGGTGGGCGGACCCTGGCTACCGCTTCTACATGCAGCGGCTGGAGCGGAGCGTGCTGGCCGCCTTCGACGCGACCGGCGTTCCTCTGACCGGCGCCGCCGTACTGGAGGTCGGATCGGGCTCCGGCTACTTCGCCCACCGTCTGTTCGAGTACGGCGCGGCGAGCGCGGCCGGGATCGACCTGATGGAGGCGCGCGTGGAGGCCGCACGGGAGCGCTATCCGACGTTGGAGCTGGTCGCCGGGGACGCCGGCGCGCTGCCGTGGCAGGACGGCGCGTTCGACGTCGTCACGCAGTTCACGTGCCTGAGCTCGATCCTCGACCCGGAAGTGCGGGCGCGGGTGGCCGCGGAGATGTGGCGGGTGCTGCGCCCCGGCGGCGCCGTCGTGTCGTACGACATCGCCCATCCGCACCCGCTGATCACCCGACTGCGGAAGCTCCGCGGGCTCGAGTCCGGGGGCACGACGCCGACCACGCCGATCGAGCTCGCCGAGCTGGAGCGCGCGTTCGGACCGGCGAGCCATGCCCGGCACCTCAACCTGGGCCTGACCGGCCTCGCGCGGCGCGGGTGGCTCCTCGCGGCGGCCGCTGCGGCGGTCCCGCTGCTCCGCAGCCACCTCGTCTACGCCGCGCGCAAGCCCGCCAGCCGCTCGTAGAGCGCCCCGAGCCGGTCCATCTCGGCCTGCTGGTCGCGATGGCGCTCGACGAGCGCCCGCGCCTCCCCGCCGATCCGCTGCGCGAGCCCGGGCTCGGTCAGCAGCCGCCGCAGCGCATCGGCCACCGCCTCGCGCTCGGGCGGGACGACCAGCGCATGGCGTCCGCCCTCGATCAGCTCATGCACCCACGGCAGGTCCGAGACCACGCACGCGCACCCCGACGCCATCGCCTCCCAGACCGAACGCGGCGAGCTGTCGCTGTCGGGGATGGAGATGCAGATCTCGCTTGCCTGGTAATACGCCGGCAGCTGCTCGTACGGGACGTGGCCGACGATCCGCACCGACTCGGGCAACGGCCGTCCGAGGTCCGGGGCGTCGGCGCCGATGTGCTTGAGCAAGAGCTGCGCGTCAGGGATGTCGGCAGCGACGTCCGTGAACGCGTCGACGATGACTCCGGGGTTGTAGAGCGGCTGCAGTGCACGCGGGCTCAACAGGGTGGGCCCCTCGCCCAGGCCCAGTTCGCTCCGCACCGCCCGCCGATCCGCCGGAGGCGTGAACGAGCGCAGGTCGACTCCCCAGTTGAGCTGGTGCGTCACCGCCGGCGAGGCGCCCATCTGCACCAGCCGCTCGACCAGGTCGGCGGAGTCGCTCATCGCGACGTCCGCGTGACGAGCGGCGTAGCGCGCCGCGACGCGCATCCACAGGGTCGCGCCGTAGACGTCCGACCCCCACGCCATCGCCACGAGTGGGCGAAGGCGGAGCAGCGCGGCGAGGAACCCGTACGAGGGCATCCAGTTCGCGTGTACGACGTCGGGCCGCTCGACCCGCCACAGGCGGCGCATCCAGTTCATGACCGGGAACTCGAGCGCCCGCACGTCGATGCCGGCGGCGGGGAGCACCGACGGCGGGTAGGCCGGCGTGATCTCACCCGCCACGACGACGCGATGCCCGCGCTCGGCCATCGCCATCGCCATGTGCTCGACGTGCGGAGTGTTGAGTGTCCCGAACATGAGGATCGTGAGGCCGCCCGCCGGGGCCGGAGGCGGGGTTGCCGCCACCGCGGCAAGGCGGGCCGGATCGACGGGCGCATGCGCGACCGCGACGCCGGCGGCACGGTGCAGTTCGTCGGCGGCGGCAGGCGATGCCGTCACCACGTCGGCGCGGCGGAGCGCCCGGGCGCGCGGGTCGAGCAGCCGCGCCCGGCGGCTGCCGCTGAGCCCGAGTGGGGCATCGACGTGGGCGATCCAGCGCCGGCGGCGCGCCAGCCGGCTTCCCAGCACATGGACGCGGCCGGATCCGGAGATGGTGAGCAGCGGCCCAGGTCGCCGCCGCGCGCGCGCCCACGCTGCCGCCAGGCCCAGGAGGCCACCGTCCGCCGTGATCAGCACGACGTCTCTGCCGCGCGCCGCCAGCTCGCGCGCGACCTGTGCGCCGAGCTCGCGCGGCCCGACGATCAGCACGCGGCCTCGTCCAGGACGCGGGCCAGCTCCCCGGTGAGGCGACGCCGCGAGTAGTGCTCCAGCACGCGCTCGCGAGCGCCGTCCACGGGTCCGAGCCGGCCATCACGCCAGCGCTCGTAGAGGTCGAGGATCGCCGCCTCGACTGCATCTGGGTCGTCCGGGTCGGCGCTGCGCCCTGCGCCCCACTGGTCGACCAGACGGTGGGCGAGGTTGTCGGGATGAGCCACCGACAAGATCGGCCGCTCGCAGGCCAGGTACTCGAACAGCTTCCCGGACGGAGCCAGGCTGCCCGGCGCCACGTACAGCAGGAGCGCGCTCGCGCTCTGCATCTCGGCCACCGCGCGCGGATGATCGACGTAGCCGGTCTGGACCAGCGCGACCGGCGAGCGCTGCGCGAGATCCTCGAGCCAGACGGTGCCGACCACGCGCAGCTCCACGCGATCGCGCTCGAGCCGCCCGTCGGCCACGAGCCGGCCGAGCGCGTCGAGCACCGGCCGGCAGTCGCGGTCCGCGTAGACGGACCCGACGTGGGCGATCCGGAACACCTCGCCGTCGAGAGCTGCCGGCGCTGCCGCGGGCACGTCGCTCTCGTCAACGCCGTTGGGGATTGTCAGCCGCCGCGACGCGCCCGCGATCCGGAAGTAGTCGGCGACGACCACGACGCGGGCCGCCGCGGCGGCCAGCCGCGGCTCGACCCAGCGCGTCAGCGCCCGTCGCGGCGCTGGCTCGACGTCAGCGCCCAGGTTGGTCGCCCACTCGTCGCGGAAGTCCGCCACCCACGGCACGCCCGTCAGCCGCCGCAGCCACCAGCCGGCCAGATGTGCGCTCACGGGCGGTGAGGTGGTCAGGATTACGTCGGGGCGGCTCCGGCGGATCTCCCGCAGCCCGGAGATCGTGGCCGCGACGGCCCAGCCCAGCGAGATGTCCGGCCAGCTGAACACGGACGCGGCGCGGTGCAGGCGCAGCCGGCGCAGGACGCCGGCCGCCCAAGTCGGCAGCGGGACGTCGGCGACGCGGAGCACGCAGACCCCGGCGGGGATCTCGGCCGCCAGCGTCTCGTCCAGGATCCCGTAGCGGCGCGAGCGGGTCGTGATCACCGTCGGGCGGTAGCCGTGCTCGGGCAGGTACTTGACGAACTTGAGCGTCCGCTGAACGCCGGCGCCGCCGAGCGGCGGAAAGAAATATGCCAGCACCAAGACGCGCCGAGGACGGGTCATCGGCCGCGGCACGATAGCCGCTGCTCGTACTGTGGATGCTCGCTATGGCCGCCCCCCGCCGGCTCATCCTCGTGACGCAGCGACCGCTCGACTACGGCGGCGGGGCGAGCGTCCGCTGGCAGTTCCTGCGAAACGAGCTCCCGCGCCACGGCTGGGAGGTCGAGGAGGTCAGCGCGCGGCCCAACGTGACCGCCAACGCCGTCGCCACCGACCCGCGGGCCGCGCGGCTGGCGGCGATCCGCGCCCGCGTGATGACCGCCGTCGGTACCGCGGCGCGCCCCGCCTACCGCCGCCTCGGGATCCAGCCCGAGGCCTTCCCGCCGAACGCGCTGTGGTCGGTGACCGGCCGGAGCGCCATACGCGCCGCGCTGGCCCGCGGGCGGCCCGACGCGGTGTGGGCGACCTGCCCGCCTCCCGCCGCCCTGTTCGCGGCGGTCGCCGCGCTCGACGGGCAGGCCGTGCCGCTGGTCGCCGAGATGCGCGACCTGTGGGCGGGCAACCCCTACTTCGACGCCGGCGGCTCGCTGCTCGCCCGGATCGAGAAGCGAGCGTTCGCCCGCGCCGATCGCGTCGTCACCGTCACAGACGGCTGCGCGGACCGGATGCTCTCGCTGCACCCCGAGCTCGCGCCGAAGCTCGACGTGCTGCCCAACGGGTTCGACCCGGTGCTCCTCGGACTGCGCGCGCCGCGGACACCGGTGACCGGCCGTGCGACGCTCGTGCATGCCGGAACCCTGTACGGAGACCGCTCGGCGGTGACGCTCGTGCGTGCGCTCGCGGCGCCCGAGCTGGCGTCGCGCGTGCGGCTCGTGCTGGTCGGTGCGCTCGACCCGGCCACCGAGGCGGAGCTGCGCCGCGACCACGGCCCGCTCGACGTCGTCGTGGAACCGCCGATGCCGTGGCGCGACGCCGTCGAGCGCGTGCGTACGGCCGACGTCGCCGTCGTCATCAACAGCCCGGGCACCGGCGGCGACATGGCCGCGCCGAGCAAGCTCTACGAGGCGCTCGCCCTCGGTACTCCGGTGCTGGCGCTGACGGCGCCCGGCAGCGTCACCGAGCAGCTCCTCGCGCGGCTGGAGTACGACGCCGGCTGCGCACCTCCCGGCGACCCGTCGGCCGTAGCCGGCGCGGTTGCGCGCCTGCTCGAGGCCCCGCCCGTACCGGTGGACCCGGAGCGCCTGGAGCCGTTCAACCGCGCGGCGGTGGCGGCGCGGGTGGCGGCGTTGCTCGACGGGCTCGCAGCAGCCTGAGCACGAGCTTCCAGTACGCGCGCAGGCCCCAGCGCAGGAGCGCGGCGTCCGCGGCCCGGCCGAGATAGCGGGAGTCGAGGTCGGGCGTCAGCGAAGCGGCGAACTCGGCGGCGGAGATCGTCCGCGCACGCTGCACCTGGCGGCGCTCGGCGCGCAGTCGCGGCAGCGCGCGCAGCGTCTCGCCGGCGGACGCCAGCTTCTGCGGCAGCCAGCCGCCCGCGGCCGCCACGGCGAGGAGCACCAGCTCGGTGACGACCAGCGCTGGCGCCACGGCGGCGAGCAGCGAGCCGGGGTAGCAGCGCAGGATCATCGCCCACCGGTTCCGCTCCAGCAGGCGCCACTTGTCGGGCCCTTTGACGAACTCGTAGTCGTGGTCGACGATCGCCGCGGGCTCCACGCCCAGGCGCGCACCGGCGAGGCGCAGGCGCATCGAGAGATCGACGTCCTCCTGGTACATGAAGAACGCCTCGGCGAAGCCGCCGGCGCGCTCCCACGTGGCGCGCGGGACAGCCAGACAGGCGCCCGACAGGAACGCGACCTCGCCCGCCGCCGGCGTGCCGACCGGCGCCCCGGCCTGGCCGGCCCAGGCGATCCCGGTGAAGTGCACGACGCCGCCGCTGGTGTTGACCACCCGGCCGGCATCGGCCGTCACCAGCCCCATCCAGGCGTCCCAGCCAGCCGACGGCTCGGCGATCGCATCGGCGAAGCCGGGCGCGGGCGTGGCGTCGGGATTCAGGAACACCAGCACGTCCCCATGGGCCGCTCGGGCCCCGGTGTTGGCGCCCGCCGCGAAGCCCTCGTTGCGCTCGCACTCCACGACGACGGCGTCAGGAGCGATCGCGCGCACGACCGCGACCGTGTCGTCGCTCGAGGCGTTGTCGACGATGACCAGCTCGTCGAGAGGGCCGAGCTCCCCGCACAGATCCGGCAGCGAGGATGCCACCGCAGCCTCGCTGTTGAACGTGACGACGACAACGGTGAGGCTGGTCGAACCCTCCCGGGGCATCCGGGCGGCCATGCTAGCCTGCGCCGCACGCCGCGGTATGGGGCGACCCGACCTGCGATGCCCACCTCCGCAGACGAACCGACATCCTGGGACCGGACGACCGCAACGTCCGGCGCCGCGAGACGTTTCAGCCGCCAGACGCCCATGATGCCGACAGAGACGTTGCCCACACGTACGCTCCTGCCGCCCGACCGTAGCTCGTGTCTGGCTGTCGTCCCCGCGTTCAACGAGGTCGCGACGGTGGGCCACGTGGTGACGGCCCTGCGGCGTAAGACGCCGCAGCTCGACGTCCTGGTGATCGACGACGGCTCGACCGACGCCAGCGCCGAATGCGCCGAGCGCGCGGGCGCCCGGGTGCTCCGCATGCCGTTCAACGTCGGCATCGGCGGCGCCGTGCAGGCCGGCTTCAAGTACGCCGACGAGTACGGCTACGACTTCATGGTCCAGGTCGATGGCGACGGGCAGCACGACCCGGACGAGATCGCGAAGCTCTTCGGGGCGATGCACGACGACGGCGCCGACATGATCTGCGGCTCCCGGTTCGCGACCGCGACCGGCTACGTCGCGCCGGTGAGCCGCCGCACCGGCATCCACGTGTTCGCGTTCCTGCTGTCGCGCCTGTTGCGGCAACCCGTGACCGACCCCACATCGGGCTTCCGGCTGTACAACCGCCGCGCGATCAACCTGTTCGCCCGCGACTATCCGCACGACTACCCCGAGGTCGAGGCCGTCCTCATGCTGCACCACCACCGCCTCACGATGCGGGAGGTGCCGGTGCGGATGTTCCAGCGCGGCGGCGGGGTGTCGTCGATCGGCTCGGGCAAGTCCTTCTACTACATGGTCAAGGTTCTGCTGGCGCTGTTCGTCGGCCTGGGCCGCCGGCGGGCCGTGCCTGAGCCGGGCGAGGCGCCGGCCGTGGCCGCGGAGCACGGGATCTGATGGATTCGCGGCTGCAGATCGTCGCCATCTTCGGCGCCGTCGGCCTGCTCGTGCTCGTGCTCGAGCTCGTCCGCCGCCGCGCGCTGATGGAGCGCTACGCGCTGCTGTGGCTGCTCTGCTCGTTTGTCGTGCTCGGCCTTGCGGTGTGGCAGGACGCCCTGCGCGTCCTGGCTCGGCAGATGGGCGTCCTGTCGGCGCCGAACGCGCTGTTCTTCGTCGCAGTCGCGTTCATCCTGCTGCTGCTGCTGCACTTCTCGGCGGCGATGTCGCGGCTCACCGACCAATCGAAGGTCCTGGCACAGCGCCAGGCCATCCTCGAGCAGCAGATCCGCGAGCTGAGCCAGACCGCCGAGCCGAGCGACCGCGAACCGACCGCGGTGCCCTGAGCATGGCCTTCGCCGGTCGATCGGTGCTCGTCACGGGCGCCGGCGGGTTCATCGGCGGCCACCTCGTCGAGCGGCTCGTCCAGGAGGGCGCCCGTGTGCACGCGCTGGTCCGCTACAACTCGCGCAACGAGCGCGGCACGCTGGACTGGCTGCCCCACGCCGTCACGCGTGACGTGGAGGTGACGCTCGGCGACCTGCGCGACGTGGAGTCGGTCGAGCGCGTCGCCGTCGGCACCGAGGTGATCTTCCACCTCGGCGCCCAGATCGCGATCCCGTACTCGTTCGTCAACCCGCGCGACTTCTTCGAGACGAACGTGCTCGGGACGCTCAACGTCGCCCAGGCGGCGCTGCGCGCCGGGGCCGAGAAAGTGGTCCACACGTCGACGAGCGAGGTCTACGGCAGCGCGCGGGTCGTGCCGATCACCGAGGACCACCCGCTCGCGCCGCAGTCGCCGTACGCGGCGAGCAAGGTCGCAGCCGACAAGCTTATGGACTCCTGGCATCGGACGTACGAGCTGCCGGTGTGCGTCCTGCGCCCGTTCAACACGTACGGCCCACACCAATCGGGGCGGGCCGTGATTCCGACGATCATCTCCCAGGCGCTGGCGGGCCCGGTGCGGCTCGGGTCGCTGCACCCACGTCGCGATCTCACGTTCGTGACCGACACGGTGGCGGGCTTCCTGGCCGCCGCCGAGGCGCCCGCCACGGCGGGACGGACGATCCAGCTCGGCACCGGGCACGACGTCGCGGTCGGCGACATCGTCGAGTTGGTGGGCGAGCTGCTCGGTCGCGAGCTCACCGTCGAGCTCGACCCCGACCGTGTCCGGCCGGCGAGCAGCGAGGTCGAACGTCTGATCTCGGACCCGGCGCTCGCCACCGAGCTTACGGGCTGGCGCCCCGAGGTCGACCTGCGCGAGGGGCTGTCGCGGACGATCGAGTGGATCAGCTCGAACGCGGACCGCTATCGGACCGATCACTACGTGATCTGATCCAGAATGCGCTCGCCTCGGCGCCGGCGCGCCAGGACGGCACGAGCCGCTGCATCGCCTCCGGCCGCTCACGGCAGAGCGCGAACGTCGCCGCGAGCACCTCGTAGTCGCGGTTACCGGACAGGAAGGCCTGCAGCAGGTACTGCTCGGTCCAGTGGAAGCCCGACTCCTTTGCCCAGCGCCGCGGATACTGGTACGGCAGGAAGATGTCGTGGACGTGCACGAGCACGCCGGGCGCCAGCGCCGGCAGCACGTCCAGGACGATGCGATTGACGTCCGAGTCGAGCTTGACGGTATGCGTCGTGTCCACGAACAGCAGGTCGCCGGCCTCGAGGGTGGCGAACACCTCGAGCGGCACGTCCTGGGCCCGCACCGGCTGCAGCTCCGCGAGCCCCGGCAGGGACGGCTTCGCGACGCTCGGGAACGGGTCGAACGTCTGCAGCTCGGTCGGGGCTCCCTCCACCCGGTTGCGCTCGGCGGCCGCGGCCATGATCAGCGTCGAGAAGCCCGAGCCCAGCTCGACGATGCGGCGGGGCTTGAGCGCCCGCACGACGCCGTGCAGCAGGTCGGCGCCCACACGCCCGTATGACGCGTTGTCGAGCCAGTACTCGCCTTCGCGCCCGGTGGACCGGCCCGGCGCCGAGAACTCCCGCATCGCTTCCACGAGCTCGCGCTCGATCCAGGCGAGCTGCTCGTCGAGGTCGAAGTGGATACCCGCCAGCGCGCTGCGCCGGTCCCAGACGTCGGGCGGCAGCGCCTTCACGTCCGGGATCGGGCTGTAGTAGTTCTTCGGTACGACCTGGAGCCCGATCCGGCCGGCCCCGGCGGTGAGAGCCTGCAACGCGCGGACCTTGATCTGGTACGCGTTCACGGGGCGAGCGCGACGGTGCGCGAGACCCCGCGCCGGCGTGTCTCGTCGAGCGAGCGCTGCAGCGCCTCGAGCACCCGGACCACGCGCAGGCCCGCGGCGCCGTCCGACAGCGGCGCGGCCCCCGCCCGGATCGAGTCCACGAAGTGCTGGCACTCGGTGCGCAACGGCTCGACGTTCGACAGGCGCGGGCTCCAGATGTCGCCCGAGCGGGTGATGTACTCGCCGTAGGAGTTCGCGCGCTCGTCGAACCCCTTGTCGTAGACGGTGATCTTGCCCTCGAGCGCCATGTCGTCGAATGTCGCCATCCGGCTCTCGCCGACGACCGTGAAGCGCCGCTCCTTGTGCGGGTCCAGCCACGACAGGTGCAGATGCGCCGCGAGACCGGACGGGAAGCGCAGGAAGCAGAAGACGACGTCCTCGATGCCCTCGCGCATGTAGCTCTCGCCACGCGCCTCGACCTCGTAGGGCTCTTCGCCCGCGAGGCGCAGCAACACCGAGACGTCATGCGCGCCGAGCGACCACAGGGCGTTCTCGTCGCTGCGCAGCTTGCCGAGGTTCAGCCGGTTGCCGTAGACGTAGAGCACGCGACCGAGCTCGCCCTCGTCGATCAGTTGCTTGAGCTTGATCACGCCCGGGTGGTACTCGAGCAGGTGCCCCACCATCAGCACGGATCCGGCCGCGGCCGCGGCGTCGACGACTGCCTCGGCGTCGGCCGCCGACTGCGCGATCGGCTTCTCCACGAAGCAGTGCTTGCCGGCCTCGAGGACGCGAATGGCGAGCGCGGCATGCGTGGGCACCGGCGTGGCGAGCGCGACCGCATCGACGCTCTCGTCGGCGAGCACCTCGTCGAGATCTCCGGTGAAGCGCGCGCCCGGGAACGAGGGCGCGTGGCGCTCCCGGCTGCTCTCGGACTCGTCGCAGCACCACGCGAGCTCGACGTCCGCAAGCGCGGCGAGGTTGCGGGCGATGTTCGGGCCCCAGTAGCCCAGGCCCGCGACAGCAACGCGCAGATGACCTTCGGTCGTCATGGGTGCGCGGCAGTCTAGAAGGCAGGCCCAGCTACCATCCTGGCGCGGAAACACCGCTGCAAGTTGTCCGCTCGGGCGTTTCTGCCTTTAGACATGGACCACGCTCGGAGCCTCACCGCTCAACCGGAACCCGCCGCGCCCGCAACGGTCGATGTGCTCGGCGTACCGCTGGCACTGACGGACTACGACGCCACGCTCGACTGGATCGACGACACGGTGGCGGCCGGTCGCCGCGGCTACGTCTGCGTCGCGGCCACGCACACCGTGATGGCGGCGCACGAGGACGTGGAGCTACAGCGCGCGCTGCTCGGCGCCGACTTCACCGTGCCCGACGGGCAGCCCCTGGTCTGGGCCCTGAACCTCCTCGGGCACGACCTCGACGAGCGCGTCTACGGTCCCGAGCTGATGGACCGGGCGTGCGCGCGGGCCGCACGCACCGGCCGGCGCGTGTACCTGTACGGCGGCCGGCACACCGGCGCACTGGTCCAGCTCACGCGCAACCTGCGGCTGCGCCACCCCGGCCTTCACGTCGTCGGCGGGTACGTGCCGCCGTTCCGCCCGCTCACGCCGGAGGAGGAGACGGCCGTCGTCGCCGACATCGTGCGCTGCCGCGCCGAGATCGTCTGGGTCGGCATCGGCGTCCCGAAGCAGGAGAAGTGGATGGCGCGGATCAGCGGACGACTGCCCGGATCGGTCCTGGTGGGCGTGGGCGCCGCGTTCGACTTCCACAGCGGCCTGGTTCCGCAGGCTCCGCGCTGGATGCAGCAGCGCGGGCTCGAGTGGCTGTTCCGCCTGGTCCGGGAGCCGCGCCGCCTGTGGCGACGGTACCTGCGCTACAACCCCCGCTTCGTGGTCGGCTTCGTGCGCCAGTGGGCCCGCGAGCGCCTGCGGCGTCGCTAGCCTCCCCGCCGGATGCGTTACGACGTCTGCGTGATCGGCCTCGGCCGTGTGGGCCTGCCGCTGGCCCTGTCGTTCGCGGCCGTCGGGCTGCGCGTGCTCGGCGTCGACAAGGACGCCGACCGCCTCGACGCGCTGCGCTCCGGGCGCATGCCATTCAAGGAGCCGGGCACCGACGAGCTGCTGGCACGCGTCTCGCTGGACCTGGCCGACCGCGCCATCGCGGCGGCGGAGGCCGAGGCGATCATCCTCACGCTCGGCACGCCGATGCTGTCGCACATCGAGATCGACATGCGAGACATCCGCGCGGTCCTCGACGACCTGCTCCCGGTGCTCACGACCGGCCAGCTGATCGTCCTGCGCTCCACCGTCGCGCCGGGGACCACCGACTTCGTGGCCGGCTACCTGGAGAAGCACCGCGATCTGAAGGTGGGCGAGGACGTGTTCGTGGCGCACGTCCCGGAGCGGATCGCGGCCGACCGCTTCCTGGAGGAGATCGGCACGCTGCCCTGCATCGTGGGCGGCGTCGAGGAAGCGTCGGCGGATCGCGCCGCGCGGCTGTTCGAGCACCTCGGAGCGCCGATCGTGCGGACGACGCCCGCGCAGGCGGAGCTGGCGAAGATCTGGACCAACATCCTGCGCTACTCGACGTTCGCGCTGCCCAACCTGCTGATGATGGACTGCGAGCGGTACGGCGCGAACGTGTTCGAGGTGATCGAGCTGATCAACCGCGACTACCCGCGCGGCGGGATGGCGGCCCCCGGCCTGACGGCGGGCACGTGCCTGCGCAAGGACTTCGCGTTCAGCGAGGAGCAGTCCACCGGCCCGGGCATGCTGCTCGCGGTCTCGCGCGTACACGAGAGCGTCCCGCTGTTCCTCGTCGACGGCGTGCGGCGCCGCGTCGGATCCCTCCGCGAGCGCAAGGTCGCCGTGCTCGGCCTGGCCTTCAAGCGCGACACCGACGACGAGCGCGACTCGCTGTCGCACAAGCTCGTGCGGCTGCTCGAGCGCGAGCTCGCCGACGTGGCCGTGCACGACCCGGTCGTGGCGACGCCGACCGCGGGGTTCGAGGAGGCGGTCAGCGGCGCGGACGTCGTCATCGTCGCCACGAACCACACCGCGTACTCGACGCGCGAGGCGCTCCGCAAGATCGCCGAGCGCGCCGGCGACGACTGCCTCGTCGTGGATCCGTGGAACGCCCTCGGCGCCGCGCAGGTGTTCGCGTACGCCAGTGAAGTGATCGCGCTGCGCGCGTGAGCCGCGTGCTCGTCACGGGCGGCGCGGGCACGATCGGCGCCGCCGTGGTGCGGCGCCTGCTCGGCGATCCGGAGTGGGAGGCGCGCGTGTCGGATCAGCGGCCGGCGCCCGCCTGGATGCGCGAGGGGTGCGAGATCCACGAGGGCGACCTGCGCGATTTCGACGAGGCCCGGACCGCGGTGGCCGGCTGCTCGCACGTCATCCACCTGGCAGCGATCGTAGGCGGCATCGCGAACTTCCACAGGCTCCCGTACACGCTCACCGAGGTCAATCACGCGCTCTACAACGCAGTGATGCGGGCAGCGATCGAGCAGGGCGTCGAGCGCTTCACGTACGTGTCGTCGAGCATGGTGTTCGAGCACGCCGACCAGTTCCCGACGCGCGAGGAGCAGCTGCCGGCGTGCCCGCCGCCGCGCTCGGCGTATGGCTGGTCCAAGCTGGCCGGCGAGGTGTACTGCCACGCGGCGCACGACGAGCACGGCCTGCCGTTCACGATCTGCCGACCGTTCAACGCCTACGGGCCGGGCGAGCTCCCGCACGACGAGCCGGGCATCGCCCACGCCGTCCCGGACCTGATCCGCAAGTCGCTCGCGCGGATGCGGCCGCTGCCGATCTTCGGCTCCGGGGAGCAGACGCGCACGCTGACGCACGTCGACGACATCGCCGATGGCATCGTCACCGCGACGGGCCACCCCGCCGGCCTGAATGAGGACTTCAACATCTCCGCCTCCGAGGAGCTCACGGTCGCCGAGATCGCGCGTGTGTGCTGGGAGGCGTGCGGGAACGACCCGGAGGAGTTCGAGCTCACGCACGAGCCGTCGTTCGACGTCGACGTGCAGCGGCGGTGGCCGTCGGTCGAGAAGGCTGAGCGCCTACTCGGCTGGAGCGCCCGGATCGACGTCCGGGACGGCGTGCGCCAGACGGCCGACTGGTTGCGCGCGCAGAGCCTCGTCTAGCGTCTCGAGCACAAGGTCCTGCTGCGCGGCGGTCATGCCCGCGAACAGCGGCAGCGTGACCGCGCGCGCCCCGTAGGCGTCGGTCAGCGGCTGCTCAGGAGCGCCCTCCGCGTAGATCGAGAAGTGGTGGACGGGCGGGTAGTGCAGGCTGGTCTGTACCCCGCGGTCGGCCAGCGCCTGGCGGACCGCGTCGCGATCGACGTCCTTGTCGACCACGACGGTGAAGATGTGCAGCGCCGGCTCGGCGGTCGGCTCCACGCGATCGATGCCGGCCAGCGCGTCGCGATAGCGGCGGTCGAGGCCGCGCCTGCGCTCGTTCTCCTCGTCCAGACGTGCCAGCCGGGCCGTGGCGAGCGCGGCGCGCGGCTCGTCGATGCGGTAGTTGAAGCCGAGCGCGACGACGTCGTAGCTGGAGGCGTGGCCGCGGTGGCGATCCCACGTGAGCGTCGTCATCCCGTGCGACCGGTACAGGCGCAGCCGCTCGGCCAGCTCGTCGTCGTCGGTCACGACGGCGCCGCCCTCGCCGACGGCGAGGTTCTTGTTGGAGAAGAACGAGAACGCACCCGCCGCGCCGAACGTGCCGAGATGGCGGCCTCCGGTGCGCATCCCGATCGCGTGCGCGGCGTCCTCCAGCAGGAGCAGGCCGCGCTCCTCGCAGAGGGCGCGCAGCGCCGCGATCTCGCCGGGGTGACCGCCGTAGGCCACGACCATGACGGCCCGCGTGCGCGGCGTCAGCGCGGCCGCGACCGATTCGGCGGTGAGCCACGGCTCGCGCAGCGACCCGATCTCGGCGAACACCGGCTGCGCACCGGTGTACGCGATCGCGTTCACGCTGGCGACGAAGGTCATCGACGGCGCGATGACCTCGTCACCGGGGCCCAGCCCGGCCGCGAGGCAGATCATGTGCAGCGCCGCCGTGCCGTTCGCGACCGCGAACGCGTGCCGCGCACCGGTGTAGTCGGCCAGCGCCTGCTCGAACTCGGCCGTGCGCGGGCCCATGCTGAGCCAGCCGGAGCGGTAGACGTCGGCGACGACGTCGATGTCTTGCTCCGGGACGACGACGTCCGCCAGCGGGACCTGCCAATCGGGCATCGAGCCAGCGTATCGCTAGGCTGCCGCGTCGATGAGGGCCGTGGTGCTCGCCGGTGGATTCGGGATGCGGCTCCGGCCGTACACCACGATCCTGCCCAAGCCGCTGCTGCCGATCGGCGACCGGCCGATCCTCGAGATCATCCTCCGGCAGCTCGCGACGGCCGGCTTCGAGAAGGTGGACCTGTGCGTCGGCCATCTCGGCGAGCTGATCCGCGTGTACTTCAACGAGGGCACGGTGCTGCCCCAGCACATGGATCTGGACTGGCACTGGGAGCCCGAGGAGCCGCTGGGCACCGCGGGCGCGCTGCGGGTGGTGCCGCGCCTCGAGGGCACGTTCCTGGCGATGAACGGCGACATCCTGACGACGCTGGACTACCGCGCGCTGATGGAGCACCACCACCGGGCCGGCACCGTGCTCACGATCGCGGTGCAGGGCAAGCGGGTGAACATAGACCTGGGCGTGCTGGACATCGACGACGGCCGGGTGGCCGGCTTCCATGAGAAGCCGACGCTCAACTACAACGTCAGCATGGGCATCTACGCCTACGAGTCCCGCGTCCTCGACTATCTCCCGGAGGACGGTCCGTGCCAGTTCCCGGAGCTCGTCCAGCGACTGCTCGACGCCGGCGAAGGCATCTCGGTCTACCAGTCCGACGACGACTGGTTCGACATCGGGACCATCGGGGAGTACGAGCGGGCGGTGGCCGAGGTCGAGCGCCGCGGCGGCTGGACGACGTGAGACTCCCGGCGCGTTGACCCGCCCCTCGGCGTCGTTCTGGGCCGGCCGCCGGGTGCTCGTGACCGGGCACACCGGCTTCAAGGGTGGCTGGCTGACGCTGTGGCTGCACACGCTCGGCGCGCGCGTGACGGGCTTCTCCGGCCCGCCGCCCGGCGACCCGTCGCTGTTCGAGCTCGCCCGCGTCGGCGAGGTGTGCGACGACCGGCGCGGTGACGTCTGCGACCCCGACGCGGTCTCGTCCGCGGTCTCCGCCGCCCGCCCCGAGATCGTGTTCCATCTCGCCGCGCAGCCGATCGTGCGCGTGGCGGTCGCCGACCCGGAGGCGACTTACGCGACCAACGTGATCGGCACCGAGCACGTGCTCGCCGCCGCCCGCGACGCGGCCGTCGTGTGCGTGACGAGCGACAAGTGCTACGTGCCGGGCGAGGCGCCGCATTGCGAGGGCGACCGGCTGGGCGGCAGCGACCCCTATTCGGTCTCGAAGGCCGCGCAGGAGCTCGTGGCCGCCGCCGCGCGGGAAACGCACGGGGTGCGTGTGGCGACGGCACGAGCGGGCAACGTGATCGGCGGCGGTGACTGGGGGCGCGACCGCCTGGTGCCCGACCTCGTCCGTGCGCGCGACTCGGGCGCAGCGGTCGTGCTGCGCCACCCCGAGGCCGTGCGGCCGTGGCAGCACGTGCTCGACCCGCTGGCCGGCTACCTGCTCCTCGGCGAGCGCCTCGCCGAGTCGGCCGACTGGGCGGCGCCCTGGAACTTCGGCCCGGACGACGCGGAGACCGTCGGCTGGATCGTCGACCGCGTCCGCACGCACTGGCCGCTCGACGTGCAGGTGGTCCCGCCCGGCGACGGCATCGAAGCGCCGGCGCTGCGGCTCGACGCGTCGAAGTCGCGCGAGCAGCTCGGCTGGGAGCCCCGCCTCGACCTCGCTGCCGCGC
>CAVUFC010000006.1:0-28728 GCA_963740605.1 uncultured Solirubrobacteraceae bacterium | reverse complement strand
AGAGCCCTCTGCCGGACTCGAACCGGCGACCCCTTCCTTACCATGGAAGTGCTCTACCAACTGAGCTAAGAGGGCATTTTGCAGGCAGTTTGCCGCTTCAGAGGCCTCGCGGCGAGCGGGTCCCTGTGTTGCCGACACAGAAACGACACACTCCGGCAAAGTTGCTGCGACGGGAAGCGTAGCGCCGCGACGCTCCCGCCGCGGCGAGAACGACGGTCAGACCGCCTCGAGGCACGACTCGGGGGCACCGATCGCGCCGGGACGGGGCGCGAGCGCGATCACGTCGACGCGCGCTCGCGTGCGGCGATGCTCGGGGCAGGAGCGCGGCTTGGTCCCGGGCCGCTTCGGGCGCTTCCAGTCGTGATCACCGGCCTCGCAGCGCAGCATCTCGGTCGCCGGCGCTCGAGGGGTCCAGGTGCGCGCGATCTCGATCTGGGCGCGCGCAAGCTGTTCCTCGAACCGCGGGTAGGGTCGCTCGAAGTCGTCACCGAGGTCCTCGTGGTACGGGCGGTGATCGTCTTGCGCGAGGTGCCGCAGCTCTCGGCCACCGCGGGGACGTTCTCGCCCGCCGCCAGGCGAGAGCTGATGTGCCCGCGCCTTCCGGCGTACGGGGTGGCGTCCGCCAGGTAGTCGCGCGCTGTGTCGGACTGCGCGGCCGCCTTGCACGCGGGGCGCAGGTACTTGCCGCCTCAGCGCTTCTCCTGGCTCTGGGTCATGTGGCCGCCGGGATGCTTGCGGCCGTGCCGCGGCGCGCGGCCGGGGACGATGAAGTCCTGCGGCCCGGTCGGCAGTCCGTGCCTGGCGGCGATGTCGCGCCACTCGCGTAGGCGCTGGGCGATCACGCCGGGCAGGATCGCGTCGCGCATCGAGCCGATGGTCTTGCCGTCATCGATCTGGCCGGCGGCGACAACCTCGCGCACACGTAGCATGCCGGGCGACTTCTCGGTGGGCCAGAGCAGCTGCCACCAGCGCGCGCCACGTGCCTCTTCGGGGCGGCAACCGCAGCCGAACTGCAGGTCGAGCATCGCGGCGTCGCGGTGCGGCTCCCACGTGCGCTGGTCGGTGCGAGCGACCACCTCGGCGCGGACGAGCTCGTAGTCGAAGGCGTTGAACGCGCGCGAGCGCGGCAGGCGAACATCGGCTCCAGACCGCCTGATGGGCCGGCTGCGCGCCCACAAGAGCGCGCGCGACGTGCTCGGGTTCTTGCAGACGATCCGGATGCGCTACCCATCGCGGCGCCGGATCTACTTGGTGATGGACAACCTCTCCACGCACTGGACCAAGGACATCCGCGACTGGGCCAACGACAGCAACGTCGAGCTGGTCCCGACGCCGACCTACGCCAGCTTCCTCAATCGCATCGAGTGCCACTTCTGGGCCATCGGCGAGTTCGTCATCAACAACGCCGACCACCCCGACTGGGAGACCCTGGCCCGCGCGATGGCCGACTACATCAACCTCCGCAACCGCACCCACGGCGGCGGCCCGATCGCCCCGATCGAAGCCCGCCGCCGCGTCGCGTGACCAAACCCCTTCCCCGTGCGACCTAATCGCGCGGTCCACTAGGAGCAGCCTTCGGCTACTCATCTCGCCGGTGGCGCCTAACGATCTGACGTATCTCAGGCACACCGAGCTGCCGATGCCGACACACGGGTTCGCCGCCGCGCCGCGACGCCCGATCCCTGGGCAGGGCGCCCGTCGGGCTGCCCGAACGGGTCTGGCCATCCCCGCGCTCGTGGCCTACGCTCAATGGGATGCGGTCCGAGCCGCTCAACCGCCAGCGCGAGGACGCCACCAGCCAGGCGCCGGCGGTCGAGACCGCGAGCGCGTCCCCTGAGGTCGCCGCGCCGTTCCTGCCGCAGGTCGAGACCGTGCTCGCGCTCCAGCGCACAGCTGGCAACCGCAGTGTCACCGGGCTGCTGGCCCGCCAGGGGGCGCCCCCGGACGCGCCGCCGCCGCTGCCGTCCGCCGCGATCCTCACCAACCGGTTGGCACAGTCGATCGGCGTGTGGGAGACCAACCGCGGCGGTGACGAGCCGAACCCGACCGAGTCGCGGTTGCGCACCGTCTCCGGCATCCGCGCGAGCATGGCCACGATCGAGCAGGCCACGATGCCGTACGCGATCGACGCCCTGCGCCAGCACGCGGCGCTGCGCGCCCGAGCCGAGCCGCCACTCACGATGGCCGAGCTCAACGCGGCCGCCGGCCGCACCAACGCGGTCCGCACCCTGATGGACCAGGTCCAGGCGGCCGCAAACGCCGGCACCGCGGCCGACGACTGGATCGACGCCAACGACGCGGTGATCGCGCCCACCGGGCTCGACGCCGCGCACGTGCGCACGATGTTCGAGGCGGTCGACCTCCGCGCCACGATCGGGGCCGCGCACACTCGGGTCGCGGCGGGCAACAGCACGGCGGCCGCGGAGGCGGCGGCCGTCCCGGCCGAGGATCGCCTCGGGCTCAACGAGGCGAGCCTGCGGACCTACATCCGCAATACCCGCACCTGGGGTGAGAACCGCGCCGCCTGGCAGCGCCTGGCCGTGCAGCGGATGGCCGACGATGTGGGCCAGCGGATCGAGGCGGTCGCCGTCGCCGACGACGGCACGGCGCTCGCGGCGCCGGTGATCCACGGCCGCGTGGACGCCCAGCTCGCACAGGACCCGCAGCCGACCGAGGAGCAACTCGTCCGCACCGTCGGGGGGATGAACAACCCGGGCGAGGCGAACTACGGCGCGAACGTCTGGGCCACCTACCAGCGCCTGTTCCCGGCGCCGGAACCGGACGCCGCGCCGGCACCGGACGCAGCGCCCGAGGCGGCGCCGGCGCCGTAGCCACGGCGAGCTGCGAGGACGTGCGCCGGATCGCGCTGGCGCTGCCCGAGACGGAGGAGGCCTTCTCGCGCGACCAGCGCCACGGACGTGCGTCCGCGACAAGTCAGGGGCGGCGGGCGCGCGTGTCGCTGATCAGCTCTTCGGCCAACCGGTGCTTGTCCGCGTTTGGGGGCCGGCCTGGTAGTTGATGAGCGCCGCGACGGTGACCCCGGACTCCGGGGCGTGCCAGAGATCGGCATGGCACCCGACGATGTCGCCGATGTGGCCCCAGATCTCCTCGCCGTCACGCTGCGTGCGGCGGTCGGCGCCGACGGGGTCGACGGGGACCTGCCGGTCGACGTGGCGAAGGGGGACGCGGATCGCGTCCTCGACCTCACGCGCGACGTCACCGCGGCGCAGGCACTTTACCTAGTGCCCTAGGTGCAGGACCTGACACGGTGTTCGACCTCTTTGCCCGCAGTGGCCTCGCGCACTTGGCTGCGGCGCCTGGCCCGGCGCTGCGCCGCTGAACCTGACCACCTTTCGTCTCGAAGGCACACCCAGATCACCGCCGGGCCCGCGGACTCTCGTCCTTACAGCCAGGCCCGTGCACCGGGCTCGGCGGGGCGGCTGAACGCTCACGGGTTTAGTCGGACTATTCACAGCGGGCGACGTACAGCCTCAGCGGACGAGCAGGCGGCGTTCCGTACGCGACTCTTGCTCTCCCGGGAAGGCAGCTGCTGTCGGCGGCTCGCCTGGCCGCGCCTGACTACCTACCGTAGCTAAGGCACACCGCAGTTTGCGGCCGCCTGAGACACCCGGATCCGAGCGCCAGCTACACCGGAGCCGCGCCCACGGTCGCGATGCCGGCGGCGCACAAGTGCTCGAGCGTGTCCATCAAGCGCCCCGACTCCAAGTCGACAACGTGGTTGTTCCCGAGCGTGATGCACCGCACGCCGATCTGCGCCCAGCCGCTCCACGGCCGCAGGGGGAGCGCGGATGAAGATCGGCTTGCACGGTTCCGCACCGGCCCCCGGCTTGAGATCCAGCACTCCAGGTTCGCCAGGGATAATCATCGCGCTCCACGATCTCCTGCACTTCCGCAGCCAGCAGGGCGCCGCCCAGGGCTTCCGAGCCGCTCGTCCACCCCACGGCCCAAACAGCGCGTACGCCGCCAACGCCCGAGTGAGCGACATCACAGAGCGCCGGCCGACCAGCGCGCGATTATCGTGCGGGCTCGTCCACTGCGGTCAGCGCCCCGGCGGCCGGGGTGTAGACGCTCTCGTGCCCGTCATCCCATCGGATGCGATACCGGGCTGAGGGCGCGTCACGCAAGACCTCCTCGATCACACCCATCCGCGCAGGTCGCTCCGTCGACTCCGATTCGACGGCAACGCGATCGCCAACGGTCAGTTGCATTGCTCCACCTCCTACACACGTCAGAGAGCGTCATACCACGCGAGACGCCGGGCGCAAAGCCGCTCGGAGGGGGCTGCCTGGCCGGAATGGCTACCGAGCGCGAGTTGCACGAACTACCTGACGGTGAGCGTACCCTGCATGCCGGACTGCCGATGCCCTGGTACCGAGCAGAAGAAGACGTAGTCGCCGGGAGCGAGCTGCAGCTCGAACGTGTCCGTCGACTGGGTGATCGTCTTGCTCGCGCCGAGCGTCTTAGAGTCCTGGGCGATTGTCACGTTGTGGGCGACCGCGGACTCGTTCGTCAGCGACACCGTCACGCGGCCGGCGAGAACCGCGGCGCGTGTCTTGTCGAATCGGAGTGCGCCGCCAGGGTCGGCTGCGAGCGCGACGGTCCGGCCCGTGGCCGGCGGCGCGGCGCCTCGCTCGGTCGCGTGCTCCTGTGATGCCTCGCCGCCGGTGACCACGGCAGCCGTCATCGTCGCCGCGACGAGCAGCAGGCTGGTGAAGATCACGAGGCGCGCTCGGCCCGCTGATCCCGGAAACTCGGCGTGGCTGATGCCCCACGCGGCGAGAAGCACCGCCCACGCGGCCAGCAGGCCGCCCGCGACGTAATACGGGACCTTGCTCGATGCTGTGGCGAACATCACACGACCTGAAGTCGTCGCCCATTGTCGTGCACCCTGGACGCCACGTCTAGCGAAGTGATGCCACGAGCCCAATAGTGCGCAGCCTCTAGATGAGTAGTTCCACGGCTTGCGGTGTGCGGGCCGGGTCGCCAAGACGTAGCTGCAGAGCCACCGCAACCTGATCACCTCCGACGGCGCGAGCCCACGCAGGTGTTCACGCTGGACAAGGTCGAGGCGCAGCAAGGGCCGGCTCAGGGCCAAGGGCAAGCACAACGCCCCGGCTGGGCGCATCCAGTTCTGCATCACGATCGCGGGTGCGACCCAGAACGACGAGGGCGAGCTCGCGCTCTCCGAGTCGGGCTTCGTCAGCGTCCGTTAACCGCGCTCGCGCGGACCGCTTTCGCACGACCGGTTGTCGTCAAGGTGTTGTACCGCATTTGTTGCATAAGCCTGCGCGGGCGACAAATTGGCGGTAGAAACAACGTCACATGGGCTACGAGCCCGCCGTACCAGCTGGGCGAAGCGCCGCCCGAGTCTCACTCACCGCTGTGATCGTCGGCGGAATCGTCGGCATTGCCGCGCTGGCCGTCGCCGCCGTGCCCACGCCCGCTGCCGCCCAGATCGAGTTCTGCGGCCCGAGCGATCGCGCGTGTGGGCACCTTTCGGTGCCGCTCGACTACACGCGTCAGGTGGCGGGGACCGTGAACCTGGCGATCGAACGGGCAAAGGCGAAGAAGCCAACGGCGCCGCCCCTGTTCCTGCTGGCGGGCGGGCCGGGGCAATCCGCCACGAAGGCGTACGTCGAGCCCGACGTCCGCGCCTTGCTGGACGGGGTGCGGCGGAGCCGCGATGTCGTGGTGTTCGACCAGCGCGGTGGCGTGACCCCCTGAGTTCGGTCCGATCCTTGTGAGAGTTCTACCCGCCCACGATCATGGGCGAGGAAGGAACGATCACGATGAAGCGACGCAGGCACGCGCCGGAGCAGGTGATCCGCAAGCTGCGCGAGGCCGACCGGCTGCTGGGCGAGGGCAAGTCGATCCCTGAGGTCGCGCGGGCCCTGGAGGTCTCGGAGAACACCTATCACCGGTGGCGCAACCAGTTCGGTGGGATGAAGGCCGACGACGCCAAGCGCCTGAAGGAGCTCGAGCGCGAGAACGCGCGGCTGAAGAAGATCGTCGCCGATCAGGTGCTGGAGAACCAGGCGCTCAAGGAGGTCGCGAAGGGAAACTGGTGAGCCCAGCCCGCCGGCGCCGGGCGGTCGCGATGCTGCGCGACCGCTTCGGCGTCAGCGAGCGCTGGGCATGTCGAGTCGTCGGGCAGCACCGGTCCACGCAGCGCCGCGAGCCGGTCCTCGCCGGCGACGATCATCCGCTGCGCGCCGCCCTGCGAGAGATCGTCGAGAAACGGTCGCGGTGGGGCTACCGCCGCGCGCACGCGCAGCTGCTCAGCGACGGTTGGGCGGTCAACCGCAAGCGGGTCCAGCGGCTCTGGCGCGAGGAGGGGCTGCGGGTCCCGCCCAGGCGGCGCAAGCGCCAGCGCCTCGGCGAGTCCACCGTTCCCGCCGATCGGCTGCGGGCCGAGCGGCCCGATCACGTGTGGGCGATCGACTTCCAGTTCGACCAGGCCATCAACGGCCGCGCGATCAAGCTGCTCAACATCGTCGACGAGTTCACCCGCGAAGCGCTCGCGATGGACGTCGCGACCAGCATCACCGCCGGGGACACCGTCAAGACGCTCGAGCGCCTCGCGCGCGACCGCGGCGCCCCAGGGCACGTCCGCTGCGACCACGGCCCCGAGCTGACCGCGCACGCGCTCAGAGACTGGTGCCGCTTCTCGAAGGCCGAGACAGCGTTCATCGCGCCCGGCGCGCCCTGGCAGAACCCGTTCGTTGAGTCCTTCAACGCAAGGGTCCGCGACGAGCTGCTCGACATCGAGCAGTTCTCCTGCCTCGCCGAAGCACGGGTCGTCATCGGCGACTGGCGCGAGGACTACAACCACCACCGGCCCCACTCCGCGCTCGGCTGGCAAGCGCCCGCGACGTTCGCCGCGACCTGGGCCCCGCCGGCCGACGCGCGACGGCCGGGAGCCGCTTCACCTCGGCCTACGGCCTCGCCTCCGCGGCACCCGGCCGCAGACCTCGATACGTTGCCGCCAGGACCCTCAACCCACTCTCACTGAGGGCGGACCGACAAACGGGGGCCGGTCACGCGTCCTGGTGACGGACGGCACCAGATTCGTTGGTAAGGCGGAACGTTCGTTGTGGGGAGCGAACGCGGGCGCAACAGTCCTACTGGGTCCTATAGGCGTAGCTAACTCCGGCGCCTTGGGCTCCGCTGCCGTAGGTCGCCATGGCTTAAGCTCGTCCGCTTCGAGTGAGTCAAGTCCCGGGACGTGGTGTAGGAGGTCGGCGCTCTCCTCGTCGGTGAATACGTTGGCGGCTCAGGCCGCTTGGAGCTCGGGCACCTCCTCCTTGATCTCCTTGGGTGGGTGATCGTCTGGTCCCGCGAGGGCGAGAGAGATCGACTCGGCCGAGAGGTAGCCCCGGCCGACCAGCCACTCATCTCTTTGAAGGACGTCGGGATGTCAAGGGTGCTTCGGTGTGGTCTCCTCCTCGCGGTGGCGGATGGCAGCGGCTGCTGAGTTCTCTTTCGGCGCTTGGCTGCGCACGTGGTCGGATTGCAGCTGCCCCGGCTTCTCAGATCGTTTGGGGACCGTCAGGCGGCCAGACGAATGGAGGAGCTTGCCGGGACAGGAGCGGGGGCGCTCGAGGTGCTGGGCTTGAACGGCTCGTTGAGCGAGAGGATGTGCCAGGAGGCGATCAGGACCTTGCGCGCGACGGCGGACTTGGCGGGGTTTGGCTTTGCCGTGGCGGCGCTTGATGTCGGTGTAGAGCCGGTTCCAGGGGTTCGTCGGCCGCCAGGCGTGCTGGGAGGCCTCGACGGCAGCCCAGCGCAGCATGGCGGGACCGGCCTTGGATAGCCGGCCGGTGCGGGAGCTCTGGCCAGACTGTTGACGCGCGGGCCGAGGCCGGCGTAGCCGACGAGCTTGCGAGCGGACGGGAAGCGCGCGATGTCGCCGATCTCGGCGGCGAGCGTGAGCGCGAGCAGCTCGGCGACGCCGGGGATCGTCATCAGCAGCTTCGAGCGCTCGTCTCGGCGCGCGAGCGGGCGCAGCTCGCGCTCGAGCGGGGCAAGCTGGCGGTCGAGGTCGTCGATGACGCCCAGCAGCGTGCGGATCGACTGCAGCCACACCTCGGGCATGCCGTGCTCGGCAAGCTCGTCGATGGCGGCGGGCTTGCGCAGCGCGGTGATCCCGCGCCGCAGGCCGAACTGGGTCTGGATCCCGAAGGTGCGATTGATCGCCGAGGTGCGCAGGCGGATCAGGTGTGCGCGCCGGCGCAGCCGTTCGCGGATCGCGCGGTCATCCAAAGATGGCACCCAGATCACCGGGACCAGGTCGCGGCGGGCGAGGTCGGCGAGCACGCGCACGTCGACCTTGTCGGTCTTGCAGGCCAGCGGCGCGATCGCCTTGACCTTGCGGGCGTCGGCGATCTCGATCTCGATCTCCCACCCGCACTCGGCCAAGCGGTCGCGGACCCAGGCGGCGCCGCTCATCATCTCGATGCAGCCATAGGCCTCCGGCCCGAGCCGAGCGACGAGCCGGGCGAGGCCGTCCTCGTCGGCCGAGATCATCCCCTCTTGCAGCTCACCAGAGCGCGTGAGGGAACACCAGGCCGCGCGGCGGGTGCCCCAGTCGATCCCGAGATACTGCACGTCTGCCTCCTCGCGTCGAAGCGGTTGCCCTGAACAGCACCGAGTGTTCGGCGCGGGGAGGACAGACCGCCGCCGCGGTGGCGCTGTCGTCCTTCATGACAGTCGTTCTGCTCGATGCAGAGCATCCCGGCGAGCCGGATCAATGGGCCGTCGTCGGGGAAGATGCCGACGACGTCGGTGCGGCTGTCGAAGCGCCCGGGCGGGCGACCCCATTACTCCCTGCACGTCGGCAGGAGCAGCGTTCGCGTGGTCGTGCACCAGGCGACGAACGCAAGCGTGGAAGCTGGTCAGGAACAGAGCACATGGCGGGCGTAACACGTTGGCATCCGTTCCGGCGCAGTTTTCCCGAATATTCGTCCAGGCTGCGCGGCCAGGCATTGGCGACGCTTCCTGGACGCCGGTCGCATGTGGTAAGCGGCCGTCACGCCGTACGGGGAATGAGGAGGAGCAATGGTCGCGCTTAGAAGCCAGAGTCTGCGAGCCGCCGAGGCCGTGGGACACGTCCAACGTACGGCCAAGCGCGTGCGGAGAATCGACGACCCCCGCTTGGTGAAGGCGATGAGCCATCCCCTGCGCGTGCGCATCCTGGCCATGCTTGACGAGCGCAAGGCGTCACCAAACCAGCTGGCCGGCTGGCTCGGCGCCAGCCTCGGGACCGTCGCCTATGCGATCGCTTTCGCGCTCATCGCGCTTCTGGTCGCCCATTGGCTTGGCGACGACGCCGGCTGGAACGCGCTGCAGGAAAAGGGTCTGCAGGAGGAGTACCTGCTCGCACTCGGCGGCCCGTATGCTGCGGCGGTGCTAGCCAAGTACTCCGCAGTCGCGGCGTCACAGAACGAGGGCAAGCCCGCCGAGGTGCCGGGCAACGCCGACCTCGGGCAGCTGTTCGCGAACGACTCTGGAGATGCCGACCTTGGCGACTTCCAGTACGTGCTGCTCACCACCATCGCGCTGACCTGGGTCATCGCAACCTTCCTCGGGCATCTGCACGAAGGGCTTCCTGACATCCCGCCCGTGCTCGCCGGCCTGGCGCTCACGTCCACGGGTGCGTATTCGGTGAAGAAGCTCCTTGCCGGCACGCCGCCGACGCTCACTCACGCGCATCCGCCCGAGGCGCTGTCCGGCGCGGACGTGCAGGTGTGGGGCAAGAACCTGGTGGTTCCGAGCACGGCGGCGGATGACCCTGCGCAGCTACCGTCGGTTCTGATCGGGAACAAGCCCGCGACGGCTACGGCGATGGGCAGCTCGCCCGGCGGTGTGGACCGGCTCACGGTCACGGTGCCCGAGGAACTCGCTCCGAGCACGTACCTCCTGACTGCGATGCGCGCAGACGGCATCGCAGCGACGGGTCCGGGCGCCACCAACGGCCTGCCCTTCCGCGTCCTGGAGCCACCCAACCAGCCGAACGGGGCGGCGGGCGGCGGGACGTAGTCCGCAGCGGCCGCCGGAGCGGCGTGCAAGGGGCAGGCAGCCGGCAGCGCGAAATCCGCGGCGGTGACGCCGGAGTGACGACCACAGCTCGCTGCGGCGGCGTCCGTCGTCACGCTTGCCAGGCTGACGCCGAAGCCGGTGGCGCGCCGATCCGAGTCAATTAACCCCGGGCCGAGGTGGCCGACGTTTGCATAATGCTGGCTCTGGTGGCTTCTTCGGTCGTGCTCCCGGGAGCCGCTCGATGCTCGACCCCAACCGCTCGGGCCGGGTCGCGCTGGCAAGCAGCCGCCGGGCGGCAGAGTTCTGGTCGAGAGCGTGCGCCCGGCTACTCGACTGCGGAGATTGGCGGCATGTCGCGGGCCGACAAGGAAGGCGCGGATCCGCCCCCGCGAGCTGTGCCGGCCTGGCTGGTGGACGCGGCCGCCGTAAGCGACGCGTCGGCTGTGTCCGGCGGCGGCGTCGCGCGGTCCCGAAAGCGCAGGTGGACCGCGGCCATGTTGAGCGCGCGCTCGACCGCGCACTGGATGCTCCGCACCGTGATGTCCATGTCCCGACTGTCGAAGTCGCGTTTCTCGATGTAGGCGTGCTTGAACGTCGCGTCGATCTGGTTGAGCTGGCGGAGGAAGCCGAGAAACAGCATGTTGACGTTGATCAGGGCGGCCAGGTCCTCGCGGGCGTTCTGGCGCGGGTTGTTGAAGTAGAGGTTGAGCACCACCGCCAGCACCCCGGTACCACCGGGGAGCAGCCATGACTTGAGATCTCCCGGCTCGTCGATGAGGTGCGAAACCGCGATGCCCACGAGCACCAGGCCGACGATGACCACGAGCACGTTGACGCCGAGCGCGAAGTAGAAGCTGGCCTGTGCCTGGCGGATCGTGCGCTGGAAGGTCAACTGGACGACCTTCTCGGACTCGCTCAGCAGCTCGTCGAGCTGCTCGAGCGTGGCGCGGCGCTGCGTGAGCCGCTGGACCGCCGACCAGCCGCCAAGGTCGAGCAGCATGCGCTCGGCGCGCTGGGCCCGCTCGCGATCGTCGCCGCCCAGGACCTTCGCGAGCAGCTCGCTCGAGCGCGCGCGATCCGGGTCGAGCATGCGCAGCGCCTCGACAAAATGGCCGATGTCGTCGTCGGAACGCTTGGTATCCATCGCGGCGTCCACCAATGCGGCGATCGCATCGTCGGTGCCGGCACAGCTATCGAGCGCCCGTGCGGACTGGACACGAACCTCGGCATTGGGATCGGTGACCGCACTGACAAGGTCGCGCAGCGCCGCGCGATCCCGCAGCACCCCGAGCGTGACGGCGGCGCGCAGGCGCAGGAACTCGTTCGCGTTGGAGACCAGCACCTCTCCGATGCCACGGACGACGTTCTCCCTGGCGGCGAACCGGCCGAGGACCTTCATCGCGCGGTGGCGGTTCTCGATGTACTCGTTCTCGTCGCGGACCGCCTCGATGAGCTGCCTGCGGACGAGATTCGCGAGCGGGCCATCCGGCGGCCCGGGGTCGACTTCCTCGAGCGCGCGCAGCAGCGCCCACAGCGGCCAGTACCACGACGGCTGAGACTTGGCCCGCTCAAAGCGCTGCTCCAGGAACAGGCGGGCGTCGCGGCTTCCGCGCAGTGTGCAGACGGCGGCGGCGAACGCGCGCGGAAGCCCGTCCTCGTCGTCGTCGGCGTAGCGCTCGGCGAGCAGCCGGGCCGTCTCATGCTCGCGTTCGGGCGTGTCGGCGAGCCGCTCGAGGGCCTGCAGCGCGTACAGTCGGCAGAACTTGGACGCGTGCCGTTCCTCGGCGGCCGTCTGCGAGCGAACGAGCTTGAGCAGCGTCGCGTATGTCTCGGCATCGGGCCGCTCACGCAGAACGTTGATCGCCCACGTGCGGACCTCGTCGGCCGGCTCCTCTAGGAGGAACCCCCGCGCTCGGGACGACACGGGCTCCTCGGCCGGACGCGCGACGAGCCGTGCGACCGCGTCCCGGCACCGCGCGATCTCGAACGGGGCATCCCGGAAGACATCGAACAGCTCCTCCACGGCCCAAGTCTGATCGCCGGCTGATCCGATGTCCAGCACTGTGAGCCGTCCCAGGGTCCATCACGGCCAGTCGACTCACGGTTCGCTCGACGCATGCGAGTCGCCGGTCGCCAACGCAAGGCTGCGCGCGGCGCGCCACCCCTACAGCGCGTGGCAACCGTTGGAGTTCCCCCGCTTTTCCGGACACCTGTCCGTCTAATCGGGGAAACTCCACCTTCTTGAGGTCGCGGCAGTGGATGTAGCGCAAGAGGCGCGGATCAACCCAAGCGAGAGCGCTGCGTTTGCACAGAAGCACTACGGAAGGGCGAGATGTCCTTAGCAGCGACCGCCCTCAGGTGACGCGACGGTGCGGAATCCGTTCTCGACCGTAGCTGTTTACAGGGAGTGGACGGGCCCGGTGTCGGGACGTTGCCCGACGCAACGTCGCCTACTGTCGCGTATTGCGCCAGGCCGCGCTCGGTGGCGACCGAGGGAGCGTGGCCGGCGACGAGGCGGCGAGCGCGTCGCCGTCGCATTTGCTGCAGGAGCATCTGCTCTCGCGCGAGGGCACGCTGGGCCGCCGGGCGTGAAGCGCGCGGCCAGGCTCACCCGCTGCCGGCCGCCTCATCCTCGCGTCACGGTACGCGTGCGACCTCGTGGTAGAGGGTGATGATGAGGTTGTAGGCACCGTCCTGCACGTTGTGCAGCGTGTCGCGAACCTCAGGCAGCTCCTCGAGCCGCTTGCGATCCTCGGCGCTTCGCATCTCGATCAGAGCCGCGACCGACTTCCGATCGGGGCTTGCGAGGATCCGTGCGGAGACAAGCCCCGCGTCGTCGCTGACATGGCGGAGCATGTCGGCGAGCTGCTCGACAAGCGTCGCTTCCGCCTCCGGATGCACGTTCCAGATGTGAAGGAGCACAGGACTTTGATTCATCGCATTCCTTTCAGGTCGCGGGCATGCCACTCGTAAGGATGTTGGTCACAGAGGGCGCAGCAAGAGCGGCGCGATCCGACTCCGCGAGCGCAACGCGAACGTCGCTCATGTGCTCCGTCGTCGCGACGAGGATCACGACCTCCGCGAATTGTGGTCCACAGTCACCGGCGGCCACGGCAGAACTCGCTCTTGCATCGCGTCGAAGTGTGCACCTTCAGGACGATTCGAGCACGCTCGCTTCCGTCCGGCTGCGAGAGCGTTCGGACCGTCGCCCCGGACCTCGACCAGGACGAGGGCCACTCGTCTGGGCCATGGCGTCCGGACGCTCGCTTCGCCATGCCGCACCAGGAGCGCCATGACGCCCCCGCTGATGCGGCCTACAGTCGCAGGCCGGCGCTCGCCGAGATCATCGGCGCCCGGCGCATGTGGACGGTCGCGATGATCTCCTCGGGTCGATGTCTCGGAGGGTGTCGAGCAGCGAATTGCAGCCCACCCCCTCGTCGCCAAGAAGCAGGACGCGGGTCCGGCCGGCGGCGACGGGAACGGCGCGGACAGAGCGCCGCGCTGCGAGCGCTCGATTTCGGCCGAGTGCGAGCCCGACTCCCGGTCCGCGACGCGCGCCCGCTGCGGACGAGTTCCGGTCGTCTCCACGGCGCGTGCCGGCGGTCAGTCGCTCGGTTTCCCGACGGAAGCGCCCGGTCATCGCCGCGCGGCTCGCTGTGCGCCTCGGAGCGAGATCGCCAGCTCCCACTCCTTGACGCGCACGATGTTCCCCGCCTGGTCCGCATCATCCATCTCCCGCACCATCGCGAAGCGCGCCTTCTCGAGCACGCG
The DNA here is from genome assembly GCA_963740605.1 of uncultured Solirubrobacteraceae bacterium. Taxonomy (GTDB): domain Bacteria; phylum Actinomycetota; class Thermoleophilia; order Solirubrobacterales; family Solirubrobacteraceae; genus DASSUW01. The sequence goes on along the minus strand of CAVUFC010000006.1, from coordinate 14,898 downwards.
CCCGCTCTGGGGGCGCCCAAGCGGCGTGTGGGCCACGATCCGACGCACGTGGGAGGCCTCGCGCGCCTTGGTCACGAGCGCCTCGACCGCCGCGGTCGCGTACCCGCGGTTCCACTGCGACTCGACCACGGCGTAGCCAATCTCCATCGTTCCCTCCTCGTCGACAAACGCGCCACCGATCTCGCCGACGACGAGTTCGTCTTCGGAGCGGTGCACGAAGAAGGGACCCAACTGCCCCGTGGCGCCGACGACCTGCGCGACGCCCGCAGAGAACTCCGTCGGGTAGTCATCGGCGACGCGCACGTCGCCGGGCCGCGCGCCGGCCAGGATCGCGTCGGCCGCCTCGCGCGTCATCTCGCGCAGCACGATCGTCATGCCGAGATCCTAGGCCCGGAAAGCTCACCTCCGGCGAAGGCCGCCAGGCCGGGCTTCCGGTTTCGCATGGGAAAGGGACGTCTCGACGAACGCTGCTCAGGCGGTCGCACCGGACGAGCAACGGAAGCGTCACCTTGCCGGACCTGTCGCATCCGGTGCATCGGCACGAGTGGGGCAGGTGAGCTTCCGATTCGGAGGGAGCCCGTGCACCGTCGCTGCCCGAATGAGCCTGAACGGAGCAGCGAACCCTGCGTGCGACTACCGACGCGACTTCAGCCACAGGATGATCGCAGTGGCTATGCCGAGAAGGATCGCGCCGATGGCAGCGACAGGGTCCATCCTGTTTGAGGCGTCGGGCCGCTGTGGGCCGGACTCAGGCTTCCGTGCCTGCAACGGTTGTACACGTTGGTCAGCATGCTTGAGTAGCGAGAGTTGTGCCCTAGACACTTGACCAGGCGTGCGCTGAGACATCGGTTCGAACGTCGACGTGACACGCCCGCGTCGCGCGGCGCTGAAGGCGAATCTCCAGGGCGCCAGGCGTGTGTACACGGCTGGTGTTCGGCTGCGAGGAGCGACTCCGGGCGCGGCGAGGGCGCTGCTCCTGGTGCCTTGACCGAGCGAGCGGCGCGTTGGGTGGTCCGCGGGCGAGTGTGGCGTCGGCCAACAGTGCGGCATCGCCATCTGGCGTCTCATCGGCCGCGTTGACTAGGCGCCGCTCGCTAGCGATGACACGGGCGGCGTACGGGCCACCGAGTGAGGGCTTGACGTACGAGCAACCGCCGATCAGGGCCTGCACGCCAGACTCACGACGGGCTCACAGGCACCAAGGCAAGAGGATCGGCGTTGCGGGCGACATCCAAGTCATCCGCCCCTTTCAACACCCCGGAGGGAGCGTCAGCGCTCAGAGAACTCAAGCGGCACTCCCGCCGGCCGCCATCCGACGGCGCCCGGCGCTTCTGCTGTGGCGTCAGACTGTTGGCCAGATGTAGCCCTCGGGTGTTCGCAAGAACGCGCCGCCCCCAGTTGGAGGAGGGACGCATGCGCAAGTCATCCCGCGGCAAGTTCCATCACGTCGACTCGACGGTGACCTGTCCTGATTGCGGGCGGCGATTCCGGACCGGGACCGTCGTCGCTGAGGGACCCGCGACCGATTTGAGAGAGCCGCTCGACGACACTGGCCCGAGCGGGCGTGTCGTCTTGACGCACTTCAGGTCGAAGCAGCCTGACCGCGAAGGCCAATGGGGACTGATCCGTGTGCCCGCCGAGGCAGTCACGTGGCAGGACGAGTGGGTCAGTGCTTTCAACGGCTCCAAGGGCGTCTCATGACCACCTGGAACGGGTCACCATCCTGCCGCAGCGGACTGGGACCACCGTTCCCAAGGTGCCAGACGGGCCGCTCCACCCACGCGAGCGACACGTACCTAGTGGCAGCCGTGCGGGCGCCGCAGCGCGACGACGAGCGCTCCGGCGATGTTTGGCGCGGTGGCGGCTGCCGCGCCGCCCGACGACGATCGCCAGGATGAGCCCGGGGCCGACATAAGGTCCTCAGCGACGCCGGTCTTCACTCGGCCAGCAGCACGCGCAGCTCCGTGTGATCGCCGGCGGCGCGAGCGAGTCGTGCATCCGCGGTCAGCAGCGGCGCGCCGCCGTCGGTGATCGCCTCGGCGAGCGCGACGTACGTCGCGTCGTACGCGGAGAAGTTCGCGCGCAAAGCCCAGACCCGGGGCGCCAGTCCGTCGTGTGGATACCGCTCGAGCGGCAAGTCGAGCAAGTCGATGACGGCATCGCCGGCGCGCTGCGGGGACGCGTCGCCGGCTGCGACGACGCGGCGCAGGGCGCTGAGCACCTCCACGTCGAGCAGGTGCGGGGCGTGCAGATCGAAGTCGTGGTCTCGCAGCCGCTCCTCGACCGCCCGGCCGGCGGGCCGCCCCAGCAGCAACTCAGTGATCGCGCTCGCGTCGACGACGAGCATCAACGCCCGGCGCGTCCGGCGGCGATGAGCTCGGCCGCCGGCTCCCCGCCGACCGGCGTACGCCGCCGCACGCGATCGAGCAACTGCTCGGGTGACGGCTTATGGGCCAAGCGGGGCAGTTCGGCGAGGATCAGATTCGACATCGTCGTACCTTCGCGCGCGGCGCGCTCCTTGAGCGACCGATGGAGTTCGTCGGGGACGTTGCGGACCTGGATCATCTTCATGTGATGCACATGTTAGCATGTGCACAGCATGTTGGGTGTCGCGCTCGCTCGATCGGCAACTCTCCGCCGCGAGCGATCGGGTGGGCGGTGACCGACTGGACGCCTCAGCCGACCGTGGCGCTCGTCCCTGGAATCGCAGCATCGTCGTAAGTCCCGACCGCGTCTGTCGGGTCAGTCGGCAGCGCGAACCAGCGGATTTGTTCGGACGCGTCGGTCAGCGTCGGCGTGTCAACTGCGTCGCGCGGAGCTTCGGTTGGCAGCTCCAGCAGCACGAGCCGCGCCTCGCGCAGTTGGCGGCCGAGCGCTCGCTCGGGCAACTCCTGTGGTCTTCCGGCGGGGGCGTTCAGCGCGTCTGCGATCCTCGGCGCGGACATGACCCGGCGCGCTCGGTGCGCCCAGTGGCCGGAGTCGGGGTCGAAGCGGTAGTACGGGAGCAGCCTCCAGCCGTGATCGGCCACGAGATGGACTGCCTCCAAGACGTATTTGAAGGCGACGTCGCTCATGAAGTACGGGAAGCTGAGCCGCGTAAAGGCCAGCTTGGCGCCGATGTGACCGTGGCTGACCTCAGCGTCCATGCGTACCGACCACTGGTCGTCGATCGGATACATCCGGTGGATGTAGGGGCCGGCGCAGAAGCAGCCGCTGCGAGCCTGGATTCCGAAGAGGTCGCTGAGGACCGCGACGACGAAGTTGGCGTGGAGGAGGCGCGGTGGATGCCGGATGCCGACGGACACGATCGCCAGCCGATCGACGTCCTGGTTACCGAGGATCTCGATCCGCGGGTTCGCCGCCCAGGAGGAGAGCGCGCGACGGGCGAGGTCGCGCTCGCGGCGATGGATCTCGTCGGTGCCGACGGCCTCCTTGAGCGCGAACACCACGCCGGCGCGGATCGACTCGACGATCGCCGGGGTGCCGCCCTCCTCGCGCACGGCCGTATCAGGGTGGTAGGAGTGTCCGCGCGGGCTGACGAACAGGATCGTGCCCCCGCCAGGCACTGACGGCACGCGGTTGCGGAACATCCCGCGCTTGGCCACGAGGACGCCGGGCGTTCCAGGGCCGCCGACGAACTTGTGCGGGGAGAGGAACACGGCGTCCTTGTAGGCCAGTTCGCCGCCGGGGCGTTGTGGCCGCGCGTTCATGTCGATCGGCAGGTACGGCCCCGCGGTCGCGTAGTCCCAGCACGAGAGGGCGCCGTGCTGGTGGAGGGTGATGGCGACCTCGTCGACATCCGTGACGATGCCGGTGACGTTGGACGCGGCGGAGAAGCTGCCGACCTTGAGATGGCGGTCGGCGTGCCGGCGAAGCTTCTATTCGAGGTGCCCGAGATCGATGCAGCCGTCGGCGTCCTCGCGAATCGTGACCACGTCGGCGATCGATTCGCGCCAGGGCAACTCGTTCGAGTGATGCTCGTACGGCCCGATGAAGACCACCGGACGCTCACGGTGCCGGGGTGCGAGGACGCGGATGAGCTTGTCGATCGCTCCGGTGGTGCCTGAGCCGCAGAACACCACGCCGTCCTCGCGGCCTCCATGGACGGCGCGGTGGATCGTCGCACGCGCTTCCTCGCGCAGGCTCGTCGTCTGCCTGCCCGTTGCCGAGGCGTCGGTATGCGTGTTCGCGTAGATCGGCAGCACCCGGTCGCGGATGAAGTCCTCTACGAACCGCAAGGCGCGTCCTGATGCCGTGTAGTCGGCATAGACCATCCGCCGTCGCCCGAACGGGCCGTCGAGCACGGCGCCGTCGCCGATCACCGACTTGCGTACGCGGCGGATCAGCCGGTCGGCGGACGGTGCCTCTTGATCGGTGACGCGCGGGCTTCCCTGCGGGCCAGCGCCGCCGGCGAGGAGCTGACCGAGAAGGGGTCCTGCATGAGAGCTGAACATGGCGGTTCCTTTCGTGCCACGCCCGCAAGCGACCCTAGGCAACAGCCGGTCCGACGCGCTAGCAGGATCTCCCTACATCTCCCCCTGATGCCGGACGCCGGCGAGCACCACGCTCCCGTCGGTGACCAGTCGAGTCAGCTCGCTCCGGGAGCGGATGTCGAGCTTGCGATACGTGCGCGTGAGATGCGCCTCGACCGTTGCGACGCTCATGAACAGCGTTTCTCCGATCTCGCGATTCGTCCGCCCCTGTGTGACCAGGGCCGCGATGCGGCTCTCGGCGGGCGTCAGCAGGCCGGCCGCCCTGCCGGGCGCGGCGCGCTCCAGCTCCTCGGTCGCGCGCGCCTGCCACAACGGGGCTCCCATCCCCGCGAAGGCGACCCGCGCCTGGTTGAACGCGTCGGCCGCTGCGGTCCGGCGACCCGCGCGCAGCAACGCGCGGCCCTTCACGAGCGTTGCACGGGCGCTGTCGGGGAGGAAGCCGAGCGCGGCGAACGCTCCGGCCGCGCGGTCGAGCGTGGCCGCGGCTTCGTCATCGTCGCCGTTGGCGAACGCGACGGTGCCGCGCGCCCGCTCGAGCGCGGAGCGCGTCCACGGGCTTCCGATCCGGTCGGCCTGCACCTCGAGCTCGGCGAGGCGGTCATTCGCCGCGGCGGCGTCGCCGGCGAGCGTGAGGGCCTCGATCGCATCCGGCACGGCGGGGATCGCTCCCGGGTGCGCGAAGCCCATCTCGCCGAGCAGGCGCGCGGCGTGCTGGAGCTCGGCGGCCGCGGTGGCTGCGTCGCCCTCGGACAGCGCGAGCAGGCCGAGCACGCAGCGGGTGCGGGCGATGCCGGTCCGCTCGCCGGCGTTCGTCGCGGTCGAAAGCCGGCGCGCGGCGGCCGTGCGCGCCTGGTCGGCCCGGCCGAGCCAGGTGGCGGCGAGCGCGAACCGGTAGAAGATCCAGCTCTCGACGTGCGGGTCCTCGCAGTCGCGCGCGACCTCGAGTGCCTGGCGCAGGAGCTCATCTGCCCGCTGCAGGTTGCCGGCTGCTGACTCGACCGAGGAGAGGTCATACAGGCTGTACGGGCGCCAGCGCTCGTGGTTGCGGCGCGCGGCGTCGTCCACTGCGGCCTCCAGCAGTGTCCGCGCCGCGGGAAGATCGCCGGCCCACAGCAGCTGCTCCGCAAACAGCACGCGCGGGCCTGCCCACAGCGGTGGCCGGCCGATCTCGTCCTCGAGCTCGACGGCGCGCGCCATCAGCTCGGGGCGTGGGTTACCGGCGAGCGTCTCCATGTTGGACAGACCGGCCGCGGCCGACATCTCGAAATCGCGGTCGCCGACCCGTTGGGCGATGACGAGCGCCTCGCGGGCGCATTCGATCCCGGCGCGCAGGTCGCCGCGGAAGATGCCCCGCAGCCATCCGAGCTGGTCGAGGACCCGGCCGCGCAGCGGCTCGTCGGCCCCCGCGTCAGCGAGCGCTCGCTCGAGCAGCACCTCGCCGCGCGCGACGTCCTGATCCTCGAGCTGAGCGCGCTCGACGAGCGCCTCGGCGCGGCCAGGCCCCGCTGGCAGCTCGGCGACGAGGCGGTGCGCGAGCTCCAGTGCCCGCGTCATCTCGCCGGCCGAGGCGAGATGGCGGATATGCGTGAGCGCGCGGCGGCGCCGTTGCTCCGCATCCGCCGCCGGCGTGAGCCGGAGGCCGTGCTCGGCGAACTCGGCCGCGAGCGCGAGCGCCCCGCGATCCGCCGCGCGTGCTGCCGCGGCGTCCATCAACTCGGCCACGGCGGTATCGGGCCCGTCGCTGCAGCGCGCGAGATGGTGGGCACGGAGGTCCGGGTCCGTGGCCGCCTGGGCCAGCCGGGCGTGCAGCGAGCGCCGGGCGAGCGGGTCGATCCACCCGTAGACGACCGCCCCGATCAGCGGGTGCGAGAACCGCACCTGCAGGTCCTCGGTCACCTCGAGCAGGCCATGCTGCCGCGCGAGCGCGAGGAGCGCGTCGAGATCGGAGCCGGCGAGCAACGTACGCAGCTCCCGGACGCTCGTGCGCGCGAGCGCGGACGCGGTCTCCAGCAGCGGCACCAGCTCGCTCGGCACCGACTCCAATCGCCTGCGGATCGTGTCCTGCAGCGAATCCGGGAGCGGCAGGCCGCCTGGGTGACGTGCGGCGGGATCCGCGAGGCCGACGGCGCGGGCGAGCTCGAGCGCGAACAGCGGGTTGCCGCCGGCGATCTCGTGTATCCGTCGCAGCACGGGCGGCGGGATCGTCGCCAGCCGGCGGCCGACGACCCGGCGCACCGCGTCCCGGCTCAGCGGGCCGACCTCGAGCGTCTCCAGGCGTCCGGGCGGCAGCAGCTGAGACATCGCGAGCGGGTCCTCGGGGCTCGCTCCGCGCCGTGTCGTTGCGATGACGCCGACCGGCTCGCCGTCGAGACGGCGAAGGGCGTATCGCAGCGCGCGCGCCGATGCGGAGTCGAGCCACTGCAAGTCGTCGATGCCGATCAGCGCAGGACCGCGCTCCGCGACGCGCCGGATCGCGGCCAGCACGGCACGGCCGCGGGCCAGCGGATCGTCGTCGGCTCCGAGGGCATCAGCGTCGTCCTCGAACAGGTCGGCCAGCCCCGCGAGCGCGAGCGACAGCTCCTCCTCGGCGGGCCGCGTCGTCAACACAGGGAAGCCCGCCTCACGGCAGCTCTGCACAGCGACCCGCCAGAGCGTCGTCTTGCCGATGCCCGGCTCGCCGCGCATGACCAGCGCCCGCACCCCGGCCGGCACGACTGCGACGAAAGCGCCGATCTGCGCCCGCTCGGCTTCGCGTCCGACGACGTCGTCGGCGCCGAGCGCTTCAGGCGCACCACTCACCGGCCCGATTATTCACGATGTCCGCGGACATTTAGGGGAATCCCGCTATCCGCGCGCCCTCGCCCGCACGTACGGTCGCTCCATGGGAGCTGACCAGAGATCGAGGCTGCGCCGCCGCGGGCATCTGGTCATCGCCGTGACCGTCGTGGTGCTCGCCGCGGCGATCACGCCGGCTTCAGCGCTCGCGCAGGACTCGTTCGCGATCACGTACGGCGACATCGTGGCTTTGGCTTGATATGACGGACCAGAACGGTTTCGTGGGACCAGCAATCTGGACCGTCACTCCAGCGCACCATGACTGTGCGCCGGAGTCAAGACGCCGCGCTCCTTGCACGAGCGCCTACCGCGCAACCAGTCCTCAGCCCCAGAAGATGCCGGTGACGTCCTCGTCGATCGCGTCGAGCAGCGGCGCGACGTCGCACGCCCGGCTGCGCTCGCCCGGCGCAGTCACCTGGTGGCCGCAGCCGGAGGCGACGCGCTCACCGATCCGCCGTCGTCAGCCCGCTGATCGGGGTCTGGGTCGACCGGGCCCGACCGGCGCGCGGGCCACAGCGCCGGCGCCGGGTCGTCGACTGAAAGACGCTCGCGCTCGACGACCAGCTCGCTCGCAGCGAACCCAGGCCGCATCGGGGGGCGGGCGCCCATGGGGTCGCGCCACATCCAGGAGGACGCCATGACCCGGACACTCGCCGCGTCGTTGCTCGCGACGCTTGCGATCCTGACCGCCACCGCTCCGGCGGACGCCAAGCCCATTGCCGGCGCGCACCGGTCGGCCGACGCAGTCGTCGCGGTCGCCACCGCGCGCGGCCACTCCGTCAAGGTCCGTGGCCGGCTCGGCTACGGCCGCACCTACACGACCGCGCACAAGATCCCCAAGAAGCTCCGCGTGCGCTTTCGGCGCGAGGCGGAAGGAGAGGCCGAGGAGGAGGGCAGCGGCGAGCGCCGGGTCACCGTGCCGCGCCCGCCCGCCGTTCCGCCGACGCTCGACGCCGGCGGTGCGCGCCTCGCCGCGGCGAACGACTTCCAGCTCTTCCGCTCCACCCTTGTGGCGTCCGGGGCGGGAGTGACGAGCGCGACCGGTGAGCCGACTGTTGCCAACGACCGCAACTCGCTGCTGTACACCGGCAACCAGCACGCGGCGGTGTCGGCCGACAACGGGGAGACGTGGCGGGCGATCGTCCCAAGCGACAGCCGGTACTACCCGCAGTACGACGGCGGCTTCTGCTGCGACCAGATCGCCTACGCGGTCGACCGCGGCGCCAACTCGCTCGTCTTCTGGCTGCGCCAGTTCCGCAATGACGGCGCCTTGAATCCCAGCGACGGCGCGAACGGCCGCGTCTCGCTGATCGTCTTCCAGGGCCGCAAGGAGCTGCTGCACCAGCCCGAGCTGATCAGTCAGAACGACTATTGCGAGTACGACTTCAAGCCGTCGGACTTCGGCAAGGTGGCCAACAGCTGGTTCGACTTCAACCAGATGTCGAACACCAAGAAGTACCTCTACATCTCATCCAAGGCCCAGAAGAACCTCGGCGACACCGACGGCGACGGCAGCCCCGACAGCTCCTTCATCGACGGGGTCGTCTGGCGGATCGCGCTCGACGACCTCGACGACGACGACTGCGGATCGACCAAGGTCACCTACTGGAGCGGCGTGGGCACCGGCTTCAACTCGTCACTCGTCCAAGGCGCGGACGACGAGAGCGTCATGCACTGGGCGTTCCCGGGCAGTGGCACCGACGAGATCGTGTTCACACGCGTCAAGGACGGCAGCAAGACCGGGACGGTGTTCACCAAGTCCATCACGCCGTACCTCGACACCGAGCGCCCGACGGCATCATCGAACGCCAAGGCCGCGACCTGCCCGCTGCCAGACGGCAGCGACCCATGCCAGCGCGTCAACGACAAGATCAACACGGGCTACCGGGCGCCCGGCGAGGTTGGCTGGTTCTGGAACGTCCGCCAGGGGCCCGACCGGCCGTTCCCGCATGTTCGGGGCGTCCGCTTTACGCCCGGGCCGAACCCGACGCTGATCTCCGAGCCTGACATCTGGAACGCGGGATTCGCGTGGATCTACCCGTCCGTCGGCGTCAACGCACTCGGACACGTCGGGATCAGCGCGTACAACATGGGCGGCGGGCGCTACCCGAAGGCGGCAGTCGCCCTTGTCGACGATGTCGTGCCGGACACCGACTGGACGTCGCTGACGTTCCACAACGTGCGCACGTCCACCAGCGGCGCGAACACATGGGGGGACTACCAGTCGGTCCGTGGCTACGGCGACTGCCCGAACACGTTCGCCGGCTCAGTGCAGACGATGGCCACCAGCTCCGAGCACCGGTTCGTCTGGTTTGGCCGCGAGCGCGACGCCTGCCCTGACCTGATCACCGTGGACGTCAGCGTCAGCCCGACCGACGTAGGCCGCGGGCAGACCGTGACCATCGGGCACTCGATCCGCAACACCGGCTCGGCAACCGCTCCAGGCTCGAACACGCGCTTCTACTGGTCACGCGACGCGTTCAAGTCCGCCGACGACAGCCTGATCGCGGACACGACGTCATCCGGCGCGGTTGCGCCCGCCACGACGACCGGCATGCCGATCATCGCCACCAGCGCGCCTACCGCGATAGGCCCCTGGTACCTGCTGGCGTGCGCCGACGGCGACGAGACGTTCGACGAGATCAGCGACACGAACAACTGCTTGGCCGCACCGGACACGGTCTCGGTGACGGTCTCCGGGCACACGCAGGCCGTCGGCATCGACTACGCCGGCACCGGGCACGTGGTGGCCCACCGGCGCGTGCGGCTCGCGGTCCAGCTCCGGCAGCCGCCGCACGGCAACCGCCGGCGCGTGGCGATCTACCTCGCGTCACGGACGAAGGCAGGCCGGAAGATGCGCCGGCTCGGGACGATCGCGGTCGCCCGCAACCGGTCCGGCAAGGCCGCCCGGGTGCGTGCCCACGGGAGGCTGCGGCTGCCGCGCAGGGCGCCGAGGACGCGCCGCCAGTTCCTGCTCGCCTGCATTGGCAAGCCGGCGCGGACACGGTGCGTCGTCGCCCGCCGGCCGCTGTTTGTCACGCGCGCCCGGCGCTGAGCGGGCGCCGGGCAGCCGGTGGATCGGCAGATCAGCGCCCCGGTCGATCCCTCGCGCCCCCATTTCGGCCGTACGCGCCTCAGGTGTCGGCGCGGCGTTCGGCCTGCATGGGTACCGGCACCTTGACACGGGCGAGCATGCGCGTCATGCGGCGGTTCAGCTCGGCGCGGCCGATGCGCAGTGCGTCGGCGATATCGGAGGGCGGTGTGCGATCGACGAGCATCCCCAGCACTGGGAGGTCCTCCGGATCGAGCGTCTCGCCGGCTGCGCGCAGGACCGCATGCGAAACCGGGGGAAGTGCAGACTCACCCCGCGCGACGGCGCGCGGACGCTCGTAGAGCTCGCGCGGCGGGGCGCTCTTATGAATCACGCCGTCGGCGCCGGCCACGATGGCCGGCACCAGGAGGCTGTCGTCGGCGAACGCGGAGTACAGCAGCACCGCCGGCGCGAGCACCTCGGACTTGATCCTGCGGCAGACGTTGAGGCCGTCGGTGCCCGGGAGGTGGTAGTCGAGGAGCACGACGTCGGGGCGAGTGCGGTACAGCAGGGGCTCGAGCTCGGCGGCGCCGTTCGCGCTGCCGACGGGCTCGATGTCCGATTCGGCCCGAAGCGCGGCGTTGAGCCCGATGCGGACAGCGGGGTGGTCGTCCACGATCGCAACGCGGATCAACGGGGCCACCATGCGTGTGTGGAGGACGGCGCCAGGGCCTCGCGTAGGCGCATTGCCGGGCGCGGATCTCGCGGGCAGACGACAAGGAGCCGGTCCGACCGGCGAGCGAGGTAGCGCGTGGCGGATCCGAGCAGCGCCCGGACCAGCAGTGGCCGGACCGAGGCGCTGACGACGATGAGCGCGGCGTCGTGCGCGCGCGCTACGGCCGCGAGCGTCGGGCCCGGCGTGCCACGCAGCACCCGCCGCGCGGTTGCGGGCTCCTCGAGTCCGGCGGCGCATGCCACGCTGCCGATCATGTCGCGCGCGAGCGCGCGATCCTCGACGGTGAGACCGCGCACGAGCGGGGGTGCGATCGGTCCAGGGGCTGCGGCGGCCGGTGGCGGGATGACGTGTGCGAGCACGAGCTGGCGCCCGAGCGCATCTGCAAGCGCGCCGGCCGTGGCGGCAGCCGGCGCGTCGCTTGCGTCCTCGATTCCGCAGAGCACGATGCGCCCGGTCACGCTCGCTTTCACGCGCGTCCCGGGTGGGACGACGACCACCACGGTCGCAGGGTCGTGGTGGCGGCGCTCCGAAGCCTCGGCGACGGTCAGGGCGGCGCGGCGTTCGTCGACGGTGCCACGGGGGACGCACGAGAGGTCGAACGCCGCGGCAAGGGTCTTCGCGATGGCCGCGGTTGTCTGACTTCCCGGCGAGTAGCAGATCATGCCGGCCCGCTCATCCGGGACCGTCCGCCGGCGAGTGTGCTGTAGATGGCCAGCAGCAGCAGCGCTCCGCCGATCGCGATCAGCCAGGTTCCGAGGTCGAAGAACGAGCTGACGGCTCCGATGCCTAGCAGCGAGGCGATCAGTCCGCCGACCAGGGCGCCGCCGATTCCGACGGCCAGGGTGCCCAGAACGCCGCCGGGCTCCGGTCCTTGGTGAAGCGCCTTGGCGATCAGACCTGCGACGACGCCGAGGATCAGCCAGCCGACAATGCCCATGACAACGCCTCCAATTCCGTAACGATTGGGTCCCAGCCTGGCGCGGCGCGCGGCCTGCGGCTATGGGTGATGCTCCCCAAAATCGGCTTACGGCTCGACGAGGCCGTGGCGGATGGCGTAGCGCGTGAGCTCGACACCGCATGCCGAGCTTGGCGAGGATGTTCTCGCGGTGGCGATCGACCGTCCGCCGACTGATGTGCAACAGCCCGGCGATCTTCTCGGTCGTGTGCGCCTCGGCCACGAGCTTGACAACTTCCTCCTCACGTGCCGTCAACGGCGTGAGCGATTCGTCGTTGCCGTCCACCCATGTGCGAACGAGCATGCGAACGGTCGGCGGATACAGGAACGCTTCACCGCGCATGGCGGCCCGGCACGCCTCGACCAAGTCGCGGTCGGCGGCTGACTTGAGCACGTAGCCGGAGGCGCCGGCCTTGAGCGCTTGCAGGCAGTACTGCTCGAGGTCGTGCATCGAGAGCATCAGGACGCGCAGCTCCGGTCGCTGGCGCGTGAGCTCGCGCGCCGCGTGCAGGCCCGTCCGTCCCGGCATGGAGACGTCGAGGATCGCCAGCTGCACGTCCTCCCGGAGGCCGAGCTCGACGGCCTCGATGCCGTCGCCCGCCTCGGCGACGACCTGCAGGTCGGGTGCGGCGTCAAGGACCATTCGCAACCCGCGTCGGACGACCGTGTGGTCATCGGCGAGCAGGATCCGGGTGCGTAGCGGCACCGTCACGCCGGCACCTCGAGCACGACCTCGGTGCCACCTTCCTGCCTTAGGCCGACGTGCAGGGACGCTCCGATCAACAGCGCCCGTTCGCGCATCCCGGCCAGGCCGCCACCGCCGTCATGGAGCCTGTCGGCCGAGATACCGGCGCCGTCGTCGCACATGCTCAGGCGAACTGCCACGTTGGACTGTGCCAGCGACAGCTCGACGATCGATGCCGAGGCGTGGCGCGCCGCGTTGGTCAACGGCTCCTGGGTCACCCGGTAGACGGCGAGCTCGGCATCCGTGTCTAGACCCCGCAGCCGCCCGGCGATCTCATGCCTCGATGAACCCCTCGGCCAGTGCGACGAGCGCAGCACGCAGGCCGAACTCGTCGAGAGCCGGTGGCCGAAGCCCGCGGGCGATCTCGCGTACGGCCTCGACGCCTTCGCGTGCGGTTTCCTGCACCTCGACGAGGTTGTCGCGAAGCGGCGGTAGCGCCATCCTCGAGGCGCCTTCGAGCTGCAGTGCGACGCCGGTCAGCAGCTGGCCGACCTCGTCGTGCAGCTCGCGCGCGACGCGACGGCGTTCTGCCTCCTGGGCGGCCAAGGCGCGCCGACCGCTTGCGGCACGTTCGCTCTCGAGCCGATCGAGCATCTCATTGAGCGCGCGCGACCCCCGTGACCTCCTCGACATGTGATTCATCGATCCCCACCCGTCGCCCCGGAGTCTGCGGATCGATCCGGCGCATGATGGCCTGAAGACTCTGCAGCGGCTCGAAGACGCGCCGCAGCAGCAGGACGTTGACCACAACGGCAAGCGCCGTGCCCAGCGCGAGAACGACCCACTCCTCGACGGTCATGTGATGCGAGACGGTCGCCGGCGAGAACGCAAGTACCAGCGCAGCCACAATGAGCAGCCCCGTGTTGATCGCGACCACGCGCCGGTAGAGCGCCACACCCAAAGGCTGACGGCCCCAGGAGCGGCACACGATGGGTGGCGGTCCCCATCGAGCGCGGGGCGGACGACCCATTGGGGGGCGCTACCCATGGCCCCGGCCACCAGGCGTCGCGAAACTCGACGCGAGAGAGGCGATCGACGCCATCTCAAGCGGCAGCGTCCGGCGCCAGTCGCTGCGCCGCTTCGCTGTCACGCGTGCTGTCCCAATGTGGAGCGGGGCAGGTCGCGCACCGCGGGTCGCAGCCGCTAGGACGGCGTGCTGCGATCCGCGCGCTCTCCTCATTGGGTAGCGCTCCCCATGGAAGCCGCGGCGCCGGCCGCGCAACCTGGACGGCATCGGATGTGACCTGAAAGGAGTCTTCGATGCGACATGTTCCTCCCGCCGACCCGCGCCGTGGCGAGCTGCATGCCTCGGGTGGCGAAGCCCGCCGCCCGGCCCGCGTCCCGCAACGCCGCGCAGCAAGACCAGCCGAGGCAGCGCCGCAGCGCTGCTGCTCATGCTCGTCGCACTGGCGATCGTCGCGGTGATCGTGCTGGTGTGAGCGGCGTCCGGTCGATGTGAGGGCGGGCTGCCCAGCTGGTCGCAAGGCGTCTCGGCTCTCGCGATCGGGCTGGTATTCGTCGCTCTGTCGGCATCGGCGGCTCAGAGCCAGCCGGGTGCGCCGGGGGCCGAGTCGATCGAGCTGACCGGCACGATCGACCCGGCGACCAGCGCGTGGGTCTCGCAAGCGCTCGAGGATGTGGCCGGGCGAGGCGCGCCCGTGGCCATCCTGCGGCTCGACACGCCGGGCGGGCTGGACACGCCGACGCGCGAGATCGTCCGAACGATGCTGACGGCGCCAATGCCGGTCGTGGTCTACGTGTCGCCCGAGGGCGCCCGCGCGGCGTCGGCAGGTCTGTTCATCACGCTGGCCGGTGATGTGGCCGCGATGGCGCCGCGCACGAACATCGGCGCCGCCACGCCCGTGTCGCTCGGCGGCAACGAAGGGGAGAACGAGGTGCTCGGCCGCAAGGTGCGCCACGACGCAGCAGCGTACGTGCGCGCGCTCGCGGAGGGCCGCGGCCGCAACGCGGACCTGGCCGAGCGGATGGTCCGCGACGCGGTCAGCGTTTCGGCCGGGCAGGCGCTCGAGCGCGGCCTGATCGACGTCGTCGCCGCCAGCGAGCGCGACCTGCTCGAGCAGATCGACGGCACCAAGGTGCTCG
>CAVUFC010000005.1:0-74464 GCA_963740605.1 uncultured Solirubrobacteraceae bacterium | reverse complement strand
CGTGGTGTCGGCGGTTCGAGTCCGCCTCTCGCCATCAAGACTCTCCTGCAAATGGTCGACTTTTGCCGCGATCTGCGAGGCATGCGAAAAGGCAGGAAAAGGCAGATGGCCCTTCCTGCGATCGGCGAGTGACGGGCAAACGCCCGGCGGGCACGGGCTTGCACGAGCCCAGGAGTACACGACGCGTTTCGTGTGCGGATGCTGCCGCGCTGGGAGGATCGCGACTCAGGTCTGACCGATAACGATCGAAGCGATGTGTTCGCGCGCGCGCTCGCGGGCCTCGTCGGCGTTGGTCAGATCGACGTGCCCGCGCGGTCGTCGCGCCACGCGCCGTCAGTTGCGGATCGCGGGCGCGGCGCAGCGGAATCGGTGTCGCTGGTGCTTGACGCCGCCGATGGTGGGAGCGGACGCCGTCCGAGCCTGTCGGCGCCGTCGCTTAGCGGCGGTTCAGAAGTGTCGTCCCGCTAGCTGCTCCCCTTTCGTAAGTGAGCGGTAGTCTCGACCCGCGCTCCTGCTGGTCGTCCCGAGCGGGCGTGAGCGCGGCGCCAGCGGAGACGCCCGCTCTTGTCCAAAGGAGCAGAAGCGCCGGCGGCCAGGAGCAGAGTCGTTCATTGCCGCGCGACCCGGGGCGAGCGGCATCGCCGCTCGCCCCGGGGGGCAGCTTCGGTTCCTAGCCGTTTCGGTGGCCGGTCGCCCAACTGGAGCGCAGGGGCCGGACCTTCAGCGAGTCCAGGGTGGCGCTGCCGCCGTCGGCGAACAGATTGACCCCGTCGCTTTCGGCGCTGGGGAAGACCTGGTCGGTGATGACCCGGCGGCCTCCGTCGGCGAACACCTCGACTGAGGACCAGTCGACGAGGATGCGCAGGTGGACCTTCCCGTGACGGGCGGCGAGCGGGGCTCGCTGGATGCCCGGGAAGTCGCGGCTGAAGTCCACGCGACCTGACCGGGTGCGGTCGACGTAGAGCTCGTCCGTCTGCGCGTCGTAGCCGATCACCGTCTCCTCGCCGTTGCCGGTCCGGACCTTCAGCCCGGCCTGTTTGGCCGATCCGAGGCGCAGGTCGGTCTTGATCTCCAGCGTCTTGCCGTGGACGGGAACCGTGGTCGTTCCCTGCGGGATCGTGCGGTGGTGCTGCGTGAAGGCGCGTCCACCGCGCAGGGAGCGAAGCTCACGGACGGGCCGTTGGACGAGCCGCGCCTGCCCGTCGACGGTCTGCAGGGCGAGCTCGCGGGGCACGCTCATCGCGCTGCGCCAGGGGTCGGTCGGGATGGAGCCGGCGTAGTTCCAGTTGTTCATCCAGCCGATCGCGATGCGGCGCCCGTCGGGCACGTCGTTCCAGGTGACCGCGGCGTAGAAGTCCTTGCCGTAGTCCATCCAGCTGCTGCGCTGTAGCACCGACTGGGCGGGCTGGTCGGCGAACGCGAAGTTGTCCGCCAGGATGTGACCGAATCCACCCGTGTTCTTGTCGACGAGCTGGATCTGCGCGCTCTTGCCGACGAGGTCGGCGAGGCTCCATGCAGTCCAGTCGAGCTGCTCGCTGTTGGGGCCGGTCGTGGTGCGCACGACCTTGCCGTCGACGAGCAGGTTGACCGTTGTCTCGGTCGAGCGCGGCAACGCCGGCTCGTTCGAGAACGTGAATTGGTCGGCGTTGATGTGGCCCCAGCCGCCGGTGTTCTCGTCGACGATGTCGATGTGGGCGGTCTTGCCCTTGAGCTCGGAGACGTTCCAGTTGGTCCAGTTGAGCGCCTCGTTCTCCTGTCCGGTGGAGCTCCTAACGACCTGCCCGTTGACGACGAGGGTCACCGCGGTGGGCGGGTTGCCGGCGTCGCCCGGGTACGGATGGCTGCCGCCCCCGATCAGGAAGTTGATGTAGTCGCTGGTGACCTCGAAGTCCGGCGAGGTGATGTGGCCGGTGCCGTTGTCGTGGTCGATGAACGTGTTCACCAGCTGCTGGCCCTCATAGCCGCTGACCGGCTGCTGGTCGCCGATCGTCCCGTGCGGTGCCGTCGTGCCCGCGAATGTCCCGGTGGCGGTCCAGCCCGCCCCGTACCCGTCCGGGACCTCGAAGTCGGCGAACACCGTCCCGCCCGGCGCCGGAGCGTCGCTGGTGGCCGGGTCGTGCGGGTGGTTGCCGCCGCCGACCAAGAAGTTCAGATAGGGCCGGCTGATCGTGAAGCTCGGCGAAGTCAGCGTCCCGGTGCCGCGGTCCTCGTTATGGAAGCTGTTGGCCAGGCCGCTGCCGAGGAACCCGCTCACGCCTCCCTGCGGCGGGACATTGCCGGCCGCGGGACCATCGCCGAACGCGTCACCGGTCGTGCTCCAGGCACCATACGTTGAGCCCTCAAAGCCTTCGTAGAGGTCACCCTGCGGCGGCGTGTACTCGCCCACCTTGTTGTCGGCGGTGAACGTAGTGCCGTCGAAGTCGCCCACGAAGTACTGCGCTCCCGAGCCGCCGGCGATCGCGCCCGGGTTGAGGTTGACGATCATCACCCACTTGGTCTTCTTGCGCTTGCCGTCAACCGCGAGCGGGAACAGGTCCGGGCACTCCCAGACGCCGCCAGTCGCGTTCGCGGGACCGAAGTCGCTGAGGTGCGTCCAGTCCTTGAGGTCCGGCGAGCGGTAGATGGCGATCTTGCGCTCGACCGCCTTGGAGACGACCATCCTCCACTCGTGCGCCGGCGCGTACCAGAACACCTTCGGGTCGCGGAACTCGCTCGAGCCGATGTCGAGCACAGGGTTGCCCTCGTACTTCGTCCACGTGCGCCCGCGGTCGAGGCTGTAGGCGATCGACTGGGCCTGGCTGCAGCACGCGTGAGCGGCCTGCGTGTAGATGGCGACCATGGCGGGGTGTCCCGGCCTGCCGAAGCCGCTGGTGTTGCCGTAGTCGATGACGGCGCTGCCCGAGAAGATGTAGCCGTCGGGCGCGTCCGGGATCGCCACGGGCAGGTGCGTCCAGTGCACGAGATCGCGGCTGACGGCGTGGCCCCAGGAGATGTTGCCCCAGGTCGTCCCGGACGGGTTGTACTGGTAGAAGAGGTGATACTCGCCCTTGTAGTAGACGAGCCCATTCGGATCGTTCATCCAGTTCTTCGCCGGCGTGAAATGGAACTGCGGCCGGAACGGCTCCTGATAGGTCGAGGACGTCTCGCCGGCCGCCGAGCCCGCCCCACCAGCTAGCACCGCCACCGCCACGACCGCGGCCGTGGCGACCGAGCTCCCGAACCGACGCGACAAGACGCGCGCGCAGCGCATACGTGATTGCTTCATGACCGGCCCCTCCACCTCGCTCCCCGCTCTGCAGCACGGCGCAGAACGGCCTCCCACGAACTGTAGAGAACGTTTTCAATATGCGCAACCCTATCCGACGTATTCGATCTGACTGTCCCGCCATGCCGGGCAAAACACGCACTCCATCGATCAGGCGACGTGCCAGAAAACGTTGTCGTCGATGCGAGGGACGTCGGCGACTTCGTCTGCCAGCTCCTGGACGTGGGTTCTCCACCTGCGTCGAAACGCAGTGGCGGCAGACCGCCACGGTGCCGGTTGTGTTGCCCATTGGGATAGCGGGGAATCCATGCCGAATCAGGCGTGAGGACCACGGTCCCTGAGGTGGCACGCGTGAATGGCCGGCTCGACACCTACACCACCAGCGACCTCCTCGACGCGCTGCGCGACGCAAGCCCACATCGACTAGCACCCCAGCCTTGGAGCCAATGGATAATCACCCCCCAGAGCCGGCTTGCGAAATTCCGGCGACATCCCGACGCTGATGGCATGACGCTGATCCGCGGGACGGCGCTGGCCGGCTACGACGAGCTGGTGAGCGAGTGTGGCGGCGACCCGAGCGCGCTCCTGCGGGCGGCCGGGATCCCGAGCGAGGCGGTTGGGGAGTACGGCGTCTTCGTCGATTACGTGCGCCTGCTGCGAGCGGTCGAGTCGGCCGCGCGCACGACCGCGACTCCCGACTTCGGGCGGCGGCTCGCGCTGCGGCAGGGCATCGAGATCCTCGGCGCGGTCGGAGCGGCGGCGCGGAGCGCTCCCACGGTCGCGCAGGCGCTGGCGACGTTCGAGCGCTACCTGCGCGCGTACAGCCCCGCGGTAGCCGTCAGCGTCGTGGGGCTGGAGAATCCCCGATACGCGTTCTTCGAGTATCGGATCGTGATCGACCGGTTGCCGCCGCACGCACAGTCGATCGAGCTGGCGCTCGGCGTGACACTGCGCGTGTTCCGCCTACTGCTCGGACCGCAGTACGCACCCGTGAGCGTCCACCTTCCGCATGAGGCGCTGACGCCGCGACGCCAGTACGTGCGCTACTTCGGGGCCGCCCCGAGGTTCAGGACCTCACCGGATCGAGTCCGGGTCGCTGCCTCGGCTTCGCCACTCGGCGGGGCGGCGCCGCTCGAGACGGACCCGACTAGCGCATCTCCGTCGGTTGCGAGGTGGCGCGCGGGATGGTTGTCCGCGGTCGCGGCAGGATCATCACCGTCGCGTCTACGCAGTCGTTGCCGGCCCGCTCGGGGATCGCGCCGTACGCCGCGACCAACGGCGGGCTGAAGATGCTCACCCAGGGAATGAGCGCGGACTGGGCACCACCGGCCTGCACGTCGACCCGGACGCCCCGGCTACGTCGAGACCGAGTTGACGCGAGCGCTGATTGACGATGCAGAAATTCAGTGCCTGGTGCGTGCCCGAAGTCCCTCGGCGCGCTGGGGGAGCGTCGACGGTCTGCTATTCCTGAGCTCCCCGGCCGCGGACGTGGTGAACGGGCACACGCTCTGCGTCGCCGGCGGGATCCTGGCCGTTGTCTGACGCCGTCGCGGCACGCTCGTAGGGCGAATGGCCGGCGGGCGCCGCACGAGCGCCCGCCGGCCGATGTCAGTCTTGCTTCGTGGCCTTGAGGGCGTCGGCGACGTGGGCGGCGTCCTCGGATCCCGCCTCCTTGATGACCTGTTCGTAGCCGGCGGTCCCGGGCTCGGTGGCGCCGGTCATGATGGCCACGACCTCATTCATGGTGTGGCTCTTGGGCGTCACGACGGCGATCCGCCGGCCGAGCCGGTGGATGTGGATGCGGTCGGCGACCTCGAACACGTGCGGCATGTTATGGCTGATGAGGATCACCGGGATGCCGTTGTCCCGGACCTTCAGGATCAGTTCGAGCACATGGGCCGACTCCTTGACGCCGAGCGCCGCGGTCGGCTCGTCGAGGATGATCACTTTGCTCCCGAACGCCGCGGCCCTGGCGACCGCGACGCCCTGCCGCTGGCCGCCGGAGAGCGACTCGACCTGCTGTGAGATGTCCTGGATCGTCATGATCCCCAGCTCGGTCATCTGCCTGGCCGCCTCGGCGCGCATCTTCCCGCGGTCGAGCTTGCGGAACACTTTGCCCAGGATCCCGCTCGCCCGTGGCTCGCGGCCGAGGAACAGGTTGTCCGCGATGTCGAGCGATGGGGACACCGCGAGCGTCTGGTAGACGGTCTCGATGCCGTACACGCGAGCGTCGATCGGGGTCCGCATGTGGATCGGCTGGCCGTCGAGCCGGATCTCGCCCTCGTCCGGCACCACGGCGCCCGAGAGGCACTTGATCAGCGATGACTTGCCGGCGCCGTTGTCGCCGATGACGGCGAGGATCTCGCTGGGCATCAGCTCGAAGTCGGACCCGGCGAGCGCGGTCACGTGCCCGTAGCGCTTCACGAGCCCGCGCGCCTCCAGGATCGGTGTCGTGTCGGTCGTCGTCATGCTTTCACCTTCCGGATCCACTGGTCGATCGCCACGGCCGCGATGATCAGTACACCGACGGCGAAATCCTGCCATAGCACGTCGACGCCGCCGAGCGTCAGCCCGTTGCGCAGCACGCCGACGATCAGCGCACCGAACAGGGTGCCGATCACCAGGCCGCGGCCGCCGAACAGGCTGGTGCCGCCGATCACGACCGCGGTGATCGAGTCCAGGTTCGCCAAGCCGCCGGCCTGCGGGCTGGCCGACGCGATGCGCCCGATCAGCATCCAGCCCGCGACCGCGCAGATCAATCCGCCCACGACGTACACGCTGAGCAGCACGCGGTTCGTGCGCACGCCGGCCAGCCGCGCCGCCTCCGCGTCGTCGCCGACGGCGTAGACGTGGCGGCCCCAGGCGGTGTTCTTGAGCACCCACGCGAACACCAGGAACAGCCCCACCATCAGCAGCGAGCCGTAGGTGATCTTGGTGTCACCGATCGAGATCGTCTTGCCGGTCCACAGCAGCAGGCTCGGCATGTCGACGCCACGGATCGTGGCGCTCTTCGAGTAGTAGAGGTTGAGCGCGAAGAAGATGTTCAGCGTGCCCAAGGTGACGATGAACGGTGGGAGCCGCAGCCCCGTGATGAGGGCCCCGTTGAGGAACCCGCAGGCGGTACCGACGAGGAACCCGAGCATGAGCGCCGGCAGGCCCGGCACGCCGTGGTCGGCCGCGACCTTGGCCATCACGATCGACGAGAGCACCATGATGGCGCCGACCGAGAGGTCGATCCCGGCCGTGAGGATGATCAGGGTCTGCGCGATGCCGAGCGTGCCGACGACCATCACCTGCTGGACGATCAGAGACAGGTTCCCGGGCTCGAGGAAGCGATCCGTCGTGACGCTGAAGATCACCACCGCGAGCAACAGCACGAACAGCGGCCCGAACGTCGCGTTGGAGTGCAGGATGTCGTGGATGCGGGTGCCCAGGGTCTGCGGTCGCGCCGGGCCGACGGTCCCCGCCGTCCCGGCGCCTTGCGGCGCCGGGATGAGCTTGCGAAGCGGGTTAGACATGGAGATCAGCCCCAGCAGTTGTCGAGGCCGTACGCGGCGTCCTTGGACTCCACGCCGTCCTGCGGGTCGTCAGTGATGAGCGTGACGCCGGTGTCGATGAAGTCCTTGCCACCGGCCGTCTGCGGCTTGTCGCCGTTCTTGGCGAAGTCGACGATCGCCTGCGTGCCCATCTCAGCCATCTTGAGTGGGTACTGCTGCGACGTCGCGCCGATGATGCCCTTCTTGACGTTCTGCACGCCGGGGCAGCCGCCGTCGACGGACACGATCGTGACGTCCTTCTCCTTGCCGGCGGCCTTGATCGCCTCGTAGGCGCCGGACGCCGCCGGCTCGTTGATCGTGTAGACGAGGTTGATGTTCGGGTCCTTCTGCAGGAGGTTCTCCATCGCCGTGCGGCCGCCCTCCTCGGCGCCGTCGGTCACGTCGTGGCCGACGATGCGGGCGTCGCTTTCGTCGCCGATCTTCGCCTGGTCCTTGACGTCGATGCCGAATCCCTTCAGGAAGCCCTGGTCGCGCTGTACATCGACCGACACGCCCTCCGGGCTGAGGTCGAGCATGGCGATCTTCGCGTCCTTGCCCTGGAATTTCGCCGCGGCCCACTGGCCGATCAGCTCGCCGGCCTTGAAGTTGTCGGTCGCAAACGTGGCGTCGGCGGCGTCCGGCGGCTCGGTCTGCGTGTCGAGCGCAACGACCAGAAGACCGGCCTGACGCGCTTTGTCGAGCGAGGGCACGATCGCCTTCGAGTCGTTCGGCGTGATCATGAAGCCCTTGGCGCCGGCCGAGATCAAGTTCTCGACCGCCGCCACCTGGCTCTCGTTGTCGCCGTCCTTCTTGCCGGCGAACGACTGCAGGTCGGCGCCGAGCTCCTTGGCCTTCGCGTCAGCGCCCTCCTTCATCTTCACGAAGAACGGGTTGGTCTCGGTCTTCGTAATGAGCCCGACCTTGAGGTCTCCGCCGCCGCCCGAGCTGCTGCTGCTGCTGCTGCCTCCGCTGTCGTCGCCGCCGCACGCGGCCACGCCGCCGGCCAGAGCCAGCGTCAGAGCAGCGGCGGCGATCACGGTCGCGTGGCGCCGCATTGCGTCTGCCTTCATTGCCCTTCTCCCTCCTCCGAGTACCTCAGGGCCCTCTGGCTCTGAGGTAACGTTTACAAGCGATGGTTCTACCGCCTACGCCTCGGCTTGTCAAGTAAACGTTCTCGGTACGATTTGGGGTGGCTCCCAAAGGTACATCTTGGTATCGTCCCGCCCAATGAGAACGTTCTCTCGCCGCGGATGGTCTCGATGACCCCCGCCAGTCGCCGCCCCACGATGAACGATGTCGCTCGCGTCGCCGGGGTAAGTCTCGCGACCGTGTCGCGCGTCGTCAACGACAACGGCGACGTGCGGGCCGATCTGGTCGCGCGGGTGCAGAAGGCGGTCGAGATGCTCGGCTATCGCCGGGATTTCACGGCGAGCACGCTACGGCGAGCGGACCGGCAATCGGCCAGCATCGGCCTGGTCATAGAGGACGTTTCGAACCCGTTCTCCTCGGCGGTCATCCGCGGGGTCGAGGACGTTGCCCGCACGCACCGCGTGCTCACATTCGTCGGCTCGTCGGACGAAGAGCCCGAGCGCGAGCGCGAACTCGCCGAAGCGTTCGCCAGTCGCGGCGTCGACGGCCTGATCATCGTGCCCTGCGCCGCCGACCAGAGCTATCTCGTCGCCGACCGGCAGCAGGGGACCGGCCTGGTCTTCGTCGACCGTCCGGCGCGGTTCATCGACGCCGACGCGGCAGTGTGCGACAACGCCGGCGGGGCGCGACGCGCCGTCGAGCACCTGCTGCGCGCCGGGCACCGCGCCGTCGCCTTCCTCGGCGACCGGCCCTCGATCTTCACCGCTTTCGAGCGCCGGCGCGGCTACCGCGAAACTGTCGCCGACGCCGGCCTCGGTGCGGCGCACGCGGTCGAGCGCGTCGGCCTTGCGGACAGCGAATCGGCGGAGGCGGCGACGCGAGAGCTCCTGCTCGCGGCCGAGCCGCCGACGGCGCTGTTCACTGGACAGAACCTCATCACCATCGGCGCCGTCCGGGCGCTACGCGCCCTCGGCCGTCAGCACGATGTCGCGCTCGTGGGCTTCGATGACGTGGTGCTCGGCGACATGATCGAACCCGGCATCACCGTCGTCGCTCAGGACCCCTACGCGCTCGGCCGCCACGCAGCCGAACTTCTGTTCTCCCAACTCGGCGACCGTGACGGAGACTCACGGCGGATCGTCGTGCCGACGGAGCTCATCGCACGGGGATCGGGAGAGATCCCGCCGTTCAAATGCGGGTGACGTGATGCGTGCCGGGTCACCGAGGTGACGGGAGGGCGCTCATGGAGGGCTGGCCCGCAGGTCCACGACCCGCCGGCACGATGTCACAAGCGTGTTACAAAGTCCGGCGAGTTGGGGATAACGAGAAGCTCATGAGGACAGTCTGTATAACAGTTTCGCAGATAGTCAAGTCGCCGTTGGCGCGGCCGCGCTCAGGTCGTCGACGGCCTGCTCCAGGTGCTCCCGCATTACGCGAACCGCCGACCTCTCCGGGCCAGCGGCGATCGCCTCAAGCAGCCGGCGGTGCTGCTCCGCCAGGGCGGACACGGTCGCGTAGACCGGCCGGAGCTGAACCAGGGCGAGCCGGATCTCCGACTGCAGCGAGCCGTACGTGCGCTCCAAGCGCGGGCTCCCCGCTCCGGCGATGAGGGCGCCATGGAACGCCATGTCGGCGTCGACGGCCGCGCGCCAGGAGTCCTTCCCGCCCAGTCGCTCGAATTCCTCGACGACTCGCGCGGCAGGCTGTAGAGCCTGCGGCCGCCGGACCAGCGCCTGGACCGCTGCGAGCTCCAGCGGAAGGCGCACGAAATAGAGATCCCGGATCTCTAGCGCCGTCAGTAGCGGCACGAACGCGCGGCGACGCGGCGCCCGCCGCATCAGCCCCTCGTGAACCAGTGCCTGAACGGCGGCCCGCAAAGTCGGCCGAGCCACCCCGTACTCGGTCGCCAACGCGACGTCCGACAACGGCGAGCCGGGAGCGAACTCCCCGGCCAGAATGCGATCCCGCAGCGCCTCGACCAGGGCTTCCTGGGCCGATACCGCGTTCAGATTGCGGGCGGCCATGTCAACGCAACCGATGACGGAGGAGCCTCATTCTGTATAGCTGTATACCACCTCAGTGACCGGCAGTTCGGCCGCTGCGGTGACTCCCGGTGCGCCGGCGGTGGCCGGCATCGCGCTCGTCATCGCGAGGGCTGGCGGTGCTTGCCCTTCGAGGCCAACGCGCAGATCCCGTGCCCGCTGGCGACGGGGCGCTGCCGTGACCCCGCAGGCCTCGACCCGCCGGTGCCATCCCACGAACTGCACAGCGCGCGCTGGCGCTTTCCGTGTCCGGGGCGCGCGGGGTCGCGCTGGCGGTGGCGGCGGGCGGCTGTGGCCGCCCGCCGTCGGGGGTAGTCGGCTGGCTTGGCTAGTGGCCGTCGTGATCGTGGCCGGTCTGCCAGCTGGAGCGCAGCGGCCGGATCTTCAGTGAGTCGATGGTGGCGCTGCCGCCGTCGGCGAACAGCTGGATCCCGTCGCTGGTGGCGGCGGGGAAGATCTGGTCGGTGATGACGGTCTGGCCGCGGTCGGCGAAGACCTCGACGGAGGACCAGTCGACCAGGATGTGCAGGCGGACGTTGCCGTGGCGGGCGGCCAGCGGCGCTCGCTGGACGCCCGGGAAGTCGCGGCTGAAGTCCACGCGGCCCGAGCGGGTGCGGTCGACGTAGAGCTCGCCGGCCTCGGCGTCGTAGCCGATCACGGTCTCCTCGCCGTTACCGGTGCGGACCTTCAGCCCGGCCCGTTTGGCGGCGTCGAGCCGCAGATGGGCCTTGATCTCGAGCGTCTTGCCGCGCGCGGGAAGCGTCGTGCTGCCCTGCGGGATCGTGCGGTGGTGCTGCGTGAAGGAGCGTCCGCCGCGCAGCGAGCGGATCTCGCGGACGGGCCGTTGCACGAGTTGTGCCTGCCCGTCGATGGTCTGCAGGGCGAGCTCGCGCGGCACGCTCATCGCGCTGCGCCACGGGTCGGTCGGGATGGCGCCCCCGTAGTTCCAGTTGTTCATCCAGCCGATCGCGATGCGCCGCCCGTCGGGCACGTCGTTCCAGGTGACCGCGGCGTAGAAGTCCTTGCCGTAGTCCATCCAGCTCGAGCGCTGCTCGACTGTCTGTGCGGGCGCGTCGGCGAACGTGAACTGGTCGGCCAGGACGTGGCCCCAGCCGCCGCTGTTGCGGTCCACGATCTGAATCTGCGCGTCCTTGCCCCGCAGGTCCTGGACGTTCCAGCTGGCCCAGTCGAGCGCCTCGCTCTCCTTCCCGGCCGTGCTGCGCACGACCTCGCCGTCGACGAGGAGGTTGACCGCCGTCTCGTCAGAGCGGATCTTGGCCGCGATGTCGGAGAGCACGAAGTGGTCCGCGAGCACGTGCCCCCAGCCGCCGGTCGCCCGGTCGACGATCTCGATGTGCGCCCGCTTGCCCGCGAGATCCTTGACGTCCCAGGCCCTCCAGTTGAGCGTCCCGGAGTCGCTTCCCGTCGCCGTGCGGACGATCGCGCCGTCGACGACGAGGTTGACCGCCGTCTGGCCGGGGCCCGGCTCAGGGTGGTTGCCGCCGGCGATCTCGAAGTCGAGGAAGTCGCGGTTGATGGTGAACTCCGGCGAGACGATCGAGCCGGTGTTGGGGTCGCCGTTGTTCGGATTGCCGAAGAACGTGTCGACGATCTGCTCGCCGACGCGGCCGTCTCCGCCGCGGTGCGGCGTCGTGCCGGCAAAGTCGCCCGTCGCCGTCCAGCTGCCGTAGTCGGGACCCTCGAAATCGGCGAGCACGTCGCCGGGCGGGGGCGTACCGTCGCCGCCGGCCGGGTCGTGCGCATGCGCGCCGCCGCCGACCAGGAAGTTCACGTAGTCGCGGCCGATCGGGAAGGGGGGCGACGTGAGCGTCCCCTGCGAGCTGTCGAAGTCGAGGAAGCTGTTGACCAGCCCGTTGCCCTGGAAGCCGGACACCGTCTGCTGCCCGGGAAGCGCGCCGTGTGCCGGCCCGCTTCCGAACGCCGTGCCGGTCGTCGTCCAGCTGCCGTAGTCGGCGCCCTCGAAGTCGGCGAAGACGTCACCGGCCGGCGGCGTGTACGCGCCCAGCTTGTTGTCGGCGGTGAACGTAGTCCCGTCGAAGTCGCCCACGAAGTACTGCGCTCCCGAGCCGCCGGCGATCGCTCCCGGGTTGAGGTTGACGATCATCACCCACTTGGTCTTCTTGCGCTTGCCGTCAACCGCGAGCGGGAACAGGTCCGGGCACTCCCAGACGCCGCCAGTCGCGTTCGCGGGACCGAAGTCGCTGAGGTGCGTCCAGTCCTTGAGGTCCGGCGAGCGGTAGATGGCGATCTTGCGCTCGACCGCCTTGGAGACGACCATCCTCCACTCGTGCGCCGGCGCGTACCAGAACACCTTCGGGTCGCGGAACTCGCCCGAGCCGATGTCGAGCACGGGGTTACCGGAGTAGCGCTTGAACGTGCGGCCGCGGTCGGTGCTGTAGGCCAGCGCCTGCGCCTGCGAGCCGGGCTTCGCCGCCGTGTAGATCGCCACCATCGGCGGGTTCGCCCGCGTCCCCAGGCCGCTCGTGTTGTGCTTGTCGACCACCGCGCTGCCGGAGAACACCTGCTCGTCGCCCTGCTCCGGGATCGCCACCGGCAGCTCATGCCAATGGACCAGGTCGCGGCTGACCGCGTGCCCCCAGGACATGTGCCCCCACTGCGAGCCGAACGGGTTGTACTGGTAGAAGAGGTGGTACTCGCCCTTGTAGTAGACGAGCCCGTTCGGATCGTTCATCCAATTCTTGGCCGGCGTGAAATGGAACTGCGGCCGATACAGCTCGCGGTAGGTCACCGAGTCTGTCTGTGCCGAAGCGGTCGAGCCCGTCGCCCACACGATCGCCGCACAAGCGGCCAAGACCACCAACAGCGCGACCGCCACGGCGCGGGGGTCGGGTCGGCGCGACCTGCGCGTGCTGACTGCAGCTGACCTCATGCTCGAACTCTCCCCTCGGGTTCTCCGAGCTTCCATGCGAGGCGACCTCCTCTCGCGCCACCCGCTGCCGCCGCGGGCACCATCCAACCCCGGTCCGCGGAACGCGGCGTAACGCGCGCCGCTCGGTGCCGGTGCACCCAGCCCGCGGCAGGCGTCCTGCGTGTGACTCATCTTCCTCCCCTCCCGCTCGACGTCAAGTACACGGTGTCCCATCCCGAACGGCTCGTGGCTCGCCGGCGCGCCATCGCAAACCCGAGACCCTCGCGGGCGGCCCAGACTCGATGTCCGGCGAGAGCCGGAGACCGTCACCGCCACGCATGTTTCGCGCGAAACGCCGCTGTGAACGCGCGGCGGGATCCGCCTCGTAGTCGACGACCTGCGCACCGACGCCGCCAAAGCGCGCACCGGCGACGCGCGCGGCCCTGTGCGGACCGCGCGGCTGAGAAACTCAACTTCGCGCCCGGCGGTCGCCGCGCACGAAACCTCTCCTCTGCGACACGCGCGCACCACGCCGAGCGGAGCTGGCTCGCCTCAAACCACAATTGGCGATGGCTCAGCGCCCGCCTAGCGCCGCAAACAGGCGTCTGTGCCGGCGCCCTCGGCACACTCGCTCGGGGACGATGACCAGGCGTCCGGTGGCGCGATCGCGTGACGTTCGCGTCGGGCTCCGTTTCACTCCAGTCAGGCGCCATGGAGCGCTGGCGGAGCGGCCTCTCGGAGACCGACCGGCAACGGCTCAACGACCCGAACTGGCGCGTGGAGGTCGTTGGGCACGCCAGCCGGGCCGGCGACTCGGCTAGCAACCGGGCCCTGTCGGCGGAGCGCGCCAATACGGCCGCGCGCTGGCTGGCCGACCATGGCGTCCGCGCGGAGGTGAGTGGCGGCGGCGGCGGCGAGCACGAGGCACGGGCGCGCGGCCACGCGGACGGCTCGAATGACCCCTCCGATCGCGCCGTCACCATCCACATCGTTCCCACGGACCGCGCCGGCGAGCAGGCCGCGCTGCGTCCCGACCAGGTGGGCTTCGCGCGTGGCGACGCGACGCCGCCGGAGGCGAGGTTGCGGGAATTCTACGAAGCCAACCGCGAGCGGCTCGAGGACCCGAACCAGCACCTGGAGCTGGTCGGGCACGCGAGCCGCCTGGGGTCAACGGACGCGAACGACCGCCTGGCGGCCGAGCGCGCGTCGAACGTGGCGCAGTGGCTCATCGATCACGGCGCCCGAGCGAGCATCACCGGCGGGGGGATGGGGGAGGCGGACGCCCGAGCGCGCGGTCACGCCGACGGGACCGACCTGGCGACGGATCGCACTGTCACGCTGCGGTTCGCCGAGGCGCGCCCCGAGGCAGAGCGCGCGGCGCGACCCGAGCGGACGGAGCCCAGCCGGCGCGGCGACTCGCCCGACCGGCCGCGCGAGCAGAGACCGCCCACGCCGCGTGCGGAGGACGGGGCACGCGGCAGCGAACGCCGCGACACCCCGGCCGAGCGCGACACGGTGCGGAACCTGCCACAGTTCGATCGCGAGCCGCTGCGGACCGACACGGCCGACCGCATCAACCAGATCCTGGACGTCCAGGGAGCGCTTGTCGGCTCGGTCACGCTGTTTGTCAGCAGCTGGGCCGCGGAACTCACCGGCCTCGCGCTAGGTGCGGCGAGCCCGATCCTCGGCCTCGGGGTCGCATGGCTGCGAGGCGACGACCTCGCCGAATGGAACGGGCAAATTGTGGGGTTCACCAATGCGATCGAGGACATGAGCCGCGCGTATGCCGACCCGCGCCTCGACACGACACCGCTGAACTCCTGGCCGCCGCTTCCGCGCCCGAGCGCCCGCCTCAGCGACGACTACTTGAACAACGAGTCGGGGCGCGCGTTGCGACGTGGCGAGCAGGCCGGCGCCGAGCGCGCGTATCAATGGGTCCGCAACTACCGCGAAACCGTGAACGTTCGCGGGCAGGACGGGCAGCAACACCAGGTTCAGATGAACCCGTACCTGTTTTTGCGCGGTCTCGCTATGGCACATCCCGGCCGCGGCGAGGTCGCTCGGGCCGTGCAGAATGAACTGAACCGACAGATCACCGCGCGTGGCGGGCAACCCTGGCCACGCCTACGCTGAGGAGGAGCACCCTGCTCACGACCGCGGACCGGGGTGCTTGCGTGTGGCGCCGGCGGGTACTCGACGCAGCGGTCGAGCAGACTAAGCGCCGAGGTCGCCGACCGCGTGGTCGGCGCCCTCGACGGCGTGAAGACGATCGTCGGCGGCAAGAGGGGTTCGACTGCCCTCCTGACCACCGTGGCGAATGCGTCGGAGAATGCCCTTTCCCCGACACGCCCCCATCGAGAGCCCGCACGCGATCGAGTTCCGCACGGCTCGCCGGGGGATTCTCGGGAACGTGTTCCCGTGCCCTGAGAGAGTACGAACCGGGGCCGCCGGGCAGTCGCGTCGGCGGCACCATCGGTTACGGACGCGGTGAGCGAGATCGCGACGCCGGTGCGCATCCGGCAGGCGACGCCCGCATCGGTGAAGCAGCGAGCGCGCGCGCTGCGTTGCCGCCGCGCTCGGGTTGGACGGAGGCTGTCGCACAAACCGGTCCGTCCGGTCGGGTGTGGAGCATTCCGGGATGGCGCAGAACTTCATCGAGAGTCGGCGTGAGCAGGGGTTTTTGTTGCCGCCGGACGTGCGGGAGTGGCTGCCGGGCGATCATCTGGCGTGGTTTGTGATCGACGCCGTGGCGGAGATGGATCTGTCGGCGTTCTATGCCGCCTATCGGGCCGATGGTCATGGCCGGGCGGCGTATGAGCCGTCGACGATGGTGGCGCTGGTGTTGTACGCGTTCGCGGGCGGGCAGCGCTCCTCGCGGGTGATCGAGCGTCACTGTCGCCAGGACGTGGCCTACCGGGTGATCAGCGGCAATCTGATTCCCGATCACGCGACGATCGCGCGGTTCATCTGCCGGCACGAGCGGGCGTTGGGCGAGCTGTTCGGCGAGGTGCTCAGGCTCTGCGATCGGGCGGGGTTGGTGAAGCCGGGCGTGGTATCGATCGACGGCACGCGCATTGCCGGCAACGCCAGCCCGGAGGTCAACCATGAGTTTGATCGGATCGCCAGGGAGATCGTGGCCGAGGCCAGGGCGACCGACGAGGCCGAGGACGAGCTCTATGGGGAGGCGCGCGGTGATGAGCTGCCCGAGCAGCTGCGCACGCCGGAGGGCCGACGCGAGTTCTTTCGCCAGGCGAGGCGTCAGCTCCGCGGCGAGGACGAGCAGTGCGTGAGCGAGCAGCCGGAGGGCGAGGCGGAGACGTCCGGGGAGGTGCCGCTCAAGTTCGACGCGGAGCGGATTGTGGCGCGCACGCAGGGACGGGAGGGCTGGTTGCGGGAGGGCAAGCGCCAGCTCGAGCGGCATCGCTGGCGCCACCCCGATCCGATCCGTCGCTCACGGCGCGAGCGGCTGCTGTTGGCGGCCGAGCGGCTGGAGGCCGAGCTTGACACCGAGCGCCGCGCCAACGACGCCTACGAGCACAACCGGGCGACCGCGCGCGACCGGCTCGGCCGGCGACTGGGCGGGCGGCCCGAGGCGTATCGGCCACCCGAGGTGCCCGCCGGCAAGGTGAACCTGACCGATCCCGACTCGCGTTCGATCCCGATCGGGTTCGGATTCGTGCAGGGCTACAACGCGCAGGCCGCGGTCAACGAGCGGCAGATCGTGCTCGCCGCGGAGATCACCAACAACTCGACCGACTTCTCCCAGCTGGACCCGATGGTCACCGCGACGCTAAAGGAGCTTGAGCGCATCGGGGTCAGCGAGCTGCCCGAAGCGGTCGCCGCCGATGCCGGCTACTGGAATGAGCAGCACATGGACGAGGTGGTCGCCAACAAGCACATCCCGGTGCTGATCCCCCCGGACAAGGGCAGCCGCGGCACCCCGAGACCGACGTGGACCGGCGGGCGCTACGAGTGGATGCGACGCCTGCTCAAGACCGAATTCGGCGAGCAGCTGTACCGAAAACGCTCACAGACCGTCGAGCCGCTGTTCGGAAACACCAAGCACAACAACGGCGTCTACCGGTTTCACCGCCGCGGCAGGGTCAAGGTGCGCACGGAATGGCGATTGCTGATGATGACCCACAACCTCGGCAAGCTTCACCGCCACCAGCTCGCCGCCGCGGAGGTCTGAACCGGCCCCTCCGGCGCCACCACCGTCGGGACCCGCAACATCACCGCAACCGGCCGCCACCCGCGCCCGCGAGCCGCGGTGCCCCAAAGGGTCTGTGCGACAGCCTCGACGAGAACCAGGCGTCCGCCGGCGCGCGATCGGCTCGCGCCTCGCTCCTGCATCGGTGGGAAGACAGCGGCGACGCCGTCGCCATCAAGCTCCATGCATAGAGCGGCGAGACTTCCTGCCGCGCTTGAGCATGTGCTCGCGCAGCATGTCGAGGTCGTGGTCGGAGAACTCGAACTCGGCTGGGTCGGTGCTCTCGACGAAGTCGATGAGGATGCGGGCGAAGCGCACGGGCTCCTCGAGTTGGGGGAAGTGGCCGGCGCCGTCGAAGATCTCGAGCCGGCTCCCCGGCACGCCGCGATGAGCGACCGCGGCATGCTCGACGGGGATGAGCGGATCGCGGCGCCCCCAGACGATCAGCGTCGGGATCATCTGTGCCAAATACAGCCGGTCGGTGGCGTTGACACGCTGGCCCGCGACGTCGATGACCGCGCGCAGCGTGTGCAGGAACGCGCGGCGCGCCTCGGCGTCGCTCAGGGAGGCATACCCGCGCGTCATCTCGGCGATGTCGTGGCCGAGCTCTAACCCCAGGCGGCCGAGCGCCTGCCCGATCGCCTCGCCGACGACGTGCAGGCGCGAGTGGGCAAGCAGCGGCAGCACCAATTCAGAACCCGGCAGCGTTGCGGCCCGCAGCAACGGGTGCACCTCTGGGCCCAGGCCCCCGCTGTCGACGAGCGCGAGACGCTCGCAGAACACGGGGGTACTCGTACGAGAACTGCATCGCGATGCCGCCACCCAGCGAGTGGCCAACCACGGTCGCCCGCCGGTGGCCGAGCACGATCAGCAGGTCGCGGAGGCTGACCGCGTAGGCGCCCAGGGAGTAGTCGCCGCGTGGCTTCGCAGACTGACCATGGCCCAGCAGATCGGGCGCGAGCACCGTGTAGCGATCGGCCAGCTGCGGGATGATCTGATTCCACTGGCGAGAGTCGCCGGTGATCCCGTGAACGAGCAGGACCACAGGCCCCTCGCCGGCCGTGCGGTAACTCACGCGATGGCCGTGAAGGATCGCCTCGCCCCGTTCGGGCTCGAGCTCTCCCGCCCACTCGCGGGCGCTGCGGCTCCTCGAGGACCTCGGCGTGGGGCGCGCCCGGCCGGACGAGGCGGACGCTCGCGACGACCGCGATCGCTGGGACGAGGTCGCGCCCGCCGGCGCGGCGGACCGCGATGCAGTCACGGGCGTGTCCGTCGAGCCGACGTCAGGTCCACGGTCGCAGTATCCGGCACCCACACCTCAAGCACCGGGCCGCGGGTCTCCGGGTTCGAGCGGTGCGCGGTCTGCCGCGCGGGCGGGCACGCAGAGACGATGAGCCGTCGAGCACCCGTTGCGCGCCTGGCCCGCCGGCGGCGTTCGTTGGCCGCGTCATCGTGCTGCAGCTACGGCTCTGGCGGCTGCCCTCCGTGCACGCGCGCGTGCGCGGACGCGCGTGTGGGACGAGGACCGCGTCGTCGACGGGCGCCGCGCGCGGGTGTTCGGGTTCGAATACGAGACGCTGCCCGGCCATCTCGAGATCGCAGGATGGACTACGAGGTGCCGAAGTTCGTGGAAGACGGCGCGGTCGACTTCCGGTTGCGTGCCCGCCCGCTTGCGTCAGGCGAGGGCGCGTGGTGGGCGCGGATCGGCTTTCTGCTGTTCGGCCGACGCGAGCAGGTGCGCTTCTACCTCAGGTGCTGTGCCCGGATCGCGCGGCTGACCGCATCGTCGCTGGGGCTGCCCTACAGGACCTCGGCGCCGGCTGTGCGGCTGCGGACACAGCCACAGCCGAGCTGAGCGAGGAGATCGAGCTGGCATCGAGCGGGTCCACGAACTCGGTCTGCGTCGTCTCGCCGGTCGCATGCGCGCGATCGAGCGGACTGGCGTGCCGGAATCCGCGCCGCGCCATCTCAGCGACCTGAGCCTCGTGGCGGGCACGGCGCCGCCAGCCGATCACGCCACCGCACGGTCTCCGGATGCCGCGCATAGCCACGCCGTCCTCGGTCTGCACGGTCCAGATCGCGTGCAATTCGCGGGTGCTCGCCGCCGCCGTGGCCGAGTTGATGGACGCCGCGGCAGCACGCGCGGCGGATCGCGGGGCGCTCGCGCTCGCGGCCGAGTTCGCCGAGCACGGCCTCCGGCTCACGCCGGCGGCGGATGCGGAGCAACGGCGCCGCCGCGCGCTCACGCATATCCGCCATCTCGCCTCGGCCGGCGAGATGACGCGGGCACTGGAGCTCGCGCACCGCCTCGTCGCCGAGCTGCCAGCGGGGCCTGGCCGCGCCGAGGCGCTCGTCGAGCGCGCTCAGCTCGAGGACCAGGACGTCGCGCGCGGCGAGGTGCTGCTCGAGCGAGCGCTCGCTGACGCGGGGGCCGACGAGCCGCTGCGCGGCCGGGTCCTCGACCAGCTCGGATGGCTGCGGGGCATCTTCCGCGGCGACCTGCGCGCCGGGATCGAATGCGCCCGCGAGGCGCTCGTCATCGCCCAACGGGTCGGCGACCGCGATTTCGAGATGTCGGCCGCGGCCGGTCTGTCCAACATGGAGACGCTCGCCGGTAACCCACGCCCCGAGCTGATGGCGCGCGCCGTCGAGCTCGAGGACGAGATCGGCCGGCCACCGCTGTGGGCAGGCCCGCGCGTGCTGTTTGCGGAGCAGCTGCTGTGGGCCGGCGATCTTCCCGCGGCGCGGACACTGCTGGAGGCCGCAGTGGACGACGCCGCGCGCCGCAACCATCGCGCCCCTGGTCACAGGGGCCGACGAATCGCGAGATCGGAGAAGCGCTGTTCATGAGCGTCGCAACGGTCGAGGCGCATCTCACGCGCACGCATCGCAAGCTCGACATCCGCTCCCGGAGCCAGCTCACTCGACTGGTCACCGACGGGAGCGTGGTGCTCACCGGGCGCGTGGATCCAGGGGAGATGTAGCGCTAGCCGGACACGCGGACGCGGCTCGCGTGCACCTGGTTCTCCTCGTCGAGACGGACGTTGGCGACGACGAGCACGTCGTGGTCGCTCGGCGCGAGCGTCAGCGAGTTGACGGCGCGCCCGGAGCTCGGCCGCGGCAGCGCCGGCAGCAGGACGCGCCCTTCGCGCACTCCGCGTTCGTCACCGAGCTGCACGACGACGCCGGGGCGTCGCGGCGGATCCGCCGTGCCATCGTCGTGCCACGCGACGTACAGTCGCCCATCCGGCCTGTAGGCGGCCGCGATGACGCCGTTCTCGAGTGAGCCGGGGCGGGCGATGGGGGTCGGTGCGCGCTCGCCGGGCGCCCACGACAGGATCTCGCCGTCGCGGTCCCCGCCCCCGACATACACGAGGCGGCACGTCGCCGCGCAGGCGAGCTCCCATGAGCCATCGTAGGCCGGAGCGCGCCACAGCCGCCCAACGCGAGCCAGCGTCCGCGGATCCAGCCGCATGATGAGCAGCCCGTCGTCGTCGACGGCAGCCAGCCAGAGCCGGCCGGCGCGATCGGCGCCCAGCCGCGGGTGCGCGGCGTAAGCGGGCAGCGGGACCTCGAGGCGCGGGAGGCCGACGCCGATGCCCCGTCCGAGGCCCTCCGTCGCAGAGCCGACCCAGGGCCAGACCGGGGTGCCGTCGGGGAGCACCGCGCCGTCCTCGAAGCGTGCGTCCTCGAAGATGTTCCCGCGAGCTATCTCCGCGGGCCGGCTCCAGCTGCCGTCGTCGGCGCGCGTGCTCATCCAGCCGCTTCGGACACGGTTCGTCGTGCCGAAGATCGCGGGCAGCGGCGGCGACAGCGCGGTGAACGCCAGCCGCGTCGACCCGTCGGCATCGGCGAGGAAGGCCGGGCTCGTCCACACGCTCTGGTCCCCGGCGGGCCGTGCGCGCTCGACGTTGTGCGTCGCATCGTCGGTCGATGAGTCTGCGGTGACCAGGTCGAGCCTGTGGTCAGCCCGGCGCCAGGCGATCGACACGCGCGAGCCGTCGTTGATCGCCGCCACGCGGGCGCTCGCCTCGATGCCGGCGCGGTCGATCCGCTCCCACGGCGACACGGCGGTGCTGTCGCCAGGCCACAGCAGCAGCGCCAGCAGGGCGCCGACGGCGAGGGCGCTCACGCCCGCGATGGCCTTGTGGCCGAGCAGACGCCGTACCGCGCTCGGGGCGGCGTGCACGCCCTGGGCGGTCGAGCCTCCGGCGACGAACCCGGCCGCCTCGGCGGCACCGTGGATGCTTTCCCGCAGCGCCGGCAGCACGGCTGCCGGCGGAAGCAGCAGGCGGTAGCGGCGCTGCGCCTCGTTCATGTCGCTGAACGCCGCGCGACAGTACTCGCACCTGGCCAGGTGCATCTGGAGCTCTTCGCGCTTGGCACCCTTCACGCGCCCGTCGAGGTGCGTCGAGAGCTCGGGCAGGCGGCCGCGGCACGCGTCAGGCATGCGT
The DNA here is from genome assembly GCA_963740605.1 of uncultured Solirubrobacteraceae bacterium. Classification (GTDB taxonomy): domain Bacteria; phylum Actinomycetota; class Thermoleophilia; order Solirubrobacterales; family Solirubrobacteraceae; genus DASSUW01. Next base: position 52,978 of record CAVUFC010000005.1, on the reverse strand, counting down.
TCTAGGTCGACTGCTGCCATCCGCAGTGCGCGGCGCAGGGCTTGGCGGGCCCGGAAGATCGCCTGGGCGACGGCGTTCTCGTTCATGCCGACGACCTCGCCGATCTCGGCGTAGCTCTGTCCCTCCACCTCGCGCAGGGCGAGCACAGTGCGCTGGCTTTCGGGTAGCTCGGCGTTCGCCCGCCGCACTTCCTCTCGCTGCTGGCTCAGGAGCGCGGCACGTTCCGGATCGTCGTCGATCGGCAGCGGCTCGTCTGGTTCGGGGACCTCGGCCGTGATGTGCTGGCGCCGACCTCGCTCCAGTCCTTTGAGGAAGAGATTCCGCGTGGTCGTCAGCAGGTACGGCGCGAAGCCGCGCTCGTCTGCCTCCAAGCGATCGATGCGCGCCAGCACCCGCACGAAGGTCTCCTGGGTGAGATCGGCCGCGTCGTGAGCGTTCCCGGTCAGCCGGTAGGCGAACCCGTACACCCGACCTTCGTGCGCACGGTAGAACTCGTCCCAAGCGGCGCTGTCGCGCCGCTGCAATGACTCGAGGAGTCGGATCTCGGTCGTGGCGGGGTCCGCCACCATGGTGTTGCCCAACATACCTCCGCCCTTCGTCGCGTTCCACAAGCGGTCCATGCCCCTTGCACCTCCGCGGCGACGATTCCTTACGCGATGGCGGGACTCGCCGATCGCCGCCGTTCCGCAATCGGCCCGGACGCACCGTCAGGCGGTGGCCGCGGGCTTCGGCCCGCGGCCACCGCGCGGGCCGCTCAGCAGGGTGCGACGAGCACCTGAACGACGACCTCGTCATGAGCGACGTTCCCGTCGGAGTCGCCGGCGACGGCGGTCAGTCGGTAACGGACCCCGTCGCAGCCCGGGCCCGCATACAGGCGCACCACCGGACGCGAGCCGGTTGCCAGCCGTTCCGAGCCGGGCACGCCCACCGTCTCCCGCCACCAGGTGAACCGGTCCTCGCCCAACGGGGTGCCGTCCTCAGGATCCGATGCGTCCGCACGCAGGGTGACGTCCGCGTACCAGCGCCCGGTCGAGTCGCTGTGCGTGGCGTGGATCGTCTCGAGCGCGGCGGGCTGGACGATCGTGATGCTGGGGATACCCGTCGGGTTCGGCACCACCCTGACCGTCACGCGCGCCTCGCCCGTCAGGGCCCCGTCGCTGCCCCGCAACACGATGACGTGCGTGCCGCGTGCGAGGGTCGACGTCGGAACCCGCGCCACATAGCCGCGCGACACCTCGACACCATCGATGAGCCATGCCACCCGGTCCTCTGGAAGGCGGAAGCCGGTCTCCACGGAGCCCGCGTCGAACGAGTCGCCCTGAAGCAGGAGCTCCGGCCGGCTCTCGAGGACCTCCTCGTCCGGCCGGGGGCTCGCGATCGTCATCCGCGGCGCCTCGTCGCCGACCGTGAAGGTCACACTGTCTGACAGATCGCTGCCGTCCGCGAAGCGCACCGTGACCGTGGCCCGGTGGCGGCCCGTCGGCAGGTCGATGCGCGACAGGTGCCGGCCGCGCCCGATCTCGCTGCCGTCCTCGAGCCGCCACACCACGCTCACGGGCGTCCCGCGGCCGGCCTCGTTCACCTCGACCGCGAACGACGCGGTCGTGCCGCGGTCGATCGCGGCACCTTCGCGCGGCGACGAGATCTTCGCCAAGGCCGGCATGGCCGCCTCGATCGCGGCTCGCGGCTGCACGACCCGCGGGGCGCAGGCGCGGAAGCCGTCGAACGCGGTTCGCCGCAGAAGCCGCTCGACCTCGTCGGCCGAGAGCCCTGGGTCGGCGGCCAGCATCAGCGCTGCGACCCCGGCGACGTAGGGGGCCGAGAAGCTCGTCCCGGAGACGGCCTGAGCTGCAGTGGCCGGCGTCACACCGTCCGCGGCGGTCTGCGGATCGGGCCCCACATCGACGTCGAACGGCGCGTAGAGGTCCACGTCACGGCAGCCGTAGTTGGATGCCGGGTGCCGCACCACGCTGTCGCGGCCGACGCCGCCCACGCAGATCACGCCGTGGTTCTCGCAGGGCGTGGTCCAGGCCTCCTCCCACAGGGCGTCCTCGGCGTCCACGTCGAGGTTCTCGTTGCCCGCCGACGCGAAGAGGAGCATGCCGGAGCGGCGGTAGGCGGCCGTGGCCCGGTCGAACGGCGCGAGTGCGCCGGTGGCGATCGCCGGCACGTCTGCGCCGGAGCTGATGTTGACGATGCCGGCGCCGTTCACCCGAGCCCGCTCGATCGCCGCCACCGTGGCCACGACGTTCGCCGGGGTCGCAATCAAGAGCGGGCGGACGACCGGCCCGCCGGGGCCCGCCGCACCGACGCTGTTGTCAGGTACGCCCGCCGCCGCACCGGCGACGTTCGTGCCGTGCCACGGACAGGCGCCGCCACCGCTGCACGGCGTTCGGTTGGGGACTTCGGCCATGCGCGCCGGGATCACGCGAGCGCCGGTCGGCAGGTCGCTGCCTCCGGCGCGAAGCGAGAAGCCGCCGTCGAGGATCGCGATCGGCACTCGAGCGTCGAGCCGACCGAACCGGTCGAGAAGCGTCCAGGCGTCGGTCACGCCGTAGTTGGGGTGCGTGCCGGTGCTGGCGGCGTACGGGGCGTTCAAGAAGCTCCAGCGGTAGGCGTCCGGCTCGTACGCGGCCGGGGTGATCCCCGGACCGGGCGGACCTTCGCTCGTCGAGTGGTCGACGAAGGCGTCTCGGCGGAGCATCAGGTTGAGTCCCACCTTCAGGCCCCCGGGCGCGCGACGGGCCGCCGCGGCGAGGGTACGCAGGCCCGCCCGACTCGAGACGCGCACGGCGGAGCCGGTGACGCCGGACGGCCATCCGTGCGTGAGCGGCCTGAGGCTCGCGAGTCGCGGCTTGATCCGTACCACCCGGAGCGAACCCAGTCCGGCGCCAAGCCGATCGGTCCTCACGACCTTTCCGTCGTAGCGTTCCAGCAGGCGGTGCAGCGAATGGCCGCGCCGGCCCAACACCACCAGCTCACGGGCGACGAAGTCGGCCTTCGCGCCGTCCTCGTCGATCACTTCCGCCACCGGCGGCGAGCCCTCCCGTCGCGTCGACGGGCTCAGCCCAGGATCGACCAGGAACACGTTTGGGTCCGGGCAGCTCCGTCCCGCCGGCATCCGGGCGAGTACGCGGGAGCCGCGCATGAACGCGCGGTGCCTCGCGGCGTAGCTGCCGCCCCGCTTCGCGGCGTCGAGCTGCTTCCGCGCGGCCTTGCAGGCACTGGGCGGCTCGGGTTGGGGTCCGGCCGCGACCGCCGGCAGCGGCAGAGCCGACAGCGCAACGGCGGTGCTGACGACGATGGTGCTCACACGGAGCCTCATGGGTCCTCCTTCGGTCGGGTGCACTCCCAAAGCCACACCCGGCAGGGCCCGAGTCCTTACGGCCGCTGCACGCCGCGCGCCGCGATGAGTCCGAAGGGACGGATTTCGAGGGCGGGCGCGAAACGGTCCGGGCGTTGTCCTTCCGGACGCTCCCCGGGGTGTCCCGTGAGCGAAGCAGGGCCGTCGGGTGCTTCGCACTGCTCCCTGGGGCTCGACCTGTGGCGCGCTCGCTCCTGTGAGTTCGTGGCTGACGAGTGCGGCGGAGGCGCTGGGGGCTCTCCGCCGCTCGCCTCGTCACTCGGCTTGGCGGCACGCTCCGATCGAAGCGAGGTGGGTCGCCGGCGCAACGAAAAGGCAGACGGGCCCGGCCGTATGCCGTAACGCCCGGCAAACGGATGCAAAGTCCGGGAAAACGCGGACGCCGCAGACGTTGCGAGAAGCTTAGAAATTCCCTGGAAATGGGGGGAGATTCAGATACCGGGACCGCACGACTGACGATGAAAGTCAAGGGGTTGGTCGCGTGGCGGCTCCTGTGGGAGTCTGTTGGTGGGCGCGAGTGGTTGACGGAAGCGAAGAGCAGGCGTCAGGGACTTGTGGTCTGCCGCGCGGCTTTGCCCTTCGAGGGCTTTTGAGATGCGCGTCCCGGTGTCACGCTCGCGCCCGCTGTCGCCGCCGGGCCGGTCGCGTTCCAGTCGGCGATCATGCGCCGGTAGGCGTTCTCGGCTTGTAACGCGAGCGCGCGCTCGGCCTCACGGATCTGCTTGTTGCGCAGGCCCTGACCGGGCGGGACCTGCCCCTTCCGCGACGGCGCGCCGGCGGCGAGCTGGAGGCGACGGATCTTCTTGCGCGTCAGTGTCGGCTGGCCAAAGGCGTAGTCCTGCTCACGGGTGAGCAGGCACCAGCAGAGCGTCGCGAGCTTGCGCGCGGTCGCGACCGCGGCGACCTGTGCGCCGCGCCGCGCGCGGACGCGCTCGTAGAACGCGCGCAACGGGCCCGGTGTGCGAACCGCGGTCCACACGGCTTCGACGAGCACGTGCCGGACCGACGCTGAGCCTTGCTTTGAGATCCGCCCGTGCCGTGCCGGCCCGACGCCGGATTGGCGCACGCGCGGATCGAGCCCGAGATAGCCGACGAGCCGGCGCGCGCTCGGGAAGCGACGGATGTCACCGACCGCGGCCACGAACGTGCTCGCCGTGATCGCGCTGACGCCGGGCACCGTCATCAACCGACGCACCTCGGCCGACGCAAGCGCTTCACGGGCGATCGCCTTCTCCAGCTCTGAGATCTCGCTGTTGAGGAAGTCGATGTGGCGCAAACAGCCCGTGATCGTGTCGCGCTCATCGTCAGGCAGCTCCAACTCGGCCAGCCAGGCCCGGCCGCCCACGCCGAAGATGTCAGTGACCGGCGGGCGGCCCGCCAAGCGCCGCATCAACACCGCATGGATCTCGTTCTTGGCGCGCGTGCGCGCGCGCACGAGCTGGCTGCGCCGCGCGAGCCTGCGGCGCATCGCTCGGGTCCACTCGTCGGGCATCCACACCGCGTCGAGCTCGCCAGCGGCGAGCAGCTTGGCCAGCGTGCGTGCGTCCAAACGATCGGTCTTCGCACGCGCTCGGCTGATGCCGGTGTCGTGTGGGCTGACGACCACCACCTGCGCCACGTGCGGCGCGATGATCCGCGCGATCTCCCCCGCGTTGCCGGTGACCTCCAACGCCACCCGGTCGGTCGGCGCCAGGCTCGACGCGACCAACTCCAACGCCGCGGGCGAGGTCTCGATCCGACCCGCCGAACCGACCTCGCCCGCCGCGGCGATCGCGACCTCGCAGAAGTCACGGTGCACGTCCATCCCGATCGCCCTGAACACGGCAACCTCCTCGTCATCGACGATGCGGGAGCTCAGGTGGGCAAACGACACAGACGGATTCGTGCTCGCGGCACAACCGGGCCAGTCGCAGGGGCGGCCACTGAAAATCCCGGGCTCTCAGCCCATCAGTCGTAGAACGGCCTGCCCAACCTGCGTTCTCCCAAAGGCCCCTGTCCCGGTCACACGACGCTACGGCCGAGCCCGGACAGCAACCCCGCGCGGCATTGTCATGCCCTGAAAATCGTGGTGTCCCCGGTTCGAGTCCGGGTCTCGCCATCGCGATTTGCCTGCAAATATGCGGATCATGCCGCGCTCAGCGAAGCGTTGCGAAAAGGCAGGAAAAGGCAGGTGGCCCTTACCGGGATCGGCGACTGAGGGAGCAAATGCCCGGCTGGCACGGGCTTGCACGGGCTTGCACGGGCTTGCACGGGCTTGCACGGGCCGAGGAGTACACGATGCGTTTCGTGTGCGGACGCTTCCGCGCTGGCAGGTCGGACCGACAACGAGCGGAGCGATGAGTTTGTGTGCGCGCTCGGCGGCCTCGTATGCGTTGGTCAGATCGACGCTGCCCGCTCGGTCGTCGCGCCAGGCCCGGTCAGTTGCTGATTGCGCGGGCGGCGCGATGGAATCGGGTGTCGCTGGTGCTTGACGCCGTTGATGTGGAAGTGGGCGCCGTCCGAGCCGGTCGGCGCCGCCGCTTAGAGGCGGCTTCAGAACTGTCGTCCCGCTCCGCTGGCTGCTCCGTCTTGTCCAAATAGCGCACTGACGCCGCGGCCGGCGGCAGGGAAACCGTGGTCTTCCTCGCCGCCGACGCTCGTCGAGGTCGCCGGCCACGAACCGGCGGCGAGCGGCTCGCAGACTGCTCGATTCATCGCGAAGCAGCGACGCACGCGGCGTAAGCGGCGTGCTCCGACCGCGCGACGGAGCACTCACGCTGCGAGTCGCCGGGCTGCTCCTGGCAGGTGATTGCGACAGCGCGGCCGGCGCCGCGGCGGCCGCCGTCGGCGCCGGTCAGATGCATGGGAAGCAGCACTCTCGGCGGGCCGGATCCGGAGTGCCGGTGTCAGGCAGGAGAAGCAGCAACCGGCAAGTGTCGGTCGTGGCAGTGCGACGTCAGGAGCCGGTCAGCAGCCGCTCGCGATCGAGCGTGGCGGAGACGATCCGCCAGCCGAATCGGTTGGCGAGCAGCAGCGCCACCGCGAGACCGACTGCAAGGCGAAGCGTCGCTTGGATCACGCCGAACGCGATGAGGCTGGTCACGGCTGCGGTCGGGAGGCACGCGAGGATGCTGAGCTGCTGCGCGGCCCGAATGTCGCTCGATCTGGCAGAGATTGCGATCGCGATCCAGATCGACCAGCCGGCGATCAGCGGGGTAAAGATCAGCTGGGCGAGAATGTCTGGGCCGCGTACGAGCGCCGGCGCGACGCCCGGTTGCGCAAAGACCTCAGCGCTGGCGAGGAAGAAGGCGTAGACGGCATAGGAGAGGGCAACCGCGGGGATGAGCGGGGCCAACGACTTGCCCGCGACCAACTCGTCGCGGCGAATCGGCGTCGTGAGCACTGGCTCGAGGGTTCCCTGCTGACGCTCGCCGACAATCGACGCGGCGGCGACCGCTGCCGGCGCGAGCGCCGGCAGGGCCAGCAGGTACAGCAGGAGATGCCGCTGACCGAGTTGCGTTGCGTCTGACGACTTCAGGAGAAAGACGGCCACCAGCGGTTGGATGATGAAGATCAGCGGCAAGATCGCCATCGCCAAGACGACGGCGCGGGTGCGTCGGTACTCCCGAAGCTCCTTGCGAACGATCGCCCGGACGCGTCGCCGGCTCATTGTCGTCTCCTCTGCGCCTCCGCGTCCTCACCGATCCACTCGAGGTAGACGTCCTCCAGCGAATGATGCGACTCGCCGATCGACAGCACGTCGGCGCCGGCGGCCACGAGCGCTCGGGTGACGGCCGGCGCGGCGACCGTCGCCTCGGACACGGCGAGGACGTAGCGGCCAGGGTCGCGCTCGTCCCAGCCGTCGACCCCCGGAAGCCCGGCGAACACATAGTCCGGCGCGGCAAGCGGGGCGAGCGTGCTGACCGTGAGCGTCGTGGCGAACAACTGGTCGCGGAGCTCGTTGGGACGACCGATCGTGCGCAGGGTCGTATTGACGATCGCGACGCGGTCGCACAGACGCTCGGCCTCCTCCAAGCGATGTGTCGTCAGAAAAATCGTCACCCCGCCACGCCCGAGGGCGGCGATCAGACCCTCGACCTCGCGCGCGGCGACCGGGTCCAGGCCGGAGGTCGGCTCGTCGAGAAACATCACCTCTGGATCGCTCAGCAGCGCCCTCGCCAAGGCGACCCGCTGGCGCAGCCCCTTCGACAAGGTCCCACATGGGTCGTCCGCTCGGTCGGCGAGGTCGACGGCACGCAGGGCGCGGTCAATCCGATCGTGCGGCTCGGGCAGTTCGTACAGGTCGGCGAAGCACTCGAGGTTCTCGACCACGCTCAAGCGGAGATAGAGGCCGGGCGACTCAGGCATGATCGAGATCCGCCGACGAATCTCAACACCGTTCTCCGGCGCGAGGGGGATGCCGGCGACCGATGCGGAGCCCGAGGTCGGGGCAACGAGCGTGCCCAGCGTCCGCACCGTGGTGGTCTTACCGGCCCCGTTCGGTCCGAGGAAGCCAAAGATCTCGCCGCGGCCGATCTCGAACGAGAGCCCTTCGAACGCGACGCGATCGCCGAAACGCTTACAGAGACCGTCCACGGCGAGCGCAGGCGCGCCCTCAATGCCCACCACGCGTCACCGGATGCTTCCGCCGCAGATGCAGCATCGCTGACGGGCTAACCCAATCGACGGTTCGCGCCCACATCCCTGCTCATCACGACGAGCCGCTGGCGATCTCAGCCACACCGATGTTGATGGCGACCCATTCATTCCTACGAACAATGTCAGTCCATTCCACCTGCTCCAGGACGCCATGACGGAAAGCAAGATCATCATCCCCGAGGACGCCCGACGGCTCATGAAAGCCCCGCGAGGACCCCGCGCGATCACCGGAGCGGGAGTCGCCGTACTCCCGCATCGAGGCACACGCGAGAGCGCGGGCAACCCCTCGCCAGCTATCGCGATCGCGCGCCGCGATGACGCCAGTCAGCGCGTCACGACTGCTGGTCGTCGTCCATTCCGATAGCTGATGGCGCTCGTGCGGCGCCGCAGCGGGAACCCGTGCGTTGCCGACATCAGACCGCGCCGCTGAGCCTGTGACGCGGCCCTGGCGCCCGCCCATCGGGAGCGGGCGCCAGGGGTGGCGGAGGCGGAGGTCGCGTCGGGCTGGTCAGGCGGCCTCGAGCGCGGCCTCGGCGTGCAGCGCGGTCGCCGGTTGCGTCGCGGGGACCGACTCGACGAGGATGGCCGAGATCACTGCCCCGGCCGCGGCGACCGCCGCGAGAACGTAGAACGCGGTCGCGAAGCCGTGCGTGAGCGCCGCGCCGGCGGCGGGGGCGGTGCCCGGGTGCGCGGTGAGCCAGTTCGCCGTCGCGGTCGCGGCGATCGTCGTGACCGCCGCTGTCCCGATCGCGCCGCCGATCTGCTGGGTGGTGTTGATGAGCCCCGAGGCGACGCCCGCGTCGGCATGACGCACGCCCGCCAGCGCGCCGATGGTCATCGGGATGAAGGCGAACGCCATTCCGAGCCCGGTAACCAGGAAGGCCGGGAAGAGATCCCAGAAGTAGTGGCCGTCCACCGGCAGCCGCGCGTAGAGCACGAGCCCGACGGCGACGAGCAGCAGCCCGCTCACGAGCGGCACGCGGAGGCCGATCCGCAGCGCCACCGCCTGGGCGACGTTCGCGAACACGACGATCGTGAGCGTCAGCGCGATGTACGCGACTCCGGTCTGGATCGCCGAATAGTCCAGCACCTGCTGCATGTACAGCGTAAGCAGGAAGAACTGCGAGAAGATCGCGGCCCCCGTCAACAGCCCGGCGATGTTCGACCCGGTCAGCGTCCGCAAACGGAACATCCGCATCGGGAGCAGCGGGGCCGCGGAGCGAAGCTCGATCGCGACGAACCCGACGATCAGCGCGCCGGACACCGCGAGCAGGACGACCGTCTCGGTGGCGCCCCAGCCGTGCTGGACGGCGCGCGTCATCGCGTAGACGAGCAGCATCAGACCGCCCGTGATCGACGCGGCGCCCGGCAGGTCGAAGTGGCGGTGGGTGAGGTCGGCGCGGCTCTCATCGAGCAGGCGCGGGGCCAGCGCGACAACGACCACGCCGACGGGGACGTTGATGAAGAAGACCCACGACCAACTCAGCGCGCTCGTCAGCGCGCCGCCGAGCAGCACGCCGGCGGCACCGCCGCTGCCGGACACCGCGCCCCAGATGCCGAGCGCGCGGTTGCGCTCGCGGCCCTCGGCGAAGGTCGTCATGAGGATCGACAGCGCGGCCGGCGACACCAGCGCCGCGCCGAGGCCCTGCAGCGCCCGGAAGGCGATGAGCGAGCCCTCGGACCACGCGAGGCCGTCGAGGAGGGAACTGGCGGTGAACAGCGCCAGCCCGCCCATGAACAGCCGCCGGCGGCCCAAGAGGTCGGCCATCCGGCCGCCGAGGAGCAGCACGCCGCCGAAGAGGATCGAGTAGGCGGTCACCACCCACTGCAGGTTCTCCTGGCTGAAGTGCAGATCAGTCTTTATCGTCGGCAGTGCGACATTCACGATCGCCACGTCGAGGACGACCATGAACTGCGCGGTCACGATCACCGCAAGGGCGATCCAGCGCCGCCGGTCGGTCTGGGGCGCAGTCACCTGCGCCGGCGTGTCTTGCGTCTTGGACATTGCCATCCAGGGTCGCGTGCGACGCGCGCGTCTCCAGTACGGCGCTCACGTGTCAGGGGGTGCGGCTAGCTCACAACGGCCGTCCGGCCTGCCGCCTCCGACAGCGCCGCGCCCGCGACCGCCGAGCCGACGAGCGCGAGCCGGAAGGACACGACAAGACGGCGTCCCGCGCTCGATGCTTTCGATCCAGCCCGGTCCGGCCGGTCGGCGCATGAGTCATCTCGGTATTGCCATCGTCGCTCTGGCGATCGCCGTGGGCATCGCCGGCGTCGTGGTCACGGTCCTACCGGGCGCGCTGCTGGTCTGAGCGGCGATCACAGCGTGGGCGCTCGCCGTCGCCTCGCCAACCGCGTTCGCGACGCTCGTCGCCGCGACAGTGCTGATCGGCGGCTCGCAGCTCATGAAGCTGCTGGCGCCGGGACGGCGCCTGGTCAACGCAGGCGTCCCGCGGCGCTCGATCTTCGCCGGCATGGCGCTCGCCGCCGTTGGCTTCTTCGTGATCCCGGTGGTCGGTGTCTTCGTGGGCTTCCCACTCGGCGTCTACCTCGCGGAACGTCGCCGGCTCGGCCAGCACACCTACGCCCGCAGCTCAACCGAGGCGGCCCTCCGCGCCATCGGTCTCTCGATCCTGATCGAACTTTGCGCGACGACGCTCGCCGCCGGCATTTGGCTGCTCAGCGCGCTCGGCCCAATACCGTGACCGCGCCGAGCCATCGAGCTGGTTAGACGCGGGACTCTCGCCCGGCCCTTAACGGACGGGGCGAGCTGGCTTCGAAGATCGCCGCGGCGCGTGGCTCGATGAAGCCGTAGCCGTGCGAAGCGGCAGCCGTACCGGCTTGGCCCCTAGCTGCTGCATTCGCATGCGAGGGGGAGCGGAGCGAGCAACAAGCCGGCGCTTCTCCTATCCATGGAAACGAGCAGTCAGCGCGTCGCTCCTGCCTTTCCACGGATGCAGGAGTGAGATGGCCTCGATTCGCGCGTCGGCGGACGCTCGCACGTCGTCCGAGGCGGGACTCTGCGAGCAGCCGCGAGGGACGCCCGCATTCGTTTGACAGGGGCAGCGTCGCCGCCAGCCAGGGCCACCTCGGCATCATCAGCTCCATGCTGCGGCAGCTGATCGGCTGACCGCCCGCGACGCCCCGGGAGTTGATCCTCCACCAGCCACCGCGGCGCCGGCTTGATCGTATAGCTGGTGTATATGCCGCTCGCTTAGCGTACGCGAAGTACTCGTCAAGGAGGTTGCCGTGAAGATCATCGCGACGTTCGGCGCGCTGCTATTCCTCGTCATTGCGCCGAACGCCCTCGCCATCGACGGCGGCGTTCCCGACGGCGACGCCCATCCGAACGTCGGCCTACTCGCCTTCGACGTCGACGGCACTGGCCCGACGCCGCCGTTCCAGCTCTGCACGGGCAGCGTCATCTCGGACCGTGCGTTCCTTACTGCACGCCACTGCATCGAGCCGCCGCTGGTCCAGTTGCCGCCCGACGTCGAGTGGGCCGTCACGCTGGAACCGGGCGCGCCGTCGGACCCGATCGTGCCCGGCGGCACGTTCCCTGCAGACTATCCCGCTTGCTGCGCGCTCACGATCCCCGAATCGAAGATCGAACGCGCCACGCGCGTCGTTCTCCATCCCGACTTCGAGCCGGGTTTCGTGCCCGGGACCGGAGCCCCGACCGTGGGACGTCACGACGTGGCCGTCGTGCTGTTCCCAGTCGGCACGTTCGCCGGCGTCGAGCCGGTGCGCCTGGCTCGCCCGGGTACCCTCGACCATCTCCGGCGGGCGGGCCGGCGTCGCGGGCCGCAGTTCACGCTCGTCGGCTTCGGCACCGAAACGAGAGACGGGCTCTTCTACATACCCGGGTATCGCAAGACGGCCCGCGCAGGTTTCCACGACCTGAGTGACAACTGGCTGCAACTCGAGAACACCGTGGGTGGGCTGCCGCGCAGCGGTGCGCTGTGCTACGGCGACTCGGGCTCGCCGCAGTTTCTCGGCGGATCGAATATCCAGGTATCGCTCATGCACGATGTTCCCGGCAGCTGCTCGGGCACGAGCCACAACCAGCGCCTGGACACCTCGGCAGAGCGCCGGTTCCTCGCGCCGTACCTATCGACGCGCGGCCGCCTCGTCGACCAGTCCTTACTGCAGTCGCGTGATCGCGCGGGCGGCCGCTCACCCAGGTCGTTCGTCCCAGCCGTGGGCCGGTAGCCGCGCCGCGCCACACAGGCCCACTGCACCTGCGCGCCCGGAGGGGCCACCGGTTGTGAGCGGCCGCAGGCGCAAGTGGTCGTAGCGGTCCAGCGGCGGGTGCCTGGCCGGTGCGACCGTGATCGGCGGAGGCACGACGGTGCTGGTCACGCGGTTGTTCTTGATCGCGCGTACGTCAGTGGCGCCACGTGCATCTGGATCCAGTGCCGGACACCGTACGGCAGCGACTCCATCGATGCCCGCGCGACGGCGCGACGGACACCGTGAGCTGCGGCGTCGGGACGGCGTGTCGGCGGGCGCCGTCGACACCGTGGCCGACGACTGCGACAAAGGTTGGGCGCGGGAGACGCAAGACCGCGGGCGCTCCACCGCTCGCCTGCGCGTCGGCGGCGGCGCGGCGGATCACCGTCACGGCAGGGACGGCGCGGCGGAGCCTGGCCGTCCGGTAGCCGCCTCGAGGGCGCGCTCGGCCTCCTGCGCCGTGGCGATGAAGCCCCAGTGCCGCGCGATGTCCCTCGCCTCGGCCAGCAGCGCCGGTACCCGGTCGGGCTCGGCGCTGCTCGCGAGGCCGAGCAGGAGCAGCGCAGCGGCGACGCCGCGGGGGTCGTCGCGGCGGCGGAAGTCGGCGAGCGCCTGCTGGGCGTGGTTGGTGGCGACGGCGGGGCGGGCCTGGGCGAGCGCGACGCGCGCCAGCTCGATCAGCGTGTAGCCGGCGTCGATCGTCCCGCGCATGCGCCGGAACCGGTCGCGGGAGCGGGTGAGCAGGCGCTCGGCCTTTTCAAGGTCGCCGCGCTGGTGCGCAATCATCCCCGCCACCTGCTCGCCGAACGCCAGCGCCTCGCCGCTCCCGGCATCCGCAGCGATGAGCAGCGCTCGGTCGATGTCGGCTGCGGCGTCGCCGAGGCGTCCGGCCACGACCAGGGCGTGGGCGCGGAACTCGAGCGATAGCGCCAGCTGCTCGAGGTCTCCGCGGCCCGCGCTCGCTGTCACGCCGTCGTCCGCTGCCGCGAGCGCGTCCGCCGAGGCGTGGGCGAGCAGCGCGCGGGCGAACAGCGCCTTCGTCCGCCATGGGCTGGCCGGTCCGGCGAGGCGGAGCGCTCGTTCGAGCGCCTCGCGGCCGTGGATGAGCAGGCCGGACCGAAACCAATACGGGCCCAGGTTCGCCGCCAAGCGCAGCGCGCCCTCGCCGTCGCCGCGGGCGACGGCCGCGTCCAGCGCCGCATGAAGGTTGTCGTGGTCGCGGCGCCCCCGTTCCAGCCAGGTCGCCAGGCCGCTGCCGGTCATATGGTCCGCGATGCGCTCGGCCAAGGCGGCGTAGACCTCGCCGTGGCGCAGCAACGTGGCATCCTCCTCGCCGGCCTCGCGTAGCCGGCCGCGGGCGAATGCCCGCACCGTCTCCAGGAGCCGGTAGCGGGTCACGTCAGGTTCACGATCGATGGCGATCAGCGACGCCTCGGCCAGCGCGGTCAGCATCTCCAGCGGCCCCGCGACCGCCTCGGCCTCGGCCGCGCCGAAGGAGCCGCTGAAGACGGCGAGGCGGCGCAGCATGGCCTGGTGCTCGGCGGAGAGCAGCGCCACGCTCCAGGCGATGGCCGCGTCGAGCGACCGCTGCCGGCGCGGGCCCGGATCGTCCGGCGTCCCGAGCAGCGACAGCCGCTCTCGCAGCCCGTTGGCGAGCGCGGCCGGCGTCAGGATGCGCAGCTTGGCCGCCGCAAGCTCGATGGCGAGCGGCAGGCCGTCGAGGCGGCGGATAATGCTCGCCATCGCGGCGTCGTCGACGGGCGCGCCCGGGGCACGGTCGAGCAGCAGGCGCGTCCCGGCGTAGTCGGTCAGCCGGCCCCCCTGGGGCGGTGCCGGCAGGCCGTTGAGCCGGACGACGTCCTCCTCGTCGAGGCCGAGCGGCTCGCGGCTCGTGCACAGTAGGCGAGCGGCCGGGGCGTCGGCGAGCCATCGAGCGGCCAGCCCGGCGACCTCGCGCAGAAGGTGCTCGCAGTTGTCCAGCACGAGCAGGCCCGGCGTGGCGCGCAGGGCGGCTCCGGCCAGGTCGGCGCGCGTGCGGCCCGGGACCTCCGGGACGTTGAGCGTGCGCGCCACGGCGCCCGCCACGGACCCGGCGCCGAGCGACCCCAGGTCCACCCACCACCACAGCGTTTGCGCCCGGGCGACCGCCTCGGCCGCCAGGCGCGTCTTGCCGACGCCGGCCGGCCCCGTGAGGGTGATCAGCCGGGCGTCGCGCAGGCGCGCTGCCAATCCTGCCAGCTGGAGCTCGCGCCCGACGAAGCTCGTGCCCGGGTGGCGCGGCGGCGGCGACGACGGAAGCGCCAGCGCCGGGTCGTGCTTCAGCACCATGCGCTCCATCGCCCGCAGACGCGGGCCCGGTCGCAGACCGGCGGCGTCGAGCTCCCGGTGGGCGTCGCGATAGGCGGCCAGCGCCTCCGCGTGCCGCCCGCAGCGGTACAGCGCCACCATCAGCTGGCACCACGGTCGCTCGCGCAGTGGCGCCTCCTCAACGAGCGCCCGCAGCTCGGCGACGAGCTCGGCGTGGTGGCCCTGCGCGAGCCGGGCCTCGCAGAGCTCCTCGCGCGCGATGTCATGCAGCTCGAGCAGGCGGTGGCGCTCCCACCGCGCCCGGTCGTCGTCGCCGAGGTCCGCGAACGGGATGCCTCGCATGAGCGCGGTCGCCTCGCGCAGCAGGGACTCCGCGTCGGCGGCGGCGCCCGCGTCGAGCCGACGGCGCCCGGAGGAGGCCAGCGCCTCGAAGCGGTCGACGTCAACCTGCTCGGCGGACGCGCGCAGTTCATAGCCGCTGTGGTGCGTGATCACACAGCCGTCGTCGAGCGGCCCGGAGCGCAGCCGCGAGACGTACGTCCGGACGACTTGAACCGCGTTGGCGGGCGGTGCCTCCGGCCACAACACGTCCGCCATGCGGTCGGTCGAGACGACCTCGTTGCGGTGAAGCACCAGCAGCGTGGCGATCGCGTTCTGCTGCGGGCTGCCGAAGTCGACCGCCGCCCCGTCGCGCGACGCCGCCGTCGGGCCAAGCACTGCGAAAGCGAGCGTCATGGCCATCCTGCGTGCGGCACGTCGACACGGGTCGTCAGCAGGACGCCCTCGCGCGCGCGCATCCGGTTGTGCGCCACGAAGTCGGGGGCCGCGCACAGCAGCAGCGTCCGCCCGTCCTCACCGCCGAGCATGCAGGCAATGACAGTCAGGCCGTCCGGCGCGGGGACCTCGTCCACGACGGCGCCGCCCCGCGCCACACGGGCGCAGCGGCCGCTGACGATGTCCGCCGCCCACACGTGATCTTCGGCGTCCAGCGTGCAGCCGTCCGGCCCGAACCGCAGGGCCGCGACGGTTTCCGCGAACGTGCCGAGCCGCGGCGGCGGGGCGACCTGCGCCCAGACGCGACGGTAGCCGAGCTGGCCGTCCGTGCCGACCGCGAACGCGGTCAGCCGGGCGCCGGCGGTCTCCGCGACGATCAGCGTGCGCCCGTCCGGGGTGATGACGCCGCCGTTGGGGAACAGCAGCTCTCCGGCCGCCGGCGACACCGCGCCATCGGGGTCGACGCGCCAGAGCGCGCCCGGCGCAGGATCGTCCCCGGCGTCCGCGTCGAAGCCGAAGCACCCCACGTAGGCGCGCCCCGCCGGGCCGACAACCATGTCGTTGAGGTTGCCGGCCGCGGCGCCGGAGAGGTCGGCGTGGACGGCGACCGCGCCGTCGGGCGCCCGCCGCAGGACGCGCTGGTCGCGCATGGACACCACGAGCAGCGAGCCGTCGGGCAGCCACCCCAGCCCGGACGGCTGCTCGTCGACGTCGAGGACCGTTTCCGACGAGCCGTCGGTGCCGACCGCGGTCACCGCATGCGTGTAGAAATCGGAGACCCACCAGTGACCGGCATGCCAGCGCGGGGCCTCCCAGAAGGCCCCGCCGCCCAGCAACGTGCGGAGCTCTCGTCGCGCGATCGGCCGAGCCTTCCACACCGCGGTGCCCGCGTCCACCGGGTCAGCCGAGCGTGCAGCCCAGCGCGAGGCGGTCGACGTGGAGCTGTCCACGCGGGTCGACGATCAGCCGCCAGCGGAAGCGGAACATCAGCGACGAGCCGTCGTCCGCCCGAGCGCGGAAGAGGGCGGTCGAAAGCGTGCGCGACGCGAGGTCGTCGATGCGCTCGCGGAACGCCGTGGCGGCGAAGCCGGAGTAGATGGGGAGCGCCGGATCGGCCGGATCGACGGTCACCCGCATGATCTCCGTGGCGCGGATCGTGTACGGCGCGAGAAACGACGACCCGTCGAGTCCCGCCGCGGTGACGCTGATGTGGCGAGTCTCGACGCCGGTGAGGGTGGCCTCGTCGGTGGCCGCGCCGGCGTCGATGAGGCACGGCCAGTTGTCCTCCGTGCTGAACGGCTCCCGAATGGCGTGCTCCGCGTAGACGAGCGTCTCATCCCGCGGTGCGGCCGCGGCCGCGGCCGCGGCGGCGAGGACGGCGAGCGCGGCGATGAGGACGACGGCGACCTTCACGACGGTCTCCCTTCTGTAGATGCGAACGCCGGCGACGCTACGGGCCGCGCCTATACAGGCGATATACGCGGGGCGGCGGGGGCTGCCCCGCCGCCCACGCAGACGCCGCGCCGTACAGGCGCGGCGGATGAATCAGTCGTCGTCCTCGTCGTCATCGTGCTCGTGGTCCTGGTCACCGATCTGGGCGCGGATCTCGCCGGCAACCAGCCGCGGGATGAGCCGGCCGTCACCCGCCAAGCCGAAGCAGCGGCCCCGGGCAGCAGGCAGGCTCGAAAGACACGCCGTACCGCGAAGTCGGCCCCACCCGCCCCGCACACGTGCGTCGCCGGTGTACCGAGACTGCACATCCCGCCAAGCCCGCCGCGCTTCCGCTTCCGCCTGCTCACGAGCGTCTCGCTACTCAAGCATCAGACACCCGGAACGGACGACCAGCAGGAGCGCGGGTCGAGACTACCGCTCACTTACGAAAGGGGAGCAGCTAGCGGGACGACACTTCTGAACCGCCGCTAAGCGACGGCGCCGACAGGCTCGGACGGCGTCCGCTCCCACCATCGGCGGCGTCAAGCACCAGCGACACCGATTCCGCTGCGCCGCGCCCGCGATCCGCAACTGACGGCGCGTGGCGCGACGACCGCGCGGGCACGTCGATCTGACCAACGCCGACGAGGCCCGCGAGCGCGCGCGCGAACACATCGCTTCGATCGTTATCGGTCAGACCTGAGTCGCGATCCTCCCAGCGCGGCAGCATCCGCACACGAAACGCGTCGTGTACTCCTGGGCTCGTGCAAGCCCGTGCCCGCCGGGCGTTTGCCCGTCACTCGCCGATCGCAGGAAGGGCCATCTGCCTTTTCCTGCCTTTTCGCATGCCTCGCAGATCGCGGCAAAAGTCGACCATTTGCAGGAGAGTCTTGATGGCGAGAGGCGGACTCGAACCGCCGACACCACGATTTTCAGGGCATGACAATGCCGCGCGGGGTTGCTGTCCGGGCTCGGCCGTAGCGTCGTGTGACCGGGACAGGGGCCTTTGGGAGAACGCAGGTTGGGCAGGCCGTTCTACGACTGATGGGCTGAGAGCCCGGGATTTTCAGTGGCCGCCCCTGCGACTGGCCCGGTTGTGCCGCGAGCACGAATCCGTCTGTGTCGTTTGCCCACCTGAGCTCCCGCATCGTCGATGACGAGGAGGTTGCCGTGTTCAGGGCGATCGGGATGGACGTGCACCGTGACTTCTGCGAGGTCGCGATCGCCGCGGCGGGCGAGGTCGGTTCGGCGGGTCGGATCGAGACCTCGCCCGCGGCGTTGGAGTTGGTCGCGTCGAGCCTGGCGCCGACCGACCGGGTGGCGTTGGAGGTCACCGGCAACGCGGGGGAGATCGCGCGGATCATCGCGCCGCACGTGGCGCAGGTGGTGGTCGTCAGCCCACACGACACCGGCATCAGCCGAGCGCGTGCGAAGACCGATCGTTTGGACGCACGCACGCTGGCCAAGCTGCTCGCCGCTGGCGAGCTCGACGCGGTGTGGATGCCCGACGAGTGGACCCGAGCGATGCGCCGCAGGCTCGCGCGGCGCAGCCAGCTCGTGCGCGCGCGCACGCGCGCCAAGAACGAGATCCATGCGGTGTTGATGCGGCGCTTGGCGGGCCGCCCGCCGGTCACTGACATCTTCGGCGTGGGCGGCCGGGCCTGGCTGGCCGAGTTGGAGCTGCCTGACGATGAGCGCGACACGATCACGGGCTGTTTGCGCCACATCGACTTCCTCAACAGCGAGATCTCAGAGCTGGAGAAGGCGATCGCCCGTGAAGCGCTTGCGTCGGCCGAGGTGCGTCGGTTGATGACGGTGCCCGGCGTCAGCGCGATCACGGCGAGCACGTTCGTGGCCGCGGTCGGTGACATCCGTCGCTTCCCGAGCGCGCGCCGGCTCGTCGGCTATCTCGGGCTCGATCCGCGCGTGCGCCAATCCGGCGTCGGGCCGGCACGGCACGGGCGGATCTCAAAGCAAGGCTCAGCGTCGGTCCGGCACGTGCTCGTCGAAGCCGTGTGGACCGCGGTTCGCACACCGGGCCCGTTGCGCGCGTTCTACGAGCGCGTCCGCGCGCGGCGCGGCGCACAGGTCGCCGCGGTCGCGACCGCGCGCAAGCTCGCGACGCTCTGCTGGTGCCTGCTCACCCGTGAGCAGGACTACGCCTTTGGCCAGCCGACACTGACGCGCAAGAAGATCCGTCGCCTCCAGCTCGCCGCCGGCGCGCCGTCGCGGAAGGGGCAGGTCCCGCCCGGTCAGGGCCTGCGCAACAAGCAGATCCGTGAGGCCGAGCGCGCGCTCGCGTTACAAGCCGAGAACGCCTACCGGCGCATGATCGCCGACTGGAACGCGACCGGCCCGGCGGCGACAGCGGGCGCGAGCGTGACACCGGGACGCGCATCTCAAAAGCCCTCGAAGGGCAAAGCCGCGCGGCAGACCACAAGTCCCTGACGCCTGCTCTTCGCTTCCGTCAACCACTCGCGCCCACCAACAGACTCCCACAGGAGCCGCCACGCGACCAACCCCTTGACTTTCATCCGTCAGTCGTGGGTCGGAATGTCTCTAACAGCCGCGGAATCCCTGCAAATACGGCGGTAGCGCCGGACGATCGCGGACGGCGTATCGCCGCAATTTGCGGTCTTATCTCGTCGATTTGGGCACTGAGACGCGTTCCGGTGCCCGATCAGATCGCGCTCGGGTTACGCCCACGAGGCGGTCCGGCAACTGCGCGCCGCGGGCCGGGAGCGCCGCCGACTCGAGGAAGGATGGCCCCAATGGCGACTCGCCACGAGCACAGCGGCATGAAGCTGCCGGTCGATGTCGACGTCCTGCGCGAGGAGATCCGCAAGACCTACACCGACGTCTCGACCGACCACAACGCCGACTTCATCTTCCCGACCGGACGCTGCTGGCCCGCTGGAACCTCACGTCGCTCGAGCACCGTACGGAGCGGTCGCGGTTATGCGCCGCGACGCCGCGCGCCTTCCGCTGAAGCACTTTTCATCGCCCTCCGAAGCTCGATCCGGCGTGGTCACGACGACGACGCGATGCTCATCGCCGCGCTACGTGCCGACGCCTCTGCTGCCTCGCTCTCCACGGGCCGCGCCGCGATCAGCTTCGCCACCTGGCGGGCGTCGTGGTGCACGCCGCCGACAAGCATCGACGCGAAGCGCGTGAGGAATGGCGCGCCGACGAAGAAGAGGCCGGGCACGGGCTCCAGCGAGTGGGGGAAGCCGCTGTCGTCGGTCACGTCGGCGTCGATCCACGAGACGTCCTTGCCGAAGCCGGTGCACCAGACGATGTTGGCGACGTCGAGGACCCGACCGTCGTCGAGCAGCGGCCTGCCGTCCTGAACGCCTGCGACCCGCGCGTCGGTGCGGTCGACGCCCGCCGCGTCCAGGTGCTTGCGCTTGACCCGCAGCAGCGGGCCGCCGCCGGAGCGGATCTCCGGCCGGACTTTGCGGCCGAGCGGCGTCTTGACCGTGAGCACACGGTTGGCCAGGAACCACGCGATCGGGAGCACGAACCGCGCGGCGCGACCCTCGATCTCGAACGGCACCTCGCCGTGGACGCGGCCCGACAGCACGGTCGGATGCGACGCGGCGACCTCGAGGGCGATGTCGGCGCCCGAGTGGCTGCAGCCCACGACGAGGACCGGGCCGGGCTGCAACTGCGACGGATTGCGGTAGTCGTGCGAGTGCAGCTGGACGATGGAAGGGTCGAGCTCGCCAACGAACGTCGGGACTTTGGGTCCCTGGAACGTGCCCGACGCCACGACGACGCTGTCGGCTTCGAAGCGATGCGCGCCGGAACGGACGATCCAGCGGTCGCCATCGCGGCATACGCTCTCGACGCTGACGCCGGTCACGATCGGCAGCTCGAAGCGCTTGGCGTAGGCCTCTAGGTAGTCGGCGAGCTGGTCCTTCGTCGGATACGTAGTGCCCGGTAGCGGCATGCGCCAGCCGGGAAGCCCGTCATAACGAGCCGGACTGTAGAGCTTGAGCGAGTCGAAGCGGTTGCGCCAGATGTCGCCGACGCGGTCGTGCGCCTCGAGGACGACGAATTCCCGAGCCTCACGCGCGAGGTGGTAACCAGTCGCGAGGCCCGCTTGCCCGGCGCCGATGATGACTGTGTCGAAGCGTTCGCTCATGGCAGCGACGTTAAGTCCGCGCCGCGTGCGTAGCATCGGCCGAAGTACCCATTCGGGCGAATGGGTACGGGGCTCGTGTCAGCGTAGGCCGCGCTCGTACGCGCGTGCGGTCGCCGCCGCCCGCGACGAGACTCCGAGCTTGGCGAAGATGTTGGACACATGGCGATCGACCGTTCGCTCGGAGAGGACGAGCCGCGTGGCGATCGCCTTGTTCGTCTCGCCCGCGGCGACCAGCCGCAGGACCTCGAGCTCGCGGTTGGTCAGCTCGCCGCGGCCGCGGCGCACGGCAGCAGGCGACACGACGCCGAGCGCGGCGAAGGCGTCACGAGCGCCCTCGGCCTCCAGCGCCGCAGCCTCGTCATCGCCGGCGCCGCCCAGCGCCTCCGCGAGCAGCGCCCGCGCTCGCGCCATCTCGTAGGGCGCCTCGAGTTCCTGCCATACCTGCGCGGCGCGGCGCAGAAGAGGCAGCGCAGCGGCGGCATCGCCCTCCGCCAGCGCGATCGTGCCCCGGGCCTGCGCGACGATGGCGCCGAGCACCCCGATGTCCTTGGCGGCCGCGGCGCGCCGGCAGAGCTCTTCAGCCGCCGCTCGCGCAGCGTCGAGGTCACCCGCCGCGACCATCACCTCGACGACCGCGGGAAGCAGCCGCGTGCGCATGAAGCGATCCGCGGTCTCGCCGAGCGCGCGCCGGATCGACGTTGCGGCGGCTCCGGTCTTGCCCTGCGCGAGGCGCATCAGCGCGAGGCCCGGCTGCGGCTCGCGCCCGAGACGGCTCGCCTCGCGGTAGGCGTCCTCGGCTGCGTCGAACGTTCCGCGCAGGCGGTGCACCTCGCCCTGCACGTAGGCCGCCTCCGCCATCGAGCGTTTGTAGCCCCCCACCGCTGCCCGACGCTGCGCGTCCTGCGCCTCGTCGAGCGCCGCGTCCCAGTCGCCCTCGAGCAGCCTGATCTCCGCTCGGTGCACGCGGCAGCGACCCGAGAACGCGACCATGTCCGGCTGTTGCTCGCACCAGCGCGACAGCGCGGCCGTCCACTGCTGCGCGCGGCGCGGCTCGAACGCGGCCTGGCAACCGAGGATCACCCCGCAGTAGACCACGCCGCAGACGATCGGTGACGCCTCGCCGCTCGTCACGCCGATCATCGCCTCGTCGAGGAGCCGCAGGCCCTCGGCCACCTCGCCCGCCTCGACCAACATGTGGCCCTGTAGGTGCAGAGCGAGCGCGAGCAGATCGCGGTCGTCGCAGCGCTGCGCGACCGCGACCGCCTCGGCGGCGACCGTGGCGGCTCCGGCGTAGTCGCCCGCGGCCTCATGCTGGAAGACGCCTGGCAGCATGAGGTAGCCGCGCTCGACACACCCGCCATCCGCCTCCTCGACGAGCCGCTGGCCGCGGGCCAGCCAGCCCGCGCCGCGGGCGACCTCGCCGCGGATCATGAGTGGCATCCCGGCCCAGAACGCGCACAAGGCGGCACGCAGCCGGTCGCCGGTCTCGAGACACGCGAGATGCGCCCGCTCCATCGCGGCTGTGTGCTCCTCGTCGCGGCCGAGCATGTAACACGCCGTGGCGAGCTGCAGCAGGTCGTCGACGTCGGGTTCGTCCTGCGGAGCGAGCTCGTCGTAGACCACCTGCCATGTCGGCATGAGCGGACGCTAGCGCGCATGCATTCCGCGCGCTCAACGTCGCTCACGCGTGGCGACGTCGCTTTGCGAGAGCGCCGGCGCGAGCCCGCGGTCAGGGCCTCGGCGGGAGCGACCCGCTCGTGGCCGAGCACAGCGCCAAGGCGAGGATCATCGCCCCGTTCAAGCCGGACCGGCCGCGGCGACCCGCGGTACGGGGATGTCGTTTGCTAACTCCGGGCCCGCCTTCGCCTCGCCCGTGCGCCGCGACCAGACCAGCGGCGGCCAGAACGCACCCAAGCCCAGCAAGCCACGGAGCTTGCTGGCGATATGGCGAGACCCGGACTGGAACCGGGGACACCAACGAGGGAGACCTTAGACCGGCCGATCTAAGCGAACATCTGGCGAGCGCATGACGCGTCCCGCCTGGGGCGGCAACGGCCGAGGCGCGCGTCGACGACCTTGGAGGCTCACGGACGGTGGTACTTCGCGCCCCGCCGCTGGCCGGTGCGGACGAGCCGCCCCAGCTGGACCAGCCGGTCGAGGACTGCGAGGGCCTCGGCACGATCCAATCCGGTTGCGGCGCGGACGTCGCTGTTGCTGATCGGCCCGCCTTCGGCGAGCTGGGCGACGACGTCGGCGAGTTCCTCGGGGGTGAGCTGGAGGCCGGCGGGTGGTCGAAGCGTCCCGCTGAGTCGGTAGCTTGCGCCGCCACGCTGGCCCCGCTGTTCCAGGAATCCTTGGTCGCGCAGGCGATGCAGTACGTCGCGGGCGGCGTGGGCGTCGACTGCGGCTAACTGGCGAACGCGTTTGTTGGTGAGCGTGTCGCCACGTGCAGCGTGCACGAGCGCGATGCGATCGAGCCCGCGAAGCGTGCCTCGTCGTTCGAGTTCGTGGATCCACGCGCGCTCGGCGGGCGCGACCGCGCTGCGGATCGGCAGTTCCACGATGACCTCATGGCCGCTGTCGCGAAAACGGGGCGGCTCGAGCATCTCCGCGGCCATCGTGTCTTGCATGACGTCGACTCCCCTGCCGACGTCCTCGGCCAGGCCGAGAGCGCGGAGTACGCGGATGACGACGAGGTTGCGGGCGGCGTTTGTCTCGCGGATGTTCTCGACGGTGACGGGCTCGGGTAGCCCGCCCGGCGAACGCACCACGACCGCTGACGGTCGCATCTCGACTCGCACGGCGGTGCCGGCGGCCTCGTAGCTGCGGTGCGC
Organism: uncultured Solirubrobacteraceae bacterium; assembly: GCA_963740605.1. Taxonomy (GTDB): domain Bacteria; phylum Actinomycetota; class Thermoleophilia; order Solirubrobacterales; family Solirubrobacteraceae; genus DASSUW01. The sequence continues at coordinate 29,250 of CAVUFC010000005.1, read as the reverse complement.
GAGCGCGTTGGCGATCGCCTCGCGTAACACGACCTCAGGAAGGCGCGGCAGCTCATACCGGCGCGTGCCGAGCACCACCAGCTCGGTTCCGAGCTCTCCGGCGACGCGACCGACGGTTTCCTCGAGCACATGGTGAAGTGGTCCGTCGACCTGCTCGCGGCGGTCATAGTCGACGCCGGAGTCGTCCGGGAATCGCAGGACCTCAACGAACGTTTTGCCCAGGATTCGCGACGGTTCCGGCAGAAGGTAGAGCGCGCCAGCCACGGTCAGGCGTTCGCCGGTCGCAAGCTCAGCGGCGCGTAGGCGGTCGCCAGTGGCCCTATTGAAACGCAGCGCACGCGAGATTTCCGCGCGGAGCGCCGGCGACACGTCACCGAGCTCGACGTCGACCTCGGTGGTCTCGTATCGCGAGCTTGTCCGCTCGTTCGCGAAGCGCACGAGCTCGGCACCGAACAGAGGATCGTCGTGAGTCCCGCGCCGTACGCGAACAACCCCTGCCGACGTCTGGGCGAAGCCCTCCCGACGTCGCGCGACCGATAGCACGGTCACAGGTTTGCCGTCGACGTCGAGTTCACTCAGTCCGTAGCGGCCGACGTCGCGGGCAGCCTGCATGGCGCGGTGGATGTCGTCCTGCGTGCCGGCATCGAGGGCCCTCGCGGCGACCGTCCCGTCGTCCTGGACCCCGATCAGCACCACGCCCCCGTCGGCGTTGGAGAACGCGACTGCCGTGTTCTGCAACTGCTCGATCGACGTGCCACGCTTGAACTCCACGTGCTGGCTCTCGCCAGGGAAGGCGGTCCGAAACTCGGCGAGGCTCGTCGTGAGCGGTGCCGCAGCGCGAGACTTGGGATGAAAGAGAGGATATGCCAAAGTTCTCTTACCTCCGAACTCCGGCTGAGAACTTTGGCATAAGTATCGGTCGGCACGGTCGTCGGAAGTCGAGCGCCCTTGAGCTGTCGACATCTGAGTTCGGCCGTCGCCGAGCGTCACCGCCTGCCTGCGGGGTCTGGAACCGGAGAGACCACGCGCCGAAGTCGTGTGGTCGCGATCTCTAACAGCACTCCGAAACCCCGCGGGCTCTGAACTCGCGCGCCAGCACGATGACTCCGGATCGTCGGCTCGGTGCCCAATCGAGCGAGCAATGAACGCTCGACACCGAGTACCCGAAAAGAAGAAAATCCCGCTGGAAGGCGGGATTGCGGATGGCGAGACCCGGACTCGAACCGGGGACACCACGATTTTCAGTCGTGGGTCGGAATCTCTCTAACAGCGGTGCAATGCCTGCAATCGGGCGGGTTCTCGCGGCCGAGCCGAACAAACTCGATGACCGCAAATTGCGTTCTTTTGTCGTGGATTTGGGCACTGGAACGCGTTCCGGTGCCTAATCGCGACGAGCGTAACCGCCGCGCGAGTCATGGCGTGGTTCGCGTCCCAACGGCCGTTAACCCTTGCGCCAGCTCCCGGCTGCTCGCCGTCCGGCGTCGGCCTGGTGACCGCGTGCAGACGTCGCCGCCAGATCGACGTCCGATTGCGGCGCCTGGCGTGGGTTCGTGCTCGTCGGGTCAGTGAACGGCGGAGCCCGCGACCGCTGCGCTAACCCGCCCGATCGGTGACGGCGTCCGTCAGTGCCTCGATCCCGGCGAGCCTCGCGGCCAGGGCGTTGCTGAGCCCGTATCGGTGGGCGAGCTCCGACGGCGCGGTGTAGCTGACCTTGGTCTGGTCGCCGTCCGCCCACACGAGCACTTTCAGCGGCAGATCGAGGGCTGCGAGCGGCGCGACCTGCATGACCGGTGTTCCTGCCTCCGGGCTCCCGAAGACGACAACCTTGGTCTCCCGCAGTGCGAGGCCCCGCGCGCTGGCTTCTCCGCTGTGGTCGATCACGGCGAAGAGCTTCATCCCCTTGGCCGCGATCAGTGAAGAGAGTCGAGTCACGGTGCCCGCCACCGATCCTGGGCTCAGCTTCGTCACCACCCCTCCGGCACCAACGGGTTGATCTAGGGCATGCTGGTCAGGCATTTTGGTCCTCCCCCGTTCGGGTCGAAGCGCAAGGAGCGCCGCGTCACACCCGCACGCGCTGGCGCTTCGCGCCGATCGCCTCGATCATCTTCTCCGACGCCTCGCTGAACTGGCGGACCCCATCGCGCTCGAGATGCTCCGTGATCGCGTCGAGATCGATGCCGGCGGCGCTCAGCGCCGCGAGATCCGCCCGCGCCGCGTCGATGCCGTCGCGCACGGTGGCGTGCGGCGGCGAGGGCGCATCCGAGTCGCGGAAAGCGTCCAGCGTCGCGTCGGGGACGGTGGTCACCGTGTCTTCGCCGATCAGCTCGTCGATGTACTTCGTCGGCGGGTCGTGGGGGCTCTTCGTGCCCGTGGACGCCCACAGCGGCTTCTGCACCCGGGCGCCGGCCGCGCGCAGCCGCGTCCAGCGGTCCGAGCCGAAGACTTGTTCGAAGACGTCGACGTAGGCGAGCTTGGCGTTGGCGACGGCGGCGCGCCCGCGAAGCGGCGAGTCGGCGGGAAGCCGGCGATCGGCTTCGGCATCTACCCGCGAGACGAAGAAGCTCGCGACCGACGCGATCGTGCTCACATCCTCGCCCGCCTCGACGCGGGCCTCGAGCGCGTCGACGTAGCTCTCGGCGATGCGGCGGTAGCGCTCCCGCGAGAACAGCAGCGTCATGTTGATGTTCTGCCCCTCCTGCGTCAGGCGCGCGAAGGCCGCCACACCGGCCTCGGTCGCGGGGATCTTGACCATCACGTTCGGTCGATTCACCAGCGCGCGCAGCTCGTGCGCGCGGCGCACCGCGGGCTCCAGCTCGAAGGCGAGCGCGGCCTCCTCCTCGATCGAGACGTAGCCATCGCGGCCCCCGGTACGCTCCCAGACGGGCCGCACGACATCGCATGCGCGCTGGATGTCAGCGACGGCGCAACGCTCGAAGACCAGGGCGTCGCTGTCGGACTCGCTCGCAGCGCGGATGTCCTCGTCGTACAGATCGGACTCCAGGACCGCCTTGGAGAAGATCGTTGGGTTCGACGTGCCGCCCGTGACGCCATCCTCGCGCACGAGTCGCGCGAGGTGGCCGTCGGCGAGCGCCGGGCGCGCGACGTTGTCGTACCACACGCTCTGGCCAAGATCCGCCAACGCCGTCCACCTGCTGGTCATGCCGGTCCCTTTCGTCGATGGTCGGGGTTCAAGCGTCGACTATCCGCCCGAACGGCCGCCGTGAACAGTCCAGCGTCGCCCAGATGTGGGATCTAGTGGGGTCCACGGTCGGGGTCCTCGTCCGGCCAGTAGCCGTGCTCAGAGAAGAATTCGCGTGCGCGCTCCTCGTCGTCTCGGGTCCGGTCGCCGCTCGCGCCGAGGCGAAAGAGCAGGTTGAACAGGCTGACGCTCAGCCCCGAGCCGACGAGTAGAGCGAACCCGTCGTACCGGCTGGAGTCGTCGGCGACGAGCAACACGACGACCCCCGAAAGGATGAGGACGGCTGGCAGCCCGTAGCGCACTGCTTCGGTGACGACGCCGTTGGCCGAGGTGAGTTGTCTCATGAGAGCCTCTGTAATGGGTGTGGGAGTACCGGGCGCTTGGCGCCAGCGCAGGAACCGACTGTTGCGGTTCCTGCGTGCGAGTTCTCGATCGCGCGGACTTGCTAGTAGCCCGTGGCGCCGCCGCTCGAGCCGGTGCCGGAGACCTGGTCGCCGACCGGAGAGAGGGCGAACCAGCCGCCGCCGAACACCGTCAGGCCCTGGCCGTTCGTGTCGCCGGGGTTCTGGTCGCCGATGTAGGTGTACAGCGGGTGGCCTTTGTAGGTGACCTGCGGCTGGCCGTCGGAGCGCGGAGTCGTGCCCACGATCGAGGCGCTCGCGCCGGCACCGACGGTCGGCTTGCCGCTCGCGCGCAACGGGGGCCATGCGCTGGCGCACGCGCCGGTGCAGGCGCTCATGGTGCCCGAGTCCTTCGCGAACAGGTACAGGGTGCGACCGTGGGTGTCATCGAGGATCTTGCCGAGGTTGCCGTTGTTGGCCACTCCGACGGTCGCGGGCCGGCCGTCAGGCGCCTTCGGCGCCGCCGCCGAACCGGTCGCGTTGTTGCTACCGCCGCCACAGGCGGCGAGCGCGAACGCGGTGAGCGAGACCGCCGCCGTGGCGGCCAGAGAGATGATGGGTGTCATGGGTAGTGCTCCTCTCGGGGGTGGGTTGTCGAGGCTCAGGCAGCCAGCGGCTTGGAGACGTTGCCGACGGCCACGCCGTTCGCGGTGAGCGAGACCTCGACGTTGCCGCGCGTCGCGTTCGAGTACGGACACACCCAGTGGGCGGCCCTGACCAGCTCGACCGCCTGGTCGGGATCCTGGACGGACGGCAGGGTCACGGCGAGCGCGACGGCGAGCTTGAACCCTCGGTCCGCCGTCGGCAGGAGCATCACCTTCGAGTCGATCGCGACATCGGCGATCTCCTTTCGGCGGCGCCGGGCTGCGACCCCCATGGCGCTCTCGAAGCACGCGGCGTAGCCGATCGCGAACAGCTGCTCGGGATTCGTCCCGCCGCCGCCGCCGCCCATCTCCACGGGTGTCCGGAGATCCACCTCGAGGGCGCCGTCCGAAGCGCGGCCATGGCCTTCGGCCCGCCCGCCCGTGACGTGCGCCTTAGCGGTGTAGATGATGCGTCTGCTCTCGGTCATGCTCGCTCCTCTTGGGGACGCCGCTACGGCAGGAAACAGGTCGTCGACGTCCATGCAGCGCACGAAGTCGTCAAGGCAGGCGGGCGCTGCGCGTCGCGGTTCGATGACGCGGCCGCTCGCGGCGATTCGACGGAAATTCGCCGGATCTGTGTGCGGCGGTTGATCAGCGCTGTGGTGCTCATGTCCAGAGCTTGCGGTGGCACGCGCGCGGTCACATCCGGTGAGTCCCGGGTTGCGTCCCCGGTCGTGGCGGCCAGTGCTCCCAGTCGGTGCCGTGCGCGTACGTGCACCGGGCGACCCACTGGGAGGCGCGGTCGGCCGGCTGGGGCGTGGGCGCGGTGCTCGGCGCGGACGTAGCTCGTCTAAGGCGAAGGGCTGCGCCGCGAGAACGGGGTGCGTCCCCTGGAACGAAAGGCTTCGGGACCGCGCCCAGAAGGCGCTGACAGTGGGGCCGTGGCGGCGGGCTCGCCGATGCCGCTGGGCCCTCGACCGGGGACCGAGCCGGGGGGTTGCCGGACGCGAGCGACCGCCGTGTGCGGGACGTTGCCGCGGCAGCACCAAACGACCGACTGGCCCCGCGCCGGGAGATGGCTATGAGCAACTTGATCCAGGACCGACTCGCGGAATGGCCGCTGATACCGCCGACCGACGACGCCGAGAGCGCCGCGTCGCCAGATCAGGTGTTCCCTCCCTGGGATCGAGCACAGCAGGAGGCGGAGCGCGTGGCGCGCGAGGCCGTGCTCGCGCCGTGCGTGCTGAGAACGACGGGCTTCCTGCGGCCCGAGCTCGCTGACCGGGTCACCGATTGGTTCACCGGGAGCCCGACGGCTCCGGCCGACGCCGTCCGGCGGTCCTACCGGACGCTCGAGCGCGAGACCGCGCGGCTGTTCGAGATCGTCTGCGGCGCTCCGTCCCTCGGCGGACTTGGCGTTCGAGTGCGACATGTCCGGACCGAGAGCGACCCCTATGGCGACGCGGCGGAGCTGGCCGCCGACCTTCGCGAACACCGGTCGATGATGCTCAGGACCATCGCCTGCGACGAACCGCATCCGCTGCTTGGTGGCGAGGAAGGCGGCGTCGTCGACCAGCTTCGAGTCGTACATGACGTCTTCGGCCACGCGGCGCTCGGGGTCGGGTTCGACCTGCAATCCGAGTTCGCCACGTGGCTCCAGTGCCGGACGTTGTTCTCCCATGACGCTCGCCGCGCCGCGTTCTGCGAGCTCGTCGGAGCGGTGACGACGTACATCACAACCGGCGAGAAGCCGGCCCTTCGCGCGGACCTCCCGCCGACGGAGCTCGTCGCGGCATGCGACGTCGACGCCGTCCGGACCGTCAGATCTCGCGGGTCCAACGACTCGGGCGAAGCCCACCCGGGGGTCGGACTAGGGACCTCCCAGAAGCGATCCGCGCGGCACGCGTCGCAAGCTTGGAGCACGGGGTTCTCCGGCACGCACGGCCAACGCTGATGCGACCGGTGGAACTCACCAATTCACGGAAGGGACGCACCATGACGGTTATCGATGTTGGTAGGGAGAACTCGACTGCGATCCAGCTGTACTACGAGGACCATGGCTCGGGATCGCCGGTCGTCCTGATCCACGGCTACCCCCTCAGCGGCCGGGCCTGGGACAAGCAGATCCGGCCGCTGTGTGACGCCGGATACCGCGTGATCACGTATGACCGACGCGGGTTCGGGCGGTCGAGCCAGCCGATCTCCGGCTACGACTACGACACCTTCGCCGCCGACCTGAAGGCGCTCATGGACGAGCTCGACCTTCAAGAGGCGACACTCGTCGGCCACTCGATGGGAACCGGTGAGGTGACCCGTTACCTCGGCAGCTACGGCTCGGCGCGGGTCGCCCGAGCCGTGCTCGTCTCGCCCATCCCGCCGTTCCTGCTCCAGACCGCCGACAACCCCGAAGGGGTGCCGGGCGAGCTCTTCGACGGCTTCGTCCAGGCCGCGGAGGCGGACACGCCGTCCTGGATGAAGGGCATGCTCGACAACTTCTACAACATGGATCAGCTCGGCGGAACGCTCGTGAGCGACGAGGCGTTCCAGGCCAGCCTCAACCTCGCCACATCCGCCTCCGCGGCCGCGGCCGTTGCGTGCATCCAGACGTGGAAGACCGACTTCCGCGCCGACCTCGCGAAGTTCGACGTGCCGCTGCTCGCCGTGCAGGGCGATGCGGATCGGATCCTGCCCCTGCCGAAGAGCGGCAAGCGGCTGCCCGACTTCGTCGACTGCCGGCTCGTCGTGATCGAAGGCGGCCCGCACGGGATCGCTTGGACGCACGCCGAGCAGGTCAACGACGCCCTGCTCCAGTTCATCGGCGCCCGCACTCCCGCGGCCGCCTGACACGAAGGACGAGAGGAGTCACAAATGCACATTAAGAAGCCGGTGGCCGTAGCGGCCGCCGCACTCACACTGGCGGCCGTGGTTGCCGCATCATCCGCCGCGGATTCGCCGAGCTCGCATAGGAAGAGCGACTCGGCCAAGCCGACCATCGTGCTCGTCCACGGCGCATGGGCCGACTCCGGGAGCTGGAACCCGGTCGTCTCGCGTCTCCAGCGCGCCGGCTATTCGGTCTACGCGCCGGCGAACCCGCTCGAGGGTCTCGCGACGGACAGCCAGACGCTCGCGAACTTCCTGCATTCGCTGAGCGGCCCGATCGTGCTCGTCGGCCACTCCTACGGCGGGACGGTCATCACCAACGCCGCAACCGGAGATGCCCAGGTGAAGGCGCTCGTCTACGACAACGCGTTCATCCCCGACGACGGGCAGACAGTGCTGGACCTCGTGCACGGGGGATGCTTCGCAGTGCCCGACCTGAGCACTGTCCTCAACTTCGTGCCGATTCCGAGGGCTCCCGCCGAGGACGTCAACACCTACGTGAAGCCGAGCGTCTTCCCCGACTGCTTCGCGAACGGGTTGCCGGCCAAGCAGGCGGCCGTGCTCGCCGCCACGCAGCGGCCGCTCGCCACGGCAGCGCTCAGCGCGCCTTCCGGCACGCCGGCCTGGAAGACGATCCCGTCCTGGGCGATCGTCGGCACCGATGACCACGTCATCCCGGCGGCCGATCAGCTCGCGATGGCCAACAACGCCCGCGCGCACATCACCGAAGTGAAGGCGCCGCATCTCTCGATGCTCAGCGATCCGGCCGCCGTGGTGAAGGTGATCGAAGCCGCCGCCCGATCGACCCGCTGATTCACACGCACCCCGCCGCCTCGCGCCGCCCACTGCGGGCGCCGCGAGGCGGGCGGGAAACCTCGACAGCTGGGACCCGGCGCTCGTCCACCGCATCGCGGTTGGCTCCGAGGTGATCCTCCTTGCCAACCGGGGCGTCGGCAGCTCGACCGGCGCGGTGCCCGACAACGTGAGAGACATGGCCCGCGACACCCTGCTCTTCGTCGGTGCCCTCGCGTTGAAGCAGATCGACTTGCTCGGGTCCTCCCTCGGAGGCTACGTCGCCCAGGAGAAGCCAGGCGCCCACCGACGTGCGACACGGGCACTGGCCAGGGCTCCGACGGACGCGACGGGCCGCCGACAGCGCGATCGTAGAGCGAGCACCAGACCAAGGAGTCCACAGTCATGACCACCGATCGCTCTTGCGCGTACGCGCGCGTCACGAAGACAGTCGCCGAGCTCGGCCCTGCCAAGCTCCACGATCTCGAGCAGCGTCGGGTCCGTAACGCCGCCGACGCCCTCGTATTCGCGGGCGGGCACGACCTCGAGGCGCTCGCTGCGCTCGAGGACATCGAGCAGCTCATGCATGACCTGGTCAGCTGCGGCCGATGGACGCGGCAGCGCGCTGGCCGTCTGGCCGAGGATGTCGCCGCGTGCGGTCCGGCCTGGGTCTACGGCCGCGTCGCATAGCGAGCGGCATACGACAGGTTCACCCGGACGGGCGAGCAGCTCACGGGACACCGGCGCAGAGCGTCGAGCCGTTCGTAGCCGCGCGCGTCCAGCTGTTCGGCCGCGACGTCCGTGCCGCGAGCAGCGCCGGTGCCCCACGATAAGGTCGGTTGCCACCCGCGTGGCCTCCCACTAGCCTCGGTGGCGCGATGCCAGAACGGGACGGTGCGCCCACGCTTCGCGGCCGGCGGAGCGAATGCGAGGCGCTGAACCGGCTGGTCGCGGATGTCAGCGCGGGCGAGAGCCGCGTGCTGGTTCTGCGCGGTGAAGCCGGCGTCGGGAAGACGGCGCTGTTGGACTACTTGTCGAAGCGCGCCTCGAGCTGCCGGGTGGCGAGAGCCGCGGGCGTGGAAGCCGAGAGCGAGCTCCCGTTCGCGGGGTTGCAGCAGCTCTGCGCGCCGATGCTGGGTCGGCTCGATCGCCTTCCCGGTCCCCAGCGCGATGCGCTGGCCACGGCGTTCGCGCTGAGGGCGGGCGACACACCGGACCGCTTCCTCATCGGGCTGGCCGTGCTGTTGCTCCTCTCCGAGGCCGCTGAGGAGCAACCGCTGGTCTGCCTGGTCGACGACGCGCAGTGGCTCGACCAAGCCTCGAGGCAGACGCTCGCATTCGTCGCCCGCCGCCTGCTGGCGGAGCCCGTCGCGCTGGTCTTCGCCACGCGCTCGGACGCGGGCGACCTTGGCGGGCTGCCGGAGCTGTGGATCCATGGTCTGGGCGACGCGGATGCGCGCGCGCTATTGCAGGCGGCCCTCAGCGGCCCGCTCGACGTGGCCGTGCGCGACGCGATCGTCGCGGAGACGCGCGGGAACCCGCTCGCTCTGCTGGAGCTTCCGCGCGGGTTGGCGCCGGATCAGCTCGCCGGCGGCTTCAGGCTGCTTGATGCGCTGCCGTTCGGAACTCGTCTCGAAGAGATGTTCCGGGGCCGGCTCGAAGCACTGCCCGACGAGACGCAGCGCCTACTGCTCATCGCGGCGGCAGAGCCGAGCGGTGACCCGACGCTGCTCTGGCGCGTGGCGCGGGAGCTGAACATCGGCTACGACGCCGCAGGCCCTGCGGCGGCGGCCGGCCTGTTCGAGGTCGGCACACGGACCACGTTCCGCCATCCCGTGGTTCGCTCCGCGATCTATCGCGCGGCGTCGGCGGGCAACCGGAGGAGCACTCATCTCGCGCTTGCAAGCGCGACGGATCCCGCTATCGATCCCGACCGGCGAGCCTGGCATCGCGCGCAGGCGGCAACAGGGCCCGACGCCCAGGTCGCCGCCGAGCTCGAGCGATCGGCTGACCGGGCGCAGGCCCGCGGCGGGTTGGCCGCCGCGGCGGCTTTCCTCGAGCGCGCCGCCGCGCTGACGCTGGATCCCGCCCTCCGAGCGGCGCGTCTGCTGGCCGCGGCGGAGGCAAAGCACCAAGCGGGAGCGCCGGGCGCGGCGCTCGCGCTGGTGAACGCTGTCGAGGCGGGGCCGCTGGACGAGCTCCAGCGCGCCCGGGCCGACCTCCTGCGCGCACAGATCGCCTTCGTGTCGAGTAGTGGCCGCGACGCTCCGCCGCTCTTGCTGGCGGCGGCCAGGCAGATCGAGCCGCTCGCCCCGGAGCTCGCGCGCGACACGTACCTGGACGCGCTCGCCGCGGCGGTGTTCGTCGGGCGCATGGCCGGGGACGTCGGCCTGCCGGAGGTCGCCAGGGCAGCGCGCGGGGCTCCTGCGTCATCCACGCACCCGCGCCCGCCCGATCTCCTCCTCGACGGCCTTGCGCTGTTGTTCACGGACGGCTACGCGTCGGGGGCTCCGGCCGTGAAGCGGGCCGTGAGCGCCTTTCGCACCGAGGAGATGCCCCGAGCGGATGCGCTTCGCTGGCTCTGGCTCGCCACTCGCGCCTCTCACGACCTGTGGGATGACGAGAGCTGGGAGTGGTTGAGCACGCGGCATGTCCGACTCGCGCGGCAGGCCGGCGCGCTGACCGTGCTGCCGATCGCCCTGAGCGCGCACGTGGGGATGCGTCTCTACGCTGGCGAGTTGGCCGAGGCGGCCTCGCTGGTCGAGGAGGCCGAGACGGTTGCCGAGGCGACGGGGATGCGGTTGCCGCACTACGGCGCAATCGCGCTGGCCGCGTGGCGCGGACGAGAGGCTGAGGTCGCGGCACTCGTCGACGCCGCTCTGGACGAGGCCATCGCGCGCGGCGAGGGGATGGGGTGGACGATCGTCCACAACGCTACCGCCGTGCTCGGCAACGGCCTCGGCCGTTACCGGGACGCGCTGGACGCGGCGCAGCGGGCCGGCGAACACCCGGAGCAGCTCGGGTTCGCGACGCTCGTGCTGCCGGAGCTCGTCGAGGCGGCTGTGCGCTGCGGCGAGGGCGAGTCCGCTGCGGAGGCGCTGGAGCGGCTCACGAAGTGTGCGCAGGCTGCCGGCACTGACTGGGCCCTCGGTCTGGAGGCGCGCTGCCGTGCGCTATTGAGCGAGGACGAAGGGGCGGAGGCGCTCCATCGCGACGCCCTGGACCGGCTTGGGCGGACGCGCATGCGGATGGAGCTCGCCCGCGCCCAGCTGCTCTACGGCGAATGGCTGCGCCGCGCCGGCCGGCGCGTCGAAGCGCGCCGGGAGCTGCGCACGGCTTTCGAAACGCTCACTGCGATGGGCGCCGAGGCGTTCGCCGAACGTGCCCGGCGCGAGCTGCGCGCCACCGGCGAGACGGTGCGCAAGCGGTCGGTCGAGACACTCGACGAGCTGACACCGCAAGAGGCGCAGATCGCCCGCCTCGCCCGCGAGGGACGCACGAACCCCGAGATCGGCACCGAGCTGTTCATCAGCCCACGCACAGTGGAGTACCACCTGGGCAAGGTGTTCTCCAAGCTGGGCCTCAGATCCCGCAGGGAACTCAGCACAGCCACGCTCGATGCCGGCCTGCGGGCGGTCCTCTGAAGCTCCGAACCGCCCGGCGCTGAGGAGCTCCGGACGTCGGCGCGTCGGTGTTTTTCACCAGGGCGCTCGACCAGACCTGCCCCGCGCCCAGCCGATTGCACGGGTCCGACCGGGCACACCTGCCGTCGGGACTCGGGACTCGACGCGGCACCTGCCCGATGTGAGCACGCGGCTAGCGATCAAGACTGGTGCCATGCACACCACCGAGCTGATGGCGGGGAGCGCGACAACGCGGTACTCGTTCGGGTGCCATGAGCACGCGCCGCACCGCGTCGTCGTCGTCGGCGGCGGCTTCGGTGGACTGCACGCCGCGCTGAAGCTCGCGCGGTACCCGGTCGAGGTGACCCTCGTCGACCGCCGCAACTTCCACCTCTTCCAGCCCCTCGCCTACCAAGTGGCGACCGGCGCCCTGTCGCCGGGAGAGATCTGCTTCCCGCTCCGCGTCGTCTTCCGCAAGCACCGCAACGTCCGGGTCCTGCTCGCGGAGGTCACCGGCTTCGATCTCGCGTCTCGGCGAGTCGAGCTGCGGGCGGCGGCGCGCGACATGCCGCCTCCTGCGTCACTCGAGTACGACAGCCTGATCGTCGCCGGAGGGGCGCACTACTCCTACTTCGGGCATGATGGCTGGCGCCAGCACGCGCCCGAGCTCAAGTCCCTCGAGGGGGCGCTCGACATCCGCAGCCGGATCCTCACCGCGCTGGAGGCGGCCGAATGGGAGCCTGACCGCGAGCTACAGCGCGCGTGGCTGACCTTCATCATCGTCGGCGGCGGACCCACTGGTGTCGAGATGGCGGGCCAGATCGCCGAGATCACGCGCGAGACGCGGCGGGAGTTCCACATCGCCGACTTCGCCGCCGCGCGGGTACTGCTCGTCGAGGCCGGCGAACGCATCCTGTCCGACTTCCCGACGTCGCTCTCGGAGCGCGCGGTCGGCGCGCTCGAGCGGCTCGGAGTCACGCCGCTGCTCGAGCACACCGTGACGGACATCGAACACGGCGCGGTGACGATCACAACGCCCGAAGGCGGCCTCGAGCGGCGCGCTGCGCGAACGGTGATCTGGGCTGCCGGGGTGACGCCGTCGAGCCTCGCGGGTGCCCTCGCGCGGGCAGGCGGCGGCGAGATCGATCGCGCTGGCCGCCTCGTCGTCGAGGCCGATCTCACCGTGCCCGGCCACCCGGAGGTCCTCGCGCTCGGGGACATGGTTGCCATCCGCCGCGGGGATCGCGTGGAGGCGCTTCCCGGAATCGCACCTGTCGCCATGCAGCAGGGCCGCCACGCCGCCCGTGTCGTGCTCGGAAATTTGCAAGGCCGGCACGCGTCGTCCTTCCGCTACCACGACAAGGGCAACCTGGCGACGATCGGCCGGGCCCGAGCCGTCGCGGACCTCAGGGTGATACGCCTCAGCGGGGCGCCGGCGTGGATCACCTGGCTCGGGGTGCATCTCTACTACCTGATCGGCGTCCAGAACCGCCTGCTGGTCCTGACTCGATGGGCGTTCAGTGTGCTCACTCGCGGCCGCGGCGCCCGGCTGATCAGCGGCCCCGCCGCGGAGCCGGTTGCCGTCGAAGCGATGCGACCGGCGGCATGAGCGCGCCCTCCATCGCGAGGCTCACCGCCCGGAGCCGCCTCACCGTTCCCGACAGAGTGGCCCTCGCAGGTGCGGCGATCGCATTCGCAAGCCTCTATCTGGCCGCCGGCGCGCTGACGCCGCTGCTCGTGACCTACCGAGAGCAGTGGAGGTTCCCCGCGGAGTTGCTGACGCTGGCGTTCGCGGTGTACGCCGTCGGCTTCCTCGCCGCCGTCCTCACCGCGGGGTCGCTCTCGGACCATGTCGGCCGGCGCCCGGTGCTGCTCGGAGCGCTGATGGTTCAGCTCACATCCAACGTCGTGTTGCTCGTCGCGCCCAACATCGGATGGGTGATCGCTGGCCGCATCCTGCAAGGCGCGGCCGCCGGAGTAGCGACGACGGCGTTCACCGCGGCGCTCGTCGAGCTCGCGCCGCCGAACCGGAAGCGACGCGGCGCGATCCTTGGCAGCGTGAGCCTGACCGGCGGCCTCGCGGTCGGCTCCTTGCTGGCCGGCCTGGCGATCCAGCTCACGACGACGGCGAGTTCCATCGTCTTCACCGCCCTCACCGTCCTCACCGTCCTAGGGATCGTCGTCGTCGGCCTGTCGCCCGAGACCGTGACCCGCGTGCCGGGAGCGCTGCGTTCGCTGAGCCCGCGCGTGGCCGTGCCGCCCGCCACCCGCGGGGAGGTCGCCGCGGCCGCTCCGATCATCGCCGCGACCTGGATGCTCGCGGGACTCGCGGGCGGGCTCGCCCCGAGCATGGTTCACAGCGTCTTCCACCTGAACAGCGGCCTGCTGAACGGCCTCGCCGGGTTCGTCTCACCGGCGGCATCGGTCGTCGTCGGCCTGGCATGTGCCCGGCTCGCCCCCCGGCGCGCGATGACCATCGGCATCTCCGCCGCGATCGTCGGTGCCATCGCCATCGCCAGTGGCGCGGGCGCCGGGAGCCTGGTGACCATGTTGGCCGGAGAGGCCATTGGCGGCGCTGCCTTCGGCGCATGCTTCACGGCGGCCCTGCTGCTGATCCTTCCGCTCGCGCCGGAGCATCAGCGCGCGCACGTCGTCGCCGTGATCTACCTCATCGCCTACATCGCCTTCGGGGTGCCCGTCGTCATCGCCGGCCAACTCGCCGGTCCTCTCGGGCTGCTGCCCACGGTCTTCGGCTACAGCACGTTGACCGTGCTCCTAGCGGTCATGAGCCTCGGAGCGCAACTGCTGCTCAGGCAGCGCCCGAGGCGCCTCTAGCGCGAGTCCGTCGGCGCGAGATGGTTCCCTTCCCATTTCCCCGACACCGAGTCGATGGAATTCCTATGACTGATCAGCTGGCTTCCGCGTGCCCTGACATTCCTGAGGCACTCGAGCCGGTGATGGGCAGATCTCCGACGGTCGTACATGTCCCTACCTCGCCTGTCGAAGCGGGGAACGCCCCGTGGCTCATCGCTCTGGACATCGACGGCACCCTGCTCCACGAAGACGGCGCCATCAGCGACGCTGTGATCGAGCAGGTGCGCCGTCTCGACGCGGTCGGACACCAGGTGATGCTCGCCACCGGCCGCTCCTCAGCAGCCACGATCCCGGTGCTCGAGCACCTCGGTATTGCGCCGCCGTTCGTGGTCTGCTCCAACGGCGCGATCACCCTGAAACGTGACCTCGCTGCGCTGAGCGGCTACCGGCGCGAATGGGTCGAGTCCTTTGATCCGACCGATGTGCTCCGGTCGATCCGCTACCAACTGGGGAACGCCCGTTTCGCCGTGGAAGACGAACACGGTCACTACCGGTACACCGATCCGTTCCCCGCCGCGACGATCGGTCTCGACAGCGAGCACGTGGAATTCGACGAGTTGCTGAACCATCCCGCCACCCGTGTCGTGGCGATGTCCCCCGGCCACGACATGGAGGACTTCCTCGCGGCGGTCGAGAAAATGGGCTTGCAGCGGGTGAGCTACGCCATCGGCTGGACCGCCTGGATCGACATCGCCGCCGACGGTGTGAACAAGGCCACGGCGATGGAACGGGTACGCATCGAGCTCGGCATCCCGCGGGAGCGGGTGATGGCCGTGGCCGACGGCCGCAACGACATCGACCTGCTCCGTTGGGCCTCCGAGAGTGGCCGCGGTGTGGCCATGGGCCACTCGCCCGCCGAAGTGATGGAAGCTGCGCGGGAACTGACTGGAACCGTGCTCGAAGACGGCCTCGCACAGGTATTGGCTTCGCTGTAGTGCCCGCGTCCTCCCGCCCGGGATGAACTAGTTCTTCGTCCGCAGGACGCGGCGCCAACCATGGTGGCTCGCGATCGGGCGATCGAGGCACTTGCCAGCCAACGGGAGTCGGCTCTAGCCTCGACGATGGTCCATGTCGAGTATTCGTCCCGGTCCGCGGCTGTTCGCCCGGCGCAGTGAATGCGAGGCTCTCGACCGGCTGGTGGAGAGGGCCGCCGCGGGGGAGAGCTCGGTCGTGGTGTTGCGCGCCGAGGCTGGAGGCGGCAAGACGGCGTTGCTGGACTACGTCGCTGGGCGCGCGTCAGCGTGTCGGATCGTCCGAGCTGCGGGCGTGGAGTCCGAGATGGAGCTGGCGTTCGCCGGGCTGCATCAGCTGTGCGCGCCGCTGCTGGATCGGCTGGACGACCTGCCGGGGCCGCAGCGCGATGCGCTGCGGACGGCGTTTGGGCTTTGGGAAGGGGCCGCTCCGGATCGCTTTCACGTTGGTTTGGCGGCCTTGAGCCTCCTGGCCGATATGGCCGGCGACCGACCGCTCGTCTGCCTGATCGATGACGTGCAGTGGCTCGATCGGGCGTCGGTGCAGAGCCTCGCGTTCGTGGCGCGGCGTCTGGCGGCCGAGTCGGTGGCGTTGTTGTTCGCGGTTCGTGAGCCGATGGAGGAGCGGGCGCTCATCGGCCTGCCCGAGCTGGTGCTCCCGGGGCTAGGGGAGAGCGATGCGCGCGCGCTGCTCGCGTCGGTGGTCACCGGTCCGCTGGACGAGCGCGTGCGGGACCGGATCATCGCCGAGACCTGCGGCAACCCCCTTGCACTGCTGGAACTGCCTCGTGGGCTGACCCCCGATGAACTGGCGGGCGGGTTCGCGCTCCCAGATACCCGGCCACTACCGAATCGCATCGAGCAGAGCTTCGCGCTGCGGCTGCAGTCGCTCCCGGACGAGACGCAGCGGCTCCTGCTCGTGGCGGCTTCCGAGCCGGTCGGGGACGTGTCGTTGCTGTGGCGCGCGGCGCAGCTGCTGGGGATCGGAGCGGACGCGGCGGTCCCCGCCGAGGCTGCTGGGCTGATCGAACTCGGAGTGCGGGTCCGGTTTCGTCATCCGCTCGTGCGGTCGGCGGCCTACCGCGCCGCCTCACGGCGGGATCGCCAAGGTGTCCATCGTGCGTTGGCCGAGTCGACCGATCCAGAGATCGATCCGGATCGCCGGGCGTGGCATCGAGCCCATGCCTCGCCGGGGCCGGACGAGGCGGTGGCCGACGAGCTCGAGCGCTCGGCCGAGCGGGCACAGGGCCGTGGCGGCGTCGCAGCAGCGGCCGCGTTCCTTCAGCGAGCAACCGAGCTCACTCCGGATCCTGCCCGCCGGGGGGCGCGAGCGCTCGCCGCCGCTCAGGCCAAATTCGAGGCCGGCGCGCCCGATGCGGCGTCGGGACTGCTCGCCACTGCGGAGATGGGTCCGCTCGATGACCTCCAGCGTGCGCGGCTGGAGCGGCTGCGTGCACAGATCGCCTTCGCCCGGAGGCGGGGCGCCGACGACCCGCCGCTACTGCTCGACGCCGCGAACCGCCTCGCACCGCTCAACGCGGCGCTGGCGCGAGAGACGTATCTAGAGGCGCTCGGCGCGGCCATATTCGCGGGCCGGCTCAGCGGCCTCGTCGGGGTTCGGCAGGCGGCCGAGGCCGCCCGGGGCGCACCGCCGGCGCCGGCTCCGCCGCGAGCGATCGACCTGCTCCTCGATGGTCTTGTGACACGCTTCACCGACGGCTACGCAGCGGGCGTGGCGCCCCTCAGACGGGCGCTGCTGGCGTTCCGCGGCGACGACGGACGGAACGAGGAGAACATCCACTGGCTCTGGCTGGCGTGCCGCATCGCGGAGGACCTGTGGGACGACGAGATGTGGCATGAGCTGGCCACTCGCGGTGTCACCCTCGCGCGCGATGCCGGCGCACTCACGGTTCTGCCGATCGCGGCCACCTACCGCGCAGGAGTGCACGTGCATGCCGGAGAGTTCGCCGCTGCGTTGGCGCTGATCGAAGAGGCGGATGCACTCACGGAGGCAACGGGCAACCCGCCCCTGGGCTACACCTCCATCGTGCTCGCTGCATGGCGGGGCCAGAGGTCTCAGGCATCGGAGCTGATCGAGGCCGGCGCCCGCGACGCAACCGCTCGGGGTGAGGGAAGGGGGATCGCCCTGGCCGAGTATGCGACGGCCGTGCTTCACAACGGCCTCGGCCGCTATGAGGCTGCCCTCGCCGCCGCCCAACGCGGCGCTGAGCATGACGATCTCGGCCTCTTAGCGTGGTCGTTGATCGAGCTGGTCGAAGCGGGCGTCCGAACCGGAAAGCCCGAGGTCGCCGCTGCCGCCGCCCGACAAATCGGAGGACAGGCGCGTGCGAGCGGCAGCGATTGGGCGCTTGGGATCGACGCTCGGTCACGCGCAATGCTGACCGACGGTCCAGCGGCCGAAGCTCTCTATCGCGAGGCTGTGGACCGGCTCGCCCGCAGCCGGATCGCCGTCCAGCTCGCCCGAACCCACCTGCTGTACGGCGAGTGGCTGCGCCGCGAGAAGCGGCGCCTGGACGCGCGCCGACAGCTGCGGCTCGCGCATGACATGTTCAGCGGCATGGGCGCCGAGGCGTTCGCGGAACGAGCTCGGCGCGAGCTCCTGGCTACCGGCGAAACGGTGCGCAAACGCACGGTCGAGGCATCCGCCGGCCTCACCGCTCAAGAGGCGCAGATCGCTCAGTTGGCCCGAGACGGACAGACGAATCCGCAGATAGGAGCCGAGCTGTTCATCAGCCCGCGCACTGTCGAGTGGCACCTGGCGAAGGTATTCACCAAGCTCGACATCAGCTCGCGCCGGGAGCTCCGCGACGCGCTGCCCAACGGCGGGCTACCAGTGGTGCCGGCGTAGCCACCGCCGTATCGATCCCGGGCCTCGGCGGCAATCACGCCAGCCAAGGCGGCACCGCCAGGTACCACTGCAGCATCCATCCCTATGCGCGGCGACGGCGCCACGACCGGGACGGGGATGACTGGGGTGCAGACCAGGGTCGATCCGGATGCGAGCACCTCGCCTCGACGGCACAGTGGTCGCATGGAACCCGACGCTCGTCTGATGCAGGGGTGGTGGAGTGCACGATCCCGGCCGACATGAGCATCCGCGAGTGGCGCGGGCGTCACAGCCCAGCCTCGGCTCATCCCGGTGCCGGGTTGTCTCGCGTGGCGGCTGCAGGTCGGCTTCCCGCGCCACCGCGAACGCCGCGATGCGACCACCTGCACGACACGACGACCCGCTACGAGCATGCGGCGAAGCGGCTCGACTTCTTCCTCGTGTGCCCCGTATGCGGTACCGAGAAGCTCATCCAGAGCGTGCCGTACGAGCCGCGTTTTGAGCCCATGTGGGCGTCCGTGCAGTCACTGCGCCGGCCCCGCGCGACACCCGGCCGCGAACGCCGCGCGGCGTGAGCGCAACTGCTCATCGCCGACCGGTACCGCAGGCACCCCTTCACCGAAGAATCGAGCACACCGTGTCGTCCATCGTCTTCGACCACGTCAGCAAGCGCTACGCCGACGGCTTCCAGGCCGTGAAGGACATGAGCCTCGCCATCGACGACGGCGAGTTCATGGTCATTGTCGGCCCCTCCGGCTCGGGTAAGTCCACCGCGCTGCGGATGGTCGCCGGCCTCGAGGACGTCACCGAGGGGGAGATCTGGATCGGCGACGAGGTGGTCAACGACGCCGAGGGACCGGGACATCGCGATGGTGTTCCAGAACTACGCGCTGTACCCGCACATGACGGTGCGCGACAACCTGGGGTTTGCGCTGAAGCTGATGAAGACCCCACGAGCGGAGGTCGAGAGCAAGGTGGCCGACGCCGCGAGGATCCTCGGCCTCGAGGCGCACCTCGACCGCAAGCCCGCGAACCTATCGGGCGGCCAGCGTCAACGCGTGGCGATGGGGCGCGCGATCGTGCGCAACCCCGCGGCATTCCTGATGGACGAACCGCTGTCGAACCTGGATGCGAAGCTGCGAGTGCAGACGCGCACCCAGATCGCGCAGCTACAGCGGCGGCTCGGCACCACCACCATCTACGTGACCCACGATCAGATCGAGGCGGTCACCCTCGGCGACCGCATCGCGGTGATGCGCGCGGGCACGCTCCAGCAGGTGGGGACCCCGGCCGCGCTCTACGCGTACCCGGCCAACGTGTTCGTGGGCGGGTTCATCGGCTCTCCCTCAATGAACGTGCTGCCGGGACGGCTGGAAGGCGAGACGCTGCGCATGCCGCTCGGAGACATCCGTGTGTCCGACCGGCTGCGGCAGAGCCTCGAGAACGGCTCCGCACTCCGCGGGCGGGATCTCATCGTCGGCATCCGTCCCGAGCACTTCGAGGACGCTGCGCGCGTCGACGAGCCGTCGCGCGGCCACACGTTCGAGACGACTATCGACGTGCTGGAGTCGCTGGGCTCCGAGCACTACGCGTATTTCCACGTGGACTCCGAGCCCTTGTCCTCACCCGAGCTCGACGAGCTTGCGCAGCACAACGGCACGGGCGAGTTGCGAGCCTCGCGGCCGGGCCTCCAGATGGTCGCCCGCCTTGACGCCGGCAGCCCCGCGGCACGAGGCCGGCGCATGGAGCTGTGGTTCGACCCGGACCGCCTCCATCTGTTCGACGCCGCCAGCGGACTCAGCGTGCTGGCGGACGGTCGTCACCGGTCTGAGCAGACGGCGATGGTCCCGATCGCGACGCCTTAGCCGGCGCCTGATGACGCAATCGCGCACTCGCGGGCCGCTGCCTCCACTGGCCACGGCGATGAGCCAGTTGCCAATGCTCCGGAGCGATCGCGGACCCTCCGGAGTCCGAGCGCGAAGCTCAGGGATGCGGCCAGCCCGCGAGCCCTCACTCGATCAGGGGACGCCGGGGGGCGGGATCGTCATTGCCCGCGGGCGGCAACGAACCCTCGCCCTCGTCATCGACGGCCGCGTCGAGCGGGACGGCATCGGCGAACAGCATGGCGGGATTTGGCGGCGGGTTCTCAGGCTGACCCGCGCCCAGCCCGGTCTTGTGGCCGGCGGCAGTGGTGCCGGTGCAGAGAACGAAGCGACGCACCTCGAATCGGTCGGCGGCATCCAAGAGCTTGGCGAGGCCTGCCGCGTCTATCGCGGCGCGATCGTCCCGGTGGCGAGCGCCGGCCGCGAACATCGCAGCCTCACACCGGTCGACCGCAGCATGGGCAACGCGGACCTCCGCGCTGGCCCGATCGCGTGCTCGAGCAGCGCCGTCTTGCCCACCCCCGTCTCCGCCGCACGACCAGCGCCCGGCTCTGGCCGGTGCGGACCGCTCGATCAGTCCCGCAAGCGACTTGCAGTCGCTGCGCCGGCCTCACAAGACTTGACAGGACCGCCGCACGGTGACGTCCTCTCCGCGTGGGAGTTGTGGCCATCGAAGGGCCACCACTTGCGATCCCGGGTCCGGGCGCGTTGGCTCCGCACACGACTAGTGACCTGCCCGGGGGACACCCGGATTCGAGCGCGCCCCGGCGACGCAACACTCACTGCGTGCCATACACACCGCGGCCGGGCTCGTATCCGTACGACGCGCTGCCGCCCCCGTACGAGGAGCTGACGACGCGGCTCCGGCCGCGTCCGAGCGGACTGAGACACCGCGTCGATTCGCCCTTGAGAAGAGCCCGGCTGAAAGGAGCCACCCCATGACTGATCTAGCACTCGCCCAGCAGGAAACCGCTGGCTACGTGGAGAGCAAGCAGGATGTCCTGGACTTCCTGGTCACCGAAGAGCAACTCGGCGTCACGCTGCTAACAGCCGCGATCCAGAACGCCAGCGGCACGCCGTCCGAGGCGTTTGTGCCGGTGCTGCGCAACGGCGTCACCACGGAGTACCACCACGTGCAGGCGCTTAAGGCCGCGGGCGGCAACCCCGTTACCACGAGCTACTGGCTGCCCGATGCCGCCTTCGACGGCGGGGGCATCGGCCTGTTCGAGACCCTCGAGGTCATCGAGACGATCGAGATCAGCCTCTATCTGATCGGTGTCAGTGCTTACGCCCGCGCCGGCGACGACTTCGGCGCCCGCCTCTGCGCCGAGGCGATGGGTACGGAGGCCGTGCACCGCGCGCTGGTGCGCTTTGCGCAGGGCGAGCTGGGCAACAAGGACATCGGCGCGCCCAACGACGTGGGATTCGAGAACTTCGACTGGCCTACTGTCGCCAAGGTCCGCGAGGCGCTTGCCGAGCTCGGCATGGGCTATGGGGCCGAGAGCTCGCAGCCCGGCAAGTTCTACGAGTACCCCGGCGATCCGCTCGCCAGCGGCGTCGGCACGCCGGTCAGCCACAGCCACCCGGCCTGAGATTTGAGGTGGGCGCGGCGCGCGAGCGCCGCGCCCACCGCACTCGGAAGAGGAGCTCATCGCGGCACGCGCGCAGCGCGCCGGCGGAAGCTGGTCCCGTCTCAGCTCTCCACGCGCCTCGCGCGTCGCTCTCTCAGCGCGGGGGCAGCCGGAAGGACTCGGCCGCATTCGCGTCGTCTCAACTGTCGCACCGGACGCCCGAATTCGTGGTGTCTTCGCCTCCAACACACCGCCCGAACTCCGCGTTGGGCACTGGGCTTCCGAGCTCGACCGATCGTCCCATTTCGACAGCGACGCCTAATCGAGTGCCCAAAGGGAGTGCCGTCCAGTCTGGGCTCCATCGACGTGCCGCGCTTGAACTCCACATGCTGGCTCTCGCCAGGGAACTCCGTCCGAAACTCGGCAAGGCTCATCGTCAGGGGCGCCGCGGCGCGAGACTCGGGATGAACCAGTCGATATGCCAATGTTCTCGCACCTCCGAACTGGGCTTGAGAACTTTGGCGTAAGTACCGGTTGGCACGGTCTTCGAACCGGAGACACCACGCGCCCGAGTCGTGTTCTCTTCGTCTCTAACCGTGGGTCGGAAACCCGCGCCAGGACTGGGCTTCCGGGTCACAGGCGATGAGAGCGAAGAATCGGCCCGGTGCCCAATGGAGTGCCCAATGAACCCTCGACCGTGACCGTCCGGAAAGAAGAAAATCCCGCTGGAAGGCGGGATTGCGGATGGCGAGACCCGGACTCGAACCGGGGACACCACGATTTTCAGTCGTGCTCCCCTGACGCTTGAGTTCTGCGCATTTGCAGGGGATTAGCGTGACGTCTGCCGCCACGCGCCTGTCCAGGTTTCTCTGTATTTTGCGTCCGTTTTCCGGACGTTACGGCCGACGAAGGCGCTCGTCGGCCTTTTCGTGGCGACAAGTCTGGACGACGGTCTGCAAGCCGCGGGCGCTCACGGGCCTTGCGGGTCCGGTTAGCGGCGCGGCTCCTCCCGCTCCGGCAAGACGACGAACAGCGCAAGGCAGCCGACAGAGCCCAGTCGCATCGTCGACCGCCGCCGTGGCGATTGCTGAGCGGTGCGCATCGCACGGGCTGAGGTCGCCGCCAAATTCGAGTCCTCGGGCTTCGTGGAGGTGTGGGCCGAACGCCAGTGCGAAGCCGCGGAGCGGGTGCACATGGATGTGCGCTCGTTTGGTGAGTTGCGTGGGGCTCAGCCGCGGCGCCGCTGCCGCTTCGGGGCCTTGAGCTTGATCTTCGTGCTCGCCTTGCTGGTGAGTCCGGCGGCGTTCTCGAGCGTGACGGTGACCCGCGCTCGGATCTTGCGGTTGAGCTTCACGATCCCGAACGTCTTTCGCGCGAGCTTGATCTTGAGCGTGACCTTGCCGGCGGCGGGGACCGTGAAGGACTTCTTCGCCAGCGTGACCTTCTTCTTGCGGTTCTGACTCACGCGAATCTTCCTCGCGCTCTTGAAGCTGGCGCTGCCGGTCAGCCCCGGCGTGGCGTGGAAGGCGAACTCGAACCTGCGCTTGCGGTTGACCGTGATCGAGGACTTCGACCCGTCGAAGCTCGCCTCCGCGGGCGGCGTGGCAGCCGCCGGCGGGGGCGCCGCGGGCGGTGGCGCTGTCGACCCGACTCCCAGCACCTTGATCCTTGCGCCGTCGCCCTGGCCTTGCTCCCACACCGCGACGCCGATGTCGTCGAACCCACGCATGGCGGCGCGGACCTGGCAGATGCACTGCCCCACCGGCGCGGTGTAGAGGGCCTCCGACTGCCAGCTGACGCCTTCCGGGGAGGTCGCGTGGAACAGCTGCAGGCCGTCCGCCGTGCCCTTCGGGTAGAAGGCGTCGAGCCTGCCCCCATAGATCCCGATGTCCTGGACCAGATAGGACTGGGCGTCGTCGGCGTTGTCGGAGATGGTCGCGCCGGAACCGAACGTGGCTCCGTTCCACTCGCGTGCCTCGAGCCCGCCGGTCTCGGTGCCCGCGAGCAGGAACAGGGGAATGCCGTTCGGGTGCGCCGCCGGCGACCACACACGTGCGTAGGAGCTCGCCAGCCGCGGGTAGTCGGCATAGCCGATGTCGACCGCGGGAAGCCAGTTCGCCACGTCGTTGTAATCACCGCTGCCGTCGTAGCGGCGGAACTGGGACATGCTCGACCCGTTGGAGAACACCGCGATCGGGTTCCAGTCGCCGTGCAGTCCAACCGAGCCGTGGTATGGATGGTCGCTTGACAGGACGGCGTGCGCGGCGCCCGCCGAGCCTCCCTCGAGCGGCATGGCCTGGAAGACCATGCCCTCCACGCCGAAGGCGTTGGTCGCGACGAACAGCCACTCGGTCGAGGTCGACAGCGCTGGCCCCTGAACCGCCTCGTCGAACGCGGGATAGCCGATCGCGTGGCCGGCATCGAAGTCCTGGCCGGTGGCCGAGACGAACTGCCAGACCTGATTGGGGTCGGGCTCCGCCAATCCGTAGCGTGACGAGATGACCGCGACGTGGCCCACCTCGTTCGCCCCCTTGTAGGAGGCCACGTACGGGCGGTTGAGCGAATTGCCCGGCGCCGGGATCGTGGACGAGACGTCGCAGGCGGACGCCCCGCGCGGCAGCCGGCAGAAGTGCAGCAACGAGGGGCTCTCCGTCCCGATCCAAGCGATGTACGCCGTGCCGTCGCCCTGATCGACCGCCACTCCTGGCTTGTGTCCCGCGCCCAGGTCCAGGGGCTCGGCCGCCCGTGCAGACACGGGAATGAGCAACACGACTACGAGAGCTGCGACGACTGCCAGTTTGTGGAGCATGGTGCGAACCTAACGCGCGCGGACCCGCGGTGCATCGGGGCGAGCGCCTGCCACCGGCCAGTGCCACCACCTGCTTCGGAGGCAGTGTTCGCACTCCGCCCGCGCGAGCGCGACGCGGCGGCGCGAGCGGCTTCCTTGTCAAGGACGCGACAGCGGAAGGGCTCGTACGAGCGATCCGGACGGTTGGCGACGGCGAAGCGCTTCTCGCCCCGTCGGCGGTGCGACGGCTGATCCAAGCCCGGCAACCGTCAGGTCGCACGTGCACGCGCTCCGCTCCTGGGCAAGCTCGACCTCCAAGGCCGCGTCCAAGCCGTCGAGCTCGCGTACGCAGCGGGCTCCGGGAAAGGCGGTTCCCGCGCCGCACGTGATCGACGCCGAACTTCGCAGGTTGCAAGCTTTCCCCGCGATTCAGGAGATGACGGGCCGGCCATCTCCGTTTCGAGCGCGTCAGAACCGGCCCGGCGCCCGGAGATAGGCGATGACAGCGAGCACCCGTCGATGCGCGCCGTCGCCTTGCGGTAGGTCGAGCTTCATCAACACGCTGCGCACGTGGCCTTCCACCGTGCGCTGGGTCAGGACGAGACGCTCGGCGATCGCTGAGTTGGTCAAGCCCTCGGCCATGAGCGCGAGCACCTCGCGCTCGCGTTCGCTGAGCATCGCGAGTTGGTCGCGCTCGCCGCCGACGAGCGATGCGACGACCTTCGGGTCCAGCGCCGAGCCGCCGTTGGCCACGCGACCGGCCGCGTCGAGGAAGTCCTTGACGTCGAGCACCCGGTCCTTGAGCAGGTAGCCGAAGCCGCCCTGCGTGACGAGGGCGATCGCCCCTGCCGATTCGACGTGCTGCGAGAGGACGAGCACGCCGACGTCGGGGTGCGTCTGGCGAATCCAGTTGGCCGCCCGGATGCCCTCGTCCTTGAAACCGGGCGGCATGCGCACGTCGACAACGGCGAGATCGGGACGGTGCTCTGAGACCGCCGCACGCAGGCGGTCGGCGTCGTCGACGGCGGCAGCCACCTCGTGGCCGGAATTCTCGAACAAGCGGACGAGACCCTCGCGCAGGAGCGCCTGGTCCTCGGCGATCACGACCCGCACGGCAGCTCCGCGGTGACGGTGGTCCCCTTGCCGGGTGCGCTCTCGATCGTGACGGTCCCGCCGAGGGCCGCGACGCGATCGCTGAGGCCGAGCAGGCCCGACCCGTCGGCGACGCGCGCGCCGCCGATGCCGTCGTCGCGGATGCGCACGGTGAGGGAGCCGTTGCGCCGCGCCGCCCTGACCGACACCTCGCTGGCTCGGGCGTGCTTGGTCGTGTTGGCCAGCGCCTCGCTGCACACGAAGTACGCCGCGGTCTCGATGCTGTCGTCAAAACGCTCGTCAGTCGCCTCGACGCGCGTGCGCAGCGACGACCGCGCGGCGAGCTCGCGCAGGGCGGCAGCGAGGCCGTCGTCGAGCCCGGCGGGGCGGACGCCGCGGGCGAGCTCGCGCAGCTCGCCGATCGCATCGGCCAGCTCGTCGACGGTCGCATCGAGCTCGCGCGCGGCGTCGCTGCCCTCCGGCAGACGGCTCTGGACGTCGCGCAGCGCCAGGCCGACCGAGACGAGCCGCTGCTGCGCACCGTCGTGGAGATCGCGCTCGAGCCGTCGGCGCTCCTCGTCGCCGACGGTCACGATCCGCGCGCGCGACTGCTCGACCTCGGCGAGCCGCCGGCGCACCTCGACGCGCAGGCGCTCGACCTCGATCGCGAGACCGGCCGCGCTGATGACGCTCGTGAGCAGGTTCGGCCGCGCGTCCAGCGCGGGATCATGGGCGAGAAAGGCGAGCTGCAACGTCCCGCGCCGGACCGGCGTCACCGCCCGTCCGCCGGCCGCCGGGTCGGGGACGACGCGGCCATCCGCATCGACGAACTCGCCCGTCTCGGGAAACCAGAAGTACAGCTCGAGGCTCGGATCGTGCAGGGCATCGGCCAGCACCGCGCCGGTGGCTTCGGGTGCCGCTCGCCCGGCGCGCAGGTCCTCGAGAAAGCGCTCGACCTTGCGCAGCCCGTCGTAGCGGCTGCGGTCGAAGCGCCGGTCGACCCGGCGCTGGATCCAGCCGCGTAGCGGCCGGAAGGCGAGCGCCACGGCAAGCGTCCCGGCCGCGGTCGGGAGGGCGGAACCCGACCCGGCCACCACGCCGAGGCCGAGCGACACCGCGACGTACGCCCCGGCGAGGCCCGCCGTCAGCACGGCGTAGCCGAGCGTCCGGCTGATGACGACGTCGACGTCGTACAGCCGGTGGCGCAGTATCGCGATCCCGGTGGCGACCGGCAGCGCCAGGATGCTCGTCATGATCGCGCTGTTCGCCGCGGCGGCACCCACGACGTCGTAGAGCACGATGCTCGTGCTGAGCGTTACCGCCACGATCGCGCCGGCATACGCCAGCCACTTCAGCTGCTCGCGCTCCTCGCCCGTCGCGCGCCTGAAGCGCAGGACAAGCGAGACCACGGACCCAAAGACGCCGACCGCGATCCCGATCCAGCCGATGCCTGTGAGCACATCCGCGAGACCGCCGTCGACCCCGAGCGGGTTGCGCAGCTGTGGATAGTCCTCGAGCGGCCCGGGCAGCATCAGGGCTCCCGCGAACCCGGCGGCGATCCCGACCGCCGCGGCCCATCCGACGCGCCGCCATCGCGGCGACAGCGGACGACCGTCGGGGAACAGCAGGAGCAGGAAGGTGCTCGGGACGAGGATGAACGGGATCCACGAGGCCGAGCCGTAGCACGCGGCGGCCTTGCCGAGCAGGTCCGGGCCCGAGCGGTCGTCGATCCAGGAGTCTGCGTACGCCCCCGACAACATCCCGAGCCCCGCCGCCACGCCCGTACCGAGGAAGATCCAGCCGATCGGGTTGCCCGGACGCCGGAGCGCGATGACCGCGCCGGCCCCCGCGAAACCGAACGCGATCGCGCCGACGAAGACGCCGCTACCGGCGGGCTTGTCGTCGGACGCAACGGCGATCACCACACTCGCGCCAACGAGCCCCACCGTCGCGGCGACCAGCGCCGCGACGACGAGAACGGACGTGCGGCGCGCTGGCATCGACCTATCTTCCACCGGCCGCCCGGCGCCCACAAGAGCGCTGGCGCGCACTCGCAAACAGGTATTGGCACTTGCGCGATCCAGTGCGCGCCCCGATGCCAGCGAGGCCGGCCGGCCGTAGCTTCGGGCTCCGTTCGATCAGTTCAACCGAGGAGGCCCCCATGACCACCAATGCCACCCGTTCCGCCATCGACATCGGCCCGTCCCAGGCCCGGCCCGGACTCGCCCTGCTCCTCGGCATCCTCTCCGTCCCGGGTTCGACGGTCGCGTGGGACCTGCCGGCCGGTGGGCTGTGGATCGGCCTACCTCTCGCCATCGCCGCGATCGTCGTCGGCGTCAGGGCCCGCCGCGCGGCGGCGGGCGGCTGGATGGCGACTGTCGGAATCGTGCTCGCAGCACTGTCGATCCTGCAGATGGCCGTCTGGACGACCGCGTCTGCGCTGAGCTGACACACGACGATGACTCCGAGGTCGGGCGTGACGCGGACTACGGGCGCTGTTGGCGACAGCAACGCTCGCCTGTCGTGTACGACGGGCCGCCACCTGAGTTCTAGACCGATTCAGTTCCACTGGAGGCAAGCATGAGACGCACACGCACACGCAGCACCACGGTCCTCGCATTGGCAATGCTGGGAGCGCTCGCCGCCGTCGGGGTCGGTTATGCCGCGATCCCGAGCTCGGACGGCGTGATCCACAGCTGTTACAACGCGTCGTCTAACCCGTCGGGCCAGCTGCGGGTGATCGACGCCGAGGGCGGGGTCAAGTGCGCCAAGAACGAGAAGTCGCTCGCCTTCAATCAGCGGGGGCCCAAGGGCGACGCCGGGCCGCAGGGCGTTCCTGGCAAAGACGGCCTTGACGGGGCACCCGGCGCCGACGGCACGGCCGGACTTGACGGGGCGCCCGGCGCCGACGGCAAGGACGGCATCGACGGGGCGCCTGGGCCAGCCGGTCCGACCGACGCGTACATCGGCCGCAACGACCTCGGTGCTCCGATCGACAACCCGGGCAAGACCCTCGTGACGCTCGATCTTCCCGCAGGCTTCTACGCGGTCTTCGGAAAGGCCGACGTCACGAACCTCGACACCGACGAGCAGGACGCGCGATGCACGCTGAGCACGGGCGAGTACAGCGAGGCCCGGATCGGACACTTCATGACCCTGATTGAAACGGAGGGAGCCGATCGGCAGGAGATCGTCGTGCAGGACCTGCTGACGCTCGGTTCTCCCGGTGCAGTCACGCTCGCCTGCAGCACGCACCACGGCTCTGCGGCGCGCGCCAAGCTCACAGCAATCAAGGTAGGCGCGCTGCACGGGTGAGCCGGAGATCCGCGGATGGGGCGCGCGCCAGACGTCGCGCGCCCCGTCGCGGCGCCGCGGCGCAGCACAGCGGCCCTTCGGCGACCCGATTACCTCCTACACCTCGTCGCCCCGATCTCGCCGCGTGCATTTCGGCCGCACGAGTGGCGAGACCCGGACTCGAACCGGGGACACCACGATTTTCAGTCGTTACCTCGAAGCGGCGCGTAGGCGCGAAATCCCTGGACACCGCGCAGTTTCAGCAAAACAGGAGCAGCGCCGAGAAGTTCGGAATTTGCAGACTATTCCCGGCGATTGTGGGAATGGCGGGCGCTTCAGGCCCAGCTGAATCGCGACGTCGATACCGCTCCCAGTAGAGGACGTCGGCGGTCTCGCAATCCCACCGATGCGGAAGCCCGTCGTCCGCAGATGGATACGACCGCAAGTCGT
>CAVUFC010000004.1:0-17131 GCA_963740605.1 uncultured Solirubrobacteraceae bacterium | reverse complement strand
GTTCGAGTCCCCCTAGCTCCATTCGAGGAACCCCAGCAGCGGCGGGGGTTCTTCTATTTCGGCCCTCCGATCGGAGCTTCGGAGTTTTGGCTACGTGAGCCGACAAACGGGTCCAAACGTGCCGAAACTCCCGCGACCTGGGCGCATTTCCGGCACGGAATCCGGTTCTCAAAGCGCCACTCCCGTCTACGAACGCACACCGATGCGTGCAACTCGCTGGCCCTGCCGTTGCGCCGCGCTGGCCGATCGCCGCCGTGGCGCCGACTACATTGGCCGAGTGCGCTCCGTTGGCGTCACCTGCACCCCGCGCATCGCGTATCTCACGTTGGCGATCGACGGCGCGATCGCCGAGGCGCCTGTCGAGCGGGTCGAAGTCGCGGCTCAGTACGAGTCGTCGGAAGAGCTGCTCTCCACGCTCGACGAGATCAAGCGGGCACTCGGACAGCTTCGGCCAGACCTCGTGGTCCTGCTTATGCCCGAGCAGAGCCGGCACAAGCGGACCTACCAGGAGATTGCGCCCCGTGTCGCGCTCGAGACGCTGGTGAGGATCGCGGCCGTCCAGGAGAACATCGCGATCGAGGTGTTGCCGAGACCGACCGTCAGGGCACGGCTTGGCGTCCCCAGGGCCGGCGACCTGGCTTCGCACGTCAGCAAGGCGATCGTCGAGCCGGTCGGCCGCTATTGGACGGCAGGCCGCGATGTTGCCGGCCTCGCCGCGCTGGCCGGGCTCAAGGGTGGTGAGCGGTGAGCCCACTGCGCGGCGAGCGTGCCGACAAGCCCACGTATCAGATCCTCAATCGCCTCGGGGATGGCCGTGGCGATGACGTGTTCCTCGCGCACCACGAGATCTTCGACGGCAAGTGCGTGCAGAAGACGGTCCACATGCACGGCCTCGAGGATGCGCTGGCGTCCAACGAGCCGGCGTTCCTGAACCAGCTCGAGCATCCTCGCATCGTGCCCGTGCGGGAGGCGCAGTGGGATCCGACAGGGGACCGTGCCATCACGTTCGTCATGCCCCTGTTCGGCGGCGGCAGCGTGCACGATGCGCTGAAGCAGGATTACCGCTTCTCCATCGGCGAGGCGATCACGATCGCCGTGGACGCTCTCGATGCCCTCGCCTACCTCCACCGCGAGTTCATGGCGCTGCATCGGGACACGAAACCCGGCAACGTGCTGCTCGACGACCAACGCCACCACGGCTACCTCAGCGACTTCGGGTCCGCCGCAACCGTCGACGCCAGCGGCCAGGCGGCGGCCGTCCTCGGTACGACCATCTACCGTCCGCCGGAAGCTCGGGCTGTCGGACGGGTGGGCGCCGACGCCGACGTGTACGGCATCGGGATGATGCTCTTCGAGATGCTGAGCGGACGCATCGCGTGGGAGGCGCTCGACATCCAAGAGGTGGAGAGGCGGCTCCAGCGCGGACTGCGCGCGCTGCCTGACAGCTGGCTCGAGTTCGGACCCCACGTGCCCGAGCGGCTGCGCCGGTGCGTTCGAAAGGCCATCCATCGAGACCCCAAGCAGCGCTATGCGTCGGCCGAGGCGTTCATCACCGCACTGCGCAAGGTTCGGTGCGTCGACTGGCGCCACGAGGAGGGCGTCGGGACGAACGGCACGTGGATCGGCACATGGCCACCGCAGCTGCCTCGAGAGCGACGTACTGAGTACCGCGTCAGCTCGCGGATGCTCGAGGCCGGGCGGCATCGTGGCCACCTGCGACTCGAGTCTGACTTCCGGAAACCGGGCGGCGGTTGGCGTCAGGCGGTTGCCGACGCCACGGCGCCGCCGACGGACGCGGTGGCCATCGCGCGCGCGTTCGCCGCGGTCGAGGCGAACGCCGCCCAGCGTTCACCGGCGCGCTGAACCAGCGCGACCGCGCGCGGATCGCGCCCCATCAGCGCGCGGCGGCGCTCGACGAGCCGAGCTTGATTGACGACCAGGTGCGCACCGAGGCCGATGCCGTCTTCGCGGATGAGCCCGTGGCGGATCAGCGCACGTAGCGCCTGGTCGGCGCCGTTCGCAGCCACGCCGGCTTCGGGGCACGGGACGAACGTCGGCGGTGGTGGGAGCAGGGACAGCTTGCCCGTCCGTCCAGCCTCCGCGTAGAGCAGGTGCACGGCGCGATGCATTGGCCAAGAGATTCGGGCGGGTAGACGCTGCACCCCTCCCGCGGCGATCATGTCCTCGAGGAGCATGGTCCAAGCACTTTGATCCATGATCTTTAGATCATGACGCAACTGTCGGATACGTCCGGGCTCCGGGAACTGCGCTCGCTATCGCGAGCGCTATTCGGAGGCGCCCAGTACCGGCTCGAGGTGGGATGCGCCATAGCGGAGGGCGACGGGCTCGTCTGCATCAAGGACCTGGCGGAGCAGCTCGGCGACCCGCCGGGTTCCGGATCCGTCAACGCGGAGCTCAAGATCCTCGAACGGGCGGGCCTCCTCGTTCGAGTGCCGCGCGAGAAGGGCGAGCGGCGTATCTATCTGGCTCGTCAGGACAGTGTCTACTGGTCCCTCTGCCAGGAGTTGGCATCACGCTGCCGGCCATCGTGAGACCCCAGTCATGCGCGAGGCGGGTCCGTTGCCTCCTCGAACGGCGACCGCATCAGCAGACCGCCGCCGCTTGAGCGTACCTCATCTTCGCTGCGGAACGCGAGTTCGCGCGCGCCGTACATCAGCTCGTTGAAGGCGGCGCCGACCTTCGCGCGCTGCTGGCGGCGAAGGACCCTCGCGTAGATCTCCTGCGTGGTCTTGGTGTCCTCGTGGCCGACCTGCTCCTGGACATACGTCAGCGGGGCGCCGGCCTCGAGCATGAGCGTCACGTAGGTCCTGCGGAACGTGTGGGCCGTGACTGCCACCGGCAGCGGCGGCATCCCGCGCTCACGCCGCGCGTCGTTCGCGGCGCGCACCACAGGTCGGATGACGTTGCGATTCAGGTTGTCCTTGGTGCGGTGGGCGCCATCACGCGTCGGGAAGACGGGCGCGTCGAGGTCCGGGCTTCCGACAGCCGCGCGGTAGGCGAGCAGCTCCTCGCGCAGCCAGGGAATCATGTCGATCTCTCGACCCCGCGCCTGGTCTTCGAGCGAGCCACATTGATCTTGCCGTGAGTGAAGTCGAGATCCGACCAGCGAAGGTCGCAGACCTCGGTGTTGCGCGCGCCGCTCGCGGAGAGGAGCGCGATGACGGCGCGGCTCGGGCTAGGGCCCCGCACCGCTCGCCGGCGATGCAGCCAGATGACACCCGCTTCGCTTCGCCCCATCCGCCCAGCGATCTGCTTCCACGTGAGGTGCTCCTCGTCGCGAAGCCGCCGCACCTCCTCCGCCGCGCGCGCCGTCGCGGGCTTCACCGGGTTGTCGACGACCTCGCCAGCGACGAGAAGGCTCAGCACCTCGTCGGCCTCGAGGAAGTCGCGCGCGGACGCGCTTGGGGACCTTCACGCGCAAGCGGCGGTCGTCCGCTGGGTTCACCTTGATGTCGAGCTCCTCGTCGCGAGCCGCCGATCCGAGGATCGCCGACAGCAGGTCGATCGTGTGGTTGATCGTCTTCGGCGACAGCCTCATCGGACGGCCGTTGGCGTGCCGGAGCGTGACACCGGCCTTTGCGGCGGCCTGGATCCGGCGCATCTCGTCGACCTTGCGCTTCTTGAAATCGTCTACCACGCGATACGTCAGCTCGGTCAGTCGATAGGCATGGAGCGCCGGCAGCAGGTGGCATCGGAGCAGGTAGTCGTAGTGCTC
This sequence comes from uncultured Solirubrobacteraceae bacterium, assembly GCA_963740605.1. GTDB lineage: Bacteria > Actinomycetota > Thermoleophilia > Solirubrobacterales > Solirubrobacteraceae > DASSUW01. The sequence continues at coordinate 13,395 of CAVUFC010000004.1, read as the reverse complement.
GAACGTCTTGGGCACGATCTCGCCTGTCCGCATGTCGAGCCACCGGCTCGCCCAGACGTGGAACGTTGGGTCTCGCTCTTCGAGGGGGAGCTCTTCGGCCGGCTCGCGGTAGATCCCAGCCTCGATCTCTGCGATCACCCGCCTGCGCTCCGCCTCGGCCAGGACGGGCGTCCACCCCTCGCTGGCGCGGCCGAGCCGTCGTGATTGCCGCCGGCCGTCGACCGTGACGCGGAGCCAGAAGCTCGCGTCCGCGCCGTTCTTGAATGGCCTGATGTCGATCGACCCGGTGACCGGGCGGCCGGCTGCTGGACTCGCGTCGTTTCGCGCTCGCGGCATCGTCGTCTCTGGCGGCGCAACCTACGTCAGTTTCTCGAACTGGATCAGCCTCACCTGTGGACGCGAGCGCCGATCGGTCACGTCACTCTTCACCGGTCCCTGGGGTGGTCGATCGAAAGCGGCGATGGCCTCGACCACCACCGCCGCATCGAACCGAAGTCGCGCCCGCGGCCCCTGCCCAAGCCGGATGGCACCGAGCTCGCGCTGATGCGCATAGACCCACGAGCGGCTCACGCGGTAGCGCGCGGCCACCTGCGACACCGTTAAGTAGGCGCTTGCCGCTCTGGCGCCGGCACCCGCACCGCCGGCACGCGCGCGACCGCCCTCCAGCAGCTCCACGACGCGGCGCGCAATCGCGTCGACGAGTCGAGCCTCGGCGAGAGACGCAGACTCGGCAGCCATCAGCTGCTGCCGCCGACAGCCGCTTCGTCGACCTCGATGAGGAGATCGAGCAGCAGGACGCGAGTGTCTTCCAAGGCTGCGCTCCATGCCGCGCGCAGCAGAGCGTTGGCAAGATCCCGGCGCTCGGCGGGCGGAAGGGAGTCCAGCTCGATGCATAGTTGTCTCACGTCATGACTCCCGGGAGCGCGAGCACGGACGGCATCTCACTCATGAAGAGGATCGGCGCTGCGTTTTGGCCCCCGCCTCACGCAGCTCTTCGAGGCGGATGCGGGCGCGGGCCTTGCGCAGGTGCTTGTTGACGTTGGTGTAGGAGCGGCCGCCTGTGATCTTGCAGATCTCGCGGTAGGTAAAGCCGGCGACGCGGAGCGCGAGGTCGCGGCGCTGGCGTGGCGGCAGCTCGGCGAGGCGTTCCAGTGCGCCGCGCGCCTCGATCGCGTCGTCGAGCGTGCCCCGGCCGGCGATGACGGCGTCCCATCCGTCGCCGTCGCAGAGATCCTCGAGGTGCGGGGCGCGGTGCGCGCGGCTGAGGCGGTAGGCCTCGTGGATGGCGACGACGCGCAGCCAGGCGAAGATCGCGTCGCGGTCGGGCTGGCTGCGCAGCATGATCGTCCAGGCGGTCTGGCAGGCGTCTTCGATCAGCTCGCGCGGGGCGTTGACGGCACGGGCGACGGCGCGCTGGAGGTTGCGGTGATGGCGGCGGTAGAGCGCGTCCTCGTCGCCGCGGGGCGGTGCAGGTGCGGGGCGTGGTGATCACGGCGGGCTCCGTTCGGTCGGCGGCTGCTTGCGCCCCGCCTTGCGGGCGATGCCGGCCGACGCGCGGCCCACGGATGCATCAGACCGTTGACGGGCCGGCTCGCCCGACACTTGGGGCAGCGAGCAGCCGCGACCGCGCGGCTGGAAGCCGTGGCTCCGGCTCAGGCCGCCTGCTCTGCCTGCGCCGACGTTGCGTCCGAGCCGTCACTGAGGGCGTCCTCGATCCGCCGCGCGATCTCGTCGATCGTCTGGGCGTATTCGCGGATCGCATCGAGCGCGCCGTCCTCGCCCCAGCCGGCGATGTACCGGTATGAAGATCTGGCCTGTGGAGCTGCCGTGGCGTCCGGTGTGGTTCGTAGCGTCGGTCGCCTCGGATGTTGGGGCTTCACGGGAGTGCGCTGAGTGGGCAGGCCGACTCGTTCCCTTGAGCTGTGAGCTCGTCGATGTATCTGGCCGCCCCTGCGACTGACCCGCGTGTGCCGCGAGCACGAATCCGTAGCTGTCGCTCGCCCATAGGCGCCTCCCCCTGTCGATCGAGGAGGTGTGCGTTGCGGTTTGTTGGGTTGGACGTCCACAAGGACTTCTGCGTCGTCGCGATCTCAGACGGCGGCAAGGCGCGTCAGGCGGGCCGGATCAAGGCCAGGCGTGACGAGCTGGAGCTGTTCGCGCAGAGCCTCGCGCCGGATGACAAGGTCGTGCTGGAGGCGACCGGCAACGCGTTCGCGATCGCGCGCGTGCTCGAGCCGCACGTCGGTGAGGTTGTCGTCGCGAACCCGCGCCGGGTGCGTGCGATCAGTCACGCGAAGGTCAAGAGCGACCAGTTCGATGCGCGCACACTCGCCGAGCTGCTCGCCGCTGGTCTGCTGGACCCGGTGTGGATCCCCGACGAGCACACGCGCGTGCTGCGCCGGCTGTCAAAGCGACGTCTGGCGATCGTCGTGGCCATGGGCCGGCGCAAGGCGCACGTGTTCGCGACGCTGCAGCGCAACCTCTATGTCGAGCCCAAGGGCACCGACCTGTTCGGCAAGCGCGGCCGCGCATGGATCGCGTCGCTGGAGCTGCCGCGCGACGAGCGCCAGACGATCGCCGGCGATCTGCGTCAGTTCGATTTCCTGGCCGCCGAGCTGAAGGTCGTCGACCGCGAGATCGCGCAGATCTCGCTCACGCGCGAGGACATCAAGCGGCTGATGACGATCCCCGGCGTGGACATGATCACCGCCGCGACGATGGTCGCCACGATCGGCGACATCTCGCGCTTTCCGACCAGCCGCCATCTGATCGGGTACCTCGGATTGGACGCGAGGGTCCGCCAGTCCGGGATGACCGCCGCGCGCACCGGACGCATCAGCAAGGAGGGCTCCGCCGAGGCGCGCCGCGTGCTCGTCGAGGCGGCGTGGTCAGCCAAGCGCGTGCCAGGCCCGCTGCGCGCGTTCGGACAGCGCGTCCAGGCGCGCCGCGGCTCGCAGATCGCGACCGTCGCGGTCGCCCGCAAGATCGCGGTGCTCTGCTGGCACCTGCTCACGCGCGGCGAGGACTACGCCCACCACCGTCCCACGCTGCACCGCCGCAAGCTGCGCAAGCTCGAGTTGCGTGCCGGCGCCCCCTCTCAGCAGGGCAAGCACAACGCCAACCCGATCTGGGAGACGCGCAGCCAGGACGAGCGCGAGCGCGATCTCGTCGCCCAGGCCGAGGCCAGCTACAAGCGATCGGTCGCCGACTGGAAAGCCAGCGGACCCAAGCAGGGCACGGGCGCCGCACCGGGGCGCGCACTCGATGCAGCGCGGCAGGACCAGGCCCCAGGTCCTGCTCTTTAGCTCGCGGTCACCCGCACCCACGCGAACTCTGCCAAAGGAACCGCGAACGATCCAGGCGACTTGACTTACATCCGTAGGGGATCGACTCGCCGCCGACGTCGAGCCCGGCGGAGGAGCAGACGACGTATGTGACGCAGTCGACGAGCACTTCGGCCTTCTCGCGCCCGTAGCGGCCGTACGCAACGCCGAGTGCGTGGCCGAGCTCGTGCACGAGGGTGCGGACCTGCCGGTTGGCAGGCCCGGCGGCGATGACGATCTGCTTGCGCTGCGGGTCGCACCAGCCGCCGGGGCCGTCGTCGGGCAGCTCGCGGGTCGTCGACGCTGTAGCCGAGCTCGCGGGCGAGCGTCGTGGAGCGGGGCGATCAGATGCTGGTGGCTGTCGCCCTCGATCGGCTGCGCCGGGGGCGTGAGCGGGACGGGCTCGACGCCGGGGAGCGGGTCGGTCATCGAGACGTCGAAGACCGGGACGGTGCGGAAGAAGACGCGCTTGTCGCCGGTCTCCTCGCCGGTGTCGTCGCGCTGCTTGACGGCGACCGGGGCGAGGATGCGGATCGCGGTCTGGCCCTTGCGCACGCAGCGGTTGAGCGCGAGGAAGGCGCGGAAGCCGGCGACGTAGGTGGGGGTGATACCGCGGGCGTGGCACTCGCAGGCGATCAGCCACTGGTTGCGCAGGCTTCTCTCCGGGCGCTGAGATGCTGTCGTTGATGTCGTCCTAGCGGTAGTGGTGACGTCCGACCTGGCGCTTACGTTGGGGGCGTGCTTGATGTCTTCGATGTCGTGGTGCGCGGTCGTTCAGACGGAGCGAGCCGTAGGCGAGCGGCGTCTGAGCGACCGCGGCGCGCCCGCCGTTGGGCCCCCGCCGGGCTGCTGGCCGGGGGTGGGCGGTGAGGGTGCAGCGGGTCCTGTCGCCGGGCAACGCGGCTGAGTCGTGGACGGTGATCGGGTCGGATCTGCGGCCGGTCGAGCCGGTCGAGCGGTACTTGGCGTGGTTGTCGCGGATCGAGCGGGCGCCGACGACGGTGCGCGCCTACGCGCATGACCTCAAGACGTTCTGGGAGTTCGTCGAGGCGCGCTGCATCCAGTGGGACCACATCTCGCTGGAGCAGCTCGGCGAGTTCACGGCTCGGCTGCGGTCGCCGGCGGAGAACGTGGTGGTCTTGGCGACGGGTCGGCCGGCGCGCGCGTCGTCGACGGTCAACCGGGTGCTGACGGCGGTGTTCGGCTTCTACGAGTTCCACGCCCGCCATGGCGTGTCGGTGGCGCGGGCGCTGGTGGATGAGCGCCGGGCGGGCCGTGGTTTGTTCAAGCCGTTCCTGCACGGCATCGCGCCGTCACGGCCGCGCGGCCGGGTTGGGCGCTTGCGTGAGGAGCGGCGGCTGCCGGCAACGTTGACGGTCGAGCAGGTCGCGGCGATCCTCGCCGCGCAGACGCGGCTGCGTGACCGGTTCTTGTTCGCCCTGCTGGCGGGGACGGGGATGCGGATCGGCCAGGCGCTGGGCTTGCGGCATTGCGACGTCGTATCGCAGGAGCGGCGGATCGAGATCATCGCGCGGGAGGACAACGCCAACGGCGCCCGGGGGAAGCGCGGGCGGGGGTGGGTGCCGATCACCGGCGAGCTGGTCCGCCTGCACTCGGACTACATGCACCTTGAATACGGCGACCTCGACAGCGACTACGTGTTCGTGAATCTGTGGGGAGGCCGCGTCGGGCACGCGATGAGCTACCCCGCCGTCGATGAGGTCGTGCGCCGCACGCGGCGGCGGGTGGGGTTTCACTTCACGCCGCACCAGTTGCGCCACACGTACGCGACGGTCGCGCGCCGCGGCGGGGTGCCGGTCGAGATCGTCAGCAAGCTGCTCTGCCATCGCTCGGTCCAGACGACCAGCGACATCTACCTGCACGCCTCCCCGGAAGACCTGCGCGCCGAGCTGGAGCGCGCCGGCGTGCTCGAGCGGCTCGGGACGTTGACGTGACGGCCCGCGGCTTGGTGGCGCTGGAGGCCGGCCAGGCGGATCGTCCGGATAGCTGGGAGCAGCTGCTACGCCAGGCGGTTGGTGCGGAGTTCCAGGTCGAGGTCTACTGGCCTGAGCCCGGCGATCCGGTGCTATTCGGGCCGACGTGCGCGGTCGCTGGCTGTGACGCTCGCGGGCTGCAGCGCGCGCAGGGGATCCGCGGCTACTTCTGCCAGGCACACGCGGTGATGTGGCGCCGGGACGGCGCGCCGCCGCAGGAGCAGTGGGTGCGCGAGGACGCGCGCACCCTGCGCCGCGGACGGGTCGTGGCGGCCTGCGCGGCCGTCGGCTGCCGGCGCTCGGTGCACAGCAACGGGCTCTGCCAGCCGCACTTCGGCTACTGGCGGCGCGCGGGACGCCCGCCACTGGAGGCCTTCGTCGCCAGCGCGCCCGCGACCAAGACCGGCGCCGCGGGCTGCCACGTTCCGGGCTGCGCGTTTCGCTCCGTCGTCGGCGGCGAACTGTGCGACGCCCACCACAAGGGCTTTCGGTGGCTGCGCTGGCACCGCGGCGAGGTCAACCTCGGCGAGTATCTCGATCACCTGCAGACGGGCCGCGACCGTGGCCGCCCGCGCTTTGACCTGCGCGGCATGGGGCCGATCGTCGCGCTGGAACTCGGCTACGCGCTGCAGTGCCGCCAGCAGGCGCGGGGCGCGGCGATCACGCCGTTGATCTTCGGGCAAGTCGTCCGCTGGCTGTGCGAGCGGCCGGTCGACTCGCTGCTGATCGGCAGCGACGCCGCCTGGGCCCGCGCGGCCGATGAGCGCTTTGCGGCGGGCGGTCGCGCCAACCCGCTGGCCTGGGTGCGCTACTGCCGGCGGGTGCTGGGGCGCCTGCGCGACCAGCGCCACGAGGGCGAGGTCTGGGACTGGGACACCTGGCCGACCGACCGCGTCGACGTCGACGGCCGCTACGCGCATCAGCGCACGCGGCGAATCTACTTCGCCGACATCGAACCCGCGTGGCTGCGCGAGCTGGCTAAGCGCTGGGCGCGCTGGCGGATCACCACCGCGACCAAGTCGCCCGGGTCGGTGGCGGTCTCGACCAGCTCGCTGCGGACCTTCACCGCGTGGCTGGCTGGCCGCGACGCGCTCCCAACAGCTCCCTGCCAGATCACGCGAGCGCTGCTGGAGGACTATCGCGCGCACGTGCACATGCTGCCCGTGTCGCCGGCGCGACGCGGCGGCCACCTGACGGCGCTGAAGGTGTTCCTGGACGACGTCCGACTGCACGACTGGGCGCCCGGGCTGCCGGCCAACGCCACCTACTACCGCGGCGAGATCCCCAACGTCCGCAACATGCTGCCCAGGTTCGTCGACGAGTTCGTGATGGGCCAACTCGAGCGCAACGAGACGCTCGACCGGCTGCCCGATCTGACGACCCGCACCGCGGTCGTGATCCTCATGGAGACCGGGCTGCGGTCGGTCGACTGCCTGCGGCTGCCGTTTGACCCGATCACGACCGACGAGGCCGGCGCCCCCTACCTGCGCTTCTACAACCACAAGCTCTCGCGCGAGGCGATCATCCCCGTCTCGGACCGCCTCGTCGCCCAGATCCGCCGCCAGCAGCAGGACCTGCGCGATCGCTTCCCGGCACCGCCGCCGGTCCTGCTGCCCGCGCTGCGCCAGAACCCCGACGGGCAGCGGCCGTTTCTGTGGAGCGCGCTCAACAACCGCCTGCGACGGTGGCTGGCCGACTGCGAGATCCGTGACGCCGCCGGCCGCCCGGTCCGCGTCACGGCGCACCAGTTCCGTCACACCGTCGGCACGCGGATGATCAACAACGAGGTCTCCCTGGACATCGTGCGGCGAATGCTCGATCACGGCTCGCCGGAGATGACCGCGCGCTACGCCACGATCAAAGACCAGACGCTCAGACGCGAATGGGAGCGCTTCCAGCAGCGCATCAACATCCAGGGCGAGCTGATCCCGCTCCCCGACGGCCCGGCGATATCCGACGCCGCCTGGGCGCTGGAGAACCTCGCCAGGGCCAAGCAGACGCTGCCCAACGGCTACTGCGGCCTGCCGCTGCAACAGAGCTGCCCGCACCCCAACGCATGCCTGACCTGCGACAGCTTCCTCACCACCAACGAGTTCCTCCCGGCGCACCGCGATCAGCTCGCGCGCACCGAGCAGCTGATCGCCCAAGCCAAAGCGGACGGTCGCCAGCGGCTGGTCGAGATGAACGAGCCCGTCCGCCTGAACCTGATCCGGATCATCGACGGCCTCGACGCGCTCGAGGAGGACGACCTTGCCGGCTGAGCCGCTCAACCAGGCCGCCGCCGCCCGCCACCAGCGGACGGTCGAGCGTGCCGAGCGGGCGCTGCGCGAGCTCCACACCGAGGGCGCGGTGATCAGCTTCCAGTCCGTCGCCCGGCGCGGCAGCGTCTCGCGCCAGTGGCTCTACACGCAGCCCGCGCTTCGAAGCGCGATCGAGCGGCTGCGCAACCGGCCGCCCGCCGAAGCCGGCGGCGTCAACGCCCGACAGCGCGCCACCGAAGCGTCGCTGCGCCAGCGCATCGAGACGCTGCGGGCCGAGAACCGGCGACTGCGCGAGGAGAACGCGAACCTCAAGACGGAGCTCGCGATCGCTTACGGCCACCAGCGCGACGCCCAAGGCGGCTGAGCGCTCGGGCTGCGATCGCCTGCCCGTCCTGCCTCGCCGCTTTCACTTGCCGCGGGCGAGGTCTATCGGCTAACTCGGTGAGCGCCGTCCTCGTCCGCCCGGCCACTGACTGGACCGCCGCAGCGCGAGCTGTCGTACTTGTGATCGTGCGTCCGACTCGGCATCTCCTGGCGCTCGCCGCCGTCATCCTCGGCATTGCTGGCTGCGGTGGGCGACCAGCCGAGCGCGATCCCGCCACGACAGGGACTGGCGCCCAACGCACCGTGACACCCACGCCGGAAGCGACAACCTCGCTGACCACCGGCGACGTCGTCATTCGCAAGCCCGCCCAAGGGCTGCGGCGCCGCGCCGCGCCGCTCAACCTGACCAGCGAGCTGCCGCGCTCGGTGCAACGCGCGTGCGCCACGGCCGCCGCCAAGAGCCGCGCCGTCGTCTACTGCCCGCCGCTCGTGCCAACCGGGCAGACGCTCATCGCCGGTGTCAACGGCATCACCCGCAGCCGCGACTTTCGGTCCGGATTCGTGGCCAACTTCGACAGCCGTTCGGTCAGGTCCTCGCGCGCGGACCCCGGACACTGGACCATCGCCGAAGGCGATCCGAAGGCGCTGCGAGGGCTGCTGCACCCGCGCGACTACGACCCACAGCAGGCCGCGACCAAGCGACAGCCGCTCAGGATCGGCCGCACCTCGGCGACTCTCTGGCTCATGCCGTCGTTTCGGATCTTCCACGGCATCTACGGCGGACACGCCGTCGTCACATGGCAATGCGCCGGCCGCGAATACCACGTCTCGATGCACGGCCACAGCAACACCCAGCGCGCCATCCTCGTCGCCACCGCCCTCGCTGACGAGCAGCCGGCGACATGCCGACGATGATGCCCATCCTGCGCTGAAGGCGGCACTGGTTGACGACATGTCGTCAACGTGTTCGCGCAGCAAACCCAGCGCCGACGACAGACCGCCCCGAGATAAGCAGCGCTGTAGCGCGACAGGCCGTTGGTGGCGCGGACGCGGATCCAGCGCTGCCAGCCGTCGCTGGTCAACAGCGCGCGGGCGGCCTGCTCGAGCCGCTCGCGGTCGGCTTGGCGGCGCGCGTCGCGCTCGGCCTCGGTCAGCGGACGGCGGTGTCGATGGCGCGGCATCGCGGTGCTCCTTGGTTTCGCGTGGCCTGCGCCGGGTGCGCGGGCCGATCGCCCGCCGCCCGCACGCCCGCCAGGGCGTGCCATGCTCGGGCGGCAGGGTCGGCCCGCGCGTCGGCGCCGGCGACTACGCCGCGTCCTCGCCCAGGTCCGGGTCTGGGGTCGAGGGCTCCTGGCGCTGGGCCTCGCGCTGCGCGGCCTCGGCCTTCTCGTAGGCGGCGTGGGCGCGCTTGACGGCCTGCTCGAGCTTGGTCAGCGAGGCGGGCAGGTGCGGTCCGGCGAGCTTGCGCAGCGCCTTGGCCGCGTGGTCCTTGTGCGAGCTCCAGCGGCTGGCGGGCATCCGCTGGCTGGCCGGCACGACCAGCCGCGTGGCGTACTGCTCGGCCGCGATCACCACCAGCGCGCGGCCGTAGAGCTCGCCGGCGCTCTTGGCGCCGTCGATGAACTTCCACAGCCACGCGATCGCCGCCTGCGGGTCGCGGTGGTCGCCGTAGTCGATCCGCATCCGTCCGCGACTGCCGTCCTTGCGCGCCTTGGTCACGTCGGCGCGCAGGTCGCCGACGACCAGCCGCACGCCGCCGGCCGCCAGGCGGGCGATCCGCTCGCCGGTCTGCGTGTACGGCGACTTGTCGTAGTCGGCGCCCAGCAGCGCGTAGACGAAGAACCGCGCGACCTCGATGTCGCCCGGGTCGACGACCGCGAGGCTGTTGATCAGTGCGGCGCCGAGGTCCAGGTTGGCGCCGTGCGCCTGGTCGGTCAGCTCGCGCAGCTGCGTGTCGCGCTCGCGCTTCGCGCCGGTGAGCGGGTCGGACGGCGCCGCGCTCGAGCGCGCGGCCTTCTTCTCCTGCGCCGCCGCGGCCGCCTTGGCCTGCAGCTCGTCGTGGGTCCGCGTGATCGCGGCCTTGACCAGCTCGCGGTAGACGGAGCGGTCGACGATGATCGGCTGGCCGCGCTCGTTATGCCGCGCCGGTCGTTATGCCGAGTCGAGATCGGCTGGCCCGGCAGAGAGCGGCTTCGGCGGGGTTGGTGTCGGCATATTCACGAGGAAGGCGAGGAGGCTGTCGGGCGCGCGGTAGCGGCCGGCGCGCGTGTCGGGCGGGGCGGTCCGTGCGAGCGCCTTCTTTTTGAGGGTCAGGTCGGCGTGCAGGTAGATGTCGGTCGTGCGCGTGGACTCGTGGCCGAGCCAGAGCGCGATCACTGTCGTGTCGACGCCGGCGTGCAGGAGCCGCATCGCGCTGGTGTGACGCAGGACGTGCGGCGAGACCTTCTTGGTCGCCAGGGTAGGGCAGCTGCGGCCTGCGACGGCGGCATGCTTGCTGACGAGTCGCTCGATCGCGTCGCAGCTGAGCGGGCCGCCGTGGAGGGCGCAGAACAGCGCATCGGCGGGTTGGCCGGGGTTCTCGGCCAACCAGGCGCGCAGGACCGTGGTGGTCTGGCGAGTGAGCGGCGTGATGCGCTGCTTGCGGCTCTTGCCTTGGCATCGAACGTGCGCGCCGCGGTCGAGGGTGACGTCGGCGCGGCGCAGGCCGGCGAGCTCGGAGACGCGCAGTCCGGTCTGGATGGCGAGCAGCAGAAGTGCGTGGTCGCGGCGGCCGAGCCAGCCGGAGCGGTCGGGCGCGGCCAGCAGCGCGTCGACCTCGGTGTCGATGAGGAAGGTGACGACGGGTCGGTCGACGCGCTTGGGTTGGATCGCGAGCACGCGCGCGATCAGCTCGGCGTGCTCGGGGTATGCCAGGGCGGCGAACCTGAACATCGAGTGCACCGCGGCCAGCCGCGCGTTGCGCGTTCGCGCCGTGTTGCCGCGCTGCTGTTCGAGGTCGTCCAGGAACGCCGTGATCAGTGGCGCGTCGAGGTCCTCGAGCGCCAGGCGCGAGGGCGATCTGCCGGTGCGCTGGTGCGTGAAGCAGAGCAGCAGCCGGAAGGTGTCGCGGTAGGAGGCGATCGTGTTCGGACTGGCGCGGCGCTGGCCGATCAGCCGCTGAGTGAAGAACGCCTCAAGGGTCGGTGCGAGCGGCGTCATGAGCGCTGCTCCAACTGCTCGAGACGCTCCGCTGCGAGGGTCAGCAGCTCCGGCGTGGCCTGCAGGTAGTAGTAGGTGGCCTCGGGGGCGCTGTGGCCGAGATAGCTCGACAATCTGGGAAGGCGCGCAGGCACATCGACTCCGGCGCGGTACCAGTCGGCGAGCGTCGCGACCGCGAAGCGGTGGCGCAGGTCGTGGATTCGTGGCGCCCGGCCGCCCGGTTGGGCGGTCAGGCCGGCGTGATGGCGCAGGTCGCGAAATGCCTCGCGGACGTGTCCGGAGAGCAGCCGGGTGCCGCGCATCGAGACCAAGAACGCCGGCGAGGTCGGCGTCGGACGGCGCGCATCGCGCAGCGACTGGTATTCGCCGAGCGCGTCGGTCGTGGTGTCGTGCAGGGGCAGTTCGCGCGCGGCGTTCCACTTGCCGGCCCGGACGGTGATGACGCCGGCGTCGAGGTCGACGTCGCCGTGGTCCAGCGCGATCGCCTCGCCGATCCGCATCCCGGTGACGGCCAGCAGCCCGATCAGCGTGTGGTGCGTCGCGGCGCGAAACGGGGAGTGGATCGTCGCGGTTGCGGCCATCAACGCCGCGATCTCGGCGTCGGAGTAGATGTGAGGGGCCAGCCGCCGCTTGAAGCTGGGCAGCAGGTCGGTCGGAGGGACCTCGCTGACGCCGTCCAGGGCGCGCAGATAACGCGCGAACCCGCGCGCGATCGACAACCGTGCCGCGCACTCCTGCGGGTGCGCGGCCGGTCGCATCGCCCACTCAAGCGCGGTGCGGGTGGTGATCGTGGTCTCGCCGGCGGCCTCCAGATACGCGACCAGGTCGGGCAGCATCCGTCCGGGTCGCCTGAGCTTGAACCCCAGCGCCCGGCGCAGCGCCAGGTACTCCTCGCAGGCGTCGCTGAGCGCGCTCATCGCATCGCCTCCGGCCACGGGCGCGCCAGCTCGACGAGCGCGGCGCGGTCAACGCGCGCGTAGATCGCCGTCGTGAACGCGGTCTGCTGCCTGAGCAGCTGCCCGATCTCGGCCAGCGACGCGCCGGCGCGCAGCGTCTCGGTCGCGGCGGTGTGACGCAGCGCGTGCGCGCCGACGACCCGCAGCCCGCAGCGCCGGCAGGCGTGACGGACGATCTCGCTGACCGCGTCGCTGGACAGCGGCGCGATCGGCGCGACCACGCGCATGAACAGCCGCTCACTCTGCACGCGCGGCCGCCCGCGCTCCAGGTAGCCGGCGAATGCTTCGCCGACGTCGACGGGCAGCGGCATCAGCGCGCGGCGACCGGCCTTGCCGCGCACCAGCAGCTCGCCGGCCCGCCAGTCGATGTCGCCCAGCTCGATCGCCGAGACCTCCCCGGCGCGCAACCCCAGCCGCCAGAGCGCCATCAACACCGCGAAGTCGCGCCGACCCTTGGCCGTGCGCCGGTCACAGCTGGCCACCAGCCGTGACGCCGATCGCGCAGGAATCGCCCGCGGCAGCCCCCGAGGCCGCGGCGCGACCGCCGGCACTGCCGCCGCCAGCCCGCCGCCGGTGAGCCCCTCGACGTGCAAGAAGCGCAACAACGACCGCAGTGCCACGACCGTGTTGCTCGCCGAGCCCGCGCTCACGCGGCCGCACTCGGCCAACACGAACCGGCCGACATCGCCCGCCGCCAGCCCGGTCAGCTCCAGCGCGCCGTCGCGCTCGGGCACCTCGGCCAAGAACCGCCGCGCGACAGCCTCATAGCGGCGCACCGTCGCCACCGCCAACGCGCGCTCGACAAGCAGATACTCGCGATAGCGCTCGACGAGCAGCTCAGCCGGAGTGGCAGGCGCTGAAGCATCCGCCGCCGGCGTCACCTCCCACCTGCGCAGACATTCCAGCAGCGGCGTCAGCGCCGTCGGCCTCAAGAAGTGTCGGTAGCCGGCCGCCCGCCGCGCCGTTGCGAACCGCTCCAACTGCTCGGCCGTCAGCTCGTAGGCCGCGAGCTCCTCGCCCGCCATCCAGCGACTTAGATGCGCAACCAGCTGTACCTGCGCGGCCACCGACACGCGCGCGTACCCGCGCCGATCGAGCTCCTCGACGAGCGCCGGCACAAACGGCGCCAGCGGCCCCGTCACCCGAACCCGCAACGGATCCCTCATCACAGCGACCTCCTCTTCCGGACATGGACAACTCCGGCGAGCAAGCTCCGTCAGATGACCGCGGTTATGCCGACCCGATCACCAGGATCACCGCACCATGGCTCGACCTACGCGGCATGCTCGGCATAACAACCGGCGCGGCATAAGGAGCGTCATGCCGCGCGCGGCATGAC
>CAVUFC010000003.1:0-9461 GCA_963740605.1 uncultured Solirubrobacteraceae bacterium | reverse complement strand
AAGTTGCGCGCGGGCCGTTTTGCTTGCTGGGGCTCGCAGGAAAAGGCCTGCAAATCGACTACTTCTGTTCTCGCCGGTGCTAGCCGTTCCGCTGGCGATTCCCGCTCGCTGCTTCCATCCGCGCTTCCATGCGCGCGCGTAGCTGCTCCCGCCGCCTGTCCTCGAAGTGCGCGCGGTAGATCGCGCGCGTCACGTTCGAGTTGCGGTGGCGGAGGAGGTCGCGTGCCTCCTCCGCATCCTCGCAGTCCATCGCGGCGGTGTGACGGAGAGCGTGGAAGTCGGGAAGCGGCGGCAGATCGCGCCTTGGCGCCTGCCTCGGTACGAAAGCCCCGCCGTCCCCGATGACCAGCTCACCGCCGTGGTCGTGCTCGAACAGCTCGGGGAACGTGGGTTGGCCGTTCGCGTCGCGTGCGCGTTCCTGCGCGCGATACAGCGCGCGGAGAACGTTGCGCTGGCTGAGCGCCCGGCCGGACTTCGACGCGAAGACGAATGAGCGCGGTCCGGTGTGCGCACAGCGCACCTTGTGCTCCAAGAGCATCAATGCGGTCGCACGCGGCAGCGGTAGCGTTGCCTTCGACTCCACCGTCTTCAGCGGCACCCGGTTTCCACGGCGGTCGACCTGGTGGCTGAACGTGATCGCCGCCTTGCCTGGATCGGTGAGATCGAGGTTCTCCCACCACAGCGCGAGCAGCTCGCTTTCGCGGCCGCCGACGACGGCAGCCAGTTGAAACAGCGTCGTCCACGGCTCGTTCGATGCGGCCAGTGTCTGCGCCAGCTCCTCGCGCTCGTAGATGCGCCGCTCGGGAGCATCGCTCGGCCTGGGCCGCTCGCCCTTTTCGAGCAGGTCAACCGGATTCTCGCCGCGCCAGCCGCAATGCCGACGGGCGAACTTGAACACGCGGTTCGCGACCTTGAGCACGCCGACGATCGTCCACTCCGCCAGCCGTTCGGCTCTGAGCTCGCGAACGAGCTTGGCGACGTCAGCCACGTCGATGCCATCCATGCGGCGGCCACCCCAGCGCGGACGGAGGTGATTCTCGACGGCGTTGCGGTAGATCGCGCGGGTCGCCGGCCGCAACTCGGCGACCTGCTCGGCGAGCCAGCGATCGGCGGCATCGCCGAACCTGAGCCGGGGGCTTGGCAGAACTTGGTCGCCCTTGCCCTTCGCTCCGAGGATCGAGTCCCGCTCGGCGCGCGCGGCGGTGATGGTGTCGAACGGCCCGGCCCAGCGTTGCCGGCTGGCACTGTCCCGATAGCCGATCTCGATCTTGCCGTCGCGGCGCCAGTAGAGATTGCGGTTGTTGGCACCTGGCACGCGCAGTCGCCGCACCGGCTTGCCGCCGCTGTCGTGCGGCCAGGGGTCAGGGCGGCCAGTAGCGATGAGGACCGACCTCCTCGTGGTCAGAGCCCGTCGTGCCGCGGCACCGTCGGGCGGGATCGCCGAAACGCCGCTTCGTCCTTCGCCGTGAACCCACCGCGTCTCCACTGGTCGAGCTGTGACCGCTGGAACCAGCACTTGGCCCGCGGCCGCTCCTGCTCGAACGGGATGGCCCGTGCCGCCGTCAGCTTGTGCAGCGCGCTCGGTGACATCCCGAGGTACTCCGCGGCCTGCCGCGTGTTGAGCCAGCCATCGCTGTCCGCGGTTTCGCGCCGCGGCATGAAAGGCGCCAGCCGCGCGGCGAGTTCGGCGAGTGCCTTGTCGTCGAACTGCGCGATCAGCGCGGCGGCGAGGTGGCTCATGGAGCAGCCTCGCCCCCGACCAGGTCGTCGACATCGACGAGGAGATCGAGGAGCAGAATCCGGGTCTCCTCGAGCACGGCGCTCCAAGCCGCCCGGAGGAGCGCGTTGGCGAGGTCGCGCTTCTCAGCTGGGGAAAGAGGATCGAGTTCGATGCTCAGCTGGCTCACTATGAAGCTTCCGGGAACGTCGACGTCGCTCGCATCTCACTCATGAAGAGGACCGCCGCTGCTTTTTGGCCCCCATCTCGCGCAGTTCCTCGAGACGGATGCGAGCGCGGGCCTTGCGCAGGTGCTTGTTGACGTTGGTGTACGTGCGGCCGCCGGTGAGCTGGGCGATCTCGCGGTAGGTGAAACCGGCGACGCGGAGCGCGAGGTCGTGGCGGCAGCTCGGCCAGGCGCTCGAGCGCTCGGCGCGCCTCGAGGGTGTCGTCGATCGTGACGCGGTCGGCGATGACGGCGTCCCAGCCTTCGCTGTGGTCGAGGTCTTCGAGGTGCGGGGTGCGGTGGGCGCGGCTGAGGCGGTACGCCTCGTGGATGGCGACGACGCGCAGCCACGCGAAGATGGCGTGGCGGTCGGGCTGGCTTCGCAGCAGGATCGTCCAGGCGGTCTGGCAGGCGTCTTCGATCAGTTCGCGCGGGGCGTTAACGGCGCGCGCGACGGCATGCTGGAGGTTGCGGTGGTAGCGGCGATAGAGGTCGGCCTCGTCGCCGCGGGGCGGTGCGGGTGCGAGGGCGGTGGTGATCACGGCGGGCTCCGTTCGGTCGGGGGCTGCTTGCGCCCCGCCTGCGGGCGATGCCGCCGGCGACGGGCCCAGCGGTCGTGGTGTGGCTGGAACCGGCCCGGCCGGCTCGCCCGATACTTGGGGCGCCGAGCAGCCCCGAACGAGCGCCCGGACTGCGGCGCCTGCTCAGGCGGCCTGCTGCGGCTCGGCGACCGTCGTTGCGTCGGAGTCGTCGCTGAGCGCGTGCTCGATCTGCCGTGCGATCTCGTCGATCGTCTGGGCGTAGTGACGGATGGCGTCTAGGGCGCCGTCTTCGCCCCAGCCGGCGATGTACCGGTATGAAGATCTGGCCTGTGGAGCTGCCGTGGCGTCCGGTGTGGTTCGTAGCGTCGGTCGCCTCGGATGTTGGGGCTTCACGGGAGTGCGCTGAGTGGGCAGGCCGACTCGTTCCCTTGAGCTGTGAGCTCGTCGATGTATCTGGCCGCCCCTGCGACTGACCCGCGTGTGCCGCGAGCACGAATCCGTAGCTGTCGCTCGCCCATAGGCGCCTCCCCCTGTCGATCGAGGAGGTGTGCGTTGCGGTTTGTTGGGTTGGACGTCCACAAGGACTTCTGCGTCGTCGCGATCTCAGACGGCGGCAAGGCGCGTCAGGCGGGCCGGATCAAGGCCAGGCGTGACGAGCTGGAGCTGTTCGCGCAGAGCCTCGCGCCGGATGACAAGGTCGTGCTGGAGGCGACCGGCAACGCGTTCGCGATCGCGCGCGTGCTCGAGCCGCACGTCGGTGAGGTTGTCGTCGCGAACCCGCGCCGGGTGCGTGCGATCAGTCACGCGAAGGTCAAGAGCGACCAGTTCGATGCGCGCACACTCGCCGAGCTGCTCGCCGCTGGTCTGCTGGACCCGGTGTGGATCCCCGACGAGCACACGCGCGTGCTGCGCCGGCTGTCAAAGCGACGTCTGGCGATCGTCGTGGCCATGGGCCGGCGCAAGGCGCACGTGTTCGCGACGCTGCAGCGCAACCTCTATGTCGAGCCCAAGGGCACCGACCTGTTCGGCAAGCGCGGCCGCGCATGGATCGCGTCGCTGGAGCTGCCGCGCGACGAGCGCCAGACGATCGCCGGCGATCTGCGTCAGTTCGATTTCCTGGCCGCCGAGCTGAAGGTCGTCGACCGCGAGATCGCGCAGATCTCGCTCACGCGCGAGGACATCAAGCGGCTGATGACGATCCCCGGCGTGGACATGATCACCGCCGCGACGATGGTCGCCACGATCGGCGACATCTCGCGCTTTCCGACCAGCCGCCATCTGATCGGGTACCTCGGATTGGACGCGAGGGTCCGCCAGTCCGGGATGACCGCCGCGCGCACCGGACGCATCAGCAAGGAGGGCTCCGCCGAGGCGCGCCGCGTGCTCGTCGAGGCGGCGTGGTCAGCCAAGCGCGTGCCAGGCCCGCTGCGCGCGTTCGGACAGCGCGTCCAGGCGCGCCGCGGCTCGCAGATCGCGACCGTCGCGGTCGCCCGCAAGATCGCGGTGCTCTGCTGGCACCTGCTCACGCGCGGCGAGGACTACGCCCACCACCGTCCCACGCTGCACCGCCGCAAGCTGCGCAAGCTCGAGTTGCGTGCCGGCGCCCCCTCTCAGCAGGGCAAGCACAACGCCAACCCGATCTGGGAGACGCGCAGCCAGGACGAGCGCGAGCGCGATCTCGTCGCCCAGGCCGAGGCCAGCTACAAGCGATCGGTCGCCGACTGGAAAGCCAGCGGACCCAAGCAGGGCACGGGCGCCGCACCGGGGCGCGCACTCGATGCAGCGCGGCAGGACCAGGCCCCAGGTCCTGCTCTTTAGCTCGCGGTCACCCGCACCCACGCGAACTCTGCCAAAGGAACCGCGAACGATCCAGGCGACTTGACTTACATCCGTAGGGGATCGACTCGCCGCCGACGTCGAGCCCGGCGGAGGAGCAGACGACATATGTGACGCAGTCGACCAGCACTTCGGCCTTCTCGCGCCCGTAGCGGCCGTACGCAACCCCGAGTGCGTGGCCGAGCTCGTGCACGAGGGTGCGGACCTGCCGGTTGGCAGGCCCGGCGGCGATGACGATCTGCTTGCGCTGCGGGTCGCACCAGCCGCCGGGGCCGTCGTCGGGCAGCGCGCGGGTGTCGACGCTGTAGCCGAGCTCGCGGGCGAGCGCGTGGAGCGGGGCGATCAAATGCTGGTGGCTGTCGCCCTCGATCGGTTCCGCCGGGGGCGTGAGCGGGACGGGCTCCACGCCGGGGAGCGGGTCGGTCATCGAGACGTCGAAGACCGGGACGGTGCGGAAGAAGACGCGCTTGTCGCCGGTTTCCTCGCCGGTGTCGTCGCGCTGCTTGACGGCGACTGGGGCGAGGATGCGGATCGCCGTCTGGCCCTTGCGCACGCAGCGGTTGAGCGCGAGGAAGGCGCGAAAGCCGGCGACGTAGGTGGGGGTGATACCGCGGGCGTGGCACTCGCAGGCGATCAGCCACTGGTTGCGCAGGCTGTAGCGCGACAGGCCGTTGGTGGCGCGGACGCGGATCCAGCGCTGCCAGCCGTCGCTGGTCAACAGCGCGCGGGCGGCCTGCTCGAGCCGCTCGCGGTCGGCTTGGCGGCGCGCGTCGCGCTCGGCCTCGGTCAGCGGACGGCGGTGTCGATGGCGCGGCATCGCGGTGCTCCTTGGTTTCGCGTGGCCTGCGCCGGGTGCGCGGGCCGATCGCCCGCCGCCCGCACGCCCGCCAGGGCGTGCCATGCTCGGGCGGCAGGGTCGGCCCGCGCGTCGGCGCCGGCGACTACGCCGCGTCCTCGCCCAGGTCCGGGTCTGGGGTCGAGGGCTCCTGGCGCTGGGCCTCGCGCTGCGCGGCCTCGGCCTTCTCGTAGGCGGCGTGGGCGCGCTTGACGGCCTGCTCGAGCTTGGTCAGCGAGGCGGGCAGGTGCGGTCCGGCGAGCTTGCGCAGCGCCTTGGCCGCGTGGTCCTTGTGCGAGCTCCAGCGGCTGGCGGGCATCCGCTGGCTGGCCGGCACGACCAGCCGCGTGGCGTACTGCTCGGCCGCGATCACCACCAGCGCGCGGCCGTAGAGCTCGCCGGCGCTCTTGGCGCCGTCGATGAACTTCCACAGCCACGCGATCGCCGCCTGCGGGTCGCGGTGGTCGCCGTAGTCGATCCGCATCCGTCCGCGACTGCCGTCCTTGCGCGCCTTGGTCACGTCGGCGCGCAGGTCGCCGACGACCAGCCGCACGCCGCCGGCCGCCAGGCGGGCGATCCGCTCGCCGGTCTGCGTGTACGGCGACTTGTCGTAGTCGGCGCCCAGCAGCGCGTAGACGAAGAACCGCGCGACCTCGATGTCGCCCGGGTCGACGACCGCGAGGCTGTTGATCAGTGCGGCGCCGAGGTCCAGGTTGGCGCCGTGCGCCTGGTCGGTCAGCTCGCGCAGCTGCGTGTCGCGCTCGCGCTTCGCGCCGGTGAGCGGGTCGGACGGCGCCGCGCTCGAGCGCGCGGCCTTCTTCTCCTGCGCCGCCGCGGCCGCCTTGGCCTGCAGCTCGTCGTGGGTCCGCGTGATCGCGGCCTTGACCAGCTCGCGGTAGACGGAGCGGTCGACGATGATCGGCTGGCCGCGCTCGTTATGCCGCGCCGGTCGTTATGCCGAGTCGAGATCGGCTGGCCCGGCAGAGAGCGGCTTCGGCGGGGTTGGTGTCGGCATATTCACAGCGCGTCGAGGAAGGCGAGGAGGCTGTCGGGCGCGCGGTAGCGGCCGGCGCGCGTGTCGGGCGGGGCGGTCCGTGCGAGCGCCTTCTTTTTGAGGGTCAGGTCGGCGTGCAGGTAGATGTCGGTCGTGCGCGTGGACTCGTGGCCGAGCCAGAGCGCGATCACTGTCGTGTCGACGCCGGCGTGCAGGAGCCGCATCGCGCTGGTGTGACGCAGGACGTGCGGCGAGACCTTCTTGGTCGCCAGGGTAGGGCAGCTGCGGCCTGCGACGGCGGCATGCTTGCTGACGAGTCGCTCGATCGCGTCGCAGCTGAGCGGGCCGCCGTGGAGGGCGCAGAACAGCGCATCGGCGGGTTGGCCGGGGTTCTCGGCCAACCAGGCGCGCAGGACCGTGGTGGTCTGGCGAGTGAGCGGCGTGATGCGCTGCTTGCGGCTCTTGCCTTGGCATCGAACGTGCGCGCCGCGGTCGAGGGTGACGTCGGCGCGGCGCAGGCCGGCGAGCTCGGAGACGCGCAGTCCGGTCTGGATGGCGAGCAGCAGAAGTGCGTGGTCGCGGCGGCCGAGCCAGCCGGAGCGGTCGGGCGCGGCCAGCAGCGCGTCGACCTCGGTGTCGATGAGGAAGGTGACGACGGGTCGGTCGACGCGCTTGGGTTGGATCGCGAGCACGCGCGCGATCAGCTCGGCGTGCTCGGGGTATGCCAGGGCGGCGAACCTGAACATCGAGTGCACCGCGGCCAGCCGCGCGTTGCGCGTTCGCGCCGTGTTGCCGCGCTGCTGTTCGAGGTCGTCCAGGAACGCCGTGATCAGTGGCGCGTCGAGGTCCTCGAGCGCCAGGCGCGAGGGCGATCTGCCGGTGCGCTGGTGCGTGAAGCAGAGCAGCAGCCGGAAGGTGTCGCGGTAGGAGGCGATCGTGTTCGGACTGGCGCGGCGCTGGCCGATCAGCCGCTGAGTGAAGAACGCCTCAAGGGTCGGTGCGAGCGGCGTCATGAGCGCTGCTCCAGCTGCTCGAGACGCTCCGCTGCGAGGGTCAGCAGCTCCGGCGTGGCCTGCAGGTAGTAGTAGGTGGCCTCGGGGGCGCTGTGGCCGAGATAGCTCGACAATCTGGGAAGGCGCGCAGGCACATCGACTCCGGCGCGGTACCAGTCGGCGAGCGTCGCGACCGCGAAGCGGTGGCGCAGGTCGTGGATTCGTGGCGCCCGGCCGCCCGGTTGGGCGGTCAGGCCGGCGTGATGGCGCAGGTCGCGAAATGCCTCGCGGACGTGTCCGGAGAGCAGCCGGGTGCCGCGCATCGAGACCAAGAACGCCGGCGAGGTCGGCGTCGGACGGCGCGCATCGCGCAGCGACTGGTATTCGCCGAGCGCGTCGGTCGTGGTGTCGTGCAGGGGCAGTTCGCGCGCGGCGTTCCACTTGCCGGCCCGGACGGTGATGACGCCGGCGTCGAGGTCGACGTCGCCGTGGTCCAGCGCGATCGCCTCGCCGATCCGCATCCCGGTGACGGCCAGCAGCCCGATCAGCGTGTGGTGCGTCGCGGCGCGAAACGGGGAGTGGATCGTCGCGGTTGCGGCCATCAACGCCGCGATCTCGGCGTCGGAGTAGATGTGAGGGGCCAGCCGCCGCTTGAAGCTGGGCAGCAGGTCGGTCGGAGGGACCTCGCTGACGCCGTCCAGGGCGCGCAGATAACGCGCGAACCCGCGCGCGATCGACAACCGTGCCGCGCACTCCTGCGGGTGCGCGGCCGGTCGCATCGCCCACTCAAGCGCGGTGCGGGTGGTGATCGTGGTCTCGCCGGCGGCCTCCAGATACGCGACCAGGTCGGGCAGCATCCGTCCGGGTCGCCTGAGCTTGAACCCCAGCGCCCGGCGCAGCGCCAGGTACTCCTCGCAGGCGTCGCTGAGCGCGCTCATCGCATCGCCTCCGGCCACGGGCGCGCCAGCTCGACGAGCGCGGCGCGGTCAACGCGCGCGTAGATCGCCGTCGTGAACGCGGTCTGCTGCCTGAGCAGCTGCCCGATCTCGGCCAGCGACGCGCCGGCGCGCAGCGTCTCGGTCGCGGCGGTGTGACGCAGCGCGTGCGCGCCGACGACCCGCAGCCCGCAGCGCCGGCAGGCGTGACGGACGATCTCGCTGACCGCGTCGCTGGACAGCGGCGCGATCGGCGCGACCACGCGCATGAACAGCCGCTCACTCTGCACGCGCGGCCGCCCGCGCTCCAGGTAGCCGGCGAATGCTTCGCCGACGTCGACGGGCAGCGGCATCAGCGCGCGGCGACCGGCCTTGCCGCGCACCAGCAGCTCGCCGGCCCGCCAGTCGATGTCGCCCAGCTCGATCGCCGAGACCTCCCCGGCGCGCAACCCCAGCCGCCAGAGCGCCATCAACACCGCGAAGTCGCGCCGACCCTTGGCCGTGCGCCGGTCACAGCTGGCCACCAGCCGTGACGCCGATCGCGCAGGAATCGCCCGCGGCAGCCCCCGAGGCCGCGGCGCGACCGCCGGCACTGCCGCCGCCAGCCCGCCGCCGGTGAGCCCCTCGACGTGCAAGAAGCGCAACAACGACCGCAGTGCCACGACCGTGTTGCTCGCCGAGCCCGCGCTCACGCGGCCGCACTCGGCCAACACGAACCGGCCGACATCGCCCGCCGCCAGCCCGGTCAGCTCCAGCGCGCCGTCGCGCTCGGGCACCTCGGCCAAGAACCGCCGCGCGACAGCCTCATAGCGGCGCACCGTCGCCACCGCCAACGCGCGCTCGACAAGCAGATACTCGCGATAGCGCTCGACGAGCAGCTCAGCCGGAGTGGCAGGCGCTGAAGCATCCGCCGCCGGCGTCACCTCCCACCTGCGCAGACATTCCAGCAGCGGCGTCAGCGCCGTCGGCCTCAAGAAGTGTCGGTAGCCGGCCGCCCGCCGCGCCGTTGCGAACCGCTCCAACTGCTCGGCCGTCAGCTCGTAGGCCGCGAGCTCCTCGCCCGCCATCCAGCGACTTAGATGCGCAACCAGCTGTACCTGCGCGGCCACCGACACGCGCGCGTACCCGCGCCGATCGAGCTCCTCGACGAGCGCCGGCACAAACGGCGCCAGCGGCCCCGTCACCCGAACCCGCAACGGATCCCTCATCACAGCGACCTCCTCTTCCGGACATGGACAACTCCGGCGAGCAAGCTCCGTCAGATGACCGCGGTTATGCCGACCCGATCACCAGGATCACCGCACCATGGCTCGACCTACGCGGCATGCTCGGCATAACAACCGGCGCGGCATAAGGAGCGTCATGCCGCGCGCGGCATGACTCT
>CAVUFC010000002.1:0-185974 GCA_963740605.1 uncultured Solirubrobacteraceae bacterium | reverse complement strand
GGCAGCGTGAAGTAGAAGCGGTTCCCGCCCTCGGGCGCGGGACCGACGCCGATGAGGCCGCCGTGGCGCTCGACGATGCGGCGGCAGATCGCAAGGCCGAGGCCGACGCCGCGCGCCCGGCGCTCACCGCTGGCACGCTGGAAGGCGCCGAAGATGCGCTCGCGGTCCTCCAGGCGGATCGTTGGTCCCTCGCTGTCGACCATGATCTTCCAGGCGGACTCGTCGATGAACTCACACGTGACGGAGATCTCCGCCCCGTAGCGGGGGCTGTACTTCAGCGCGTTCATCAACAGGTTCGCGAAGAGGCTGTTCAGGAGCGCCTCGCTACCGGGTGCCGTCGGCAGCTCGCCGACGTGGACGGTCGCGCCCCGCTCGACGACCTCTGGCGCGAGAAGATCGAGGCAATCGGCCACGAGGCGGCCGAGATCGACCATGCCCAGCGGGAGCTGCTGCTTGCTCGACCGTGCGTCGTGCAACAGTGCCTCGAGCAGGACGCGAGTCCGCGAGACGGTGCGCGTGAGTGCCTCGAGGTCACGCCGCGAGTCGGCGTGTTCGTCAGCGTGCAGACGCTCGGCGATCATCGCGGCGTAGGCCTCGGTGATCACCAGCGGCTCCACGAGCTCGTGGGCGGCAAGGCCGGTGAAGGCCTCGAGTGCGGCGTTCTCCTGCTCGAGCTCGTCAACGCGGGCATACAAGCGCTGCGTCTCACGCTCCAGCATGATCTCGACTCTCCGTGGGTGCGGACGTCCGCGCCACTCCGTGTGGCCTTGGTCTCGCGCCTTGGGCGCTGTCCGTTCCATTGGCGTCATGCCTCTGTCCCACCTCCGAGCCTTGTTCGCCGAGCATCCGGTCCGACAACACTAGGATCGCACTGTCGTGTTCAGCTCCACATACGACAATGGTCCATCGCGTCACGCATACCGTCCCTGATCCGAGTCACTCCCGTCAACCCCTGCAAAACGGAATAGTTACGGGGGTCTTGCGGCTAAAGTCCGCCGCGGCATGCGAGGCGTCGGCATCGACCTCCTCGAGATCGACCGTCTGGAGCGCGCTCTCGCGCGTCGGCCGCGGCTGGCCGAACGCCTGTTCACCAACGGCGAACGCGCGTATGCGGCGACCCGCGCGCGGCCGGTCATGCACCTCGCGGCGCGCTTCTGCGCCAAGGAGGCGGTCGCGAAGGCGCTGCAGCTGCGCGAGTGGAGTTGGCGCGATGTCGAGGTCCTCGGCGGCGGGGACGAGCCGCCCTCGGTGATCCTCAGCGGCGCTGCCGAGCGCCGCGCCCGCGAGCTCGGCGTCACGATCTCCGTCTCGCTTACGCATACACATGGCATGGCCGCCGCGGTGGCGATGACCGAATGAGCCTGCTGCGCTGGATGGAGCCGCTGCTCGCGGCCGAGGAGATGCGCGCCACCGACAAGTGGGCGATCGAGACGAAGGGCATCCCGTCGCTGGACCTGATGGAGCGCGCGGGGGAGGGGCTGGCCGCCGTTGTCGCACAGCGGGCTCCGGCCGGACGGATCGCGATCGTCTGCGGCAAGGGCAACAACGGCGGCGACGGGCTGGTGGCCGCGCGGCTGCTGCGGGCGGCCGGGCGTGAGGTCGACGTGCTCGCCGTCTGGCCGCTCGACACCCTGTCCGGCGACGCGGGCGAGCAGCTTCGGCGCCTCCCCGGGGAGCCTCCGGCCGCGTTCGACGCCGCCGCGCTCGACGGGGCGCACGCGATCGTCGACGCGCTGCTCGGCACCGGCGCGACCGGCGCCCCGCGCGATCCCGCCGGCTCGGTGATCGAGGCGATCAACGCGGCGAGCGCGCCGTGCGTGGCGGCCGACATCCCCTCCGGCGTCGACGCTTCGACGGGCGAGGTCTCCGGCGCGGCGATCGAGGCGGTCGCCACCGCGACGTTCCACCTGGCCAAGCCCGGGCTGTGGATCCGGCCGGGCAAGGCGCACGCGGGCGAGGTGCGGGTGATCGACATCGGCATCCCGAGCGGCTCGCCCGCCGCGCCCGACGTCGGCCTCATCCGCGCCGAGGTGCTCGCCGGCGTCCCGCGCCGCGGTGCCGACTCGACCAAGTTCACGTCCGGCAACGTGTTCGTGATCGGCGGCTCCGACGGGCTGACGGGCGCGCCGACGATGTCCGCGCAGGCGGCGATGCGCACCGGCGCGGGCTACGTCACGGTCGGTGCCCCGGCGCATCTGGAGTCGACGTTCTCGGCGCGGCTGCTGGAGGCGATGATGATCGGCCTGCCTTCCCACGCGGGCTCGCTCACCGCCGAGGCGGTCGAGCCGGCGCTGAAGGCGATCCGCCGTGCCGACGCGGTCGTGCTCGGCCCCGGCCTCGGGCGCACCGACGGCGCACGCGCATTCGCGCGCGAGATGTTCGAGCGCGTCGACGTCCCGCTGGTGATCGACGCCGACGGGCTCAACGCGCTCGCCGGCGTGTTCCCGGAGGACCTGCCGCAGCGGCGCTGGCCGACGGTCCTCACCCCGCATGCGGGCGAGCTCGGGCGGCTGCTCGACGTCGATTCGAGCGAGGTCGAGGCGCGGCGGCTGTATCACGCGCGCGCGGCGGCCTCTCAGTCGCGCGCGATCGTCGTGCTCAAGGGCGACGACACGCTCGTGTGCTCGCCCGAGGGCGCGGTGGCGATCTCCCGCGGCGGCGCGCCCGCGCTCGCCACCGCCGGGACCGGCGATGTGCTGTCCGGCGTCACCGGCGCGCTGCTCGCCAAGCGCCTCCCGCCCGCCCACGCTGCCTGCGCGGCCGTGTACGCGCACGTGCGCGCGGGGCAGCTCGCCGCCGAGCCACACGGGCCGGACGGCGTCATCGCCTCGGACGTGATCCAGCGGCTTGCGGCGGCGTTTGCAGGTTAATCTTGGGCCGCATGGCGCTGACGGTGCGCGACATCATGGATGCTGACCCGGTGAGCGTGACCGTCGTGGACTCGGTCGAGCTGGTGCTGGGGGTCATGCGCGAGCACGACCTGAGCGGCGTCCCGGTCGTCAACGAGGGTGGGCGCTGCGTCGGCATCATCACCGAGGCCGACCTCGTGCTGTCCGACGAGGGTGAGGACTTCCACCTTCCGCATCACTTCGAGCTGATGGGGGGCGTCGTGTTCCTCGAGCCGATGTCCAAGTTCGAGGAACGGGCCCGCAAGGCGTTCGCCTCCAGCGCGGAGGACATGATGACCCCGGAGCCGATCACGATCGAGCCCGACGCGACGATCCGCGAAGCTGCCCATGTGATCGCGGACAAGAAGCACAACCGCCTCCCGGTGATCGAGCACGGCCGCCTCGTCGGCGTCGTGACCCGCGTCGACGTGCTCGAGGCGCTGGCCGCCGGCCCCGAGGAGTAGATGGTCCGGGCACTCGCCCGCGTCGATGTCGGCGCCATCGAGCGCAACTGCGCGCGCCTGGCCGCGGAGGTGGCGCCGGCCCGGCTCTGCGCGGTGGTGAAGGCCGACGGCTACGGGCACGGCGCCGTGCCGGCGGCGCGGGCCGCGCTCCGCGGCGGCGCCGCGACGCTGGCGGTTGCGACCGCCGCCGAAGCCGCCGCCCTGCGCGCGGCCGGCCTTGACGGCCCGCTGCTGGTGATGGGCGCGCTCTCGCCCGAGGAGCTCGCCGTCGCGATCTCCGCGCGCGCTGAAGTGGTCGCCTGGCGCGAGCGCTTCGTGGCCGCGCTGCCGGCCGATCTGCGCGTGCACGTGAAGCTCGACACCGGAATGGGCCGCCTCGGCACCCGCGATCCGGACGAGGCGTCGCGCGTGGTCGAGGCCGCCGGGGACCGGCTCGCGGGGCTGATGACCCATTTCGCCACGTCCGACGACGACCAGGCGTTCGTCGACGAGCAGCTGGCGCTGTTCTCAGATTGGATCTCGCGCCATCCCGGCGTTCCCGTTCACGCGGCGAACTCGGCCGCGGCGCTGCGCCGGCCGGACGCGCGGTTCGACATGGTCCGCTGCGGCATCGCCATCTACGGCATGGACCCGTTCCACCGCAACCCGGCCGACCACGGCCTCGAGCCGGCGCTCGAGCTCGTCAGCTACGTCGCCGAGGTCAAGCGCATCCTGCCGGGGCAGAGCGCGGGCTACGGACGGCGGTTCGTCGCCGAGCGCGAGACCCGGCTCGGCACGATCCCGATCGGCTACGGCGACGGCGTGCGGCGCGGGCTGACCAACAACGCGTCGGTCCTCGTCGACGGCCGGCGCGTCCCGCTGGTCGGCACCGTCTCGATGGACAACATCACCGTGGACCTCGGCACCGAACCGGTCGCGCACGGCGCCGAGGCCGTGCTCATCGGCGCCCGCGGCGACGAGCGGATCCTCGCCGAGGACCTCGCCGGCGCACTCGGCACGATCAACTACGAGATCACGTGCGGGATCAGCCAGCGGGTGCCGCGCGACCACGGCAGGGGTCAGACCCCTTGAGCCACGGAGACTCAAGGGGTCTGACCCCGCTCGCGGCGGCGCGGGAGGCTCTGGCCGGGCAGGAGGCGTGGCTGGTCGGCGGCGCGGTCCGCGACCGGCTGCTGGGCCGCCCGACCGACGACCTCGACATCTCGGTGCGCGGCGGGCCGCGGCGGGCCGCCCGGGCGATCGCGCGCGCGGCGGGGGGCACCGCTTTCCAGCTCTCCGGCGCGTTCGGGGCGTGGCGGGTCGTCGGCCGCGACCAGAGCTGGCACGTCGACCTCGTCGAGTTGCGCGACGCCGACATCGCCGCCGATCTCGCGGCCCGCGACTTCACGATCAACGCGATGGCCGAGCCGCTGGCCGGGGGCGAGGTGCTCGACCCGCACGGCGGCCGCGCCGATCTCGACCAGCGCCTCGTGCGGATGGTCTCCCCGGCTGCGCTGGCCGAGGACCCGCTGCGCACCCTGCGTGCGATCCGGCTCGTCTGCGAGCTCGACCTGTCGCTGGACCCGGCCACGGGCGCCGCCGTCGCGCGGCACGCGGGCGCGATCGATCAGGTCGCGCCAGAGCGGGTCTTCGCCGAGCTCAAGCGCATCGTGACCTCCGACCGCGCGCTGGCCGGCGTCGCGCTGATGGACGAGGTCGGCCTGCTCGGCGCCGTGCTGCCCGAGTTGATGGTCCTGCGGGGAGTGGAGCAGAACGTCTTCCACCACCTGGACGTCTACGGCCACACGCTCGAGGTGCTCGACGCGGTCGCCGCGCTCGAACGCGGCGACCACGGCGCCGACATCGCGGCCGTGCTCGCCGAGCCGCTCGGCGACGAGCTGACGAAGGGCGGCGGGATGCGGTTCGCCGCGCTGCTGCACGACGCGGCGAAGCCCGCGACGCGCGGCCAGCTCCCGGACGGGCGCGTGACGTTCGTCGGTCACGACAGCGCCGGCGCCGAGCTCGCCCGGGCCGTGCTGCGCCGCCTGCGCACTTCGCAACGGCTGGCCGACTACGTCGCGGCGCTGACGCTCCACCACCTGCGCCTCGGCTTCCTCGTCCACGAGCGCCCGCTCGACCGCCGCTCGGTCTGGCGCTACCTCCGGGCCACCAGTCCGTATAGCGCCGAGGTCACGATCTTCACCATGGCCGACCGGCTCGCCACGCGCGGCCGCAACGCCGACGAGGCGATCGCCGCCCACATGTCACTCGCGCGCGAGATGCTCGAGTACGCCGCCGCCGACCAGCCCGCGGAGCCGCTGGTGCGCGGTGACGAGCTCGCGCGCGAACTCGGTATCGACCCCGGGCCGCGACTCGGCGAGCTGATCGCCCGGCTCGAGGAGGATCGCTTCGCGGGCGCGATCTCCTCACGTGGCGAGGCGATTGAGCGGGCGCGCACGCTGCTAGCCTCGCCGCCATGCAGGGACTGAACCAAGATCCGGTGCGGGGAGAGGTCGCGGAGGACGCGGTCCTTGGCCCGTACTGCGTGGTCGCTGGAGGCGCGACGATCGGCGCGGGCGCGCAGCTCGGCGCGCATGTCGTCGTGCACGCGGGCACAGTTGTCGGCCCGGGATGCGTGATCCAGGACCACGCGATCGTCGGGAAGCCGCCGAAGCTGTCGCCGCACTCGGCCGCGGCGGGCGCGCCTCTCGATGCGCTCGTGCTCGAGGAAGGCGCCGTGGTCTGCGCGGGCGCCACCGTGTTCGCCGGTTCGCGCATCGGTCGCGGGGCGATCGTCGGCGACCAGGCCTTCTTCCGCGAACGGTCGGTGCTCGGCCCTGGCTCGGTCATCGGCCGCGGCAGCGCCGTGGACAACGAGGTGATGATCGGAGCCCGTGTGCGGGTCCAGACCGACGTCTACCTCACGGCCGGGACGGTCATCGAGGACGACGTGTTCGTAGGCCCGGGTGTGTTCACGACCAACGACTCGACGATGGCGCGGCACGGCGACGACTTCGAGCTCCAGGGCGCGCTGCTGCGGCGGGCGTGCCGTATCGGCGGCGCCGCTGTCCTCACGCCCGGCGTCGAGATCGGCGAGGAGGCGTTCATCGCCGCCGGGGCCGTGGTCACGCGCGACGTCCCGGCGCGCGGCGTCGTGATGGGCGTTCCGGGTCGCGTCATCCGCGACGTCCCGGACGAGGACCTCCTCGAGCGCTGGCGCTGATTTTCCGTCAGCTCAGATGGGTGAAGACGGCCGTGCCAGGCCCTCCGCGAGGTCGCCGAAGCCCGGGGCGATGACCGCGCCGGGCTGCGCGATCAGCTCCTCCGCCACCAGCGCTTCCGTGGTCAGGAGCAGCGCCGCCACCGACGCCGCGTGCGTGATGCTCGCCTTGACCACGCGCACCGGGTCGACGACGCCGTTCGCGAACAGGTCGCCGAACTCGCCCGTGAGCGCGTCGAGCCCGTGCCCTTCGGGCATCGCGCGCACCTGATCGACCGCCGCGTGGCCGTCGTAGCCGGCGTTGGAGGCGATCCAGTACAGCGGCTCGTCGAGCACGCTGCGGACGACGTCGACGCCGCGCGCGTAGTCGCCCTCGAGCTTGACGGCGTCGAGCGCCGCAGCCGCTCGCAGCAGCGCGGTGCCGCCGCCGGAGACGATCCCCTCCGAGACAGCGGCCTGCGTCGCCGCCAGCGCGCCCTCGGTGCGTCGCAGGCGCTCGGCGCGCACCGTGTCGGTCGCCGCGCCGACCTTGATCACGGCCAGCTGTGAGGCCAGCCGCGCGATCCGCTCCTGCATGATCTCGATGTCGCGGTCGTGCACGGCGCGGGCCAGCTCGGCGCGGATCTGCGACAGCCGCGAGGCCACGCCGTCGGCGCTGCCCGCGCCCTCCACGAACGTCGTCGAGTCGGCGGTCACGATCACCCGCCGCGCGCTGCCGAAGTGCTCGCGCCGCACGTTGGCGAGGGACAGGCCGGCCTCCTCGGCGATCACGGTGCCGCCGGTGAAGGCGGCCAGGTCGCCGAGGTGCTGGATGCGCCGGTGGCCGAAGCCGGGCGCGCGTGCCGCGACCGCCTCGATCGTCCGGTGTTGATTGTTGGCGACCAGCATGCCGAGCGCCGATCCGGACACGTCCTCGGCCAGGATCACGAGCGGCCGCGGGTCCTTCATCACGGCGTCAAGCGCCGGCAGCAGGTCGTTCGGGTGCTTGATCGGCTTGTTGGTCATGAGGATGTGCGGGTCCTCGAAGACCGTCTCCATCCGCTCGGTGTCGCGCACCATGTAGGGCGACAGCCAGCCGTTCTCGACGACCATGCCCTCGGCGTACTCGACGGCCAGCCCCGGCGTGTCGGACTCCTCGGTCGTCACGACGCCCTCGCTGCCGACGTGGTCCAGCGCCTCGGCCACCGCCTCACCGATGACCGGGTCCTCCTTGGCGGCGATCGTCGCCACCTGGAGCAGGCCCTCGCGGCCATCCACGGGGCGGGCGATGCGGCTCAGCTCGGCCGCGAGGCAGTCCGATGCCTCCTCGATGCCCCGGCGCAGGAGCATCGGGTTCGCCCCGTCATCGATCGCTCGCATCCCCTCACGCACGATCGCCTGCGCGAGCAGGGTGGCTGTCGTCGTGCCGTCACCGGTGAGGTCCGAGGTCTTGTTCGCGACCTCGCGTACGAGCTGGGCGCCCATGTTGCGGTACTGGTCGGAGAGCTCGATCTCGCGCGCGATCGAGACGCCGTCGTTGGTGATCGTCGGCGGCCCGGCCAGCCGCTCGAGCACCACGTTGCGACCCTTCGGGCCAAGCGTCACCTTGACCGTGTTGGCAAGCGCGTCGACGCCGTCCTGCAGCAGCCGCCGCGCCTCATGGTTGAAGTACAGACGCTTGCCCATGCCGCCCTCCTAGCCCGGAACCAGAATCCCGCGGCCTTGCAGCCGCCCTTGGTCGAGGTCCGCCATCGCGTCGTTGATCGCATCCAGCGGGTACGTACTCGTGTGCAGCGTGACCTGGCCCTGCGCCGTCAGGGTCATCAGGTCCTGGAGATCGACGTAGGTGCCGACGAGGTTGCCGATGAACGAGATCTCGCGCGAGATCACGTCGATCGTCGGGATGTTGATGTTCTCGCCGTAGCCGATGACGTAGTAGAAGCCGCCGTCCTGGACGAAGTCGATGCCGTCCTCGATGGCGCCCTTCTCACCGACGAAGTCGATGATCGCCTCGGCGCCCATCCCGTCGGTGAGCTCCTTGACCTTGTCGCGCTGCGTGCCGTCGACCTTGACCGTGTGGTCGGCCCCGAGTTCACCGGCCAGCGCGAGCGCCTTGTCGCTCGGGTCGACGACGATGATCTCGGTCGGCGTGTAGGCACGCAGGCACTGGATGCCGATGTGGCCCAGCCCACCGGCGCCGATCACGACCGCCTTGGTGCCGGCCCCGAGGACCGGGATCGCCTTCTTGACGGCGTGGATCGCGGTCAGGCCCGCGTCGGCGAGCGCCGCGATCTGCGTCGGGTGCAGCGACGGGTCGAGCTTGACCACCGAGCGCGCGCTGGTCAGCAGGAACTCGGCGAAGCCGCCGTCGCGGTTGATGCCGGGGAACGACCCGTTGACGCAGTGCATGTCGTCACCGCGCCGGCACGGCGTGCACAGCCCGCACGAGATGAACGGGTGCACGATCACGGTGTCGCCGACCTCGACGTTGGACACGTCGGAGCCGATCTCGTGCACCCAGCCGGCGTTCTCGTGGCCCGGCGTGTAGGGGAGGACCACGTTGGACTTCTCCGCCCACTGCCCCTCCTGGATGTGCAGGTCGGTGCGGCACAGCCCGGCCGCGCCGATCTTCACGATCACGTCGTGGGGGCCGAGCGCCTTCGGCTCGTCGACGTCCTCCAGCTTCAGCGCGTCGTGATAGGCGTGCAATCGCGCAGCCTTCATGCCGCCACCTCCTCTCCCTCGGGGGCGCCCAACGGGACATCGCGCGACACGGAATGGCCCGTTGGGCGGGGCCCCCGACGAGTTCGGTTTCTGAGCAGATCGCGGCAGATGCCGCCGTTGGTCTCGAGCGACAGGGCGGTGAGCGACGACATGCGCCGGAACCGGACGTCGGACGCCGCCACAGGCGTCCCGTCGCCGGTCACGAACGCCGGCGCGCCGTCCGACGCGTCGATCCCGAGCGCCCGGCGCAGCGCGCGACAGCGCTCCGCATCGGGTCCCGTGAGCTGGCCGAGCGTCGTCGCCGGCTCCGACAGCAGCCGGCTCTGCCGCGCCACCAGCGCCTTGCGCTGGAACAGCTGGCGCAGGGCCTCGAGATCGCCGGCCGTCTCGCCCGGGAACGCCTCCGAGAAGCCGTCTCCGTCGTTGACGGCGCCGTTGATCTCCGCGCCCGTGTAGTGGTCCTCGAGCTCGATCGTGACGTCCTGCACCTCGGGCACCGCACGCACCGCGGCACGCGCGTCCGCCGCCATCAGGAACGCGAAGTTGGGCGCGCACTGCGGCGTCGGCAGCCGCAGGCGCACCGCAACGTCATGACCTGACACGACGCAGGAGCCGACGAAGCCGAGCGTGGTGATCGGCTCGTCGAGCTCCGGGTCGTACACCGTGCCCAGAGCCTCGAAGACCCGGGCGCGCAGTGTCACGCCTCGACCCCCACCGCCGCCGTCGGATCGGCCGGCGTGCCGGCCTCGGCAGGCAGCTGGAGCTCCTGTGGGACCTCGATGTCGTACAGCTTCGCGGCGTTGAGGCCGAGGATCTTCTTCTTGCCTTCGACGCCGAGCCGCGGGTAGTCGGAGAAGTCCTCGTGGTCGGGCATCTCCCAATCGACGAAGCCCTCCACCTGCCACTTCGGCTCCCAGATGGCGTAGTCGGAGCCGAACGTCATCTTGTCCTCGCCGACCCAGAACAGCAGCTCGCCCATGAGTTTCGCGAAGAACCGCGGGCGTGCGTGCATGTGGGCCCCGACGACGACCGCCAGGCCCGCGTAGACGTTGCGCTCCTGCGTCGCCATGTAGCAGAAGTCCTCGATCCGCGGGATGCCGCAGTGCTCGACGATGAAGTTGAGCTCCTGGTAGTCGGTGGCCACGTGGTCGACGTCGGCGACGTCGAACGCGTCCTTGTCCAGCGGCCAGATCGTCGGCCCCTTGTGGACATGGAGGTTCTTGATGCCGAGCTCGACGCACTTGTCCAGGAACGGCACGCACTCGGGGTCGGTCAGCTTCCAGCCGCGCGAGCCCTCATACCACTCGGCCGTGTAGAGCTTGACCCCCTTGAGGCCGTACCTCGCATGGTCGGCTTCGAGCTGACGCAGCCCCGCCTCACCCTCGCGCGGGTCCCAGCGGCCGTTGAGGACCAGCTTGCCGGCGAAGCGGTCCATGATCGCCGCGTTCTGATCGATGTCGTTGAAGCCCTTCGTGTACCACTCCTTCAGGTACGTCGACTGCAAGATCGCCATGTCGACGTGGCCGTCCTGGAAGACGTCCTTCTCGAAGTCGTCGGCCGAGTACTTCTGGAAGTGCTCGAGCGTCCAGTGCGTCTCCGGTGGGCCGAGGGTCATGTAGGCGTGGAAGCACTCGATCCAGCCCTTGGCGTACTCCTCGGCGCCGGCCCGCCAGTTCGCGGGACTCGCGTCCCAGAAGTGGAGGTGGCTATCGAAGACGAAGTACTTCTCGCCATCCTTCTCGTACATGCAGTTCTCCTCCTACTCGACAGGCTGTAGGTCGAACCCGATGTACTCCGCCGCGTCCTCCGGGTTCGCGAACAACGAGACCCGATCGTCGAGAACAACCATACGCCCGTAGTGGGTGGACATGATCTCTTCGAAATCGTCGTTGCCGAAGTCGTCCCACCCGAGCGCCTCGGCGATCTCCTCGTAGTCGAAATCGACCCGGTTGGAGCCGTCGACGCGGATCATCGACGGCAGCTCGCTCACCGTCACGCCCTCCTTGCCGCGCATCACGCCTGCGACCACGTAGCCGACCTGGTTGTTCATCAGCGTGACGCCCGCCATGTTCGACGACGTGCGGTCAGAGACGAACTCGGTCATGCCTGCACCTCCTTGGGAGCCTCGAGGCCGATCTCGCCGAGCAAGGTCTCCAGCCGCGCGCGCGAGCGCTCGAAGGAGTCCTCGAAGCGGATGACCTTGTCGGACAGCTGCGACCAGATCGGCTGCATCGTGCGCCCGGCCGCCACGGCCCGCGGCGCGTACTCATCCAGCCAGCCCTGCATGATCTCCTTGTTGGCCGCGCCGTTGGCGTCGTCATCGGCGAGCATCCGGAAGAGCACGCGCGCCGCCCGCTGATCGCGGGCCGCGTCGGCCTCCCCGGCGCCGATGATCGTGGGCGTCACGAAGTCGCCGTGCGGCGCCGCGACCTGCATGACGAAGCCGGACCGGAACAGCTCGCCGACCAGCGGCTCGAACACGACGGTCGTCGCGAACAGCTGCTCGGACCAGTCACGGATCCCGGTCAGCTGCTCGGTCAGCTCGCGCGTCGCCTGCCACGCCGGATCCTCCTGCCACGTCTTCTTGTGGATCGACCCGTCGAACCCGTCGATCTCGTCCGCGAGCGTCAGGTTGTAGAGGATCAGGTCCTGCGCGAAGCGCAGCTTGTGCGCGGCCGCGACGGCCATCGCGTTGTTGATCATGTTCGTCGGAGCGTCGCGCTGAGCGGGCGTGTAGACGTGCAGGCCGAGGCCGTGCTCGACATGCGCCCAGGCGAACACGTGCTTCTCGAGCACGCGGACCCAGGCGGAGTTGAACTGGGAGAAGGCGCCGGCGAGCCGGCCCTGCTCGATGTTCTGCGAGATCTGGCGGACGACGTTCGCGTTGTTGCGGTAGATCGTCTGCTCCCATTCCTCGTTCGGATCGAGGAACTCGTGCCAGTTGGAGCTCTTCAGGACGGTCCATTCCTGCGGGTAGCCGCTGTCGCCGTTGGCGAATGCGTAGACCCAGCCCTGCGACAGGTGCCGCGCGGGATCCGGCTGGACGTCGACCGTGACGTCCTCATAGACCGTGGCGCGCCGCTTGCGCGGGGTGAAGTAGTTGTAGTTGCGGCTCTGCCAGGACGGGAACTCCTGGGCGCCGGCCTCGGCGTCCGTGAAGACGGGCTTCGGGACGCTGCGTTCCTTGACCTCCGTGGCCATGGCTCTCCTCTCTCAGTCGTCGGCGGTGGTCGTGAACTTGTCGAAGTAGATGTGGTTCTCGGGCACGCCCTTGGCCTCCAGCAGCGCGATCGCCGCCTCGACCATCGGGGGCGGCCCGCAGACGTAGGCGTCGACCTCGGCGATGTCGCCCTCCAGGCGGTCGACGACGTCGGTGATGAGCCCGGCCTCCCCGGCCCAGCCGTTGCTGTCCTCCGACAGCGCCGGTACGAAGCCGCACGGCAGGCCGGTGAGCTCCTGCAGGTGGAACAGGTCGGCCTCGGTGCGGGCGCCGTAGTAATACGTCGCCGTGCGCTCGCTGCCCGTCTCGGACAGCGAGCGCAGCAGCGAGAGGATCGGCGCCATCCCGGCGCCGCCGCCGATGAAGAGCAACCGGCGGGGGGAGGAGGATCGAAGCGTGAAGACGCCGTAGGGGCCGGTGACCTGCAGCTCGTCGCCGGGCTTGATCGCGCCGTCCTCGAGCAGGCCGCTGAAGCGGCCGCCCGGGTAGAGCTTGATCATGAACTCGAGCTCGCCGGGGTTCGTGTTGGCCATCGAGAACGAGCGGTGCTCGCCCTCGTGGCCCGGCACGTGGATGTCGACGTACTGCCCGGGCTTGAACACGAACGGCTCGTCGTCCTCGACCCGCAGGTGCAGCCGCCGGATGTCGCTCGTGAGTTCCTCGACGGCCTCCACGCGGGTCGTCACCGTGCGGATCGGCGTGCCCGAGTGCAGGATCTCCTCGTCGTAGTTGATCAGCTCGATCTCGAGGTCCGAGTAGGCATGCGCCCGGCACAGCAGCGTCCACCCCTCGGCCTCCTCGAAGTCGGGCAGCGCGAAGGTCGAGTAGCGGTCGAGGTCGACGTCGCCGTCGAGCAGGAAGGACTTGCACGCCGAGCACTGACCCTCCTTGCAGCCGTGCATGAGCATCAGCCCTTGCCGGAAGGCCGCGTTGAGGATCGTCTCGTCCTCGTCGACCTCGATCTCCAGGCCGACAGGCTCGAACCGAACAGTGTGCGTGTTTCCCATGACGAACGCTGGGGAGCCGGCACGCCGATGCCGGCTCCCCGTTGTCGCTGGCTAGGCGGCCGCCGCCGGACGGCCACCCGGGCCGCCCCGCTTGTACTCGGCCATGTGGCTCTCGCGCTCCTCTTCGGACATCTCGTTGAGGAGCACGTTGGGGCTGTTGAGGGTGATCCCGCGGACCTCGTCGAGCGTCCACATCTCCTTGGGATCGAGGTTCAGGTGCGGCTGCGGGATGAGCGTGTGCCCGTCGTCGCGGACGTACCCGAGAGAGTCCTGCATGATCTCGGCAAGGTCCTTGCCGTGGTGCAGGGTCTCCCATTCGCGCTGCCCGCTGAGCCGGCCCATGCTGGGGGTTGGCCGACCTTCGTACTCCGGGCGGAACGCGACCTTGTCGGTCCAGTGGCAGGTCTCCGAGCAGTACGTGCGGACCTGGCCGTCGACCTCGTCCATCACCGTGTCCTCACGGATCAGGCAGGGCACCATGCAGGTCCAGCAACGGTGCGGATACTGGTAGTTGGCTTCCGCCTCGAACGCGATCGGCTTGTGGCCGTTCTTCTTCGAGAGCTCGCCGTACTTCTCCCACCAGCGCCCGTACTTGTCGTACCAGCCCGGGTACTTGAACTCGAACCACTCGAAGTCGTCGTCGTCCATCGCGTCGATCCGCCAGTAGTTGGCGAACCAGCCCGTCGCGAAGAACTGCGCGACCTCGTGGATGTAGCCCTTGTTGATGATCCGGTTCCAGGACTCCTCGACCAGGTCGTGCGGGATCGTGAGCCCGTACTTCTCGAGCGGCACGAGGTACGACCGGTAGTAGTCGTCGTAGATCCAGCGGCGCCAGGCCTCCGCGTAGGACTCGCGGTCCTTGCGGCGGTCCTTGGTGCCGTACTCGATGAACGTCCCGATCGCGGCGTCCACGACCGCGTGGTTGTTCCACCACGCGTAGCGAAGGTCGCGCTCGAGCAGCAGCCGGTTGCGCTCGTCCGCCAGCGCCATGAGGATGATCGAGTAGCCGTTGGAGATGTGGCGGCTCTCGTCGGACTGGACGGAATGGAACACGGTCGGCAGCAGGTAATCGCCGTTCGCCGCCGCCTCGCCCGGCATCGCGACGAAGAGGACGTTCGTGAACGCCGTCTCCGCGACGATCGTCAGGTAGACGTTGGCGGCGGTGATCGCGTCACCGGTGATGAACCCCTCGCCGAACTGGCGGCCGATCGTGCCGGCGTAGCAGTTCGCGAACCCCTTCTCGGTCAGGTCGAAGCCGGCCGGATCGATGTAGTGGTTCATGTACAGCCGCTTGAGGTTCATCTGGATCGTCGAGTGACGGACCTCGTCGATCATCTGGATGGCCAGCCCGTTGTGGACCTCGGGGTTGGGCACCGCGTTGATGGCAAGCGGCATCGCGCGAGCGGCGGAGATCTCCGGGAACGGGATGATGCTCAGGAACAGCTTCTGCCACTCCATCCAGCGCTGCTGGACCTGGCGGAACATGTTCCCGCGGATCGCCCCGTCCATCGCCCCGAAGACGCGGTTGTCCTTCTCCTCCTCCATGGGGAAGTAGGACCGCAGGACCTGCTTGAGCGGGTCCTTCTTGGGCGCCTTCTCGAATGTGTAGTCGGTCGGGTACTTGTCGACCGGCTCAACGAATGTGGGCTCCCAGGACAGCTCCTGGATCTTCTGGTGTGCCTTCGTAATGCTGGCTCGGCTCAAAGCCGACACCCCCTTTCGTGGCTTCCTGCCGACGCTAGGGTCGGCTCGCGCGCGGGTTCAAGAACGGTGCGGGAATCCGTAGATGGCTGGAATCTGGTGACGTCGCGGAGGGTCTCCGCGAGCGCGTCGTGCTCCTGGTTGAAGGCGCGGCGGGACATCGAGATGCCTGCGGCGCCGAGAAAGCGGCGGCGCTGGTCGAGGATCGGCGCGGCGAGGCAGCAGAAGTCGCCGTCGAACTCCTCGCGCTCGTCCGCCACACCGGTGCGGCGGATGTCGTGGAGCTCGTGGCGGAGCTCGTCGGCGCCGGTGATCGTGTTCGGCGTGAACGGCCGCAGGCCGTTCGCGATGTAGCGGTCGACGGCCTCCGGCGGCGAGTGCGCGAGCACGACCTTGCCAAGCGCCAGCGCGTGCGCGTTGTCGCGGATCTCGGGGTCCATGCCCGGCAGCTTCGGCATGCCCTGCATGCCCTTCTCGAGCACGATCCGCAGGACGCCGTTCCGGACCACAGCGGCGTAGGCGCGCTTGTGCGTGCGCGCGAGCAGGTCGTCGACGATGCCGGTGAAGTCCTCGCTCGCGCCGTCGCTGGCGACCGCGTGCTTGAACTCCGGCGCGATCCGGTAGACGCCGCCGGGCCCGCGCACGGCGACGTGCTCGTCACACAGGCTGTTGAGCAGGTTGTAGGCCGTCGAGACGCTCTTGTTCAGGCGCGCGGCGACCTCGTCGGCGCGGACGCCCTCGGGGGCGCGCGCGAGCATCCAGGTCAGGTTCAGCGCAGCGCGTGCGGTGCTCAGCCCACGGTGGTGCACGACACGCAGTGCACCACTGCGGCGTTACATGTCCGTTGCAGCTTCCCGCCGCAATTCGCCGACGCGGGCGGCGCAGCGGGCACGGCGCGGATCGTGGAACGCAAGCGCGGTCAGAAGCCGCTTCCAGGCGGGCAGATCGTCGTCGCCCGACGGGGTCTGGACCCACGCCCAGATGGCTTCGACGTCGTCGGACGTCATCACGGCCTGGCGCAGCCAGCGCTCGAGCCGCTCGCGCTCCTTGACGACGCCGGGCGCCTCGCTGCTGGGGAGCAGCGGGCCTGGGTAGCGCTCCGCGGCGTCACGCACGCGGCCGGCCGCGAGCAGCCCTTCGACGCGGCGGACGTCGCTGTCGACGTCGCACGTGAGCCGGTAGCGCTCCGTGTCGATCCACGGGCCGAGCAGCTTGCGGAGCCGGCTCACCTCGACGCGCACGCTGCCCGGGCTGCCGCCGTCGCCGTGCAGGCCGGCGCAGAGGGTCTCGGCGCTGTAGCCGGCGGGGTTGGCGCACAGCAGGGCAAGGATCTCGGCGAGCCGCGGCCGCACCTCGGTCTCATTGCCCGAGAGGCGCAGCTTCGCCCGGTCGCGGCCGAGCATGCAGATCGTCAGCAACGGGGCGGCTCGCTTCGCGCGCTTGCTCTCGGTTGCGTGCACGACGAACGCCTCGTGCGCGCTGTTGACCGGCTCGGCGACGGCCTGGGCGCCCGACGGCAGGATCAGCAACCCGCCGCCGGCGGGCACGTGCAGCCGGCGAGCGGCGCCCCAGGTGCTGGGGAGTGCGGTGATCGGCCGGCCGGACGGTGCGACCAGCGCACGGCTGGCGGGCGCGGCGGCGACGCGGTCGCCGTAGCGGTTGCGCAGCCGCGCGTCGATCTCCTGCTGCTCGAGGCGCATCGCCGTCTCCACCGCCTGCGCGGTCGCGGTCGCCACGGCGAGGCTGTGCGGATGGACGGTGCTGAAGTCGCCGGTGAGGTCGATCACGCCGAGCAGCGCGCCGGTGTCGGGATCGTGGATCGGCGCGGCCGAGCACGTCCAGCGCTGCACGGGCTCGTTGAAGTGCTCCGGTCCGAACACCTGCACCGCGTGGTTGGCGGCGATCGCGGTGCCGATCGCGTTGGTGCCGGCTCCGCCCTCGCTCCACAGCACGCCCTCGGCGAAGTTCATCATCTCGGCGGCGCGCCGCCGCACGGCGCCTGAGCCCTCGATGGCCAGCAGGACGCCGTCGGCGTCGCTGATCACGATCAGGTACCCGGCCTCCTCGGCCATCTCCGACAGGCACGCGTGGATCAGCGACGCGTGCCGGCTCAGCGGATGCTCGGTGTAGCGCTCGCCGACCTCGAGCTCGTCGGCGACCACGGGGGCGAGGTGCGCGCCGGTCGGGTCCACGCCGGCGGCGACGCTGCGGCGCCACGAGTCGGCGATCGGCTCGCGGACCTGCGGCTCGCCCTCGTCGTCATCGCCCAGGAAGAGCTCCCACGCGAATCGCAGCTCCTGCGCGCGGAGCGTCGGCGCCGTCGAGGCGTCTACGGCCACCCAGGCATTGGAGGCGCTATCACCCACCGTCCGCTCTCTCCTCTCTCGTGTTCAGGCTATCGCGTACGTCATCACGCCGGGCCAGAGAGGGCCGCGCGCCGGCATCAAGATTCACCGGTGCCGCACGCTCGACCCGAGAGACGTGACGCGGTACCGAGGCATCCCGATCACGACCGTGCCGAGAACGCTCGTCGACCTCGCCGCCACGCTGACCGCCGCACAGCTCGCGAACGTCATCCACGAAGCGGCGTTCCGCAACCTGTTCAGCGAACAAGCAACCAGAGAGGCGATGCGGCGAGCCCCCGGGCGCGACCTCAGCAACCTCCACGCCGCCCTACAAGCCCATGCCTCAGGCAGCGCCGGCACCAGATCCGATCTCGAGGACCAGTTCCGCGCGGAGATCACGAGCGAGCCGCGGGTCGACGTCGCGAAGATCACCAGCGAGCCGCGGGTCAACGAGCGGGTGGAGGGCATCGAGGTCGACTTCTACTGGCCGGACCAGAACCTGGTCGTCGAGATCGACGGCTCGGGCCACGAACGGCCGAGAACCATGGCCGAGGACGCGCGCCGCGATCAAGCGCTGCAGCGGGCCGGCCTGACGGTCGTGCGGATACCCTCCGCGCATGGCTGACCCGGATTGCCTGTTCTGCAAGATCGTCGCGGGGGAGATCCCGTCCACGCGCGTGGACGAGGACGAGCGCACCGTCGCCTTCATGGACATCAACCCTGCCACGAAGGGGCATCTACTCGTGATCCCGCGCGAGCACAGCACGGACCTGCTCGACGTCCCGGCCGAGGATCTCGAGGCCTGCGCGCGGATGGCCCAGAAGCTCGCGCGGCGTACCAAGGAGCGGCTGGACGCTGACGGCGTGAACCTCCTGAACTCGTGCGGGAGAGCGGCCTGGCAGACCGTCTTCCACTTCCACGTCCACGTCATCCCACGCTACGACACGGACCCCCTGAGGCTCCCGTGGGTGCCGGCGCCGGGGAACCGTGACGAGATCGCCGCGGTGGCGCAGCAACTGACGGGTTAAGGAGCGCTTGCACGCCGACTCGCAACCCGGATACGTTCTGCACGTCAGGGCCGGCAACCCGCCGGTCATCGTCCAGTGCGGCGCGAGGCTCGGGTTCGCGACGTGGCAGCAAGTGGGGTGTATCTGTGGGTACCGGGACGGTCAAGTGGTTCTCGGACGACAAGGGTTTCGGCTTCATCACGCCCGACGAGGGCGGCCGTGACTTGTTCGTCCACTTCACGGGCATCGAGGGCGACGGCTACAGGTCGTTGGCCGAGGGCGCGAAGGTCACCTACGAGGAGGAGCAGGGCGACAAGGGCCCGAAGGCGATAAACGTCACGAAGCTCTGAATCAAGGTTCACTTCGGCGCCCATCAAGGGCGCGCCGAACGGAGGTCCCGAGTCACACCACAACCCCGGCCGGTTCGTCGTGTTGAATGCCGGGATGCTCCTACGCATGAGAACCATCGCCGCCGGCGCTGTGCTGGCCCTCCTCGTCTGCGCCGCGCCGGCTTCGGCGCGGATCATCGAGATCGGGGGCACGGCCTCGCAGGCCGCGCCGACGTGCCCGACCACGCCGTGCCAGGCGGTGTCGCGCACGACCGGCTATCAGGCCAAGGTCCTCAAGAGCCGCGCGACATACATCGTTCCTGCCGACGGCCGGATCGTCGCGTGGACGATCAACCTCGGCGCCCCTGACAAGCGCCAGACCGACTTCTTCGACGGCAACTTCGGCGAGTCGTCCGCGGGCCTGACGATCCTGCGCCGCGCCAAGCACCTCTACCACCGTGTGATCGGCCAGACGCCGATCGAGAAGCTCGCGCCCTACTTCGGCACGCGCGTCCAGTTCCCGCTGACGACGTCGATCGCGGTCAAGAAGGGCCAGGTCGTGGCGTTGACGGTCCCGACGTGGGCGCCGGCGCTGACGCAGCTGCTCAACGACGGGTCGTCCTGGCGGGCGAGCCGGCCCAAGGGCAAGTGCGACAAGACCACGGTCCAGACCGCCCAGACGAAGATGGGGCAGCGCGTGCAGTACCGCTGCCTGTACCGGGCGCGCCTGACCTACAGCGCGACGCTGATCACGAACCCGAAGGCGCCGACGAAGCCGAAGACCTAGCGGCGGCGCTGTGGCATCGGCGGCGGCGGCGCCGCCGGCATCCGCACGCCCTGCGAGCGGTCGGGCACGTCGGGGCGGTCGTGGCCAAGGAGGTCGAGCAACGCCTCGACGACGTCCGGGTCGAACTGCCGGCCGGCGCAGGCGCGCAGCTCGGCGGCCGCCTGTTCCTCGGTCAGCGCCGCGCGATAGGGGCGGTCGGTGAGCATCGCGTGGTAGGCGTCGCAGACGAGAATGATCCGCGAGCCGATCGGGATCTTGCGCTCGCGCAGGCGGTCCGGGTAACC
Source organism: uncultured Solirubrobacteraceae bacterium (assembly GCA_963740605.1). GTDB lineage: Bacteria > Actinomycetota > Thermoleophilia > Solirubrobacterales > Solirubrobacteraceae > DASSUW01. Next base: position 166,040 of record CAVUFC010000002.1, on the reverse strand, counting down.
GGAGCCGTTCCAGTGCTCGTGCTCGTGTCGCACGACCGGGGCGATCGCCGCCAGGTCGGGAATCCGCAGCAGGATCCGCTCGCCCGCGACCGGGTGCTCGGCCATCACCGCCCACTCCTCGGGCGTCAGCGGCCCGCCCTTGTGCAGGATCTCGTCCGGCACCGCGAGCTTGCCGACGTCGTGCAGCAGCGCCGCGTGGGCGATCCGCTCGACCTGCTCGGCCGCCAGGCCGAGGATCATCGCGACGCCGCGCGCCATGTGCACGACCTCTTCGGAGTGCTCGTTCGTGTAGTTGTCGCGCTCCTCGATCGCGGCGGCGAGCGCCTGCACGGCGGCAGGTGACCCGTGCTGGGCCTGCATCATCGCCAGCTCGCGCTCGACATCGGCGTTGGCGACGGCGACGCGACCCTTGCCCGTGCGCTTGGCCAACAGCAACGCGCGGTCGGCGTGCTCGAGCAGGCCGTCGGCGTCGAGCGGCTCGTGCCACTCCGCCACGCCCAGTGAGCACGCGCCGACCTGCTCGCGCTCGACGGCGTCACGCACACGCTCGGCGACCATGCACGCGTCGTTCTCGTCGCTGCCCGGGAGCAGGAGCACGAACTCGTCGCCGCCGTAGCGGGCGACCACGTCGTACGGGCGCAGCTCGCCGTGCAGGACGGCGGCGACCTGGCGCAGGAGCTCGTCGCCCGCCTGGTGCCCGCGCACGTCGTTGACGCGCTTGAAGTCGTCGAGATCGATGATCACGAAGCTCAGCGGGGCGCCGTCGCGCCGCGCGCGGGCGATCTCCTCGCGGACGCGGACCTGCATCGCGCCGTGGTTGAGCAACCCGGTCAGCGCGTCGGTGCGGGCCGCCTGCTGGACCTGGTGGTAGGTCTCGGCGTTGTGGCAGGCAACGGTGGCGAGGTCGGCGATCGCCTCGAGCGTCCGCCGGTCCTCCTCCTCGAGCCGCCGCATCGACGTCCACCCGACCGACAGGGCGCCCTTGAGCTCCTCGTTCCACGCCATGGGCACGGCGATCGCGGTCTTGAACTTGCCCATCACCGGGTGGCCGGGCCGTGTCACGTCGCGCTGATAGTCGTTGGTGGCGAAGCTCTCGCCGCTCAGCAGGACCGTGCCGGCGGCGCCCTCGCCGGGAGCGACCTGTAGGCCGTGCCACTCGTCGGGCACGTTGTAGCCGGCGGTCGCGACCCCGCCGTCGCGCCCGTTGCCGAGGTAGACGCCGGTTATGTCCGCGCCGACGGCGGCGGCGGCCTCGTGCGCCAGCGTCCGCAGGACTTCCTGCAGCTCCAGCGACATGTTCAGCGCCCGCGCGGCGCGCACCAGCGCGCGGTCCTGAGCCGCACGGGCGGCGCGGCGGCGCTCGGCGTCGAGCCGTGCAAAGCCGCTGGCGGCGACGTGGGCGAGCGCCAGCGCGTCGGCCACCTCGGCCGGCGTGAAGTCGCGTGCCGCCTCGGAGATCAGGATCGCGACGCGCCGGACGTCGCCGTCCTGGACGAGCGGGACGAACACCGCCGAGGCGACGTTGAAGCGCGCGACGAGCTCAGGGCGGACCGTGCCGCTACGCGCATCCGAGACGTTGAGCGGCTCGCCGCTGGCAACCACGAGCGCGACCCCGGACGGGCCTTCGCCCAGCACCATCTCATAGTCGGTGCCGTGGCCCTTGACGATCGCCTCGCCGCTGCAGTGGTCCTGCGCGACCTCGAACAGGTGCACCTGGTCGACGGCGAGCGCGTCGCGCAGCGCTCCGGTTACCCCGTCCGCGAGCTCTTCGGGCGTACGCGCGCTGCTCGCGGCGCGCGCGATGCGGTGTAGCGGTTCAGGCGCGGTGCTTCCGTGCCGGCGTGCGGTGGAATCGAGTACGGCTCAGCCTTCCCTGGATCACCAGATGTATCGGCGGGCAGCACGGCGCGCTTGATGCGCCGTGAGGCTTAAGGCGGCAAACTGGACGAATCAGCAGGCGCCGGGATTCTGGGCGCAGAAGTCCTCGAACTGCTGCGCGTTCGAACCCGCGGGCGGTGTGGCAGTGCTCGTCGGGGTGCCCGTGCTGGGCGCCGTCGAGCCGCCGCTGCCGGTATCGCCGGTGGCGGTGCCCGTGCTACCCGACGTCGTGCTGTCGGTGTTCGAGGAGCTGTCCGACGACGTGCTGCTGTCGGACGAGCTGCTGTCGCTGCTGCTCGAGCTGCTGTTGCTGTTCGCCGACGCCGCGGCTGTGGGCGCCTGAGCGGACTCGGGGATGGCCACCTCGGCCGGCGGACCCGGGACCTGCGGGGCCTCGGTGTCGCTGCCGCCGCAACCGGCGGCGACGAGCGCGAGAAGACCGGCGGCCATGATCGCTGCGAGGCGCGGAGCGCCCATATCGCTCACTCCTCCGTGACGCGAGGAAGCGCGGACATGCGCCGCCCGCACGTCGGGCAGTCGTTGAGATCCTTCTGTGCCGGCTGGTCGCACCAGTTACAGAACCGCAGGGTCTCCACGGCCCAGGGCAGGCGCGACTGCGACGGCTCAAGCGGGAGCACCTTGCCCACCACTTCGAGCTCCTCGCCCGTGTCACGGTCGCGGTACACGCGGCCAGGTTCGGCAGCTACGAGCAGCTCGCGTCCCGACGACGGGGCACGCAGACGGTAGGTCTGAGAAGCCATCGCGGCGTGACCTTAGCAGCGGGTCGGGACGGCTTGCCCCGTAGAGTCAGCCGCCGTGCGCGTGCTCATCTTTCATGGCTACCTGCTCGCCGGTACCGGTTCCAACGTCTACAACACGGAGCTGGCGGCGGCGCTCGTGCACGGCGGCCACGAGGTCCACATGCTGTGCCAGGACCGCGACCCGCTGGCGCAGGAATGGGTCGACGCCGCGGGGGACTGGGACTCCGGTGAACTCATGCTCACCACCCGCCGCGAGCCGGTCCGGGCGACCGTCTACCGGCCCGACATCGGCGGCGTGCTGCCGTTGTACGTGGCCGATCGCTACGAGGGCGTCGACGCGCGGCCCTTCCCTGATCTGTCCGACGCAGAGGTCGACCGCTACGTTGACGCCAACGTCGCCGCCGTGCGGGAGGTGGCCGCGCTCGTGGCGCCGGACGTCGCGCTGGCCAACCACCTCGTGATGGGTCCGGTCATCCTCGCGCGCGCGCTCGCGGACACTCCGTACGCCGTGAAGATCCACGGCAGCGCGCTGGAATACACGGTCAAGCCGTTCCCGCGCTTCAAGCCGTACGCGGCCGAGGGCCTCGCCCGCGCGCGCGGGATCCTGGTCGGCTCGCGGCACACCGCGGAGAGCCTGTGGGCGGAGATGGACGACCCGACGGTCACCGATCGCACACGGCTCGGCCCGCCTGGCGTGGATGTGGCGCGGTTCGCGCCGCGCGAGCCGGCCGAGGCACGCGCGGGACTGGAGAGACTGCAAGGGGCTCTGGCAGGGGCGGACGGCGGCGGCGGGAGCGACTCGTTCGCCCGCTCGCCCGGAGAGGCCGCCGCCGCGCTCGCCACGATCGAGCCCGGAGATCGCCTCGTGGCCTACGTCGGCAAGCTGATCGCCTCCAAGGGCGTCGAGCTGCTGCTGGCCGCATGGCCGCTCGTACTGGCCGCCGAACCGCGGGCGCGGCTCCTGATCGTCGGGTTCGGAGCGTTCCGGACCGGGCTGGAAGGCCTCGCGCGCGATCTCGAGCGCGACGACCTCGACGCCGCCCGCGCCCTGCGCTCCGAGAACGGTGCCGAGCTGCCCCACCTCGCCGCCTTCCTCGACGGGGTCGACGCAGACGCCTACCGCGCCGGTGCGCGGGGCATGACGGATCGCATCGCCTGGGCAGGCCGCCTCGATCACGCCGAGCTGATCGACGTGCTCCCCGCCGCCGAGGCGATGGTGATGCCGAGCACGTTCCCCGAGGCGTTCGGCATGGTGGCCGCCGAAGCCGCGGCCTGCGGCGCTTTGCCCGTGGTCGCCAACCACTCCGGCATGGCCGAGGTCGCGCGCACCCTGGGCGCCGCCGCGCCCGACGAGGCGGTCCCGTGGCTGACCTTCACGGTCGGGCCCGGTGCGGTCACCGAGCTCGCCGACGACCTTACGCACTGGCTCGCCGCCGCGCCCGACCTGCGCGCCGCCACCCGCGAGGCGATCGTGGCGGCCACGCGCGAGCACTACTCATGGGGCGGCGTGGCGCGTTCGGTGATCGCCGCCGCGCGCGGTGAGTTGGACGGCTTGCCGCGGCCAGCGCCCGACATCGGGGTCAACAGTTAGGATTCCGCGCTCCATGAGGAGAGGTGGGGTGCGCATACCGATCGCGCTCGTCGCAGCGCTCGCCGCCACGGCGGGCCTGACGGGCTGCTCGCTGAGCAGCTCGGGCGCGAACGTGGTCAACGGCAAGGAGAAGTTCGTCGCCAAGTGCGGCGCCTGCCATGTCCTCGCGCGCGCGAACTCGACCGGCGTCGTCGGCCCGAACCTCGACGAGGCGTTCCAGCGCGCCCGCCAGGACGGCTTCGGCCAGGACACGTTCGAGGGCCTCGTGCACCGCCAGATCCTCCAGCCGGCAATCCTCCCGCAGCACGACCCGGTGACCGGCAAGGAGCTGCCGCTGATGCCGGCCAAGCTCGTCACCGGCGAGGACGCCCGGGACGTTGCCGCGTACGTGGCCTCGGCGGCCGCCCAGCAGGGCAAGGACACCGGCGCGCTCGCCCAGGTCGGCGGCGGCCAGGCCAAGGGCACGGCGACCGAGAAGAACGGCGAGCTCGACATCCCGGCCGATCCGTCGGGCGCGCTCGCCTACACGTTCGCCAACGCCACGGCCAAGCCCGGCCAGGTGACGATCAAGTCGCAGAACAAGGCATCGATCGACCACGACATCTCGATCGAGGGCAACGGGGTCGACGAGAAGGGCCAGGTCGTCAAGAACGGCGGCACGTCGGAGGTCCAGGTCGACCTCAAGCCCGGCGAGTACACGTTCTACTGCTCGGTGCCCGGCCACCGCGAGGGCGGCATGGAGGGCAAGCTCACGGTGAAGTGAGCAGCGCCTCGCGCCTCGTCGCGGCGTGCCCTTGTGGTGTGGCGTTCTAGAAGAGCGCCTGGATGAGGAGCGCCAGCAGGATGACGACGGCAGCGACTCCGATGGCGTACAGCAGGACGCGGAACGCCTCGCGCTCGGAGCGCAGCGGGTTGATCACAGGATGTAGACGGTCGTGTAGACGACGATCCACATGACGTCGACGAAGTGCCAGTAGATGCCCGGCACTTCGACGCCGTGGTGCTCTTCGGACGAGAAATGCCCGCGGAACGCGCGGATCGTGACCATCGCGAGCAGCGTGAGGCCGATGAAGACGTGCGCGCCGTGCAGGCCGGTGAGCCCGTAGAAGATCGTGCCCTGGGCGCTGTCCTGCGGCGAGAAGCCGATGTGCACGTACTCGTTGATCTGCACGAACAGGAACGTCGCGCCGAGCCCGAACGTCGACACCATCGCGGCCTTGAGCCCGAGCCGGTTGTCGGACTTGACGCTCTCGAGCGCCCAGTGCATCGTGAACGACGACGACACCAGCACCAGCGTGTTGATGCCGGCGATCAGCTTCGGCAGCTCGGTCCCGGTCGCCGGCCACGGCGCCGCGCCCACGACCCGGATGAAGAAGTAGGCCGTGAAGAAGGCCCCGAAGACCATGATCTCCGAGATGATGAAAAGCAGCATCCCCAGCGTCCGGTGGTCGACCCGCGAGGAGCGGTGGGCCTCGGGCGGTCCGTGATGCTCGTGGTGCCCGTGCTCCAGGGCAGCGGCCTCCATCAGGCGGCTCCTGCCCCCACACCGGACTCGATGTGCTCGACCGGCTTGTTCGACGCGCTCGCGACGCGGTCGACGAGCTTGTCGGCGACCCACTTCGAGCTCGCCTCGGGCAGCGTCGAGATCACGATCTCCGAGATGTAGAAGTAGTCGACGGCGTTCATGATCGCCGTGTACGGGTCAGGGTCGCCGATCATGCCGGCGGCCACGATCCCCTCGGACCGCAGCGAGTCGAGGAGCTGCTTGAGCCGCTCGCGCGCATCGGCGACCGCGGTCCCGAGGGCGTGATCCTGCGGGATGACGACGATGAAGCGGTGCGGGCTGTCGTCGGCCAGCTGCTTGAGCCGGCTGTGGAGCTCCTCGGACGCGACCGTGACGTTCGCCGCCACGAGCGTCACGTCGAACGGCAGGCCTTCGCCGATGACGTCCGACACCACGTGCTCGACCGGCAGGCCGGTCGACTCGCGCAGCCGCTCGGGCAGGTCGCGCTTGAGCCAGCCCGACGTCTCGGCGGGCAGCGTGGAGACGAGGATCTCGTCGATGCCCTCGGCGGCCACCGCGTCGGTCGCTGCCAGGAACGGGTCGGGGTCGCCGACCTCGCCGCTGCCCTTGATGCCGTTGTCGCGCATGAAGGCCTTCATCAGGTCCACGCGTACCTGCGCCATGTCGCGCACGGCCTCGTCGTAGACGACGTTCCCGCGCCGCGGCCGGGCGCGCGGCACCACGACGAAGTACTCGACGTCGGGGCCGTGCCGCTCCTGGACCTTCTCGATGAGGCTCCGGCCACCGATCGTCTCGTTGGCCAGCACCAGGATCTTCGTCACGACTCGTTCTCCCTCGTTTCAGCCGGCGACCCGGCTGGCTGTTTCTCGCGCGCGACCGCGGGCGGCTGGAAGATGCCGTGGACGGCGCCGGGGACGCCGTACTCGTATGGGCCACCGACGACGGTCGGCACGCGATCGAAGTTGAAGACCGGCGGCGGCGAGGAGACCTGCCATTCGAGCGTGAGGCCACGCCACGGGTTGGCCGGGGCGCGCGCTCCGCCGCGCCACGACGCCACCATGTTGTAGACGAAGATCAGCGTCGACAGGCCGAGCACGAACGAGGACAGCGAGATGAAGAGGTTCCAGCCCGCGAACTGCTCGGGATAGTCGGCCACGCGGCGCGGCATGCCCTGGACGCCGATCAGGTGCATCGGAGCAAAGGTCGCGTTGAACGCGACGAAGGTGAGCCAGAAGTGGAGCTTCCCCATGCCCTCGTCGAACATCCGGCCCGTCATCTTCGGGAACCAGTAGTAGACGCCCGCGTAGATCGTGAACAGCGAGCCGCCGAAGAGGACGTAGTGGATGTGGGCGACGATGAAGTAGGTGTCGCTCACGTGGATCGTCAGCGGGACCATCGCGAGCATCACGCCCGAGATCCCGCCGAGCGTGAACATCGTCAGGAAGCCGAGCGCGAACAGCATCGGCGTGTCGAGATGGATCACGCCGCGCCACAGCGTCGCCAGCCACGAGAAGATCTTGATTCCGGTCGGGACGGCGATGATCGCCGTCGTGACCATCATCGGGATCCGGATCCAGCTCTGCATGCCGGACACGAACATGTGGTGCGCCCACACGGTGAAGCCGAGCAGCACGATGGCGAGCAGCGAGAACGCCATCATCCGGTAGCCGAAGATCGGCTTGCGCGCCTTCACGGAGATGACCTCGGAGATGATCCCGAAGCCCGGCAGCATCATGATGTAGACGGCCGGGTGGGAGTAGAACCAGAAGACGTGCTGGTACATCAGCACGTCCCCGAACTTCCACCAGTTGAAGAAGTTGAAGCCGAGCGCGTAGTCGAGCAGGACGAAGAACTGCGACGCCGCGATGAACGGCGTGGCGATGACGACCAGCAGCGACGTCGAGAAGTTCGCCCACACGAGCAACGGCATGCGCCAGAACGACATGCCGGGCGCACGCATCGTGATGATCGTCACGAGGAAGTTCAGCGCCGTGGCGATCGATGAGGCGCCCGCGAACTGTACCCCGATCGTGAAGAACATCTGGCCTATCGGCACGTCGGTGGATAACGGCGCGTAGGCCGTCCAGCCCGTCGCGAACGAACCGCCCGGAGCCAGGAACGACGCGACCATCATGGTGCCGGCGATCGGCAGCATCCAGTACGACAGCGCATTCAGCCGCGGGAACGCCATGTCCGGCGCGCCGATCATCAGCGGCAGGACGAAGTTCGCCAGCCCGGCGAACACCGGGATGATGAACAGGAAGATCATCAGCGACGCGTGGACGCTGAATAGCCCGTTGTAGGCGTCCGAGTCCACGAACTGCCTGCCCGGTGCGGCGAGCTCGGCGCGCACGACCATCGCGAGCAGACCGCCGATCAGCATGAAGAAGAACGACGTGACGACGTACTGGATCCCGATCACCTTGTGATCGGTGTTGACGCGGAAGTAGTCGCGCCACGAGTAGGCGCCGTGGCTCGAGTGGTCCTCGGGCCGGGTCGGCTTGCCCGAGAAGTAATAGAACCAGTAGTCGAAGGCACCGATTCCGACCAGGAAGAACAGCGAGCCGGAGAACAGCGACACGAGCAGGATCCCGTTCTGGGCCTTGGTCGTGAGGCCCCCGTCGAAGCTCTCGAAGCCGTACAGGTCGCGGACCAGCAGGACGAGGGCGGCCGCGAACAGCACCCCGATCACGAAGAACACGCCGCCGCGAATCAGACCCGGTGCTCGGACCCTGCTCACTTGCCTGCCACCTCCTTCAAGTACTTCACCAGCGCGTCCACCTGCGCGTCGGACAGTGTTTCACCGTAGCGCGGCATGATCCCCGCCGGGTAGCCCGCGGTGATCTTGGCGTCCGGATCCTGGATCGACTGCTTGATGAACGCATCGTCGAGCTTCGGGATCGCCTCGTCGAGGTTCGGCCCTGTGGTGCCGGTGGACCCTGCGTCCTTGAGCGTGTGACAGGACGCGCACGCCGGCTGGGCGGCCTGCGTGAAGAGCGTCTTGCCGTCGGTCTCCTCGCCGCCGCCGCCACCGCCGCCGGCCGGCTTGCCGGCTCCCTGCTGCAGCTCCGCGAACTTCTTGTCGAAGTCGGCCTTCGACATTACGTAGGCGCTCTGGCGCATCGTCGAGTGGCCGAGCCCGCACAGCTCGGCGCACACCACCGGGTACTCGCCGAGCTTGTTGTTGGTGGTGACCCGCAGGTGCGTGTCGATGCCCGGCACCGCGTCGATCTTCACGCGGAAGGCCGGGACCCAGAAGTCGTGGATCACGTCCCTGGACTGGACCGTGAAGTAGACGGGCTGGTTGGCCGGCAGGTACAGGCGCGGCGAGGCGATCTCCTTGCCGTCCTCGCCCTTGTAGTAGAAGGTCCACGTGAACTGCTGACCGACGACGCGCACGTTCATCGCCTCGGCCGCGGGGGCCTTCTCGATGTCGGTCAGCACGACGTAGGCGTACGTGCAGAGGGCGACGAGCAGGATCGCCGGGATCGCCGTCCAGATGATCTCCAGCCGTGTGTTGCCGTGGATCGGCGGGCCGTCCTTGAGCTCCTCGCCGGGGCGCATCCGGAACTTGATCGCGCTGTAGACGACGATCGTCTCCACGAGCACGAAGACGGGCACCGACGCGATCAGCAGGACGTCCCACAGCGTGTCGATCTTCTTGCCCTGCGTGGAGGCCTGGACCGGGAACCAGTCGATCCACAGGGCGACGGCGATGCCGATGGCAGACACGATCGCCCCGATCAGGAGCATCTGCCTCACCGCAGCCCGACCCTCCCGCGCAGACGGTTCTTCAGCGCTCATGGCTCTCCTCGCCCATGGACGCGGCATCCTACGGGAGAGGAGCGACAGAGGTGCCGGAGGCCGTCAGGCGGCTGCCCGCGTGTCCAGCTGTGCGTGCGTGATCGTGTTGGGTCCGGCGGTCGCCCGGAAGTCCGAGGGCGCCACGCCGCGGTGGCGGCGGAACGCCTTGGCGAACTGCGCCGGCTGCCGATAGCCCACGCGGTGCGCGACCTCACGCACGGTCAGGGTCTGGGAGGCCAGCATCTCAGCCGCGCGGTCCATGCGGACGCGCGTGAGGTGATCGCGGAACGTGGTCCCGCCGATCTCGGCGTAGGCGCGCTGCAACTGGCGTCGGGAAGACGCGACACGGCGCGCGATGTCGTCCAGCGAGAGCTCCGAGGCGTACTCATGCGCGACGATCGCATTCGCTTCCTCGAGGAGGCTGGCGCGCAGACGGACGGTGCTGGGTCGTTGAGTCGGCACGTACTTTCTACGGCGCGTAGACCCTCGATGGATCACACGTTGCGGCAAAAACGTGGCGGTGCGACGTTCCTGCGCGTTCGCCGTTTAGACTCCGCCGCCATGGATCGTCGCCTCGCGCGCCGGAACATCCGTCTCGCGCTGATCGTTGGGGTCATCTGCCTGCTGATGTTCGCCCTCACCTTCGTCGCCGCCCTGGCCTACGACGGGGTATGAGCGAGACCGAGGAATACGGCACCGTCCCGCCGGCCGGCGAGCACGTCCACATGCCGGAGCCGAGCGCGCTGCCGCTGATCAACGCCGCGGCCCTCGCATTGACGATCGTGTCGCTGACGCTCTCGTGGTGGCTCGTGGGCTTCGGGGCGATCATCTTCCTCGCGACGACGATCCGCTGGATTCGGGACGTGCGCCGCGACATCGACGCTCTCCCGCTGGAACACTCGCACCATTAGCGCGGCACCCCGTAGGCTTTCGGCCGTGTCGGAGGCTGGCTCGAGCGGTGCGCCGGATCTCCCGGCGCTGTATGCGAGTGCGTTCGCCGCCTACCTGACGGACGGCAGCGAACGCGAGCTGGACGCCGCGTACGACCTCGGGCGTCAGGCGGTGGCGGCTCACATGAGCGTGCTCGACCTCGCCGAGGCGCACCATGCGGCGGTGCGCGCGGCGCTCGGAACCGGCAGTCCGCCGGAGGAGACGCTCCAGGCGTCCGCCAATTTCCTGCGCGAGAGCCTGTCGATGTTCGAGAGCGTGCATCGCGGCTACAGCGAGGTGCGCGAGGTCGCCCGCATCGAGCACGAGCACGTCGAGCAGCTGCGGGCGCTGGCCGACGTCTCGATCGCGCTCAACTCGTCGCTGACCGTCGAGGAGATCCTCCAGCTGACCGCTGACGCCGCCCGCACGCTGCTCGGCGGCGACCGGGCGACGGTGGCGATCGACGCGCCCGACCCACGGCTGCGGCCGCTGACCGCGACGTCGCCGCCACGGCTGTCCGACGGCCAGGCGCAGCCGGCGCGGCTGTCGGTGCGCCTGACCGCGCGCGGCAGCGAGCTCGGCATGCTGGAGATCGTCGATCGCCGCGACCGCGAGTTCACGGCGCGCGACGACACGATCCTCACCCAGCTCGCGCAGCTCGCCTCGATCGCGATCTCCAACGCCCAGCTGTACGAGCGCGAGCGCACGATCGCCCAGACATTGCAGCGGTCGCTGCGCCCGGGCGCGCTGCCCATCGTGCCGGGCCTGTCGGCGGCCGTGCGGTTCCGGCCCGCCGGCGAGGGCGTCGAGCTCGGCGGCGACTTCTACGACCTCTACGAGGCCGGTGGCGGCGCCTACGCGGCGCTGATCGGCGACGTCCAGGGCAAGGGGCCGGACGCGGCCGCGGTGACCGCGCTCGCCCGCCACACGCTGCGCGCCGGCGCGACCTACGAGGCCAGGCCCAGCGGCGTGCTCGCGCTCCTGCACAAGGCGCTGCGCGAGCGGGCCGACGGCCGCTTCTGCACGGTCGCCCACGCCCACCTGCGCCTCGGCGACGGCAAGATGCGCGTCGACCTCGCCTGCGGCGGCCATCCGCTGCCGCTGGTCGTCCACCCGAATGGCCTCGTCGAGCCGGTCGGCCGCCTCGGCACGCTCCTGGGCACCGACATCGAGCCGCACCTGTACGACGTCAGCATCGAGCTCGCCCCGGGCGACGTGCTCGTGCTCTACACCGACGGCGTCACCGAGGTCCGGCGCCGCCGCCGCGAGGTGTTCGGCCACGCCGAGCTGACCGAGCTGCTGTCGGCCGCCGGCGGCCTGCCTCCCGACGTGGTCGCCGAGCGCGTCGAGGCGGCCGTGCTCGCCGCCTCGGAAGGCCGCCTGCGGGACGACATGGCGGTCCTCGTCCTCGGGCCGACGGCGGTCGACGACATCCATATGCTTTCGCGCGCCCCAGCAACGGAGGACTTAGATGGCTGACCCGACGGATACGGCCACGGACGGACATGCGGCGTCCAATGCCGACCTGCTCAGCGAGCTCGTGGCGCATCTGCGTGCCAACCGGACGCAGCTGCGCCAGGAGTGGGCGCGGCGCATCGGTGAGGCGCGGCTGCTGACCGCGCTGACGCAGGAGGAGATCTTCTCCGAGGCCACCTCCGTCTACGACAACTACGTCGAGGTGCTCGAGACCGGCTCGGTCGAGGCGCTGCAGGACTACGCGCGCAACCTGTCCGAGCGCATCATCCCGCGTGGGGTCGAGACCGACGAGGTGCTCGGCATCGTGCTCCTGCTGCGCGACGTGCTGGCCCGGTCGCTGTTCCAGAAGTACCAGACCGACTTCGACTACCTGAACAAGGTGCTCGACGCGTACGAGCCGGCGGCGAACCGGATCGCCAACACCGTGGGCGTCAACTTCGTCCAGGAGCGCGAGCGCGTCATCCGCCAGCAGCAGGAGGCGATCCGCGAGCTCTCGACCCCGGTCCTCCAGGTCCGCGAGCGCCTGCTCATCCTCCCGATCATCGGTGTGCTCGACGGCCAGCGCGCCCGCCAGCTCACCGAGCAGCTGCTGCGCGGCATCCGCGCGAACCGTGCCCGTGTCGTCGTCATCGACATCACCGGTGTGCCGACGATCGACTCGACGGTGGCGAACCACCTCGTGCAGACCGTCGACGCCTCGCGGCTGATGGGCGCCAGCGTGATCATCACCGGCCTGTCGCCGGAGATCGCGCAGACGCTGGTCACGCTCGGCGTCGACCTCTCGAAGGTCAACGCGGTCGGCGACCTCCAGGGCGGCATCGAGGAGGCAGAGCGCCTGCTCGGCTACCAGGTCTCGATGGAGACGCCGGGGCTCGACGCGGTGCCGATGCAGTAGTGGCCGTCCCGATCCTCAAGCAGGGGCCGTTCCTGATCGCCACGATCCAGGCGGCGCTGACCGACACCGACGTCCTGCAGCTGCGCGACGACGTGATGGCCCAGGTCACGCGCCACCGCTCCCGGGGGATCATCGTCGACGTCACGGCGCTCGACGTCATGGATTCGTTCGTCTCGCGCTCCCTCCAGGGCATCTCGCGCATGACCCGTCTGCGCGGCGCGGAGACGGTGATTGTCGGCATCCAGCCCGAGGTCGCGTTCGCGATGGTGCAGCTCGGCATGAGCTTCGAGGACGTCTCGACGGCCCTCGACCTCGAGGAGGGGCTGGCGCTGCTCCAGCGGCCCCGGAAGGAGGCCGGCGACGGTGGCGGATGAGCCGCAGTCGGTCATCCCGATCGAATCCGACGCCGACGTAGTCACGGCCCGCCAGCAGGCCCGCGAGATGGCCGGCCAGCTGGAGCTCACCAGCACCGATCAGACGCTGCTCGCCACGGCGATCTCCGAGGTCGCGCGCAACATCACCACGTACGCCACCCGCGGCGAGGTGCTGCTCAGCGTGGTCCGCGACGATCGCGGCCGAACCGGGATCCAGGTGATCGCTCGCGACCAGGGCCCGGGCATCGAGAACATCGAGCTCGCGCTCCAGGACGGCTACACCAGCGGCGGGGGCCTGGGGCTGGGCTTGCCCGGCGCCCGGCGGCTGGTCGACGATTTCCACATCGAGACGGCTCCGGGACAGGGGACGACGGTCACGCTCGTGATGTGGGCGCGACCGAACGCACGCGCAGCATGACCGGAACATGGCCGCTGGTTCTCGAGCGCGGCGTGGCGGGGCTTGCGCACGAAGGAGAGGGACGCTCCGGCGACCTCGCGGTGTTCGCACCTCGAGCCGAGGGCGGGCTCGTCGCCGTGATCGACGGCCTCGGACACGGCGATGCCGCCGCCGACGCCGCCGAGGCGGCCGGGCGGGTTCTGCACGATCGGGTCGAGTTCCCGCCCCAGCAGCTGCTCGACTCGGTGCATCAGGAGCTCCGCCACACCCGCGGCGCGGTCATGACGCTCGCGTGGTTCGACCTCGCGGAGCGGGCGATGCGGTGGACGGGGGTCGGCAACGTCGAGGCCCGGTTCATGCGGGCGGGCGACGACCCGACCGCACGCTTCGACTCCCCGGTCGTCCTCGGCGGCGTGGTCGGCTACAACCTCCCGCGCGTCCGCGTGGGGACGATCCCGCTCGAGCCGGGCGACGCGGTCGTGCTCGCGACCGACGGCGTCGCTGCCGACTACTCGGCCTCGATCGAGTCGGGGATGCCGGCCCAGCAGCTCGCCGAGCGGATCCTGGAGCGGCACGGCAAGGGCACCGACGACGCGCTGGCCGTGGTCGTCCGGTATCTCGGGCCTCCGGCGCGGCCCTGACGAACGTCAACTGCGGCTGGGTGGGGAGGCGAGGGAGCCGACCGCGTTCGCGGTCCCTGGCGCTTTTTACTCCCATAGGAAGCAAAAGGCGCCAGGGACGCCGACCAGGCACACAACTCAGCCTCCCCACCCAGCCGCAGTTCGCAGGGGCTGGAGACCGCGCGGAGCTAGGAGATCAGGCGCGCGTCAGCCACCATCGCGGCGAACAGCACCGCGAGGTAGGCCAGCGAGAAGAGGTAGGTGCGGAGCGCGCTGGCGCGGTCGGCGCGGCGCTGGAGCCGCAGCGCGAGGACCAGGAAGGCCGTGCCGAGGCCGAGCGCGATGGCGCCGTAGAGCCAGCCGAAGAAGCCGAAGACGACCGGCAGGAGGGTCAAGACGCTGAGCAGGATCGTGTAGAGCACGATCTGGCGGCGGGTCTCCTTCTCGCCGTGGACCACGGGCATCATCGGCACGCCGACGCGCTCGTACTCCTTCTTCATCAGCAGCGACAGCGCCCAGAAGTGCGGAGGGGTCCAGTAGAAGACGATCGCGAACAGGTACAGGGCCGCCGGGTCGAGCCCGCCGGTCACGGCCGCCCAGCCGACGAGCGGCGGGACGGCTCCCGCGGCGCCGCCGATGACGATGTTCTGCGGCGACCGGCGCTTGAGCCAGATCGTGTAGATGAAGACGTAGCCGAGGAATCCGGACAGGGCCAGGCAGGCGGCCAGCGTGTTCACGGTCGTGGCGAGCAGCGCGAACGACAGGACCTGCAGCACGAGCCCGTACAGCAGCGCCGCCCGCGGTGAGATCCGGCCGGACGGGACCGGGCGGTTGGCGGTGCGCGGCATCTGGGCGTCGATGTCGCGATCCCAGTAGTGGTTGACCGCGGCCGCGCCACCGGCCGACAGCGACCCGCCGAGCAGCGTGAGCAGCACGAGCGAGACCGACGGGTCGCCGGCGACGTACATCGTCGTGACCGTCGTCAGTAGCAGCAGCAGCTGCACCTTCGGCTTGGTCAGCGTGACGTAGTCGGCCACGACCTGGCGGACACCGCCGAGCTCGACAGCCGTCGTCGTGGTCGCGCGCGAGGCTTCCATTTACGCGTTGACCATCGGCTTGCCGGCCTCGAACTTCTGGGGGACGCCCGACTGGCGCTCGATCTGCCGGCGGATGTCCTTCATCGGCTCGACCGAACGCACGCGCGGGACCACGTCGAAGTTGTTCTCCGGGGGCGGCGAAGGCGTGAACCACTCGAGCGTGTTCGCCTTCCACGGATCCGGCCCGGCGATCGCGCCGTGCTTCAACGACCGGGTGACGTTGATGATCGTCAGCAGGATGCTCCCGGCGAGGATGAACGCTCCAATCGTCGAGAACAGGTTCATGAAGCTCCAGCCGGCGTCGGACGAGTACTCGTAGATCCGTCGCGGCATGCCGTCTAGGCCCGCCGAGTGCTGGATCAGGAACGTCCAGTGGAACCCGATCAGGAACAGCCAGAACGAGACCTTGCCCATGCCCTCCGACAGCATCCGGCCGGTCATCTTCGGGAACCAGTAGTAGAGCGCCGACATCATCGCGAAGGCAGCGGCGCCGAACGCCGTGTAGTGGAAGTGCGCGACGACGAAGTAGGTGTCAGTCAGCTGCCAGTCGACCGGGAAAACGGCGAGGAAGATGCCGGTGATACCGCCCATCAGGAACGTGCCGACACCGCCGACCGCGAACAGCAGCGGCACCCGGAACTCGATCGTGCCGCGCCACAGCGTCGCGATCCAGTTGAAGATCTTCACGCCCGTCGGCACCGCGATCAGGAAGCTCGAGAGCATGAAGAACGCGAGCACGACGGTGCTCATCGGCGTCGCGAACATGTGGTGCGCCCACACGAGCATGCCGAGGAAGGCGATCGCCGCGGTCGCCGCCGCGATCGCCTTGTAGCCGAAGATGGGCTTGCGGGCGAACACCGGGATGACCTCCGACCAGACCCCGAACGCCGGCAGCACGAGGATGTAGACCTCGGGGTGCCCGAAGAACCAGAACAGGTGCTGCCACAGCAGCGCGGAGCCGCCGTCGTTGGGGTTGAAGAAGCTCGTCCCGAAGTTGCGGTCCAGCAGCAGCATCGTGACCGTGGCGGCCAGCGACGTCAGCGCCAGGACGATCAGGTACGAGTAGATCAGGATCGTCCACACGAACAGCGGCATGCGGCCCCAGCCCATGCCGGGCGCGCGCATGTTGTGGATCGTCGCGATGAAGTTGATCGCGCCGAGGATCGACGCCAGGCCGGTGAGGTGGACCATGTAGATCCACGCCTCCTGGCCGTTGGAGGGCGTGAACTCCTTCAGCGACAGCGGGACGTACGAGAACCAGCCGGCCTCGGGCGGCGTGAAGAACATCGACGCATACAGCGCCAGGCCGCCGAACAGGTACATCCAGTACGACCAGGCGTTCAGGCGCGGGAACGCGACGTCGCGCGCGCCGATCATCAGCGGCAGGAAGTAGTTGGCGAAGCCCGCCCAGACCGGGACGATGACCAGGAAGATCATCGTCGTCCCGTGCATGGTGAGGATCTCGTTGTACTTCTCGGGCGTCAGGAATGTGTTCTCCGGCACGCCGAGCTGGATCCGCATCAGCAGCGCCTCAACGCCCCCGAGCACGAAGAACACGAGGACCGTGCAGAGGTAGAGGATCCCGATCTTCTTGTGATCCGTGGTCGTCAGCCACGTGGTCCAGCCGCGGCGCGGCTTGTCGACCTCGTGGGCGATGATCTGGGGGCGGGCGGGGATGACGGCCATTACTGGCCCTCCTCCGCGTTGAGCTTCTTGCGCTCCGCCGCCGCGTCGTCCTGAGCCTGCTGCAACTGCTGCGCCTTTCCGTCGTACCAGGCCTTCCAATCGTCGTACCGCAGGCCGATCACGCGAGCGAGCATGTCGGCGTGGTTACGCCCGCACAGCTCGGCGCACTGCCCCTTGTAGACCACGCTGTCCTGACCCTCGGGGATCGCGTCGACCGGGATCCGGAACCAGCTCTTGTTCGTATAGCCCGGGATCGCGTCCATCTTGCCGCCGAGTGGCGGGATCCACCACGAGTGCGCGACGTCGACCGACTCGATGTCGAGTGTCACGGTCATGCCGACCGGGACGTAGAGGTCGTTGTAGGCGTAGACCCGCTTGTTGTCGAGGCGCGGGTACTGGAAGTTCCACGAGTACTGCTGGCCGATGATCTTGATGTTCATCGAGTTGCCGCCGGGCACCGGTGGCTGGTCGGTCGAGGCGTACAGCGGATGCGCCGCGGCGACCGGCTGGCCCTGCGCGTCGATCTGCGACGGCGCCGGATTCTTGATGTCGTCGAGCAGTACGAACGTGAACACCGTGAGGAAGACCAGGATCACCGCCGCGCCAACGGTCCAGCCGATCTCCAGCTGCGTGTTGCCGTGGATCTGGGCCGCGACGTTGCCCTTGCGCGCCCGGTACTTGAACAGCGAGTAGAAGAGAAGGCCCTCGACGGCGATGAAGATGACCAGCGCGACCAGCGCGATCAGGATGTAGAGCGTCCTGATGCCGTCGGCGTTGGGCGATCCGGCGGAATCCGGCAGGAACCAACCGGCCGACGCGACAGGCGAGAGCACAAGGCCTGCCAGGAGGGCGGCTGGCAGCGCGACTGCCAGCACGCGGAGGCGACGCCGGGTCTTAAACGGGTCACGAGCCACGGCGTCGGCAGTATATGGACGGGAGGCCGGGAAGCGGCCGGTCATCGCCCTTTGAAGTCCGGCGGCCGCTTCTCGAGGAACGCCTGGACGCCCTCCAGGAAGTCGCCCGATGCCGCCGCCTGCTGCTGGATCGACGCCTCGAGATCGAGCTGCGCGTCCATCCGCGCGAACAGCCATTCGTTGAACTGACGCTTGGCACCGGCGTAGGAGGCGGTCGGTCCGGCCGCCAGCCGCGCGGCGAGCTCGTCCACCGCGCCCTCGAACTCGGCGTCGGCCGCCACCCGGTTGACCAGTCCCCACTCGAGCGCCTGCTTGGCGCCGATGCGCTCGCCGAGCATCGCCATCTCGGTCGCCCGGGCGAGGCCGATCCGCTCCGGCAGCAGCAGCGACGAGCCACCGTCGGGCACGAGCCCGATGTTCACGAATGCGAGCAGGAAGTAGGCCGACTCGCGCGCGACGATCAGATCGCAGGCCAGCGCCAGCGAGCAGCCGATCCCGACCGCCGGGCCGTTGACCGCCGCGAGCACGGGTTTCGGCATCCGGCGGATGCCGACGATGATCGGGTGGTAGCGCTCGTGCAGCACGGTCTGCACGTCCGGATGGCCCTCCGGCGTCGGGTCGAAGCCGGCGCGCAGGTCGGCGCCCGACGAGAACGCCCGCCCGGCGCCGGTGATGACCACGGCGCGGACCTCGTCGTCGCTCGCGGCCTGCTCGACGGCCGCGAGCAGGTCGAGGCCGAACTGCTTGTCCCAGGCGTTCATCACGTCGGGGCGGTTGAGCGTGATCCGCAGCTCGCCGCCCCGCCGGTCCAGCTTCACGGTCTCCATGGCCTCAGGTCCTATCACCCAGCGAGGCTGCCATGCCGCGCTCGAGGGTGAAGCGCGGCTCCCAGCCGAGCTCCTCGCGCGCCCGCGTGTTCGGGAATGTCGCGCGGCGGGACACGAACGTGACGGCGGCAGGCCCGGCGCCGATCGCCCGCGCCGCGAGGCGCAGCAGCGGCGCCGGAAGGACGCGGACCTCGCCCTGGCCGAGAGAGCGCGCGTGGTAGCCGAAGAACTCGCGCGCGGTGACCGATGTGCCGTCCCACACGGTGTAGGCGCGGCCGGCGGCGCGCGGCTCGCGCAGCGCGCGCACGATCGCGTCGACGAGGTCGTCGACGTACACGGGCGTGATCAGGCCGTCGCCGGGTGCGGGCAGGACGAACCGGCCGCGCCGCAGCATCTCCAGCGGCCGGACGACCCACGGCTGCGACTCGCGCCCGTACACGTCACCGGGCCGGATCACGGTCGCCCCGGCCCGCAGCGCGAGGATCTCGGTGGCGCCCTTGGTGTCGATGTAGGGGATCCCGCAGGGGCGCGGCAGCGCGTCCTCGTCGAGCTCGCGCGTGAACTCGTAGCCCCACGCGGCCACCGAGGCGAGCACGACCGCTCGGCGCGAGCCCGCCGCGTCGAGCACGTTGCGGGTGCCGCGGACGTTGATCCGCACGAAGTCGTCCATCCGCCCGCGTTCCGAGACCAGTGCCGCGGCGTGGATCACCGCGTCGGTGCCGCCGAGGGCGGCGACCGTCGCGGCGGCGTCCGAGATGTCGGCGCGCCGGTCGGCGCCCGCGAGATCGACGCCGATCGGCTCGTCGCCGTCGGCCGCCAGCCGGCGGCAGACCGCGCTGCCGATGAACCCTGCCGCGCCCGTGACCGCTACACGCACGGGACGTTTTATACGGGCAGCCGTATGCCGACCGTCTTGCGCGCGCACTACTCTCCGGCGCCGTGCGCCGCTCGACCGCCGTCCGTGCGGCCGCCCTCACCGCGCTTGCCGCCGGCGTGGCGGCCCCACTCGTTCGCCGCCGCCTGAAACTGCGGCCTCCCGTGGTGATGGCCGCGGCCGCTTCCGCTCCGGTGGCACTGTGCGTGCTCGTGCCGCGCTCGCGCACGCGTGACTTCTTCACCTGCCTGCTGCAGATGTTCGCCTACATCGCGGCCTACAAGATGCCCTACGACGATCCCGTGAGGCTCGCGCGACGGGTGAAGGTCGCCTACCCGGTGAAGATCGACAAGCTGATCGGGGGCGGCATGACGCCGACGCTGCGCCTGCAGCGCGCGCTCGGCACCCCGGGCCGCTTCCGCGCCTGGGAGAAGCTGCTCGTCTGGTCGCACTGGGTCTGGTTCGCGTTCCCGCACGGGACCGTCCTGTACCTGATCCTGCGCCACCCCGAGCGGATGAACCGCGGCGCCGCACGGATCTACGCGACGTTCGACATCGGGCTGATCGGCTACTGGGCGATCCCGACCGCTCCGCCCTGGTACGCCGCCGTCGAGGGCCACATGGAGGACGGCCGCACGCCCGAGCTACGGCGCATGATGGTCGAGTACGGCGAGCAGTTCTGGCGGTCCGGCTGGGCCCCTCTGTACGGTGTCCTGGGAGGAAATCCGCTTGCTGCCATGCCGTCGCTGCACTTCGCCACGTCCGTAACGGCCGCGCACGTTCTGGCCGAGACAGGTGGCGTCGCGGGCCTGTTGGGCTGGACCTACACCGCGCTCCTCGGAACCGCGCTCGTCTACCTCGGCGAGCACTACGTGGTCGACCTCATGGCGGGGCTCGCGCTCGCGGAGGGCGTCCGGGCTGGAGCTCCCGCGGCCGAACCGCTTGCGCGGCGGGTGTCGGACGTGGTGCAGGCGATCGAGGCTCGGGCGCGCGCATGAGAGATGCGTCTTCGGCACCGGTCCGGTCGGGGAACCCCGAGCCGCCCGAAGACGACGACCAGAACGAAGTCGCCCCAGCGCGGCTGCAGGTCAGCGGCCGCAACCTGCTCGTGATCTGCGGCTTCTTCGCCGCCTCGCTCGCCGCGCTGTACTACCTCCTGCCGCAGCTCGCGGGCCTGCAGGACACGTGGCACCGGATCGAGGACGGCAGCCCGTGGTGGATGCTGCTCGCGCTCGCCTTCACGCTCGCGATGTTCGCCGGCTACGTGATGATGTTCCGCGGCGTCTTCGGCCGCGCCGAGACGCGCGAGCCGATCGGCTGGCGCGAGAGCTACGAGATCACGATGGCCGGCCTGGCAGCTTCGCGGATCTTCGCCGTCGGCGGGGCGGGTGGGCTCGTGCTGATGGCGTGGGCGCTCCGGCGTGCGGGCATGCGCCGCCGCGAGGTCGCCGACAAGACGCTCTCGTTCCTGATCCTCACCTACTTCCCGTACGTGCTGGCGCTGATCGTCTGCGGGCTCGGCCTGCGGCTCGGGATCTTCCCCGGCCCCGATCCGTTCGGCCTGACCGTGGTGCCGGCGATCCTGGCGGTGATCGCACTCGGGATCGGGCTGTCGATCGCGCTCGTGCCGACGGACCTGGAGCGCCGCGTCGGGCGCGTGGTGGCAGGCGGCGGCCGGATGGGGCGGCTCGCCGCGAGGCTCGCGCACCTGCCGGCCGCGGCGTCGGCCGGGATGCGCGACGCGATCGCCCATGTCGGCAGCCGCGACCCGGCGCTGCTCGGCGCGTTCGTCTTCTGGGCCGGGCAGATCCTCGTGCTGTGGGCGGCCTTCAAGGCATTCGGCGACGCGCCGACCTGGGCCGTGCTGATCCAGGCGTTCTTCTGCGGGATGCTGGGCAACCTGCTGCCGATGCCGGGTGGCGTCGGCGGCGTCGAAGGTGGGATGATCGGCGCGCTCGTCGCCTTCGATGTCGACGGCGGCCTGGCCGTCGTGGCCGTGCTCGTCTACCGGGCCTTCACGTTCTGGCTGCCGCTCATCCCAGGCGTCATCGCCTACTTCCAGCTGCGCAAGACGACGGAGCGCTGGGCGCTACACTATACAAAGTGAAGTGAGGCCCGAGGGGGTAACTGGAGAAGATATGAGCAACCACGACGTCGAGAACGTGATCATCATCGGGAGCGGCCCGGCCGGCTACACGGCGGCGCTCTACACGGCCCGCGCCAACCTCAACCCGCTCGTCATCGAGGGGTGGATGTGGGGCGGCCTGCTGCAGCAGACGACCGACGTCGAGAACTTCCCGGGCTACCCGCAGGGCGTGATGGGCCCGCAGATGATGCAGGACCTGCGCGACCAGGCCGAGCGCTTCGGTGCGCGCTTCATCACCGAGAACGTCACCAAGGTCGAGCCGGCCACCGCCGAAGGCGAGCCGCACACCGTCTGGGTCGACGAGGACGAGTACAAGGCCGGGTCCGTGATCCTCTCGATGGGCGCCGAGCACAAGAAGCTCGGCGTGTCCGGTGAGGACGAGCTCGGCGGCCGCGGCGTGTCCTACTGCGCCACCTGCGACGCCGCCTTCTTCAAGGACCGCGAGACGATCATCGTCGGCGGCGGCGACTCGGCGATGGAGGAGGCGATCTTCCTCGCGAAGTTCGCCTGCAACGTGACGATCGTGAACCGGCGTGACGAGTTCCGCGCCT
This sequence comes from uncultured Solirubrobacteraceae bacterium, assembly GCA_963740605.1. Taxonomy (GTDB): domain Bacteria; phylum Actinomycetota; class Thermoleophilia; order Solirubrobacterales; family Solirubrobacteraceae; genus DASSUW01. The sequence continues at coordinate 143,694 of CAVUFC010000002.1, read as the reverse complement.
CGAAGATCATGCTCGAGCGGGCGCGCGCGACCGAGAACATCAAGTTCCTCACGCCGTACGTGGTCGACGAGTTCCTGCCCGGCGAGGACGGCGCGCTCGACCGCGCGCGGGTCCGTAACGTCGAGACCGACGAGACGCAGGAGATCCCGATGAACGGCGCGTTCATCGCGATCGGGCACGAGCCGCAGTCCGAGATCGTCCAGGGCATCGTCGACACCGACGAGAACGGCTACGTGGTCACCGAAGGCAAGTCGACCCGCACCAATGTGCCGGGCTTCTTCGCCGCCGGCGACCTGGTCGACCACACCTACCGCCAGGCGGTCACCGCCGCCGGCAGCGGGTGCATGGCCGCCCTCGACGCCGAGTGGTACCTGCGCGACAACCCCAAGGTGCCGACCCCGGCTGCCCTGGAGGGGACTGCCGACCTCGCCGAGGAGCAGTGGGCTCCGGCGGCGGTGGCTCAGCCGACGCGCAGCGCGTAGCCCGCGTCGAGATCGCGGGCGCCGGGCTGGACGCGGATCGCCACGTAGAACGTCTTCTCGCGCTTGCCGGTGTTGCGGAGCGTGATGCGCTCCGTCTTGCCGCGCCGCTTGTGTGACGCCTTCTTGTACGGCTTCTGGCTCAGCCGCTTGGCCTTGCGCCGGTACACGTACAGGGCGACGTCGTCCTTGCCGGTCGGGTTCGCGGTGATCCGCTTGTGCGAGTGCGCGCGGATGCGGATGCGGTAGACGTCCGCGGGATCCTCGAACTCGTCGAGCAGGCCCTGCAGGCGGCGATGGCCCTTGCCGTTGTAGAACAGCCGGTCCGGCTTGCCGAACGCGCGCCCGTCGACCCAGACGATGTCGTCGTTGGGCTCGGCCGGATCGGGCGGCGGGGGCTTGATCGAGAGTGCGCGGGCAACGGACAGGCGGCCGAAGCCGGTGTTCGGGTCCCAGCCCGCCGGCGCGAGGTCGGCCGCCGACAGCCGCACCGCCTGCTCGACCTGATCGGGTGTGAGGTCCGGTCGTGCGGCGCGCACCCACGCGGCGGCGCCCGCGACCATCGGCGCGGCGAAGCTCGTGCCGCTCTGGACGAGGTACCCGTCCCCGTTGCCGTCCTCGTCGAGCGCCTTCGGAACGGCGGTCTGGATGTCCTCACCAGGGGCGGAGAGGTCGATCGCCGCGCTCGCGTTCGAGAAGTAGGAGGACTTGTTGTCCGGGCCGATCGAGGCGATCGTGAGCACGTGCGGCAGCGAGGCGGGGAACTCGAGCGGGTTGCCCTCGGCGAACTCGTTGCCGGCCGCGGCCACGGGGATGATCCCGCGCGCGACCGCGAACTGGAGCGCCACGTACTCCGGGTAGCAGAGACCCTCGGACCCGTAGCTCATGTTGATCACGGCGGCGCCGCTCTGGATCGCCTTCGTGATCTGGTCGGCCGACGCGGTGCAGGTGATCTCGGGCGGGAGCGGGACGTTGAGCGCGCGAGCGCCCGGCCAGACCCCGGCGATGCCGACGCCGTTGGTCGGCGCCGCGGCCACCGACGCGGTCGCGGTGCCGTGGGCGATCGTCACCGGGTACGTCGGGGTCGTCGTGATGTTGCCGCCCACGAACTCCGGGTGCGTGGCGTCGAGCTGCGCGTCGACGAGTGCGATCAGCGGGCTCGTCGCGGTCACCGGCGGGATCGGCAGCGCCGGGTCGGCGACCATCGAGCGCCAGTCGTAGGGCGTGGCGGACAGCGGGTCGTTGGGCGCGGCCAGCGACACCCCGAGCGTGTTCGGCTGCGCGTAGACGAGCAGGTGCCGCTGCTTGAGCGCGGAGGCGAAGGCGCGCGCCTTGCCGCGAGCGAGCGTGTAGCCGCCGGTGCTGCGCGGCCCGATGTGCCGCGCCCCGAAGCGGGCAGCCAGCGCCCGCGCCGTCGTGCCCGGCCGGGCGCCGACGATCCAGGTCGCGTGGTCGGCTGACACCGAGGCCACGGTGGCGTCGCCGGGCAGCGACATCGGGGGATCGACGGCAGCAGCCGCTGTCGCCGGGGCCGCAAGAAGAGCCGCGGCGGCCGCGGCGAGGAGGGGCGCCTTCATCGAGTCCAGGGTAGACGCACTTCTGAGTGGCGGATAAGTCTGCTCAGCGCTGAGAATTGGCGCGCAGCGCCGTGCCCTCGCGCGCGGCGCGCAGCAGCAGGGGAGCGGGGCGGTAGCGCTCCTCGCGGTAGTCGGCGTGCAGGCGTTCGAGGACGGACAGCACCTGGTCGGCGCCGATCGCGTCGCCCCATTCGAGCGGGCCGCGCGGGTGGTTGAGGCCGAGCACCATCCCGGCATCGATGTCCTCGGCCGAGCCGACGCCCTCTCCGAGCGCGAAACAGGCCTCGTTGACGAGCTGGACGACGATCCGCTCCAGGACCGGGTCGTCGCCGGAGAACTCCGGGGTCTCGGGGCGCTCGCGCGGATACTCGTACCACCCGCGGCCGGACTTGCGGCCGAGCCGTCCGGCCGCCACCAGCCGGGCGACGAGCGGCGAGGGCCGCCAGCGCGGCTCGCCGAACGACTGCTCATAGAAGGACTTCGCGACCGCCAGGCCGACGTCGAGCCCGACGAGGTCCATGAGCTCGAACGGGCCCATCCGGAAGCCGGCGGCGCGGCAGCTGCGGTCGACCTCCTCGGGCGTCGCGAGCCGCTCCTGCACGATCCGCAGCGACTCGAGCGAGAACGGCCGGTTGCAGCGGTTGACGATGAAGCCGGGGCCGTCGGCCGCGACGATCACGTGCTTGCCCATCTCTTCGCCCGTCGCCCGAGCGGTCGCCAGCGCGACCGGCCGGCTGTCGTCGCCCGCGACGACCTCGAGCAGGCGCATCTTGGCCGGGGGGTTGAAGAAATGCATGCCGACCACACGCTCCGGGCCGGGCACGCCGGCCGCCAGCGCGGTCACGCTCAACGACGACGTGTTGGTCGCCAGCACGCACTCCCCGGCGACGATCTCGGCGAGCCGCCCGAACAGCGCCCGCTTGATCGCGAGATCCTCCGGTGCGGCCTCGATCACCAGCTCGCAGGCGGCGAGGTCGCCGAGGTCGGAGATCCGCTCCGGCCCTTCCGGCGCGCGGGCGAGCGCCGCCGGGTCGGGGTCGTACAGGAGGGTCTCCAGTCCCGCGCCGGCCGCGAGCGCGGCGATGCCCGCACCCATCGTGCCGGCGCCCGCGACGGCGATCCTCACGGCAGCCGAGCGGCGACCCGCTCGCTCACCGACGTCTCCCGGCGTCCGCGCTCGCCGCTGGTGATCAGGACGACCTTCATGCGAGCGCGTTGATGCCCGTCTCGGCGCGCCCGATGATCAGCTTCTGGATCTGCGACGTGCCCTCGTACAGCGTGGTGACGCGGACGTCGCGGAAGTAGCGTTCGACCGGGTGGTCGTCGACGTAGCCGGAGCCGCCGTGCACCTGGATCGCCAGGTGCGAGCAGTTCTGCGCCGCCTCGGTCGCGTACAGCTTGGCGATCGACGTCTCGGTCGTGCTCGGGCGGCCCTTGTCCTTGAGGAAGCCGGCGCGGAACACGAGGAGGCGCGCCGCGTCGGTCTGGACGCGCATGTCGGCGATCATCGCCTGCACGAGCTGGAACGAGGCGATCGGACGCCCGAACTGCTCGCGCTCCTTCGAGTAGGCGACCGAATGGTCGAGCGACCCCTGGCAGACGCCGACGCAACCGGCGGCGACCGAGTAGCGGCCGGAGTCGAGGGCGCTCATCGCGATCTTGAAGCCGTCGCCGACCTCGCCCATCAGCGCGTCGTCCGGGACCTCGACGTCGTCGAGCGCGATCGAAGCGGTGACCATCCCGTGCAGGCCCATCTTGCCGTGGATCTCCTGCGTGGAGAAGCCGGGGGTGTCGGTGGGGACGAGGAAGCAGGCGAGCCCGCGATGCTTCTTCTCCGGGTCGGTCTGGGCGAAGATCATCGCGACGTTCGCGCGAGTGCCGAGCGAGATCCACATCTTGTTGCCGTTCAGGACCCAGCCGGAGTCGCTCTTGCGCGCGCGGGTCTTCTGATTGGCGGCGTCCGAGCCGGTGTCGGGCTCGGTCAGCCCGAAGCAGCCGAGCCACTCGCCCGAGCACAGCTTGGGCAGGTACTGCTGCTTCTGCTCCTCAGAGCACCAGCGCAGGATCGAAGAGCAGACGAGCGACGTCTGGACGGAGATCACGGTGCGCATCGCGGAGTCGTGGCGGCCGATCTCCTCGACCACGATCGCGTACGTGACGTAGTCCAGGCCGGCGCCGCCGTACTGCGGCGGCACGATCGCCCCGAGATACCCCTGGTCGGCGATCTTGGAGACGAGCTCGAGGTCGAAGTGGCTGTTGCGGTCGTTCTCACGGGCGCGCTCGGCCAGCTCGCGGTCGGCGAACGTGGCCGCCGTCTCACGGATGAGCTGCTGCTCGTCGGTCAGGTCGAAGTCCATGCCCGTGACACTATCCCCAGGCATGGGCGACGCGTTCACGGTCGTGTTCGGAGGGACCCTCGTGTTCTTCATCCTCCTCGTGCTGGCGCTCGGGATGTTCTCCAAGCGGTCGGCGCTCGACATCCTCGACTGGAAGCCGACCCGCTCCCCGGAGGCGGAGGCGCAGAACGAGGTCGACGACATCGCCCAGATGATCGAGGCGCAGAACGAGCTGAAGCGACGGCGCGGTGCGCCGGAGATCAGCGAGGAGGAGATCCAGGCGCGCGTGCGCGAGGACCGCGAGTGGCGCGGGTCCTGATCGTCGGCTGCGGCTGCCGCGGCCAGGAGCTGGCGCGGGAGCTGGTCGCGGCCGGCCACGCGGTCCGTGGGACGACGCGCGACGCGGCGCGCGCCGACGCGATCGCCGCCTCCGGCGCCGAGCCCTACATCGGCGATCCCGACCGCGTCGGGACGTTGATGGACGCGCTGCATGCGGTGACGATCCTGATCTGGCTGTTCGGGGACCTACCCGACGCCGACCTGCACGGCGGCCGGCTGCGGATGCTGTTCGAGAAGCTCGTCGACACGCCGGTTCGCGGGGTGGTCTACGAGGCCGCATCGCCGGCCGGCGAGGCGATCGCCCGCGACGCCGCGGAGCGCTGGCGTATGTCCGTCGAGATCGTGTCGGTCGGTGGCGCGCGGGCGGCCGTCGACCGCCTGCTCGGGCTATAATTTCCTAATTGCAAGTCGGAATTAGGAGATATTCAAATCACTCACGAGGTGGTGGCGGTGAGGCGAAGTATCAAATCTCCCAGGATGCGGGCGGTCGCGCCCCAGATCAGGTGGCCGCCCGTCTCGTAGGTCGGCGTGCGGAACGGGATCCCGCGCCGCACCAGCCGCCGCTCGCCGTAGCCGGCGCGCAGCTCGTCAAGTGACAGCTCGAGCACCTCGTCGACCTCGGTCCGCTGGAGCACCCAGGCGAAGCCCGGCTCGATCACGCCGACGAACGGATAGATCGCGTAGTTGGTGACGAACGTGGGCGTCGGCGGGAGCGCGCCGACGACCGTGACCGCGTCGGGCGGCAGCCCGACCTCCTCGTGCGCCTCGCGCAGCGCCGTGTCGACCAGCGCCTCGTCGTCGTCGCGGCGGCCACCGGGGAACGAGATCTCGCCGGCGTGGCGGCGCAGGTCGTGGCGGCGGCGCGTGAACACCGCATGTAGTAGCCCGCCGTTGTCGAACAGGGGGACGAGAACGGCCGCCTCCTTGCCGCCGTGGACGTCCATGGCCAGCGCCTCGTCAGGCGCCAGCAGGACCTCGGCGAGCTCGTCGGCGATCAGGCGAGCTCGACCCGCTCGTCGAACATGACCTCGCCCTCGAGCGTGCGGTGGACGGGGCACTTGGCCGCGATCACCTGTAGGCGCTCGATCTGCTCCTCGTCGAGGTGGGGAGGCATCTTGTAGACGAGTTCGAACTGCGTCACGCAGCCGCGGTCGGCCGGGATGTAGCGGACGTCGACCGCGAGGCCGGACGTGTCCCAGCCCTTGCGCTTCGCGTACATCTCCATCGTCACCGCCGTACACGAGGCGAGCGCGGCGGCGAGCAGCTCCTGCGGGCTCGGCCCGAGGTCGTCGCCGCCCTGCTGCTCGGGCTCGTCGACGGTGATCACGTGGTCACCGACCTTGACGTCATGCGTGTAGTTCTCGCGTTGGCGCGCAACCGCGCGCATCGCGCTGGTGTCGCTGCCGGATCTATTCAGTAGGGCCATCAGTCGTCCAGAGGATTGAACACCATGCCGGTGAGGACTTTGGGAAAGAAGTATGTGCTCTTGGGGGGCATGCTCTCCCCCGTCGCCGCGACGTCGCGGACCTGGGCGACCGGCGTCGCGCGCATGAAGAACGCCGCCTGAGCCGCTCCCGACTCCACTCGCTCACGTGCCTGGTCGTAGTCGCGCGCGTAATCGAGCCCGTTGAGATGTGAGATGTCGTCCTCGCTCATACCCAGCGCACCATGCAGGACAAGCGCCTCGAGCACCGCGGTGTCGAGCCCGCGGTAGGGCTCGGGCTTATCCGGCAGCGCGGCGGCGGCGATCGCCGGGTCGCGCAGCGTGAGCATCAGCGGGCGGTTGTGGTGCGCGTCGAGGTAGCCCAGCCGCACCGGTCCGTCGCCGGTCGGCTCGAGCGCGTCGATGCCGACGGGCTCGACCTCGAAGTCGGCCTGGATCGTGTCGCGCAGCGACTCGCGGTGGGCGTCGTCGAGCCTGGTGAGGAGGCGGTGGGTGGGGAAGACCGTCAGGCCCGGGTCCTGCAGCGCGACCAGGCACATCAGCACGTGGCCGGCGCCGCCCTCCTCGTGGTACACGCGCGCGGTCTCGTACCGGTGGTGGCCGTCGGCGATCAGCAGCTCGGCCGGCTCGAGCGCGGCCGCGACCGCTTCGTGCGCGGCAGGGTCGGTGACGCGCCACAGCCGGTGCACCGTGCCGTCCTCGTCGGTGACCTCGTTCCACGGGGGTGTTTGCAGGTGCGGCGCGAGCGCTCCCCACGCCGCCTCGGCGGGGTCGTCGTAGAGGGAGAAGATCGGCGACAGGTTCGCCTGCGTCGCGCGCGTCAGCCGCAGCCGGTCCTCCTTCGGGCCGGGGTGCGTGCGCTCGTGCGGGCGGATGCGCCCGGGGCCGTAGTCCTCGACCTTCACGCGCGCGAAGAACCCATGGCGGGTCCGCCGCCGGCCGTCCGGGCCTGTGTACTCCTGCTCGAGCGCCCACAGCGCCGGCGCGTCGTCACGGACGAGTACGCCGTCGCGCTTCCACCGGTCGAACACCTTCGCCGCGTGGGCGTACGGGTCGCCGTTGGATCGTGGTAGGTCGATCTCGACGACGTTGTACGGCGAGCGGGCGAGCAGGTCGGCGCGCTGAGCGGCGTCGATGACGTCGTACGGCGGCGCGACGACCGGCTCTAGGCCGTCGACGCGGTCGAGGTCGTAGTGGACAGCGCGGAACGGTCGGACTTCGGCCATGGACGTCGCAGGCTAGCGACGTACCCCGAAGTCCAATGTGTAGGTGGCGCCGATGCCGTCCGTGCTCGGCACGCCGATGACGACGCCGATGCCGACCTCGCGGTACGCGCGGCGCAGGATGTTCTCGCGATGACCCTCGGAGTTCATCCACGCGTCGACGGCGCCGCGCGGGGTGGCGTATGTGCCGGTGCCCCAGGCGAGGTTCTCGCCGAGCGACCAACCCCGGTTGGCGCGGACGTAGCGCGAGCGCAGGATGCGGTCCACCATCGTCACGCCCTTCGGCGTGGTGTGCTCGAAGTAGTCGTTCCACACCATGTCGCGCGAGTGGCGGACGGCGGCCTTGCGCAGGCGCCTGTTCGTGCGCAGGGTCCGCATGCCGCGCTGGGCGCGGATCTGGTTGTGCAGGCACAGGATCGCCTTACGGATCCGGCCCAGATTGCTCGCATCCGGGTCGAGATCGGCGTTCGGGCACTCGGCCGCGGCGCGGGCGACGACCTTCTTGTAGGACTTCGTCTTGCCCTCGGCAATGGACGTCGCCGGCGCGAAAAGCACAGCGGTGAGGACAGAAACGATGGAAATGCGGATCATCCGTGACACGACTCGTTGCCTCCGTGGCGACGATTGGGTTGCGGTTCGCCCGTGACCCGAAGCCGTGTAACTTCCCTCGGCAACCCGGCGAGCTCATCCTGAGCCCCGTGGCTTTGCGTCCCGCCCTCACGAGCGGTTTGCCTTTATCGGGGAGCGATCCCTCTGACGCGTGTTATCGGCGCATTGAGCGTGGGCCTTGAGGCGTTTGTCCGCGCAACTGCCATACTCGCGCCCATCGGGGCGTAGCTCAGCCTGGCAGAGCGCCGCGTTTGGGTCGCGGAGGCCGCCGGTTCAAATCCGGCCGCCCCGACTCCGGATCGCCGGTTCAAATCCGGCCGTCGGGTCGGTCCATCGACGCTGTGGCGCGGTTTCCGGACCCACCCACGCTTTGCCGTCGGACCGCCCACGGGCCGGTGGGGTCGGACGTACGTTCGGATCAGGCTGAACAGGCCGATGACGCCGGAAGATCGGTTGCCTGAAACTCGAGGGCGCACATGACACTCTGCGTTTCCGCCGAACCAGGTGCGTTGTGCGACTCGATGCGCGTGCGCGGCGGCAGACGCTGGTCGTCATGCCGAGCGAGCGTGGGTCGACGTGGCTCGAGACGCTCGCTCGTCGTCGAGGCTGTCGCACAAACCGGTCCGTCCGGTCGGGTGTGGAGCATTCCGGGATGGCGCAGAACTTCATCGAGAGTCGGCGTGAGCAGGGGTTTTTGTTGCCGCCGGACGTGCGGGAGTGGCTGCCGGGCGATCATCTGGCGTGGTTTGTGATCGACGCCGTGGCGGAGATGGATCTGTCGGCGTTCTATGCCGCCTATCGGGCCGATGGTCATGGCCGGGCGGCGTATGAGCCGTCGACGATGGTGGCGCTGGTGTTGTACGCGTTCGCGGGCGGGCAGCGCTCCTCGCGGGTGATCGAGCGTCACTGTCGCCAGGACGTGGCCTACCGGGTGATCAGCGGCAATCTGATTCCCGATCACGCGACGATCGCGCGGTTCATCTGCCGGCACGAGCGGGCGTTGGGCGAGCTGTTCGGCGAGGTGCTCAGGCTCTGCGATCGGGCGGGGTTGGTGAAGCCGGGCGTGGTATCGATCGACGGCACGCGCATTGCCGGCAACGCCAGCCCGGAGGTCAACCATGAGTTTGATCGGATCGCCAGGGAGATCGTGGCCGAGGCCAGGGCGACCGACGAGGCCGAGGACGAGCTCTATGGGGAGGCGCGCGGTGATGAGCTGCCCGAGCAGCTGCGCACGCCGGAGGGCCGACGCGAGTTCTTTCGCCAGGCGAGGCGTCAGCTCCGCGGCGAGGACGAGCAGTGCGTGAGCGAGCAGCCGGAGGGCGAGGCGGAGACGTCCGGGGAGGTGCCGCTCAAGTTCGACGCGGAGCGGATTGTGGCGCGCACGCAGGGACGGGAGGGCTGGTTGCGGGAGGGCAAGCGCCAGCTCGAGCGGCATCGCTGGCGCCACCCCGATCCGATCCGTCGCTCACGGCGCGAGCGGCTGCTGTTGGCGGCCGAGCGGCTGGAGGCCGAGCTTGACACCGAGCGCCGCGCCAACGACGCCTACGAGCACAACCGGGCGACCGCGCGCGACCGGCTCGGCCGGCGACTGGGCGGGCGGCCCGAGGCGTATCGGCCACCCGAGGTGCCCGCCGGCAAGGTGAACCTGACCGATCCCGACTCGCGTTCGATCCCGATCGGGTTCGGATTCGTGCAGGGCTACAACGCGCAGGCCGCGGTCAACGAGCGGCAGATCGTGCTCGCCGCGGAGATCACCAACAACTCGACCGACTTCTCCCAGCTGGACCCGATGGTCACCGCGACGCTAAAGGAGCTTGAGCGCATCGGGGTCAGCGAGCTGCCCGAAGCGGTCGCCGCCGATGCCGGCTACTGGAATGAGCAGCACATGGACGAGGTGGTCGCCAACAAGCACATCCCGGTGCTGATCCCCCCGGACAAGGGCAGCCGCGGCACCCCGAGACCGACGTGGACCGGCGGACGCTACGAGTGGATGCGACGCCTGCTCAAGACCGAATTCGGCGAGCAGCTGTACCGAAAACGCTCACAGACCGTCGAGCCGCTGTTCGGAAACACCAAGCACAACAACGGCGTCTACCGGTTTCACCGCCGCGGCAGGGTCAAGGTGCGCACGGAATGGCGATTGCTGATGATGACCCACAACCTCGGCAAGCTTCACCGCCACCAGCTCGCCGCCGCGGGGGTCTGAACCGGCCCCTCCGGCGCCACCACCGTCGGGACCCGCAACATCACCGCAACCGGCCGCCACCCGCGCCCGCGAGCCGCGGTGCCCCAAAGGGTCTGTGCGACAGCCTCCGTCCATTCCGGTCGTCTGATACTCCAATCGCGAGACGCTCACAGACGGGCGAGAGCAGCCGCGGGCTGGCGAACGGGCGTGCTCTCCGGCCGCGGGCCGCGTTGCCCGCAGGCGACTCTGTCGTCGTCAAGCGTTCGGGGCGCGACGAGATCGGACCGCCGCGGGCGGGTAACGCTAACCGTGGCGCCACGCGCGCGTGGCGATCGCTCGTCGGCGGCGCTCGGGGCCCAGGTCCCCGCCGCGTAGGGGTGCACGGTCCCGGCGGCGTCGAGTACGGGAGCGACGATTTTCTATGAGCGTTCGATCGCGTCCTGGCGCAGGAAGAGTGTCTGATCGCCCGCCATCGCGTCGTGCAGGAGGCGCTCGTAGGCCTCCGTGGACCGGGTCCTGAACGAGCCGCCGTAGTCGAAGTCCATCGGCACGGCGTCGAGCGCCATCCCGGGACGGGCTCCCTTGGCCCGGAAGACCAGCGAGATGCCCTCGTCGGGCTGGATGCGGAGCGCCAGGTGGTGTGCGCCAGCGCGCGGTTCGCAGCCATCCCTCAACGGTGTGGCTCGTACAACCCGATTGTCGGCGCCGCCTGAATACTCACCCTGCTCATCGGTTGAAGGTGCTGTCGGCGCCGACACCCGACGGGCGGTCTGCCTGGATAGGGCACCCGGCGCGATCGATCCTATGATGGGCGAGGGGAATGCCGGCCGAAGGTCCAATGATGCGAGAAGGCGCCTCATCCGGTCCCGGAGATCCTGTGCGGAAGCGGCTGGCAAGCCCGTGACCGACGTCTTCATCTCATACGCGCGCGAGGATCAGGACGTCGTTCGTCGCCTTCACGGCGCGCTGGTGAAGCGCGGCAGGCAGCCTTGGGTGGACTGGGCCGGCATACCGCCCTCGGCCCAGTGGCTGGGCGAGGTCTTCGCGGCCATCGATGCATCAGACGCCTTCGTCTTCATGCTCAGCCCGAACTCGCTCGCTTCCGCCACGTGCCGCCGAGAGTTGAGCCGCGCCGCCAGGCACGGCAAGCGCCTCGTTCCAGTTGTCCTGCGGGAGGTCGAGCCGACGTCCGTGCCGAAGCCGCTCCGAGAGCTCAACTGGATCTTCTTCCGGGTTGGAGACAGCCTGCCGCGATCGATTCGTGCACTGCTCCGCGCCGTCGACACCGATCTGGAGTGGGTGCGTGCGCACAGCCGGCTTCTCGTCCGTTCGCAGGAGTGGGAGTCGAACGGCAGAGACGTCGGGTTCCTGTTGCGGGGCCGGGACCTCCAGGAGGCGCTGCGCTGGGTCACGGAATCATCGGGCAAGCAGCCGGCGCTTAGTGCGATGCAGGCCGATTACATCCGCGCCAGCCAGCGCGCCGAGTCGACGGACCGCGAGCGGTTCGAGCGCCTCTACAACGACGCTCTGGCTCGTCAACTCGCCGCGCAGGCTGAGCTGGTGATGAATCAGGATCCGAGCTTCCTGGAGCGCGGGACCCTACTCGCGGTGGAATCCCTCCGACGACGTCCCACCCTAGAGGGCGACCAAGCGCTGCGCCGAGGGCTGGAGACCTTGCCGCGGCCCCGCGCTCGCATCCTGCTCGACGGCCGGGTTCTGGGGCTGGCCTTCAGCCCGGATGGCTCGCTGCTGGCAACGGCTGCCGAAGACATCTCGGCGGCGGTATGGAACCCCACCACCGGCAAGGAGATCGTTCGGCTCGCGTCCGAGGAGCCGATCAGCGCGGTGGCGTTCAACCCGGATGGAACGCTTTTAGCCACCGCCGGCGGCGACCTGGCCGCGGTGTGGGAGGCAACCACCGGCCGAGGGATTGCTCGCCTCCCACACCAGGCCCGGGTTGAGCTCGTGGTGTTCGCACCCCGCGGCCGTCGCCTTGCGACCCAGGCCGGGGACGATACGGCCAGGATCTGGTCACTCAAGACCGGGGCGGAGTTGCTGCGCGTCTCGGCACGGAACGCCTTCGTGGCCCCAGCGTTCAGCCCGACCGGCAGATACCTGGCCACCGCCGACCATGGCGAGGCTCATGTCTGGGAGGTGACCAGCGGCCGGAGGATCATGCGTGTGAGACACGAGCAGACTCATCTCGTGAGTGTCCTCGCTTTCAGCGCGGACGGTCGTCGCCTCGCCACGGGGAGCTCCGACCACACCGCAGCGATCTGGGACGTGCCGAGTGGCCGGCGCCTGGTGCTCATGGAGCACGACACGGAGGTGTACACGCTCGCGTTCAGTCCGGATGACCGTTACCTGGCGACGACCGACCGCATCGTCGAAGTTGAGACCGGGCGAGTCGCGCTCGCCCTGGGTCTTGGCGCAATGTGGATGGCCTACAGCTCCGATGGTCGGTTGCTTGCCAACGACAGCTACCGAGGCGGCGAGGTGTGGGATACGACGACCGGCCGCCGCGTGGCATCGATATCGCGCGACCAGCACTTCGATCATCTGGCCTTCACCGGCGACGGGCGTCGCCTTGCCACTGCCGCGGACCGGGAGGTTCGCGTGTGGGATGTGTCCGGCGGCCACGAGGTCGCCCGAGCTGCTCTCGACGGACCCGTCACCGCCGTTGCGTTCAGCCCGGACGGCACACATCTGGCCGCCGGAGGCGACGCGGATCCGGCAGTCCGCGTGTTCGACTCCAGGCAGGTGTGGGACGCCGCTCCGCTGCGACATCCCGAGGGGGTGAACGTCCTGGCGTTCACCCCTGATGGCCGATACCTCGCCAGCGGATGCCGTGACGGCAGGGCGAGAGTCTGGGATGTGGCCGCCGGCACGGAGGTGTGCCGAGCCAACCACCAGGACACGATCCGGATGCTTGCGCTCAGCCCCGACGGCGCCCTCCTGGTGACGGGCAGCCGCAACCGGTTCTCCGCCAGGGTATGGAACGCGATGACGGGGCGGCCCGTGGCTCGACTCAAGAGCGACGGTTCGGTCACGGCCCTCGCCTTCAGCCCGGATGGCCGGATCCTGGCGGTCGCGATGCCCGCTCGGGTCAAGCTTTGGGAGGTTGCGACCTGGGGAGAACTCGATGCTCTGAGTCACCCGGAGCTGGTCAACGCGCTCGTGTTCACGCCCGACGGCCGACACCTCGCCGCCGCGTGTAACGACTACGTAGCTCGGCTCTGGGAGATCGATTCGCGCCGCGAGGTCGCCCGGATGAAGCACGAGGGGTGGGTCGAGGCCATCTCGGTGAGTCCTGCCGGACGGCATGTGGCCACTGGGAGCACCGATGGCACGGCTTGCGTCTGGCACGTCCCCAGCGGGCGGCGGGTCGCCCAGTGCGCTCCCGAAGAGTGGGTTCATGTCGTTGCGTTCTCTGTCGATAGCCGATACCTCGCGACTGGCGGGGGAGCGGACGGCACGGCGAGAGTCTGGGAGGCTCGGACCGGGCGGGAAGTCGCCCGAATCCAGCATGAAGCCGAGGTGAAAACGCTCGCCTTCAGCCCTGACGGACGCCATCTCGCGACGGGAAGCGATGCCGGTGAGGTCAAGCTGTCTCTGTGGCGGCCCGAGGATCTGGTGGCCGCGGCGTGTCGCCGCCTGACGCGCAACCTGACGAGGAAGGAGTGGCGCCAATACCTTGGTCCCGAGCCCTATCGAGAGACGGCCGCCGATACTGAGAAGGTCGGCGATTCCTGAGCACGCTCGGCTGGGCTGCGCTCTTCGAGCGGCTCACGAATGCCGCTCGTGTTGCGAAAGCGGTAGCCCGACGGTCCAAGACCGGCGGCATCCAGGGTGATTGCCGGCTCGAGAGCCCTCGCGCCTATCGCGTCGCCCTCGTCGAGCATGCCCGCGTCGCACAGCTCCGCGATCCGATCCTGGGCTCGCTCCTTTGTCAGCACCCCTGCAAGTCGTGGGTCCAGCCGTACTCGAAGCCGTGTTGCTCGCCGAGGGCGCGTACCTCGATCAGGCGCTGATAGGGCGGATCCGGCACGACGGTGAGGCCGAACGCGAGGTGCATGTACCGCACCTCTCAGACGGCGAGCGTCAAACGCTTGATCGCGACCAGCTTCGACAGCTCCTTGCTCTTCGTGACGGCCTGCTCCTTGATCACGCCGACGCCGCGGCCGTGCCACTTCAGCTCGTACTGCTTGTCGATCGTGCTGTACTCGAGCGTGAGCAGCGTCCGCTTGAAGAGGCGGTGCGGCGTACGCACAGCGCCGCCGCCGCCGAGCACCTGGGCCTGGTCCACGGCGTGCCCGGGCGAGTACTCCTGCCGGTAGGCATCGCGGCGGTGCGGGTGGGCGAGCATGATGATGCCGGGCTGGCCGTTGCCGACGCCGGCCTGCCAGGACCCGTCGTCCTTCACCCAGTGCCCGTGCTCGAAGTTGCTCGAGTCCTCGCCGAGGTACCAGACGTTCCCGTCCTTGTCCTGCGCGTACCAGTCGAAGGTGCGCTCCTCGGGCTCGCCCTTCGAGAAGACCCGGTCCAGGACCACCGTCGCCTCGAGTCCCATGATGCGTTTCTTCCTGTGCGTCACCCTGACCGTGTTGAGCTCGCGCGTCTTGCCGTCGTCGCCGACGCCCCTGTAGCGAAGGACGGTCCCCGGCTTGAGCGGCAGCCAGGGGTTGTCGATCGGACCGCCGAAGTTCGCCGCGTCAAAGGCCGGGTGGTAGGGCGTCGTAACGGGAGCCGGGTTCGTTCCCGAGCTCGACCCGGTGGACGCGATCGCCGTGATGGTGCCACCGGCCACGAGGATCGCGACGAGCAGCACTGCTGTTGTGCTCGCACGCTTGGTCGTGCGCCGAACGTAGCCGCCCGCGATGAGCCAACGATGAGAATGTTGCAGACCTAACACCCACCGCGGCTCGTCCGTAAGCATCCCGCACCCGGCTTTGCCGGGCCGCGAGCATCGCCCAGCACAGCCTGGCTGGTCGTCGACTGAAGCGTGGGTGCCTTAGTTGCGTCTGGTGGTTCGGTTCGGCGACGCCGTGGCCAGCCGCGCCGGATAAACGCTCGCGCGTCGGCTGGTTCGACGAACTCGCGAAGGTGACTGGTTGGAGTTCCCCCGCTTTCGTGGACATCTGACGACTGGCCTGTCTGGGCCGGTGGAGAGGATGTCTGGCAGTGCCCAAGACGCCGCCGTATCCAGAGGAGTTCCGTCGCGAAGCGGTCAGGTTGCTTCGTCGCGGTGACCGCACGATTCCCGAGCTCGCGCGTGACCTCGGTTGCTCGCCGCAATCGCTTCGTAACTGGTCAAAGCAGACCGATCTCGACGAGGGCCGGCGCGGCGACGGTTTGACCTCTGACGAGCGCGAGGAGCTCAAGCGGCTCCGGCGCGAGAACCGGATCCTGGCCGAGGAGCGCGAGATCTTGAAAAAAGCCGCGGCCTTCTTCGCGGCGCAGGACGACAGGACCCGGCGGTGATCTTCGGGTTCGTCGACGCGGAGAAGGCCCGCCACTCGATCAGCATGCTGTGCCGCGTGCTCGGCGTCTCGCGGTCGGGCTATCACGCATGGGCGACACGCGAGCTGTCGGCCAGAGCCGTCCAGGACGTCCGGTTGACCGAGCGCATCCGCGAGATTCACCGACTCAACCGGCGGGTCTACGGCGGTCCGCGCATCCACGCCGAGCTGGCGCTCGCCGACGGCGTCCGGGTCGGGCGCAAGCGCGTGGAGCGGTTGATGCGCGCGGCCGGCATCAGCGGGATGGTCCGCCGCAAGCGAGGCCGGACCACGATCAGCGTGCCGGGGGTGCGAGTCTGCGAGGACCTCGTCGATCGCGACTTCGCCGCGGCGGCGCCCAACCGGATCTGGGTCGCTGACATCACCTACCTCAGGACCTGGCAGGGCTGGCTGTACCTGGTCGCCGTCCAAGACCTCTACAGTCGCCGGATCGTCGGCTGGAGCATGGCCGATCACATGCGCACCGAGCTCGTCACCGACGCCTTGCAAATGGCGCTCGCGGCCCGCCGACCGCAACCCGGGCTGATTTGGCACTCCGATCAGGGCAGTTCGTCAGCCTGGCCTTCGGTCAGCAGGCCCGCGCCGCCGGCATCGCCCAATCAATGGGCAGCAAGGGCGACTGCTACGACAACAGCGTCGCCGAGAGCTTCTTCGCCACGCTCAAAAAAGAACTCGTCGATCGCCGCTCGTGGCCGGAGAAAGCCGAGCTACGCAGCGAGATCTTCGACTACATCGAAGCCTTCTACAACCGCCGGCGCCGGCACTCCACGCTCGGGATGCTCTCCCCGGCCGACTACGAAAACCGCACTCTCTCGCCCGACAGTGCCAGCCTCGCCGCTTCGCGGCTCGCACCCACCCACAAGATCAGATTCACTGCACCAACCCCGACTGCAATTGCCTAACCAACCCCTGTCCACCGAAGCGGGGGAAGTCCAGGTGGACAATGTACGGAACGATCGGCGAGGTCGTGTATGGGACCAGGGAACGGCGCGCGACCGGTCGGAAACACCTTGCGAGACTAGAGCAAGATCGAGAGCGCTCACCGCGTCCTCAAGGCGGGCGGGCTCATCTCAGCTCAGTGGATCGGCTTGGGAGGTGGTCCCGAGCGGGCGATTGAGCGCTTGCGGCGAGAGCGCCTTTGGGACGCCAGCCACGATTGTGCTCGGAACGACCGGTTCATCGACGCGAGCGGACTGCGGCGACTTGAGCGCGACACGGGTCGCTGAGCCTTCGCCAGCGGCGTCGATTCGACGCGCTGGCGACGCGCCGAGGCTCTCGACATATTGGCCTTTGACATGCTTTCCCTTAGATGACCACCGATCGTGGCGAGAGCAGTGCTTCCGGCATGGCTGGTGACAGTCGGCTCGACGCGAGCCTCGCGGCGCGCCGTCCCGGGTGTGCAGGCCGACATGTGTGCACCGATTGGGCTCGAGCGCGGATTCGACCGCCGTCGGCCGAGTGCCCCGATGGTCCATGAGCTCGAGAGTGCCGTGGTGCGCGGCCGCCTCCGTAAAAGCAGGAGCGACCCCGGGGGCCGATCGCGCTCCCGGCGCGCCTGCTGATCGTCCCAACCGAGCGCGTCGATGCCGCGGCGCCAGACGCCTCCTTCTCCACAACAGGGGAGCGAGAGCTCGTGCATGGCGCGCTTGAAGCGCGGACTCGCCGCCGTCGATCCGCACGCCGCGAGCTCGGGCTCTCGGCGGCTCATTGCGGTCGCGTCGCGTGTGTGTGAGCTGAACGCTCGGAGGCCCACCCTGAGGGGGTCAGCGATGCGCCGGCTCCAGCATCTCGGCGATCGCGCGGCTCACCATCACCTCGCCACCGAAACGGCCCATCGACTCGATCTTGAACTCTTGGAGTTCCTCTGCGATCCACTGCGCGGCCAGCTCGTTTGAGGCTTCGGCCTGCTTGGCCTCGCGGAAGAGGGTGATCGACGCGACGGTCCGCTCCCCGGTCCGGACGGCCTGGTAGGCGATGAAGCCGGGCTCGCGAGCCATGGCCTCGGCAAAGTCGCGGTCGACGCGGTGCATGAGACCGTCGATCGAGCCCGTCCCGACACGATAGGTCCGGATGCTCACTTGCATGGGGGCTCCTCTCGGGTCAATCCGTTGCCGGTACGCAGGCCCCGGCAGAGCGCGCTACTGCCGGTACAAGCTCGCCATATGCCGCGGGCCGTTTCGTTGTGGATTCTCCTGGCCGCGGCGTGGGTAGTCAACGTCGGCTGGGTACGAGCGACGGCGCCGCGCGGGCACCGCCGACGCGCTGCTCGCGTGGTGCAGGGGAGGCGGCTCGCGACCTCGATGGCGGAGCCTCGCTATCGCAATGGCCGAACACGAGACCCCGCCTGTCGCTACGGCGCTCTCCATGTCCCCAGACGCACCGACCCCGAGCGAGGGCGCTGTCGGCGCTGGGCCCCGCACGTCGCGGCCCGAGTGCGACTGTTGCGAGAGCTCATCCGTACTCCGTGTGCAGCGGCCGGCCACGCGCGACGGTCGTAGCCATCAGCAGCGACGCGCGAAAGCAGCGCCCGTACCGCAACTGCCTTCCACAGCGCAGCAGTCCGCGAAGCCGCGTCAAATTCTGGTCTGCGTGCGGACGTACTCGGCATCGTCACGCCTCGCGCGATCCAACCCCGTTGAGTGATCGGGGTGGTCCCGCTACAACTCGCGGACCGCGCTGGCGGGCGCGCTTGCGGCGGATGCCGACGGGCTGGAGTGAGACGTGCGCCTGACCGCGGACGGCGAGCTCTTGCTGCTGCACGACCCGTGGCTGCCGTTTGCGACGTATCTCGAGGGATGGGCGCACGAGCGCACGGCCGCCGAGCTGCGCCGCGCGCGGCTTCGATGGCGAGGCGCCGCTCTTCGTCGAGGAGCTGCTGGCGGTCACGCCGCGCGACCTGGTGCCCCAGTTCGACGTCACGTCGCACGCCGACCCGAGCTGGCCACGCGCACCGTTGACGCGCTCGCCTTGGCGCTCGCCGGCGCTGCCGGGCGCCGCGTCGAGGTCCTCTCGTTTGCCTCGGCCGCCTGCGAGGGCGCCGCCTCACTGGGGCTGCCGGCGCGGCTGGTCATCCGGGCCGACCACGCGCCGCAGGCTCTCGCGCGTTGGGCGCGACGGCACCGCGTCCTGGGCGTCTGCGTCGAGCACTTCGTGCTCTCGCGCTCGCCGGTGGCCGCACTGCGCCGCGGCGGGTTGAGCGTCACCACCGGAACGGTGAACGACGCGGCGCTGCTGGGCGGCGTGGCGGCGCTCGGCGTCGACGCCGTGACGACCGACGATCCCGCCGCCCTGCGGCGCGGCTCACCGCTGCCGCCTACTAGGACGGCCTCGTCAGCGTCGCCATGATTCGCGGGTGCCCGTCCACGACGACGGTGCCGTCGACGCGCGCGTCCCTCAGGCCTGCCAACCGGGCGATCGCGCTCAGGCCGCCCGCGCCGAAGCCCCAGTAGACGTACTCGTCGCCGGCGTAAACGCCGCCCGGCCGCTGGACCTCGATCGTGTCCGCTTCGAGGCGGCCGTCGCTCACGACCCCGTAGGTCTCGACCAGCAGGCGCCCGCGCGGCGCCAGCAGCGCGGCCAGGCGCCGCACCAGCCCGAGCGGGTTCTCGACCCGGTGCAGGATCCCGAAGCAGAGCACGACGTCGAAGCGCTCCGCGACGCCGTCGAGCGCGTGCGCGTCGCCGCGCCGGTACTGCACGCGCGAGCCGAGCAGCTCGGCGATTGTCGCGAAGCCCTCGCCTCCCCGCAGCTCGATCCCCCAGCGCGCCCGCACCCACGCCACGTACTGCTCGTTATCGACGGCGACCACTTCCGCCGCACCCCGGTGCTCGGCGAGGAACGCGTAGAAGCCGTCGAACGTGCCGACGTCAAGCACCCGCTCGCCGGCGAACGACAGCGGCAAGAACGGGACGCGGTAGCGGTGGTCGCGCGCGACGCCCGGCGTGTAGAGACCGTGCTCGCGGTTGAGCGCGAACGTGTGGAACCACAGCGGGACGCGCTCCAGCGCGTATCTTGCAGCCCCAGGATCGGCCTCGATGGGCAGGAGGTCCGCGACGGCCCGCTCGGCGTCCGTGACGACGGGGAGCGCGCGTCCGGCAGCGCTCGCCATGGCACACCTCGTGTTGTCAGGTTGTGAACGAAGTGTGAACGATCGCCGGCCGACATTCCAGTGCACGCCGGACCCCTACTGATATGGCCGCGGATTTGTCAAGCGCTCAGGGGTGATCGCCGGTCGCGTGGCTGCCCGGGTTGAAGGGGTGTTCGGTCGCGGTGGCGCCGGGCGCGTCGTCCGACGCAAGGCGGTCAGTCTGATGATGCGGGCGTTGGCTAACCCAGGGCGCTGGCTTCGTCGCTCGGCGTGCGCTGTCTAGAAGCGGGCGTGGCCGGGTGCGGGCTGCCCATAGTAGATCCGCGCGTGCCGGCGGCCGTGGCCCGACGCCACCGCGACCGAACCTTGGGTGTCGTGGTCAGGTCATGGCGCGGTGGCCGCGGCCCAGAGGAACCCGGCGAGCTCTCGCGCCATCGCGACGGTGGTGAGGTTGTGGGGCTTGCCGCGCTCGCGTAGCCGGGTGTGGAGGCGGTGCAGGCGGTGCTGGGCGCGCCAGGCGATCTGCAGGATGTGGTCGGGTTGTCCGGCCTGGCGGTTGGCGATCGTGGCGCCGATCCGCGGCGGGCGGGCGTAGCCGTCACACACGCGGCGGCCGCTCACATAGGCGGCCGCCGCGCATCCTCTCCCGCAACCAGCCCTTATCGCCGCTACCGGTCTGGCAGGCTACGCTTGTCTTGTGTCTAGCGGCGACGCCGTCGTCCGGCGATCGTGGCGCCCCGGACTGCCGCCGCTTGTCCTTTGCGCGATATCGCGGCCCGTCTCAGTGCGGGAAGCGAGGGCAGAGGCGCCCCGTGATCCTCTCTGTGAATGCGCCGGTCTGGAGGTTCTCCGCGCCGACGAACGTCAGGTCACCGGTGACTCCGGTGAATTCGCCCGTGCCGCGCACGCTGGTCGACTGAGAGAGGAACGCGCCGGTCGCGGTGTTGAACGTACCGTCGACCTGCGCGGTGAGTGCGCCGATCCGGGTGGTGAACACGATCGGTCCGGTGAACGTGACCGTGGTCGCGTCGCCGCCTGTGGGCGCGAACGTGGCGTCGGTCGTGCCGAGCGGCAGGCCGTGGCTGGAGATCGTCGCGGTGGTCGTGAAATTGCCGAGGTCCTGCCCGACGCCGGTGGCGGCGACCGGCAGGCAGATCCGCGATTTCGTCGCTCCAGAGGCGTTCGCCGGCCCGGCTAGGACGGCTGACGCGATCAGTGTGGCGACCGTCACCTGTAGGGCCTTTCGCAGCATGATCATCGACCTCCGCCGTCGTTGATCCGCGTCGTCGGTGGGCGCGCGGCAGGCCGACGCTACGCCCGCGGCTGACCAGCGTCAACCGCCGCGAGTCCGCCCCGGCCAGCCCGCGCGGGTCCTGCCAGGAACGAGTGGACTACATGCCGCCCCTCGACGTCTACGCGCGCGGGGCCGCGTCGACGCGGGGCGTGGTCGAGGAACTCCTGTGAGGCGGGCAGGTGCCAGGCGCGTAGCGTGCCGGCGCGAGTACCCGCGCCCTGACGCATTGGAGACCGCTAGATGAAGATCCTGGCCATCTCCGCGATCACGAGCGATCCGACCCCCTAGCTCTCCGACGAGATGCGGCGGGTGGCGCAGCCCACCCGGTCATGAACGCTTGAGGCGCCGGGCTGCGAGCCGCGCCTGCCGCAGCGCCGCAGCTCGGCGCGCGAGAATCTGCCCGACACGCTTGTCGACCCGCACCTGCGCCTCATGTGACACGTGACCTACGGTCCGGGTGTGCTCGGTGCGTACTTCCTTGCGGGCCATTCGGCTCCTTCCGCGCCCCGTCCGTTCCCGGCGTCGCAAGGCGGAGAGGAGCAACAGTTCCCGGCGACGGCTTCGAGTCTAGTCCTAGACGCGAGGTTGGCACCAGGGGAGCAGCTCACGGTCAGTCCTGGTAGCGGCGCAAGGCTCGCGCTCGTCTCCCGCAGGGAGTAACGTCAGTTGGAACTGGCCCTGCGGCCAACAGTCCCGGCCCGAGAGCGGTGGTACGCCGATCCGCCTACAGCGCGGCGAGGCAACGCACCCTCAGGTCACGGGATCGACTGCGGGGCCAGTCGCCTTGTCGGCCCCCGCGGACAGCGGCGCCCCGCTGGCTCGGCGCAGGCTGCGGCCATGCGGTCCTTGCGCACCCCGGGCCAGGAGGCGATGAGACCTGGGTTGTCGGGGTGACGCGCGGTGCGGGCTCGTAGCGCGCGAGGCAGCTCGGTCAGCGTTGTTTCGCTGAACTCGTGACCCGTAGATGGCATGGTGCCCCCGCCTGCTTGCCCTTCCGGGCAGGTGACGCGCCACGGAAGAAGAGTGGCAGGCCGGCGCTCGTGCCAGCCCGGCATAGAAGAATCCCGGCTCACCGTGCCCGTATATGTCTACCGCCGCCCGGACGGCTCGACGTTCGAAATCGAGCAGCGGATCACCGAGGCCAGCCTGATCAGCTGCCCGACGACCGGGCAGACGGTCGAGCGTGTGCTTCAGCCGTTCACCCCGCGCTACAGGGGCACCGGGTTCTACTCGACGGACCACCGGAAACCGAAGGCCAAGGCGCCGCCGAAGGGTGACGGCGGAACGTGAAGGGAGGGCCGCCCAGCGGGTGTATCGTCAAAGGCGTCGCCATGCCCTGGCTCGCCGACACCGACGTGGGCGCCGCGTACGGGTGCGCCCGATCGATCGTAGGAGCCCGGACGGACGCCGAGCTGCAACGTCGCGTGCTGCAGGCGCTCGCCGAGCTGGTTCCCGCGGACGTGCTGACCTGGGATCGAGTCGAGCTCGCCACGGGCGCCGTCGATCACGAGGCGACGCCGGCCGGGGCGGAGCCTTCCGGCGCCTTCGAGGCGGTCGTCGGGCACGCGGGCGACCATCCGCTGCTCGCGGCGCACGCGGCCCGCCGGCGCCCGGCCCTGCGGTTGTCGGAGGTCGTTGAGCCCGGCGCGCTCACGCGCGGCGAGCTTTACGGCGGCCTGCTGCACGCCGCGGGCGTGGAGTACGAGATCGCGATCGGCATGCGCACCGGTCGCGGCGAGGCGGTCGTCGCCGCGCTGGGACGGACCGAGCGCGGGTTCTCCGAGCGCGACCGCGACGTGCTCGACATCGCCCGCCCGGGGCTGGAGGGTGCGCTGCGGGCCACGCAGGCGCGCGGGCGCCTCGTCCGCGCGCTCGCTGACGATCCGCCGCCCGGCACGGCGGTGATGCTGCTCGACCGCGACGGCGAGATCGAGCTCTCGAGCCCCGACGCCGGGCGTTGGCTGGCCGAGCACTTCGGCAACGCGGACCATCCCGGATGGCTGCCCCGGCCGGTCGCGGAGTGGCTCGCGCTGCCGCCGCGCCCGCCGCTCGTCAGCGAGCGCGACGGTCGGCGCCTCACCGTCTGCCTGGTCCCTGGCGATCCGCACGCTCTGCTGCTCGAGGAGACCGTGGCGAGCTTCCGCCCCGACGCCCTCGACCGGCTCGGCCTGACCGCGCGCGAGACCGAGGTGCTGCGCGCGGCCAGCCTCATCGAGGGCGAGGCCGAACTCGCGTGGGAGCTGTTCCTGAGCCTTCATGCGGTCCGCGAGCGGCTCGCGCGCCTGGAGGCCAAGCTCGGGGTGACCACGGCCGGCGACGCCGTCGCCCGGGCGCTCGCCGAGAGCCTGTAGAGCCGGTCGAGGAGTACGCTCAGCGGGAGGCGTCCTTCCGCCCATTGACCTGAATCGCGTGCGCCGTGCCCGAGTTCGAGAATCCCTCCCAAGCGACGCCCGTCGCCGAGACCGGGCCGACAATCACCGCGACGTTCAAGGACGGCCCCGTGAAAGGCCGCAGCATCGAGGCCGAGATCGTCGAAGCTCGCCCGCCGAAGACGATCGATGCGCCTGCCGACGACGGGAGCACGTGCCGCTACTGCCTCGCGGGCTGGGTCCAGCGCGGTCGATCCGCGGTCTACACGTTCCCGTACCGCGTCTAGCTCGCGCTTCACACCCAGCCGCTCGCGCGTCCAGACGTGAGCGGGCACGTCGGCGGTCAACTCCGGCGCGACCGCCTTTCACGACATGCGAGCGCCTCGGCCGGCGTCCGCCAGACGCTCGCTATGCCGTCAAGCAGGCGTATCGTCGACGTCGGCGCCCATCGCTAGGGACGCCGGCGAGGTCGCATGGACGCTCGGAGACGCGTGTCGCAGGCGGCGGCAAACTGCGGTGTGCCTTACGTACGGCAGATGGTCGTGCACCAGTAGGCGGGAGCCCAGGCCGCTTCTCGCCTGGAGTCGACGGCGGACTGGATGCCGACGGCAGCAGCAGGGTGGCGTGGATCCGTAGTCTGGCGTGCTGGTGTCGGTGGGCACGTCGAAAGGGATGGATGGCCGATCTGGTTGACGAGATGGTGCAGGGGATTCGTGCGCGGCTGAAGGAGCTCGCTCCGGCAGTGGTCGAATACGAGCGCTTGCGAGCGGCCGACGCTGCGCTTGACCGGTCCGGCGGTCAGTCGAGCGAGCGGTCTCCGGCTCGCGCTGCCGCACAGCCTCGTCGGCGCAGGGGCGCTCGCGGAGGCCGGGCCGCCGGTGCGTCCGGTCCGCCGGCTGCGCGCGCCAGGCGCGGCCAGAACAAGGCGGCCGTGTTCGGTGTGATTGCCGAGCGGCCCGGTGTGACGGTGTCCGAGATCGCCGAGGTCACGCGGATCGCCAAGCCGCTGGTCTACAACACCACCCGCGCCGGTGTTCAGCGCGGCGAGCTCGAGAGGGTCGCGCTGCCGGGCGGGCTCAGCGGTTTCCGACCAGCGCAGGCGTCACCGCAGCCGCCGATATCGCCCGAGTAAGGCAACGCCTTCGATGCTGTCGGACGCTTGGCGATCGGCGTCCGCGACGACGAAGCTACCCGTCCCAGTTCTGCCGGTGGCGGCAAGGAGTTCGGCGCGCTGGCAAGGGGCCGCGACGAGCCGCGGGCTATTTGCAGCGTCGCCGAACCTGACTATCTGACGCCTCTAAGGCACACCGGGATCTCCAGGCGCCAAGGGCTTCGGGTCGCACTGCTCGCGTCGCGCGGTCGCTGGCACGAGCGCCGAGTCCCGTACTCGGTGGCTCGCGATCGAGCGAACCCATCCAGCTGCGCCATCACATCACCTGCCGCGCTAAGTCACGCTAGGAACCCGCTGGGCGCCGATCGCCTCCTGACGTGGCGTAGATCGGATCCGACTGCGGAACCGGATCGAATGTTCGGCGCCGCGCCGCGAGGGGTTTGAGGGAGAATCCACTCAGGTGCTCGCAGACATCGCAGGTGCGGTGCTCGTCGCAGGGAGCGTGGCGTGTGTCGCCGCGACCGTGCTTCGCGTGCCCAGGCTGCCCGGACCGCTGGCCCTGGCGGCGGCGCTCGCTCTGGCGGCCAGCGTGTATGGGATGGATGCGGTCCTCCCGCCGCGGTTGGCTGTGGTTGCGGCGACGCTGGGTCTTGTGCTCTGCGTGCTGCACCGGTTCCTCGAGCTGCCGTGGCTCTCTGGCCTTGACGCGGTGATGGGAGCCACCTCGGCGGCCGCGGTGACGGTCGCGGTCGGGGGCAGCACAGAGGTGGCGCTTGCGGTAGGTGGCGTCACTGGCGGCCTGGCGCTGAGTCGCTGGCAGCCGACCCCGAGCATGCTGCTGATCGGCGCGGGAGTGATAGCCCTCGGTGCTGGAGAGGACGTTGCGCCGGCGGCAGCGCCGCTCTTCGCCGCGGCGGCTTGGCGCACCGAACCTCGGGTTGGTCCTGGTCCCGAGTTCCGCTGGACGGTGCTGGTCGCGATCATCGCGTTCGCGACCGCGGCGCTCACGCTGCTCGCTCTCGGGCAGTTCACGATGCTGAGCGACACCGCGGGAGCGCTCGCTCTCGCTACCGTGCTCGCCGGTATGGTCCGCGCCGGGGTGACGGTTACGGACCGGCTGCGAGCAACGAATGCCCGTGCCCTGACCGATGACCTGACCACCCTGGGAAACCGGCGTCACCTGGTCGAGCGGCTGCAAGCGGCGATCGACCGGGGCGGTGAGTTGGCGCTCCTTCTGATCGACCTCGACGGGTTCAAGGAGCTCAACGACACGCTCGGACACCATGCGGGCGATGAGGTGTTGCGCCAGATCGGTCCACGACTCGCGAGCGCGGTTCGCGAGCACGACACGCTCGCGCGTCTGGGCGGCGACGAGTTCGCGCTGGTGCTGGCGCCGGGCGACGAGGCCGCCGCGAGCACGGCCGGCCTGCGGCTGCGCAGTGCGCTCGAGCAGTCGTTCCGCGTCGAGGACATCGCCGTCCACGTCGATGCGAGCGTCGGTATAGCGCTGTTCCCCGACCACGCGCCTGATCCGATCGGACTGCTCCAGCGAGCCGACGTGGCCATGTACGAGGCGAAGCGCATGAGGACCGGCCACGAGCTGTACCTGCCATCACGCGACCGACACAGCCGCGAGCGACTGGCGCTGATCGGTGAGCTGCGCGCGGCGATCGACGACAGCCAGCTCGTACTGCACTATCAGCCCAAGGCCGAACTGCCCAGCGGCGTCGTGCGCGGCGTGGAGGCGCTCGTCCGCTGGGAACACCCACGACATGGTCTGCTCACGCCGGGACACTTCCTCCCGCTGGCCGAGCAGAGCGGGCTGACCCGCGCACTGACGGCGTTCGTGCTGGACCGCGCGCTCTCAGAGATCGGTTCGCTGACCGGAGAACCTGAGCTCGCTGTCGCCGTGAATCTTGGGCCGGCCGATCTTCTCGACCTCGGCCTTCCCGTGGAGGTCGCGCGGGCACTCGAGCGGCGCGCCTTCTCGGCAGAGCTCTTGACGCTCGAGGTGTCGGAAGATGCGATCGTGGCCGACCCGGAGCGGACTCTGGATGTCCTGGAGCGACTGCGTGCCCTCGGTGTGCGCCTGGCGCTCGATGACTTCGGCGTCGGCCAGTCGTCACTCGCGCACCTCAAGAACCTGCGGCTCGACGAGTTGAAGATCGATCGCTCGTTCGTGCTCGAGCTAATGACGAACCCCGCCGACTGGGCGATCGTTCGCTCGACGGTCGACCTGGGGCACCGGCTCGGTCTGCACGTGGTCGCCGAGGGCGTCGCCACGCAGCAGGCCTGGGGCCGCCTCGTGGAATGCGGATGCGACGAGGCGCAGGGGGAGCTCCTCGCTCCACCTATCCCGGCCCAGGAGCTCACCCCATGGCTCGCGCGGCACGCCGCTGGCGCGGAGCTGTAAGCCACCGACCCGCCGCGACGCTCACTGGCGCGCGACGCCGCAATATACCGCGGCCCCGGCGCCTGAAGGCGCCAGGATGACAATCCGCGCCGTCAGTGGGACGGTGGTGCTCGGGATCTTTCAACGCTTGGGGATCAATTGCCCGGGTAGCCCCATTAGGGAGAGGCCCGTCGAGTCGGCAATCCCCCGCTCCGGGTTCTCGCAGCGACGGGCCGCGGGAAGCGGCCCGTCGTACGCCTCGGGGCCGCGGGCATCCTCCCTAGCCGCGCAGGGAGACGTCGCGGACCGTCACCGCTGGCGTCACCAGTACGGGTTGCCGTTGCGCATCCAGACCTTCTTGCCTACGGCAGCCGAGTCTTTGGTGTGCCTTAGATACGACAGATAGTGGTTACGCGCCACGCGCGCGAAGCCCTGTCGGCTTGCGCGCTGCGGATCAGTCCAGGATCTCGGGATCCTCGAGCAGCTCTATGCGGTCTACGCCGGGGTCTTGGGCGATCGCGATGATCTCGCGCATGTCCGCGCGCAGCGGTGTGGGCTCCGCGTCACCGACCCGCGCAACCGTGACGCGGACGTCCGTGAGGTCCGGGTGCCGCAGCGCGAGATCGCGGAGCGCCGGTGAGAGTGCGTGCGCATGGCGCGCGGCGAACTGTCGGTCGCGCCGGACGAGTTCGGCCGGCTCCACCGGCCGTCCCGACGCGGCGTCAAGGGTAACCTCGAGCGTCTCACCGGTCTCCTGGTCGCGCACCACGACCGTCTCGTAGGACCCGGGCAGAAAGCCGAAGCGCAGGCGGCGGCGGTCGAGCTCGGTCAGGCGCTCGACGGGCCTGCCGGTCGCGGCTGCGACCTGTTCGAGCGTTACCCCATCAGCACAGATCGTAATGCGTCGTCCACGCCACCCCGTACCAGCTCGAGAAGTCCGACGGGACGCTGTAGCCACGCACCTTGATTGTGTAGACGCCGGTCTTCGACGGCGTGAACTCGACGAACTCCCAGCTGTTGTCCCACGTCGTCGACGCCGCGATCAGGTGCCCGTCGGGGTCGTAGACCCAGAGGTCGAGGTCGGCGTTCAGCACGCTGCTCGACGGCACCCCGCCGCTCGCCGCGACCTTGCTGTTCCACGTCAGCGCCACGCGGATGCGCGAGCGCGAGCTGTAGGTCTGCGCCTTCCACTCTTTGGTGAACATCCCGCCCCTGAAGTCGGAGGCGGTCATGAGCCCGTAGTCATGGGCCCGGAATTGCGGTGTCGTGCCGCTCTCGCGGTTGCTCGCGGTGGGTCTCGCGTAGTAGGAGTTGACGAGCCCGGTGCCGTCGGCTCCGTCCGCGTACTTCGAGTAGTCGGCCCCGTCGGCGCGCTGGTAGTTGGCTGTCGCCAGCAGAATCGCGCGGATCGCCTCCGGCCAGATCTTCAGGCTGGTGTTCGCGCTCATCAACAGCGCGCTGATCGCAGCCGTGACCGGCGTCGCGCAGCTCGTGCCGCCGAAGCTCGAGCCGAGCAGGTCGTGACGGCTGCCCGGGGCCGCGATTCCGGGGACCTCGTGATCCGAGTGCGGACTGGTCGGGTTCTTACGCGAGCTGTCGCTCGAGATCACGTCGTTGCAGCGGTTGCCGTCGCCGTCGTTGACGACGTTCCCGACGCCGAGGAAGTTGTAGCCCTTCCCTGAGGCGAACGCGTCCGACGCGGCCTCGTTGCCGGCGGACGTGAACACGCTCGGGTAGGGGTAGCGCGTCACCCAGTAGTCGAAGTACACGTCCCGGCTGTGAAGCGCGCCGCTCGACTCCTCGGTGCCGAAATGCCAGCTCATGGTGACCACGTTGACGCCTTGGCCGCGAGCCCAGTCATAGCGGTCCTGGTAGTCCGACTCGTTGGCCAGCAGCACGCTCGCGTCCGGCGCGTAGCCTTGCCATGACCCTGTGCAACCGCCGGCCGAGTAGCGGTTGCCGATGATCCCGACGCTCTTCGTCATGTGGTCGTTCGCGGCCAAGCCCGAGACCTGGGTCGCGCCGATCTTGAAACAGGCCGCTGGCTTCCAGAGCCCGCCAGACTCGAGGACGGCGACCTTCACGCCTGCTCCCCGGAACCCGGCGCCGTGGACGGTGTCGGTAAGTGTCGTCGGCAGCGACTCCGGGATCGTCGGGTAGTCGAGCACCTCCTGCTCGCCGTCGAGCCCGATGAACGAGATTCGCTCGTCGCGGCTGAGCTCCGCGAGCGCCTTCAGCGGCACGCGTGACCGTACGAACGGCCCCGAGGCGCGAGCCTTCCCAGCGACCTTCGCATCGATCTTGTGCGCCTCGAACACCTCGCGGTGCAACGCCTGCGCTCGCCTCGCGACCTGCCGGTCCAGCCGGCGGGCCTGCTCGCCCAAAGCGGCAAAGCGCCTCGCGGAGAGCTGCGCGCCGTCGAGCTCGCGCTTGTCGAGGTCGATCGCCTCCTCGTCGGTGGCGTAGCGCAGCATCACGGGCACGCTGTCGTCCTCAGCGCCGCGCAACTCGGCGAGCTCGTGGAGAGCCTCCTGCATCGCCCCGAAGCGGTCACGCGCCGAGCTCTGCTCCTTAGCGAGCAGCTCGTCGACGTCCTGCGGCCGCCCGCGCGCGTCAAGCGCGACGCGCCAGCTGTCACCGCTCTCGCGATCGACCACCTTGTACATGGTCACCTCCGCGCCCACGTTCGGCAGCCTCGCCTCGGACTCGCTCAGGATCGTGAGCCGCTCGGCCGCGACCTCGGCGACCTTGGCAACCGCCTTCAGTCGCTTCTCCGCCGCGCGGTCGCGGACCTCCACATCATCGTTCACGGCCATCGCGGTGCGCTCCTCTCCGCCCTTCATCGGTTCACCGATGAGCTGGTCGCATCCGATCACGGCCAGCAGCCGAAGTCAACGTCGCCAGCAAGCGCCCGCGCGCCCCCGGCCAAAGTGGTCGCCGCCATTGGTGCGGACGAGGCCGGCGTTCGCCGAAGGTGACTATCTGACGGCGCCCGGACGGCAGCATCGAGGTTGCCGGCGGTGAGTGGCCGGCGGCGCTCGCCGCGCTCGAGCACCGAAGCGACCCGTTCCTCGGCGCGGACGATCCGCAGCCGGCGACGTCTCCACCGATGCCGTCCCGGATGTCGAAGGGGCGAGTCGTGATCGTCGGCGGCGGCGTGGCCGCGCTCGAGTGCCTGATAGCGCTCCGCGACGTCGGAGGTCCCGACCTTCGGATCCAGCTCGCGTCCGCCGACGACGTCTTCACGTACCGTCCGCTGCAGGTCGTCGAGCCGTTCGCGCTCGGCACCCCACAACGCTACCCGCTGTCCCGCGTAGTCGGGGACTTCGGCGCCGAGCTCGTCATCGACGCGGTCGTGGAGGTCCGCGGTGAGCAGCGCCAGGCGATCTGTTCGTCGGGCGCCGTGCTCGACTTCGATGCGCTCGTGCTAGCGCCGGGCGCGCGGCGAGAGCCCGCCTATGAGCATGCCATCACCTTCGGTGCGGACCGCTTACATGGCGCGCTGCACGAGCTGTTGATCGATCTGGCGGACGGTCGCCTCAAGGACGTGGCGTTCGTGGTCCCGCCGGACGTCGCATGGTCGCTCCCGCTCTACGAGCTCGCGCTGATGACCGCGCGCGACCTCATCGCGCGCGGAATTGACGACGCCCACCTGTCGCTGGTCACGCCCGAGCAGCGGCCGCTGGCGATCTTCGGAACGGGGGTGAGCGCAGCCGTCACCGGTCTCATGGACGCTGCCGGCGTCCGCTTCATCGGAAGCTCGTACGCCGACGTCCAGCCGGGCGTCATCCGGCTCAAACCGCGCGGCCGCACGCTGGAGATCGACGCGGCGATCGCGCTACCCGTGCTGCGCGGACCGACGATCGCGGGCGTTCCGGCCGATCGCGCAGGCTTCATCCCGACCGACCGCTTCGGGGCGGTCACCGGCCTGCCGTGCGTGTTCGCCGCGGGCGACGCAACGACCTTCCCCGTCAAGCAGGGCGGGCTGGCCGCGCAGCAGGCCGACACCGTGGCCCGATCAGTCGCCGCGGCGCTGGGCGGCTCGCTGGCACCGCGCCCCTTTAGGCCCGTGCTCCGAGGGCTACTGTTCACCGGCGACGAGGATCGGTTCCTGCGCAGCGCCATCGGCGGCGGCGAGGGCGAAGGCACGAGCACCGGCGCCGCGTTGTGGTGGCCGCCTAGCAAGATCGCCGGCCTGTACCTCGCCCCGTACCTGTACCGGCAGGCGGGCTGGCGCGAGCGGCAGCCTCGCCACGGTTTCCAGGAGGTCGAGGTTCCCTTGGATCACGTCCTCTGACGACGACACGCGATCCGGTGGTACGCCTCCGGCCCTCGCCGAGCTGTCACAGCGCGAGCTCGAGGTGCTGCGCCCTCTCGCCGAGGGCCGATCGAACTCCGAGATCGCCGCCGACCTCTTCCTCAGCGAGGCGACCCTCAAGACGCACGTCACCCACATCCTCACGAAGCTCCGCCTGCGCGACCGCGCTCAGGCCGTCGCGCTCGCCTATCGAATAGGGTTCATGGACGACCCCGGGTGACTGCGCTGTTCGCGGGATCAGGCCGCCCTGAGCCGGAAATCACAGGGCGGCTGGCTGCTCCCCGACGCCCCGGCTCCATCCAGCTCGACCGCACGCTGGCTGGCGACCGCGTGTCGTTGGGCCACGAGCACCAGCGAGTGGCCCAAACGTCTGCGACTGGACGCCGGCGGCACGAACCTTGAGTGAAGCGGCGCACTCGTGCTTTCGCATGGCGTTGCGATAGTCCACGCGCGCGCCGAGATCACTGTCGGACCGGACGATCCGCGAGCGTCAGGGTTGGCGATCCGCTGACTATCGCACTGCGTCGATGCAGCACTCGGTTCAGGCCGATCTGGCGTGGGCCGACTACGTGTTGGCCGAGCGCTCGGAGTGTTGGCGACGGAACCAGAGTTCGAGCCCACCGACTACCGGGACGCGACCACAGCGCCGATCAGGGCGCTGGCGGCTCCCGCCCCGAGCACGAGCGCGATGGCTCCGGCAGTCAAGTACAAGCTCAGCCAATCAAGCGCACATGCGGCAGCTGCCAGTTGCGCTGTCAAGGGCCAACAAGATTCCCCACTGGTGGCCAGTTAGTTCCCCGGGGCGCTGGCGCTCTCGACGTGGAGGGTTCCCGCTGGCGTCTCGCGCAGCGAAGGCGCGAAGCGCCGAGCGGAGCGAGACGCCGGCGCGCGCTCGCCGCGGGGGTCGGTGGCGCGGCCCGGGCTCGTGGTCAGGCGGGCGTGACGACTTGGCGGGCTTCGCGTAGGCGGTAGCTCTCGCCGTCAAGCGCGATCACGTGGCAGTGATGGAGGAAGCGGTCGAGGATCGCGGTGGCGGTCGCGGCGTCGGGCAGGAACTGGGTCCAGTTCTGGAAGTCGACGTTGGTCGTGATCGCGATCGAGCGCTGCTCGTAGGCGGCGGCGATGAAGCGGAACAGGTGGTCGGCGGCGACCCTGTCTAGGGCGGTGAAGCCGAGGTCGTCGATGACGACGAGATCGTGGCGCAGGAGGCGTTCGATGAGCTTGCCGACGGTGTTGTCGGCCAGGCCGCGGTAGAGCGCCTCGACGAGCTGGTCGGCGGGGAAGAAGCGGACCTTCTTGCCGGCGGTGATCGCGGCGCGGCCGAGGGCTTGGGCGAGGTGGCTCTTGCCGACACCGGCCGGGCCGGCGAGGCAGAGGTTGTCGTTGCGATCCAGCCATTCCAGCGAGGCGAGGAACTCGAACGTCGGCCGCGGCAGCTGACTGGCCTTGAGGTCGAAGCCGTCCAGCGTCTTGTGAGCGGGGAACCCTGCGGCCTTGATCCTGGCGCGCTCGTTGGACGCGTCGCGCGAGGCGAGCTCCTCGCGAACCAACGTGGCCAGCAGCTCTGCCGGTGGCCAGCGCTGCGTCTTGGCGGTCTGCAGCAGTTCGGGGGCGAGCTCGCGCATCCCGCGCAGGCGCAGCCTTCGCAGCCCGGCCTCCAGCTCGGGGTCCAGGGGCTGGGTCATCGGCGTGTGCGGCGGTAGTCGTCTAGCGAGCGGACCGCGACCTTCGGCAGCCCCTCGAGCGCCAGCGGTGCGGCGTCGACGACCGCGCTCGGCGGTGCCGCCGCCAGCCCGTCGGCGATCGAGCCCAGGTCGCCGTGCGCGAAGCGCCCGAACGTCGTGGCGCGCGCGAGCGTCGCGCGGGCCTGATCTTCTCCGCGCGTGCGCGCGAGGACCAGCGCCTCCTCCAGACGCTCGTGCAACCTGGCCGTGCCTGCGGCCGCGGCGGCGCGCAGGTAGTCCTCGGCCTCGTCGCCGAGCGCCAGGAACGCGTGCTCGGACGGCGTGCGGGGTCGCAGCGCGCGAACGCCGGTCGGCGCCGGCGTCGGGTAGTGCGCGTCGGCGATCGACGCCTCCCCGGGTGCCAGCAGCGCGTGCATGGCGACCGGGACACCCAGGTACATGATCACGACGTCGCGGTCGCTGGCCTGCACCGTGACGTTCTCGCCGACGAGGCGGTGCGGGACCGAGTAGCGCGCCGAGCAGAAGCGGATCGTCGCCAGCCGGTCGACCTTGCGCAGCTCGCCGCACGCAACGACCGGGCGCGTCGCCGGCAGCGCCCGCAGCAGCGGCAACTCGACCCGCAGGCGCTCAGTGGGCCGGGCGCGGGTCTCGTAGTGGATCTCGGCGTTGACCTCCTGACACCACGCCGCGCCGGCCTGGTTGGCCTCGTCTAGCGAGCCGAAGCCCTCGTAGGGGATCAGGTCGGACTTCGTGAACCGAACGAGCGCCTCAACCTTGCCCTTGGACTCCGGGTCCTGACGCTCGGTCGTCCTGGGCGAGAAGCGGTAGTGCGCCGCCAGGCGAACGAGGTCAGGGTTGAGCACCGCCACCCCTGCCAAGTGGCCGGTGGCGACGGTCTTGGGGTTGTCGAACAGCACCCGGCCGGGCACCCCGCCGACCTGCTCGAAGCTGTGTGCCAGTCCAACCGCCAGCGCGCCGAAACGCTCGCTGCAGGAGAAGCTGACCGTTCGGTAGCGCGACCAGCCCATGACCCCGGAGAAGAACGACAGCTTCCGCGGGCCGGCCGCCGTCGGGACCGTGCCGGCCGCCCCCCAGTCGCAGAGCATCCATTCGCCCGGCGCCGAGATCCACGGCCGGTAGACGCGCCCGTCGGCTGCCTGCTTTTGGCGCCACCGCTCCTTGGCGTCGGCGACCGCGCGGCGCAGCGAGCGCTCCGAACCGCAGTAGCCCGCCGCGCGAGCGATCCGCAACAGCCGCCGCGCCGTGATCTTCGCGTGCGTCTGCTCGACGCGCTCGGCGATCACCTCGGCGACATCGTCGGTCACCCGCGACCGCGTCAGCACCGGCGCCAACTGCCCGGCATCGCCGGCCGCCTCGACGTAGCGCTTGACCGTCTTGTGGTCGCAACCGACCAGCGCCCCGACCGCGCGATAGCTGCCCAACTCCTCGTAGAGGGCGATGATCTCCACCTGCGTCCTTCCGCTCTTCATGGGCGTCCTCCCGACCGTGCGTGCAAGAGCACCGCACCGTCGAGCGCGAACCGGACGGGTGGGGAATTACGTGGCCACCAGTGGGGAGTTTCTCGTGGCCGCGGTCATTGCGCCAAGACGCCAACATCTCGACGAGCGTATCCAGCTTCGCCACTCAATTTCAATGCTCCGTCGCCTCTAGTCGCGTGTCGTCCAAGCCTCGCGGACCGCTGCTCCTTTCGCCTGCCAGGAGCACTTGAAGCGGCCGAATGGCGAGTGCTGCAATAGCGCAAGCGCGGCGGGGCTGAGAAGCTGTGCAGCTTGTCGCCGCTTCACGTCGAGCCGTTCGAGATCGCGATTCCCGAGCGGACGTTGTCCGACCTGCGCGAGCGGATCGGCAACACGCGCTGGCCGGCGCCGTCGCCCGAGCCGGGCTGGGAGCAGGGCGCCGAGCTCTCCTACATGCGCGGGCTGCTCGACTACTGGGCCGACGGGTTCGACTGGCGCGTGCAGGAGCGGCGGCTGAACGAGTTCGCGCACTTCCGCGCCGAGATCGAGGGCGTGCGGATTCACTTTGTTCACGAGCGGCGCGGTGGGATCCCGCTCATCCTCACGCACGGCTGGCCGAGCACGTTCGTCGAGCACCTCCAACTCGCCCCGCTGCTGCACGAGTTCGACCTCGTGATCCCGTCGCTGCCCGGCTACGGGTTCTCGGAGCGGCCGTCGCGCGCGACGACGCGCGACACGGCCCGACTGTGGCACCGGCTGATGCAGGGCCTCGGGTACAAGCGCTACGGCGCCCAGGGCGGCGACTTTGGCGCGAGCGTGGTGACCTACATGGCGCTCGACGAGCCGGCACCGCTGCTCGGCATCCACCTGCACATGATCGACGACACGCCGTACACGAGCGGCCGCCCGCTGTCGGCGGCCGAGCGCGAGTACCGCGAGGCGGTCGCGGAATGGGACGCGGTCGAGCGCGGCTACAGCTCGATCCAGTCAACCAAGCCGCAGACCGTCGCGTACGGCCTCAACGACTCGCCAGCCGGCCTCGCCGCCTGGATCGTCGAGAAGTGGCGCTCGTGGAGCTACTCACTGGAGGCGATCGACCGCGATCTGCTGCTGACCAACATGATGATCTACTGGGTCACGGAGACGATCGGCACGTCGATGCGCGACTACTACGACGAGCGGTGGCACGGCCACAGCATCGGACCTGACGACTTCGTGAGCGTCCCCACTGCGATCGCGGTGTTCGCCAACGAGCTCGTCTTCGAGGGAACCCCGCCGCGCGAGTGGGCTGAACGACTGTACGCCGTCCGCCGCTGGACACCGATGCCACGCGGCGGCCACTTCGCGCCCGCCGAGGCGCCCGACCTGCTCGCACACGACATCAGGGAATTCTTCGCAGGCTTCTGACGCATGCAGGCGGAGCCAGGGGCCGCCACGCAGGTCCTGCCAACGTGACCCGCGTCTCGTCGGAGGCGGCAGCCGACCGTGTCCGCACTCGCTGCCGCACGGGAGCGGATGTGCGATGCGGGTGCCTAAGGGGCGAGGTAGCGTCCGGCAAGCAACCCGCCGTTTCTGGAGAGTGCGACATGCCTTTCGGCGTGAACTTCGACACCGTCTCGACCATCGGTCTGGAGTCGTCACCGTTTGCGGACGCGCTGGCCGGTCTGCGGGCGAATGAAGCCCGCTACTTCAAGAACAAATACGACCACGACTTCACCGTGGAGCCTTCGAGCGACGCCGAGGCGACCATTGAGTGGGTCACCGGATCCTCAAGGAGGAACGGGACATCGTCATCTCCTCTCGCCCTCTGCAGGCGACGGCCTTTCAGGTCGAGAACATCCGTATCGCCTATGTGTTCTACGAGAGCGGGCTCTCGGTGAACGTGATGTACACCGTCGACGGCCCCGAGAAGCGGGCGGTTGGCTTCAAGCTGTCCGATGGAATGGACGTTCCGGCTGAGCTCGCGTCACGCTTCAAGTTCGCACGCCAAAGGTCGAAGCTGGCCGGCACGATCCGGGGATCGTATTTCGTCATCAAGCACGAGTACTGATTGGCGGAGCCGGATCGCAAAGACCACGCGCGTGCCCAAGGCGCGCACGCCGTCGGCCAAGCGGCCTGATGGGCCGAGCCGCTCTCGCTTCCGCCTGAACGGAGCCGCGAACCCTGCGCACGCCTACCGACGCGACTTAAGCCACAGGACGATCGCAGTGGCTATGCCGAGAAGGATCGCGCCGATCGCAGCGACAGGGTCCATCCTGCTTGAGGCGTCGGGCCGCTTTGGGCCAGACTCAGGCTTCCGTGCCTGCAACGGTTGTACACGTTGGTCAGCATGCCTGAGTAACGAGAGCTGTGCCCTAGACACTTGACCAGGCACGCATCGAAACATCGCTTCGAACTTCGACGTGGCTCGCCCGAGGAGCGCGGCGCTGAGGCGAATTTCGAGGGCACCAGGCGTGAGCACACTGCTGGTTTCGCTTGAGGCTGTCGCGTAAGTCGGGTGTCGTCCGGGGGGTTTAAAGTTAAGACCATTTGGTGATGGGACAGCACTTCGTCGCGTGTGATCGTGAGCAGTCGTTTCTGATGCCGCCCGATGTTCGTGAGTGGCTGCCCGAGAATCACCGGTGAGCCAGGCTGGGTTTGACGGAGGCTTCCAAGCGAGGATCTGATCCTCGGGAGAGGAAGTGACCTGTAATGGCCCGTCCGAAGAAGTACCCCGATGAGCTCGTGCAGCGCGGTGTTCGCCTGGCGTTGGAGAGTCATGCCGCGCGCGGCATGACTCTCCTTATGCCGCGCCGGTTGTTATGCCGAGCATGCCGCGTAGGTCGAGCCATGGTGCGGTGATCCTGGTGATCGGGTCGGCATAACCGCGGTCATCTGACGGAGCTTGCTCGCCGGAGTTGTCCATGTCCGGAAGAGGAGGTCGCTGTGATGAGGGATCCGTTGCGGGTTCGGGTGACGGGGCCGCTGGCGCCGTTTGTGCCGGCGCTCGTCGAGGAGCTCGATCGGCGCGGGTACGCGCGCGTGTCGGTGGCCGCGCAGGTACAGCTGGTTGCGCATCTAAGTCGCTGGATGGCGGGCGAGGAGCTCGCGGCCTACGAGCTGACGGCCGAGCAGTTGGAGCGGTTCGCAACGGCGCGGCGGGCGGCCGGCTACCGACACTTCTTGAGGCCGACGGCGCTGACGCCGCTGCTGGAATGTCTGCGCAGGTGGGAGGTGACGCCGGCGGCGGATGCTTCAGCGCCTGCCACTCCGGCTGAGCTGCTCGTCGAGCGCTATCGCGAGTATCTGCTTGTCGAGCGCGCGTTGGCGGTGGCGACGGTGCGCCGCTATGAGGCTGTCGCGCGGCGGTTCTTGGCCGAGGTGCCCGAGCGCGACGGCGCGCTGGAGCTGACCGGGCTGGCGGCGGGCGATGTCGGCCGGTTCGTGTTGGCCGAGTGCGGCCGCGTGAGCGCGGGCTCGGCGAGCAACACGGTCGTGGCACTGCGGTCGTTGTTGCGCTTCTTGCACGTCGAGGGGCTCACCGGCGGCGGGCTGGCGGCGGCAGTGCCGGCGGTCGCGCCGCGGCCTCGGGGGCTGCCGCGGGCGATTCCTGCGCGATCGGCGTCACGGCTGGTGGCCAGCTGTGACCGGCGCACGGCCAAGGGTCGGCGCGACTTCGCGGTGTTGATGGCGCTCTGGCGGCTGGGGTTGCGCGCCGGGGAGGTCTCGGCGATCGAGCTGGGCGACATCGACTGGCGGGCCGGCGAGCTGCTGGTGCGCGGCAAGGCCGGTCGCCGCGCGCTGATGCCGCTGCCCGTCGACGTCGGCGAAGCATTCGCCGGCTACCTGGAGCGCGGGCGGCCGCGCGTGCAGAGTGAGCGGCTGTTCATGCGCGTGGTCGCGCCGATCGCGCCGCTGTCCAGCGAC
Source organism: uncultured Solirubrobacteraceae bacterium (assembly GCA_963740605.1). Lineage (GTDB taxonomy): Bacteria > Actinomycetota > Thermoleophilia > Solirubrobacterales > Solirubrobacteraceae > DASSUW01. Next base: position 105,343 of record CAVUFC010000002.1, on the reverse strand, counting down.
GCGGTCAGCGAGATCGTCCGTCACGCCTGCCGGCGCTGCGGGCTGCGGGTCGTCGGCGCGCACGCGCTGCGTCACACCGCCGCGACCGAGACGCTGCGCGCCGGCGCGTCGCTGGCCGAGATCGGGCAGCTGCTCAGGCAGCAGACCGCGTTCACGACGGCGATCTACGCGCGCGTTGACCGCGCCGCGCTCGTCGAGCTGGCGCGCCCGTGGCCGGAGGCGATGCGATGAGCGCGCTCAGCGACGCCTGCGAGGAGTACCTGGCGCTGCGCCGGGCGCTGGGGTTCAAGCTCAGGCGACCCGGACGGATGCTGCCCGACCTGGTCGCGTATCTGGAGGCCGCCGGCGAGACCACGATCACCACCCGCACCGCGCTTGAGTGGGCGATGCGACCGGCCGCGCACCCGCAGGAGTGCGCGGCACGGTTGTCGATCGCGCGCGGGTTCGCGCGTTATCTGCGCGCCCTGGACGGCGTCAGCGAGGTCCCTCCGACCGACCTGCTGCCCAGCTTCAAGCGGCGGCTGGCCCCTCACATCTACTCCGACGCCGAGATCGCGGCGTTGATGGCCGCAACCGCGACGATCCACTCCCCGTTTCGCGCCGCGACGCACCACACGCTGATCGGGCTGCTGGCCGTCACCGGGATGCGGATCGGCGAGGCGATCGCGCTGGACCACGGCGACGTCGACCTCGACGCCGGCGTCATCACCGTCCGGGCCGGCAAGTGGAACGCCGCGCGCGAACTGCCCCTGCACGACACCACGACCGACGCGCTCGGCGAATACCAGTCGCTGCGCGATGCGCGCCGTCCGACGCCGACCTCGCCGGCGTTCTTGGTCTCGATGCGCGGCACCCGGCTGCTCTCCGGACACGTCCGCGAGGCATTTCGCGACCTGCGCCATCACGCCGGCCTGACCGCCCAACCGGGCGGCCGGGCGCCACGAATCCACGACCTGCGCCACCGCTTCGCGGTCGCGACGCTCGCCGACTGGTACCGCGCCGGAGTCGATGTGCCTGCGCGCCTTCCCAGATTGTCGAGCTATCTCGGCCACAGCGCCCCCGAGGCCACCTACTACTACCTGCAGGCCACGCCGGAGCTGCTGACCCTCGCAGCGGAGCGTCTCGAGCAGCTGGAGCAGCGCTCATGACGCCGCTCGCACCGACCCTTGAGGCGTTCTTCACTCAGCGGCTGATCGGCCAGCGCCGCGCCAGTCCGAACACGATCGCCTCCTACCGCGACACCTTCCGGCTGCTGCTCTGCTTCACGCACCAGCGCACCGGCAGATCGCCCTCGCGCCTGGCGCTCGAGGACCTCGACGCGCCACTGATCACGGCGTTCCTGGACGACCTCGAACAGCAGCGCGGCAACACGGCGCGAACGCGCAACGCGCGGCTGGCCGCGGTGCACTCGATGTTCAGGTTCGCCGCCCTGGCATACCCCGAGCACGCCGAGCTGATCGCGCGCGTGCTCGCGATCCAACCCAAGCGCGTCGACCGACCCGTCGTCACCTTCCTCATCGACACCGAGGTCGACGCGCTGCTGGCCGCGCCCGACCGCTCCGGCTGGCTCGGCCGCCGCGACCACGCACTTCTGCTGCTCGCCATCCAGACCGGACTGCGCGTCTCCGAGCTCGCCGGCCTGCGCCGCGCCGACGTCACCCTCGACCGCGGCGCGCACGTTCGATGCCAAGGCAAGAGCCGCAAGCAGCGCATCACGCCGCTCACTCGCCAGACCACCACGGTCCTGCGCGCCTGGTTGGCCGAGAACCCCGGCCAACCCGCCGATGCGCTGTTCTGCGCCCTCCACGGCGGCCCGCTCAGCTGCGACGCGATCGAGCGACTCGTCAGCAAGCATGCCGCCGTCGCAGGCCGCAGCTGCCCTACCCTGGCGACCAAGAAGGTCTCGCCGCACGTCCTGCGTCACACCAGCGCGATGCGGCTCCTGCACGCCGGCGTCGACACGACAGTGATCGCGCTCTGGCTCGGCCACGAGTCCACGCGCACGACCGACATCTACCTGCACGCCGACCTGACCCTCAAAGAGAAGGCGCTCGCACGGACCGCCCCGCCCGACACGCGCGCCGGCCGCTACCGCGCGCCCGACAGCCTCCTCGCCTTCCTCGACGCGCTGTGAATATGCCGACACCAACCCCGCCGAAGCCGCTCTCTGCCGGGCCAGCCGATCTCGACTCGGCATAACGACCGGCGCGGCATAAGGAGAGTGGCCGTCCGATCGCCGCGGTCGCTCGCGACCTGGGGATGCACCCGGAGACGTTGCGCAAGCGTGTGCGTCAGGCGCAGGCCGATAGCGGCGCCCGGCCGGATCTGCCGACCAGCGCCGAGCGTGAGGAGATCCGCAAGCTGCGTGCGGAGAACTTCGAGTTGCGGCGCGCGAACGAGATCCTGAAGTCGGCCAGCGTGTTTTTCGCGACCGAGCTCGACGCAGACCGAACGAGGTGAGCCGCTACATCGACGAGCACCGCGGCCGCTTCGGCGTCGAGCCGATCTGCCGGGTGCTGGGCGTGTCGGCGTCCGCCTACTACCAGCGCGCCAGCGGCGAGCGCTCCGAGCGCGTCGTCGAGGACGCGCGGCTGCTGGCGCGCATCCTGGAGCTGCACCGGGCCAACTACTACGCCTACGGATACCGCAAGCTGTGGCTCGCCCTCAAGCGCGCCGGCGAGCACGTGGGCCGTGATCGCGTCAAGCGGCTGATGCGCGTCAACGGGATCCAGGGCGCCAAGCGCCGCGGCAAGCCGTGGCGCACCACGATCCCCGACCCGGCCGCGCTGCGCCCGCCGGACCTCGTCAACCGTGACTTCACCGCGGACCGGCCCGACGCGTTGTGGCTGGCCGACTTCACGTACCTGCGCTGCTGGGAGGGCGTGGTGTTCTTTAGCTTCGTGATCGACGCCTTCAGCCGCCGGATCGTCGGCTGGCAGTTCGCCAGCCACATGCGCACCGACCTCGTCCTTGACGCGCTGCGCATGGCCTTGACTCGTCGCGACACCGGCGCCGACGTGCAGCTGATTCACCAGCGATGCCGGCTCGCAATACACCAGTTATGCCTTCCAGCAGGTCCTCGACGACCACCACGTGCTCGCGTCGATCGGGTCGGTCGGCGATGCCTACGACAACGCGATGGCCGAGAGCTTCGTCGACACGTTCAAGACCGAGCTGATCGCTGACCGCGTCTGGCGCAGCCGCTCACAGCTCGAGCTGGCGATCGTCGAATGGGTCGCCTGGTTCAACAACGACCGCCTCCACGAATCGCTCGGAGACCTGCCCCCGGCAGAGTTCGAACAAGCACTCTCAGGACAGACGGTGCGAGTCTCGCCGCTTCGCGGCTCGCACCAATAGACCATGATCAAGAAGACGACGACGAACCCACAAAACCCGGTCTCCGCGGAACCCAGCCCGCCTCAAGTTCCCGGTGTTGCTGTGGAAGTACGACCGCATCCCGAAAGGGGAGGTCGAGATCCGCCGGGCGAGCCCGGTGATCTCGGCAGATGGGCATCAGCTCGGTCACGTCGACGGCTTCATCGTCGACGAGGAGGACCAGCTCGGGCACATCGTGCTCGAGCATGGGCACCTGTGGGGCGGCGCGAGGTGGTGATCCCGATCGGCGCGGTCGCGCGCGTGGAAAACGATGGGGTCGTCCTGACGCTCTCCAAGGACCAGGTCGGAGCGCTCGAGTCACACCGCGTCCATCGCTGGCGACACTAGGAACCGGCCAACCCCCGGCGCCCCGGGGAGTTCTTGTGCGCCGTTGCACGTCGCCCAGGCCCGGGTCGGTCGCGCCGCCGAGCCGCGCTGTGCCGGCCGCGGGTTCCGGCGGCGGCGGAAGACCACGCGAACGCTCGCGTAGCAGTTCTGCTACCGTGCCCTGCGGTGACCGTGATCCCCCAGAAAGAGCTGCGCAACAACGTCGCCGACGTGCTGCGCCGCGCCGAAGCCGGCGAAGAGTTCACGATCACCGTCGCCGGGCGGCCCGTCGCCCAGCTCGGTCCCGCGCGGCGACGCCAATGGGTCAGCCGGCCCGATCTGGCCAAGATCTGGGATACGCCCGCGCCAAGGACACTCGCCGAGCACCTCGAACGGCTCACGGCCGAGCTCGCCGACCCGTTCGCCTAGATGCGCGCGCTGCTTGACACGTCGGTGCTGATCGGCGCCGACGATCCCGGCGATCTCGAAGGCGCTATTAGCGCTGCTTGCCTGGCCGAACTGCACTTCGGCGTCCTGGTCGCCGGTGACGACGACGAACGCGCCCGCCGCGGCCTGCGCCTCGGCGTCATCGAATCCACGTTCGAGCCACTCCCGATCGACGCCGCCGTCGCGCGCGAATGGGGACGGCTCGCCGCCGCGTTCCGCACCCGCGCAGGACAACCCCGCCGACGCGCCCTCGACCTCGCCATCGCCGCCACCGCCAACGTCCACCACGTGCCGCTGCTTACCCTCAACACGAGCGACTTTGAGCTGATCGACGACCTCGTCGACGTCCGCTCGCCCTGATCAGGGCCCACCGCGGGAGTCGCTGGACTTCGGCCTGCAGGTCGCCACGCATCTGATCCTGGGTGGCCGCCAGTCGAGCGAGCAGGCGTAGCGCCGATCGCACGCGGGCCACCGCATTGTGCGAGTCGTTGGAGAGCTCCGCGCAGCGTGCGTCGAAGACGGAGATGGCGACCGACCTGGAGCGAGGTCCTGTGGCTCGCGCTCCGAACGCCGATGCCTGTGGAGTGGGAGTATTGACGGGCGATGTGCGTGTCGGCATCCGGCGCATGGGTGAGGCGAGGAGCGGGCGGTGGCTTGATCGTGCTCGCGCGGGAGAGCGACTGCAGGCGGCGCGGCCGTAACGTCCGAAGGGGTCCGCGATCGGCTGAGTCGGTCGCCTGGTGAGGGGCAGCGAGATGCACGAGAACGGCGGTGCGGCGCAGCGGTCGACAGAGGGAATGGTCGACTACGATCGGCACTCGTCGGCCCAGCAGACGATCATCCGGACCCAGGACCAACAGATCCGGGGATTGGTCGAACGTATCGGTCCCGTCGACGGCGAATTCCGAATCGTCGATTACGGGTGTGGCCCGGGAACCAGCGCGATCACCGCGGTGCGGCCGGCCATCGAGGCGTCACTGAATCTGTACCCCCAGCGGCGTGTGGCGGTGTGCCACGCCGATCAGCCCGGTAACGACTGGAACGCCCTGTTCGGCCTAGTGTGGGGCCCGTCGGGATACCGGACCGGCGTGCAGGGGGTGAGGACGGAGGCGGCCCTCGGATCGTTCTACGACCAGCTGGTCGCCGATGGCTCCGTCGATCTGGCGACGTGTTTCGCGGCAAGCCACTGGCTTGATGGTGCCCACCGCCTCTACTCGCCAGGGTCGGTCTGGTTCGCCGACCTGACCGGCGCGGCTCGCCAGCAGATGGCCGAACGCGCCCAGCACGATTGGACACGGTTCCTGCAACGGCGCGCCGACGAGCTGCGAGCAGGAGGGTTCTTGTTCGTGTCAACGCTCGGCTCGGTCCCCGATGCGTCGGAGGTCAATGGCACGGCGGCGTCGGGTCGGGGGATCTATCGGGCGCTGCACGCCGTGGCGCAAGAGATGGCTGACGACGGGCTGATCGACGCGACGGTGCTCGACGAGTTCGTGTTCGCGCTGTGGTTCCCCACCGCCGAGGAGGCCCGCCGGCCACTCATCGCCGACGATCACCTCTCCCGTGCCTTCGTCGTCGAGTCGATCACGGTGGTGCCCACACCGCAGCACCCCCACGACTTCTTCGCTCCGCTCCTGGCCGACCCGATCGCGTATGCCGATGCCTACACCGGCTATATCCGTGCGTTCGCGGACTCGACGCTCCGTACCCAGCTGTTCGCACCCTCGGCCGCCAATCCCGAACGCGAGGACGAACTGGCCGCGGAGTTCTACGGCCGCCTCAACGCCCTGTACCGAACCCACCTCGACACCTACGCCTTCGAACTCTGGCACCTGACCGTCGTACTGCGCAGACGCTGACGTCCCACCGTGCAAGACGACGACCGCATACACGACGAATTCGCGCCGTTCACCGACCCGTGAGTCACGAAAACGAGTCGCGACGCCGCGCAAACGCCGTCGTACAGCGGGACTTCCCCGCCTTGGCGCGAGTCTCTGTCGGTCGACCGCCGAAGTCAATCGCTCAGAACCGCTCACCATCCGAGCGGAAGCAGGTGCGCCGTCCGAGCCACGTAACGGCGATAGCGCCACCGGAGCCGGGGGCCGGGTCCGGGGCGGGCAGCCTCTTCAACGAAGATGGCGTTTGCTCGGCACGCACAGGAGAGCATCCGACTTCTAGGTCTAACGGAGTCCCAGCTCGGCACGTCGGCGGCGCAGCCGCCAGCCCGTCGATACCCACAAGGCTCCGATGCGTGCGCCACGCGACGCCAAGCGCCGTCGCGACGGTCTGCGAGTGCTGCGTGCTGGTGCGCGATTACCTCTCCGCGGGCGGGGTTGTGACTGCGCTTGGCCCGGAGGCGCTGGCTGCGGTCGCGAGAACCTGGGCAGCGATCCTTCAAGTTCGATACCCGGAGCTTCGCGGCATTCGCGTGTCAGTCGTCGGGGAAGACGAACGGCTCGGCTTGCCAGCTGTGTCGGCCGCGCGCGGGAAGGGCGACATCCTCGCCCTGCCAGACGATGTGAAGGCGCCCCTCGAGAGGCGCCGTGCGGCGTGACCCGCGCACGAACACACACCGAATGGCAGAGCGCAGCAGATCCCGTTGTTCGGTGGACGTGAGGACGGGCCAGTTGCCTGCGATGTCTTCAGCGCCCTGCGGTAGTGCAACTGCACCGACGACGGCGCGTTCTCGCTCAAGTGCAGTGGTCGTGGCGGCGACCGTTGCGCCTCGCGCCTCTAGACCCTTGAGGTAGGTGTCCATGCCAAGCCGCTGCTGGATGCGATCGTCATCGCGCCACTGCTCGAAGGCGTCCTTGGCGGCGATGGCGGCTTGCTCGAGTTCGTCGAGCTTCGGAGAGGCAGCGCGCGCAGTGACCTGCAGGCGCGGGAGCGCAGCAAGGAATCGCTCAACGATCCATTGCTCGAGCGTGCCGTCGTCCTTGACTGCGGCCGGGTGGTCGCAGCTCCACGCGGTCTTCCCGGTGTGGGATCGACAGGTGAAGTACCAGATGTCTCCGATTTTGAGCTCTCCGTTCGGCGCGCATGGCATAGCGGCAGCCGGCGCATCTCAGCAGTGGGCGGATGGGCGATGGGGCGTCCGATCGTGGCCTGAACTGAACTCCGTGCCATTGCACCGCCTCAACGTCGCGTGATCGATGAGCGGTTCGTGCGCCTGTTCATTTCGAATTCGGGGGCCGGCGGAGGCAACGCCGATGTAGACGTCGTTGCGCAGGATGTCTTTGATCGCTCGGTGGCTGAACCGCTTGCGACCGTACGCAGTTGTGGCTCCGAGCGAGTGCAGCCAGTCAGAGAGTTCGGACGGCCCTGCGCCAGCAGCTCGACGCTCGAACAGCTCGCGCACAAGCGGTGCGGTCTCAGGATCGGGCACCAGCGGACCAGTGTTGCCGCCACCGGTTCTTCTTGTTTGCGTGCCGGTAGCCGAACGGCGCGATGGCGGTTGGGTGGACTCCGCGGGCCACGGCGCGGGCCTTGGCCGTCCGCCATTGCTCGCTGATCTCCTCGAGTCGGTTCTCGGCGATGGAGAGCATGATCCGGAGGACCATGCGGCCGGTGGACGTGCTCGTATCGAGGTTGTCGTAGACCGAGACGAACACGCCGCCCATGTCGCGGACCCGGCGGATCTGCACGAGGCCATCGATCAGATCGCGGCCGAACCGGTCGGCCTTCCAGACGATCAGACCCTCGGCTTCGCCGTTTCTCGATCCTGGCGACTGCCTGTTCGAGTAGCGGACGCCGGTGTCCGCGTGTCGCCGACTGGTCGAGTTCCTCGAAGAGCTCGCCAAGGTGGTGCCCGTGCGCCGTGAGCCAAGCCGCAATGCGCTCGCGCTGCACGGACGGACTAATGAACGTAGGCCCCTCGCGCCCGCGGACCTGGGATACGCGGACGTAGCCGTCGAACCGCAGCCCGCCGTCTTGGTCCATGGTGTGCCAAGCATGCGGCAGATAATTACGTTTAGCTAGGCAACCCGCCGGCTGCTGCGGTCGTGGAGGCAATTCTGGCCGCGGCGTGGCTGAGCCGCCAGAGACGCTCAGTCAGTGGCTGCGCGTCGGTGCGCTTGGGATGAGGAGCAAGTCTTGGACCATCCCGACTCGTCGGCGGCTTACATCGTGTGAGACTCGACCAGGGACATCTGTTGGCTCACACGGCCGTTCAACCCGAGGGGGTTCGCTCGATGAGTTCCGTGAGACCGCCCACGCAACCGCCCACGAATCGCCGCGATCGGCACAGTGGCGTCGAACTGTCTCGATCGCCCCGACTTACTTAAGGTCGCCGGTTAGAAGCGGGCAGCCACCGCTGGCGACCGATGGCCGAAACGGCGCCGTAGCCTCGGATCTGGATCGCCTGGACGTACGGGGGCGCTCACTCGGACGTTCGCCTCATTTCGCAGGCCGCAGCCGGTGCGAGAAGCCTCGCACCGGCCCGCGCCCGCCTGGCGCTTTGCAGCCTGTGTCAAACGGCGACGGTCTCGCGATCGTCGGCTGTCGGACCCGGGATGGTGTCGATGCCCTCCATCGCCTTGGTGAACTCGATCGCCTCGTCGTCCATGACCGCACGCGGGTTGAACGACGGGTCGGCCATGACGCCGTGCACGCGGCGGCGCTGCATGCCGAAGTTGCCCGCGTCGTAGAGCGGCAGGACCGCCGCCTCACGCAAGTAGCGGTCGTATTGGTGCTTGCGGTCGACGGAGTTGACCCCGACCACCTGCATGCACTTGTACACGCAGTCGAACAGCATCTCGGTGCAGTGGATCTTGCACATCGCGCCGAGCATCTCACCGTGGTAGTCGTGCTGGTCGAGGTAGTGCGCCGTCTTCCAGCAGAAGTACCGCGCCGCCTCGATCTTCGCCGCGACGTCACCGAGCACGTAGCCCGGGTACTGGTAATGGATGATCGGCTTCGGGCCGCCGGCGGTGTACGTCTTGGCCCACTGCAGGGCGTCCTCGTACGCGGCTCTGGCGACCGCGACCGCGCCGATGCCGGCGACCGGGCCCGACCAGGCGAAGTTGCGGTTGATCAGCAGGTCACCGTTGCCCTTGGCGCCCTCGATCATGTTGTCTGCCGGGACCCGCGCGTTGTCGAACGTGATCTCGAAGTTCGGAGCGGAGCGCTGGCCCAGCGTGCTGATGTTGTCGTAGGTGACACCCGCTGTGCCACGCTCGACGATGATCGCCGACAGGCCCTCGGTGCCACCGCGGGTCGAATCGGTGCGGCAGACGACGAGGTTCAGGTTTGCGCCGTTGTTGTCCCAGCCGCCGACATTGCACGGCCAGTACTTCTTGCCGTTCAGGACGTACTCGTCGCCGTCCAGCGTCGCTGTCACGCCCATGCCGGCACCCCCGACAGCGGGAGCGTCGAAGTTCGCTGTCCCGCCCGGCGCGCCGGCGGGCTCGCTCGCCGCGTAGCCGACGATGAACTCGTTGCTGGTGTCACCGGTAGCGCCGCCGATGAACCGCTGCTTCTGCTCCTCGGTGCCGTAGTACCACACCGGCATGAGCCCGAGGCCGTTGACGAGGATGGCGGTGCCGAAGCCGGGATCGACCGCTTGGATCTCCTCGGCCGCGATCACGAAGTCGACGTTGGACAACCCCCCACCGCCGTATTCCTTGGGGAGCATCGACCAGGCGATGCCCTGCCGGCACGCCTCCTCGTAGGCGGGCTTGAGCATCTGCCAGCCGGTGAACGGATCGGGCTCGGCGTCGACCTTCGGGGCAAGTGGAGCCAGGACCTCCTGAGCGAAGCTCCGCGCCATCGCCTGCAGTTCCTGCTGTTCCTTCGTCAAGGTGAAATCAATCGCCATGCTCTGCTTTCTCCTCACTGGTTTCGTAGGGCGCGCAACGATGCGCAGGCCATGGACAGGCCGACAGACCCAATACGAATCTCGACGCGCCGCAAACGGCGCGGAAAACGGCAGGACACTTCGGGCGAAGCGCGAGCGAACGCGTCGGACTGGCCTTTGTGGGCGCCTGGCCGCCGAGGTCTCGCTTCGACGTCTCTTCGGTCCACCGGAGGATCGAGGTCGCCGCCGCGCGAGCGACCCGTCAATCCAGTCACCCGCTTCGCCGGCCAGAGCGGCGGCCGTCGCGCGGTGCCGCTGACACATCGGTCGCGCCGCCTCGCCCGTGCACCCGGGTGCCCGCCCGTGGCGCGCATTCCCTCACACGTTGCTCCTGCACGGCGAACTGCAGTAGCCATCGCCCATGCTCCCAGCTCGACCCAGCCAGCGGAATTTCTACACTCTGACTATATAATATGGGGAGGTAGAGGTTGCGCGCGTCCAGGAAGTCCGACGCCTACAGCGCACCACCTCGAGTCGGCGCGCGATGGATTTCGTGCCCGCCGCGCTGCGGCTCGTCAGCCATTCATTTCGATCGCCTGAACGGCTTCGGCAGCCATGGGGCCACGCAGTTCGATCAGACAGCCCGCGGCGTCCGGGTCCTTGGGCACGAACCCGACCAGCTTGGTCTCCGGATCAAGCTCATCAAGAAGACCAAGCGTGATTCCGCGGTGGAGCCCGCATACCAACGGCTGGCGCTCGCGCACCGCCTCTCGGTACGGACAGTTGCGCAACCGATATCTCAGCCGATCATCGGTGACCGCTTCGCGTTGGGGCTGGAAGCCCAATGCGCCCAGAACCTCGTGCAGGCGCTGCTCGCCGGTGGCGTCGGTCACGGTCGCACCCATCTCGCGGCCGATGCGGCGGCCAGTGGCCTCAACGTCTCCCACGCGTGCGCTCTCGGAAACGAGCGAGCGGACGAGCCACCTCGCCAGCGCTGCGTAGCCCGTCGGCGGATCGCCGCCGGGCTGCGCATGCGGGCTGATCATCCACACATCACGTGGGCGCCCGCGCGATCTGAGGCGCTCGCGTTGGCGCGATACCAGGCCCACCTCGCTCAACCGCTCGAGATGAGTGCGCACCCCGTTGGGGTGCAACCCGAGGTGCTCGGCGAGCTCCTCGGTCGGGGCGGGGCGACGGAGCTCGCTGAGCAGGGCGAACAACCGTGCCCGCGTCGGCTGGGCCAGGGCGTCCCCCGGTCGGCTCGGAACATCCACGTCCCCAGTTTCGCAAAGCTCAGCACAAGAAACGAGGAGGCGTAGGGAGTCGAGGTCGCTCGTGGCACCCGTGTTGATGCGTGCAGCAACGTCGAGTCATGGCGCCACATTCAGCCACTGCGGCGGCTGGTCGGTGCGTCTAATCTCGCGCGTGTGAATGGACCGGTGTCCCTCTCGCGGTCGTCGATCTGGGAGTTGCAGCGCGCGTACTACGCGCAGCGGGCGAGCGAGGCGTTCGCCGAGGTTCCGCACCAGGTCGTGGACAACCCGTTCGTCGCGGCGGCCTACGCGCGCGTGGTCCTCGGCTTCCTCCGCGATTGGGCACGCGGCGGGCTCGACCCGTCTGAGCCGCTGTTCATCGTGGAGCTGGGCGCGGGCGCCGGTCGCTTCGCGCACCGCTTCGTGCGCGAGCTCGCAGCACGGCTGGACGCGCTCCCGATAACGCTGCCTCCGGTCGTGTACGTGATGACCGACCTCGGGGAGAGCACGCTGGAGGACTGGGAGAGGAACCCGGAGCTCGCGGACGATCGCGTGGACTTCGCGCGCTTCGACGTAGAAGGCGATCGCACGCTGGCGCTGCGCCGGAGCGGGATCGTTCTAGAACAGCTCGCCAACCCGCTCATCGTGATCGCCAACTACGTCTTCGACAGCGTGCCGGCGGACGCCTTCGCCGTCGCCGACGGCGCGCTGGAGGAGTGCGTGGTGTCGGTCTCCGGTGACGACGTCGCGACGATGGAGCTCGTCTATGAGCGGCGCCCGGTCGCGCCCGGGCACTACGGCGACGCCGACCTCGACGCGCTGCTCGAGCACTATCGCGGCCGCCTGGGCGACACCGTGGTCACGATCCCGCGCGCCGTGATCGAGTGCATCCGGTGGCTGCGCGAGCTCGCCGGCGACCGCCTGCTCGTGCTGTCGGGTGACAAGGCACACAGCACCGAGGAGTCGCTCGGCTACCGCGAGGAGCCGACGCTCAGCCGCCACGGCGGCAGCTTCTCACTGATGGTCAATTTCCACGCGCTCGGCTGGTACGCCCGCCGCCATGGTGGAGACGCGCTCGACGGCGGTGACCGCCACGCGACCATCGACGTCGCCGCCTTGCTCTTCGGCCATCCTCCGGGCGACTACGCGGAGACTCGGCTGGCCTACGACGACGCGATCGAGCGCTTCAGCCCTGACGACATGTTCACGCTCTCCGAAGGGCTCGATCGCACCGCCGCGCAGCTTTCGGTCGCCGAGATCGTCGCGCTGCTGCGCCTGAGCGGCTGGGACGCGTTCACGCTGCTCGGCGTCGCCGACGCCCTGCTCGAGCAGGTCGCCGACGCAGACGCCGCCGTGCAGGAGGATCTGCGCTACGCCCTGATGGAGACGTACGACCGCCACTTCGCCGTCCCTGGCGACGACGATCTGCCGTTCGCGATCGGGCTGCTCCTCTACGAGATGGAGGACTACGAGGACGCGCTCGAGTTCTTCGAGGCCTCGCTCGAGCAGCACGGCCCCGACGCCGCCACCGAGCGCAACATCGCGCTCTGCGAGGCGCAGCTGGACTGAGGCGCGCTTACGGGCGGCCGAACAGGAGCAGCGGCTTGGGCTCGGCGTCGGCCCAGCCGTCGAGGCCCGCGGCCCACACGAGCGTCGCGTCGGCCTCGTCGGCGCTGAGCTCGATCCGTGAGCGTCCGCGCAGCAGCGCGCTGACCGCGGACGGTGCGTCGACGCTCGCGCGCGCGGCGGCCCACCAGCCGTCGGTCTCGGCGGTGTGCGCCGGGCGAAGGACCAGGTAGGAAAGTTCTGCGGCGCTCATCAGTCAGCGAGCTTACAGAGTTCGGTGTTTTGCCCGACAAATCGCCGACGCGCCAAGAGCGCGATCACCGTGACCCGGCGACGCGGCGCCTGCGCAGTAGTGCTCACAAACCGGTCAAGCCAATGGGAGGCACGATGACCGAGGCACTGCACGACGTCGCGACCTTGGAAGAGGTCGACCGCGACGGGGCCGTCCGTGAGGCGGCCGAGGCGGTACGGGGTGATGCCCGCGCCGCGCTGTTGCGCAAAGGCGGGATTCTCGCCGGTACTGCGCTCGCGTTTGCCGCGCTGCCCAAGGGCATCGCGCTCGCGCAAGGTACATCGGCGAGCGATGTGAAGATCCTCAACTACGCGCTGACGCTCGCTCGTCGGCATGGGCAGCGGCGACCCGAACCCGGCGCCGGAGGCGTTCAACCCGGCGAAGGACATGGACGCCGTGCTCGCCGCGGTGCAGCAGACCGGCTTCATCGTCATGGGTGACGCGGCCGCGGGCGACCCGATGTCGGCACAGCCGAGGATGACGGGCTGAGACCACGATGGGTGATAGGAGCGGCGCTGCTGCTGGCGGCGACGATGGCGATCGGGCTGTTCGTGGGCGCCGCCGTCCGTGACGGGGGTGGCGCCGACGGTCCGTCCGCGGCGCTGCCCGGCGCCGCGGACGGCGGCACGGACTTCTCGCCCGAGGCGGCGCAGCAACGTCTGCGCAAGGGCTCGTACGTGATCGCGACGGCCCGCGGCCGGGCGATCCGCGTGGGCGGGAAGACCGTGCACGCGCGGCCCGGGATCCCGCTGACGTTCCTCGTCAAGCAGCGCCGTGGAGCCCGGCTCCAGGTCTACCTGCCGGTGCGCCCGAACGGGTCGACCGGCTGGCTCAGCGCCGGTGACGTCGACCTCGCGGTCACGCGCTACCGCGTCGAGGTCCGGCTGCACCGCCACCGGCTGATCCTGTGGAAGGGCACGCACCGCGTGCTCACGACGAAGATCGCCAAGGGCCGCGCGGTGTCGCCGACGCCGAAGGGCCGCTACTTCGTCACGGACCTGCTGCGGCCGCCGGACCCGAATGGCTTCTACGGCCCATATGCGCTCGGCCTCTCCGCGCATTCGCCCGTCTACACGAGCTTCGAGGGCGGCGACGGCCAGGTGGGCGTGCACGGCACGAACCAGCCGTCGGTCCTGGGCACCGACGTCAGCCACGGCTGCATCCGCGTCGCCAACCGCGTGATCGCGCGGCTCGCGCGCAGCGTCCCGCTCGGCACGCCGGTCGACATCGCGAGCTGACGCCCAGCCGGATAGGCTCGCCCGCCATGCCCGGTCGGCGTGATGCGTGGGAGAGTGCGCTCGCGGAGGAACTCCCGTGTCAGGAGCTGACGCCCGGCGAGGCGCGGCATCTGCTGGCACTGAACGACCTGACGCGCGGGCAGGAGGCGGTTACGCAAGCGGCGGTGGCGCGGCGCCTCGGCGTGTCGGCGCCGACGGTGCTCGAGATGATCCGGCGGCTCCGCCAGATCGACCTCGTCGAGCCGGACTCGCTGAGCCTGACCGGGCGCGGGACCAGTGCGGCGCTCGTGCTGGCGGCGCGCCGGCACGCCGCGGAGATCCTCGTGCGCGAGATCCTCGGTGTCGATGAGGCGCATGCCCGCGCGGAGGCGGAGCGCCTCACGGCGAGCCTGTCGCCGCTGCTGGCGCGCAAGCTCGTGGCCTTCAGCCGAGGCCGTTGACCGGCAGCAGCACGGAGTACACCGACGTCGTCGCGCAGATGAACAGGCGGTTGCGCTTAGGCCCGCCGAACACGACGTTCGCGACGAGCTCGGGCACGATGATCCGGCCGAGCAGCGTGCCGTCGGGCTCGTAGCACTCCACCGACTCGCCCGCGCTCGTCCAGATCCGGCCCTCGGTGTCGACGCGGAACCCGTCGAAGGCGCCATCGGCGCACTCGGCGAACACGTCGCCGCCGGACAGCGTCGAGTCGGCGCCGACATCGAACGCGCGGATGTGGCGCGGCCCGTTCTCGACGTGGCTGGCGCCGGTGTCGGAGACGTACAGCCGCCGCTCGTCCGGAGAGAACGCGAGGCCGTTCGGCCGCACGAAGTCGTCGGCGACGATCCGGCAGTCGCGGCCGTCGGCCTCGACGCGGTAGACGTGGCACGCGCCGATCTCACTTACGGCGCGGTGGCCCTCGTAGTCGCTGTCGATCCCGTACGCGGGATCGGTGAACCAGATCGAGCCGTCGGACTTGACGACCACGTCGTTGGGGCTGTTGAAGCGCTTGCCCTCGTGGCGGTCGGCGATCACGGTGACCGATCCGTCGTGCTCGGTGCGGGTGACGCGCCGCGCGCCGTGCTCGCAGCTCACGAGCCGGCCCTGGCCGTCGACGGTGTTGCCGTTGGTGTAGCCCGCCGGGGCGCGGAAGACGCCGACGCTCCCGGTCGGCTCGTCCCAGCGCAGCATGCGGTCGTTCGGGATGTCACTCCACACGAGGTACCGCCCGGCCGCGAAATACGCCGGGCCCTCGTTCCAGCGGCAGCCATCGGCAAGCCGCTCGAGCCGCGCCCTGCGCTTGATGCAGAACCGGAAGCGGTCCTCGATCAGCTCGAAGACGTCGTCACCGAACACGGCGGCAACCGTACAGGGCACGTAGTCTCCAGGGCGTGCCCAAGGTCGGTGACAGCGCCCGCCGCAGCCGCGTCGTGCAGGCCCGCGACATCGAGCTGTTCACCGAGATCACCGGCGACCGGAACCCGCTGCACTACGACGAGGCGGCGGCCACGCGCTCGCGCTTCGGCGGCTTGATCGTGCAGGGCGGCGTCACGTCCGGGCTGCTGAACGCGGTCGTCGCCGAGGACCTCCCAGGCCCGGGCAGCGTGTTCCTGCACGTCGACTGGAGCTTCCGCGCGCCGGTGAAGCCGGGTGACGAGATCACCGCCGAGGTCGAGGTCACCGCGGTGCGTGAGGACAAGCCGATGACCACCTTGCGCACGACGATCACGAACCACGACGGCACCGTCGTGCTCGACGGCAGCGCGCTCGTCTGGACCGAGGCACTGTGAGCGGCAACCCGAGGTCGACCGGTCATACCGGGCGCGTGCGCTCGGCCCCGTCGCCGAGTAGGCGGCGGCGCAGCTCGTCACCACGACCCGCCGCCACGGCGCGGGCGATACGCGCCGGGTCGACGTCCAATCCGCGCGCCGCGACCAGCTCCTCGAGCTCCTGGCGCTCGTCTCCCTCCTGCATCCACTTGATGAACAGCCAGCCGAACAGCGCGATTGTGGTGATGCTCTCCTCGACCATCATGATCGCGCCCGCGGCGCCCTGATCGTCGAGATCGCCGTACCAGCCGTAGAAGACGGTCCCCGACCAGACGAACACGTTCGCGAGCACCGCGCCGGTGAACCGCACGGTGATGATGTACGCGAGCTGCGCGGGCAGCCCGAACCAGGCGGGCTTGGGGAACGGGCCGAACAGCGGCATCCACAGGTTCATGCCGGCGAGCAGGAAGCACGCGTGCTGCACGACGTGGAGCAGGGGGTGCCGCAGCGCGCCCTCGTAGGCGACGGAGAGATGCCAGAGCCAGAGGTTGAGCGCCCAGATCGTGAACGCCGGAACGGGATGCGTGAGCGCTCGCAGGCGGTCGATCGCGCGCACGCGGAGCAGCGGCGCCAGCAGCGGGCCGGTCAGGCCGAGCACGAGCAGCAGCGAGGCGACGTCGGCGATCACGAGGTGCTCGGCCATGTGGGCGGTCAGCCGGTCACTGGCGAGGCTGTCGATCGGGGAGCTCGTCGCGAGCGCGAGCAGGAGCAGCCCGCTCCCGAAACACCACAAGCGCCATGTCGGCACCGGACGTCCGCGGCGCGCCAGCGCGCGGGCCCGCACACCGTAAGGGATGGCGTAGGCGATCAGGATCAGGAAAGCGAGCATGGGACTGGGTGTCTGCGACGGTCCTCCAGGAACAGGATGGCGTGACACGGCCGGCGTGGTGCCTCGGCGTCGCTCAGCTGTTCGCCGGGTGACGGGATCCTGCACGAGAACCGTCGCTGCGGGCACTTGGTTCGCATGCTCGCCCTGATCACCACCGGCCTCGACGCTGCGCTCGAGCGCGCGGGGCTGCCGTACGGCTACACGATCACGATCTGGTCCTCGGGCCAGGTGCTCATCGACGCCCACGGCATTCCGTCGGCGTGGCTCGTGCCCTCATATGCGCTCGGCGCCCTGTGTGGCTTCGGCGCGCTCAAGCTCGCCTCGCGACGCCGGCGCCCCCGGCCGGTCGGCAGCACGGGGTCGGCCCTGCCCGCGTGGGTTCTGCAAGCCGGGACGATCGCGGCCGCCCTGGGCGCCGTCGCCCTCGTCGGGCGGATCGACTCGGGCGTCGTGTGGTTGCTCGGCGGCTTCGTCGCGACGTCTGTGTATCTCGCCGGGATGGCCGCCGCGATCGTCCTGCAGGGCGGCGCAGCCTGAGCGGAGGCCGGAAGGACGCGGCGTAGCCTCTCTGCGTGGACAACGCCGGGATCGCCGACCGCCTCGACGCGTTCGCCTCGCTGCTCGAGCTCGCGGACGCGAACCCGTACACGGCGCGTGCCTACCGGCGGGCGGCGGAGATGATCCGCGGCGCGCCGGTCGCGGTGGCCGACCTCGTGCGCTCCGGGCGGGTTCGCGACCTGCGCGGGATCGGGTCGGGCATCGAGGCGAGGCTGCGGGAGCTGATCGAGACCGGTGAGATCGCCGAGCTGGCGGAGCTCGAGCGGACGCTGTCGCCGGAGCTGATCGGCCTCGGCCGCTACCTGGGACTGACGGCGCGGCGCGCGATCGAGATCGCGCAGGCGCTCGACATCCACACCGCCGACGAGCTGCGGGCCGCCGCCGCGGAGGGGCGGCTGCGTGACGTGCCCGGGATCGGGCCGAAGGTCGAGGCGCAGATCGTCGGTGCGCTGTCGCGCGAGCCGGAGCCGCGCGCGCTGCTGCTCAACCAGGCGAGCGAGCTCTCAGCCGGGATCGCGGCGGCGCTCGACGGGATGGTCGCCGGCGATGTCCGGCGCTGGCGCGACGCCTGCGAGCACCTGGCGATCGTGTGCTCGCCCGCGGCGCTCGAGCGGTTCGCCGCGCTGCCGCAGATCGTCGCCGTGATCGAGCGCCGCGAGCGGCGCGCGGTCGGCGTGACCGTCGAGGGCGTGCCGGTGGAGGTCGTCGCCTCCGACCCCCCGAGCTTCGGCACGGCCCTGTTGCGCGCGACCGGCACACCCGCATACGTGGCCGCGCTCGAGCCGCTGCCGGACGCGCCCGACGAGCCGTCCGTGTACGGGCGGCTCGGCATCCCGTTCTGCCCGCCGGAGCTGCGAGAAGCGCCGTTCAGCGCCGGGCCGCCGCCCCTGCTCGAGACGGCCGACATCCGCGGCGACCTGCACTGCCACACGACGTGGACGGACGGGCGCGCGAGCGTGGAGGAGATGGGCCGCGCCGCCCGTGACCGCGGCTACGAGTACATCGCGATCTGCGACCACACGCCGGCGGTCGGTGCCGTCCAGGGCCTCGGGCCCGACGACGTCCGCCGCCAGGCCGAGGAGATCGCCGCCGCCAACGCGGTGCTGGCGCCGTTCCGCGTCCTGCGCGGGATCGAGTGCGACATCCTGCCCGACGGCCGGCTCGACCTCCCCGACGACGTGCTTGCCGAGCTCGACTGGGTCCAGGCCAGCGTCCACGGCGGCCAGCGGATGCCACGGCGCGAGATGACCAAGCGCGTCGAGGAGGCGCTGCGCAACCCGCACGTCAGCTGCCTCAGCCACCCCACGGGCCGGCTGATCACCCGCCGCCCGGAGAACGCCGTCGACCTCGACCACATCTTCACGGTTGCGCTCGAGACCGGCGTCGCGATGGAGGTCAACGGCCTGGCGCCCCGGCTCGACCTCAGTGGCGAGCACGTCCGCGAAGCCCTCCGCGCCGGCGTGAAGATCGTCTGCTCGACGGACGCGCACTCCACCGCCGGGCTCGGGAACATGCCGCTGGCGGTGCACACGGCGCGGCGCGGCTGGGCGACCGCCGCCGACGTCGTCAACTCGCAGCCGTGGGTAGTGATCAGCGGCACTCCAAGGCCGTGAACATCCTGTAACGCCCGTTGCTCACGCCGCGGACGACGGCTCGCGTCGAAAACGATGGACTCGGGGGACGTCATCGTTGCGCTGGTCGTCGCCGCGGCACTGAGCTTCGACTTCACCAACGGCTCTCACGACACGGCCAACGCGATGGCGACGACCATCGCACCGGCGCGCTGCGGCCGCGCATCGCCGTCACGATCGCCGCGATCCTGAACTTCGTCGGCGCGTTCATCTCGCTCAAGGTCGCTGCGAGGTGGCGGGCGGGATCGTCGACGCCGGGGCGATCACGCCGACCGTTGTGTTCGGCGGGCTCATCGGCGCGATCGCCTGGAACCTCACGACGTGGTGGTTCGGGCTGCCGTCGTCGTCCTCGCACGCCCTGATCGGTGGGATCGTCGGCGCCACGCTCGCCGCCGTCGGCTCGGGCGCCGTCGAGTTCGACGGCATCGTCTCGAACGTGCTGATCCCGGCGCTCGCGTCGCCGATCGTGGCCGGCGTCGTCGCCGCGATCGGCGTCTGGCTCGTCTAGCGGGACGCGCGCACGATCACCTTCGTCACCGCCTTCGGGTGGGAGACCATCGACAGGTGGCCGGCCTTGATCCGCGTGATCTTGGCGTTCGCCCGGTGCGCCATGAACGCCTGCTCGGCCTTGGGCAGCACCAGGTCCTTCGTGCCGACCACCGCGAACGAGCGGATCGTCTTCCACGCCGGCGGGCCTGACGGCTCGTTGGCGGCGCTCAACGTCAGCGGTCGCTGCGACGCGGCAAACCGCTTCGCCTCAGACTTCGGGAGGTCGTTCCCGAACGCGTGTACGAACACCCGCGGCTTCAGGTAGAGGTCGAGGTCGCCCGCCGGCGCCCCCGGATACGGCACGAAGTTGAAGACGTCGGCCGGATTCGTCGCCAGCGCCGAACCGGGCTTCGCGCCGGCGAGCTGGATCAGGGTCTCGCCCTGGTCGGGCAGGAACGCGTCGACGTAGACGAGCGCCTTGACGTTGTCGTTGCCGACCGCGGAGTTGGTGATCACGGCGCCGCCGTAGGAGTGGCCGACGAGCACGATCGGGCCGCTGATCGTCGCCAGGATCGCCTTCAGGTACGCGGCGTCCCCGGCGACGCTGCGCAGCGGGTTCGGCGCGACGTCGACGGTGTAGCCACGATCCTGCAACCGGTGGGCGACCCGGCTCCAGCTCGAGCCGTCGGCCCACGCACCGTGGACGAGCACGATCGTCGGCTTCGGCGCGGCGCCTGCCGATGCGGCCAGGGCCGCGGTCAGCGCCAGTGCGGCGAGCAGGGTGGTTGCGATGCGTCTCACGTGAGTCCTCCTAGAGGGTCTTGATCAGTCCGCCGTCGATGACGAAGTTGGCGCCGGTCACGTTCGCGGTGCGCTCCGAGGCGAGGACGACGACGAGCGTCGCCACCTCCTCGGGCGTCGTGAAGCGCCCGGTGGCGAAGCCGCCGATGCCGGCGACGACCTGCTCACGGGCGGTGGCGGCGTCGACGCCCGCCGCGGCCGCGACGGTCTCGGCGACACCGTGCTCACCGAGCCAGAGGTCGGTGCTGACCGGCCCGGGCGACACGCAGTTGACGTGGATGCCCTTCGCCCCGAACTCCTGGGCCAGCGACTTGCTCAGGTTCAGTAGTGCGGCCTTGGCGGCGCCGTAGTCGATCGTGCCGGCGTCGGGCTCGAAGAACGCGTTGACCGAGCACACGCTGACGATCGCGCCGCCGCCCTGCTCGACCATCTGCGGGATCGCCGCTCGCACCGCGCGCAGGGCGGTGAAGAAGTTCATCTGCATCGCCCACTCGAACTCCTCGTCGGGGGTCCCGAGGAAGCCGTCCAGGCGCAGGCGCACGCCGCCGACGTTGTTGACCAGGATGTCGACGCGGCCGTGCTCGTCGATCGCCCGCTGCACGAGCTGGGCAGGCCCCTCCTGCGCGGCGAGGTCGACCGCCACGGCGGTGACCCCCTCGACGGTGAACGCCGACCGCGCGCCGGCGACGACCAGGGCGCCTTCATCGGCGAGCGTGCGCGTCACCGCGAGCCCGATGCCCTTGCTGGCACCGGTGACCACGGCGACCTTGCCTTCGAGCCCGAGGTTCATGGCCGGAGCACCCGGTCGAGCCAGTCGGCGATGTACTGCGCGACCTCTTCCCACCCGTCGCCGTCCATCAGCAGATGCGAGCGACCGGGGAACTCGACGAAGTCGGTGGTCGCCGGCACGTCGCGGTACTTGTGGAAGTTCTCCTTCGCGACCGAGGGCGGGACCGTGTGGTCGTGCTCGGCGACCGTGATCAGCAGCGGCCCGCGCTCCTCGTGGTCGAAGTCGACCTCGGTCTCGCCGTGGAGCGTGAAGTTGGCGAAGCCG
This sequence comes from uncultured Solirubrobacteraceae bacterium, assembly GCA_963740605.1. Taxonomy (GTDB): domain Bacteria; phylum Actinomycetota; class Thermoleophilia; order Solirubrobacterales; family Solirubrobacteraceae; genus DASSUW01. Next base: position 83,884 of record CAVUFC010000002.1, on the reverse strand, counting down.
TCCTGGAAGAAGATCCGCCCGGTCTCCGGCACCGCGTAGCGGTCGAACGCCGCGCGGGCCGCTTCGGGCTCCCACGTGTTCGTGAACGCGTAGTTGAACTGGTCGAAGTCGAGGTCGACCGTGCCGTGGCGTGTCGACGGGTGGGCGATCGCCGGCGCGGCGGCGCGCAGGCTCGACAGCGGCACGCGCTTGATGCCCTTCGGCGCGGCGGGATCGAGGGCGACCGCCGCGCGGCCGTGCCCGCGGCCGACGAGGATCTGCGTGATCAGGCCGCCGAACGAGTGCCCGATGATGATCGGCGGCTCGTCGAGCGCGTCGATGATCGCGCTGTAGTGCTCGACGATCTCCTCGACGCCAAGGCCGGCGAGGGGCGCCGGATCCTCACGTTGGGCGGCGACGTCGGGCGCCTTGCGCGGCCACTCGGGCGTGAGCGTCGCGTAGCCGCGCTCGGCGAAGAACGTGGCGAAGCGCTCCCAGCTGTTCGACGCCAGCCAGGCGCCGTGGATGAAGACGATGGTCTCGGCCATCGCGCGACCGTACGGCGGCCCGCGGCGGCGATCCAATGCCGATCACGGCGTGGCGATGCGCGCGGCGCATGGGTCCGCGAGGTGCGCGGCGGCGAACGGCGCGAACGCGCGCACGGCCGCGCGGCTGCTCCCCGCGCGCGCGATGAACTCGAACGGCAGCCGGCATGCCGGCACGAGCGGCACCGAGACCACCGCGGGCGGGAAATCGTTGCGGGGGCTGATGCCGAGGTAGTCGGGCGAGCGGCCGGCGCGCACCGGGTACGCCTCGTCGGTGAGCACGAAGTCGGGCCGCACTCCCGCTTCGGCGAACAGGTCGCGGACGGCGACGTTGTATCCCGATCGCTCGGCGCCGGCGCCCCCAACGAGCGTGAGGCGTACGCCCTCGAGGTCGGCGAGCTCGATCTGCACGCGATCGGCGAACGGATGGTCGCCGTGCATCGTGATCGACAGCGCCTCGTCGACCACGTGCGTGTACGTCAGCCCGGCGCGCCGCGCGGGCGCGAAGCCCATCGCGCAGTCGAGCTCCCCCGCGAGGAGCTGGTCCTGGAGCTGCTCGGTCATCGCCTGGCGCGGCCGGACGTCGACAGCCGGGTAGCGGTCCGCGTACGCCTGGACGAGCCCGAACCAGCGTTCCTGGCCGCCGGCCAGCGGCAGCCCGACGGCGAGCGGGCCGCGCGGCTCCTCGAGCCGCCCGACCGCCAGCGCGTCCTCCGCCGCCTCCAGCGCCACGCGCGCCCGCGTCAGCAGCTCCGCGCCGGCCTCGGTCAGCTCGACGCCGCGCGGCGTGCGGACGAGGATCGGCGCGCCGATCTCGCGCTCGAGCTGCTGCATCTGCCGCGACAGCGCCGGCTGGGTGATGAACAGCCGCTCCGCCGCTCGCCCGATGTGCCCCTCCTCCGCGACGACGACGAACGATCGGAAATGGCGGAGGTCCACCGGCACGACCCTGAGCATCCCACAGCCATCAACACGACTTGGCGGCGTCGGCGTACATCTGGGCGCGCGCCTTGTAACCGGTGGACGTCGAGTGCACGCCGTCGGACCCGACCCAGCTCGGATTCTGCGCTACCGCCGCGGCCCACGGCACGATCCGCAGCCGCGGGAGCTGTCCGGCGAGCTGCGTCAGCTTGCGGTTGGCCGCCGCGTAGCTCACGCCGTTGACCGGCGGGCGGACGATCGTCGCCCAGATCGCGCAGCCGTTCGGACCGGCGCGCGAGACCGACGTGCGCACGGCCGACTCGAGCTGGGACACGTGACTGGGGTCGTCGTTGGTGAACAGGCTGAAGGCGAGCGCGGTCGGGCCGCTCACGGGCGTGGAGCCGAGGATCTGCATTCCGGTCGCGAGCGGCCGGCCGGTCTGGGCGTTGGTGGTCACCCTGAAGCCCGGCAAGAGCCCCGGCAGGTACGGCTGCGTGCCGACGGCGAGCGAGTCGCCGATCATCGTGAACGTCTTCGGCGGCGAGCCGCTCGGCGCGGGCGTCGAGGGCACCGGAGTGGTGGAGGGGGCGCCGGTGCTCGGCGGCGCGGTCGGCTGTGGCGCGGCCTGCGGCGGTTTCGACGGCAGCTTGCGCGGCTTCGCGTGCAGTTGGACCTCGACGAACACGATGTTGCTCGCGTCGGCGGCGTCGGCGACCTTCACGAGCGCGCTCGGGTGGCTCTCCGGGGCCTTGACGACGACGTGCACCGCCCACTGGTTGTCGACCGCGGCGTCGTCGGTCGCCGTGCAGCCGCTGACGTGGCAGCCGGTCGCGACACGCACCGTCGTGCCCGGCTCGGCCTGGCCCTTGACGTCGAGGGGCGCCTCGAGACGCCCGCCGCCGATGTGGGTCGCCTTCAGCGTCTGCGAGGCGACCGGCTCGTCGATCGTGAGCGGCACGGCGTCGCTGGTCACGGGCGGCTCGGTGGCCTGTGGCGCCGGCTTGTCGTCGCCGCCGCCGCAGCCCGCGAGCAGCACGCAGGCCACCACGGCCAGCGCCCGCCGGTTAGCCACGCTTGATCACGGCCAACGCGGCGACCCTCCCGGAGCCCCTCACGCCCGCGGTGAGCACGTGGCTGTGGCAGACGAACACGGCGCCGGGGCGGAAGCCGTCCGGGAGCGCGGTCAGCTTCGCGATCCTGCCGTCCGCGTCGGCCTGGACGATGCGCCCGCCGCCGGGTCGCTTGGCGAGCAGCAGGTTGCAGCCGCCGCGTGGGTCCGGCGCGAGGCCGGCCAGGCGATCGTGCGCCGGCAGCGCGGGCGCACCCGCGAACGGGTCGCGCGCGAGCAGCGTCGCGGGGTCGGCACGGCGGGTGCGGACGCGCTCGTTGCCCTGTTCGGCGACACACACGTCGGCGGCGCCGGCGAGCCCGAGGACGAGCGCCCCTTCGGCGGGCACGCTGCCTGCGGGTTGCGCGCCGGCGGCGTGGTAGACGGCGATCATCGAACCGCACGCGACGAGCAGGCGGCCGGTGCCCGTGAGCGCCGCCGAGCGCGGCGTGTCGCACGCGGTGGTCGTCGAGGATCGAGGCTCGCCGGTCCGCAGGTTGAGCGTCGCGACTTGCGATCCGGCCGCGACCGCCAGGCGGTTGCCGCGGGCGGCGAGCGCGACGTGCGCCGTCGCCGGCAGCGTCACCGGCGCGAATGAGGACCGCGGGCGCCCGCGGCCGTCGACGCCGACGAGCCGTACCGAGCCGCCTCGCTCGCGCACCGCGACGACGACCCGCCGCCCGCCCGGGCCGGCCGTCACGGCGAGCGCTCTGTCACCGTGCGAACCGACGGCGGCGACGCCGCCGGTGCCGAACGAGTCGACCACCGAGCCGTCGTGACGGAGCCGCACGAGCGCGACGTCCGCGTCGACCGTGACCGCGACGATTGCGCCGGCATCGGCCAGGCGGACACCACCGGAGACCTCAACGTTCCGGCCGCGCAGCCCGTCGAGATCGACCACGCGCGGCGCGGCCGACGCTGGGGCGCACACGGCCAGACCCAGCGCACACGCCGCCAACGCGGTTATTCTGCGCGACCGGACAGTGCCTTTGACCCGGGAGACGTCATGCCCAAGCTCGTAGCCGCGGCGATCGCCGCTCTCGCCGCCGCCGCAGCGCTCGGTCTCGGCGCCCAGACCGCGGGCGCGGCCAGTTCGTGCCATCTCTCCAGCTACGCGCAGCGGCACCTCGGCACCAACTACGTGCTCAACGTGAAGGTGAAGCAGGTCGGGTGCGCGAAGGCGAAGAAGGTCGTGAAGGCCTACCACGCGTGCCGCCACACGCACGGCAAGGCGGGCAAGTGCACGAAGAAGGTGTCGCGCGGCTGGAAGTGCAGCGACAGGCGCTTCAACGTGATCCCGACCGAGTACGACGCGAAGACGACGTGCAAGAAGGGCACGGCGCGCATCTTCAGCACCTACACGCAGTTCACCTAGCACTGACGCCCTCGAAGTCTTCCCCGAGGGCGCGCATGACCTCGTCGCCGGCGAGCTCCGAGCCCGCCTCGTTGAGGTGGATGCCGTCTGCCTCGCGCACGAGTCGCCGCTCGCCGCCGACGTCGATCGCGTCCGCGTAGCGACCTTCGGGGGTGAAGATGCGCTCCATGTCCAGAACCCGCACCTGGGCACGATAGGGCTGGGCGGCCACGGCGATCGCCGCATTGACCGCGCGCGCGATCGGCTTGCGCCTGGGATCGCGCGGCGCCGGCAGCGTGAGCCAGTACACGCGCGTGGCGCCGTTGCGGCGGTACGTGTTCATCATCACGCGCGCGCGGTTGGCGTACTCGGCCGCCCACGTCGCGTCGCAGCAGTTGTGGCCCTTCATCGGGAAGCCTTCGTTGGCGCCGATGAAGACGACCACTGCGTCGGGCTTCTGCGCCGCGGTCTGGCGGGCCGACAGCTTGCCCCAGTCGACGAGCGCGGTCTTGGAGATTCCGGTGCCGATGTGCGGCTCGCGCGTGACCTCGACGGCGTTGCCGCCCGCGAGCCGGCGGGCGAGCACGGCGTCGAGCGGCATCGTCATCGAGTCCCCGGTCACGAGCAGGTGCCGGAGGGCCCGTTTCGGTGCGGCGGCACCGAGCTGGCCGGGGTCGAACGCGTCCGGCGTCACGGGCGGCACGGTGCCTCCCGTGCTCTGCACCGCGGTCTGGAAGCCGCCGCCGGCGGCGGCCAGGTCCTCGTCGGGCGACAGCCAGGCGGTCAGGTTGCTCACGCCGTCGGCGAGCGGCAGCTGATCGCCGAGCCATCCCGCCGGCTTGCCGACCGCCAGCACGGCGGTGCGCAGCGGTCCGACGTCCATCTGCTCGCCCGCCGCCCGGATCGACGGCCCCGCGACGAGCACCAGCACGACCGCGGTCGTCACGATCGCCAGGATCGCCTCGCGCGCGCCGAGCCGGCGGGTGCGGGGGGAGATGGGCGGGATGATCTCGGGCTCCGGCATCAGAACTGGAAGTAGATGAAGGGAGGCACGCCCTCGCTGGGCACGGTGGCTCCGACGACCAGGATGACCACCGCCAGCCCGAGGCCGAGGGCCACCGGGTTGAGCGCCTCGACGCGCAGGCGGAAGTTCTCGATCCAGCGCTCGGGCACCAGTTGCAGGCCGATCACGCCGCCGACCGCCAGTACGGCCGACAGCGTCCACAGCGTGGCGGGGCCAGGGGAGAAGAGCTGCGCGATCACTTCACCGGCGATCTGCAGGTCCGGGCTGCGGAAGAGGATCCACGCGAGCACGACGACGTGGAACGTGACGAACCACCGGAGCCACGCCGGCATCCGGCCCCACGGCGTGAACATGCGCTCGAACACGAGCGCGGCGCCGTGCAGCGCGCCCCACAGCACGAACGTCCACGCGGCGCCGTGCCACAGCCCGCCGAGGAGCATCGTGATCATGAGGTTGCGGGCCGTGAACAGCTTGCCGCCGCGGCTGCCGCCGAGCGGGATGTAGAGGAAGTCGCGCAGGAACCGCGACAGCGTCATGTGCCATCCCCGCCAGAACTGCTGGAAGCCGAGCGCCGCGTAGGGGCGATGGAAGTTCTGAGGGAACACGATGCCCATCAGCAGCGCGGTGCCGATCGCGATGTCCGTGTAGCCGGAGAAGTCGCAGAAGATCTGCGCCGCGTAGCCGTACGAGGCGAGCAAGACGTCGGGCGCGCTGTACGCCTGGGGAACCGCGAACACCGGGTCGACGACGGTGCGCGCGAGGAAGTCGGCGATCGCGACCTTCTTGATCAGCCCGAGCGCGATCAGCCCGATCGCCGCGCCGACCGGGACGTCGCGCGGGTTGCGCGGCGTCGCCAGCTGGGGAAGGAACTCGCGCGCGCGCACGATCGGGCCGGCGACGATGTGCGAGAAGAACGACAGGTACAGCGCGACGTCGATGAGACTCCCCGCATCGATCGTCCGGCGATAGACGTCAACCGTGTAGGAGATCGCCTGGAACGTGAAGAAGCTCACGCCCAGCGGGATCGCGAGCGCGACGAGCGGGGCCGAGAACCCGAGGCCGCCTCGTTCGAGCACGCTGTTGATCTCAGTGGCGAAGAAGCCGTAGTACTTGAAGACGACGAGCACACCCAGATCGAACACCAGCGCGACGATCAGGATCGCCTTGCGCAGCCGGCGGCCGTCCGCCCGCATCAGGAGCTGCGCGGCCGCCTGGTTGCCGATCGTGACCGCCGCCAGCAAGATGCAGAACTTCCATCCGGCCGCGCCGTAGAAGATGTAGCTGGCGACCAGGATGAACGGCTTCCACACCCGCGGGTACGGCATCAGCGCCCACGAGAGCGTCAGCACCACCGTGAAGAAGATCGCGAACTCGACTGTGGGAAAGATCATCCGGTATCAGGCCCGATCTTCGCGGCTGCGGGGCACCGTAGCGACCGCGGCGGCGGTGCTCGTGCTCTCGCCCGGGACGGCGCTGGCCTGCGACGCTGGTCAGCACCTCGGCGCGCACCGCAAGCCCGCGCACGGACGCCCGCCGCTCGCGGTCGGTGACTCGGTGATGCTCGGCGCGGCCGACCGGCTCGCGGGAGTGGGCTTCGAGGTCGACGCGCGCGGCTGTCGCCAGATGGGCCAGGGGCTCGATCTGCTGCACGAGCGCCGCGCGGCCGGCACGCTGCCGCGGGTGGTGATCGTGGCGCTCGGGACGAATTGGGTCATCACGCACGCCGACGTCCGCCGCGCGTTGGGCATCCTCGGCAAGCGGCGCCTGCTCGTGCTCGTCACGCCGCGCGAGCTCGGCGGCGGGTCGGGATCGGACGCGGCGCTCGTGCGGTCCGCCGCACGGCACCACCCGCAGCGGATCCGGGTTGCCGACTGGGTGCGCGTGAGCGCCGGCCACAGCGGCTGGTTCGCGGGTGACGGCATCCACCTGGGGCCGGGCGGGATCGACGGGATGGTGCGGATGCTGGAGCCGTTCCTGCACGCGAAGCCGCCCGAACGGCCTCCCTGCGCCTAGCACCGGCATTCGCAAGTACGCACGGTTCCGGCGGCCGCCGATCACCGGACGACCGCGCGTACTTCCGAACACCGGTGCTAGATGACGCCATCCCGACGCATCGCCTGGATGATCAAGGTGGCCGCGATCGACGCTCCCGTCACGTTCAAGTGCACGCCGTCAGGCTGCCGGACGCTGACGGAGCGACCGTGCCAGCTGATGTACTGGCGGAACCGGAAGCCGGGCGTGAAGCGGCTGGCAAGCCGGACGAGGTGGACCTCGCCGGGGTGCCGGCGGGCCGCCTCGCGCAGCGCTTGGTTGACCGCGCGGTAGACGCGCCGGAAGCCCGCGCTCCTCGGAGCCGGGAGCGTGGCCCAGTAGACGCTCCCCGCACCGCGCCGTGCGTACGAGGCCATCATGCCGCTCGCCCGTCTTGCGTACGCCGAGATCCAGGCGTTGCCGCAACAGTTCACGCGCCGGCCGGAGCTCGTTCTCAGCGGGAAGCCGTCATTCGCGCCGATGAACACGACGGTCACGTCCGGGTGCAGGTGGCTCGCCTGCTCGCGCGCGTGGAACGGCCAGTTAAGCAGGAACGGCTTGCTGATCCCGGTGCTGATCCGGGCGTCCGAGTGCACCCCCACCCGGTCGCTCTGCAGCCGCTGTGCGAGGAAGCCGTCGATGATCTGGACCATCGAGTCGCCGGTCGCGAGCAGGCTCAGGTGGCCGTTGGCGGGCCGGACGTGGGCGGTGTCCCGCTTCGTCGGCCCGTTCGGGATGCGGACCTGGATCCGCCAGCTCCCCGGCAGGCCCGGCCGGAACCGCCAGGCGGCGCGCTTGCGGTGCCCGTGGAGGGAGAGCATGCGGCAGCGCTTGCGCCCGAGCGGCCCGCGCGCGCACGCGCGTGACGTGACGCCGCCGAGCTTCCAGCGATCGACGAGCAGGACGGTGAGCGGTCGCCCGGCGCGGGGTTGCGCGGGGCGGACCTTGAGCGTGAAGCGCTTGGCGCAGCGCGGGGTGGTGATCGCGGCGTCGGCGGTGCTGACGGTGCCTGACGGCGTCGGCACTTCGGCATGGAACGTGCGGTGGCGCGGGCGGCAGCTCCATTGCGCGGCGCGTCTGAGTGTTTGCGGGGCACCGGTCAGCGCGATCTGGCCGAGCGGCTGCCCGGTGTCGGTCAGCGTCGCGGTCGAGCCCTGCGGCCCGCTGATCGTCAGCGCGATGTAGCCGGTGCCGTCGCGGTGCGCCTCGAGCGTCAGCTCCTGCGCATCGGCGCGCGCGGTCATGAGCAGCGTGAGCAGCGCCGCGCACACCAAGACTCTCCGGTCGACGCCGCCCATCGGTCGGCAGATGCTATGGCCTCGGGCCGATGGGAGAATCAGGCGGTGAAGGGCAAGCTCCTCGGCGCGCTGGTCGTCGGCCTGTTCCTGCTCGGCGGCCTCGGGACGGTCGCCGGCGGCGTCTACCAGCTGGTCGTGCGCGAGACGGGGGAGCACGCGAAGGCGCGCGTCACCGACTGCCACACGAGCGGCGGGCGCTACCGGAGCGATGTCTGCAGCGGCACGTGGGTGGCGGGTGGTTCTTTGCTCGCCGGCGGTCATGTGGTCCTGGGGACGATCGACGGCGCCGACAGCGGCGATCTCGGGCACCGGATCGAGGTCCGGCTGTCGGGCTCGCGGGCGTACACGACCTCGCTGCGCGTCCCGATCATCCTGATCGTCCTCGGGCTCGGGATCGCGGGTCTGGGCGTGCGGTTCCTAGTCATGTTCGTCAGGCGTCCTGGGTAGTCCTTGGGTATGCCACCTCGCGGAGTCAAGAAGGGCACCAAACGCGCCCGTCAGTACGAGCACATCAAGGACAGCCAGAAGGATCAGGGCGCGTCCGAGTCGCGCGCCGAGGAGATCGCGGCGCGGACGGTCAACAAGGAACGCGCGCGCAGCGGCGAATCCCAGACCGCGTCCCGGACGTCGACCCAGGACATGTCGTCCTCGCGCCGCGGCGGCCAGCGGTCGGGCACGGACCGGAAGAAGGGCCGGACGCGCGACCAGCTCTACGCCGAAGCGAAGAACCTCGGGATCGATGGCCGCTCCTCGATGAACAAGGCGCAGCTGCAGCGCGCGATCGCCGGCAAGAAGTCCTAGTCGTCACCGCCATCGTCTTCCGGCGGCGGCGCGAACTCCCGGAACGCGTCGGTCATCCGCTGGTCCTCATCTGACCGGTCGTCCTCTGTGTCTTCTTCGGGCGCGGCGAAGTCGGCGTTCGCCTGTAGCACCGCGCTCTCGAGGAGGTGGCGCAGGTCTTGCTCGGCGCCCGCGGTCACGTCGGCGACCGCGACCTTCTTGTTGGTGACCTTGATCGCGCCCCAGCCGCTGCCTGCGTGAAGTCGGTCGATCACGCTCGCGACACGGTCGGCCCACTCCTTCGCCGGCTCGCCCACGAGCGGCGCGGCGAGCTGACCGCCGTCGACGGTCGCCTCCGCCCAGTCGATGCGCACCTCGTCCACGGCTCCGGTCTTCCCGATCCGCCGCGGTTACACGCTTCCGCGGCCCAATCGGGCAGAGTGCATCTCGTGCCACCAATCGACGCACGCAACTCGGCCGGCTACGACGCCCCGATCGGCCTGACCGCCGACCCGGTCGTCTTCACGCTCGTCAACGGCCGGCTCAGCGTGCTCCTCGCCCGCCGGCTCGAGGAGCCCCAGCGCGGGATGTTCGCGCTGCCCGGCGGGTTCGTCGGCACCGACGAGTCACCCGAGCAGACCGCCGAGCGCAAGTTGCGCGAGAAGACCGGCGTCGGCTCCGTCCACCTCGAGCAGCTCCGCACCTACGCCCAGCCCGACCGCGACCCCCGCGGTTGGCTCCCCTCGATCGCGTACATGGCCTTGGTGGCGCCCGAGGCGCTGCCCGAGGAAGGGCCGCCGGGTCGCGAGGCCAGCTGGCACCCGGTCGACGGTCTTCCGCCATTGGCTTTGGACCACGCGCGGATCGTCGACGACGGCCTGTGGAGACTCCACGCCCGGATGGCCGACAAGGACTGGTTCGTACGCGTCGCCGGAGGGCTGCTCCCGGACCTCTTCACTTTGGCCCAGGCCCAGCGGTTGTACGAGGCGCTGCGCGGCGAGCCTGTCGACCCGGCCAACTTCCGCCGCGACGTCAAGGCCACCGGCCTGCTGCTCGACACGGGAGACCAACGCTCCGACGGCCCCGGCCGCCCCGGCAGGGTCTACCGCCGCGCATAAACTGCGCACTCCCGCCCCTGTAGCTCAGCTGGATAGAGCAGCGGACTTCTAATCCGCAGGTCGCAGGTTCGAGTCCTGCCGGGGGCGCTCAGAAGTGGCTGCAAATCGTGGCTTTCTCTGGTTGCCGATCGTTCGACGGCAATCGAGGGAGTCCCGAAAAGGTCCCGAACGTCGTGCTCCCGCGGGGGCGAGTTTCGTCCGCTGGCGATTTGGAGACGGTGATGAGCCACCCCATCTCCGGCCACGTCTCGCGCTACGACGGCAAGCGTCGCTCCGTCTGCCTCGCGGCGGAACTCCAATGAATACGGCGGGGTCGACGGCATGAACACTGATCCTCCATGCCGGCCAGACGGGCCCAGCGATCAAGTGTCCACGAAAGCGGGGGAACTCCACACTTCGGCGTAGGCCAGGCGGGTGGCGTCGTCGACGCAGACATGCACGTATTCCCAGCCCACGGCGGCGGTCATGCGCAAACGCCGCAGCATCACGATCGCCTCGACCAGCGACTCGCTGGTGCGATGCGGCACCGACCGCGGCGCCGACGAGCGATCCAGCAGCCCGGCCTCGCCCTCGGCCCGGTAGCGAGCGAGCCACTTCGAGCAGGTGAACCATGATCGGGCGGCCTTTCGGGCCGAGCGGAGCGTTAGCGTGAACCTTCATCCGGTGCCTCCGTTGGAGCACTGAGCTGGTTGGCACCGCCCAGCCTCCAACAGGGCCCGGATGAACAACCCTCCTAAGGAACTACATCTAGCCGACCGGCGCCAGGAGCGTCACCCGGCGCTCGGTCTTCTTGGCGTTCCCCGCCTCGTCCACCGCGCGGACGACGGCCTTGGCCCGCATCCGCCCGCGGGCGGCGAGCTTCGCCCGCGCCTTCGCCGACAGCCGGAGGCGGAAGGTCCGCGTTTCGCCGCCGGAGAGGGTGAGCTTCTTGCGCGCGACCCGCTTCCCGCGCTGCTTGAGCTTCACCGTCACTTTGCACTCGGACTCCGAGCGCGGGCACCGGACCCGGAGCTTCGCTACGCCGCGGTGGGAGACCTTGAGCCGGCGTCCGAGCACGCGCACCTTCGGCTTCTTCGTGTCCGTGTCGCCCGACAGCGCCGGGGCGGCGACGACGAATGTCGCGGTCGCCTGGCCCGCGTTGCCGCGGGCGTCGGTCGCCCGCACGACGACCGTGTGCGCGCCGCCGGCCAGGCCGCTGAACTGCGCCGGGCTGGCGCAGGCGGTGAACGCGCCCGCGTCGAGCTTGCACGCGATGGAGGCGCCGGCATCGTCGGTGCTGAACGGCACCGAGGCGCTCGTCCCCGACACGGCGACGGCGCCGATCGTCACTCTCGGGGCCGTCGTGTCGACGGTGAACGTCTTCGTGTCCGAGCCCTCGTTCGCCACCGCGTCCTTGGCGACCACCTTGAGCGTGTGCGCGCCATCCGCCAGGCCAGCGTACGTCTTCGGGCTCGTGCACGCGGCCGCCGTGCCGCCGTCGAGCGAGCACATGATGTCGCCGGTCGCGCCCGTGACACCAAAGGTCGCCGTGGCGCTCGCGCCGGTGACGTCGACACCGTGGATCGCGACCACGGGGGCCTCGTCGTCGACCGTGAAGGCGACGTCCACCTTGTCCAGCCGCGGCGTGACCGCCGGGGTCGTGGTGGTCAGCGTGGCACGGTACTGCACGAACGGCTTCGCTCCCGCGACCGCGCCACCGGCTCCCAGCGCCGTCCACGGCGCTGCAGTGAGGTCAGCCTCGCTCGCCGCGGTCCGCGTGTCGAACGCGATCCCGGGGTCGTTCGGCGGGACGCTGGTCAGCGTCGCGTCGGTCACGCGCGCGTCACCCGCATCGATGACCCGGGACGTGAACACGCCGCTGGTGCGGGTGCGTACGGTCACGCCGTCGACGGTGACGCCATCCGCACCCGATTGGTAGTCGCTCGCACCCACCGGCATCGCGGCCGTCAGCACAAAGTCCTGACTGGCGACCGGCACATCGCTCCCGTCGAGGTAGAACGCAAAGCCGGTCGCGGTCCAGTCGATCCGGAAGCGATGGGTTCCAGACACCGGGGTGAGCGCGACGTTGACTTCGTCCTGCCCACCGACGCCATCCGACATCCGCGCCCAGAGGCCCGTCGGTAGATCGCTTCCGTTGCCGGTGCTGAAGATTGCCCACGGCTGCGTATCGAAGTCAGGTGCGAAGCCAACGTGCCGGTACGGCTCGGCGCCAAGATCGGCAGTGAACTCCACAGAGCTTCCAGGACCGAATGTCGCGTCGCTGTTGACACGCGCCGCGTCGACGACCAACACGCCGGCGCCGGGCACAGGCGCGGCGCCGCCCGGCCACGTGGTCGCGGTCCAGCCCGTTGGCAGCGTCGTGCCGTCGAACGGCTGATCCAGCGTGGGCGCGATCTCGACCCCGGCAGGCTCATCCGCGCGGACGATGGTGTCGGACTGCGTCCCGAGCGTGAAGTCGGCCGCGGTGTCGTCGCTTCGCGTGACGGTGGCCGCGCTGGCGGTCGTCGCTCCCGACGCGCCGACGGCAGCGGCGAGGACCGCCGCGATGACCGCCCGCATCGTTGTGGTTCTGCTCAACATCCTGCGTCCTCCTCTGTGCTTTCTCCGTCGTCCGACGGTGGTCAGCGCCACCTGGGCGCAAGCAGCCGGACGGTCTTCCTGACCGTGGCCCTGTTGCCCGCCTCGTCGCGCGCCTTGGCCGCAGCGGTGACTCGCAGCGACCGGTCGATCGCAAGTTGCATGCGCGCGGCGCGCTGGAGCTTGATCCGGAACCGCTTGGTCTTGCCGCCTGCGAGGGTCCGCCGCCGCGTTCCGATGCGGGCGCCGTCGAGCTTGAGGCGGAGGCGCACGTAGCAGCGCTCCTCCCTCCTCGGGCACTTCACCCAGAACGAGACGATGCCTTTGCGGGACGCCCGCGCCCGGCGACCCCGGATGCGCACGCGGGGCGCGAGCAGGTCCTCCGCCACGCGCGGGCCGTCCCCGAGCACGCCGCTCCCCGACGGGTTCTTGCCCCCGCGCGGCGTACCGCCGGACTCGCCGCCACCCGCCGGCGGTTGATCATCACCCGGCAGCGTGTCCGGCACGACCGAGAAGCTGCGCTCGGCGGGCGTCGGGTCGGTCCCGGTCGCGCTGACGGCGCGCACGCGGAAGAGGTGCTGTCCGCCGGCGAGGCCCGTGTACTGCTGCGGCGAGGTGCATGCGCCGAACGCGGCGCCGTCGAGGGCGCACTGGAAGGTCGCGCCCGGCGGCGCCGACGTGAACTGCGCACTCGCCGCGTCGCCGGTCACCGAGAACGCGGTGATCGTCGTGTCGGGGGCGGGCGGCGGCGGCGGCGGGTCGCCGTAGGTCGCCACGTAGCTGCCGGCGACCGCGTCGAACGCCTCGTAGTCGATGCCCTTGACGGTGCGCGCGGTCGTCGGGACGGGCGCACCGTCGCGGGTCACGCCCGAGAGGGCCCCCGTGGGCCCGTCCACCGGCAGCATCGCCTCCAACCCGTTGGCGCCGCTCGCGCGCTGGACCGAGAACGTGAGCCGGTAGCCGGTGAATCCCAGCCCCGCGAATGACGAGCCGTTCCGGCCGTCCAGCCACGCGAGCATCTGGCGCGCCGAGACGACGGGCACGCCGCGCGCCTTCGCAGCGGCGACGATCGCGTCCGCGCCGTCGTGCTGCGGCGTATCCGTGTGCATGTTCGCTGTGAACACCCCGTAATAGCCCTGCGGCCCGAGGGCGCCGTTCAGCAAGGCGGCGATGTGCGCGGCGATGTCGATCTCCGACTCGTCCGTCATCTGCGTCGCCGCCTGGTAGACGTCGATCACCGAGCCGTCCGTGTCCGCGAAGCGCATCGGCATGCCCGAACCGGTGAACATGCCCGCGCGGTCCTGCACCCAGGATCCCGGCCAGTAGTAGTAGTTCGTGTCGAGCCGGACGCCGTTTTCGCGCTCGACGATCGGTTCGCTCGCCCAGTCGCTCCACGCGATGCAGTGCGTGCGATTGGTCACCGGCGCCGCGAGCGAGGGGTACGCGGTCTGGAAGTCCGGGAGTTGGTCGGCCCAGTCCGCGCGCAGCGAACCGCGAGTGAAGTTCGCGCATCCCGTCGAGAGGTGCAGTGCGATCTCGAACCCGTCGGCCTCGAGCGTCGCTGCACCGGGGATCGGCGTGCCGGGATAGACATACGAAGTCGCGCGGATGCACTGCCATTCCGCGACGGAGCACCCACTGGGGCTGGCTTCTTGGAAGCGCTCGAACTGGCCGGCAGTGCCGCCGTTGCCGTGGTCGTCGCCGGTCATGATCACGGCGGCCTCCTCGCCGCGGGGTAGGTACCAGAAGCGCGGGAGCGGCATCCGGTCCGCGTTCATCTCCGTGATCAGCTCAGCCAAGAGGCGCTGCTGCTCATCGGCCTGCGGGATTGCCACCTTGTCGAGGTCGACCCAGTCGGGCTGGACATCACCTGGCTTGGCTCCGAAGAAGAGGTCGTCGGAGCGAGTCAGGCTGTCGAGCGCGAAGTCTCGTTCGTCTCCTGCCCACGCGGGGTTGCCCTGGCGGGTGTACACGACCGACCGGGCGAGGTCGTACGTGAAGGCGGCGGCGTGGCCCGCGCCGACGCTGCGCAGCGTCACGGCCGGGCTCGCCGTCGGCGCGCTCGCACTCGAGTAGAGCGTCGCGACGGTCGCCGCCGCCGCGCCCGTCCAGCGGTCGGCCGTGCCATGGAACTGCATCGTCTCGGCGGTGATCCCGCGCCCCGGGGTGACCTGCAGGTAGCCCTCGGACAGGTCGCCGCCATCGGTGCCCAGGCCGAGCAGCCCTGCCAGGCTCGCGTCGGGGCGCATCGTGACGAGGTTGCCGCCGCCCGAGACCCAGGCGGTCAGCGCAGAGGCCTGTGCGGCGCTGACGCCGGTGTCGGCCAGGAGCACGACCTGGTAGCCCGACAGGGTCGAGGCGGTCAACGCGCCGGTGCCGGCGACCGCGAACTCGTTCAGCCCCTCCGCACGGAGGATCTCGGGGTAGTAGTCCCCGAATCCGCCGTCGGAGACGACGAGCACGGGCCCGCCGGGCGGCGCCTGCGCGTGGACCGCCGGCGTGGCGGTGCACCCGACGGCGGCGGTGAGAAGCGCCGCGATGAGCGCCCTGCGTAGGAGGCGTCGCGACATTAAGCCGGTGCCTTCCGCGCGATGTGGATCACCCGGCTCTCGGCGCGTGTCGTACGGACAGTCGGATCGTGGTGCGCGTCGCCGCGCGGTTGCCCTCGGCGTCGCGCATCACGGCGATGGCGGTCGCGCGGAGGGACCCCTCGCGGACGAGCGCCCGGCGCGCTCGCCGGCGCAGCCTGAAGCGGACGCGGCGCTTCTCGCCGCCGGGCACGGCGACCGTTCGCACGGCGGCCGTGCGGCCCGCGACGCGCACGCGCAGCTTGATGCGGCAGCGCTCGTCGCCGGCGCAGACGACGCGAAGCTTGAACGCGCCGGCGCGCGACACGCGGGCGCGCCGCCCGCGGACTCGTGCGCGGCCCGCACCGGCGTCGCCCGACGGCCCGCCGGCGGTCCCGAGCGTGCCGCCGCCCGCTCCGGCCGGGGTCCCGCCTGGCGGCTGGTCGTTCGGCTCGCCGCCCGGCTCGGGTTCCGGGTCGGGATCCGGAGCCGCCGGCGCGACGGTGAAGCTCCACGTGCGCGGCGTCGCCAGCACGTTGCCCGCCAGGTCCTCGACCCCGGCGACGGTCGCGCTGTAGGAGGCGCCCGACGCCAGGGGCGAGGCGGGCGTCAGCGTCGCCGTCCGCGCGGCCGCGTCGTAGCCGACCGCGGCCCGGACGGCGGCCCCCGCCGCCGTGCGCAGTCGGACCGTGCCGGCATTCACGCTCCCCCCGTTCAGCGGCTCGCTAAACGTCGCGCTGACGTGGGTCCCGGCGCCGACGTTCACGCTGCCGTCCGCGGGCATCACCGCGGTCACCGCCGGCGGCGTCGCATCGGCGGGGGCGAAGACGACGTCGGCCCAGTAGTTCGTATCGCTCGACGTATCTGTCGGGAACCCGCCGCCGTAGACGTAGACGCCGTTGCCGCCGGCCGGCGCGTGCAGCGGCGCGGCGTCGAAGTCGGTCGTGAAGAAGCCGACGTCGGCGGCGTAGGAGCCGCCAGGCGAGAAGAACGACGCGACGTAGGTCGTGTTCGCCTGGACCGGAACCGGTTGCGACAGCGCGACCTGCTGCCAGCCCGAGGACGACTCCCCGGTGTACTGCGCCTCGGCCAGCTGCGTCCCGGTCGCGGACCACAGGTGCCCGACGCGCGTGCCGGCCGCCCAACCCGCCCCCTTGTAGTAGCGCAGCGCGGTGATCGTGCCGGCCTGGTCGGTGCGGAAGCGGACGCCGACCTCGATCGGCCGATTGTCGTTCTCGGCGGCGTTGGCGGGCGTCATGGCGCCGAACAGCGAGCACGGGCACGTGCGCCCGCCCACGGTGATGCCGACGCCGGCCGTCGGGCCGCTCAGGTTGCCGCTGTCGTCGGCCGCCCGGGCGCGAATCGTCACCGCGCCTGCGGCGGCGGGCGTCCAGGCGTAGCTCCACATTTCCCGGCCGGTCGCCGGATGCCAGCTGACCCCGTTGTCGACCGACACCTCGACCGCGCCGACGCGGCCCGCGGCGTCGGCGGCGGTGCCCTGGACGGTGATCGGGACACCCTGCTCGACCGACGTGCCCGCGGCAGGCGCGGTGATGACCGGGGTCGGTGCCGCCGTGTCGCTCGAGGCGGAGGCCGGCGCCAGGCCGCTCTGCAGCGAGCTGGGTTGGGAGCGCATGTCCGCCAGGAGGTTCACGGTGGCCTGCTGCATCGACGCGTTCGCGGCCCCGCCGCCGCGGTCGTGATCGCTGTCGAGCCCCCAGGGCCACTGGACGGTGCCGGCCCCGAAGACCAGCGCGTCCGGGAGCGTGCCGTTCGTGTCGCGATACAGCGTGAGGTGGTGAGTGGCCGTCCCGGACGCGTAGGTCGAGCCGTAGTCCTGCAGCTTGTCGACCCCGCTGACGGTCGTCGAGGACATCCGCACGAGGCCGGCCGGCCGCGATCCGTTGTCGAGGTCCTCGTCCCACTCGTACCCGATCGTGTCGTCGGCGAGCGTGGCGACGGCGCCGGGCAGCTGGGAGGCCACCGGCGAGTTGCGCCAGAGCCGCAGCTTCCCGTCCTCGGCGGGCACCCGGAGCCCGGCCGACCCGGCGTTGACCGTGAAGATCGTGCCCGTCAGCGCGTTCTCGGGCCGACCGCCCTCGGGGTTGAACGACCGCGGATCTCGCCAGGTCCCGGTCCAGACGTTCGCAACCGGGTCGATCTTCGCGTTCGCGTGCGTTTCCTTGTAGGTGACGAGCGTCCGGTGGCTGTCCTCCCATCGCGTCTTCCAGAACACCTCGTTGCCGCTGAAGAACGCGAGGTTCACGCCCGCGTCGCGGGCCGCCTCGACGTTGGCCCGCTGGGCGCCCGACCAGTACTCGTCATGTCCGACTGACAGGAACGCCTTGTGCTCGCGCAGCTCGGCGCCGGCGCGGTCACTGTCGACCCCGGTGGCGTAGCTGACGTCATAACCGTTGCGCTCGAGCCAGCGGACCATCGGGTACTCGGCGTTGAACACCCAGTCCTCCGGCGCGTTGCCACGCGTGATGAACGGGCGGTCGTAGGAGACCTTGTAGGCGCGGTTGTCCGGCGAGCCCTGGTAGAAACTGTTGCCTCCGTAGGTGTTATAGGCCTGCCAGGTCGTGTCCGACGTCTGGAACAGCAGATCGGAGGCGCCGTCGTCGTCGCGGACCACGAACACGATGTGGTTCTCGCCGGGCGTGCCGTCCTCGCGCTGGAGATGGGCGAAGTAGATGCCCGACACGGCGTTGTCCGGCACCGGCCAGGACGCGGACTCGGCCCAGTTGCCGCACTCGATCAGCCCGGTCGCGCCGTCCTCGGTGCAGTTCGGCTGGTTCTGCGGCAGCGCGGCCGACGGCTGCACCGTGGTGACGAGTCGGGCGCCGTCGCCGCCGTAGTAGCCCATGCGGTAGATGTCGAGCCGGTAGTCCGACGCGTCCGTGTCGACCTTGAAGTGCACCGTTCCGCCCTGCGGCACGCTGATGTCGGTCGCGAATCCCTGGATGTTCGACGAGCCGGCGCCGGAGATGTCCCACTGGCTCGGCGGGCTCCCGCTTTGGCAGTTCTCGGCCTCGATCTCGTTCGCCGGCGCGGCGCACGACGCCTCGGCGCTCGGCGCGACGGCAAGGAGCAGCAGGAGGGTGGCGACGAGGCCGCCCAGCGCGCATGCCCAACGCTCAATCCGTTTCACCATGCAGGGTATCAACGTCCCCAGTCGCCGCTGGCTTCCTCACCGAATGGGTAGGTCGCATTAGGCCAGATTTCTGCCTATGGACGTGCGACCAGACCCCGCTACCGTCGCCGACGATCGGGAACCGACGCTTGCGATCGGCTCGGCCATCACCGCGTCCGGAGCCAGGCTGATCCCCGTCCCCGGACCATAGAAACCGCCATAGCGCAACGCGAGACCCTCGCCCCACTCGATCCTCGTCACCGCCTGCTCGAGATGGAGGGTCGCTGCCAGCCCCGTCCGCAGCGCGGCCGGCGGGTCGTCGGGATCGAGGCGATCGGCCTCGGTCAGCACCGCGCCGCCGGTGCGGGCGAATCCCCAAGCCTCGATGCGATCGCGCGGGTCCGCATGGTTCGGCTCCTCGTCGCGCCGTCGCCGATCGCCCATAACGGAACAGTCCACGCGTCATTCGGACACCAGCAGAGGCGCTCGACGACGCCCGCCGCCACCGGCTCGCGCAGCCGGTGCCGACACGGGTCAACACGGCGCGCCGCCGGTCGCGCCCGCAACGGCGCTACATCGCTTCGGTTGCCTTGGCGACGCCGGACTGCATCTCCTGCACATTCATCACCGGCGAAAGTGTGATCTTCGCGCCCAGGCCCATGAACAACGGCTCTGCCGCCGGTGGGATCTCGCTCGAATCGTTCATCTCGAAGAAGATCAGCGCGGTTCGCATCCCGTCCTCGGCTGTGAAGTAGGCCGCCTCCGCCTTCAGCGCTTCGAGCGACGCCCCCATGATCTGCGGCAGGCTCCCGTCCTTGATCGCGTCGTTGCCCGATCCGGTCGGCATCTGCACCTTCATCATCATCCGCATGCTGACGCTCCCTCATGGATGGGGGCCCGACCGCGGCGAGAGGCAGATTCCAGCAAGCGCCAAGGCGCTGCGCACCGGCTCGCCGACGGAACGCGACCCGGACTGGCGGCGAGCGCCACAAGGCACCCACTAGGCGAACCTACGCCCGCCATGCAACGCGCGTCAAGTTGACGCGCCTTGACCCAAGCCCGTCCGGCGGTTCACGCGCCTCCGCCTGCTTCGATGCGACTCGATACTGCGTCATCCTGCAGCGCAGTTACCGTGCCGCGCTACCGCTTTCGCCTGAGGCTGTCGCGTAAGTCGGAGCGACGGCCGGGCCGGGTCGCGTGTGTCGATCGTTCGGGGACGCCGGGACGCGGCCGCGATCAGTCGCGGCCTTCAGGCGGTCGCGAGCGTGTGCCGGTGGAGCTTGACCAGATTGTGGGTGGCCGTGATCAGCCGCCACTCCGAGCGGACCGCCGCTCGGCCTCTTCGATGGAAGCGATCGATCCCGCGGTTGTGCTTGGTCTGCCCGAACACGGGCTCGATCATCGGCTGGCGTTGGCGGTAAAGATCGCCGCCCCGCTCGGTTGCCAGAACGCGGCGCATGAACGTGTAAAGGCCGCCGTCCCAGCCCGGCCGGGCGCCCCGGCGTTTGCTCGCGTCCGGGGGGATCAGGACCGGGATGCCGCGATCGACGATCCGTTCCATCTGCTGCTGGTGCCAATAGCCGGCGTCCGCTAACAACACTCCGGGTCTCTCGGCGACTCCGGCGCCATGCAGTTCGCGTCGGGCGGCGTCGAGCATCGGCTCCAGATGCCCGAAGTCCGGGGCGGCGGTCATCACCTCGGCCGCGATCACGACCTGATGCTCGTTGGTGACGGCCTGCGCGTTGTGGCCCTGGATGAACCCTCTGAGCCCCTTCACGACGCGTGAGTCCGGGTCGGTGACGTTGACGCGACCCGCCGGGGTGCCCGGCGGCTGGTAGGGGTCCGGTGGCCGGCCGAAGCGCCGACCGTCCTTCATCCGCCCGCGCGCCCCCGGTAGGCCTCGTAGGCGCGGTTGGCGCGCACCTCGGCAAAGAGCTCCTCCTCCAGGCGGCGCTTGGCCTCCTTCAGGCGTTTGGGCCGGCTGCGCGGCACCGGCTGCGGGTTCGCCGCTGTCAACGTCTGGAAGTGCTCGCGGCCCAGCGTGCGTGCGGACGTGTCGTGCACCCATGCCTGGAGCGCGCGTGCCTCTCCTAGCTGACCTTGCAGATACAGCGCCATCGCGAAATCGTTCGCCGCTTCCAATGAGTCGGCGTGTTCGTCGCCCAGAAGCCGCTTCCGCCCGCGCCACTGCTGTTCCCAGAGCCGTGCCGCCGGCCCGTAGCCGCCGCTCGCATGGTCGAGCGACGCCACCCGGCCGAGTAGCGTGAGTTCATCTCGCGTCTCGTCCCTGGCGGCCAGCTCGCGGGCATGTGCGACGAGGGGCGTGACGGTTGCCTTTCCGCTTGCGTCCGGCGGGTTGGCAAGCTCCCGTGTCAGGACCTGCACGGCGGCCCCGCGCAGCTCCGCGCGGCGCGCGTCGCCGGGCGCCCGTGCACGGACGGCCCGACTGACCAGCCTGTGGACCCGCCAAGAGCCTTGCTCGACAGGGTCGGCAAGGGAGAGCGCGTATGCCTGGTCTGGTGCCTGAACCCGACTCTGTCGCGCGATGTCGATACCGACTCCGTCGGACTCGCCGAGCACTGCGGAAATCAGCGTGTCCGGAATCGGTGCTGACGCGAGCACCGCGGCCAGGCTGAGGGAATCGGCTCCTGCCGCTCCGAGCCGATCGATGCTCCGCGACAGCGTGGTCGCGATAGAGCGCTCATGTCCAGTGGGCAACTCTTCCTGGAGCGCGGCTGCGAGTTCCAGCTCGTCCGCGTCGGGATTCGCGAGCGCCGCGTGGAGCTCGCGAAAAGACTGGAAGCGCAGCGCGGCTCCGGCCACGTCCAGCGCGAGAACATGGCCACCGAGATCGTCGACGAGCCCCTCGGCGGCGGTCCGGTCTTCTGCGCTGTCGGGGCGCCGGCGAGCAGTCAGCAACTCGATGCCCTCCGCCCGCGTCAGTACGCCCAGGGCCAGCTCGTCGACCAAGGGTCCGTAGGTGGCGCTGCGCTCGGTGATAAGCGTCGCGGCGGGCTTCGGCACCAGCCATTGCCGAACCTCGTCAGTGGCAAGTCCTGCGGGCAGGTAGTCGACCACCCACAGGCACGCGGCGCCTCGCTCGATTTCCGTCCGCAACACCGCAGCCACGTCGTTCGGACCAAGGTCCGTGAGAAGCGCCGCCCGCTCAGGTCCGAGCAGTGTCCGTGCGAGCGCGTCCAGTTGGCCGTGGCGATCCGCCTCGCGCTGCTCGGCGGACAGTTCGATCCCCTCGCCGCCGCGACCCCGCAGCCAGAAGACGCCTCCGGGATACGCGGCTCCGAAGCGAAGCGCGTCCTCCTGAGCCAGCAGCGACTTCCCCACGCCGCCGAGCCCGCGAACCAGGACTGCACCGGCGCCAACGGCCGGCTGGGTCATCCCGGCATGTGTAGCGTGCGGCGCGTTGTAGATCCGCCACATCTCCCTGCTCCGGCCGACAAACCGCGGGGCGCTTAGCGCCGGTTCGGGACGCCACGGTGGCGTCAACTCGCCGGCCGCGCCCAGCAGACCCTCGAGTCCGCCGACGTGATGAGCCACAGCCGCCGCTACGCGCTCGGCATCGACCGGCCTCGCGACCATGGACATGTGTTTCGCGTCGCGCAGTGCCACGGGGTCGACGTGCTGCGTTCCCGCTTCGGGGGTTCACCACGAGTACCGTGCGACTGGATCCCCCAAAGGCGTGTGCCGCGCAGAACGCATGGATCAGCTCCCACTGGCAGGGACGACTCAGCGGGTAGTCGGCGGAGTAGTAGGCCAGCAGCGCCTTGGCGTGCGCGATTCCCTCGCGCGCCGCCTCGGTGATGCCCGCGAAGTCCGGGACGTCCTGCTCGTCGATCCACACACGGACGCCTCGCTTCTCCAACTCTCTCCGAATCGTCCCAACCATCGATGCATGGACGTGCCGGTAGCTGAGGAACACGTCCGTTTGCGCAGGCGCCGCCACCACTTCGATGGATCATCGTCGGACGGATCCGCCGATGCAACGTCCGCAGCTCGTGAGCGAGGTCCGGGGTCTACGCCCGAGGAAAGGCGATCGAAATGCGTCCCGGCACGCGTCTCGAACTGCGCACAAGTGTGGCAACTCAGTCCAGCTCAGCAGGTGCAAGCTTGGCTCTATGAAGCCAAAAAGCCGGCAGGTCGCAGGTTCGAGTCCTGCCGGGGCGCTCGCGCTCGGTGGCTGCGCCCCTACTCGAGAGACCTGCGGATGTCCTTGAACAGCATCTGCAGATTGAGGGGCTCTGTCGCGGACGGCTCGAATCCCCAGCGCTCATAGAACGCGCGCGCCGCGTCGTCGAGGGCATGCACGAGAACGACTCGCATTCCGACGGCCTCCGATGCACTCAGCGCGCGCCGCATTGCGTCCTGCAGCAGCCAGGCTCCGATCCCGTGACCCTGGATCGATGCGTCGACGGCTAGACGGGCGAGGAGGACGGCCGGAATGGGATGGCGCGGTTGAACCTTTCGGGTGCGCTCGGTCGCTTGTTCGTGCGCGATTGCCGCCGCGGCGAGGGCGTAGTGGCCACAGACCCGACCTTGTTCCCGGTCGACTGTCACAAACACGCGCGCCGACCCGCTCGCGACAGCACCGCGCGCGTGCTCGGAAAGCCAGACGTTGAGGGACTCGACGCCGCAGTCGAAACCGTCGAGCGTGTGGGTGACGCCGAGCGGTTCGGGGTCCCCGAACCTGACGCTCATCACTCAGGCCGCGAGCGCGCGAACAGTTCGCGCACCTCCGGCTTGACTTCGGCCGGCCGGTCCAGTGCATCGTTGAAGGCCGCCCACGAGTCCTCGTCGAGTACGAACCGGGTGCGGTCGGCGACGAGGCGCTCCGCGCGGTCTCGGCCACTTTCGATCAGAAACTCCGACACCTCTCGCCGCGTGGCTACTCGAGCGACTTGCGGATGTCCTTGAACAGCATCTGTAGGTTCAGGGGGTCCGTCGGGGACGGCTCAAATCCCCAGCGCTCATAAAAACTCCGAGCGGTGTCATCCAGGGCATGGACGAGAAGGACCCTCATTCCGACAGCCTCTGACGCGCTGAGCGCGCGGCGCATGGCGTCCTGCAGCAGCCAGCCGCCGATCCCGTGACCCTGGACCGATGCATCGACGGCCAGTCGGGCGAGGAGCACTGCCGGAATGGGATGGCGCGGCTGGCCCGTGCGGGCACGCTCAGTCGCCTCTTCACGGGCAATCGCTGCGGCCGCGAGGGCGTAGTACCCGCAGACCCGCTGTTGCTCCGCGTCGACGGTCACGAAGACTCGTGCCGATCCGCCGGCGCCTGCGCCGCGCGCGGGCTCGGTGAGCCAGAGGTTCAGGGATTCGACGCCACAGTCGAATCCGTCGAGCGTGTGTCCGGCTCCGAGTGGTTCGGGATCCCCGAACCTAGGCCCCATCACTCAGGCCGCGAACGCGCGAATAGCTCGCGGAGCTCCGGCTTGACCTCAGCTGGCCGATCCAAGGCATCGTTGAACGCGGTCCAGGAGGCCTCGTCGAGCACGAACCGTGTGCGGTCGGCGACGAGGCGCTCCGCCCGCTCTCGGCCGCTTTCGATCAGGAACTCCGAGAGGCTCTCGCCAAGCAGATCGGCCGCTTGGCGCAGCAGCAGATCGTCGGCAGGTGCGACGCGAAGATTGACGCGGGCGGTCTTTGTTGCGCTCATGACGAGAAGCAGTGTACCCACACTGTACGTACGATCTCAAGCAGTATCGGTCCAGCCGCGCTGGAAGTTGAGTGCGCTCGCCGCTGGGTCGCGTGTGGGATTCACGGTCGCGGCAAACCGTTGCACGGCTCGCATGGATCGGCCGATCCTCGACGAGCTCCGCCCTCGCGCCTACCGTTTCGAGACAGGCTCTAGAACGCGCCGCGCACGCGCGGGTCGAGCCGCCCGGCGATTGCGTCGGCCAGAATCCCGAGGACGATCAGGAGCGCCGTCATCCACAGCGCAGCCGCGATGACGATCGGCAGGTTGATGGCGTTCTCGTGGTTGTGGCCGATCGCAGCCCACACGTAGTAGAAGAACCCGGGGACCGAGAACACCTGCTCGACGAGCATGACGTTGGTGAGGAACAGCGGCAGCGTGACGGGTGCGAAGGAGACCGTCGCGCCGAACGTCGGCCGGCCGACGTGGCGGCGCATGACCCGGCCGGGGGGCAAGCCCTTCGCGACGGCGGTCCGGACGTAGTCCTCCTCTGTGATCTCGCGGGCCATGGCCAGCGTCATCCGCAGGCACATGCCGGCCAGCGGCGCGGCCAGGACCAGCCACGGGACGAGCATCGTGCGCAGCCACGACCACGGATCCGTGAACGGCGAGGCCCAGCGCGACACGGCGTCGAAGAAGAAGGGGACGGGGAACTTTCCGAAGTCGGGATTGAAGAGGTACAGCAGCGCCAGGCCCACGAAGTACACGGGCGCGCAGTAGGCCAGTGCGGCTCCAGTCTGCAGTGCACGGGCCCGCAGCGTCCGCGGGTGCCCGGCGCACCACAGCCCACCCAGGACGCCGACGACGACACCGATGACGATCGACCCGACCAGCAGCCAGATGTCGGCCGCTATACCGCGCTGCCACACGACTCGGAGAGGCGTGCAAGCGCCGCTGGGCCTGGCGCCGGACCCGGTTCCGCCGGGCGGTGCACAGCCGAAATCGAGGTGCAGCAGAGCGTGGTTGAGGTCGTGCACGATCCCGCCGAGCAGCGGGTCGCCGGAATAGAGATCCGGCCGCAGGATCCGCAGCCCGCCGTAGATGACGACGGCCACGACAACCAAGACGACAGGGGCGAAGACGATGCGTCGTGCGAGACCTCCCACTGGAGAATCATGACGCAGGCCGGGTGGATCAGTCGCCACGCCGCGCGAGCCACGCAACGAGTCGCGATGACGTTCGCGGCGTTCGAGAGTGTGGTGCCCCTATTTCAGGTCTAGGAATGCACAGAATGCAGGCGCGGCGCCTGTCGCGGATCGTCGACCGCGCGGCGTCCTCCCCCTGGCGTGCCGTCTCGGCCATGACGGCTCCTCTCGTTCGTGCATGACCGACCCTATACCGGCAGGCGCGCTGATAGGGGCCGAGGCGGACAAAGAACGGTCGGGCGACGTGTCGAGGTTCATCGACGCCCGGTGCGGCACGGTGACCTGCCCTTGAACGCGCAACGCGGGATCTCGCCACGCGCTTAGGCCCGTGAGATGATCGCCCCATGCGCGATTCCGTTCCTGCACTGATCAAGCAGCTCGAGTGGTGCGAGGAGGACTGCAGGTCGATCATCGACGCGCTCGCACGCGCCGGCGATCCTGCCGCCCTCGAGCCGCTGAGCGCCAAGCTCGCCGACCCCGTGCTTGCGGACAGCGCTGCGGGCGCCATGGCCACCATCGCCGCGCGCGCGGACTCCCGCGGGCGGGCGATCAAGCTGCTCGAACGTGGGCTCGGCGAGGCTGATCCCGCCGCCCGCGGCGCCATTGAGGCGTCGATCGCGGGCCTGCGCCGCTGAGCGCGTGAATCCACCGATCGGGCGAGTCAGGTCCCCCTCCGAAGGCGTACGGTCCGTCGGACTGACTCGCGGCGAGGAGGACGACGTGGTGCAGATTCGGGCGACGGTGGACGAGGGCGGCGGCGCGATCCTCGACCTGGCCGGCGAGGGCGGGGGGTGAGATTCGAGACTCGGTGCCGCTGGACGAGCTCGAGGCTGCCGGCGGCGTGCCGGCGCTCGGGAGCCTCGTTCTGCACTTCGACTTCTACGGCCGCTTGGCGCGGATCGAGGTGACCGATTCGGTGGGTTCCGTCCTGCCGCCGGCCCTGATCGATTCAGCCGAGAAGTCGTAGCCGCGAATCAAAACGTGCGACTTCGGCGATCCGCGTTTGTTCGACGACACGACCGGCGCGCTCATCAGACGCACGCATCTTGGGAGGCGGGTCCGGGGACGGTCCGAGTTGCTCGGCAAAGATCTCAGCCGGCGAGGGATCGCAGCGGTAGGCTCGCAGCGAGACTGAGATGAAGCTGTGGGACGTCTTCATCAGTCACGCGAGCGAGGACAACGCCGTGGCCCGCAGTCTGGCCGACGGACTTCGCGTCGCCGGCCTGCGAGTCTGGCTCGACGAGACCGCGCTACAGCTCGGCGACAGCCTCAGCGAGAAGATCGACGAAGGCCTCGCGCGCTCGCGCTTCGGCGTCGTCGTGCTGAGCCCGAACTTCATCGCCAAGCGGTGGCCGCGGCAGGAGCTGAACGGCCTCATGGCCCTTGAGGAGTCCGGGCAAAAGGTGATCCTCCCGGTCTGGCACGAGCTCGATCAGGCGGCGCTCAGGGAGTACTCACCCCGGCTCGCGGATCGCGTCGCGGGTCGCACGGCCGACGGGATCGCGGCCGTCACTGCGGAGATCGCCCGCGTCGTGGTCGCGGCGGGGGAGCCGACCGAGGGCGGTCCCACGCTCGCGCGGCGGTTCATCACGCTGCTCGACGATGACCCCGAGCCGATCGCAATCCGCCAGTTCCTCAGCGCGCACAGCACGATCCCGGCGCTTGCGGTTGGCGTCTTCGGGGCGCCCCAGCACGCTGTCACCACCGGTGTGCAGATCGGCGAGTTCGAGATCGATCTGTCCGCGTGGATCAAGGACCAGACGGCAAACCGCACGAAGTGGTTCCTCGTCCAGCTCGATCGATCCGGTCAGTCTCCGCTCGGTGCGGACGGTGTCGCGGCGCCGTCTGTCGAGCACCGCGTCGCCGGCCTCGATCAGCTGCGGCGGCGCGTCGCGCGCGACATCACCTGGGCCAGCGAGTTCCTTCCGGACATCAGCCCGGCCTTTCAGGGGATCGTCGTCGGCGGACGGCGAGCGCTCGTGGACTCCGATGCGGTACGGCGCTACAACGACGAGCTCGTCGGCACCACGCTGCGCACGTACGACTGGCTCATCGAGGCGGCCGCCTCGGTCGATTGACGATGGAAGGCACCGCACGCGGCTGGAGCTGGGATGAGCAACTCGACGCCGAGGCGTCGTTCGTTGACGAGGACTGGATCTCCACGTTGCGCTTCGACCTGCTCACGGTCGTGGACGAGGGCCGGCGGGTGCCACTCAAGGTCACGGGACTCGCAGGCGTCGGCTCATCACGGGTCGTTCTCTTCCTGGAGAGTCCCGAGGGCGAGGAGGTGGTCTACGGCTTCCCTCGCGAGACGTGGGGCCTCCCGAGCTATCTGCGCGAGCTGCCACCGTGGCTGGGGAGCGGGGCTCACTATGACCCGGCGCGCCTGGAACGGAAGCTCGACCGTCTCGTCGGCGATCCGATGCTCGATCGCGTCGTCACGCCGTACGCTCAGTTGTACCGGACGATCGTTCACCACCTGCGCGAGTGGCCGCCGTTCGACCATCTGGTCTTTGCTGACGACGCCGGTCGGCTCGCGATGCCGTTCGGCGTCCGGCTACCCGGCACGCGCGCGAAGCTGAGCCAGCTGGCCTCCGCGTCCTCGTCGAGTGAAGACACCAAGGCTTGGGCGACCGACACGCTCGCCGTGCTCGCGCGCGTCGAGGTCGACGAGGGCCTCGAGCCCGACCAGATCCATGAAAACCCGGTCTACGTTTGGGCGGCCGCGCGCCTCGCCGGCTACCTCGCAGAGGATCCTGATCGAGCCGTGCGCCTGGTCGGCGATCGCCTCAGCGCCGCGCCAGAGCGGATCGACACGTTCTTGTGGCAGGCCTGGGCGCTTGCTCATCTCCTGGCGAGCTTCGATGTCACCGACCAGCTGTGGCCGTTCTTCCAGTCGGTCCGGGACGACATGAAAGCTCGCGGCGTCCGCTTCCAATCCGGATGAGCGGGCGTCCGCAGCGTCGGTGCTCAGCCGCGAGGGCTGACCAGCACCACGGGCTTGGGGATCGTCTGGCCGCCGGTGAGAAGGCCCACGGTGGCCTCGACGCGGTCGTCTTTGGCGACGAGCTTGCGGCCGGCGCTGTTGAGAGGGACGCGGACCTTCTCCTTGGGCGGCGTGCAGGTGAACCGCTTGCGTGCGATGGGTTGCGAGTCGGCGAGCAGGACCAGATCCCCGCTCGTGACGGCCGTGCAGGACACGGGCACACGCACCTCGCCGTTGTGGACCTTGAGCTGGCCGTTGACGAGCTCCATGCGCAGCGTCGACGGAGTGCTACTCGACGTGGGACTGGCGACCGCCGAGGCGGGCGACGCGCCGGGGCGCTGCGTCTCGCCCTGCGAGCCAGGTCGCGGCGTCGGTGCGCCGCTTCCGAACTGCCCGCCGGGGTAATAACACGTGCCGTCAGGGCGGACGATGAAGTCGGACGTGAAATCGGTCTCGGTGTCCAACGGATGCTCGACGCCGTGGACGTATTTGTCGGGCGGCGTCGCGTCGGCGCTGTCGGTGCCCGGCCCGCCGATGAAGCAATCGGCGCCCGCGCCGCCGACGAGCTGGTCGTCCCCGGCGCCGCCCACCAGCAGATCGTTGCCCTCGCCGCCGTTGAGCTGATCGTTACCGCCGAACCCGCACAGGACATCGCCGAATGGGCCGCCGGTCAGGACGTCGTCGGCGTCGGTGCCGATGATGGTGCACAACGCCGACGGCACCTCGCACCCGGCAGAGCCATCCCCACTGGCGCAATCGCTGGGTGGCGATGGCGTGGGCGTGGGCGTCGCGACCGCCGTCGGACTGGGTGTAGGTGTCGCCTGCGCGACCTGAGCTCCCGGTGTGGCTGTGGCGATGACCGGTACCGGTGTGGATGTCGGCGCGCGCTCCGCTGACGGCGCGGGCGTCGCGTCGGATGCTGCTGCGGAAACCTCGGGTGTGACGACTGGAGCCGCGGTCACGGTCGGCTCGGGCGCAACCACCGTCGGCACCGGTGACCCGGCCTCGTCTGCACCCGCAGATGTCGCCAGGATCAACAACGCGACGCAGGCAACCGTGACGATGTGCCGAGCCCGCACGGTGCAACCCAACTCCTACGCACGCGCCAAGCCAATGACCAAGCCGCCCGGATTTCACGGAGACCGCGTGATCCGGTCGCGCGCAAGCCGCATCAGGTCTTCGACCGGCGCACACGTCGCGCACGGGTAGAGACGGGCGGTGCGGTCGTCGCCGGCGGACAGGATCGTCGCTCCGTCAGGGCTGTAGGCGACGCTGTTGGCCGCGTCGCCGTGCATGCGCTGGGTCGACATCAGCCGGCCGGTCCGCGAATCCCAGACGCGCGTGGTCTCGTCGGCGCTGCTCGTGACGACCCGGCGGCCGTCGGGGCTGAAGGCGCCGCGGCTGATCCAGCTCGAATGGCCGCGCAGCGTCGCCAGCTGCCGGCCCGTCTGCGCATCCCAGATCCGCCCGATGAAGTCCGAGCCGTAGGTGAGGATGCGCTTGCTGTCGGGGCTGAAGGTCGCGCCCTGCATCAGGCCCGGGGTCACGATCTGTCGAGTCTGGCGGCGGCTCCCGGCATCGAAGATGCGCGCGACGCCGTCATTCGCCGCCGTGACGATCGACTTCCCGTCCGGGCTGAACTCGGCTCGCACGACGGCGCGCCGGGCGGGGATGGCGAGCGTCGCGGTCGGCCGGTTGGGACCCAACTGCGTGAATTTGGACAGGCGCCACAGCGCGGGCGGCGAGTCGTTCGCGGCGGTGACCAGCCACTCACCGTCCGGCGAGAACGCCACCGACAGGACGTCAGCGCCGGGGGGATCCATCTCCTGCTCGACCCCGCCCGTCGCGGCGTTGGCCACCACGATCTGCCCTGATCCGGCGTCGTGGCCGCCCGCCACGGCGACCCGGTGGCCGTCGTGGTCGAACGTGATCGAGTTCGCCGTCTGCCGACCGAACGTGGTGCCGAGGCGGACACGCCGTCCGCCATCCAGCGGCGTCACGAGCGCGCTTCCGTTGACGACCGCCGTTGCGATGCTCCGGCCGTCGGGGCTGAAGGCGGCATCGAGCGCCCAGTCGCTGTACCGGAACACGCGACCCTCGACGACCTGCCATGAGCGGATGGTGCCGTCCAGCGCGATGGTGACGACGCCGCGGCCGTCAGCCGTGAAGGCGGCGTCGCTGATCTCGTCGGTGTGGCCGCGGAGCTCGGCGAGCGACCGACCCGTGTGGGCGTCCCACAGCTCAGCCACGCCGTCTCGGCCGGCCGTGACGATCAGGTCGCCTCCGCGTGGGTCGAACGCGACAGTCGTGAGGAAGTCCACCTGGCTCGAGGTGCTCGACACGGCGCGGCCGGAGCGG
The DNA here is from genome assembly GCA_963740605.1 of uncultured Solirubrobacteraceae bacterium. GTDB lineage: Bacteria > Actinomycetota > Thermoleophilia > Solirubrobacterales > Solirubrobacteraceae > DASSUW01. Next base: position 53,245 of record CAVUFC010000002.1, on the reverse strand, counting down.
TCGAGCACCGTCGCGACCTTGCCTGCCGCGACTGCGAGCAGGTTGCCGTCCGGGCTCCACGCGACATCGCGAAGGGCCTGTCGCGGGCGAGGTTCGAGGCGATGAGACGGCCGGCGCCGAGATCCCAGAGGGCGGCCGAACCGCCGAGGAGGGACTGCGCCACGCGCGTGCCGTCCGGACTTGGGGCCAGCAGGCACGTCGGGGCGCCGCCGCGCGGGATGGTCGTCTCGGCGCTGGAGGGGGCGGGCAGCGTCCGTGTGCCGCCCGTGCGCCAGTTCCAGACGACCATACCGCCGCCGCCGAGGCAGTCGCCCGCGACGAGCCGCCCGTCTCCCGCGAAGGCCAAGACCGGGTTCGGCAGGCCGCGGTGGCGCGCGAGCGCCTGGCCCGTCTGCGCGTCCAGCACGCGCATTGTCCCGTCGCGGGCGACGACAGCGAGGTACCGCCCGTCGGCGCTGAGCGCGGGCGCCGACCCGCCGGCGACCCGGATGACGGCGCCGCCGTCGGTCGGCGCGGCCTGGACTCCGTCCGAGCTCGTGGCCGCGACCCTGGTGCCGTCCGCCGAGAGCACGGCACCGCCGCCGTCCAGGCTCTTCGCGGGGAGGCCGGCGTCGAAGCCGCGCCACACGTGGACGCCGTCGGGGCCGTCGTTGACGGCGACGTCGTTCGCAACGACGCCGCGCCAGGTGGTCCCGATTTCGCGGCGCTGACGGACCAACGAGGCGGTCAGCGCGCGCCGCAGCGCGTCCTCGGCTTCCGGCGTGTTGCTGAGCTGCCACGCCTGGCGGGCGAGCGCGACGCTGTGCTCGGGGTCGACCGACAGCTGGTTGGCCGACCGCGCGACCAGCGCCTGCGCCTGAGCGCGATCGGCTTGCCGGCCGGCAGCGCCGCGCTCGAGCAGCGCCCAGACGATCAGCCCGGTGAGGAGCGCGGCGACGAGGCCGAGTCCGGCGATCGTCCGCCTGAGCGCACGCATCTCGCGGGCCCTCTCGCGCGCCCGGCGCCACTCGAGCGCCGGCTCGGCGAGGAGGTCGTGCGCGAGCTCGTACCGGGTGTGGCCGCCGGCGGCGACGGGCGTGAGGATGCGCGCCGCACGAAGATGCTCGAGTGCGCGCTCGAGGGTCGGTTGCGGCACGCCGGCAAGCTCGGCCAGGTCGGTCGCGGTCTCCGCGCGCTTGGTGCCGGCGGAGGTGACGAGGAAGCGGAACGCCTGGCCGAGCGCGTCCTGCTCGCCGGCGCTCAATCCGGCGACCGCCTCGTCGAAGTGGCGCTCGAAGATCGCCTCCGAGCCGCCGAGCTGCTCGAGCGTCGCCAGCCGCAGCAGCGAGGAGCCGCCCCGCGCTTCCTCGTCCCACAGGCGCCGGAGGACGTACTGCAGGTGCGCGGCCTCGTAGCGGGCATGCCCGTTCGACGCCTCGTCGCGCCGCACGTCGCGAAGCACCCGGTCAACGAGCGCCGGCTCGATCTCCGCACCCCCGTTCTGCCTCAGCGGCCCCTCGATCGCGGCGCGCGCGCCGCGCTCGTCGAGGTGAGCAGGTAGTCGAGTAGACGTTCGGGAGGCGCCCCTTGAACTCGTCGCCGAGCCGCGAGTACGCGTCCTCACGGATCGACACGAGGAAGTGGGCGCGGAGGTCCGTGCGCTGCACGCAGGCGGCGAGCTCGTCGGCGAAGCGGTCGGCTTCCGGCGTCCCGTGGTGGTACTGAAAGAACTCCTCGAACTGGTCGAGGATCACCAGCAGCGTTCCGTCGATCGTGCCGGTCCGGCGTTCGAGCGCCTGTTCGAGACCGTCACCGCCGACGCCGAGCGCCAGCGGCAGCTCGACGTTGGGGTCGCCGCTCCAGCTGCTGAACACGAACGGAACCAGTCGCGAGCCGGGCGCGGCGGCGAGCCGCGCCACCACACCTGCTCGCAGCAGCGAGCTCTTCCCGACGCCGCTGCGCGCGTACAGCAGCGTGAACCGGGACGCCTGCAGGTTGGCGATGATCCGCTTGCGCTCGGCGTCGCGCCCGAAGAAGCGGTCCGCGTCGGCCTCGCCGAACGGCGCGAGGCCGACATAGGGAGCGGCGGCGGTCACCGGCCCAGGAACTGCTCAAGATCGGCCAGGTAGTCGGCCGGCGACAGGTCGAAGCGCTCGACCTCGAGCGTGCGCCAGAAGTCGTCGTCCACCTCGTCGGCGCCTGCCTGCACCGCCCACGAGGTCGCGCCGGGCTCCCCGTCGTGCCAGATGCGGCGCAGGAAGACGCGCAGGCTCCACTCGCGGACGCTGTAGCCCAGGAACAGGAAGTGACCGTCGCGCAGCTTGGTCAGCAGCTGGGTGGGGACGAGGCTCTCGACCGGGCTCTCAGTCAGGAAGCCGATGGAGTCGTCCTCGGTGACGATGAACCCGGTCGGGATCTCCAGGCCGGGCGGAGCGTCGTGCACCCCGCCGCCGTGGACCTTGATGATGATCGGACGGGACAAGTCGCCGATGTCGTCGATCGGGAAGTCGACGTACTCGTTGGGCCGGTCGATCGGCTCGATCGCACGGTCCTCCGCGTCGTACCACGGGACGTGCAGGAAGCGGCCGCGATGCTTGCCGGCGGCGATGCAGACCGCGAGGTCGAACGGCTCTCCGGCACGCTCGAACGCCCGCTCGAGCGCCGTGTCGTACGTGGTCGTGACCAGCATCGGAGCGTTCTCGCAGTCCGCGGCACGAAGCAGCGCCGGGATGCGCGCGAGCGCGTGGTGTACCGCTCCAGGCTCGATCGGGTCCTTCAACACCAGGTCCCGAAGCGCCTTCTCCAGCGGCTTGGGACCCTCCGCCGCCAAGGCCTGTTGCGCGACTTCCGCGAGGTCGGGCGACTCGGACTCGAGCCCGAAATGCTCAGCCAGCGCTCGTGCGAGCTCGGCGGCGTCGGGAAGGCGCCCGCAGCCCGGTGTCCACGGCCCCGCCCCTACCGCCGTGTGCACGCCGGCGCCGAGCACCGGCAGCAGTACCCCGCGCGACAGGGCCTTCGCGATCCTGCGGTAGTGGCTGTCTGCCGGCCCGCCGCGCCTCGCCTCCCACGCGTCCGGCGACGGCCGCTCGAGCACTGCGGGCTGCGAACCCACCACGGGCGTCGCGGTGGCCAGGGCGGCGACGAGCGTCTCGAGGTCCTGGTCCCAGGAGGCATGACGCAGCGTCACGGCGTTGAGCGAGGTGATCGGCCGGAACGGGCGCGGCAGCGCGTCCCGCGAGGGGAGCGCAGCGTCATCGACCAGCACCGGCACGACGCGGCCGCCGCTGCGCAGCGCCGCCTCGATCTCGGTGCGGACGACGTCCTCCTCGTCCGGCTGCAGGACGCGGCGCCGTCCACGCTCGTCCGCGATCGCGACCCACTGCGGCCCGATCACGGCGACGATGACGTCGGCGGCGTGGACGCGGTCCTCGATGTCGCGGTGCCAGTCGGTGCCGGGCTGCAGGTCCCGTGTATCGAAGAAGACGCTGTCGGGGCCGAGCCGGGCCTTGAGCGCGTCGGCGATCTGTCGCGCCGCCGACGGACTGTCCGACCGCCGATAGCTGACGAACACATTCACCCCGGCCTGTCCGGCCGGTGGTTCCCGCCGTGCGGTGTCCGGAACGCTCACTGAGGCCCCTCGCGGTGAGTCTCCCTGTTCGCAAGCGCACAATGCAAGCGTCCTCGCGGCCGGTCGGCGGCGGGGGCGGTCGCGTTCGTGGGGTGTCGGGTTCGGCTACTCGTATTGCAGGGCCTCCAGCACGTTGAGCCGCGAAGCGCGCCGCGCCGGGAGGATCGCCGCGCCGATCCCGGCGAGGACGGCGACCAGCGTGAACGCGGCGAGCGTCGGCACGGGGACGGAGAACGGGAGTCCTTCCATACCGACCGCCTTGGTCACGAGCCCGGCGAGGAACAGCCCGAGGCCGAGGCCGAGTGCGGTGCCGATCAGCGCGGTGATGACGCTCTCGTGCCGGATCATCCGCGCGCCTGGCGACGGGTCATGCCGATCGTCCGGAGCATCCCGATCTCGCGGGTGCGCTCGAACACCGACAGCACCATCGTGTTGACCATGCCGAACAGGCTCACGATCACCGAGAAGCCCAGCAGCACGCAGAGCATCGCCAGGACGGTCGCCATGTCCTTCGTGGCGTCCCTCGGGTACGCCGCGCCGGCGAGCGAGGTGGCGCCGATCGCGGCGATCGCGGCGGAAGCCAGAGCGGTACGGATGCGGCGCATCGACGAAGTCATCCCCAGTCGGTCGTGCGAGTCCAACCGCACGAAACCGCCCTGGACCCGAGGTTGCCGTGAAAGTCAGGGGTCGGAAAACCCGGGTCTCAGGGTCGTCGCCGGGCGATAATTCCCGCGCCGGTACGACCCCCACGGAGGACACGATGTCCAAACATCAGGAGCAGATCATCGCCGCGGCGAACGGCAAGCTCGAGGAGCCGATCCTCGGCGCGGCGTGGGCCAAGCCGCGGGGCGCGACGACGGCGGCGGCCGGCGGAGGCTTGATCGCCAGCGAGATCGGCGCCCGCTGGGCCGGGAAGCATCGCAAGGGCGCGGCGACCGCGGGCATCGAGGTCGGCAACCCGGGCGCGGTCGCGATCACCGCGACGAGCCTCGTGACCATGAAGGTGAAGGTCAGCGCGATGGGCGCGATCAAGGAGGTCACCGAGGTGCTGAGCGAGGTGCCGCTGGGCGACGTCGACAAGCTCGAGGTCAAGCGCATGGGGCTCACCGGCGTGATGGAGATCAGCGCCGGTGGCGGCACGTTCAAGCTCGAGGGCAAGCCCGGCGATATGAAGGATCTCGCCGAGGTGTTCGAGCGCGCGAAGTCGGCGGCCGTCTGACGTCAGGCGGCAGATCCCGCCAGCGCCGGCATCCGCGGCTCGAACGGGAGCTGCTCGTCGGCGCCCGGCTGGATCACCAGCGCGGTCGACTCGGGCACGGCGTTCCACACCCCGGGCAGGTCGGACAGCGGCTCGGACACGATCAGCCGGTCCTCGTCGGTCAGGCGCTGGAAGCGCGGGTTGTCCGGGTAGAGCCCCTGGACCGTCTCTCGGTCGGCCGACACGTACAGCGTGCGCGACGTGTGCTCGCTCGAGTAGCGGATCGCCCACAGGCGCTCGCCGTTGCTGATGCCGAGCGTCCCCTGCATCGGGTACTCGACGCCGTGAGCACGCCCGGTCGCCTCGACCAGCCCGATCGCCTGCGCGACGGCGCCGAGCGGATCGGTCTCAAGCCCGAACGTGAGCGCGAGGTAGAACAGGGTCTCGGAGTCGGTCGAGCCGGCGATGCCGTCGAACAACGTCGGGTCGATCGCCAGCAGCAGCTCGCGCCGGTACTCGGGGAAGCCGTTGATCGCGCCGTTGTGCACGAACAGCCACCGGCCGTGACGGAACGGGTGACAGTTGGTCTGCTGCACCGGGGTGCCCGTGGTCGCACGGATGTGCGCGAGCACCAGCGGTGACTGGATGTGGGGCGCCATCTCGCGCAGGTTCGCGTCGCTCCACGCCGGCGTGATGCTGCGATAGCGGCCGGGCAGCCCGCTCTTGTCCGGGCCGTACCAGCCGACGCCGAACCCGTCACCGTTGGTCGTCTCGACCCCCTCGCGCGAGTGCAACGCCTGGTCGATCAGGCCGTGCTGGGTCTGGAAGAGCAACTCGTCGATGACCAGCGGCTGCCCGAAGTAGGCGTTCCAGCGACACACGTCGCCCTCCTCGTCGTCTTGTGCAGTCCGCCAATCGTCGCCGTCACGGTCGCGACCGGCCAATGGGATGAGCCGGTGTGTGCCGGGGATGCCGGCACCCGAAGCGGCTATGCCACGCGGAGCGTGGGCCGCACGGCGATGCCGAGCACGGCGAGCATGGCCGCGACCACGTGCGGGTCGAGCTGGGAGCCGGCGACGCGGACCAGCTCAGCTCCCGCCTCCGCGTGCGTGCGCGCGGCCGAGTACGGGCGGTCGCTGGTCATCGCGCAGAACGCGTCCGCGGCCGCGACGACGCGGGCCTCGACCGGGATCTCGGTTCCGGCGAGCCGGTCGGGGTAGCCGGTGCCGTCGTAGCGCTCGTGGTGATGGCGGACCGCCGCGCCGCACTCGCTGACCGCCTGGACGCCGCACACGATCTCCTCGCCGATCACCGGGTGGGTGCGCATGACCTCCCACTCGGCATCGTCGAGGGGTCCCGGCTTGGACATGATGCTGTCCGGGATCGCGACCTTGCCGACGTCGTGGAGCCAGCCGCCGAGCCGGCAGCGCAACGCCAGCGCAGCGGGGAGGCCGAGCTGCTCGGCGACCCGGGACGCGAGGTCGGCGACCTGGGACGCGTGGACGTCGAGCGCGCCCCTCCGCACACCGGAGACGAGCGCGAGCGCGCGGGCGACGCCGACGGCCTCGGGCTCGCTCGGGCCGGCTTCGGAGCGCGAGACCTCGCTCAGGAGCACGCGGTTGCGGCCGAGACCCTTGGCCGAGTACAGGTAGCGGTCGGCGGCCTCGACGAGCGCGTCGAGCGTCGGCAGTTCGGTGCCCGAGCGGGTGGCGCCGATCGAGACGGTCAGGCGGACGCGGACGCCGGCGGCGACGACGGGGCGCAGCGCGACCGCGGCACGGAGCCGCTGGGCGCGGGCGTCGAGCTGCTCGTCCGAGCGGATGCCGCGCAGCAACACGGCGAACTCCTCGCCACCCCAGCGCGCGAGGCAGTCCTCGGGCTCGAGCTCCGCCTCCAGCCGGTGCACGAGCTCGACGAGCACCGCGTCGCCGACGACGTGGCCGTGCAGGTCGTTGACCTGCTTGAAGTGGTCGGCGTCGAGCAGGAGCAGACCGCAGCCGGCCGGGTCGCTCGTCAGCGCGTCCGCGACGATCTCGGCGAAGTGGCGCCGGTTGCATGTGCCGGTGAGCTCGTCGGTGCGTGCGCGCTGCTCGGCGACGCCGCGGGCGAGCCGCAGCTCGTCCTCGAGGCGGCGGCGCTCGGTGATGTCACGCGTCGCGCCGTCGTAGTGGAGCGAGCCGTCCGCCTCGTGCCGCGGGCGCAGGCGGTCGAGCACGATCCGCTCCTCGCCGTCGAGCCCGACCATCCGGTACTCCAGCTCGATCGGCAGGGCGAGCGGGAGCCGGGCCACCGCGGCCCGCCAGACCGCGTGGTCGTCGGGATGGACGAGCGATTCCCACAGGCGGTCGCCGATCGCGCCCTCGGGGATGTGGCCGCCGGCCAGCGCGTCGCGGTGCGGGCCGCGATACACGGCGTGGTAGCCGCGGTCGCCCTCGACGCGCAGCGTGTACAGGTGGTCGTCCATCGCCTCGACGACGCGCGACAGCGCCGCGTGCGCCTCGGCCAGCTCGGCGCGCATGTGGCGGCGCTCGGAGACGTCGGACACGATGCCGCTGATCTCGATCGTGCCGTCCGGCAGCCGGCGGGTGCGCGCGCGGTCGTGCACCCAGCGCGTGATGCCGTCGGCGCCGGTGAGGCGGTACTCGACGTCGGCGCCCTCGCCGGCGGACAGCGCGCGGTTGAACTCGTCGTAGGCCGGGCGGTCGGATGGGTGGAGCGCCGCCTCCCAGTTCTGCATCTCGGGATCGGGCTCGGCGCCGCCGAGCAGCCGGTCCGCGCCCGGGCCCTGGAACAGCTCCTTGATGCTGCCGTCCGGGAACGACTGGGCGAGGTAGACGTGCTCACCGACGACGTCGAGCAGCCGGCCGAAGCGGTCGCTCGCCTCCGCCAGCTGCGCGTCCGCCTCCTCGCGACGCGAGATGTCGGAGATGATGCCGCGGATCAGAACGCTGCCGTCGGCCTTGCGGAGCGGCCGGGCGCGGTCCTGGATCACGCGCGTGACGCCGTCTACGCCGACGACGCGGTACTTGACCTCCGCGTCCTCGCCCCGCAGCAGCGCCTGGTTGAAGTCCGCGTAGGCGTCCCAGTCGTCGGGGTGGATGCGCGACTCCCAGAACTCGCCCCACTCGACGCCGGCCGGTGGCCGGCCGCCGAGGTACGGCGCGCCGACCCCGACCGACGAGATTGCGACGAAATGGCCGTCGCGCCGGACCTCGCCGGCGTAGACGCGCTCCTCGAACAGGTCGAGGATCCCGGTGACCTGCGCGTCGGCGAAGCCGAAGCGGGCAGCGACGCGTTCCCGCAGTCGCCGGGCGAGAAGACGCAGGCGCGCCGCGGTCGATCGCTGGACACCTCTCACTCTCCCCGCAATATCGGCATGACGGCGGGGAGCCTCAATCGATCACGGCAGCAACGTGATCGTCGTGGCGGTGCGGGTGTGGCCGATCTGCCGCAGGTGGACGGTGCCGCGCGCGCCCGCGTAGGCGCCGGTGCCGCCGGTGATCGCCCACCTGCTGCTGGCGGTCGCGCCCCAGCCCAGCCTGTGGCACCTCGACCGGCTCGCCGAGAGCGCCCGCGACGGGAACGGGTACGGATCCTGCTGAAGCTCGGCGTCCGGGCGGTGATCCTGTTCTACGAGCCGGGCGCAATCTGAGCCCGGTGGTCAGCACGCATCGGGCGTTCTAGCGAGATCCGCGATGACCGTCTTGAGCTCGTCCTGGGCGAGCCTCGTCCGCCCGCGATCGAGGAGCAGTGCCGCCGCCTGATAGCGCTCGTGAAGTGCGACGCGTGCGTCGATTCGCGCGATCTTCGTGCCGGCGCGGCGCATCCACAGAGGCCGCTGCCGGCCGATTGGAGCAGCCGTAGGTTGTGGTCCTCAAGGTCCTCATTACCGTGGTCAGCGCCGTGGAGGCGTGCGCCGAGTCGGCTCGTCACGGCGATCGGCCAGCGCGGCGCGCGGATCTCGTCGCGCCACCAGGGCAGCAGCATGGTGCGTTTCGGCCACTCCGATGGATTGGGCGGACCGGCATCGTCACCCAACCGTTGCGTGAGCGCCGCGCTCAAACGCTCCAGACCGTCCGGCTGTCGGAGCACCGTGCCGACCGCATCCGACAGATCGCCGCAGCGCTCCCACTCTCCTTCGGATGCGTCGCGGCCGCGCTCGTACGGGATGCAGATCGCTCGCACGACGTCGTTGCGCCCTGGTCGGTTCATGCGCCGACTGCGTAGTTCCGGGCGTTTCCGCAAGACCTTCCTGACCATGCGCTCCCACTCGGCGTAGGTCTCGGTTTCGTGGCGTCGCGCGAGCCTCGGCGCCACCGGAACGCTTCGTCCGTCCCGTTGGTAGCCGATCCACCACCACACGGCTTCGAGCGCCTGTGCGGTGGCCTGGCCGAAGCTGCGGATCACGAGCGTGTCGTCGATCTCGCGACGGTTGAACAGCGCGCCGGTCTCCTCGTAGAAGTTCGCAGCGGACATCAAGCCCGCCTGGCTGGCGCCCGTCACCGTGTCGGCAGCGGGCCTGACCACGCGGGCGGTCGCCACCATGGCCTCCGTCGGTTGGTTCAACGCGCGATCCTCGTCGAGGAGGCTCGCCCGACTGGACGAGGCCGACTCCGCGCGGCGGATCCGTTCGACGCAAGCCTTCTCATGCGGCGCGTACAAGAAGCGCTGAACCGCGGACCACGCATCGAGGAATTCGCGGGTGTTGTACCGCTCGAGCACCTGCGCCGTGCGTTCGGCTCGCATCTGGCGACGTGTCATCACGAGCGTTAAGCCGATGAACGCGAGCCCGGGGATACCGAGCGCGGCGGTCACGATCTGGGCCCAGTCAGCCCCCTTCTCGACCCCGCTGCGGGGGTCGGCGAACTTGCTGCTCACTGCGACGGCGTCGTCCTCGACGAGGTCGAGGGCGCGGCCAGCGACCCCGTTGACTGACCCGCCGAGCGCTTCTTTGTACGGTGCGACGCCCTCCGCTTTCCTGTCCTTCCAGCAACCGACGTCGCCGCTCCAGGTGCCCGAACCGGTCGTCGCCGGTACGCGCCACGTCCACGAGATCGCGTTCGCCCCCGAGGCTGTAACGAGTGACGAGCGCACCGCGGACGCGCCCGACGGAGTCAGATCCAGCCGGCACACAGCTACGCCTTCGACCTCTGCGACGACGAGCGCCGTATCGCCGGGGCGTAGCACGTCGGGGGGTGCGCCGACGCTCAGCCGCGGTGGATCCGCGGCACCGGCAATCGGCGCAATGCCGGCGGCGACAGCGAGCACAATCGTGAGCACGAATGCGGTGGCGTACGCTGGTCGAAGACGCATCCTCGTCCCCCGACACGACTGCGCATCAAGTCGTCCCGATGCTGGCCGATCACCTGAATCAACTGGTATCCTTAAGGTCACGATGGAGATCAAGCCCCTCATCGACTAGAGCGTTTCGGCGCGAAATCGTCTCACGCGATTCGGTCGACGCGTGTGATCCGCCCGCCTTGTGCGGGCTTTTTTGTTGGGTGACCACCGGTGTCTCGGCGTCGTCGAGGTCGACGATCACGGCCACCTTCGGGCCGTTCCAGAAGAAGGTCAGCGAGTCGGCGGCGCGCTCAACGGCGTCTGGCGGGTCGAGCCCGGCGTCCTTCACGAGCCGGCGGAACCGCGTCTCGGCCGTTCGGTGCCTGGGTGTGATTTCCATGCTCCGACCGTGCCAAGAGACCGGTTACGTGTCTGCGCAGAGCGGCACCAATTCGGCTCCAAACCAGCAAATTCCAGCCCTCCAAGCGCCAACTCGCACCTGAATCCGCGCGAGCAACAACTAGCCTAGGGTCGGTGGAGGGAGAGCCCAAACCCCACCGCCACTGGCTGCTGCCACTGCGCATGCTGCTCGCCGGCCTGCTCATCACCGTCTGCACGGGCGGTGCCGTGGCGACCGCCGGGCTGCTCCAGCTGAAGAGCTTCACGAACGAGTTCCGGTCCCTCAGCCACGAGGCTCCGCTGCGCAAGGGGACGGTCGAGCGGGCGGCGCCGGGCAAGCCACAGACGATCCTCCTGGTGGGCTCCGACCACCGCTTCGGTGACGGCAAGGACGACGCGCGGTCGGACACGATGATGCTCGTCCGGATCGACCCGGACCAGAGCGCGATCACCGTGCTCTCCGTGCCGCGCGACCTCGCGGTCGAGATTCCCGGCCGCGGCCTGGCGAAGATCAACGAGGCGTACACGCTCGGCGGGCTTGACCTCGTCGCCCGCACGATCAAGGGTCTGCTGGGCGAGTCACAGCGCTTCCCGATCAACCACGCGATCACGACGACGTTCGGCGGCTTCGTCCAGGCCGTGAACCAGATCGGCTGTGTCTACGTTGACGTCGACCGCCGCTACTTCCACTCCAACCTCGGTCTGCCGGTCTCCGAGCACTACGCGGAGATCAACGTCCGGGCCGGCTACCAGGAGCTGTGCGGCACGCGCGCTCTCGAGTACGTGCGCTTCCGCCATCTCGACAACGACATCGTGCGCGCCGCCCGTCAGCAGGACTTCCTGCGCGCGGCCAAGGACCAGTTGCGCGACCAGGGCGTGCTGCATAATCTGCGGCCGCTGGCGCGGATCGTCGCCAGGGCGACGGAGACCGACGGCGACCTGCGCACCACGCAGGGGATCTTGCGGCTGGCGAAGATCCTCGTCGGCTCCAGCGGCAAGCCGATCCGCCAGATCCATTTCCCGGTCACGTTCGTCGCCCCGAGCGCCCCCGTGCAGAACGGCCAGCAGCCGTTCACGACCGGCACCGCTGCGCTCGGCTCGTACGTGACGTCGACGCCGGAGCAGATCGACCAGGCGGTTCACGAGTTCATGCACCCCGGGCCGGTCAAGCAGATCCGCACGCGCACCACCCGCAAGCGCAAGGGCCGCAAGGCACGCACCTCGACGGTCGAGATGCGCAACGCGCTCGGCGAGGGACAGGCGCTCGTCAAGGCGATCCATGTCCGCGCGGCGACGCGGATGCCGGTGTACGTGCCGCGCGCCGCCACGCCGCGCGCCGCGTTCGCGCAGAGCACCGCCGAGGCGCCCAACCCTCGCCGCTACGTGATCCGCGGACCGCGCGGCCACAAGTTCGCCGCGTACCGGCTCGTGCTCGTCGAGAACGCCACCAAGGGCCAGTACTACGGCGTGCAGGGCACCACCTGGCGCAACCCGCCGCTGCTCGCCTCCGCCCACCAGACGCGCAGGATCGGCGGCAAGACGTTCCGCCTCTACACCGACGGCGGCCGCCTGCGGCTCGTCGCCTGGTACACGCCGAAGGCCGTGTACTGGGTGTCGAACACGCTCAGCCAGGACCTCACGAACCAGCAGATGCTCGCGGTCGCGTCGTCGCTGACGCGCGCGCGCGGCACTCGCTAGGCTCGCCTCCAAAAGGTCAAACAATTGGAGGTGGACGTGGGGCGTCTACGGGACAAGGTCGCGGTGATCTCGGGTGGAGCGGGCAGCATCGGGGCCGCGACGGCGAGGTTGTTCGTGGCCGAGGGCGCGCGCGTCGTGATCACCGACATTGACGAGCCGGGGCTGCAGGCCGTGGCCGCCGAGCTCGGCGACGCCGCTGCCGCCCATCCCGCCGACGTCACCGACTCCGCTCAGGTGCGCGCCGCCGTCGATGTCGCGGTGGAGCGCTTCGGCGGCCTCGACATCGCGTTCGCGAACGCCGGCATGTTCGGGTCGATCGCGCCGGTCGCCGAGTACCCCGAGGATGTGTTCGACCGGGTGATGGCGGTCAACGTCGGCGGCACGTTCCGGCTCGCCCGTCACGCGCTCGCGGTCATGCGTGACGGCGGCAGCCTGATCCTCAACTCGAGCGTCGTCGGCCTCACGTCCGACCCGGGGATCTGCGGCTACGCGACGTCCAAGCACGCGGTCGTCGGCCTGATGCGGACGGCGGCGAAAGAGGTCGCCGGTCGCGGCATTCGCGTCAACTCGCTCCATCCCGGGCCGGTCGACAACGAGTTCCAGCACACGATCGAGGTCACGGCGACGGGGAAGGACGAGGCCGGGGCGGCGGCGATCTTCGAGCGGATGATCCCGCTCGGCCGTCACGCGCAGCCGGAGGAGATCGCCGCCGCCGCGCTGTTCCTGGCGAGCGACGAGAGCCGGTTCCTCACCGGCGCCGCCGTCCCGGTCGACGGCGGCATGACGGTGTAAATCGCCCCAGGGGGCGATTTACATTGGGGGTTTCGCCCTGGGGGCGAAACCCCCGACGCGGAACGAGCTCACGCGGCCGGCCGTGACGAAGGCGCGCAGCCCTCGCTCGAGCCGGTACGTGCCGTGGAAGCGGCGCGCGTTCGGGTACAGCTTCCGTAGTCGGTTCACGCGGTCGCCGAGCCGCAGCCCGGCCGCAGTCGTCCACGTGTGCACGAGCGCGCTCCCGCGGATCGGCTGTCGCGTGATCAGCGCGACCCGCCGGCACAACGAGATCGCCACCGCCGGCCGCACCCAGCTGACCGAGCATCCGACACGCACGTAGCGCCGCCCGAACGCGCGGATCGCCCGCGACAGGCCGCGCCGCAGGGAGAACGCCCCGATCGACCGACCCGTCACCAGCAGCGAGAGCCGCTCGACGCAGTCGGCGTGGATGAACCGCCACACCGGCCCGCCGCGACGCGCGTTCTTGATCAGCGCCGCGGCCCGGTCGCGAGTCAGGTACCGAACCCCGAAGCCCCCGTAGCCGGTCCGCACGCCCGCGTAGCGCGGCGCCCGCGGCCCGCGCGTCCCACGGCCGACGCGCTCGCTCCCGATCGGGTCGCGGAACGTCCCGTCGAAGTTGGCGTACACCGTGCGGTCGGCGCACGGCACCACTCGCGCCGGGTACACGCAGCCCTGCCCGCAGCCGCGCTGGAAGCTGCCCGGCGCGAACAGCCGCTCGGGCGCGAGCGCATCCGGATCAGGGCACGCGGCGGCCACCGATCGACCCGTATCCCGCAGCCCGCGGTCCATCAGCCAACCGCATCGCCCGCCCGCATTCACGTACACCCAGCCGCGCTCGCGCGCGATGACATCAACACGCGCGCCCGCGAACACGTGCCCGATGGCGAACGACCCGGGCGCGTTGCGCAGCGACGCCCACGGCCGCTGGACCGAGAATCGCTCCGACGCCGCCGCGCTCGCGGGTGCGGCGAGCCACAGGCAGACGACGAGGCTCAGGCTCCGGCGTACCAGGTGCTCAGGCTACGCGGACGCGCTGCCTGACGGTGGTGCGATGCCCGTGCGACTCGAACGTGAGCACGAGCGTGTAGCGCCCGCGCTTGAGGTGACGCTTGCCCATCCGCAGCGCGACCTGGCCACCGCGGTGCGTGCCGGACACGCGCGCGACGACCTTGCCGCCGCGGCTGAACGCCGCGCGCACGCTCGCGTGGGCGGCGGTTGCGAGCTTCACCGAGCAGGTGACCGTGACCTTCGAGCCCTTGACCTTGCCCGGCTTGCAGGTGACGACGGCGTCGCGACCCGCAGGACCGGTCGCGCCGGTCGCGCCGGTCGCGCCCTTGGCACCGGTTGCCCCGGTCCCACCCGTCGCGCCGGTCGCCCCGGTCGGGCCGGCAGGGCCGGTCTGACCGGCCGGCGGGACGGACGTCGTCTCGCACTCGGTCGCGGCGTCGATGTTCGCGTCGAGCACTGCCGTATCGGCGCCGGCGCCGCAGCGGGCCGTGTCGGCGTAGCCGTCGCGGACATCGAGGCGGTCGTCGCCGTTGCCGCCGCGGACGATGTCGAGGCCCGGCCCGCCCGTCAGGTCGTCATCGCCGGCGCCGCCGTCGAGATCGTCGTCGCCCTGAGCGCCGTCGAGGATGTCGTTGCCGGCACCGCCGCTGAGCACGTTCGTGCCGAGGCCGCCGGTGAGCACGTCGTTGCCGCTCCCGCCGGCGAGGCTCTCCACGTCGGTCTCGACGAGGTCGTTCTCGCCCGCCTCGCCGTCGTCGGCGTTGCCGTCCGGGTCGGCGGTCACGGCCGCGGTGCGCAGGGAGTAGTCGGCGGTGTCGGTGCCCGCGCCGCCGAGCAGCAGGTCCGCGCCGAGGCCGCCGTCGAGCACGTCGTTGCCGGACCCGCCGCTCAGCACGTTCGTGCCGCCGTCGCCGGTCAGATGGTCGTTCGCCGAGCCGCCCGTGAGGTTCTCGACCGTCGCGTCGATGCGGTCGTTTTCCCCGGTCTCGCCGTCGTCGGCGAGGCCGTCGAGGTCGGCGAACACAGGGAGGGTGCGGCTCGAGTAGGTGACCGTGTCGATGCCGTTGCCGCCGATCAGCTCATCGCCGGCGCCGCGGCCCGCGGCGAGCGTGTCGTTGCCGTCGCGGCCGTCGAGGACGTTGATGCTGTTGTTGCCGGTCAGGGTGTCGTCGCCGGAACCCCCGATCACGCGCTCGATGTCGGGCTTGACGTTGTCGACCTCGGCGGTCTCGCCGTCGTTCGCGCTGCCGTCGAGCGTGACCGTGACGGCCACGGTACGGGCGCTGTAGTCGGCGGTGTCGACGCCGGCACCGCCGAACTGGATGTCGCCGCCGGCGCCGCCCTCGAGCGTGTCGTCGCCGTCGTCGCCGTTGAGCGTGTCGGCACCGGCATCACCGTGCAGCGTGTCGGCGCCGCCGCCGCCCGAGAGCGTGTCGGCCAGCGGGCTGCCGGTGAGCGTGTCGGCGCCCGAGCCGCCGACGACGGTCTCGATGTCGGTGTGGATGTCGTCGTTCTCGCCGGCCTCGCCGTCGTTCTGCGCGCCGTCGATCGTCGCGGTGACCGGCTGCGTGCGGCTCGCGTACGTGACGGTGTCGGTGCCGGCGCCGCCCGTGAAGTCGTCCGCGCCCGGGCCGCCGTCGAGGACGTCGTTGCCGGCGTCGCCGTCGAGGGAGTCCGAGCCGGGGCCCCCGACCAGGACGTTGACCGCGGAGCCGCCCACGAGGGCATCGTTGCCGCTGCCGCCCGTGACGTTCTCGACGTCGGTCTTGATGTTGTCGGTCTCGCCGGTCACGCCGTCGTTGGCCGTGCCGTCGATCGTCACGGTAACCGGGGCGCCGCTGGCGGAGTAGTCCGCGAGATCGGTGCCCGTGCCGCCGTTGAAGACGTCGTTGCCGAGCCCGGCGACGAACGTGTCGTCGCCCGAGTCGCCGTTCACGGTGTCGGTGCCGGCGCCGCCGTCGATGCGGTCGGCGTCGGTGCCGCCGTTGATCGTGTCGTTGCCGCCGCCGCCCGTCAGGGTGTCGTCGCCCTCGCCGCCGGAGATCGTCGCGTTGGCCGTGCCCGGCCCGACCGCGATCGTGTCGGCGAGGTCACGGCCGTCGAGCGTCAGCGCGGTGACGCCGGCGGCCGGGCACGTGACGGCGTTCGCGCCCGCCGCGCTGCAGCCCGCGCCGGGCGTTACCGCGGCGCCGCTGTCGGCCACCGTGTACGTGCCGGCGGAGAGCGAGACGTTGACGTTGTTCGTCTCCGCGTCGCCGGCCGTGAAGCTCAGCGTGGCGCCGGACACGGCGACGGTGCCGGCCTGGGCGGCAGCCGGCGCAAAGGCCAGGATGAGCAGGGCAATCAGTGCGGAACGCAACGAGCGCATGTCGCCTGATGATCGGCTTAGTGGACCGGCGACTTGATGGACGTCTGTTCGATCTGCACGCCCTCTGGCGTCCCGCCGCGCGGTCGGCTAGCGTGCCCGGCGTGCACTGGATGCGCAGGGGGCTTGGATTTGCCCTGGTGATATCGCTCTGCTGGGCGCTTCCCGGCGCCGCCGCCGCCAAGAGCCGGACGCTGACGCTGCGCTTCGGGCCCGTCAGCCTGAGCGGCTACGAGACGGGCACGGGAACCAACAACACGCGCGCGCCGAAGCTCGACGGGTACGTCACGCGCATGCACGCGCACCTGGTCGACAAGAACGGCAGGCCGATCCCGCAGCAGCGCGTGATGCTCCACCACGTCTTCTTCACGAACCAGAGCCGAGCCGGCCACGGCGACTGCGCCAGGGCTCACACCGAGACCTTCTACGGGACCGGGGAGGAGGACCAGGAGATCTCGTTCCCGGCCGGCTACGGGTACCGGGTCAAGCGCGCGGATCGCTGGAAGGTCGGCTGGATGTTCATGAACCACCGCCACAGCGACGACCGGGTGTACCTCCAGTACACGGTCACCGTCAGCGACAACCCGCAGACGAAGCCGGTGACGCCCTACTGGATCAGTGTCAGCTGCGCGCGCAACAAGATCTACAGCGTGCCGGGAGACGGGGCCGCGACGCACCGCTACTCGCGGACCTGGACGGTGCCCAGGAGCGGCCGGATCGTGGCCGCCGGCGCGCACGCCCACGGCGGGGCGCTGAGGGTGAGCGTGAATCGCCCGGGGTGCGGCGAGATGCTGTCGTCGACCGCACGCTACGGCGTCGCCGACGACCCGATCTACCACCTGTCGCCGGTGCTGCACGAGCCGGCGCCGCGCAGCATGAGCGTGGTCACCTCCAAACGCGGGTGGGCGGTCCGCAAGGGCGACCGCCTCAAGGTCACCTCGCTCTACAGCGACTCCGCACCGCACAGCGCGGTGATGGGGATCATGCACATCTACGTTGCGTCCGGCCGCGGCCGCACCGCACAATGCCCGGCCAACCCGACCGACGTGCAGGAGCACCGGCTCGCATTCCCCGGCGCCCCCGGTCGCGACGCGCCGCCGCTCGTGACGCCGCAGCTGTCGGCGCTCGACGCCGACGGCGTGGCCCAGCCGGTGATGGGCGACCTGCCCGGTCCGCTGAAGACCCTCAGCGGCGACGCGTCGGTCGGCGTGCGCAACGTCGCCTTCTCGCCGCGCCGCCTCTCGGTTCCCGCGGGAGCGACCGTCCGCTGGAACTTCGGTGACCCGATCCGCCACGACGTCACGCTCGCCGGCGGCCCGCGCGCCTTTGCCTCGGCCTACCTCAGGCGCGGCGCCAGCTACCGGACGAAGCTCACGGCCCCGGGCGAGTACCGGATCTTCTGCTCGCTGCACCCGGTGACGATGTCGCAGACCATCGTGGTGCGCTGATCCTCCTCGCCGCCTTCCTCGCCGCGGCGGCGATGCCGCCGATCCAGCATCACCACATCGACATGCCGGCGACGCGCAAGCGGGAGATGCGCGCGTACTCCAAGCGGCACTACGGCTACGCGAGCGTGAAGCTGCGTCCGCGCGTGATCGTCGAGCACATCGCGGTCGCGCCGACCTGGAAGTCGGTCTGGAACACGTTCGAGCCGGACGTGGCGGACAGCGAGCTGCACGAGCTCCCCGGCGTCTGCTCGCATTACGTGATCGGTGAGACGGGCCAGATCATCGAGCTCGTGCCGCCGCGGCTGCGCTGCCGGCACACGGTCGGGCTCAACCACGTCGCGATCGGCATCGAGCACGTCGGCAACACCGACGGCGACGTGCTGCACAACAGGCGCCGGCTCCGCGCTTCGCTGCGCCTCACCGCCTGGCTGCGCTGCCGCTACGACATCCCGATCGAAGACGTCATCGGCCACAGCGAGAGCCTCAGCAGCCCGTTCCACCGCGAGCGCGTCAAGCGCCTGCGGAAGCAGACGCACGGCGACTGGAGCCATGCGTCGATGCAGGTGTACCGCCGTCGCCTCGCACGCAGGCCGTGCGAGGCGACGGGGTGAACACACCTACTTGATCGACGTCCAGGTGAGGTCGAACGCGGCGTTGGCCTGATTGACCACAGGGGCCACGTTCTTCGACACCAGCATCGGCTGCGTGTCCCACAGCCACGGGACGCTCGGCGCCGCCTCGGTGATCGCCTTGTCGACGTCGCCCCACGCCTGCTTGCGTTCCGTGGGGTCGTTGATGACCTCGGCCTTGTCCATGAGGCTGTTGGTCTTCTCGTCGTCGAACTGGGCGAAGTTCGAGTTCCCCACGTCGAGGATGTTCTTTCCGTTGAACACCGGGTCGAGCAGCGTCTCGGGGTCGGCGAAGTCCTTCAGCCAGCCCACGCTCGGGCAGACCGCCGGCTGGTCGCGCGGGACCTGGCAGTACTTCGTGTACATGGAGTCACGCACGACGTACTTCATGTCGACCTTGAAGCCGAGCTTCGCGAACTGCTCCACCGCGACCTCGGATACGCGCTTCTGCTGTGTCGCGTTGTCGGACACGCCGGTGAAGGTCTTGCCACCGTCGTACTTGCCCGACGAGAAGCCGGCCTTCTTCATGTACTCCATCGCCAGGTTGAGGTCGCCCTCCGGCTTGGCGAGGAAGTCGACGCCCGGCCCGGCGTCGCCGCCGGCCTCGTCGAAGCCCGGCTGTCCGGGCGGGATCCAGTGCGTCGGGATCTTGCCGACGAGCGGGCCCCCGAACGCCTTGCGCATGGCGTCGCGGTCCATCACGGCGGAGATGGCCTTGCGGACGTTCGGGTCATCGAACGGCTTGATCGTGTTGTTGAGCGCGATGTAGCGGAACCGCCCCGTCGGCGGCGTCAGGACCAGCTGGTCCTTCTGGTCGCCCTGCGACACCCTGGCGAGGACCGGGCCGGGCAACTGGAAGTCGCCCGAGATCATGTTGTCGCCCTCGAGGATCTGGCGCGACGCGACGTCGGCGTCGTTGCCTTCCTTGATCGTGATCGAGTCGGCGTTCGCCGGCTTGTAGTCCGTCGAGGCATCCCAGTTCGGGTTGCGCACGAGCTTGATCAGGCTGCCCGGCGTGTAGCCGGTCAGCTTGCCGCTCGAGTCGTTCTGGATCATGTACGGGCCGGTGAACACCTGGTAGTTGCCGTACTTGGACGTGCCGGCTGCTTGGTCGTACTTCTGCGCGTAGTCCTTCGGCACCGGGGCCGAGGCGGGCAGCGCGAGCGCGCCCGCGACGATCGCGGCACGCGGCCGGGACAGCGTGATCTTGATCGTCTGGTCGTCCGGCGTCGTGATGCCGGAGATCTCCTTCGCCTTGCCGTCCTGGTACGCCTTCACGCCCTCGATGTCGCTTATGTAGGCGCCGACGTACGGGCCGTTGACCGTCTTCAGGAAGCCACGCTCGAGTCCGTACTTGACATCGGCGGACGTGACCTCGCGGTTCACCGGCGGGCTGAACTTCACGCCCGGCTTGATCTTCACCGTCAGCGTCTTTCCGTCCTTGGCGATCTCGGGCGGGCCTTCAGCGAGGTCCGGCTCCGGGTTGATCGCGTCGTCCGGCTTGAACGAATAGAGCGGGCGCTGCGTCGCGTAGGCGACGTTGAACCCGTACTGGTAATACGTGATGCCCGGGTCGATGTTGTCGACATCGCCCGCGTACATCACCGTCAGGTCGCCGCCCTTCTTGGCTTCCTGGGTCCCTGTGTTGGTGCTCTGCGAGGGCTTCTCCGAGCTCGAGTCGTCACCGCCGCAGCCGGCGACGACAAGCGCGAGCACACTCGCAACCGCAAACATGGCGCGCCAGTGCGCAGCCAGTCTCATCTGTACAAACCCTCCTCTGCAATTGGGGCAGGGGCCTCCAACCCCGAATGCCCTCCAGTTGCGGCGCAGCGTATTCGACGGCGGCCCCAGATTGCCGACCCTCCGCACCGGCCGGTGAGCAGGTTACGTCTCGAAGACCACGTCCTGGGCACCCTCCCAGAGCACGGTCCGCCCCAGCTCACGGAGCTGCTCGCGGCCGTCGACGATCGTCAGGAAGTGGTTGCCGGCGAGCTGGCCGACGATGCTCGCGAAGCAGGTTCCCCCGTACGGGAACAGGATCTCGGTCTCGCTGAAGCCGCCCGGGTACAGCAGGATCTCGCCTGGCGCGGGGTGGCTCGTGTGGTTCTCGAACGGCAGGTTGGTCTCGAGGTCGCCGAGCGGGATCCAGGCCGACTCGCCGCTCCAGCGGACGTGGATGATCTTGTTGCGGAACGGCAGCATGGCCTCGAAGGCGGCGCGCGTCTTGGGGGCGTCGGCCACCCAGACGGCACCGAACTCGAACGGGCCGG
The DNA here is from genome assembly GCA_963740605.1 of uncultured Solirubrobacteraceae bacterium. Classification (GTDB taxonomy): domain Bacteria; phylum Actinomycetota; class Thermoleophilia; order Solirubrobacterales; family Solirubrobacteraceae; genus DASSUW01. The sequence goes on along the minus strand of CAVUFC010000002.1, from coordinate 32,548 downwards.
CGGTGATGTGCAGGTCGCTCATGGGTGTCCTCTCGTCGGGGTCAGCAGGCGCCCGTGCTGCGGCGTGATCTCGCCGTCGTGGAAGACCGTCGCGCCGCGGAGGAACGTGCGGACGACCCTTCCGCGCAGCGGGCGGCCCGCGAACGGGCTGAGTTTGTGGCGGTCGTGCAACGTGGGCGCGTGCCGGTCGTCGGGGTCGACGAGCACGAGGTCGGCGTCGTCTCCGAGGTCCATGCCCTTGGGCAGCCGGAACCGGCGCGCCGGGTTCGCCGAGGTCAGCATGGCGACCTGCTCCAGCGTCAGGCGACCGCTGTCGAGCAGGAGCGGCAGCAGCGTCTCGCAGCCGGCGATGCCGCCCCAGGCGGCGGTGAAGACGCCGCGCTTCATGTCCGGCGGGCACGGCGAGTGGTCGGAGGCGATGAGGGCGATGCCGCCGATCGCCTCCCACAGCTGCTCGCGCTCCTGGGCGTTGCGCAGCGGCGGTGCGCACTTCGCGCGCGTGCCGAGGTGCTCCAGATCCTCGTCGGTGAGCGTGAGGTAGTGCGGGCAGGTCTCGCAGGTTGCGCCGATGCCGGCCTTCGCGACGAGCTCGACGCCGCGGGCGGTGCTGACGTGCACGACGTGGAGCGAGCAGCCGGTCTCCCGCGCCAGCCGGAGCGCTCGTTCGATCGCACCGAGCTCGGCCTCGACGGGGCGTGAGGCGACGAAGGCGCGCCAGTCGGTGCCCAGTGGCGGGGTGAGGCTCGCCGGGTTCTCGGCGTGGACGGCGACGGGAAGGTCGAGCGCGGCGGCGCGCTCCATGCCGGCGGCGAGCGTGTCGTCGTCGGCGGCCGGGAAGTCCTCGATCCCGCTGTCGCACATGAACGCCTTGAAGCCGACGACGCCGCGCTCGGCGAGCTCGTCGAGCCGGTCGAGGTTGCCGGGGACGATGCCGCCCCACAGCGCGAAGTCGACGACCGCCGCCGCACGCGCGGCCGTCACCTTGGCGTCGAACGCGGCGCCGTCGATCGTCGGCGGATGGGCGTTGAGCGGCATCTCGATGCAGGCGGTCGCGCCGCCGGCGGCGAGCGCGCGGGTGCCGGTCGCCCAGCCCTCCCAGTCGCTGCGGCCGGGCTCGTTGAAGTGCACGTGCGCGTCGATCACGCCCGGCAGGACGTGGAGCGTGCGCGCGTCGATCTCCTCGCGAGCCGGGCCGGACGCGAACGCCGCGATCGCGCCGTCCTGGATCGCGACGTCGCGGCCGGCGGCGTGGATCACGAGGTCATACGGCACGCAGGAACCGCTCGAGGGCGTCGATGGCGATCGCGACGTCGGCCGCCTCGACTGACTCGGCGGGGTTGTGGCTGATGCCGCCCTTGCAGCGGACGAACAGCATCGTGGCCGGGCAGATCGAGGCCATCATCGCGGCGTCGTGGCCGGCGCCGCTGGGCAGGCGCGTGGCGACACCCCACGCCGCGCCCAGCCCCTCGTCCATGGCGACGCCGGGGAGGTCGCCGACGTCGGTCCAGTCGAGCTGCACGCCGCGGCGCGCGGCGATCTCCTCTGCCCGCCGTCGCAGCCCGGCTACGGACGCTCGCCGCACGCCGTCGTCGGGGTGGCGGACGTCAAGCGTCGTCTCGGCGCGGCCGGGGATGACGTTGCGCCCGCCGGGCTCGATGCGGATGCGGCCTACGGTCCCGATCCCCTCGACGGCGAGGATCCACTCGGCGGCGGCGGCCAGCGCATCGTGCCGCACGTCGTGCGGGACGGTGCCGGCGTGGCCGGCCTCGCCGATGAACGCGACGTCGGCGTGGCTCTGGCCGTTGATGGCGGTCACGACGCCGACCGGCTCGGTGAGGCGCTCGAGCACCGGGCCCTGCTCGATGTGGACCTCGGCGTAGGCGCGAGGATGTCGCGCCGCGGTCGCGGGGTCCCCGCGCAGCAGGTCGGCCAGCGCGACGCCGTCGGTGTCGCGTAGCGCCGGCCAGTCGGGGTCGAATCGCCCGGCGACCGCAGACGACCCGAGGTAGGCGGTGCCGAAGCGGACGCCCTCCTCGTCGGCGAAGCCCGCGATCTCGACGGGCGCGTCGCGCGCCCGCCGGGCCGCCGCGATGGCCACCATCACGCCGAGCGGGCCGTCGTAGCGACCCGCGTCCCGGACGGTGTCCAGGTGCGAACCGAGCATGAGTGCGGCTTCGCCGCGGGTGCCGATCAGGTTGCCGACCGCGTCCTCGTGCGTCGCCAGCCCGGCCTCCCGCATCCAGCCGGCGACGAGCGCGTTCGCCTCGCGCATCGCGGGGGTGCCGTAGCGGCGCAGGAGCAGGCCCGGCTCTTCGCTGATCGCGCCGAGCTGCGCGCAGCGCGCGAGGACTTCGTCGGCGTCGCTCAACTGCCCCGGTACGTGCTGTAGGCCCACGGCGAGACCAGCAGCGGCACGTGGTAGTGGGCGTCCGGGTCGGCGATCGTGAAGCGCACCGGCACGCGATCCAGGAACGCGGCCTCGCCGAAGTAGTCGCCGACCGCGAACACGAGCTCGTACTCGCCGGCGGCGGTCTCGTCGGCGAGCCGCGCGCGACCGTCGTCGTCGGTCTGGCTCGTGCGCCTCGTCCCGTCGGGCAGCGTGAGCTCGATGACGACGCCCGGCGCCGGGCGCCCGCGCGCGGTGTCGAGGACGTGCGTGGACAGGCTCACGGGAGCGTCAGCGTGATCAGTCCCTGGGCGGGGAACGGGTCGGTATAGACCTTGCGATCCCCGTCCTCGCCGACCGGGTCGCGAGTGTGGTTCTCGGCGGTGAACGAGAGCTCGGCGATCTCGGGATGGTCGGCGAGCAGCCGCGTTCCCATCTCGTGCACGAGGTGCTGGATCGATTCCGACACGAAGTCGTCGAACGTGGCGGCAAAGTGGTCGCGGACGGCGCTCGAGTCGACGAACGCGTTGCCCGCGTAGCGCCAGTCGGCGTCGACGCGGATGAACAGCGGGCGGTCGCCGCGCTCGGGGAGCGTCGTGTACTCGTCGCGGGCGAACTTGGTGAACGCGCTGCCGCGCGTCTTGAGCAGCAGCATCCCGTGGCGGCCGCCGAGCACCGTGCCGTCGGGCTCGACGGTCGCGATGCCGTAGTCGTCGCCGGAGCGCGAGTACACGTGCGTGTTGAGCCGGTCGAAGCGCAGCTCCTTCGCGCTCATCTGCACGGACTCCATCACCGGGTACGTGGTCATGAACCGCTGACCGAGGTGTTGCAGGAGACCTTCGAGGCTCGTGCCGTCGTAGCTCAGCGACTCGCGCAGGATGAAGTTCTTCATCGTGTCGGTGGCGACGACGGCGGAGTTGTCGCCCTCCGTGTAGGCCGGGAGGAAGTTGTCGCCGAGGACCTCGACGCTGACCTCGGCCGCGAGGACGTCGTCGCCGGCGATCCGGTGCACGGGGACGCGCAGCTTGCCGTAGGAGATCCTCACTTGAGGTCCTCCAGCCGTAGCCGCGCGATCTTCGCGATCTCCTCCAGCGCCACGCGCACCTCCTCGTCGCGGGTGTGCTCGAGCCGCTCGGCGGCGACCCGCAGGATCGACTCCTTGGTGTGCTCGCGGACGCAGACCACGAACGGGAAGCCGAAGCGCTCGCGGTAGGCCGTGTTCGTGCGCGTGAAGTGGTGGTATTCGTCCGGCGTCAGGCGGTCGAGCCCGGCGGACGCCTGCTCGCGCGTGGAGCTGGTCGTCAGCGAGCCCTCGATCGCCGCCTTGCCCGCGAGGTCGGGGTGGGCGCGGATCAGTGCGAGCTGCCGCTCTTGCGATGCGGAGTGCATGGCGGCGCGCAGGGCCTCGAAAAGCTCCTCCTGGTCAGCGAACGGACGGTCCGTCCAGGCGTCCTGGGCGACCCACGGTGAATGCTCGAACAGCGGCCCGAATCGCTCTACGAACGCGGCCCGGTCGAGCTCGTTGATGGAGTCCATTCCACCCTGATTCAACCAGTCCGGAGCCGCTGGTACTTTCGCGCCGACATGACCGCCACAACAGACGCGCAGCACCCCGGGTTCCTCGCTCAGCGCTTCAAGTACGCCGATCGGGGAACGACCGCGCGGACGGAGGTGCTCGGGGGCGCCGCGGCGGTCGGCGGCGCGATGGGGGTGTCGTCGGTCACCACGTACGTGGAGAGCGGCGCCGGCGTCGCCGAGGGCGCCCGCACCGGACTGGCCTCGGTGATCACCGCCGGCCTGTTCGCGCTGGCGATCTTCTTCGTCCCGATCATCGCGCTGGTCGGGCAGGGCGTGCCGGTGGGGGAGAACACCGTCATCCACCCGGCCGTCGCCCCGGCGCTGATCATGGTCGGCATCCCGCTGACGTTCTCGATCGCCGCGGGCATCGGCCTCGGCGTGATCGGCTACGCGCTGGTCATGGCCGCGACCGGCAAGGCTCGCCAGGTCCATCCGCTGATGTGGGCCATCGTTCCGTTCTTCGTGGCGTTCTACGCCGCGGATTGGCTCGAGGCGAACGTGTTCTGAGCGCCGCGCGCGCTAGACCGCCAGCGGAACGAGCTCGAATCGCACCACATCCACCAGCCCACGGTCCGTGATCTTCAGCGCCGGGATCACGGACAGGGCGAGGAACGAGAGCGTCATGAACGGGGCGTCGTCGCCGACGCCCTGCTCGCGCAGCATGAACTGGAGCGCCTCGAGCGCCGTGACGACCTCTTCGACCGGCGCGTCGGAGAGCAGGCCGGCGACCGGGAGCGCGAGCTCGCCCCGCACGGCGCCGTCGCGGGCGACGGCGATCCCGCCGCCGATCTCCTGCAGCCGCTCGGCGCAGACGCGCATCGAGCCGTCGTCGGTGCCGACGACCACGAGGTTGTGCGCGTCGTGGGCGACGGTCGAGGCGAACGCTCCCGTCTGCAGACCGAAGCCGCGGACGAGCCCGAGCCCGATCCGCCCGGTCGCATGGTGGCGTTCGATGACGGCGATCTTGGCGAGGTCGCGCGCCGGGTCGGCGACGACGTACCCGTCGGCGACGGTCGGTACGTCCTCGCGCGCGAGCGTGATGAGCTGCCCCGGGACCGTCTCGATCACCCGCACGCGCGCGGTCTCGGGGATCGCGAACGCGTCGCCGGCCAGCGGCGCGGAGCGCATCGTCGCGCGGACGAACTCGGGGATCGGGTCCGCCGCGAACGCCTCGGCGCGGCCGTCGGAGGCGACCAGCTCACCGTCCTTCCACACGCGCACCGGGCGGAAGTCCGTCAAGTCGTCGAGCAGCACGAGATCGGCACGCAGGCCCGGGGCGATGGCGCCGCGGTCGAGCAGCCCGTGCGCCCGCGCCGCGTGCAGCGTCGCCATCACCAGCGCGTCCTCGGCGGCGACGCCCTCGGACACCGCGATCCGGCACATCTGGTCGATGTGCCCTTCGCGGAACAACAGGTCTGGCTCGCGGTCGTCGGTGCAGAACGCGCACCAGGACGGGCCGTACTCGCGCACCAATGGCAAGAGGTCGCGCAGGTTGTGCGCGTTCGACGCCTCGCGGATCAGCACCCACATTCCGCGCTGGCGCTTCTCCAGCGCTTCGGCGAGCGTCGTCGCCTCGTGGTCGGAGCGGACCCCCGCGGCGACGTAGGCGTTCAGCGCCCGCCCGGTGACGCCGGGCGCGTGGCCGTCGACATGCGCGGAGACGATGCGCGCCAGCACCTCCGGATCACCGGCGATGACGCCCGGGAAGTTCATCATCTCGGCGACGCCCAGAGCCCGGGGGTGGCGGAGGATCGCCTCCATGTCGGCGGGTCCGAGCGCGAACCCGGGCGACTCGAACGAGCTCGCCGGAACGCACGACGGCGCCATCACGAAGACGTCCAGGGGCAACGCCTCGGAGGCCGCGAGCATCCACTCGACGCCCGCGAGCCCGAGCACGTTGCCGACCTCGTGCGGGTCGGTGACGACCGCGGTCGTCCCGTGCGGCACCACCGCGCGCGCGAACTCCGCCGGCACGAGCTTGGACGACTCGATGTGCACGTGCGCGTCGATGAATCCCGGCACCAGCCAGCGACCGCCCGCATCGACTCGCGCACCGCCGTCGTACGAGCCCAGGCCCGCGATCCGTCCGCCGGAGATCGCGACGTCGAGCTCCAGCCACTCGCGCGTGAACGCCGAGAAGACGCGCGCGTTCTCGATCACCAGGTCGGGCGGCTCGTCGCCGCGCGCGACCGCGACCAAAGGGGTCAGACCCCTTGAGTCGCCGAGACTCAAGGGGTCTGACCCCGGGTTTCGGTCGGCGCCTCGAGGCGCACGTCGATCCGGTGGGCGTGCGCGTCGAGCGCGGCCACCACGACGTCGCCGAGCGTGGCGAGCACCTGGGCCCGCGACCCGGCCAGCAGCGTCTCGCCGGGCCCGCCCTCGTGCGCGATCCCGGACGGGCCGGCCACCGCGGCCGCGGCGTCGAGCGCGGCGTCCGGGCCGGAGACGCTGAAGTGCGCCGACAGCTCCGCGGGCGGAACCGGCATCACAGCCCCACGATGTCGTCAGGACGCACGGGCACGCGTGTCAGTGCCGCACCGGTCGCCGCGCGCAGCGCCGACACGATCGCGGGCGTCGAAGAGATCGTCGGCGGCTCGCCGATCCCGCGCAGGCCGTACGGCGCGTCCGGGTCGGCGAACTCGAACACCTCGAGCTCCACCGGCGGCATGTCGAGCACGGTCGGGATCAGATAGTCCGTGAACGACGCGTTTCGCACCTCACCGTCCACGACCTGGATCTCCTCCATCAGGGCCAGCCCCAGGCCCTGCGCGATCCCGCCCTCGATCTGCCCCTCGACCGCCAGTGGGTTGATCGCGCGGCCGACGTCCTGCGCGGTCGCGATCTCGACGACTCGCACCAGCCCGAGATCGACGTCGACGTCGACCACCGCGCGATGGGCGGCGAACGCGAACGTCACGTGCGCGTCGCCCTGACCCTTCTCGTCGAGCGGGAACGTCTCCCGGTGGTGATGCTCGCGCGTGACGTCGATCGGGTCGTCGCCGACGAGATCGACGATCGAGCCGGGTCCGCGCGCGGCCAGCTCCTCCTTCACCGCCAGGCACGCGAGCCGCACGGCGCCACCGGTCATGTACGTCTGCCGCGACGCCGAGGACGAGCCCGCGGAGCCGACCTGCGTGTCGGCCGGCAGCACGATCACGCGCTCGACGCCGAGTTCGTGCCGGGCGATCTGCTCCTGGACGGTGACGAGGCCCTGGCCGACCTCGGCCGCCGCCGTGCGGACCTCGACCAGCGGCTCGCCGCCGACCACCGAGAGCCGCACGCGCGCGGTCGAGTAATCGTCGAAGCCCTCCGAGTAGCCGACGTTCTTGTACCCGACCGCGTAGCCGACGCCGCGCCGGACGCCCTCGCCGTGCGTGCTGTTCGCATGGCCGCCGGGGAGCACGGCCGCGCCGTCGGGCGGGAGCGGCCGGTCACGCACCGACACGAGCAGTTCGTCGACGGGTGCTGGGCAGCGGATCGTCGCGCCGGTGGGGATCACGCGGCCCTCGGCGAGCGCGTTGATCCGTCGCAGCTCGACCGGATCCATCTCCAGCGCCGCGGCGAGCTTGTCCATCTGCGCCTCGTGCGCGAAGCACGTTTGCACGGCGCCGAAGCCGCGCATCGCCCCGCACGGCGGGTTGTCCGTGTACACGACGTACGAGTCGATCAGCGCGTTCGGCACGTCGTACGGCCCGCACGCGAACGAGGCCGCGTTCGAGCACACGGCGGTCGAGCTCGAGGCATACGCGCCGCCGTCGAGCACGATCCGGCACCTGATGGAGATCAGCTGACCGTCGCGCGTCGCCCGGTGCTCGTAGTGCATCCGCGCGGGGTGGCGGTGGATGTGACCGAAGAACGACTCCTCGCGCCCGTACATCATCTTCACCGGCTTGCCGGTGTGGAGCGCGAGCAGGCACGCGTGCACTTGCATCGAGAGGTCCTCGCGCCCGCCGAACGCGCCGCCGACACCCGCGAGCGAGATCCGCACCTTGTCGGGCGGCAGGTCGAGGCTGGCGGCGACCTGGTCGCGGTCGACGTGCAGCCACTGGGTGGAGATGAACAGGTCGACGCCGCCGTCCTCCGCCGGCACCGCGAGGCCCGACTCCGGCCCGAGGAACGCCTGGTCCTGCATGCCGACCTCGTAGTCGCCGCTCACCACCACGTCGGCGGTCGCCTCGGGGTCGCCGTGCTCGATCCGCACGTGCCGGAGCAGGTTGCCGGACGGGTGGAGCGGCGCGGCGTCGAACGCGGCCTCCATGTCGGTGACCGGCTCGAGCACCTCGAAGTCGACCTCGATCTGCGACGCCGCGTAGCGCGCCGTCTCCGGGTGGTCGGCCGCGACGATCGCGATCGGCTCGCCCTGGTAGCGGACCTGGTCCCACGCCAGCACCGGCTGGTCGGGGATCTCGAGCCCGTACGTCTTGCGGCCCGGGACGTCCTCGTGGGTGAGCACCGCGAACACGCCGCGCACGGCCAGCGCCGGGGCGATGTTGAGCTCGTTGATGCGGGCGCGCGGGTGCGGGCTGCGCAGTGTCGAGCCCCACAACATGCCGTCGGCCCACAGGTCGGACGAGTACGCGAAGTCGCCCTTGACCTTCGGGATGCCGTCGGGCCGGCGGACGCTCTCGCCGATCCCGCCGCGGATGCCGGTCTCGACCGTCATGCGGCCAACCTCCGCGACGCCGCGGCGATGTCGCGCGCGATCTCGTCCTCGTCGCCGGTGAGCAGCCGGCCGTCCTCGACGACGGTGCGGCCACCGACGAGCAGCCGGTGCACGTAGGGGCGCGCGCCGAAGACGAAGGCGGCGACCGGGTCGGCGATGCCGGCATGGTCGAGCCCGGACAGGTCCCAGAGCGCGATGTCGGCCAGCTTGCCCGGCTCCAGCGAGCCGATCTCGTCCGCGCGCCCGAGGCAGCGGGCGCCGTGGATCGTGCCGAGCGCGAGCGCTTCGCGGGCCGTCAGGGCGCGCGGGCCGCCGGCGGCGCGGGCCATCAGGAGCGCCTGCCGCACCTCGCCGGCCAGCTCACCCGCCTCGTTGGACGCGGCGCCGTCGACGCCCAGCCCGACCGGCGCTCCGGCGGCGGTGAGTGCGGCGACCGGCGCGATTCCGGCACCGAGCCGCGCGTTCGACGACGGGCAGTGCGCGACGCCCGTCGTCGTCTCGCCGAAGCGCCGCACCTCGCGCTCGTCGAGGTGGACGCAGTGGGCAAGCCAGACGTCGTCGCCCAGCCAGCCGAGCTGCTCGAGGTACTCGACCGGGCGGACGCCGAACAGCTCGAGGCAGAACTCCTCCTCGTCCTTGGTCTCGGCCATGTGCGTGTGCAGCCGCACGCCCCGCTTGCGCGCGTACTCGGCGGTCTCGCGCATCAGCTCCTGCGTGCTGCTGAACGGCGAGCACGGGGCGAGCGCGATCCGCAGCATCGAGTCCGGCGCCGGGTCGTGGAAGCGGTCGATCGCGTCGGCCGACGCCTGCAGGATCGTGTCGCGGTCCTCGGTGATCTCGTCCGGCGGCAGGCCGCCGTCGGCCTTGCCGAGGTCCATCGAGCCGCGCGTGGGGTGGAAGCGGATGTGCAGGTCGCGCGCCGCCTCGATCTCGATCGCGAGCAGATCGCCCGCCTCGCGCGGGAACACGTAGTGGTGGTCCATCGCGGTGCTGCAGCCGCTCAGCAGGAGCGCGGCGAGACCGGCGCGCGCGGCGGCGCGCTCGACCTCGCCGTCGATGTGCACCCAGATCGGATACGAGCCGGTCAGCCACTCGAACAGCGTCGCCTGCTGGAACAGGCCGCGGGTGGCCCACTGGTAGAGGTGGTGGTGGCAGTTGACGAGGCCGGGTGTGGCGAGGCATCCCGCGCCATCGATCCTGGTTTGGGCCTCCGGTCCGGTCCCCTCGCCGAGGGCGGTGATCCGGCCGTCGTCGATGACGATGTGTCCGGACGTGCACTCCGTCCCGACGGCGTCGACGGTCGCGATCGCGCAGTTGTCGATCACGAGCGTCATGAGGCGGCGAGCCGGACGGCGTCGAGGATCTTCTCGTAGCCCGTGCAGCGGCACAGGTTGCCGGCGAGCGCTTCGCGGATCTCCGTGTCCGACGGGCTCGGGTTGCGCGCGAGCAGATCGTGCGTGGCGACGATCAGCCCCGGAGTGCAGAAGCCGCACTGCACGGCGCCGGCCTGCACGAACGCGTCCTGGATCGGGTGCAGCTCGTCCTCCGACGGCGCCAGGCCTTCGACGGTCACGATCTCGCGCCCCTCGGCCTGCCCGGCCGCGACCAGGCACGAGCACACGAGGCTGCCGTCGAGGTAGACCGAGCACGACCCGCACTCGCCCTGCTCGCACGCGTTCTTGGAGCCCGGCAGCGCGAGCCGCTCGCGCAGCACGTACAGCAGGCTCTCGCCTTCCCAGAGGCCGTCGACCTCACGCGCCTCGCCGTTGATCGTGCAGCTCAGCCTCATGTGCTCCACGCCCACTTCAGCGTGCGTCGTGCCATCACGTTCAGCGCGTGACACCGGTACGCGGCGCTCCCGCGCTGGTCGTCGATGGGGGAGGCGGCATCCGCGACGAGCTGACCAAATCGCTGCAGGACGTCCTCCCGGATCTCCACGCGCCCATCCCAATCGAGCTCCGCGGCGATGAACGCTTCCGCGTCGTGCGCGCGTCGGGGCGTGGGGGCGGCCGAGCCGAGGCAGGTGCCGACGGTGCGTGCGTCGTCGTCGAGCGAGATCGCGAACGAGCACACCGCGATCACCATCGCGTTGCGCGTCCCGATCTTCGCGAACTGCTGGCCGCCACGCGCGGCGGGCATGTGGAACGCCGCGATCAGCTCATCCGGCTCGAGGACGTTGCGCTTCGGGCCGGTGATGAAGTCCTCGATCTCGATCTCCCGCGTCCCGCGCGTCGACGCGACCTCCACGCGCGCGCGTGACGCGTAGAGGGGCGGTAGCGCGTCGCCGGCGGGGGAGGAGGACCCGAGATTGCCGCCGATCGTCCCGCGGTTGCGGATCTGCGGCGACCCGACCGTCCGCGACGCGATCGCCAGCCCGGGCAGCGCGTCGCCGAGCTCGGTGATCGCGCGCGTGTATGTAACGCCTGCGCCGACCCTCAGGGTGCCGTCCTCACGGCTCCACTTCGTGAGCTCTTGCACGCGCGTGAGATCGAGGATCGCGGCGGGCCGCGCCCGCGCGAAGTTCATCTCCACCATCACGTCGGTCCCGCCCCACAGCGGCAGCGCCTCGGGGTGCGAGGCCTTCGCCGCCAGCGCCTCCGCCCAGGTCTCCGGCTGCAGAAACTCCATTCGGGCAGGATATTCCGCCGCTAGACTTGCGACGCGCTTGGTGGGCGTAGCTCAGTTGGTAGAGCTCCGGGTTGTGGTCCCGGCGGCCGCGGGTTCGAGTCCCGTCGCTCACCTCTAGATCGAAGGCGGCCTGCTCACCGCCGAGCGACGCTGCGCGCCCCGGCGCCCGCCACGTGCTCCGCGATTCTGCGCGTGATGTCGCCCCACAGCGGGCGAGGCAGGTCGTGCCCCATGCCGGCGAGCGCGACGAACTCGGCACCGGGGATGGCACGCGCGGTCGCCCGCCCGCCGCTGACGTCGACGAGCGGATCGGCAGCGCCGTGGAGCACGAGCGCCGGGCTGGACACCGACCCCAGCGCCGCGGTTCGGTCCCCGGAGGCGGCGATGGCCACGAGCTGGCGGGCGACCCCGACCGGATCGTTGGCGCGATCGAAGGCGACCCCGGTCCGCCGGCGGATCTCGGGCTCGTCGATCTCGTACGCCGGAGAGCCGATGACGCGCACGATCCGCACCGTCCGTTCGATCGCCTCCTCCCGAGTGCGGGCCGGTGGTGACAGCAGTGCGGTGATCGCCTCCGTGGTCGGCCGCCCGACCGACGTATCGCCGGTGGTCGACATGATCGAGGTGAGCGAGCGCACGCGCCGCGGGTGCTCGATCGCGGCCGTCTGCGCGATCATCCCGCCCATCGACGCGCCGACCAGGTGTGCGCCATCCATGCCCAGGGCGTCCATCAGGCCGATCGTGTCGGCCGCCATGTCGGACAGCGTGTAGGAGGCTGATGCCGTGCGGCCGAGAAGCGCCGCCTGCACATCGGGCGGCGGGGCATCGGTCATGTGACTCGAGAGGCCGATGTCCCGGTTGTCGAACCGGACGACGTGCAGGCCGTGCGCGGCGAGCGCGACACAGAACCGATCGGGCCAGCCCAGCATCTGCGTCCCGATGCCCATGATCAGCAGGACGGGCGGCGATTCGGGGTCACCGAACCGCTCGAAAGCGACGTCGATGCCCGCGGGCCCGACGCCGCGGGCGATCTGCACGCTCACCGCAGCCTCGGGTCCGGACGCTGGGAGATCAGGTCTGCCCGACCGGCTCGTCGATGCTGATCAACGGACGGTGATAATGGACATTGCCGAACCCTTGCAGCAGCTCCTGCTCCTCCGGGCTCGGCTCGCCGTAGTAGTGGGGCTCTGACAGCTGCACGAGCTCCATGAGGCGACCGACCGCCTGCATGTCGATGTTGGCGAAGTGGTCGAGGTGCGCCTTGGAGCTCTCGTACTCCTCGAACACATGGATCACGGGGCGGTCGCCGTCGTCGATGAAGTAGTGGTAGGTGAGGACGCCGTAGTCCTTCTCCTGGACGTCCTTGATGAAGGTCTTGAAGATCCCGACGACCTCGTCGAGATCCTTCTTGTCCGTCGTCATGGTCACGAAGGTGCGGATCGACATGGCTCAGCTCCGCGCCCAGACCTTCGGCCCGCGGCCGCCGAGGGCGTCCAGATAGCCGGCGTCAGGCTTCGACTCGCCCCACAGCAGCTCCATGATGCGCTTGCTGATCCGCCAGCCGTCCGGGGTGCGCTTGAGCTCGTCGTGATACCTCGCCACGAGGATGATCGCGGACTTCGGGTCCTCCTCGAACACCTGGTAGGAGGTGAGGTAGGACACGGTGCTCGCCTGGTCGCCGTCGATCGTGACGTGGTAGACGTTGAGCAGGTGGTGCTGCCAGATGCAGCTCGCCGTCGCCTCGGCGATCCAATTGGCGAGCGTGTCGGCGTCGGTGACCGGCTCGCCGTTGCCATACTTGGCCCAGAGGTCGTCGGCGAGGCAGCTGCGCACGCCTTCCTTGTCGAACGAGTCGACGGACGAGGAGTACTTGTAGAGCACTTCCTCGACATCGATTCGGTCCTGCAGAGCCCTCAGGGACTCGTGATCGATGACCGTCTCATTCGCTGCGCTCATGCGCCCTCTCCCAAGGTTTTTGACCTTACTTCGATTCAGTTTAGGTGCTGGGCGGCTGACCGTCAAGCGATCGCTGCGGCTCAGCGCGACGTGTAGCCGGCGTCGACGGCGAGCACCGCGCCGGTGACGTACGAGGACTGGTCTGAGCACAGCCAGAGGCTCGCCTGCCCGACCTCGTCGGCCTTCCCGAACCGGCCGAACAGGCTGATCAGCGGAGCGAACTCCTCTTCGGTCAGCCCCACCGTTTCGAGCGCCCCGCGGACCATCGGCGTGTCGATCGCCCCGGGGCAGACCGTGTTGACGCGGATCCCCTGCGGCGCGTTCTCGAGCGAGGCCACCTTGGTGATGCCGATGACGCCGTGCTTCGCCGCGACATAGGCCACGTTGTTCGGCTGTGGCCGGTGCGAGCTCACGGAGCCGATGTTGACGATCGAGCCGCCGCCGCCCTGCGCGAGCATCTGGGCGATCTCGTACTTGCAGCACAGCGCGACGCCCTTGAGATCGACCGCCAGGATCCGATCCCATTCCTGCTCGTCCAGCTCGGCGATCGGATGCGTGTCCGGGGTGACGGCAGCGTTGTTGACCGCGCAGTCGAGCCGTCCATAGTGCTCGACGGCCGTGCGGACAATGGCTTCCGCATCGGCGGCGCTCGAGACGTCCGTGCGGACGAACGTCGCCTCGCCGCCGGCCTCGCGGATGCCCTCGGCGGTCGCCTCGCCGAGCTCGGCGTTGATGTCGCTCACGATGACGCGGGCGCCCGCAGCGGCGAACACGCGCGCCGTCGCCTCGCCCATGCCCATTGCCGCACCGGTGACGATCGCCACCTTGCCGTCCAGCACCCCTGTCGCCATTTCGTTCCCTCCTCCGATTCGTCCGCTCTACCTGAACTCAGCTTGAGAACATACCGCGCACGTTGACAGATTCGCGACTCGGCTATACCTTTCTCGATCTGAAGTAAGTTCGATTTGGGCAATGATCCGAGGGAGAGGCATGAGCGACTACGACCTGATCATCCTCGGCACGGGCGCCGCGGGCCTGACCGCCGCTGTGACCGCGGCCGAATTGGGTGCCAAGGTCGGCCTGTTCGAGAAGGGTGCGACGATCGGCGGCACGACGGTCTACTCCGGCGGGATGATCTGGATCCCGCTCAACATGCACGAGCCTCCGGAGAAGGGCGACTCGCGCGAGAAAGCACTCACGTACCTGAAGGCGCTTTCGAACGACACCATCTCCGACGAGATGGCCGAGACGTACATCGATCGCGGCCCCGAGATGGTCCGCTGGCTGGACGAGCGGACGCCCGTCAAGTTCCGACCCGTCGCGGACTTCCCGGATTATCACCCCGAGCAGGAAGGTGGGCTGCCGCAGGGAGGCCGGTCACTCGAGACGGCGGCGTTTCCCTACGGCGAGCTCGGCGAGTGGGGCGACAAGGTCCACATCTCGCCGTACTACCCGAGCTACCACTTCACGATCGGCGAGACGACCCTCGGCCAGGCGATCCCGGAGCCGCTCGACCCGGAGGAGATGCAGCGCCGCGCCGACAACGACGAGCGCGGCTGCGGGCTCGCGCTCGGCGGCCGGTTGCTGAAGGCCTGCCTCGATCGCGGCGTCGCACCGCAGACGAGCCACCGCGGCGTCGAGCTGATCATGGAGGACGGCGAGGTCGCCGGCGTCGTGTTCGAGACACCCGAGGGCCGGCAAAAGGTGCGCGCGCCCAATGTGGTGATCGCAACCGGCGGCTTCGAGCACAACGCCGAGCTCAAACGGGCGTTCCTGCGCGGGCCGTGTACGCACACGGTGGCCGTCGACACGAACGAGGGCGATGGACTCAAGATGGCGATGCGCGTCGGCGCGATGCTCGGGAACATGCGCGAAGCGTGGTGGATGCCGATGATCGAGGTCCCCCCGGACGTGGTCCCCACCGGCAAGCAGCTGCTGACCTACGAGCGGACGCTGCCGGGCGCGATCATGGTCAACCGGTCGGGCAAGCGCTTCACCAACGAAGCGGCGAACTACAACGCGTTCGGCGCCGCCTTCCACGAGCAGGACACGATCATGGGCGTGTACCGCAACCTGCCGTGCTGGCTGATCTTCGACCAGACCTGGCTCGAGAAGTACGGCTTCGCCGGCGGTCTCGGCGGCACCGAGAAGGCCCGCACCGACTGGATCACGTCCGGCAACACGCCGCGCGAGCTGGCGGAGAAGCTCGGCATCCCGGCGGACACCTTCGAGGAGACGATCGAGCGGTTCAACGCCAACGCGCGCGACCTGCAGGACCCCGACTGGAACCGGGGCTGGAGCGCCCAGGACCAGTGGTGGGGCGACCCGACACTGCGCGACGGAACCCGCCGGGCCTCGCTAGGGGCCGTCGAGACGCCGCCCTACTACGCGATCCAGGTGTTCAGCGGCGCACTCGGCACGAAGGGCGGACCGGCGACCGACACCAACGCGCGTGTCAAGGACGTCGACGGCAACGTCATCCCCGGGCTGTACGCCGCAGGCAACGCGATGTCATCGCCGCTCGGCATGACCTACGGCGGCGCGGGCGGAACGCTCGGGCCCGCGATGCTCTTCGGCTACCTGGCCGGGCGCGACATCGCGCAGCAGCGGGTCTCCCCAGAGGCCTCGTCGGCCGAGGCCGTACCCACGCTGGCCGCCGCTCACGGCGGCGCCTAAGTCCCTCGTCGAATCGAACACAAAGGCAGTCGATCACATGGAATCAGGCACCATCTCGGAGGTGAACGGAGACCAGGTCACCGGTTGCCCGGTGATGCATCAGGACTTCTCCACCACCCGCAATCTCGGTGACTACTGGGCGCTCGGCAACGAACTGCGCGAGAGCTGCCCGCACTTCTACAACAAGTACTCCGAGGGTGGGTACTGGGTGTTCACGCGCCACGAGGCCGTCAAGGACATCTACAAGACCCCGGAGATCTTCTCGAGCGAGTCGATAACGCCGTGGGAGCCGAACCCGATCTACCGGTTCGTGCCGACCCAGGTCGACGCGCCGGATCACATCAAGTACCGCCGCATCCTGAACCCGTGGTTCTCGCCGAAGGCGATGGAGGCGGCGGCCCCGATGATGCGGGAGCTGTGCAAGAGCTTCATCGAGCCCATCGTCAGCAAGGGGCGGTGCGACTTCATCGAGGACTTCGCGCTGCTGTATCCGACGGCGGCGTTCCTGAGCGTGATCGGCGTGCCGGTGTCCTACACCGAGCAGTTCGCGCAGTGGGTCGACATGTTCTTCGGCGGCTTCGGCGGCGACCCCGCCGGCGCCGAGAACATGGCCAAGGCGCTCACCGAGATGCGCGAGTTCTGGACCGAGCAGCTCGCCGATCGGCGGGCCAACAACTCGGACAAGGAGGGCGACCTCTTCGCCTATCTGCTCAACTCGACGTTCGACGACAAGCCGCTGGACGACGAGGTCCTGCTCGACATGTGCACGGTGCTGACGCTCGCCGGCCTCGACACGACGCGTGCCGAGCTCGGGTACATGTTCCACCATCTGGCGCAGCATCCCGAGCATCGCCGGCAGCTGGTCGACGACCCTGAGCTCGCGCCGCTCGCGGTCGAGGAGACGCTCCGCTACTACACGATCATCTTCGGCGACGGGCGCAAGGTCACCCGCGACGTCGAGTTCCACGGCGTGCAGCTCAAGAAGGGCGACATGGTGTACGCGCTCGTGTCCGGCGCGAACCGCGACCCGCGTCACTGGGAGCGGGCCGACGAGTTCGTCATCGACCGCAAGAAGAACAACCACTTCGGGTTCGCGAGCGGTCCTCATCGCTGCCTCGGGATGCACCTCGCACGGCGCGAGATGACGATCGCCGTGCAGGAATGGCTGTCGGTGATCCCTGACTTCGATCTGGACACCGACGCGCAGCTGCTCGAGCGCGGCGGTGGCGCGATGATGGCGCTCAGCCAGCTTCCGCTGCGTTGGGAGGTGAGCTCGTGAAGCTCCAGGTCACGACCGCGTGCATGGGCCACGGACGGTGCTACTCGCTCGCCCCGCAGTTGCTCGACAGCGACGACGAGGGTTACGTGACGATCCGGGGCGGCGACCCGATCGAGGTGCCGGACGATCTGCGCGACCTCGCCGAGGAGGTCGCCGGCACCTGCCCGGAGAGCGCCATCGTCGTGATCAACGAGTAGTCGTCTACAGGGAGAGCCCACCGTCGACGGGCACAGTGGCGCCCGTCAGCGCATCGGGCGCCACTCCGGCGAGCCATACGATCGCCTCGGCGACCTCTTCGGGCCGGATCAGCCGTGAGATCGGCTGCTGCGACGAGAACGCCTCGGCCGACTCCAGGCCGTAGAGCCGCGCGCTCTCGTCCAGGATCGGCGTCGCGGTCGATCCTGGGCTGACGGCGTTCGCGGTCACGCCGGTCCCGCGCAGCTCTGCGGCCAGCGCCCGGATCAGCCCGGTGACGCCCGCCTTGGCGGCGCAGTAGGCGGCCAGCATCGGGAGTCCTCGCGTGGCGGCGGCCGACGCCACGGCGACGAAGCGTCCGGTGCGCGGTTCCGGTCGGCGAAGCAGCGCCGGGATGCCGGCCCTGGCGGCCGCGAGCACCGACGTGAGGTTCGCTTCCAGGACGGCGCGCTGCTGCCCCAGCGGCATCTCCCAGAGCGGGACGCCGCCCGCGATCACCCCGGCGATGGCGATCACGGCATCCACGCCCCCGAACGCGTCTTCGGCTCCGGCGATCGCGCGCGCCATCTCGTCGTCGGAAGCCGCGTCGCAGATGACTGGGTTGATCGCCTCGTCCGCGCCCCGGTGCGCGCGCGCCGCCGCGACGACCTCGGCCAGCTCCTCCCGCGTCCCCAGGCGGTAGGGAAGTCGCGGGTCGTCCGAACACCGATCGACCGCCACGACGTTCCAGCCCGCGGCCGCGAGACTCGTCACGGTGGCCGCGCCGATCCCGCGTGCCGCGCCCGTTACGACCGCCGTCCTGGTCATCCGACGGGGCGCGCCGGCGGGCTGAACGAGGGGAGGAGGGGACGGAGCGTCCGGGAGCGGATGCACCCATCCCACGTCCCGGCCGCGGCGATCACGTCGTCGAGGATACGGAGCGGGGCATGGCTGACGAGCGAGCGGACGTCGGCCGTGACGAGCGCGTCCTCGAGGATCCGGGCCGCGAAGGCCGCCGCGAGCACGGCGCGCGTGCGCGGGCTGCGGCACGCGATCACGAGCAGCGGCGGGAACCAGGGCCGCCGGACGGCCCGGCTCAACCCTGCAGCGCTGTGCCCGAAGCCGCGCAGCGTCAGAGACGCCGCCAGCCGCCGGGACGTCGGTGTCACGTCTCGCAACCGCCGCTCGGTCCGTGCGATCGACCAGAAGACGACGGCGGCCGGCGCTGCGCGTCGGCCGCCGAGCACCAGCGCCCAGGCGGCTGCAGCGGCCGGCGTGATCCAGACGGCGGGCAGCGCCCGGGGATGGCGGCGCGCGAGCAGTCCGACCGAGCGGGCGTAGATGTAGCGGCGGGCGACGAGCTGCGCCAGTCGTGCGGGATGGTCGTGCAGGACATCCACGTCGGGCGCGTAGCGGATCCGCCAGCCGGACGCCCCGAGGCGCCAGACGAAGTCGACGTCCTCGCCGATCGGCAGGTCCTCGTCGAAGCCGCGATCGATCGCGGATCGCCGTACGAAGAGCACGGTGCTGGGGATGTAGGGGATCGGCCGGCCGGGCGCCACGAATCCGCCCTTCGGCCCCATGTCGAGCGGCGAGTGGCGCGCTTCGTACGCGGCGATCGGCCCGCGCGCGCCGAGCGGGCACACGCGTGGCGCGACGGCGGCGACGCATGGATCCGCGAAATGGGCGAGCAGGCGGCCGGCGGTGGCCTGCGGTACGACGACGTCCGAATCGACGAAGCCCACGAATTCGGTGGTGCAGGCGGCGAGGCCAGTGTTGCGCGCGGCGGCCGCGCCGCGAGCCGTCGGGTGCCGGATGACGCGCGCGGACGCGACGTGCACCGGGGTGACGGATCCGTCGTCGACCACGATCACGCGTGCCGCAGGCGCGGCCTGCATGACCGCGCGCAGACAGCGCTCGAGCTGCTCGGGGCGGTCGCGTACCGGGACGACGAACGTCAGCTCGTCCGGCGCCACGGGAGCGGGCGCGTGCTGCTCGAGCATGCCGGCGTCCAGCAGCCGGCGAGCGATGTCCTGCCGGCCCCGGCCGGCGCCGATCGCAGCCGGCGCTCTCCAGCCGCTCACGACCTCGGCTCCGCGCGCGGTCAGCGAGACCGCCCGGAGCGGCTGGCCGCCGACCAGCACGCTTCCCCCGGCGAGGACGCGCACGTCGGGGCCGAGCGAGACCTCGAGCTCGGCGGGTAGCCGCGCGTCAGGAACCGGCATCCAGCAGCTCACCGATCTGTGCCGCCAAGCGCTCGAGCAGCTCACGGCCCCGCTGCGCGCTCGCCGCGCGGGCGTCGCCGAGCACACCGTTCTCGGACACCGCCTTGACGCCGTGCTGCCGTAGCCGGGGGAGCAGGACGGCGAGCGGCTCGGTCACCCCGACCGGCCGCTCTGAGCGGACGAGGTGCGGTGCGAGCGCAAGCATCAACGAGGTCTCCACCCAGCCCGCATGGGCGTCGCCGCCTGCGACTTCGGGCTGCCACATGTCGACCGCCCGGCCCTCCGCGTGCAGAGTTGCGAGGGCGCGAGCCAGCGGCTCGGCGTTCCCGCCGTGCCAGGCGAGCAGCGTCACGTCGCGGAAGGGGTCGGCGCTGCGGGTCAGTTCGACCACGACTGCTTCAAGCGTCCCCTGTCCCAGCGAGAGCGTGCCCGGGAAGTCCGCGTGCTCGCCGCTGCTGCCGTACGGCAACGCCGGCGCGAGCACGACGTCGGAGCGCGTCGAGGCCACCGCTTCACCGATGCCGCGGGCGATCAGCGTGTCGGTCTCGAGTGGCAGGTGCGGCCCGTGCTGTTCAGTCGCCCCGAGCGGGATCAGGAGATGGAGGTCGCCGCGTCCGCGGAGCTCCGGGAACGTTGCGGAGCCGAGGCTCACCGCGCTAACCAGCGGGCGCGCCGGGCTCTTCGGGGTCGCCAAGCCGGCGGCCGAAACCGTCGGGGATCAGCAGATCGGCCGGTGAGAGGTCGCGCACCGAGCTGCGCCCGAGTCCGAGCAGCGCCGAATCGATCCCGCTGCGCAGGATGTCGAGCACGTTCTCGACTCCCGCCTGGCCGTTGGCCGCCAGCCCCCAGAGATACGGGCGCCCGATCATCACGGCGCGAGCGCCGAGCGCCACGGCCTTCACGACGTCGCTTCCGCGCCGGATGCCGCCGTCGAGCACGACCTCGATCTGGTCTCCGACCGCTTCGGCGATGGCCGGCAGCGCCCGGATGCTCGCGGGCGTCCCGTCGAGGTTGTTGCCACCGTGGTTGGAGACCGAGATCGCGGTCACGCCGATGTCGCGTGCCCGCATCGCATCGTCGACGCGCATGACGCCCTTGAGCATGAAGGGGCCGCCCCACTGCTCGCGCAGCCAGCGCACGTCGTCCCAGCTCGGCGACCCCGTCTGCATCCACTGCCCGTAGGCGCCGAAGAAGGTCGGTGCCGCGCCGCCCGCGACGGCCATGTTTGGGACCGTCAGGTCGGGGAGCTGCCCGGTCCGCGCCCAGCGATAGAACCAGCGCGGGCGCATCAGCGCCTCGGGGGCCAGCTTCGCCATCGTCCGGAGATCGAGCTGCTCGGGGATCGACGGGCTGCCCCAGTCGCGGCCGTGGGAGAACGTCCAGTCCAAGGTGACGATCAGACCGACCGCGCCCGCCGCCTTTGCTCGCTCCACCCGGCCGAGGATCTCCTCGCGTGAACCCGCCCAGTAGACCTGGAAGAACGTCTGCGGGTTCGCGGCGACGACGTCCTCGACGGGCTTGCTGGCGAACGAGCTCAGGCCCATCGCCGTGCCGCGAGCCGCCGCGGCTCGCGCGACGGCGACCTCGCCGTCGGGGTGGACCGCCTGCACGCCAGTGGGCGAGATGATCACCGGAAGCCCGATCGCCTGCCCCATCACGGTGCTCGAGAGATCGCGGTCGCTCGGCAGGTCGGCGACGTGCGGGGCGAACCCCAGCTCGCCGAACGCGTCGACGTTGTCCTTCAGCGTCAGCCCGTGCTCGGTCCCGGCCCAGATCGCCATGTAGACCGATCTGGGGAGCTCCCGCTTCGCGCGTCGCTGGGCCTCGGTGATCGATTCGAACCAGCCGCCCGCCATCAGGAGATCACCTCCAGGCCGGCCACGGGAGAGGTCTCGCAGGGAGAGACGGGACGCCGGCGCGGTCGCCGAGAGTGATCGGCCGACGGCCGCGGCAGCGCCGGCTCGGACAGGCGCTCGAGCAGCGACTCCCCGTTGCCGAGCACGCATTCCGGGTCTGGGCCGTCGAGCGGCAAGCCCGTGAAGAACTTCGCGGCCATGCACCCGCCGCGACAGGTGTCGAAGTGCGAGCACGATGCGCACGCGCCGCCGGTCTGGGGTCGCCGCAGCTCCTGGAACAGCTCCGACGTGCGCCAGATCGCCGTGAAGCCGCCCGGCGCGCGGATGTTGCCCGCGCGGAACGCATCGTGGATCGCGAACGGGCAGGCATAGACGTCGCCGATCGGATCGATCAGGCAGACCACGCGGCCGGCGCCGCACAGGTTGAGGCCCGGCAGCGGCTGCCCGTAGGCGGCGAGATGGAAGAACGAGTCGCCGGTCAGCACCTTGTCGCCACGCGGGAGGATCCAGTCGTACAGCTGGCGCTGCTGCGCTGCCGTCGGATGCAGCTCGCCCCAGACGTCCGCACCGCGCCCGGACGGCCGCAGCCGCGTCAGCCGCAGCTGCGCCCCGAGGCGGTCAGCCAGCGCCTCGAAGTCGTCCAGCTGGTCGACGTTGGTACGCGTCATGACGACCGAGACCTTGAAGTTCCGCATGCCCGCCTCGGCCAGCCGCTCCATGGCCGCAACCGCGGTCGCGAACGAACCCGGGCCGCGGATGGCGTCGTTGACCGCGGGAGACGCGCCGTCGAGCGAGATCTGCACATCGACGTAGTCGCTGGCGGCCAGGCGGGTCGCCCGCTCGGCGGTGATGCGGGACCCGTTGGTCGAGAACTTCACGCCGACGCCATGCGCGGTCGCGTAGTCGAGGATCTCCCAGAAGTCACGCCGGACGGTCGGCTCGCCGCCGCCGACGTTGACGTAGAAGACCTGCATCGCCTGGAGCTCATCGACGACGCGGAAGCACTCGTCGGTTGTCAGCTCGCGCGGATCGCGGCGCCCCGAGCTCGACAGGCAGTGGACGCACGCGAGATTGCAGGCGTACGTGAGCTCCCAGGTCAGGCAGATCGGGGCGTCCAGACCCGCCTCGAAATGGTCGACGAGCCGGGTGGGGCTCAGCGCAGTCATGCCCGGTCCTCCACAACCATGCCCGAGCCTGCAAGTCGCTCGAGCGCCTGGCAGTAGGCCGGCAGCTCCTGGTCGGTGACGCCTGCGTCGCGGCACGCCGCGAGCGCCGTCGGCTGGTCGCCGAGCGACTCCACGACAGCCACGAGCTTCCGGGTCTTCAGAAACGAGAGCCGGCGGGTGCCGAAGTGGTACGCGAGCGCCCCGAACGGCTCAGGGCGGATCGCCACACGGCTGTCGAGCCGCCAGGCCCGATCAATGTCGAACGTCATCCGAGCGGCTCAGTAGACGCCGCACATGCCGTCGATCGAGACGTCCTCGATCAGAAGATCCGCCTCGACGAGCTCGACGTCCGGCTGCTCCGTCGCATCCGTTCGCTGATCGTCATCCGCCGCGGTGGGGGCGGGCGGTGCTTGTGTGCTGGGGTCCGGCACCGTTGCTTCTCCTCGTTGTGGTGACCAAAGGCCTTAGACCTGCGCCGCAACGGCCTGGGCCGACTGCAGCACCTTCTCGGGGAACTCTTCCCCGGGCTCGATCGAGATCGTCTTGTCCAGCAGGTACTCGTCGATGGCGTACGGGCCGTGCTCGCGCCCGATCCCGGACTCCTTGTATCCGCCGAACGAGGAGTTGAAGTCGGCCGACATCGTGTTGACGCGGAACGTGCCCGTACGGATGCGCTGCGCGATGTCGAACCCCTTGACGGGATCGCTCGTGAACACCGCGCCCGAGAGGCCGAACCTGCTGTCGTTGGCGAGGCGAACGGCGTCTTCCTCATCCTCGTAGGGGATCAGGACGATGACGGGCCCGAAGATCTCCTCTTGGGCGACGGTCGAGTCGTTGCTGACGTTCGTCAGCAACGTCGGCTCGACGTACCAGCCCTTCTCCATGTGCTCGGGGATGCCGCCGCCGTAGGCCACCGTAGCGCCGTCGTCGACGGCCGTCTTGATGTAGCCGAGGACGCGTTCGCGGTGCGCCTCGGTGATCAGCGGGCCGACGACCGTGTCGGCCTCCCGCGGATCGCCGACCTTCAGCGTCTTGAACGCCTCGGTGCACCGGGCCGCGATCTCGTCGTACTGCGACTTCGGCGCCAGGATCCGGCTCATGCAGGTGCAGTTCTCGCCCTGGGTCGTGCCGGCGCCGAGGCCGACGACCATCGGGATGGCCGTGTCGAGGTCGGCGTCCTCGAGGATGATCGCGGCCGACTTGCCGCCGAGCTCGAGCACGCAGCGCTTGACCTGCGCGCCGCAGACCTCGCCGATCTTCTTGCCGACCTCGGTGGAGCCGGTGAAGGTGACCATGTCGACGCCCGGGTGGCCGACCAGGTGTGCGGACGCGTCGCGCGTCGCGGCGACGATGTTGATCACGCCGGGCGGGAACCCGGCCTCGGTGACGAGGTCGGCCATCGCGAGCAGCGCGAGCGGGTCGGGGTCCGGGGTCTTGACGACGACGGTGCAGCCGGCCACGATCGCCGGCGCGGTCTTCTGGGCGATGCCCGCCAGCGGGAAGTTGAACGCGCACAGCGCCGCCACGACGCCGACCGGCTCACGTACGAGGAGGCTCTTGCTCTCGTACTTCATGATCAGCCCGCCCTCGGCGCCCGCCATGGGCGAGAGGTCGGCCTCGCGCACCTCGGCGAACGTGTGGTCGCGGCCGACCTTCGCGTAGTAGTTCCAGTGCAGCGTCGGCGCGACCGAGTGATACACGTCGGCGGTGATCTTGTTGTGGCCGAGCTCGTCGACGATCAGATCGGAGAACTCGGCCTGATGCTCAGCGATCAGCGCGGCGAGCCGCTCCATCAGCTCCGCACGCTCGGCAACGGGCCGCGTCGGCCAGTCCGTTTCGTCGAATGCCTTGCGGGCGGCCGCGACGGCGCGATCGATGTCGGTCGGGTTGGCCGCGGCGACGAAGCCGATCTTCTCACCCGTCGCCGGCGAGATGACGTCGAAGCTCTCCGTCGAGTCTGGCTGCTGCCAGCGGCCGTCGATGTAGAGCTCAGGATATTCGCGGGACAGCATTGAAAGAGGTCCTCTCCTCGTCTGACCTGAAGTCGATTCGGTAATAGTAGTCGCGCCGGCGCGCGAGAGTCAAGAGGGGAACGTCAGGTCTTGACCGTGTTGCCGGCGTCGATCGGGAGCGCGACGCCGGTGACGTACTTGGCCGCATTCGAGCACAGGAAGAGCACGGCGTTCGAAACGTCGCCGGGCTCGATCCAGGGGACGTCGGGAAGGATGTTCAGCCCCGCGAACGCCTCGCGAACATCGTCCTCGCCCGGATTCTCGACGTCGGGGGCGAACAGCTCGAACGTCGAGTCGTTGATGACCAGCGGCGTCCGGACCGTCGTGGGGCACACCGCGTTGACGCGGATCCCATGCGGGCCGCACTCCTGCGCGAGTACTTTCATGAGCCCGATCACGCCGTGCTTGGCGGCCGTGTAGTGCGCGGTGTTCTGGTACGCGCGCAGGCCGGCGGTGGAGCTGGTCAGGACCAGGCTGCCGCCCTTCCCGCGCTCGACCATCGAGGGCAGCGCGGCGCGCACGGTGTTGAACACACCCGTGAGGTTGATGTCGACCATCTCGCTCCATTGCTGCTCGGTCATCTCCCAGACGACCGCCCAGGTACCGATCCCCGCGTTCGCGCAGACGATGTCGATCTTGCCGAGCTCGGCCAAGCCGACCTCGACCGCCCGCTCCATCTCGGCGAGCGAGCGAACATCGGCGATCACCTTGACGGCGCGGCGTCCGGCGGCCTCGATCTCCTTCACCGTGGCGTCGAGGTCGTCCTCGGTCGACAACTCGTAGGAGAGGGTCTCGAGCGGAGTCGCACAGATATCGACGGCGATGACGTCGGCGCCCTCGGCTGCGAGACGCACGGCGTGCGAGCGCCCCTGTCCGCGGCCGGCGCCTGTGACCAGCGCGACCTTTCCATTCACGAGTCCCATCGGTTCTCCTCTCTTCCGCTGCTGTCTGACGGCGAATCGCAAGACTATCAGTCTGAAGTGAATTCAGGTAGGATGACTGGCAGGCCACCACGAGGAGGATGTGACGATGGGTTCGCGCGTCGCCGGCAAGGTCGCGCTCGTGACCGGCGGTGCCGGCGGGATGGGTGCCGCTCACGTTCGCGCGCTGGCGCGCGAGGGCGCGACGGTCGTGATCGCCGACCTGGCGGAGGGCGGCGCACGGCTCGCCGACGAGATCCGAGCCACCGGCGTCGAGGCGACCTCTCACCGCCTGGACGTGACCGACGCTCACGCCTGGCGAGCGGTCGTCGAGGCGGTCGAGCAGGCGTACGGCGGGATCGACGTCCTCGTGAACAACGCCGGCGTCCAGGTGCGGTCTGTGGGCGTCGAGCTCCAAGACGGCGAATGGGACCTCGTGACGGGCGTCAACCAGCACGGCGTATTCCTCGGGATGCAGGCGGTGATCCCGAGCATGGTCGCGCGTGGGGGAGGGTCGATCGTCAACGTCGCCTCGGTGGCTGCGCTCGTCGGTCTGCGGGGATCGCTCCCGTACCAGGGGAGCAAGGCCGCCGTGCTCGGCCTGACGCGTGGGGCAGCGGCTGCGTACGGCCCCGACAACGTCCGCGCCAACGCCATCTGCCCCGGGCTGATCGTCACCGCGATGACGGAGTCCGCGGACGCCGACGCCGTGGCGAGGATGACGGCACAGATCCCCCTGGGCCGTGACGGTCGCCCCGAAGAGGTCGCGGCAGCCGTCGTCTTTCTTGCATCCGACGAGGCGGCGTACATCACCGGCATCGCGCTGCCCGTCGACGGCGGCTACGTCGCCCAGTGACCGGCCTGCGCCTCAGCCGCGGCTGAGCGGAGCGTGCTCCTCGACCTGCAGGAGATTGACGTCGACCAGGCTCGGCCGGCGCAGCAGACCCTCGGCCACCAGGGGACCCAGGGCTTCCCTTCCCCAGCGCGCGTGATCGAAGTAGATCTCCATGTAGCCGAGGCGGGTCGTGTCGTCGAGCAGCCCGATCGGCCGCTGACCTTCGACGTCGACCGGCTCGCACTCGACCTCGTTGAGCGCACGGTTCAGGATCAGCAGCCGTGCGTCGAAGGCGCTCTCCATCTGCTCGCGCACGCGGTCGGCCAGCGCGCTGAAGTCGGACCACGCCTCGCCGGCACCGACGCCCGGCGCTCGGTCGGCCTCGAGCAGGAACTTGGCCAAGGCGAGCTGATCACCCCGGCGGTCGATCAGGACGGTCTCCTCGACGTCGGTGTGGCGCAGCCGGTACAGGCAGTTGACGTGATCCTGGGCGACCATCTCGTTCTCCTCGGGCGAGAAGGTGAGGACTTCGCCCGGATCGAACCGCAGGACGACGAACCGCCACGCCCGCGGCCGCTGAGCCCAGCCACCCACGACATCGGCCTGCGCGACGGCACGATCAATGTGGTAGCTGACCAGCGCCGGCATCGGGCGCAGGAGCTCCTGCGCCATGCGCACGTGGACCTGCGTGTAATGCCGCTCGCATTCCTCGGGAGTGCGAGACGGGGTCGGCTCGAAGCGGCTGATGCTCTTGCCCATCAGTACGCCTGGGACTGGCCGCCGTCGATCGGCACGACGATGCCGTTGACGAACGACGCGTCGTCGGAGAGCAGGTAGGCGACCACGTCGGCGACCTCCGCCGGCTCTCCGTAGCGCTGCATCGGGTTGACGCTGACGTAGTCCTGCGCGGCCTGCTCCCAGCCCTCCTCGCCGCCGATCTGGATGAACGCTCCCTTGACCATCTCGGTCATGATCACGCCGGGTGCGATCGCGTTCACGCGCACCCCGTGGACGCCGGCCTCGACCGCGGCCACCTTCGTCATCCCGACGACGGCGTGCTTGCTCGCGACGTAAGCGAGCTGGTTCGGGATGCCGCGGATCCCACCGACGGAGGCGACGTTGACGATCGCGCCGGACCCCTGGGCCTTGAGGTGGGGCAGCGTGTGCCGCATCCCGTAGAAGACGCCCTTGAGGTTGATGTCGATCACGCGGTCGAACACCGCGATGTCGTAGTCCTCGAGCGGAGCCTGGCGACCCTCGATCCCGGCGTTGTTGTGCAGCCCGTCGACGCGGCCGAAGTGGGCCTTGGTCTGCTCCACGAAGCCCGCGACCTCGGCCTCACGCGACACGTCCGCGGTGACCGTGAGCAGATCGGCGCCGGGCGTCGCGGCCAGCACCGACTGCATGCTCTCCGCGAGCCCGTCGGCGTCGACGTCGATCAGCGTCAGCCGCGCTCCCTCGCCGGCGAGCCGGTGCGCGGCCGCCCGCCCGAGTCCGGCGGCCGCCCCGGTGACCACGATGACCTTGCCGGCGAGGCGCATCAGCCGGCTTCGAGCGGCTCTGCGGCGAGCGGCATGAAGCTGCGCGTGATGGCGCCCTGCGTCAGCCCGGCGCCCTCGAGCTCGCTCGAGATCCTGCCGTCCACGATCACGATCACGCGATCGCAGAGGTCGGCGAGCTCCTCCAGGTCGCTCGAGCTGATCAGAACCGCCGCGCCGTCCTGGGCCGCGGTGACGAGCTCGCGATGGAGGTCGCTCTTGGCGCCGACGTCCACTCCCTGGGTCGGCTCGTCGAGCAGGAAGACGGTAGGCGTCTGGGACAGCCATTTCCCGAACAGGATCTTCTGCTGGTTGCCGCCGCTGAAGATGCTCAGCGGCTCCTCGACCGCGTTTGCGGGCCGTACCGACAGCCGCTCGAACCACTCCCTGGTCCGTACCTTCTCGGGCTTGCGGCGGACGATCCCGCCCTTCCAGAACGGCTTGAGGTCGGGCAGCGTGAGGTTCTCGCGCGCGCTCATCGTCATCACGGCGCCGCCGATCTTGCGGTCCGGCGCGAGGTAGGCCACGCCCTGGCCGATGGCCACGTCGGGCCGCGATCCGGGCAGCGGCTCCCCCGCCACGCTGACCTCGCCCGA
The DNA here is from genome assembly GCA_963740605.1 of uncultured Solirubrobacteraceae bacterium. Classification (GTDB taxonomy): domain Bacteria; phylum Actinomycetota; class Thermoleophilia; order Solirubrobacterales; family Solirubrobacteraceae; genus DASSUW01. The sequence continues at coordinate 4,060 of CAVUFC010000002.1, read as the reverse complement.
GCTGCGCGGCAGGGCGCCGAAGCTCGCGCCGAGCACGGTGTCCCGGCCCGACCCGGCCAGGCCGGCGATCCCGATGATCTCGCCCTTCTCCGCCTTGATCGAGACTCCGGCCAGCGCGCCGGCGCGGAGATCCTCGATCTCGAACACGACCTCGTGGTCGCGGGCCGCCGCACGCGCGGCCTTCTGGCGCCGGGCCTCGCTCTCCTCCGCCAGCAGCTCCTCACCGGCGAGGAGCTCGACGATCGCGGCGTGGTCGAAGTCGCCGACCGGGCCTGCACCGACGACCTTGCCGTCGCGGAACACGGACACCTTGTTCGCGACGCGGAAGACCTCGCCGAGGTGGTGGGTCACGTACAGCACCGCGACGCCGGTGGCCGCCAACGCGGCGACGCGATCCAGGAGGTTGTCCACCTCGTCGACGGGCAGCGTCGCGGTCGGCTCGTCGAGGACGAGCAGGCAGTGCGGGTATTCGGGGTCCTCCCGCAGCGCGCGGGCAATCGCGACCCCGGTGCGCTCCGAAGCGCTCAGGGTCGAGACCAAGGCCTTCGGGTCGATGTCGAGGTCGACCTTCGCCAGGTCCTCCTTGGCCTGCCGGTAGCTCGCCTTGTCCCGGATCGTCCCCCACGCCGTGGGGAAGCCCGACCCGAGCGACATGTTGTCCAGGACCGACAGGGTCGGGACGAGCCCGAGATCCTGCTGCACGAACCGGCATCCGAGCCGGTACGACGCCACCGGTGACTGGAACGGCAGCTCGTTGCCCTGGATCCGGATACCACCGCCGTGATCGGGCGCGTGATATCCGGACAGGATCTTGATCAGGGTCGACTTCCCCGATCCGTTCTGACCCAGGAGCGCATGAACTTCACCTGGTTCGATGGTCATGCTGACGCCTGACAGCGCCTTGGTGCGGGTGAACGTCTTCGACACCGTTTCGACGTCGAGCACCGCGATCATCGCGTCGTCCTCCTGGATCGAGTCACGGACTGGTGCCCTCTCTTACCCGAGGCCCCAGAGCTGCTTGAACTGGTCGAGCGCGTCCGCGGGCTCGCTCCACGTGGAGCCCTGGATCTCGCCGACGTTGTCCTTGGTCAGGATCTGCGTGGTCTGCAGGCCGGACTTCTCCTGGTCGATCGGCATGCCGAGCGAGTCCCGGAACATCGCGTCCATCATCACGTAGGTCGAGTAGACGGGATCGAACCCGGTCCACGCCGTGTGCTTGCCGGACTTCAGGTTCGCGAGGGCCGCCTCGTCGGCCGCTTCGCCGATGATCTTGACCTTGTTGGTGAGCCCCGCCGCCGCGAGCGCGGCGTCGAAGCCGGCCGCGAACGGGCCGACGTCGAAGGCGACGTAGTTGGCGTCCGGGTTCGAGCGCAGCGCCGACACCATCACGCTCGGCACCTTGCCGGCGACCAGATCCGGGATCGTGATCTCCTGGATCTTCACCTTGCAGTCCGGGCACAGCTCCTTGACCTCGGCCTGGAACCCATCGGTGAAGCCATCGAGGATCGGGTACGCGGGCACGTGCTCGATGACGACGTTGCCCTTGCCCTTGGAGTCGGAGATGAAGAAGTCGGCGAGCACCTTGCCCATCTGCTCGTCGTTCGAGTAGGCGTTCGCGTCGACGATGACCGGGTCCTTGATGTCGGCCGGGTGCACCGAAGTCAGCACCCACTTCGCGCCGGCGTCCTGGACCTTCTTGATCATGGCGGGCGTCAGCGGGATGCCGGCCTCGGCGACGTAGTCGGCGTTCTTCGTGAGCGCCGTGTCAACCGCGGCGTTGAACGTCGCCGGGTTGGCGGGGTCGTAGCTGACGACGGAATAGCTCCAGCCAGCCAGGGCCGCGAGCTCCTTGAGCGACTTCTGGAGCTTCTGGTTGTTCGGGTCGTTGGTCCCGAGCATCACGAGGTTCTTGCCCTTGGGCGGGGTGCCCTTGAGCGGCTCAGTGATGAGGATCTTGGTCGGCTTCGCCTCGAACGGCGATAGCCGCTCCTGCGCCGTCGCGACGCCTCCGCCGGCGTCCGAGCTCGTGGAGGATCCACCTGACGAGGAGGCGGCGCCGCTCGAGCTGTCGTCGCCGCCGCAGGAGGCGAACGCGAGGGCGAGGACGAGCGCGGCGATGATGGCGGCGAGTCCGCGGATGTGCCGCGGGCCGCTCGGCTGGCGGTGACGTCGCGTGGTGTGGGTCATGGGTCTCCTTCTCGGGGTTTGAGCTGTGTGAGTCAGGTACTGGGGCGGCGCAGGCTCAGTGGAGAGCGGAGCCGGATTGGGAGCCCGCCGTCGCAGCCGGGGCCGAGGTCTCTTCCGGCGGCACGTCGGCGCCGGAGCCCGGTGGCGGTTGGCCGGCGGAGCCGCGCCCGAAACGCGCCTTGATGCGCGCCCAGTGGGCCGAGGGCGACCGCTGGATCGACAGCGCGACGGCGATGATCAGAGCCACGCCGTTGAACATGTCGTTCAGCCAGCTGGCACCGGACACGAGCTGGAGGCCCTGCACGCCGATGGCCAGGACATAGATCGCCAACAGCGTTCCCCAGACGTTGAACCTCCCGGGGATCAGCTGCGTCGAGCCGAGGAAGGCGGCGGCGAACGCCGGAAGCAGCAGGGTTCCGCCGAAGTTGAGCGACGGCCCGTTCAGCGAGGAGAACATGACGCCCGCGCCGCCTGCCACGGTGGCCGAGGTCACGAGCGCGAAGGTCGTGTAGCGGTTGATCCGAACGCCGGACAGGCGGGCGGCCTCGGGGTTGCCGCCGATCGCGTACAGGTAGCGGCCGGTCGGCGTGTGCGCCGTCAGCCACCACAGCACGAACGCGATGACGAGCAGGTACAGCACGACGATCTGGAAGCCGCCGACCGTGGTCTGCGTGAAGTTGTTCCAGCCGGTCGAGGTCGGCGGGAGCGGCTGGGCGTTGTGCGAGACGATCACCTGCGTCGCCGCGAGGATCGATGTCATGCCCAGCGTCGCGATGAACGAGTTCACGCCGAGCTTGACGACGATGAACGCGTTGACGCAGCCGATCGTGATCGCGACGAGCATCCCGAACGCGATCGCGGTGACAGGCCCCCAGCCGTTGTCGTTCATCAGGACGACGGTCGTGACCCCGACGAGGTTCGCGGTCGCCCCGACCGACAGGTCGTAGAGACCCGCCGAGAGCGGAATCAGGATCGCGAGCGCCACGATCCCGGTCACGGCCTGCTGGGCGGCGACGCTGTGCAGCGTCGCGGTGGTCAGGAACAGGTCCGGCACCCAGATGCCGAAGACGATGATGAACATCGCCCCCAGGTAGAGGCCGCTGAACCGGTCGAAGCCGAGGTTGATCTTCCGGCGCGGCTTGCGCTCGGTCGCTTCGTTCACGGTCGCCACTTCGGGCTCCTCGCTATGTCGCGTGTTGATGCCGCCCGGGCCATCTCAGGCCAATCTGTGGCGTGCATCGACGTGCCGCCGCACCCATCTCGCATGAAGCACCCTCTCCTCCAGCGGGTGAATTGAACTCAAGTCGAATCTTAGACAGCGATCGCCTGGAAGTCAAGGTCGGGAATTGTTGGTGAAACCGCGGCCCTTCAGGCTGTTTGGCGGACGTACGGTGGTTGCCGCCGACGCTACGGATGGGCGTTCGGCAGAAGTGCCTTCACCTCAGCCACGGCCTCGATCGCGGCTTCGAGGCATGGTCGCGCTGAGCCGCTCGCGCGCCCGCGCGCGTGCGGCATCGAAGCCTGCCCAGAGCTGGAGCGCGTGCTGCCAGCGGACGCGGCCGCGCCCGGCCTCGGCGGCTTCGATCGTGCCGATCGCCTCCGTGAACCGTCGTGGTGAGACCCACAGCGCCAGCCAGCCGTCCGCCAACCGCCCGGCGCGGACGAGCGCCGCATCCGAGCGGCCACCGACCAGGATCGGAATCGGGACCGCGGGCGCCGGGCGGATCGCGCCGTGCAGCTCGAAGAACCGGCCGCGGAAGTCGACCGGCTCGCCCGTCATAAGGCGGCGCACGCATTGCAGCGCCTCCCTCGTGCGTGCGCCTCGGTGGCGAGGGTTGATCCCGCACAGCTCGAGCTCGGCGGGATCGTCCCC
>CAVUFC010000001.1:0-50293 GCA_963740605.1 uncultured Solirubrobacteraceae bacterium | reverse complement strand
CGAACCCGCGACCGCCCATTGAGTCGAAAACCCTGCGAGCGTCGCATTCTCGCGTCCTCGAACCGGCGGCCTGTTGCTCGCCAGCGGCTCGCTATGGAAGCGATATGGAAGCGAACGAGACGATCAGCGCAGTCCGAGATTGACGAGGCGGTGTCGCGTGCGAGGTCAGCCGCGGAAGTGGTCGGCGTACAGCCGCACGGGCTCGTCCCATGTCTGGGACGTCCCGTCGCGCACTCCCAGGTGGCGGACGCGCGCGGTCGGCAGCAGGTCGTGGAACTGGTCGTCGCTGAGCTCGAGCTTGCGGCGCTCCTCGGCCGGCAGCCGGACCTCGACGGGGCCGCCGTCCTCGAGCTCGACGCGCAAGCAGCAGTCCTCCTCGTCGAGGCGGACCCGTTCGTGGTTGCGGACTTCGACTCCGATGACCCGCGAAGCTACTATCAGCCCGGTGGTGCGCGAGCACTCGAACGTCTTGTGCGGGCGCGCTCGGCAGCCGTGCGCTCGTGCTCGGTGTCGTCAAATCGAGCGCATGATGTCGGCACTTAGGGACCACGCCGTCTACCGGCACACCGTCACGGGGACGACCCCGCCGGCGCTTCAGCAGGTGATGGCCGACTTCGGGATCGAGCTCGAGTCGATCCGCCGGCGGCTCGCGGCGCGGTCCTGAGCGTCTGCGCGCATCAGTCGTGCAGCTTCACGGGCCGGCCCTCGAAGCCCTCGATACGGTCGGCCGCTGCCTGCAAGAGCTGGTGTGAGAGGTCCGAGAGAGCGCGCGCCGCGGCGAGCTCCTCGCCGATCACGGGAATGCTCGGATCCTCCGGCGCGCACTTGGCCTGGCCGAAGCCGTGGAAGCGCGCGCTCGCCAGCTCGAGGATCGCATCGGCGCGTGTACGGTCCTCCTCCTCGGTGAACGCGACGTTCACCCGCCACATCTGCTCGGGCACGGAACACCTCCAGGGTCGCTCGTTGCGCTCGATCCGGTGTCACGGCGCGTGCCCGATCTCGCGAAGCAGTCGCTTGCGGTCGTGCACATCGGCCACGTCGCGACCTTACGCTCGTACCGTCCGCGCGGCAACGCTGAGCACAACGGCTCGAAAAGCGGCCTGCCAGGCGGGCGCAAGAACGAAGCACGGCTGGGGCGCACAGCGCCCATACGCGAGAGCGGGCATTGTCAACGCGCTGATAGCTTCGCGGCGAGGGTGACGACGCCACGTGACATCGCCAAGGGGAACGAGCCGACGCGCGACGGCGCAGCTGACTGGAGTCCGATCGCCCGTGGTAGGTCTCGCGTCGCCCGCGCCGCAGTCGAGGAGGCAGGGTCGATGCAGCACTTCCACGCGGTGCTGCTGCTCGCCGAAGTTGTCCTCAAGCTCCACACCATTGTCGTGGTGAGTCTCCTCGCGAATTTCGAGCAGGCAACTGCTCGTCAGTTTGGATTCGACCTCAGTCGCACAGGCGGTGCAGGCCTATGGGGAAACGCGCTGCGGGTGGCGAGCGAGCGACTTCAGCAGTACCTCCCAGCCATACACGACGAGGTCGCGGCGGAATGGCTCCGCCATCTCCACCTCTGGCTGCTCCGCAAGCGCAAGCGCGCTGACGCCGACGATCTCGGCCCCTTGCTACTAGATCTCAGAACGTTCCGGGCTCAGCTTGCGAGTGACAGTGCAGCGGGAACGGCCGCCACCCAGGGCACCGCGTTGGACCTAATGGAGCTCCTGGTCGAGGTCAGGAACAAGACGACAGCGCATGCTGCCTATGGCGCTGATTTCTATGCCGCGCACCTACCGGCAATCGACGCGCCGGCGACCTGGTTGGTCGGCCAGTCGCCGCTGTGGCAGGCGGACCTGGCCGTCGCGCTCACGCGACGGGGGGACACGGTGCTTCGGATTCTCCGCGGGGTCGATCCCGGTGATGTGCGACTGGCCGACGCACCGATCGATCCAGGCACGGCTATATGCCTGCTTCCTGGGGGTGAGCTCCAAGAGCTCGTGACCCTGATCCACGTGGATCTCGCGGACAGCCAGGTCTACATTGCGAACGGGAGTTGGCGCGATTCCGACAGCACCGCCGAGTTCCTCTGTCACAGCCTCGAGGCGCAGTCGCCCGAGCAGGGAAAACAACGGATTGAGCTGGCCGAGTACGCCATACGCCCGGTGGCCGCGCCGGCCAGTGATACGGAAGAGCTTGGCGCCCTCAAGGACGATCCCGGCATCGCTCTCAACAACCTCCCCTTGCCGACGGCGTCCTACGTGCATCGGCCCTCGCTCGAGGCTCGACTCAAACCGTTCCTTGAGGATCCCCAACGCCGTCACTTGATCACGGTTCGCGGCCACGGCGGCATCGGCAAGACCAGCTTGATCCTCGCCATCTGTCGCGAGCTTGCCGAACGTGGGGCGGATTGCCCGTACGACGCCATCATCTGGCTGTCGGCGCGCGACATCGACCTCACTCTCAAGGGCCCAAAACAAGTGCGCCGGGCGACGGGCACCCTCCAGGATGTCTGGGAACGCATGGCGCAGCTCTTCGACGCCGGCGCACTCGATCAGATGGGACAGAAGGAGTTCTTCGAGGAACGGCTGCGTGAGGACAAGCTTCTCCTCATCCTCGACAACTTCGAGACGTTTGATGACCAACGAACTGCGTACGACTACTTCGACTCCGTGACCTATCCGCCATCGAAGGTGGTGATTACCAGCCGCCACGACGAGGTTGTCCCGTAGCTCGTAGAACTTGATGGACGGCGGTCCTCCCGCCTCGTCCGCTGCCGCTGGCAGCGTGGCGAGTGCGAACAAGTCCATCGAGACAGGAGGGACCGCCATGGGAACCGTAGTTCACGGGGCTGACGAGGTTGTCGTCGACGGCCGTATCGAGCGGCTGCCGCGACGGGTCCAGGACGCGCTGGGTGAGCTGGCCGGCGCGGCGAAGGAAGGGCTGCTGGCGCTTAGCGTTGGCGTCGGCTTGGGCGTGCTGCACGAGATCATGGAAGCCGAGGTCGACGAGGTCGTCGGCCCGAAGGGCAGACACGATCCCGACCGCGCCTCGGTCCGCCACGGTCACGAGCGCGGCGAGGTCACGCTCGGGGGTCGCCGGGTGCCGGTCAGCCGGCCGCGCGCTCGGACCGCCGACGGGGAACGCGAGGTCGAGTTGGGCACCTATGCGCACTTCGCGGCGCGTGACCAGCTTGCCGACGTGATGCTCGAGCGGATGCTGGCCGGCGTCTCGACACGCCGCTACGCGCGGACCGGTGAGCCGGTCGGCAGCGACATCGACGAGGTCTCCCGGTCGACGAGCAAGTCGGCGGTCAGCCGTGAGTTCGTCTCACGCACGCGCGAGCACCTGATCGATCTCATGTCGCGGCCACTCGGCGACCTGCGCCTGGCGGTGGTGATGCTCGACGGGATTGAGCTCAAGGGCCGCTGCTGCGTCGTCTGCCTCGGCATCGACACCGACGGCGTCAAGCACCCCTTGGGGCTCTGGGACGGGTCCACCGAGAACGCCACCGTCGCGACCACGCTGCTGGCGAACCTCACCGGCCGCGGTCTCGATGTCGACCAAGGCGTGCTCGTGGTCCTCGACGGCGCCAAAGCGCTGCGCAAGGCCGTCAACGACGTCTTCGGCGTCCACACCCCGGTCCAGCGCTGCGTCCGCCACAAGGAACGCAACGTGCTCGATCACCTACCCGAGCATCAGCGCGACACCGTCCGCCGCCGGCTGCGCGGAGCCTGGGCGCTCGACGACCATGACGCCGCCCTGCAACGGCTACAAGTGCTCGCCGACGAGCTCGCACGCACCGATCCTGGCGCCGCCGCGTCGCTGCGCGAGGGCATGCAGGAAACGCTGACGATCACCAGGCTCGGCGTGACCGGCCAGCTCAAGCGCACGCTCGCGTCCACCAACCCGTGCGAGTCGATGATCGAGACCGTCCGCCGCACGAGCCGCAACGTCAAGCGCTGGAAGAACGGCGACATGTGCCTGCGCTGGACCGCCGCCGGCATGCTCGAAGCCGAGCAGCAGTTCCGCAAAATCATCGGCTTCAACGACCTCGCCAAGCTCGCCATCACCGTCGAGCACGATGTCGCCGCCAAGCGAGCCGCCGCCCTCACCAGCCAGTCGGTGAACGCCTTGTCGACCGCGGCGCCAGAGGCCGCCGCTACCACCGTCTGAGACAATTCACTCAAGGACCGCCGTCACGAAGTTCCACGACGACCGGGACATCCTCGCCACGACTTCGAAGGCGACACAACAGTCCCGGTCGATCAGATGTCCTGGACGGAGGCGAGCCAACTGCTTGTCCAGACAGCGCGGCAAGCGGGTGCCGAGCCGCTCATGACCGAGAAGGTTCAGGCGGCCATCTACGAGCGCTGCCGCGGCCATCCTTACGCGATGAAGCTGGCGGCGGCACACCTGCGGTCGCGCGCCGGGATCGCAGCGGAACTGCCTCGCGTCCTTCGCAACGAACAACTCCTCGAAGCCCTGTTCCGCAGCTCGATCGATGACCTGAGCGGCGACGACGAATCCGTCTTTGTGTTCCTCTTGGCTGGCCAGTTCCCGACGGGACTCTCCGAACCCGCATTGCGGATCGTGGCGGACGAACGCGATGTGGATCTGGACAGTGCCGTCAAGGCCCTTCGCACTGCGATCGCTGCTGGAGATGCGTGGGGAGGGCGGTGCCTGGCCGATCTACGACATGCCGGCCATGGCCCGCGAGTTCGCGCGGAAGCTGATGATCGGCCACACGTTGAACACGGAGGTTACGATCGCAGTCGAGTTCCTTCGGCGCTTCCCGGGGATCGAGCGTGGCGCGGTTGCTGAGGCGGCGGCAGCGATGGTCCGCGACGTGCGCAGCGGCCGGCTTTCGGGAGACGAGGGTGACCACACGCTCGCTGCCCTCCGAACCCTGGCGATGCTTGAGCCAACCCTCTGGCTGAGCTTCGCTCGAGCGCAACGCTGCGCAGGGCATCCCCAAACGGAGTGGGAGGACTCGTACAAGCGCGCGGTTGAGGAGAGCGCGGACCGGGCGGAGATCCTCTGGGAGTGGTCCGAAGCGGTGACCGAAGCGGGTCGACAGATCGAGCTAAAGGTGCAGTCGGTCGCCGCGGACCCGAACAACATCGCGCTGGCGAGCCGCGCCGCGTTGCTGCTGAATGGCCTGTACGCGAACCAGCGGGAACTCTTCCCAGCGCTCACGTGGCGAGCCCTGCTTCGCCAGGTTGCGGGCGCGCTTGAAGAGCACTTCGATGAGTTGGATGGGCCTGCTCTAAGCCGACTTGCTTGGCTTCATATCCACGCTGGTGACCAGCGCCAGGGTGATCGCGCTGCGTCGCGCGGCGATGTCGTGGACCCAGACAATCGCGACATCCAGAAGCTTCTCGCTCGGCGCGCCGCTGCACAGAAGCGGAGCTGAGGGAGGTTGTCCGAAAGCTCGTAGAACTTTGAACGGCGGTCCTCCCGCCTCGTCCGCTCCGGTTGGGAGCGTTCGGGGCGACCAAGCCAAGTCCGATGAGGACAGGAGGAACCGCCATGAGGAAGGTACCCGCCGCCAAGGTCGTCACGGCCGTCGAGGCAGCTGAGAGTCCGCTCCCACCGCAGATCCAGGAGGCGCTCGGCGAGCTCGTCGGCGCGGCGAGGGAGGGCCTGCTCGCGCTGAGCGTCGGTGTCGGGCTCGGCGTCGTGCACGAGTTGATGGACGTCGAGGTGACCGAGGTTGTCGGACCCAAGGGCAAGCACAACCTCGACCGGACGGCGAAGCGTCACGGCCACGAGGACGGGTCGATGACCCTCGGCGGCCGGCGCGTCGGGGTCCGTCGGCCGCGCATGCGCAGCGCCGACGACGAGCACGAGATCCCGGTCCAGACGTACGAGTACTTCGCCGACCGCGACCCGCTCACGCGCGCGGTGATGGACCGCATGCTCGCCGGCGTCTCGACCAGGAAGTTCGCCGCCGTCGGCGAGCCCGTCGGCCTGGGCGTTGAGAGCTCGAGCAGCGCGACGAGCAAGACGTCGGTGTCGGAGATGTTCGTCGAGCGCACCGCGACCGCGCTGACCGAGCTGATGAGCCGTCGGCTGGAGGATGTGCGGCTGGCGGTGATGATGCTCGACGGCCTGGAGATCGCCGACCGCACGCACGTCGTCGCGCTCGGCATCAGCACCGAGGGCGTCAAGATCCCGCTCGGCCTGTGGGAGGGCTCGACCGAGAACGCCACGCTCACCCGCACCTTGCTTGCCGACCTCGTCGACCGCGGCCTCGACCCCGAGCAGGCGATCCTGTTCGTCATCGACGGCGGCAAAGCGCTCCGCAAGGCGATCAAGGACGTCTTCGGCACGCACGCACTCGTCCATCGCTGCCAAAGGCATAAGGAGCGCAATGTCTGCGACCTGCTGCCCGAGCGCGACCGTGATCAGGTCCGCGCGCGGATGCGAGCGGCGTGGTCGCTGACCGACGCCGACCTCGCCGAGCAGCGGCTGCGGCTGCTCGCGTCCGAGCTTGACCGCACCTGGCCCGACGCGGCCGCCTCGCTGCGCGAAGGCATGCACGACACGCTCACGCTGATGCGGCTCGGGATCACCGGCATGCTCGCCCAGACGCTGTGCTCGACGAACCCGTGCGAGTCCATGATCGAGATCGTCCGCTACACGCAGCGCAACGTGAAGCGCTGGCGCGACGGGACCATGCGCAAGCGCTGGACGGCCGCCGGCATGCTCGTCGCCGAGCAGCAGTTCCGCAGGATCATCGGCTACCGCGACCTCGCCAAGCTCGTCATCGCCGTCGAACGCCACGCCACACGGACCACCGACAACACCACTCACACGACCACTCCGACCACGGCGCCCGAGGTCGCCGCTACCGCCGTCTGAGATAATTCACTCACACGATCGCCGTCTCGAAGTTCCACGACGATCCGGACAACCTCAGCTGAGGTCTCGGACTGCCAAGAGGCGTTGGTGGCAGCGAAGAGCGTCGCCGGTCCCTCTTGATGCCTGCTCCGTGATCCGCGTCGCGTGCGGCCGGGAGTTGAGCCTCGCCAACCGGCCGCGTAAGGCGCTGAAAAGGCAGGAAAAGGCAGACGGGAGTGTTCTGCCTGTTAGGCCCTCCGAGGGCCGGTCCGCAAGAACCGCGGTTTTGCAGGCCTTTCGTCGATGGCGAGACCCGGACTCGAACCGGGGACACCACGATGTTCAGGCGTGGGGCCATGCGCCATCCAAACCGGTCGAAACTCCTGCATGTACGCGGGTTCGGCTCGGCCGACATCAGCACGGTGAAATTCGCAAATTGCGGCCTTTTGTAGCCGATTTGAGTACCCAATCGAGGTCAGTACCCAAGTGCGCGCACGCCCGGGCGTACCACGGCGCGCGCCGCACCACCTGCGCATGGGTCCGGCCGACGGGCTCACCGCATGCACATATGCGTCGCGCGTCGGTGACGCCCACGGCCAAAGGCCGCCGTGATGGCTCGCGCATCCGCACCGACGAGCGACTACCGTCGTGAACGATGGAGAGCCATCAGCTCGAGATCGGGCGCTGGTACGCCTACCGCGAGAAACGCGGGCCGCGGCACGCGATGGTTAAGGTCAGGTTGCTCGACAAGGTTGGTCGCAAGGGGAAGATCAAGATCCGGTTCGAAGACGGACCGCACCCTGGCCTCGAGGAGTACGTCGCGACGCGCCAGCTCGTCGCTCCGTGGGCACAGCGGCACGCAGTCCTGAGAGACGAGAAGCTCGCAGCGGCGCTTGACGCACACGCTGCACAGGTCGCGGACCCGGCGCTCGGCGAAGCGACAAGCGCGGTGCTGGAGTCGACGGGAGAGCCGGGCGCGGGCGCTGCGGCCGCCGGCACGATGATGTCCGAGTCAGAACTGCAGCGGATCATTGACCGAGCTGGACTGACGTCCGCGCCGGCCGACCTGCATCCGCTCGCTTACCGCGACCGCCACGGCGACGTACACCTCCCGCTGGAGGCGACCGTCGAACTGGCACGCGCATTCGCGGCCGCGGAACCAACGACGGTCATTGGCTACCTCGATGACCAAGAGGAAGAGATGCGGCTGCGCGGCAACCAGCCCGGCGAACGCTGGTGGCACAGCTACCTCCGCGAGAAGGCCCCCGGGTTCGCGCTCGCTCGCTAGTGGGCGGGCCTTGAGCAGGAAGCCGAGATGCTTCGCAAGGAGATCGCCCGCCTGCGATCACTTGTTTCGCGCGCCGCGTTTGACCTCGAGCAGGCGGGTGCTCAGAGCAACGCGCGGCGTCTGCTCCGTGCCCTCGAGGGGCGGTAGCCAGCTCTCGAGAACCACGGCGCAGCTATCTCACAACCGTCATGACAACGGGGTCTCGACGCCTGCTGGCCGCACCGGCGACGGCTTCCTTACCATGGAGGTTGACTTTGCCTCGATACGTTGGTTAGCAGGGCTTTCTGTGTTGTGAGCTTTCCGCAAATGTGTCCAATTTGCATGCGTTGGGGTCGTCGATGTTCCCCTCGTGTTCCCCGTTACGGTGGCGGCAGTCTGACGCGGCGCGGCTTGTAGCCCTACGACGGGTCACGGCCCGCGAATCTGCCCCCAGCCAAGCGGTAACGTGATCTCAGAGCGACTACGGGCCACCACGCCATCTCGATAGTCGAACCTGTGGGATCGGGGTGAGCCCCGGTCCGGGACCGATTCCCGCCGGCAACGCTGTGACTTCAATCGCGGGGGGCGGTGACAGGCCAGGCGGATTGCCGCCGCCGACTCCTCGTAGAACGCTCATGAATCTGGGATCGCCTGGAACCGATGGTTTGGTCGAGAGCAATTGCTCCAATGGGATCGGGCCGAGCGGCTGACCTGACTTAGTGTCGATTGCCTCCACATCTGTGTAGCCGAGTTCTCGCCGCGCGACAGACCGGCGAACCCCTTCTCCAACTCGGAAATACCGTGTCGGCGCTTGGGGCGACGCCCCGGCTCCATCGATTAGAGCGCCGCGCGACTGCGCAGGGGGTATCTCAAGGATCGACGTCGGCGTTGACACCGATGCATAAACCGAGGCCGCGCCCCCGAGAGTGTCGGCGACGTTGCCGGCGATGTTCGCCGTTCTCTCACTCGCCCCCGCGAGCTTGAACACCCCGTAGCCCGCCCGATTGAAGGCGTTGGGGGTTGCATCGCCGCTCGTCAACGTCTGCGCATCCGCATAGAGCGCTGTCGTCGCGTGAATACACGCAACAGCGCCAATGCCCGTTTCTGCCAACGGGCATGAGACCGCCGCTTCCACCGAGTGCCCGAAGGCCTGCGCACCAGCAGCAATCCGAGTCCAGCGACGAGCGCTCTTTGCGGACTCGTCAGCGACAGCGACAGCGTCGTTGCACCGCATTATCGCCACCGTGGCCATCACGCCCTTGACCGCTGCGTCGGCCCGGGCTGCACTCAACTGGTCGCGCTTCTCGGCTTGCTGCGCGCGGAGTTGGCCCAACGCCGTCGTGGCTGCTTCGACGCGTGCTAACGCGGCGTACCCCTTAGTCTCCTTGAACTCCGCTAGTCGTGCATCGGCCGCCTGCAAGTCGTGCGCTGCGTTGACATAAGCGTGCCACTCCGGCGTGTGACCGTCGGTTCCCGCTGGATCAACGACGGCGACGGGATTTGAGCGAACGTACCGATAGAGGTTGACACCATCCGCAAGTCCCTTTGGATCGCAGGCCGACCATCTCCCCAGCCAAGGAGCCAAATAGCGCGCCCCGTGGTATTCGAGACCGGTCTGCTCGTCGCGTTCCATAGCGGTGAAGCGATACCGCTTCAAGCTGACTTCCGTGATGTTGCGGCCGGCTTGGTAGGACGTGCTGCCGTACGGGTGATACTCCTCGTAGGAGATGATCTGCCCCGTTTCATCCAGCTCGAGAGATGCCGAGCCGAGGTGATTGCCGAACTGGTAGCGGATCACCTGAACGGCAAACCCGTCGTCACCCTCGGTCCGCGTCTCCACCAGCGCGATCTGCCGGTCGGCCTGCATGACGTGCAGCGTCTCGCGTTCTAGCGCGACAGCGCCCCCCGCACCGTACCTCCGGTAGAGCTCGAGATCGCCGATATAGGTCCGTTCGTCTTTCCGCGCACCGTTCGGCAGCTCGGTGACAACGCGCACTCGCTGCCCGCCGGCGTCGTAGACGTAGTAAGTCGTCTCGGGCGCTCCGGTGCTGACCACCTGGCGCGCGGTGGCCTGCAACTGGTCCTGGTGGTCCCAGCGCATCAGCGTCAGATGCGGCATCGCCGTCGTGTTGCCGTGCGCGTCGTATGCGTAAGGCTCCGGGGCTCCTGCACCGACGGCAGTCCGGCTCAACCGGTTGCTGGGTTTGGTCGCTTCGAGCAGGCTCGGCTCGTCGTAGACATACTCGCGCGTCCATTGCCCGTCGGTCGCCTGGTGGACGAGGCGCAGGAAGTTGCCGACTGGGTCGTACTCGTACCGCTCGCCGTAGCGACGCATCGCTTGGCCGTCGCCCGGGTGCGGAAGGTGTACGCGCCCGCTGTCGTCCCACGTCGTCTGCGGCTGCGACATCTGGCCGATGTGCTCGCGGCCCGTTGCCGTCATCAGACGGTACACAGCGTCGTAGGTGAACTCCGCGCGCGGCGCCACCACCTGGTTGTTGAAGAAGATCATCTCCTGGGCGGCGTCCTCGATCCGCGTGATGTTCCCGGCCGGATCGTAGGTGTAGGAGAGGTCCTGCAGCTTGGCCTGGTCGGCGACGCGCGTCGTCGTCAGGCTGATGAGGCGGAAGGTGAGGGGATCGTGGCGATATCCGGTCGTGACGCCGTTGCCGTAGGCGATCAGCTCCCGCCGTCCCTTGGCGTCGTAGTCGATGTCCGCCACGAAGCGGGTCGCCGTCTGCGCCCCCTGGAGATGGACGTCCACGGCTTTCAGGAGGCCGGCCTGGTTGAACAAGGGGCGATACACGCTCAGGTCCGACGTGGTCAGCGATGTGGGCCGGTTGAGCGCGTCGTAGCTCACGGCACTCGTGAAGGTCTCGGGCTCCAGATCCACGGCGCCGGCCCAGTCGAGCGTGGCCTTGTATTCGCCGGCGAGCTGCCGCGCGCTACCGAGCAGGTTCCCCTTGAAGTCGTAGCGGTCGGTGGTGACCACTCCCGCTTGGTCGAAGCGCTGCGCCGGCCGACCGCGGAGGTTCGCGGCCTCGGCATCGGGCCAGCTCTCCCCGTACACGGTGCGGACGACCAGCCGCTCGGGCCCGTTCCCGTCGCGGACGTGTGACTCGACCGGTCGGTGGAGCCGATCGCACGTCGTGCGGAACTCGTGCTCCCGGCTGTCCCAGGCGCGGATCGCGATGCCTGCGACGTCGTGCAGCGTCCAGCGCTCGCCTGCCTCCATGCTCGCCTGATGGACCGTCGCGCCGAGCATGTCGTAGTCGCGGACCATCACGAGGCGTTCGTTCGCGTCGTGGATCTCCCGCTGATTGCCCTCGATGTCGAATACGACGCGCGCCAGGTAGCGCTCCTCCATGAGCACCCCGTTCTGATCGAAGCGATTGTGTGCGACGGTGAGAAATGCCCGGCCCAGCGTGTCGGCGTACGCGATCGAGGGCGTGCCGGCGTGCGCCGCCGTCTTGGCCGCCGCCTCCTGCTCCGCTGCGCCGAGCGCCCCACCGGCCCGCTGGTCATGCCACGTGGGTAGGTATTCGCCGTCCGGGAACCGCCGGACGAACGGGCCGGCGACGTCGTCGAGTGCCGGCGCGAGCAGGACGGTGTCGTTGACGTCCCAGTGCTCCTCGCGCCACGGGTCGAAGCGCACCTTCTCCCACGTATGGTCGGGCTGCAGCGTGGCGACGACCCGCGCGAGCGGGTCGTAGCAGAGCACCGCACTCACGCCGATCCTCACATCGAACTCGAATCGGTGGGTATCGGTGAAGAACGACTCGTACTGCCGGACCGGATTGCCCTTGTTGTCGAAGACCATCCACGCGCTTCCCACCCAGCGCGGGCTGGTGTCGCCGGCAGTCATCTCCGGCTGCCCGTCTGCCCCGACGACGATGGCGCCGCCGGCATCGCGGCGCGGGGTCGGCCCCGGCTCGGCCCGCACCTTCTTCTGGATCTCCCGCGCGAACCCGTCCGAGTAGGAGATGCTTGCCTGGATCCGGAGGCCGCCCGCAGGCGGGGGGTCGGTCGCGTGCGTCTCCCGGGAGAGCGTGGCGCTCACCGTAGGCGCGCGCCCGGCGGGATCGCGCCGGTACGCATGAAGGTCGTACACCACCCGCGCGCTCGCCTCATCGAGCAGGCTCGCCGCCGCCGGCCCCGCCGGATCGGCCAGCAACAGGTCGATCTCCGTCTGGGTCAGGTCGGCGTGGAAAGCCGCGGTGAGCCGGTCGCCCGGCACCGGCGACTCCTCCGGCTTTCCCATCACGACGGTGCCGGCGACGAGGCCGAGCGCGTCGATCGCCACCGCCGACCGATTGCGGTTGGCGTCCATCACCATCGCTGGCTGCAGCGCGCGGTAGTCGTGCGACCGCCGCACCAGCGGCTGCGTCGGGTCGGGGTTCCGCTCCCCGGCGGTGACCCGGTTGCCGAGGGCGTCTCGGGTCTCCTCGATGAGCAGGTTGAAGCGATCGTACGAAACGAAAGTCTCCGTGCTCGCGACGCTGATGTGGAAGGGATCGCGGGCCCGATGTGGCAGGAAGAAATGCCGGCGCCCGAATGCCAGCTCCTGCGCCGCGATGTCGGCCGGGCCGGGCGAGTAGAACACCTGCCCCGACGGCTGCCACCAACTCGCATCGCCTTCGCTGTGCACGTAGCGGGCCTCGTCGGCGAGCACCGCCCCTAGGACCCGTCCGCCGTACACCGCCGCGACCAGCCCGGGCGTGAGCGCGAGCCGATAGGTCTCGAACGGCAGCGCCAGCGGCTCCACCGCGCCCAACGGGAGCGGGCCCGCCAGATCGTCGCGGCGATAGACGGTCCGCACCTGCTCGATCAGGCGCTTCTCTGTTACCCCCGGCGTCGGCAACTGCTCGAACGGAATCGTCGTCGCAGCCGCGGCCACCAGGAACTCGTCCAAGGTGAAGCGGATCGCCGCCGGTAAGGGCGCCAGCCCCGTGAGCTCGAAGGCCCGCGCCTCGGCCGGGAGGGGCGTGCGGTACGCGTCGCCAGCATCCACCGCGTTCGTGTACCTGCGTTCGCTGTACGTCAGCAGCGTCGCCGTCTGCCTCGCCTGATCAGCGGGGCTCAGCGCCGGGTCGGCCTCGCGGCGCCCGTAGCCCACCGTTGCGGAGGTGAGCACGTTTCCGAAATCGTCCACCTCAAGCGTCAGCGTATGGCTGATGCGTGGATTCGCCGGCTCGCGCTCGTAGTGGTAGCTGAGCGCCTCGCGCGGATGCGTCAAAAACACTCCGTGCCGGTTGCCGTCCTGCGCCTGCAGCGCTCGGATCGTGAAGTTCTGCTCGGCGACGCTGTATGGGTGGGGCGCCTTCGCCGTCCCGTCCAGCGCGAAGATCTCCTGGCGCAGCATCGAGCCCGTTAGCGCGCGGCATGCCTCGCGCTCCTCATTGGCGGTAAGGCCGCCGGGGACCACCGTGTCCTCCAGTAGCAGCGACAGCGCCTCCGCGCCGCTGAGGCCCGGCTCGCGGTAGTACTCGCCGGCGTGGTGGCCGGACACGCGCGCCCGATCGACGAACACGCCGGTGTGGAACCAGGTCCGGGTATAAACCGGAGGCACGTGGGAGGAGGCGTCCGCATTCGTGTCGACCGGAACCTGGCCGTCCGCCGTGAGCGCGGCGAACTCCTCCGTGTCCCAGCGCTCCACCATGCCGAACCCGCGGAACTCCCGCTCGACGCCATCGAAGTGTCCATGGTGGTAGGCGTAGCGGGTGACGAACCGATTGCCGCTGATGCGGTCGTGGGTCTCGACGCGGACGGCGACGTGCACGACGAACGGGAGGCGCGTGATCCACGGGCGGCCGTCATGTTTGTCCGCCAGGAAGAAGCGTGTGGACGGCGCGTACTCGATGCGGGTCTCGGCCCCCAAGTTGTTGACGACGCTGACGAGCAGGTGGGGCTTCGAGCCGCCAATCAGGTCGATGTAGCGGAGCGGCCGCGCCGCGTCGGCCGGCAGCGGAGACGACCAGACCAGGCACGCTGTGCCGTTGCCCAGGAGATCGACGATCTGCACCGAGGACATGTCGTCGACGGGCGGGAAGTGGGCGAGGGTTTGCGCGTCGCTCAGCCGGTTGCCTGACTGGTTGAAGTACAGACGCACTCCGTCGCGGCCCAGATAGATGATGTCGATCGCGCCGGAGCCGTCGATGTCGGCCAGGCGAACGCGGCTCTGGTCGAACTGATCGCCGTGGTCGAACCACGGGGCGTTGTCCATCGCGACCTTGGGGCCGAAGCGGCCGTAGCCCAGGTTCGGCCAGTAGCAGACGTCGCCGTTGCGGATGCGTACGAGATCGGCGAGCCCGTCGCCGCACATGTCGGCCAGGTAGATGGACTGCGTGCCGTCCGCGAGGTCGAGCCGTGGGGCGCGCTCCTCGTCAATCGGCTGGCGAACCGACCGTGCCGGGCCGAAGCCCTCCTCGGCCAGCGACGGGTGCCAGGTGAGGACGTCCTGTTCGGTCATGAGCATGCCGGCGTGGCCATCGCCCTCGAGGTCGACGAACCGGAGGTCCAGGTCGTCGTCCCACGCGATGGTGGGGAGATGGCGGAACGCGCGGAACGGTTCCCAGCCATCGTCGCCCGTGCGCTCGTAGAAGCCCGGCGTGGGACCGCCGAGAGCCACCACGTCGAGCCGTCCGTCGCCCGCCAGGTCGAGCAGTTGCACGCGCCCGCCGCTCAGACCATCGATGGACGGCTGCGCGCCGATGGGCTGCAGCGGTCCGAAGCGGCCATCTCCCAGGTTCGGCTTGTAGAACCAGGCGCCTGCCTGCTCGGTCAGGACGCCGGAGACGCCCTCGCCGTCCAGGTCGACCCAGCGATACGCCGATCCGTCGACGCCTTCGGGTAGGTTGTCGAGCGCAGCGGGGTCGACCTCGACGAGCCGGTCTTGGACGGTCGCCTTGCTGTAGGCGAACTCGAGCGGCGGAAGTGACTTCGTGAGGTAGGTCGCGTACTCGACCGCGTCCTGCACGACCGAAGGCTGCGTGTCGTCACGGACGTAGCCCGACTGCGTGACAGCGCGGATGAACGACGCGAAGCGGGTGCTGCCCTGATGCGTGAGCTCCTCCTCGATCGCGACCGGCGGGCCGTAGTCGAGATCGGCGTAGTCGAACTCGGTCGCGCGCACGAGGCCGTCGTAGCCGTTCTCGCCCGTCGGCAGGTCGGGGATGTGATGAAACATCAGCACCCGCCGGCAGCGGCGATGGGTACGCACCTCGAACCCGGCGCGATGCGAGGAGAACGGGTCGGGCCGCACGGCCCACGTACGTCCCGGCGACGCCGAGGCGCGGGCGAAGCGATGTTGTTCAGCCTCAGGCAGCGCGGGGTCCGGGGCGACATCGTCGTAGTGACCCTGGTCGTAGTCGAAGACGACCTCGAACATCCAGTCGTCGTCGGCGAGATCGGCGGGATCGGTCGCGCGCCAGGTGCCCGCGTCGCGGTTGGGTGTGCGGTTGCCGTACCTGATGCGCTTCACGTAGCGGTTGGCAGTACGGACACGTTGGCGCTCGCTCGCCTGCCCGCGATCGACGTTGTCGTCGTTCTCCGCCGCGTACTCGTAGACGATCGCGTTGCCCTTGTCGTCATAGCTCGCACAGATGAGCCAGCTGAAGACTCGCGCAGGACCGGCCGTCGCGGGATAGTCGATACGGGATCCGCCGTCCTTTCCGTACAGCGTGGTCACATTGTCGCTGCTGGTCGAACGCCAGTGGATCTCGCCGGTCGCGACCTCTGTCCAGCGCTCGATGCGCGCGAACAGGCCCTCCACGCGCGGGCGGTAGCGATGGATCACGTAGTCCGCTGCCGTCGCGGCATCCTCGAAGCGGGTGCCGTCCGGCTGGAGAACCGGCACCAGGTCCTCGGCCCCCGAGAGCAGATAGACGTCGGACTCCTCGGCATCGCGATACCGCGGTAGCCCCTTGTCGGTCTTACGGGTGATCGCCGGGAGGGAGAGGCTCCAGCCGAAGCCGAACGGGCCGTTGCCGGATCCGGAGTCGTAGGAGAGCGCCAGCTGAGGGCCGAACCCGGAGCGGCCGGGGCTGGTGGCGATCGGCACGGACATCGAGCCGGTGCCGGTGACCGGGTTGGCGGCGAACTTCTCGCCGATCCCCCGGATCGCGCCGCCCCCCTTGGGAAGCGAGATCGCCGGCGCTCCTCGCGCCTGCTCAGGCATCGCGAGCGCCGCTCACCCCGCGGCCATGTACGACACGGCCATGTAGACGGTCGCCGCGCTGTTCTTCCTCAGGAAGCCGAACACCGGCTGGGTGGCCTGGTCGACCGCCAGCGTCCAGGCGCCCGTGGGATCGGGGCCGGCCAGCGCGACGGTCGCGGGCGCGATCGTCAGCTTGTTCTTCTTCCAGTCGATGACCGCGAACGTGGCGACCAGTGCGTCGTCCATCCCGAGGCGGCCGAGCCAGTAGGGGAAGTGGTCCTGGGTGACGGTCACGAGCAGCTTGCGCACGTCGTCGGTCGCTGCGTCGGCGAAGGCGCCCCAGGCGTCGCCGAAGTCGTGGTTGAGCGTGAAGAGCTGCAGCAGGCTGTCGGGGACCCTGAGCACGTCGTCCTTGACGTGTGCGGCCGCGGGGGCCCGCAGGTGGCCGGCCTCGCGCGCGGTGTAACGCAGGTGCAGGATGACGTCGGAGATGCTCTCGAAGTCGAACTGCGGCACGTCGTTGGGCAGTTCGATCCGCCACGTGCTGTCGGCGCCTGCGCCCTCGAAGGGCAGGGGGCGCGCGTCGTGCAGGTCGACGTCGAAGACGCCGCTGTCGTTCTGGCCGGTGCTGGTCACGATCGAGGCGATCGCCCCGCCGAAGTCGCCGAAGCGGTCGTCGTCGCTGCTGTCCGCGCGCGCGTACTGGTCGCCCAGCAACGACGAGGTCCGCACGGTGCTGCGCAGGAGGGACAGCTTGCAGTGCACGCCGGTGAAGCGACCCGTCACCGCGGGGATCGACACCGCGGCGGTCTTGATCCGGCGCATGTACTGCCCAGGGCTGTCGAGATCGAACAGCCACTCGGGCACGCGCAGCTCGCACGCTCCGGTCGCCTTGAGCTTGAGCAGGGCCATCGGGTCGAGCCGGGCGAGCGAGACGTGGCGGGCCATCTCGTACTCGCGCCGGTTCTGCTCGAGGTATGCGAGCTCGAGCCGTTTGAGGTCAAGGCCCAGCGTCTCGCCTGCGAGGAGTCCTTTGCGCCCGCCGTCGAAGTAGCCGAACCTTATGACGTTCAGCTCGTCGAACTCGGGCCGCATGAGCTCGTACTTGAGTGTCTGCTCGGCGCGCTTGGCGACGTCGAAGGCGAGCTTGTACATCTCGTAGTGGGTCTGCGAGAGCTCGCCCTCCATCCACGCGTAGAGCTCCTCGGTGGTGAACTTGTCGCGCATGAACGCCTCGAGCTGCTCGGCCTGCTCGATCTGCGTCAGGTGGTTCTCGTACTCGTGCCGGAGGAGCTGCTCATGCAGAAGGGAGGCGACGATCTGGCGCCCGCACTGTTCGAGCTCGCTCGTCGCGACGTTGGCCTGCAGCACGTAGTCCTCGGCGCGACGGTAGTAGCCCGCCATCTTGGAGGCGCGGTCGGCGCTCGACCGGAAGAAGTCGGAGATCTGCTTGCTTCCGTCCGACGCGTACTTCGCGCCGCTGGAGAGCTGCGTGCCGCCGAAGCCGACGGCCCCGCCGACTCCCATCGGTGTCCCGTGGGCGTCGAACTGCGGGATCAGCGCCAACTGCGGAGCGGCGATGTTGAGCACCGCGGCGATCGTGCCGAAGAGGTCGGAGGTCGGTAGGAAGACGTTCAGCTCGGCGTTCTCGTTCTTGTTGAGCGGTAGCGTCTTGCCGAGCCCGCCGCCGACCGCGCTCACCACGGTCTCGAGGGCGAACTCCATCAGGCCGCCGACGGACGTCTCCTTGCGGTAGGCCTCGCGGGCCAGTTCGTTGCCATAGCGGTCGACCAGCTCGGCGTAGACCGCGTCGAACGTGTCCTCGGTCAGCTCCAGGCGAGCGAGATCGATGGCCTTGAGCGCGTCGATGTCCGCGTCGGCGACGCCGAGGATCTTCTTGTAGTGGCGGTAGCGCTCCCAGACGGTTGCGCGGCTGCGCAGCAGCGCCTCGGTCGCGGCCTCGGCTTCCTTCCACTGCAGGAAGCGCACGTCGCGCTCGAGGTGGTGGAGGTTGACCTCGTGCTGCTGCCGCAGCAGGGCGGCGTGTTCGGCCTCGCCTTTCTCCGTCGCGGAGAGGACGGCGGCGCCCAGGGCCCTGACCTCGGCGCACAGCTCCTGGGCCTTCTGCAGCAACAGCGGCCCGCGGATGGTGGACACCGGCTGGTTGAGGTTTGCGACGAGGGAGCCGACGTCGATGCCGGCCGCCGCGGCGCGGACGAGCGCGCCTGGGTCGAGCGGCGGGTCGAAGAGCGCGAGCTGGCGCACGACGCCTTCGATGTTCATGCAGTGGCGGATCTTGAACAGGCGGTCGGCGACCGTGTCCCAGTAGCCGAGCAGCACGTCGTTCTGCGGGATCGCGAAGTACAGCGAGCGCGAGATCCCGAACACGGACTGCGCGCCACTCGCGCCCGGGTCCGCGCCGCCGCCCGAGGACGACGAGTCAAACGGGATCGCGTTCTCGAGCTCGACCATCGCGTTGCCGAACGCGTCGATGCCGTCGTCCTTGAGCTGGCGGTAGCTGCGCGGGGTGCGGCGGGCGCGCGGCGGCACGCGCTGTGGCCGGGGGCCGAGCACGTTGGCCGCGAGCACGTAGATCTGCGTCGCCTCGTTGAGGGTCTCGATCGTGTCCTGGCGGAAGAGGGAGTCGCCCCAGGCGATCAGGTTGTCGAGGTACTTCATTACGACGTTGAGCTGGTACGCGAGGTAGCGGCCGCGGGCGATCACGTGTGGCTGGAACGGGTTGTCGCGCCAGGCCTGGATGGCCTTCTCCACCCGTCGCTTGACCTCGTTCTCGCCGGCGGCGGACAGCTCGGCGAGCAGTTGGTTGACGAACTCCGGCGACGTCTCCTGGCGGAAGCGTAGGAACCGCCAGAAGCGCTGCGGCGCGGGCGCGTCCTCCGTGCTCGTCGGGTCGAACACGTAGTGGAACCACTTGCGCGCCTCGGCGAACCGCTGGTTCTTGCTCAGGTGCGTGGCGATGAGCACCGGCGCGTGGAAGAACAGCTCCCAGTTGTAGATCGAGTACGCGCCGTCGTCGGAGACGTCGATCTCGTGCTTGGGGAACGGCCCGGTCACGTACGTCCCAGGCAGGTAGACGTCCGGTGTCAGCGGCAGTTCGAGGCTCGCGTGGTAGGCCGGGTCCAGCAGCGACGGCAGTCCCTCGCGGTTGAGCTTCTCGATCAGCTCGTCGGTGTACGGGTGGTAGTGGGGCGAGAAGCCGTAGTCGACCGTGCGGGCCGGGCGCCATGAGATGACATCGCTCGTCTCGAGCTCGACGACCTGGCGCAGGGCGGCGTCGTTGTGGAAGGTCGTGATCGCCATTTCAGCTCCCTCCGCCCGCGGGTGCGTCGGTGATGACGCGTCCCTGGGCGTTGAACTCGGCGCCGTCGAACACGAACGTCTTGGCGTCCCTGACGATCGTCGTGAAGTTGGGGTTGACGACCTCGACCCACGGGTCGATCACGGGATCGCCCTTGCCCGGCAGCGCCGGCTCCTCGTAGAGCGGCGGGATGTCGCCGACGTGGATGGGCGTCGCGGGACCCGGGTCGTAGAAGACGTCGAACCACGGCCGGCTCCAGAGTCGCTCGTGGCCCTGGACCGAGAACACGCTGTGCTCGTCGGAGTAGAAGAACGGCGCCTCCCACTGGTTCTCGACCGGATGCAGCAGCGGCCGGACCCGGAAGCCGGGGAGCATGGTGGCGTCCTTGGCCAGCAGAGCCTCCTGGGCCGGCTTGGCCGTCCTGGGCTGCTGCACTGCGACCTCGAGGCTGCGGTCCGGGAGACGGAGGCTGTTGGAATCCAGCTGCGCAACGTCTTGGCCCTCCCAGAACAGCTTCCAGTTAAACAGCTTGAGTGGCTCGAGCAGGCCGCCGTCCGGGTCGTCGTTGGCGATCAGCGGGGGGCTGTGCTTGCTGGTGAACGTGACTTTGAAGGCCTTGAAGCCGACGCTGAGGTAGAGCACCGAGAAGATCAGTCGCTCGGACAGGCTGGGGCTCGGGCGCTCGGTGCGCGCCGAGATCACCAGGGCTGCGGGGTCGAACGCGGCCAGGTCGGGAATGCGGAGCGGATCGCGCATCTCCGACGACTTGGGGGACGTCCATCTTCCCTTGTAGAACTCGCCCCAGCTGAGGGTCAGCTCCGCCGTGATGCGGGCGTTTCCGCCCCATTGCTGCTCAGCGATCTTCATCGGCGTCTCGCCGCGGTCGCCGTCGGCGGGCTTGGTGACGGCGGTGACCCAGAAGACGAACAGCTGGGTCTTCCAGACGACCGGGACGAGCAGGTCGCCCTCGACGTTGAGCGACAGCTTCTCCCACGGCGTCCAGTAGCCGTACTCGAAGCGACGCGTGTAGTACTCGCGCGTCGTGCCGTTCGTGCGTCCGAAGACGTGCAGGATGTCGTCGTCGGTGTTGCCGGGCTCGCGCTGGTGCAGGTAGGCGGCGACGATCTCGAGCTTGGCCACGTCGTCGAGCTTCTTCAGGTAGGAGAGGTACGCCTCCTCGGCCAGGTCGTCGGTGATGTCCGACTTGAGCAGCTCGGACTCGAGGTCGCGGAAGAACGGTGACTTGCCGTCGCGCAGCTCCGGCTCGAGCCAGTTCTCGGGGTGTACGAAGACCTTCCGGTTGGCCTCCCAGACGCGGTAGCGCTGCATCCAATCCCAGTGGTCCGATCGGATCGAAGCGGGCGAGACGTTCGCCTCGAGGCCCATCAGGCAGCGGTTCACGAACTGCTGCACCGTCGAGAGGGCGAGCCGGATCCGCGAGGTCTGCGTGCAGGCGTCCATCTGGACGTCGAGCAGCAGGTGCTCGTAGAGACGATCGGGGGTGGTGATCGCCGGCGCCGGCGGATGGTGGAAGAGGATGTAGGCGACGAGCGCGTCGCGCCGCTGGTTGCGCAGCGCGTCGCTGACCGGCTGGATCGCGTCGCGCCACGCCGCGTCCGTCATGCGCGCCCGCAAGGCGGCCTTGGCGCTCGCGATCAGCGTGGCGTCGGGGGCGGGGTCCGACCAGGCGAGGAGATCGGCCGCAGGCTCCTGCGCCTCGTTCACGAACGCCATCGTGCGGGCGACGAGCCGCAGGTTGTCGAGGCTGCCGAGGTCACCGAGGGCCAGGCCGTGGTGGGTGAGCACGGCGGCGAGGGAGACCTCGTCCCACTCCATGACGTTGGCCAGCACGAGGGCGTGCTGCGGCGTGGTCAGCTCCGGGTCGGTGAGCAGGGCCAGGAACGTGTCGGGCTCGGGCTCGTGCTCGGTCTTGAGCTGCGCGAACCAGATGAGGCGCTCGACTCGCTGCCATTGCGTGTACAGGGCATCCGCGTCGATCGTGCCATCGGTGTCGAAGGCGAGGAATCCGCTGGTGGCGGGGTCGGTCGTTGCCAGATGCGCCAGCTCGCCGGCCGTCAGCTCGAGCTTGCGGGCCAGCAACGCGCCCTTGCGGATGCGCAGCAGCGCCGAGCGCGCCGTCGCGACGGCGGCCCGCGCGAGGAGCCGCGTGGTGGGCACTGCCGCCTTGGCAGTCACCTTCGTGCGCCAGCGCAGGCTGGCAGCGCCGTCCGCGGGCAGCGCAGCAAGCGTCAGGTCGAGCCGGTGCAGCGTGCCGGTCCCGAGGGCGATCGGCACGGTCGTGCGCAGCTCGCCGTCGGCGTCCACGGTGGCGGCGGGAATGGCCGGCGCACCGTCGAAGTCCAGCGTGACCTGGGTGCCGGGCGGCGCGGCGACGTAGAGGATCGCGTCGCCGGCCGTGACGGGGTCCAGCAACAGCTCGTAGGCGCCGTCGGCGGTCATCGTGACCGGATCCGAGAGCGCCAGCAGGTCAGCGAGCTCAGCTGCGGCGATCGCCTCGACGACCGGTCCGTCGGCCTGCGTGATGGCGGACAGGCCGGTCAGCAGGGCGCGCTCGGTCAGCGTCGAGCGCAGCTCAGGCAGGATCGCCGCAAGGATCGCGGTCGCCTGTGCCTGCGGCTCGGGCATGACGGCGACGGAGGCGACCAAGGCGCCGAGCTCGGGGTACTCCGCCACGAACGCGGCGAGCTCGGCGTCGCCCTCCGCGCGTAGGGCCGCCGCCGCGGCCTTGAAGGCGGCGACGAACGCGTCGAGCTGGGGCTGGGTCGTGAGCTCGGTCACGTCGGCGAGCGTGAGCGTGTCGGCCGCGGCGTCGAGCGCGGCGTGCGCCGCGGCGCTCATCAACCCGGTGAACGTCAGCTGCCCGAGGAAGGGGTCCAGCTCGACGGGCGCGGCCTGCGCGAGTGGCGCGGGCAGGGTCTCCTCGTCCGAAGCGAACGGGGTGCTGTAGGTCCACGCGCGGCTCACGAACGCGAAGAACCGGTCGGTGATCTCGGCGTCGTAGACGAGGGCCGTCTGGGCCCGCGCATTGGCGAGGTCCGGGTTGGCGACGGCGAGGCCGATGTCCACGTCGACCGCGGCCAGCGCGTCGCGCAACGCCCTGATGTCGCGCAGCTGCTGGGCCTCCGGCGGTGTGAGCCTGCCGGTCGCGTCCTGGTGGCGCAGGAGGTAGTCGAGGTCCGCGACCTTCAGCGCGGATGTCTTGAGTGAACGCTGCGCCCGCGCGAACCGCAGCATCGACGGGCTGTCCTCTTCGAGGTCGTCGGCGAACGGCTCGATGCCGGTGATCTCCACGAGGTGCGCGAGGTCGGCGGTCCCGATGCGCAGGAGCGCGGCGAGCCGGTCGCGCGCCACGGGGGCGTCGGTGCCTGAGTTCCATAGCGACAGCCAGTCGGCAACGGCGTCGGCGGAGACATCGAGGGTGGCCAGGATCAGCTCGAAGTTCGCGATCCGGTCCAGCAGCGTCGCGAACGGGGCGTCGATGTTCCCCGGCTCGAGCGTCCCGGCGGGCGTCGGCAGGAACGTCGTGATGAGCTCGTCGGTGAGCTCGATCGAGCGCCCGAGCTTGCGCCACAGACGGATGAACCGGTGCAGGCGCAGATACGCGATCTCGGTGAGCCGGTTCTCGGCGGGCTTCGGGAGCGCATAGCGCAGCTCGACCGCCGCGAAGTCGCACTCGACCGGGTCGGCGCCGACGTCCGTGAGTGTGATCAGACCCATGATCGCGTCGCGGTTGCCGGTCAGCCAGGCGAGCGGGTCCCCGTCGAAGGCGGCCGTGTCGAGACCCTCTGGGAACAGTGCGGTCAGGGCGCCGTCGTCGAGCGAGCCGTCGAACCAGTCCTGGATGCGGGCGATCGGCGTCCGTAGCAGCACGAGCGTCGGCACCAGGTCGACCGCGGGGTTGACGAAGCGCGTCGCAAGGATCGCCGCGAGCTCCTCGTACGTGATGTCGGCCCGGCGGCAGAACGTCTTGCCGTTGGCGATCGCCGTATTGAGGGCGTCGATCGACGTGCCCGCGGGTTCGCCGAAGTAGTCGGGAGGTTCGTGGAAGCCGGCGTCGGTGAGGATGCGGTGCTCGTCGGGGCTCAGGCCGAGCCTCTCGCGGCGCGCGGCCGCCGGGTCGCCGAAGACCTCGAGCATCCGCGTGAGCGTCGTGCCCCAGATCCCGGCCAGAAGCCGCATCGCCGCCAGGGGCATGTCGAACGGCAGCGACGACGGGTACACCTCGCGCTTGGTCGCGTCGTACGCGGTGTCCTCGACGAACTGCGGATCGGCGAGCAGGTCCGCGGTCGTGGCGCCCTCGCTCGTGTCGTGGCCCGTGAACGCGGTGAGGTCACCGTTGACCACGAAGTGCTCGAGCACCTCGTTGACGATGTCCAGATAGGGCAGCGCGACGTTGGTGTTCTCGCAGCTGAGGAGGACGTGCTGGAGGTCGGGGCGGCGGCCGAGCAGCACGTCGATCGGGTTGGCGCCCGTGTGCGGGACGTCGCTGACATCGAGGAGTTCGAGCAGCTCGACGAAGTAGGCGGCGGGGCTGAACACCGAGCTGCAGTCCTCGCACGAGCAGTAGTCCATGTTCTTGAACAGGTCCTCCAGCGTCGCCGCCGCGACCACGTCGGACGTCATCGGCAGTGCGGTCCTGCTCGTGGTCCCTGTGAGCGCGTACACGTTGGGGTTGGCCCGCGCGGCGAGGTACATCGTGGCGACGTTCAGCGCGGTCGTATGGATCGCGGTCGCCTTCTGGTGGACGCGCGCGGCCTCGTCCGCGCCGCCGAGCTCCGCCCCGAACTTCTCGACGAACGCCGAGCGGGGGAACGAGGCGATCCGCATCCCGGAGTGGAGCCCGAGCTGCGACAGCGCGGCCATCGCTTGGTTCGACGGGCTGAGCTGGTAGAGCCGTTCGACCGTCAGCGCGGCTTCACGCGCCGTCTCGCTGAGCTCGGCGAACCCGTCCCAGGTGCGCACGGGTTCGACGCCGATCGTGTGATGGCCGTTCGCGGCCGCGAGGAAGTCGGCGACATCGCCCGGCGCGCCGACCTTCACCGCGTCGCTGCGCACGAGGTCGGCCGCCACGAGGGTCGGGGCGCTGAGATTGACATGCGCCGCCATCAGCCTCGCGTACGTCTCGCGCGTGAGACCGTCGGGTACGGCGTCGCCGATCACGTCGTTCCAGCGCTCGGGGTCGTGGAAGCCCGCCGTTGCGAGGTCGTCGAGCGACTGGGCTCCGTGCTCGCTGACGAGCCGCGCGACGAGCGGCGCGTTCTGAAGGGTGAGCCGGCCGAGCGCCGCGCCGGTGCGCAGCTTGCCGATGGTGGGATCGTCGAACCCGGCTTGGGCGAGCTTCGGCCACAGAGCGGTGTGGTCGTCGCCGGCAGCCCGGTAGGCGTCGAGGAACGTCGTCTGCGCCGCGTCGTCGAGCTCGAGCGACAGCATCTGGCCGAGCGTCGACACCGCACCGGGCGAACGGACTGCGCGCAGCCCCTTCAGCGCCGCGTCGCGATGGTTCCGCAGCGTCACGTCGATCGATCCGTCGGTGGGGATCAGTCGCTGCTGCATGGCCGTCTTGAGCGCCTGCTCGACCTGCTCGTCGGACAGCCGGAGCAACTGCTCGGGGTCGCCCGGCGCGCCCGAGCGCATCAGCGCGTAGTAGTGCTCGGCCGGGATGCCGTCGGCCTTCGCGAGCTTTGCCGCCTGTGCGAGCATCGCCACGATCCGGGCGTCCATGCCGCTGCGCTCGGCGAGGTAGGTGACGCCGTCCGGATCGACGACGTCGAGCGTCCGACCGCCGAGCATCGGCTCGAGCGTTGCTCGCAGCCGGTCGAACTCGGGCGTGCGCTGTACCCCGGCGGCCCGCACCATGACGTCACGGATCGCGGTCGGCTCAGCGCGGTAGACGACCTCCGAGCGTGCCAGGTCGGGCTGCTCGGCGCGCGGGTCAAGGACGTGGATCTGAAGGTCGGCGCGCGGCTTCCCCGCGAGGGCCGCCGGGTCGTAGGCGATCGAGTAGCCGCCGGACGCGTCGGTCGTGGCGACGCCCAGCAAGACGCCGCCGGCCAGGTTGATGTCCCAGGCTTCGACGCGCAGGTCGGACGTGGCGACGCCGACCTCGTCCGTCACGACGCCCGCCACGGTGAACGCCTCGGTCGGGTCGGGCTCCGGCTCAGGGTCCGGAACCTTCTCCGGTACCGCGATCACCACAGGCTTGCCGTTCATGTGCGGGTTCCAGGCGACGGTGCCTGTCGTGTCGAGCAGCAGCTGATCGCCGAGCAGCACGTGGAAGACCACGTCGCTCTTGACGGCCGGAACGTCGATGGAGAACGCGCCGTTCCCGTCGCTGACCCCCTCCGAGAGCAACCGGACCTTCTCGGGCGCGGTGGTCCAAGCCTGGACGCGCAAGTTCGCGACCGGCTTCTGGGTTTGGGCGCCCAGCAGCCTGCCGTCAATCGTCGCCATCGTCGTTCCTCCGATCGACGAGAAGCCCGACCCTACTCCGATCGAGACGACCAGTGGGGATGATTCATCAGTCGCCTCCGAACGGCAAGCGCGAATCCCTCCCAAGGCGTGCGCCACAGCTCGATGAGCGACTCGAGGATGGCGACCGCGATCTCGGCGCTGTCACGTTGCTCGCGATCGCGGAGTAGCGGGCGACGCCCACGCTCTCGCCGCTGCGCGGATCGAGCGCCAGCAACGCTTCGTGGCCGCGGTGGTCGACTTCGGTCACGGTGGTCGACTTCGGTCAGGTACCGGAGCTCGGCCTCGGATACCTCGCTCAGACGCTAGCCAAGAACGCGTCGACGTCGGCGGCGAATTCGGCATAGTGTTGGAAGAGGAACCCGTGCGCGGCGTCCGGATAGAGCTTCAGACGCGCGCCGGGGATCAGGCCTGTGAGCAGGGAAGAGTAGCGCGGGAGGATCATCGGGTCGCTGTCGCCGTTGGCCACGAACACGGGCTTGTCGATCGCTGAGACGCGCTCGAGCAGCGAGTGGTTGGGCTGTCCCCAGGTGCACACGGCGTCGTATTGCGCCAGCCGGGTTTGCCAGTTGGTCGCGGCGTCGCGGTCGGCCGTGCGTGCCCCGAAGATCCGGCCCAGGACCGCTTGACCCGCCGCACGGCTCGCTTCGGAGCCGGTGAAGAACACGCTCAGGTAGTCCTCGGGCGGCGTCTCGGGCTTGCCGACTGCGGCGATCACGTCCGGGGCCCAACCGTGCATCCCGCTGGCTCCCTGCGGCGCGGAGGAGGCGAGCACCAGCTTGCGCACGATCGAGGGACGCACGAGCGCGACCTCTTGGGCGACGAAGCTGCCGATCGAGAACCCGAGCAGGTCGACCTGTCCCGCGTCCAGTGCATCGATGAAATCGATGGCGTCGAGCGCCATCTGCGTGATCGTGCTCGGTGTCGTGCCGCTCGATGCGGCGACCCCTCGATTATCGAACGTGATCACGCGGCGGCCCTGAGCGAGCGCGTCGACGAGCGCGGGATCCCAGTTGTCGAGGTTGCCGCGGAAGTGCTGCAAGGCGACGAGCGGGGTCGCGTCCGCGCCGTCGCCTGTGGACCGGTACGCGTACTCAACTCCCTCGGCGGCGGTCATCTGGTTCTCGGCGTCGACGTAACTCATGCTGGAACCTCCAACGCGCGTTGCTCGGTGATCCACGGCGCCGCGAGCTCGGGCCAGGCGGCGGCGGCGCCAGCGCCTTGCGCCAGGCCGAGGCTGTGCGGGCCGTGGGGGAAGACGTGCACGGCGTGCGGCACCGTGTGGGCGGCGAGTGACGTGGCGAGCCGGTACGTGTGCTCGGGTGGCACGTAGGCGTCCTCGGCCGTGTGCCAGAGGAAGAACGGCGGCGACGACGAGGTCACCAGTGCGTCGAGGGAGGTCGCACGACGGAGCTCTGGCGTCGCGGCGTCACCCAGCAGGATCAGCCGTGCCGGTCGATACGTCTCGGTCTCCATCGATGTGATCGCGTAGCCGAGCACCGCGAAGTCCACCGCAGCGTCCGGGGCGAGTGCCGCCAGGCCGGCGAGGTGCCCGCCCGCGGAGAAACCGATCAACCCGATGCGCTCCGCGCCGTCATGCCGCATCCGGTTGCCCATCGCCCACACTGCTGCTATGGACTGCCATGAAGGAAGGCCTCCCCGGGGACACGCTCCGGCGTGTTGACCGAGGGAGCGAGCTCGAGGAGGCCCGTCTTCATGTTGCACGCTGGATTGGATCTGAGTCGTCGCAAGATCGACGTCTGTCTGTTGTCGGCTGGTGGGGAGCTCGTCGAGGAGTTCGCTTCGCCGCCCGACGGCGACGGGTTGCGCGGCCTGACGCGCCGTGTCGGCAGCCACGGAGTGGCGGTGCGCGGGGTGATCGAGTCGATGACCGGCGCGCGGTTTGTGCATGACCGGCTTGAGGAGTTCGGCTGGGATGTGCTGATCGCCGACGCGGCCAAGGTCAAGGGGCTGGCGCCGCTGGCTTGCAAGACCGACAAGATCGACGCGCGGGTGCTGGCGGTGTTGTCTGAGCGCGACTTGGTGCCGGAGATCTGGCTGCCGGATCCGCGGGTCCGGCGCGAGCGAGAGCAGGCGCGCTTTCGGATGCATCTGGTCAAGCACCGCTCGATGCTCAAGCACCGCATCCACACGACGCTGATCACCTTCGGCCACCCATGCCCGGTCAGCGACCTGTTCGGTGTCGCCGGCCGCGAGCTGCTGGAACGCCTGGCGATCCCGCAGCCGTGGCGCGGGACCGTCGACGCCAGCCTTGAGCTGATCGGGGACCTGGACCGCCAGATCGACGCGATCAACAAGGATCTGCGCTGCGGCGGTGCCGACCATCCCTACGTGCCGTTGCTGTTGACCGTTCCGGGGATCGGGTGGGTGCTGGCGTTCACGATCGCCGCCGAGATCGGCGACATCCGCCGGTTCGCGTCAGCGAAGAAGCTCTGCGGCTACACCGGGCTTTGTCCGCGCGTGAATCAGTCCGGTGATCGCGATCGCCGCGGCCCGCTGAGCAAACAGGGCCCCAAGTACCTGCGCTGGGCGATGCTCGAAGCCACGATGCACGCCCTGCGCCACCCGGCCTACGCCGAGCGCTACCAGCGCAACAAGCGCCGCCTGGGCCGCCAGCGCGGCGCCAAGGTCGCCCAGATCGACATCGCCCGAAAGCTCACCGAAGCGATCTGGCAGATGCTCACCCACAACCAGCCCTTCACCCCCGCCCCGGGAGGCTCCACTCTTCGTCGGGCCGCCTGACGGCCCTAATGGACTTGAGCCCCCGGAGCCGGCCTCCAATGTCGCCTGGTCCTGCCGCTGAGCAGGCAATAGAGAGATGAGCGCCGCTCGCCACCACCCACAGCCCGAAAGGCAACAACGCCCACAGCACCAACGCCATTGACAACTCGCCCTTCTTCATAGAGACGAGACGCAGCAGCGCGCCGCGAGGCGCGGTCGATCGGTACGGAGTGCTGGGTTGTGGCAGGGAAAGAGGCGCAGTCCGGGCGACTGCTGCTCGCGCGAAGTAAGGGCGCGCGCGAGACATTCCCACGGGAACGACTCAGTGCCGTGTTGCATGATCCGAAGATCAACGTGTGTTGATCTCGATCATGCCCACTTCGTGTCGGAGTTCCGGTAGCGCCTCGGCGTCAACCTTGATCGAGTGGAAATTAGTGCCGAGCTCGATGAGGTCGAGCTGGATCGTGCTGATGTCGTCACGGCAGCGCTGATGTCGGTCTCAGATCTCTCGACAGCTTCTGCGATGCGCTCCAGAAGTGAGATCACTTGATCAAGCCGATCGATGACATCCTCGAACTTGCTGTCGGCGGCTTGCATTAGCTCTTCCTCATTCGGGGCCGGATGTCATCCCTCTAGGGCCGTCGGCCTACGAGAGCTTGACGAGCATGACGCCTTCGCATGCGAACGACTTCGGTCCGGTCCACCTCTGTGAGCCGCGAGATCGTGTGGTCGCTGAGCTGCGTCGCTGCGGTCAGTTGTTCTGCGGCTTGTATTGCAGTCGGTGCGGCGGAAAGCACCTGCGTGACAGTCTCCGACTGTAGGAATGCACGTTGCGCTTGCGCTGCTGCTGCGGAAGCGAAGGCGCGCACGTCGTCATGCCGGCCGCTCGGGTCCTTAGCGAGCGCCGTCTCGATGGCCTCGGCCACCGCACGCTCGACCTCGGGGGCTAGGTCGGCAAGCGGCCGTGGCGGTCGCTCCAGGTGCGCTTTGCGCCAGTCGCCGTCGCGGTGATCGAGCGGATGCTCGCCGGTGAGCATCTCGTAGGCCATGACAGCAGCGGCGTATTGGTCGGAGGCGGGCGTCGCTGGCGCGCCGCTCCAGATCTCCGGCGCCATGTAGCCAGGGGTGCCTGACCGCGGCCACGAGAAACTCCCCACTGGTGGCCACGTAATTCCCCACCCGTCCGGTTCGCGCTCGACGGTGCGGTGCTCTTGCACGCACGGTCGGGAGGACGCCCATGAAGAGCGGAAGGACGCAGGTGGAGATCATCGCCCTCTACGAGGAGTTGGGCAGCTATCGCGCGGTCGGGGCGCTGGTCGGTTGCGACCACAAGACGGTCAAGCGCTACGTCGAGGCGGCCGGCGATGCCGGGCAGTTGGCGCCGGCGCTGACGCGGTCGCGGGTGACCGACGATGTCGCCGAGGTGATCGCCGAGCGCGTCGAGCAGACGCACGCGAAGATCACGGCGCGGCGGCTGTTGCGGATCGCTCGCGCGGCGGGCTACTGCGGTTCGGAGCGCTCGTTGCGCCGCGCGGTCGCCGACGCCAAGGAGCGGTGGCGCCAAAAGCAGGCGGCCGATGGGCGCGTCTACCGGCCGTGGATCTCGGCGCCGGGCGAATGGATGCTCTGCGACTGGGGGGCGGCCGGCACGGTCCCGACGGCGGCCGGCCCGCGGAAGCTGTCGTTCTTCTCCGGGGTCATGGGCTGGTCGCGTTACCGAACGGTCAGCTTCTCCTGCAGCGAGCGTTTCGGCGCGCTGGCGGTTGGACTGGCACACAGCTTCGAGCAGGTCGGCGGGGTGCCCGGCCGGGTGCTGTTCGACAACCCCAAGACCGTCGCCACCGGCCACTTGGCAGGGGTGGCGGTGCTCAACCCTGACCTCGTTCGCCTGGCGGCGCACTACCGCTTCTCGCCCAGGACGACCGAGCGTCAGGACCCGGAGTCCAAGGGCAAGGTTGAGGCGCTCGTTCGGTTCACGAAGTCCGACCTGATCCCCTACGAGGGCTTCGGCTCGCTAGACGAGGCCAACCAGGCCGGCGCGGCGTGGTGTCAGGAGGTCAACGCCGAGATCCACTACGAGACCCGCGCCCGGCCCACTGAGCGCCTGCGGGTCGAGTTGCCGCTGCTGCGGGCGCTGCCGGCGACGCGCCCGGTCGTTGCGTGCGGCGAGCTGCGCAAGGTCGACCGGCTGGCGACGATCCGCTTCTGCTCGGCGCGCTACTCGGTCCCGCACCGCCTCGTCGGCGAGAACGTCACGGTGCAGGCCAGCGACCGCGACGTCGTGATCATGTACCTGGGTGTCCCGGTCGCCATGCACGCGCTGCTGGCACCCGGGGAGGCGTCGATCGCCGACGCGCACTACCCGACGCCGGCGCCGACCGGCGTTCGCGCGCTGCGACCCCGCACGCCGTCCGAGCACGCGTTCCTGGCGCTCGGCGACGAGGCCGAGGACTACCTGCGCGCCGCCGCGGCCGCAGGCACGGCCAGGTTGCACGAGCGTCTGGAGGAGGCGCTGGTCCTCGCGCGCACGCGCGGGGAAGACCAGGCCCGCGCGACGCTCGCGCGCGCCACGACGTTCGGGCGCTTCGCGCACGGCGACCTGGGCTCGATCGCCGACGGGCTGGCGGCGGCACCGCCGAGCGCGGTCGTCGACGCCGCACCGCTGGCGCTCGAGGGGCTGCCGAAGGTCGCGGTCCGCTCGCTCGATGACTACCGCCGCACACGCCGATGACCCAGCCCCTGGACCCCGAGCTGGAGGCCGGGCTGCGAAGGCTGCGCCTGCGCGGGATGCGCGAGCTCGCCCCCGAACTGCTGCAGACCGCCAAGACGCAGCGCTGGCCACCGGCAGAGCTGCTGGCCACGTTGGTTCGCGAGGAGCTCGCCTCGCGCGACGCGTCCAACGAGCGCGCCAGGATCAAGGCCGCAGGGTTTCCCGCTCACAAGACGCTGGACGGCTTCGACCTCAAGGCCAGTCAGCTGCCGCGGCCGACGTTCGAGTTCCTCGCCTCGCTGGAATGGCTGGATCGCAACGACAACCTCTGCCTCGCCGGCCCGGCCGGTGTCGGCAAGAGCCACCTCGCCCAAGCCCTCGGCCGCGCCGCGATCACCGCCGGCCGCAAGGTCCGCTTCTTCCCCGCCGACCAGCTCGTCGAGGCGCTCTACCGCGGCCTGGCCGACAACACCGTCGGCAAGCTCATCGAACGCCTCCTGCGCCACGATCTCGTCGTCATCGACGACCTCGGCTTCACCGCCCTGGACAGGGTCGCCGCCGACCACCTGTTCCGCTTCATCGCCGCCGCCTACGAGCAGCGCTCGATCGCGATCACCACCAACGTCGACTTCCAGAACTGGACCCAGTTCCTGCCCGACGCCGCGACCGCCACCGCGATCCTCGACCGCTTCCTCCATCACTGCCACGTGATCGCACTTGACGGCGAGAGCTACCGCCTACGCGAAGCCCGCCAAGTCGTCACGCCCGCCTGACCACGAGCCCGGGCCGCGCCACCGACCCCCGCGGCGAGCGCGCGCCGACGTCTCGCTCCGCTCGGCGCTTCGCGCCTTCGCTGCGCGAGACGCCAGCGGGAACCCTCCACGTCGAGAGCGCCAGCGCCCCGGGGAACTAACTGGCCACCAGTGGGGAATCTTGTTGGCCCTTGACACTCATGTGGCAGGCGCGAATGTACGCCGAAGAGGCCGAAGTTGACGCGATCGCCGCGCACGAGCTCGCGCAGGCCCAGCAGCGCGACGCGCTCTCCGCGCACCGCGACGCGCAGCAACGCCAGCGCGACACCGCCGAGATCGCCGAGCGGGCCGCGCGCGAGGCGGCTGCCCAGGCGCGCGACCAACGCACCGAAACCGAGGGGCTGGCCGCCGCCATGCGCGAGAGCGCCCGTCGGCGCCCCTGACCCCGCCGGCGCCGTGAGCACGTTCGGTCACGCGGGGCGCGTCCGGGCCGGGCGGCGCGGGGGCGGCGTCGTGTGGCCCACGGGCCCTGGCCCAGGGCACTGCGCGGCCGAGATCCGAGCACCCAGCGCGAGCGCCGGCCCGAACAGCTCGCGCTATCGATTTGGACGACGACCAGCAGTCGTGACGCAGGGCCTGGGCCCATCGCGACGCGCGATTGCGCGAGCCGGCGCGAGACGGCGCGCGCCACCGCGTGTGCCCGGCGCAGTAGCTGGTTGTCCTAGCCCTTCGCGTAGTCCTCCGCCGATTGCGACTCGAACTCGAATCCGACGAACCGCTCGTCGCCGAGCACCCACGCATCGTGGCCGGGCTCAATGACGTACGCCTCGCCCGCGCCGATCTCGACCTCTGTGCCGTCCTCGTGCCTGACGGCCATCCGGCCGGACTGTACGACGCCGACGTGGCGAACCTGGCAGCTCTCGGTTCCTGCCACGGGCTTAACACATTCCGACCAGCGCCACCCCGGCTCGAACGTGAGCCGCGCAGCTGACGTCGCGCCCATGCGCACGACATCGACCTGCGTCTTCTCCGGCGTCCTCGTCTCGTCAGGCGAATTGAAATCGCGCGATTCCACACCGGCCACGGCGTTCTCCTCTCGTTGATCGACGGGAAGATCCTCGCGCCCCCGGCAATGGCATAGCAAGCGCCGTTCGTAGCTGACCGGTAGCGATGCCCTTCCGCTCCGAGAGCAGTCTCGACCGGCCTTCGCCGGGGCAGTCACCTCGCGGGCGAACGGGCGGCTCACGCCGCCGGAAATGCAACAGCGGGCTCTCCAAGCGACGACAGACCTCGGGAACTCCCCGCGCGCATGGAATGCAACCGCCACCGGGATCGCCCAGACCGGCGAATCTGGCCGCAGCCTGTGCGTGTATGCGTGCGGCTGCCGCATGGATCGCGGTGGGTGACCGCGATGAGCGGTGGCGGCGATCCGTTGGCGCGCCAAGACCGCGGCGACCCCGGCAGATGCTGAGGCTGTCCGATCGTCGTGGACCTTCGACGGCCGTGCGAGGTCGAGCTCGTGACCGAGAGCGGCGAGCCGTCTAGAACGTGAGCACGAGGCTGCCGACCTTGCGACCGCTGTCGACGCGGCGGTGGGCGTCGACGATCTGCGCGAATGGCAGGACCGTGTCGATCACTGCCTTGATCGCTCCCTGCTCGGCCAGAGTCATCAGCGTCCGATAGCTGTCGGCAATCGCGTCGGCGTTCGCGGTGCCGGCGATCGTGGCTTTCTGGCGGGTCGCGGCAAGCGTTTCGGCGAGGTTGCCGACGACCATCAGGAAACGGCCGCCCGGCTTCAGCGATTCCTTGATGCGCTTGTAGGGCGCGTTGCCGTGGGTGTCCATGACGACGTCGTAGCGCTGGCCGCCGCGCGTGAAGTCCTCGGTTTGGTAGTCGACCACGTGATCGGCTCCGAGGTTCCTGACGAGGTCGGCGTTGGCGGCGCTGCACACGGCGGTGACCTCGGCGCCCGAGTGCTTTGCCAGTTGCACGGCCATAGTGCCCACCGCCCCGGAGGCGCCGTTGATCAGCACCGTATCGCCGGGAGCGAGCCTTCCCCGCTGAAAGAAGTAGAGCGCTGTCGAGCCGCCGAAGCACAGCGCCACGGCCTCGTGCTCACTGAGCTGCTGGGGGACCTTCACGAGAGCCCCTCGCGCCGACACGACCGCGAACTCGGCGTGACAGCCCATTTTGAACCCGCGTGAGACAACGACGCGCTCGCCCGGCTGCACGCCGCTGACGCCCGCGCCCACGGCCTGGACCTGTCCGGCCATCTCGAAGCCCAGGATCGGCTGCCGCAGCTTCGTGAGGCCCAACCTCAGCCGCGCCGGCATACGCATCCCACGCGGGACGTTCATCGCCCGCAGCCTGGCGTCGCCCGAGTTGACGGTCGTCGCGGCGGCCTTCACCAGCACCTCGCCGTCGCCTGGCGCCGGCGTCGCCACCTCCTTGATCACCACAACCTCCGGCGGCCCGTACCGCGTGCAGCAGGCGGCCTTCACGAATCACCTCGCCTGCGCATGACGCGAACGTACAGCACCGGCCTCGCAGACTTCCTCCGGCCGACGCCACTATCGGTATGGACGAATACGAGCAGTCGTCGCACGGCCGGGCCGGAGGTGGCCGGCGCGAGCGCATTGACGCAGAGGCAGGAGCGCTCTGGGTGCGTGGCGGTTCGGAATATGGCGTAAGGCCGCCTATCTGAGGGCCCGCATCCGCCGGCAGGCAGTTGGTGCGGTGGCGCTCGGTTCATGTCCGCGCCCGGAGCACGGCGCTCGGGGGCCGTCAAGCTCTGCCCTGCGGGTCGCTTCGCGAGTCCTGACGGACCAGGGCTTGACGGCCCTGCGCGCCGTGCCGGGGCGCGGCCATGACCGATCACCACCCGCAGACCAGCCAGCCGGTCGGGCCAGCGCCCACGGCTCGCCAACAGCGCTACCTGCGCCAGCTCGCGCTCGAGCGCGGCGTCTCGTTCGTCCCGCCGCGGACGTGCTTTGAGGCCTCGCGCACGATCGACCAGCTCCTCGGTCGCTCGCCCGAGTCGCGCGCTGACCGCCGGCGCGAGACCCGCGCCGTAAAGGACGACCTCGCCGGCGGCGCCGGCGACGCCGCGCGCGTGCGCGAGCACGAGATCAGCGGCTACGGCTCAAATTGTCAGTGGTCGCATCGGGTGCACGACGAGTAGTCCGCTGGGAGCGCTTGTCGCAGTGCCGACGGAGGTGATGGCTCGGGAGGAATTCGTTCGGAAGGAGCGAGATCGGCGGGCGGCATGGGTGGCGGCTTCGCATTAGCTGCGATGCACTCGCAGTAGATGCGCAGCCTGTTGAGTCCTCACGGGGTGTACTTGCCGGCCGATGTCGACACCGCGTTGGCGCGCGTGTTCGGGCCCGGCGTGCGGCCGCTGCAGCTGAAGGAGGCGGTGTTCGAGGCGATGTTGGACGGTTGGCGAGCGCAGCAGACCGCGCGCTATCTGAAGCCCAAGACGATCCAGCACAACGAGCGCGGCGTGCGCGCGTTTGTCGGCCACGTTGATCGCTTTCCGTGGGAGTGGCGCGCCAGCGACGTCGATGAGTACTTCGAGGATCTGCTGTCGCGGCCGCAGCGATTGGCGCGCTCGACGCTGCGCGCCTATCAGTGGCGGTTGAA
This sequence comes from uncultured Solirubrobacteraceae bacterium, assembly GCA_963740605.1. Lineage (GTDB taxonomy): Bacteria > Actinomycetota > Thermoleophilia > Solirubrobacterales > Solirubrobacteraceae > DASSUW01. The sequence continues at coordinate 14,389 of CAVUFC010000001.1, read as the reverse complement.
GGGCTTCTCGGAGTACGTGTGCGATCGGCGCTACCCGTGGACGGTGATCTGCGAGCGGGAGTTCGGCCGCGCGCCCGGCCAGCTGTTTGATGAGCGCAACCTGGTCGCGCACCTGGATGAGTTCGAGGGTGACCCGCGCCGACGGCCGCTGACGGTCGACGAGCTCGACGCGTTCTTCGCGGCCTGCGACGAACGCATCACGCGCGCGAGCGCGAGCGGTCGCAAGGGGACGCTGCAGGCGTGGCGGGATCAGGCGATGTTCAAGATCGCGTTCGGCTGGGGGCTGCGCCGGCGCGAGCTGGCGATGCTCGACGTCTGCGACTTTCGGCCCGACGCGCGGCTGCCGGAGTTCGGCGGTTACGCGCAGGTGCACGTGCGCCACGGCAAGTCAAAGCGCGGCGGCGGCCCGCAACGCCGCACGGTGCTGACCGTGTTCGCGTGGGCGGTCGAGGTCGTCGAGCAGTACGTCGCCGAGATCCGGCCGTGCTTCGGTGCGCCGCGGCATCCGGCGATGTTCTTGACCGAGCGCGGCACGCGGATCGCGCTTGCCTCCATCAACGAGCGCTTTGCCGAGATCCGCGCCGACGCGGGCCTGGACGAGCTGCTGACACCGCACTGCCTGCGCCACAGCTACGTGACGCATCTGGCCGAGCAGGGGTGGGCGGCGAAGTTCATACAGGACCAGGTCGGCCACAGCCACGCCGCCACGACGGCGGTCTACATGTCGGTCGGGGACGACTTCAAGGACCGGCTCGTGCGCGCCGCGATCGACGAGCAACTCATCCAACTCAGGCGGACGCAATGACGGTCGATTACGAGTGGCGGCTGCGGCTGCTGATGGCCGAGCACGGCATGTTCAAGGCCACCGATCTGCAGCCACGGCTGGCCGAGCACGGGATCGAGCTCTCGGCCTCGCAGGTGTGGCGACTGGTCACCGGACGCCCAGAGCGACTGAACCTGAGGGTGCTGGTCGTGCTGTGCGAGATCCTCGACTGCGAGCCCGGCGAGCTGGTGCGCCGCACCGACGCCGCCGCACCCGCGATCAAGGAGCCCGCGACTGGCCGCACGATCGACGAGGACCTGCGCCCGAGGCGCGTGCAGCTCAAGCGACCCGCCAACGGGGCGTGAGTGGCCTGCATCCGATCGTCGTCTGCGGGCGCTGCGGCCGGACCGGCCCGGGCAGGCTCGCCACCTCGACCTTGCCGGATCTGTGCCGCAACTGCCTGGCCTACGAGCGCAAGCCCAAGACGCGCTGCCGCGTCTGCGGCACGGTCACGGTCAAGCGCGTCCGTCCCGGTCACGACGGTGACCTCTGCGACGACTGCGTCCCGGGCAAGCACGAGCGCGTGTGCGGGGTCTGCCGTCGCGTCGGCCGGCTCGCGGTCCGCGCGACCGACACGTCGCCCGCGGTCGGCGACTGCTGCTATCGGCCCCCGGTCGCGACGTGCAGCAGGTGCGGGCGCGAGCAGCCGTGCTATCACGCCGGCGATCCGCAGCGGGCGATCTGCCTGGGGTGCGCCAGTCGTCGCACGACGATCGTCACGTGCCTGGACTGCGAGAAGCCGCGAGCCGCGCACCGGCGCGTCGAGGGCGGCGCGATCTGCGAGATATGTGACCGGCGGCGCGGCAACACGATCGGCGTGTGCACCGGCTGCGGGCAGCGGGCAGCGGGCGCCGCTGCGTCGCGAGCGTTGCGACCGGTGTCTGCTGCGCGCCGCCGTCGAAGAGCTCGCCGACACCGGCGATCCCGCCGCGGTCGCGGCGTTGTTGGCACCGTTCCTGGAGTGGATGGCGACCGCGCGCAACCCGGCCTCCATGCTGCGCTGGATGCAGACCCCGACGTTCTGGGTCACCCGCGACCTGATCAACGGTCGGATCGAGGTCAGCCACGCCAGCCTGGACGCGGTCGCGCCACGCGCACCGCAGGCCGTCGGGTTCGTGCGCGCACAGCTCGTCGGCTGCCGGGTGCTCCCCGCCCGGGACGAGCCCAGCGCCGCGTTCGCCGCCTGGCAGACCAGGCCGATCGAGCGGATCGCGCCAGGCCGCGACCGAGCGCACGTGCGCGCCTACGCCACTTGGCAGGTCGCCCACCAGCTCGCACGCACCAGCCAGGCCGGCCGCCCGACGGTCTCGGCGCAGAAGTACGCGCGCTCGCTGGTCAACGAGGCGATCACGCTCACCTGCTGGCTGCACGCCCAGCAGCTCGAGCTGCGCGACCTGCGCCAGGACCTGCTCGACGCCTGGATCGCCGACGGCCCGGGCATCCGGCGCCGCGCCCGCCTATTCACCGCCTGGCTGCAACGCGCCGACATCACCGGCGCGCTGCATGTCGATTGGCCTTACGACTTCCCGCAGCGACCACCGCTGCAAGATGAGCAGCGCCTCGCCGTGCTGCGTCGGCTGCTCCACGACCACGAGCTCGGCCTGCGCGAGCGATTCGCCGGCAGCGTGCTGCTGCTCTACGCCCAGCCACTGACCCGGATCGCGCAACTGTGCACTAGCGACATCACGATGACCGACCGCGGCGAGACCGCGATCACATTTGCGCGCGGCGCGAACGTCCTGCCAGAGCCGCTCGCTTCGATCGCGCTCGCCCTCCGATGCCAACGCGTCGCCGACGGCGAACAAGACGGCTGGCTGCTCCCGGGCCGCAAGCCCGGGACGCACATCACGGCCGAGCACCTGCGCAAGCGCCTGGCAGTCCACGGCATCACCAGCCGCCCCGGCCGCCACGGCGCACTGCTCGCCCTCGCCGGCCGACTCCCCGCACCGATCCTCGCCGAACGACTCGGCATCCACCAAGCCCGCGCAGCGCAATGGGCGCGCGCCGCCGGCGCCACCTACAGCGGCTACGTCGAGCTGCGCGCGTGACGTCGGCGACGTTCCGTAAGCGGATCCGCTTGCGACACCCTGGCGTTCGGTGCTCGCCATGCATCGCCGGCGCGCGAGCAGCGCCGGTCGCGGTACTTATCCGGGACTTGAATCTGAGGCGGGGCGAACGGCGTACGAGTCGTGGCCGCCGCCCCCGTCTCGTGGTCAGCGCTGGTTGGGTTACGCCGCCTCGGTGGCCGGCTTGCGGGTAATCATCTGTTCGACCGCGTCGCTGGTGATCTGCCGGGTGGCGACGTTGAGCCGGTTCCAGGTGTTGATCGCCGCGATCGCCAGTACGAGCGCGGCGAGCTGGGCGTCGTCGTAGTGGCGAGCCGCCTCGTCCCAGACGTCGTCGGGGACGGGGTCGGGGCGGTCGGCGAGCCGGGTCATGGCTTCGGTGAGCGTGAGCGCGGCGCGCTCGGCGTCGGTGAAGTACGGCGTCTCGCGCCAGGCGGCGACCGTGTTGATCCGCTTGTCGGGCTCGCCCGCGGCCTTGAGCTCGCGGGAGTGGATGTCCACGCAGCCGCTGCAGCCGTTGATCTGGCTCGCTCGCAGTTGGAGCAGGTAGTGCGTCGTCGCCGGCACTCCGGTGCGCTTCGCGGCGGCGTCGAGCTTGAGCAGTGCTTGCATGGCGCCGGGGACGGTCTGGGCGGGATGGTCGATTCGTGGCTGCATGGTCTGTTCTCCGGTGGGTCGGTGGTTGGGGGTGGTCATGCGGGGGCTGCGGGCAGCGCGCCGAGCTGTCGCATCTGCGTGAGGACGTCGACGACGCCCCAGGTCTCGGCGATGCGGCCGTTGGTGAAGCGGCAGACGAAGATCTCGCTGTAGGTGACGGATCGGCCGGTCGCTGGCAGGCCCATGTACTCGCCGCGGTGGGTGCCGGTGACCGTGTTGCGGGCGACGACCTTGTCGCCCTCGGCGATCAGGTCCTCGATCGTCGTGTGCAGGTCGGGGAAGGCGCGATGCAGTCGTGCGAACAGCTGCTTGAGCAGCTCGGCGCCGGTTGCGTCGATCGGCACGGGCGTCCGGATCAGCGCGTCCGGCTCGACCGTCTCATCGATCGTGTTGGTGATGAGTGCCCAGTCGCCGCTGCTCAGCGCCTGCTGGAAGCGCGTGAGCGTCGCCTTGTTGCGTGTTGTCTGGTCTGTTGACATCCGGCGTCTCCTGTGGATTGACGGAGGGTGATTCGGTCGAAGCGTGCGCCGCTCGCGGTTCGTCGATGTGCCGGTGCGGACCTCGAGTGCCGAGCCGGGTGACCTGCGGAGGCTTCGCCGCCTGGCCATCCCGTACTGCGCACCCGGTCGTTTGCGGGTGGTGACATGGGCGCGTAACCCGTTCAGCGAGCAGAGCGCAGCGCTGATCGGCAGTCACTGCTTGGCTGATGGGATGTTCTGATTGAGCCTGAATAGGTTGGTCGGGTCGTAGCGACGTTTGATCGCCACGAGCCGGTCCCAGGTCGATCCTGGGTAGGCTTCGCGGACGCGCGCCTGGCCCTCGTCGCCGAGGAATCCCACGTACGCTCCGGCCTCCCGCTGGTTGAGCGCGGCCGCGAAGCGGGTCGCCCACGCCTCGTGTGCCGGGGCGTCCTCGAGGCGCTCGTACATCGCGGTGACGTTGAGCATGATCCGTCGCCGGCGGTGGGCGAACGCGGTCGCGGCGGCCGGCACGCAGGCCATCGCGCCACCGAGCACGCGCAGCTGCACCGCGGCCATCGGTGCGCTCGCCTCCCGGAGGTGGTTGATCATCGTCTGCGCGGTGCGGTGGTCGACGGCGTCGATGAACATGTTCCGCATCGCGGCGGCGACCGGCTGGGGGCCGTTGGCCGGCGCGTAGATCTCCGGGTAGCGCATCGGCCGGACCGTGTCAGCGATCGGGGTAGCGAGCGCCCGGAACGGCGCGATGGCGCGCTCGCCGGCCTCGCCCGAACCGGCGTGCACGAGCTGTGCGACGACAACGGGCCGGCCGTGGTGCTCGGCGGGCACGAACGGCATCGGTGGCGCGAGCATCACGTTGGCGATTGTCGACAGCTCCTCCGGCGCGGCCTCCGCTTCGGCGACGAACGAGGCGATCAGGTCAGGCGTCGCCGGCAGCATCAGCATCCCGCCCACGATCTGATCGAGCTCGTGCAGCCGGAACTTCAACCGGGTCGCGACCCCGAAGTTGCCGCCGCCGCCGCGGATCGCCCAGAACAGGTCCGGGTGGGTCTCGGCGTCGACCGTGAGCAGCTGGCCGTCGGCGGTCACCAATTCGGCGGCCAGCAGGTCGTCGATTGTCAGGCCGTGCTTGCGCACGAGGTATCCGACGCCGCCGCCCAGCGTTATCCCCCCGATCCCGACCGAGCCGGTGTCGCCGAACCCGGTGGCGAGGCGGTGGGCGCTGGCAGCCACGGTGTACGCGCTGGCGGTCAGCCCCGTCTCGGCCCACGCGGTGCGTCCCTCGACGTCGATGTCCAGCGTCCGCATCTGCGAGAGGTCGAGCACGATTCCGCCGTCGGAGGTGCCATACCCGGCGTTGCTGTGGCCGCCGCTGCGGACCGCGAGCTCGAGGCCCGTGTCGCGCGCGAGCGACACGACGCGCGACACGTCGGTGGCGTCTGTTGCCCGGACGATGGCCGCCGGCCGGCGGTCGAACCCGCGGAAGAACACGGCACGTGCCTGGTCGTAGGCGGGGTCGTCCGGGGCGACCACACGACCGTTGAGGGCGGCGCGCAGCTGCGGTGCATATTGATTCGGGTTACGACTGGTAGGCATGCTGGTTCCTTCTTGTAAGGAGATAAGTTGGTCAGCCCGAGGCGGGTCGGTGGGGGAGCCGCATGCGGCTCCCCCACCTGCTTAGGCGGCGAGGTCGAGTGCCGGCTCTGCGTTGATGGCCGGCTCGTTCTGGCGAATGGCCTTCGGCTTGGGCTCGATGAACACGGCGGCGATCGCCGCGCCCACGAGCGCCACGCCGATCAGCGCGTAGAACGCGGCCTGGAAGCCGTGCGTCAGCGCCGGGCCGCTGGAGGCGAGCACCGCGTGGCTGTCGGCGTAGTGGCCGGCCGCCGTCGAGGCGATCGTGGTCACGGCGGCCAGCCCGATCGCGCCGCCGATCTGCCGGCTGGTGTTCAGCAGCCCCGAGGCGACTCCGGCGTCGGCCGGCTGGACGCCGGTCAGGCCGGCGATCATCACTGGCACGAACGTGAACGCGAGCCCGACCCCGCTGACGAGCAGCCCGGGGAACACGTCCCAGAAGTAGTGCCCGCCGGCCGGCATCTGGGCGTACAGCGCTCCGCCGGCTGCGGTGAGCAGCAGCCCGGCGGACAGCACCGGGCGCGCGCCCAGCCGCGTGGTCAGCGACTGGGCGAGGTTCGAGAGCAGGACGATCGTGACGGTGATCGCGATGAACGCGACGCCGGTCTTGACCGCCGAGTAGCCCAGGACCTGCTGCAGGTAGAGCGCGAGCAGGAAGAACTGCCCGAACGCGGCCGCTCCGACCATCGCCGAGGTCGCGTTGGCGGCCGAGAGCGTCCGCGCCCGGAAGATCCGCAGCGGCAGCAGCGGCGCGGGCGAGCGGGCCTCGATCGCCACGAAGGCCACGATCAGCGCGGCGGCGGCCGCGAGCAGGCCGACCGTGAGGCCGTTGCCCCAGCCGTGCTGGCTCGCTCGCGTGATCGCGTAGACCAGCACCATCATGCCGGCGGTGATCGAGGCGGCGCCGGTGACATCGAAGTGCCGGTGCGAGAGCTCGGCTCGGCTCTCGCTCAGCAGCCGCGGGCTCACGGAGAGGACGGCCACGCCGACCGGCAGGTTGACGAAGAAGATCCACGACCAGCTGAGGTCCGAGGTGAGGATGCCGCCGAGCAGCACGCCGACGGCGCCACCGCTGCCGGAGGCGGCGCCCATGACGCCGAGCGCCCTGTTGCGGTCACGTCCCTCGCGGAACGTGGTGACGATGATCGAGAGCGCGGCCGGGGCGAGCAGCGCGCCGCCCAGGCCCTGCAGCGCGCGGGTGAGGATCAGCGCGCCTGCCGACCAGGCCAGCCCGGAAAGCAGCGAGCCGACGGTGAACACCGCCACGCCGGCCATGAACAGTCGCCTGCGCCCGAGCAGATCGGCGAGGCGGCCGCCCAGCAGCAGCGTGCCGCCGAACAGGATCGCGTAGGCGGTGATGACCCACTGCAGGTTGTCCTGGGAGAAGTGCAGGTCGTGCTGGATCGCCGGCAGGGCGACGTTCACGACCGAGACGTCCACGATGACCATGAACTGCGCAGCCACGGTCACCGCGAGCACCAGCCATTTCCTACGCTCGTTCATGTTCATCTGGGGTCTCCTTTTCGGCGTTCGGTTCTGGGAGGCGACGAACGCGCGGCGCCGGAGGGGACAGCGGCTCGTTGCTGGGAGTGAACGCCGGCGACGAGGCGATGCGTGAGCCAGGGCTGTCCCCTTGCGCGAGTCACGTTCGTCGCGTCTGCGAGAACATGCGCACGAAAGGAGGACGCGATGAGGTACTTGCTCCAGATCTATCCGGCGGGGGCGATCGAAGCGGCGGAGCGGTTGCCCGCGAACGAGCAGCAGGCGATCCGCGAGGAGTTCCTCGCTCTCGGCCGGCTGCCGGAGGTCGTGAGCGGCGCGCGGCTGCAGCCGGTCGAGACCGCGACGACCGTGCGCGTCGAGAACGGCCAGATGCTGCTCACCGACGGCCCGTTCATCGACGCGAAGGAGCACGTCGGCGGCTTTGCCCTGGTCGAGGCGGACGATCTCGATGCGGCGCTCGAGATCGCCGCGCGGATCCCCACGGCGCGACTGGGCGGCGCGATCGAGGTGCGCCCCCTGGTGGAGAGATAGCGCTGCTCGAGCAGGTCTTCCGCGACGAGTGGGGCCGCGTCGTCGCCAACCTGGTCGGCTTGCTGCGTGACATCGACCTCGCCGAGGAAGCGGCGCAGGAGGCGTTCGCGGCCGCCGCCGAGCGCTGGCCGCGCGACGGCACCCCTTCCAACCCCGGCGCCTGGCTGACCGTCACGGCCCGCAACCGCGCGATCGACCGCCTGCGCCGCGACCGGGTGCTCGCCGAGAAGACACGCCTTCTCGAGGTGCCAGAGGCCGTGGAGGACGTGATGGAGGAGACGACCTTTCCCGACGAGCGGCTGGAGCTGATCTTCACCTGCTGCCATCCCGCGCTTGGGGTCGAGGCGCAGATCGCGCTGACGTTGCGTGCGCTCGGCGGGCTGACCACCGAGGAGATCGCCCGCGCTTTCCTGGTCGCCGAGGAGACGATGAAGCGGCGGCTGTCGCGCGCGAAACGCAAGATCCGCGATGCCGGCATTCCGTTCCGCGTGCCTGCCGGCCATTTGCTCCCGGAGCGGCTGGCCGCGGTGCTCGCGGTCGTCTATCTGATCTTCAACGAGGGCTACAGCGGCCGCGTCGACCTCGCCGCAGAGGCGCTGCGGCTCGGCGCGGCGCTCAGCGAGCTCATGCCCGATGAGCCCGAGGTGCACGGCCTGCACGCGCTGATGCTCTTGAACGATGCGCGCCACGCGGCCCGGTTCGACGAGGGCGAGCTCGTGCTGCTCGCGGACCAGGACCGCTCGCGCTGGGACGCGGCGGCGATCTCCCGCGGGCGTGCGGCGCTCGATCGCTCGCTCGCGCTTCGCGGCGCCGGGCCATACGTCGTCCAGGCGGCGATCGCGTCGCTGCACCTGGACGAGCCGCACGACTGGCCCCAGATCGCCGCGCTCTACGGCGAGCTCGCCCGGCTGACCGGCTCACCGATCGTGGAGCTCAACCGGGCGATCGCCGTGGCCGAGGCAGAGGGACCAGCGGCAGGGCTCGCCCTCGTCGACCGCCTCGGCCTCGACAGCTACCAGTACTTCCACTCGACGCGCGCCGACCTGCTGCGCCGGCTTGGCCGGGCCGGCGAGGCGCGTAGCGAGTACGAGCGCGCCCTCGAGCTCGCGCACACCGAGCACGAGCGCCGCTTCCTACGACGGCGCATCGCGGAGGTCAGGGCGTAGCTGTGCCCTCCGGCGTCGCCCGTTCGTTGCCGGATCATGCAGACACCGATGGAGAGCATCGCCCGCTTCACCGCCATGCCCGACGACGAGACGCTCGCGACGACCGTCGCCGCACTCGAAGCGCGCGGCTTTCGGCACCGAGGTCGTGGAAGACCTGAACGCGGCGCGCGGGCCGTCCTCGCGCGCATCCCCCACGGCCCTCGGTTGCGACCAACTCCTCGGGGGCTACGGGCGTGGGAGCTACATCGGCAAGATCCTCGAGATCCACTAGGACGAGCCCGGCGCACCCACGTCGTCCTGATCCGGCAGGCGGTCGGGTTCTGACTCAGATCTCCGTCCCGCAGCCCGAACCCCCACCGACACGCTCATTGCCCTGAGCAGGCACTTCGCTGCCAAGCGGCGGAGGGGTGTGCCGCAAGCCTGGTTCGGTGATGTGTGCCGGTGACGGGGGGCTAACCGGCATACACCCCGAGCGTGTCCGCAGCAGCTGATCCCATACCGGCGACGCGCCGGCGAATGATCCGCTCCACGCCGCCCTCCGGGCGGCGCTCCGCTTCTCACCCGCCCAGTTCCTGACCCAGGCCGAACCCGGCGCTCGCCGGTGTGGGTGCTGGCAGACCCCCACGTTGGCGGACCGGCGAACGGGCCTTCAAGCCCTTCGGGCTCGCTGGCGCGCCCTCCCTGGCGGTCGGGTTCCGGCCCGTCGCCGGCCCGCCCTTCGCGGGGCCATGCACAGCTCCCACACCAATCACGAGACGGCCTATTCCGGCGACCCGAATAGCCACACGTCGCCAGTCACCGCGACCTGGAAGGGACGCGACTCGTGAGCACGGCGACCTCACCTCGCAGCGGCGAGCGCGTCGAGCTCGGCCGCTACCGGGTCGGCAGCGGCGAGCGCGTCATCTACGGCCAGCGCCTGCTCGGCGTCGTGCGCCTGGTCGACCACCCCGCCGACGGGAACGGCCGGCGCTACGTGATCGAGCGCGAGCTCACCGTCATGGCCGAGCTGGAAGCGATCGTCGCCGACTACCTGCGCCAGGCTGCGATCTGGGATCAGATCCCCGCTGCCGGCCCCTGCGGCGTCATCGCCGAGCTCGCGGCGAGGGTGTCATGAGCGCCGGCGACGACCTGGAGCGGTTCGAGCGCGAGCCGCTCAGCGAGCAGGACCTCGCGATCGCGGCGCTGGTTGGCCGGTACGTCGAGCGGCGCGAGCGCGGCGAGGCGCCGTGCGCGCACGACCTGATCGCCGTCGCAGCGAGTTCGGCGAGTCCGCGGTCGCGAAGCTGCGGACGGTGCTGGGGGTCTACGAGGCGCTGCTGGCGCGCGAGGACGGCGCCGGCTGACGGGCCGACCCGCCACCCGAGGATGGCACGCGCTGGCGCGCGTGCGGGTGGCGGGGGATCGGCCCGCCAGCCGGGCGGGCCACGCGAACCCAAGGAGCACCCACGATGCCGCGCCATCGAAACCGCCGTCGCCTAACCGAAGCCGAGCGAGACGCGCGACGCCACGCCGATCGCGAGCGCATCGAGCAGGCCGCCCGCGCGCTGCTGACCAGCGACGGCTGGCAGCGCTGGATCCGCGTCCGCGCTACCAACGGCCTGTCCCGTTACAGCCTGCGCAACCAGTGGTTGATCGCCTGCGAGTGCCACGCCCGCGGCATCACCCCCACCTACGTCGCCGGCTTCCGCGCCTTCCTCGCGCTCAACCGCTGCGTACGCAAGGGCCAGACCGCCATCAAGATCCTCGCCCCGGTCGCGGTCAAGCAGCGCGACGACGCGGGCGAGGAGACCGGCGAGAAGCGCATCTTCTTCCGCACTGTCCCGGTCTTCGACGTCTCGATGACCGACCCGCTCCCTGGCGTCGAGCCGGTCCCGCTCACGCCGCCGGCGCAGCCGATCGAAGGCGACAGCCACCAGCACCTGATCGCCGCGCTGCACGACCTCGCTCGCGAGCTGGGCTACCGCGTCGAGACCCGCGAACTCCCGGACGACGGCCCTGGCGGCTGGTGCGATCGCAAGCGCCGGCAGATCGTCGTCGCTGCCGGCCCCGCCAACCGGCAGGTCCGCACGTTGATCCACGAGCTCGCTCACGCGCTCGGCCTCGGCTACGGCCAGTACGGGCGCGAGAAGGCCGAGGTGCTCGTCGACTGCGTCACCTACGTCGTCTGCTCCTCCGCCGGACTCGACGTCGGCGGCGAGTCGATCCCCTACATCGCCGGCTGGGGCGAAGACGGCGCGCTGGACGCGATCCGCGAGTACGCGCAGACGATCGATGACATCGCGCGGCGGATCGAGGACGCCCTGAGCGACGGCTCGGACGCGAGCGCCGAGCAGACCGAGCAGGCGGCCTGAGCCGGAGGCCGCGCGGTCGCGGCTGCTCGCTGCCCCAGTGTCGGGCGAGCCGGCCCGCCAACGGTTTCCGTGCGCCCGTGGGCCGGGCGCCGGCCGGCATCGCCCGCAAGGCGGGGCGCAAGCAGCCCGACCGAACGGAGCCCGCCGTGATCACCACCCCCGCACCTGCACCGCCCCGCGGCGACGAAGCCGACCTCTACCGCCGCCATCACCGCAACCTCCAGCGCGCGGTTGCCCGCGCCGTCAACGCCCCGCGCGAGCTGATCGAAGACGCCTGCCAGACCGCTTGGACGATCATGCTGCGCACCCAGCCCGACCGCGCCGCGATCTTCGCCTGGCTGCGCGTCGTAGTCAACCGACTTTTGGCTCGTGTCCTGGCGGACAATGCGCCAAGTTGTGTCCTCAGCCCGGTAGAGCCGCAGAGTGGTCACGTAGCGCGCCCTGGCGGCGGCATCGGCGTACTCAATACGCGAGCTCACGTTATGGCCACCCTCTGCCGCCTCCGCGATTCGGTCCCAGACTCCTCCTGAGTGGTGCATGATCTCTCTAGCGAGTCGGGCGCGCCCCAGCGGTGGCAGGTACATCGGGGACGGTACGAGCTTGTCGTCATCCTCTTCCACCCCTCCTCCACGGTCCACGACCCGACTGGGATCAGGCTGACCCGTGTGTCCTGGCCATCGACTTAAGGACAGCGTCCTTGACTTCCGCCAGCCCCGTGCCGACGTTCTGAACCGGAACTGAGATGCGTGCCGGGTCCGATCCTTCCCTTGGCGCCGAGAAGACGACCTCACCCTCCCGTGCGATGGGTATCTCGTGGCCGCCATGAGCTCACTGTCTCCCCCGGCGGGAGGTCGCCGCCCAACGGAACCTCGACGACGACCGGCATCGTCTGCGCCCTCAGCTGGTCCTCCGCCGCTCTTGCCGCTCGTACGGCCGCCGTGGCCGCACGGGCGGAGAAGATGACGGCCAGGACGCTCAAGGGAGCGGCCACAGCCGCACCGAGTGCAGCTATCGCCTCCCAGCCGAGGTTCCAAGGCTCCGGACATCAAGATGCGACCGTAACCCTTCCCATGGGCCTATGGGAAGGAAGGACCGGTCCTTCGCAGTCGTCCCGCGCACTTTTGTGCGCACCTGCTGACGTAGGCGGCGACCGTAGACCGCGCGACGACGACACCGCCCGCGGCAGCTCGCGTCGAGAGCGGACTAGAGGAGTGGCACGACGTCGCATGCCTCCTCGACGGCGACGCCAACGATTCCCTTCCTCAACGATGGAGTTCCCCCGCTTTTCCGGACACCTGAAGGCTTGCGAGCGCAAGCCGCGAAAGGATGGTGTCCATCGTGCCCAAGACCCGACCCGCATATCCCGCCTGAGTTCCGTAGCGAGGCGATCCAGATGCTGCGCGCCGGGCGCACGCCGCGCGAGCTGGCCGAGAGCCTGGGCGTGTCCGAGCAGACGCTGCGAAACTGGCGCCGCCAAGACCAGGTCGACCGCCACGAGCGCGACGACGGGCTGACCAGCGAGGAGCGCGACGAGCTGCGCCGGCTGCGGAGCGAGAACGCCCGGCTCAAGCAGGAGCGCGATCTGCTCAAACGAGCCGCGGCCTTCTTCGCAGCGGAGACCGAGACCCGGTGAGCGTTACCGGATGATCTCGGCGGAGAAGGCCAGCACCCCGGTCTCTGTGAGCTGCCGGCTGCTCGGCGTTCGCCGCTCGGGCTACTACGAGTGGGCGACGCCGTGCGCCGTCGGACCGGGCGCTCGCCGACGCGTGGCTGATCGAGAAGATCAAGCAGATCCACGACGAGAACCGCGCGCGTCTACGGCTCGCCGCGGATCCACGCCGACCTGCGGCTCGCGCACGGGATCCGTGTCTCGCGCAAGCGCGTGGAGCGGCTGATGCGCGCGGCCGGGATCTCAGCGGCTGGTGGCCCGCAAGCGCGGCCGGACGACGATCCGCGTGCCCGGCGTCCGCGTCGCCGACGACCTCGTCGAACGGCGCTTCCGGCCGGCGCGCCCGACCGTGCTCTGGATCGCCGACATCACCTACCTCGGACCTGGGAGGGCTGGCTGTACCTCGCCGCCGTCCAAGACGCCTACAGCCGCCGCATCGTCGGCTGGTCGATGGCCGATCACATGCGCGCCGAGCTCGTCGTCGACGCGCTGCAGATGGCCGTCGCGCGACGCCGCCCGAAGCCCGGGCTGGTCCTTCACTCCGACCAGGGCATGCAATTTGTGTCGCTGGGCTTCGGCCAGCCTGCCGCGACGCCGGCATCGCCCGCTCGATGGGCTCCCGGGGCGACGCTGGGACAACGCCGTCGCCGAGAGCTTCTTCGCGACGCTCAAGAAGGAGCTCGTCACCGCCGCTCCTGGCCGACCCGGCGCGAGCTCTCCGGCGAGTTTCGACTACATCGAGGTCTTCTACAACCCACGGCGAGGCACTCGACGCTCGGGATGCTCTCGCCGGCCGACTACGAGAACAGAACTCTCATCGCCGCCCGGAGCAGGCCTCGCCGCTACGCGGCTCGCACACCGACCCGATCAGATCAGCAAGTAGGTTCCCGCGAAAGCTCAACCCTTCCGGCGAAACGGGGGAACTCCAAGGTACTGGCCGGACTGTCCGCCCGCCCAACGCGAACGCTCGGCGATCCCAACGGAGGTGAAGCAGGCGGTGTTCCGCCGGGACCCCGGCCGCTGCGTCGAGTGTGGAAGCGCGTTCGAGATCCAGTACGACCACGACATCCCATTCTCCATGGGTGGCGCGTCCACAATCGAGAACCTAAGGTTGCTGTGCGCTACTCGTGTAACCGGCGCAAGGGAGCGACACTTGGCTGAGGCGGGGAGCACCACGGTTCCAACACCCGGCCGCGAGCCTACGACCGACCCATTGCTCGGTGCAACCTGCGACGCCGAAACGGGCTTGGCCGAGACCACAGGACGGCTTCACCGTTGAGGCTTGCGGGTTCGATTCGGTTCTCGGTCACCCGCCCCGCGCCGAGGAAGATGGTCCCACGGTTCCTTTGGACGACGAGCAGGCGCGCAGGTCGAGATTGCTGCTCCGCGACGAAATGGAGCGGTCTGTAGCCACCCCGCCGACAGCCGCGGCGCTATCGAGATGGACGACGACCAGCAGTCGGGCGCGGCTCGGCGCGACGGCTTGCAGTGGCCCCAGCGCGACGGCCT